>NZ_CP050508.1:0-5598454 GCF_012029655.1 Klebsiella terrigena
GTGTCACTTTCGCTTTGGCAGCAGTGTCTTGCCCGATTGCAGGATGAGTTACCAGCCACAGAATTTAGTATGTGGATACGCCCGTTGCAGGCGGAACTGAGCGATAACACGCTGGCACTGTATGCGCCAAACCGTTTTGTGCTCGATTGGGTAAGGGATAAATACCTCAATAATATCAATGGACTCCTCAATGATTTTTGCGGTGCTGATGCCCCACAGCTGCGCTTTGAAGTCGGCACTAAACCGGCGGTACAGCCGCAGCGCGGCGCGGTAAATAACGTCGCGGCAGCCGCACCGGCCGCGCAGGTTCAGATGGCGCGCGTGGCGCCGACGATCGTCCGCCCAGGCTGGGATAACGTCCCGGCGCCGGCGGAACCGACCTACCGCTCTAACGTCAACGTCAAGCATACCTTTGATAACTTTGTCGAAGGTAAGTCTAACCAGCTGGCCCGCGCGGCGGCGCGCCAGGTTGCGGATAACCCGGGCGGCGCCTACAACCCGTTATTCCTTTATGGCGGCACCGGTTTGGGTAAAACCCACCTTTTGCACGCGGTCGGTAACGGCATCGTTGCGCGCAAACCGAACGCCAAAGTGGTCTATATGCACTCCGAGCGCTTTGTTCAGGACATGGTTAAAGCCTTGCAGAACAACGCGATCGAAGAATTTAAGCGCTACTACCGCTCCGTAGACGCCCTGCTGATCGATGATATTCAGTTCTTTGCTAATAAAGAGCGCTCGCAGGAAGAGTTTTTCCACACCTTCAACGCCCTGCTGGAAGGTAACCAGCAGATCATTCTCACTTCGGATCGCTATCCGAAAGAGATCAACGGCGTTGAGGATCGTCTGAAATCACGCTTCGGCTGGGGGCTGACGGTGGCGATCGAGCCGCCTGAGCTGGAGACCCGCGTGGCGATCCTGATGAAAAAAGCGGACGAAAACGACATTCGTCTGCCGGGTGAAGTAGCCTTCTTTATTGCCAAGCGTTTACGTTCCAACGTACGTGAGCTGGAAGGGGCGCTGAACCGCGTTATCGCTAACGCCAACTTTACCGGCCGGGCGATCACCATCGATTTCGTGCGCGAAGCGCTGCGCGATCTGCTGGCGCTGCAGGAAAAGCTGGTCACCATCGACAATATTCAGAAGACGGTGGCGGAGTACTATAAAATTAAGGTGGCGGATCTGCTCTCCAAGCGCCGCTCCCGCTCGGTGGCGCGTCCTCGTCAGATGGCGATGGCGCTGGCTAAAGAGCTGACGAACCACAGTTTGCCGGAAATTGGCGACGCGTTCGGCGGCCGTGACCATACCACCGTGCTGCACGCCTGCCGTAAGATTGAGCAGCTGCGTGAAGAAAGCCACGATATCAAAGAAGATTTTTCCAATTTAATCAGAACATTATCCTCGTGACGCTATGAAATTTACCGTAGAACGTGAACATTTATTAAAACCTCTGCAACAGGTAAGCGGCCCGTTAGGTGGTCGTCCGACGCTGCCCATTCTCGGTAACCTGCTGCTTCAGGTCTCGGAAGGCGCGCTGTCGCTCACCGGTACGGACCTGGAAATGGAAATGGTGGCGCGCGTTGCGCTGATGCAACCGCATGAAACGGGCGCAACGACGGTTCCGGCACGTAAATTCTTTGATATCTGCCGTGGCCTCCCTGAAGGGGCTGAGATCGCCGTGCAGCTGGAAGGCGATCGGATGCTGGTTCGCTCCGGGCGCAGCCGCTTCTCGCTGTCGACGCTTCCTGCCGCTGATTTCCCTAATCTCGACGACTGGCAGAGCGAAGTTGAATTCACGCTGCCGCAGGCGACGATGAAGCGCCTGATTGAAGCCACCCAGTTTTCAATGGCTCACCAGGACGTTCGCTATTACTTAAACGGTATGCTGTTTGAGACCGAAGGCGACGAGCTGCGCACCGTCGCAACCGACGGGCACCGCCTGGCGGTCTGCTCTATGCCGCTGGGTGAATCGCTGCCTAACCATTCGGTGATCGTGCCGCGTAAAGGGGTGATTGAGCTGATGCGCATGCTCGACGGTGGCGATACGCCGCTGCGCGTGCAGATTGGCAGCAACAACATCCGCGCCCACGTCGGTGACTTCATCTTTACGTCGAAGCTGGTTGACGGTCGTTTCCCTGACTACCGCCGCGTGCTGCCGAAGAATCCGGATAAGCATCTGGATGCCGGCTGCGATATCCTCAAGCAGGCGTTTGCCCGGGCGGCAATTCTCTCAAACGAGAAGTTCCGCGGCGTGCGTCTCTACGTGAGCGAAAATCAGCTGAAAATCACCGCCAATAACCCGGAACAGGAAGAAGCGGAAGAGATCCTCGATGTTTCGTATTCCGGCAGCGAGATGGAAATTGGCTTTAACGTCAGCTACGTACTGGACGTGCTGAATGCGCTGAAGTGCGAAAACGTGCGTATTTTACTGACCGATTCGGTGTCGAGCGTGCAGATTGAGGATGCGGCGTCGCAATCGGCAGCCTACGTTGTCATGCCTATGCGCTTGTAAAGAATATCGGGCTATCTTACTTGCCATTTTCAACCTGGGCTGTGCTCGCCCCTGTCACGTACTTCGTGTACGCTCCAGGGTCTGTGCGCAGTCCGCGTTGAAACTGGCTGCGACGATAACGCCCTGGCTATGAGTTGATATGTCGCTATCCCGATTACTCATCAAAGACTTCCGCAATATCGAAAATGCGGATCTTGCCTTATCTCCCGGCTTTAACTTTCTGGTTGGCGCCAACGGCAGCGGCAAAACCAGCGTGCTCGAAGCCATTTATACGCTTGGTCACGGTCGGGCGTTTCGCAGTTTGCAAATTGGTCGCGTCATCCGCCATGAGCAGGAGTCATTTATCCTGCACGGGCGCTTACAGGATGGCGAGCGTGAAGTCGCCATCGGGCTGACTAAAGACAAGCTCGGCGACAGTAAGGTGCGGATCGACGGCACCGATGGTCACAAAGTGGCCGAGCTGGCGCATTTAATGCCGATGCAGCTGATTACGCCGGAAGGGTTTACTTTGCTCAACGGCGGCCCCAAATACAGAAGAGCCTTCCTTGACTGGGGATGCTTTCACAATGAAACCGGGTTTTTTACCGCCTGGAGCAACCTGAAGCGCCTGCTGAAGCAGCGCAACGCCGCGCTGCGTCAGGTTAGCCGCTATGCGCAAATTCGGCCCTGGGATCTGGAGCTGATCCCGCTGGCGGAGCAGATTAGCCGCTGGCGTGCTGACTACAGCGCCGCTATCGTCGAAGACATGGCGGATACCTGTAAGCAGTTTTTACCTGAATTCTCTCTGACCTTTTCCTTCCAGCGCGGCTGGGAAAAAGAAACGGATTACGCTGAGGTACTGGAGAGAAACTTCGAGCGTGACCGCATGCTGACCTATACCGCCCACGGCCCGCACAAAGCGGATTTCCGCATACGTGCCGATGGTGCGCCGGTCGAAGATACCTTGTCACGCGGACAGCTCAAGCTCCTGATGTGCGCGCTACGGCTGGCACAGGGCGAGTTTTTAACCCGCGAAAGCGGGAGACGCTGTCTGTATCTGATAGATGATTTTGCCTCGGAACTTGATGACGCGCGGCGCGGGCTGCTTGCCAGCCGCTTAAAAGCCACGCAGTCGCAGGTTTTCGTCAGCGCAATAAGCGCTGAGCACGTAATGGACATGTCGGACAAAAATTCGAAGATGTTCACCGTGGAAAAGGGTAAAATAACGGATTAACCCAAGATTAAATGAGCGAGAAACGTTGATGTCGAATTCTTATGACTCCTCCAGTATCAAAGTCCTGAAAGGGCTGGATGCGGTGCGTAAGCGCCCGGGTATGTATATCGGCGATACGGATGACGGCACCGGCCTGCACCATATGGTATTCGAGGTTGTGGATAACGCTATCGACGAAGCGCTCGCGGGTCACTGTAAAGATATCGTGGTGACGATCCACGCCGACAACTCCGTCTCCGTTACCGATGATGGCCGTGGCATCCCGACCGGTATTCACCCGGAAGAGGGCGTGTCCGCTGCCGAAGTCATCATGACCGTCCTGCACGCGGGCGGTAAGTTCGATGATAACTCCTATAAAGTCTCCGGCGGTCTGCACGGCGTAGGCGTTTCTGTAGTTAACGCCCTGTCGCAGAAGCTGGAACTGTTGATCCGCCGTGAAGGCAAAGTCCACCAGCAAACCTACGTGCACGGCGTGCCGCAGGCACCGCTGGCGGTTACCGGCGACACTGATGCTACCGGTACTCAGGTGCGTTTCTGGCCGAGCCACGAAACCTTCACCAACGTGATCGAATTCGAATATGAGATTCTGGCCAAACGCCTGCGCGAGCTGTCGTTCCTGAACTCCGGCGTCTCCATTCGCCTGCGCGATAAGCGTGACGGTAAAGAAGACCACTTCCACTACGAAGGCGGCATCAAGGCGTTCGTTGAGTATCTCAACAAGAACAAAACGCCAATTCACCCGAATATCTTCTATTTCTCCACCGAAAAAGACGGTATCGGCGTTGAAGTTGCGCTGCAGTGGAACGACGGCTTCCAGGAAAATATCTACTGCTTTACCAACAACATTCCGCAGCGCGACGGCGGGACGCACCTTGCGGGCTTCCGTGCGGCGATGACCCGTACCCTGAACGCCTACATGGATAAAGAAGGCTACAGCAAAAAGGCCAAAGTCAGCGCCACCGGCGACGATGCCCGCGAAGGCCTGATTGCCGTCGTTTCCGTGAAAGTACCGGATCCTAAGTTTTCCTCGCAGACCAAAGACAAGCTGGTCTCCTCCGAGGTGAAAACCGCGGTAGAGCAGCAGATGAACGAACTGCTGAACGAATACCTGCTGGAAAACCCGTCAGACGCCAAGATCGTGGTAGGCAAAATTATCGATGCCGCGCGCGCGCGCGAAGCGGCACGCCGTGCCCGTGAAATGACCCGTCGTAAAGGTGCCCTGGACCTGGCCGGTCTGCCGGGCAAGCTGGCTGACTGTCAGGAACGCGACCCGGCGCTCTCCGAACTGTACCTTGTGGAAGGGGACTCCGCGGGCGGTTCTGCCAAGCAGGGCCGTAACCGTAAAAACCAGGCTATCCTGCCGCTGAAGGGTAAAATCCTCAACGTCGAGAAGGCCCGTTTTGACAAGATGCTCTCTTCCCAGGAAGTCGCTACGCTTATCACCGCGCTGGGCTGCGGTATCGGCCGCGACGAGTACAACCCGGATAAGCTGCGCTACCACAGCATCATCATCATGACCGATGCGGACGTCGATGGTTCACACATTCGTACCCTGCTGCTGACCTTCTTCTACCGTCAGATGCCGGAAATCGTTGAGCGTGGCCACGTCTACATTGCGCAGCCGCCGCTGTACAAAGTGAAGAAAGGCAAGCAGGAACAGTACATCAAAGACGATGAAGCGATGGATCAGTACCAGATCTCCATCGCCCTGGATGGCGCCACCCTGCACACCAACGCCAGCGCCCCGGCTCTGGCTGGCGAAGCGTTAGAGAAGCTGGTTGCCGAGTTCAACGCAACGCAGAAAATGATTGGCCGCATGGAGCGTCGCTTCCCGAAAACGATGCTGAAAGAGCTTATCTATCAGCCAACGCTGAGCGAAGCTGAGCTGTCGGACGAACAGGCCGTAACCCGCTGGGTGAATAAGCTGGTGACCGATCTGAACGAAAACGAGCAGCACGGCAGCCAGTGGAAGTTTGATGTTCATGAAAACACGGAGCAGCAGCTGTTCGAGCCGATTGTTCGCGTCCGTACCCACGGCGTCGATACCGACTATCCGCTGGATCATGAGTTTGTGACCGGCGGCGAGTATCGTCGTATCTGCACCCTCGGCGAAAAGCTGCGTGGCCTGATTGAAGACGACGCGTTTATCGAACGCGGCGAACGCCGTCAGCCGGTTGCCAGCTTTGAGCAGGCGCTGGAGTGGCTGGTGAAAGAGTCCCGCCGCGGGCTCTCTATCCAGCGCTATAAAGGCCTGGGTGAAATGAACCCGGACCAGCTGTGGGAAACCACCATGGACCCGGATAGCCGCCGTATGCTGCGCGTAACCGTTAAGGATGCGATTGCCGCTGACCAGCTGTTCACCACCCTGATGGGCGACGCCGTTGAACCGCGCCGCGCATTTATCGAAGAAAACGCCCTGAAAGCGGCGAATATCGATATCTAAGCCGCAAATTCCCCGGTATAGCGCTTCGCTGACCGGGGTAAGCGTTTGATAAACCCGGAATGCACGCTCAACGGCGTCATCCGGGTTTTTTTTGGCCGGAAAAGGGGAATCCCCCTGGCCAACCCATCCCCGTTTTCCCTGGCTTCTGTTGCTGTTTTTTGAGCGGAATCGCGTTAGCATGAGTCAGGACTCATCTTACCTGGGGATCTCATGGCTATTAAACTGATTGCAATTGATATGGACGGCACGCTTCTGCTGCCAGACCATACCATCTCTCCTGCCGTTAAAACCGCGATTGCCGCGGCCCGCGCGCGCGGCGTCAACGTGGTGCTGACCACCGGTCGGCCGTATGCCGGCGTGCACAGCTACCTGAAAGAACTGCACATGGAGCAGCCGGGAGACTACTGCATCACCTACAACGGTGCGTTAGTGCAGAAGGCAAGCGACGGCAGCACTGTCGCGCAAACTGCGCTGAGCTATGATGACTACCGCTATCTGGAACAGCTTTCCCGCGACGTCGGCTCCCACTTTCATGCGCTTGACCGCAATACGCTCTATACCGCTAACCGCGATGTGAGCTACTACACGGTGCATGAATCCTACGTCGCAACCATCCCGCTGGTCTTCTGTGAAGCAGAAAATATGGATCCCAATATCCAGCTGCTGAAGGTGATGATGATTGATGAGCCGGTGATTCTGGACCAGGCCATCGCCCGTATCCCGGCTGAAGTGAAAGAGAAGTATACCGTGCTGAAAAGCGCGCCATATTTCCTCGAGATCCTCGATAAGCGGGTCAATAAAGGCACCGGCGTGAAGTCGCTGGCCGATGCGCTGAATATCAAGCAGGAAGAGATCATGGCGATTGGCGATCAGGAAAACGACATCGCGATGATTGAGTTCGCCGGCGTCGGCGTGGCGATGGATAACGCGATACCGACCGTGAAAGAAGCGGCAAACTTTATTACCAAATCAAACCTTGAAGACGGCGTGGCCTGGGCCATTGAGAAGTACGTTTTATCCTGATTTATCTTCAGGCCCGGCAAACCCGGGCCTGAGCCGCCTGTATTTTCATTTTTTAGCGTAAATTCGCACGTAACCCTCTCATTTCGAATCGAAAACTCTATATTCTCCTGCCCTTGTTTACGCAAATCTGTATCGGCTTCAAAGAGTAAAGCTGGATGGCAACTATACTCAGACACGATGCGGTTTCACTTTGTCGGCCCTGACTTTTTTCACTGGAGAGCATCGCTGTTGAGTACGCTACGCGGCGGCATTCTGTTTTGGATCACATGCTCTTTTATCGGGCAGGTGCAGGCACAGGCGCTCAGCCGTGACAAAATAGACGGTTGGCTGAAGACGCTGGGAGCCAGCGATAAATTTGATGCCGCTAAAGGTATCGACTGGGGCGTGATGCCCGGGCCGTTTTACACTCCCGAGCTGGGTCTGGGAATAGGCACCGCGGTGGTGGGTATGTACCGCCCCGATCCCAGCGATACGGCCAGCCAGAACTCAACCTTAACCCTCAGCGGCTACGCCAGCTCAACCGGCGCCTTCGGCGTCAGCGTGAAAAACTACGCTTTTTTTGCCGAAGATCGGTGGCGCGTCTTTCTTGAAGGATCGCTGGCCAACACGCCAACCTACTACTGGGGCCAGGGCTTTGCCGCCGCCGATGATGACGGCAATAAGGAAAAGTATACCGCTCAGGTCCTGACGCTGCGGCCAACCCTGTACCGACAGCTGGTGGACAACGTTTATCTGGGCGTCGGCTGGTCGCTGGCGGCACAGAACGCCGATCGGCTGGACCAAAACGATTTGCCCAAAATCGAAAGTACCCCGCAGGGGCCGTCGGTATTCAGCTCCGGCGTCAGTATCGATCTGAGCTGGGACGATCGTGATTTTGTCCCGAACCCGCGCAAGGGCCAGTATGCCAACCTGCGCTATACCCACTACGCCCCGGGGCTCGGGAGCGATACGCGGTTCGATGAGTTTCACCTGCACTACAGCCGCTACCAGGCGCTCAGCGAAAAAAGCGTGCTGGCCTGGGAGGCCGATGGCGTATTGACTCAGGGAGACGTGCCGTGGAGCATGCTGCCGCTGCTTGGCAGCGACGAACGGATGCGCGGCTATTACCAGGGGCGCTACCGCGATAAAAACGTGGTCAGCACCCAGCTTGAATATCGCCGTCAGCTGACCTGGCGTCACGGTATTGTGGCCTGGGTGGGCGCCGGCACCATGGGTCCCTCCGTGGATGAGCTAAACAACGGCCGCTGGCTACCGACGGCCGGCGTTGGCTATCGCTTTGAATTCAAACCTCGGGTCAATATTCGCCTCGACTACGGCATCGGTAAAGGCAGCAGCGGTTTCTACTTCCAGGTTGGCGAAGCCTTCTAAGCCTCTTTCCCCGCCCAGCTCTCCGTTCCACCACTCCCTTTAAGCAGCGACCAGCCGGTTCGCGCTTTTTTTATCTTATCAATTGTTCTTTTTGTGATCTAAATTGTAGTACAACATTACAACTTAGTACTACTATGCACCACGTGAGACAACGAAGAGCATCACGTTTGTACTGCAAAGATGAGGCGAAAACCGGCAGTCAGGGTAAAGTAAGGCAGAGTGTTTTCTTAGAGGACGTGCCATGAACCTGACCAAAACCGATCGCATCATCATGACGCTGGGTCGCCAGATTGTCGGCGGTAAATACGTTCCCGGCTCGGCGCTGCCGGCAGAAGCGGATCTGTGCGAAGAGTTTGAAACGTCGCGCAATATTATCCGGGAAGTGTTTCGCTCGCTGATGGCGAAGCGGCTGATTGAGATGAAGCGCTATCGCGGAGCCTTCGTTTCGCCGCGTAACCACTGGAACTACCTTGATACCGAGGTGCTGCAGTGGGTGCTGGAGAACGATTATGACCCGCGCCTGATTGGCGCGATGAGCGAAGTGCGAAACCTGGTGGAACCGGCCATCGCCCGCTGGGCGGCTGAACGCGCGACCTCCAGCGATCTGGCGCAAATTGAAGATGCGCTGAACGAGATGATTGCCAATAACCAGGACCGGGATGCGTTTAACGAAGCCGACATTCGCTATCACGAAGCGGTGCTGCAGTCGGTGCATAACCCGGTGTTACAGCAGCTGAGCGTGGCAATCAGCTCGCTGCAGCGAGCGGTATTTGAACGAACCTGGATGGGAGATGAAGGCAATATGCCGAAGACCCTCCAGGAACATAAGGCGCTGTTTGATGCCATCCGGCATCAGGATAGCGAAGCGGCGGAGCAGGCGGCGCTCACCATGATCGCCAGCTCAACACGAAGGCTGAAGGAAATCACATGACATCTCGCTACATCGCAATTGACTGGGGATCGACCAACCTGCGCGCCTGGCTTTTTCAGGGCGACAGATGCCTGGAGAGCAGGCAGTCGGAAGCTGGCGTAACCCGCCTCAACGGCAGATCCCCGGCGGCGGTGTTTAGTGAGATAACCGAAGGCTGGCGCGACGACGTCACGCCAGCGGTGATGGCGGGAATGGTCGGCAGCAACGTGGGCTGGAAAATCGCTCCTTACTTACCGGTTCCTGCCCATTTTTCCGCGATTTGCCAACAGTTAACGGCCGTTGGCGACAATATCTGGATCGTTCCCGGCCTTAGCGTCTCCCGGGACGATAACCGCAACGTGATGCGCGGCGAAGAGACGCAGCTGCTCGGCGCGCGCGCGATCGCCCCCTCATCGGTCTATGTGATGCCCGGCACCCACTGCAAATGGGTGCAGGCCGACCGCGAGCAAATTCTTGATTTTCGCACCGTGATGACCGGCGAACTGCACCATTTACTGCTGCAACACTCGCTGGTGGGCGCCGGTCTCCCACCGCAGGAAACTTCCGCTGCGGCCTTTTCTGCCGGCCTCGAGCGCGGGCTGAACTCGCCCGCCGTTTTAGCGCAGCTCTTTCAGGTTCGCGCTTCGCACGTTCTCGGCACGCTGCCGCGCGAGCACGTCAGCGAGTTTTTATCCGGTCTGCTGATTGGCGCTGAGGTTGCCACCATGAGCGAAAGCGTGATTGGCCAGCAGATTACCATCGTCGCCGGAGAGGCGTTGGCGAACCGCTACCAGCAGGCGCTGGCCACATTTGGTCGTCAGGCGACGGTCGTTTCCGGCGATACCGCATTTCAGGCAGGTATAAGGAGCATCATATATGCAGTGGCAAACTAAGCTTCCGCTGATCGCAATTCTGCGCGGCATCACGCCGGAAGAGGCGCTGGCGCACGTGGGCGCCGTTATCGACGCGGGATTCGATGCCGTCGAAATTCCGCTGAACTCGCCCCGCTGGCAGCAAAGCATTCCGGCCATCGTCGAGGCGTTTGGCGATCGGGCGCTGATTGGCGCAGGCACCGTGCTGCAGCCGGAGCAGGTTGACGAGCTGGCGAAGATGGGCTGTCGGCTGATCGTTACGCCCAACGTTCAAAGCGAAGTGATTCGCCGCGCGGTGGGCTACGGCATGACCGTCTGTCCCGGATGCGCCACCGCCACCGAGGCCTTCACCGCGCTCGATGCGGGTGCCAGAGCCCTGAAGGTGTTTCCGTCCTCCGCTTTTGGCCCGGATTACATCAAGGCGCTGAAGGCCGTTTTACCGTCAGAGGTCCCCGTTTTCGCCGTCGGTGGCGTCACGCCGGAGAACCTGGCGCAATGGATTGATGCCGGCTGTATCGGTGCCGGACTGGGGAGCGATCTTTATCGTGCCGGACAGTCCGTTGAACGCACCGCCCGCCAGGCTGCCGAATTTGTTAAAGCGTATCGAGAGGCTATGCAATGAAAATAACCAAACTGACTACTTACCGTTTACCGCCGCGGTGGATGTTCCTGAAAATTGAAACCGATGAAGGCGTCGTTGGCTGGGGCGAGCCGGTAATTGAAGGGCGCGCGCGCACCGTCGAAGCAGCGGTACATGAGCTGGGGGAGTACCTGATTGGCCAGGACCCGGCGCGTATTAACGACCTGTGGCAGGTGATGTACCGCGCCGGTTTCTATCGCGGCGGCCCTATTTTGATGAGCGCCATTGCCGGTATCGATCAGGCGCTGTGGGATATTAAAGGCAAAGTGCTGAATGCGCCGGTATGGCAGCTGATGGGCGGCCTGGTGCGGGACAAAATTAAAGCCTACAGCTGGGTTGGCGGCGATCGCCCGGCGGAAGTTATCGAGGGTATTAAAAAGCTGCGCGGAATTGGTTTTGATACCTTCAAATTAAACGGCTGCGAAGAGATGGGGGTTATTGATAATTCCCGGGCGGTAGACGCAGCGGTCAATACCGTGGCGCAAATCCGCGAAGCCTTCGGCAATGAAATTGAGTTTGGTCTTGATTTCCACGGCCGCGTCAGCGCGCCGATGGCCAAAGTCCTGATTAAAGAGCTGGAACCGTATCGTCCGCTATTTATTGAGGAACCGGTACTGGCGGAGCAGGCTGAATATTATCCAAAACTGGCGGCGCAAACGCATATTCCGCTCGCGGCGGGCGAACGTATGTTCTCACGCTTCGAATTTAAACGGGTGCTGGAAGCCGGCGGCCTGGCTATTTTGCAGCCGGACCTGTCGCACGCCGGGGGGATCACCGAATGCTATAAAATTGCCGGCATGGCCGAGGCCTATGACGTGGCGCTGGCGCCGCACTGCCCGCTGGGCCCGATCGCCCTGGCCGCCTGCCTGCACGTCGATTTCGTCGCCCGCAATGCGGTCCTCCAGGAACAAAGCATGGGCATTCACTACAACAAGGGCGCGGAGCTGCTCGACTTTGTGAAGAATAAAGAAGACTTCAATATGGAAGGCGGCTTCTTTAAACCGTTAACGAAGCCGGGGCTGGGTGTGGAAATTGATGAAGCCAGAGTGATTGAGCTCAGTAAAAATGCGCCGGACTGGCGTAATCCATTATGGCGTCATGAGGATGGCTCCGTCGCCGAATGGTAATGCGCGTCATACTTTGCACTGGTGATGCGTTGGCTGCATTTTCTTACCCCAGTCACATACTAACGTATGCTCCAGGGAGTGTGAAAAGTTGCCGCCGTTCCCCGGCACAAATTATTTAGCGCATTACGCTTAAGTTATTAATAAAAAATTCAAATAAACCCTCTGTAAATTACAGGGCATGGTGAGCGGTTTCGCTATGCCCAAAATCTGGAGACAGATTGCTATGGATATTTCAGTAACTGCTGCAAAACCCGGTCGTCGTCGTTATCTGACGCTGGTTATGATCTTTATTACCGTTGTTATTTGCTACGTTGATCGGGCTAATCTTGCCGTCGCGTCAGCGCATATTCAGGAAGAGTTTGGTATTAGCAAAACGGAAATGGGCTATATTTTTTCTGCTTTTGCCTGGCTATATACGCTGTGTCAAATTCCCGGCGGCTGGTTCCTCGACCGCGTAGGTTCGAGGATGACCTACTTTATTGCCATTTTTGGCTGGTCGGTGGCGACGCTATTTCAGGGCTTTGCTACGGGGCTGATGTCGCTGATTGGTCTGCGAGCGATTACGGGTATTTTTGAGGCCCCGGCGTTCCCGACCAACAACCGGATGGTGACCAGCTGGTTCCCGGAGCACGAGCGCGCCTCGGCGGTCGGGTTCTACACCTCCGGTCAGTTTGTGGGGCTGGCGTTCCTGACGCCGCTGCTGATCTGGATCCAGGAGCTGCTGAGCTGGCACTGGGTGTTCATCGTCACCGGCGCTATCGGTATTGTCTGGTCGTTAATTTGGTTCAAGGTCTACCAGCCTCCGCGCCTGACTAAAAGCATCAGCAAGGCCGAGCTGGACTATATTCGCGATGGCGGCGGCCTGGTGGACGGCGATGCGCCGGCCAAAAAAGAGGCGCGGCAGCCGATGACCAAAGCCGACTGGAAGCTGGTATTCCATCGCAAGCTGGTCGGCGTCTATCTCGGGCAGTTTGCCGTCACCTCCACGCTGTGGTTTTTCCTGACCTGGTTCCCGAACTACCTGACTCAGGAAAAGGGGATCACCGCGCTAAAAGCGGGCTTTATGACCACGGTTCCGTTCCTTGCCGCGTTCGTTGGCGTGCTGCTCTCGGGCTGGCTGGCGGACCGTCTGGTGCGAAAAGGCGTCTCGCTGGGCGCCGCGCGTAAAACGCCCATTATCTGTGGGCTGCTGATATCGACCTGTATTATCGGCGCGAATTACACCAACGATCCGGTGTGGATTATGACCCTGATGGCTATCGCCTTCTTTGGCAACGGCTTTGCGTCTATCACCTGGTCACTGGTGTCATCGCTGGCGCCGATGCGCCTGATTGGGCTGACCGGGGGCGTGTTTAACTTTGTCGGCGGCCTGGGCGGGATCACCGTTCCGCTGGTCATCGGCTACCTGGCACAGGGATATGGCTTTGCGCCTGCCCTGGTTTATATTGCCGTCGTGGCCCTGATTGGCGCACTTTCCTACATCGTGCTGGTGGGCGATATTAAACGTGTAGGCTAATTCTTACCGATACTATACCCTGATGCGAACGCCGTGCATCAGGGTAGCTCTATGAAACAAATCACTTTTGCCTCTCGCCATCATCAGTTGACCAATACGCGCGTCTGGACTGCGGACAGCCAGTGGCTGGTTTTTGACGTCCGTCCGTCCGGGGCCTCCTTCACCGGGGAGACGATTGAGCGGGTCAACGTCCACACCGGCGCGGTAGAGACAATCTATCGCGCGCAGCAGGGCGCCCACGTTGGCGTGGTGACCGTTCATCCAACGAAAGATGCCTACGTTTTTATTCACGGACCCGAACATCCGGATGAGAGCTGGCGGTATGATTTCCACCACCGCCGCGGCGTGGTGTCGTTTCAGGGGGAGTGCCGTAACCTCGATGCGATGGATATCACCGCTCCCTATACCGCAGGCGCGCTGCGCGGCGGCAGCCACGTCCATGTTTATAGTCCTGATGGTCAGTTGGTCAGCTTTACCTATAACGATCACGTGATGCACGAGCGCTCGCCGGCGCTGGATCTGCGCAACGTTGGGGTGGCGGCGCCCTATGGCCCGGTGGTACCGCGCGGGCAGCATCCGCGTGAGTACAGCGGCAGCCACTGGTGCGTGCTGGTCAGCCGGACGACGCCTGAACCGACGCCGGGCAGCGATGAAATCAACCGCGCTTATGAAGAGGGCTGGGTCGGTAATCACGCTCTGGCCTTTATCGGCGACACGCGATCGGCAGAGGGTGAAAAGGTCCCCGAGCTGTTTATCGTCACCCTGCCGGATAGCGAACAAGGCTGGAAGCAGCAGGGCGATGCGCCGCTGGCGGGTACCGAGACGACGCTTCCCGCGCCGCCAGCCGGCGTGATGCAGCGACGCCTGACCTTTACTCACCAGCGCCGCTATCCCGGATTAGCCACCGCGCCGCGCCACTGGGTGCGGGCTAACCCGCAGGCGACGGAGATTGCGTTTCTGATGCGCGATGATGCCGGCGTGGTTCAGCTGTGGCTGATTTCGCCGCAGGGTAGCGGCCTGCGGCAGCTCACCGCTAATCGTTCGGATATTCAGTCGGCGTTTAACTGGCACCCGTCGGGCGAATGGCTGGGATGTGTGCTGGAGAATCGGATTGCGCTTTGCCACGCGCGGTCGGGGGCGGTGACCTTTTTGACGGACGAGGGAGAAAGCGCGCCTTCAGCGGATGCGATCGTCTTTTCGCCGGATGGCAAATATCTGGCATGGATGGCGGAGGTGGACGGTTATCGTCAGCTGTGGACCACCGAAGTTACGCCTTAGATCAAGGGGTTGTCATTGATGCTGGCGGGATAACCGAATTGGTCGCCAGCGTCTCTTTTTCGCTTTTTTCTACGCGCGATTTTATCGAGCTATCGGTACGGAACATATCCCACGGCAGCAGCAGCGTATCCATCACCGCGGTGAGGGGCATATCTAGTGCCACCAGGGATTTTGTGCCCCAGTTGGCATCGCTGTTGCCCAGCATCTGCGCGCTGGCTCGCGTTCCCGGGTAGGTTCCTTCCTTGCCGCCGGTATGAGACATCACGCTGGAGCAACCGCTCAAGCCTACCATTCCGCCGAACAGGACCAGCTTTAACAGACCGCTTTTCATCATTCTTCCATTATTGTTTCGGGCATTGAGGTAACCATTTATCGGTTATATCGAGCCATCCTCTGAATGCATAGCGTTATTGCGCCGCACTGTGGCTGGCATCGCATTTTGCCTTTTGTGCTCCCCCCAGTCTAAGCAATCGTCGGCAAACTGCAAAAAAAATTGCGGCATTCGTCTTGAAAAACGCGCCGGGAAACCCATTTTAGAAACGTGGCCCGATGAGAATACGCCTGCGGGGTATTCCGGGTAATAACGACCTGTCCATGATGGAAGGTCATAAAATTCTCGCTGATTTCAGGAGCTATTTATTATGCGTAATTTCGATCTCTCTCCGCTGTATCGTTCTGCTATTGGTTTTGACCGCCTTTTTAATCTGTTAGAAAACAATCAGAGCCAGAGCAATGGCGGCTACCCTCCGTACAACGTCGAGCTGGTAGACGAAAACCATTACCGCATTGCGATCGCCGTTGCCGGCTTTGCCGAAAGCGAACTGGAGATCACCGCTCAGGACAATCTGCTGATCGTCAAAGGTGCCCACGCCGGTGAGCCGAAAGAGCGAACCTACCTCTATCAGGGCATCGCCGAGCGCAACTTTGAGCGTAAATTCCAGATCGCGGAAAACATCCACGTTCGCGGCGCAAACCTGGTGAACGGTCTGCTGTATATCGAACTGGAACGCGTGATCCCGGAAGCGGATAAACCGCGCCGTATCGAAATCAACTAATCCCGTCGGGTCGCCCGCGCGGCCCGATATTAAAACTTGCTCGCCGTCAGGGAGCACGTGCGGGTTAACCAACCCGCGGTATTCACTCGCTTCTTAGAAGGAGAAACACATTATGCGTAACTACGATTTATCCCCGCTGCTGCGTCAATGGATCGGTTTTGACAAACTGGCCAATGCGCTGCAAACCGCCGGTGAAAGCCAGAGCTTCCCCCCTTATAACATCGAAAAAAGCGACGATAACCACTATCGCATTACCCTTGCGCTGGCCGGTTTCCGTCAGGAAGATCTGGATATTCAGCTGGAAGGGACGCGCCTGAGCGTGAAAGGCACGCCGCAGCAGGCGGAAAAAGAGACCAAGTGGCTGCATCAGGGGCTGATAAGCCAGGCCTTTAGCCTCAGCTTTACGCTGGCCGAAAATATGGAAGTCTCCGGAGCCACCTTCAATAACGGTTTGTTGCATATCGATCTCACCCGCAATGAGCCGGAAGCGGTCATCCCGCAGCGGATTGCCATTAGCGAGCGTCCGGCGCTCGACAGCTAATCTGACACCCTCATCAAAGCCTCGATCCGTCGGGGCTTTTTTTTGCCCTGCAGCGTTGAAATGAGCGACAGAAATCGCCTCTACGCACTTTCGATGACCCGCTGATTATTGTGCGCCAGGCTGCATACAGGCCCGGAGGCTTGGGCCATAATCCCTGTAATTACTAATGTTATTCACAGGGAAAATACGATGAGTGATATAGCATTGACCGTCAGCGTTTTGGCGCTGGTTGCGGTTGTCGGATTGTGGATCGGCAATGTCAAAATTCGCGGCGTGGGTTTTGGCATTGGCGGCGTGCTGTTTGGCGGTATTATCGTCGGCCACTTTGTCGACCAGGCCGGCGTGACCCTCAGCGGCCCCATGCTGCACTTTATTCAGGAATTTGGCCTGATCCTCTTCGTTTACACCATCGGTATCCAGGTCGGGCCGGGGTTCTTTGCTTCTCTGCGCGTCTCGGGGCTGCGGCTCAACCTCTTTGCCATCCTCATCGTTATTCTCGGCGGCCTGGTGACCGCCGTGCTGCATAAGCTTTTTAATATTCCGCTGCCGATAGTCCTCGGTATTTTCTCCGGGGCAGTCACCAATACCCCGGCGCTGGGGGCCGGGCAGCAGATCCTGCGCGACCTTGGCGTGCCGCTCGACGTGGTAGACCAGATGGGGATGAGCTATGCCATGGCCTATCCGTTTGGTATTTGCGGCATTTTGCTCACCATGTGGCTGGTGCGCCTGTTCTTTCGCGTCAACGTCGACGAAGAGGCCCAGCAGTTTGATGAGAGCAGCGGTAACGGTCATGCGCTGCTGCAGACCATTAACGTCCGCGTAGAAAACCCTAACCTGAATAATATGGCGATTCAGGATGTGCCGATGCTCAACAGCGACAGGCTGATCTGTTCGCGTCTGAAGCGCGATGAGCTGCTGATGGTCCCGGCTCCGGGCACGCTTATCCAGACCGGCGACCTTCTGCATCTGGTGGGGCGCCCGGAGGATTTACACAATGCGCAGCTGGTTATCGGCAAGGAGGTCTCCACCTCGCTCTCTACCCGCGGTACCGATCTAAAAGTTGAACGGGTGGTGGTGACCAGCGAGAAGATCCTCGGCAAGAAAATCCGCGATCTCAACTATAAGCAGCGCTATGACGTGGTTATCTCGCGGCTTAATCGCGCCGGCGTGGAGCTGGTGGCCAGCAGCCATGCCAGCCTGCAGTTTGGCGATATTCTTAACCTGGTGGGGCGCCCGGAGGCGATTGACGCGGTTGCCGCTGAGCTGGGTAACGCGCAGCAAAAACTGCAGCAGGTGCAGATGCTGCCGGTCTTTATCGGCATTGGTTTAGGGGTGCTGCTGGGTTCTATCCCGCTGTTTATTCCCGGTTTTCCCGTTGCGCTTAAGCTGGGCCTGGCCGGTGGGCCGCTGATTATGGCGCTGATCCTCGGACGAATCGGCAGCATCGGCAAGCTGTACTGGTTTATGCCGCCCAGCGCCAACCTTGCGCTGCGCGAGCTTGGGATCGTGCTGTTTTTGGCGGTGGTTGGCCTGAAGTCGGGCGGTGATTTCATCCTGACGCTGACCCACGGCGACGGCCTGAGCTGGATAGCCTACGGTATTTTCATTACCGCCATTCCGCTGCTGACGGTCGGGGTTCTGGCGCGAATGCTGCTGAAGATGAACTATCTGACCCTCTGCGGCATGCTGGCCGGTTCAATGACCGATCCCCCGGCGCTGGCCTTCGCCAACAACCTGCACGCCACCAGCGGTGCGGCGGCGCTGTCTTATGCCACGGTCTACCCGCTGGTGATGTTTTTACGCATCATCACCCCGCAGCTCCTCGCCGTGCTGTTCTGGGGGATGAGCTAACGGGCTATCGAGGTGGACGCGGCGTAAGTGGTAGTCCACCTGATACTCGCTGGCGTTGCGAAACATAACGGAATAATTGAGAAATTCGCCGCTGTCGCTGTAGGAGAGCGAGGTGATGCGCAGCAGCGGCGTCTGCTCAGGGACATTCATCGATTTTGCCAGCTGCTTGTCCGCCAGCACCGGAGAGAGGCTCTCATAGTTACCGCTAATCGTTAGCCCGCACTCCTTCTCGATGTAGTCAAATTTTGACCCCTCGAGATGCACCAGCGACAGGTTACGAAACAGTTTGACCGGCATATAGCTGTCTTCCAGCATCAGGGACTTTCCGTCCACGTAGCGCACGCGTCGTGAGAAATAGATCCGTTCGTTAATCTGAATCCGTAGCTGGCTGGCAATCGCGGGCGGCGCGGGCATCACCTCGAAAATCAGCACCTGGCTGACCACCTCTTTCCCCTGCTGGCGCAGCACCTCGGCCAGGCCGGTCAGGTTGGTGGTTTCATGGTGCACGTCTTTGCGCGCAACGTAGGTGCCGCTACCGTGGCGACGCACCACCAGCCCCCAGTTCACCAGCAGGTCGATGGCTTTGCGAATGGTCATCCGCGCGACGCCAAACTCCTGCGCCAGCTTTTTCTCTCCCGGCAGCGGGCTGCCGATGTTGAAATCCGATGAATTGAGCCGTAAACGCAATCTTTCAGCAATAGATTTGTAGATCACCAGTAGACCTCTATTCCCGTAACAGAGGGGATTATCAAACCTCTGTTTCGTATTAAAAATCATTAAATTACATATGAATACGCTGACATTTTTGCAGGCTGGAAATGGGTAGCATTGTTGTTGTCTATGTTTTATTCAAAAAGTAGACAACATCGCCGTAATTAAAACCATGAAAGCGATCACGAATCGCACCGACATTGCATGTTGGATGACGGGTAAATTCCTATTCTCGCTTTAGGCCGATACTCAAGATTAATAAGGCCACTAACCCTACTGGTTGTTAAATGAGGATTTTAAAATGCTCAGTCAAATACAACGTTTTGGCGGCGCCATGTTTACCCCGGTTTTGCTGTTTCCGTTTGCCGGGATCGTGGTCGGGATTGCCATTATGTTGCGCAACCCGATGTTTGTCGGCGAAGCGCTCGCGGCCCCCGATAATTTATTTGCGCAAATCGTTCACATTATTGAAGAGGGCGGCTGGACGGTATTTCGTAATATGCCGCTGATTTTCGCCGTCGGCCTGCCGATTGGCCTCGCTAAACAGGCGCAGGGCCGGGCCTGCCTCGCTGTACTGGTCAGCTTCCTCACCTGGAACTACTTCATTAACGCGATGGGGATGACCTGGGGCCACTTCTTCGGCGTCGACTTTTCCGCCGAACCCACCGCCGGCAGCGGCCTGGCAATGATCGCCGGGATTAAAACGCTGGATACCAGCATCATCGGCGCGATTGTTATTTCCGGCTTCGTGACCGCGATCCATAACCGCTATTTTGATAAACCACTCCCGGTTTTCCTCGGTATTTTCCAGGGCTCCTCGTTTGTCGTCATCGTGGCATTCCTGGCGATGATCCCCTGCGCCTGGCTGACGCTGCTCGGCTGGCCGAAGGTGCAGATGGGTATTGAATCCCTGCAGGCGTTTTTACGCTCGGCCGGGGCGCTCGGGGTCTGGGTTTATATTTTCCTTGAGCGGATCCTGATCCCAACCGGCCTGCACCATTTTGTCTACGGTCCGTTTATCTTCGGCCCGGCGGTGGTGGAAGGCGGCATCCAGATGTACTGGGCGCAGCATCTGCAGGAGTTCAGTCAGAGCACCGAGCCGCTGAAGGCTCTGTTCCCGGAAGGCGGCTTCGCCCTGCACGGCAACTCGAAGGTCTTTGGCTCCGTGGGTATTGCGCTGGCGCTCTACTTTACCGCCGCCCCGGAAAACCGCGTCAAGGTTGCCGGCCTGCTGATACCGGCCACCCTGACCGCCATGCTGGTCGGTATTACCGAACCGCTGGAGTTCACCTTCTTGTTTATCTCTCCGCTGCTGTTCGCCGTGCACGCCGTGCTGGCGGCGACGATGGCGACGGTGATGTATATGTGCGGCGTGGTGGGCAATTTTGGCGGCGGTTTGCTGGATCAGTTCCTGCCGCAAAACTGGATCCCAATGTTCCATAACCACGCGTCGATGATGTTTATCCAGATAGGCATCGGGGCATGCTTTACCGGCATCTACTTCGTTATCTTCCGCGCCCTGATCCTGCGCCTCAACCTGAAAACGCCGGGACGTGAAGAGAGTGAAATCAAGCTCTACAGCAAGGCTGATTACCAGGCGGCGCGCGGTAAAACCAGCGCCGCAGGGGCGACGGACACCCGACTGGGCCAGGCCGCAGGCTTCCTGCAGGCGCTCGGCGGGGCTGGCAATATCGAGAACATCAATAACTGCGCCACCCGGCTGCGTATCACGCTGGTCGATATGGCGAAAACGCAAAGTGACGACGTCTTTAAAGCGCTGGGCGCCCACGGAGTGGTGCGGCGCGGCAACGGGATTCAGGTCATCGTTGGCCTGCACGTCCCTCAGGTTCGCGACCAGCTTGAAACCTTAATCAAAGATTCTCTACAGACCGAACAAAACACCATGACGGAGGCAGTATCATGAAAAAATTCTCAGTTGTTATCGCAGGCGGCGGCAGTACCTTTACCCCGGGCATCGTATTAATGCTGTTAGCTAACCAGGACCGTTTCCCGCTGCGGGCACTGAAATTTTATGACAACGACGGCGCGCGGCAGGAGACTATCGCCGAAGCCTGTAAAGTCATTCTCAAAGAGCAGGCGCCGGATATTGAGTTCAGCTACACCACCGACCCGCAGGCGGCCTTTACCGACGTGGATTTCGTGATGGCGCACATTCGCGTCGGTAAATATCCGATGCGTGAAAAAGATGAAAAAATCCCGCTGCGCCACGGCGTGCTGGGCCAGGAAACCTGCGGACCTGGCGGCATCGCCTACGGTATGCGCTCTATCGGCGGCGTGCTGGAGCTGGTGGACTACATGCAAAAATATTCGCCGAACGCGTGGATGCTTAACTACTCCAACCCGGCGGCCATTGTGGCAGAAGCGACCCGTCGCCTGCGCCCGAATGCGAAAATCCTCAACATTTGTGATATGCCGATCGGTATCGAAGGGCGAATGGCGCAAATCGTCGGCCTGAAAGACCGCAAGCAGATGCGCGTGCGCTACTACGGTCTTAACCACTTCGGCTGGTGGACCTCGATTGAGGATCTGCAGGGTAACGACCTGATGCCGAAACTGCATGAACATGTCGCTAAATATGGCTACGTTCCGCCGTCAAACGACCCGCATACCGAAGCGAGCTGGAACGATACCTTTGCCAAGGCAAAAGATGTGCAGGCGCTGGATCCGGACACCATGCCGAACACCTACCTGAAGTACTATCTGTTCCCGGACTATGTGGTGGCGCACTCCAACCCTGAGCGCACCCGCGCAAACGAGGTCATGGATCATCGCGAGAAAAACGTTTTCACTGCCTGCCGGGCCATTATTGCCGCCGGTAAATCCTCTGCCGGTGATTTGGAGATCGACGAGCACGCCTCGTACATCGTTGACCTCGCGGCGGCGATTGCCTTCAACACCCAGGAGCGCATGCTGCTGATTGTGCCGAATAATGGCGCTATCCATAACTTTGATGCCGACGCGATGGTCGAAATTCCGTGCCTGGTTGGTCATAACGGGCCGGAGCCGCTAACGGTGGGCGATATCCCGAACTTCCAGAAAGGGATGATGGGCCAGCAGGTGGCGGTCGAAAAACTGGTGGTTGATGCCTGGGAACATCGCTCCTACCACAAGCTGTGGCAGGCCATTACGCTGTCGAAAACCGTGCCGAGCGCCTCCGTTGCTAAGGCTATTCTTGATGACCTGATTGCGGCCAACAAAGAGTACTGGCCTGAGCTGCATTAATCCCTCCCTCTAACCGGCATCCGTTGGGTGCCGGTTTTCCCTCTTCCCCTGTTCGCGATAAATTACGCTATGCTGGTGCCTGGCCGTGGCACGAACAAGGAACCCTGATGAAAATCTCCCGCGTCGGTGAAGCGCCGGATTACCGCTTTTCACTCGCCAATGAACGCACCTTTCTCGCCTGGATCCGCACGGCGCTGGGCTTTCTCGCCGCCGGGGTCGGCCTCGATCAGCTGGCGCCCGACTTTGCCACGCCGCTGATCCGCGAGGTGCTGGCGCTGCTGCTGTGCCTGTTTGCCGGCGGCCTGGCCATTTACGGCTATCTGCGCTGGCTGAGTAATGAAAAGGCGATGCGTCTGAAGCAGGATCTGCCCTATACCAGAACGCTGCTGGCGATCAGCATTCTGCTGATGATTGTGGTCGTGGTGGTGACGGGGCTGGTGCTCTACGGTGGATAGGCGGCGGATGCGGCGGGAGCGCGACCCTGGCCTGCAGCCGGAGCGCACGTCGCTGGCCTGGTTTCGCACGCTGCTGGGCTACGGGGCGCTAATGGCGCTGGCTATCAAGCATAACTGGCACAGCGCGGGGGCGCTGTTCTGGCTGTTGATTGGCGTGCTGGCCGTGGTGGCTATTATTCTCTGGCGCTATACTCGCAGCCGCAACCTGATGGATATCAGCGAGAGCGATTTTGCACAATCCCGGGCGGTACGTGACAAATTTTTGATCTCCCTCGCAGTGCTTTCGCTGGCGTTAATGTTTGCTGTAACTCATCTACGGCAGATTGTTTTATTCATTAAGGATGTGACATGACAGGACGTTGCCACAGGAGGAGTGCCGCAGAGAGAGAGCTGAAGGTACTGGACGTCAATATTTATCGCCATCACTGCCAGAGCCCGCAGCAATATTATCACCAGCTGCGCCAGCAGGGCGTTGCAGCGATCCGCCTGGTTCCACAGCTTCAGCCGCAAGATGCCGAGGCCTGGGGAGCGTTTCTGTGCGCGGTTTTTGCTATTTGGGTACGCGAAGATATCGGCCGGATGGTGATTTTTCCCTTTGAGAGCGCCCTGCGCGGCTGGTGTGGTGAAGCGGTGCGTCCCGCCGACGCGCCGGTCACGCCTGCGTGTCGCGACTGCCCGTGGCTGAGGCTTTGCGGCGGTGATTGCCCGCCGCTGAATGCGCAAAATAGCCCAAACCCGCTGTGCGCGGGTTATCGCCAGTTTTACAGCATGAGCGCGCCCTATATGCGCGTCATGCGTGACTTACAAAGCCAGCAGCGCTCGCCCGCCGAGCTGATGCCGCTGCTGCGCTGACGGCGGGCTAGCGGCCCTTCGCCAGATACTGTGCCATTTCTTCTTCCGGCACCATGCCGCCGCCGGTGGCCCACACCAGGTGGGTGGCGTTCTGCATCTGCTTCGGGCTAAAGCCGTGCATTTGCTGGTACGCCGCGCTGGCGCACACGTGCTGCGGCCCGGCCATGCCCGCCAGCGCCGAAGGCTCGAGGCGGATATTCTCCGCCTGCGCCAGCCAGCCCAGCATGTCGTACATCGTCTGGTCGTCGAGGGTATAGAGGCCATCCAGCAGGCGCTCCATTGCCCGGCCGACGAATCCCGATGCGCGGCCAACGGCGAGCCCGTCGGCGGCGGTGAGGTTATCGATACCTAAATCCTGCACCGAAATCGCGTCGTGCAGTCCGGTATACACCCCGAGCAGCATGCAGGGAGAGTGGGTCGGTTCGGCGAAGAAGCAGCGCACGTGGTCGCCGAAGGCCAGCTTGAGGCCAAATGCCACCCCGCCAGGGCCACCGCCCACGCCGCACGGCAGATAGACGAACAGCGGATGGTCGGCATCGACCATCCGGCCCTGCTGAGCAAACTGGGCCTTCAGACGCTCGCCGGCGACGGCGTAGCCGAGGAACAGCGTGCGCGAGTTTTCGTCGTCGATAAAGAAGCAGTTAGGGTCTGACTCGGCGGCTTTACGCCCCTGCTCAACCGCTACGCCGTAATCCTGATCGTACTCCACCACCGTCACGCCGTGGCTGCGCAGCTTCGCTTTTTTCCACGCCCGGGCGTCGGCGGACATATGCACGGTGACCTTAAAGCCGATGCGCGCGCTCATGATGCCAATCGACATTCCGAGGTTCCCGGTGGAGCCGACGGCGATGCTGTACTGGCTGAAGAACTGTTTAAATTCAGGCGTGAGCAGCCTGCTGTAGTCGTCAGCAGTGGTGAGCAGACCGGCTTCAAGCGCCAGCTTTTCCGCATGGGTCAGCACCTCATAAATGCCGCCTCGCGCTTTAATTGAGCCGGAGATCGGCAGATGGCTGTCCTTTTTCAGCAGCAGCTCGCCCGCCACCGGCTGCGCAAATTCCTGCTCCAGCCGCGCCTTCATGGCCGGGATTGCCACCAGCTCGGATTCAATAATCCCGCCGGTAGCCGCGGTTTCCGGGAAAGCCTGCGCCAGATACGGCGCAAAGCGCTCGAGGCGGGCGCGGGCGTCCCGGACGTCTTCGCCGCTCAGGCCGACGTAGGGTAAACCCTCGGCCAGGGTGGTGGTTGCCGGGTTAAACCAGGCGGTTTCTTTCAGGGCAATCAGATCCTTCAGCAGCGGGAACTGGGCGATTAAAGTAGTCATGTCAGCGTTTTTCATATTACGTCTCTTGGCGCTCAGATGATGAAAGAAAGCAGGAACGTGCAGGCCAGTGCAAGTAAGGATGCGATAAATGTGGCCGTTGTATAGTATTTGAACGTCTCACTCAGGCTCGCTCCGCAGTATTGTTTGACCAGCCAGAACAGGGAATCGGTGACGATCGTGCAGCCAATTGCGCCTGAACCGATGGCAATGGCGATGATCTCCGGACTCACGCCGGGATAAAGCGGCAGCATCGGGGCAACGATGGCGGTTGCGCCCATCATCGCGACGGTGGCCGAGCCGACCGCCGCGTGCAGGATCAGCGCCACCAGCCAGGCCAGCAGGATGGGGTGCATATGCAGGTTCGACAGGATCACCGCCAGAGAGTCCGCCAGCCCGCTGGTTTTCAGTATCGCGTTGAACGCGCCACCAGCGCCGATAATCAGCAGGATATTGGCAATTGAACCAAAGCCGTTCTCGGTATGGGTTAGCAGGACGCTCATCCCGAGATTCTGACGGATGCCGAGAACGTAGTAAGCCACGAAGACGGCAATAAACATGGCGGTGATCGGGTTACCGATAAACTCCAGCAGCATGTATAGCGTGCCGCCCCTGGTCATATTCAGCTCGGCAACGGTTTTTACCAGCATCAGCGCGATAGGCAGCAGGATGGTAAAGAGCGTAGCGCCGAGCGACGGCAGCGTCTCTTCCTGACGGACTTCCAGGTTAGAAAACTCGGCGGGAACCGGCTTAAACGGCAGGCGGTTGCCGAGAAGTTTGAGGAACAGAGGACCGCCAACCAGCGAGGCCATCAGCCCGACCAGCAGGCCGTAGACGATAACCGTCCCGATATCGGCGCCGAGCTTATTGGCAACGAACAGCGCGGCCGGATGCGGCGGAACCACGCAGTGGACGGCCATCAGCGCGGTACACAGCGGAATCGCCAGCTTCAGCAGCGAGGTGTGGGTCTTTTTGGCGATGGAGAAGGCCAGCGGGATCAGCAGCACGACGCCAACTTCCACAAACAGCGTAATCCCGCAAATCAGACCCACCAGCACCATAATGACGTCAACCGATAGCCAGCGGCAGCGCTGGAGCGTCAGGCCGATACGCTCTGCAGCGCCGGAGACCTCCATCATTTTACCCAGGATGGTACCGAGGCCGACGACCGCGGCAAGGAAGCCCAGGGTTCCGCCTATTCCGCTCTCAATGGCGTTCACCATATCCAGCGGACTCATCCCCATCATTGCGCCGACAAAAAAGCTGGCCAACAGCAGCGCCAGGAAGGGGTGAAACTTCAGTTTGACGATAGTTAACACGATCAGCACGATGCTTATCAGCAGCGTGCTCACAACCCAAATCTGCGACTCCATACCCCACCTCGCCTGTGAATAATCTGCGCTTATTGAACAGAAAAACGCCACCGGCTGACAAACGATATAATTGGCTCTTCAGGTGAATTAGATTGAATCAAATGAGTGATTAACGTCTAAAAATGGCGTTATTTTGCGTTATGGGTCACTTTTACTCATCTTTAAGGCGACGGTCGGCGGCCGTTTTCTTTACAATCAGCGCTGATTACATCGGGGGAGAAGCAGGATGGATGCGCAACAAGAGAGGGGTAACCGGCTGCTCAACGGCTGGCAGCTGTCAAAGCTCTATACCTTTGAGGTGGCCGCGCGGCACGAATCTTTTGCCCTGGCGGCGGAAGAGCTGTCGTTGACGCCCAGCGCGGTGAGCCACCGCATGAACCAGCTTGAAGAGGAGCTGGGTATTCAGCTGTTTGTGCGCTCGCACCGCAAGGTGGAGCTGACCCACGAAGGCAAGCGGGTGTTCTGGGCGCTGAAGTCATCCCTCGATAGCCTCAATCAGGAGATCCTGGACATCAAAAACCAGGAGCTGTCCGGCACCCTGACGGTCTACTCGCGGCCGTCGATTGCTCAGTGTTGGCTGGTTCCGGCGCTGGGCGATTTTACCCGCCGCTATCCGTCGATCTCGCTGACCGTGCTGACCGGCAACGATAACGTCAATATGCAGCGCGCCGGCATCGACCTGGCCCTCTACTTTGACGATTTGCCGTCATCGCAGCTCAGCCACCACTTTCTGATGGACGAGGCGATTGTGCCGGTATGCAGCCCGGACTATGCCCGCCAGCACCAGCTGCAGCAGAATCCCGATAACCTCCAGCACTGCACGCTGCTGCACGATCGTCAGGCCTGGAGCAACGACTCCGGCACCGACGAGTGGTTTAGCTGGGCGCAGCAGTTTGGGATTAATATGCCGCAATCGTCGGGGATTGGCTTCGATCGTTCCGATTTAGCGGTGATAGCGGCGATGAACCACGTCGGCGTGGCGATGGGACGTAAAAGGCTGGTGCAAAAGCGGCTGGAGAGCGGGGAGCTGATCGCGCCGTTTGGCGAAATGACGCTGAAATGCCACCCGCACTACTATGTGACCACGCTTCCTGGGCGCCAGTGGCCAAAAATCGATGCCTTTATCAACTGGCTGCAGAGCCGGGTGCAGCAGGATGGGGAGTCCGGGCAGGACGCTTTGCGCCCGACCCGGAGAGCATCGCCGAAGCCCTAAACCGGCTGCTGATGGCGGCTAAAGCGCGACGCCAACGGCAGCCAGCACAGCATAATCAGCAGCCCCATCAGCATCATCAGCAATCCGAGGCTGCCCTGGCCGGTCTGCGGCATCATGGCCGATAGCCAGGCCAGGACGCCGGAGCCGATATTCTGCAGGCCGCCAACCAGCGCGCCGGCGGTACCGGCGAGGAACGGGAACGGCTCCATTGCGCCGCTGGTTGCCAGCGGAAACAGCATTCCGGCACCGAAGAAGAACAGCGCGGCCGGCACCAGCAGCGTCCAGACGGTCATGACGCCCATCAGCCCCGGGATCCACATCATAATTCCCGCGAGCAGGCAGCAAATCACCGATTGCCACATCAGCGTCGGGAAACGCTTGTTCGGACGCCCGGCGAACCAGGCGCCGAAGAAGGCTGCCGGGATCGGCAAAATAAACAGGATACTGACCGCCATGCTGCTCAAGCCCAGCACGGCGCCCATCAGCACGCCGGAGCAGGCCTCAAAAACGGCAATTCCCGCGAGGCCGCCAACCAGCATCAGCAGATAGCAGTTGAACGCGCCGTTGCCGAAAAGCGTTCTGTAGCTGGTGGAGAGGCGGGTTCGCGGCGCGCCGGCCGGGCGGGTTTCCGGCATCCAGCGCGCCATGCTGAAGGTTACCACGGCGCACAGTACCAGCAGGAAGGCGTAGCAGGCGCGCCAGCTCCAGAGGGTATTGAGGATCCCGCCAAGCAGCGGCGCCAGCAGCGGGCTGACCAGAATACCCATATTCAACAGGCTGTTGGCGTGCCTTAGCTGCGCGCCTTCGTACAGATCGCGCGGCAGGGTTCGTGCCATGACGCCGCCGACGCCGGTGCCCATGCCCTGGATCGCGCTGGCGACAATCAGCACCGTCAGGCTATGGGTGGTGATGGCAACCAGCGTCGCCAGCATAAAGATAGACATGCCGACCAGAATAACCGGGCGTCTCCCCACGCGGTCGGACAGCGGCCCGTAAAAGAGCTGCGATACGCCGTAGGTCAGCAAATAGGCCGCCATCACGCTCTGCACGGCGCCCTCGCGGGCGTTGAGCGAGACGGCCATGTCGGCAATGGCCGGAATATATATGGTCTGCGCCATCTGGCCAACGGCCACCAGCACGACCAGCATCAACAACAAATTGAAGTTCTTATGCCGTTTCATGTCGATGAATACTTTGTGAGTAGAGATAAATGAAGAATATGTGACTGGCACATACCGTAAACGATGGAGGAATCTACCACATAAAAATGACAGAACAACCACCCGGCGGCGATTGTCGGGGAATTAAAGGCAGGTTTTGTAAACAATAATCGGCAACTAATGTTGCCATGATCCGCTAAGAGAGGCGCAGCAGGATCGCGCCGGCCGCGATGCCGCAGGCGGCAGCAATGCGCAGCGGTATGACCCGCTCTTTAAGCAGCACAAAGGCGATGAGCGCGCCGAACAGAATCGAGGTTTCACGCAGCGCGGCAACCACCGCCAGCGGCGCCTGGGTCATGGCCCACAGCGCCAGACCGTAGGAGCCCATGGTGCTGATGCCTCCGAGCAGCCCCTTGTGCCAGTGCTGGCGCAGATAGCGGCTGACTTCATGCCGACGAGCGATCGTCGCCCAGCCCAGCAGGCAGCTTCCGTTCATCAAAAAGGACCACAGCGTGTAGCCCAGCGCAGAGCCGGAGAGCCTGACGCCGGTACCATCAACCAGGGTATAGCCGGCAATAAAGCAGGCGTTAATCAGCGCCAGCACCACGCCGCGGCGCGAGCTGGCGCGCCCGTTGTAGGCCATCGCCAGGATCGCCAGACAGATGACCCCGATGCCCGACCATGCCAGAGGGGAGAGGCGGTCGCCGAGGAATACGACGCTCACTATCGCCACCAGCAGCGGCGCCGTGCCGCGCATCAGCGGATAGGTCTGGCTCATGTCCGACACCTGGTAGGTTTTTGCTACCAGCACGGTGTAAACCACCTGCAGAGCGCTGGAAAGCAGCAGATACGGCGCGCTGGCGAGGGTCGGCTGCGGCGCGAAAGGCAGCAGCAGCAGGGCGATAACCGCCGCCGAACCGCTTACGCTGATGGCCGCGTACATCTTATCGCCGCTCGCTTTAACGATCGCATTCCAGCTAGCGTGCAGCAGGGCGGCGAACAGCAGAATGCAGAAAACGTTTATCGTCATCAGGACAGGGTACCGTAGGGGCGTGAGGGTGAAACTGTAACATGCACCATTTCGCCCAGCCAGAGGCGGCTACAGCGAGCAGAACAGGCGATGCGTTACCCGCGGCTCATCGTAAACCGGACGAAACCCCAGGCTTTCATAGAACGGCCACGCCGACGACGGCGCGTGGGTATTGAGGAAATCGAACCAGGTGCCGGAATGGGTGATAACCGCCACCAGCAGCTGCTGTCCGACGCCCTGGCGCCGGTAGCGCTCGCCGATGTACAGATGACGAATGCGCCCGGCCCGCGGCTGCAGGCTATAGGCGTCAGCGTTCAGCCCGCAAACACCCACCAGCTCTCCACCACGGAAGGCCCCAAGCAGCTTTTCGCCCGGCGCGTTAAAGCGGTTTTCTCCGCTCTGCCAGTTCTCCGCCAGGCGGCGCAGCATATTAAAGTGCTGGGCGAGGCTTTCGCTACGCAGGGCGAGAAAGCCGGCGTCATCCGGCGTGGTGGCAGCAATCAGCAGCGGTGGCATAAGTTTCTCCATCAGTTGGCGCAGGTGAAGGGAGACCGCCTGTAGAGGGGCGGTTTCCCGCCCCTCTCAGGTGCGACCTGAACCTGAATCAGCGGAACTGTTTCAGGACAGCATCAAGCAGTTGCAACACGGCAACCATGAGTTTCAGGATAAGAACGATAATATCCATCGTGCCCATACGCGTCTCCTCGGTAAAGGAGCACAGCCGGCTGGCGTACCTTTCCGCCGCCTGTTGCCAGCCAGGGTCTACGCCGCCTGCCTGAACACGTTGCCGTGCCCGGAAGACATTAGCGTATTTGTTGACGTAACACAGTGTGCTCTTTCAGGGTTAAGGCGCTGACGGCACCACCCGTTTCAGCCAGGACTTGATTGCGCCGGTAAACATGCGGCCCCCGAATGGCACAGAGTGAACGCTTTCAGTATAAGCATTCACTGTATAAATAAACAGTATTTTTCTCGACAAAAATCCACCGCCGATCCATACTCTATTTTATGAAAAACCCTGGCTAAAATTGCGCGAACTTCCGCGAACGCGTATACTTTTGGCGTTGACGTAATACAGTGTGCTTGCGGTTACCAGCCGCAAAAATGCTGAAAAAAACCTCGCTACGGCGGGGTTTTTTGCTTTCTGGCGCCGGGTTAAAAAATTGTGATCCTCTGCGCAAATTTCCGTGGTTGAAAATAAATCCATTGTTTAATGGCCGCAGCTGTGTTTGTATAAATTCAGTTAATTTTTCGACACAAAGGCCCCTAATGAACGCTTCCATGCTGACTTCGACCCTACTAAAAACCGCGCCTGCCGCGGTGGTCGTCGTGCGTGTGGTGGTCGTCGTCGGCAATGCGCCGTAGGGTCCGGAACAACACGATTCCAAACCCCGCCGGCGCAAACCGAGCGGGGTTTTTTTTCGACCCTCGCCCGGTAGGTCGGCTCAGAATAAAAGGACTGGAGCATGGCAAGTTCGGGCACAGCATCACAGAAAATGCGCTTTACCGGCGCGCAGTTAGTTGTTCATTTACTGGAGCGTCAGGGGATCACCACGGTCACGGGTATTCCGGGCGGCTCCATTCTTCCGGTCTACGACGCGTTAAGTCAAAGCAAGCAGATTCGCCATATTCTGGCGCGTCACGAGCAGGGGGCCGGATTTATCGCCCAGGGCATGGCGCGAACCGAGGGCAAGCCGGCGGTTTGTATGGCCTGCAGCGGCCCGGGGGCGACGAACCTGATCACCGCCATCGCCGACGCGCGTCTGGATTCAATCCCGCTGGTCTGCATTACCGGCCAGGTACCGGCCTCGATGATCGGCACCGATGCATTCCAGGAAGTCGATACCTACGGCATCTCTATCCCCATCACTAAGCACAACTATCTGGTTCGCGACATTGCCGATCTGCCGCAGGTGATAAGCGACGCTTTTCGCATTGCGCAGTCCGGGCGCCCGGGGCCGGTGTGGATAGATATTCCTAAGGACGTGCAGACCGCGACCATCGAACTGGATGCATTACCCGAGCCCGGCGTTCGCGCGGCGGCGCCTGAGTTTGACGGCGCCAGCGTACGCGAAGCGGCGGCGATGATTAATGCCGCTAAGCGCCCGGTGCTCTATCTGGGCGGCGGGGTGATTAATGCTCCGGAGCAGGTTCGCCAGCTGGCGGAAAAAGCCAACCTGCCGACCACCATGACCCTGATGGCGCTGGGCATGTTGCCAAAGGCGCACCCGCTGTCGCTCGGTATGCTCGGTATGCACGGCGCACGTAGCACCAACTTTACGCTGCAAGAAGCTGATTTACTGATTGTTTTAGGCGCACGTTTTGATGACCGGGCGATTGGTAAAACCGAGCAGTTCTGCCCGAATGCGCAGATTATTCACGTCGATATCGACCGCTCCGAGCTGGGCAAAATCAAGCAGCCGCACGTCGCAATCCAGGGCGATGTCGCCGAGGTTCTGGCGCAGCTGATCCCACAGGTTGAAGCGCAGCCGCGCAGCGAATGGCGCCAGCTGGTTGCCGATCTGCAGCGCGAGTTCCCGTGCACCATTCCGCAGCAGCAGGACCCGCTCTCTCATTACGGTTTGATCAATGCCGTTGCCGCCTGCGTGGATGACGAAGCGATTATTACCACCGACGTGGGCCAGCACCAGATGTGGACCGCGCAGGCCTATCCGCTGAATCGCCCCCGCCAGTGGCTGACCTCAGGCGGCCTCGGCACCATGGGCTTTGGCCTTCCGGCGGCGGTTGGCGCAGCCCTGGCGAACCCGCAGCGGAAGGTTATCTGCTTCTCCGGCGACGGCAGCCTGATGATGAACATTCAGGAGATGGCCACCGCCGCTGAAAATCAGCTCGACGTAAAAATCATCCTGATGAACAACGAAGCGCTGGGCCTGGTGTATCAGCAGCAGAGCCTGTTCTATCCTCAGGGCGTGTTTGCCGCCACCTATCCGGGGATGATTAACTTTATGCAGATTGCCGCCGGCTTCGGCCTGCAAACCTGCGACTTAAATCATGAAGCCGATCCGCAGGCGGCGCTGCAGGCGATAATTGACCGTCCTGGCCCGGCGCTGATTCATGTGCGAATCGATGCCGAAGAAAAAGTCTATCCGATGGTACCGCCGGGTGCGGCAAATACAGAAATGGTGGGGGAATAAACCATGCAACAGCAGACTCATGACAACGTTATTCTGGAACTCACCGTACGCAACCATCCTGGGGTCATGACCCACGTTTGCGGCCTGTTCGCCCGTCGCGCCTTCAACGTGGAAGGTATCCTCTGCCTGCCGATTCAAAACAGCAATCAGAGCCACATCTGGCTGCTGGTCAATAACGACCAGCGTCTTGAGCAGATGATCAGCCAAATCGACAAGCTGGAAGACGTAGAGAAGGTGACGCGCAATCAGTCCGATCCGTCCATGTTTAATAAAATCGCCGTCTTTTTCGAGTGAACTAGTCGCTCGTCGAATCCGGCGTGATGACTTTTACCGACCCGTTCCGGCAGTGCAGGGCGTAGTCTGCCGGCAGGGGGCGATCGCTGATCAGGACATCAAAGGCCGATAGCGGGGCGATGCTGGCGGGCGCGACCTCATCGAACAGCGCGTAGCGCGCGAGCAGGATTTTGCGTAACCCGCGATCCAGCGCCTTACGTTTAGTGGTGAGATCGTCGGGGTTAAACCAGCTCACGCCAAAATGGTCGTGCACGCCGCTGGCGGAGATAAACACCTTCCGCGGATTCAGTGAATCGAGCGCCGAGGGGTTGTTGGCATCATAAAACGCATCGCTTTTGGCCCGGTAGGTGCCGCCGCAGAGGATCGCGGTGGCGTTAGGCTTTTCATTCAGCGCCACAAACACCCGGTGCGAATAGCAGATCCCGGTAAAGGTAATGTCATCCGGGATCATGCCAATCACCAGCGGCATCTCGCTGCCGTTATCAAAAAAGACCAGGTCGTTTTCGCTGACCAGCCCGGCGGCGAGGATGGCGACGGACAAATCGTCCCGGTGGTGGGGGCTTTTGCCCGCCGGCGCAGCGCTGACCGAGGGCGATGAGGGCTTGTTCACCATCACCACGTAGCCACCCAGCAGAGTCAGCGGCAGCGGTTCGTCATTCTCGAGGCTGAGGTCCCGACGAATGGTCATCACCGACACTTCCAGCATCCGCGCGGCTTCTTTGAGATGGATGCGGTCCGTTTTCTTGAGCAGCTCCATCAGACGCCGGATACGTTCTTTTTGCTTTGTTTCCATTCACCTTCTCCGCGAGTTTGGGCGAAAATGTTCCTTTAGTAACATTATTCGTTCGTCGAAACATTCTGCATTCACACTACTATACTGTGGGCTATCAAGAATTAAAAGCGGGGAACAACGCGGCTATATAATTATAACTATTTTATTTTCAACGTCTTACTGTTGTGGTCCGTATTTGTTGTGTGACGAGCATGCGGAGCCGCTGAACGAAGATGGTTGTTAAATAAACAGCCCGTGATTCTGCAATCGCGATCCTGGTCACAAATGATACGGAAGTAACATGATAATGTTACTATAATATCATTGTTATGTGATTGTTTCTAAGGGGTAGTAAAATGGATATCGCGGTTATCGGCTCAAATATGGTGGATCTGATCACCTACACCAATCAGATGCCTAAAGAGGGAGAAACCCTCGAGGCGCCCTCTTTTAAAATTGGCTGCGGCGGTAAAGGCGCCAACCAGGCCGTCGCGGCAGCCAAGCTTAACTCCAAAGTCCTGATGCTGACCAAGGTTGGGGACGACATCTTTGCCGATAACACGATTCGTAACCTCGAGTCCTGGGGCATTAATACGACCTACGTTGAAAAAGTCCCCTGTACCAGCAGCGGCGTGGCGCCGATTTTTGTTAACGCCAACTCCAGCAACAGTATTCTGATTATTAAAGGCGCCAATAAGTTTCTCTCCCCGGAGGATATTGACCGCGCTGCCGAAGATTTAAAAAAGTGTCAGCTGATTGTTTTACAGCTTGAGGTTCAGCTGGAAACGGTTTATCACGCTATTGAGTTTGGTAAAAAACACGGCATCGAAGTCTTATTAAATCCGGCGCCGGCGCTGCGTGAATTAGATATGTCCTATGCCTGTAAATGTGATTTTTTCGTCCCTAATGAAACCGAGCTTGAAATATTAACCGGGCTCCCCGTGGATACTTACGATAATATTCGCGCCGCCGCCCGCAGCCTCGTCGAAAAAGGGCTCAACAATATTATTGTCACCATGGGCGAGAAAGGTGCGCTATGGATGACGCGCGATCGGGACGTTCACGTTCCGGCGTTTAAGGTCAGCGCGGTTGATACCAGCGGCGCCGGCGACGCCTTTATCGGCTGTTTTGCGCATTACTACGTCCAGAGCGGCGATGTTGAAGCCGCGATGAAAAAAGCCTCGCTCTTTGCCGCCTTCAGCGTCACCGGCAAAGGTACCCAATCGTCTTATCCCAGCATTGAGCAATTCAATGAATATCTGGCGTTAAACGAATAACCCTCTGCACTGTAAAAGGTAGCACTATGAACGATAAAAATATCGTTCAGATGGCCGACGGCTATCTGAATAAAACCCCTCTGTTCCAGTTTATTTTGTTATCCTGTTTATTCCCGCTATGGGGATGCGCTGCGGCATTAAATGATATTTTAATTACTCAGTTTAAAAGCGTATTTGCGCTGAGTAACTTTGCCTCGGCGCTGGTACAAAGCGCGTTTTATGGCGGTTATTTTTTAATTGCCATTCCAGCCTCGTTAGTGATTAAAAAAACCAGCTATAAGGTGGCGATTTTAACCGGCCTGACGCTTTATATCGTCGGCTGTACGCTCTTTTTCCCGGCCTCGCACATGGCAACCTACACCATGTTCCTGGCCGCGATTTTCGCCATTGCTATAGGCCTGAGCTTCCTTGAGACGGCGGCGAATACCTACAGCTCAATGATCGGGCCAAAAGCGCAGGCGACGTTGCGCCTGAATATCAGCCAGACCTTCTATCCGATTGGCGCCGCGGCCGGCATCCTGCTGGGCAAATATCTGGTCTTTTCCGATGGTGAAAGCCTCGAAAAACAGATGGCGGGCATGAACGCCGAGCAGATCCATAACTTTAAAATCCTGATGCTGGAAAACACCCTTGAGCCCTACAAGTACATGATCATGGTACTGGTGGTGGTGATGGTGCTGTTCCTGCTGACCCGCTTCCCGACCTGCAAAGTTGCGCAGACGGCGAACCATAAGCGTCCGTCGGCGCTCGACACCCTGCGCTACCTGGCGAGCAACGCCCGCTTCCGTCGCGGGATTATCGCCCAGTTCCTCTACGTGGGGATGCAGGTTACCGTCTGGTCGTTCACGATTCGCCTGGCGCTTGAGCTGGGGGATATCAACGAGCGCGATGCCTCAACCTTTATGGTCTACAGCTTCGCCTGCTTCTTTATCGGTAAGTTTATTGCCAACATCCTGATGACGCGCTTCACGCCGGAAAAAGTGCTGATTATCTACTCGGCGATCGGCGCGCTCTTCCTCGCCTACGTGGCGCTGGCGCCGAGCTTCAGCGCGGTGTACGTGGCGGTGCTGGTGAGCGTTCTGTTTGGACCCTGCTGGGCAACCATCTATGCCGGGACCCTCGATACGGTTGATAACGAGCATACCGAAATGGCCGGAGCGGTGATTGTGATGGCGATTATTGGCGCGGCGGTGGTGCCGGCGATTCAGGGCTTCGTTGCGGATACGATCCACTCCCTGCAGGTGTCGTTCCTGGTGCCGATGCTGTGCTTCATCTACGTGGGCGTCTACTTCTGGCGTGAGTGCAAAGCGCGCCGTGCGCTGACCGAAGCGACGGCCTCCTGAGGAGAATCATCATGACGACACGTTTAACCCTCTGGCGTCAGCTGTTTACCGAGCATCCTCGGGTACTGCTGGCAAACGATGCCTTTACGGTGACCGCGTTCCGTTACGCCAGCGGCGTAGAGGGCCTGCGGGTGGAGAACTCGCGCGGCCACCTGGTCATTCTGCCCTGGCTGGGGCAAATGATCTGGGATGCCGAATTCGACGGTCGCGATCTGACGATGCGCAATATGTTCAGCGAGCCGAAGCCGGCGACGGAAGTGGTGGCCACCTACGGCTGCTTCGCCTTCCACTCCGGGCTGCTGGCGAACGGCTGCCCTTCGCCGGAGGACGTACATCCGCTGCACGGCGAGATGGCCTGCGCCGCGATGGATGAAGCCTGGCTGGAGCTGGAAGAGAAGAGCCTGCGGGTGACGGGGCGCTATGAATACGTCATGGGCTTCGGTCATCACTATCGGGCGCAGCCTGCGATGGTCTTGCATAAAGAGAGCGCGCTGTTTGATATCCACATGGCGGTCACCAACCTCGCCTCCGTCGCGATGCCGCTGCAGTATATGTGCCATATGAACTATGCCTATGTCGCCGGGGCCCGCTTCAGCCAGAATATCCCCGACGACGCGCTCGCGCTGCGCGAATCGGTTCCGGCCCACGTGCAGCCGACCGAGCGGTGGCTGGCGTTCAACCGGCGTATTCTGCAGGGGGAGGCGTCGCTGGCGGCACTGAACGAGCCGCACGATTACGATCCGGAAATCGTCTTTTTCGCCGACAGGCTCGATCGCTACACCGACAGGCCTGAATTTCGCATGACGGCCCCGGATGGCACCACGTTCATCACCCGCTTCTCCAGCGCGGAGCTGAACTATGTGACCCGCTGGATCCTCTATAACGGCGATCAGCAGGTGGCGGCTTTTGCGCTACCGGCCACCTGTCGTCCCGAAGGATTTCTGGCGGCGCAGCGTAACGGCAGCCTGATCTCGCTGGCTCCGCAGCAGACCCGCGCCTTCAGCGTGACCACCGGCATCGGCGGCTGAGGCGGATAATAGTGCTCAAGGCTTGAACAGCAACGCGCTTATCGTTAAGGTAAGCGCGTTTTTTTATCCGCCAGGAAACGCCATGACCTCCATTGCCCTTATTGACGATCATCTCATCGTCCGCTCCGGTTTTGCGCAGCTGCTGGCGCTGGAAAGCGATTTCCAGGTGGTGGCGGAGTTCGGCTCCGGCCGCGAGGCGCTGGCGGGTCTGCCGGGCCGCGGCGTGCAGGTCTGCATTTGCGATATTTCGATGCCGGATATCTCGGGCCTCGAGCTGCTGAGCCAGCTGCCCAAAGGCATAGCGACCATTATGCTCTCAGTCCACGATAGCCCGGCGCTGGTGGAGCAGGCGCTGAACGCCGGCGCTCGCGGCTTTCTCTCCAAACGCTGCAGTCCGGATGAGCTGATTGCCGCCGTTCGCACGGTGGCGACCGGCGGCTGCTACCTGACGCCGGATATCGCCATGAAGCTGGCGGCCGGCCGCCAGGACCCGCTCACCAAACGCGAGCGGCAGGTGGCGGAAAAGCTGGCCCAGGGGATGGCGGTGAAAGAGATTGCCGCCGAGCTGGGGCTATCGCCAAAGACCGTCCACGTTCATCGCGCTAACCTGCTGGAAAAGCTCGGCGTCAGCAACGACGTTGAGCTGGCGCGGCGCATGTTCGATAGCTGGCAGTGAAGGCGCTATTCTCGCGACTGTTCTCGGTCGTCGGCTGCTTCTTTATCTTCTCCGCCGCGTGGTTCTGCCTGTGGAGCATCAGCCTGCACGTGGTGGCGCGCCCGGACCTCGCGGTGCTGCTCTTTCCCTTCGGTCTGCGCCTTGGCCTGATGCTGCAGTGTCCGCGCGGCTACTGGCCGGTGCTGCTGGGGGCGGAATGGCTGCTGATCTTCTGGCTGGCGCAGGAAGTGGCGCTGGCCCATCCGATAATATTGATGATCGGAGGTCTGCTGACCCTGCTGCCGGTGGCGCTGATTTCGCGCTATCGTCACCGGCGCGACTGGCTGACCCTGCTGCGCCAGGGCGGCGCGCTGATCGCCGCCGCGCTGCTGCAATCGCTGCCGTGGCTCGGCGAAGGCAGCGACGGCCTCAACGCCCTGCTGCTGACGTTGACCGGCGGCCTGACGCTGGCGCCGACCTGCCTGGTCATCTGGCACTATCTCACCAGCACCGTCTGGCGTCCGCTGGGACCCGCGCTGGTTTCGCAGCCGGTGAACTGGCGCGGGCGGCACCTGATCTGGTATCTGCTGCTGTTTATGGTCAGCCTCTGGCTGCAGCTGGGGCTGCCCGCCGAGCTCTCGCGCTTTACGCCGTTCTGCCTGGCGCTGCCGATTATCGCCCTGGCCTGGCACTACGGCTGGCAGGGGGCGCTGATTGCCGCCCTGATGAACGCGATTGCCCTTATCGCCAGCCAGACCTGGCACGACCATCCGGTGGATTTACTGCTCTCCCTGCTGGCGCAAAGCCTGACCGGCCTGCTGCTGGGGGCCGGCATTCAGCGCCTGCGTGAGCTTAATCAGTCGCTGCAAAGCGAGCTGGCGCGCAACCGCCGGCTGGCGGAGCGGCTGCTGGAAACCGAAGAGAGCGTACGCCGCGACGTGGCGCGCGAGCTGCACGACGATATCGGCCAGACCATCACCGCCATCCGCACTCAGGCCGGGATCGTCCAGCGCCTGGCGCCGGAGAACGGCGGCGTCAGGCAGAGCAGCCAGCTTATCGAGCAGCTCTCCCTGGGCGTCTATGATTCGGTGCGCCGCCTGCTGGGGCGCCTGCGCCCGCGGCAGCTGGACGATCTGACCCTTGAACAGGCGGTACGTTCGCTGATGCGCGAAATGGAGCTCGAAGATCGCGGGATAGTCAGCCACCTCGACTGGCGCATCGATGAACCCGCGTTAAGCGAAAGCCAGCGCGTCACCCTGTTCCGCGTCTGCCAGGAGGGGCTGAACAATATCGTTAAGCACGCCAGCGCCAGCGCGGTTACGCTGCAGGGCTGGCAGCAGGATGGGCGGTTGATGCTGGTGCTTGAGGATGACGGCAGCGGGCTGCCGCCGGGCACCGGACAGCACGGCTTTGGCCTGATCGGCATGCGCGAGCGCGTGACGGCGCTGGGCGGGACCTTAACCATTTCCTGCACCCACGGCACGCGCGTCTGCGTCAGCCTGCCGCTGCGCTACGCCTGAGGAACGATGATGTTCACCTTTATGAAATCCCCCCCTGACGCCGCGCCGATAGTCGATAAGCAGGCCATCGACGAACGCTATCGCTACTGGCGGCGCCATATTCTGCTGACCATCTGGCTGGGCTACGCGCTGTTCTACTTCACGCGCAAAAGCTTCAACGCCGCGGTGCCGGAAATTCTCGCCAGCAACGTGCTGACCCGCAGCGATATCGGCCTGCTGGCGACGCTGTTTTACATCACTTACGGGCTGTCTAAATTTTTCTCCGGCATCGTCAGCGACCGCTCCAACGCCCGCTACTTTATGGGCCTCGGCCTGATTGCGACCGGCGTGGTCAATATCCTGTTTGGCTTTTCCACCTCGCTATGGGCCTTTGCGCTGCTGTGGGCGCTGAACGCCTTTTTCCAGGGCTGGGGCTCGCCGGTTTGCGCGCGTCTGCTGACGTCCTGGTACTCCCGTACCGAGCGCGGCGGCTGGTGGGCGCTGTGGAACACCGCCCATAACGTCGGCGGCGCGCTGATCCCGATGGTCATCGGCGCCGCGGCGCTGCACTACGGCTGGCGCGCCGGGATGATGATTGCCGGGATGCTGGCAATCCTCGCCGGGCTGTTTCTCTGCTGGCGGCTGCGCGACCGGCCGCAGGCGGTGGGGCTGCCCGCGGTAGGCGACTGGCGTCACGATGAGCTGGAGATTGCCCAGCAACAGGAAGGGCAGGGCCTGACGCGCAGGGAGATCCTCTACAAGTACGTACTAACAAACCCCTATATCTGGCTGCTGTCGCTGTGCTACGTGCTGGTTTACGTGGTGCGGGCGGCGATTAACGACTGGGGCAATCTCTATATGTCGGAGACCCTGGGGGTCAATCTGGTGACCGCCAACTCGGCGGTAACCATGTTTGAGCTGGGCGGGTTTATCGGCGCGCTGGTGGCCGGCTGGGGTTCGGACAAGCTGTTCAACGGCAACCGCGGGCCGATGAACCTGATTTTTGCCGCCGGGATAATGCTGTCGGTAGGCGGCCTGTGGCTGATGCCGTTTGCCAGCTACGTGATGCAGGCCGCCTGCTTCTTTACCACCGGCTTCTTTGTCTTCGGCCCGCAGATGCTGATCGGCATGGCGGCGGCGGAGTGCTCACATCGGGACGCGGCGGGCGCGGCAACCGGGTTTGTCGGGCTATTTGCCTATCTGGGGGCCTCGCTCTCTGGCTGGCCGCTGGCGCAGGTGATGGACGTCTGGCACTGGAGCGGTTTTTTTGTGGTGATTACTATCGCCGCCGGCATTTCGGCGCTGCTGCTGCTGCCATTTTTAAACGCCCAGGCGCCGAGAACCGCCAGCGAAGCGTGACCTGGCTCTCCTTTTTGCCCCGAGTGTGGCAAAACTAAGAAATTTTCCCGGTTTCACCTGGACGCTGTCTCAGGCAAGCCGCACGGCCAGTTTTTACAATAGCGGTCATTCAATAGCATTTTCCCAAAATAATTCATGTTGCAGGAAGGCGGCAGGCGAGCGTCGCCAACGTACCTGAGGCCTGAGGCATCAAGGGAAAACCTGGAGTGTCCTATGCTGGCCTTTCTAAACCAGGTACGTAAACCGACCCTGGATCTGCCGCTCGACGTGCGGCGCAAGATGTGGTTTAAACCGTTCATGCAGTCCTATCTGGTGGTCTTCATCGGCTACCTGACCATGTACCTGATCCGCAAGAACTTTAACATCGCCCAGAACGACATGATCTCCACCTACGGGTTGAGCATGACCCAGCTGGGGATGATTGGTCTGGGCTTCTCCATCACCTACGGCGTGGGTAAAACGCTGGTCTCCTACTACGCCGATGGCAAGAATACCAAGCAGTTCCTGCCGTTTATGCTGATCCTCTCCGCCATCTGTATGCTCGGCTTCAGCGCCAGCATGGGCGCCGGGTCGACCAGCCTGTTCCTGATGATCGCCTTCTATGCGCTGAGCGGCTTTTTCCAGAGCACCGGCGGCTCGTGCAGCTACTCGACGATTACCAAGTGGACGCCGCGACGCAAGCGCGGATCGTACCTCGGGATGTGGAATATCTCCCACAACCTCGGCGGCGCGGGCGCGGCAGGGGTCGCGCTGTTTGGCGCCAACTACCTGTTCGACGGCCACGTCATCGGGATGTTTATCTTCCCGTCGATTATCGCGCTGGTCGTGGGCTTTATCGGCCTGCGTTTTGGCAGCGACTCCCCTGAATCCTACGGCCTCGGCAATGCCGAAGAGCTGTTCGGCGAGGAGATCAGCGAAGAGGATAAAGAAACCGAAGAGAGCGCGATGACCAAGTGGCAGATCTTCGTCGAGTACGTGCTGAAAAACAAAGTTATCTGGCTGCTGTGCTTCTCCAATATTTTCCTCTACGTGGTGCGTATCGGCATCGACCAGTGGTCAACCGTTTACGCGTTCCAGGAGCTGAAGCTGTCAAAAGAGGTGGCGATTCAGGGCTTTACCCTGTTTGAAGTCGGTGCGCTGGTCGGCACCCTGCTGTGGGGCTGGCTGTCGGATCTGGCTAACGGCCGCCGGGCGCTGGTTGCCTGCGTCGCGCTGGCGCTGATCATTGCGACGCTCGGCGTTTACCAGCATGCCAGCAATCAGTATGTCTATCTGATGTCGCTGTTTGCCCTCGGCTTTTTAGTCTTTGGCCCGCAGCTGCTGATCGGCGTCGCCGCCGTCGGTTTTGTGCCGAAAAAAGCGATTGGCGCAGCGGACGGCATCAAAGGCACCTTCGCCTACCTGATTGGCGACAGCTTCGCCAAGCTGGGCCTCGGGATGATCGCCGACGGCACGCCGGTCTTCGGCCTCACCGGCTGGGCGGGCACCTTCGCGGCGCTGGACGCGGCGGCCATTGGCTGTATCTGCCTGATGGCCATCGTGGCGGTATTTGAAGAACGTAAAATTCGCCGCGAGAAGAAGAAACAACGATTGCAGACCGCCTGAGGCTTCAGGTATGAGTAACTTTGCCCGGCCTTCCCGCCGGGCTTTTTTATGCCTGCTGTAAAGGAGTGGGCATTTAGGCCGCTCCTGACCTACAGATGGTTTTTTGATGGCTTCATCCCTATTTGGAGAAGAACTACCCGGATAGTAGACATGCGTAAAATCAACGGAAGAAATGAGTACGCTGGCAATGACATTTTCATAATCTCCCATCGTTATCAATAAAGAATGAGTCTGTGTACTGCTTGCCGTTTAGGCCATAATAGATGTTGTATTGATAACCGTTTATCCCGTTTCTCCCGTTTTTGCCAACTGCCGTTGGCGGGTCTCTTGCAGCTACCCCCTTAGTCATCCCCCGAATTTAGCCGGTTAAGGGCTCGCGTTCGCAGGCCTGGCTGCATGTCGTTTTTTCCCTTTTTTCAGTTCACTAATCTGGCGCTGCCTGCTGTCGAGACCGGATGTTTCCCGCTATGATGAGCGGCTGATTTAAGGAGAACGTATGGTCTGGATAATACTGGCAACGCTTGGCGTGGTGTTTGTGGTCGGATTTCGGGTGTTGACCTCTGATTCCCGCCGGGCGATCAAACGCTTAAACGAACGACTGGGTATCACGCCGGTTGCGATTGAGTCGATGATCGACCAGTTTGGTAAAACGGCTGGAACCGAGTTTATTCGCTACCTTGAGCGCCCCGATGAGGCCCATCTGCAGAATGCTGCGCAGGTGCTGCTAATCTGGCAGGTCTGCATTGTTGATGGCAGCGAAGAGAATCTGAATAGCTGGTACCGTCTGCTGCGTAAAGCCCGGCTTGCCGCGCCAATCACCGATGCGCAAATCCGCCTGACGCTTGGCTTTATGCGTGAAATAGAGCCCGATCCGCAGGAGCTAAACGCTTTCCAGCTGCGCTATAACCAGCTCTTCCTGCCGGAAGAGGGGGTGTTTTATCTGCATTAATATCACGAGTCATTGCGCTTCCTATTTGTCTCGTCGTTGAATTTATCCATGAATTACGCAGTGGCTATCTGACTGAGCGTGGTAATGAAAGAAAAGTTGTCAAAACGTTAAATTCGTCACAATTTTGATGATAGACTGCGCTGCTTTTCCGTACGTTTTTAGCTTCAGGTTACGTCATGACAGAACATATCCGCACCACGAGCAAATCGCAGACCAATGAAATTTCACGGCCAAACTGGTCGGCGGTTTTTGCGGTGGCCTTTTGCGTCGCCTGCCTGATAACCGTTGAGTTCCTGCCGGTGAGCCTGCTGACGCCGATGGCGCAGGATTTAGGCATTTCCGAGGGGATGGCCGGACAGTCGGTCACCACGACCGCATTTGTAGCGATGTTTGCCAGCCTGTTTATTACGACCCTTATTCGCACCACCGATCGCCGCTACGTGGTGATCCTGTTTTCCGTACTGCTGACGCTCTCCTGCCTGCTGGTCTCCTTTGCCAACAGCTTTTGGCTGCTGCTGGTAGGTCGCGCCTGCCTGGGGCTGGCGTTAGGGGGATTCTGGGCGATGTCGGCGTCGCTGACCATGCGTCTGGTTCCGATGCGGGTGGTGCCAAAAGCGCTGTCGGTTATCTTCGGAGCGGTGTCGATTGCGCTGGTGATTGCCGCGCCGCTGGGCAGTTTCCTCGGCGGTATTATCGGCTGGCGCAACGTCTTTAACGCGGCGGCGGTAATGGGCGTGCTGTGCACGATTTGGGTACTGAAGGTGCTGCCTTCGCTGCCTGGTGAAGCGCCGCATCAGCAGCAAAACATGCTGAGCCTGCTGAAGCGTCCCGGCGTAATGGCCGGGATGTGCGCTATTTTCATGGCCTTCGCCGGCCAGTTTTCCTTCTTTACCTACATTCGTCCGGTCTATATGACCCTCGCGGGCTTTGACGTTGATGGCCTGACGCTGGTGCTGCTGAGCTTTGGGATTGCCAGCTTTGTCGGGACCTCGCTGTCGTCGATGCTCCTGAAGCGCTCGGTGAAAACCGCCTTAGCGACTGCGCCTCTGGTTCTGGCGGCCAGCGCGGCGGTGCTGGTGCTGTGGGGAGAAAGTCAGATTGTGGCCTCCACGGTGGCGATTATCTGGGGCTTTGCTTTCGCCCTGATCCCGGTGGGCTGGTCAACGTGGATCACCCGTTCGCTGTCAGACCAGGCGGAAAAAGCCGGTTCGATCCAGGTTGCGGTGATTCAGCTGGCGAATACCTGCGGGGCCGCGGTTGGCGGCGTGGCGCTCGACCACCTGGGCCTGCTGTCGCCGCTGATTATCTCGGGCGCCCTGATGCTGCTGACCGGGCTGCTGGTGGCAACGAAGGTGCGGATCTAGCTGTCGTTGCCCCGGGGCGCAGCGCCGGCCGGGCAACCAAACCCGGGCCGGGCATTCATGCCGCGACCCGGGACTGCTTTCTGACTTAGAACCACGCCTCGAACATGCCGCCGACGTTCAGCGAGTCCAGCTGATCGCTGCTGGTGCCGTTGACCTTAGCGGTATGTTTATTATCCACCTGACCGCCGGTGACGTAGAAGCGCAGCATCGGCCGGAACTCAGGTCCCATCCCGATAGAGATGTTCTGCGACAGCGTCAGCTTCCAGCCCTTGTTGTCGCCACCCTGATCGTAGTCAACGCGCTGATAGCCGGCCTCCAGCCAGGTTGAATGCACGTCGTTCCAGAAATACATCGGACGAACAATCGCGCCGTAGTTTTTACGGTTATCGGTATTGTCCTTGCCGTTGTCGTAGTCATGGAAGGCCAGCAGGTATTCAACCTGCGCCTGGCGGGTGAACTTATAATTACCTTCGAAGCTGGCGTAGATAGCGGTCAGCCCGTCGGTTTTGTTATAGACGCTGTTATCCGCGTTATCGGAATAGCGCAGGATCACCTTGTTCACGCCGCTGTCGTCGCCGTTGGTGTGACTCAACAGCAGGCCGCCCTGCCAGGCATCGAGCTGCGCGTCGTTATCCACCGCTTTTGAATCAAAGCCGTAGTTGGCGTACACCTCAACGTCAATTGGGCCAGCCTTCATATTGTGGATTTTTGACGTCAGCGCGTAGTGGCCGTCATCGCCGGTTCCCGAGCCGCCGGTACAGGTGATGCGCGACGGGTTGGACTCATCGGCCATCACCTCCGGGCTACAGGACTCAACCTGTGAGACCCCCGCCACGTCAAACTGCACGCCGCCGATATCAAAGTTTTTCACCCCGGCGCCCTGGCCGTCGTGGTTCATCCAGAAGTAGTCGTTGATCCCCTGCTGCGGACGCTGGTGGAAGTCGCGACCGGCCCAGATGTAGGCGTTGGGGTTTGATTCGAGGACGTTAGTGACGCCGACGTAAGCCTTTTTCAGGTTAACTTCGTCGCTCCAGTGGTCGAACATAACGTTAATATCCCAGATAGCGCCCTGGCTGCTCTTAAAGGCTTTGGTTATCTGGAATTCGCCGCCGTTACCTTCGTTGCCGAGACGGCCGATGGCCGACGCGCCGTTGTAGGAGCCGTCGACGCCGACGAACTTCTGATCGCCGGTCTGGAACTGGGCGCCGTAGCGGGCGTAGCCGCTAAACTTCAGGCCGAATGGAATAGCCATATCCGGCGTGGCTGCGGCGGTTTGCGGGTTGGTTTCCAGATCCACCTTCTTCGCAGCGGCGGCATCCATTTTAGCCTGACGGTCGGCCAGCGCTTTATCCACGGCTTTCGCCACAATGGCATCTATTTGTTGCTGAGTAAAATCTTGCGCTAATACAGAAATTGGGCACAGTGCGGCAACGACCGCCATGGCTAATGGCAGCATTTTTACATTATTCATAATTATCTCGCTGGTAATAATTTATATATTAAGATAATAACCATCCCGCCCCGATTAATATAAGGGGTGAGTTAGAGGATGACGTTTATATATTAACGTTGGTATAAGTGAATAATTTCCTGTGAAAACTCGCGAGCCAGCAGCGAATTCATCAGATGGTCCTGCGCGTGGACCATAATCAGCGTCATCGGCTGGCGCGCCTCGCCCGCATCCTGCTCGATAAGCTGGGTCTGCATCTGGTGCGCCCGGCGGGCGTAGCCGTCGGCTTCATTAAGGAGCAGTTTAGCTTCATCAATATTACCGTGGCGGGCAGCATGAATCGCTTCGAAACATAATGAGCGTGACTGTCCCGCATTCACGATAATTTCCATTACCGCATCTTCTAATTCAATCATAATAGTTCCTGAGATCATTAACTTTATTATTTAAAGCGTACGGCGAAAATCCCTTTTCCGCATAATTCCTGATGACGGTGTTATTTTTATCGGACGCTCCGGGAAATACAGCTAAGAGCGTATTTCCCGACTATTACTGACTGACTGTTTCAGCAACCGGAACGGCAGCTTTGGCTTTTTCGACTTCAGTTTTCATTAATGAGCGTTCATAGGCGCGGAGGAATGGCAGGTAAATGACGGCTGACATCACCATGCAAATGACGCACATCACCACCGGGCTCAGGGTCCAGTTGGCGGCCCAGGAGGCGCCGATAGGGGCTGGCGTGGTCCACGGCGTCAGCGAGACCACCTGCGTCAGCCAGCCGAGACGGGTTGCGCCGTAGGCCAGCACTGCGTTGATCATCGGCACGAACACGAACGGGATAAACATCATCGGGTTCATGATAATCGGCGCCCCGAACAGAATCGGTTCGTTAATGTTGAAGAAGCTTGGCACGATGCCCATTTTGCCGATGGTCCGCAGGTGCGCCACGCGGCTGCGCAGCAGCAGGAATGCCAGCGGAAGCGTCGAGCCCACGCCGCCAATCAGCAGATAGTGGTCCCAGAAGCCCTGCAGATAAACGTGCGGTAGCGCGGCGCCAGCGGCCAGTGCCGCCTGGTTTGCCGACAGGTTCGCCATCCAGAACGGGTTCATAATCCCGGTCACAATCAGCGAGCCGTGGATCCCGGCGAACCAGAAAATCTGGCACATCAGCACGGAGAGCAGGATTGCCGGCAGGGAGTCGGAGGCCGACACCAGCGGCTCCAGCAGATGCATAATCGCCTGCGGCAGGATCATACCGGTCTGCGCTTCGATAAACAGGTTCAGCGGATGCAGCGTCCCGATCACCACCAGCACCGGGATCAGGATTTCGAACGAGCGCGCGACGCCGGTGGGCACCTCTTTCGGCAGGCGGATAGTAATATTATTCTGCTTCAGCCATGCGTAAACGCGGGTGGAGTAGATGGCGGTAATTAAGGCGGTGAAGATCCCCTGGCCTGACAGATACTGGGTGGAAATTTTGCCGTCAGCGTAGGGTGCCGCGACCAGCAGAAAGGCCATAAAGGCCAGCAGGCCGGACATCACCGGGTCGAGCTGAAACTGGCGGCCGAGGCTGGCGCCAATGCCGACGGAAATAAAGAAGGTCATGACCCCCATGCTCAGGTTAAACGGCAGCATCAGCTGCTCACGATACTGCTGTGAGAAATCCAGCCAGCCGCGGGCAAAACCGTTGGTGGTGTCGGGTGAAAAAGGAGGAAAGATAAATACCAGCATGAAAGAGCCGATGATCATAAACGGCAATGCGGCAGTGAAGCCATCGCGGATGGCGATAACGTATTTCTGCTGCCCAAGGCGTCCTGCCAGCGGAGTAATAGATTGCTCGATCACGGCAATCATGGACTGATACAGAGAACTCATTTGCACACCTCTTAATGCGCCGCTGCTATCAGCGACAGAGCATAATCCAGGACGTTATCTCCCCGCTGCATTCCGTAGTCCATGGCGTTTATCGGCTGGACCGGAATATTCAGGGAAGCGGCTTTCTCAGATAATGTTTTCAGCATGTATTTTACCTGGGGTCCGAGCAGAACCACCTGGTATTGCGGAAACTGCATGTCAAATTCGGAAACGCCGTAGGCGTCTATCTGCACAGGCAGGTTACGTTCCTTCGCCTCATCGACCATCTTCCTGACCAGCAGACTGGTGGACATTCCCGCAGAGCAGCACAGCATAATCTTGTACATCGACACTCATCCTCAATATGTAAAAAGTTATTGCGTGGATGATTTGATATCAGACGGAAACCGGTTTCCATTTATAAAAAACAGAACTGTGATAACCGTCAAGATCTACCGTGTACGGGGCTGATTAATTAGATTCGGCTCACATAATTCCGTGGTTTTTGCGATGATTTTCCATGAAACGGAAAATCGGTTTCCAAATAAAAAAGGAAACGGATATACTGCCGTTGGTTACTATTGAAGCGATTCAGGTCTAAAGATTTACAGGGATCGGCCCGACCCTGTCAGGGGAGAAAGATGTCTACAATCAACGATGTATCACGGTTAGCTGGCGTCTCAAAGGCCACAGTTTCACGCGTGCTGAGCGGCTCTCGCGGCGTCAAAGAGGCCAGTCGTCAGGCGGTACTGCAGGCGGCGGAAGAGCTCAATTACCGGCCAAATATGATTGCCCAATCATTGTTCAGCCAGAGCACGGGCTGCATCGGGGTGATTTGCGCCCAGGATAATATCAATCAAACCACCAGCTATCTGTATGCCCTGGAAAAACAGCTGAGTCAGCATCAAAAGCATCTGCTGCTGCGCTTCGCCAACACCCGCGACGGGGTGATGAACTCGCTCGAAGAGCTCAGCTGCGGCCTGTGCGACGATATCCTGATTATTGGCGCCCGCTTCCCGCTGAATATTGACCGGCCGGACGTGGCGCTGATTGACTGCCTCGAGAGCGAAGGGGCGAACAGCATTCAGTTTGACCACGCTTTTGCCGCGGAAACTGCCTGTAACTATTTGATTAGCCAGGGGCGACGCCAGATTGCGCTCATCCATCCCGAGGGGAGCGGCTTTGCCGATCAGGTGCTGCTGGGCTACAAGCATGCGCTGGAGAAAAATTTCCTGCCGTTTAATCGCAACCTGGTATTCCTCGACAGCACTTCGCCGTCGGTGGCGGTGCAGGAGCTGGTGAGCAACGCGACGACGTTGAACTTCAATGCGCTGCTGGTTGCGGACGAGCAGCAGGCGCAGCGGGTTGTCCCGCAGCTGCAGGCGTTCAGCCGCGCGGTGCCGGAAAAGGTGATGGTCTTTAGCCTGGCCGGCTCGCTACAGCTGCCGGGTATTCCGACCATTCCGGCGATTGAGTACTCGATGGATGTGATGGCGATGCGGATCGTCAGCTGGCTGACGGAAAAGACGCAAATGCTGGGCGGCAGCATGCTGCGCGGGGATCTTATTATTCCGAAAATCTAAGCTGGCCCGCGCGCGGGCGCACACAGCCGCGAGGCCATGATGAAGTCAAAAAAATACCTGCCAGTGGCGTAACTGACAGGTATTTTTATTTGCGCGGCGGGCGGCCTGCTGGCCGCGTCGCAGGCGGGATCACTGCGCCGGGCAGGTAATCTTGTCGATCGCCGCCTGGTAGTTCTTCTGGTTATTACGCTCTTTTGCCAGGGTTGCCTCACGCACGTAGGTTTGATTCTCTTTCGAGGCGAGAACCTTATTGGCAAAGTCGTTATCGCTAAGCGTTGCCGCCGGGGTGCATTTTTCCTTCACCGCTTTTAATACCAGCTGTTTTTGCTGCTCGAACTGCAGGCTTTGTAGCGGCGATTCGGCCCACGCAGCCGAGGCGCTGAGGGCGCTGACCAGGCACAACATCCAACACGCTTTCATGGCGCTTCTCCTTCAAGGGTGATACCAAACTATATGCGTAGTGCGCAAAACACGCAAATCATCTGGATTATAAATTGTTTAAAATCAGTAAATTGCTTTTCTATGCTGCCCGAACGCGCCGCCGTGAATCCAAGGCTATCAGCACCACCGATGACAGGATCAGCAGCGTGCCGAGCCAGTCCGGCAGCGTAAAGGTGATGCCCAGCAGCAGCAAAGAGAGCAGGGCGCTGCTCAGCGGCTCGGCGCAGCTGAGGATCCCCGCCTTCGCGCCGCCAATCATCTGCGCGCCGTTCAGATAAAGGCTGAAGGTCAGCGAAGTGCCGATCACCACCAGATAAAAGAAGGCCAGCAGCAGGGGGCCGTTGACCACAAAGTTGCTGCCCTGGCCGCCGTAGAACGGCAGCAGCATCGCCCCGCCGAGCAGCATGCTCCAGCCGACGATCGGCAGGGTGCCGTAGCGGGCGATAAGCGTTGACGGATAGGTGGTGTAGAAGGCGGCGGCAAAGGCCGAAGCCACCCCCCAGAAGAGCGCCGCGGGTGAAATAGAGAGCGTTGTCGGGTTGCCGTGGGTTACCAGCAGAAACGTGCCAGCCAGCGAAGTGCCGATCGCTGCCAGCACCAGCGGGCGAGGGCGCGTTTTGCGGGCCAGCGCGAACCAGGCGACGATAATCGTCGGCGACAGGAACTGCAGCACCGTCGCGGTCGCGGCGTTTGATTTTTCGATGGTCATCAGGAAGGTGTACTGCACGGTCAGCGCGCCAAACAGCGAGAAAATCAGCAGGCTGACGGCATCTTTGCGGTTTTGCAGGACGCGGAAAATTTTATCGCCGTGGACGAAAGAGAGCATCAGCAGAATCAGGCCGGCGAACAGCAGGCGCGTCATGGTCAGAAACGGTGATGACATCTGGCTTTGCTGCATAATGTACTGCGCGCAGACGCCGGAACTCCCCCATAGCACGGCGGCTATAAGTACATTCAGCATCCCTTTTTTACTGGAGCCCATCTTTCCCTCAGGTGGTATATCGCGAAAAGGGAATCATAGCATGGGCGCGTTCGGACGGCGGGGAAGGAAATGGTAGTCGCCGTCCGCATAAGCGCGGCGCAGATCGGGGAACGGCCGGCCAGGCGCCCCCTGACCAGCGCTGCGCCTTAGCTCAAATCAACGTTCTTACTGCCGAACAGCCAGGTCAGCGCAAAGCCGCACAGGTATGAGACGGCCAGCCCCGCCGCGTAGACCGCCATCCCGGCGTAGATGCCGCTGCCGGAGGTCATCAGCGGCAGCGCCACCAGGCCGGAGGGCCCAAAGACCGTATTCAGCCCCACCGGCAGGCCCAGCCACGCGATCAGGCCGAGGAAGAAGCCGCCGCAGGCGCCGCCGATGCAGGCGGTGATAAACGGCTTCATCCGCGGCAGGGTGACGCCATAGATCAGCGGTTCGCCGATACCCAGAAAGCCGGGAATAATCGCCCCTTTGATCTGGGTGCGCAGCAGCGAGCCGTGCTTTGCCCGCCAGTAGAGGGCCAGCGCGGCGCCCACCTGCCCGGCGCCGGCCATCGCCAGGATCGGGAACAGCGAGTTAAAGCCCTGCGCATCCACCAGCGCGAAATAGACCGGGACAAAGCCCTGATGGACGCCGAACATCACCGCCAGCAGGAACAGCCCCGCCAGCACCGCTGAACCGAACGGGTTACCGTTGAGGTGCAGGAACAGCCACGACATTCCGGTAAACAGCCAGCCGCCAATCGGCATGATCACCGTAAAGGTGACCGCGCCCATAATCAGCAGCGTGACCGCCGAGGTGAGGATCATATCGAGGTTGGCCGGCATGAAACGCCGCACCTGTCTTTCCACCCATGCGCCGATAATCGAGGCGATCAGCACGCCGATAATATTGCCGCGCGGGTCGATGCCGTGGCCGAAGAAGGTGGTGATCCCGGCGTAAAATCCGCTGGTTGCTTCGGGGTTGTAGCCGAGAACGAACAGCGAGGCGATAATCGCCCCGTTGACCCCGGAGCCGCCAAACGCCTTCTGGGCGTTATAGCCGATTAAGATACTCAGGAAGGTAAACATCCCTTTGCTGAAGATCTTCATATAGCCGATCAGCGCCACCAGGCTGGCGTTAGGGTGCGCATTCTCCAGGACGAAGATTTGTTCTGCCAGGGTAGCAAAGCCGAGCAGCAGGCCGACGGCGATAAAGCCGGGGATCAGCGGCGTAAAAATGGTGGCGAATTTGGCGAGAAACTTCTGTACCCCGCCGGTTTGCTTGCTCTTCAGCGCCTGTTTCTTCTCGGCGGCGACCTCCGCCAGCGACGGGGCGTCCTGCGGCGCATCCTCCAGCATGGCGTTCATCATTTCCGCCGCGGTTTGCGCTTTGCCCGGGCCAAGCACGACCTGAAACTGCTCATCGCTGACGATAACCCCCATCACGCCTTCAACCTGACGGATTGCGGCGCTATCGGCCAGCGCTTCGTCGCGCAGGGTCAGGCGCAGGCGGGTCATACAGTTACCGGCCTGCGCCACGTTTCCGGCTCCGCCGACGTGGGTAAGGATCCGCGCTATCATCTCTTTATTTATTTTTGCCATTGCAGTTTACCTGTCTGTTGGCGCTCAGGCGTTGCCCAGCGCTTTGCGGATATAGCCGCTATTTTTGGCCAGCAGCGACTGCGCTTCTTCGGCGCTAAGATCGGCAAGCACCATCACAATGGCCGTTTTGCAGTGACGGCCGCAGGCGTCCAGCGCGCGCTGGGCGGCGTCGCGATCGCACTCGGTTGCCTCCATGACGATGGAGATCTGACGCTCGATAAGCTTGGCGTTGGTGGCCTCAACGTCAACCATCAGGTTGCTGTAGACCTTGCCGACGCGGATCATTGCCCCGGTCGAAATCATATTCAGTACCAGCTTTTGCGCGGTGCCTGCCTTCAGGCGGGTTGAGCCGGTCACCACTTCCGGGCCGACGACCGGAGTGATAGCGACGTCCGCCAGCCGGGCCATCTCGCCGTGCGGATTGCAGCTGACGATAGCGACAAACGCGTTCTGGCTGTGGGCATACTCCATTGCGCCGATGACGTACGGCGTCCGTCCGCTGGCGGCGAGGCCAACCAGCACGTCGCGGTTGCTGAAATTGAGGTTCTGCAGGTCCATTGCGCCCTGCGCCTTGTTGTCTTCGACGTTTTCCACCGCGCTGAGGATGGCTTTATGCCCGCCGGCGATAATCCCGACCACCTGCTCCGGACGCGTGCCGAAGGTTGGCGGACATTCGCTGGCGTCGAGGATCCCCAGGCGACCGGAGGTGCCCGCGCCGATATAAATCAGGCGTCCGCCCGCCTGCAGCGCGGTGGCGACCTTATCGACAACCTGAGCGATCTGCGGCAAATAGGGGGTAATTGCCTCGGCCACCAGCCTGTCTTCCTGGTTAATCACCGTCAGCATTTCAACGGTAGACAGGGTGTCAATATTGGCGCTATTGGCGTTGCGCCGTTCGGTCAGCAGTTTGCTCAGGTCGATACTCATAACAAAACCTCATTATTCACGGTGGCGGGTATTCTAAGGAATTAATTATTCCATTCATGTGAAGGTTATCACGATTAGCGCACGGCAGATAATAAGATATTTGTAGGTGTGGCGGGGGATTGTGCGGTAATAAAACTGGAATATTTTATTACCGCAGGCTGGGCTAGCGTAGTGCAGCGGGTTTTTTCAGGCTCAGCAGCAGGGCCAGAAAATAGCTTATCGCCATGGCCAGGCTCATTTTCAACATGGTTTCACCGCCGAGTCCGGCGAGCGGCGCGGCGATGCCGCCAAAGACGAACATCAGCGTACCTAACAGCGCGGATGCGGTGCCCGACTGCCCGGCATCAACGGCGTTCATCGCTTCGGCCCCGGCCACGGTGCTGATGCCGCTCATAAACGACACGGTGAAGAACAGGCCGATCAGCGCCGGCAGCGGCAGCTTCAGCCAGGCGAACAGCAGCATGCCGGCGGCGCACAGCACCGCCAGCGTCAGACCCGTGCGCAGCAGGGACTCGGCCGAAAAGCGGCGCGTCAGGCGGGAGAAGATAAGCGCGGCAATAATCAGCCCAATCCCGTTCAGGCCGAACAGCAGGCTGAACTGCATGGCGCTCATGGCAAATTCACTCTGCATCACGAAGGACGACGAGCCGATATAGGAGAACAGGCCGGCCATCATAAAGGCCTGAATCAGGCAGTAGCGCATAAAGCGGCGATTTTTCAGCACCGGCGAGCCGCCCGCTTTACGCGAGGTCGCGGCGCTTTTCGGCGGCAGGGTTTCGTGGAGGATCGCCAGGCTTAACAGCAGCAGTACGCCGCCGATCGCCGCCATCGCCCAGAACAGAATGCGCCAGTCGAAGGCGGTGATAATGTAGCCGCCAAGCACCGGCGACAGAACCGGCGCAATGCCGTTGACGGTCATCAGCAGGGCAAAAAACTGCGTCAGCAGCGCGCCCTGGTAGCGGTCGCGGGCAATCGAACGCGACAGCACCGAGCCGCCCGCGCCGGCAAAGCCCTGCAAAAAGCGCCAGAGAATCAGCAGATGGATATCCTGGGTCAGGGCGCACATCGCCGAGGAGACGATAAACAGCAGCAGCGAGAGGATCAGCGGCCTGCGGCGGCCGATGCGGTCGCTGAGCGGGCCAAAAAACAGCTGGCCGAGGCCCAGCCCGAGCAGCGCGGCGGTCAGCGAGAGCTGGGTTTGCGTGCTGGTGGCGTTCAGCTGGCGGGTGATATCCGGCAGCGCCGGCAGGTAGAAGTCGGTACAGAGCGGGCCGATGCCCGAGAGCAGCCCGAGAATAACCACCCAGGAGAGAGAAATACGCGGCATAGCAGGTCCTTATGAGGATGCCGGGCCCTGCGGCCCGGCGGGAGCAGATCAGCTGGCGCCGCCTCCCAGCGACTGCCAGAGCGTAATGCGGTTTTGCAGATCGGTTTGCTGGAGGGTAATCAGCGTGGCCTGCGCCGACCACAGCGTGCGCTGCGCGGTCAGCACCGACAAATAGTTGCCGATCCCTGCCTGATAGCTGCGGGTGGCGATATCCAGCGATTTCTGCTCGGCGGCGACGTACTGCTGCTGGGCATCCAGCTGCTCGCCCAGCGTTTCCCGGCGCGCCAGGGCGTCGGCGACGTCTTTGAACGCGCTCTGAATACTTTTCTCGTAGGTGGCGATTAGCCCCTTTTTCTCCGCTTCGGCATAGCGAAGCTGCGCCAGGTTGCTGCCGCCGGTAAACAGCGGCAGGCTGATTGACGGCGCGAACGACCACACCTGCATCCCGTGGCTGAACAGCGAAGAGAGCGAATCGCTGCCGACCCCGGCGCTGGCGGTGAGCGAAATGCTCGGGAAGAAGTTGGCGCGCGCGGCGCCAATATCGGCGTTGGCGCTCTTGAGGTTGTGCTCTGCCTCCTGAATATCCGGGCGGCGCAGCAGGACTGACGAAGAGACGCCGGCGGGGATCAGGGCGATGCTGCTATCACCGAGGCTTTGCAGCGTGCCGGGCAGCAGGCTCTCAGGGACGCTTTCGCCGGCCAGCAGGTTGAGCGCGTTTTTATCCTGCGCGACCTGGGTTCGATAGCTGGCGACGCTGGCGCGCGCCTGCTGGTAAACCGCTTCGGCATCGCTGAGATCGCTGGCCGCAGCGGTGCCGACCGCCATCTGGCGGGCGACGATTTTGCGCGAGCTGTCGGCGCTGGCCATGGTTTCTTCGGCCAGCGCCAGGCTGCTGTTGTCCGCCGCGAGGGTGATCCACGCGGTAGTCAGGTCGGCTATCATCGTCAGCCGCGTATTCTGAGCGGTGAATTCGCTGGCGAGCCAGGTTTCCCGCGCCGCGCGGGTCAGGCTCTGGTTTTTGCCGAACAGATCCAGCTCGAAGCTGGAGACCGCCCCGTCGGCTTCCGCCGATGAGGTGAGGCCGCTGGCCACCGTTTTGCTGCGGGTATGGCTCAGCTCGGCGTCAACGGTGGGGAATAGCGAAGCGCGGGTTTCGCCAAACTGGGCGCGGGCGGCTTCGATATCGGCCAGCGCTTTTTGCACGTCGCGGTTGCTGTTCAGCGCGATGGTCACCACCTTTTTGAGCCGCGCGTCGTTCACCACCTGCTGCCACTGGCTGACGACCGTCGTCGCCTCGCCGTGGGCGCCGGGCAGCGTGGCGGGCACCGGCGCCGCCGGACGCTCGTAGTGCGGGTCAAGGGAGACGCAGCCTGCGCTCAGGAGCGCGATAAAAACTAACGTAAAACGAAACATAATCTACTCCTGAGAAGGACGCTGGCGGGTGAAGAACCGCTTCACCAGCACAAAGAACAGGGGAACGAAGAACACCGCCAGCAGCGTGGCGGTTAGCGTGCCGCCGATGATCCCGCTGCCGATCGCCACGCGGCTGTTGGCCCCCGCGCCGGTCGCCACCGCCAGCGGCAGCACCCCGGCGATAAACGCCAGCGAAGTCATGACGATAGGGCGCAGACGGGTTTGCGCGGCGCGGATTGCCGCCCGCGAAAGCGAATAGCCTTCATCCACCGCCGATTCGGCAAACTCAACGATCAGAATGGCGTTCTTCGACGAAAGGCCAATGGTGGTCAACAGCGCAACCTGGAAGTAGACGTCGTTATTCAGATCGCGCAGCCAGGCCGCCAGCGCCGCGCCGAGCAGGCCGAGCGGGATAACCATGATCACCGAGAACGGCACCGACCAGCTCTCATACAGCGCCGCGAGGCACAGGAACACCACCAGAATGGAGATGGCGTACAGGCTCATCGCCTGGCCGCTGGCCAGTTTTTCCTGCAGCGACATGCCGCTCCATGCCCAGGTGGTGCCCGCCGGCAGGCTGTTGGCGAGGGCTTCCATCTTATCCAGCGCCGCGCCGGAGCTGGAGCCGGCGGCGTTTTCGCCCTGGATTTCAAATGCGGCGGAGCCGTTGTAGCGCACCAGGCTTTCCGGGCCGTACTGCCAGCGGGTGGTGGCGAAGGCGGAGAACGGCGTCATGCCGTCATCGCTGCCGCGCACGAACCATTTCCCGAGATCGGCGGGGACGGCGCGAGAATCGCTATCGCCCTGGATATAGACCTTTTTCACCCGCCCGCGATCGATAAAGTCGTTGACGTAGGTGCCGCCCCAGGCGCTGGAGAGGGTGGCGGTGACGTCGCTCAGCGATAGCCCCAGCGCCACCGCTTTGTTGTTGTCGATATCCACCTGCAGCTGCGGCATCTGCGGCAGGTCGTTGGCGCGCACCGACTGCAGCTGCGGGCTCTGATTGGCCGCCGCCAGCAGCTGGCTGCGCATTTTCATCAGGCTGTCGCGATCGGTGCCGCCGCTGGCCATCAGCTCAAAGGTAAAGCCGTTGCTCTGCCCGAGGCCGTCTACCGAAGGAGGCGTCATGGCAAACAGCGAGGCGTCGCGGATGCTGCCGAGCTCTTTAGTGGCGCGCAGGGCAATGGCCTGCGCGGTGTTGGCTGCGCCCTTGCGCTGGGACCAGTTTTTCAACGACACGAAAGCCATCCCGGCGTTCTGCCCGCTGCCGCTGAAGCTGAAGCCGTCGACGGTAAAGATAACGTTGGTATTGGCCTTCTCTTTGGTCAGGAACCAGTCGGTCACCTGACGGCGAACCTCGGCGGTGCGCACGGCGGTCGCGCCTGCCGGCAGGGTGTACTGCACCATGATTTCGCCCTGATCCTCTGCCGGCAGGAAGCTGCCCGGCAGCTTCCACATCGCCAGCGCCATGACGGCGCAAATCAGCGCGAAGGCGCCCATCATCGTCGCCGAACGGCGCAGGCCGCCGAGCACGCGGCGCTGATAGCCCTGCTCCGTGCGCCCCCACAGGCGGTTAAACGCCCCGAAGAAGCCCCTGGTATGCGGCTTAGAGTGGCTCAGCAGCGCGCCGCACAGCGCCGGGGTTAAGGTCAGCGCCACCACCACGGAGAGCATCATCGCCGAGATGATGGTGACCGAGAACTGACGATAGATAACGCCGGTTGAGCCGCCGAAGAAGGCCATCGGCAGGAACACCGCCGACAGCACCAGGGCGATGGCGATCAGCGCCCCGGAAATTTCGCCCATCGACTTTTCGGTGGCTTCCCGGGCGGGAAGCCCCTCATCGCGCATAATTCGCTCGACGTTTTCCACCACCACGATGGCGTCATCCACCAGCAGGCCGATCGCCAGCACCATCGCAAACAGCGTCAGGGTATTGATGGAGTAGCCAAACAGCGCCAGCACGCCGAAGGTGCCAAGCAGCACCACCGGCACCGCCACCGCCGGGATCAGCGTGGCGCGGAAGTTCTGCAGGAACAGATACATCACGCAGACCACCAGCGCGATGGCTTCAAACAGCGTTTGAATCACATCCTCAACCGATATTTTAATAAACTCGGTGCTGTCCTTCGGATAGGCGATGTCGTAGCCCTGCGGCATCTGGCGCTGATACTCGGCAATCTTATCCTTCACCCGCGTCGCGGTATCCAGCGCGTTGGCGCCCGGCGCCATCATAACGGCGATACCGGCGCCAGGGTGGCCGTTGAGGTTCGCCGACGCGGTGTAATCTTCGCTGCCCATTTCAACCCGGGCGACGTCGCTCAGGCGGACGACCGAGCCGTCGCTCTTGCTCTTCACAATGATGTTTTTGAACTGATCGACGGTTTGCAGGCGCGACTGAGCGCGCACGGTGGCGGTAAGCTGCTGGGCGTTTGAGGACGGCAGCGCGCCGATTTTACCCGCCGAGATCTGCACGTTCTGCACTTCGATTGCCGTTTCGACATCAGAAGGCATCAGCGCATAGGAGGCCAGTTTGGTCGGGTCCATCCAGATGCGCATCGCGTATTCAGCGCCAAATACCTGCAGGCTGCCGACGCCTTCCACGCGCGCCAGCGGGTCCTGCATATTGCTCACCAGCCAGTCGGCGATATCGGAACTGGTGGCCTTGTCGGTTTTATCGTACACCGCGAGGATCAGCAGGAAGCTGCTCTGCGATTTCACCACCGTCACGCCGGACTGCTGCACTTCGCTGGGCAGCCGCGATTCGGCCTGCTGGACCTTGTTTTGCACCTGCACCTGCGCGGTGTCCGGATCGGTCCCCTGCTCGAAGGTCACGTTAATGCTCACCGAGCCGTCGGAGCTGCTGGTAGAGGTGAAATAGAGCAGGTTATCCAGCCCGGTAAGCTGCTGCTCGATAACCTGGGTCACGCTGTTTTCCAGGGTTTCGGCAGAGGCGCCGGTGTAGGTGGCGGAAATTTTCACCGACGGCGGCGCGACGTCCGGGTACTGGGCGACCGGCAGCGTGCGGATGGCGAGGATCCCGGCGAGCATAATCAGGATGGCGATGACCCAGGCGAACACCGGGCGTCGAACGAAGAAGCGGGAGAACATCAGGCGTTGCCTCCGCTGTTTTTCATTTCAACGGCTTTGACCTGCTGCCCGGCGGCCACCTTGCTGGTGCCTTCAACGATCAGCCTGTCGCCGCTCTTCAGGCCGCTCTCCACCAGCCACTTATCGCCGTAGGCTTCGCCGGTTGCGACCTCACGCTGGGCGACTTTGCCGTCGGCATCGACCACCAGCGCGGTGGCGTTACCTTTGACATCGCGGGTGATCCCCTGCTGCGGGGCGAGGATCGCATCGTCCATCACGCCCTCATCGACGCGGGCGCGGACGAACATTCCCGGCAGCAGGACGTGCTGCGGGTTGGGGAACACCGCCCGCAGCGTGACCGAGCCGGTTGATTCGTCCACCGCCACTTCGGTCAGCGTCAGGCGGCCCTTCTCGGCATAGGTGCTGCCGTCTTCGAGGATCAGGGTGACGCTGAGGGTATTGGCGTTGGTTGCCAGCGTTTGCTGGCGCAGGCGCAGCAGATCAACGCTCGATCGCGTGAGATCGACGTAAATCGTCTCCAGCCCGCGGATCGTCGCCAGGGCCGTATCCTGATCGGCAGAGACCAGCGCCCCCGGGGTCACGGAGGAGATGCCAATCCGCCCGGCAATCGGCGCGCTGACGGTGGTCCAGTTCAGGTTGATGCGGGCGCTCTCCAGCGCGGCTTTTTTCGACTCGACGCTGGCCTTGTCCTGGTTACAGGTGGACTGCGCGTCATCGGCATCCTGCAGCGACACGCCGTTGTCTTTGACCAGCTGCGTATAGCGGCGGGCCTTCTGGCAGTCGGCAACCGTCAGCGATTGCGCCTGCTTCAGGGCAGCCGCGGCTTCGTTATAGGCGGCGCGATAGCTGGCCGGGTCAATTTGATATAGCGCCTGGCCGGCTTTCACCCTGTCGCCTTCGGTAAACAGGCGCTTTTGAATGATGCCGCCCACCTGCGGGCGCACTTCGGCGCTGAGCGACGCGGTGGTGCGGCCGGTCAGTTCGCTGATAACGGAAACGGGCTGGCCTTTGAGGGTGACAACGCCGACTTCCGGCGTCATTTGCGGCCGGGCAGATGTTTGCGAATTATCGCATCCGACCAGCAGAAATAATGCTATTGCGATGGGTATGATGGTGTATTTCATTATATTTTCTCAGGATAAACGACGTCCGCCCCACTAATTAAATAGTGAGGTGATGGGTTGGGCGCTGAGGCATCTTCGGGTAAACGAAAATGGCTAAAAAGGAACTCAGACGTTCCTGTATGCTGTTATTCGACGACGGCCGCCGGAGCGGTCATTTTTTGGCTTCTCTGCAGATGAGATGGCTCCACTCCTGGTTTTTTTGTGAGAATGATCATTCTCATTTTTTGCTCATTATACGTCTCAAACGGCCAATGAAAAGGTTTTTTTGTCTAAATTTGAATCGTGAAAATTAAGGCAAAAAATAATGGAGGAAATAAGAATTTTTTGTGAAAGTAAGCACCAATAATACTCTTACATAATTTAATCAGGAGGCATTAATGGCTTTAATAATGACGACCAGCATTAACCCCGCGGATCGTGATGAGCTGCTGGCGGGTCTACGGGAATACAACCGGCGCTACCTGGACCCGGCGGAGTTTGGCGACGTGGGCGTCTATGCTCGGGACGCATCGGGCGCGATGCGGGGCGGGTTGATCGGCAAAAAAGTCGGCGGCTGGCTGAGCATTGAGTATCTGTGGGTCAGCGAAGCCTCACGCGGCAGCGGTCTGGGAAGCGAGATTATGCATGCGGCGGAAGACCTGGCGCGGGAGAGGGGCTGCAGCCACGTGCTGGTGGACACCTTCAGCTTCCAGGCGCTGCCGTTTTATCAAAAGCTCGGCTACCGGCTGCAGATGTCGCTGCCCGATTTCCCGCACCCCGGCATGGAGCGCCATTATCTCTCGAAGGCGCTGTAAGGCTGCTGCCGCCCCGGACTGCGGCGCGATGCGTCCGATCCGGGCGACAGAGGGAAAACAGCCGGGGATATCAGCCGCCAATCCCCTGCTGGATCATCGCCAGCGCGTGGCTGACGATGGTTTGCCGGGACATCGTTTTTAAGCGCGGATCGGTGCGAATGCGCGAATAGGGCACCAGCACCAGGCTAATCAGGCTGGTGAACAGCAGCTCCGGCGACAGGGCCGGGTTGAGTTTCCCCTCCTGCTGCCAGCGGCCTATGGTCTCCAGCATTCGGTGATATTTATCGTCGCCAAAGCGGGCGTGCATATGCTGGCGCAGCACCGGCATTTCGCCAATCATCTCCTGCATCCACAGCGGCGCAAACCAGTCGTTTTGCTCCGCCAGCGCGGCGAGCGCCTCGATCAGCAGGGTAAACGCGGTCAGCGGATCTTGCGGATGGGCGATAAAAATTTTGCTGATTTCGCCGCGCAGCGGCATAAAGCGCTCTTCCAGCAGCTGGTCGACTAATACTTCCCGCGAGTTGAAATAGTAATGCAGCATCGCCGGCGTGACCCCGGCCTCTTTGGCGATGGCGTTCAGCGACGTCCGGGCGATGCCCTGGCGGGCAAACAGCGCCAGCGCGATATCCATCAGCTGTTCACGGTTAGCGGTGCCCGGCTTTTTGCCGCGCGGACGGCCTGGACGGCGCGGCGCATCATGGTCTTTTTGTGCTGTCATTTCTTCACTGTCTCTTGACCTGATTCATCATTTCCCTAAATATTAATTATGCATTTAATTAATTTCAAGCGAGTGTTGCTATGACATCTGAAATCGCCGCCCGGCCGGCGCCGTCGATCCGCCTGCTGTTCAGCGCGCTGCTGCTGGTGATGCTGCTGTCGGCGCTGGATCAGACCATCGTATCGACCGCTCTGCCGACCATTGTCGGCGAACTCGGCGGGCTGGATAAGCTCTCGTGGGTGGTGACCGCCTATATCCTGAGCTCAACTATCGTGGTGCCGCTGTACGGTAAATTCGGCGATCTGTTCGGGCGAAAAATCGTGCTCCAGGTGGCGATTGTGCTGTTCCTCGTCGGCTCGGCGCTGTGCGGCCTGGCGCAGAATATGACGCAGCTGGTGCTGATGCGCGCGCTGCAGGGGCTGGGCGGCGGCGGCCTGATGGTGATCAGCATGGCGGCGGTCGCCGACGTGATCCCTCCGGCAAACCGCGGCCGCTATCAGGGCCTCTTCGGCGGCGTGTTCGGCCTGGCGACGGTCATCGGGCCGCTGATCGGCGGTTTTCTGGTGCAGCACGCCTCCTGGCGCTGGATTTTTTATATCAACCTGCCGCTGGGGCTGTTTGCTCTGCTGGTGATCGGGGCGGTGTTCCACAGCAGCAATAAGCGCAGCGCGCACCAGATCGACTGGCTGGGGGCGTTTTACCTGAGCATGGCGCTGCTGTGCATTATCCTCTTCACCTCCGAAGGCGGCAGCGTGCGGCCGTGGAATGACCCGCAGCTGTGGTGCATTCTGGCCTTTGGCGTCGTGGGAATCATTGGCTTTATTTATGAGGAACGGGTGGCCGTGGAGCCGATTATTCCGCTCTCGCTGTTCCGTAACCGCACCTTTCTGCTGTGCAGCATGATTGGTTTCGTGATCGGCATGGCGCTATTTGGCTCGGTGACCTTCCTGCCGCTCTATCTGCAGGTGGTGAAGGCGGCGACCCCGACCGAAGCCGGGCTGCAGCTGATCCCGCTAATGGGCGGCCTGCTGCTGACGTCGATCGTCAGCGGGCGGATTATCAGCCGTACCGGTAAATACCGCCTGTTCCCGATCCTCGGCACCCTGCTGGGCGTGGTGGGGATGGTGCTGCTGACCCGGATTACGATTCATTCGCCGATGTGGCAGCTGTATCTGTTTACCGGCGTGCTGGGGGCAGGCCTGGGGCTGGTGATGCAGGTGCTGGTGCTGGCGGTACAGAACGCAATGCCGGCGCAGATGTACGGCGTGGCCACCTCGGGGGTGACGCTGTTTCGCTCGATTGGCGGATCGATAGGCGTGGCGCTGTTCGGCGCGGTATTTACCCACGTGCTGCAGAATAACCTCCAGCGCCTGCTGCCGGAGGGCGCCGAGCTGCCGAGGGCGCTAAACCCGGAGGCGGTACAGAACCTGCCGACGGCGATCCGCCTTGATTATCTCGACGCCTTCGGCGCGGCCATTCACGCCGCCTTCCTGATGGCCGCCTGCATTATGGCCGTCGCCTTTGTGCTCTCGTGGCTGCTGAAAGAGGTGCCGCTGAAAAAGGCGGCACGCTAGGCGGTTCCGGCGATACGCAGCAGCGCCCGGCGCAGCGCCGGCGCGGCGAAGCTGAGGAACTTGCGTAGCTTGAGCGGGGCCAGATCCCGGCTGGTATACAGCAGGTGCACCGGCGTCGGCTCGGGTTCGACCGATTCCAGAATAAGCTGCAGCTCGCCGCGGGTCAGGCCGTCGATGGCCTGATAGTGCAGCAGCCGCGCCACGCCAACCCCGAGCCGGGCGGCGTCAGCGGCGCTTTCCGGGGTGGTGACCGACAGCACGGCGCGCAGGGTTACCAGCTGGTCAGCCGCTTCGGCGGCGCGAAACCGCCAGCCGCTGTAGGGCATCGGCGATTCAATCGCAATAATCGGCAGCCCGGCCAGCTCGCGGGGGCGCTGCGGCACGCCGTGCTTTGCCAGCAGCAGCGGCTGGGCGCAGGTGACAATGCGCATCTCCCCGAGGCGGGTGGCCACCATGCCGCTATCCGGCAGAGCGCCAATGCGCACCGCCAGATCGACATGGTCACCTATCAGGTCAGCATTACGGTCGCTGAGCAGCAAACGAACGTTAATTTGCGGGTAACGGGCGAGAAAATCGCTCACCACCGGCAAAACGTGCACGCGACCGAACATCGTCGGCGCGGCGATCACCAGCTCGCCCTTGGGCTGCAGATACTCGCCCGCCGCCTGCCGCTCGGCGTTCTCCACCTCTTCAAGGATCCGCCGCGCGGCGGCAACATACTCTACGCCGGCATCGGTTAGCGTAAGCCGGCGGGTGGTGCGGGTCAGCAGGCGTGCGCCGAGCGCGCTCTCCAGCTCGGCAATATTGCGGCTGACGGTGGTCAGCGGCGTATTCAGCGCCCGCGCCGCCGCCGACATACTGCCCAGCTCGGTAACCTTCACCAGCAGCGCCATCGCGCTTAATCGGTCCATTATTATCCCGCCTTACGGAAAGATGATTGCCAGATCACCAGTATTATCATTTGTCGCAGTAGAGTTCATGCTTTGGGCAGTGATACGAGGCGCGGAGGATGTATGACCGGTGACTTTCTTGGTATTGCCATCACCCCGGATGTGATGGACGTCCAGCATGAAATGGGCAGCGACGGGCTGTGGCAATCGCCCCACAGCCACCGCAAGGCGGACCGCTTTACCGCCAGCGAGGAAGCGATGATTACCAGCAGGGACAGCTTTTATCTGGCGACGGTTTCGCAAACCGGCTGGCCCTATATCCAGCATCGCGGCGGGCCGCCCGGCTTTCTGCATCTGCTGGATGAGACCACCCTGGCAATGGCGGATTTTAGCGGCAACCGGCAGTACATCAGCACCGGCAACCTGCGTGGAAGCGCCAGGGCGTGTCTGTTTTTGATGGATTACCCGCGCCGTGCCAGGCTGAAAATCTACGCCACCGTTGAGGTGCTGGCGGCGGATGAGGATCCCGCGCTGCTGGCCCGGGTGAAGCCGGAAAATTACCGCGGCAGCGTTGAGCGTATCTTTCGCTTTCATCTGCAGGCGTTCGACTGGAACTGTCCGCAGCACATTACGCCGCGCTACAGCGCGCAGCAGGTGGCGGAATATAGCCAGACGCTGCAGCAGCGTATTCACGACCTTGAGCAGGAGAATCAGCGCCTGCAGCAGTTAACCCGCACAGGAGAAGATGATGACTGAACAACGCCCGCCGCTGCCGCCGTTTACCCGCGAAAGCGCGACGCAAAAGGTACGTGCCGCCGAAGACGGCTGGAACAGCCGCGATGCGCAGAAGGTGGCGCTGGCCTATACCCCCGATAGCGAATGGCGCAACCGCAGCGAGTTTGTGCAGGGGCGGGCGGAAATCGTCGGCTTCCTGCAGCGCAAGTGGCGCAAAGAGCAGGAGTACCGGCTGATTAAGGAGCTGTGGGCGTGGAGCGATAACCGCATTGCGGTGCGCTTTGCCTACGAGTGGCGTGACGATAGCGGCAACTGGTTCCGCTCGTACGGCAATGAAAACTGGGAGTTCGATGAGCACGGCCTGATGCGCACGCGCTACGCCTGCATCAACGATCTGCCGATCGGCGAAAACGAACGCCTGTTTCACTGGCCCCAGGGCCGCCGGCCTGATGACCATCCGGGGCTCAGCGCTCTGGGGCTGTAAAGCAGGCGTTAACTTACGGGTTAATCGGCTTTCGGGAAATCGACAACCGTATCGTTAACCCGGTTCACCATGTTGGTGAACAGAATGGCGCTGACCGCGCTGATAATCTCGATAGTCTGCTGGTCGCTGAATCCGGCGCTGCGCAGGGCGCTGACGTCGGCTTCCGGCAGGGTACCGGTGGTGCTCACCAGGGTCTGAACGAATTTTGCCAGCGCATCGAGGTGCGCATCCTGCGGATACTCGCCGCGGCGCAGGGCGTGGATCTGCTCGCTGCTGTAGCCGGCTCTTTTGGCCATCATGGTGTGCGCCGCCAGGCAGTAATCACAGCCGGTGGCTTCGCTCACCGCCAGGTTGATAGCTTCCAGCTCTTGTGCATTCAGGCTGCCCTTACTCAGCATGGCGTTATGCGCCAGCGCCTGCTGCAGCGCCGCCGGAGAGTGGCCGCCGATGGTCAGAAAGGCATTCGGCACCTTGCCCATTGCTTTTTTAATCCCGCCAAAAATTTCTGCGGCTTTACCTGTGGCATCTTGTTCACGAATTTCAGCTAAACGGCTCATGGTTAACTCCTGTGTATTTGAGGGTATGTCGTGGCAGTGGGGACATCTTAGGCGCCGGCAGCGTGCTAGACTCGCGCTCTGCGTCTCACCTTTTTGTCTTATCGTCTCAGGAGAGGTATGGATAGTCTCAGTCATCTGCTGGCGCTGCTGGCCCCGCGCTGCGAAGTCAATCTGCACTGCCGTTTTGGCGGCCGCTGGCAGGCCGGCCATGACCAGATGCCCGGCGGCGTGGTGCCGTGGCATTTTGTCCTGCGCGGCGAAGGGCGGGTGACCGTTGGCCATCAAACCCGACATATGCGGGCGGGAGACGTTATTTTGCTGCCGCACGGCTCGCCGCACCTGATGGAAAGCCTGCTCGAATGGGGGCAGATTTTGCCGGTTGCCCACCGCTTTAACGGCACGCTGACCGAGATGCGAACCGGCAGCGACAGCGACGCGCTGGAGATGCTGTGCGGCGAGTTTTACTTTGGCCCGCACGTCAGCTGGCTGTTTGCCGAAGAGGCCGAGCTTGTGCACCTGCATACCGACGAGCGCCGGGAGTGCCCGGAGCTGGAGATCCTGCTCAACGTGCTGGTGCGGGAAAGCCTCGCCGATCGCCCCGGCGGCGGCGCCATCGTTCGCAGCCTCGGCGATACGCTATTGGTGCTGCTGCTGCGCACGCTGCTCGGCACGGAGCAGCCGCCGGGCGGTCTGCTGCGGCTGATGAGCGACGAGCGCCTGATGCCAGCGGTATTGGCGGTGCTGGCGGCGCCGGAGCAGCCGTGGACGCTGGAAACCATGGCCGCGCGGGCATTCCTGTCGCGGGCGACCTTTGCCCGTCATTTCGCCCGCGTCTATCATCTCACTCCCCAGGCGTGGCTTACCCAGCTGCGTATGGCGATGGCCGCCCGCCTGCTGCGCCTGGAGCGGCAGGCCAACCTGGACGTTATCGCCGACCGCTGCGGCTTTCAGTCGCTGGCCTCCTTCTCGAAGGCCTTCAGGAAGCTCTACGCGATGACGCCCGGCGAGTGGCGACGCCGGTAGAGCAAGGTGATGTTGCGCCCGACCGGACGCCGGTTCAGGCGAAAATAGTCGTCCGGTTTTCGGTTGTCGTCTTTAGGGCCGAAGCGCCAGAATCCTGCGCATTGACAGCAGCAATCGTTTAAAGGGGTGTTCAGCCATGCAGGTGATTGATAAAGGGTTATGCGATACCTGGTATGAGGCGCTGGTGGCCCGCTCATCCCAGTACGCCGGGCTGTTTTACGTCGGCGTGAAAACCACTGGCGTGTTCTGCATCGCCACCTGCCGCGCCCGCAAGCCAAAGCGGGAAAACGTGGAGTTTTATAGCGATTTCAAAGCCGCGCTCAGCGCCGGCTTTCGTCCGTGTAAAATTTGCCGACCGACGGAAAACGCCAGCTCTGCGCCGCCGATGGTGGAGCAGGTGATGCAGCAGCTGCGCGCCGCGCCCAAGGTGCGAATCACCGATGACCAGCTGCGTCAGCAGCACATCAGCCCGGAACGCATGCGCCGCTGGTTTAGCCAGAACTACGGCATGACGTTTCAGGCCTTCCAGCGGATGCTGCGGGTCAATACCGCCCTGCAGGAGCTACAGGGCGGGCGCAGCGCGACCGACGTGGCGTTTGATAGCGGCTACGACTCGCTCAGCGGCTTCGGCTATACCTGCAAAAAGCTCACCGGCCGGGCGCCGAGCAAAGCGGGGCGGGTTATCCTGATCCAGCGCTTTACCACCCCCATCGGGCCGATGTTTGTCTGCGCCACCGAGCGCGGGGTTTGCCTGCTGGAGTTTGTTGACCGGCGGATGCTGGAGAGCGAATTTCGCGACCTTCAGCGCCTGCTGGCGGCCAATATTATTGCCGGGGAAAACGCCCATACGCGCCAGGCGGTGGCGGAGGTCGGGGAGTATTTTGCCGGCCAGCGGCAGCGCTTTTCCCTCACTCTTGAGACGCCGGGCAGCGATTTTCAGCAGGCGGTCTGGCAGCAGCTGCGGGCGGTGCCCTACGGCACGACCGAGCATTATCAGGGGCTTGCCGAGCTGATGGGCAACCCGGGGGCGGTGCGCGCGGTGGCCAACGCCAACGGCGCCAACCGGCTGGCGCTCGTTATTCCCTGCCACCGGATTATCGGCAAAGATGGCTCACTCACCGGCTACGGCGGCGGCCTGGCGCGCAAAGAGTGGCTGCTGGCCCATGAGGCGAAATTCAGCAGATGATTTTATTTCCTGTTACTGCTTTTGATGTTTAAAAGCTGACCATAAAGCCGTTATAGTTTCGCACGAAAATAATAATGACTTTCTAATGGACTAACAGGGTGAAAACAATGAAATTGCGTTTACGGACAGCCGCCGTGGTGGTGCTGGCGGGCCTGCTGCTGGCGGGTTGCGATCGGCAAGACGGCGATGCAAAACACATTAAAGTTGGCGTGATTAACGGCGCAGAACAGGATGTGGCGGAAGTGGCGAAGAAGGTGGCGAAAGAGAAGTATGGCCTCGACGTTGAGCTGGTTGGTTTTAGCGGCTCCCTGCTACCGAACGAATCGACTAACGCCGGGGATCTGGACGCCAACGTCTTCCAGCACCGGCCGTTCCTCGAACAGGATAATAAAGCGCACGGCTATCACCTGGTGGCGGTCGGCAACACCTTCGTGTTCCCGATGGCGGGCTACTCGCGCAAGATTAAATCGGTCGCTGACCTGAAAGACGGGGCGACCATCGCCATTCCTAACGATCCGACCAACCTCGGCCGCGCGCTGCTTCTTCTGCAGCAGGAGAAGCTGATTACCCTCAAGGCCGGTACCGGGCTGCTGCCGACGGCAATCGATATCACCGCCAACCCGCACAGCCTGAAAATCATGGAGCTGGAAGGCGCGCAGCTGCCGCGGGTGATCGACGATCCCAAGGTTGATGTGGCGATTATCAGCACCACCTACCTCCAGCAGACCGGGCTCTCTCCGGTGCGCGACGGCATTTTTATCGAGGATAAAAACTCGCCCTACGTGAACATCATCGTCACCCGCGAAGATAATAAAGATGCGCAGAACGTGAAGGAGTTTATGCAGTCCTACCAGTCGCCGGAAGTGGCGAAGGCGGCGGAGACGATCTTCAACGGCGGCGCGGTGCCGGGCTGGTAATCACTCACGCAGGGAGAGCTGTATATGATTCGGCAACGTCAGGCGGATATGCTGCTGGTCGCCGCCACGCTCATCGCCGCCTGCGGGTGGATATTTTCGCGTGAAGCCATCGCCGGGATGCCGGTTTTTGCCTTCCTCGGCCTGCGCTTCTTTTTCGCCGCGCTGCTGCTGCTGCCTTTCTGTCGCGGTTTTCGCGTCGAGAAACGCCAGTGGCCGCAGATACTCATCAGCGGCCTGTGGTTTGCGCTCAACCTCTGCCTGTGGATTTATGCGGTGTCGACCACGCCGTCGCTGGGCGAGGGGGCGTTTATCATGAGCCTGTCGATGCTCTTCGTACCGCTGACCGCATGGGTGATGATGAAAACGCGCCCGGCGCGCGCTTACTGGGAGTGCCTGCCGCTGGCGATCGTCGGTCTTGCCCTGCTGAGCCTGCATATGCCGATTGCCTTCCACCCCAGCCAGGGCTGGTTTCTGCTTACCGCGCTGGTGCAGTCAATCTGGTTCTGCTACACCAGCCGCTGCGCCCGCGAGGTGCCGCTGATTCCGCTGACCGCCGTGCAGCTGGGGATCACCGGCCTGGTGGGGCTGGCAATCTCGGCGGCGGTGGAAAGCTGGGATCGGCCGTTTACCCTGCCGACGTTCGGCTGGCTGCTCGCCAGTATCGTTATCGCTACCAGCCTGCGCTTCGGCCTGCAGATGAAGGGGCAGAAGTACGCGGCGGTTGCCAGCGCGGCGATTATTATGGTGCTCGAACCGCTGCTGACGGTGATTGCCGCCGCCCTGTGGTATCACGAACAGCTGCCGCTGCAGAAGATTATCGGCGGCGTGCTGATCCTGGTCGCCCAGCTGTGGTTCCGCTGGCGCATGCTTAATCCGCTACGCTAAACCACCGCGCTGCTGCGCCATCAGGTGCAGCAGCGGCACCAGCGATAGCCCGTCCGGCATCTCGCCGCGGGCGATAAGCGCCCCGATCTCTTCGAAGGTAAACCAGCCGGTTTCCATCACCTCATCCTGATCGGCGTCCATTCCAACGTACTCCAGATCGCGGGCAAGCCAGGTAATGAACAGCTGGTCGCTGCTGCCGTAGGAGGGGTTGTAGCGGATAATCTCTTCGGCGTTTTTGGCCTGCCAGCCGGTCTCTTCGCGCAGCTCGCGCAGGGCGGCCGCGCGCGGCTCTTCGTCTTCATCGACGCCGCCTGACGGGATGGCCCACACCACCTGGTCAATCAGATAGCGGTAGTGGCGGATCAGCAGCACTTTACCCTGCTGCATTGCCACAATGCCTACCGCCGGGCGCGGGTAGTGGACGGCGTAAAAGTCGCGGCGTTCGTCGGCGGTGATGTCGATAGCCACCTTGCGCATACTGAACCACGGAGTATGGGCAATCACTTCGGCGTCGTGCATATCGTCGGCGGTCAGTCTCTTTTTCATCGGGGCCACTTGTGCAGAAAATTGAGCGTTCAGCACACCATAGCCGGCGGCAGCTGGCAAGCGGGGAAAGTTGGCCCAATCTCATCGATCATTGCCCAAATGCCCATATTGCGCCAGGCTTGTGGGACGTACGATGTTCGCCTGATTACCCCGAAGAGGCATACGCACCATGAACATCACCCACATCCGTAACGCGACACAGATTATTGAATATGCAGGTAAAAAATTCCTGATCGATCCGATGCTGGCGGATAAGGCCGCCTGGCCTGGATTTGCCGGTACCGCCCGCAGCGAGCTGCGTAACCCGCTGGTGGCGCTCCCCTTACCGCTCTCTGCCATTATTGACGTTGACGCCGTGATTGTGACCCACACCCATGAGGATCACTGGGACGCGGCGGCGATCGCCGCGATCCCCAAGGCGCTGCCGGTTTTTGTCCAGCATGATGCCGATGCCCGGCTGCTGCGCGGTCAGGGATTTAGCGATATTCGCTTGCTGTCTGAGAGCAGCGAATTTGCAGGCGTGACCCTGCTGAAAACCACCTCCGGGCAGCACGGGAGCGATCGTACCTATGCCGTGCCGGCGATGGAGGAGCGTCTGGGTGAAGCCTGCGGCGTGGTGCTGCGCCATCCGCAGGAGAAAACGCTGTGGCTGGTGGGGGACACCATCTGGCGCGATGAAATCGAAGCCGACATGATCCGCCTGCGCCCCGACGTGGTGGTGCTTAACGCCGGATATGCCCACGTCATCGGCTTTGGGCCGATCATCATGGGCAAAGAAGACGTGCTGAAAACGCACTTTACCCTGCCGGAAGCGCAGATCGTGGTGGGCCATATGGAGGCGGTGAACCACTGCCTGCTGAGCCGCCGGGAGCTGAGTGAGTACGTGGCTGACAACCAGATTGCTGGGGTGGTCAGCATCCCGCAGGATGGGGAAAGCATGGTATTTTAAGCTCCTGACAGGGAGGGGAGGCAGCGATGAAATTAACCGAAGTGGCGATTGTCGCGGTGGAAGGGTTTAGCCCGTTTCACTACTCCGTTCCCTGCATGCTGTTTGGCGATAGCGTGTCAGAAACGAAGCGTTTTAACCTGCACCTGTGCGCCGAGCTGCCGGGGCTGCTGGCCGCCCGCGACGGCTTTGCGCTTCACGCCCGGGATGATTTTACCGCCCTTGAGCGGGCGGATATTGTGGTGGTGCCGTACTGGGGCGCGGTCAATCAGCGTCCGCCGCAGGCGCTGCTCGATAGTCTGGTGCGGGCGCACGATAACGGCGCTGAAATTGTCGGTCTCTGCCTGGGAGCGTTCGTGCTGGGCTACGCCGGGCTGCTGGACGGCAGGCGAGCGGCGACCCACTGGGAGTTTGAGCAGGATTTTCAGCGCCTGTTCCCGCAGGTGCAGCTGGATATCAACGCGCTGTACGTCGATGACCGGCGAATTATCACCTCGGCGGGCACGGCGGCGGCGCTCGACTGCTGCCTGTATATTATTCGCCAGCGCTTCGGCAGCCTGGCGGCTAACCAGATTGCCCGTCGGATGATCGTTCCGCCCCATCGCGAAGGCGGCCAGGCGCAGTTTATCGCCCAGCCGGTGCCGAAAAGCACCCGCGATGCGCGCATTAACTGCCTGCTTGAGTATCTCCAGCAGCATATTCACGAAGCGCATAATCTCGATTCGCTGGCGCAGGTGGTGGCGATGAGTCGCCGCACCCTGACCCGTCATTTTGCCAAGGCCACCGGGATGAGCATTGCCGACTGGCTAACCGCCGAGCGGCTGCGGCGCAGCCAGATCCTGCTCGAAGCGGGCGAGATGCCCGTTGAGCAGGTGGCGGAAATGGTCGGGTTTCGCTCCGCCGTCACCTGGCGCCAGCAGTTTAAGTCCCGCTTTGGCGTCAGCCCGGGAGAGTGGCGGCGGACCTTTCGCCGCGGGGCTTAGCCGGCGAGGGTCGCGCTGTCGATCACGAAGCGATATTTGACGTCACCTTTCACCATTCTTTCCCACGCTTCGTTGATCTGATCCCCGCGAATAAGCTCAATATCGGCGACGATGCCGTGTTCGGCGCAGAAATCGAGCATCTCCTGGGTTTCCGGGATCCCGCCAATCATCGACCCGGCAATCGACCGGCGACGAAATATCAGGTTAAACACCTCCGGCGACGGATGCGGGGTCGCCGGTGCGCCCACCAGGGTCAGGGTACCGTCGCGTTTAAGCAGCGTGGTGAAGGCATCGAGGTTGTGTGGCGCCGCCACGGTGTTAAGAATAAAGTCGAAGCTTTTGACGTGCGCCGCCATCTCCGCCTCGTTGCGCGATACGACTACCTCGTCCGCTCCCAGCTCTTTGGCCGCGTCACGCTTGGATTCCGAGGTGGTAAAGGCCACCACGTGGGCGCCCATGGCGTGGGCCAACTTGATCCCCATGTGTCCCAGCCCGCCGATGCCGACGATGCCTACTTTTTTACCCGGCCCGACGTTCCAGTGGCGCAGCGGCGAGTAGGTGGTGATACCGGCGCAGAGCAGCGGCGCTACGGCGGCCAGCTGCTCCTGCGGGTGGCGCACGCGCAGCACGTAACGCTCGTGAACCACGATTTGCTGAGAGTAGCCGCCCAGCGTATGGCCGGGCGCATCCTGAGTGGGGCCGTTATAGGTGAGCACCATCTGGTCGCAGTAGTTTTCCAGCCCTTCCTCACACTCTTCGCACTGCTGACAGCTGTCGACCATGCAGCCGACGCCCACCAGGTCGCCCACGACGTAGCGGGTAACGTGGTCGCCGACGGCGGTGACCCGACCCACGATTTCATGCCCCGGCACGCAGGGATAGACTGTCCCGGCCCATTCGGAGCGGGCCTGGTGCAGGTCGGAGTGACAGACGCCGCAGTAGTCGATGGCGATCTGCACATCGTGCGGCCCCGGCTCGCGGCGGGAGATGGCCATCGCGGCCAGCGGCTGGCTGGCGGAATGGGTACCAATAGCGTTGATCTGCATAGCGAAACCTCTTCTGAATAAACGTGCTGAATGGGGCGGAGGGAGGTGCGTGTTTTTTGCGCGGCAACGCTAAGCGTAGCCTGGCTAGCGCCGGACGGGAGGGGAAATATGCCGGTATATATTATTTATTCGGTTACGTTATGAGCAGCTGATTGCGTTGCATTGTTGATGTGAAAACGACGGCCTGGCAGGAGGTTGGTTGCCGGCAGGCTTATGTCGTTAGAAGAAAAAAACGCCGGCTCAGCGGCGTTTTACAGGATGGAAACGTATAGGCTAGGTTCCAAGATCGTGATTAGTCGGTATATGAAGTACCGGCGGCCTGGCTCTCTTAATAAAGGACGCTAGCGCTGAACCGTATCGGATAAAGTGTTTTTCGCACAAATGGCATGAGAGATAACCCAGAATGAGGGCCACAACAAGTGAGGCGAGCTGATTGAAGAGAATGCCGTGATCTTTGAAGTAGCTCGCTATTATCTGCTGCACCGGAAAGCCCCATAAATAAACCCCGTAAGAAATATCTACTTAGGGCTTCAGGCGCAAAATGGCTTTATGTGATGAGATATAGAGCAACGTTAAGAAAATACAGGCATATGCAAAATAGGGGGCGTACATCGTGCCGTGAAAAATATAATATAGTGTTGCGAATCCTACGCAGTGGCTAATTTTTATCTCTATAGCTTCGCGATTCAGTGCCATCATTGCGCCAAATGCAAAGCAGGGAGAAAGCAAATCGACCTCAGGGTTAGGTATCACCCAAGGGAACAGCACTCTGGATGTCAAAAAGGGCTCGACCAGAATGAGGCCAAAGAGCAGGAAGGTCAGCGTTTTGGCCTTGAGCAGCCCTGTGGCGTAGAGAGAAAACAGCAGCACATAGGCAAATACCTCGTACGGGATGGTCCACAGTGAGCCATTGACGACATTTGGATACGGGTTTGTGGAAAATAATCCGGGAAGGGTAAACTGCGGAGTCATCGTCGCGATATTCCACGTATAGCTATACACCTCTGGCCGGGATAAATAATCTGTCGCCAAAAGCGAAGTGAATAACGGCCCAATAACAAACGCGGTCACCAGGCTTGATAGAATGAGCGCAGGCCAAATTCGGAAGAGGCGAGAAATCGCAAACCTGACCAAATCTCCATTATTCATCAATGAGTTAGTAACAACCAGTCCGCTCAGGAAGAAGAATATCTTTACCGCAATTGAACCTGAGTAGTCTGAAGGAATGAGGTGACTGATGAAATCACTTTTACCTGCCTGGGGTGAAATTGCGTAAGCATGACCATAAATCACCATACAAGCCGCAATAACCCTAAATAAATCTATGTTATTGCTGTCTTTTTTTAGGGCATCATAGAGTTTCAATACCACCCCTTATGCATAATATTTTATACATGACCATTCCTGAATTATTATTTTTTAATAATCAATTTGAGTTTTAAATGTGCTTAACACATGGATTAGTTATATTAATTTATTGACTATCAGCCCGTCTGTTTAGCAGGCCTTTATGATTATCATTATCGCCATGACATACACTGTCTTGTTAAGGATGCTTAGCGCGTTGGTATGTTTAAACAGTACGAAATCATATTTATTATTCGCGCAATCATATCAGAATGCTCCGAATAATAAACGTGAAAAAAGTTGCAATAAATTGATGGCTGTCACAGTTTAAATATCAGGACTGGAAGTTGGATGAAAAATATGAGTCTTTTTTTCGCTGTGGACACGGAAAATATTTTTTAATGGCGATTAATTTAGCAATGAGAAAGAGATCGGGAGTGGGGGGCGTTGCTTATAGAGGGTAATTGCGAGAGAGATTTACGGATCCCCCGGGTTGCGGGAGATCCGAGAATAATTATTCAACGGCCGTCAGATAATCCAGGCGCAGCGGCTCGGCCAGCAGGCCGTCCATCTGCGCGATAAAGTCCTGAAAATGCGGCAGGGCGATGTGTTCCTCCAGCGCCGCCTGGCCGCGCCACGACTCGCGCATATAGAAGGTATCCGGCGTATCGCGCAGCTGGAACAGGGCATAATCGACGTTGCCCGGCTCCTGGCGGGTAGGCAGCAGCAGCGCCTGCAGGGCGTGGCGCAGCGCTGCGGTTTTTCCCGGCTTCGCTTTCAGTACCGCGATGATAGAAATCACTTCCGCCGTCATCTTAAAACCCCTCCAGCACGATTTTGCCAACGGCGCGGCCGGTTTCGAGCTGCGCATGGGCTTTCTGCAGGTTCTCCGCGGTGATCGCACCGAAGTGTTCGCCGAGCGTGGTTTTAATCGTTTTATCATCAATCAGCGCGGCGACGCGGGTCAGCAGCTGATGCTGGGCAATAATATCCGACGTTTCAAACATCGAGCGGGTAAACATAAACTCCCAGTGCAGCGAGATGCTTTTGGCCTTCAGCGGCCGGGCGTCGAGGGTTTGCGGATCGTCGATCAGCGCCAGCTTGCCCTGCGGCGCAAGGGCGGTAATCAGCTGCGGATAGTGCTCTTCGGTATTGTTCAGGCTGGCGACATGGGTCACTTCCTTCACTCCGATACGGGCCAGCTCTTCGCTCAGCGGCTTATTGTGGTCAATAACCTGATGCGCGCCGGCGTCCAGCACCCATTTCTGGCTCTCCGGACGCGATGCCGTCCCGATCACCGTCATCCCGGTTAGCCTGCGAGCCAGCTGGGTAAGGATGGAGCCAACGCCGCCCGCCGCGCCGACGATCAGCAGCGTGTCGCCCGCGTTGCCGCCTTCCTGGACGCCCAGGCGGTCAAATAATAATTCCCAGGCGGTAATGGCGGTGAGCGGCAGGGCCGCCGCGGAAGCGTTATCCAGCGAGCGCGGCTTGAGGGCGACGATCCGTTCGTCCACCAGCTGAAACTCCGCGTTGCTTCCCGGGCGGCCCAGCGCGCCGGCGTACCAGACTTCATCGCCCGGTGCGAACAGGGTGACCGCATCGCCAACGGCTTTGACCGTACCAACCGCATCCCAGCCCAGCACGCGCGGCGTATCGGCATCGAATCCGGCGCGCACCTTGGTGTCCACCGGGTTAACGGAAATGGCCTTGACCTCAACCAGCAGATCATGGCCCTCAGCGGTCGGAACCGGCAGCTCGATGGCGTTTAAAAAGGGGATATTGTGGCCTTCTGCCGCTGCGCGGGTAATGGCGATTGCTTTCATATACTCTCCGGTTTTCAAATAGGTTCATCGGTTGAATGCGTCGAGGATAGACCGGCGCCGGCCGGGGAAAAACGGCCCGACGGCGATAAGAGTTATATTCAAAAAGAGAAAATCAGCTCACGGCACAAGGTTAGGACGCTATGGGCCCCGCTGTTTCATATTTGAGAATAATTTTGCGTGAACTTCAAAAATATTAATTCCTCTGGCGTTGAATAATAATATTGCGTTATAGCTCAAAGTTTATGCCTTGACTCTCACTACGCTGCGTGCGACTTTCTTTATATCAAATAATAAACAGAGTTTCATATTTGAGACAAAAATATTCTCATCGCAATATTTAGCTGAACGTTTCACTGCTGAGACAAACTAATTAAAACGACGCTATTTAGCGACGGCGGTCTTCTGTTGCTTATTAAAATATAAAGTGAGGCATGTGCTATGCGTAAAATAACGATCGCGCTGCTGCTGGGCGCGTGTACCGGAGGCTTCGCGCAGGCGGAGCAAGCAAAGCCGTTTCCGCATATCGGCTGGCGCAGCGCCGATAATCTCGCCGGGGTGGATTTCGGCGGCGCCCTGCGGGCAAACTACCGCTATGAAGACTGGCAGGGCAGTAATTATCGCAATCCGCCGCATCTGCGTTTCGATACCTTTCGTATCGACAGCAGCGGGTTTTATAATAACTATTTCTTCGACGCCGGATTCTGGTTTCAGGATCACCATAAATATGCCGTCGACCGGGCCTATGTGGGATATCGTTTAAACGATAATAATAATATTACGCTCGGTATTCCGGGTAAACCCTTTGGCCTTGAACCCTATCCGCAATTCGGCTGGTCCTACGGCATTCCCTTTTATTTAGGCTTTGGCGTTAACGCCGGTAGCGGGGTGAACTATCAATATCACGATAAAAACTGGTCGCTGGATGTAGCTTATTTCCCGTGGATGGCGCCGGAAAACCTGCGCTACGCGCCGGAGGTGGGCGATTACAGCCGCCTGAAGAACACCTTCTACCCCAGCCAGCACCAGCAGCGTAACGAGAAGCGCGATCAGGTTAACGTCCGCATCGCCCGGGAGTTTCGCGGCGGAGGCTGGAGTAACGAGCTGGGCGGCTCGCTGGCGCTGGCGCGTCTGCACAATCGCGAAACGGACGATGACGGCACCTTCTGGGCGGCAGGCCTGCACGGAATGCTGCACAACGGACCGTGGCAGCTCACGTCGCAGGTGATTCGCTATCAGTACGATCCTAAGAACCCCGCGGGCGTCAGCGACGATACGATCCTGATGGGCGGCAACGGCCTGACGCCGGCCTATCTCATCCCGGCCAAGGGTACCACCGCGTCGCTAAACCTCGCCCGCGACGTTGATGTGAAGTGGGGAGCGGTATCAAAGCTGCGTTTCTATAACGACTACAGCGTGCTGTGGAAAGACAAAAGCGGCTGGCAGGATTCGCAGATGAATACCCTTGGGGTGCAGGTATTTGCCCTGCCGGTGATGCTGTGGGTCGACCTCAGCTGGGCGAAGAACGCCAATCCCTGGGGCGGCGCGCTGAACGCTACGGGCTGGACCAGCACCGAGTCCGAGGGCAGCGGCAAATGGTATTTCCGCACTAACGTCAATATTGGGTACTACTTCTGATGAGAAGCTGGGCAGGGAGGCCCTGCTGCGACGGTACGACCGGGAGGATTAGCGCCTCTTTGATCTACTCCAGGCTGTTTGTGGCGCGTTATTTTTCACCTTATTTTTCCCACTGCCGCAAAGCGGTAATATCTTTTTCTCCCTCGGCTTCTTTTAATCGTCGCCGCTGCTCGGCAAACTGACTATATTCGGCCTGTGCCTTTTCGTCGGCTATTTTCTTACCGATTGTACCGGAGCCCTGCAGAACTTCACGATCGTTAAATTGAAGAAACTGATCGAGTTTTTCCTGCCAGTCGTGCAGAAATACCTGTTGTCGACGGCGGGCCTGGTCTTCGGCAAAATCCAGCCACATATTCACGACCCGATTAAGCTCGCTGACTTCATTCTGATTAAGGTAGTTTTTTGCTACCGTGACATCACTTTTACGCACCTCTTCACCTTTATAGCTGGTCAAACCCATATGCGGTTTATTGGCGTCAGCGCGATTTTGGATGAGTTCGGCTGCTGTATAGCCCGTACAGGCGAAATGCAGCTTATTCTGGATGGTTTGAAAAAACTGCGTCGTTTCCTTCAGCGACGGCTGGTAGTCGGCAGCTAACGCAAAGATCTCCCGCACCCGTAAATAAACCCGGCGCTCGCTGGCCCGAATATCGCGGATACGTTCAAGCATCTCATCGAAATAATCAGGTACCGCGGATGGAGCAACGGGCGGATTCTTCAACCGCTCATCGTCCATAACAAAGCCTTTGATCAGATATTCCTGCAGCGTTTGGGTGGCCCATTGGCGGAACTGAACCCCGCGAGGCGAGCGGACGCGATAGCCAACGGCGAGTATTGCTTCGAGGTTATAGTGATCTATCTCTCTGGAAACCTGACGTTTTCCTTCCCGGCGAACTATCCGGAATTTCCGGATAGTTGAGTTTTGACCAAGCTCGCCATCAGAAAAAATGTTTATCAAATGCTCATTAATGGTCCGAACATCTTTATTGTACAACTCGGCCATTGATGCTTGAGATAACCAGATTGTATCCAACTCAAAGCGGCATTCAACACGCACTCTTCCATCACCGCTGGCAAACATAATGAACTCACCTGCCGGGGGTGAAGTTAAGCGTTCCTTTGTCATATAGCCTCCGGGTTAACCTGCTTTGAGTCGTAGAGTATGTCAGAAACAGACCATAAATTTCATTAGACAGGCGAATAACCCGGAGCATCTGGGAGCGAGTACCCAAAAAGTGAAAATTTTCAGGCGTCAGGCAAGATGGAGCGTACTTTTAACGCTTTTAAGCGAATGCTGAATTTTCTGTAATTCGGCTTTGAGCATCTCTTCTTTTTCACTGAGCGCCATCAGCACAATGCAGCCGTCCATTACCTTAACCGTGACCGGCTTCCCGGTATCGAATCCCGCTTCGCGCAGCCACTTGCCGGAAAGGGTAAGACTTGGTGTACTGGTATCGCGACCATTTGGCCGATAGCCAACCAGCAGCTGGCGCTCTGTTCCGTTAACGGTGATATCTGGGGTAGAATACGAATCAGCCATAATCAACTCCTTGATAGTTGGTGAGGTTAGACGCTCCGGCTGTGTTCCCGCACAACGGAGCGTTGTTAGCACAAGAGGCTTTAGGTGGCCTCCTATATGTCGAGATTAGCTAAATAGGTGGCCTCATGTCAACCATATCGCGCGAAAAAAAACCAAAAGGCGGTGGTCAGTCCCCGCAGTTCAAAATGCGTATAGATCCGGCATTGAAGGAACAGCTTGATGCCGTGGCGGCAGAAGAGGGAGTGAGTCTCGCCAGTTGGTTGAAGGAACTGGCGAGGGAAGCGTTGAAAGCTAGAGGGATCGAGCCTAATGGGTAGATATTTATTATGGAATCAACCATCATTAAATCCAATAATATGAAATTCTGCTCCTGAAGACTTGATTGCGTTATCCGAGCTAACTAGTAGTACATCTAGTTGTCTTTTGATATTGTTATTTTGTAATTGTGTATAGTAACTTTTAGTAGTGTGAGGTTGTATAACAATTACTCGTGTTTTTAGATTGTTAGGACTTGTATGTAATGATGATAGTTTTTTTATAAATTCACCGGATTGTATTAACGTGCTTTCGTGCCAACACATTTTATTCTGTGAGTTAGTAGCTCTATCAGTGAGGTCCTGTATGAGATTTTTGCGATTTGAATATCTTAAGTTTTTAACTGCTTGGCTTAAGACTATATCATGAGCGCCTACTGATACTCTTCTTTTAACACTGCTGCTATTGGCAGCCTTGATATGAATAAGTGATATTATCACTTTGCCATTGTGTTCATCAATGTGAATAAAGTCTGCTTTTTCGCCAGCGCCATCATCACAATATAGCCAACCAGTTGGTTTCTCTGTCGTATTAAATTTTTCTGCAGTATCCCAACGACTACTCCAACGATTTTTGCATTCCTATTTTAGATAAGTCGAGTGCTTCAGATGTTAATGGTTTCTCTTGACATATATTAAAATCTTCAAAGTCGGCCCAAATAAAACCATCGTATGTAACATCTTTATAGTCAGTCTTAAACATCCATGAGTTAACGACGGCGTGCCCTGACTCATACCAGCATTTAATTAATTCAGGGTATTTTAGTATTTTTGCATAATTATTAAGGATCTCTTTTTTTTGCGTCGTAATGTATTGTTTATCAACTTCAAAACTCACTTCATAATCTTTAATTAATACTTTTACATTGATATCTCCACAATGAATGTCTTCATAAAATACTTTAAGAGAAAAGGATGTGTTTAAGGTTGGAGATATTTCAACTTTATATTTGGTGGCGATTTTTCTAATTAACTCAGTTTTAGTTAAGCTCATTTCGTAAGGAACGAAATCAGGATCGATTACCGAAAAATCATATGCATCCTTTACACCGTTTAGTTCATTAATTGGGCTTGCTAGAATTCCAATTGGGGATGTATTATTTTGGTTGTTTGAGTTTAACGTATCTAATATTTCGATAACATTTTTTTCAAATGTAGCCCAATCCTTACATGGACCTTTCCATATAGAAGATTTAAAAGGATTTAGGCCTATAGTTTTATTGGTTTTTCCTATTTCTGTTCTTACAGCTGACATCATATATGATTGGTCTTCCAGAGGATCCAAAGATTCCGCAACGCTATTTCCACCTAAAACCTTAGAATCGGCTTTAAATGTATTTTTTCCATGTATACCAAGAAGCCAAAGCATCTTAATATTATCTTCATTAATGAATAAATGATTCAGATGAGAGATCTCAACAGGATGTAAATTAGGTAAATATGAACTTTTAAAGTATTCCCTGATTGAGTCTTTCATCCCTTTGTCTGAAAAATAAAATGAAACATAGGATCCCATTGTTACCGTCAGTACAACATGATTCTCAATGTCTTGTATATCACTCCTTTTTGTCCAACTCGGGGTTTTATTAATGCAGTAAGGTGTAATTAATAAAGACGCTTCGCTAATGAATTCTGATGAAGTAGGGAATTTTTGTATTCCATCGTCATTATTAATTACGGTTTCTATAATTTCAATAACCGCTTCATGTAAGACTTTAGCTGTGTATTTTGCTTTATTGAATCCAACTAAGATGGAGAAAAAAGGCGAAAGTTGCTCTTTTTTAATATCGTGCATAACGATCTCATTAATAATCTTGTTGTTGAGTTTAAATGATTATATGAAATGCACGGGAAATAAAGTGACTCTCGTCACAAGGATGAGTGATGAAGTGTTAATTGATAAAGCCAAAATAGCTAAATTTTGGCGGAAGATCACAGGAGTTGAACCTGCCCGGGACCGCTGGCGGCCCCAACTGGATTTGAAGTCCAGCCACCTCACCGGAGATGACGATCTTCCGCGCCTCGATTGCTACATGGAGGCGGGGCGCATTATAGCTACTTTCAGTCATTTACCACATACCTAAACGCACTTTTTTACTGTTAAAACTGGACTTTACAGAACACTCCTGGGCAAACCCTTTCAAAATCCGTGGCTTACACTTTTTTACATTCTCGCGCGTTAGCGCAATATCGTCTTCAAAGGGGTTGTCGCGTCGATTTGCCCGTCCAAAAAGCCCGCAAAGATGCGGTGAACGATGCCTTATCGTTCAGAAAAGCCTGAAGCGCGGTTTTCCTGGAAGGACGACGGCGGCGTTTTTGCTTCTGGCCGCAGCCGATACGGCAGCGATGAAAGGTTTTTTTATTCCATTTATTCTAAAAAAGTAATATCTGTTTCATTGCGGTGACTCACGCCACAGACAGTTTTGCCGTTCGGTGATAGCGTACTCTGCTGCTGAGAGGAGCCCGGAATGGATTTAGAAAACATCTTTCGTGACGTTAAGCTGAGCAAAACGGAAATGACCGTCCTGCGCTTTATTCAGCACGATCCTGAACGCTGCGTGCGGGAGGGGATCCGTGCCGTCGCCGAGCGCTGTTACAGCAATCCGTCTTCGCTGGTACGCCTGGCAAAGAAGCTCAAGTTCAGCGGCTGGCTGGAGCTGGTCTATTTTATTAAATTCAATATCACCATGCCTAAGCTCGACGTTACCAACGACATCGACTATATGAGCATTCTGCCGGCGGAGCGGGTCACCTCGCTGCTGGAAAGCCTGCAGCAGCACCGCATCCTGGTCCACGGCAGCGGCTTCTCGCAGCTGATTGCGCAATATATTTATAATAAGTTTCTGGTGACCGGCGTTAACGCCAGCCTCGCGCTGTGGCCGGATTATGAAATTCTCGAACAGAAAAACGCCGCTAAATTTGACTCGATCTGGATAATTTCTAAATCCGGGCGCAGCAGTTCGGCGCTAAATTGGGTGAAGGCGCTGGAGGGTAAAGAGATTAACCTGGTCTGCTTTACCGGCGACTATCAAAGCCCGCTGGCCCAGGCGGCGGATACCGCGTTTATTATTCACGACCCGCAGAAGTTTGATGACGATATTTACTGGAGCAACCCATTTTTTGGCTACTGCATATTGGGCTTTGAGCGCTTTCTGAAGATGTGGTTTATTCAGACCGCAAAAGGCAGGACGGGCGACGCCCTCTAGACGCGGCGCTAAAGTACTCCCGGGCTGCGGCGTTGAAGCGGCAGCCCGGGCAACTAACACCCCGCGAGCGAGGGAGACAGGCGAAGATTACCGCCAGTCGGCAAACAGCTTATCGTCGAGATAGGCGTTAGCCAGCTTCTGCGCCAGCGACCAGGAGCCGACCAGCGGGTGGGCCATCAGCGCCCGTATCGCCAGCGACTTATCCCGCTGCAGGATCGCCGCCACCGCCAGCCGTTCATACTCTTTGACGCTGGCGATCATGTTCTTCTGCGCCGTCGGCACGTGCGCCGGGGTGACCGGCTTCAGGCCGTCTTTGCTCAGATCGCAGCTAATCTCAATCACGTCATCCGGGCGCAGGAAGTCGAGGGTGTCGTTGTTGGATATCGACACCACGATACGCTTGGTGGTGGTGCTGTTGACCGCCTCCAGAATATCCAGCGCTACGCCCGCATAGCCGCCGGTATCCGGCTCTTCGATAAACTGCTGCAGGGTGAGCGGCTCGCGGGTATGGAACTTCTCCTGCCGCGACTCATTCTGCATATAGCTGTTTTCCCGGCGCAGGTAGTGCTTCATCCATATATTGAACGCCGCCTCCGGATTGGCCTGTACATCAACGGTATGCAGCTCATCGCGCATATCGCGGTTGATGCGGGCGATCTGCTCCCCGCGGGTTTCGGGCGCTTCCTGAATCGCTTTTAACGCCACCTCGCGGTAGTAGTAATAGTAGAGATATTCGTTCAGCAGCTGCTTGTCGCACAGTTCTACCAGCTCGGGCGAGAAATACTGCATCGCCGTTTTACGATAGAGGTCCGGGCTGGCGATCAGGCGTTCGGTCACGTCCTCGCCGCGCACCGTGAAGTGGGTAAACCACGAGAAGTGGTTCAGGCCGTAGCACTCGACGCCAAGGTCACGCTCGTCGCAGCCGAGGATCTCCGGCAGCTCGCGAATCAGCTCCGACGGCGCATCGCAGATACCGTACACCCGGCGCTTAAAGCCGGACTTGATAATCGCCTCGGTCACCAGACCCGACGGATTGGTGAAGTTAAACAGGATCGCGTCCTCGGCGGCGTGCTCTTCGATCAGCCGGCAGTAGTCCAGAATCGCCGGTATTGAGCGCATCGCCATCGCAAAGCCGCCGGCGCCGGTGGTCTCCTGGCCTAAGGTATTATGCTCAAGCGCAATGCGCTCGTCGCGAATACGGCTTTCGTCGCCGCCGACCCGCAGGGTAGTAATGACGTAGTTGGTATGAGTCAGCGCCGCGACCGGGTCGCGGGTAATACTGAAATCAATATCCGGGCGGATAGCCTGGAAGACGTAGCGGGCGATTTCCCCGAAGACGGCCAGGTTATCAGCGGAGCTGTCGAGAAATACCACTTCCGTTAAACCAATGCGGTGCGCGTTATAAGCCAGTGATTTTGCCAGGAACGCGGAGCGAACGCCGCCCCCGCCTAATACGGTTAATTTCATAAATAACTCCTGATTAATTTTCTGCGAGCCAGCTATCAACCCGAGAACGAACCTGTCCCACCTTGACGCCATAAATAACCTGTACTTCATTTCTGTTGCGCACGACGCCATTGGCACCGGTGCTTTTTAATATATCGTCGTCAACCAGATCCATATTTTTAATCGCCACCCGCAGGCGGGTGAAGCAGTTATCAACGGAAATAATATTATCCTTACCGCCCAGGCCATTAATAATTTCATCGGTGACCGCCGACTTATCGTTCATCTTTTTACGATAGTCCGCTTTGCTATATAGCTTCACATTTTCGTCGTCTTCGCGGCCCGGGGTTTTTAAATTCAGTTTTACTACCAGGGTGCGGAAAATAACGTAGTAGACGGCAAACTGCCCGATGCCGATCAGCACGTAGCCGGGCCAGCGGGTGAGGGAAACCGGCAGCGGCAGGTTATAAATCAGGAATTCGATCAGCCCGGATGCGCCCCACGGACGAACGGTAAAGATGTCGCAAATGGCCTGCGAGGCGGCGGTTAACGTGGCGTGGATCACCCACAGCAGGGGTGAAACAAACAGGAAGGTGAACTCAATGGGCTCGGTAATCCCGGTCAGCATGGAGGTGATAATGGCGGGCAGCAGAATCGCCTTGGCCAGCATTTTCTTCTCAGGCTTCGCGGTGTGGTAAAACGCCAGCGAGGCGCCGGCCAGGCCGAAGATCGTGGTCATCCCCTGCTGGGAGAAGCGCAGGGCGTCGTTCATCACCGGGGTGAGGTCCGGATGGCGCATGTAGGCGAGGAAAATGGCCTGAGTACCGGAAACGACCTGGCCGTCAACGTTCAGCGTGCCGCCGATCTGCGTTAGCTGGAACGGCGACCACACGAAATGGTGCAGGCCGGTGGGGATGAGGAATTTTTCAAAGAAACCGTAGACGAAGACGCCCGCGACGCCGGCATTTTTCATAAACCCGGTTAACGCCGCGATACCGTGGGTCATAAACGGCCAGATCCAGGTGAAGGCGATAGCGTAGAAGATGATGACGGGCGTCATGGCCACCAGGGTCAGCTTCGCACCGCCGTACATCGACAGCGCGCCGGGTAGCTCAATGGTGGAGACTTTATTATGTACCCAGGCGATGGTGCAGCCGAGAATAATACCGAGGAACACCCCCATATCGACCACCACAAACCCTAAGATCTGCGTCTGACCGGTGCCGTAATATTCGCCGTTAATTTTTTCGGCAATGCCGTGAGTATGCTCCAGCCACGAATGGTTGGCGCCCAGAAACATGATAAAACACATGACCGAAACCAGCGCCACTTCCGTTTTTTTATCTTTTGCCAGACCGTAGCTAATACCGACGCAAAAGAGTAAACCGAGATTGCCGAATAATGGCCAGAAGGTATCGCCGAGCAGCTGCCCAAGCTGGTGTAAAAAACTGGTTTCAGAAATTAAGGTTGGGTTGGTTAATACAGAACTGAGTGCCAGAATTAAACCGATGACCGGCAAGAACAATACTGCACCGATCATCGCTCTGGAGAATTTCTGCATATTCTCCAGAGCATGTTGACGTATTGCGGACATAGTTGTTCCTTTTATTTTTGTAGGTACAGGGACTTTAATTATTTTTTTGACTTCCAGTGTTTTGGTTATAGCAATTCTGCTATTTGAAAGGAACAGGTTGCGGGAAATAGGTACAAACAGCCGCAAAATGGCAACAGGTTTCGGGGGAGGGAAATATCGTGGGCCTTCTCCCCGCAGGGAGAAGGCTGGAGGACGAGGAAATTAGGGCGCGACAGGCGCGGGCTGGGCGCCGCTCACCTCACCGCTGCGCATCACCTGCGCAACCTGCTGTTTTTCCATATTGGTTGCGCTGAGCTGACCGTTCACCGTCGGCCTGAGCGGCGCGTCGGCCAGCACGCTGCCGCTGGCGGTTAGCTGGAAATTACCGTCACCGGTAACCGGCAGCGCGGGCCAGCCCCACGCCTGCAGGACGCTTAGCGGTACGCCGCGCCCGTTCAGGCTGAGGTTAACCTGGCGCTGGGGCAGCTGCGACACCGCGGCGGTAGCCTGTAAAATACCGCGCTCGGTAAAGGCGCTAAGCTCGTTGATATTGACCGTTGAGGCGTTGGCGCTGAGCTTGAGCGACGGGCGCCGGACGTCAACGCGGTTAAAGGTGGCGGCAGCGGCGTTGAGCGTCGCGCTGCCGTTCCATACGCCCCAGCGCCGATCCTTCACCAGCTGCAGCTCGCCGCCGTAGCCGTCGAGGGCGGTGACCTGCCACGGGAACTGCGGGTCGATATCGATAACCAGGTTGCGGCTGGCGCCAAATTTCTTCAGCGTCAGGCTCTGTAACCACGTTGGCAGCGGCTCCATCCACAGCTGTTTCCAGTTTTCCGGCAGGGTATATTCCAGCCCGGCAAAAGCGGCGTCATCCAGCACCAGCGCCTTGCCGTCGCGCAGCCAGCGGCCGGAGGTGCGCACCATCCCACCTTCCCAGCGCGAGGTAAACTGACGCAGGGCGATACCCTGCGGCGAGAACTCGGCATTCAGGATAGGATCGAGGAAGTGCAGCGAGCCGTTAATGAATTCGCTGGCGTTCATCGACAGGGTTCCGTCCTCGCTCTGCCAGTCGCCGTGGCTCAGGGTCAGGTTGCGCAGGCTGAGGTCGAGACCGGTGACCGCCCAGTCGGTGCCCTGCAGGCTGGCATCGGTCACATCGAGGCGGCCAATCTGTAGCGAAGGGACGGTGGTCAGCGGGGTGAAGAAGTCAGCCAGCGCCTTATCGCTCTGCAGGCGGGTTTCATTCAGCTGCAGGTTATCGACCAGCCAGCTGCCGTCGGCGCTGCGTTTGGCGTTGCCGGTGAGCGTTCCGCGAGCGATATCGGCCCCAAGGGTGGAGAGCGTGACTTCGCCATTATCGATAGCGCCCTGAATCAGGACGTTGCTGGCCTCAACCCCGTTAAGCGTCAGCGAGCCCGCACTCATCTGAATCTGCGTTTTTTTCCCCAGCACGTTGCCCGCTTCCGGCGCCCACGGGCTGACGCCGCCGGTTACCCGCTGCGCGCTCAGGTCCCAGCCGGTCTCCGGGCTGTTAAACGCCATATTGCGCAGCTGCAGGCGGTCGGCGGCAAAAGGCAGAGAGGCGGAAGAGGGGGAGAGGTTTAACGTTCCGTCGCTGAGCACAATCTCATCGGCATGCAGCGGATCGCTGAACTGGCGGGTGCTGAAGCCGATATCCACCGTTTTGGCAACCAGCGTCGGCGGCTTGCCGTCGCGACCGAACGTCACGTTCTGCAGCTGCAGGTGGAGAGGCGAAGAGAAGTCGTGATCCATCGCATCGAAGGAGACCTGCCAGCCGGTGCCGTCGCTCAGCCAGGCGCTGGCCTGACGCGAGCCCCAGTGAGTCTGTAGCAGGAACCAGGCGGCTACGATGACGACCAGTAGAGCGGTCAGCAGCCAGAGAATCAACTTTCCAGGAAATTTCATGGTCTTACATCCTGAGCGAGGCACATAAGGCTGTTATGCCCGAATTATGCGCAATCCTCAAGACAGGAATTGTGTAATCAGATGATGTGAGGGCGCTAAGGGGGGAAGACTTCGGGCTGCCCCGGCCGCCGTGCGCGACCGGGGAGCACGGTGGGATCAGTTTTTCTCTGGCGGGAAGACCAGGTTCAGCACAATCGCCGTAATACCGCCGGCGGCGATACCGGAGGAGAGCAGGTTCTTCAGCCAGTCCGGGGCGAACTGCAGGATCAGCGGCTGCTGGGAGACGCCGAGACCGACCGCCAGCGACAGGGCGATAATCAGGATCGCCCGGCGGTTCAGCGGCTCGCGGGAGACGATACGCACGCCGGATGCGGCGATGGTGCCGAACATCACCAGCGTTGCGCCGCCGAGCACCGGCTCAGGGATATGCTGCACAAAGCCGCTCACCGCCGGGAACAGCCCGAGTACGATAAGCATCAGCGCTACCACAAAACCGACGTAGCGGCTGGCCACGCCGGTGAGCTGGATCACGCCATTATTCTGACCGAAGCAGGAGTTCGGGAAGGTATTAAATACCGCGGAGACAAACGAGTTCAGGCCGTTGGCCAGCACGCCGCCCTTCAGACGCTTCATGTACAGCGGGCCAGAAACCGGCTGCTCGGAGACGTCGGAAGTGGCGGTGATATCGCCGATAGTTTCCAGCGAGGTGATCATAAACACCAGCATCAGCGGCAGCAGCAGGTTCCAGTCGATCCCCAGGCCGTAATAGAGCGGGGTGGGCACCATAATCAGGCTGCTGTCGGCTGGCGCGGTGTTGGCAGGGAGCATATCGAGCAGCCATGCCGCCAGGTAGCCGGCCGCCATCGCGATAACCAGCGAAGCGATGCGCAGGTACGGGTTGCGCTGGCGGTTAAGAATAATGATCAACCCCAGCACGATACCCGCCAGCAGCAGGTTTTTTGGCGCGCCGAAGGTGTGGTCGGCCATCGCCGAGTAGCCGCCGCCGATGGAGGTCAGGCCGACCTGAATCAGCGACAGGCCGATAATCATCACCACCACGCCGGAGACCAGTGGGGTAATGACGCGTCGTGCAAGGTGCAGGACGCGGGAGAGAACCATTTCCGTGCAGCTGGCCAGCATCAGGGTGCCGAACAGCGCGGCCATCATCGTCGGCACGTCGGCGCCGCCGGTTTTTAGCGCGGTACCGCCCATAATCAGCGGGGCGACGAAGTTAAAGCTGGTGCCCTGGATGGAGAGCAGCCCGGAGCCTACCGGTCCCCAGGCCTTAATCTGAATAATGGATGCCACACCGGAAGCGAACAGCGACATGCTGATGATGTGCTGCGTATCCTGGGCGGGAAGACCCAGAGCCTGACAAATTAATAGCGCCGGCGTGATCACCGCAACAAACATCGCCAGCAGGTGCTGGAAGGCGGCGAACAGCGTTTGTGGAAGCGGGGGGCGGTCTTCGAGGCGGTAGATTAATTCGCTGGTTTGTTTATGCGCAACCGTTTGCGCATTTTCGGGCTCGGCGGTATTCACGGACATCACAAGCAATCCCAAGGTGGCAAAGCGGGAATTTTATCGGACTGTAGTGCAAAAGCAAACGTTTGCCAGTGTTTGAGACAAAATATTTCCGCCGCAAACATGGGGGGATAAGTCATTAACATTTTGTATGCTAAATCGCATCATCAGCAATACAAAATATGTTTCCCTGTTTTTTTATGCCAGTTTCTGCTTAAAATCCGTCCCTGATTACTCATGATGAGAAACAATCGACACCGGGAATATCGTCGCGTGTGAATGGATCATGCGCCTTTAAGGAGCTCTTTTTATGTTTCATCTCGATACCTTATCGACGCTCGTTGCCGCCACGCTGGTGCTGCTGCTGGGCAGAAAGCTCGTCCACACCGTCCCCTTCCTGAAAAAATATACTATCCCTGAGCCCGTTGCCGGCGGCCTGCTGGTGGCGCTTGCGCTGCTGGTGCTGAAAAAAAGCATGGGCTGGGAAATTGATTTCGATATGAGCCTGAAAGACCCGCTGATGCTGGCCTTTTTTGCGACCATTGGCCTGAATGCCAATCTCGCCAGCCTGCGGGCGGGCGGTAAAGTTGTGGGGACGTTCCTGATCGTGGTGGTGGGGCTGCTGCTGCTGCAAAATGCCCTCGGCATCGGGATGGCAAGGCTGCTGGGCCTCGACCCGCTGATGGGCCTGCTGGCCGGCTCCATCACGCTCTCCGGCGGCCACGGGACCGGCGCGGCGTGGAGCAAGCTGTTTGTCGAACGCTACGGTTTTGCCAACGCCACCGAAGTGGCGATGGCGTGCGCAACCTTCGGCCTGGTGCTCGGTGGGCTAATTGGCGGCCCGGTGGCGCGCTACCTGGTCAAGCACTCCTCGTCCCCGGAGGGTTCGCCGGACGATCAGGTAACACCCACCGCTTTTGAAAAGCCGGATGTTGGGCGGGTGATCACCTCGCTGGTGCTGATTGAAAGCATTGCCCTGATCGCAATCTGTCTCACGGTCGGGCGGGTGGTTGCGCAACTGCTGGCGGGGAGCGTGTTTGAGCTGCCAACCTTCGTGTGCGTCCTGTTTATCGGCGTGATCCTCAGCAACGGCCTGGCGCTGCTGGGCTTTTATCGCGTGTTTGAGCGCGCGGTATCGGTGCTGGGCAACGTTAGCCTGTCGCTGTTCCTCGCGATGGCGCTGATGAGCCTGAAGCTGTGGGAGCTGGCATCGCTGGCGCTGCCGATGCTGGCTATCCTGGTGGTACAGGCGGTGGCGATGGCGCTGTATGCGGTTTTCGTGACCTATCGAATGATGGGGAAAAACTATGATGCCGCGGTGCTGGCTGCGGGCCACTGCGGGTTTGGGCTCGGCGCGACGCCAACGGCGATTGCCAATATGCAGGCGATTACCGACCGCTTTGGGCCGTCGCATACGGCCTTCCTGGTGGTGCCGATGGTCGGCGCATTCTTTATTGATATTGTGAATGCGTTAGTGATTAAGCTGTATCTGCTGTTGCCGATTTTTGGTTAAAAAAAAGCCCGGAGGCGCTGCTGTGCGCGCGTCCGGGCGTTTAAACTTGCTGTTTGCATAAGCCGCATCCCCGGTCAGCGCCGCGCCGCCGGGGAGTTCGCTGGCGGGATTACTCTTCGTGCTCTTCCCACGCCAGGGCGCGTTTCACCGCTTTTTTCCAGCCGCTGTAGCGGAAGTTACGTTCGGTGGTTTCGATCCCCGGGCGGAACTCACGCTCGATCACCGCTTTCTCCTGCAGCTCGTCCAGGTTTTGCCAGAAGCCAACCGCCAGACCGGCCAGATAAGCCGCCCCCAGCGCCGTCACTTCACGAACTTCCGGGCGCTCTACGCGAGTGCCGAGAATATCGGACTGGAACTGCATCAGGAAGTTGTTGGCGACCGCGCCGCCGTCGACGCGCAGCGCGTGCAGACGGATACCGGAGTCAGCCTGCATCGCTTCCAGCACGTCGCGGGTCTGATAGGCGATAGACTCCAGGGTGGCGCGGATGATGTGGTTGGCATTGACCCCACGGGTCAGGCCAAAGATCGCGCCGCGAGCGTACGGGTCCCAGTACGGTGCGCCGAGGCCGGTAAACGCCGGGACCACGTACACGCCGTTGGTATCCTTCACCTTGGTGGCGAAATATTCAGAATCCAGCGCGTCGTTGATAAGCTTCATCTCGTCGCGCAGCCACTGAATAGAGGCGCCGGCCATAAATACCGCGCCCTCCAGGGCATAGTTAACTTCTCCGCGCGGGCCGCAGGCGATGGTGGTCAGCAGGCCGTGGGTAGAGGCCACCGCCTTCTCACCGGTATTCATCAGCATAAAGCAGCCGGTGCCGTAGGTGTTTTTCGCCATCCCCTCTTTGACGCACAGCTGGCCGAACAGCGCCGCCTGCTGGTCGCCCGCGATACCCGCGATAGGAATACGCGTGCCGCCTTTACCGCCGATGTTGGTCTGGCCGTATATCTCGGAGGACTTACGCACTTCCGGCAGCATGGCGCGCGGAATATCCAGCGCGTCGAGCATTTTGTCGTCCCAGTCCAGCTCATGGATGTTGAACAGCATGGTACGCGAGGCGTTGGTGTAGTCGGTGACGTGCACGCGTCCCTGGGTCATTTTCCACACCAGCCAGGTGTCCACGGTGCCAAACAGCAGCTCGCCGCGCTTAGCGCGTTCGCGCGCGCCCTCAACGTGATCGAGGATCCACTTCACTTTGGTGCCGGAGAAGTACGGGTCAACAACCAGGCCGGTGGCCTTACGGATGTACTCTTCCATGCCGTCACGCTTGAGCTGCTCGCAGATCTCGGCGGTACGGCGGCACTGCCAGACGATGGCGTTATAAATCGGCTTGCCGGTTTCACGTTCCCAGACGATGGCGGTTTCACGCTGGTTGGTGATGCCGATACCGGCGATCTCGTCGGAGCTGATATCCGCTTTCGCCAGCACTTCAACCAGCGTGGAGCTTTGCGAGGCCCAAATCTCCATCGGGTCGTGTTCAACCCAGCCTGGCTTAGGATAAATTTGTTCAAATTCACGCTGAGAAACGCTGACGATATTGGCATTGTGATCCATCACTACGGCCCGGGAGCTGGTGGTGCCCTGGTCGAGCGCAACGATATATTTTTTGTCGGTCATAGTATGAGTCTCGTAGTCAGATTACAGCGAAGCTTTGTGTTGCGTCGTAGAGGTGGAGGTGCTCTCCTTCTCCTCGACTTCGCAGATGTCGCAAGGCAGGTGGCGGCCAATCAGCTTGCGATAGCCGAACGCGCCCAGCGCGGCACCAACCACCGGCGCACACAGCGGCACCAGGAAATAGGGAATATCTTTGCCGCCGGTGAAGGCGACCTCGCCCCAGCCGGCAAGCCAGGCGAACGTTTTCGGCCCAAGATCGCGCGCCGGGTTCATCGCAAAGCCGGTCAGCGGGCCCATGGATGCGCCGATGACGGCAATTAACAGGCCAATCAGCAGCGGCGCCATCGGGCCGCGTGGGATGCCGTTGCCGTCGTCGGTCAGCGCCAGAATCACGCCCATCAGGATAGCGGTTATCACCATCTCAACCGCGAAAGCCTGCATGAAATTGATATGCGGGTTCGGATAAGTGGAGAAAATTCCTGCCAGGTCAAGACTTTCGACGCTACCGCGCACCATATTATGCGAGTGTTCGAAATCGAGGAAAAGATTGTAATAAAGCCCGTAAACTAAAGCCGCAGCGCAAAAGGCGCCAGCGAATTGCGCAACGATGAAAGGAACAACTTTACGTCCGTCAAAGCAGGCGAACAGCCACAGCGCGATGGTAACCGCCGGGTTAAGGTGAGCACCGGACACGCCCGCGGTCAGGTAAATCGCCATTGCGACGCCCAGACCCCAGATGATGCTGATTTCCCATTGACCGAAGCTGGCTCCTGCGACCTTGAGCGCAGCGACGCACCCAACGCCGAAAAAGATCAACAACCCGGTACCGAGGAACTCTGCGATGCACTGGCCTTTTAGTGTTGATGTTTGGCTCATAATCGAATCCTGAAACAAAGTGGTGATTATTGTAAGTATGAAGGTCGTCGTCGACCACGCTGCCATGTAGGCATAGTGTTAATTTATCGTTAACGAACACAAACGAGAAATATCGAACTCTAAATGTGTGTGCCAGGTCAAGAAAATGAGCGTTTTCGCGCCATAAACGCGTGTTGTAGCACATTAAAGAGCGTTTACGGACGCGCGGTACGAACCCAATGATTAACAATTGCTGCAGAAGTGCCGGGGATTAGCGCCGAATACGCCAGGTAAAGGCTGAAAAGTGTTGCAAACCGCAATCTGCGCGGGTTGTCGCTGGACAGGGAAGGCGGGGATTCATACAATCGACAGCATGACCACTGTAGTGCGCTTATTTTCGTTAAGGCGTCAACGCGTATACGAAACGGACGGTTTCTATCAACGCCTTGCAAGTTCAGGAGAGGTATGACGATGTCATTAGAAGTGTTTGAGAAGTTAGAGTCAAAAGTACAGCAGGCGATTGATACCATCACGCTGTTGCAGATGGAAATCGAAGAGCTGAAAGAAAAGAACAACACGCTGGCGCAGGAAGTTCAGGGCGCGCAGCACAGCCGCGAAGAGCTGGAGCGTGAAAACGGCCAGCTGAGAGAGCAGCAGCAGGGCTGGCAGGATCGTCTGCAGGCGCTGCTGGGCCGCATGGAAGAAGTGTAGCCCTCTCGTCCTCACCCTCTCCTGCTCGGGAGGGGGTTAGCTTTACCCCTTCGTATATTCTCTCAAGTTATAGCCAATCTTTTTTTATTCTTTAATCATTGATTCGCTTTCTGGCACGCTTAGTTCATCACAACACGACATATAGAGAGCGGTGCGATGAATAAGTGGGGCGTGGGGTTAACTCTGTTGCTGGCATCCGCCAGCGTTCTGGCAAAAGACATTCAGCTATTAAACGTATCTTACGATCCGACGCGCGAGCTGTACGAACAGTACAATAAAGCGTTTAGCGCGCACTGGAAGCAGGAAACCGGCGACAACGTGGTGATTCGTCAGTCCCACGGTGGTTCCGGGAAGCAGGCAACGTCGGTCATTAACGGCATTGAAGCCGATGTCGTCACCCTGGCGCTGGCCTATGACGTCGATGCGATTGCCGAGCGCGGCCGCATTGATAAAAACTGGCTGAAACGCCTGCCGGATAACTCCGCACCCTATACCTCCACCATCGTGTTCCTCGTGCGTAAAGGTAACCCGAAGCAAATTCATGACTGGAACGACCTGATTAAACCGGGCGTGTCGGTCATTACGCCGAACCCGAAAAGCTCCGGCGGCGCACGCTGGAACTACCTGGCGGCCTGGGGCTACGCCCTGCACCAGAATCACGGTGACCAGGCGAAAGCCCAGGCGTTCGTGAAGGCGCTGTTTAAAAACGTCGAAGTGCTGGATTCCGGCGCCCGTGGCTCAACGAATACCTTCGTTGAACGTGGGATCGGCGATGTGCTGATTGCCTGGGAAAACGAAGCGCTGCTGGCGGCAAACGAGCTGGGTAAAGACAAGTTTGAAATCGTCACCCCGAGCGAATCGATTCTGGCCGAGCCGACCGTGTCGGTCGTGGATAAGGTGGTCGATAAAAAAGGCACCCGCCAGGTGGCAGAAGCTTACCTGAAGTACCTCTACTCTCCGGAAGGTCAGGAGATCGCGGCGAAGAACTACTATCGCCCGCGCGACCCGGCCGTTGCCAGCAAATATGCCAGCGAATTCCCGAAGCTGAAGTTGTTTACTATCGACCAGGAGTTCGGCGGCTGGACCAAAGCCCAGAAGGAGCACTTCTCTAACGGCGGCACCTTCGACCAGATTAGTCAGCGTTAATCTCTCCCCTTCAACGCCCGGTTAAATAACCGGGCGTTTTCATTTGGTCATCAAATTACGCTACTCTTCCGTTTCTGGCTGAGACAGGAAAACATAATGCGAAGAGTACGATACCTTTTATTGGGGCTGCTGGTGGTGCTTGCGGCGATTGCGGCAGGCGGCTGGTACTGGCTGCACTCCGGCAACCCGGACGCGCTGCGGCGCATCGTTTTGCAGCAGTGCGTGGTCAATCAACAGCAGCAGCAAAACCCGTCCCCTTGCGCCGAGGTGAATCTGAAAGGCGGCTACGTCCTGTTTAAAGACCGCAACGGGCCGCTGCAGTATCTGCTGATGCCGACGTACCGGATTAACGGCACCGAGAGCCCGCTCCTGCTCAATCCGCTGACGCCAAACTTCTTCTGGCAGGCCTGGCAAGGCCGGGAAATTATGAGCGAACGCCGCGGCTCGCCGATACCCGATAACGCGGTTGCGCTGACGATTAACTCCCGCAGCGGGCGCACCCAGAACCATCTCCATATTCATATTTCCTGCCTGCGCCAGGACGTTCGCGCCCAGCTGGACCGCGAGGCCTCGGTGATTAGCAGCCGCTGGCTGCCGCTGCCGGGCGGTTTGCTCGGCCATGAATATCTGGCGCGCCGGGTGACCGAAGCGGAGCTTGCCCAGCGCAGCCCCTTTCTGATGCTGGCGGAAGAGGTGCCCGAGGCGCGTCAACATATGGGACGTTTCGCGCTGGCGATGGCCGAACAGAGCGACGGTTCGCTGGTGCTGCTGGCCACCGAGCGCAATTTGCTGACCCTCAACCGCGCCTCTGCGGAAGAGATTCAGGACCATAGCTGCGCGATCCTGACCTCCCGGTAATTTTCTCCCCGTCGGCGCGCCTGCCGGTATCTTATTGATTCTCATCCCGGTTGCTGCCGGGGTGCGGATCCATACGTAAAATTTATGTGAATTCGATCAAAAGATATAAAGGTATACCTTTATATCTTTTTGCGGATCGTTACACTCTCCTCATAGTCATCTTATTGGATGGCTTATCCATAAAAACGTTTTTATTTCACGTAGTGACATCATCAATTGTTCGACAGATTTGCGCTTTTGAGCGTAAAGGAATTTCAATATGAAACTTTCTATCGTGGAAAAAATCGGCTTTGGTGCAGGGGATATGGCGATAAACGTTGTCATTATTGCGATGCAGCTGCTCCTCGCTTATTTCTATACCGATATCTACGGCCTGAGCGCCGCGGATGTCGGCGTGCTGTTTGTGGTCGTACGGTTGATCGATGCCATTATCGATCCGGCAATGGGGATCCTGACCGATAAGCTTAATACGCGCTGGGGACGCTATCGTCCGTGGCTGCTGTGGTTTGCCGTGCCTTTTGGCTTTGCCGTCTATTTAATGTTTATTACCCCGGATATGGCGTATATGGCCAAGCTGGCGTGGGCCTACGGCACCTATATTCTGATGACCCTCGTCTATACCGCGATTACCATTCCCTATATTTCGATGATCGGCGTGATCACCGACGACCCCGTTGAACGCCTGAGCGCCAACGGCTATCGCTTTGTCATGACTAAGATTGCCGCGTTTTTGGTGACTATCGTGGTGCCGATGCTCGCCGTCTGGCTTGGGCAGGGCAACAAGGCGCTGGGCTACCAGTTTTCGATGGGGCTGATGGGCGCCATGGGCGCGCTGCTGTTTATCTTCTGCTTCCTTACAACCCGCGAACGCAGCGTCCCGGAAATTACCTCTCTCCCGGTCGGCAAGCAGTTTAAGTATCTGCTACGTAACGATCAGTGGATTATCCTCGGCGTGGTGATTTTACTCCTGATGTGCGGCTACGTGATCCGCGGCTCCGTCGCGGCCTACTACGCAAAATACTTCCTGAACGGCGGCGATAGCCTGATTTCGCCCTTCCTGACCACCGGCGTGGTCGCCTCGATTCTGGCAATGATCGCCACCACCTGGGTCACCCGCTTCTGGGACAAAATCAAGATGTTCCGCTATACCCAGCTTGTCACCTTCGTCCTCAGCGCGCTGATGTATTTCTGCGTCGGCCGCGAAAACCTCGTGCTGGCATTTGCCTTCTATTTCCTCATCAACTTCTTCTGCGACATGCAAATGCCGGTGTTCTGGTCATCTATCGCCGAAGCGGTGGATTACGGGGAAAAGAAAACCGGACTGCGCGTCTCCGGCCTCGCGTTTGGCGGCATTCTCTTCTTCCAGAAGTTTGGCATGGGGGTAGCGGGCGGCGTGCTGGGCTTCCTGCTGAGCCATTTTGGCTATCAGGCCGACGTTGAGCAGAGCGCCCGTTCGCTTACCGGCATTGCGCTGATGATGACGCTAATCCCGGCGCTGTTCCATCTGGCGGTGGGTCTGCTGATGAAAAAATATCTGATCAATAACCACTACTACCGCGACATTCAGCGCCAGCTGGCGCAGCGGCAGGCATAAGGAGGCGCAGATGAACGCCATGAATAAAGTCTGGGTTATCGGCGATGCTTCCGTCGATCTGGTTGCCGAAAAGCAGGACCGCTACCTGAAGTGCCCCGGCGGCGCCTCGGCGAACGTTAGCGTCTGCGTCGCCAGGCTGGGAGGGCGGTGCGGCTTTATCGGCTGCCTCGGGGACGATGAGGCGGGGCATTTCCTGCGTCAGGTTTTTCAGGATAACGCCGTGGATGTCTCCTTCCTGAGGCACGATGCGGCGCTCACCAGCGCGGTACTGATTGTCAATCTGGCATCCGACGGGGAGCGCAGCTTCACCTATCTGGTGCACCCGGGGGCCGATACCTTCGTGTCGCCGGCGGATCTGCCGGCGTTCCGCCCGCACGAGTGGTTTTACTTCAGCTCGATAGGGCTAACGGACCAGCCGGCGCGGGAGGCGTGCCTGGAAGGGGCGAAAAGAGCGCGTGAGGCCGGCGGCTACGTGCTGTTTGACGTCAATTTACGCAGCAAGATGTGGCGCGATACCGGCGAAATTCCCGCGCTGGTAGCCCGCTCCGCCGCGCTCGCCTCAATCTGCAAGGTCTCCGCCGACGAGCTCTGCCAGCTGAGCGGCGCCGCCCGCTGGCAGGATGCCCGCTACTACCTGCGCGATCTGGGCTGCGAAACCACCGTTATCTCATTAGGTGCCGAGGGCGCGCTGCTGGTGAGCCCCGAGGGCGAGCAGTGGTTTCCGGCTCCCCGCGTCGAGGTTGTCGATACCACCGGCGCCGGCGACGCTTTTGTCGGCGGCCTGCTCTACACCCTCTCGCAGGCCGATCGCTGGGACGCCGCGCTGCTGGCCACCGCTATTCGGCAGGCTAACGCCTGCGGCGCGATGGCGGTAACGGCCAAAGGGGCGATGACCGCGCTGCCGTTCCCCGACCAGCTAAACACTTTTCTCTCCAGCCACGCGCTGGAACAAGCCATGACCGTGAAATAAGGAGTCATCATGCACGTTGAGCAAAACAAAATACTGGGATGCCTGGTGGGCGCCGCCGCGGCGGACGCAATGGGTGCGGCGACGGAAGTGCGCACTCAGCAGCAAATAAAGGACTATTTTGGCGGCTGGGTCACCACCTTTCAAAAGCCGCCCGCCGACACCTTTGGCCGCTGCAACGAGGCCGGGATGTGTACCGATGATTTTATCCAGGCGAAGTACATTATGGACGCGCTGCTGCGCCATCGGCGGGAGGTCAGCGACGAGGCGATGCGCGAGGCGTTCCAGCAGTGGCTGGCTTACCCTTACTACGCCAACTTTACCGGCCCCACCACCCGGGCGGCGATGAAGGCGATATTTAACGATAACCGCGCCTCGTTGCAGGGCGAGCTGGAGGGCGAAAAGCAGTCCGTACAGATTATTAATAAGGGCAACGCCGAGGCGACGAACGGTGCGGCAATGAAGATTTGGCCTGCGGCGGTGCTGCATCCCGGCAATCTTGACGCGGCGATTGACTGCGCGCTGCAGATTTGTCGCTTTACGCATAACAACGTGCTGGCGATGTCCGGCGCGGCGGCAATGGCCGCGGCCACCAGCGAGGCGCTAAGGGCGCAGACCGATGCCGACAGCATTATCGCGGCAGGGGGTTACGGCGCGCAGCGGGGCTATCTGCTGGCCGAAGAGCGGGGCGCGATGATGGTCGCCGGGCCGTCCGTTGCCCGGCGCATTGAGCTGGCCGTGGCGATCGGTAAGCGGCATCGCCATTGGGAAACGGCGGTGGTGGAGCTTGCCGACATCATCGGCAGCGGGCTGCACGTCAGCGAAGCCGTACCGGCCGCTTTCGGCCTGTTCGCGTGTTGTCCGAATTCTGCCGTAGATGCTATTATCTCCGGCGTTAATATCGGCAATGATACTGATACCGTCGCCACCATGGTTGGGGCGATCTCCGGCGCATTCCATGGCGTGGACGCTCTTCCCGCCGATTATTTAACGACCGTGGATCGTATGAATCATTTCGATTTGGCAGAACTGGCCAGACAGATCGCAGGGTAGCGAATTCACCCTGCCGGGGACGGTAACGCGTCCCCTGCTGGCGAAGACGTGAGGTGCGTAGTTTGCAGGTTGATAAAACGAGCTTTACCCCGCTTTATAAGCAACTATTTTTTATCATCTGTCAGCGGATCCAGAACGGCTCTTTGCCTTTAGGCAGCCAGCTGCCGACGCAAAAGGAGCTGGCCCGGGAGTATCACGTCTCGCTGATCGTGGTGAAGCAGGCCTGGAGCGAGCTTATCAACGCGGGGATTATCTCCTCGCAGCGCGGGAGCGGTTCGGTGGTTTGCGCCGTGCCGGAAGGAGTCAACTACGGCCATACCTTTCGCGGAATTACCCGCGATTTACAGGATGCCAGCGTCGCCGTTGAAAACCGCATCCTCGACATCGCGCCGCGTCGGGCGCGCGACGCCCAGGCCGATGGCCTGAGCCTGCCCGCGCATCAGCACTATCTTTTTATCTCACGCATTCGCTACCTCAATAATCGCCCGTTTAACCATGAGAAGATTTATCTCGATCTGAGCTTCTTTCCCGGTCTTGAGCTCACGGCTGAAGCGTTGGAGCACACCTCGCTCTATTCGCTGCTCAACGTCACCAGCGACTCGGCGATTGAAAAAGTGGACGCCATTTTGCCCTCTGCTGAGCTGTGCGAGAAGCTGCAGGTTGCCGCCAACAAGCCGCTGCTTTCCGTGGCGCGTCAGACGTTTCAGGCCGGGCGGGATATCCCCTTCGAATACTGCCGCTACTACGTGCTGTCGGAATATTTCGGCGAAATTCACTACCACTAGCCGCGCGCTGCGCCGTGCGATAAACCCCAGCGCCGGCGGCCGGCCGATAACCCCACCATATCTGGCATTTACCTGCCTGACCCGGCGTCGTATTCTTGCTGAAAAAAACGACAGGAGACAGGTATGTCGCTCTGGCTTTCTCACCCTCTGTTCCTTCCCTCCCTGATTGTCGGCATTACCATCCTGCTGTGGGCGACCTCCCTGCTGCCGGAATTTATTACCGCGCTGCTGTTTTTCGCCGCCGCGATGATGGCAAAAATAGCGCCGCCGGAGGTTATCTTTGGCGGCTTCGCGTCATCGGCGTTCTGGCTGGTGTTCAGCGGCTTTGTCCTCGGGATCGCGATTCGTAAAACCGGCCTGGCGGACAGGGCGGCGCAGGCGCTGTCGGCCAGGCTAACGGACTCCTGGCCGCTGATGGTGGGCAGCGTGGTGCTGTTCAGCTATGCCCTGGCCTTCGTGATGCCCTCTAATATGGGGCGCATCGCGCTGCTGATGCCGATCGTCGCGGCGATGGCGAAGCGTGCCGGGATTGAGGACGGCACCCGCGCCTGGTACGGACTGGCGCTGGCGGTCGGCTTCGGCACCTTCCAGCTGTCGGCGACGATCCTGCCCGCCAACGTGCCAAATTTAGTGATGAGCGGCGCGGCGGAGGGGTCGTACGGTATTCACCTCAACTATCTGCCGTATTTGCTGCTGCACACGCCGGTGCTGGGCTGGCTGAAGGGCGCGGCGCTGGTTGCGCTGATTTGCTGGCTATTCCCCGGCAGGCCGCATCCGCCGCGGGAGCGGACGCCGCTGCCGCCGATGAGCCGGGATGAGAAGCGCCTCTCCTGGCTGCTGGCGGTGGTATTGAGCCTCTGGGTAAGCGAGAGCTGGCACGGGATTGGTCCCGCCTGGACGGGGCTGGCGGCGGCGGTGATTACGCTGCTGCCGCGGGTGGGGTTTATCAGCGGGGAAGAGTTCTCCACGGGGGTGAATATTCGCACCTGTATTTACGTCGCCGGGATCCTCGGGCTGGCGATTACCGTCACGCAGACCGGGATTGGCGGCGTGGTCGGTAACGCTTTGCTGCACGTTATGCCGCTCGATAAAGAGAGTCCTTTTACCAGCTTCCTTGCCCTCACCGGCATCACCAGCGCCCTGAACTTTATTATGACCGCCAACGGCGTACCCGCGCTGTACACCACCTTTGCGCAGAGCTTTGCCGACGCCACCGGCTTTCCGCTGCTGAGCGTCATTATGATTCAGGTCCTGGGCTATTCGACGCCGCTGCTGCCGTATCAGGCATCGCCTATCGTGGTGGCGATGGCGCTGGGCAAAGTTCCGGCGCGGTCGGGGATGCTGCTGTGTATTGCGCTGGCGGCGGTCAGCTATCTGCTGCTGCTGCCGTTGAACTACGGGTGGTATCAGCTGCTGGGGCAACTATAAAAAAACCCGGCTAGCGCTACGCTAAGCCGGGTTGCGGGTTCATCTCGCCGGGTGACCGGCGTATTGAATTACGCTTTTTTCGCTGCTTCTGCTGCTTTAACGATGACCGCGAAAGCGTCTGCTTTCAGCGATGCGCCGCCAACCAGCGCGCCGTCGATGTCCGGCTGGGTGAACAGCTCTGCGGCGTTAGATGCGTTAACGGAACCGCCGTACTGAATGATGACCTGCTCGGCCACTTTGGCGTCCGCTTTAGCAATGTGGTCGCGAATAAATTTGTGTACGGCCTGAGCCTGAGCCGGGGTAGCGGATTTGCCGGTACCGATAGCCCATACTGGCTCATAAGCGATAACCACGCCTTCGAATGCCGCTGCGCCCTGAGTTTTCAGCACGGCGTCAATCTGACGTGCGCAAACTTCTTCCGTTTTGCCCGCTTCGTTTTCAGCTTCAGTTTCACCGATGCACAGAACCGGGATCAGACCCTGTTCTTTCAGGACGGCGAATTTCTTCGCGATAAATTCGTCAGACTCTTTGTGGTAAGTACGACGCTCAGAGTGGCCGATGATGATGTATTCAGCGCCGACATCTTTCAGCATCTGGGCAGAGGTTTCACCGGTAAATGCGCCGGACTGGTTCAGGTCAACGTTCTGCGCGCCCAGGTGAATATGGCTGCCTTCTGCCGCATGCTTAGCCAGATCGATATACATTTCCGGCGGAGCGATAGCAACAGCACAGCCGGTCACGCCGGCCAGCTCGGTACGCAGGTTAGCCACCAGCTCGTTTACCATGTGGCGGCTGCCGTTCAGTTTCCAGTTACCCATCACTAAAGGATGTCGCATTTTAATTCTCCACGCTATAAGCGAATTAAGGAATATAGCCGCCCCTGGGGGCAGCATGGTCTGTCAAACAGTATAGAGTTTCGTCGTTGGAAAGGCTTTGCTTTTTGTCATTTATTATTGCTCTCCAGCGTTTCAGATAGCGCTAGCTTAATCGGTTCAACAGCGAAGGTAAGCCCCTTTTCGCCGTTGTCTGCTACCACATAGCGGATGGCGCCTTCGGTTTCGGCGAAGTAGCGTTTCCCTTTGCCCGCGGCGAGCAATTTTTGCAGCTTTTGCCCGCTTTGCGCCGGGCTTAATGTCGGGACGAAGGCACGCAGAACGGCGCTCATATACTCCTGCGCTTTCGCCTTTGCCGCTTTCTGCTCCGGCCCCTGAACGGGGAGCCAGGTAATCTGCATCGATTTGATTTTGAGCGTGCCGCGCTCCAGGGCGGTGGAGGCGTACAGGTTTTCGTTAATCTTGCTTGCCGCCCGGGTCAGGTTAGCCCGGTCGCGGCTGGAGCTAATTGCGTGAAATTCGTTGAGCTGCAGTTTGGGGTTATCGGCGTTGAATTTCTCGCGAAACTCGCTGATGGAGATATCAAAGACCGGCGCGCCGGAGAGCAAATAGGGCGCTGCGGAGGAGGATTCTGGCTCGGCGGACAGCGCCTTATGGCCGACAGATAACGCTGTCAGCCCAATCAAACATAAGGTTGCCCACTTCTTCATACCCGTCCTTCCTTTTTTTTCCTGCTGACGATTAAAACGGGAACCGTCGCGCTTGTCAAAAAGTCACCGCTTCAGGGTAAACTACGCCAATGATGATGGTAAGGAATAAAACATGACCCTACAGCAGTGGATGTTCTCAATTAAAGGGCGTATTGGACGCCGGGATTTCTGGATTTGGATCGTTATCTGGGTATTGACCATGAGCGCGCTGTTCACCCTCGCCGGGTCAAATTTGCTGAATCTACAGACCGCGGCCTTTATGCTGGTGTGCCTGCTCTGGCCAACGGCGGCGGTTACCATCAAACGGCTGCACGATCGCGGCAGGTCGGGTCTCTGGGCGCTGCTGATGGTTCTGGCGTGGATGCTGCTGGCCGGGAACTGGGCGGTGCTGCCGGGGGCCTGGCAGTGGGTTGTCGGGCGGTTTGTGCCGACGCTGATTATGGTGATGATGCTGATCGACCTGGGCGCGTTCGTCGGCACCCAGGGCGAAAATAAATTTGGTAAAGAGACGCAGGACGTTCGCTGGAAGGCGGAGTCCTGATCACCAGTAGTGTTCGGCTGTCATATGGCCCGGCCGGCGGCGCAGATGCTTGTTCATCTGCCGGGTCTCCTTCAGCAGCTGCTGGGTATCCCGCACCATCTGCGGGTTGCCGCAGAGCATCACGTGGCTATTATCTGCGTTCATTGCCAGGCCAACCGCCTCTTCCAGAGCGCCGGTTTCGATCAGGAACGGAATACGCCCCGTTAGCATGCCCGGTATGGTTTCCCGACTGACCACCGACTGGATGCGCAGCTTGCCCTTATACCGCTCCTCCAGCGCCTGCATTTGCAGCAGATAGCTAAGATCGGCGGCATAGCGCGCGGCGTGGACCAGCACCAGGTTTTTAAAGCGCTCCAGGTCCTTACCTTCTTCGAGAATTGACAGGTAGGGGCCAATGGCGGTGCCGGTGGCCAGCATCCACAGGGTGTCGCAATCCGGGACCTCTTCCAGCACGAAGAAGCCGGCGGCTTCGCTGACGATCTGCACGTCATCGCCCGGCTTCAGCGCGGCCAGGCGCGGGCTGAGTTTACCCTCCGGAACCGTCACCAGGTAGAATTCAAGATCGGGATTGCTCGGGGCGTTAACGTAGGAGTAGGCGCGCTGGACGCGCTCGCCGTCAACGTCGAGGCCCAGTTTGGCAAACTGCCCGGCGGTAAACGGATGAACAGGGGCCCGTACGTGCAAACTAAACAGCGCGTCGGTCCAGAATTCCACTTTTGTTACTTTGCCGCTAACCCAGTCCGCCATGATCTTCTCCCGTTGCGAAGCGTTGCCTTATCTTCGTTGCAGACGACAAAGATTTCCAGCCCAACGGGGCCGGAAAGCTCTATTGATCAAATAATAGCGTCAGCTTCAGCCTGCCGCTCGCGACCGCAGGCTGAATGGCTTACAGGATGTGCAGCTGGATATCCGGATCTTTGCGATCGAGATAGTGAATGGACTGGATGCGGCGAATGGTGCGTGATTTGCCGCGGATCAGCAGCGTCTCGGTGGTGGCCATATTGCCCTTGCGGGTGATGCCGTCCAGCAGGTCGCCTTTGGTGATCCCGGTAGCGGAAAAGACCACGTTATCGCTGCGTGCCATCTCGTCGAGGCGCAGCACGATACCGGCCTCAATGCCCATCTCTTTACAGCGCGCCAGCTCGTTTTCGCCGATACGGCGGTTCTCTTCGCTGTCGCCCTTGACGTGGTGGCGGGCCAGCAGGCGGCCCTGCATATCGCCGTCCAGCGCCCGGATAACCGCGGCGGAAACCACGCCTTCCGGGGCGCCGCCGATACCGTACAGCACGTCAACTTCGCTATCCGGCATGCAGGTCAGAATAGAGGCCGCCACGTCGCCGTCGGGAATGGCGAAGACGCGCACGCCCAGCTGCTGCAGCTCGGCAATCACCGCGTCATGGCGCGGCTTGGCGAGCACGGTTACCGTCAGCTCGCTGAGCGGCTTATTCAGCGCGCTTGCCACGTTATGCAGGTTTTCGGCCAGCGGCAGATTCAGGTCAATCGCCCCTTTTGCCCCCGGGCCGACAATCAGCTTTTCCATGTACATGTCCGGCGCGTTCAGGAAGCAGCCCTTGTCGCCAACCGCCATGACGGCCAGCGCGTTCGCCTGGCCCATCGCCGTCATCCGCGTGCCCTCGATCGGGTCGACGGCGATATCCACCGCGTCGCCGCTGCCGGTGCCAACCTTCTCGCCGATGTAGAGCATCGGCGCTTCATCGATTTCACCTTCGCCGATGACGATAGTGCCGTCGATATTAATCAGGTTGAGCATAATACGCATGGCGTTAACCGCGGCGCCGTCGGCGGTGTTTTTATCACCGCGGCCCAGCCACTTATAGCCCGCCAGCGCGGCGGCTTCGGTAACACGCGAAAATTCGATGGCCAGTTCTCGTTTCATAATTCACTCGTTCTGAAGGAAAATTGCGCGCGGCGCCGTCTGCTCCTGCGGGAGCAGAGGCGTCAGGCGTTGGAATAGCGTTCGGTTTCCGGCATCCAGCGCTCGATAAGCGCCTGGGCCTGCTGCGGGTAGCGTTGATGAATATGGCGGGCAATGCGCTGAACGTCGGGGATCATTGCCTTATCGCGGAGTAAATCCGCGACTTTAAATTCGGCGGTGCCGGTCTGTCGGGTGCCGAGCAGCTCGCCCGGGCCGCGGATCTCGAGGTCCTTTTGCGCGATGACGAAACCGTCGTTGCTATCGCGCAGGACCTGCAGGCGCAGCTGGGCGGTTTTCGACAGCGGCGACTTATAGAGCAGCACGCAGTGGGAGGCCACCGCGCCGCGCCCGACGCGGCCTCTGAGCTGGTGCAGCTGCGCCAGCCCCAGGCGTTCCGGGTTTTCGATAATCATCAGGCTGGCGTTAGGCACGTCCACCCCGACCTCGATAACCGTGGTGGCGATAAGCAGATGCAGCTCGCCCAGCTTAAAGGCCTGCATGACCGCCTGCTTGTCTGCCGGCTTCATCCGGCCGTGCACCAGGCCGATATTGAGCTCCGGCAGCGCCAGCTTCAGCTCTTCCCAGGTGGCTTCCGCCGCCTGGGCTTCCAGCAGGTCCGACTCTTCAATCAGCGTACAGACCCAGTAGGCCTGACGCCCTTCCTGGGTACAGGCGTTGCGCACGCGGTCGATAATATCGCTGCGGCGGGTATCCGGGATGGCCACCGTGGTGACCGGCGTACGGCCCGGCGGCAGCTCGTCGATCGTCGAGGTGTCGAGGTCGGCGTAGGCGGTCATCGCCAGGGTGCGCGGAATGGGGGTGGCGGTCATGATCAGCTGATGCGGATGGAAGCCCTGCTGCTGGCCCTTTTCCCACAGCGCGAGGCGCTGATGCACCCCGAAGCGGTGCTGTTCATCGATAATCACCAGCGCCAGGCCGCTAAACTGGACCTGCTCCTGAAAAATGGCGTGGGTGCCGACAATCATCTGCACCTGCCCGCTGGCGATGGCATCCTGCTGCGCCTGACGCGCCTTGCCTTTTTGTTTACCGGCCAGCCAGCCAACCTCAACGCCCAGCGGCGCAAACCAGCTGCGGAAGTTGGCAGCGTGCTGCTCCGCCAGCAGCTCCGTCGGCGCCATCAGCGCCACCTGCCTGCCGTGGGCGATGGCCCGCAGCGCCGCGAGGGCGGCAACCAGCGTTTTGCCGGAGCCGACGTCGCCCTGTACCAGGCGCATCATCGGCACGTCGAGCGCCATATCCCGCTCGATCTCGGCGGTCACCCGCTCCTGGGCGCCGGTTGGTTTAAAGGGCAGGGAAGCCAACAGCTTGTTTTTTAGGCCATCGTTGGCGCTGAGCGGCAGGGCGTGAAAGCGCTGGGCGCCGGCGCGAACCGCCAGCATGCTCAGGTTATGCGCCAGTAGCTCTTCCAGGATTAAGCGCTGCTGGGCCGGGTGCTTACCGGTTTCCAGCTCGCTGAGCTGGAGCGACGGCGGCGGGCGGTGCAGGGTGCGCAGCGCCTCCGGGAGACTCATCATTCCCTGCGCCAGCTCGGGCGGCAGCAGCTCGGCGATAGCGCAGGTCTCAAGGAGTTCCAGCGCCTGATCGGTCAGCTTACGCAGCGTGGCCTGTTTGATACCTTCGGTGGTGGGGTAGACCGGAGTCAGGGTCTCCTGCAGGTCGGGGGTGCTCATATCGCCCTGCACGCGGTATTCCGGGTGGATCATCTCCGCGCCGTATTTGCCGCGCTTCGCTTCGCCGTAGGCCAGCACCCGGCGGCCGGCGGCAAGGCTGTTTTTCATCGCGGCGTTGAAGTTAAAGAAGCGCATGGTGAGAATTCCGGAGCCATCGCTTATCTGACAGGTCATCATCCGGCGGCCGCCGAAGGTGATGTTGCTGTTGAGCACTTCGCCTTCAACGGTGGCGTAGACCCCCGGCAGCAGGTCACCGATTTGATAGAGCTGGGTGCGGTCTTCGTAGCGTAGCGGCAGATGCAGCAGCAGATCCTGCACGGTGTGCAGGCCGATTTTCGCCAGCTTGCTGCTCTGCGCTGCGCCAACGCCGGTTAACGTGTTGAGCGGGACAGCATCCAGCAGACGGCTTTGCATCGGTTTACCTCGCTGCCTGCATTGTGGCCCACCACGCGGCGTCGGCTTCGACTTCGCCCTGGCCGTTGACGTGGGGATAGGGAAGGCCTTTCTGTTTTGCCACTCTTGCCAGCACCGGATAGCCGCCTTCAAACAGCAGGCGCTGCTGCTCTTCTTCCGGCAGCATGCTGTTTTCGCGTTTATACATGCCTGCGTTCTGCCGCTGGCGCTGCGCTTCATAGAGAATCAGGGCGGAGGCGACGGAGACGTTGAGCGACTGCACCATGCCCGTCATCGGAATCACGATCTCCTGGTCCGCCAGCGCCAGGGCTTCCGCGGTGATGCCGGTTTTTTCCTGGCCCATCAGGATACAGGTGGGCCGGGTGTAGTCGATTTCACGAAAGTCGACGGCTTTGTCAGAAAGATGGGTGGCAAGGATTTGCATGCCCTGGCCCTTTAGGTAACCGACGGCGTCGCCAATGGTAGGGTGCGTTTTGACCTGTACCCAGCTGTTGCTGCCCGCGGCGGCGGTGACCATGGTGTGCATGCGGCTGCTGGGCCAGATAGCGTGCACTTCGTGCACGCCAACGGCGTCTGCGGTACGAACAACCGCAGAGACGTTATGAGGTTTGTGGACCTGCTCCATGCAGACCGTCAGGTCAGGCTGACGCCTGGCGAGCATCTCACAAATACGCGCATAACGCTGTGAATTCATTACACTTCATCCTTCAAATTGCCTCGGCGTGAGCCGCTGGCTCCCCGGCTTACAGCCTCGCCTTTCGGGACCAGCGCAAGCGCTGTGCAAGACGCTGGCGCGTTTTGCGACCTGGCCCGAATGATTTTGTGTATAAGGCTAGTTTCGGTTACGGGTGACTTTTATCACGTCCGGCATCACGCGAATTTTGCGCATGATATTCGCCAGATGCACGCGATCCCGCGCGGTAAGGCGAATAAAGGCGCTGTACACGCGGCCATCCTTTTCTTCCGTATTCAGGCTTTGAATATTGGAAGCGGCGGTATTGATCGCGGCCGTGAGGTTCGCCAGCGCGCCCTGGTGGTTAAACATATCCACCTTAATTTCGGTGATAAATTCCTGGGCGGTCTCTTTATCCCACTCGACGGCCATAAACTTCTCGGGCTCTTTCTGGTAGCCGCGAATGTTACGACAGGACTCGTGGTGAATGACCAGGCCTTTGCCGGGGCTGACGTGCGCGATAATCGGGTCACCGGGAATCGGGCGACAGCACTTGGCGAAGGTAATCAGCACGCCGTCGGCGCCTTTAATCGGCAGATGTCCGTGGCCTGACGACGATGAGCTTTGCGCCGGCGCGGAGACGGTCTCTCCCTGCTGCAGGTTTCTGGCAACCACTACGCTCATCGCGTTGCCGAGGCCGATTTCTGCCAGCAGATCGTCCAGCGTCGCCAGCTTCATGCGCTCAAGCTCGCGCTGAACGTTCTCTGGCGGGATTTCTGCCAGCTTGCGGCTGCCGCCGAGGGCGTGGTTGAGCAGCCGGCGGCCGAGGCTGACGGAGTCATCGCGCTTGAGGTTTTTCAACAGCTGGCGGATCTTCGCGCGCGCTTTCGAGCTGACGACAAAGTTCAGCCAGGCGGCGTTCGGACGTGCGCCCGGTGCGGTAATGATTTCTACCGTCTGGCCGCTGGAGAGCGGCTGCGACAGCGGATAGGGCTGGCGGTCAACGCGCGCGCCAACGCAGGCGTGGCCGATATCGGTATGCACCGCGTAGGCAAAGTCCACCGGCGTCGCACCGGCGGGAAGTTCGACAATGCGTCCTTCCGGGGTGAAAACGTAAATCTCATCCGGGAACAGATCGGATTTGACGCTCTCGATAAATTCAAACGAGCTGCCTGCGCTCTGCTGCAGTTCCAGCAGGCTCTGCATCCAGCGCTGGGCGCGGATTTGCGCGGTAGTGCTGCTCTCGCCGCCGTGCTCTTTATAGGCCCAGTGCGCCGCAACCCCCATTTCCGCCATCTGGTCCATGTCTTCGGTACGGATCTGTACCTCAACCGGGACGCCGTGCGGGCCGATCATCGAGGTGTGCAAAGATTGATAGCCGTTCGCTTTCGGAATGGCGATGTAATCTTTCATCCGCCCTGGACGCGGCTTGTAGAGGCTGTGCATCTGGCCAAGCACGCGGTAGCAGGTGTCGGCATCGTGGACAATCACGCGGAAGGCGTAGATATCCATGATCGAGTGAAAACGCTGCTCTTTGAGCACCATTTTGCAGTAGATGGAGTACAAATGCTTCTCGCGACCGCTGACGCGACAGGGGATCCCCGCTTCCTGTAAACGTCCTTCGATTTCGGAGAGGATCTTTTGGATCATCTCCTTACGATTGCCGCGCGCCGCTTTAACGACTTCTTTAATGACGCGATACCGATTGGGATACAGCGCTTCAAAGCCCAGCTCTTCGAGCTCGGTTTTAATGTGATGGATACCTAAACGGTGGGCCAGCGGGCTGTAGATTTCCAGCGTTTCGCGGGCGATGCGGCGGCGTTTATCCGGGCGTAGTGAGCCCAGGGTGCGCATGTTGTGGGTGCGGTCGGCAAGCTTGATGAGGATGACGCGGATATCCTGCACCATCGCCATAATCATCTTGCGAAAGTTTTCGGCCTGCGCCTCTTTCTTATCGCGGAACTTGAGCTTATCAAGTTTTGATACCCCCTCTACCAGCTCGGCAACGCTTTTACCAAAGAGCTGCTCCATGTCCTGGTAGGTGGCGGGGGTATCTTCAATCACGTCATGCAGCAGGGCGGCCATCAGCGTTTCGTGGTCGAGTTTCATCTCGGCCAGAATACAGGCTACCGCTACCGGGTGCGTGATATAGGGTTCACCGCTTGAACGTGTCTGACCCTCGTGAGCGTCACGTGCAACGAGATACGCCTGCCGAAGACGCTTGATTTGCTCTTCCGGCAGGTAGTTTTGAATCAGCTGATTCAGGCTTTCAAACAGATACAAGGGCGACCCGCTGCGTTATTAACGACGACCTTCAGCAATAGCGGTAACTGCTTGTAATTCAGCGGCTTCCTGCTCTTGCTGTTCTTGACGATCGCGCACGTCGAGGATCTGGTTGTTGATCAGACCTTCTTCGATTTCGCGCAGTGCGATAACGGTAGTTTTATCGTTTTCTTCCGCTACCAGCGGATCTTTTCCGCCAACCTGCATCTGACGAGCGCGACGCGCGGCGACCAGTACCAGGTCAAAACGGTTACCAATTTTCTCTACAGCGTCCTGAACAGTTACGCGTGCCATACTTAAAATGCTCCACAGATGAAGAAATGACTGGGCATGATACTGAATGTGGGTTCAGTCTGCCAACAGTTTGGTGATTAAAGCGCCATGTCGCTGCTTTTGGCGGCTCATGCGCAGACGTTCGGCGCGGATGATGTTTTTCAGATCGCCCAGGGCGGTATCAAAATCATCATTCACAATAAGGTAATCATATTCCGCGTAATGGCTCATTTCTGCAACAGCCTGCGCCATACGTTTCGCGATCACCTCTTCGCTGTCCTGGCCGCGGCCACGCAGGCGACGGTCAAGCTCATCTTTGGACGGCGGCAGAACAAAAATGCTGCGCGCCCCCGGCATTTTATGACGGATTTGCTGAGCGCCCTGCCAGTCGATATCGAGGAAGACATCAACGCCGGTTGCCAGTACCTGCTCGATCGCTTCGCGCGAGGTGCCGTAATAGTTGCCAAAGACTTCCGCATGCTCAAGAAATGCGTCTTTACCAATCATCGTTCTGAAATCGTCGTGATTAACAAAGAAATAGTGTTCACCGTGCACTTCGCCAGGACGCGGCGCGCGCGTGGTATGCGAAACAGAGACCTGAGAGTCGTACAGCGGTTGGGTTTTTAATAAAGCCTGAATCAGGCTGGATTTACCCGCGCCACTTGGGGCGGAAACAATATAAAGCGTGCCTTGAGCCATGAGAGTCTTTTGTATGTGATGGTCGAAAGAGAAACTACATACGAGCCTATTATACACGCCGCCGCGCTGTGACGTAGTCCCTGTCACACTTTTTCCCTCTGTTTCTTTCATTTTGCCTGCCGTTTCCCTGATTTCTCTGTGAGTTGCCGCAATCAACTACAAACCCTGGAAGCTGGATCGCGGCACGGAAAAGCCCTTATCGCCGGTGATGCCCCGGCGGCGGCAGAATGCCGGTGGGCAAATAAGGAGGGCAGCACAGTGCGAAAATGGCTTTGGGCGATAGGCATAGGGATAACGGCGGGATACGGCCAGTCGGCCTGCCCCGCGTGGACGCAGGCGCAGGCCGAACAGGAGGTCAGCCGCCTCAATCAGCAGGTTGCCGGGTGGAAAAACGACTACTGGCTGCGCGGCAGCAGCGAAGTCGCTGATGACGTCTACGATCGGCTTTTCGCCCGGTTAGTCGAGTGGCGGCGCTGTTTTGCCATCAAAACGCCAATAATCGATGATTTACCGCCGCCCCGGGGCGAGATGCGGCATCCGGTTGCCCACACCGGCGTGCGTAAGCTGGCGGAAAAAGCCGACGTGGCGCGCTGGATGCGGGGCAAAACCGATCTGTGGGTGCAGCCAAAGGTGGATGGCGTTGCGGTGACGCTGGTTTACCGCCGCGGACGGCTGGTGCAGGCCATCAGCCGGGGAGATGGGCGAGCCGGTGAAGACTGGACGGCCAAAGTGCGGCAGATTCCCGGCGTGCCGAGGGTGACGAAGGGCGCGCTGGCAAACAGCGTGCTGCAGGGGGAGCTTTTTCTGCGCCGCGCCGGACATATCCAGAAGCGGATGGGGGGAGTGAACGCCCGGGCGACGGTCGCTGGCGTCATGATGCGGCGGGATATGTCGACATCGTTAGCGGAACTGGGCGTCTTTATCTGGGCATGGCCGGATGGGCCCGAGGGGATGCATCAACGGCAGGCTCTGCTGCAGCAGGCCGGGTTTAGCGAAAGCCGCGGCTTTTCTCAACCGGTGGCGGACGTGGGGCAGGTTGCGCGCTGGCGTGAACGTTGGTTAACGTCAGCGCTACCTTTTGCTACCGATGGCGTTGTCGTACGCCTTGGGAAGGCGCCTGCCGGGCGCTTCTGGTCACCGGGGCTGGGGGATTGGGTCGCGGCGTGGAAGTATCCCCCGGCCATCCGCATCATGGAGGTGCGCGACCTTCGCTTTTACGTCGGGCGTAGCGGGAAAATTGCCGTGGTGGCAGGGCTCGAACCGCAGCAGCTGGACGATAAGCAGGTTAAGCGCGTGAGCGTAGGGTCGGTGGCCCGCTGGCAAAGCCTGGATATTGCGATTGGCGATCAGCTGCAAATCAGCCTGGCGGGACAGGGGATCCCGCGGATAGATAGCGTAGTGTGGCGAACGGCCCAGCGCAGCAAGCCTCAACCGCCTCCGGCGCATTTTAACGCCCTGACCTGCTATTTTTTCTCCCCCGAGTGCGGCGGACAGTTTCTTGCAAGGCTGGTCTGGCTGTCGTCAAAGCCCGTACTGGACCTCGGCAGCGTCGGTGAGTCCGCGTGGCGCGCCGTCCATCACACTCTCCGTATGGAGCATATTTTTTCATGGCTGGCGTTTACCCCTCAGCAGCTGCAGTCAGTCCCGGGGATCTCTGCGCGACGCGGTCAGCGGCTCTGGCACCAGTTTAACCTTGCCCGCCAGCAGCCCTTTCTGCGCTGGGTGCAGGCTCTGGGAGTGCCGGTGCCGCAGGCGGCGATGGCGGGCCTGGCCGGAGAGGGCTGGTCGCAGCTGCTGGCGCGCAGCGAAGAGCAGTGGCGGCGCCTGCCGGGAGTGGGGGATGAAAAAGCGCGTCAGCTGGTGGCCTTTCTGCGGCATCCGGACGTTGCCGCGCTGGCGCAGTGGCTCAGCGGGCAGGGTATCTCCGGGTTTTAGCCCGATCAGTGCGCGTTATGGTTGTAGTGGAAGACCGGCAGACCCAGCTTCCAGCGCAGGGCCAGCATGCGCGCAGTGAAGCCAAACAGCAGGGTGGCGATGACCACCACGTCGTGGCTGCTGACATAGTGCTGCAGGGCGATATACAGAATGGCGGCGGCAAAAGAGATCCCGGCGTACAGCTCTTTTTGAAACACCAGCGGGATGCGCTTACAGAACATATCCCGCAGCACGCCGCCGAATACGCCGGTGATGACCGCCGCGATAGAGGCGATAACCGGGCCTTCTCCCATATCGAGGGCAATCTGCGCGCCGATGATTGAAAACACCACCAGGCCGAGGGCGTCGAGGACTAAAAACAGCCGACGCAGGTGGGGCATAACCGGCGCGACAATCGTGGTGAGCACCGCGGCGACGGCAACAATGATGACGTATTCCGGGTTCTTGACCCAGCCCAGAGGATAGTGGCCGAGCAGAATATCCCGCACCGACCCGCCGCCCAGCGCGGTGGCGGTCGCAATAATGATAACGCCAAAGGTATCCATACGACGGCGTCCGGCCGCCAGAGCGCCGGTCATCGCTTCCGCGGTAATACCAATTAAATACAGAATATGAAGCAGCATAGATCCCCCACGATGAGAGCGGGCAGGTTAGCGATTTGTGCGCAGGATCACGACTGAGATTTTCTAAGGTGAACGGGTTACGCCTTTAAAAAATAATGTCTGATTCTCTCTGTGACCTTTATCGGCGGGGTTATCAGGTTTTTTATTTTAACTTTTAGATTAGAAAAAGTAATGATTAAGGTCAGGCCGATGCTGGTCAGGAATATACGCGACAAATACGTAATATTTAACTCGCTACCCTTATCATTTTATTTTCCTCTTTCAGGGCCTAAGAATATGACCGGAGTAACCGGCGAGAAAAACTACCTGCTGCGCCTGGCGGCCGTCGTTCTGACCGGGGTCCTTGCCGGTCTGTCGGGAATGGTTCTGGCGATGATTTTGCACGCTATTCAGCACCTTGCTTTTGGATACAGCCTCGATCGTCTTATCGGCACGGAGTCGTTTTTACAGGGCGTAACGGACGCCTCCTGGCCCCGACGCTTTACGGCCATTGTCGCCGGCGGCGCGATTGCCGGGTTTGGCTGGTGGCTGCTGGGCCGCTACGGTCAGAAGCGGGTGTCGATTTCCGCCGCCGTCGCCTCGCCCGCGGTGCCGATGCCGGCGGGTACGACAACCCTGCACGCCCTGTTGCAGATAGTCACCGTGGCGCTGGGCTCCCCGCTTGGTCGGGAGGTTGCTCCGCGAGAGATGGGGGCGCTGGGAGCCGGTATCGTGGCGCGCAGAATGGGCCTGCATGAAGATGAGACCCGCACGCTGATTGCCTGCGGCGCCGGTGCCGGGCTGGCGGCGGTATATAACGTGCCGCTGGCTGGCGCCCTGTTCACCCTTGAAGTGATGCTGCTGTCGTTTAGCTGGGAGAAAACGCTGGCGGCCGTGGTGACGTCAGCCGTTGCTGCCTGGACGGCAGCGCTCGGGCTGGGGGATGAGTCCCAGTACCACTTTATCTCCGGCGCGCTCCCGCACGCGTTTATGTGGTGGGCGATAATCGTCAGCCCGCTGCTTGGCGCGGCGGCGTGGCTGTTTCGTCAGGCAACCAGCGCCGCGCGTGCGCGGGTCAGGACAAACTGGCAGATGCCGCTATTTTGCCTGCTGGCGTTTACCCTCCTTGCCGGGCTGAGCCTCTATTTTCCACAGCTGCCCGGCAATGGCAAAGGCCCGATGCAGCTTGCGATCGGCGACGGGCTGGGATTGCATAGCGCGCTGGTGCTTCTGGTCCTGAAAGCGATCGTTATTCTGGCGGTGCTGCGCGGCGGTGCGGAGGGAGGACTGTTGACCCCTGGCCTGGCGGTGGGAGGCCTGGTGAGCCTGCTGCTGAGTATGCTTTGGCAGCAGCTGGTGCCCGGCGGCGACGCCGGCAGCTTTGCGCTGGTTGGGGCTGCAGCTTTTCTGGCGGCGTCAATGCAGATGCCGCTGACGGCGGTTGCGCTGGTGATGGAGTTTACCCATATGGACCATAGCTATCTGGCCCCCACGCTGCTGTGCGCTGCGGGCGCTTTTATCACCTGTCGGATACTGGACGGAAAGTACAGGTTCTGAACTGAAGGGATAAAAAAGGCTGGAAAAACCAGCCTTTAATCGAGGTGCCTGCGATTACTCGATGTTCTGAATCTGCTCGCGCATCTGCTCAATCAGCACTTTCAGCTCGATGGCAGAGTTGGTGACTTCCGCATTAATCGATTTTGACGCCAGGGTGTTCGACTCGCGGTTGAACTCCTGCATCATAAAGTCCAGGCGGCGGCCAACGGCCTCTTTTTTCTTCAGAATGTTGTAGGTCTCTTTGACATGCGCTTCCAGACGATCCAGCTCTTCGGAAACGTCGATACGCTGCGCCATCAGCACCAGCTCTTGTTCGAGACGGTTGTTTTCTAGCTGGACTTCCGCGTCTTCCAGCTTGGAGACCAGGCGCTCGCGCTGCCACTGCAGGATTTCCGGCATATGGCTGCGAACTTTGCCGACTTCGGTGCTGACGCCCTGCAGGCGCTGTTCGATAAGCGTCTTCAGCGCCTGACCTTCGGTTTCGCGGGCGACGATAAAGTCGTCCAGCGCGCCGTTCAGTGCGGTGAGAATATCGGAAGCAATGGCGTCGAGATCCTGCTCCTGAGCGGCCATGACGCCGGGCCAGCGCAGGATATCAACCGGGTTAATTTCCCCTTCGTCGCTCTGCATTTTTACCCAGTTAGCGGCGTTGACCAGCTGCTTTGCCAGATTTTCATTCAGGATAAGCTCACCCTGAGCGCTGGGATCTTGTTCAAAACGCAGGGTACATTCGATTTTGCCGCGGGTCAGACGCGCACGAATACGCTCACGCACCACGGGCTCCAGGCTACGGAACTGCTCCGGCAGACGGAAATAGGTTTCCAGGTAGCGCTGGTTTACCGAGCGCAGTTCCCACGCGGCGCTGCCCCATTCGCCCTTAATTTCACGACGGGCATAGGCGGTCATACTGCGGATCATAGACGTTCCTGTTTTTAAAGGAGAGTGGGGGGGATTATAGCTTTCAGGGCCTTATCAGGATAGGAATAAGCAAGCATTATCCGTATAATGCGCAGCCATATTCGTTTCAAGCCGGAGAGAACATCATGCGTCCAGCAGGCCGTAGCGCTAATCAGGTGCGTCCCGTAACCCTGACCCGTAACTATACCATACACGCAGAAGGCTCCGTGCTGGTCGAATTTGGTGACACCAAAGTGCTGTGCACCGCGTCGATTGATGAAGGCGTGCCGCGCTTTCTGAAAGGCCAGGGCCAGGGGTGGATCACCGCAGAGTACGGCATGCTGCCGCGCGCGACGCATACCCGTAACGCGCGTGAAGCTGCCAAAGGTAAGCAGGGCGGTCGTACCATGGAAATCCAGCGTCTTATCGCCCGCGCGCTGCGCGCTGCGGTAGACCTGAAGGCGCTTGGCGAGTTCACCATTACCCTCGATTGCGATGTGCTACAGGCCGACGGCGGCACTCGTACCGCATCAATCACCGGTGCCTGCGTGGCGCTGGCCGATGCTCTGAACAAGCTGGTCGCCGCCGGTAAGCTGAAAACCAACCCGATGAAAGGCATGGTTGCTGCCGTTTCCGTCGGCATCGTCAACGGCGAAGCGCTTTGCGATCTGGAGTACGTGGAAGATTCCGCAGCGGAAACCGATATGAACGTGGTGATGACCGAAGATGGTCGCATCATCGAGGTGCAGGGCACGGCGGAAGGCGAGCCGTTTACCCACGAAGAGCTCCTGACTCTGCTGGCGTTGGCCAGAGGGGGGATCGAATCCATTGTCACGACGCAGAAGGCGGCGTTGGAAAACTAGTTTTTAAGGCGACTGAGAAGTCGCCTTTTTTTTTGTCCGTAGATCCATAGAAAGCATGATGAGGAGCGAATCCATGAAACCATATCAGCGCCAGTTTATTGAGTTTGCGCTTAACAAGCAGGTTCTTAAGTTTGGCGAATTTACGCTGAAATCCGGGCGCAAGAGCCCCTATTTCTTCAACGCCGGCCTGTTTAACACCGGGCGCGATCTGGCACTGTTGGGCCGTTTCTATGCAGAGGCGCTGGTCGACTCCGGAATTGATTTTGACCTGCTGTTTGGCCCGGCCTACAAAGGCATTCCCATTGCGACCACCACGGCGGTTGCGCTGGCTGAACACCACGACCTGGATTTACCCTACTGCTTTAACCGCAAAGAGGCCAAAACGCACGGCGAAGGCGGCAATCTGGTTGGCAGCGCCCTGCAGGGTCGCGTCATGCTGGTCGACGATGTGATAACCGCAGGCACCGCCATTCGCGAATCGATGGAGATTATCCAGGCCAACGGGGCTGAGCTCGCCGGCGTGCTGATTTCTCTGGATCGTCAGGAACGCGGTCGCGGCGAAATTTCCGCGATTCAGGAAGTTGAGCGCGATTACGGCTGCAAGGTGATCTCTATCGTCACCCTCAAGGACCTGATTAGCTATCTGGAAGAGAAGCCGGAGATGGCCGAACATCTGGCGTCGGTACGCGCCTATCGCGAAGAGTTTGGCGTATAGGTAACAAAGCCCGGGGCGTTATGCCTCCGGGCTTCGGATTACTGCAGCTGTGAGGCGACCAGCGGCCAGCGGGCGTCAAAATCGTCCGTCGGACGATATTTAAACTCGCTGCGCACAAAGCGCGACAGCATGCCTTCACAGAACGCCAGCAGCTGGCTGGCCAGCAAAGATTCGTCGGTGACGAAGCCTTCACCTTCGCGCATTTTCTTTTCGCGCATGACCTGGCGTAGCTGAACCTCAATGCGTTCAAAGAGCTGGTTGATCCGGTCCTGCAGGCGGTCCTGTTCAAACATCAGCGCGTGGCCGGTCAGAATTCGCGTCAGCCCAGGATTACGCTCACCAAACCCAAGAATCAACAGCACGATCAGGCGCAGGCGCGCGGATGTGTCTTTCTCATCTTTTAAAATCAAATTGATGCGCGTAATCAGACTGTCTTCGATAAACTCAATCAGGCTATCGAACATGCGGGTTTTGCTGGGAAAATGACGGTACAGCGCCGCTTCGGACACGCCGACGGACGCCGCCAGTTTCGCCGTGGTAATACGTTGACTACCATCGCTGGATTCAAGCATTAGCGCCAGAGATTGAAGTATTTCCTCGCGACGATTCCTTTTCGCAGTTTGTTTTTCTGCCATGTTTTAAAATACCCCTGAAAATAAGCACTTGTCAGGCAGACATCCACAAAGCGGCCGCAAACGGTCATTTGCGGCGATGTTATTGCATTATTGCGCTTTGGAATGCGGGTTTTGTGTGGACGGGCCTATGCGCGCCCTGAGTGACCAAAGCCACCTTCGCCACGTTCGGTGGTGTCAAAATCTTCCACCAGCTTAAATTCCGCCTGTACGACGGGTACAAATACCATTTGAGCAATGCGCTCGCCGGGTTCAATAGTAAAGCTCTGCTGGCCGCGGTTCCAGACGGAAACCATCAGCTGCCCCTGATAGTCGGAATCGATAAGGCCGACCAGGTTGCCCAGCACTATGCCGTGCTTATGGCCCAGTCCGGAGCGCGGCAGGATGACCGCTGCCAGCGAGGGATCGGCGATATGAATAGCCAGGCCGGTTGGCAGCAGGGTGGTTGCGCCCGGCGCAAGCTCTACGGCGGCGTCGAGACAGGCCCGCAGGTCAAGTCCGGCAGAACCGGAGGTGGCATAGGTTGGCAGCGGAAACTCCTTGCCAACGCGCGGGTCCAGAAGCTTAACGTCGATTTTTTTCATCATAACGGGTCACGATCTCGTCGAGTAATAATTGGCCCAGGAGTTCCTTGCGCTCGTGTGGCAAGCGCTTATCTCCATCCTGCCAGAAAAGGTGTAATGCGTTGCTGTCGCTGTTAAATCCCTGATTTGGCTTAGATACATCATTGGCGCAGATCAGATCGAGATTTTTGCGGTCGCGTTTTTGCCTCGCGTATTCTTCCACATTATTCGTTTCGGCGGCAAACCCAACGACGTAAGGTCGGCTATCCGTTAGCGCAGCGACCCCGGCAACGATATCCGGGTTTTTGATCATTTTTATTGTTAATTCATCATCTTGCTTTTTGATTTTTTTCTCAGCAACGCTGATGGCGCGGTAGTCGGCGACGGCCGCACAGCCAATAAAAATATGCTGCTGCCGAACGCCGCTGTCGACCGCGGCCTGCATTTCTAACGCGGTGGTGACGTCAACCCGCTGCACGAAAGGCGGCGTCGGTAGCGAAACCGGGCCGCTGACCAGCGTGACGTTGGCGCCGCGCTTTGCCGCAGCGGCAGCGATAGCGAAGCCCATCTTACCGGAGCTTTGATTGCTGATATAGCGTACCGGATCCAGCGGCTCGCGGGTGGGGCCCGCGGTAATCATGATGTTGAGATGTTGCAAATCTTTGACAGGCGAAAAATGCGCGGCCGCCATATCGACGAGGGTCAGCGGATCCAGCATTCGGCCCGGGCCGACATCGCCACAGGCCTGGCTTCCGCTGTCCGGGCCCCAGACCAGCAGGCCGCGTGAGGCGATGACCTCAAGATTATGCTGCGTCGCGGCGGCGCGATACATCTGCTGGTTCATGGCGGGTACCACCGCGATTGGAGACGGCGTCGCGAGGCAGATAGTGGAGACCAGGTCGTTCGCCATGCCGGCAGCAACGCGGGCGATCAGATCGGCGGTTGCGGGAGCGAGGATAACCAGGTCGGCCCATTTTCCCAGCTCAATGTGGCCCATCGCGGCTTCTGCTGCCGGGTCGAGCAGGCTATCGGAAACCGGATAACCTGATACCGCCTGCAGGCTGAGTGGCGTAATGAAGGCCTTCGCGGCTTCCGTCATGGCGACCCGTACGTCGGCGCCGCGCTCGCGCAGGCGGCGTACCAGTTCAGGCGTTTTGTAGGCAGCGATGCCGCCGCTGACGCCGAGAACGATCTTTTTACCAGCCAGACTCATCATGATTTTTTCCTGTTGGAGTACACCAGAATTCGCGCATCTTACCACAATCCCGTCGGCGTCGTGTGCCTGCCTGGAATTGACTTTGCGAGCCGCTACGCACGGGTAAAAGCCGGCCGTCGGAAGCGGCGAAAGGCTATGTCACAATGCGGGGCGCACTGGAAAAGAGAGGCTGCGATGGACTTACTGGAACCCCTGCTGCCAAGGGAAAAAATGCTGCTCTACGGTATCGAAGCGCTGTCGGACGTTGAGCTGCTGGCGCTATTTTTACGTACCGGCACCCGCGAGCAGGACGTGATGACGTTTTCGCACGACCTGCTCGCGCGCTTTGGCTCGCTATACGGCCTGCTATCGGCGGACAAGGTGCAGTTTGACAAGATCGACGGCATAGGTCTCGCGAAGTTCGCCCAGCTAAAAGGCGTCGCCGAGCTGGCGCGGCGCTATTTTAGCCGACGGATAGTTGAAGAACCTTCTCTGGTAACGCCGCTGATGACGCGGGAATTTTTGCAAAGCCAGCTGATGGACGAGGAGCGGGAGATCTTTATGGTGATCTTTTTAGATAATCAGAATCGGGTATTGAAACATAGCCGGCTTTTTTCTGGTACTCTTAGCCACGTTGAGGTGCATCCGCGAGAAATTGTACGCGAAGCCATCAAAGTGAACGCCGCTGCGGTGATCCTGGCACATAATCATCCATCCGGTAGCCCCGAGCCGAGTAAGGCCGACAGGTTGATTACCGAAAGAGTGATAAAGTGTTGTGGTTTCATGGATATACGCGTGCTCGATCACCTTGTTATCGGCCGCGGTGCGTACGTATCTTTTGCGGAGCGCGGCTGGATTTAGCCCCGATCACGCGATCCTGCGGGATCTTTGTCTGTTCGGGACTTGAGCACATCGCCGAGTCAGCGTATACTACGCCACCTTTGAGAATCTCGGGTTTGGCATTTGGGCCTGGCAATCGATGGTTCACTTAGACACCCACTCTTCAGGTTGCATCAAGGCGGCATGAAGAATGACGTGTAGAACTGCGATGACCGGGCTGTAAAGCCTGACGAGGCGCCAATACCCCATACGAAGCTCGAGCTAATTTGATTTTTGGAGAATAGACATGTCCCGAGTCTGCCAAGTTACTGGCAAGCGTCCGGTGACCGGTAACAACCGTTCCCACGCACTGAACGCGACCAAACGCCGTTTCCTGCCGAACCTGCACTCTCACCGTTTCTGGGTTGAGAGCGAAAAGCGTTTTGTCACCCTGCGCGTATCTGCTAAAGGTATGCGTGTTATTGATAAGAAAGGCATCGATACAGTTCTGTCCGAACTGCGTGCCCGTGGCGAAAAGTACTAAGTACTAAGAGGAAATAAATCATGGCTAAAGGTATTCGTGAGAAAATCAAGCTGGTTTCTTCTGCTGGTACTGGTCACTTCTATACCACCACGAAGAACAAGCGTACTAAGCCGGAAAAACTGGAACTGAAAAAGTTCGATCCAGTTGTCCGTCAGCACGTTTTATACAAAGAAGCTAAAATCAAATAATTTTAGATTCGATGTAAAAAAAACCCCGCCCTGGCGGGGTTTTTTGTTTTCTGGCCATCCCCATAATAAAGACATCTGCAATACAGCCGGAGACGCTATGCCTGAACTACCTGAGGTGGAAACCAGCCGACGCGGGATTGAACCGCATCTGGTTGGCGCTACTATTCTGCACGCCGCTATCCGCAATGGACGCCTGCGCTGGCCGGTTTCTGAAGAGATCTACCGTCTGAGCGACGTGCCGGTGCTCAGCGTACGTCGACGCGCTAAATACCTGCTGCTGGAGCTGCCGGGTGGCTGGATTATCATTCACCTCGGCATGTCAGGAAGCCTGCGGATTCTGAGCGAAGAGCTGCCCGCCGAGAAGCATGACCATGTCGACCTGGTGATGAGCAACGGCAAGGTGCTGCGCTATACCGATCCTCGACGCTTTGGCGCCTGGCTCTGGACCAAAGAGCTGGAAGGGCATCCTGCGCTGGCGCATCTCGGGCCAGAGCCGCTGAGCGACGATTTCAACGGCGCTTACCTGCAGCTGAGGTGCGCGAAAAAGAAAACCGCCATTAAGCCCTGGCTGATGGATAACAAGCTGGTGGTGGGCGTCGGCAATATCTACGCCAGCGAATCGCTGTTTTCCGCCGGGATCCATCCCGACCGGCTGGCATCGTCGCTATCGCATGAAGAGTGCGAGCGGCTGGTGAAGGTGATTAAAGCCGTGCTGCTACGCTCGATTGAACAGGGCGGCACCACGCTGAAGGATTTCCTGCAAAGTGACGGTAAGCCGGGATATTTTGCCCAGGAGCTGCAGGTATACGGACGCAAAGGCGAGCCTTGTCGTACCTGCGGTACGCCGATTATCGCCAGCAAGCACGCCCAGCGGGCGACGTTTTATTGTCGCCAGTGTCAGAAGTAGGGCATCGCCCCGAAAGCGCAAAGATTAGAGCTTTTTCAGCAGCGCCTGGTGCACGTTAGCCGGCAGGAAGTGGGAAACGTCGCCCTGATGGCGCGCGACCTCCTTGACCAGCGATGAGGAGATAAACGACCACTCTTTGCACGGCATCAGGAAGACGCTTTCGAGGGTCGGCATCAGATGGCGGTTCATATGCGCCAGCTGCATCTCGTATTCGAAATCCGCCACCGCCCGCAGGCCGCGAATCAAAATGTTGGCCTGCTGCGCGCGGGCGAAATTGGCCATCAAATCACTAAAGCCAATGACCTCAACGTTGACCAGGTGCGCGGTTGACTGCTGCGCCAGCGCAATGCGTTCGTCGAGGCTGAACATCGGCTTTTTGCTCGGGCTGGCGGCAATCGCCAGCAGCACTTTGTCAAACATGCTGGCCGCGCGGGTGACGATATCGATATGACCGTTGGTGATAGGGTCGAAGGTACCCGGATAAATCGCTTTTGTGCTCATAATTACACTCTCTCCGAGTAGCCGCGGCTCAGCGCCCACAGCTCGGTGTATTTATTAAACGTATACTGCGCGTTGACCACGGCGAGCAGCCAGCCCTGTTTACCATCCAGCACGCCGCCGCGCAGCAGCAGCGTTTTCACAAATGCCCCCAGCGTATGGCCGAAGATACTCATCAGCGAGGTTTTTTTCCCCTTCTGATGGCGTTCCTGCGCCCAGGCGGTGGCGTAGGCCAGCTGCTTTTGCTGAAAGCCGGAGAAGTCGCGGCAGGTCAGATGCAGCAGGTCGCCGGTCAGTTCGATAATCTGCGCGCCTTTGGCGTCGAGAGATTCGTGTACCAGATTATTGTTATAGCGATAACCAAGGCGCGGGTACAAGCGCATCACGCGATCGGGATACCAGCCGCTGTGGCGCATAAAGCGGCCAAGGAAATAGTTCCGCCGGGCAATGCTGTAGATCGCGCCCTCTTTTGGCGCCGCCAGCGCCTGGCGCAGGGACTGTGCCAGCTCCGGGGTGACGCGCTCGTCGGTATCAATCATCAGCACATAGTCGCCGGTGGCGTAAGCCTGGGCGCGCTGGCGCTGAACGCCGTAGCCCTGCCAGTCGGTGTTGATGTAGACCTGAGCGCCCAGGCTGCGCGCCAGCTCGACGGTGCCGTCGCTGCTGCCAGAATCCAGCAGCACTATCTCATCGGCCCAGCTTACCGACGCCAGGCAGTCCGGCAGCAGATCCGCCGCGTTTTTGGCGATCATCACGACGGACAGTCGGGTCGACATTAGTGGCTCCGCTGTGGCAGATAGGGTTGCAGTAACTGTAGCAGACGGGAGAGCGCGCCCTGGTTTTGATGCAGGACTTCCACCGCGTGACGGCCGTACCACAGGCGGTAATCTTCGTCGGTCAGCAGGTTAGAAACCTGGGTGACCAGTGAATTGAGGTCGGTCACGGTGATCAGACCATCATCCTGCTGCAGCTTGGCGCAAATATCTTTGAAGTTGAAGGTGTGCGGGCCCATCAGGACCGGGATGGCGTGCGCCGCAGGCTCCAGCGGGTTATGACCGCCGCGCTCGACCAGGCTGCCGCCGACAAAGGCGAGATCGGCAATGCCGTACAGCAGCATCAGCTCACCCATGGTATCGCCAATCACCACCTGGGTGCTATTTGACGGGATTTCGCCGGTGCTGCGCAGGGTAAAGCTCATACCCGCTTTCTGCACCATCTCCCGCGCGTCGCCGAAGCGTTCAGGGTGGCGAGGGACGAGGATCAGCAGCAGGTCAGGGAAGGTTTCCAGCAGCTTTTTATGCGCCTGCAGGACGATTTGCTCTTCACCGTCGTGGGTGCTGGTGGCGATCCACACCTGGCGGTGCGGCGCCCACTGGCGGCGCAGGGTGATGGCGCGTGCGGCCAGCTCCGGCGTAACGGAAATATCAAACTTCAGGCTGCCGGTGACCGCCAGCTGGTTGCGCTTCAGCCCGAGGGCGATAAAGCGGCTGGCGTCTTCTTCATTCTGCGCGGCGATAAGCGTAATCCGGCTCAGCAGGCGGCGCATAAACTTGCCCAGTTTGGCATAGCCCTTCGCCGAGCGCTCGGAGAGGCGGGCGTTAGCGATAACCAGCGGGATTTTACGCTTGTGCAAAGCGGCGACCATATTCGGCCACAGCTCGGTTTCCATCACGATAACCAGCTTCGGCTGCACGGTGTTGAGGAAGCGGTTCATCGCGCAGGGGAGGTCGTAAGGCAGGTAGACGTGGTGAACGTCTTTGCCGAACGCGGACATCGCGCGCTCGGAGCCGGTCGGCGTCATGGTGGTGACGGTGATCGGCAGATAGGGATAACGGTGGCGCAGGGCGCGTACCAGCGGGATGGCAGCAAGCGTCTCACCCACGGAAACGGAATGCAGCAGAATCCCATCCGGTGCTACCTTGTTCTGACAAAAGCCATAACGTTCAGCCCAGCGTTTGCGGTAGGCGGGTGCCTTACGGCTGCGCAGCAGCAGTCGCAGCCAGACCAGCGGCTGAATAAGATAGAGTAGGGTGGTATAAAGCAATTCCAAGCGATTTATCCGTTTTATGTTTTAGCGGGCAAATTCTAAGCATTTAGCCCATGTAAAGCTATCCCTTTGGCGGAAACAAAGGGATTCAGCGTCAGGCCGCGTTGCGATAGCGCTTAATACGCAGGTAGCGCCGCCCAAGGCGCCAGCGTAAGCGGAACGTTCTGGCATTTTTCCAGATCAGGTGCCAGATGCCGCGGTCGAAGAACTCTTTAATGATAATATGCTTTTTTGATTCATCTTTCATGCTATCGAAGGTATGAATAATTCCCAGCCCCTCTTTCGCAATCTGCCAGCGGCAGGCGGAAATATGGCGCACCTTATCCGGATAGCGTTGGTTAATGGCGTCGAGCATCTCCAGAATCTTCATGTAGTGGCGGGCAGAGCGCATCAGCGTGTCGTCGTTATCCGGCTTGTGCGATACCGATTCTGAATGGATATAGTAATCGTAAAACTGCTCGCTGGTGTACTGCACGCGCTCGGCCGCCAGCAGCGCCTCGGTGGTCCAGGGAATATCCTGATGGCGCAGGCCCGGCTCGAAGTGAAAACGATGCTGCATGATAAATTCGCGGCGATAGATGTTCAGCCAGGTCACATGCAGGAACTTACGCGAATCCAGCGCCTGTTTTAGCCATACGTGGCCCGGCAGCACGCCGGTAGACGGCAGCCGATCCGGAGGGAGGATCGGGTGGATATCATTTTTGCTCTCGTAGACGTAGCGGCCGTTGCAGGTGGCGATATCGAGATTGCCCTGCTCCGCCATCGCCAGCAGCGTGCGGTACATGCCGGGATAGAGCTTATCGTCGATATCCGGGAAGGCCAGGTATTTACCGCTGGCTACCGCCAGGCCGGTGTTGCGCGCGACCGAGACGCCCTGGTTTTCCTGCTCCAGCACCCTGACGTTTTGTAGCCGCGCTTTCCACGCATCGATAACCGCGAGGCTGCCGTCCGTCGAGCCGTCGTTCACCAGAATCAGTTCATAGCTTTCCAGCTGCTGTTGCTCAAGGCATTCAAAGAACTGCGCAAGGAATTTTTCGCCGTTGTAGACGGCGGCCACGATGCTCAGTAAAGGCGTTTGACTCATAAATCGTTCGATCCTGGTTAAATAACGGCGTCAGGCGCGGCGCAGCTGACGGTACTGCTGACAAATCGTATCGACGCTGAACTTTTCCAGCGCGGATTGTTCGATGACAGGCGGGTTATGGTAAATGCTTTGCATCGTCTGAGCCAGCGCCGGGCCGTTGAGATCGGCGAGGCCGCGGGCTAATTCGCCGGTAAGGATCTCCGTCACGCCGCCCGGGCAGCGGGTGCTGGCAACCGGCGTGTTCAGCAGCAGCGCCTCTACGATAACGTTGCCAAAGCCTTCGCTATCCGAGCTGAGCACCAGCATCCTGGCGTGTTTAATCCACGGCAGCGGGTTTTTATGGAAGCCTTTAAATAGCACGCGATCGCCGACCTGCAGCCGCTCTGCCAGCTGGCGCAGGCGCTGCTCCTGCTCCGGCTTGCCCTGTCCCAGCAGCACCAGCGGCGCCTGGATACCGCTTTGGGCATAGGCCTCAATCAGCCGATCGTGGCGCTTGCCGGGGTGAAAACGCCCGACGTGGATAATATAGTCCCCGGCAGGCTGCTCGCCCGGTAGCTCCGCGCCGGCCCGCAGGGCGGCGATATCAAACGGATTATAAATCGTTTTCAGCTGCGCCGGGCGAATGGCGAACTGGCTAACCAGATCCTCGCCGACCGCATCGGAGACGGTCACCACGTTGCGTCCCTGATAGACGCGCTTGATTTTCTGCTGCTTCATCCAGCGATCGAAGCCGGTACGGTGGCCAAGATAGGAGGTAGAGAAGACGCCGTGCAGGCAGAACCAGACGTTACGCTGCGCGAGCGCGCGGCTGCGGGCGACGATGCGGTCGGTTTTATGCAGATTGGAGAGCACCAGATCGAAATTGCCCTGCAGCTCAGACTCGGCGATGGCCGCATCAAGCTGGCCCGCGCGGCGCGACAGCTCGGTCAGCTTGCGCCACGGCTTTCGGCAGTGGTCGCTAATCACGCGGTAATCCAGCCCTTCCGGCAGCGGGTAGTCGCAAACGTCGCGCAGTGAAAACAGCGAGACGCGCTCTCCCTGGCGCAAAAAATGTTCCGCCAGCGTGAGCACCACTTTTTCCGCTCCGCCGCCGGGCAGGCCGTCGATGACAAACAGTATGCGCATAGCTATTTTACCAGGTCCTGATAGAAAGAGAGCAGCTGCGCTGAGAGCCGCTCGCTGCTGCAGGTCATAATGCGTTCGCGCGCCCGGATGCCTTCCGCAGAGCCAAGTGCGCGGGCGGGGAGCGCGGCCACCGCCTGCTGCAGCGCCGAAATATCCAGCGCGTCGCAAACGAAACCGTTGCTGCCCTCAATAATAAACTCCGATCCGCCGCAGCCGGTGGTGGTAATCACCGGCAGGCCGCAGGCCATCGCTTCGAGGATAACGTTAGGGAACGGATCGTACAGTGTGGGCAGCAGCAGCCCGTCGGCCATCTGGTAGAAGGGCAGGGTTTCTGACTGCATGCCGAAGAAGCGTACCCGCTCCCCGCAGTTCAGCGTTTTAGCCAGCGCCTGATAGCGGCTCTGGTCTTTATCCTTGCCCACCACCAGCAGGTAGCGGTCGGTGGGGGCGATGGCGCGGATCGCCGCCTCCAGCCCCTTGCGTTCAAAGCCGGAGCCCACGTAGATCAGGCAGGTTGCCTGGAGCGGTAGGTTCCATTGGTCACGCAGCGTGATAAAGGCTTCTTCCGTTGGCGGCAGGAAGCGCTGGTTATCAATCGCGTTGTAGATAACGCGGATCTTCTCCGCCGGCAGGCCGAAGTCTGCAATAATTTCCTGTTTAATCATCTCCGCGTTGCAGATGACTCCGCGCAGGTGCGGGTCGTGATACATCTCGCGTTCAGCCTGCATGACGTAGCGGTGGTAGCGATCGGCAAACAGCAGGCGGCTTTTCCAGCCGGGCAGTATGCGCGAGCGCTGCTCCAGCCAGCGGCGATGGACGCCGTCGCCGGCGCGATACAGATCGCAGCCCGGAATACGCTCATGGCTCTGCACCAGGTCGAAATTTTCGGCCTGCCACAGCCGGCGTGCGGCGTCGGCAAAGCCGCGTTCACGGCTGATGCGTCCCCATTTGCGCGGGTTGCAGATGCGAATATTCCACTCGGGCTTCACCGGCCCCTGCCATTCGCGGGTGATGACGTTCAGCTCAAGATTACTGCTATCGAGGGCCTCCAGCGCGCGGGAAACGAAACGCTCCGCGCCGCCGTCGGGGCGATATTTCTGCCGCACCAGGGCGAGCCTGAATTTGCTCATGCCAGCACCTTTTTAGCCGCCGCAATCACCACGTCGGCGGGAATTAAATCGAGATAGCGCTCTTCTGTACCGGTATCAATGTCGTCAGGGTCGGGCAGTGGGCCAAAATCTCCGGCCCAGATGACTTCACCCTTCGCCTGCCACGGGCACCAGAAGGTCAGCTTTGACGGGCCGAACAGCGCCACTAGCGGCGTGCCGAGGGCGGCAGCCATATGCATGGGTACGGAATCAACGCCGACAAATAAGCGGGCGTGGCCGATGACCGCCGCCAGCTGACGCAGGCTCAGCTGGCCAGCAAGAGAGTGCAGGCGGGCGTCCGGGCAGCCGGCGATAATGGTCTCTACCATGCGCTTCTCTTTCGCATCGGGCCCCGACGTTAGCACCACGGCATGCCCCGCCGCCGACAGCGCGTTAATCAGCGCGCTCATCCGCTCTTCCCGCCAGCATTTAAAGAACCAGCGGGAGGTGGGTTGAATGACGATATAGTTACCCTCAAACCCCGCCGGCAGCAGCGCGCGGCTGCTCTCCCAGTCCTGTTCGCTGTAGCCCATGCGCGCCGGCGCGTCGTTAACGGCCAGGCCGAGAGGAGCCAGAATGGAGAGGTTCTGCTCCACCGTATGCAGGCTTTGATGCTGCTGGGTGGAGGCCAGGGCGGTATGGCAGAAGCGCCAGGCCGGATGGCGGCGTTTCGGGAAATCAAAGCCGATGCGCGTGGCGGCGCCGGTTAAGCGGGTAATAATGGCGCTCGGCCACTGGTCGGCAAGGTTGAGCACCATGTCGTAGCGCTGCTGGCGAAGCGTGCGGATCAGCCGCAGCTCCATTTTGAGCTGATGGCCGGTTCCCTGCTTTTTCCAGCGGCGGTCAATCGCGTAAATCTGGTTAACATCCGCGTTCGCCGCGAGCATATCCCGGGTCTCTTCATAAAGCAGCACATCAACGCTGGCCGCGGGATACTGCCGTTTGAGGGCGTGAACGAGCGGCGTGATCAGCAGCATATCGCCGTGATGGCGCAGCTTGATGACCAGGATGCGCGCCGGGTTCACGGCACCGGGAGAGCGGGTTTCAGGCGTCATTCTCTGTTCTTCATTCAGTATCAGGGTTCCGATTCTAGGGGATCAGATAGATTGAGAGAAGCGTTGTCTTGCTCTACCATGACCCGATACGTATGGTCTGAGGACGTTTTCGTGCACAATCCCGCATTTCTCATCACGATTGATACCGAGGGTGATAACCTCTGGCAAAAACATGACAGCATCACCACTGAGAATGCGCGTTATTTGCCGCGTTTTCAGCAGCTTTGCGAAAAGTATGGTTTTAAACCGGTCTATTTAACCAACTACGAGATGGCGATAGATCCATTCTATATCGAATTCGCTAAAGATGTGATTGCCCGCGGCACCGCCGAAATCGGCATGCACCTGCATGCCTGGAACAGCCCGCCGACCGACCCGCTGACCGCCGATGACTGGCGATATAAGCCCTATCTTATCGAATACAGCGATGCGGCGATGCGTGAAAAGGTCGCCTATATGACCCGCCTGCTGGAAGAGACCTTCCAGACGAAAATGGTCAGCCATCGCGCCGGACGCTGGGCGTTTGATGAGCGCTATGCGCGCCTGCTGGTGGAGCATGGCTATCAGGTCGACTGTTCGGTGACGCCCCGGGTCAACTGGAAAACGGCGAAAGGTGCCCCGCAGGGCGATGGCGGCACCGATTATCGCCGCTTCCCGCAGCACGCTTATTTCCTCGACGAGAACGACATCAGCCGGGAAGGACGCTCTTCGCTGCTGGAGGTGCCGATGAGCATCCAGTACAAACACAGCGCCCTGATGAACGGCATTAAGCAGGGCTATGACCGCCTGCGCGGCAAGGTGCGCTCGCCGTCGGTTCACTGGCTGCGGCCGATGGGCGGTAACGTTGAGACGATGAAAAAGGTCGTCGAACAAACGTTGACTCAGGGCAGCGACTACGTCGAATATATGCTCCACTCTTCTGAGTACATGCCCGGCGGCAGCCCGACGTTTAAAAACGAGCAGGATATCGAACGTTTGTATGCGGACCTCGAAAGCTTCTTCAGCTGGCTGGCGCCGCAGGTCAAAGGGATGACGTTGGCGGAGTACTACCAACACAAACAAGCATCGCGCTAAAAAGCCATAAGCAGGGATCGTATGGGTATTCTTAAACAGCTGACGCGGAAGAAAAACGCTTTCTTTCGCAAAATTAAATTTAATTTAATTAACTATCGTTACAGAAATAAGCGTGAGCGTCAGCCGTTTAATCCTGCGCAGATTCAGCGCGTTTTATTTTTACGCCTGGACGACAAGGTCGGCGATATGGTGGTGACCACCGGCTGCGCAAAGCTGCTGTCCGAGCATGGCTATCAGGTTTCCGTGCTTACCGGGCCGATATGCCGGCAAATGCTGGCCGGCGCAGACTTCCTTGAACGGGTCTATTTGTATCAACCCCGGATGGCGTTGGATGAATTACGCGCGGCAGGTTTTGACGCCGTCGTTGATTTTGATGACGTGAAAACCTACGAGCGTTTTAAATTACTCGCGGATTTAGGCGCCCGCTGCAATATCGGTTTTAATAAAGACGAATATAAGCTTTACGATTGGTCAATTGCCTTTTTCGACAGCCAGCGCCATATTTCTGCCCGCTATAAAGAGGTGGCTAGGCTATTTGGCATCGTCAATGAGCATTACCACTATCATCTCCCCGGCGATGCCGCCGAGCGGCAGAGAGTGGAGCATTTACTGGCGCAGGAAAAGGGCCGCGAGATTTGTATCGCCATAAACCCCTTCACCGCCTCAGTCGATAAGGACTTTTGCCGTCACCAGGTCGCGGATCTGATTGAGCGGCTGCACGCTCTGCCTTACAAAGTGAGCGTGGTGATGGTTGGGCATAGCGAAAAAATTCGCCAGCTGAACCTGGATACGGCGCTGTATCTCCCTGATAGCAATATTAATTCAGCGGTAGAGGTGATTCGCTGCTGCGATCTTGTTATCACTGCGGATACCGCGATCGTCCATATCGCCAGGGCATTCGATAAGCCGATGGTGGCGGTCTACAACAAGCGTAAACTCAAAGACACCGGCCTGCCGGGATACACCATCTGGGCGCCGGGATATGACAAGGCGAAGCAAGTCGTCTGCGAAGAAGTTAACGTTGCCGATATGACGATTGATGCCATCTGGCCCGTTATCAAAGTGCAGGTGGATAGCCTGGTGGTTTCCGCCGGACAGGCATAAAAAAGGGCCCCGCCAGGGCCCTTTTTTTAGCGCTTATCTTTCAGGCTACTGCTCAGCGCAATGCCCAGCGGCAGCCAGAACAGGGGCCAGGTTTCCCTGGGATTGCTGATGATAAACATCCCCTGTGAGGCCATAAAAATCAGCGCGTAGCCGAAAATCGCCAGCCCGTAGCGGCTATCCTCCCGCCGTTTACTCCACGCCCGCCACAACCCGCCGGCAATAACCGCAAACAGCAGCAGCAGGCCAATAATGCCGCCTTTCAGCAGCGAGCCGAGATAGACGCTATGGGTGGTGGTGATATGCTCGCCGCTGTAGTTCGTAAAGTCGAGGTCGTAGTCAAAACCGCGTCCCAGCCACGGCTGGCTGGAGACCTCTTCGAGGGTGTGGCGCCAGATGCTGATGCGCAGCCCGCTCTGCGTCCCGAGCTCTTCAAAGCGCGCCAGCAGCAGGTCGCCCACCGGCGTGAAGAAGAAAAGCAGGCCTAAAATTAGCGCTAATGCAGCGACAATCAGCACGTTGCGGCGCGTAAAGACATGCAGGTGCAGGGTGCAGAAAAAGGCCACCAGCAGGGCGATAATCGGGCCCCGGCTTTGGGTCAGAACCATCATGACCAGCATGATGGCCATCGGCACATACAGGAAGTGGCTGCCTTTTTCTTTGAGCAGCATGGCGCAAATGAGAATACCAATACCGCAATAGCCCGCGAGGTCGATAACGTTGGTCGGGCCGGGGTTACCCGGTGACACCGCGCGTTCGGTCAGGACCAGAGTATGGTCGATGACCATGGTCCAGATGGAAATGACCGTGATGCCGGCAACCACGCTCATCAGCGCCAGGCGTCGGGTCTGCGGGGAGCCGAGCAGAGTCGTCAGCAGCAGCAGATAGAACAGCAAATACGTCCCATGGGTCAGGGGAGAGTCGATATGCTGCGGCGTCTGGCCCCAAATGTTGCTCAGCGCATAGTAGACGAAGAATATCAGCAGCAGCGCATAAACCGGCCACTGCTGGCGCGTTTTATCCGCCAGCTGCTGGCGATGGTCTTTATTAAGCAGCGACAGCAGAAACAGCAAAATAGAGAGATGAAGAAGGTTGTTTGCCCTGGTCGATATACAAAAAATTGCGCTGAAAAACAGAAACAAAGGAAAGACAACGGTGTAACCCTGCCTGGCGTAGTTACTGATTTTTAAAGTACTCATCAAAAGAAACCTTTTCGAAAATCGTTTCCGGAACCGCGCTTTCTAAAGAGAAGTTGACGACCCGGATATGGTTTTGTTGCAGCACGTTAGCAGCGTGCGAAAAGGACGGCATGACCAGGTCATCCACCTTATTTTCCAGCCAGGAAGGGAGTTTATCCCGATCCGTTTCGTAGAATCGCGGCTGGTTGAAATTAGTCATATCCAGTCCGCTTATTAGAATCGTTTTGAACCCCAACCACATCAGAATTTGTAGCGCCCAGTAGACAACGGTTCCGGCATCAAAAATGCCGTGCCGAATATCGGTACTAAAGCAAATATCCTCGCGCTGAGGGTGAAAGCGTATCGCCTCGACCGCTTGCCAGGTCTGACGGACCTGGTTTTTCGCGACTTTAGGCCGATAAATTTTATAACAGGCATCTTCAATTAACGCCAAACGGCAGCGCAGCGCTTCGCCGTGGCGGTCGAGAATTTTTGCGATACCGTGCAGGGTGGTAAAGAGCACGAGATCGGGCTGGCTGATGACGGCGCGGATGATGTCCGGTTTTCTATCGTAAAACTCCATATCGACGATGGTATAGATAGAAAATTTAATCCTGTCAGAGAGGTGCCACGCGCCGTTAACCCCCATCACCGGAATGCTTTTCGGCAGCAGCGAAAAATCGATGCTGCGGGTGGAGGGGCCGGTTGCGGTCAGCAGCACTTCGCCGTGCATGCTGTCCTTCATCTCGCTGAGATCGACCAGCGGGACCGTTTTTCCTTTGTACTGCAGGCTGCGGATTTCACCGCCAGGCGCGCGGGTTATCTTTGCCCACGGCCACAGGTTCTCATTATGGCGAAAGGCACGCGGATGCGTGTAGCGATAGATTTGCTTAAACAAGGAGCCCATCAGGCCAGTTCCTGGGAGGTCAACAGTTGCAGAACCCGTGAGGCGCTAATATCCCCCGTGCCGCCGCCGCTTTCCGGGCGCACGACGTACTGGTTTTGCCCATAGCCGCCGATAAGACCCGGATCGGTCGGTCCGTAGAGGGTAAAATTAGGCTTATCGAGCGCGGCGGTTAAATGACTCAGGCCGGTATCGACGGAGACCACGCCGCGGGCGCCGGCCAGTACCTGGGCGACCTGCTCCAGGCTCATGCGCGGCAGCACCTCGACAAAATCATGTCCCTGCGCCAGCCGTTTGGCCCGCGCCTCTTCGTGCGGGGCGCCCCACGGCAGCTTAATCCGCAGGCCGCGGTCGGCGAGCAGCGCGATAAGCGCCCGCCAGTTCTCTTCCGGCCAGTGCTTATCATCGCGGGTGGTGGCGTGCAGGAAGACCAGATAGGGCGCGGCACCGGCCTCTTCCTGACGCAGAAAGTGGCGGGCAATCGCGTAGTCGCCCTGGGATTCTGGCCTGGCGTAGCCGAGGCTTTTGGCAAACAGCTCGCGGGTGCGCTCAACGGCGTGCTGCTGCTTAGCAATGTGGTGGCGGCGGTTATAGAACAGGCTTGCCAGCGGCTCGCGGGCCGTCTGCCAGTCCATGCCGTGCTTCACGCCGTGCGCCAGTCGGGTAACCAGCGCCGCGCTTTTCACCAGCCCCTGGGCGTCAATGATAGCGTCGTACTTCTCCGCCCGCAGCGCCTGGCGGAAGGCTTTACGCTCGGCCTTAACCGGTGCGGAAAACCAGGCCTTGCGCCAGCGGCGAATGGCCACCGGAATCACGCGGTCAACGCTTTGGTGCCAGGAGGGGATCTGGGCGAAGCCCTCCTCGACCACCCAGTCGAAGCGAATTCCGGGGAAGGCCTGCGCGGCGTCGGTCAGCGCGGGCAGCGAGTGCAGGACGTCGCCCATGGACGAGGTTTTAACGATCAGTACCCGCATCCGCTACGCTTCCTCTTTTTCGACTTCGTTCTGCAGCAGCTGATTCAGCTCCTCCAGGACGCGCTGCGGCGTAATATCGATCAGGCTCTGATGATACCCTTCTGCCGCATCTCCTTTACGCACCTTGTGGTAGCCGCTTATCAGGCGGATGGTCCGCGCCTTATGCGACAGCGGCGGCGTAAAGTCGGGGCTGCTTGGGCCATACAGCGCAACCAGCGGGCGGTTGAGCGCGGCGGCAACGTGCATCAGGCCGGAGTCGTTGCTGACAACCGCCGTGCAGGCGGCAATCAGCACCACCGCCTGTTCAAGCTGGGTTTCACCGGCCAGGTTACGGCACCATGCCTGCTGCTGCGTGCTGAGAGCGGCCAGAATATCGTTGCCCGCTTCATGGTCCTTGGCCGAACCGAAAAGCAGCACCTGATAGCCTTCATCGATCAGCTGTTTGGCCAGTTCGGCGTAGTGGTAGTGCGGCCAGCGCTTGGCTGGACCGAACTCGGCCCCGGGGCAGAAGCCGATAATGGGGCGATGGGCAGAAATACTGAAGGCGTTGCAGACCTGCGATTTCTCCCCTTCATGCACCAGCAGCTGCGGCCAGAGCAGCGGTTGCGGCAGATCTTTCGCGCAGCGCATGACGCCTTTGTCGTAGGCTAAGGCCACGTAGCGCTCAACCATCAGCGGCCACGCGTCTTTATCCAGCGTTCTGGCGTCGTTCAGCAGGCCGTAGCGCATCTCACCGCGCCAGCCGGTGCGGTGCGGGATGTTGGCGAAGAAGGGAACCAGCGCCGATTTAAACGAGTTTGGCAGCACGTAGGCGCGATCGTAGCGGCGCTCGCGCAGGCTCTGCCCAAGCTTGCGCCGTTCGCCGATCTCCAGCGCGCCGTGGCCGAGCGGCATCGGAATCGCCTCGTTGACTTCCGGCATCCGTGACAGCAGCGGACGGCACCACGCGGGCGCCATCACGTCGATGATTGCCTGGGGATAGCGCGCCTTGAGCGTGCGATAGAGACTTTGCGACATCATCATGTCGCCCACCCATGACGGGCCAATCACCAGTATTTTCATTCACTTTATCCTTCAAACGGTCTCTGCGTTGGCTACCTGCGTTCACTCCGGTCACTTGCTTTTATCAGCTCCCGGAGATTCACTTAGCTGCCCGAATGATTTTGTGAATTTGTATCGCTGTCGCGGTTGAGCCAGGCCATATATTCCGTTACGCCTTCGGCGACGGTCTTGAACGGTTTGTCATAACCCGCCGCGCGCAGGTTAGTGAGGTCTGCCTGGGTAAATGCCTGGTAGCGGCCCTTCAGTTTGTCCGGGAACGGAATGTATTCGATGCTGCCCTTCTGGTGGTATGCCAGGGTGGCATCGGCTACCGCCTGGAAGGACTCTGCCCGGCCGGTGCCGAGATTGAAAATACCGGACGCGCCGTTTTCCCAGAACCACAGGTTGACCGCCGCCACGTCGCCGACGTAGACGAAGTCGCGCTTGAAGCTATCGCTGCCTTCGAACAGTTTCGGACTTTCGCCATTATTCAGCTGGGTATTGAGGTGGAACGCCACGCTTGCCATGCTGCCTTTATGGCCTTCGCGCGGCCCGTAGACGTTGAAATAGCGGAAGCCGACGATCTGCGAGTCAACTTCCGGCAGGATCTGGCGTACGTATTCGTCAAACAGGAACTTGGAGTAGCCGTAGACGTTGAGCGGCTGCTCGTATTCGCGGGATTCGATAAAGTTGCTGGTACGGCCGCCGTAGGTGGCTGCGGAAGAGGCGTACAGGAACGGGATCTCGCGCTCCAGGCAGTAGTGAAGCAGCTCTTTAGAGTACTGATAGTTGTTGTCCATCATGTACTTGCCGTCCCACTCCGTGGTGGAGGAGCAGGCGCCTTCATGGAATACCGCTTCAATTTCGTCGCCGAACTCTTCGCCCGCCATAACCTGGATCAGGAAGTCTTCTTTATCCATGTAATCCGCGATGTTCAGGTCAACCAGGTTCACAAACTTGGTGCCATCTTTCAGATTATCTACGACCAAAATGTCGGTAATGCCTTTGTCATTCAGGGCCTTGACGATATTGCTGCCGATAAACCCTGCGCCGCCGGTAACGATGATCATAACAGTAACCTTTGAAGTATGGAGTCCAGAGATAATCCGGACATGAATGCTTCTATCATATCACCACATGAGACAGGCTTCAGCCCTTCGCAAAAAAGGTGCTGGGCGAGCGTGATTTATGCTGCAAATAATTCATTCAGGCATGCATCATCTCGTATCAGCGTATAGCTTTGGGTAATATGTGCCAAATTTTGCCGAATCTGGAGAGTTGCAATGCGTGGTGATTTTTATCAACAGTTAACCAATAGCCTGGATACCGCTCGCGCGGAGGGGTTGTTTAAAGAAGAACGCATTATCACATCGGCGCAGCAGGCGGATATCACCGTCGGCGGCAACAGCGTGATTAACTTCTGCGCCAATAACTATCTCGGCCTTGCCAACCACCCGGAGCTGATTGCCGCGGCGAAAGCCGGTATGGACAGTCACGGCTTCGGTATGGCCTCCGTGCGCTTTATTTGCGGGACCCAGGACAGCCATAAAGCGCTTGAGAAGAAGCTGGCCGAGTTCCTCGGTATGGAAGATGCGATTCTCTACTCCTCCTGCTTTGACGCCAACGGCGGCCTGTTCGAAACCCTGCTGGGCGCGGAAGACGCCATTATCTCCGATGCTCTGAACCACGCGTCGATCATCGACGGCGTGCGCCTGTGTAAAGCGAAGCGCTTCCGCTACGCCAACAACGATATGCAGGAGCTGGAAGCGCGGCTGAAAGAGGCGCGTGAGGCCGGCGCGCGGCATGTGCTGATCGCCACCGACGGCGTGTTCTCCATGGACGGCGTGATTGCCAACCTGAAAGGCGTCTGCGATCTCGCGGATAAATACGACGCGCTGGTTATGGTCGACGACTCCCACGCCGTCGGCTTTGTCGGCGAAAACGGCCGTGGCTCCCACGAATACTGCGAGGTGATGGGCCGGGTGGATATCATCACCGGCACCCTCGGTAAGGCGCTGGGCGGCGCGTCCGGCGGCTATACCGCGGCGCGCAAAGAGGTGGTTGAGTGGCTGCGCCAGCGCTCGCGCCCGTATCTGTTCTCCAACTCGCTGGCCCCGGCGATCGTCGCCGCCTCCATCAAAGTGCTGGGGATGGTGGAGTCCGGCGGCGAACTGCGCGACCGCCTGTGGTCCAACGCGCGCCTGTTCCGCGAAAAAATGACCGCTGCGGGCTTTACCCTGGCGGGCGCCGATCACGCCATCATTCCGGTGATGCTCGGCGAAGCGACCGTGGCGCAGAATTTTGCCCGCGAGCTGCAGAAAGAAGGTATTTACGTCACCGGATTCTTCTATCCGGTGGTACCAAAAGGCCAGGCGCGTATTCGCACCCAGATGTCTGCGGCGCATACCCCTGAACAAATTGAACGTGCGGTGGAAGCCTTTACCCGCATCGGCAAACAACTGGGCGTCATTGCCTGAGGGTGTGAGATGAAAGCGTTATCCAAACTGAAAGCGGAAGAAGGCATCTGGATGACCGACGTACCGGAACCGGAAGTCGGCCACAACGATCTGCTGATTAAAATCCGTAAGACCGCAATTTGCGGTACCGACGTACACATCTATAACTGGGACGAGTGGTCGCAGAAGACCATCCCGGTGCCGATGGTGGTAGGGCACGAATACGTCGGTGAAGTCGTGGGTATCGGTCAGGAAGTTCGCGGCTTTAAGCTGGGCGATCGCGTTTCCGGCGAAGGTCATATTACCTGCGGCCACTGTCGTAACTGTCGCGCCGGGCGTACTCACCTGTGCCGCAACACCATTGGGGTTGGCGTTAACCGTCCCGGCTGTTTTGCCGAGTATCTGGTGATCCCGGCCTTCAATGCTTTCAAAATTCCTGACAACATTTCTGACGATCTGGCGTCGATTTTTGACCCCTTTGGAAACGCTGTCCACACCGCGCTCTCCTTCGACCTCGTCGGCGAAGATGTGCTGGTTTCCGGCGCCGGCCCGATTGGCATCATGGCGGCGGCGGTCGCTAAGCACGTCGGCGCGCGCAACGTGGTGATCACCGACGTCAACGAATACCGTCTGGGCCTGGCGCGCAAGATGGGCGTTACCCGCGCGGTTAACGTTGCGCAGGAGAGCCTTGCCGACGTGATGGCCGAACTGGGCATGACCGAAGGGTTCGACGTGGGTCTGGAGATGTCCGGCGCGCCGCCGGCGTTTCGCACCATGCTGGACACCATGAACCACGGTGGCCGTATTGCGATGCTCGGTATTCCGCCATCCGATATGTCCATCGACTGGACCAAGGTCATCTTTAAAGGCCTGTTCATCAAAGGGATTTACGGTCGCGAGATGTTTGAAACCTGGTACAAGATGGCGGCGCTGATCCAGTCAGGTTTAGACCTGTCGCCGATTATCACCCACCGTTTCGGCATTGATGATTTCCAGCAGGGCTTTGACGCGATGCGCTCCGGCCAGTCGGGTAAAGTGATTCTGAGCTGGGATTAAAGGTCCGTTGTCCGCCGCGTTAGCAGACCGATACTCGTTTTGCTAACGCATATTCTGAGCGCCTGCGGGCGCTTTTTTTTATTTAGATTTGGATAACATTTCAAGCGTACTTCATCGTAAAAGCACTATTTCTAAATCGATTTTCGGCCTGTTCGTTTATACATTTTGTTTAATCACCGCTAAACCTTATAAACACTATGCTTAAACTCACTGTATGCCTGCTGACCTGTGATTCCGCCCGCCTGCTGCGGGAGGTTTTGCCCCCGCTATTAGAAGTGGCGGACGAGTGTATTGTCGTTGATTCAGGCAGCACGGATGCGACGCTGGATATCTGCCGGCAGTTCGGATTGCAGGTTCATCACCACGCCTATACCGCCCACGGAGCGCAGATGAACTACGCCACGGCGCTGGCCAGCCATGACTGGGTGCTGTGTATGGACAGTGACGAAATCCTTGATGCCGAGGCGGTGGCTGCCATTCTAAGGCTCAAAGCCGGGGAGGAGATCGATCCTGACTGCGCGTGGCGTCTGCCGCGCTACTGGTATGTTCTGGGGGAGGCGGTCAGAACCATTTACCCCGTTTCATCGCCGGATTACCCGGTCCGCTTATTCAACCGCACCGTGGCGGCCTTTAACGATCGCCCGGTGGACGATCGCGTCGTCGGCCACAGCCGCTCAATCAGGCTGCCCGGCCGCGTGCGTCACGATACCTTCTACTCGCTGCATGAAGTCTTTCATAAGCTCAATAGCTATACCACCCGGCTGGTGAAGCACCAGAAGATCAGGCCGTCGCTGAGCCGCGCCGCTATCAGCGCGATTGGTGCGTTTTTTAAGTGGTATCTGTTCAGCGGGGCGTGGCGTCGTGGGAAGGTAGGGCTGGTGACCGGGCTATACGCCACCTTCTACAGCTTCCTGAAATATTTTAAAGCCTGGTATGCCGAGGGGGATAAACGGGAGCCCGTGGCGGAAAAGCGCCCGGGTTCCCGATCTCTCTAGTTCGTCGGCGTATCCCAGCCCTGCCATTTCAGCTGGTAATACTGCACCAGCGCGCTCTGGCTAATGCTTTCGCTGAGGATGCTAAAGAACCGGCTGGCGTACACCGGCTCAGGCGGATGCTTCGGCTTGCAGTACTTCACGCCGCGGAACGGATTACGCGGCTTCGTTGGCGGCGCTGTCTGCGACGGCGGCGCGGTATTTGGCGTGGAGGTATCCACCTGCGGCTCGTTGAGCAGGCTGCTCGGGCGCACGAGGGTAATGTCCGACGGCAGGCTATAGACCATCTGCTGCAGCACGCGCACCGTGGTGGGGTGCGGGTGGCCGATAGCAATCGCCGAACCGTTACGCCGCGCCAGGGCGATCGCCCGGTTGAACTGAACGCGGATATCCGCTTCATTCTGCGTATCGTCGAGGAACACCTTGCGCTTAATCACCTTCACCCCGGTACCCTGCGCGGCACGCATCGCCTGGCTATTGCCGATGGTCACGCTGTCGAGGAAGTAGAGATTGTAGCGTTCCAGCGCCTGCATCACCTTCTGCATACCGAACAGGCTGGAGGTCATTGCGCTGCCCATGTGGTTGTTCAGCCCCACGGCGTACGGCACTTTGCCATAGGCTTCACGGATGATGCGCTCGATCTCCGCGCTGCTCATATCCGGGCGCAGAGTGTCTTTTTCCAGCGGCTGTTTGCTGAGCGGCGCCATCGGTAGGTGAATGAGCACCTCATGGCCGAGGCCGTGCGCTTTGGTCGCCATTTCACGGGCGTGCGGAGCATTAGGTAACACGGCGACGGAGACGGTGGCCGGCAGCGCCAGCACCTGATTTTCCGTCTGTGGACGATAGCCAAAGTCGTCAATAACAATGGAGAGTTTGCCAGCAAAAGCTGGCGCTGCGAAAGCCAGCGTACCGGCTACCGCGAGTGCAATTCTGCGAAATTGAAGCAAAACTTATCTTCCCAACCACGGCTGTGGATTGACCGCCTGACCCTGGCGACGAATTTCGAAATAGAGCGACGGACGGCCTTGACCGCCGCTGCTGCCGACGAGGGCAATTGCCTGGCCTGCCCGGACCTGAGTCCCGACGCTGACCAGCGCGCTTTGATTATAGCCGTACAGGCTCATATCGCCTTTACCGTGCTCAACGACCACCACCAGGCCGTAGCCCTGCAGCCAGTCGGCGAGGATCACCCGGCCATCGGCAATCGCTTTGACCTCGGTGCCTTCAGACGCGGCGATAACCATCCCCTTCCAACGTAGTTCACCTTGCAGCTGTTCGCCATAGCGGTGAAGCAGCGTGCCGCGAACCGGCCAGTAGGCCTGGCCGCGCGGCGAACCCAGTCCGCCGGTACGGGACATCAGCGAACGTTCGCTTTCAGATGGTTTGTAGGTGGTGCCTTTGCGGGAGGCGTCCTGCTGGCGATCGCGGACCGCCTGCGCTTCGCGGGCTTCGCGCTCCGCGCGAGCCTTAGCCGCCGCTTCTGCCTGGGCAACGCGACCGCGCAGACGCGATTCGTTGGCCCGCATTTCGCCCAGCTGCTGTTGCCCCTGCTGAATGGAGGATTCGAGGCCGGAAAGCGTCTTTTTACGCTCGTTACGCGCCTGCTCAAGCTTGGCCTGCTGCGCGCGCTGCTCGTAGACCAGCGTTTGCTGCTGGCTCTGCTTCTCTTCCAGCTCGGCTTTTTGCGCGGTGACTTCTTCACGCGTTTGCTTCAGCTGCGCGATGGTCTCCTGACGGGCCTGGTTGAGATAGCCGTAGTAGGCCTGGATACGCTGGTTGCGCTGGCCTTCTTCGCCGCTGAGGATCATCTGCATGCCGGTGTGCGGCCCCTGACGAAACGCGGCGTCCAGCTGGGCGGAGAGGTTGCGCTCCTGCGAGGCGCGCTGACGCTCCAGTTTGGCGATAGAGGCGTTCATCTCGTCAATCTGCTTGTTCAGCTGGGTCAGGGTGGCCTGGGTTTCGCGCAGCTTGCGGGCAGCGGCGGAGATGGCTTCTTCCTGGCTCTTTAGCTGAGCGAGCAGGGAAGCGCGCTGCTGTTGCTGCTGCTGTATCGCACGCTGTTTAGCGGCAATATCGGCCTGAATGGATTTTAGCTGATCGCGATCGTCCGCGTGGGCAGGTACGGCGCACAGCAATACGCCAGCGCTAAACGCGCTGGCGTAAAGAACGGATCGCACCGTGGTTGCGATCCATGTATTTGAATAAGTCGCCTTTCCCCTCATGGGGAAGGATTATTCCACGATGAACAGCGGCTTGCCAGTCATCTCTTGCGGGATTTCCATTCCCATCAGCGACAGCATGGTCGGCGCGATATCGGAAAGTTTGCCATCTGCGGCCGCTTTCACGGTTTTATCACCGACGTAGATCAGCGGTACCGGCAGGTTGGTGTGGGCAGTATGAGCCTGTCCGGTAGAAGGGTCACGCATCTGCTCAGCGTTGCCGTGATCGGCGGTGATCAGCAGCTGGCCGCCAGCGGCTTCGACTGCGTTAACCACCTGTTCGACACAGTTATCCAGCGTTTCAACGGCTTTAATCGCCGCTTCCATAACCCCGGTGTGGCCGACCATATCGCCGTTTGGATAGTTGCAGATGATGGTGTCGTACTCGCCGCCTTTGATGGCCGCAACCAGTTTTTCAGTCAGCTCGGCGGAGCTCATTTCCGGCTGCAGATCGTAGGTCGCGACTTTCGGAGAGTTGATCAAAATACGCTCTTCGCCTTTAAACGGCTCTTCGACGCCGCCGTTAAAGAAGAAGGTGACGTGCGCGTATTTTTCCGTTTCGGAGATACGCAGCTGCGTTTTATCGTTTTTGGCCATCCATTCGCCGAAGGTGTTTTCCAGAGAAGCCGGCGGGTAGGCGCAGGCGACTTTGATATCCGCGGCGTATTCGGTCAGCATCACGAAATCGAGCTTAACCGTTTTCTTACGCGCAAAGCCGTCGAAATCAGCGTTGACGAAGGCGCGGGTGATTTCACGGGCGCGGTCAGCGCGGAAGTTCATGAAAATCAGCGCATCGCCGTCTTCCATTGCCGCATCGGCCTGGCCGGCGGCGCGGATCACGGTGGCTTTAACGAACTCGTCGTTTTCATCACGGGCGTAGGCGGCCTGCAGACCGGCAACGGCGCTATCGGCCTGGAACTCGCCCTGTGCCAGGGTCATCAGGTTATACGCCTGCTCGACGCGATCCCAGCGGTTGTCGCGGTCCATCGCGTAGTAGCGACCGATAATAGAGGCCACGCGGCCTTTGCCGAGGGCGGCAAATTTATCTTCGAACTTCGCCAGCGTTTTTTCCGCACTGCGCGGCGGAGTATCGCGGCCGTCGAGGAACGCGTGCAGGTAGATTTTTTCCGCGCCGCGCTCCGCTGCCAGTTCAACCATCGCCATGATGTGGTCTTCGTGGCTGTGAACGCCGCCGGGAGACATCAGGCCCATGATGTGAACCGCTTTGCCCGCAGCCGTCGCTTTGTCTACCGCCGCGGTCAGTACCGGGTTAGCAAAGAACGTCCGCTCTTTGATTTCAACATCGAGACGGGTCAGGTCCTGGTAAACGATACGACCGGCGCCAAGGTTAACGTGGCCCACTTCGGAGTTGCCCATCTGGCGATCCGGCAGGCCCACTTCGAGACCTGAAGCATCAATCAGCAGATGAGGGCGTTTCGCCCACAGCGCGTCCATAACGGGAGTTTTTGCGCTATAAATAGCGTTATCCTGCTGCTCTTCACGGTAGCCATAGCCATCCAGAATGACCAGTACCATAGGTTTTTTAGAAACCGACATTGCGACAACCTCATGCTCAAAGACAGAAAATTTGCGTAATTTTACTACAGCTGAATCGATCAAATCACCGTAAAAGATCAAAGAAAGAGAGCGGCCGCGCCGCAGGGGAGCGGCAAGGGGGAATTTTTTTCGTGGCGTGCCGCAGAAAATGCATTACATCACGCTCACTGGCTGTATTTGCCGCAATGCACAGGTATACTCCTTGCCTGGTTTTTTTATCACTTAGTCGGGAGTTGTAACCCCCCATGCAAGAAATTATGCAATTCGTCGGCCGTCACCCCGTCCTGAGCATCGCGTGGATCGCGCTGCTGGGTGCGGTGCTGTTCACCACCTTTAAAGGGCTGACGTCGAAAATTAAAGTCATTACCCGTGGTGAAGCGACGCGTCTGATCAACAAAGAAGATGCGGTCGTTGTCGACCTGCGTCAGCGTGACGATTTCCGTAAAGGCCACATTGCCGGTTCCCTCAACCTGCTGCCGAGCGATATCAAGGCAAATAACGTGGGTGAGTTGGAAAAGCACAAAGCACAACCCATTATAGTGGTAGACGGTTCCGGTATGCAGGCGCAAGACCCTGCGAGCGCGCTGAATAAAGCCGGATTCGAGAAGGTCTTTGTACTGAAAGAAGGCATTGCCGGCTGGAGTGGTGAAAACCTTCCGCTGGTACGCGGCAAATAATTTACCCCACGCCTCTATGACGTAGCAGGGTTCCCTCCTTGCGGCTAGCCGCTGGGGGAGCGCCTTGCCTGCGGCCTAAAATCCTCAGGGTAAAAACAGGAGTGAAGTCATGGCCAATATTGATATCTATACCAAAGCGACCTGCCCGTTCTGCGTGCGTGCTAAAGCACTGTTGAACAGCAAAGGCGTGACGTTCAACGAGCTGCCGATCGATGGCAACGCGACGAAGCGTGAAGAGATGATCCAACGCAGCGGTCGGACAACGGTCCCGCAGATTTTTATTGATGAACAGCACATTGGCGGCTGTGACGACTTGTATGCGCTTGATTCACGTGGTGGACTTGATCCCCTGCTGCGCTAATTTTGCGTCCACCCAGGCCGGGTAGGCGTATTTAAGGACAACACGAAAGGGTTTTACTATGTCAGAACAAAACAGCACCGAAATGACTTTCCAGATCCAGCGTATTTATACCAAGGATATCTCCTTCGAAGCGCCGAATGCTCCGCAAGTTTTCCAGAAAGATTGGCAGCCGGAAGTTAAACTTGATCTGGATACCGCTTCCAGCCAGCTGGCTGAAGGCGTCTATGAAGTGGTGCTGCGTGTGACCGTAACCGCCGCGCTGGGCGAAGAAACCGCATTCCTGTGTGAAGTACAGCAGGGCGGCATTTTCTCCATCGAAGGCATTGACGGCAACCAGATGGCACATTGCCTCGGTGCATACTGCCCGAACATCCTGTTCCCGTATGCGCGTGAGTGCATTACCAGCCTGGTTTCTCGCGGTACCTTCCCGCAACTGAACCTTGCGCCAGTGAACTTCGATGCGCTGTTCATGAACTATCTGCAGCAGCAGGCTGGCGAAGGTGCCGAACAACATCAGGATGCCTGATGAACGAACTTAATGCTGCAATGACTGTGATCGGTGCCGGCTCTTACGGCACCGCTCTTGCCATCACCCTGGCAAGAAATGGCCATCACGTTGTGCTCTGGGGCCATGACCCTAAGCACATCGCGACGCTGCAAAACGATCGCTGCAACGCCGCTTTTCTTCCCGACGTCTCCTTCCCCGATACGCTGCATCTGGAGAGCGATCTGTCGACCGCCCTGGCCGCCAGTCGCGATATTCTGGTTGTCGTTCCGAGCCACGTCTTTGGTCAGGTTCTGCGCCAGATTAAGCCGCTGATGCGTGCCGATGCGCGCCTGGTGTGGGCGACGAAAGGTCTCGAAGCTGAAACCGGTCGCCTGCTGCAGGACGTCGCGCGGGAAGCGCTGGGGGAAGATATTCCGCTGGCGGTGATCTCCGGCCCAACCTTTGCGAAAGAGCTGGCCGCAGGGCTGCCGACGGCCATCTCCCTGGCCGCGACGGATCCGCAGTTTGCCGACGATCTCCAGCACCTGCTGCACTGCGGTAAAAGCTTCCGCGTCTATATCAATCCGGACTTTATTGGCGTCCAGCTTGGCGGCGCGGTGAAAAACGTTATCGCCATTGGTGCCGGGATGTCCGACGGTATCGGCTTTGGCGCCAATGCGCGTACCGCGCTGATTACTCGTGGTCTGGTCGAGATGTCTCGCCTGGGCGCGGCGCTGGGCGCCGATCCGGAAACCTTTATGGGGATGGCGGGTCTGGGCGATTTGGTACTGACCTGTACCGACAACCAGTCGCGTAACCGTCGCTTCGGCATGATGCTCGGTGAGGGCATGGATGTACAAAGCGCGCAGGATAAGATTGGTCAGGTGGTTGAAGGCTACCGCAATACCAAGGAAGTTCGCGTTCTGGCACAGCGTTTAGGTGTCGAAATGCCAATAACCGAGGAAATTTATCAGGTATTGTATTGCGGAAAAATTGCGCGCGAGGCAGCATTGACCCTATTAGGTCGCGCACGCAAGGACGAGCGCAGCAATTAGCCTTAAAGGAACCTTTGTCACCTCGATGACCCGGTCAGCATAGAACTGGCCGGTCATTATGCTATCGCCTGGAGTCAGCAATGCCGTGTGAAGAACTGGATATCGTCTGGAATAATATTAAAGCCGAAGCCCGGGCTTTAGCTGACTGTGAGCCGATGCTTGCCAGTTTCTACCACGCCACGCTGCTTAAGCACGAAAACCTCGGCAGCGCCCTGAGCTATATGCTGGCGAACAAGCTGGCCTCGCCGATTATGCCTGCCATCGCGATTCGTGAAGTGGTGGAAGAGGCCTATGCCGCCGACCCGGAAATGATCGCCGCCGCCGCCTGTGATATTCAGGCCGTGCGTACTCGCGACCCGGCGGTCGATAAATACTCCACGCCGCTGCTGTACCTCAAAGGATTCCACGCGCTGCAGGCCTACCGCATCGGGCACTGGCTGTGGAATCAGGGCCGGCGTGCGCTGGCCATTTTCCTGCAAAACCAGGTCTCAGTCTCCTTCCAGGTCGATATCCACCCGGCGGCGAATATTGGCCGTGGGATCATGCTCGACCACGCCACCGGCATTGTGGTTGGCGAAACGGCGGTGATCGAGAACGACGTCTCAATTCTGCAATCCGTTACCCTTGGCGGTACCGGTAAAACCAGCGGCGATCGCCATCCAAAAATCCGCGAAGGCGTGATGATTGGCGCCGGAGCCAAGATCCTCGGCAATATCGAAGTGGGACGCGGGGCCAAAATCGGCGCCGGTTCCGTCGTGCTGCAGCCGGTTCCGCCGCATACCACCGCCGCCGGCGTTCCGGCGCGCATCGTCGGCAAGCCGGAGAGCGATAAGCCGGCGATGGATATGGATCAGCACTTTAACGGCATCCACCATACGTTTGAGTACGGCGACGGGATCTAGCGTCAGGCTATCTTAGCTGCCCGCCTGAACCCGGGCGGTGCTCGCCATCCTTACGCGCTGCGTGCACGTGGCGGCGATGCGCGACCCCTTTCAATCTGACTGCGCCGATAGCGCCGGGCATTGCGGGCGGGCGACTTAACCCGCATAAAGCGCAGCGCGCCGCAGTCCGTGAATGGCTCAGCTTAGCTACGCAGCACCGCGCCCGGATACCCCAGCTGGCGCCAGGCTTCATACACCACCACCGACACCGCGTTTGACAGGTTCATGCTGCGGCTGTCCGGCATCATCGGAATACGGATTTTCTGCTGCGCCGGCAGGGCATCAAGAATGCTGGCCGGCAGACCGCGCGTTTCCGGGCCAAACAGCAAAAAATCACCGTCGTGATAGCTCACCGCGCTGTGGGCGGGCGTGCCTTTGGTGGTCAGCGCAAACAGGCGCTGCGGCCTGGCGCTGTCGACAAACGCCGCATAGTCGCGATGCCGCTGAACGGCGGTAAACTCGTGGTAATCCAGCCCGGCCCGGCGCAGACGCTTATCGTCCCAGGCGAAGCCCATCGGCTCGATGATATGCAGGTTAAAGCCGGTGTTGGCGCACAGGCGGATAATATTGCCGGTGTTCGGCGGGATCTCTGGTTCGAATAGTACAATGTTCAGCATGCTGCCCTGTCTCATTAGGCTCTTGATGGCGAGGGCAGAATAGCAGATATTTCCCCGGCCCTCATCCCTGCGGGAGAGCGCCGGGCGGGCGGATTACGCGGCGTTACCCGGCTTGAGCGCGCTGAAGGTCTGCAGCGCTTCGGCGTTTTGCACCAGCGAATCGCGGCTGATTTCGCCGATGGTTTTGGTTCCGGTCAGGGTCATCGCCACCTTCATCTCTTTCTCAATCAGGTTCAGCAAATTCGCGACCCCCTGCTTGCCGTGCGTCGCCAGGGCGTACAGATAGGCGCGGCCGAGCAGCACGCTGTCGGCGCCCAGCGCAATCATCCGCACCACGTCGAGACCGTTGCGAATCCCGCTGTCGGCAAGAATAGCGATATCGCCCTTCACCGCGTCGGCGATGGCGGGCAGCGCGCGGGCGGAGGAGAGAACGCCGTCGAGCTGGCGGCCACCGTGGTTAGAAACCACGATCCCGTCGGCGCCGAAGCGCACCGCATCGCGCGCATCCTGCGGATCGAGGATCCCCTTGATCACCATCGGGCCGTCCCAGAATTCGCGGATCCACTCCAGGTCTTTCCATGAAATAGACGGATCGAAGTTGTTGGCCAGCCAGCCGATATAGTCCTCAAGGCCGGTCGGTTTACCGAGATAGGCGGAGATATTGCCGAGGTCGTGCGGGCGGCCGTTCAGGCCAACGTCCCAGGCCCACTGCGGGTGGGTCATCGCCTGCCAGTAGCGGCGCATCGCCGCATTTGGGCCGCTCATTCCGGAGTGGGCGTCGCGATAGCGGGCTCCCGGCGTTGGCATATCCACGGTAAAGACCAGCGTGGAACAGCCCGCAGCCTTCGCGCGCTCCAGCGCGTTGCGCATAAAGCCGCGATCGCGCAGGACGTACAGCTGGAACCACATCGGCCGCTTGATGGTCGGGGCGACCTCTTCAATCGGGCACACGGAAACGGTAGAAAGGGTAAAGGGAATGCCTTTATCATCCGCCGCACCCGCCGCCTGCACTTCGCCGCGACGGGCGTACATTCCGCACAGCCCGACCGGCGCCAGCGCCACCGGCATGGAGAGCTTCTCTTTGAACAGCGTGGTTTCCAGGCTCAGGTCCGACATATTTTTCAGCACCCGCTGGCGCAGCGCCACGTCGGATAGGTCCTCAACGTTGCGACGCAGCGTGTGCTCGGCGTAGGCACCGCCGTCGATATAGTGGAACAGGAACGGCGGCAGGATACGCTGGGCGGCGGCGCGGTAGTCGCTGGCGGCTGAAATAATCATCACGAGTTCTCCCTGGAATTTTCATTGTGGTCACCGGGCAGGCGGGTAATGCGCGCCTGCCGGGCCTGGTCTTCATCAAAATGTTTAATCGTGGCGTGCACGAAGCCCAAATGGGCCATCATCGCCTGCCGCGCGCCCTCGGCGTCAGCGGCAAAAATCGCGTCCATCACGGCCTGATGCTGCTCGGTCAGGCGGGCGAAAACCGGCGGCACGAGGTACATCCGCTGGCGGCTCTCCTTGACCGACGACTGCAGGAGGTCGAAAAAGCCGCGCATGGTTTGCAGCAGCACCACGTTGTGCGACGCCTCGGCAATCGCCAGATGGAAGCGGACGTCGGCCTGGGAGGCCAGATCCGGGTCTTCGCTCTGGGTGGCTTCAAAGCACAGGCGAATTTTCTCTTTTTCAGCATCGGTTGCCCGCATCGCGGCATGCCAGGCGGTGCTGGCCTCAATGGCGTGGCGGGCTTCGAGAATATCAAAACTGTAGTCGGGGTCGTCGGCGAGCAGCGTTTTCAGCGGCTGCACGATATTCTGTTCCGACCACGCCTCGTGCTGCCAGCGGACAAAGGTTCCGCCGCCGCGCCGGCTCAGCAGGAGCCCTTCGTTAACCAGCATCGCCAGCGCCTCGCGCAGCGAGTTACGCGACACGCCGAGCTGGGCGGCCAGCTGCCTTTCGGCGGGCAGTCGCATGCCCGCCTCGAGGTTTTGTTCTTCAATCAGCTCCCGCACGCGCTGGGCTACGTCATCGGCGAGGCGCTTTGGCATCACTATCACGGGATCATCCAGGTTAAGACGTAGGCCTGCAGCGTGGTGATGACGCCGACCATACAGGTAAAGATCAGGCTATGTTTGACGGTAAAGCGGAACAGGTCGGACTCCCTGCCCACCAGGCCTACCGCCGCACAGGCGATGGCGATGGACTGCGGGGAGATCATCTTCCCGGTGACTCCGCCGGTGGTGTTGGCGGCAACCAACAGGATATCGGAGACGCCAATTTGCTGGGCCGCGGTGGCCTGCAGCGCGGCGAACAGCGCGTTCGACGAGGTATCTGAACCGGTCAGGAACACTCCCAGCCAGCCGAGGAACGGCGAGAAGAAGGTAAACGCGTGGCCGGTATGCGCCAGGGCGAGCGCCAGCGTCGACGACAGTCCGGAGTAGTTGGAGATAAACGCGAACGCCAGAACCATGCCGATGGAGTAAATCGGCAGCGCCAGCTCCTTGAGCGTGCTGCCAAAGGTGATCAGCGCGTCTTTCGGCTTCATGCGCAGCCAGACCACGGAAAGTATCGCCGCGAACAGAATGGCGGTACCGGTCGCCGACAGCCAGTCGAATTTATACACCGCGGCGTAAGGCGTCGCGGCGCTGACCACCGGCGGCATGCGCGCGACCATCTTATCGAGGAACGGTACGGAGATATTGATCACGAAGTCATACATTGCCCCGCCCGGCGCAAACAGGGCCTTGAACGGCGGGATGCTCCACAGCGTGACGGTGGCGGTCAGGAACAGGAACGGCGACCAGGCGCGAACGATCTGTCCGGCGGTGTAATGCGTGCGCGCCAGGGTTTGATCGACCTGCGCGGCGCCCATATCGCCAAAGCGGAAGATGCGCACCGGCTGCCAGCGCTTGAGGAACAGGGTCAGACAGACCAGCGACACCAGCGAGGAGATGATATCCGGCAGCTCCGGGCCAAGGAAGTTTGAGCTGAGGTATTGCGCAATCGCAAAGGAGCCGCCGGCGACCATGACCGCAGGCCAGGTCTCTTTGACGCCGCGCCAGCCGTCCATAATCGCCATAATCCAGAACAGCACGATGATCGTCAGGAACGGCAGCTGGCGTCCGACCATCTGGCCGATGGCGAAGCTGTCGATACCGGTGACCTGGCCGGCGACCAGAATGGGGATCCCCATCGCCCCGAAAGCGACCGGCGCGGTGTTAACGATCAGGCACAGGCCCGCGGCGTACAGAGGATTAAAGCCGAGGCCCACCAGCAGCGCGGCGGTAATCGCCACCGGGGCACCAAAGCCCGCCGCCCCTTCAAGGAAGGCGCCGAAGGAGAAGCCGACGATCAGCATCTGCAGGCGCTGGTCGGGGGTAATGGAGAGAATGGACGAGCGGATAATCTCGAACTGCCCGGTCTTCACCGAAATTTTGTAGACGAATACGGCGGCAATAATAATCCAGGCGATGGGCCACAGGCCGTAGAAGAAGCCGTAAACCACCGAGGTCAGCGCGCGATCGACCGGCATTTTATAGAACAGCAGCGCCACCGACAGCGCAATCGCGACGGTCCAGGTAGCGGCAACGTACCCTTTGAGCTTGAGCTTTATCAGGGCAAAAAAGAAAAACAGAATCGGTAGCGATGCGATAAAGCTTGAGAGCCAGATATTACCGGCCGGATCGTAATTTTGTTGCCAGATGCTCATGCAGGTCTCCATCGGGCCACCACGATGCTGTGCTGAGTCTGCGCTCCTTGCAGGTCACATCGTTTGTAAAATTGGCCCAGCCAATAGGGGGTTGTAGGGTTAGCGACAACGAATGGTTAACCAAATGTTATTAATGAGCAATATGGTTGTGACGAAAAATGATGGATATGTGAACTATTTGACGGTTTAAGAAATAATTGGTTGGGCCAATCGGAGCGGTGTGAAGAGGGAGCGTCTTGAGAATGGAAAATCCCCTCTCCGGGCGGAGAGGGAAGGGGGATCAGAAGGCGATTTTAGAGAAGCCGGTCATTTCCGTGAGCTTCATTTCGCGACCCAGCGCGGTCATCGGGTGCACGATAACCAGGCCACGCACGCTTTTTTTCAGCTTGCCCATATCGGCCTGCTCTTTTTTGGTGATCGCGCGGCGGTGCGGCAGGCTCATGAGCTTTTGCGCTTCTTTGCTCAGCTTCTGGCCCTGAACATCGCGCAGGCGCTCGATTTCCGCTTCAATGGTCTCTTTTTCTTTGTCCAGCTCGGCGTATTTGTCCGCAGCTTCAACCAGCGACATATCGGCCTGCTGATGACGGATGGCGTCGAGACGGTCGCTCAAACGCTTGATTTCATTCTTTTCGACTTCATTCATGGTGATTTAATCTATTAATAAAGGGGGTTCGACGCCATATAGTATGGGCTGTGAGTGCTGTTGTGGGTAGTTATTTATCGAAATCCCGCGGCTTTTCCCCGCGAAGTATCCTGCAAAGTAAATTCTAATCACTTGAATACTAAAAGTATTATTAATAAAATAGCGCTGAGTTTCGATTCTGTGAAGCTCGACGAAACATAAGCACGTTTTCCTTAACCTCGACCCTTTTTTTAGCTAATTCTTAATAAGAGTATCCTTAAGAAGAGGAGGGCATAATGGCGAAAATTGGCGACGGCGTACCGCATATTATCGATAAGACGGTTGATTTTATGGCTTCAAGCCAGGCTTTTATGGAGTATCTGAAGAAATGCCCGCGCTTGCAGCACGTGCCGCGCGATATTCCGCAAAATAAAGAGGCGCTGTTTCTCAGTCGTCTGGAGTATTACAGGCAGCTGTATCGGCCAACCTGCGATGAGCATGAGCGGGAATCAGAGCGTTAGTTTCTGAAAAGCTTTTTTTAAGCTGATTCTCGAAATCAGCTCGGTCAGAGACAGCATCATCGTTGAGCGTACAACCTGCTGGTAGCGCAGCTTCTGCATTGCCAGCAGTTCTTCATCACTCTCATCAAACAGCGGCAGAGGCGGCAGCGCGCTGACGCAGTGCAGCTCACCAAAAGGCCCGAGGATCTCGTCGTCGGTAAAACCGTACTCGTTACCGTCGTGGTTGAGCTCTTCGCGCAGGGCCATAAGCAGCTCGGCGTCTTCGTATTCGGCGCGACTAATCACCCCAAGGCCGTAAATCAGCTTCAGGCGTACGGAAAGGTCGCCCAGCGGCCCGTCGCCGTCCAGCAACGGTTCCACTGCGTATTTCACCGCGTAATCATCTTTGCGGAATACCTGAAGCACCAGGATATTAACCGCCTCAGTGAGTAGCTCGACGGCGGCGATCAGGAAGCTTCGTACGGTTTTGCCAGCATTCAGACGCTCAAGCACGCGGTTTTCAAATGCCTGTGTTTCTTCCATTATTGCCTGCATATCTGACAGGAGTAGTAGTGGGCGCGGTTCGTGCCGCGCCTGTTCGTGCCTCATTTGATGGCGTTATAGTCGTTAACGGCCTCCAGCACCACGTCGCTTGCGGCATCCAGACCGGAAATCTGTGCCAGCGCAGCCTGCGGGCCTTTCTCGGCAATCAGCGCTGCCAGCTCCTGCGCCTGCGGGTCTTCAGCGCAGCGGAAGTGCATCGCAGCGGCGATCCCCTGCACCAGGTTTCGGTGCGGCAGAGCGTATTCCAGCGTGCCGAGCAGCGGCTTAATCAGGCGGTCGCCCGCGCTGAGTTTACGCAGCGGCTGGCGGCCAACGCGCTCAACGTCATCTTTCAAATACGGGTTCTCGAAACGACCAAGAATCTTCTGGATATAGGCGGCGTGCTTCTGGGCATCAAAGCCGTAGCGTTTGATCAGTACCGCGCCGCTCTCTTCCATGGCCCCTTTGACGACGGCGCGAATTTTCTCATCGAGGATCGCGTCGCGAATCGTCTGGTGACCCGCCAGTTTTCCGAGGTAGGCGGTTATAGCATGTCCGGTGTTTAAGGTGAATAGCTTACGCTCGACAAATGCCATCAGGTTGTCGGTTAACTCCATGCCCGGAATGGCGGGCAGAGCGCCCTTAAACTGGGTTTTATCGACAATCCATTCGCTGAAGGTCTCCACGGTGACTTCCAGCGGATCGTGGGTCGCGGACGCGGACGGCGGCACAATACGGTCAACGGCGGAATCGACGAAGCCAACGTGGGCTTCAACCCAGGCTTTGTCTTCTTCGGCCAGCGCGTTAAAGACGTGGCCCTTCAGCTGGGTGGTTCCGCGTACCATATTTTCACAGGCAATGATGTTCAGCGGGGCTTCAAGCCCCTGCGCCCTGCGCTTTACCAGCCCTTTAGCAATGGCCGGGGCGATGCGCTCCAGCACGACCGGGCCGACGGCGGTGGTGACCAGGTCAACGCTGGCAATCAGCTCAACGACCTCATCGCCGATGCTGCTCACGGCGTTGACGCCGGATACGGTATCCACCTGCTCATTTTCGCCGACCACGTGAACCTGATAGCTATGACGGGCGTTAAGGGCATCCAGAACGACCTGATTCACATCGGCAAATGTTAAGGTGATTCCCGCGTCGGCCAGCAGTTTACCGATAAAGCCACGCCCGATATTACCTGCGCCAAAATGTAATGCTTTCATAGTATTAACCTTCAATTAATGTTTTTACCTGAGAGGGCTGGGGTGAGGCTTTTCCCTCACCCTAACCCTCTCTCCGCATGCGGAGAGAGGCTTGTCTCTTTCTCGTTATCCCGGACGCCGGCGTCGGCGCCGCGTCCGGGCAACGGGCTACGCTTTGTTCAGCAGCGCCAGCACTTCTTCTACGCTGGTGGTGTGCGTCAGGCGCTCAATCACCGTCTCATCGTCCAGCGCGTTGGTCAGGCTGGTGATGACCTGGATGTGTTCGTTGTTGCGGGCGGCGATGCCGATGACCAGACGGGCAATGTCATCTTCCTCTTCGCCAAAACGCACGCCCTGCGGGTACTGACAGAACACCACGCCGGTTTTCAGAACGCGATCTTTCGCTTCGATAGTGCCGTGCGGTACCGCGATGGACTCACCCAGATAGGTGGAGGTCAGCTTTTCGCGATCCAGCATCGCCTGCACGTATTCCGGTTCAACGTAGCCGCCTTTAACCAGCTGCTCACCGGCAAAGAGAATGGCTTCTTCTTTGGTCGCCGCGTGACGACCGAGGAAGATATTTTCCGCCCCGAGCCTGAACAGCTGAGTGTCGGCAGCGTCAAAGCTGTCCTTCAGGCTGCCGCGAACCTTCTCTTCGTTATCGGTATGACGCTGCGCCGCGACCAGGCGTTCGGTCAGGCTGGTGTACAGGCCGCTGTCGAGGAAGTTGGTCAGCGAAATATGCTGAGCCTGCGGTACCTGGCGCATGGCGCGTTCGGTCAGGTCGCGGTGGGTAATCACCAGGTCAACGTCAGGCGGCAGGTTGTTAATCGCACAGTTGGTGACGGAGATATTGCCCAGTCCCGCATCCTGTACTTTCTTACGCAGCACGCCTGCACCCATGGCGCTGGAACCCATACCGGCGTCGCAGGCAACGATGATTTTGCGCACGTGGCTCAGGTCGTTAGCAACATCGCCGGCGGCCAGCGGAGTCGCCGCGCCTTTGGAAGCTGACTTCATATCCTGCATACGGCGGGTGGCCGCATCGATATCATCTTCTTCTTTCACTTTGCTGGTTTTCAGCAGAATGGCGGAGACCACGAAGGAGACGGCCATAGCGGCAACAATCGCCGCGATGTTGGCAAAATAGGCACCTTTCGGCGTCATTGCCAGCACTGCCAGGATGGAGCCCGGAGAAGCCGGAGACACCAGGCCACCGTTGAGGATAGTCAGCGTGAACACGCCGGTCATACCGCCGAGGATAACGGCGAGGATCAGACGCGGATTCATCAGCACGTACGGGAAGTAAATTTCGTGAATACCGCCGAGGAAGTGGATGATTGCCGCGCCGCCTGCTGACTGCTTGGCATTACCGCGACCAAAGAACATGTACGCCAGCAGCACGCCCATCCCCGGACCCGGGTTCGCTTCAATCAGGAAGAAGATTGATTTGCCCAGCTCGTGGGACTGCTGAATGCCCAGCGGCGAGAAGATACCGTGGTTGATGGCGTTATTGAGGAACAGGATTTTCGCCGGTTCTACGAAGATAGACGCCAGCGGCAGCATGTCGTGCACCACCATGAAGTTAACGCCTGCCGCCAGTATTTTGGACAGGACTTCAACCGCAGGGCCAATGCCGAGAAACGCCAGAATCGCCAGGATCATCCCGATGATGCCGGCGGAGAAGTTGTTCACCAGCATCTCGAAGCCGGACTTAATCTTACCGTCTACCCAGCTGTCAAAATGCTTAATCGCCCAGCCGCCCAGCGGACCGGCAATCATTGCGCCGAGGAACATCGGCATATCCGCGCCGACGATCACGCCCATTGTGGTAATCGCGCCGACCACGCCGCCGCGCTCGCCGCCAATCAGCTTACCGCCGGTGTAACCGATCAGCAGCGGCAGCAGGTAGGTAATCATCGGGCCGACCAGCTTCGCCAGCGTTTCGCTTGGCAGCCATCCTGTCGGAATGAATAGGGCGGTGATGATACCCCACGCGATAAACGCGCCGATATTTGGCATCACCATATTGCTAAGGAAACGACCAAAGCTTTGCACCTTGATCTTGATATCGGATGACATAAAACACCCCTTTTTCTGTTTTGCTTATCGCGTAGGCTAAAAGCCTGAGGCTTGTTGTTAATGTGGCGGCAGAGGAAGCCGGACCCTGATTGATAAAGCGAAATCTGGCACTGAATCGGAGAACTGTCCAGTGACCGGGTCTTTGTGTGATCTGTGTCACGTGAATATAGGCGATCGCGCGGTGTATATAGTGACTCACGTCACATAATGGCTGTGCAAAAAAGCGGCTTAGGGATAATTTGGTGCCGAAAATGCGCTTTAATGTGACAAAGATCGCAATTTTGTATCTGTGAATAATTGTTTATATGTGATGTTAATCACAAAATATCGTGACTTGTTTTTAGCGCCTGTGATCTCAGACAGATTCGCCATCGTTTCATCCGTCGAAATGTAACGGCAACCCGCCTCGCGCTGGCGATCGATTTTTTGCGCCATATGGTAAAAATGAGATGCGTGAATTATGATCAAATCATCAGTCAGGGTTCTATTTGACTGTCTACACATTGATATAATTTATTAGCGTAAATTCGAGGAAAATATGTTTCTCAATTATTTTGCGCTGGGCGTTCTGATCTTCGTATTTCTGGTTATCTTTTATGGAATTATCATCCTGCATGATATTCCTTACCTGATCGCGAAGAAGCGTAACCACCCACATGCAGATGCTATTCACGTCGCCGGCTGGGTAAGCCTTTTTACCCTCCACGTTATTTGGCCGTTCCTGTGGATCTGGGCCACGCTCTATCGGCCCGAGCGCGGCTGGGGCATGCAGCATCGCCCGGACGGAAGCCTTGCAGAAACGACAGAAGAACAGGACCTGGCGCAGCTCCAGCAGCGTATTGCCGACCTTGAGAAAAGAGTCGCTGAACGCCACTCTTCCGCCCGATCCCCGGAGAAATAACCATGGATCTGCTGATTATTTTGACGTACGTGGCGCTCGCCTGGTCAATATTTAAAATATTTAAAATCCCGGTAAATAAATGGACGGTACCCACCGCAGCGCTCGGCGGGATATTTATTGTTAGTGCGCTAATCTTATTAATGAACTACAACCATCCCTATACTTTCACCGCGCAGAAGGCGGTTGTCTCTATCCCTATTACGCCCCAGGTCACCGGCGTGGTCAGCAGCGTGACGGATAAAGCGAACCAGCGGGTGAGTAAAGGCGAGGTGCTCTTCACTATCGACCCCGTGCGCTATCAGGCAAGGGTGGACAGGCTGCAGGCCGATCTGGTCACCGCGCTGCACGGTATTAACAACCTCAAGGCGCAGCTCTCGGAGGCGCAGGCCAATACCGTTCGCGTTTCCGCAGAACGTGACCGGCTTTACAAAGACTATCAGCGCTACCTGAAAGGCAGCCAGGCGCGGGTGAATCCGTTTTCTGAAAGCGACATTGATAACGCCCGCCAAAACTACCTCGCTCAGGATGCGATGGTGAAAGGCTCGGTGGCGGAACAGGCGCAGATACAAAGCCAGCTGGACAGTATGGTTGGCGGAGAGCAGTCGCAGGTCGTCAGCCTGCGGGCGCAGCTGACCGAGGCAAAATATAACCTCGATCAGACCGTTGTTCGCGCGCCGAGCAACGGCTACATCACTCAGGTGCTGATTCGTCCCGGAACCTACGCGGCGTCGCTACCGCTGCGCCCGGTGATGGTGTTTATCCCCGAACAGAAGCGGCTGATCGTAGCGCAGTTCCGGCAAAACTCGCTGCTGCGGCTGAAAAACGGCGATGACGCTGAGGTGGTCTTTAGCGCCCTGCCAGGGCAGGTCTTTCACGGCAAGCTGACCGCTATTTTACCGGTGGTGCCCGGCGGCAGCTATCAGGCGCAGGGCGCGCTGCAGTCGCTGACCATGACGCCGGGCTCCGATGGCGTTCTGGCAACGATTGAGCTCGATCCGAATGCCGACGTCGAGGCGCTCCCGGACGGTATTTTTGCCCAGGTTGCGGTCTACTCTGACCATTTCACCCACGTTTCGGTGATGCGAAAAGTCCTGCTGCGTATGACCAGCTGGATGCACTATCTCTATCTGGACCATTAAGGCGAGTCCCGGCAGGCGGGCGCGAAGTCTCCCTGCCATTTGCCTGCTCCTGAACCATACTTAGATTTTTGTTGGCGAAAGGAGCAGGCAATGAAACTGATCGGCAGCTACACCAGTCCCTTTGTGCGCAAAATTTCCGTCATACTGCTGGAAAAAGATATTCCCTTCGAGTTCGTCAATGAATTCCCCTACAGCGAGGCCAGCGGCGTCGCAAAATATAATCCGTTAGGCAAGGTCCCGGCGCTGGTCACCGATGACGGTGAGTGCTGGTTCGACTCGCCGATTATCGCGCAATATCTGGAACTGCTCGGCGTGATGCCGGATATGCTGCCGAGCGATCCGAAGGCGGCGCTGAAAATACGCCAGCTGGAGGCGCTGGCTGACGGCGTGATGGAGGCGGCGCAGGCGCTGGTGCGAGAAAAGGCGCGTCCGCCGGCGCAGCAGTCGGAAACGGAGCTGCTGCGCCAGCGCGAGAAGGTGGCCCGCGGCCTGGATGCGCTGGAGGGGTACGCGGCCGACGGCACCCTGCGCGGCGATGAGATTAACCTGGCGTCGATCTCAGCGGCCTGTGCTATCGCCTATCTTAACTTCCGCCGCGTGGCACCGGGCTGGTGCGCGACGCGGCCTCGGCTGATTGCGCTGGTTGAGGCGCTCTTTCAGCGCGCCAGCTTTGCCCGCACGGAACCGCCAAGGACTTGACCCAGGCAGGTAACAGTTTGCGCGTGCAGGCGTTACAATCGTCGCTCAATTGTTGACTCCCTCTCCCGTCGGGAGGGGGGAAAATAACCTATCGCCAGGCTCATTCATGACAACCGATACTCGTGCGCTTTACACCCAACTTCCGGCCACCGACCGTCTGCTCCGCGATCCCGCCTTTTCATCCGTGCTGGCTCAATATGGCCATGCCCAGGTTGTCGCCCTGCTGCGCCAGATGCTGGAGCAGGCGCGGCAGCATATTCGCCTGAGCCAGGCGCTGCCCGACTGGTGCGGCGACTGGGCGCGGGAGGCCGAACGGCGGCTGGCGCAAACGACGGAAAGCGCGCTGCGCCCGGTTTTCAACCTGACGGGAACGGTACTGCACACCAATTTAGGCCGCGCGATTCAGGCCGAGGCCGCGGTGGAGGCGGTTACGCAGGCGATGCGGGCGCCGGTTACTCTTGAATATAGCCTCGACGACGGCGGACGCGGCCACCGCGACCGCGCGCTGGCGGATCTGCTGTGCCGCCTGACCGGCGCGGAAGATGCCTGCATCGTCAATAACAACGCGGCGGCGGTGCTGCTGATGCTGGCAGCAACGGCCGGCGGCAAAGAGGTCGTTCTCTCGCGCGGCGAGCTGGTGGAGATTGGCGGCGCGTTTCGCATCCCTGACGTGATGCGTCAGGCGGGCTGCGTTTTACACGAGGTGGGTACCACCAACCGCACCCACGCGAAAGATTATCGCCAGGCCGTGGGGGAGAATACTGGCCTGCTGATGAAGGTGCATACCAGCAACTACAGTATTGAAGGCTTTACTAAAACCGTAGATGAGGCGGAGCTGGCGGCGGTGGGACGCGAGCTGGATATTCCGCTGGTGGTCGATCTGGGCAGCGGTTCGCTGGTGGACCTGAGCGAGTACGGCCTGCCGAAGGAGCCAATGCCGCAGGAGATGATTGCCGCCGGGGTCAGCCTGGTGAGCTTCTCCGGCGACAAGCTGCTGGGCGGCCCGCAGGCGGGGATTATCGTCGGTGAAAAGGCGATGATTGCCCGCCTGCAGCAGCACCCGCTCAAGCGCGCGCTGCGCGCCGATAAAATGACTCTTGCGGCGCTGGAGGCCACCCTGCGCCTCTACCTGCATCCGGAAACCCTCGCCGAGCGCCTGCCCACGCTGCGCCTGCTGACCCGCACCGCCGAAGCCATCCACGCTCAGGCGGAGCGCCTGCAGCCGCGGCTTGCCGCGCACTATGCTGACTTTGAGGTGCGGATAGAGCCCTGCCTGTCACAAATCGGCAGCGGCTCGCTGCCGGTGGATCGCTTGCCCGGCGCGGCGCTGACCTTCACCCCGCGCGATGGCCGGGGTAGCCGGCTGGAGGCGCTGGCAGCCCGCTGGCGGACGCTGGCGGTGCCGGTGATTGGGCGAGTTAGCGATGGCCGCCTGTGGCTGGATTTGCGCTGCCTTGAAGATGAATCGAGGTTTATGGAGATGTTATTACCATGATTATTGCTACCGCCGGACACGTTGACCACGGTAAAACCACGCTGCTGCAGGCGATTACCGGCGTGAATGCCGATCGCCTGCCGGAAGAGAAATCCCGCGGGATGACTATCGATCTGGGCTACGCCTACTGGCCGCAGCCCGATGGCCGGGTGCTGGGCTTTATCGACGTGCCGGGCCACGAAAAGTTTTTGTCCAATATGCTGGCGGGGGTGGGCGGTATTGATCACGCGCTGCTGGTGGTGGCCTGTGACGATGGCGTGATGGCGCAGACCCGCGAGCATCTGGCGATCCTGCAGCTGACGGGAAAACCGTCGTTGACCGTTGCGCTAACCAAGGCCGATCGCGTGGAGGCGCAGCGCGTGGACGAGGTGCGCGCCGACGCAGAGGCGGTGCTGGCGGAGTTTGGTTTTACGCCCGCCGCGCTGTTTGTCACCGCCGTACCGTCCGGGCGCGGAATTAGCGCCCTGCGTGAGCATCTGCTGCAGCTCTCTGAGCGCGGGTATCCGCAGAATCAGCGCTTTCGCCTGGCGATCGACCGCGCCTTTACCGTTAAGGGCGCGGGGCTGGTGGTCACCGGTACGGCGCTCAGCGGCGAAGTGAAGGTCGGCGACACGCTGTGGCTTACCGGCGTCGATAAGCCCGTGCGCGTGCGCGGTCTGCATGCGCAGAACCAGCCGGTCGAGCAGGCGTGGGCCGGCCAGCGCATTGCGCTCAATATCGTTGGCGATGCGCAAAAAGAGGCGCTAAACCGCGGCGACTGGCTGCTGTCGGTTCAGCCTCCCGAACCGTCCGAGCGGGTGATTGTCGAACTGCAGCGCCACGCGCCGCTCACCCAGTGGCAGTCGTTACATATCCATCATGCCGCCCGCCATATTACCGGCCGCGTATCGCTGCTGGAGGGGAAGCTGGCCGAGCTGGTGCTCGATAGCCCGCTGTGGCTGGCGGATAACGATCGCCTGGTGCTGCGTGATATCTCCGCCCGCAGCACCCTGGCAGGCGCCAGAGTGGTGACGCTCAATCCGCCGCGCCGCGGCAAGCGTAAGCCGGAATACCTGCAGTGGCTGCATACGCTGGCGAGCGTCGACGACGATGCCCTGGCGCTGGAGGTGCATCTTCAGCGTGATGCGGTGCGTCTCGGCGAGTTTGCGTGGGCCCGGCAGCTTAGCGAAACCGGTCTGGCTGCGCTGATGGGCCAGCCCGGCTATCTTCAGGCGGGCAGCAGCCTGCTCAGCGCCCCGCTGGCGGCGCGCTGGCAGAGCAAATTAATCGACGCGCTGACGCGCTATCACGATCAGCATCGCGATGAGCCGGGTACGGGACGCGAGCGCCTGCGGCGCATTGCCCTGCCGATGGAGGACGAAGGGCTGGTGCTGCTGCTGATTGAGCAGATGCGCGAAAGCGGGGTTATCCACAGCCACCACGGCTGGCTGCATCTGCCGGAGCACAAGGCGGGCTTTACCGATGAGCAGCAGGCCATCTGGCTCCGGGTGGTCGATCTGTTTGCCGATGAGCCCTGGTGGGTGCGCGATCTGGCAAAAGAGAGCGGCGTTGAAGAGTCCTTAATGCGTGCGGTGCTGCGCCAGGCGGCACAGCAGGGCATGATTACCGCGATCGTTAAGGATCGTTATTACCGTAACGATCGGATTGTTGAATTCGCCGGGCTGATCCGCGAGCTGGATCTCGAAAGGGGATCGACCTGCGCCGCTGATTTCCGCGATAAGCTGAACGTCGGCAGAAAGCTGGCGATCCAAATTCTCGAGTATTTTGACCGCATTGGCTTCACCCGTCGGCGCGGAAACGATCATATTCTGCGCGATAAGGCGCTGTTTCTTTGAGCCTCATCGGCTAATTCCCGGAGGAGGCGCTTGCCGCGCCCGCCGCCGGGAGTTACCGCTTAACCACCAAATTTATCGCCGTCGGGCAAAAAGCCCTGACCTCGCTGAATATTATCCACGTGGCTGCGCCGCATCTTGAAGCGCTAAACCTCTCTACCGGGGAAACCATCAACTTCTCCAGCCGCGAGGACGATCACGCCATTCTGATTTATAAGCTGGAACCGACGACCGGGATGCTGCGTACCCGCGCCTATATCGGCCAGCATATGCCGCCGCTGACGCGCAACACCATTACGGAGCTACCGGCGATGTACGACGAGCTGGGATTTACCTTGCGCGTGTAGGCAAAAAGCCGGATGTCGTTAGGCAGATGACAGATCTGGCAACAATCCCCGCCGGGATCAAAGCGAAGGCGGCTCATTTTCTGGCACTCTGACGGTAATCAACGTTATGCGGGGTGGAAAATGAACCGTTTTATCACTGCGGATTCGGCCAGATGCATCGGCTGCCATACCTGCGAAGTGGCCTGCGTGGTCTCCCATCAGCACGACCGAAACTGTTCGACCGTTTCTGCAACGCAGTTTGCGCCACGCATTCGGGTGGTAAAGAGCGGTGAGCTCTCCACGGCGACGCTGTGCCGCCAGTGCGAAGATGCGCCCTGCGCCAACGTTTGTCCGCAGGGCGCGATCCGGCGGGAAAACGCGGTGTGGCGGGTAGATCAGCGGCGCTGTATTGGCTGCAAAAGCTGCATGGTGGCCTGTCCGTACGGCGCGATGACCGTCATGATGACCGACGATGGCGTGCAGGCGCTGAAGTGCGATTTGTGCAGCCATAGCGAGGACGGCCCGGCCTGCGTGGCGGCCTGTCCGACCCAGGCGCTGCGCTGTATGACGGCGGAGGAGCTGGAGAGATTAAGCGCCGGGCGCCGTCGGCTGACGGCGCTGGCGATGTAGCGGGACGACAGCGCGCGATTACGCGTCCTGTTCGCCCCACGCGCGTTCAACTTCTTCGGCGAGAATTTTCACGCCGGCTTCAATTTTCTGCGGGTCCGGCACGTAGTTCATCCGCATGCACTGGTGGGTGTGCGGCCAGGGCTTATCAAGGCCCGGGAAGAAGTAGTCGCCCGGCACCATCAGCACGCCGCGCTTTTTCAGGCGCTGATAGAGCAGCTCGGTGGAAATCGGCAGATCCTTAAACCACAGCCAGAGGAAAATGGCGCCTTCCGGCTTATGGATCAGGCAGCGCTCCGCCGGCAGATAGCGGCGAATAATGGCGATGGTTTCCTGAACCCGCTGGTAATAGAACGGCTTAATCACCGTCTCCGACAGGCGCAGCAGATCGTTGCGCTTAATCATTTCGCACATCATCGCCGGGCCCATGCCGCCCGGAGCAAGGCTGATAATGCCGTTCATATTACTGATGGCGGTAACGATCTTCTCGTTGGCGATGATAATCCCGCAGCGGCTGCCCGGCAGACCGAGCTTGGAGAGGCTCATGCACAGCACGATATTGGGGTTCCATAGCGGCCTGGCGTCGCTGAAAATAATCCCCGGGAAGGGAACGCCGTAGGCGTTATCAATGACCAGCGGCACGCCGTGCTGATTGGCCAGCGCATCCAGCTTGATCAGCTCTTCGTCGGTAATCACGTTGCCGGTAGGGTTAGTCGGGCGGGAGACGCAAATCATCCCCGTCTCTTCCGTCACCTGCAGATGCTCAAAATCCACATGATATTTAAACTGGCCTTCGGGCAGCAGTTCGATATTCGGGCGGGTGGCGACGAACAGATCCTCTTCGAGACCCGAATCGGCGTAGCCGATATATTCCGGCGTCAGCGGGAACAGCACCTTACGGGTGGTGCCATCAGCACGGCGTCCGGCAAAGAGGTTAAATAAGTAGAAAAATGCACTCTGACTGCCGTTTGTCAGTGCAATATTCTGTGGTTCAATCTCCCAGCCGAGTTCATCACGCAGCATCTGCGCCAGCAGGCTTAGCAGTTCGCTTTTGCCCTGCGGACCGTCGTAATTACAAAGCGCATCAAGGGCTTTACCGTTAGCCAGCATGTCGGCAAGCAGGTCCTTGAAGTAGTCATTCATTTCCGGGATTTGCGCGGGATTACCGCCACCCAGCATGATTGCACCCGGCGTACGCAGGCCGTCATTAAGGTCTTCCATCAAACGGGTAATGCCCGAATGGCGGGTGAATTTGTCGCCGAAAAGTGAAAATGTCATCGCGAATAATCTGTCGGTATGTCTGGAAAGTGGGTAACCATAACGCCAGCGTTGGCGAGGTGCAAATCTGCGGAAACGGAGAGGGTTTTGTTATTGTGCTGAGTTGTCTGTTTTTTATAGCGATTTATTCTGTTGCGGCACCCTCGATAGCCGAAGGTGCCGCTTATCCGTGGGCTAGCGCTGGCCTGCCCAAACGACCATCACTTTATCATCGCCGTTTTCGCGTACAAAACCGTAGCCCTGCGGCAGGGTGAGGGTGGTTTGCTTGCCCATACCGATAGCCGGGTGGCGGGCGCGGAACTGGCCGAGCTTCTGCCAGTGCGTCACGCTAAGCGCGGCTTTGCCCGCGACGTCCTGCCAGTTCATATCCGAGCGCGTGCCCTGCAGCGGGTCTGAGCCGGTCGGGCCAAAGGGCCGCGAGGACTCATCGCCGTAGAAGATTTGTACCGCGCCAGGGGCGAGCAGCAGCAGTTCGGCCGCCGAGCTGCCGCCTTCGCGGAACAGGCGCGTATCGTGCGATGAGAGGTAGCTCAGGACGTTAAACTGCTGCAGCTTGTCCGCCATTTGCTGCCAGGTCAGGTCCATATTGGCCAGGCAATCGGCGGCCTTCGCCGCCTGATCCTGATAATCGAAGTTAATCATCGCGTCAAAACCGTGGCGATAGTAGTCGCTCTGCATGACGCCGTGGCCCCAGGCCTCGCCGGTCATCCAGAACGGCGCGTTATCCAGCGCCTTATCGGGGTTGGCCTTTTTCCACTCCGCCAGCGCCGCGGTCGCCTGGGTTTTCAGCTGCTGCCAGGCGGCCTGCTCGACGTGCTTGGCGGTATCGACGCGGAAACCGTCAATACCGTAATCACGCACCCACTGGCTGAGCCAGTGGGTCAGGTAGTCGCGCGGCGTGAATCCGGGGATCTCTTTGGCAGCGGTATCCGCTTTCTGATGATAGAAGTTCGGCAGGCCGGAAGGGGTTGTCGATTCCGTTTTCAGGTCCGGCAGGAAGGCCAGGGACATGGTCAGATCGTCAAAGCCGGGGTTGTCGTAGTCGCCGATATCGGTACGGATCCACTGTTTCCCCCACCATTTTTCCCAGCCGGCCTTATCGCTAAAGTTGATGTAATCGTTAAAGCTGTGCCAGCTCTGGCCCGGGCCGGGCTTCCAGTCGGTCCAGCGTTCGCCGAACGTCTTTTTCAGCTCATCGCCCTGCAGATACAGGGAGCCAAATTTGAACTCCTGCATATCGGCGAGCGTCGCGTAGCCGGTGTGGTTCATCACGACATCAAACAGGATGCGCATGCCGCGCTTATGGGCCTCATCGACGAGGCGACGGAGGTCGGCTTCGGTACCCATGTTGGCATCCAGCTTCGTCCAGTCCTGCGCGTAGTAGCCGTGATAGGCGTAGTGCGGGAAGTCCCCCTTGGTTCCGCCGCCAACCCAGCCGTGAATCTGCTCCAGCGGGGAGCTTATCCACAGCGCGTTGACGCCCAGCTGCTGGAGATAGTCGAGCCGGCTGGTCAGGCCCTGCAGGTCGCCGCCGTGAAAGGTGCCGATCTCCTGCATGCCGTCTTTGTGCCGCCCGTAGCTGTTGTCGTTGGCGGGGTTGCCGTTAACGAAGCGGTCGGTGAGCACGAAATAGACCGTGGCGTTATGCCAGCTAAACGGCGCGGTGGCGTCGGTTTCCGCCCGTTCGAGCAGCAGCAGGCCGTTGCTGTTGGGGGCCGGCTGGAGGGTAACCTTCCCGCCGCTCACCGTCGCGATGTTGCCGCTGTAAAAATCACGCACCTTGCTGCCTTCTGCAAAGGTCTGGCCGACGGCAATCGTCAGCGGCTGGCCCTGCCATTTCGGGCACTGGCGCAGCTGGGGCGCCGCCGCTGACGCCGTTTCGGTCTCTTTGAGGGAGATCATCAGCGTTGGCGTGCCGGAGCGGGTATCGACATCGAGGGTGTACAGGCCTTCGCGGAAAACTCGCCACTGCGCGGGCGCGCCGCGGCAGGGCTCCATGGAGAGCATTTGGTTGAGTTTTATGGTTCCGACCGGCTGCCAGCACTGTTGGTCAAAATTTATTTGCAGCGGACGTGTACCCTTCGCCACCTCGTTTTGGCTAATGAATCTGCCGGTGCCTTCTTCGGTAAAGGTGGGAAAGTCAGGGGTGGTCCAGGCGGCGAAGGCCATCCCAGGCAACAGTAGCGACGCGAGAGCAGCGAGTTTCATGCCGAAGTCCTGTAAGCGGTTTTTTGTTCAGTTTGCCCGTCCGACCGCGGGATGAACTCATCCCACTCGTGCTTTTACGGGGAGGATGAAAAGGGGTGAGTGATTCAGTTCAAAAAATAGCCAAAAAATGAGACGGCGCTAGCATTTTCGCGACCTTTTCAGCGTACGGAAACCGATTTCAGGTGACAGCTTTTCGGAATTGGACTATTTCTGTTAGTGCTCTCACTGGGTATTTTTGATACTATTCGCGATTCAATTAACGTTTTTTCGCATAAAACAAGGTGTTGGAATGCATATATCCGACCAGGAGATCTAATGATATCGATTCCCATTCGACGATATGGGGCTGCGATACTCATGTTACTTACCTGCATATTTTCAGGTAGTGTGTTGGCAACAACCCACACGGCAACAACGAGTCATAAAGCCCCGATAGTAAAGAAAAGCAGTAGTGTTAAGGTCAGCAGTAAACAAGAGTATTCTCGCAATAGTGTAAAGAGCAGTTCACTTCCTGATTTGCGAAAATACCCTTCCGGAACACCAAGGAAAAAAGCGTTTCTCCGGACAGTGATGCCTTATATTACCAAACAGAATCAGGTGATTACCGCCGATCGTAACTGGCTTGTTACCAAGCAGTATGATTCCCGCTGGTCGCCGAGCGAGCGCACGCGTCTGAAAGATATAACCTCTCGCTATAAGGTGAAATGGTCTGGCAACACGCGCCGTATTCCCTGGAATACGCTGATGGATCGCGTCGACATTATTCCTAACAGCATGGTTGCCACCATGGCGGCGGCCGAAAGCGGCTGGGGTACGTCTAAGCTGGCGCGCGTAAACAACAATCTGTTTGGTATGAAGTGTGGCGGCGGCAACTGCAGCGGTGCGATGAAAGGCTATTCTCAGTTTGATTCTGTAGAGCAGTCGGTTCAGGCCTACGTGACCAACCTGAACACGCATCCGGCGTACAAATCCTTCCGCACCTCCCGCGCGCAGCTGCGTAAAACGGACCAGGAAGTGACCGCCAGCACGATGATTCATAAGCTGAAGGGCTATTCGACCAAAGGGTCGAGCTATAACAACTATCTCTTCGCGATGTATCAGGATAACCAGCGTCTGATTGCCGCACATATGTAATGCAAACCCTATAATGAAAAATGCCCGGCGCGCTTGCCCGGGCATTTTTTTCGCTCTTTTCCCGCTACATCATCACTTCGCTGTGCCGGTCGCGGTACTCCTTCGGCGTGACGTCGTACTCTTTCTTAAACACGGAATAGAAATACTGCAGCGACGGGTAGCCGCACATCTGCGAGATTTCATTAATCGACAGCGTCGTCGAAACCAGCAGGCTGCGCGCCTTCTCCAGTTTCTCGCTGTGAATGACCGTATGAATGGTTTCGCCCACCTCCTCTTTAAAGCGCTTCTCAAGGTTCGATCGCGAGATCCCGACGGCGTCCAGCACCTGCTCAACCTTGATGCCCTTGCAGGCGTGATTGCGGATGTAGTGCATGGCCTGGATAACCGAAGGGTCGGAGAGGGAGCGGTAGTCCGTCGAGCGTCGCTCAATGACCCGCATGGGGGGAACCAGCCTGCGCTGCAGCGGCAGCGCTTCTTTATCCAGCAGGCGGTGCAGCAGCTTTGCCGCCTGATAGCCCATCTGGCGGGTGCCCTGGGCCACTGACGATAGCGCCACGCGCGACAGGTAGCGGGTCAGCTCTTCGTTATCGATGCCGATGACGCACAGCTTTTCCGGTACCGGAATATGCAGCAGCTCGCAGGCCTGCAAAACGTGGCGCGCGCGGGCGTCGGTAACGGCGATAATCCCCGTTTGCGGCGGCAGCGTTTGCAGCCAGTCCGCCAGGCGGTTCTGCGCGTGCTGCCAGTTTTCCGGCGCCGTCTCCAGCCCCTGATAAACCACGCCGCGATACTTCTCTTTTGCCACCAGCTGGCAAAATGCGTGCTCGCGCTCGACGGCCCAGCGCTTGCCGCTGGAGGTCGGCAGCCCGTAAAAGGCGAAACGATGAACCCCTTTCTCTTTCAGATGCAGGAAGGCGCTCTCAACCAGGGCGGCGTTGTCGGTAGCGATATAGTGAACCGGCGGGTAGTCCTCAGGGCGATAGTAGGAGCCGCCCACGCCGACGATCGGTACCTCGACGCCGGCCAGCAGCTTTTCAATTTCGGGATCGTCATAATCGGCGATCACCCCGTCTCCCAGCCACTCTCTGATGTTCTCTATCCTGGCGCGGAAGTCCTCTTCGATAAAAATGTCCCACTCCAGCTGCGACGCCTGTAAATATTCGCCAACGCCTTCCACAACCTGCCGATCGTAGGCCTTGTTGGCGTTGAATAACAGCGTAATACGGTGACGCTTTTCAAACATAATCTCGTTCCCTGGTCTCTCTTGCTGGCCATACAATACCGGCCAATGCCCGAACTATTACAAGCTACTTATGCGTAAATCTGGCGGTAGCGCAAATAATTCGGGCATTCTGCTGTCCAGCGCCTCAGGCGCGCCGCTTGGTGGCGGAATCCATCCACACCGCCAGCAGCAAAATGGCGCCTTTAACGATGTATTGCCAGAAGGTGGCGACGTCCATCATGCTCATGCCGTTATCCAGCGCGGACATGATAAAGGCTCCCATCACCGCCCCGGCCACGCTGCCTACGCCGCCGGCAAGGCTGGTGCCGCCGATAACGCAGGCGGCGATGGCGTCAAGTTCGGCAATGTTGCCCGCGGACGGAGAGCCGGCCCCCAGACGCGAGCTGAGGATCAGCCCGGCAATCGCCACCATCAGACCGTTAATGGCGAATACCGCCAGCTTGGTCCGCTCTACGCTGATGCCCGACAGGCGGGCGGCCTCAATGTTGCCGCCGATGGCGTAAATCCGCCGACCAAAGGCGGTGCGGGTGGCCAAAAACATACCGGCCAGCAGCAGCGCGGCGAGGATCAGCACCGGCGTAGGGACGCCGCGATAGTCGTTCAGCAGCCAGATTGCGCCGAGGACAAAAACGGCGGTAAGGGTCTGGCGGCCGACGGCAGCGGTGGAGGCGGAGGTGGTTAACCCCAGCGCCTGGCGACGCAGGCGGCCGCGCCACTGCCAGATAATAAAGGCGGCCATGCCGACAACGCCGATACCGAAGCCAATGCCGTCCGGCAGGTAGCTCTGGCCGATTTGCGACATCGCCGGGCTGGTCGGGGAGACCGTGGTGCCGTTGGTGATGCCGATCAGAATCCCGCGGAATGCCAGCATGCCGGCAAGAGTGACGATAAACGAGGGCACCTTGCGATAGGCGACCCACCACCCGTTCCAGGCACCCAGCAGCAGCCCCATCGCCAGCGTCACCACAATAGTGAGCGGCAGCGGCCAGCCGAGCCAGACGTCGAAGATGGCCGCCGCGCCGCCGAGAAGCCCCATCATTGAGCCGACGGAGAGGTCAATCTCGGCGGAAATAATCACGAAGACCATTCCCACCGCGAGGATCCCGGTAATGGCCGTCTGCCGCAGCAGGTTAGAAATATTGCGCGCGCTCAGGTAGGCGCCGTCGGTAACCCAGGTAAAGAACAGCATGATGACCACGATGGCGGCGATCATGACGAAAACCTGAAGGTTCAGGCTCTTTAATCCGGGCAGGGCGGCGGAGGCTGATGGGGCCAGTTTTATCTCAGACGGCGTGTTTTTCGACATGGTGTTCGCTCCTCAGTGCGGCTTCCATTACCTTTTCCTGGGTCAGACCCTGGTTGATTAAGTTGGCTTTCAGTTTGCCTTCGTGCATGACCAGCACCCGATCGCTGAGCCCGAGCACCTCCGGAAGCTCCGACGAGATAACGATAACGGCGATCCCCTGCTGCACCAGCTGATTAATCAGCTTGTAGATTTCGTATTTCGCGCCGATATCAATGCCGCGAGTTGGCTCATCAAGAATTAAAATACGCGGGTTCAGCAGCAGGCAGCGGGCGAGGATCGCCTTCTGCTGATTGCCGCCGCTGAGCCGGCCGATGGCCAGATCCGGCGATGAGGTTTTGATTTTTAGGCGCTGGATAGACTGCTGAATGCACAGCTGCTCCCCGGCGTCATCGAGGCTGCTTAGCGGGCCGCTAAACTGGTCCAGCGCGGCCAGGGTGATGTTCTTGCCGACCGCCATCACCGGCACGATGCCGTCTTTTTTACGATCCTCCGGCACCATAGCGATACCCTGAGCAATCGCCTGCTGGCAGTGATGAATCGCCACCGGCTGGCCGTCGATATAGATTTTTCCCTCCCAGCGGCCCGGCCAGACGCCAAACAGGCACTGGACGGCCTCGGTACGCCCGGCGCCGACCAGCCCGGCAATGCCGAGGATTTCACCGCGATGCAGCGAAAAGGAGATATCGTTTACTCGTTTAATATGGCGATTGACCGGATGCCAGGCGGTTAAATTCTCAACGCGCAAAATCTCGTCGCCGCGGGTATGCGGCTCGCTGGGGTAAAGGGCGGTCAGCTCGCGGCCGACCATCATGGTAATAACATCATCTTCGTTCATGCCGCTGGCGTCGCGGGTACCAATATGCTGGCCGTCGCGAATCACGCAGATGGTGTCGGAGATCGCTTTGACTTCGTTGAGCTTGTGGGAGATATAAATACAGGCGATGCCGTGATTTTGCAGATCGCGAATAATGTTCAGCAGGATTGCCGTTTCCTGTTCGGTTAATGAAGCGGTGGGCTCATCGAGAATCAATAAGCGCACCTGCTTGTTGAGCGCTTTGGCAATTTCAACCAGTTGCTGCTGGCCAAGACCTAAATCCCCGACGCGCGTATCGGGTGATATCGCCAAATTGACCTGAGCCAGCAGCTTCTGGCAGCGTAGGGTCATGGTTTCATAATCCAGCAGGCCGTGACGGGAAATTTCAGCGCCGAGGAAAATATTCTCCAGCACCGTGAGATGTTTTACCAGCGCGAGCTCCTGGTGAATGATGGCAATGCCCTTACGCTCGGTATCGCGAATATGGGCGGCCTGCAGGGTTTCGCCAGAGAAAATAATCTCGCCCTCATAGCTGCCGTGCGGATAAATGCCGCACAGCACCTTCATCAGGGTGGATTTTCCGGAACCATTTTCGCCACACAATGAGACAACTTCCCCGGCGTTAAGCCGCAGACTGACATTATCAACGGCCTTCACCGCGCCGAAAGATTTGGTAATGTTCTTCATTTCAAGTAACCAGGACATAGATGCTCCGCATAAGCGATATCCGGCTGGACGAGAATAACGCCCCGGTTAAGGGGCGTCGGGGGTTACAGTTCGCTCTTTTTGTGGAAACCGTCTTTAATCACCGTTTGTTCAATATTGTCTTTATTCACTTCAATTGGCGTCAGCAGACGCGACGGGACGTCTTTCAGGCCGTTGTTTAAGGTAGTGTCAGCGTGCGGCACCTTATCGTTACCGAGCTCAACGGCAATTTCTGCCGCGGTGGTGGCAAGCGTCACGATGGGCTTATAAACCGTCATCGTCTGGGTACCAGAGATAATGCGCTTCACTCCGGCGAGGTCGGCGTCCTGACCCGAGATCGCCACTTTCCCCGCCAGCCCCTGGGCGCTTAACGCCTGGATTGCCCCGCCGGCGGTGGCATCGTTTGAGGCCACGACCGCATCAATTTTGTTATTGTTGGCGGTCAGCGCGTTCTCCATTATTTTTAACGCGTTTTCCGGCAGCCAGCCGTCGACCCACTGATCGCCGACAATTTTGATTTTGCCCTGATCGATATAGGGCTTGAGCACCTTCATTTGCCCGGCGCGGAAGAGCTTGGCGTTATTATCTACAGGCGAGCCGCCCATCAGGAAATAGTTTCCCTGGGGGACTTTATCGACCAGGCTTTTGGCCTGCATTTCGCCGACTTTTTCGTTATCGAATGAAATATAGAAATCAATATCTGCGTTATTAATCATACGGTCATAGGCGAGAACTTTGATTCCCTCCTGCTTCGCTTCTTTAATAACGTTACTTAAAACCTGACCGTTGTAAGGAATAATGACAAGAACATCAACGCCGCGATTTATCATATTTTCAATTTGCGACATTTGCGTTTCTTCGTTGCCGTTGGCAGACTGTACAAATACTTTCGCGCCTAATGATTCAGCCTTGTTGACAAAAATATCGCGATCTTTCTGCCAGCGCTCCAGTCGAAGATCGTCAATGGCCATACCAATTTTAACTTCTTTAGCAATACCCGCCATGCTGGTCAGAATGAGTGAAGCGCAGAGCGTGAGGCAAAGGTTCTTTATCTTCATAATAATAATACCTTTTTGTAAAGTGCAGGATAAAACGAGCGGTAAAAGCAGACGGCCTGATACGCTGAAGATTCTTAACGGGGAAATGGGTGCTGGCAATTACCTGTGCTTATTTTGGCGTTATGAAATTTAGTTTATTTGCTGATTTATGACCGCGATCTTATTTTAATCTTTAAGGCCTCAGGGATTGTGCCGATCTTTCATTGGGATAGGCCATAAATAGCGAATAAGCCGGTTATTTTTGCGATCTGGCGCACGTTTGCGGATTCTCTTAACGGCGGTGTGAAATAACGTAATTGAGGAAAGTAAAACAGCAATTCTATATTGGCTTATGAATTATTACCCGCCGCATCCCTGAATATGGAGTTCATTATGCAGACCTATTTCGATCAACTCGATCGCGTTCGTTATGAAGGCACTAAATCCACTAACCCGCTGGCTTTCCGTCACTACAATCCGGATGAGCTGGTGCTGGGTAAACGCATGGAAGAACACCTGCGGTTTGCGGCCTGCTACTGGCATACGTTCTGCTGGAACGGGGCCGATATGTTTGGCGTCGGTTCCTTCAACCGTCCGTGGCAGCAGCCGGGCGACGCCCTGGAAATGGCAAAACGTAAAGCCGATGTCGCCTTTGAGTTTTTCCACAAGCTGAACGTCCCGTACTACTGCTTCCACGACGTTGACGTCTCCCCGGAAGGCGCGTCGCTGAAGGAGTATCTCAACAATTTCGCACAGATGGTCGATGTGCTGGCGGCAAAACAGGAGCACAGCGGCGTGAAGCTGCTGTGGGGCACCGCGAACTGCTTTACTAACCCGCGCTACGGCGCAGGTGCGGCAACTAACCCGGATCCGGAAGTGTTCAGCTGGGCGGCGACGCAGGTCGTGACCGCCATGGATGCCACCCACAAGCTGGGCGGGGAAAACTACGTCCTGTGGGGCGGCCGCGAAGGGTATGAAACGCTGCTCAATACCGACCTGCGCCAGGAGCGTGAGCAGATTGGCCGGTTTATGCAGCTGGTGGTTGAGCACAAGCATAAAATTGGCTTCCAGGGGACGCTGCTGATTGAGCCGAAGCCGCAGGAGCCGACCAAGCATCAGTACGACTACGACGCCTCCACCGTCTATGGCTTCCTCAAGCAGTTCGGCCTGGAAAAAGAGATTAAGCTGAATATCGAAGCGAACCACGCGACGCTGGCAGGCCACAGCTTCCACCACGAGATTGCCACCGCCATCGCGCTGGGCCTGTTTGGCTCCGTCGATGCCAACCGCGGCGACCCGCAGCTGGGCTGGGATACCGATCAGTTCCCGAATAGCGTGGAAGAAAATGCCCTGGTGATGTATGAAATTCTCAAGGCCGGCGGTTTCACGACCGGCGGGATGAATTTCGATGCCAAAGTACGTCGTCAAAGCACCGATAAGTACGATCTGTTCTATGGTCATATTGGGGCGATGGATACGATGGCCCTGTCGCTGAAGGTTGCAGCGCGCATGATTGAAGATGGCGAGCTGGATAAGCGCGTAGCAAAACGCTATGCCGGCTGGAACGGCGATCTGGGCCAGCAAATCCTCAAGGGGCAGATGACGCTGACGGAAATTGCTCAGCATGCCGCGCAGAATAATCTGGCACCGCAGCACCAGAGTGGACACCAGGAGCAGCTGGAAAATCTGGTGAATCACTATCTTTTTGATAAGTGATGACAATGCCCGGCGCGTCCGGGCATAGGCTATTTAGCACGCTTTTCGCGCCACGCTCAGCCGTGGCGCGCTGTTCAGGAGAGTCGGTATGTACATCGGGATTGATTTAGGTACCTCGGGCGTGAAGGCCATTTTGCTCAATGAGCAGGGTGAGGTACTGGCTTCGCACACGGAAAAGCTCAGCGTATCGCGCCCGCACCCCTTATGGTCCGAACAAGATCCCGAGCACTGGTGGCTGGCAACGGATAGCGCGATCAAAGCGTTGGGAGAGCAGCACTCCCTGCGCGACGTGAAGGCTATCGGTATCGCCGGGCAGATGCATGGCGCCACGCTGCTGGACAAGCAGCAGCGGGTGCTGCGTCCGGCCATTTTATGGAACGACGGGCGCTGCGGCGAAGAGTGCGCCCTGCTGGAAGAGCGGGTCGGGCGGTCGCGGCAGATCACCGGCAACCTGATGATGCCCGGCTTTACGGCGCCGAAGCTGCTGTGGGTTAAGCGACACGAGCCGGACGTCTTCAGCCAGGTTGATAAGGTCCTGCTGCCGAAAGACTATTTACGCCTGCGTATGACCGGCGAGTTCGCCAGCGATATGTCTGACGCTGCCGGGACGATGTGGATGGACGTGGCAAAGCGCAACTGGAGCGACGAGATGCTCGCCGCCTGCGGCCTGAGCCGCGATAACATGCCCGCGCTATTTGAAGGCAGCGAGGTGACGGGATCGCTGCGCCCGGCTATCGCCGCGGCGTGGAATATGCCGCAGGCGCTGGTGGTGGCCGGCGGCGGGGATAACGCCGCCGGTGCCGTTGGCGTGGGCATGGCGGACGCGGGACAGGCGATGCTATCGCTGGGGACCTCCGGCGTTTACTTTGCCGTCAGCGAGGGGTTTCTCAGCAAACCCGAAAGCGCGGTGCACAGCTTCTGCCACGCGCTTCCCGGGCGCTGGCATTTGATGTCGGTCATGCTCAGCGCGGCATCCTGCCTCGACTGGGCGGCTAAGCTGACCGGCCTGGGTACGGTTCCGGCGCTGATCGGCGCGGCCGAGTCCGCCGATGAGCGCGCGGGCCCGGTGTGGTTTCTACCCTATCTTTCCGGCGAGCGTACGCCGCATAACAACCCGCAGGCGAAGGGCGTCTTTTTCGGCCTGACGCATCAGCATGGCCCGGCGGAGCTGGCGCGTGCGGTGCTGGAAGGGGTGGGATATGCGCTGGCGGACGGTATGGATGCGGTCCACGCCTGCGGCATCAGGCCCGAGAGCATCACCCTGATTGGTGGAGGCGCGCGCAGCCCCTGGTGGCGGCAGATGCTGGCTGACATCAGCGGACAGCAGCTGGATTACCGTACCGGCGGCGACGTTGGACCGGCGCTGGGCGCCGCGAGACTCGCGCAGCTGGCGCTGCATCAAGGGGAGTCCTGGGCGGATCTGCTGCCCCAGCTGCCGCTTGAGCAGGCTCACCGTCCGAATAGCGAACGCGTCGCGCTCTATGCTCCGCGTCGCGAAACCTTCCGCCAGATTTATCAGCAGCTTCTCCCGCTGATGTCGTAGCGGCGATCCGCTCCCGCGCGGGAGCGGGTTTGACCGTGGCGCTAGCTCACCAGCCGACGCGTGTCGATGCGCTGCACCAGCGCCGACAGCAGCAGGCTGCCCAGCAGGGCGGCGCTAAAGATCCACAGAATATCCAGCAGCGGCCAGCGGGTGAGCTCCAGGCCGCTGGCCCGCAGCGCGTGGATAATCAGCGCATGAAAACCGTAGATCCCCAGAGAGTGGCGAGCGATGAGCGCCAGAACGGGGATTTGACGCGCGTTAAGGGTATTTTTCGCCAGCGTCAGCAGGGCTACCGCGCACACAAACACTGCCGGCCCGCAGTATAAATACCAGGTATCGCCGAAGTCGCCGCGCCACTTGAGCTCATGCAGCGTTCCGCGCGATATCACCCAGACGGCGCTGGCGAACAGCGCGGCACACAGCAGAGTCAGCCATTTTTTATCCGTCTCCATCATGCCAATCGCCCGGCCAAGCACGCCGTACAGCACGTAGTAAAAGGCATCGCCGCTGATATAGAGATTGAGCGGCAGCCATTCGATACCGCCCGCTTTTACGCTGACCATATTGGGGTTGGCGAGGATGCCGATGACCAGCATCAGCGCCAGCAGCATTTTACCGCTGGCCTGCTTAACCTGAATAAGCGGCGAGAGCAGATAGATGACGATAATCGCGAAGAAAAACCACAGGTGATAGAACACCGGCTTTTGCAGCAGGTTTCTTAGCGAGAGCTCGACGTTGATATGGGTAAACAGGGCGATGTAGAGCAGCGACACGGCGCTGTAAAACAGCACGCACAGCACGATGCGCAGAAAGTGCCGCGGCTGGGCGCTGCGTTCGCCGAAAAACAGGTACCCAGACATCATGAAGAAGAGCGGGACGCTGACGCGAGAGGCGGAGTTGAGCAGGTTGGCCATATCCCATTCCACCAGGCTGATGGCGTGGGGATGGGTGATGTACCAGGTGGTGCTGTGGATCATCACCACCATCATGCATGCGATACCGCGCAAACTCGTAATCCAGTTTATTTTTTCCTGCATCAGTACCTCAGTGGTTCCTTCTTAAACAGGGTCTGACTTCCCTGATACCGCGGTGTCGCAATGGAATATTCTGAGTTTGCCGCCGCATGCTTGTAGAGATGTGGAGAGATTCGCACAATGTCCGGGTGATTTCACGTAATCTGAACGATAACAATTTGCTAACAAGGCGGTCGAGGAAAATGGTGATGAAATGTTTCTTTTCTGGACTGCTGCTGCTTGTGCTCGCCGGCTGCAGCCAGACGCCGTCCCAGCCGCCACAAAAAGCGCAAAGAGCGCGGATTACGCCGCAAATTACCCTGAATATGGAACAGCTGTGTAAGGATCAGGCGGCAAGACGCTACAGCACCGGGACCAGGCTGGTTGACGTCAGCCATTTTGAACAGTTCCAGGGAAGCTATGAGCTGTCGGGCCATACCGAGCAGAATGAGCGCTTTATCTGTTCTTTCGATCCAGACGGGCAGTTTTTACATCTTTCTATGCGCTAAATGCCCCGCAGCTGCCGCATGATGGCGTTAATTTCCCCAATTTTGCTTAAACAACGCCGTTTCGTACTGTATATCTCGCAGCCAGCGGGTATACTGATCCCTTCCTTTAAATCCACACGTATCCAGCACGAAATAATATGCAAAAGTTTGATACCAGGACCTTCCAGGGCCTGATCCTGACCTTACAGGATTACTGGGCTCGTCAGGGCTGCACCATTGTTCAACCACTGGACATGGAAGTTGGCGCCGGCACCTCCCACCCAATGACCTGCCTGCGCGCGCTGGGGCCAGAGCCGATGGCGACTGCCTACGTGCAGCCTTCGCGTCGTCCGACCGACGGCCGCTATGGTGAAAACCCGAACCGCCTGCAGCACTACTATCAGTTCCAGGTGGTCATTAAGCCATCGCCGGACAACATCCAGGAGCTGTACCTCGGGTCTCTGAAAGAGCTGGGTATGGATCCGACTATTCATGATATCCGCTTCGTGGAAGACAACTGGGAAAACCCAACGCTGGGTGCCTGGGGTCTGGGCTGGGAAGTGTGGCTGAACGGTATGGAAGTGACGCAGTTCACCTACTTCCAGCAGGTGGGTGGTATGGAATGTAAGCCGGTCACCGGCGAGATCACCTACGGTCTGGAGCGCCTGGCGATGTACATTCAGGGCGTAGACAGCGTTTACGACCTGGTCTGGAGCGACGGCCCGCTGGGTAAAACGACCTACGGTGACGTGTTCCATCAGAACGAAGTCGAGCAATCAACCTATAACTTTGAATACGCCGACGTGGACTTCCTGTTCTCCTGCTTTGAGCAGTATGAGAAAGAAGCGCAGCAGCTGCTGGCGCTGGAAAATCCGCTGCCGCTGCCCGCCTACGAGCGCATTCTGAAGGCCGCCCATAGCTTCAACCTGCTGGATGCGCGTAAAGCCATCTCCGTCACCGAGCGTCAGCGCTATATTCTGCGCATCCGCACCCTGACGAAAGCGGTGGCAGAAGCTTACTACGCTTCCCGTGAGGCCCTTGGCTTCCCGATGTGCAACAAAAACAAATAAGAGGCGGCCATGTCTGAGAAAACTTTCCTGGTGGAGATCGGCACCGAAGAACTGCCACCAAAAGCCCTGCGCAGCCTGGCTGAGTCTTTTGCTGCGAACTTTACCGCGGAGCTGGACAGCGCTGGCCTCGCCCACGGCACCGTTGAGTGGTTTGCCGCCCCGCGTCGTCTGGCGCTGAAGGTGGCTAATCTGGCCGCTTCCCAGCCGGATCGCGAAATCGAAAAACGCGGCCCGGCGATTTCTGCGGCGTTTGACGCGGAAGGTAAACCGAGCAAAGCGGCCGAAGGCTGGGCGCGCGGCTGCGGTATCACCGTCGAGCAGGCCGAGCGTCTGGCGACCGATAAAGGCGAATGGCTGCTGTATCGCGCCCATGTGAAAGGCGAAAGCGCGGAAGCGCTGCTGCCGAACATGGTCTCGACCTCCCTCGGCAAGCTGCCTATCCCTAAACTGATGCGCTGGGGCGCGTCGGACGTGCAGTTCGTGCGCCCGGTTCACACCGTGACCCTGCTGCTTGGCGACAAAGTCGTGCCGGCGACCATTCTCGGCATCGACTCCGATCGCGTGATCCGCGGCCATCGCTTTATGGGCGAGCCGGAGTTCACCATCGATAGCGCCGAACAGTATCCGCAAATCCTGCTGGAGCGCGGTAAAGTTATTGCTGACTACGAAACGCGTAAAGCCACCATTAAAGCTGGCGCGGAAGAAGCGGCCCGCAAGATTGGCGGCAACGCCGATCTGAGCGAAAGCCTGCTGGAAGAAGTCACCTCGCTGGTGGAATGGCCGGTGGTGCTGACGGCGAAATTCGAAGAAAAATTCCTCGCGGTGCCTTCTGAAGCCCTGGTTTACACCATGAAAGGCGATCAGAAGTACTTCCCGGTTTATGCTGACGACGGCAAACTGCTGCCGAACTTCATCTTCGTGGCAAACATTGAGTCCAAAGACCCGCAGCAGATCATCTCCGGTAACGAGAAGGTTGTGCGCCCGCGTCTGGCCGATGCCGAATTCTTCTTCAACACCGACCGTAAAAAGCGCCTGGAAGATCATCTGCCGCGTCTGCAGACCGTCCTGTTCCAGCAGCAGCTGGGCACCCTGCGCGATAAAACTGACCGTATTCAGGCCCTTGCCGGCTGGATTGCGGGTCAGATTGGTGCAGACGTCAACCATGCGACCCGCGCGGGCCTGCTGTCGAAGTGCGACCTGATGACCAATATGGTCTTCGAGTTCACCGATACTCAGGGCGTGATGGGCATGCACTACGCGCGCCATGATGGCGAAGCGGAAGACGTTGCCGTGGCGCTGAACGAGCAGTATCAGCCGCGTTTTGCCGGCGACGATCTGCCGTCTAACCCGGTTGCCTGTGCGGTGGCGATTGCCGATAAGATGGATACGCTTGCCGGTATCTTCGGCATTGGTCAGCACCCGAAAGGGGACAAAGACCCGTTCGCACTGCGCCGCGCTGCGCTGGGCGTGCTGCGTATCATCGTTGAGAAGAACCTCTCTCTGGATCTGCAAACCCTCACCGAAGAAGCGGTACGTCTGTATGGCGACAAGCTGACTAACGCCAGGGTTGTTGATGAGGTTATCGACTTTATGCTCGGTCGCTTCCGTGCCTGGTACCAGGACGAAGGCTACGGCGTTGATACCATCCAGGCGGTACTGGCTCGTCGCCCGACCCGTCCGGCTGATTTCGATGCGCGCATGAAGGCGGTTTCGCACTTCCGTACGCTGGAAGAGTCCTCGGCGCTGGCGGCAGCCAACAAGCGCGTCTCCAACATCCTCGCAAAATCTGAAGAGACGCTGAACGATACCGTTCACGCCTCCGTGCTGAAAGAAACCGCAGAGATCAAGCTGGCTACCCATCTGGTCGTGCTGCGCGATAAGCTGCAGCCGTTCTTCGCCGAAGGCCGCTACCAGGAAGCGCTGATCGAGCTGGCCTCCCTGCGTGAACCGGTGGATGAGTTCTTTGAGAACGTGATGGTCAACGCCGAAGATCGGAACGTGCGCATCAACCGACTGACGCTGCTGTCCAAACTGCGCGAGCTTTTCCTGCAGGTAGCGGATATTTCTCTGCTGCAGTAAGTGCCTTTTGGCAACAAAAAAACCTGCCTTCTGGCAGGTTTTTTTATGGCGCGAAGATGCTCATGGCGCCATCTGCTCGCCTACAGGCTGGCCCTTAACTACTCCAGGTTGCCTGCCGTCAGGCTCTCTTTATCGAAAGCATGGCTGACGTTAATGCGGTTTTGATGCATCGACGTATCGATGCTGGAGCCTGCTTCCGGCGGTACGGCATGACGTTCTGCTGCCATGACGCCGGTTGATAGTGAGGCTGCCAGAAACAGGGCGGTCATCACGCTGATATTTTTCATTTTAGATTCCTTTTCATCGTGTTGTCGTTGTCGCCTGTATGCTTGATTCCGGCGGCCGGCACTCTCAAAAAGCGCCATCAATGCGACTTATTTGGTCAGTTCTGCGGTCATATGAACGCGGTTGTTGAACTGGGCGCTGGTAATTTTGTAGGACGCACCCTGCTCAGCGGCCTGGGCGGCAATTTTAGCTTCTGCACGGTCCAGGGTAGAGGCGGTGGTGCTGATGCTCTGAGCAAATGCGCCGAAGGACATCAGAGAAAGTGCGGTAACTGCAACGAAAGTTTTGATGGATTTCATGGTCGTATTCCTGTGGTTGTTTGTCTGTAATAGGGCGTTGTGCCCTGATGTGATAAATAATAGACCGATCGTCGGGTGATTAAAATCGGAACAATTTGCGCATATTGTTCAAAAAAATAGAACAAAATTTGATCGATAAATCCCGGGCGCTCATCGTTATGACCGGCGATAAATGTGTCCGTCAGTTGGCCCATCGGCGCGGCTACTTTTGCCCCGTACCGGCGCGGGCGCTGAAAAAATAATCTTGAAATGTGGGGGACGGTGTGGCTATTCTGTGTCCCGACGAATCCCTCGTCTTACTGAGAGCACACCGAAAATGGATAACCACGCCTGCTGAATTCACTCCTTGCCAGCACCATGTGCGGCAGGGGAAGTATCGATTTCATTCAGGAGTGCTTATGGCCCATTGTGCCCAATCCCCCGCTTTTATTTTGCATCAGCTCACCTGTCAGTTTGCGACGGGAGACACGCTGTTTGGCCCGCTAAATTTATCGTTAGAGACATCATTCTGCGGCCTGGTCGGCCGTAATGGCGTCGGCAAAACTCGCCTGCTTCGGCTGCTGGCGGGCGTCGACTCTCCTTCCGGCGGACATATCGAACGCTTTACCTCGCTGGCCTATGTTGCCCAACATCCGGCAATTGCTTCCAGCACTACCCTGGCCGACCTGCTGGGTTACGAGCCCATCTTCTCCGCCCTGCGGCGGCTTGAGCGCGGGGAGGGATTCGCTGACGACGTCGAGAGCCTGGAGGGTTTCTGGGATCTGCGCGAGCGTCTGAGCGCGGCGTTCGCCGATGCCGGCCTGCCGGCGTTTTCTCCCGAGCGCCTCGCCTCGTCGCTGAGCGGCGGCGAGCGGGTGAAAGCGCTGCTGTGCGGAGCCTTTCTCTCGGGCGCGGACTACTTGCTGCTGGACGAGCCGACCAACCACCTCGACGGGCAGGGCCGCGAATGGTTGTATCGGCAGCTGGAGCGCTGGCGCGGCGGGGGAATTATCGCCAGCCACGATCGTGAACTGCTGGCGCGAATGCCGCGCATCCTTGAGCTCACGCCGACGGCGCTGCGAAGCTATGGCGGGAGCTACGCCGACTATCGGCAGCAGCGCGATGCCGAACAGCAGGCCGCACGTGCCGCGCTGGAGCATGCCGCGACCGAACGCCGCCGCACCCGGGCGCGAATGCAAAAAGAGCATGATGCCAGCCAGCGGCGATCTGCGCAGACGCTGCGGGTTGTCGATACGCTGAATATTGCCTCGTTTGAACGCGTGAAGTACAAAGGCGCGGCGAAGGAGCGCCCCGGAACGCTCCATCGGCAGCATCGGGAACAAAATAGCGCGCTCAATACCGCCGTCGCTCAGGCGCACGAGCGGGTAGAAGATGAGGCATCGGTGATGTTCACTCTGCCGGGAAGTCAGATCGCCGCCGGTAAACAGGTCCTGGTGCTGGAGGATCTACGCCTGGCACACTCGGCTGCAGCGCCGCTGAGCTGGCGTCTTGATGGGCCGATGCGCGTAGCGCTGCGCGGGCCTAACGGCTGTGGAAAAACTACGTTACTGAAAACGCTGGTCGGTCTCGAGCAGCCGGTTTCTGGAGCGTGCCGACTGTCGGTTCATGCGGCGTGGCTGGATCAGCACCTGACGCAGCTGGACCTGTCGCTATCGGTTTTAACGCACCTTAATCTTGACGATACGCCGCTGGAGGAGGGCGTGCTGCGCAGCCGGCTTGCACAGCTGCAGCTGGGGGCGGATAAAATCAATCTGCCGCTGGCGGCCCTGAGCGGCGGAGAACGGCTGAAGGCGGCGCTGGCCTGCGTACTGTGGCGGCGGGACGCGACTCAGCTTCTGCTGCTCGATGAGCCGACTAACCACCTGGATTTAGCCTCAGCCCAGGCCATTGAAGCGGCGCTGGCGGGATTCCCCGGCGCGATGCTGGTGGTGTCGCATGACGAGGCGTTCCTGCAGGGGCTGAAGCTTACCCACGCTTTAGCGTGGCGAGACGGCGGCTGGCAGCTTGAGCCGTATTAAAACGAAAAAAACCGCCATGCGAAGTGGCGGTTTCCTGATATTCAGATAAAAAAAATCCCCGCCGCGAGGCAGGGATCTTGAATTCTGAGCTTATTTAAGCTTACAGGCTGGTAACGTTGCCAGCTGCCGGGCCTTTAGCGCCGCTTTCGATGGTGAAGGAAACTTTCTGACCTTCATCCAGAGATTTGTAGCCATCGTTCATGATAGCGGAGAAGTGTACGAACACATCTTTAGAACCGTCATCAGGAGTAATGAAGCCGAAACCTTTATCAGCGTTGAACCATTTTACGATACCAGTCATTTTACCGGACATAGCGAAATACCTTTAAATAATAAATTAACCTTTCGGCGATACGGTCTGGACTACAGATTTGAAGCTATAAAGGGAAAGTTCACTACCGGGGTATCTAGGATAACCGCTCAAGGACTACTCTATACTAATGCTCTGTGGTCTGTACATCAAACCTGCGAGCATTAACTCATTTTTGAGGTGCGATAGCAAACGTTTTTTTCATAGAAATTAAAACGGTCCCAAATCAGGACCGTAATCAGTGTCCAATAACATTATAGAACTTCACTCGAGAATCTGCCTTGAAAGCTTTGGGCTTGCCTGGATCAGACGCATTAACTTGAGCTCAGTCGAAGAGGGCTTGATGCGTCTTGATTCCCACTCCTGAACCATCGACACGCTGACGCCCATGGCATCGGCGAAATCGTCAATTTTCAGACCGGTCCCTTTACGGAGCAGGTCAAATTCGCTGAAAGCGGTTGGCTTGCGGGCTGGGGCGGTCGTTCGGGGCAGATCTTTGAAAACAATTTGTTCCAGGCTGCTCAGTAATTCAAATATTGGATCTTTATATTCCATTGAGAACTCCTTCCTGTCGCACAGTAAAGGGTAGGGTTTGTCGCTGCTTATTAAGAATAGTCAGGAAAAAGCGTCAAGAACGGTAACGGGGGTGATTATATGCCAGCAGGCCTTCGCTTACCGCCGGATAGCCCAGCGGCAGCGGGGGGTAAGCCGATGATTAATCATCATACGCGCGGCTTTGGAAAATATTTGTAAACGGCAGAGAAAAAGCGAGGCCAGCGGCTTCCCGCTGGCCTTGCGGTCAGGCTTTCTGCAGATTTTCAGCATCGGCCTGGGGCGGGGCAGGCTGACGCAGGCTCATTTTGTATTTAACCAGCAGGGCGAGGGCGGATAAAAACGCCGGGATCGCCAGCAGGCTGAAAATAGTCGTGAAAGAGAGCTGCGCCTGCATCAGGAATACGCCGCTGAAGGCGCCGAGAATGCCGCCAAAGCGCCCGATCCCCAGCATCCATGCGACGCCGGTGGCGCGGCCCTGAGTGGGATAAAACCCGGCCGCCAGCGCCGGCATAGAAGACTGCGCGCCGTTCATAATGCTGCCGGCGATAAATACCATCACCCCCATCAGCACCAGGCTGCCGGTGGAGAAGCCCACGAGGCAAACGAAAATACCGGTCAGCAGCCAGCCGACGGCGACGACCTTATTGGGGTTGATCTTATCCATCAGCGCGCCGAGGATCAGCACGCCAATACCGCCGCCCAGCGGGAACAGCGCGGTGATAATCGACGCCTGGCTCATGGTTGCGCCGGTTTCACGAATCAGCAGCGGCAGCCAGCTGGTCAGCAGATAGAAGATCAGCAGACCCATAAAGTAGGTCAGGCACAGCATCACGGTACCGACGAGATAGCGTGGAGAGAAAATGACCGCCAGAGCCGATTTCTCTTTAACCTGGCCGGCCTCACGCAGCTCAAACTCCACCCCTTCCGGCAGCGGCGCAATACGCCGGAGGATTGCCGCAATACGCTGTGCGGGCTGGCGCTTAACGACCATGTAGCGCGCCGATTCCGGCAGCAGGAAGATAAGCGCCACGGCGAGCAGCAGAGGCATCACGCCGCCCAGTACCAGCACGCTTTGCCAGCCGTAATGCGGGATCATCCAGGCCGAAAGAAAACCGCCCAGCGACGATCCCATCGGGAACCCAACGAACATCAGATTGACCATTAAGGCCCGGCGGCGCTCCGGCGCGTATTCGCTCATCAGCGTCGCGGCGTTCGGCATCGCGGCCCCCAGCCCCAGCCCCGTCAGAAAGCGCAGCAGCGTCAGCTGGTTCAGGCTGGTAGCGAAAGCGGTAAGCAGGCTAAAGCTGCCAAACACCACGATCGACATCAGCAGGACCTTCTTGCGGCCAATGCGGTCGGCCAGCGGCCCCGCGGTCAAGGCGCCCACCGCCAGGCCGACCAGCGCAGCGCTCATTACCGGGCCCAATGCCGATTTTTCTACGCCCCACTCCTGCACGAGGTCTGAGGCGATGAAACCGATTATCGCGGTATCGAAACCGTCCATAGCAACGGTGATAAAACATAAGGCCAGAATCATCCACTGGTACTTCGTGAACGGATGTTCATTGATAAAAGCCTGAATATCGATGGTTGTCTTATTCATACGGCATTCCTGGCAGGCAGAGCGGGGGACGAAACGGCTGTTCACGCCTCCCTCGCTGTCGTTAATCGTATTTGTGCGATAATCGAACGCAATGCCGTTAATCGCTCATTAATCAAAACACTGAACCCGACAGCAGGCAACGCGGTCCGGCCAGGAAGCGTGCGATTATCGTTCTTTTCAGGGATTTAAACGCAATGGTTGAAAATTAAGTTTAATTAAATCAATTTGTTGTATCTTAATTTTGGGATTTTGGTTATGGCGGTAATTGTGATGTGCTTAACAGACGATAGCGGTTGTCGATAAAACGCCGCCAGCGGGCTATTTCCTGCGGAAGATTGTCAGGAAAGTGTATCCTGCGAGGCTGACCTGGACTATCCTTGTCAGCGTCTGGCACGTGTGTGTCTGTTTGCGCTTTTTTTGGCTGAAAGGAGTAAAAAAATGGCGACAGGAAAGTCCTGCTCTCGCTGGTTTGCGGCTGTTGCGGCCTTATTAATGGTGGTTAGCCTGAGTGGGTGTTTTGATAAAGAAGGCGATCAGCGCAAAGCGTTCATCGACTTCCTGCAAAATACGGCTATGCGGAGCGGCGAACGTCTGCCGACGCTGACCGCCGATCAGAAAAAACAGTTCGGACCTTTTGTGTCCGATTATGCGGTGATTTACGGCTATTCGCAGCAGGTAAGTCAGGCGATGGATGCGGGTCTGCGCCCGGTGGTAGACAGCGTGAACGCGATTCGCGTCCCGCAGGACTATATCACCCAGCGTGAACCGCTGCGTCAGGCAAACGGCGCGCTCGGCGTACTGAGCCAGCAGCTGGAAAATGCCAAAATGCAGGCCGACGGTGCGCATAGCGCGCTGAAGCAGGGTGACGATCTCAAGCCGGTCTTTGACCAGGTTTACAACAAAGTGGTTACCGGCCCGGCAAATGCCCTGCAGCCGCTGATCCCTGCGGCGCAGGTCTTTACTCAGCAGCTGGTGCAGGTGGGTGATTTTGTTGCCCAGCAAAATACCCAGGTGAGCTTCGTGGCAAACGGGATCCAGTTCCCGACCTCGCAGCAGGCCAGCCAGTACAACGCATTGATTGGCCCGCTGGCGGCTCAGCACCAGGCGTTCAATCAGGCGTGGACGGCAGCCGTTAACGCGACGCGCTAGCCGCTGACCGAGCCCGGTGAAGGTGCTTATCGCGCCATCATCCGGGTTTCTTCCCGGCTGACGCGACGCTCAGCCGGGCGAGAATGTCCCTTTCCTGCCTATTTTACCTGCGGGTTCACGCAGTTCTTATCGACGTTGCCCTGCAGCGCATCAATCAGGTTATCCACCGCACAGGCCGCCATGTTGTAGCGCGTTTCATGGGTGGCGGAACCAATATGCGGCAGCGCGACGACGTTAGGCATGCTGAGCAGCGGGGAGTCCTGCGCCAGCGGCTCCTGTTCAAACACGTCGAGACCGGCGGCATGGATTTCGCCATTCTGCAACGCGGCAACCAGCGCTTTCTCATCGACGACCGGACCGCGTCCGGCGTTAATAAAGATGGCAGATGGCTTCATTTTGGCGAACTTCTCCGCATTGAACAGATGATGAGTCTCAGCGGTCAGCGGCAGGATCAGGCAGACAAAATCGGCTTCCTCAAGTAGCGTATCGAGATCGCAGTAGCGGGCGTTGAAGCGCTCTTCCGCCTGCGGATGCTGGCTGCGCGCGTTATAGAGGATCGGCATCCCGAAGCCGGCATGCGCGCGCTGGGCCAGCGCCATGCCGATGCGTCCCATGCCAACGATACCCAGCGTTTTGTGGTGCACGTCGCTACCGAACCAGTCCGGCCCGATGCTTTTGGTCCACTCACCCGCCTTCACGCGATTAGCGACTTCCACTACCCGGCGCGAGGTGCTGAGTACCAGTGCCATCACCGTATCGGCAACGGTTTCGGTCAGCACGGTGGGCGTATGCATCAGCAGGACCCTGCGGGCATTCAGCGCCGCGACGTCGAAGTTGTCGTAGCCCACGGAGACCGTTGAGGCCGCACGAAGATTGGGCATTTTCTCCAGTAACGCGGTATCAACTTTTTCGCTGGAGCCCAGCAGGCCCTCGGCCTGGGCAAACGCCTCGGCGTGCTGCGCGATGGTTTCGGCGCTCAGGTTTTTCACCCGGGTGACGGCAAAGTGTTTTTCCAGACGCTGCTGCAGGTCGTCGGGAAGCGTTTTATAGAGAATAACGGACGGCTTCATGCGGATCTCCGTAGTATTAGGATGTCAGGCGTGACGAGCGCCAAGCGGAAGTTTTTGATTATTAGCAGGCTTAACAATTAAAGTAAGCCATACCGCGACGAAAAGCGCCACTCCCATGAAAATGTACGAGGCGGACGGGCTGCCGGTCGAACCGTTCAGGTAGCCGACAAACCACGAGCCAAAGAAGGAGCCTAGCGCGCCCATGCTGTTAATCAGCGCCATCGCGCCGCCCGCTACGTTGCGCGGCAGCATCTCCGGGATGATGGCGAAGAAGGGGCCGTAGGGGGCGTACATCGCCGCGCCGGCAATCACCAGCAGGGTATAAGACGCCCAGAAGTGGTTCGCGCCGACCGCCCAGGAGCCGATAAAGGCCAGCCCGCCAATCAGCAGCAGCGGCCAGACGAACAGCTTACGGTTCTGCATTTTGTCCGAGGCCCAGGAGACGACGATCATCGCAATCGTTGCCGCGAGGTAAGGTACCGAGGAGAGCCAGCCAACCTCAACCATGCCCATGTTTTCACCGCCGCTGCGGATAATTGACGGCAGCCACAGCACGAAGCCGTACACCCCGATACTCCAGGCAAAATACTGCATGCACAGCAGCACGACGTTACGTGAGCGGAAGGCCTCGCTGTAGTTACGCACGGCTTTGATGCCCTGCTGCTCGCGTTCCAGCTGCTCCTGCAGCGCGGCTTTTTCGCTCTCGGAGAGCCAGTTCACCTGCGACGGCTTATCTTTTACCAGCACCCACCAGCAGAAGGCCCAGAGCACCGCCGGCACGCCTTCAATAATGAACATCTCGCGCCAGCCAAAGGACTGAATCAGGTAGCCGGACACCACTGACATCCACAGCACCGTGACCGGATTACCGAGGATTAAAAAGGTATTGGCGCGCGAGCGTTCGGATTTAGTAAACCAGTTGCTGATGTAAATCAGCATCGCGGGCATCACCGCGGCTTCGACGACGCCGAGAATAAAGCGGATAGCGGCCAGGGCCGGAATGTTGTGCACCATGCCGGTCAGCGAAGCGCAGGCGCCCCACAGGATCAGGCAGATAAAGATAAGTTTTCGCACGCTGCGGCGTTCAGCATAGATTGCCCCAGGGATCTGGAAGAAGAAGTAGCCGAGGAAGAAGAGGGCGCCCAGCAGCGATGAGACCCCTTTAGTGATCCCCAAATCTTCGGTAATGCCCGCCGCGGAGGCGAAGCTGAAGTTGGCACGGTCGAGATACGCCAGGCTATACGTGATAAACACGATAGGCATGATGTACCACCAGCGTTTTGTTGCATTGGTTAAGCTGTTCATAGGCTTGCCTCTGTATGTGAGGTAACACTCACCGATAGAAGGTGTCTTATGCCGCGCTGTATGTAGGGTACAGAGTGGCTACCATCGTTGCATTAAACGTTATTCGCCCAGTGCGTCGCGCGTCGGTAATCCTTCGCTGTCGCCCTGAACCTGAATCGCCAGCGAGCCGATTTTGTTCCCGCGCCGTACCGCCTGATCCAGGGTTTTGCCTTCCAGCAGGGCGCTAATGACCCCGACGGCAAAGCCATCGCCCGCGCCGACGGTATCGACGACGTTATCGACCTTAACGGCCGCGACGGCACCCTGCTCACCCGCGGCGGTTTTATACCAGGCGCCGTCGGAGCCGGTTTTGATGATCACGGCGCGCACGCCGCGGTTGAGATAGAAGTCCGCGATAGCCTCCGGCGTTTGCTGACCCGTCAGGATTGTCCCCTCCTTCAGGCCGGGTAAAACCCAGTCGGCCTGGAACGCAAGATGGTTGAGCTTCTCCACCATTTCGCCTTCGCTTTTCCACAGTACCGGGCGCAGGTTGGGGTCGAAGGAGATGGTTTTTCCCTGAGCCTTCATCGCGCCAGCGGCACGATCCAGCAGCGCATATGAACTCTCCGACAGCGCGGCGGCGACGCCGCTGAGGTGCAGATGGCGAGCGCTGGCGAAGTAATCGGGGTGGAAATCATCCGGCGACAGGTGGCTGGCCGCCGAGCCTTTGCGGAAATATTCCACAATGGGATCGGTTCCATTTTCGACTTTAGATTTCATCTGGAAGCCGGTTGCATAGCGCGGGTCCTGGGCTACGCCGCGGGCGTCAATCCCTTCTTTTGCCAGCGAATTAAGCACAAAGCGACCGAAGCTATCCTCGCCGACGCGGCTGACCCAGCCGACCTTCAGCCCCAGGCGAGCCAGGCCGGTGGCGACGTTCAGCTCGGCACCGGCGACGCGCTTGATAAAGCGTTCAACCTCCGCGAGATCCCCGGTTTGGGTCGCCACAAACATAGCCATCGCTTCGCCGATGGTAATGACATCCAGGTTGTTTTCCATGGCTTAATCCTCGCGTAAAAGATTGACATAGCGGCGGGTAACGGCCGTCAGGTCATGGCCGACCAGCGGAAATTCGATACCGCGCGGGGCATCAGCAGGCAGGTTATCCAGCAGCGCCAGCCAGCGCGGAGCGGCCTCATCGGGCGGAACGGCGCGGAACTGCTCGCGATGCGGCTGGGCCGCCTTAACGTGAATATAGCTGACGGCGGGCGCGAGATGGCGGGCGGCCTCTTCCGGCGAATCGCCGACCCACAGCCAGTTGCCCATATCAAACGTCAGCGTCACCGGCAGGTTATTGACCCGGCAGATGGCTTTAAACCGCTGCATCGGCGCCAGCTGGCCGCAATCGGTTTGGTCATTTTCCACCACCAGCGCCATCCCGCTCGCCTGCAGCGTGCTGCGCAGGGTCTCCAGCTGATGGTTATGGATGAAGTGGCCGAGGGAGAGTTTTAACCATAAGGCGTTGAGGGTTTGCGCTTCCTGCAGCAGCGCCGCGAGGTTCGGGTTAAGCGACCCGTCGGCGGCGAACAGGGCTTCCGGCGCGGAGTAGCAGACCAGCAGGCCGTGGCTTTCAATCTCCGCGGCGAGGGCCGGCAGCCGGTTCAGTTCCTCTGCGCTGAATAACTCGCGGCGGATCTCCACGCCGTCGGCGCCGGAACCGGCAATGAACGGCAGTACGGCGGACTGTCCGCCAAGCTCTCTAACGCGATCGTTGCCATAAGCGGCGGTCACGACAATGATTTTTCTGGCCATCTGACAAACTCCCGGTGGTTCTGTAGCGAATCTCTCTATTACGCTAGATGGGACCGGTTCCAAAGGAAAGGGGAGGATGTCTAATTTATGATCACCATCACGAAGGAGAGCTAACGGGAGGTCGATCCGCGGACGATCAGCTCCCCGGAAAATACCCGCTCACAGATCGGCTCATGGCTGCCTTCGATGCGGCGTACTACCTGCTCAACGGCGGCGTAGCCTATTTGCCACGTCGGCTGTTTGAGGGTGGTGATGCCGACGCCCGCCAGCTCCGCCCACTCCAGCTCGTCAAACCCGAGCAGGCCGATATCGCTTCCCCAAATCAGGTCAACGCGCTTCAGCGCGCGTGCGACCTGCAGCGTCAGGGCGCCGTTGGCGGAGATAACCGCTTTGCGCATCCCGCGATGGCCGGAGTGAAACTGGCGCAGCACGCTGTCCAGCATCGCGCCGTCGTTGAGCGGGACTTCGGCATTTTCCGCGACGATCCCGGCGTGGCGCTGAAGGGTGGTGCGAAAGGCGCTCAGCCGCTCGCGTCGCGTGTTGACGGAGCCCAGCGGCTCGCTCAGAAACAGCAGCGCCTCGAAGCCTTTTTCCACCAGATGCTCGGTGGCGGTGGTGGCGGCCTGGGTGTTATCCAGCCCGACCACGTCGCAGGCAAAATCGGGAATTTTTCGGTCGATTAGCACCATCGGCAGCGCCGACTGCTGCAGGCGATTGAGCCCCTCTTCGCGCATGCCGACGGCGTTGACCACAATCCCCTCAACCTGATAGCTGCGCAGCAGGTCGAGATAGTGCAGCTCCTGGTCCAGCTCGTTGTTAGTGTTACAGACCAGCAGGGTAAACCCTTTTTCGCGGCAGGCGGCCTCGATGCCGCTCAGCACGTTAACCGAGTAGGGGTTGGTAATATCGGCGATGATCAGGCCAATCAGCCGGGTGCGGCCGTGCTTAAGGCCGCGGGCCATCAGGCTGGGGCGATAGTTAAGTTCGGCAATCGCCTTTTCAATGCGCGCCAGCAGGTCATCGGAAAGCAGATGCTTTTCGCCGTTGAGGTAGCGTGAAATGCTGGTTTTACCGGTCTTTGCGGCTTTTGCCACATCGCTAATGGTTGCTCGCGCCGCTTTCGCCATGATGGCTTCCTTTGCTGAAATCTGGAGAACACCTTAGCGCGAAAATTCGCTATATCAAGCATTTTGCCCGGTAAGCGCGTCTTACCGGGCGCAGGAGGGAGCGATGAAACGGGATTACTGCAGCGGGCTGAGGGTAATTTCCACGCGACGGTTCTGCGCTTTGCCTTCCGCAGTGCCGTTGCTGGCGATCGGATTGGCCGGGCCCATGCCGCTGGTACGGATACGGTTTGCCGCCACGCCCTGGGTGATAAGGGCGCTGGCAACGCTATCCGCGCGCTGCTGCGAGAGGCGCATATTCAGATCCTGGCCGCCGCTGCTGTCGGTATAGCCGACCACGTTAACCGCCGTCTTTTCGTACTCTTTCAGCACCATCGCGACGCCGGTGAGCGTATTGGCTCCCGCCGGTTTGAGGTTGGCGCTGCTGCTATCAAAGGTGACGTTATTGGGCATATTCAGCACGATATTATCGCCATTTCGCGTCACGCTGACCCCGGTTCCCTGCATTTTCTCGCGCAGTTTGGCTTCCTGTACGTCCATATAGTAGCCGATGCCGCCGCCAAGCGCCGCGCCCGCCGCTGCGCCGATCAGCGCCCCTTTACCGCGGTCGTGTTTGGAAGAGGAGAGTGCGCCAATACCTGCGCCGACCAGGGAGCCGATGCCCGCGCCGACGCCGGATTTTCCTGCTTCACGTTCGCCGGTATAGGGGTTGGTTGTACAGCCAGAAATGGCCAGTGTGCCGCTAACCATAGCCGCAATCATCAGTACGCGTTTTTTCATATTATTTCCTTAATCCATTTTATTCTTTGTCACAGCGCGCGTGACGGTTGATTATGACGCCCGGATGCGGAGAAAATTCCCCGGATAACGTCTCTATTTGTAAGTAACCTTGAACGGCCGAATAACAGGCCGCCACAACACCTGCATTCGCTAACCAGGAGCTCGCTTTGCCAACCTCATCTGCAACTGAAACCATCCTCACCGCGGCCCATTGGGGACCGATGCTGGTTGAAACCGATGGTGAAAATGTCCTCTCCTCCCGCGGCGCGCTGGAAACCCCCTTCGCAAACTCTCTGCAAACCGCTGTGCGGGACCAGGTTCATAGCAAGACCCGCGTGCGCTACCCGATGGTGCGAAAAGGCTTTCTGGCCTCACCGGATAGCCCGCAGGGCGTACGCGGACAGGATGAGTTTGTCCGGGTGAGCTGGGAGCAGGCGCTGGATCTTATTCATGCCCAGCATCAGCGGATCCGCGAGAGCTACGGCCCGACGTCGATCTTTGCCGGCTCCTACGGCTGGCGTTCAAACGGCGTACTGCATAAAGCGGCGACCCTGCTACAGCGTTACATGAGCCTGGCCGGCGGCTATACCGGCCACCTCGGGGATTACTCCACCGGCGCGGCGCAGGCGATCATGCCGTACGTGGTGGGCGGAAATGAGGTGTATCAGCAGCAAACCAGCTGGCCAATGGTGCTGGAACATAGCGACGTGGTGGTGCTGTGGAGTGCTAATCCGCTGAATACACTGAAGATTGCCTGGAATGCCTCCGATGAGCAGGGAGTGACGTGGTTCGATCGGCTGCGCAAGAGCGGCAAGCGGGTGATCTGCATCGATCCTATGCGATCGGAAACCGTTGATTTCTTTGGTGAAGATATCGACTGGGTGGCCCCGCATATGGGAACGGACGTGGCGATGATGCTCGGGATCGCCTCGACTCTGGTCGAAAACGGCTGGCAGGACGATGCCTTCCTGGCGCGCTATACCAGCGGCTATGAGATTTTCGCCCGCTACCTGACCGGCGAAAGCGACGGCGTGGCGAAAACCGCCGAGTGGGCCGCAGAGATTTGCGGCGTAAGTGCGGCTAAAATCCGCGAACTGGCGAAACTGTTCCATGAAAATACGACGATGCTGATGTCCGGCTGGGGCATGCAGCGTCAGCAGTTCGGCGAGCAAAAGCACTGGATGCTGGTCACGCTGGCCGCGATGCTGGGGCAAATTGGCACCCAGGGCGGCGGTTTTGGCCTCTCCTACCATTTTGCTAACGGCGGCAATCCGACCCGGCGGGCGGCGGTACTGGCCTCCATGCAGGGCTGCGTGGCGGACGGTATTGAGGCGGTGGAAAAAATTCCGGTGGCGCGCATTGTCGAAGCGCTGGAAAACCCCGGCGCGCCCTATCAGCACAACGGCATGGACCGATGCTTCCCGGATATTCGCTTTATCTGGTGGGCGGGCGGCGCCAATTTTACCCATCATCAGGATACCAACCGCCTGATCCGCGCCTGGCAGAAGCCGGAGCTTATCGTCATTTCGGAGTGCTTCTGGACCGCTGCGGCCCGCCACGCTGATATCGTCCTGCCGGCGACGACCTCGTTTGAACGCAACGACATGACCATGACCGGCGATTACAGCAACCAGCATCTGGTGCCGATGAAGCGCGTGGTTGCGCCACGCGACGAGGCCCGGGATGACTTTGAGGTGTTTGCCGATCTCAGCGAGCGCTGGGAAGAGGGCGGCCGCGCGCGCTTTACCGAGGGGAAAAGCGATATCCAGTGGCTGGAAAGCTTCTACCGCACCGCGGCCCAGCGCGGCGCGAGCCAGCAGATTACGCTGCCGCCGTTCGAGCAGTTCTGGCAGGATAATCAGCTGATTGAGATGCCGGAAAATCCCGACAACGCCCGCTTCGCCCGCTTTGCCGCCTTCCGCGCCGATCCGCAGGCTAATCCGCTGAAAACGGCGAGCGGAAAAATCGAGATCCACTCGCCGACGATTGCCGGTTTTGCCTATCCCGACTGCCCGCCGCACCCGATGTGGCTGGCGCCGGACGAATGGCACGGCAACGCGCAGCCGGGCCAGCTGCAGGTGCTCTCCGCCCATCCGGCGCATCGTCTGCACAGCCAGCTGAATCACACGGCTCTGCGGGAGCAGTACGCGGTTGCCGGCCGCGAGCCGTTAACCATTCACCCGCTGGATGCCGAGGCGCGGCAGATTGCCGACGGCGATCTGGTGCGGGTATGGAATTCGCGCGGCCAGGTTCTGGCCGGCGCGGTGGTGACGGAGGGGATCCGCCCCGGGGTTATCTGCCTGCATGAGGGCGCCTGGCCGGATATCGACCCGCAGGTGGGGATCTGTAAAAATGGCGCGGTGAACGTGTTGACCAAAGATATTCCGACTTCGCGCCTCGGTAACGGCTGCGCCGGAAACACGGCGCTGGCGTGGCTGGAGAAATACACCGGCCCGGCGCTTACGTTAACGGCGTTTGATCCACCGGCCAACGCATAATCCACGTCGGCTGCAGGGTATCGTCCTGCCATGCGCAGTCTTCTATCCGGAAGCCCTGCGCATGGTAGAAATTCACCGCCTGTAGGTTTTTTTGGTACACCTCGAGGCTCAGCCAGGCATAGTGCCGCTTGACCTCGTCCACCAGCGCGCGGCCGATCCCCCGGCGCAGAGCCGTCGGGGCGACGAAAAGCGCGCCGACAAAGCGTGACTCCAGCACGCTGATAAAGCCTTTTATCTCATCGTCTTCTTCCCACACCCAGGTACTGGCGGCGGGAAGGTAAACGTCGCGCACGACCGCAACGCTTTCATGCCAGTATGCCTCTTTGATAAACGGATGCGCATGAATCGTGCTTTCCAGCCATAGCGCCAGCAGCGGGCCGATCTCTTTAGTTTCCCACTTGCGGATCATCCGCACCTCCGGGGTAACAGAAGCAGCTCGTGACGTGATCGTTCACCAGCCCGCAGGCCTGCATAAAGGAGTAGCAGATAGTCGAACCGACAAACTTGAAGCCGAGTTTTTTCAGCGCCTTCGACAGCGCGTCGGAGGCGGGGGTTGTCGTTGGGATTTCCGCCAGCGTAGCGGCGTGCGATATCTGCGGGTGGTTATCGACAAAGGACCAGACAAAATCGCTGAAGGAGTCGCCCTTTTCTTCCAGCGCAAGAAAGGCCCGCGCGTTGCCGATAATGGCCTGAATTTTTCCGCGATGGCGAATAATACCGGCATCCAGCAGCAGACGCTCGACGTCGGCCTCATCCATCGCGGCGACGCGAACCGGGTCGAACTGGTGAAACGCACGGCGATAGTTCTCACGTTTTTTTAGCACCGTAATCCATGAAAGCCCGGCCTGCTGGCCCTCAAGGCAGATCATTTCGAACAGCTTCCGGGCGTCTCTTTGCTCTACGCCCCATTCGCTATCGTGATACTGAATATAGAGAGGGTCCTGGCTAACCCATCCGCAACGCTGCATGTCTTTCTCCCTTAGTAATAAAACTTACGCGTTCACCTTGACGGCTGAAAGATAAAGATAATAGTTAATACAGGGATACCACTCCCAAATACAGGGGTATCAGATCCCATAAAAAACACAGCAATACTTCCGGTTTGGCTCTTTATGGAGTCGCTTTAATGATAATAAAGAAATGCAATGGCTTGTGGGGATACTTCCTCCCGGCGTGCGTATCCGTGTGGGTATCGTGCGTCAGTACGGCGAATGCCTGGCAACAGGAATATATCGCTATCGATACAAAAAGTAATACACCTGAACGCTATACGTGGGATAGCGATCACCAACCGCGCTATGAGGACATTCTGGCTGAGCGCATCAATTCAACCGGCGAGGCCGCCGGATTCGCCCTTAACCAGGCGCTGGCACCGCCGGATACCGGGCACGGCATGAGCGTGGGCTGGAACTTTACCTTAGCCAACGGCGTGACTTCAGGGCCGGTGGCAAGCCTGCGCAGCGATCTGCAGCCGCCTCCCGTTCGCCGCGCGGCGGAAAGCAGCTACGTGAACACGCTCGGCTGGCGCGTAGATTATCAGCAGCTGTGGGGTATTCATCCCTGGGCGCAGGTGAGCTACAACCAGGCGCTTTCTTCAGAGCTGCCCTGGCCAACCCGTACCCAGGACGGCGGCTGGCGGGATGTCACCTTTGGGGCGGATATGTCGCTCAATTCGCACCTTGCGGCATGGGCGGCGCTCTCGCAGGCGGATAACCTGCCAACCGGGGCAAACTATCAGTACCTGATGGGGGTCAGCGCCAATTTTTAAGCCCTCTTTCCGGACGGCTTCCGGCGACCTGCGCGCACGCCGCTGGCATAAGATCGCCGGGCGTGCCGCTCGGCTACGCTGTGGCTATTTTGCTTCTGTAATGTGAATTATGTCGTCCATATGTAGCATGTTTGGCACCACTTTTTAACTTCGCGATCACAGAACTGGCGCGGCGTGGTGAGATAGCAGGCACTAACTTATTCCCTGCCGTCGAGCCCGCGCCCGTTTCTCCATGTCATTCATTCCGGCATTTATGCATTTCATTCCGTGCTGACGGCATTTCATGCCTTTTCTCCCCTGGGATTTTGGGGACTTCGCTATTGTGGCGGCAGTTAATATTTCAGGACATCTGCCATGAACGCTACCACTACTCAATATACCCGCTGGCTCACGCTGTTCGGCACGATCGTGACGCAGTTCGCGCTCGGATCGGTTTATACCTGGAGTTTGTTCAATAGTTCTCTTTCCGCCAAGCTGGACGAGCCGGTAAGCCAGGTGGCGTTCTCCTTTGGCCTGCTGAGCCTTGGCCTGGCGCTCTCTTCCTCCGTCGCCGGTAAGCTGCAGGAACGCTTTGGCGTAAAACGCGTGACGATGGCGTCCGGCGTGCTGCTCGGGCTCGGTTTTTTCCTCACCGCCCACGCCAACAGCCTGATGATGCTGTGGCTGAGCGCCGGTCTGCTGGTGGGCCTGGCCGACGGCGCCGGCTATCTGCTGACGCTCTCCAACTGCGTGAAGTGGTTCCCCGAGCGTAAAGGGCTGATTTCCGCCTTCTCCATCGGCGCCTACGGCCTCGGCAGCCTCGGGTTTAAATTTATTGATAGCCATCTGCTGGCCACCGTCGGGCTGGAGAAGACCTTTATCATCTGGGGCGCGATTGTGCTGGTGATGATTGTTTTTGGCGCCACGCTGATGAAAGATGCGCCGAACCATACCGCCAGCACCCGCAATGGGGTGGTGGAGAATGACTTCACGCTGGCGCAGTCGATGCGTAAACCACAGTACTGGATGCTCGCGGTGATGTTCCTGACCGCCTGCATGAGCGGCCTGTACGTTATCGGCGTGGCGAAGGATATTGCGCAGGGGATGGTGCATCTGGACGTGGCGACGGCGGCGAATGCGGTGACCATTATCTCTATCGCTAACCTGAGCGGACGCCTGGTGCTGGGGATCCTGTCGGATAAAATTTCCCGCATCCGTGTGATCACTATCGGTCAGGTCGTTTCGCTGGTCGGCATGGCGGCGCTGCTGTTCGCCCCGCTGAACGCCACAACCTTCTTTGCCGCGATTGCCTGCGTGGCCTTTAACTTCGGCGGTACGATCACCGTGTTCCCGTCCCTGATCAGTGAATTCTTCGGCCTGAACAACCTGGCGAAAAACTACGGGGTGATTTATCTGGGCTTCGGTATCGGCAGCATCTGCGGGTCGCTGATTGCGTCCCTGTTCGGCGGATTCTACGTCACCTTCTGCGTGATCTTCGCGCTGCTGATTCTTTCGCTGGCGCTTTCCACGACGATCCGCCAGCCAAAAAATGAAGTTTACAGCGCTGCACACGCCTGACGGCGTGTCATTCGGCGACGGGCTACCAATTCACTAAGCTAATAATGCCAATCCGACCAGATATTTTGTAAATATTTGGTTGGATCACATTCCCTCCTGATACTTTTCCCTTCCTCTGTGGTCTACTTACCGCGCTTTGTAGAGGTTTCTCATAACCAACCTTAACGCACTCTATTAACCTGCTTGCTTATATCGCGTAAGTGAGGGGTGTTCTATCTCATCTTTTTCCAGGTTTTCTTGCATGAAATATATTAGAACGATGACGCAGCAGACGCTCAGTATATGGCTGGCGCTGTACATCGGCTGGTTTATGAACGTTGCCGTTTTTATCCGTCGCTTCGACGGTTATGCTCAGGAATTTACCTTCTGGAAAGGACTTTCCGGGCTTGTGGAACTGGTTGCGACCGTGCTGGTGACCTTCTTCCTGCTGCGTATTCTGTCGCTGACGGGACGGCGGTTATGGCGAATATTAGCCACGCTGGTGGTGCTGTTCTCCGCCGCCGCCAGCTACTATATGACCTTCCTCAACGTGGTCATCGGCTACGGTATTATTGCCTCGGTGATGACCACGGATATCGATCTTTCCCAGGAAGTGATCGGCTGGCATTTGATTCTTTGGCTGGTGCTGGTTAGCGCGCTGCCGCTGCTGTTTATCTGGAATAACCGCTGCCGCGACACCCTGCTGCGGCAGATCCGCACGCCGGGCCAGCGGGTGAAGAATATTGCCATTGTGCTGCTCGCCGGGCTGATGGTCTGGGGACCGATTCGCCTGCTTGAGGTCCGCCAGAAGAACGTTGAGCGAAATTCAGAAGTGGATATGCCGAGCTACGGCGGGGTGATTGCGAACTCCTATCTGCCCTCGAACTGGCTCTCCGCGCTGGGGCTGTACGCCTGGGCGCAGGTCGATGAATCCTCCGATAACGGCTCCCTGATTAACCCGGCGAAGAAATTCACCTACGTTGCGCCGCAGGGGCTGGATGATACTTACGTGGTGTTTATCATCGGCGAGACGACCCGTTGGGATCACATGGGGATTTTGGGCTATAGCCGCAACACCACGCTGAAGCTGGCGCAGGAGAAAAATCTCGTGGCCTTCCGCGGCTACTCCTGCGATACCGCGACCAAGCTCTCGTTACGCTGTATGTTCGTTCGCGAAGGCGGGGCGGAAGATAACCCCCAGCGTACGCTGAAAGAGCAAAACGTGTTTTCTGTTCTGCACCAGCTGGGCTTCACCGGCGATCTCTACGCCATGCAGAGCGAGATGTGGTTCTACAGCAATACGATGGTGAACACTATCGCCTATCGCGAGCAGATTGGCGCCGAGCCGCGTAACCGCGGTAAGAGCGTTGATGACATGCTGCTTATCGATGAAGTTAAGCGCTCGATGGTGAAGAACACCCACGGCAAGCACCTGATTATTCTGCATACCAAGGGTTCGCACTTTAACTATACCCAGCGCTACCCGCGCAGCTTTGCCCAGTGGAAGCCGGAGTGCGTTGGCGTGGATAGCAAATGTTCGAAAGCAGAGCTGATTAACTCCTACGATAACAGCGTGAGCTATGTCGACCACTTTATTGTTAGCGTGCTGGATCAGCTGCGCGATAAGAAAGCGATTGTCTTCTATGCCGCCGATCACGGTGAGTCGATTAACGAGCACGAGCACCTGCACGGGACGCCGCGCAAGATGGCGCCGCCGGAGCAGTTCCGCGTGCCGATGATGGTGTGGATGTCGGATAAGTATCTGGAAGCGCCCGACCATGCGGCTTCGTTTGCCCGACTCAAGCAGCAGGCGGCGATGAAGGTCCCGCGTCGTCACGTTGAGCTGTACGATACCATTATGGGCTGTCTCGGCTACACCTCGCCGGACGGCGGGATTAACGAGAATAACAACTGGTGTCGCGTTCCCGGTGCGAGCAAAGCCGTGAAGGAGCCGCAAGAGTGATGAGTTTCTCGCCGCTTGAGTGATTTTTTCATAATAAGGCATTGACGGGTGTGGGTCTCAGCAGTAAGATGCGCCCGCATTCGGTGATTGGCGCAGCCTGGTAGCGCACTTCGTTCGGGACGAAGGGGTCGGAGGTTCGAATCCTCTATCACCGACCAAATTTAAAAGCCCGCTCTTAGAGCGGGCTTTTTTACGTTTGTGGCCCGACGAGGATGAGAACCTCCGGGGGCAGAGGTTCGACTCGAGCGCAGCGAGAGAACGTTGCTTTAGCAACGGCCCGCAGGGCGAGCCACGTAGTGGCGAAGTCATCCTCTATCACCGACCAAATTTAAAAGCCCGCTCTTAGAGCGGGCTTTTTTACGTTTGTGGCCGGTGCGGATGTCAGTCAGTCAGTCAGTCAGTCAGGAGGTGTTCCGTTCACCGGACGTCTGGCAGAACATGCAGCCCCGGTGCCAGGTGACCGGGTTAAGGGGAAGATAACCGTCTTCCCCTTAACAATCCCCGCGGTCCCGCACGGAAATCGGTGCTGCGCACTGCGCTCACCTCCCGACCTGCAGCCTGCGGTCGGCTCAACTCGACCTGCTCGCCCGTTCCGGGGCTCGCTCCTGTCTCGATTCGCCTCTTGCCGCCATCCATGGCGGCCAGCCCTTGTCTTGCGGCCTCCGGTTCGCCGATTTCAGCGGGGAGCCAGGGCCCCGCTGCACGCCTTTTCTTCACTGGACGCGCAGCATCGCGGAGGGTGGGGGAGGGGGGAGATGAATGGAGGCTATGGTTACTTAACTGCATGGCATGATACGCGTTGAACGGGCTTTTTTACGTTTGTGGCCGGTGCGGATGTCAGTCAGTCAGTCAGTCAGGAGGTGTTCCGTTCACCGGACGTCTGGCAGAACATGCGGCCCCGGTGCCAGGTGACCGGGTTAAGGGGAAGATAACCGTCTTCCCCTTAACAATCCCCGCGGTCCCGCACGGAAATCGGTGCTGCGCACTGCGCTCACCTCCCGGCCTGCAGCCTGCGGTCGGCTCAACTCGACCTGCTCGCCCGTTCCGGGGCTCGCTCCTGTCTCGATTCGCCTCTTGCCGCCATCCATGGCGGCCAGCCCTTGTCTTCCGGCCTTCGGGTCGCCGATTTCAGCGGGGAGCCAGGGCTCCGCTGCACGCCTTTTCTTCACTGGACGCGCAGCATCGCGGAGGGTGGGGGAGGGGATGAGGCGATGATATGAAGTAAGAGTATGAAAGAAGGTATGAGGCGATGAGTGCTTAACTGAACGGCATGATGTGTGTTGAATGAGTTTAGCCGGTGCGGATGTTTGTCAGTCAGGAGGTGTTCCGTTCACCGGATGTCCGGCCGGGAGCCAGAGCCCCGCTGCACGCCTTTTCTTCACAGAACGCTCTGCATGGCGGAGTCAGGAAGGGTCGGTACTATGCGCGTTGAGCGGGCGCGCTATTCCAGCCGACTCGTTAAAAAGGCGCTGATCCCCGTTTCTATCCGCCTGTTTATCGTTTTGTGACATCTTCCATTGTATTTTTTTATATATGAACCGATCTTTTTTCGCGAAGCTTATGGATAATGGCAGCATTTTCCGCTGTGCGTTTTAACGTTAGCGCTATTAATCGCTCACATATTGGTCACATAGTAATAAATTTTGACCATTTGCCAGAATTGCTTATCACTACATGTTGAAAGGTATTAAGGGGTTTATGCTGGCTCATTGCCGGTAGCATAAATTTCTCTGCTGAAAATAGGCTCATGGAGTTTTTTTAATCTTTGCCTGCGGTTTCTCACCCCGGATGTAAAACCAGGTTGGCTGTATTGACGTTTTCCCATTCTGTTGACAGATTGTAGGGCATGAGGGGCATTTCATGGAGAATCCGCACTGCAACTCAGTCGTTTTTGTGAAAGGAATCCCCATCTCTCTCAGCGCCCTCGGGCACAACCGACCAGACCGGGTAAAAAATAAATAAAGGTCTGGCGGAAATATGCAAACAACATCACATCTGGAGCAGAATAATGAGTATTTCCTTGAAAAAGTCAGGGATGCTGAAGCTTGGCCTGAGCCTGGTCGCTCTGACCGTTGCCGCAAGCGTACAAGCTAAGACCCTGGTTTACTGTTCTGAAGGTTCGCCGGAAGGCTTTAACCCACAGCTATTCACCTCTGGTACCACCTATGACGCCAGCTCGGTGCCAATCTATAACCGCCTGGTGGAATTCAAAACCGGGACCACCGAAGTTATTCCTGGCCTGGCTGAAAAATGGGAAGTGAGCGAGGATGGTAAAACCTATACCTTCCACCTGCGTAAAGGCGTGAAGTGGCAGGACAATAAAGACTTTAAACCAACCCGCGATCTTAATGCCGATGACGTCGTGTTCTCATTCGATCGTCAGAAAAACGCGCAAAACCCGTACCATAAAGTCTCTGGCGGCAGCTATGAATACTTCGAAGGTATGGGCCTGCCGGACCTGATTAGCGAAGTGAAGAAAGTGGACGACAATACCGTCCAGTTCGTGCTGACTCGTCCTGAATCTCCGTTCCTCGCCGACCTGGCGATGGACTTCGCCTCTATTCTGTCAAAAGAGTATGCTGACAACATGCTGAAAGCCGGCTCGCCGGAGAAAGTGGACCTCAACCCGATTGGTACCGGTCCGTTCCAGCTGCTGCAGTACCAGAAAGATTCGCGCATCCTCTACAAAGCCTTCCCGGGCTACTGGGGCACCAAGCCGAAGATCGACCGCCTGGTCTTCTCTATCACGCCTGATGCCTCCGTGCGCTACGCCAAGCTGCAGAAAAATGAGTGCCAGATCATGCCGTACCCGAACCCGGCTGACATCGCGCGCATGAAAGAAGATAAAAACCTTACCCTGCTGGAGCAGCCGGGTCTGAACGTCGGCTACCTCTCGTTCAACACCGAGAAGAAGCCGCTGGATAATGTCAAAGTCCGTCAGGCTCTGACCTATGCGGTCAACAAAGAAGCGATCATCAAAGCCGTTTACCAGGGCGCAGGCCAGGCGGCGAAGAACCTGATTCCGCCGACCATGTGGGGCTATAACGACGACGTTAAAGACTACAGCTACGATCCGGAAAAAGCGAAAGCGCTGCTGAAAGAAGCCGGCATGGAAAAAGGCTTCACCATCGACCTGTGGGCAATGCCGGTACAGCGTCCGTACAACCCGAACGCGCGCCGTATGGCTGAGATGATTCAGGCCGACTGGGCCAAAGTTGGCGTCCAGGCCAAGATCGTGACCTACGAGTGGGGCGAATACCTCAAGCGTGCGAAAGCGGGCGAGCATCAGACCGTGATGATGGGCTGGACCGGTGATAATGGGGATCCGGATAACTTCTTCGCGACGCTGTTCAGCTGCGCGGCGGCGAAAGACGGCTCCAACTACTCCCGCTGGTGCTACAAGCCGTTTGAAGATCTGATTCAGCCGGCTCGCGCAACCGACGACCATAACAAGCGTATTGAACTCTACAAACAGGCCCAGGTAGTGATGCACGATCAGGCTCCGGCGCTGATTATCGCTCACTCCACCGTATTTGAGCCGGTGCGTAAAGAAGTCAAAGGCTACGTGGTCGATCCGTTAGGCAAACACCACTTCGAAAACGTCTCAATCGAATAATAAACAGTGTGGTCCCCCTCTCCCTTCCCGGGAGAGGGAATTGACAATTGTGAGCAATGCAGACGTCCTGTCACCAGGCAGAACGTCACTATAGAGAATCCGGGTTATGTTGCAGTTCATCCTCCGACGTTTGGGACTTGTCATCCCGACATTTATCGGTATTACCCTTCTCACCTTTGCCTTTGTGCATATGATCCCCGGTGACCCGGTGATGATTATGGCGGGCGAACGTGGTATTTCCCCTGAACGTCACGCTCAGCTGCTGGCCGAAATGGGCCTCGATAAGCCGATGTGGCAGCAGTATGTCCACTATATCTGGGGCGTGCTGCACGGCGATTTAGGCATCTCGCTGAAAAGCCGTATTCCGGTATGGGAAGAGTTTGTGCCGCGCTTTAAGGCCACGATGGAGCTGGGCGTCTGCGCGATGATTTTCGCCGTCGTCGTCGGTATTCCGGTTGGCGTACTGGCTGCGGTAAAACGCGGTTCTATCTTCGATCACACCTCCGTTGGCCTCGCGCTGACCGGCTACTCTATGCCTATCTTCTGGTGGGGCATGATGCTGATTATGCTGGTCTCGGTGCAGCTTAACTTGACGCCGGTCTCCGGGCGTATCAGCGATACCGTATTCCTTGACGATACCCTGCCGCTGACCGGCTTCATGCTGATCGATACCGCTATCTGGGGCGAACCGGGCGACTTTATCGATGCCGTGATGCATATGATCCTGCCCGCCGTGGTGCTGGGCACCATTCCGCTGGCGGTGATTGTGCGTATGACCCGCTCGTCGATGCTGGAAGTGCTGGGTGAGGACTATATCCGTACCGCGCGCGCTAAAGGCTTGACCCGGATGCGCGTCATTGTGGTCCACGCGCTGCGTAACGCGATGCTGCCGGTTGTCACGGTCATCGGTCTGCAGGTGGGCACGCTGCTGGCGGGCGCCATTCTGACCGAAACTATCTTCTCCTGGCCCGGCTTAGGGCGCTGGCTCATCGACGCGCTGCAGCGCCGCGATTATCCGGTAGTGCAGGGCGGCGTTCTGCTGGTAGCGACGATGATTATCCTCGTCAACCTGCTGGTCGATCTGCTGTACGGCGTGGTGAACCCGCGTATTCGGCATAGGAAGTAAGGGGCCATCATGTCACAAGTTACTGAAAATAAAGTTGTCGCCGCACCGGTGCCAATGACCCCGCTGCAGGAGTTCTGGCACTATTTCAAACGCAATAAGGGCGCGGTTGTCGGCCTGGTGTACGTGGCGATCATGATTATCATCGCCGTATTTGCCAACTTCCTGGCACCGTATAACCCGGCAGACCAGTTCCGCGACGTGCTGCTGGCGCCGCCGGCCTGGCAGGAAGGCGGGAGCTTCGCGCACCTGCTGGGTACCGACGACGTGGGCCGCGATATCCTGTCGCGCCTGATGTACGGCGCCCGCCTGTCGCTGCTGGTCGGCTGCCTGGTGGTCGTGCTGTCGCTGATCCTCGGCGTGGTGCTTGGCCTGGTAGCGGGCTATTTTGGCGGGGTGGCTGATTCCATCATCATGCGTATCGTCGACATCATGCTGGCGCTGCCTAGCCTGCTGCTGGCGCTGGTGCTGGTGGCTATCTTCGGCCCGTCGATTGTCAACGCCTCCCTGGCGCTCACCTTTGTCGCCCTGCCGCACTACGTGCGTCTGACCCGCGCGGCGGTGATGGTTGAGGTGAATCGCGACTACGTCACCGCTTCACGCGTGGCGGGGGCGGGAGCGCTGCGTCAGATGTTCGTCAATATTCTGCCTAACTGCCTGGCGCCGCTGATTGTTCAGGCCTCGCTGGGCTTCTCTAACGCCATTCTCGACATGGCCGCTCTTGGCTTCCTTGGCATGGGTGCGCAGCCGCCGACACCGGAGTGGGGCACCATGCTCTCCGATGTGCTGCAGTTCGCGCAGAGCGCCTGGTGGGTCGTCACCTTCCCGGGTGTCGCGATCCTGCTGACGGTGCTGGCATTTAACCTGATGGGCGACGGTCTGCGTGACGCGCTCGATCCCAAACTGAAGCAGTAAGAGGTTCGAGATGGCGTTATTGAATGTTGATAAATTATCGGTGCACTTCGGCGACGAAGGGACGCCGTTCCGCGCCGTAGACCGCGTGAGCTACAGCGTAAATCAGGGTGAAGTGGTGGGCATTGTCGGTGAATCCGGCTCCGGTAAATCGGTGAGCTCGCTGGCGATTATGGGGCTGATCGATTACCCCGGCCGGGTGATGGCGGACAAGCTGGAGTTTAACGGCCGCGATCTGAAGCGTATCTCCGAGAAAGAGCGCCGCCAGCTGGTGGGCGCCGAAGTGGCGATGATCTTCCAGGACCCGATGACCAGCCTCAACCCGTGCTATACCGTGGGCTACCAGATTATGGAAGCCATCAAGGTGCACCAGGGCGGCAATAAAAAAACGCGCGTTCAGCGGGCGATTGACCTGCTGACGCTGGTGGGCATTCCCGATCCGGCATCGCGCCTCGACGTCTATCCGCACCAGCTCTCCGGCGGGATGAGCCAGCGCGTGATGATTGCGATGGCGATTGCCTGTCGGCCCAAGCTGCTGATTGCCGATGAGCCAACCACCGCGCTGGATGTCACCATCCAGGCGCAGATCATCGAGCTGCTGCTGGATCTGCAGCAGAAAGAGAATATGGCGCTGGTGCTGATTACTCACGATCTGGCGCTGGTGGCCGAAGCGGCGCACAAAATTATCGTGATGTACGCCGGTCAGGTTGTGGAAGCCGGCGACGCGAAGGATATCTTCCGCGCGCCGCGCCATCCGTATACCCAGGCGCTGCTGCGCGCGCTGCCGGAGTTTGCCCAGGATAAGGCGCGGCTGGCGTCGCTGCCGGGCGTGGTTCCGGGGAAATATGACCGCCCGAATGGCTGCCTGCTCAATCCGCGCTGCCCGTATGCCACGGACCGCTGCCGCAGCGAAGAGCCAGAACTGAACCTGGTGGACCACGGACGTCAGTCCAAATGCCACTTCCCACTCGATGATGCCGGGAGGCCAACCCTATGAGTACCGAACAGGCCACCGCGCAACAGCTTCTGTTGCAGGCCATCGATCTGAAAAAATACTACCCGGTGAAGAAGGGGATATTTTCCCCTGAAAGGCTGGTCAAGGCGCTGGACGGCGTCTCCTTTACCCTCGAACGCGGCAAAACGCTGGCGGTGGTAGGGGAGTCAGGCTGCGGGAAATCCACCCTCGGCCGCCTGCTGACGATGATTGAAATCCCGACCGGCGGCGAACTGTACTATCAGGGACAGGATCTGCTGAAGCACGATCCCCAGGCCCAGAGCCTGCGTCGGCAGAAAATCCAGATTGTGTTCCAGAACCCGTACGGTTCGCTGAACCCGCGTAAAAAGGTGGGGCAGATTCTGGAAGAGCCGCTGCAGATCAACACGTCTCTGAGCAAGGTGGAGCGTCGCGAGAAGGCGCTGGCGATGATGGCGAAAGTGGGGCTGAAAACCGAGCACTACGATCGCTATCCGCATATGTTCTCCGGCGGCCAGCGTCAGCGTATTGCTATCGCCCGTGGTTTGATGCTCGACCCGGACGTGGTGATTGCCGATGAGCCAGTCTCCGCGCTGGACGTGTCGGTGCGCGCGCAGGTGCTGAACCTGATGATGGACCTGCAGCAGGATCTGGGGCTTTCCTACGTGTTTATCTCCCACGATCTGTCGGTTGTTGAGCACATCGCCGATGAGGTGATGGTGATGTATCTCGGGCGCTGCGTAGAGAAAGGTTCGAAAGAGCAGATCTTCAGCAACCCGCAGCATCCGTACACCCAGGCGCTGCTGTCGGCCACCCCGCGTCTGAATCCGGACGATCGCCGGGAGCGCATTAAGCTGACCGGCGAGCTGCCAAGCCCGCTGAATCCGCCGCCGGGCTGCGCGTTTAACGCCCGCTGCCGCCGTCGCTTCGGCCCGTGCACCCAGCTGCAGCCGCAGCTGAAGGAGTACGGCGGTCAGCTGGTGGCCTGCTTTGCCGTTGACCAGGACGAAAACCAGGAAAAACGCCCGGTGTAATGACCCCGCTGCTGCCGAAGGACGAAGGCTGTCGGCAGCAGCCCTATTGTCCTGCTTCCCCTTTTTGCGCCGAAAAAGGCGCCCTCTGTTCTTAGAAGAATCAGTCATTCGACTTATATATAGAACGCCATAAAAAGTCTAAAATATATAATACGGCGTCAATTTAATGCTTATTGTGCTTATCACAGATTGAAGGCCGGAATAAAAAACTGGTTATTTTCATTGGTGAGGTGAATGTGAACTGCGCCTTAAGATACCTCCTAAAAAATGGAGCTATCATTTCAGATAAGAAGTGATAGGGTAACCGCATAACTATCAGTGCATTAAAGCCACTCGAACCCATATCCAGATAAAAACCGTCGCATAGCCGATCGTCCTGATCAACTTAACTTTATGAAAAACAATAAAATACACTATGCTCTAGAAGTATAGGGTCCAAATAAAAACAGCTAAAATATAATGAATTTAAAATCATGGGGTTATCTATGAACCATTATGATGATTTGCAGCGCTTCAAGGAAAAGACTCGTACACAAAGTCTTCATTTCAAGGACCTTTCATCACAGTCAGCCGCCCGGGAGCAGGGAGATTGGGTCATTCTCAATCAGCTTGCGCCTGGGGAAAAAGAATCCTCGCTGGCAATGGGAGGATCGGTCTCGCTACCTCTGCCGCAGCAGGTCCCCGCGGATACGTTTCTGTGGGTTGAGGCTGCACCAGCGCAGGCCGCTCCCGAGCCAACTCCGCCGATCCTGACGCCAGAGCCGACGCCCGCGGCTGCTGTCGTCGTGCCGGCTGCCGTTGCGCCGTCCCCGGTTGCCCAGGCCGCTGCCCCGGCGGAGGCGGTTCCGGCGATCCCCGCTGCTGCACCAATCCCCGCCCCTGCACCGGCTACAGCGCCCGCGCCTTCAATGAGCCCGCCGCCATCCGCTGCGCCTCGTCCGCTGCCGGCCGCGGAAGGCTATGCGCACTTATTTGCGACGAAAGTCGCTGAACCTGCGGCTAAAGATAAAGATCAGCCGCTTAAATCTCTATTAGAAAGGATTGCGACATGCCGCTGATTTGCGTGTGTTCTCCAAAAGGCGGCGTAGGAAAAACGACCCTCGCAGCAAATCTGGCCTACTCGCTGGCGCGCGCGGGTAGCAAAGTCCTGGCACTGGATTTTGACGTCCAGAATGCGCTGCGCCTGCATTTTGGCGTCCCGCTTAGCGATGAGCGCGGGTACGTGGCGAAGTCGCTCGAGCTGCACGACTGGAGCCAGTGCGTGCTCAGCGCGGGCAGCAATATCTTCGTGCTGCCCTATGGTGACGTCACCGAAAAGCAACGTCAGGCGTTTGACGAACGGCTCGCCAGCGATCCGCATTTCCTGACGCGCGGGCTGTCGGCGCTGCTCAACTACCCGGGACTGATTATTATCGCCGATATGCCGCCGGGTCCCTCCGCGGCGCTGACGGCGTTAACGCCGCTGGCCGACCTGCATCTGGTGCCGCTGCTGGCGGACACCGCCTCGATGTCAACGCTATCCCATGTGGAAAAGCAGCGTTTAACCGGCGGTGAACTCAATCACAAGCTCGGACACTTTTTCGTGATAAACCAGAGCGATACTCGCCGCCAGGTGAGTCGCGACGTGGTTGCGTTAATGGAGGAGAAGCTGAGCGACCGCCTGCTGGGCATTATCCACCGTGATGAAAGCGTCGTAGAGGCAAATGCTTCCCAAAAGTCGATTCTCGACTTTAGTTCATCCTCTGCAGCCGCCTTTGATATTGAAATCATTGCAAAAAAAATCTCTGCGCTGTTGGGTATCAATATTGGCGACGGCACGGTGCACAGCCAGCCTCGCATGTCAGGGCTTTAACTTATTGCAGGGCTGCTGAATGAAAAAGTCACTTTTCTGGTTGCTGGTATTGCTGCTGTCGCCGGTTGCCGTACTGGTCGTTATCACGCCGATGGACAGCCAAAAGCAGTATCTTTTTGGTCTGCTGAGTATCGGTATTCTGTTCTTAATGGGGTTCAGTAAGAATCGCAGCATTTCCGTCATTATGGTCGTGACTTCGCTGCTGATGTCTACCCGTTATATGTATTTCCGCCTGACACAAACCCTGCATTTTAACTCCGGAATCGAAACGATTCTGGGGATGGGGCTGTTTTTGGCGGAAGTCTATATCTGGGTGATGCTGCTGCTGAACTACCTGCAAACGATCTGGCCGCTGAAGCGCGAAATCGTCCCGCTACCGGACGATATGAGCACCTGGCCGACGGTCGATATTTATATCCCCAGCTATAACGAGCCGCTCGAGGTGGTTCGCGATACGGTGCTGGCCGCGCAGTGCATTGATTATCCAGCGGATAAGATGAAAATTTATCTGCTGGATGACGGTAAGCGCAGCGAGTTTGCGGTGTTTGCCGCCGACGTTGGGGTCGGGTATATCACCCGTAACGACAACAAGCATGCCAAAGCGGGCAACCTGAACCATGCGATGACCCTGACGCAAGGCGAGCTTATCTGCGTGTTCGACTGCGACCACGTCGCCACCCGCGTCTTCCTGCAGGCCACGGTGGGCGGCTTCCTCAAGGACCCGATGCTGGCGCTGGTGCAGACGCCGCACTACTTCTACTCGCCGGACCCGTTTGAACGCAACCTCTCCGTTGGGCGCAATATTCCCAATGAAGGGATGCTGTTTTATGGCCCAATCCAGCAGGGCAACGACAACTGGAACGCGACTTTCTTCTGCGGCTCCTGCGCCGTTATTCGCCGTAAAGCGCTGGAGCAGATTGGCGGTTTTGCGGTAGAAACCGTCACCGAAGATGCCCACACCGCGCTGAAGTTTCAGCGCCTGGGCTGGAAATCGGCGTTCCTCGATATCCCGCTGGCGGCAGGTTTAGCCACCGAACGCTTAGTGGTGCACGTCATTCAGCGAACCCGCTGGGCGCGCGGTATGACGCAAATCTTCCGCCTCGATAACCCGCTCTTTGGCCGCGGGCTGACCATCCAGCAGCGCCTGTGCTATCTCAGCGCCATGCTCTACTACCAGTTTGCGCTGCCGCGCGTGGTTTTTGTTACCGCGCCGCTGGCCTATCTGCTGTTTAACCTGAATATTATCTACTCTTCGGCGAGCCTAATCGTCTCGTATGCCCTGCCGCACCTGTTCCTGGCCATCTACGTTGGCTCGAGAATGAACGGCCGCTACCGCTACAGCTTCTGGGGTGAAATTTACGACATCGTTCTGGCATTCCACCTGGTGCTGCCGACGCTGGTGACGATGGTTTTCCCCAAACGCGGCAAATTCAACGTGACCGATAAGGGCGGCCTGCTGGACGTCGGCTATTTCGACTTTACCGTGGTCAGGCCGCATCTGGTGGTGGCCTGCCTGCTGGGCGCGGGCGTCGTGGTGGGTATCGTGCGCGCCATCGGCCATGACTACTTCGGCTCCGATCCCAACGTTATCGCGCTCAACGTCGGGTGGGGGATCTACAGCCTGATCTTCCTGCTGGCGGCGATTGCGGTGGCGCGGGAAACCCGCCAGGTGCGTAAAACGATCCGTATTGATGTCGATATCCCGGTGCTCATCCACTATGCCAGCGGCATTGTCTCCCGCAGCCATACCGCCGATCTGTCGATGGGCGGCTGCCGTATCGCCGTGCCTGACGATCGCCACCTGCAGGATAAAATCGAAGAGATTGAGCTGATTCTGCAGTCAGGAGCTATCTCTATCCCGGCAGAGCAGGTCACCGCGGATGCGCGCTTTATACGCCTCAAATTTGATGAAAATATCCCGCTCTCCCTGCGCCGCGAGCTGGTGCGCGTGGTGCTGGCCCGCGCCGACGCGTGGATTAATCCGCCGCGTCCGCAGGATAAGCCGTTCCGCTCTTTCGCCACTATCCTGCGCTGCGTGTTTGAGCTCTTCTGGCTGACCTGGAAAACGCGGCGCGACCGCCGTCGGCAACCTTCCGCTGCGCAGGCCGCGCAGGAGGAGGGGCAGCTATGAAGCGATTAACGACCCTTGCGCTGCTGGCGGGAATGCTCTCAGCCCCCGCGCTGCATAGCGAAGAGGCCCCGGCCGATCCCTCGGCCCCGCTGAACTTCCCGCTGCCGGAGGCGGCGACCGATAGCGCGCCTGATGAGGGCGCGGCGCCGACGCCGGCACAAGCCGAATCGACGCAGGAGCCGGCTTCCCTGCCGGCGATGCCGCCGGTCAGCAGCCCCGCTCCGGAAGTGGTGCCGCTAACGCCGATCGTCGGCGGTAGCCTGAATCTGGCGCAAATGGGAATGCCGGACGGCATTATGCTCAGCGGCGGCCAGCTGCAGGGCGGCGCGAGCTTTACGCTGCCCTCCGATCAGGTGGTCACCCACGCTGAGCTGATGCTGGACGTCCGGGTTTCTCCGGAGATGGCCGCCCGCAACGCCACCCTGCAGCTGATGCTCAACGGCCAGCCGCTGGGTACGGTACCGCTGGGCACGGACGGCGCCGATATCTCGCACTTCCAGCTCGATATCCCGGCCGCGCTGATGGTTTCGAGCAATAATTTAAGCTTTAAGGTGAACGACGGCGACGCCATGCAGTGTCTGCTCAACGCGCGCGACACTTCCGGCATCACCGTTTTACCCGCCTCGCGCTTTAGCTGGGAAAGCCAGCCGCTGAATATCAGCAACGACCTGAGCTTCTTCCCGCGGCCGTTCTTCGACAGCATGCAGATGACCCCGGCGGATATCGCGGTCGCCTACCCGCAAAACGCGGGTGCGGATATCTTCAGCACGGCGGCGCTGCTGTCGTCATGGCTGGGCATTCAGGCGGACTATCGCGGGATTGCTTTCAACGCCCTGCGCGACCGTTTGCCGGAGCGAAACGGCATTATCATCGGCCACCCGGGCGACCAGGTGGGCGGTTTGACCCTGCCGCAAACCGACAAGCCGCTGCTGCAGGTTGTTGATAACCCCGGCAACCCGAGCTACAAGCTGCTGCTGATCGTCGGGCACAACGATGCGGCGCTGCGCGCGGCGGCCTGGCGGCTGACCCGCGGCAATATTGCGCCGCAGACCGCGAGCATGACGGTGGAGCCGCAGGCCATTCCGCTGGGTAAACCGTACGACGCCCCGCGCTGGATCCCAACCGATCGGCCGGTCAAAATCAGCGAGCTGCTGCGTAAAGATCAAAGCACCACGGTGAGCGGAGTGTGGCATGAGCCGCTGCGCGTCGCTTTCCGCGCGGCGCCGGATCTCTACCTGTGGGATGGCGAAACCATTCCTCTGCAGATTAGCTACCGCTTCCCGTCCGAAAGCTGGATCAACGAAGACAAGTCGCTGCTGAGCGTCACGCTGAACAACACCTTCCTGCACAACCTGCCGATGAACAAGCAGGGGCCGCTGGAGAAGCTGTGGCGTTACATGGGCGGCGATGCCCGCCAGGAGCGCTTTACCATCCCGCTGGCGCCTTACCTGATCTACGGGGATAACCAGCTCTCGCTCTACTTCAACGTGGTGCCGAAGGATAACGCCCCCTGCTCGGTGCTGCTGAATAACAACATCAAGAGCCGCATTACCGACGACTCATGGATTGATTTGAGCAACACGCGGCACTTCTCGCTGCTGCCGAACCTCTCCTATTTCGTCGGCGCCTCCTTCCCGTTCTCGCGGCTGGCGGACTATTCGCAAACCGTGCTGCTGCTGCCGGAGCAGCCGTCGGATACGCAGGTGGCGACCCTGTTAAACCTGGCCGCGCGTTCGGGTAACGCCACCGGCACGGCGCTGGCCAACAACCGGGTAGTGCTGGGGGTTCCTGAGGGCGGCGCGGGCCTGCAGTACCTGCGGGATCGCGACGTGCTGGCGGTCAGCGCCCTGGACCAGAAAACCTTTAACCAGCGCCTGCTGGCGGACTCTCCGTACAGTCCGGTGGATAACCAGCTCAGCGTCCGCGAGTCGGGAGGCTGGGCGAAGGTGCAGCGCTGGCTGACCGGCGACTGGACCTCCGCAAGCGTCGATGCTGACCGCTACTTCTCCTCCAGCAGCGCCTGGCGCGGCTTTATCAGCTACCGTTCGCCGTGGAATTCCCAGCGTACGGTGGTGGTGGCGATGGCCAGCAATGACGATCAGCTCGCGAGGCTGAAAAGCGACCTCGACTCGCCGCGGATCAACGCCGGCATTCGGGGCGACACGGCGGTGATCACCAGCGATAACGGCGTACGCAGCTTCCAGGTCAGCACGCCGTTCCCAAGCGGGCAGATGCCCTGGTACATGATGGCTATCTGGTACGCTAACCAGCATTCCGGCCTGCTGGCGATCCTCGGGCTTCTCGCCACATCGATAATCGGCCTGGCGTTAACCGCCATGTTTAAACGGCATGCTCGCAAGCGTTTGAGTTCGGGGGATGGCCAATGAAACGAGCGATCAAAATGAATAGCAGGGCAACCCGCAGACTATCGACCTTCTGCCTGTCAGGCGCGCTGACGCTGGGCGCATTTGGCGATGCCCTTGCCGCGAGCAACGATGCCGCGCTGCAGGCGCTTTTTGCCCAGGCCAACTACTGGCATGAAAAATCCCACGACGAACTGGCGATGGAGTCGCTGCAAAAGGTGCTGCTGGTGGATGCCAACAACACTCAGGCTCTGTACCTGATGGCGCTCTGGGCGCAGCAGGGCGGCGATCTTCAGGCGGCGGCGCAGTGGCGGGCGCGGCTGGCGAAAACCTCGCCGAACAGCGCCAGCCTGCAGGAGCTCGACAATGCCAAAAAAATGACCCAGGTGCCGCAGGGGCAGCTGAGTCTCGCCAGGCAGCAGGCGCGCAGCGGCAACGTGCCCGCCGCCCTCGCCACCTGGCGCAGCATGTTTAACGGCAACGTTCCGCCGTCGGGACTGGCGGCCGAATACTACATGACGATGGCCAGCGATAAAGCGCTCTATTCGCAGGCGATTGGCGAACTGCGCCAGTACGTGGCGCAGCATCCGCAGGAGAACGCGCCGCGCGTGGCGCTGGGTAAAGCGCTGACCTGGCGTGAGGACACCCGTCGGGAAGGGATTGCGATGCTCGAGCCGATGGCCAGCGGCAGCAAAGATGCCGACAGCGGGCTGCGCCAGGCGCTGCTGTGGCTGGGGCCGCAGTCCGGAGATCAGCAGTTTTACGACACCTGGATGCAGCGCCACCCGCAGGATACCGAGGTGCAGAACTACTATCGCCAGCGGCTCAGCGGCCAGGCGCGCGGGGAGGGGTATGCCAACCTCAACAGCGGCAATACCACCGCCGCGAAGCAGCAGTTTGAACAGGTGCTGCAAACCAACCCGCAGGATGCGGATGCGCTGGCCGGCATGGGCTATATCGCGCAGCGTAACGGCGATTTCCAGGCGGCATCGCAGTATTTGACCCGGGCGGCGGATCTCGGCGGCGATGATTCCGCCGCGCGGCGCCAGCAGGCTGCCGATGCGCTGTTCTACGGCCAATTGGCCCAGGCGCAGCAGGCCTATAAGCAGGGCAATATCAGCCAGGCGCTGGCGCTTTCCGCCCCGCTGGCCCAGCAGAGCGGGACGCAAGGCACCTCGGCAAAACTGTTCCGCGCCGACGTTCTGAGACATAACAAAGACCTGCCGCAGGCCGAGCAGACGCTGCGTTCGCTGCTCAACGAGCAGCCGCAAAACGGCCCGGCGCGGGAGAGCCTCTATTACGTTCTGCGCGAGCAGAATAAAACGGCGGAGGCGCAGGCGATGCTGCGCACCCTGCCGGAGAGCCTGCAGCAAAAACTGCAGCCGCGCGTGGTGACCGGTATGCCGGGAGATTCGCTGCGCCGGCAGGCGCAGGAGCAGGCCAGCAGCGGTAACGTGAGCGGCGCTATCGCGCTGCTGCGTCAGGGCGTATCCCGCTACCCGGATGACGCCTGGATGCGGCTTGATTTAGCCCGGCTGCTGCAAAAATCGGGCAACGAGAGCGAGGCCGCCTCGACGATGGCTGCGGCCTGGCGTCCCGGCGCCAGCAGCACCTCGCTGTACGCCGCGGCGCTTTATGCCAGCGAAAACGGCGGCTGGCAGCAGGCGCAAACGCTGCTGGGGCGTATTCCCGCCGCCAGCCAGACCAGCCAAATGCGCGATCTCCATCAGCGGGTGAACTACAACCTGCAGCTGGTGACGGCGCAGAACTACCTGGCGCAGGGCAATACGGTTGCCGCCTCCAACACTCTGCGGGCGATGGCCGCTACGCCGCCGAAATCGCCGGCGGACGTCGGCAAGCTGGCGCGGCTGCTGGCGCAGAGCGGCGATGTCACGACCGCCGTCTCGCTGGTACGCAACAATATTAGCGGCGGGATCTCGGGCAACGCCGGCGATTATGCCGATCAGGTGACGGTGCTGAATCAGGCGGGTCTGACCCGCGAAGCGCAGAACCTGCTGACCAACCCGCAGCTGCAGGCCAGCAGTACGCCGACGCAGCTGGCGAGCATTCGCAATGGCTATGTGATTAACGAAGCGGATCATCTGCGCGAGCAGGGGAACTACGCCGCGGCGTACGACAAGCTGATGGGCGCGATGCAAAGCGACCCGCAAAATACCGACCTGATGTTCGCGATGGCGCGCCTCTACCAGAGCGGCAAAATGAACAAAGAAGCCGGGGTGGTTTACGACTATCTGATGACCCGCGATACGCCGGATCAGGCGGCGCGCAGCGGGGCGATTGACGTTGCGCTCTCGTCCGGCGACAGCCGCCGTGCGGAGCAGCTCGCCGGCGGCCTGCGCCAGGATAATTCGCCGGACCGCCTGCTGCTGCTGGCGCGGGTCGAAGAGGCGCAGGGTAACCATCAGCAGGCGATGACCTATCTGCGCAGCGCGCGCGGCAAGCTGCTGGGCTTACAGAGCAGCAACAGCGCGCAAACGCCGACCGTTGGCGGCGTGCTGGCGGCGGATAACCCCTTTGTGGGCGTCTCCCGCACGCCGACGGCGACGCGGACGGCCTCCACCTACGGGCAGTATATGCCGTGGCAGGTCTCGCAGGTATCGGCCGGTGCCGGGACCTCGCTGCCGGGGATCCAGCGTCCCGACCTGCCGGTAGAAACCGCGCAGACCCGGATGCTGCGTCAGGTGGATACCATGATGGAGTCGCTGCAGGAAAAAACCGGCAGCTGGCTGCAGGGCGGCATGGAGGTGCGCGGGCGCGATGGCGAATCCGGTACCAGCAAGCTGACGGAAATGAAAACGCCGCTGACCTGGTCCTCGTCGCCGTTTGGCGATTCGCGCTTTGATTTCACGGTCACGCCGATCACGCTAAATGCCGGGACCGCGACAGGCGATGCGTGGCGGCGCTACGGCGCGAACCCGCTCTCTAACGCGGTCTCCAATATGATTAGTACCGTGACCAGCGAGCAGGCGGCGATTGCGGCGATGACGCCCGCCGAGCAGGAGACCTACTTTGCCAGCAATCCAGGGGCCTCGACGCTGAGCTCGCTGGGGACGCTGAACGCCTCAGATTTTAACGCCACGACCAGCAGCGGCATGGAGAACCTGGCGAAGCTGGGAGCCTATGATTCCGGTCAGGTTGCCAGCTATCTGGCCTCCTCCAGCCTGAAACCGAACGTCGACCAGGCCAGCGGCTCAACGGACGCGCAGAAGGCCAACGGCGTTGAGCTGGCGCTGGCGCTGAGCGGGGATAATTACCGCGTGGATATCGGCAGCACCCCGCTGGGCCAGGATCTGAACACCGTCGTCGGGGGCGTGAAGTGGTCGCCGAAGCTGACCAACTATCTGTCGCTGATCCTCACCGGCGAGCGCCGCTCGCTGACCGACAGCCTGCTCTCCTACGTCGGCCTTAAAGACTCCTACTCGGGGAAAAACTGGGGCCAGGTGACCAAAAACGGCGGTACCCTGCAGCTGAGCTACGATGACGGCGACGCCGGTTTCTACGTCGGCGGCGGGGGCTATAGCTATATTGGCGACAACGTTGCCAGCAACACCAGCGTTAATGCCAACGCCGGGGTCTATCTGCGGCCTTACCACGACGAGTATCGTCAGCTGCAAACCGGCCTGAGCATGAGCTATATGGACTACTCGAAAAACCTGAGCTACTTCACCTACGGCCAGGGGGGCTATTTCAGCCCGCAAAACTACGTGAGCGTCTCGCTGCCGGTCAACCTGACGGAGAAATACGATAACTGGACGATGAAGCTGGGCGGTTCGGTGGGCTACCAGTCCTATAGCCAGGATAAGAGCGCCTACTTCCCGACCAACTCCGAGTGGCAGCAGACGCTGGAAACCGCGGTAACGAACGGGTACGCCAAGGAAGCTTACTACTCGGCAACCTCGAAGAGCGGCATTGGCTACACCCTGCGAGCCGGTGCGGATTACAAGGTAAACAAACAGATGACCCTTGGCGGCCAGGTAGGCTATGACACCTTCGGCGATTATAACGAAAGCACCGCCGGTCTTTATATCCGCTATATGTTAGGAGATAACTGATCATGACGGAAAATAATAACGCCGAGGCGCTGGCCTGGTTTCAGCAGCAGCAGACTCCTGCCGGATGGTTCGATCTCTTGATCGTAATGGTGGATGGCATGCTCAGCAACGCGGGTGAGCTGGAGAGTCAGCCCTTTCTGCGCCAGATGGGTGAGGAACTGGCGGACAACTATCCTCTGCCGGAATCGGAGACGGTCGGCCAGCTGGAGGCCAATATCAACCAGCTGCTGAGCCGCTTCAAGTGGGGCGTGGTCAGCGTTGACGTCGGCGACGACGGGCTGCGGCTCCGCCATCGGGCGATCCCGGTCAGCCGCGACGAAGCGCGTCGCGTGCGCTGGTGTAATGCATTCTGTGCCATACTCGAAGGGCTTTATTCCCGCTGGCTGAGGGGGCAGGGCGGCGGCGCGCACGTTGTGTTGCAGCGTGAGCGGCTGTTTTCTGTGTCTGACGTTCAGTTTCTCTACTTTCATCCATAACGAGTGCACTTATGTCCTTGCGTGCTTTAGTCGCAGTCATGGTTACGACGACGATGATGGTGCTTCCCCGCGCGTGGGCAGATACCGCCTGGGAAAGCTATAAATCCCGTTTTATGATGGCCGATGGGCGAATCGTTGATACCGGCAACGGCAGCGTTTCTCATACCGAAGGGCAGGGGTTCGCCATGCTGCTGGCGGTCGCCAAAAACGATCGCCCTGCCTTTGATAAGCTGTGGCAGTGGACGGATAAAACGCTGCGTAATAAAGACAACGGGCTTTTTTACTGGCGCTACAATCCCGTCGCGCCGGACCCTATTGCGGATAAAAACGATGCGACCGACGGCGATACCCTGATCGCGTGGGCGCTGCTGCGCGCCCAGCAGCAGTGGGGTGATAAATCCTACGGCATCGCTTCAGATGCCATCACCGCGTCGCTGCTGAAGTCTACGGTCATCACCTTTGCCGGTCATCAGGTGATGCTGCCCGGTGCGAAGGGCTTCAACCGCAACGATCATGTCAACCTCAATCCCTCCTACTTTATTTTCCCCGCATGGCAGGCCTTTGCCGCGCGTACGCACCTGACGGCGTGGCGTAAGCTGCAGAGCGACGGGAAGGCGCTGCTGGGTAAAATGGCGTGGGGTAAGGCGCAGCTGCCCAGCGATTGGGTGGCGCTGAGAGCGGACGGCAGAATGGAGCCGGCAAAGGAGTGGCCGCCCCGGATGAGCTACGACGCGATTCGCATCCCGCTTTATCTCTCCTGGGCCGATCCGCAAAGCGCCCTGCTGACGCCGTGGAAAAGCTGGTTTCAGAGCTATCCGCGGCTGCAGACTCCGGCGTGGGTCAACGTCAATACCAACGACGTGGCCCCGTGGTTTATGGCCGGCGGCCTGCTGGCCGTTCGCGACCTGACCACCGGAGAAGCGCAGGACGATCCGCAGCTTAGCGCGCAGGATGACTATTACTCTGCCAGCCTGAAGATGCTGGTCTGGCTGGCGAAGAACGACCGCCGCCAGGCAGCTACCGGTGTCTGAACGGGCCGCGGGGGTGAAACCCTGCGGCCTTTTTCGTTTTACTGCGGGTACGGAACCCAGCTTCCGCCGTTCAGCTGTACGTAAGGTTTCCCCTGATACTGAATGACGATGGCGTTGGCGTTCTCCGATACCGCGGCGCTCTGCGGCAGGTTGGCGGTGTACTGCGGCCAGTTCACGTTATCCTGGGTAAACATTTTGCCGTCGAGGGCGCGAACCACCAGCTCAGAGATCGCCAGATAGCTGCTCGGCTGATCGATAACCAGCGGCGCGCCCTGGCGCGGCTCCTTCATGCCGAAGAACTTCACCGCGGCCGGAACGTTAGTAATTGACGGGCTTGGGATATCGCGCAGGCCGGAGACCTGCATTTTATCGCCCTTCAGCGCCCCGCCGTGCTCCGGCACCACCACCACCATAACTTTACGGCCCGACTTTTCCAGCCCGGTAAAGAAGTTGTCCAGTTCATCAAAGAGCTTCTGGGCGCGCACCTTGTAATCGGCCGTTTTGCTCTGGCCCGGGAAGTGGTTGCCATCGTGGAGCGGCAGAATGTTGTAGAAGGTCGCGGTGCGCGCATCGCCCTGCTTATCTTCCGTTTCCAGCCAGCGGTTCAGGGTCGCCAGATCGTCATACACCGGCGAGCCGTCGAAGGCCTGCAGGCTGACCGGCAGACCTTTCTGGTCCATCAGCGGGCTTTGCATGCCGCCCAGGCTGCGCAGCTCCTTCAGGAAGTCGCCAAACAGGCCGTTGTGGCCCAGCATCAGCTGCTGGTTGAAGCCAAGCTTCGCCAGGTTTTCAAACAGGTAGCACTCGCTGCCCGACGGCTGATACAGGTTGGAGTGCGACAGCTGGCCGCAGCTGGCGCGGAGCAGGCGAACCGCCGCCGGGCCGCTGTAGGAGGTCGCCGAGTTAAAGTTTTTGAACACGATATCAAAGTGCTTCCACAGCGGATGGTCCATCAGCCCGGCGGCTTCGATATCGGACCATGACAGGGAGCAGATATTAATCACCAGCAGATCAAACGGCTGGGCATCCGCCGGCAGCTGCTGCGGGAACGGCGTTTTACGCTTCTGCTCCGAGGCATAGAACGCATTCAGCCAGCTGGTGAGGTTGGCGGAAGTCGGCGGTTCGGTCTGCGGCGGAATATCGCCGTTAGCGGAAGCGCTGCCCGCCGCTGTTCCCCCGGCGTTGGTGGCGGTGATGACCGCGGTGGTTGCCGCCGCCGTCGTCGGCTGGCCGGCTGGCCACAGGGTAAAGGAGGGGAGCAGCGGGCTGACGGCGAGCCATATCATCATCGCCGAGACCAGCACCGTGACGCGCAGCCACTGGCTGATAAACAGCCACAGGACCAGCAGCACAAAGAAGGCGCCGACCATATTCCAGTTAATAAAGCGGGTCACCAGGTCCCAGATATAATCCGCGCTAAAGCCGGCAAGCTGGGAGCCCTGGCTGAAAATACTCTCCGGGCCGGGCAGCCAGGTGTCGTGCCAGAACAGCGCGATACCGACCGGGATCGCCACCCAGTGGCGCAGGCGGTGCAGCTTATATTTCGGCAGCGGTACCAGCAAAAAGGCGAGAAACACCAGGTTAAGCATCGGGTGGAAATTAAGATATCCCGCCCACAGCAGAGCAAACTTCACCAGAAAGTAGAAATTCCACCCGGCAAGGCCGCGCCAGTATTGCCAGAGCGGAAGCGGCGTTGCGGTAGTTTTTGGATTGGTCATTTATTCACTTTGCCTTGCTTAGCCGTCGCATCCCGGCGCAGTACGCCAGCCGGTTTAACGTAACGGGGTTTAAAGAACATCAATCGTAAGGTGGTGCGGATACGGCGCTGGTAGTGGCGCGTAAGGTAACCTAACGGGAAAAACAGCAGCGCGCAGAGCACCACCAGCTGAATAATATCGCTAAGAGACATCATGACTTTTGCTCCACGTCGGTGGACAGCCGGTGCGGCTCGGGTATCCGGCGCCAGCTGCGCCCGTCGTGGGTGGCGTTGATCGCCTCGTTTTTGCCTACCGTAATGGGCAGCGGCGTGTTCCATTTATCCGCCGTGATGCCGCGCATCAGCAAGATTTCTGCGGTGATTTGTTTATCTTCAAACCAAATCATGCGGTTAGAGAATATGTCACCGGTAGGAAGCGGGAAAATATGGTTCAGCGCCGTATCCAGATCGTTGACGCGACAAAATGAGAGAAACAGCACCAGCCGGTTGTTGCCGATGGTCATGATATCGCCCATGCGGTTGGGCTTGCAGAGCGTCAGCGCCTGCTCAACGCGCAGGCCCGGCGCCGGACGTAGCGCAACCATCACGCCTTTGCTGTCCGCAGGCAGCATGGTGTTGGCCATGATGTTATAGACCGCGGAGCAAAAGTCGTCCCACTTCTGATAGCCGCGCAGCTTGAGCGGCTGGCTCCAGGCTATAAGGGTGGCGAAGTCTTCCGGAATATGGCGGCTAAATTTCTGTTTCTGAACGCTCTCAATGAGCGTCAGGCAGCGCGACAGCGGCGCGCCGCTGGGGATGACCATATTAGCGCCGCTACTGAGTAGCAGTCGTTCATCGGTAGCGCGCAGGCAGGGAGTCTGTTCGCGGACAATGATTTTTAATGCACTTCCGCGCTGGCGGCGCAGGGTATGAATATGGCGCCCCAGCTGCTCGATCTGTACATTTTGCGTTACGCTGAACAGCAGGGTTGCCGCCTGCGCCGTTCTGGCGGCATTAAACACGGCGTCGTTGGTATCAAACAGCGTCCAGTATTCCGACAGCGCCGGGGCACCCTCAAGGACGCGTAAATTGCTTAATACGATCTTTTCATCGCTGCGCGGCTGGACGATTGTTTCTTCTTCCTGCGCCAGCCGCCATCCGGCCTGGTCTTGTAAAACAACCAGCTGCTGCTGCGCGCTCATTCCCTTTTCACTGCCCCACCAGGCAATATCAAACAGGAAGTTATCGCCCTGATAGCGGATGCTGGCGAGACCAGAAAGAGAACGATACTGATATAATAGCGGAGACAGCTGCTTATCATTATCATTACCCGAATTAAGTACTAATAAGGCACAATTGTGGTATTTGGCCCATCGCGATGACTTTTCTACCCATTTGCATAATTGTTCACTTTTAATATTTTGCCAGGCATTTTCAGCGCATAGCAGAATAAATAGATAATTGCCAGGTTCAAGCGAACAGAGTAAATCACGATGCATTTCTTCTAACCCTTCCGTGAGGTTCGGTAGGGTAAATAACACGATTTTTTCCGGGCCGTTGTGATTATCTAATGAAATGATTTTACTTGGTTTCTCACCCATTACGATCGCTGCAACCTTGCCGTCTTTAGCCTGCGCGGCCAGCGTATGGTTGAGCAGACTTACCGCATCAACATAGCGGTCAACGTTGAGCCACCATACCCCGCCAACGGGCATATGGCTGACCTCGTCCCATAATGACGAAATACCCAAAGTATATACGATATCCACGACGCCCCTCACCAGCCCTGATTTACACTGGATTAGTTTACTAGCGAAAGCGGCAGAGTAAACCTAACATTGAAATTAAAGAGCATCGGTCTTAGCATATAGAGCAATTTAAGAATGAGCCCGGTACACTTCGGTTATTATTTATGTGTTGTTTGAATGGACAGAGAAATGCCAGGAAAAGAGCCTGTAGTGCCCTCAGATGCAACGCTGGGTTATACCTTTCAAAATGATTTCCTGGCGTTAAGCCGGGCATTTTCCCTGCCTGAAATTGATTACCACGACATTTCCCGACGCGAGCAGCTAGCTGCGGCGCTGAAACGCTGGCCACTACTGGCAGAATTAGCAGAAAAAAAGTAAAAAGTAAGGACGCCGTCGATGGCTATTCTTGGATTACAGGGCATCCGTGGCGGCGTGGGCACAACGTCGATTGCCGCGTCGCTCGCCTGGGCGCTACAGCTGCTGGGGGAAACGGTACTGGTGGTTGATGCCAGTCCGGATAACATGCTGCGCTTTTTTTTCAACGTCGATGCCGACCATCGTGAAGGTTGGGCGCGCTCCTTAATTGACGGCGGCGACTGGCGCGATGCCGGTATGCGCTACACCTCCCATATTGATATTTTGCCCTTTGGTCAGCTGACGCCGGGTGAAAGAGAACATCTCGACAGGCTCTACCCGACGCTGGATCCCCTGGCCGCTATCGTGCAGCAGCTCGGCCAGCAGGGCGATCGTCGCTGGGTGCTGCTCGATTTACCCGCCGATTTTTCCCCGCTGACCCGCTCGCTGCTCGACGTCTGCGACCGTACGCTGGTGGTGGTGCATCCGGACGGCAACAGCCATATTCGCCTGCATCAGCAGGCGCTGGCGGCGAATCGCGATATTCTGATCAACGATCTGCGGGTGGGCAGCCAGCTGCAGGAAGATTTATATCAGCTCTGGCTGGAGAGCCAGCGGCGCATTCTGCCGATCGCCATCCATCGCGATGAGGCGATGGCGGAGTGCCTGGCGGCGAAGCAGCCGCTGGGTGAGTATCGGCAGGACTCTCTGGCGGCAGAAGAGATCCTGACCCTTGCCAACTGGTGCCTGCTGCACTACTCCTCCGACCGGGAGGCGCAATGATGCGCCTGAGCACGCTGCTGCTGGCTCCTCCGGTTGCCGAACGCCTGAGCGAACGCTACGGCGACTATCGCCAGCACGGCGCCTCGTGGCTATCGGCGACGCTGGGCTGCCTGTGGGCGGCGCTGGCGTGGGCGCTGATACCGCTGGAAACGCCGCGCTGGCAGGCGATCCTCACCAGGCACGGCGACTATTTCCCGCATATTAATCCCCATCGGCCGCGGCCGCTCGATCCGCTGCGCTACCTGCTGCAGTCGGTGTGGCTGCTGGTGACGCGGGTGCCCGAGCCTGAGAAAAAGGTCAACTGGCGCTCGCTGGTGGCCCTTGAAGGCGTGCACGGCCGCTATGCCCAGTGGATGGACCGGCTCCCCGAACGGGTGAACACCCGCACCGGTCATCTGGATAAATACAAAGAGCTGGCGCATCTCAATCCAAAGCTGCGTAAGGCGATCCTCAGCGTGGTGGTTTTTTTCTCGCTGATCCTGGCGCTGCTCTGCATCACCCAGCCGTTTAACCCGATTTCACAGTTTATCTTCCTGCTGCTGCTGTGGGGCGTGGCGCTGCTGGTGCGGCGCATTCCGGGGCGCTTCTCGGCGCTGATGCTCATCGTGCTCTCGCTCACCGTCTCCTGTCGCTATATCTGGTGGCGCTATACCTCGACGCTGAACTGGGACGATCCCGTCAGCCTGGTGTGCGGGCTGGTGCTGCTGTTTGCTGAAACCTACGCCTGGCTGGTGCTGGTGCTGGGGTATTTCCAGGTAATCTGGCCGCTCAACCGTCAGCCGGTGCCGCTGCCCAAAGATATGGCCGAGTGGCCGACGGTCGATATTTTTGTGCCGACCTATAACGAAGACCTCAGCGTGGTGAAAAACACCATTTACGCCTCTCAGGGCATCGACTGGCCGAAGGACAAGCTGAATATCTGGATCCTCGATGACGGCGGGCGGGAAGAGTTTCGCCAGTTTGCCAAAGACGTGGGGGTGCACTACATCGCCCGTGAGACGCACGAGCACGCGAAGGCAGGCAATATCAACAACGCGCTGAAGTATGCCAGGGCCGAGTTCGTCTCTATTTTTGACTGCGACCACGTTCCGACGCGCTCATTCCTGCAGATGACCATGGGCTGGTTCCTGAAAGAGAAAAAGCTGGCGATGATGCAGACGCCGCACCACTTTTTCTCCCCGGACCCGTTTGAACGCAACCTCGGGCGTTTTCGTAAAACACCGAACGAGGGCACCCTGTTTTATGGCCTCGTGCAGGACGGCAACGATATGTGGGACGCCACCTTCTTCTGCGGCTCCTGCGCGGTGATCCGCCGCGGCCCGCTGGATGAGATCGGCGGTATTGCCGTCGAAACGGTGACCGAAGATGCGCACACCTCCCTGCGCCTGCACCGCCGGGGCCATACCTCCGCCTATATGCGTATTCCGCAGGCTGCCGGCCTGGCGACCGAAAGCCTGTCGGCGCATATCGGCCAGCGTATCCGCTGGGCGCGCGGGATGGTGCAGATTTTCCGTCTCGACAACCCGCTGTTCGGTAAAGGGCTGAAGCTGGCGCAGCGGCTGTGCTACGTCAATGCGATGATGCACTTCCTGTCCGGTATTCCGCGGCTGATCTTCCTGACCGCGCCGCTGGCCTTTTTACTGCTGCACGCCTATATCATCTATGCGCCCGCGCTGATGATCGCGCTCTTTGTGCTGCCGCATATGATTCACGCCAGCCTGACCAACTCGAAGATTCAGGGTAAATATCGCCACTCCTTCTGGAGTGAAATCTACGAAACGGTGCTGGCCTGGTACATTGCGCCGCCGACCTTCGTCGCGCTGATTAACCCGCATAAGGGCAAGTTCAACGTTACCGCGAAGGGCGGTCTGGTAGAGGACGAGTACGTCGACTGGGTTATCTCTCGTCCCTACATCTACCTCGTGCTGCTTAACCTGGTTGGCGTCGCGGTCGGCATCTGGCGTCACTTCTACGGCCCGGAAAACGAAATATTGACCGTGTGGGTCAGCATTGTGTGGGTGTTTTATAACCTGATTATTCTCGGCGGCGCGGTGGCGGTGTCGGTGGAAAGCAAGCAGGTCCGCCGCTCGCACCGCGTGGAAATGAACATGCCGGCGGCGATTGCCCGCGAAGATGGCCACCTCTTCTCCTGCACCGTCCACGACTATTCTGACGGTGGGATAGGGATCAAAATTCACGGCAAAGCGCAGGTCCTGGAAGGGCAGAAGGTCAACCTGTTGCTCAAACGCGGGCAGCAGGAGTACGTCTTCCCGACGCGGGTAGCCCGCGTGAACGACAGTGAAGTCGGCCTGCAGCTGCTGCCGTTGACCAATAAGCAGCATATCGATTTTGTGCAGTGTACGTTTGCCCGCGCCGATACGTGGGCGCTTTGGCAGGATAGCTTCCCGGAAGATAAACCGATGGAAAGCCTGCTGGATATCCTGAAACTGGGGTTCCGTGGATATCGTCACCTGGCGGAGTTCTCCCCGCCGTCGGTGAAGGTTATTTTCCGCTCGCTTACCCTGCTGGTTGCCTGGATAGTCTCGTTTATTCCCCGTCGTCCCGAACGCGCCGCGGCGATACTAACTTCGGAACCAGAAATGGCTCAACAATGATGATAATGCGATGAAAAGAAAACTCTCCTTGATTTGTGCAGTGGCGGTGGGAATGGCTGGCTGGTACCCCTTCGCGTCTTACCCGGAACCAACGGCGGCCATTACTGCGGCACCGACCGCTGCCGCGCCGCTAACCGCCCCTGAACCTACTCTTGCGCAAGACCAGCCGACGGCGAACGTCGTTGACCCGGCCGCGCCGGTGGTGGTGGTGGAAAATGTCCCGACCCGCGACGTCAAGCTGAGCTTTGCTAAAATCGCCCCGGCGCCTGGCAGCATGGTGCTGCGCGGCGCGCGTCCCGATGGCTCGGTGGAATTCGGCATGCGCAGCGACGAGGTGGTGGCTAAGGCGCTGCTGAATCTCGACTATACGCCGTCGCCGTCGCTGCTGCCGGTACAGTCGCAGCTGAAGGTCTACCTCAACGATGAGCTGATGGGCGTTCTGCCGGTCACCAAAGAGCAACTGGGTAAAAAGGTTAAAGCGCAGATCCCTATCGATCCGCTGTACATCACCGACTTTAACCGCGTGCGCCTCGAGTTTGTCGGCCACTATCGCGACGTTTGTGAGAACCCGGCCAGCAGCACGCTGTGGCTGGACATCGGGCGCGACAGCAACCTGGACCTGACCTATCAGTCGCTGAAGGTGCGCAACGATCTCTCCCATTTCCCGGTGCCGTTCTACGACTCCCGGGATAACCGCCCGCTGAACCTGCCGATGGTTTTCGCCTCCGCCCCAGACGGGCAGCAGCAGCAGGCGGCGGCGATTGTCGCCTCCTGGTTTGGCAGCAAGGCCGGCTGGCGCGGTCAGCAGTTCCCGGTCTATTTCAACGCGCTGCCGGATCGCAACGCCATCGTTTTTGCCACCAACGACAGGCGCCCGGATTTCCTGCGCGAGCATCCGCCGGTGAACGCGCCGACCATCGAAATGATTGACCACCCGGACAACCCGTACGTCAAGCTGCTGGTGGTGCTGGGTCGTGACGATAAGGATCTGCTGCTGGCGGCGAAGGGCATTGCGCAGGGCAATATCCTGTTCCGCGGTAACAGCGTGGTGGTGGACGACGTTAAGCAGCTGCAGGCGCGCAAACCTTACGATGCGCCAAACTGGGTGCGGACCGATCGCGCGGTGACCTTTGCGGAGCTGAAGACCTACGAACAGCAGCTGCAGTCCAGCGGACTGGTGCCGGACTCGATTAACGTGGCGCTCAACCTGCCGCCGGATCTCTATCTGCTGCGCGCCAACGGCATCGATATGGATCTGAAATATCGCTACACCATGCCGCCGGTCAAAGATAGCTCGCGCATGGATATCAGCCTGAACGACCAGTTCCTGCAGTCGTTCAGCCTCAACAGCTCTCAGGACGTTAACAAGCTGATACTCCGCCTGCCGGTGCTGCAGGGGCTGCTGGACGGTAACTCTGCGGTGACGATTCCGGCGCTGCGCCTGGGCGCCATGAACCAGCTGCGCTTTGATTTCCAGTACATGAACCCGATGCCGGGCGGCTCAATTGATAACTGTATTACCTTCCAGCCGGTACAGAACCACGTGGTGATCGGCGACGACTCGACGATTGATTTCTCGAAGTATTACCACTTTATCACCATGCCGGACCTGCGGGTCTTTGCCAACTCGGGCTTCCCGTATAGCCGGATGGCCGATCTCGCCGAAACCCTGGTGGTGGTGCCGAAAACCCCGACCGAGGGCCAGGTTGCCACCCTGCTGGAGTCCGTTGGCGGCATCAGCGCTCAGACCGGCCTGGCGGCGATCAATATCCAGATTACCGATGACGGCAGCCAGGTTAAGGGCAAAGACGCCGACCTGCTGCTGATCGGCTCGATTCCACCTGCGCTGAAGGACGATACGCAGATTAACCTGCTGGTTGAAGCGACGAAAAGCTGGGTGAAAATGCCGATGCGCCACTACGAGCTGCCGAGCATTTATCCCGACGATGAAGCCCGGACGCCGAACACGCGCGCGGACATCACCTCTTCCGGACCGATGGCGGCCATTATTGGCTTCCAGTCGCCGTATCACGACCAGCGCAGCGTCGTGGCGCTGCTGGCGGACAGCACACGCGGCAACGAACTGCTCAACGATGCGCTGAACGACAGCGGTAAACGAGCGGCGATGTTCGGCTCGGCGGTGGTGGTGCGTGAATCCGGCGTCAACAGCCTGCGGGTGGGCGATGTCTATTATGTCGGGCATCTGCCGTGGTTTGAACGCATCTGGTTTGCGCTCTCCAGCCATCCGGTGCTGCTGGCTATTCTGGCGGCGGTCAGCATCGTGCTGCTGGCGTGGGTACTGTGGCGGATGCTGCGTATCGTCAGCCGTCGTCGCCTGCACCTGGATGACGAGTAATCCATGATGAATGCGCTACGCACAGGGGTGACATTGCTATTGGTGCTGGCGGCGGCGCAGGTCAGCGCCGCCTGCCGGTGGCCGGCCTGGGATCAGTTCAGGAAAGAGTACGTCAGCGCCGAAGGGCGCGTCGTTGACCCCAGCGATCCGCGAAAAATCACCACTTCGGAAGGGCAGAGCTACGGCCTGTTCTTTGCCCTGGCGGCCAACGATCGCGATGCGTTCGGCAAGCTGCTGCAGTGGACGCAAAACAACCTCGCCGAGGGCGACCTGCGCGCGCGCCTGCCCGGCTGGCTGTGGGGCAAAAAGAGCGACAGCGAGTGGACGATGCTGGACAGCAACTCGGCCTCCGATTCGGACCTGTGGATAGCCTGGTCGCTGCTGGAAGCCGGGCGCCTGTGGCAGATGCCGCAGTACGTTGAGACGGGTAAAGCGCTGCTGTCGCGGATTGCGCAAGAAGAGGTGGCGGACGTGCCGGGGCTGGGGCCGATGGTGCTGCCGGGGAAGGTCGGCTTTGCTGACGATAAGGGCTGGCGCTTTAACCCCAGCTACCTCCCGCCGCAGCTGGCGAACTATTTTGTCCGCTACGGCGCCCCGTGGCCGAAGCTGCGCGATGGCAATATCCGCCTGCTGCTGGAGACGGCGCCCAAGGGCTTCTCCCCTGACTGGGTACGCTACGAGAAAGGTAAGGGCTGGGAGCTGAAGGCGGATAAACCGATTATCGGCAGCTACGACGCGATCCGCGTCTATCTGTGGGTCGGCATGCTCAACGACGGCGATAAGCAGAAGACGCGCCTGCTGGCGCATTTTAAACCGATGGCGCAGCAGACCATCAGCCAGGGCCTGCCGCCGGAAAAGGTGAATATCGCCACCGCGAAGACCGCAGGAAATGGCCCGGTGGGCTTCTCGGCCGCGCTGCTGCCGTTCTTACAAAATGAGGATGCCCGGGCCGTTCAGCGCCAGCGCGTCAGCGACAACTATCCCGGCGCGGACGCGTACTACAGCGCGGTCCTGACCCTTTTTGGCCAGGGATGGGATCAACATCGTTTTCGCTTTACCGCCGATGGCGAATTACAACCTGACTGGAACCAGGAATGCGCAAGTTCTCACTAACGTTTATCACCCTGGCCCTGGGGGCTGCGCTTCTGCCGCTGGCGCAGGCCGCGACCACGCCTGCTCAGGACCATCTGCTGGAACAGGTGCGGCTGGGGGAAGCGAGCAATCGTGAAGATCTGGTGCGTCAATCGCTGTACCGGCTGGAGCTGATTGACCCGAATAACCCGGACGTTATCTCCGCGCGGATGCGCTATCTGCTGCGCCAGGGCGATACCGATGGCGCAAAGAAACAGCTCGATCGCCTGTCGAAGCTGGCTCCGGACTCGACCGCCCTGAAATCCTCGCGCAGCGAAATGAACCTCAGCACCGGCGACGGGCGCCAGGCGCTGCAGCAGGCGCGCCTGCTGGGCGTGTCGGGGCATGTAGAAGAGGGCGTGGCCGCATTTGAAAAGCTGTTCAACGGCCCCCCTCCGGACGAAACGCTCGCCATTGAGTATTGGTCGCTGGTCGCGCGGCTGCCGGCCCGGCATAACGAAGCCGTCCTTGAGCTGAAAAAAATTAACGCCAGATCGCCGGGCAACGTTGCCCTGCAAACCGAGCTGGCTAAGCTGATGTTTGCCGACAATAAGCCGGATGAAGGATTCGCTTGGCTAGAGCAGATGTCGCGCTCGGCCGCCGGGCGCAGCACCGCCGCCTCGATATGGTTCGACAAAATAAAAGATATGCCGGTCAGCCGCGCCAGCGTGCAGGCGCTTCAGCGCTTTCTGCTGCTCTTCGCCACCGGCGAATCGGCGGCCAATGCCCGGGTGCTGCTCGAGCAGCAGCAGGGGCAGCTCAAAGACCCGACCTTCCTCGCCCGCTCCGAAGGGCTGGCGGCGGTTAAAAGCGATAAGCCGGGTCAGGCGGTGGCGGATTTACAGCAGGCCGTCCGCGCGGATGCCAGGGACAGCGACGCCGTGGGCGCGCTGGGCCAGGCCTATTCGCAGCGCGGGGATCGCGCCCGCGCCGTGGCGCAGCTGAATAAAGCGCTCGCCATGGACCCGGATAGCCCGAATCGCGACAAATGGCGCAGCCTGCTGCAGACCAACCGCTACTGGCTGCTGATTAAGCAGGGCGACAGCGCGCTGAAGGCCGGGCAGCTGGCGCAGGCGCAAAGCGCCTACGCGCAGGCGCAACGGGTGGATAGCACCGACAGCTACGCGGTCCTTGGCCTCGGCGACGTGGCCGCCGCGCGTAAAGAGAGCGCCGCGGCGCAGAGCTACTATCAACGCGCGCTGCGCATGGATCGCGACAACAGCCTGGCGGTACGCGGGCTGGCGAACCTCTATCGTGCGGAGTCGGCGGAGAAAGCCAGCGCCTTTATCGCCGGGCTGACGCCGTCCCAGCGGCGCAGCATTGACGATATTGAGCGCAGCCTGGCGAACGAACGTCTGGAAAAGCAGGCTGAAGCGCTGGAGAGCCAGGGCAACTGGGCGCAGGCTGCGGAAGTGCAGCGTCGCCGTCTGGCGCTCGACCCCGATAGCGTCTGGATAACCTACCGGCTGTCGCGAGATTTAGTGAGCGCAGGCGAGCGGGCCGAGGCGGATACGCTGATGCGCACGATGGTCAATCGTAAGCCCGGCGACGCCGATCGGGTCTACGCCTGGGGCCTTTATTTATCCGGCAACGACCAGGACGATATGGCCCTAGCGCAGATTAACGCGCTGCCGCGTAGCCAGTGGAGCGATAATATTCGCGAGCTTGAGGCGCGCCTGCAGAGCGACAATATTCTGCGTCAGGCCAACGGGCTGCGCGAGGCGGGCGAGGAAGAGCAGGCGATTGCGCTGATTAAGCAGCAGCCCGCGTCGGTGCGCTACGATCTGACCCTCGCCGACTGGGCGCAGCAGCGCGGCGACGCGCAGACGGCGATCCTCCAGTACAACGCGGCGTTGAGCAAAGAGGCCAACAACGGCGACGCGCGCCTGGGGCTGGCGGAAGTCTACCTTGCCGAGGGCGACAAAAACGCCGCCCGCGCGCAGGTCGCGCAGCTGAAGGGCGAGGACGCCGAATCGATCAATATGCAGCGGCGAGTGGCGCTGGCCGAGGCCGGACTGGGCAACGCGGCGCAGGCGCAGCAGATCTTTAGCCGTATCACCACCCAGGCGAAAGCGCAGCCGCCGTCGATGGAGAGCGCGCTGGTGCTGCGCGATGCGGCGCGGTTTCAGGCACAAAACGGCCAGCCGCAGCAGGCGCTGGAAAGCTATAAAGACGCGATGGTGGCCGCTGGCGTTGCCACGGCCCGTCCGCAGGATAACGACGCCTTCACCCGCCTCACCCGCAACGACGCGAAGGATGACTGGCTTAAGCGTGGGATCCGCAGCGACGCGGCGGATCTTTATCGTCAGCAGGATCTTAACGTCACGCTGGAGCATGATTACTGGGGGTCCAGCGGTACCGGCGGCTATTCCGATTTAAAAGCCCAAACGACGATGCTGCACGTGGATGCGCCGCTGGCCGACGGCCGGATGTTCTTCCGCACCGATTTGGTCAATATGAACGCCGGCAGCTTCTCAACCAACAGCGACGGCAGCTATTCGCCGAGCTGGGGCACCTGCGGAGAGATTGCCTGCACCAACGGTAGCCTTCACCAGAGCGACGGCGGGGCGAGCGTGGCGGTCGGGTGGAAGAACGACACCTGGAGCGGCGACATCGGCACCACGCCGATGGGCTTTAACGTCGTCGATGTCGTCGGCGGTCTGAGCTACAGCGACGATCTTGGCCCGCTGGGCTACACCCTCAATCTGCACCGTCGGCCGATTTCCAGCTCCCTGCTGGCGTTTGGCGGGCAGAAGGACAGCCCCAGCCATACCGGTAAAACCTGGGGCGGGGTGCGCGCCGACGGCGGCGGCATCAGCCTGAGCTACGACAAAGGGGAAGCCAACGGCGTCTGGTCTTCGCTGGGAGCCGACCAGCTCACCGGCAAAAACGTCGCCGACAACTGGCGCGTGCGCTGGATGACCGGCTACTACTATAAAGTTATCAACGAGGATAACCGCCGCGTGACGGTCGGCCTGAGCAATATGCTCTGGCACTATGACAAGGATCTCAGCGGCTATACTCTGGGACAGGGCGGTTACTATAGCCCGCAGGAGTACGTCTCTTTCGCGGTGCCGGTGACCTGGCGTCAGCGTACCGAAAACTGGTCGTGGGAGCTTGGCGGCTCCGTCTCCTGGTCACACTCGCGGACGAAAACCCAGGCGCGCTATCCGCTGCTGAACCTCATTCCCTCTGAGTATCGCGCCGATGCCAGCCAGCTTAGCGAGGAGGGCAGCAGCAGCCAGGGCTTCGGCTATACCGCCCGGGCGCTGGTCGAACGGCGGGTGACCGGCAACTGGTTCGTGGGCGCGGCGGTTGATATCCAGCAGGCCAAGGATTACACCCCGAGCCACGCGCTGCTCTACGTTCGCTACTCGGCCTCCGGCTGGCAGGGCGATATGAATATGCCGCCGCAGCCGCTGGTTCCCTACGCTGATTGGTAGCAGAATAGGCTGAATTACGCGATCAACCGTCACTCCACCCCCGTGTTCGCGTATACTCGTCGTACTTCGCGCCGCGGGGGGTATCTCCCCGTTCGCGCTGCGCTAATCGCGACGCCGGCCCGGCGTGTCCGCAAGCCCGAGGGCGGTGCCTGGTACCCGTCCTGGCGATCCGTTTGGCGCTCTCTGTCGGGCGTTTGCGCGCTATTTCGCAGAGACAATCAGCCGCAAAATACCGGCGTTGAAGGACGAAATCCGGACAGTATTCAGTATCAGTGGAGAACACAGTTGCGCGTCAGCCGCTCACTTACAATTAAACAGATGGCGATGGTCGCAAGCGTGTCCATGGCATTTGTATTGGTCTTTTGCTCTATTTTACTCTTTCACTTTGTGCAACAGAGTCGCTTTACTACGGCCACGCAGTTAGAAAGCATCGCCCGTTCCGTTCGCGAGCCGCTCTCTGCGGCGATCCTGAAGGCGGATATTCCTGAGGCGGAAGCCATTCTCGGTCGTATCCAGCCCGCCGGCATCGTCAGCCGGGCGGACGTGGTGCTGCCGAACCAGTTCCAGGCGCTGCGGATGCGCTTTATTCCCGAGCGCCCGGTTCCGGTGATGATTACCCGCATGTTTGAGCTGCCGGTACAGATATCGCTGCCGATCTACTCCCAGGAACGCCCCGCGAACCCGCAGCCGCTTGCCTATCTGGTGCTGCAGGCCGACTCATACCGGATGTATAAATTCGTGATGAGCACGCTTTCAACGTTAGTGACTGCTTACTTTCTGCTGGTGCTGGTTCTGACGGTGTCGATCACCTGGTGCATCAACCGGCTGATCGTCCGTCCGCTGCGTAAGGTGGCGCGTGAACTTAACGACGTTCCGCAGCAGGAGCGTCTCGGGCATCAGCTGACCCTGCCGCGGCTGCATCACGATGATGAGATAGGCATGCTGGTGCGCAGCTACAATCGCAACCAGCAAACCCTGCTGCGCCGGTACGATGAGCTCTCTTTACAGTCCACCCGCTTCCCGGTCTCCGACCTGCCGAATAAGGCCTTCCTGATGGCGCTGCTCGAGCAGGCGGTGGCCCGCCCGCAAACCTCGGCGCTGCTGGTGGTCGCCTGCGAAACGCTGCAGGACACCGCCGGCGTCCTGAAGGAGGCCCAGCGCGAAATACTGCTGCTGACGCTGGTGGAAAAGCTGCGGTCAATCATCCCCTCGCGCATGGTGCTGGCGCAGGTCAGCGGCTATGACTTTGCGATTCTGGCCAACGGCATTACCGAGCCCTGGCAAGCGGTGACGTTAAGTAAGCAAGTGCTCACTGCAATCAGCGAGCGTCTGCCGCTGCACGGTATCCAGCTTCGCCCCTGCGCCAGCGTCGGAATTGCGATGTTTAACGGCGAGCTGAGCGCGGAGCAGCTCTACCGACGCGCGGTTTCCGCTGCCGTCGCCGCGCGGCGCAAAGGTAAAAACCAGATTGAGTTCTTCGATCCGCTGCAGATGGAGAAGGCCCAGCGCCGGCTGATGGAAGAGCACGATATTCTGGCGGCGCTGGATAATCAGCGTTTCGCCATCTGGCTGCAGCCGCAGGTGAATATCGCCAGCGGCGAAGTGTGCGGCGCGGAGGTTCTGCTGCGCCAGCGCCAGGAGGATGGCAGCTGGCTGCTGCCGCCGGATCTGATTGAACGCATTGAGGCCTGCGGGCTGATTGTCCCGGTCGGCTACTGGGTGATGGAAGAGGCCTGTCGCCAGCTTGCGGCATGGCAAAGCCAGGGCATTATGCTGCCGCTATCGGTGAACGTGTCGCTGCTGCAGCTGCTGCATCACGACCGGGGAACGGAGATGCTGACCCTGCTGTCGCGCTATCGCATTGCGCCGGGCACGCTGATTATCGAAATTACCGAAAGCCGCCGGCTGGACGATCCGCGGATGGTCGTCTCCCTGCTGCGCCCGCTGCGCGAGGCCGGGGTGCGCATCGCCCTCGATGATTTTGGCATGGGTTACGCCGGGTTGCGCCAGCTCCAGCATATGAAGTCGCTGCCGGTCGATATCCTGAAAATCGATAAGGCCTTCATCGATATGCTGCCCGAAGATACCAGCATGGTGCCGGCGATTATTCAGCTGGCGCGCGGCCTTAACCTGCGCATTGTGGCGGAAGGCGTTGAGAGAGAGGAGCAGCACCGGTGGCTGCAGGAAGCCGGCGTCGATATCGGCCAGGGCTACCTCTTCGGTTGCGCTTTACCGCAGGAGGCGTTTGCGGCGCAGTTTTTGCCGGTGAATGAAGAGGGTGCAAGCCTGTAACGGGAGGCTGACTTGTGCGAGTCAGCTCTAAGTTTTTAACAATTCCGTTGCAATTTCGCGCTTAGTTATTTCTGAAATGTTTCCCGGGTGTTACTTTTAAGCCACAGACGACCTATAACCCTTCCAGGTCTGTGGTTATACCCAAAGGACACCCTATGAAAACCTCTCTCTTCAAAAGCCTTTATTTTCAGGTTTTGTCGGCCATTGCGATCGGTATTCTGCTGGGCCATTTCTACCCGGAACTGGGCGCGCAGATGAAACCCCTCGGCGACGCCTTCGTTAAACTGATTAAAATGGTTATTGCACCGGTTATCTTCTGCACCGTCGTGACGGGGATTGCCGGGATGGAAAGCATGAAGGCCGTTGGCCGTACCGGTGCGGTAGCGCTGCTCTATTTTGAAGTTGTCAGTACCCTCGCGCTGATTATCGGACTTATCATCGTCAACGTGGTGCAACCCGGCGGCGGCATGAACGTCGATCCGGCCACCCTTGATGCGAAGGCGGTGGCGGTCTACGCCGAGCAGGCAAAAGATCAGGGCATTGTCGCCTTCCTGCTGGATATTATTCCCGGCAGCGTGATCGGCGCTTTTGCCAGCGGTAACATCCTGCAGGTGCTGATGTTTGCGGTGCTGTTTGGTTTTGCCCTGCATCGCCTGGGCAGCAAGGGCCAGCTGATTTTTAACGTTATCGAAAGCTTCTCGCAGGTGATCTTCGGCATCATCAACATGATTATGCGCCTCGCGCCGATTGGCGCCTTCGGGGCCATGGCCTTTACCATCGGCAAATACGGCGTCGGCACCCTCGTGCAGCTGGGCCAGCTGATCGTCTGCTTCTACATCACCTGTATTCTGTTTGTGGTGGTGGTGCTGGGCTCCATCGCGCGGATCACCGGCTTTAGCATCTTTAAATTCATCCGCTATATCCGCGAAGAGCTGCTGATCGTTCTCGGGACCTCCTCGTCCGAATCGGCGCTGCCGCGCATGCTGGACAAGATGGAGAAGCTGGGCTGTCGCAAATCTGTCGTGGGGCTGGTTATCCCCACCGGCTACTCGTTCAACCTTGACGGCACCTCCATCTACCTGACGATGGCGGCGGTATTTATTGCCCAGGCGACCAACAGCCATATGGATATTTTCCACCAGATAACGCTGCTGGTGGTGCTGCTGCTCTCCTCGAAAGGCGCCGCCGGCGTCACCGGCAGCGGTTTTATCGTCCTGGCGGCCACCATTTCTGCCGTGGGCCATCTACCGGTTGCCGGCCTGGCGCTGATCCTCGGTATCGACCGCTTTATGTCCGAAGCGCGCGCGCTGACCAACCTCGTGGGCAACGGCGTGGCGACTATCGTGGTGGCGAAATGGGTGAAAGAGCTGGATTCCCAACAGCTTGATGATGTCCTCAATAACCGTACTCCGGCGAACAAATCGCACGAATTATCCTCTTAAATCCATCTGTTAGGCCCGTTGTCCCTTGCTGGACTCCGGGCTCCTGCGCATAATTAGGTATCGCTCCCCGGGGTTGGGGAGTGATACTAAATGATTATTTTACGTCTCCGTGCGACATTTTCCTCTCCGCGTGGTCTAACCGACGTACTGACTCACCATATTTTTTGGCAGCCCTCCAGCGGGCTGCTTTTGTAACCAGGAATGTTCATCAGGGGTTCACATGCAGGGCACAAAAATTCAACTCTTAACGGGTGGTTTGCTGATGATGGCAGCGGCCGGTTATGTGCAAGCAGAAGCGCTCCAGCCTGACCCGGCCTGGCAACAGGGGACTCTCGCCAACGGACTTCAGTGGCAGGTTTTAGCTACTCCACAGCGTCCGAGCGATCGTATTGAAGTCCGCCTGTTCGTCAATATTGGCTCGCTGAGTGAAAGCACTCAGCAGAGCGGTTTTAGCCACTTTATTCCCCGCCTGGCCTTAACGCAGAGCGGCAGCCTTCCGACGATGCAGGCGCGCTCCCTGTGGCAGCAGAGCATCGATCCGAATCGTCCGCTCCCGCCGGCGCTCGTCTCCTATAGCTACACCATGTTTAACCTCAGCCTGCCGAATAACCGCAACGACCTGCTGAAGGAGGCGCTGAGCTGGCTGGCCGACGCCAGCGGGAAGCTAAAGGTGACGCCTGAAGCGGTGAATCACGCCCTGCAGGGCGGCGACATGGTCGCGACCTGGCCGCTGGATACCAAAGAGGGCTGGTGGCGCTACCGGCTGAAAGGTTCCACCATGCTGGGGCATGATCCCGCCGCGCCGCTGAAAACCCCGGTCGACGTTGCGCAGCTGAAAGAGTTTTATCAGAAATGGTACACCCCGGACGCCATGACGCTGATCGTCGTGGGCAACGTTGATAGCCGTAACGTAGCGGAGCAGATCAACAAAAACTTCGGCGAGCTGAAGGGCAAACGAGAAACGCCGGCCGCGGTGCCGACGCTGGCTCCGCTGCCGACGACGCCGGTCAGCATCATGACCAATACCGTGCGTCAGGATAAGCTGTCGATCATGTGGGACTCTCCGTGGCAGCCTATTCGCGATTCGGTCGCGCTGCAGCACTACTGGCGCGACGATCTGGCCCGCGAGGCGCTGTTCTGGCACGTGCAGCAGAACCTGAGCAAAAACAATATCAAAGACGTGAACCTCGGCTTTGATTGCCGGGTGCTGTACCAGCGCGCCCAGTGCGCGATCAACATTGAATCGCCGGGCAACAAGCTCAACGCGAACCTGATTGCGGTGTCCCGCGAGCTGGCGAAGGTCCGCGATAACGGCTTACCGCAGGATGAGTTCGATACCCTGATTGCGCAGAAAAAGCTCGAGCTGCAAAAGCTCTTCGCCACCTACGCGCGTACCGATACCGATATTCTGATCAGCCAGCGCATCCGCTCGCTGCAGAATCAGGTGGTGGATATCGCGCCGGAGCAGTATCAGAAGCTGCGTCAGGAGTTTCTTGATTCTCTGACCGTCGATATGCTGAATCAGTATCTGCGTCAGCAGCTGTCGCAGGATATGGCGCTGGTGCTGCAGCAGCCGCAGGGCGAGCCGGAATATAACATGAAGGATCTGAAGGCGACGTGGGAGAAGCTGATGGTGCCTGCGCCAACGGCGACGACGGCGACGGCCGGAAGCGGCGAGGCTGCCGAGGCGCGCAGCGACGCGACGGATATTCCCCCCGCCCAGTAGGTTCGGTTGACGAGGCTCTTCCCGGGCTGCGGCGCTGATGGCGCAGCCCGGGCGAAGGTTACTGCGGCATCGCTTCGCGCGGAATAATCGCCCCGCGATACTGAATGACCGTACTGGCGGTCAGGTGCCCGCGCGCGGCTGCGGACCGGGCGTCACCGCCGGTCAGGCGCACGGCGAGGTAGCCGGCGCTGAATGAATCGCCGGCGGCAGTGGTATCAACCACCTTCTCTTTCGGCAGCTTCACGGCAGGGATCTCCTGCTGCGGCTCGCCGACAATCGACACCAGGCACGAGTCCGCCCCGCGTTTTATCACCACCTCTTTGACGCCGGCGGCATGCGTGCGGGCAATCACTTCTGCTACCGGTTTTTCACCCCATAGCGCATCTTCGTCATCCAGCGTCAGGAAGGCGATATCGGTGCAGGTCAGCATTTGCTGATAAACCTGCTGAGTCTCTTCTTTGCTGGCCCACAGGCGCGGGCGGTAGTTGTTGTCGAAAATCACCTGCCCGCCGTTAGCGCGGCATTCGCACAGCAGCGTAAGCAGCTTCTCGCGGCTCTGCGGGCTGAGAATGGCGAGGCTAATTCCGCTGAGATAGAGGTAGTCAAAGGTCGCCAGCTCTTCGCAGATCGCGGCAGATTGCTCGCTCTCCAGCCAGAATTTTGCCGCCGCTTCGTTGCGCCAGTAGTAAAACGTCCGCTCGCCGGTATCGTCGGTTTCGATGTAGTAGAGCCCCGGTAAACGGTCGGCCATACGCTGGATAAGATCGGTTTTGACCTCCTCGGCCTGCCAGGATTCCAGCATCTGCTGGCTGAAGGCGTCCGTCCCAAGCGCGGTAACGTAGTGCACGGCGAGCTCGCTGGCGTCGGTCTGACGCGCAATGTAGACCGAGGTATTTAAGGTGTCGCCGCCAAATCCACGGTTTACCGCCGCGTTTTTCTCTGACAGCTCAATCATACATTCGCCGATAACGGCAATTTTTTTAGACATCATCATGACCTGAGATTGAATCGGAATTAGCGCTAGTGTGCGCCGCGTCGTTTTTATGGTCAACTATATTAAAACATCGTTCCATTATTTTTTTGACATCAGGCGCGTAATGTGACGAAAGGCGCATTTGTCGGAGAAAGATGCGCTTTTCAACTATATTCAGGACTGACGAGGAGCAAAGGAGCTGAGAGGGTATGACCACAACCCGCAAAACGATTGCTATTATCTCGGGAACGATAGCGCTACTTATCGTTCTGTTTTTCATCGTACTGGCGACCTTCGACTGGAACCGCCTGAAGCCCACGATTAACCAGAAGGTGTCCGCCGAGCTGAACCGGCCGTTTGCCATTCGCGGCGACCTCGGCGTGGTCTGGGAGCGCCAGCGCGACGAGCGGGGCTGGCGAAGCTGGGTGCCCTGGCCCCACGTCCATGCCGAAGATATTGTCCTCGGCAACCCACCTGATATTCCCCAGGTCACGATGGTGCACCTGCCGCGCGTCGAAGCCACGCTGGCGCCGCTGTCGCTGCTGAGCAAAACGGTCTATCTGCCGTGGATTAAGCTGCAGCAGCCCGATGCCAGGCTGATCAGACTCTCCGAGAAAACCAATAACTGGACCTTTACCCTCGGGTCGGACGACGCTGCGGCCAGCCAGGCCGCGCCATCGGACTGGTCTTTCCGGCTGGATAACATTCTCTTCGATCGCGGACGGATTGCCATTATCGACAAGGTGACGCGCGCCGATATTACCCTGACGGTCGATCCGCTGGGTAAACCGCTGCCGTTTAGCGAGGTCACCGGCACGGAAGGCAAAGAGGCGCCAAAGAAGGTGGCGGACTACGTTTTTGGGCTGACGGCCAGGGGGAGCTATCGTGACCAGCCGCTCTCCGGCAGCGGTAAAATTGGCGGCATGCTGGCGCTGCGCAGCGAAGGGACGCCGTTCCCGCTGCAGGGCGACTTCCGCTCCGGCAATACCCGGGTGGCCTTTAGCGGGACGGTGAACGACCCGCTGAGCCTGGGCGGCGTCGATTTACGCCTGAAGTTCTCCGGCGATTCGCTGGGGGATTTATACGATCTTACCGGAATCGTCCTGCCGGATACGCCAGCGTTCTCCACTGACGGTCGCCTGCGGGCGACCTTCAATCAGCAGGGCGGGTCGCGCTTTACCTACCGAGATTTCAATGGCCGAATCGGCGAAAGCGACATTCACGGCTCCCTGACCTACGCCACCGGCAAGCCGCGCCCGAAGCTGGAGGGCGACGTTGAATCCCGCCAGCTGCGTCTGGCGGACCTCGGGCCGCTGATTGGCGTGAACGCCGAGAGTAAGGGGAGCAAAACCGAGCAGCGTAAAGGCGAAGCTACGCCGCAGCCGGCCGGGAAAATCCTGCCTTACGATCGCTTTGAGACCGACAAGTGGCAGCTGATGGATGCCGATGTCCGCTTCAAGGGGCGGCGAATTGAGCACGGCGGCACGTTACCGATTAGCGACCTCAGCACCCACGTTATCCTTGAGCGCGGCGACCTGCGCCTGCAGCCGCTGCGCTTTGGCCTCGCCAACGGCACGATCGCCGGCAGCCTGCATCTGCAGGGCGATAAAAAGCCGCTGCAGGGCACCGCTAACCTGCAGGCCAGACGCCTGAAGCTCAAGGCGCTGATGCCGAACGTGGAGATGATGCAGAAGACCCTCGGCGAGATGAACGGCGATATGCAGCTGCGCGGCACCGGTAACTCGGTGGCGGCGCTGCTGGGCAACAGCAACGGCAATATCAAGCTGCTGATGAACGATGGCCTGATTAGCCGAAACCTGATGGAAATTCTGGGGCTGAACGTCGGTAACTATCTTATCGGGCAGATCTTTGGCGACGATGAGGTGCGGGTAAACTGCGCGGCGGCGAACGTTGACGTGGTTAACGGCGTCGCGCGGCCGCAGATCTTTGCCTTTGATACCGAAAATGCGCTGATTAACGTCACCGGGACCGCCAGCTTCGCCTCGGAGCAGCTCGACTTAACCATCGACCCCGAAAGCAAGGGGCTGCGCATTATTACCCTGCGCTCGCCGCTGTACGTGCGCGGCACGTTTAAATCCCCGAACGCCGGAGTGAAGGTGGGGCCGCTGATCGCCCGCGGTGCGGTAGCGGCCGCGCTGGCAACGCTGGTCACCCCGGCTGCGGCGCTGCTGGCGCTGGTATCGCCGGCGGAGGGCGAAGCCAACCAGTGTCAGACGATTTTATCGCAGATGAAAAAGTAGATTCGGAGAAGAGCTGCCCGGCGCGGCGCGCCGGGCAGCAAAGGATTACAGCGACTGGTGGCGAGTTTCGTGGGTCAGCAGCAGCGCAATCAGCGTCAGCGCAGCCATCGACGCCAGGTAGAGTCCTACCGCCGTCAGGCCGTAGTTGCCCTGCAGCCAGGCGGCAATATACGGCGCGACGGAAGCGCCAAGAATCGACGAGACGTTATAAGAGAACGATGCGCCGGTGTAGCGTACTTCCGTCGGGAACAGCTCCGGCAGCAGGGCGCCCATCGGACCGAAGGTCAGCCCCATCAGGCTCAAGCCGAGCAGCAGAAACGCGAAGACCAGCACCGGCTGACCGGAACCCAGCAGCGGTTTAAAGGCGAACAGGGCAAAGAGAATAATCATTGAGGTAATGACGATCATGCTCTTACGACGGCCAAACGCGTCCGCCAGCAGGCCGGCAATCGGCACCATCACGCCAAAGCCAATCACCGCCATCATCAGCATCCACAGCACTTCATTACGCGGCAGACCGAGGCCCACTGGCGCAGCGCCGGTGCTGAAGGTCATGGAGTAGACGGTCATGATATAGAACAGGGTATAGGTGGCCAGCATGATGAAGGTACCGAGCACGGTCACCCGCACGTGCTTAGTCAGCAGCGTCCCCAGCGGGATTTTTACCTGTTTCTTCGCCGCGGCGATTTTGGCAAAGACCGGCGTTTCATGCAGCGAAACGCGGACGTAAAGCCCGATAATCACCAGCACGGCGGAGAAGATAAACGGCACGCGCCAGCCCCATTCCATAAACTGCTGGTCGGTCAGCAGCCAGGAGAGCAGCAGGAAGGTGCCGTTAGCGAAGAAGAAGCCGATCGGCGCGCCCAGCTGCGGGAAGGAGCCGTACAGCGCGCGTTTACGCGGCGGGGCGTTCTCGGTGGCCAGCAGGGCTGCGCCGCCCCATTCACCGCCAAGGCCCAGCCCCTGACCAAAGCGCGCCAGCGCCAGCAGCATCGGAGCCAGAATGCCAATGCTCTCATAGCCGGGCAGCAGGCCGATCACCACGGTAGAGATCCCCATGGTCAGCAGCGAGGCGACCAGCGTCACCTTACGACCGACGCGATCGCCGAAGTGGCCGAACAGCGCTGAGCCAATCGGACGCGCGACGAAGGCAATGGCGAAGGTTGCCAGCGACTGCAGCGTCGCGGCGGCCGGGTCGCCCTGCGGGAAGAAGATATGCGGAAACACGATAACCGCGGCGGTGGCGTAGATGTAGAAGTCGAAGAACTCAATGGCGGTGCCGATGAGTGAGGCAACGACGACCTTATTGCGCGAGTTAACCGGTGCGGTTTCCTGCGCCTTGTCGAGCGTGGTGGCTGTGGCTTGCATAGATCTTTCTTATTTTTAGCGAACGAAAAGCCATATAGCCACAGCAAAAGCGACATTTCAATCTGTAACAAGGGGCGGGAGAGGCCAAAAAACGGGCAAAAAGCGGATAATTTTTGTGCCTGAAAAATAACTTCTATGAAATGCTTCACATAAATAAAATAATGGCAGATAAAACCAGGTTTAGGTTAAATAAAAGTTACGCGTTGGATTTATCTGCTGAAATGATGGATCGGGCTGAATGATACCTCTCCGTTCAGCCCGATACGGCATCAATCGTGGGTTTTCCCCGGCATCCGGCGGTCGTCTTTATACTCGGCGGTGGCAATCCACGCCGCGCAGAACAGGGTCAGGCGCGCGAAGAAATAGAAAAAGGCCATCAGCCCTAAAACGGAGCCAAACGCGGCGCCCGACGGCGACTTCACCAGCGCCGGCAGCGTCCAGGTCATGACGATTTTAATCACCTCAAAGCCGATTGCCGCAATCATCGTGCCGCGTATCAGCGCTTTGCGCCGCGGACGGTGGCGCGGCAGGCGCCAGAAGATCCAGAAAAACAGCAGGTAGTTGGCGAAAATCGAGATCGCCAGGCCAATCAGCCGCCAGGCCGGTTTTAGCCACTCAATATTGTCGAGATACAGCGCGGAGATGATGGTCTGCTGCGCGGCGCCGGCAATAGAGGTAATGGAGAGGGTAATAATCAGGGCGACCAGCAGGCCAATCAGCGAAATAAAGTCGCGGAAGTATTTTACCCAGATCTTTTCCTGATCCTGCGGCGTACGTTCCCAGACGTCGCGGGACTGGGCGCGGATGGCTTCCCGCAGGTTGCCCATCCAGTTAATGCCGGAATAAAGCGCGACCAGCAGCCCAACCAGGCCGACGGTGGTGCGCTGCTGAACCGCGGTATTAATGGTGTTCTTCAGCGTTGCCGCCAGCGTCGGATCGCTGACGTTGAGCAGGATTTTATCGAAGATGTCCTGCAGCAGCGTCGGATGCCAGGTGAGGACAAAGCCGGCGGCGGCGAAGGAGACCATCAGTATCGGGATCATCGACAGAAACGAGAAGTAGGTGATGGCCGCGCCGAACTGATTACCCAGGCGGTCGTTAAAGCGCTCTGCCGCGCGGATCAGGTGCGCAATAATCGGATTTCGCTGGACCTTTTCCGCCGTCCCGGTCACGCTTTTCAGCGCCTGGTTCGCTTTCTGTCCCACGGCGGATTCGTTGATGGCGGCCAGCGTGCTTTTACTCTTTTCCGGCTGCTGGCCCGGATCCTGGGCCGGGCGTGTCGCGTCGTTTTCCGGTGTCATCAGTTATTTCTTCCTTTTTTTACAGCGAGATTCAGCAAAAATTATATACGCAAAACGCCGGTTGCGGCGGCGGAGCGGTAAACCCGCATCCTGACTCTGGCGAAACGGGCCCGCCGTGCGCTAGTCGACGTAGCCCTTCATCACGCCACCCAGCCACTCCATAAACAGGTGGACGCGACGCGAAAGATTGCGCCGATGCGGGTAGATAAGCGAGACCGGCAGCGGTTCGGCGCGGTATTGCGGCAGAATTTCTATCAGCTCCCCGGTGCGCAGCGCTTCGCGAACGCCGGTGCGCGGAACCTGAATAATGCCCAGCCCGGCGAGGCAGGCGGCCTGATAGGTTTCGGTGCTATTGACGGTCAGTATGCCGCCGGTTTTTACCCAGCGCACGGCGCCGTCGCTGACGACCTCAAAACCCGCCGGGCGAACGCCAAGGGTGCTGGCATAGTGGATCAGGGCATGATCGCCGAGATCGTCAAGAGAGTGCGGATAGCCGAAGCGCGCCAGGTACTGCGGGCTGGCGCAGTTAATTTGCGTCAGCTTACCCAGCGGACGCGCGATCAGGCCGGAATCTTTCAGCGTACCGACGCGGACGACGCAATCAAAACCTTCGCGGATCACGTCAACCAGCCGGTCGCTGCTGCTCAGTTCAAGCTCGATCCCCGGATACTGCTGCAAAAAGGCCGGCAGCCGCGGAATGATCAGCTTTTTTGCCACGCCGACCGGCATATCTACCCGCAGTCGTCCGCTGATGCTGGAGGGATCGTGCTGGAATATGCCGTCCAGCTCCTCGAGGTTGCTCAGAAGGTCTTTGGCGCGCTCGTAGTAGACCATCCCGTCCTGAGTCAGCTGCACCCGGCGCGTGGTGCGGTGCAGAAGGCGTGCGCCGAGGTGGCTTTCCAGCGCCTGTATCTGGCGCGAAACGCTGCCTTTCGGCAGGCCCAGGGTGTCGGCGGCGCGGGAAAAGCTCTCCAGCTCCGCCACGCGAATGAACAGCTGCATTGCGTGAATTTTATCCATACCCGAGACCTATTGTTGTTGCCAGGGAAACAGTAAAACGTAATTTAGCGTATTTATTGTTTTTCTGTCAGCTAATAAGCTCTTTCACGATGCAAACGCAACTGATAAGGGGTTTCTGATGACACAACGTATTGCTTTAGTGACCGGCGGCAGCCGTGGATTGGGAAAAAACGCGGCGCTGAAGCTGGCGGCGAAGGGAACCGATATTATCCTCACCTACCACAGCAACCGCCAGGCGGCGCTGGAAGTTGTCGCTGAAATCGAACAAAAAGGGGTTAAAGCTGCGGCATTAGCGCTTAACGTCGCCGATACGTCGAGCTTCGAAAGCTTTGCTCTCGAGGTGAAGACGCTCCTGCAGCAGCGCTGGCAGCGCGGCACCTTTGATTATTTATTAAACAACGCCGGGATCGGCATCAACGTCGCCTTTGCACAGACCAGCGAGGCGCAGTTTGACGAGCTGATGAATATCCAGTTCAAAGGCCCGTTCTTTCTGACCCAGCGCCTGCTGCCGCTGCTGCAGGACGGCGGGCGGATCCTCAACGTCTCAAGCGGGCTGGCCCGTTTCGCGCTGCCGGGCTATGCCGCCTATGCGGCAATGAAAGGGGCAATGGAGGTACTGACCCGCTACCAGGCAAAAGAGCTGGGCGCGCGCGGGATCTCGGTGAACATTATTGCGCCGGGGGCCATCGAGACGGACTTTGGCGGCGGCGTGGTGCGCGATAATACGCAGGTAAACCAGCATATTGCGGCGCAAACGGCGCTGGGGCGGGTAGGGCTGCCGGACGATATCGGCGACGCGATAGCGGCGCTGCTGAGCGACGATCTGAAATGGATGAACGCCCAGCGGGTGGAGGTTTCCGGCGGGATGTTCCTGTAAGCGGCGAGGCCGCCGCGTCAATTGGCTCTGCAACGGACGCGGCGGCGTATTCTACTGCCGGCGGCGCTAGCCTGCCGCAGCGGCGGGCCGATGATAATCGCGCGGCAGCAGGCCAAATAGCCAGTCGTTATGCCAGCGGCCGTTGAGCCAGTAGCATTCGCGCAGCTCGCCCTCCAGCAGAAAGCCGGTTTTCTGCAGCAGGCTTTTCGAAGCGATGTTGCCGGCGGTGACGGTGGCGGTCAGGCGACGGACGCCGCCTGCGGAAAAGGCAAAATCGCACAGCGCCTGCAGTGATTCGTAGCCGTAGCCTTTTCCCTGGGCCTGGGGAGTGAACAGAAACCCGACCTCAGCGCAGTCGTCCTCGTGGTGCCGGTAGCCGGTCATGCCGAGCGGCTCGTGGGTTTGTCGATCGCGGACGATCAGGCACAGCCAGTGCCTAGCGCCCGGCGTCCACGGCGACAGGCGCGAATCAAACGCTTCGCGGATCTCGGCGAGCGGGCGCGAATCGGCAATATAGAGCATCACCTGCGGATCGCGCTGCAGGGCTAAAAAGAAGGACCAGTCATCCAGCTGCAGCGGCGAGCAGCGCAGCCGTGGCGTAAGCAGTTCAGGCATAGATCGGAGTTCCTGCAAAGGTCGATAGCGTGACCATAGCAGGACATTCTCCGCCCGAATAGCACCTGGTTATAATGGCTCGCCGTAGAGGCCTATCAGCCGACGCACCACGCCGTTGGTCCAGCCGAAACCATCCTGCAGCGGGTATTCACCGCCGCCGCCCTCGTGCGGGACGCCGCTGGCAATATGGTACTTCTCAATCAACTTATGATGCTGCTTGTAGAAGTGGTTCACCGTTTGCAGCCAGCTTTGGGCTATCTCATCGCCGAGCGGGTCCTGGCCGTACATTTTAAAGCCCTGCACCGCCATCCACTGCAGCGGCGCCCAGCCGTTGGGCTTATCCCACTGTTCGCCGCTTTCATACTCGGTGGCCATAATGCCGCCAGGGGTCAGCAGGCGAGCCCGCACCGCGTCGGCAAGGCGATCCGCCTGTTCATGCGTCGCCATTCCGACGTACAGCGGCACGATGCTGGCGGCCGAAAAGAGCGCCAGCTGCTCGCGGCGCCAGTCGTAGTCGCGGAAGCAGCCGCTGTCGTCATCCCACAAATAGCGGGTCACCGCCGCCCGACGGTCGCTGGCCTTCTGGCGAAACGCGGCTTCCGTTTCGCGATCGCCCTCAACGCCGGAGAGATTGGCGATGGTATTTTCGAGTTTGAACAGGAAGGCGTTCAAATCGATGGGGATAAACTGGGTGGTGCGAATACTCGCCAGACGGGTGATATCGCGCAGCCAGCGGCTGGAGTAGTCCCAGCCGGAGGCGGCGCCGGCGCGCAGGTCACGGTAAACCTCGTTGGGCGGGCGGCCGGAGTGCTTTGCCGTTTCGACATCTTCGCGCCAGGACTCGTCGCGCGGGGTGTCGCGATCGTCCCAGTAGCGGTTGAGCAGCGAGCCGTCCGGCATACGCACCGCGTGGCGATAGGCCTGGTTCGGGATCAGCGACTCGGCGCCGTCCATCCAGAAGCGGTACTCCATCTTCAGGTGCTCAAGGTAGCGGCGAGCGCCGCGCACGCCGTCCTCTTCAAACAGCTCAACCATCAGGGCGAAAACCGGCGGCTGCGAACGGCTGAGGTAGTAGGTGCGATTGCCGTTAGGGATATGACCGTAGGTTTCAATCATCCACGCGAAGTTGTCCGCCATGCACTTCAGCAGGTCCTCGCGACCGCTCTCCGCCAGCCCCAGCATCGTGAAGTAGGAGTCCCAGTAGTAGGTCTCGCTAAAGCGTCCACCGGGCACAATATACGACTGCGGCAGCGCCAGCAGCGACGACCACGGGATATGATCCTGCGGCTCGCGGGTGAGGATCGGCCAGAGGTGATCGATATGCTCTTTCAGGGATCGCTTAGGATCGGAAACGTAATCTTCCGCGCGATGATCCGGTAGCCAGAAGTGATCCTCGACGAACTGCCGCAGATCGAACCCTGGGATGCGCCTCACCCGCCGGTAGTGGATTAAAATATCCAGCGGGTCCTGCTTTGGCGCACAGTCGGGGAAGGTTTTGCTGTCGGCGAAAATGCGCGATTTTTGCACGTGGGCGAACAGCTCCAGGTAGCGATCGGCCGGGGTCAGGGCGTCAGACGCCGGCAGCCCCTCGATAATTTCTGGCTCCGGTTCGGCGTCGAACATTTCGTCCAGTTTTAACTCATACGGATCGGCTTCGTAGCGCAGATCGACGTCGATCTTTAACTCATCGCTATTATCGTTGCGTAATGTCTGGCTGGACATAGTGATACGGACCTCCGGATCGCGTCGCTAAATGGCGCCGGATATTCCCGGCATGGCTTTTAAGCTTAGTCATTCGCTTCGGTTTTCGTGGGGGAAACTGTGCGTCAGGTCACGCTTCTGTGCAAATACCTGAAGCCGGAATTTTTATTACTCACTGATTTATATCGTTAATTTATGAACGGGTGCTCTGAATCGCGCGGAAAAATTCAGAGCAATCGTTTTGCAACAAAATCTTATTTTATGGCGCAGGCGCGGGATTACTCCCACGCCGCTTCCAGCATCTCCAGCAGCTGTTCGCTGCTTAGCGTGACCGGGTTGGCTTTCATCGACGACGAGCCGCTGGCGGCCAGCGCGGCGGGCTCAAGCGCCCGATGCGCCACGCCCAGATCGTTGAGATTGCCGAGACCGGCGCCGCGGCTCCATTCGTGCAGGCTCTCCCAGGCGGTATCCGGATGCACGTTGAGCCCGTCGGCCAGCCAGCGGCGCACGTCGTTAAAGCGCTCGCGCAGGGCTTCATCGGTGACCAGCGATTCGTTAAGCGCGAGGCCGAAGGGCAGCAGGCAGCCGCACAGCGCGCCGTGGGAGGCGTTGCTCAGGCCGCCCAGCGGCCCCGCCAGGCCGTGAACAACGCCGAGACCGGCATTGGCCAGCGCCAGGCCGCCGCACAGGCTGGCCCACGCCATTTCATCGCGACTCTGCGGGCACTCTTTTGTCATTAGCGTTTTCAGCGCCTTGATGCCGCGCGGGATCGCCTCCCGGCACAGGGCGTCGGTAAACGGGTTGGCCCGGGTGCACAGCCAGGGTTCGATAAGCTGGGCGATCGCATCGAGGCCGGAGCCCAGGGTCACCGCCCGCGGCGCGTTGTCGGTGAGCGCCGGGTCAACGATCGCCAGGTCCGGCAGCATCCGGTCATCGCGCAGGCTGACCTTACGCTGCTGCTGCACGACGTTAATCACCGCGTTTTTCGTCACCTCGGCGCCGGTGCCGGAGGTGGTGGGGATAGCGACAAAGGGCAGCGGATGCGCTTCCAGCACCCGGCCGCTGCCGACCACTTCCAGATACTCGATAACCTCCCCGGATGCCGGCACCAGCGCGGCGATGGCCTTCCCGGCGTCGATCACCGCGCCGCCCCCGAGGCTTACCACCGCCCCGACGCCCCTTTCGCGCGCCAGGCGTACACCCTGCTCGATCGCCTGCAGGTCGGGCTCATGGGCGATGGAGAGGGTCGTCACCTCCAGCGCGTGGGCGCGAAGTTCGGCCAGCAGAAAGTCGGCCCGCTGCGGGCTGGCGCCGTGAACCAGCAGCACCTTGTCGCTGCGCTGGGCCAGCCAGGGCGCAGCGCTCGGCGCCAGGCCGCGACCAAAACGAATATTTCCCGGGGTTAAAACGTTAAAGGGGGTCAGCATCACGGGCTCCTGTATCGGCAAAAAAGGCAAGCATCCACTATAACCTAAATCATTCGCGTTGCAGGAAGGCGGCAGCGCAGGTAAGTGACCGGGACGCAGCGTGAAGCATGACGAGTATCGACACATTATCCGACGGGCTACTCTTTGTTGGCTGTACTCGCGTAGCCGATGGAGTATGGTGAATAAAACGTCTCTTCAGTTAAGGAATCCCTGACAATGCTAACAATATTGGGTAAACGCTCATCAATTAACGTCCGTAAAGTGCTGTGGACCTGCGAAGAAGCGGGCCTTGAGTATCAGCAGGAGGATTACGGCAGCGGATTTCAGCCGATTGATACCGCGGCGTTCCGCGCGCTGAATCCGAACGCCCTGGTGCCGGTTCTGCTGGATGATGACTTTGTGCTGTGGGAATCGAACAGTATCTGCCGCTACCTGGCGCGTAAGGCCGGACGGGAGGATCTGCTGCCCGTTGCGCCGCAGGCGGCGGCCGAGGTTGAGCACTGGATGGACTGGCAGGCAACGGAGTTTAACAACGCCTGGCGCTATGCGTTTATGGGGCTGGTGCGCAAGGACCCGCGCTTTCAGGACCCGGCGGCGCTGAAAGAGAGCATTGCCAGCTGGACCCGCTGCGTGCAGATAGTGGACCAGCAGCTTCAGCAAACCGGCGGCTGGCTGGCCGGCGGTCGGTTTACGCTGGCGGATATCGTCCTTGGGCTGTCGGTCCATCGCTGGAAAATGACGCCTTTTGCCCATCCGGAGATGCCGGCCGTCGAACGCTGGTATATGGCGCTCAACCAGCGCCCGGCGTTTATGCGCCACGGCAACAACGGCATGGCGTGACGGCAGGATAAAAAAACGTCCAGCTTTACAGCGCCGCGGACGTTAAATTCAGCCTATTCGCTTTGCAATCACCGACCACTGCCGTTACGATCTGCGTCCCTTTTTTATCCACCCGGTAGCGCGTACGGCAGGAAGGTATGGTTTGAGCAGGCGGTTTAGCCCTGTGTTGCTGGCGTCTGTGCTGCTTGTCGGATGCTCCGGAACGCTTTCGCAAATGAGTGTCCCTTCTGACGAAACCAGTCAGGTAGGGCAAAACGGGCATCGGCTCTCCGTCGATACCTTCGTCAACCACTATATGCAGAGCAAGCAGGTGAGCGGCGTGGTGGTGGCGATTATCCGTCATAACGGCCCGGCGGAATTTCACTGCTACGGCGTGACCGATGCCAAAAATCGCTACCCGATTACCCCGGATACGCTCTTTGCCCTCGGCTCGCTGAGCAAAGGGGTTACCGCCGAGGCGATCACCCTGCTGGTCAATGAGGGGCGGCTGCACTGGGACGATACGCTCGCCATGCTGCTGCCGCCGGAGACCCGGCTGAGCGCAGACGCCAAAAACATCACGCTCCTGCAGCTGGTGACGCACACCTCCGGACTGCCGCGCCAGCCAATGAACCTGCTGTCGCTGGAGCATTTGCTGGCCTACCTGAGCGATGGGGAAAACTTCTATCATGAGCTCGACGGCGACGGCGCGCTGGGCTATCTCAGCACCTTCAACGCGCCGCTGGTGCGCGAGCCTGAGTACTCCAATCTCGGCTACGCCATCCTCGGCTACATCCTCAAATATCAGACCGGAGAATCCGTTGAGGCGCTGGCATCGCGGATGATTTTCCAGCCGCTGGCCCTGCATAACACCAGCTTCGTGCCGTCAACGCTGCGCGGATACTCCCGGCGCGCCCTCGGGCATGCGGGGGATCAGCCGAAATTTAAAACCCGCGGTGCGCTGACGCCGGACTGGCAGTTCAGCAACAATATGGTGGGGGCGGCCAACCTGTACAGCGACGCCCGCGACCTCATCGCTTACGCCCGCGCCCACTTTTCACCGACCGGCAATCCGGCGCTGGATAAAGCCTTCACCGACGTTGTCCACGACTACTATCCGCGGCAGACGGAGGCGGCGAATATTGCCTGGGTGACCGATACGATCGGCGGGCAGAAGATTACCTATCAGGTGGGCTACATCGGCGGCTATTCCAGCTATATCGGCTTTGATAAAGCGAACCAGAATGCGGTGGTGGTGCTGCAAAATAGCTTTAACTGGAGTAACTACATCGGGCATGCGATTTTGCAAAATCAGGCGGCGGGAACGGCTTATCGGCTGCGCCATGAGGCGTTGAAAAAAGCCCCGTGAGTACGGGGCCTTGACGTTTAGCGCATGGTCACGAACTCTTCCGCGGCGGTCGGGTGGATCGCTACGGTGTTGTCGAAGTCCTTCTTGGTGGCGCCCATCTTCAGCGCGACCGCAAAGCCCTGCAGCATTTCATCCATGCCGAAGCCGATGCCGTGAATACCGACAATCTTCTCTTCCGGGCCGACGCAGACCAGCTTCATGCGGCACGGCTGGCGGTGCGAGGTGACGGCGGTATACATCGCGGTAAAGGACGATTTATAGACCTTCACCGCCTCGTCGCCGTACTGCTCGCGAGCCTGCGGCTCGGTTAAGCCGACGGTGCCGATTGGCGGGTGGCTGAAGACCACGGTCGGGATGTTGCTGTAGTCCAGATGCTCTTCCGGCTTGTTGTTGAACAGACGCTCGGAGAGACGGCGGCCGGCGGCAACGGCGACCGGCGTCAGCTCGACCGCGCCGGTGTTATCGCCCACCGCGTAGATCCCCGGCACGCTGGTGTTCTGGAACTTATCCACGACGATATAGCCTTTGTCGTTGGTTTCCACCCCGGTGGCCTTGAGGTTGAAGTTATCGGTCTCCGGCTGGCGGCCGATGGCCCAAATCAGGCAATCGACGGTCTGGCTGCGGCCATCTTCGAGGGTCAGGGTCAGGCTGCCGTCGGCGTTTTTCACCACCGACTGCGGAATGGCGTTGGTATGCAGCTGCGGGCCTTCGGCGTTCATCACCTCAACCAGCGTCTCGACAATCAGCGGATCGAAGCTGCGCAGCGGCGCGTGCTTGCGCACGAACAGATGCGTCTCGGCGCCGAGACCGTTAATCACTCCCGCCAGCTCAACCGCGATATAGCCCGCGCCGACAACCGCCACGCGCTTCGGCAGCGCCGGAAGCTCGAAGAAGCCGTTGGAGTCGATGCCGTACTCTACGCCCGGAATTGACGGGTGGCTCGGACGGCCGCCGGTGGCGATGAGGATATGATCGGCGGTCAGGGTTTCGCCGTTGACTTCCACCGTTTTGGCGTCAATAAAGCGGGCGAAGCCCTTAATCACGTCGACCTTATTTTTACCCAGCACGTTGTCGTAGGAGGTATGAATGCGGTCGATGTAGGCGCTGCGGCTGGCAACCAGTCGGTCCCAGTCGAAGTGGTTAATGGTGGTATCGAAACCGTAGTCCGGGCCGTACAGGTGAATCGCTTCGCGGATCTGCGCCGCGTGCCACATTATTTTCTTCGGTACACAGCCGACGTTAACGCAGGTGCCGCCCAGATCTTTCGCTTCAATCAGGGCGCACTTCTGGCCGTACATCGCCGCGCGGTTGATGGAGGCAATGCCGCCGCTGCCGCCGCCGATAGCAATGTAGTCATAATGTTTGCTCATGAGTCATATCCTTAATATCTGAATGCTGCGATTGTATACCGTAAATCAATAGGTTCCGCCGATGACTGCGATTACTCCGGGACGATCCAGCTGACCGTTGCGTGCCCGATGCCGGTCGGAACCAGCTTTTTGTGCAGCCACGGCAGAACGTTGTTCATCTGCTGTTCCAGCTTCCACGGCGGGTTGATCACGATCATCCCCGACGCGGTCATGCCGCGCTGGTCGCTGTCCGGGCGCACGGCAAGCTCAATCTGCATGATTTTACGAATACCGGTTGCTTCTAACTCCTTGATCATGCGCTTAATCTGCGCACGAAGGACCACCGGATACCACAGCGCATAGGTGCCGGTCGCGAAGCGCTTGTAGCCTTCATGAATGCCGGTCACCACCGCCTGGTAATCGCTTTTAATTTCGTACGGCGGGTCAATCAGAATCAGGCCGCGACGGGAGGCGGGCGGCAGCTTTGCCTTCAGCTGCTGATAGCCATCGGATTTTTCTACGCGCGCGCGCTCGTCTTTCTGGAACTCTGAGCGCAGCAGCGGGAAGTCGCTCGGGTGCAGCTCGGTCAGCTGCAGGCTGTCCTGCTCGCGCAGCAGCTGGCGGGCAACCAGCGGGGAGCCAGGGTAGTAGCGCAGCTGGCCGCTACGGTTGAAGTGCTGAACCACGGAGATATACGGCTCCAGCTCGGCCGGCAGGTCATCCTGCTGCCAGATGCGGGCGATGCCTTCCATGTACTCACCGGTACGCTCGGCGTGCTCGCTGCTCAGATGGTAGCGACCTGCGCCGGCGTGGGTGTCCAGATAGAGAAACGGCTTCTCTTTCTCTTTCAGCGATTCAATGATCAGACTCTGAACGGTGTGTTTGAGGACGTCGGCGTGGTTGCCTGCGTGAAAGCTGTGGCGATAACTGAGCATGGATGCAGAGATTCCGGGAATTAAACAAGATAACCGATAGTTTACCGCAGATCCGTGCGGATTACCGCTGTAGCGCCGTGCTGTTTCAATTGTGGCAAAAGCGTTGCAAAACATAACGGTGTCATAAAAGCGTCAAACGGTCGCGCTAGCGTCGCGTGCAGGCAAGGTAATCGTTTGAATAAAAGGAAAAATAATGAAACTGCAAATCACACTTCTGACGTCGGCGCTGATCCTGGCGCTGCCGGCGCTGGCTAAAGACCTTCCGCTCAATCAGGCCGCGGCGATCGCCGCCAGCGTGACGCCTGCGGCCGCCGGTCCGGCGTTTGACGCGCTGGAAAGCCAGACGCTGGCGGCGCTACGCCAGGCGCTGAAAGGGGATGCCGCAACCCTCACCCGCGACCAGCTGGAGCACGCAAAACAAAATAAAACCCAGGCGGATAAAGCCTGGCTTAAGGCCAGCGGCTACGATTTTCAGGCTAAAGAGAACCAGCAGGCGGGGATTGCGCTGCTCTCGGCGTTCAGCAAGCTCCCGGATCCGGTGGTGAAAGATAACCTCGCCACCGTCACCGCCATTAACCGCGATGCCACCCAGGCTACCCGCCAGCAGGCGCTGGCCGATGCCGAGGGGATAAGCTATCTCTACTTCCTCAGCGATGCGATGGGGCCCCGGCTGGGCAAAGCGTTCCTTGCGGCCTACGACAAAGGCGAGCTGGGTAAAGCGGCGGCGCTGATTAAGGCCAGCGAAGTCAGCACCGGCGCGGTGAAAAAGCACTTCAATAACCCGCGTCCGTTCCTGATTCAGGGCAACACCATCCACCTGGTGCCGGATGACGTGGTGGTGAAGGATGGCAAGCCTTACACCGCCGACGGCGGCTCGTTCCCCAGCGGGCACACCAATACCGGCTATACCGATGCCCTGCTGATGGCCGAAATGATCCCGGAGCGCTTCGATGAGCTGGTGACCCGCGGCGCGCGCTACGGCTACTCGCGGATCGTGCTCGGCGTGCACTATCCGCTGGACGTGATGGGCTCGCGGATGGTGGCGCAGCGTAACGTCGCCCACTATCTGAACGATGCAAAATATCGCGCGCTGTTCAACGAGGCGCGCGACCAGCTGCGCGCCGCGCTGGAGAAAGAGTGCGGCACTTCGCTTGCCGAATGCGCGAAAACCGCCGGCAAGGACGATCCGTACCGCGACCCGGCCATGCACGCCTTTTATCGCTTCACTATGACCTACGATCTGCCGCAGCAGAAGGGCGAGAAGCCGGCCCTGAAGGTACCGGAAGGGGCCGAGGTGCTGCTGGAGGCCGCCTTGCCGCATCTTTCCGCCGCGCAGCGTCGGGCGCTGATGGTGAAAAGCGCGCTACCGGCCGGCTATCCGCTGTCGGGAGAGACCGCCGACCAGCAGTTCTGGCAGCGCCTCAACCTGCCTGCCGCCTGGCAGATGGCGCAGAAGGCGCATTAATCTCACCCAGCCCGGCGAAGCAGCGCGCCCGCCGGGATTTTGCTCAACGGCCGGGCTTATTGCAGCAATACCCGGCTCTGCGCATCGCACGACATTGAAATTCACCCAACTATCCCCCATTCTAGATCTCATGCTAAAGCGCCGGAACGCGCGCTTCATTTCCCCTTTTCAACAGGACTGCGCATATGACCAATCCATTACTGACGCCTTTTTCGTTGCCGCCTTTTTCTGCAATCAAGCCGGAGCATGTGGTGCCTGCGGTCACCAAAGCGCTGGACGATTGCCGGGCAGCGGTAGAGAGCGTCGTGGCGCAGGGCGCGCCCTATAGCTGGGAGACGCTGTGCCAGCCGCTGGCGGAAGTTGACGACGTGCTGGGACGTATTTTTTCTCCCGTCAGCCATCTGAACTCGGTAAAAAATAGTCCGGAGCTGCGTGAAGCCTACGAACAAACCCTGCCGCTGCTGTCGGAATACAGCACCTGGGTGGGCCAGAACGAAGGCCTGTACCAGGCGTATCGCGACCTGCGCGACGGCGACCACTACGCCACCCTGAACACCGCCCAGAAAAAAGCGGTGGATAACGCGCTGCGTGATTTTGAACTCTCCGGTATTGGACTGGCAAAAGAGCAGCAGAAGCGCTACGGCGAAATTGCCGCGCGCCTCTCCGAGCTGGGTAACCAGTACAGCAACAACGTGCTCGACGCCACCATGGGCTGGAGCAAGCTGGTCACCGATGAAGCCGAGCTCTCCGGGATGCCGGAGAGCGCGCTGGCCGCGGCTCAGGCCCAGGCGCAGGCTAAAGAGCAGGAAGGCTATCTGCTGACCCTCGATATCCCAAGCTACCTGCCGGTGATGACCTACTGCGACAACCAGGCGCTGCGCGAAGAGCTCTATCGCGCCTACTCCACCCGCGCTTCTGACCAGGGACCGAACGCCGGTAAATGGGACAACAGCCCGGTGATGGCCGAGATCCTCGCCCTGCGCCACGAGCTGGCGCAGCTGCTGGGCTTTGACAGCTACGCGTCAAAATCGCTGTCGACCAAAATGGCGGAAAACCCGCAGCAGGTGCTCGACTTCCTGACCGACTTGGCGAAGCGCGCCCGTCCGCAGGGGGAGAAAGAGCTGGCCCAGCTGCGCGCCTTCGCCAAAGCGGAGTTTGGCATTGATGAGCTGCAGCCGTGGGATATCGCTTACTACAGCGAAAAACAGAAGCAGCATCTCTACAGCATCAGCGATGAGCAGCTGCGCCCCTATTTCCCGGAAAACAGAGCCGTTAACGGCCTGTTCGAAGTGGTTAAACGCATTTACGGCATCAGCGCCAAAGAGCGCACCGATGTTGACGTCTGGCACCCGGAAGTGCGCTTCTTCGAGCTGTATGACGAAAAAGGCGAACTGCGCGGCAGCTTCTATCTCGATCTCTATGCGCGCGAGCACAAGCGCGGCGGCGCGTGGATGGACGACTGCGTCGGCCAGATGCGCAAGCTGGACGGTTCACTGCAGAAACCGGTGGCCTACCTGACCTGCAACTTTAACCGTCCGGTTAGCGGCAAGCCGGCGCTGTTTACCCATGATGAAGTGATCACTCTGTTCCACGAATTTGGCCACGGCCTGCACCACATGCTGACCTGCATCGATACCCCGGGCGTGTCCGGCATCAGCGGCGTGCCGTGGGACGCGGTTGAGCTGCCGAGCCAGTTCATGGAGAACTGGTGCTGGGAGCCGGAGGCGCTGGCGTTTATCTCCGGCCACTACGAGACCGGCGAACCGCTGCCGCAGGCGCTGCTGGAAAAAATGCTCGCCGCGAAGAATTACCAGGCCGCGCTGTTTATTCTGCGCCAGCTGGAGTTCGGCCTGTTCGACTTCCGTCTGCATGCGGAGTATCAGCCGGAGCAAGGGGCGAAAATCCTCGAGACGCTGGCGGAGATCAAAAAGCAGGTCGCCGTGGTGCCTGGCCCGTCGTGGGGTCGCTTCCCGCACGCCTTCAGCCACATTTTTGCCGGCGGCTACGCGGCGGGCTACTACAGCTACCTGTGGGCCGACGTGCTGGCGGCGGATGCCTTCTCCCGCTTTGAGGAAGAGGGGATTTTCAACCGCGAAACCGGCCAGTCGTTCCTCGATAACATCCTGAGTCGCGGCGGTTCTGAAGAGCCGATGATCCTCTTCAAACGCTTCCGTGGCCGTGAGCCGCAGCTGGACGCGATGCTGGATCACTACGGGATTAAGGGCTAATTTACCCGCCATACTTCAGGCTGCCTCTGCGGCAACTGCACTCACTCACCCCGGGAACCTACGCTGCGTTCGTTGCCGGGGATTTGTTCCCTTGTTGTCCTGAGGCAACGCGAATTATTTAGGGTAAAGCGGAAGTGAAAATCTGCTTAATTGATGAAACGGGCGCCGGAGACGGCGCCTTATCTGTTCTTGCCGCCCGCTGGGGGCTGGAGCATGACGAAGACAACCTGATGGCGCTGGCGATGACGCCGGAGCATCTGGAATTGCGTAAGCGCGACGAGCCGAAGCTTGGCGGCATCTTTGTTGATTTTGTCGGCGGGGCGATGGCCCATCGGCGTAAGTTCGGCGGCGGACGCGGCGAGGCGGTGGCCAAAGCGGTGGGCGTCAAGGGCGACTATCTGCCGGAGGTGGTGGACGCCACGGCGGGGCTGGGGCGCGACGCGTTTGTGCTCGCCAGCGTAGGCTGCCGCGTGCGGATGCTGGAGCGTAACCCGGTGGTGGCGGCGCTGCTTGATGATGGCCTGGCCCGCGGCTATGCCGACCCGGAAATTGGCCCGTGGCTGCAGCAGCGTCTGCAGCTTATTCACGCCTCGAGCCTGACGGCGCTGAGCGATATTGCCCCGCGACCGCAGGTGGTCTATCTCGACCCGATGTTCCCGCACAAGCAGAAAAGCGCGCTGGTTAAAAAAGAGATGCGCGTCTTTCAGTCGCTGGTGGGGCCGGATTTAGACGCCGACGGCCTGCTGGAGCCGGCGCGCCTGCTGGCGACCAAACGGGTGGTGGTCAAACGGCCTGACTACGCGCCGCCGCTGGCGGATGTCGCCACGCCGAACGCGGTGGTCACCAAGGGCCATCGGTTTGATATTTACGCCGGCACGGCGGAATAACCCCTTCTCGCCGAATATCCCGCACGGTAGCGCAACGCGCCTTATCCGGCTACGTAGCCTGTAGCCCGGATAAGCATCGCGCGGCCCAGGCGCCGAAATCCAGACAGGTGACGTAGTTTTCCTGACGACAGGGCCGCGGCGCCACTTCCAGCAGGCTGGCCGCCGCGTTGCCGCCGGCAAATTTGCCCAGCAGCGCATGGCAGAGGCGCTCGGGCAGCTTGACGCCCGTAAGAGCTAACCTCAGCCAGCTGCCGCTGGCCGAGGCCTGAGCCGCCGCTATTTGCCGTCGGCAGGGGTATTAATCATGCGGTTGAGCCACGGCACCAGAATCGCCATCACAATCGTCACCGCCAGGGTCACCAGGCCAATCTTGCCGAACACGTCTGTGTAGATCGGCAGGGTCTGCAGCGGGTCGGTGATATTTTCCGGCACCGCGGTGAAGGTCGCCACGTATCCCCCCATCAGGAAGGCTGCCGCCTGCGTCAGGAACCACATCCCGAGGATAAAGCCCATCAGCTGCTGGGGAACCAGCGCGGCGACCATCGCCAGGCCGAGTGCGCTAATCAGCAGCTCGCCAAGGCTCTGGAACAGATAGACCAGCACGATAAACCACGGCGAGGTGAGCCCCTGGGCGTCGGCAAACCAGATACCGGCGGCGGCGGCGGTCAGGAAGCCCAGCGAACATAAAAACATCCCAAGGGTAAACTTCATCGGCATGGTCAGGTCCCGACCTTTGTTGCCGAGGCGGGTGTAGATTGCCGCCAGTATCGGGCTGGCGACCACGACCCAGAACGGATTCAGCGCCTGGAAGCTGACCGGGTTAATGGTGATGCCAAGGATCTGGTGGTGCACGTTGTTGATGGCAAAAAAGTTGAGCGACGTGGGCATTTGCGCGTACAGGATGTAGAACAGCACCGCTTCCAGCATCAGGATAAAGGCGACAAACATCTTGTTGCGGCCGGTTTTATCCAGCTTAAAGGCCTCGCGAAAGAAGAAAATAATCACCACGATAGAGAGGACGATCAGCACCAGGTTGGCGATTTTTACGTTATGCATGAGCCAGGCGCAGAGGAAAATCATCGCTACCGTACCGACCAGCACGTACAGCAGGTTGCGCAGCACCAGCGGCCGATGGTCAGGCTCCGAACCGATATCTTTGACCATCCCACGGCAGGCGAAGTAGACCAGCAGAGCGATAATCAGCCCCGCCCCGCACAGGTTGTAGGTGACGGCGTAGCCGAACTTCTCGGCAATCACCGGCGCCAGCGATAGTGACAGCAGGGAGCCGATGTTAATCGACATGTAAAACAGGGTGAATGCCCCGTCGAGGCGGGCGTCCTCCGGAGGATAGCACTTTGACAGCAGGCTGGCGGGGTTGGCCTTAAACAGTCCGTTCCCGACGGCGATAGTGCCCAGAGCGATAAAAATGAGATCGGGTTTCAGGAGCGATAGCCCGGTCATGAAATAGCCGAGCGCCAGCACAATCGCCCCCAGCACCAGCGTTCGTTTGGTGCCCAGCAGGTGGTCGCCGACGTAGCCGCCGATGGAGATCAGGCCGTAGACCAGCGCCGCAAATGCGCCGAAGGTAATAAACGCCTGTTCCTGAGAGAATCCGAGCTGTTTAACAAAGAAAACCGCCAGGATGCCCTGGACGCCGTAATAGCCAAATCGCTCCCATAACTCTACAAAAAAGATCATGAAGAACGGCCGCGGTTGCTGCAGCAGGCCCGTAGGTGCAGTTGTTTTCATATTCCTTCGCCTTTTAGTGCTATCCCAAAAAAGTATGAACGCGTATGCCAGAACGCGCTGAAAAAGTATGATGGCGCGCTATACTGCGGCCATTGGCTTAATGATTAGATTATTATATAGATGTTTTTTCTTATAATTGGTCGATCACACTAACTGATATTAAATGTGTGGGTTGATATCCTGCCTATGTCTCTAGGCGGGAGATAACGGTTCGTTTGGGATAGTCGGGATAATAGCGGGCGGGCGATGGCGGCGCGGACGGGAAAAGAAACGCCCGCATAAGCGGGCGCAGACAGGCTGATGCTGAGAAAGGCGAAAGCGTTATTCGTCTTCTTCGTCGCGCAGCGGGACAATCAGCATATCGACATGTACGGTGTTGATCAGCTGGCGTGCGGAGGACATCAGCTTGCTCCAGAAGTCCTGATGGTGGCCGCAGACGACCAGGTCCATATCGTATTTTTTAATGGCATCAACCAGCACCTGGCCGAGATCGCCGCTGCCGCTCAGGGTTTCCGTAATCGGATAGCCCGCGTTGCCGGAGAGTTCGCTCAGCGCGTGGTGGGTCTCTTCAGAAATGCGTTTCTGCATGTCGCCCAGATTGACGTCGATAAGACCGGTGTAGAGGTCGGAGTAATTCACATCGACGTGGATCAGGGAAACCTTGGCATTGTAGGGACGTGCCATAGAAACGGCTTTCTCTACCAGCACTTTGCTTTCCGGGGAGAGGTCTACTGCAATAAGAATATGTTTGTAAGCCATAGTGTTACTCCTTCCATAAGTTGTCGATGACCGTTGGACCAGACAGCTAGCGCTGCCGCTTCGCCCGCGTCCTGCGTGCTAATTCGCGGGGGTTCAGTCCGTTAAGGACTTAATTGTAGAAGATATTTCTACCTTATAGCGCCCCTCGCGCGCCGTCAATGCGCCTGGTTCACCAAATAGTTAAACAAATATATCCGTCTTATGTATTGATAACGATTAACCTTGTGGTAAAAAAATTAACGGATCTCCTACACTATTTAATGAGCCGATCGAATAAATAAACGTGATTGGTATCGCACTCTTCTATTGTATGGGTCGGGTATTGGGGAGCGCTAGCCCCGGAGACGTCTCCGAGGGTGGGTCGCCGGGGAGGAAGTATGATCAGCACGATTGCGCTGTTTTGGGCCCTGTGTATCGTTTGTGTGGTGAATATGGCACGCTACTTCTCATCATTGCGTGCGTTATTGGTAGTGCTACGTGGTTGCGATCCCTTGCTGTATCAATATGTTGATGGCGGGGGTTTTTTTACCTCTCACGGCCAGCCGGGTAAGCAGATGAGGCTGGTCTGGTATATCTACGGCCAGCGCTACCGCGATCATCATGACGACGAGTTTATTCGCCGCTGTGAACGGGTGCGGCGACAGTTTATTTTGACCAGCGCGCTGTGCGGCCTCGTGGTGGTGAGTATGGTTGCGCTACTTATCTGGCACTAGCGCAAAAAAAAACGGGCCAGTTTCCTGACCCGTTATATCGCTGCCGTTAGCTTCTTAGATAAGCTTCAGCGCTATCCAGTACAGCCCGCCTGACAGCAGAATCGCCGCCGGGAGGGTGAGAACCCACGCCATCAGAATACTGGTGACGGTTTTTCTCTGCAGTCCGCCGCCGTCAACGAGCATCGTCCCTGCAACCGAGGAGGAGAGCACGTGGGTGGTGGAAACCGGCATCCCGGTGTAGCTCGCCAGACCAATCGATACGGCTGCGGTCATCTGGGCCGACATACCCTGTGCGTAGGTCATGCCTTTCTTACCGATCTTCTCGCCGATAGTGGTCGCCACGCGGCGCCAGCCGATCATGGTGCCGATACCTAACGCCAGAGCAACCGCCATAATGATCCAGATTGGCGCGTACTCGATGGTGCTCAGCATATCGGTTTTAAGCTTCTTCAGCAGACGCTTATCATCGCCATTCACTTCCGGCAGCTTCGCGACTTTGTCGGTGGTGTCGGAAATACACAGCATAATGCGGCGCAGCTGGCTGCGCTGATCGAGAGTGAGCGCATCGTAGCTTTCGATTCCGGTGAGCATCGTTTTCACGCGGCTAAGCGCGTTGACGGTGTTCGCCGGATGGCAGTGGAACTCGCCCGCGGCGACCGCGCCGGCTTCCGGTGACGGAATCAGCTGGTCAACGCCGGTCGCTTTCTTCAGCAGCTCAGGACGCTGTTCGAAGAAGGTTTCCACGTTATTGACCGCATCGCGGGTACGGGTGATTTCGTAGCCGGAAGCGTTCATGTTAACCACGAAACCTGCCGGCGCTACGCCGATAAGCACCAGCATCACCAGGCCAATGCCCTTCTGACCGTCGTTCGCGCCGTGCGAGAATGACACGCCTATTGCTGACAGAATCAGCGCAATACGGGTCCAGAACGGCGGTTTTTTCTTCCCGTCTTTCTTTTCACGTTCAGCAGGCGTCAGGTGGATACGAGCGCGTTTCTTGGTATTGCTCCAGTAGCGGCGCAGAATGAAAATCAGGCCGCCAGCCACCACCAGGCCCACGATAGGCGAGACGATCAGCGAGGCGAAAATACCGATGACTTTCGGGATATTCAGCGCGTCAACCACCGAGGTGCCGGTCATCAATGCATTGGTTAAACCAATCCCGATGATGGCGCCGATCAGCGTATGCGAACTGGAGGCCGGAAGACCAAAGTACCAGGTTCCGAGGTTCCAGATAATAGCCGCCAGCAGCATGGAAAACACCATAGCGAGGCCATGTGCAGAACCCATGTTAAGCAGCAGGTCGGTCGGCAACATATGCACAATGGCATAAGCTACGCTAAGACCACCTAACAGAACGCCGAAAAAGTTGAAGAGAGCCGCCATCGCCACAGCAAGCTGCGACCGCATTGCGCGTGTGTAGATCACAGTTGCAACAGCGTTTGCGGTATCATGAAAACCGTTAATCGCTTCGTAAAACAGCACGAAAGCTAAAGCAAGCAATAGTAATAGCCCGGTATGTAAATCCAGACCGGCAAATAAATGTAGCATAGGACGTTACGCCATTTTGAGGACATGAACGCGGCGCATTATCAGTGACTTTAGCGGCGCGGGCAAAGTGAAATATAGACTTTTTTTGATTTCCTTGCTCTTCAGGTACGACGCGCTTGGGAGTAATCCTATATATTTCAATGATGTAAATAAATACTTAATTTTTCGCGCTGGTGCGACCAGCGTGAAATATTTACAATTCCCGACAATCGGGACATGAGGAAAGCAGTGTGGAAAGGTTTGATGCCATTGTAATTGGCGCCGGAGCGGCGGGAATGTTTTGTGCAGCACAGGCGGGCCAGGCGGGGCTGCGCGTGCTGCTGCTGGATAATGGCAAAAAGCCGGGCCGTAAAATCCTGATGTCCGGCGGCGGGCGCTGCAATTTTACCAATATGTATATCGAGCCAGCGGCCTATCTCAGCCAGAACCCGCATTTTTGCAAGTCGGCGCTGGCGCGCTACACCCAGTGGGATTTTATCGAGCTGGTGGGTAAACACGGCATCGCCTGGCATGAGAAGACGCTCGGCCAGCTGTTCTGCGACGACTCTGCCGAACAGGTGGTCAACCTGCTGCTGGCCGAATGTGAAAAGGGCGGCGTGCAGCTCCGCCTGCGCACGGAGATCCTGAGCGTCGAGCGCGACGACGCGGGCTTCACCCTGCAGCTTAACGGCGAAACGGTGGCGGCGAACAGGCTGGTGGTCGCCTCCGGCGGCCTGTCGATGCCGGGCCTTGGCGCGTCGCCGTTCGGCTACAAGCTGGCCGAACAGTTTGGCCTGACGGTGCTGCCGACCCGCGCCGGACTGGTGCCTTTTACCCTGCATAAACCGCTGCTCGAGCAGCTGCAGGCGCTCTCCGGCGTGTCGGTGCCATCGACCATTACCGCCGAGGACGGCACGGTTTTCCGCGAGAATCTGCTGTTTACCCATCGCGGGCTCTCCGGTCCGGCGGTGCTGCAAATTTCCAGCTACTGGCAGTCGGGAGAATTCGTCAGCATCAATCTGCTGCCGGACTGCAGTCTCGACGACTTCCTCAACCAGCAGCGGGCAGAACATCCGAATCAAAGCCTGAAAAATACCCTCGCCATGCAGCTGCCGAAGCGTTTGGTCGAGTGCCTGCAGCAGCTGGGGCAGATCCCGGACGTTACGCTGAAGCAGCTCAACCTCCGCGAGCAGGAGGCGCTGGTGGAGACGCTGACCGCCTGGCGCGTGCAGCCCAACGGCACCGAGGGCTATCGGACGGCGGAGGTGACCCTCGGCGGCGTGGACACCAACGAACTCTCCTCCCGCACGATGGAAGCGCGGAAAGTGCCCGGGCTCTATTTTATCGGCGAAGTGATGGACGTCACCGGCTGGCTCGGCGGCTATAACTTCCAGTGGGCGTGGTCCAGCGCCTGGGCCTGCGCGCAGGCGCTGTCGGAGGCGTAAAATGAGGTCAGCCTCCCGTTGCGGAAGGCTGACCTCTGGCCGTCAGTTCAGACCCAGAAAATACTGGGCGATTTTGAAGTAGATGATAAGCCCGGTGCCGTCGATCAGCGTGGCGATAAACGGCGCGGAGACCACCGCCGGGTCGATACCGACGCGCTTGAGCACCATCGGGATCACCGACGATACCAGCGCGCTCCACAGCGTAATGCACACCAGGGTCAGGCTGACGATCAGCGTGATTTCCATCCCGATGCCCATCATCCAGGCGCGCAGGCATCCCGCCAGCCCGAGCGTCAGGGCGATCAGCAGCGACGTTGAGACCTCTTTACGGATAACCCGTCCCATATCGCGCAGCCGCACTTCGCCCAGCGCCATGGAGCGCACCAGCGTGGAGGTGATCTGCGTGCCGCTGTTGCCGCCGGTGCCGATCAGCAGCGGGATAAAGAAGGCCAGCGCAATGGCTGACTCCAGCGCCTCTTCAAAGTGCTGGATAACGCTGCTGGTGTAGGCTTCGGCGACGAACAGCAGCAGCAGCCAGACCGAACGCTTCTTCCACAGCGTCCACGGGCTTATCTCCAGATAGGGCTTCTCCAGCGGCAGCGTCGCGCCCTGCAGATGCGCGTCTTCGGTGACCTCATCTTCCAGCAGATGGGCGATCTCCTTCTCCATCAGGCAGCCCACCAGCTCGCCTTTTTCGACCACCGGCACCAGGTTGAGCCCGCGTTCGCCCAGTTCGGCCACCACCTGCTGGCGCTCATCATCGGGCTTTACGCGGAACAGGCAGCTGTCCATTAAGTAGCGAATGGGCTGCGTGGTATCGCTCTCCTGCAGCAGTTTTTTAATCGACAGGCTGCCGCGCAGCTTCCTGCCGGCGACGACGAAAACCTGGCCTGGGATATCGTCGCTGGTGAGCTGCGAGACAAAGCGCTCCCGCGCTTCATGAACGCTGAGCTGCTCCGGCAGCGTAATAAAGTCGGTACGCATGTACTGGGCGATGGCATCGCCGTCGAAGGCGGCGTTAGCCGGATGGGTGGCGCAGTGTTGGATGGATGACATGGTGTAATTCCCTATAAAAAAATCACTCATAGGGGCGAACAAGACAGGATGAGCACAGGCAGATCCCTACGTCCTGGTTTTAGCACTACACAACGTATCTGTCCGGCGTCAGTGCCGTCAGAAGTTACCTTGGCAACACCTTGATTCGATGGATGCCTGTATTTCCCTGAGTGGTCTCTCTCGATACCAGCAGGGCGGTAACTTATATTTGTGCAGGAGCCTCGCCATAACGAGATCGTTAAATGAGGCGCCATTATTCACGAAAAGAGATAGTTAACCAGGTTGATAATTCAACATGTTTATCAACTGTTGATAAACGGCGGCGGTTTTGTTTACCGATCCGCCGTTGCGTTCCCGCCGAACGCGAGGCTAGGAGTGGGCGTGCTCCTCCTCCGCGGTCAGGCAGTGCAAATGCCCGTGACGCACGCCGCGCTGGGCAATCACCTCATCGGCGAAGTGCTGCACTTCGCCCATTTCCCCTTTCAGTACCGCAATCTCGAGGCAGTCAGCGTGGCTGATGTGCACATGCAGCGTGGCGACGGAGAGATCGTGGTGATGGTGCTGGGTGGCAATCAACCGGCTCGCCAGCTCGCGCTTCTCGTGCTCGTACACGTAGGAGAGCACCGCGTAGCCGCGCTGTTCGCTCTTTTGCGCGTGTTCATGCATCAGGGTGTTGCGCAAAATATCGCGCACCGCTTCCGAGCGGTTGTTATAGCCCCGCTGTTCGCTGAGCGCATCAAGGGTGGCGAGAAGCTCATCATCAAGGGTCAGGGTTACGCGCTGCATGGCTGTTTCTCTTTGGTCAGGGAGGCTGGAAAAGCGGGAAGTACCGCGCGCTGTAGCGCCCGACCCGCGGTGGACTGAAGACGCAGCGGTGAGCTTATCTCCGTCGTTTCAACAATTTGCCCGCTCTCCATCACCATCACCCGCTGGCAAAAGCGTTCCACCAGCCGCAGGTCATGGGTGATAAACAGGCAGGCGGTAGAAAACTGGACCTGCAGACGCTTGAGGAGGGCAACGATCTCCGCCTGCAGCACGAGATCCAGATTCGACACCGCCTCATCAAGGATCAGCAGCTGCGGACGCACCACCAGCGCCCGGGCCAGGCACACGCGCTGGAGCTGGCCGCCGCTGAGCTGCAGCGGGCGCTTGTGGAGCAGGTCAGCGCAGAGATCGACCGCCTGCAGCATCGCCTTCACCTGCGCCGTGCGCTCATCGCGGGAGTAGCGGAACAGGTGGCGCAGCGGTTCGCTGATAATCTCCAGCACCGTTTTGCGCGGATTCACCGCGCTCAGCGGGTCCTGAAAAACCAGCTGGATATCGCGGCGAAAGGTGCGCAGAGCCTCGTCCTTCATGGCCGGGAGCGGGGTATCGCGCCAGGCGATAACGCCGCTATCGGGTGATTCCAGCCCCACCAGCATGCGCGCGAGGGTGCTTTTGCCGCAGCCGCTGCGCCCGAGCAGGGCCACCGTCTCCCCCGGCGCGATGCTGAGGTTGATCTGCTGCAGCACCGCCGGGTGATGCGGGTAGTCGTGGCTGACGCCAGTGACGTTAAGTAAATTCACGCTCTGCTCTCCATTCCATACAGCGCCAGGTGCGCTGCCAGCAACCGTCGGCTGACCGGATGCCGCGGGGCGCTGAACAGGGTTGCCACGTCGCAGCGCTCGACGATACGACCCTCGTCCATCACCGCGACCTCGTGCGCCAGCCGTGCCACCACGCCCATATCGTGCGTGATCAGCAGCAGGCCCTGGCCGCGGCTGGTGACGATCTCCTCCAGCAGGTCAAGAATGCGCGCCTGGGCGACGGCATCGAGGTCGGTGGTGGGCTCATCGGCAAAGATAAACGGCGCCTCGCTCAGCACGGCCAGGGCAATCATCATCCGCTGCAGCATGCCGCCGCTCATCTCGAAGGGGTAGCGCCTGAGCAGCTGGGCGGGGTTCTCCAGCCCCACCGCCTGCAGGGCGGCGATAAATGCCGACTCATCCGGAGGCCGGCCGACGGCGCGGCAGGTTTCCCTGGCGTGAGCCGCCATGGTGTGCAGCGGGTTAAAGGCGCTGCGAGGATTCTGCATGATGGTGGCGACGGTGGCGCCGCGTAGCTGCCTGCCGTGGACCGGTATTCCGTCGAGCAGGATGCGCCCGGCGCTCTGCCTGACGCCGGGCGGCAGAACCTCAAGGGCCGCGGCGCAGGTCAGCGATTTTCCGCAGCCGCTGCTGCCGAGCAGCGCCAGCACCCGGCCGCGCCGCAGCGTCAGCGACAGATCGTGGACCAGCGGCCGCTCGGCGTGGAGGGTGAACTGCTCAAGCTCGATCTTCTGTGGCATCAGTGGCTATGCTCCGCGATCAGGTGAGGATCGAGACGATCGCGCAGCGCGTCGCCCACCAGGTTAAAGGCCATCACGCTGATAAACAGCGCCAGGCCCGGCCACAGCATCTGCAGCGGCTGGGTCCAGATATACTGGCGCGCATCGTTAATCATCACTCCCCACTCGGCGGTTGGCGCGCTGACGCCGAGGCCAAGGAACGACATTCCGGCGACGTGCAGCATCATATGGCCGATATCGAGGGTGGCGAGCACCAGCAGCGACGGCACCACCGCCCCCGCCAGATGATCGACAAAGACGCGGACATGCCCCGCCCCGCAAAGCCGGGAGGCGAGCACAAACTCGCGCTGGCGTAGCGAAATCGTCAGGCTGCGCACCATCCGCGCGTACCATGCCCAGTGCGACAGGGCGATGGCGATAATCACGTTAGTCAGCCCGGTACCCAGTACGCCCACCATGAAAAACGACAGGATAGAGGTCGGGAAGGTCATAAACATATCGGCAACCCGCATGGTGAGCTGATCGACCCGGCCGCCCATCAGCCCGGCGCAGCCGCCGATGACCAGCCCCAGCGCCAGCACCAGCAGCAGGCAGGCCAGCACCGCGCCGAGAGAAACCCGCGTGGCGGCCAGCAGGCGGGAAAAAATATCGCGTCCCAGATGATCGGTTCCCAGCCAGTGCCGGGCGTCCGGCGAGAGCAGGCGTGACGGTAAATCAACGGCCTGCGGGTCGTAGGGCAGCCACCACTGGGCGGTGAGGGCGATCAGCACCAGCAGGATAATGGCGATCAGCGCCAGGCGAACCGGCCAGCGGGCAGAAAGAAAAAGGTTCACGGGCGCGCTCCTTCATGGCGGCGAATACGCGGGTCCAGCGCGGCGTTGAGCAGGTCAACCGTCAGGTTGCAGAGCGCAAACACCACCACCATCACCAGCGTGAAGCACTGGATAACCGGGTAGTCGCGGTTAAAGATGGCCGACACCGCGTAGCGCCCGATGCCCGGCCAGGCAAAGATATTTTCGATAATCATCGTGCCGCCAATCAGCTCGGCAATATGCATCCCGATAGCGGTCACCACGGGCAGCGAGGCGTTGCGCAGGATATGGCGGCGTTCGGTTTGCCTGTCGCTCAGCCCGCGCAGCCGCGCCCAGGTGACGTGGCGCTGGCCGGCAACCTCCAGCATGCTGGCGCGCAGCAGGCGGGCGTTAATGGCCAGCGACATCAGGGCTATCGACGCTGCGGGCAGAATAAGGTGTCGCCAGCCGCCGTAGCCCAGCGCCGGCAGCCACTGCAAATAGACCGAAAAAAGCATCACCAGCAGGAAGGCGAGCCAGAAGTTGGGCATCGAGACGCCGAGAAAGGCGATCGCCCGCACGATGAAATCCGCCGGGCGGTCGCGATGGCGGGCGGCCCAAATCCCCAGCGGCACGGAGGTCAGCAGGATAATAACCAGCGCCGCGCCCGCCAGCTGCAGCGTGGCGGGCAGGAAGTGCATCACGTCGTCGAGCACCGGCCGCTGGGTGGCGAAGGAGAGGCCAAAATCGAGATGCAGCGCCTTCCACAGCCAGCTGGCGTACTGGGCGACGAGCGGCTGGTCAAGTCCGAGCATCGCGCGGGTGGAGGCCACCATCTCCGGCGTCGGCGGAAGATTTGACAGGCGCAGATAGTCCAGCGCCGGGTCGCCGGTGCCAAGACGCAGCATGAGAAAGATAATGACCGAGGCGGCGAAAATCATCGGTATCAGCAGCAGGATGCGCCGCAGTACGTAGCGCCGCATCAGGGCTGCTCCGGCCGGATCTGTTCGAACGGAATCTCAGCGGCGATGGCAGCGTAGGGGATCGTACCGAGCTCGGGTTTTGCCACCACCATCATCGAGACGTAGCTGATGGGCAGATAGACCGCATCGTTGTGCAGGCGGGTCAGGATGTCGCGATACAGCGCCTGGCGCTGGGTTTCGTCGGTGGTCGTCAGCACCTTGCCAATCTGCTGGTCGATAAGCGCCTTATCGGCTAACCCCTGCTGGGCCTGATAGTCGGCGTGAGAGGGGACGCGCATTGAGCTCATAAAGGCGTGCGGATCGTACGGCGCGCCCCAGGTGCGGTTAAAAATCATGCCGAAGCGCCCGTCGCGCTGGCGGGCATAAATGCTGCTCTCTTCTTCGCCGTTCAGCACGACATCGACGCCAACCTGGCGCATATCGGCCTGCATAATTTCCGCCATGGATTTGCTCAGAGCGTCGGTGCCGATAAACGACATCTCGATGCGCAGCGGCTGGCCATTTTTCCGGCGGATCTGCTCGCCCGCGGGCTTCAGCCAGCCGGCGTTCTCCAGCAGGGCGTTAGCCTTCTGCGGATCGTAGCGGCGCGGGGTCAGTCCGATATTGGCATAGGGCACCGAAGGGGCGAACAGCGTATCGGCGACCTGCTGGGTGCCGTACAGCGCGTTGTCGATCAGCGACTTTTTGTTGACCGCATAGTTGAGCGCTTCCCGCACCGCCAGCTCATTGGTGGGCGCTTTGGCAGAGTTAAGCGCCAGCATCACCGTTTCGACGGGCTGAGAAAGCTGGGTGCGCCAGGCCGGGTTGTGGCTGAAACGCGCGAAGGTATCCAGCGGCAGCAGGCCCTCGTTGCCGTAGAGCAGATCGATATCGCCGGTTTCAAAGGCGACGGCGCGGGTCATCGGATCCGGGATCACCTTCACGGTCACCTGGTCAATCGCCGGTTTTTCGCCCCAGTAGCGTGGGTTACGCGCCAGCACGTCAAACTGGTTGAGCTTCGTGGTTTTCAGCACCCACGGCCCGGTGCCGATGGGCGCCTTAATGCCGTGAACGGTGCCGCCGTCAACAAACTGTGACGGGGCGATAAAGCGGAACGGACGCGGCAGCGCCAGCTCCTGCAGAAAAGGGTAGTAGGCGCTTTTCAGGGTAATTTGCAGCCGGGTATCGCTCAGCGCCCTGACATCGCTAATCTGATTGGTCAGCTCGAGCCAGGCGTGGCGCTGCCTGTTCGCCAGCACCGCCTGAAAATTGGCTACCGCCGCCTGGGCGTTAAACGGCTCGCCGTTAGAGAACTGCACGTCACTGCGCAGGGTAAACAGCCAGACCTTGCCGTCCGCGGAGTGGGTCCAGCGGCTCGCCAGCCACGGCTTGACCGAGCCATCCTGCTGATATTTGACCAGCGGCTCGTAGACCATGCTTTGGGCGAACATCTGGTTGGGCGTATAGAGGTGGGGATTCAGGGGGCCGACGTTTACCGGCCAGGCGGTGACTAATTCACGCGCGGCGGCGCCGGTTAGCAGAGGCAGACAGAGGCAAACCGCCGTCAGAAGGGGGCGGAAGAGGGTACGGAGGATCGACAAGGCGGTAATCTCAGTGAGCAGAAAAGTATGATGATTTTAATAATTCATCATACTTTAGGAGTAACTCAGATCAATCAATGGCCCGATAGTATAAGAAAATCATATAGACGCGGTGCCATCAGGGTGCCTGAAGAGATCCAGCAGCGTGGCGAGCTGTTCATCAATGGGGGCGACATCGCGCTTAACGATCAGGTGCAGCGGGGTCGCGCGGCGGGCGCCGTGGCTCAGCGGCAGCGGCTTCAGCTCCCCCTGGGCGAGCTGTTGGCGAATGCGCTCTTCGGGTAGCCAGCCGAAACCGACCTGATACAGCACGGCGTCAATCGCGGCATCAATGGTGGAGAAGGTCCACGCGTCGCGGCCCGGCTGGCGCTCGTTGTGGCGATCGGCGATTTGCACCAGCGGCCAGCGGGCGAGGGCGCTATCGTCCAGCGGCCCGTCGAGGGCGGCAAGCGGATGGCCCCGGTGGGCCACGGCGATAAAATCGATGTTCATCAGCCACTCGCCGCGGCCGGTAATATCCTGGCGGCGGGTGAGCACCATCACGTCAGCCTCGCTGTGCGCCGCGCTCTCGTCGCCGACGTTTTCCAGCACCTCCGTTAGCCTGACCTGGGTTTGCGGGTAGCGCTGCTGGAACTGGCGCAGAATAGCAAACAGCCGCTGGCGAGGAAAAATGCTGTCGACCACCAGATCGAGCCTGCTGCGTGCGCCGTTGCGCAGCGCAACAGCGTGATTTTCAACGTAGTAAAAGGCCTGCAGCAGCGGCTTAACCTGGGCGAGCAGCAGCTCGCCCGCAGGCGTTAATACCGCGCGGCGTCCGGATGGCGTCAGCAGCGTCACCCCCAGCCTCTCCTGCAGCAGGGCGAGGTTGTAGCTGACCGACGACTGGCTGCGATGGGTCTCCTCCGCGGCCCTGGCGAAGCTGCCCAGGGCGATAACCTTCTCCAGCAGAGCCCATTGTTCGAGCGTTGTCTTGTGCATAACTCATCTAAAAAGTGGATGGATTCAATCCAAACATAGCGTTATTCATTCATTTTTTAAAGCAGTACGCTGGGTTCCAACAACAGAGGAGCAAGCACAATGAACGCTTTTGACAAACACGATTTGAGCGGTTTTATCGGCAAACATCTGGTTTATACCTACGATAACGGGTGGAACTACGAAATTTACGTCAAAAATGGCCACACCCTCGACTACCGTATTCATAGCGGGATCGTCGGCAACCGGTGGGTGAAAGATCAGCAGGCCTTTATCGTACGAGTGGGCGCCAGCATCTATAAAATCTCGTGGACCGAACCAACCGGAACCGACGTCAGCCTGATCGTTAATCTCGGCGATCGGCTGTTTCACGGCACCATCTTCTTTCCGCGCTGGGTTATCAACGATCCGCAAAAAACCGTCTGCTTCCAGAATGAGCATATTCCGCTGATGGAGTCTTACCGCGCCGCCGGCCCGGCCTATCCGACGGAAGTGATTGATGAGTTTGCGACAATTACCTTTGTTCGCGACTGCGGCGCCAATAATGACGCTGTTATTAATTGTCCCGCTAATCAATTACCGGCTGATTTCCCTGCAAACTTGTAATATTCCGGAAATAATTTTGTGATCTACATTAGATTTTAGCGTTAGTAGCATAGCGTAAAGTTATATTTATTCTTTAACGGTTTAATGTTGGTTTACTTTACCACCCCGTGCTCCTGGCCTGCCCTGGGACAGGAGCCGAATCCCGCTCTCAAAATAGCCATCGCAGTTAATAAACTTATTTATAAAACAACTGGTTGTATTGACGATTGCCAACTATATTAATTTCTTAATATTATCCTAAGCAACCCCGTCTAAATTAAATAACGTCAAATACCCTGCAATGGAAATGTGGCATTGAAAGAATTTCATTTTCATTTTGTTTAAGTCCGCTGGCGCAGGATATTTTTTTCTACCGGCCTGAGTTGGATCGGGCCAAATACAGAGCAGGAAAATGATGAGCGAATTTTTGCCGTTTTCGCGCCCGTCTATGGGTGACGCAGAGCTGGCCGCGCTGCGTGAAGTTTTGCAATCAGGTTGGATCACCACCGGGCCGAAAAATCAGGCGCTGGAAGAGGCCTTCTGCACGCTGACCGGCAACCGTCACGCGGTGGCGGTCAGCTCGGCGACCGGCGGCATGCACGTGACGCTGATGGCGCTGGGCATCGGCGCCGGCGATGAGGTGATCACCCCTTCACAGACCTGGGTCTCGACCCTGAACATGATCTGCCTGCTGGGCGCGACGCCGGTGATGATCGACGTCGATCGCGATAACCTGATGATTACCGCTGACGCGGTCGAAGCGGCGATTACTCCCCGCACCAGGGCTATCGTTCCCGTGCATTACGCCGGCGCGCCGGCGGATATCGACGCGATTCGCGCCGTCGGCGAGCGCCACGGCATCGCGGTGATTGAAGATGCCGCCCACGCGGCGGGGACGTACTACAAGGGCCGCCACGTCGGCAGCCGCGGTACCGCAATCTTCTCCTTCCACGCCATTAAAAATATGACCTGCGCCGAAGGCGGGCTGGTCGTCACCGATGACGACGAGCTGGCTGCGCGTATCCGTAGCCTCAAGTTCCACGGCCTTGGCGTTGACGCTTACGATCGTCAGACCCTCGGCCGCGCCCCGCAGGCGGAGGTGATCTCCCCGGGCTTCAAGTACAACCTCGCCGACATCAACGCCGCGCTGGCGCTGGTGCAGCTGGATAAGCTGGCGCACGCCAACCAGCGTCGCGCCGACATCGCCCGCCGCTATCTGAGCGAGCTGGCGGATACCCCGTTCGCGCCGCTGCAGGTGCCGAGCTGGGAGCACCAGCACGCCTGGCACCTGTTTATCATTCGCGTCGATGAGGCCCTCTGCGGCATTAATCGCGATGCCTTAATGGAGCAGCTGAAAGCCATGGGGATCGGCACCGGCCTGCATTTCCGCGCGGCGCATACGCAAAAATATTACCGCGAGCGCTTCCCGACGCTGTCATTGCCGAACACGGAATGGAACAGCGCGCGCATTTGTTCACTCCCGCTGTTCCCGGATATGACCGATGACGACGTCACTCGCGTTATCTCCGCTCTGCACCAGCTGTCAGGACGTTAATATGTTTACTTACCCTCCCGTGAAGAAGGTCTCGGTGGTCATCCCTGTGTATAACGAGCAGGAGAGTTTGCCAGAGCTCATTCGCCGCACGGATACCGCCTGCGCCACCCTTGGGCGCGAATATGAAATTCTGCTGGTCGACGACGGCAGCAGCGATGACTCCGCCCTCATGCTGACGGCGGCGGCCGAAGCCGAAGGCAGCCACGTCGTGGCGGTGCTGCTGAACCGTAACTACGGCCAGCACTCGGCGATCATGGCGGGCTTTAGCCACGTCACCGGCGATCTGATTATTACCCTCGATGCCGACCTGCAAAACCCGCCGGAGGAGATCCCGCGGCTGGTCGAGAAAGCGGACGAGGGCTATGACGTGGTCGGAACCGTACGTCAGAACCGCCAGGACACCTTCTTCCGCAAAGCCGCGTCGAAGACCATCAACCGCCTGATCCAGCGCACCACCGGTAAAGCGATGGGCGACTACGGCTGCATGCTGCGGGCCTATCGCCGTCATATCATCGACGCGATGCTCAACTGCCACGAGCGCAGTACGTTTATCCCGATCCTCGCGAACACCTTTGCCCGCCGGGCGGTGGAGATCCCGGTGATGCACGCCGAGCGTGAGTTCGGCGACTCCAAATACAGCTTTATGCGCCTGATTAACCTGATGTACGACCTGGTGACCTGCCTGACCACTACGCCGCTGCGTCTGCTCAGCGTTTTCGGCAGCGTGATCGCCCTGCTGGGCTTCACCTTCTCGATCCTGCTGATCGTCCTGCGCCTGGTACTGGGTCCGCAGTGGGCGGCCGAAGGGGTGTTCGTGCTCTTTGCTGTGCTGTTTATGTTTATCGGCGCCCAGTTTGTCGGCATGGGCCTGCTTGGGGAGTATATCGGGCGCATCTATAACGATGTTCGCGCTCGCCCCCGCTACTTTATTCAACGTGTTGTTCGCCAGCCGGAAACGGCATCTCAAGAGGAAGATCGTTCATGAAAGCCGTAGTCTTCGCTTATCACGATATGGGTTGTGCAGGTATTCAGTCCCTGCTGGACGCCGGGTATGACATCGCCGCTATTTTCACCCATCCGGATAACCCCGGCGAAAACCATTTCTTTGGTTCGGTGGCGCGTCTCGCTGCGGAACAGGGTATCCCGGTATGGGCGCCAGAAGATGTGAATCACCCGCTGTGGATTGAACGTATCCGCGAAATGAAGCCGGACGTCCTGTTCTCCTTCTACTACCGCAATCTGCTGGGCGATGAGATCCTCAATCTTGCGCCGCAGGGCGCCTTTAACCTGCACGGCTCCCTGCTGCCGAAATATCGCGGCCGCGCGCCGCTGAACTGGGTGCTGGTCAACGGAGAGAGCGAAACGGGTGTTACCCTGCATCGCATGATCGGCCGCGCCGATGCCGGCGATATTGTCGCTCAGCAGTCGGTGGCCATTGGGGCCGATGACGTGGCGCTGACCCTGCACCGCAGGCTGTGCACGGCGGCGTCCGAGCTGCTGGGCCAGGCGCTGCCGGCGATCCGCGAAGGTAACATTGCCACGCTCGCGCAGGATGAGAGCCAGGCGACCTACGTTGGCCGCCGCACGCCGGAGGATGGCCGCCTTGACTGGGAGCAGCCCGCGCAGGTCCTGCATAACCTGGTCCGCGCCGTCTCCGATCCGTGGCCGGGCGCGTTCGGCTACACCGGCGCCAACAAATTTATCGTCTGGAAATCTCGCGTCCGTCGCGATCTGCCGGCAGCGAAGCCGGGGACGGTGCTCTCCACCGCGCCGCTGGTGGTCGCCTGCCAGGACGGAGCGCTGGAAATCGTCACCGGTCAGACCGATCGCGGCGTCTATATTCAGGGCACGCAGCTGGCGCAGGCCCTGGGCCTGGTCTCCGGCGCGGTGCTGAGCAGCAAACCGGTCGTGGCAATTAAGCGCCGCACCCGCGTGCTGATCCTCGGCGTTAACGGGTTTATCGGCAACCATCTGACCGAGCGCCTGCTGCAGGACGATAATTACGAAATCTACGGGCTGGATATCGGTTCTGATGCCATCAGCCGCTTCCTCGAGAATCCGCGCTTCCACTTCGTCGAAGGGGATATCAGCATTCACTCGGAATGGATTGAGTATCACATCAAGAAATGCGACGTGGTGCTGCCGCTGGTGGCGATTGCTACGCCTATCGAATACACCCGTAACCCGCTGCGCGTGTTCGAGCTGGACTTCGAAGAGAACCTGAAGATTATCCGCGACTGCGTCAAGTACGATAAGCGCATTATCTTCCCGTCGACCTCTGAAGTGTACGGCATGTGCACCGATAAAAACTTCGATGAAGACAGCTCGAACCTGGTGGTGGGGCCAATCAACAAGCAGCGCTGGATCTATTCCGTGTCGAAGCAGCTGCTCGACCGCGTTATCTGGGCCTACGGCGACAAAGCCGCGCTGCGCTTCACCCTGTTCCGTCCGTTTAACTGGATGGGACCGCGTCTGGATAACCTCAACGCCGCGCGTATTGGCAGCTCCCGCGCCATTACCCAGCTGATCCTCAACCTGGTTGAAGGCTCGCCGATTAAGCTTATCGAAGGCGGCAAGCAGAAGCGCTGCTTCACCGATATCAGCGACGGTATTGAAGCGCTGTTCCGCATTATCGAGAACAAAGACGGCCGCTGCGACGGGCAGATTATCAACATCGGTAACCCGGACAACGAAGCCAGTATTAAAGAGCTGGCCGAGATGCTGCTGGATTGCTTCGAGCGCCATCCGCTGCGCGGCAACTTCCCGCCGTTCGCCGGTTTCCGCGATGTTGAAAGCAGCGACTACTACGGTAAAGGTTATCAGGACGTCGAGCACCGTAAGCCGAGCATCCGCAACGCGAAGCGCTGCCTGAGCTGGACGCCGACGGTACCGATGGAAGAGACCGTCGAGCATACCCTCGACTTCTTCCTGCGCACCGTTGAGCTGGCGGATGATAAGACATCATGAAACAGGTCGGCTTACGCATAGATGTTGATACCTTTCGCGGCACGCGGGACGGGGTTCCGCGGCTGCTGACCCTTCTGGGCCAGCACGGGATTCAGGCGAGCTTCTTTTTTAGCGTTGGGCCGGACAATATGGGGCGCCATTTATGGCGCCTGATAAAACCTAAGTTTTTGTGGAAGATGCTGCGCTCAAAGGCGGCCTCGCTGTACGGCTGGGATATCCTGCTGGCCGGTACCGCCTGGCCCGGACGGCGCATCGGCGCGGGCAATGAAGAGGTGCTGCGCGCGACGGCACAGGCCCATGAGGTGGGCCTGCACGCCTGGGATCACTACAGCTGGCAGGCATGGAGCGGCGTCTGGCCGCAGGAGCGCCTGACCCTGGAGGTTGAGCGCGGGCTGCTGGAGCTGGAGCGGATTATTGGCCGCCCGGTGACCTGCTCCGCCGTCGCCGGCTGGCGCGCCGACCAGCGGGTTATCAAAGCCAAAGAGTCCTTCGATTTTCTCTACAACAGCGACTGCCGCGGCAGCCGCCCCTTCCGGCCACAGCTCGGCAACGAGATGCTCGGTACCGTGCAGATCCCGGTAACGCTTCCCACCTGGGATGAGGTGGTCGGCAGCGCGGTGGATACCGGCGGCTTTAACCGCTATCTGCTGGACTGCATTCATCGCGACGCGGGCGTCCCGGTCTATACCATTCATGCCGAAGTGGAAGGGATTGCGTTTGCGCAGCAGTTTGATGAGCTGCTGACCATGGCGGCGCAGGAAGAGATTCAGTTTTGTCCGCTGAGCCAGCTGCTGCCCGCTGATTTTAGCGAGCTGCCGGCGGGTAAGGTGGTCCGCGGTGAACTGGCCGGCCGGGAAGGCTGGCTTGGGCGTGAACAATTATTGAGTTAGGACGTATGAAAAGCATTCGTTATGGTATCTCCCTGCTGGCGCTTTTTGCCCTGTATTACATACTGCCGCTGAATTTTCGCCTGCTCTGGCAGCCTGACGAGACGCGCTACGCGGAGATTAGCCGCGAAATGCTCTCCTCCGGCGACTGGGTGGTGCCGCATTTCCTCGGGCTGCGTTACTTTGAAAAACCGATTGCCGGCTACTGGATTAACAGCATCGGGCAGTGGCTGTTTGGCCACAACAATTTTGGCGTTCGCTTTGGCGCGGTATTCTCTATCAGCGTGACGGCGCTGCTGGTGGCCTGGCTGGCGTGGCGGATCTGGCGGGACAAGCGGGTAGCGATCCTCTCCGGCGTGATGTTCCTCACCGCGCTGCTGGTTTACGGTATCGGCACCTACGCGGTGCTGGACCCGATGATCACCATGTGGATGGCCCTCGCCATGTGCAGCTTCTGGGGCGCCGCTCAGGCACAGACCCGGCGGGGAAAAATGGCTGGCTATCTCCTGCTGGGCGTGGCCTGCGGGATGGGGGTGATGACCAAAGGCTTCCTCGCGCTGGCGGTGCCGGTGGTGGGCGTACTGCCGTGGGTCATTGCGCGCAAACGCTGGCGTGAAGTGCTGACCTGGGGCTGGCTGTCGGTGGTCGCCTGCGTGCTGGTGGTGCTGCCGTGGGGGCTGGCTATTGCCCAGCGCGAGCCGGACTTCTGGCGCTACTTCTTCTGGGTAGAGCATATACAGCGCTTTGCCGAGAAAGACGCCCAGCATAAGGCGCCGTTCTGGTACTACATTCCGTTCCTGATTGCCGGAAGCCTGCCGTGGCTGGCGCTGCTGCCCGGGGCGCTGAAGCGCGGCTGGACCGAGCGCGACGACGCCCGCGGCGCGCTGTACCTGCTGGGCTGGGTGGTGATGCCGCTGCTGTTCTTCAGCATCGCCAAGGGCAAGCTGCCGACCTACATCCTGCCGTGCTTTGGGCCGCTGGCGATCCTGATGGCCCGCTATGCGCTGGATGCGGCGAAAGCGGGGGCGAAGGTGCTGCGCATCAACGCGATGATCAACATCGGCTTCGGCCTGGTCGGCCTGCTGGCGGTGCTGGCGGTCTCGCCGTGGAGCTTTATGCACCATCCGGTGTGGTCGAAGATTGAGCTGTATAAGTGCCTGCTGGCGGCCTTGATATTTGCGACCTGGGCGCTGGTGGGCTGGATGACGATGAAGGACAGCGCCCGGCGCTGGCCGCTCGCCGCCTGCTGTCCGCTGGGGCTGGCGCTGCTGGTGGGTTTCGCCATCCCTGACCGGGTGATCGATAGCAAGCAGCCGCAGTTTATGATTGATATCGTCGGCGAGTCGCTGGCGCCAAGCCGCTACGTGCTGACCAATAACGTCGGTATTGCCGGCGGCCTGTCGTGGGAGCTCAAGCGTAACGATATCATTCTGTTCGATAAGCAGGGTGAGCTAAAATACGGTCTCGACTGGCCGGATGCGCAGGGCCGCTTCGTCAGCGAGGGTGATTTTGTCAGCTGGCTGGCGACGCATCGTCAGCAGGGGCCGGTATCGCTGGTTCTGCTGATGGACAAAGGGGAGAGCATGAACGATCTGGCGCTACCAAAACCCGATAGCTCCTATGAGTTAGGGCGGGTTGTGTTTATCCAGTATCTGCCGCAATGAGTATCTGGATCTGCCTGGCGCTCGCCAGCCTGCTGAGCTGCGCCGGGCAGCTGTGCCAGAAACAGGCCACCCGCCCGTCTAAATCCGGGCGGCGCGGACGGCATATTCTCGGCTGGCTGGGCCTGGCGCTGCTGGCGCTCGGCGGCGGTATGCTGCTGTGGCTGAGCGTGCTGCAGGCGATCCCGGTGAGTATTGCCTACCCGATGCTGAGCCTCAACTTCGTCTGGGTCACCCTCGCGGCGTGGGGCGTCTGGCACGAGCCGGTAGCGCGCCGCCACTGGGTGGGTGTTGGCTTGATTGTCGTCGGGATCGCGGTTCTTGGGAGTAGCGTCTGATGGGCTTAATCTGGGCGCTGCTTAGCGTCGGGCTGGTCAGCGCCGCGCAGCTGCTGCTGCGCGGGGCGATGGTCGAGCTGCCGCCGCTCACCGACCTGGTCGCGTTTATCGGCCACCTTGTCCATTTCCGGGCCGGCACCTTCGGCCTGGCGCTGGGGCTGGGCGGCTACCTGCTGTCGATGGTGTGCTGGTACTTTGCGCTGCACCGCCTGCCGCTCGCCAAAGCCTATGCCCTGCTGAGCCTGAGCTACATTGTGGTATGGGCCGCCGCTATCTGGCTGCCCGGCTGGCACGAGGCTTTCCGCTGGCGCTCGCTGCTGGGGGTGCTGATTATCGTCGCCGGCGTGCTGACCATCTTCTGGCCGCTGAAACGCAAAGCCTGACTTAGCCCGCCGGTTCGACCTTGAGCTCGAACGGCGTCGGCGTGCACACCGCCAGGCTGAGGTCGCCAAGCTGAAGCTGGCCGACCGACAGCCGTGAGCGGAAGGTGCTGTCAACGCTGGCGATCTGCCAGGCGCTGCCGCCGCGCTGCTTAACGATTGCCTCTTTACGCGTCCAGATGCGCCAGAACGCGGCCAGCTGCATTTCCGGGCTTTCGGCCTCCACCTCGGCGTGCTCGCCGGAGCTAAACACCGCATTGGCGATCCGACGCCAGTTTTCACGCGGGCGAATGACTTCAATATCGCAACCCACTTCGCCCTCGTCGCTGAGCAGCAGCGCGATATCGTCGCCGCTGTGGCTGAGGTTAAACCACAGCGGCGTCCCGTCAGCAAACCCCGGCTTGCCCTGTTCGGCGTAGATAATCTCGGGCAGCGGCGTCACCGCCTGAGACAGCAGCGCGCGGCCGGCCAGCCAGCCGTCGCGGCGCGCGCCCTGCGGCGCAAGGGAGCAGAGCGCCGGCGGTAGCGCCTGGGTGCTTAAGGTCGAAATTTTCCCCAGCAAAAGCCGATACATATCAAGACCAACGTTTAATGATGATGGACGTATTGATGCCGCCAAAGGCGAAGTTATTGCTCTGCAGATACTCACAGTCGATCCTGCGCGCTTCCCCCATGATGTAGTCGAGCTCGCCGCACTGGGGATCCGGCTGGCGCAGGTTGAGCGTCGGGGCGAACCAGCCTTCACGCATCATCTGCAGGCTCATCCAGGCTTCCAGCGCCCCGCAGGCGCCCAGCGTATGGCCAAAATAGCTTTTCAAGGACGAGATCGGCACGCGGTTGCCGAAGAGGGCGGCGCTGGCCCGGCTTTCGGCAATATCGCCGCGATCGGTTGCCGTACCGTGGGCCGAAATATAGCCGATATCTTCGGCGCGTAAACCGGCCATGCTGAGCGCCTGCGCCATGCAGATTTGCATCGTTTCCTGCTGCGGCTGGGTGATATGCGCGGCGTCGCAGTTGGTGGCAAAGCCGACGATTTCGCCGTAGATCGTCGCGCCGCGCGCTTTGGCGTGCTCCAGCTCTTCGAGGATAAGCGTACCGGCGCCTTCGCCAATCACCAGGCCATCGCGACGCTCGTCGAACGGCGACGGGGTGGTTTTCGGCTCATCGTTGCGCTGGCTGGTGGCGAACAGGGTATCAAAGATCGCCGCTTCGGACGGACAGAGCTCTTCGGCGCCGCCGGCCACCATTACCGTTTGATAGCCGTGGCGAATGGCTTCCCAGGCGTAGCCGATGGCCTGGCTGCCGGAGGTGCAGGCGCTGGAGGTGGGAATAACCCGCCCGCGCAGGCCGAAGAAGAGCCCGGTATTGACCGCGGTGGTGTGCGGCATCATCTGCACGTAGGTGGTGCCGGTAATGTTGTTGGTATGCTTTTCCGTCAGCATGGTAGCAAACTCGCTCACCGGGCCGGTGCTGCCGGTCGACGAGCCGTAGGCAATACCGGTTTCGCCGTTCGTCAGCACCGCTTCGCCAATCAGGCCGGCCTGCTCCAGCGCCAGCTCGCTGGCGCGGGTGGACATCAGCGATACCCGGCCCATGGCGCGAATACGCTTGCGGGTATAGTGCTCCGGCAGGGTGAAATCGTCGATCGGCGCGCCGAGCAGGGTGTGCAGGCCGTCGTAGATTTGCCACTCCGGCATCTTGCGCACGGCGTTCTCGTAAGCGAGCAGCCTGGTGGAAACGTCCTGCCAGTTTTCCCCAAAGGCGGTGACGCCGCCCATCCCTGTGATCACGACACGACGTGTCATAACATACCTCCATTGATGGAAATAACCTGGCGGGTGACGTAGCCCGCAATGTCGGACATTAAATAGCTGGCCAGCCCGGCCACTTCCTCTGCCTGGCCCATACGCTTCATCGGGATCATTGCCATCGCCTCTTTCTGCGCGGCCTCTTCCATCTCGATCATCCCGGTATCAATCAGCCCCGGCGCAATGCAGTTGACGGTGATTTTGCGTTTCGCCAGCTCGATAGCCAGCGCCTTGGTGGCGCCGATAATGCCCGCCTTCGCCGCGCTGTAGTTGACCTGACCGCGGTTGCCCATCACCCCGGAAACGGACGACAGGGTAATAATCCGCCCGCCTTGACGGGCGCCGATCATCGGCATAATGCACGGCTGAATGACGTTGTAAAAGCTGTCGAGGTTGGTGTGGATGACGCAATCCCAGTCGTCGTCGCTGAGCGCCGGGAAGGCGCCGTCGCGGGCGATCCCGGCGTTATTTACCACGCCGTACCACGGGCCGTGGACGGCGATATCCTGCTCCAGCACCTCGCGGCACTGCTCGCGGTTGGCGACATCAAAGCTCAGTACCCGTCCGGCACCGCCGGCGGCCTGCAGGGTCTCGAGGGTCTCCCGCGCGCCCTCGGCATCGCGATGGTAATGAACGCCGACGGTAAAACCGTCTGCCGCCAGCTGGCAGGCGATGGCGCGGCCAATGCCCTTGCTGGCACCGGTAACTAATACTGAGCGACTCATGGTTTCTCTCCCTGATTAAAAAGCGTCGTTAACTCTTCGGCGGTGGGCTGGAAGGTATTCACCCGGCCGGTTGCCAGCGCCTCATCCCCGGCGCTGATGGCGCACTCGAAGCTGCCAAAACGCGCGTCCTGCATGAGCAGGCTGACGCTGATGGTCAGCGTCCGGCCGGCGGGCAGAATCCCCGCGGCGCAGATAAGCTCCCTCGCGCCGAGCACCATGCCGAGCGCAATAGTGCTCTGCCCCTGCTGGCGGCGATGCCAGCCCGACCAGACGCCGACGGTCTGCGCCATCAGCTCCAGCGCAAACCAGCCGGGCAGGTTACCGTCGGCGTCAAGAAACGGTGCCAGCACGCCGCGCCCGGTGACGGCAACGCGGCACGCGGCGGTTTCGTCAGTGACCTCCAGCACCTCTTCCAGCAGCAGCATCGGCGCGTCGTGCGGCAGGTAGTCGCCGGGCGATAAATAGTGGTTCATAAAACTCTCCCGAGCAGAATGCTGGCGTTATTGCCGCCAAAGGCGAACGAGTTGGACAGGATCGTCGGACGGGCGAGCGGCTGCGCGGTATCGATGATGCCGCAGGCGGGCAGCGCCGGGTCGCGCGGCGAAAGACTGAAATCCTGAGCCGGCAGCGGCAGGCTGCGCTGCAGGATCAGCATGGCGATTGCCGCCTCGGTGATCCCCGCCGCGCCCAGCGTATGGCCGGTCAGATGCTTGGTGGAGCTGCACGGCACCTGCTCGCCAAACAGCGCGCTCACCACCTGCGACTCCACCTGATCGTTAAGCGGCGTCGCGGTGCCGTGGAGGTTGATGTAGCCCACCGCCTCGGCTGAGAGACCGGCATCGTCGAGCGCCTGGCGAATGGCGCGGATGGCCCCTTCGCCCTGCGGATGAGGGGCCGAAATATGGTGCGCGTCGCTGGATTCGCCCACCCCGAGCAGGGCGATGGGCTGCGGCTCGCGGGTCAGCAGCATCAGCCCTGCGCCTTCGCCGATCGTAATTCCGCTCCGGTCGCGGCCGAAGGGCTGGCACAGCGTCGGGGAGAGGGACTCCAGGCTGTGGAAGCCGTTCACCGGCATCCGGCTGAGGGAGTCGGCGCCGCCGACAATCGCCACGTCCGCGAGGCCGGCCTCGATCAGCCGCCGCCCGCTGATTATCGCGCGGGCGCTGGAGGAGCAGGCGGTGGAGAGGGTAAAGGCCGGGCCGTCGAGATCCAGCCAGTGGCTGAGAAAGCGCGACGGATCGCCCAGCTCCTGCTGCGGGTAGTGCCAGGCCGCGCTCGCCTTCGCGTTGAGGGTCAAGTCCACGTGCCTGTCGCCCTCATCGAGTCCGGAGGTGCTGGTGCCGAGCACCACCGCCACCCGGTCGCGGCCGTAACGGGCGATAGCGTCGTCCACCTGCGGTTGAATCTGCGCCAGCGCCGCCAGCAGCAGCTGATTGTTACGCGAGCGATGGGCGGCAAACGCGTCGCCGATGGCGGGCAGCTCGCCGTCAACGCCGCCGAGCATCGCCTGCGGTTGCCCCTGCAGCCAGCCGGCGCGCGGGCGCATACCGGGGGCGATGCCGCGCGTCAGGTTGCAGGCAATCTCGTCGAGGCTGTTGCCCAGCGCGTTGATCATGCCGACAGCGGAAATGTAGATCATCTCAGTCACCCAGGTATTGAATGGTGATGTGGTAGCCGAAGGCGTGCTGCTGAATGCTGATGGGCTCACGGCGGCCTTTGCGGTTCAGATAGGTGATTTCCGTCACCAGCCTGCCGCGGGCGTTGCGCACCTCGCGCCTGTCGCCGGCGTCGGTCAGCGTCCAGCCTTTCGGCAGCTGCGGCTGCCAGGCCGCTATCGGCCAGTGGCTGAGCATCACGTCGGCCAGCACCTGACTGGCGGGCGGCATCTGCGGCACCACGATCGACTGTTCGGTATGCACGCCTTTTTCATCATAGGTGACGAGGAACAGGCGAATGCCCACCGATGAGAGCCCGGCCAGCGTCACCCTGTGCGCATCGGCGTTGAGCATCACCAGCAGCGACTGGGTCTGGCCGTTAAAGCTGCCGGTCAGCAGCTGCTGTGAGCTGAGCGTCGGCGAGATGCCCGGCGCCGGGAGCGTCACTAGGGTGCCCGGCTCCAGCCACGCCTGCGGGCGGTCCTGCTGCGCCTTCTGCGAATGGCCGCAGCCGGCAAGGGCTAAGGTGGCAATCAGCGCGAGGGCGCGGCCAAATCTGAACGTCATCATCGTCTGTGTTTCCCTTTTTTGCCGGGCATCGCCAGGGGCGATAGCAGGAAGGCGGTGAAAATCCCGCTGACCAGCACGATGCCAAAGCTGGCGATCGCCTGGGTTGAGCTAAATACCAGCATGCCGAGGGTCAGCAGCGTGGTCATCATGGCCAGGGTAACGGCCAGCAGCGAGGTCAGCGGCGTGCCGCGCGGGTTGCTGAAGAACAGCGTGTAGTTGATGCCAATCCCCAGCACCAGCACCAGCGCCAGCAGCGAGAACAGATTGAGCGAGTGGCCGCTGAAGGAGAGCGCCGCGAGGCCGCAGCCTAATGAGAGCACCGAAGGCAGGAGGCTGATAAGCCCTTTACGCCAGCCGAGGCGCAGAACCGCCCCGCAGGCGATGGTCGCCAGGGCGATACCCAGCAGCCCGGTGAGCAAATGGCGATAGAGGGCGAAGAGCTCGTCGAAAGCGCTTTTCCTGTCGACCCACGCCACGCCGCTATATTTTGCGCCAAGGGCCTTCAACATCGGGCTCTCCTTCACGCCGTCAACCGGCACCAGCACGCCGCTCTCGCCGTTCTGCAGGGTTATCCATAGCAGACGCCAGCCTTCGCTGGCCGGGCTGGCAAGCCAGGCGTCCACGGTGACCGGCATGGGACTGAGATCCGGATTGATCGCCTGCAGCCCGGCGCTTTGCAGCACGCGGCTTACCGCCGGGGAGGCGGCCTTCAGCAGCGCCAGATCCTGATGCTGACGGGCCAGCGAGTTCAGGGGGATCGTCCGGTAGCCGTTAAGCAGCCCCTGCCGCTGCGCCTGTTCCAGCGCCGGCGTAAAGGCTTCCAGCCGCTCCAGCGTTTGCTGCGGCGTCCGCCCGTAGACCACGAACCACTTCTGATCGACGCCCTGGCCGGTTAAGGCCGCGATCGTCTTTTCCTGCGCCAGCAGGGGCTGCGGCAGCGCCTGTAGCTGTGAAATATCGTCGTCGACGCGCAGGGTGGCGATCCCCGCCAGCGAGCACAGCGCGAGGGCGACCGGCAGGCCGATGGTGAGCTTTTTATTGCGTCGCCATGCCGCCAGCCAGCGCAGCATCAGAACCATCGCCGGCACCGGACGCACCGGCAGGCCGCGGGAGAGCAGCGGATGCCAGAAGATAACCGTCAGGCAGGAGGCGCTGAGCCCGGCGGCGGCGAATACCGACATCTGGCGAATGCCGGGGAAGGGCGCGAGCATCATGATCAGATAGGCTACGACCACCGTAAGGAGCGCCAGTAGCAGCGCGTTGCGTACCTTGGCGAGGCTTTGCCACGGCGTGACCTCGCCTCCGTGCACCATCCGCTCGGTCAGGTAGTAGAGCGTGTAATCGGCGGAAATACCGATAATGCTCATGCTCATTACCAGCGTCATCAGGTGCAGCTCGCCGAACAGCAGCAGCGTGGCGACGGTGCCCGCCAGCGCGCCGATGCCGATGGAGATCAGGCTCAGGATCAGCGGACGCAGCGAGCGAAAGACCGCGACGATGAGCAGAATAACGCCCAGGATGGTGGCCACGCCGAGGGTTGAGATATCCCGTTTTGCCTGCTGGCTGGCGTAGTCGCTGTAAAATACCGTGCCGCGCGAGAGCAGCTGAGCCTGCGGATAGCGGGCCTTGAGCTCGGCTTCCAGGGCGGAGAGGGTGGTCACAAGACGATGCGTTTGCTGCATATCAAACGACGAACCCGCCAGCTCGCCGTGCAGCAGATACCACTGGTTGCCCTGCTTATCCTCGGTCACCAGCCAGCCATCCTTCAGCTGCATACGCTGGCCGTTTTTCGCCATCGCCAGCTGTGAGCCGCGCATCAGCATCAGCGGGTCATTTTGCAGCTCTTTGCCGCTGACGCCGGAGAAGGCGGAGTAGAGCTGAGAGAGGATCCACTGCGCCTGGGCTTCGCCGCCGTTTTGCAGGCGGGCGCGGGTGGCATCGTCAATCAGTCCGTTGCGGTGCTGCCAGAAAAAAGTGCCCCAGGCCTGCTGGCTGGCGGCATCCATCGGGCCCTTCACCGTCGCCAGCGCGTGGGCGTTCTGCAGCAGTCTGAGCCACTCGCGGGCCACCTGCGGGTCGGCCTGCTTGCCGGGGCTGACCAGCCACACCAGCTGTCGGTCAAGGCGCTGCATAAAGCCCTCATTGAGGCTCGGAGGAACGGCGCCAAGCGCCTGTTTCGGCAGCATCGCCAGCACGCTGCTGTTCATCCGCGACTGCGGCAGCAGCGTCAGCAGCACGCCCAGCATCACCAGGCAGGCGAGCCCCCACAGCAGCGCGAAGCTCCTGCGGTTACTGTGCAGCAAATCGTTGGCGTTCGTCATCGGTCAGTTGCGCTGGCGTAAGTTGATGTTGAGAAAGGGTGATATCGGTGCGGTCGCCCTGCTTATCGTTTAGCTGAATGCGTTCCAGGTAGGCCTGTCCGCCGAGATCGATGGTGGCGAAGATTTTATCCAGCGGCGTGGCTATCGGCGTCAGGCGCAGCGTCCAGCGGCCTGCGCCCGCATCGTTGAATTCAACGCGGAAGTTCTGCTCCAGCACCCGGCGATCGGCCTGGAACAGCGCCCGCAGCAGATGGTTGAACTGAAACATCTGCGGGTTGCTCTCGGCGGTGATGACCTGCGGCGGCTGGCCGTTAATCGCCTGCACCATTCGCCTGTCGTCGAGCAGCAGCTGCATCGGGAACGGCTGGGTTTGATCCCACAGCAGGCCCTTATCGCGGGCGATCAGCATCGTTCCCTGGGATCGCAGCGGCTGCGGCAGATCCTTGATGGTGCGGGTTTGATCGAAGTGGGCGCGGATAACCGGCTGCTCGGTGAAGCGCTGCTGCAGATCGTCGAGCGTCAGCGCGCTGACCAGCGGGCAGACGAGCAGCGCCAGCAGGGGCCAGAGTTTCATGGCGTGACCCCCATGCGTTCAAACAGAATATCCGGGCTGACGAAGCTCATTTCCCGGCTTTTCTCCTCTACCGCGACCTGAATGGTGTAGCCGGTGGTGGTCCGTTTTCCGCTGGCCGCGTCGACGATCTCATAGCCAATGCGCAGCCGGTTCTCATACTCTTCGAGGCGGGCGCGCACGCGAAAGCGCTGTTCAAAGGTGAGCACGTCGCGGTACTTAACGCGGGTGTCGACGACCGGCCACAGGTAGCCGGACTCCTTCATCTGCCGGTAGCCGTAGTTGAACTGATTGAGCAGCGCCTCGCGGGCGATCTCGAAGTAGCGGAAGTAGTTGCCGTGCCACACCACGCCCATCATATCGACGTCGTGAAACGGGACGGTCAGCTCTACTTCGGCAGTAAAACGGGGATCGTTAAGCACCCTTTACTCCTTCTCTTTGGCGTCTGGCAGCTGCCAGAAATCGAAAAAATTAAACCAGTCCAGCGGCGAGCGCAGGGCGTAGTGCTCGAGGCGGCTGGCGTAGCGATCGACCGAGTTTTGGATCGCCTCCTCGCGCCCGGCGCGCGGCAGGATCAGCGGGTCGGCGAACGGTTCACAGTGAATATGCAGCTTGTCCTGCTGGCGGAGGGCGAAGATCAGCTGTACCGGGCAGCGCAGGACCGATGCCAGAATAAAGGGCCCCTGCGGGAACGGCGCGGGCTGGCCCATAAACGGGCTCCAGCAGACGCGCCACGTGCCGCCGCGCTGGGGCGTCACCGCAATGCGGTCGCCGACGATCGCAATCCATTCTCCGCGCTCCAGCTTCTCTTTCAGCAGGATGGCGGTATCCGGACCGATATCGGTTACCGGTATCAGGTTCAGCCCGGCCTGGGGCGCCATCTCCTGCATAATTTGCTTAAAGCGGCGGGCGTTGTCGCTAAACACCAGCGCATTGATGGTTTTGGTGCCCTGCAGCTGCGCCAGCGCCCGGCAGGCTTCGACGTCGCCCAGATGCGAGGCCAGCAGCAGCTTGCCGCCAGGGGCGCTGCTGTGCAGCGTTTCCTCAGCGCCGGGCGCAAAAACCACATCGCGATCGAAGCGGAGCTCGCCGCGCCAGCCGGCGATTTTATCGAGCATCGCATGGCCAAAGCGCAGAAAGTGGCGATAGCTGTTCAGCGCAGGCAGCGGCTGCTGCCGGGCGCGAAGCTGCGTCCGCACGCGGGAGAGCCAGCTGCGGGAGGCACGGCGGGCGCGGTGCGCGCTGAGCCAGTAGACCGCAACCACCGGATAGAGCAGCAGCGAAAACGCTTTGCGTCCCAGCAGACGCCACACCAGCAGCATCAGGCGCATGCCCCACAGCCCTTTGACCTCCTGCTGCTGCGCCCAGTGTACGGGGGAGCGGCGCAGCAGCAGGGAGGGGATGCGCGGCAGCATGCCGAGGAACAGGCGGGTATGCATCCAGGAGATGCGGCAGTTGTCCTTAAAGGCGTCAAAATGAGAGAGCCCGTCCGGCGGATAGGTGACGCGCGTCGGCACAAAATAGCTGGGGTTGCCCTGCCAGTAGAGGCGGACCATGACTTCGGTATCAAAATCCATGCGCTGGCCGAGGGCGACGCGGTGCGCCAGGCGCAGCGTTGGCGCTATCGGGTAAACGCGAAACCCGCACATGCTGTCTTTCAGCTGCAGCGATAGCGTTTCGAACCATACCCAAACGTGCGTTATCCAGCGTCCGTACAGGCGCGAGCGGGGAATGGAGTCGTCGTAAATCGGCTGGCCGGAAATCAGCGCCGCTGGATGGCGGCGGGCCAGCTCGAGCAGCTGCGGAATATCTTCGATGGCGTGCTGGCCGTCGGCGTCGACCTGCACGGCGTGGCTATAGCCGGCTTCGGCGGCGGCCTGCAGCCCGCGGATCACCGCCACCCCTTTGCCGGCGTTCTCGGCCAGCCGAATCAGCGTGAGGTTTGGCTCCCGCGCCGCCAGCTCGTTCAGCTGCAGGCGCGTCTCCTCGCTGCTGCCGTCGTCCACCACGATGCAGGGCAGGTCGAACGGCTGCAGTTGGGCCAGCACGCGCGCCATCATTGCCCCGTGGTTGTAGCAGGGGATCACCACGCAGGGGCGGAAGGTTAGCGACACAGGCGAATCTTCCCGCTGCTGGCGGTATGGCGCGCGTCGCCGTCGTGGCGCTGATAGCTAAAGGCCAGTATCTGGTGCGCTTCCTGCCAGCTCAGGGCCAGCGTGACGGTGGTCTCCGGCAGCAGCGGCGCCTGGAATTTGACGTTCTGAATGCTGTGAAAGCGCCAGCCCGGCGCCAGCAGCGTGGTGGCGTAGTGCATCACCCAGTCGAGCTGCGCGACGCCTGGCAGCAGCGGCTGTACGGCAAAATGGCCGCCGAACCAGAAGAGGTTAGGGTCGAGGTGCAGGACGATTTCAACCTGCTGCGGCTGTGCCTGATGGCGCTCTATTTCATGGGGTATCATGAAAAAATTCCTGTAGTTGCGCATAGACACGCTTGTTCATACTGTTGACCGGGATGTCGTCAATCACGCGCCAGTAGCGGGGGATCGCCACCGGTTCCAGCGTCGGGCGCAGCGCCTGGCGCCACTGCTGCTCAAGGATTTTGCCCTCGTGCTGCCAGCGCTGACGGGTTTGCGCATCCAGCACCAGCAGCGCGCCAATCCCCTGGCGATCGCCGCGGGTGACCGGCAGAGCCACGGCTTCGCGGATCCCCGGCAGGTTCTGGAGCCTGAGTTCTATTTCACTGAGCGAAATCCGCTTCTCTTCAATTTTGACCACCCGCCCACGCCGTCCGGTCAGGCGAAACTGGCCGTTGGCGGTGAATTCCAGGGTATCGTCGATTAACAGCCCGTCTTCATCGGCGATAAGCGGTGAAAACAGGCGGAAAGTCTCCCCCTGCTGCAGCAGCCTGATGCCGGCAAAGGGCTGCCAGGCCGCCTCTTCCTGGCGCCGCGAACGCCAGGCGATCACGCCGGTTTCGGTGCTGCCATAAATTTCGTCCGTCCAGACCTTCAGCCAGGCCGCCGCCTTGGCGACATCTTCCGAGGGAAGCTGGCCGCCGGCAGACAGGACGAGCGCTACCGGCGGCGGCGTCAGATGGGGATCGAGGCGTTTCAAAAACGCCGGGCTGCTGATAAACGCATAGCGGTGCTGCTGGCTCAGGGCGCTGAGCTGCTCGGCGTAAAAGAGCATCGCCGCGTGGAGCGGCAGGCCGAGAGCCATCGGCAGAAAGATGCGAAAGGTGAGCCCGTAGAGGTGCTGAGGCACCACCGAGGCCACGATGCGGCAGCCCTCGAGGCGGGTGGCGAAGCGCGCGGCCAGCAGCTCGGCTTCGCAGTCAAGATGGGCGATCGGTTTGATAACCCGCTTGGGCTTCCCGGTTGAGCCTGAGGTAAACAGCTCTACGCAGGCGTCCCCGGCGATGCGGCAAAACGCGGCGGGCTCTGCCATCGCGCGGCGCGCGCTGCCGATGACCAGCGAGGGTCCGTGCCAGTCGAGGAGCCTGTCGCTGAGTACGCCGTCAAACAGCGCTCGCTGCTCGTTCAGCAGCGAGCTGCGGCTATGTCCAGGGATCACCGGGATTTTATGCGCGTGCAGCGTCGCCAGCAGCGCGACGAGAAAGAGGTAGCTGTCCTCAAAGCACAGCGCCCAGCGTTCGGCATCGTGCTGTTGCAGCCGTTCGACCCACTGCGCCACGTCGTAGCGCAAATGGCCGAGGGTCCAGGTTTGCTCATCCAGCCAGGCGATCGGCGTGTCCGACGGACGCGAAGCGTCCAGCCAGCGCGCCAGTGAGAGAGGCACTATCATGACGACTCTCGCTTTATCATCCGCTGGCGCACCAGCCACTCTGCGGCCATCAGCGTGCCGATCAGCAGATAGGCAATCATGCCGTTCCACGCCGTCCATAGCGCCATATCGCCATACAGCGCGGTAAAGAGCGCCATGCCGCCGTTAAGAATAAAGAGGCCGCACCAGATTTGCGTCACCCGACGGGTGTAGCGTACGCCGGCCGCGGAAAGCTGCGGGTCGCGCAGGCGCGCCAGCCGTTCAACAACCGGCATCGTGGACCACAGCGAGCCGCCGAAAACGGCGAGCATGACGGCGTTGACCACCAGCGGATAAAACAGCAGCAGCTGATGCGTTTTGAGCAGGTAGCTGGCGGTACAGAGTGCCATACCCGCCAGCGCCACCAGCCGGGTGACGGCGTGCAGCGGTCCCGCCTGTCGCCGGGCCTGGCGAAAGCGTAACAGTAGAATCAGCGCCATCAAGGGGAGCAGCCAGTGCAGGCTGTTGCGCGCGAGGCCCAGCCAGATTAAAAATGGCCAGGCCAGCAGGAGCAGGCTCGTTAGCAGCTGTATACCCTTAGATGAAGGGGCTTCCGACATGCGGGTCAGGCTTCTCGGGACAAGCGTTCAACCGCATCAACCACGTCCTGTACGGTACGCACGGCCTTAAACTCTTCCGGCTTAATTTTCTTGCTGGTTTTCTTTTGCAGGTGGACGATCATATCGACGGCGTCAATGCTGTCCAGCTCGAGGTCTTCGTACAGACGCGCTTCCGGGCGGATCTCCTGCGGGTCGATTTCAAACAGCTTAACCAGAAGCGCCGAGACTTCTGCATAAATATCATGTGATTCAGTCATGGGTGGTGCCTCAGGTACGTTGAGCGTGGATGAACGCGGCCAGGGTCGCGACGGAGTAGAAGTGCTGGCGCATCTCGTCGCTTTCGGCGGAAAGCACCACGCCGTAGCGGTTTTTCACCGCCAGCCCCAGTTCCAGGGCGTCAATGGAGTCGAGGCCGAGACCATCGCCAAAGAGCGCCGCGTCGGCGTCGATGTCGTCAGCCGACAGCTCTTCCAGATTCAACGTGTTGATGATGAGATTTTTCAGTTCAAGATAGAGCGCTTGCATCATTAATTCCTGAAGTAGGCGTAGTACCTGATTGTAATTGAAGCAAAATATGCCGATTTAGCTGTCTTGCTGCCAGCGACGGTTCTTGTGAGTTATCGTCGTAAAACTGGGCGATCTGCACCCGCTCGCCTACCTCGATGGTAAACAGGGGCCGGGTTGCCGGCGCATCGTACCATTTACTGTTTTTGCCCAGCATATGTTCGCTGCAGCGAATGACCACTACGCGCAAATCGCTGGCGCAGCGCACGGCAATATTGGCCGCGCCGCGCTGAAGGACCATGGGTTCACCCGGCAGGGTGCGGGTTCCCTCCGGGAAAATTAAGATGGTATCGCCCTGCTGCAGGCGCTGTCGGCTGGCGGGCAGTAGCGCATCGGCCTGATCGTTAATTAAATAGTCCGCCGCGCGGATCACGCCGCTGACGAACGGGTTTTTCAGCAGGGCGCTTTTTACCAGGCAGTCGGTCTCGGGCATGATCGAAGCCAGCATCACGTAGTCGATAAGGCTGGGATGGTTAGCCACCACCAGGCATCCGCGCTCCTGGCGCAGGAGCTCGGCGCCCAGGATCCGGTAATCCAGCACCCCAACGGCTTTGACCACCGTTAAGAAGAGGCGAAAGCTGGCCGAGATGCTGCGTCGCGCCAGGCGACGGCGGCGAGATTTATCTCTGACCACCACCAGCAGCAGGTTAAACCAGACTAAGGAGAGCAGCAGCCCGCCAAGACCGAACAGCGCGAAGCAGACGCCGGTCATCAGCCCGCGCCAGGCGCGATTTATGCGTGATGGAACGCCGTTCATGAGCGGCTCCACTGCCACTGCAGGCGCTCGCCGGCGAGGGTAAAGGCCGAGCTCTCCTGCAGATAGTGGCGTAAAAACTGCAGGCTCTGCGGCAGCTCCGCCTCTTCGCTCGGTGCGGCGCGCTGCGTCGAGCAGCGCCACTCTTCGCCCGCTTCGATAACCAGCGCGAGCGCGTAGGGCCAGGTCGGCATCGCAGGGGGAAGATAGGGGTGATAAAACTCCGGGAGATGGCCGTCGAAATCAACCATCAGCACGCGCTGATAGCCCGCCTGCAGGAGGCACATCGCTTCGCACAGCCCCTGCTGGAAGGTATCCCGCCCGGCGGAGAGTGAAGAGGAGACGATCGGCCTTTGGGCGGCAATGGTCAGGTTACCGACCGCTGAATTATGCACCGAGAGCGCGAAGTCAGTCGGGGAGAGCGCCTGCTCCGTCGCCAGCGCGTGCAGGATGCGGTAGTTGCGTTCAAGCTCGCCGTGGCGGCTGGTGTACAGTACGGCATCGATGCGATGGCGGCGCAGCATCGCCAGCCCGCACTCAACGGCAAGCCGGCTGCCGGAGCTGAGTCGTCTGGCGGTCATCATCGGTAGTTCGCTCAGCTTTGCCTGAGGTGCCGCCGGATCGATGGCGTGCGAAAGCCGTGACCACTGCTGCCACTGCGTCGTTTCGCTTAGTCCTGGGGCTCTGCCCTGCCAGTCAATTATGTTTAGTGCAAATTTCATCAACGCGAGTCCGCGGTAAATCGGTGATTCCGGTAGCGTTTTTTAACGCCACCTTGTTATTTTTCTGCTGGCCTGCCAATACAGTATGACCGACGCCAGGTTATCGGGCGCGCCGCAGCCCGCATTATTTGCCGATCGATTTCGCGTATTTTCGATATTTTCGCGCATCAGTGCAATTTATTGTGGCAAATCTAAGAGCACGAGCCGAATATTTTCATCGTTCCGTCCGCCGCCTGACGCGCATTTTCTGCCGCGACCACCACATATCATACAGGCCGGCTTGCGAATACATAGGATAATGCCGAATCAAATGGCGGTTCGGCATTATCCCGCGGGCCTTCAGGCGATTGCCGGCTGGCGTTAGCGGGATGATGCCGATATAGCGCCGGGCGCTATATTCCTCTTTAGGGGTAAGAACCCTAATCACTTCACGCCGAAGCGCGGAGAGCGAATGCTTACAGCGCGCTTCCCGCAGCCAAATTAACCTGGATGTCTTTATCTAAATTATGTACCCAGCGGTTATAGTTTTTATGGATTTCACCGCCGGAGGCCATCAGGTTGAGGCTGCTGACGTAACGAATAGAATAACCGGTCGCGGAATAGTTAATTTGCACTTCAGCGACGTGATCGCGCGCCTGCTGGCGGGCTTTGATAATACCCGGCGCCGTTTCTGACATTATCCACTGGCGCTGTACGCCGGCTCGGAAAATAGCATTTTTTACCTGAGCATCGGTATGGCCAGCGCTGACCGTGGTCTGAATTTGTTCGATGGGCGCCGTACGGGCGCAGCCTGCCAATGTCCCGATAACGGCAATAGCTGCCAGCCACTTAACAACCTTTTTCATGAACGCTTCCTGTCGAATTATGGGTATATGATGAGATGCCCAATGCTAAGAATAATTAATATCAGTCTCACCGGGCCGGAATTATGTCTCAGGTAAATATCTCGCACGTTTTCCGTTTTGACGTCAGGCGAGAAGGTTTTTCATCATAAAGCATAGATCGCGAGGTCACCAGCGGCAATGAGTAATGATGATGGATTTCATATGGTTAAAATTTACTTTGATAGCCTAAAATTCACAAAAATTATACAATCCTCGCTATTCTTCACCATCAAATTAATCAGTCGGCTTATTCAGTCATATCATTCTCATCATTTAATAATAAGCAAACTATTACCCGGCTATATAATGGGGGTATTATATCTCCGGCTGCCGGGGGCAGCGGGAATTCTGTTTTATTTCCCCGATTTAAGCCGTGAATGACGTAAATCAATATTCAGTTCTGGTAGCTGTTTTTCACCGGATGACGTGGTAACGGGGAAACATCGAGTGGGGCATATCCGCTGAACCTGAATACCGCAACCGGCGCCTGAAGGAGTTCGCTTCCGGCTGCGGATTGGCCGGGAGCGATGTTTAATTTGCCCGCGGCTGACGATCGCGGTGCCGTCGGGGCGGCGGCCAAAAAAAATGGCCCCCGGTGGCGACACCGGAGGCCATAACCTCTGACCGTGAGTTACTGAATGGTCAGGGTATTGATGATGTTTTCCGCCGCAGTCTGCGCCTGCTGCTGGTTGTCCGCCGGCAGAGTGATCTGCAGGGTCAGCAGCTTGTCATCTACCTTGCCGAGAAGAACCGAAGACCAGGCGGTCTGTCCTTTGGCGGAGATGATGCTGTCCAGCTGCTGCAGCGTGTGGCCTTTGATCTCAACGGATTTATTGGTCACGACCTGCAGCTGCGGATCGCGGCTGCGCTGCTGCTCTTCCAGACGCTGAGCCAGTACGGACAGCTCTTCAGTGGTGCTGTCGCCCACAATCACGATCACCGCTTTCTGACCTGTGACATCAGAATAGACGTGCATGTTGTTGGCCTGAGTACCCAGCTTCCCGCTCTGGTCAGTCATCCCAGCGGGCAGGGAGAAGCTCAGTTTGCCGTCCAGCAGGCTCACGGTTTGTCCGCTGGCGTTGCTTTCAGCCGCAGCCCCTTCGGTTGGCGCTTTTGAATCGCTGTTATCACAGGCCGCAAGGCCCACAACCAGCAGGCCAATACCGACATATTTAACCAAATTGCGCATTGACATCTTCCTTTCGATAAACGGCCATTAACGGCTCATTCGCTTATCTTATCACATCAGTCTGCGAGTACTCTTAACCTGGCTGCAATGCTGACAAATCAGATTTATCCGCCATTTTTTTCAGCAGCATATTCAACAACATGCCGTACATCGGCAGGAAGAATACGATGCTAATCAGCACCTTGAAGCAGTAGTCAACGATGGCGATTTCTCCCCAGTGGGCCGCCATAAACGGGTCCGGGCTGCGCCAGAAGGCGATAAAGAAAAAGGCCAGCGTGTCGCTGACGTTGCCAAACAGCGTCGAGGCGGTGGGCGCCAGCCACCAGCGGCGGTTTTGACGCAGGCGGTTAAAGACGTGGACGTCGAGGATCTGCCCCAGCGCATAGGCCATAAAGCTGGCGGCCGCGATACGCGCCACGAACAGGTTGAAGTGCATCAGTGCGGCAAAGCCCTGCCATTCGCCCATATAAAACAGCGCGGAGACGCCATAGGAGATCAGCAGCGCCGGGACCATTACCGCGAGGATGATGCGTCGCGCCAGCGGTGCGCCAAAAATGCGTACCGTCAGATCGGTGGCGAGGAAGATAAACGGAAAGCTGAACGCGCCCCAGGTGGTATGGAAACCAAAAATGGAGATCGGTAGCTGCACCAGATAGTTACTGGAGGTGATCACCAGCAAATGGAATAGCGATAGCCAGACCAGCGCTTTTTTACGCTGTACGGTAGTAAAGGGATTCATATTGTGACCTTTTTATGCCCGTTATCCTTCAGGCTGCAGAGGCGTCGCCGCTTTTCTACAACATGAATGAGTGAGGGACTGAAATTTGGGGTGAGGGAACCCAATTAAAAACGGCTGCATGATACTGCGTTGAGAGCGTAATGCAACGGTTGTTTTTCGCGCAAACGTTAACCTGGCTTGCGTCGCGTGCGGGTGGGGGTAAACTAGGGCCGTTTTGTTGACGTGAGATGAAAATGAGCGAACTTTTTTCCAGTCCTGACCACACTTTGGATGCACAGGGGCTGCGCTGCCCCGAGCCGGTAATGATGGTGCGCAAGGCCGTGCGTACGATGCCGGTTGGCGAGACGCTGCTGATTATCGCCGACGATCCGGCGACAACCCGCGATATTCCCGGCTTTTGCCGCTTTATGGAGCATGAGCTGGTGGCGCAGGAGATTAGCGCCCTGCCGTACCGCTATTTGATTCGTAAAAACCACTGAACTCCCCGCTAAGCGCTGCGCCAGCGGGGAGCGCGTCCGCTACTTCTGGCGCAACAGCCGCAGGGCGTTGACGGTGACCAGCACCGTGGCGCCGGTATCCGCCAGCACCGCCAGCCAAAGTCCGGTCAGGCCGAGCAGCGTGGTTATCAGGAAAATCCCCTTCAGTCCCAGCGCAATCGCAATGTTCTGCCGGATGTTGGCATGGGTGGCGCGAGCCAGCGAAATCATCTGCGCCAGGCCGGTTAAGCGGTTATGGGTTAACGCCGCGTCGGCGGTCTCCAGCGCCACGTCGGTACCGCTGCCCATCGCAATGCCGATGGTGGCCGCCTTCATGGCCGGCGCGTCGTTGATGCCGTCGCCGACCATCGCCAGCGGCGCTTCGGCGTTGAGCGCCATCACCGCCGTGACCTTATCGGCAGGCAGCAGCCCGGCGCGGAACGCCAGCCCCAGCTCGTCGGCGATGGCCGCCGCCGCGCGCGGGTTATCGCCGGTCAGGATCACCCCCTGTACGCCGAGCTGACGCAGATCTTCAACCGCCTGGCGGGCGTCGTCGCGCAGGGTATCGCGCAGCGCCAGAATGCCGAGCAGGATATCCTCACGCAGCACCAGCACCACCGTTTGGCCGGCGCTCTCCAACTGCTGGATCTGCTCTTCATACGCCGCCGCCGCGCCTTTACCTGCCGCGCAAATCAGCACCCGGCGGCCGGCAACGTCGGCTTCGATGCCGGAACCGGCCAGCGCGCGCTGGGCGCTGGCGGTGGGGATATTCAGCCCCCGCTGCTGCGCTTCGCGGACGATGGCCTGGGCCAGCGGATGGCTGGAACCTTGCTCCACCGCGGCGGCCAGCGCCAGCAGGTCGTTCTCATCGATGTCGGCGGTGACGATCGCTGCGCTCACGCGCGGCTGGCCGACGGTCAGGGTGCCGGTTTTATCAAAGGCGACCTGGCGAATCTGGCCCAGCTGTTCAAGCGCGGCGCCGCCTTTAATCAGCGCACCGCGACGGGCCGCGACCGCCAGCCCGGAGGTGATTGCCGCCGGGGTGGAAATCACCAGCGCGCACGGGCAGCCGATCAGCAGCAGCGTCAGCCCCTTGTAGATCCACGGCAGCCAGGCACCGGCAAAAAGCAGCGGCGGTACGACGGCTACCAGCAGGGCAACGAGCATAATGGCCGGGGTATAAATGCGGCTAAAGCGATCGATAAAACGCTCGATGGGCGCCCGGCGCTCTTCGGCTTCCTCAATCAGCTTCAGAATACGATCGATTGCGCTGTCGCCGGGTTCGGAGATGACCGTCAGCTGCACCAGACGGTCGACGCTGGTTGCGCCTGCCGCCACGCGCTGGCCGGCGCTGCGTTCCACCGGGACGGATTCGCCGGTTAACGCGCTCTCATCGAAGCTGGCAAACGGCGTCATCAGCTGACCATCGGCGGGCAGGCGTCCGCCGGCGGCGACCTCAATCAGATCCCCGGGGCGCAGGTCGCGCTGGGCGACGGTTTCCCGCACGCCGTCGCGGATCCGCGTGGCGGTATCGGGCTTGAGGGCCATGAGCGCGCTGACGCCCTGGCGAGCGCGGCTGGCGGCCCAGCCTTCAAGGCGTTCGCCGATCAGGAACAGCAGCAGCACCATCGCGGCTTCGGCGGTGGCACCGATAAACAGCGCCCCGATGGCGGCGACGCTCATTAGCGTTTCAATGGCAAACCAGCTGCCGCTTCTCATCAAACGCACCGCCTGGCGCGCGACCGGCCACAGGCCAACGAGGGTGGTGGCAACGAAGGCCAGCTCGCCGAAAGGGTGGTTGAACTGCTCCAGCCCCCAGCTCAGCGCCATCATCAGCACCAGGGTTATTAGCGGCAGATTCTCCCGCAGCCGGGAGATTTCCTGCTGCGGAGTCTCTTCATCGCGCAGGGTATATCCCGCCGAGCGCACCGCGCTTTCCACCTGCGGGCGGATATCGCTCCCGGCGTTCACCAGCAGCTTTTGCGTGGCAAACAGCACCTGTACCTGGCTGACGCCCGGCACCTGGCGTACGGCGTTCTCGACCTTGCGGGCGCAGGCGGCGCAGTCCATGCCGTCGATTAACCAGCTGTAGCGCGCGGTTTCCAGGGGTTCTTGGCGGGCTTGCGCCGCGCAGGAGGAGTCCGTACAGCAGCTGTCAGGCTGTGCGGCTGCGGGTTTTAATTTGAATGACGAGAACTGTGGGACTTTTTTATCCTGAGCTTCTGGAGTCGACATGGGACCCTCCGGGTAATGATAATTTTCTCATTGCCCAGAGGATACACTCTGGAGTCTACTCCAGAGTCAAGCGCTAAATTAGAGGTACAGCGCACGCACGATCAGGAAGTGTCCGGCGAAGTAGAAGGCGGCGGCAATCGCGTTATCGGCGCGGAAGCGGCGGCGATAGTGGCTGACCAGCCAGACAATATTCCCCAGCAGCAGGAAGGCGGCGCCGATAAAGCCGGAGAGGGCGGTATCGGTCGGGCGCACGAACCACAGCTCGCCCGCCAGCCAGACCATCACCAGCGTCATGCCGATAAAGGTGAATACCGGCAGGCGCATCTCTTCCAGCCGGGTCCAGATTACCGCCAGCAGCAGCGCGCCAACGACCAGCAGCACCAGCGGCAGCGGCCAGAAAAATGACAGCGTCATCTGGCTGGCAAACCAGATGGTATAGAGCAGATGCGAAAGGAAAAAGGCGCCGACGGCGTACATCACCCGCTGGCGCGGCAGCAGCGTCAGCGCGTCGCCGACCAGCGAGGCGCACAGACCGGCCAGCACCAGGTAGCTGATGGCGTTGAACATCGGCGCCTGCCAGGCAAGCAGCAGCAGGAGAATGAGCGTAACGGGTTTAAACAACCAACGTTGCCACGTTGGCCCACGATAGGACGCATCGACGTAAAGCCATGCGGAAAAACAGACAGCAATAAACGACCAAAGCATAGTGAGTCCCTGTATCTGTTATCGCTATACCCGCCGCCTTACAGGCCGCAACCCGAAATGCATAGGGTATAAGTAGTTGTACTGACGGTACTAATGTTCAGTGTAGTGGCTCGGGAGGGCAGATGACAACGTTAATCAAGGCACGGTATGCTGATTCCTGAGAATTCCTGGGGGTAAGATGAATGAGTAAGATCCCGCTGTTTTTTATTATCGTCGTGGCCATCATTGTGGTGGCGGCATCGGTTCGCTATGCGCAGCAGCGACGGGAAGGCAGGGACAACGACGCCGCGCCGCTGCTGCAAAGGCAGGTGGTGGTGAGCAACAAGCGGGAGAAGGTGATTAACGATCGTCGTTCGCGCCAGCAAGCCGTCGCCCCGGCCGGCAGCGAGATGCGCTATGACGTCAGCTTCAGGCCGGAAAGCGGCGGGCTCGAAGTCAGCTTTCGTCTCGAAGAGGCGCAGTATCATGCGCTTAGCGTTGGCGACAGGGGAATGCTGAGCTACAAAGGCTCAAGGTTTGTCGCGTTTACGCCAGATCCTTGAGCCTGCTGCGTCCGGCTATGCTACGCGCCGTGCGGCGCGGCAGCGAGCCGGGCGCCATCACTTCTTACGCAGCGTGGCCTTGAGCTTTTTCTGCCAGGCAACCAGCTCGAATACGCCGAAGACAAAAATGCGTACCTGCTCGAAGCGGCCCAGCGGCGGCGCATCTTTTGGCTGAGTAGCCTTCAGCAGCGTCAGCTGCAGGCCGTGCATCAGGATCATAAAGATAAGCGCGACGTTGACGAAAATATTCAGCGGCTTAGGGAAAGGCTGAAACAGGTTTAAGAGCAAAAAGGCCCATACGCACAGCATCAGTACCCGGCCCAGATTAATCAGCATTCTTTTCTCCTTGTGCCTCTCGTTGATAGAGGCGGTAGGCGACCTGTCCGGCCACTTTCTCACGATACAGGTGCCAGCCGGCCGGTACCGGCGGTAGCCCATTTTCGACTTCACTTTCGACGTAGATCAGCGCCTCGTCGGCGAGCCAGCCGTTATTCTCCAGCAGCCGCAGCGTCTCCTCCAGCAGCCCTTTACGGAAAGGCGGGTCGACGAAGGCTATCTGGTGTGGCGTGCCGGGCTGATTAAGCCAGGTCAGGGTATTGGTGTTGACCACCGTGCCGTTGCTGGCTTTCAGGGTCGCCAGGTTTTTCTGCAGCTGCTGGGCAACGCCGCGCTCCATCTCCAGCAGCGTGGTGCTGCCCGCGTAGCGGGAGAGCGCTTCCAGGCCCAGCGCGCCGCTGCCGGCAAAGCAGTCCAGGCAGCGCGCGTCGACCATAGACGGCGCCAGCCAGTTAAAAAGGGTTTCACGGACCCGGTCGGTGGTCGGGCGCAGGCCCGGGCTCTCCGGCACCGGTAATTTCCGGCCCCGCCACTGTCCGCCGATAATGCGGATCTGGCCGCTGCCTGCGTGGTTTGGTTTCTTCATCTCTCTGCTCAAGTCTCAACTTCCAGCCTGCTATTCTAGCGATCGAAGGCGGATGACGAAACCTTAATCCGGGGGCGGTGATGCGCGTTAAGTTAAGTGATAGACTATCTGACTAATTTCATTATTTTTCAGCTTCCGCGACAGATATGCCGAAGCTGTGCCATGAATAATCAGCGAGGAGTGTAGTCGCAAATGGCGAAAGAGAAAAAACGTGGCTTCTTTTCCTGGCTGGGCTTTGGACAAAAAGAGCAGGCGCAGGAAACAGAAGTTGAACAAAAAGTAGAAGGGCTGCAGGAAGCTGCGGAGCAGGCTTCTGCCGAACAAGCGCCGGCTGAGACCGTCGTGGCGCCTGAAGCCGAAGCGGATCGCGCCCCGGCGCCGGAGAAAGCAGACCCGGAGGCCTTTGCCGCTGACGTCGTTGAGGTCACCGAACAGGTTGCCGAAAGCGAGCAGCCGCAGCCGGTAGCAGAAACCATCGTGGAAGAGGCGGTTCAGCCGCTGCCAGCGATAGACGCCGCGCCGACCGTTGACGTAGCGAAAGAGGCTGCGGTTGAAGAACTCGCCGCTGAGTCGGCCGTCGTCGAGCCGGAAGTGCGACAAGCCGTAGTCGACGAAACGCCGGTGGAAGAGCCGCTGGTTGAAGAGGTGATTGCCGAGCCGGCGGTCGCCGAAGCGCTTGCTGAACAAGAGCCGGAAGAGGCTATCGCCGAGCCGCAGGCAGCCGTGGTGGAAGATACGCTGATTGAGGACGCGCCTGCGCTGTCTGACGATGAGCTGGAAGCCCAGGCGCTGGCGGCAGAGGTTGAGGCAGAGACTGAGGAAGAGAGCGAGCCGCAGGAAGCCGCTCAGATCGAGCAGGAGAAGCCGACGAAAGAGGGCTTCTTTGCCCGACTCAAGCGCAGCCTGGTTAAAACGAAACAGAACCTCGGTTCCGGATTTATCAGTCTGTTCCGCGGCAAAAAAATAGATGATGATCTCTTCGAAGAGCTGGAAGAGCAGCTGCTGATCGCCGACGTGGGCGTGGAAACGACGCGTAAGATTATTACCCACCTTACCGACGTTGCCAGCCGCAAGCAGCTCCGCGATGCCGAAGCGCTGTATGGCCTGCTGAAAGAGGAGATGGGCGATATTCTGGCTAAGGTTGACCAGCCGCTGAACGTTGAAGGGAAAACGCCGTTTGTTATTCTGATGGTTGGCGTCAACGGCGTGGGTAAAACCACGACCATCGGCAAGCTGGCGCGTCAGTTTGAGCAGCAGGGCAAGTCGGTCATGCTGGCCGCGGGGGATACCTTCCGCGCCGCTGCGGTTGAGCAGCTGCAGGTTTGGGGTCAGCGGAATAATATCCCGGTGATTGCGCAGCATACCGGTGCGGACTCGGCTTCGGTTATTTTCGACGCCATTCAGGCCGCTAAGGCGCGCAACGTTGACGTCCTGATTGCCGATACCGCGGGTCGTCTGCAGAATAAATCGCACCTGATGGAAGAGCTGAAGAAAATTGTCCGCGTGATGAAGAAGCTGGACGAAGATGCCCCGCATGAAGTGATGCTAACAATTGATGCCAGCACCGGGCAGAACGCGATTAGCCAGGCCAAACTGTTCCATGAGGCCGTTGGCCTGACCGGCATCACGCTGACTAAGCTGGACGGTACCGCGAAAGGTGGGGTTATCTTCTCGGTTGCCGACCAGTTCAGTATTCCGATTCGCTATATTGGCGTCGGTGAACGTATTGAGGATCTGCGTCCGTTTAACGCGGGCGACTTTATTGAGGCACTTTTTGCCCGAGAGGATTAATCATGATTCGCTTTGAACAAGTCAGCAAAGCCTATCTCGGTGGGAGACAAGCGCTGCAGGGGGTGAACTTCCACCTGCAGTCGGGCGAGATGGCGTTCCTGACCGGCCACTCCGGCGCGGGGAAAAGTACCCTGCTCAAGCTTATCTGCGGCATCGAGCGGCCGAGCGCTGGCAAAATTTTGTTCGGCGGCCACGATATTAGCCGCCTGAAGAGCCGTGAGGTGCCGTTTTTGCGCCGCCAGATCGGCATGATTTTCCAGGATCACCATCTGCTGATGGATCGCACCGTGTTTGATAACGTGGCGATCCCGCTGATTATTGCCGGCGCCAGCGGGGATGATATCCGCCGCCGGGTGTCGGCGGCGCTGGATAAAGTCGGGCTGCTGGACAAAGCGAAAAATCTTCCTATCCAACTCTCCGGCGGTGAGCAGCAGCGCGTGGGCATCGCCCGTGCGGTGGTGAACAAGCCGGCGGTGCTGCTGGCGGATGAACCGACCGGTAACCTCGACGAGGCGCTCTCGGAGGGGATTTTACGACTGTTTGAAGAGTTTAACCGCGTAGGGGTCACGGTTCTGATGGCGACGCACGACCTGGGGCTGATCTCCAGTCGTTCGTATCGCATGCTGACCCTGAGCGACGGGCATATGCACGGAGGCCACTGGGGTGAATAAGCGCGACGCAATAAACCACATTCGCCAGTTTGGCAGTCGATTTGACCGCATCCGCAATGCCGCAGGGGCAGGCGGTGGGCGCAATGCGCCGAAGCGGCCAAAAGCGGCGCCGAACCCGGCTTCTCGTAAAAGCAACGTTTTCAATGAGCAGGTGCGCTACGCCTGGCACGGTGCGGTTCAGGATCTGAAAAGCACGCCGCTGGCCACCTTTCTGACCATCATGGTCATCGCCATTTCGCTGACGCTGCCGAGCGTGTGCTACATGGTGTACAAAAACGTTAACAGCGCGGCGTCGCAGTACTATCCATCGCCGCAGATCACCGTCTACCTGGAGAAGACGCTGGACGATGACGCCGCGGCGCGGGTGGTCGGGCAGCTGCAGGCGGAGCAGGGCGTGGAGAAGGTCAACTATCTGTCGCGGGATGAAGCCTTAGGCGAGTTCCGCAACTGGTCCGGCTTTGGCGGCGCGCTGGATATGCTGGAAGAGAACCCGCTGCCGGCGGTGGCGATTGTCGTGCCGAAGCTGGATTTCCAGGGGACCGACTCGCTCAACACCCTGCGCGATCGGGTTGCGCATATTCAGGGCGTCGATGAAGTCCGCATGGATGACAGCTGGTTTGCGCGCCTCTCTTCGCTGACCGGGCTGGTTGGCCGCGTCTCGGCGCTGATTGGCGTGCTGATGGTGGCCGCCGTGTTCCTGGTGATTGGCAACAGCGTGCGCCTGAGCATCTTTGCCCGCCGCGATACCATCAACGTGCAGAAGCTGATTGGCGCAACGGACGGTTTTATCCTGCGTCCGTTCCTCTACGGCGGCGCGCTGCTGGGCTTCTGCGGGGCGTTTCTATCGCTGATCCTGTCGGAGATTATGGTGATGCGTCTGTCATCAGCGGTAACGGAAGTGGCGAAGGTATTCGGCACTCAGTTTGAGCTCAGCGGCCTGGGCTTCGACGAGTGTCTGCTGATGCTGATCGTCTGCTCGATGATCGGCTGGGTCGCGGCCTGGCTGGCGACGGTGCAACATTTACGTCACTTTACTCCCGATTAAAAATTTTCTGGTATAATCTTTCCCTGCACTGACTGAATGTCTCTCTGCAGGGAAAGAGTCCCTGTTGTCTCTTCCCTACGCTTCATCTCCATGTCACATTTTGTGCGTAATGTATTCACACCGTTGCATGGAACTTGTGGATAAAATCACTGTCTGATACTAATGTGGGTGATATTCTCGTTGCTCATAAACGCTGGCATGATTGTTGCCTGGTTGTCTAAGCGGGAACTGTCGAGCCAGACGATATCGATTGAGAGGATTTGAATGACCAAAGATATGCAAACTTTAGCCTTAGCCCCCGTTGGTAACCTGGAATCCTACATCCGGGCTGCGAACACATGGCCGATGTTATCGGCCGATGAAGAGCGGGAGCTTGCTGAAAAGCTGCATTACCAGGGCGATCTGGAAGCAGCGAAAAGGCTGATCCTGTCTCACCTGCGCTTTGTTGTTCATATTGCTCGTAACTACTCGGGCTATGGCCTGCCGCAGGCGGACCTGATTCAGGAAGGCAACATTGGCCTGATGAAAGCCGTGCGCCGTTTTAATCCGGAAGTTGGCGTGCGCCTGGTCTCCTTTGCCGTGCACTGGATTAAGGCCGAAATTCACGAATACGTTCTGCGTAACTGGCGTATTGTGAAGGTCGCGACCACCAAAGCCCAGCGTAAGCTGTTCTTTAACCTGCGTAAAACCAAGCAGCGTCTGGGCTGGTTTAACCAGGATGAAGTTGAAATGGTTGCCCGCGAGCTGGGCGTATCAAGCAAAGACGTGCGTGAGATGGAATCACGTATGGCGGCGCAGGATATGACCTTCGACATGTCGTCGGACGACGAGTCCGATAGCCAGCCGATGGCTCCGGTGCTCTATCTGCAGGATAAAACGTCTAACTTTGCCGACGGCATTGAAGACGATAACTGGGAAGAGCAGGCGGCAAACAAGCTGACCGACGCGATGCAGGGCCTCGACGAGCGTAGCCAGGATATCATCCGCGCCCGCTGGCTGGACGAAGACAACAAGTCTACGCTGCAGGAGCTGGCGGATCGCTACGGCGTTTCGGCTGAGCGCGTGCGCCAGCTTGAAAAGAACGCCATGAAGAAACTGCGTACCGCTATCGAAGCGTAAGTCCGCGCCCGGCATTAAAAGAAGCTCCCGCTGTCTCAGCGGGGGCTTTTTGTTTTTTTATCCCTCCACGCTTCAACCATATTAATTTCTTCTTCCGCTGGGCTTGAATGCCGGGCAGGCGCTATTGTTTTTAGACAGGCATGACTTACTAAATTCATATAGGGAGAAGGCGGGTGAAAAATAACGATCTTAATCAGCGTCGACAGCAGGCGACGCCGCGCGGCGTGGGCGTCATGTGCGACTTCTACGCGCAAAAGGCCGAGAACGCGACGCTGTGGGATATCGAAGGCCGGGAGTTTATCGATTTTGCGGCGGGGATTGCGGTGCTCAACACCGGGCATCGACACCCCAAAGTTGTCGCCGCGGTGGCCTCGCAGCTGGAGGCTTTTACCCATACGGCCTATCAGATTGTCCCCTACGCCAGCTACGTCACGCTGGCCGAACGCATTAACGCTTTGGTGCCGGTCTCCGGCGCCGTCAAAACGGCCTTCTTCTCCACCGGCGCGGAAGCGGTAGAGAATGCGGTCAAAATTGCCCGCGCCTGGACCCGTCGTCCGGGAATCATCACCTTTGGCGGCGCTTTCCACGGCCGAACCTACATGACGATGGCGCTGACCGGCAAGGTGGCACCCTATAAAATCGGCTTCGGTCCGTTTCCGGGCTCCGTTTTCCACGCTCAGTATCCCAATGCGCTGCACGGCATCAGCAGCGAAGAGGCGATAAAAAGCCTCGAGCGCCTCTTTAAGGCCGATATCGCGGCAGATCAGGTGGCGGCCATCATCATTGAGCCGGTACAGGGCGAGGGCGGGTTCAACGCTGCGCCTGCCGGGTTTATGCAGGCGCTGCGCGCGCTCTGTGATACCCACGGCATCCTGCTGATTGCGGATGAGGTGCAGTCCGGGTTTGGGCGAACCGGCAAGCTGTTTGCGATGGAGCACTATGGCGTGCAGCCCGACCTGATAACGATGGCGAAAAGCCTGGCGGGCGGGATGCCGCTGTCGGCGGTGGCCGGGCGGGCGGAGGTGATGGATGCTCCCGCGCCGGGCGGCCTCGGCGGCACCTACGCCGGTAACCCGCTGGCGATTGCCGCCGCGCACGCGGTGCTGGATGTGATTGCCGAAGAGCAGCTTTGCCAGCGGGCAAATGAGCTTGGCCACCATCTGGTTGAAGTCCTCAATCAGGCCAAAGCGTCGTGCCCGCAGATTGCCGAGGTGCGGGCGCAGGGGTCGATGGTGGCGGTCGAGTTTTTTGATCCGCAAACCGGCGAGCCGTCGAGCGAGTTCACCCAGGCCGTCCAGCGACGCGCGCTGGCTGAAGGGCTGCTGCTGCTGACCTGCGGTGTTTACGGCAACGTCATCCGCTTCCTCTATCCGCTCACCATCCCCGATGCGCAATTCCGCCAGGCGCTGGCGATTATTCAGCGCGCGCTGGCCGCATAGCCCCACATCTCGCCACTCTGCGGAGTGGCGTTCTGCTTCAGTCACATAACTGTTACATAACCTAAAAAAATGTTGTTTCAAATTCTGAAAAATGGGATATGTTCTAGCATAGTGTGCTGCAAAGGCGCGAGCGGCAGACCTCAATCTAGCTATCATATGCTTTTCTTATGTGATTAATTAGAATAATGCGCTAAAAAACAACATCACAACAAATGCAAAAAACCATAATAATGGGGAGCTTCAGGATGAATATGAAGGGTAAAGCGTTACTGGCAGGATGTATCGCCTTGGTAATGAGCAATGCAGCGCTGGCTGAAGATATCAAAATTGCCGTGGTTGGCGCGATGTCTGGCCCGGTGGCGCAGTATGGCGATCAGGAGTTTACCGGCGCTGAGCAGGCGGTTGCCGATATTAACGCGAAGGGCGGTATCAAAGGCAATAAGCTGCAAATCGTAAAATATGATGATGCCTGCGACCCGAAACAGGCGGTAGCGGTAGCCAACAAGGTTGTTAATGACGGCATTAAGTACGTTATCGGCCACTTATGCTCCTCTTCTACTCAGCCGGCGTCTGATATCTATGAAGACGAAGGCATTCTGATGATCACCCCGGCCGCGACGGCGCCGGAGCTGACCGCGCGCGGATATAAAATGATTCTGCGCACCACCGGCCTGGATTCTGACCAGGGCCCGACGGCAGCTAAGTACATCATTGATAAGGTGAAACCGAAGCGCATTGCTATCGTTCACGATAAGCAGCAGTACGGTGAAGGTCTGGCGCGCGCGGTGCAGGATGGCCTGAAAAAAGGCGGCGCTAACGTCGTGTTCTTTGACGGCATCACCGCCGGTGAGAAAGATTTCTCTACGCTGGTGGCGCGTCTGAAGAAAGAAAATATCGACTTCGTTTACTACGGCGGCTATCACCCGGAAATGGGGCAGATTCTGCGGCAATCGCGCGCGGCCGGCCTGAAAACGCAGTTTATGGGACCGGAAGGCGTAGCGAACGTCTCCCTGTCTAACATTGCCGGTCAGTCCGCTGAAGGCATGCTGGTCACCAAGCCGAAAAACTATGACCAGGTTCCGGCGAACAAACCGATTGTAGACGCCATCAAAGCGAAAAAACAGGATCCGAGCGGCGCGTTTGTCTGGACTACCTATGCGGCTATCCAGTCGCTCCAGGCGGGCCTGAACCAGTCTGAAGACCCGGCGGCTATCGCGAAATACCTCAAGGCAAACTCCGTTGATACCGTGATGGGACCGCTGTCATGGGATGCGAAGGGCGACCTTAAAGGCTTCGAGTTCGGCGTGTTTACCTGGCATGCCGATGGCACCGCGACCGACGCCAAATAATTTAACCTTCGCCTTTCACGCTACAGGTGCGTTGGCTGCGCTCTTCAACCCCGGTCACTTACTTATGTAAGCTCCCGGGGATTTCAGAGCTTGCCGCCTGCCTGTAGCGCGAAATTCTCGGTTAAATAAATTGTCAATTTGTTGGCCGGATAAGAGAAGATCCTGGTTAAATGAATGGTCAGCTTATGGCTGGGGAAAGCGGTGAGGATTATTGGTTAAATACGGCGTAATTGTGGTCGGGGAAAGTAGAAATTCTCGGTTAAATAAATGGCCCCTTTTCGGCCGGGAAAAACAGCGATTATGGGTTAAATAAGCGGTCAATTTGCGGCTGGTAAAGACGGGATTACTGGTTACCTAAATTTGCTGAACAAGCTAAAGCCATCGCAGCCCGGATAAGGCGCGATGTGCCGTCATCCGGGGTTTTCCCGCTTAGTTTTTAATGCTTTTGCCAACCGCCGTCCTGGGTGCTGAAGCCCAGAGCCTGCATAAACGCTGACATGACGCGCTGGTCTTCAATACCGGTATCCGCCATCCGCCAGCGACCGATTTCTGGATTTCTTTGTAGCACCTCTTCCACCAGATACTGCCCGACGCCGCGACGGCGGGTGACTTCTCGCACGCACAGCACGCTCAGCTCGCCCTCTGCACCGTCTAAGGTCACGCAAACGGCGGCCAGCAGGCGCTCGTTAAAGCGGGCGGCGTAAATAGCGTGACTTTCATCCACGGTGATCCCGGCCAGATCGCGTGACGGCCAGATTTTCCCTAAATCGATGCGATCCTGATCGCTGAAGTGCGTTAAACGAATAATGGTCAGTTTCATGCGCGGCAAGTCCAGTCAAAACGGATGCGTCAGTGTACCTAAAATGACTGTCCGGCGGAGCGCTGTTTTTTGCGCATTCATCAGGCGATTCGTTTTCCTGGTGAATGCAGGGTAGCGCAATGCGTTATGGATCGAAAAATAAGCAGAGTTTTAACCTAAAGTGCAGCGTTTTATTCCGCCATAAGTATCGTTATTTTATGCTGAAAACGGGACTTTTTTTGTTTATCTTCGCGTGAATACAGAATATTATCTTTGCTTAATCGCCTGAAAAATAGAGATTTTAATCTGGTTTCCGGCAAAAAACTGCGCTAAACCATTAAAGATCATGGTAAAAGTAGCGTTGTTTAATAAAAGCACAGAATGCTTTTTAACCATAAAAATACAAAATATTTACACCACATCACGAACGGGGTTCTGGAGCATGAAAAGGAACGCGAAAACAATCATTGCGGGATTAGTCGCACTGACCATGTCGCACGCGGTAATCGCCAAAGAGATAAAAGTCGCCGTCGTTGGTGCGATGTCTGGTCCGGTAGCGCAATGGGGCGACATGGAGTTCAACGGCGCGCGTCAGGCAATTAAAGACATTAACGCGCAGGGCGGAATTAAGGGCGATAAGCTGGTCGGCGTGGAGTATGACGACGCCTGCGACCCTAAACAGGCCGTCGCGGTGGCGAACAAAATCGTTAACGAAGGGATTAAATACGTTATCGGCCACCTCTGCTCCTCCTCAACCCAGCCGGCCTCCGATATCTACGAAGATGAAGGCATTCTGATGATCTCTCCGGGGGCCACCAACCCCGAGCTGACCCAGCGCGGCTATCAGTACATCATGCGTACCGCCGGCCTCGACTCCTCGCAGGGGCCAACCGCCGCAAAATATATTCTGGAAACGGTGAAACCGCAGCGTATTGCTATCATTCATGACAAGCAGCAGTACGGTGAAGGCCTGGCGCGCTCGGTCCAGGAGAGCCTGAAAAAAGGCAACGCCAACATCGTCTTCTTCGACGGGATCACCGCCGGTGAGAAAGACTTCTCGGCGCTGCTTTCTCGCCTGCAGAAAGAGAATATTGATTTCGTTTACTACGGTGGCTATTACCCGGAAATGGGCCAGATGCTGCGTCAGGCGCGGGCTAACGGGCTGAAAACCGTCTTTATGGGGCCTGAGGGCGTGGGCAATGCTTCGCTGTCCAATATCGCAGGCGCCGCGGCAGAAGGCATGCTGGTGACAATGCCGAAACGCTATGACCAGGATCCGGCAAACAGCGCTATCGTAGACGCGCTGAAAGCAGAGAAAAAAGATCCGAGCGGGCCGTATGTCTGGATTACCTACGCCGCCGTGCAGTCCTTAGCGCAGGCGATGGACAGAAGCAGCAGCCAGGAGCCGCTGGACTTAATCAAAGATCTGAAAGCTCACGGTGCGAAAACCGTGATTGGGCCGCTGAATTGGGACGAAAAAGGCGATTTGAAGGGATTTGAGTTTGGTGTCTTCCAGTGGCATGCGGATGGGTCATCCTCGGCTGCAAAATAAGACAACCCCTCGTCATGGTTCGAGCCGCTGATGCCTCGACGACGTTTCCGCTCCGGGGCTGCCGGGGAGGGAACAGTTTGCCGTCCGTCGCCGCTCGAATCGTTGCGAGTGGGATTCAACATCCCGCCTTGCCGGGTTTAGAAAGGTTACCTTATGTCCGAGCAGTTTCTCTACTTTCTGCAGCAGATGTTTAACGGCGTCACGCTGGGCAGTACCTATGCGCTGATCGCCATCGGTTACACGATGGTATACGGCATTATTGGCATGATTAACTTCGCCCACGGCGAGGTATATATGATAGGAAGCTACGTCTCCTTCATGATCATTGCCGCGCTGATGATGATGGGCATCGATACCAGCTGGCTGCTGGTCGCCGCCGGATTCGTCGGGGCTATCATTATTGCCAGCGCCTATGGCTGGAGTATTGAACGCGTGGCCTATCGGCCGGTGCGCAGCTCCAAGCGCCTGATTGCGCTGATTTCCGCCATCGGGATGTCAATCTTCCTGCAAAACTACGTCAGCCTGACGGAAGGGTCGCGCGACGTGGCGCTGCCGAGCCTGTTTAACGGCCAGTGGACGGTGGGCAGCAGCGAAAACTTCTCTGCCACGATCACCACCATGCAGCTGGTTATTTGGATCGTCACCTTTGTGGCGATGCTGGCGCTGACGCTGTTTATCCGCTATTCGCGCATGGGCCGCGCCTGCCGCGCCTGTGCGGAAGACCTGAAAATGGCCAGCCTGCTGGGGATTAACACCGATCGCGTTATTGCCCTGACCTTTGTTATCGGCGCCGCGATGGCGGCGGTCGCCGGGGTACTGCTCGGTCAGTTCTACGGCGTTATCAACCCCTATATTGGCTTTATGGCCGGGATGAAAGCCTTTACCGCAGCGGTCCTTGGCGGCATCGGCAGTATTCCTGGCGCGATGATCGGCGGCCTGATTTTGGGTATCGCCGAAGCGCTCTCCTCCGCCTATCTCAGCACCGAATATAAAGACGTGGTCTCCTTTGCGCTGCTGATTCTGGTGCTGTTAGTGATGCCTACCGGTATCCTCGGTCGCCCGGAGGTTGAGAAAGTATGAAACCGATGCATATTGCAATGGCGCTGCTGTCCGCGGTGATGTTCTTTATTCTGGCCGGCGTCTTTATGGGCGTGCAGCTGGAGCTGGACGGCACCAAACTGGTGGTAGATACCGCGGCGGATATCCGCTGGCAGTGGATCTTCATCGGCACGGCGGTGGTCTTCCTCTTCCAGCTGATGCGCCCGCTGTTCCAAAAAACCCTGAAAAACGTCTCCGGGCCGAAGTTTATTCTGCCGGCCATCGACGGGTCGACGGTAAAGCAGAAGCTGTTCCTGGTGGCGCTGCTGGTTATCGCCGTCGCGTGGCCGTTTATGGTGTCGCGCGGCACGGTGGATATCGCCACTCTGACCATGATTTACATCATTCTCGGCCTGGGGCTGAACGTGGTGGTGGGGCTGTCCGGCCTGCTGGTGCTGGGCTACGGCGGCTTCTACGCTATCGGCGCCTACACCTTCGCGCTGCTGAATCACTATTACGGCCTCGGCTTCTGGACCTGCCTGCCGCTGGCGGGGCTGGTTTCGGCCGCTGCGGGCTTCCTGCTGGGCTTCCCGGTGCTGCGCCTGCGCGGTGACTATCTGGCGATTGTGACCCTCGGCTTCGGCGAAATTGTGCGTATTTTACTGCTCAATAACACCGAAGTGACCGGCGGCCCGAACGGCATCAGCCAGATCCCTAAGCCGACGCTGTTTGGCCTCGAGTTTAGCCGCAGCGCGCGCGAAGGCGGATGGGATACCTTCAGCAACTTCTTTGGCGTCAAGTACGACCCCAGCGATAGGGTTATTTTCCTCTACCTGGTGGCGCTGCTGCTGGTGGTCTTCTCGCTGTTCGTGATTAACCGCCTGCTGCGCATGCCGCTGGGCCGCGCGTGGGAAGCGCTGCGTGAAGATGAGATTGCCTGTCGTTCTCTGGGCCTCAATCCGACGCGCATCAAGCTCACCGCCTTTACCATCAGCGCCGCGTTTGCCGGCTTTGCCGGGACGCTGTTTGCCGCACGCCAGGGCTTCGTTAGCCCGGAGTCCTTTACCTTCGCCGAGTCGGCCTTCGTGCTGGCCATCGTCGTGCTGGGCGGGATGGGCTCGCAGTTTGCGGTGATTCTGGCCGCTATTTTACTGGTGGTCTCGCGCGAGCTGATGCGTGATTTCAACGAATACAGCATGCTGATGCTGGGTGGACTGATGGTACTGATGATGATCTGGCGTCCGCAGGGTCTGCTGCCGATGACGCGCCCGCAGCTGAAGCTGAAAAAAGGTCAGGCTAAAGGAGAGCAGGCATGAGTCAGCCATTATTATCCGTAAGCGGCCTGATGATGCGCTTTGGCGGCCTGCTGGCGGTCAACAACGTGTCGCTGGAGCTGCGCCCGCAGGAAATTGTTTCGCTGATCGGCCCTAACGGCGCCGGTAAGACCACGGTCTTTAACTGCCTCACCGGTTTCTATAAGCCGACCGGCGGTTCGATTATGCTGCGTGACCAGCACCTGGAAGGGCTGCCGGGCCAGCAGATTGCCCGCATGGGCGTCGTGCGTACCTTCCAGCACGTGCGCCTGTTCCGTGAAATGACGGTGATTGAAAACCTGCTGGTAGCGCAGCATCAGCAGCTGAAAACCGGCGTCTTCTCCGGGCTGCTGAAAACGCCGACCTTCCGTCGCGCGCAGAGCGAAGCGCTGGATCGCGCCGCCGCCTGGCTTGAGCGTATCGGCCTGCTGGAGCAGGCTAACCGCCAGGCCAGCAACCTCGCCTACGGCGACCAGCGGCGGCTGGAGATCGCTCGCTGCATGGTGACGCAGCCGGAAATCCTGATGCTGGACGAACCGGCGGCGGGCCTGAACCCCAAAGAGACCAAGGAGCTTGACGAGCTGATCGCCGAGCTGCGCAGTCATCACAACACCACCATCCTGCTGATTGAACACGATATGAAGCTGGTGATGGGCATTTCCGATCGCATTTACGTGGTAAACCAGGGCACGCCGCTGGCCAACGGAACGCCGGAAGAGATCCGCAATAACCCGGACGTGATCCGCGCATACCTTGGTGAGGCATAAGCATGGAAAAAGTGATGTTATCTTTTGACAACGTAAGTGCCCACTACGGCAAGATTCAGGCGCTGCATAACGTCAGCCTGCATATCAATCAGGGGGAGATTGTGACCCTGATTGGCGCCAACGGCGCGGGTAAAACCACGCTGCTCGGCACCCTGTGCGGCGACCCGCGCGCCAGCAGCGGAAAGGTGGTGTTTGACGGTAAGGATATTACCGACTGGCAGACCGCGAAAATCATGCGCGAAGCGGTGGCGATTGTTCCGGAAGGGCGTCGCGTCTTCTCGCGGATGACGGTCGAAGAGAACCTCGCGATGGGCGGCTTTTTTGCCGACCGTGACCAGTTCCAGACCCGCATTAAGTGGGTATACGAGCTGTTCCCGCGTCTGCTTGAGCGTCGTATTCAGCGCGCGGGCACCATGTCCGGCGGCGAACAGCAGATGCTGGCGATTGGCCGCGCGCTGATGAGCCAGCCGCGCCTGCTGCTGCTGGATGAACCTTCTCTGGGCCTGGCGCCGATTATCATCCAGCAGATTTTCAACACCATCGAACAGCTGCGCGAGCAGGGGATGACCATATTCCTTGTAGAGCAGAACGCCAATCAGGCGCTGAAGCTTGCCGATCGCGGCTACGTGCTCGAGAACGGCCATGTGGTGCTCGAAGATACCGGCGACGCGCTGCTGGCTAACGAAGCGGTGCGTAGCGCCTATCTGGGAGGGTAATCCCAAACCTTTCGCGCTTATTCCCGGCCGCCCGGCCGGGATATCCCTCAGCCAGAAAGCCGCCGGCCGGCAATCATCCCCTTGACGTGTCGCAGCTCCCACTTTCCTGTCTCCGATCTTTCATCGTCTTGCCATCTCCCTGACGTCTTACTATCTTTTTTTTGTAATAAAAGAGTTATTTTTCTGTAATTCGAGCATGTCATGTTACCCCCGCGAACATCAAACGCGTGAAATCGCGCATCTGGAACAACAAGAGAGATAACCGATGATATCGTTACGACATACGGCTTTAGGACTGGCGCTTAGCCTGGCATTTGCCGGCCAGGCCCTCGCAGTAACTACCATCCCGTTCTGGCACTCAATGGAAGGTGAGCTGGGTAAAGAAGTTGATTCTCTGGCGCAGCGTTTCAACGCGGCCAATCCGGATTACAAAATTACGCCGGTCTACAAAGGTAACTACGAGCAGAGCCTGAGCGCCGGTATCGCCGCGTTTCGTACCGGCAACGCCCCGGCGCTGCTGCAGGTTTATGAGGTCGGCACCGCGACGATGATGGCGTCAAAAGCCATCAAGCCGGTGTATCAGGTCTTCGCCGACGCGGGCATTAAGTTTGATGAATCGCAGTTCGTACCGACCGTTTCCGGCTACTACACCGACTCTAAAACCGGCCATCTCCTCTCCCAGCCTTTTAACAGCTCCACCCCGGTGCTGTACTACAACAAAGACGCCTTCAAAAAAGCCGGCTTAGATCCGGAGCAGCCGCCGAAAACCTGGCAGGATCTGGCCGCCTATACCGCGAAGCTGAAGGCCGCCGGAATGAAGTGCGGCTACGCCAGCGGCTGGCAGGGCTGGATTCAGATTGAGAACTTCAGCGCCTGGCACGGCCTGCCGGTCGCCACCAAAAACAACGGCTTCGACGGCACCGACGCGGTTCTGGAGTTCAACAAGCCGGAGCAGGTGAAGCATATCGCCATGCTGGAAGCGATGAACAAGAAGGGCGACTTCAGCTACTTCGGGCGTAAAGATGAGTCCACCGAGAAGTTCTACAACGGTGACTGTGCGATCACCACCGCCTCCTCCGGTTCGCTTGCCGATATCCGCCAGTACGCCAAATTCAACTATGGCGTCGGGATGATGCCGTACGATGCCGACGTTAAGGGCGCGCCGCAGAACGCCATTATCGGCGGGGCGAGCCTGTGGGTGATGCAGGGTAAAGATAAAGAGACCTACACCGGGGTGGCGAAATTCCTCGAATTCCTCACAAAACCGGAAATCGCTGCGGAATGGCACCAGAAAACCGGCTATCTGCCGATCACTACCGCCGCCTACGATCTGACCCGTCAGCAGGGCTTCTATGACAAGAACCCTGGCGCCGATATCGCCACCCGTCAGATGCTGAACAAGCCGCCGCTGCCGTTCACCAAAGGCCTGCGCCTGGGCAATATGCCGCAGATCCGCACCGTAGTGGACGAGGAGCTGGAAAGCGTTTGGACCGGCAAGAAAACCCCGCAGCAGGCGCTGGATTCAGCGGTTGAGCGCGGTAACCAGCTGCTGCGTCGTTTCGAGCAGTCGACGAAGTCGTAACGTATTGATGCCGATTGATTCAGGGCAGTAGGTCGAACGGACGTCCCCCGATAGCGCCTTGCTTACCGGGGGATATCCGCCTTTGGCGATCGCCGATAGCAGCGAATCACTGGGCATCATCGAGCAAAAGAGTAACCTCATGTCATCAACCCGTCCGGTATTCCGCTCGCGCTGGCTGCCCTATCTGCTGGTTGCGCCGCAGCTGATTATCACCATTATTTTCTTTATCTGGCCCGCGGGCGAGGCGCTGTGGTATTCGCTGCAAAGCGTCGACCCGTTTGGCCTCTCCAGCCAGTTCGTCGGCATGGATAACTTCGTTACCCTGTTCCACGATCCGTACTATCTGGACTCATTCTGGACCACCATCAAGTTCAGCTCGATGGTGACGTTCAGCGGCCTGATCGTTTCGCTGTTTTTCGCCGCGCTGGTCGACTACGTAGTGCGCGGTAGCCGCTTCTATCAAACGCTGATGCTGCTGCCCTACGCCGTCGCGCCCGCGGTCGCCGCGGTGCTGTGGATTTTCCTCTTTAACCCAGGACGCGGGCTGATTACCCATTTCCTCGGCGAGATGGGCTACGACTGGAACCACGCGCAGAACAGCGGCCAGGCGATGTTCCTCGTGGTGTTTGCTTCGGTATGGAAGCAGATTAGCTACAACTTCCTGTTCTTCTTCGCCGCGCTGCAGTCGATCCCGCGCTCGCTGGTGGAGGCCGCGGCGATTGACGGGGCCGGCCCGGTCCGCCGCTTCTTCAAGCTGGCGCTGCCGCTGATTGCGCCGGTGAGCTTCTTCCTGCTGGTCGTCAACCTGGTTTACGCCTTCTTCGATACCTTCCCGGTTATCGATGCCGCCACCGCCGGCGGCCCGGTCCAGGCGACGACGACGCTGATTTATAAGATCTATCGCGAAGGCTTCGCCGGGCTCGATCTCTCCGCTTCCGCCGCGCAGTCGGTGGTGCTGATGATGCTGGTGATTGTGCTGACGGTGGTTCAGTTCCGCTATGTTGAACGTAAGGTGCGCTACCAATGATTGAGAACCGTCCCGGGCTGACGATTTTCAGCCACACCATGCTGATTGCGGGAATTGCCGTCATTCTGTTCCCGCTGTACGTCGCCTTTGTCGCGGCCACGCTGGACAACAAGGCGGTCTTTGAGACGCCGATGACGCTGATCCCCGGCGGCCACCTTTTGGAAAATATGGCCATCATCTGGAAACAGGGTGTGGGGGCCAACAGCGCGCCGTTCTGGCTGATGATGCTCAACAGTTTCATCATGGCGTTCAGTATTACGGTGGGCAAAATCGCGGTGTCGATGCTGTCGGCGTTCGCCATCGTCTGGTTCCGCTTCCCGCTGCGTAACCTGTTCTTCTGGATGATCTTTATCACCCTGATGCTGCCGGTTGAGGTGCGAATTTTCCCGACGGTAGAGGTGATTGCCAACCTGAAGATGCTCGATAGCTACGCCGGCCTGACGCTGCCGCTGATGGCCTCGGCAACCGCCACCTTCCTGTTCCGCCAGTTCTTTATGACCCTGCCGGATGAGCTGATTGAAGCGGCGCGCATCGACGGCGCTTCGCCGATGCGCTTTTTCCGCGACATCGTACTGCCGCTGTCGAAAACCAATCTCGCGGCGCTGTTCGTTATCACCTTTATCTACGGCTGGAACCAGTATTTATGGCCGCTGCTGATCGTCCAGGACGTCAATCTTGGCACCGCAGTCGCCGGTATTAAAGGCATGATCGCCACCGGCGAGGGCACCACGCAGTGGAATCAGGTGATGGCGGCAATGCTGCTGACGCTGATCCCGCCGGTTGTTATCGTTTTAGCCATGCAGCGCGCGTTTGTGCGTGGTTTAGTGGACAGTGAGAAGTAGGTTGTATCCCTTGATTGTTCGTGGCGTCGACGCTGAGCCGAAACCGCGTAATCAAGGCGGAGGATGATGGACATAGTGGGCCTATGTCCAAATCCGACAACGCAGAGTACGCGGTTTCGGCACGCGTCCCGAAGGGCTGGGGCCATTTTTGCCCGGTACCGCGTTACTCGCGTCTTATTTGGGCCCACCAAACTGCGACGCTTGCGCCTTGCCCCGAGCAAAAATAGCCGCCAGCGACGTTCATGAACAATCAAGGGATACAACCTTTTATGGCAGGACTTAAATTACAGGCAGTAACCAAAAGCTGGGATGGCAAAACCCAGATTATTCAGCCGCTGACGCTCGACGTGGCGGACGGGGAGTTTATCGTGATGGTCGGGCCTTCCGGCTGCGGCAAATCGACCCTGCTGCGGATGGTGGCCGGGCTTGAGCGCGTGACCAGCGGGGATATCTGGATTAACCGCCAGCGCGTTACCGAGATGGAGCCGAAGGATCGCGGCATTGCGATGGTGTTCCAGAACTACGCCCTCTACCCGCATATGAGCGTGGAGGAGAATATGGCCTGGGGGCTGAAAATTCGCGGGATGGGTAAAAGCCTGATTGACGAGCGGGTGCAGGAAGCGGCGCGCATTCTGGAGCTCGATGGCCTGCTTAAGCGCCGCCCGCGCGAACTCTCCGGCGGCCAGCGCCAGCGCGTGGCGATGGGCCGCGCCATCGTCCGCGATCCGGCAGTATTCCTGTTTGATGAACCGCTGTCGAACCTTGATGCCAAGCTGCGCGTGCAGATGCGTCTGGAGCTTCAGCAGCTGCACCGTCGGCTGAAAACCACCTCGCTGTACGTCACCCACGACCAGGTTGAGGCGATGACCCTTGCTCAGCGGGTGATGGTGATGAATAAAGGCGTTGCCGAGCAGATTGGTACGCCGGTTGAGGTGTACGAAAAGCCGGCCAGCCGCTTTGTGGCGAGCTTTATCGGCAGCCCGGCGATGAACCTGCTCGACGGGCGCATCAGCGACGACGGCAGCCGTTTTGAACTGGAGGGCGGCCTGCATCTGCCGATCAATAGCGAGCATCGTCGGCACGCCGGGCGTAAGATGACCCTCGGTATCCGTCCGGAACATTTTGCCGCAGGCCCCGAGACGGAAGGCGGCGTACCGCTGGTGATGGATACGCTGGAAATTTTAGGTGCCGATAACCTCGCCCACGGGCGCTGGGGCGCGCAGAAGCTGGTCGTCAGGCTGCCGCATCAGCAGCGTCCGGCGGCGGGCAGCACGCTGTGGCTGCATCTGCCGCAGGATCATCTGCACCTCTTTGATGGTGAAACAGGACAACGCGCATGAGTTACTGGCCTTACCCCCATATCGTCGCCCATCGCGGCGGTGGAAAGCTGGCGCCGGAGAATACCCTCGCCGCTATCGATACCGGCGCTCGCTTTGGTCATACCATGATCGAGTTCGACGCCAAGCTGTCGAAAGATGGGCAAATCTTTTTGCTGCATGACGATAATCTCGAGCGCACCAGCAACGGCTGGGGCGTGGCGGGCGAGCTGGCGTGGCATGAACTGCTGAACGTCGATGCGGGAAGCTGGTACGGCCGCGAATTTAAAGGCGAGCCGCTGCCGCTGCTCTCTGCCGTGGCGGAGCGCTGTCGTCAGCTGAACATGATGGCCAATATCGAAATTAAGCCGACCACCGGCAGCGGGCCGCTGACCGGCAAGGTGGTGGCCTTAGCGGCCCGCGAGCTGTGGCACGGCATGACCGCGCCGCTGCTATCATCGTTTGAAATTGACGCCCTGGAAGCGGCGCAGCAGGCGGTGCCTGAGCTGCCGCGCGGGCTGCTGCTGGACGAGTGGCGTGAGGACTGGCGCGAGCTGACCGCCCGGCTGGGCTGCGTGTCGATTCACCTGAACCATAAGCTGCTTGATGAGGCGCGGGTGGCGAGCCTGAAGGCGGCAGGTCTGCATATTCTGGTGTATACCGTCAATAAACCCCAGCGTGCCGCCGAGCTGCTGCGCTGGGGCGTCGACAGCATCTGTACCGATGCGATAGACGTCATCGGCCCCAACTTCCAGCCCTAATCTGCCGACAGGCGGCCTTTACGGGGTCGTCTGTCGCTGCAGCATGCCACCGTTACTATTCGGCAGCACCTGCTGCTGAGAATTCACGTTCCCGCCCTGCAATGCGCGCTGCTGGTTGTTGTTCAGCTGCGTTTGAAGATGCTGCTGCTGAGCGCGCGTCTGGTTCTGCATATCCTGCTTCAGCATGCTCTGATGCTGCTGCTGCTGGACCTGCATCTGGTTTTGCATCCGCTGCTGGCTGGGGATGACGTACCCCGGCTGGTTGGGATTGTTGGTGGTATTAAGCGGCTGTGCCAGGGCGGTCAACGGCATCAGCACCGCCAGAAATAGTATTGCCTTCATTGTTCTCTCCTCCCGTGCGTGGGATCACTTAAGTGTACCTCCTTTCCGGCATAACAATGATTTTTTAGGACTTATCAACCAGGCTTATGCAGGGACAAAAACAGATTCAGGAGTATGGCAATGATAACAACACTATTCTGGCGTCAGGCGGTCATCGCTTTGCTGCTGGCGGGCGGGAGCTTTACCGTCGCCGCCAGCCCCGCCCCACCTCCCGTATCCTACGGGGTTGAAGAGGACGTCTTTCATCCGGTTCGCGCCCAGCAGGGGATGGTGGCGTCGGTTGATGCCCTGGCTACCCGCGTCGGCGTGGATATTTTGCGCCAGGGTGGAAACGCCGTCGATGCGGCGGTGGCCGTGGGCTATGCGCTGGCGGTCACGCACCCGCAGGCGGGCAATATTGGCGGCGGCGGCTTTATGATGCTGCGTACCAAAGACGGTAAAACGACGGCCATCGACTTCCGCGAAATGGCGCCGGAACAGGCGACCCGCGATATGTTCCTCGATGACCAGGGCAACCCGGACAGCAAGAAGTCGCTGACCTCGCATCTCGCCTCCGGCACGCCGGGCAGCGTGGCCGGCTTCTCGCTGGCGCTGGAAAAATACGGCACCATGCCGCTGAACAAGGTGATTCGCCCGGCCATCAAGCTGGCTGAAGAGGGCTTCACGGTCAACGATGCGCTGGCGGACGACCTGAAAACCTACGGCAGCGAGGTGATCCCGAATCACGCCAACAGCCGGGCTATCTTCTGGAAAAACGGTGAGCCGCTGAAAAAGGGCGACAAGCTGGTGCAAAAACAGCTGGGGAAAAGCCTGGAGCTGATCGCCGAGCACGGCCCGGACGCGTTTTATAAAGGGGCGATAGCCGACCAGATTGCCGATGAGATGCAAAAAAACGGCGGGCTGATCACCAAAGCGGACCTGGCGAACTACCGGGCGGTGGAGCGCACGCCGATAAGCGGCGACTATCGCGGCTACCAGGTGTTCTCGATGCCGCCGCCTTCCTCCGGGGGGATCCACATCGTGCAGATCCTCAATATCCTTGAAAACTTCGATATGCATAAGTTCGGCTTCGGCAGCGCGGACGCCATGCAGGTGATGGCGGAAGCGGAGAAGCACGCCTATGCCGATCGCTCTGAGTACCTCGGCGACCCGGATTTCGTTAAGGTTCCGTGGCAGGCGCTCACCAGCAAGGCCTACGCCAAATCGATAGCCGAGCAGATCGATATCAACAAAGCGAAACCCTCCAGCCAGATCCGTCCGGGCAAGCTGGCGCCTTACGAGAGCAACCAGACCACCCACTTCTCGGTGGTGGATAAGGACGGCAACGCGGTGGCGGTGACCTACACGCTGAACACCGTTTTTGGTACCGGCATTGTGGCGGGGAACTCCGGGATCTTAATGAACAACCAGATGGATGATTTCTCGGCGAAGCCCGGCGTGCCTAACGTCTATGGGCTGGTAGGCGGTGACGCCAACGCCGTCGGGCCGAAAAAACGCCCGCTGTCGTCAATGTCGCCGACGATTGTGGTGAAGGACGGTAAAACCTGGCTGGTCACCGGCAGCCCGGGCGGCAGTCGGATTATCACGACGGTGCTGCAAATGGTGGTGAACTCCATCGATTTTGGGATGAACGTAGCGGAAGCCACCAACGCACCGCGCTTCCATCATCAGTGGCTGCCCGATGAGCTGCGGGTTGAGAAGGGCTTTAGCCCGGATACGCTGAAGCTGCTGGCCGATAAAGGGCAGAAAGTGGTGCTGAAAGAGGCGATGGGCAGCACGCAGAGTATTATGGTCGGCCCGGACGGTACGCTGTACGGCGCCTCTGACCCGCGTTCACCGGGGGATTTAACCGCCGGATACTAGGCTATTTTCCACCCTCTCCCGGAGCGGGAGAGGGTGGGGAAGGGCTACTCCTTCAGGCGGGCCATAAAGAGGGCATCGACGTATTCACCGTTGCGCAGCGCAAACTTACGCCCGGTCCCCTCAACGCTAAAGCCGTATTTGCGATAGACGGAGATGGCGGAGGCGTTATCAGCGAATACCGTTAATTCAATGCGTTCGACGCGCAGCCAGTTATCGCACAGGTTGATCATCTCGCGCATCAGGGCGCTGCCGACGCCGCGTCCGTGAAAGGGTGCCGCCACGCTCATACCGAAGGTCGCAACGTGGCTACGGCGCGGGCGGGATTCAACGCTCAGCATCAGGTGGCCGACGACCTGTTCATCGATGCTGGCGACCAGGTGGTGGCTGTTTGGCCGGGGCTGTAGCCGCTCCTGCCACATTTCCATTGCCGGATGAGGTAGCTGTAGCGTGTCGTGATAGACCTCCGGGTGTGCAGTCAGCTGACGTAACGGTTCTGCATCGCGCGGTTCGGCGTGGCGTATCACTATCTCACTCATTCCTCTTCTCCTTAGTGCCTGCATATCAGGCTTTAACTGCTCGTTGAGTCCCTTTCAACATCCCTGACTTTGAAAAACGCGTCAACGGCTATTTTTTGCAAAAAGAAGTAGACAAGTGCGAATGAGAATGATTATTATTGTCCTGCATTCAGGGGGACCCTTGCGGAAAGCCTGAAAGCACGACATTGCTCACATTGCTTCCAGTATTACTTTAGCCAGCCAGGTGCTGGCTTTTTTTTTGCCTTTTTTTGCCGGTCGTTTTCCGCCATCGTCAGTGGGTTAAGGGTTAAGTTCGTCGCCGGGGTGCGCTATGGTTAGCAGCAGAAACCTCAACTAAGGACTGCGTTATGACTCTGCACTGCGCATTTATTGGATTCGGTAAAAGCACCACCCGCTACCATCTTCCTTACGTTCTGCACCGCAAAGACCGCTGGCACGTGGCGCATATCTATCGCCGTAGCGCGAAGCCGGAAGAGCAGGCCCCGCAGTACTCGCATATTCACTTCACCAGCGATCTCGATGAGGTACTTAACGATCCTCAGGTCAGGCTGGTGATTGTCTGCACCCACGCCGACAGCCACTTTGACTACGCGAAGCGCGCGCTGGAAGCGGGCAAGAACGTGCTGGTGGAAAAACCCTTCACCCCGACGCTGGCGGAAGCGAAAGCGCTGTTTGCGCTGGCAAAAAGTAAGGGGCTGACGGTAACGCCGTACCAGAACCGCCGCTTTGACTCCTGCTTCCTGACCGCTAAGAAAGCGATTGAAAGCGGTAAGCTGGGCGAGATCGTTGAAATTGAAAGCCACTTCGACCTCTATCGCCCGGTGGCGGAAACGCAGCCCGGACTCGCGCAGGATGGCACCTTTTATGGCCTTGGCGTGCATACGCTGGATCAGATAATTTCCCTGTTCGGCCGCCCGGATCACGTGGCGTACGACATTCGCAGCCTGCGTAATAAGGCCAACCCGGATGATACCTTCGAGGCCCAGCTGTTCTACGGCGACCTGAAGGCGATTGTTAAAACCAGTTATCTGGTGAAGCTGGCGTATCCGAAATTTATCGTTCACGGCCATAAAGGGTCGTTTATCAAATACGGCATCGACCAGCAGGAAACCAGCCTGAAGGCGAATATCATGCCGGGCGAGCCGGGCTTTGCGGCAGACGAGAGCATCGGCCTGCTGGAGTACGTGGATGATAGCGGCGCGAGCGTGCGCGAAGAGCTGCGGGTGGAGCCCGGCGACTACGGACGGGTGTATGATTCGCTCTACGAGACCGTGGTAAACGGGGCCGAGAATTACGTCAAGGAATCTGACGTTCTCACCAATATGGAGATCCTCGAACGCGGCTTCATGCAGCCATCGCCGGCCACGATAACCCTCGATAAATAAGCTTCCTGAGCTCCTCTGCTCTTATTCATATTTTTTGAACAGAGGAGTCAATTTTCACCCTCTATGATCGTTAGCGGAATGGGTCCACACTTATTCCATCGAAAACATACGGGGGTGCAACATGATCTACTTACGCAAAGCTAACGAACGCGGTCACGCTAATCATGGCTGGCTCGATTCCTGGCATACTTTCTCTTTCGCCAACTATTACGACGCCAATTTTATGGGCTTTTCCGCTCTGCGCGTGATTAACGATGACGTGATTGACGCCGGCCAGGGCTTTGGGACCCACCCGCATAAAGATATGGAAATTCTGACCTACGTGCTGGAAGGGGTGGTTGAACACCAGGACAGTATGGGTAACAAAGAGCAGGTTCCTGCGGGTGAATTCCAGATCATGAGCGCCGGTACCGGGGTTCGTCACTCTGAATACAACCCGAGCAGCACCGAACGTCTGCACCTGTATCAAATCTGGATTATGCCGGAAGAGAACGGCATCGCTCCGCGCTATGAGCAGCGCCGGTTTGATGCGCTGCAGGGCAAACAGCTGGTGCTGTCGCCGGACGCTCGCGAAGGCTCGCTGAAAGTGCATCAGGATATGGAACTGTACCGCTGGGCGCTGCTGAAAGATGAGCAGTCGGTCCATCAGATTGCCGCGGAACGTCGTGTGTGGATTCAGGTCGTCAAAGGTGAAGTCACCATCAACGGCACCAAAGCGACCACCAGCGATGGCCTGGCGATTTGGGATGAGCAGGCTATCTCGGTTCACGCCGATAGCGACAGCGAAATCCTGCTGTTCGATCTGCCGCCGGTCTAATACTCAGTCCTGCTTTTTGCCGCTCACCCGGTCGCCAGCGCGGCCGGGGATTTTTGGCGCAGCGGCCGCAGCGCCGCTCGCCTGATTGCGGCCATTAAGGCTAAATAAAGTCGTTAGCGCGCGTTTCTCCGGGAAGGTTGCGCTTTGTCCGTGATAAACTGAGAGAATCTCTCCCATTTATTACAGTCAGGACGATGAAAAAGAAAAGACCCGTACTTCAGGATGTAGCCGATCTTGTCGGCGTGACCAAAATGACGGTCAGTCGCTTTTTACGTAACCCGGAACAGGTTTCCGAGGCTCTGCGTGGCAAGATTGCCGTTGCTCTCGATGAACTGGGTTATATCCCCAATCGTGCCCCTGATATTCTCTCCAACGCGACCAGCCGCGCCATCGGCGTGCTCCTGCCCTCGTTAACCAACCAGGTCTTTTCTGAAGTGCTGCGCGGTATTGAAAGCGTCACCGATGCTTTTGGCTACCAGACCATGCTGGCGCACTACGGCTATAAGCCTGAAATGGAAGAAAAACGCCTGGAGTCGATGCTCTCGTGGAACATCGACGGACTGATCCTCACTGAACGTACCCACACGCCGCGCACGCTGAAAATGATCGAAGTCGCCGGGATCCCGGTGGTCGAGCTGATGGACAGCCGCTCGCCGTGCCTCGATATCGCCGTCGGTTTTGATAACTTCGACGCCGCGCGCCAGATGACCGCCGCCATTATTGCCCGCGGCCATCGGCACGTGGCCTATCTTGGCGCACGTCTTGATGAACGTACTATCATCAAGCAGAAGGGGTACGAGCAGGCGATGCACGACGCGGGCATGACGCCGTACAGCGTGATGGTCGAACAATCTTCTTCCTACTCGTCAGGGATTGAGCTGATGCGCCAGGCACGTCGCGAATATCCGCAGCTTGACGGGATCTTCTGCACCAACGATGACCTCGCGGTCGGCGCGGCCTTTGAGTGCCAGCGTCTGGGATTACGCATTCCGGATGATATGGCGATTGCCGGCTTCCACGGCCACGATATTGGCCAGGTTATGGAGCCGCGCCTTGCCAGCGTGCTGACGCCGCGTGAGCGGATGGGACGCATCGGCGCCGAGCGTCTGCTGGCGCGTATTCGTGGTGAGACGGTTACCCCTAAGATGTTAGATTTAGGTTTCACATTGTCACCGGGTGGATCTATTTAAACTGACAAGTTTGAAGTAGATCACACATATTCACTTCTGGCACGAATGGTGATTGCTTCTCCCTAAGTCCGGCATGACAATGTTACCGATAACAGTTACCCGTAACAATCAACCTGTGCGCGCGCCGTTCACGTCGAATCCAAACGACCTGAAGGACGACGCGTATGTGTCCAGTGGGAGGAAGCTTTGAGCACGACTAACCATGATCACCACGTCTATGTCCTGATGGGCGTTTCCGGCAGTGGAAAATCCGCTGTCGCCAGCGAAGTGGCGCATCAGCTGCATGCCGCGTTTCTCGACGGCGACTTTCTGCATCCGCGTAGCAATATCAACAAGATGGCTTCCGGCGAGCCGCTGAATGACGACGACCGCACGCCGTGGCTTCAGGCGCTGAACGACGCCGCCTTCGCCATGCAGCGGACCAATAAAGTGTCGCTTATCGTGTGCTCGGCGCTGAAAAAAAGCTATCGCGACATCCTGCGCAAAGGCAACCCGAACCTCTCCTTCGTCTACCTGAAAGGTGATTTCGACCTGATCGAAAGTCGTCTGAAGGCGCGCAAAGGCCACTTCTTCAAAACCCAGATGCTGGTAACGCAGTTTGAAACTCTGCAGGAGCCCGGCGCAGACGAAGGCGATGTGTTAATCGTCGATATTGATCAATCGCTGGAAGGCGTGGTCGCGAGCACCATTGAGGTGATCAACAAAGGCAGTAACTAGTGAGTACATTAACGCTTGTTTTAACAGCAGTCGGCTCCGTTTTGCTGCTGCTGTTTTTAGTCATGAAGGCGCGTATGCATGCCTTCGTGGCTTTGATGGTGGTTTCTATTGGTGCAGGTCTCTTTTCCGGGATGCCGCTGGATAAAATTGCGGCAACCATGGAAAAAGGGATGGGTGGGACGCTCGGCTTTCTGGCGATCGTCGTGGCGCTTGGGGCGATGTTCGGTAAGATCCTTCATGAAACCGGCGCCGTCGACCAGATAGCCGTTAAGATGCTGAAGTCTTTCGGCCACAGCCGGGCGCATTACGCCATTGGCCTGGCCGGCCTTATCTGCGCGCTGCCGCTGTTTTTCGAAGTGGCTATCGTGCTGCTGATTAGCGTTGCTTTCTCGATGGCGCGCCATACCGGCACCAACCTGGTGAAGCTGGTCATTCCGCTGTTTGCCGGCGTTGCCGCCGCTGCGGCATTTCTGCTGCCGGGGCCCGCGCCTATGCTGCTGGCGTCGCAAATGCACGCCGATTTTGGCTGGATGATCCTGATTGGCCTCTGCGCTGCGATCCCGGGGATGCTGATCGCCGGACCGCTGTGGGGCAACTTTATCAGCCGCTATGTCGAACTGCATATTCCTGACGACATCAGCGAGCCGAGCCTCGGTGAAGGCAAGATGCCGTCGTTCGCCTTTAGCCTGTCGCTGATCCTGCTGCCGCTGGTGCTGGTGGGGCTGAAAACGGTCGCCGCGCGCTTTGTCCCGGTTGGCTCGAGCACCTATGAATGGTTCGAATTTATCGGCCATCCGTTCACCGCGATTCTGGTGGCGTGCCTGGTGGCGATTTATGGCCTGGCGGTACGTCAGGGGATGGCGAAAGATCGGGTGATGGAGATCTGCGGCCACGCGCTGCAGCCTGCGGGGATTATCCTGCTGGTCATCGGTGCCGGTGGCGTCTTTAAGCAGGTGCTGGTGGATTCCGGCGTCGGCCCGGCGCTCGGTGAAGCGCTGACCGGTATGGGTCTGCCAATTGCGATTACCTGCTTCGTGCTGGCGGCCGCAGTGCGCATTATCCAGGGCTCTGCGACGGTCGCCTGCTTAACGGCGGTTGGTTTGGTGATGCCGGTTATCGAGCAGCTGAACTACAGCGGCGCGCAAATGGCGGCCCTGTCGATTTGTATCGCCGGCGGTTCAATCGTCGTGAGCCACGTCAACGACGCGGGCTTCTGGCTGTTCGGTAAGTTTACCGGCGCAACGGAAGCCCAGACGCTGAAGACCTGGACCATGATGGAAACCATTCTCGGCACCACCGGCGCCATTGTCGGTATGATTGCGTTTTCGCTGCTCAGCTAAACGTTAAATAAGCGAGTCCGGCGCAGCGCTGCCGGGCTCTTTTCGCCTGACGGCAGACGCCGTTTTTATCCTCGCTTCCTGCCCGCATCCATGCCCCCTTTTTCGCCTGACTCCGCGCCATAATGAGCGCTACGACAAAAGCCTGACGTCTCAGCAGCCCCCGCAGCGCAAGGGTTTGTCGGGTTTTGCTGCGCTGCGGTTAGCGGCCCATTTTCCGTGTAAATCCATAATCCAGATCAATAAAAACGCGGCGGAAATTATTCCCTTTTCGCCACGCTTTCCCCGATAATCTTTAAGGTTTTCCTGAATGCCGATGGCTGCGGATGCTGCATAAGATAAGTTGCTTTACTGATTGCCGGGCAATCATTGATTAATTTCACTTGCGACTTTAGCAGCATTTTGTAATGTGAAGGATGATCCAGTAGGAAACTGGCTTGGCACAAACAGCACACATCTCCCAGGAAATACGTTATGAAAAATGTTGGTTTTATCGGCTGGCGCGGAATGGTCGGCTCTGTACTCATGCAACGCATGGTTGAAGAGCGCGATTTCGACGCCATTCGCCCTGTTTTTTTCTCCACCTCTCAGCTGGGGCAACCTGCTCCATCATTCGGTGGCAGCACCGGCGGTACGCTTCAGGATGCGTTTGACCTGGAAGCACTGAAGGCGCTGGATATCATTGTGACATGCCAGGGCGGCGATTATACCAACGACGTATATCCGAAGCTGCGTGAAAGCGGCTGGCAGGGTTACTGGATTGACGCCGCGTCTTCGCTGCGCATGAAGGACGACGCCATCATTATTCTTGACCCGGTTAACCAGGACGTGATTACCGCCGGCCTGAATAATGGCGTGAAGACCTTCGTTGGCGGCAACTGTACCGTCAGCCTGATGCTGATGTCCCTCGGCGGCCTGTTTGCACAGGATTTAGTCGAGTGGGTCAGCGTCGCGACTTACCAGGCGGCCTCCGGCGGCGGCGCGCGCCACATGCGTGAACTGCTGACCCAGATGGGCCAGCTGCACAGCCACGTTGCGACGGAGCTGGCTAATCCGGCTTCCGCTATTCTGGAGATTGAGCGCAAGGTCACCTCGCTCACCCGCAGCGGCGATCTGGCGGTAGATAACTTTGGCGTACCGCTGGCCGGTAGCCTGATCCCGTGGATCGACAAGCAGCTGGATAACGGCCAGAGCCGTGAAGAGTGGAAGGGCCAGGCGGAGACCAACAAAATCCTCGCCACCTCAGCGGCCATTCCGGTTGACGGCCTGTGCGTGCGCGTTGGCGCGCTGCGCTGCCACAGCCAGGCGTTCACCATCAAGCTGAAAAAAGACGTTTCTATCCCGACCGTTGAGGAGCTGCTGGCAGCGCACAACCCGTGGGCGAAAGTGGTCCCTAACGATCGTGATATTACCATGCGCGAGCTGACTCCGGCTGCCGTCACCGGCACCCTGACGACGCCGGTTGGTCGCCTGCGTAAGCTGAATATGGGGCCGGAGTATCTCTCGGCCTTCACCGTCGGCGACCAGCTGCTGTGGGGCGCAGCCGAGCCGCTGCGCCGGATGCTACGGCAGCTGGCGTAATCACAGGATGAATAAAAAGGGGGTGTCTGACACCCCCTTTTTTTGCGTAATACAAGGAGTAAACGCGGATGTTTGATTTTTCTCAACGGGGGTAAGAAAGCCTTGGCTATGCTTTAGTAAGGAACGACGTTTCCTTACCTGAAGGTGGGACGGAGCAGAAGGATGCACAGTGTGCTGCACCGTTCAGGTCAAAAAAAGTCGCCAGATACAGGAAAGGGCGGCACTTACAACAGGATGAAACCATGTCTAATCATATTGATAGAGACGTGATTAACGCGCTAATTGCCGGTCATTTTGCGGACCCTTTTTCTGTGCTGGGCATGCACGCCACCGATGCCGGGCTGGAAGTACGCGCGTTGTTACCCGATGCCACCGATGTGTGGGTGATTGAACCGAAAACCGGACGCAAAGTCGGCAAGCTTGAGTGCCTCGACTCGCGCGGTTTCTTTTGCGGCACTCTGCCGCGTCGAAAAAATGCTTTTCGCTATCAGCTGGCCGTCACCTGGCATGGTCAGCTCAATCTGATTGATGACCCTTACCGCTTTGGCCCGCTGCTGCAGGATCTGGACGTCTGGCTGCTCTCCGAAGGTACCCATCTGCGGCCGTATGAAACGCTCGGTGCCCATGCCGATACGATGGACGGCATTACCGGCACGCGCTTCTCGGTGTGGGCGCCAAACGCCCGCCGGGTTTCCGTTGTCGGCCAGTTCAACTACTGGGACGGCCGCCGCCACCCGATGCGCCTGCGTAAAGAGTCGGGGATTTGGGAGCTGTTTGTCCCCGGCGCGCAGAACGGCCAGCTGTATAAATTTGAGATGATCGACGCGCACGGCCACCTGCGGGTGAAGTCCGACCCTTACGCCTTTGAAGCGCAGATGCGCCCGGATACCGCCTCGCTGATCTGCGGCCTGCCGGATAAAATTGCCCAGCCGCCGGAGCGCAAGCAGGCGAACCAGTTCGATGCGCCGATTTCGATTTATGAGGTTCACCTGGGCTCCTGGCGTCGCCATACCGATAACAACTTCTGGCTGAGCTATCGCGAGCTGGCGGACCAGCTGGTGCCTTATGCCAAATGGATGGGCTTTACCCATCTGGAGCTGCTGCCGGTTAACGAGCACCCGTTTGACGGCAGCTGGGGCTATCAGCCCACCGGGCTGTACGCGCCGACCCGACGCTTTGGTACCCGCGAAGATTTCCGCTACTTCATTCACGCCGCCCACGCCGCGGGCCTCAACGTGATCCTCGACTGGGTGCCGGGGCATTTCCCCTCCGATGATTTTGCCCTCGCGGCGTTTGACGGGACCTCGCTGTACGAACACAGCGACCCGCGCGAAGGCTATCACCAGGACTGGAATACCCTGATCTACAACTACGGCCGCCGCGAGGTCAGCAACTTCCTCGTGGGCAACGCGCTGTACTGGATTGAGCGTTTCGGCATTGACGCCCTGCGCGTCGATGCGGTGGCCTCGATGATCTACCGCGACTACAGCCGTAAAGAGGGCGAATGGGTGCCGAATGAGTTCGGCGGACGGGAAAACCTGGAAGCGATTGAGTTCCTGCGTAATACCAACCGCGTGCTCGGCGAACAGACCCCTGGCGCGGTCACCATGGCCGAAGAGTCCACCGACTTTGCCGGCGTTTCGCGTCCCTCCTCGACGGGCGGGCTCGGCTTCTGGTTCAAATGGAACCTCGGCTGGATGCACGACACCCTCGACTACATGAAGCTCGATCCGGTTCACCGCCGTCATCATCATGACAAGATGACTTTCGGCATGCTCTACAACTACACCGAGAACTTCGTTCTGCCGCTCTCCCACGATGAAGTGGTCCACGGCAAAAAGTCGATTCTTGACCGCATGCCAGGCGATGCGTGGCAGAAGTTTGCTAACCTGCGCGCCTACTACGGCTGGCTGTTTGCCTTCCCCGGTAAAAAGCTGCTGTTTATGGGCAACGAGTTTGCCCAGGGGCGGGAGTGGAACCACGACGCCAGCCTCGACTGGCATCTGCTGGAAGGCGGCGACAACTGGCACCACGGCGTCCAGCGTCTGGTTCGCGACCTGAACCATACCTATCGTCGTCACAAGGCGCTGCACGAGCTTGATTTTGACCGCTACGGCTTCGAATGGCTGGTTGTAGACGACCACGAGCGCTCGGTGTTTATCTTCGTCCGTCGCGATAAGGCGGGGAATGAGATCATCGTTGCCAGCAACTTCACGCCGGTACCGCGTCACGGCTATCGCTTCGGGATTAACCAGCCGGGTCGCTGGCGCGAAGAGCTGAATACCGACTCGATGCACTACCACGGCAGCAATACCGGTAACTGCGGAATTGTGGAAAGCGAGGCTATCGCCAGCCACGGCCGCGAGAACTCGCTGTCGATTACACTGCCACCGCTGGCAACCGTCTGGCTGGTGCGGGAGGCGGAATGACGACGCTCTCGCCAGGAAAGCCCGCTCCGCTGGGCGCCAGCTATGACGGAAAGGGGGTGAACTTTACCCTCTTTTCCGCCCATGCCGAGCGGGTAGAGCTATGCCTGTTCGATGAGCAGGGGAACGAACGACGTGTTGATCTACCCGCGCGCAGCGGCGACGTCTGGCACGGCTGGCTGGCCGGCGTTGGCCCAGGTTTGCGCTACGGCTATCGCGTCCACGGCCCGTGGGAGCCCGAGCAGGGGCATCGCTTTAACCCGGCGAAGCTGCTGCTCGATCCCTGCTGCCACCGGGTGGATGGCGCGCTGCCTGACGATGAGCGTCTTCACGGCGGCGCCCGGCAGCCCGATAACCGCGATAGCGCGGCAATCGCACCGAAGTCGCGGGTTGTTGACCTGCATTACGACTGGCTGGGCGACAAGCCGCCGCGCACGCCCTGGGGTCAGACGGTCTTTTATGAAGCCCACGTCAAAGGGCTGACGTACCTGCATCCCGGACTGCCGGAGGAGATTCGCGGCACCTACCGGGCGCTGGGTCATCCGGTGATGATCGACTATTTCAATACGCTGGGTATTACCGCGCTGGAGCTGATGCCGGTGGCGCAGTTTGCCAGCGAACCGCGCCTGCAGCGGATGGGCCTGAGCAACTACTGGGGCTACAACCCGCTGGCGATTTTCGCCCTCGACCCGCGCTACGCCAGCCAGCCCGAGCGCGCGCTCGACGAATTTCGCGACGCGGTGAAGGCGCTTCACGCCGCAGGTATCGAGGTGATCCTCGACGTGGTGCTGAACCACAGCGCTGAAATCGATCTTGAAGGGCCGACCTTCTCCCTGCGCGGAATCGATAACCGTAGCTATTATTGGATAAGAGAAGACGGCGACTACCACAACTGGACCGGCTGCGGGAACACCATCAACCTCAGCCATCCTGGGGTGGTGGAGTACGCCCGCCAGTGCCTGCGTTTCTGGGTGGATGAGTGTCACGTTGACGGCTTCCGCTTCGATCTGGCCTCGGTTATGGGACGGACGCCTGAGTTTCGTCAGGATGCGCCGCTGTTTGAGGCGATCCGCCGCGATCCGCAGCTGGCGGAGGTGAAGCTGATTGCTGAGCCCTGGGATATCGGCGCCGGTGGCTATCAGGTGGGCAACTTCCCGCCGCTGTTTGCCGAGTGGAACGACCACTTCCGCGATGTTTCGCGCCGTTTCTGGCTGCAGCAAAACGCCTCGTTGGGGGAGTTCGCCCAGCGCTTTGCCGCTTCCAGCGATCTCTTTCAACGCAGCGGGCGGCAGCCGGCGGCGGCGGTAAATCTGATTACCGCCCATGATGGCTTCACCCTGCGCGACTGCGTCTGTTTCAATCAGAAACATAATGAGGCGAACGGTGAAGAGAATCGCGATGGGACTAACAATAACTACAGCAGCAATCATGGTATAGAGGGTTTAGAGGCTACGCTCGACGTGATTGAAAGGCGCCGGGACAGCGTTCACGCCCTGCTGGTGACGCTCCTGCTGTCGCAGGGAACGCCGATGCTGCTGGCGGGTGATGAACACGGCCATAGCCAGCATGGCAACAATAATGCGTACTGTCAGGATAACGCGCTGACCTGGCTCGACTGGGGCAAGGCGAACAGCGGGCTGACCGCGTTCACTGCGGCGCTTATTCATCTACGCCGCCGTATCCCCGCCTTAACCGGCAACCGCTGGTGGCAGGAGGGAGACGGCAGCGTTCGCTGGCTAAATCAACACGCTCAGCCGCTGAGCGCTGATGAGTGGCAGCACGGCGTGATGCGTTTGCAGATCCAGCTATCCGAACGCTGGCTGATAACGCTGAACGCCACCCCAGAAGTCACAAATATGGAATTACCTGCGGGGGAATGGCACGCCGTTCTTCCGTTCGCCGGAGAGAACAATCCGGTCATCATGGATGTCTGGCATGGGCCCGCGCACGGAGTGTGCGTATTTCAAAGGTCGTAAGCCCTGAGGCTTCCGGTAAGTTTCGCGGCGGCAACGCGGCGGGAAGGGCAGGAAGGCTGGGATGTAAAAAGGAGTTAATCATGGTTAGGCTAGAAAAGAACGATCCGTTGATGCTGGCGCGTCAGCTGCCCATCAAAACCGTTGCGTTGATTCTTGCGGGTGGTCGCGGTACCCGACTGAAAGATTTAACGATTAAGCGCGCAAAACCGGCCGTCCATTTTGGCGGTAAGTTTCGCATTATCGATTTCGCATTATCTAACTGCATTAACTCAGGTATTCGCCGCATTGGCGTTATCACCCAGTATCAATCGCACACGCTGGTACAGCATATCCAGCGCGGCTGGTCGTTCTTTAGCGAAGAGATGAACGAGTTCGTCGATTTGCTTCCGGCGCAGCAGCGCGTGCATGGTGAAAACTGGTATCGCGGTACCGCGGATGCGGTGACCCAGAACCTCGATATTATTCGCCGCTACAAGGCGGAGTACGTGGTGATCCTCGCCGGCGATCATATCTATAAGCAGGACTACTCGCGCATGCTTATCGATCACGTCGAAAAAGGGGCGCGCTGCACCGTGGCCTGTATGCCGGTGCCCATCGAAGAGGCATCCGCTTTCGGCGTGATGGCGGTTGATGAGAGCGACAAGATCATTGAGTTTGTCGAAAAGCCTGCCGTGCCGCCCGCCATGCCGAGCGATGCCAGCAAATCGCTGGCCAGCATGGGTATCTATGTCTTTGATGCCGATTATCTTTATGAGCTGCTGGCGGAAGATGATAACGATGAAAACTCCAGCCACGACTTCGGCAAAGATATCATTCCGAAGATAACCGAAGCTGGCATGGCTTATGCACATCCTTTCCCACTCTCCTGCGTTCAGTCGGATCCCGAGGCCGAACCCTACTGGCGCGACGTGGGGACGCTCGAGGCTTACTGGAAAGCCAACCTCGACCTGGCATCGGTGACGCCGGAGCTGGATATGTACGATCAGAACTGGCCGATTCGTACCCACATGGAGTCGCTGCCGCCGGCTAAATTCGTTCAGGATCGCTCCGGTAGCCACGGCATGACGCTGAACTCGCTGGTCTCCGGCGGCTGTATTATCTCCGGTTCGGTGGTGGTGCAGTCGGTGCTGTTCCCGCGCGTGCGGGTGAACTCATTCTGTAACATTGATTCGGCAGTCTTATTGCCAGAAGTTTGGGTCGGACGCTCGTGCCGCCTGCGCCGCTGCGTGATCGACCGCGCCTGCGTGATTCCGGAAGGCATGGTGATTGGTGAACACGCGGAAGAAGATGCGCGTCGGTTCTACCGCTCAGAGGAAGGTATTGTGCTGGTCACCCGGGATATGTTGCGGAAGTTGGGGCACTCACAGGAGCGATAATGCAGGTCTTACACGTATGTTCAGAGATGTTCCCGCTGTTAAAAACCGGCGGTCTGGCGGATGTCATCGGCGCGCTGCCTGCGGCACAAATTGCAGAAGGTATCGATACGCGCGTGCTGCTGCCCGCGTTTCCTGATATTCGTCGCGGGATAACCGATGCGCAGGTGGTGACGCGCAGAGACACCTTTGCCGGCCGCATCACGTTGCTGTTTGGCCATTTTAACGGCGTGGGCATCTATCTGATTGATGCACCACATCTTTACGATCGCCCGGGGAGCCCTTACCACGATACCAACCAGCATGCCTACACCGATAACGTGCTGCGCTTTGCGCTGCTTGGCTGGGTAGGCAGCGAAATGGCCTGTGGGCTGGATCCCTTCTGGCGCCCTGACGTTGTGCACGCCCACGACTGGCATGCGGGCCTGACCCCGGCCTATCTGGCGGCGCGCGGCCACCCGGCGAAATCGGTTTTCACGGTGCACAACCTAGCCTATCAGGGGATGTTCTACTCCTGGCATATGAACGAGATTGAGCTGCCGTGGTCGTTCTATAACATGCACGGCCTCGAGTTCAACGGCCAGCTCTCGTTCCTGAAAGCGGGCCTCTATTATGCCGACCATATTACGGCGGTCAGCCCAACCTACGCCCGTGAGATAACCGAACCGCAGTTTGCTTACGGCATGGAGGGGCTGCTGCGCCAGCGGCAGCACGAGGGGCGCCTGTCGGGCATCCTTAACGGCGTGGATTCAAATATCTGGAATCCGCAAAACGACCTGCTGCTGGCCGCGCGCTACGACCGCGATAGTCTCGAAGATAAAGCGGAGAACAAGCGCCAGCTGCAAATTGCGATGGGGCTGAAGGTGGACGACAAGGCGCCGCTGTTTGCCGTGGTCAGCCGCCTGACCAGCCAGAAGGGGCTGGACCTGGTGCTTGAAGCGCTGCCGGGCCTGCTGGAGCAGGGCGGGCAGCTGGCGCTGCTGGGCGCCGGCGATCCGGTGCTGCAGGAGGGCTTCCTGGCCGCAGCGGCCGAGCATCCGGGCAAAGTGGGCGTGCAGATTGGCTATCATGAAGCCTTCTCACACCGCATTATGGGCGGCGCCGACGTCATCCTGGTTCCCAGCCGCTTTGAACCGTGCGGGCTGACGCAGCTGTATGGCCTCAAGTACGGCACCCTGCCGCTGGTACGGCGTACCGGCGGCCTGGCGGATACCGTCACCGACAGCTCCCTGGAAAACCTGGCCGATGGCCTGGCCAGCGGGTTTGTCTTTGAAGACAGCAATGCCTTGTCGCTACTGCGAGCAATTCGGCGCGCATTCGTTCTGTGGTCGCGGCCTTCGCTCTGGCGTTACGTGCAGCGCCAGGCGATGAATATGGATTTTAGCTGGCAGGTCGCAGCGAACTCTTATCGCGAACTTTATCAACGCTTGATGTAACCACAGGAGTCATTGCGATGAATGTACCCTTTAGCTACGCATCACCCACGCTGAGCGTTGAGGCACTGAAGCACTCTATCGCCTATAAGCTGATGTTTATCATCGGCAAAGATCCGGCGATCGCCAACAAACATGAATGGCTTAACGCCACGCTGTTCGCCGTGCGTGACCGAATGGTGGAGCGCTGGCTGCGCTCTAACCGCGCTCAGCTTTCGCAGGAAGTTCGTCAGGTTTACTACCTGTCGATGGAGTTTCTGATTGGCCGCACTCTCTCTAACGCGCTGCTGTCGCTGGGTATCTATGAAGATGTCAACAACGCGCTGGAAGAGATGGGGCTCAACCTTGAAGAGCTGATCGACGAGGAGAATGACCCGGGGCTGGGCAACGGCGGGCTCGGGCGTCTGGCGGCCTGCTTCCTCGACTCTCTGGCGGCCCTCGGCCTGCCGGGTCGCGGCTACGGCATCCGCTATGACTACGGGATGTTTAAGCAGAATATCGTCGACGGTCGGCAGAAGGAGTCGCCGGACTACTGGCTGGAATACGGCAACCCGTGGGAGTTTGAGCGCCATAACACGCGCTACAAAGTGCGCTTTGGCGGCCGAATTCAGCAGGAGGGGAAAAACTCCCGCTGGGTGGAAACCGAAGAGATCCTTGCGGAAGCCTACGATCAGATTATCCCGGGCTTCGATACCGATGCCACCAATACCCTGCGGCTGTGGAGCGCTCAGGCCAGCAGCGAAATCAACCTCGGTAAATTCAACCAGGGCGACTACTTCGCGGCGGTAGAAGATAAAAACCACTCCGAAAACGTATCCCGCGTGCTCTATCCGGATGACTCCACCTATTCCGGGCGCGAGCTGCGCCTGCGTCAGGAGTATTTCCTCGTCTCCGCGACGGTGCAGGATATCCTTAGCCGCCACTATCAGCTGCATAAAACCTACGCCAACCTGGCCGACAAAATCGCTATCCACCTCAACGACACCCACCCGGTGCTGTCGATCCCTGAGCTGATGCGTCTGCTGATTGACGAGCATAAGTTTAGCTGGGATGAGGCGTTTGAGGTGACCTGCCAGGTCTTCTCCTACACCAACCATACCCTGATGAGCGAAGCGCTGGAGACCTGGCCTGTCGATATGCTGGGTAAAATTCTGCCGCGCCATCTGCAGATTATCTTTGAGATTAACGACTACTTCCTCAAGACGCTGCAGGAGCAGTATCCCAACGATACCGCGCTGCTGAGCCGGACCTCGATTATCGATGAGTCCAACGGCCGCCGGGTGCGGATGGCCTGGCTGGCGGTGGTCATTAGCCATAAGGTGAACGGCGTTTCCGAGCTGCACTCGAGGCTGATGGTGGAGTCGCTGTTCGCCGAGTTTGCGCGGATTTTCCCGATGCGCTTCACCAACGTGACCAACGGCGTGACCCCGCGCCGCTGGCTGGCGTTGGCGAATCCGCCGCTGTCGAAGGTGCTGGATGAAAATATTGGCCGCACCTGGCGCACCGATCTCAGCCAGCTCAAGGAGCTGGAGCAGCATATTGATTATCCGACGGTGAACCAGGCGGTGCGCCAGGCGAAGCTGGAGAACAAGCAGCGGCTGGCAAACTATATCGGCCAGCAGCTTAACGTGGTGGTTAATCCGAAGGCGCTGTTTGATGTGCAGATCAAGCGTATCCACGAGTACAAGCGTCAGCTGATGAACGTGCTGCACGTGATTGCGCGCTATAACCGCATCAAGGCCGATCCCGACGCCGAGTGGGTGCCGCGGGTCAATATCTTCGCCGGGAAAGCCGCTTCGGCCTACTACATGGCCAAGCACATTATTCATCTCATTAACGACGTGGCGGCAGTGGTCAACAACGATCCGCAGATCGGCGATAAGCTGAAGATCGTGTTTATCCCTAACTACAGCGTCAGCCTGGCCCAGCTGATTATTCCGGCGGCGGATCTCTCCGAGCAGATCTCGCTGGCGGGAACGGAAGCCTCCGGGACCAGTAATATGAAGTTTGCGCTCAACGGCGCGCTGACCATTGGTACCCTCGACGGGGCTAACGTTGAAATGCTCGAGCACGTGGGCGAAGAGAATATCTTCATCTTCGGCAATACCGCGGAGGAGGTTGAGGCGCTGCGCCGCAGCGGCTACAAACCGCGCGACTACTACGAGCAGGATCCGGAGCTGCATCAGACGCTGACGCAGATCGGTACCGGCCTGTTCAGTCCGTCGGAGCCCGGCCGCTATCGCGACCTGCTGGATTCGCTGATTAACTTTGGCGACCACTATCAGGTGCTGGCGGATTATCGTAGCTACGTCGATTGTCAGGATAAAGTGGACGAGCTCTACCGTCACCCGGAAGAGTGGGCCAACAAAGCGATGCTCAACATCGCCAATATGGGCTACTTCTCTTCTGACCGGACGATTAAAGAGTATGCCGACCATATCTGGCATATCGATCCGGTGCGGCTGTAACCGCCGCGATGCCATAAAAAACGGGGCCATCAGGCCCCGTTTTTTTGTCTTTTTTGAACCCCTCAGACCGCGCCTTCTCGTGCGCTTAGCGACCGGCGAGAGACCCCGCCGGGGCGCCTACGAGGCCAGAGAGAGCTCAGACTTTCCCACGTGCTGCGCCAGCCATTCGCTAATGCGCGCCTGCTGCCCGGCGCTGAGCCACATGCCCTGTTTGGTACGACGCCAGATGGCGTCATCGAGGCTGCGCACCCACTCATGCTCCACGAGGTATTTCAGCTCGGCTTCATAGAATTCGTGGCCAAAATCTTCGCCCAGATCGGCAAGCGATGTCGCCTCGCCGAGCACCCACTCGCTGTTGCTGCCGTAGGTGCGGGCGTAGTGACGCGCCATTGATTCGCTGATAAATGCGAAGCGGCGGCGCAGTTTGGCGGCGTAATCGTCGCGATCGCCGTCGATCTCGCCCCCGGGCAGAACGGCGGTTTTGGTCCACGCCGGGCCGATGCCTTTATAGTACGGCGTCAGCTTTTCCAGCGCGTGCTCTGCCAGCTTGCGGTAGGTCGTGAGCTTGCCGCCAAAGACCGACAGCAGCGGCGCCTGGCCGTTTTCGTCATGAATATCGAGCGTATAGTCGCGGGTAATCGCCTGCGGTGAATCAGATTCATCGTCGCACAGCGGGCGGACGCCGGAATAGGTCCAGACGATATCGTCGCGGGACAGCGTCTTTTTAAAGTGCGCGTTGTAGGCGTTGAGCAGGTAGCTAATCTCTTTTTCATCGATCGCCACTTTCTGCGGATCGCCGTTGTACTCCACGTCGGTGGTGCCGATTATCGAGAACTCGTCCATCCACGGGATCACGAACACAATTCGCTTGTCTTCGTTTTGCAGAATATAGGCCTGCTTCTGGGTATGTACGCGCGGTACCACGATGTGGCTGCCCTTAATCAGGCGGATGCCGTAAGGGGAGCGCAGGTGCATCCCTTCATCAAAGAAGTGTTTGACCCACGGGCCGGTAGCGTTCACCAGGCCCCGCGCCTGCCAGGTAAACTTCTCGCCGCTGTCGATATCTTCCGCCTCGACAATCCACAGCCCGTTTTCACGCCGGGCGGAGATGGCACGGGTGCGGGTACGAACCTCGCCGCCTTTGCGCACCACCATCTGCGCGTTCGCCAGAACCAGCCGCGCATCGTCTACCCAGCAGTCGGAATATTCGAAACCGCGCACGATTTCAGGTTTAAGTACCGACTCTGCGCCAAATCGCAAACCGGTTGAGCTGGGTAAGCTGGTGCGTTTTCCCAGGTGATCGTACATAAACAGACCAATACGGATCATCCACGCCGGGCGCAGATGCGGACGGTGCGGCAGGCGGAAGCGCATCGGGAATGCGAGATGCGGCGCCATTTTTAGCAGCACTTCACGTTCGGCCAGCGCTTCGCTGACCAGACGGAATTCGTAGTGTTCAAGGTAGCGCAGCCCGCCGTGAATCAGCTTTGAGCTGGCGCTGGAGGTGGCGCAGGCGAGATCGCGCGCTTCCAGCATCAGTACGGATAAACCACGCCCGGCGGCATCTGCCGCGATACCGGCACCGTTGATGCCTCCGCCTATCACAATCAGATCTTTGGTTTCCACGTTCGCTACCTCTTGCACTTTCGTTTAAGCTCACAAATGTTCGATATCGCTCAATATAGCAAACAAACGCGCTATTGGTAACATCAAAAAAACATTTCAGAGTGATGCATGTAACATATTGGCGTTTATTTCCCGTCTGACGGTAAACTAGGCAGTAGAATCATGGCCGGCAATCAGCCCGCTATATCACCCCGCAATAAAGAGACAAGAGCACATGGATCACTTTGAATGTATCAACGTAGAAGAGGCGCATCAGAAGCTGCAGCAGGCCATGGCGGTACTGGTGGATATCCGCGACCCGCAAAGCTATGCGATGGGCCACACTCCGGGTGCGTTTCATCTGACCAACGATACGCTGGGCGCGTTTATGCGTGATAACGACTTTGAGACGGCGGTGATGGTGATGTGCTACCACGGTAATAGCAGTAAGGGCGCCGCGCAGTATCTGCTGCAGCAGGGCTATGACAAGGTCTACAGCGTGGACGGCGGGTTTGATGCCTGGCATCGTCACTTCCCGGCGGAAGTGGCTCACGGGACGCTCTGACCGGTAACCGTATACGCTTTAGGGTTCAAACAGCCCGCGTACCGGGCGCCTGTGCTCGTTCGCGGCTGCCGTCGCCACGCATCTTGAATGATTTTGCGTATATACTGTCCCCCTTTGTGTGGAATAAGCGATCCGCTGCATGTTAATGATTACCTCTTTTGCCAACCCGCGCGTGGCCCAGGCGTTTGTCGACTATATGGCGACCCAGGGCGTTATCCTGACTATTCAGCAGCACAGCCAGAGCGACGTCTGGCTGGCGGACGAGAGCCAGGCCGCGCGGGTTCAGGCTGAACTGACTCGCTTTCTCGAAAACCCCGCCGACCCGCGCTACCTCGCGGCAAGCTGGCAATCGGGGCAAACTAACAGCGGGCTGCACTACCAGCGCTTCCCCTTCTTCGCGACCCTGCGCCACAACGCCGGGCCCGTTACGTGGGTGGTTCTGACGCTCTGCGTGCTGGTCTTTGTGCTGCAAAATGTCCTTGGCGACCAGCCGGTTATGCTGCTGCTGGCCTGGCCGTACGACCCCTCGCTGAAGTTTGAGGTCTGGCGCTACTTTAGCCATGCGTTGATGCACTTCTCGCTGATGCACATCCTGTTTAACCTGCTATGGTGGTGGTACCTCGGCGGTGCGGTTGAGAAACGGATTGGCAGCGGCAAGCTGGTGGTTATCACCGTCATTAGCGCGCTGCTGAGCGGGTTTGTTCAACATCAGTTTAGCGGCCCCTGGTTTGGTGGCTTATCCGGCGTAGTGTATGCGCTGATGGGCTACGTCTGGCTGCGGGGAGAGCGCGATCCGCAGAGCGGCGTTTATTTACAGCGCGGCTTGATACTCTTCTCCTTAGTATGGTTAATTGCTGGATGGTTTGATGTTTTTGGCATGTCGATTGCGAACGGCGCGCACGTAGCCGGCCTGGTGACCGGACTGGCGATGGCGTTTGTAGATACTCAGCATGTGCGAAAACGAACATAGAGACTCCCCGTCATCCATGATAAGCGAGTCAAATTTTCCCAGGGATATTGCATGAAACAAACACAACGTCATGACGCTATTATCGAGCTGGTAAAAAAACAGGGATATGTCAGTACGGAGGAGCTGGTCGAGCAATTTTCCGTCAGCCCGCAGACCATTCGTCGTGACCTCAACGATCTCGCCGAACAAAAAATGATCCTGCGCCATCACGGCGGCGCCGCGCTGCCTTCCAGCTCGGTTAACACCTCCTGGCACGACAGGAAGGCGACCCAAACCCAGGAAAAAGAGCGTATTGCCCGCAAGGTTGCCAGCCAGATCCCCGACGGGGCGACGCTGTTCATTGATATCGGCACGACGCCAGAAGCGGTGGCGCACGCGCTGCTGGAGCACAACGATCTGCGCATCGTTACCAACAATCTCAACGTTGCGAACACGCTAATGGTGAAGGATGACTTCCGCATCATTCTGGCGGGCGGCGAGCTGCGCAGCCGCGACGGCGGCATTATCGGCGAAGCGACGCTGGATTTTATCTCCCAGTTCCGCCTTGATTTTGGCATTCTCGGCATCAGCGGCGTCGATAGCGACGGCTCGCTGCTGGAGTTTGACTATCATGAGGTCCGCACCAAGCGCGCGATTATTGAAAACTCGCGGCACGTGATGCTGGTAGTGGATCATTCGAAATTCGGTCGTAACGCGATGGTGAACATGGGCAGCATCAGCATGGTTGATGCGGTTTACACCGACGTGATGCCGCCGGCGGGCGTGCTGAAGGTTATTAAGGACAATAACCTGCAGCTGGAGCTGTGCTAAACGGCGTCAGACGCCGTATCCCATCATTTTAAGCAACCGCTGGGCGTGCTGAACGGCATCCTGGCGGTGCGCGACCCCGAGCTTCTGATACAGATTGCGAATGTGCGTTTTAATGGTCGTTGCCGCCACGTCAAGCTCGCCGGCGATCTGCTCGTTGCTGTAGCCGGAATAGATCAGGCCGAGCACCTGCCATTCGCGCTGGGTCAGCGGGCTGGTGCGGATAAGCTCCGGCACTTCCGGGTGGTTGAGCAGCCGTTCGACGAAGCCCTCATCGAAGTGGGCAAACTTGTGGCGATGGTGCTGGTTGATATCGCGCAGAATGCGCTGAGCGCGATGCTGCTCCAGCTCCGGCAGCGTATTGAGCTGAATAAGCTGACGCAGCTGCTGGGCCATGGCCTCGCCTTCAATAACAAAGTGATTGATAAATCCGGTACGGTTGGCGAGCGTGAGCGCTTCCAGCAGGACCTTCTGCGCCTCGCTCTTACGTCCCGCCTGCCAGTAGAGCTGGTTGAGCAGCAGCAGGTTGCGGTTAATATCGCTCATCAGGCGCAGCGAACGCGCGTTTTCATTGAGCTCTTCCAGCACCATTTCGGCGGAATCGAAATCACCGAGCAGGATTTGCGCTCTGGCGATGTTGCGCCACTGGCTCTGCAGGAAGTGATTATTGGCAAACTCGGGCTTCGGCGTCTGGCGCAGCCAGTTGGCCGCCGCGGCTTTATCGCCGATCATCTGCCAGTAGATCACCCGCACCTTGTCGGCATTTGACACCCAGTCGCTGTGATAGTGGCCGTTGCCGAGCAGGTTTTCCAGCCGGTTCAGGTGGCTGCGGGCGTTGTCCAGATCGCCGCGCGCCAGCGAGCACTGGACCATTAGCGCCAGGCACTGCAGCTGCTGCTGCGGCTGATAGGTTGAAAGGACGTTCATCCCGCCGCGCGCAGAGGCCTCGGCTTCGTCCAGCCGCGCCCAGGCCCACAGCAGCTGCGCGCGAATGCGCAGCAGGAATTCGTGCATCGGCAGCTGTTCGAGGTGCTGGTCGCGGATGAGCTGGAAGGCTTTCTCCTGAATTTCCCATGCCGCCTGCAGGAAGCCCTGGGCAAAGAGGATCTCGCTTTGCTGGATCATGCTCCACAGGGCGTAGTGCCAGATATCGTGGCGACGCGCCATCTGCTCGGTCTGCTGCATCACCGCCAGCGATTTGCTCAGCTGGCCCTTGCAGTGCAGCACTTCGCCGTGCACCGAGGTGGCGACGATGCGGCTGTAGTAGCTTGCCAGCGGCAGCTCTTCTAAGGCCACCATCGCCAGGCGTTCGGCTTCTTCCTGATCGCCGGCGTTAATGGCGACCTGCGCGCGCAGGGCGTTAAAGTCGCCGTGCATGGCGATATCCATCTCCGCGTCCATCTCCTGCTCGGCGCGGGCCAGCAGGGTGTTTACTTCGCTATAGCGGTGCTGGCTCTGCATCAGCCAGGCCTGCAGCAGGATCAGCCGCGGGTTTTCCAGCAGGTTTGACCACGGCAGCGCCGCCAGCGACTGCTCGAGCAGCCCCAGCTCGCTGTGGTTGAACATGCCCCAGGCGTGATTCAGTAAAATGTCGCGCAGCATTTTGGCATCGCCAGCCGCCAGCGCATGGTGAATCGCTTCGCTGGGGAAGCCCTGCGCCATCCAGCCTTCTGCCGCACAGCGGTGAATTTCAGGCAGCTCGGTCGCCAGCTCCCACTGACAGCGCTGGCGCAGGAAGTTGCCGAACAGAGGATGGTAGCGGAACCACTCGCCGGAATCGTCCATGCGCTGCATGAACAGCCCCTGGCGTTCGATCTCTTCCAGCTGCATCTGGCCGTTCTCTTCGCCGGTAACGCGAACGATGAGCGCATCGTTCATCGAGCGCAGCAGCGAGCTTTTTAGCAGCACGTTACGGGTGCGCGCGTCGACGTTGTCCAGCACCTCATCGACGAGGTAGTCGGAAAGATGGCTGGCGTTAATGCCGGCGAGGCGGCGGGCGGAGTGCTGGGCGGAGGAGTTATTCTGGCGCGCGGAGAGGGCGATGAGCTGGAGGGCCGTTGCCCAGCCAGCGACGTCGTCACATAGTCTGCCGCTATCTTCGGCCTCAATCGGTGAGGCGAGGCGACAGTCGAAAAATTGTTTTGCTTCCTGATGGGTAAAGGCCAGCTGCTGGCTGCCAATCTCCAGCAGCTGATCGCGCACGCGCAGGTTGGCAATGCCCAGCTGCGGCAGGTTACGCGACAGGACGACCAGCGTCAGGTTTTCCGGCTGATGGCGCAGGAAGAAGCGCATGGCGTCGTGGATCACCGGGTTATTAATCAGATGATAATCGTCGATGACCAGGAATAGCGGGCGCTGCCACTCGGCAAGCTCGATGAACAGCTGGGCAAACAGCGAGGGCAGGCTGGCATACTGGCGCTTTTGCACCATCGTTTCGCTGGCCACGCAGTGGCCCCCGGTCGCCTGTTGAATAGAGGCGATCAGATAGCTGGCAAAGCGCTCCTGTTGGTTATCGCCTTCATCCAGCGAGAACCACCCGAGCTCATTTTTTCCTGCCGCCCACTGAGAAATGAGCGTGGTCTTGCCGTACCCGGCGGGGCTGGTGACCAGCGCGAGACGATAATTATTCGCGCCGGAAAGTTTCGCCAGCAATCGTTCGCGAACCACGGTGTGTTCAAGGCGGACTGGGCGACTTAATTTAGACGGAATCAACATAGTTCAACATTTCGCTGTGCAAGAGAGGGGTGCGATTTTTTTTGCGCTTCGTAATTAATACCTAATAAGGTCGGCGATAATGAAAGTTATTGCAAGTTATGTCCGAATTTTATGCTCTTGAATTTGCTCTATGTCACAAATTCTCAATTAGAACGTCATCATCCTAAAACCGGTACCAGTGGGCATGACGTCTGGGTTTGCCTCACTTCCGGCTGCCAGGAAATCACTTTTATTCCCATTTTTTGTAGTTGTTTGTTTTTATTAAGTTAATGTCAGTTAATTCTGATAAGTAATCTCTTTGACGTATTTACATCATCAAACATGTTTATTTTGCTGTAGGCCTAATTGTTATTTACAGATAATTACCAGGGCCTTTTTTTATTCATCCGTGCGGTATTGGCCTGTAACAAATCTGTTAGCGCGGTAATTGAACGATATATTGTTTCGAAGCGGTGAATTTTGCAGCATCTTTTTGGTGGGAGGCTAACGTTATAGTGGCCGCGATCACACTTTTCGCTCATCCCTGCTACTCCTCCCTGCCTAATCCCTGCCGGGATGAGGACGTTACCCCGGGAGGTCGGCACACTAACGCTAACGTTTTAGTAAAGGACCCGGATTTCTTATGTCACAGACTTCTTTTAACAAAGATCGGTTTCAGGCTGCACTGACGCGTCAGTGGCAGCATTTTGGCCTACAGTCCGCTTCTGAGATGACCCAGCGTCAGTGGTGGCGTGCCGTGAGCGGCGCGTTAGCCGAGCTGCTGGCTGCTCAACCGGCGGCGAGGCCTGCGGAAGGCCAGCGCCACGTTAACTACATTTCGATGGAGTTTTTAATCGGCCGTCTGACCGGCAACAACCTGCTTAACCTTGGCTGGTATCAAGGGGTGAGCGATGAGCTGAAGGTGCATGACGTTCACCTGACTGACCTGCTGGAAGAGGAGATCGATCCGGGCCTGGGTAACGGCGGTCTGGGTCGCCTGGCGGCGTGCTTCCTGGATTCGATGGCCACCGTTGGCCAGTCGGCAACCGGCTATGGCCTGAACTATCAGTACGGCCTGTTCCGTCAGTCTTTCGACGACGGCCAGCAGGCGGAAGCGCCGGATGACTGGGGACGCAGCAGCTATCCGTGGTTCCGCCACAACGAGCAGCTCGACGTGCAGGTCGGGCTAGGCGGCAAGGTCTCGAAAAATGGGCATTGGGAGCCGGCGTTCGTGATTACCGGTGAAGCCTGGGATCTGCCGGTGCTGGGCTATCGCAACAACGTCGCGCAGCCCCTGCGCCTGTGGCAGGCTAAGCACGCGCATCCGTTCAACCTGACCAAATTTAACGACGGCGATTTCCTGCGTGCCGAGCAGCAGGGTATCGACGCGGAAAAGCTGACCAAGGTGCTCTATCCGAACGACAACCACCAGGCAGGGAAAAAGCTGCGCCTGATGCAGCAGTACTTCCAGTGCGCCTGCTCGGTTGCGGATATTCTGCGTCGTCATCACCTGGCGGGCCGTAAGCTGGCCGAGCTGGCGGATTATGAAGTGATCCAGCTGAACGACACCCACCCGACGATTGCGATCCCTGAACTGCTGCGGGTGCTGATCGACGAGCACCAGCTGAGCTGGGACGACGCGTGGGCAATCACCAGTAAAACCTTCGCCTACACCAACCACACGCTGATGCCTGAAGCGCTGGAGTGCTGGGACGAGAAGCTGGTCAAAGCGCTGCTGCCGCGCCATATGCAGATTATCAAAGAGATTAACGCCCGCTTTAAGACGCTGGTGGAGAAAACCTGGCCCGGCGACGAGCAGGTATGGGCTAAGCTGGCGGTGGTGCATGACAAGCAGGTTCGCATGGCGAACATGTGTGTGGTCAGCGGTTTTGCGGTAAACGGCGTAGCCGCGCTGCACTCCGAGCTGGTGGTGAAGGATCTGTTCCCGGAATATCACCAGCTGTGGCCGAACAAGTTCCACAACGTGACCAACGGCATCACGCCGCGCCGCTGGATCAAACAGTGCAACCCGGCGCTGGCCGCGCTGCTCGATAAATCGCTGAAAAAAGAGTGGGCGAACGATCTCGACCAGCTGATTAACCTGGAAAAGTACGCTGATGATGCGGCGTTCCGCCAGAGCTATCGCGAGATTAAGCAGGCCAACAAGGTCCGCCTCGCCGAGTTTGTGAAGGCGCGTACCGGGATCGACATTAACCCGCAGGCGATTTTTGATATCCAGATTAAGCGCCTGCATGAGTACAAACGTCAGCACCTCAACCTGCTGAATATCCTGGCGCAGTATAAAGAGATTCGCGAAAACCCGCAGGCCGACCGCGTACCGCGCGTGTTCCTGTTCGGCGCGAAGGCGGCACCGGGCTACTACCTGGCGAAGAATATCATTTTCGCTATCAACAAGGTGGCGCAGGCCGTCAACAGCGATCCGCTGGTTGGCGATAAGCTGAAGGTGGTCTTCCTGCCGGACTACTGCGTGTCGGCCGCGGAGATGCTGATCCCGGCGGCGGATATCTCTGAACAGATCTCGACGGCGGGTAAAGAAGCCTCCGGTACCGGCAACATGAAGCTGGCGCTGAACGGCGCGCTGACCGTCGGCACGCTGGACGGTGCGAACGTTGAAATCGCCGAGCAGGTGGGCGAGGAGAACATCTTTATCTTCGGTAATACCGTGGAAGAAGTTAAGGCGCTGAAGGCCAAGGGCTACGATCCGCTGAAATGGCGTAAGAAAGACAAGCTGCTGGACGCGGTGCTGAAAGAGCTGGAAAGCGGTAAGTACAGCGGCGGCGATAAGCACGCGTTTGACCAGATGCTGCATAGTCTGCTCAAAGGCGGCGACCCGTACCTGGTGCTGGCTGACTTCGCGACCTATGTGGCCGCGCAGAAGCAGGTGGATGAGCTGTACCGTGACCAGGAGGCCTGGACCCGGGCAACGATCCTGAATACCGCCCGCTGCGGCATGTTCAGCTCCGATCGCTCAATTCGCGATTATCAGCAACGTATCTGGCAGGCAAAACGCTAAGGACAGGCCTATGGAGACGAAACGCCTTGATAACGCCGCGCTAGCGGCGGGGATCAGCCCGAGCTACATCAACGCGCACGGCAAGCCGCAGTCGATTGCCGCGGTGACCAAGCAGCGTCTGCTTGATGCGATGCATCGTACGACCACCGTCGCGAAGGCGGCGGTTAATCCGCTGCCGAATGTACAGGTTTTCACCCACGGCAAAAAGATGTCGCTGCCGGTGGCCGGGCACGGTGAGTTTCACTGGATCCTGACCACCGAAGAAGGGAAGCAGTATCAGGGGCAGGTAAAAGGCGGCGACACGCTGTCGCTGCCGACCAAACTGCCGGAAGGCTATCACACCCTGACGCTCACCCGGGACGGTGAGCGCTGGCACTGTCGGGCGATTGTCGCCCCGGTGCGCTGCTACGAGCCGCAGGCCCTGAAAGAGGGGCAGAAGCTGTGGGGCGCCTGCGTGCAGCTGTATACGCTGCGTTCGGAAAAAAACTGGGGGATTGGCGACTTCGGCGACCTGCGCGCGATGCTGCCGGAAATCGCTCAGCGAGGCGGGGCGTTTATTGGCCTCAACCCGATTCATGCGCTCTATCCGGCCAACCCGGAAAGCGCCAGCCCGTACAGCCCCTCTTCGCGCCGCTGGCTGAACGTTATCTATATCGACGTTAACGCGGTCGAAGATTTCCGTTTGAGCAAAGAGGCGCAGGCGTGGTGGCAGCTGCCGACGACCCAGCAGGCCTTACAGGCGGCGCGGCAGACGGATGATGTTGACTACACCGCCGTCACGGCGTTGAAAATGACCGCGCTGCGCATGGCCTGGAAAGGCTTCTCTGCCCGCAGCGATGAGGCGATGACGGAGTTTCGTCAGTTCGTTCAGCGCGAAGGGGAAAGCCTCTACTGGCAGGCGGCGTTTGATGCGCTGCACGCGCGGCAGGTCCAGCAGGATCCGCTGCGCTGGGGCTGGCCGGCCTGGCCAAAAGCGTACCAGGATATCTCCAGCCCGGAGGTGAAAGCGTTCTGTTCTGAACACGCTGATGAGGTCGATTTTTACCTCTGGCTGCAGTGGCTGGCCTGTTCGCAGTTTGCCACCTGCTGGCACACCAGCCAGCGCGATGCGATGCCGATTGGCCTCTATCGCGATCTGGCGGTTGGCGTAGCGGAAGGCGGGTCTGAGACCTGGTGCGATCGCGAGCTTTACTGCCTGAAAGCCTCGGTAGGGGCTCCGCCGGATATTCTGGGCCCGCTCGGGCAAAACTGGGGCCTGCCGCCGATGGATCCGCACATCATCGTCGCCCGCGCCTATGAGCCGTTTATCGAATTGCTGCGCGCCAATATGCAAAACTGCGGCGCGCTGCGCATCGACCACGTGATGTCGGTGCTGCGCCTGTGGTGGATCCCGTACGGCGAAACCGCCGATCACGGGGCCTACGTTCAGTATCCGGTAGACGATCTGCTCTCTATTCTGGCGCTGGAAAGTAAGCGCCATAGCTGCATGGTGATCGGTGAAGATCTGGGCACCGTGCCGGTGGAAATTGTCAGCAAGCTGCGTAAGAGCGGCGTCTACTCCTACAAAGTGCTCTATTTTGAAAATGACAATGAGAAAACGTTTCGTGCGCCGCAGACGTATCCGGAACAATCAATGGCTGTGGCAACAACGCATGACCTGCCAACGCTGCGCGGCTACTGGGAAAGCGGAGACCTGACGCTCGGCAAATCTCTCGGACTCTATCCGGATGAAGTGGTGCTGCGCGGGCTATATCAGGACCGGGAGCTGGCGAAGCAGGGGCTGCTGGATGCGCTGCATAAGTACGGCTGTCTGCCCAAGCGCGCCGGGCATAACGCGTCGCTGATGACGATGACCTCAACCCTCAATCGCGGAATGCAGCGCTACATCGCCGACAGCAACAGCGCGCTGCTGGGCCTGCAGCCGGAGGACTGGCTGGAGATGGCCGCGCCGGTTAACATTCCGGGTACCAGCACCGAGTATCCGAACTGGCGGCGTAAGCTGTCGACTTCGCTCGAGCAGATGTTTGCCGATGCGCAGGTCAACAAGCTGCTCAAGGATTTAGACAAGCGCCGCAGGGCGGCAGCAAAGAAGAAACCGTAATGAGGTAGCGCTTCCCCGGCGGCAAAGACTCGTCGCCGGGGAGGCGGCCAAAACGATAAATAAAAAGGCCGGGTAGCATCACGCATACCCGGCCTTTTTTTATGCTTAATCGACCCTTACACGACCATTCCCAGCAGCAGACAACCTACCAGGCCGCAGACTGAGATAATCGTTTCCAGCATCGACCACGATCTAATGGTCTCGCCGATGGTCAGGTTGAAGTACTCCTTGAACAGCCAGAATCCCGGATCGTTGACGTGAGAGAAAATCACGCTGCCGGAGCCCACGGCGATAACCATCAGCTCCGGGCTGACGCCGGTGGTGGCGATCAGCGGAGCCGCAATACCGCCCGCGGTAATTGCCGCAACGGTCGCCGAACCCAGCGCAATACGCAGAACCGCCGCAATTGACCACGCCATAAACAGCGGAGACATGCTGGAACCATGCATCATCGAGGCGATGTACTTATCCATGCCGCTATCAACCAGAACCTGCTTAAAGGCGCCGCCGCCGCCGATAATCAGCAGCATCATGGCGATGATTTTAATGGACGAGGTCAGCGTTTCGTTGATCTGTTCCATCGAGCGGCCGCGGTTGAGGCCAAAGGTAAACAGGGCAATCAGAACGGCGATCAGCGTTGCCATCACCGGGTCACCAAAGAATTCGGCGTATCTGAGGAACGCGTGGCCTTTCGGCAGCAGCATTTCGGCAACGGCACGCATCGCCATCAGCACGACCGGCACCAGAGAGGTCCAGACGCTGACGCCAAAGCCCGGCATCTCTTCTTCAGTGAAGGTCTTCGGGTTGTGCAGGCCTTCCGGAATCGGCTTATCGATGTTTTTCAGGAAGCGGGCGAAGACCGGGCCGGCAAGGATCACGGTCGGGATTGCCAGCAGCGTACCGTACAGCAGGGTTTTACCCATATCGGCGTGGAAGATCGTGGCGATCGCCGTCGGGCCCGGGTGCGGTGGCAGGAAGCCGTGAGTTACGGAGAGCGCGGCCGCCATCGGCACGCCGACGTACAGCAGCGGGATGCGGGCTGATGCGGCGATGGTGAACACCAGCGGCAGCATAAGAACGAAGCCCACTTCATAGAACAGCGCAAAACCGACGGTGAAGCCGGTCAGAACGACCGCCCATTGGATGTGCTTTTTGCCAAATTTAGCGATAAGCGTGGTGGCAATGCGCTGCGCGCCGCCGCAGTCTGCCAGCAGCTTGCCGAGCATTGCGCCGAAGCCCATGATCAGCGCGAGGCTGCCGAGGGTGCCCCCGACGCCGTTTTTGATGGATACGATGACTTTATCCAGAGGCATGCCCTGCATAAGTCCGACGGCGAGCGCCACCAGAATCAAAGCGATGAAGCCGTTCATTTTGAAGCGGATCATCAGCAGTAATAACAGGGCGACCCCGATAGCAACGATGACTAATGGCATAATTTACCTGGCCTTTCATTTGTTATGGGTAACGTAAAACTTCAATCTTGTTCCGTTTGCTCCGGGCGGGGATACAAACTGTATGGCGCCATAAAATCGACTATCACTTCTTATCAGAAAGGATAGCTGGCTATTTTTATAGCAGCGGAGCCTGAGAGAGATGATACGGGTAACATATGAAGGTTGAGAATCACCCTGGCGGTGAATATTTTAAATATGAGACTTAAGTCATACTCTTTCCCGGGTTTTTTGCACGTACGACTAACGATAGGGCGGGAGGGGTTGCGTCAGGAGGGAGCGGCCCGGCAGCAAAATACGGCCGGGCTGGGAGTGCGATATGGCGGACGGCTTAGTAGTAGGAGTGCTCGCCGCGCTGATGTTCGGTCAGATCGCGCACGCCTTTCAGTTCAGGGAATTCGGTCAGCAGCTGTTTCTCGATCCCTTCTTTCAGGGTAACGTCGACCATTGAGCAGCCGTTACAGCCGCCGCCGAACTGCAGAATCGCCAGGCCATCTTCGGTGATTTCCATCAGCGTCACGCGACCACCGTGGCCGGCCAGCTGCGGGTTGATCTGCGATTGCAGCATATATTCAACGCGCTCCATCAGCGGCGCGTCGTCGGAGACTTTACGCATCTTGGCGTTTGGCGCTTTCAGCGTCAGCTGGGAGCCAAGCTGATCGGTCACGAAGTCGATTTCAGCGTCTTCCAGGTACGGCGCGCTGAGTTCGTCGACGTACGCGGTCAGCTGCTCAAACTTCAGCGTCGTGTCGGTGTCTTCCACCGCATCCGGTGGGCAGTAGGATACGCCGCACTCAGCGTTTGGGGTGCCGGGATTAATCACAAATACGCGAATTTGTGTCCCTTCTTCCTGATTTACCAGCAGTTTGGCAAAGTGCGCTTGTGCAGCATCGGAAATACGGATCATAGCGTTGGCCTAATAGTTGACTATTTTACTGGGTTATAATACGCCCATCAGCAGGGGTCTACAAGGTACGGCACATACACCATACCTGAACCGTCGCGGCGCCGTTTCGCAAAAGCAGGCGGGATATCTCGGCGACGGTGCTTCCGGTTGTGACGACATCATCCACAATGGCGATATGGTGACCCCGAACCGACAATTCAAGCTGAAACGCATTTTTCAGGTTCCGTTTGCGTAACCTCGCGGTGAGCTGATGCTGAGTTGCGGTAGGGCGGCTGCGCCGCAGCGCGTCGCTGCACCAGGCGGCGCGCGTCCAGCGGGCCAGAGGACGGCATAGCAGATCGCTCTGGTTAAAACCTCGCCGCCATTGCCGCCGCTGCCACAGCGGGACGCCGACAATCCTGTCCGCCGGGGGCAGGCCTGCGCTCTGGCGGATACGCAGCAGCAGCAGGCGAGCCAGCGCCGGTGCCAGCTCCGGGCGGCGGGTAAATTTCAGCTGATGGATCAGGCCGCTTAGCGGCGGAAGGTAGTCGCTGACGGCCACCAGCCGCTGCCACGGCGGGGGATCCTGGATGCAGCGACCGCAGGGGACGCTGGCGGTGCCGGCGGGCAGGCCGCAGCGTGGGCATCGGGGCTGACGGGTGGGCAGCGATGCGCTGCAGCGGGAGCAGAATCCCCAGCTGGCAATGGCCAGCGGCATTTGGCATAGCCAGCATAAGCCGTGTGCTGTTAGCATATTTCCCCCTGATATCTGGTGAAAAGAGAACAATAGCTGATGAACGACATCTGGTGGCAAACCGTGGGCGAAGGGAAGTGTCATCTTGTGCTGCTGCACGGATGGGGGCTGAATGCCGGGGTGTGGGATTGCATTACGCCGCAGCTGGCTTCGCACTTCACGCTGCACGTGGTTGATCTGCCGGGCTATGGTCGCAGCAGCGGTTTCGGCGCGCTGTCGCTGGAGGAGATGGCGCAGCAGGTGCTGAAAAAAGCCCCTGAGCAGGCCATCTGGTTGGGCTGGAGCCTGGGGGGCCTGGTGGCAAGCCAGATAGCCTTACAGCATCCTCAGCGCGTGCTGGCGCTGGTTACCGTCGCCTCTTCCCCGAGCTTCAGCGCGCACGATGACTGGCCGGGCATTAAGCCGGAAGTGCTGAGCGGTTTCCAGCAGCAGCTCAGCGATGACTTTCAGCGCACCGTCGAGCGTTTTCTGGCCCTGCAAACGATGGGAACCGAAAGCGCGCGCCAGGATGCCCGGGCGCTGAAAAGCACCGTTCTGTCGCTCCCGATGCCGTCGATAGCGGCTCTGAACGGCGGGCTGGAAATCCTCAAAACCGCCGATTTGCGCCAGCCGCTGGCGGCGCTGCCGATGCCGTTCCTGCGGCTGTACGGTCGCCTGGACGGCCTGGTGCCGCGCAAAATCGTCCCTCTTCTTGATGCAATGTGGGAACAGAGTGAATCCATCGTCTTTGACAAGGCGGCCCATGCGCCGTTTATCTCGCATCCGCACGACTTCTGCCAGCCGCTGCTGGCGTTGAAAAACCGGTTGAGGAATTATTTTTAACAGAACGTGGTAAAAATCCGGGGCATAGCAATACTTAGATTGTTGCGGCAGATGATTATTTCATTTCATCTCGGCGGCCTAAAAAAACAACCTAATGGAGAGTAGAGGCTATGAAACTTATTACGGGTATTTTGACATCTCTGGTGATTGGAAGTCTGTCATTTGGCGCGTTCGCAGCGAAAGAAATTCAGAAAGACGAGGTCGCGACGATGAATCTGACCAAAGTCGGCAGCATCACCACCTCTAAAACGACCTCGCCGATGGATGCCAAGCGCGATCTGTCGAAAAAGGCGGATGAGCTCGGCGGTAAATACTTCGTGGTGATTGCCGGTAACAAAAACGAAAAAACGGTTCACGCTAACGCAGACGTCTACAAATAACCTGCGTCGACAAGTCATTCGCTAAGCGGGTCTCTCGACCCGCTTCTCAACCCATCAACCCATCAACGCAGCGACCACCACTCCGATAAGCAGGCCTTTCCTTCCGGGCAGCTTTTGCAGCTGCCGGAGAGGCAGCCCTCAGGGTCCTGGGCTACCCGCTGAACCTTACCCATGGCTTCGAGCCGGCTCAGCATCGCGTCAATCAGCGGCTGCGGCGCGTGCAGGCGGGCGCTGAGCTGCGCGGCCTCCATCCGCCCCTGCAGTGCCAGCATATCGCGTACTTCAATCAACGACGCCATCATCACTCCTTAGTGGCAATCGCCGGCCGGGCTCTGGCAGCACGACGACGGCGTTTTGCGCGTCGCCAGCAGCGAGATGTCGACCCGACTGCGCGCGCGACGGAGCAGGCCAAAGAGCACGACGTTGAACAGCACGACGGCAAGGATGCACACCAGGCTGTAGCGCGGGTGCTGGCTAAAGCTCACGGTTTGATAGTAGAGCGTGGAGAGCGAGTATGCGATATTCAGCCCCCACAGGATGGAGAACGACATCCAGCCGCGGCTCGATTCGCGGGCAACGGCGCCCATCACCGAAATACACGGAATATAGAGCAGGACGAAAATCAGATAGCTGTACGCCGCGGCGGCATTGCCGAATTTGCTGCTCATCACGCCCATGGCGCCGGTTGCCATTTCGCCATCGCCCTTGCTGGCCTCAATCGGGTTCGCCAGCACGCTGAGGCTGAAGGTGTCTTTCAGGCTCTGCCAGGTTTCATCCGCGGCCGCCAGCAGCTCATCGCCGAGGCTAAAGGTCTGCGGATTAAACGCTTCGTTTTGAATGTTTTCCGCGGTATAGAGCGTATTTAGCGTGCCGACCACCACCTCTTTGGCCATCGCACCGGTGAACAGCCCGACGGTTGCCTGCCAGTTGTCTTCATGAACGCCAATCGGCTTAAACAGCGGGGTGATGACCCGGCTGACCGACGCCAGCGCCGAGTCGTTAATGTTATCCACCAGCTTGCCGTTGAGCGAGAAGCTGTTCAGCGCGCTGAGGAAGATGCTGACGATCACGATGACTTTACCCGCCCGCAGCACGAAGCCTTTCAGGCGCTGCCAGGTCTGGATGACCAGGCTTTTGATATGCGGCACGTGATATACCGGCAGCTCCATTACAAACGGTGAAGCTTCGCCGCGCATAATGGTGTGCTTGAGCATCAGGCCGGTGAGGATTGCCATCACGATGCCGAGCAGGTACAGCGAGAAGACCGCCAGCGCGCCGTTTTGCCCGAAGAAGGCCGCGGCGAACACGGCAAAGATAGCCAGCCGCGCGCCGCAGGACATAAACGGCGCCATCATGATAGTCATCAGGCGCTCGCGCGGCGCATCCAGCGTACGCGCGCCCATCACCGACGGCACGTTGCAGCCGAAGCCGACAATCAGCGGCACGAAGGATTTCCCCGGCAGGCCCAGCGCCTGCATCAGGCGGTCCATCACGAACGCCGCGCGCGCCATATAGCCGGAGTCTTCGAGGAAGGAGAGGAACAGGTACATCATGCCGATCTGCGGCACCAGCGGCAGCACGGTGTTAATACCGCCGCCGATCCCCTGGGCGAGGAACACGGTCAGCCACTCCGGGAGATGCAGGGTATAGCCCAGCCACTGAATGCCGTGGATAAAGATGGCCACCGATCCGGCGTCGAATATTGGCTGCAGCGCGCCGCCGATGTTGATGGCCAGTAAAAACATCAGATACATGACGAACAGAAAAATGGGCAAGCCAAGTACCCGGTTGAGGATAATTTTATCCATCGCGGCGGTGAAGCGGCTCGGCTCGGCGGTCAGCGTGTTGCTGACGGCATCGCAGATGGCGGCAATGCTCTGGTAGCGGGCATCGGCAATATGCAGCGCCGGATCGTCAATCTCTTTGCCCAGGTTTGCAAGGGCGGCATCGAGCCTATCGGCGGCGTTGCCGGCATAGGCGCGGCTGTAGATATCGCCTTCCAGCATCTGCAGGCCGAGCCAGCAGCGCTGGCGCTGCGGAATCTCACTGGACATGGCCTGCGCCAGTTTTTCCGCCTCGCGCAGCAGCGGCTGCGGATAGTGCACCAGCTCAATCGCCCTGTTTTCCTGATGACGATCGATAGCCATCTTCAGGGCTTCGATACCGCGGCCGCGGGTCGACACCAGCGGGATAACCGGGCAGCCAAGGCGCGCTGAGAGGGCGTCGACGTCGATGCGGATTTTCTGCTTCTCGGCGATATCCAGCATGTTCAGGGCAACGACGCAGGGGATGCCCAGCTCCAGCAGCTGGAGCGTCAGGTAGAGGTTGCGCTCAAGGTTTGACGCATCCACGACGTTAATCAGCAGGTCGGCGTCGCCGCTGAGAATATAGTGACAGGCAATCTGCTCATCCAGCGAGGTTTGCGAGGAGATGGTGGTCAGTGAATAGGTACCGGGCAGATCAACCAGCGTGACCTGATTATCCGTGGTGGTAAAGGCTCCCTCTTTACGCTCAACGGTAACGCCGGCCCAGTTCCCCACGCGCTGGCGGGCGCCGGTGAGCTGATTAAATAACGTGGTCTTGCCGGAGTTAGGATTACCAATTAAACCAATGGTTAATTTTTTCATATTTCAGACTCTTATTGCCGGGCCGGCGTTATTGTGCAACCGCTTCCAGTTCTATTAGGTCGAGATCTTTTTTACGCAATACCAGGCTCACGCGCCGGGTTTCGATATGCACAGGATCGCCAAGCGGCGCCACGCGTACCACGTTAAAAGAAGAGCCAGGCAACATGCCAAGAGATAACAGTTTCTGCCGATAAGCCGGGCTTATATCGCGAGAGAAACCGGTAATTTTCCAAGCGCTATCAGGAGTGAATTGCATAGGGCCTACTTGTATATCGCTAACTGAACGAGAGTTTACCGTGCGCAGCGGCTGCGCGGCACCGGGGAGCATAGCCTACGAAGAAGAATAGAAACTGCAAATAATGATAATGAGAATAGTTTTTATCATCAATACATAACGGGCGCAATAATGGACTTTTGGCGGAAATTTGCTGTTTTTTTGATATGACTCAAGGTCTGTGCGGTAGCAATAAATAAGTTAAATATTACTTTTTTCAATTAATGTTTAATTAAGGTTTCATTGGTTAACGAAATGAAACTTTAATAAATAGAATTTCCGTCTGCGCTTATTAACAGCTTACTGGAATTTATCGAGCGCCGTTTGCGCAATATTGCTGCTTTGTCGGCGGGAGATTGCCCCCCGAGGCGGGGGGCAAAGAGGGGCTAGCGTTTTTTACCCATTGCCGCTGCCAGCGCGTCCATCATCGCGCTATTGCCGTTCGACTGGGCTTCACGGCCGCGCGGCTTCGCCGCTTTTGCCGGCGGACGATTGCCCTGCGGACGCTCGCCGCCGCCGCTGCGGCGCGAGTTGCTCTCGCCCGGCTGCTCATCCAGGCGCATCGTCAGGGCGATACGCTTACGCTGCAGGTCAACTTCCATCACCTTAACCTGGACGATATCGCCCGCTTTGACCACGCTATGCGGGTCTTCCACGAACTTGTTCGATAGCGATGAGATGTGTACCAGGCCATCCTGGTGAACGCCGATATCGACAAACGCGCCAAAGTTGGTGACGTTGGTGACCGCCCCTTCCAGCACCATGCCCGGCAGCAGATCGTTCATGGTTTCTACGCCATCAGCGAACTTCGCGGTTTTGAATTCCGGACGCGGATCGCGGCCCGGCTTTTCCAGCTCTTTGATGATGTCGGTCACCGTCGGCACGCCGAATTTCTCATCGGTGAACTCGCTGGCCTTGAGGTTGCGCAGCTCGCTGCTGTTACCCATCAGCTCTTGTAGCGCCTGCTGAGTGGCGGCCAGAATCCGCTCAACGATCGGATAGGCTTCCGGGTGAACGGTGGAGGCATCCAGCGGGTTATCGCCGTGGTTGATGCGCAGGAACCCCGCGCACTGCTCAAAGGCTTTTGGACCGAGGCGGCTCACCTTCAGCAGCTGCTGGCGGTTCTGGAACTGACCGTTTTCATCGCGCCAGGCGACGATGTTCTGCGCCATCATGCGGGTCAGCCCGGCGACGCGGGTGAGCAGCGGCACGGAGGCGGTATTCAGGTCCACGCCGACGGCGTTTACGCAGTCCTCAACCACCGCATCCAGCTTGCGCGCCAGCTGGGACTGGCTGACATCGTGCTGATACTGGCCGACGCCGATAGACTTTGGATCGATCTTCACCAGCTCGGCCAGCGGATCCTGCAGGCGGCGGGCGATAGAGACGGCGCCGCGCAGGGAAACGTCAAGGTCCGGGAACTCCAGCGCCGCCAGCTCGGAAGCCGAATAAACCGACGCTCCCGCTTCGCTGACAATCACCTTTTGCGCGGTGACCTTCGGGAACTGCTGCTGCACGTCGAGGAAGAAGCGTTCGGTTTCGCGCGATGCGGTGCCGTTACCGATAGCGACCAGCTCAACGTTGTGCTTTTGACACAGCCCGGCGACCGCCACCGCGGCTTTAGCCGCCTGGCCGGTATGCGGATAGATGGTGTCGGTGGCGACCAGCTTGCCGGTCCCGTCAACGACCGCCACCTTCACGCCGGTACGCAGGCCCGGATCGAGGCCCATCGTCGCGCGCAGACCCGCAGGCGCCGCCATCAGCAGGTCGTGCAGGTTGCGGGCAAAGACGTTAATGGCTTCATCTTCCGCACGTTCGCGCACGGTGCCCATCAGCTCGGTTTCGAGATGCATCAGGACCTTGATGCGCCAGGTCCAGCTCACCACCCCTTTACGCCAGCTATCCGCCGGCGCGCCGTTCAGGCGCAGGCCGAGATGGCTGATAATAATCTGCTCGCAGTGGCTCTCTTTCGGCGTCTCGTCGAACTGCGGGTCGGGATTCAGAGCCAGCTGCAGAATGCCTTCGTTGCGGCCGCGGAACATTGCCAGCGCACGGTGAGAAGGCACGGTTGAAATCGGTTCATGATGATCGAAGTAGTCGCGGAACTTCGCGCCTTCTTCTTCTTTCCCACTGACCACCGTCGCGACCAGATGCGCGTTCTTCCACAGATAATCGCGCACTTTTGCCAGCAGTCCGGCATCTTCAGCGAAGCGCTCCATCAGGATATAGCGCGCGCCGTCGAGGGCGGCCTTGGTATCCGCTACGCCGCCGTCGGCATTGATAAATTTGGCGGCTTCGGCTTCCGGATCGTGGGACGGGTCGTTCCACAGCAGATCCGCCAGCGGCTCGAGCCCGGATTCGATAGCGATTTGCCCGCGGGTGCGGCGCTTTGGCTTATACGGCAGGTAGAGATCTTCGAGCTCGGTTTTGCTCAGGGTGGTGGTGATGGCTTTTTCCAGCGCATCGGTCAGTTTACCCTGCTCGCCGATCGATTTGAGGATCGACTGGCGGCGGTCTTCCAGTTCGCGCAGATAGCCGAGGCGGGTTTCCAGATTACGCAGCTGCGTGTCATCCAGACCGCCGGTGACTTCTTTACGATAACGTGCAATAAACGGCACGGTGTTCCCTTCATCAAGCAGGCGAACGGCAGCTTCTACCTGTTCAGTCCTGGCCTGAAGTTCACCCGCAATAATGCGGCAGAGCGAATCATTCATCATGGCTTGGCTTCATCTACTGGATCAAAAAATCAGGGGATAGTTATACGGACTGGCACCGCAAAATGCCAGTCGCGGCGGAGGTCTCTCGGAATCTTCCGGGCATAGATCCGTGAGCAAAGCGGAAAATAAAATCGCCTGATGGTGCTGGGCTCTATTTGACGTATTCAATGTCGTTAACGTACCAGCTGGCTTCGCCGGCGGGCGTCTGGACGATAGCCAGGTCGCCGACCTCTTTTTTCAGCAGGGCGCGGGCCATGGGCGAGTCGATCGAGATATAGTCTTTGCGGCCGAAGATTTCATCGTAGCCGACGATGCGAAAGCGCTTGCTGTCGCCGCTGTCGTTTTCAATCTCGACCCACGCGCCGAAGAACACCTTGCCCTCCTGCTGCGGGGAGTAATCAACGATCTTCAGATGCTCAAGACATTTGCTCAAATAGCGTACCCGGCGGTCAATTTCGCGCAGGCGTTTTTTATTATACTGATAGTCGGCGTTTTCACTGCGGTCGCCGAGGCTCGCCGCCCAGGTGACTTTTTTAGTGACTTCAGGACGCTCTTCGCGCCACAGGTAGTCCATCTCTTTTTTAAGTTTTTCATACCCTTCACGGGTGATCAGCGGCGTTTTCATTAATCGTTCTACCTTCTGACTGTCTGGTATTGCGCAGGGTTCTGTGCGGCTGCGCACAATTCGTAGCGCGTAATAATACCGACAGGATAAATAATGTGTCTTATGATTAAATGTATACTTAAGCTGCTGTTAAATATGCTTTGTAACAATTTAGCCTGGAATATATACCAGATTTAGCTGGTGGCCGGCACGGGCTTTTTTGAGAATACGCACTGACAATTGCAGTGAACCTTTGGGAGTATAAACAATGCAAGAGAATTATAAGATTCTGGTTGTCGATGACGACATGCGCCTGCGCGCGCTGCTCGAGCGTTATCTGACCGAGCAGGGCTTCCAGGTTCGAAGCGTAGCCAACGCTGAACAGATGGATCGCCTGTTGACCCGCGAGTCCTTCCACCTGATGGTGTTGGATTTAATGCTGCCTGGCGAAGATGGCCTCTCCATCTGCCGTCGCCTGCGTAGCCAGAGCAACCCGATGCCGATCATTATGGTGACGGCGAAAGGGGAAGAAGTTGACCGTATCGTGGGCCTCGAGATCGGCGCTGACGACTACATTCCCAAACCCTTCAACCCGCGCGAGCTGCTGGCGCGTATCCGCGCCGTGCTGCGCCGTCAGGCGAATGAGCTGCCAGGCGCTCCTTCGCAGGAAGAGGCGGTTATCGCGTTTGGCAAGTTCAAGCTTAACCTCGGGACCCGCGAGATGTTCCGTGAAGATGAGCCTATGCCGCTGACCAGCGGTGAGTTTGCGGTGCTGAAGGCGTTGGTGAGCCACCCGCGCGAGCCGCTCTCCCGCGATAAGCTGATGAACCTTGCCCGCGGCCGCGAATACTCGGCGATGGAGCGCTCCATCGATGTGCAGATCTCCCGCCTGCGCCGCATGGTGGAAGAGGACCCGGCGCATCCGCGCTATATCCAGACCGTGTGGGGCCTTGGCTACGTCTTCGTACCGGACGGCTCTAAGGCATGAAACGCGTGCGCTTTTCGCCGCGAAGTTCGTTTGCTCGCACCCTGCTGCTGATCGTCACTCTGCTGTTCGTCAGCCTGGTGACGACCTATCTGGTGGTGCTGAATTTCGCGATCCTGCCGAGTCTGCAGCAGTTTAATAAGGTTCTGGCCTACGAAGTCCGTATGCTGATGACCGACAAGCTGCAGCTCGAGGATGGCACCCAATTGGTGGTGCCTCCGGCCTTTCGTCGTGAGATTTATCGGGAGCTGGGCATTTCGCTCTACTCCAACGAAGCGGCGGAAGATGCGGGTCTGCGCTGGGCGCAGCACTATGAGTTTTTAAGCCAGCAGATGGCGCACCAGCTCGGCGGGCCAACCGAAGTGCGGGTTGAGGTCAACAAAAGCTCGCCGGTGGTGTGGCTGAAAACCTGGCTCTCTCCGAATATCTGGGTGCGCGTCCCGCTGACGGAAATCCATCAGGGTGATTTCTCGCCGCTGTTCCGCTATACCCTGGCGATTATGCTGCTGGCGATTGGCGGGGCCTGGCTCTTTATTCGTATTCAGAACCGACCGCTGGTTGACCTTGAACATGCGGCGCTGCAGGTTGGGCGGGGCATTATTCCACCGCCGCTGCGCGAGTACGGGGCGTCCGAGGTTCGCTCGGTGACCCGCGCATTCAATCATATGGCCGCAGGCGTGAAGCAGCTGGCTGACGACCGCACGCTGCTGATGGCCGGCGTGAGCCACGATCTGCGCACGCCGCTGACGCGCATTCGCCTGGCGACGGAGATGATGGCGGCAGAAGACGGCTACCTCGCCGAGTCGATCAATAAAGATATCGAAGAGTGTAACGCCATCATCGAGCAGTTTATTGACTATCTGCGTACCGGTCAGGAGATGCCGATGGAGCTGGCGGACCTGAACTCGGTGCTGGGTGAGGTTATCGCGGCGGAAAGCGGCTATGAGCGCGAAATTGCCACCGACCTGCAGGCCGGAGAGATCCCGCTGCGCATCCATCCTCTGTCCATCAAGCGCGCGCTGGCCAATATGGTGGTGAACGCCGCGCGCTACGGTAACGGCTGGATTAAGGTTAGCAGCGGCAGTGAAGCAAGCAGCGCGTGGTTCCAGGTCGAGGACGATGGCCCTGGCATCAAGCCGGAGCAGCGCGAGCACCTGTTCCAGCCGTTTGTGCGCGGCGATAGCGCCCGCAGCACCAGCGGCACCGGCCTGGGGCTGGCCATCGTGCAGCGTATTATCGATAACCATAACGGTCGGCTGGAGATAGGTTCCAGCGAGCGGGGTGGGCTGTTGATTCGCGCATGGCTGCCGATCCCCGTCCATCGCGCCCTCGCGCCGGCGAGACAGAACAAAGAGAGCTGATAGCGCGTTGCGCCTGGCTGTCAGCCAGCGAAGCCGGGCAACGAGGCATAAAGTGAGGCATAAAAAAGCCGGGCAAAGCCCGGCTTTTTCTTAACGCGCGTTCACGCTTAGCGCTTCGGCCCTGCGGCAACCAGCGCTGCGCCCGCCGGCGTATCGGTATACTTCTCGAAGTTTTCCACAAACAGCTTCGCCAGCTGCTCGGCCTTTTCCTGCCACTGCTCCGGAGAACCGTAGGTGTTGCGCGGATCGAGGATATGGGTATCCACGCCCGGCAGCGCGGTTGGGATCTGCAGGTCGAACATCGGCAGCGTAAAGGTTTCCGCGTCATCCAGCGAGCCGTTAAGGATCGCATCGATGATCGCGCGGGTATCTTTAATCGAAATACGCTTGCCGGTGCCGTTCCAGCCGGTGTTCACCAGATAAGCCTGCGCGCCGGATGCCTGCATACGCTTGACCAGCACCTCCGCGTACTGCGTCGGGTGCAGAGACAGGAAGGCAGCACCGAAGCAGGCGGAGAAGGTCGGCGTCGGCTCCGTCACGCCGCGCTCGGTACCCGCGAGCTTAGCGGTAAAGCCGGAGAGGAAGTGGTACTGCGTCTGATCGGCGGTCAGGCGCGATACCGGCGGCAGTACGCCAAAGGCATCGGCCGTCAGGAAGATAACCTTGGTGGCATGGCCCGCTTTAGAGACCGGCTTAACAATATTTTCGATGTGATTGATCGGGTAGGAGACGCGGGTGTTCTCGGTCTTTGAGCCGTCATCGAAATCGATGGTGCCGTCCGGGCGAACGACGACGTTTTCCAGCAGCGCGTCGCGGCGAATGGCGTGGTAGATATCAGGCTCGGCGGCTTCGGAAAGCTTAATGGTCTTCGCGTAGCAGCCGCCTTCGAAGTTAAACACCCCGTCGTCGTCCCAGCCGTGTTCGTCATCGCCAATCAGGCGACGCTTTGGATCGGTGGAAAGGGTGGTTTTACCGGTGCCGGAGAGGCCGAAGAAGACGGCGACATCGCCTTTCTCACCGACGTTAGCCGAGCAGTGCATTGACGCGATGCCCTGCAGCGGCAGCAGGTAGTTCATGATCGAGAACATCCCTTTTTTCATTTCGCCGCCGTACCAGGTCCCGCCAATCAGCTGGATCCGCTCGGTCAGGTTGAAGGCGACGAAGTTCTCTGAGTTCAGCCCCTGCTCCTGCCACTGCGGGTTGGTGCATTTCGCGCCGTTCATCACGATGAAATCCGGCTCAAATACCGCCAGCTCTTCATCCGTTGGGCGGATAAACATGTTTTTGACGAAGTGCGCCTGCCAGGCCACCTCGGTAATAAAGCGTACGCTCAGGCGGGTGTCGGCATTGGCGCCGCAGAAGGCGTCAACGATAAACAGACGCTTGCCGGAGAGTTGATGGGTAACCAGTCCCTTCAGGTGCTGCCAGGTCTCCTGTGAGAGCGGCTTGTTGTCATTCTTGCCTTTACCCTTATCAGACCACCAGACGGTGTCACGGGTCGTATCGTCACGAACGATATATTTATCTTTCGGCGAACGGCCGGTGAAAATACCGGTATCGACAGCGATAGCACCAAGATTAGTTAATACGCCACGCTCATACCCTTCCAGATTGGGGTCGAGCTCCTCCTTATACAATGTGTCGTAGTCGGGATTGTGGACGATATCCTGGACGTCGTTGATACCATAAGCCTTGAGATCCTGCGGGGTTAAACCATTATTAACGCGCATGTCACTGCTCCTTAGCCAATATATACTGCTTTAAATTGTAGGGGTTATTGAGGGGTATAGACCGCGACCAGGCTCATAGATTTACGTATCTCGACAAACGCCTTGCTGACGGAAAACACGGTGACTCCTGTCACGAAACGGGTGGATTATCTCAGGAAATTGGCTATTGGTGGGGATAGATGTTTCTTAATGGTTAAAAAGTAATTAAAAAAACTGCCGAACTGTGAATGTAATCGCTTTCCTGAAAGAAAATTACGTAACCCTTTCAGTGGGAATCGATTCATCTCGCGCGTAAAAAAATTGACGCCAGGAGCGGCGGGGGAGAAAACCCCGGCGCAGCGCCTGGCGGAGGGGACGATTAGTGAACCTGGGGATCGGCCGGGGAAGCGTTATTGCGGATTTCAGCAATGTCCATGGCGTTGAAGAGATAGTGATTGCCGCAGTAATCGCAGTGCATATCAATTTCGCCTTCGTCGGCCAGGATGCTATAAATTTCTTCATCCGGCAGGGTCTTCAGCGCGCCCGCACAGCGTTCGCGGGAGCAGGTACATTTGAACTCCACGTTCTGCGGATCGTAAACCGTGACCTCTTCTTCATGATACAGGCGCCACAGGACATCGTTGGCCGGCAGGGTGAAAAGCTCCTCGGCCTTAATGGTCTCCGTCAGGGTCGCCAGGTGCTCGAAATCAGCGGCCTGAGCGTCCTGCGCCGGCATCACCTGCAGCAGCATGCCGCCGGCCATTGGTTTTCCATCATGTTCGCCGGTGCGGATGATCAGGCGGGTCGGCAGCTGCTCCGAGCGCTGGAAGTAATCTTCCAGGCAGGCGGCCAGGGTATCACCTTCCAGACCGACGACGCCCTGATAGCGCTCGCCCTCATCCGGAGAGATGGTAATGACCAGATAACCGTTACCCACCAGCGTTTTCAGATCGGCATCTTCCGGGATCTCGCCCTGGATGCGCGCAACGCCGCGCAGCTGCTGCTGGTTAGTGCCGTTAATCACCGCCAGAGAGAGGGGACCGTCACCCTGCAGCTGCACGGTAATATCGCCGGCAAACTTCAGCGTTGCGGTCAGCAGACTGGTAGCAACCAGCAGCTCCGCCAGCACGGTTTTGACCGGCTGCGGGTAGCTATGGTTAGCCAGAATTTGTTCCAGCGTTTCTGAAACGGTTACCAGCTCGCCGCGCACGGCATAGTTTTCAAACAGGTAACGATGTAATTGATCGTGTTGAGTCATAATAGTCTCTCTTGCTGGCAACAGCGCTGCCTGGGTTCAGGCCGTTATTCACTATCGCCGTGTTTAAATCTCATCAGGTCGCGGCGCTCTTTCTTGTCCGGACGTCTGTCGGGATGCGGCATGGTTAGCGCGTTCATTTTGCGCGCCAGCGCCATTTTTTCGCGTTTCTCGATGCTCTCTACCGTCTCTTCGTACAGCGCGACGGCTTCGCTGGCGGGCCGGCGCTGTTCAGTAATACCTTTTACGACGACGGTGCGTTCGTCGTTGCCCTGGCGTAGCGTCAGGGTGGCGTCCAGCTCGACGATTTTTCCAGGCTTGCTGCGCTGTCCGTTATAGTGCACCTTGCCGCCTTCAATCATCTCGCGCGCCAGCGCACGGGTTTTATAGATGCGGGCTGCCCAAAGCCATTTGTCCAGCCTGATGGCGACGACGGGCTTCTCTTTCATGGCCTCTCCTTATTGCGTCAGCGAGGGGATCAGGTGCCGGTAATCATTCATGCCAGGATGGCGGGCGTAGCGCTTTTCCGCCAGCCCGGAATCAGGATTGGTCACCCCAAGACAGTAGCGAATGCCGTACTGCGCTGCTGCATCGAGGATCGCCTCGTTGTCATCGACAAACAGCGTTTTATGCGCATCGAAGCCGGTTTCCTCAGCCACCGCACGCCACAGGCGCTGATCCTCTTTCGGATAACCAAATGTGTGGGTGGAAAGCAATAAATCAAGGTGTGCATCAAGGCCGGTGTGCTTGAGCTTGACCGCCAGGTTGTGGGGATGGGCGTTGGTCAGCAGGATCCGCCGCTTGCCGCTGGCTTTGAGAGCATCAAGGAACGGCACGGTATCTTCGCGCAGGGCGGCCTTCGGCCCCTGCTCGCTGGTCATCGCACGAATATCCAAATTCAGGCGCTCGCTCCAGTAGTCAAGACAGTACCAGTTTAGCGTATGCTGCACCGCGTGATACTCCTGGTGCATTGCTTCTCTGGCCTCCTGCAGGCTAAGGCCGCGGGCGGCTCCCCAGGTTTCCGGAACCAGCTTTTGCCAGAAATAGTTGTCGAAGGCGAGGTCGAGCAGGGTGCCATCCATATCCAGCAGAACGGTATCAACCTCCTGCCAGGCGATATCAAAGTGCATGGTGAGTCTCCAGCGAGGGGAAATGCGCGACAGGTTAACACACCCCGTCGCGCAAAGGATTACTCGTGATGTTCCGGTGAGGAGATGAGTACCGGGTTCAGGCAGCTTTCATAATACTTCTCAATTTCTTCCATCCGCTGGCGATGGCGCTGGTAGCGGCGGATCGCCAGCACGCCGTGCCAGGACATGCAGCCGAGCATCGCCAGCAGCAGCAGCGTCGTGCCGAGATAGCGCCACAGCCCTGAGCGATCGGGAATGCGGTGCAGATTGATATGCTGCGTGCCGTTGGCATCGATATAGAGATTGGTGACGATGCCCTCGGCGTGGAAAGGCGTATGCATCAGCATTGCGGCCAGCCGCTGCAGCTCGCCCCACTGCTCGTGGGCAGGGTAATCATACAGGCTGACGGTTGGCCACGGCTGATTGACCAGATCGCTGCCCTCATCGCTGGCGATTAAAAAACCGCCGGGAGCCGGGCTGTTCAGCGCCTGCGCCGCGCGCGACGTTTCGCGGATCACGAACGGCGCCGTGGAGGTGGTCACCAGGTTTTCCAGCGACTCGGCGCTGACCGGGCGTAGCAGCACGTTGATGCCGTCCAGTTTGCCCGAGCTGGCGCGTTTGGTCAGGGCATCCCAGCTGCGCGTATTGCCAAGGTTGACCAGCGCATTCTTCAGGCGTGTGCAGTCATCTTGTGCCGAGCACAGGCTATTGGTTTTGATAACGATATCGCCAAAATCATCCAGCAGCACCATTCCCGATTTCTGAATGGCCGAGCGCAGCGCCGGGCTAACGCGTGAATCGTCGTCCGGGTCAGGATGCAGCTGGCGCTGGACGGACTGCATCAGCGCGGTGGCTTTGCCGACGATGTCGGACTCCGGCAGCGGCAGGGGAGGGGCATCGTTCCAGACGATTTGCGAGCAGTCAAACGGCATAAACGGCGAGTTCTCTTTTTTTGCCGTCCAGGTATCCGGAGTGTGGATATTGCACATGCCGGTGCCCTTCAGCCGCAGGGTATCGCCGATGCGGACCTGCGACTTCTCTAGCTGAGCAACGGTCGTCGCTTCGATGGTCTGCGCGCCCTTGAGCCACGAAAGCGTGAATTTAAACGGCATATTCAGCGGTACGCTGGCCCACAGCATCACCACCACCAGCAGGGCGCCGGCGGCGATAATGGCGCTGCGTAGCCAGTACTGGAGCGGGAAGTGCCTGACCTCATCGTGTAGCGACAGGAAGCGTCCCTGGCGCGCGACGTGACGGCTGAGGTAGATATCGACATCCGTTTGCTGGCCGAGATCCTGGGCAATCCAGGGCTGCCAGTGGCGGGGATAGATAAGGTCGATGATCCCGAGGGAGATATTATTGATGTGCTCCTGATCGTTTTCACCAAACAGACCCCAGCGTTTTGGCATTCCCCGCAGGCAGTGGATCTCCCGCAGCGCGTTTTTACGCGGCGGAGCATAGATTCCCCACAGGCCAGCGAGCAGCAGCAGGAGCCCGCCGCCGAGCAGCCAGGGCGTGAAAACGTAGGGGCTGATCAGGCTGAAGTAAAACAGCAGGAACGCGGCCACTATCAGTACCGCCTCGCGCAGACCATCGGGGCGGCTAAGCGCGTGCTCTTCGGCGGTCTCCTGGCGAATATTCAGCAGCTCTACCTGCTCACTCTCTTCACCGCGGATGGAGGCCTGGGTAGCCGATGCCCTTTCAAGCGCGTAGCCGCGGGCTTCCTGCGGGTAGTCGCTGAGCGCGTGGCCGTTGAGGGCAATAACCAGCGGCAGGCTGTCGGTTGGGATCAGATCGACGCTATTTTCGTCGTTAATGTGCTGTTCCCAAAAAGGCGGCAGGTGAACCTCCACCGAATCAAGGAAGTAGCGCCATTTGTTCGGATCGTCGGTGGTGATGCCATAGCGGGTGATGGCCCGGGTTACCGTAATAACGGTCTCGCTCTGTGCGTTCAGCGTCAGAGAGACCGGCGCAACGCTGGCGCCGGTGGCCGGTATCTTCTGCGCCTGGCTGAGCCCTTCGAGGTACTTTTCTACCGCCCGGCGCTCCTCGGCGGAGAGCTTGCGCGTAGCGGCATCGCTGAAGGCGTGCAGTAAAGGGAGGCGACGACGCCTGGCATGCGCGCGATACCACCACCCGATCAGCAGTGCGCAGAGCAGCAGTGCCGTGAAGAAAATCAGAAAGGTGCCCATGCCCATCCCATCATAGTTATTCTTTTCTTAGCGGTATCGTTGGCTGCCATTAACACTCAAAAGCCATCCTTCAGGATTATGTTACCTGCGATTATGGGCTGGGAAGAGCGAGAAATCCTCGGGTACGCTGGGTACGCTTCGGTTTCTGCGCGCTATCCGCTCAGACTGCCGGCGACACTTACGCCCGACGGGAGAGGCTCGTCGCGTGAGCCTGCTGTTTGCTACCGGCAGATATTGTGTAAGTAAGGGAAAATTTATTGTGCGTTACAGCAGCATACAAGCTTATCAAAAACCTTAAAATGCAGGAATCGGTAAATTCTCAAATACATTTCAACCTATTGACTTTTTTATCTTTATGATTCTCTCATTGAGCGCTAATACGTTGCAACTATGTAAATTAGTGGCGAATTGAATTGCCGAAAGCGTGCTCCATATCGCACAATGACCTCTGTAATCACAGCATAGACCGATGACGATGAGCAAATCATTACAAAAACCCACCATTCTCAATGTTGAAACGGTAGCGCGTTCGCGTCTTTTTAACGTTGAAAGCGTGGATCTGGAATTCAGCAACGGCGTGCGCCGCGTTTATGAACGCATGCGGCCTTCTACGCGTGAAGCCGTGATGATTGTGCCGATTGTCGATGACCATATTATTCTGATTCGCGAATATGCGGTAGGAACGGAGTCCTACGAGTTAGGTTTCTCGAAAGGGCTGATCGATCCGGGTGAAAGCGTGCTGGAAGCGGCCAACCGCGAGCTGAAAGAAGAGGTTGGCTTCGGCGCGCAGAAGCTGACGTTTCTGAAAAAGCTGAGCATGGCGCCGTCCTACTTTTCCAGCAAAATGAATATTCTGGTTGCCGAAGATCTCTATCCTGAGTCGCTGCCTGGTGATGAGCCGGAACCTTTACCGCAGGTGCGCTGGCCGCTTTCCGAGCTAATGACGCTGCTGGACGAAGAAGATTTTAACGAAGCGCGAAACGTCAGCGCGCTGTTCCTGCTGCGCGAATGGCTGCAGGCGCAGGGGCGACTGTAGTCCGAAGACGCCCCTCGAGGCGATTCTGGGCATCGCCCGTACGAATGGATGAAAAAGAAAAAGCGCCCGCAGGCGCTTTTTTTGTCAGAACAGCTCGTGGGTCTCTCCCCCACCGTCGGTGAGGGTTGTCCCCACTTCATGAACCGCCTGCCGGGTGGGCTGCGTGCCGTCAATAAAGTACTCCGCACGACTATTGCCGCCGCTGGCCAGCTGGCCGGTGCTGCGATCGATATTCACCGTGACGATGCCAGACGGCGGCGTTAGCGGCTCTTCCGGCACGCCTTCAAGCACTCTCTTCATAAAGTCATCCCAGGCCGGCTGGGCGCTTTTTGCCCCGCCTTCGTAACCGGAGATCTGCTCTTTAATGGCGCCGGAAGCGGTTGTACGGCCCAGATCGCGTCGGTGGTCGTCAAAGCCAATCCATACTGACGTCACGACGCCTGGGCCATAGCCTGAGAACCACGCATCTTTCGAGCTGTTGGTGGTCCCCGTTTTGCCGCCGATATCGTGGCGCTGTAGATCGCGGCCGGCGCGCCAACCGGTTCCCATCCAGCCCGGTTCGCCGAAGATGTTGCTGTTCAGCGCGCTTTTGATCAGGAAGGCCAGCGGCGTATTAATCACGTGCGGCGCGTATTCCGGCGCTCCGCTCTGGGCCACCAGGGCCTGGTTCGCCTGCTCAAGCTGCGGCTGCGGCGGCACTGCCGGGTTTTGCGGATCTTCCGAGGTCGCGACCTCTTCGACGTCTTTATTCTCCAGAACGTTGGACTTCGGCGTATCGCCGTAAATCACCGGGGAGTTGCACTGCGGGCAGGCAACTTTCGGCCGCTCTTCGAAGATGACGCCGCCCTGATCGTTTTCTATCTTGCTGATAAAGAACGGTGTAATGAGGAAACCGCCGTTAGCCATCACCGAGTAGCCGCGGGCAACCTGCAGCGGCGTGAAGGAGGCAGAGCCCAGCGCCAGCGATTCGGTGTGCACGATGTTCTGCGCAGGGAAGCCGAAGCGCTGCAGATATTCCGCTGCGTAATCAACGCCCATCGCGCGCATCGCGCGAACCATCACCACGTTTTTCGACTGTCCCAGTCCCTGACGCAGACGAATGGGGCCCGCGTACTGCGGCGGGGAGTTTTTCGGCTGCCAGTCAGAACCCGCGCCGGCATCCCAGCGGGAAATGGGCACATCGTTGAGCATGCTCGCCAGGGTTAGGCCTTTATCCATCGCCGCGGTGTAGAGGAACGGCTTAATGTTCGACCCCACCTGACGCAAGGCCTGAGTGGCGCGGTTAAACTTGCTCTGGTTAAAGTCGAAGCCGCCGACCAGCGCGATAATGGCGCCATTTTGCGGGTTAATGGAGACCAGCGCCGAGTTCACGTCCGGTACCTGCGACAGCCACCAGCTGCTGCCCACCTGGCGGACCCAGATCTGTTGTCCCGTTTGCACTGCGTCGGTCACTTTGCGCGGCGTAGCGCCCTGCTGAGTATCGGAGATAAAGCGACGAGCCCAGCGAACGCCCTCCATATTCAGCATCACCGAGGTGCCGTCGCCGAGCAGCGCAACGGCTTCCTGCGGATTAGCCGACGTCACGACCGCCGGAGAGAGCGGCCCGGAGCCGGGCTGATTTTTTAAGGTCGCGATGATTTTCTTGTTGTCCCACGGGGTTTCACCCACTTTCCACAGCACCGCTGACGGCCCGCGGTAGCCGTGGCGCATATCGTAGTCCAGCACGTTATTACGTACCGCCTGCTGGGCGGACTGCTGGTTTTTACGGGTGATCGTGGTGTAGACGCGATAGCCGTCTTCATAGGCCTTTTCGCCGTAGCGGTTAACCATCTCCTGACGCACCATCTCGCTGAGGTACGGCGAGGAGAAGGCGATTTCCGGCGCATGGTATCGGGCATCGATCGCTTCCCCGCGCGCCTGGTCGTACTGAGGCTGCGTGATATAGCCTTCGCTCAGCATACGCGCCAGCACCACGTTGCGGCGGGCGGTCGCGCGGTCGAGCGAGTACAGCGGGTTAAAGGTCGACGGCGCCTTCGGCAGACCGGCGATGACGGCCATTTCGCTCAGGCTGAGCTGGTCGACCGATTTACCAAAATAGACCTGCGCCGCGGCGCCAACGCCGTAGGCGCGATAGCCGAGGTAGATTTTATTGACGTACAGCTCAAGGATTTCATCTTTGCTCAGCAGCTGCTCGATGCGGATCGCGAGGAAGGCCTCTTTGATCTTACGCATCAGCGTCTTCTCCGGGCTCAGGAAGAAGTTACGCGCCAGCTGCTGGGTGATGGTACTGGCGCCCTGCGACGCATGGCCAGAGAACATGGCGACGCTGGCCGCACGGAAAATACCGACCGGGTCGACGCCATGATGCTCGTAAAAACGGCTGTCTTCGGTGGCAATAAACGCTTTGAGCAGCTCAGGCGGCATTTGTTGCAGGGTTACGGGAATACGGCGCTTCTCGCCATATTGCGCAATAAGCTCGCCATCCGCGCTGTAGACCTGCATCGGGATCTGCAGGCGCACATCCTTCAGGGTCGCGACGTCGGGGAGCTGTGGCTCAATATATTTATAAAGGCCAAAAATCGAGCCTGCACCCAGCAGAACGCAACAGACTGCAAGGATGAATAGATACTTTACGAACTTCACCGGAGATTTCCCATTTAGTTTTATTTGGGCAGTTTATAAACAAACGCGCGGTAGTATAAAGGCAAGCCTGGTGCATTGATAGAGCTCAACCGTAACGGCGGATAAGGAGATATCACCATGGCTTTCAGGAACTGGCGAATAGGGATGCACATCCAGCAGGATAAGATAGCGATCGTGGCGCTGCGGTTTGAGCGCTCCCGCTGGGCGCTGTGTCGCTGGTGGCATATCGCTCTGGCACCCGGCATCGTCCGGAATGGACAGGTGGCTGACGGCATGGCGCTGGCCGAGCGGCTGCGCGGCTGGCGACGAGAGCTGCCGCTACAGCATCAGGTGAGTATCGCGTTTCCGGCCAGCCGAACGCTGCAAAAAAGAGTCCCGTCTCCCCAGCTCTCTCTGCGTGAAAGCGAGCAGGCGATGTGGGCGGCCAGCGCCATGGCACAGCAGCTGGAAATGCCCGCATCCTCGTTATGCGTCGATTATAGCGCATCCCCGGACGCCAGCGAGTGGCGGGTCACCGCCGCTCAGCGACTCGATATCGACGCGCTGCGCCAGCTTGCCGCGCGGCTAAAGCTCAGGGTGAGCGCCATTGTCCCCGATGCCAGCGCGCTGAGCGCCTTTTTCCCCTGGCTACCGGCGGAACTCTCAGGCCTGGCGTGGCACGATGAAATGCACTGGATATGGGCTTTGCCGGATAGCTGGGGCAGCTGCCCGCGGGCTGAAGTGGCCGCATTTGCTCAGCTCTCTGCGCGATTAAACGCCCGGCAGCTCGGGCTTTGTTCGACCCGGCCTGCCGACGAATGTCGCTTTGATCCGTGGAGCGTGATACATCGCCTGCAGCCTCCGCTCCCCGCCTGCGGCGACGGCTTCGCCGTGGCGCTGGGCCTCGCGCTGGGAGTGCACTGAGCGTGGCGCAGGCTATCAACCTTCTTCCCTGGCGAGCAGCCCGTCGGCGGCAGCGGCTGCGACTTTGGCTACTCTCCGCCGGCGGGCTGCTGCTGGGTCTGCTGCTGGCGCTGTCGGTTTCCCGGGCGTCGCGCGAGGCTGACGACAGGCTCAAAGCGGTGAGAGCAGCTGCCGAAAATCAGCTTTATGCGGCGCTCCAGCAGCGTCAACGCCTGATGCAGGAGCAGCTCCAGCAGCATGAAAAGCAGCGCTTGCGCCACCAGCAGCGGGAGCTGACCCGAGCCTGGCAGCCGCGGCTTCGCAGGATTGCGTCGCTGATGCCGGAACAGGCCTGGCTAACCCGACTGGAGTATCAGCAAAACACCCTGACCCTCAGCGGCCTGACTCTACGGCTGAACGCCTTATCGGCGCTGGAAACCGCGCTGAAGACGGTCGATGGATTTCGGCCGGCCAAAATCGGTGAAACCCGGCGTGATACCGGTGGCCGCTGGCTGTTTAGTTTTTCCCTTGCAGGAGAAAGCCATTATGCGGGCACTTATTGAGCGCGGGATGGCATCACTTTTCCCCCTGCGCGGCGGCTGGCTAACGCTGGCAGTCGCCTTGCCGCTCACCCTCGCCGCCGGTTTATGGCTGATATCTCCGCCGCCGGCGCAGGAAAGCGTTCGCTCGGATCGTCTGCGCCAGCAGTGGCTGAAGCTGCTCCCGCTGCGGGTAGCCCTTGGCCGGGAGGAGGTCGCCGGGCCCGCGGAGCGGGTTTTTTCCCCGCTTCATCTGCCGGTCGATGGGGCGGCGCTAATTGCCTGGAAGCCCGCAGGAAGAGGCGGGGAGATGGTGCTTGAGCTTCGCTGGCCGTCGGTACCGGCGCTGTTTTCCTGGCTGGCAGACTGCGGGATGCGGGTTGCCGCGTTTTCGCTACAGCCGCAGAAGCGGGTGCTGCGGCTGAGCCTGCAGCTGGAGGCCGAAGATGCGGAGTAAATGGTGGCGCCTGGCGCTGCTGCTGTCTGTGCCTCTGCCGCTGGCCGGCGAGGCGCGTGACCCCTTCCAGCCGGCGGAAGATCGCTGTCAGGTGGCGGCGTTGACGCAGTGGCGCTACGGCGGGGCGATAGGCTCCCCGCAGCTGTGGATCGGAATCCTGCAGGACAGCGCGGGAAAGTGGCGTCGGGTGAGGGTAAACGACACCCTCGTGGCCGGCTGGAAGATAAGCCTGCTGACGGCGGAAAAAATCGAAATAACGACGGGGCCGGGATGCGAGCCTCTGCACTGGCGCTGGCTGCGTGAGGAAAAAAAAGATGCGATGGATAAGCCTGTTATTTCTGCTGCCGCTGGCGGCAGCGGCGGCCAGGAAAGAGCCGCCGATCTCTCTGGTGGTCGATGAGGCCCCGGTGGTTCAGGTGCTACAAACGCTGGCGGCGCTGCGGCAGCAGAATCTGGTGGTCGCTTCCGACGTGAGCGGGACGCTCTCGCTGCAGCTGCACAACGTTCCCTGGCAGCAGGCCCTGCGGTCAGTCGTCGATAGCGCCGGGCTGACGTTCAGCCAGCAGGGAACGATTCTGTACGTGCATACTTTGGCGTGGAAAAAAGCACAGCAGGCGCAGCTTGAATCCGATCGCGCAAAGCGAAAACAGAATCTCCCGCTGCAGCGGCATAGCATCGTGCTGCGCTATGCCGATGCGGGCGAGCTGGCGAAGGATGGCGACCGGCTGCTCAGCCCGCGCGGTAGCCTGACCGTCGATAAGCGCACCAACCGGCTGCTGATTCGGGATGACGCTGAGCATCTGACCGCGCTGAAGGCCTGGGCTCTGGAGATGGACCTGCCCGTCGGTCAGGTAGAGCTGGCGGCGCATATTGTCTCAATGAGTGAAACCAGCCTGCGCGAGCTGGGGGTAAAATGGAGCCTGGCTGAAGCCAGCAGCGTGCCGGGTTCAGGCAAGCTCACTGCGCTGGGCAGCCAGCTGGCGGTAGGCAATGCCAGTACGCGCACGGGCTTTAATATCGGGCGCATCAACGGGCGCCTGCTGGCGCTGGAGCTGTCGGCGCTGGAGCAAAAGCAGCAGGTCGACATCATCGCCAGCCCGCGGCTGCTGGCTTCCCATATGCAGCCCGCCAGCATCAAGCAGGGGAGCGAGATACCCTATCAGGTTTCCCGGGGAGAGAACGGCGCAACGTCGGTCGAGTTCAAAGAGGCCGTGCTGGGAATGGAGGTCACGCCAACGGTGCTGCAGCAGAACCGCGTGCGCCTGAAGCTGCGAATCAGTGAAAATACGCCGGGTCAGGTGCTGCAGCAGGAAAATGGCGAGGTGCTGGCGATCGATAAGCAGGAAATTGAAACCCAGGTTGAGGTGAACAGCGGTGAAACCCTGGCGCTGGGAGGGATTTTTTCACAAAAAAACAAATCTGCCCGCGACAGTATTCCGCTACTCGGCGATATTCCTCTGCTGGGTCATCTGTTTCGCCGGGACGGGAAAGATAATGAGCGACGCGAACTGGTTGTCTTCATTACCCCACGGATTCTGGCAGTGCATTAGGCGTTTTTCTTGCTAAACACGTTTCAGGTGTTTGACGTGAGGACGGATTTAGCATACAAGGGGTACCGATTTGAGAGTCGGGTTCGGCATCAATCCTCCCTTTTTGTCCGGTGATTTATTCTCATAATCGTTCAAGACGTATTGAGGCGGTAAGCAAGTTCACCCCCAGAAACATAGCTAGCTATGCACCTGGAGGCGAATAAGTGCAGCCAACGGTGAGGTAGTTTGAATAATGAAGCGTATATTCAGTTGCCAAACCTGCCGGAGTATTGAGATAATTTTTAGTCTGACTCTCGCTCTATTGCATATGAGGTTTCAGTTCATGTCCTGCTGCGCTGGGTATTCGCGAAGCGGGTTTATCATTAACGAATAGTCTTAGTAGTACCGAAAAAATGGCAGAGAAACGCAATATCTTTCTGGTTGGGCCTATGGGTGCCGGCAAAAGCACTATTGGGCGCCAGTTAGCCCAACAGCTCAACATGGAATTTTACGATTCCGATCAAGAGATTGAGAAACGCACCGGCGCTGACGTTGGCTGGGTCTTCGATGTTGAAGGCGAAGACGGCTTCCGCGATCGTGAAGAAAAAATCATCAATGAATTGACGGAAAAACAGGGAATTGTGCTGGCAACAGGCGGCGGCTCTGTAAAATCCCGTGAAACGCGTAACCGTCTCTCCGCCCGCGGCGTGGTGGTCTACCTGGAAACAACGATCGAAAAACAGCTTGCCCGTACGCAGCGCGATAAAAAGCGTCCTCTATTACAGGTTGAAGCGCCGCCTCGCGAAGTGCTTGAAGCGTTGGCAGACGAGCGCAACCCGCTGTATGAAGAGATTGCTGACGTCACTATTCGTACTGACGATCAGAGTGCGAAAGTGGTGGCAAACCAGATTATTCATATGCTGGAAAGCAATTGATTCTGGCTTAATAAAGTGCGTCAGAGTAAAAGCAACTGAGGTGGACGTCGCGTTATGGAGAGGCTTACTGTAACTCTCGGGGAACGTAGTTACCCGATTACCATCGCGGCTGGTTTGTTTAACGATCCAGCTTCCTTTCAGCCACTGCAATCAGGCGACCAGGTTATGCTGGTCACCAATGAAACGCTGGCGCCGCTTTATCTGGATAACGTTCGTTCCGTTCTGGAGCAGGCGGGTGTTAAGGTAGACAGTGTTATTTTACCCGACGGCGAGCAGTACAAAAGCCTGACGGTGATGGATACGGTCTTCACCGCTTTGTTGCAAAAACCGCACGGCCGTGACACCACACTGGTAGCACTCGGCGGCGGCGTGGTCGGTGATTTAACCGGCTTTGCTGCGGCTAGCTATCAGCGCGGTGTGCGTTTTATTCAGGTTCCAACCACCCTGCTGTCGCAGGTGGATTCTTCGGTCGGTGGTAAAACTGCCGTCAATCATCCTCTCGGTAAAAATATGATTGGTGCCTTCTGGCAGCCAGTTTCTGTCGTTGTCGATCTCAACTGTCTTAAGACGTTGCCGGCGCGCGAACTGTCTTCCGGCCTGGCTGAAGTCATTAAGTACGGCGTCATCCTTGACGGTGAATTCTTCGACTGGCTGGAAAACAACATCGATGCGCTGATGGCGCTGGATGAAAAAGCAATGGCGTACTGTATTCGCCGCTGCTGTGAGCTGAAAGCCGAAGTTGTTGCCGCCGACGAGCGTGAAACCGGGTTACGTGCTTTACTGAATCTTGGACATACTTTTGGTCATGCTATCGAGGCCGAAATGGGCTACGGTAACTGGCTGCACGGCGAGGCTGTCGCTGCCGGTATGGTCATGGCTGCGCGTACGTCCGAACGATTAGGGCAGTTCAGCGCGCAGGATACGCAGCGTCTTATTACGCTGCTGCAGCGTGCGGGTCTGCCGGTCAGTGGGCCGCAGGAGATGACCGCGCAGGCGTATCTGCCCCACATGATGCGTGATAAAAAGGTGCTGGCAGGCGAAATGCGGCTGGTGCTACCGCTCGCTATAGGGAAAAGCGAGGTTCGCGGCGGAGTGTCGCACGATGTAGTTCTTGGCGCGATTGCTGATACTGAGCAGGCGCAACAATAAGAAGGTCTAGCCGCGTCCGCGCGGCGTTATCATTTCAGGTGACATGCAATAGTCGTGAGCATAAGCCTTTTAGTGGGGTGTTAAATGGATGAATTAAAACCAGAAGACGATTTGAAAGCCGATCGCAACGATCGTCGTGCTGGTCGTTCCCGTCAGTCTTCCGAGCGCGATAGCGATCCGCAGATCAATTTTGATGATGTCGATCTTGATGCGGACGAGAGCCGTCCGACGCGCGCCAGTAAAGCACGCCGTGAGCGCGATGAAGAAGAGTATGAAGAAGACCTGGAGTCTGAAGAAGACGAGGTCGAAGAGCAGCAGGTTGAGCGCCGTCCGCGTAAGCGTAAGAAAGCGCCAGCGAAGCCTGCCTCTCGCCAGTACATTATGATGGGGGTGGGGATCCTCGTGCTGCTGCTGCTGATTGTCGGCATCGGTTCTGCACTGAAGTCGCCGTCTTCCTCGAACGAACAAGCGGCGACAGGTGAGAAGAGTATCAATCTGTCAGACGCGCAGGACAACAGCGCTCAGCCTGCCACGCAGGACCAGACCGCGGGTAACGCCCAGCAGCAGGACGTTTCTCTGCCGCCAATTGCGTCTAACCCAACCCAGGGCCAGACTACCGCTGAGCCGCAGGGACAGCAGCGCGTCGAGGTTCAGGGCGATCTGAACAACGCCCTGACTCAGCAGCAGGGCCAGATTGACAGCGCCGTAGCAAGCTCGACGTTACCGACCGAACCTGCAACCGTCGCCCCGATGCGCAACGGTACGGCTCCGCGTCAGGCAACCACCGAGCGCCAGACGCAGACCGCAGCCGCCGCACCGCGTCCGGCCGAGCGTAAGCACACCGTTATTGAGCCGAAGCCGATGGCTACCGCGAAAGCACCGGTTGAGTCGAAGCCGGCACAGCCGAAGCGTGTTGAAAGCACTGCCGCTGCGGCACCGGTGAAAACGCCTGCCGTCGAGCCTGCTAAGCCTGCCGCTACTGCCCAGGCTAAGCCGACTCCGGCCGCCGCGCCTGCTGCAACCGCTACTGCTACTGCTGCAGCGACCGCTGCTCCAGCGGCGACAGCGGCCGCTTCTGCTGGCAAAACTGCCGGTGACGTAGGCTCGATGAAAGCCGCTCCGTCCGGCAACTACACCCTGCAGCTCAGCTCTTCCTCCAACTACAACAATCTGAGTAGCTGGGCGAAGAAAGAGAAGCTGGATAAGTACGTCGTCTATGAGACTACCCGTAACGGTCAGCCCTGGTATGTGCTGGTCAGCGGCATTTACGCTTCGAAAGATGAAGCTAAACGCGCTGTAGCGACTCTGCCAGCGGACGTGCAGGCGAAAAACCCGTGGGCAAAACCGCTGCATCAGGTCCAGGCTGACCTGAAGTAAGCTGCGGCGTAGTCTTAAGCGCAGGGTGCTGTCGGAGCTTTCTCCACAGCCGGAGAATGTGTAATTATTTAGGCAGCATGAAAAAGAATCGCGCTTTTCTGAAATGGGCGGGGGGGAAATACCCCCTGCTTGACGATATAAAAAAACATTTGCCGCAGGGCGACTGTCTGATTGAGCCCTTTGTGGGCGCCGGGTCGGTATTTCTTAATACCGACTTTTCTCGTTATATCCTCGCGGACATCAACAGCGATCTGATTAGCCTTTACAACATCGTCAAATCGCAGACGGATGATTATGTTGCCGCGGCGCAGGAGATGTTTACGCCTGAGAATAACGTGGCGGAGAGATACTACCAGTTCCGGGCTGAATTCAATCAAAGCCAGGACCCGCTTCGTCGTGCGGTGCTGTTCCTGTATCTGAATCGCCATGGCTACAACGGACTGTGTCGCTACAACCTGCGCGGTGAGTTCAACGTGCCTTTTGGCCGCTATAAGAAGCCCTACTTCCCCGAAGCTGAACTGTATCATTTTGCGCAGAAGGCGCAGAATGCCTACTTCTACTGCGAGTCGTACGCCGACAGCATGGCGCGAGCCGACGGGACTTCAGTGGTCTACTGCGACCCGCCGTACGCGCCTTTGTCTGCTACCGCGAACTTTACGGCGTACCATACGAGCAGCTTTAATTCCGAACAGCAGGCCCATCTGGCGCAGCTGGCGGAGAATCTGTTCGAGCAGCGGGTTCCGGTTCTGATTTCTAACCACGATACCGCGCTTACCCGCGAATGGTATCGTCTGGCTAAACTGCACGTCGTCAAAGTTCGACGCAGTATCAGCAGCAACGGTGGTACCCGAAAGAAGGTGGACGAGCTACTTGCTCTTTACCGTCCGCCGAAGACTAAATAATTTTCAAGGAGATGCGGATGAAGCAGTATTTGATTGCCCCTTCGATTCTGTCGGCTGATTTTGCCCGTTTGGGTGAAGATACCGCCAAAGCGTTGGCTGCAGGTGCAGACGTTGTGCACTTTGACGTAATGGACAACCACTACGTGCCGAATCTGACTATCGGCCCAATGGTGCTGAAAGCGCTGCGCGGCTATGGCATCACCGCGCCTATCGACGTGCACCTGATGGTTAAGCCGGTCGACCGCATCATTCCTGATTTTGCCGCCGCGGGCGCCAGCATCATCACCTTCCATCCGGAGGCGTCAGAGCACGTCGATCGCAGCCTGCAGCTCATCAAAGAGCACGGCTGTAAGGCCGGCCTGGTATTCAACCCTGCGACCCCGCTGAGCTACCTTGATTACGTGATGGATAAGCTGGATGTGATCCTGCTGATGTCCGTCAACCCGGGATTCGGCGGCCAGTCTTTCATTCCGCAGACTCTCGACAAACTCCGTGAAGTTCGCCAGCGCATTGATGCCTCCGGCTACGATATTCGCCTCGAAGTCGACGGCGGCGTAAAAGTTAGCAATATCGCGGATATTGCGGCCGCAGGGGCGGATATGTTCGTTGCCGGCTCGGCCATTTTCGACCAGCCGGACTATAAAACAGTCATCGATCAAATGCGCAGTGAATTAGCGAAGGTTAGTCATGGATAAGTTACAGGCTATTCGCGGTATCGCGTTTGACCTCGACGGCACGCTGGTGGACAGCGCGCCGGGTCTGACGGCGGCCGTTGATAGCGCGCTTTACGCTTTAGAACTCCCGATGGCGGGAGAGGATCGCGTTGTCACCTGGATTGGCAACGGCGCGGACGTTCTGATGGAGCGCGCCCTTACCTGGGCACGCCAGGAGCGCGCGACGCTGCGCGCGGCCGGGGGGAAACCTTCCGCCGATCGCGATGATATCCCGCAGGCCGAGCAGCTGGCGCTGCTGCGCAAGCTGTTTGACCGCTACTACGCTGAAGCCGCGGAAGAGGGCAGCTTCCTGTTCCCGGCGGTTGCCGATACGCTGGGCGCTCTGCACGCCAAAGGGCTGCCGCTGGCGCTGGTCACCAACAAGCCGACGCCGTTCGTTGCGCCGATACTGGCCGCGCTGGATATCGCTAAATATTTTACCGTGGTTATCGGCGGTGACGATGTACAGAACAAGAAGCCGCATCCCGAACCGCTGCTGCGGGTTGCGGAAAAGCTGGGGCTGGCTCCCGCTGAGCTGCTGTTTGTCGGCGATTCGCGTAACGATGTCATGGCGGCGAAAGCGGCCGGCTTTGGCTCAGTTGGCCTGACCTACGGCTACAACTACGGTGAGCCGATCGCGCTCAGCGAGCCGGATTACGTCTTTGATCAATTTAACGAACTCTTACCCGCTCTCGGGTTACCGTACAGTGAAACTCAGGAATTAAAAAATGACTAAGCCCATCGTTTTTAGTGGCGCACAGCCCTCAGGTGAATTGACCATTGGCAACTACATGGGTGCGCTGCGTCAGTGGGTGGGCATGCAGGATGACTATCATTGCATCTACTGCATCGTCGATTTGCACGCCATCACCGCGCGTCAGGATCCTGAGAAACTGCGTAAGGCCACGCTGGATACGCTGGCGCTTTACCTTGCATGCGGTATCGATCCTGCGAAAAGCACCATCTTCGTTCAGTCGCACGTGCCGGAGCATGCGCAGCTGGGCTGGGCGCTGAACTGCTACACCTATTTTGGTGAGCTGAGCCGCATGACCCAGTTCAAGGACAAGTCCGCGCGCTACTCGGAAAACATTAACGCCGGCCTGTTTGATTATCCGGTGCTGATGGCGGCAGACATCCTGCTTTATCAGACCAACCAGGTGCCGGTGGGCGAAGACCAGAAGCAGCACCTGGAGCTGAGCCGCGATATCGCGCAGCGCTTCAACGCAATCTACGGCGAAGTGTTCAAGGTTCCTGAGCCGTTTATTCCTAAATCCGGCGCGCGCGTCATGTCGCTGCTTGAGCCGACGAAAAAGATGTCCAAGTCGGACGACAACCGCAACAACGTGATTGGCCTGCTGGAAGACCCGAAATCGGTCGTCAAAAAGATCAAGCGTGCGGTTACGGATTCCGACGAGCCGCCGGTAGTGCGCTACGACCAGCAGAACAAAGCCGGCGTATCTAACCTGCTGGATATTCTCTCCGGCGTGACCGGCCAGAGCATTGTGGAGCTGGAGCAGCACTTCGACGGGAAAATGTACGGTCATCTGAAGGGCGAAGTAGCCGATGCGGTGTCCGGCATGCTGGTTGAGCTGCAGGAGCGCTATAACCGCTTCCGTAACGATGAAGCCTTCCTCAATCAGGTGATGAGAGACGGGGCAGACAAAGCCAGCGCTCGCGCTTCACAAACGCTGAAAGCGGTATACGAAGCCATTGGTTTTGTTGCGAAGCCGTAAGCGGCGGCGATAAAGACCGCACGCACAAAGCTGAAAAAAAGGGCGGGTTAATCCCGCCCTTTTGCTTTTCTGTCGTTGTCGCTACTCGCCCGTTCAGCACGCTGCGGGCAGAGGCGCGGCGAATCTTAGTGGTTAGAGAACCAGTTGAGCCTGTCGCGAAGGCTCACCACGCGGCCGACGATAATCAGCGCCGGGCTCGCCATCTGCTGCGCCAGCACGTCCAGCTGATCCAGGGTGCCGGTCACCACTTTCTGGCTGACGGCCGTACCGTTTTCAACAATAGCCGCCGGCATATCTGCCGCCATGCCGTGGGCAATAAGCTTCTCTCTGATCGCTGGCGCCTGGTTTAAGCCCATATAAAACACCAGCGTCTGCTTTTCTACCGCCAGGTTTTGCCAGTCCAGCTCGACCCCGGTTTTCAGATGCCCGGTGACCAGGCGTACGCCCTGGGCGAAGTCGCGGTGGGTCAGCGGAATACCCGAATAGGCGGAGCATCCGGAGGCGGCGGTGATCCCCGGAACTACCGAGAAGGGAATACCGGCATTGCACAGGGTTTCGAGCTCTTCGCCACCGCGGCCGAAAATGAACGGATCGCCGCCCTTCAGACGCACAACGCGGCGGCCGTTCTGCGCTTCCCGCAGCAGGATCTGGTTAATCTCATCCTGCGGTACGCAGTGGTATCCCGCACGCTTGCCGACGAATACCCGGTCGGCGTCGCGGCGAACCAGATTCATAATATCGTCTGAGACCAGACGATCGTAAACCACGACATCCGCCTGCTGGATCTGCTGCAGCCCTTTCAGGGTCAGCAGGCCGGCATCACCCGGTCCGGCGCCGACCAGCACGACTTCACCGCGGTGATCCAGCGGTTCGTTCAGCAGCTGCTCGGTGGTATCCGCCACCGCCTGCCGGTCTTCGTTGGCTAACGACTGCGCCAGTCGGTCGTTCATAAACAGCTTTTCCCAGAAGCGTCGACGCTCGGCCACCGTGGCAAACTGTTTTTTAACCCGCGCCCGCAGCTGGCCGGCATAGTGCGCCAGCTGGCCTAAATGCAGCGGCAGAACCGACTCCAGCTTTTCGCGCAGCAGCCGCGCCAGCACCGGCGACGTCCCGCCGGAGGAGACGGCGACCATCAGCGGCGAGCGGTCGATAATCGAGGGCATAATAAAGCTGGCCTGCTGCGGCGAATCCACGACGTTGCAGAAGATGCGTCGCGCTTCCGCCGCCTGGCTAACCTGCTGGTTAACGTCGTTGTCGTCAGTAGCGGCGATCGCCAGCCAGCAGCAGTCGAGCAGTGCGGGATTAAAGCTCTCTTTTACCAGCGTCAGCATCTGCTCATCCGCCCACACCTGAAACTGTGGCGAGAATTCGAGGGCGTTAACCGTTAATTTGGCTCCGGCATCGAGCAGCAGCCGCGCCTTACGTTCGGCAACATCCCCGCCGCCGACCAGCAGACAGTCGCGATCGCGCAACTGGCAAAAAATGGGTAAGTGATCCACGGAATATCCTCGCAGCAGGGCAATGAGAGATGGTGAGCCGTCGTAGCATAGCAGCGGAGGAGCGACAAAATATACGACTTTTCCGGTGCTTACCGCTTAGTGGGCATAAGCAGAATGTATGGTTCCCTCTGAGGACCAGAGGGAACCTCGGGACGTCAGGCTTTAAGCTGAACTTTTCCGTCTTTTACCCGCGCGTCAAAATGGGCGATGGAGTGGCTCTCATCTTCCATACAGACGCCGTCACGCAGACGGAAGCGCTGCTTTTTCAACGGGCTGGCGACCCACAGATCGCCTTCGTGTTCGGCAATGATGCCGCGCGAGAGGACGCTGGCGTTAAAGAACGGATCGATGTTGCTGAGCGCAAAAACCCGCTCGTCATGATAAGGGCGGAAGACGGCAACCTGCTGCTGGCCAAGCAGGGCGCAGACGCCGGTTGCCGGCAGGATTTCGTCAATCTTGCAGATGTTTATCCACTGGCTCATACGTTTTCCTCCACCAGAGTCACCGGAATACGCTCATACGGCGTAGCCGGGCGATGCTGTTCACGTTCCGGCACAACCTGAACGTTCGGGTCACGCTGGCTGCTGTTGATAAAGTGCCTGAAGCGGGTCTGCGCTGCCGGGCTGTTGACGGTTTCAGTCCACTCGCAGGCGAAGGCTGCACGCAGGCGGGCCAGCTCCTCTTCCAGGTGTTCGTTCAGACCAAGCTTGTCGTCGATGATGACGCGCTTCAGATAATCGATGCCGCCTTCCATGTTATCCAGCCATGGCGCGGTACGCGTCAGCTTATCGGCGGTGCGGATGTAGAACATCATAAAGCGGTCGAGATACTTGAGCAGCGTTTCACGGTCAAGGTCGGCGGCCAGCAGATCCGCGTGACGAGGCTTCATCCCGCCGTTGCCGCACACGTAGAGGTTCCAGCCTTTTTCGGTGGCGATGATGCCGACGTCTTTACCCTGCGCTTCCGCGCATTCACGCGTACAGCCGGACACGCCAAACTTCATCTTATGCGGCGTACGGATGCCTTTATAGCGGTTCTCCAGCTCGACGCCGAAGCCTACGCTGTCGCCCACGCCGTAGCGGCACCAGGTGCTGCCGACGCAGGTTTTGGCCATACGCAGGGCTTTGGCGTACGCGTGGCCGGTTTCAAAGCCCGCTTCAATCAGCTGACGCCAGATTTCCGGCAGATCGTCTTTCTGAGCGCCAAACATGCCGATACGCTGCGAGCCGGTGATTTTGGTGTAGAGGTTATATTCGCGCGCGATGCGGCCGACGGCCACCAGCCCTTCCGGCGTGATTTCGCCGCCTGCGGAGCGCGGGATAATCGAGTAGGTCCCGTCTTTCTGGATATTGGCGAGGAAGCTATCGTTGGTCTCCTGCAGCGGCGTATGCTCAGGTTTGAGGATGTACTCATTCCAGCAGGAGGCCAGCAGTGAGCCAACGGTAGGTTTACATACTTCGCAGCCGTAGCCCTTGCCGTGTTTTTCCAGCAGCTCATCGAAGGTTTTGATGCCTTCGACGCGGATCAGGTGGAACAGCTCCTGACGCGAGTAGGCGAAGTGCTCGCACAGGTTATGGTTAACTTCGATACCCTGTTTTGCCAGCTCGGCGTTCAGTACCTGGGTTACCAGCGGAATACAGCCGCCGCAGCCGGTACCGGCTTTGGTTTCAGCTTTCAGCGCGGCGACGGTATGGCAGCCCTTATTGATGGCGGAGATCAGCATGCCTTTGGTCACGTCGAAGCAGGAGCAAATTTGCGCGCTGTCCGGCAGCTTATCGACGCCGATAGAAGGCTTGCCGCTGCCGGCATGGGACGGCAGGATCAGCGCGTCCGGGTTTTCCGGCAGTTCGATAGCGTTGAGCACCAGCTGCAGCAGGTTGCCGTAGTCGCTGGTATCGCCGACCAGCACCGCGCCGAGCAGGGTTTTGTTATCTGCGCTGACGATCAGGCGTTTGTAGACTTCTTTGCTCTCATCGAGATAGACGTAGCTGCGTGCGCCAGGCGTGCGGCCATGCGCATCGCCGATGCCGCCAACGTCAACGCCGAGCAGCTTCAGCTTGGCGCTGAGGTCGGCGCCGGTGAAGGCGTTGTCCGTGCCGAGGATATGGTCGACGGTCACCTGGGCCATTTTGTAGCCCGGCGCGACCAGACCATAGACGCGGTTGTTCCAGCTGGCGCATTCGCCGATGGCGTAGATATCCGGATCGGAGGTCTGGCAGGTATCATTCACGACGATACCGCCGCGCTGTGCCACCGCCAGACCGCATTGGGTCGCCAGCTTGTCGCGCGGGCGGATACCGGTGGAGAACACGATGAAATCGACCTGCAGCTCGCTACCGTCGGCAAATTGCATAGTTTTCCGCGCTTCGGTGCCCTGCTGGACGATCTCTTTGGTATTTTTGCTGGTATGAACCTTCACGCCCATACTTTCAATTTTGCGCTTCAGCTGCTCGCCGCCCATATTATCAAGCTGCTCGGCCATCAGCATTGGCGCAAACTCGATAACGTGGGTTTCAACGCCGAGGTTTTTCAGCGCGCCTGCGGCTTCGAGGCCCAGCAGGCCGCCGCCGACGACGGCGCCGCGTTTGCTGCGGCGGGCGCAGGATTCGATAGCGTTGAGATCTTCAATCGTGCGGTAAACGAAGCAGTCCTGAGTTTCCGCGCCTTTAATCGGCGGGATCCACGGATAGGAGCCGGTTGCCATCACCAGTTTGTCGTAAAATACGGTGCGTCCCGCGCTGGAGTGAATGACCTTCTCCTGGCGGTTAATCGTAATCGCGCGCTCGCCGATAAGGACGTTAACGCCGTGCTTCTCGTAAAATCCTTCACGAACCAGCGAAAGTTCTTCCGCGGTATGATGGGAGAAGTAAGATGACAGGTGGACGCGGTCGTAAGCGATACGGGGTTCTTCGCAGAACACGGTAATGTCAAACTCTCCGGCAGGCGCCTTATCAAGAAGCTCTTCGATAAAGCGATGGCCAACCATGCCGTTACCGATAATAGCGATTCTGACTTTGCTCATTTTTGCCTCGATTTCTTTTCTAATACCGCCTACCTTAACGATTCAGCCGGTACACTTATTGATGCAAATCAAATTCAATCCTGCCTACCCCTTAATGGGTATTATCATGATTTATTTAGGTTTTTCTAAGTTGTGGAAAACTCAGGCTTTTCCTTTTTGTTGCTTTTATGTACAAAAATGGCAGGGGAACGCGGGGGCGGGTTGGGTGAAAATTAAGCAATTTTAACGGGAGCCATCAAGATGACAGCAGCACCACTTTGGTTGATTCAGAACGTGCGCCTGCCCGGCCGCGACGGGCTATGGCAGATAGCAATAGATAAAGGCTGCTTTGGCGATATTACCCCGATGGGCGACGCGCGCGGCGAGAGTCTTGAAGTGCTCAACGCCCGCGGTGGGCTGGCCATTCCACCGTTTATTGAACCGCATATTCATCTGGATACGACGCAAACTGCCGGTGAGCCGAGCTGGAATCAATCCGGGACGCTGTTCGAGGGTATTGAGCGTTGGGCGGAGCGCAAGGCGTTGTTGAGCCATGAGGATGTCAAAGCCCGGGCGTGGAAAACCCTGAAGTGGCAAATTGCCAACGGCATACAGTTTGTGCGCACGCATGTCGATGTTTCAGATCCGACGCTGACCGCCTTAAAAGCGATGCTGGAAGTGAAGCAGGAGGTAGCCCCGTGGGTAGATTTGCAGATAGTTGCCTTCCCACAGGAGGGGATTTTATCCTACCCCAATGGGGAGGCCCTGCTGGAAGAGGCGCTGCGCCTTGGTGCCGACGTGGTGGGAGCTATTCCTCACTTCGAGTTTACCCGCGAGTACGGCGTTGAGTCCCTGCATATCGCCTTTCGCCTGGCGCAGAAATATCAGCGTCCGCTGGATATCCACTGCGATGAAATCGATGATGAGCAGTCGCGGTTTGTCGAAACGGTCGCGGCCCTGGCGTTAAAAGAGGGGATTGGCCCGCGGGTTACGGCCAGCCATACCACCGCCATGCACTCCTATAACGGCGCCTATACCTCACGGCTGTTTCGCCTGCTGAAGCTCTCGGGGATCAACTTTGTCGCTAACCCGCTGGTGAATATCCACCTGCAGGGACGCTTCGATGATTACCCCAAGCGGCGCGGTATTACCCGGGTAAAAGAGCTGATGGCCGCAGGGATTAACGTGTGCTTTGGTCACGACGACGTTTTCGATCCGTGGTATCCGCTGGGCACCGGCAATATGCTGCAGGTACTGCATATGGGTCTGCACGTTTGTCAGCTGATGGGCTATCAGCAGATTAACGACGGCCTGAAGCTGATTACCGACAACAGCGCCCGCACCTTTGGTCTGAGCGACTACGGCATCAGCACGGGGAATACCGCCAACCTGATTATTCTGCCTGCGGAAAACGGTTTTGAAGCCGTGCGCTGCCAGGTGCCGGTACGCTGGTCGATTCGTCAGGGACGGGTTATTGCCACCACGCAGCTGGCGCAGACCTGGATACAGACCGATAGAGGCGGGGAGGAGCTGTTCTTTACTCGCAATAGCCCCTCTGCGGATGCAAAGGGGCCAAAGGACTAGCGTGGCTTAGTGTGACCCTGCCTGCGCGCCGTGCTGGCGGTGGCGGGAGACGAAGCCGAGGATAATGCACATCACGAATACCACGGCATAGAGGCCGTTAGCGGTTTGCAGCGCTGCCAGCGGGCCGCTGGCGGCAACGATAGGACCGGTGACCACGAAGGTCAGCATCGTCCCGATGGTGCCGCAGGTGAGCACAAAGTTAACCAGCTTCGGTGAGGAGACTTTGGTCTGCTGCGAACCCAGGGTAATCAGCGAGGTGTAGATAGCGCTGGAGAAGAAGCCAAGGGTCAGGATAAACCACGGCATATGTTCCGGCGAACCGTTAATAAACAGGTACATCAGCACCGTTGCCAGGCCCGCCAGAACGGTAAGAATGCGCTGCAGGTCGAAGAAACGCAGGATGAAGCTGAATGACCACATACCGATCATGTACGACATCCAGAAATCGCTCACCAGCTTACCCGCGTCGCCAAGGCTCATGCCCAGGCCCTTGGCATATTCCGGCACCCAGGAGATAAAGCCCAGCTGGCCAAGGATATAGCACAGCGCGGCGATGGACAGAAACAGTACGCCGATACCCCATTTCTCTTTGACGACCGGCTGGCTGTCCTGCTGCGCTTTTTGACCCAGCACCGGGAATTCACAGCCGAAGGTCAGAACGAAGATGGCGACGTAAACCAGACCAATACAGACATACACCCAGTACCACTCGATGCTGCGCGCCAGCAGATAGGCGGCAACCATCGGGAAAATCATTCCCGCCATGCTGAAGAAGGAGTCGGTAAACAGCAGGCGCGCACCGCGCTGGCGGCCTTCATACATATGGGTTATCAGGAAGGTGCCGATCGACATGGTGATCCCGCTGACCAGACCCAGCACGAACATCGACGCGGAGAACAGCGTCAGGCTGTGGCCAAAGATCAGCCCGATGACCGCCAGTACCATCAGGATAAAGCCAAACCGCAGCTGCGTTTTCAGCGGTACGATTTCCATCAGCCAGGCGTTGAGGAAGATAGAGATCAGGATCCCGGCATTGAGGAAAGTGAAGGTGTTGCTCATACTCGAAACGGGCACATGGAAGTAATCGGCGATATTGCCCATCACCATCCCGGTGACGATCACCAGCGCGCCGGTCAGGGCGTAGGAGAAGAAGCTGATCCATGTGAGCTTGATACGATTGCTGTTAGTCATGACTGGCCTGTGAATAGAAATGTAAAGCGCGTTGACTCTGCGCCAGGGCGGACAGATTTTATTCGTTCGAGTGATGTAAGCAAACGTTTATTATGAAATGTAGATCTTTTTGCACGGATTAGTGTGATGTGGATCTCTTTTATAGATTCAGCGGATCGAAGTGCGCCTCGTTACAACTGTTTCAGCTACGTAAAATTAGGTAAAAGGCTGGCCCAGGATGCAAAGGCTCTTTAGAATCAATGCACTTGCTTTTTTTCTGCTCCGTTAAGGAATCTCGATGCTCAAATCAACTCTGGCGGCGGTGGTTGCCGTTTTCGCTATTTCCGCTTTCTCCCCGGCCATGGCAGCAAAGGGCGATCCTCATGTCTTGCTGACGACTTCTGCGGGAAATATTGAGCTGGAGTTAAATAGCCAGAAAGCACCGATTTCCGTCGATAACTTCCTGAAGTACGTGAACAGCGGCTTCTATAACAACACCACTTTTCACCGCGTGATCCCCGGCTTTATGGTGCAGGGCGGCGGCTTCAGCGAACAGATGCAGCAAAAGCAGCCGAACCCGCCAATCAAGAACGAAGCGGATAACGGCCTGCGTAACACCCGCGGCACCATCGCGATGGCGCGCACCGCCGATCAGGACAGCGCGACCAGCCAGTTCTTCATCAACATCGCCGACAACGCCTTCCTCGATCACGGACAGCGCGATTTTGGCTACGCGGTATTCGGTAAAGTGGTCAAAGGAATGGACGTCGCCGACAAGATTTCCCAGGTCCAGACGCATAACGTTGGGCCGTACCAGAATGTACCGTCCAAACCCGTTGTGATCCTCTCCGCGAAGGTTCTGCCTTAAGCTCTTCCGCGCGCGGGCGGCCCACGCTCGCGCCGTTGTTTCGGCCTTTCTGCGTGACCCGAAATTGCTGCTTATACTTGTGGCACAGGGGACGACAAGAGAGGCGAGCATGCGTTCACTCACCGATAAGCAAAAATCCCGGCTCTGGGAACAGACTCGTAGCGTGAATTTTCAGGCCAGCCGTCGGCTGGAAGGCGCCGCTGTGCCTTTGGTGACGCTAAGCGCCGAAGAAGCGCTGGCACGCCTTGCTGAGCTAAGGGGGCGTCATGAGCAGTAAATTTGGCGATGGCCGCGATCCCTATCTCTACCCCGTACTCGACGTATTGCGCAATCTTCCCGGTATTCGCCAGGCCCGGCGGCTCGAGCAGGTCATGCTGGAGATAACCTCCCTACGTGCGGCGACGATTCCCCTGGGGCCGCGCGGGCGCGGGCTGCCCTATCTCTGCGCGATTCACCATCAGCTCTACCAGGATATTTTTGCCTGGGCCGGACGGTTCAGGGAGATTGATATCTATCAGGGAGATACGCCTTTTTGTCATTTCGCATGGATTGAAAAGGAAGGTAACGCGCTGATGCGGGCTCTGGAAGAGGAGAACTATCTTAGCGGCCTCGACCGCAGCGCTTTTATTACGCGCCTGAGCTGGTACTACGGTGAAATCAATGTGCTACACCCTTTTCGCCTCGGCAGCGGGCTGGCGCAGCGTATTTTCTTTGAGCAGCTGGCCATTCATGCCGGCTTTATTCTCGACTGGCGCGATATCGATCCTGAGGCGTGGAGCCGGGCTAATCAGCTGGGGGCCATGGGCGATCCGCAGCCGCTGGAAGCGATCTTTGCCAAAGTGGTAAGCGAAGCGTGAGAATCTGAGTAGAATAGCCCGGTTTTGTTTTTTCCGGAGCCGCTATGATCCTGCTTATCGACAACTATGATTCTTTCACCTGGAATTTGTACCAGTATTTTTGCGAGCTGGGAGCTGAGGTGCTGGTTAAGCGTAACGATGAGCTGACGCTGGAGGAGATCGCGACGCTGGCGCCGGAGAAAATCGTTATCTCACCCGGGCCCTGCACGCCGGACGAGTCGGGGATCTCCCTGGCCGTCATCGGGCATTATGCCGGGAAGGTGCCGCTGCTGGGCGTCTGCCTGGGGCATCAGGCTATCGCCCAGGTCTTCGGGGCGACCATCGTCCGTGCCGCCAAAGTCATGCACGGAAAAACCTCCCCTATCAGCCACGACGGACGCGGCGTGTTTCAGGGATTAAACAATCCCCTCACCGTGACCCGCTACCACTCTCTGGTCATTGACCCGGATACCCTGCCTGAGTGCTTCGACGTGACGGCCCGCAGCGAGAGCGGAGAGATTATGGCCATTCGCCATCGAGAGTGGGATCTTGAGGGGGTGCAATTTCACCCGGAAAGCATTCTCAGCGAGCAGGGGCATCAGCTGCTGGCAAACTTCCTCAAGCGTTGATTTGTAGTTGCCATTGACTGATTTTTTATGCATATTTTGTGATTATAATATCATAATCATTTTTGCATAACGAAGAAGGATGGCATCACATGGCAACTGAGCAACCGGCAATTACCCGCGCCACGTTCGATGAGGTTATTTTGCCGATTTATGCACCGGCAGAATTTATTCCGGTAAAAGGTAAAGGTAGCCGCGTATGGGATCAGCAGGGCAAAGAGTACGTTGATTTTGCGGGCGGTATTGCCGTCACGGCGCTCGGTCATTGCCATCCGGCGCTGGTTGCGGCGCTGCATGAGCAGGGGGAAACGCTGTGGCATACCAGCAACGTTTTCACCAACGAACCGGCGCTGCGCCTGGGCAGAAAGCTGGTCGATGCCACCTTCGCCGACCGCGTGGTGTTTATGAACTCCGGCACTGAAGCCAACGAAACGGCATTCAAGCTGGCGCGCAACTACACGATCACCCGCCATAGCCCCTATAAAACCAAAATCATCGCCTTCCATAACGCTTTCCACGGTCGTTCGCTGTTTACGGTCTCCGTTGGCGGGCAGCCGAAATATTCTGACGGCTTCGGGCCGAAGCCGGCGGATATCATTCACGTACCGTTCAACGACCTGCACGCGGTGAAGGCGGTCATGGACGATCACACCTGCGCGGTGGTGGTTGAGCCGATTCAGGGCGAAGGCGGCGTGATGGCTGCGACCCCGGAGTTCCTCAAAGGGCTGCGTGAGCTTTGCGATCGGCATCAGGCGTTGCTGGTGTTTGATGAAGTGCAGTGCGGAATGGGGCGTACCGGTTCGCTGTTCGCCTATATGCATTACGGCGTGACGCCGGATATCCTGACCAGCGCGAAAGCGCTCGGCGGCGGTTTCCCGATTAGCGCCATGCTGACCACCCACGATATTGCCAGCGCGTTCCATGCCGGCTCCCACGGTTCAACCTACGGGGGTAATCCGCTCGCCTGCGCCGTCGCCGGTGCGGCGTTTGATTTGATTAATACGCCTGAGGTACTGGACGGCGTCAACGCGAAGCGCGAACGCTTTGTACAGCATCTGCAGCAGATTGACGCCCGCTTCGATCTGTTTAGCGATATTCGCGGTATGGGGCTGTTGATCGGTGCGGAGCTGAAGCCGCAGCATCACGGCCGGGCGCGTGATTTCCTGTATGCCGCGGCGGAAGCGGGGGTTATGGTGCTCAATGCCGGGCCTGACGTGATGCGCTTTGTGCCTTCGCTGGTCATTGACGATAGCGATATTGACGAAGGAATGGCGCGCTTTGCACAGGCGGTACAGCGCGTACTTAGCGCTTAGTTGCGCGTAGCCAGATGCCGTGATGCGGGCGCTGACGCCATGCCACCGATGAGATGGTGTGCATGGTGTTCAGATGATCGAGGATCCGCTGCAGGTGCTGCTCCATGGTGCTCAGCGGGCCGCGGGGCACGTCCGCATCCTGCGACTCCATAATATTCACCTCGCCGGCGCTACCCGGCCCGTCGGTATCCAGCCGCTGCTGACAGCGCTGTAGCGCAATCTCACAGGATTCAAGATAGCGCCGGGCCAGATCCGGCGTCAGCATATTGTGCTCGCGGGCCAGCGTGGTCATGGCGTTGATATGCTCGACAATAAACTGGCTATGGGTGACCCATAGCTTCATATCGTCAAGATATTGCGAGTTAAAGCCGGGCTCCTGCATCGCCTGATTCAGCGAGTTATACAGCGAGTTGTGTGCCTGGTTGACGCGCATCCGCCGATAGGCCAGCGCCGGCGCCTGGTGATCGTCGCTGAGAATAAGGCGGATGGCCTCCTGGTCCGCCTCCAGCGCGTCGTGGGCGTTTTTACGCAGCAGGCCGCTTTGCCACTGTGGCCACAGCCATACCATCCCGCCGAAGGCAATCAGACACCCGATAAGCGTATCGATAAGCCTGGCGACAATAAACTGCTCGCCGTTAAGCGTCAGCAGCTGCAGGGTATAAACCGCCGTGACGGTAAAGCCCACCATCGCCCAGCCGTAGCTCTTGCGAATAATCAGATAGCTCAACAGCGTGATAATTAGCATCGCGGTCAGCGTATAGCCCTCAGGGACGTGAAAGTGCAGCGTCAGTCCGGCAATCACCAGGCCGGCGAGGGTCCCTGCCGCCCGGTGGACGATGCGGACCCGCGTTGCGCCGTAGCCGTTCTGGGTGACGAAAAGCACCGTCATCAGGATCCAGTAGGGTTTGGGCAGGTTTAGCGCACTGCCCATCAGGCTCGCGGCGGTGAGCATCACGCAGATCCGGGCGGCGTTGCGTAAAGCCGGCGATTTGTAAGAGAGATAGTTTTTCAGCGCAGGCAGTAGCGGCAGGCGCCGTTCCTTATCGGCCATCAGGTTACGTGGGTACAGCGGACGCTGGGTGCGCAGCACCCGGGCAAGGCGGCTGAAGTGCCATGCGCAGAATTGCCCGACCGGGTTGTCGGGGTGCTGAGAGGCAATCTTCTCCAGGGCGCCGATCTGCTTATCCATGTTAAAGCGCTGCGGATAGCGGTGGTAGAGGATGTCATCCGCCAGCACCCTTAGCCGCGCGGCGACGGTTTGCGCATTCCAGCGGATTACCGCTTCCGCGTGGCTGCGTTCGACCAGCTTCTGCACCTCTTCCGGCTGATGCAGGCTGACGGAAATATGTTCCTGCAGATCGAGGGCAACCTGAAACGCCCGCAGCAGGCGCTTATGGTCGCTACGCTGATTGGCCGCCAGCATATGCATCTGCTGGTAGCACTGGGTGATCAGGTCGACGACCTTTTGCTGACGGGTCAGCAGCGGAGGCAGCGAGGTTGCCGGGTCGATATGCTGGGTCAGCAGGCTGTATTTGGCTTCACAATAGTTGGCCAGCTCCCGGTAGAGCAGGCTTAGCGATTCGCGCAGCGGCTGCTCGCGCCACAGCCAAAACCAGAACCAGTTGAATAGCCCGTACCACAGCGTGCCAAGCGCGTAGATCAGCAGCGGTTCCCAGATCGGCATATTGCCGGCGAGGCTCAGAGTAAAGATGGCGGCAATCAGCGAGGCGGGCAGCAGCCTCGCGTGCAGCGAGCTGATTTCTGCCGTGACGCCAAGGAGCAGGGTCAGGCCGCTGAGAATTAAAGGGAGCGGGATATCGTGCTGGAGAAGGAGCTGAACGATCAGGCTGCAGCCGGCAAAGAGCGAGCCGCCAATAATCAGGCGTTTAAAGAAGCGCTTATGCGGTGTATCAAGACCGGCGACGTTGCAGCATGCGGGAACCAGCGAGAACAGCAGACCCTGCTGCAGATGGCCGAGAAGGAGGCCTATTGCGACCGGCAAACACAGCACCAGCGTTTGCCGCAGTGCGTAGTTGACTTCCGGGTGGTAAATCAGCCTGCGCCACATAGAGGGAAAACAAAAACGGCGTGTTGCAGGAGCAACACGCCGTTTTATCAGCTTAACGCGTGCCGTAGACGACGATAGTTTTACCGTGTGCGGAGATCAGATTTTGATCTTCCAGCATCTTCAGAATACGGCCAACGGTTTCACGTGAACAGCCGACGATCTGACCGATTTCCTGACGGGTAATTTTGATTTGCATACCGTCCGGGTGGGTCATGGCGTCAGGTTGTTTTGCCAGGTTCAGCAACGTCTGGGCGATACGGCCGGTGACGTCGAGGAAGGCAAGGTTACCGACTTTCTCAGAGGTAACCTGCAGACGGCGGGCCATCTGCGACGAGAGACGCATCAGAATATCCGGGTTAACCTGGATTAGCTGACGGAATTTTTTATAGGAGATTTCGGCCACTTCACATGCGGTTTTCGCACGTACCCAGGCGCTACGCTCCTGGCCTTCTTCAAACAAGCCTAATTCACCGATGAAATCGCCCTGGTTGAGGTAAGAGAGAATCATCTCTTTACCTTCTTCATCCTTGATGAGCACAGCCACAGAGCCTTTGACGATGTAGTACAACGTTTCTGCTTTTTCACCCTGGTGGATCAGCGTGCTTTTAGATGGGTACTTATGAATGTGGCAATGAGACAAGAACCATTCGAGGGTAGGGTCTGTTTGCGGTTTGCCAAGCACCATGCGCGGTTATCCTCTGTTATAAGCTATCTCCGGGTGCCGACACTACACGGCATCCGGGCATGCAATCGTATTGTTTCCCTATGCCTGGGAAGCTGGCTGGTGATTTTTCTTCAGCCTGTAATGTGAATTCCTCTGCATACATGCAGTACATCAATGTAATACTGTAGCATCCTGACTGTTTTAGCATAGCTTTTGCCGCGTGTCTCCTGGTGTCTCGCTTCAGCATGATGCAGGTCGCCTTCCGTTGCGAGATTTGTTATGTACGTGTAATCTGTCAGGAAAATTGCAACCTTGGAGTTAAATTTTATGCAAGCTCGTGTGAAATGGGTGGAAGGGTTAACCTTCATCGGTGAGTCGGCTTCCGGCCACCAGATTTTGATGGACGGTAACTCCGGGGATAAAGCGCCGAGTCCGATGGAAATGGTGCTGATGGCCGCCGGCGGCTGTAGCGCCATCGACGTGGTCTCAATTTTGCAGAAAGGACGTCACGATGTGACCAACTGTGAGGTGAAGCTGACCTCAGAGCGTCGGGAAGAGGCGCCGCGCCTGTTTACCCACATCAACCTGCACTTTATCGTGACCGGCCGCGAGCTGAAGGATGCGGTCGTTTCGCGAGCGGTAGACCTGTCGGCGGAGAAATACTGCTCGGTGGCGCTGATGCTGCAAAAAGCGGTAAATATCACGCATTCGTACGAAGTTATCGAGGGCTAAGCCGGAAGGCCAGCCCGTGGCCCCGGTTTGCGTCGTGCAGCCGGGGTGTTTACCGGCTTAACCGATCTTTTTCCCTGCCATCAGCCGTTCAACCAGCGGCGCCATGATCAGCTCCATCGCCAGCCCCATTTTGCCGCCCGGTACCACCAGCGTATTGATATGCGAGATAAACGACCCTTGCAGCATCGCCAGCAGCCACGGGAAGTCGATATCCTGCAGGTTGCGGAAGTGGATCACCACAAAGCTTTCATCCAGCGAGGGAATACCTTTAGCGGCGAAGGGGTTCGACGTATCAACGGTGGGAACCCGCTGGAAGTTGATATGGGTACGCGAGAACTGCGGGGTGATGAAGTTAATATAATCTTCCATTGAGCGGACGACCGAATCCATCACCGCTTCGCGAGAGTGCCCGCGCTCGCTGGTATCGCGGATGAGCTTCTGGATCCACTCCAGGTTGACGATGGGCACGACGCCCACCAGCAGGTCGACATTGTGCGCCACGTTGTGCTGCGGGGTGACAACGCCGCCGTGTAGCCCTTCGTAAAACAGGACGTCGGTCGGCTCCGGCAGCGGCTGCCAGGGCGTGAAGGTGCCCGGTACCTGATTCCACGGCACGGCCTCGTCATAGGTATGCAGATATTTTCTCGACTGGCCGGTTCCGCTGCGTCCGTACTCGAGGAAGGTGTTTTCCAGCAGGCCGAAGTCGTTTGCTTCCGGGCCAAAATAGCTGATGTGCTTCCCCTGATCCCGCGCTTTGCGGATCGCCATGTCCATTTCCGGGCGGGTGTAGCGATGGAAGCTATCGCCCTCGACTTCGGCGGCACGCAGGTTCAGCTGGGCGAAGATTTTGCGAAAGGCGAGGCTGGTGGTGGTGGTTCCCGCGCCGCTGGAGCCCGTGACGGCAATCACCGGATGTTTGGCAGACATATCAACTCCCAGATTAAACGATGGTGTGGCGCCGCCTTAGCCGTGGAACTGCTTGCGGGGCATGATGTTGACCGTCTCGTGCAGCTCTGACCACACCAGTACGGCTTCTCCGCTTTTCAGCTGCTGTTTTACATCGGCGACCTTATCGGCCAGCGAGCGTTCATGTTCACCATAATCGGTGCCTTCGCGCAACACAAAGGTTTCAATCAGGTTATCCAGCGTTTCGGGATCCAGATCCTGCCAGGGAATAATCATTTTTTTCCTTCCAGCCAGCGCGTTAGCCAGTCCGGGATCCGTCTTTCCAGCCACATCTCAGGCCTGCGCAGCGTGCCGCCGACAAACCCGACGTGCCCGCCCTGTTCGGTCAGCTGGTACTCGACGTTGGCCGGTAGCTGCTCCTGCGGCGGAATGGAATGATGGTCCATGAACGGATCGTCTTTCGCGTGAATGATCAGCGTGGGTTTCGTGATATCGCTCAGACGCGGCATCGCGCTGCACTGGCGATAGTAGTCCAGCGCATCGGCAAAGCCGTGAATTTTGGCGGTGATGGTATCGTCAAACTCGCGAATGCGCCGCATGCCTTTGAGCTGGCGTAAATCAACCGGCAGAGAGCCCGGGTAGGCTTTCAGCTTGCGCGCGGCGTTCGCTTTTAACAGGTTCAGCAGATAGCGCTGGTAGACGCGGGAGAAGCCTTTATCCATATGGTAGCTGCAGGCCTCCAGCATGAACGGGGCCGACACGATGACCGCCGCGTCGAGCGGGACGCTGTCGCCCTCGTTTGCCAGCAGGCAGCCGAGCATATTGCCGCCCAGCGAATAGCCTACGGCGGCCGTGGGCGCGGGACCAAATTCGCGCTGCAGCCAGCGCAGGAACCAGGTGCCGTCTTCCGTCTCTCCGGAGTGGTAGATGCGGTTATTACGGTTAGGCTCGCCGCTACAGCCGCGGAAATGCATCACCACGCCGAGCCAGCCGCGCTGCATTGCCGCGTGGATCAGGCCGTGAGCGTAAGGGCTGTGCAGGCTTCCTTCCAGACCGTGAAAAACCACCAGCCGCGGCTTATGGCGGGCTGATTCGGGATCTTCGCTCCAGGCCAAATCGATAAAATCACCGTCGGGGAGTTCAAGGCGCTGCCAGTGTGGAGTAAAGCCCAGTTTGCGGCGGATCAGTCGCGGCAGCATGGTTTGCAGATGACGATTGCCCACGCCGCGCATTGGGTGAAACTCGCGCGAGTCGTCTTCGGGGGGCGTCATTTCTGTAGGGGTGATTTCAACCATAGCACCAGAGCAATTAATAAACTTATAAACACTATACCGCGCATGAAGTGCGCAGGTTAGCCAATATGTGATCTTATGGCCAGCTGGTGGAGATTACGCGAAAAAGAGCGGGCGCTATAGGGCCTTTTGTGGCATGAAGAGTGGCCCCGAAAGCTCATTGCCAGTGAACCGTCGAGGCCGCGCGCTCGGCCCGCAGGGCTTAGCCTTCCTGCAGCATCTGCTCCAGCTGTTCCTGCGCCTCCAGCCAGGCCATTTCGCACTCTTCCAGACCCGATTTGGCACTGGCCTGCTGCTGCAGGCAGGCGGTCAGGTCCGCTTTGCGGGATGCGTCATACAGGCCGCTGTCGCCCAGTTTCTCTTCCGCCTGCGCGAGCTGGGCGTTGAGCTTATCCATCTCTTTCTCAAGACGGGTAATCTCTTTACGCAATGGCTGAGTCAGGGTGCGCAGCTCCGCTTCCCGGCGCTTTTGGTCTTTGCGGGACTGGGCGCTGTTGCCGTTATCTTTGATCGCGTCAGACGACTGACTCTCCTGCTTCTGCGAGTCGCTCAGCCACTGCTGGTAATCTTCCAGATCGCCGTCGAACTGCTCAACCTTGCCGTCGTGGACCAGATAGAGATCGTCGGTGGTCGAACGGATCAGGTGGCGATCGTGCGAGACCACCACCAGCGCGCCTTCGAAATCAATCAGCGCTTCGGTTAAAGCCTGGCGCATATCGAGGTCAAGGTGGTTAGTCGGTTCATCGAGCAGCAGAAGATTAGGGCGCTGCCAGACGATCAGCGCCAGCACCAGGCGCGCTTTTTCGCCGCCGGAGAAGCGCTGGGTTGCTTCGTTGACCTTATCGCTCTGGAAACCGAAGCCGCCGAGATAGTCGCGCAGCTTCTGCTCCAGCTCCTGCGGCGCCAGGCGAGCCAGGTGCTGCAGCGGTGATTCATCCGCCCGCAGGAACTCCAGCTGATGCTGAGCGAAGTAGCCCAGCTTAATCCCTTTTGCCAGCCCCACTTCGCCCTGCAGCGGCTGCAGCTCGCCGGCCAGTAGCTTGATGAGCGTCGATTTACCGGCGCCGTTGCGTCCCAGCAGGCCGATGCGTGAGCCGGGAACCAAATTCAGCTTGATCGAGTCGAGGATAATGCGTTCACCGTAGCCAGCGCTGACTTTTTCCATCTTCAGCAGCGGGTTGGGCAGGCTTTCCGGCGCGCGGAAGCTAAAGTGGAACGGGTTATCGACGTGGGCCGGGGCGATAAGCTCCATGCGCTCCAGCATTTTAATGCGGCTCTGGGCCTGCTTCGCCTTGGTGGCCTTGGCGCGGAAGCGATCGATATAGCTTTGCAGATGGGCGACGCGCAGCTGCTGGCTTTCATACATCGACTGCTGCTGCGACAGACGGGTGGCGCGCTGTATTTCGAACGAGCTGTAGTTGCCGGTGTACTCGAACATGTTTTGCTGTTCGATATGCATAATTTTATCGACGATCGGATCGAGAAAATCGCGATCGTGCGAGATAAGGATCAGCGTGCCGGTATAGCTTTTGAGCCACTTTTCCAGCCAGATCACCGCATCGAGATCGAGGTGGTTAGTCGGTTCATCCAGCAGCAGGAGGTCAGAGCGACAAATGAGCGCCTGCGCCAGGTTCAGGCGCATACGCCAGCCGCCGGAGAAGTCGCTCACCGGGCGCTCCAGCTGTTCGTTGCTGAAGCCCAGGCCGTGCAGCAGGCTCGAGGCGCGTGAGCGGATCGTCCAGGCGTCAATGGCATCCAGCTTGCCGTGAACCGTCGCAATGGCGTGACCGTCATTGCGCTCGTTGGCCTGATTTAAATCGGCCTCGAGCTGGCGATATTCCCGATCGCCGTCAATAACATAATCAATGGCCGGCTGCGCTAGCGCAGGGGTTTCCTGATTAACCCACGCCAGCTGCCAGTTGCCCGGAAAGGTCATACTGCCGCCGTCGGCGCTAATCTCGTTTTTCAAAAGCGATAGCAGCGTGGATTTACCGCAGCCGTTTTTGCCCACCAGACCGACCTTCTGGCCAGGGTTGATGGTAGCGGTGGCGTTGTCCAGCAGGACGCGTACGCCGCGACGAATTTGTAACGAGGAGAAAACAATCATAAGGCGCCGTATGTTCAGACTATGTTAATTTGTCATTATGATAATGTAATGTGGTAGCAAATAGCTCCACCGGGCCGCAATGGTAGCCCAAAATGAAGACGATACACAAAGTCATTCTGGTTGCGTTGAGGCGCAGCCGTTGTTCAGGCCACTACAAGACGTTGGGAGGGGAATGATGTCTCAGACAGCGAAGGTTTTGCTGCTGTATGCCCACCCAGAATCTCAGGATTCCGTGGCTAACCGGGTTTTGCTTGAACCGGCCTTACAGCTGCCGAACGTCACCGTGCACGATCTTTACGCACACTATCCCGATTTTTTTATCGATATTGCCTGGGAGCAGGATCTCCTGCGTCAGCATGAGGTGATTGTTTTCCAGCATCCGCTCTATACGTGGAGCTGCCCGGCGCTGCTAAAAGAGTGGCTGGACAGAGTGCTGAGCCGCGGTTTTGCCAGCGGTGCCGGGGGGAATCAACTGGCGGGAAAGTACTGGCGTAGCGTGATCACCACCGGTGAGCCGGAAAGCGCCTACCGTCGCGACGCTAACCGCTATCCAATGAACGATATTCTCCGACCTTTCGAACTGACCGCCGGCATGTGCCGGATGCACTGGATGAGCCCGATTATTGTCTACTGGGCCCGTCGGCAATCGCCCGCCGATCTGAAAAGCCATGCGCGCGCTTATCGTGACTGGTTGGCCAACCCCATCGCGTCAGGAGGAGTCATAAATGGAGGGAGCTGATCTGCTTTTGGCTGGCGTGCTGTTTCTGTTCGCCGCCGTTGTCGCGGTACCGCTGGCCGCCCGGCTGGGCATTGGTGCGGTACTCGGCTATCTGCTCGCCGGGATCGCCATTGGCCCGTGGGGGCTGGGGTTCATCAGCGACGTCGATGAAATCCTTCATTTCTCCGAGCTGGGCGTGGTGTTCCTGATGTTTATCATCGGGCTCGAGCTCAACCCGTCGAAGCTCTGGCGCCTGAGAAGCTCCATCTTTGGCGTTGGGGCGGCCCAGGTTTTATGCAGCGCGGCAATCCTCGGCGGCCTGCTGATGGTCACCGGATTCACGTGGCAGGCGGCGGTTGTCGGCGGGATTGGCTTAGCGATGTCCTCTACGGCGATGGCGCTGCAGCTGATGCGCGAGAAGGGGATGAGCCGCAGTGAGTCCGGCCAGCTGGGATTCTCCGTTCTGCTGTTTCAGGATTTGGCGGTGATCCCCGCGCTGGCGCTGGTACCGCTGCTGGCCGGCTCCGGCGACGATCGCTTTGATTGGGTGACGATAGGGCTGAAGGTGCTGGCCTTTGCCGGCATGCTGATCGGCGGCCGCTTTTTGCTGCGGCCGGTGTTCCGTTTTATCGCGGCCTCCGGCGTGCGGGAGGTTTTTACCGCCGCGACGCTGCTGCTGGTGTTGGGTTCGGCGCTGTTTATGGATGCGCTCGGCCTGTCGATGGCGCTGGGAACCTTCATCGCCGGGGTACTGCTGGCTGAAAGCGAATATCGCCACGAGCTGGAAATCGCCATTGAGCCTTTTAAAGGTCTTCTGCTCGGCCTGTTCTTTATCTCCGTTGGCATGGCGCTGAATCTGGGCGTTCTCTACACCCATCTGCTGTGGGTCGCCGCCAGCGTCGCGGCGCTGGTGATGGTGAAAGCGCTCGTGCTGTACGTTCTGGCGCGGGTGTACGGCCTTCGCAGCTCGGAGCGGATGCAGTTTGCCGGAGTTCTGAGCCAGGGCGGGGAGTTTGCCTTTGTGCTGTTCTCGTTACCGGCTTCGCTGCGGCTGTTCGAAAATGACCAGATGGCGCTGCTGCTGGTCACGGTTACGCTGTCGATGATGACCACGCCGCTGCTGATGACCCTGATAGATTACGTGCTCTCCCGACGCTTTAACCAGCCGGAGGAAGAGGACGAAGCGCCGTGGGTTGAGGATGATAAACCGCAGGTGATTATCGTCGGCTTCGGCCGCTTTGGGCAGGTCATTGGCCGTCTGCTGATGGCCAATAAAATGCGCATTACCGTGCTTGAGCGCGACATCAGCGCGGTGAACCTGATGCGTAAATATGGCTATAAGGTTTACTTCGGCGATGCGACGCAGCTGGAGCTGCTGCGCTCGGCGGGAGCGGAGGACGCGCAGTCAATCGTGATTACCTGCAACGAGCCGGAAGATACCATGAAGCTGGTTGAGATGTGTCAGCAGCACTTTCCGCATCTGCACATTCTGGCGCGAGCGCGGGGCCGCGTTGAAGCCCATGAGCTGCTGCAGGCCGGGGTGGCGCAGTTCTCGCGCGAAACCTTCTCCAGCGCGCTGGAGCTGGGGCGCAAGGCGCTGGTCAGCGTCGGAATGCATCCGCATCAGGCGCAGCGCGCGCAGCTGCACTTCCGTCGTCTGGATATGCGAATGCTGCGAGAGTTAATGCCGGTACATACTGATACTCTGCAGATATCGCGCGTGCGGGAAGCGCGGCGGGAGCTGGAGGAGATTTTTCAGCGTGAAATGCAGAAAGAGAGCAGGCAGCTTGACGGCTGGGATGAGTTTGAATAAAGGGTAAATCATTATGGCAGTGCGTAAACGTTTTATCGCCGGGGCAAAATGCCCGGCGTGCCAGGCCCAGGATTCTCTGGCAATGTGGCGGGAAAATAATGTCGATATTGTTGAGTGTGTTAAGTGCGGACACCAGATGCGCGAGGCGGATAAAGAGGCCCGCGAGCACGTACGTAAAGACGAACAAGTGATCGGCATTTTTCATCCGGACTAGCGTTATCTGTCGCCTTTTTTTAAGCTAGAGGGTACACGGCTGCAGAATTCCGCTACAATCTGCGCCACTATTCTTCCCATGCTCAGGAGATATCATGAAAGTAGCAAAAGACCTGGTGGTCAGCCTGGCCTATCAGGTACGTACAGAAGACGGTGTGTTGGTTGATGAGTCTCCGGTAAGCGCGCCGCTGGACTACCTGCATGGTCACGGCTCCCTGATTTCCGGCCTGGAAACTGCGCTGGATGGTCATGAAGTGGGCGACAAATTTGATGTTGCTGTCGGCGCGAACGATGCGTACGGCCAGTACGACGAAAACCTGGTTCAGCGCGTTCCTAAAGACGTCTTCATGGGCGTTGATGAGCTGCAGGTTGGCATGCGTTTCCTGGCGGAAACCGATCAGGGTCCGGTACCGGTTGAAATTACCGAAGTTGACGACGAGCACGTAGTTGTTGACGGTAACCACATGCTGGCTGGCCAAAACCTGAAGTTCAACGTTGAAGTTGTGGCGATTCGTGAAGCAACGGCTGAAGAGCTGGAGCACGGTCATGTACACGGCGCGAATGGTCACGATCACGACCATGACCACGATCATGACGGATGCTGCGGTGGCCACGGTCACAGCCATGACCACGACCACGGTCACGAACATGGCAAAGGCGGCTGTGGCGGTAACGGCGGCTGCGGCTGTCACTAAGACCTGTCGTCTTACAAGCCGCAGGCGCGTTGGCTAGCGCTGCCGGCTATAAAAAAGCGGGGAAACCCGCTTTTTTTACGCCTCAATAATGTGGAGGCGGCGTCTCTTCAGACTGCGATGCGATATACGATGACTGCGTCGCCTTCAGCTTTTCTACCATCAGACGCATATGTTCACGCATCTTTGCCATTTCGATCTCATGGGCGGTAACGGTCTTGTTGAGGTCTTCAATGGTGATTTCCTGATACGCCAGCCGGCTTTCCAGCTCCGCCAGGCGAGTCTCCAGTTTGCTATCGTGCATGAGTAACCTCTTCTGTCTTATCTCGCGGGCGGATTCTACTGAATTTTCAGCATTCGTGCAGCATCGTAACGCCCGACAGGAAACTAATTCATACAAAAATAGTCTGAAAAGAGGCGATATTCAGGTACGTCCGTATGTAGATTTGTCCTGCAACGTTCTATAGTACATTTTTTGCTTTTTACGCTAACCCTGGGGTGAGATGCCCCGGCCCTGGAGAAATGGATGAAATCACTGTTTAAAGTAACGCTGCTGGCGACCACGATGGCCGTCGCGCTGAATGCACCGCTGACCTTTGCTGCGGATACCGCTGCAAAGACGGCACCTGCAACGGAAAGCAAATCGGCATTTAAGAATGACGATCAGAAATCTGCTTATGCGCTGGGTGCATCGCTGGGACGTTACATGGAAAACTCCCTGAAAGAACAAGAAAAACTGGGCATTAAACTGGATAAAGATCAGCTGATCGCTGGCGTGCAGGACGCGTTTGCCGATAAGAGCAAACTCTCCGATCAGGAAATCGAACAGACTCTGCAAGCGTTTGAAACTCGTGTGAAAACCGCTGCTCAGCAAAAAATGGAAAAAGATGCATCTGAGAACGATGCTAAAGGTAAAGCCTATCGCGACACCTTCGCTAAAGAGAAGGGCGTGAAAACCTCTAAATCCGGCCTGCTGTATAAAGTCGAGAAAGCCGGTACCGGTGACGCACCGAAAGACAGCGATACCGTGGTTGTGAACTACAAAGGGACGCTGATCGACGGTAAAGAGTTCGATAACTCCTATACCCGCGGCGAGCCGCTCTCTTTCCGTCTGGACGGCGTGATCCCGGGCTGGACTGAAGGCCTGAAGAACATTAAGAAAGGTGGTAAAATCCAGCTGGTCATCCCACCGGATCTGGCATACGGCAAAACCGGCGTTCCGGGTATCCCGGCTAACTCTACTCTGGTCTTCGACGTAGAGCTGCTGGATATCAAACCGGCTCCGAAAGCGGATGCGAAGCCTGAAGCTGCCGCTGACGCAAAAGCGGATGCAGCAAGCGCAGACGCTAAGAAGTAATGGAATTGACGCCGCCGCCCTCAAAGGCGGCGGCTTTTTTATTTGGGGCAGATATAATTAAAACTGGAAAGTGCCTCAAGCGCTGTATTACTTTAGATAGCTTAATCTTATTAATGACGATGAGCCTGCCCTGACAAGCTACACCTCATCCTTCAAGCTGCCTCTGAGCTGGCTGCATTTGCTGACTCCAGCCTCTTACTGGATTCGGTCCTGGGTATCGATAGGAGACAACCTTGTCTCTTACAAGAGCCAGCCTTCGGCTGGTCAAATTCGCTGTTGACGAATTTGTCTCAGATTTGCCGCCGCGGCGTACCTTGAACGGTTTTGTGTAAAAAATGACAGGCTCCTGAAAAGGAGTGCTTTTTTTCATGTCCAGGTCGCTTTTAACCAACGAAACCAGCGAGCTTGACCTGCTGGATCAACGTCCTTTCGACCAGACCGACTTCGATATCCTAAAATCCTATGAAGCGGTGGTGGACGGGTTAGCGATGCTCATTGGTTCCCACTGTGAAATCGTGCTGCATTCTTTACAGGATCTGAAATGTTCCGCCATTCGCATCGCCAACGGTGAACATACCGGTCGTCAAATCGGCTCGCCAATCACTGACCTGGCGCTGCGTATGCTGCACGATATGACTGGAGCTGATAGCAGCGTTTCCAAATGCTATTTTACTCGCGCTAAAAGCGGAGTGCTGATGAAGTCGGTGACGATTGCGATACGCAACCGCGAGCACCGGGTGATCGGCCTTTTGTGCATTAACATGAACCTCGATGTCCCGTTCTCCCAGATTATGAGCACTTTTATTCCGCCGGAAACGCCGGAAGTGAACTCGCAGGTCAACTTTGCCTCATCGGTTGACGATCTGGTCGCGCAAACCCTCGAGTTTACGATTGAAGAAGTGAACGCCGATCGCAACGTTTCCAATAACGCCAAAAATCGTCAGATCGTCCTGAATCTTTACGAGAAAGGGATCTTTGATATCAAGGATGCTATCAACCAGGTTGCCGATCGCCTGAATATCTCGAAGCACACGGTGTATCTCTATATCCGCCAGTTCAAAAGCGGTGATTTCCAGGGTCTGGATAAGTAATGCGTTTTGCCATTACGGTGACGGGCCCGGCCTACGGTACGCAGCAGGCCAGCAGCGCCTGGCAGTTTGCGCAGGCCGTGCTGGAGGAGGGGCATGAGCTGATTTGCGTCTTTTTCTATCGCGAAGGCGTCTATAACGCAAACCAGCTGACCGCTCCCGCCAGCGATGAGTTTGACCTCGTGCGGGCATGGCAAACATTACACGAAGCGCATGCAGTCTCGCTGCATATCTGCGTTGCGGCGGCGCTGCGACGCGGCGTGACGGACGAACATGAAGCGCAGCAGCTTGGTTTGTCTGCGTTTAATCTGCAACCTGGATTCACGCTCAGCGGCCTTGGGGCGCTGGCGGAAGCTGCATTAACCTGCGATCGGATGGTGCAGTTCTGATGAAACGCGTTGCCTTTGTTTTTTCCTCCGCGCCTCATGGCTCCGCGTCCGGCCGGGAAGGCCTGGATGCGCTGCTGGCGACCTCAGCGCTGACCGATGAACTCGGCGTTTTCTTTATCGGCGACGGCGTGTTTCAGCTACTGCCAGAGCAGCGGCCAGGCGCCATTCTGGCCCGCGACTATATCGCAACCTTTAAGCTCCTCTCCCTGTACGATATCGAACAGTGCTGGATGTGCGCCGCTTCTGCCCGCGAGCGCGGCCTGTTGCCCTCCACGCGGTGGGTCATAGATGGCGAGTGGCTGGAGCCAGAGGCGCTACGTGCCCGACTCGATGATTTCAACGTGATACTGCGCTTCTGAGGCCACTATGCTCCACACTCTCAGCGTTTCCCCATGGCATACCGATCTGGCAGCGATGCTGCGTCTGGTAAAGGATGGCGACGATCTGCTGCTGCTTTCCGATGGCGTCATCGCGGCAGCCGACGGCGGGCGCTACCTTGAAATCCTGCTTTCCGCCCCCATAACCATCCATGCGCTGCAGGATGATATTGAAGCCCGCGGCCTGACCGGGCAAATTGCGGGCAGTGTCATCAGGGTTGGCTATACTGACTTCGTCAGACTTGTGCTCAAACACCCTGGACAGTTGGCCTGGTAATGGCAGGATTGTTGTATATTTCTTGACACCTTTTCGGCACCGCCCTAGAATTCTGCGTCCTCATATTATCTGAGGCGATTTATTACATGTTTACGAAGCAAAAGCTAAAACCAGGAGCTATTTAATGGCAACAATTAACCAGCTGGTACGCAAACCACGCGCACGCAAAGTTGCAAAGAGCAACGTGCCTGCACTGGAAGCCTGCCCGCAGAAACGTGGCGTATGTACTCGCGTATATACTACCACTCCTAAAAAACCAAACTCCGCACTGCGTAAAGTATGCCGTGTGCGTTTGACCAACGGTTTTGAAGTGACTTCCTACATCGGTGGTGAAGGTCACAACCTGCAGGAACACTCCGTGATCCTGATCCGTGGCGGTCGTGTAAAAGACCTTCCGGGTGTTCGTTACCACACCGTTCGTGGTGCGCTTGACTGCTCCGGCGTTAAAGACCGTAAGCAATCTCGCTCCAAATATGGCGTGAAACGTCCTAAGGCTTAATGGTTCTCCGTTAAGTAAGGCCAAACTGTTTTACCTTAATGTCAAACTAAACTCTTAGAGTTTTGGACAATCCTGAATTAACAACGGAGTATTCCCATGCCACGTCGTCGCGTCATTGGTCAGCGTAAAATTCTTCCGGATCCTAAGTTCGGATCAGAACTGCTGGCAAAATTTGTAAATATCCTGATGGTAGATGGTAAAAAATCTACTGCAGAAGCTATCGTATACAGCGCGCTGGAGACCCTGGCTCAGCGTTCTGGTAAAAATGAACTGGAAGCTTTCGAAGTCGCTCTCGACAACGTTCGCCCGACTGTAGAAGTTAAGTCCCGCCGCGTTGGTGGTTCTACTTATCAGGTTCCAGTTGAAGTCCGTCCGGTTCGTCGTAATGCTCTGGCAATGCGTTGGATCGTTGAAGCTGCTCGTAAACGTGGTGATAAATCCATGGCTCTGCGTCTGGCGAACGAACTTTCTGATGCTGCAGACAACAAAGGTACTGCAGTTAAGAAACGTGAAGACGTACACCGCATGGCAGAAGCCAACAAGGCGTTCGCTCACTACCGTTGGTAATCCCTTCGGAGTCATAGTCACCAGACGGGCGCTTCAGGTAAGTCGCCCGTTTTGGATAACTTAACTGAACGCCTAAAGAAACAAACGAGGAATCAAATGGCTCGTAAAACACCCATTGAGCGCTACCGTAACATTGGTATCAGCGCTCATATCGACGCCGGTAAGACAACAACTACCGAACGTGTTCTGTTCTACACTGGTGTAAACCACAAAATCGGTGAAGTTCATGATGGCGCAGCCACCATGGACTGGATGGAGCAGGAGCAGGAACGTGGTATTACCATCACGTCCGCTGCGACTACCTGTTTCTGGTCAGGAATGGCTAAACAGTTCGAACCACACCACATCAACATCATCGACACCCCAGGGCACGTTGACTTCACTATCGAAGTAGAACGTTCCATGCGTGTTCTTGATGGTGCGGTAATGGTTTACTGTGCTGTTGGTGGTGTTCAGCCACAGTCTGAAACCGTATGGCGTCAGGCAAACAAATATAAAGTTCCACGTATCGCGTTCGTTAACAAAATGGACCGTATGGGTGCTAACTTCCTGAAAGTTGTTGATCAGATTGAAAAGCGTCTGGGCGCGAACCCGGTCCCTCTGCAGCTGGCTATCGGCGCAGAAGAGAAATTCACCGGTGTTGTTGACCTGGTGAAAATGAAAGCTATCAACTGGAACGAAGCCGATCAGGGCGTGACCTTCGAATACGAAGAGATCCCAGCTGATATGCAGGAACTGGCTGAAGAATGGCGCCAGAAACTGGTTGAAGCCGCTGCTGAAGGTTCTGACGAACTGATGGAGAAATTCTTTGGTGGCGAAGAGCTGACTGAAGAAGAGATCAAAACTTCTCTGCGTAAGCGCGTACTTAACAACGAAATTATCCTGGTTACCTGTGGTTCTGCATTTAAGAACAAAGGTGTTCAGGCGATGCTGGATGCGGTTGTTGAATACCTGCCAGCGCCGACTGATGTTACTGCGATTAACGGTATCCTGGACGACGGTAAAGACACTCCGGCAGTTCGTCACTCTGATGACAACGAGCCGTTTGCTGCGCTGGCGTTCAAAATTGCTACCGACCCGTTTGTTGGTAACCTGACCTTCTTCCGCGTTTACTCTGGCGTTGTTAACTCTGGCGACACCGTGTTCAACCCGGTGAAATCAGCACGTGAGCGTCTGGGCCGTATCGTACAGATGCACGCCAACAAACGTGAAGAGATCAAAGAAGTTCGTGCGGGCGACATCGCTGCAGCGATTGGTCTGAAAGAAGTGACTACCGGTGACACCCTGTGTGACCAGGATAATGTAATTATCCTGGAGCGTATGGAGTTCCCGGAGCCGGTAATCTCGATCGCCGTTGAACCAAAAACCAAAGCTGACCAGGAAAAAATGGGTCTGGCTCTGGGCCGTCTGGCTAAAGAAGACCCGTCATTCCGCGTATGGACTGACGAAGAAACTAACCAGACTATTATCGCCGGTATGGGTGAGCTGCACCTCGACATCATCGTTGACCGTATGAAGCGTGAATTCAACGTTGAAGCGAACGTCGGTAAACCTCAGGTTGCTTACCGCGAAGCGATTCGCTCTAAAGTTACCGATATCGAAGGTAAACATGCTAAGCAGTCTGGTGGTCGCGGTCAGTATGGTCACGTTGTGATCGACATGTACCCACTGGAGCCGGGCTCAAATCCGAAAGGATACGAGTTCATCAACGACATCAAAGGTGGTGTAATTCCTGGTGAATACATCCCTGCCGTTGATAAAGGTATTCAGGAACAGCTGAAAGCTGGTCCGCTGGCAGGTTACCCGGTAGTTGATCTCGGCGTGCGTCTGCACTTCGGTTCTTACCATGACGTTGACTCCTCCGAGCTGGCGTTTAAACTGGCCGCTTCTATTGCCTTCAAAGATGGCTTTAAGAAAGCGAAACCAGTTCTGCTTGAGCCGATCATGAAGGTTGAAGTAGAGACTCCGGAAGAGAACACTGGTGACGTCATCGGTGACCTTAGCCGTCGTCGTGGTATGCTGCGTGGTCAAGAATCCAACGTTACTGGCGTTGTGATTCACGCTGAAGTTCCGCTGTCTGAAATGTTCGGATATGCAACTCAGCTGCGTTCTCTGACCAAAGGTCGTGCTTCTTACTCCATGGAGTTCCTGAAGTATGATGACGCACCGAACAACGTTGCTCAGGCCGTAATTGAAGCCCGTGGTAAATAAGCCGTAGGGTTAAACCAAAATCCCGTGCTCTCTCCTGAAGGGGAGAGCGCTATAGTAAGGAATATAGCCGTGTCTAAAGAAAAATTTGAACGTACAAAACCGCACGTCAACGTCGGTACTATCGGCCACGTTGACCATGGTAAAACTACTCTGACCGCTGCAATCACTACCGTTCTGGCTAAAACCTACGGTGGTTCTGCTCGTGCATTCGACCAGATCGATAACGCACCGGAAGAAAAAGCTCGTGGTATCACCATCAACACTTCCCACGTTGAATATGACACCCCGACTCGCCACTACGCACACGTAGACTGCCCGGGCCACGCCGACTATGTTAAAAACATGATCACCGGTGCTGCTCAGATGGATGGCGCGATCCTGGTTGTTGCTGCGACTGACGGCCCGATGCCGCAGACTCGTGAGCACATCCTGCTGGGTCGTCAGGTAGGCGTTCCGTACATCATCGTGTTCCTGAACAAATGCGACATGGTTGATGACGAAGAGCTGCTGGAACTGGTTGAGATGGAAGTTCGTGAACTGCTGTCTCAGTACGATTTCCCGGGCGACGACACTCCGATCATCCGTGGTTCTGCTCTGAAAGCGCTGGAAGGCGAAGCAGAGTGGGAAGCTAAGATCGTTGAACTGGCTGGCTACCTGGATTCTTACATCCCGGAACCAGAACGTGCTATCGACAAGCCGTTCCTGCTGCCTATCGAAGACGTATTCTCCATCTCCGGCCGTGGTACTGTTGTTACCGGTCGTGTAGAGCGCGGTATCGTTAAAGTTGGCGAAGAAGTTGAAATCGTTGGTATCAAAGAGACTGCTAAGTCTACCTGTACCGGCGTTGAAATGTTCCGCAAACTGCTGGACGAAGGCCGTGCTGGTGAGAACGTTGGTGTTCTGCTGCGTGGTATCAAACGTGAAGAAATCGAACGTGGTCAGGTACTGGCTAAGCCGGGTTCTATCAAGCCGCACACCAAATTCGAATCTGAAGTTTACATCCTGTCCAAAGATGAAGGCGGCCGTCATACTCCGTTCTTCAAAGGCTACCGTCCGCAGTTCTACTTCCGTACAACTGACGTGACTGGCACCATCGAACTGCCGGAAGGCGTAGAGATGGTAATGCCGGGCGACAACATCAAAATGGTTGTTACCCTGATCCACCCGATCGCGATGGACGACGGTCTGCGTTTCGCAATCCGTGAAGGCGGCCGTACTGTAGGTGCGGGCGTTGTTGCTAAAGTTCTGAGCTAATCCTTTAGTTCTGAATTAAAAAGGGCGCTTCGGCGCCCTTTTTGCTGCCCGTCATTTAGACCCGCTAAGCGCGAGAACGACTAATATAAAAAAGTGCGTTATCGGATCTATTATATAGAGAGACTATTGTAATCATAACTATTCTCATTTACACTTTGAGCATAAATTGAACGGGAGTGAATATGTACGTTTGTTTGTGTAATGGTGTAAACGATAAAAAAATTCGTCAGGCCGTGCGTCAATTTCACCCTCAATCTTTTCAGCAGCTGCGTAAGTTTATTCCCGTTGGAAATCAATGTGGTAAATGCGTCCGCGCCGCTCGCGAGATCATGGAAGATGAATTAACTCGCATGCCGGAATATAAAGAGATCGCCTGAGACCTCCGGCTTTTCTTTGACATCTATATAGTGCGAACTACGCTTCAATGAGTGGAAGCGGAGGGACTATATAATGAAAGGTGATGTCAAAGTCATAAGTTATCTCAATAAATTATTGGGAAATGAGCTTGTCGCAATAAATCAGTACTTTCTCCATGCCAGGATGTTCAAGAACTGGGGCCTGATGCGCCTCAACGATATCGAATACCATGAATCCATTGATGAAATGAAGCACGCTGATAAATATATCGAGCGTATTTTGTTTCTTGAAGGACTGCCCAATCTGCAGGATCTCGGCAAGCTGGGTATCGGTGAAGACGTTGAGGAGATGCTGCAGTCCGATTTAAGGCTGGAGCTGGAAGGCGCCAAAGATTTACGCGAGGCGATCGCCTATGCTGACAGCGTCCACGATTATGTCAGCCGCGATATGCTGATTGAAATTCTTGCCGATGAGGAAGGCCACATTGACTGGCTGGAAACCGAGCTGGACCTGATCGGCAAAATTGGCCTGCAGAATTATCTCCAGTCACAGATTAAAGTTGCTGACTAAAAGCGTTTGCCATCCACAGTAAAAACCCGCTGCAGCCAAAAAAGGGCCAAACGGCAGCGGGTTGTTCAGAACCCCCCGGCGATTCAAGATAACGACGCGCAGTAGCAGCGTGGCGCAGGCGATGAGCGTCGCCATAAATACCAGCTGCGGCAGCGACTGCCAGCCGTGCCAGGCGCCGAGAGCAGCTAGAAATTTCACATCGCCATAGCCTAACCCCTCATACCCGCGAACCCCTCTGTAAACCCAGTAGACTAAAGCAAAGGCCAGATACCCCGCGATAGCACCCCAGACGGCATTTTCCAGGCCCGTCGGCATCTGACAAAGATAAAACAGCAGGCCAAGCCAGAGCAGGGGACAGGTCAAACGGTCGGGAAGCAGCCCATACCGCAGATCGTGCCAGCACAGCGCCAGAGAAAACCCGCAGTAGAAAAGCAGAAAGGGGAGGGTCATGTACATGCGATACCCCGGCGGATGAGTTGTATACGTCGATTCTGACCACGCAAGGTGCGAACGGCAAAGCGCGATGGCGGGCTTTACGCGCGGCAATCCACTCAGTTTGCTATTTTTCAGCCGGCAACACCGCTTTCTCCAGCAGCCTCGCAAATATAAATGATGATTTTCTACGCAGCCCTTGTGTTGGGTCCGATTTTGCGTATAATGCGCGGGCCTGTCAAAATTGGCAGGCCGGTTCGATATGAACCCCGATAGAGCTTTTAGCTATCAAACAATGTTCCCAATCGGGGAACTATGTAAGAACGGTTACACTCTCCCATCAATCGTAATGGGTATGAGGAGTAATCATTTCGTCTATAAATAATTGGAGCTCTGGTCTCATGCAGAACCAAAGAATCCGTATCCGTCTTAAAGCGTTTGATCATCGTCTGATCGATCAATCAACCGCGGAAATCGTCGAGACTGCCAAGCGCACTGGTGCGCAGGTCCGTGGTCCGATCCCGCTGCCGACCCGCAAAGAGCGCTTTACCGTTCTGATCTCTCCGCACGTCAACAAAGATGCGCGCGATCAGTACGAAATTCGCACTCACAAGCGTCTGGTTGACATCGTTGAGCCAACTGAGAAAACCGTTGATGCTCTGATGCGTCTGGATCTGGCTGCCGGTGTAGACGTGCAGATCAGCCTGGGTTAATCAGGTCATCGAGCGATTGAGAGGTTGAAACAATGATTGGTTTAGTCGGTAAAAAAGTGGGTATGACCCGCATCTTCACTGAAGATGGCGTTTCTATCCCAGTAACCGTAATCGAAGTTGAAGCAAACCGTGTTGCACAGGTTAAAGACCTGGCTAACGACGGTTACCGCGCAATTCAGGTTACCACCGGTGCTAAAAAAGCTAACCGTGTAACCAAGCCGGAAGCTGGTCACTTCGCTAAAGCTGGCGTTGAAGCTGGCCGCGGCCTGTGGGAATTCCGTCTTGCTGATGGCGAAGAATTCACCGTAGGTCAGAGCATTAGCGTTGAACTGTTTGCTGACGTTAAAAAAGTTGACGTAACCGGTACCTCTAAAGGTAAAGGTTTTGCTGGTACCGTTAAGCGCTGGAACTTCCGTACTCAGGATGCTACGCACGGTAACTCCTTGTCTCACCGCGTTCCGGGTTCTATCGGTCAGAACCAGACTCCGGGCAAAGTGTTCAAAGGCAAGAAAATGGCAGGTCAGCTGGGCAACGAACGTGTCACTGTTCAGAGCCTGGACGTAGTACGTGTTGACGCTGAGCGCAACCTGCTGCTGGTTAAAGGCGCGGTCCCGGGTGCTACCGGTAGCGACCTGATCGTTAAACCAGCTGTGAAGGCGTAAGGGGATAGCAATGGAATTAGTATTGAAAGACGCGCAGAGCGCGCTGACTGTTTCCGAAACTACCTTCGGTCGTGATTTCAACGAAGCGCTGGTTCACCAGGTTGTAGTTGCTTATGCAGCTGGTGCTCGTCAGGGTACTCGTGCTCAGAAGACTCGTGCTGAAGTAACTGGTTCAGGCAAAAAGCCGTGGCGCCAGAAAGGTACCGGCCGTGCGCGTTCAGGTTCTATCAAGAGCCCGATCTGGCGTTCCGGTGGCGTAACCTTCGCTGCTCGCCCGCAGGACCACAGTCAAAAAGTTAACAAAAAGATGTACCGCGGCGCGCTGAAAAGCATTCTGTCCGAACTGGTACGTCAGGATCGTCTGATCGTTGTCGAGACGTTCTCTGTAGAAGCGCCTAAAACTAAGCTGCTGGCACAGAAACTGAAAGACATGGCTCTGGAAGATGTGCTGATCATCACCGGTGAGCTGGACGAGAACCTGTTCCTGGCTGCGCGCAACCTGCACAAGGTTGACGTACGCGATGCAACTGGTATCGACCCGGTTAGCCTGATCGCCTTCGACAAAGTCGTAATGACTGCTGATGCTGTTAAGCAAGTTGAGGAGATGCTGGCATGATTCGTGAAGAACGTCTGCTGAAGGTGCTGCGTGCACCGCACGTTTCTGAAAAAGCGTCTGCTGCGATGGAAAAAACAAACACCATCGTTCTCAAAGTTGCTAAAGACGCGACTAAAGCAGAAATCAAAGCTGCTGTGCAGAAACTGTTTGAAGTCGAAGTCGAAGTCGTTAACACCCTGGTAGTTAAAGGGAAAGTTAAACGTCACGGACAGCGTATCGGTCGTCGTAGCGACTGGAAAAAAGCTTACGTCACCCTGAAGGAAGGCCAGAATCTGGACTTCGTTGGCGGCGCTGAGTAAGTCGGAGGAGTAATACAATGGCAGTTGTTAAATGTAAACCGACATCTCCGGGTCGTCGCCACGTTGTTAAAGTGGTTAACCCTGAGCTGCACAAGGGCAAACCTTTTGCTCCGTTGCTGGAAAAAAACAGCAAATCCGGTGGTCGTAACAACAATGGCCGTATCACCACCCGTCATATCGGTGGTGGCCACAAGCAGGCTTACCGTATTGTTGACTTCAAACGCAACAAAGATGGTATCCCGGCAGTTGTTGAGCGTCTTGAGTACGATCCGAACCGTTCCGCGAACATCGCGCTGGTTCTGTACAAAGATGGCGAGCGCCGTTACATCCTGGCCCCTAAAGGCCTGAAAGCTGGCGACCAGATTCAGTCTGGCGTTGATGCTGCAATCAAAGCAGGCAACACCCTGCCGATGCGCAATATCCCGGTTGGTTCTACCGTTCATAACGTAGAAATGAAACCAGGTAAAGGCGGTCAGCTGGCACGTTCCGCTGGTACTTACGTTCAGATCGTTGCTCGTGATGGTGCTTATGTCACCCTGCGTCTGCGTTCTGGTGAAATGCGTAAAGTCGAAGCAGACTGCCGCGCTACTCTGGGCGAAGTTGGCAATGCTGAGCATATGCTGCGCGTTCTGGGTAAAGCAGGTGCTGCACGCTGGCGTGGTATTCGTCCTACCGTTCGCGGTACTGCGATGAACCCAGTCGACCACCCACATGGTGGTGGTGAAGGTCGTAACTTTGGTAAGCACCCGGTTTCCCCGTGGGGCCTGCAGACCAAAGGTAAGAAGACCCGCAGCAACAAGCGTACTGATAAATTCATCGTACGTCGCCGTAGCAAATAATTTTAGAGGATAAGCCATGCCACGTTCTCTCAAGAAAGGTCCTTTTATTGACCTGCACTTGCTGAAGAAGGTAGAGAAAGCGGTGGAAAGCGGAGACAAGAAGCCCCTGCGCACTTGGTCCCGTCGTTCAACGATCTTTCCTAACATGATCGGTTTGACCATCGCTGTCCATAATGGTCGTCAGCACGTTCCAGTATTTGTTTCCGACGAAATGGTTGGTCACAAACTGGGTGAATTCGCACCGACTCGTACTTATCGCGGCCATGCTGCTGATAAAAAAGCGAAGAAGAAATAAGGTAGGAGGAAGAGATGGAAACTTTAGCTCAACATCGCCATGCTCGTTCTTCTGCTCAGAAGGTTCGCCTCGTAGCTGACCTGATTCGCGGTAAGAAAGTGTCGCAGGCCCTGGATATTCTGACCTACACCAACAAGAAAGCTGCTGTACTGGTCAAGAAGGTACTGGAATCTGCCATTGCTAACGCTGAACACAACGATGGCGCTGACATTGACGATCTGAAAGTTACGAAAATTTTCGTAGACGAAGGCCCGAGCATGAAGCGCATTATGCCGCGTGCGAAAGGTCGTGCAGATCGCATCCTGAAGCGCACCAGCCACATCACTGTGGTTGTGTCCGATCGCTGAGACTCTGGAGACTAGCAATGGGTCAGAAAGTACATCCTAATGGTATTCGCCTGGGTATTGTCAAACCATGGAACTCTACCTGGTTCGCGAACACCAAAGAATTCGCTGACAACCTGGACAGCGATTTTAAAGTACGTCAGTTCCTGACTAAGGAACTGGCTAAAGCGTCCGTATCTCGTATCGTTATCGAGCGTCCGGCTAAGAGCATTCGTGTGACTATTCACACCGCTCGCCCGGGCATCGTTATCGGTAAGAAAGGCGAAGACGTAGAAAAACTGCGCAAGGTCGTAGCGGATATCGCTGGCGTTCCTGCACAGATCAACATCGCCGAAGTTCGTAAGCCAGAACTGGACGCTAAATTGGTTGCTGATAGCATCACTTCACAGCTGGAACGTCGCGTTATGTTCCGTCGTGCTATGAAGCGTGCTGTACAGAACGCAATGCGTCTGGGCGCTAAAGGTATCAAAGTTGAAGTTAGCGGCCGTCTGGGCGGCGCGGAAATCGCACGTACCGAATGGTACCGTGAAGGTCGCGTACCGCTGCACACTCTGCGTGCTGACATCGACTACAACACCTCTGAAGCGCACACCACTTACGGTGTAATCGGCGTTAAGGTATGGATCTTCAAAGGCGAGATCCTGGGTGGTATGGCTGCTGTTGAACAACCGGAACCGGCTGCTCAACCTAAAAAGCAGCAGCGTAAAGGCCGTAAATAAGGAGCGTCGCTGATGTTACAACCAAAGCGTACAAAATTCCGTAAAGTGCACAAAGGCCGCAACCGTGGTCTGGCGCAGGGTACGGATGTTAGCTTCGGCACTTTCGGTCTGAAAGCTGTTGGCCGTGGTCGTCTGACTGCACGTCAGATCGAAGCAGCACGTCGTGCTATGACCCGTGCAGTTAAGCGTCAAGGTAAAATCTGGATCCGTGTTTTCCCGGACAAACCGATTACCGAGAAGCCGCTGGAAGTTCGTATGGGTAAAGGTAAAGGTAACGTGGAGTACTGGGTTGCCTTGATTCAGCCGGGTAAAGTCCTTTATGAAATGGACGGCGTACCGGAAGAGCTAGCCCGTGAAGCATTCGGCCTGGCAGCAGCGAAACTGCCGATCAAAACCACCTTTGTAACTAAGACGGTGATGTAATGAAAGCAAAAGAGCTGCGTGAAAAAAGCGTTGAAGAGCTGAACGCTGAGCTGCTGAACCTGCTGCGTGAGCAGTTCAACCTGCGTATGCAGGCTGCAAGTGGCCAGCTGCAACAGACTCATCTGCTGAAGCAAGTGCGTCGTGATGTTGCACGCGTTAAGACTTTACTGACTCAGAAGGCGGGTGCGTAATGACCGATAAAATCCGTACTCTGCAAGGTCGTGTAATTAGCAACAAAATGGAGAAATCCATCGTTGTTGCTATCGAACGTGTGGTGAAACACCCGGTATACGGTAAGTTCATCAAGCGTACGACCAAACTGCACGTACATGACGAGAACAACGAATGCGGTATTGGTGACGTGGTCGAAATCCACGAATGCCGTCCGCTGTCCAAGACTAAGTCCTGGACGCTGGTTCGCGTCGTAGAGAAAGCGGTTCTGTAATAGAGCCGTATTCTCAACGGATAAACGGCTCAGCGATGAGCCGTTTATTTTTTCTACCCATATCCGATTTCCGGTGTTATAATGCCGCGCCCTCGATATGGGGATATTTAACGGCTCGATTTTGGGTCTCAGTAGTAGTTGACATTAGCGGAGCACTAAAATGATCCAAGAACAGACTATGCTGAACGTCGCCGACAACTCCGGTGCACGTCGCGTAATGTGTATCAAGGTTCTGGGTGGCTCGCACCGTCGCTACGCAGGCGTAGGCGACATCATCAAGATCACCATCAAGGAAGCAATTCCGCGTGGTAAGGTCAAAAAAGGTGATGTGCTGAAGGCGGTAGTGGTGCGCACCAAGAAGGGTGTTCGTCGCCCGGACGGTTCTGTCATTCGCTTCGATGGTAATGCATGCGTTATTCTCAACAATAACAGCGAGCAGCCCATCGGTACGCGTATTTTTGGGCCGGTAACTCGTGAGCTTCGTACCGAGAAGTTCATGAAAATTATCTCTCTGGCACCAGAAGTACTCTAAGGAGCGAATCATGGCAGCGAAAATCCGTCGTGATGACGAAGTTATCGTGTTAACCGGTAAAGATAAAGGTAAACGCGGTAAAGTTAAGAATGTCTTGTCTTCCGGCAAGCTCATTGTTGAAGGTATCAACCTGGTTAAGAAACATCAGAAGCCGGTTCCGGCCCTGAACCAACCAGGTGGCATCGTTGAAAAAGAAGCTGCAATTCAGGTTTCTAACGTTGCACTCTTCAATGCGGCAACCGGCAAGGCTGACCGTGTAGGCTTTAGATTCGAAGACGGCAAAAAAGTCCGTTTCTTCAAGTCTAACAGCGAAACTATCAAGTAATTTGGAGTAGTACGATGGCGAAACTGCATGATTACTACAAAGACGAAGTAGTTGGTAAACTCATGACTGAGTTTAACTACAATTCTGTCATGCAAGTCCCTCGGGTCGAGAAGATCACCCTGAACATGGGTGTTGGTGAAGCGATCGCTGACAAGAAACTGCTGGATAACGCAGCAGCGGATCTGACAGCAATCTCCGGTCAAAAGCCGTTGATCACCAAAGCACGCAAATCAGTTGCAGGCTTCAAAATCCGTCAGGGCTATCCGATCGGCTGTAAAGTAACCCTGCGTGGCGAACGCATGTGGGAGTTCTTTGAGCGCCTGATCACTATTGCTGTACCGCGTATCCGTGACTTCCGTGGCCTGTCCGCTAAGTCATTCGATGGTCGTGGTAACTACAGCATGGGTGTCCGTGAGCAGATCATCTTCCCAGAAATCGACTACGATAAAGTCGACCGCGTTCGTGGTTTGGATATTACCATTACCACTACTGCGAAATCTGATGAAGAAGGCCGCGCTCTTCTGGCTGCCTTTGACTTCCCGTTCCGCAAGTAAGGTAGGGTTACTTAATGGCTAAGCAATCAATGAAAGCACGCGAAGTAAAGCGCGTGGCTTTAGCTGATAAATTCTTCGCTAAACGCGCTGAACTGAAAGCTATCATCTCTGATGTGAACGCAACCGACGAAGATCGTTGGAATGCTGTTCTCAAGCTGCAGACTCTGCCGCGTGATTCCAGCCCGTCTCGTCAGCGTAACCGCTGCCGTCAAACAGGTCGTCCGCATGGTTTCCTGCGGAAGTTCGGGTTGAGCCGTATTAAGGTCCGTGAAGCCGCTATGCGCGGTGAAATCCCGGGTCTGAAAAAGGCTAGCTGGTAATTGTCACCAATTGAATCACGGGAGTAAAGACAGATGAGCATGCAAGATCCGATCGCGGATATGCTGACCCGTATCCGTAACGGTCAGGCCGCGAATAAAGCTGCGGTCACCATGCCTTCCTCCAAGCTGAAAGTGGCAATTGCCAACGTGCTGAAGGAAGAAGGCTTTATTGAAGATTTTAAAGTTGAAGGCGACATCAAGCCGGAACTGGAACTGACTCTTAAGTATTTCCAGGGTAAAGCTGTTGTAGAAAGCATTCAGCGTGTCAGCCGCCCAGGTCTGCGCATCTACAAACGTAAAGATGAGCTGCCGAAAGTTATGGCGGGTCTGGGTATCGCAGTTATTTCTACCTCTAAAGGTGTTATGACTGATCGTGCAGCGCGCCAAGCTGGTCTTGGTGGCGAAATTATCTGCTACGTAGCCTAATCGGAGGAAAAAATGTCTCGTGTTGCTAAAGCACCGGTCGTTGTTCCTGCCGGCGTTGACGTAAAAATCAACGGTCAGGTTATTACGATCAAAGGTAAGAATGGCGAGCTGACTCGTACTCTCAACGATGCTGTTGAAGTTAAACATGCAGATAATGCACTGACTTTCGGTCCGCGTGATGGTTTCGCAGACGGTTGGGCTCAGGCTGGTACCGCGCGTGCCCTGCTTAACTCAGTAGTTATCGGTGTTACCGAAGGCTTCACTAAAAAGCTTCAGCTGGTTGGTGTAGGTTATCGTGCAGCGGTTAAAGGGGATGTAGTAAACCTGGCTTTAGGTTTCTCTCATCCTGTTGAACACAAGCTGCCGGCAGGTATCACTGCAGAATGTCCGACTCAAACTGAAATCGTGCTGAAAGGCGCTGATAAGCAGGTGATCGGTCAGGTTGCAGCAGATCTGCGCGCCTACCGTCGTCCTGAGCCTTATAAAGGCAAGGGTGTTCGTTACGCCGACGAAGTCGTGCGTACCAAAGAGGCTAAGAAGAAGTAAGGTAACACTATGGATAAGAAATCTGCTCGTATCCGTCGTGCGACCCGCGCACGCCGCAAGCTCCAGGAGCTGGGTGCAACTCGCCTGGTGGTACATCGTACCCCGCGTCATATTTACGCACAGGTAATTGCACCGAACGGTTCTGAAGTTCTGGTAGCTGCTTCTACTGTAGAAAAAGCTATCGCTGAACAACTGAAGTACACCGGTAACAAAGACGCGGCTGCAGCTGTGGGTAAAGCTGTCGCTGAACGCGCTCTGGAAAAAGGCATCAAAGATGTTTCCTTTGACCGTTCCGGGTTCCAATATCATGGTCGTGTCCAGGCACTGGCAGATGCTGCCCGTGAAGCTGGCCTTCAGTTCTAAGGTAGAGGTGTAAGATGGCTCACATCGAAAAACAAGCTGGCGAACTGCAGGAAAAGCTGATCGCGGTTAACCGCGTATCTAAAACCGTTAAAGGTGGTCGTATTTTCTCCTTCACAGCTCTGACTGTAGTTGGTGACGGTAACGGTCGCGTAGGTTTTGGTTACGGTAAAGCGCGTGAAGTTCCAGCAGCGATCCAGAAAGCGATGGAAAAAGCCCGTCGCAATATGATTAACGTCGCGCTGAACCACGGCACCCTGCAGCACCCGGTTAAAGGTGTTCACACGGGTTCTCGTGTATTCATGCAGCCAGCTTCCGAAGGTACCGGTATCATCGCCGGTGGTGCAATGCGCGCCGTTCTGGAAGTTGCTGGAGTTCATAACGTTCTGGCCAAAGCATATGGTTCCACCAACCCGATTAACGTGGTTCGTGCAACTATTGATGGCCTGGAAAATATGAATTCTCCAGAAATGGTCGCTGCCAAGCGTGGTAAATCCGTTGAAGAAATTCTGGGGAAATAAACCATGGCAAAGACTATTAAAATTACTCAAACCCGCAGTGCAATCGGTCGTCTGCCGAAACACAAGGCAACGCTGCTTGGCCTGGGTCTGCGTCGTATTGGTCACACCGTAGAACGCGAGGATACTCCTGCTGTTCGTGGTATGGTCAACGCGGTTTCCTTTATGGTTAAAGTTGAGGAGTAAGAGATGCGTTTAAATACTCTGTCTCCGGCCGAAGGCTCTAAAAAGGCGGGTAAGCGCCTGGGTCGTGGTATCGGTTCTGGCCTCGGTAAGACCGGTGGTCGTGGTCACAAAGGTCAGAACTCTCGTTCTGGCGGTGGCGTACGTCGCGGTTTCGAGGGCGGTCAGATGCCTCTGTACCGTCGTCTGCCGAAATTCGGCTTCACTTCTCGTAAAGCAATGATCACTGCAGAGATTCGTCTCTCCGATCTGGCTCACGTAGAAGGCGATGTAGTCGACCTGAACACGCTGAAAGCAGCTAACATTATCGGTATTCAGATTGAGTTCGCGAAAGTGATTCTTTCTGGCGAGGTAGCTCGTCCGGTAACTGTTCGTGGCCTGCGCGTGACTAAAGGTGCTCGTGCTGCTATCGAAGCTGCTGGCGGTAAAATTGAGGAATAAGTAGCAGATGGCTAAGCAACCGGGATTAGATTTTCAAAGTGCCAAAGGTGGACTTGGCGAACTGAAACGCAGACTTTTGTTTGTTATCGGTGCGCTGATTGTATTCCGTATTGGTTCTTTTATTCCGATCCCTGGTATTGATGCCGCTGTACTTGCCAAACTGCTTGAGCAACAGCGAGGTACTATCATTGAAATGTTTAACATGTTCTCTGGTGGTGCCCTCAGCCGTGCTTCTATCTTTGCCCTGGGCATCATGCCGTATATTTCGGCATCGATCATTGTCCAGCTGTTGACGGTTGTTTATCAGCCGTTAGCAGAAATGAAGAAAGAAGGGGAGTCTGGTCGTCGTAAGATCAGCCAGTACACCCGCTACGGTACTCTGGTGCTGGCGATATTCCAGTCGATCGGTATTGCTACCGGTCTACCGAATATGCCTGGTATGCAGGGCCTGGTGATGAATCCGGGCTTTGCATTCTATTTCACCGCTGTTGTAAGTCTGGTCACAGGAACTATGTTCCTGATGTGGCTCGGCGAACAGATTACTGAACGTGGTATCGGTAACGGTATCTCGATCATTATCTTCGCTGGTATCGTTGCGGGTCTCCCGCCGGCCATCGCCCATACTATCGAGCAAGCGCGTCAAGGCGACCTGCACTTCCTCCTGTTGCTATTGGTTGCAGTATTAGTGTTTGCCGTGACCTTCTTTGTTGTATTCGTTGAACGTGGTCAACGCCGCATTGTGGTGAACTACGCGAAGCGTCAACAGGGTCGTCGCGTCTATGCTGCACAGAGCACACATTTGCCGCTGAAAGTGAATATGGCGGGTGTAATCCCTGCAATCTTCGCTTCCAGTATTATTCTGTTCCCTGCGACCATCGCGTCATGGTTCGGGGGCGGTACCGGTTGGAACTGGCTGACAACAATTTCGCTGTATTTGCAGCCTGGGCAACCGCTTTATGTGTTACTCTATGCGTCTGCAATCATATTCTTCTGTTTCTTCTACACGGCTTTGGTTTTCAACCCGCGTGAAACAGCAGATAACCTGAAGAAGTCCGGTGCATTTGTACCAGGAATTCGTCCGGGAGAGCAAACGGCGAAGTATATCGATAAAGTAATGACTCGCCTGACTTTGGTTGGTGCACTGTATATTACCTTTATCTGCCTGATCCCGGAGTTCATGCGTGATGCAATGAAGGTGCCGTTCTACTTCGGTGGAACCTCGCTGCTAATTGTTGTCGTCGTGATTATGGACTTTATGGCTCAAGTGCAAACTCTGATGATGTCGAGTCAGTACGAGTCTGCATTGAAGAAGGCGAACCTGAAAGGCTACGGCCGATAACTGGTCGCCTGAGAAGTTACGGAGAGTAAAAATGAAAGTTCGTGCTTCCGTCAAGAAATTATGCCGTAACTGCAAAATCGTTAAGCGTGATGGTGTCATCCGTGTGATTTGCAGTGCCGAGCCAAAGCATAAACAGCGCCAAGGCTGATTTATTCGCATATTTTTCTTGCAAAGTTGGATTGAGCTGGCTAGATTAGCCAGCCAATCTTTTGTATGTCTGTGCGTTTCCATTTGAGTATCCTGAAAACGGGCTTTTCAGCATGGTGCGTACATATTAAATAGTAGGAGTGCATAGTGGCCCGTATAGCAGGCATTAACATTCCTGATCACAAACATACCGTAATCGCATTAACTGCTATTTTCGGTATCGGCAAGACCCGCTCTAAAGCCATCTGTGCTGACACGGGTATCGCTGAAAATGTTAAGATCAGTGAGCTGTCTGAAGAACAAATTGAAGTTCTGCGTGAAGCAGTAGGTAAATTTGTCGTTGAAGGTGATCTGCGCCGTGAAATCACCCTGAGCATCAAGCGTCTGATGGACCTTGGTTGCTATCGTGGTTTACGCCATCGTCGTGGTCTTCCGGTTCGCGGTCAGCGTACTAAGACCAACGCACGTACCCGTAAGGGTCCGCGTAAACCGATCAAGAAATAATCGGGGTGATTGAATAATGGCAAAGGCACCAGTTCGTGCACGTAAGCGTGTAAGAAAACAAGTCTCTGATGGCGTGGCTCATGTCCATGCGTCTTTTAACAACACCATCGTTACCATCACTGATCGTCAGGGTAACGCACTGGGTTGGGCAACAGCCGGTGGTTCCGGTTTCCGTGGTTCGCGTAAATCAACTCCGTTTGCAGCTCAGGTTGCAGCAGAGCGTTGCGCTGAAGCCGTAAAAGAATACGGCATCAAGAATCTGGAAGTTATGGTCAAAGGTCCGGGTCCGGGTCGCGAATCTACTATTCGTGCTCTGAACGCCGCTGGTTTCCGCATCACTAATATTACTGATGTGACTCCGATCCCTCATAACGGTTGTCGTCCGCCGAAAAAACGTCGCGTATAACGCGCTCGTTTCTAGGATTGTTGGAGAAAGAAAATGGCAAGATATTTGGGTCCTAAGCTCAAGCTGAGCCGTCGTGAGGGCACAGACCTGTTCCTTAAGTCTGGCGTTCGCGCGATCGATACCAAGTGTAAAATTGAACAAGCTCCTGGCCAGCACGGTGCGCGTAAACCGCGTCTGTCTGACTATGGTGTGCAGTTGCGTGAAAAGCAAAAAGTTCGCCGTATGTACGGTGTGCTGGAGCGTCAGTTCCGTAACTATTATAAAGAAGCAGCACGTCTGAAAGGCAACACCGGTGAAAACCTGTTGGCTCTGCTGGAAGGTCGTCTGGACAACGTTGTATACCGTATGGGCTTCGGCGCAACTCGTGCTGAATCACGTCAGCTGGTTAGCCATAAAGCTATCATGGTAAACGGTCGTGTTGTTAACATCGCTTCTTATCAGGTTAAAGCGAACGACGTCGTCAGCATTCGTGAGAAAGCGAAAAAGCAATCTCGCGTGAAAGCCGCTCTGGAGCTGGCTGAGCAGCGTGAAAAGCCAACCTGGCTGGAAGTTGATGCTGGCAAGATGGAAGGTACGTTCAAGCGTCAGCCGGAACGTTCTGATCTGTCTGCGGACATTAACGAACACCTGATCGTCGAGCTTTACTCCAAGTAAAGCTTAGTACCAAAGAGAGGACACAATGCAGGGTTCTGTGACAGAGTTTCTAAAACCGCGCCTGGTCGATATCGAGCAAGTGAGTTCGACGCACGCCAAGGTGACCCTTGAGCCTTTAGAGCGTGGCTTTGGCCATACTCTGGGTAACGCACTGCGCCGTATTCTGCTCTCATCGATGCCGGGTTGCGCGGTGACCGAGGTTGAGATTGATGGTGTACTTCATGAGTACAGCACCAAAGAAGGCGTTCAGGAAGATATCCTTGAAATCCTGCTCAACCTGAAAGGGCTGGCGGTGAGAGTTCAGGGTAAAGATGAAGTTATCCTTACTTTGAATAAATCTGGCATTGGCCCTGTGACCGCAGCCGACATCACCCATGATGGTGATGTCGAAATCGTCAAGCCGCAACATGTGATCTGCCACCTGACCGATGAGAACGCTGCTATTAGCATGCGTATCAAAGTTCAGCGCGGTCGTGGTTATGTGCCGGCTTCTGCCCGAATTCATTCGGAAGAAGATGAGCGCCCAATCGGCCGTCTGCTGGTCGACGCATGCTACAGCCCCGTAGAGCGTATTGCCTACAATGTTGAAGCAGCGCGTGTAGAACAGCGTACCGACCTGGACAAGCTGGTCATCGAAATGGAAACCAACGGCACAATCGATCCTGAAGAGGCGATTCGTCGTGCGGCAACCATCCTGGCAGAACAACTTGAAGCTTTCGTTGACTTACGTGATGTACGTCAGCCGGAAGTGAAAGAAGAGAAACCAGAATTCGATCCGATCCTGCTGCGCCCTGTTGACGATCTCGAATTGACTGTCCGCTCTGCTAACTGCCTGAAGGCAGAAGCTATCCACTATATCGGTGATCTGGTACAGCGTACCGAGGTTGAGTTGCTGAAAACGCCGAACCTGGGTAAAAAATCTCTTACTGAGATTAAAGACGTGCTGGCTTCACGTGGTCTGTCTCTGGGCATGCGCCTGGAAAACTGGCCACCGGCAAGCATTGCTGACGAGTAACCGGATCACAGGTTAAGGTTTTACTGAGAAGGATAAGGTCATGCGCCATCGTAAGAGTGGTCGTCAACTGAACCGCAACAGCAGCCATCGCCAGGCTATGTTCCGTAACATGGCTGGTTCGCTGGTTCGTCATGAAATCATCAAGACGACCCTGCCGAAAGCGAAAGAACTGCGTCGCGTAGTTGAGCCGCTGATTACTCTTGCCAAGACTGATAGCGTAGCTAATCGTCGTCTGGCATTCGCCCGTACTCGTGATAACGAGATCGTGGCAAAACTGTTTAACGAGCTGGGCCCGCGTTTCGCGAGCCGCGCCGGTGGTTACACTCGCATTCTGAAGTGTGGCTTCCGTGCAGGCGACAACGCGCCGATGGCATACATCGAGCTGGTTGATCGTGCTGAGCCGAAAGCAGAAGCTGCTGCAGAGTAATCTGTAGTAACGTAAAAAAACCCGCCTCGGCGGGTTTTTTTATATCCTCCACATCTCTGCTTCATTACACTATCTGTATTCTTTTTGTTCATCCCCGGAGCCGTATGATGTGGTTGCTGGATCAGTGGGCAGAACGCCATATCCTTGACGCACAAAATAAAGGTGATTTCGATAATCTTCCCGGCCGCGGTGAACCGCTGATCCTGGATGACGATCTGCATGTACCACCTGAGCTACGCGTCAGCTACCGTTTACTCAAGAACGCCGGCTGTTTACCTCCTGAACTGGAACATCGTAGAGAAGCCGTTGAGCTGGTTGATTTGCTTAACGTCGTTCGTCAGGATGACCCGCAGCATGCCGAACTGAGCCGCAGGCTTGCTTTGCTCGAGCTAAAGCTACGCCAGGCCGGGCTGAATACAGATTTTCTGCGCGGTGAGTATTCTGCCAGGCTGCAAAACAAAATGAGTGAGGAGTAAGTATGTATCGTATCGGTGAGCTCGCGAAGCTGGCGGATGTTACACCCGACACCATTCGCTACTACGAAAAGCAGCAGATGATGGCCCACGATGTTCGTACTGAGGGAGGATTTCGCCTTTATACCGACAATGACCTTCAGCGGCTACGTTTTATCCGCTACGCGCGGCAGCTGGGCTTCACGCTCGAATCGATCCGCGAGCTGCTGTCGATCCGCATCGATCCTGAACACCATACCTGCCAGGAATCAAAAGGGATCGTACAGGCACGCCTGAGCGAAGTTGAATCGCGTATTAAGGAATTACAGACGATGCGCCGATCCTTACAGCGGCTTAACGATGCATGCTGCGGTAGCGCCCACAGCAGCGTCTACTGCTCCATTCTTGAAGCGCTTGAGCAGGGGGCCAGCAGCGGTAATGCAGGGCGTTGATTTTTTGCGCGCGGAGATCTACACTCGCGTCGATCTCATTCACTATCAGGAGTTACTATGAGTCGCTATCAGCACACCAAAGGGCAAATAAAAGATAATGCCATCGAGGCACTGCTTCATGACCCGCTATTCAGGCAACGCGTTGAGAAAAACAAGAAAGGGAAAGGAAGCTATCAGCGAAAAGAAAAATATGCAGTACGGGGTGACCGGGAGGCCAGTGGCAAGAAAGTGAATCACTTTTTTACCACTGGCTTTCTGCTTTCTGTAGCCTGATTACGAGCGGTTGTTCTGCTCTTTTAACAGGTCACGAATTTCACTCAGCAGCACTTCTTCTTTAGTCGGTGCCGGCGGAGCTGCAGGGGCCTCTTCTTTTTTACGGTTCAGGTTATTCATCAGTTTAATTGCCATAAAGATGGCAAACGCAACGATAACGAAGTCAAAAACGTTCTGAATAAACACGCCATAATGCATTACAACGGCCGGGATATCTCCCTGAGCATCGCGCAGCGTGACGGCAAAAGATTTAAAATCGATCCCACCAATAAGTAAGCCAAGCGGCGGCATAATAATATCGGCAACCAGCGACGATACAATTTTACCGAACGCTGCACCAATGATGACACCCACTGCCAGATCGACCACATTCCCGCGCATCGCGAAGTCGCGAAACTCTTTTAAAATACTCATTTCATTCTCCTTGAACCAGCTGACAGAGATAAGTTTAACAAATGTATTTCCATTTTCCATTATTGTTGAATAATTGCATAAAAATATTATCCATTGATAAATAAAGGTTAATGGATATGGGCGCGATACCGGCGCCCAAATAAATTACAGGAAGAAAGGGCTTGGCTGGAACAGCCGTTCGACATCGGAGATAAATTTTTTGTCGGTCAGAAACATAATTACGTGATCGCCCTGCTCAATACGTAAATTATTATTGGCAATCATCACGTCATTTCCGCGAACCACGGCGCCAATGATCGTCCCCGGCGGAAGCTTGATCTCATCGATCGAACGGCCCACGACGCGTGAGGTGCTTTCATCTCCGTGGGCGACGGCTTCGATCGCTTCAGCTACGCCGCGGCGCAGGGAAGAGACGCCCACAATATCGGCTTTACGGACATGGCTGAGCAGCGCTGAAATGGTCGCCTGCTGCGGGGAGATAGCAATATCGATAACGCTGCCCTGAACCAGATCGACATAGGCTTTTCGCTGAATAAGCACCATGACCTTTTTGGCGCCCATCCGCTTGGCCAGCATTGCAGACATGATGTTGGCTTCGTCATCATTGGTAACGGCAATGAAGAGGTCGACTTGATCAATATGCTCTTCCGCGAGGAGCTCCTGATCCGAGGCGTCACCATAAAAGACGATGGTGTTTTGGAGCTTTTCCGCCAGCTCGGCGGCGCGCTGCTGATCGCGTTCAATTAGCTTGACGCTATAGTCTTTTTCCAGCCGATGGGCCAGACCCGCACCGATATTTCCGCCGCCAACTAGCATGATGCGCTTGTAGGGTTTCTCCAGGCGCTGCAGCTCGCTCATCACGGCACGAATATGCTGGGATGCGGCAATAAAGAATACTTCATCGCCGGCTTCAACAATGGTAGAACCCTGGGGGCGAATAGGGCGATCGTGGCGGAAAATAGCCGCCACACGGGTGTCGATATGCGGCATGTGTTCACGCATTGTCGAGAGCGCGTTGCCTACCAACGGACCACCGTAGTAGGCTTTAACAACCGCCAGACTTACTTTCCCTTCGGCAAAGTTTACGACCTGCAGCGCGCCTGGATACTCAATCAGGCGGTAAATATTGTCGATAACAAGCTGTTCCGGCGCGATCAAATGGTCAATCGGCACGGCTTCAGAGTGGAAAAGCTTATCGGCGTCACGCACGTAGTCCGGAGAACGAATGCGGGCAATACGATTAGGCGTATTAAACAGGGAATAGGCGACCTGGCAGGCCACCATATTGGTTTCATCAGAACTGGTGACGGCAACCAGCATGTCGGCATCATCCGCTCCGGCTTCGCGCAGTACGCGCGGATGAGAGCCATGCCCCTGAACAACACGCAGGTCAAACTTATCCTGCAGACTGCGCAGGCGGTCACCGTTGGTATCAACCAGGGTAATATCGTTGTTCTCTCCGACGAGGTTTTCCGCGAGAGTTCCGCCAACCTGTCCGGCGCCCAGAATAATAATCTTCATCAGCAGTGATCCGTTATTTCCGATGTTTGATCAGCTTAGCGTAAAAGAACCCGTCACCCTCTTCCGCACCGGGCAGATTTTGCTGTCCTGGCTGCTCAGGTGTTCCGGTGATGCTAAGTTCTGCATCAGGCGTGCGTGCCAGGAATGCCGCAATTTGCTGGCTATTTTCTTCCGGCAGAATTGAGCAGGTCGCATAGACCATGGTGCCGCCGGGTTTTAAATGCCCCCAGATGGCGTCAAGAATCTCAGCCTGAAGCTGTGCCAGCTCCGCGATATCGCGGTCACGACGCAGCCATTTAATATCCGGATGGCGGCGAATGACGCCAGTTGCCGAGCAGGGCGCATCGAGCAGAATACGATCGAATTTTTCATCATCGCACCACTGCGCTGGATATCTACCATCACCCTGTTTTACCTGGGCTTTCATTCCCAGACGCTTCAGATTGTCATAGACACGGGACAGCCGCTGCTCATCGATGTCGACAGCCATTACGCTGGCCTGCGGGGCGACTTCCAGGATATGGGTTGTTTTACCGCCAGGCGCGGCGCAAAGGTCGAGGATCCTTTCGCCATTTTCCGGGGTCAGGTAACGCATACAGCCCTGGGCGGATGCATCCTGAACGGTGACCCAGCCTTGCTCAAAGCCGGGCAAGGCCTGTACAGGCGCCGGCGTCGCCAGACGAACGGCGTCCGGATAGTCGGGGTGAACAAACCCCTGCATGCCCGCCTCTTCAAGGAGCGCCAGCCATTCATCGCGTGAGTGGTGATTGCGATTAACGCGTAGCCACATCGGCGGACGCTGGTTATTGGCATCCGCAATGGCCTGCCACTGCTGTGGCCAGGCCTTTTGAATACGTTTGATTAACCATGCGGGATGCAGGAAGCGGCTCTCGCTTTCGGCGAATTCGCCAAGCAATTCTTCCTGCTGACGCTGGAACTGGCGCAGCACGCCGTTGATCAGTCCTTTGAGCTGCGGGCGTTTAATGGCTACCGCGCCCTCAACCGTTTCTGCCAGCGCTGCATGGGCGGGGATACGGGTGTGCAGCAGTTGATAAAAGCCGACCATAATTAAATAGTGAACGGTGCGCTGTTTTCCCGTCATCGGGCGAGCCATCAGCTTATTGATCAGCCATTCCATCTGACTGAGGGTGCGCAGAACGCCAAAGCACAGCTCTTGCAGCAGCGCTTTATCTTTTTCACCGACTTTCTGCTGCAAAGGCGGCAGCACGTTGCTTAACGACTGGCCCTTCTCGACAACCTGTTCAACGGCTTGAGCCGCCAGACTACGTAAATTAAGATTTTTTTTCATAACCGTAAAAATAAAAAGGCCCGGTAGATCCGGGCTTTAGAAGTGACTACCGTCAGGAAAGACGGTTACCTGGGATAAACCACTCCCGGCGAGAATTTAGCAAATCCTGGGCGCTCATCGCTTTTTTACCTGCCGGCTGCAGGGATTCCAGATTCAGAATGCCATTGCCGGTTGCCACCTGAATACCCTGCTTGCTGGCAGCCACAATGGTGCCAGGCTCAGCGGTACTGGCTTCGGCAATAGCCGACGCCTGCCAAACCTTCACCGGCTGTGCGTCAATTTCCAGCCAGCTCATCGGCCACGGATTAAAAGCGCGGATGCAACGTTCGAGCTGTTCGGCTGAAAGCGACCAGTCAATACGGGCTTCTTCTTTGCTGAGCTTTTCAGCGTAGGTGGCTAAGGCTTCATCCTGGACTTCAGGTTGAGTGGCTGCGTTAGCTACCTGGGTCAGCGTATTCAGCAGCCCCTGTGGGCCGAGGTTTGCAAGCTTGTCATACAGGCTGGCACTGGTATCTTCTGCGGTTATCGGACAGGATAGCTTATACAGCATATCGCCGGTATCGAGACCGACGTCCATCTGCATAATCGTTACGCCTGTTTCCGTATCGCCGGCCCATAATGAGCGCTGAATAGGTGCAGCACCGCGCCAGCGAGGCAGCAGAGAACCGTGGACGTTAATACAGCCAAGACGCGGCATATCCAGAACCGCTTTGGGCAGAATCAGTCCGTAGGCGACAACCACCATAACATCGGCATTAAGCGAGGAAACCAGCTCCTGGTTTTCCTGTGGACGCAGGGATGCGGGCTGGAATACCGGCAAATTGTTGGCTTCAGCCAGAACTTTTACCGGGCTCGGCATAAGCTTTTTACCGCGGCCAGCGGGGCGATCGGGCTGCGTAAAGACGCCGACGATCTGGTGCTCAGACGACAACAGCGCGTCAAGATGACGCGCTGCAAAATCGGGTGTACCCGCAAAAATAATACGTAGTGATTGTGACACGTTAATCCTTGTCCTCAGGCACGCGTACGCAAACGATCCAGTTTTTCAACTTTCTGACGAATGCGCTGTTGTTTGAGCGGCGACAGATAATCGATGAACAGTTTGCCTACCAGATGATCCATTTCATGCTGAATACAGATAGCCAGCAGGCCGTCAGCATCCAGTTCGAACGGCTTGCCTTCACGATCCAGGGCACGGATTTTCACGGTTTCGGCACGTGGTACCAGCGCACGCTGTTCCGGAATGGACAGGCAGCCTTCTTCAATACCGGTTTCACCGTCTTTTTCCAGCAGCTCAGGGTTAATTAACACCAGCTGACCTTCACGGTTCTCCGACACATCAATAACAATAATGCGCTGATGGATATCAACCTGCGTTGCCGCCAGGCCAATACCCTCTTCCGCGTACATCGTCTCGAACATATCATCGACGATACGCTGAATTTCTGCATTGACTTCTTTTACCGGCTCGGCGACTTTGCGAAGGCGCTCGTCCGGAATATGTAACACTTGCAAAACTGCCATAAAGATCCAGAGTCGTATTCAGGAGTTGATAAGATTATTACCTCTATTCTAGACAAAACCCCCTCTAATTGACAGTCTCACTGTCCAATCGCAAAGATTGTTAAAGCCGCTTATGGCAGGGGAGTATGGATGGCGCCCGCAGAGATTTGGCTACGCCTGATGAGGGTAAACGGCCTGTATGGTGAGGCGATGGCGACCGTCGCTCACCGGATAGGCACCGCTGTCGGGCTTAATAATGAAGCTTTACGTCTCTGCGGCCTGAGCGCGGCGCAGGCGAGGCAATTTTTGACCTTTGGCCAGCGGGATATCGACGCCGCTCTGGAATGGCTGGAACAGCCAGAGCACCATCTGCTCTCGACCGACAGTCCTCTCTATCCACCGCAGCTGCGCGCAACCGCTGATTATCCCGGCGCGCTTCTGGTTAAAGGTGACCTCGCTATTTTGCAGAGCCGGCAGCTAGCGGTTGTCGGGAGCCGCGCGCACTCCTGGTACGGCGAACGCTGGGGGAGAGTGTTCTGCGAAGCCCTGGCACGCTATGGCATCACGATTACCAGCGGCCTGGCGATTGGTATTGACGGCGTTGCCCATCGCGGCGCGCTTGCCGCGAATGGAAAAAGCATTGCGGTGCTCGGGAATGGGTTAGGGGATATTTACCCGCGTCGGCACGCCGCTTTAGCAAGGCAGATTGTCGATAGCGGAGGAGCGCTGCTTTCTGAGTTTCCTCTCGCCACACCGCCATTACCTGGAAATTTCCCTCGCCGTAACCGGATTATCAGCGGCTTAAGTATTGGGGTATTGGTGGTGGAGGCGGCATTGAGAAGCGGCTCGTTGGTTACCGTCCGCTGTGCACTTGAACAGGGAAGGGAGGTTTTTGCGCTGCCCGGGCCGATAGGCAGCCCAGGCTCAGAGGGCCCGCATTGGCTTATCAAGCAGGGCGCTGTCCTCGTTACTGCGCCCGAGGATATCGTCGAATACTGGCAGCATGAGCTGCTATGGCTGCGCGAGACGCCGTACGATATAAATAATTGCACGGATCGGCCACCCGTAGCATTGCCATTTCCTGAGCTCCTGGCTAACGTAGGAGATGAGGTAACACCTGTTGACGTTGTCGCTGAACGTGCCGGCCAATCTGTACCAGTGACCGTAGCTCAGCTACTTGAACTGGAGTTAGCAGGCTGGATCGCAGCTGTACCCGGCGGCTATGTCCGATTAAGGAGGGCAAGCCATGTTCGACGTACTCATGTATTTGTTTGAGACTTACATCCATAACGAAGCAGAAATGCGCGTAGACCAGGATAAGCTGACCCGGGATCTCACCGACGCCGGTTTTGAACGGGAAGATATTTATAACGCGTTGATGTGGCTCGAGAAACTGGCTGACTATCAGGAAGGCCTTGTCGCGCCCATGCAGCTGGCTTCTGACCCACTCTCTTTACGGATTTACACCGAAGAAGAGTGTCAGCGTCTGGATGCTAGTTGCCGAGGATTCTTATTATTCCTCGAGCAAATTCAGGTGTTGAACCTCGAAACGCGAGAAATGGTAATTGAACGCGTTCTGGCGCTGGATACGGCAGAGTTCGAACTGGAAGACCTTAAATGGGTGATCCTGATGGTGCTGTTTAATATTCCGGGCTGTGAAAACGCCTACCAGCAGATGGAAGAATTACTCTTCGAAGTAAATGAAGGTATGCTGCATTAATCTTTTTGCAGCAACGTCGAGTATTTATGACCAAATCAGCACTGTTTCAGGTGCGTAAAAATGAGCCCTGTCCACAGTGCGGGGCTGAACTGGTAATCCGCTCCGGGAAGCATGGACCGTTTCTTGGCTGTTCGCACTATCCGGACTGTAACTACGTCCGTCCCCTGAAAAGTCAGGCGGACGGACATATCGTTAAAGTGCTGGAGGGGCAGGAGTGTCCATCCTGCGGTGCCGTGATGGTGCTGCGTCAGGGACGCTTCGGTATGTTTATTGGTTGCAGCAGCTATCCGCAATGCCAGCATACTGAACTTATTGATAAGCCTGATGAGACGGCTATCGCGTGCCCGCAGTGTGGTCAGGGGCATTTGGTTCAGCGCCGCTCTCGTTTTGGCAAAACTTTTCACTCCTGCGATCGTTACCCCGATTGCCAGTTCGTCATTAACTTCAAACCGATAGCGGGCGAGTGTCCTGAATGCCACTATCCGCTATTAATCGAAAAGAAAACGGCGCAGGGCGTTAAATGCTTTTGTGCCAGTAAACAATGTGGAAAGCCGATATCGGCGGAACAAATCAGTGAATAATAACCTGCACTCAGAAACCGTCGCCCATGCAGTGGCGGTTCTGAATAACGAACACGTCATCGCCTATCCCACAGAAGCTGTTTTTGGCGTTGGCTGCGATCCCGACAGCGAAACGGCCGTCATGCGTCTGCTGGACCTCAAGCAGCGGCCGGTCGAGAAAGGCCTGATTCTTATCGCCGCCCGCTTTGAACAGCTACTTCCTTATATAGATGACTCTCAGCTTAGCGAGGCGCAGCTGGCGACAATTTTTAGCTGCTGGCCAGGACCGGTGACGTTCGTCTTCCCGGCGCGTAAAACAACTCCGCGCTGGTTGACCGGGCGTTTTGACTCTCTGGCGGTACGCGTTACCGATCACCCGCTTGTGGTTGAGCTATGCGAGGCCTATGGAAAACCGCTGGTTTCGACCAGTGCGAATTTATCCGGCCAGCCTCCCTGTCGCACCACGGCTGAAGTTCACGCCCAGTTTGGCGCCGATTTTCCGGTGGTTAATGGGTTAACCGGCGGTCGTCAGAATCCGTCTGAAATTCGCGACGCCCTGACGGGCGAACTCTTCCGCCAGGGGTAAGTGATGGAAAGCTACGCAGTCTTTGGAAATCCTATTGCCCACAGCAAATCACCCGCTATCCATCAGCTTTTTGCGCAGCAGCTGCAGATTGCACATCCGTACGGACGTATTCTGGCGCCACGAGATGAATTTATCAGTACCCTGAATGCTTTCTTTAATGAAGGGGGGCGAGGCGCCAACGTTACCGTTCCGTTTAAAGAGGAAGCGTTCGCCCGCGCCGATGAGCTCACCGAACGAGCCGCGCTCGCCGGGGCCGTGAATACCCTGAAACGTCTGGACGATGGCCGTTTGCTGGGGGATAACACCGATGGCATTGGGCTATTGAGCGATCTGGAGCGGCTCGGTTTTATTAAACCTGGCTTTCGTGTCCTGCTTATCGGGGCAGGAGGCGCATCGCGCGGCGTGCTGTTACCGCTTCTGTCCCTCGATTGCGCCGTGACGATTGTCAACCGCACCAGCTCCCGCGCGCATGAACTGGCGGCGCTCTTTTCTCATACCGGCAGTATTCGTGCGCTGGAAATGGATACGCTGGCTGAACATGAGTTTGATCTCATCATTAATGCGACCTCCAGCGGTATTGGCGGTGAGGTCCCGGCGATACCCGCTGCGTTAATTAATACGCACGTCCACTGCTACGACATGTTTTATCAGCAGGGCAATACGCCGTTTCTGACCTGGTGCCAGCAGCATGGTGCAAAAAAGTGTGCTGACGGTTTAGGTATGCTGGTAGCTCAGGCCGCCCATGCCGTATTACTCTGGCATGGCGTACTGCCAGACATTACTCCGGTGATTCAAACCTTGCATAAGGAATTGAATCCGTGAATCAGGCGATTCAGTTTCCTGATAGGGAGGAGTGGGATCCTGAAAAACAGTGCATTACATTCCCCGCGTTGGTTCATGGTATGCAGCTGACCTGCGCAATCGGAAGCGTAACGCTAGAAAAACGCTTTGGTGGAAAAGAGCCAGCTCAGTGGCTGGCTGCATTTCGCGAACATCGCTGGGATCTGGAAGAAGAAGCGGATGAGATGATCCGTAACCAGCAGGAAGACGATCAGGGCTGGGTTTGGTTTTCCTGATCCAGGTAATCGTTCTTCCATTTCACGTAGTTGTTTGCTGAATAGATCAGCCCCGCTATTTCCGCCTCTGTCAGGGGGCGGATTTGTTTCACCGGGTTGCCAAAGTAAAGATAGCCGCCTGCCAGCCGCTTATTCTGCGGTACCAGACTACCGGCACCAATCATGACGTCATCCTCTATTACTACACCATCCAGCAGAATTGAACCCATCCCCACCAGTACCCGATTACCGATAGTGCAGCCGTGCAGCATGACTTTATGGCCGATGGTGACATCTTCCCCAACGATCAGGGGATTACCCTGCGGGTTATAGGATGATTTATGGGTGACATGCAGCACGCTACCGTCCTGGATATTGGTGCGAGGGCCGATTTGCACATAGTTAACGTCTCCGCGAATGGCAACCAGTGGCCAGATGCTGACATCATCAGCCATCCTGACATCGCCGATCGCTACGCTGGTGGCATCGATCATCACGCGCAGGCCTGTTTGTGGGAATAAATCTTTATAGGGACGTAAATTTGCGGACATGCTTACCTCGATAATTCAGGGTTGTGCGAAGACTTTGGTGGCTTTCCCCGCCGCCTGCAACCCTTTATTGTGGTAAAAACTGAGCAGATCGAACAATAACGCTGCGAAAAGGGCGAAAAAGCATCATCCGGAAAAAAAGATCGATAAAAGACTTGTGCAATAAAATGGGATCCCTATAATGCGCTCCCACTGACACGGCGGATGTGAATCACTTCACACCAACTAGCCGGTTCGGTTGAAGAGAAAAATCCTGAATTAAAGGGTTGACTCTGAAAGAGGAAAGCGTAATATACGCCACCTCGCAACGGTGAGCGAAAGCCGCGTTGCACTGCTCTTTAACAATTTATCAGACAATCTGTGTGGGCACTCAAAGTGACATGGATTCTTAACGTCCTCGGACGAAAAATGAATACCAAGTCTCTGAGTGAACATACGTAATTCATTACGAAGTTTAATTCACGAGCATCAAACTTAAATTGAAGAGTTTGATCATGGCTCAGATTGAACGCTGGCGGCAGGCCTAACACATGCAAGTCGAGCGGTAGCACAGAAGAGCTTGCTCTTTGGGTGACGAGCGGCGGACGGGTGAGTAATGTCTGGGAAACTGCCTGATGGAGGGGGATAACTACTGGAAACGGTAGCTAATACCGCATAACGTCGCAAGACCAAAGTGGGGGACCTTCGGGCCTCATGCCATCAGATGTGCCCAGATGGGATTAGCTAGTAGGTGAGGTAATGGCTCACCTAGGCGACGATCCCTAGCTGGTCTGAGAGGATGACCAGCCACACTGGAACTGAGACACGGTCCAGACTCCTACGGGAGGCAGCAGTGGGGAATATTGCACAATGGGCGCAAGCCTGATGCAGCCATGCCGCGTGTATGAAGAAGGCCTTCGGGTTGTAAAGTACTTTCAGCGAGGAGGAAGGCATTAAGGTTAATAACCTTAGTGATTGACGTTACTCGCAGAAGAAGCACCGGCTAACTCCGTGCCAGCAGCCGCGGTAATACGGAGGGTGCAAGCGTTAATCGGAATTACTGGGCGTAAAGCGCACGCAGGCGGTCTGTCAAGTCGGATGTGAAATCCCCGGGCTCAACCTGGGAACTGCATCCGAAACTGGCAGGCTAGAGTCTTGTAGAGGGGGGTAGAATTCCAGGTGTAGCGGTGAAATGCGTAGAGATCTGGAGGAATACCGGTGGCGAAGGCGGCCCCCTGGACAAAGACTGACGCTCAGGTGCGAAAGCGTGGGGAGCAAACAGGATTAGATACCCTGGTAGTCCACGCTGTAAACGATGTCGACTTGGAGGTTGTTCCCTTGAGGAGTGGCTTCCGGAGCTAACGCGTTAAGTCGACCGCCTGGGGAGTACGGCCGCAAGGTTAAAACTCAAATGAATTGACGGGGGCCCGCACAAGCGGTGGAGCATGTGGTTTAATTCGATGCAACGCGAAGAACCTTACCTACTCTTGACATCCAGAGAACTTAGCAGAGATGCTTTGGTGCCTTCGGGAACTCTGAGACAGGTGCTGCATGGCTGTCGTCAGCTCGTGTTGTGAAATGTTGGGTTAAGTCCCGCAACGAGCGCAACCCTTATCCTTTGTTGCCAGCGGTTCGGCCGGGAACTCAAAGGAGACTGCCAGTGATAAACTGGAGGAAGGTGGGGATGACGTCAAGTCATCATGGCCCTTACGAGTAGGGCTACACACGTGCTACAATGGCATATACAAAGAGAAGCGACCTCGCGAGAGCAAGCGGACCTCATAAAGTATGTCGTAGTCCGGATCGGAGTCTGCAACTCGACTCCGTGAAGTCGGAATCGCTAGTAATCGTGGATCAGAATGCCACGGTGAATACGTTCCCGGGCCTTGTACACACCGCCCGTCACACCATGGGAGTGGGTTGCAAAAGAAGTAGGTAGCTTAACCTTCGGGAGGGCGCTTACCACTTTGTGATTCATGACTGGGGTGAAGTCGTAACAAGGTAACCGTAGGGGAACCTGCGGTTGGATCACCTCCTTACCTAAAAGAACCTGCCTTTGTAGTGCTCACACAGATTGTCTGATGAATGATAAATTTCAAAATGTACTGTTAAGTGCATTGTGAAATTTTGCTCTTTAAAAATCTGGATCAAGCTGAAAATTGAAACGACGCACTGTTTCCTTTCTCCGTAATAAGAAAGGAAAGATGGTGTGTTCGAGTCTCTCAAATTTTCACAACACGACCTGTTTTACGAAACAGCTTCGGGTTGTGAGGTTAAGCGACTAAGCGTACACGGTGGATGCCCTGGCAGTCAGAGGCGATGAAGGACGTGCTAATCTGCGATAAGCGTCGGTAAGGTGATATGAACCGTTATAACCGGCGATTTCCGAATGGGGAAACCCAGTGTGTTTCGACACACTATCGTTAAGTGAATACATAGCTTAACGAAGCGAACCGGGGGAACTGAAACATCTAAGTACCCCGAGGAAAAGAAATCAACCGAGATTCCCCCAGTAGCGGCGAGCGAACGGGGAACAGCCCAGAACCTGAATCAGTTTGTGTGTTAGTGGAAGCGTCTGGAAAGTCGCAGGGTACAGGGTGATACTCCCGTACACTAAAATGCACATTCTGTGAGTTCGAAGAGTAGGGCGGGACACGTGGTATCCTGTCTGAATATGGGGGGACCATCCTCCAAGGCTAAATACTCCTGACTGACCGATAGTGAACCAGTACCGTGAGGGAAAGGCGAAAAGAACCCCGGCGAGGGGAGTGAAACAGAACCTGAAACCGTGTACGTACAAGCAGTGGGAGCCTCTTTTATGGGGTGACTGCGTACCTTTTGTATAATGGGTCAGCGACTTATATTCTGTAGCAAGGTTAACCGTATAGGGGAGCCGCAGGGAAACCGAGTCTTAACTGGGCGTTAAGTTGCAGGGTATAGACCCGAAACCCGGTGATCTAGCCATGGGCAGGTTGAAGGTTGGGTAACACTAACTGGAGGACCGAACCGACTAATGTTGAAAAATTAGCGGATGACTTGTGGCTGGGGGTGAAAGGCCAATCAAACCGGGAGATAGCTGGTTCTCCCCGAAAGCTATTTAGGTAGCGCCTCGTGAACTCATCTTCGGGGGTAGAGCACTGTTTCGGCTAGGGGGTCATCCCGACTTACCAACCCGATGCAAACTACGAATACCGAAGAATGTTATCACGGGAGACACACGGCGGGTGCTAACGTCCGTCGTGAAGAGGGAAACAACCCAGACCGCCAGCTAAGGTCCCAAAGTCATGGTTAAGTGGGAAACGATGTGGGAAGGCACAGACAGCCAGGATGTTGGCTTAGAAGCAGCCATCATTTAAAGAAAGCGTAATAGCTCACTGGTCGAGTCGGCCTGCGCGGAAGATGTAACGGGGCTAAACCATGCACCGAAGCTGCGGCAGCGACACTCAGGTGTTGTTGGGTAGGGGAGCGTTCTGTAAGCCGTTGAAGGTGGCCTGTGAGGGTTGCTGGAGGTATCAGAAGTGCGAATGCTGACATAAGTAACGATAAAGCGGGTGAAAAGCCCGCTCGCCGGAAGACCAAGGGTTCCTGTCCAACGTTAATCGGGGCAGGGTGAGTCGACCCCTAAGGCGAGGCCGAAAGGCGTAGTCGATGGGAAACAGGTTAATATTCCTGTACTCGGTGTTACTGCGAAGGGGGGACGGAGAAGGCTATGTTGGCCGGGCGACGGTTGTCCCGGTTTAAGCATGTAGGCGGAGAGTTTAGGTAAATCCGGACTCTTATTCAACGCTGAGGTGTGATGACGAGGCACTACGGTGCTGAAGTAACAAATGCCCTGCTTCCAGGAAAAGCCTCTAAGCATCAGGTAACATCAAATCGTACCCCAAACCGACACAGGTGGTCAGGTAGAGAATACCAAGGCGCTTGAGAGAACTCGGGTGAAGGAACTAGGCAAAATGGTGCCGTAACTTCGGGAGAAGGCACGCTGATGGTAAGTGAAGTGACTTGCTCACGGAGCTGAAATCAGTCGAAGATACCAGCTGGCTGCAACTGTTTATTAAAAACACAGCACTGTGCAAACACGAAAGTGGACGTATACGGTGTGACGCCTGCCCGGTGCCGGAAGGTTAATTGATGGGGTTATCCGTAAGGAGAAGCTCTTGATCGAAGCCCCGGTAAACGGCGGCCGTAACTATAACGGTCCTAAGGTAGCGAAATTCCTTGTCGGGTAAGTTCCGACCTGCACGAATGGCGTAATGATGGCCAGGCTGTCTCCACCCGAGACTCAGTGAAATTGAACTCGCTGTGAAGATGCAGTGTACCCGCGGCAAGACGGAAAGACCCCGTGAACCTTTACTATAGCTTGACACTGAACATTGAGCCTTGATGTGTAGGATAGGTGGGAGGCTTTGAAGCGTGGACGCCAGTCTGCGTGGAGCCAACCTTGAAATACCACCCTTTAATGTTTGATGTTCTAACGTAGACCCGTGATCCGGGTTGCGGACAGTGTCTGGTGGGTAGTTTGACTGGGGCGGTCTCCTCCCAAAGAGTAACGGAGGAGCACGAAGGTTAGCTAATCCTGGTCGGACATCAGGAGGTTAGTGCAATGGCATAAGCTAGCTTGACTGCGAGCGTGACGGCGCGAGCAGGTGCGAAAGCAGGTCATAGTGATCCGGTGGTTCTGAATGGAAGGGCCATCGCTCAACGGATAAAAGGTACTCCGGGGATAACAGGCTGATACCGCCCAAGAGTTCATATCGACGGCGGTGTTTGGCACCTCGATGTCGGCTCATCACATCCTGGGGCTGAAGTAGGTCCCAAGGGTACGGCTGTTCGCCGTTTAAAGTGGTACGCGAGCTGGGTTTAGAACGTCGTGAGACAGTTCGGTCCCTATCTGCCGTGGGCGCTGGAGAATTGAGGGGGGCTGCTCCTAGTACGAGAGGACCGGAGTGGACGCATCACTGGTGTTCGGGTTGTCATGCCAATGGCATTGCCCGGTAGCTAAATGCGGAAAAGATAAGTGCTGAAAGCATCTAAGCACGAAACTTGCCCCGAGATGAGTTCTCCCTGACTCCTTGAGAGTCCTGAAGGAACGTTGAAGACTACGACGTTGATAGGTCGGGTGTGTAAGCGTAGCGATACGTTGAGCTAACCGATACTAATGAACCGTGAGGCTTAACCTTACAACGCCAAAGCTGTTTGGTGTGATGAATTTGAGAGATTTTCAGCTGATACAGATTAACTGACAGGCCTGATGGCGTGTTGGTAACAGAATTTGCCTGGCGGCAATAGCGCGGTGGTCCCACCTGACCCCATGCCGAACTCAGAAGTGAAACGCCGTAGCGCCGATGGTAGTGTGGGGTCTCCCCATGTGAGAGTAGGGAACTGCCAGGCATCAAATTAGTAGTATGGCACTGACTTTCGAGGCAGTTCACTACTCGACAGAGAGTAGGACAAAAGCGAACGCTTTTGAACGTTGCACAGCAACGGCCCGAAAATTATGCCCGGTACCAAATTAAGCGTGCTGATATGGCTCAGTTGGTAGAGCGCACCCTTGGTAAGGGTGAGGTCCCCAGTTCGACTCTGGGTATCAGCACCAGTTTTTAAGTTAGAAAACAGTATTTTAAAGAATTTGCCTGGCGACAAGAGCGCGGTGGTCCCACCTGACCCCATGCCGAACTCAGAAGTGAAACGCCGTAGCGCCGATGGTAGTGTGGGGTCTCCCCATGTGAGAGTAGGGAATTGCCAGGCATCAAATAAAGCAGAAGGCCCAGTCGAAAGACTGGGCCTTTTTGCTTGTCTGCTATTTAATGACGCAGCTTACCGATAAACGGCGGCCTAAGCTGCTGTAGAACGGCCTGGAATACCGGCGAGCGGCGTATTTCTGCGCTCATAGCGCGGTTTTCATACCCTGTCGTCCACGAAAAAGGGCCCGGTCTCGCGACCCGACCCTTATTTATATCCGTTCTCTCACTGGAGAGTAAACCCAATCCAGTGGAACGGTAATGATTAACGGGTCAGCGCTACAATTCCCAGCGTTAATCCAGCCACTGCCGCCGCGCCGCCGGCAATTGCCCCAGCCGTTTCCCAGTTATCCTGAGTCGTGCCTTTCATGCAGGTGTTGGTATGAACTAGCCTGCCTTCAGAATCGTAGACCGGCACGCAGGGAGAGTCATGCGCGCAGCCGGCGAGTAAAGTTGCCAGCAGCGTCACTAAAATAAATTTCTTCATGATATTACCTCTGAATAGTCCGTTTTACTGCATCGGGTGAGATACACGACGGAATAGCCTATTTTACCATCGCTGATACAGAGGCCTGATAGAGGAAATTATCTCAATTTATGAGCTACGTAAATGTCATGGAGATAAGCGGGGAATTGCGTAGAAAAGATGTAGAACAAAATAACGAAATAAAGGCAGGGGCTGCCGATCTTATCATTATTGAATATAGTAAATTTAATTTAACTAATTGAATAATAGTAATAAAAAAGGCGCCAGCGCGGCGCCTTTGAGGAGGAGATACGCTACTTCTCGCGTCGGGTAAAGCGGCCCCTTACCACCACGAAAAATACCGGTACGAAGAAGATTGCCAGCAGCGTAGCGGTTAACATCCCGCCCATCACGCCGGTGCCCACCGCATTTTGCGCCCCGCTTCCGGCGCCATGGCTAATAACTAAAGGCAGCACCCCGAGTATAAAGGCTAATGATGTCATGAGGATCGGACGCAGGCGCATACGCGATGCCTCGAGCGTCGCCTCGATAATCCCTTTGCCTTCTTTATCCATAAGATCTTTAGCAAACTCGACGATCAGAATGGCATTTTTTGCCGATAAGCCAATCGTGGTTAATAAGCCGACCTGGAAATAGACATCATTATTGAGCCCACGAAGCGATGCCGCCAGCAACGCCCCAACAACCCCTAAGGGCACGACCAGCATCACCGAGAAGGGGATTGACCAGCTCTCATAGAGCGCGGCGAGGCACAGGAAGACAACAATCAGGGAGATGGCGTAGAGCGCAGGCGCCTGGTTGCCGGAGAGCCGTTCCTGATAGGACATTCCCGTCCAGTCGTAACCGATACCGGTCGGCAGCTTGCTGGCCAACTGCTCCATCAGGATCATTGCGTCCCCGGTACTTTTACCCGGCGCGGCCTCGCCGAGAATTTCCATCGAAGGCAAGCCGTTGTAACGCTCAAGTCGCGGAGAGCCATAGACCCAGCGCGACGTGACGAACGACGAGAACGGCACCATTTCACCGTTGGCGCTGCGCACATACATATTATTGATATCATTCGGCAGCATACGGAAATGCGCATCAGCCTGAACGTAAACCTTTTTCACCCGACCATGGTCGATGAAATCGTTAACGTAGTACCCGCCGAGGGCGGCAGAAATCGTTTCGTTGATATCCGCTAATGAAATCCCGAGCGCCTGGGCCTTCTCCTGATCTACGTCGAGCTTAAACTGCGGCGTATCCTCCAGCCCGTTTGGCCGCACGCGCACCAGCTGGTCCGGATGCTGCCTGACCATGCCCAGCAGCTGATTACGCGCCTGGGTTAGTACGCTATGGCCGAGGTTGCCCTGATCGACAAGCTCAAAGTCAAAACCCGTTGCGGTACCGAGTTCGATAATGGCCGGCAGATTGAACGGGAAGACCATGGCGTCCTTAATCTGGCTGAATGCAACGGTGGCTCGTTTGATAATCGCCTCCACGCCGTTCTCTGCTCCACTGCGTTGTTCCCACGGTTTAAGGCTGACGAAGGCCATGCCGGAGTTTTGCCCCTGACCGCTGAAGCTAAAGCCGTTGACGGTAAAGACGCTCTCGACGTTGGCCTTTTCATTATGCAGATAGTAGTCGGTAACGGTATCCAGCACTTTCTGCGTTCGCTCCTGCGTAGCGCCGGAAGGCAGCTGGAGCATGGTCATAAACACGCCCTGATCTTCATCCGGCAGGAAGGAGGTTGGCAGACGCATAAAGAGCACGGCCATCCCCACGACGATGAGCAAATAGATAGCCAGGTAGCGTCCGGTACAGCGAAGGATCCTGCTGACGCTGTTGGTGTAGTGGTTAACGCTGCTGTCGAACCTGGCGTTGAACCAACCGAAAAAGCCTTTCTTTTCATCATGGTTGGCGGAAGAAGGCTTTAGCAAGGTGGCACACAGCGCCGGCGTCAGGATCAGCGCAACCAGCACGGAGAGCGCCATGGCCGAGACGATGGTGATAGAGAACTGACGATAAATGGCGCCCGTGGAGCCGCCAAAGAAGGCCATGGGTACAAACACCGCTGACAGCACCATCGCGATGCCAACGAGGGCGCCCTGAATTTGCGACATGGACTTTTCGGTCGCTTCCTTCGGCGAAAGCCTCTCTTCCACCATCACGCGCTCGACGTTTTCCACCACTACGATAGCGTCATCTACCAGCAGCCCTATCGCCAGCACCATGCCGAACATCGTCAGGGTATTAATGGAGTAGCCGAATGCGGAAAGCACCGCAAAGGTCCCGAGTAAAACAACCGGGACTGCGATGGTGGGAATGAGCGTTGCGCGTATATTCTGCAGGAACAGATACATCACGAGGAACACGAGGACGATGGCTTCAAACAGCGTTTTGACCACCTCGTGAATCGATATTTTCACAAACGGCGTGGTGTCGTACGGATAGACAACCTTCATCCCCTGCGGGAAATAGGGCTGCAGCTCGGCAAGCTTTGCCTTAATCGCCGCTGCGGTATCAAGGGCATTGGCGCCGGTTGCGAGCTTAATCCCGAGGCCGGAAGCCGGCTTACCGTTAATTTTCGCCACCACGTTGTAGTTTTCGCCGCCCAGCTCGATACGCGCGACGTCTTTCAGATGGACCACCGAACCGTCGGCGTTCACCCGCAGCGTTACCTTGCCAAACTCTTGCGGATCCTTCAGGCGGGTTTGCGCGATGATCGAGGCGTTCAGCTGCTGGCCCGCCACCGCCGGCGTTCCTCCAAGCTGACCGGCGGCAATCTGATCGTTTTGTACCTGCAGCTGGTTGATGACGTCGACCGGCGTCAGGTTATATTTATTCAGCAGATTACTATCAAGCCACACGCGCATCGCGTACTGGGCGCCAAACAGCTGCACATCGCCAACGCCGTTGAGACGGCTAATCGAATCCTTGACGTTTGAGGCGACGTAGTCAGAGATATCATCCTGAGCGGTATTGGGATTATCGGAAATGAAGCCTGCAACCAACAGGAAGCTGCTGCTGGATTTCTCGACGCTAATCCCCTGCTGCTGCACCTCCTGCGGCAGCAGCGGCGTAGCAAGCTGTAGCTTGTTTTGTACCTGGACCTGGGCAATATCCGGATCGGTACCTGACCGGAAGGTCAGCGTGATGGTGACGCCGCCTGCAGAGTCACTGGTGGAGGACATATACATCAGGTTGTCGATACCGTTCATGTTCTGTTCGATAACCTGCGTCACGGTATCCTGTACGGTCTGAGCATCGGCGCCGGGATAGGTGGCGGATACGGCAACGGCCGGAGGAGCAATTGTCGGATACTGCGCAATGGGCAGCTGCATAATCGCGAGGCCGCCGGCAATCATCATAATGATCGCCAGTACCCAGGCGAATACCGGGCGATGGATAAAAAACTTAGACATAGTGATTCATACCTTATTGTGCGACGGGTGCCGCGGTATCCTCTGTGGCCTTCACCGTCGTACCCGGGTGAACCTTCTGCAGGCCGCTGATGACAACTTTGTCACCGCTTTGCAGGCCGCGGGTTATCAACCAACGATCGCCGATTGCCTGGGATGCAATAACGTCGCGGGTTTCAACCTGGCCGTGGTCGTTGACCAGCATGACGGTGGCATCACCGCGCGGCGTGCGGGTTACCCCCTGCTGCGGCACCAGAATCGCCTGCGGATCCACGCCTTCATCGATGCGGGCGCGGACGAACATCCCCGGCAGCAGGCTGTGCTGCGGGTTTGGGAAGATGGCGCGCAGGGTGATGGAGCCAGTGCTTTCATCTACCGTCACGTCGGAGAATTGCAAAGAGCCCTTGAGCGGGTAAGGCTGGCCATTTTCCATGACCAGCTGAACGTTCTGCATATCGCTGCCGCGCTGCAGGCTCTGCTGCTTGAGGTGCATAAAATCGCTGCTGGATTCAGTGACGTCGACGTAAATGGGGTCAAGCTGCTGGACTGTGGCCATCGCCTCGGCCTGGCCGTTGGTGACCAGAGCGCCCTCGGTGACGCTGGATTTACCGATACGTCCGACGATAGGCGAGGTGACTTTGGTATAGGCAAGATTAATGCGCGCGCTTTCGACCGCCGCTTTTGCCGCCATCACGTCGGCATCGGCCTGGCTGGCCGTTGCCAGCGCCTGATCGTACTCCTGGCGGCTGATGTACTGCGTCCCGAGCAGAGGAAGATAGCGCTTAACCGTGAGGTGCGCGATGGTGGCTGCCGCGACGGCTTTAGCCTCATCACCCTTCGCGCTGCTGTAGGCGGCCTGATAGGTCGCCGGGTCAATTTGATAGAGCGGCTGGCCCGCCTTTACGTCGCTCCCCTCAATAAAGCTGCGTTGCAGGACGATCCCGCTGACCTGAGGACGAACCTCCGCGACGCGAAATGCCGACGTGCGGCCCGGCAGCTCCGTGGTGACGGATAGCGGTTCGCTGCTGACAACATGGACGGTGACCTGCGGTATTTGTGCCGGCGGCTGCCCGCTGTTTGAATTATCACAGCCGGTGAGCAGGAGCGCTGTGATAATTAGGCTGGATAAAAGTGTAACCCTGGCGTGACTCGTCATTACCGTTCCTTATAGATTCCGCACCCTGTTCGGCTACGAACCTGTGAAAGAAATAGAGAATAAAAAAGCAGACCGGTATCCTACAAATAAACATCGGTGGATGTAAGGAATAGTTATTTTTGGAGTAACGCAAGGGCACGCAAAAACAAAAAAATGCGAATTTATATTTTAAGAATGACCTTATTATTAACAACGAGCTTAATAACATTTGTCATGTGAATGTATTATTACTTATTCATTCTTTATATGCATTAGTTGGGCGTGATATCTCAAGGGGGAATATCTCCCTTTTTGCTAAGTAATATTAATTAGAGAATGCTAGATTTAATCCCGTCTCAATACTCCCACTATTCCGCTGTTCGGCAGCAGGTGAAGCAATGTATGGTCAGAAAAACAAAAGAAGAGGCGCTACGCACGCGCCAGCTGCTGATTGACGCAGCCATCCGGCAGTTTGCGCTGCGCGGGGTGGCGAACACGACGCTTACGGACATCGCCGATGCCGCCGGCGTAACCCGCGGAGCGATATACTGGCATTTCTCGAGCAAGTCACAGCTGTTTAATGAAATGTGGCAGCAGCAGCTCCCGCTGCGAGAGCTTCTTCCACCGCCGGCATCACAAATATCCGCAAGCGATCTTCTGCATCATTTAAGAGAGAAATTTATCCGCGGCCTGCAGTATATTGCCGAGGATCCGCGGCAGCGCGACCTGATGCAGATTCTCTATCATAAATGCGAGTTTGCCTGCGACATGATGTCTGAACAGGATATTCGGCAAAAAATTGGGTTTAGCTATCCCACTATTCGCGAGATTTTAGCTGAGTGTATCCGTAACCGTTTATTACCTGCGGAAACAAATATTGAATTAACGTTAATTATATTACACGGATCTTTTAGCGGTATTATTAAAAACTGGCTAATGGCGCCGCAGCGATTCGATCTCTATCAGCAGGCGCCGCTGCTGGTGGATAATATTATGTCGATGCTCTGTGTACCGAGTCGTCGGACGACGAGCTAGCTCAGAGGGGTTAGCAGTCTGCTGCGGGAAGGGGGGAAACGCGAGGCAGTAAAAAGGCGCTTCCCCATGCCGAAGAGCGCCTTTTATTCAAGCAATTAACTGACTAGTATCAGTTCATGCCGTATTTCTTCAATTTTTTACGCAGCGTACCGCGGTTGATGCCCATCATCAGGGCAGCACGGGTCTGGTTACCGCGGGTGTATTGCATCACCATGTCCAACAGGGGCTGTTCTACTTCAGCCAGTACCAGCTCATACAGGTCACTAACGTCCTGACCGTTCAGTTGAGCAAAATAGTTCTTCAGTGCCTGTTTAACCGAGTCACGCAGGGGCTTTTGAGTTACCTGATCCTGAGAGTTAACGGTAGAAACGGTCAGTACGTCAGAATTTACGCGTTGTTCGAACATAGTTCTGTCAGCTCTTTATTTCTGTTTACGCAAAATTTTCGAAGTATGCCTCCAACGCCTCCAGCTGATCGCTGGCATCCTCTATGGCGTTGAATGTGCGCCGAAACTGGTCATTTGGAGCGTGCTCCTGGAGATACCAGGAAACGTGTTTACGCGCAATTCGGTACCCTTTTGCCTGACCGTAAAAGTCATGCAATTCCCGAACGTGAGCGCAAAGCAAGCGCTTAACCTCTGCCAACGGCAGGGGGGGCAGCAGCTCTCCAGTGTCCAGATAATGCTGGATTTCCCGAAAGATCCAGGGTCTTCCCTGAGCTGCGCGGCCTATCATAAGGGCATCAGCCCCCGTATAGTCGAGCACAGCTCTGGCTTTAAGCGGGTCAGTAATGTCACCATTCGCGATAATCGGAATGGAAACTTTCTGCTTAACTGCCCGAATACTGTCGTATTCAGCGTCTCCGTTAAACAAACAGGCGCGCGTGCGTCCGTGAATAGTCAGAGCCTGAATGCCACACTCTTCAGCCAGTTGGGCAATTTCTACACAGTTACGGTGTTCCGGCTCCCAACCGGTGCGAATCTTGAGTGTCACGGGAACGTCCACTGCCTTGACGACCGCCGTCAGGATTAACTTCACCTGCTCGGGATGCTGCAAGAGGGCTGAACCTGCGAGCTTGCGATTCACCTTTTTCGCCGGGCACCCCATATTAATATCAATAATTTGGGCACCGCTTTCCACGTTAATACGGGCGGCTGCGGCCATCTCTTCCGGTACGCTACCGGCGATTTGCACGGTACGAATACCGGGCTCATCAACGTGCACCATCCGTAAACGGGACTTGTCGCTCTCCCAAACCTGAGGGTTGGAGGACATCATCTCGGAAACGGTTAAACCTGCTCCCATCTCATAGCACAGCGTCCTGAATGGTCTGTCAGTAATGCCAGCCATAGGTGCTGCGATCAGGCGATTTCTAAGCTGGTAGTGTCCGATGCGCATGAGTTAAGAAATGACCATACTGTGACTGCAAGGCGGCGTATATTACGCATTTTTTGCACGAGATGAAAGGCCAAACTTTGAGCAATCCCCTGTCACAGATCAATGAATCCAGGGGTAACGAAAATACCATGGATAAATTATCATATTAATCATTGCGTTAATGCAAAGTGGATAATTTGTGTCCAATTATAAAATCGTAAAACTTATCTATTTTTCTTAGAAAAATGGGGTCATTGGCGGCATAAAACGCTGTTTTTGTAGCCAAAAAAGCGCTTCGTAATGCGATCTGGCTCCCATTTCTTGACGTCATTCGGCGGTTACTGGAAACAAAAATGCGGCCCGCAGGCCGCATTCGCGCTTACTTGCGCTGGCCGGTAATCCGGCACCACTCTTCTTTTTCAACCACCGGGTCGAGATTAAAGCGATCGGCGTAGGCTTCACAGACGCCGTCAGCCTGGCTGGCAAGGATCCCGGAGAGGCCCAGCAGACCGCCTGCAACGGGCAGGACGCTGATTAACGGAGCCAGCTCGCGTAACGGGCCGGCCAGAATGTTGGCGACCACGACGTCGGCGCTGAGAGCCTCTGGCTGATCCTGAGGTAAATAGAGCTCCAGACGATCCGAGACGCCGTTACGCTCGGCGTTATCGCGGCTGGCCTGAATCGCCTGCGGATCGATATCGATACCGATGGCCTTAGCCGCGCCGAGCTTCAGGGCAGCAATCGCCAGGATGCCGGAACCGCAGCCGAAATCAATAATCGTTTTACCCGCCAGATCCAGCCCATCGAGCCACTGCAGGCACAGGGAGGTCGTCGGGTGGGTACCGGTACCGAAGGCGAGGCCCGGATCGAGCATCACGTTCACCGCGTTGGCATCCGGCACTTCACGCCAGCTTGGGCAAATCCACAGCCGCTCGCCGAAGCGCATCGGGTGGAAGTTATCCATCCATTCGCGCTCCCAGTCTTTGTCTTCCAGCTGCTCGATTTTGTGCGCGAAGCCGGCGCCCAGAAGGGGATGCTGCTCAAGGATAGCAACGACTTCGTTCATGTCGCTCTCTGCATCGAACAGGCCGGTCACGTCGGTGTCGCCCCACAGGCGGGTTTCCCCCGGCAGCGGTTCGAATACCGGCGTATCGTGGGTATCCTGGAAGGTGATAGAGACGGCACCGGCCTCCATCAGCGCATCGCTTAAATCTTCAGCGTGTGCGCCGGTCGTGTTCAGTTTCAGTTGGATCCATGGCATGGCAAAACTCTTTATTTATCAGTAGTCATAATAGGGGCTGGTGGGACGGGCTGACCGAAACGGTTGCCAATCACAAAAGCCAGCAAGCTTAACAGCAGCGAGGGCACAATCGGATGAAAGCCCAGGTACTGAATATTGAATGTCGCCAGCACGGCGTACAGCACGCCGCCAACGATCATGGCGCTGAGGGCGCCGGTAGCGTTAGCGCGCTCCCAGTACAGGCCCATCACCAGCGGCCATAAGAACACCGCTTCCAGACCGCCGAAGGCCAGCAGGTTGAGCCAGATGATCATCTCGGGCGGCCGCCAGGCTGCCAGCATCATCAGGATCCCAATGACCAGGGTGGTGGCGGTGGAGATCCTTTTCAGCTTTTGCTCATTATGCTTTTTGGCAGGCTGAGCGCTGAGCCAAAGATCTTTAATGATCGTAGCCGATGCCTGCAATAAGTGGGCATTAACGTTCGACATGATCGCCGCCATTGGCGCCGCCAGGAACAGACCCGCGGCCCACGGTGGCAGCACCTGGACCATCAGCGTTGGGATCACCTGATCGGGGACGGTGAGGTGCGGCAGAACCGCGCGGCCCAGCGCACCCGCGAGGTGCATGCCAAACATCAGCAGCGCGACGACCACGGTACCGATGATGATCCCCCGGTGAACGGCTTTGCTGTCTTTATAAGAGATGCAGCGTACGGCGGTATGGGGCAGGCCGATAACGCCGAAGCAGACCAGCACCCAAAACGAGGTCATAAAGGTCGGAGTAAGGATTCCGTCTACGCCGTGCGGCGATACCAGCTGCGGATCTATCTTCTGTAAGGTATCGACGGCGTGATGCAGACCGCCCGCAGCGTGGACAACCCCGACCAGCAGCACGATAGTGCCGATCAGCATGACCATACCCTGCATGGTGTCATTGAGCACGCTGGCGCGAAAACCGCCGAACGCGGTGTACAGAGCAATGGTGATCCCGAAGATCAGCAGGCCGTTTTCATATTTGATTCCCGCCGCAGTCTCCAGCAGGCGCGCGCCGCCGATAAACTGCACAGCGATCGCCCCGACGAAGGCTACCAGCAGGCTGATGCTGGCGATCCAGACGACGGCGCGGCTTTGGTAGCGGGCCTGCAGCATGTCGTTGAGGGTGATGGCGTTATAGCGTCGCGCCAGAATAGCGAATTTCTTCCCGAGGATCCCCAGCGAAAGCCAGATCGTCGGTACCTGGATCATCGCCAGCAGCACCCAGCCGAGCCCGTACTTATAGGCAGCGCCGGGCCCGCCGATAAATGAACTGGCGCTGATGTAGGTGGCGGTGAGCGTCATGGCCAGCACGAAGCCACCCATGGAACGGCTGCCGAGGAAATACTCGCTGAGAAAGCTGCCGCTGCTGCGTTTGCGCATGGCGTAAAGCGACAGGCCGAAGACCACGAACAGATAGGCAATCAGGATGACGATGATTTCAAGCTGCATCGCTATCCTCCAGCGGAATGTCGCGGAATACGAAACGCACCATCGCCCAGCACAGCAGGATAAATATCAGAGGCACCAGCAGGCAGGCCATTTCGAACCAGTGCGGCAGCCCGGTTATGCCGATAGCGCTGTCCGGGAGATAGGCCGCAGCCAGCCAGGCGGCAAGATAGAGAAGGGTCAGCCACAGCGCCCAGCGCGCTTCTTTGTGGGCCTGAACAAACCGATTGTCCATTTTTTAGTCCCAGGAGGATGAAGAAAGCGGGGATTGTACCGCATGGAAAAGATGAGGGGAGAGAAAAAGAAAAAAGGCCGGATTATCCGGCCTTTTGCAGCGATGCAGGATTATTTTTCCTGCATACCGAGCTTTTTCTCCAGATAGTGGATATTGGTACCACCATGCTGGAAGTGCTCGTCATTCATGATGCGAATCTGCAGATCGACGTTAGTTTTGATGCCGTCGATGATCAGCTCCTGCAGCGCATTTTTCATGCGTGAAATGGCCACATCACGGTTTTCGCCGTAGCAGATAAGCTTGCCGATCATTGAGTCATAGTACGGTGGCACGGTGTAGCCAGCGTAGATATGAGACTCCCAGCGAACGCCAAAACCGCCCGGCGCGTGGAAGCGGGTAATTTTACCCGGGCTCGGCAGGAAGGTATTCGGGTCTTCGGCGTTAATACGGCATTCAACCGCATGGCCACGCACCTGAACTTCTTCCTGCTTGATGGACAGCGGCTGGCCTGCGGCAATCCGCAGCTGCTCTTTAATCAGGTCAACGCCGGTGATCATTTCTGTTACCGGGTGTTCAACCTGAATACGGGTGTTCATTTCAATGAAGTAGAACTCGCCGTTTTCGAACAGGAACTCAAAGGTACCCGCCCCGCGATAGCCGATATCGACGCAGGCCTTGGAGCAGCGCTCGCCGATGTAGCGACGCAGTTCCGGAGTAATACCCGGCGCCGGCGCTTCTTCGACAACTTTCTGGTGACGACGCTGCATGGAGCAGTCGCGCTCAGCCAGATAGATAGCGTTACCCTGGCCATCAGCCAGTACCTGGATCTCGATATGACGAGGATTTTCCAGGTATTTCTCCATATACACCATGTCGTTGCTGAAAGCGGCTTTCGCTTCAGCTTTGGTCATGGAGATGGACTGCGCCAGCTCGGCATCGCTGCGCACAACGCGCATGCCGCGACCGCCGCCGCCGCCGGAGGCTTTGATGATAACCGGGTAGCCGATGCGTTTCGCATGGGCGCGGTTAGCGTCCATGTCGTCGCCCAGCGGGCCATCGGAGCCAGGAACGGTTGGTACGCCGGCTTTCTTCATGGCGGTAATCGCCGACACTTTGTCGCCCATCAGACGAATAGTGTCAGCCTTCGGGCCGATAAAGATAAAGCCGGAACGTTCAACCTGCTCAGCAAAGTTGGCGTTTTCCGAGAGGAAGCCATAGCCCGGGTGAATCGCCACCGCGCCGGTGATTTCAGCCGCGCTGATGATCGCCGGGATATTCAGGTAGCTCTTAATGGACGGAGCCGGGCCAATACAGACCGTCTCATCCGCTAACAATACGTGTTTTAAATCGCGATCCGCAGTGGAGTGTACAGCAACGGTCTTGATGCCCAGTTCTTTACAGGCACGCAGGATACGCAGTGCAATCTCGCCACGGTTGGCGATAACAATTTTATCCAGCATGTTCGCCTCGTTACTCGATGACTACCAGCGGCTCGTCAAATTCTACCGGTTGGCCGCTTTCGATCAGAATGGCTTTCACCACGCCGGCTTTGTCGGCTTCGATCTGGTTCATCATTTTCATTGCTTCGACGATGCACAGAGTGTCGCCCACGTTGACTTTCTGGCCGATTTCCACAAACGCTTTAGCGTCCGGGCTCGGGGTGCGGTAGAAAGTACCGACCATCGGGGAACGTACGATGTGACCACTGATTTCCGCTTTCGCCGGGGCTTCTGCCTGCGCGGCTGCCGGTGCTGCGGCAACAGGTGCCTGTGCCTGCATCATCGGAGCGGCATAAGCCTGCTGCATCACTGGATAACCGGTGTTCGGAGCTGAGCGGCTGATGCGCACAGACTCTTCGCCTTCAGAAATTTCCAGTTCGTTGATGCCAGACTCTTCGACCAGCTCGATCAGTTTTTTAATCTTACGAATATCCATGAGTGGGTTCCGTACTCTTTGTTTAGTGTGATTGTGACAGGCGTTTTACCGCCGTCTGTAAAGCGTATGAATAACCGTCCGCCCCCAATCCACAGATAACGCCTGCGGCGATATCCGACAGATAAGAGTGATGACGGAATGGTTCGCGGGCATGCACGTTGCTCAGGTGGATCTCGATAAACGGGATACTCACCGCAAGTAGCGCGTCGCGGATTGCCACGCTGGTGTGCGTAAACGCGGCCGGATTAATCAGGATATAGTCGACAGCGTCTTTAGCCTGATGAATTCGGTCGATTAACGCGTACTCCGCGTTTGATTGCAGGTGATCCAGCGCCACGTTCAGAGCCGCAGCTTCTGATTCCAGACGGTTAACAATCTCAGAAAGCTTGAGGGTGCCGTACTTCTCAGGCTCGCGTGTACCAAGCATGTTAAGGTTGGGTCCATTCAAAAGCAAAATGCGAAACTTGTCAGCCATTGTGCGGCTATCTCCTGCCATTCTCGGGTAAAAAACAAAATATACCTTCGAAACGCGCTTGTCACCTTTTCAGGGCGTAAAAACCCCTCCAGGAAAACCAAAGTCGCACATTATAACGATTTCGTAGCATTTGGCAGCTAAATACTGGTCTTATCAGGGAAGATTATCAACCGCTATCGTTAAATGAGTCGCGGTTGATAAAAGATCTGCGGGAAACTGCACATATCCGGGGATTAGCGCCACCACTGACGGAACTTCTTGTAACGCCACGCCAAAAGCACAACCGCCAGCCCGGCATATATCAACGGCTGTGGGGATAATATCTTCACGGACCATAGATAGTGGATGGGGGCAAGGATCGCCACCAGATAGACGAAGTTATGCAATGTTTGCCAGCGACGGCCTAATTTTCGCTGCAGTGCCTGCGTCGAGGTGACCGCCAGCGCCAGCAGGGTAAGCCAGCTGATAAACCCCAGCGTCAGATAGGGCCGATTCACCAGCTCAGAACCCAGCAGCGCCAGATTGTTAATCCCGAGTTCCAGCAGCGTGTAGCTGGTCAGGTGCAGCGTCGCCCAGGCAAAACACCACAGTCCCAGCAGGCGCCTGGTACGAATCAACAGCGGCTGTTTAGCGTAGCGCGCCAGCGGCGACACAAGCAAGGTTGCCAGCAGAAATTTAAGAGCCATCCTACCGGTAAAGTGTTGAATATCCTTTGCCGGGTCGGCGCTGAAATACCCCTGCTGCGCAGCCCAGAATAGCCAGAGAAAGGGAAGAAACCCGGCCAGATGGAGCATAACCTTGAGCCAGGTAATCTGTTTTACGTTCAGGCGCACTAGTAATTCTCCCGCAAATTCAGGCCCCGGTAGAGCGAAGCCACTTCGTCAGCATAGCCGTTGAACAGCAGCGTCGGCTGGCGCTTGACGTCCAGCACGCCTCCGGAACCGATAAAGCGTTCCGTTGCCTGCGACCAGCGCGGATGATCGACATGCGGATTGACGTTGGCGTAAAAGCCGTATTCATCCGGTCCCGCCAGATTCCAGGTGGTCGGCGGCCGCTCGCGGGTGAGTTCGATACTGACAATCGACTTAATCCCTTTGAAGCCATACTTCCACGGGACCGTCAGGCGCACCGGCGCGCCGTTCTGCGGCGGCAGCGCCTTACCGTAGACGCCCACGCTCAGCAGGGTGAGGGGATGCATCGCCTCATCCAGGCGCAGGCCTTCGACATAAGGATAGGCCAGGCCGCCGCCGATGAAGCGATCCTTCTGCCCCGGCATCTGGTCGGGGGCATAGATGGTTTTAAACGCCACGTAGCGGGCGCTGCTGGTGGGCTCAACCAGCGCCAGCAGCTTATGCAGCGGGAAGCCAACCCACGGCACCACCATCGACCAGGCTTCGACACAGCGCATCCGGTAAATGCGCTCTTCGAGCGGAAAGCGGGTGGTCAGATCGTGATGATCGAGCGTCAGCGGTTTAGCAACTTCTCCGCCGATGGTCAGCGTCCACGGATCGGTACGCAGGCTGCCCGCGTTGGCCGCCGGATCGGCTTTATCCAGACCGAACTCATAGAAGTTGTTGTAGCCGGATACCTTATCCTCCGGGGTGAGCGTTAGCGCGTTTTGCCATGCGGCGGGTTTGTCGAAGGTCAGCGCTTTGCCCGCCGGCGCGGGAGGGCGGTCGTGGCCTTTGAACCAATCGAGAAGATCGGCTTTTGCCGTAGGGGAAAGGGAAAGGGCCGTTGCGGTAATCCCCAGCGTTTTCAAAACCTGGCGACGCTGCAGCATAAAAACGGATTCTGCCGTGACGTCGGCTTCCGTTAGCTTTTTGTGTTTCATGACATCCTCCGGCATGCTTTTTCCTAAGCATGACGGAGGCGGAGAGTTATCGCGAATATGTCACGAAAAATTGCATATTAGGCGATTTTCACCAGCGTCCGACCCTGGATTTGGTTAGCCATAATCTTATCGGCAAAGGCCGGCGCTTCGGCGAGCGTAATTTCCGTCGCGCTTTGCGCATAGAACGACTCAGGCAGATCGCCAACCAGCCGCTGCCAGGCTTGAGCCCGGCGCGCGGGCGGAGTCATTACCGAATCAATGCCCTGCAGGCGGACGTTACGCAAAATAAACGGCATCACCGTCGTCGGCAGAGCAAAGCCGCCGGCCAGGCCGCAGGCGGCTACGCAGCCGCCGTAGTTCATCTGTGCCAGCACTTTCGCCAGCACCTTATCGCCGACAGTATCGACCGCACCGGCCCACAGCTGTTTCTCCAGCGGACGGGTTTCGGCAAACTCCTCGCGCCCAACGATCCGCTGCGCGCCCAGCGCTTTCAGATAATCATGGGTGCTTTCGCGACCAGAAACGGCGACCACCTGGTAACCCAGGCGATGCAGCAGGGCGACCGCGGTGCTGCCGACGCCGCCGCTGGCGCCGGTGACGACAACCTCGCCGTCCTGGGGACGAATGCCGGCATCTTCCAGCGCCATCACGCACAGCATGGCGGTGAAGCCGGCGGTACCGATGGCCATCGCTTTACGGCCGTCCAGTCCTTCAGGCATCGCAACCAGCCAGTCGCCTTTCACGCGCGCCTGCTCGGCCAGGCCGCCCCAGTGATTTTCGCCAACGCCCCATCCGGTGAGAAGCACCTGCTGGCCCGCATGGAAACGCGGATCTTCGCTGGTGTGGACGATACCGGCAAAATCGATGCCAGGAATCATCGGAAAGTTGCGGATGATTTTTCCGCTGCCGGTGATCGCCAGCGCGTCTTTATAGTTGAGGCTGGACCACTGAATATCGACGGTCACATCGCCCTGCGGCAGCCGGCTGGCGTCGATGGTTTGCACCGAAGAGATTGTTTTGCCATCCTGCTGTTCTAATATTAAAGCCTGCATATGCGGGTCCTTATTGGTACAAAGATTGGAAAAATTTTTCTGCAGACTATACTCGCTATCGGCATTATTACGCCGATACAACGCAATAAATTGCCAGATACGTCAGCTTTGATAGTATGCCTCGCACTTTAAAAAGTTAGTGCTTACTTTGGGGAAAGCGCCAGTACCGGAGTCCGAATATTCATCGGGCAGTCATTCACACGCGGAGTTAACACAGGGATGCGATTAACGACGAAATTCTCAGCATTTGTCACGCTGCTTACCAGCCTGACTATCTTTGTCACGCTTATTGGCGCGTCGCTGAGTTTTTATAACGGTATTCAGCAAAAAATGGAGAATCGCGTCCAGGCCGTAGCGACGGTGCTGGATAACCGCCTGATCTCTTCATCCTTTGCCCGGCTTGAACCACAGATGGATGAGCTGATGACGCCGGTCGACGTTGTGCAGGTTGATTTTCTCCTTAACGGCAAATCGGTGTACAGCCACGCGCGTAGCGACAGCTACCGCCCGCTGGGGAGTAATAACCAGTTTCGGGAGATCACGGTCCCGTCGCTAAAGCACCCCGGCATGACGCTGCATCTGGTCTATCTGGACCCGATGGTTAACTACTTCCGCTCGCTGCACGTGACCGCACCGCTTTCTATCGCCATTGGCTTTATGGTGCTGATGATGTTTTTTTCCGTTCGCTGGATCCGTCGTCAGCTGTCCGGGCAGGAGCTGCTGGAGCTGCGGGCGACGAGGATCCTTAACGGCGAGCGCGGGCCTCAGGTGCGCGGATCGGTGCACGAATGGCCGGTGAGCACCAGCAGCGCGCTGGATATGCTGCTATCCGAGCTGCAGTTTGCCAGCGATCAGCGAAGCCGTATGGATACGCTTATTCGCTCCTATGCCGCTCAGGACACCAAAACCGGCCTCAATAACCGCCTGTTCTTCGATAACCAGCTTGCCACGCTGCTGGAAGATCAGGAAAAGGTCGGCTCGTACGGCATTGTGATGATGATCCGCCTGCCGGAGTTCGATTTACTGCGCGATAACTGGGGGCGCGCCGCAGCGGAGGAGCATTACTTCACGCTCATCAACCTGCTTTCTACTTTTATTATGCGCTATCCCGGCGCGCTGCTGGCGCGTTATCACCGCAGCGATTTTGCCGTCCTGCTGCCGCACCGCACCCAGAAGGAGGCGGACAGCATCGCCGGGCTGCTGCTGAAGGCGATGGACGCGCTGCCGCCCACGCGCATTCTTGACCGCGATGACATGATGCATATCGGTATTTGCGCCTTCCGCAGCGGACAGACCACGGCTCAGGTGATGGAGCGCGCGGAAGCGGCCACGCGCAACGCGGTTCTGCAGGGGAGCAATAGCTGGGCGGTTTATGACGATTCGCTGCCGGAGAAAGGGCGCGGCAACGTGCGCTGGCGCACCCTGATTGAACAGATGCTAAGCCGCGGTGGACCGCGGCTCTATCAGAAGCCCGCGGTGAATCGCGACGGTCGCGTCCATCACCGTGAGCTGATGTCCCGCCTGTATGACGGTACGGAAGAGGTGATTGCGGCGGAATATATGCCGATGGTGCAGCAGTTTGGCCTGGCGGAAGAGTACGACCGCCTGCAGATCACGCGGCTGCTGCCATTTTTAGGCTTCTGGCCGGACGAAAACCTCGCTTTACAGGTGACGGTGGAGTCGCTGATCCGTCCTCGATTCCAGCGCTGGCTGCGCGATACTTTGATGCAGTGTGAAAAATCGCAACGTCAGCGCATTATTTTTGAACTTGCAGAGGCAGATGTTTGTCAATATATCGGCCGCCTGCAGCCGGTTATGCGGCTGATTAACGCTTTAGGTATTAAAGTCGCCGTGGTTCAGGCCGGATTAACGCTGGTTGGAACCAGCTGGATCAAGCAGTTGGACGTCGAAGTCATCAAGCTACACCAGGGACTGTCGCGCAATATTGAAAAACGCAGTGAGAACCAGCTGCTGGTTCAGAGCCTGGTGGAGGCCTGCAAGGGTATGCCGGTCCAGGTTTTTGCAACCGGAGTACGCAGTCGTAGTGAGTGGCAGGTCCTGTCTCAATGCGGTGTTACCGGTGGCCAGGGGGAATTTTTTGCCGCCTCACAGCCACTTGACACAAATGTGAAAAAATATTCGCAAAGATACTCGGTTTGATCTGCCGTTTAGCGTGATTTCACGTAGAATAACGCGCGCCATAGTGAAGGGGGTGTGCTTGTCTACCTGCCGGATTATCGCAATGTAAATGCCAGTAAATGACCTTTGACAGGTTGCAAATTGAAGCGTGGAGCGCTGCTGAAGTTTTCAGCACTGAACGGAGCCGGAAAATTTGTAACAAAGGAAATGAACTGCACTAATTTTCACCGTAGCAGATGATTTTTGCGCCTTGTCGCTGCTGCGTGTGGTTGGTAAAGTAAGCGGATTTTGTTTTCCGCCCCAGCTTTCAGGATTATCCCTTAGTATGTTAAAAAAATTTCGTGGCATGTTTTCCAATGACCTGTCCATTGACCTGGGTACCGCGAATACCCTTATCTATGTAAAAGGACAAGGCATCGTATTGAATGAGCCTTCCGTTGTGGCCATTCGTCAGGATCGTGCCGGATCGCCGAAAAGCGTCGCCGCTGTCGGTCATGAAGCGAAGCAGATGCTCGGGCGTACACCGGGCAACATCGCGGCAATTCGCCCGATGAAAGACGGCGTTATCGCCGACTTCTTTGTTACCGAAAAAATGCTGCAACACTTCATCAAACAGGTGCATAGCAACAGCTTCATGCGTCCGAGCCCGCGCGTTCTGGTGTGTGTACCGGTTGGTGCAACCCAGGTTGAACGTCGTGCCATCCGCGAATCCGCTCAGGGCGCTGGCGCCCGTGAAGTCTTCCTGATCGAAGAGCCGATGGCGGCTGCGATCGGTGCGGGCCTGCCGGTTTCTGAAGCAACCGGTTCGATGGTTGTGGATATCGGCGGCGGTACCACGGAAGTGGCGGTTATCTCCCTGAACGGCGTGGTTTACTCCTCTTCCGTGCGTATCGGCGGTGACCGTTTCGATGAAGCCGTGATTAATTATGTGCGTCGTAACTACGGCTCCCTGATCGGTGAAGCGACGGCAGAACGTATCAAGCATGAAATCGGCTCCGCTTATCCGGGCGATGAAGTGCGTGAAATCGAAGTGCGCGGTCGTAACCTGGCTGAAGGCGTTCCACGCGGCTTCACCCTGAACTCGAACGAAATTCTCGAAGCGCTGCAGGAACCGCTGACCGGCATCGTTAGCGCGGTGATGGTTGCTCTCGAGCAGTGCCCGCCAGAGCTGGCTTCTGATATCTCCGAGCGCGGTATGGTCCTGACCGGCGGCGGTGCGCTGCTGCGTAACCTCGACCGCCTGCTGATGGAAGAGACAGGTATTCCTGTCGTAGTTGCAGAAGATCCACTGACTTGCGTCGCGCGTGGCGGCGGTAAAGCGCTGGAAATGATCGATATGCACGGCGGCGACTTGTTTAGCGAAGAGTAGTCAGCCGAAGGTCTGGGGTGGCTCAAGGGTTGCCCCTGGTCTTAACTGACACGAGAATACGCATAGCCTATGAAGCCAATTTTTAGCCGTGGCCCGTCGCTACAGATTCGCCTTATTCTGGCGGTTCTGGTGGCGCTTGGCGTGATTATCGCCGACAGCCGCCTGGGTACGTTCAGCCAGATTCGAACGTACATGGATACAGCCGTCAGTCCTTTCTACTTTATTTCTAACGGTCCTCGGGAATTGCTGGATAGCGTATCGCAAACGCTGGCCACCCGCGATCAGCTCGAACTGGAAAACCGCGCGCTGCGTCAGGAACTGCTGCTGAAAAACAGCGACCTGCTGATGCTGGGCCAGTACAAGCAGGAGAACGCGCGTCTGCGTGAACTGCTGGGCTCCCCGCTGCGCCAGGATGAGCAAAAAATGGTGACTCAGGTCATCTCAACGGTTAACGATCCCTACAGCGATCAGGTGGTTATCGATAAAGGCAGCGTCAGCGGCGTTTACGAAGGCCAGCCGGTTATCAGCGATAAGGGCGTTGTCGGTCAGGTTGTTGCCGTCGCGAAGATGACCAGCCGCGTGCTGCTTATCTGTGACGCCACCCATGCGCTGCCGATTCAGGTGCTGCGCAACGATATCCGCGTGATTGCCGCCGGTAATGGCTGCACTGACGATCTGCAGCTGGAGCATCTGCCGGCGAATACCGATATTCGCGTCGGCGACGTGCTGGTGACTTCAGGTCTTGGCGGCCGTTTCCCGGAGGGGTATCCGGTGGGCGTGGTCTCTTCCGTCAAGCTGGATACGCAGCGCGCGTATACCGTTATTCAGGCTCGCCCGACCGCGGGCCTGCAGCGTTTGCGCTATCTGCTGCTGCTGTGGGGGGCCGATCGTAACGGCTCCAACCCGATGACCCCGGAAGAGGTTCATCGCGTCGCCAATGAACGTCTGATGCAGATGATGCCGCAGGTTCTGCCTGCGCCGGATTCCGTCGGGCCACAAATGCCGGCTCCCGCAACCGGCCTGACGCCACCTGCTAAACCTCTGCCTGCAGGGGGGCAATAGTGGCAAGCTACCGTAGCCAGGGACGCTGGGTTATCTGGCTCTCGTTTCTTATTGCACTCTTGCTACAGATCATGCCCTGGCCGGCGGACATCAGCGTCTTCCGGCCAAACTGGGTACTGCTTATCCTGCTGTACTGGATCCTCGCATTACCGCATCGGGTGAACGTCGGCACGGGCTTCGTGATGGGCGCCGTTCTCGATCTCATCAGCGGCTCGACGCTGGGCGTTCGCGCGCTATCGTTAAGCATCATCGCTTATCTGGTCGCTCTGAAATATCAGCTGTTCCGCAATCTGGCGCTCTGGCAGCAGGCGCTGGTGGTGATGATGCTCTCCCTCGCGGTGGACATCGTTGTTTTCTGGGCAGAGTTTTTAGTGATCAACGTCTCTTTCCGTCCGGAAGTGTTCTGGAGTAGTGTAGTAAACGGTGTGCTCTGGCCATGGCTATTCCTGCTGATGCGTAAAGTGCGTCAGCAATTTGCGGTGCAATAAGGTTGATATGACAACTCTGTATCTTGCTTCAGGTTCTCCACGTCGACAGGAGCTGTTGACTCAGATGGGACTCTCCTTCGAGCGCGTGGTTCCCGGTATTGAGGAGCGACGCCAGCCGCAGGAGAGCGCTCAGCATTACGTCACTCGCCTGGCGCGTGAAAAAGCGCAGGCAGGCGTTGCGCTGGCATCGCGCGATCTGCCGGTGCTGGGTGCGGATACCATTGTCATCCTTAACGGCGAAGTGCTGGAAAAGCCGCGTGATGCCGGGCACGCCGCAGAGATGCTGCGCATGCTTTCCGGGAAAACGCATCAGGTGATGACCGCGGTTGCCCTGGCGGATAAGCAGCAGGCGCTGGACTGTCTGGTGGTAACGGAGGTGACCTTCCGCCTGCTGAGCGAGCAGGATATCGCCGGCTACGTCGCCAGCGGCGAACCTTTAGATAAAGCAGGTGCATACGGTATTCAAGGGCTGGGTGGCTGTTTTGTCAGGAAGATTAATGGCAGCTATCACGCCGTAGTCGGCTTACCGCTGGTAGAAACGTATGAGTTGCTGAGTAACTTTAACTCACTGCGTGAAGAAAAGGGATAAAGATGACGGCTGAATTATTAGTGAACGTAACGCCATCGGAAACGCGCGTCGCGTATATCGATGGCGGTATTCTGCAGGAAATTCACATTGAGCGCGAAGCGCGGCGTGGGATCGTAGGCAATATCTACAAGGGTCGTGTCAGCCGAGTGCTGCCGGGGATGCAGGCGGCTTTTGTAGATATTGGCCTGGATAAGGCCGCATTTCTGCACGCTTCAGACATCATGCCGCACACCGAGTGCGTCGCCGGGGAAGAGCAAAAGCAGTTCACCGTGCGCGATATTTCCGAGCTGGTCCGTCAGGGCCAGGACCTGATGGTGCAGGTGGTGAAAGACCCCCTTGGTACGAAAGGCGCCCGTCTGACGACCGATATCACCATTCCTTCCCGCTATCTGGTGTTTATGCCTGGGGCCTCGCACGTTGGGGTTTCCCAGCGTATTGAGAGCGAAGCGGAGCGCGAGCGCCTGAAGAAGGTTGTCGCCGACTACTGCGATGAGCAGGGCGGATTTATCATCCGTACGGCGGCGGAAGGCGTACACGAGCAGGAAATGGCCGCCGATGCTGCCTACCTCAAGCGCGTCTGGACGAAGGTCATGGAGCGTAAGAAGCGCCAGCAGACCCGCTATCAGATGTACGGCGAGCTGGCGCTGGCTCAGCGCGTGCTGCGCGATTTTGCCGACGCCCATCTTGACCGCATTCGCGTCGACTCCCGCCTGACCTACGAATCGCTGCTGGAGTTCACCGCCGAATATATGCCGGAGATGACCAGCAAGCTCGAGCACTACAGCGGCCGTCAGCCGATCTTCGATCTCTTTGACGTGGAGAACGAAATTCAGCGCGCGCTGGAGCGTAAAGTGGAGCTGAAGTCCGGCGGCTATCTGGTTATCGATCAGACCGAGGCGATGACCACCGTTGACATCAACACCGGGGCCTTCGTCGGCCACCGCAATCTTGACGATACCATCTTCAATACCAACATTGAGGCGACCCAGGCGATTGCCCGCCAGCTGCGGCTGCGCAACCTCGGCGGGATTATTATCATTGATTTCATTGATATGAATAATGAAGATCACCGCCGCCGGGTGCTGCATTCTCTGGAGCAGGCGCTGAATAAGGATCGGGTGAAAACCAGCATCAACGGCTTCTCCCAGCTTGGGCTGGTGGAGATGACCCGTAAGCGCACCCGCGAAAGCGTGGAGCACGTGCTGTGTAAGGACTGCCCGACCTGCCACGGTCGCGGCACGGTAAAATCGGTTGAAACGGTGTGTTATGAAATCATGCGCGAGATCGTCCGCGTACATCATGCCTACGACTCCGATCGTTTCCTGGTCTATGCTTCTCCTGCCGTCGCGGAAACCCTGAAAGGGGAAGAGTCCCACGCGCTGGCGGAAGTCGAAATCTTTGTCGGTAAACAGGTCAAAGTGCAAATTGAACCGCTCTATAATCAAGAGCAGTTTGATGTGGTGATGATGTAATCATCTGGTTTGCCCTCGTTCGGCCTTTCGGCCGCGGTGATGCGCCGGCCGGGCGGAACCCGTGAACGCAGCGCCGAGGGGCAGATGAAGGATGAGGTGTAATAGTTTGACAAGGAGAGATGCGTGAGGCGACTGCCCGGGATATTACTGCTCACCGTGGCAACACTGATTGTTGTCATCGCACTGCTGGTGAGCGGTCTGCGTCTCGTGCTGCCGCAGCTGGACGCATGGCGCCCCCAGCTGCTGGAGAAAATCTCCGCGATCTCCGGCTCACCGGTCGAGGCTTCCCGGCTGAGCGCCAGCTGGGAGACTTTTGGCCCCACGCTGGACGTCCGCGATGTGAAAGCCGGTCTCAAAGACGGCGGTGAGCTGTCGGTTAAACGCGTTACCCTCGCGCTGGACGTATGGCAAAGCCTGCTCCACATGCGCTGGCAGTTTCGCGATCTCACCTTCTGGCAGCTAAAAATCCACACCAACACGCCGATCCAGACTAACGACGGCGGCGAGAGCCTGAAAACCGACCACATCGGCGATCTGTTCCTGCGCCAGTTCGATCACTTTATTCTCCGCGACAGCCACCTGAGCTTCGTGACCCTCTCCGGCCAGCGCGCCGAACTCGCCATTCCGCAGCTCACCTGGCTGAACGGTAAAAATCGTCATCGCGCGGAAGGCGAGCTGAGCCTTTCCAGCCTCAACGGCCAGCATGGGGTGATGAAGGTGCGGATGGATCTGCGCGATGAAAACGGCCTGCTGAACAAGGGCCGCGTATGGCTGCAGGCGGATGATATTGACGTGAAGCCGTGGCTGGGCCGCTGGATGCAGGACAATATCGCCCTGCAGAGCGCGCGTTTTAGCCTTGAAGGCTGGATGACTATCGACAAAGGCGATATCGCCGGCGGCGACGTATGGCTGAAAAAAGGCGGCGCCAGCTGGCAGGGCGATAATCAGCCCCATCGGCTGGTGGTGGATAACCTGACGGCGCACATCTCCCGCGATAAGCAGAGCTGGGGCTTCCGTATCCCCGATACGCGGATCTCGATTGACGGCAAGTCGTGGCCTCGCGGCGCGCTGGCGATGGCGTGGATCCCGGCGCAGGACGTTGGCGGGGACGACCGTTCCCGCAGCGACGAGCTGCGCATCCGCGCGAGCAACCTTGAGCTGAACGGTCTGACCGGGCTGCAGCCTTTTGCCGATAAGCTGGCGCCCGCGCTCGGCGAAATCTGGCGCACCACCCGGCCAAACGGCAAAATTAATCTTCTGGCGCTGGATATCCCGCTGCAGGCGGCGGAAAAATCGCGCTTTCAGGCCAGCTGGAGCGACTTTTCGTGGAAGCAGTGGAAGCTGCTGCCCGGTGCGGAGCACTTCTCCGGCAGCGTCGCCGGAAGCGTAGAGAACGGCTCCCTGCATGCCAGCATGACGCAGGCGAAAATGCCCTATGAAACGGTATTTCGCGCGCCGCTGGAAATCGCGCAGGGCGACGCGACCCTTAGCTGGGTAAAGAATGAAAAGGGCTTTATGCTCGACGGGCGCAATATTGACGTACAGGCAACCGGCGTGCGCGCTCGGGGCGGCTTCCGCTATTTACAGCCGCAGGGAGATGAACCCTGGCTGGGCATCCTGGCAGGGATCAGCACCAATGACGGCGGTCAGGCGTGGCGCTATTTCCCGGAAAACCTGATGGGCAAACAGCTGGTGGATTACCTCAGCGGCGCGATTCAAGGCGGCCAGTCCACCGGTGCGACGCTGGTTTACGGCGGCAACCCGCACCTGTTCCCCTATCTGCACAACGAAGGCCAGTTCCAGGTTTCCGTCCCGCTGACCAACGCCACCTTCGCTTTCCAGCCGGACTGGCCGGCGCTGACCGGTCTGGACATCAACCTCGACTTTATCAACAACGGGCTGTGGATGAAGGCCGATAAGGTCATGCTGGGCAAGGTGACCGCCAGCAACCTTGAGGCGGCGATCCCTGACTATTCGCGGGAAAAGCTGCTGATCGACGCCGATATCAACGGTGCGGGCAAAGAGGTTGGCCCGTACTTCAAAGAGACGCCGCTCAAAGAGACGCTGGGCACCGCGCTGGATGAGCTGCAGCTGGATGGTGGTGTGAGCGCTCGCTTACATCTCGACATTCCGCTGGACGGTGAGCTGACGACCGCCAAAGGCGACGTGAACCTCAAAAATAACAGCCTGTTTATCAAGCCTATCAATGCGACGCTGGACAACCTCAGCGGTAAATTCAGCTTTGTTAACGGCAATCTGAAAAGCGAGAACATGAGCGCCAGCTGGTTTAATCAGCCGCTGAATCTTAATTTCTCCACCACCGAGGGGCAGAAAGCCTTCCTGGTCGATGTGGGAATGAACGCCAGCTGGCAGCCTTCGCGCACCGGCCTGCTGCCGAAAGCTATCGATGAGGCGGTGAGCGGCAGCGTGCCGTGGGACGGTAAGGTGGCGATTGAGCTGCCGTATCGCGGCAGCGCAAGCTACAAGGTCGATATTAACGGCGATCTAAAGAATGTGAGCAGTCGCTTACCTGCGCCCGTAGACAAGCCAGCCGGCGAAGCGCTGCCGGTGAAAATTAACGTCGCAGGCGGGCTCAGCAGCTTTGATTTGACCGGCTCCATCGGCGCGAAAAACCATATCAACAGCCGCTGGCTACTGAACCGCAAGCTGACGCTGGATCGGGCGATTTTAACCTCCGACAGCAAGGCCATTTCGCCGCTCCCCGAACAGGCTGGCGTAGAGCTCAACATGCCGCCGATGGACGGCGCGCAGTGGCTGGCCCTGTTCCAGGGCGGTGCGGCCAATGAAGTCAGCAGCAATATCATCTTCCCTGAGCGGATCACCCTGCGGACGCCGTCGCTGACCTTTGCCGGGCAAAGCTGGAATAACGTCAGCCTTGTCTCCCGACCGGAGGCCGGTGGTTCGAAGGTTGAAGCGCAGGGCCGGGAAATTAACGCTTCCCTGACAATACGCCAAAACGCCCCGTGGCTGGCGGCCATTCGCTACCTCTATTACAACCCGACCGCCGCGCAGAAGAGCGATGCGGCGCCGGGCGGCAGCAATCCTTTTGCCGATAGCCGAATCGATTTCCGCGGCTGGCCGGATCTCCAGCTGCGCTGCGCGGAGTGCTGGCTGTGGGGGCAAAAATACGGGCGTATCGACGGCGACTTCGCGATTAGCGGCGATACGCTTACGCTCGCCAACGGGCTGGTGGATACCGGTTTCGGCCGACTGACCGCCGATGGCGTGTGGGTCAATGCGACAAGCGGCATACGCACCTCGTTGAAAGGTAAGCTTCACGGCAGTAAAACGGACGCTTTCGTCGGCTTCTTTGGCGTTTCAACGCCGGTGAAAGGCTCGTCGTTTGACGTCGACTACGATCTGCACTGGCGCGCGCCGCCGTGGCAGCCGGACGTGGCCTCGCTTAACGGGGTGCTGAAAAGCCGTCTTGGCAAGGGCGAGTTTACCGACATTAGCACCGGTCACGCCGGGCAGCTGCTGCGCCTGCTGAGCGTGGACGCACTGCTGCGCAAGCTGCGCTTCGACTTCAGCGACACCTTCAGCGAAGGATTCTGGTTCGATTCGATCCGCAGTACCGCATGGATTAAAGATGGCGTGCTCAATACCGATGATACGCTGGTTGACGGCCTTGAAGCGGATATTGCGATGAGAGGCTCGGTGGATCTCGTGCGCCGCGAACTGGACCTGCAGGCGGTGGTGGCGCCGGAAATATCGGCGACCGTCGGCGTGGCAACGGCGTTCGTGATTAACCCGATTGTCGGGGCCGCGGTGTTTGCCGCCAGCAAGGTGCTGGGGCCGCTGTGGAATAAGGTGTCTATTTTGCGCTATCGCATCACCGGTCCTATCGATCAGCCGCAAATCAATGAAGTGCTGCGCCAGGCGCGCAGCGACAAAAAGCAATGATTTGACGATTGCGGGGAATTATCGCACTCTCAATATATAGCGTTCTATACCCGTTATATTTCAAACTGCAGATGCGTTGGCTACGCCTGTTGACCCCGGAGCTAAGCTGCCGGGGTTGGTCGGCTGCCGCCTTTCTGCAACCTGAATGATTATGGGTACCTATTTCCGCCTGACAGGCGGCAACAAACGAGTAGCAAACGATGAGTCTGAACCTGGTAAGTGAACAATTACTGTCGGCAAACGGCCTGAGCCATCAGGACCTTTTCGCCATTCTTGGCCAGCTGGCCGAGCGCCGTCTTGATTACGGCGATCTCTATTTTCAGTCGAGCTATCACGAATCCTGGGTTCTGGAAGACAGCATCATCAAAGATGGTTCGTATAATATCGACCAGGGCGTTGGCGTCCGCGCGGTAAGCGGTGAAAAGACCGGTTTCGCCTATGCTGACCAAATCAGCCTGCTGGCGCTGGAGCAAAGCGCGCAGGCGGCCCGTACCATCGTGCGCGACAGCGGCGACGGTAAGGTGCGCACTCTTGGCGCGGTGGAGTATAGCCCTCTGTATGCCAGCATCGATCCGCTGCAAAGCATGAGCCGCGAAGAGAAGCTGGATATTCTGCGTCGCGTAGACAAAGCGGCGCGGGCCGCCGATAAGCGCGTGCAGGAGGTGTCTGCCAGCCTCAGCGGCGTGTATGAACTGATTCTGGTTGCGGCGACCGACGGTACGCTGGCGGCGGACGTTCGACCGCTGGTCCGCCTTTCCGTCAGCGTGCTGGTGGAAGATGATGGCAAACGCGAGCGCGGCTCCAGCGGCGGCGGCGGACGTTTCGGCTACGACTATTTTCTCGGTAGCGAAGAGGGCGAGGTTCGCGCTGACGCCTGGGCAAGAGAGGCCGTGCGCATGGCGCTGGTGAATCTCTCCGCCGTAGCGGCCCCGGCCGGCATGCTGCCGGTGGTATTAGGCGCGGGCTGGCCTGGGGTACTGCTGCATGAAGCGGTAGGCCACGGTCTGGAAGGCGACTTTAACCGTCGCGGGACGTCGGTGTTCAGCGGCCATATGGGCGAGCTGGTGGCGTCGGAACTCTGTACCGTGGTCGATGACGGCACCATCGCCGATCGCCGCGGTTCGCTGGCTATTGACGATGAGGGTACGCCGGGTCAATACAACGTGTTGATCGAGAACGGTATCCTCAAAGGCTATATGCAGGACAAGCTCAACGCCCGCCTGATGGGCGTCGCGCCTACCGGTAACGGCCGTCGCGAATCCTACGCGCATCTGCCGATGCCGCGTATGACCAACACCTACATGCTGGCGGGTAAATCGACGCCGCAGGAGATTATCGAATCGGTTGATTACGGTATTTTTGCGCCAAACTTCGGCGGCGGCCAGGTGGATATCACCTCCGGCAAGTTTGTTTTCTCCACCTCTGAAGCCTATCTGATTGAAAAAGGGAAGGTGACTAAGGCGGTGAAAGGGGCGACGCTTATCGGCTCCGGGATCGAAGCCATGCAGCAGATTTCCATGGTGGGGAACGACCTGAAGCTGGATAGCGGCGTTGGCGTTTGCGGCAAAGAGGGCCAGAGCGTGCCGGTTGGCGTCGGTCAGCCGACGCTGAAGGTCGATAAGCTCACCGTCGGCGGCACTGCCTGAGTATCTTCAATACGCCTTCGCATTCGTCGAAGGCGTAACCTTTCCCGTACTTATCCCGCCGCACGTTATCGCCAGCGGCTAGTGGTCAAGCCCGCGGCCGTGCATCCCCTGATAAATTTTCGCCACTTCGACAAAATATTCGGTCAGGTAGTTAATGCACACCTGTACCTTCAGCGGCAGCTTGTCTTTTTCGGTATAGAGCGCGTACACCGGGCGGGGATCCGACTGATAGCTTGGCAGCAGGATCTCAAGCTCCCCGCGGTTGATCTCTTCGATCGCCCACATGAGCGGAACGTAAGCGACGCCGACGCCGGCGCTCAGCCAGCGCACCAGCGTCATCGGATCGTTAGTGACGAAGCGCCCCTGCGGGATCAGCTTCGTCGAGATCCCTTCTGGCGCGATGATTTCGAATTCGTTATCCGGACGCACGCTGTATTCAAGCCAGGAGTGGCTGGCGAGATCCGCCGGCTTTTCCGGGATCCCCGCCTGCTGCAGGTAGCTCTTTGCCGCGCAGAGCACCATCGGCATCGACCCCAGACGACGTGAAAAGAGGCTGGAATCCTGCAGCGCGCCGACGCGAATAACCACGTCCAGGCCGTCGGCGATCAGGTCCGGTGCCGGGATCCCGGTGACCAGATTAACCGACAGTCCGGGGTACTCTTTGAGCATGCCTGCGGTAATGTGGGACAGGACATTCTGTGCCATAGTTGAAGAGCAGCCGACGCGCAGCGTGCCGATTGGCGTGTTGTTAAACGCGTAAAGCTGCTCGTGGACGTCCTGGGCTTCATGCAGCATTCGGCGGCAGCCCTGATAATAAATTTTCCCGGCTTCCGTTAAGGCAAGGCTGCGGGTGCTGCGGTTAAGCAGCTTTACCTGCAGCTCATCTTCCAGCCTGGATACGGTTTGGCTGATTGAAGATACGCTCATCTGGAGCTGGCGGGCCGCGGCGGTAAATGAACCCAGTTCAACCACTCTGGCAAAAACGGACATGCGTTTTAGTCGTTCCATTGTTCACTCTGACTTAAAAGTGATTTAGATCACATAATATAGATCATGCTGCAATTGTTACGTTACTATATTGTTAGCTACATAATAAATGCTTCACGCTTACCACCTGTACGCTTCTTATCAAGGTCATCATGAGTCTGTTTCCTGTCATCGTGATTTTCGGCTTGTCGTTTCCGCCGATCTTCTTTGAGCTGTTAATATCGCTGGCCGTTTTCTGGCTGGTGCACCGACTGCTGGTTCCTACCGGCATCTATGACTTCGTCTGGCACCCTGCACTGTTTAATACCGCGTTATATTGCTGCCTTTTTTATCTGATATCGCGTTTGTTCGTTTGAGGTTGATGTGAAAACACTAACAAGAAATATCCTCCGTACCGCAATCACTGTGATACTGGTTATCCTGGCATTTGTCGCAATTTTTCGCGCGTGGGTCTACTACACCGCATCGCCGTGGACGCGCGATGCGCGCTTTAGCGCCGATATCGTGGCCATCGCCCCCGACGTCTCGGGGCTGATTTCGCAGGTTAACATCAAGGATAACCAGCTGGTTAAGCAAGGTCAGGTTTTATTCGTGATTGACCAACCGCGCTACCAGAAGGCGCTTGAAGAGGCCGAGGCCGACGTCTCCTATTACCAAACTCTGGCCCAGGAAAAGCGCGTTGAGGCCGGCCGTCGTAACCGGCTCGGCGTTCAGGCAATGTCCCGGGAGGAGATAGACCAGGCCAATAACGTCCTGCAGACGGTGGAACACCAGCTGGCGAAATCGGTGGCAAGCCGCGATCTGGCGAAGCTCGACCTGCAGCGGACGGTTATCCGCGCGCCGGCCGACGGCTGGGTGACCAACCTCAACGTCTACAGCGGTGAATTTATTACCCGCGGCTCTACGGCGGTGGCGCTGGTGAAACAGGATACCTTCTACGTGGTGGCCTACCTCGAAGAGACCAAGCTGGAAGGCGTACGTCCGGGCTTCCGGGCGGAGATCACCCCGCTGGGCAGCAGCAGCACGATCAAAGGGACGGTTGACAGCATTGCCGCCGGGGTGACCAACGCCAGCAGCAGCAGCGATGCAAAAGGCATGGCCTCCGTGGACTCGAACCTCGAGTGGGTGCGCCTGGCGCAGCGCGTACCGGTGCGTATTCGTCTCGATAAGCAGCAGGGCAATATTTGGCCGGCGGGAACCACCGCAACGGTGGTGATCACCGGCAAAGAGGACCGCGACGTCCGGCAGGCGAATTTCTTCCAGAAACTGGCCCTGCGCCTGCGTGAGTTTGGTTAATCGTCATGGGGATCTTCACAATCGCCCCCCGGCACCTCCGCTTTGCCATTAAGCTGGCATGCGCGGTGGTGCTGGCACTCTTCGTTGGCTTCCACTTTCAGCTGGAAACGCCCCGCTGGGCGGTGCTGACGGCGGCAATCGTTGCCGCGGGCCCGGCGTTTGCGGCCGGCGGAGAGCCCTATTCGGGTGCCATTCGCTATCGTGGGATGCTGCGTATCGTCGGCACCTTTATCGGCTGTATTGCGGCGCTGGCTATTATCATCCTGATGATCCGCGCCCCGCTGCTGATGATGCTGGTGTGCTGCCTGTGGGCCGGCTTCTGCACCTGGCTCTCTTCGCTGGTGCGGGTTGAAAACTCCTACGCATGGGGACTCGCGGGCTATACCGCGCTGATCATTGTTATCACTATTCATACCGATCCGATGCTGGCACCGCAGTTTGCCGTCGAGCGCTGCAGCGAGATCGTGGTCGGTATCGTCAGCGCCATCGTGGCGGACCTGCTGTTTTCGCCGCGGTCGATCAAAAAAGAGATCGACCTCGAGCTGGATAACCTGCTGGTCGAACACTATCGCCTGATGCAGCTCTGCGTGGCGCATGGCGACAGCGCAGTGGTGGACAAAGCCTGGGGAGCGTTGGTTCGTCGGACCAGCGCGCTGGAAGGCATGCGCGGAAACCTGATTATGGAGTCCTCGCGCTGGGCCAAGGTGAACCAGCGGCTGAAGGCGATTAATACGCTCTCCCTGACGCTGATCACCCAGGCCTGCGAGACCTACCTAATCCAGAATTCACGCCCGGAAATGGTGACGGATGATTACCGCGAGCTGTTCGCCGAGCCGGTTGAGAGCGTGCAGGATGTCCATCGCCAGCTGAAGAGAATGCGCCGCTTTCTGACCTGGAAAGGGGAGCATAATACGCCGGTCACGATCTATAGCTGGGTCGGCGCCGCGACGCGCTATCTGCTGTTAAAAAGGGGCGTGGTCGGCAATACCAAAATTAGCCGCATTGAAGATGAGGTGCTGCGGGGCGAAGTGGTCATCAAGGCCGAGTCAGCCGAGCGCCACCATGCGATGGTGAACTTCTGGCGAACCTCCATTTCGTGCATTCTCGGCACCTTGTTCTGGCTGTGGACCGGCTGGACCTCCGGCAGCGGGGCGATGGTGATGATCGCCGTAGTCACGGCGCTGGCGATGCGCCTGCCGAACCCGCGTATGGTGGCGCTGGACTTCCTCTACGGGATGCTTGTGGCGCTTCCGCTGGGGGCGTTTTTCTTCCTCGTGATTATGCCCGCGACGCAGCAGAGCATGCTGCTGCTGTGTATTAGCCTGGCGGTAATGGCATTCTTCATCGGGATTGAAGTACAGAAGCGGCGGCTGGGTTCGATGGGGGCGCTGGCCGGTACCATCAATATCCTGGTGCTGGATAACCCGATGCAGTTCCAGTTCAGCCAGTTCCTTGACAGCGCGTTAGGCCAGATAGTCGGCTGTTTCCTCGCGCTGATGGTTATCCTGCTGGTGCGGGATAATTCGCGGGAGCGCACCGGGCGCGTGCTGCTCAATCAGTTTGTCTCGGCGGCGGTGTCATCGCTCACCACCAATACCGCCAGGCGCAAAGAGAACCATCTGCCGGCCCTCTATCAGCAGCTCTTCTTATTGCTGAGCAAGTTCCCGGACGATATTGCCCGTTTCCGCCTGGCGCTGACGCTGATTATTGCTCACCAGCGCCTGCGCGATGCGCCGGTGCCGGTTAACGACGATCTGTCGGCATACCATCGCCAGCTGCGCCGCACTGCGGATCACGTTATCTCCGCAGGCAATGACGACAAGCGTCGACGCTACTTCTCCCGCCTGCTCGATGAGCTGGATATTTATCAGGAGAAGCTACGGCTCTGGGAAGCCTCGCCGCAGGTGACGGAGCCGGTCCGACGGCTGGTGGAGATGCTGCGTAAGTATCAGCATGTGCTGACAAATAGCTAAAAACTAAAAACCGACGCCTGAAGCGTCGGTTTTTTTATCGCTATACTTATTCATCAACGGTACCCCTTCGATTGAGAAATATAAGGATGGTAAAGCGACCGTCCGGCGGTATGGTATTTAGCGGGGAATGGCTGCGGGTTTTTAGCGGGGGCGGGCGATGACGGTCTACACGTTTGATTTCGATGACATAGCGGAACAGCAGGATTTCTATCGCGAGTTTTCACGCGTCTTTGAGCTGGGTCGGGAGAGAGTAAACAACCTAGATTCGCTCTGGGAAGCGACCACCGGTGGTCTGCTGCCGCTACCGCTGGAGATTGAGTTTATTCACTTGAGCGATAAGCAGCGACGGCGCTTTGGCGCGTTGATCCTGCTGTTTGATGAAGCGGAAGAAGAGCTGGAAGGGGAGCTGCGTTTTAATGCCAGACAGGCATAAAAAAGCCCCCGACAGGCGGGGGCAAGTCGTCGGACAAGACGACGAGGGTTTATTTGTACAACTCAGCCGTAGCGTGCCAGCTGTCGCCGGTACGGGCTTCAATAATACGGTAGCTGCTGGCGCCTTCTTTAGCGGCTTTCGCCGCCAGTTCCTGGCGCATATCCATCGGCGCGCTGCCTACCTGCGAGACAGAAACGGTGCCCATGGACTGTAGATTTTGAGCCTGTTCGGCGTTGACCTGCTGTACGGCGGCGCTTGCGCCGAAGGAGAGTACGGAAGCCAGGCCCAGGGATGCGATGATCATTGCAGTTTTCATAATTTTTACTCCAACCATGTTGATTGCAGCGGCGGGAGGTTTGCGATGTACCTGGGCCGCTGGAGATATTCTGTATTCAGTTAATAACCGACTGTCGTTAACGCTTATTTATAAAGCTCTGCCGTTGCGTGCCAGTGGTCACCGGTGCGCGCTTCGATAATGCGATAGGAAGAAGCCCCTTCCTCCTGCGCTTTTTTGTTCAGCATTTCGTGCATATCCATCGGGGAAGCACTTACCGCGCCGACGGAAACGGTGCCGATTGACTGACGGCCTTGAGCCTGATCGCTGTTGATTGAATCAGCGGCAAAAGCGCCAAAAGAGAGCACGGACAGGATACTGAGTGCAGCTACGGTTGTTTTGATTTTCATGATGTTCACCTCGTCGAATCTTTTTATTGAGGGCTCTTTGTTTCGTGACCCTCATCACAAAATCAAGTATACACTAATCACCAAAAATATTAATACCGTGCTAATTGTTTTGAGTGTAAATAATTACATAGAAATGTCTTTTTTATAACGTATAAGAATTAGAAATGTCATTTATTAGCCGCAGGCGCCCGCTATTTCTAATAAAATCATACGGATGGGTGTATTTGATATTTTGTGCGTTTTCGGTCCATTCATTCAGTAAAGGAATGTATAGGCGTGAAAAACCACACTAAATGTTAAAAAAATGCTGCATTTTTTGAAGGGCCCTCCGGCGGCAGCCAGAGGGTGAGGGAGAGGGCTTAGAGTTCTTGCTCAAACAGGACCAGAATCGCGTCGTGCAGATCTTTGACGGTAAAGCCTCTGGCCGGGGTGGTAAAGATGGTGTCATCGCCGGCAATACTGCCGAGGATGCCTTCCGCTTTACCCAGGGAGTCGAGAAGACGCGCGATGAGCTGCGCTGCGCCTGGGCTGGTATGGATAACCACGACGGCGTCGTTATAGTCGATGTCCAGTACCAGGTTTTTCAGCGGGCTGGACGTCGTCGGAACGCCAAGCTCGGCAGGCAGACAGTAGACCATTTCCATTTTGGCATTGCGGGTGCGTACCGCGCCAAATTTTGTGAGCATGCGCGAGACTTTCGATTGGTTGATATTATCGAAACCTTCTTCCTGCAACGCCTGGACGATTTCACCTTGAGAGCTGAATTTTTCTTCTTTAAGCAGTAGTTTAAATGCTTTAACCAGTTCTTCTTGTTTTGCCGAACTTCGCATAAGTCACCCAGATTATGGTGGTAAAAACAACATCATTATGCATAATCATGAATTTTTATGCAAATAATCCGCAAGGGGATAAAGTAAATAATGTTATGAAGGGGGCATATTTTAGCAAATAACCCTGCTAAGGAACATGCCTTCATCACGGGGCGTAAATAGCTGTAAAAGTAAATTAAATGTTATGAGATTGGTGTTGTTTTGCCGAACAGGCTGGGTGTATTGTAACCACTAGTCGGTCCGGTACTACGCTTTGCTGGATGGTCAGTCTCAGGGATGAAAATGCGAAGCGGATGCATCGCTGCGCACCAGAACGCATTCTTCAACCATACTTATTGTAATTGTTCATCTTGTGAATTAAGGTCCAGGCGACGGAGTAACGAAAGACTATATTAACCATAATAAGGAGTTTAGGATGAAAGTTGCAGTCCTCGGCGCCGCTGGTGGAATCGGCCAGGCGCTTGCCCTACTACTTAAGACCCAACTGCCTTCAGGTTCAGAACTCTCGTTGTACGACATTGCTCCGGTAACCCCGGGCGTGGCGGTTGATCTTAGCCATATCCCTACCGATGTAAAAATCAAAGGTTTCTCCGGTGAAGACGCAACCCCGGCGCTCGAAGGCGCTGATGTGGTGCTGATTTCCGCTGGCGTTGCGCGCAAGCCAGGAATGGATCGCTCCGATTTATTTAACGTTAACGCCGGTATCGTGAAAAATCTGGTTCAGCAGATTGCCAAAACCAGCCCGCAGGCCTGCATCGGTATTATTACCAACCCGGTGAACACGACGGTGGCGATTGCGGCAGAAGTGCTGAAAAAAGCCGGCGTTTACGATAAGAACAAGCTGTTTGGCGTCACCACGCTGGACATTATCCGCTCTAATACCTTTGTCGCTGAGCTGAAAGGTAAATCCTCATCTGATGTCGAAGTGCCGGTGATTGGCGGCCACTCTGGCGTCACAATCCTGCCGTTACTGTCACAGATTGCTGGCGTAAGCTTCAGCGAACAAGAGGTGGCAGACCTGACGAAACGTATTCAAAACGCCGGCACCGAAGTCGTTGAGGCCAAAGCCGGTGGCGGATCGGCAACCCTCTCTATGGGCCAGGCGGCAGCGCGTTTCGGCCTCTCGCTGGTCCGCGCGATGCAGGGCGAGAAGGGCGTGGTGGAATGCGCCTATGTTGAAGGCGATGGCCAGTACGCGCGCTTCTTCTCACAGCCGCTGCTGTTGGGCAAAAATGGTGTAGAAGAGCGTCGTTCGATTGGCACGCTCAGCGCGTTTGAACAACAGGCACTGGAAGGCATGCTCGATACGCTGAAGAAAGATATCGCCCTGGGCGAAGATTTCGTTAATAAGTAACTGTTCTGATTTGCGAATGATATAAACGAGCGGGCAGCCTTGCCCGCTCGCTGTTTTAAAGCCTCTGCTGGTCCACTCGCCTTTAATTGTTATCAAAATGTGATCGCCTCTGCAACTTCTGCAATCCCTTCCTGATTCTTGATTTTTTGGTCACGCTACGACCGAATTTCCACCCGGCTCTTAAGGCGGCGCGGCTTTTGGCTGGCTTATATTGATTCCACCTTGCCGCCATCACCGGGAAAAACATGACCTCCTTAATGCTAAAGCGCAGTGATTACTTCGCGAGTGCCGCCCATCCGGTGGCGGTGGAACATCGTTGTCCGCAGGATATCTTCCCTCTACATCGCCATGATTTTGATGAAATTGTCATCGTCTGGCGCGGTAATGGACTGCATATCTGGAACGGGCTGCCGTACCGCATTACCTACGGCGACGTGCTGTACGTGACCCAGCAGGATAGCCACTATTATCAGTCGGTCGATAACCTCGAGCTGGGCAACATTCTGTTTTGCCGCGACCGCCTGCGCCTGGGCACCGACTGGCACAATCTGCTGCCCGGCACGGAAACCCACCAGCAAAGCCGCAGCTGGCGATTGACCCGGGAGTCGCTGGCATTAATTCGCCAGCACGTCGAGCGCCTCGCTGGGGAATGCAGCAAGCGGGAGCCCCTCTCTTTACGCCTGACCGAGTCGATATTTCTCGAACTGGTACTTTTGCTAATGCGCCACCGCTACGCGCCGGACACGCTGGCTTCTCGTGCCCGTCAGGATATCGATCTGGTCATTGCCAGCCTCGGCTCGCGGCTGAATGAGAAGTTTGAGCTGGAGTCCCTCTGCGCGCAGCACCAGCTTTCTCCGCGTTCGGTGCGCGACGCTTTCAAACAGATAACCGGTATGACCATCAGCCGCTATCAGATGCAGCGCCGCCTGTGCCGCGCCATTACGCTGCTCGGCACCAGTGAACTCTCCATTGCAGAAGTGGCAGCGGTGAGCGGATTTAGCGACAGCAACTACTTCGCGGTCATCTTTCAGAAAACCTTTAATCAGTCCCCCAGCCACTGCCGGCGAGCGCTGCAGGAACGGGGCCCGGGACGCGGTCATTTTCCTTTCTCAGAAGATTTATCCTCATCAGGAGATAACCTATGAACACACCCGTCGTGCTTAATGCCGCGCTATTTGGTATCGGGCTCAATACCTACTGGCCACAGTTCAGCGGCCTTGAGCAGCGCCTACTGGGCTATTTGCAGGAGATTGAAGGGCAGCTCTGCGCGCCGTCGATCGATATCATCAACGGCGGGCTGGTCGATTCGCTGGAGAAAAGTGATGCGCTGGCCCGGCGCCTCAGGCAGTTTTCCCCGGACGTCATCGTGATCGCCATCAGCACCTACGCCCTGAGCTCGACGGTGCTGCCGCTGGTGCAGCAGTTTAGCGTGCCGGTGCTGATCCTCGCTCTCCAGCCCGAGCGCTCCTTGCCGTATAGCGTGATTCGCGATCTGCCCGATCGCGGGGCGCGCACCGGCGAGTGGCTGGCGCATTGCCAGGCATGCAGCGCGCCGGAGCTGGCGAACGTGTTTAATCGCGCCGGGATCCGCTGGGAAATGATCGTCGGGGCGCTGCATAACGATCCTCACGTCTGGCGTGAAGCCGGCGCCTGGCTGACGGCGCTGACCCTGAAAAAGCAGCTGGCGCAGACGCAGATTGGCGTGCTGGGCCACTACTACAACGGCATGTACGACGTCTATTCCAACATGACGAACCTCTCGGCAAAGCTTGGCGTGCGCTTCCAGCCGCTGGAGATGTGCGAGTTGCTGAGCTGGCGCGAGCAGGTTTCCGCCAGGCAGATAGAAGAGAAGCTGCGGGAAATAAAAGAAACGCTGGTCATCGATGACAGCTGCGATGAGCAGGAGCTGCGGCGAGCCACGCACACCGCCGTCGCCCTCGACAGCCTGGTCCAGGAAAACAAACTGCACGCGCTGGCTTATTACTACGAAGGCACGCCGGGCAGCGCCCATGAAAATATTGTCACCTCACTGATTGTGGGCAACACGCTGCTCACCGGACGAGAGATTCCGGTCGCCGGGGAGTACGAGGTTAAAAACGTCATCGCGATGAAAATTCTCTCGCTGCTGGGTGCCGGAGGCTCGTTTGCTGAACCTTACGGCATTGATTTTGATGATGATGTTGTGCTGTGGGGACACGATGGTCCGGCGCATCCGGCCATGGCGGAAGGAGAGGTGCGTCTTGTTCCTTTGCCGGTTTATCACGGCAAGCCCGGCAAGGGGATCTCAATCCAAATGAGCGTACGCAACGGGCCGGTCACCTTTCTGTCGGTGGTAGAAGACGTCAACAACCGGGTGATTTTGCAGTACGCCGAAGGGGAGTCGTTGGCAGGTGAAGTGCTGGATATCGGCAATACCAACAGCCGCTACCGTTTCGCCTGCGGCGCCAGGACCTTCACCGAAAGCTGGTCGCGCGGTGGGGCTGCTCATCACTGCGCCATCGGCATCGGCCACCACGGTGCAACGCTTGAAAAGCTTGCTGGCCTGCTCGGCGTGGCGGCTACCCGCATTGTATAACCGCAAAGGAGAACCTGTATGAGTGCAAAAATTGGTATTTTCGCTATCGGCCTTGAGGCTTACTGGCCGCAGTTTTCGGGCATGAAAGAGCGCCTGATGGAGCACCATCATCGGCTACTGGAAAAATTCTCGCCACGCGACGTCGTTGCCGTCGGGATGGTAGACAACCCGGAAAGGGCGCGGGAGGCGGGGCTGCGCTTTCAGGCGGAAGATGTGGATATTATCTTCTGCCACCTGACAACTTACGCCTCGTCAGAGTCACTGCTGCCGGTCGTGCGCGCGCTGGGCAACGTGACGCTGGTGCTGTTGAACGTGCAGTCAGTACCCGCGCTGGATCTGGATAAAACCCGGACTATCGACGACTGGCTGGGCCAAGGCTGTACCTGCGCCGGTCTGCCCGAAATGACTGCCGTGCTGCGCCGTTTCGAGCATTCTTTTGCGGTGGTTTCCGGCTATCTCGAGGGAGATACGATCCTTGATGAGAAGATGAGCCAGTGGTGCGATGCGGCTAATGCCTGTCGTCGTCTAAAGTCCGGGAATATTGGCATTCTTGGCCGCCCTTATCCGGGGATGATGGATCTCAACGTCGATGAAACGCAGATTTTCCGCACTTTCGGCAGCTATGTGAAGCACCTGAACTGGGAAGACATTGCGGCCAATATTGCTCACGGCTTTAACCAGGACGACATCGAGCGGGTGGGACGGGAGGTGAAAGAGGTGTTCCGCCTGCCGGAGGATCTGGATGAGCAGCACCTGACCTCAATGATTGAGGTCTATCTGGCGACCCGCAAGCTGGTGGGCGATCACCGGCTGATTGCGCTGTCGAACCATTTCGAGGTGCAGCCTGGCGGCTATATGCACCAGATAATCTCCGCGTCGAATCCGGTCTTTTCCATGCTGACCCGCCAGGGCATCGCCTGCCCGGTAGAGGCCGACATCAAAACGGCGATCGCGCTGACGCTGATGAAATCCCTGGCCGGCAGCGCGACGCTGACCGAGCTTTACTCGATGGATTTTAACCAGGATCTTTGCATCGTTGGGCACAGCGGGGCGGGCGATCCTGACATCGCCGATGAAAAATCCCTGCTCAAAATGAGCCCGGTCTTCCACGGCAAGCCGGGCAGCGGTTTTCTGACGCAGTTTACCCCGGCTACCGGGCCGGTCACTCTGGCTTCAGTGACTCAAGGGGCCGACGGACAGTACATGCTGGTGCTGGCCGAGGGCGAGTTGGTGGAAGGTAAAACGCTGCAGCTTGGGGATACCAACGCTCTGTTCCGTTTCCGCAAAGGGCTGCGCGCTTTTGTGGATGAGTGGTCCGCCTGCGGCCCGACCCACCACTGCGCCATGGGACGGGGATACCACGCCCAGGCGTTTCATAAACTTGGGCAGCTTCTGAAGATCCCTGTTCACGAGGTGTGATCTTTAGCGCGCACGATCGTCCCGATCCGATTGCCGTAGCGCGCCGTACGACCTGTGGGAAGCCCGTTTTCTCCCATTAATCCTTACTTTTTGTGATACCTGCTATCGCCTGGCCTCCCTTTGCCGAAATTTGGCCCAGGGAGCCTGACTATTCTCTTGTGAGGTTAATATGAACAACTTATCGACCCGTCCCACAACCAGCGATCGCGGTAGACGCTACAGCTTTCTGGTCGCCATCGGCGCAAGTATTGGCGGCCTGCTCTACGGCTACGATACGGGCATCATTGCCAGCGCCTTGCTCTTTCTGCGCGAGGATTTTGCCATCGCGGACAACGCCTTTATGCAGTCGGTGGTCACCTCCGCCACGCTGCTCGGTGCGATATTTGGCGCGCTGCTGACCGGCCCGCTCTCGGACCGCCTGGGCCGACGCAGAACCGTCATCGTTATCTCAATATTGTTTGCCTTATTCGCTCTGGGCTGCGCCTTAGCGACCTCTCTCAATATGCTGATTATCATGCGTTTCCTGCTTGGCCTGGGCGTTGGCGGCTCCTCGCAAATCGTGCCGATGTATATCGCCGAGCTCGCGCCTGCCCATCGGCGGGGCGCTCAGGGCGTGCTGTTCCAGATGATGATCTGCGTCGGCACGCTGCTGGCCTACGCCGTAGTCTATCTGCTTGGTCCGTCCGGCGCCTGGGAGTGGATGCTCGGGCTGGCGGTGATCCCGGCGGTGATTTTTATCGTGATGATGCTGTATCTGCCGGAAAGCCCGCGCTGGCTGGTGGGCAAGCAGCAGGCTAAACGGGCGGAGGAAATACTCGTCCGCGTAGGGCGCACCGGACACGAAGCCGCTCTGGAAGTAAAGGAGATAGAACGACTGCATCGGGACCAGCATTCGAGCTGGAGAGAGCTGTTTCAGCCCTGGGTGCGCCCCGCGCTGGTGGCAGGCCTTGGCATCGCTATTTTCTCTCAGGCTACCGGCATCAGCGCCATCATCTATTACGCCCCTTCTTTACTGGTGATGGCGCAGTTTGGCAAATCGGTGGCGATCCTGGGTTCCGTCGGGATCGGCGTGGTGCTCACGGTATTTACACTGCTGGGCATTTGGCTGCTGGACGTACTCGGGCGGCGGCGGCTGATGCTGATTGGCCTGCCCGGCGCGGTAGTCGTGCTGGCGGTGATGTCGATGCTGTTGCCCTGGTCCGCTCACGCGCAGGAGCTGCTGAGCGACGGCCATAAAATCATCGTGCTGGCCTGCCTGCTGGGATATTTCGCCTTCAACGGCGGCAGCCTGTCGGTGGTGACCTGGCTGTACTGCGCCGAAATATTCCCCCTTGGCGTGCGGGGCAAGGGGACGGCTTTGTGCTCGTTCGCGCTGTGGGTCGTCAATTTCCTTGTCACCCTGCTGCTCTATTTCACGGCGGATGCCCTTGGCATTGGCCTCGTGTTTGGCGCGCTGGCGGTGGTCAATGCGCTCGCCTGGGTCTTCGTATGGCGCTACGCCCCGGAGACGCGGGGAAGAACGCTGGAGGATATTGAACAGAGCCTGCTTAACGGGCAGTTCAACTCGCGCAATGCTGCTTCTTCGGGCGTTTTGCTCAATAAAATCAACTCAGACTAAGAGGTCGTTATGGAATTTAAAACGGATATTCCGCAGAGCCAGCGCGCGCTGTTTCTGATGGCGAAAAAAAACCTTGAGCTGCGAACTACGGATGTGCCGAAGCCGCAGGCCGGAGAAGTATTGCTGAAAATCGGTTCGGTGGGCGTATGCGGTTCAGACAAGCATTTTTACTTCGACGGCCGATGCGGCAGCGAAATGATTACCGAGCCGATGATTATGGGGCACGAGTTTGGCGGTGCGATTGTGGCGGTGGGGAAGGGCATTTCTCCGCATAGAGTAGGTCAGCGCGTCTCGGTGGATCCGCTGGTGCCCTGCGGCCGCTGCCAGCATTGTTTGCAGGGGAATTACAATATCTGTCCGACGCAGAAATTTTTCGGCGTGCCGGGTACCTACGGCGCCATGCAGCAGTATCTTTGCGTCCCCTCAGGTAATGCGCATGCCATCAGCGAGGCCGTTAGCGACGGCGCGGCGGCGATGGTCGAAACTATTTCGGTTGCCCTGGCCGGGGCACAAAAAGGCCGGATTGGCCTGGGTTCCCGGGTGTTAATTACCGGCGGTGGCCCGGTAGGTTTATTTGCCGTTCAGGTTGCGAAAACGCTTGGCGCGACGGAGGTCGTGCTGGCTGAACCTCAGGAAGGACGGCGCAAAATTGCCCACGAGCTGGGGGCTGAAACGCTGAGCGATCTGGCCGAAAACGATCGGCAGTACGACGTGCTGCTGGAATGCACGGGCGTGCAGTCCGTGCGCCACGACGCCTGTCTGAGCGTGCTTTCCGGCGGCCGGGCAATAATGATTGGCGTGGGCGAGCAGGTGGGAGGCTTTCCTATGTCGGCAGTGATAGAACGCGAAGTCACTGTTCATGGCGTAATGCGCTACAAGTTTACCTGGCCTGCGGTTATTGCGGCGCTGGAGGCGCAGAGGCTGAACGCCGATATCCTGATAAGCCGACGTTTGCCGCTGGCGCGTGCGCAGGAGGCATGGACGCTGCCGGTGGCCAATGAAATTAAGACGATGATCGACGTTAACGCCTGATTGACGTTAACGTCGATATGACGAGCTAAAGCCCGAGCCTTCGGGCTTTAGTTGGTTGCCGGGTATTCCTGAACGGCGATATGCAGGGTGATTTTCTTATCTTCGCGCATGATCACCACCGGAATTTCTGAACCTGGGCGGATCTCAGCAACCTGATCCATGGTTTCGAGAGCAGAAACCGCGGGCTTGTCATTGACCGAGATAATCACGTCGTTGGCGCGGATGCCGGCCTGGGCCGCAGGCCCTTCAGGCGCAACGTCGTTCACGACGATCCCCTGCAGCTGATCGATTCCGCCGCCCTGCGCATGTAGCGGCGCGATCTCACGACCGCTAATGCCGATGTAGCCGCGGATCACGCGGCCGTCGCGGATCAGCTTATCCATGATCTTAGTCGCCAGCTGGAAGGGGATAGCAAAACCGATCCCTTCCGGCGTTTCGCCGTCGTTGCTTTTATCAAATGAGAGCGTGTTAATGCCCATCAGCTCGCCCAGCGAGTTGACCAGCGCGCCGCCGGAGTTGCCGTGGTTGATAGAGGCATCGGTTTGCAGGAAGTTTTGTCGGCCCGTCGGGTTAAGGCCGATACGACCGGTGGCGCTGATAATCCCCTGAGTAATGGTTTGCCCGAGGTTATACGGGTTACCAATCGCCAGAACCACATCGCCAATATGCGGCACGCGTTTCGGATTAATCGGAATAACCGGCAGGCCGCCGTTGGCGTTGATTTTCAATACCGCAAGATCGGTCAGGGTATCAGAACCGACCAGCAGGGCTTCAAAGACGCGGCCGTCCTGCAGCGCGATGATGATCTGGTCAGCGTCGTTAATAACGTGCTTATTGGTCAGAATATACCCGCGCTGGTCCATGATGACGCCGGAACCCAGGGTCAGCTGATTGTGGCTGGTGCCGTTGAGGGCACGGTTATAGACGTTGACCACCGCAGGCGCAGCCCGGCGGACGGCAGGATTATAGCTGGCGGGCGATTCGTCCGCGCTATCGTACTGGGTCGTCGTCGACAGATGCCATTGACGCAGCGAGGGCATTGCGGCCAGCAGCAGTCCCCCGACGATCAAACCAATGAGTACTGAACGTAAAAGCTTTCCAGGCATGATGCAGATATCGTTGATTAATGGACAGGCGCAGCATAACACGACTTACGGGCGTCGTCTTTCACGTTACCGGCGCGCAGGCTGCGTCCCGTCGCCCGATAGGAATAGCGTATTTCCGGACATCGCGGCGATCGCCATGTCCGGATCCGTGCGTTAGCGCAGCAGGAGATAAATGCTTTCGTTACCGCGCATCACGTTCAGCGCGATGACCGCCGGCTTACTCTCCAGCACCTTGCGCAACTCGGCGATAGTGTTAATGCGCTCGCGGTTAAGGCCGATGATAATATCGTCCTTATGCAGGCCGACCTGTGCCGCAGGGCTGGCTTTATCGACGCTATCAACCACCACGCCTTTGGTACCGTCCTTCATCTGACCATCGTTCAACGATGCGCCCTGCAGGGCGGGTATAATCAGCTCGGCGCTGGCGCTGGAAGAGGTGCTCTTATCCAGGGTGACCTCAACATTCACCGGCTTACCGTCGCGCAGAAGCCCCAGCTTCACTTTGGTGCCCGGCTCGGTGGTGGCGATACGCGACCGCAGCTCGGCAAAGCTGTTGAGCGGCTTGTCGTTCATGCTGACAATCACGTCCCCGGATTTAATCCCCGCCTTAGCTGAACCGGAGTTCGGCAGCACTTCGCTGACAAAAGCACCGCGCTGAGCGTCGATATTCATCGCCCTGGCGATATCGGCGCTCATTTCAGTACCTTTAATTCCCAGCAGGCCGCGTTTGATTTCACCAAACTGAATCAGCTGCTGAGCGAGGGTTTTTGCCATGTTGCTGGGGATGGCAAAGCCGATGCCGACGCTGCCGCCGCCCGGAGCCAGAATCGCCGTATTGATGCCAATAAGTTCGCCATTCAGGTTCAGCAGCGCGCCGCCGGAGTTACCGCGGTTAATAGAGGCATCGGTCTGAATGAAGTTCTCCAGCCCTTCCAGGTTCAGGCCGCTGCGGCCGAGGGCGGAGATTATGCCCGAGGTGGCGGTCTGTCCGAGGCCGAAGGGGTTGCCGACGGCGACGGCGAAATCACCCACGCGCAGCTTATCGGAATCGGCGATAGCGATTTGCGTGAGGTGGGTTGGTTTTAGCAGCTGCAGCAGGGCGATATCGCTTTGATCGTCGCTGCCGACCAGCTTCGCATCAAACTCGCGACCATCGTTGAGCTGGACGCTTATCTTTTGCGCCTGGCTGATGACGTGATTATTGGTCAGCACATAGCCTTTTTCGGCGTCGATGATAACGCCTGAGCCGAGCCCCTCAAAAGGCTGAGCCTGCTCCTGCGGCGCATTGTCGCCAAAGTATTTTTTTAGCTCTTCCGGCATGTTTTGCGCAGGAGAGGCGGTGCCTTCAACCTGAACGCTAACCACCGCAGGCAGCACTTTTTCCAGCATCGGCGCCAGGCTCGGCAGCGCTCCCTGGCCCGGTACCTGCGTGGGTATCGACGCCGTAGCCGTAGGTATAACGGACAACGATAATCCGATGCTTAACGCTAACGCACTCAACAGCAAAGTCTGTTTCTTCATTAGATGCTGGCTCTCGTAACCTGAGGTGTGTGGAAAATCGTCCCGAATGGCCTGATGTTATTGAATTTTCGACCAGGTAACAACGTGGTCAATGTTTTAAATTGTAGCTGGGATGTAGGGGGGAAGACGGGCGCAGAGAGTGCGCCCGGAAAATATTTTTACGCTAACCGCAGGATTAGTCGCGTTTTGCACCACCGCGCAGCAGGCCGGATGCGCCTTCAGAATAGTCGCGCGGCATCTGCACCGGCGCCTGATCGTTACCGGCTTCTGATTCAGCCAGGCGGTTGCGGAACGGATTAGCCTCCGCCATGGTATCCGGCAGCAGGCTGCTGGAGCTTTTTGCCATATGCTGGTACAGCTGGCGATAGTCATCGGCCATGTTATCCAGCAGTTCAGCGCTGCGCGCAAAATGGCTGACCAGCTCTTCGCGATACTCTTCAAGCTCTGTTTTATTCTTTTCGAGTTCGAACTGCAGCGCCTGCTGTTGACGTAATTTGCGGTTGCCAAAACGCATGGCGACGGCACCGATGATGATACCGACAACTAGCCCAATTAGCGCATATTCCCAGGTCATGTACATCTCCCGTTGTTTTGTGGTTCCGTAGGGTGGCTATGAGGCTCTCCGCCTGCGCCCGATAGTGCCACTATAACCGCTAATTCCACAGAAGTGGAATCCTGGCGTATCATCGCGTAGTGTAGAACGGCCTTTTTTTCGACAATCGTGAGCTTTGACGTTACGATTTTCAAGGAATAACAATTAGATCATGCAAAGCCTGTCCCCAACATCGCGTTACCTTTTAGCTCTCAAAGAGGGCACTCATCAGCCCGACGACGTCCAGCAAGAAGCGGTAAGCCGCCTCGATACTATCTATCATGAACTGCAGGAAAAACCCGCGCCAACTCCGCAAAGCGGCGGCCTGCGGGCGAAATTTGGCAAACTGCTAGGCAAGCGTGAGCCAACGCCTGAAACGGGCTCCGCCCGCGGCCTGTACATGTGGGGTGGCGTGGGGCGCGGTAAAACCTGGCTGATGGACCTCTTTTATCAGAGCCTGCCCGGCGAGCGTAAGCAGCGCCTGCACTTTCACCGCTTTATGCTGCGCGTTCATGAAGAGCTGATTGCCCTGCAGGGGCACAGCGACCCGCTGGAGATCCTTGCTGACCGCTTCAAGGCGGAAACCGATGTGCTGTGCTTTGATGAGTTTTTTGTTTCAGACATTACCGATGCCATGCTGCTGGGTGGGTTAATGAAAGCGCTGTTTGCGCGCGGCATCACGCTGGTGGCGACCTCTAATATTCCCCCGGACGATCTGTATCGTAACGGCCTGCAGCGCGCCCGCTTCCTGCCGGCTATCGAGGCGATCAAGCAGCATTGCGATATCATGAACGTCGATGCGGGCATTGATTACCGTTTACGCACGCTCACTCAGGCCCACCTCTGGCTATCGCCGCTCAACGAGCAGACCCGGCAGCAGATGGATAAGCTGTGGCTGGCGCTGGCCGGCGCGAGGCGCGAGCAGACGCCGACGCTGGAGATTAACCACCGTCCTCTGCCCACGCTCGGCGTGGAGAACCAGACCCTGGCGGCGTCGTTCGCTACGCTGTGCGTTGATGCGAGGAGCCAGCATGACTATATTGCGCTGTCTCGCCTGTTCCATACCGTCATGCTATTTGATGTTCCGGTTATGACGACGCAGCTGGAGAGCGAGGCGCGGCGCTTCATTGCGCTGGTTGATGAATTCTACGAGCGCCACGTTAAGCTGGCGGTCAGCGCGGCGGTGCCGTTGCACGAAATTTACCAGGGCGAACGCCTGAAGTTCGAGTTCCAGCGCTGCCTGTCACGTCTGCAGGAGATGCAGAGCGAGGAGTATTTAAAGCGTCCTCATATGCCGTAACGCGCCTTTCTCCCTCTCCCGGCGGGAGAGGGCTAACGCAGATGCGCGAGGGCCCCCTCCGGTCGCGAAAAAACCCAATCCAAATCACATAAAGGGGTCGATCTTTACGCGTGACTTCTCTATAATCTTGCGACCCCACGTTACGAGAAGGTTTTTTTCCCAAAACTTTCTATGTGCCGGCATAGGCTATTCGAAGGGGTAGGTTTGCTGGACAATGTCGTGTGAACCTCAACTGACTAAACGTTTGGGTGTTCACCAACGTGTAACTTATTATTTGGGTAAGCTTTTAATGAAAACTTTTACAGCTAAACCAGAAACCGTAAAACGCGACTGGTATGTTGTTGACGCGACCGGTAAAACTCTGGGCCGTCTGGCTTCCGAACTGGCTCTGCGCCTGCGCGGCAAGCATAAAGCGGAATACACTCCGCACGTTGATACTGGTGATTACATCATCGTTCTGAACGCAGAAAAAGTTGCTGTAACCGGCAACAAGCGCGAAGACAAAATGTATTACCATCACACCGGCCACATCGGTGGTATCAAAGAAGCGACCTTTGAAGAGATGATTGCTCGCCGTCCTGAGCGTGTGATTGAAATCGCGGTTAAAGGCATGCTGCCAAAAGGCCCGCTGGGTCGTGCTATGTACCGTAAACTGAAAGTTTACGCGGGTAACGAGCACAACCACGCGGCACAGCAACCGCAAGTTCTTGACATCTAATCGGGATTATAGGCAATGGCTGAAAATCAATACTACGGCACTGGTCGCCGCAAAAGTTCTGCAGCTCGCGTTTTCATCAAACCGGGCAGCGGCAAAATCGTTATCAACCAACGTTCTCTGGAACAGTACTTCGGTCGTGAAACTGCCCGCATGGTAGTTCGTCAGCCGCTGGAACTGGTCGACATGGTTGAGAAACTGGATCTGTACATCACCGTTAAAGGTGGTGGTATCTCTGGTCAGGCTGGTGCGATCCGTCACGGTATCACCCGCGCTCTGATGGAGTATGATGAGTCCCTGCGTGGCGAACTGCGTAAAGCTGGTTTCGTTACTCGTGATGCTCGTCAGGTTGAACGTAAGAAAGTCGGTCTGCGTAAAGCACGTCGTCGTCCTCAGTTCTCCAAACGTTAATTGTTTTCTGCTCACGCAGAACAATTTGCGAAAAAACCCGCTTCGGCGGGTTTTTTTATGGATAAAACGGTCGTTTTGCATGGCGAAGTCACCCATTCTTACCACTTTTTCAGCATTTCCAGAATCCCCTCACCACAACGTCGTCAAGATCTGGTAAACTATCATCCAATTTTCTGCCCAAATGCTGGTGATTGTTCGTTTTTTGTTTCTTTCATAAACGAGAATGTCTTCCCGCGAATGGGGTTTTTACATCTGGCTAGCCATGCGTGGCTGGTAGCAGTACAAAATTCTGAATATACCTGGAGGTTTTCATGGCTGTCGCTGCCAACAAACGTTCGGTAATGACGCTGTTTTCTGGTCCTACTGACATCTATAGCCACCAAGTCCGCATCGTGCTGGCAGAAAAAGGTGTTAGTTTTGAGATAGAACACGTGGAGAAGGATAACCCACCTCAGGATCTGATTGACCTCAACCCAAATCAAAGCGTACCGACGCTGGTGGATCGTGAGCTCACTCTGTGGGAATCCCGCATCATTATGGAATATCTGGATGAGCGTTTCCCACATCCGCCGTTAATGCCGGTTTATCCGGTGGCGCGTGGTGAAAGCCGTCTGTACATGCAACGTATCGAAAAAGACTGGTATTCGCTGATGAATACCATTCAGACCGGCACCGCCGCACAGGCTGATAACGCGCGTAAGCAGCTGCGTGAAGAGCTGCAGGCGATTGCGCCAGTCTTCACCCAGAAGCCTTATTTCCTGAGCGATGAGTTCAGCCTGGTAGACTGCTACCTTGCACCGCTGCTGTGGCGTTTACCGGTACTCGGCGTCGAAGTGATTGGTGCGGGTGCGAAGGAGCTCAAGGGCTATATGACTCGCGTATTTGAACGTGACTCCTTCCTGGCTTCCTTAACTGAACCCGAGCGTGAAATGCGACTCGGTCGAGGCTAACCGATGGATGTATCGCAGCTAACGCCGCGTCGCCCGTATCTGCTACGGGCGTTCTATGAGTGGCTGCTGGATAACCAGCTGACTCCGCATCTGGTCGTCGATGTCACTTTGCCGGACGTTATGGTTCCGATGGAGTATGCGCGCGACGGACAGATCGTTCTCAACATTGCTCCGCGTGCCGTCGGGAATCTGGAGCTGGCTAACGATGAAGTGCGCTTCAACGCCCGCTTTGGCGGCGTTCCGCGCAATGTCTCCGTACCGCTGGCTGCCGTACTGGCTATCTACGCGCGTGAAAACGGCGCAGGGACCATGTTCGAGCCGGAAGCGGCTTACGATGAGGACGCCATCAGCCTGAATGATGACGAAGCATCGTTAAGCAACGATAACGAAACGGTGATGTCAGTGATTGACGGTGATAAGCCGGATAATCACGAGGATGACCCTGATGACACGCCGCCGCCTCGCGGTGGGCGACCGGCGCTACGCGTCGTGAAGTAATCCTCCAGGCAGGGCCATCAGGCCCTGCTTTTTTTATCTCATCCTGCGCCTGAATCCAGCGGTCTCACGCATCGTTAGCCGTCGTTCTGCCCTGGCTGCCGTTAGCTTCACCCGCCAGATGTTCCTATGATATGATGAATCTGCTGTCACATTTGTCACTCTTCGCTACCTATGGACACTATGAAAGCATCGGATACACCCGCTGAAAGTACTGCTGATAACGTCGGACGCTCGCTGCGTAGCCGGCCGCTGACGCGTAAAAAACTGTCCGAAATGGTCGAAGAAGAGCTGGAGCAAATGATTCGCCGGCGCGAGTTTGCCGAAGGTGAGCAGCTTCCCTCAGAGCGGGAGCTGATGACATTTTTCAACGTCGGCCGCCCGTCGGTACGTGAAGCGCTGGCGGCGCTAAAGCGTAAAGGTCTGGTGCAGATTAGCAACGGCGAACGGGCCCGCGTTTCGCGACCTTCTGCCGACACCATCATCGGGGAGCTCTCCGGTATGGCGAAAGATTTCCTCTCCCATCCCGGCGGAATCGCGCATTTCGAGCAGCTGCGTCTGTTTTTTGAATCCAGCCTGGTTCGCTACGCGGCTGAGCATGCCAGCGATGAACAGCTTGAAAAGCTGGTACAGGCTCTTGAGATCAACAGCCAGTCGCTGGATGACAATACGCTGTTTATCCGTTCAGACGTTGAGTTCCACCGCGTGCTGGCGGAAATTCCCGGCAATCCGATTTTTATGGCCATTCACGTTGCGCTCCTCGACTGGCTCATCGCCGCGCGTCCTAAGGTCCCTGAAAGGGAACTTTATGAGCATAATAATTTAAGCTATCAACAGCATATCGATATCGTTGCCGCCATTCGCCGCCGCGATCCGGATGAAGCCGATCGCGCTCTGCAAACCCACCTCAACAGCGTTTCCGCCACCTGGCACGCCTTCGGCAAGAAAAAACAGCCGCGTAAATCCGTCTAAGGATCTTCAGGATCGTTTAGTGAAGCAGATCGCATAATAAGCGTTTGGTATGAGGCTGCTGCTTATTCGTTCTGGTATAACAGGTATAAAGGTACACAGTTAATCACAACAAATAACACGACGAGGTCTCTATGGCGGTGAATTTACGTGGGGTAATGGCGGCGCTGCTGACGCCGTTTGACGGGCAGCAAAAGCTGGATCAAGACAGCCTGCGGCGGCTGGTGCGTTTTAATCTCAATCAGGGGATCGACGGGCTGTACGTCGGCGGTTCTACCGGCGAGGCGTTCGTGCAGACCAGCGCTGAGCGCCAGCAGGTGCTGGAAATCGTGGCTGAAGAAGCGCAGGGGAAGATGACGCTGATTGCCCACGTCGGCTGCGTCAGCACAATGGAAAGCCAGCAGCTTGCGCAGGCAGCCGAAGGGTACGGCTACGACGCGGTGTCCGCGGTGACGCCGTTCTACTATCCGTTCAGCTTTGAAGAACACTGCGCTCACTATCAGGCGATTATTGATTCCGCTAACGGCCTGCCGATGGTGGTCTATAACATCCCGGTGCTCAGCGGCGTGAAGCTGACGCTCGATCAGATAGGCACCCTGGTGACGCTCCCGGGCGTGGGCGCGCTGAAGCAGACTTCCGGCGATCTTTACCAGATGGAGCAGATCCGCCGATCGCATCCGGATTTGGTACTGTACAACGGCTTTGACGAAATCTTTGCCTCCGGGCTGGTGGCCGGCGCAGACGGCGGGATCGGCAGCACCTACAACATTATGGGCTGGCGCTATAAGGGGATCGTTAAAGCGCTTCAGACCGGCGATATTGCGCAGGCGCAAAGGCTGCAGGCTGAATGTAATAAGGTCATCGACCTGCTGATCAAAACCGGCGTATTCCGCGGGCTTAAAACCGTCCTTCACTATATGGACGTCGTTGCTGAACCGCTGTGCCGTAGGCCATTCGCGCCGGTGGATGAGAAATTCCTGCCGGAGCTGAAGGCGCTGGCGCAGCAGCTGCAGCAAGAGAAGCAGCATCTGGGTTGAGGATAGCCTCCGCGCTATGAGAGTGGAGCAACGCCCGGAGAGCGGCAGCAGCGCTTCCGTCCGGGCGACAACATTGATATGCCAGATGGGTGATAGCGGCATCTGGCATGAGAAACCAAGCGTGGGTCTGACCCATCGCGGGAGAGTAAAATGAGCACAACGACCCAGAACATCCCGTGGTATCGCCATCTCAACCGGGCGCAGTGGCGGGCTTTCTCCGCCGCCTGGCTGGGGTATTTGCTTGATGGTTTTGATTTTGTATTAATCGCCCTGGTGTTGACGGAAATCCAGGGAGACTTCGGCCTGACCACCGTTGAGGCGGCGAGTCTTATCTCTGCGGCCTTCATCTCGCGCTGGTTTGGCGGGCTGATGCTCGGGGCGATGGGCGATCGCTATGGACGGCGGCTGGCGATGGTCAGCAGCATTATTCTTTTTTCGGTGGGCACCCTGGCCTGCGGCTTTGCGTCGGGCTACACCACCCTGTTTATCGCCCGGCTGGTGATCGGCATGGGGATGGCGGGGGAGTATGGTTCCAGCGCCACCTACGTTATTGAAAGCTGGCCCCAAAAGCTGCGCAATAAGGCCAGCGGATTCTTGATCTCCGGCTTCTCCGTAGGGGCAGTCGTTGCTGCACAGGTCTATAGCCTGGTGGTTCCCGTTTGGGGATGGCGAGCGCTATTTTTCATCGGTATCGTACCGATTGTTTTTGCGCTGTGGCTGCGAAAAAACATCCCGGAAGCGGAAGACTGGCAGCAGAAGCATGCCGGAAAAACGCCGGTGCTCACGATGGTCGATATTCTGTACTGCGGAAAACACCGGGTGATAAATATTTTCCTGACCCTCGCTGCGGCAACGGCGCTGTGGTTCTGCTTCGCGGGTGAGCTGCAAAATGCCGGAATAGTGGTGGTCCTGGGGCTGCTGTGCGCGGCTATATTTATCAGCTTTATGGTGCAAAGTAGCGGCAAACGCTGGCCGACCGGCGTGACGCTGATGGTCGTTGTGCTGTTTGCCTTCCTGTATTCATGGCCCATTCAGGCGCTTCTGCCAACCTATCTCAAGACGGATCTGGCTTACGATCATACTACCGTCGCGCAGGTTCTGTTCTTTAGCGGCTTTGGCGCCGCGGTTGGCTGCTGCGTCGGCGGCTTTCTCGGCGACTGGCTGGGGACGCGAAAAGCCTATGTTTACAGCCTGCTTGCGTCACAGCTCCTCATTATTCCCGTCTTTGCTATCGGCGGCACAAACGTCTGGGTCCTTGGCCTGCTACTGTTTTTCCAGCAGATGCTGGGGCAAGGGATCTCCGGGATCCTGCCGAAGCTGATTGGCGGCTACTTCGATACCGACAAGCGTGCGGCCGGCCTGGGTTTTACCTACAACGTGGGCGCGCTGGGCGGAGCGATTGCCCCGGTGCTTGGCGCCCTGATTGCGCAGCGAATGGATCTCGGCACGACCCTGGGATCGCTTTCCTTCGGCCTGACCTTCGTCGTGATCCTGCTGATTGGCCTGGATATGCCCTCCCGCGTTCAGCGCTGGATCCGTCCCGAAGCCTTGCGGACCCACGACGCGATTGACGGTCTGCCGTTCAGCGGCGCCACGGCGTCGGGTGCGCGCAAACGTGGCCTAATGAAAATCCGCTAACCTGTGCCCGGCAGCATGCCGGGCGATTGTCTTTGCCAGGGAGTCATCATGTCTTTGCTTGAACTACTCGATACCCGCATCCGCGCCAACGGTGGATTAATTGTTTCCTGTCAGCCGGTCCCCGGCAGCCCGCTGGATACGCCGCCCATCGTTGCCGCCATGGCGCTCGCCGCAGAACGTGCCGGGGCGGTGGCGTTACGTATTGAAGGCGTGGAGAACCTCCGCGCGACCCGGGCCGCGGTGACGATACCGATTATCGGCATCCTCAAACGCGACCTGACGGATTCAGCGGTGCGTATCACGCCGTTTCTCGAGGATGTGGATGCCCTGGCGCTGGCTGGGGCGGATATCATCGCCATCGACGGCACCGACCGCCCGCGGCCGGTGCCGGTAGCAGCGCTGCTGGCGAGGATCCATCAGCACAATACGCTGGCGATGACCGACTGCTCATCTCCTGAAGATGGTCTCTCCTGCCAGCGGCTGGGGGCGGAGATTATTGGTACCACGCTGTCGGGCTACACCGGCGGGGAAACGCCGCAGGAGCCGGACCTCGCGCTGGTCCGCACCCTGCACGCGGCGGGCTGTCGGGTGATTGCGGAAGGGCGCTACAACACGCCGGAGCAGGCGGGGGAGGCGATGCGCAACGGCGCGTGGGCGGTTACCGTTGGCTCGGCGATTACCCGCCTGGAGCATATCTGTGAATGGTATAACGCGGCGCTGAAAAAGGCGGCACCATGAGCACGCTGGCGATAGATATCGGCGGGACGAAGCTGGCTGCGGGGCTGGTGGGCGATGAGCTTACGCTGCTGGAGCGGCGTGAAATGCCCACTCCGGCCAGCCGAACGGCGGCGGCGCTAGCCGCTGCGTTAGAAGAGCTCGTTGCCCCGCTGGCCGCGCGCGCAGAGCGTTTTGCCGTGGCCTCAACCGGGATCATCCGGCACGGCACCTTAACCGCCATCAACCCGGCCAATCTTGGCGGCCTGGCGTATTTTCCTCTGGTCGACTGTCTGTCCACGCTCACCGGGCTACCCGGTATCGCGCTCAACGATGCGCAGGCGGCGGCATGGGCGGAGTATCAGGCACTGCCGGAGAAAGTCGGTGAGATGCTCTTTTTAACCGTGTCGACGGGGGTCGGCGGCGGAGTGGTTAGCCGCGGCAGGCTGCATACCGGAAGCGGCGGTCTGGCCGGGCATTGTGGCCATACGCTGGCGGATCCCCACGGCCCGCGATGCGGCTGCGGGCGTACCGGCTGCGTGGAAGCCGTCGCGTCAGGGCGCGGTATTGCGGCAGCCGCAGAGGGCGAGCTGAGCGGGCTGGACGCGAAAGCTATCTTTAGCCGTGCGGCACAGGGGAACCCGCAGGCGGAGCGGCTTATGCGGCGCTCGGCGCAAGCGCTGGCGCGGCTGATTGCCGACCTGAAAGCCGTTACCGACTGTCAGCTCGTGGTGGTTGGCGGCAGCGTGGGTCTTGCTGGCGGCTATCTGCCTCTGGTTAACGAATATCTGTTACAGGAACCCGCGGTCTATCATGTCCCGCTGCGGGAAGCTTACTACCGACACGATGCGGGCCTGCTCGGCGCGGCATTATGGGGACAGGGAGAGAACGAATGATTTTGGGCAATGTTCACCAGCCCTTCGCCGCCGGCCTTCCGCCGGCGCTGGCGCAGGCAATTCTTCTGGCACAAGCTCACGACCTGCAAAGCATCGCGCCGGGGCGCTACGAGCTGCAGGGTGACAGCATATTTATGAACGTGATGCAGTTCAGTACCGGGGCGCCGGCAGAGAAAAAGGCGGAGCTGCATACGCGGTTTATTGATATCCAGATCCTGCTGGCGGGGGAAGAGCGGATATTTTACGGCGTAGCGGGAGCCGCACGCGAGTGCGAAGACGCGCACGACGAGGATGATTATCAGCTGTGTCGAAGCATTCACGGCGAACAGGTATTGACCCTGCAGGCCGGTATGTTTGCGGTATTCATGCCCGATGAACCGCATAAACCGGGCTGCACGGTGACGCAGGCCGCTGAGATTAAAAAGGTGGTGATCAAAGTTAGTGCCAGCCTGCTGGCGAAATAGAAAAAGCCCGATGGCAACAAACCATCGGGCTTTTTTTGGCGACCCGGCTAAGCAGCTATCCGGGCCCTGGCGTTACACTTCCAGGTAGTTGAGGATCCCGTCAGCCGCTTTGCGACCTTCGGCAATCGCCGTCACCACCAGGTCAGAACCGCGCACGATATCGCCGCCGGCGAAGATCTTCGGGTTGCTGGTCTGGAACGCGTTTTCGTTACCTTCAGGGGCAATAATACGACCCTGTGAGTCGAGCTCAACGCTGTGTTTCGCCAGCCATTCCATGCTGTGCGGACGGAAGCCAAATGCCATAACTACCGCATCGACCGGAATGACGTGCTCGGAACCGGCAACGATTTCGGCCCGACGGCGGCCCTTCGCATCCGGCTGGCCCATCTCGGTGCGCGCCATCTTCACGCCGCACACTTTACCGTTGGCATTCACCTCAACGCCCAGCGGCTGAACGTTGAACTGGAACTCCACGCCCTCTTCACGCGCGTTTTTGACTTCGCGTTTCGAGCCCGGCATGTTCTCTTCGTCACGGCGGTAGGCGCAGATAACGTGAGTAGCGCCCTGGCGGATAGAAGTACGCACGCAGTCCATCGCGGTGTCGCCACCGCCGAGAACCACGACGCGCTTGCCTTCCATGCTGACGTACGGCTCGTCCGGCGTCTCGCCAAAGCCCATCGTCTGCTTGGTGTTGGCAATCAGGAACGGCAGCGCATCATACACGCCGTTCGCATCTTCGTTTTCCAGTCCGCCGCGCATCGACTGATAGGTACCGACGCCGAGGAACACGGCATCGTACTCTTTCAGCAGATCGTCGAGCTGAACGTCGCGGCCCACTTCAACGTTGAGTTTGAACTCGATCCCCATGCCGGTGAAAATTTCCCGACGGCGGGTCATGACCTCTTTTTCCAGCTTAAATGCCGGAATGCCGAAGGTCAGCAGGCCGCCGATTTCCGGATGGCGGTCGAACACCACGGCCTTCACGCCGTTACGGGTCAGGACGTCAGCACAGGCGAGGCCCGCCGGGCCCGCACCGATAATGGCGACCGTTTTGCCGACCGGCTTGACGCCGGAAAGGTCGGGACGCCAGCCCATCTCGAATGCTTTATCGTTGATATAGCGCTCGATATTGCCGATGGTCACGGCGCCAAACTCATCGTTCAGCGTACAGGAACCTTCACACAGACGGTCCTGCGGGCACACGCGGCCGCACACTTCCGGCAGGGTGTTGGTCTGATGCGACAGCTCAGCCGCTTCAAAAATACGCCCTTCATTGGCCAGCTTCAGCCAGTTAGGGATGTAGTTGTGAACCGGGCACTTCCATTCACAGTACGGGTTGCCGCAGGAGAGGCAGCGGTCTGCCTGCGCCTTAGCCTGGCCCTCTGAAAACGGCTCGTAAATCTCAACAAATTCAATTTTGCGGATCTTCAGCGGCTTCTTTGGCGGATCAACGCGCTGTAAGTCGATAAACTGGTATACGTTCTGGCTCATCTGAATTCCTTACTGCGCCTGCACACGCAGCTCTGCTGCGCTACGACTACGGTGACCCAACAGTGCTTTAACATCGCTGGACTTTGGTTTAACCAGCGCGAATTTCGCCGAGAAGGCCGGCCAGTTGGCCAGGATCTCTTCCCCGCGCGACGAGCCGGTCAGCTGCACGTGTTCGGTAATCAAACCACGCAGATGCTCCTCGTGGATAGCCAGAGAGTCAACGTCCAGCACTTCCACCAGCTCCGGGTTCACGCGTTTGCGGAAGTCGCCGGCTTCATCCAGCACGTAGGCGAAGCCGCCGGTCATCCCTGCGCCAAAGTTGACGCCGGTTTTACCGATCACGCAGACGATGCCGCCGGTCATATATTCGCAGCCGTTATCGCCGATGCCTTCAACGACGGTGATGGCGCCGGAGTTACGCACCGCAAAACGTTCACCTGCGCGGCCTGCCGCGTACAGACGACCGCCGGTCGCGCCGTACAGGCAGGTATTGCCGATGATGCTCGCTTCATGGCTGCGGAAGGCGGAGCCTACCGGAGGACGAATCGCGAGCAGGCCGCCGGCCATACCTTTACCGACGTAGTCGTTCGCATCACCGGTCAGGTGCAGCTCTACGCCACCGGCGTTCCATACGCCGAAGCTCTGGCCCGCGGTACCGCTGAAGTGGGCGGTAATCGGGTCGGCAGCCAGCCCCTGGTCGCCGTGAGTCTGGGCAATATAGCCGGACAGCGAGGCGCCAACGGAGCGGTCGGTGTTGCGGATATCAAACCAGAACGTTTTGCTCTGCTTGCCGTCAACGAACGGTTTTGCCTGCTGCAGCAGCTGCGCGTTCAGCACGCCGTTATCAAACGGCGGGTTGTTCTCGGTGCAGTACAGCGCTTTGCCCGCGTGCGGCTCGGCGGTCTCCAGCAGTTTTGACAGATCCAGCTTCTGCTGCTTCGCGGTAAAGCCGTCCAGCACCTTCAGCAGATCGGTGCGACCGATCAGATCCACCAGACGCTTCACGCCCAGCTGGGCCATCAGCTCGCGGGTTTCGCGGGCGATGAATTCAAAGTAGTTGGTCACTTTGAACGGCAGGCCGTGGTAGTGGTTCTTACGCAGTTTGTCATCCTGGGTTGCTACGCCGGTTGCGCAGTTGTTCAGGTGGCAAATACGCAGGTATTTACAGCCCAGCGCCACCATCGGGCCGGTGCCGAAGCCGAAGCTTTCCGCGCCGAGGATCGCCGCTTTGATGATATCGAGGCCGGTTTTCAGGCCGCCGTCCACCTGCAGGCGAATCTTATGCCGCAGGCCGTTGGCCACCAGCGCCTGCTGGGTTTCAACCAGGCCGAGCTCCCACGGACATCCCGCATATTTCACCGAGGAGAGCGGGCTGGCACCGGTGCCGCCGTCATAGCCGGCGATAGTGATAAGGTCGGCATAGGCTTTCGCCACGCCGGTGGCGATAGTGCCAACGCCCGGCTCGGAGACCAGCTTCACTGAAATCATCGCTTTCGGATTGACCTGTTTCAGGTCAAAAATCAGCTGCGCCAGATCTTCGATCGAGTAAATATCGTGATGCGGCGGCGGCGAAATCAGCGTCACGCCCGGTACCGAGTAGCGCAGTTTGGCAATGTACGGGGTGACTTTATCACCCGGCAGCTGGCCACCTTCGCCCGGTTTGGCGCCCTGAGCGACTTTAATCTGAATAACGTCGGCGTTAACCAGGTAAGCCGGGGTGACGCCGAAGCGGCCGGAGGCAACCTGCTTGATGCGCGACACTTTGTTGGTGCCGTAGCGCGCCGGGTCTTCGCCGCCTTCGCCGGAGTTGGAGAAGCCGCCGATGCTGTTCATCGCTTCCGCCAGCGATTCATGCGCTTCCGGGCTTAATGCGCCGATAGACATGGCCGCGGTATCGAAGCGTTTGTACAGCTCTTTTGCCGACTCAACGTGGGCGATATCGATCGCTTCGTCGCCAGGATTCAGCGCCAGCAGATCGCGCAGCGTAGCGGCCGGGCGCTCGTTGACCAGCTGAGAATACTGCTGGTAATCGCGGTATTCACCGCTCTGAACCGCCTGCTGCAGGGTGCGTACGACGTCCGGGTTATAGGCGTGATATTCACCACCGTGAACGTATTTCAGCAGACCGCCCTGGTCCAGCGGCTTGCGGACCAGCCACGCGCGTTTCGACAGGTTCAGCAGGTCCTGCTGGAAGTCGTCGAAGCCTGCGCCGCCGATGCGGCTGACTACGCCGAGGAAGCAGAGGTCGGAAACTTCGCGATGCAGGCCAACGGCTTCAAACAGCTTCGAGCAGCGATAGGACGCGATGGTCGAAATACCCATCTTCGACATGATCTTGTAGAGACCTTTGTTGATGCCGTTACGATAGTTCAGCATCACCGTGCGGTAGTCTCTGTCGATGGCTTTGCTATCGACCAGTCTGGCCAGGGTTTCATAGGCCAGATACGGATAGATAGCCGTTGCGCCGAAGCCCAGCAGGACCGCGAAGTGGTGCGGGTCGCGGGCGCTGGCGGTTTCAACAATGATGTTGGCATCGCAGCGCAGGCTCTTATCGACCAGACGAGTCTGGATAGCCCCGACCGCCATTGGTGCCGGTACCGGCAGGCGATCTTTCGCAATGTTGCGATCCGACAGCACCAGCAGCACGGTACCGTTGCGTACCATCTGCTCTGCTTTGTCGCACAGCGCCTTCACCGTCTCGGCCAGGGTTGTTTCCGCGGCGTTGAAGGTGATGTCCAGGGTATCGGCGCGATAGTGCTCCTCTTCCATGGTGGTCAGCTGTTTGAAATCAGAGTACAGCAGGATTGGCGATTTGAAGCTCAGGCGGTGCGCCTGGCCTTCCGCTTCGCAGAAGACGTTCATTTCGCGGCCAATGCTGGTGGCCAGAGACATCACATGCGCTTCACGCAGCGGGTCGATCGGCGGGTTGGTCACCTGCGCGAACTGCTGGCGGAAGTAATCGTAAATAATACGCGGCTGGCTGGAGAGCACGGCAAACGGCGTGTCATCGCCCATGGAGCCGACGGCTTCCTGGCCGTTCTCGCCCAGCACGCGCAGCACGGAATCCAGCTCTTCAGCGCTGTAGTTAAACTGTTTCTGATAGCTGGCGAGCGTATCGTCATCCAGCTGGCGGCTGCCAACGTCTTCGTCAGGCAGGTCTTCGAACGGCACCAGGCGACGAACGTTTTTCTCCATCCACTCTTTGTAAGGGTGGCGGCTTTTCAGGTCGTCGTCGGTCTCTGCTGAGTGCAGAATGCGGCCACCGCGGGTATCGATAACCATCAGTTCGCCTGGACCGACGCGGCCTTTTTCAACCACTTCGTCAGGCTGATAATCCCAGATGCCGACTTCGGAGGCGCAGGTGATCAGCTTGTCTTTGGTGATGACGTAGCGTGCCGGACGCAGACCGTTACGGTCGAGGTTACAGGCAGCGTAGCGCCCATCGGACATGACGATGCCCGCCGGGCCGTCCCACGGCTCCATATGCATGGAGTTAAAGTCGAAGAATGCGCGCAGCTCCGGATCCATATCCGGGTTGTTCTGCCAGGCCGGCGGAACGAGCAGGCGCATGGCGCGAACGATATCCATCCCGCCTGCCAGCAGCAGTTCCAGCATGTTATCCATAGAGCTGGAGTCCGAGCCCGTTTCGTTGACGAACGGTGCGGCATCGTGCAGATCGGGGATCAGCGGGGTCTGGAACTTATAGGTACGCGCGCGCGCCCACTGGCGGTTGCCGGTGATGGTGTTGATTTCACCGTTGTGCGCCAGGTAGCGGAACGGCTGGGCCAGCGGCCAGCGCGGCACGGTATTGGTGGAGAAGCGCTGGTGGAACAGGCAGATTGCCGACTCCAGACGCAGGTCCGCAAGGTCCAGGTAGAAGCGCGGCAAATCCGCCGGCATACACAGACCTTTATAGATATTCACCAGGTTCGACAGGCTGCAAACGTAAAAATCTTTATCATCCTGCAGGCGTTTTTCAAGGCGACGACGCGCGATGAACAGGCGACGCTCCATATCACGCGGGCGCCAGCCTGCCGGTGCGTTAACAAAAATTTGTTCAATACGGGGCAGCGAGGAGAGGGCGATTTCACCGAGAACCCCTTCGTTAGTTGGCACTTCGCGCCAGCCGACGATAGACAGGGTTTCACGTTGCAGTTCTTCTTCAACGATGCGGCGTGAGGCAGCAGCCAGTTCAGGATCTTTATTAAGGAACAGCATCCCAACGGCGTAATTTTTGGCTAAACGCCAGCCGCGTTCTTCCGCAACGATACGGAAGAAACGATCGGGTTTTTGCAGCAGCAAGCCACAACCGTCGCCGGTTTTACCATCGGCAAGGATCGCGCCGCGGTGCTGCATTCGGGCCAGTGCGTGTATAGCGGTACGCACTACCTTGTGGCTAGGTTCGCCTTCTATGTGGGCGATCAGGCCGAAACCACAGTTATCCCTCTCAAGGGATTTATCGTACAACATATCAGTGAACCTCCCCAGGCTCTACGGGACACCCTCCGATACCGATTGCGCACGGGCACAGAAAGAGCATGGCGACGGGGTTTGCACCTCGCATTCGCCCTCTTTAAATCCTTTTCGCATCGGTACGCAAGTTTGAGGACTTGCTGTAAGAGGGAATCTCAATTACTGCATAAATATGATGAGCAGAGAGCTCATCCAGAAAGCTTCCAGCGGATTCCCAACTTATCGGGAATCCACACTTACGTCAAATGGCAATCTTATTTATACAAAAATGTGCTATGAGGTGTTTAATGTTATGATTATTAAAGATATTAACGGCTTTTTAACGCTATTGAAACGTGCCGGAAAGCGTAATCTAGTGTGATCTGTCTCACTATATCGATAGCGTAACATTATCGATCTGTGCTGAAGTGTCTTTTTATTGCAGAATATTTAGCTGCTTATTGTCTCTGAAGCCAGAAATAACACTGTTTTTAACCCTGGCGAAGATAATGGCAAACCAGAGGTTAAGTATAAGGAAAAGTCATCATAGAAATCGTGAATGAAATTGCAGTTATATTGAGTGGTTATGCAATGAGCTGAGCGGTCACTCTGACGATTGATCCAGGTCATCGCCGTAGGTGACTAAAAATGGCAGGCTTGGCCCCTTTCTTCAGGCCGGTCTATCAGATTATGCAGTTACAAAAATTAGTCAATATGTTTGGTGGGGATCTTATGCGTCGCTATGGCGAAAAGGTTCATAAACTGACGCTGCATGGTGGATTTAGCTGCCCGAATCGTGATGGCACCATTGGCCGGGGTGGGTGCACGTTCTGCAACGTAGCCTCTTTTGCTGACGAAGAGCAGCAGCACCGCTCGATTGCCGAGCAGCTGGCGCTTCAGGCGCAGCGGGTGAACCGCGCGAAGCGCTATCTGGCCTATTTTCAGGCCTACACCAGCACCTTTGCTGAAGTGCAGGTGCTGCGCGCGATGTACCAGCAGGCGGTGAACCAGGCCAATATTGTCGGGCTCTGCGTCGGCACCCGACCGGACTGTGTCCCCGAAGCGGTGCTGGACCTGCTGACGGAGTATCGGGAGCAGGGCTACGAAGTCTGGCTGGAGCTGGGGCTGCAAACGGCGCACGATAAAACGCTGCATCGCATTAACCGCGGCCATGACTTTGCCTGCTATCAGCGTACGACCCGGCTGGCGAGAGCGCGCGGGCTGAAGGTGTGCGCGCATTTGATTGTCGGGCTGCCGGGTGAAGGGCCGGGCCACTGCCTGCAAACGCTGGAGCAGGTCGTCGGGACCGGCGTGGACGGCATCAAGCTGCATCCGCTACATATCGTCACCGGCAGCACGATGGCGAAAGCCTGGCAGGCCGGGCGCCTTAACGGCATTGAGCTGGATGACTATACCGTCACCGCCGGAGAGATGATTCGACATACGCCGCCGGAGGTGATTTATCACCGAATCTCGGCCAGCGCCCGCCGTCCCACCCTGCTGGCGCCGCTGTGGTGCGAAAATCGCTGGACCGGGATGGTTGAACTGGACCGCTATCTGAACCAGCACGGCGTGCAGGGTTCGGCCCTGGGACGCGCGTGGAGCCCGACCGCCGCATAGTCCGTGAATAACGCGGCGTTGCGGATAGTTCAGCAGCGGCCTGCGCTGCGGCGGCCTGAAGTATGAAGAGGATCGGCATTTTTCGCACAACTTACGGCGCCTCGCTCAGAATTGGGTATTATTGTGCACAGTTGTGGCGAAGGAATCCCTTATGAAGCAAATCCGTATGCTGGCGCAGTACTATGTTGACCTGATGATGAAGCTGGGTCTGGTGCGTTTTTCAATGCTGTTAGCCCTGGCCCTGGTGGTGCTGGCGATTGTGGTGCAGATGGCCGTTACGATGGTGCTGCACGGCCAGGTCGAAAGCATCGATGTGATCCGCTCTATCTTCTTTGGCCTGCTGATTACCCCGTGGGCGGTCTACTTTCTGTCGGTGGTGGTTGAGCAGCTTGAGGAGTCGCGACAGCGCCTCTCGAGGCTGGTGGAGAAGCTGGAGGAGATGCGCGAGCGGGATCTGAAGCTCAACGTGCAGCTCAAAGACAACATCGCCCAGCTCAATCAGGAGATTGGCGAGCGCGAGAAGGCGGAAGCCGAACGCGAAACCACGCTGGAACAGCTGAAGATTGAGATGAAAGAGCGTGAAGAGGCGCAGATTCAGCTCGAACAGCAGTCCTCCTTCCTGCGCTCATTCCTCGACGCCTCGCCGGACCTTGTTTTCTATCGCAATGAAGATAAAGAGTTTTCCGGCTGTAACCGGGCGATGGAGCTGCTGACGGGTAAAAGCGAGAAGCAGCTTATCCACCTCAAGCCGCAGGATGTCTATAACGAAGAAGCGGCGGAGAAGGTGCTGGAAACGGATGAGAAAGTCTTCCGGCATAACGTCTCTCTGACCTATGAACAGTGGCTGGATTACCCGGACGGGCGCAAAGCCTGCTTTGAAATCCGCAAGGTTCCTTACTACGATCGCGTCGGCAAACGCCGTGGCCTGATGGGCTTCGGCCGCGATATTACCGAACGTAAGCGCTATCAGGACGCTCTGGAGCGCGCCAGCCGCGATAAGACGACCTTTATCTCAACTATCAGCCACGAGCTGCGTACGCCGCTTAACGGCATCGTGGGGCTCAGCCGCATCCTGCTGGATACCGAACTCACCGGCGAGCAGGAAAAATACCTGAAAACGATCCACGTATCGGCGGTGACGCTGGGCAATATCTTCAACGATATTATCGATATGGATAAGATGGAGCGGCGTAAGGTCCAGCTCGATAATCAGCCGGTAGACTTCACCAGCTTCCTTGCCGACCTCGAAAACCTCTCCGGCCTGCAGGCGCAGCAGAAAGGGCTGCGCTTCGTGATGGATCCGACGCTGCCGCTGCCGCATAAGGTCGTCACCGACGGTACGCGCCTGCGGCAGATCCTGTGGAACCTCATTAGCAACGCGGTCAAATTTACCCCTCAGGGCGGCAACGTGACCGTCCGTATTCGCTACGATGAGGGCAATATTCTGCACTTTGAGGTCGAGGATTCCGGTATCGGTATTCCGCAGGCGGAGCAGGATAAAATCTTCGCCATGTACTATCAGGTTAAGGATAGCCACGGCGGGAAACCTGCCACCGGCACTGGAATTGGCCTGGCGGTATCGCGCCGGCTGGCACGTAATATGGGCGGCGATATCAACGTCGCCAGCCAGCCGGGCCAGGGCGCAACCTTTACCTTAACCGTGCATGCGCCGGCGGTAGCGGAGGAGGTTGAAGACACTCTGGCGGAAGATGAAATGCCGCTCCCGGCGCTGAACGTGCTGCTGGTAGAGGATATTGAGCTTAACGTGATTGTCGCCCGCTCGGTGCTGGAAAAACTGGGCAATAGCGTTGATGTGGCGATGACCGGTAAAGCCGCGCTGGAGATGTTCGAACCCGGTGAATATGACCTGGTGCTGCTGGATATTCAGCTACCGGATATGACCGGTCTCGATATCTCACGCCACCTCAAGCAACGCTTTGCCGCCGACGAGCTGCCGCCGCTGGTGGCGCTCACGGCCAACGTTCTGAAGGACAAAAAAGAGTACCTGAATGCCGGTATGGATGATGTGCTGAGTAAGCCGCTGTCGGTCCCGGCGCTCACCGCCATTATTAAAAAGTTCTGGGATTCGCCGGAAGATGACCAGGACGAGGCGCCGGCCGTGGATGCGGCTAAATCGGCCTCGGTGCTGGATATTCCGATGCTGGAACAGTACATCGAGCTGGTGGGGCCGAAGCTCATCAGCGACGGTCTGGCGGTTTTCGAGAAGATGATGCCGGGCTATCTGGCGGTGCTGGAGTCCAACCTTACCGCTCGCGACCAGAAAGGGATTGTCGATGAAGGCCATAAGATTAAGGGCGCCGCGGGCTCTATCGGCCTGCGCCATATTCAGCAGCTTGGACAGCAGATTCAGACGCCGGACCTGCCCGCGTGGTCAGATAACGTTGGTGAATGGGTTGAAGAGATGAAATCGGAGTGGCAGAACGATGTGGCGGTACTGAAGGCGTGGGTTGCGGCGGCACATAAAAAATGACCCCGGATAAACCGGGGTGCGCGAACACTGCGCCAACACCAGGGAACTGGTCGTTGCGCCACAATTTTTAGAGATATTTTTTACACGGCGCAACCTGAGGATTTGGTTTGCTCGCTGATTAAGATAGCAAACCTTAAATTATTTGTTACATGAATCAGTCAAATATGTGAAGCAATGCGGGTAAATCAAAATTTTTGACTGGTTTCAGCAAGTTTGCACTAAGGAGCTGGGGTGATGAAAAAGATTGGTGTCGTATTAAGCGGCTGCGGTGTCTATGACGGCACTGAGATTCATGAGGCGGTTATTACCCTGCTGGCGATTGCTCGCGGCGGTGCCCAGGCGGTGTGCTTTGCCCCTGATAAGGCGCAAACGGACGTCATCAACCATCTGACCGGCGAGCTTCTGCCGGAAAGCCGCAACGTGCTGATTGAAGCCGCGCGCATCGCCCGCGGTGAGATCCAGCCGCTGTCCGACGCCCGGGCCGATGATCTCGATGCGCTGATTGTCCCCGGTGGATTTGGCGCCGCGAAAAACCTCAGCAGCTTCGCCTCCTGGGGCAGCGAATGTACCGTCGACGACGAGCTGAAGGCGCTGACGCAGACCATGCATCTGGCCGGTAAGCCGCTGGGCTTTATCTGTATCGCGCCGGCGCTGCTGCCAAAAATCTTACCCGCCCCGCTGCGGGTCACCATTGGCACCGATCTGGACACCGCCGAAGCGCTGGAGGATATGGGGGCCGAGCATGTGCCCTGTCCGGTGGATGACATTGTGGTGGATGAAGAGAATAAAGTCGTGACCACCCCGGCCTATATGCTGGCGCAGAATATCGCCGAAGCGGCGAGCGGGATTGAGAAGCTGGTGGCGCGCGTGCTGGTTCTCACGGCATGAAGGCCCGCTTTTCGCCGCTGCGGATGGTAAAGCGTGGGCTGCTGCGCGTGCTGCTGGTGGCCGCCGCCTTCTGGGGCGGCGGCATTGCGCTGTTTAGCGTGCTGCCGGTGCCCTTCTCGGCGGTGATGCTTGAGCGGCAGGTCGGCGCCTGGCTGAGCGGCAATTTTCATTATGTCGCCCACTCTGATTGGGTGGGGATGGATGAGATATCGCCGTGGATGGGGCTGGCGGTGATGGCGGCTGAGGACCAAAAGTTCCCCGACCATTGGGGCTTTGACGTTCCGGCGATAGAAAAAGCGCTGGCGCACAATGAGCGTAACGAAAACCGCGTTCGCGGGGCCTCGACCCTGTCGCAGCAGACGGCCAAAAACCTGTTTTTATGGGATGGCCGCAGCTGGCTGCGTAAGGGGCTGGAGGCCGGTCTGACCGTAGGAATCGAGACGGTATGGAGTAAAAAACGCATCCTCACCGTTTATCTGAATATCGCCGAGTTTGGTGAGGGGACGTTTGGCGTTGAAGCCGCGTCGCAGCGCTACTTCCACAAGTCGGCGAGCAGGTTAACGCCTGCGGAAGCGGCCCTGCTGGCCGCCGTATTGCCTAATCCGATCCGCTTTCGCGCGGACGCGCCGTCGGGCTATGTCCGCAGTCGACAGGCGTGGATTTTACGCCAGATGCGTCAGCTTGGCGGGGAAGGGTTTATGCGGGAGAACAGGCTGTATTAATACGGTTGGCGGGTGTGTTACCCCGGTAAGCATCGCGCGACCGGGGGAATGACGCCGGCGTTAGTCTTCGTCAAAACCGGCGTTAAACAGCGCAATAACCGCGGCCAGCGCTTCGACTTCCTGCGGACCGCTGGCCTCAATCTCAATTTGCCGACCCTTTGCGGAGTCGAGCATCAGCAGAGCAATCACGCTATTGGCTTCCGCCTCCGTGCCCTCATCGTTGCGCAGCAGCACTTCGGCATCGAAATTTTGCATCAGCTCGAACAGCTTCATCGCCGGGCGCGCGTGCATGCCCAGCTTGTTAGTGATCTCAACGCTCTGCTTTACGGTCATGATTTGCGTTTTTCCAGCGTCCGGTGACGCGACTGCACGTTCTTACCGCGCGAGCGGAAGTAGTCAGCCAGTTGTTCGGCAATATAGACCGAACGATGTTTACCGCCGGTACAACCGATAGCGACCGTCAGATAACTGCGGTTATTGGTCTCCAGCATGGGTAACCATAGCTCAAGATAGCTGCGGGTCTGATAAATAAAGTTGTGAACCTCGGTGTGCCGATCGAGGAAGGCGGCAACGGGTTTATCGAGGCCGGTCATCGGGCGCAGCTTGGGATCCCAGTGCGGGTTAGGCAGGAAGCGCACGTCGAAGACGTAATCGGCATCAATCGGAATACCGTGCTTAAAGCCAAAGGATTCAAAGACCATGGTGAGCTCACGCTCGCGTTTGCCCAACAGGCGCGTACGCAGCATTTCTGCCAGCTCGTGTACCGACATTTCGGAGGTGTCGACGATCAGGTCGGCGCGGGAGCGCAGCGGCTCCAGCAGCGCGCTCTCTTCGTCGATGGCGCTCTCAAGCGACAGGTTTTTGCTTGAAAGCGGATGCAGGCGACGCGTGTCGCTGTAGCGACGAATCAGCGTATTGCGATCGGCATCAAGGAACAGCAGCTGAGGAGAAAACGCCTCAGGCAGGCTCTTCATCGCCTGTTCAAAGATTTCTGGCGACTCCGGCATGTTGCGCACGTCAATGCTGACGGCGGCGGAAATGTTTCTGTCGGCCAGCGATCTCGCCAGCTCGGGCAGCAGCACTACCGGCAGGTTATCTACGCAGTAGAAGCCCATATCTTCCAGCGCCCGCAGGGCGACGGATTTCCCCGATCCTGAGCGGCCGCTGACGATCATCAGTACCATGTACCGTTTCTCCTCAGTACGATAAAGGGGAGGCTATCGCTCCCGTTATGCGTCATCGCTGCTTCCTGCCTCGGTGATAATTTCATACAGCTCTTCGTCGCTTTGCGCGGCGCGCAGGCGACGGCAAATCGTTTTATCCGCCAGCCGTTTTGCCACCAGCGACAGCGTATGCAGATGGGTTTTTGTCTGATCGGCCGGCACTAAAAGCGCAAACAGCAGATCGACGGGCTGATTGTCGATCGCATCAAAAGCGATCGGCGTTTCCAGCTGCACAAAAACGCCAACGGCGCGCAGCGTATCCTCTTCAAGCTTACCGTGCGGAATGGCGATGCCGTTGCCAATTCCGGTACTGCCCATTTTCTCACGGGTGAGGATCGCTTCGAATACCACCTGGGACGGCAGACCTAGCTGCTTTGCTGCCAGCTCGCTGATGATCTCCAGCGCGCGCTTTTTGCTCTGGCAGTGAACCTGGCTACGGGTACATTCCTGATTAAGGACATTGCTCAGTTGTAGAGCTGAATCGTTGTTCATCATAATTTCACCTGAGCTCGCTCTCTGCCAGCTGCCGACAATAGCCGACGGCTGGCAGGGACGATCGCCCGGACAATTAGTGTTGTTTTAGTTTATCTTTATGTTTTGTTAACTGTCGTGCCAGCTTATCGATGAGACCATCGATAGCAGCATACATATCCTGCCCTTCCGCACTGGCATGGATTTCGCCACCGTTGACATGCAGATTGGCGTCCGCAATTTGCGTCACCTTCTCTACTTTTAACACAATGTAGACCTGATTGATCCTGTCGAAAAACTGCTCCAGTTTGCTGAACTTCGCGTTGACGAACTCGCGCAGGGCCGGGGTGATTTCGACGTTGTGTCCTGTAATGTTGAGCTGCATAGTGTCTTCCTTATCGGTTGGGTCACACCAGCTGTTTACGCTGGTTAGACGGCGGAATGGATAAAGACTCTCGGTACTTAGCGACGGTGCGGCGCGCCACCATGATACCCTGTTCAGACAGGATGGTGGTGAGCTTACTGTCACTCAACGGCTTCGCGGGGTTCTCCGCGGCGATTAACTTCTTCACCAGCGCGCGAATGGCGGTCGACGATGCCTCGCCTCCGCCTTCGGTATTCACGTGGCTGGAGAAGAAATACTTCAGTTCAAAAATACCGCGCGGGCTGTGCAGGTACTTTTGCGTGGTCACGCGTGAAATCGTCGATTCATGCATTTCGACGGCCTGAGCGATATCCGCCAGCACCATCGGTTTCATAAACTCTTCGCCCTGTTCAAAGAAGGCCTGCTGCTGTTCGACGATGCAGCGGCTGACGCGCAGCAGCGTATCGTTGCGGCTTTCCAGGCTTTTGATCAGCCAGCGGGCTTCCTGCAGGTTGCTGCGGATAAACTGGCTATCGGCGTCGTTACGCGTGCTGTTGCCCATTGCGGCGTAGTGCTGGTTGATCTTCAGGCGCGGGATGCTGTCGGAATTCAGCTCTACGACCCAGCGTTCGCTCACCTTACGCACCAGCACATCCGGGATCACGTATTCCGGTTCGCTGGTTTGGATCGACTGGCCCGGGCGCGGATCTAACGACTGGATCAGATTAACCGCTTCTTTCAGAACGTCCTCTTTCAGCCGCGTAACGCGCATCAGGGAGCGAAAGTCGTGGTTGGCGAGCAGATCGAGATGATCGCTGATGATAAGCCGGGCCTCTTCCAGCCACGGCGTCTCTTTGGCAAACTGCGAGAGCTGAACCAGCAGGCAGTCGCGCAGATCTTTTGCCGCGACGCCAACCGGGTCAAAACGCTGGATGCGCTTCAGTACCGCTTCAACTTCTTCGAGGCCGATTTCGTCATCGTCAATGCTCTCAACGATATCCTCCACCCGCAGGGTGAGGTAGCCGGTATCATCAACGGCATCGACGATAGAGGTGGCGATAGCGCGGTCGGTATCGGTGAACGGCGTCAGCTGGACCTGCCACATCAGGTAATCCTGCAGGCTCTGAGTCGTTTCACCTTGATAGATAGGCAGCTCGTCATCCTGGTAATCGACGCCGTTGCCAGAAGGCGTGCCGGCGGTGTAGATCTCATCCCAGCTGGCGTCGAGCGGCAGCTCCTCGGGCATATCTTTTTGCTCAAGGGCGTCCACGGTATCCAGAGACTCGCGGTCCTCAACTTCTTTCGTTTCTACCTCTTCATGAAGATCGGTTTGCTCAAGCAACGGATTACTCTCCAGCGCCTGCTGGAGTTCCTGCTGGAGTTCTAACGTGGACAGCTGCAGCAAACGAATGGCCTGCTGCAGTTGTGGCGTCATGGCAAGCTGTTGGCTTAGCCTTAATTGCAAACCTTGCTTCATATTCAGGGCTAATATCTCCGGCTAAAACGTCTGTAACCTCTACCCTATCAGAGTCTGAAGTCTTCCCCAAGATACACGCGCTTAACCTGCTCGTCTTCCAGGATTTGCTGTGGGGTGCCGTGAGCAATCAGATGCCCCTGGCTGACGATATAAGCACGTTCGCAGACCGCCAGAGTTTCCCTGACGTTATGGTCGGTGATTAGGACGCCAAGGCCGCTGTCGCGCAGGTGCTCGATGATGCGTTTGATATCGATAACGGAGATGGGGTCAACGCCAGCAAACGGTTCATCCAGAAGGATAAATTTAGGGTTGGCGGCCAGCGCGCGGGCAATTTCAACGCGGCGACGTTCGCCGCCGGAAAGCGCCTGACCGAGGCTATCGCGCAGATGCTCGATATGAAACTCTTCCATCAGCTCTTTCGCGCGATCTTCACGCTGTTCGCTGCTCAGATCGTCACGAATCTGCAGTACCGCCATCAGGTTATCGTAGACGCTCAGGCGACGGAAAATCGAGGCCTCCTGCGGCAGATAGCCAATGCCACGGCGCGCGCGCGCGTGAAGCGGCAGCAGGCTGATATCTTCATCGTCGATGATAATATTGCCGGCGTCGCGCGGCACGATCCCGACCACCATGTAGAAGGTGGTGGTTTTGCCGGCGCCGTTCGGGCCGAGCAGGCCGACAATCTCACCGGAGTTGACGGTCAGACTGACATCTTCCACCACGCGGCGGCCTTTATAAGCTTTGGCGAGATTCTTTGCAGTTAATGTTGCCATAACGAATTACTTACCTTTCTTTGGCTGATCGGTGCCTTTGTCCTGCAGCTGCGAAGGAACCAGAACCGTAGTCACGCGCCCGCCTTTGTTGCTGAACGCCTGCATTTTCTGCTCTTTCACCAGATAGGTGATCTTGTCACCCTGGATATTGCTATCGATCTGTTCCAGATGCGCATTACCGGTCAGTACGACGAAATCATTTTGCAGCTCATAGCGCATTTTCGACGCGCGGCCTTTCACCGGCTTGCCGTTATCCTGCATCTGGAAGAAGGTTGCCGGATTGCCGTATCCGTCGATCACCTCTTTGCCCCTCTCGCCGCCTGGACGAGTGACCACGACCTTATCGGCATTGATCTTGATGGTGCCCTGGGTCACGACGACATTACCGGTAAAGGTGACAACATTGCCCTGCATATCCAGCGACTGCTGATCGGATTCGATATGAATCGGCTGATCGGTGTCGCCAGTCTTTGCCAGTGCCGGCAGGCTGACGGCCAGTATGGCGCTGGCGAGCGCAATCTTAAGGCTGAGTTTGTTTGTTCTGAATTTCATAAGAGGTTCTAACCTTTTCAATCAGCTCGGCATTTTTGCTGCGCAGGTTACCGCGCATTCTTAGGCCACTGGAAGTAAATGTTGTCCCGTACAACGTCACCATGTCATCGGAGGTAACATCCTGCGTCACCAGATTTATCCGGGCGTTATCCGTCGTAATTTTGCGCAGTTGAGAGTCGGGGCTTAGCGCGTTCACCTCAACGTGCCCATAAAGATACAGCATACGATCGTTGGTCAGCTTGGCTTTATCCGCTTTGATTGACCAGGTTGGGGCTTTGTTGGTATCAAAGGTGGTCATCACCGGCTGAGTGAACCACGACAACTCTTGCGCAGAAAAATACGCCACGTGCTCGGCGATAAGGCGATAGTTAAGCGCCCCTTCCGGACTGTAAACGACGGTATCGGTATGCTCGCTGGTATAGGTTGGGTCATCAGGATTGACCTCCGGCTGAGCGCTATCGTCCGTACCCGCCAGGTTAAGGCCGATCAGGATCAGCGCGACCAGCGACAGTAAAATGATAACCCAACGTCTGGTTTTACTCATATTGATTGCCCTTTGGCCTCATCCAGCTTGCCCTGCGCCAATAGTAACAAATCGCAGACTTCGCGTACCGCTCCGCGACCGCCGTTGATGCGGGTAACATAGTCTGCGCGTGGAAGCAGCAGCGGGTGCGCATCCGCCACGGCAACGCTTAAGCCTGTTTCTGCCATTACCGGCCAGTCGATCAGGTCATCGCCAATATAGGCCACTTCGTCCGCACGGACGGCCAGCTTGCTTAATAAGTCACGGAAGGCCAGCAGCTTATCGGACTGCCCTTGATAGAGATGCGTAATGCCTAACGTCTGACAGCGATCTTCTACTAGTTTAGCGTTTCGCCCGGTAATAATCGCCACTTCAATACCTGAAGTCAGCGCGCAGCGGATCCCGTAGCCATCGCGTACGTTGAACGCCTTCAGCTCTTCGCCGTTGTTGCCCATATAGATAAGACCGTCGGACAGCACGCCGTCGACGTCGAGGATCAGTAAACGGATCTTCGCCGCGCGTTCGAGAAATTCAGGGCTTACCGGTCCGTAGCAGGTCGCTAGCAGAGCATCAGCATTATTCATTATTTTATCCTTACTTACACTACGCCTGCGCGCAGGAGATCGTGCATATGTACCACACCCAACAGACGGTCGCCATCGGCAACTAATACGCAGGTGATATGACGGGCTTGCATCAGGTTTAGCGCATCGACGGCCAGAATGCCGGGACGGATGCGAATCCCACCCGGCGTCATGACCTCGGCAATGCCGGCATTACGCATATCGACCCCGGAATCGAACACCCGGCGCAGGTCGCCGTCGGTGAAAATACCGATGATGTTCATCTCATCGTCGCAGATAGCGGTCATGCCTAAATTTTTCCGCGTGATTTCCAGCAGCGCATCGCGCAGCGTGGCCTGCAGAGTTACGTGCGGGATTTCATCACCCGTGTGCATGATATCATTGACCCGCAGCAGCAGCTTGCGGCCCAGCGCGCCACCGGGGTGCGACAGCGCGAAATCTTCGGCGGTAAAGCCGCGAGCTTCCAGCAGCGCGACCGCCAGAGCATCGCCCATCACCAGCGCCGCGGTGGTGCTTGACGTCGGGGCAAGGCCAAGCGGACAGGCTTCTTTCAGCACCTTGACGCACAGGTGGATATCCGCCGCGCGCGCCATGCTGCTTTCCGGGCGGCTGGTCATGCAGATCAGCGGCACCCGCTGGCGCTTAAGCACCGGGATCAGCGCGAGCATTTCGTTCGACTCGCCGGAGTTCGACAGGGCGATAATAACGTCCTGCGGCGTGACCATGCCTAAATCGCCGTGGGCCGCCTCGCCGGGATGAACGAAGAACGACGGCGTACCGGTGCTGGCGAAGGTGGCTGCCATTTTGCGCCCGATATGGCCGGACTTACCCATCCCCATGACCACCACTTTGCCCGTGCAGCGGAAAATCGTTTCGCAGGCGCGCGTAAAATCTTCATTAATGTATTGATCGAGCTGCGCCAGACCTTCACGTTCAATTTCCAGGACCTCGCGGCCTGCCCGTTGAAAGTCAAAATCCGTTGGCAAATCTTTTTGCGACATAATGGTATCCCGATTCATTCACCAAAGAGCGGTGCTGCCCAGTACAGCATCGCCAACCAAACCACAAAACCGCCGACCAGCAGCGCCCCGGCAAGTCGGCTGGGCTGCCGTTTTCGGCGCCAGCACAGCAGGGCGAAAATTACGCTGACCAGCATCATGACGGCATAGTCGCGCGTAAACGCTTCGGGGGCGAAGGATCCCGGCGCGATCAGCGCCGGCAGCCCGAGAACCAGGACAATATTCAGGATATTGGCGCCAATGATATTCCCGATGGCGATATCATCTTCCCCTTTACGTGCGCCAGCAATCGCCGTTGCCAGTTCCGGCAGGCTGGTGCCGATGGCGACCACCGTGAGGCCGACGGTCAGTTCGCTGATGGCGAAGTAGTTCGCCAGCACGGTGGCATTATCCACCACCATGCGGGTCGCCATAGGCATGATAATCATCGCTACCCCCAGCCACAGCAGGGCGACGGGAAGAGAACCTTCTCGCGGCAGCTCCGCTATCTGCTCCCGGGTCAGGCTGTCGTTACCCTGACGCTCGGCGATGCGCGCAATTTTTACCGTGAACAGTAGCCATAGTATGGCTAACGCCAGTAAAAAAAGGCCGTCCATGCGCGAGAGCTGGCCGTCATAGAGGACAAAGCTCGCGAGCAGGCTGACCAGCAACATTAGCGGCAGTTCGCGGCGCAGGATATCAGAATGTACGGTAAATGGATGAAGTAAGGCGGCGAGGCCAAGAATTAATAGGATATTGGTGATGTTGGATCCGATCGCCGTCCCGATGGCCAGATCGGTCTGCCCGTGCAGGGAGGCGGCCGCAGAGACGATGATCTCGGGCAGGCTGGTGCCGATACTCACCACCGTCATGCCAATAATAAGTGGCGGGATCCCTATCATGCGGCACAGTATTGAAGCGGCGTAGACCAGACGATCGGCGCTGTAGACCACCAGCAGTAAACCAATTATTAACAGAGCCGTCGCTAAGAGCATCTAAAGTCCTTTCTTCAGGTATAATCGTCGCCTCGCTGATCGTCCGTACGCAGCGTAACGAATTCTTAATTTTGACTTTATGTTTGTCAAAAGTAAAACAAATGCCAGCTTTCGCTAACCCAGGCGGGTAAGATTCTGTAAAAATGTTGGGTTTATGGTGGAAGAAAGCACCATGCTTAGCCTGAGGGATGTTTTGTAAGGATGATTTTATGAGCCAAACTCTGGCGAATTTAGTCGAAGTACGCGGTATCAGCTTCTCTCGAGGCGATCGCGCAATCTTTGATGATATCTCGCTGTCGGTGCCGCGCGGTAAGATCACGGCGATCATGGGGCCATCGGGAATCGGTAAAACGACCCTGCTGCGTCTGATCGGCGGCCAGATCCCACCGGACAGCGGCGAGATCCTGTTTGATGGCGAAAACGTGCCGCAGATGTCGCGTTCGCGCCTGTATACCGTACGTAAGCGCATGAGCATGCTGTTTCAGTCGGGCGCGCTGTTCACCGATATGAACGTCTTTAATAACGTGGCCTATCCGCTGCGTGAGCACACTCAGCTGCCCGAAGCGCTGCTGCATACTACGGTGATGATGAAGCTTGAGGCCGTTGGCCTGCGCGGAGCGGCAATGCTGATGCCTTCTGAGCTATCCGGCGGCATGGCGCGCCGTGCCGCGCTGGCAAGAGCTATCGCGCTCGAACCGGATCTCATCATGTTCGACGAACCGTTCGTCGGCCAGGATCCCATCACCATGGGCGTGCTGGTTAAGCTGATTTCTGAACTTAACAGCACCCTGGGCGTCACCTGTATTGTGGTATCGCACGACGTACCGGAAGTGCTCAGTATTGCGGATTACGCCTATATTGTGGCCGATAAGAAAATCGTCGCCCACGGCAGCGCCCGGTCGCTGCGGGAAAATGCCGACCCTCGGGTTCGCCAGTTTATTGATGGTATCGCCGACGGCCCGGTGCCGTTCCGCTATCCGGCAGGCGACTATCAGCATGATTTATTAGGCATAGGGAGTTAAACGACTGATGCTGCTAAATATGCTGGCATCGCTCGGCCATCGGGGGATTAAAACCACCGCGGCTTTTGGGCGTGCCGGATTAATGCTTTTCAACGCCGTAGTGGGCAAGCCGGAGTTTCGCAAGCACGCGCCGCTGCTGGTGCGCCAGCTGTACAACGTTGGCGTGCTGTCGATGCTGATCATCATCGTGTCGGGGCTGTTCATCGGCATGGTGCTCGGCCTGCAGGGGTATCTGGTGTTAACCACCTACAGCGCAGAAACCAGTCTTGGTATGCTGGTGGCGCTGTCTCTGCTGCGCGAGCTGGGACCGGTGGTTGCCGCGCTGCTGTTTGCCGGGCGTGCCGGTTCGGCGCTGACCGCCGAAATAGGGCTGATGCGTGCGACCGAACAGCTCTCGAGCATGGAGATGATGGCCGTTGATCCGCTGCGTCGCGTAATATCACCACGCTTCTGGGCCGGCGTCATCTCACTGCCGCTGCTGACGGTTATTTTTGTCGCGGTGGGGATCTGGGGCGGTTCGCTGGTTGGCGTTAACTGGAAAGGTATCGACAGCGGCTTCTTCTGGACCGCGATGCAAAACGCCGTCGACTGGCGAATGGATCTGGTTAACTGCCTGATTAAGAGTCTGGTTTTCGCCATTACGGTGACATGGGTAGCGTTATTTAACGGTTATGACGCTATCCCCACTTCCGCAGGGATTAGCCGGGCAACGACGCGCACCGTGGTGCATTCGTCGCTGGCGGTTCTGGGGCTGGATTTTGTGCTGACTGCGCTGATGTTTGGGAATTGAGTTCATGCAAACGAAAAAAAGTGAAATCTGGGTAGGCGTATTTTTACTGGTGGCGCTGCTGGCGGCGCTGTTTGTATGCCTGAAGGCCGCGAACGTGACCTCTCTGCGGACCGAGCCGACGTATCGTCTTTACGCGACGTTTGACAATATCGGTGGCCTGAAGGCGCGGTCGCCGGTGCGCATTGGCGGCGTGGTCGTTGGCCGGGTGGCAGATATTACGCTCGATCCAAAAACCTACCTGCCGCGGGTGGCGCTCGATATCGATGAGAGCTACAACCATATTCCTGACTCCAGCTCGCTGGCCATTCGTACTTCCGGCCTGCTGGGCGAGCAGTACCTGGCTCTGAACATCGGTTTTGAAGACCCGGAGCTGGGGACATCTATCCTTAAAGATGGTGGGACGATTCAGGACACCAAATCTGCCATGGTTCTGGAAGATCTGATTGGCCAGTTCCTTTACAGCAGTAAAGGCAGCGACAATAAGAATTCTGGCGATGATCCAACAGCCCAGGAAAGTCATACTGACGCAGCGCAGCCTGCCGCCACGACGCACTAACTCAGGAGAGACCCGATATGTTTAAACGCTTACTGATGATCGCCATGCTGGCGATTGCGCCATTGACTGCTGCGACCGCAGCGGATCAGTCCAATCCGTACAAGCTGATGGACGAAGCCGCGCAGAAAACCTTCGACCGCCTGAAAAATGAGCAGCCGAAGATTCAGGCTAACCCGAACTATCTGCGTGAAATCGTCGACCAGGAGCTGATGCCGTACGTGCAGGTGAAGTATGCCGGCGCGCTGGTGCTGGGCCGTTATTACAAAGAGGCGACCCCGGCGCAGCGTGAGGCCTACTTTACCGCCTTCCGCGAATATCTGAAGCAGGCGTACGGCCAGGCGCTGGCGATGTATCACGGTCAGACCTATCAAATCGCGGCTGAACAGCCGCTGGGCGATGCGACTATCGTTCCTATCCGCGTGACGATCCTCGATCCTAACGGTCGTCCGCCGGTGCGCCTGGACTTCCAGTGGCGTAAAAACACCCAGACCGGCCACTGGCAGGCTTACGATATGATTGCTGAAGGGGTGAGCATGATCACCACCAAGCAGAACGAGTGGAGCGATCTGCTGCGAACTAAAGGCGTTGATGGCCTGACCGCGCAGCTGAAAGCGATCTCCGCCCAGCCGATTACTCTGGAACAGAAAAAATAATGAGCGGTCAGCTGAGCTGGACCCGCAGCGGCGAGCGCCTGGCACTGCAGGGTGAGCTGGACCAGGATCTGCTGGTCCCGCTCTGGGACGACCGCCTGCAGGTGACTGAAGGCGTATCGACTATCGACCTGAACGCAGTAACCCGGGTCGATACCGCGGGCCTGGCGCTACTGGTGCATTTCGTGGCGCTGATTCGTCGCCAGGGCAGGGAGGCGCAGCTGATCGGCAAGAGCGATAATTTGCAAACGCTGATCGCTCTTTACAACCTTCCTGCCGATATGATCCCATAACTTTTCAGGGTGTTACTGCTGACGCTATCCGCAAAGCCCCATCAATATTTTCGATGGGGCTTTTTGCTTGTTTAAGACCGCGCCACTTTCCTCTAAGATGTTGGGCTATTTTCACTACCAGATAAAATTTGAACCCATGGAAAATCATGAAATTCAGACCGTGCTGATGAACGCACTCTCCCTCCAGGAAGTCCACGTCTCTGGCGATGGCAGTCACTTTCAGGTTATTGCTGTGGGCGAGCTGTTCGACGGCATGAGCCGCGTGAAGAAGCAGCAGACTATCTACGCCCCGCTGATGGAATATATTGCCGACAACCGCATCCATGCTCTGTCGATCAAGGCGTATACCCCGCAAGAGTGGGCTCGCGATCGCAAGCTAAATGGCTTTTAAGCTGTAGGGATGCTCCCTGCAGCGTATATGAATTCTTAACAGAGAACAGAATCAATGGATAAATTCCGTGTTCAGGGTCCGACTCGTCTCCAGGGCGAAGTCACCATCTCCGGTGCGAAAAACGCAGCCCTGCCGATCCTCTTTGCCGCACTGCTGGCAGACGAGCCGATTGAGATCCAGAATGTACCGAAGCTGAAAGACATCGATACCACGATGAAACTGCTGAGCCAGCTCGGCGCCAAAGTTGAGCGTAATGGTTCGGTATGGATTGATGCGGGCCCGGTTGACGTCTTCTGTGCTCCGTACGATTTAGTCAAAACCATGCGTGCCTCTATCTGGGCGCTGGGGCCGCTGGTGGCGCGTTTTGGCCAGGGCCAGGTTTCACTGCCGGGCGGCTGTGCGATCGGCGCCCGTCCGGTTGACCTGCATATTACCGGCCTGGAGCAGCTGGGTGCCGAGATCAAGCTGGAAGAGGGCTACGTCAAGGCATCGGTCAATGGACGCCTCAAAGGCGCGCATATCGTTATGGATAAGGTCAGCGTTGGCGCGACCGTTACCATCATGAGCGCCGCGACGCTGGCAGAAGGCACCACCGTTATCGAAAACGCCGCGCGTGAGCCGGAAATCGTCGATACGGCCAACTTCCTCGTTGCGCTGGGCGCGAAAATTAAAGGCCAGGGCTCTGACCGCATTACCATTGAAGGCGTAGAGCGTCTGGGCGGCGGCGTCTATCGCGTTCTGCCGGACCGCATCGAAACCGGGACCTTCCTGGTCGCGGCGGCAATCTCCGGCGGTAAAATCGTCTGCCGCAATGCGCAGCCTGATACCCTCGACGCCGTGCTGGCGAAGCTGCGTGACGCGGGTGCCGATATTGAGACCGGTGAAGACTGGATTAGCCTTGATATGCACGGCAATCGCCCTAAAGCCGTCAACGTACGTACCGCACCGCACCCGGGATTCCCGACCGACATGCAGGCGCAGTTTACGCTGCTAAACCTGGTGGCTGAAGGCACCGGCGTGATTACCGAGACCATTTTCGAAAACCGCTTTATGCACATTCCGGAACTGATCCGTATGGGCGCACACGCGGAAATCGAAAGCAATACGGCGATCTGCCACGGCGTGGCCCAGCTGTCCGGTGCTCAGGTAATGGCAACCGACCTGCGCGCATCGGCAAGCCTGGTACTGGCGGGCTGTATTGCGGAAGGCACCACGATTGTCGATCGTATCTATCACATCGACCGCGGATACGAGCGGATTGAAGATAAGCTGCAGGCGCTGGGCGCGAATATCGAACGCGTCAAAGGCGAGTAAAGCTGCTATCGCAGCCCTCTGACGTTGGTCCGGGGGCTGCATCCTGAATTACCTCGACTCACTTCTCACTTTTCTTCTGGCGTATCATCTGCGTTCTGTCGATAAACCGATGGGTAATCGGGTCATGGTAGCGTGACGGCCAAATAGCCCAGGGTGTGGTTTCCAGCGCGTTCGCAATAATCAGCTCGCCTTTGGGCCACGGCCGGGTTAGGGCATTGGCCAGGGTTGAGGAACTCAGACCGTTGCGTCGTGATTCCGCTGCCAGCGACGTGCCCTTTTTGCGTAATCCGGCGATAATATCGGCCGGGTGCCAATCGATGAACTTATCCATAAATTCTCCTGGTGATAAGGTTCCAGATCGCCCCAAGCGGACGACAGAGTCACTATACCCCTGGTTTATTAAAGTTCTAACAAGTTCCAGTAAATCGATTGAATATTCAGAATTCATCAAGGTTCAGGGCAGGGGGGTACGACGGAGGATTTTTTTGGAACTTTCCCGCGCGATGCGCGGGAAGGGTCGAAAGGGCGATTAGCGATCGCGCTGAACGGCGATGTGCGCCAGGCCGATGAGCGCTTCGCGCCACGGCGAGTCGGGTAAAACCTGAAGCGCGACAATCGCCTTATCGGCTTCTTCTTCCGCGCGCTTTTGGGTCCACTCCAGCGAGCCGCAGGCGGCCATGGCTTCCAGAACGGCTGCCAGCAGGTGACGTCCGTTACCCTGTTCGATTGCGCCGCGGATCATGGCGGACTGCTCCGGAGTGCCGTGGCGCATCGCATGCAGCAGCGGCAGAGTAGGTTTACCCTCGTTCAGGTCATCGCCCACGTTTTTACCCAGACGCTCGCCGTCTGAGCTGTAGTCCAGCAAATCATCGATCAGCTGGAAAGCGGTGCCCAAATAGCGGCCGTAGTCCTGTAATGCCCGCTCCTGTTCCTCGGTGCAGCCAGCCAGAATCCCGGAACATTGCGCGGCGGCCTCGAATAGCCGGGCCGTTTTGCTGTAAATCACCCGCATGTAGTTTTCTTCGGTGATGTCCGGGTCGTTAACGTTCATTAGCTGCAGGACTTCGCCTTCGGCAATCACGTTAACGGCTTTCGACATGACCTCCAGCACCTTCAGCGAGCCGAGGCTGGTCATCATCTGGAAAGAGCGGGTATAGATAAAATCACCAACCAGCACGCTGGCTGCATTGCCGAAGGCCGCATTGGCCGTGGCTTTGCCACGACGCATATCCGACTCGTCAACGACATCATCATGAAGCAGGGTCGCGGTATGAATAAATTCGATCAGCGCGGCAATGGTGACGTGCGCATTCCCTTGATAACCGACGGCACGCGCCGCGAGGACCGCAATCATCGGACGAATACGTTTACCGCCTCCGCTGACGATGTAATAGCCTAACTGATTGATAAGCTGAACATCTGAGTCGAGTTGCTCAAGGATTGTCGCATTGACACCCGCCATATCTTGCGCGGTTAACTCATTGATTTTTTCTAAATTCATCGCAAAAGCCGGGCCACATGTCCTGTTACCGCGAATCCAGGTGGGTTCACAGCAGGATTAAGATAGAATTAAAAGAAGATATGATTGTACTGAAAAAATGGCATAGATAAACGTTAGCGTGAAAGTTGTGTTTTTTTTCTGCGTTGAGCGACGATCGCTCTTGTCAAAGGCTCGCCTTTTGCGTAATATTCGCGCCCTATTGTGAATATTTATAGCGCACTCTAAATCACATTAAGAGGTGCGCGGAAGCGGAGTTTTATATGTACGCGGTTTTCCAAAGTGGTGGTAAACAACACCGAGTAAGCGAAGGTCAGACCATTCGCCTGGAAAAGCTGGACATCGCAACTGGCGAAGCTGTTGAGTTCGCTGAAGTGCTGATGGTCGCAAACGGTGAAGAAATCAAGATCGGCGTTCCTTTCGTTGAGGGCGGCGTAATCAAAGCTGAAGTTGTTGCTCACGGTCGTGGCGAGAAAGTTAAAATCGTTAAGTTTCGTCGTCGTAAACACTACCGTAAGCAGCAGGGCCATCGTCAGTGGTTCACTGATGTGAAAATTACTGGCATCAGCGCCTAAGACCTGAGGAGAGATTTAAATGGCACATAAAAAGGCTGGCGGCTCAACTCGTAACGGTCGCGACTCAGAAGCTAAACGCCTGGGCGTTAAGCGTTTCGGTGGCGAAACCGTTCTGGCGGGGAGCATCATCGTTCGTCAGCGTGGCACCAAATTCCACGCTGGTAGCAACGTAGGTTGCGGTCGTGACCACACTCTGTTTGCTAAAGCAGACGGTAAAGTGAAATTTGAAGTTAAAGGCCCGAACAACCGTAAATATATCAGCATCGTTGCTGAGTAAGGTTTTCGAGGTCCGGTAACGGATTAAAGCCCCGCAACGTGTTGCGGGGCTTTTTACATTAGAAGTCCGGAAAATTTTCCGCAGGTAAAACGGGCATGAAGCAGCAGGCCGGCATAGGTATTGTTTTGGCGCTCACCACCGCAATGTGCTGGGGTGCGCTGCCCATCGCAATGAAGCAGGTTCTGGAAGTGATGGAACCGCCAACGGTGGTGTTCTATCGCTTTTTAATGGCGAGTATTGGCCTCGGGTCGATCCTGGCGATTAAAGGCAAGCTGCCGCCGCTGCATCTTTTCCGCAAGCCTCGCTGGCTAATTTTACTGGCTATCGCAACGGGCGGCCTGTTCGGTAACTTCATTCTGTTCAGCTCGTCCTTGCAATATTTAAGCCCGACGGCCTCGCAGGTGATTGGCCAGCTGTCCCCGGTTGGCATGATGGTCGCCAGCGTCTTTATCCTCAAAGAGAAGATGCGCGGGACCCAGGTTATCGGTGCGATAATGCTGCTCTGCGGGCTGGTGATGTTCTTCAACACCAGCCTGATAGAGATTTTTACCCGCCTGACGGATTACACCTGGGGTGTGATTTTTGGCGTGGCTGCGGCGACGGTGTGGGTAAGCTACGGCGTCGCGCAAAAGGTGTTATTGCGTCGTCTGGCGTCACAGCAAATCCTGTTTTTGCTGTACACTTTATGTACGATTGCACTATTGCCGCTGGCAAAGCCGGGTGTGATATCCCAGCTAAGCGACTGGCAGCTGGCGTGCCTGATCTTTTGTGGTTTGAACACGCTGGTAGGTTATGGCGCACTCGCGGAAGCGATGGCGCGTTGGCAGGCAGCACAGGTGAGCGCATTAATTACGCTAACCCCGCTGTTTACGCTGTTATTTTCAGATTTATTATCAATTGCCTGGCCCGATTTCTTCGTCAAACCGATGTTAAACCTGTTGGGTTATCTCGGTGCGTTTGTCGTGGTTGCGGGCGCGATGTTTTCCGCCATTGGTCATCGTCTTTGGGGACGCTGGCGTAAAAATGAAGCGGTTGTAGTAGTCCCCCGCTCAGGCGAATGATTTACGGAGAGTAAAATGAAGTTTGTTGATGAAGCAACGATCCTGGTCGTAGCAGGTGATGGCGGCAATGGTTGCGTGAGCTTCCGCCGTGAAAAATATATCCCAAGAGGCGGCCCTGACGGCGGCGACGGCGGTGATGGCGGCGACGTTTGGCTGGAAGCGGACGAGAACCTGAACACCCTGATTGACTACCGTTTTGAGAAAGCTTTCCGCGCTGAACGTGGACAGAACGGACAAAGCCGTGACTGTACCGGTAAGCGTGGTAAAGACGTGTCGGTGAAGGTGCCCGTAGGGACCCGTGTTATCGATCAGGGGACCGGCGAGACCATGGGCGATATGACCAAGCACGGTCAGCGTCTGATGGTCGCCAAAGGCGGCTGGCACGGCCTGGGTAACACCCGCTTCAAATCGTCCGTCAACCGTACCCCGCGTCAGAAAACGATGGGTACGCCGGGCGACAAGCGCGACCTGCAGCTTGAGCTGATGCTGCTGGCAGACGTTGGGATGCTGGGGATGCCGAACGCCGGTAAATCCACCTTCATTCGCGCCGTTTCTGCAGCGAAGCCGAAAGTTGCCGATTATCCGTTCACCACGCTGGTTCCTAGCCTCGGCGTTGTACGTATGGATAACGAGAAGAGCTTCGTCGTGGCGGATATTCCAGGGCTGATTGAAGGCGCCGCCGAAGGCGCAGGCCTCGGTATTCGCTTCCTCAAGCACCTTGAGCGCTGCCGCGTGCTGCTGCACCTCATCGATATTGAGCCAATCGACGGTTCCGATCCGGTCGAGAATGCGCGCATTATCATCGGTGAGCTGGAAAAATACAGCGAGAATCTGGCGTCGAAACCACGCTGGCTGGTCTTCAACAAGATCGACCTGATGGATAAAGCGGAAGCCGAAGCGAAGGCGAAAACCATTGCCGAAGCGCTGGGCTGGGAAGATAAGTTCTACCTGATTTCTGCGGCAAGCCAGCAGGGCGTGAAAGACCTGTGCTGGGACGTGATGACCTTTATCATCGAAAACCCAATCGTGCATGCGCAGGAAGATAAGCCGGCTGAGAAAGTCGAGTTTATGTGGGATGACTACCACCGCGAGCAGCTTGAAAGCGCTGAGATCGAAGTGGAAGACGACGAAGACTGGGATGACGACTGGGACGAAGACGACGAAGAAGGCGTTGAGTTCATCTACAAGCGTTAATTCTGGTTTGCACCGGTCCCCGCTGCGTAATGCTAAGCGGGGAATATCACCGGGTAGCACGAAAAGGGCCGCATCTGATGCGGCCCTTTTGTATTTAGTTGTTCTGGTACAAATCCTTATACAGCCGGCTTTCGAAGCGCACCAGCGGAATTCGACGGTTGCGCTGATCGGCTGGCGGTACCGCATAGCCTGACAGATACTGCACGAAAGCGATTTTCTGCCCGCTGGCGCCCGTGATAAAGCCCGCCAGATTATAGACCCCCTGTAGGGAGCCGGTTTTCGCGGAAACCTTACCATCCACGCCCGCCTGATGCAGACCCGCACGGTACTGCAGCGACCCGTCATGACCGGCGAGCGGCAGCATCGAGATGAAGTTGAGCTCATTATCGTGCTGGGCAATATATTGCAGCACCTGCATCATCGTGGCGGGAGCGATCAGGTTGTGGCGCGACAGGCCGGAACCGTCGGCGATAATCGTATTGCCCAGGTCGACGCCAGCCTGCTGACGCAGGATTTGGCGCACCGCATCGGAACCCGCACGCCAGGTGCCCGGCACGCCGAGGCGCGCGTGACCAATGGTGCGGAATACGGTATCGGCAATCATGTTGTCTGATTTTTTCAGCATGATGCGCAGAAGATCGTGCAGCGGCGCGGACTGAGTGCTCGCCAGCACGGTCCCCGGATCGTTGGCCAGCGTCTGGCGCAGCAGAGTCCCACTGTAGGTGATGCCGGCCTGGGTCAATTCAGACTTCAGGATCACCCCGGCATAGCTGGCGCCGTCCTGAATGGCAAAGGCCAGCGGCAGCGGCTCGCTGCGCTGCGGCAGACAGCCGGTCAGGGTGTAGCGGTTAAGATCGCCCGGCACCACGTCGAGCTCGCAGTACTGAGCCTCCGCAGAGCCTCGGGCCAGCGTGCGGACCTGGCTGAACATGGTGACCGGGTAATACGAGGCGACGCGAATAAATGCCAGGTCTCCGGGCTTCTGCGCGCTGTACAGCGAGATCGAGAAACAGTTGCGATCGACGATCGCCGCCGCCGGCGGGGCGCTAAAGCACTGGGTCATATCGTTCCACGGCCAGCCCGGCGCTTTGTCATGGCTGGCGAAGACCGAGGTATCGATCAGGACGTTCCCCTCGATCCGCTGGACGCCGGCCTTTTTGAGCGTGGCCACCATATTGCGAATATCCTGCCGCCTGAGCGTAGGATCGCCGCCAAAACGGGCAATCAGGTCACCTTTCAGTACGCCACCGTCGAGGGTACCTTTGGTTTCCAGGGTGGTGGTGAAACGGAAGTCTGGCCCCAGCTGGAGCAGGGCAGCCAGCGCGGTGATCACCTTCTGAGTACTGGCCGGTAGCGCCATTTGCTGGCTGTGAAAGTCTATCTCCGGCGTAGGGGAGCCGACCTTTTGCGCCATAAAGGCGAGGTTAGCACCCGCAGGAAGCTGGTTGATGTACTCGTCAATGTTCGCCGCCTGAGCGCTAAACGCAATGCCGGCAGTCAATCCGATGATAAATCTGGAAAATCGCATAATCTCGCGCTAACAACCTGAAACCGAGCCGTCATACTACGGTGCAACACCCTGTAAAGTAAACGATGACCCATAGTGAACTTCAGGGTAAAATACGTATCAAATTGAAAATTGCTGCTGACCTGGGGAATGTTTCCCGGGTTGGTTTTCTTTTTGCTCCTGTCCTGCTTTTTGCCAGGCAGGTTGCGGAACGGGATATCCGTTCCATGAAGGAATGATAAAGAGGTATAACAAATGCAAGCTATTCCGATGACCTTACGTGGCGCTGAAAAACTACGCGAAGAGCTGGATTTTCTGAAATCCGTTCGTCGCCCTGAAATCATTGCAGCCATCGCCGACGCCCGTGAACATGGCGATCTCAAAGAGAACGCTGAGTACCATGCGGCCCGCGAACAGCAGGGTTTCTGTGAAGGTCGTATCAAAGATATTGAGGCCAAGCTGTCCAATGCGCAGGTTATCGATATCACCAAAATGCCGAATAACGGCCGCGTGATTTTTGGTTCGACGGTGAACGTTCTTAACGTTGATACCGACGAAGAGCAGATTTATCGCATCGTGGGCGACGACGAAGCGGATTTTAAGCAGAATCTTATCTCCGTGAACTCCCCGATCGCTCGCGGGCTGATCGGTAAAGAGCAGGATGATGTGGTGACAATCCGCACGCCGGGTGGCGAGGTCGAATACGAAATTATCAAGGTTGAGTACCTTTAATTCGTATTTCCCGCTACGCTGTTGATGGATTGTAAAGAAAGGAAAAAGGCCGCATAGCGGCCTTTTATCAACGTCCAGAGCATGGCATTTTGCTCGTCTACCCGCAGAAATCCCTCGTTTTACACAAAGTTGTGTCGAGATTCAGGATATTCTTAGCGTGGCAGCGAGATTTTACGCTCTTTAGATGGGCGGTACAGGACCAGCGTTTTACCGATGACCTGTACGTTACAGGCGCCGGTTTCGCGTACGATAGCTTCCACGATCAGGGTTTTAGTCTCGCGGTCTTCCGAGGCGATTTTCACCTTGATGAGCTCATGGTGCGCTAGCGCTTGTTCGATCTCGGCCAGTACCCCTTCGGTCAAACCATTATTGCCAAGCATAACTACCGGCTTGAGCGGATGTGCCAGACCTTTCAGGTGCTGTTTTTGTTTAGTACTCAGATTCATCGTATTTTTTTGCTTACGTTGGGATTGAAAACGGTTCATTCTACCGCCATCTCCCATATATCGCCAAACTACAGTGTCGATTTTTACGTCGCAAAGTATGATGAACCCGAAATGGGAATGTTAAATGACAGGTAAAAAGCGTTCTGCCAGTTCCAGCCGCTGGCTTCAGGAACACTTTAGCGATAAATATGTTCTCCAGGCACAGAAAAAGGGGTTACGTTCCCGAGCCTGGTTTAAACTTGATGAAATACAGCAAAGTGACAAAATTTTTAAGCCGGGGATGACGGTTGTTGACCTCGGTGCTGCACCCGGAGGCTGGTCGCAATATGCGGTCACGCAGATCGGAAACAGCGGCCGCATCATCGCTTGCGATCTTTTACCGATGGATCCAATCGTTGGTGTGGACTTCCTTCAGGGCGACTTTCGTGATGAATTAGTCCTGAAAGCGTTACTTGAGCGCGTAGGTGACAGTAAAGTACAAGTTGTCATGTCCGATATGGCGCCAAACATGTGCGGAACACCGGCGGTGGACATCCCCCGGGCCATGTATTTGGTGGAACTGGCGCTTGGAATGGCTCGTGATGTATTAGCGCCAGGTGGTAGTTTTGTAGTTAAGGTGTTCCAGGGCGAAGGCTTCGATGAGTATCTAAGAGAAATTCGCTCCCTGTTTACGAAGGTCAAAGTTCGTAAGCCGGACTCTTCCCGTGCTCGTTCGCGTGAAGTGTACATTGTAGCGACCGGGCGAAAACCATAACCGGTAGATTTCAAACGAAAGTTTGAAAGACACTGGATATAGAGTATCCTGACGCTGTTTTTAACACAGTTGTAATAAGAGGTTAATCCCTTGAGTGACATGGCGAAAAACCTAATACTCTGGCTGGTCATTGCCGTCGTGCTGATGTCAGTATTCCAGAGCTTTGGGCCCAGCGAGTCTAATGGCCGTAAGGTGGATTATTCAACCTTCCTGCAAGAGGTCAACCAGGACCAGGTTCGCGAAGCGCGTATCAACGGACGTGAGATCAACGTTACCAAGAAAGATAGTAACCGTTACACGACTTACATTCCGGTTAACGATCCGAAGCTGCTCGATAACCTGTTGACGAAAAACGTCAAAGTGGTTGGCGAACCGCCGGAAGAGCCGAGCCTGCTGGCTTCCATCTTCATTTCCTGGTTCCCGATGCTGTTGCTGATCGGCGTCTGGATCTTCTTTATGCGGCAAATGCAGGGCGGCGGCGGAAAGGGCGCGATGTCCTTCGGCAAAAGCAAAGCCCGTATGCTGACGGAAGACCAGATCAAAACCACTTTTGCTGATGTCGCGGGTTGCGATGAAGCGAAAGATGAAGTGGCCGAACTGGTGGAATATCTGCGTGAGCCGAGCCGTTTCCAGAAACTGGGCGGTAAAATCCCGAAAGGCGTCCTGATGGTCGGCCCTCCGGGTACCGGTAAAACGCTGCTGGCGAAAGCGATCGCTGGCGAAGCGAAAGTGCCGTTCTTCACAATTTCCGGTTCTGACTTCGTAGAAATGTTCGTGGGTGTCGGCGCATCTCGCGTGCGTGACATGTTCGAACAGGCTAAGAAAGCGGCTCCGTGCATTATCTTCATCGATGAAATCGACGCCGTCGGTCGCCAGCGTGGCGCTGGTCTGGGCGGTGGTCACGATGAGCGTGAGCAGACGCTGAACCAGATGCTGGTTGAGATGGATGGTTTCGAAGGTAACGAAGGTATTATCGTTATCGCCGCAACAAACCGTCCGGACGTTCTGGACCCCGCGCTGCTGCGTCCGGGCCGCTTCGACCGTCAGGTTGTCGTTGGTCTGCCGGATGTTCGCGGTCGTGAGCAGATCCTGAAAGTTCACATGCGTCGCGTTCCGCTGTCGCCTGATATCGACGCGGCAATCATCGCGCGCGGTACCCCGGGCTTCTCCGGTGCTGACCTGGCGAACCTGGTGAACGAAGCCGCTCTGTTTGCTGCCCGTGGCAACAAACGCGTGGTATCGATGGTTGAGTTCGAAAAGGCTAAAGACAAAATCATGATGGGTGCGGAACGTCGCTCCATGGTGATGACGGAAGCGCAGAAAGAGTCGACCGCTTATCACGAAGCAGGACATGCGATTATTGGTCGCCTGGTGCCGGAACACGATCCGGTGCATAAGGTGACGATTATTCCGCGCGGCCGCGCTCTGGGCGTCACGTTCTTCCTGCCGGAAGGCGATGCAATCAGCGCCAGCCGTCAGAAGCTGGAAAGCCAGATTTCGACCCTCTACGGCGGTCGTCTTGCAGAAGAGATTATCTACGGCGTAGAGCATGTTTCTACCGGCGCGTCGAACGACATTAAAGTCGCGACCAACCTGGCACGTAACATGGTGACTCAGTGGGGCTTCTCCGACAAACTCGGTCCGCTGCTGTATGCGGAAGAAGAGGGCGAAGTATTCCTCGGACGCAGCGTCGCGAAAGCGAAGCATATGTCCGATGAGACCGCACGTATCATTGACCAGGAAGTGAAATCACTGGTTGAGCGTAACTACAACCGCGCCCGTCAGATCCTTAACGACAATCTGGATATTCTGCACTCGATGAAAGATGCGCTCATGAAATATGAGACCATCGATGCACCGCAGATTGATGACCTGATGGCACGTCGTGACGTTCGCCCGCCGGCTGGCTGGGAAGACCCAGGCACCAACAATTCTGGCAACAACGGCACCCCGAGTGCGCCGCGTCCGGTCGATGAACCGCGTACGCCAAACCCGGGTAACACGATGTCAGAGCAGTTAGGCGACAAATAAGTTAGCCGCTGTTGATGTGGTTGTGCATATCTAAACCCTGGGGCATCCGCTCTGGGGTTTTTCTTTTTATTTATCTCTCCTGATTCAGGGATCTCGTGATGAAACTTGTAGCCCAGGGCTCAACCCTCGATCTCACCCACCCGCACGTGATGGGTATCCTTAACGTTACGCCGGACTCCTTCTCCGACGGCGGGGCGCACAATTCGCTGGTAGAGGCGGTTAAGCACGCCAATCTGATGATTAATGCCGGGGCGACGATCGTTGACATCGGCGGCGAATCGACGCGTCCTGGTGCGCTGGATGTTAGCGTTGAGGAAGAGCTGGCGCGCGTGATCCCGGTTGTGGAAGCCATTGCTCAGCGTTTTGAAGTGTGGATCTCGGTCGATACGTCAAAACCTGAAGTGATCCGTGAAGCCGCTCGGGTAGGGGCACATATCATCAACGATATCCGCTCGCTAACGGAGCCCGGCGCGCTGGAAGCGGCGGCAGAGACCGGTCTGCCGGTGTGTCTGATGCATATGCAGGGGCAGCCGAAAACCATGCAGGCTGCGCCGAAGTACGAAGACGTCTTCACCGATGTGACGCGCTTTTTCACAGAGCATATTGTGCGCTGCGAACGGGCTGGGATCGCAAAAGATAAATTGTTGCTCGACCCGGGATTCGGTTTCGGTAAAAATCTTTCCCATAATTATGAGCTGCTTGCTCGACTCGGCGAGTTCCACCATTTTGGTCTCCCGCTGTTGGTAGGTATGTCGCGTAAGTCGATGGTCGGTCAGTTGCTGAACGTTGGGCCGGCAGAGCGCCTCAGCGGTAGCCTGGCTTGCGCAGTAATTGCGGCGATGCAGGGCGCGCAGATAGTGCGCGTTCATGACGTCAAAGAAACGGTAGAAGCGCTGCGCGTGGTGGAAGCCACTCTGGCTACAAAGGAAAATAAACGTTATGAGTAACCGTAAATATTTTGGCACCGATGGTATCCGTGGCCGCGTTGGCGATGCGCCAATTACGCCGGAATTCGTGCTTAAGCTGGGCTGGGCTGCAGGAAAAGTTCTCGCGCGTCACGGTTCGCGTAAAATTATCATTGGTAAAGATACCCGCATCTCGGGCTATATGCTGGAGTCGGCCCTCGAAGCGGGTCTGGCGGCAGCCGGTCTCTCCGCCTCATTCACTGGCCCAATGCCTACGCCGGCGGTGGCTTATCTGACCCGCGCTTTCCGCGCAGAGGCCGGTATTGTCATTTCAGCGTCGCATAACCCTTTCTACGACAACGGAATCAAGTTCTTCTCTATTGAGGGAACCAAGCTGCCGGATAACGTCGAAGAGGCGATTGAAGCCGAGATGGAGAAAGAGCTGACCTGCGTCGACTCTGCGGAATTAGGCAAAGCCAGCCGGATTGTCGATGCGGCCGGGCGCTACATCGAGTTCTGCAAAGGCACCTTCCCGAATGAGCTAAGCCTGAACGAGCTGAAAGTGGTTGTTGACTGCGCTCACGGCGCGACCTACCACATCGCGCCTAGCGTCTTCCGCGAGCTCGGCGCGCAGGTTATTGCGATGGGCTGTGAGCCCAACGGCCTTAATATCAACGAAGAGGTCGGGGCCACCGACGTGCGTGCCTTACAGGCTCGCGTGCTGGCGGAAAAGGCCGATCTGGGCATTGCCTACGATGGCGATGGTGACCGCGTCATTATGGTCGACCATGAAGGCAATAAAGTTGATGGTGACCAGATCCTCTACATTATTGCCCGCGAAGGCCTGCGTCAGGGTCAGCTGCGCGGCGGTGCCGTGGGCACGCTAATGAGCAATATGGGACTCGAGCTGGCGCTCAAACAGCTGGGTATCCCATTTGCTCGCGCAAAAGTGGGCGACCGCTATGTGCTGGAGAAGATGCAGGAGAAAGGCTGGCGTATTGGCGCCGAAAACTCCGGTCACGTTATCCTGCTCGATAAGACGACCACCGGAGACGGCATTGTTGCAAGCCTGCAGGTCGTGGCCGCGATGGTACGTAACCATATGAGCCTGCACGATCTGTGCAGCGGCATGAAGATGTTCCCGCAGATTCTGGTCAACGTGCGCTTTACCGATAACAGCAGCAACCCGCTCGAGCATGAGAGCGTAAAAGCGGTTGCCGCCGAGGTTGAGGCCGCATTGGGTAAACGTGGCCGGGTGCTGTTACGTAAATCCGGCACCGAGCCGCTGATTCGCGTGATGGTTGAAGGCGAGCACGAAGAGCAGGTGCACGAATTCGCTCACCGCATTGCTGATGCGGTTAAAAACGCATAGCTTGTGGCGCTAAGTGATTAAAAAGGCGGCGCTTGCCGCTTTTTTAATTGCCAATAAACGGTTTTTTGCTGTTTTTTTCTGCAGTTGATACAATGCGTCGAAATTGCCCTTGCGAAGGACATTCGCTTTGGTTAGTATTCACACCCGCTTCAGTGGGAAACGTTAATGCGTCCCGCTTTATTGGTCGAAGCAATTGGTATGCGGCGAATCCGCAAGGAACAGGTTGATTATGCAAGAAGCTCTTTTAGTTGTTTTCCTTATTGTGGCGATTGGCCTTGTTGGTCTGATCATGCTGCAGCAAGGTAAAGGCGCTGATATGGGAGCCTCGTTCGGAGCAGGCGCTTCCGGCACGTTGTTCGGTTCCAGCGGTTCTGGTAACTTCATGACCCGCATGACCGGTATCCTGGCTGCGTTGTTCTTCATCATTAGTTTGGTGCTGGGCAATATCAACAGCAACAAGACCAGTAAAGGAAGTGAGTGGGATAATCTGAGCGCGCCGAAATCCGAGCAGACTCAGCCAGCAGCGCCGGCGCAGCCGAGCAGCGACATCCCGCACTGATAAGTAGTATCTGTACCGAGGTGGTGGAATTGGTAGACACGCTACCTTGAGGTGGTAGTGCCCTAACGGGCTTGTGGGTTCGAGTCCCATCCTCGGTACCAATATTCCGAAAAAAAGACGCTGAAAAGCGTCTTTTTTTTGCCTTAAATCGACGGCTGTTTATTTATAAATAACTCTCCGCTGGCCTTGATCCCATCCAGGTCGCTAAAGTCGCGCTCATCTATTTATCAGAGGTGAGTAACGCAATGAAGCATTTCAGGCTGTTTATCATTGCCGGCATTCTGTGCTTGTCCGGATGTAGTACCACGCCAGCGGCGGATCCGGTGGAGACTATTAATGCGCTGGCGGTACCGGTAATGCATAGCGACGTTCAGTCCGCAGGACAAAACTCTCAGTCAATTACCCGCTGCTTTCAGGATAACTCGGTGCTGATTGGCAGCCTTAGCCGGTCATTAAAAGACAACTATCTGCAGGATGTGGAGAGAAAGGATATCTTCGATAAGGATAGCGATGCCTATCACGTCTACAGCGCGCTCACCAAACTCGAACAGATGTCGGCGATGAATGAGGTCTACCGCAAAGAAAATAATATTGCCGGACTAGAAGAGATCAATAAGGTACTGAAGGCCGTTCCCCTGGCGGCGTAAGTGAGGGATCGCCGGACGGCAATCCCTGCTGATAACGATCAGAAGCGGAAGTTGAAGCCGGCGTAGGCGCCGTCGGCCAGCGTATTGTCACGATGGCTGTTTTTGCCCGCCATATCCATATAGCGATAACCCGCTTCAATACTCAGCGACTTAATGACGTTTATTCGCACACCCGCGTTAGCTTCAACGTAGTCGTCTACGCCGCTGGACATGGAGTCCGGAGAGTAATAGGCCTCCCCGAAGAGGGTGAAGAAATCGCCGAGCGGTAATTGTGCCCCGCCGCCAAGCGCGATGGCGTAACCCTCATCGCTATCCTGTGGATTGAGGTAGAGCGCTTTGCCCCCCATGGTCAGCAGAAACGGGCCGAGGTCAAAGTTATAGCCCATACCTAACCCTGCGATATCCCCGTCGTTATCGCTATGCGCCCAGCTGCCGTTGAAGGTCATGCCCGGATCGTCTGCGTTAAAGCTGGCGGAAAGATGAGTAAACTCTTCCCCCGCCTCGCCGTGGAGGTTAACCGATGCGCTAGCGGCGCCGCTGGCGCAGAGCGCCGCGACGAGCAGAACTGATTTTGACGTGAACATGCTCATTGTGAGTTCCTTCAGGTAAAAAAATACCCGACACGAGCGTTCGGGCAAATAAGTAGCGTGCTTTGGGTTCTAATCGCCGTTGACCGCAGAGCTAAACTGCAGCCGTTATCACGCCACGCAGAGCGACACGCGCGGCGTGAGCGCTGATGCAGGCAGCGATTTGTGTGAGCAACAGGGTTGGGTGCTGACGCGTTTGACCTTAGAGATCGCAGAGGCAAAAGCAGTCGGCACAGCGCGGGTATTTACTGCGAACGCTGGCGGAAGAGTTGTCTTCATTTCTGGGCCTGTTGTTTGGTTTTTAAAGCACATTTTTCAGTGCGATAAATACAGGCGCCCAGAATAAAATTATTTATCGCTTGCCGTTATCATTTGTTTGTTTAAATTTAAATTGCATCCAGCGCCCTGCTAGCTGGCCCCGCAATACAGCAGAGATAAGCACCAGCGCGGTTGCTTAGAATTTCTCAGGTAGCATGTTCACGCTTTGCAAATAACCACCGCGGGCGAACTCAATATATCCGCCTTTTTTTAACGCTGACAGCACGTTCAGAATACTGCTGCGCGAAAGATGGGTTCGGTCCTGAATATATTCCAGAATAGAAACGCGTAGCCGCGTTTCATCAGGCATAAGAAGCATCTCCATCAGATGATTGCGGATGACCGAGTAGGTTCGCTGCTGCAGGACCAAATCGTCCCGATAAACCAGGTACGAGGTATGGTATGCGAGTAGGCTGGTAACCTCTTCCCACAGGTCGTGCTCCCGGAACAGCTGGATGGCGCGATCGCTATCGATACGTAATACATCGGAGGGGATCTCCGCCCGTAGCCCGTGGCTCCGGCTCGGCTGGAGCATCTCCGCGACGCCAAAGAGATGCGGTTCATAGACGGTCACTATCAATAATTTGTCAGATGAACGGATAACTGACAGCTCGCCTTTTTTAAAAAGATAGAGCTGGGTTTTCCCTTTATAGTCACAGGCCAGCCTTTTTCGCGCAATCACATTCATTGGTGTGGCGTAAGGCTCAAGCGTCTCCAGCAGGCGATCGATCTCCCGCTGTGGTCTGACCGGGGGTTTTATATTCATTAGGGCCTCACATCGGAAAGGATAAATCTATGCGGAAGATTATAGACAATAATTATTAGATACCGCGACCGGTAAAATTATGAGCCCCAGATTTTAGGGCGTGCAATTCTGACGAAAGAAAAAAGCCGACGGATTAGCGTCGGCTGAAAGAGTAGATGAAAATAGATTATTTGTCTCTATTTTCCAAATTCTCAACCTGCGGCAGACCGGTGGTTGAAGACGCGGTGAGCAGGCCGGATTGTGCGTAACCGAACAGCTTATCGCGGGTATCGGTGATATCCAGATTGCGCATGGTCAACTGGCCAATACGGTCTTCTGCGGAGAACATTGAGTCGCCTTTCTCCATCGTCAGACGCTCTGCTTTATAGGTCAGGTTGTCGGAGACGGTGTTCAGAATGGAGTAATCATTGCCGCGACGCAGCTCCAGCGTCACCTCACCGGTAATCGCGCTCGCCACCCAACGCTGCAGCGCATCACGCAGCATCAGCGCCTGAGAGTCAAACCAGCGCCCCTGATACAGCAGGCGACCCAGCTGACGCCCGTGGGCGTGGTACTGCTCAATGGTATCTTCGTTATGGATGCCGGTCAGCAGACGCTCATAGGCAATGTGCAGCAGCGCCATACCCGGCGCTTCATAGATGCCGCGGCTTTTTGCTTCGATGATACGGTTTTCAATCTGGTCGCTCATGCCAAGCCCGTGACGGCCGCCGATGCGGTTTGCTTCCAGCATCAGCTCCACGTCATCGCTGAAGGTTTGGCTGTTGAGCGCGACCGGATGACCCTGCTCAAAGCGAATGGTCACTTCTTCCGCCGGGATCTTAACGCTCTCATCCCAGAACTTAACCCCCATGATCGGGGTGACGATTTTGACGCTGGAGTTCAGGAATTCCAGGTCCTTCGCTTCGTGGGTTGCGCCCAGCATGTTGGAGTCAGTGGAGTAGGCTTTCTCAACGGACATCTTGTAGTCAAAACCGCAGGCAATCATAAACTCGGACATTTCCTGACGTCCGCCGAGCTCATCGATAAAGTCGCTATCCAGCCACGGTTTGTAAATTTTCAGCTCAGCGTTGGTCAGCAGGCCGTAACGATAGAAGCGCTCAATATCGTTGCCTTTATAAGTGCTGCCGTCACCCCAGATGTTAACGCCATCTTCTTTCATCGCGGCAACCAGCATGGTGCCGGTCACGGCACGACCGAGCGGGGTGGTGTTAAAATAGGTCAGGCCGCCGGTGGTGTTATGGAATGCGCCGCACTGGATAGCGGCAATGCCTTCAGCAACCAGCTGTTTACGGCAGTCGATCAGACGAGCGCCCTCGGCACCGTACTCTTTGGCGCGGCGAGGAATAGCATCGTAATCCTCTTCGTCCGGCTGGCCCAGGTTAGCGGTGTAGGCGTAAGGTACCGCGCCTTTTTTACGCATCCACAGCAGGGCGGCACTGGTATCCAGTCCACCAGAGAAAGCGATACCAATACGTTGACCAATCGGGAGATGCTTAAGAATCGTCGTCATAAAATAAAACCCTGCTAGATAGACTGTTGTGAGTTCGGTTTACCAGGTCCAGAACCTGTCCCATTTGACTATTCCGTTTGCCATTGAGGTTCAGGGTCATGCTTAAAAACCTTTATGTATAACCATACACGCCGGTCTTCTCGCGCTGTCCATGCCAAGGTGGCGTAAAAATCACGTCAAATGGGATATGTCCCTATTGCATGTTTATGCACTAATAGTGAGTTTTCATTTAATCATCTTTTATGGATGACAGGAAGTGATTCATTGCTTTTTTGCTAAAAAAGGGCGAAATGCCAGCATAAACGGTAACCGGACAATGTGAAAAACATGTTGACAAAATATAGGGTTTATCAATACACTTTACCACGATTTTATGTCCCGTCCTCGGTACCAAATCCCAGCAGTATTTGCGTCTTTTACTCAATAAGAGTAAAATATGCCACGTTTCAGGCGCGGGGTGGAGCAGCCTGGTAGCTCGTCGGGCTCATAACCCGAAGGTCGTCGGTTCAAATCCGGCCCCCGCAACCACTTTCCCTTTGAGTACTTTTTCAAATATACTGTGAGGACCTGGTCCTTCGTAGCCGAATTTGAAAGAATTCTCCTGGAAGTGTTCCAGATCGCAGTTGCGATCGCAGGGTTCAGTTATCTAAAACCCCGATTTATCGGGGTTTTTTGTTATCTGACTTCAGAATAACTGGGCTATACGCCCTTTTTTTATGTCTTGGGGGTGGGTTTGTCCACATTAGAGCAAAAATTAACAGAGATGCTCACTGCGCCGGTTGAAGCGCTTGGCTTTGAGCTGGTCGGCATCGAATTCGTTCGTGGTCGCACTTCCACACTGCGCATCTATATTGATAGTGACAATGGCATCAATGTTGATGATTGTGCTGATGTGAGCCACCAGGTCAGTGCTGTCATGGACGTCGAAGATCCGATCACCGTTGCTTATAACCTGGAAGTGTCTTCACCTGGTCTCGATCGCCCGATGTTTACCGCCGAACACTATGCGCGTTTTTCCGGTGAAGAAGTTTCGCTGGTACTGCGTATGGCGGTTCAAAATCGCCGCAAATGGCAGGGCGTTATCAAAGCGGTAGACGGTGAAATGATCACGGTAACCGTCGAAGGCAAAGATGAAGTGTTCGCGCTGAGTAACATCCAGAAGGCGAACCTGGTTCCCCACTTTTAACAGTCTGGATTGAGGTGAAAGGCCCCGATGAACAAAGAAATTTTGGCTGTTGTTGAAGCCGTTTCCAACGAAAAATCGCTGCCGCGCGAAAAGATTTTCGAAGCGCTGGAAAGTGCTCTGGCAACGGCGACAAAGAAAAAATACGAGCAAGAGATCGACGTGCGCGTGAGCATCGATCGTCGTAGCGGTGATTTTGACACCTTCCGTCGCTGGTTGGTCGTTGAAGAAGTTACCCAGCCGACTCGCGAAATTACGCTTGAAGCGGCGCGTTACGAAGACGAAAGCATGAATCCTGGTGACTTTGTCGAAGACCAGATTGAATCCGTCACCTTCGACCGTATCACCACGCAAACCGCAAAACAGGTAATCGTACAGAAAGTACGTGAAGCCGAGCGCGCCATGGTTGTCGATCAGTTCCGCGAGCACGAAGGTGAAATCATCACCGGCGTGGTGAAAAAAGTGAACCGCGATAACATCACTCTGGATCTGGGCAGCAATGCTGAAGCCGTGATCCTGCGTGAAGATATGCTGCCGCGTGAAAACTTCCGTCCAGGCGACCGTATTCGCGGCGTTCTGTACGCGGTACGTCCGGAAGCGCGCGGCGCTCAGCTGTTCGTTACCCGTTCTAAGCCGGAAATGCTGATCGAACTGTTCCGCATTGAGGTGCCGGAAATCGGTGAAGAAGTTCTCGAGATTAAAGCTGCCGCTCGCGATCCGGGTTCTCGTGCGAAAATCGCGGTGAAAACCAACGATAAGCGTATCGATCCGGTTGGCGCCTGTGTCGGCATGCGCGGTGCGCGCGTTCAGGCGGTTTCTACCGAACTGGGCGGCGAGCGTATCGATATCGTCCTGTGGGATGATAACCCGGCGCAGTTCGTGATTAACGCGATGGCTCCGGCTGACGTTGCGTCTATCGTGGTGGATGAAGACAAGCACACCATGGATATCGCCGTTGAAGCGGGCAATCTGGCGCAGGCGATCGGCCGTAACGGTCAGAACGTGCGTCTGGCATCGCAGCTGAGCGGCTGGGAACTCAACGTAATGACCGTTGATGACCTGCAGGCTAAGCACCAGGCAGAAGCCCATGCGGCAATCGATACTTTTACTAAGTATCTTGATATTGATGAAGATTTCGCCACGATGCTGGTTGAAGAAGGTTTCGCCACTCTGGAAGAACTGGCCTATGTGCCGGTGAAAGAACTCCTGGAAATCGACGGTCTGGATGAATCCACCGTTGAAGCACTTCGTGAGCGTGCGAAAAATGCGCTGACCACGTTGGCGCTGGCTCAGGAAGAAAGCCTGGGAGACACCAAACCTGCCGATGATTTACTGAATCTGGAAGGTCTGGAACGTCTGATGGCTTTCAAACTGGCTGCCCGTGGCGTTTGTACGCTGGAAGATCTCGCCGAGCAGGGCATTGATGATCTGGCTGATATCGAAGGCTTGACCGACGAAAAAGCCGGAGAGCTCATCATGGCCGCCCGTAATATTTGTTGGTTCGGCGACGAAGCGTAATAAACTGTAGCAGGAAGGAACAGCATGACAGATGTGACCATTAAAGCGCTGGCCTCAGAGATTCAGACCTCTGTGGATCGCCTGATACAGCAATTTGCTGATGCAGGGATCCGCAAATCGGTCGATGACTCTGTGACCGCGCAAGAGAAGCAAACCTTGTTGACGCACCTGAACCGTGAACACGGCTCGGCGCCCGACAAGCTGACGCTGCAGCGCAAAACGCGCAGCACGTTAAATATTCCAGGTACCGGTGGAAAGAGCAAATCGGTACAAATCGAAGTCCGCAAGAAACGCACCTTTGTGAAACGCGATCCGCAAGAGGCAGAACGCCTTGCCGCGGAAGAGCAGGCGCAGCGTGAAGCGGAAGAGCAGGCCCATCGTGAAGCTGAAGAAACGGCTAAGCGAGAGGCGCAATTAAAAGCTGAACGTGAGGCCGCAGAACAAGCTAAACGTGAAGTCGCTGATAAAGCGAAACGTGAAGCCGCGGAAAAAGACAAAGTGAGCAATCAACAAACCGACGAAATGACAAAAACCGCCCAGGCTGAAAAGAGCCGCCGTGAAAACGAAGCTGCAGAGCTGAAGCGTAAATCGGAAGAAGAAGCACGTCGCAAGCTTGAAGAAGAAGCGCGCCGCGTGGCAGACGATGCACGCCGTATGGCCGCAGAAAACGAAAAGAACTGGACCGAAACCCCAGAAACGCCTGTTGAAGAAACCTCTGACTATCACGTGACCACGTCTCAGCATGCCCGTCAGGCAGAAGACGACAACGACCGTGAAGTTGAAGGCGGTCGTGGCCGTGGCCGTAACGCCAAAGCAGCACGCCCTCAGAAGAAAGGCAACAAGCACGCTGAATCCAAAGCCGATCGTGAAGAAGCCCGTGCGGCAGTACGCGGCGGTAAAGGCGGCAAGCGTAAAGGTTCTTCTCTGCAGCAGGGCTTCCAGAAGCCGGCTCAGGCCGTGAACCGTGACGTTATCATTGGCGAAACCATCACCGTTGGCGATCTGGCTAACAAGATGGCGGTCAAAGGCTCTCAGGTCATCAAAGCGATGATGAAACTGGGCGCAATGGCGACCATCAACCAGGTCATCGACCAGGAAACCGCACAGCTGGTTGCCGAAGAGATGGGCCACAAGGTTATCCTGCGTCGTGAGAACGAGCTGGAAGAAGCGGTAATGAGCGACCGTGATACCGGCGCTGCGGCAGAAGCCCGTGCACCGGTTGTGACCATCATGGGTCACGTTGACCACGGTAAAACCTCTCTGCTCGACTATATTCGTTCAACGAAAGTGGCGTCCGGCGAAGCGGGTGGTATCACCCAGCACATCGGTGCGTACCACGTTGAAACTGAAAACGGCATGATCACCTTCCTGGACACCCCGGGCCACGCCGCGTTCACCTCAATGCGTGCTCGTGGTGCTCAGGCAACGGATATCGTTGTTCTGGTTGTTGCCGCGGACGATGGCGTGATGCCGCAGACTATCGAAGCTATCCAGCATGCGAAAGCAGCGCAGGTGCCGGTGGTTGTTGCGGTCAACAAAATCGATAAGCCAGAAGCGGATATGGATCGCGTTAAAACCGAACTGTCTCAGTACGGCGTAATGCCGGAAGAGTGGGGCGGCGAGTCTCAGTTCATCCCTGTTTCTGCGAAAGCCGGTACCGGTATCGACGACCTGCTGAACGCCATCCTGCTGCAGGCTGAAGTTCTGGAGCTGAAGGCCGTTCGTAACGGTATGGCAAGCGGTGCGGTTATCGAATCCTTCCTGGATAAAGGTCGTGGTCCGGTTGCAACTGTTCTGGTACGTGAAGGTACTCTGAACAAGGGCGATATCGTTCTGTGTGGCTTCGAATACGGCCGCGTTCGTGCAATGCGTAACGAACTGGGTCAGGAAGTGCTGGAAGCAGGTCCGTCCATTCCGGTTGAGATCCTCGGCCTGTCCGGCGTTCCGGCTGCGGGTGACGAAGTGACCGTTGTTCGTGACGAGAAAAAAGCGCGTGAAGTTGCGCTCTATCGTCAGGGCAAATTCCGCGAAGTCAAACTGGCGCGTCAGCAGAAGTCTAAGCTTGAGAACATGTTCGCTAACATGACCGAAGGCGAAGTTCACGAAGTGAACGTAGTACTGAAAGCGGACGTTCAGGGCTCTGTGGAAGCAATTTCTGACTCTTTACTGAAGCTGTCTACCGACGAAGTCAAAGTGAAGATCATTGGTTCTGGCGTAGGTGGTATCACCGAAACCGACGCGACCCTGGCTGCGGCATCCAACGCTATCCTGGTTGGCTTCAACGTGCGTGCTGATGCCTCTGCTCGTAAAGTGATTGAAGCTGAAAGCCTGGATCTGCGCTACTACTCCGTCATCTATAACCTGATCGACGAAGTTAAAGCTGCAATGAGCGGCATGCTGTCTCCGGAACTGAAACAGCAGATCATTGGTCTGGCTGAAGTGCGTGATGTGTTCAAATCGCCGAAATTTGGCGCCATCGCGGGCTGTATGGTTACCGAAGGTACGATTAAGCGTCACAACCCAATCCGCGTACTGCGTGACAACGTGGTTATCTACGAAGGCGAGCTGGAATCCCTGCGCCGCTTCAAAGATGACGTTAACGAAGTCCGTAACGGCATGGAATGTGGTATCGGCGTTAAGAACTACAACGACGTTCGCGTTGGCGACATGATCGAAGTGTTCGAAATCATCGAGATCCAACGTACCATCGCGTAATCTTCGTCGACTGCTGGGCCGCTGCGCCTGTTGCTGCAGCCCAACATTGACAGAAGATCGCTGAAGGTAAGCCGGGTTAGCGAAGCGCCACCCGGCAATAATTCTAAAAAGGGGCTTATAGCCCCTTTTTTGTCTTTATTCTGGAGAATTTATTATGGCGAAAGAATTTGGTCGCCCGCAGCGCGTAGCTCAGGAGATGCAAAAAGAGATTGCTATCATCCTGCAGCGCGAAATTAAAGATCCGCGCCTGGGCATGATGACTACCGTCTCTGGCGTAGAAATGTCCCGCGATCTGGCCTATGCCAAAGTGTTCGTGACGTTCCTGAACGACAAAGATGAAGCCGCTGTTAAGGCGGGTATTAAAGCGCTGCAGGAAGCATCCGGATTTATCCGCTCTCTGCTGGGTAAAGCGATGCGTCTGCGTATCGTGCCGGAACTGACCTTCTTCTACGACAACTCGCTGGTCGAAGGGATGCGCATGTCTAACCTGGTGACCAGCGTGGTGAAGCATGACGATGAGCGTCGTGTGAATCCGGACGACGTCAAGGAGGACTAATGAGTCGTCCTCGTCGTCGCGGCCGCGATGTGCACGGCGTGCTGTTGCTGGATAAAACCCAGGGGGCTTCCAGCAATGACGTACTGCAAAAAGTAAAACGTATTTATAACGCTAACCGGGCAGGGCACACCGGCGCGCTGGATCCGCTGGCAACCGGCATGCTGCCGATTTGCCTCGGAGAAGCGACCAAGTTTTCCCAGTACCTGCTCGATTCTGACAAGCGTTACCGCGTCATTGCCAAACTGGGTCAACGCACTGACACCTCTGATGCCGATGGCCAGGTAGTGGAAGAGCGCCCGCTGGCCTTTAGCGATGCTCAGCTGGCCTCCGCGCTGGACGATTTTCGTGGCGAGACTCAGCAGGTGCCGTCCATATATTCGGCGCTGAAGTACCAGGGTAAAAAGCTGTATGAATATGCCCGTCAGGGGATTGACGTCCCGCGCGAAGCCCGGCCGATTACCGTCTACGAGCTGCTGTTTATTCGCCATGAAGGCGATGAGCTCGAGCTGGAAATCCACTGTTCAAAAGGGACCTATATTCGGACGATTATCGACGATTTAGGCGAAAAGCTTGGCTGCGGCGCGCACGTGATTTTCCTGCGCCGCCTGGCCGTCAGCAAGTATCCTGTTGAACGTATGGTGACGCTCGAACAGCTGCAGGCGCTGGTTGAACAGGCGCAAGAGCAGGATATTCCTGCTGCGCAGCTGCTCGATCCGCTGCTGATGCCGATGGACAGCCCGGCGTCGGATTATCCGTTGGTTAATATTCCCGAAACGTCGGCGGTATACTTTAAAAACGGTAATCCGGTCCGCACTTCTGGCGCGCCGAAGCAGGGTCTGGTTCGCGTAACGGAAGGTGAAGACGAGAAGTTTCTCGGCATGGGCGAGATTGATGACGAAGGCCGCGTGGCGCCGCGTCGTCTGGTCGTTGAATACCCTGTCTGAGGGCTGTTCTTGCGATAAAAGCTGGCTGCGAGTAGAATATCGCCGCCTGACGTCCGCAAAAATGTTTTAACATTTTCGGGCGTCGCATCAGGGGTTGCTGAATTAGAGATCGGCACCCTTTCTTTCTTTTAATTTTTGGAGTTCAAAATGTCTCTAAGCGTTGAAGCTAAAGCAAAAATCGTTTCTGAGTTTGGTCGTGGCGAAAACGACAGCGGTTCTACCGAAGTTCAGGTTGCACTGCTGACTGCCCAGATTAACCATCTGCAGGGTCACTTCTCCGAGCATAAAAAAGATCACCACAGCCGTCGTGGTCTGCTGCGCATGGTTTCCCAGCGTCGTAAACTGCTCGACTACCTGAAACGTAAAGATGTTGCACGTTACTCTTCGCTGATCGAGCGTCTGGGTCTGCGTCGCTAGTTCTGCGAGTTTCAGAAAAAGGGGCCTCAGGGCCCCTTTTTTCGACCAGGCGGCAGCAATTAGCTAAAAACTCATGTATTGTTGCTATTAATGATCTTCGTGCAGAGGTTCGCGCGGCTAATGAGAGGCTTCATCCGCAGGGGCGGGTAAAGGTTGTCATTAGTCGCGAGGATGCAGAAGATCGGGTCATCTGACGCTATATCCTCGATATAGCGTCACTTTTTGATAAAAGGATAGAATTTTGCTAAATCCGATCGTTCGTAAATTCCAGTACGGCCAACACACCGTTACCCTGGAAACCGGCATGATGGCCCGCCAGGCCACTGCTGCTGTCATGGTAAGCATGGATGACACCGCGGTATTCGTTACCGTTGTTGGCCAGAAGAAAGCGAAGCCAGGCCAGGACTTCTTCCCGCTGACCGTAAACTATCAAGAACGTACCTATGCAGCAGGTAAAATCCCGGGTGGTTTCTTCCGTCGTGAAGGCCGTCCAAGCGAAGGCGAAACCCTGATTGCGCGTCTGATTGACCGCCCGGTTCGTCCGCTGTTCCCGGAAGGTTTTGTTAACGAAGTTCAGGTTATTGCTACCGTTGTTTCCGTTAACCCGCAGGTTAACCCGGACATCGTTGCCATGATCGGTGCTTCCGCTGCGCTGTCCCTGTCCGGTATTCCGTTTAACGGTCCTATCGGCTCCGCGCGCGTTGGCTACATCAACGACCAGTACGTACTGAACCCGACTCAGGATGAGCTGAAAGAGAGTAAGCTGGACCTGGTTGTTGCCGGTACCGAAGCTGCGGTCCTGATGGTTGAATCTGAAGCAGAACTGCTGAGCGAAGACCAGATGCTGGGCGCGGTGGTGTTCGGCCACGAGCAGCAGCAGATTGTTATTCAGACCATCAACGATCTGGTGAAAGAAGCGGGTAAACCGCGCTGGGAATGGCAGCCGGAAGTCGTAGACGCCGCGCTGAATGCCCGCGTTGCAGCCCTGGCTGAAACTCGCCTGAGCGATGCTTACCGCATCACTGATAAACAAGAGCGCTATGCTCAGATTGGCGTGATCAAAGCTGAAACTATCGCCACGCTGACCGCTGAAGATGAAACCCTGGACGCTAACGAGCTGGGTGAAATTCTGCACGCTATCGAGAAAAATGCCGTTCGTAGCCGCGTACTGGCAGGCGAGCCGCGTATCGATGGCCGTGAAAAAGATATGATTCGTGGTCTGGACGTTCGTACCGGCGTACTGCCGCGTACCCACGGTTCCGCACTGTTCACCCGTGGCGAAACTCAGGCGCTGGTTACCGCGACCCTGGGCACCGCGCGTGACGCACAGAACATCGATGAGCTGATGGGCGACCGTACCGACTCCTTCCTGTTCCACTACAACTTCCCTCCGTACTCCGTAGGCGAGACCGGAATGGTAGGTTCACCGAAGCGTCGTGAAATTGGTCACGGTCGTCTGGCTAAGCGCGGCGTGCTGGCCGTGATGCCGACCACCGAAGAGTTCCCGTATACCGTTCGCGTGGTTTCTGAAATCACCGAATCTAACGGCTCTTCTTCCATGGCTTCCGTTTGCGGTGCATCTCTGGCACTGATGGACGCCGGCGTGCCGATTAAAGCCTCCGTTGCGGGTATCGCGATGGGTCTGGTGAAAGAAGGCGACAACTATGTCGTTCTGTCCGATATTCTGGGCGACGAAGATCACCTGGGCGATATGGACTTCAAAGTTGCGGGTTCCCGCGACGGTATCTCTGCTCTGCAGATGGATATCAAAATTGAAGGTATCACCAAAGAGATCATGCAGGTTGCGCTGAACCAGGCTAAAGGTGCGCGTCTGCACATCCTGGGCGTAATGGAGCAGGCGATTAACGCGCCGCGCGGCGACATCTCCGAATTCGCACCGCGTATCCACACCATCAAGATCAGCCCGGACAAGATCAAAGACGTTATCGGTAAGGGCGGCTCCGTCATCCGTGCGCTGACTGAAGAGACCGGCACCACCATCGAAATCGAAGATGACGGTACCGTGAAAATCGCAGCGACCGACGGTGACAAAGCGCTGCACGCGATTCGTCGTATCGAAGAGATTACCGCTGAGATCGAAGTTGGCCGTATCTACAATGGTAAAGTGACCCGTATCGTTGACTTTGGCGCATTCGTTGCCATCGGCGGCGGTAAAGAAGGTCTGGTGCATATTTCTCAGATCGCCGACAAGCGCGTAGAGAAAGTCACCGATTACCTGCAGATGGGTCAGGAAGTGCCGGTTAAGGTTCTGGAAGTTGACCGTCAGGGCCGCGTCCGTCTGAGCATCAAAGAAGCAACTGAGCAGACTCAGCCTGTAAGCGCACCGGAAGCTCCGGTCGTAGAGCAGGGCGAGTAAGGTTGCCGTTTGCCCTCCGCGTTTGCGGAGGGCGTATTACGGGCAGGACGCCTTGTTTGCAGCCGGGGAACTGGACGTTCATCCAATCGTTGTCTTCGGGAGTGGGAAATGAAGCCTTTTTTGCGCTGGTGTTTCGTGGCGACAGCTCTCACGCTGGCAGGATGCAGCAACTCTGCCTGGCGTAAGGACGCAGTCCTCGCGGTGCCATTGCAACCGACTTTGCAGCAAGAAGTGATTCTGGCGCGCATGGAACAAATTCTTGCCAGTCGGGCTTTAACCGATGATGAACGCGCACAGCTTTTATATGAGCGCGGAGTGTTGTATGATAGTCTCGGTCTGAGGGCACTAGCGCGAAACGATTTTTCACAAGCGCTGGCAATCCGACCTGATATGCCCGAAGTATTCAACTACTTAGGCATATATTTAACGCAGGCAGGCAATTTTGATGCTGCCTATGAAGCGTTTGATTCTGTACTTGAGCTTGATCCAACTTATAACTACGCGCACTTAAATCGAGGCATCGCCCTGTATTACGGGGGTCGTGCTAAGTTAGCGCAAGATGATCTGCTGGCGTTTTATCAAGACGATCCCAATGATCCTTTCCGTAGCCTGTGGCTTTATCTCGCTGAGCGCAAACTCGACGAGAAGCAGGCGCTTGAAGCACTGAAACAGCGCTTCGACAAATCGGATAAAGAGCAATGGGGATGGAACATTGTCGAGTTCTACCTTAACGGTATTAGCGAAAAAACGCTGATGGATCGTTTGAAGGCAGACGCAACGGATAACACCTCGCTCGCTGAGCATCTCAGTGAAACCAACTTCTATTTAGGTAAGTACTACCTAAGTCTGGGGGACAAGGACAGCGCTACGGCACTGTTCAAACTGGCGGTCGCAAACAACGTTCACAACTACGTTGAGCACCGATACGCATTGTTGGAATTATCGCTCTTGGGCCAGGAGCAAGATGACCTGGCAGAATCGGACCAGCAATAGCTGACGAACAAACATCAGCCCAAATTTTTATTGCCATCACCTTCGCGGGTGAGGGCGTTGTTGTTCGTTAATACACCTACTTTGAGCCGGTTCACACTTTTCAATGAAAATTACTGTAAATTTTCACGTTGAGTTATGTAGACTGGCCGCCATTAATTTTGAGGCACACGTACTACATGGCTGAATTCGAAACCACTTTTGCAGATCTGGGCCTGAAGGCTCCTATCCTTGAAGCCCTTAACGATCTGGGTTACGAAAAACCATCTCCGATCCAGGCTGAATGCATTCCGCATCTGCTGGGCGGCCGCGATGTTCTGGGTATGGCCCAGACCGGTAGCGGTAAAACTGCAGCGTTCTCTTTACCGCTGCTGAACAATCTTGATCCTGAGCTCAAAGCACCGCAAATCCTGGTGCTGGCGCCGACCCGCGAACTGGCGGTACAGGTTGCTGAAGCGATGACGGACTTCTCTAAACATATGCGCGGCGTAAACGTGGTAGCCCTTTACGGCGGCCAGCGTTATGACGTGCAGCTGCGTGCTCTGCGCCAGGGACCACAAATTGTTGTCGGTACCCCGGGTCGTCTGCTTGACCACCTGAAGCGCGGTACTCTGGATCTCTCTAAGCTGAGCGGTCTGGTGCTGGATGAAGCTGACGAAATGCTGCGCATGGGCTTCATCGAAGACGTAGAAACTATCATGGCTCAGATCCCGGAAGGTCATCAGACCGCTCTGTTCTCTGCCACTATGCCGGAAGCGATCCGTCGTATTACCCGCCGCTTTATGAAAGAGCCGCAGGAAGTGCGCATCCAGTCCAGCGTTACTACTCGCCCGGACATCAGCCAGAGCTACTGGACTGCTTACGGCATGCGTAAAAACGAAGCGCTGGTGCGTTTCCTGGAAGCGGAAGATTTTGATGCGGCGATTATCTTCGTTCGTACCAAAAACGCGACCCTGGAAGTGGCCGAAGCGCTGGAGCGTAGCGGCTATAACAGCGCCGCGCTGAACGGTGACATGAACCAGTCCCTGCGTGAGCAGACTCTGGAGCGTCTGAAAGATGGTCGTCTGGACATCCTGATTGCGACCGACGTTGCGGCCCGTGGCCTTGACGTTGAACGTATCAGCCTGGTTGTTAACTACGACATCCCGATGGACTCCGAATCTTACGTTCACCGTATCGGCCGTACCGGTCGTGCAGGTCGTGCAGGCCGTGCGCTGCTGTTCGTTGAGAACCGCGAACGCCGTCTGCTGCGTAACATCGAACGCACCATGAAGCTGACCATTCCGGAAGTAGAGCTGCCGAACGCAGAGCTGCTGGGCAAACGCCGTCTGGAAAAATTCGCCGCTAAAGTTCAGCAGCAGCTGGAAAGCAGCGATCTGGATCAGTACCGTGCGCTGCTGACGAACATCAAGCCGTCCGCTGAAGGCGAAGAGCTGGATATCGAAACTCTGGCCGCAGCACTGCTGAAAATGGCTCAGGGCGAACGTCCTCTGATCCTGCCGCCGGATGCGCCGATGCGTGCTAAACGCGAATTCCGCGATCGCGACGATCGTTTCGAACGTCGTAATGACCGTAACGATCGCAATGACCGTGGCCCGCGTGGCGACCGTCCTGAGCGTACTGAGCGTAGCGGTGAAGATCGTCCTAAACGCGAGCGTCGTGACGTTGGCGATATGGAACTGTATCGCATTGAAGTGGGCCGCGACGATGGTGTTGAAGTTCGTCACATTGTTGGCGCTATCGCTAACGAAGGCGACATCAGCAGCCGTTACATCGGTAACATCAAGCTGTTCGGTACCCACTCAACGATCGAGCTGCCGAAAGGCATGCCGGGCGAAGTGCTGCAGCACTTTACTCGTACCCGTATCCTGAACAAGCCGATGAACATGCAGCTGATGGGCGATGCCCAGCCGCGCCCTGAGCGTAGCGGTGGCGAGCGTCGTGGCGGCGGTGAACGTCGTGAAGGCGGCCGTGCTTTCGGTGGTGGCGAACGTCGTGAAGGCGGTCGTAGTTTCGGCGGTGAACGTCGCGAAGGCGGTCGTGGTGATGGTCGTCGTTTCAGCGGCGAACGTCGTGAAGGCCAGGCACCGCGTCGTGAAGGTCATGCTCCGCGCCGTGATGATTCAGCGCCGCGTCGCGAAGATTCAGCCCCGCGTCGGGATGACTCTTCAAGCCGTCGTCGTTTCGGTGGCGATGCGTAATTAGCATCCGCTAGCGTAAAGAAAATGATACAGCCCCGATCTTAACGATTGGGGCTTTTTTTATTTCAATTGTACTCGTGTACTGGTACAGTGCTGCACGCTAACGATGAGCAAAGTATTATTGACTGGAGATTACGCTAAATGGCGACACTAACCACTACGGCATCGCGCCCGTCCTTAATTGGCGGCGTGGTGATTATCGGCGGAACCATTATTGGCGCGGGCATGTTTTCTCTGCCGGTGGTCATGTCCGGCGCGTGGTTCTTCTGGTCGCTGGCGGCTCTGGTTTTCACCTGGTTCTGCATGCTGCATTCCGGGCTGATGATTCTGGAAGCCAACCTGAATTACCGCATTGGCTCCAGCTTCGATACCATCACCAAAGATCTGCTCGGCAGAGGCTGGAACCTGATTAACGGCGTTTCGATTGCCTTCGTGCTCTATATCCTCACCTACGCCTACATCTCGGCCAGCGGCTCAATATTGCACCATACCTTTTCCGAGATGTCGCTCAACGTTCCGGCGCGGGCGGCAGGATTGGGCTTTGCCCTGCTGGTGGCGTTTGTCGTCTGGCTGAGCACCAGGGCGGTAAGCCGCATGACGGCGATTGTGCTGGGAGCGAAGGTCATTACGTTTTTCCTGACCTTCGGCAGCCTGCTGGGACACGTACAGCCGACGACGTTGTTCAACGTGGCCGAGCAAAACGCATCCTATATGCCGTACCTGCTGATGACGCTGCCGTTTTGCCTGGCATCCTTCGGCTATCACGGCAACGTCCCCAGCCTGATGAAGTACTACGGCAAAGATCCGCGCACCATTACGCGCTGCCTGGTTTACGGCACGCTGCTGGCGCTGGGGCTGTACGTTATCTGGCTGCTGGTGACGATGGGCAATATCCCGCGCGCGGAGTTTGTCGGCATCGCACAGAAGGGCGGTAACATCGATGTACTGGTGCAGGCGCTGAGCGGCGTGCTGAACAGCCGCAGCCTGGATCTGCTGCTGGTGGTATTCTCAAACTTTGCGGTAGCGAGCTCGTTCCTCGGCGTCACGCTGGGGCTGTTTGACTATCTGGCGGACCTGTTCGGTTTCGATGACTCCGCGCTGGGGCGCTTTAAGACCGCGCTCCTGACCTTCGTACCGCCGGTTATCGGTGGCCTGCTGTGGCCGAACGGCTTCCTGTATGCCATCGGCTATGCGGGACTGGCGGCAACCATCTGGGCGGCAATCGTCCCGGCTCTGCTGGCGCGCGCATCGCGTAAGCGCTTCGGTAGCCCACAATTCCGCGTTTGGGGTGGAAAGCCGATGATTGCGCTGATTCTGCTGTTCGGTGTCGGCAACGTTATCGTCCACTTCTTATCGAGCTTTAACGTTCTGCCGGTTTATCAATAGCGAGTTCGCTTCCCGGCCGGCATTACGCGCGGCCGGGAAGCGGGGTGGACGTTAACCCAACAGCTCCTCTTTCACCTGCATCGCCAGCTCAAACGAGTGCAGGCGCGCCTGATGATCGAAAATCTGGCCGTTAACCATCAGCTCGTCGGCCTGGGTTTCGCGCAATATCGACTCCAGACCGTGACGTACCTTCGCCTTATCCCCGACCAGAGACATGCTCAACGCCTGCTGTACGCCGTATTGCTCGGAGGCAGACCACAGTTGATGCATATTCTCCACCGGCGGCGGCAGCTGGCCGGTTTCACCCCGGCGTAGCTTAGCGAAAGCCTGCTGCATTGAGGTAAACAGGAACTCCGCATCGCGGTTACTGTCGGCGGCAACAATATTGATGCACACCATCGCATAGGGTTTCTCCAGCCGCGCCGAGGGTTTGAAATGCGTGCGGTAGAGGTGCAGGGCCTGGAACAGCATGTCTGGCGCAAAGTGCGAAGCGAAGGCAAACGGCAGGCCGAGCTGCGCCGCCAGCTGGGCGCTGTAGAGGCTGGATCCAAGCAGCCATACCGGGATCTGCTCGCCGTAGCCGGGCACCGGGCGCACGTGCGGATTCGGGTCACGGGCATCGAACCAGTCAACCAGCTCCGCAACATCGCGCGGGAAGTTATCGACGTCACCGCTCATGTGGCGGCGCAGCGCGCGCATGGTGGGCTGATCGCTGCCCGGGGCGCGGCCAAGACCGAGATCGATGCGGCCAGGATAGAGGGTATTCAGCGTGCCAAACTGCTCGGCAATCACCAGCGGCGAGTGGTTGGGCAGCATCACGCCGCCGGAACCGAGGTGCAGAGTGCGGGTGTTGGCCGCCAGATAGCCGATAAGCACCGACGTCGCGGCGCTGGCAATACCGACCATATTATGGTGCTCCGCCAGCCAGTAGCGGTGATAGCCGCGTTTTTCAGCCAGCTGCGCCAGGTCTAACGAATGGGAGAAGGCTTCTTTCGCCGAAGAACCTTGCGGGATCGGTGCCAGATCGAGCACCGAGAACGGAATAGATTTGTCAGTCATAAAGGCTCACTTTGCTACAGCATAGTCATCAGATTGAAGGTCTTCTTCCAGCCTGGCGCATTCGGGGCGCGCCGGCCAGAAAAGCTGCGGCTTCAATAGTGCATTAAAAAGTGACGATAGCTATTAACAAAGTGAGCGGTTTATCAGCTCTGTAGCTCCAGCCCGGCCAGCCGTTTCCAGTAGCCGTTGCACTCGCTGTTGGCAGTGAGCGGCAGCGGCGAGGCGCCGTTTTCGTTTGCCCGGAAGGCATCGAGCGTGGCAAAGACCTTGTCATCCAGCGGCGACAGGCGAACCATATCGACCAGGCCGCGCATCGACGCCAGCTCGTTGCCGAGGTTATAGACGTATCCGCTCATGGTCTGAATACCGTTGAGCACAAAGACCTGCTGGTTTTCCTGCGACAGCACGTCGCGGCCGTTGGGGTACTTGATGCAGCAGGTTTCGCACTCATCCTTCGGTTTGTCTTCAGAGCGGGCGGTAAAGCAGCGCGCGGAGTAGGCCAGCGGCAGGTGGCCATAGCTCAGCACTTCAACCTCGAACCGCTCGCGGATCCCCAGCTCTTCACACTGCGTCAGCAGGTTCATCAGCCAGTCGCGGGAAAGCTCGACCGGCATGCACCAGCGCACCATTCCCTGCTTGAGCAGCAGGCGCAGGGTTACGGCGTTATAGCAGTTGAGCGCATGACCGGCGACGAACGGCAGCCCGCGTTCAGCGCACATATTGACGACCCCCAGATCGCTGGCCTCAATCAAAAACTCGCCGTTGTCGACGTAGCGTTTCAGCTCCCCCAGCTCAGAGGAGGCCTGAACCAGGGCGAGGGTCGAGAGGACCACCTGCTTGCCGCTGCTCGCCAGCATTCTTGCCATATCGATCCAGTCGCCGACTTTGGTCGCGCGGCGCTTGCTGCATACCGCTTCACCGAGATAAATCGTCTCGGCGCTACAGCCTGCCGCATGCTGGTAAAAATCTTCCAGCGTCTCTTTTGGCCAGTAGTACAGCACCGGCCCTAATGAATATTTCATCACGTTTCTCACTGCCATTTACGGTGATAGGCGCCAAGGGTGGTTTGCGTTCCCTCGGACATTGCGCCGAGAGTCTCCATCCATGCGGATTGTGGGACAAAATCCTGCGGGGAGGCTTTACAGCGATCGATAGCCTGACGCCAGACCTTCGCCACCTGGGTAACGTAGGCCGGGCTGCGCTGGCGGCCCTCAATTTTCACCGAGGCAATATTTGCCGCCATCAGCTCCGGCAGCAGCTCAAGGGTATTCAGGCTGGTGGGCTCTTCCAGCGCGTGATAGCGCTCGCCGTCGACCAGGTAGCGGCCTTTGCACAGGGTGGGGTAGCCGGCGTTCTCGCCGTCCTGATAGCGGTCAATCAGGACTTCATTAAGCCGCGACTCCAGGCCCTGCGGAGTCTGCTGCCAACGAACGAAGCGCGCGGGCGAACAGGCACCGACGGTATTCGGTGATTCACCGGTCAGGTACGAGGAGAGATAGCAGCGGCCCTCCGCCATAATGCACAGGCTGCCGAAGGCGAAGACCTCCAGCGGAACCGGGGTAGCGCGCGCCAGCTGTTTGACCTGGTGGATGGAGAGCACGCGCGGCAGCACCACGCGGGCGACGTCGAAATTGCGGTGGTAGAAGCGCACCGCCTCTTCGTTGGTCGCAGACGCCTGAACCGACACGTGACGTTCAATATGCGGATAGCGCTCGGCGGCATATTCCAGCATGGCGATATCGGCGAGGATCAGGGCATCGGCCCCCAGCTGGGCGGCCATATCCACCGCGCGCTGCCAGCGGGCGTAGCCGTCCGGGTGGGCGAAGGTGTTGATCGCAATATGCAGCTTGCGGCGATGCTGATGGACGAAGCTGACGGCTTCCTGCAGCTTCTTTTCGGTGAAATTAAGACCGGCAAAGTGGCGGGCGTTGGTGTCATCTTTCAGCCCGATATACACGGCATCGGCACCGTTTTCGATGGCCGCCTTAAGCGCCGGGAGGTTACCGGCTGGGCAGAGCAGCTCCATAATTTTTCCTGAAAAACGCGGCCTGTCGGCGACGCTGAATGGTTAGCGAGCAGGGATTTTAGTTAACCTTCTGGTGACAATTTTTGATTTGAGGCAGTTAAAAGCGGATTGGTTGCGCCAATAATAGGTACCCGTCATGGTGATTTTGTTGATTTACGCCGCTATGTTGTTTATTTGATATGGCACAATAGCGGAACTGTCGCTTTCATGGAGTTAAGCTTGTGTTGGATAAATTGCGTTCCCGGCTGGTCCACTTTGGCCCGTCTTTGATGAGCGTGCCGGTTAAGCTGGCGCCTTTTGCCCTCAAGCGCCAGGTGCTGGAGCAGGTGCTCAGCTGGCAGTTTCGTCAGGCGCTGGCGGATGGAGAACTGGATTTTCTCGAAGGCCGCTGGTTAAGTATTAATGTGCGCGATATTGGCCTGCTGTGGTATACCTCAGTGAGCGAGGGTCGGCTGGTGGTTAGCCCGACGGCAGAAGCGGACGTCAGCTTTAGCGCTGATGCCAGCGATCTGCTGATGATCGCGGCGCGTAAGCAGGATCCGGATACGCTATTCTTCCAGCGTCGGCTGGTTATCGAAGGCGATACCGAGCTGGGGCTGTACGTCAAAAACCTGATGGATGCCATTGAGCTGGAGCAGATGCCGAAAGCGCTGCGCATCATGCTGCTGCAACTGGCGGATTTTGTTGAAGCTGGCCTAAGCAGCCCGCGGAAACCTGAACAGACATCGGTAGGTGAGGCATGCTGATTCGAGTTGAAATTGGAATTGATGCACCGGGAATCGACGCGTTGCTGCGCCGAACCTTCGGCGGCGATGCCGAAGCGCAGCTGGTGCACGATTTGCGGGAAGATGGCCTGATCACGCTAGGCGTGGTGGCAACGGACGATGAAGGTCAGGTGGTTGGCTATGTTGCCTTCAGCCCGGTCTCCGTTGAAGGCGAAGAGCTGCAGTGGGTTGGCATGGCGCCGCTGGCGGTAGATGAAAGCTACCGCGGTCAGGGCATTGGCCGCCAGCTGGTCTATGAAGGGCTGGATTCGCTGAATGAATTTAGCTACGCCGCGGTCGTTACCCTCGGCGAGCCGGCGCTGTACGGCCGCCTGGGCTTTGAACCGGCCGCGCGCTTCGATCTGCGCTGCCGCTGGCCGGACACCTCTGAGGCGTTTCAGATACGCCCTCTGGCCGATGACGCGCTGCAAGGGGTCCACGGACTGGTCGAGTACAGCGACCACTTCAATCGCTTCTAAGGCTCTCCAGCAGGGTTTCAAAGGTACCATCTCCGGCAACGAGGCGCTCCTTCTGGCGCTTCGTTAGCTGCTTGATGCGATACTCCAGCCTCAGTGCTAGTGAGTGTTCACCAACTTCCTGACTAAAGGCCAGCTGCAGCGCGCCTTTCCCACGTAAAGCTTTCGCTCCTTTGCCCTCCTGATGCTGACAAAAGCGGCGAGAGACGTCGGTGGTAATCCCGGTATAGAGGCGATTATCGGCGGTACGAATCAGATAGAGAAACCAGCGCACGGTCCAAAGGTCGGTATGTTAAGGTGTGTGCACCATAGCATACTGGAGAAAAAAGATGGATACGCTTGCCGCGATCGGCCGCTGGCTGGGCAAACAGCACGTCGTCACCTGGTGCGTCGCCAGCGAGGGTGAGCTCTGGTGTGCCAACGCTTTCTATATTTATGATCCTGAAAACGTGGCATTTTATCTTCTTAGCGACGAGAAAACTCGCCATGGCCAAATGACCGGCGAGCGCGCTAAGGTTGCCGGTACGGTAAATGGTCAGCCGAAAACCGTGGCGCTGATCCGCGGAGTTCAGTTTAAAGGCGAGATTCGCCGGCTTCACGGAGACGAGGAGGCAGAGATGCGTCAACGCTACGTGAGGCGCTTCCCGGTTGCCCGCGCGCTACCTGCCGCGGTGTGGGAAATCCGCCCCGACGAGCTCAAGTTTACCGACAATACCCTCGGCTTCGGCAAGAAGCTGCACTGGCAGCGCGAGGCTGCCAGAGAGTAATTCCCCCGGCAGACGTGCAAATCCTCCCTTTTCTTGCATACTTTTTCTCAAGCTATCCGTCGCCCGTCGCGGCGGAACCTCAGGAGAGATCATGAGCCAGGTGCTGATAACAGGCGCGACCGGTTTAGTTGGTGAGCACTTACTTCGAATGTTAGTGCGTGAGCCGAGCATTTCGGCGATAGCCGCGCCCACTCGCCGCCCGCTGGCGGATACGCAAGGCGTATTCAATCCCCATGACCCTCAGCTGAGCGACGCGCTGGCGCAGGTCGTTGATCCGATAGACACCGTCTTTTGCTGCCTGGGCACCACGCGACGCGAGGCGGGGAGCAAAGCGGCCTTTATTCATGCTGACTATACGCTGGTGGTGGATACGGCGCTGACCGGACTACGGCTGGGGGCGAAACATATGCTGGTCATCAGCGCCATGGGAGCCGACCCGCATTCGCTGTTTTTCTACAACCGCGTCAAAGGGGAAATGGAGCAGGCGCTGCGCGCTCAGGCGTGGCGCAATCTGACGATCCTGCGCCCCTCTATGCTGCTGGGCGAGCGGGACAACAAGCGCGCCAATGAAGCGCTGCTGGCGCCGCTGTTCCGCCTGCTGCCGGGGAACTGGAAGTCAATCGACGCCCGCGACGTCGCACAGGCGATGCTCAGCGAAGCGCTCGCGCCCGCTCAGGAAGGCGTCACCGTTCTGCCATCGGCAAAACTGCGTGAAATCGCCGCCAGCGAGGCGTAATATTCAGCGCTTCGCTGTATAACCACATTTCTTGCTGGGGAATGCTATGACTGGTCAGTCTTCATCTCAGGCGGCATCATCTTTTCAATGGTGGAAGCCCGCGCTCTTTTTTCTCGTCGTCATCGTTGGCCTGTGGTTCGTTAAATGGCAGCCCTATTACGGTAAGGCCTTCACCGCCGCGGAAACGCACAGCATTGGAAAATCTATTCTCGCCCAGGCCGATAGCAACCCGCTAAAAGCCGCGTGGGATTACGCGCTGGTCTACTTCCTGGCGGTCTGGAAAGCGGCGGTGCTGGGCGTACTGCTGGGCTCGCTGATTCAGGTGCTGATCCCGCGCAACTGGCTGCTGCGCACGCTGGGGCAATCGCGTTTTCGCGGTACGCTGCTGGGGGCGATTTTCGCTCTGCCCGGCATGATGTGTACCTGCTGCGCCGCGCCGGTGGCGGCAGGCATGCGTAAACAGCAGGTGTCGATGGGCGGCGCGCTGGCGTTCTGGATGGGTAACCCGCTGCTGAATCCGGCGACGCTGGTGTTCATGGGATTTGTACTGGGCTGGCAGTTTGCCTTGATTCGCCTGGTGGCCGGTCTTGCGACCGTGCTGGTGGTGGCGACGCTGGTACAAAAATGGGTGAAAGAGGCCGCGACTCAGCCGGCGGCAGTGCCCGACGTTTCCCCGCAAATTGCCGAGGGCGGTTTCTTCAGCCGCTGGCTGCGGGCGCTGTGGACGCTGTTCTGGAACACGATCCCGGTCTATATTCTGGCGGTGCTGGCGCTGGGTGCGGCGCGCGTCTGGCTGTTCCCTCATGCCGACGGCGTGGTCGGTAACACCCTGTTCTGGGTCCTGGCGATGGCGATAGCCGGCTGCCTGTTCGTTATCCCGACGGCGGCGGAGATCCCTATCGTTCAAACCATGATGCTGGCGGGAATGGGCGTTGCGCCGGCGCTGGCTCTGCTGATCACTTTGCCTGCGGTCAGCGTACCGTCGCTGATTATGCTGCATAAGGCGTTTCCGGCGAAGGCCCTTTGGCTGACCGGCGGGCTGGTGGCGCTGTGCGGCGCGATTGTTGGCGGGCTGGCGTTACTGTGATGATTTTCCGGGCGACAGCGCTGAGGGGTTGTCGCCCGAAATGCGGTGCTTACTTGAGGTAGGTAAACGCGGTTGTGACGCGAGAAACGCCGCTGACCCGGCTGGCGATATCCGCCGCCGCGCGACCTTCGCGGTCGGTAACCAGCCCCATCAGGAACACTTCCCCGTTTTCGGTCGTCACCTTCACGTTCGATGATTTAACCTGGTCAGTGCCCAGCAGCTGGGAGCGAACCTTGGTGGTAATCCAGGTATCCGAAGAGGCGGTGCCGAGGCCAATCGGCTGACCCTGACGCACTTCGTTAAAGACTTCCGTGGTTCCTTCGACGCCCATCGCAATTTGCTTCGCGCGCGCGGAGAGATCGGCCACCGGAGATTGACCGGTCAGCAGGACTTTGCCCTGGTAGGCGGTGACGTTAATGCGGGCCTGTTTCTTAATTTGTTCATCTTTCGACAACGCGCTGTTGACGCGTAGCTCAAGCGTACTGTCATCGACCTGTGTGCCGACCGTACGCGGGTCCGTTGCGGCCTTGGTGCCGACTGCTGCCGTTCCGACGACTGCTGCGGCAACGCATCCCTGAAGCAGTAGCGCAGAAAGAAGGATGGCGAGGGGCGAGAGAGCCTTCATGTGTTCTCCTTATTCGTCCTGGTGTGGAAAAAGCGTGTTATCAATCAAATCGCACAGACAGTTGACGGTAAGCATATGCATTTCCTGAATACGCGCGCTGCGATGCGAGGGAATGCGAATTTCGACGTCCTGCTGACCCAGCAGGCCAGCCAGCTCGCCGCCGTCATAGCCGGTTAACGCAACGATGGTCATATCGCGAGTGACGGCCGCTTCCACGGCTTTCACGATATCCCGACTATTGCCGCGGGTGGAGATCGCCAGCAGTACATCACCAGCGTGCCCAAGCGCGCGCACCTGCTTGGCGTAAACCTCGTCATGCAGGCGATCGTTGGCTATTGCCGTTAAGACCACATTATCGGTATTTAGTGCAATGGCAGGTAAACCAGGGCGCTCCGTTTCGAAACGATTGATCATGCTGGCAGCAAAATGCTGTGCGTTGGCGGCAGAGGTGCCATTGCCACAACAGAGGATTTTGTTGCCGTTGAGGAGTGACTGCACGAGGGTCATCGCCGCACGGGAGATGGCGTCCGGGAGTGCTTCCGCTGCTGCAATTTGGGTTTGAATGCTTTCAGTGAAGCAGGCTTTAATTCTATCGAGCACGGGATCCCTTAAATTCGTTTACGCTATTCGCCAAAGGCGTTTTTCAGCCATTGGATGTCGTTTCCGGTGAAGGCTACCACATCGAAACGGCAATCCACAGTATCAAAGCTCCCATTATGTCGGGAGAGCCACAGACGCGCGGTATGGAGGAGTCGTTGTTGCTTTTTCAGCGTGACGCTGGAGGCGGCATCGCCGTAGCCTGCGCTACGACGATAGCGCACTTCGACAAAGACGGTAACCGCCCCGTCGCGCATTATCAGGTCAATCTCGCCGCCCCGCTCGCGGGCGTTGGCGGCGATAAAACGCAGTCCCTGGCTTTCCAGCCAACGGCGGGCCTGGGCTTCCCAGACGTCGCCGGTTCGTTTGGCTAGTTGGCTGAGACGATCTGTCCGCGCTGGTACTTGAGCCATGACAGTTTCCTGTTGATCACGCAGTCCTGCGTGGCCGTCAGATCGCCGGTGTTGCCGTTCAGCTCAAAGCCCGGCACCTGACGTATTTGCGAGAAATGGTTGGCCAGCGACCAGGCGTCGGCGCCCATCGCGTACAGGCGCGCCAGCGAGTAGTCGTTACGCACGGCGGACAGCGCCTGCTGCATCAGCGCCGGGTTGCTGCCGGCGAGCATTGGGATTTCGCTGTACTGCAGGCCGTCCATTTCCAGGCGGAAGTCCGGGCCAGCGGTGCCCTGAGCGCTGCGAGAGCTGGCGTACAGCGTGACGTTGCTTTGGCTGCCGTTGCGCAGGGCGATCATCGGTTTGATGTAGCCAATTTGTTCCGGCGTCGCGAGGATCCAGGCGGCATCGACGCTGCCGCCGCTGCTGACCGGCACGTCGCTCGGGCTACCCAGCGCGCTATCCTGAGCGGAAGGCAGGGTGGACACCGGGCTACCGGTCAACGAGATACCGCTGTTGACGCTGGACTTCAGCTCGGAGGTTGAGCCAATACGCTGCTGTAAAACCGTGCCGCCGCCGATCTTAAGCCACTCGTTGGCAAAGGCGCTGACCACGCGATCGCCCAGCGATCCGCGCGGAACCAGCAGCAGCGGAGTCTGCTTGCCCTGATCGTGAATATGGTGTGCCGCATCGCGCGCTTCGTCTTCCGGGGAGAGGGCGAAATAGCAGATATTGGCGCGGTTCTCGACTTTTTCCGGCTGGTTCAGCGCGAGGACGTTCAGGGAGGTGTTGCTTTTAATGACCTCTTCGACGTTGTTTTTAAGCAACGGCCCGACGACGATGGTCGCGCCGTCCTGCTGCACCTGGGCCAGCAGCTGGCTCATTGGCTGGCTGGTGGTGTCGTAGATTTTCAGTTCGGCAGCAGGGTTGGCCGGGGTTGAGGCAACCGTCTGGGTCTGCGGCGCCGTCACCGGCGGCTGAGCGGCGTCGGCAGGCGCATCGCTGGTGGCGGCTGGCGTTACCGCTGGCGTCGTGCTCTGTGCAGCAGCCGGAGCGGCGGTTGGTGCAGTGACCGGCTCTGTTGCCGGCGGCGTCGCCTGGTCCGCTGCCGGCGTCTGTACCGGCGCCTGCGCGGCGTTTGCCGCGGTGAGATCGCTGATTTCCGCCTGCGACGGGCTGACTACCTCGCCCCCGGCGGCGTTTGCCGCCTGTGCGACCTGCGCAGGCACCGCGCTTCCGGCAACCGCCGGGGCGCCGTTTTTCGCCGCCTCAAATCCCTGCTGTATCGTGCGGCCAAATACCGCCGCCTGGCCGTTTAACGGCAGCAGCAGGGCGATTTTATTGGTTGATGCCGGCTTATAATTTTGCATGTTCACCAGCGCCGTCGGCAGCATCTTCGCGCCTGGGTTCTGCGGATAGCGGGTCTGCCAGTCTTTCACTCCGGCTTTGAGCAGGGTCGGATCGTTACGATTATCAAACCACATGCGCTGCAGATCCAGCCAGCCCTGCAGGACGTTCTCGTCGGCATTGATAACCAGCGCGTTGGCCTGATCCTGGGTCATTGAGGTCAGCGCTTTCCAGGTCTCGTCGATATTCTTCTGCTGCTGTTTCGGCTGGCTTAGCAGCGGCTGCTGGGCGATAAGGGCGCGCAGCAGGGTAATTGACGGGCGTCCCTGGCTGGCATCGATTTGCGCCTGCCAGTAGCGAGGCTGCTGGTTGGTCTCAAAGCTTGTCGGATCGAGCTTGCTGAGCAGCGCCTGAGCGCCCGGGAAATCGTTCTGGGCCAGCTTAACTTCTACCGCCAGCAGCGACTGCTCGCGGGCCTGCGTTTTGTTGAGGTTAGCCGGCAGCTGGTTGAACAGATCGATGGCCTGCTGCTTTTTGCCCTCTTGCAGCAGTGCACGAATGGCGAGTAATTGCCAGTTGGTCTTGCTATCATTCGCGCTTTGCTGCATTTGCTGTAGGTAGTAACTGGAGTTTGCCTGTGCCGTACCCTGTAAAAACGCCGTGCTTTGATCCGGGGTATGGGTGCCGCAGCCAGCGAAGATCAGAGCAGCCAGCAGTACGGGCAGACAACGCGCGGGTTTAGAACGAAGAAATGTTGACGGTACCATATGTATCCAGTGATATTTTTTTGGCTCAATGCTCAATATTAATTCGGCAATACGGACGAGACAATGAAACAACACGAATCAGCAGATAATTCTCAGGGGCAGCTCTATATCGTGCCCACGCCGATAGGTAATCTGTCTGATATCACGCAGCGTGCGCTGGAGGTGTTGCAAGCCGTTGATTTGATTGCTGCAGAAGATACCCGCCATACCGGTTTACTGCTCCAGCATTTTGGGATTAACGCCCGGTTATTTGCCCTTCACGACCATAATGAGCAGCAAAAAGCTGAAACACTTCTGGCAAAGCTGAAGGACGGGCAAAACATCGCCCTGGTATCTGATGCGGGGACCCCGCTTATCAACGATCCCGGCTATCACCTGGTGCGCACCTGCCGCGAGGCCAATATCCGCGTCGTGCCGCTGCCGGGGCCGTGCGCGGCGATTGCCGCTCTGAGCGCGGCGGGCCTGCCGTCGGACCGCTTCTGCTATGAAGGCTTTCTGCCGGCAAAATCGAAAGGGCGCCGCGATACGCTGAAGGCGCTGGAAGAAGAGGCGCGGACGATTATTTTTTATGAGTCCACTCATCGCCTGCTGGAAAGCCTGGAAGATATCTGCACGGTGCTGGGAGAGTCCCGCTACGTGGTGCTGGCGCGCGAGCTGACGAAAACCTGGGAATCTATCCACGGCGCACCAATCGGCGAGCTGGTGGCGTGGGTGAAGGAAGATGAGAACCGCCGTAAGGGCGAAATGGTGCTGATCGTCGAAGGGTTCAAGGCTCAGGAAGAGGCCCTGCCTGCGGACGCGCTGCGGACGCTGGCTCTGCTGCAGGCGGAGCTGCCGCTGAAAAAAGCCGCCGCGCTGGCCGCTGAAATTCACGGCGTGAAGAAAAACGCGCTGTATAAGCACGCGCTGGAGCAGCAAGGGTAGGAGAGTGGCCCGGCAACGCCGGGCCGGGTCGCTTATTTCACCGGCGTTGCTTCAAAGACCAGCGTCTGCAGCGGCTGCAGCGTAACCACGACGGCATCTTTATAATTCTCCGGAAGCGTTGCGTTGCTGCCATAGACGGCTTTCATCGCGAAACGTGTCGCTTCTCCCTGAGGGATTTCAAAGTCCTTCGTCAGATTCAGATAGTAGCTTTGCGGCTTATCAGAAGGATTACGCAGGCCCAGTATGGCCTTGTCTTTGTTCCAGGAAGCCCAGCCATACACCTCAAGCGCCGTCGGATCACCGCCAATCCAGTGGGTGTCTACCAGCACATGCGCATTTTCACGTGACCATTTTGCGGCCTGAGCCAGCACGTCCCATTTGGCGCTGTTCAACATTGATGGCGTGATGTAGAGCTCCTGCAGCTGGGTGCCCGTGGCGAAATAGCTCCATACCTGATCGGCAAAATCGGCGTCCGTTTGCACTTTTTCCAGTCCGTAATAAGCATTCTCCGCGCTCACAATTCCATGATACATCAGGGAATTTAGCGGGAATAACGGGCCTTTTCTAACGATTGAGCGGTAGGTTTCCGCATCGCGGTAGGTCATCCACTGTTGCACCGGCGTCCCTGGCCCATACAGATTGATATCATCGCCCTGGCGCCAGATAGAATCGGCATAAAACAGCCATGACGGGCTGGCATCAGTGCCGGTCGTCAGGTTAATAAACAGGTTTGGGCTGGCGCTGCGCATGTTGTGCAGCAGGGCTATGGAGGCATCAAAGTCGGAGGCGAACGGGCTGCCCTCGATATGCGAGTTGGCGTTACCCATTCCGTCCAGTTTGAAGGACGTGATGTGCTCGTTCTTTATCAGCCTGGCGATTTGCTCGTTGAAGTTTTTGAAATAGTTCGGCCCGGAGAGCGCCAGTTTGCCGTCGACCGTTTCAAAACCATACTCTTTGGCATGTGAAACGCGAATATCGCGCGGCTTATTGTAGCCACCCCAGGGTGAGAGCCACAAACCGACCGAGCTGTGCATGCTATCGGCCTTCTCTTTAACCTTGCCGAAACCCTCTCTGAACGCCGGACCAAATAGCCACCTTCCGGTACGATCGTCCCAGCCGTCATCCAGCAGGAATGCATCAAGCGGTACGCCGCGACCGGTAATAAAGGCTTTATTCCATTCATCCATGCGTCCCAGCACGTCCTGCTCGCTATAGGTGGTAAAGAAGCCGATATCCATCCAGCTGTTGTAGTGCAGATACGGTTTGTACGGACGTGGACGTACGGCATCGATAAACAGGTTTACGCTGCGGCGTAGCTGGCTGGTTTCTGCCATGGTGCCGAACCAGGTGGTGTAGCTGACCGGTGTTTCCGGCAGGATGGGTGTTTTAAGCTCGACGTTAAGATTCGTGGTGCCTTCATAGGCGTAGGTATTGACGATGGGTTTATCCGGTAACATGAAAAAGGTATCGGCAACAATCGGCGAGCTGTTAATTGCGCCATCCACGTAAGGTGCCTGCGACTGCTTTTTGGTGGGGAAAAAGGTGATTTTTGCGACGTTCTGCGCTTTGCCGACGGCGGCAATGGTGTAATCGATATTGGCGTACTTACCCTTCAGCAGATTCAGCGTCATGGTGACGTTGAAATCAGGATGGGTGTATTCCACTACCAGCGCGTTCTCTTTTTTCTCAACCTGTTTAATTTTGAAGTCAGCGGTGTGGATAACGCTCTCATCCGGTAGGGTCAGAAAGAACGGCTCCTGAGGCGAGAGCTGATGGCTGGAATGCGTATCTTTAACGACCAGTGCAGAGCCGGCGTCATCGAACGAGAAGGCCATCTTGTCGTTATTCAGGGCGTAATTTGCCGCAAAGGTGCTATGAGAGATGAAGAGCGTGAGCAACGATACATTGAGCGCTTTATTCATGGGGCAGAGGTCCTTTATTTTTTGTTTTATCAGAGGTAGACAGCGTTGTCCTGCCGCGGAATAACGCTGTGGAACGAGGGTGTACAACGGATATCAGGCTTCTGTGGGCAGCAGCAGGCGGTTTGCCGAGCCGCAAATGGTGATTTTGCTTCTGACCACTTCTTTCATTGCGTCCATGCCGACGCGCATGTAATAGCGAGGATCGTTGCCCTGCGGGTTGTCGGTGAACCATTTTTTGACTGCCGCAGCAAACGCAATTTTCAGCTCGGTTGCGACATTGACTTTGCAGACCCCGAGTTCAATGGCGCGACGCACGTACTCGTCAGGGACATCGCTCGCGCCGTGCAGGACCAGGGGCACGTCAACCACGTCGCGAATCTCCCCCAGACGGCGAAAATCAATTTTTGGCGTTTTGGTATAAAGTCCGTGAGCGGTGCCGATAGCCACCGCCAGGCTGTCGACGCCGGTTAGCTCGACAAAGCGTTTTGCTTCCTGCGGGTCGGTCAGAAACGCGCTTTCGGCATCCACGCTCATGTCATCTTCCATGCCGCCCAGGCGACCGAGTTCGGCCTCTACGCTGCAATCATGCTGGTGGCAGAATTCGACGACTGATTTCACCAGCTTTACGTTCTCATCGAAGGGGAAGTGGCTGCCGTCGATCATGGCGCTACGCACGCCGGCGTTAACCTTGCGGCGGATATCGTCCAGCGATTCATGGTGATCGAGATGCAGCGCCAGCGGCATGTCGTAAGTGGTGGCGTAGGCGCTGCATAGGGCGTAGATCTCCTCCAGCGCGATATGTTTAAAGGTACCCGGTGTGCCGGCGAGGATCACCGGCGATCGCATTTCGCTGCAGACTTCGAGGATCGCCTGGATCGTCTCGGCGTTATGAATGTTAAATGCAGGTACCGCATAGCCTTTTGCCTGGGCATCCAGCAGAAGATACTTCGTCGAAATAATGCTCATGATGCGCTCCTCTCAAGCATTCCAGGGGTGAATAACGACACCTTGCACCACGCGGTTTACCGTACCGCTGGCGGAAGGGGTGTCCGGGGTATTACCCACGCTGATGGACTGCGCGAGGGCAAATACCTGGGCATACATCAGGAAACAGAAAGCCAGCTCGACGTCGATAAAAGCGCGGGAAGGCGGCAGCAGGATGTGCGGACCCGCTGCGATGACGGCATTGGATTCGTCGGTAATCGCCACCACGCGCATTGCCTGCTTATCGCGACGCAGCTCGGCCAGCAGGTCGAGGTCGTACTGGCGCGTGTACGGATGGCTGGAGACAAACACCACCACCAGCGTTTCGTTATCCACCAGCGATTTCGGCCCGTGACGAAAGCCGGTTGGGGAGTCATAGAACGCCGCCAGCTTACCGGCGGTTAGCTCAAGGACCTTGAGGGCCGATTCGCGCGCCGCGCCCTGTAATCCGCCGCTGCCGAGATAGACGATCCGTCGCCACGGCTCATTGCCAAATACGCTTTCGCTAAATTCACCGAGTGACGTGAGGATCGTCTGACAGCGATCCGCTACGTCGCGGAAGGTCCTGCTGCCGATCGCCCCGGGCGCGAACACCGCAAGGCAGCTCGCCATCATGGTGGTAATACTGCTGGTCATCGCAAAGCCGCGGTCGTGCGTTTCCGCCGGCATCAGTAGCGCAAAGGCGTTGTCGCTGTTTACCGCGTTTTGATACAGGCTGCCGGCTTCATTACAGGTAATCGACAGGTGGTAACAGTCCGGGACGAACTGATTGGCCAGCTCTACGGCGGCGACGCTCTCCGGGCTATTGCCGGAGCGGGCGAAGGAGACCAGCAGCAGCGGGTGTTCGGCGTTGAGATAGTCCATCGGATTGGTTACCAGGTCGGTTGTTGGCACCGCGCTGATGTTTTTTCCGCTATGGCGCGATAGCCAGGGCGCAACGATCTCACCGATAAAGGCGGAGGTTCCTGCTCCTGTCAGAACGATCCGCAGGTCGTCTTTACGCAGCAATGGCGCAAGAAAGTCGTCGATCGCCGAACGGAGATTGTCGATGTTGCTGAGCGAGCGGATCCAGCAGGCGGGCTGTTGGCGGATTTCGGCTTCCGTCCAGGTGCCGGTCGCGGCGGAGGTAGCGGTATAGGTTTCAGGCATAACACAGTCCTTAGTCGTGTGAATTCCACATCAGACGCTGGCAAAATTGTCGCTATCTTTCGTTTCGTTTCACTTATTCATGTAATCAGTTAGATAAAATCTATATGAAAGAAATCGAAAGTTCAATTAAAGAAACAAGAAATAAAACGAAAACTGTGATCGGGAAACGGTGATTGTGGATATGTATGTGATAAATATGTATTTTTAATTAAATGACCGTAGAGGGTTACGTTCTTTTAGAAAGAAAAAGAAAGGCCTTACGCGGCGAGGGCGAAGGCCAATGTGACGCATAATGAAAGGGCTAAAGGGGGAGAGCCTGGCCCTGAATCCAGATTTTCTGCAGGTGTAGCCCGTCGTTTAGCGCAATAACATTCGCGCATTTTCCCGTCCGTAACGATCCCAGTCGATCGTCAATACCCAGCAGGCGGGCGGGGTGCAGCGAAGCCATATGAATGGCGTCTTCCGGCGGCGCTCCCGCCAGCTCGACCATGTTGCGAACGGCCGCATCAAGCGAGAGCGTGCTGCCTGCCAGGCCACCGGAGGCCGTTCGTACGATACCGCCGCGCATTTCCACGGCTTCGCCGCAGAGCGAATAGCGGCCGTCGGCCATACCGGCTGCCTGCATCGCATCTGTTATCAGGACAATGCGTTGCCCCGCGCAGCAGGAGCACAGACGCATGGCGGCGGGATGGACATGATGCCCGTCGGCAATAAGCTCCAGCCACGCCTGCGGCGTGGTGAATCCGGCACCGACCATGCCCGGCTCCCGGTGATGTAATCCGCTCATCCCGTTGTAGCAGTGCACCAGTCCGTCGGCACCGGCAGCGAAGGCGGCGCAGGTCTGTTGATAGGTGGCGGCGCTATGACCCAGCATCACCCGCACGCCCTGCCGTTTAAGGTGATGAATCGCCGCTATTGCCCCCGGCTTTTCCGGCGCCAGCGCCACCACCCGCAGCGTTTGCCGCGAGCGGGCAATGAGCGTATCCAGCTCGGCGATATCCAGCTCGCGGAACAGCTCAGGCGGATGGGCGCCTTTATTCTGCGGGGTGAAGTAGGGGCCTTCCAGGTAGCTGCCCAGTACCAGCGCGCCGGGACCACCGGAAAGCACGCGCCGGGCGATGCGTTCCAGCGCGCCGTGAATGGCCGGCAGCGGCGCGGTGACGGTGGTAGGCAGCCAGGCGCCTACTCCCTCGCGTGCTTTATGTATCGCCAGCCGGTCGAGCGCGTCCGGCGCTTCGTCCATCACATCAAAACCCGCGCCGCCGTGGACGTGAATATCAATGTAAGCCGGGCAAAGCAGATCGGCGTCGCGAGCGGTTACGCCGGCGGGGACAGGCTCGACAGCGGTAATGATGCCTGCTTCAATACGCAGCTGATGATCGGCAAGCCAGCCCTGCTCAGTTAGCAGGCGTCTGGCGCGCAGAATCTGCGTCATATCCCTTCCTCTACCGCTTTCTCTTCGCGGCAGCGCGCGAGTTCGTCAACCAGGCTGGTTAACCCGCGGTGCCCGCACTCCAGTGCCTGCAGACGAAACGCTTCGCCGTTGAGGCCCTCGCGTTCCAGTACCATTTCCAGCAGCAGCTGCAGATTGGTGCCGGTAATCACTTCGCTTCCTGGTTTTTGCATCGCCAGCGTGGAGGCCACGCGAAATGGCGTACCGCCCAGTAGGTCCGTCAGAAAAACGATATCATCTTCAGCGTCCAGCTGGCTCACCGCCTGCTCAAGCTGCGAGGTGAGCAGTGCGGTGGTTGAAGTCTCAGGAAAATCGATAGCAATAAACTGCGACTGCTCGCCCAGTATTTGTTTCATCGCCATTGCCATACCGCTGGCAAAGCCGCCATGACCCGTCAAAATAATACCTAACATGCAAACCTCTTTATATTTACAGGAAGTGGCAGAATTTACCCACGACACCCAATACGACGGTGAGCGCGATGAGGCGCAGCGGGCTCCAGCCGCGGCGCACCAGCCAGAACATGGTCAGGGTATAAACCAGCGGTAGAAACGCCGGCATCAGCTTATCGATAACATCCGTTTGCAGCTTGACTACCGCATCGCCTGCGGTGATCTCCAGGGTGGTGTTGAGGCGAACATAGGTCGCCACCAGCGCGCCAATTACCGTCATCCCGACGATCGACGCCGCGTGGCCGACCTTTTTGGTGTTGGCTTTAATTAACGGTATCGCCGCTACGCCCATGCGATAAGCGTAGTGTGCCAGGCCAAAGCGCAATCCGAGATGTACCACGTTGAACAGCACAATAAACACCACCGCGCCGAGGATAGAACCTTGCAGCGCGAGGCTGGCACCAATGCCGCCGCAAATCGGCAGCAGCGTCAGCCAGAACATCGCATCGCCAATCCCGCCGAGCGGGGCACCGACGGCGATTTTGGTGCTCTGAATGCTGTTGACGTCCTGCTTGGATCGCTCCATCGCGAGGATAATGCCGATGACAAAGGTCACCAGGAACGGGTGGGTGTTGAAGAAGCCCATATGGCCTTTCATGGCACGTGCCAGATCGCGCTCGTTGGTGTGGATCTTTTTCAGCGCCGGCAGCAGGCCATACAGCCAGCCGGAGGCCTGCATACGTTCGTAGTTGAACGAGGCCTGCAGAAGCATGGAGCGCCAGGCGACGCGGTTAATATCTTTTTTCGTCAGCTCCGCACCGAGGGCCTGGTCTTCGTAGACGTTTTCATTCACGCCGGAAAGCAGCGTCTCTTCGGATGTGGAGACGCCTGGCAGAGTGGTTTGATTAGATGCCATCTTCGAATTCCTCTTTCTGTGCCGCCGGCGCAGCCGGTTCTGGAGATTTGCGCAGCAGGTCAATGAGTGCCATCGCCAGCGCCGCGGCGGCAATTGCCAGTACCGGTAGCTTCAGCCATGCTGCGGCCACAAAGCCGATGATAAAGTAGGGGATATAGACGTTTTTCATCATGATTTTCAGCAGCACGGCGAAGCCGATAGCCGGCATGATGCCGCCCGCCACGCCGAGGCCGTCAATCAGGCGCTCCGGTAGCACATCAATGGCGGTTTTCGCATGTTCCGCCCCGAAAAAGATAGGCAGGAAGGCGCAGAGAAAATAGAAGGTCCCTAACGCCAGCAGGGCCAGATAGTTCACCCGTTCAATACCCCTGGTATCGGCGTTTGCCGCCATTCGGTCGCAGCGGGACATCACGCCGGACATCACCGAGAACAGGAAGGTGATTCCCATCTGTACCGCGACGGCGAAGGGGACAGCGACGCCGACCGCGACGTCAGGCTTCACGCCGGTAGTAATGGCAAAGGTGGTACCGACGATAGTGCCGATAATCACGTTTGGCGGCTGGGCGCCCGCCAGAGGGGCCAGTCCCATCCAGACCAGCTCCAGCGTGCCGCCGGTTAAAATACCGGTATGCAAATCGCCCAGAATCAGGCCGACCAGCGGGCCGAGGACCACCGGCCGGTGCATATGGGTTAACCCGTTGAACATATCCAGGCCGGCAATAAAGGCAAGAATACCTAGTGCAAAAGCCTGCAACAGACTGATTTCCATTATGAATCCCTCAGAGTAGTTTAAAGAGATCCAAAGCGGGTTCTGTCGGAACGCCCTGAACGAAGCATTCCACCCCGGCGGCCTTCAGGCCGTTAAACGCGGCAATATCGTCAGCGTCTACAGAAACCGTTTTGGCAATGTGTTGTTTGCCATTGGCGTAGTGCATATTTCCTACGTTGATCCGCGTGACGGGAACCCCGCCCTCCACCAGCCTGAGGAAATCAGCCGGTGTTTTACAGACCAGCAGAATTTTTTGCCGATCGGCGGCGCGGTGGATATTTTCAATCACTTTTTGCAGCGACCAGAAGCGCACGGCGATCCCCTCCGCCAGCACCATCTCCATCAGATTTTGCTGTACCGAATCTTCAGCAACCTCATCGTTGGCCACCAGCACCAGGTTAGCTCCCGCAAACCCAACCCACTGGACGCCCACCTGACCGTGGATCAAACGTTCATCAATACGACTTAAGACAATGTTTGGCATCGCGTTTTCCTCTTTGTTGTTATGCGTTATGGGACGTAATGCCCTGACAGGCAGCGTGGTACTGCTGCAGTATGTCCTGAATGTGGTCGATGATGAGTTCCCGCGGTGCCGCCTTGAGATCGCCCTCGCGAACTTTGATGTACTGCAACGGCATATACTGGCTGATGAGCGGCAGCGGAATTGGCCAGTCCGCGAGATTGCGCACCAGGCGTGCAAACGCCTCATCGATCTGGCTGTCCGGCCAGTAGTAGCGGACGCGGTCGGAGTAGCTGTACCCGCGCGCGAGGCGCCGCGCATTACCGTCGCCGTGATAGTGGCTTTGCCAATATTCCGGGCGATCGAGCATGACGTTTTCCAGCACGTGACGCAGGCCGGAGCACGCTTTCGCGGGCAGGAGTTCTTCCTCTATTGCCGCCAGCGAGAACAGCGCTTCGCGCAGGGCGAAGGTGAGCGCCGGGCCGACCTTGAGAATGGCAAAATGATCTTTCACCAGCTGACGAAGCGCCTGCGGCGTTTGATAGTCCGTGGAGTGGGCTTCAAATATCAGCGTGTCATAAGCCTCCACCATTGCGCTCAGCGCGACGGCTTTCTGCGGCTGATAGTCGATAACGTTGATATGATCGAATTCGACGCCGGGCTGGACCACCAGGCCGATAATGCGCGGCCAGATATGGCTCAACCCCTGCTTTGCAAAGGCATGGCGATGCGCTTCCAGCGTCGCGCGTGCCGCATCAGGCGTGGTGACCTGCAGTTCGGTAAGCGTTTCATGGGCGCCGCCTGGGACGGGCACTTCGGTGCCTATGACGTAGACGAGGTCGGATTCGCCAAAGTGCTCACGACAGGTCTCTTCGGCAATCTTTGCCAGTCGGGCTGCGCGGTCTGCAACGATCTCATCGGTTAACGGCAGCGGATCGCCCTCGCAGGACATGCTGCAATCGAGATGGATCTTCTTAAAGCCGGCGGCGACGTAGCTTTTAATGAGATCGTCGGCATTGGCCATCGCCTGCGCGGCGGGCAGGTTTTGCCAGCGGTTTGGGCCGAGATGATCGCCGCCGAGGATCAGCTGCGACAGGGGAAAATCGAGCGAGCTGGCAAGCTGGCAGACGAAGCCGCGGAAATCAGTGGGCGTCATACCGGTATAGCCACCGAACTGATCCACCTGATTGGAGGTGGCTTCGATCAGCAGCGGAGCCTGCTGGGCCCGGGCGTAACGAATGGCCGCTTCGAGTACCAGTGGATGCGCGGAACAGACGGCATAAATCCCGCTTGTGCTCCCACGTTTATGCTGTGCCACCATTTCTGTAAGATGTTTCACTTTCCTCTCCATTTCGGATGGTAATGACATTAATCTTTCGTTTTGTTTCATTTAATACTGCGTCATGGTGCTGTAAAAATAAAACGAAAGATAATAGTTTTCCGATCTGTTTCACAAAAGAAACATAATGAAAGGTTTCAGCGTCAAGGTCTCTCCCCATGAACCGCGTTGCGGGGCTTGCATTCCGCGAAAAGAAAGGTGTTAATAGGTAAATCGAAATGAAATGAAAGATTAGTTTAGGGAATGCTTATGAGTGGCACCGATTCTTCCATAGAGAAGCGCCTCGCCGGGACCAGCGAAAGGCGAGAGCAAATTATTCAGCGGTTGCGGCAGCAGGGAAGCGTGCAGGTTAACGATCTTTCCCTTCTGTTTGGTGTCTCCACGGTGACGATCCGCAACGATCTGGCGTTTCTGGAAAAACAGGGCATTGCGGTTCGTGCCTACGGCGGGGCTCTGATTTGCGATAGCAGTACGCCGGGCGTGGAGCCCTCTGTTGAGGATAAAAGCGCGCTGAATACCGCGGTAAAGCACAATATTGCCAAAGCGGCCGTTAAGCTGATTCAGCCGGGTCACCGCGTCATCCTTGACTCAGGCACCACCACGTATGAGATAGCTCGCCTGATGCGCCAGCATGCTGATGTGATTGTGATGACTAACGGCATGAACGTCGGCAATGCGTTACTGGAGGCGGAGGGAGTAGAGCTGCTGATGACCGGGGGCCACCTGCGCCGCCAGTCGCAGTCGTTCTATGGTGACCAGGCCGAGCAGTCTTTACAGAATTACCACTTCGATATGCTGTTTCTCGGCGTGGATGCTATCGATCTGGAACGTGGTGTCAGCACGCATAATGAGGATGAAGCCAGGCTCAACCGCCGGATGTGTGAAGTGGCGGAGCGTATTATTGTCGTAACGGACTCCAGCAAGTTCAACCGCTCCAGCCTGCATAAAATCATTGATACTCAGCGAATTGATATGATTATCGTCGATGAAGGCATCCCTGCAGAAAGCCTGGAAGCGCTACGTAAGCACGGAATAGACGTTATTTTAGTGAATGCCTGAACCGTCATTCTGCAGCCCTCTCCTCAAGCAGAGAGGGCTGAGCTTGCCGGGATCAGGTTACCGGCGCCGGGTTAAACACCGCCAGCTGGTTATGCAGCCCCCACTGGTCTGAGAAGGTTTTCTTCCGGCCGCTGGCGACGTCAAGAATAAACTCAAACAGCTTCAGGCCCACGTCTTCGATACTCTCCTCACCGGTGGCGATAGTCCCGGCGTTAATATCCATGAGATCGTACCAGCGGTTCGCCAGCTCGGTGCGGGTTGCCATTTTAATGACCGGCACCGCGACGAGGCCGTACGGCGTACCGCGGCCGGTGGTGAACACCTGAACCGTAATGCCGGATGCGACCTGCTGGGTACCGCAAACAAAATCGCTGGCCGGCGTGGCGGCAAATATCAGCCCGCGCTTCGTCGGGCGCTGGCCTGGTGATAGCACCTCGACAATCGCACTTTTCCCCGATTTAGCGATAGAGCCCAGCGCCTTTTCCACCACGTTGGCGAGGCCGCCTTTTTTATTCCCCGGGGAGGGGTTGGCGCTGCGATCGGTTTGGCCGAGATCGAGATAGTTATCGTACCAGGCCATCTCTTCGAGCAGGCGTTTACCGACCTCCTCGTTCACCGCGCGTGGCGTGAGCAGATGAATGGCGTCACGGACTTCGGTGACCTCTGAGAACATCACCGTCGCGCCGCAGCGTACCAGCAGGTCGGAGGCATAGCCGACCGCCGGGTTGGCGGTGACGCCGGAAAACGCGTCGCTGCCGCCGCACTGCATGCCGACCACCAGCTCGGACGCCGGGCAGGTTTCGCGCTGGCGCTGGTTGAGCTTCGCCAGGTGACGCTCTGCAACCTGCAGAATATCGTCGACCATGGATTGAAAACCCACGTGATGCTCATCCTGCAGCCGCACGATGCTGGCGCTATCCACGGCAACGGGCTGAACATCTTCCGTTCCCTGCAGCAGACGCTCTGGCTGCAGCTTTTCACAGCCCAGGCCAACAACCATCACCTCGCCGCCAAAATTTGGGTTCAACGAGATATTGTGGATCGTGCGGATAGGCACCACGGCCGCCGGCGCGTTGATGGCGACGCCGCAGCCGTACAGGTGATTGAGGCCCACCACGCCATCGACGTTCGGATACTTCGCCAGCAGATCGCGTTCGATGATTTTGACCACGTAATCGACAACCCCGGCCACGCAGTGCACGCTGGTGGTGATGCCAAGCAGGTTCTTGGTCCCGACGCTGCCGTCGGCATTGCGATAGCCTTCAAAGGTATAGCCTTCAAGCGCGGGAAGCGCCTGCGGGACTTTGGTCGCCAGCGGCAGGGTATTCAGCGGCGGTGCGCTGGGCAGCTCTACCGTGGACTCGTCAATCCAGCTGCCGCGCGCGATATCGCGAACGGCGTAACCGATGACTTCGCCATAGCGAATGATCTCGCCGTGAACGGGAATATCCACCAGCGCCACCTTATGGCCCTGAGGAATATGTTCAATCAGCTCCAGCCCGTCCGGGAAACGACTTCCCGCTTTCAGGCCATTATCATTGACAATAATTGCCACATTATCGGTGTCGTGTACTTTAATATAAAACGCGCTGGGCGATTGTTGTCTAATTTCGATGTCGGCCATTGTCCAGTATTCTCCAGCCAGGTGGGGATAATAAAATAGTTAGCTCTATATAAAATCTAATTGAGGATATTCTCAGTATTGTGGAATTAGAATGTCAGGAGTTAGCGATCAAAAATGTGATGGCGATCACTCATTATCGCGATAGCCGCGCCAGCAGCGGCATCAAAGCGTAAATATGTGCATTAGCGCCCATTATTATATGCATATGTTTAAAGTAATATTTATATAATCCTCATTAATTGTGCGTTTGCACAATGCGCGGCGGATACCTGCTGTTTATACTGAATGACGATTTCATTACGCCAGATTTGCTATTTGATGTTTGTTTTTATTTAAAGGGCATCTTTAGTGTAACGCTTAAATAATAAGAAAATAACTTCTCGAGTACCTGAGGTAAATAAAATGATACTTGATACGGTTGAAGAAACAAAAAAAGGCTTGCCCACCCGATATTTAATTTTACTGATAATATTTATCGTCACTGCCGTTAACTATGCCGACCGCGCAACGCTCTCCATTGCCGGAACCGCAGTAGCAGAAGAGCTTCAGCTCAGCGCGGTGTCGATGGGATACATTTTCTCCGCCTTTGGCTGGGCCTATTTGCTGATGCAAATCCCCGGCGGCTGGCTGCTCGATAAGTTTGGCTCGAAGAAAGTCTACACCTACAGCCTGTTCTTCTGGTCGCTGTTTACCTTCCTGCAGGGCTTTGTTGACGTCTTTCCCATCGCCTGGGCCGGGATTTCGATGTTTATTATGCGGTTTATGCTGGGCTTTTCTGAAGCGCCGTCATTTCCGGCTAACGCCCGCATCGTTGCGGCCTGGTTCCCGACTAAAGAGCGCGGTACCGCCTCCGCTATCTTTAACTCTGCGCAATATTTTTCCCTGGCGCTGTTCTCGCCTCTGCTCGGCTGGTTAACCTTCGCCTGGGGCTGGGAGCACGTGTTTACCGTGATGGGGGTCATTGGTTTTGTCCTCACCGGCCTGTGGGTAAAGCTGATTCATAACCCGACCGACCATCCGCGGATGTCAAAGGAGGAGCTGAAGTTCATCTCTGACAACGGCGCGGTGGTGGATATGGACCATAAAAAGCCCGGCGGCAATACCGCCAGCGGGCCGAAACTCCACTATATCAAGCAGCTGTTAACCAACCGCATGATGCTGGGCGTATTCTTCGGCCAATATTTTATCAACACCATCACCTGGTTCTTCCTCACCTGGTTCCCGATTTACCTGGTGCAGGAAAAGGGGATGTCGATTCTGAAAGTGGGGCTGGTGGCCTCCATCCCGGCGCTGTGCGGTTTTGCCGGCGGCGTGCTGGGCGGCGTGTTCTCTGACTATCTGATTAAGCGCGGTTTTTCTATCACGCTGGCCCGTAAGCTGCCGATCGTTCTCGGCATGCTGCTGGCTTCAACCATTATTCTGTGTAACTACACCGATAACACCGCGCTGGTGGTGACCCTGATGGCGCTGGCGTTCTTCGGCAAAGGCTTTGGCGCCCTCGGCTGGCCGGTTATTTCTGATACCGCACCGAAAGAGATTGTTGGTCTGTGCGGCGGGGTCTTCAACGTATTCGGTAACGTGGCGTCCATCGTTACTCCGCTGGTCATTGGTTATCTGGTCAGCGAGCTGCATTCATTTAACGCAGCGCTGGTGTTTGTCGGTTGTTCAGCTCTGATGGCGATGGTTTGCTACCTCTTCATTGTTGGCGACATCAAACGTATGGAACTGCAAAAATAATTCACGGTTAAGTGACAAGGTATAAGCGATGAATAACGATATTTTCCCGAACAAATTCAAGGCAGCGCTGGCTGCGCATCAGGTGCAGATTGGCTGCTGGTCCGCGCTGGCAAGCCCGATTAGCACCGAAGTATTAGGCCTTGCGGGCTTTGACTGGCTGGTGCTGGACGGCGAGCATGCGCCAAACGACATTACGACCTTTATCCCACAGCTGATGGCCCTGAAGGGCAGCGCCAGCGCCGCGGTTGTGCGGGTCCCGACCAACGAGCCGGTGATTATTAAGCGCCTGCTGGATATCGGTTTTTACAACTTCCTGATCCCGTTTGTGGAAAGCAAAGAAGAGGCGGTGAACGCAGTGGCCTCCACCCGCTATCCGCCGGAAGGCATCCGTGGGGTCTCCGTTTCTCACCGTGCCAACATGTTTGGCACCGTGCCGGACTACTTCGCGCAATCCAACAAAAATATCACCATCCTCGTACAGATTGAGAGCCAGCAGGGCGTAGATAACGTCGATGCCATTGCGGCAACCGAAGGCGTTGACGGCATTTTTGTCGGCCCAAGCGACCTGGCCGCGGCGTTAGGCCATCTTGGCAACGCCTCTCACCCTGACGTTCAGCGCGCGATTCAGCAGATTTTTGCGAGTGCGAAAAAGCACGGTAAGCCGAGCGGCATTCTGGCGCCGGTCGAGGCCGATGCGCGTCGCTATCTGGAATGGGGCGCCACCTTTGTTGCCGTCGGCAGCGATTTGGGCGCATTCCGCTCTGCCACGCAGAAGCTTGCGGATTCTTTTAAAAAATAACCCTCGGGATCAAAAGAGAGAGAACGTTATGACGATGAAAGTTGGTTTTATTGGCCTGGGCATCATGGGCAAGCCTATGAGCAAAAACTTGCTGAAAGCCGGTTACTCGCTGGTGGTTTCCGATCGTAATCCTGAAGCGGTTGCTGAAGTGATAGCTGCCGGGGCAGAAACGGCGGCTACGGCGAAGGCGATTGCCGAGCAGTGCGATGTGATTATCACGATGCTGCCAAACTCCCCGCATGTGAAAGAGGTGGCGCTGGGTGAAAACGGCATCATTGAAGGCGCGAAGCCGGGCACCGTACTGATTGATATGAGCTCCATCGCGCCGCTGGCGAGCCGCGAAATCAGCGAAGCGCTGAAGGCGAAGGGCGTGGATATGCTCGATGCGCCGGTAAGCGGCGGCGAGCCGAAGGCAGTCGACGGCACGCTGTCGGTGATGGTCGGCGGCGATAAGGCTATCTTCGATAAATACTACGACCTGATGAAGACGATGGCCGGTTCGGTCGTGCACACCGGCGAAGTGGGGGCTGGCAACGTGACGAAGCTCGCCAACCAGGTGATCGTCGCGCTGAATATTGCCGCGATGTCTGAAGCGCTGACCCTCGCCACCAAAGCGGGCGTCAATCCGGATCTGGTGTATCAGGCTATCCGCGGCGGCCTGGCGGGGAGCACCGTGCTGGATGCGAAAGCGCCGATGGTGATGGATCGTAACTTCAAGCCAGGTTTCCGCATCGACCTGCATATTAAGGACCTGGCCAACGCGCTGGATACCTCCCATGGCGTGGGCGCTCAGCTGCCGCTGACGGCGGCGGTGATGGAAATGATGCAGGCGCTGCGTGCCGATGGTCTGGGTACCGCCGACCACAGCGCGCTGGCATGCTATTACGAAAAACTGGCGAAAGTGGAAGTCACTCGCTAACAAGAAGGGCGTGAAACGCGCCCTGTAATTCTTGCCTTGCGCGGCACTGTCAGGCTACATAACTATGAAAATCGTAATCGCCCCAGACTCTTATAAAGAAAGCCTTTCTGCCATTGAGGTAGCTCAGGCAATAGAAAAAGGATTTCGGGAAATTTTCCCCGATGCGGAGTATGTTTCCGTCCCGGTTGCCGACGGTGGTGAAGGCACCGTTGAGGCCATGATTGCCGCCACGCAGGGTTCTGAATATACCGCTCTGGTTACCGGGCCGTTAGGTGAAAAGGTGAACGCCAGCTGGGGAATGTCCGGCGACGGTAAAACGGCGTTTATCGAGATGGCGGCCGCCAGCGGACTGGGCCTGGTTCCGCCGGCGCTGCGCAACCCGCTGCTGACGACATCGCGCGGGACCGGCGAGCTGATTCTTCAGGCGCTGGATCATGGGGCGAAAAATATCATCATCGGCATCGGCGGCAGCGCCACTAACGATGGCGGCGCCGGGATGGTGCAGGCGCTAGGAGCCAGCCTCCGCGATGCTAACGGCAGCGAGATTGGCAACGGCGGCGGGAGCCTCGCCAGCCTGAATGCCATCGATCTCCGCGGTCTGGACGCCCGGCTGCAGGAATGTACCATCCGCGTAGCCTGCGACGTGACCAACCCGCTGACTGGCGATGTGGGCGCCTCGCGTATTTTTGGCCCGCAGAAGGGGGCGAGCGAAGCGATGATCCTCGAGCTGGATCGCAATCTTGAACACTATGCCGATGTGATAAAAAACGATTTGCGCGTGGACGTGAAGCAGGTGGCGGGAGCCGGCGCTGCCGGTGGTATGGGGGCCGCGCTGATGGCGTTCCTCAATGCCGAACTGCGCAGCGGGATCGAGATTGTCACCCAGGCGCTGAATCTGGAAGAGCATATCCTCGACTGCTCGCTGGTGGTGACCGGCGAAGGGCGGCTTGATAGCCAGAGCATCCACGGCAAGGTGCCGGTCGGCGTGGCGAGCGTGGCGAAGAAATACCATAAGCCGGTGATTGGCATTGCCGGCAGCCTGACCCGCGACGTTGGCGTGGTGCATCAGTTTGGCATCGACGCGGTATTCAGCGTGCTGACCAATATTACGACGCTGGAAGAGGCCTTTCGCGGGGCGTCGGACAATATTTATCGCGCGTCGCGCAACATCGCCGCGACATTGCGGGCCGGGATGGCGATGGAGGGATGACAACCGGCGGCAAACCCTCTATACTTCGCGCCGAAGCTGACCAGACAGTCGCCGCTTCGTCGTCGTCCTCCTTCGGGGGGAGACGGGCGGAGGGGAGGAAAGTCCGGGCTCCATAGGGCAGGGTGCCAGGTAACGCCTGGGGGGGAAACCCACGACCAGTGCAACAGAGAGCAAACCGCCGATGGCCCGCGCAAGCGGGATCAGGTAAGGGTGAAAGGGTGCGGTAAGAGCGCACCGCGCGGCTGGTAACAGTTCGCGGCACGGTAAACTCCACCCGGAGCAAGGCCAAATAGGGGTTCATAAGGTACGGCCCGTACTGAACCCGGGTAGGCTGCTTGAGCCAGTGAGCGATTGCTGGCCTAGATGAATGACTGTCCACGACAGAACCCGGCTTATCGGTCAGCTTCAACTCATTCGACACAAACCCCGCCTCGGCGGGGTTTTTGCTTTCTGCGCAAAGGATTAGGCAGAAAGAAAGGGATGGGACAGAAAGGGCGAATGACTGTCCACGACACTCTTCATGAAAAGAACGCGGCTTATCGGTCAGCTTCAACTCTTCAGAAAACCCCGCTTCGGCGGGGTTTTTGCTTTCTGGGCAAAGGATTAGGTAGAAAGAAAAGGATGGGACAGAAAGGAGAATGACTGTCCACGACACTCTTCATGAAAAGAACGCGGCTTAGCGGCCAGCTTCGACTCTTCAGAAAACCCCGCCTCGGCGGGGTTTTTGCTTTCTGCGCAAAGGATTAGGCAGAAAGAAAAGGATGGGACAGAAAGGAGAATGACTGTCCACGACACTCTTCATGAAAAGAACGCGGCTTATCGGTCAGCTTCAACTCTTCAGAAAACCCCGCCTTGGCGGGGTTTTTGTTTTCTGCGCAAAGGATTAGGCAGAAAGAAAAGGATGGGACAGAAAGGGCGAATGACTGTCCACGACGCTCTTCATGAAAAGAACGCGGCTTAGCGGCCAGCTTCGACTCTTCAGAAAACCCCGCTTCGGCGGGGTTTTTGCTTTCTGCGCAAAGGATGGGACAGAAAGAGCGAATGACTGTCCACGACACTCTTCATGGAAAGAACGCGGCTTAGCGGCCAGCTTCAACTCATTCGACACGCCATGACCTGCAGCTTTAATTTGGCACCGCGCCGGCATGATATTATTCTTCACCGCGGGCCGCCGGAATATATAACGGATGGCGCGGGTTGTATAAAATTAAACATTTTTATTGCTGTTTTTGATGGCGCGCTCGGGGATACTGTCTGGCTTAGTATTGGCGTGTTTTATCCATTTTATCTACTGTCCCTGGCAGGTGCTTTGCACTATTAAGTACTAATGGATGGCATATTAATTTTTCTTAGCCTGAGTCCGGAGTGCTTATTATGAAAGACTTTGTTTTATTCCCACAGGTTAAAAATGCAATTGCATGGCTGGAAGGTCATGGCGATACGATTATGCAGTTTGGCTGGAATATTGCGGCCGCGGTTATTTTACTCTTTGTGGGTAAACTGGTTTCTAAATTATTATCAAAGACTATCGAAAGGATCCTGTTGCGCAGAAACGTCGACGCGACGGTGGTTCATTTCTTCGCGGCGATCGTTCGCTATATTACGATGGCGTTTGCCATCGTGGCGGCGCTGGGAAGAGTCGGAATCGAAACCTCGTCGATTATTGCCGTTATTGGCGCAGCAGGCCTGGCGATTGGCCTTGCGCTGCAGGGGTCGCTGTCGAACTTTGCCGCCGGCGTGCTGCTGGTCACGCTACGCCCCTTCCGCGCGGGTAACTTTGTCCAGGTTGGCGCGGTGTCCGGGGTCGTGCAAACGGTTCACGTTTTCTCGACGACGCTGCTCACCGTTGATAATAAAGAAGTGGTGATCCCCAACGGCAAAATCATCGCCGACAGCATCGTGAACTACTCCCGTCATCCGTATCGTCGTATCGATCTGCTGCTGGGCGTGGCGTATCAAAGCCGCATTGCGGAGGTCAAAAACGTTATTCAGAGCGTTGTTGATAAAGAGTCGCGTATTGATAAATCCCGCGGCACGACGGTGCGCCTTATTGAGCTCGGGCCGTCAACGCTTAACTTCACCGTCCGCGTGTGGGTGAAAAACGTTGAATACTGGGATACCTATTTCGATCTGCTGGAGACCATTAAAGAGTCTCTGGATGAGCATAATATTGTGCTGCCGGGCCCGAGGATGGATATTCAACTGGTGAATTCATCCCAGCAGGCGCTTATTCAGCGCGCGTCATAACCTCTCGCGCAGATAATAACAGCGGAAGCAGAGTCGGCCCCGGCAGGAGCCGATTTTTGGCATCAGGCGGCGTTTTCTTCATCCTGAAGTCGTATCTCCGCATCGGCGACGATAGCCTCCAACTCGCTGAGCATCTCTTCGTAGCCAAAGCCGACGACGTGGGTTGTTTCCGGCAAGGTCGGCTGAATCGGCGATGCGGTCTTCTTCGGTTTCTTCTTACTCACTGATAAGCTCCATGACTCCCGTTTTTACACCGGTAAATCTATCAGTAAAGCGCGCAAAGGCGTATCGGCAACGAGGGTAATGTTAGCTTCATCACGAATAAAGGCGCCATCGCCGCAGGTCAGCGCCTGCTTTTCCTCTTCATGCGCTACGGCGTGCACGGTCCCGTGAATAGACTGCAGATAGGCGCGCGGTCCGTGAAGCTGCACGTTAATCCTCTCGCCTTTCGCCAGATCGAGATGATGGATCCAGACCTGCTGGCGTAGCTGCAAACTATCCTGCGCACCGTCCGGTGAAGCCAGCAGCTGCTGCGGACCCTCGGTGATACTCATCTTCTGTACCAGCGGATTTTCGCGCTCCGGGCAGGCATCCAGCCACAGCTGCATCCGCGTGAGCGAACAATCTTTACTCAGATTATGCTCGCTATAGCTGACGCCCGGCTGGGTCGAAATCAGCAGCGCTTCGCCGGCTTTGGCCTGCACGTGGTTGCCGTCGCTATCGCGGTACTCCGCTTCCCCTTCCAGGATCAGGTTCAGGATATCGACCTTCGGGTAGGTGCGCGGCTGGAACGATGCGCCCGGTGCCAGAACTTCCTGGTTGAGCACGCGCAGGGAGGCGTAGCCTAACAGTTTAGGGTCGAAGTAGTGTCCAAAGGAAAAGGTGTAGCGGGCCTGCAGCCAGCCGAAATCTGCTTGTCCGCATTGTTTGGCTGTTCGGGTAGTAATCATTGTCTTGACCTCTCTTTACACTAAAACAATGGTAAAGGTATGGACGCTGTATTGTTAGCCAGATATTCTGCCCGGTATATTCAAATTTCCTGAATGAGAGTGCTATGGCCAGAGAGAGAGCATTAACGCTGGAAGCGTTGCGCGTAATGGATGCGATCGACCGGCGCGGGAGCTTTGCCGCCGCGGCTGACGAGCTTGGGCGCGTCCCTTCTGCACTCAGCTACACGATGCAAAAACTGGAAGAGGAGCTGGACGTGGTGCTGTTTGACCGCTCCGGTCATCGAACAAAATTCACCAACGTGGGCCGCATGCTGCTGGAGCGCGGACGGGTCCTGCTGGAGGCGGCGGATAAGCTCACCACCGATGCCGAAGCGCTGTCCCGCGGTTGGGAAACGCATCTGACCATCGTCACCGAAGCGCTGGTGCCGACCACCGATTTCTTCCCGCTGATTGAAAAGCTGGCGACCAAATCGAACACCCAGCTCTCGGTCATTACCGAAGTGCTCGCCGGCGCATGGGAGCGCCTGGAGCAGGGACGGGCGGATATCGTCGTTGCGCCGGATATGCATTTTCGCTCTTCGTCGGAAATTAACTCGCGTAAGCTCTATTCGGTGCTGAACGTCTATGTTGCCGCGCCGAATCACCCTATTCATCAGGAGCCGGAGCCGCTTTCCGAAGTCACGCGGGTGAAGTATCGCGGCGTGGCGGTAGCGGATACCGCGCGTGAGCGTCCGGTGCTGACGGTGCAGCTGCTCGACAAGCAGCCGCGTTTAACGGTCAGCACCATTGAAGATAAGCGCCAGGCGCTGCTGGCAGGGCTGGGAGTGGCGACCATGCCCTATCCGCTGGTGGAGCAGGATATTGCCGAAGGGCGCTTACGGGTTGTCAGCCCGGAATATACCAATGAGATTGACATTATTATGGCCTGGCGCCGCGATAGCATGGGCGAGGCCAAATCCTGGTGCCTGCGGGAAATTCCCAGACTGTTTACCGGGAAGTAAATCAGCGCTGCGCACCGCGCGAAGGCGGTGCGCATAATGAGCTATGAAAGGGTTTTTGGGTCGGGTCCGAAGCGGTTATTTCCGGGCGTTCCGCTTTGGCAATTGAAGACCAGAATCGCCAGCCAGCCGATGACCGGGATCAGCAGCAGCAGTAGCCACCACGCCGAACGGTCCGTGTCGTGCAAACGCCGAAACTGCACCGCCCACCATGGCAAAAAGATCAGCACGCCGTAAATCGTCGTCAGGATGCCTTCACCCCCCGCTCGCTGCCAGCCCAGCATTTTATCGATAATGCTGAGCACGCCGGTGAGGATGATATTGACCAGAATAAACATCCAGTACTCTTTACGACGGGCGCGACCGCCAAAGCCAATATAGTTTCTTATTACCTGTAGATACCAGTCCATGTCTATGCCTCGATTAGCCGTCAATCACTTGTTTTTAAAGCGATCGTAATAAGAATAGACGGGAATGAAAGGCGGGTAAATATCGCGGCTGTGAAATTTCAGGCGCCGCTGGGGGCGCCCGATATATCAGCGGAAAAGAAGGTCACGGCCGTGCGGCTCGTGCAGATCCTGCTGCGGGCCGACGGAGATAATTCCGGTCGGGTTAATGGTTTTATGGCTGCGGTAGTAGTGGTTGCGAATATGGCCAAAATCGACGGTCTCGGCAATGCCCGGCATCTGATAGATATCGCGCAGGAAGCCGTACAAATTTGGGTAATCGCTGATGCGCCGCTGGTCGCACTTAAAGTGGGTGACATACACCGGGTCGAAGCGCACGAGGGTGGTCCACAGACGAATATCGGCTTCGGTTAGCTGGCTGCCCGTCAGGTAACGGTGCTGGCCGAGGATCTGCTCCAGGCGTTCCAGAGAAGCAAATACGCCATCAACGGCTTCATCATAAGCCTGCTGGCTGGTGGCGAACCCGGCTTTATAAACGCCGTTATTCACGCTGTCGTAAATCCAGCCGTTCAGCTCATCGATGTTCTCGCGCAATGCAGGCGGGTAGTAATCGCCGGCGGTTGCCCCCAGCCCGTCGAAGGCGGTATTGAACATCCGAATAATTTCAGCTGACTCGTTGCTGACGATAGTTTGCAGCTTCTTATCCCACAGGACCGGCACCGTCACTCTCCCGGTATATTGCGGGTCGGCATGCAGATAGAGCTGGTAGAGAAACTGGTGCTGATACAGCGTATCGCCGGTGGCGTCCGGGAAGCTGCTATCGAACGTCCAGCCGTTCTCGAACATCAGGGGATTGACGACCGAGACGGAGATAAACGGCTCCAGGCCTTTTAGCTTGCGCAGAATCAGGGTGCGATGCGCCCAGGGGCAGGCGAGGGAGACGTACAGATGATAGCGATCTTTTTCGGCAGCAAAGCCGCCATCGCCGCTCGGTCCGGGTGCACCATCGGCGGTCAGCCAGTTACGGAAGGCCGAAACGGAACGCTTGAATCGTCCTCCGGTGGATTTGGTGTCATACCAGGTATCGTGCCAGACGCCGTCGACTAATTGTCCCATTGTTTCCTCCTTCAGACTGTAGATAGCAAAAGCGAGGAGATATCTCCTCGCTTTTTGATTCAGTATAGTGTGCTTACCACTTTTTATTCAGCACGCGGTCGATGCTGAATGCGCCTGGACCGGTGATAGCCAGCAGCAGGAAGCCGCCTGCGATTGTCAGGTTTTTCATGAACATCAGCGAGTTCACGCCTTCAGCAAAGTTGCTGTGGAACAGGAACGCGGTCAGCAGGGTAAAACCGGCGGTGAACAGCGCGGTCGTACGGGTCAGGAAGCCGAACAGGATGGCCAGGCCGCCGCCGAACTCAAGCAGAATGGTTAACGGTAGTAATGCACCCGGGACGCCCATGGCTTCCATGTATTGCTGGGTGCCTGCATACCCGGTGATTTTTCCCCAGCCTGCGGTAATAAACAGGATTGGCATCAGGATACGTGCTACCAGTACACCAACATCTTCTAATTTTTTCATTTCTTACTCCAGAAAACCCAAAGGGCGGCGGTTTTGTTTTTTGGTGCAATCCTGCGTAGTTACGCGGGGTTGCTGTCGATGGAGTGAATATTAGCGAGACGTTGAGGGAATTGTTAGCAAGGAAAACTGTAGATCTTCATCAAGAATTCTGAGTAACTGCCCGGGAGACAGGCAAATAAAAGGACCGGTTAAGGTCCTGAGAACAAAGCAGGTGGGGGAACTCAGCGCGGTGTGCCTTAGCGCGATGATTGCTGGCGCAGCAGGCCTTTAACCATGCGCCAGGTACTCCAGACGCCGACGCCGCGCCGGGTCCAGCGCATAAGAAAGCGAGGGTGGCGAACGGACCAGATGGCCATTACGCCGCTGCCGACCAGCGCCCACGAGCGCAGGTTTTGCAGCGTCAGCCAGCCCCGGTCGAGCGGGGCGGTGGCTGCCAGCCAGTCGCGGCGGCCGGCGGTTAAATCCAGCCGCTGCTGCTGGATCTGGCGCAGCAGAAGCGTCTTGCGCCGCTCACGTTCCTGTTGACTGCTCACGGTTAATCATCCTCCAGCAGCGCTCTGTCGTTAGCCAGCTCCGTGCGGGTATGGCGCAGGAACGTCGAACGCCGGGCCTTGCGTAGCGTCCAGATACCGCCGATCAGCGAAGCGAGCAGCAGCACGACGGTGGTGGCGATCATGACGTTCAGGCGATACTGCGGATCGACGGCCCAGATAATGAGCACCAGCAGGCTCATCAAGCCGAACGCGGCGAACAGCAGGGTCAGCCCCAGCATCAGGAACAGCTGGAAGAGGTTAGCCTTCTCTTCTTCCAGCTCCACGACCACCAGACGCAGACGCGTTTCCACCATTTCAACCAGCAGCGATACGATGCGCTGGCCGATGCCGAAAACGCTCTGACCCGGTCCTTGCGTGCGTTGAGAGTCCGCCATAATTAGCGACGCGTCAGCAGGACACCCAGCACCAGCCCAACGGCTGCGCCAATACCTACGCCGGTCCACGGATTTTCGCGAACGTACTCATCGGCGCGCGCGGCGCTTTCACGGGTCTGCCTGACGATGGCATCGCCGGTTTCACCCAGGCGTACGCGGCTCTCTTTCAGCGCGCTTTCTGCTTTGCTACGCAGCTTGCCTATCTCTTCCTTCGATTTATCCGTGGAGGAGTTCAGCACTTCTTCCAGGGTATCAGCCAGAGTTTTCAGTTCTGCACGCAGGTCGTCTGCAACGTTATCTTTAGGCATCTTTCTCTCCTGTAGAGTGGTCCATATACATACTAGTACTCACGTGACTCAAGCGCTTTCAGCTCTTGCTGCGCTTCATCAAGTTTATGCTGGCGCTTGCTGATTTTCTCAGCATCGCCTTTCTGTTCGGCTTCGCGCAGATCGCGCTGACGTTCGCTAATCTCTTCCCGCTGCTTAGCGATTTTTTGCTGGTGATCGGCTTTGAGCTTACTGTCGCTACAGTGGGCCTGAACTTCACGCAGCGCCTTATTGAGGCCATCAATACGGTTCTGATTATGATGTTTCTCGGCATAGCTAATCTCCCGCTGGATATCCTGCTCTTTTTCCTGACAGGGGGAGATGGCAAAGGCGCTGGAGCTAAGCGAAGTTAAAACCAGGATCAAAGCGATGCGGTGTTTCATGGATGCTACCTTCCATTGTGTGAGGGCATATCCGTAGGATAGACCCGATCCAGTTGATTAACGTCAGCCCGGTGGCTCCCGCAGTCTTAAGCATAGTAAGGAAAACAGGAAATCACCAAACTGCGTGAAAATATTCAGAATTTTGGAAATTATCCAAACCTGTGTGGCGTATCGCGCAGGCGGGAGAGCCATGCTGTCGGCGTGTTATCTTCCTCCAGCAAAGCAATAATATAACCGTGCGGCAGGGCGCGTCCCAGCACTTCTTTCGCCGCTATTCCCTGGGCGCTGGAATCAAATTTGATCAGCAGGCCATCTTTTTGCGGCGTGATGCTTTTAAAACGAATACCGTTGGCATCAAGATGGTGCCAGACAGAAAAGCCGTCCGGCATGCCAACATCCTGACTTGCGGGGTGGATAGCGAGGGTGGCTTCCTGCTGTTGCGCCGCCAGCCATAGCCAGAACAGGGCGCACAGCAAAAGTGAACCGCCCAGCATCCAGCCCAACTTACGCAGAGAAGGGCGTTTATTAACCATCATCAGCCCCGACTTCTGTGTTTTTTCTTCCACATCACCACGAGCGAGCCGATTAAACCAAATACCAGCAGCACCACCGGCAGCAGCATCAGGCAGGACATGAGCTGATCTTCATATTTCAGGAATACCGGCGTTTTGCCCAGCAGGTAGCCCAGGGAGGTCAGAATCAGTACCCACAGCAGGCCGCTCATCCAGTTAAAGAACTGGAAGCGCGCATTGTTCAGCCCCGAGATGCCGGCAATGGTCGGCAGCAGGGTACGAACGAAAGCGATAAAGCGGCCAATCAGCAGCGCGGAAAGCCCGTGCTTATGGAACAGATGGTGCGCGCGCTGATGATAGTGGGACGGCAGATGCGAAAGCCAGTTCTGCACAATCCGCGTGTTGCCCAGCCAGCGGCCCTGAATATAGCTCAGCCAGCAGCCGAGGCTGGCGGCCGTTGTGAGCAGCAGCAGCGTTTCGGGGAAGCCCATTGCGCCCTTAGCAATCAGGACGCCAACCAAAACCAGCAGGCTATCGCCTGGTAAAAAAGCGGCCGGAAGCAGGCCGTTTTCGAGGAATAAAATCATAAATAAGACGAAATACAGCATGCCAATCATGGAGGGATTGGCGAGAGTTTCGTAATCCTGGCTCCATAGAGCATTTAACAATTGGGTTAATAGTTCCATTCACGATTCCTGGTACATCGGTTAACGGTACGTCTGAACGCAGTGTAAATATAGCGACATAGGTTGTTATTGGATTATGGTCGCTGCTGATGCGGTCTGAACGGATCCCTGTCTGGCATCATCTTCTTCAGGTCGTTCCAGGCTACTTTTGCGCGGAAAAACCAGCCGCTATTGCTATCCACGCTACCGGGTATCTCTTCCTTTGCTCTCTGCACGTACCCTGAAGGGATAGGCGTGCATCAGATAAAGATAAGCAAATGCGAGCCGCAGAACGACGAAATGCATCTAATTGTAACAAAACCGCTGACTTTACGGCAGATAAATTGCAGTTTGTTGCTTGTTGATTTTGCTGATTGCGGCGGCGAGTGGCGAGTGTCTTTACACAGGCTGACACTATAGATGTTTGCTTACCTGGTCAGGATGGCGGGCGGACGCTGGTCGTCGGCCCGGAATGAGGATAATCGCTTATTTTACGCCGTTGGCGGCGGTATCGAGGTGAACAACCGGATTTTCCGCAAACAGGTAGCGATCGGCGTTGAATTCAAAATCATCGCTGGTTTCGTTGAACAGCATCAGCTTGGTGTTTTCCAGGTGCTGCCACATCGCCAGCTTCGCGGCGTGCGGATCTTTACGAATCAGCGCTTTAAGGATCTGATCGTGATCGTCGCACCAGCTATCGACGGTGCGCATGTCGATATGGTCGTGCAGTTTTTTCCAGTAGGGGTTGTGCACGCGCTGGGTCCACATTTTTTCGACAATCGCCGCGAGAGCGGAGTTCTGGGTCGCCAGGGCAACCTGAACGTGAAACTGGAGGTCCCACTCGGAATCGCGGAAGCACTTCTCTTTGCGCGCGTTCTCCTGGATCTCCATAAGCTTCATGATGTCCTGCTTGGTCACCTGGGTGGCGGCAAACTCGGCGATATTGCTCTCAATCAGCTGTCGGGCCTGCAGCAGCTCAAACGGACCGTAGTTGGCGAACTCCAGGGTCTCGTCGATCGGCTGCTGGTGCTTCGGATGATTGGAGATAACGTGAATGCCCGAGCCTTTGCGTACTTCCACATAGCCTTCGACTTCCAGCATGATAATGGCTTCGCGAACCACGGTACGGCTAACGCTTTTCTCGTCGGCAATAAACCGCTCTGCGGGCAGCTTATCGCCCACCAGGTAGACACCTTGTTCAATACGTGCCTTCAACTCTGCGGCCAGCTGTTGATACAAACGACGTGGTTCTGTGATTTCCATATTCGCTCCCGGAAGATGGCGACAATATTGGATTTGTTATACCACTTTTACGCACATCCCACCACTGCCAGGCATGAAAAAGCCGCCTTTATCGAGGCGGCTTGAGCGGGTCAATCTTGCGGTGCAGTCGCTAGCTTTGCGTCACCGGTTTACTGGTGCTGAGCGGGGTGGGATCGTCGTCCGCCGATTTGTTCTTCAGTACGGTCCAGATGACGATGGCACCCAACAGGTCGAAGACCGCCAGCACGGCAAACAGCGGGCTAAAGCCGATGGTGTCCGCCAGCGCGCCGACCACCAGCGCAAACATGGTGCTCGCCATCCAGGCTGCCATACCGGTCAGGCCGTTAGCGGTCGCCACTTCATTACGACCGAATACGTCGGAAGAGAGCGTAATCAGCGCCCCGGACAGCGCCTGGTGAGCAAAGCCGCCGACGCACAGCAGGGCGATAGCCACGAACGGGCTGGTGAACAGGCCAATCATACCCGGGCCAATCATCAGTACGGCGCCCATGGTGACGACCATTTTACGCGAGACGATCAGGTTGACGCCAAACCAGCGCTGGAACAGCGGCGGCAGGTAGCCACCCACGATGCAGCCGAGGTCAGCGAACAGCATCGGCATCCATGCGAACATGGCGATCTCTTTCAGGTTAAAGCCATACACTTTAAACATGAACAGCGGGATCCACGCGTTGAAGGTCCCCCAGGCCGGCTCCGCAAGGAAGCGCGGCAGGGCGATACCCCAGAACTGACGGTTGCGCAGGATCTGCCACGGCGACATCTTCTTACCGTTGTTGGTCTGATGCTGAGACTCCTGGCCGCCGATGATGTAGTCGCGCTCTTCGCTGGTTAATTTTTTCTGGTCACGCGGGTGCTTATAGAACACCAGCCACGCCATTGCCCATGCGAAGCTCAGGACGCCGGAGATGATGAACGCCATCTGCCAGCTGTGCATCACAATCGCCCAGACCACCAGCGGCGGCGCGATCATCGCGCCGATCGAGGAGCCAACGTTGAAGTAGCCAACGGCAATGGAGCGCTCTTTGGCCGGGAACCATTCCGAGCTGGCCTTCAGGCCCGCTGGGATCATGGCGGCTTCAGCTGCACCCACGGCGCCACGCGCCAGGGCTAATCCGCCCCAGCTGCCTGCCAGTGCCGTTGAGCCACAGAAAATAGCCCAGGCGATAGCGAAGAAGGCGTAGCCGATTTTGGTACCGAGAACATCCAGCACGTAGCCCGCAACAGGCTGCATAACGGTATAAGCAGCCGAGTAGGCCGCGATGATATAGGAATACTGTTGGGTGGAGATGTGTAACTCTTCCATCAGAGTTGGCGCAGCCGCAGCCACAGTGTTACGCGTCAGGTACCCCAGCACGGTGCCCAATGTCACCAGTGCGATCATATACCAACGTAACCCTTTAATTTTACGCATGTAAAACCTCATCGTTTGTTTTATATCCGCAGCGAGTGCGGCCATCTTCAGCCCCGTAACGGCGATGAAGAGGGAGAACGGAGGGCTCAGGGTAGGAAACCCGTATGGCCCGAACCTTGCCATCAATCGTTATGTTTAATCCGGCATCCATACCGTTCAATCCGATGCCTGTCGTCATCGGTAATACATTCCGTCGGTTCATATGTTTCGACGAAAGCAAGATAACTTGTCATACAACTTCAAAGGTTGAGTGCCGTCACAAAAGTGGGAAAGTTTATGGGGGTATTATCCTCTGCGAGTAAAGCCAGTACTGGCGCGGCCTGGCGAAGCTTTTACTCCTTTGGCGGTAATTTTTTTGTCAGCGTTTATTGATCTAACTCACGAAAAAGATTTCGGCCTCTGGAAATTGGTGTGATAACTTTGTCAGCATGATAGTCAATCATCTGAAGGGCTCCGCAAAGGGGCGAAGAGGAAAAGAAAATGACACCGTTTATGACTGAAGATTTTCTGCTTGATACCGAATTTTCCCGCCGTCTGTACCATGACTACGCCAAAGAACAGCCGATTTTCGACTATCACTGCCACCTGCCTCCGCAGCAGATTGCCGAAAATTATCGTTTTAAAAATCTGTATGACATCTGGCTGAAAGGCGATCATTACAAATGGCGCGCGATGCGCACAAACGGCGTTGCTGAACGCCTGTGTACCGGCGATGCGTCGGATCGCGAGAAGTTTGCCGCCTGGGCCGCCACCGTGCCGCATACCATTGGCAACCCGTTATACCACTGGACGCATCTTGAGCTGCGTCGTCCTTTTGGTATTACAGGTAAGGTGCTGTCTCCGGCTACCGCCGATGAGATCTGGGATCGGTGCAACGCGCTGCTGGCGGAGGAGCGTTTTTCTGCCCGCGGCATCATGCAGCAGATGAACGTGAAAATGGTCGGGACGACCGACGATCCGGTTGATTCGCTGGAACACCACGCGGCGGTAGCAAAAGACGCGAGCTTCACCACCAAAGTCCTGCCGAGCTGGCGTCCGGATAAGGCGTTTAATATCGAACAGGCGACCTTCAGTGACTATATGGCGACGCTGGGCGAAGTATCCGATACCGATATTCGCCGCTTTGCCGACCTGCAGTCTGCGTTAACGAAGCGTCTCGATCACTTCGCGGCCCACGGCTGTAAAGTCTCCGACCATGCGCTGGACGTGGTGCTGTTTGCCGAAGCCAGCGAGGCCGAGCTGGATAGCATCCTCGCCCGCCGCCTGACCGGTGCCGTCCTGAGCGAGCGCGAAGTCGCGCAGTTCAAAACCGCCGTGCTGGTGTTCCTCGGCGCAGAGTACGCCCGCCGCGGCTGGGTACAGCAGTACCACATCGGCGCGCTGCGTAACAACAACCAGCGCCAGTTCAAGCTGTTAGGGCCGGACGTTGGTTTCGACTCCATCAACGATCGGCCGATGGCGGAAGAGCTGTCGAAGCTGCTGAGCAAGCAGAATGAAGAGAACCTGCTGCCGAAAACCATCCTCTACTGCCTGAACCCGCGCGATAACGAAGTGCTGGGCACCATGATCGGTAACTTCCAGGGCGAGGGGATGCCGGGCAAGATGCAGTTCGGTTCCGGCTGGTGGTTCAACGATCAGAAAGACGGCATGGAGCGTCAAATGACCCAGCTGGCTCAGCTTGGCCTGCTGAGCCGCTTCGTCGGCATGCTGACCGACAGCCGCAGCTTCCTCTCCTACACGCGCCATGAATATTTCCGCCGCATCCTGTGCCAGATGATCGGCCGCTGGGTAGAGGCAGGAGAAGCGCCGGCGGATATTCAGCTGCTGGGCGAGATGGTGCAAAACATCTGCTTTAACAATGCGCGTGATTACTTCGCCATTGAACTGAACTAAGACCAGAGGTCGGTTGATATGCAATACATTAAAATCCATTCGCAGGACAACGTCGCGGTGGCGTTGGCTGATATGGCGGCAGGCACGACGGTCACTATCGACGATGCGGTAGTCACGCTAGGCCAGGATATCGTCCGCGGGCACAAGTTCGCGCTATGCGGCATTGCGAAGGGAAAAAACGTCATTAAGTATGGTTTGCCCATTGGTCATGCGCTGGCGGATATCGCGCCAGGGGAGCATATTCACGCCCACAATACGCGGACCAACCTGAGCGACCTTGACGAGTATAGCTATCAACCGGATCTCGCCGAGCCGTCGGCGCAGCCTGCCGATCGCGAGGTGCAGATTTATCGCCGGGCTAACGGCGATGTCGGGGTGCGCAACGAGCTGTGGATCCTGCCGACCGTTGGCTGCGTCAACGGCATTGCGCGTCAGATTCAGAATCGCTTCCTGAAAGAGACCCATGACGCGGAAGGCACCGACGGCGTTTTCCTCTTCAGCCACACCTACGGCTGCTCGCAGCTGGGGGATGACCATATTAACACCCGCACCATGCTGCAAAATATGGTGCGTCATCCCAACGCCGGCGCGGTGCTGGTGATCGGCCTCGGCTGTGAAAATAATCAGGTCGATGCCTTCCGGGAGACGCTGGGCGACTTCGACCCGCAGCGCGTGCGCTTTATGGTCTGCCAGGCCCAGGAAGATGAAGTGGAGGCGGGGATCGAACATCTCCACGAGCTTTATCAGGCGATGCGCGAGGACAAGCGCGAGCCGGGCAAGCTCAGCGAGCTGAAGTTTGGCCTCGAATGTGGCGGCTCGGACGGGCTGTCGGGGATCACCGCCAACCCGATGCTGGGGCGTTTTTCCGACTACCTGATCGCTAACGGCGGCACAACCGTACTGACGGAGGTGCCGGAAATGTTCGGCGCCGAGCAGCTGCTGATGAGCCACTGCCGCGATGAAGCGACCTTCGACAAGCTGGTCACCATGGTGAACGACTTTAAGCAGTACTTCATTGCGCACAACCAGCCGATTTACGAGAACCCATCGCCGGGCAATAAAGCGGGCGGCATCACCACTCTCGAAGATAAGTCGCTGGGCTGCACGCAGAAAGCGGGCTCCAGCCAGGTGGTGGACGTCCTGCGCTACGGCGAGCGCCTGAAGGTGCACGGCCTGAACCTGCTGAGCGCGCCGGGCAACGACGCGGTGGCGACCAGCGCGCTGGCCGGCGCCGGCTGCCACATGGTGCTATTCAGCACCGGGCGCGGCACGCCTTACGGCGGCTTCGTGCCGACGGTAAAAATCGCCACCAACAGCGAGCTGGCGGCGAAAAAGAAACACTGGATTGATTTCGATGCCGGCCAGCTGATTCACGGTAAAGCCATGCCGCAGCTGCTGGAGGAGTTTGTCGACACAATCGCCGAGATTGCCAGCGGCAGGCAGACCTGCAACGAACGCAACGACTTCCGCGAGCTGGCGATCTTTAAAAGCGGCGTCACTCTCTAATGACGCGTCACTCTTTACGCCGCCGCGGCGTTGGCTCCGTTTAGCGGCCGCTAAGGGCTAAACTGCGGAGTTAAAGAGTGGGCAAGGCGATGCAAAAACGGCGTATCAGATGATGATACGCCGTTGCGTTTTACAGGCCCTTACTGGGGCCGCGGATTAGCTGCGCAGAGCGTTTTTCGCCAGCTGCTCGTCTTCGGCAATACAGACCGCGGCGGTAAACAGCACGTCGGTGGAGGAGTTCAGCGCGGTTTCACAGGAGTCCTGCAGGACGCCGATGATAAAGCCGACGGCCACGACCTGCATGGCGACGTCGTTCGGGATACCGAACATGTTGCAGGCTAATGGGATCAGCAGCAGCGAGCCGCCCGCCACGCCGGACGCGCCGCAGGCGCACAGGGAAGCCACGACGCTGAGCAGCAGAGCCGTAGGTAAATCGACCGGGATGCCCAGGGTATAAACCGCCGCCAGCGTCAGCACCGTAATGGTGATGGCGGCTCCGGCCATATTGATGGTGGCGCCGAGCGGGATAGAAACCGAATAGGTGTCACGATCCAGGTTCAGCTTCTCGCTCAAGGCCATATTGACCGGAATATTCGCCGCGGAGCTGCGGGTAAAGAAGGCGTACACGCCGCTTTCACGCAGGCACATCAATACCAGCGGATAGGGATTGCGGCGAAGCTTCCAGAATACCAGCAGCGGGTTAATCACCAGCGCGACCAGCAGCATACAGCCTACCAGTACCAGCAGCAGCTGGGCGTAGCCCCACAGCGTATCAAACCCGGTCGTCGCCAGGGTCGAGGAGACCAGGCCGAAGATACCCAGCGGCGCGAAACGAATCACCACCTTCACGATGAAGGTCACCGCGTTGGAGACGTCGTTAACCAGATTCTTCGTGGTTTCGTTACCGTGGCGCAGCGCAAATCCCAGACCCACGGCCCATACCAGAATCCCGATATAGTTGGCGTTGAGCAGGGCATCAATGGGGTTTGCCACCATGCTCATCAGCAGCCCGCGCAGCACTTCTACGATCCCGGAGGGCGGCGTAATGCTGTCGGCGGCGGTGGTCAGATGCAGCGTGGAAGGGAAGATAAAGCTGAACAGCACGGCGGTCAGCGCGGCGCTGAAGGTGCCCAGCAGATAAAGGAATAAAATCGGGCGAATATTGGTCTTTTGCCCCTGCTGGTGGTTGGCGATTGAGGCCATAACCAGCATCAGAACCAGCACCGGGGCGACGGCTTTCAGCGCCCCGACGAACAGCGTTCCCAGCAGGCCAACGGCGATTGCGGCAGGTTTTGACACCAGTGCCAGCAGCACGCCGAGAACCAGACCCAGTAAAATTTGTTTCACCAGGCTACCCTGGGACAGGCGCTTCAGCAGGCCTGATGGGGGAGTGTGAGTCGTCATGATTTATTCCTTCCAGTGATGTGGCTTTCCGCTCCGGGGCGTATTATTTGTTACGTTTATGTCCGGATGTAAGTAAATGTTTGCCTGGTTGAGTATACGGAAACAGCGCCAGGGAGGAAGCGTAAAATGCTGCTTATTGCGGCGGGATCTGATTTTTTAACTGTATTTTAACGATTTTGTGACATTGGTAAAATAATGCGCGGTGAAGGCGAAGGGCCGGGGGAAAGGGGACTCCACCCGGCCATGAGCGGCTTACTGCAGCCGCTTTTTCTTATCGTGCTGCTGGTTGACCCAGGCGTTGATCAGCAGCGTCAGCGCCAGAATCCCGCCTACCGTACCGAGGGAAATGCCGATCGGGATATGGTAGAAATCGACGATCAGCATCTTGATACCGATAAAGACCAGAATGATCGACAGGCCGTATTTCAGCATCGAGAAGCGTTCCGCCACGCCTGCCAGCAGGAAGTACATCGCGCGCAGGCCGAGGATCGCGAACAGGTTCGAGGTCAGGACGATAAACGGATCGGTGGTGACGGCGAAAATAGCCGGAATGCTATCGACGGCGAAAATGACGTCGCTTATCTCCACGAGGATCAGCACCAGCAGCAGCGGCGTGGCGAACAGCACGCCGTTTTGCCGGGTAAAGAAGTGCTCGCCCTCAATTTTATCGGTCATCCGCAGGTGGCTGCGGATCCAGCGTACCAGCGGCTTATCGCCGATGCCGGAATCATCCTCTTTCGCCAGCGCCATCTTCACGCCGGTAAACAGCAGGAACGCGCCGAAGATATAGAGCAGCCACTCAAACTGGGAGATAAGCCAGCTGCCGGCGAAAATCATCACCGTACGCAGCACGATCGCCCCAAGAACCCCGTATACCAGCACCCGACGCTGTAGCGCAGGCGGTACGGCGAAGTAGCTAAACAGCATCAGCCAGACAAAGACGTTATCAACGGCCAGCGCTTTCTCGATCAGGTAGCCGGTGAGGAAGGCCAGCGCCTGCGGATCGGCGACCGCGCGCCCTTCGGTTTGTACCAGATACCACCAGAAAGCGGCGTTAAAGAGGAGGGAGAGAGTGACCCACAAAATTGACCAGCCCGCGGCCTGCTTCATGGTCATGCTATGCGCACCGCGACGTCCCTGAAGCAGCAGGTCGATAGCCAGCATGATCACCACGACAACAGCGAATCCGCCCCATAACAACGGTGTGCCGACACTATTCATTACGATATTCCTTACATAAAAACAAAACGGCTGACGTCGGAAGACGGCAGCCGCTGCGTGTTTATGCATAGACCTCGCCTTCCGGCAAGGTCTCACTTACAACGGTAAAAGAACTCGCCCACAGGACGCGGCCTTTTACCGTTGCCCGGCGACCGGATGCGCTTTGACACGCATCGTAATGACGATCCACCGGCAAGGAAGTTACTCCCCTTTGCGCGTAACAAAGTATTACAAGTCATAAATGGCGTCAATGGTCGCTGACGGCACCTTACACTCTTTTACGCCGCAGGCAGGCTATCCGCCGGGAAAACGACCCCGGTCTGACGGCGAATCTCGCTCAGCAGCTTCGCCGTAATGCGGCTAACCTCCAGGCCCGGGTGAGTAACCTGATTGGCTTCAACCAGCCGGGCAAACTCTTCCGCTTCATACAGCATAGTATTGATATGCTGCGGCTGCGTCAGGTCCTGGGCTTTTCCGCCGCGCGGAATGAAGCACACCTTCTGGCATTCGGAGATTTTCTCGATAACCAGCGCGCCGGCTTCCCCCTGGATTTCACTCGGCAGCGTCGAGTCGCTCACTTTCGAATGGTGCAGGGTGACGTCGAAATCAGGATAGCTCAGCACCACCGTGCCCTGGGCGTCGACGCCGCTCTCCAGCAGGCTGGCGCTGGCGTGGACGGCGCGCGGCTCGCCCCACAGCGCGACCGCCGAGGCCAGGCAGTAAAAGCCGATATCCATGATCGAGCCGTTAGAGAAGGCCGGATTGAAGGTGTTGGGGTTCTCGCCGTCGAGGTAGCGCTGATAGCGTGAAGAGTACTGGCAGTAGTTGATAAAGGCTTTATGCAGGCGGCCAATTTTGCTCAGCGACTGCTGCAGCAGCTGGAAGTTGGGCAGGCTGGCGGTTTTAAAGGCTTCGAACAGCACCACCTGGTTTTCCTTCGCGGCGGCGATAGCGGCTTCGGCTTCGCGGATATTGGAGGCCAGCGGTTTTTCGCAAATCACGTGCTTTTTATGCGTCAAAAACAGGTGCGTTTGCGGGAAGTGCAGGGAGTTCGGGCTGGCGATATACACCGCGTCAACGGCATCGCTCTGCGCCAGATCGTCCAGCGAGGTGAACAGGTGTTCGACCGGGTAATCGTTAGCGAAAGCCTGCGCTTGTTCAAGGCTGCGGGAGTAGATGGCGGTGAGCTTATACTTGCCGGTTTCATGGGCGGCATCGACAAACTGGCGGGTTATCCAGTTTGTGCCAACAACTGCGAAACGAATCATAAAGGTTGACGAACTCCGTGAAAGGGAACCTTTTGCCACTCTAGCATGCCATCATGACAAAACCAGTGCGCTACTGCGCAGAACGATTTAGCGAAAGGTGCGTTAGCCACAGGCGGGTATCGAACTCCAGCTGGTGGTACTGCGGCTCCATATAGCAGCAGAGCTGATAGAAGGCTTTGTTGTGGTCCTTTTCTTTCAGATGCGCCAGCTCATGAACCACAATCATCCGCAGAAAGGCTTCCGGCGCATCGCGGAACACCGTCGCGACCCGAATTTCGGCCTTCGCCTTCAGCTTGCCGCCCTGCACGCGCGAAATGGCGGTATGCAGGCCGAGCGCGTTGTTCAGCACGTGGATCTTGCTGTCATACATCACTTTATTCACCGGCGCCGCGCCGCGCAAAAAGCGGGTTTTCAGATCCTGGGTATATTGATACAACGCCTTATCGCTGTTGACGTCGTGGCTCTGTGGATAGCGTTTTTCCAGCACCGCGCCAAGGCGCTGCTCGGCAATTAATGTGCGCACCTGAGAGAGTAAACTCTCCGGATAGCCCTGCAGGTAAGTTAGTTGACTCATCAAAGCCCCAAATAAAAAATAAAAAGGGTATACTCACGCACCCTTTTCAGGGATAACGCCAAAATTTTACCACTCAGGAGGGCCGATGAGCCACTTAGACAACGGTTTCCGTTCACTGACACTGAAACGTTTCCCGGAAACGGACGACGTTAACCCACTGCTGGCGTGGGAAGCGGCGGATGAATACCTGCTGCAGCAGTTGGACGATACGGAGATTAACGGCCCGGTCCTGATTCTGAACGACACCTTTGGCGCCTTGAGCTGCGCGCTGGCCGAACATACGCCTTACAGCATCGGCGACTCGTACCTCACCGAGCTCGCCACTCGTGAGAACCTGCGCCATAACGATATTGCTGAATCCAGCGTCAAGTTTCTCGACAGCACCGCCGAATACCCGCAGGCGCCGGGCGTGGTGCTGATAAAAGTGCCGAAAACGATGGCGCTACTGGAGCAGCAGCTGCGCGCGCTGCGCCTGGTGGTGACGCCGCAAACCCGCATTATCGCCGGAGCCAAGGCGCGGGATATTCATACCTCCACGCTGGAGCTGTTTGAAAAGGTGCTGGGCCCGACCACCACGACCCTGGCCTGGAAGAAAGCGCGCCTGATCAACTGCACCTTCAGCGCACCGGCGCTGGCCGATGCCCCGGAAACCCTCAGCTGGAAGCTGGACGGCACCGACTGGACTATCCACAACCATGCGAACGTCTTCTCCCGCACCGGGCTGGATATTGGCGCACGTTTCTTTATCGAGCATCTTCCTTCCAACCTCGAAGGTGAGATTGTCGATCTCGGCTGCGGCAACGGCGTGGTTGGCCTGACGCTGCTGGAGAAAAACCCGCTGACCAGCGTGGTGTTTGTTGATGAATCGCCGATGGCCGTTGCCTCCAGCCGCCTGAACGTTGAAACCAACATGCCGGAAGCGCTGGACCGCTGCGAATTTATGATTAACAACGCGCTGTCGGGCGTGGAGCCTTTCCGCTTTAACGCCGTGCTGTGCAACCCGCCGTTCCACCAGAAGCATGCGCTGACGGATAATATCGCCTGGGAGATGTTCCACCATGCGCGCCGCTGCCTGAAGGTCAACGGCGAGCTGTACATCGTGGCGAACCGTCACCTGGACTATTTCCATAAGCTGAAGAAAATCTTCGGCAACTGCACCACCGTCGCCACCAACAATAAGTTCGTGGTATTGAAAGCGGTGAAGGCGCGCAGGCTGCGCTGATTCGCTGACCTGCCGGCGGCGGTTGCCCACAAAGGCGCTGCGCCGCCGGGCGATTGGCGCTAAATCTCCAGCGCCAATCGGGTTCCCTGGGCAATCGCGCGGCGGGCATCGAGCTCCGTCGCCACGTCGCAGCCGCCTATCAGATGCACCCTTTTCCCCGCCGCCCGCAGCGGATCCGCTAGCTCGCGCTTCGGCTCCTGACCGGCGCAGATAATCACCCGATCGACGCTGAACAGCTGGGTTTCGCCGTCGATCGTCACGTGCAGCCCCTCATCGTCGATCTTCTGATAGCTTACCGACGGGATCATTTTCACGCCGCGAGCCAGCAGGGTGGCGCGGTGGATCCAGCCGGTGGTTTTGCCTAAGCCGTCGCCGGGCTTACCGGCTTTACGCTGAAGCATGACGATCCTGCGCGGGCTTTTCGGCAGCCGGGCGCCTTCCGCCCGCAGTCCGCCCGCGTTCTGCAGGCTGGTATCAATTCCCCACTCCTCGCAGAACCCGGCAATATCCTGGCTGGTGGCGGCCCCCGGCTGGCTGAGGTACATCGCGGTATCAAAGCCGATGCCGCCGCAGCCGATAATCGCCACGCTGTCGCCCACCGGCGCCTTATCGCGCAGCACATCGAGATAGCTCAGCACCTTCGGATGCGTAATGCCGTCGATATCCGGCATCCGCGGCGCGATACCGGTGGCGAGGATCGTCTCATCAAACGCCATTAGCCGATCGGCGTCGATCGGCGTATTAAGCTGCAGATCGACGCCGGTCAGTTCCAGCATCCGCCGGTAGTAGCGCAGGGTTTCATAGAACTCCTCTTTGCCGGGGATCTGTTTGGCGATATTAAACTGGCCGCCGATCTCTTTTTGCGCGTCGAACAGCGTCACGCGGTGCCCGCGCGAGGCGGCGTTGACGGCAAAGGCCAGTCCTGCGGGGCCGGCGCCGACTACCGCCAGCCGTTTCGGCGCGGCGGCAGGGGTGACCGGCATCAGGGTTTCGTGGCAGGCGCGAGGGTTAACCAGGCAGGAGGTTACTTTACCGACGAAGATCCGATCGAGGCAGGCCTGGTTGCAGCCGATGCAGGTATTGATCTCATCCGCCCGGCCGCTTTGCGCCTTCGTCAGGAATTCACCGTCGGCGAGGAAAGGGCGGGCCATCGACACCATATCGGCGTCGCCGCGGGCGAGGATCGCCTCCGCCACCTGCGGATCGTTAATTCGGTTGGTGGTGATGAGCGGAATCGACACCGCGCCTTTCAGCTTGCGGGTCACCCAGCTAAAGGCGCCGCGCGGCACCGGCGTGGCGATGGTCGGAATGCGCGCCTCGTGCCAGCCGATGCCGGTGTTGATAATCGTCGCGCCCGCCGCCTCAATGGCTTTTGCCAGCATAATCACTTCCGGCAGGGTGCTGCCGTCGTGCACCAGATCGAGCATCGACAGGCGATAAATAATAATAAAGTCGGCGCCCGCGCGCTGGCGCACGGCCCGTACGACCTCGACGGCAAAGCGCATGCGCTGAGCGTAGTCGCCGCCCCAGTCGTCGTCGCGGTGGTTGGTGCGCGCGGCGAGGAATTCGTTGATCAGGTAGCCTTCCGAGCCCATCACTTCGACGCCGTCATAGCCCGCTTCCCGCGCCAGCTGGGCGCAGAGGGCAAAATCGTCGATCAGCTGCAGAATCTCATCGTGGCTCAGGGCGTGCGGGGTAAAGCGGTTAATCGGGGCCTGCAGCGGCGAAGGGGCGACCAGCTGCGGCTGGTAGCTGTAGCGGCCGGTATGCAGGATCTGCAGGGCGATTTTGCCGCCTTCGCGGTGCACCGCGTCGGTAATGTGCCGGTGATGCGCAAGGTGGCTGGCGTCGTTGAGCACCGCGCCGCCGGCCATCGTAACGCCGGAGGCGGCAGGCGCCACGCCGCCGGTCACAATCAGCGCAACCCCGTGACGCGCGCGCTCGGCGTAAAAGGCCGCCAGCCGCTCCGCGCCGTCGGCGTGTTCCTCCAGCCCGGTATGCATGGAGCCCATCAGCACGCGGTTTTTAAGCTGGGTAAAACCCAGGTCGAGCGGAGCGAATAACGACGGATAGTGGCTCATAATGGCTTCCAGGGTCGAATATGTAACATTATTGTTATGTGGTCGGATGAGTTACTAATTTAGCCGTCGCCGGCGAAAAGGGAAAAGGGGAGTGCGGCGATTGTGATGGGATTCAAAGAATGATGCGTGGCCGGGCGCCATCGGCTCTCTGCGATGGCGCGGCGGCCGGTGGGCTAGACCCGGTGGCGGCGCGCAGCCGGCTCAAGCCCCGGCGCCTGCCACATGGAGGTGGTCAGCCCGCTGTCTACCAGCCCGAGCTGGTCGGCGTAGACCGACTGCCATTTGCTCATCATCTCCTTATAGAGCTCGCGATGCGCCGGGTCGGGGGTAAACTCCCGATGCCAGCCCACCAGCTTTTCACCCGTCGCCGCCATATCGGCGTACAGCCCGGCGCCGGCTCCGGCGGCGATGGCGCAGCCGAGGGCGGTGGCCTCGCGCACCACCGGGACGCGCACCGGCAGGCCGGTGACGTCGCTGAGGATCTGGCTCCACAGCGCGCCCTTCGACCCGCCGCCAGCGAAGACCAGGCTATCGAAGGTAACCCCCGAGAAGCGGGAGATCTGCGCGAGATTACAGGCCGAGACAATCGCCGCATTCTCTTCCAGCGCGCGGAACAGGGTTGCTTTATTGCACTTTTCCGGGTCGATGGAGAGGTTAATAAACGATGGCGCAGCGTGGTACCACTGCTTAAAATGCATCGCATCGGAGAAGATCGGCATCACCCCGTGGGAGCCGGCGGGCACCCGGCTGGCCATCTCCTCCAGCAGGGAGTAGGCGTCCACGCCGAGGCGCTCGGCCACCAGCTTCTCTTCGGCGCAGAAGGCGTCGCGGAACCAGCGCATGGTGAGGCCGGTAAAGAAGCTAATCGACTCCGCCTGGGCCATGCCGGGAATAACGTGGGGATTGACGCGAATATTCATCTCCGGGTCGGTGCGCGGCTGCGGCAGGTTGACCACCTGCTGCCAGAAGGTGCCTCCCAGCACGGCGGTCTGCCCCGCGCGCACTACCCCGAGGCCGAGGCAGCCCAGCTGCACGTCGCCGCCGCCCATCACCACCGGCGTGCCCGCCCGCAGCCCGCACTGCTGCGCTGCGGCGTCGGTAACCGCCCCCAGCAGCGTGCCGGTCTCTTTCACCGGCGAGAGCATATCGGCGCGCAGCCCGGCCATATCCAGCAGCGCCGGACGCCAGTCGCGGCTGAACAGATCGAGCATCCCGGTGGTGCCAGCGTTGGACGGGTCGACGGCCAGTTCGCCGGAGAGTTTTGCCGCCAGCCAGTCGCTAATCATGGTGACGGTGGCCGCCTGGCGATAGATATCCGGGCGATGGTGGGCCAGCCACAGCAGGCGTGGCATGGCGCTGAGCGCCAGGGTTTGGCCGGAGACCTCATACACTTCGGACTCAAAGCGGAAATCGTGGATCTCTTTGAGCTCCGCCACCTCGCGGCTGGCGCGCGCGTCGACGTTGGCGCAGGCCCAGATGGCCTCGCCGTTGCGGTCATATAAAACGATCCCTTCGCGCATCGAGCAGCAGGCGACGGACTGAATATCCGCCGCGCTGAGGTGAGCGGCGCCGAGCGCCTGGCGGATGCACTGGCAGGCCAGCTGCCAGTTGGTGATCAGGTCGAACTCCATCGAGCCGGGAACATTTTCCACGCTCAGGTGCTTCCATTCGGCCTGGCCGACCGCCACCTGGCGCCCCGCAAGATCGAAAACCACCGCCCGAATGCTGCCGGTCCCGGCATCTAACGCTAACAGGTAACTCATGACATGCGCCTCGCTGGTGTTGCGCGGCGCAGGGCCGTCAGGAGGCCAGCGTGAGCACCGCGCGTGCTGTTGTCTCTTCCGTTACCAGGCCATTAATCCGCTTGCCGATAAGAGCCGCGTAAATCGCCTGCGCTTTTTCCGTTCCTCCGGCAACGCCGACGATGGTTGGCAGCTGCGCCAGCTCGTCGAGGGTCACGCCGAGCAGTTCCCGGTGAATTTCCAGCCCCTCAACCCGCCTGCCGTCGGCCTGCAGGAAATAACCCAAAATGTCGCCTATCGCTCCTTTGCGGGCGTACATCAGCTGTTCGCCTTCGCTGATATAGCCGGAGCGCAGGATGGTGGCGTCGCGGCGCTGGTCGATAGCCCCGATGCCCACCACCGCCGCATCCGCCGCGGTGGCGGCGAGGATCACGTCGCGCACGCTCGACTCCCGACGGAGGATCTCGGCGACGTCGGCGGAGGAGACCCGCAGCGGCGCCGGGATAATGCTGACGCTACAGGCGGCGTCCAGCTGGCCGATCCCGGTCATGTAAGGGCCCACGCCGCCGGAAAGGGTCACCAGCCGCACCTGCTGAGAGCTGATAAAGCCGCTCAGATGCTGCAGGCAGCTCATGGTCGCCTCGCCGAAACCGACCGCCAGCAGCTGCCCCGGCGCCAGCACGCCCATCAGCGACTGCGCCGCGCCGATCCCCAGGCGGGTGTTCATCGGCGGGGTGTTCAGCGCCGGAAGCACGCGCGCAATCTTCAGATCGAAACGCCGCTGCAGCTCGGTCTCCAGCGCCAGGCACCCTTCGTAGCGGGAGTTGATCTGCACGCGGATCACCCCGGACTGGCGGCCTTTCTCCAGCAGCCGGGAGATCTTCAGCCGCGGCAGCCCCAGACGTTCACCAATGTCGTTCTGCGTCAGGCCGTCGTGGTAGTAGCACCAGGCCACCCGCGCCACCAGCTCTTCCTCGGCTAACGCCAGCCCGGCGTAGCGGCTCTCTTCCGTAATGCGTTTTTCGCTCATAAAGTGAACTCTTATAAAAATTTAGATCATATGTTCGCTATTGCACGGTCGGAAAATGTGAGCCGGCCGGCAAAACCGATCTTTGGCTGTTCGCTGGTTTTATTCAAACGATCGAAAGCATAAAACTGTGATCCTCGCACGGTTGTAAATATAGTTCAGGGTCTACGCTTTTGAACATTATTAAATTAAAAAATCATTTGTTCAAATCGAGGCGTGATAATGAAGCCACTGCTTGAAGCCCGCCAAATCTGCAAACAGTTCTCCGGCATTAGCGTGCTGAAGGCGATTGATTTCACGTTATTTTCCGGCCAGGTGCACGCCCTGATGGGCGGCAACGGCGCCGGGAAATCGACGCTGATGAAGATTGTCGCCGGCGTAGAAACCCCCGACAGCGGCGAGCTGGCCCTCGGCGGGAATACCTTTACGCGCCTGACCCCCGCGCTGGCCCATCAGCAGGGCGTCTATCTGGTGCCGCAGGAGCCGATGCTGTTCCCTAACCTGACGGTGCGGGAAAACATTATGTTTCGCCTGCCGAAGCGCGCCGATAGCGCCGCGCAGCTGCAGGAAAAGCTGCAGCAGCTCAGCTGCCAGCTGAATCTCGACGCGGCGGCCAGCACCCTCGAGGTAGCGGATCAGCAAATGGTCGAGATCCTGCGCGGCCTGATGCGCCAAGCGCAGATCCTGATCCTCGATGAGCCCACCGCCTCCTTAACGCCGGGCGAAACGGCGCGTCTGTTTTGCCAGATCCGCGCGCTGCAGGATCTCGGCGTCGGCATCGTCTTTATCTCCCACAAGCTGCCGGAGATCCGCCAGATCGCCAGCCACGTCTCGGTCATGCGCGACGGCGCGGTGGTGCTGAGCGGACACACCGCCGACTACAGCGACAATCAGCTGGTGAGCGCCATGACGCCCGCCGACCGGGAGCACGCCCTCAGCGATACGCAGAAGCTGTGGCTGGCGCTGCCGGGCAACCGACGCACCCAGCCGCAGGACTTCCCGGTGCTGCGGGTGGAGGATCTCACCGGCGAGGGCTTTATCGATCTAAGCCTTGAGATCTACGCCGGGGAGATCGTCGGCCTCGCCGGGCTGGTGGGATCCGGGCGCACCGAATTTGCCGAAACTCTCTACGGTCTGCGGCCGCCGCGCGCGGGGCGGGTCTGGCTGGAGAACCGCGATATCAGCGACGCCAGCACCCGCGCCCGGCTGGCCAGCGGGCTGGTCTATCTGCCGGAAGATCGCCAGGTCTCCGGACTGTTTCTCGATGCGCCGGTGCGCTGGAACACGGTGATGTTTAACCAGCCGTCGCTGTGGCAGCAGGATAAACGCGAGGCGGCGGTGGTGGAGCGCTATCACCGGGCGCTGGGGATCAAATTTGCCGATAGCGACCAGCCGGTGCGCACGCTCTCCGGCGGTAACCAGCAGAAGGTGCTGCTGGCGCGCTGCCTTGAAGCCAATCCGCTGCTGCTGATCGTCGACGAGCCGACGCGCGGCGTGGACGTTTCCGCCCGCGCCGATATCTACCAGCTGCTGAAAAGCGTCGCCGCGCAGAACGTGGCGGTGCTGATGATCTCCAGCGATCTGGATGAGTTTGTGGGCCTGGCCGACCGGGTGCTGGTGATGCACCAGGGCCGACAGAGCGGCGAGCTGGCGCGCCGGGCGGTGACCGTTGAACGCATGATGACGCTGGCATTTGGAGGCGCGGCATGAAAACGTTATTGAAGAATCGCGAACTGAGCGCTTTTCTCGCCATCGTGGTGCTGTTTGCCGGGCTGGTGGCGCTCAACCCGGCCTACTTCAGCCTGCAGACCCTGGGCATGATCTTCGCCAGCTCGCAAATCCTCTGCCTGCTGGCGCTCGGGGCAACGCTGGTGATGCTGACCCGCAATATCGACGTTTCCGTCGGCTCCACCGTTGGCCTGTGCGCCATTGCGGTGGGCGTGGCGCTCAACGGCGGCTACGGCCTGACGGCGGCCATTGCGTTTGCGCTGGCGATTGGCGCCCTGGCGGGCGCCTTTAACGGCCTGCTGGTGGTGGGGCTGCGCATTCCGGCGATTGTCGCCACCCTTGGCACCCTCGGGCTGTATCGCGGGGTGATGCTGCTGTGGACCGGCGGGAAATGGATTGAAGGCCTGCCGGATAGCCTCAAGTCGCTCTCGGAGCCGGCGTTTATCGGCATCTCGCCGCTGGGCTGGCTGGTGCTGGTTCTGCTGCTGGCCGGCGCCTGGATGCTGTCGCGCACCGCTGCCGGCCGCGATTTTTACGCCGTCGGCGACAACCTGACCGCCGCGCGCCAGCTGGGCGTCGCGGTGAACCGCACGCGGATGCTCGCCTTTACCCTTAACGGCATGCTGGCCGCCTGCGCCGGCGTCGTTTTTGCCGCCCAGATTGGCTTTGTGCCCAACCAGACCGGCAGCGGGCTGGAGATGAAAGCCATCGCCGCCTGCGTGCTCGGCGGTATTTCCCTGCTCGGCGGCACCGGGACGCTCATCGGCGCGTTCCTCGGCGCCTTCTTCCTTACTCAGATTGATACCGTGCTGGTGCTGCTCAGGCTCCCGGCGTGGTGGAACGACTTTATTGCCGGCCTGGTGCTGCTCGGCGTGCTGGTGCTCGACGGGCGGCTGCGCCAGGCGCTGAGCCGCCACCAGCGAGCGCTGAAATATGCCCGCTTTCAGCCCGGTAATAAGGGGGGAAAGGGCGTGGCCCCGTTCACAAAGCGTAAAAACAAAGAGGTGGCGTGATGAAGCTCAGCTGGGAAAGCGCGCTGCTGGCGCTGCTGGTGGTGGAAATTCTGCTGTTTGGGGCCATTAACCCGCGGATGCTGGATATCAATATGCTGCTGTTCAGCACCAGCGATTTTATCTGTATCGGCATCGTGGCCCTGCCGCTGACGCTGGTGATCATTAGCGGCGGCATCGATATTTCGCTCGGCTCGACCATCGGCCTGTGCGCCATCGCGCTGGGGGTGATGATGCAGGCGGGCTGGCCGATGGGGCTGGCCATCCCGCTAACCCTGCTGCTTGGCCTGCTGTGCGGGCTGATTAACGCGGCGCTGATCCACTACACCGGCATCAGCCCGCTGGTGATCACCCTCGGCACCCTCTACCTCTACGGCGGCGGGGCGCTGCTGCTCTCCGGCATGGCGGGCGCGACCGGCTATGAAGGGATTGGCGGCTTCCCCGACGCCTTCACCGCCTTCGCCAACCTGACCCTGTTCGGCCTGCCGCTGCCGCTGGTGCTGTTTATCGTCATCACCTTTTTCTTCTGGCTGCTGGCCCATCGCGGGCGCTTTGGCCGCCACCTGTTTCTGCTCGGGCAAAACCCGCGCGCCGCGCGCTATGCCGCGCTGTCGGTGAACGGCATGCCGTACGTGCTGTATGGCCTGGTGGGCGTGGCCTCGGCCATCGCCGCGCTGGTGATGGTCTCCTATTTTGGCTCGGCGCGATCGGACCTCGGCCGCGATCTGCTGATGCCGGCGCTGACCGCCGCGGTGCTTGGCGGGGCGAATATCTACGGTGGTTCAGGTTCCATTATCGGCACGGCGCTGGCGGCGCTGCTGGTGGGATATTTACAACAAGGTTTACAGATGGTCGGCATCCCCAACCAGGTGTCGAGCGCGCTGTCAGGGGCGCTGTTGGTTGTGGTGGTGATGGGGCGCTCGCTGAGCCTGCACCGTGAATGGGTGCGAATGACCTGGCGACGCCTTTCTCGCGCATAAAACAATCGGAGCATAAACATACGATGAAAACCAAACGAATCCTGCAAACGAGCGCCCTGGCGCTGGCGCTGAGCGTGGCGACCACCCAGGCCGCAGACCGCATTGCCTTTATTCCTAAACTCGTCGGCGTGGGCTTCTTTACCAGCGGCGGCAACGGCGCCAAAGAGGCGGGCAAGGCGCTGGGGGTTGATGTCACCTACGACGGCCCGACCGAACCGAGCGTCTCCGGCCAGGTGCAGCTGATCAACAACTTCGTCAACCAGGGCTACAACGCGATTATCGTCTCCGCGGTATCGCCGGACGGCCTGTGCCCGGCGCTCAAGCGTGCGATGCAGCGCGGCGTGAAGGTGCTGACCTGGGACTCCGATACCAAACCCGAATGCCGCAGTATCTATATCAACCAGGGCACCCCGCAGCAGCTCGGCGGACTGCTGGTGGATATGACCTCGAAGCAGGTAAGCAAACCGGCCGCTAAGGTGGCGTTCTTCTACTCCAGCCCGACGGTGACCGACCAGAACCAGTGGGTTAAAGAGGCCAAAGCGAAGATTGCCAAAGAGCACCCGCAGTGGGAAGTGGTGACCACCCAGTTCGGCTATAACGACGCCACCAAATCGCTGCAAACCGCCGAGGGCATACTAAAAGCCTACCCGGATCTCGACGCCATTATCGCCCCGGACGCCAACGCGCTCCCGGCGGCGGCGCAGGCGGCGGAGAACCTTAAGCGTCAGGGGGTGGCGATTGTCGGCTTTAGCACCCCGAACGTTATGCGCCCGTACGTTGAGCGCGGTACGGTGAAAGCCTTCGGCCTGTGGGATGTGGTCCAGCAGGGAAAAATTGCGGTTAACGTCGCCGATCGTCTGCTGAAAAAAGGCGATCTTAACGTCGGTGACAGCGTGGAGGTAAAAGATATCGGAACGCTGAAGGTCGAGCCAAACAGCGTCCAGGGCTATCAGTATGAGGCGAAAGGCAACGGCATCGTGCTGCTGCCGGAGCGCGTGGTGTTCACCAAAGAGAACATCAACAACTACGACTTCTGACGGGGGATGAAATGGCAGATTTAGACGATATCAAAGAGGGGAAGGACTTTGGCCTGGACCGACCGCAGCAGAACGTGCTCTACGGACTGAAGGGCTGCGGATCGCTGGAGTGGGGGATGCAGTCCCGGCTGGCGCGCATCTTTAACCCGCAGAGCAACCGCACGGTGATGCTGGCCTTCGACCACGGCTATTTTCAGGGGCCGACCACCGGGCTTGAGCGGATCGATCTCTCCATCGCCCCGCTGTTTGATGAGACCGACGTGCTGATGTGCACCCGCGGAATCCTAAGAAGCACGGTACCGGCGGCCACCAACAAGCCGGTGGTGTTGCGCGCCTCCGGTGGCAACTCGATCCTCAGCGAGCTTTCCAACGAGTGCGTGGCGGTGACGATGGAAGACGCGCTGCGCCTTAACGTCTGCGCGGTCGCGGCGCAGGTCTATATCGGCAGCGAATACGAGCATCAGTCGATCGGCAATATTATTAAGCTGGTGGATGCCGGGAACCGTTACGGCATGCCGGTGCTGGCGGTTACCGGGGTCGGTAAAGAGATGACCCGCGACGCGCGCTATTTCTCGCTGGCCAGCCGCATCGCCGCCGAGATGGGGGCGCAGTTCGTCAAAACCTATTTTGTTGAAGAGGGCTTTGAAAAAGTGACCGCCAGCTGCCCGGTGCCGATAGTGATCGCCGGCGGCAAAAAGCTGCCGGAGCAGGAGGCGCTGGAGATGTGCTGGCGGGCGATTGATCAGGGCGCGTCCGGCGTCGATATGGGGCGCAATATTTTCCAGTCCAGCGCGCCGCGCGCGATGCTGAAGGCGGTGAAGAAAGTGGTGCACGAGAATATGAGCGCCCGCGAGGCGTATCAGTTCTGGCTGGAGGAGAAGCAGGGGGAGCTGAAATGAACGTGACGCTGGTAGAAATTAATATCAAACCGGAGCGGGTTAACGAGTTTCTCGACGTCTTTCGCGCGAACCATGAAGGGGCCCTGCAGGAGCCGGGCAACCTGCGCTTCGACGTCCTGCAGGACCCGGAGGTGAAGACGCGGTTTTTTATCTACGAGGCCTATAAAGATGAGGACGCGGTGCTGGCGCACAAAAAAACGCCGCACTACCTGGCCTGCGTCGAGAAGCTGGATGAGATGATGTCGCAGCCGCGGCAGAAGCGCAGCTTTGTGGGCCTGCTGCCGGAATAGCATCGGAAACTGGCCTGCGGAAACATCCGGCGAACGGATTACCGCAGGCTAAGTCACGGCTGGAGGGGCGTGCTTAGCGATGTCCTGGGTTGCGAAGTCGTTATCGAACCGAAATTGTTCACCCATCACGTCAATATTCCGGTTAACGGCAGTACCGGGAAAATCTTGCGGGCGACATATTAACAATAGGGGAAAATGGTGCATGGCGTACAGCTTAAAGCCGGGCGATAACCCGTCTCACGGAGCAGTGGGACGGAACGGCAGGCGTAAAAAAGCCCGGTGAATATCGCTTCCACCGGGCTTTTTGTTGGCTATCGTCAGGCTTCTTCCACCGACACCCGCAGCTCGGCCAGCGCGTTCCGCGCCGCCTTCAGCACCAGCTCACACTGCTCAAGGGTCAGCGTCAGCGGCGGTTCGATGCGGATCGTCCTCGCGTTGTTCAGGGTGCCGGCCACCAGCACCCGCTGGCGGAACATCAGGCTGGCAAAGTCATAGCCGATTTCGTTATCCACGAACTCAATGGCCATCAGCATCCCTTTACCACGGACTTCGTTCACCAGCTCCGGATACTCGCGAGCCAGCAGGCGGAAGCCGTCCAGCAGCAGGTCGCCTTTCTGCTCGGCCTGCGCCGGCAGATTCTCCGTCAGCAGAACGTTGATCGTCGCCAGCGCCGCGGCGCAGGCCAGCGGGTTACCGCCGAAGGTGGTGGTGTGCAGGAACGGGTTGTCGAACAGCACCGAGAAGACCTCTTCGGTGGCAACCGTCGCGCCAATCGGCATCACGCCGCCGCCGAGCGCTTTGGCAAGACACAGAATATCCGGATGAACGTTTTCATGCTCGCAGGCAAACATTTTGCCGGTGCGGCCCATGCCGGTCTGCACTTCGTCGAAGATCAGCAGCGCGCCAAACTCGTCGCACAGCTTACGAACCGCGGGGAGATAGCCCGGCGGCGGCAGGATCACCCCGCCTTCGCCCTGAATTGGCTCAAGGATCACCGCCGCGACGTCATCGCCGGTTTTCTTACACTCGCTGAGCAGCGTGCGCATGGCGTTGATGTCGCCAAACGGCACGTGACGGAATCCCGGCAGCAGCGGCATAAACGGCTTGCGGAACGTCGATTTGGCGGTAGCGGACAGCGCGCCCAGCGATTTGCCGTGGAAAGCGCCGCTGGTGGCCACAAAGGTAAATTTGCCGCGCGGGGACTGGTAGGCTTTAGCGAGCTTCAGCGCTGCTTCGACCGACTCGGTTCCGCTATTGCAAAAGAAGCTGTACTTCAGCTTGCCCGGCGTTAGGGCCGCCAGCGTTTTGGCCAGCATGGCCCGCAGCGGATCGAGCAGTTCCTGACTATGAAGAGGTTGCTTAGCGAGCTGGTGCTCTACGGCGGAAACAACGACTGGATTACGGTGCCCTACATTAAAAATTCCAAAGCCACCCAGGCAATCAATAAACTCTTGTCCCTGAGTGTCGACAAGCGTATTTAAACTTCCCGCCTGCCACTCTACGGCTCCGTAATCCCCGCCAGCGGTAACAGATTTTCGATACGCTAAAAACCCCGGATTCACGTGCTCTTTAAAGTACTCTCTGACCTCCTGGTTAAGTGCTTTCATCTCCTCATGATCGAGCGTTTGCTTCTCAATGAGATTCAGTGCGTGTGCGCTGCAGGCCAGAGCCGATGCGCTGGAAGGTAACCTGTTCAAAGTGGGCTCCTGGGATGGGCGTATCACATGATACTGAATTAAGTATTGCAGGGATTACGCCACTTCGGTGCAGCAGCTGAAAATCGGGATAAACGCAGCGTGAAAGCGCAATTGCGCAATATTTAATCTTATGGCGATATTATTGGCATGCTTTACTCCTGAGCGGACGCAGCATGCGCTCTGCGGGCTTAGCGTCGCGTGCATCGCCGCGGTGCGCTTTGCCCAACGCTGGGGCAGAAGAGGGCTGGCTGGTGGGCGGCGACGGCCTAATCGAGCTGGGAGATTTCCATCGCCGCGCGGTCGATGACGGCAATAATCTGCTTTAGCTGCGCTTCGCTGATGGCCTGCTGATTAACTTTCAAATCCAGCACGGCTTTAAAATTTTCCAGCGCCCGTTTCATCTGCGGATTTTTACGCAGCTCGCAGCCGACCATCCGCGCCTGAAGACGCTCCCGAATGTCGGCCAGGGACTGCTGGTTTTCCGCGTGCAGGCGACGACCCTCTTCGCTAATCGAGATTTTTTTACGCCCGTTTTCCTCTTCAACGCCGATCAGCCCCTGATCCTGCAGCAGGTCGAGGGTGGGGTAGATAACGCCGGGGCTCGGGCTGTAGTTGCCCTGGGTCAGGCTCTCTATCTCTTTGATCAGCTCGTAGCCGTGGCTGGCGCTGCGGCTGAGGATATCGAGGATAACCAGCCGCAGTTCGCCGTGGCCGAAGAAGCGCTGGCGGCGCCCGCCGCCTCTGCGCCCGCCGCGTTCAGCGTGGTGTTCGCGCGAGTCGTGGTCCTCTTCATGATGATTTCGCATCGTTATCTCCTGTTAGTTTTGATATATCTAATTTATATCTAAATGTCTTACCGTTGCAATGATAATTATTGTGTGAATTTTAATTTACTGATAATTAATGAATTTGTTTTATTTTTTGGATTTTTATGGCTTTTAGTCTGACTATATCAAAAAAGATCTTGCATTCTTTTTTAATGGCAATCATTATCATTTGCATCAGGTTTAGATATATCTATTTAACTTCACGAAGGCCGCCGATGATGACAACACTCAAAAAAACGCAGTACCCGCAGCGCGTACAAAATGAACTCCGTTTCCGCGAACTTACCGTGCTGCGCGTGGAGCGCGTGAGCGCTGGCTTCCAGCGCATCGTGCTGGGAGGCGACGCGCTGGAGGGTTTCGTTTCGCAGGGTTTTGATGACCACACCAAGCTCTTTTTCCCGCAGGAGGGCGCGACCTTTACGCCGCCGCAGGTGACGGATGAAGGCATTAACTGGGGCGAGGGCGTGCGCCCGGCCAGCCGCGACTACACGCCGCTGTACGATGCCGAACGCCATGAGCTGGCCTATGATTTCTTTATTCATGACGGCGGTCTCGCCAGCCGCTGGGCGCTGGCGGCAAGCGTCGGCGATAAGCTGGTCATTGGCGGGCCGCGCGGTTCGCTGGTGGTGCCGGAAGATTATGCCTGGCAGCTGTACGTGGGCGATGAGTCCGGTATGCCCGCGCTGCTTCGTCGCCTGCGGGCATTAAGCCAGCTGCCGGTTGTGCCGCAGGTAACGGCGATCGTCACCATCGGCGATGCGGCTTATAAAGACTATCTGGCGGAGTTTGACGGCTTCAATATTGAGTGGGTGGTGGGCCATAACCCCGCCGCGGTGGCCGAGCGTCTGGCGCAGGTGCGCGTCCCGGCGGAGGATTACTTTATCTGGGTGACCGGCGAAGGCGCGGTGGTGAAATCGCTGCTTGAGCGCTTTAAAGGGGATGAGATTGACCCGCAGCTGGTGCGCTCCCAGGCCTACTGGCACAGTAAGTAGTCAATGTAGCGAAATCCCGGGCTGCGGCGATTGCTCTGCCCGGGCTACCTGAGCAAAACTCCCTGCATTCTCTGCATTCTCTGCATTCTCTGCATTCTCTGCATTCTCTGCATTCTCTGCATTCTCTGCATTCTCTGCATTCCCGCAGGCACCGCGGCGCCTGCGGGAATATCTGTCTGTCTCTATTTCTCCGCCAGGGCCTTAAACACCATCGCCACCGCGTGAGCGCCCGGGTCCATATTGCCCAGCAGGCTGTCGCTGTTGAGATACGACGCGCGCCCGGCGTTGGCTTTGCTGGCGTGGAGGGTGCTTTCCGCGCCGGCCTCGGCCGCAGCAAACGCCGCCTGCAGATTGTCAGGCGCGGCCAGTAGCGAGGCCAGCGCCGGCTGCAGCGCGTCAATCATGGTGCGATCGCCTTCGTCCGCCCCGCCGTAAAATTTCATCTGCGCAAGGCCGGCGTTGAGCGCTTCGGCGACGCTGGCGCCCTGTTCCAGCTTCTGCCCGGCGGCGGTAAAGAAAATAGACATCAGCACGCCGCTGGAGCCGCCCATCACCACGGTCAGGCGTTCGCCGATCAGCGCAAACAGGGTGGCGAGGTTGGCGAGCGGCAGCTGCTGGCGATGCAGCAGGTCGGCCACGTCGCGCGCGCCCGCGGCGAAGGTCGACCCGGTGTCGCCGTCGCCGACTTTGGCATCCAGCGCGTTGAGGTGGGCCTCAAGGTCGGACAGCGTTGCGGTCACCGTTCCGACGTAGCCCGCCACGACGCTATGGTCTGAAGGCTGGAACTCCACGCGACTGCTGCGCAGCGAGCAGGGCATGACCCCGACGGCACGCGGCTGGACCGGCTTCTGCCAGCTGGCGGTTTCCACCTCGGAGAGCAGCGCTTTCTCAATGCTCTCTTCCAGCACGATCGCGGTGATCGAGAAGCCTTTCATATCCAGGGCGGTGACCAGAGACGCCGGGCCAATCAGCCAGTCAATACGCTGATGGAGCGGAGTGTTCGCCAGCTCGCGGGTGAGGATCGCCATTTCCGCGACCGATACGCCGCCGAGATTATTGAGCATCACCGCCAGGCGGCCGGTTTCCGGCAGGGCCGCGGTCAGCTTCTCCACCATCAGCTGCATAATCTGCGCGCTGTTCTGGGTGGCGATAACCGAAGCGCCGGGCTCGCCGTGAATGCCCATCCCCAGCTCCGCCTGTTCGGGATGGTGGCGCGGAGCCGTCTCGGCATCCTGCGGCAGGTGGCAGCTGGAGAGCGCGAGGCCGAGGCTGCGGGTGTTGTTCGCCGCGTACTGCGCTTCACGCAGCACGGTCGCCAGGTTGTAGCCGCGCTCGGCGAAGTAGCCCGCCACTTTATGCACCAGGATGGTCCCGGCAATGCCGCGCGGATGCTTGTTATCCGGCAGCGAAATATCGTCGCCGACGATCAGCATCTCGACGCTGTAGCCCAGGCGACGCGCTTTCTCCGCCGCGAGGCCAAAGTTCAGGCGATCGCCGGTGTAGTTCTTAACGATCAGCAGGCAGCCCGCTTCGCCGGTGACGGCCTGGATCGCCGTCAGCACCGCATCGACGCTTGGCGAAGCAAAAATATCGCCGCAGACGGCGGCGGTGAGCATGCCTTTACCAATAAAGCCCACGTGGGCCGGCTCGTGGCCGGAGCCGCCGCCGGAGATAACCGCGACGTTGCTCTTATTCAGATCGCTGCGCACGACCACGCGGATCGCCGGATCGCTCTCCAGCCGCGCCAGATTGTTCCACGGGCTGGCGATAATCGCCCCTTCAATAACGTCGCTGACGAGGCTGGTGCGCTGATTAAAAAAGAATTGAGACATAACGGTTCCTGGAGGTTGAGCGAAAACAAAATCCCCGGAGGCAGCGCCTCCGGCGTGAGGTCAATGGGGCCGACAGCGCGGGCTACCCGCGGATAATGCGCCTTTCGGCGACATCAAGGGTGATGGCATCGCCGCTGCGCAGCGTTTTCAGCGTCTCACCCTGCTGGCACAGACAGGCGATCCCGGCCTGGCGCGCGATGATCGCGCCGTGGGAAACGTCGCTGCCTTCCTGCAGACAGATCCCTTTTACCTGCCGGGGATCGAGCTGCACCACGGTAGAGGGGAAGATATCATCGGCGATAACGATCACCGGTTCATTCACCGCCAGCGGCACCTCGCTGCGGCCCTGAAGATGGCGCAGCGTGCGGTGGAGCAGATCTTCGATATCAATATAGCGCGCCTGCAGATAGGTATCGCTCAGCTGGCGATACTGCTGGCTGAGATCGACCAGCACCTGGTACCACGCCCACTCGGCGCAGCACTGCTCCTTGCTCAGGATGGCGCAGGCGGCGTCATAGAGTTCCGGGTCGTCGAGCAGGGTGTGGTGACCGGAGAAAATGGCCGCGATATCGGCGGAGTAGCGCTCCTCCGCCAGGCGGGTCAGGGCGTTGAGATCCGCCAGCGTCTGCTCAATGGCCTGCTTCAGGCGCCGCTGCTCTTTGGCGCTATTGGCGCTGTTTCGCCGCCGCGGCTCGGCATGCGGTAGGGGGTAGAGCAGCGCCTTCCCCTGGACGCGGGCAGCGGAGGGGACGATCGCCGCGGGGGCAGCGTCCGGCTGCTCGCCAAAGTGCTCCGCCGCCAGCGCCTGGAATGCGGCCAGCGCCGCCTCGGCATCCGGCCCGCGGGCCAGCAGCCGGAGCCTGTCGTCGCGGCGCACCTGCAGCAGCGCGATTTTATTGATGCTGTCCGGCGCCACGCACTTGCCGCCTTTCTCCAGCAGCAGATCGGCGTTGAAGCCGGCCAGCACCGCCACCAGGCGCGAGGCCGGACGAACGTGCAGGCCGTTGTGGTTGCTAATCACCACCGAAACCGACCGCGCGTCGTCATCTCCGGCAAAGGGGGTCGCCTCAGGGGCGGCCTGGGCGGGCGACGGTAATCCCAGCTGGACGCGCTTAGCCTCCAGCGCGTTCATGGCGTCCTCGATAACCTTGTCGATCGTTGATCCGGTTGCCGCGCTGACCGTTGCCGCCAGCGTACCTTCGACCAGCGGGGCCGCGCAGAGGCGAACCCTGGCGGCGATGGCCGGATCGAGAAGATCCAGCGCCGTCTCGGCGCTCAGCAGAGCGCTGCCGATATCCATCATCACCAGCACGTGATCGGCGTCGGCCACCGATTCAATGGCCTCCATCACCTTAATGGGATCGGTGCCGATCGGGCTCTCGGGATCGTCAATCCCGGCGGCGATCGCCAGCCGGCAGCCGTCACCGATTAACATCTGCCGGGCCAGCTCTCCGACGCCTTCGCCCAGTCGGGCGCTATGAGACACAATCACCAGGTTTACCATCGCTTTTTCCTTACTCTTTGGCTGCGGCAGCCAGCTCCTGAATCATAAACATCACCGAGGTCGCGCCCGGATCCTGATGCCCGATGCTGCGCTCGCCGAGGTAGCTGGCGCGGCCTTTGCGGGCCTGCATGGTGATGGTGGAGCGGGTGGCGATCTCCGCCTGCTTGCAGGCGGCGTCCAGCGCGGCCTGCAACGGCAGATGCTGTTCGCTGGAATGGCGCAATGATTCAACGACCGGTAGCCAGACGTCGCACATCGTTTTATCCCCCGGCTCCGCCTTGCCGCGGTTGACCACGCCGTCCGCGCCTTCGCGCATCATCTGATACAGCTCGTCGAGGCTGAGGCTCTGGTGCGCCTGGGTTACCTGCGCCGCGCGGATAAAGAAGGTGCCGAACAGCGGGCCGCTGGCGCCGCCGACGTTGGAAAGCAGCGTCATCCCGGTATTTTTGAGGATAAAACCGATGTCCTTATCGGCAATCGAAGGCAGTTTTTCCACCACCTTGCTGAAGCCGCGATGCATGTTCAGGCCGTGGTCAGCGTCGCCGATCTCTTTATCCAGCCCGGTAAGAAAATCCCGCTCTTTGGTAAAGATCTCGCCGCAGCGATAGAGCCAGTTAACGATCTGCGTTCTGTTCAGTGACATGTTGTGCTCCTTAATGGCCCCAGTTCAGCGCCGGGGTATGGACGGGGGCATCCCACAGGGCCAGCGTCTCGTCGTCGGCTTTCAGCAGGGTGATGGAAAAGCCCACCATATCCAGAGATGTGCAGTAGCTGCCGATAAGGCTGCGGGCGATAGCGATCCCGCTCTCCTCGCAGCGTTCGGCGAGGCGGTTGTAGACGCCGTACAGCTCCGACAGCGGCGTGGCGCCGAGGTTGTTGACCAGCGCGATGACGCGGTCGCCGCTCTGTAGCGCTTTTTTCCCCTGCTGGACGTCCTGCCAGCTGCCTTTGGCCAGATCCCACTGGCGCAGGGTACGGCTGTAGGTGCCGTTCTCCAGCAGGGTGGCGAACATTTCGTCCACGGTCTGGTCGAGCGAGCTGAAGGCGCGGCGGTCAATCCCCGGTTCGCCGTGGATGCCGACGCCGAACTCCATTTCATTATCCTGGAGCTCAAAAGAGGGCTGTCCGGCGGCCGGCACGGTGCAGGCCGCGAGGGCGACGCCGATGGAGTGGCCGAGGTTGTTGAGCCTGCGGCCCAGCTCGGCGCAGGCTTCCAGCGAATCGCCGCGTTCGGCGGCGGCACCCACCAGCTTTTCAATCAGCACGGTGTTGGCCACGCCCCGACGGCCGGCGGTATAGAGGCTGTCCTTCACCGCCACGTCATCATCGATGACCACGGTGGTGACCTTGACGCCGCTCTCATGCAGCAGCTCGGTGGCGGTTTCAAAATTCAAAATATCGCCGGTGTAGTTTTTGATAATCAGCAGCACGCCTTCGCCGCCGTCGATATTCATCGCGCACTCGAACATTTTATCCGGCGTCGGCGAGGTGAAGATCTCCCCCGGGCAGGCGCCGGAGAGCATGCCCTGGCCAATGTAGCCGCAGTGCATTGGCTCATGTCCGCTGCCGCCGCCGGAGAGCAGCGCCACCTTGCCGGCAACCGGCGCATCGGCGCGGGTGACGTACACCGGGTCCTGATGCAGCATTAATTGGGGATGGGCCTTCGCCAGGCCCGCGAGCTGTTCGCTCAGGACATCTTCGACACGATTAATCAGTTTTTTCATCTTCATGCTCCGTCACAGTGGTTCGATGCCGCCTCTCTGCTGGCGGAGGGGGTCATCGTGTAGGGGGTCGCCAGCCGATAGGCGCTGTCCGGCGATGTAGTGATTCTGGCTGAGTTGACGAAAAATAAAATCTGCCCGAAGTGGGTTTCATTACGGAACGTGATTGCTGATAAATGTTCCGTAATGAAACGTTTTTTGCGAAGAAAAAAGCAAAATGCGACCCAGAGCGGTTTTTTTCATCTCGCCGCGAGGCGGATAAGCGGCGATAACGAAGCGGGTTTTTAGTTTTTTTTCGCGGCCAGGGGCCGATTTCCCGGTGAGCTATGCTGCCTGCCGGGCAAATTTACGCTGCGCGGGCGGATCGGGATCGCAATCCCGGCGTTTTACCGTGATTAATGTTTCAATATGAAACGCAAAAATATTTTCTCTGTTCCATATCAGAACAAAAAGGCGAAATATTTTTTTGTTCTCCGCTCGCCCTACAGTGATTGCATCGCTCCGGTAGCGCTCCCGTTCCCCTCATTAGTAGAAGGCTGAACGCAGCGGCACCAGAGCTCATCATGTAAAAAAATGCTCTTATTTGAGGATGAAAGGAATGCTAAAAGTTATTCAATCTCCAGCCAAATATCTCCAGGGACCTGATGCATCCACGCTGTTTGGCGAGTACGCCAAAAACCTGGCGGACAGCTTTTTCGTGATTGCCGACGACTTCGTCATGAAGCTGGCGGGAGACAAGGTGCTGAACGGCCTGCACAGCCACAACATCAGCTGCCACGCCGCGCGCTTTAACGGTGAATGCAGCCATGCGGAAATCAACCGCCTGAGCGCGATTCTGCAGCAGCACGGCTGCCGCGGCGTGGTGGGGATTGGTGGTGGCAAGACGCTCGATACGGCGAAAGCCATCGGCTTTTACCAGAAGCTGCCGGTGGTGGTTATCCCCACCATCGCCTCTACCGATGCGCCAACCAGCGCGCTGTCGGTTATCTACAGCGAAGCGGGCGAATTTGAAGAGTATCTGATCTATCCGAAAAACCCGGATATGGTGGTAATGGATACGGCGATTATCGCCAAAGCGCCGGTGCGCCTGCTGGTGGCCGGGATGGGCGATGCGCTCTCGACCTGGTTTGAAGCGAAGGCCTGTTTTGACGCCAGAGCAACCAGCATGGCGGGCGGCCAGTCCACGGCGGCGGCCTTAAGCCTGGCGCGCCTGTGCTATGATACGCTGCTGGCCGAGGGCGAAAAAGCGCGCCTCGCCGCCCAGGCGGGGGTCGTGACCGATGCCCTGGAGCGCATCGTGGAGGCCAATACCTACCTCAGCGGTATCGGCTTTGAAAGCAGCGGCCTTGCCGGGGCGCATGCTATCCATAACGGCTTTACCATTCTGGAAGAGTGCCACCATCTGTACCACGGCGAAAAAGTGGCGTTTGGTACCCTGACCCAGCTGGTGCTGCAAAACAGCCCGCTGGAAGAGATCGAAACGGTGCTGAACTTCTGCCAGAAGGTGGGCCTGCCGGTGACCCTTGCGCAAATGGGCGTCAAGGAGGGCATTGAAGGGAAAATTGAAGCCGTGGCGCAGGCAACCTGCGCGCCGGGCGAAACCATCCACAATATGCCGTTCCCGGTGACCGCCAGCAGCGTCTACGCCGCGATCCTCACCGCCGACCTGCTGGGGCAGCAGTGGCTGGCGCGGTGATAGCATGGCGGTAAGTCTCTTCTCTGGAGAGTAAAGAGGCCTTTTCTCCCCTTCGGCAGCGTCTGCCGGAGGGGTTGTCGTTTTTAATACGGTCGTTTTTAACACAGCGGAAACGGATATGACTGCGCAGACTCAGAGCTTTTCTTCGGTGATAACCCAGTCATGGCATCGCTGCAGCAAGTTTATGCAGCGCGAGACCTGGCAGGCGCCGCACCAGGCGCAGGGGCTGACGTTTGAATCGATCTGTCGGCGCAAAACCGCGCTGCTGACGATTGGTCAGGCCGCGCTCGAGGACGCCTGGGAGTTTATGGATAGCCGTCCCTGCGGGCTGTTTATCCTCGATGAGTCCGCCTGTATTCTCAGCCGCTGCGGCGATCCGCAGACCCTTGACCAGCTTGCCGAGCTGGGCTTTCGCGACGGCAGCTACTGCGCGGAAAGCATTATCGGCAGCTGCGCACTCTCCCTGGCCTCCATGCTCGGGCAGCCGGTGAAAACCGCCGGCGACAGCCACTTCAAGCAGGCGCTGCGCCCGTGGTCGTTCAGCTCGACGCCGGTGTTTGATAACCACGGCCGGCTGTTTGGCTCGATCTCGCTGTGCTGCCTCACGCAGCAGCAGGCGACGTCGGACCTGTCGCTGACCCTCGCGATCGCCCGCGAGGTGGGCAACTCCCTGCTCACCGACAGCCTGCTGGCCGAGTCCAATCGCCATCTGAACCAGATGTACGGCCTGCTGGAAAGCATGGATGACGGGGTGATGGCGTGGAACGAGCAGGGCGTCCTGCAGTTTCTCAACGCGCGGGCCGCGACGCTGCTGCATCTCGACGTGCAGGCCAGCCAGGGGCGCAATATCAATGAGCTGGTGACGCTGCCGGCGCTGCTGCGTCGGGCGATTAAGCACGCGCGCGGGCTGAATCATGCGGAAGTGACCTTCGAAAGCCAGCACCAGTTTGTCGATGCGGTGATCACGCTGAAGCCGATTGTCGAAGAGCAGGGCAACAGCTTTATTCTGCTGCTGCACCCGGTAGAGCAGATGCGCCAGCTGATGACCAGCCAGTTGGGCAAGGTGAGCCACACCTTCGAGCAGATGTCGGCGGACGATCCGGAGACCCGGCGCCTGATTCATTTTGGTCGCCAGGCGGCGAGGGGCGCCTTTCCGGTGCTGCTGTGCGGGGAAGAGGGCGTCGGCAAAGAGCTGCTCGGCCAGGCGATTCATAATGAAAGCGAGCGGGCGGGCGGGCCCTATATTGCGGTGAACTGCCAGCTGTACGCCGACGGCGCGCTCGGGCAGGATTTTATGGGCAGCGCGCCGACCGACGACGAAAACGGCCGCCTGAGCCGGCTGGAGCTGGCCAACGGCGGCACCCTGTTTCTGGAAAAAATCGAGTACCTGGCGCCGGAGCTGCAGTCCGCGCTGCTGCAGGTTATTAAGCAGGGCGTACTAACCCGCCTCGACGCCCGCCGCCTGATCCCGGTGGACGTCAAGGTGATCGCCACCACCACCGTCGACCTCGCCAACCTGGTGGAGCAGAACCGCTTTAGCCGCCAGCTGTACTACGCGCTGCACTCGTTTGAGATCGTTATTCCCCCGCTGCGGGCGCGGCGCAACAGCATCACCTCGCTGGTGCATAACCGCCTGCGCAGCCTGGAAAAGCGCTTCTCGTCGCGCCTGAAGGTGGACGACGACGCCCTGGCGCAGCTGGTGAACTACTCATGGCCCGGGAATGATTTTGAACTGAACAGCATTATTGAAAACGTCGCGATCAGCAGCGATAACGGGCACGTGCGCCTGAGCAACCTGCCGGAGTACCTGTTTACCGAGCGTACCGGCAGCGATACCTCCTCTTCGCTGCTCCCCGCCAGCCTGACGTTTAGCGCCATTGAAAAAGAGGCGATTATCCATGCCGCCCGAGTGACCAGCGGCCGCATCCAGGAGATGTCGCAGCTGCTGAATATCGGGCGTACCACGCTGTGGCGAAAAATGAAGCAATATGATATCGACGCCGGCCAGTTTAAGCGTAAACATCTGGAGTAAGCGGAAATAGCGGAAGACGACTCTATTTTATTTTTCTTTTTCCGCAATTCGGCGGCGGCGTTATGGCGCCGCGTTAATGTACCGGTGTAATACTTAAGTATTACTTCCTGGTTGTATTCTGCGTCGAATAGATTAAATCCGGCTGTAAAAACAAACGCTAAATTTTATGCGCCTCTCAGCTTTCCTCAGTCCGTTAAGGGACTGTGCTATGGTTCTTTTAAAAACATCATCTTAGACTGTTTTCACCGTATGGCCCTGCATGACTCGGAATTACCGAAGTGATTAAAACGGCTGCGTTTAGCGCCGGCCTTACCGCTCTGTTTGTTGCGTAAAAATGGCAAAAATAAAGCCCGCGATACTGGATTTTTATAGGCTTATAAACTTCACTTAAACGGCATCTTCTTCGTTACGGTAATAAGCTTTATTCATCTATCTCATTTTTGATGCAAAGATTTAAATTATTCTCTCCAATTCACCCGGTATTATTCAAATATTGAGATAAATCAGACCCATTCTGAGTCATGAGGTTTAGCAATGAAACGAAAGTACAAGGGCATTGGCGTGCTGGCCTTCGCCGCGGGTTCTTTTTTACCGGGCGCCACCGCCCAGGCCGCTGACCAGAATGCGGCAGTGTCAAATGAAGGGACGGCCAGAAAGCCGAATATCATTTTGATTGTTTCTGATGACACCGGTTATGGCGACCTTGGGGTTTACGGCGGAGGGGAAGGGCGCGGTATGCCAACGCCAAACCTCGATCGTATGGCCGATGAGGGGATGACTTTCTTTGATTTCTACGGCCAGCCGAGCAGCACCCCGGGCCGGGCCGCGATGCAAACCGGACGTATCCCCAACCGCAGCGGTATGACCACCGTGGCCTTCCAGGGCCAGGGCGGCGGCCTGCCGAAAGAGGAGTGGACGCTGGCCTCCGTGCTTAAAACCGGGGGATACAAAACGTTCTTTACCGGTAAGTGGCACCTCGGCGAGGCAGATTATGCGCTGCCAAACGCCCAGGGCTATGACGAAATGAAGTATGCCGGCCTGTATCACCTGAATGCCTATACCTACGCCGACCCAACCTGGTTCCCGGATATGGATCCAAAACTTCGCGAGATGTTTGTTCGCGTGACCCGCGGCGCCCTCTCGGGTAATGCCGGTGAGGCGGCGAAGGAAGAGTTCAAAATCAACGGTCAGTACGTGAATACGCCGGTGGTTGACGGCAAAGAGGGCGTGGTGGGCATCCCGTTCTTTGACCGCTACGTTGAAAAGGCCTCCCTCGATTATCTCGACGCCAACGCTAAATCCTCTGAACCGTTCTTTATGAGCATCAACTTCATGAAGAACCACCAGCCGAATATGCCTGACCCGGACTTTATCGGTAAGTCCATGTCGAAGAGCAAATATGCCGACTCGATGGTGGAAATGGATGCGCGCGTTGGCCATATCATGGATAAGCTGCGCCAGCTTGGCCTCGATAAAAACACCCTTGTAGTCTGGACCACCGACAACGGTGCCTGGCAGGACGTCTATCCGGACGCCGGCTATACCCCGTTCCGCGGCACCAAGGGCACCGACCGTGAAGGCGGTAGCCGGGTTCCTGCCATCGCCTGGTGGCCGGGCAAAATTAAAGAGCACAGCCGCAACCATGACATCGTGGGCGGCCTGGACCTGATGGCAACCTTCGCTTCGGTGGCCGGCATTCAGCTACCGACGAAAGACCGCGCCGGCCAGCCTATCATCTTCGACAGCTATGATATCTCTCCGGTGCTGTTCGGGACCGGTAAAGATCCGCGCACCTCGTGGTTCTACTTTACCGAAAATGAGCTCACCCCAGGCGCCGCCCGCGTTGGCAACTACAAGGCGGTATTTAACCTGCGCGGAGATAACGGCGCGAAGACCGGCGGCCTTGCCGTCGATTCTAACCTCGGCTGGAAGGGGCCTGAATCCTACGTCGCGACCGTCCCGCAGATTTTTGACCTCTGGCAGGATCCGCAGGAGCGTTACGACATCTTCATGAACAACTATACCGAGCGGACCTGGACGCTGGTGACCTTCAACGAGGCGATTAACGGGTTGATGAAGACCTATATTCAGTATCCGCCGCGTAAGCCGCAGAGTGAAGCCTACAGCGGCCCCATCACCCTGTCGCAATACCAGCGTTTTAGCAGCGTTCGTGAACAATTACAGAAAGAAGGTTTCCAGCTGGCGATGCCAAACGGGAACTAAACTCTCTCCAGCCCGGTGCGACTCTGCCGGGCTTTTTATTTTTGTGAGCCCCATTACGCAGGTCCTGGTTGATGAAAAAAAGTACCACGATCCCCCTGACGCCGCTGCAGAACCACGGGCGATACCTGCCCGCCTACAAACGTCGCTATCACATGATGGCCAAACCCAGCGGTTCAACCTGCAACCTCGACTGTAACTACTGCTTTTATCTGCATAAAGAGCAGCTTTTGCAGCAGCAGCACGACAAAGGAATGAGCGATGAGGTGCTGGAAAACTTTATTCGCCAGTATATTCAGAGCCAGGACGGCGAAGAGATCATTTTCTCCTGGCAGGGCGGCGAGCCGACCCTGATGGGGCTGGAATTTTTTGAAAAAGTGGTGGCCCTGCAAAAGAAGTATCAGCCGAAGCACCAGCGTATTGAAAACGATCTGCAGACCAACGGCGTGCTGATAAACGACAGGTGGGCCGCTTTCCTTAAGGCGCACCGCTTTCTTGTCGGCGTCTCGATTGACGGGCCTCGCGAGATCCATGACCGCTTTCGCGTCACGCGCAGCGGTAAGCCCACCTTCGATAAGGTCATGGCGGGGATCGATGCGCTGAAGCGGCATCAGGTGCCCTTTAACGCGCTGGCGGTCGTCAATCGGGTCAACGCCCGCTTTCCCCGCGAGGTGTACCGCTTTCTGACCCGCGAGCTGGGGGCGACCTATATTCAGTTCACTCCGTGCGTCGAGGCGAGCGATTTTAAAACCACCGCCCCTCAGTTCTGGCGGGAAGAGACCATCCCGCTCACCGGCTCCCGCCGCGCCAGGCCGGGAGATCTCGACTCTATCGTCACCGACTGGTCGGTTGACCCCGACGACTGGGGGCATTTCCTGACCGAAGCCTTCGATGAGTGGGTGACCTACGATTTGGGCCGGGTGCAGGTCAACTTGTTTGAAACCGCCGTGGTGCAAACCATGGGGCTGCCTTCCCAGCTGTGCATCACCGCGCCATTTTGCGGCAAGGCGCTGGCCATTGAGAAAAATGGCGACGTCTATTCCTGCGATCACTACGTTTACCCTGAATATAAATTAGGCAACATTCGCGGCCACAAGCTGACGGATATGGTGTTCTCTGAACGACAGAAAGTATTTGGTATGGGCAAGAAAGAGACGCTGCCCGCCTACTGTAAAAGCTGCCCGCATCTGAACCTATGCTGGGGAGAGTGTCCGAAAAATCGCATCGTGCGCGCGCCGGACGGTGAAGAGGGGTTGAACTATCTGTGCCCTGGCTTCCGGCATTTTTACTCTACGGTGAAGCCCACGCTGGAGAAAATTGCCGCGATGTTGAAGTAGCCACGCGGCTATCGCTTCGGTTTGCTGCGCGTAAATGACAAAGGAACAAAATGAAAAAAACAATCTTAATCAGCCTGCTGCTGGCGAGCTTTGGTAGCGCTGCGAGTACCGACATGCTCTCGGCGTGGAAAGACACGTCGGCGAAGCGGGCAATTGAACAGTGGGTGCAAAACTCGACGCGCGAAGGGAGCCCGGACTTTATTCCGCTGAATAAACGCTACGTGGTGTTCGATAACGATGGCACCCTCTGGCCGGAAGCGCCGCTGACCTTCCAGCTCCAGTTCGCGGTGGACGAAGTCAAACGCCTGGAGCCGCAGCATCCGGAGTGGAAAAACGATCCGCTCGTCGCCGCGGTCATGAAGAATGATCTGAAGACGCTGGCGGCATCCGGCGAAAAGGGGCTGCTGCAGCTTCTTGCCCTAACCCACAGCGGGATGACGACGGAGGAGTTTAGCCAGCGCGTCAGCGACTGGTTCGATCATCATCAGGATAAGCGTAGCGGATGCCGCTACGACCAGCTCGGCTATCAGCCGATGCGCCAGCTGCTGGATTATCTGCGCGCCAACGGCTTTAAGACCTGGATAGTCTCCGGCGGCGGCATCGATTTTATGCGCGTGGTCTCGGAAAAAATGTACGCGATCCCGCCGGAGCAGGTGATTGGCTCCTTCGCATTAAGCGAATTTAGCCTCACGGATAATGGCACCCAGCTGCGCAAGACGATGAAAGGGGCCTTCAATGATGATGCCGCGGCGAAGCCGGTCGCTATTCATCTATTTATGGGCCAGCGCCCGGTTGCCGCCTTCGGCAATAGCGACGGCGATCTGGCGATGCTGCAGTACACCGCGGCGAATCCGCACTACAAAACCTTTGAGCTGCTGGTCCACCATACCGATGCGGCGCGGGAATACGCCTACGACAGCCATCCGCCCGCCAGCGGAAAGCTGGTGGAAGGGCTAAAGCAGGCGACGCAAAAAGGCTGGACGGTTGTTGATATGAAGCAGGACTGGAACACCGTGTTTGACCCGGCGCTGTGTAAAGCGCAATAGCCGGACAGGGGCAAAAAGCAGGGGCGCCGATGCGCCCCTTGTTGTCTCGATTAGCGCGGCTTTCTCCCGCTCGGCATCAGCGGCGGTAAAGGCTGCGGTTGCCAGAAGTTTTGCCACAGCCCGTACAGCCGGCGAAGGCTCCGCTCAAGCCCACGGCGGGTAAACCACATGCCGCCAATGAAAAGGACGGCCAGCGATCCCCACAGCAGATCCCACCATCTTTCCCCTGCCGTCGCGCCGCGCAGCGACGCTTCGGTGCCGGCCGCACGAGCCGGTGCGACCCTGAGTGTTTCTCCTGCGAGCTCGGCGACCTGCCACTGCTGGCTCGCGGTGTTCCACCAGCGCAGCTTAACCGGCGGCAGCACGAGGGTTCCGCTCTGGGTGGGAAGATAGCGCAGCCGCTCCACCCGACGCGTACCGGTAACGTCGCCGCGATCGCCCTGCAGCGGCGTGTTAATCGGCGTGAGGCGCTGGGTTTCTCTGCCCGCAATCGCGTAGAGCAGCGGCGGTATCTGCGCGGGCAGGGCATCCAGGGCATCGACGGTAACAATACGATCGACGACATCCCCGACGCGCAGCGCCGACGTCTTACCGGCGTGGTACTGGCGAATATCCTGCGTCATCGTCAGCCGACTGGCGGGTAAAAAATGGTCTGCCTGGGTGATGCCCGCCGGCCATTTTACGCGCCTTTCCAGCGCCGGAAGGTGCACGGTTACCGGCCCCTGGCTGGCGGACGCCACGGTGACATCAACCGCCGGCAGGCGCAGCGTTCCCTGCTCCCAGGCCGCGGCCTGGCGTTCGAGACGGATCCCGCTCCAGGTAATACCGTTCTTTTTACGCGTGACCAACTGAGAAGGGAGCGGGGTGCTCAGCAGCTCGCCGTTTTTCACCGCGAAATCCGGCCATTCCGGCGGAGGGTTAAACCAGCTGTCGGTCCAGTAGGTCACCGCCACGCGCACCGGCTGGCCGGGTACCAGCAGCGCCGGGGCGTCGAGCTCGCGGGTGATATCCATCGCCGCATGGGCCGGGAGCGTGGCGATCAGTAGCCACAGAAGCGCTTTTTTCATGGGGCCTTCTCCTCTGCGCCGTTGCGATACAGGCTCTGTAAAAGCCCCGTCGGCGAGACGTCCAGAGCCTCGAACCATTGGTTGACCTGCGGAGTGCTGCCGGCGACGGCGCCCATCTGTTTCTGATCGACCCCCTGATGCTTCTGCAGATCGTGGACGATCTTATCCGGACCATCGTCCATCGCATCGCCCTGCGCCTGCTGGCGTTCACGTTCCTGCTGGCGAATGCGCATCACAATTTGTGCAACTTGCTCGCGATTTTGCAGGGCCAGCGTCCAGTCCGGACGCAGGCTAAGGGCGCGATCGTAACTGTCGAGCGCCAGCTGCCACTGCTTTTGCTGAGCCTGGCTATTGCCGGTCCATAGCAGGGCTTCCGCCGTTTGCGGGGCCTCGCGAAATGAGCGCGCGGCGAGGGTGAAGCGGCCGGCCCGATACCAGGCGATACCCTGCCACAGCGGGTCGTGAAAATGTGCCGCCGCTTCGGCGTAATCGCCCTGCGCAAAAGCGTGCTGCCCCTGGACGTCCGGCGGTATCCACGCGTCCAGCCAGGCCGCTTCCCCGTGCGGCGACCAGAGCAGGGTCGGCAGCAGAAGGGTGACGTAGATGAGCTGGCGTCGCCAGAACAGCAGGAGGATCAGCATCGGGATGACCAACAGGTAGCCGCTATTCTGCCAGCGCAAATCCTGGCGGGCGTTATTTTGCTGCGTCACCGATTGCTGGATATGGCTGAGGATCGCCTGCATATCGTCGTTATCGTCGGTGACCAGGGTGACGGGAATGCCGCCGTCGCGTACCTGGCTAAACCGTTCGACGTTGAGCCGGGTATCCACGCCGCGGCTGGCATAACGCTCAGGCAGCGCGCCGCCCGCCGCGGTGCCGGGTACCCAAATTTGCAGCGGCAGGCGCTGGCCTTTCAGCCAGACAGCGTCCGCTGGCGACAGGGTATCGGCCACGAGGATCAGGCTGCGCGGTGCGTCCCGCCCGGCGGGAAGGTTCTTCAGCGCCAGCGCCACCGCCTGCGGCAGCGATGAGCCCTCGCCTTGCGGCAGGAGCGACGGCGTTTGCGCGTTGAGGAAAAGGCTATAAAACTGCGGGTCCTGGGTAAGCGGCGTGGTCAGAAATGCCTGCGAGCTGTAGACCACGAGGCCAAAATGCGCGCCGGGCAGGCGCTGCATCAGGGCGGCGATTTTGCTTTGCATCCGCTGGTGGCGAGAAGGCGCCAGATCCCCGGCGTACATGGCCGGATCCTGTTGCAGGATAACCATCACATTGCTTTGCGGCGTCAGCGCCGCCGGCAGCTCGCGTTGCCAGGTGGGGCCCGCGAGCGCGATAACGCCGAGGGCGAGCAGCCAGGGCAGCAGGTTGGCGAGGCGCCTGCGGCGATGGATAATTAACGAGCGAAAGGGTTTATCCAGCAGCCTATGCCAGGCGGAGCGTCCGCTATGCGGGAGCCACGCCAGCGCCGCGCAGAGCAGCAGGGCCGTTAAGCGCCAGGGGTAGATAAAGTGAACGTTGCTCATGCCATTTTCTCCCGGACATAGCGGCCCACAGCGAGCGTCAATAGCAGCAATAGCGCCGTGGAAAGCGGCCACGGATAGAGCGCTTTGTGCCACGACCAGCCCAGGCTTTGTACCTGCACCGGAGTGATGGCATCGATTTTTTGCCACACCTCGTCCAGCGCGCTGCCGGAGCGCGCGGCGGTCCAGGCGTGGCCGCCGGTGGTTTTGGCGATGCGCTGCAGTAGGGCAAGGTCGACCTTGTCGTTGTCGCGGCTGTTAGGATCGCCGAAGGCGATGGTATGCACCTGTACGTGGTGCTCTGCGGCGAGCTTCGCCGCCAGCATAGGGGGAAGCTGCGAGGCGGTGTCGTTGCCGTCGGTCAGGAGAATCGCCAGCTTATCGGCCCGGCTATCGGGGCCTGCATCCAGCACTTTTACCGCCACGCCAAGGGCATCGCCAATGGCGGTCTGTTGGCCAATCATTCCCGGCGCCAGCTGATTAATCCGCGTTTGCAGCGCCTGTTTATCCTCGCTGATGGGGGCAAACGGCCAGGCCTTAGTGGCAAAAATAACCATGCCAATACGGTCCGAACGGCGGCTGGCGACGAACTTGCGCAGGGAGTCCTGTACCGCCTGCTGGCGCGTGATGCCGCCCTCGACGTCGGTTTTGCCCATTGAGCCAGAGACATCGATGATGAGCACGATGTCGCGCATTGGCCTGGTGATGTACTGCGGCGGCGTCAGGTATTCCGGGCGTGCCAGCGCGCAGATAAGCAGCGACCAGATTAACCAGAACAGGAGCGCTCCGCGCCTGCTGCCGCGCTCGGGACGGGCATCGAGCTTAAGCGCATCGATAAGCGAGGGTAGAAAGGGGACCCGCACCTGCTCCGGCACCGTTTTGCCCGGCTGCGGCAGATAACGGGTGACCAGAGGCAGAAGGAGCAGAAGCCCGGCCCAGGGCCAGGCAAAATCAATCCGCGTGAGCCATTCAGACATTCGGTAGCTCCTTTAGCCAGCGGGCAAGCTGGCGGCGAAGGCGCGCCGACTGTTCATCGCTCAGCGCGTTATCGGCCCGGCAGTAGCGGGCAATCATTTGCCGACGCAGGTCATCGTCGATGGCTATTGGCGCCAGGACTGCTTTCGGTGCCAGGGCCCGGCTCATCTCCTGACGAGGCCGGTGAACCAGCTGGATCCGCTTAATCAGCTGTAGCCAGCTATCGACGGTCTGCGGCTGGGCTAGCGCGCCCAGAGCTTCTCGCCGCCAGCGGTTGCGGCGCCAGCGGGCGTAGCGGGTGATACACAGCGCGATGGCGAGCAGCAGCAGGCCGCAGATCAGCAGATCCCAGCCGAGAGGGAGTGGGAACCATGACGCCGCCGGAGGGAGCACGGGGTCCCGCAGGGCAGGAACCACATAGCCTTTCTCAAACATTTAAATACCCTTTTGTAACTGGCGCAGCAGATCCTGAGCAACCGTCAGGTGATTCACCTTGATACCCAATCGGCTCAGGTCACGCTGCTGTTGCGCCAGCCTGACGGTAATCTGCTGTCGTATTTCGTGGCTGAGCGCGGGTGAAAGGGAGACGTTGGCCTCGCGTCCGGCGTAGCGGGCAGCCAGGGATCCGCTACGCGGCAGGCGCAGATGGAGATCGTCAAAAATAATGAAGGCGCTGATTTCACAGCGGCGACGAAGGTGGGCCAGCAGGGCCTGCGCGCGGGCGTCGAGATCGTGAAAGTCGCTCACAATCGCCACCCATGCGCCATGCGGAACGGCGTGGGCGGCGCGCTGCAGGATGTGCGCCAGCGATAGCGAGCCGTCAGGCTCCGCGGGATATTGTGCGGGCAGCAGCCGGTTGTAGCGCTGCAGATCGTCAAGGATGGCGGGCAGACCGCTGCGCGGGGAGCGGCATTTTTGCAGCGACAGCGTCGTATCGTTAAAGATGAGGCTTCCTACCCGATCGCCGTCGTGATGACAGCGCCAGGCCAGCAGCGCGGCGGCTTTCGCGGCGGCGACCGATTTAGTTTGCCCACGCGTCGCAAAATACATATCCAGGCGCTGATCGACCAGCAAAAAGACCGGGCGCTCGCGCTCTTCGTTATAGAGCCGTATCCACGGCGAACGCAGGCGCGCCGTGGCCTGCCAGTCAATCATGCGCACATCGTCGCCGGGCTGATAGCGGCGCAGGCTGTCGAAGTTAAGGCCGCGTCCCCGCTGGCGAGAAACGCGTTCGCCTGACAGCGCACCCGGCGGGATCTGCCCGGGCGGGTTGGCTATCAACCGCGCCAGCGGGGCGAGGTCGAGTAGCGCCTGGCGATCGATGCTCAGCTCGGCGGCCATCAAACCACCACGGCGTTAAGCAGCATGGCGACAACATCGTCGGCGCTGCAGCCGTCGGCATTGGCCTGATAGCTGAGCATCAGGCGATGGCGCATCACCGGCGGGGCAATATACTGCACATCGTCGGGGAGCACGGCGTCGCGGCCTTCAAGCCAGGCCTGCGCGCGGGCGCAGCGCTCCAGGGCCAGGGTGCCGCGCGGGCTAAGGCCAAAGGTGAGATAGCTCGCCAGCTGCTCGCTTACGCTTTGCGGCGCGCGGGAAGCGTTGACCAGATCGACAATATAGGTTTCGATGATCGATGAGACGTGGATATCCGCAATCTCCCGCCAGCAGGAGGCAATCTCCTGTTGCGAAAGCATCAGCGCTTCCGGCTGGGGCGGCGTTTTTTCAGGCGTCAGGCCGCGATATTTCTCCTGCTGCTCCGCGCGCACGAGCTGCATGACGCGCTGCTCGTGCTCTTTAGACGGATAGCCGACCTGCACTTTCATCAGGAAGCGGTCAAGCTGAGCTTCCGGTAGCGGCCAGGTTCCCTCCTGATCGACGGGGTTTTGCGTGGCCAGCACCATAAAGACGCCGGGCAGCGGCCAGCTTTTACCGGCGACGGTGACGTGCCGCTCTTCCATTGCTTCCAGCAGCGCGGACTGCACGCGGGCAGAGGCGCGGTTAATTTCATCTGCCAGGATGATGTTGCCAAAAACGGGCCCCGGGCGGAAACGGAACTGATCCTCTTCACGAGTCGCGTTTTGCTGATAGATCTCGCTGCCGGTGATGTCGGAGGGCAGCAGGTCCGGCGTAAACTGAATGCGGCGGAATTCGCCGCTAATGTGGCCCGCCAGTTCGCGCACGGCGCGCGTTTTCGCGAGGCCCGGCAGGCCTTCGAGAAGAATGTGGCCGTCGCAGAGCAGGGCGATGATCAGCATGCGTACCAGCGTCTCCTGGCCGAGAACCTGAGCGTTCATGCGCTGCTCCAGCTGGAGGATGTTATCGCGGATATTCATCGTGCTACTCCGTTAAAATCACGCGTCGCCAGGGTGACGATGCCCGCCAAAATGGGTTCGGCGTAGTTGAAGAAGGCTTTAATACCCGGGCAGAGATAGTTCAGGCCGAGCTCGCCGTCCGCCGCGCGAACCAGGCGATTTTTCGGGCATTCGCCGTGACACAGCTTCAGGTACGGGCACTCTTTACACTGTTTTGGCAAGGTAGCGCATTTACCCATACCGAACGCCTGCTGGCGCTCGGAAAAAGCCATGCGGGCCAGGGTGTTATCGGCGATATTGCCCATCTGATACTGGGGGTAGACGTAGTGGTCGCAGGAAAAAACGTCGCCGTTTTTTTCGATGGCGAGTCCTTTCCCGCAGAATTCAGAGGTGGTGCAGATTTGCGCCGGCATGCCCATCATCTGGGCGACGGCGGTTTCGAATAAATTAACCTGTACGCGCCCGAGGTCGTTGTTAACCCACTCTTCGAAGGTCGCGGTCAGGAAGCTTCCCCACTCCTCAGGGTCAACCGACCAGTCGGTGACGATGGCGTCGAGATCTCCCGGGCGAGCCCGGCGGCTGCCGACGACGGGAATGGTATCGTCGTGCCAGAAGTGGGGGGCGGTACGGGTGAAGTCCACCGGTTCAACGCAGGGGTTATACTGCACGTAGGTCGCGCCCAGCTCGCGAGTGACAAAGCGATACACTTCTAGCGGAAAGCGGGCGTTGGTGCGGTTTACGGTGACCAGAGCGTTAAAGGGGACGCCGTGGCGTTTCAGGGCATCGGCTCCGGCCATCACCTTGTCGAAGGTGGGCTTGCCGCTGCGGGTCAGGCGGTAGCGGTCGTGGAGCTCGCGGGGGCCGTCAATCGACAGTCCCACCAGGAAGCGGTGCTCTTTGAGAAATTCAGCCCACCTGTCGTTGAGCAAGATTCCATTGGTTTGCAGGTCATTTTCAATTTTCTGGCCGGGCTTTTGATACATTTTTTGGAATTTCACCACCTTGTGGAAAAACTCCAGCCCCATCAGCGTGGGTTCGCCACCCTGCCAGGAGAAGACTATCTGTTCGCCGTCCTGACCGTCGATATACTGGCGAATAAAATTCTCCAGTACCTCATCGCTCATGTTGGAGTGGGCCTCCTGCTGCAGCAGCTCTTCTTTGTGCAGGTAGAAGCAGTAGGTGCAGTCGAGGTTGCATGCTGAGCCGGTAGGTTTGGCCATCACGTGAAAGCGGCGTTGATATTGTGGTCCGTTACCCGCGTACTTTTCTGCCGAGGGTAGCGCTTTAACGGGCACAGTAGTGCTGTGTTTCATCAATAACTCCTGGATCGATAGGTCGAGGGTAAAGCGGAGAGAGGAAGCGGCAACGGGGGCGGCGAACCGCCCCTGAAGTAGAGGTGCCGTTATTTGTTGGCGTTAGCGCCCTGCTCGAGCATCGCGCCCACATCGGAAACGGTGAATGAGCCTGGTTTCTGACGCGGGGGGAACTCTTTGAAGGTTGCCAGCATATCTTTCGCTGACTTCTGCGCGCCGCCCAGCAGGAACAGACGGTCGTAGAACCAGCTGTCGTAGCCCATACCGTCGGTACCTTTTTCTAACGGATCGGCTTCAAGATCGAAGATCAGCGGCGTGCGCAGCCTGGTGAACGGATAGCGCCACAAATCAAGACCGGTATGTTCCTGAATCATAAAGTGGATTTTCCAGCGTCCCTGGCGCATAGCCAGCAGATCGCCGTCATCGCTCCAGTAGAAGAACTCGTTACGCTGGTCCTTCGCTTTACCCTGCAGGAAGTCGAGCTGGTTGTAGCCGTCCAGGTGAACTTTGTAGGTGATCGACGGCGTCTTATAGCCTTTCAGCAGCTCCTGCTTGATACCGGCGTCGCCCGCGGCGGCGGCCAGCGTCGGGAACCAGTCGTAGCTGGCGAACATATCGTTAATAACGGTGCCCGGCTTGATGTGGTTCGGCCATTTGATCATTGCCGGTACGCGGAAGCCGCCTTCCCAGCCGGTGTTTTTCTCGCCGCGGAACGGCGTTTCGCCGCCGTCTGGCCAGGTTGCTGTCATCGGGCCGTTATCGGTGGTGTAGATAACGATCGTATTATCTTCGATGCCCAGGTCTTTGATTTTCTTAAGCACTTCACCAACGGTCTTATCGTGCTCAACCATACCGTCGGCATAGGTTCCGAGGCCGGTTGCACCAATGCTGGCGTCTTTGAGGTGCGTTTTGTTGTGCATACGGGTGGTGTTATACCAGGTGAAGAACGGCTTCCCGGCTTTTACCTGGCGTTCCATAAAGTCGTTATTCGCCGCCAGGGTTTCATCATCCACGGTACCCATGCGCTTCACGGTTAACGGACCGGTATCTTCAATTTTGCCGTCAGCGCTGCTCTTGATGACGCCGCGTGGGCCAAACTGCTTGCGGAATGCCGGATCTTTCGGATAGTCCGGGTTTTCCGGCTCTTCTTCAGCGTTCAGGTGGTACAGGTTGCCGAGGAACTCGTCGAAGCCGTGCGCGGTCGGCAGGAACTCATCGCGGTCGCCGAGATGGTTTTTACCAAACTGACCGGTGGCATAGCCCAGCTGCTTGAGGATATTGGCGATAGTCGGGTCTTCTTTCTGCAGACCCTGCGGAGCGCCCGGCATACCGACTTTACTCATCCCGGTACGGAACGGCATCTGGCCGGTAATGAAAGCCGAACGACCGGCCGTCGAGCTTTGCTCGGCGTAATAGGAGGTAAACTTCGCCCCCTGCGCGGCGATGCTATCGATGTTCGGCGTTTTATAGCCCATCATGCCCTGGTTATAGGTACTCAGGTTCCAGTAACCGATATCATCACCGAAAATAACGACGATGTTCGGCTTAGATGCATTTTGCTTGGTGGGGGCGGCATTCGTCGCGGCATGTGCCACGGTGGCGGCGCCTGAGACTAACGTCAGCATACTGGCTAACATTGTTCTCTTGAACGGAATATGTTTAAACATTATCGAGTTCCTTTTATTTTACTTTGCGCAGGGTTACACGGCGTAAAATAGGTTGTTGGTGAAGTGCTTTGTTTATTTTTAAAATATCAATGTGAGATTTATTTAAAAATAAATCAGCTGCTTCAGCGATCGTGAAAACCAGGTGTTCATGTTTTCGTCGGTTTTCGCATTCTACGAAGATAGATGGTGGTATACGAGAGGGGAGTCTCTTAAGGGACTCAAAATTTTAGCCGGTCACTATTTCGCGGCGCAACAATATGAACAAAAGATGCTATAGTTAATTGACGAATTTAATCTTAGATACGTATTTTTAACTGTTTTTAAAAGGAATTGTGAGGTGATATGAAAACTGCCTATTCCGGGTTCATTGATAACTATAATGATACGGTGGCCAACGATATCGAAATTATCCAACCGTTAATTTCTGCCCGGCAGCCGAGAATCATCAGAGATAACGGCGTTTTCAAAGTGAATCAAGGTGAAATCGTTATTGTGGTTGACGGTATTGTCTCTGTGGAGATTGAGTACAACGTTGGCTTTGGCGCCGAAGACAAGGGCGGGCAGGGGCGTAAAAAAAAGGAGATGCTGCAGATCGGAAAAGGGCTGCGGGGGATGATCTTTGGAATTATTGAAAATTACGGTCCAGCAATCGCCCTAAAATATACTGCCAAAAAAAATGTTAAGATCGTGACCTGCGATAAGGAGCTGTTCGAGCGTTATTTTATTCAGCGCGACCGCTTTGCCTATCTGATGGAGATCATGGCATTTCAGCTGGCATTAATTATCGATGCCCATCATGAAAAAAATCTTCCCTCGCGATATGACACGATAAAGTCGATGATTTATCGCTATAAAAAGCAAAAGGATGAAGGGGTTTTACATGATAAAAGCCTGGCGAGCTTTATCCTTAAACGTACCAAAATGTCCCGTAGCCATCTTTTTAGAGTGCTGGCTGAATTAAAAACCGGGGGGTATATAAAAATCGAGAATGGCGTGCTGGTCGAGATTGTTAACGAGCTTCCCGATAAATATTAGGGTGCGCTGCTTAATAAACATGAGGCTATTCGGCCGGCGCGAAATTTTAAATATGGCCGGCGGCTGGACTTGATGCGGCGGCGCGGAGATGTTAGCCGGGGCAACAATGGGGATGGCGCATGGCATCGAAGGCAGCGGTGTGGCTGCGTGGGTATCGTACGAGCTCTCTGCCGACCTGCTGTGGGCGTTCTGAAAAGAGTAAGGGCCGACGATTGCTCGCCAGCCCTTGCTGTGTTTGGTGGCCCCTGCTGGACTTGAACCAGCGACCAAGCGATTATGAGTTCCTATAAGAACAACCGAAAATCAATAGTTTGCCTTGTTTATCATTGACATATATTGCCATCGTTTGCCAGTGCTTACCCATTGTTCGCCATTTCTACCGCCACTTCATCGCCACTATTCAATGCTTCTTTATGTCAGAAAGGTGTGCTTTCATCCATTTCAATGTCAGAAGATGAAACTGAGACATGATGAATTTCATTTCTTTCCATCTCCATCATTTGAGCCTCCTGCTCTCCATCATCGTACCAAGAAGAAGTGTCTACCTCTAAAGCTTCAGATATGACTTCGAATGTTTCAGGGGAGTCTAGATGAGAGGCCATGCGCAACGTGAATGGATAACTTTCGTCCAAACTAACCCCATCATTGCTGGGTCCATACTCTTGAGTAACATAAACGGTGCCGGTTGCATAAATATTGATGTACTCATCATCAATGGAAGTGATTCCAAATTCTTCGACCTCTGTGTAATCTACAAATGCATGATTCGCGATAGTCACAAGATTTTCAGGCATTGTGCTTACTGCTGTGTCGATGACTGCATCTCTGATTTTATCTTCGAGGGTACGAATCAATTCATCTCTACAATTATGTATACCATTTAGTATCTCTGTTGCGGTCTGAAGTATTTGTTTGGACTTTTCGAAAAATTCTTGAGGGGATGGGTGCATATATTTTTCAGTTATATGCGTGTATGTGTTTAAGAAGAAAAAGAGTTTAAGCATCTCATCTATTCTTTCATTAGATTCTTCTAGGAACTCTTCACCCAAGTATGCATCTGAAATTTTAGCCTGGGAGCAGTACTTTAAACGCTGTTTCCTGGATATTTTGTAATGTTCATGTTCTCTTTCATACCATGATGCTTGTAATAACTTATCATTTGGCGATTTTTTCTCAATGATGTGTGTTATTAGTTCGCGAATTGAAAATGCAAAGTTATGAAAACGTAATGGATTGCCGTGTGAGGCATAATTTCGTAAGCAAGCTGTGAATAATTCTTTTTCAAAATTAGTTTCTAAATGATTCAGGAAGTCATTTACAAAATCAAGAGACTGTAACTTTTTAAGTTTCATCGTTTAACCTTACATTCCTATCTCAGATTTGATATCGGATTCAATCGAACGGCTTCTTCTAAGTGGTCAGGGGCGAAATGAGAATATCGCATGGTCATTTTGATGTCGGTATGCCCGAGCACGCGTTGCAAGACCAGAATATTACCGCCATTCATCATAAAATGGCTAGCGAAGGTGTGGCGCAAAACGTGGGTAAGCTGTCCTGCCGGTAGTTCGATGCCTGTTCTTTCCAGAGCTGACCGGAACGCGCCATAACAATCACTAAACAATCGGCCTTTTTTATCATCAGGCAGAGACTCATAGAGCTCTTTGCTGATTGGAACGGTGCGATTTTTTCTGCCCTTTGTGTTGGTATAGGTGATTTTGTATTTCGCTAGCTGGCTTTTTTTCATTCTCTCGGCTTCAGACCACCGTGCACCAGTTGCCAGGCAGATTCTGACCACGCTTTCTAAATCAGGGTGGTCATGGCGTTTGCACTCACCGAGCAGTAGCGAAATCTGATCGTGAGTTAGCCAGGCCATTTCCATTTCTTCTGTGCGGAATGGGCGCATGTTTTTCAGTGGGTTTTCGCCCTTCCATTCTCCGAGGCGGTTTAGCTCATTGAACACTGCCCGGAAGTAGGCCAGCTCAAGATTAAGCGTGCGAGGCGATACCTCTTTCACTCTGTTTGAACGGGCATGCTCACCTTTCAACCGTTTTTCTCGGTAGCGGGAAAACATCTGCGCATCGAAATCGCGTGCGAGTGGTTCGCCCATACACTCAAAAGCATGGTGCATGGCTAACTGACGTTTCAAGCCATCTTTCAGTGTAATGCCATGAGCGCTATACCATGAGTCAACCAGCTCTTTTAACGTGCGCCTGTCTTCCTTTTCTTCCTGCCACGGGTTTTGAACGGTGTACTGTTCAAACGCCAGAGCCTCGCCCTTAGTAGCGAATTTCCTTCTGATGCGCTTGCCTTTTGCCCCGTTTGGATAAAGCTCACAAATCCAACCGCCAGCCGGATTTTTACGGACGGTCATCAGTTAACCTCGCTGTATACACCCACTACTCGCCCCAGCGCTTTAATATCATCAATGCCGCATTCGAAAGGAACCTTCCCGCCTGCAACATGTAGTTTTCTGCCCGGTAGTTTTGTTAACTCTCGAATGCTTATTGCTCCCTCAATGTCGACTAGCCATAGGCCATCAGACAATGATGCTTGCTTGTCCACAAAATAAATTTTCCCCTCGGAACGGATAGCCATCCCATCTGTGAGCGGTTTTGTGAAAAATTGGGCATCAATACTCAGTTGCTTGTCGGATTTGAGGATTTCCTCACTTAATGTGAACCCCTCAATCCTTTTGGCGTCGCTCGATTCTCTGTTATTTACAAATGCTTCCCCTTCTCCGGTAAGTAACCACCGAAGATTAGCACCTGTTTCAAGGGCGCAGTGAGCCGCAAAGTCATAGGAGATGGCGCCTCGGGTGTACCTATTTGACAATGAACTGGATGCGATATCGAAGTGGTTAGCTAATTGAGTTTTCTGTGAAAATCCGTACGCCTCGCAGATGCGGTCGAGTACATCTACGTTGCTCCATCCTAAAGAATCTATTCTCATTTCGATAAAACCTATTTACTATATCTCAATTGGGAGATATATTTTGGCTAAACCCACGCAATTGATGGCAAGTGTTGGCAAACAGAGTCAAATCAATTGCAAACTTTGGCTAACAGGGAATCATGCAATATGGCTTCTGAAATCGCAATCATCAAAGTGCCTGCACCTATCGTTACTCTGCAACAATTCGCAGAGCTTGAGGGTGTTTCTGAACGCACCGCCTACCGCTGGACAACCGGCGACAACCCTTGTGTACCAATCGAACCACGCACCATCCGTAAAGGCTGCAAGAAAGCAGGTGGCCCGATTCGTATTTATTACGCACGCTGGAAAGAAGAGCAGTTGCGTAAGGCGTTGGGTCATTCCCGTTTTCAACTCGTCATCGGCGCTTAATTCACTTTATGTGAATTGTAAGGATGCAACATGTTTGATTTTCAGGTTTCCAAACATCCCCACTATGACGAAGCGTGCCGGGCTTTTGCACAGCGTCATAACATGGCGAAGCTGGCCGAGCGTGCGGGTATGAACGTTCAAACTTTACGTAACAAGCTCAACCCGGAACAGCCTCACCAGTTCACGCCGCCTGAATTGTGGCTACTGACTGACCTGACTGAAGACTCAACCCTCGTTGATGGTTTTCTGGCGCAGATTCATTGCCTGCCATGCGTACCGGTTAATGAGCTGGCTAAAGACAAATTGCAGTCTTATGTCATGCGCGCAATGCGTGAACTCGGCGAACTGGCAAGCGGTGCGGTATCTGATGAACGTCTGACCTCTGCCCGTAAGCACAACATGATTGAAAGCGTTAATGCTGGCATTCGCATGTTGTCATTATCGGCTCTGGCGCTGCATGCGCGTCTGCAGACTAATCCCGCTATGTCGAGCGTGGTCGATACCATGAGCGGTATTGGCGCATCGTTCGGGCTTATTTGAGGTGCGTATGCTGAAAAGTGAACCGTCATTCGAGTCTCTACTCGTTAAGCAAAGCCCCGGCATGCACTACGGCCACGGCTGGATCGCAGGTAAGGACGGCAAGCGTTGGCACCCGAGCCGCTCGCAGGCTGATTTACTGGCTGGCCTCTCTACTCAAAAGCAGGGGGAATCATGGCTATCGAAGCTGTTTCCGCAACTGTTCAGCTAAAAGCGGGTGAACGTCTGGCCGGTCTCAATCATGTGGCTGAATTGCGCGCGAGATATTGGGGCGATAGCTGGAAAGAGGTTGAACGTTTTGTCGATGATATGCGCGATAAACGTGACCCACAATTTGAAGAAAATAATCGGGCGCTGGCCGCTATTTTCTTTCTGGCAAAAATACCGGCGGCTCGTCATGAGCTCGAATTAAGTGAGCTGACTACTGACGAGAAAAAGGCGCTTATTACAGCGATGAATAATTTTCGTGCAGTGGTGAGTTTATTTCCCAAACGGCTAACCATGCCGAATTAATACACGAATTTTATTAACTGACGTCAACCCGTCGGGCTTCCCATTGCCCGAATTCAGGAGAAAGCACTATGCAAAATATCGAAACCCGTCAATTCAAAGTTGATAAAGACGCGCTGGCCGTGTTGCTGGATGAGGCCAAATCTGAAGAGCGCAAGGGTCGCGCGCTGGCTGTATCAATCCGCCTTGAGGCACTGGCTACCCATATCACTAACAAAGGTTTAAGCGCTATCGAAGCGGCCGAGCTGTTGCGCCGCGAAGCCACCCGCTACGAAAACGAATCTCAGGAGCTGCACTAATGGCCGACGCAATGGATATCGCACAACAGCGCGAACAGGCAGAACGTGAGCGCCTTATCAACAACGCGCGCAGCCGTATCGCTGCGCCATCTCGTTTTACATGCGAGGTATGTGACGCACCAATCCCGGAAGCTCGCCGCATTGCGATTCCGGGCGTGGCCTTTTGCGTGACCTGTCAGCAAATCGCCGAGCTTAAATCAAAACATTACAGGGGCGTATAAATGGGTATTCGTATCGAAGTCGGCGAAAAGTGGGTTATTACCAGCGACCAATATCAATTCATCCTGAATGAAAAGAAAGTCGTAAAGACAGGCAATAAAGCTGGCGAGGAATGGCTCGACACTATCGGATATTACCCGAAGATTAACCAGCTTATTTCCGGTCTGGCACATCACTACATCCATAACTCGGAGCTTCAAACTCTGAATGGCATTGCCTCAGAAATTGAGAGATTGGGGATGTTATGTGAGTCAGCCTTTCATACTGGGATTGCGAAATAACATATGGTTAAGGGCGTGGCAGACGTTACTCATTACCACGGAACACCTGTATGGGGTGACGCCGGTAACGTTCACCGTATTGCGGTCACCGGTGCTGGCGCATTTGTATCGTATGCACGTCCTGACCAATTAGCTGCATCAATTAAATACGCCCTCTCTGTTGCTATAGATAATGGAGCTTTTTCAGCGTGGAAGCGTGGCCTTGTTATTGACTGGCAGCAATTCTATCAATGGCTGATTCCTTATTATCACCATCCCAAGCTGTCATTTTTTGTTATCCCTGATGTGGTTGAAGGTGGCGAAGCTGACAATGACGCACTTATCGCCAAATTACCACGCTGTTTCAAAGACAAAGCTGCGCCAGTCTGGCATTTGCATGAATCATTGCACCGTCTGGTTGAGCTTTGCCGGGAGTGGCCGCGTGTGTGCTTTGGGTCGTCAGGTGAGTACGCAACTATCAGAACCCAGCTCTGGCATCGCAGGATGTCAGAAGCGTTTGAAACCATTTACTGCAAACATAGTTTCTCAACGCAGGTGCACGGGCTACGTATGCTTGATGGTAGAGTGCTGGGAAACTACCCTCTAGCGACAGCGGACAGCACTAATCTTGCCTGCAATGTACCAAAGTTCGATGTTAAATATCCTGAGCTCACAAAGGTAATTCGTGACGCGGATTATTCGAGGAACCTTTCAGAAATAGAGCTTAAAGCGGTAATACTGAAACGCCGCTGCGCCATTCTCAAAAATACCATTGAGGCAGTAACACCACTGTCAATTTCAGAGTGGCAATCAAAAGGGCTGACTCCACGCCAATTGGAGTTAGCTATCGCATGACAAACTATGTTTACGCGTGGAATAAACCTAAGCAGGCCATAGCGAGCCCATATCTGACCTACGCAGAGCAACACCGCCGCGACCGCATGTTCGCGGCTTTGCTGCATGCGAGAAAAGTGCTTTCTCTTCAGCCTGAGTGTGTGCGTTTTGATGTTTATCGCACCGCTGCGGTGCTGGAGCAAAATCAGGGCAGTCAACGAGCCAATGCCTTTATAATCAGCTTCTGCAAAAAGGCATTGCCACGTCTGGAACTGGTCGCAAAAAAATATGAGTGCGCGGGTATCAATAGCAACGTATCAGCCGCTGTTTTTAGTGGTCATTTTGATACCCGGCTTATGCAATATCTAGCATCCCGCATGGTCAATATGGTCGCCAGATATAACCGCATCCCGGATATGTCGCGCGCCGATATTGACCTGCTGGCAGGTGATATAGCTAATTTCATTCGTTCTGAGCTGGCAAATATTGATGACTCAGGTTTTGGTGAGCTCAAAACGCTATACACCTGGTACATGCACGCTGGTTTTATTTCTCTGCAATTCAATGTCACCCCTCCCCATTGGGATCGCGTGACAAATAAATACTTTAACAAAGATGATATCGCCCCCGCAGTAATCCGTATGTTTACTGAGTCATGGTGGCGTAGTCGTCTGCGTCGTGTCGCGTCGGCATGGCGCGAACATCTACAAATTGCAGTCGGCAACGTCAGCAAGAAACGACACGCCTACGCGAGTAAAAACTGCGTGACTGACTGGCGCGAGCAGAAGCGCCGCACGCGTGAGTTTCTGAAGGGCTTAGAGCTCGAAGACGAGGACGGCAACCGAATCAGCTTGATTGAAAAGTATGACGGTTCGGTCGCAAACCCTGCGATACGCCGCTGTGAGCTTATGACCCGCATCCGTGGGTTTGAAAATATCTGCAATGAACTCGGTTATGTCGGGGAGTTTTACACCCTGACCGCGCCGTCTAAATACCACGCCACCACCAAAGCGGGCTACCGTAACAGCAAATGGAACGGAGCCAGCCCGGCAGATACACAAAGCTATCTTACTGGCTTATGGGCGCGTATCCGCGCGAAGCTGCACCGTGAAGAGATTCGTATTTTCGGGATCCGCGTAGCAGAACCCCACCACGACGGAACCCCTCACTGGCACATGCTTATGTTCATGCTGCCGGAAGATGTCGAGCGCGTGCGCCACATTATCCGTGATTATGCGTGGGAGGAAGACCGCCACGAACTGAGAAGCGATAAAGCCAAAAAAGCCCGCTTTCATGCTGAGGCCATCGACCCGGAAAAGGGCAGCGCTACCGGCTATGTCGCTAAATACATTTCCAAAAATATCGACGGCTATGCACTCGATGGTGAAACAGATGACGAAAGCGGTGAGCTGCTGAAAGAGACTGCCCCCGCCGTATCAGCATGGGCGGCGCGCTGGCACATCCGTCAATTCCAGTTTATCGGCGGTGCGCCGGTGACGGTTTACCGTGAATTGCGTCGTCTCGCTGATACAGAGACAGCGCACGGCCTGAGCGTTGAGTTTGCCGCCGTTCATGATGCCGCCGACGCCGGTGATTGGGCTGGTTACGTTAATGCGCAAGGTGGCCCGTTTGTCCGTCGTGATGATTTGCAGGTGCGCACGCTGTATGAACCGCGCGCCGAGTTTAACCAGTATGGTGAGGAAACCGTCTGCATCCGTGGCGTATACGATTCCGCCGTAGGCATAGACACCCCGATTTTAACCCGGCTAACGCAGTGGAAAATTGTGCCGAAGCGTGCCGTTGATTTGGCCGTTGACGTTCAGGGCGCTCCTGCGCCCTCTCGGAGTTCTGTCAATAACTGTACGGGAAGCGAAAGCGATCCACCGAAACTGGATTTAACAAAACCTCTGAGTCGGCGTGAAAGACGAGAGCTGACCAACCGACTCAGGAAGCAAAAGCTAGCAATACGGAAAGAATTCATCCACGGAGCGGATAAGCAAAACGCAGCTATAGCGAAAACTATAGACGAGATACATCTGACAACCGGCATCACTATCAGCCGGGGCGAAGCCCTGCACCTGATGGCGGGTGGTAGAAGTTGTTTTGACGGCAAATGGCTACGCGGAACGGCCAAAGGAGAAATATATGCTGCGGCTCCTTCATACCAGAAAAAAGCCAAGGAAATCCTTGATCGTGTCGCGATATTGCGAATAAAGGCTAAAGACACAGGGCACTAATATTCATCGATATCATGTACATACATGGTAGACATTTTTTATTTTTTCTTCCCAATTCTTATCATTACATGATACTGTATGTTTATACAGTATTCTCGTGAGGGGGTGATGTGAACAGAGAACTAAGCGAATTAGTGATGCTTGAACGGGTTGAGCTTATTGCTCGACTGGTGACTGAAGGCGCAAGCCAAGAAAAAGACAGGGAAATTGCTTTAGGATTGATTGCTGAGATTGCTAAAGGAAATTTAATTAAAAATCATGAGTTTTCAGTAGCTTTCTCCACATCACCGATTTTGAACACTGAATAGTGGAAAAATAAATGAGGCTATAAAGATGTTAAATCAGGCTGTTACGCGGCATTTCGGCGCGTTTTTCCATTCAAGAGAACAACAGCATTTTGGCTCTAACAGCCTGCTGTTGAGCTATGGACATACGATCAAGGTCAACTTAATTGATGCCTATTTTTTGGTCAGTTATATTTACTCCCTAGAGAACAAGAAGTTATACTGGGGGAAATTTTTTTCAACGGACTTGGAAATGCACATTGACCCTCATAGCGACCCCAAAGCATGGGAATCGTTCTTTAAGAGCATTATCTGGCTACATTATAAGCCCGCGAATTGCTGTGACTTGCCTGATTCACATGGCGGAGATTTTGGCCTTGAATGCTATACTTTAGATGGGCATGTTTTTCAGTGTTATTTGCCGGAACAGTCGAGTGATATTGATAAACTTTATAAAGCACAGCAAAAGAAAATTTATAATGATATCCAAAAGTTCTCTAAAGATAATATAAAAGAGTTAGAGGAACTATTTGGAGCATTAAAAATAAGTCGCTGGGTTTTAGCGACACCTTATAATAAATCTGCAAAGTTAAGTCAATACTGTACAAAAAAATCCCTCAAGGTTCGTCAGTTAGGTCTTCCGTATGTAGCTGACGATTTTCAAATTATTGTTCAAACTGAGGAAAGCTATTCTCAAGAAGCTTTTCTGCTTCGTAGAGACTCATACCAATTAAGTCTAAATTTAGATGACACAACTGTTGATGGAGCAATGGAGTTTATCAGTAGCAATAGTTCTTTTCTCGAAAAGTTGAATTTAAAATTACCTAAGATCCACGATGCTGTATCAAGACAAGAGCAAATGAGAAACTTTTTAATTCAAAAGTTCCTTGATTATCAGAATCTATTAGACACGCTAAAGCAAAATTGGGTTGATATTTATGAGATTGTTTATAAATGCATTCAGCAGAGAGAAACTAATTTAGTTGGGATTTTTATGCTTGCTCCATCTAATGCCCAACCATCAGGAATAATGAAAGATCAAATTGAAACTTTAAAAAAATGCATTGAAGAAGAAGTCCCAACGTTTAAACAAGCGGATCTCGAGAAAATTACATGGGGTGTAATTTCAGACTGGTTAATACGATGCCCATTAGACTTTTAAGGTGGAAAAAGAGATGCATATAACCATAGAAGAAATAGTTGGGAAACCTTTCACCTTTACTAAAAGGCCTGAACACTTACCTTGTGATATGAGGCCGTTGTGGCGTTGTAGTTTAATTTTATTGATTCTTTCTATACTTGGTCGTTCTGGCTGCTGCTCGTTAAAAAAAATGCATGTTGTTAATTGGGTTTTGAAGTCAGATCAAAATATAGCCAGCCTTGAGTTTTGGATTTTAAACAAGGAAAGCCTTAAACCTGAGGTTCGCATGGATCCTACACTCGATCGCGCCCTTGAGTTAATGTTAGCCGAAGGATTTATAATTAGAGATAATGACAAATATAAAATAGTTGAAAAGGGCGAACTATGTGCAGCTAAGTTAATAGCACTTGATGTATTAAAGGATGAATCTTTTAAACTCCATAAGATTAAAAAAGGATTGTCCGAAACTAATGTTAATAAAATATTCCAGGTAGGATAATATGTCATTAGAAATCGTTTCGTTGGATATTGTTGCAAATACTACTGATGGCCGATATGGAGTTACTATTCCATTTTCTAAGGGCTTGTTTTTATTGCGCATGGAAAATTCTCATGGTAAATCAACATGTATGAATGCAATAGCATATGCGCTGGGCATGGAAAGAGCATTGGGAATGGGGGGCGCCAGAATTCCATTTCCACCATCTCTAACAAAGGTGCTAACGACAATTGATGGTCGAGAAATTAATGTCATCTCATCTTTTGTTATTTTACAAATAAAAAATAGCGATGGTGTAACTGCCTCCTTGAAAAGAAATATTGTTGGTTTTGAAAGTGACAATATTATTTATATTGATGAAACTCATGCTAATGGAAAGGAAAAAAGAGGTTCTTACTTTCTACATCGAGAAGGTGATACTGATAGAGATATGGGGTTTTATAAATGGCTGACTGTCTTTTTAGGTTGGGATTTACCTCTGGTTCCCAATCACAACGGTAAAGAGACTCCTCTTTACCCGTCAGTATTATTCCCCTCATGGTTTGTTGAACAAAAGAAAGGTTGGTCATCGATAATGGCCACAATACCAACGCAATTTGGTATTAAAGAAGTTAAAAAAAGATCACTTGAATTTTTAATGGCTCTTGATGTTAATGAAAATATACTTAAGAGAAGCGCTATAAAAAATAGTATTGATGAAGTTGTTTATCAATGGAAAATAATTAAACGAAATGCAGAAATAATTGCTTCAAAAGTTTCATCAGTTGTGACAGGTATTCCAGAACAACCAGAAGTAAAGTTTGATCATTATAAAATAGATCTGGTTATAAAAGAAAACGATCATATTAAATCATTAACAGAGCTACGGACTGTTTATGCTAACGAATTGAAAGCGATGGATGCTCAAAATTTTGAGCAGGTTGATGATGCTGAATTGCAGTTAACTGTTGTGAACTCAATAAGTTCAAAAGTAGATGAGATTCATCGTTTAGAACTAACTTTGCAAGAAATCAGTGACCATAAAAGCTATATAAATTATCAAATATTTTCAACAAATAAAAGGTTGGCAAACCTTTTGGAAGATAAAAGAAAATATGAGGATTTGAAGAAGATTTCAGATTCTAGTGTTTATGAATCGACTCAATTACTCAGTAATGAATGTCCCACTTGCGGAGCTCAATATAATGATAATCTCTTGGGTTTTTCATCGCAAGAGAATCTTATGACATATGAAAGTAGCTTGAGCTTTATTAAAGAGCAGATAAAGGCCTTTGATTTTGTTTTGTTAGATTGTAGCAGTCAGTTGAAGTTTAAAGAAGTTGAACAAAGTAAAATTGAATCAAAAATAGCTGCTTTAAAAGTTGAGATTAACAAACTTAAACATACTGATTATCCTTCTCTTGCTATTCAAGAAGAGTATCTACGTCATAAAATCAACCTAGAAAATGGCATTGATGAAATTGATGAAGCGGTTAGGGATATAACCAATATTCGTCTTGAATTGGATGAATTACACAAGAAATTTAATAAGCTAATGGCGGATAAGAAATCATTACCGCAAAGAATACTATCAAAAAATGATGTGTCAAAATTACAGTTATTGAATTCTGGCCTCGTAGGGAGGTTGAAAAAATATAAGTTCGATAGTTTTGATGCGGAACTTGTAGAGATATCTGAAGATAATTACCTGCCAACAAGGGAGGGCTATGATATTGGATTTGATACATCTGCAAGTGATGGTATCAGAATAATTTGGGGATATTTGATTAGCCTGTTCACTGTTGGGCAACACTTTGCTACTAATCACCCTGGAGTTCTCATTTTCGATGAGCCGAGACAGCAAGAAGCAAAAAAAGTCAGTTTTGCTGAGTTGCTTAGAGATGCAGCAGAAACTACAAAAGTCAGTGGCCAGATTATCTTTGCCACATCTGAAGATGAGAATGTCTTAGTTGAAGCTTTAAATGGCTATGAATATACAATTGTATCCTTTAATGAAATTGACGGAAAAGTGATAAGGAAGTTGTAATTTTAGTTTGCATCTTTACGCATTATTTCGCGTTTAATTTTAAAGTATGTTTTCCCGGTCCGCCCCACAGAGGAGGCGGGCTGGGAACGGTCATGCAACTGCATTAAAACCGACCCATAAAGCGGGCAGGCGAGGCGGGGAAAGCACTGCGCGCCAGACTACATTTACGCATTTATTTTCGCAGCCTGAGCGCGTCGCTGTGCTGTGCGAGTTCGCGAGGGTGTCCGGTGAGTGATGCGGGGGCGTTCGAGGCCGTGGCGGGCTTCTGAGACGGTCAGGCGTGGGGGTAAGAAAAAGCCGCCCGGAGGCGGCAGAAATCAGTCACTTTCAGTATCGAGGGTGTAGCTTTTGAACCGGATCACCTCCTGACCGGCCCACGCGTTAACCTCGCGCATTCGGTCCTGTAGCGGGATGAGCTCGTTACGCACAAACACCTTTGCCACCTTCTCGATGTCGCCGAGCGAGCCGACGTTTTCCGGCTTGCCGCCCATCAGCTGGAACGGGATGCGGTGAGCGTCGAGCAGGTCGGCGGCGCTGACTTTTTTGATATTGAAGAAATCGTCTTTCGTTGCCACCTCGCTGAGCGGCACAATTTTAATGCCGTCCGGTTTTCCGTGCGGTGCGTAGAAAAACAGATTTTTAAAGTTGCCGAGCCCCTTCGAGCTGCGCATCGCATCACGCAGCGCCTCAACATCGGTACCACTTTGCGCGGCATCCGTCACATACATGATGTAGCCCGCGTGTGCGCCGTTCTGGTAATACCGGCGACGGAACAGCGTCGCCGCCTCATTCAGCCAGGCGGAATTTAAAGCGCTGAGATATTCCGGCATGCCGTACAACTCCTGATTGATGTCAGGCTCCAGCAGGTGAAACACGGAGCCCGTCGCGAACGGGTGCGGCTGGTCGAATGACGGCACCCACCAGTAGACATCCTCCTCAATGCCGCGTCGCGTGTATTTTGCCGGTGACGCTTCCAGTTTCAGCGGGCGACCAGTAACGCTCTTTCGGAGTTCTAAAAAGGCGTTGCCAAACACCAGGAAATCGAGCGCGAAGCGGCTGAAATCCTGTTGTGATAAAAGCGGGTGCGGAATAAACGTTGACGCCAGAATATTGCGCTTAACGTAAATCGGCGAGCTGTGATGAACGGCGGCGCGCAGGCTTTTTGCCAGCCCGTTAAAGCTGACCGGCGGTTCGAACCATTTGCCGTTATTGACGCATTCCACGTAATCCAGAATATCGCGGCGGTCGAGCACGGCGCTCGGTTCACCAAAAGTAAACGCCTCCACTTTTTGGGGCGCGGAGCTATTCATGTTGCGCAGCCGCTTTTGTGGCTGCGGCTTGCGACCTTTGTATTTACTCATCAGTTGAACTCCAGAATGGACGATGTGGCCTGGCCGCTGCCAGCGGTAAGTGGTTCGTTTAACAGCGCGTGCATAGTCGCCCAGGCGACGTCCGCGTGGCTGGCTTCCTCGGTACGGCTGGCCTCATAGGTGGCGCTGCGCCCGCTGCTGGTCATGGTCTTGCGGATAGCCATAAACGAGGTGGTGATGTCGGTGGCGCTGACGTCATATTCGAGACAGCCACGGCGAATAACGTCTTTTGCTTTCAGCACCATCGCGGTTTTCATTTCCGGCGTGTAGCGGATATCGCGGGCGGCGGGATAAAACGAGCGAACAAGCTGGAAAACACCAATGCCGAGGCCGGTTGCATCGATACCGATGTATTCGACCTTGTATTTTTCCGTGAGCTGGCGAATGGATTCGGCCTGCGTCGCAAAGTCCATGCCTTTCCACTGGTGACGCTCCAGAATGCGGAACTTGCCACCAGCGACAACCGGCGGAGCGAGCACCACGCACCCGGCGCTGTCGCCGCTGTGCGACGGGTCGTATCCAACCCACACCGGGCGGGAGCCGAACGGGTTGTCGGCGAACGGCGCAAAGTCCTCCCACTCTTCCAGACTGTCGACCATGCAGCGCTGCAAATCCTCGAAGGGGAACACCGAGGCCTTGTCATCAACGAACTCGCACATAAACAGGTTGCGGAAGTCATCGACGCTGTTTTCCTGCCGGAGCTGCTCCAGGTTGAACAGCGTACAGCCCCCGGCGAGCGCATCCTCAATGGTGACAATCTGCCGCCACTGGCCGTCAGGACATGCCACGCCAGCGGCGAGGGCGTCATGGCTGATATCGATGTCGACGCGTTCACTGACGCGGGCGCGGCCACGGTTAAATAATTCCCCCGACCAGAACGGGTAAGCGCCGTGCGCCAGGGTGGACGGTGTTGAAAAATAGGTGCTACGCAGGTGGCTTTGTGAGGCCATGCCCGACGATACTTTTCGCAGTTTCTGGAAGTTGGGGATCCAGAATATTTCATCGACATACAGGTCGCCGTTATGACTCTGCGCGGTGTTTGAGTTGGTGCCGAGGAAAATCAGCTTTGCGCCGTTGTTGCCAATGACGATCGGGTCGCCGGTCAGCTCCACATCAACCCGGCGGGCAAACTGGATGATGTACTCACGGAATACATACGCCTGCGTTTTACTCGCGGACAGAAAAATCTGGTTATGGCCGGTTTTCAGCGCGTGCAGCAGTGCCTCGCGGGAAAAATAGAACGTCGCCCCAATCTGGCGCGATTTCAGAATGTCGCGAATGCGGTGCTCAAGCCCCGCGCGGTGCCAGCGGAGCTGATACTCGAAAGACTCCGCGAAAAAAATCTCTTCCAGTTTTTCGATAGCCTCGTCGCTGAAAAAGTTCTTTGTCGGCTTTTTGCGGTCGCCTTTGTTGCGGTTGGCCACACGGGGATTCAGGTCAGCCTCGTTTCCGGTCTGGCCGTAACGGTTAATCCGTGCAAAGCGCTCCATCTGCCGGGCCAGAAAATCGGCGACCTTGAAATCGTGGGGCGTGAGGCTGGGCTTGGCATAAAGCTGGATCAGCCGGGCCTCAAGGGTGCTTTCGACCCGGTTCAGCGGTGCCGTTTCCTCCCAGTGGTCGCGCTGTTTCCAGCTCTGCACCGTGGGGCGTTTGGTCTGCAACATGTCGGCAATCTGCGGCACGGAGAACCCCTGCCAGTACAGCAAAGCCGCCTGACGTCGCGGGTCGTTTAACAAAGTGGTGTCGGTGGTGATGGTCATGGATGCCTCGCCGTGATTGATACAGGGCAAGGCTAAAGAAACGGGGGATGTGAATCGCTAAGGTGCTGTTGTGTGAGGGATAAGCCATCCGGGACTGATGGCGGGAGAGCATCGACGTCGGGAAACTAGCCCCGACCCGTTAACCCGATATCAGGACTCCTGACAATGGCAAAAAAAGTTTCAAAATGGTTTCGCATCGGCGTCGAAGGCGATACCTGTGACGGCCGCGTTATCAGCGCGACGGATATTCAGGAAATGGCCGAGACCTTTGACCCCCGCGTCTACGGTTGCCGCATCAACCTCGAACACCTCAAAGGCATCCTGCCGGAGGGTCCGTTCAGCCGTTACGGCGATGTGGTCGAGCTGAAGTCTGAAAAAATTGACGACGATTCGGTACTGAACGGCAAGCTGGCGCTGTTCGCTAAAATCACCCCGACCGATGACCTGATCGCAATGAATAAAAAATTGCAGAAGGTTTACACCTCCATGGAAATCCAGCCGAATTTCGCCAATAGCGGTAAATGCTACCTGGTTGGCCTCGCCGTGACCGATGACCCGGCCAGCCTCGGCACCGAATACCTCGAATTTTGCCGGGGGGCCAAATTTAACCCCCTTAACCGCTTCAAAGCCGCACCGGGCAACCTGATTTCTGTTGCCACCCTCGCGGAGCTGGAATTCGAAGACCTGCCAGAAAATGTGTTCACCGCCCTGAGCGACAAGGTGAAGACGATTTTCAGCCGCAAACAGGCCAGTGATGACGCCCGTTTTCAGGATGTGCATGAAGCCGTGACGACCGTCAGTGAGCATGTGCAGGAAAACCTCACCGCTACTGAGCAGCGTCTTGCCACGCTGGAAAATGCCTTTGCGACGCTGAAACAGGACGTCACCAGTAAAGCCGACCAGACCCGCCAGGCATTCAGCCAGTTAAAAACGTCGCTGGATAACACCGAAAGCACCACGCAGCCCCGCCGCAAGCTCTCCACCGGTGGCGGAGGTGATGAGCTGCTGACCGACTGCTAAACGGTCGTGAATTTATCGCCGGGCGACAGACCAGCCCGGTCAGACAACCCGATTTAACCCAACAGGAAAGACTATGCGTCAGGAAACCCGTTTTAAATTCAATGGCTATCTGTCCCGCGTTGCCGAGCTGAACGGCATTGACCCGGACGACGTGAGTAAAAAATTCTCCGTCGAGCCGTCCGTCACGCAAACCATGATGAACACCGTGCAGATGTCCTCGGCCTTTTTGCAGAAAATTAACATCGTGCCGGTGGATGAGCTGAAGGGTGAAAAAATTGGCGTCGGCGTCAATGGCACCATCGCCAGCACCACCGACACCAACAGCGGCCAGGAGCGTAAAACCGCCGACTTTACCGCGCTGGAGTCCAGAAAGTACGAGTGCGACCAGGTCAACTTTGACTTCCACTTCAAGTATAAAAAGCTGGATTTGTGGGCGCGCTTCCAGGACTTCCAGCGCCGTATTCGCGACGCCATCATCCAGCGTCAGGCGCTTGATTTCATCATGGCCGGTTTCAACGGCGTTGAGCGCGCCGAAACCTCTGACCGCAAAACCCATCCGATGCTTCAGGATGTCGCCGTGGGCTGGCCGCAGAAATACCGCAATGAAGCGGCGGCCCGTGTGATGAGCAAAATCGTCGACGAGGAAGGGAAAGTGGTGTCCGCTGTGATCCGTGTGGGTAAAAACGGCGATTACGTCAATCTCGATGCACTGGTCATGGATGCCACCGACAACCTGATTGACGAGATTTATCAGGAAGATTCGGAGCTCGTCGCGATTGTGGGGCGTAAGTTGCTGGCCGACAAATATTTCCCCATCGTCAACAAAGACCAGCCCAACAGCGAAGCGCTGGCGGCTGACATCATCATCAGCCAGAAACGCATCGGCAACCTGCCTGCCGTGCGTGTGCCGTATTTCCCGCCGAACGCAATTATGGTGACGCGTCTCGATAACCTGTCCATCTATTTCATGGACGAAAGTCACCGCCGCTCCATCATCGAAAATCCGAGACTCGACCAGGTGGAAAACTACGAATCGATGAACATCGATTACGTGGTCGAAACCTACGCTGCCGGGTGCTTCATTGAAAATATCAAGCTGGGCGATTTCTCTGCTGCGCAACCGGAGGGCTAACCGATGACGAGCCCCGCACAGCGTCACATGATGCGGGTCTCGGCCATTGAAACCGCGCAGCGGGAAAACAACCCGCTGCGGCATGCCACTGCCTACGAGCAGATGCTGGTTAAGCTGGCCGCAGACCAACGCACGTTAAAAGCCATCTTTGGTAAAGAGCTGAAAGCCAGGAAAAAGCGCGAGCTGCTGCCGTTCTATCTGCCGTGGATCAGTGGCGTGCTGGAACAGGGCAAAGGTGCGCAGGATGACATCGTGATGACCGTCATGCTGTGGCGTCTTGATGTCGGTGATATCAGCGGCGCGATGGACATCGCCCGCTACGCCTTTAAGTACGGTTTGACCATGCCAGGCAGGCACCGCCGACCGCCGCAGTACATGTTCACCGAGGAGGTGGCACTTGCCGCCATGCGCGCCCATGCCGCCGGTGAACCGGTCGTCATCAGCCAGTTGCTCGACACGCTGGCGCTGACCGCCGCCGCCGATATGCCGGACGAGGTGCGCGCAAAACTGCACAAAATCACCGGCCAGGTGTTGCGGGATAACAAGCAGCCCGCCGACGCGCTGGCCCACCTCAGGCGAGCGATGCAGCTCGACTGTCAGGCAGGCGTCAAAAAAGACATTGAACGGCTTGAGCGTGAGCTGAAGCCCAAACCGGCAACGGTCGTTAAAGCCCCGGCAAGCGCGCCGCGCGTCGTGAAAACCACGGCACCGGCTAAACGTGGCCGACCAAAAAAGAACCCCGGTTAACAGAATGCGCCCCGCGCCAGGGCGGCACGCCGGTCGATGAGGGTGTTTTACCCGACCTGAGACCGGCGTCCACCGCCCACCTATTCAGAGGTAGTCATGACGACGCTGATTATTAAAAAGAACGATGAGCCGCAGTCGGGGGGCATGGTGGTTATCCCGCCGCCTGCCAGCGATGAGCCAGTGATTAAGAATACGTTTTTCTTTCCTGACATCGACCCGAAACGCGTGCGTGAAGGGATGCGCCTTGAGCAGACCGTTGCCCCGGCCCGGCTGCGTGAGGCCATCAAAACTGGCATCGCCGAAACCAATGCCGAGCTGTTTTTGTGGCGGGAACAGCAGATTGCCGGGGGGGTTAACACGCTGGCCGACGTGCCGGCTGACGACCTCGACGGCGAGAGCGTGCGCGTTTTCTACTACCTGCGTGCCGTGACCTCAATGGCGACCGCCACGCTCTATGAGCGTTATCGCGGCGTGGATGCCAGCGCCAGAGGCGATAAAAAGGCCGACAGTATCGACACCACGGTCGACGAGCTGTGGCGGGACATGCGCTGGGCGGTATCTCGCGTCCAGGACAAACCCCGCTGCATCGTGAGCCAAATCTGATGCAGGCCATCGCGCAACAGGGCGACACGCTCGACATGATTTGCGCCCGGTATTACGGGCGCACTGAGGGGGTGTTCGAGGATGTGCTCGCCGCAAATCCGGGGCTGGCCGAGCTCGGCGTATTGCTGCCGCATGGCACGGTGGTCGAACTGCCCGACGTCCAGTCATCCCCCGTAACTGAAACAATTAATCTGTGGGAGTAAACACATGACAGAAGGTGAAAAAAGCGTCCTGTCACTGTTTTTGATCGGCGTGCTGATTGTCGTCGGTAAAGTGCTGGCCGGTGGTGAACCCATCACTGCACGCCTTTTTATTGGTCGCATGTTGCTGGGCGGCTTTGTCTCAATGGTGGCCGGGGTGGCACTGGTGCAGTTTCCCGACCTGCCGCCCGCTGCCGTGTGCGGATTTGGCTCCATGCTGGGTATCGCCGGTTATCAGGCGGTGGAAATTGCGATTCAGCGCAGGATTAAAAAAGGGGAAAACGATGGCGGTCATTAAGACACATCCCAACGTCGCGGCATTCCTCGACACGCTGGCGTTTTCAGAGGGTACGGCGACGCACCCGCTGACCAGAAACAACGGGTACGACGTCATTGTCACGGGTATCGATGGCAAGCCGGAGATTTTTACCGACTATCGCGATCACCCGTTTGCCGGTGGGCGCCCGGCGAAGGTCTTCAATCGTCGCGGGGAAAAATCCACGGCATCCGGACGCTACCAGCAGCTTTACCTGTTCTGGCCGCATTACAAAAAGCAGCTCGCTTTGCCGGATTTCAGCCCGGCATCACAGGACAGACTCGCCATTCAGTTAATTCGTGAGCGCGGCGCGCTGGAAGACTTGCAGCAGGGGCGCATTGAACGCGCCATTTCCCGTTGTCGCAATATCTGGGCTTCATTGCCGGGGGCCGGGTATGGTCAGCGCGAGCACAGCCTCGACAGGCTGGTCGCAGTGTGGCGCAAGGCCGGAGGCGTATCCGCATGAAAATAGTCATTATCCTGCTGGCGCTGGCCTGTGCGGGTCTGCTGTGGATGCGACACGATAACAGCAATTTGCGTGCTTCTTTTGAACGCGCGAACCGGGTCGCCGGTACGCAGAAGACCACGATCACCATGCTGAAAAATCAGCTCAACGTTGCCGCAGAGCAGTCGCAGCGCAAAGAGTTGGCGCAGGTTGCCATGAGGGATAAGCTCACCGCCGCTAACCAACTGTCCTTCAGGCGTGAACAAACTATCACGAGGTTACTCAATGAAAATGACGCGTTTCGCCGCTGGTATCGCGCTGATTTACCTGATGCTGTGCGCCGGTTGCACCAGCGTGCCGCCTGCACCAACGCCGCCACCGGTGATTGTTTACAACGCCTGCCCGAAGGTCAGCCCCTGCCCGATGCCGGGCAGCGACCCGGTGACTAATGGCGACCTGAGTGCGGATATACGCCAGCTCGAAAACGCCCTGAAAGGCTGTGCAATCCAGGTCGACGCGATTAAACAATGCCAGGATGAAATCGATGCAAAAACCCAACAGTCTGCGAAAAGCCTTAACTGATGCGGTGCCGGTACTGCGTACCAACCCCGATATGCTTTGTCTTCGCCTGGACGATGGCAACAATACGGCGACGCTGGCGCGCTCCCTGTCGTTTGAAAAGCGGTACACGCTTAACATCGTGGTGACGGATTTCACCGACGATATTGACCTGTTGTTTGCGCCGATTATGGCCTGGCTGCGCGTCAATCAGCCAGACATCATGACAACCGACGAGGGGAGAAAAAAAGGATTTGCCTGGTACGCTGACATTAATAACGACAGCAGCCTCGATGTCAGCATCAGCCTGTTGCTGACCGAGCGCACCCTTGTCAAAGAGGCCGACGGCGCAATGTACGTTGAGAACATCCCGGAGCCACTACCGCCGGAGCCAGTGGCGCGCCCTGTTGAGATGTGGAGTAATGGCGAACGTGTGAGTAAATGGGATGAATGACTTCAAACCCTTTGAGGACAAGCTCGCCGGGTTGATAGCGGCCCTTTCTCCTGCCGGGCGGCGTCGGATGACCGCCGACATTGCGAAGAAACTGCGCCAGCGGCAACAACAGCGCATTAAATCGCAGAAAGCGCCGGACGGTTCCCCGTTCGCCCAGCGTAAACGCCAGCCAGTCAGGGAAAAGAAAGGCCGGATTAAGCGCGAGATGTTTTCGAAACTGCGTACTAACCGTTTTATGAAAGCGAGCGGTAACGACAGCGCGGCGGTGGTCGAATTTACCGGGAGGGTGCAGCGCATCGCCCGCGTACATCAGAACGGGTTATCAGATAAACCGCAGAAAAACAGTCGTATGGTCAAATATGAAAAAAGAGCACTGCTTGGATTTAATAGCGAAACAGAAAGCGATATAAATGACATTGTTGTTCAATGGGTTTTGCTAAATATTGAGTAGCCTCAAGTGAGGCTACTTTTTTATTTAAATTCTACCTTTCCATTTCTGTACTATCTCTATAGTATCGACAGGGTAAATGTGTCCTGTGTTTTGTGATTTGATGTAATACTTGTGAATGTGGTTTTTTAATGGCAATGAGAATGATGATGAATGTTTTGTAACCTCGCCTTTATGGTAATCATACGGATTTAGTGAATCTAAAACTTCATGAACTGTTGATATGAGTGTCTTGTTTTTATCATATAGTGGGATTACATCTTTCTTAAATAAATGGGTGGAGTATTCCACGGGTTTAAAGTCGGCCTCCATTAATGTTAAAGGCTCACCTTTATTATAGAATGTGTATTCTATCGGACCCATGCAGACATCAAAAGCTTCTTGTAATGTTAGCTTGTTGAATGTTCCATTATCGACATCATTAACACCAATTATTGAAGATTTAAATTCAAAATACGTTGAGTCGGAAAGCTTAATCCCTATATAGTAAACGTAATTAATTATGATTAGACAAAAAAGCTTGCTGTCATAGTTTAGCAACATGAGATAGTGTTTGTTTTTCTCTATGTCAAAGATGCTTTCAAATGGTTCAATAATACGCTTATCGAATCCATCGCCTATTAAGATATACTCTTTTGCTTTATCTGCATCAGCATTGAAAAGCACATCTGATATTTGAGCCGCCATTTTATCATTGAAGTACGAAGGGATAGAGTCCACGGCAAATTCATAGGCTATTTTCAATGCCCCAAGATTTATTTCATTTAAATTTATTGACCATGTGATTTTATGTTGATGCACATTACTTACAGTTTCAGAGGTTGTTTTTTTAATATCACTTTTCTTTAGTCCGTTTCTGTTGAGTATTTTTTCAATCAATTTCCCCGCGCTGTCCTTCTCACTTTCGTCAACCTCTATCAAAATCTGATTTATTGCACCATTTTCATCTTTTTTAATTTTAATGTATGGTAACAGGTGTGGCTCAAAACTACCGTCTTGATTTCTTTTGAATTTTGATTTTCTTTCAGGGTCTTCGATGCTTGAAAATGTTCCCTCATAAGGATTTGGTATGTTGCCGGTTTTTCCTTTTAGATTATAAGTGCTTCTATAAAACTCACCGAACTTATTGTTAATTAAATGCGCATCAACCTTCGCGCCAAGCATTGAATTACAGTCGGTGCAGACATTAAAAATATGATAGTACCCACCGAGTGACTCAGGAATGACGTGCTCGTCAGACATGTTGTCTTTTTCAAGTCGGCATATTATGCACTTTGCCATACATATTGCTCCTGTTGTGTTTTATTTGTCACTCAAGGTACCATCGTTATTTTAGATATGGCAATATATTGTTGGTGCTAATTTTAATAAAAACTAACTGTTAATGTTATATAGCTAGACGTTCTAATTGTTGTGCCATGGACCACCAAATTAGGATTTATTGTCCTGACCAGTTTCAAACTGCATTCTTATCCTCATGAATACTCTCGCATCTATCCAGGAACTCGCCCGGGCGATACGCAACATGATCCGCACCGGCGTTGTTGTCGAAACTGACCTCGACGCCGGGCGCTGTCGCGTGCAGACCGGCGGCATTTATACCGACTGGCTCCAGTGGTTAACCCACCGCGCCGGACGCTCGCGCACCTGGTGGGCTCCCTCTGTTGGTGAGCAGGTGATGATTCTGGCCGTGGGCGGTGAGCTCGATACCGCCTTTGTGCTGCCGGGAATTTATTCCGACGACAACCCCGCTCCGTCGGCCTCGGCGGATGCCTGGCACGTTGAGTTTCCCGACGGTGCCGTTATGAGTTATGAGCCGGAAACCGGCGCGCTGACCGTCTCCGGCATTAAAACCGCCGATGTGACCGCATCCGATTCGGTTGCCGTCAGCGTGCCGGTGGTGCTGGTAAAAGCCTCGACCCGCGTCACCCTCGATACGCCGGAGGTGGTCTGCACCAACAAGCTGACGACCGGCACGCTGGAAGTAAAGAACGGCGGCAAGATGTCCGGCGACATCGAGCACGGCGGCGGCTCATTCTCTTCTAACGGCAAGGTGCTCCACACACATAAACACCCTGGCGACAGCGGCGGACAGACGGGGGAACCACTATGACAGCGCGTTATCTCGGCATGAACCGCACGACCGGTGAAAGTATTTCAGACGTTGACCATATCAGCCAGAGCATCGTGGATATTCTGCGCACGCCTGTCGGCTCCCGAGTCATGCGTCGTGAATACGGCTCGCTCCTGTCGCAGATGATTGACCAGCCTCAGACCCCGGCGCTTGAGCTGCAAATTATGGCCGCTTGCTACATGGCGATCCTGAAGTGGGAACCGCGCGTCAGGCTGACCAGCATCACTACAGCGCGGCAGTTTAACGGGCAGATGGTCGTCGATGTGACCGGCCAAATCACCGATACCGGCGAGAGCCTTTCCTTAACCATCCCTGTGAGTTGAACCTATGGCAGTTATCGACCTGAGCCAGCTCCCCGCGCCTGATGTGGTGGAAACGCTGGATTTTGAAGCCATCCTCGCCGAGCGCAAAGCGACGCTGATTTCACTGTACCCGGAAGACGAGCAGGAAGCGGTCGCCAGGACGCTGACGCTGGAGTCAGAGCCACTGGTGAAATATCTCGAAGAGAATGCCTATCGCGAGGTGATTTTACGCCAGCGCATTAACGAGGCGGCGAAAGCCGGGATGGTGGCCTATGCCATCAAAAACGACCTCGACCAGCTCGCGGCAAATAATAACGTTGAGCGCCTGGTCATTACCCCCGAAGACGATACCCAAATCCCGCCGGTGGCGGCGGTCATGGAATCCGACAGCGATTTGCGCCAGCGTGTACCGGCCGCATTTGAGGGGATGAGTGTCGCCGGGCCAACCGGTGCCTATGAATTTCACGCCCTGAGCGCCGATGGTCGTGTCGCGGATGCCTCGGCGAACAGCCCGGCCCCGGCTGAGGTGACTATCGCCGTGCTGTCGCGGGAAGGTGACGGCACAGCATCGGATGATTTATTGCTGGCTGTCAGTACCGCGCTGAATGATGAGAGCGTGCGCCCGGTCGGTGACCGCCTGACAGTCGTCTCGGCCGAAATTGTCAGTTATGCGGTCAATGCGGTGTTGTACGTCTACCCCGGCCCGGCGACCGAGCCCATTCTAGCCGCCGCGAAAGCGCAGTTAACCGCCTATATCACCGAGCAGCGCCGCCTCGGTCGGGATATTCGACGATCTGCCATCTATGCCGCGCTGCATGTGCAGGGTGTCCAGCGCGTCGAACTGCGCGAACCGCTGGCCGACGTCGTGCTCGATAAAACCCAGGCCGCGTACTGCACCGAAACCAGTGTCGTGATCGGGGGTTCCGATGAGTAACTCGCTGATGGCGACCGGGTCGTCGGTGCTGGAACAACGAGCCGCCGAAGCGTGCGCCGTCATCAGCGATTTATCTGTGCCGCTGCGTGATTTGTGGAACCCCTGGAAGTGCCCGGCAAAGTTCCTGCCGTATCTGGCCTGGGCTTTTTCTGTGGACGGATGGGATGAGAGATGGAGTGAACAGGAGAAGCGCCGCGTTATCGGTGAATCCTTCTGGCTCCATCAGCGCAAAGGCACCGTCGCCGCCCTTCGTCGGGTGGTGGAAAGCATGGGGTACAACCTGTCCGTTGAGGAATGGTGGCAGGTAGCTGACCCGGCAGGCACATTCCGCATCACCGTCGATGTGAATGATATAGGTATTACAGAGGCCCTGTTAATCGAGCTGGAAAGGCGGATTGATATCACAAAACCGGTCAGTCGCCACCTGTCCGGCATCACCATGCTCACCCGGACGGCGGGAGACATTTATTACGGCATGGCGGTAAGCGAGGGGGATGTTATCAGCGTCTGGCCTGCGGGCTATGAGCCGGATATGAGTATTTTTTATAACGGTCGTCAGTATTTTGACGGCGAATGTGTGTTTACCGGGAATGCCAGCGATGAAAATTAACGAGATTTCACAGTGGGAAGAAGAAATTTATCTCCTGCGACGAAATGACCGGGTGCTGGGCGGTGTGAATGGTGTCGCCAACACGCAGGCGCAGCAGCTGGCCAACCGCACGCAATACCTGAAAGAGCTTGCGGAGCAGCAAGGTGAAGACATGGGCGGTGCGATCATCTCCCTGCGCGGTGACCTGAAAAGTCCAGCTGGCTGGGGGGATACTATTTCCGCCGGTTATCAGAGCATGGAAAGCCGCTTTCAGGAGCAGGCGACCATCTTTGATTTTATTAAAAACGAAACGGATATCCAGACCCTGAAATATGCCGCCGGGGTGGATGTGGACGTGTCCCGCGCGGTTGAGGATGCCATTAAAGCCGGTAAGACTGCCCTTTATTTTCCGCCGGTACCGGGCGTTTATAACGTCGGCGATGTGGATGGCGCACAGTCCGGTTTTATTATTCATGGTCATGCCCGCAAGCCTTACACCATCAGTACGGATGCTTCATTCAATGGCTGCGGTACGGTCATTCGTCTTTTGCCGGGCGCGACGCGCCTGATGACCCTTAACAGCCGCATGACATTTATGAATGTTCTGCTGGATGGCCGTTCGCTGTCCGTGAATCTGATGCAGGGCACCACGCAGCTGAACGGTTGTCGCTTTATCAGCTGTGGGGTATATCGCTGGGCAACGGCATTTGGCAAGAGTAACTACGTCGGCACGCTTTATGTCAAAGACACTAACGTCAGTGAGAACGTCACCGGCTTTTATAACCTGATTGACTCCCGCGTTATCGACTCGACGATTAACAAAAATTACGGTCGCGGCGTGAGCCTGCTGACCGGCGCAAATAATAATGTTTTCCTGGGCGTTCGTAACGAATGGAATGAAAAGGAAAACTATTATTCCTACGGCGGAAAACTGAATGAGGTTTCCGGGGAGTTATGCGACCGTGCCGGGTTGGCCGCGTTTGTGGCTTCCGGCGGCGGTCAATGGATTGTCAGTAACCATGTTATCAGGCGCTCCGGGAAAAGCGCCCTGGCAGGCTCTGACGATAACTGTCATTTCCGGGTCGAAGGTGCCGGCTCCTTTATCATGCTGTCCAACGTCATGACGCAGGCCGGTCGCGGAGACAGTGGCGAAGGCAACCTCAGCCCGGAGCGCACCTTTATCACGACGGGTGATTCCGGCGACATGAAAGTGATTGCCGCCGGGTGCGACCTGTCCGGGTGTACTTCCGTCTCCGGCATTATCCGGGAAAAAACCACCGCCATTAAAAACATCAGCGGGTGCATCGGCATTCCTGATACCTGTAATACCGGGGTGGCGCAGTGTGAGGATGGTCGCGAGTATTTTGGCCGCCCCCTGAAAAAAGGCATTCTCAGCGCTAAAGGGACTTTAGCCTACACGCATACGCAAAAAGCACTCGAATCATGGCAGTCACCCGTTTTCAGGATACTGAAAATCGAGGTCCGACGCCCGCCAGACGGCAATACCGAATATTACCGGGTCCCGATGAGCCTGAAATATGAAACCTCCACCGTGGCTGTCAATGTGATTTCATCCGAGCAGAAGAGCGGCCCGTCCGGTGCGTGGGGATATGGTGACGGCTCATCCGTTGCGGTCAGCATCACCGTGTCGGCGGATGGCTCGACCCTCAGCGTCACGCTGACCGGCAAGGATAATTACGACCGTGAGGTTAACTCATATCTGGAGAACTGGTGATGGAAAGCTTTGAGAGCTATGAAAACTTTAACGACTGGTACGAGGCGTTGATTAAAGTCGGTGAGGCGGCGGACAAAACGTTTTCCTACAAACTGATGTTCCTGGAATTTTACGACCGGGGCATGACGCCGGAAGAAACGCTGACTCACATTATCGAAAACGGCATTGTGACGGAATAAGGAATAATCATGCCTGATTTAACTTTCAGCACCATTCTGACCACCGCCGGTGCGGAAAAGCTGGCGCGACTCCATGCGGCAGGTCAGGCGCTGACCCTTACCGAAATGGCGGTGGGTGACGGCAATGGTCAGAGTCTTGCCCCGACCCCGGAGGCGACAGGGCTGGTCAGTGAGCGTCACCGGGGCTTTCTGAACAAAATCCGTGTCGCCGACAGCGCCGCCAGCATTATCGAATCGGAACTGCTGATTTCAGCCCAGACTGGCGGATTCTGGACTAACGAGGCCGCGCTCTATGATGAAGACGGGGTCTGTATCGCGGTTTCCAGTCTGCCCCCGACCTATAAGCCCCTGTCATCGCAGGGGGCTGCGAAATACCAGATAGTGCGGATGAATATTGCGGTCAGCAGTACCGATGCCGTCACCATCACTGATAATCCGTCGGTGGTGATTGCCACGGCGGAGGACGTCAATCGGGCCGAAGATAACGCCAAAGACTATGCCGATGAGCAGTTGCAGGCACTGGACACCGCGACGCAGGATGCCATCCGGCAGGTGTTGCGGGATGCCTGGGAGCAGGACAACCCCGTCGGCACCACGCGCTTTTTCAGTCAGAACCTGAATCCGAATGAACAATGGCCGTGGTCACAGTGGCAGTACACCGGGGAAAACAGATCTATCCGTATCGGCAAGGCGGACGGCTCGAACGTGGGCGCGACCGGCGGCAGTGATACCGTCACGCTCCAGCGCACTAACCTGCCCGCCGTGCAGATTGACGTTACCGGCGAAACCAGCGAATTGCCCGAGGCGACGCTAACCTCTGAACCTGCCGGCAGGCACAAACATGGCGGCGTACCCAGCCGGGAAGACCCCTGGGAGATTGGTGGTGATATCAGCCAGCGTTTTAACCCGGCAAACCTGGGCGACACGGATGAAGCTGAAGACCATCAGCACGAAGTTGTGCAACCGGCGCACAAACACACGACCACCGGCAAAACTGCCAACCTCGGCGAGGGTAAATCGTTCAGCGTGGTGGAAGCCCACACCCTGCTGATGTGCTGGAGCCGCGTCGCCTGACCCTGTGACGGTCATTCCTGTTGTGCCGTTCCTGCTACAGCGGGGATGACTCGTCACCCCTTCCCCCACGATTGAAAATAATGCTCACCCTTAACCACGGAGTTAAACGGATGAGCGATTTTCATCACGGCGTCCAGGTTGTCGAGATTAACGACGGCACCCGCGTCATTTCCACCGTATCAACGGCGATTATCGGCATGGTCTGCACGGCCAGCGATGCCGATGCCGTCACCTTCCCACTCAATAAGCCCGTACTGATTACCAGCGTGCAAAGCGCCATTGCCAAAGCGGGTACAAAAGGCACCCTGGCCGCATCCCTCCAGGCAATCGCCGACCAGTCGAAACCGGTCATTGTCGTCGTGCGCGTTGCCGAAGGTACCGGCGATGATGCTGAAGCGCAGACTGTCTCTAATATCATCGGCGGCACCGACGAAAGCGGCAATTACACCGGGCTGAAAGCGCTGCTCACGGCGGAGGCCGTCACCGGCGTTAAACCGCGCATCCTCGGCGTGCCGGGTCTCGATTCCCTTGAGGTGGCGACCGCGCTCGCGCCGATTTGCCAGAAGCTGCGCGCCTTTGGTTATATCAGTGCCTGGGATTGTCAGAACATTTCCGAGGCGATGCTCTATCGCGAGAATTTCAGCCAGCGTGAGCTGATGGTTATCTGGCCGGATTTTCTGGCATGGGATACCACGGCGAACGCGACCGAAACCGCCTGGGCGACCGCCCGCGCGCTGGGTCTGCGCGCCAAAATAGACCAGGACACCGGCTGGCATAAAACCCTGTCAAACGTTGGTGTGAATGGCGTCACCGGCATCAGCGCGTCGGTCTTCTGGGATTTGCAGGAATCCGGCACCGATGCCGACCTGCTTAACGAGGCTGGCGTCACCACGCTCATTCGCAAAGATGGTTTTCGATTCTGGGGTAACCGCTGCTGCTCCGATGACCCGCTGTTCCTGTTTGAGAACTACACCCGCACCGCGCAGGTTATCGCCGACACAATGGCCGCTGGTCACATGTGGGCGGTCGACAAGCCGATCACTGCCACGCTGATTAAAGACATCGTTGCGGGTATCAATGCGAAATTCCGCGAGATGAAAACGGCGGGCTATATCGTCGATGCGACCTGCTGGTTTGATGAATCGGCCAACGACGCGGCGACCCTCAAAGCCGGGAAACTGTATATCGATTACGACTATACGCCGGTTCCCCCTCTCGAAAACCTGACGCTACGCCAGCGCATTACCGATAAATACCTGGCGAATCTGGTGTCATCGGTTAACAGCAATTAAGGAGCCCTGACCAATGGCAATGCCGCGCAAGCTCAAATACCTGAACACGTTTCTGGATGGCGTCAGCTATCTCGGCGTTATCGAGTCCGTCACCCTGCCAAAGCTGACCCGTAAGCTGGAAAATTACCGGGGCGGCGGGATGTCAGGCTCGGCCCCTGTCGATTTTGGCCTCGACGATGACGCGTTGGCGATGGAGATTTCCCTCGGCGGCTTCCCTGATGATGCGATCTGGTCGCTTTACGGTGCCGTCGGTACCGGGACGCTACTGCGCTATGCAGGCTCTTACCAGCGGGACGATACCGGCGAAACCGTGGCGGTGGAAGTTGAGACCCGTTTCAAGGTGAAGGAAGTCGATAACGGCGAGAGCAAACAGGGCGAGGATACCAGCAGCAAATTATCGCTGGTCTGCACGTACTACAAGCTGACCATGAACGGTAAAGAGCTGGTAGAAATCGACGTCCTCAACATGATTGAGAAGGTGAACGGCGTCGACCGACTCGACCAGCACCGCCGCAATATCGGCCTGTAATTTTTCCCCGGCCAGCATGCCTGGCCGGTTAATCCCGAATCCGTAAACAGCGAGAAAATCATGAGCAAAGAAAACATCGTCACCCTGGAAAACCCCATCAAACGCGGCGAGCAGGTAATCGAAAAAATCACCCTGATGAAGCCCAACGCCGGAACCCTGCGCGGTGTCAGCCTGGCCGACGTTGCGCGCTCTGAAGTCGACGCCCTGATTAAAGTGCTGCCGCGTATGACCAGCCCATCACTCACCGAGTCGGATGTCGTCATGATGGATTTACCCGATTTGATGGCGCTGGCAACAAAGGTGATCGGTTTTTTGTCGCCGAATTTGGCGGATTAAATTTTCCGAAAGATATGTCGGTCGATGACCTGATGGCGGATATCGCGGTGATTTTTCACTGGCCGCCATCAGAGTTATATCCCATGAGCCTGACCGAGCTCACCACCTGGCGCGAAAAGGCGCTACAGCGAAGCGGAAACACGAATGAGTAACGACGTTAAATTGCAGGTATTACTCAAGGCTGTTGACCAGGCGACCCGCCCGTTTAAAACCATCCAGACAGCGAGCAAAACGCTGTCTGGTGATATCCGGGACACTCAAAAATCACTGCGTGAACTGAATGGCCAGGCATCCCGTATTGACGGGTTTCGCAAAACCAGCGCGCAGCTCGCCGTTACTGGTCATGCGCTTGAGAAAGCAAAAGCTGAGGCAGAAGCTTTAGGTACTCAGTTTAAAAATACTGAACGCCCGACCCGTGCGCAGGCGCAGGTACTGGAATCAGCTAAACGCTCTGCGGAAGGATTACAGAAGAAATACAATAGCCTTACAGAGTCAGTTAAGCGGCAACAGCGTGAGCTCGGCGCAGTGGGAATTAATACCCGTAATCTTGCTAACGATGAAAAAGGGCTAAAAAACCGAATAAGCGAAACGACGTTACAGCTCAATCGCCAGCGTGAAGCACTGGCGCGCGTCAGCGCGCAACAGGCAAAGCTAAACGCGGTGAAGCAGCGATATCAGGCCGGTAAAGAGTTGGCCGGAAACGCGGCGGCAATGGGGGCCGCAGGTGTTGGTATGGCAACGACCGGAACGCTGGCCGGTGTGGCGCTTATGAAGCCGGGATATGATTTTGCGCAAAAAAACTCCGAGTTACAGGCCGTGCTCGGCGTGGCGAAAGAATCAGCCGAAATGATGGCACTGCGAAAGCAGGCCCGCTTGCTGGGCGACAATACTGCCGCCTCTGCTGATGATGCGGCAGGCGCTCAGATTATCATCGCGAAAGCGGGCGGCGATGCGGCAGCAATTCAGGCAGCGACACCCGTCACGCTTAATATGGCGCTGGCTAACCGTCGGACGATGGAAGATAACGCCGGTTTGCTAATGGGGATGAAATCAGCCTTCCAGCTCACTAACGATCAGGTCTCTCACATCGGTGATGTCCTGTCGATGACAATGAATAAAACCGCCGCCGATTTTGACGGGCTTAGTGATGCGCTGACATATGCGGCGCCGGTGGCAAAAAATGCCGGTGTCAGTATTGAGGAAGCCGCTGCAATGGTTGGTGCACTACATGATGCGAAAATTACGGGGTCAATGGCTGGTACTGGGAGCCGTGCCATTTTAAGTAGACTACAGGCACCAACCGGGCAAGCCTACGCGGCGATTAAAGAGCTCGGGATTAAAACGGCAGACAGTAAAGGGAACACCCGCCCTATATTTACCATTCTGAAGGAAATGCAGACCAGTTTTGAAAAAAATAAGCTGGGTACCGGTCAACGCGCTGAATACATGAAAACGATATTTGGCGAAGAGGCCAGCTCTGCCGCTGCTGTTTTGATGAACGCAGCTCAATCGGGAAAACTGGACCAGCTCACTGCTGCATTTAAAGCCTCGGACGGAAAAACTGAGGAACTGGTTAACGTCATGCAGGATAACCTCGGCGGCGACTTTAAAGAATTTCAGTCGGCGTATGAGGCTGTTGGCACCGACCTGTTTGACCAGCAGGAATCCTCATTACGCAAACTGGTGCAGACAGCGACCGGATACGTGCTCAAACTTGATAAGTGGATCCAGCGAAATAAAGAGCTCGCGCAGACGCTGGGGGTGATTACCGCCGTGGCGCTAGGCGTGGTGGGGATGATTGGGGCCATTGGGCTGATTGCCTGGCCGGTGATAACGGGCGTAAATGCCATCATCGCCGCTGCGACCGCGCTCGGTACCGTATTTACAACGGTGGCCGGAGGCATCATTACCGCTATTGGTGTGATTTCCTGGCCGGTTGTCGCTGTTGTGGCTGCGATTGTCGCCGGGGCATTGCTCATCCGTAAATATTGGGAGCCCATCAGCGCATTTTTCGGCGGCGTGATTGAAGGGTTGCGGGTCGCATTTGCGCCAGTAGCTGAACTGTTTACGCCGCTTAAACCGATGTTTGACTGGCTGGGCGGAAAACTTAAAGCCGCATGGGACTGGTTTAACAACCTGATTGCGCCGGTCAAATCATCGCAGGAAACCTTAAACAGTTTTCGTGATGCCGGTGTGTTGTTGGGTCAGCGCCTGGCTGACGCTCTTACGTTACCGCTTACAGCATTCAATAAGCTGCGCAGCGGTATTGATTGGGTGCTTGAAAAGCTCGGCATTATCAACAAAGAGTCCAGCACGCTTGACCAGACTGCCGCAAAAGCAAATGCAGCCACGCAGGGTAACTCTTATATCCCAGCTATCAGTACTTATAGCGGCTATCAGGTATATCAACCCGTCACTGCACCCGCCGGACGTTCTTACATCGACCAGAGTAAAAGCGAATATCACATTTCCGTTGATGGTGGTGGTAACGGCACGCAGCTCGATCGCCAACTACAGGATGCGCTCGAAAAATTTGAGCGTGAAAAACGCGCCCGCCAGCGTGCCAGCATGAACCACGACGGATAGGAGGTGACGAGAAATGATGCTCGCACTCGGTATGTTTGTTTTTATGCGCCAGACGTTGCCACACCAGACGATGCAACGCGACGCAGAATATCGGTGGCCGTCAAACTCCCGCGTTGGTAAACGGGATTCGTTTCAGTTTCTGGGGCCGGGTGAGGAAAAAATCACCCTGGCCGGAGTGCTTTACCCTGAGCTCACCGGCGGAAAGCTGACGATGACGGCTATTCGTCTGATGGCTGACCAGGGGCGGGCCTGGCCGTTACTGGACGGTACCGGCACGATTTACGGTATGTATGTCATCAATAATATCAGCGAGACAGGAAGCCTGTTTTTTGCTGACGGAACGGCGCGCAAAATTGATTTTACGCTGACGCTCACCCGCGTGGATGAATCCCTTGCGGCGCTGTATGGCGATATCGGCGAACAGGGCAAATCGCTAATTGGTAAGGCGGGTAATATGGCCTCCTCAGCGGCTGGCATAGTGGGGATTAGCTGATGCTGGATATGCTGAATCTGAATGCGGGTGGCGTACTGACGCCCGATTTTATGCTGATGCTCGACAGCAAAGACATTACCGGCAATATCAGTAACCGATTGATGAGCCTGACGATGACCGACAATCGCGGATTTGATGCCGACCAGCTCGATATCGAGCTTGACGACGCTGACGGGCTGGTCGAGCTGCCGTTACGCGGTGCGGTACTGACGCTTTACCTCGGGTGGAAAGGCGTTGCGTTGACGGGTAAGGGAAGTTTTACCGTCGATGAAGTTGAACATCATGGCGCGCCGGATACGGTGACCATTCGCGCCCGCAGTGCGGATTTTCGGGGAACGCTGAACTCACGTCGGGAAGAGTCCTGGCATGATAAGACGCTCGGCGAAATTGTGGCGGCGATAGCGGCACGTAACAAACTGACGTCGAGCGTCATGGCGGAACTGGCCGGAATAAAAATTCCGCATATCGACCAGTCACAGGAATCAGACGCCAAATTTCTAACCCGTCTCGCCGAGCGAAACGGCGGTGAGGTTTCGGTAAAAGCGGGGAAGTTACTTTTTCTGAAAGCCGGTCGTGGAGTGACTGCCAGCGGAAAAGCCATTCCGCAGGTCACGATCACCCGCAGCGATGGCGACCGCCATCAGTTTTCCATTGCTGACCGTGGGGCGTATACCGGCGTTACGGCAAAATGGTTGCACACCAAAGACCCGAAACCTCAGAAACAAAAGGTAGCATTAAAACGTAAACCTAAAGAGCAGCATTTACGCGCGCTACAGCACCCGAAAGCAAAACCAGTAACGAGGAAAAAAGCGGTGAAGACGCCGGAAGCCAGGGAAGGGGAATACATGGTCGGCGAGGATGACAACGTGTTTGCCATAACGACAATTTTTTCAACCAAAGCCCAGGCCATGCGAGCCGCCCAGGCCAAATGGGACAAACTGCAACGTGGTGTTGCTGAGTTTTCTATCAGGCTGGCGACGGGGCGAGCAGACCTTTACCCTGAGACGCCGGTACAGGTTGCGGGCTTTAAGCGCGTCATAGACGAGCAATCATGGACAATCGCGAAGGTTATGCACTCTCTGAGTAATAGCGGCTTTACGACGAGCTTAGAGCTAGAGGTGAGGTTATCTGATGTGGAATATGATGCCATAGATGATTAAGCGGGAAACAACCCGTAATTAAACGGGTTGTGGTCTTCTTCATTTTGAAATGTATAAGTGGGTGTTTTCATACATCAAACTTTTTGCTTCATCGTCCATCAGTTCACCCATTTTTTTACACGTAATTAGAGGGTTTTCGAACGTGTAGCCCTGAGCTGAAAATTTATTAACGACGTGTATCTCTTTGGCCTTTTTGAGATATCCATCAGGGGCATTTTTAACCCAAATAGGGGTGCAGACCCCCGATGATATCAATGCTTCATATGCATCCGAGGTTACAGTGGCAGTTGGTAACTTTACTTCCACAGAGTCCGTGTTATCCACAATTCCAATGGACTGCCACGGTTTAAGGCTTTTAATTAAAGTTTGAGCATCAAGGCTTTGCGAAATGGCATTGCTTGAAAGGGCTGCGACAGTACATAGAAGCGTTATTTTGAAGAGTTTCATGGGCATCCTTATCAACTAACTATGAATGTCTTTCGCTTTTGGTGAGTTGTTGTGTATCATTTATTCACATTATGTGAATGTAGGGGTGTAACAATGTTCCATTGTCCGAAATGCCAGCACGCGGCACATGCGCGTACCAGTCGCTATCTAAGTGAGAATACCAAAGAGCGTTACCACCAGTGCACTAACATAAATTGCAGTTGTACGTTTGTAACGATGGAATCGGTGGAGCGTTTTATTGTTACACCAGGTACGATAGTACCGGCCCCACCTCACCCGACTGTCGGTGGTCAGCGGCCATTGTGGCTCTGATACATTTCCGGTAAATGCCCGCCGCATGCGGGTTTTTTTATGCGCTCAGGAAACTAGTGATAAAAAATTCACCGCCATTTTATCGCCATTCAAAAACGGAGCAACAAAAAAGCCACTCGCTAGAGTGGCTTAATTATATGATTTTAAAGATAAAAATTGGTGGCCCCTGCTGGACTTGAACCAGCGACCAAGCGATTATGAGTCGCCTGCTCTAACCACTGAGCTAAGGGGCCGTGGCGAGGGATTATAAAGTAACTGGCAGATGCAATCCAGCCTAAAACGCGCGGCTGCTGTTTTTATAAACAACGCATTTTCAATCCTTTATAATTAGCTTTTAGCTATTGAGCAGGGGACAAGATGATTAACGATATTCTGGCACCGAACCTGCGGGTGGTCTTCTGCGGGATCAATCCGGGAAAATCCTCCGCCCATACCGGCTTTCACTTCGCGCACGCGGGAAACCGCTTCTGGAAGGTGATTCACCAGGCCGGCTTTACCGACCGGCTGCTGAAGCCGGAAGAGGAGCTCCAGCTGCTCGACACCCGCTGCGGGATCACCATGCTGGTGGAGCGTCCGACGGTGCAGGCCAGCGAAGTGGCGCTGCAGGAGCTGCGCAGCGGCGGGCGAGAGCTGGTGCGCAAAATAGAGGAGTATCAGCCGCGGGCGCTGGCGGTTCTCGGCAAGCAGGCCTTCGAGAAGGCATTTCAGGCGCGCAGCGTGAAGTGGGGCAGGCAGCAGGCGACCATCGGGGCGACCGAGCTGTGGGTGCTGCCGAATCCCAGCGGACTGAACCGGGCGACGCTCGATAAGCTGGTGGAGGCGTATCGCGAGCTTGACGATGCGCTGGCGACGCGCGGGCTATAGCCTTCGCGCCTGGGGGTAAACGCCGGGCAAAAAAAAAGCTCCCCGTGGGGAGCTTTTTGCATTTATTGCCTGACGATTAATCGTCGAGGAAGCTACGCAGAACCTCAGAGCGGCTCGGGTGGCGCAGCTTGCGCAGCGCTTTCGCTTCGATCTGACGAATACGTTCGCGGGTGACGTCGAACTGTTTACCCACTTCTTCCAGCGTGTGGTCGGTATTCATGTCGATACCGAAACGCATACGCAGGACCTTCGCTTCACGGGCGGTCAGGCCGGCCAGAACGTCGTGGGTGGCAGCGCGCAGGCTTTCCGTGGTGGCGGAATCCAGCGGCAGCTCGAGGGTGGTATCCTCGATGAAATCACCCAGATGCGAATCTTCATCGTCGCCGATCGGCGTTTCCATGGAGATCGGCTCTTTGGCGATTTTCAGCACCTTACGAATTTTATCTTCCGGCATCAGCATGCGCTCGGCCAGCTCTTCCGGCGTCGGCTCGCGGCCCATTTCCTGCAGCATCTGGCGAGAGATACGGTTGAGCTTGTTGATCGTCTCAATCATATGCACCGGAATACGGATGGTGCGCGCCTGATCCGCGATGGAGCGGGTGATTGCCTGACGGATCCACCAGGTTGCATAGGTGGAGAACTTGTAGCCGCGACGGTATTCGAACTTATCTACCGCCTTCATCAGGCCGATGTTACCTTCCTGAATCAGGTCGAGGAACTGCAGGCCGCGGTTGGTGTATTTCTTGGCGATAGAAATAACCAGACGCAAGTTTGCTTCAACCATCTCTTTCTTCGCACGGCGGGCTTTCGCTTCACCGATGGACATACGACGGTTGATATCCTTAACCTGCTCGATGGTCAGGCCGGTTTCTTCTTCAATCTGCTGCAGCTTCATCAGGCCGCGCTGAACGTCTTCTTTGACGTCGTGCAGCTTTTCAGACCACGGTTTGTTCATGGCCACGGCCGCGTTGAACCAGGTTTCGCTGGTTTCGTTGCCGGTGAACAGAGTGATGAAGTTTTTCTTCGGCATTTTGCACTGTTCGACGCACAGCTTCATGATGATGCGTTCCTGAGTACGCACTCGGTCCATCATGCTACGCATGCTGCCGACCAGGTAATCGAACTGTTTCGGTACCAGGCGGAACTGTTTAAAGACTTCAGACAGCTTGAGAATTTCTTCCTGTGCTGCAGCGTGGCTACGGCCTTTTGCTTTGATGGTGTCGCGGGTCAGTTCGTACTGCGTACGCAGCTCACCGAATTTCTCGCGCGCCAGCTCAGGGTCGATGCTGTTGTCGTCATCGCTGCTGTCGTCGTCTTCTTCTTCTTCATCTTCTTCGTCGTCATCCATCTCTTCCTGAGACAGTTCGGAGCCGACGTGCGTGGCGGTTGGCGCCATGTCTTCTTCGGCGTTCGGATCGACGAATCCGGTAATCAGGTCTGACAGACGCGCTTCTTCAGCTTCAACGCGATCGTACTGTTCCAGCAGATAGGTAATGGCTTCCGGATATTCGGCAACGGAGCACTGGACCTGATTGATCCCGTCTTCGATGCGCTTAGCGATGTCAATTTCGCCTTCGCGGGTCAGCAGTTCCACGGTACCCATTTCGCGCATATACATGCGCACCGGGTCGGTCGTGCGTCCGATCTCTGATTCAACACTGGACAGAACCTGTGCAGCAGCTTCTTCTGCATCTTCGTCGGTGTTGTTGCTGTTTTCAGCCAGCAGCAGATCGTCGGCATCCGGTGCTTCTTCCATCACCTGAATGCCCATATCATTGATCATTTGGATGATGTCTTCGATCTGATCGGAGTCGACGATATCTTCCGGCAGATGGTCATTGACCTCGGCATAGGTCAGATAGCCTTGCTCCTTACCACGTTGGACAAGAAGCTTCAGCTGTGACTGCGGGTTTTGCTCCATAAGACGGTATCCACACTTAATTCGTTTGATTGGTGTTGGCAGACAAACTGCCAGCATTTAAAGCGAGGGCGTACTTATATTATTGCCGCTGCGCCTCAGCGCGGCTGTCGGGGGCTTCCCGAACGATATTCGGCACTTAAGCCGTGCAATTCATTTTTTTGCCAGCTCCTGGCTGATAGTCCAGAGCTCCCGGCGTTCCTCGCTGCTTAAGCCGTGCGTGCGATCGCGAGCTATCAACTCTTCCTGTCGCAGTTCAAGCAGTGAATCAAACATATGGTTGAGCGAGTCGGTGAAGGTTTTTTCCGCGATATCTTTATCTGCTATATCGTCCCACATCGACAGTTTTTCAAGGGTGGCGGCCTCATTTGTGCCGCGATACTGCTCTAAAAGTTGTCCGGTGGTCAGACCTGGCTGAGACAGACAGGTGTTAACCAGTTCGCTGAATAAGCCCAGTCCCGGCATTCTACGCTGATCCAGGCCCGCTAAAGGCGGTACCAGCGGTGCCAGATCCGGATTTTGCACCAGCAGTCCTATCAGTATACGCATGGTCGTGCGTTTTAGCTGTGGAGCAGGGCGCGGTGCGCCATTTTCTGTCAGCTTTGGCATTAAACGTTCAAGCTGGGCGTCATCTAAAATCCCCAGCTTGTTGCCCAACTCCTGGCGCAGATAGATGCGCAGCGTCTCGCCTGGAACTTGGGTTATCAGCGGCAGCGCCAGCGTGCTGAGCTGCGCGCGCCCGTCCGGGGTGCTCAAATCAACCTGCGGCAGCAGGCTGTTAAACAAAAACGTGGAGAGCGGCTGAGCCTGCTCCATCCGCGCTTCAAACGCGGCCTTACCCTCTTTACGCACCAGCGTATCCGGGTCTTCACCGTCGGGTAGAAACATAAAGCGCAGCTGGCGGCCGTCGGTCATATACGGCAGCGCGGTCTCCAGCGCTCGCCAGGCTGCCTCGCGGCCCGCCCGGTCGCCGTCGTAACAGCAGATGACCTGATTGGTCGCCCGGAACAGCAGCTGAATATGGTCGGCTGTCGTCGAGGTGCCAAGGGACGCGACGGCATAGTTAATGTCGTACTGCGCCAGCGCTACGACGTCCATATAGCCTTCGACAACTAACAGGCGCGGCGGTTCGGCGTTGTTCTGCTGCGCTTCATACAGGCCGTACAGCTGACGACCTTTATGGAAAATATCGGTTTCCGGGGAGTTAAGGTACTTCGGCAGGGCATCACCCAGCACGCGACCACCAAAACCAATTACCCGGCCTCGCTTATCGCGGATCGGGAACATCACCCGTTCGCGGAAGCGGTCGTAACTGCGTCCCTTATCGTTAGTCACCAGCATGCCGGCGTCGATAAGCGACTGGCGGTTTTCTTGATTGCCGCCAAAACGTTTTAAAACGTTATCCCAACCGGGTGGCGCGTAGCCAATCGCAAAGCGCGCAATGACCTCGCTGCTTAAACCACGCTTGTCCAGATACTGGCGCGCAGGGTCGGCGGCGGGTTGCTGCAAAGACTGCTGATAAAACGCATTCAGACCATCCATCAGCTGATAGAGACTTTGCCGTTGATGGCGCTCTATCTGACTGGGTCCATTGCCCGCTTCGTACGGCACTTCAAGGTTGTGCATGGCGGCCAGCTCTTCGACCGTCTCCACGAACTCGAGCTTGTCGTAGTTCATCAGGAAGTCGACGGCGTTGCCGTGCGCACCGCAGCCGAAGCAGTGATAAAACTGTTTTTCACCGTTGACGGTAAAAGAGGGGGTTTTTTCGTTATGAAATGGACAGCACGCGTGGTAGTTCTTGCCCTGCTTTTTGAGCTTTACCCGCGCGTCGATAAGATCGACGATGTCGGTTCGCGCCAGCAGGTCATTGATAAATACGCGTGGGATTCGTCCAGCCATAGGCCCCGTAATTATACACCTGATCCAACAAGCTGCTTCAGCGCCGATGCGCCCCTGCCGCCGACGTCAGTCAGCTCCCGGGATTCGCTCTTATGCTGCTTTGATGCATCCTGAAGGGGTGAGTGTATATGCTAATGCATAAACGAAAATAAGCCGCGCATTCCTTCCGGAAGCACGGCCTTACAACTTACAACTCAGCCTGAATTGAGGGCTTTAGCCCTCAACAGATTAGTACAGACGAGTGCGGCGTGCGTTTTCGCGAGCCAGTTTCTTCGCGTGACGTTTCACTGCAGAAGCTTTAGCGCGCTTACGTTCGGTAGTCGGTTTTTCATAGAACTCACGACGACGAACTTCCGCCAGAACACCTGCTTTTTCACAGGAACGCTTGAAGCGACGCAGAGCTACGTCGAACGGCTCGTTTTCACGTACTTTAATTACCGGCATGTGCCTCTCACCTTTGATTAATTCGGTTTGCTGCTGGCATCAGCGCCAGCTTATTTCAAAATGGTGCGGAATTTTACTGCAACTACTGCTGCTTTGTAAAGCACCTGCGCCCTTTTTGAAAGGACTTTTATAAGGGTGAGGAGTATACACGAGGGTTCTTGCTGGGGCGAACAAAGTTTTATGTCCGCCGCGCCGGCGAGCGTCCCGCGCCAGGCTTTTACCGCCCGCCCTGGCCGCGTATCCCTTGTGGGCTCCGGCCCCCGTCGCGCTGCTGCCTGTAATTCTTAGGGTATACATCAACCCGCATTGGTCCTAAACTGCGCGGTATTAGAGCGAGGTAAAACAAGACATGCGTGTACTGGGTATTGAAACATCCTGCGATGAAACCGGCATCGCCATTTACGACGATAAGCAAGGCCTGCTGGCCAACCAATTGTATAGTCAGGTGAAACTTCACGCTGACTACGGCGGCGTGGTGCCTGAGCTGGCTTCGCGCGATCACGTGCGTAAAACGGTACCGCTGATCCAGGCGGCGCTGAAAGAGGCCGGACTGACGGCGAAAGATATTGATGCGGTTGCCTACACCGCCGGGCCGGGGCTGGTCGGCGCGCTGCTGGTTGGCGCCACGGTGGGCCGTTCGCTGGCGTTCGCCTGGAACGTCCCGGCGATCCCGGTACACCATATGGAAGGGCATCTGCTGGCGCCGATGCTGGAAGATAATCCGCCGGACTATCCTTTTGTGGCGCTGCTGGTTTCCGGCGGCCATACCCAGCTGATTAGCGTGACCGGCATTGGCCAGTATGAGCTGCTGGGCGAATCGATAGACGATGCGGCAGGGGAAGCGTTTGATAAGACCGCCAAGCTGCTGGGTCTCGATTATCCCGGCGGCCCGATGCTCTCTAAAATGGCCGCCCAGGGCAGCGAAGGCCGTTTTGTCTTCCCGCGGCCGATGACCGATCGCCCGGGGCTGGATTTTAGCTTCTCTGGCCTGAAGACCTTTGCCGCCAACACCATTCGTAATAATGAGAATGACGACCAGACCCGGGCGGACATTGCGCGGGCGTTTGAAGATGCGGTGGTGGATACGCTGATGATTAAGTGCCGTCGGGCGCTGGATCAGACCGGCTTTAAGCGGCTGGTGATGGCGGGCGGCGTGAGCGCCAACCGCACGCTGCGCGCGAAGCTGGCCGAGATGATGCAAAAGCGCGGCGGGGAAGTGTTTTACGCCCGCCCCGAGTTCTGTACCGACAACGGCGCGATGATCGCCTATGCCGGAATGGTGCGCCTGCGGACCGGCGCGAAGCCTGACCTCGGCGTCACCGTGCGCCCGCGCTGGCCGCTCGCCGAGCTGCCGGCGGCCTGATCCTGCTCACAGGCCGACCTCGCGTCGGCCTGACTTTTTGCACTCTACTGTTCTTCGCTATTCCATACTCTTACACAGCGAGCAAATGGCCCCCTGATGTTTTGCCGAGTGCATCACGTCCGGACGCTCGTACTCTTCCCGGCAGGTCACGCAGCGATACACGGTGGTGGAGGCGTTCCCCTGCGCGTCATAGCGCGGTTCGGCAATGCCATCATCGTGCTGTTTGATGTAGTAGCGCCCGCGGGTCAGAATGCCCATCAGCGGCGTCATCACTAGCGCTATAACCAGCGCAATCAGCGGCGAGAACGGGGCGAGGGTGGCGCCGAGCAGGCCGAAGAACGCGCAGATAGAGAGCCCGGCGGCGAGAGCAAAGGAAACCACCCCCACCGGGTTAACGTTATAGATCATTCCCCGACGATACTCCGGCTGGGCCGGCGCCAGCTTCAGCAGGCCCTTATTGACGGTAATATCGGTCGCCACCACCACGACCCAGGCAATGGCGAAGTTGGAGTAAAAGCCGAGGATCCACGACAGGGCGCTGAACATATCGCCCTCCATCAGCGCCAGCGCAATGGCGAGGTTGACGACAACAAAGACGATCCGCCCAGGATAGCTGCGGGTGGTGCGCGTCCAGGCGCTGGTCCAGGCCAGCGAGCCGGAGTAGGCGTTGGTGACGTTAATTTTAATCTGCGAGATAACCACCAGCACCACGGCCAGGGTCAGTGCCAGCCAGCCGGGCACCATGTTATCAAAGACGCTGACGAACTGCTGAACCGGCTCGGTGTTATGTACCGCCGGGAAGCGGGTCAGCAGGTAGAAGCCGAGGAAGGCGCCAATAATCTGCTTGATCGCCCCCAGCACCACCCAGCCCGGACCGGCGGAAAAGACCGCCAGCCACCAGCTCCTGCTGTTCTCCGCCGTTTTCGGCGGCATAAAGCGCAGATAGTCAATCTGCTCGCCGATCTGCATGATCAGCGACAGGCACACCCCGGCGCCCAGCATGATGGCGGTTAAATCCACGCGCGAGGCGTCGTTCTTGCCGGCAAAGTTCATAAAGCCATCCACCAGCTGCGGGTCTTTGGCGATAAGCCAGGCCACCGGCACGACCATCAGCACCAGCCACAGCGGCGTGGTCCAGACCTGCAGACGGGTCAGGGCCTTCATGCCGTAAACGACCAGCGGCAGCACCATCAGGGTGGCGATGAGGTAGCCCATCCACAGCGGGATCCCGAGGCCAACCAGCAGCCCCTGCGCCATAATCGAGCCCTCAAGGGCGAAGAAGATAAAGGTAAATCCGGCAAAAATGATGCTGGTAATGACCGAACCAAAATAGCCGAATCCGGCGCTGCGGGTGATTAAATCGAGGTCGATGTTATAGCGAGCGGCGGTGATCGCCAGCGGAATACCGGTCAGGAAAATCACCAGCGCGGCCAGCAGAATCGAGTAAATGGCGTTGGTGGTGCCCCACGCCATGCCGATGCTGGCGCCGATAGAAAAGTCGGCCAGGTAGGCTATGCCGCCCAGCGCGGTGACGGCGACGACGCCTGGCCCCCAGCGGCGAAAGCTCAGCGGAGCGTAGCGCAGGGTGTAATCTTCTAATGTTTCACGGGAGCCGGCGGTGCCGGTTTGCGCAGGTAGCTCAGTTTTTATATCCAGTGACGACATAGTCATTCCTTAATGGTCAGGTATGACTGTAATTAGCAAACCTTATGCCACTTCGTAGAGCAGGCGCCGCAGGGGCCGCGGGGGAGGGGAGGATAAAAAGAGGGCGTCGAATGCACCATCCGGGCGCGGGCGCGTCCGGATGGTGCACGGCCTAGCGGCGCAGCATGCCTTTGTCTTCGAGGAAGTCAATGATGCTCTGCAGGCCGTCGCCGCTTTTCAGGTTAGTAAAGGCCCACGGACGCTCGCCGCGCATCCGCATGGTGTCGCGCTCCATCACTTCCAGCGAGGCGCCCACATACGGTGCAAGGTCGGTTTTGTTGATCACCAGGAAGTCCGATTTGGTGATCCCTGGGCCGCCTTTACGCGGGATTTTCTCCCCTTCCGCCACGTCGATAACGTAGATGGTCAGATCGGCCAGCTCGGGGCTAAAGGTTGCGCTAAGGTTATCGCCGCCGCTTTCGACGAAGATAAGCTCGAGGTTACCGAATTTTTCGCTCAGCGCTTCCACCGCCGCCAGGTTCATCGACGCGTCTTCGCGGATGGCGGTGTGCGGACAGCCGCCGGTTTCGACGCCGACGATCCGTTCCGGCTCCAGCGCGCCGGCTTCGGTGAGGATGCGCTGATCTTCTTTGGTATAGATATCGTTGGTGACGACGGCCAGCTGATACGTATTACGCATGGCTTTACACAGCGCTTCCAGCAGCGCGGTTTTCCCGGAACCGACCGGGCCGCCGACGCCCACGCGCAGCGGATGTTTGTAGTTGTTCATGCTTTCTCCTAAGAACGGAATAGTCGGGAATACTGCGTTTCATGTCGGGCGGAGGCGATGGCGGTCAGCGGCGTGGAGGAGCCGATCGCCTCGTCCGGGGCGGCAAGCGCGCTGTCCATATCCGCCGCATAGCGATCGCACAGGCGGATGATCAGCTGCTGCGCCGCCTGTTGCCCAAAGGGCACCAGCTTAACGCCGGCCATTACCGCGCCCTCAATCCAGCTGTAGCCGAGGCTCAGCGCCAGGTCGGGGAGGCTAATTTGCCAGCGCACGCCAAGCCAGGCCATGCCGGCCAGCTGGCTTTGCTGGCACAGCGTCCGCCACTCTTTGGGACACTCCGGCTGCCAGTCGGCAAGCAGTCGGGTGAACGCCGCCCCGCGATTACGCTCCTCTTCGCGCAGCTCGCGGGTTTCTCTGCAGGCGAGCAGGTACGCCGCCCAGCGCTGAGCCTCGGCCAGGTTATTATCTTCGCAGGCGCGATAGAGGCGGGCGAACAGCGGCAGATCGACGGTAAAAAAGCTCTGCTCCATCTGCTGCAGCTGCCAGCGCTCGAAGGCCGGTGTATCGGCCACCCAGCCCGCTTCTACTGCCCACTCCAGCCCCTGCGACCAGCTATAGCCGCCGACCGGCAGGTTGCTGCTGGCCAGCTGCATCAGCCGCAGGCGTTTTTCCGGCGACGGCATTTAGTGACCGTGCCCGTGATGGTGGTCGTGGCCGCTATCGTGATGATGACCGTGGGCGTGCCCGTGGCTCTCGCTGGCGTAGGCGCCTGCTTCCGGTTCGAACGGCAGGTGGGCGAAGCTCACCTGCAGGCCGAACTGGCGCAGCATATCGTCCAGCACGTGGTCGTGGTGGTAGCGCAGCTCGCCGGGCATAATCTGCAGCGGAACGTGGCGGTTGCCGAGGTGATAGCAGGCTTTCGCCAGCGTAAACGGATCCTCGCAGCGCACGACGGAGACGCCCTCATCGGCGGCAACGACCGCGACGAACTCGCTGCCCTCTTCATTGCTCAGCACGTCACCGCCCCGCAGCAGCAGGCCGCGCGGCAGCAGCAGGCCCGCTTCGCGCCCGTCGTTAAGGGTGACTTTGATTCGACTTTTTACCCGCACATCAATCGGCAGCGTGACGCTGGCCGTTGCCTGCACCGGCGCATCCACGCGTTGGGTCAGATACAGCATCCGGACTCCTTAAAACAGAAAGTAACGTTGCGCCATCGGCAGCACTTCTGCCGGTTCGCTGGTGATTAGCTCCCCGTCAATACGCACCTCATAGGTTTGCGCATCAACGGTAATATTGGGCTGCAGGCCGTTATGGATCATGTCGGCCTTCTGCAGCGTTCGACAGCCCTTCACCGTGGCCGTGGCGCTGTGCAGATTGAGGCGCTGCGCCACGCCGCTCTCTACCGCCGCCTGCGACAGGAAGGTCAGCCGGCAGTGATGGCGGGCGCTGCCCAGCGCCCCGAACATCGGCCGATAGTGCACCGGCTGCGGGGTGGGAATCGAAGCGTTAATATCGCCCATTGGCGCGATGGCAATCATCCCGCCCTTCACCACGCACGCCGGCTTCACGCCGAAGAACGCCGGGGACCACAGCACCAGGTCCGCCATCTTGCCGGCCTCAATCGAGCCGACCTCGTGGGCGATACCGTGGGTCAGCGCCGGGTTTATGGTGTATTTCGCGATATAGCGCTTAACGCGAAAGTTATCGTTGTCGCCGCGCTCTTCCGCCAGCGGACCGCGCTGGACCTTCATGCGGTGGGCGACCTGCCAGGTGCGCAGCACCACCTCGCCGACGCGGCCCATGGCCTGCGAATCGGAAGAGGTCAGCGAGAAGGCGCCGATATCGTGCAGGACGTCCTCGGCGGCGATGGTCTCGCGGCGAATGCGCGATTCGGCAAACGCCACGTCCTCCGCGATGTCCGGGTCGAGGTGATGGCAAACCATCAGCATATCGAGATGCTCATCGATGGTATTGACGGTGTAGGGCAGCGTCGGGTTAGTCGAAGAGGGCAGAATATTGGGGTGCGCGCAGGCGGTAATAATATCCGGCGCGTGGCCGCCGCCGGCACCTTCGGTATGGAAGGTGTGGATGGTGCGACCGCCAATTGCCGCCAGGGTATCTTCGACAAAGCCGGACTCGTTGAGGGTATCGCTGTGCAGCGCGACCTGAACGTCCATCTCATCGGCGACGGTCAGCGCGCAGTTGATAGCCGCGGGCGTCGCGCCCCAGTCTTCGTGGATTTTCAGGCCAATCACGCCAGCCGCCACCTGCTCGCGCAGCGCGTCAGGGTTGGAGCCGTTGCCTTTACCCAGCAGGCCGATGTTAACCGGCAGGCTATCCGCCGCCTGCAGCATCCGCGAGATATACCATGGCCCGGGCGTGCAGGTGGTGGCGTGGGTGCCCGCCGCCGGCCCGGTGCCGCCGCCGACCATGGTGGTGACGCCGGAGACCAGCGCCTCTTCCGCCTGCTGCGGGCAGATCCAGTGGATATGCGTATCGACGCCGCCGGCGGTGACTATCTTACCTTCGGCGGCAATGATTTCCGTCGCCGCGCCGATAGGGATGGTGACGTCAGGCTGGATATCCGGGTTGCCCGCTTTGCCAACGGCGAAGATGCGCCCCTCTTTGACGCCGATATCCGCTTTCACGATCCCCCAGTGATCGACGATCAGCGCGTTGGTCAGCACCAGATCGACGCACTCCGCTGAGAGCATTTGCCCCTGGCCCATGCCGTCGCGAATCACCTTTCCGCCGCCGAACTTCACCTCTTCGCCGTAGGTGGTGAGATCGTCCTCGACCTCTATCCACAGCTCGGTATCCGCGAGGCGAACCTTATCGCCGGTGGTGGGGCCAAACATATCGGCATAGGCCTGGCGTGAAATATTACTCATCGGTTGCCTCCAGTTTTCCCATCACCGCCCCGCGAAAGCCGTACACCGCGCGGGAGCCGGCAACGGCAACCAGCTCCACTTCACGCTTTTGCCCGGGTTCAAAACGGACCGCGGTACCGGCGGCGATATTCAGGCGATAGCCCGTCGCCTGCTCGCGGTCGAACTTCAGCGCCGGATTCACTTCGGCGAAGTGATAGTGCGATCCCACCTGAATAGGCCGGTCGCCGTGGTTTTCAACGATTATGCTGCGGGTCATGCGGCCAACGTTAAGGGCTATCTGGCCGGGCTTCACTTGGTACTCACCTGGGATCATCGCGACACCTCAGATTATCGGATTGTGGACGGTGACCAGCTTCGAGCCGTCCGGGAAGGTGGCTTCGACCTGGATATCGGGGATCATTTCGGGCACGCCCTCCATCACCTGACTGCGGCTCAGGACGTGGCGGCCCTCTTCCATCAGCGCCGCCACGCTATTGCCGTCGCGGGCGCCCTCCATAATAAAGGCGCTAATTAACGCCACCGCTTCCGGGTAGTTCAACTTCAGCCCGCGGGCCAGGCGGCGCTCCGCCACCAGCGCGGCGGTAAACAGCAGCAGCTTATCTTTCTCTCTGGGGGTCAGTTCCATAGCGTTCTCTTAGGTCAGCCAGATTCGGGGAGGAACCGGGAGTTTCCCGGTCAGATGCGGGCGCATAAACTGCCAGATATCGCGCATCGCCCGCTGGCACAGCAAATTATCATCACTTAAAAATCGGACCGTCAGCAGGCCGTCGGTGAGGCTGGCGCCGGCGTAGGTAGCAAGCGCGGTGAGCCGTTCGCGCACGCCGTCGAGCAGGGTCTCGTTGGCCGGATAGAACAGCAGCGTTCCTATCCACGGCCGCTGGGCAATGCAGGCCAGCTGGCCGTCGGCGAGACGCAGGCGTTCTACCAGCAGCGGCGTCTCATCAACCCACACCTCCAGCCGATTCGCGAGGGTGCCGTGGCTAAAGGTTTCGCCCATCACCGGGCGGCCGAGGCACAGCAGATCCCAGGCTAAAAGCGTGCTGGTAGCGCGAAGATGGAAGGTGGTCTGCAGATTAGCCCGCGCGCCGGGGAAAAAAATGGCGTCCTGCGGCAGCCATTCAAGAATAGCGTGCGGCGCGACGGTGAAGCGCTGGTGCAGATGCGCCTGCGCGCCGCTGCTGCGGTAAAACTTGCTGGCGCCGGGCATGGTCATCAGCGCGTGGCTGCCGTCGTCGAGGGCGGCGGTAATCGTCAGCTCGTCGCCGCCAACGATGCCGCCCGGCGGATGCAATAAATAGAGGTGGCAGGTTTCTTCTTCGGGATAAAAAGGGCGCTGGACGGTTAACGGGCCAACGTGACGGGAAGAGGTCAGGACCGTTTTATCGCCGATAGATTGAAAGCGGAGATCCAGCGTAGCCTGCCAGCCTTTTTTTGTCTGTGGTAACACGGTGCTGTGCAATGTTGCGCCCCTGCAAACTCAAGAAAAAACAGCAGCGATGAGTATTGATCGGCCGCAAAGCATCCCGATCATATGAAAAGCTTATGCTTATTATCCCCGTAAACCGCCGCCGGCTGCGGATAGGGTCCATCCCTGGACCTTCCCCCGCAGGCGGGATCGCTACATGTTGAACGGTTGAGGGGCGGTGGGTAAAAGGCGCTCAGCGCGAGCGCCCGGGGGGAACGCTATTTATCCTGATAATCCTCGGCGTCGATATCGTAGCCCGACGGTTCCCAGCGGATGGCCAGCAGCGACAGCAGGCCAATGAGCGGCGCCGCGGCGATAACCCAAAATACGCGCGTATCCAGCGCCGCAACCAGCAGCGGGAAGAGGAACAGCGACAGCGTTGAGCTGCTGCGCATCAGGGTTTGGTTGAGGCCGACGCCAACGCCGCGTAGCGACGTCGGGTAGCTCAGCGAGGCAAAGGTCATGGTATGCGCGCCGGGGCCAAAGCCCTGGCCGAAGAGGAACAGCGCCAGCATGGCCACCGCGACGATCCCTTCGGTGGCCCCTTCCGGGCGGCCAATCAGCGCCAGCCCCAGCAGCGCCGCCAGCTGGCAGCCGTATCCCGCCAGCGACATTTTCCACGCCCCAAGGCGCGGCACCAGCCGTACCGCCAGCAGCCCGCCGACGAAGGCGAAGAGCAGGTTCAGGACCAGCGAGATCAGGATCGTGGTTAGCATCGACTGCACGAAGAAGCTGGAGATAATCACCGGCAGGCCAAAGGCGACGGCGTTATAGGCGAATGACGAGACCACCGAGAGCAGCGTCGCCAGGGTCGTACGCCGCAGGTAAACCCCCTGGAACAGGCGTAAATAGTTGCTCCACTGCGCCTTTTTCACCACCGGCGCCGGTTTATCCAGCGCGTCCTGCGCCACGTGGGCGTTGATGTTGTACGCCTGGCGCAGAATCGAGGCCGCTTCACGCAGGTTGCCCTGATTGGCGGCCCAAACCGGCGACTCGCTCATATAGCGGCTGCGAATGGCGATAATCACCAGCGCGGGGATTGCGCCGAAGCCGAGGATCAGCCGCCACAGCCAGTCGCTGTGGCTTTCCGGCAGCGCGGCGTAGAAAAACAGCACCAGCAGGTACGAAACGCTGATGGCGGCGTACCAGGTCGGGCACCACATGGCGACGCTGGCGGCTTTGTTTCCCGGCCCTTTGAGTTTAGAAAATTCGCTCAGGAAGGCCATCGCCACCGGCAGGTCGATGCCCACCCCGAGCCCCATGACAAACCGGGCGCCGGTGAGGACGTATTCGTTGGGCGCCAGCGCGCAGGCGATTGCGGCAACCACGAAGAACAGCATATCCGCCATAAAGACGCGGTAGCGGCCGATTTTATCCGTCAGATAGCCGCCCAGCAGCGCGCCGACGATGGCGCCGAAGGTGATGGCCGAGGCCACCATGCCGGTGCCGGCGGGCGTCAGGTTGAATTCACGGGTAATGTCCTTCAGGCCAAAGGCCAGGGAGCCAAGATCGTAGGCATCGAGAAAAATGCCGCCCAGCGCGATGCCCATGACGATGCGCGCGTTGTTGCGCCCGCTGCTGCCCTCGTTAATCAGGCGCGAAACGTCCGCCGCGCCGCGTATCCATTTAACTTCCCCGTCGGGTGACCCTGCCGCTGCAATCGGCGCCGAATTGATTACGTCTGTCATATTATTGTTCTGTTGTGTCTTATCAGGAGATTCAGAGTAAACATCGCCGGGCGGGCGAATAAATCATTTTTGGTTATAAGACATAACTAAGTGATTGTTACGAAAGGTTTATCTTTGAAGCGGCGGCGCGGAGGAATGATTGGCTGTCAGGCTGGGGAATCAAAAGATATTGTCGGGGAAAATCGTGCCCGGCGGCGCCGGGCGCGGCGGTTATTTCTGCTGCGGCTTTTTCCTGTTCTTCTTCAGCCGGGCCCAGATTTTGGTCTCCTGGCGACGCCACAGGCGCTGGATGTTGTCGTGATGGCGCAGGAGGATCAGGCAGGAGAGCATCGATACCGGAAAGGTGTACTGCGGCTTGAACCACCAGACGTAGAACGGCGCAATAAGCGCGCTGACGATAGCGCCGAGCGAAGAGTAGCCGCTGAGCAGAATGGTCAGTAGCCAGGTTCCGGCCATGACGCCGGTTAAATCCCAGCCGATGGGGGCAATGGCGCCGAAGGCGGTCGCCACGCCCTTGCCGCCGCGAAAATTAAAGAACACCGGCCAGATATGACCAATGCAGGCGGCGATCGCCACCAGGCCCAGCCAGAAAGGGGTCAGACCGAGTGCCCATGCGCCCCAGACCGGCAGCATGCCTTTGAGCACGTCGAAAATAAGCACCGTTACGGCCGCTCCCTTGCCGCCAATTCGCAGGACGTTGGTCGCCCCGGGGTTGCCTGAGCCGCTATCGCGAGGGTCGGGCAGGCCGGCGAGGCGGCAAACCAGAATGGCGCTGGAAATTGAGCCGCAGAGGTAGGCAAGGATAACGAGTCCAGGCGCGATTGCACTCATCAGCTGTTCCATTTTGAAAGTGTCGTTTTATCCCCGTCATCCTTGGCGCGGCCGGTGCGTTGGCTCTCCTCGCGCCCCCGGATACATAGTGATGCTATGCTCCCGGAAGCTCGCTGCGCCGCCGCCTTCCTGCAACGCAAATTATTTAGGGGATGTCTTTGCATCTGTGGATAATACGCATAATTCGCCGGAAGTGGTATCCGGTTTAGCCAAAAAGCAGGCAGGTCGTGATGGATATTGTATTTATAGAGCAACTTTCGGTAATCACCACTATCGGTGTTTATGACTGGGAACAAACCATCGAACAGAAGCTGGTGTTCGATATCGAAATGGCGTGGGATAACCGTAAAGCGGCGTCCAGCGATGATGTGAGCGATTGCCTTAGCTATGCCGATATTAGCGAGCTGGTTATCAACCACGTTGAGGGGGGGCGCTTTGCGCTGGTGGAGCGCGTCGCCGAAGAGATTGCCGATCTGCTGCTGGCAAAATTTTCCTCGCCGTGGGTGCGGATTAAAGTCAGCAAGCCGGGAGCGATTGCCCGCGCGGCCAACGTCGGTGTCATCATTGAGCGTGGCCTTAATCTGAAACAAAACTTTTCAGGTCATATTGATTAAACAAATTGGGCTTATACAGGTCTTAGTGCCGGCCATCAGGTTATTTATTTGCCATCTTCTCCTCGAACGGGGCTCGAATTCCTCACGTACTCCGTGTACGCTCCGGAATTGACGCGCTGTCCGAGGCCAAACTGGCTGCCCCAATGACGCCTGATGGCATGGCTCGTAGTGCCTGGTTTTTTCATTTTACTTTTAAAGGGTTTATGGGATGAGCGATATACACTCGCTGCTGGTGGCGGCAATATTGGGTGTGGTTGAAGGTTTGACAGAGTTTTTACCTGTTTCCAGTACCGGTCATATGATTATTGTTGGCCATTTACTGGGGTTTGAAGGTGATACTGCAAATACATTTGAGGTGGTCATTCAGTTAGGTTCAATTCTTGCCGTTGTCGTGATGTTCTGGCGTCGTTTGTTTGGCCTGATCGGTATTCATTTCGGTAAACCACCTGTGCATGAAGGGCAGGGCAGCGGTCGCTTATCGCTTATCCATATTCTGCTGGGGATGATCCCGGCGGTGGTGCTGGGCCTGATATTCCACGATACCATTAAGTCGCTGTTCAACCCGATAAACGTGATGTACGCGCTGATTGTCGGCGGCGTGCTGCTGATTGCCGCTGAGGTGCTGAAGCCGAAGGAGCCGCGCGCGGTAGCCGTTGACGATATGACCTATCGTCAGGCGTTCGTGATTGGCTGCTTCCAGTGCCTGGCGCTGTGGCCGGGCTTTTCTCGCTCCGGCGCGACGATTTCCGGCGGTATGCTGATGGGCGTGAGCCGCTATGCGGCCTCTGAGTTCTCGTTCCTGCTGGCAGTACCGATGATGATGGGCGCCACCGTGCTGGACGTTTATAAAAGCATCGGCTTCCTGAACGCCAGCGATATTCCGATGTTTGCCGTCGGCTTTATTATGGCGTTTATCGTGGCGCTGATTGCGATTAAAACCTTCCTGCAGCTGATTAAACGTATTTCGTTTATTCCGTTCGCAATCTACCGCTTTATCGTGGCGGCAGTTGTTTACGTGGTCTTCTTCTAAGACCCTGGCCCTCAGTCTTTTGGCTGAGGGCAGCGTTCTTCCTTCCACTGCGCGATGGCCGCAATACGCCGACGCGTCAGCTCCTCGCGAATCTCCGGCCCTTTAAACCCTTGTTCTACCACCTCTTTCGTCGATACCGACTGAGCGACATGCCACGCTTCAAGCAGCAGGCGCCCCTGCGGATAGTCGCAGGCCTCGAAGCCGGTTCGGCCGCGGACGTCGGCTTCGCTGGTGAGGGCAATTTTCTCCACCCGCTGCGGCTTGCGCCAGGCGTCGATGCTGTCGAACAGCTTGACCAGGGTTTTGGGCTGCAGAATCGGCAGGGTATGAATCAGATCGTGAAATTCGGCGACCAGCTTCGCCAGGTCGCGGATCTCATTCGGGACGCGCAGGCGGGCGCAAAGCTGCTCGACCAGCTTGACGCCGGCCAGCCCGTGGCCGTGATGACGTGGCCAGAGCTCTTTTGGCGTCAGCCCTTTGCCCAGATCGTGACACAGGGTCGCGAAACGCACGTCGATTTCCGGCGACAGCATGGCCGCCATGCTCAGGGTCATCAGGGTATGCAGGCCGGTGTCGATTTCCGGATGCCATTTGGCCGGTGCGGGGACGCCGTACAGCGCCTCGATTTCCGGGAACAGCACCCCGAGCGCGCGGCAGTCGCGCAGGGTCTGGAAAAAGACCTGCGGATTGCGGGTGCCCAGTGCGCTCTCGGTCTCTTTCCATACCCGCTCCGGCGTCAGGTGCGCCAGCTCGCCGGCATCGGCCATCGCGCGCATCAGCGCCATGGTGTCATCCGCAATGCGGAACCCGAGATGGGCGTAGCGGGCGGCAAAGCGCGCTACGCGCAAAACGCGCAGCGGATCTTCGCTAAAGGCCGGTGAAACGTGGCGCAGCAGGCGCTGGCGCAGATCGGACTGGCCGCCGTAGGGGTCGATAATCTGGCCGTCTGAGTCCTGGGCCAGGGCGTTAACCGTCAGGTCGCGGCGGAGCAAATCCTGTTCGAGGGTGACGTCGGGCGCGGCGTAGCAGGTGAAGCCGGTGTAGCCGGCGCCTGACTTACGCTCGGTTCGCGCCAGGGCGTACTCTTCCCGGCTTTGTGGGTGCAGGAACACGGGAAAATCGCGGCCTACCTGCTGGTAGCCCGCGTCAAGCAGCTCTGAGGGCGCGGCACCCACCACCACCCAATCTCTGTCTTTGACCGGTAGTCCGAGTAATGCATCCCGGACGGCACCGCCGACCAAATAAATCTTCACGCCTGCTTCTCCCGTATCCACTTTGCGCTGGATGATACGTAAGTCTGGCAGAGAAGACGAATTAGTTCATCCACCGATCTTTACGCTTGCGGCTCGGGATCAGGTGCGGCAGCACCAGACCAAGCAGCAGGCCGACGCCCAGCACGCCGCCGCCGTACATAAACCACTGCATAATGATGGTGCGCTGCTTATCATCAAGCTGCAGATTAGCGGCATTGACCTTTTTCTGCGCGACAACCAGCTCATTTTTCAGCTTCTGGTTCTCATCTTTCAGGGCATTAATGGCGTTATCGCTCCCGGCGACCTTTTTCTGCATGTCTGCAGTGCGCTGGTTCCAGGTGGTGTCGATGTTATTAAGCTTATCGGTCAGGGTCTTAACCTGATTTTCGAGATCCGGTACGCGGGTGCGCAGGCTGGGCTCGTTGCTCAGCTCTTTTAGCGGGATCCAGGCGGTACGGCCGTTGCCGTCGCGGATCTGGGCGTAGTTGGTGCTGTCGTTGGTCTGCAGCAGAGAGACCTGCTCCCCGGCATTAATGGTTCCCTGGAGGCGATAATTATCGCCAGGACCGGTGCGGACCCAGGTGTTCAGTTCATCAGAAACATAGCGTTTTTCTTCTGCATGAACCGCCGTAGCGGCGCTAAGCGCCAGCAAAGTTATCGTAATCAGGCGTAATTTAGGCATCAGGTCATCGTTTGGTCATAAAAAGTTGAACGATAGTAGTGGCATCACCATAGCGACGCAAAGTTTTCCGCCACAATCGGAAACATCCAGGAGGTGGCCCGGCAAATTGCGCATTGCATGGCGATTCGCCGCAAAATATTATCTACTGACAAGAAATATCGGCGTTAGTTCGCCGTATTTTCCCTGCAGAGCACAGAAGCGGAAGAATTCAGTTATGGCGCAAGAAATCGAATTAAAATTTATCGTCTCCGACAGCGGTGTGGAAACACTGCGTCAGCACCTTAATACGCTCAATGCGCAGCATACGCCCGCAGGACAGCTGCTCAATATTTATTATGAAACGGCGGATAACTGGCTGCGTCGTCACGATATGGGGCTGCGTATTCGCGGCGATCGCGGTCGTTACGAAATGACGCTGAAAATTGCCGGACGAGTGGTGGGTGGGCTGCATCAGCGCCCGGAGTACAACATCCCGCTGGAGAAACCGGAGCTGGCCCTGAGCCTGCTGCCGGCGGAAGTCTGGCCGCAGGGCGAACTGCCTGCCGAGCTGGAGAACAGCGTACAGCCGCTCTTCAGCACTGATTTTGAACGTGAAAAATGGGTGGTCAGCGAAGGCGATAGCCAGATTGAGATCGCCCTCGATCGCGGCGAGGTAAAGGCCGGTGAGCATCAGGAAGCGATTTGTGAACTGGAGCTGGAGCTGTTGTCCGGCAATACCGCCGATCTCCTGGCCCTCGCCCGTGGTCTGCTGGATACCGGCGCGCTGCGTCAGGGAAGCCTGAGCAAGGCGGCGCGAGGCTACCATCTGGCCCAGGGCAACGGCGAACGGTCGCCGATCGCGCTGGATATCCTGCCGGCCATCGCGAAGGCCAGCGTCGAGCAGGGAATGGAGGCGGCGCTGGAAAATGCCCTGGCCCACTGGCTCTATCACGATGAAGTCTTGAGCCGCGGCAACCCGGCGGCAAAAGGCGAAATTCTGCGCGCGATTGCCCGCCTGCGCCATACGCTGGCGCTGTTTGGCGGCATCGTACCGCGTAAAGCCAGCGCGGCGCTGCGCGAGCAGCTGAGCGCAGCGGAAGCGGCGCTGTCAGAGGCCGAAAATGCGCAGGCGGCGCTGTTCAACATTGCCGCAGTGAGAGCGAAGCTGATGCTGACGGAATGGCTGGTAAGCCGCGGCTGGCGCGAGTTCCTCAACGAGAATGGGCAGAAGAAAATTGCCGGATCTTTTAAACGCTTTGCCGATATTCAGCTTTCGCGGGCGGCGGCAGAATTAAAAAATGTCTTCCTGCAGTCGCTGGGCGACGAATATGAAGGTCAGCTTCCGCGGCTGGCGCGCGAAATCGACACTGTTCAGCTGTTAGCCGGCGCTTACGCCGAGGCCGCATCGCCGTGGCTGGAAAACTGGAAAGAGCTTCGCCGGGCCGTTGAGCATCGGGACAGCAGCGTCATTGAATATTTCCGTCGCCAGGCGCTGGCCGCGGAACCGTTCTGGCTGCATAGTGGAAAACGATAATTTCAGGCCAGGGAGACCCCTATAATGCCGCTTTCTTCGCAGTTACAGCAGCACTGGCAGACGGTTGTAGACCGGCTACCAGCGGATTTTCCATTATCCACGTTAAGTCCGCAGGCGCAGTCGGTTATGGCGTTCAGCGATTTTGTCGAGCAGAGCCTGATCGCCCAGCCGCAGTGGCTGGCTGAGCTGGAGAGCTCGCCGCCGGAAGCGGATGAGTGGCGTCACTATGCCGACTGGCTGCAGGCGGCGCTGGCGGAGGTGAATGACGAAGCGGCGCTGATGCGCGAGCTGCGCCTTTTCCGCCGCCGGATTATGGTGCGCATCGCCTGGGCACAGGCGCTGTCGCTGGTCAGCGAAGAGAGTAGTTTGCAGCAGCTTAGCGCGCTGGCGGAGACGCTGATTGTCGCCGCCAGGGACTGGCTATACGCCGCCTGCTGCCGGGAGTGGGGAACGCCCTGCAGCGCCGAAGGCAAACCGCAGCCGCTGCTGATCCTCGGGATGGGTAAACTCGGCGGAGGAGAGCTCAACTTCTCTTCCGATATCGACCTGATTTTTGCCTGGCCGGAGCACGGCGCAACCCGCGGCGGGCGCCGCGAGCTGGATAACGCCCAGTTCTTTACCCGCCTCGGCCAGCGTTTAATTAAGGCCCTCGATCAGGCCACCCAGGACGGCTTTGTCTACCGCGTAGATATGCGCCTGCGCCCGTTTGGCGACAGCGGCCCGCTGGTGCTGAGCTTCGCCGCGCTGGAGGATTACTACCAGGAGCAGGGGCGAGACTGGGAGCGCTATGCGATGGTTAAGGCGCGGATCATGGGCGATAACGAAGGCATCTATGCCAGCGAGCTGCGCGCCATGCTGCGGCCGTTCGTCTTCCGCCGCTACATTGACTTCAGCGTGATCCAGTCGCTGCGTAATATGAAAGGGATGATTGCCCGCGAGGTTCGCCGCCGCGGGCTGAAGGACAATATCAAGCTCGGCGCCGGCGGGATCCGCGAAATTGAATTTATCGTCCAGGTATTTCAGCTGATCCGCGGCGGCCGCGAGCCTGCGCTGCAGCTGCGGGCGCTGCTGCCAACCCTGGCGGCTATCGAGGAGCTGCATCTGCTGCCGGAAGGCGATGCTTCCCGGCTGCGCGAGGCCTACCTGTTTTTACGTCGTCTCGAAAACCTGCTGCAAAGCATCAACGATGAGCAGACGCAAACTCTGCCGCAGGATGAGCTCAACCGCGCTCGCCTGGCGTGGGGAATGCACGTTGCCGACTGGGCGACGCTCAGCGCGCAGCTGGAAGAGAAAATGGCCAGCGTCAGGCGGGTATTCAACGATCTGATTGGCGATGACGAAGCGCAGTCGCCGGATGAACAGCTTGCCGAGTACTGGCGCGAGCTGTGGCAGGACGCGCTGGAGGAGGATGACACCAGCCCGGCACTGGCGCACCTCGATGATACCGATCGGCGCAGCGTGCTGGCGCTGATCGCCGATTTCCGCAAAGAGCTCGACAGGCGCACCATTGGTCCGCGCGGGCGGCAGGTGCTGGATCAGCTGATGCCGCATCTGCTCAGCGAAGTGTGCTCGCGCGCGGATGCGCCGGTGCCGCTGGCGCGCATTACGCCGCTGCTGACCGGCATCGTGACCCGCACGACCTATCTTGAGCTGCTCAGCGAGTATCCCGGTGCGCTCAAGCACCTGATCTCCCTGTGCGCCGCCTCGCCGATGGTCGCCAGCCAGCTGGCGCGCCACCCGCTGCTGCTGGACGAACTGCTGGACCCCAATACGCTCTATCAGCCGACGGCGACCGACGCCTATCGCGATGAGCTGCGCCAGTATTTACTGCGCGTACCGGAAGAGGACGAAGAGCAGCAGCTGGAGGCGCTGCGCCAGTTCAAGCAGGCGCAGCTGCTGCATATTGCCGCCGCAGATATCGCCGGCACGCTGCCGGTGATGAGAGTGAGCGATCACTTAACCTGGCTGGCCGAGGCGATGATCGATGCGGTGGTCCAGCAGGCGTGGATGCAGATGGTGGCGCGCTATGGCCAGCCGACGCACCTGCGCGACCGTCAGGGGCGCGGCTTTGCCGTCGTCGGCTACGGCAAGCTGGGCGGCTGGGAGCTGGGCTACAGCTCCGATTTGGATCTGGTATTCCTCCATGATTGCCCGCAGGAGGCCATGACCGACGGCGAACGCGAGATTGACGGCCGCCAGTTCTATCTGCGGCTGGCGCAGCGCATTATGCATCTCTTCAGCACCCGCACCTCTTCAGGGATCCTCTATGAAGTGGATGCCCGCCTGCGTCCGTCGGGCGCTGCGGGCATGCTGGTCACCACCACCGATTCCTTCGCCGACTATCAGCAAAATGAAGCCTGGACCTGGGAACATCAGGCGCTGGTCCGCGCGCGGGTGGTCTACGGCGATCCCGAGCTGCAGACCCGGTTTGATGAGATTCGCCGCGCGATCCTCACCCGCCAGCGCGAGGGGGCGACTTTGCAGACCGAGGTGCGGGAAATGCGCGAAAAAATGCGCGCCCATCTTGGCAATAAGCAGCGCGATCGCTTTGATATTAAAGCCGATGCCGGCGGGATCACCGATATTGAATTTATCACCCAGTATCTGGTCTTACGCTATGCCTACGACAAGCCGAAGCTGACGCGCTGGTCCGATAACGTGCGCATTCTGGAGCTGCTGGCACAGAACGACATTATGGATGAAGAAGAGGCCCGGGCGTTGACCCATGCCTACACCACGCTGCGCGATGCGCTGCACCATCTGGCGCTGCAGGAGCTGCCGGGCAACGTCGCGCCGGAGGCCTTTGCTCGTGAACGTGAGCAGGTTAGCGCCAGCTGGCAGAAGTGGTTGATGGCTTAACTAAAAAACCGGGTGTGCTATTATCGCGCGCAAAGTTTGCATCTCGCAGGAGAGAGTAATGAAAGTAACGCTGCCGGAGTTTGAACGAGCAGGAGTGTTGGTGGTTGGCGATGTGATGCTGGACCGCTACTGGTATGGTCCCACCAGCCGTATTTCCCCTGAAGCCCCGGTGCCGGTGGTGAAAGTGGAAAATATCGAAGAGCGTCCCGGCGGCGCGGCAAACGTCGCGATGAACATCGCGTCGCTCGGTGCAACCTCGCGGCTGGTGGGCCTGACCGGGATTGACGATGCCGCCCGCGCGCTGAGTAAAGCGCTGGCCGACGTCAACGTGAAGTGCGACTTCGTTTCGGTGCCGACCCACCCCACCATCACCAAGCTGCGCGTGCTGTCGCGCAACCAGCAGCTGATCCGCCTCGATTTTGAAGAGGGCTTTTCCGGCGTCGATCCGCAGCCGATGCACGAGCGCATTCAGCAGGCGCTGGGCTCTATCGGGGCGCTGGTTCTGTCTGACTATGCGAAAGGCGCGCTGGCCAGCGTGCAGACGATGATTAAGCTGGCGCGGGATGCGGGCGTACCGGTGCTGATCGATCCGAAAGGCACCGAATTCGAGCGCTATCGCGGCGCCACCCTGCTGACCCCGAACCTCTCTGAGTTTGAAGCGGTGGCGGGGAAATGTAAGGACGAAGCGGAAATCGTTGAGCGCGGCCTGAAGATTATTGCTGATTTTGAACTCTCTGCGCTGCTGGTGACCCGCTCCGAGCAGGGCATGACGCTGCTGCAGCCGGGCAAACCGCCGCTGCATATGCCAACCCAGGCTCAGGAAGTGTATGACGTCACCGGTGCCGGCGATACGGTGATTGGCGTACTGGCGGCGACCCTCGCCTCAGGCAATACGCTGGAAGAGGCGTGCTATTTCGCCAACGCGGCGGCCGGCGTGGTTGTCGGCAAGCTGGGGACCTCAACCGTTTCGCCGATTGAGCTGGAAAACGCGGTGCGCGGGCGCGCTGAGACCGGTTTTGGCGTGATGAATGAAGAAGAGCTCAAGCAGGCGGTGGCCGCGGCGCGCAAGCGCGGTGAGAAAGTGGTGATGACCAACGGCGTGTTTGACATCCTGCACGCGGGCCACGTTTCGTATCTGGCAAACGCGCGCAAGCTGGGCGATCGCCTGATTGTGGCGGTTAACAGCGATGCGTCGACAAAACGTCTGAAAGGGGAGTCCCGTCCGGTGAACCCGCTGGAGCAGCGGATGATTGTCCTGGGCGCGCTGGAGGCCGTTGACTGGGTGGTCTCTTTCGAAGAGGACACTCCGCAGCGTCTGATCGCCGGGATCCTGCCGGATCTGCTGGTGAAGGGCGGGGACTATAAGCCGGAGCAGATCGCCGGGAGCGAAGAGGTCTGGGCAAACGGCGGCGAAGTGCTGGTGCTCAATTTTGAAGATGGTTGTTCGACCACCAACATTATCAAAAAGATCCAGAAAGATAGCGGGAAGTAATATTTCCCCGCCGAGCGGCGGCTCGACCATCGTCCCGGTAAGCATCGTGCGGCCGGAAGGGTAGCGAGAAAGCCGTACTTAAAGAGGCCTGCGATCGTCCGATCGCGGGCCTTTTTTATTTAATTGATGGCGGAAATGATTCAGCGCAATAATTGTTCTTGTTTTGCGCATTTTTCGCGCAAAAAAAGTTAACGTAAGGATAAATACTGAAGTCAGTAAAGCATATGACCACTCAGAACACCCACAGCTGAAGGAGTATGCGGATGAACCATAACGAACTGTATTCAATGAAGAATTTTGACTTTCTGGCGCTGAGCTTTGCCAGGATGCACGCGCAGGGCCACGTCGTCGATCTCGAGGCCATTGTCGGCAATATGGATGAGGATCATCGTGAATGGTTTTGCCAGCGCTATGCGCTCTACTGTCGTCAGGTTAGCCAGCCAGAGACGCCGGCGACAGAGCTGGAACACTGATACAACAACGGGCCTGATGGCCCGTTTTTTTACTGCTTCTCTTCGACGCTCGGCGCGGCCGTTCGGCTTTCCAGATCGCTAATGCGCTGTTCGAGTAGCGCCAGCTTTTCGCGCGTGCGCAGCAGCACCTGAGTCTGCACGTCAAACTCTTCACGGCTGACCAGATCGAGGCGGGTCAGCTGCGACTGGAGCACCTGACGGATCTTTTTCTCGACGTCTTCCCCAAGGTCACGAAGGCCTTTCGGCATCGATTCATGGACCTGGCGGGCGATTTGTTCAATTTTTTTCGGGTCAATCATGATGGTTTCCTGCTCTGGTCGATTTACCGTCCATTGTAGTGCGATCGGCGCCGCCTATAAACCAGAAATGTTTGAAGCTTATGCATTGCCGAGGATAATCAATAGCGTTATAGTTACTTTGCTTATTCTCAGGGCGGGGCGAAATTCCCCACCGGCGGTAAATCAACCCTAGCGTTGAAAGCCCGCGAGCGCTTTTTGCGAAAGCAAAAAGGTCAGCAGATCCGGTGTAATTCCGGGGCCGACGGTTAGAGTCCGGATGGGAGAGAGTAACGGCTCAGTCGGATTGCGATCCGCTTGCGTTGACTTTTTTGCCGCTTAACCCGGCACTCCTAAGACTGCCCTGATTCTGGTAACCATAATTTTAATGAGGTTTTTTTACCATGAATCAGACGCTCCTTTCTTCTTTTGGTACCGCTTTTGAACGCGTAGAACACGCGTTAAATGCACTGCGCGAAGGCCGCGGTGTGATGGTACTTGACGATGAAGACCGTGAAAATGAAGGCGATATGATTTTCGCCGCCGAAACCATGACCGTTGAGCAGATGGCGCTAACTATTCGCCACGGCAGCGGTATTGTTTGCCTGTGCCTGACCGATGAACGCCGCAAGCAGCTCGACCTGCCGATGATGGTGGAAAATAACACCAGCGCCTACGGTACCGGCTTCACCGTGACCATCGAAGCCGCAGAAGGCGTCACGACCGGCGTATCCGCGGCCGACCGCGTCACCACCGTGCGCGCCGCGATTGCCGATGGCGCAAAACCTTCTGACCTGAATCGCCCTGGCCACGTATTCCCGCTGCGCGCCCAGGCGGGCGGCGTGCTGACCCGCGGCGGCCACACCGAAGCCACTATCGATCTGGTGACTCTCGCAGGCTTCAAGCCGGCGGGGGTTCTGTGTGAGCTGACTAACGACGATGGCTCGATGGCCCGCTCGCCGCAGTGCATCGAATTTGCTCAGCAGCACAATATGGCCGTGGTCACTATTGAAGATCTGGTGGCCTATCGCCGCGAGCACGAGCGTAAAGCCAGCTAAGCCGGCTTCGCTGTACTCTAAAGCCCACTTCACCGTGGGCTTTGTTGTTTTTGGCGCTAGCCAATGCCCATCGCCTGCAGGGCCACGAGGCTAAATCCCATCACCGACATACCGCACAGCACGCCATAGCTTGGGTTGCTTTGCGGATCGATCTCTTTTGCCAGCGGCATGAGCTCATCCACCGACAGCGCCACCATAATCCCGGCGACGGCGGCCATAATGGCGCCCATCACCACCGGCGATACCAGACTGCCGAGGATCAGCCAGGCCAGCAGGCCGCCGAGGATCTCGGCCATTCCGGAGAGTCCGGCCCAGAAAACCGCCTTGCGGCGCGAACCCGTTGCGGCATACACCGGGCCGGCAACCGCCAGCCCTTCCGGAATATTATGCAGGGCGACCGCCAGCGCGACGCCCATGCCCAGCTCCAGGTTATTGCTGGCCGTCACAAAGGTGGCGATGCCCTCCGGGAAGTTATGCAGGCTGATACCGAGGGTTAGCAGAATGGCGGCGCGGCGCAGATTGCGCGGGCGCGGGACGCCGGGCGACATCAGATCCTGCGGATGAGCGTGCGGCAGCATACGGTCCAGCGCAAAGTAGCCCAGCAGGCCGATAACAAACATGCCGTAACCGAGCAGCGCCGACATCCCCTCGGCGTTCAGCGCGGCGGGCAGCATCTCCATCAGCGAAATAAGCAGCATGATCCCGGCGGCGAAACCGAGAGAAAAACCCAGCAGACGGTTGGACGGTTTCTGGCCCAGTACGCCGAAAATCGCGCCGATAAAGGTGGCGCTACCGGCCAGCAGGGTCAATATAAGAGGGGATGACATCACTCAGCTCCTTTGATAATGATTATCATTCATAATATCCATCTTACCCGATGGCAGCGAGAGGGAAATGACGCCTTTACCGCGGCTTACATTCAAATTTTCTGATGATGATCATCATGCTTATCTGAGTTTATCCTGATGCAAAAACGCGTAATGTGAAGGCATTAAATCTCCTCTACTCAAGGATATCATCATGTCCCTTACCCGAATGCCAGCGTTGTTTTTAGGCCACGGCAGCCCGATGAACGTGCTGGAAGATAACATCTATACCCGCGCCTGGCGGCATCTGGGCGAAACGCTACCGCGTCCGCGGGCGATTGTGGTGGTCTCCGCCCACTGGTTTACGCGCGGTACCGGCGTCACGGCGATGGAAGCACCGAAAACGATCCATGATTTTGGCGGCTTCCCGCAGGCGCTGTACGATACGCACTATCCGGCTCCGGGCTCTCCTGAGCTGGCGCAGCGCCTGGTTGAGCTGCTGGCACCCGTGCCGGTGACGCTGGATAAAGAAGCCTGGGGCTTCGACCACGGCTCGTGGGGCGTGCTTATCAAAATGTATCCGGATGCCGATATTCCGATGGTGCAGCTGAGCATCGACAGCAGCAAGCCGGCGGCCTGGCACCTCGAGATGGGGCGCAGGCTGGCGGCGCTGCGCGATGAAGGCATTATGCTGATTGCGAGCGGTAACGTGGTGCATAACCTGCGCACGGCGCGCTGGCATGGCGAAAGCACGCCGTATCCCTGGGCGGAATCGTTTAACGAGTATGTGAAAACGAACCTGGCCTGGAAAGGGCCGACGGAGGAACACCCGCTGGTGAACTATTTGGCGCACGAGGGCGGATCGCTCTCGAACCCGACGGCGGAACACTTCCTGCCGCTGCTGTACGTGCTGGGTGCCTGGGACGGTGAAGAGCCGATTTCCGTGCCGGTAGAAGGAATGGAAATGGGGTCGCTAAGCATGCTGTCAGTGCTGGTCGGCGCGTAGCGGGAAAGTGCAGATGCCCCGGCAGGCGTAATGCCGCCGGGGCAGGAGACTACTCGACAAAAATATGCGGATAGAAGCGTGAAAGATCCTGGGTGATCAGCGCCCGGTCTTCGCGAACGCCGATCCCGGCTGGCTTATCGTTGATCAGCCAGCTGCCGATCAGCGTATAGCTATCGCCAAACTTCGGCAGCGGATAGAACTCCTGCACGATGGTACCTTCTTCACCGTACGGGCCTTCGACCGCTTCCACCACCTTGCCGTTTTCAACGATCGACACGTTTGCGCCTTCGCGGGAGAAAATCGGCTTGATGACGTACTTCTCCATTTCGGGATGCGCGTCTTCGCTGAACCAGGATGCCAGCAGGTTAGGGTGATTCGGGAACATCTTCCACAGCAGCGGCAGCAGCGCTTTGTTGGAGATAATGCTCTTCCATGCCGGCTCAAGCCAGCGTACGCCGGCATCTTCCAGCTTGGTGGAGAAGACCTCGCGCAGCATATACTCCCACGGATAAAGCTTGAACAGATTGCCGATGACCTGATCCTGAACGTCGGTAAACTGGCCCTTTTCGCCGAGGCCGATATCTTCGATATAGAGGAATTCGGTGGCGACGCCAGCTTCGGCCGCACAGTCCTGCAGATACTGTACGGTACCGCGATCCTCTTCGGTATCGCGGCAGCACGCCATATGCAGCAGCTGGAAGCCAAACTGTTCCCGGAGCTCGGTAAAGCGCTCAATCAGCTTTTCCTGCAGGCTGTTGAACTGGTCGCTGCCTGCCGGCAGCTGGCCGGCGTTGAGCTGATCTTCCAGCCAAATCCACTGAAAGAACGCCGCCTCATACAGCGAGGTTGGCGTATCGGCGTTGTTCTCCAGCAGCTTGGGCTCGCCAACGCCGTCCCACGCCAGGTCGAGGCGTGAATAGAGCGACGGCTGGTTGGTTTTCCACGATTGACGCACGAAGCCCCAGGTGTGTTTGGGGATGCGGAATTTAGCCATCAGCTCATCGCTGCCGATAACGGTTTCTACCGCCTGCAGGCACATCTGATGCAGCTCGGCGGTAACGTCTTCCAGTTTCTCAACCTGCGCCAGGGTCAGCTTGTAATAGGCCTCTTCGCTCCAGTACGGCTCGCCGTACATGGTATGAAAGCTAAAGCCATATTCGCTCGCTTTTTCGCGCCAGTCCGGGCGCTCCGTGATGCTGATTCTTTCCATGAGTTTTAGCCGCCCATTGAGCGTTTGGATGAGGTGGTACCTGCGGCGCTACGCTGCATGGTGGACTGTTTCGCCACCGACTCGCCGAAGCCGCCGCGGGTAACGGTGCTGGTGGTCGCAGGTTTTGGCGCCATCGCTGTCTTAGGTACGTTCATAGAACGACCCGGCTGCGCTGCGCCGTAGCTCTTGCCACCGGCATCGGTGTACTGACCATAGGCCGGGCTGGCCGGGTTTTTCGAGCTGAACAGCGGCTGCTGCGCGCCCATGCCGCCGCCCATCATGCGGCCCATCATGTAGCCGGCCATCAGCGGCATCCAGAAGCTGCCGCTGCTTTGTGCCTGAGCCTGGTTTTCCGGCGCTACGCCTGCCTGAGCCGGCGTTTGCTGGCACTGGCCTTCACCGAACTCCGCCACGCAATCTTCACGGGTGGCGTATTTTGGCGCGGTACGTTCAGCTTCTTTGGTCGCGTTATTAAAGGCGGTGGTGCACTCTGCGCCTTTGCCAGGGTTGGCCGCAGAGCAGTCATCGGCATTTTGATACAGAGAAACCGTCTCGTCGGTTTTTTCGCAGCCGGCGAGCATAAAGACGGCCGTCACGGCGAGCGCGACCGGCGTCAGATGGCGAGCGCTCCAGCTTTTGCGGAACGAGGCATGATTAATATTTTTTGTCCGTTTCATGTTTGTCTTCCTGGACCCAGTGGTATGGCGGTTTGTTAACGCTCAGGATAGAGGATGAGTGGTGGAAAATGAAGCGACCAGGGGCGGAAAGGAGGGGAAAGGAGGGGATCTTTACGTTGCCTTACGTTTAGCGCTCCGCTTAGCGGAGCGCTATGACGCAACGAAGGTTATTGGCGGAAAGGATTCGCGCCGCTGGTTTTCGTGGTGTGAACGGCTGCCGGTTTAGCCGCTGGCGCAGCGCTGCTGGCGTAGCCGTCTGCGCTGGCGTCCTGCTGCGGGGTTTCCGGCGCAACGCTATCCGGTGAGGTCGCGACAGGTTTGCCCAGCGTATTGTTCAACGCAACCAGATCCTGCTCGTTCAGCGTACCGAGCGCGGACTTGATGTTCAGCTGGTTAATCAGATAGTTATAACGCGCGCTTGAGAGCTGCTGCTTGGCGTTGTACAGCGTAGTTGTCGCATCCAGCACGTCAACGATGGTACGTGTACCAACGGAATAGCCGGCTTCCATCGCATCAAGGGAGCTCTGGGCAGAGACCACGGCCTGTTTGTAGGCATTGATGCTGCTGATAGAGGCGTTGATGTTATTAAAGGATGAGCGAACGGTCTGCACCACGGTGCGGTGCGAGCTTTCCAACTGCTCGCTGGCGCCGACGAAGTTGTACTGCGCCTGTTTCACCTGCGAGTTAACCATCCCGCCCTGATACAGCGGCAGCGAGAAGCTCAGGCCGATTTTGTTCTGGCCGGCATCGTTGTCTGGCGTCGAATTATTGGAACCGCTATATCTGGAGTTGGATACGCCGGTAGAGGCGTTTAAATCCAGCGTCGGCATGTGGCCATCCTGCGCCTGGCGAATCTGTTCACGCGCCAGGTCCTGGTTCAGGCGAGCCTGCAGCAGCGAGAGGTTGCGGTTTTCCGCTTCCTTCAGCAGCGCGTTCACCGTTTCCGGCTTGTTGGTTTTGAAGCCGTCAACGTTCAGCGACGACAGCTGCGGGTAGTAGTTGCCGGTCACCTGACGCAGCGATTCAACCGCGTTGTCGAGGTTGTTACGCGCGGTGACTTCGTTGGCCAGCACGGAGTCGTACTGGGAACGGGCGTTCTGCACGTCGGTAATGGCAACCAGGCCCACGTTAAAACGCTGAGTGGTCTGATCCAACTGACGATAGATCGCCTGCTTCTGCGCTTCGGTATAGGAGAGCGTATCGATGGCGCTCAGCACGTTAAAGTAGGCCGTGGCGGTATTCAGAATCAGCGTCTGCTGATCGGTCTGATAGGTGACGTCCTGAATACCGGCCTGTTTTTCCTGCAGCGTCAGGGCGCGCCATTTTGACATATCGAACAGCGTTTGCGTGAGCTGCAGCGCTCCGCTGGTGACGTTGGAGTCCTGGCCATTGGCATCGCGATAGCCGTTGGTATAAGTATAATCTGCACCCAGACCGAGCTGAGGCAGTAACGGGCTACGTGCTTCGTTGATCTTTTCGAATGCAGCATCACGATCGGCTGCTGATTTACGCAGGTCAGGGTTGCTGATGCGCGCCTGCTGATAAACCTGCATCAGGTTTTCTGCCTGGCTTATGGCGCTGAAGCCAGTCAGGCCCAGGCCGATAAGGATGGGGAAAAATTTCTTCATTTGCATTCCTTGTTGTGAAGCATAAAGCGCTGCCCAAAAGCTAAATATATCTGCTGATTGTATAGAGTCTGTCGCCGTAAAAAGTTGGCGTTACGTGCCATCCGGCGGTAATTTGCACCAATCTAACATACGGACTGTAAAACGGTAGCCAAACGGCTTATAAATCCCTACTTTCGAATTCGCAGGACACCGACAATGAGCAAGCCCAACAAGCAGGGAATTACCTTCGCTAAAAACGATGTAGAAATTATTGCACGCGAAACGCTTTATCGTGGTTTTTTTTCGCTGGATTTATACCGCTTTCGCCACCGTCTGTTCAACGGCGGGATGAGCGGCGAAGTGACGCGCGAAATTTTTGAGCGCGGGCACGCCGCCGTCTTGCTACCCTTTGACCCGATACGTGATGAAGTTGTGCTGGTCGAGCAGATTCGCATTGCCGCCTATGATACCAGCGAGAGCCCGTGGCTGCTCGAAATGGTTGCCGGCATGATTGAAGAAGGCGAAACGCCCGAGGAGGTCGCCCGCCGTGAAGCGGTGGAAGAGGCGGGCCTTGAAGTCGGCCGGACAAAACCGGTTCTGAGCTATCTGGCCAGCCCCGGCGGCACCAGCGAGAGGCTGTCGATTCTGGTGGGGGAAGTCGATGCGACGACGGCAAAAGGCATCCACGGACTGGCGGATGAAAATGAGGATATTCGGGTTCATGTGGTCAGTAGGGAGCAGGCCTATCAGTGGGTAGAAGAAGGGAAAATCGACAACGCAGCTTCTGTCATCGCGCTGCAATGGCTACAGCTGCACTATCACAATTTACGTAATGAGTGGTCAAAATGAAGCGTTATACGCCTGACTTCCCTGAAATGATGCGCCTGTGTGAAACCAATTTTGCCCAGTTGCGCCGCCTGCTGCCTCGAACCGATGCAGTGGGCGATATGGCGGGCTACCAGGTGGGCAGTGCGCAGTACCGGCTAACTATCGTCGAGTCGACCCGCTACACTACACTGGTGTCGATTGAGCAAACCGCGCCGGCGGTGAGCTACTGGAGTTTACCGTCCATGACGGTACGCCTGTATCATGACGCGATGGTGGCCGAAGTGTGTTCGAGTCAGCAGATTTTTCGCTTCAAAGCGCGGTATGATTATCCTAATAAAAAGTTGCATCAACGCGACGAAAAGCATCAAATTAACCAGTTCTTAGCCGACTGGCTGAGATACTGTTTAGCACATGGAGCGATGGCGATTCCGGTTTGTTAGCGTCGTGAAACCTAAGGACACCATTTGGAAAGCCTGTTAAACCTTCCTTTGGCTGGTGAGGCCAGAGTCAGGATATTACAAATTACTGATACTCACCTGTTTGCTGAAAAACATGAAACGCTGTTAGGCATCAATACCTGGGAAAGCTATCAGGCCGTGCTGGAAGCCATCCACGCCTCGCAGCGCCAGTGCGATCTGATTGTCGCGACAGGCGATCTGGCACAGGACCACTCGGCCGCGGCCTATCAGCACTTCGCTGAGGGTATCGCGAGTTTTGCTGCGCCCTGCGTCTGGCTGCCGGGCAATCATGACTTTCAGCCAGCAATGTACAGCACGCTGCAGGAATCAGGCATTTCCCCCGCCAAGCGCGTTCTGCTCGGCGATCGCTGGCAAATACTGCTGCTGGACAGCCAGGTATTCGGCGTTCCCCACGGTGAATTAAGCGATTTTCAGCTGGAGTGGCTTGAGCACAAGCTCGCGGCAGAACCGGAACGCTATACGCTGCTGCTATTGCATCATCATCCTCTCGCCTCGGGCTGCAGCTGGCTGGATCAGCATAGCCTGCGCAACGCCGCGGCGCTCGATCGCGCGCTAGCCGCCTTTCCCCGCGTCAGGCATCTGCTGTGCGGTCATATTCATCAGGAGCTGGATCTCAACTGGGGCGGGCGACGCATGATGGCCACGCCGTCAACCTGCGTGCAGTTTAAGCCGCACTGCGACAACTTCACGCTGGATACCGTTTCTCCCGGCTGGCGCTGGCTGGATCTGCATCCCGACGGCACCCTGACGACCGAAGTTTGCCGCCTTAGCGGCGTGAAATTTCACCCGGATATCGCTTCAGAAGGATACTGATGGCTACGCTCCTCTATCTACACGGATTTAACAGCTCGCCGCGCTCGGCTAAAGCGAAGGCGCTGAAGGCGTGGCTGGCGCAAAATTATCCTGAAATTAACATGGTGGTACCGGAGCTGCCGGTTTACCCCGCTGAAGCGGCGGAGCTGCTGGAAGCGATCGTTCTCGAGCACGGCGGGGAACCGCTGGGCGTTGTCGGCTCTTCGCTGGGAGGCTACTACGCAACCTGGCTATCGCAGTGTTTTATGCTGCCGACTGTGGTTGTAAACCCGGCCGTACGCCCATTTGAGCTGCTGAACAATTTCCTCGGCCTCAATGAGAATCCGTACACGGGGCAGCAATATGTGCTAGAGTCTCGCCATATTTACGATCTCAAAGTCATGCAAATCGACCCGCTGGAATCGCCTGATTTACTCTGGCTGTTACAGCAAACGGGCGATGAAGTGCTGGATTATCGCCAGGCCGTTAGCTACTACGCTTCATGTCGGCAGACGGTAGAGGAGGGCGGCAATCATGCATTTGTCGGCTTTGAAGATCATTTCACTCAGATTATCGATTTTCTGGGCCTGCGCTAAGCATTCCTGGACTACCTACGAATACACACCATGACGCAATCTTCATACAACGCTGATGCCATTGAGGTACTCACCGGGCTAGAGCCGGTTCGCCGCCGCCCGGGAATGTACACCGACACGACACGTCCTAACCATCTTGGTCAGGAAGTTATTGATAACAGTGTGGATGAAGCACTGGGCGGCCACGCCAAACGCGTGGAAGTCATTCTTCATGCCGATCAATCGCTGGAAGTTATCGACGACGGACGAGGAATGCCGGTTGATATCCATCCTGAAGAAGGGGTTCCGGCAGTTGAGCTGATCATGTGTCGGCTGCACGCCGGCGGCAAGTTTTCCGGCAAGAACTACCAGTTCTCCGGCGGCCTGCACGGGGTAGGTATTTCGGTGGTCAACGCCCTGTCGAAGCGCGTTGAGGTTAACGTACGCCGCGACGGCCAGGTCTACAGCATTGCGTTTGAGAACGGCGATAAGGTTGAAGAGCTGCACGTCACCGGCACCTGCGGCAAGCGTAATACCGGTACCAGCGTCCACTTCTGGCCGGATGAAAGCTTCTTCGACAGCCCGCGCTTCTCCGTATCGCGCCTGACCCATTTGCTCAAGGCCAAAGCCGTACTGTGCCCCGGCGTGGAGATCGTCTTCCGTGACCTGGTGAACAACAGCGAGCAGCGCTGGTGCTATGAAGATGGCCTGACGGACTATCTGCGCGAAGCGGTGAACGGCCTGCCGCTGCTGCCGGAACAGCCGTTTGTCGGCAACTTCTCCGGTGAAACCGAAGCGGTCGACTGGGCGCTGCTGTGGCTGCCGGAAGGCGGCGAGCTGCTCACCGAAAGCTACGTCAACCTGATCCCGACCATGCAGGGCGGGACGCACGTTAACGGCCTGCGCCAGGGCCTGCTGGAGGCGATGCGCGAGTTCTGCGAATATCGCAATATTCTGCCGCGCGGCGTCAAGCTCTCGGCGGAGGATATCTGGGATCGCTGCGCCTACGTGCTGTCGGTAAAAATGCAGGATCCGCAGTTCGCCGGCCAGACTAAAGAGCGCCTCTCCTCGCGCCAGTGCGCGGCCTTCGTTTCCGGCGTGGTAAAAGACGCCTTTAGCCTGTGGCTGAACCAGAACGTTCAGGCCGCGGAGCTGCTGGCCGAAATGGCGATTTCCAGCGCCCAGCGCCGGATGCGCGCGGCCAAGAAGGTGGTGCGTAAAAAGCTGACCAGCGGCCCTGCGCTGCCGGGCAAGCTGGCGGACTGTACCGCCCAGGATCTCAACCGTACCGAGCTGTTCCTCGTGGAAGGGGACTCGGCGGGCGGCTCTGCCAAGCAGGCGCGCGATCGTGAGTATCAGGCGATCATGCCGCTGAAGGGCAAGATCCTCAATACCTGGGAGGTCTCCTCCGATGAAGTGCTGGCCTCGCAGGAGGTGCACGATATTTCGGTGGCGATCGGTATCGATCCGGATAGCGATGATTTGAGCCAGCTGCGCTACGGCAAGATCTGTATCCTCGCGGATGCGGACTCCGACGGCCTGCACATCGCCACGCTGCTCTGCGCGCTGTTCGTTAAGCACTTCCGCACGCTGGTCAAGCACGGACACGTCCACGTGGCGCTGCCGCCGCTGTACCGCATTGACCTCGGCAAAGAGGTTTACTACGCGCTGACGGAAGAAGAGAAAGCCGGGGTGCTTGAGCAGCTCAAGCGCAAGAAGGGTAAGCCGAACGTTCAGCGCTTTAAAGGGCTGGGCGAAATGAACCCGATGCAGCTGCGTGAAACCACGCTTGACCCCAATACCCGCCGCCTGGTTCAGCTGATTATCAGCGATGAGGACGAGCAGCAGACCAACGCGATGATGGATATGCTGTTAGCCAAGAAGCGCTCGGAAGATCGCCGCAACTGGCTGCAGGAAAAAGGCGATATGGCGGATATTGAAGCCTGATCCGGCTGACCGCGGTAAGCATACAAAAAAGGGAGCCAGTGGCTCCCTTTTTGCTGGCCGGCATAGCGCAGGCCAGCGGATCTACTTATTGACTTAAACGCCCGGCTGCAGGATGCGAATGCTGGTTTCCAGCACGTCGCCCTTCACCGCTTCGCCGTACGCTTTCATATGCGGGGTTTGCAGGTGCGCTTCGAGATGCGCCACGCTTTCCCACTGCTCAACCATGACGATAGAGTCAGGCGAAGTGGTCTGAAAACTGACGCCAGCGGCGTGGTCAACCAGCGGCGCATAGCCGTGGCAGCCCTCTTCCTGCAAAACCGCAGGAATAATTTTTGCGAACTGATCGAGCACCGCCTGGCGATGGTGCTGGCCCGGGCGGGTGCGAATTTCTGCAATCACTGTCAACATGATGTACTCAACTCCTTCTGTATGTAGATCTTTAGTTAACCAAAAATCTGCGCCAGATGCTTGCGATATTCTGCGATGTAATGCGGAACATCAGGCATTTTAATCACGTCGTTGGCGATAAACGTCGGCAGGGCGGTCATGCCGAGGAACTGATTGGCTTTGTGGAACGGCAGGTAAACGCCGTCGACGCCGACGCCGTGGAAGAACTGCTCTTCATCGGTAAAGGCGTCCATCGGGGCGTTCCAGGTCAGGGAGAGCATGTAGCGCTTGCCCTGAATTAACCCGCCTGAGCCATATTTTTTGCTGGCATCGGAGCGGGTGCGGCCGTCGCTGGCGTACAGCGAGCCGTGGCCTTCGGTGAAGACATCATCGATATACTTTTTCACGGTCCAGGGCGCGCCCATCCACCAGCCCGGCATTTGCCAGATGATGACGTCGGCCCAGAGGAAATTTTGTACTTCTGCTTTAACGTCGTATTCGCTTTCGGCGCGGACGATTTTAACATCATGCCCGGCGTCGCGCAGATACCCATCCGCGACCTCGGTCAGGGTGTCGTTCAGCTGGCCGTTAGAGTGAGCGAATTTTTTCGCTCCGTTGATAATCAGAATGTTGCTCATTTTTTACCCCTGGCGTTTCAATTTTGTCGACTATTTTACCCCGCAGGGCGGGGCGGTAAAATGAGCAAAATGTGCAAAGTCTTTTGCTTTTTTCGCAATAATCACGCTACCAGCCGACCCGCGCTTCAAAGCCGCCGTCGGGAGCATTACCGAAGGTGACGGTCATGCCGTGCAGGGCGGCAATACGCCGGACGATAGACAGCCCCAGTCCGCTGCCCGGCGCATCCTGGCCGGGAGGGCGATAAAAGCGCTCGCCGAGACGCGCCAGCGCTTCGGCGCTGATACCCGGGCCGTTATCGCAAACGCGAAATCCGCGGGCGTCGAGGGTAATATCCACCCGGCTTCCGCGCGGGCTGTAGCGCACGGCGTTATCCAGCAGGTTACGCACCAGCAGGCCAAGCAGCAGCGGCTGACCCACGTGCGTCACCTGCGCGGCATGCGGATGCAGACGCAGCTCGATGCCCGCCTGCTGCGCCGGATGGTACATCTCCATCACCGCCGACTGCAGCAGCTCGTTGATGGCAACGCTATCCACGTCCTCGAGCGCGGCCAGGGAGTCGAGGCGCGACAGGGTCAGGAGCTGATCGACCAGCCGGGTTGCGCGATCGATCCCGACGTGCAGCTGCGCCAGCGCTTTTTCACGCCCCTGAGGGTCGTCCATCGACAGCTGGGCGACCTCGGTTTGCACCTTCAGCGCCGCCAGCGGGCTGCGCAGCTCGTGGGCGGCGTCGGAGGTAAAGCGGCGCTCGCGGATCATGGTGTCGTGAGTTCGGGCAAACAGCTGATTGAGCGCATCGACCAGCGGGCGGACTTCGCTGGGGATACTATCGACGTTAAGCGATTCCGCCGAGTCCGGGGCGCGCAGGCGCAGGGTGCGGGCGAGCCGCTTCAGCGGCGCCAGCTCCCGGCTGAGCAGGACGATCAGCAGCAGGAACATCAGCGGCAGCGCCACCAGCCAGGGGGTGAGCTGGGAGGTGACGATGTCCAGCGCCATCTCCCGGCGATAGTCCCACTCCTGGCCGACGACAATGCGGTAGCGGCCATCGGCGGTGGTGAGCTGCAGGAAGCGCCACTCATCATCATCGTTACGCAGATAGCCGTCGCTGAAGCCTTCCCGCAGCCTATTCCACGGAATATCTTCGCCGTTTTCGCCATCGTGCAGCACCATGTTGCCGTCGGTGGTGAAGATGGCGAAGGCCAGGGCGTCGTCGTCAAGGTGGCCATGCCTGACCTTCTTTTTCACCCGTACCTGCGGGGGAGCGGTATGCAGCTCATCGAAATTCATCGCGCTCAGACGGCGGGCAAACAGCAGCTGCTGGGTATCAAACAGCTTATCCAGCTTATGGGCGGTCTGCTGCCAGGCAATAAACGAGGCTATTCCCCATGCCAGGCTGGTGAGCAGGAAGAAAAGTAGCGTCAGACGAACGCGCAGGCTTAGCCGACCCAGCCGCTTCATGCGTCCCCCAGGGTGTAGCCAATGCCGTGAACGGTGCGAATAAACTCGCTCCCGAGCTTGCGGCGCAGATGGTGCACGTGAACCTCCACGGCGTTGCTTGAGACATCGTCATCCCAGCTATAGAGCTTTTCTTCAATGAGCTTGCGCGGCAGCACGCGCCCGGCGTTACGCATCAGCAGCTCGAGTAGGGCGAACTCTTTGGGCTTTAGCGCCAGCGGCTCCCCGGCGAGGGTGACCGTCAGGCGTCCGGGGTCGAGGGTGACGTTTCCGTGGCGCAGCTCGCTGCTGCTCTGGCCGTGGGCGCGACGGATCAGCGCCTCGAGGCGGGCGGCAACCTCAATAAGGGCGAAAGGCTTACACAGATAGTCATCGGCGCCGAGCCGAAGCCCTTCGACCCGCTGGCTGAGCGCATCGCGCGCGGTGAGGATCAGCACCGGCTCGTGGTGACCTTTATCGCGCCATTCGCGCAGGATATCGAGACCGTCGATGCCGGGCAGCGTCAAATCAAGGATGACCGCGTCATAGGGCGCGGCGTAGAGCGCGGCTTTTCCCTCTTCACCGCGCGTGAACCAGTCGATGCTAAAGCCCATTTTGCTCAGCCCGGCCTTGATGCCGTCGCCGATGAGTTTGTCGTCTTCCACCACTAAAATACGCATTGGCCTGCTCCTGTGGCTCGCGGATGTATGCGCAGTAAAACGCGTTGCGGCGCGTTCTGTACAGCAATAAAATTTCTTTTTTCCGCTTAAGAAGTTGTTAAGTTCTGCCAGGCTTAATAGTGACGATATCAACATAAAGGGAGAACACATCATGAAGAAAATCGCCGCAATTACCGCAATCGTTGCTTTAGTTTCTATGCCGGTGCTGGCCGCCGAGCAGGGTGGTTTTTCCGGCCCTGGCGCCGCGCAAACCAGCCAGACAACCGCGCAAAAAGGCGGCTTTGTCGGCCCGAACGGCAGCGTGACGACGGTGGAGAATGCCAAATCCCTGCGTGACGACACCTGGGTGACCCTGCGCGGTAAAATCGTTGAGCGCATTTCCGACGATCTTTACAAATTCCAGGATGCCTCCGGGACGGTGAATGTCGATATTGACCACAAGCGCTGGAATGGCGTCACCGTCACCCCGAAGGATACGGTCGAAATTCAGGGTGAGGTCGATAAGGACTGGAACTCGGTGGAAATCGACGTGAAGCAGATAAGCAAAGTCGCCCCGTAAAGCCTCTGAGCGGGGCGCCGCTGCCGCTCCGCGTAGCAGAATCCTCAACCGGTCTAACGCCCTGTGACTCAGGGCGTTAGATAGGGTATTATCGCGGGTAGTTTTGCCGTCCGAACGGTCGGTACCCAGATTGAGGATTCACGATTAATGAGCGATATGGCAGAGCGCCTTGCGCTGCATGAATTTACGGAAAACGCCTACCTGAATTATTCCATGTACGTCATCATGGACAGGGCGTTGCCGTTCATTGGCGATGGCCTGAAACCGGTCCAGCGGCGCATCGTTTATGCGATGTCCGAACTGGGTCTGAACGCCACCGCTAAATTCAAAAAATCCGCGCGCACCGTCGGCGACGTGCTGGGTAAATATCACCCGCACGGCGATAGCGCCTGCTATGAGGCGATGGTGCTGATGGCGCAGCCGTTCTCTTACCGCTACCCGCTGGTGGACGGTCAGGGCAACTGGGGCGCCCCGGACGATCCCAAATCCTTCGCCGCGATGCGTTATACCGAATCCCGCCTGTCAAAGTATGCGGAGCTGCTGCTGGGCGAGCTGGGTCAGGGAACCGTTGACTGGGTACCTAACTTTGACGGTACGATGCAGGAGCCGAAAATGCTGCCTGCGCGTTTGCCGAATATTCTGCTCAACGGCACCACCGGTATCGCCGTGGGGATGGCCACCGATATTCCGCCGCACAACCTGCGCGAAGTGGCCAAAGCGGCCATCACCTTGATTGAAAAGCCGCAGACCTCGCTCGACGAACTGCTGGATATCGTTCACGGGCCGGACTACCCCACCGAAGCTGAAATCATCACCCCGCGCGCCGAGATCCGCAAAATCTATCAGAACGGTCGCGGCTCGGTTCGCATGCGTGCGGTGTGGAAAAAAGAGGACGGCGCGGTGGTGATTAGCGCCCTGCCGCATCAGGTTTCCGGCGCCCGCGTGCTGGAGCAAATCGCCGCCCAGATGCGCAATAAAAAGCTGCCGATGGTTGACGATCTGCGCGACGAGTCGGATCACGAAAACCCGACCCGCCTGGTTATCGTCCCGCGCTCTAATCGCGTGGATATGGATCAGGTCATGAACCATCTGTTCGCGACCACCGATCTCGAAAAAAGCTACCGCATCAACCTGAATATGATTGGCCTGGACAACCGTCCGGCGGTCAAAAACCTGCTGGAGATCCTGACGGAGTGGCTCACCTTCCGTCGCGATACCGTCCGTCGCCGCCTGAACTATCGTCTGGAGAAGGTGCTCAAGCGCCTGCACATCCTCGAAGGTTTGCTGGTTGCGTTCCTCAACATCGATGAAGTTATCGAAATCATCCGCCACGAAGATGAGCCCAAGCCGGCCCTGATGTCGCGCTTTGGCATCAGCGAAACGCAGGCGGAAGCAATCCTCGAACTGAAGCTGCGTCATCTCGCCAAACTGGAAGAGATGAAAATCCGCGGCGAGCAGGGCGAGCTGGAAAAAGAGCGCGATCATCTGCAGGCTATTCTGGCGTCCGAGCGCAAGATGAATAACCTGCTGAAGAAAGAGCTGCAGGCCGACGCCGACGCGTTTGGCGACGACCGCCGTTCGCCGCTGCGCGAGCGTGAAGAAGCGAAGGCGATGAGCGAGCACGATATGCTGCCGTCCGAACCGGTGACCATCGTGCTGTCGCAAATGGGCTGGGTGCGCAGCGCCAAAGGCCACGACATTGACGCTCAGGGGCTAAGCTACAAGGCGGGAGACAGCTGGAAGGCGTCGTCGAAGGGCAAGAGCAACCAGCCGGTGGTATTTATCGATACAACCGGACGCAGCTACGCCATCGATCCGATTACCCTGCCGTCGGCCCGCGGCCAGGGCGAGCCGATTACCGGCAAACTCACGCTGCCGCCGGGCGCCAGCGTCGAACATATGCTGATGGAAGGTGACGACCAGAAGCTGCTGATGGCCTCTGACGCCGGCTACGGCTTTGTCTGCACCTTCAACGACCTCGTCGCGCGCAACCGCGCCGGTAAGGCACTGATCTCGCTGCCGGAAAATGCGCGGGTGATGCCGCCGCTGGTGATTGAAAACGAGTCCGACATGCTGCTGGCCATCACCTCTGCCGGACGCATGCTGATGTTCCCGGTCAGCGATCTGCCGCAGCTGTCGAAAGGCAAAGGTAATAAAATCATCAATATTCCGTCTGCGGATGCCGCTTCCGGTCAGGATGGCCTGGCGCACCTGTTCGTGCTGCCGCCGCAGAGTACGCTGACGATCCACGTCGGTAAACGGAAGATCAAGCTGCGTCCGGAAGAGCTGCAAAAAGTCACCGGCGAGCGCGGTCGCCGCGGTTCGCTGATGCGCGGGCTGCAGAAAATCGATCGCGTGGACGTTGATTCGCCTCATCGCGCCTCGGCGGGCGATAGCGAAGAGTAATACGGGCACCCGCCTCCACAGGGAGGCGGGTGTTAACATTTGCCGCCAAATCGTTGTTTATTCGGCCGTTGCGATTAACAATAGACGCAAAATCATTCAAGATATGCCGGGGTAGTCAGTCGCTCCCGGCGTCTTCAACGGGCGAATAACGAATCTGTATCCTGATTAATACCAGCGGCGGTCCGCAAGGGCCGGACAGGGCAGCCTGCGCACAAGCAGCCTGCGGTATAACGGGTATTATTCTCGGCGGTTTGGGTTTTAGAGGTAGCTATGCTATTTATTTTTCGACTAATTATCGTTGTTATTTACTGTATCTTTGTGTGCATATTTGGCTGTATTTACTGCTTGTTCAGCCCGCGTAACCCGAAACACGTGGCGACCTTCGGTCATCTTTTTGGTCGACTCTCTCCGGTATTTGGCCTGAAGGTGGAAACGCGCAAGCCCGCCGGAGCGGAAAGCTACGGCAACGCGATATACATCGCTAATCACCAGAACAACTATGATATGGTGACGGCGGCAAACATCGTGCAGCCGCCTACCGTCACCGTGGGTAAAAAGAGCCTGCTGTGGGTGCCGTTCTTTGGCCTGCTGTACTGGCTGACGGGAAACCTGCTGATCGACCGTAATAACCGGACCAAGGCGCACGGAACCATCGCCCAGGTGGTGGATACGTTTAAAAAACGCAAAATATCTTTTTGGATGTTCCCGGAAGGTACGCGTAGCCGCGGCCGCGGCCTGCTGCCGTTTAAAACCGGCGCTTTTCACGCGGCTATCGCCGCTGGCGTGCCGATTATTCCGGTATGCGTTTCCAATACTTCGAATAAAATTAAGCTCAATCGCCTGAATAACGGCCTGGTGATTGTTGAAATGCTGCCGCCGGTTGATACCAGCGGGTTTGGTAAAGACGGCGTGCGCGCGCTGGCGAAACACTGCCGCGAGCTGATGGCCGCGAAGATTGAAGAGCTGGATCGCGAAGTGGCTGAACGTGAAGCCGCGGGTAAGCAATAAACAGGAAACGCCGCGGTAACGCGAGCCGGTGCTAGCGGGAAATGAATTCCCTTTCTGATTTGTCAGTATTTCATGGAGTTAATATGTCACTCAGTCGGCGTCAGTTTATTAAGGTTTCAGGCGTAGCGCTGTGCGCGGGCGCCGCGCCGCTGAACGCACATGCCGCCGGCCAACAGCCAGCACTGCCGGTTCCTCCGCTGCTGGAGTCCCGCCGCGGCCAGCCGCTGTTTTTAACCCTGCAGCGCGCGCACTGGTCATTTACGCCGGGTACCCGCGCGTCGGTGTGGGGCGTGAACGGCCGCTATCTTGGGCCGACCATTCGCGTATGGAACGGCGATGACGTTAAGCTGATTTACAGCAACCGGCTGACTGAAAACGTCGCCATGACCATCCGCGGCCTGCAGGTTCCCGGCCCGCTGATTGGCGGCGCGGCGCGCATGATGTCGCCGAACGCCGACTGGGCGCCGGTGCTGCCTATCCGCCAGAGCGCCTCCACCCTGTGGTACCAGGCGAATACGCCAAACCATATGGCCCAGCAGGTCTACAACGGCCTGGCGGGGATGTGGCTGGTGGAGGACGAGATCAGCAAAAACCTTCCCATTCCTAACCACTACGGCGTGGATGATTTTCCGGTCATCATCCAGGACAAGCGGCTGGATAACTTCGGCACGCCTGAATACAGCGAGCCGGGCAGCGGCGGCTTCGTCGGCGATACGCTGCTGGTGAATGGCGTACAGGGCCCGTACGTGGAGGTTTCGCGCGGCTGGGTGCGTCTGCGCCTGCTGAACGCCTCTAACTCCCGCCGCTACCAGCTGCAGATGAGCGACGGTCGACTGCTGCACGTTATCTCCGGCGATCAGGGATTTCTGCCGGCGCCGGTCTCGCTGAAGCAGCTCTCTCTGGCTCCCGGCGAGCGGCGTGAGATCCTGGTGGATATGACCAACGGTGATGAGGTGTCGATTACCTGCGGCGAGGCGGCGAGCATCGTCGATCGCATTCGCGGTTTCTTCGAGCCCTCAAGCATCCTGATTTCGACGCTGCTTTTAACCCTGCGCCCAACGGGCCTGCTGCCGCTGGTTACCGACAGCCTGCCGGTGCGCCTGCTGCCGACGGAAATTTTAACCGGCACGCCGATCCGCAGCCGCGACATCTCGCTCGGCGACGATCCGGGAATTAACGGCCAGCTATGGGATCCGCAGCGCATTGATATTACCGCCCAGCAGGGCACCTGGGAGCGCTGGACGGTACGTGCCGACCGGCCGCAGTCGTTCCACATCGAAGGGGTGATGTTCCAGGTGCGCAACGTCAACGGCTCGACGCCGTTCCCGGAGGACCGCGGCTGGAAAGATACCGTCTGGATCGACGGACAGGTGGAGCTGCTGGTGTACTACACGCAGCCGTCGTGGTCGCATTTCCCGTTCCAGTTCCTTAGCCAGACCCTGGAGCTCGCCGACCGCGGCTCGATTGGCCAGATCCTGGTTAACCCGGCGCCGTAACGCCCGCAACCCTAACCGGACAACGGTTAGGGTATGAGAAAATCCTCCTTCATTTCCTGCGTCAATCCGGCTTATAATCGCCGCCCTTTGGTTATTTTTTTATCATTTTTTTTCCCGGAAGCAATATGAGCGCAATATCCCTGATCCAACCGGATCGTGACCTATTTTCCTGGCCGCAGTACTGGGCCGCCTGTTTTGGCCCCGCGCCGTTTTTACCCATGTCACGCGAAGAGATGGATCAACTTGGCTGGGATAGCTGCGACATCATCCTGGTAACCGGCGATGCGTACGTCGATCACCCAAGCTTCGGCATGGCTATCTGCGGCCGCATGCTGGAGGCGCAGGGGTTCCGCGTCGGGATTATTTCCCAACCGGACTGGAACAATAAAGATGACTTTATGCGCCTCGGTAAACCGAACCTGTTCTTCGGCGTCACCGCCGGCAACATGGACTCGATGATCAACCGCTACACCGCCGACCGCAAGCTGCGCCATGACGACGCCTATACCGCAGGCAACGTTGCCGGCAAGCGTCCGGATCGCGCCACCCTGGTCTATACCCAGCGCTGCAAAGAGGCGTGGAAAGACGTCCCGGTTATTCTCGGCGGCATTGAGGCCAGCCTGCGTCGTACCGCGCACTATGACTACTGGTCCGATACCGTGCGCCGCTCGGTGCTGGTTGATTCCAAGGCCGATATGCTGATGTTCGGCAACGGCGAGCGTCCGCTGGTAGAAGTGGCGCACCGTCTGGCCGCCGGCGAGCCGATCGCCCAGATCCGCGACGTGCGCAATACCGCCATCATGGTGAAAGAAGCGCTGCCGGGCTGGAGCGGCGTCGACTCTACCCGCCTCGATACGCCGGGTAAAATTGATCCGATCCCGCATCCGTACGGCGAAGATCTGCCGTGCGCGGATAACAAAACCGTTGAGCCGGCAAAGCAGGAGGTGAAACAGGTCACCGTTCAGCCGCCGCGCCCGAAGCCGTGGGAAAAAACCTACGTTCTGCTGCCGTCCTTTGAGAAGGTCAAAGGGGATAAGGTGCTGTACGCCCACGCGTCGCGCATTCTCCACCATGAAACCAACCCGGGCTGCGCGCGCGCGCTGATGCAAAAGCACGGCGAACGCTATATTTGGGTTAACCCGCCGGCCATTCCGCTGTCGACGGAGGAGATGGACAGCGTGTTTGCGCTGCCGTACAAGCGCGTTCCGCACCCGGCGTACGGCGATAGCCGCATCCCGGCATATGAGATGATCCGCTTCTCTATCAACATTATGCGCGGCTGCTTTGGCGGCTGTTCCTTCTGTTCGATAACCGAGCATGAAGGGCGTATTATTCAGAGCCGTTCCGAAGACTCGATCATTAACGAAATCGAAGCGATTCGCGACACGGTCCCGGGCTTCACCGGGGTCATCTCCGACCTCGGCGGCCCGACGGCCAATATGTATATGCTGCGCTGCAAGTCGCCGCGCGCGGAGCAGACCTGCCGTCGCCTGTCGTGCGTTTATCCGGATATCTGCCCGCATATGGATACCAACCACGAGCCGACGATTAATCTCTACCGCCGCGCCCGCGATCTGAAAGGTATCAAGAAAATCCTCATTGCCTCCGGCGTGCGCTACGACATTGCCGTGGAGGACCCGCGCTACATCAAAGAGCTGGCGACCCACCACGTGGGCGGCTACCTGAAGATTGCCCCTGAGCATACCGAAGAAGGCCCGCTGTCGAAGATGATGAAGCCGGGAATGGGCAGCTACGATCGCTTCAAAGAGCTGTTCGATAGCTACTCAAAACAGGCGGGTAAAGAGCAATATCTGATCCCGTACTTTATCTCCGCGCATCCGGGCACCCGCGATGAAGATATGGTGAACCTGGCGCTGTGGCTGAAGAAAAACCGTTTCCGTCTGGATCAGGTGCAGAACTTCTATCCGTCGCCGCTGGCTAACTCAACCACCATGTATTACACCGGCAAGAACCCGCTGGGCAAGATTGGCTATAAAAGCGAAGACGTGGTGGTACCGAAAGGGGATAAGCAGCGCCGCCTGCATAAAGCGCTGCTGCGCTACCACGATCCGGCAAACTGGGCGCTGATTCGCCAGGCGCTGGAGGCGATGGGCAAAAAGCACCTGATCGGCTCACGCCGCGACTGCCTGGTGCCTGCGCCAACGCTGGACGAGATGCGTGAAGCGCGTCGCCAGAATCGTCATACCCGTCCGGCCTTGACCAAGCATACGCCGGTTGAGCATCAGCGGCAGACGCCGGCCAGCGGAGCGAAAAAACGCGTTCGCTCTGCGTCCCGCTAAAATGAAGTGCCCCGGCAGCGCAAGGCTGGCCGGGGAGATGGAATAAGGGATGAGGTCGCCCGGAGCGGGCGGCCGCTGCGTTACCGTCCGGGATAACCGAAAAACCGCTCTGCGGTCAGGAAGAAAGGTTAGCCGCCAAACTGGTCAGGATCTGGCCCGAGGCGCTTGTTGATATCGAGTTTCGCCATGGCTCCCAGTTCGTCTTTATCAAGACGGAAGTCCCAGACGTTAAAGTTCTCCACGATACGCGAAGGGGTCACCGATTTAGGGATCACCACCAGGCCGTTATCGAGATGCCAGCGGATGACAATCTGCGCCGGCGTTTTGCCGTACTTATCGGCCAGCTCGCGGACGATTTTCTGATCGAATACGCCTTCGCCCCCCTGAGCCAGCGGGCTCCAGGATTCGGTCTGGATTTTATGCGTCGCGTTCCAGGCGTGCAGCTGGCGCTGCTGGAGCAGAGGATGGAGCTCTACCTGATTAATCACCGGCACGACGCCGGTTTCATCAAGCAGCCGCTGCAGGTGGTGGACCTGGAAATTACAGACGCCGATGCTTTTGGCCAGCCCCTGTTTTTGGAGCTCAATCATGCCCTTCCAGGCTTCAACAAAATGGTCGATCGCCGGAACCGGCCAGTGCATTAAATAGAGATCGACGTAGTCGAGCTGCAGCTTGCTCAGGCTCTCCTGCAGGGCTTCATGCGGACGTTTTTGATCGTCGTTCCAGAGCTTGGTGGTGATAAACAGCTCATCGCGAGAGACGCCAGCCTGGCTCAGCGCGCTGCCGACGCCGGCTTCGTTTTGGTACGCGGCGGCGGTGTCAAAAGAGCGATAACCGACTTCCAGCGCCTTGTGAATGGCGGAGACGACCTCCTCGTTGCCTGCTTTCCACACGCCGAGACCCAGCTGTGGCATCAGGTTGCCGTCGTGCAGTTTTATCACGGTTGGATGTGTCATGCCTTCCTCCTGTTAATGAAACTTAGCGGGGTACATTTCGCTAAGGGGTAGCATTAAGTCTGGACGAAATAGCTAAAAACGGTAGTTAAACTCCTCTCCTTCGCATTCGATGACGCGAAGGAGAGGGCGTATCAGCAGGGGAAAATCAGCGTGCAGCCTCGTAAATACGGCGGCTGACGTCGAGAGTGATATCCTGGTTTTCACCGAGCTGAGTCATGCCGTGCTCTTCCAGTTTAGCCAACAGCGCCGGGATAGAGCTACCGTCAAGACCGTAGCCGCTCAGGCGAGTCGGCACGCCGAGCTGCTCGAAGAAATTGCGCGTTGCGGCGATGGCCGCGTCGATGCGCTCATCTTCAGAACCTTCGGTAATATTCCACACGCGGGCGGCGTACTGCAGCAGCTTAGCGCGTTTGGTGTCGCGTTTTTCATTCCACAGCACCGGCAGAACGATGGCCAGGGTCTGGGCATGGTCAAGGCCGTGCATGGCGGTCAGCTCATGTCCCAGCATATGCGTTGCCCAGTCCTGCGGCACGCCGGCGCCAATCAGGCCGTTTAACGCCTGGGTCGCCGCCCACATAATGTTGGCGCGAACGTCGTAGTTTTCCGGCTCTTGCAGCGCTTTCGGGCCATCTTCAATCAGGGTCAGCAGAATGCCTTCGGCAAAGCGGTCCTGGATTTTGCCATCAACCGGGTAGGTCACGTACTGCTCCACGGTATGGACAAATGCGTCAACCACGCCGTTAGCAACCTGACGCGGCGGCAGGGTGTAGGTGTAAACCGGATCGAGGATCGCAAACACCGGCTGCACGTGGGAGGACATAAAGGCGCGCTTGTCGCCGGTGGTTTTACGCGACACGACGGCGCCTTTATTGGACTCGGAGCCGGTCGCCGGCAGCGTCAGCACGGAGCCCATTGGAATGGCGCTTTTGACGTTTTGACCGTAGGTTTCGAGAATTTCCCACGGATCGACGCTTTCATCATAGTGCGCGGCTGCGGCGATAAACTTCGTGCCGTCGAGCACCGAACCGCCGCCGACGGCCAGCAGGAAGGTGATCTGCTGTTCACGGGCAATTTTGACCGCGTTCATCAGCGTTTCGTAGGATGGGTTCGGTTCAATACCGCCGAATTCCAGCACTTCAAAATCGCTCAGCGCGCTCAGGGCCTGATCCAGGACGCCGGTTTTTTTCACGCTGCCGCCGCCGTAGGTGACCAGAATGCGGGCCCCTGCCGGGATTTGATCGCGCAGGTTTTCGATGGTGCCTTTACCAAACAGGATACGGGTTGGGGTATACAGATCGAAATTATTCATTGCTCATGACCTCAATAAGAGAAAACTGCCGGCGGAGAAGATATCCCGGCCAGATGACGAACATTGTGGTCCTGTCATCCGTTCCCCTCAATGCACATTCCTGCCGATGTCTTGCCCATTTCTCCGTAGGGCTGGAGAAAAGGCAGCGGAGTGCGCACAATAGAGACGTGGAAAAACGACTGGAGAGTCACCGTAAATGAAGCGTGCCCAGATATGTCAGCTGCTAACGGAAAAGGTTAACAAGCTGAAAGATAACGAAGAAAACCTCAGCGAGCTGCTGCCTGATATTCGGTTATTGTACGGCACGCAGCCGGGGACGCGCACGCCGGTGATGTACCAGCCCGGCATCGTTTTTCTCTTTTCCGGTCATAAAATTGGTTACATTAATGAACGGACTTTTCGTTACGACACCAACGAATATCTGCTGCTGACGGTACCCCTGCCGTTTGAGTGTGAGACCTTCGCGACGCCGGAGGTTCCGCTGGCGGGGCTGCGGCTGAACGTTGATATTCTGCAGCTGCAGGAGCTGCTGATGGATATTGGCGAGGATGAGCGCTTCCAGCCGGCGGTGGCGTCGAGCGGGATTAACTCGGCGGCACTCTCTGAGGAGATTTTGTGCGCCGCTGAACGGCTGCTGGACGTGATGGAGCGGCCGCTGGATGCGCGCATCCTGGGCAAGCAGATTATTCGCGAGATGCTCTACTACGTGCTGACCGGGCCGTGCGGCGGGGCGCTGCTGGCGCTGGTCAGCCGGCAAACGCACTTCAGCCTGATTAGCCGCGTTCTCAAGCGCATTGAAAGCCAGTACACCGAGAACCTGAGCGTCGATCAGCTGGCGGCGGAGGCCAACATGAGCGTCTCGGCGTTTCATCACAATTTTAAATCGGTCACCAGCACCTCGCCGCTGCAGTATCTGAAAAGCTATCGTCTGCATAAGGCGCGGATGCTGATGATCCACGACGGGATGAAGGCCAGCGCGGCGGCGATGCGCGTGGGCTACGAAAGCGCGTCGCAGTTCAGCCGGGAGTTTAAGCGCTATTTTGGCATGACGCCGGGCGAAGACGCGGCGCGGATCAGAACGATTCAGGGGATCTAACGGGAAATGCCCGCTTCGGGAAGGCGCGCTGGCGCCCTCCCGGGAAGGTCAATCAGGCGCTGCAGAACTTTTTCTTAATGACCACCACCAGCGTACCCAGCAGCCCGGCAACCAGCAGAGCGATAGGCAGGATCATCAGGCAGGTCATCACCTGATCTTCGTGGCGCTTGACGAAAGGGATCATGCTGAGCGCATATCCGAGCCCGGTGACCACGCCGACCCACAGCAGCGCGCTGAGCCAGTTGAAGAACTGGAAGCGGCGGTTGGAGAGCCCGGAAATACCGGCCATTGTTGGCAGCAGGGTGCGAACGAAGGCCAGGAAGCGCCCGGCCAGCAGGGCCAGCAGCCCGTGCTTATCGAACATGCAGGTCGCGCGCTGATGATATTTCTGCGGCAGATGGGCAAGCCAGCCCTTAACGGTCTCGGTGTTGCCGAGCCAGCGCCCCTGAATATAGCTCAGCCAGCAGCCGAGGCTGGCCGCCGCGGTCAGAATGGCGAGGGTGGGCACAAAGTCCATGACGCCTTTCGCAATCAGCGCGCCGGCGAGCAGCAGCAGGCTGTCCCCGGGTAAAAACGAGGCCGGCAGCAGACCGTTCTCGAGAAACAGGGTCGCGAACATGACCAGATATACAACGCCCACAACGTGAGGGTTCGCCAATGCGGCAAAATCATGTTGCCAGAGCGCGGCGACAATCTCTTGGATAACAACCATGGACTTTCCTAAGTGGTACCGTATTTTTGACTAGTGTACTCCTGAAGAGCCCCGAACACCTTGATCCCGGGCGCAACAAAAGCGGCCGCCTCTAACAGAACGTCCGCAATTATTGCCACTGGCCGTCACTTTACACGATACGCGCGAAGCCCGCCGCTAAATCCGCCAGCAGATCGTCAACATTTTCTAAACCGATATGGACGCGAATCAGCGTGCCGCTGAAATCGACTTCCGCCTCGGGGCGGATGGCAGCGATGTGCTCCGGCTGGTTAGCCAGGATCAGTGATTCGAAACCGCCCCAGGAGTAGGCCATGCTGAACAGGCTGAAGTTGTCCAGATAAGTGGACAGCTCGGCGTCGTTCAGCCGCTTATTGAGAATAAACGAGAACAGGCCGCTGCTGCCGGTAAAGTCGCGCTTCCAGAACTCATGCCCTTTGCTGCCCGGCAGCGCGGGATGGTTGACCCGCGCCACCTGCGGATGCTGCGCCAGCCATTCGGCGATGCGCAGGCTGCTCTCGTGGTGCTGACGCAGGCGCACGCCGAGGGTGCGCAGGCCGCGGCTGGTCATATAGGCGGTATCCGCGTCGAGCATCTGCCCCATCAGATAGGCGTTCTCACGCAGCTGGTCCCAGCAGCGCGCGTTGGCAACCGCGGTGCCGACCATCGCATCGGAGTGGCCAATCAGGTATTTGGTCCCGGCCTGAATCGAGATATCGACGCCAAAATCCAGCGCCCTGAACAGCACGCCGGCCGCCCAGGTGTTGTCGATCATGATGATTGCCTCCGGGGCAACGCTGCGCACGGCCGCGACGATCGCCGGAACGTCGTGGACCTCCATAGTGATTGAACCCGGAGACTCGAGAAACACCACGCGGGTATTCGGCTGGACCAGACGGGCGATATCGGCGCCAATCAGCGGATCGAACCAGCCGGTGCTCACGCCGAGCCTGGCAAGCACCTTGGTACTGAAGTCCTGGCTCGGCTCATAGGCGGTGTTGGTCATCAGAACGTGGTCGCCCTGCTCAACAAACGCCAGAATCGTATTGGCCACCGCCGCCGCACCGCAGGGGAACAGGGCGCAGCCGGCGCCGCCTTCCAGCTCGCACATGGCTTCCTGCAGCGAGAAGTGGGTCAGCGTGCCGCGGCGGCCGTAAAACAGCTCGCCCTTCGCCCGGTTGCGGGTGGCATGTTTCTTATCTTCGACGGTGTCGAACACCAGCGACGAAGCGCGCTGAATCACGCTGTTTACCGATCCGAGGGTATATTTTTTACTGCGTCCGGCGTGGACCAGAGCGGTATCAAGATGTTTGTCAGCCATGTTTTTTGCCTGTTTTTATACGTCTGGACGTCTAAACTAGCATGAATACCCGGAGCTGTACCGGCTAACGACGGATACAGGCAAAAATTTTACCAAATCCCCCGGCTGCCGCTTTTTTACTGCGTAAGCGCAAGGAAAATAAACGTGATTTGCTGCACAGTGTAAATACTAATGAGAACCACTATCAATTCGATGCCGTTTTGATATTATTATGCTCAGATTTTGTGATTTACGTCCTGGAGACTCAGAGTGGGTAATAATTTGATGCAGGCGGATCTTTCCGTTTGGGGTATGTATCATCATGCCGATATTGTCGTTAAGGTCGTGATGATTGGCCTGATTCTGGCGTCGATAGTCACATGGGCTATCTTCTTCGGCAAGGGTGCTGAAATCCTCTCCAGCAAGCGCCGCCTCAAGCGCGAACAGCAGCTTCTCGGCGAAGCGCGCTCCCTCGACCAGGCCAGCGACATCGCCAACGCTTTCGATCCTAAAAGCCTGAGCACGCAGCTTATCAACGAAGCGCAGAACGAGCTCGAGCTGTCGGCTGGCGTCGAAGATAACGAAGGCATTAAAGAGCGTACCGGTTTCCGCCTTGAGCGCCGCGTGGCGTTTGTAGGTCGCTATATGGGCCGCGGAAACGGCTACCTGGCGACCATCGGCGCCATCTCCCCGTTCGTCGGCCTGTTTGGTACCGTCTGGGGCATCATGAACAGCTTTATCGGCATCGCCCAGACTCAGACCACCAACCTCGCGGTTGTCGCACCGGGCATCGCGGAAGCGCTGCTGGCAACGGCTATCGGCCTGTTTGCCGCTATCCCGGCGGTAGTTATCTATAACATCTTCGCCCGTATGATCGGCAGCTACAAAGCCACTCTCGGCGACGTCGCCGCCCAGGTATTGCTGCTGCAAAGCCGCGATCTGGACCTGAGTGCCAGCGGCTCTTCGCCGGTACGTACCGCGCAGAAATTACGAGTAGGTTGATGCTTTATGGCGATGCATTTTAACGAAAACCTCGATGATAACGGCGAAATGCACGATATTAACGTGACGCCGTTTATCGACGTCATGCTCGTGCTGCTGATTATCTTTATGGTGGCCGCTCCGCTGGCGACGGTTGATGTGAAGGTCAACCTGCCCGCCTCCTCCAGCCAGCCGCAGCCGCGTCCGGAAAAGCCGATCTATCTGTCGGTGAAGGCGGATAAAACGATGTTCCTCGGCAACGATCCGGTGACCGAAGAGAGCATGATTAACGCGCTGAATACCCTGACTGAAGGTAAGAAAGACACCACCGTCTTCTTCCGCGCCGATAAAACCGTGGACTACGAGACGATGATGAAAGTCATGGATACCCTGCACCAGGCGGGCTATCTGAAGATTGGTCTGGTGGGCGAAGAGACCGTTAAAGCGCAGTAGCCCTCACCAACATCTCCCCAGGAGGCTGGCCTTGTGCCGGCCTTTTTTATCTCTGTCGATCCGCAGCGCTGAGCGGATGTTGCAATCACGCTGGCGGGTTGCGATATAATGCCGATCGTTTTTTTTAACTTACAGGGTCTTATGGAACGCTTTCTGGAAAATGCCATGTACGCCTCACGCTGGCTGCTGGCACCGGTTTATTTTGGTCTCTCTCTGGGACTGGTGGCGCTGTCGATCAAATTTTTTCAGGAGATCCTCCACATCCTGCCGCATATCTTTAGCGTAGGGGAGTCGGACCTGATCCTGACCCTGCTGTCGCTGGTGGATATGACGCTGGTCGGCGGCCTGCTGGTAATGGTGATGTTCTCGGGGTATGAAAACTTTGTCTCTCAGCTGGATATCAACGAGGGCAAAGAGAAGCTCAGCTGGCTGGGAAAAATGGACGCCACTTCGCTGAAAAACAAGGTTGCGGCCTCCATCGTTGCGATCTCCTCGATCCACCTGCTGCGGGTGTTTATGGATGCCAAAAACGTGCCGGACAATAAGCTGATGTGGTACGTCATTATCCACCTGACCTTCGTGCTGTCGGCGTTTGTGATGGGCTATCTCGATCGCCTGACCAAAGTTAAGCACTAGTTCCTGCCTGCCCGGCAGCGTTTAGCTACCGGGCGAGCGGTTTGCCTCTCTGACGAAGTCTGCCACATATTCAGCTGACCAACCGCCGCGTGCTGGCCGCTCTGCGCCAGCTCTCCCAGCACCCTCTGCGCCAGGCCACGATCCCGCTTCTTTTACCGACCCTCGCGGGATTTCTGGCGTCCCGGCGAGCTTATGCTTTGCTTAAAGGGCCTTCACTAACGGAGAACACGCGATGACGCGACTGACGGCCAAAGATTTCCCGCAACAGCTGCTCGAGTACTACGACTACTATGCCCACGGTAAAATCAGCAAACGTGAGTTTCTCCAGCTGGCGGGGAAATATGCCGTCGGCGGAATGACCGCGCTGGCGCTGTTTAACCTGCTGAAACCCAACTATGCCCTGGCGGAGCAGGTGACGTTTACCGACCCGGATATCCGCCCGGAGTATATTCACTATCCCTCTCCCGACGGTCATGGCGAGGTGCGCGCATACCTGGTGACGCCGACGAAGATCGCCGACAAAGCCGCGGCGGTGGTGGTGGTGCATGAGAACCGCGGCCTCAATCCCTATATTGAAGACGTTGCCCGGCGGGTGGCGAAGGCGGGCTACATCGCCCTGGCGCCGGACGGCCTGAGCTCCGTCGGCGGCTATCCCGGCAATGATGATGAGGGGAGAGAGCTGCAGCAGAAAGTCGATCCCGTGAAGCTGATGAACGACTTTTTTGCCGCGATCGCGTTTATGGCGAAGCATCCGCAGGCGACGGGAAAAGTCGGCATCACCGGCTTTTGCTACGGCGGAGGCGTCAGCAACGCCGCCGCGGTGGCTACCCCGGAGCTAGCCTGCGCGGTACCGTTCTACGGCCGGCAGCCGCCGCTCAACGAAGTCGCCAGGATTCAGGCGCCGCTGCTGCTGCACTACGCCGGTCTCGATAGCGGCATCAACCAGGGCTGGCCGGCCTATGAAGAGGCGCTGAAAGCGCAGCATAAGGTCTATGAGGCCTATATTTATCAGGGCGTTAATCACGGGTTTCATAATGACTCCACGCCGCGCTATGACCGGGAAGCGGCGGAGCTGGCGTGGCAGAGAACCCTGGCCTGGTTTGAGAAGTATTTACGCTAGCGTCATCGATTATGGATTTCTTTAAAGAGGGGAGTTCCGGCACCGCGATGCGCTACTTTATGGCGGGATAGCGCCTGGAGCGCTAATAGCCGAAGGCCGAAGCCTTCGGCTGGGATGGCCTTATGCCTGGCGCTTGTCTTCGGTTTGGCTGTCGAAATCGCTGGCGCTATGGCGCTCGTGGAGCTGCTCGTTTAGCGGGCCGTTGGTGCGGTTAACGATCCGTCCGCGCTGCACCGCCGGACGGCTGCCGACCTCCTGCGCCCAGCGCAGAACGTTTTTATAGCTGCCGGCGTCGAGGAATTCGGCAGCGTTGTAGACGCCTCCGAGCACTACGTTGCCGTACCACGGCCAGATAGCCATATCGGCGATGGTGTACTCTTCTCCGGCGACGTAGCGGTTATCGGCGAGCCGCTTATCCAGCACGTCGAGCTGACGCTTGGCTTCCATGGTGAAGCGGTCGATGGCGTACTCGATTTTCACCGGCGCGTAGTTGAAGAAGTGGCCAAAGCCGCCGCCGAGGAACGGCGCGGCGCCCTGCAGCCAGAACAGCCAGTTCAGCGTCTCGGTGCGCCCGGCCGGATCTTTTGGCAGGAAGAAACCGAACTTCTCCGCGAGATAAAGCAGAATGCTGCCGGACTCAAACACGCGGGTTGGCGGGGTGGTTGAGCGATCGCTCAGCGCCGGGATTTTTGAGTTCGGGTTCACCGCAACAAAGCCGCTTGAGAACTGATCGCCCTCGCCGATCCGAATCAGCCAGGCGTCATACTCCGCATCGCTCACGCCGAGCGCCAGCAGCTCTTCCAGCAGGATCGTCACCTTCTGGCCGTTAGGCGTGCCCAGGGAGTAAAGCTGAAGCGGATGTGAGCCGACCGGCAGCTCTTGCTCATGCGTTGCGCCGGAGACAGGACGGTTGATGTTGGCGAACGCGCCGCCGTTGTTCTGCTTCCATTCCCACACTTTCGGGGGTTGGTAGTTATTCTCTGACATGCTGGTCTGCCTTTGTAGTGAGGTGTTCAGGGAGTGTAGCAGGTGGCGTAGTAAGGATTTAACAGTGTGAGGCTTATTCACCCGCTGGCGATATTCCCGGACGGTTTCCCCGGCCGCGTTACGCTCACCGGGGCAGCGCCCTAACTCAGGCCATTATCCGCGCGGCCCAGACGCTGATATCGTCGCCGCTGCCGAGATCCGCCTGCACCAGCCCGTTGACCATAAAGGTTGGCGACACGTGGATGCCGTTCTGGCGCGCATATTTGCTGTGCCATTTGATCTCCGCCTGCAGCTCAGGGCGGGCGAACGCTGCGGAAAGCAGAACGTGGCTGTAGCGCTCGATACGCTCAACGATTTGCTGCGGAGTGGCGTTCATATTCGGCCCGCTGCAGTGATCGGTAAATTCGAACTCTTCGCGATGGTCGGCCACGGCTTGTAGCACCTTATGCGCCTGCTCTCTGCCGTGCGGCAGGGTGGAGGCCGCCAGAATACAGCGCACGATGACCCCCGAGAACATATGCCAGGGCTGGGACTGCAGGCGAATTTTAATGGTCACGTTATCCGCGCCGACCTCGTCGAGCAGGTCGTCGAGCTTATTGAATGCGCGTACCGAATAGGGGCAGGTCGGCTCCAGGAAAACCTCGAAGGTGCGCGGGCCATGTCCCCAGACCAGCGGTTGCGCTTGCAGATGCGGTTGTGTGCTCATAATCAACTCCTGACGTTAATTCGCTATTTGTTGTTATATCTCAGATAAACGATATCACTTTTGCCCTGCGGCGCAGGGTTATTTTCCGTAAGGGCACAATTAGCGAATCGAATGAGTGGTATCATCATTCCACCTCTGTCTGGTAAGTGCCTGCGGCAGGATAAGAAGAGGGAGTTTTGTTCCGCCAACTGCCCGGGCTGCATTAATTTGAGGTCAGGCTAATGAGCAAAGGATCGACAAGCAGTGATGCCCCTTTTGGTACATTGTTAGGCTACGCGCCGGGCGGCGTGGCAATCTATTCATCGAACTACAGCAGCTTAAATCCGCAAGATTATCCGGATGACGCCACGTTCCGCAGCTATATCAATAACGAGTATATGGGGCACAAATGGCAGTGCGTCGAGTTCGCGCGCCGCTTCCTGTTTCTCACCTACGGTTTCGTCTTCACCGACGTCGGCATGGCGTATGAAATCTTCTCTCTGCGCTTTCTGCGCGAAGTGGTTAACGACAATATTCTGCCGCTGCAGGCCTTTGCCAACGGCTCGCGTCGTGCGCCGATGGCCGGCTCCCTGCTGATCTGGCAGAAGGGCGGCGAGTTCAAGCATACCGGCCACGTGGCGGTGATTACGCAGCTGGTGGGCAATAAGGTCAGGATCGCCGAGCAAAACGTTATCCACACGCCGCTGCCGCAGGGCCAGCAGTGGACGCGGGAGCTCACCCTCGAGGTGCACAACGGCGTCTATACCCTCAAAGATACCTTCGCCGACACCGAGATCCTTGGCTGGATGATCCAGACCGCCGATACCGAGCACAGCCTGGCGCAGCCGGTGCTGCCGGGCGAAGCGCTGGCCATTCGCGGTGCCCGCCTGCCGAACAACGGACAGTTTCGCGGCAGGTGGCTGAACGAGAAAGACACGCTGCAGAAAGCCTACGTTGACGCCAACGGCCACTTTATTAACGCCGACCCTTACCAGTATTTCACCATTACCGAAAGCGCCGAGCAGGAGCTGATCAAAGCAACCAACGAGCTGCATTTGATGTACCTGCACGCCACCGATAAGGTGATGAAAGACGACGGCCTGCTGGCGCTGTTCGATATCCCCAAAATTCTCTGGCCGCGTCTGCGCCTCTCATGGCAGCGACGTCGCCATCATATGATCACCGGCCGCATGGATTTCTGCATGGACGAGCGCGGGCTGAAGGTCTATGAATACAACGCCGACTCCGCCTCCTGCCATACCGAAGGCGGGATGATCCTCGAGCAGTGGCTGAAGCAGGGCTACTACGGCAGCGGTCATAATCCGGCGGAAGATCTGCTGGATGAGCTGGCGGGCGCGTGGAAGCACAGCCGGGCGCGGCCTTTTGTGCACATCATGCAGGATAAGGATCTGGAGGAGAACTACCACGCGCTGTTTATCCAGCGTTCGCTCACCCAGGCCGGCTTCGAGAGCAAAATCCTCTTTGGCCTTGATGAGCTGCGCTGGGATGCCGCCGGGCAGCTGATTGACGGCGACGGGCGGCTGGTTAACTGCGTCTGGAAAACCTGGGCATGGGAAACCGCTATCGAGCAGGTGCGCGAGGTCAGCGCCGACGAGTACGCCGCCGTGCCGATCCGCACCGGCCATCCGCAAAACGAGGTGCGGCTGATTGACGTCCTGCTGCGCCCCGAGGTGCTGGTATTCGAACCGCTGTGGACGGTGATCCCCGGCAACAAGGCGATTCTGCCGGTGCTGTGGTCGCTGTTCCCGAATCATCGCTATCTGCTGGATACCGACTTTGTCGTCAACGACGAGCTGGCGAAAACCGGCTATGCGGTTAAGCCTATCTCCGGGCGCTGCGGCAACAATATCGACCTGATTGGCCCCGACGACGAGGTGCTGGATAAGACCAGCGGGCAGTTTGTCGATCGCAAAAATATTTATCAGCAGCTGTGGTGCCTGCCGAAAGTGGATGGTAAATACATTCAGGTATGCACCTTTACCGTTGGCGGCAACTACGGCGGCACCTGCCTGCGCGGCGATGATTCGCTGGTGGTCAAAAAAGAGAGCGATATTGAACCGTTAATTGTGCTGAAAGACAACGAGAGACGATAGTTTCGCCGGCGCCGAATCGCAGGGGCCGTAAAATCCCCGGTAAGCATAGCGCTGCCGGGGATTTTGGGTAAAAATTGGTACTAAATAGTTAACAAACCACAACAACAAGACAGACAAAAAAGGAAAATAATATGCACGATCGGCGACTCGCCGCCCGCGCGGGTGAACTCAAGCCCTCCGCCGTCCGCGAACTTCTCAAGCACAGTAAACTCCCCGGCGTTATCTCACTGGGTGGTGGGATCCCGGCTCCGGAGCTGTTTGATACCGAAGGTCTGAATCTGGCGGTGCAGCAGGTGATGAGCGGGCGTTTCAACGATGCGTTCCAGTACGGATTGACCGAAGGCTATCCGCCGCTGCGTCAGGCCGTCAGCGAACTGTGTCAGGCGCGCGGCGTTGCCTGTCCGGCAAGCCATGTCTATATCACCTCCGGTTCGCAGCAGTCTTTGGATATCGTCGCGCGTACGCTGCTCGATCCGGGCGATGCGATCGTCGTCGAGCGCCCGACCTATCTGGCTGCGCTGCAGGTGTTCCAGCTGGCTCAGGCGAATATCCTCAGCGTCGATACCGATGACGACGGCATGCTGGTGGAACAGCTGGCGGATCTGCTGGAGACGACTAAGGTCAAGGCCGTGTACCTGGTGCCCACCTTCGGCAACCCGGGCGGAAAAACCCTCAGCGCCGATCGCCGCCGTCGGGTGGTTGAGCTGGCGAAGCAGCATGATTTCGTGATTATCGAAGACGATCCCTACGGCGAAATCAGCTTTACCGACGAAGTCCGCCGCCCGCTCTACCAGTACGCGCAGGAGCTCGGCTGTGAAGACCAGGTGGTCTACACCTCGACGTTCTCCAAGATCCTCGCCCCGGGCATGCGCATTGGCTGGATTGTGATGCCGGACTGGCTGGCGCAGCAGACGGTGATCGTCAAGCAGGCGGCGGATCTCCACACCAACATGCTGTCGCAGGTGATCACCGCGGAATACCTGGCGATGAACCGCCTGGAGAACCAGATAGCCCTGATTCGCGAAGACTATCGCAAGAAGTGCGTCGCGCTGGCCGATGCCCTGGAGAGCCAGCTTGGCGAGCATCTGGAGTTCAGCCGTCCCAAAGGCGGCATGTTCCTGTGGGCCCGTTTCCGCTATCCGTTCGATACCATGCAATGGATGAAAAAGACCCTCGAAAACGGCGTGGTCTACGTGCCGGGCGAAGCGTTCTATAACGACAATCCGGATACCCGCACGCTGCGCCTCTCCTACTCAACGGTGTCGGAAGCGGGTCTGCTGACCGCCGTCGAACGCCTGGCAAAGTCGCTGTAATTACCGCGCTTTCACTCCGCGTCGCGAGACGGCGCGGAGCCTTCACGCTTTCCCGCACCGCGGCGAGTGAGCAGATTGGCTGAAGTGGCTCGGGTGCTGCAGGAACAGCCCGTAGCGCTTCACGATGAGCGCACACGGGCATGTAGAATAAAAGAGGGGGGAGCTGCGCGCCGGAGGTTAATCCTGCTCGCTGATGCGATCGTCAAGCCAGATCAGCATTAATGAAGAGAGAAAAGCAACTGCTGCTGTGCCAATAAATAGCAACATAAGAAATACCTCAGAGGTTTTTAATTATTTTTCTAATTTTACCGGTGAGTGGGTGTTTTTGTCGGAGATGGTGATTTTGGTGGCGTGCTGGGATGTCGCGAGGGTGAAAAAATCATCGGCATCAATATCAAAGTTAAGAACTATTTCCTTATATTTCCCGCAGTTAATTAATTCTTTGGCTTCTTTCATACTACCGGCTGTAATAGTAGGCATCGTTTTATCTCGTTTGAAAAACTGACAAGCAAAATAAAAGCTTGTGCGTATCAGATCAACTACTTTTTTATGACCGCGAGCAATATATGGTTTCTTTATAATTTAAAGAAGAAATCACTGGCGAAACGGGAATAGAAGGCAGGTCGCCAGCAACCACGACCTGCCCTACGGGCTAAAAGGCGTACGCCATGGTCAGCTTGCGGCTGGCTTAATCCTGCTTCTTCTCGCCCATCAGCTGATAGCAGCGCTGCCGGTCTTCGCGGCTCGCGCGTTGCTCATCCGGGCTAAGCTGCTGCCACGTTTGCCGCATTTTTTCACCCAGAGCCGGAATGTAGCGGATCTTGTGCAGGGCATAATCCGAATTACCGCCTTCGACAACACTTTCCATATCGTGAAGGAATGCGCGGCTGTCGTGATGATCGATGAGGCAGAAAACCGAGCGATAGTAGGCTTCGTCTTCTTCAGAGTAGCGTGGCGTAAACCACCAGACGACCAGGGCTGCCAGCGCCAGGAGTGGAACAATAAAGCGTAGTTTCTTCAGCATGAGTGACTTGAGAGGGAGTACTGGAGGCGTAGTGTACCCGCTAAAGAAACGGGATGTCATCCCGAAGGCGCCTTCCGCCTCCGGCTGATGGATATCAGAGCTGGTATTGCCAGGCCAGCAGGATGCGCTTATCGGCCTCATCAAGGTAGGTGTTGTTATCCTGAACGTACGTCAGCACCTTCACCGCGTTATGCTCGGTGAGGTTATAACCGAGGCCGAGACCGCCGAAGTAGCCTTTATAGTTGTCACCCGCGTCGCTTTTCGAACCATAAGAGCCGCCCAGGAAGCCGATCATCCGCAGATTCTGCGTCAGCGGTTTGAGGACAAAGGCGCCGAGATAGCCGCTGCTGCCGGAGATATTGGTTGATTCAAAACCATTTTCCGGCGACGGCATGCCGCTAAAATCGGACTGCGAGCAGGCCTTATGCTTATCGGCATTGCAGGCCATGCGATCGCCGGTGTTGTAGCTATAGCCGGCCATCGGGAATATCTGGAAGCCTGCGGGCTCAATACCAAAGAAGCTCAGCGGCACAAAGGTGCCGATGGAGTAGTTGGTCTGCGACGCGTCGCCGGGGTACTCATTTTTGCCGAAATTGAAGTTAAAGATCCCAATCGGAAACAGCCACGAACCGCCAACGCGCCATTCGGAAGCATCGCTGTTGATCCGCACGTTGATTTTCCGGGCCTGGTCCAAGGCCAGCGAACCGGAGAAGGCGAGGTTGCTGTCATCCATTGCATAGTTATCGGACCAGGCGATGCCGACCCTGGTGGTGACCCGGGTTGGGTCATCAGCCGATTTTTCGGCGTTGGTTTTGACTTGTCCCGTTTGCGCCAGCAGCGCGCCGGGAAGCAGGCCGATGCAGAGCGTCAAAAGGGGCAGGAGTGGTATGCGCATTCAGGGTATCCAGGGTAACGATTGTCATGTGAAAATAAAAATAACGCGCCACTGTACAGGCCGCCGCTCCTCGCCAGGAGGCGCTTTTTATTTATTTTTGTATTTCACCTGCGCCGCGATCTTTATTTGGCGGGATGCTTCACGGGTTTTGAAAATAGCAGCACCAGCGGCACTAAAATAAAGCACAGGAACATCATCAGGCGGAAGTCCTGATAATAGGCCAGCACCATCGCCTGGCGCGTGACCTCGCCGTTAATGGCCACGAGTCCGGGCAGGTGATGAATATTGTAAGCGCCCGCTTGCATATCGTGCTGCAGAGCCTTATTGAACGGATTAATAAAGCCGGAAAATAGCATGTGGTTACGCTGGGACTGCTGCGCCAGATAGGTCGTCACCACCGAAATACCGATGCTGCTGCCGATATTGCGAATCAGCGAATAGAGCGCGGTGCCCTCGGTGCGATACTGCGGCTGCAGCGTGGAGAAGGTCAGCGTCGAAAGCGGCACGAAGGTTAATCCCATCCCCACGCCCTGCACCACGCCGGAGCTGACGATATCCCACGGGCTCATCCACATGGCGTAGCGCGTCATCATCCACAGCGAAGCCGCCATAATGACGATCCCCACGGTAATGACGTGGCGCATATCGACTTTGCCCGCCATTCGCCCGACCAGCATCATGCTGAACATGGTGCCAAAACCGCGCGGCGTCATCAGCAGGCCGACGTCAATGACCGGATATCCCATCAGCCCCTGCAGCAGCGGCGGCATCAGCGCCATGGTCGCCAGCAGGATCGTCCCGACCACAAAACTGAACAGCAGGCCGACGACAAAGTTCTTATCGCGGAAAATCGCCGGGTCGATAAAGGGTTTTTTAATCGTAAAAATATGCACCACAAACAGATACAGCGTCAGCGCCGCCAGCACCGCTTCAGTGATTATCTCGCCGCTGGCAAACCACGCCTTTGACTCGCCGCGATCGAGGAAGAGCTGCAGGCTGCCGATGGCAACGCTGAGGAAAAAGAATCCCAGCAGATCGAACCGGCGGGTGCTATCGATCGGCGTTTCGGTGACGAAGGTGCTAATGCCCAGCCACGCGAGGACGCCGAAGGGAATATTGATATAGAACACCCAGCGCCAGCTGTAGTATTCGGTCAGCCAGCCGCCGAGGGCCGGGCCGAGGATCGGGCCAACCATAACCCCCATCCCCCACATTGCCATCGCGGAGCCCTGTTTCTCCGGCGGCCAGCTGTCTAACATGACCGATTGCGAGAGCGGCACCAGGCTGGCGCCAAAAATCCCCTGCAGCAGGCGAAAGAGCACAATCTGATTCAGCGACTGGGCGGCGCCGCACAGCATCGAAGCGACGGTGAAGCCGATGACCGAAATAACGAACAGACGTTTGCGGCCGATGCGGGCGGAGATAAAACCGGTCAGCGGCATGGCGATGGCCGCGGCGACGATATAGGAGGTGAGCACCCACGAGGTTTGATCCTGAGTGGCTCCCATCGCGCCCTGCATATGCGGCAGGGCAACGTTGGCAATCGTGGTATCCAGCGCCTGCATGATGGTCGCCAGCATCACCGAGAAGGTGATGAGCAGGCGGCGATCGACGGAGCTACTTTTACGCGGCGGGGCGAGGGTGGTATCAGACATAGTCACCTCGTTACGACGCACGGCCGGCGTCAGACCGGGTGTCAATTTTTATGGTGGCGCTCAGGCCCGCCCGCAGCTGCGGCTGCCGGGCATCGGTCTGCAGGTGAATACGTACCGGAATACGCTGGGTCACCTTCACCCAGTTACCGGTGGCATTTTCGGCGGGAATTACCGCATACTCCGCGCCGGTGGCCGGGCTGATGCTGCTGACCTTGCCGTGCCAGGTCACGCCCGGAGCGTAATCAACGCTGATCTCCGCCTGCTGGTTATTGCGAATATGGGTCAGATCTTTCTCGGTAAAATTGGCCTCGATATAGAGGTTGGCATCGGAGACCAAAAGCATCGCCGTGGTACCGTCCTGCACGTATTCGCCGGTTTGTAATACCCGGGTTATGGTGCCGGAGGCGGGAGCGTATTCATTAACGTGGCGTAGATTATTTTTGGCCGTATTGAGCTCAGCCAGCGCTTTCTTATAACGCGGGTGCTGCTGTAGCGGCATATTAATATCCCCGCCAAAGCTGTCGGCCACTTCCTGGAGCTGCTTCTTCAACATGTTGACCTCAAGGGCCATAAGCAGCGTTTTCTGATGCGCGCCGTCCAGATCGGAGGCCGAGACGTAGCCTGGCCCGTTCAGACGATGCAGGCGCGCCTCTTCACGGCGAGCGTACTCGTGCTGGCTTTGGGAAACCTGAATATTGGCCTGCTTGCTTTGATACTGCGACTTAATGGTTTTCAAATCGATGATCGTACTATTGAGATCCGATTCCGCTTCGGCAACGGCGAGCTGATAGGGCCTGGCATCGACGCTGAACAGAAGGTCGCCTTTATTCACGTGCTGGTTTTCTTTCACCAGCACCTTTACCACCCGACCCGCGACTTCGGCGCTGATATCGGTTTTATCGGCCTTCACGTAGGCATTATCTGTTTCAACGTAGTGACCGTTGGCAAAATAGCACCAGCCGCCCGCCGCCAGCCCCAGAGCCGGTACGACGAGCAGCAGCATTAAACGCAGCTTTTTAATATTCATATTGCGGGTCTCTTTATTATGGCGATATCGATAGCCGGGTCCGGTCGTCGCACTTTGGGCGCCGGGCGGGGATTCGATATTTCATGGCACAGCATAAATAGCGATACGTACCGCTATATCTTGCAGAGAAGATCGATCGGCAATGAGTGAATGTCGCCAGAGGTGGTTGATGGAGTGAAATAATAGTTAGCAAGCTTATTATAAACTAAGCAGCACGTGCTATTTGCAGTTTAAAAATAAACCGCAGACGGGGCGTTGGTTTGTGCGGAAATTAGCGGGCGCGCGTTTTTGCGGGTTAATCGCTTTATTTATCGAGAGAAGGGCAGGCCCCCCGGCGCCTGTGGCGGCGCGGGGGGAAGAGGATAATTTACAGCAGGCCGGCTTCCTTCGCCGTACGGTCGATAGCGCGTTTGGTCTTCTCGACCAGCTCATCCAGCTCGCTGCGTCCGGCGATCAGCGCCGGCGCCATGATCATCCGCCCCAGGGTCGAGCGAATAATGACTCCCTCCTCAAAACCGATGGTTCGGCAGCGCCAGGCCAGCTCGTTCTCGTTGGCGAAGCGGCGGCGGGTGCTTTTATCTTCCGCGAACTGCAGGGCCGCGACGAGGCCGGTACCCTGAACTTCGCCGATCAGCGGGTGATTGTCGAATACCTCCCGCAGCGTTTTCTGCAGATACGGGCCGGTGTTGTCGCGCACGTTGGTGACGTGGTTTTCGTCACGCAGCGCTTTGAGGTTGGCGATCGCCACCGCGGCGGCAACGGGGTGGCCGGAGTAGGTCAGACCGTGGGCGAAGACGCCGCCTTTCTCAACCAGCACTTCCGCCATGCGCTTGCTCAGCACCAGGCCGCCCATCGGCACGTACCCGGAGGTCAGCCCTTTGGCGATGGACAGCGTATCCGGCTCGAAGCCGAAGTACTGATGCGCGAACCACTCGCCGGTGCGGCCAAAGCCGCCAATGACCTCATCGGCGCACAGCAGGACGTCGTACTTCCGGCAAATACGCTGAATTTCAGGCCAGTAGCTTTCCGGCGGGAAAATCATCCCGCCCGCGCCCTGGAACGGCTCGGCGATAAAACCGGCCACGTTTTCCGCGCCCAGCTCGACTATTTTCTCCTCGAGCTGGCCGGCGCAGCGCAGGCCAAACTCGTGCGGCGTCAGGCTGCCGCCGTGCATGTACCAGTAGGGTTCGTCGATATGGGCCACGTCGGGGATCATGCCGCCCATGGTGTGCATCGCCTTCATCCCGCCCAGCGCGGTGGCGGCGAGGGTTGAGCCGTGATAGCCGTTCCAGCGGCCAATCATCACCTTCTTCTGCGGCTTGTCGAGGATCTGCCAGTAGCGGCGAACGGTGCGGATCAGCACTTCGTTCGATTCAGAACCCGAGTTGGTGTAAATCGCGTGGCTGTAGTGCGGCGGCAGCAGGCTGAACAGCAGCTCGGAGAGCTCGATCACCGTCGGGTGGGTGGTGTGGAAGAACATATTGTAATAGGGCAGTTTAGCGAACTGCTGCGCCGCCGCATCCGCCAGATCCTGGCGGCTGTAGCCAAGCTGGGTGCACCACAGGCCGGACATGCCGTCGAGGTATTTGTTGCCGTCGTTATCCCAAAGGTACAGACCCTCCCCGCGGACCATCACGCGAGGCCCCTCGGCGTTCAGCGCCTTCTGGTCGAGAAAGGCGTGGATATGGTGCGCGGCATCGGCGCTCTGGTAGTCCGGGGTGCTGCGCTGCGGGTTATTCGGGGTAGTCATCTTCTCTCTCCTGTAAGCGGAATCTAAAAATGCGAAAGCTGCCGGGTGCTAGCGAAACTGGAACCAGGTCGTTTTGAGGCTGGTGAATTTGTCAAAGGCGTGCAGCGACAGGTCGCGGCCAAAGCCAGACTGCTTATTGCCGCCAAACGGCACGCTGACGTCCAGCGCGTCGACGGTATTCACCGAAACTGTCCCGGCGTTAAGCATTCCGGCAACGCGATGGGCGCGGTGGAGATCGTCGGTCCACACCGAGGCGGCGAGGGCGTAGATGTGCTGATTGGCCAGGGTGATGGCCTGCTGCTCGTCGTCAAAAGGCATGACGGCAAGCACCGGGCCGAAAATCTCCTCCTGCCACAGGGAGGAGGCGGTATCTGCGGCTTCAATCAGCGTCGGTTCCACGTAGTTGGCGACGCCGTCAATCTCAATCTCATGACCGCCGAGGAGGACGCGGGCACCGGCGCGCTCGGCGGCGCGGATGGCGCTTATCACCTTTTGCGCATGCGCCGCGCTGACCATGGCGCCCATTTTGGCTGCAGGCTCGAAGGGGTGAGAGGGCGCCCACGCCTGCATTTTCTCCTGCAGCTTAGCGATAAATTCGGCGTAAATCGTCCGCTCGACCAGCAGGCGAGAGTTAGCCGAGCAGACCTCGCCCTGGTTGAAGCAGATGCCGAAAGCCGCTTTTTCGGCGGCCAGATCGAGATCCTTGCAGTCGGCGAAGATGATATTGGCGCTTTTGCCGCCGCACTCCAGCCAGACCTGCTTCAGATTGGACTGCGCGGAGTAGGCCATAAAGGCTTTGCCGACGGCGGTAGAGCCGGTGAAGGTGATGGTATCGACGTCGTTATGCAGGCCTAAGGCGCTGCCGGCTTCGGTCCCCAGGCCGGTGACGACGTTCAGCACGCCCGCCGGGAGGCCCGCCTCAAGCGCCAGCTCCGCCAGACGCAGCGCCGAAAACGGCGAGTTCTCCGAAGGTTTAAGGATCACGCTATTACCGGCCGCCAGCGCCGGGCCGAGCTTCCACGAGGCGAGGTCGAGCGGGAAGTTCCACGGCACGATGGCCGCCACGACGCCAATCGCTTCGCGGGTGATGGTGGCGAGAGAGCCTTTCCTGGCGGGGGCCACCTCGTCGTAAATCTTATCCACGCTTTCGGCGTACCACGAGAAAACGTGCGCCGCGCCGGGAACGTCGACGTTTAGCGCATCGTTGACCGGTTTACCCATGCTGACGCTCTCCAGCAGCGCCAGCTCTTCACGATGCGCGAGGATCAGCTCCGACAGCCGCAGCAGAACGGCCTTGCGCTCCTGCGCGGAGATCCCTGACCAGATGCCTGAGTCAAAGGCCTTACGGGAGGACTGGACGGCGACAGCAATATCTTCTGCCTGCAGCGCCGTGACCTCGGCGAGCAGCGCGTTGGAGGCGGGATTGATAACCGGGAAAACGCGGCGGCTTTGGGCGACGTAGGGCTGGCCATCGACGATGGCATGGCTGATAAAGCGCTGCGCCTGCAGCCTGCTGTGCCAAAAGTTTCTGTCGGTCATAAGCCTCTCCGTTATCGTGTTGCGTAATTGTTATTTATTTGTTGCCGTTAATTCATGATGCCGGAGGGGGAAGAAGTGAGAAAGGACTAAAAATCTAGGTAACCTCCATAAAAAACTTTGTTAGCCTGGTCGGGAGTCGCCGGCGCGCGGATCCTGCCGATGACGCTTTGCGTGATGTGGCTCAAAGGAATTCGCCATCTGAGATTTTAATGACCTGTAATTTAACGGATTTTATTTTCTAGGTGGGATTTTAGCGCCGGATGGTGATGGCGTTTCTGGAAAGCTTTAATGTTGTCAGATGGGGAGGTAAGGAACTAAAAAAATATAACCGGACTTTTTTAGCCACCGCCATAAAGCCGCTGCCCCGTGACGGCGTCGCCGTTTTCTTTACGCCTTCATGTTAATTTTCTGTAAAAATCTGACCGATGTCGGATTGTTGATCTTTATTTGTCGGCGGGGTTGCGCCCGAGGGGGAGCATCGTTTAATCCTATTCAGCTTATCTCTTTGCCTACAAAAAATAAGGTATCGCATGCCCCATTTCACCCTGAAACAGCTCAAATACTTTGTTGCCGTTGTCGAAGCTGAGAGCATTGCCGAAGCCTCCCGACAGCTCCATATCGCGCAGCCCTCTATCTCCATCGCGGTGAAAACCCTGGAAGATATGTTTGAGCAGCAGTTTTTTATTCGCCACCATGCGCAGGGGGTTTCCATGACCTCCAGCGGGCAGCGCTTCTATGAGAAAGCGAAGGAGCTGCTCCGGCTCTCGTACCAGTTCGAGCAAAACTCGAGGGCGGATAATGAGCTGGTCTCGGGGATTGTTTCTATCGGCTGTTTCGAGACCGCGGCGCCGCTCTACCTGCCGTCGCTTATCGCCGGGTTTAAGACTATTTATCCGGATATCACCATTAAAATTTACGATGGCGAGCAGCATGAAATAGCCCATGGCCTGCACCGCGGTCGCTTTGACCTGGCGTTTATGTACGATCTCGAGCTGGACGTTTCGATTCAGACCGAGAGCCTGAACGCGCCGCAAAAGCCCTACGCGCTGCTGCCGGCAAATCATCCGCTGGCGCAGCGGGCGTCGGTCAAGCTGTCGGAGCTGAGCCACCTGCCGATGGTGCTGCTGGACGTTGTCCCCAGCCGTAACTATTTCATCAGTATTTTCAAAGATAAAGGCTATAACCCTCAGGTGGCCTACAGCTCGCCGTCGATTGAGATGGTGCGCTGCATGGTCGGCCAGGGGCTGGGCTTTTCGGTTCTGGTGACCCGCCCGGTTTCTGATATCACCTACGACGGGCAGCAGGTGCGCTGCGTCGAGATTCAGGATGAGATGGCCAACTCGACGCTGGTGATGGCCCATCTGCGCAGCAGCGAGCCCACCAACCCCGCCAAACTGTTTATGGAATATTGCCGCAACGCGGTGCTCAGCCCGCCGGAGCAGGCGGCGCGGGTGGCCTGACCGGGGTTTTATTCAGCTCAGCGGCCCGCGCCCGCGCGGGTCTTTTTATATTTGGCGGCATATTTTCTGAATATAAAAAAACGATACTCTGCATATATTTTTTATATCCTCTCGGGTTGCCCCCCGCCGCGTTGCTAAATAAGCGCTAAGCACAAAATTATCCGGCGAATATTTTCCGCTAAAACCCGCTTTACCTTGTAGATTCAAGGTTCTGCACTCTGCATCACTATTTTATTCTCAGGTTCTAAATTTATAATAATTTACCTGTTTGTTACTGTTTATTAACCTCGGTCCTGCGCAGTGGTTTATTCCTGGCGATTGAACTCCATTCGAAGGACACATTTATGACCGTAGAAAAAACACAAATTGATACGCTGATTGTTGGCGGGGGTCAGGCCGGTATTGCCATGAGTGAGCATCTGACCCAGCTGGGGATCTCGCATCTGGTTATCGAGAAAAACCGTATTGCTGAGGCCTGGCGTACCGGGCGCTGGGATTCGCTGGTGGCGAACGGCCCGGCGTGGCACGACCGCTTCCCGGGAATGGAGTTTAAAGGCGGCCAGCCGGATAGCTTCATTCCCAAGGACGATGTGGCGCAGTACTTTGAAGATTACGTCAGGAAATTCTCCCTGCCGGTGCGTACCGGCGTGGAGGTAAAAAGCGCGGTTCGCAACAGCGGACGTCCCGGATTTACCGTTGAAACCACGGATGGGGTGATCGAAGCGCAGCGCATCGTTGCCGCGACCGGGCCGTTCCAGAAGCCGGTTATTCCGCCGATTGCGCCGAAAGAGGGCGACATTCATCAGATCCATTCCGCCAAATACTACAACCCTGAGCAGCTGCCCGCCGGCGCGGTGCTGGTGGTTGGCGCCGGCTCCTCCGGCGTGCAGATTGCCGATGAGCTCCAGCGCGCGGGTCGCCAGGTCTATCTCTCCGTTGGCGCCCACGACCGGCCGCCGCGCGCCTACCGCAACCGGGATTTCTGCTGGTGGCTGGGGGTGCTGGGACTGTGGGATGCCCCCGCCAGCGAGCCGGGGAAAGAGCACGTTACCATCGCGGTGAGCGGCGCCCACGGCGGGCGGACGGTGGATTTTCGCGAGCTGGCGCAGCGCGGCATCACCCTGGTCGGGCTGACGAAGGCGTTTGCATCCGGCGTCGCGACCTTCCAGCCGGATCTGTGCGACAACATCCGCCGCGGCGATGAAAACTACCTCTCGCTGCTGGACGCCGCTGACGCCTACGTTGCGGCCAACGGCCTCGATTTGCCGCCGGAGCCCGCGGCGCGTGAATTCTTAGCCGACCCGGCGTGCATGACGTCGCCGATCCTCTCTCTGGACCTGGCGCAGGCCGGCGTGACGAGCATCATCTGGGCGACCGGCTACGCCGTGGACTACGGCTGGCTCAACGTTAACGCCTTTAACGCGCAGAATCGCCCTCAGCACCAGCGCGGCGTCTCCAGCGAGCCGGGGGTCTATTTCCTCGGCCTGCCGTGGCTGTCACGCCGGGGTTCGACCTTTATCTGGGGCGTTTGGCACGACGCGAAGCACATCGCCGACCATATCGCGACCCAGCGGAAATACAGCCAGTACCGGGATGCCGGTCAGCGCTGAACTGTAGCTCTTAATCAGGATAAAAATGATGCCGACACATACCCGTATTCGCATGTTTAACACCAAAGAGACCTATCCCAATCAGACCCTGGACAACGATTTGTGCCAGGCCGTACGCGCCGGTAATACCGTCTACGTGCGCGGCCAGGTGGGCACGGATTTTGAAGGCAATCTGGTGGGGCTGGGCGACCCGCAGGCTCAGGCCGAGCAGGCGATGAAAAACGTCAAGCAGCTGCTGGAGGAGGCCGGAAGCGACCTTTCGCATATTGTGAAAACCACCACCTATATTATCGACCCGCGCTATCGCGAGCCGGTCTATCAGGAAGTTGGCAAGTGGCTGAAGGGCGTGTTTCCCATCTCCACCGGGCTGGTTATCTCAGGCCTGGCGCAGCCGCAGTGGCTGATGGAAATTGACGTGATCGCCGTGATCCCCGATGGCTATGTGAAATAAGGAGCCGCCATGACCTTTTCTATCGCGGCATTCTGCCCGGAAACCGGGCAGTTTGGCATCGCCATAAGCTCCTCCAGCATTGCCGTCGGCGCCCGCTGCCCGTGGCTGCAGGCGGGAGTCGGCGCGGTCTCCAGTCAGAACATTACCCTGCCTGCCCTCGGCCAGCTGACGCTCTCGCAGCTGGAGCAGGGGCTGGCGCCGGAAAAGGCGCTGCGTAAGGCGCTGGCAGAGGATGATTTCAGCCGCTATCGGCAGATTATCGCCATCAACGCCAGCGGGGAAACGGCCTCGTTTAGCGGCGATAAAACCCTCGGCATCTATCACGTTGCCGAAGGGGTAAACTGTATCGCCGGCGGCAATATGCTCGCCAGCACTGCGGTGGTTGAGGCGATGGTTGCCGAATTCCAGCAGGCCGAAGGGGAGATGGCGATGCGCCTGCTGGCCGCTCTCCAGGCGGGGCTGGCCCTCGGCGGCGAGGCCGGGCCGGTGCACTCTGCGGCGGTAAAAGTCGTGGATGATTACTCCTGGCCGCTGGTTGACCTGCGGGTTGACTGGCACGAACAGGATCCGATTGGCGAGCTTACCGCGCTGTGGCTGGCGTATGAGCCGCAGATGCAGGCCTATATTACGCGCGCGCTCGACCCGCGGGAGGCCCCCAGTTACGGAGTACCGGGTGATGAATAGTGACCTGAAACGGATCCTCGCGACGCTGCTGGCATTCGACACCACCAGCCGCGCATCTAATCTGCAGCTGATTAACTATATCGATGAGTATCTCCGCGGTTTTGGCATTGCCACGCGGCTTTTCTTTGATGAGGAAGGCAAAAAAGCCAACCTCTACGCCCGCTTTGGCCCGCAGGGGCCGGGGGGCGTGATGCTCTCGGGCCACACCGACGTGGTCCCGGTTGACGGGCAGCGCTGGACGGTGCCTCCGTTTGAACTCACCCTGCGCGACGACCTCTGCTACGGCCGCGGCAGCACCGATATGAAAGGCTTTATCGCCTGCGTGCTGGCCGCCGTTCCCGACTTTCTCTCCCAACCTTTACGCATGCCGCTGCATCTGGCCTTTTCCTACGATGAGGAGGTCGGCTGCCTTGGCGTACGCAGCCTGGTGGACCATCTTAAAGCCTCAAAGGACAAGCCGGCGCTGTGCATCATCGGCGAGCCTACGGAGATGCGTCCGGTCTACGGCCATAAGGGCAAGCTGGCCATGCGCTGTACGGTGCAGGGCAAGGCCTGCCACTCGGCCTACGCGCCCCACGGCGTCAACGCCATCGAGTATGCGGCAAAGCTGATTACCCGTTTAGGTACGCTTGGCGAAACGCTGGCGCAGACCCGGGATAGCCGCTTTGACCCGCCTTACAGCACGCTGCAGGTTGGGGTGATTCACGGCGGGGCGGCGCTCAATATCGTGCCGGAAAGCTGCCAGTTTGATTTTGAAATTCGCCATCTGCCGGAGGTCTCGCTCGAGCCGACCCTCGCCGAGCTGCACGGCTACGCTGCAGGCGAGCTGCTGACGTCGATGCGGGCGGTGGCGCCGCAGGCGGATATTACCTTTAGCCCGCTCAGCCGCTATCCTGGCCTGCTCAGCGACCCGCAGTCGGAGTTTGCCGGCTGGCTGGCGCAGTGGGCGCAAAGCGAGGCGTTTTCCACCGTGGCCTTCGGTACCGAGGGCGGCCTGTTCGATGAAGCCGGCGTAGCCACGCTGATCTGCGGGCCTGGAAGTATGGATCAAGGGCATAAGGCGGATGAGTTTATTGCCCTCGCTCAGCTGGAGAAGTGCCTGACGATGCTGGGTAATCTGCGCCGCTGGATGGTGCTGGCTTAACCTTTACGCGCCGGCATTAAGGCGCGTTTTTTTTATCTCTCCCCCCCCGACCTGCTCCTTTGCCACCTTCCTCCTGTTCCTGCGCTGCCCCGCACCCTGCTTCGTCGCCGTCCAGAGATAAAAAAACTCCGGATGGTTTATCCGGAGTCAGCAATGCGTACTGATATTCCCGTCATCTCTCAAGCCGCATGGCCGGCGCCTTCACCGGGCGCCTGCCTGAAGCTCGACTTATTTAGGGAAAAGAAAGCGAAGCGCTAAACTTTCTCTTTCACCAGGGCGATACTCTTCACCACCTTGGCTTTAGAGAGGGTGTAATAGACCGGTGAGACCACCAGCAGACCAATAATCCATGATAAATCGGCCCCGCCAAATGCGGTTGCAATCGGGCCGGTATAAATCGCCGTCGACATAAACGGCACCTCAACTAATATCCCCAACAAATAGCAGAAGATGGCGGTAGCATTAAAGTAGCCATATATTCCGCCGTCGCGCTTAAAGAAGGAGTCGACATCATATTCGCCGTGCGCAACCAGGTAATAATCCACCAGGTTAATTGCCGTCCACGGCACCAGGACATACAGCAGGACGGTAATAAAGTTGGTATAGATTAACAGGAAGTTTTCCTGACCATAGATCGCCAGCGCTATTTCAAGGAGCATGGTGAGGATCGCGGTAATTATCCTCGCGCGGGCCATCGGCGACCAGCCGTCAATAAAGGTCTGGCCCAGGGTCAGCGTACAGAGCACGCCGCAGTACAGCATCATCGAGTTTGTGGCGGCAATCCCCAGCGCCAGCACCACGATAACCACCGCGCCGAAGCCGCCGGTGAGGTCAATAATGCCTTGAATAATATCATCATTGCCAATGCTGGTAGCCACCAGCACCCCGAGAACCATCGGCAGATAAGAGCCTAATATGCAGCCAAAGTAGCTGGCGTAAAAAACGCTTTTGTCGTTGGTGCTGTAGGGCATATAGCGTGAGTAGTCAGAGACATAGGGCGCGTAGGCCAGCTGCCACAGTGCGGCAATCGAGACCGCGCCGAGGAACCCAACCTTGTTGAAACCGCCGCGATCGAGAAAATCGACCGGCAGCCCGTGGACAAAGACGATCCACACAAAGGTTGCGGCCAGCACAATCCCGGATATCCACGACATAATTCTGGCGTAGGAGTGGATGATCTTATAGCCAAAAATAGTGGCAAACAGACTCAGGGCGCCGACGATAATAATCCCTACGTCGGAGTTCATCGGCTTATAGATGGCGTGCATGGACTGCCCGCCTAATACCAGACTGGAGGCGGTAAAGCCGATATACATTAATACGACAATGGACACCACCAGCACCGAACCATAGGAGCCAAACTGGCCCTTGGTTTGCACCATTTGCGGCACGCCGAGCTTTGGACCCTGTGCGGAATGCAGGGCCATGAACAGCCCGCCGACCAGACTACCGATAAACAGCGCAACGACAGACCAGAAAAAAGAGAGATGGAAAATAGTGACCGACATCGCTCCGGTGATAACGGTTAATAGCATGATGTTAGAGCCAAACCAGATGGTAAACAGATCGCCCGGTTTGCCGTGTCGCATATTAAGAGGGATAGGTCTGATGGTATTGCTTTCGAGATTTTCAACGTTGACAGGTTGATGTTTAGTCATGGTGCTCTCTCATCACTGTGGGTCTATACCGTGAATAATTCAGGCAACAGCAGGCCGCTAGCTGAGCGAACGCAGCCAACAGCGAAGTCGCCTGAAGCATCATGGGTATAAATCAGCGTTAGATTGATATTCCAATGAGGAGTACAGCTAATCTACTCATCATAACATTTCGTTTACTATTCTCACAATCTCGTATCATTTTGGAAATTATTAAAAATGTCGAACGTCGATATAAAAAAAGTGCTTTACCCGGGACCCTGGGCCTGATTGTGGTTAACGCTTGGCCATCTCCCGCTTGTTTTTAGACGTTTATGCTGCGGCCCTGCTTTTTTTATATTTAACAATCTGGACGGCTAATTTAAGCCAGATAATTCTGCGAGCAGGCGGATGCGGCGTGGAATGATTGAGGGTCTGCAATAAAAGCAAAGGCGTATTTATTGTAGGGAATATAAAAGCCGCTTTAATTCACCAGATAATGACGATAACTCCGAAAGATATTTAATCTAATCTGAGATAAATCATGGGATTGACCGTCGCTGCTGGCAGCGGTCGTCTGCGGCGCGTAAATTAAATATGCGAGGTTGTTCACAATAAAATTCATTTATTAAGAGTGTGCGATGGATCAATATTTAAAACACGTGGCGCTGGCGCTGAGCAGATGAATGGCGAAGAAATAGCCTCTGCAGAGATAAATAATAACCCGCCAGCGTGGCGGGTTATTAGCGACGGGCGGATTATCAGTAGCCGACGGTGTATATCCGACCGCTCTGGACGCCCTCCACGCTGCGGCGGTACGCCTGGGCCACCGTGGCGGCCGGGACGCTGATAAAGCCCGGGAAGAACCCGTCATAGGCGGCGGCTGATTCGGTCAGCACCGTGGGGCTGATCAGGTTGATGCGGATCCCGCGCGGCAGCTCGCAGGCAGCGGCGCGGACGAAGCCCTCGAGGCCGGCGTTCACCGTCGTGGCGTTAACGCCCTGGGCAATCGGCTCATGCGCCACGATGCCGCTGATAAGGGTGATGGAGCCGCCGTCGTTCAAATAGTGCTGGCCGGTGAGCGCCAGGCGGATTTGCCCCAGCAGCTTGTCCTGAAGGCCCTGGTTGAAATTGTCGTCGGTCATGGTGGCCAGCGGGCCAAAGAACAGGCTTCCGCTCGCCGAGACAATCGCATCAACCCGGCCAATTTTTTCAAACAGCGCCTGGACGCTTTGCTGAGAAGTGATATCAACCTGATGGTCGCCCTGAGACCGACCGACGCGAATGACTTCATGCTGACGACTGAGCTCTGCGGTGACCGCGCGGCCTACGGTACCGCTGGCACCAATAACGACGATTTTCATGGCTGACTCCTGATAAGTTGTGAGCCTCTATTCTTTAATGAAATGGATATCGGATAAACTGGCAAAAAGTTAGATGATTACTAACCAGAGGTTCGCAATATGGATAAGCTGCGCGGAATGGAAACGTTTATCGCCGTGGTGGAGCACGGCAGTTTTACCGAGGCGGCATCGCACCTGGAGATGTCGGCGGTGATGGTGGGCAAATATATCGCCCTCATCGAACGCCGGCTGGCGACGCGCCTGCTTGAGCGCAACACCCGCCGCCAGAGCCTCACCGACGCCGGGCGAGTCTACTATGAAGAGGCGAAACGCGTTCTGGAGCAGGTCTCAATCGCCGAAAGCTCGGTTGAGCGACTGCGGCTGGCACCCGCAGGGACGCTGCGCATCAGCGCGCCGACCTCATTTGGCGCCTGCGTTATGGCGCCGCTGACCGCCACCTTCTTACAGCAGTGGCCGGACGTGCGCGTGGAGCTTGACCTGACCAACCGGCTGGTCGATCTGGTGGATGAAGGGTTCGATCTGGCTGTCCGCATTGGCGATATTCACCAAACCGACCTGGTGGCGAAATATCTCTGCGCCTACCGGATGGTGATTTGCGCCGCCCCTGCCTATCTCAGTCGCCACGGCACGCCGCTCACGCCGGCCGACCTTGCTGGCCATCTCTGCCTCTCCCATACGGTGTGGACCGCGCGCAACGAGTGGAAGCTGCCGGGCGTCACGCAAGAGGTGCGCTGGCGGCGCGATGCTGTCCTCCGCTGCAACGACGGCTACGGCCTGAGGATGGCGGCCATCGCCGGAGCCGGCCTGCTGCTGCAGCCGGAAGTGCTGCTGGGGGAGGATCTTGCCAGCGGAAAACTGGTCCGCGTACTTAAGGCCTATACCCCCGAACCGCGCCCGGTTCATCTGCTCTGGCGTCAGGATCTTCGCCCGTTGCCGAAGCTGACCCGGTTTGTCGAGCACGTGCTGACCGAGGTCGGGCGCCATTAATGAACTATTATTATCGGGTCTGGTCTGATGAACGTTCTTCATAGATCACTTCTGCTAAAAGGAGATTGGTATGAGTTTATTGAGTTTTGTGAAAGAAGCGGGCGAGAAAATCTGGGATGCCGTTTCGGGCGGAGACAAAGAGAGCCAGGCCGATAAGCTGAAAAAGCATATCGATGGGCTTAATCTCCCTGGCGCGGATAAGGTCAGCATCACCGTGGCTGAAGACGGCACCGCGACGGTCACCGGCGACGTCGGCTCGCAGGAAGATAAGGAAAAAATTATGGTGGCGGTGGGTAACGTCACCGGCATTGCCCAGGTCAGCGATAACGTGAGCGTCACGCAGAGCGGCGCCGAGAGCCGCTACTACACCGTGAAATCCGGCGACACGCTGAGTGCTATTTCTAAAACCGTGTACGGATCGGCGAATGACTATCAGCGGATCTTTGAAGCCAACAAGCCGATGTTAAAGCATCCCGACAAGATCTATCCGGGACAGGTGCTGATTATCCCGAATAAGTAAGGCGGGAAAATCGGCGTTATGCACGCTCTATTGATACGGAGTCGGTAATGGGACTACTTGATCAAATTGGCGGTATGCTCGGCGGCCAGGCCGGTAAAGCCGAGCAGCTGCAGGCCATCATGGCCTGGATCCAGCAGCAGGGGGGCGTCCAGGGAATCCTCGAAAAATTCCGCAGCGGCGGCCTGGGTGAGATCGTTGAATCCTGGATCGGCCAGCAGGGCAATATTCCGGTTTCCAGTGACCAGGTCACCTCGGTGTTCGGATCGTCCGCGCTGCAGGATCTCGGGGCCAGGCTCGGGATCGACCCGCAGACCGCCTCGTCGCTTATCTCCGAGTATCTGCCGAAAATTGTCGATGGCTTATCTCCGCAGGGCGAAGCGCCTGCGCAGCAGGATCTGCTGTCTGAAGGCATGAACCTGCTTAAAGGCAAGCTGTTTAGCTAAGCGCATCGTGCGCGGCAGATGTACCAAAAGTTAAACCCGCCGACAGGCGGGTTTATTGTTTATGCCCGCAGCGCCTGCTGCCAGTCGGCAATCAGATCCTGCTCGTCCTCAATGCCAACGGAGAGGCGAATGAGCTGGGGCGTAATGCCGTTTGCCAGCCGCTGCTCGAGCGGAATGGAAGCGTGGGTCATGCTAAACGGCTGGCTGACCAGGCTCTCCACGCCGCCGAGGCTCTCCGCCAGCGTAAACAGGCGCAGCCTGCCGATAACCTGCTCTGCGTAGCCATCGTCGCCTTTCACCACCAGCGAAATCATCCCGCCCGGCAGCGCCATCTGCCTGCGCGCCAGCTGATGATGCGGGTGCGACGCCAGCCACGGGAACCACACCTTTTCCACCTGCGGCTGCTGCTCCAGCCACTCGGCGAGCGCCAGCGCGTTGCTGCTGTGGCGTTCCATACGCAGCGCGAGGGTGCGAATGCCGCGCAGCGTCAAAAAGCTGCTGAAGGGGTCGAGCACGCCGCCCACCGCGTTTTGCAGATACCCCAGCCGCTCTGCCAGTTCGCGGTTGTCGCCGACCACCGCGAGGCCCGCCACCACGTCGGAATGGCCGTTGAGATATTTTGTCGCCGAGTGTACGACGATATCAAAGCCCAGCTCGAGGGGACGATGAATGGCCGGCGAGGCGAAGGTGTTATCGGTGACGCTGATGAGATTGTGCCGCCGGGCGATCGCCGCGATGGCGCTGAGGTCCGCCAGCTTGAGCAGCGGATTCGTCGGCGTTTCAACCCATATCATCCGCGTATCCGGCCTGATGGCCGCCTCAATCGCCGCCAGGTCGTCGGGTTTGACCCAGCTGACCTGCAGGCCGGCGCTGCGGCGGCGGACGTTTTCGATCAGCCGCCAGGTGCCGCCGTACACGTCGTCGACGGCCACCAGGTGGCTGTCTTTATCCAGCAGCTCAAGCACCGTGGAAATCGCCGCCAGCCCGGAAGCAAAGGCGTAACCGCGGGAGCCGCTCTCCAGTTCGGCAATCGCCGTTTCCAGCGCGTGGCGGGTAGGGTTACCGCTGCGCGAATATTCATAGCCGGTATGCTGCCCGGGGGCTGGCTGTGCGAAGGTGGAGGTGGCATAAATGGGCGGCATTACGGCGCCGTGCGCATCGTTAAAGGTGCCGCCGTGTACGCTTAATGTATTTAAATTTTTCATGGACGATCCTTAGTGTTCGAGTCGGTTACGCCAGGTGGTCAGCACGTCGCTGCGGGTGATCAGGCCGAGAAAACGATCGTTATCGGCGATGACGGCTACCAGGCCGCGATCGAAAATGGCTTTTAGCGCGCTTTCCGGCGCGCGTTTATCGAGGGTTTCGACGTTGCGGGTCATGGCCTCTCTGACCGGCAGCGCAAAGCGCTGGCTGTCGCCCTCGACGTGGCTAATCAAATCCCACTCATCGACGATGCCAACGACGCGGCCGTTTTCCAGCACCGGCAGCTGGGAGATGTCGTACAGGCGCATGCGCGCCAGGATGGCGGCCAGCGTGTCGTCCGGCGCGGCGGTGACGGTGGCGTCTTCGTCATGACGCAGGGCGATAAAATCGGTTAAATCGCCGCGTGAGGGGCGGGTCAGCAGCCCCTGCTGGCGCATCCAGTCGTCGTTGAACATTTTCGACAGGTACTTGTTGCCGCTGTCGCAGGCGAAAGTCACCACGCGTTTGGCGGTCGTCTGCGCCTGACAGTAGCGCAGGGCGGCGTGCAGCAGCGTGCCCGTTGAAGAGCCGGCAAGAATGCCCTCGGTCTGCAGCAGCGTCCGCGCGGTGGCAAACGCCTCCCCGTCGGTGACGCGATAGGCGGTATGAACGCCGTCGAGATGGGCCAGCGGCGGGACAAAATCTTCGCCAATCCCCTCGACCAGCCACGATCCCGCCTCGCCGGAGCGGCCGGTTTCTACCCGATCGGCGAGGATCGATCCCGCCGGATCGGCAAGAATAAACTCCGTTTTCGGCGAGTGTTCGGCAAACCACGCCTGCAGCCCGCCGAGGGTTCCGCCGGAGCCGACGCCAACGACGATAGCGTCGATATCGCCGTCGAGCTGGGCGAAGATTTCTGGCGCGGTGGTGCTGATATGCGCCAGCGGATTGGCCTCGTTATTAAATTGATCGATATAGAACGCTCCCGGCGTCTCCTCCGCCAGGCGACGGGCGTAATCCTGATAGTAGGCCGGGTGGCCTTTATTCACGTCGGAGCGGGTGAGCAGCACCGTTGCCCCCAGCGCCCGCAGATGGAATATCTTCTCGCGGCTCATTTTGTCGGGGACGACGAGGATCAGGCGGTAGTTCTTTTGCGCCGCAATGAGCGCCAGGCCGAGCCCGGTATTGCCGGCGGTGGCTTCAATAATCGTGCCGCCGGGCTGCAGCTTACCGAGGCGCTCGGCCTCGTTAATCATCGACAGCGCGACGCGATCCTTAATAGAACCGCCGGGGTTTTGATTTTCCAGCTTGAGGAACAGGCTACAGGGGCCGGTTTCCAGCTTGTGCAGCTGGAGCAGGGGCGTGTGGCCGATAAGATCGCTAACAGAATGAAAGAGTGACATGACTATTTACCCATTCGTATCGAGATGACGAATGGTAGGTCTGTGAATTTGGCAAATTAAAGAATATTTAACCGCTCATAAGAGCAAAATGGAATATAAGATGCTATTTAGCCATCCGGAGGGAAAGGTTGTTAGCCGCCTGGGTGTATTGATATCTGAAAAAGAGAGTTTTTGGCGTAATTTCCAGCAATTAATACCTTTTTACGCCGACGCAAATGCGTTTTTCAGCAAAGGATGGTTAAAAAAATTATAGCCGAAAATATCAGGATGGCGTGCGCGATATACTCTGCCGATGCATAGCTGTTGGCCGAAAACAAATAACAAAGCCGGCTATTCAATACCGTTTTTGATAGATACGTCTGGGCTCGGACGCATGATAACCTTTTATTCAATTAGAGTGATTTGCGATTACGTCTGGGCTTATTAATGAGGCGCCGGAAGAAAAGGTGAGATGTGCCTGAATTTATATCACTAGCGATTAGTTCATTCTGGCCGATGCTGTATGCCGGGCTGGTTTTTACTATCCCCATTACGTTAATTTCGTTTGCCCTCGGCCTCGGGCTGGGGTTTATCGTGGCGCTTATCAGGCTGTACGGGCCGCGACCGCTGCGACTGCTGGTGCGTTTCTACGTCTGGGTTATCCGCGGCACGCCGCTGCTGGTGCAGCTGTTTCTGATTTTTTACGCGCTGCCGGGCGTCGGCATTACCCTCGACGCTTTTCCCGCTGCGGTGATCGGCTTTACGCTGAACGTCGGGGCCTTCACTTCCGAGGTTATCCGGGCGACGCTGCTCTCCGTGGCTAAGGGGCAGTGGGAGGCCGCGCACTCGATCGGCATGAACTGGTGGCAGTCGCTGCGCCATATTATTTTGCCGCAGGCCGCACGGGTGGCCGTGCCGCCGTTATCGAATACCTTTATTTCGCTGGTGAAAGATACCTCGCTGGCGTCGGTTATTACCGTACCGGAGCTATTTTTAGCGGCCCAGAGAATTGCCGCCGTGACCTATCAACCCTTAATACTCTATACCGAAGCCGCCCTAATCTATTTATTAATCAGCTCGGTGCTGTCGTATCTGCAATCGAGGCTCGAGGCCCGGTTAGAAAAAAACACCTCAGGCAAGGAACATAATAATGATAACCCTGTCCGGGCTTGAGAAAAGTTTTGCCGGGCAACAGGTCCTGCAGGATATTTCTTTGAATATTGCCGAAGGGAGCGTTACCGCGCTTATTGGGCCATCGGGAAGCGGCAAAAGCACGCTATTACGCTGTATTAACCTGCTTGAGCTGCCGCAGGCCGGGAAATTAACCATTGGTCAGGAGAATATTACCTTCTCGGCGGATGCTGCGCCGAAGAGAAAGGATATCCGCCGTATGTGCCAGCAGACCGGAATGGTTTTCCAGAGTTTTCAGCTGTTCCCCCACCTGTCGGTACTCGAAAACATTATGACGGGGCTGATTGTGGTGCAGAAATGGCCCGTCGAACGGGCGAGGGCCCGCGCCGAAGCGCTGCTGGCGAAAGTGGGGCTGCTGCATAAGCGTCATGCCTGGCCGGCGATGCTGTCCGGCGGCCAGCAGCAGCGGGTGGCGATTGCCCGGGCGCTGGCGCCTTCACCCAAGGTTCTGCTCTGCGATGAGCCAACTTCGGCGCTGGATCCCGAGCTGTCGCTGGAGGTGATTGCGGTTTTGCGTCAGCTGGCTCAGGAGGGGACCACCATGCTGATGGCCACGCACGATCTGCGCCTGGCCGCCAGCATCGCCAGCCAGGTGGTGTTTCTTGAGTCCGGGCAGATTATTGAGAGCGGCAGCTCGCGGGATATTTTTACCCGCGCGAAGAAAACCCGAACCCAGCTTTTTATTTCCACCTTAACCGAAACGTTTCCCGATTCCTGGGAAATTTAAAACAACAACACGGCATAGCAGATTAAGGAGTTAATGATGAAGGTATTGATGACGGCACTACTGGCTACCGCTATTCAGCTGGGCGTGGCGCATGCGGCGGCCGCGCAGGACGACCTCGCAAAGATTAAAACGGCCGGCGTGTTTAAGGTCGGCACCGAAGGGACCTTCCCCCCGTTTACCTACCACAATAGCGCGGGGAATCTGGTGGGTTTTGACGTTGATATCGCGCGTGAAATTGCCAAACGGATTGGCGTAAAGGCCGAGTTCGTTGAAGGCAAGTGGGATGGCCTGGTTGCCGGCCTGGACGCTAAGCGCTACGACGCGGTGATAAACCAGGTGTCCATCACGCCCGAGAGGGAGGCGAAGTATGATTTCTCCGATCCCTACATTTCCCCGAAAGCCGTACTGATCGTCAATGATAAAAACACCGATATTCATACCTTTGCCGATCTAAAAGGCAAGAAATCGGCGCATACCCTGACCAGTAACTACGCGCAGATTGCCCGTGAAAATGGCGCGGAAGTCGTGGGCACCGACGGCTTTGACCAGTCCATTGCGCTGGTGTCGCAGGGACGGGCGGATGCGACCATCAACAGCAACCTCTCATTCCTCGATTTCAAAAAGCATAAACCCGACGCCCCGGTAAAAATTGTGGCCGAACGGGCCGATACCGAACAGGAGGCGGTATTGATCCGCAAGGGGAATCCGGATCTGCGTCAGGCGATCAATACGGCGCTGGCGGGTATTAAATCCGACGGCACCTGGCAGCGGATCTCCAACGAGTATTTCGCCGCCGACGTGTCGAAATAAGAGGATTCGGCGGCGTTACTGATAGGAAAAAGTAATGCTCGCGAGGGCGTTGGCGCTGCCCGGCACCAGCTCACCGGTGCGGACGTACTGCGCCTGGAACGGCAGCGACAGGATTTGGGTCGCCGTGGTGGTCTGGATAAAGAACTGGTTTGCGGTGCCCGCTGCGGAGCTGTCCGGCCCCATCATCAGCGGGCCGCTGCCGTTATAAAAGAACTGTACGCCGATGCCGGAGGCGGTGGAGTCGCTGGTCAGGGTTACCACGGAGGAGTCGTTCGTTGGCGTGGTTTGATCGGTCATTACCGCATACAGCGCTACCTGCTCGTCGCAGGTCAGGCTGACGTTAAACGAGCCCGACGGGGAGGTGCTGCCGACGGTGGGCAGCGTACGCATATCCGGCGCGCCGAGATCGATGCTGGCGCTTTTGGTGCTCACCGTACAGCCGCTGGCCGTCACCGTGACGGTCGTCGGGTTGATGATCACCCGTGCCGTTTTGGTCTCGTTATTATAGGCGGTCAGGATCGCGGCGCTGATGGCAGGGAGGTGGTATACGCCCGACTTCAGCGCGTTATCCGTTTTAACGTACGTCAATTTTGCCGACCAGCCTAAATCAAAAGCCATGCCGTTGGTGCCATCGGCGGGGTAGCTTTGGGTCACGCCGGTTTGCAGCGGCACGTAGGTTGTGCCGTTAAAATCCTTCAGGCCGAGGATATAGCCGATGCCGGGGATGCCGGTTTCAAAAACGCTATAGTTTACGCCATCAACGTTGACGGATACTCCTGCCGACACGGCGCTACTGCCGGGTTCGAGGGTTCCTTTGGTGCAGACGAATATGTATCCGCACCAGAACACCTGCTGCACGCTGGCCGTGGCGCTCCACGCTGAGCCGATAATATTTCCCGGCATAACGGAGTCCGCGGGGCCGGTGTAGGTCATCGCCTGGGGCGAGAGCGTAATGTCGGATATCCAGTCGAGGGCCAAAACCTTCGCGCTGACGCACAGCCAGCAGGCAAGCAGTAAGAAACGCATTATTGATACTCCGTAGTCCAGGTGGCGATGGCGGAAACGTCTCCGGCGCTGACGGCGGCGCCGTTGGCCGCCAGCCGGGCATAAAATGTCATCTGCACGCGTTCATCTCCCGAGGTGCCGTAGGCTGTCGTTTGGGCCTCCAGCGGAATCAGCTCCCCGTCTTTATCGAGGATTTGCACCGCCACGCCGCTCGCTCCGCCGTCGTCCGTCTTAATCAGCTGCGGGTTGCGTTCATCCGGCGTGCCGCTAAAGCGGATCTTCACGCCGACAAAGGTCGGGCCGCACTCTTCCAGCGTTAGGGTGAAGGCCTGTTTGATATTGCTGACCGCCCCCGGTGCGTGAAACTGCTTTATGCCGATGGCGCCCAGCGGGACGGTTTGCTCTACTGAATCGGCGGCAACCACGCAGGTATTGCCGATCAGGTTGCCGGTAACGGAAACCAGCACGTCATAGCCGAGGGCCGGGGTGACGAGGGCCGTAAGCAGGGCGATGCCGGATAGGCGGACGGCTACTGACATTGCGCCTCCTGTGAATAAAGGCCCGTGCGGGCGCTGTAATCCTGCGGATTGAGGCGATATTTAATGACGCACTTTTTGTCGCTGCCCTGTCCCCAGACGGCGCTGAGCGTGCCTTCCGCCGGCAGGCCGGCGAGATAAAGGCTGCCACCGTCCCCCACGATGCCGCTGGCCTGCTCATCGGCGAGCGTGACCACGGTGCCAAACGGCAGCGCCTCGTTGCGGTAGCCGATAGTGAACAGGGCCTTCGCGCCGCGGCGGGTGACGATGGTTGCGCGCACCAGCGCGCCATCGGTCGGCGTTTTACTGACGATAGCGTTCTCCAGCTCAACGTCGTTTCCGGCGGTAGTGACGTCCAGCGCGACCTGGTTGACGCGATACGGCGTGGCGTACGGAATGACGGCATAGCCGCGGCTATCGGTTTTGATGCCTTTGTGATTAAGCACCGCCACGCTACCGGCCCCCGGCGCCTTGACCAGGATGTTGGTGTTCCCCAGCGGCTGGCTGAGGGTCAGGCCATCTTCATGCAGCACCGCGCCGCCGCTCATGCCGTAGCTGAGGTTGCGGGAGTCGCTGGAGTAGCTGTAGCCGAGGCTGTAATCGCCCAGCTGGCCCGCATACTGCAGCGCGGCATCGCCGCCGTACCGCTGCTGCGCGCCGTAGCGCTGATTGACGCTATAGAACAGGCTCTCCTGTCCGGGGACGTAGCCGCTGACGCCCGCGCTGCCGGTGGCGCCCGTTGAGTCCGCACGGGTGGTGGTAAAACGCGCCCGGGTAGCCTGCTGCGGGTTGCCGAACGGCACGGAAAGCGACATCGCCACGATGTTATCTTTATGGCTATCGTACAGGCTGGTGCTGCGCTGAACGCTCACGCCGACGGAGACGTTGCGCACCATTGCGTTCCACGCAAACTGCATGCTCTGCGTTCTGTTGGCGGTGCGCCAGTAGGTTTGCCGATCCCACGACAGCGAAAGCGAACCAAATCTGCCCATTGGCTGCGACAGCAGCAGCTGATTTTTGGCCTTGCGCGACATATGCAGGTTATACAGGTTTTCATAGCTGGTGGTGACGGCGCCGTCTGCCCCGGTGACCTGCTTTGCCGTGCCGCCCGTCATCCCCTTATAGGCGGTATCGCTGAGGGTATAGAACCCCTGCGTCGAGTAGCGCAGAGAGTAGAAGTTAAAGCGCGTGCCGATATCGTTCAGCCGCTTGCTGTATCGCAGGCGCACGGAGTCCCCGGAGTAGGGCCGATCGTCGGCCAGCACGCTGCGCGCGTGGGTCACATCGACGGAGTAGGCGCCAAAGCGCCCGAGATTTTGTCCTACGCCCAGCGCGAGCCCGCTGTAGCGCTCTGCAAGCTGCGCGCCGCCGTAAAAGGTGAGGCCGTATTCCCAGCCGAAAAACAGCTCTCCCTGGGCAAACGTCGGGGTGTTCTGGCCGCCGACGGCGCGAAGCTTACCGGCGCCGAGGGCGTATTTTATCTGCCCGCTGCGCACCAGGTTCGGCACGCTGGCAAACGGCACGGTATATTGCGTTTTGCGGCCGTCGCTCTCCTCAATCGTCACCTGCAAATCGCCGCCGGAGGAGGTGGGATAAAGGTCTTTCAGCATGAACTCCCCGGCGGGGACGCTGGTTTGATAAATAGTGTTGCCGTTCTGCTGGACGGTAACGGTCGCGCTGCTGCGGGCGATGCCGCGAACCTCCGGCGCATAGCCGTTCAGGCTGGCAGGCAGCATATTATCATCGGTTTTCAGCGCGAGGCCGCGCAGGCCAACGGAGTCAAAAACCTGAGCGGAGGTGTAGGTTTCCCCTGCGTACGCCTGCGCGCCCAGGGCGGGGATATCCCGCTGCAGCCAGGTCTGGACGTGGCTAAGCGTATTCGCATCTTTGGTCCAGGTCGTGTAATCGCGCAGGCGCCAGGCGCCCAGGTTCACGCCGCTGTTCAGGCTAACGAATAGCTGCCGGGCGCGGGTGCGCTTGTCGCCCCGGTACTCATTGTTGGCGCCGTTAACGACATAGTTCAGCCACGCGGCAGGGATCCCGGCCTCCCAGCTCTCAGGGCTGACGTAGCCACGCGGAAGATTCCGCATATAGCTCTGCGGCAGGCTGAGATTGAGCGTCAGCGTCTTCTGGTCGAAGTCAAAGCTGGCGCCGGGGAACGCGTGATTCAAAAAATAGCATTGCCGGGTCAGCGGCAGCAGCTCTTTCGCGGCCAGGCGGCTATCAATGCCCAGGGCGGCAATCTGCTGCGGCGTGACGCAGGGCTGGGCGTCCTCCTGGGCCGCATTTTTATCAACGCTGAATTCGACATTTCCGGTGAAGGCGTAATTTTTATTGATATAAACGTTAATGTTGTATTCGCCCGGCGGTAAGGCGCTCCCGGCATTGACCCATGAGAGGTCGGCAATATTTCCACTTTCGCCGTTGAGGAACGCAGGGTTAAATTGCAAATCGTTCTCTGCGGCAGAGACATACCGAACGGCATGGCAGATCATCAGGGCACAGACGATTTTTGCTTTCACTCACTCGCACCTTTCTTCTTTTATTTCCGGTTCAACGACAGGCTGACGGCAGGGGTCCATGCGCCGTAATCATTGATGGTCTGATAGCTAAAAGTGCTTGCCTGACTGAACGATCCGCCCAGGGTGACGCTTGCTTTTGGCGGGACCATCGCCGGCTGTACCGGCTTGCCATCGACTTTTAAATTGATGGTGGTGAGGTAATAGGGCGTTGGGTTATTGAGCGTAATTTTGCCCGCACGGTAGTCGGCGGTTATTTTTTTCCAGCCCTCGCTGGCGCCGCTTTGCAGCCCCTCCGGGCGGTAAAAAACTTTAATGCGGTTGGCTGAGGCAAACTGCAGCGAATTGCTGGCGGCGCTTTTGGACTGCTGTGGAATGGCTTTGACCGTAATCCAGTACAGCGTTTCCCGGTCCTGCGGCAGGGATTTACCGCTAAACATAATTTTCACTACGCTTTCGGTGGCCGGTTTTAAAACATACAGCGGCGGCGTAATGACGAAATCGTTGGAGCGCCGATTGTTCTCATCCTCGACCCATGACTGAATGAGGAATGAGGCGTCGGGATGCGTATTTCTGACCTGCAGCATCGACTGGTTGGCGCTGCCGAGGTAGACCATTCGCGTTGCGCCCAGCCCCACGCCGCCGGCGCAGGCTACGGATGACCACAGCGAGCCGAGCAGACAAATCCATGTAAACGAGCGCATAGCGTCTCTCTCCTGAAGGTTGGGCCTGGCCCGGCAACGCGGCCGGGCCAGAGGATTACGAATAGGTGACGGTGTAGGTGGCGACAGCGCTGGCATCGCCAGCCGTGGCGTTGCCCTGCGGGGAGTAGTATTTGGCGCTGAAGTTCAGAGTGTTCGAGCCGCTGCGCAGCTCGACGGGGGCAGCGGACTCGCCCAGTCTTACGACGTTGCCCTGTTCGTCATACAGGCGAATTGCGACGTTTTGCGCCGAGGCGCTGCTGCCGTTTGAGCCGACGGCCAGGCCATCGGCATCGGTGCTATCCGGGGTGCCGGTGAAGGTGACGGCAACCGTTGTCGCCGGGATCGGATCTTCTTCGGTGCCGGCGGAGGTATCGGCGATTTCGCAATCTTCAAGGGTGATGGTGAAGGCTTTTGCCGTGTTGGCTTCGCTGCCTGCCGCGGCCAGCGTGGCGGTACGAACTTCACCCAGGTCGACGTCAATATTGCTGCTGTTGGCGCTGATGGCGCAGGCCGAGGTTACGACGCTACCGCTGAAGTTTACGGTGCCGCCGCTGGCGGTGGCGGCCAGAGAGGAGCCCGCAGGCAGCAGCGCCGCAATGCCCAGCGCCAGCAGAGTTTTGTTGTTTAAGTAAGCTTTCATTTTTCTGATTCCATAGTTTTATTATGACGAGATTGGCCCTGAAGGCAGCAGTTCTAGCTGGTTAAAAACACCAGTAAATCTGTTTTATTCCTGAGCCCGAGTTTTCTTATTGCTGAGCTTTTTAACGCGCTGACACGGCGGTATGAAAGCTTCTCTATTTCTGCGATATAACGTATATCCAGTCCATTTCTCAGTTTCTTCAATACCCTCCATTCCCCTGGTGTTAGCGAAAGTGCCATTGATTTCTTTTTCGGCTGAGCGCGGTTTTCCGCTATTTTTAATAAACAGTTTCGCCAGCGATAAAGCGGGTCCTGTAGTGAAATATAGGCATCAATATCGCCGTGGACCCACAGTGATGAATTCACCGCTGCGGAATACATGTATATAAGCACCTGCGGGTAGCTGGCTTTAATCGTTTTTATATACGCCAGACAATCCATGCCGGTATGGTGTTTCTCTAGCCCGGAGATAAAAATAACGTCAATTGGGGTCATTGCTAAAAGATCGTCAAGGTGCTGGTAATCATTTATCGATGTTGTGATTTGAATATCAGCATACATTCCTTGCAATAAGGCGGTGATGCCGCCGCGTGCGAAGCGATCTCCGCCGATTAACGCAACATTTAAATGTTGCTGTAGTTCAAGCTTATTCGCCATGTTATTCCCTCGATTTATAATAGTAAGGAGGTCAGCCTGTATGCGTATGACAGGTATCAACCTGTATTCCTGTATTTTCGAAGCAATTAAGCCTTTCACTTTGTAGAACTACTATACCTCGGGAGATGAGAAGGTAATCTCAATTAATCTTAAGTTATATTAATTGCAGAACGCGCGGCCGTCCGGTGAGGCCGTTCGCCAATCGATATTGGCTTAACTGCGGACGAACTGTCCTCAATTCCCGGAGGTGGCCGGTTTTTTGTACTGCTTATTATCGCTTTTTTTCAAGGCTTCAGGCGCGTGTTGAGCCATGTGATGTCTTCTGTTTTTCTTTTCACATCAGCCTGTTGTTGGCATTTTTTCTACGCCAGACAAGGCGCAGGAGCGAACGGTCAGGGCGTGAGGAGAGACCTGCGGGCAGGTATTTGTTCGCCGGTTGAGTGAAGATAAGAAGGACTTAAGAAAAGATAAGATAAGGACGTTCGCACCCGTCGGGCGGCGGCTGAGAAAGGGATGAATAGCGGGGTTAGCGTTTATTGTACTTCAGTTAACCTGCAGAGCAATGACAGGAAAATAAGATGTTTCGCCAGCGGTTGTGATATACAGCACTAAATTTATCGGCCATATTACCCCCTCAGAAAGGAGATGGATCCCTCTCTTCTCATCCATATGGTGATAAGACCTGGGCACTTCCGACATGCTTTCACCGGAGACTTTTCGCCGATTGTATGCACAAGCATTATATTATCAATGAAATAGTTGAGTTTCATCCCGTGGACGGCACGCTGCGCGATCTCAGCAATCCGGATCGCGTGGTGGTACTGAATTCACCAGCGGGGCGCTGCTTATTATTATTAATAGAGCGGGCCGGCACTATTGTGACTCAGCAGGAGTGTATGGATATCGTCTGGCAAAGGCGAGGGATGCTGGTTTCGCCTAATACCTATTACCAGAATATTTCTGTTTTACGCAAAGGATTGAGAAAAATAGGCTTCCAGAACGATCCGATCGTTACAATTCCGCGTATTGGATTAACGTTGGCCAGCGAAACGACGATAACGATTAAAGAGGTTCCGCGGCAAGCGTCAGAGGACCATGAATATGATACTGCGCGTTCGGATGAAGCGAGCGCTTCGCAGGCTGAACCTACCGCGCAGCCTACAATAGCGGTTTATTCACCACGGCGTATGCGCTGGTGGACGAAAGCGTTATTGGTGGTTTTGTTATTCAGCGGTGCAGGCGTGATTAATCACAGCTTTTCCCGGAGCAATCTTTTTATTGATGATTATTACTTTGCGAGCACGGTGGGAGCGTGTCGGGTTTATTTGGCAAATAGCATCCAGGCGCAGGATGAGCGGGCGATGGCGCTGACCTACGTTGGGCAATTTAAAGATGGCTGCGTTAACTATCCGTGGGTGTATATCGGCAGATACGCGCGGCTGCCTCGTGCCTCCGTCATTCGGTGCGATCGGTCGATGAAGGAGCCAAACCGCTGCATTTCTGACTATTTTATTGAGGATCGCTAGCATGGCCCATCATCGTCAGGTGCTTTACCTGTCCTGCTTTTGCCTGCTGCTCGGCAGCGTACTGGCGGGGTATTTTTTGTGGCGCCGCTATTATGTTGCGCCGTTTTCCTGTCGGGTGAGCTTTGTCCAGCATCATCAGGATACGACCCTCGTTCTGTGGATGAACTACATCCTGGACGGGAAGAGCGGTACGCTCAGCATCAACGGCCACGTGCAGGGGGAGCCCGGCAGAATCATTAACCGCAAAATATCGTTTATGGTGACGCGAAGGGGCAGCGCTTACTACCTGATATCAGAGCACAATATTAAATTTCCGGACGATAGCGTGCCGGATAGCTGGCTGGAAAAATATGAGCCCCTGTTTTTCGTCTATCCGGCAAAAAACATCTATATGCGCATTCATGAACTGCAGAACGGTAGCTATCTCTTTATTTTGGGCACGCTGCCGACCTATGTGTGCAGTAGCGCCACGAGCGAGGCCGCGCAGCGATAAGCAGCCAACCACAGGCCGGGCCTCTGTTTAGCGCGCCAGCGCGTGTCCACAAACTCATCGTGGACACGCGCTGTTATCCAAATTGCCGCGTTATCGCCGGTCCGATAGCGGCGCCGTTTGGAACTAGCGTCTGAAAAAGAGATGCTCAGCAGAGGGGACGAAAGGCAGTACGGCGAAATCATCCGACCTCAGCGGCCGTTGAAATAAAAGATGAGCTATATTGTTGGCACGCTCTTTACGCCACCGATACGTGCCCCCTTATATCGGAGATATCGTTATGAAACTCTTACAACTCATCGCCCTGGCTCCTCTATTACTGCTGCCGGCAGGCGCATTTGCCTCCTCAGAGGCGGCGTGGAAAGAATTTGATAAGACCATCCAGCGCGCCTGCCTGGCGCAGAGCGACCTGCCGCATAAAAAGGTGGCCGGGCAGCGGATCGATTTTAGTGATGACGTCGGCTACTCGGCGCTTATTATTTCCGGTAAAAGAGTCGATAAAGGCAAGGTGCAAACGGTGAAATCTCTCTGCCTGTATAACCGGCAAAAACAAACTGCCGCTCTTGCGGATATGCCATGAATTGACGCTCCCTTCTGAGGGACATCTTCTCCGGCGGCATTCAGGTCGATGCTCTGTCGGTTTCGACCTCTGCGGCCGGCGAACGCCAGTTTGCCCTCCGGGGCGAGATCTGTGTCGGCTGAGAATCGGTGGGCGTCGGGAGAAGTGATATTTTTTATCGCCGGATTCTTACGCTGCGGTTTCGACCGCAGGACAAATTTATACCCTCTTCCCCAGACGGTTAGCAGGCGCTCCGGCTCCGCCGGGTTGCGTTCTATCTTGATCCGCAGGCGGTTAATGTGCGTATTGACCGTATGCTCATAACCTTCATGCTGATAGCCCCAGACCTGATTGAGCAGGCTCATGCGCGAGAAGACTTTTCCGGGGTTTTTGGCGAAAAAATAGAGCAGATCGAATTCACGCGGCGTAAGTTCCACCGGTTTGCGGTCCAGATGGACTTCACGCGCGATCGGATCGATAACCAGGCCGGCAAAGCGCAACATTCCTGCATCCATTCTGGTAGCGCAGATCATCGCTTCCTGACGGCGAAACAGGGCCTTGATGCGGGCGACCAGCTCCAGCATCGAAAACGGTTTTGCCAGATAGTCATCGGCCCCCAGCTCCAGGCCAAGCACGCGGTGTATTTCGCTGGCGCGGGCGCTGATAATAATGACTGGCGTATAGTGGGCCATATTACGCGCTCGACGGCAGATCTCCAGGCCATCGATACCGGGGAGCATCAGGTCGAGGATCAGCGCATCCCAGCCGCTGTTTTCCAGCAGGTCGACGCCCTTATTGCCGTCGTCGGCATGGGTAACGTCATAGCCCTCATCACGCAGGTGAAGAGCGAGAAGGTCGGCAATATCGGCATCATCTTCGACGATCAGGACTTTTTTTGCGCTTACGCCTGTCATATTTAACTCCCGTTTTCTCGTCTACTCCTGCAGCTTACACAACTCCCTCTGCTGGGATTGAACTATCACATTTTATTTAAACTTACGTGAGGCTTTGGGGAACAGATGGGGCGGATAGTCGGTGATGGTATCGCGGGTATATCGACAATAACTGAGGAAAACAGGATGAAAAAATTAGCTATTCTCGCACTGTCAGCCGTCTGGGCTATGGGTTCCGTGGCGGTGAGCTATGCGGCAGATTCAACGAGCGAAACGTCATCGACCACCATGATGAAAGCAGACAAGAAGTCCGGCGCGATGATGGAGGCCGATAATCATTCCGCAACCATGATGAAAGCGGATAAACATCCAGGCACCAAGATGAAGAAGGAGAAAAAACCTGCCGCCGGGATGGCAATGAAAAAAAAGGAAGAGGTTAAAAATCCGATGTAACCGGCAGCGAGCAGCCGAACGCAGTTCGATGGAGAGTCCGGCTGCAGAAACGCAAAAACCCGCCTTTGGGCGGGTTCTTTAAATAGTGGTGCCGGACTCGGACTAACGCCGGAGGCGTTGAACGGCGCGCCTGTCGCGCCGGCCCCGAAGGGGTGAGCCGCTGGCGGCGAATAATCGAACGCAGTTCGATGGAGAGCCCGGCTGCAGAAACGCAAAAACCCGCCTTTGGGCGGGTTCTTTAAATAGTGGTGCCCGGCTCGGACTAACGCCGAAGGCGTTGAACGGCGCGCCTGTCGCGCCGGCCCCGAAGGGGTGAGCCGCTGGCGGCGAATAATCGAACGCAGTTCGATGGAGAGTCCGGCTGTAGAAACGCAAAAACCCGCCTTTTGGGCGGGTTCTTTAAATAGTGGTGCCCGGACTCGGAATCGAACCAAGGACACGGGGATTTTCAATCCCCTGCTCTACCGACTGAGCTATCCGGGCAACGGGGCGCATTAAAACCGATTCGCCTCGCTGCGTCAACGAAATTTCATCAAATCAACGCAGGATGGACAATCTATCACCACATTGCATTAAAAGCACGCACCTTCAGGCGAAAAAGAGGCTCCAGGCTGCCGATAGCGGCATGGCCAGCACCAGCGCCGGCAGCATATTGACCACCGCAAACATCTTGATACCGCAGATGCGCAGCCCGGTCGCCAGCAGCAGCATTCCGCCAACGGCGCTGAAATCAGCCATCATCATCGGGGTCGTCAAAGGCATAATTAACGCCGCGCATGCCGCCAGGGTGAGCTGAATAGCCAGCATCGGGAAGCTTATCGCCGCGACGGCAATGCCGAGAGAACAGGCAAAGATGGTGGCGGTGAAAAAGTCGAGGAACGCTTTGGCAATAAGGATACTGGCGTCGCCGGTCATGCCTTCGCGCATCGCGCCGAAGATCCCGGTGCCGCTGGCGCAGAACAGCACGATAATCGCGACGTAGCTCTGAACAAAAGAGTCATGGGCGGCAATCCGCCGCTTGCCCTTGGGCGAGAATATCTGCTGGAGCTTGCCGACCAAAGCGTTGGTCCCTTTCTCCATATTGCACACTTCGCCAAGCAGGGCGCCCAGCAGGGTGGCGAGCACCATCACCGGCAGGTTGGCGCATTTAATCACTAATAAAATACCGATACCCAAAGAGGCGAGGCCAAAAATAGAGGTCATCGATGTGCGGATGCGCTCCGGCAATCTCTGGCTTAAAAGTGCGCCAATAATGCCGCCTAACAGCACCGCACCGGCGTTAATAAAAGGCCCTGTAACCACAGTGTGCTCCCGTTAATTATCCCTAATAAGTGCATTATTATGAACCTGTCACGGCGTAAACGCTTGTGGATCCGTGGTATGACTGCATATGCAATTCATCTTGCCTGGGTATGGCAAAGGTGACATTATTGCGCGAATTTTCTTCTCTTCAACTATGAGGCCGCCGGGATGACCGCATCACCAACGCATTGCCGCCGTGCGCGGATGCGCAAGCCGCCTCATCTTGCTACTCTTAGTCTCGATCCTCTTCCCCTCATGCGGTGAAGGCAGCGTATGCTCACTGCAGGACAACAGTAAAAGCGGACCCGGTCTGCTTTTACTGATGTCGGGTGGTCGGAGCTGGAATCCAGTCGGACCCTGACATTTCGTTGGACAAGGCGTGAAGGCCTTGTCTGAGGCCTTTTACTCTCCGGAAACGGGTATTCGCGCTAATGAAATCAATGCACATTGCCGCCAGCTGCGAGCTGGTCCCCCATCTGTCCACCCACCGTCGCGTGGTGGCGCTGGACAGTACTGATTTTACCGATGTGGCGGCAGTCGTCATTACCGCAGCGGACAGCCGTAGCGGCATCCTCTCTCTACTTAAGCGTAGCGGGTTTAACCTGCCGGTCTATCTGCTAAGCGAAAATGAAATGGCAAAGCCAGACGGCGTCGCGGCGGTGATGAGCGGCAAAGAGCAGGAGTGGCTGGAGCTGGAAGCGGCCGCCTGCCGCTATGAAGACAACCTGCTGCCGCCGTTCTTTAATACCCTGACTCAGTACGTCGAGATGGACAACAGCACCTTTGCCTGTCCGGGGCATCAGCACGGGGCGTTTTTTAAAAAACACCCTGCGGGCCGTCAATTCTTTGACTTCTTTGGTGAGAACGTCTTCCGCGCCGATATGTGCAATGCCGACGTCAAGCTGGGTGACCTGCTGATCCACGAAGGCTCCGCCAAGCATGCGCAGAAGTTCGCGGCGAAGGTGTTTAACGCCGACAAAACCTATTTCGTTCTTAACGGCACCTCGGCGGCGAATAAGGTGGTCAGCAACGCGCTGCTCACCCGCGACGACCTGGTGCTGTTTGATCGTAATAACCACAAATCCAACCACCACGGCGCGCTGATTCAGGCCGGGGCCACGCCGGTCTACCTGGAGGCCTCGCGCAACCCGTTCGGCTTTATCGGCGGCATCGATGACCACTGCTTCGATGAAGGCTATCTGCGTAACCTGATCCGTGAAGTGGCGCCGGAGAAGGCCGATGCGCCGCGGCCGTTTCGCCTGGCGGTGATTCAGCTTGGCACCTACGACGGGACCGTCTACAACGCCCGTCAGGTGGTGGATAAGATTGGCCGCCTGTGCGACTACATCCTGTTTGATTCCGCCTGGGTCGGCTACGAGCAGTTTATTCCGATGATGGCCGACTGTTCGCCGCTGCTGCTCGATCTGACGCCGGAAGACCCGGGCATTTTTGTCACCCAGTCGGTGCACAAACAGCAGGCCGGTTTCTCGCAAACGTCGCAGATCCACAAGAAGGATAACCACCTGCGCGGTCAGGCACGATTCTGCCCGCACAAGCGGTTGAATAACGCCTTTATGCTGCACGCGTCAACCAGCCCGTTTTACCCGCTGTTTGCGGCGCTCGACGTGAATGCCAAAATTCATGAAGGCGAAAGCGGCCGCCGGCTGTGGGCAGAGTGCGTGGCGCTGGGTATCGAAGCGCGTAAGGCGATCCTTGCCCGCTGTAAGATGATTCAGCCCTTTGTTCCGCCGACGGTGGCCGGGCGTCCGTGGCAGGATCATCCGACCGAAGCCATCGCCCGCGAGCGGCGCTTCTTCAGCTTTGAGCCGGGCGCCAGCTGGCACGGCTTTGAGGGCTATGCGGGCGATCAGTACTTCGTTGATCCCTGCAAGCTGCTGCTGACCACGCCGGGCATTGACGCGCAAAGCGGCGAATATACCGACTTCGGGATCCCGGCGACGATTCTGGCGCACTACCTGCGCGAGAACGGCATTGTGCCCGAGAAGTGCGATCTGAACTCGATTTTGTTCCTGCTGACCCCGGCCGAGAGCGCTGAAAAAATGGCGCAGCTGGTGGCGATGCTGGCGCAGTTTGAACAGCATATCGAAGCCGATACCCCGCTGGCCGACGTGCTGCCGACCATCTTTAACAAGTATCCGGTGCGCTATCGTGATTACACTATCCGCGAGCTGTGCCAGGAGATGCACGATCTGTACGTCAGTTTCGACGTTAAGGATCTGCAAAAAGAGATGTTCCGCAAGCGGAGCTTCCCGCGGGTGGTGATGAATCCGCAGGACGCGAACCGCGAGTTTATCCGCGGTAACGTTGATCTCGTGCGCCTGAGCGAGGCCGAAGGCCGCGTGGCGGCTGAGGGGGCGCTGCCGTATCCGCCGGGGGTGCTGTGCGTGGTGCCGGGCGAAGTGTGGGGCGGAGCGGTGCTGCGCTACTTCCTCGCGCTGGAGGAGGGCGTCAATATGCTGCCCGGCTTCTCGCCGGAGCTGCAGGGCGTCTACAGCGAAACGGATCCTGACGGCATTAAGCGGCTGTACGGCAACGTGCTGAAGGCATAAAAAAACGCCCCGGCGCGAGCGCGGGGCGTGGCATTTTGTAGCCCGGCAGGCGTTGCGCCGCCGGGCTGTTATCAGGCGCTCTGCTGGACGGCGGCAGGCTGTCTGACGTGCTTGTATTTAAACAGCGCGACGAAGGCGAAGGCCAGAACCAGCGAGTATCCGGCGAAGATAAGCCATACCGGCTGCCAGTTGGTGATACCGTTGGTGGTATACATCTCCACCACTTTCCCACTCACTACGCCGCCAAGAATACAGCCGAAGCCGTTGGTCATCATCAGGAACATCCCCTGGGCGCTGGCGCGAATTTCCGGTCTCACCTCTTTCTCGACAAACACCGAACCCGAGATGTTGAAGAAGTCGAAGGCGCAGCCGTAGACAATCATCGACAGAACCAGCAGCACGGTGCCGAACGGCGATGGGTCGCCGTAGGCGAACAGGCCGAAGCGCAGCATCCACGCCACGATACTGATCAGCATGACGTTCTTGATGCCGTAGCGGCTCAGGAAGAACGGAATGGTCAGAATAAACAGGGTTTCGGAGATCTGGGAAATCGACATCATTACCGACGCATGCTCGACAATAAAGCTGCCCGCGAAGAGTGGGTTATTGTCGAAGCTGTGCAGGAAGGTATTACCGAACATGTTGGTGATCTGCAGCTCTGCGCCTAACAGCATGGAGAAGATAAAGAAAATCGCCATCCGTTTGTTTTTGAACAGGGCAAATGCGTCCAGGCCCAGCATGGTGCTCCAGCTCTGGTTTTTCTGCTGGTTAGAGACCGGGATATGCGGCAGCGTCAGGGTGAACAGCGCCAGCACGACGGAGAGCGTTGCGCCGATATAAAGCTGCATATGGCTTAGCTCGAAGCCGGCGAAGCTGACGGCCCACATCGCCATGATAAAACCGATGGTTCCCCAGATACGGATAGGCGGGAAATCGGTGACGATATCCATGCCGGCGGATTTCAGACGATAGTAGGAAATGGTGTTAATCAGCCCCAGCGTTGGCATATAGGCCAGCGAGTTGAGGAGAATAACCAGGAACATCTCGCCCGGCGTGGTGACCTGGGCCGCCATAAACAGCGTCCCCGCCCCGACCAGATGACATAGCGCATAGACCCACTTGGCGCTGATCCACTTATCCGCCACGATACCCAGCAGCGTGGGCATAAACACGGCCGCAATACCCAACGAGCTGTAAACGGCACCGATCGACGCTCCGTCAAACTTAAGCGTCACAAACATATAGGAGCCTAGCGTAGTCAGCCAACTACCCCACAGGCAGAACTGCAGAAACGACAATATTTTAAGCTGCAGCTTAAGGTTCATGTTATTTTCCTCACGAGTAAGCGGGGGAGCTGTTGTTATGGTTACATTCAGGACTACGATTTGATGAAATTCTATCAGCAAGCGGCATCATGTTTTGTTACCTTCCGCAAATAAATGCAATCCATATTAATTTGCAGATTAGATTGTGATGCAAATAACGTTTTCGTATGGCGCACGGTGAAATGGCACGAGACGATCCCGGCTCTCGCGCGTGCCGAGAGCCGGGTAGAGGGTAAAGACCCTATTTGCGGCGGTAGGACTTCTGCGCCGTGTTGACTTTATACAGGTAGCGGCGGGATTCCCCTGAGGGGTGGCGGGTGGTGAGCGTCGTGTAGACGTCGCCCGGCGTCATGCTGTTAATGATATTGGCCGCCTGGACCTTATCGCTGGAGAAGACCCGCAGTACGCTCCCCGCGCCGCCGTTATAGGCGGTGATCACCGCGTAGCGTCGCGAGGTAGGGTTGTCGATGCCGGCGAGGTAGACGTTGTTCAACATCGCCAGATACGCGGTCCCGGTGTCGATATTATTGGCCGGATCGAACAGGAAGCTGCGGCTCGGCAGGCCCGATCTCCCCTGGGAGCGGAAAACGTCTTTCCCGGCGCTGTGCTGGACGACCTGCATCAGGCCCAGCGCGTCGGCATGGCTGACGGCGTAAGGGTTAAAGGAGGATTCGGTCTGCATAATCGCCAGGATCAGCGACTCGTCAATGCCGTACTTCCGCGCCGACTGGCGCACCATACCGATATACTTATGCGCGCGCTTATCGAGGTGGTTCGGCACCAGGTTGATGGTGATGCTGTAAATGATCCGCAGGCCGTTGCTGCGGCTCTTCAGCCGCGTCTGCAGCAGATAGTCGGCGTAACGCGACGCGCGCCACTCCCAGCGAATCGGATCGCCGTGATTGTCCACCACCTGACCGTAGAGGAACGGCTCTTTCGAAATCTGGATATCGTCGGTGTCGGAGTAGAGGTCAATGGAGCCCGGATCGTCGCCCATCAGCAGCGTTTTGATGATGGTCTGACGAAGACGGCCGGTGGGATCGGTACCGGCGATAGTCTCGACGGTAATGGTACCCTCATCAAAGTTGATGTGGCTACGGGTCTGATAACCGTCGGTATATTTAACGTAGTCTTTCGGCCCGGCGAGCAGGACTTCGTTATAACCCCAAATATTTTCGACGTTGTGGGCGAACTGGCCCATCAGGATATCGAAACCGTTGGTGTCCTTTACCCACGCTTCGTCATACCCGGCGCCCTTTTTATTCGAGCTGGAACACGAAACGAGCAAAGGCGCAATGAGCGCTAGCGCTAAATATTTTTTCATCATTCCGGGAGTGTGCGTTGTGTTGGTGGTGGTAAAAGCCGTCAGGCTCTTACCGTTTTTCCGGCGGCGTATAGCCTTCGATATGCACATCCTTCCCTTCAAACAGGAACTGAATCATCTCCTGCTCAAGCAGTTTGCGGTGCTCTACGTTCATCATGTTGAGCTTCTGCTCGTTGATCAGCATGGTCTGCTTGTGCTGCCACTGGGCCCAGGCTTCCTTGGAGATTTCGTTATAGATGCGTTTGCCGAGATCGCCCGGGTAGAGCTGGAAATCCTGGCCATCCGCTTCGCGCTGCAGGAAAGTACAAAAAATAGTTCTGCTCATGATTAATCCTCTTTAATTGGCCTGAACGCTATACCAGCGCCCCGGCCTTAAGCTGTTGCAACAGGCGTTCCACGGGAGCCGCCAGACCGACTGACGGCGGCTGCGCTAAGTTATACCAGAGTGCGCCAGCTTCATCCATGCATGCGCCTGATGAGTGCACTGTAAGCCACATCGGCACAATATCCAGGTGGAAATGGCTGAAAGTGTGGCGAAACGCGGTCAGCTGCGTCAGATTATCGGCCTGAATCTGCCGCTGTGCCAGCCACTCGCGCAGCGTCTCTTCATCTTCAAACTGCGGAAAACAGAATAATCCGCCCCACAGCCCTACCGGCGGGCGCTGGGCGAGAAACACCTCGTCGCCGTGCTGCATCAGCAGAAAATAGCCGGTGCGTTGCGGAATAGTTTGCTTCGGTTTCCTGCCGGGATATTGAGTCCATGAATTATTGGCGTAGGCCTCGCAGCCGTTATTCAGCGGGCACAGCTCGCATTTAGGCTTCGAGCGGGTGCAGACGATCGCCCCCAGATCCATCATCGCCTGGTTAAAACGTTCGACCCCTTTGGCCGGCGTCACCTCTTCGCTAATCCCCCAAAGCTGCTTCTCTACCTCTTTTTTCCCCGGCCAGCCGCTGACCGCATAGCAGCGGGCCAGCACGCGCTTCACGTTGCCGTCGAGAATCGGAAAATGCTTACCAAGAGAGAGCGATAAAATGGCGCCCGCCGTCGAGCGTCCGACTCCGGGCAGGGCGGCCACTTCGTCAAAGGTCTGCGGGAATTCGCCGCCGTGCTGGTTGGCCACCTGCTGCGCCGCCTTATGTAAATTACGCGCCCGGGCGTAGTAGCCGAGGCCGGTCCACAGATGCAGGACTTCGTCCAGCGGGGCGTTGGCCAGATCGATAACCGTTGGGAAACGCGCCATAAAGCGTTCAAAATAAGGGATTACCGTTGCCACCTGCGTTTGTTGCAACATCACCTCGGAGAGCCATACTTTGTAGGGCGTTTTGCCGATTTGCCATGGCAGGGTTTTACGCCCGTATTTGTCGTACCACTCCAGCACCTGGGCTGAAAATTGCGCGGCGAGAAAAGTCAAAGCTGCAGCTCCGGAATTGCGATAACAGGGTGGCAGATTGCAGCACAAGGGCGAGAGGCTGTAAACCCTTGCATCCGTCGGGTAACTTTGGATAATGCCCGTTTTCCGAACACATTCACAAGCAGACCTAACCTTTATGAAAAACGACGTCATATCTCCGGAGTTTGATGAAAACGGCCGCCCTCTGCGCCGCATTCGTAGCTTCGTCCGCCGCCAGGGCCGCCTGACCAAAGGGCAACAGCACGCGTTGGATAATATCTGGCCGGTGATGGGCGTTGAGTTCACCGATGCGCCGCTTGATTTAGCTTCGCTGTTTGGCCGCGAGGCGCCGGTCACCTTAGAGATCGGTTTTGGCATGGGCTCCTCGCTGGTCGCGATGGCCAAGGCGAAACCGGAGCAGAATTTCCTCGGGATTGAAGTACACTCTCCGGGCGTCGGGGCGTGCCTTGCTTCCGCTGAGGAAGAGGGTGTACAAAACCTGCGCGTGATGTGTCACGATGCGGTCGAAGTTCTGCACACCATGATCGCGGATAACTCCCTTAATATGGTGCAGCTCTTTTTCCCGGACCCGTGGCATAAAGCGCGGCATAATAAACGCCGCATCGTGCAGGCGCCGTTTGCTGAACTGGTTAAAAGCAAGCTCAAGCTCGGCGGCGTCTTCCATATGGCGACCGACTGGGAACAGTATGCCGAGCATATGCTGGAAGTGATGTCGTCGCTCGACGGCTACCGCAACCGCTCGGAAAGCAACGACTATGTACCGCGCCCGGAATCGCGCCCGGTAACCAAATTTGAACAGCGTGGCCATCGTCTTGGCCACGGCGTATGGGACTTAATGTTCGAGAGGGTGAAATAATGGCAAAGAATCGTAGCCGTCGTCTGCGTAAGAAAATGCATATCGACGAGTTTCAGGAAGTGGGCTTCTCCGTCGCCTGGCGTTTCCCGGACGGGAGCAGCGAAGAGCATATCGACCAGACCGTGAATGACCTGATCAATGAAGTGATCGAGCCGAACAAGCTGGCGTTTGACGGCAGCGGCTACCTCTCCTGGGAAGGTCTGATCTGCCTGCAGGAAATCGGTAAATGTACCGAAGAGCATCAGGCCATTGTCCGCAAGTGGCTGGAAGAGCGTCAGCTTGCTGACGTGCGCACCAGCGAACTTTTTGACATCTGGTGGGACTAAGTTTGACGAGGGTCGGCAATTGCCGACCCGTTTTGTCTGAAGGGAGCTTTATGATGCGCAAAACGCTGCTGGCGGTGGCGCTGTCCGTCACCGCTTTGACCGCGCATGCGGACTACCAGTGTAGCGTCACGCCGCGCGACGACGTGATCCTCAGCCCGCAGAAGGTGCAGGTGAAAGGGGAGAACGGCGATCTGGTGATTATGCCGGACGGCAGCCTGACCTATAACGGAAAACAGTATCCCCTGAACGCGGCCCAGCGCGAGCAGGCTCAGGATTATCAGGCCGGCCTGCGCAGCAGCCTGCCGTGGATTGACGACGGCGCCCGCGCGCGGGTTGAAAAAGGCCGCAAGGCGCTGGATAAAATCATCACCGAACAGGTGGGAACCAGCAGCAGCATGCACGGTCGTCTGACCAAGCTGGACGCGCAGCTAAAAACGCAGATGAATCGTATTATTGAACGCCGCAGCGATGGACTGACCTTCCATTATAAAGCGATCGATCAGGTCCGCGCCGACGGCCAGCAGCTGGTCAATCAGGCGATGGGCGGCATCCTGCAGGACAGCATTAACGAAATGGGCGCGAAGGCGGTTCTCAAGGGCGGCGGTAACCCGCTGCAGGGGATCCTCGGCAGCCTTGGCGGCCTGCAAACGGCGATTCAGGAAGAGTGGAAGAACCAGGAAGCGGATTTCCAGCAGTTCGGCAAAGACGTCTGCAGCCGGGTGGTTTCCCTTGAAGATAGCCGCAAGACGCTGGTGAGTTCACTGAAATAACCTATTCATTGCGCGGCCCGTAACGCCCGAGCCGCGCACTATTCTCTTTAATCGTCCCGATTCAGGCACGTCCGTGCGATACGCGCGAGCGGCGGGCCAGCGAGTCGATAATCACCGCAATCGCCAGCACGCAGCCGGTAATGATATAGCGCAGCGATGAGGGCAGATTCAGCAGCGTCAGACCGTTCGAAATCGACTGAATCACGATGATCCCCAGCAGTGCGGACCAGGCGCTACCGCGCCCGCCAAACAGGCTGGTGCCGCCGATCACCGCCGCGGCGATGGCGTTGAGGTTAACGTCGCCGGTACCGGCCTGCTGGCTGGCTGAGGCCAGGCGTGAAGCCGCCAGAATCCCCCCGAATGTCGCCAGCGTCGCGCAGAGCACAAAGGCGCTGACGTAAATGGCCCTGACGTTAATCCCCGAACGACGCGCGGCCTCGCGGTTGCCGCCGACCGCAAACATCGAGCGTCCCCATTTTGTCCGCTTCAGCGCATAGTTGAGCACCATCGCCGCCGCGACAAACAGACCGAAAATCCACGGCACGCCGCGACCCAGGTTGAGGTAGAAAACGGCGGCCTCAAAAATCACCGTCAGCAGCACCGCGCGCAGCAGCAGCGAGCTGACGGACTCCGCGGAGAGGTTAGCCTGCAGGCGCCGTACGCGGGTTTTAACGCCAAACGTCAGCAGCGCCAGGCCGGGTAGAAGCGCCATGGTATGCGAGAACCAGTCCGGCATGACCATCAGCTGGCCGAAGCGAACCAGCGGCGAAGCGTAGGGCAGGTTGATGCTGCCGCTGGGGCCGAGAATGTACAGCTGCATCCCGAGCAGCGCCAGCAGGCCGGCGAGCGTCGCCACGAAGCTCGGCATCCCGACGCGGTTGTAGAGCAGGGCGTAAATCAGGCCGACGGCGATACCGCACAGCAGCGCGACGCCAATAGCCGCGGCGACCGGCCAGCCTGCGTTGACCCACAGGACGCCGACAATCGCCGAGGCCAGACCGCTCATCGAGCCGACGGAAAGGTCGATTTCGCCCAGCATCAGCACGCAGACGATCCCCAGCGAGATAAAGCCTACGGTGGCGCAGTCAAAAAGCAGGTTTACCAGGTTATTCGGCGCAATAAACACCGGGTTGAGCCAGGTAAACACCAGGGAGATAACGATCAGCCCGGCAATCACCGGGGCGGTGCCGAGATCGCCGGTCTTGATACGGTTGATTTGCGCACGCACCACGCCGAACAGACCATCGTTGTGCTGGACGCGCTCATCGCTGCGATCCAGGGCCGGGCGGGTTTCTGTCTTGCTGTTCATAAAATTAAATCACTCCCGAAGAACTTAACTGTGATTTACGTTCAACGCGGCGCGATACGGCATTTTCCGTTGCGCCGGTAATGGCGGCGACCAGATCCTGGTTGGATGCGTCGGGGGTGAAGATCCCCTTATTGCGTCCGAGGCGCAGCACCACGATGCGATCGGCAACCGCGCGCACGTCTTCCATGTTATGGCTGATAATAATGACGCCGAGGCCGCGTTCGCGAACGCGCTCGATCAGGTTGAGCACTTCCGCCGTCTGGGCGACGCCGAGGGCGGCGGTTGGCTCATCCAGCATGATGATTTTTGGATTCATCAGCAGGGAGCGGGCAATGGCGACGGTTTGGCGCTGGCCGCCGGAGAGCGAGGCGATGGGTTCGCGCACCGACGGAATTCGGGCCGCCAGCTCCTGCAGCAGCGTCCACGCCCGCACCTCCATGGCGACCTCATCCAGCTGTAAAGGCGAGATCTCCTGGCCTAAAAACAGGTTGGCCACCACATCCAGGTTTTCGCACAGGGCTAAATCCTGAAAAACCGTGGCGATGCCGTATTCCAGCGCTTTTCCCGGGCTATCAAGCGTGACGACCCTGCCGTCGAACTCAATGGTGCCATCGGTAGGCTGATGCACGCCGGCGAGGATTTTGACCAGCGTAGATTTTCCCGCGCCGTTATCGCCCACCAGCGCCACCACTTCCCCGGCGTGGACCTCCAGCTCGATATCCGCCAGGGCGCAGACGGCGCCAAAGTGTTTAGAGACGTTGCTGAGCTTCAGGATCGGCTGCCCGGCCGTGGATATTTTCTCTTGTTCTTGCGACATGGAAGAGACCTCAACTATTGCGAAACTACGCCCGCCGTTGGATGACGGGCGCGTGGGCAAAATTACTTTTCGATGCCTAACTTCTGGCAGGCTGCGGCGTATTCGCCGGTACAAACCTGAGCGTAGGTCTGGATCTTCTTATCGAAGATTTCCGCTTTAATATTCTTCGCGGTGATCACCGCCGGGGTGAAGAGCTGCGAAGGGGTGTTGTACAGGGTGGTGCTGGCCTGCGGCTTCTTACCCTGAATAAACTCAACGGCCACTTTCGCCGCCGCCGCCGCGACGATTTCCGACGGTTTGGAGATGGTGTTGTACTGGTCGCCGGCAATAATGAGCTGCAGCGCGGCGATGGTGGCGTCATTGCCGGTGACCGGCGGTAACGGCTGTACGCCAGCGGCTTTGAAGGCGGCAATCGCCCCGCCGCCGGTGCCGTCGTTGGCGGCAACCACGCCTTTAATTTTGTCACCAAAGCGGGTTATCTGCCCGGCAGCCCACTCCTGCGCTTTAGGCGGCGCCCATTCCGGCGTATCAAATTCTGCGAGGGTTTTGTAGCCCGACTCCTTCAGGCCACGGTGGATACCGTCGCGGATCAGTCCCGCCGCCGCGTCGGTAGGGGAGCCGTTGATTTGCAGCACGCCGGCATCCTGCGGCACGCCGCTCTCTTTCAGATGGCTGGTTAAGGATTTAGAGATGGCATAGCCAATCCCTTCGTTATCAAACGAGACGTAGAAATCTGCCGGTTTCGCCGGGATGGGGCGATCGTAGGCGATCACTTTGACATCCTGCGCCTGGGCGTTGGCGACCAGCGCAGCGGCGGCGGAAGAGTCCACCGGATCGAGAACGATGATTTTCGCGCCCTGGGCAATCACCGAGTTGAACTGCTGCTGCTGCAGGGTGGCGCTGGCGTTGGCGTTTTGATAAATGACCTTGCAGTCGGCGCACAGTTTGCTCATCTCCGCCTTGAAGCCCGGAAAATCATGCTGCTCGTAGCGCGTCGATGCCTGGTCGGGCATTAAAAAGGCGACCGTGGCGGATTCCGCTGCCTGTGCTGAAGCGGTAATGCCGGCGGATATTGTGGCAAGTGCGATAAAAACATTGCGGTAATTCATTGTCTTACCCTCTTTTTTATATGCTTGAGCCCGCCGGCATGGGCCGACGTCATAAAGACTTTTTTAATAAGAGTTACCAATAATTCACATGTAGGATACTTCGGTTTTACATTTGCTCAACCGATGAAGCAGGATTACCACCGCGCAAAAAAGGAGTCAAGAAATGGAAAAATATCGATGTGTATTTGTGATTGGCTGCAAAGATCTGAATAAAAAAGGAGCAGGCGCTTTGACCGAAGCGCGGAGGGAAAAACGAGGGTGAGAAGAGGGGATCGTGCGGGAAAAAACGGGCGGCGAAGGGCCGCCCGGATGCTTAATCTTCGCTCAGGAACAGCTCCAGCAGCGAGTTTAAAAACAGCTTGCCGTGCTCGGTTATCTGCCAGCAGTGCGCATCCTCAGCCAGGTAGCCCTGGGCGATGGCGGCGGCAATTTGCGGGCGAATCACGCTCTCATCAAGGCCGGTATAGCGGCTGAACTCGGCGCGCGGCGCGGCTTCCAGCAGGCGGAAACGGTTCATAAAGAACTCGAACGGCTTATCCGTCGCCTCGACGTCGTGCTGACGCTCAAGGTAGCGGCCTTCCATGTAGCCGCGGGGATGGCGCGTTTTTGCCGTACGCAGAATGCGTCCGTCAGGGAAGGTCACCTTACCGTGCGCCCCGCAGCCGATGCCGAGGTAGTCGCCAAAGCGCCAGTAGTTAAGATTGTGCTGGCACTGGTAGCCGGGTTTGGCGTAGGCGGAGGTTTCATACTGCTGATAGCCTGCCGCCGTCAGCAGCTGATGCCCCTGCTCAAAAATATCCCACAGCGCATCGTCGTCCGGCAGCACCGGCGGACGGGAGCCGAACAGGGTATTCGGCTCAATCGTTAGCTGATACCACGACAGGTGCGGCGGGTTGAGCTCAATGGCCTGGCGCAGATCGTCCAGCGCTTCATCCAGAGACTGGTCCGGCAGGCCGTGCATCAGGTCGAGGTTGAAGCTGCGCAGGCCGAGGCCGGTGGCCAGATGCGCCGCGCGTTTCGCCTCGTCCGGGCCGTGAATACGTCCCAGACGCTGCAGTTTTGCTTCGCTAAAGCTTTGCACGCCGATGGAGATCCGGTTAACCCCCGCGCGCTGATACTCAACGAAGCGATCGGCTTCCACGGTGCCGGGGTTGGCCTCCATGGTTATCTCGGCGTCGGCGGCCAGCGGCAGGCAGGCGCGAACGCCGTCGAGCAGCGTCTGCATCGCCGGCCCGGAGAGCAGGCTAGGCGTACCGCCGCCGATAAAAATAGTCCTGATTTCACGGCCCTGGGCATAGTGTGCGTCGGCCCGCAGATCGTTGAGCAGGTGCTGCACATAGTCGTCGTGCGGCACCTCGCCCTTTAACGCGTGCGAGTTAAAATCGCAGTACGGGCACTTCTGCACGCACCACGGGATGTGAATATACAGGCTCAGAGGTGGCAAGTTAGCCATTACGTAATGCTTCCAGTAACAGTTTCAGCGCGCGCCCGCGGTGGGATATCGCGCTTTTTTCTTCACGACTCAGCTCCGCCGCGGTTTTCCCCTCGGACGGAACAAAGAAAATAGGATCGTAGCCAAAGCCGCCGCTGCCTGCCGCGCTGCGGGCAATCACGCCGGGCCAGCTGCCGTGACAAACAATCGGCGTTGGGTCTGCGGCATGGCGCAGGTAGACCAGCACGCAGTGGAACTGCGCCTGGCGCTTATCGTCGGGAACGTCGTGCAGGGCAACGAGCAGCTTTTCCAGGTTCTGCTGGTCGCTGGCACCTTCGCCGGAGTAGCGCGCGGAGTAGATCCCCGGCGCGCCGCCTAGCGCATCGACCGCCAGGCCGGAGTCATCGGCAATCGCCGGCAGGCCGGTAATCTCTGCGGCATGGCGCGCCTTCAGAATGGCGTTTTCGATAAACGTCAGCCCGGTTTCTTCGGCGTTGTCGACTCCCAGCTCGGTTTGAGCAACGATATCCAGACCAAAATCTTCCAGCAGCGAGGCCAGCTCGCGGACCTTTCCGGCGTTGCCGGTGGCGAGAACAACTTTTTGCATGATTAATCCTGTTTAGAGCCAGGCTCTTATTCTGTCAGCGCCGCGACCTGAGTCGGGATCTGTTGCGGGTTAATGATTTTTATCTGCTTGTGCCGGCCCAGTTCGCCTTTTTCAAGAAGCACCTGGCTTTTCGCGACGCGAAACTGTTTGGCGAGGAACTTAATCAGATGGGCGTTTGCCTGACCATCAACGGGCGGGGCGGTAATGGCGACTTTGAGCTCGTCGCCATGTAAACCAACGATGCTATCACGGCTGGCCTTGGGCTGAATATACAGCCGCAAAACCAGCCCGTCAGCGCAGGCTTCGACGGCACTCATAGCGCCATCCACAGCCCCGGAAGCAGAACGTTACCGGTCGCCTGAAGCAGCTCGGAAATGCCCATGTTAATCACGTACAGCAGCAGAACCAGCACCATCGGCGAGAAGTCGATACCGCCCATGGACGGCAGCAGCTTGCGAATAGGACGCAGCAGCGGGTCGGCGAGCTGCATCAGCACGTATTCAACCGGGCTGCGGCCCTGGCTTACCCAGCTCATAATCGCCATCAGCAGCAGCACCCAGAAAATCAGCAGGCCGATAGTCTTAATCAGGATCAGCAGCGCGGAAATCCAGATGATTGGCTGGAAGGTGACCACCATAAACAGCACGATGGCTTTGATGACGCAGAGAATAAAGGCCAGCAGCATCGAGGCGCTGTCGAGCGGCCCCAGAGCCGGGATAATACGGCGCAGCGGCCCAACCACCGGCTGGGTTGCCTTCACCACAAACTGCGAGAAGGGGTTGTAAAAGTCGCAGCGTGCCCACTGCATCCAGACGCGTAACAACATGATCATGGTGTAGAGTTCAATGACCGTTGAAAGCAGGAAAGTCAACGTCTTCATGGCGTTCCTCAGATTCCTTAATTTTTGCTGTAGTCGCGCGCACCGAAGATTGCGGTACCGATGCGCACCATAGTGCTTCCCGCCGCGATAGCGGCTTCCATATCATCCGACATTCCCAGAGACAGCGTATCGACCGCAGGGTAGTGCGCCTTAAGCCGCGCAAATGCTACCGCCATTTGTTGGGCGACGGCAAACTGCCTTACATACTCTGACTCAGGGGCCGGAATGGCCATTAATCCGCGTAGCTGCAGATTCGGCAGGACATCGATCTCTGCCGCCAGCGCATCCAGCTCCTCAGGTGGGATCCCTGATTTGCTTTGCTCGTCGCTGATATTAATTTGAATCAACACGTTAAGCGGCGGCAGATGCGCCGGACGCTGCTCGCTAAGCCGGGCGGCGATCTTCAGCCGGTCGACGGTGTGGCACCAGTCGAAATGCTCCGCTACCAGACGACTTTTGTTGGACTGCAGCGGGCCAATAAAGTGCCACTGCAGATGGTGAACCCCGGCATCCTGAAAGTGGCGAATTTTTTCCACGCCTTCCTGAACGTAGTTTTCACCGAAAGCCACCTGACCGGCAGCCACCGCTTCTTCGACCGCGCTCGCAGGTTTGGTTTTACTGACTGCAAGCAACGTAACTTCTTCTGGCGAGCGGCCGCAGCGAGCGGCAGCGCCTGAGATTTTGTCCCGGACCTGTGCCAGGTTATGCGCAATATCGTTCATATTCCGAGGATGAGTTATGGAGCTGGAAGAAATAGTGGCCCTTAGTGTAAAGCATAACGTCTCCGATCTACACCTGTGCAATGCCTCGGCGCCGCGCTGGCGTCGTCAGGGGAGGCTGGAGCCCGCGCCCTTCACGTCGCCGGAGATCGGCAAAATACTCGCGCAGTGGCTCAATAACGATCAGCAGGCGCAGTGGCAGGCCAGCGGACAGGTTGATTTCGCGCTGGCGCTACCCGGCGGGCCGCGCCTTCGCGCCAGCGCATTTGCCCACACGCGCGGGCTATCGCTGGCGCTGCGCCTGCTGCCGGAAGCCTGTCCGCGGCTTGATGAGCTCTGCGTTCCCGCCGCGATAGCCGAGCTGCTCAATGAAGAGAGCGGGCTGATCCTCGTGACCGGCGCGACCGGCAGCGGTAAATCGACCACCCTCGCGGCGATGGTTGGCTATCTCAATCAGCGCCTCGACGGCCATATCCTGACCCTTGAAGATCCGGTGGAGTTTGTCCATGGCAGCGAGCGCTGCCTGGTCCAGCAGCGTGAAATTGGCCGCCACGCGCCGTCGTTTGCGGCGGCGCTGCGGGTGGCGCTGCGCCAGGACCCGGACGTCATTCTGCTGGGCGAGCTGCGCGACAGCGAGACCATCCGCCTGGCGCTGACGGCTGCGGAGACCGGGCACCTGGTGATGGCCACGCTGCATACCCGCGGCGCCGCGCAGGCGGTGGAGCGTCTGGTTGACGTTTTTCCTGCTCAGGAAAAAGAGCAGGTTCGCGGCCAGCTGGCGGGAAGTTTATGCGCCGTACTGGCACAAAAATTATTACCGGATATATCTGGCGGTAGAGTTGCGCTATTCGAGCTTTTGGTAAATACCCCAGCGGTGGCTAATTTGATCCGCGAAGGTAAAACCCATCAGCTGCCCGGCGTTATGCAGACCGGACAGCAGAGCGGAATGCAGACTTTTACGCAAAGTTTTCAACAGCGTGTCTCCTCCGGTCGCCTGTAGCCGGAGGTTTAATATCCAGTCATCATGCCAGTTTGTTGTTATCGTAATGTTTTATTAATGTTCTTTGATATTGATTTTAAATATAGGTAAGCGTAAATGACTACGTCAAAATAATGAGTGCCAGGAATTTGCTTAGGCATTATCCTCGCAGAAATGGGAAAAAAATAAGATTATCTTTTGACACTTTTAATGAATTCACCTTATGCTGTTTGTGGGGATAGGATGATTCCCATGAAATATTGTTTTAATATGTAAACTTATTTCAGTTTATTAATGAATATGTGATTTTTTGTTTTTAATTCATTTAACCACCATGATGGTGGATGTTTGCTAAGGAGAGTTTTAAGTGATTAATTTATCAGGTAATTGCGCCCATTCTCGTCAGATTATCTTTATTACTCATCCCTCGATTCAGAGTAAGTCTTTTGTCAGCGGACTGGCGGAAACCCTATCGATCGCAGTGACTCTGCATAATATCAATAAGCCCCTGACGCAGCGTTTAGCGAAAGACTGTGTAATATTATTTGATATTGCCGTGTCGAATAAAAAACTGAACGGCGTGTGGCGAGATATTATTCGATCGCACGCAGAGAACCCGCGCCTGCTGATTATCAACAGCGCACAAAAGTATGAGCTCTATGAGATGGCGCAGTGGCCCGCGCTCTACGGCGTCTTCCGCCATGACGATGACGTCTCGCGTTTAATTGAGGGCGTGAAGGCCGTGCTGAACGGCGAACAGACGGCTGAGCTGAGCGTGATGCATCCGGCGATGTACGCTGCGAATCATGCATCGGTGCCGGTGGAAAGCTCGCCGCTTACGGAACGGGAATGTGAGATCTTAAATGAGCTGCGCTGCGGTGCGACCAATATGGATATTGCCCGGGCGCTGTTCATTAGTGAGAATACGGTGCGCACTCATCTCTATAACGTCTTTCGCAAGCTGAGCGTGAAGAATCGTACTCAGGCGGTGAGCTGGGCTAACGAGCATCTCCGTCACTAGGTCGTCACTAAGTCGTCACGATGATGGCGCCGGCTCGGCGCCATCATGTCGGGGTTTAAAAACCCTGCTCGAAGTAGCTTTCCAGAATAACCACCGCCGAGGCTGAGTCGACGCTGCCTTTATTCAAGGCGCGAAACCCGCCGTGCTCAAAGAGCCCCGCGCGGGCTTCCACCGTGCTCAGACGCTCATCGTGCAGGGTTATCTTGACCCCGAAGCGGCCGTGAATTTTATTGGCGAAGTTGCGCGCGCGCGCGGTTAGCGGCTGCTCGGTGCCGTCCATATTCAGCGGCAGGCCGACGATAACAGCTTCCGGCTGCCACTCTTTCAGCAGCTTTTCGATAACGTTCCAGTCCGGCTTCCCATCCTGTGCTTTTAGCGCAGGAAGCGGGCGGGCGGTGCCGGTAATGCGTTGTCCAATCGCGACGCCGATGCTTTTGGTTCCAAAATCAAAGCTCAGTAAGGTTCCACTCATTACGCGTGCCCCGCAACGCCGGGCATCGTCACAATATCGATCCCAATCAGTTTTGCCGCTTCACGCCAGCGATCGGCAATCGGTGTTTTAAACAAAATATTCTGATCCGCCGGGGCGGTGAGCCAGGCGTTATCGAGCAGCTCCTGCTCCAGCTGTCCCTTTTCCCAGGAGGCGTAGCCCAGCGCGACCAGAACGTTGCTCGGCTGTTTATCGGTACCGAGAGTTTCCAGCACGTCTCGCGACGTGGTGATCACGGTATTGTCGGAAATACGGATGCTGGAAGAGAAGTCGGAGGGCGGCGAGTGCAGAATAAAGCCGCGATCTTCCGCCAGCGGGCCGCCAAGCATGACCGGCTTATCGAGACGAATATCGGGATTGCGCGGCTCAGCGACAATTTTCAGCTTCTCGAGGATCCCGTCAATCTGCAGATTTTCCAGCGGTTTGTTGACGATAATACCCATGGCACCGTCATCGTTGTACTCGCAGATATAAACCACGGAGCGGCGGAATATGGGGTCCTGAAGCGCAGGCATGGCAATCAAAAAGTGATGCTGTAAATTCATTGGCAGAGGTTCTGTTCCTGGTTCAAAAAGCAGCACCCAGTATGCGGGCAAAGTGCTGCCCTGTCGATTCAACTTTATCTTTCACGCTACGGGGGCGTTGGCTTCCTCGCTCGCCCCGGTCACATAGTAAACTATGCTCCCGGGCGCTCGCTGCGTCGCCGCCTTCCCGTAGCGCGAAATCTTTCGTTGAATCAGTTTGGCCGATTATCGGTTCGAAAAGGGCGAAGAGTAAAAAGCGAAGAACAAGGAGCAAAGAGCAAAGGGCAAGAGAACAAAAGAGTAAAGGGGCGTTGGCCCTTTTACTCTTAAGCTTTTGTTGATGCAAGCTGGCTCATCTACAAGCCGCTGATTACTTAGTGAGGCGCTTCTCGATGGCGTCCATCAGCATCCCGGTGATGGAGATCGGGAAGGCGGCCTCAATCTCGCGTACGCAGGTTGGGCTGGTGACGTTAATTTCCGTCAGGCGATCGCCGATGATATCCAGACCGACGAAAATCAGACCCTTGGCCTTCAGCGTAGGGCCGACGCGGCGGGCAATCTCCCAATCGCTCTCGGTCAGCGGGCGGGCTTCGCCGCGACCGCCGGCGGCCAGGTTGCCGCGCGTCTCTCCGCCTTGCGGAATACGCGCCAGGCACCAGGGAACCGGCTCGCCGTCGACGACCAGCACGCGCTTATCGCCGTCCTTGATGGCCGGCAGATAGTTTTGCGCCATGCAGTAGCGGCTGCCCAGATCGGTCAGCGTTTCCGCAATCACCGGCAGGTTAGGATCGCCCTCTTTCACGCGGAAAATAGAGGAACCGCCCATGCCGTCCAGCGGCTTGAGGATAATATCGCCGTGCTTTTCCCAGAAGGCTTTCAGCTGCGCCTTGTTGCGGGTGACCAGCGTTTCTGGCGTCAGGTCGGCAAACCAGGCGGTAAACAGCTTCTCGTTACAGTCGCGCAGGCTCTGCGGCTTGTTGACGATAAGCGTGCCCTTATCTTCCGCGCGCTCGAGAATATAGGTGGCATAAATGAACTCGGTATCGAACGGCGGATCCTTACGCATCAGAATCACGTCGAGATCAGCCAGCGGCAGATCCTGCTCACCGCTGAACTCGTACCACTTGTCGTAATTCTGCTCGACGCTCAGCGTGCGCGTACGGGCGCGGGCTTCGCCGTTGATTAAGTACAGGTCGTTCATCTCCATATAATGGAGTTCGTAGCCACGACGCTGGGCTTCCAGCAGCATGGCGAAGCTGGTGTCTTTCTTGATGTTGATGGTTGCGATGGGGTCCATCACGATGCCGAGCTTGATCATTATTATTCTCCGTTAACGCTTCAACCTAAGTCGCCAAAACGCACCTGTAGCGCGGTAATGGCGGTTAGCGCAGTTGTCTCTGTACGCAGAACGCGCGGTCCCAACAGAATATCAGTAAACTGGTAACGAGCGGTCATCGCGATCTCTTCCGCTGACAGCCCTCCTTCAGGGCCAATCAGCAGACGAATGCGCTCGACCGGCAGCGGCAGCGTGTTAATGCTGGCGCTGGCGCGAGGGTGCAGGTTCAGCTTCAGGCTATCATCCTGCTCCGCACACCATGCTTCCAGCTGCATGGCCGGGCGAATCTCTGGCACCACGTTGCGGCCGCTCTGCTCGCAGGCGGCAATGGCGATTTTCTGCCACTGCTGGATCTTTTTCTGCAAGCGTTCGGCATCCAGTTTAACCCCGCAGCGCTCGGAAAACAGTGGCGTAATGAGGCTTACCCCGAGCTCGATCGATTTCTGGATGGTGAATTCCATCTTTTCGCCGCGCGACATGACCTGACCGAGGTGAATATGCAGCGGCGATTCGCGGTCGTCACGCTCGCCGCTGACAATCTCAACCGTCACATTTTTCTTGCCCGCGTCGACGATTGTGGCTTCAAATACCTGATTACTACCGTCAAAAAGCTGAATGGCCTGGCCTTTACCCATTCGCAGTACGCGGCCAACGTGGTTCGCCGCGTCGTCGGAAAGGGCTATCTGGCTGCCGACGATAATCGGTTCGGGGTGGTGGATGCGGGGAGTGCGCATGCTTGATATTCCGTTCTTCGCGCAGGCCCCGGTTCCCCGCCGCAGCGGGAGAATAGCGGGACCTGCAAATTAACAATTGCCGCTAGTGTAGGTTAGCTCTTTTGCGCCTGGCAAGCCTGCTGGACGTAAGGATTGTGGTTGCCCTGAACTTTAGCGATACGCTCATCGCGTTCGCACTCCCAACTGGTGACCGGGTAGGTCTTATCCCAGGCGGTAAACAGCTGGGTTTGCTGACGGGAAAGGGTGAGCTGATAGCTATCGCGCATATAGAAGTAGGTCCGCGCAATCGCGCCGCGCGCGCGCACCGGCGGCTCGGCGACCTTCTCTTTAAAATCGACCTTCATCGCGCACTGGCCGTACTGGCCTTCGCCGCCGTTCCACTGGCTGTACATATAGTTAGCGCGGTCGCCGTTGACCTCGCCAACCGCCGGCTGCAGGTTGTGCATATCGCTTTCCATCCTGCGGTAAACCGGATCTTTGGCGCAGTTTTTACGCCCGCCATCCTGCCAGCACTGGCGCTGGTGGCCAAACTGCCACGCCGGGACGACGTGCTCCCACTCGACGCGGCTGGCGCGGTTTTCGTTTTTACGCACTTTATAGCCGCAGGATTGTAGATTGATAATGCCTTTTTTACCCTGCCAGTCGATTTTGCAGCCGCAGTAGAAGTCGCCGGGGGCATCGGCGTTAACCTTCACTCCGGCGGCTTTTGCCTGGGAAAAACTGTGGATCCCTTCGGCCATAGCCTGACCGCTAAAGGCCGCAGTCAAAAGCGCTGCGGCAAAAATATGAGTACGGGACATCGTGAACTCCGTGTCAAAAAGAGCCCGCAACGTAGCGAATGCGATTGTCAGATGCAATCAGTCAGATCAGAAAATTTCCAGTTATAGCCGATATTTACTCTTCGGCGACCAGCAGATCGCCGCAGCGAACGCAGCGGTAGGTGGCTTCGCCGCGCGTCACGCGGTTGTGACGGCGAACGGTAAGCTGGTGCTGCTGGCACTGGCAGCGGTAGGGGAAGGTATTCTGCCGCACGGAGTCCAGTTCGAAGCGGTGGGTGCGGCGGGCCGGCACTTCCAGCACGCTTTCCATCATCCACTTCCACTCTTTGCCATGCGGCGCCACGCGTCCAAAATGCTGCCACACCAGCAGGTGCGCCAGCTCGTGCGGCACGACCTCATCGATAAACGCCTGCTGGTTCTCCAGCAGCAGCACCGGGTTGAGGCGAATTTCATTCTTCTCCAGCCAGGCGGTGCCGGCGGAGGTTCCTCGCTGCTGATAGACCAGCGCGGGTTCCGGATAGCGGCGCTCAAGCTTGAGGTTCGCGAGGGCGAGTTTTTCCCGCAGGCTGCGCATTACGGCCTGCTGCGTAGCGATGGGAATTCGGGGTGTCTTCATAGCGCCAGAGGATAGTGCGGCGAGGAGAGGAGAGCAAGAAGAAGCTTCCTCCCGCGGGGGGAGGAAGCGCGGTGATGACTAGTCGCGAGCGCCGATTTCACGCAGCGGACGGCCCTTCATCAGGTTACGTTCGATATGTTCCAGCGAAACGTTTTTGGTTTCCGGAATCAGCCACAGGGTCAGGAAGATGAACAGGATATTCAGGCCGCCATAGACCCAGAAGGTGTTCGCGCTGCCCAGCGAGTTCAGCATGGTCAGGAAGGTCGCACCGACGATCATGTTGGCAATCCAGTTGGTGGCCGTGGAGCAGGTGATGCCGAAATCGCGGCCCTTCAGCGGCTGAATTTCTGAACACAGGACCCAGATCAGCGGGCCTGCGCTCATTGCAAAGCCGACGATAAACATCAGCAGCATCAGCACGGAGAAGTACTGCGCGGTCGTGGAGTGAATGCCGATATGCATCATGCTGCCCAGCACGCCCATGCCGACGGCCATGACGATAAAGCCGAGGATCAGCGTTGGCTTACGGCCCCAGCGGTCAACCAGGCCGATCGCGATAAAGGTCGCCAGCACGTTGGTCAGGCCGACGATAACCGTGCCCCACATCTGCTCGGTGGTGTTGGCGTAGCCCGCCAGCTCAAAGATCTTCGGCGCGTAGTACATGATGACATTCATCCCGGTGAACTGCTGCATCACCTGCAGCAGGACCCCGAGGAACACCGCGCGGCGGAAGTTGCTGTTCTCTTTAAACAGCTCCCAGCCGGACTGTTTAACCTTCAGGCTTTCACGGATTTCATCGAGCTCACGTTTGGCTTCGGCGCTGGTATCACGCAGGCGCAGCAGCACGCGCTCAGCGTCGACAAAGCGGCGTTTAGCGGCAAACCAGCGCGGGCTGTCCGGCAGGAAGAAGACGCCAATCAGCAGCAGAATGGCCGGGATGATAATGACCCCGAGCATCCAGCGCCATGCGCCGCTGTAGCTAAACGCGGTATCCGACAGATAGGCGCCGAGAATACCGATGGTGATCATCAGCTGATACATCGAGATCATGCTGCCGCGAATTTTCTCCGGCGCAATTTCCGAGAGATACAGCGGGGCGGTGTAGGAGGCGACGCCTACCGCCAGGCCGAGCAGTACGCGGGAAATCAGCAGCACTTCAACGTTCGGCGCGGCGGCGGAGCACAGCGAGCCGGCAACGAACAGGATGGCGCCGATCATCAGGCTTTTCTTGCGGCCCAGCTTGAAGGAGAGCCAGCCGCTGCCGACCGCACCGACCGCGGCGCCGAACATCATGGAGCTCACCACCCATTCCTGAGTGTGAGCGGTAATCTGAAACTCGTTGGCAATAAAGGGTAGGGCACCCGCAATGACGCCGATATCAAGGCCAAAAAGCAGGCCGGCCAGTGCGGCGAGGAAACAGACAAAGAACGTCATCGTTTTGTTCGAGCGCCCTTGTTTTTTGTTGTCAGGCATAACGCCCTCCAGTTGAGTTATTGATTCTGTCGCTGCTTAGAGTAGGGGAGTGCGTAGCAAAAAAATGTGATTGTAATCACGGCTGTGTAATCGATTACACTAAGGTAAAGAAACGTAATCAATAAATTTTTATATAAATCAATATAGTATGTGATTTTAGTTAATGAGATAAAAAACGGAAATCAGACTTGCCTGAAATAGTATGTAACATTGTGAAAGATTGCTTCATTAACGCTGATGCTGAGCTAAATAATGGCTGCCAATCTGATGTAATCGCTTTCATTGTCGAGGGTTGCAGGAACCGATGGCGGCGGGGCGCAGAGCGCGGTGGGGGAAGAGATAAAGAAAAAGGCCAGCACGAGGCTGGCCTTTGAAACGGTAAAGCGCGCGGTTATTTCAGGCCGGCAGCTTCGCGCAGCAGAGCGGCTTTGTCGGTTTTTTCCCATGGGAAATGTTCGCGACCAAAGTGACCGTATGCCGCGGTTTCTTTGTAGATCGGGTGCAGCAGATCCAGCATCTGGATCAGGCCGTACGGACGCAGGTCGAAGAATTCGCGCACCAGCAGCGTCAGCTGCTCGGAAGCAATCTTCTCGGTGCCGAAGGTTTCCACCATGATAGAGGTCGGTTCAGCCACGCCGATTGCGTAGGACACCTGAATCTCACAGCGATCGGCCAGGCCTGCAGCAACGATGTTCTTCGCCACATAGCGCGCTGCGTAAGCCGCGGAGCGGTCAACTTTAGACGGATCCTTACCGGAGAACGCGCCGCCGCCGTGACGAGCCATGCCGCCGTAGGTATCAACGATGATTTTACGCCCGGTCAGGCCGCAGTCGCCCATCGGGCCGCCGATCACAAAGCGGCCGGTTGGGTTGATAAAGAATTTGGTGGCGCTGCTCAGCCATTCGGTCGGCAGAACCGGCTTGATGATCTCTTCCATCACCGCTTCCTGCAGCGATTTCTGATCGATATCTTCCGCGTGCTGGGTCGACAGTACCACCGCGTCGATGCCGACGATTTTGCCGTCGTCATACTGGAAGGTCACCTGGCTCTTTGCATCAGGACGCAGCCACGGCAGCGTGCCGTTTTTACGCACTTCAGCCTGACGCTGCACCAGACGGTGAGCATAGGTGATCGGCGCCGGCATCAGCACGTCGGTCTCGTTAGTGGCATAGCCAAACATCAGGCCCTGGTCGCCCGCGCCCTGCTCCAGCGGATCGGCACGGTCAACGCCCTGGTTGATGTCCGGGGACTGCTTGCCGATTGCGCTCAGCACGGCGCAGGAGTTGGCATCAAAGCCCATATCGGAATGCACGTAGCCAATTTCACGAACCGTATTACGGGTGATCTCTTCGATATCAACCCATGCGCTGGTGGTGATTTCACCGCCAACCAAAACCATGCCGGTTTTGACGTAGGTTTCACACGCGACGCGGGCTTTCGGATCCTGTTCCAGGATCGCATCAAGCACGGCATCGGAGATTTGGTCAGCAATTTTGTCTGGATGCCCTTCTGATACGGACTCGGACGTAAAGAGGTGTTTTGCCATGTTTTATTTTACCTGTGGAGTATTCGTATAGCTCATACTGTTGTGTGGATTAGCTTTGGTGGATGATTCTACCAAAGCCTGCAGGTAGTGACACGAGCAGTCTGAGTGTTAATCAGTATAGACGGATTAACTTCTGGACGGCTATTTTAGGTCAAATCTTAATCCCATTTCCAGACTTTTTTTGATGCACATCGCATTTATGCGTCATAGCCGGTGGAAATTTTTCCTGCCAGATGCGGCAACGCGCATATTTTTATTTTGCATTTTAGCCTGCTTCTCGGTATAAAACGCCGCGCGCGGCTCATTATGACAGCGCACGAAGAGTACCTCGTGACGCCACTTCCAGCCGGGTTAAGCACTCTGTATTGACAGAATCCCGCAGCGGCCTTTGCGCCTGCTGCCAGGTATATAGCTTTGGCTTGTCGCTGGCCCGTTTCGGGGCAGTGTGGAGGTGATACCAGATAATGAACCCACGTTTTTCACCTGATTCGTCGCGTCGTTCCGTCGCGCGTCACTATCCCGCAATCTGCATCTCTTTCATGCACACCTGCCGATGTTCTACCCATCTCGGCGCTTCTCAGGATTCCAGGGCCGGAAGGTCGTCAGAAAACTGAACAAGGGCTCTCTTGCCGCTATCGCAAGGGTTTTCTCGTGGTTTCTCCGAACTGTCATACCAGGTTCGGGTACGTGTTTTATTATCATATGAAGAAGAAACCGGTCGCGCAGTCGCAGCGCCAGCACTATCTGCTGGGGTTTAGGACTGTTCATGGGTTGTTATCGCGTCTTTGGACTGCGATAGTAGTTAACTGTCTTACACTTATTATTAAAAATTGAGGTTCGCTATGTCTGACGACATGTCTATGGTTTCGCCTTCGTCAGCAGGCGAACACGGTGTACTACGTTCTATGCAGGAGGTGGCGATGAGCTCCCAGGAAGCTAGCAAAATGCTACGTACTTATAATATTGCCTGGTGGGGTAATAACTACTACGACGTCAACGAACTGGGCCATATCAGCGTTTGCCCGGATCCTGACGTACCGGAAGCGCGCGTCGATCTTGCCGAATTAGTTAAAGCGCGCGAAGCGCAGGGGCAGCGCCTGCCTGCACTGTTTTGCTTCCCGCAGATCCTGCAGCATCGCCTGCGCTCGATTAACGCCGCCTTCAAGCGCGCGCGCGAGTCCTACGGCTATAACGGCGACTATTTCCTGGTTTACCCGATTAAGGTTAACCAGCATCGTCGCGTGATTGAGTCGCTGATCCACTCCGGCGAGCCGCTGGGCCTGGAAGCCGGTTCAAAGGCCGAACTGATGGCGGTGCTGGCGCACGCGGGCATGACCCGCAGCGTGATCGTCTGTAACGGCTATAAAGACCGTGAATATATCCGCCTGGCGCTGGTCGGCGAAAAGATGGGCCACAAGGTCTATCTGGTCATCGAAAAGATGTCGGAAATTGCCATCGTGCTGGAAGAAGCCGCGCGCCTGAACGTGGTGCCGCGTCTTGGCGTCCGCGCGCGTCTGGCCTCGCAGGGCTCCGGTAAATGGCAGTCCTCCGGCGGCGAGAAATCCAAGTTCGGCCTTGCGGCAACGCAGGTTCTGCAGCTGGTTGAAATTCTGCGCGCGGCAGGACATCTGGAAAGCCTGCAGCTGCTGCACTTCCACCTTGGCTCGCAGATGGCCAACATTCGCGATATCGCCACCGGCGTGCGCGAATCCTCGCGCTTTTACGTTGAGCTGCATAAGCTGGGCGTCAATATTCAGTGCTTTGACGTCGGCGGCGGCCTGGGCGTGGACTATGAGGGCACCCGTTCGCAGTCCGACTGTTCGGTGAACTACGGCCTCAACGAGTACGCTAACAACATTATCTGGGCGATCGGCGACGCCTGTGAAGAGAACGGCCTGCCGCACCCGACGGTGATTACCGAATCCGGGCGTGCGGTCACCGCGCACCATACCGTGTTGGTCTCCAATATTATCGGCGTTGAGCGTAACGAATACACCGAGGCGACCCCGCCTGCGGAAGATGCGGCGCGCCCGCTGCAGAGCATGTGGGAAACCTGGCAGGAGATGCACGAGACCGGCAACCGCCGCTCGCTGCGCGAATGGCTGCACGATAGCCAGATGGACCTGCACGATATTCACACCGGCTACTCTTCCGGCACCTTCAACCTGCAGGAGCGCGCGTGGGCGGAGCAGCTGTATCTGAACATGTGTCACGAAGTGCAGAAACAGCTCGACCCGAGCAACCGCGCGCACCGTCCAATCATTGACGAGCTGCAGGAGCGGATGGCGGATAAAATTTACGTCAACTTCTCGCTGTTCCAGTCGATGCCGGACGCGTGGGGTATCGATCAGCTGTTCCCGGTGATGCCGCTGGAAGGGCTGAACATGGTGCCTGAGCGTCGCGCGGTGCTGCTGGATATCACCTGCGACTCCGATGGCGCTATCGATCACTACGTCGACGGCGACGGGATCGCCACCACCATGCCGATGCCGGAATACGATCCTGATAACCCGCCGATGCTGGGCTTCTTTATGGTCGGCGCCTACCAGGAGATCCTCGGCAACATGCACAACCTGTTCGGTGATACCGAAGCGGTTGACGTGTTCGTCTTCCCTGACGGCAGCGTTGAAGTCGAGCTCTCCGACGAAGGGGATACCGTGGCCGATATGCTGCAGTACGTGCAGCTGGATCCGAACACGCTGCTGACCCAGTTCCGCGATCAGGTGAAAAACTCCGGTCTTGACGAGGCGCTGCAGCAGCAGTTCCTCGAAGAGTTCGAAGCGGGCCTGTACGGCTACACTTACCTGGAAGACGAGTAACATGCTGCGCGCCCTCTCTTATGAAGGAGAGGGCATCTGGTCACGCAAACGCGATACCGACTTGAACCCGCATGCATTAACGGCGATAATTCGCCCAACAAGCAGTCACCCTATTCAAACCCTTCCTCGTCGGGCCTAACGACGCGGAGGGGTTTTTTTATGTGCATTTTTAACACTATCGCCTGTAAAAAGAGGTCACACCCATGAGCACTTTAGGTCATCAATACGATAATTCCCTGGTCTCTAACGCGTTTGGTTTTTTGCGTCTGCCGCTGAACTTCCAGCCGTACGACAGCGACGCCGACTGGGTGATCACCGGCGTTCCTTTTGATGCGGCAACCTCCGGCCGCGCGGGCGGGCGTCACGGTCCTGCGGCGATCCGTCAGGTTTCCACCAACCTCGCCTGGGAAGGCAACCGCTTCCCGTGGAACTTCGACATGCGCGAGCGTCTGAACGTTGTCGACTGCGGCGACCTGGTTTACGCCTTCGGCGACGCGCGCGACATGAGCGAACGTTTGCAGGCCCACGCTGAGAAGCTGCTGGCGGCCGGGAAACGTATGCTCTCCTTCGGCGGCGATCACTTCGTCACTCTCCCGCTGCTGCGCGCGCACGCTAAGCATTTCGGTAAAATGGCGCTGGTGCATTTCGATGCCCATACCGACACCTACGCCAATGGCTGCGAGTTCGATCACGGCACCATGTTCTACACCGCGCCGAACGAAGGCCTGATCGACCCGAACCACTCGGTGCAGATCGGTATCCGCACCGAGTTCGATAAAGACAACGGCTTTACCGTACTGGATGCGGGCCAGGTTAACGATCGCACCGCTGAGGATGTTATTGCTCAGATCAAACAGATCGTTGGCGATATGCCGGTCTATCTGACCTTCGACATTGACTGCCTGGATCCGGCGTTTGCCCCGGGCACCGGTACGCCGGTGATCGGCGGGCTGACTTCGGATCGCGCGATCAAGCTGGTGCGCGGCCTGAAGGATCTGAACATCGTCGGGATGGACGTGGTGGAAGTGGCTCCGGCCTACGATCAGTCCGAGATCACCGCCCTGGCGGCGGCGACCCTGGCGCTGGAAATGCTCTATATTCAGGCGGCGAAAAAGGGCGAATAAGCCCTAAGCGCTCACTGCTGCTGCGCGACGCATGCGCAGCAGCAGCACGCCTCCGGCAAGCAGGGTAACGACCTGTGACGCCACCAGCACCGAAAATCCTGAACTGACCGACCCTACCGACTTCATCACCAGCCCCATCAGCAGCGGGATAAACGCCGCGCAGATATTGCCGATACCGTTAATGATGCCGTAGGCGCTGCCTACCGCCTCCTTTGCCGCGTGATGCTGCACCACCGCCGGTATCGCCGCCCCCTGAAGCCCCCAGAATATATTGGCCGACAGCATAAACAGCGCCAGCCACGCCGGCTGGTGGCTGAGCATCAGCGCCAGTATCGAGCAGGCCGTCAGAAGGCCGCCGCTTATAAACAGCAGCGGAGCCTGCTCGGGACGCATTTTATCGAGCAGCACGCCGCCAAGAAATTTAGAGCCGAGGCTGAGCAGAAAGGGGATCGCTGCCAGAATGCCGGTGGCCTGTAGCGAGAAGTGATGCTCATCGCGCAGCCACGCCGGCAGCCAGGCGCTGCTGCCCCACAGATAGCTGAGGGTGGCGATCTCGACCAGCAGGATCCAGCCGAGGAGCGGCGTGCGCCAGGCCAGCTGAAACGTCTGCTTAAAGCCGGCGCGAGACCTTTGCGCCGCCGCGGCCGGAGCCGGCAGGAAGCGCCAGATAAGCCCGCCGCCGAGCAGCAGGTTCAACGCGGCCAGGCTGTAGAAAGAGCCTTGCCACCCCTGATGCGCGATTAAAAAAGTGACCAGCGGGAAGCCCACCGCCAGCCCCAGCGAGACCCCGAGCGCGGTGACCGCGTTCGGTTTACCGATCTCGTCGGCGGCGAAGCTGTCGCTGATAAAGCGCGTTTTAAGTGAAAATAGCGGCCCCTCCGCAATACCTAAGATAACGCGGGCGATCAGCATCCCGAACAGCGATCCGAGCAGCGGAGAAACGGCGCACACTGCGGCCCAGATAGCGATGCTGATTAATAGCCCCTGCCGATAGTGCAGTCGGTTTTCAATCACCGGCGTTAAGAGTAGTGCCGACAGTCCATAGCCCACAAGAAAGCAGGTCATCAGCATTCCCTGTAACATTCTGTTTTCATTTAGCTGAAAATGGGCCGCAAATTCGGGGTTAAGTATCATCACTGAGATATTTACCCGGTCAATATAAGAGATGATAATTAACAACAGTAGCGCGATTGTTCCCTGCCATCTTGCGGTCATGATTACTCTTTTCTCCCGGTCATTTATGAATCAAAGGCGCTATTTTTAAATAACGGTGATAGTCACGTATGTAAAACGATTCATAGGTGAAACTCGTTGTTTTAAAAGATAATAATTGAAAAGTGTTTCACCAGTGAAACTTGATGTTTAGCCGGCTTTATCATTTTTAATGATTGTAGGGAAAAGAAGTCAATAGTCATTTTCGAAAAGTTAAGCACCCGCTTAATTTATTTTCACGCCTTCTTTTAAATATCACAATTTCATATTACCGCAATTTTTCGTGATCGATTGCACACTTAGATAATTAAATCACGATCGGTTAACAAATCCTTCACATTGCCGCTTGACGAAAGATTGAACGCTTTTATATTGACCGTATTAAATAAGAAACAAAGTTTCATATATGAAATAAAGCCTGGAGGATCGTGATGAGCTGGATAGGCGTATGTGACGCAGAGCAGGTACAGGAAGATTTCCCTTATAGCGGCAATATCGACGGTAAAGAGATCGGCATTTATCTGATTGATGGCGAGTATTACGCGCTGGAGGACGTGTGTCCCCATGCCTACGCGCTGTTAAGCCAGGGCTTTGTGGAAGACGGCAAGGTTGAATGCCCGCTGCACGAAGCGGTATTCGATGTGAAAACCGGTCAGTGCCTGCACGGTCCGGGCGGTCGTAGCCTCAATCGTTACCCGGTGCGGGTATTCGACAATCAGATCCAGATTACTTTTATCGAGGAGAGCGTGGCATGAGCGAAACCCTGAACTTCAACCCGGCGCTGCCGGAAAGCCGCCAGTTTACGCCGCCCGCCGAGGGCGGTAACGGCAATATCCACAAGCCGGGCGACTACGCCAATCTTATCTGGCAGACCCGCAGCCGCGTTCCGGAAAACTGGGAGCTGCAGCTTATCGCCACCCTTGAAGGGCTGTTTGAGCAGGGCGCAGAGAGCCTGACGCAGCTGGTGGACGGGCTGAACGACCTGAGAATGCACGACCAGCAGGGCGAACCCTGGAGCGAGACCAGCTTCGAGGCTTTTTTGCAGGTAAACGGATACTGAGGACACAGCGATGACGACAACGGTACAAAACTATCTCGATAAAGGGTTACGCGGCCTGTGGTATCCGGTGCTGGCAAGCTGGGAGGTGCAGTCCGCGCCGGTGGGCATCACCCGCCTCGGCGAGCAGATTGTGGTCTGGCGTAATAAAGACGGCCAGCTGCAGGCGCTGGAAGACCGCTGCCCGCACCGCGGCGCGCGCCTGTCGATGGGCTGGAACCTCGGCGACCGCATCGCCTGCTGGTATCACGGCGTGGAAGTGGCGGGAAACGGCGAAGTGAAAGATGTCCCGGCGGTCGACAAGTGTCCGCTGGTGGGCCAGCAGTGCGTGCGCAGCTATAGCGTTCAGGAAGCGCACGGGGCGATCTTCTTATGGTTTGGCGCCACGGCGAACCAGCCGCCGGAGGAGCTGACCTTCCCGGAAGAGCTGGCTAACGGCGACAAATACAGCAACTTCCTCTGCACCGCCGCGTGGAAATGTAACTATCAGTACGCGCTGGAAAACGTCATGGACCCGATGCACGGCACCTATCTGCACTCCTCTTCGCACTCGATGGCGGAAGGCGAGCGTAAAGCGGACATGGTGCTGCAGCCGACCAAAACCGGCTTCATTTTTGAGAAGAAGGGGCAGAGCGGCGTCAACTTTGACTGGGTAGAGCTCGGCAACAGCGGCGCCTGCTGGATGCGCCTGTCGATCCCGTATCAGAAACGCTTTGGGCCAGGAGGCCACTTCTTTATCGTCGGCATGGTGGTGCCGGAAGATAACGACAACTGTCGGGTCTTTTTCTGGCGTATCCGCGGCGTGCAGGGCTGGCAGCGCGATATGTGGCGCTTTATGTACCGCAACCGCCTGGAAAAACTGCACTGGGAAGTGCTCGAGCAGGATCGGGTGGTGCTGGAGAGCCTGGCGCCGAACGCCCGCGACCACGAATATCTTTATCAGCACGACGTCGGGCTGTCGCGCCTGCGCCGCATGATGCAAAAAGCGGCCAAAGAGCAGCTGGCGGCGCGTGAAGAACAGCAGGGTGCCGCCTGATGAACGGACTGCTGAACGGTAAACGCATCGTGGTGACCGGCGCCGCGCGCGGGCTGGGCTATCACTTTGCCAAAGCCTGTGCGGAGCAGGGCGCGAAGGTGGTGATGTGCGACATCCTCGAGGGCGAACTGGCCGAGCGCGCGCATGGGCTCAGTGAACAAGGTTTTGCCATTGAGTCTCAGGCTATAGATCTCGCCGATCCGCACTCAATCGCGCAGGCGTTTAGCGCGATTGGCGAACGAGGTCCCATTGACGGACTGGTGAATAACGCCGCGATGGCCACCGGCGTCGGCGGCAAAAATCTGATCGATTACGATCCGGATCTGTGGGATCGGGTGATGTCGGTTAACGTCAAGGGCACCTGGCTGGTGACCCGGGCGGCGGTACCGCTGCTGCGAGAAGGCAGCGGGATCGTTAACGTGGCGTCGGACACCGCGCTGTGGGGCGCGCCGCGCCTGATGGCCTACGTCGCCAGCAAAGGCGCGGTGATCGCCATGACTCGCTCAATGGCGCGCGAGCTCGGGGAGAAGCGCATCCGCATTAACGCGATCGCCCCAGGGCTGACCCGCGTGGAGGCCACCGAGTACGTTCCGGCTGAACGTCATCAGCTGTATGAGAACGGCCGGGCCCTGAGCGGCGCCCAGCAGCCGGAAGATGTTACCGGCAGCGTGGTGTGGCTGCTCAGCGAGCTGTCGCGGTTTATCACCGGGCAGCTGATCCCGGTCAACGGCGGATTTGTTTTTAACTAAAGAGGCGAGGCGGTATGGCAAACGAGCGGGAAGTGAAGTACCTGGTGCCGGGCCTGGAGCGGGGGCTGGAGCTGCTGCTGGCGTTTGGCGAGCAGCATCGCGATCTGACCTTCGCCGAGCTGCATCGGCTGGTGGATATGCCGAAAGCGACCGCCTATCGCGTGGTGCAGACGCTGGAATATATGGGCTTTCTCGAGCGCAATCCACGCACCAATACCTTTTCGCTCGGGATGAACGTCCTGCGTCTGGGCTTTGAATACATCGCCTCGCTGGATGTGGCGCAGGTCGGTCAGCCGGTGATTGAGCAGCTGCGCGATACCAGCCAGTGCAGCAGCCACCTGGCGATCCGCGACGGGCGAGACATTATCTACATCGCCCGCGTCAGCGCCGCCGGCTCGCGCATTAATCAGGTCAGCATTGGCACCCGCCTGCCGGTCCACTGCACTTCGCTTGGCCGCATGCTGCTGACCGATGTCTCTCGCCGCGAGTTCGAACTGCTGTTCCCTGACGAGCGGCTGCCGGGCAATACGCCGGGGCAAATTCACGACCGCGAAGCGCTGTGGCAGATGGTGCAGCAGGATAAGGCGCGGGGCTTTGTGATCGGCGAGTCCTTCTACCGTCACGGCATCTCCTCCATCGTTTACCCGGTCTACGATCGCAGCGGACGGGTGGCGGCGGTGGTGAGTATCCTGGTGCCGTCGGATGAGATCCCGCAGGCCGACCGCGAGCGGCTGCAAAACGATGTCAGCATGGCGGCGGACAAAATTTCAGGCTTCCTCGGGCATTTAGCTCAGGCTATTTAAATCAATACGTTAACTGCAGGCGCTTGGGTGCGTCGGGCATGTTTTACGCCCAAATCCGGGCGACAGAACGGTAAAGAGGCAACGAACGATGAGTGTAACCGGAATTGAAAAGCTGGAGTTTGGCGTCGACGACCTGACCCATAGCGCCAAATTTATGCGTGATTTTGGCCTGACGAGCGATGCCGACGGCCGGCGTTTTACCACCCTGAGCGGCGCTCAGGTGCTGCTGAACCCGATCAACAGCCCGGATCTGCCGCCCGCCTTTGAGGCGGGTAATACCCTGCGCCGGATGACCTGGGGCGTAGCGGACCGGGCGGCGCTGGAGGCGCTGCGGCCGAAGCTGGCGCAGCAGCCGGCCTTTCGCGAAGTGGACGGCGCCCTCGAGTGCCAGGATCCGAACGGCATGACGCTGCGGGTTCAGGTGAGCCAGCAGACGCCGGTTGAGCTGGACGTCGAGCCGATAAACCAGTGGGGCGACGTGCGGCGGATCGATACGCCGAGCCCGGTTTACGAGCGCGCCCAGCCGATCAACATCGGCCACGTGGTGTTCTTCGTTGAGGAGCTGGCGGCGGTAGAGAGCTTCTACCGCGAGGTGCTGGGTTTCCAGGTGTCCGATCGCTATATCAACCGCGCGGTGTTCCTGCGCTGCGGCGTGCGCGGCGGCCATCACAATCTCTTCTTATTACAGCTGCCGACCCGCAAGCGCGGTCTTAACCACGTCGCCTTTACGGTGCGCGATATTCACGAAGTGATCGGCGGTGGGATCGCGATGAACAAAAGCCAGTGGAGCACCTTTATCGGCCCCGGCCGCCACCCGGTCTCTTCGGCCTACTTCTGGTACGTCAACAGCCCGACCGGCGGCGCGTTTGAGTACTACACCAACGACGACTATCTGACGGAAAACTGGCAGCCGCGCGAGCTGGAACACTCCCTGGTTTCCTTTACCGAGTGGGCGGTGGAGGGCGGAATCGACCACGACACCCGCCGCCAGCAGAAAAAGCCGGAGGCGGTATGACGGTGCGGATAGTGATTATCGGCGGCGGCCAGGCCGGCGGCTGGGCGGCAAAAACGCTGCGTGATGAAGGCTTTGACGGCGAGATTTGCATCATTGCCGAGGAGGAGTGGGATTTTTACGAGCGCCCGCCGCTGTCGAAGGCGGCGCTGCTGGAGGCCGAACCGGCGCTGCCGCGTCTGTTTAGCGCAGAAGCGCAGCAGGCGCTGAACCTGAAGTGGTACCGCCCGCAGCGCGCGGAGGCCATCGACCGTGAGGCGAGAACCGTGCGCCTGAGCGGCGGTGAGCGGCTGGCCTACGACCGCCTGCTGATCGCTACCGGTGGCCGCGCCCGCCTGCCCGGCGAGGCCTGGGCGCAGCATCCCCAGGTCTACACCCTGCGCCACTGGCAGGATGCCCGGCGCCTGAAGGCGCGCCTGGCGGCCAGCACCCGGCTGGCGATTGTCGGCGGCGGCTGGATTGGCCTCGAGATTGCCGCCTCGGCGCGTAAAAGCGGTGTCGAGGTCACGCTCTACGAACAGCAGCCGGCGCTGTGCATGCGCTCGGTGAGCGGCGAGGTATCGCAGGAGCTGGAATGGCTGCACCGCGAGCAGGGAGTCAACGTCCGCACGGGGTGCGGCGCGCTGGGCCTCGAAGATAGCGACGGCCTGCCGGTGATCCGCTGCGACGGCCGGCGTCAGACCTTCGACGCGGTGGTGGTGGGGATCGGCGTCGAGCTTAATCTGGAGCTGGCGCAGGAGGCGGGCCTGCCCGTCGATCGCGGGATCGTGGTTGATGCCCAGGGGCGAACCGCCGATCCGGCTATTTTCGCCGCCGGCGATGTCGCCCGCCATCACCAGTACGGATTGTGCATTCAGTCGTGGGCCTTTGCCCAGAATCAGGCGGTAGCGACGGCGAAGGCGATGCTCGATCCGCAGGCCGAGGGCTACGACGAAGCGCCGTGGCTGTGGTCGGATCAATACGCGCACAACATTCAGATCCTCGGGATCCCCCAGCCGGGAACCCGGACGCTGGTTCGCCGCGATCCCAAAGGTCCGCTCTTTTTCTCGCTCGATAGCGATGGCCGGCTCAGCCAGCTGGTGGCGTTTAACGATGCGCGTACCGTCAAGCTGGCGAAGCGCTGGATGGCGGCGGGGAGAGATCTTTCCGCGGTGCCGCTCGACGATCTGACCTTTTCGCTGATGTCATTGCGATAACACCCGCGCACCCTTAAGGGGGAGAGATGACCACATTAGAGACAAACACCGCGCCCTCCGTGGCGAGCGGTGAGGGCGTCCACGCGCCTGAAAAAGCGGTTCGCTGGGCTATTCCGCTGTCGTTACTGGCCTGCGTGCTGCTGGCGTTCTTCGACAAAATCAGCATTGCGGCGCTGTTTTCTGATAGCCATTTTCAGCAGGCGATGGGCATCGATTTTGATACCACGCGCCTCGGCATCCTGATGAGCGCTTTTTTACTGAGCTACGGTTTCTCCTCGGTTCTGCTCAGCGGGCTGGGCGACCGCATCGCGCCGCTGCGCCTGCTCACCGGCATGATGGTGGTGTGGTGCGTATTGATGGTGATGATGGGATTCACCCACAGCTACAGCGCCATGATCGTGCTGCGCGTGCTGCTCGGCATCGCCGAGGGGCCGCTGTTTCCGCTGGCCTTCGCTATCGTGCGCCACACCTTCCCGCAGCGTCTGCAGGCGCGCGCCACCATGCTGTGGCTGCTCGGCACGCCGGTCGGCGCGGCCATCGGCTTCCCGCTCTCCATCTGGCTGCTCAGCACCTTCGGCTGGCAAAGCACCTTCTTCGTGATGGCGATGCTGACGGCGCCGGTGCTGATTTTTGTCCGTATCGGCCTGCGCGGGATCCAGCTGGAGGGCAAAACGTCCGCGGCCGCCAGCTCGCAGGAAGAGCGGCGTAGCGCGCGCCGGGAGCTGTTTGTCAGCCCGCACTTTTGGATGATCTGCGTCTTTAATATCGCCTTCCTGGCCTATCTGTGGGGCATCAACGGCTGGCTTCCCGGCTACCTGATTAAGGGCAAGGGTATCCACCTGGAGCACGCCGGCTGGCTGTCGTCGATGCCGTTTATCGCCATGCTGCTTGGCGAAATCATCGGGGCGTGGCTTTCCGACCGGGTCGATAAACGCGCGGCTGCCTGCTTTATCTCGCTGGCCGGCGCGGCGGTGGGCCTGGCGGCGGTGATGCACTTCACCAGCCCGCTGACGGTTATCGCGGCGATGAGCTTTAGCACCTTCATGTGGGGAACCGGCGCCCCCAATATTTTTGCGCTGCTGGCGAAGGCGACCCATCCCCGGGTCAGCGCCACGGCGGGCGGGATTTTCAACGGGTTGGGAAACTTTGCCGGCGCCCTGTCGCCGGCGGTGATGGGCGCGCTGATCGCCTTCACCCACAGCATGGATTCCGGACTGATCTTTCTGGCGGTGATGGCGGTCGTAGGCTGTCTCCTGTTGCTGCCGCTGCTAAGACGTTACTGAGGAGAAGACGATGACAGATTCAAGCGTAACTGCAAAACAGGGCCTCAAGCCTGAGCACCTGACGATGGAAGAGTGGATTGAGTCGCGGATCGCGCGCTTTGAAGGACGCAAATATGACTGGAATGCGCTGAAGTTCCAGGCCGATTTCGACCCGAAATACCGCCGCGCCCAGATGCGCTACATCGGCACCGGCGCCACCGGCGTCGCCAACGATACCAATACCGTGGCGGCGGAGAACTTCACCTTCTCCACCATGGTGCTGCCGGCGAAGTGCGAAGGGCCGCTGCACCTGCACGATGACGTCGAAGAGGTGTTTTTCATGCTCAAGGGGCAGATAACCCTGATGGTTCAGGACGGCGATAGCTACACCGAAACCGTGCTGCGCGAGCGCGACCTGATCTCCGTCCCGGCGGGGATCTATCGCGGGTTGTTTAACCACGGCGAAGAGGAGGCGCTGATGTGCGTGATGCTCGGCACCCGTAAGCCGAATATCCCGACCTATCCGCAAGATCATCCCCTGTCGAAAGTGAAGCGGGGTTAAGGAGACATGATGACGGGTTTTCGTGAACAGGGGAGCGGCACACCGCTGGTGCTGCTGCACGGCATCAGCTCCGGCGCGGCCTCCTGGCATAAGCAGATGGCGCTGCCCGGCTACCGCGTGCTGGCCTGGGATATGCCCGGTTATGGCGAAAGCCCGATGCTCTCGGCCGAGCGTGCGGATGCCGGCGACTATGCCGAGGCGCTGGCGCGGCTGCTCGACCACGCCGGCGTTGAGCAGGCGGTGCTGGTGGGCCACTCGCTCGGCGCGCTGGTGGCCAGCGCCTTTGCGGCAAAGTATCCCGGGCGCGTTCTGCGCCTGGTGCTGGCCGATGCCGCTCAGGGCTACGGCCGGGCGGAAGCCGCGCAGCGTGAAAAAATCTGGCAGGGTCGGCAGCAGCAGATGGCCGCCGGCGGCGAAGCGATGGCGCAGGGCCGGGCGGCGAAGCTGCTGCACCCCTGTAGCGATGAGGCCAACGTTGCCGTCGTTGCCGCCGGGATGCGCAGGCTGCGCGCCGAGGGCTACCTGGCCGCGGCGTGGATGCTGGCCCATGACGATATTCACCGCTGGCTTGGCGATTTTGGCGGCCGCTTTGAGGCGTGGTGCGGCGAGCAGGACGCCGTTACCCAGCCGGAGCTGGTGCACGGCCTGGCGCTGCGCTACCGCATGCCGTACGTCGGCATCCCGCGAGCGGGGCACGCCAGCTATCTCGATAACGACACATTTTTCAATCAACAGCTTTTACGGGTAGGGGAAGAGGTGCGCGATGAATGCACAAATTGAGGGGCGCGTAGCGGTGGTCACCGGCGGGTCGTCAGGGATTGGCTTTGAAACGCTGCGCCTGCTGCTGGGGGAGGGGGCGAAGGTCGCCTTCTGCGGCCGTAATCCGGACCGGCTCGCCAGCGCCCATGCGGCGCTGCAAAACGAATATCCGGGAGCGGACGTCTTCTCTTACCGCTGCGACGTGCTGAAAGAAGACGAGGTGCAGGGCTTTGCCGACGCGGTAGCGGCCCGCTTTGGCGGTGCCGACATGCTGATTAATAACGCCGGTCAGGGGTACGTGGCGCACTTCGCCGATACGCCGCGGGAGGCGTGGCTGCACGAGGCGGAGCTTAAGCTGTTCGGGGTGATTAACCCGGTGAAAGCCTTTCAGGCGCAGCTCGAGCGCTCGGATATCGCCTCGATCACCTGCGTGAACTCGCTGCTGGCGCTGCAGCCGGAGGAGCACATGATCGCCACCTCCGCAGCGCGCGCGGCGCTGCTCAACATGACCCTGACGCTGTCGAAGGACCTGGTTACCAAAGGCATTCGCGTGAACTCCATTCTGCTCGGCATGGTGGAGTCCGGGCAGTGGCAGCGGCGCTTCGAGAACCGCACGGACAAGAGTCAGAGCTGGCCCGCGTGGACGGCGGATATCGCCCGCAAGCGCGGGATCCCGATGGCACGCCTCGGCAGGCCGCAGGAACCGGCGCAGGCGCTGCTGTTCCTCGCCTCGCCGCTGGCGTCGTTTACCACCGGCGCGGCGCTGGATGTCTCCGGCGGCTTTTGCCGTCATCTGTAAGGAGTTGAGATGAAAAAGATCATGCTCATCGGCTATGGCGCGATGGCGCAGGCGGTGATTGAACGGCTGCCGCCGCAGGTCGCCCTTGGCTGGGTGGTGGCGCGCGAGGCGCACCACGCGGCGATCCGCCAGCGCTTCGGCGATGCGGTAGCGGTACTGGACGATCCGCAGTCCTGCGCGGAAACCCCGGATCTGGTGCTGGAGTGCGCCAGCCAGCAGGCGGTGGCGCAGTTTGGTGAAGCCATTCTTAGGCGCGGCTGGCATCTGGCGGTGATCTCTACCGGCGCGCTGGCGGATAGCGAACTGGAAAAGCGCCTCAACGGCGCCGGAGGCCGGCTAACTCTGCTTTCCGGCGCGGTGGCCGGTATCGACGGTCTGGCGGCTGCGAAAGAGGGCGGTCTTGAGCAGGTGACCTACCGGTCGCGCAAAAGCCCGGCCAGCTGGCGCGGCAGCTATGCGGAAATGCTCATCGACCTCAACGCGGTCACTGAAGCAAAAATCTTTTTTGAAGGCAGCGCGCGCGAAGCGGCTCGCCTGTTTCCGGCGAACGCCAACGTTGCGGCAACCGTGGCGCTGGGCGGCATCGGGATGGACGATACCCGGGTACAGCTGATGGTCGATCCGCTGACCCGGCGCAATACCCACACCCTGCACGTACAGGGCGCGTTTGGCGAGTTCCATCTGGAGCTCAGCGGATTACCGCTCGCCAGCAACCCAAAAACTTCCACCCTGGCGGCACTGAGCGCGGTTCGCGCCTGCCGCGAACTGGCATAGAGCAAAGAGGCGGCGATGGATGAGTTAAAGATTTTTATCGGCGGTCGCTGGCGCCACGGCGGCGGCAACCTGATGCACAGCCAGTTTCCGGCCGACGGCACGGTCAACGCCACGCTGCATGCGGCAAGCCTTGAGGATCTGCATGAGGCGATCGCGCTGGCCGAAAGCGCCTGGCGCCAGCCGGCGTGGCGCAGCATGCTGCCCCATCTGCGGGCAAAGATCCTGCATAAAGCGGCGGATATTATCGAATCCCGCCTTGATGAACTGGCGCGGATGCAGAGCCGCGACAACGGTAAGCCGCTGGCGGAGGCGCGAGGCCTGGTGATGAGCGCCGCGGGCAGCGCCCGCTACTTTGCCGCCGCCTGCGAGCTGCTGGAGGGTGAACTGCCGACCCCGCGGCAGGCGGATCTGCTGACGCTCAGCCGCTACGAGCCGCTGGGCGTAGTGGCGGCGATCACGCCGTGGAACTCGCCGATCGCCAGCGAGATGCAAAAAGTGGCCCCGGCGATCGCCGCCGGTAACGCGGTGATCCTCAAGCCGGCGGAAGCCACGCCGCTGATGGCGCTGGAGCTGGCGCGGATCTTCGAACAGGCCGGCCTGCCGGCGGGCCTGCTCAGCGTCCTGCCGGGGAAAGGATCGGTGATTGGCGACGCGCTGGCCCGCCACCCTCTGGTGCGCAAAATTTCGTTTACCGGCGGCACCAGCACCGGACGTCATCTGGCGCACGTGGCGGCGGAAAAGCTGATCCCGGCGTCGCTGGAGCTTGGCGGCAAATCGCCGACTATCGTGCTGGAAGATGCCGATGTTGAGCAGGCGGCGCGCGGCATCTGCTACGGCATCTTTAGCTCCGGCGGCCAGGCCTGCATCGCCGGCTCGCGGCTGTTTGTGCATGAAAAAGTCTATCCGCAGCTGATGGCGCGCCTGCTGGAGCTGACCCGCGGGCTCAGAATCGGCCATCCGTTTAGCGCGGACACCCACGTCGGACCGCTGATTAATGAAAAGCACCGCGACAGCGTGCTGGAGTACGTCGAGCTGGCTAAACGCGAAGGCGGCCGGGTGCTGTGCGGCGGCGAGATCCCGGCGGATCCGGCGCTGGCGGCAGGCAGCTATTTTCAACCGACGATCGTTGAGGGGCTGACCAACGCGGCCCGCGCCTGCCGGGAGGAGATCTTCGGCCCGGTGCTGGTGGCGATGAGCTTCAGCGATGAAGACGCGCTGATCCAGCAGGCCAATGATTCGGTTTACGGCCTGGCGGCCGGGATCTGGACGCGAGACAGCGGACGCGCCCTGCGCTTAAGCGATCGCCTGGAAGCCGGAACGGTGTGGATCAACACCTACAAGGTTTTCTCCATTTCGACCCCGTTTGGGGGCTTTAAAGAGAGCGGCCTGGGCCGCGAAAAAGGGATTCAGGGGCTAAAGGCCTGGATGCAACAAAAAAGCATTTATCTGGCGACGGGTAATAGCGTCAACCACTGGTGCGACTAAGAAAAGGGTGTGCAATGAGCGAAATGATAACCGTCGGCGAAGCCATCGCCAGAACGCTGGAGCAGTACAACGTTGAGGCTATTTACGGCGTCATCTCTATTCACAACCTGCCGATCGCCGATGCGGTAGGCCAGCGTGGAAATATCCGCTTTGTTCCGGCGCGCGGTGAGGCCGGATCGGTCACCATGGCCGACGCCCACGGGCGCTTTTCCGGACTGGGCGTGGCGTTGACCAGCACCGGCGCGGGGGCCGGCAACGCGGTAGGGGCGCTGGTGGAGGCGATGAACGCCTGCACGCCGCTGCTGCACCTCACCGGTCAGGTGGAGAAAACCTGGCTCGATGCCGACACCGGCTTTATTCACGAAACCCGCGACCAGCTGACCTTCTTGAAGGCCAGCTCGAAGCGCGCGTACCGCATCAGCAACGCCAGTCAGGCGCTGGCTATCCTGCATAAGGCGATTCAGGAGGCGCAAACGCCGCCGTGCGGGCCGGTATCGGTTGAGATCCCGATTGATATTCAGGGCGCGAAAATCCCGGCCTCGCTGGTGACCGCCGCGCTGAAAGCGGCCCCGGCGGCGGACGCCGATAGCGCCGTTGTCGATGCGCTGTGGGCGCAGCTGCGACAGGCGAAACGACCGCTGCTGTGGCTGGGCGGCGGGGCTATCGGCAGCGCGGCGGCGGTGAAAAAGCTGGCCGATGCCGGGATGACGGTGATCTCCAGCACCCACGGCCGCGGCGTGCTGCCGGATGCGCACCGCGCCAGCCTGCGCGCGTTCCATAATTCGCCGTCCGTTGAAGCGCTGATGGCGCAGTGTGATTTTACCCTGGTGGCGGGCTCGCGCCTGCGCAGCAATGAAACCCGCTCCTGGACCCTCGAACTGCCGTCGCCAAGGGTGCAGATTGATATCGACCCGGCGGCGGCCAGCCGTAACTATCTGATGGATAACACGCTGATTGCCGACTGTGGCAACCTGCTGGCGGCGCTGGCGGAAAAAGCGCAGGGGCGTGAATGGGGCAATGAGCAGTGGGACGCGCAGGTCAAAGAGGCGGTCGCGCTGGCGGATAGCGGGCTGCGCGAGCAGTGCGGCGCCTACGCACAGCTGAACGACGCCATCGCGCAGGCGCTGCCTGACGACGGGATCCTGGTGCGCGATATCACCGTTTCCGGCAGCCTGTGGGGGAGCCGTCTGTTCCGCGCCCACGGCCCGTTAATGAACATCCACTCGCTGGCCGGGGCCATTGGCATGGGCCTGCCGATGGCGATCGGCACGGCGATTGCTAACCCGCAGCGGAAGGTGGTCGGCCTCGTCGGCGACGGCGGGCTGAGCCTGAATCTGGGGGAGCTGGCGACGCTGGCGCAGGAAAAGGCTAACGTCACGCTGATTGTCATGAACGATGGCGGCTACGGCGTGATGCGCGGGATTCAGGATAAGTATTTCGGCGGGCGTCAGTATTACAACGAGCTGCATACTCCGGATTTCACGCTGCTGGCGCAGGCCATCGGCCTGCAGGCGTGGAGCGTTGAGCGGGCGGAGGATTTCCAGTCGGTGATGACCGAAGCGCTGGCGATGCCGGGGCCGTCGGTGGTGGAGGTCAAAATGGGGCAGATTGGCGCGCTGCGTTTTGCCGGGCCGCCGCAGAAAACGCTGTATTAAGCCGTTTTCCCCTCTCTGGCGTTGCAGAGAGGGGAGTCGGGATTATTTAATGCCGTCGGCCTTCATGCGATCGCGGATGTGCTGAGCGCGCTCCTGCGATGCCGGGTGATCGTCAAACATTGAGCTCTGACGCCCGGCTTCCAGCTTGGCCAGCTTCTCGAAGCTGGTGGCCAGTCCCGACGGATTAATTCCGCGCTTACGCAGCAGATCGTAGGAGTAGTCGTCCGCTTCGGACTCCTGGCGCTGGGAGAACTGCGAGTTCACCAGCTTTTCGCCCAGATCGCCCAGCTGAGACTGGGAGAGGCTGCCGACGATACCGCCCGCAGACGCGGCGGCGGCGCGAACGGCGTTGGTGCCGAGCGCCACCTGCATACCTTTCTTCACGTGACCCAGCGCAACGTGGCCCATTTCGTGGCCGATAACCGCTTCCACTTCGTTATCGTTCATGATGTCCATCAGGCCGCTGTATACGCGGATGCAGCCGTTGGCCATCGCAAACGCGTTAACGTCTTTGGTTTCATATACTTTGTAGTTAACCGGCTGGCCGTTGATATTGTCCCCCAGCGCGGCGGCGATTTTATTCAGACGCTTGCTGTATTCGCTGCCGGCGGGCGAAATAGTTGCCTTGCTATCCATCTCTTTACAGGCCTGGTCGCTGAGCGCTTTGACCTGCGCGTCGCTCAGAGAGTAGGCCTGGAAAGCTTCGGCGCCGGAGCTGAGGAGGGCGTTGGAGTCCATGTTCTGACATCCGGTGAGCGTTGCTGCGATCCCAAGGGCAAGAATAGTTGAGCGAATTTTCATTTTTTATCTTCCACAATCTTACGATTTTTTGTCTGAAAAAGGCGACGGTAAGCATGTCGCATCCTGCACAAATTATAAAGAGTATTGCGCGTTACGGGCGAGAGGATTCCGGGGCAGCACAACGTGTTCCGGAGATTTCTTAAACCACAAAAGGATGCTCCATGTACATGTTTTGTCGCTTGGGTTACATTGTTGTCACTTTTTTCCGGCGTAGCCCAAAACGCGCTGTCGTCAAGTCGTTAAGGGTATGGCCTTCAACAGTCCGAACTGGAGTCAAAATGTCCTCACGTAAAGAGCTTGCTAACGCTATTCGTGCGCTGAGCATGGACGCGGTACAGAAAGCCAAATCCGGCCACCCGGGTGCCCCGATGGGTATGGCTGACATTGCCGAAGTCCTGTGGCGTGATTTCCTGAATCATAACCCGAACAACCCGGCCTGGGCCGATCGCGACCGTTTCGTGCTCTCCAACGGCCACGGCTCAATGCTGATTTACAGCCTGCTGCATCTCACCGGTTATGATCTGCCGATTGAAGAACTGAAAAACTTCCGTCAGCTGCACTCCAGAACCCCGGGCCACCCGGAAGTTGGCTACACCGCCGGCGTTGAAACCACCACCGGCCCGCTGGGCCAGGGGATTGCCAACGCGGTTGGGATGGCGATTGCTGAAAAAACCCTGGCGGCGCAGTTCAACCGTCCGGGCCACGATATCGTTGACCACTTCACCTACGCGTTCATGGGCGACGGCTGCATGATGGAAGGCATTTCTCACGAAGTGTGCTCCCTGGCCGGTACCCTGAAGCTGGGCAAACTGGTGGCGTTCTATGACGACAACGGCATCTCCATCGACGGTCACGTTGAAGGCTGGTTCACCGACGATACCGCTAAACGTTTCGAAGCCTACGGCTGGCACGTGGTGCGCGGCGTTGACGGCCATGACGCTGAGGCCATCAAACGCGCGGTAGAAGAAGCGCGTGCGGTGACCGACAAGCCGTCCCTGCTGATGTGCAAAACCATCATCGGCTTCGGTTCGCCGAACAAACAGGGCACCCACGACTCCCACGGCGCGCCGCTGGGCGACGCGGAAATCGCGCTGACCCGCGAGGCCCTGGGCTGGACCCACCCGGCGTTTGAAATCCCGTCTGACATCTACGCGCAGTGGGATGCGAAAGAAGCCGGTCAGGCTAAAGAAGCAGCGTGGAACGAGAAGTTCGCTGCTTATGCGAAAGCCTTCCCGCAGGAAGCCGCCGAGTATACCCGCCGCATGAAGGGCGAGATGCCGGCTGACTTCGACGCGAAAGCGAACGAATTCATCGCGAAACTGCAGGCTAACCCGGCGAAAATCGCCAGCCGTAAAGCGTCGCAGAATGCGATTGAAGCCTTTGGCCCGCTGCTGCCTGAATTCCTCGGCGGCTCGGCTGACCTGGCGCCGTCCAACCTGACCATCTGGTCCGGCTCGAAGGCGATTAACGAAGACACCGCCGGGAACTACATCCACTACGGCGTGCGTGAGTTCGGGATGACCGCGATTGCCAACGGTATCTCCCTGCACGGCGGTTTCCTGCCGTACACCTCTACCTTCCTGATGTTCGTGGAGTACGCGCGTAACGCGGTACGTATGGCGGCGCTGATGAAACAGCGTCAGGTGATGGTCTACACCCACGACTCCATCGGTCTGGGCGAAGACGGCCCGACGCACCAGCCGGTCGAGCAGGTGGCTTCCCTGCGCGTGACGCCGAACATGAGCACATGGCGTCCGTGTGACCAGGTGGAATCGGCGATTGCGTGGAAATACGGCGTTGAGCGTCACGACGGCCCGACGGCGCTGATCCTGTCACGTCAGAATCTGGCGCAGCAGGAGCGTACGGCGGAGCAGCTGGCGAACGTTGCCCGCGGCGGCTACGTGCTGAAGGATTGCGCCGGCCAGCCGGAGCTGATCTTCATTGCCACCGGTTCAGAAGTTGAGCTGGCGGTTGCCGCGTGGGACCAGCTGTCTGCGGAAGGGGTGAAGGCGCGCGTGGTCTCCATGCCGTCCACCGACGCCTTCGACAAGCAGGATGCGGCGTACCGTGAATCGGTGCTGCCGAAAGCGGTTTCGGCTCGCGTGGCCGTGGAAGCGGGTATCGCTGACTACTGGTTCAAATACGTGGGTCTGAACGGCGCCATCGTTGGTATGACCAGCTTCGGCGAGTCTGCGCCGGCTGAGCTGCTGTTCGAAGAGTTCGGCTTCACCGTTGAAAACGTTGTCGCTAAGGCGAAAGCGCTGCTGTAGTTCTGTGCAACGCGCTTCGCGAAGGCATCAGAAGAATGAGCCGGGCTAACGCCCGGCTTTTTTGTTGCTGTTATTCCCGATGGCTGTCACGAGGCTGCATATTATTCCAGTGAAAATGTGATGTATGTCAGATTACACGCTTCTCGTACTGGACAAGCATTCCTTTTATTCCGCGTTTGGCTTATTCTAGCTGAAGCGTTTCAGTCGTCTAAATGTTCGACAATTAATCAATCAGTCGCAGTTTGCGACGGGTAAGGTTTCCCTCCGGGCGTTGCTGGATTACTCTGTCAGCCACTTCACATCAGGGATAACCTTGCAGGAGACCTATGACCATACGCATTGCGATTAATGGCTTCGGTCGCATAGGACGCAACGTGGTTCGTGCTTTATATGAATCCGGGCGTCGTGCGGAAATTACCGTGGTGGCAATCAACGAGCTGGCGGATGCTGCGGGCATTGCGCACTTATTGAAATATGACACCAGCCATGGGCGCTTTGCCTGGGATGTTCGCCAGGAGCGGGAGCAGCTTTACGTTGGCGATGACGTCATTCGCCTGCTGCACGAAGCTTCGATAGAGGCGCTACCCTGGCAAGAGCTGGCGGTGGATATCGTACTGGATTGTACCGGGGTTTACGGCAGCCGTGAGCATGGCGAAGCCCATCTTCAGGCTGGCGCGAAGAAGGTTATCTTTTCGCATCCCGGCGGTAACGATCTCGATGCCACCGTCGTGTTCGGCGTTAACCATGATGAGCTACGTGCAGAGCACCGTATTGTCTCCAACGCCTCCTGCACCACCAACTGCATTATTCCGGTCATTAAGCTGTTAGATGATGCCTACGGCATTGAGTCAGGGACGGTAACAACGATCCACTCCGCCATGCACGATCAGCAGGTTATAGACGCCTATCATCCGGATTTACGCCGTACGCGTGCGGCCAGTCAGTCAATTATTCCGGTTGATACTAAACTTGCGGCGGGGATCGCACGTATTTTCCCTCAGTTTAACGACCGTTTTGAAGCGATTGCGGTTCGCGTACCGACGATAAATGTGACGGCGATCGACCTGAGCGTGACGGTGAAAAAACCGGTAAAGGCTAGTGAAGTCAACCAGTTGCTGCAAAAAGCAGCGCAGGGAACATTTCATGGTATAGTTGACTATACGGAATTACCGTTAGTCTCGACAGATTTTAACCACGATCCGCACAGCGCCATCGTTGATGGTACTCAAACGCGGGTGAGTGGGGCGCATTTGATCAAAACGTTGGTCTGGTGCGATAACGAATGGGGCTTTGCTAACCGGATGCTCGACACGACGTTAGCGATGGCCGCTCAAGGTTTCAGGTAAAGTGCGTGAGCGCTTGCAAAACTTTATGAATCAACGAGAGGATTCACCATGTCTGTAATTAAGATGACCGATCTGGATCTGGCTGGTAAACGCGTTTTTATCCGTGCCGATCTGAACGTACCAGTTAAAGACGGTAAAGTAACCAGCGACGCGCGTATTCGTGCTTCTCTGCCGACCATTGAGCTGGCTCTGAAGCAGGGCGCTAAAGTGATGGTCACTTCTCACCTGGGTCGTCCGACCGAAGGCGAGTACAACGAAGAATTCTCTCTGCTGCCGGTTGTTAATTACCTGAAAGACAAGCTGTCCAACCCGGTGCGTCTGGTTAAAGATTACCTGGACGGCGTTGAAGTTGCCGCCGGTGAACTGGTTGTTCTGGAAAACGTTCGCTTCAACAAAGGCGAAAAGAAAGACGACGAAGCGCTGTCTAAAAAATACGCCGCGCTGTGCGACGTATTCGTTATGGATGCATTCGGTACTGCCCACCGTGCCCAGGCTTCTACCCACGGTATCGGTAAATTTGCCGACGTAGCCTGCGCCGGTCCTCTGCTGGCTGAAGAGCTGGACGCGCTGGGTAAAGCGCTGAAAGAGCCGGCTCGCCCGATGGTTGCCATCGTCGGTGGTTCTAAAGTTTCCACTAAGCTGACCGTTCTGGACTCCCTGTCTAAAATCGCTGACCAGCTGATTGTCGGTGGCGGCATTGCCAACACCTTCGTTGCCGCTCAGGGCCACAACGTGGGCAAATCCCTGTACGAAGCTGACCTGGTTGACGAAGCTAAGCGCCTGCTGACGACCTGCGATATCCCGGTTCCGACCGACGTTCGCGTGGCGACTGAATTCTCCGAAACGGCGACTGCAACCCTGAAATCTGTTAACGACATCAAAGATGAAGAGCAGATTCTGGACCTCGGCGACGTTTCTGCACAGAAGCTGGCTGATATCCTTAAAAATGCCAAAACCATTCTGTGGAACGGCCCGGTTGGCGTGTTTGAGTTCCCGAACTTCCGTAAAGGCACTGAAATCGTGGCTAACGCCATCGCCGACAGCGAAGCGTTCTCCATTGCAGGCGGCGGCGATACCCTGGCTGCAATTGACCTGTTTGGCATCTCGGACAAAATTTCCTACATCTCTACTGGCGGCGGCGCGTTCCTCGAATTCGTGGAAGGTAAAGTACTGCCAGCAGTAGCAATGCTCGAAGAGCGCGCTAAGAAGTAAGTTTGTACAGGCGGGTAACACCGCCTGTTTTTCAAATTCTATTCAATTGTCGCTCTAAATAATTCGCGCTGCCGGAAGGCAGCGACACGGCGAACCCCGGCGGCTTACGCAAGTTAGCGGCGGCGGTAAGCGAGGAAAGCCAACGCACCGGCAGCACGAATTGTGACGAGCAGAAACGGCCGAAGATACAGGACTACGTAACATGTCTAAAATTTTTGATTTTGTAAAACCTGGCGTGATCACTGGTGATGACGTTCAGAAAGTGTTCCAGGTAGCTAAAGAGAATAACTTCGCACTGCCAGCGGTTAACTGTGTGGGTACTGACTCCATCAACGCCGTTCTGGAAGCAGCTGCAAAAGCTAAATCTCCGGTTATCGTTCAGTTCTCTAACGGCGGCGCGGCGTTCATCGCGGGTAAAGCGGTTAAAACCGACGTTCCTCAGGGTGCGGCAATCCTCGGCGCTATCTCCGGTGCACATCACGTTCACCAGATGGCTGAACACTACGGCGTGCCGGTTATTCTGCACACCGACCACTGCGCTAAGAAACTGCTGCCGTGGATCGACGGCCTGCTGGACGCCGGTGAAAAACACTTCGCCGCTCACGGCAAACCGCTGTTCTCTTCTCACATGATTGACCTGTCCGAAGAGTCCCTGCACGAAAACATCGAGATCTGCTCTAAGTATCTGGCGCGCATGGCCAAAATGGACATGACTCTGGAAATCGAACTGGGCTGCACCGGTGGCGAAGAAGACGGCGTGGACAACAGCCACATGGACGCTTCTGCGCTGTACACCCAGCCGGAAGACGTTGATTACGCGTACACTGAACTGAGCAAGATCAGCCCGCGTTTCACCATCGCTGCTTCCTTCGGTAACGTACACGGCGTGTACAAGCCGGGCAACGTGGTTCTGACCCCGACTATCCTGCGCGACTCTCAGGAATATGTTTCTAAGAAACATAACCTGCCGCACAACAGCCTGAACTTCGTCTTCCACGGCGGTTCCGGTTCTTCTGCTCAGGAAATCAAAGACTCCGTAAGCTACGGCGTGATCAAAATGAACATCGATACCGATACCCAATGGGCAACCTGGGACGGTATCCTGCAGTACTACAAAACTAACGAAGCTTACCTGCAGGGCCAGCTGGGCAACCCGAAAGGCGAAGACCAGCCGAACAAGAAATACTACGATCCGCGCGTATGGCTGCGCGCTGCTCAGACGTCCATGGTGACTCGTCTGGAGCAGGCATTTAAAGAGCTGAACGCGATCGACGTTCTGTAAGAAAATTCTGTTTCTTGCCCTGAAGCCCGCTTAACTGCGGGCTTTTTCGTTTCCAGGCAAAAGGATATACCAGGGGAAAACTGTGATCGACTTGGCAAAACAGGCGCATATTGTTTACCCTTAACCTACCTGCCGTTTTGCAGGCCTGGTTTTTATTTCCCGCCCGGGTATTTATAAGGAATGTTAAATGGAAGATTTGAACGTTGCCGATAGCATACACAACGCCAGCTCGTGGCTGGTGCGTAATCAGGAACTGCTCCTGAGCTATGCCGTCAACATCGTCGCGGCAATCGCGATTATTATCGTCGGGATGATCGTGGCGCGCATGGTGTCGAACACGGTTAATCGTCTGATGCTGGCGCGTAAGATTGATGCCACCGTTGCCGATTTTCTTTCCGCGCTGGTGCGCTACGCCGTTATCGCCTTTACCCTGATTGCCGCCTTAGGTCGCGTCGGCGTGCAGACGGCGTCGGTGATCGCCGTACTCGGTGCCGCCGGTTTAGCCGTTGGTCTGGCGCTGCAGGGCTCGCTGTCCAACCTCGCCGCCGGCGTGCTGCTGGTGATGTTCCGTCCGTTCCGCGCGGGTGAATACGTCGATCTCGGCGGCGTGGCCGGTACCGTGCTGAACGTGCAGATTTTCTCCACCACCATGCGCACGGCCGATGGCAAAATCGTAGTGATCCCGAACGGTAAAATCATCGCCGGTAACATCATTAACTTTTCGCGTGAACCGGTTCGCCGCAACGAATTTATTATTGGCGTCGCCTACGATGCCGATATCGATAAGGTGAAGCAGCTGCTGACCAATATTATCGAATCCGACGAGCGCATCCTGAAAGATCGTGAAAGGACCGTACGCCTGAACGAGCTGGGCGCGTCGTCGGTTAACTACGTTATCCGCGTCTGGAGCCAGAGCAGCGATCTGCAAAGCGTTTACTGGGATGTTCTGGAACGCATCAAGCGCGACTTTGATGCCAACGGTATCAGCTTCCCGTACCCGCAGATGGACGTGCACGTGATCCGTCCGCAGGAGCAGGCGGAGTAGTTCAGCGCCCGCAGTCGATAAAGGCCAGCACCCGCTGGCCTTTATCAGAACGCGACTATTAGCATTGCTTATTAATGATTAATATTATCAATTTCCTCTAATGATTTGTTCGCGCTATATTCCCCTGCATTAACGACCTCATCGGAAAAACCACTATGTTATCGTATTACTTTCAGGGGCTTGCCCTGGGAGCGGCTATGATTTTGCCGCTCGGTCCGCAGAATGCGTTTGTGATGAATCAGGGCATTCGCCGCCAGTATCATCTGATGATTGCGCTGCTGTGCGCGATTAGCGATCTTCTGCTGATCTGCGCCGGTATTTTTGGCGGCAGCGCGCTGCTGATGCAGTCGCCGTGGCTGCTGGCGCTGGTCACCTGGGGCGGCGTGGCCTTCCTGCTGTGGTACGGTTTCGGCGCGCTGAAAACGGCTTTTAGCGACAATCTGGAACTGGCGAGCGCGGAGGTGATGAAGCAGGGGCGCTGGAAAATTATTGTCACCATGCTGGCGGTCACCTGGCTCAACCCGCACGTCTACCTCGATACCTTCGTGGTGCTCGGCAGCCTGGGCGGGCAGCTGGCGGTTGAGCCGAAACGCTGGTTTGCGCTCGGCACCATCAGCGCCTCTTTCCTGTGGTTCTTCGGTCTGGCCCTGCTGGCGGCCTGGCTGGCGCCGCGTTTGCGCACCGCCCGGGCGCAGCGGATCATTAACGTGCTGGTTGGCCTGGTGATGTGGCTGATCGCCGTCCAGCTGGCGAAAGATGGCTTTTTACACGTACAGGCGCTGGTCAACCAGGCTTAGTCCGATGGACTTTTCGCTTATACGCGTTAAGCTTGCTGGCATGCGTCCGTATATGGGCGACCAATGTAGATGGAGAAACGACAGTGAAGTTAAAGCTCATGGCCCTGGCGGCAGCAATCGGATTCAGCTCAATGGCAGCTCAGGCAAATGAATTGCCAAATGGCCCCCACATTGTGACCTCGGGTACCGCCAGCGTTGCTGCGGCGCCCGATATTGCGACCCTGGCAATTGAAGTCAACGTGGCCGCGAAAGATGCCGCATCGGCGAAAAAACAGGCCGACGATCGCGTTGCGCAATACCTCTCTTTCCTCGAAAAGAACGGCATTGCCAAGAAGGATATCAACTCCGCGAACCTGCGCACCCAGCCTGACTATGATTACCAGAACGGTAAAAGCATCCTGAAGGGCTATCGCGCCGTGCGCACCGTCGAAGTGACGTTGCGCCAGCTGGACAAGCTTAACGGCCTGCTGGACGGCGCGCTGAAGGCCGGCCTGAACGAAGTTCGCTCGGTATCCTTGGGCGTTGCGCAACCGGATGCCTATAAAGATAAGGCGCGCAAGGCGGCCATCGATGACGCCGTACACCAGGCGCAGGAGCTGGCTGCCGGTTTCCACGGCAAGCTGGGCCCGGTTTATAGCGTGCGCTACCACGTCTCGAACTATCAGCCGAGCCCGATGGTGCGCATGATGAAAGCCGCCGATGCCGCGCCGGTTTCCGCCCAGGAAACCTACGAGCAGGCGACAATCCAGTTTGACGATCAGGTGGATGTGGTCTTTGAGCTGCAGCCAACCCAGCCGGCTCAACCGGCGGCGCCGGAGAAACCGGCCGCAGCGGCGCAGTAAGCCAGATGCAAAAAAGCCCCTTCAGCTGAAGGGGCTTTTTTTATGCCCGAGGTTTAGTCCTGGCGCAGCACCTTGTGCCCGTAGGCAATCAGCGCATCGGTGACCCGGCGCATCATCCGGCTTTCCGGCGCGAAGCGATGCCAGTAGAGCATCCGGCGCTGGAACAGGCCCGGCGTCAAATCGATAAGCTCGCCGCTGTTGAGCTCCTTTTCGATCTGCAGATGCGGGATCATACAGCAGGTGGTGCCCTGACGGGCGAGCTGCACAAAGGCTTCCGATGAGTTAACGATATGGCAAGGCACGCTGCCCGGCGGCAAATCGAAGTTCTGCTGCAAAAAAGCCTGATGCATGTCGTCGAGATGATCGAAAGCGACTACCGGCGCTTTGAGCAGCGCCGAGCGGGTTACGCCGTTGGGAAAATAGCGTTGCGCAAACTCTTTCGAGGCGACAAACAGGTAGTCCAGCGCCCCGAGCTGATCGACCAGGCAGCTTGGCAGCGCCTGCGGCTGGATACTGACCGCCCCGACCACCTCACCGCGGCGCAGGCGCTCCTGGGTGCGGGTTTCGTCTTCCACCTGCAGATTCAGGCGAATAGGGGAGTCGGAAAGCACGCTGGAGAGCGCCGGCAGCAGCCAGGTCGCCAGGCTGTCGGCGTTCACCGCCAGCGACAGCAGCAGCGGCGTCGAGCCGGTTTGCTCATCGCCCAGCCACTCCTCTTCCAGCAGCTCAACCTGGCGCAGCAGGGCCAGCAGCTTCTGCCCCTGCTCGGTAGGACGCGGCGGTACGGTACGCACCAGCAGCGGCTGGCCGAACATGTTTTCCAGCTGTTTAATACGCTGAGAGACGGCGGACTGTGTAATGCATAGCTTCTGCGCGGCGCGCTCAAACCCACGTTCTCTTATCACCGCGTCCAGCGCTTGTAGTGTTCTGTAGTCCGGTCGTTTCATTGCTCTGGCGTACCCCCATAACTTTTCATTAACTTGCACTATGACATAAATTTCTTTTTGATGAAGACGAAAATAGTCTGCTCAGTTGTGTGATCCCCGTCGCAGGGACAATAACACCCCTGATGTTCTATAATGCGCCTCAGGTATTCACATCTCGGACCATAATCATGACGCAAGATGAACTGAAGAAAGCAGTAGGCTGGGCGGCATTGCAGTATGTTCAGCCGGGCACCATCGTGGGTGTCGGCACCGGCTCCACGGCCGCGCATTTTATTGATGCACTGGGCACAATGAAAGGGCAGATTGAGGGTGCGGTTTCCAGCTCCGATGCCTCCACCGAAAAGCTGAAGGGCCTGGGCATTCCGGTTTTCGATCTCAATAGCGTCGACCGTTTAGGTATTTACGTAGACGGTGCGGATGAGATCAACGGCCATATGCAGATGATTAAAGGCGGCGGCGCGGCGCTGACCCGCGAGAAGATTATCGCCTCGGTCGCGGACAAGTTTATCTGCATCGCCGACGCCTCAAAGCAGGTCGATATCCTCGGCAAATTCCCGCTGCCGGTAGAAGTTATTCCTATGGCTCGTAGCGCCGTGGCGCGTGAGCTGGTGAAGCTGGGTGGCCGCCCGGAGTACCGTCAGGGCGTGATTACCGACAACGGTAACGTCATTCTCGATGTTTTCGGCCTCGAGATCCTCGACGCTATCGCGCTGGAAAATGCCATTAACGGTATTCCTGGCGTCGTGACGGTGGGTCTGTTCGCCAACCGTGGCGCCGATGTCGCGCTGATCGGCACCGCCGATGGTGTTAAAACCATCGTAAAATAATCCGTTCGGAGGGAGCGAATCGCTCCCTCGCAAATATTTTTTCTCCAGGCTGAATTTGGTGACTTCTGTCACATTTATGCAACTAGCCTGAGTAACAATCTACCTTTCTTTCCCTTTCTGGTTTTTTGTCCTGCTATTTCCCTCTGTGTGATATTTCTTCAGGACGTCGACGCAAACGTTCATATTGCTGCGATAGTTTTTTTTGATATGTTGCTGGGATGAAGTGTCGTTCCACACGACATCAGATAAGACAAAAACAGGACGGGGAAATGGCTAAGGTATCACTGGAAAAAGACAAGATTAAGTTTCTGCTGGTTGAAGGTGTGCATCAAAAGGCGGTGGATAACCTCCGCGCTGCAGGCTATACCAACATTGAATTTCACAAAGGCGCGCTCGATAGCGAAGCGCTGAAAGCATCGATCCGTGATGCCCATTTCATTGGCCTGCGCTCCCGTACTCACCTGACGGAAGAGATTTTCGCTGCTGCAGAAAAGCTGGTCGCCGTTGGCTGCTTCTGTATCGGTACTAACCAGGTCGATTTGAACGCGGCAGCCAAACGCGGTATCCCCGTCTTTAACGCCCCGTTTTCTAACACCCGCTCCGTTGCCGAACTGGTCATTGGTGAGCTGCTGCTGATGCTGCGCGGCGTCCCTGAAGCTAACGCCAAAGCGCACCGCGGCGTGTGGAACAAACTGGCGGTTGGCAGCTTTGAAGCGCGCGGCAAAAAGCTCGGTATTATCGGCTACGGCCATATCGGTACGCAGCTGGGCATTCTGGCCGAATCGCTGGGGATGCACGTCTATTTCTATGATATTGAAAGTAAACTTACGCTTGGTAACGCCACTCAGGTGCAGCATCTCTCCGACCTGCTGAACATGAGCGACGTGGTGAGCCTGCACGTGCCGGAAAATGCCTCCACCAAAAATATGATGGGTGCGGAAGAGCTGGCGCTGATGAAGCCTGGTGCGCTGCTGATCAACGCCTCTCGCGGCACTGTGGTCGATATCCCGGCCCTCTGCGATGCGCTGGCGAGCAAGCACCTGGCGGGCGCGGCCATTGACGTCTTCCCGACCGAACCGGCCACCAACAGCGATCCGTTCACCTCGCCGCTGTGCGAGTTCGACAACGTGATCCTGACGCCGCATATCGGGGGTTCTACCCAGGAAGCGCAGGAAAATATCGGTCTGGAAGTGGCGGGCAAGCTGGCGAAGTACTCCGACAACGGCTCAACCCTTTCCGCGGTAAACTTCCCGGAAGTGTCGCTGCCGCTGCACGGCGGTCGCCGTCTGCTGCATATCCACGAAAACCGTCCTGGCGTACTGACCGCCATCAACCAGATCTTTGCCGCTCAGAGCATCAACATCGCGGCGCAGTATCTACAAACCACCCCGCAGATGGGCTATGTGGTTATCGATATTGAAGCCGAAGAGGATGTGGCGCAGCAGGCACTGCTGGCGATGAAGGCGATCCCGGGCACTATCCGCGCGCGTCTGTTGTTCTGATTCATATCGAGGATCCCTGCGGGGATCCCTTTAACCTATGCATAAATCACTACTGAATACCGGCGTTCTCCTCCTGCTGCTGATCCTTGCATGGACGGGATGGGGAACTCACGACCGCCTGACGTGGCTGATGGAAGTGACGCCGGTCATTATCATCGTTCCGCTGCTGCTGGCAACGCGTTCGCGCTATCCGCTCACCCCGCTCCTGTACACGCTTATCTTCTTTCACGCCATCATTCTGATGGTCGGCGGGATGTATACCTACGCCAAAGTGCCGATTGGTTTTGACGTGCAGGCGTGGCTTAACCTAAGCCGCAATCCGTACGATAAGCTCGGCCACTTTTTTCAGGGGCTGGTGCCGGCGCTGGCGGCGCGGGAAATCCTTATTCGCGGCGGCTACGTCCGCGGGCGCAAGATGCTGTCATTTTTGGTGTGCTGCATCGCGCTGGCCATCAGCGCGACCTACGAGCTGATTGAATGGTGGGCGGCGCTGGCGATGGGGCAGGGGGCGGACGATTTTCTCGGCACCCAGGGCGACCCGTGGGACACCCAGTCGGATATGTTCTGTGCGCTGCTGGGATCGCTGGCGACTCTCTTCCTGCTAAGCGGCCGGCATAACCGGCAGCTGAAGACGCTCGGCTACCAATAACCTACGCCCACTGCCACAGCTTTGAGGGCGTGATCACCGCGGGCAGCGGGATATCCCACTGCTCCGTCGGCAGTACGTCAACCTGCTGGCAATCGTGGGCATAGCCGACGGGCTGCAGAGGATACTGGCGCCAGTTTTGCAGCGTCCTGTCGTAAAATCCCCCACCCATTCCCAGACGCTGGCCGAGCGCATCAAAGGCCACCAGCGGCGTAATCAGCACATCCAGCTGCGACAGCGGCAGCACGTCGCGCACGTCGAGCTTTGGCTCGTGGATTTTCAGGCGGTTTATCACCAGTTCGCTTTGCGGATGGTAGTGTAAAAACAGCAGGTTTCCCGGACTGAAAGGGTGGAGCACGGGGAGATAGACGCGTTTTCCCGCCCGCCACAGCTGCTCAATCAGCGGTCGGGTATCCAACTCGCCGTCGAAGGAAAGAAACAGCGCCACGGTTCGCGCGAGGGTCACCGGCGGATAGGCCATCATGCGGTTCGCACCCAGCGCGGCAAAACTGGCCTGCTGTTCAGGCGTCAGCGTGCGTCGAAGCTGGCGGATGTGCTGGCGAATCTGCTGTCGGGTTGAGCGGGTATCAGAAATTTGGGTCATGAAAGATCGCCTGATCTGGCATTATCACGTCACGACGTGAGCCGGTTATGCATGTAGGCGTAGTGTAATACAGAGTAGGTGTAATGCTGAATGTGAAGTGGTGCGAATGAAGCGCTAAAGAAGGGAATCTCCGAGATGCCGCCGCAGGCTGTAACCCTTGAACCCTTGGTTCAAGGTGAATGCGTCGTCACAGTTTTAAGGCTTCTCGGACGAACCGAGCATGCTCACCAACCGTGGAGCGCCACATTCTTGTGGTATGAAATATCGGCTCAGGGGACTGGCCCGCTTGCAAACATCTCAGAGAAATTTTGTTCTTGCGATTACTCTAACACAGTTAATTGCAAAGTGTTATTCAAACTTTGGCCCGGTTCTTTCGCTTATGCGACCTTGCTCAAGCAACGCTTGTTCGATGGTCTGCTGAAGCATCCGAATACGCTGTTCCATACTGGAGGCGTAGTCGCGGGTTTTCGCTTTTTCCTGAGTTAACTCATAGCTGATGTTCAACGCGGCGATGAAGACCAACTGCTCAGTATTTGTGACTCTAGTGCGTTCTTTTAAATCTTGCAACCGCTGATTCAGGTCATCAGCTGCCTGACTCAAGGCATCCCTTTGTTCAGGCGGGCAATTCACGCGAAGTGAACGGCCAAAAATTTGGAGATCGACGGGTTGTGCAGACATGCCACCTTCCTGCTGATTGACTGCGCGGCCTTCACGCCCATACCCGGGGCTACGAAGGGGCGACACTATAGCTACCCTGATGCGAAGGTACAAGCCCTATTCTGGTTCACCAGGGTCCAAAGTGGTAGCATATCATGAATATTCCTCCCAACGATGACGAATGCGCATGTCTATACAGAACGAAATGCCTGGTTACAACGCCGTAGACCAGTTACTGAACCAACAGGGCGTGGGCTTAACCCCGGCCGAAATGCACGGTTTGATCAGCGGGATCCTGTGCGGCGGTAATAAAGACAGCAGCTGGCAGCCGCTGGTGCACGACCTGACGAACGAAGGTCTCGCATTCGGCCACGAGCTGGCGCAGTCTCTGCGCAACATGCATTCCGCGACCAGCGACTCACTGGAAGACGATGGCTTTCTGTTCCAGCTCTATCTGCCGGAAGGGGAGAACGTGACCGTGTTTGAACGCGCCGATGCGCTGGCCGGTTGGGTTAACCACTTCCTGCTAGGCCTTGGTGTGACTCAGCCGAAGCTGGATAAGGTCAAAGATGAAACCGGCGAAGCCATCGACGATCTGCGCAACATTGCGCAGCTGGGCTACGACGAAGACGAAGACCAGGAAGAGCTGGAGATGTCGTTAGAAGAGATTATCGAGTACGTACGCGTTGCCGCGCTGCTGTGCCACGAAAACTTCTCGCGCCAGCAGCCAACCGCACCAGAAGTACGCAAGCCGACACTACACTAATTACAATTTGTTGAGGGGGCGTCATGACACAGCAGGAATTTCTTTCTCGTCGCCAGGCGCTGTTAGCGCAGATGCAGCCGGGCAGCGCGGCGCTCATTTTCGCCGCACCGGAAGCGGTACGCAGCGCAGATTCAGAATATCCCTACCGGCAGAACAGCGATTTTTGGTACTTTACCGGCTTCAATGAGCCTGAAGCCTTGCTGGTGCTGATTAAAAGCAACGACACCCATAACCATAGCGTGCTGTTTAACCGCGTTCGCGATCTGACGGCAGAGATCTGGTTCGGCCGTCGCCTTGGGCAGGAGGCCGCGCCCGCGAAGCTCGGCGTCGACCGCGCCCTGGCGTTCAGCGAAATTAACCAACAGCTGTTCCAACTGCTGAACGGCCTTGACGCCATCTATTTTGCGCAGGGCGAATATGCCTACGCCGATAAAATCGTCTTCACGGCGCTGGAGAAGCTGCGTAAGGGCTCGCGCCAGAACCTGCAGGCGCCAAACTCCGTCATCGACTGGCGGCCGATAGTGCATGAGATGCGCCTGTTCAAATCGCCAGAAGAGCTTGAGGTGCTGCGCCGTGCCGGAGAGATCTCCGCCCTGGCCCACACCCGGGCGATGGAAAAGTGTCAGCCGGGGATGTACGAATACCAGCTGGAGGGCGAAATCCTTCACGAATTCAACCGTCACGGCGCCCGCTTCCCTTCCTATAACACCATCGTGGGCGGCGGCGACAACGGCTGCATTCTGCATTACACCGAAAACGAGTGCGAGCTGCGCGATGGCGATCTGGTGCTGATCGATGCCGGCTGCGAATACCGCGGCTATGCGGGCGATATTACCCGCACCTTCCCGGTTAACGGCAAATTTAGCCCGGCCCAGCGCGAGATTTATGACATTGTCCTCGAATCGCTGGAAACCGCGCTGACGCTATACCGCCCTGGCACCTCTATTCAGGAGGTTAATCAGGAAGTTGTGCGGATAATGATCGTCGGCCTTGTGCGCCTCGGCATCCTTAAAGGGGATGTCGAAGAGCTGCTCGCCAGCAATGCGCACCGCCCGTTCTTTATGCACGGCCTGAGCCACTGGCTGGGGCTGGATGTACATGATGTCGGCCGCTACGACGCCGAGCGTTCGCGTATCCTTGAGCCGGGCATGGTGCTGACCGTTGAGCCAGGCCTGTACATCGCCACCGATGCCGACGTGCCGTCGCAGTATCGCGGTATCGGTATCCGCATCGAAGACGATATTGTGATAACCGCTGACGGCAATGAAAATCTCACCGCCGGGGTGGTGAAACGCGCTGACGATATCGAAGCGCTGATGGCGGCGGCGCGACGCTCATGAGCGTGCTGATCGTTGGCGGCGGAATGACCGGCGCGACCCTGGCCCTGGCTATCTCCCGGCTGACCGACGGCGCACTGCCGGTCCATCTGGTAGAAGCGGCGGCGCCGGAATCATCGAAGCATCCAGGATTTGACGCCAGGGCGATTGCGCTGGCGGCAGGCACCTGCCAGCAGCTGGCGCGCGTCGGTATCTGGCAGGAGATCGCCGACTGCGCGACGCCGATCCAGCGCGTGCACGTCAGCGACCGCGGCCACGCGGGGTTCGTCACGCTGGACGCTCAGGACTATGGCCTGGCAGCGCTGGGCCAGGTCGTTGAACTGCACGATATTGGCCAGCGCCTGTTTGCGCAACTGCGCGAGGCGCCGGGTATTACCCTGCACTGTCCGGCAAAAGTAGAGAACGTCGGCCGCCGGGAGGAGGGCGTCAGCATCACCCTGGACAGCGGTGAAACTATCGACGGCAGGCTGCTGGTGGCGGCGGACGGATCGCGCTCGACGATCGGCGCCCGCTGCGGTATCAGCTGGCAGCAGCAGCCCTACCAACAGCTGGCGATTATTGCCAACGTCAGCACCGCTTTGCCCCACGAGGGGCGCGCCTTTGAGCGGTTTACCGAGCACGGTCCCCTGGCGATGCTGCCGATGTCGCAGGGCCGCTGTTCGCTGGTGTGGTGCCACCCTCAGTCCCGCTATGACGACGTCCTGAGCTGGTCGGACGAACGTTTTTGCCACGAGCTGCAGCAGGCGTTTGGCTGGCGGCTGGGGCGGATTACCCACGCCGGGGCGCGCAGCGTTTATCCGCTGGCGTTAACCACCGCCAGCCGCGCCGTTTCCCATCGTCTGGCGCTGGTCGGCAACGCGGCGCAGACGCTGCATCCCATTGCCGGGCAGGGGTTTAACCTCGGCCTGCGCGATGTGATGAGCCTGGCTGAAATTGTGGCCGAGGCCGGCGGGCGCGATCCGGGCGATTACGCCTTGCTTGAGCAGTATCAGGCGCGGCGAGCGGATGATAAGTCCGCGACTATCGGCGTGACCGATGGCCTGGTTCATCTGTTTGCCAACCGTTGGGCGCCGCTGGTTGCGGGGCGCAACCTTGGCCTGATGGCGATGGAATTATTTACTCCGGCGCGCGATGCGCTGGCGCAGCGTACCCTCGGTTGGGTCCCCCGTTAAGGAGTTGAACGTGCAAAGTGTTGATGTTGCCATTGTGGGCGGTGGCATGGTGGGGCTGGCGGTTGCCTGCGGATTGCAGGGCAGCGGGCTGCGCGTCGCCGTCCTTGAGCAGGCTGAGCCACAGCCGCTGAGCGCCGATGCGCGGCCAGCGCTGCGGGTCTCCGCGATTAACGCCGCCAGCGAGAAGCTCCTGAGCAAGCTTGACGTCTGGCCAGCAATTATCGCCCGCCGCGCCAGCTGCTATCACGGGATGGAAGTGTGGGATAAAGACAGCTTTGGCCACATCAGCTTTGATGACCAAAGTCTGGGCTTCAGCCACCTCGGACACATTATAGAAAATGCGGTCGTTCACCACGCGCTGTGGCAAAAGGCGCAGCGCTGCTCTGACGTTACGCTGCTGGCTCCGGCGCAGCTGCAGCAGGTCGCATGGGGGGAGAACGAAGCCTTCCTTAGCCTGCAGGACGGCAGCATGCTCACCGCCCGGCTGGTGGTCGGCGCCGACGGCGCCAACTCGTGGTTGCGCAACAAGGCCGATATTCCGCTGACCTTCTGGGACTATCGCCATCACGCGCTGGTGGCCACCATCCGCACCGCGGAGCCGCATCGGGCCATCGCACGCCAGGCCTTCCACGGCGACGGTATCCTCGCCTTCCTGCCGCTCAGCGATCCGCACCTGTGCTCGATCGTCTGGTCGCTACCGCCGCAGGAAGCGGAGCAGATGCAGCAGGCGGACGAGGCGACGTTTAATCAGGCGCTGAATATCGCCTTCGATAATCGCCTTGGCCTGTGCCAGATTGAGAGCGAGCGCGAAGTTTTCCCGCTGACCGGCCGCTACGCGCGGCAGTTTGCCGCCCATCGTCTGGCGCTGGTTGGCGACGCCGCCCATACCATCCACCCGCTGGCCGGGCAGGGAGTGAACCTGGGCTTTATGGATGCCGCAGAGCTTATCGATGAGCTCAGGCGCCTGCACGCTCAGGGCAAGGATATCGGCCAGCATCTGTATCTCCGCCGCTATGAGCGCAGCCGCAAGCACAGCGCCGCGCTGATGCTGGCGGGAATGCAGGGCTTTCGCGAAATGTTTGCCGGTAGCCATCCGGCGAAGAAGCTGCTGCGCGATATCGGTCTCAAGCTTGCCGATACGCTGCCGGGCGTCAAGCCGCAGCTGATTCGTCAGGCGATGGGGCTAAACGACCTTCCTGGCTGGTTACGTTAAGCTCGTCACACTTCTCTCACCCGGCTTCGCGCCGGGTTTTCCCCTCTCATTTGAAATAATCTAATCTCACCCATTTTTTCGCATTAGTTTTATTAATGTCTGTCTTTTTTTGTTAAAGAAAATAGGCCCATTTTTTCGCATAAAATACCATCATGACCTGCTTTGTTCGGTGGTTATGTTAATTTTATGTGGCATTAATCGCTTTTTTCCAGTCAATAATTCTGTAGAGTTTTCGGCGAGTTTTGGTCATAAGCTAATGTGATGTCCTGATTTACCTTATGGTTTAGCGCCGGTTTCGGTGGTAAGTTCAGGCAAAAGATAACGTTTGCGTCGGCGCCAGCGAAAGGCCTCGACGCCGGATTTCGCGGGGCGAAATCGCCGCAAAAAAGTAGCTGGTTCCGTTTTATTCGACGAGGAAAAGATGGCTCAACAGACTCCGTTGTATGAACAACACACGCTGTGCGGTGCTCGCATGGTGGACTTCCATGGCTGGATGATGCCGCTGCATTACGGTTCCCAGATTGATGAACACCACGCGGTGCGCAGCGATGCCGGCATGTTCGACGTCTCGCACATGACCATCGTCGACTTCCACGGGAGCCGGGTGCGCGAGTTCCTGCGCTATCTGCTGGCTAACGATGTAGCGAAGCTCACCGTCCCTGGCAAAGCGCTGTACAGCGGAATGCTGACCGCTTCGGCGGGCGTTATCGATGACCTGATTGTCTATTTCCTGACGGAAGACTATTTCCGCCTTGTTGTTAACTCCGCGACGCGCGAAAAAGACCTCGCCTGGATCGGCCAGCAGGCTGAATCCTATGGCCTGGAGATAACCGTACGCGACGATCTGTCGCTGATCGCCGTCCAGGGCCCGCAGGCGAAAGAGAAGGCCGCCACCCTGTTTAGCGAGCAGCAGCGCCAGGCCGTTGCCGGCATGAAGCCGTTCTTTGGCGTACAGGCGGGGGATTTATTTATCGCCACCACCGGCTACACCGGCGAAGCGGGCTACGAGATTGCGCTGCCGAAAGAACAGGCCGCAGATTTCTGGCGCAGCCTGCTGGACGCGGGCGTGAAGCCCTGCGGCCTCGGCGCGCGCGATACGCTGCGCCTGGAAGCCGGGATGAATCTGTACGGCCAGGAGATGGACGAAGGCGTCTCCCCGCTGGCGGCGAATATGGGCTGGACCATCGCCTGGGAACCTGCCGATCGCAACTTTATCGGTCGTGAAGCGCTGGAGCTGCAGCGCGAAAAAGGAACCGAGCAACTGGTTGGTCTGGTGATGACCGAGAAGGGCGTACTGCGCGGCGGTCTGCCGGTGCGCTTTACCGATGCTGATGGTAATCAGCAAGAGGGCATTATCACCAGCGGGACGTTCTCCCCGACGCTGGGCTACAGTATTGCACTGGCACGCGTACCGGCGGGCATCGGTGAAACGGCTGTCGTACAAATCCGTAACCGCGAAATGCCGGTAAAAGTGACTAAACCCGTTTTTGTGCGTAACGGCAAAGCCGTTGCGTGATTCCCCCTTTTGGAGATGAATTGATGAGCAACGTACCAGCAGAACTGAAATACAGTAAAGAACACGAATGGCTGCGCAAAGAGGCTGACGGCACCTACACCGTTGGCATCACCGAGCACGCGCAGGAGCTGCTTGGCGATATGGTTTTCGTCGATCTGCCGGAAGTCGGCGCGGCGGTTGAAGCCGGTGATGACTGCGCCGTTGCGGAGTCGGTTAAAGCGGCCTCGGATATCTATGCTCCGATTAGCGGCGAGATCGTGGCGGTGAACGAAGAGCTCAACGACTCCCCGGAGCTGATTAACAGCGATCCGTACGCCGACGGCTGGATCTTCAAAATCAAAGCCAGCGATGAAGCTCAGGTCGCGGCGCTGCTGGACGCGACGGCTTATGCCGCGCTGTTAGAAGACGAGTAACTACGTTCATCCTTCACGCGGCGGGCGGGTTAGCTTCCCGGCTAACCCGCCCGCTGGCGTCACTGCCAGCCGCGTGAACGGTTTTGCGTAGAAAGGTCCGGTGAGCATGCGTGCAAAACCGGGCAAACCAGTCAGACAATTACGATTCACTGCACGTTTCAGGAACCATCGCTCATGACTCAGACTTTAGGTCAGCTTGAAAACCGCGGCGCCTTTATTGAACGTCACATCGGTCCGGATGCTCAGCAACAGCAGGAGATGCTGAATACCGTTGGCGCCGATTCGCTTAACGCCCTGATTGGCCAGATTGTGCCGCAGGATATTCAGCTGGCAACGCCGCCGCAGGTCGGTGATGCGACGACGGAATTCGCCGCGCTCGCGGAGCTGAAGGCAATTGCCGGGCGTAACAAGCGCTTTAAGTCTTACATCGGCATGGGCTACACCGCCGTGCAGCTGCCGCCGGTTATTCAGCGCAATATGCTGGAAAACCCGGGCTGGTATACCGCGTATACCCCTTATCAGCCGGAAGTATCGCAGGGTCGCCTCGAATCGCTGCTCAACTTCCAGCAGGTTACGCTCGATCTGACCGGGCTGGATATCGCCTCTGCCTCGCTGCTGGATGAAGCAACCGCCGGCGCGGAAGCGATGGCGATGGCGAAGCGCGTCAGCAAGCTCAAAAACGCGAACCGCTTCTTTGTGGCTGCCGACGTGCACCCGCAAACGCTGGACGTGGTCCGCACTCGCGCGGAAACCTTCGGCTTTGACGTTATCGTCGATGACGCGGACAAAGCGCTCGATCATCAGGACGTTTTCGGCGTGCTGCTGCAGCAGGTCGGTACGACCGGTGAAGTGCACGATTACGCAGGCCTGATTGCCGAGCTTAAAGCGCGCAAGGTCGTGGTGAGCGTGGCGGCCGACTTTATGACCCTGGTGCTGCTGACCGCGCCGGGCAAGCAGGGCGCCGATATCGTCTTCGGTTCCGCCCAGCGTTTCGGCGTGCCGATGGGCTACGGTGGTCCGCACGCGGCCTTCTTCGCGGCAAAAGATGAATTCAAACGCTCCATGCCAGGCCGTATTATCGGCGTATCGAAAGATGCCGCCGGCAACACCGCGCTGCGCATGGCGATGCAGACCCGCGAGCAGCATATCCGCCGCGAGAAAGCGAACTCCAATATTTGTACTTCCCAGGTGCTGCTGGCCAACATCGCCAGCCTGTACGCGGTCTTCCACGGCCCGGCTGGCCTGAAGCGTATCGCCAGCCGCATCCATCGCCTGACGGATATTCTCGCCGACGGCCTGCAGAAGAAAGGGCTCAAGCTGCGCCACGCGCACTACTTTGACACCCTCTGCGTTGACGTTGCCGATAAAGCGGCGGTGCTGGCGCGCGCCGAGGCGCTGGAAATTAACCTGCGCAGCGACATTCACAACGCGGTCGGTATCACCCTCGATGAAGCCACCACCCGCGAAGACGTGCTGAACCTGTTCCGCGCGATCGTTGGCGAGGCGCACGGGCTGGATATCGATACCCTGGACAAAGACGTTGCGCTCGACAGCCGTTCGATCCCGGCCAGCATGCTGCGCGACGATGCGATCCTGACCCACCCGGTATTCAATCGCTACCACAGCGAAACCGAGATGATGCGCTACATGCACTCGCTGGAGCGTAAAGATCTGGCGCTGAATCAGGCGATGATCCCGCTGGGATCCTGCACCATGAAGCTCAACGCCGCGGCGGAAATGATCCCGATCACCTGGCCTGAGTTTGCCGAGCTGCACCCGTTCTGCCCGGCAGAGCAGGCGGAAGGTTATCATCAGATGATCGCCCAGCTCTCCGACTGGCTGGTGAAGCTGACCGGCTACGACGCCGTGTGCATGCAGCCGAACTCCGGCGCCCAGGGCGAATATGCGGGCCTGCTGGCTATCCGTCATTACCACGAGAGCCGCAATGAAGGCCATCGCGATATCTGCCTGATCCCAAGCTCGGCGCACGGCACCAACCCGGCATCCGCGCAGATGGCAGGGATGCAGGTCGTGGTCGTGGCCTGTGATAAAAACGGTAACATCGATCTCGCCGATCTGCGTCTTAAGGCAGAGCAGGCGGGGGAAAACCTCTCCTGCATCATGGTGACCTACCCGTCGACGCACGGCGTGTATGAAGAGACCATCCGCGAAGTGTGCGAGATTGTGCATCAGTTCGGCGGCCAGGTTTACCTCGACGGCGCGAACATGAATGCGCAGGTGGGGATCACCTCTCCGGGCTTTATCGGCGCGGACGTGTCGCACCTTAACCTGCACAAAACCTTCTGCATTCCGCACGGCGGCGGCGGCCCTGGCATGGGCCCAATCGGCGTGAAGGCGCACCTGGCTCCGTTCGTACCGGGCCACAGCGTGGTGCAAATTGAAGGCATGCTGACCCGTCAGGGCGCGGTTTCCGCGGCACCGTTCGGCAGCGCCTCCATTTTACCTATCAGCTGGATGTATATCCGCATGATGGGCGCGGAAGGGCTGAAGCAGGCCAGCCAGGTGGCTATTCTCAACGCTAACTATATCGCGACGCGCCTGAAAGAGGCTTTCCCGGTGCTCTATACCGGCCGCGACGGCCGCGTGGCGCACGAATGTATTCTGGATATTCGTCCGCTGAAAGAAGAGACCGGCATCAGCGAGCTGGACATTGCCAAGCGTCTGATCGACTTTGGTTTCCACGCGCCGACGATGTCCTTCCCGGTTGCCGGTACGCTGATGGTTGAGCCGACCGAATCGGAAAGCAAGGTTGAGCTGGACCGCTTTATCGAGGCGATGCTGGCGATCCGCGGCGAAATCGAGCGCGTGAAAGCGGGCGAGTGGCCGCTGGCGGATAACCCGCTGGTGAACGCGCCGCACACCCAGGGCGAGCTGGTTGCTGAGTGGAGCCATCCGTACACCCGCGAGCTGGCGGTGTTCCCGGCAGGGCTGGCGAATAAATACTGGCCGACGGTGAAGCGTCTGGACGATGTTTACGGCGACCGTAACCTGTTCTGCTCCTGCGTACCGATGAGCGAATATCAGTAATTAGCTGATTAGACTATCTTTTAAAGGCGCTGCGGCGCCTTTATTTTTTGGGAGAACGCGATGACGGTAGCACTGATTAGCGGCGCGAGCCGCGGAATTGGCAGGGCGACGGCGCTGCTGCTGGCGCAGGAAGGCTATACCGTGGCGGTGAATTACCATCACAACGTGAACGCGGCGACGGAAGTGGTGAATGAAATTATTGCCCGGGGCGGCAAGGCTATCGCGCTGCGCGCGGATATTAGCGACGAGGCGCAGGTGATGGCGATGTTTGCCGGCCTCGATCGCCTTGGCGAACCCCTGAGCGCGCTGGTCAATAATGCCGGCATTCTGTTTACCCAGAGCGCTATTGAAGACCTTAACGCTGAGCGGATTAATCGGGTGCTGGGCACCAACGTCACCGGCTATTTCCTCTGCTGTCGCGAGGCGGTAAAGCGGATGTCGCACCGTCACGGCGGCAAGGGCGGGGCGATCGTCAACGTCTCTTCGGCGGCGGCGCGTCTGGGCTCACCGGGTGAATACGTTGATTACGCTGCGTCGAAAGGGGCGGTCGATACGCTGACTACCGGCCTGGCGCTGGAGGTGGCGGCGCAGGGCATTCGCGTCAACGGCGTGCGTCCGGGCTTTATCTACACCGAAATGCACGCCTCCGGCGGCGAGCCGGGGCGCGTAGAGCGGGTGAAAGCGGCGCTGCCGATGCAGCGCGGCGGGCAGCCGGAAGAGGTCGCCCAGGCGATCGCCTGGCTGTTGAGCGACAAAGCCTCCTACGTCACCGGCAGCTTCCTCGAGCTGGCCGGAGGAAAATAGCCTCCGGCCAGCGCAAACCCGGGCGTTACTCTACCCGGGCTCAGCGACTTATGACGCCAGCCACAGCCGCAGGCGCATCCCCCAGCCGCTGGTCCAGCCGGTGGTCACGGATTTCACCTCGCCGCGGGAAATCACCACCAGGGTGGGCGTCACCTGCACGTCCCACTGGCCTGAAAGCCGGCCGTCGGGATCGTTAACCGTCGGCAGCGCCATTTTTTTGCGCGCCAGCCACTTCTCCAGCGCCGGGTCATCGCCGGAGCGCAGCGCCACCGTCATCACGTTGCCGCCATCGGCAGCCAGCGCGGCGACGGACGGCGTGGTGTAGCGACAGATGCCGCACCACGTGGCCCAGACGTAGAGCAGCAGCGGGCGCTCCTCACTCATGGCGCGCAGATCGACCGTCCGGCCGTCAACGGTCTGCAGCGGCGTGCTGGTAAAACTCTGCGGCAGCGCGGGTCGGCGCAGATAATCCATTCCGCCGATAGTCGCCGCCACGAGCAGCAGCAGAATCATCAGTTCGCGCAGCCAGCGGCGCAGTTTACTGCGCATGGGATTGTGCCAGCTGCTCTTTCACCAGCCCCTCCAGGTCGGCATACGAAATGGCCCCCGCCACCATCTGGTCGCCGACGATGGTCGCCGGGGTCCCCTGAACGTTCAGCACCTGGGACAAAATCAGGTTCATCTTCAACGAATCCATCGTCTTATCATCCACCTGTACGCCATCGGTAGCGGTCTTCTGCCGGGCGGCGAGAATGCTGGCATCATCGTGATACCCCTTTTTCGCCATCAGCCGCTGGTGCAGCGCCCAGAATTTGTCCGGCTGCTGACGCCAGGTTGAGAGCGCGGCTTTGGCGGCGTTGACCGAGCTTTGTCCCTTAAACGGCAGCAGCTTGACGATCAGCAGGACGTCGGGATTATCGTGGACGATTTTTTCCAGCAGCGGGTCGAACTGCTTGCAGTAGGGGCAGTTGTAGTCGGTAAACGACACGATGGTCAGACGCGGCGCTTTGGCCCCGATGCGCGGGCTATTGGGATCGTTAAACAGCAGGTTCGCCAGCTGAGCGTCGGAGGATGATTCAGCCTGCGGCGCCGGAGCGGCGGAGGCGAAAGCTGAGATGCACAGCAGCAGGAGGGCGGTAATCGTTCTCATCATTATTGTCCTTTGGCGGCGGAGAGCGCGGCGAGCAGCGCGTCACGATTTAACAGCGCGGGGAGTATCTGGCCCTGGGCTAAATCCGGTCCGTAAATTTGGTTGAAGGGGACCGCGGCGCTGCCGCGAGCGTTCAGAAAGCGGCTGATGGTTTCCGACGGCCGGCTCCAGTCACCGCGCAGCGCCACCACGTCGGGCGCAGAGAGCGCGTCCTGCACATCATCCCGCAGCAGCACGTTGTATTTATTCGCTTTACAGGTCACGCACCAGTCGGCGGTCACGTCGATAAAGACCCGCTTATGGTCAGCCAGGGCGGCGGTAATGGCCTGCTCGCTGAGCGGCTGCCACTTCACCCGGTCACGCCGGGACCCTTGACCGTCCTGCGGGAAAACGAGGACGACCGCCGCCGCGACGGCCACGGCCAGCGCGCCGGCACGCAGCGCCGTACGCCAGCGGTAGCGCCAGGCCGTCGCCATCAGCAGTACGACCGCTAAAATCACCATCAGCGCGAGCACCGGCGTGCGGCCTGTGTGCACCGTCAGCAGGCTCATCAGCCACAGCGACGAGCCGAGCATCATCAGCCCGAGCACGACCCGCACGGCGTTCATCCAGCGGCCGGGACGCGGCAGGCGCAGGGCCAGCCCGGGCCAGGCGGCAACCAGCAGCCACGGCAGGCTCATGCCTAATCCCATGGTGAAGAAGATGCCCCACAGCAGAGGCAGCGGCGCGACCAGCGCCACCGAAACCGCGGTGCCGAGAAAAGGCGCGGTGCACGGGGTTGCCAGCAGCGTGGCCAGCGCGCCCTGGGAGAAATGCCCCATCAGACCGTTGCCGCCGCGGGTGGCGAGGAAGGTGCTGGCGCGGGAGGAGAGGCGGATCTCCAGCAGCCCCAGCAGGCTGGCGCTGAACAGGACCATCACTAGCGCCATGACGCCGATAAACCACGGATTCTGGAACTGGATCCCCCAGCCTAAGGCCTGATTACCGAGGCGCAGCAGCGTCATCATCAGCGCCAGGGCGAGGAAAGAGGTGACGATGCCGCTTACTGACGCGAGGAACTGCCGCCGCACCGCGCCGCGCTGGCGAACGTCGGTTTGCACCAGCGAGCCGAGCTTCATCGCCAGCACCGGCAGAACGCAGGGCATAACGTTGAGGATCAGCCCGCCGGCCAGCGCCATCAGCAGCGCCCATCCCCACGACGTAGCGGGAGTCGGGGAGGCTGCGCCGATGACGAGCGCGCTCTCCTGCGCCTGGCCGCCGTCGGCCAGCACCAGAGAGAGGCGCTGATTGCGCAGGTCCGGCGCCGCCTCGCCCCAGCCGTCTGTCACCGGCAGCGTGGCGGTAAGGGTGTCGCCCTTGATGGTAAAGGTGGGTTTAGCGAAATCGACGTCATCCATGCTATCGATAAACAGGGAGGGCTGCTGCCAGCCGGCCTCACGAACGGCGGTCACCGTGAGCCTGCCGCTGCTGTAGCCGGCGGAGAGGTGCGTCGTCAGCCCGTCGGGCAGCGGCAGTGTGCCCATTGCGCGGGCGTAATCGTAGCCAAAGTCGCCTCCCGCAGGGGCGGTCATATCCAGCGAGAAGGGATAGTCGGTCAGAATGCAGACGTTGCTGCAGGTGGAAAGCGTCAGCACGCCGCTCAGCGTCGCGGGTAGCGGGCCGCGGATCGCCATCGGGAAGCTGACGTTGCCGTCATAGCCCTGGGTCGAAATACCGGCGACGTCAAAACGCTGCGGCACCGGCCAGCGCCAGCTCACCTCCAGCGGCTGATGCCAGGCGATGGCGGGCGCGATCCCACCTTCGCCCGGCGAGCGCCAGTAGGTTTCCCAGCCCTTTTCCAGAGCCACGTCCAGCAGCAGGCGGGTGTCGCCGCTGCCCTCGTTTTGCGCGCGCAGCCTGACGCTGGCGTGCTGATTATCGGCGGCGCGTAGCCAGCCGCTGTCGGCGGCCTGGCTTGCGGGCAGCCATAGCCAAAGCAGGCAGACCAGCAGTCGCCTGAATACCATAAGCATAAATTTTCTCCGTAAATGATTGATTAACCTGAACTGTCAGGAAAATTCTCATTCACGGAAGACGCAGAGCCGCAGATGCACCCGTAGCCGGGGAGGGGAGATAACGCGGGGAGGCCACAGCCGCTCGATGCGCGGCGGCACTGCCGCCAGCACCGTCAGCAGAAGCGCGAAAACGAACAGCGCCCCTTCAAACAGCACCGGCGGTGAGGCCAGCAGCGACTTTGCGCTCAGCTCGCAGGGGGTGACCGGCGCTTCGGCGCTGTCCGAACTCTGCTGGGCGGACTGCGTGACGGCGGCGGCGTTCATGACCAGCGCGTGCAGCCCCGCCATACGCTGCGCGGTGCATACCAGCACCACCAGACAGGCAAGGACTACAAGAAGAATGGCTTTTCGCTGTCGCTTAATCATGATCGCCTCAAATATTCACGTGGCCTATCTTAGCGGGCGAACGCGTTTTGGCAATGTGAAAGCTGTAAAGAAGTGTCCGCAACAGGTGTCCGGGAGGGGCATGACTCCTCTCCCGGCAGGGGGAGAGGAGGAGGCAGAGCAAGAAATCAGAGGTTTTCGCCGTTGCTGGCAATCACTTCTTTATACCAGTCGAAGCTCTTTTTACGCGAACGGGACATATCGCCGGTGCCGTCATCGTGCTTGTTGACGTAGATAAAGCCGTAGCGCTTGCTGTACTGGCCGGTGGTGAAGGAGACGCAATCGATGCAGCCCCACGGGGTGTAGCCCATCAGCTCGACGCCATCGTAAGTGACCGCTTTTATCATCTCTTCAACGTGGGCGCGCAGGTAGTCGATGCGGTAGTCGTCATTGATGCTGCCGTCTTCTTCTACTTTGTCATAGGCGCCAAAGCCGTTTTCTACGATGAACAGCGGTTTCTGATAGCGTTCGTACAGCTCGCACAGCGCGTAGCGCAGGCCCACCGGGTCAATCTGCCAGCCCCAGTCGGAGGCCTTAACATGCGGGTTCGGTACGCTGCCTTCAAAGCCGGAAATGGCATCGCCGCTGCCGCCTTCGGCCTTCACGGCGTTGGTCATGTAGTAGCTGAAGCCGAGGTAGTCGCAGGTGCCTTCACGCAGGATCTGCTCGTCACCCTCTTCCATCCTGATGTTGAAGCCGCGTCGCTCCCACTCGTTCAGCACGTAGGTCGGGTAGTAGCCGCGCAGCTGCACGTCGGTGAAGACGTAGCGTTCACGCATCGACTCCTGAGCGAACATCACGTCTTCAGGCTTGCAGGAGAACGGATAGAGGGCAACCATCGCCAGCATGCAGCCAACCTGCATCTCGGGGTTGATACGGCGCGCCGCCTTCACCGCCAGCGCGCTGGCCACGAACTGGTGGTGCAGCACCTGGTACATGGTCTCTTCCGGGTTTTCATGCTCGGTATAGACCACGCCGGAGCAGCAGTAGCCGAACAGCGGCGCGCGCCAGTTACGCTGGTTGTTGATCTCGTTAAAGGTCATCCAGTATTTCACTTTGTGCTTATAGCGCTCGAAGACCACTTCGGCAAAGCGCACGAAGAAATCGACAACTTTACGGTTAGTCCAGCCGCCGTACTGCTGCACGAGGTGCAGAGGCATTTCAAAGTGGGAGAGGGTGATAACCGGTTCGATGTTGTACTTCAGCAGCTCATCAAACATGTCGTCGTAGAACTTCAGCCCCTCTTCGTTCGGCTGAGCTTCGTCGCCGAGCGGGAAGATGCGGGTCCAGGCAATGGAGGTACGGAAGCATTTGAAGCCCATCTCGGCGAACAGCTTGATGTCCTCTTTGTAGCGGCCGTGAAAATCGATGGCTTCGTGGTTCGGATAATATTTACCCGGCTCAACCTGGTGGGTTATCTCGCGCGGTACGCCGTGCGCGCCGCCGGTCAGCACGTCGCAAATGCTCGGGCCTTTGCCGCCTTTATTCCAGCCGCCTTCCACCTGGTGCGCCGCTACCGCGCCGCCCCATAAAAAATCTTGCGGTAAGGATATTTTTTTCATGGTTGCTAATCTCGTTTGATGATCCGTTGTTTTCGAGTCTAGCAAAGGGCATATAAATGTCACGATATAACAATTTCCCGCCGCTGGAATATGTTACATCGAAAAAACAGGGTGTTATTTTCAGGCTATTTTACGGGCTAATTTACGCCCGAGGCTTTCAAGAATATAAATGACCGGAATTTGCGTTGTAATATCGTAGACGCCGCCGATGCGCGTTTGCGGTATGTGCCAGGAGAGGTTGAAATCAGCCAGCTTCGCCAGCCGCGAGTGTTCGTGGCTGGTTATCGACATCACCTTGCAGCGATGGAGACTGAACTGGCCGGCAAAGCGCAGGATCTCTTCGGTTTCACCGGAAACGGAGAGGACGATCGCCAGCGCGTTGCGGGCCATATCGTTCGTCACCGGGAAATAGGGATCGTCGATGTGATTACTGAATTTCCCGACGTTCGAGAAGAAGCGCGCGCCATATTTCGCCAGCGCGCCGGAGGTTCCGGCACCGACGAAAATAATACGCTCCGAGGCGAGGATAATATCCACCGCGCGCTCGAGTAAATCATCAAATTCATCGTTATTGACGCTTTTAAAAAAGCTCATTATTTCGCTGGCGCCGATATTTGCCTGTTGAGGCTGGTTCTGCTCGAGATATAATTTAAAGCGGACGCGAAACTCTGAGTATCCCTCACACTGCAGCTTGCGGCAGAAGCGCAGCACGGTGGTGGTGGAAACGCCGGCGGCTTCCGACAGCTCGCGGATGGTCATATACATCACTTTGTCACGATTCTTAATGACGTAGTGGTAGACCATCATCTCAAGATTGTTGAGACTGGCAATAGCGGCGTGGGAGAACATACTCACGGTAATAACTCACAATTCAGAATGACCAGGACGGAATGATATCATGCAGCCGAATGACATAACCTTTTTTCAGCGCTTTCAGGACGACATCCTCAGCGGCCGCAAAACGATCACCATCCGCAATGCCGCGGAGTCGCATTTCAAGGTCGGCGACGTGCTGCGCGTCGGGCGTTATGAAGATGACGGCTATTTTTGCACGATTAGCGTGGTCGCGACCTCCACGGTAACCCTCGCCACGCTGAGCGAACGGCACGCGCAGCAGGAAAATATGACCCTTGCGCAGCTGCGGCAGGTCATCACGGAGATCTACCCGGATGAAGAGCAGTTTTATGTCATTGAATTCAAACTGCTTTGAAAATAGTGAACGACTGTTAGGTGAAATTTAACTGTAACATTATGATTTTAAACTGCTTACAAATATTCATCGTTTTATTTTAGCTAACAGGTGTTCACTGGAATCATTCTCAGTTACCCTAGGTAGGCGTTGAAAGATTTCACGTTTTTGGAGTCAAATATGGTTCGCAAACCATTAATCACACAGGGATATTCTCTGGCAGAGGAAATTGCCAACAGCATCAGTCACGGGATTGGGCTGGTGTTTGGTATCGTCGGCCTGGTGCTGCTGCTGGTGCAGGCGGTGGACGCTAACGCCGGCGCCATGGCGATTACCAGCTACAGCCTCTACGGCGGCAGCATGATCCTGCTGTTCCTCGCCTCTACGCTCTATCACGCCGTTCCGCATCAGCGGGCTAAGCTATGGCTGAAAAAATTCGACCACTGCGCCATCTATCTGCTGATTGCGGGTACCTATACCCCTTTTCTGCTGGTGGGGCTCAACTCGCCGCTCTCGCGCGGCCTGATGATCGTTATCTGGAGCCTGGCGCTGCTGGGGATCTTGTTTAAGCTGACCATCGCTCACCGCTTTAAAGTTCTGTCCCTGGTGACCTATCTGACGATGGGCTGGCTGTCGCTCATCGTGGTCTATCAGCTGGCGATTAAGCTGGCGGCTGGCGGGGTAACGCTGCTGGCGATCGGGGGGATTGTCTATTCGCTGGGGGTTATCTTCTACGTCTGCAAGCGGATACCGTACAACCACGCTATCTGGCACGGCTTTGTGCTCGGCGGCAGCGTGTGTCACTTCCTGGCGATCTATCTGTACGTTGCGCAGGTTTAAATAACCGGCGCGCGGCGATGGCCTGTCGCGCGGGTTACGTGGCGCGGATAGCAGCGTCAGCGCTGCCTGCGGGCAGAGCGCTGGCGCCATTATCCGCACGCGGAGAGCTACTCTTCTTCCAGCGAGTACGGCAGCGGGGTGATGCTTAACGTGCCGGCATCATCGCGAACGCGGAACACGCTATCCGCTTCCATGTCGTTGTTCATCACCACCTGTACCAGCAGATGACCATCATCTAACTGTACGGCGGCCAGCACGGTGCCGGTACGGCGCCAGTTCTCGCCCATCTGCAGCTCAAGATCTTCACCGGCCTGCGGAACTCGGCTGGCTTTCCCGGTCAGAGACCACAGCGCCCGCTTGTTGGCTCCGCGGAATTTTGCCCGTGCGACCATCTCCTGCCCGGTATAGCAGCCCTTTTTAAAGCTGATGCCGCCCAGCGCCTGCAGGTTAGTGGCCTGCGGCAGAAACTGCGCGCTGTTGGCGCTATCAATGACCGGTAAGCCGGCTTCAATATTCAGCGCCAGCCACTGCTGGCTGTTATTCAGCTGGGCATCGCTGCGCAGGGCTTCGGTCACCCGGGCGGCGGTTTCAGCGTCGGTCACCAGCAGGAAGCGCTCTGCCGGATGTTCAAACCACAGCAGGCTGGTCGCGCCGTCGGTCACCACCTGCTTGTCGGCATTTGGCAGCTCGCTGAACAGCGGTGCCAGCGCGGCGCGGGCCTGGAAGCCGGCGACGCCCAGCAGGACGAGTTCATCGTCCGCGGCGATGGTCACCTTAGAGAACACCGCGTATTTTTTCAGTTCGGTCAGCTGCGCGTCGCGCAGGCTGCGGCGCTCAATCCACGCGAAGCCGCCGTCGCGGCGAAACACGCGCAGGTTGCTCCACATTTTACCCTTGGCGTCACAGTGCGCGGCCAGCAGGTGGCGATCGTCAGCCAGCGCGCTGACGTCAGCGGTGACCTGTCCCTGCAGATATTTCTCCGCATCCTGACCGGTGATTGTCGCCAGCGCCCAGTCGTCGAGGGTCATCAGCGTTAACGGCAGCCGCGCGGAAGAAGAGGGCTGACGTGGAGGAAAAGGTGTAAAAGCCATAGTCATGTCCTGAATAGCTTAACGCAGAGTGAATGACTAATGGTAAAAGAGCTATGGTGCAATGCAAGCGCTTTCGGCAGGCCATTTGTGCCCTAAGGGCGCAAGTGGGCGAACGAAGGAAAAGGATAAGGCCATAATAAATTTGTGGTTTTTATGGAATGCTGCTCGCGCTTCTCGATAATGCTGTAAAGTAAGTGCTAAAAACGGGTTAAACTAACCTATAGCCTAAATAATTCGAGTTGCAGGAAAGCGGCAAGTGAGCGAGTCCCCAGGAGCTTACTCGGGTAAGTGGCTGGGGGAACGAACGCGGCTAACGCACATGCAACTTGAAGTATGACGGGTATATACCTTTACGCTGGAAGGATAACATGGACATTACTAATAAAGCCCGCATCCACTGGGCATGCCGCCGGGGTATGCGTGAACTCGATATCTCCATCATGCCGTTTTTCGAGTATGAGTACGATACGCTCAGCGATGAAGACAAGCTGCTGTTCATCCGGTTGTTAGAAAACGACGACCCGGATCTGTTCAACTGGTTGATGAATCATGGCGAACCCTCCGATGCCCAGCTGCAGCGGATGGTAAAATTAATCCAGACTCGGAATCGGGAACGTGGTCCTGTGGCAATCTGATTTACGCATTTCCTGGCGTTCGCAGTGGTTCTCGCTGTTGCTCCACGGCATCGTGGCGGCCATCGTCCTGCTGATGCCCTGGCCGCTCAGCTACACCCCGCTATGGCTACTGCTGCTCTCTCTGGTGGTGTTTGACAGCGTACGCAGCCAGCGGCGGATCCACGCCTGTCAGGGAGAAATAAAGCTGATGACCGATTCCCGACTGCGCTGGCAAAAAGCGGAGTGGGAAATAGTCGGCATGCCGTGGGTCATTAACAGCGGGATGCTGCTGCGTCTGCGCCATCCGCAAACGCGTCGCAGCCAGCACCTGTGGGTGGCGGCTGATAGCATGGATGCGAAGGAGTGGCGCGATTTGCGCCGGCTGGTGCTGAACAAACCAGCGCAGGACTAGCAGGATTAAGAGCCTGGAGCGTCAGGCTCTTGCTTAAGCTCAGGCGACTCAGGCGAACTGTTCGGCCATTTCCCCAAGGATTTGCTCGCACCAGCTCTGGATACGATCGTCGCTCAGGTCATACTGGTTTGTTTCATCGAGCGCGAGGCCAACGAACAGTTGGCCATCGGCGACGATCGGCTTCTGGCTGGTGAACTCATAGCCTTCGGTCGGCCAGTAGCCGATAAACTTCACGCCCCGGGTTGCCAGCCTGTCGTGCAGCATGCCCAGCGCGTCGAGGAACCACTCACCGTAGCCCAGCTGATCGCCCATGCCGTACAGCGCCACTATCTTATCCTGCAGATCCAGCGTCTCGAGCTGCGGCCAGATAGCCTCCCAGTCTTCCTGAATCTCGCCGAAATCCCAGGTGGGGATGCCGAGGATCAGCACGTCGTAGCCGGTCATCAGCTCAGGGGAGTCATCTTTCAGATTGTGCAAGGTCACTAATTCAGGACCGATAATATCGCGGATTTTCTCCGCAGCCATTTCGGTGTAGCAGGTACTGGAACCGTAAAAAAGGCCTATGTTCATGACGTAAACATCTCAATTCATGCTGTGACTTTGCGGCTAGTCTACCAGAAAGGTGATGATACCCGTCATACTTCAGGCAGCCCGCCGCCGCCGTTTTTGTCCAGTCGTGCGGCTTATTTGGGTATACTGGGGACGATTTAACGAGCAAAGAGGCCGATGTGGAACAGGATCTGGCACAAATCGAGCAGTTTCTTGATGCCCTGTGGCTGGAGCGCAACCTGGCGGAAAATACGCTGAGCGCCTACCGCCGGGACCTGACGATGGTCGTGGAGTGGCTGCACCATCGCGGGCTGACGCTTGGCAGCGTCAGCGGGGAGGATCTCCAGTCCCTGCTGGCCGAAAGGCAAACCGGCGGCTACAAGGCCACCAGCACCGCGCGGCTGCTGAGCGCGGTGCGCCGTTTTTTCCAGCATCTGTATCGGGAAAAAATCCGCACCGACGATCCCAGCGCGCTGCTGGCGTCGCCAAAACTGCCGCAGCGCCTGCCGAAAGATCTCAGCGAAGCGCAGGTGGACCGCCTGCTGCAGGCGCCGCTGGTGGAGCAGCCTCTGGAGCTGCGCGACAAGGCGATGCTGGAGGTGCTGTATGCCACCGGCCTGCGCGTCTCGGAGCTGGTGGGCCTGACGATGAGCGATATCAGCCTGCGTCAGGGCGTGCTGCGCGTGGTGGGTAAAGGCAACAAAGAGCGGCTGGTGCCGCTCGGCGAAGAGGCGGTGCTGTGGGTTGAGAACTACCTTGAGTACGGCCGCCCGTGGCTGCTGAACGGCGTCGCCTCCGACGTGCTCTTTCCCAGCCAGCGCGCGCAGCAGATGACCCGGCAGACGTTCTGGTATCGAATTAAGCACTACGCGGTGCTGGCGGGGATCGATAGCGCCAAGCTCTCCCCGCACGTTTTACGCCACGCGTTTGCGACGCATCTACTAAATCATGGCGCCGACCTGCGCGTGGTGCAGATGCTTTTAGGACATAGCGATCTCTCGACGACGCAGATATACACCCACGTGGCGACCGAGCGTCTGCGACAACTTCATCAACAGCACCACCCGCGGGCGTGAGTGCTGAATAAAAAGGATTGAGTATGAAAAAAGGTTTACTGATGTTCACCCTGCTGGCGGCAACGCTCTCCGGCGCGGCGCACGCCGATAGCGCGACGATTAAGCAGTCGCTGGCCAAGCTGGGCGTGCAGAGCACCGACATTCAGCCTTCGCCGGTTAGCGGTATGAGCACCGTACTGACCGACGGCGGCGTGCTGTACGTGACCGACGACGGTAAGCACATTATTCAGGGGCCGATGTACGACGTCAGCGGCGCCCAGCCGGTTAACGTCACTAACTCGCTGCTGGTGGGTAAGCTGAACGCGCTGGAAAAAGAGATGATTATCTACAAGGCGCCGCAGGAAAAACACGTCATCACCGTCTTTACCGACATCACCTGCGGCTACTGCCACAAGCTGCATGAGGAGATGAGCGACTACAACGCCCTCGGCATCACCGTGCGTTACCTGGCCTTCCCGCGCCAGGGGCTGCAGAGCCAGACCGAGCAGGATATGCAGGCCATCTGGTGCGCTAAAGATCGCAACAAAGCGCTGGATGACGCGATGGGCGGCAAAGGTGTACAGCCGGCCAGCTGCAAGGTTGATATCAGCAAGCACTACACGCTCGGCGTGCAGTTCGGCGTCAACGGCACGCCGGCAATGGTATTGAGCAACGGCTACGTGTTGCCGGGCTATCAGGGACCGAAAGAGCTGAAAGCCTTCCTCGATGAGCATCAAAAACAAACCAGCGGTAAATAACTCGCGTGAAACAACAGACACAACTGCGCCGCCGTGAGGCGGTCGATGGCGCGGAGCTTCCCGCCGACCTTTCGCCGCTGCTGCAGCGGCTCTACGCGAGCCGCGGCGTACGCAGCGCGCAGGAGCTGGAGCGCGGCGTCAAGGGCATGCTGCCGTGGGCGCAGCTCAACGGCATCGACAAAGCCGTGGAGATGCTCTACGACGCCTTCCAGCAGGATTTGCATATTGTCATCGTCGGTGATTTTGACGCCGATGGTGCCACCAGCACTGCCCTGAGCGTGCTGGCGCTGCGCGCGCTGGGCTACGGCAACGTCTCTTATCTGGTACCGAACCGCTTTGAAGATGGCTACGGCCTGAGCCCGGAAGTGGTCGATCAGGCCCACGCCCGCGGCGCGCAGATGATCATGACCGTCGATAACGGCATCTCCTCGCATAGCGGCGTCGATCGCGCGCACGATCTGGGGATCCCGGTAGTCGTCACCGATCACCACCTGCCGGGCGATACGCTGCCGGCGGCGGAGGCTATCGTCAACCCAAACCTGCGCGACTGCGGCTTCCCGTCAAAATCGCTGGCCGGCGTCGGGGTGGCGTTTTACCTGATGCTGGCGCTGCGCACCTTCCTGCGCGATAAAAACTGGTTTGAAACGCGCGGGATTGCCGCGCCTAACCTCGCTGAGCTGCTGGACCTGGTGGCGCTGGGAACGGTGGCCGACGTGGTGCCGCTGGATGCCAATAACCGCATCCTCACCTGGCAGGGGCTGAGCCGCATTCGGGCGGGCAAGTGCCGCCCGGGAATTAAAGCGCTGCTGGAGATTGCCAACCGCGACCCGCAGAAGCTGGCGGCCAGCGATCTCGGCTTTGCCCTTGGCCCGCGGCTGAACGCGGCGGGAAGGCTGGACGATATGTCGGTCGGCGTGGCGCTGCTGCTGTGCGATAACGCCGGCGAAGCGCGGGTGCTGGCCAACGAGCTGGATGCCCTGAACCAGACGCGCAAAGAGATAGAGCAGGGGATGCAGGCGGAAGCGCTCACCCTGTGCCAGCAGCTTGAACGCAGCAGCGAAGCGCTGCCGGGCGGGCTGGCAATGTATCACCCGCAGTGGCATCAGGGCGTGGTCGGCATTCTGGCCTCGCGAATTAAAGAGCGCTTTCACCGTCCGGTTATCGCCTTCGCGCCGACGGGAGATGGGCTGTTAAAAGGCTCCGGCCGCTCTATTCAGGGGCTGCACATGCGCGATGCGCTGGAGCGTCTCGACACGCTCAACCCGGGGCTGATCCTCAAGTTTGGCGGCCACGCGATGGCGGCAGGACTGTCGCTGGAGGAGGCCCGCTTCGAGGAGTTCCAGCAGCGCTTCGGCGAGCTGGTGACCGAGTGGCTGGATCCCGCGCTGCTGCAGGGGGAAGTGGTTTCCGACGGTCCGCTGGACGCCGGGGAGATGAGCATGGAGGTGGCGCAGATGCTGCGCGACGCCGGGCCGTGGGGGCAGATGTTCCCAGAGCCGCTGTTCGACGGCCGCTTTCGCCTGCTGCAGCAGCGTCTGGTGGGCGAGCGGCACCTCAAGGTGATGGTCGAGCCGGTTGGCGGCGGGCCGCTGCTGGACGGGATCGCCTTTAACGTCGATACCTCGATTTGGCCGGATAACGGCGTGCGCGAAGTGACCCTCGCCTATAAGCTCGATATCAACGAGTTTCGCGGCAACCGCAGCCTGCAGCTTATCATTGACCATCTTTGGCCGGTGTGACGAAAAAACCGACAACAAAGAGGCCGCCTGAGGGCTGAAGTGGCTATAAAAGAGAGCGGGGATCCGGTACAATTCCGCTCTTATCACCGCATTTTGACCAATCCATTAAAAGAAAATCGATCATGTTTGAAATAAATCCGGTAAAAAACCGTATTCAGGACCTCACGGAGCGCTCCGACGTTCTCAGGGGGTATCTTTGACTATGATGCCAAGAAAGAGCGTCTGGAAGAAGTAAACGCCGAGCTGGAACAGCCGGACGTGTGGAACGAGCCCGAGCGCGCACAGGCGCTGGGCAAAGAGCGTTCTTCACTGGAAGCCATCGTTGACACCCTCGATCAGATGTCCCAGGGTCTGGAAGACGTTTCCGGCCTGCTGGAGCTGGCCGTTGAAGCCGAAGACGAAGAGACCTTCAACGAAGCCGTCGCCGAGCTGGATGTGCTCGACGAGAAGCTGGCTCAGCTTGAATTCCGCCGCATGTTCTCCGGTGAGTACGACAGCGCCGATTGCTACCTCGATATTCAGGCCGGCTCCGGCGGCACCGAAGCGCAGGACTGGGCCAGCATGCTGACGCGCATGTATCTGCGCTGGGCCGAAGCGCGCGGCTTTAAGACCGAAATTATTGAAGAGTCTGAAGGTGAAGTGGCGGGCATCAAGTCCGTGACCATCAAGATTATCGGCGATTACGCCTACGGCTGGCTGCGTACCGAAACCGGCGTCCATCGCCTGGTGCGTAAGAGCCCGTTCGACTCCGGCGGCCGTCGTCATACCTCCTTCAGCTCCGCGTTCGTTTACCCGGAAGTCGATGACGATATCGACATCGAGATCAACCCGGCGGACCTGCGTATTGACGTTTACCGTGCCTCCGGCGCGGGCGGTCAGCACGTTAACCGTACCGAATCCGCAGTGCGTATTACCCACATTCCAAGCGGGTTAGTGACGCAGTGCCAGAACGACCGTTCGCAGCACAAAAACAAAGACCAGGCCATGAAGCAGATGAAAGCCAAGCTTTATGAACTGGAGATGCAGAAGAAAAATGCCGAGAAACAGGCGATGGAAGATACCAAATCAGACATCGGCTGGGGCAGCCAGATCCGTTCTTACGTGCTGGATGATTCCCGCATTAAAGATCTGCGCACCGGGGTGGAAACCCGCAACACTCAGGCGGTGCTTGATGGCAGCCTGGATCAATTTATCGAAGCAAGTCTGAAAGCAGGGTTATGAGGAACCAACATGTCTGAACAACAAGCACAGGGCGCTGACGCGGCAATTGACCTTAATAATGAACTGAAAAGCCGTCGTGAAAAGCTGGCTGCGCTGCGCGAGCAGGGTATCCCGTTCCCGAACGATTTCCGTCGTGACCATACCTCTGACCAACTGCACGCTGACTTCGATGCGAAAGAAAACGAAGAGCTGGAAGCGCTGAACGTTGAAGTCTCCGTGGCTGGCCGCATGATGACCCGTCGTATCATGGGTAAAGCCTCATTCGTCACCCTGCAGGACGTCGGCGGCCGCATTCAGCTGTACGTTGCGCGTGACGATCTGCCGGAAGGCGTCTACAACGAGCAGTTCAAGAAGTGGGACCTCGGCGATATCCTCGCGGCGCGCGGCAAGCTGTTCAAAACCAAAACCGGCGAGCTATCTATTCACTGCACCGAGCTGCGTCTGTTGACCAAAGCCCTGCGCCCGCTGCCGGACAAATTCCACGGCCTGCAGGATCAGGAAGCGCGCTATCGCCAGCGTTACCTGGATCTGATCTCCAACGATGAATCCCGCAACACCTTTAAAGTGCGCTCGCAGATCCTGGCCGGCATTCGCCAGTTCATGGTCGGTCGCGGCTTTATGGAAGTTGAAACCCCGATGATGCAGGTGATCCCAGGCGGCGCGTCAGCTCGTCCGTTCATCACCCATCACAACGCGCTGGATCTGGACATGTACCTGCGTATCGCGCCGGAACTGTACCTCAAGCGTCTGGTTGTCGGCGGCTTCGAGCGCGTGTTCGAGATCAACCGTAACTTCCGTAACGAAGGCATCTCCGTACGCCACAACCCAGAGTTCACCATGATGGAACTCTATATGGCGTATGCGGACTATAAGGACCTGATCGAGCTGACCGAATCCCTGTTCCGCACCCTGGCGCAGGATATTCTCGGCAACACCGCGGTGCCTTATGGCGATCAGACCTTTGACTTCGGCAAGCCGTTTGAAAAGCTGACCATGCGTGAGGCTATTAAGAAATACCGTCCGGAAACCGAGATGGCGGATCTCGATAACTTCGACTCTGCGAAAGCGATTGCTGCCGCCGTCGGCGTCAAGGTTGAGAAGAGCTGGGGTCTGGGCCGCGTTGTGACCGAAATCTTTGAAGAAGTGGCGGAAGCGCACCTGATTCAGCCGACCTTCATCACCGAGTACCCGGCTGAGGTTTCTCCGCTGGCGCGTCGTAACGACGACAACCCGGAAATCACCGATCGCTTTGAGTTCTTTATTGGCGGACGTGAAATCGGTAACGGTTTCAGCGAGCTGAACGATGCTGAAGACCAGGCGCAGCGTTTCCTTGACCAGGTGAACGCTAAGGCCGCCGGCGACGACGAAGCGATGTTCTACGACGAAGACTACGTGACCGCGCTGGAGCACGGCCTGCCGCCGACCGCTGGCCTGGGCATTGGTATCGACCGTATGGTGATGCTGTTTACCAACAGCCACACCATCCGCGACGTGATCCTGTTCCCGGCGATGCGCCCGGTTAAATAAGACCGACTACGACCACCGCGAACGACAAAACCCCGGCCTGCGTGCCGGGGTTTTTTTATGGGTGCTGCCGGTAGCCTGTGCAATGGCCGCTTGAGGAGGCGCTTACGTACGGTAGGGCGGCCGTCAGCGCAGTGACGCGGCGTAGTCTTGCAGCGCCGCACCCGCATCCGTGGCCTCCAGCACCATCCACGGGCTGAAGGCCCACGGCGTTATTGCCAGCGCGTTGAGCAGGTCCTGCAACGGGCACCATTGATAGTCCATGACCTCATCGCTATTCGGCCGCAGCGGGCCGGTGACGCGCGCTGCGTATACCGGGCAGACTTCGTTTTCGACGATGCCGTTGGGGGCCACGGCCCGGTAGCGGAACTGCGGCGCGACCGGCGCGATAGCGGTGATTTCGGCGCCGAGCTCAAAGCGGCTGCGCCGCGTGACGGCCTGCTCGAAGGTTTCGCCCTCCTGAGGGTGTCCGCAGACCGAATTTGTCCAGACTCCCGGCCAGGCTTTCTTCTCCAGCGAGCGCCGGGTGACCAGCAGCTGGCCTCGTGCGTCAAACAGCCAGCAGGAAAACGCGAGGTGCAATGGGGTATCGAAGGTGTGGGCGGCATACTTTTCCAGCATGCCGGCAGGCTTATCCTGCTCGTCCAGCAAAATGACGTGTTCCCCGGTCATAACGACTCCTGAAAATAATAAATGACCCGGTACAAACCCGCCGGGCCATGTACTCAGGCCGTTAGGGTAGACCATTCGCGGACGAAAGGCATTACCAAAACAAGCCCAGGAGCCTGGCGGACAGCGGCAGGGCGCGATATTGGCGGCTGTCAGCGGGGTGTTTAATCCTTAAGGATAAGAGGCGTATCGATTGGGGATCCGGCTATGGGCTGGTATGATATTCGTCCCTTCTGACGAGGTGAAAGTTTGTGTTGAGTGCAGGACGCCTGATGAGAAAACGCTTTTATATCACGATGATGTTGGTTAGCAGCCTGGTGATTGCCGGATGCTCCAGTTCATCTGATTCTGGTTCCGCCTATACCGTTAAACGCGGTGATACGCTGTACCGTATTTCCCGCACCACCGGCACCAGCGTCAAAGATCTGGCCCGGCTGAATAATCTTTCGCCGCCCTATACCATCGAAGTGGGACAGCGTCTGAAACTGAACAGCGCCTCGGGGACGAGCGGCGGAAAGAGCGCGAAGAAAAGCAGCGCGACCCGCACCGCAGCGGCTAAGCCGCCGGCCGCTCTGCCGCAGGTGTCGTGGCCGCCGGTGGGGCAGCGCTGCTGGCGCTGGCCGGCCAGCGGTAAGGTGATACTGCCTTATTCCTCAAACGATGGCGGCAATAAGGGCATTGATATCGCCGGTACGCGCGGCCAGCCGGTGTATGCGGCCGGAGCAGGGAAGGTGGTGTACGTCGGCAGCCAGCTGCGCGGCTACGGTAATCTGATCATGATTAAGCACAGCGATGATTACATCAGCGCCTACGCGCACAACGATAAAATGATGGTCAATAACGGCCAGAGCGTGAAGATAGGCCAGCAGATCGCCACGATGGGCAGCACCGATGCTGACTCCGTGCGCCTGCACTTCCAGATACGCTACCGGGCCACGGCCATCGATCCGCAGCGCTATTTACCGCCGCAGGGCAGTAAGCCTAAGTGCTAACGGGTTATTTTATCAGCAGTTAGCATGGTTCAGTCTTGTCAGACGGTGCGTAAGGTCTATAATGACCCTCGCACCTCTTTGCGGGCGTAGTTCAATGGTAGAACGAGAGCTTCCCAAGCTCTATACGAGGGTTCGATTCCCTTCGCCCGCTCCAGATTTTCCCCCTTGTGGCAAAACCTCAATAAAACTCATCTTTCTTTCAACAAGTTACCTTAGATAAGTTGTCGCGATCGTTCTACCAATGAACGGCGAAGTACCAACACAAGAAAATCGCTACGCCCCGCTTGTCGCTGTATCACCAATGAGGCTTTATGGCTTCTATTGCCTAAAAATCAGAAGTTTCGTGGAAGAAAGCTTCCCCCTCTCAGATTGCGTAGGAGTACGATAAATAAGCAAGCCAATAGAAAGTATAGGGTTACTGATGGATACAGTTGAACAGCTAAATGGAACGTACTTCTACAAAGGGATCGATAACATTTCAGCGGGTGAATTGTTCTTTTGGCTCTTTCTGGACAAGACAAACGAGCAGTTTGGAGGGGTTACAGACCTTCTGGCATTGAGTTGCATCATACTGGGGTTACCACTGTTAAAGACAAGGGGCAAACCTTATGGGGCGACTCAAGGAACCTCTATAGCCTCTAAATACTTACGCCAGTATCTTAACGTTGAATTACCGATCAGACTTCCCACATTGACAGAAGCCAGCATAGCAACGCTTAAACCAAAGTACGTAACTAATTTAGGAGCTTTCGTAGGTCGTGGCTTTCCTGTAATCGGTTGGGTGATTCTTGCAAGTGATGTTAGTCAGATCGTTTATAAAACTGTTCGAGACTATAACACCATTGCTCATGAGAAAGATCGCATATGGTAACGGATCAGGAAGTATTAGAGTTTTTCCGTAATGAGCTGCCTGTGTTGGGTACTTTCTCAGGAAAACTAATATCGTTGGAACTGGACGACGTATTGCAAGATTATGCTGCTGATGATGATTTAATTTGCTGTATTGATAAATACGATGAAGTATTTCAAGTTGATGTATCAGTAATGAATTACGAAAAATATTATCCGTGGTTTCATACGTGGTTCTTTAGAAAATGGTTCACTGATAAACCAGTAAAACAAATATCAAAACCTCTTACTGTAAGAATGTTTGCAGAATCGGCTAAAGCCGGGAAATGGTTGTACGACTAATTGCAAGGAGCTTAATAAATGGCTGTACCTGTTCACCTAATTTTAAAAGATGATGGCGGATCGCAGATTATGGGATCTTGTGATGTTCACGGAAGGGATGGAAGTATAGAGCTACGCAGCTTGCAACATGGCGTAGTTATTCCTACAGATCCCCATACTGGTAAAGTTACTGGTTCCCGTCAACACTGCTCTTTTAATTTCACCAAAGAGATCGATAGTTCATCACCTTACCTGTTTAAAGCCGTTGCAACAGGCCAGACGCTTAAAAGTGCTGAATTTCAGTTCTACAGAATAAACTACAATGGACAGGAGGAAATTTACTACACGATCGCTTTGGAAAATGTGAAAGTGGTTAGCCATAGCCCGCTGATGCACGACACCCGCAACGTAACAGGTACAGGACACATGGAAGATGTTTCTCTGAGTTATGAGAAAATCACTCATCTCTATAAAGACGGTAATATTCTTCACTCTGACGCGTGGAACGAGAAGAAACAAGCCTAACCACGCGTGTACTTAATCGACAATGGCGAATAAACGAGCGGATGTCCGCGGCGGCTCAAAATCTGGCGACGCTCAAAATGTCTGGCGAAGACGATGACCTACGATTGTACCCGCAGCCCGTCTACGCTTTCCGGCGGCAGGTTTATCACTGTTTTCAAGCTGGTTTCAATGCTGTAAATGATCTCTTCGCGTGGGCCGTTGCGCCAGTCAGCGCTGGCGTAAAAAGAATCGAGAACCGTAGCCATGCTTTCAGGATTATCAAAGGCGCGCATCAGGTAGTAGCAATCCGGGTCATGTAGCGAGTTGCCAAATGACACGACATCGATCCCGTGTCGTTGGTGTAGGGGAACGCTGATGTCCTGCATGATGGCGTGAAAAGTGGCTCCGGTGCCTTTGCGTAGGATGTACTGCAGTATCTCGACGGTTTTCAAAGCGTTATCTCCGTTTCGCCTCTGAGCGGTTCCTGGCTAATAGCAATAAAGTAAACCGGACCGGGCCACGAAGCTACTACTAATCAGACCGTCATTCGTAAGCAGAAGCAGCAAGACCCCTCAGACGCGCTGGGAAGCTCTCTGGCGAGTTTTAACTTTATCACGCAGCTTTAACTTTGGAGGCTGTTTGCCTCATTAACGTTAACTTCACCCCTCTTGCGATCCCCATACCAGCGCCATACCTTCGCTCTCCGGGCGCACCAGCTTAAAGCCGAATTTTTGATACAGCTCAGGGACGTCGGCCACCAGGCTCACGTAGGCGCCCACTGGCGCATGCTGCTCGAGCCAGGCCATCAGGTGCTCCATGATTTTTCGCCCCAGCCCTTTTCCCTGATGCGCCGGATCGACGGCAATATCGACGATCTCGAAGTTAAGCGCGCCGTCGCCAACGATGCGCCCCATGCCGACAATCAGCCCGGAATACTCCACGTACACGCCGTGGCAGCTGCGGGGAAGCGCGCGCTTAGCCGCCTCAAGAGGCCGGGGCGTTAAACCGGAGATGACGCGCAGGCGACAAAAATCGTTTGCCGGAGGAACGGTTTCCACAAAGGTGTAGGTTGCTAACATGTATCGATCTCAGAAGTGGGCGTTACCCTGTTTACCATCAACCACGCGTTCGCTCAATCGCTACGCGTCGCCAGCAAACTACCGATCCGCCTGCAAAAAAAGAGATGAATAAAAACGGGGCCAGGCGCGTTTACCGGTTATCGATACTGAGGATAACCCACTATGACGCGCATTGTTTCCGCCATTGCCTTCGGGCTGCTGATCGGCCCGGCGCCGCTGTACGCGATGCCGGTTAGCTACGGCATCAGCACCCCCGACACCGCGATCGGGCTCTCATGGCAGGCTTTCGGCGGCACCTCGCAGGCGCATCTTGCCGGCGTAACGGGAGAATTTACGCTGGATATGGCTAATGACATGGACGATCGCCTGAGCGTCAACATCCCGGTCGCCACCCTTACGGCTTCCAATAGCCTGCTGACCTGGCAAATGAAGGGCCGTCTCTTTTTCGACGCCGATCGCTACCCGGCGATCCGCTTTACCAGCAGCCGCGTGGTGGCGCTGGGAGGCGGACGCTTTCGAGTTTTTGGCTACCTCGGCGTAAAAAATATCCTGCGTCCGGTCATTCTCGAGGCGATCCTCGAAGCGCCGACGGGCAGTTCCGTTGGCCGGGAGGTGCTTTCGCTGCATGCGACGACCGCCATCTCACGCTCGGCCTTTAATATGGACAGCCTGGCGGCGCTGGTGGGCGATACCGTTACCATCGATATCGCCATCGAGGCTAAAGTCCGGCATCGGGCATAGCTCCCCGCGCGCTCTTTGCGTGGGGGCGTTATCTAACCGTCAGGGATTAGCGGCCGGCGCGTCCGGGCAGCACGCTATCGCGAAGCCGATACAGGCGTTTGCCTCCTGCTGCGCGGCAGGAGATTGCTGCCGTTCGACGACGGCGCAAAATCAAGAGCCCTGTTTATCCTCCTTTCCCGCTGTAGATGCTGCCAACCCTACATTTACCCTGGTTTTAATCACGCGGTTCCGCCGCCGCTGGCTATCCATTTATGCTGAATGGATATTCATTAACGTTATGTTTATAAACAATAAAATTGTTAAAATACTCAAGATGTCAATGTCAACAGTATTCACGTCTCGACCAACTTAAAATCTATAAAAGTAGACGTTTGTCGACTTTTCATCTAAAAAGTCTGGGTAAGGGGCTAGACAAAACCACCATCCGGTTATCAAATGGTTAAATAATATTAAATTTTAAGTAAATGATTGGCCAAATGAAAAAATGGCCAACGCGCTTTCCGCGATTTACAAGCGCTTCGGCGCACCTTATTGGGAGAAGTTATGCATTCCTCTGTTAATAAAAACGAAAGTCGGACCTTCTTTGGTCACCCCTATCCGCTAGGGTCGCTGTTTTTTACCGAAATGTGGGAGCGATTCTCTTTTTACGGCATTCGCCCGCTTTTAATCCTGTTTATGGCCGCCACCGTCTATGACGGCGGAATGGGGCTGGCGCGCGAAAACGCGTCGGCGATCGTCGGCATCTTCGCCGGCAGCATGTACCTCGCGGCGCTGCCGGGCGGCTGGCTGGCGGATAACTGGCTGGGTCAGCAAAAGGCCGTCTGGTACGGCTCGATTCTGATTGCGCTCGGCCATCTGTCGATTGCCCTCTCTGCCTGGATGGGCGACACCCTGTTTTTTATCGGGCTGATGTTTATCGTGCTCGGTTCCGGCCTGTTTAAGACCTGTATCTCGGTGATGGTCGGCACGCTGTATAAGAAGGGCGACGCGCGCCGCGACGGCGGATTCTCGTTGTTCTACATGGGCATCAATATGGGCTCGTTTATTGCCCCGCTGATCTCCGGCTGGCTTATCAAATCCCACGGCTGGCACTGGGGCTTTGGCATCGGCGGTATCGGGATGCTGGTGGCGCTGGTTATCTTCCGCCTGTTCGCCGTTCCGGCCATGAAGCGCTACGACAGCGAAGTGGGTCTCGACTCCACCTGGAACAGCCCGGTGGCGAAGAAAAACGGCGTCGGCGCCTGGCTGCTGGCGCTGGCGGTCGGTGTTGCGGCGGTGATTGTTCTGATTGCTCAGGGCGTTATCGTGATTAACCCCGTGGCGGTCGCCAGCACGCTGGTGTACGTCATTGCGGCGTCGGTGGCGCTGTACTTTATCTATCTGTTCGCCTTTGCCGGCCTGAGCCGCAAAGAGCGCGCTCGCCTGCTGGTGTGCTTTATCCTGCTGGTCTCTGCCGCCTTCTTCTGGTCGGCCTTCGAGCAGAAGCCGACCTCGTTTAACCTGTTTGCCAACGACTACACCAACCGCACCATCGGCAGCTTCGAGATCCCGGCGGTATGGTTCCAGTCGATTAACGCCCTGTTTATCATTCTGCTGGCACCGGTATTCAGCTGGGCATGGCCGGCGATGGCGCGTAAAAACGTCCGCCTGAGCAGCATTACCAAGTTCGTTATCGGTATTCTCTGCGCCGCCGGCGGCTTCGGTCTGATGATGCTGGCCGCCGAGAACGTGCTGAGCAGCGGCGGAGCGGGCGTATCGCCGCTGTGGCTGGTGGGCAGTATTCTGATGCTGACGCTGGGCGAGCTGTGCCTGAGCCCGATTGGTCTGGCGACCATGACCCTGCTGGCGCCGGAAAGAATGCGCGGTCAGATGATGGGGCTGTGGTTCTGCGCCAGCGCGCTGGGTAATCTGGCCGCCGGCCTGATTGGCGGTCACGTCAAGGCCGACCAGCTGGATATGCTGCCGGATCTCTTCGCCCGCTGCTCGATTGCGCTGCTGATCTGCGCCGCCGTACTCTGCGTGCTGATCGTTCCTGTGCGCCGGATGCTGCAAAATGCCCAGAGCAAAACCGCCCAGGAGCCGGCGGCGAACGCCTGACGCTAAAAAGAACCGATACTCTGTAAGCCGGCGCGTGATGCGCCGGTTTTTTTTCGCCCATACTCTGCCGACGGGCTTATGCCTCCCGCCACGTGCAGCGGTAAATGAGCATCATGGCAAAGGCGTACAGCACCACCACCGACCGCCAGATAGCCCCGGGGCGATAATAAATCCTGCGCCGAAGTTAGCGTTGAACATGTAGGCAATGCGCCAGCCGTTGAGTACGATGCTGGCAATCAGCTGCGCCAGCGGATCGTGGGCGTGCAGACTGAAGGAGAGGGTGAGCCGAACCGCGCGGTGAACGCGGCCCGGCGTCAGGATTTAGCGGTAGACGATGCCGCCGTCGATGAGGATCGACTGACCGGTAACGTAGTCAGAGTCTGGGCCAGCGAGATAGGAGACCAGGCTTGCCACGTCGTCCGGGGTTTCGGCACGGCCCAGCGCGATGCCTTCCACGTATTTCTTGTAGGTTTCACCTACCGGCGTGCCGGTAATCTCGGAGAAACGCTTGTCGATCTCGGTCCACATGCCGGTACCGACAATCCCCGGACAGTAGGCGTTTACCGTGATGCCACGGCTGGCGTACTCTTTGGCCGCCGCCTGGGTCAGCGCGCGGACGGCAAATTTGGTGGCGGAGTAGATCCCCAGCAGGGCGAACCCATCGTGCCCGGCAATGGAGCAGGCGTTGATGATTTTACCTTTCTGCTGACGGTCGATGAATTTTTTCGCCGCGGCCTGAATGCCCCACAGGGTACCCTGGACGTTGATGCGCATGATGCGATCGACCTCTTCCGGGGTCACGTCGGCCAGCGCCTGCACCTGAGCAATCCCGGCGTTGTTCACAATAATATCGAAGCCGCCCAGCTGCTTCTCCGCTTCGTCAATCGCGGCGTAAACCTGATCGCGGTCGGCGATATTGGCGACGAAGGTAGCCGCCTTGCGGCCCAGGGCCTCAACCTCAGCGGCGACGGCGGCAATCCCTTCCGGGTTGACGTCGACGAGCATCAGCGATGCGCCATCTTTAGCCAGACGTAAAGCAATCCCGCGGCCAATGCCCTGACCTGCGCCGGTGACCAACGCCACTTTATTTTCGATAGCCATTCTGTACTCACCTTGAGCTAATTAATAAACGACGGCTGCCCGATGCGTTGTGGACCCGGTGCGGGAAGGGCGCAGCGGGCCAGAGGAGCATCAGCGGCAGAGAATGTCACTACTCTATAGCGGCGGATAAACGTGGCCTACCCCCCAGCCGGGGGGGAATGGGGTGCAGTGATGAAAAGCTGGAGCGCGCTCGGATATCGCAGCGATGCATTGGTTCAACCTCCTCTCCTTGGGTACACTCGGGGAATGGACTGGATGAAAAGGTAACGGCACGATGGAATTTTTGCCCGCAACGGATGACTCACTGAGTGAATGTGTTCCCGAAGAGCCTTTAGGCTTTACGCGCCAGCTGCCGCTTATCGCCACCCGCTTTACGCCGCCTCGCTCACCCGGTGCGCTGCAGCTGCGCGACCGCCTGCTGCGGCGTCTGGACGCCGCCACCGGCAGCGCGCTGACGCTGGTGTGCGCCCCGGCCGGGTTTGGCAAAACGACCCTGCTGGCCCAGTGGTACCACCATCGCCAGCAGCAGGGGGATGCCCTGGCCTGGCTGAGCATGGATGAAGACGACGGCCCGCCGGCGCTGTTTATGCGCTATCTACAGGCGGCGCTGGCACCCCTGTGGCAAGGGTGGAGCCCGGCGTTTCTCCGCCAGGCGGATGACGGCCCGGCGGCCGATCTCACGCTGTTTCTGGCGGAGCTGGTGAACCAGCTGCACCGCTGCCCGCACCCGCTGTATCTCATCATTGACGACTATCAGAATATCTCCCACCCGGCGATCCACGCCGGGCTAAGCTGGCTGCTGAACCACGCCCCGCCCGCTCTGCACCTGATTATCGGCAGCCGCTGCCAGCCGACGCTGGCGCTGGGCCGGCTGCAGATGCAGGATCAGCTGGTGGAGGTGGACGATAGCGAGCTGCGTTTTAACGTCGGCGAAGCCAGCGCCTATTTTTCCGCCGCGCTGGCGCCGGGGTTCAGCCAGCAGGAGATCCCCCGGCTGCTGGCCCTGACGGAGGGCTGGGTCGCCGGGATGAAAATGGCCACCTTATCCAGCGGTCCCGCGCACTCCCACCCGGCGGCGGGCGGACTGAACGCCGGCTCGCGCTCAATTGCCCGCTATCTTGACGAAGTTATTTTTGCCCCTTTGCCCGCCGAGGTGCTCGACTTTCTCCTGCAAACGTCGGTGCTCAACCGCCTGCATCCGGCGCTGTGCGACGCCGTCACAGGCAAAACTAACGGCGAGGCGATGCTGGCATGGATTGCGCAGCGCAATCTGTTTCTTTCCGCCCTCGACGAGGGTGGGCTGTGGTTTCGCTACCATCCGCTGATGCGCGACGCGCTGCTCTCTCGCCTGCAGCGCGGCGGCGAGGAGGATATTCGCCGGCTGCACGAACGCGCCGGCGGCTGGTTTGCCGGGCAGCAGCTGTGGGCGGAGGCGATCCGCCACGCTCTTGCCGCCGGTAAGGGCGGAGCCGGGCACGCGGAGGTCGGGGCGCAGTCGCTGGCGGAAGAGGGGGATATCGACACGATGGTGCGCTGGATCCGCTACCTGCCGGCGGATCTCGACCCTTCGCGGATCGATCTGCAGATTAACCTCGCCTGGGCGCTGGCGCACCGTTTTCGCTTTCAGGATGCCCGCCAGCTGCTGGACGCGCTCGAAACCCTGGCGGCGGCCAGCGGTGAAGCATTAGCCCACAGCTCGTGGGTCAAGCTGCGGGTGGTGCGGGCGATTTGCGAAGCCTTTGCCGAGAATATCCCGCAGAGCATTGCTATCGTTGAGCCGCTGCTGCGGGAGGTGCCCTGCGGCGACGTGTGGGTCGATGGCCTGGTGTGCAACATTCTCAGCTACTGCCATCTGGCCAACTCCCGGCCGCAGCAGGCGCTCGACGTTCAGCAGCGGGTATCGGGCGCGCGTGAGGCCAGCCGCAACCTGTTCGTCGGCGTGTATCGGGCTTTCGTCATGGCCCAGGGCTACCTGCGCCAGGGTAACCTGGTGGAGGCCGAGCGTCAGGCCAGCCGGGCGCTGGAGGCTGCGGAACGGCAGACCGGCGCCCGCTCCAGCAGCGGCGCGACGCTGGCGCCGATCCTCGCCGAAATCGCCTGGGAGCAGGGGGAGACGCAGCGCATTGACGCGCTGCTGGCGCTGCGCCTGGAGACGATCGATGATTTTTGCCCGCCGGACGGCTTCAGCCGCTGCTATATCGTGCTGGCGAGGCGGGCACGGCTCAACGCCCGTCGGGAGGACGCGGAATCCCTGCTGCTGCACGCTGAAGGCCTGGCGGTTCAGCGCGGATGGCTGCGGGCGCTGGCGCCGCTGCTGGCCGAGCGCCTCAGCCAGTCGCTGCAGGACGGCGATATCTCCGCCGCCGAAGCGCTGCTCTCCCGGCTGCAGGCGCTGGCCGAAGATGCGGACAAAAGCGACGTGGCGCACACCTCTCTGGCCCTAAGCCGTTGCCGGGTGCTGATGGCGAAAGGGGAAGCGATGGCGGCGGCGCTGCGGCTCGATACGCTGGCGGCCGAGCAGGAGCGCTGCGGGGAGTGGCTGTTCGCCGTGCGCCTGCGGCTGCTGCAGGCCCAGGCCCTGTGGCAGGCGAATGCCCCGGAGCAGGCCGTGGCGGTCGGCGTTCCCGCGCTGCGGCGGGCAATGCGCCAGAAGCTGCTGCGCAGCCTGCTGGACGGCGGCCCGGCGCTGGCGTCGTTGCTGCAGCTGATCGCTAAACGCGGCGCGGCAGGGGCGGAGTTCAGCGCCGACCTGACCCAGCTACTGGCGCACTTCGCCGCCGCCGGGATCCCGCTCAGCGCCGGACGCGCCGCGCCGCCAGACGTACGCCTAACCGAGCGGGAACGGCAAACTCTGCGCCTGATTGCCGAAGGCTACTCGAATAAGGGGATGGCGCGGGAGCTGGGGATTTCGGCGGAGACCGTCAAGTGGCACCTCAAGCAGCTGTACGAAAAGCTGCAAGTCAGCGGCCGCATCCAGGCGCTCAACCAGGCGCGCGAGTGGCAGCTGCTAAGCTAGAGGTACAGTTCGCGCCGTCATTTCTGCGGGGCCGCGTTCGCCGCCCCGCCTTTATTGCTGCTCGTATTACTTCTCGCTAACTTCCGCCAGCGGGCTGCGATAGTCGCCACCCAGCGCCTTGATCAGCGTAACGTCGGTGCTCAGGCGCTGGGCCTGGATATCCAGCAGCATCAGCCGCTGGGCGATGGCCGGGCGACGCGCCTCCTGGGCGGCGTAATAGCTGAGCAGCCCGCGCTGATAGTGCGCGCTGGCGCTGTGGGTGGTGGCCATGGCGGCGGTCACCTTCAGCTGCTGGAGCGCCACCTGCTGGTTGAGATCGTTGAGCTGGCTGGAGCTTATCGCCACGTCGCGAACGGCATCGAGGACGGCCTGGTTGTACTGCTTGATCAGGATATTGCTGGCGGTGCGCACCGAACGCAAATTGGCGTTCAGACGCCCGCCGTCAAAGATCGGCAGATAGAGGCCGGGCAGCAGGTTAATCTGCTGGAACGTCGATTTAAACAGATCCCCGACGCTCAGCGCGTTATATCCCCAGAAGGCCTTGATATCGAAGTGCGGGTAGAACGCCGCCTTCGCCGCATCGACCTGGCTTAACGAGGCGGTGACGTAGCCGCGCAGCGCCTGCAGGTCCGGGCGGCGGGCCAGCAGCTCGAAGGAGAGCGAATCGGGAAGCGTCTCCTGCAGCGTTGGCAGCGGCACCGGGTGGATCTCCGGCATGCTGTTGGCGTCGGCGCCGATCAGCGCGCGCAGGGTTTCGCGATACTGGGTCAGGGTACCTTTGGCGGTAATCGTCTGCTGCTGCGCCGCCAGCAGCTCGGCCTGGGCGTTGGCGATATCGACGCTATCCTCCACGCCCCGGCGGGTGCGGTGCTCGTGCGCCTGTACCGACAGGCGGGCAATCTCTTCCAGCTGGTTGAGCAGCTCAATTTTCTGGAAGGTAGCCTGCATCGCGAAGTACAGCTGCGCCACGCTGCTGGCGAGATCCAGCTCGATACCGGCGGTTTCCGCCTGGCGCGCGTTTTTCTCGCCGATGGCCGCCGCGACGTGGGCGCGGTCGGCGCCCCAGAGATCGATATTCAGCGTGGCGCCGACGCCTACCGTATTCAGGGTGTACCAGGGGCCGTTTTTATCGACCGGCAGAGAGTAGGAGTAGGGCCAGGTGAACTGCTTGTTGGTCACCCGCAGGCGGTTTTGCGCCGCCACCGCGGTGGCCTGCACGCCCATTGCCGACTGCGCCAGCTCTACCGTTGACTGCGATTGCGAAATGCGCAGCCGGGCGGCCTGCATGGTCGGGGAGTTCTGCAGGGCGCGGTTCACCAGCATGTTGAGCTGGGCATCGTCATAGCCTTCCCACCACCTGGCTGTCGGCCAGCCGCTGTTCGCCAGATGAATCACCTGCGCGAGCTCGGCCTGCTGCGGGTTGACTATCCTGACCTGAGAAGGATCGTCCTGAATCAGCGCGCACCCGGCGAGCAGGACGAAGGCGAGGGGTGAGTAGCGCAGGTAGCGTGCTGCGGTGTCCATTTTTCTCATGACTTATCTGCCTGTCGCGGAAGATCTGAAGGTGCGGACGACCACGTCGGTAACGTCGTCAGTAGCGTCGCCAGCGGCGGACCAAAGGGGTTGTGCGGATCCGGATGCACTCCGTGGGGCAGCGCCGGCGCGGCCTGCTGGCGCTCGATATCCTCGGCGTAGGCCTGGAGCTGCGCGGCGCTGCGCTGGAGAAAATCATCCCCCGGCGCGGCGTACAGCCGGTAGCCTTCGCTTAAGCGCACGATCTCCTGGGCCCGCAGCCAGGTCGCTTTGACCGGCCAGGTTTTGGCCTCCGGATGCGGATGGGCCCAGGCGTTGAGCGGCTCGGCTGCCACCCGATGCATCAGCGTTTCGGCGCCGTTCAGGGAGTGGAACAGCGGCACCAGCCTGACCTCATCATCCCCGGCGCGCAGGTAGCCGGCAATCTGCCGGTAGAGCTGCGCGAGGCGCGATTTCAGCGGCAGGGCTTCGCTATCCGGCCACAGGTAGAGGTGGACGATCGACGACACCAGCACCCCGAGCAGGATGCCGATAACCCGATCGCGCAGCTCGGTGAGATTGGTCAGCGGCCCGAACCAGCTGAGAAACGCCAGCGAAAAGGTAAAGCCTATCTGGATCCCGGCGTAGGCGATGCGCTCCGAGCCGGCAGCAATCCACGCAGACAGCGCCATCACAGGAAGGGTCATCGCCAGCAGCCCGACGATGGATTCGGTGTGCGGCTGAACGTAGACGATCATCAGCAGCGCCAGCAGGGTGGCGAGCAGGGCGCCGCCGATGCGCAGCCAGGTCTTCTGCAGGGTTGCCCCCAGCCCCGGCTGGGCGACAATCACGCAGCTCAGCATAATGGTGTGGATACCCTGCCAGTCGGCGGCGGTATAAAAAACGTAGCACAGCAGGGTCGCCAGCAGCGTTTTGAGGGCGAAGTGCAGATAGGTCGGATTGGTCCAGGCATCGGGCAGCAGCAGCGGGGCCTTTTCCTCTTCCCCGGCCGGCAGCGCAACCGCTTCGCCGCGGGCCAGCTTGCCCAGGGTGGCGGCCATCTCCTGGAGAATTACGCCGTTGGCGCTATCCCGGGCGACGATCTCCGGCTGTGCAGGCAGGGCGTCGGCGCGCAGATTCTCCGCCAGTGCCGAGAGCGAAGCGGAGAGCTGCTGGCGCTCTGCGGGATGGTCATCCCCCGGCTGAAGCAGCGCGGCAAGGTGATAGCAGTGCAGCGCGGCGGCCATCAGCGATTGCCACCCCTGCGGGTCGGCGGCCATCTCCGGGCTGGAGCGGGTAGCCTGCTTATAGAGGGCGTTTAGCTGGGCAAAGTTTTCGGCGATCTCTTTAAACGTCGGCTGGTTTTTCAGCGGCTCCGGCTGGACGAGCAGCTGCGCAACCTGGCGCAGCAGGACGACGATCCGCGCCTTGAGCTGGTAGCCGGGAAACGCCTGCTGAAAACAGGCGTTCACCAGCAGGGTGACCACGATGGCGGTGTTAATGACCACCCACAGCCACAGCAGCAGGCGCACCAGGATCTCGCTCTGGCTGGTCATCGACGGGAAGGTTTGCGCGTAGATAACCACCAGCGCCACCACGAAGAAGGCCAGCCCCAGCTTGCCCAGCACCCGCATCAGGTAGATCGCGCCGAAAAAGAGCAGCACCGAGGCCACCAGGCGGATCAGCGGATAATCATAGGTCCATTTGATGATCAGCAGCACGCAGCCCAGCGCCACGCTGACGGTGATAAAAAACACCACGCTCACCAGCTTGATCATCAGCACGTTCGGCTGGCTGACGTAAAACACCACGATCAGCGCGACGGCCAGGAAGGGGATCTGCAGCGTCATAAACAGGACGATCAGCACCGCGCAGCTCAGCGTCAGGCGCAGGGTATAGTTGGCCCGGCCCGGCACATCGCGGAGTTCCCGGGTCAGGAACGACCAGAAGTTCTGCATGCCGTCCCCTTACTGCGGCTGAAGCACGGCGCTGGCAGAGGCGCCCATGCGGAACAGTTCAGGGTCGGGATCTTTGACGGCGATCTTCACCGGGAAGCGCTGGGAAACGTGGACCCAGTTGATGCTCTTCTGAATAATCGGCAGGCCTTCAATCACGCTCCCGCCCTCGGGCAGCACCCCGGAGCCCACGGAATCCACCACTCCCGAGAAGGTTCTGTCGTGGTTGGTCATCACGGTAACCCGCGCCGGAACGCCCGGGCGGACGTTTTTAAGATCGGTCTCGCGGAAGTTGGCGATCACGTACCAGCGGTCATCGTCCATTAAGGTAAACACCGGCTTGAGCGCCGAGGCGTACTGGCCGACGGTGGTTTTCAGCGCCACCACCACGCCGTTGAAGGGGGCGTGGACTTCGGTAAATTCAAGATGCAGCTCCGCCAGCGCAATCTGCGCCAGGATCCCTGCCCGCTGGGCAACCATCGCGTCTACGCCGGAGACGGCGGCGGAGGCCTGTTTCGCCTGCAGCAGCGTCGCCTGCAGCTCGGCGCGGGCGGCCTTTTCCGCGGTTCTCGCCTGGTCGAGATCTTCCTGCGAGGCAAAGCCCTGCGGCACCAGCGGCTCGAGGCGGGTGCGGGAAGAGGTGGTCTGCTTAACCAGCGCCCTGGCGCGCTCGACGGCGGCGGCCACCGACTGGGCGTTGTACTCCTGGGCCTTAACCGTGCGCTGGGTCAGCATGATTTGCGCATCCAGCGTCGTCAGCCGGGCTTTGGCGTCGTCGAGCATCGCCTGGTAGGGGCGGGGATCGATGCGGAACAGCAGATCGCCTTTCTTCACCCGCTGGTTGTCGCGGATCGGCATCTCGACGATCCGCCCGCTCACCTCCGGCACCACGTCAATGGTGTCGGTATAGACGTAGGCGTCGTTGGTGGCCGGCGAGGTCTGGAGCTGCCAGATAACCACAATAAGCGCCACGATCGCGGCGAGGACGAGGGCCAGCAGGGGCCACTTTTTCCGTAATACGCTTGGGCTGGAGTTTGTCATAGCGGCTTAGTTAACAAAGAAGAGGAACCACAGGATCGTGGCGAACAGGAACATCAGCGCCAGGTAGCTGAAGACCAGCGGCGAAAATCGCGACTGCCAGCCCCGGCGAACGATCAGGATATGGCAGGGAATGAGTAAAAATACGCCGCCCAATAAACAGAAGAACCAGCCGGGAAATGCGGCGCCTAATACCGGGATCGCCGGTGATAAAGAGCAGCCGGAAATTAAAGGCGCGGTTAATAATAGTGCCGGCGGAGCCAGCTTCGCTATACGATTCAAGGGAGGATACCTGCGCGCTCATATCATTGTGGAGTGAGTTTAATCGGCCTGAAGGGTAATTAAAAGCTGCTCGGCAGACTAAAAACCTATATTCCTGGCGTCGCTTGAGCGTAGCCTTTGCATAGCGAATGAATATAAACGCATTTATTTTGCATTAACCGCGATAGCGGCCGATAAAATAGGGGGAGGGGTTTCTGCTGCTGCCCGTAGTCAGCGCCTCCAGCCAGGGCTATGCTTAGGGTCTGAACAATAAAAACAATGGGGCAATGTCATGGATAAGGAACTACTGGACGCGGGATTTCGCGCCTACAGGGGAGAGAAAATCGATGTCTACTTCAATACGGAAATCTGCCAGCACTCGGGGAATTGCGTACGCGGTAGCGCGAAGCTCTTCAATCTGAAACGTAAGCCGTGGATCGTGCCGGACGAGGTGGATGCCGCCACGGTCGTGCGCGTCATCGATACCTGCCCGAGCGGCGCCCTGAAGTATCGCCAAAAATAAGTGAGGACGTGATGGAAATACTGGAAGGCCACAACAAGTTTTACGTTAACGACGCCGAGGGCAATCAGGTCGCCGAAATTGTCTTTGTCCCCACCGGGGAGCATCTCAGCATTATTGAACATACCGACGTCGACGAGAGCCTGAAAGGGCAGGGCGTCGGTAAAAAGCTGGTGGCGAAAGTGGTGGGAAAAATGCGCGACGAGCAGCGTAAAATTATCCCGCTATGCCCGTTTGCTAAACACGAGTTTGATAATACCCGCGAATACGATGATATCCGCGCCTGATATAAATGCGCCGGCTTTTGCCGGCGCTAAATGTTAGGCGAGAAACGCAGACGCGCTTGCCGCATCCGGGATCTCTTTTCTGGCGCTTATTTCGTTGAGAAAGAGCTTAGCCAGAATTTTTACCGAAGCCGCGCGCGTCAATATTATTTCGGCAGCCTGTTTCCGGCTTCGCGCATAAAGTACCTCGCATCTTTGCTATCAGCGGGTGCCTTCATTTTCCAGCTTCTGCCGTTTGCGCAGATGCGGGAAAATGGTCATCCATATCGCCACCACCACCAGCGTACCGATCCCGCCGAGCGCCGCGGCCGGTACGGCGCCCATCCACGCTGCCAGCAGGCCGGACTCAAACTCGCCGAGCTGGTTCGAGGTATTGATGAAGATGGCGTTTACCGCGTTCACGCGGCCGCGCATATCATCCGGCGTATCCAGCTGCACCAGCGCGCCGCGAATGACCATGCTCACCATATCGAACCCGCCGAGCGCGGCCAGCGCCAGCAGGGAGAGCCACAGCTTCGTCGAGAGCGCAAACACCAGCGTCGCCAGGCCAAAGCCGGCCACCGAGGCGAACATGATCATACCTACGTTCTTCTCCAGCTTGTTGCGGCTGAGCCAGACGCCCACCAGCAGCGCGCCGACCGACGGCGCACCGCGCAACATCCCCAGCCCCCAGGGGCCGGTGTGCAAAATATCCTGAGCGAAGATCGGCAGCAGCGCCGTCGCCCCGCCGAGGAGCACGGCAAACAGATCGAGCGAGATCACGCCGAGGACGTCTTTTCTCTCGCGGATAAAATGGACGCCGGCAAACAGGTTCTTGAGGTTCATCGGCAGGCGGGTTTGCGGCGGCCGCTCGTAGCGCAGCCGGCTCACCAGCACAATCGAGAACAGATAGAACAGGGCGGAGACGCCGTAGACCACTTCCGGACCGGCGACGTACAGCAGGCCGCCCAGGGTTGGGCCGATAATCACCGCCGCCTGTCCCCCGACGGAGCTGGCCGCCATCGCGCGGGCGAGGATCGGCGGCGGCACCAGCGCCGGCAGCATCGAGGTGATCGCCGGCCACTCCAGCGCTTTTGCCACCGAGATTAAGAAGACCAGCCCCCAAATCTCAATTTTGTCCGCCCAGTGCAGCAGCGTCAGCGCCACCAGTCCGAGCAGCGCCGCCCATTCGATGAACTGGCCTAGCAGCACGATGCGCCGGCGATCGAACTGATCCGCGAGGTGTCCGGCGGGCAGGGCCAGCAGCACTGAAGGGAGGAACTGCATCAGGCCGATCATCCCCAGCGCCATCGCGCTGTGGGTGATGGCGTAAATTTGCCAGCTCACGGCAACCGAGAACATCTGAAAACCAAACGATGAACAGGTGCGCGCCAGCCAAAAGGTGACGAACGACCCGTGCCGCAGGAGAGAATCTTCCGCTGCGGATACCTGTGAACCCATAGTCTTATCCCATTCAAAGCCAATATTCCGGCCAGCATCGTTGTGCCGGCCTGGTGAGGCGCCCGTAACGGGCGCTTCTTATCTTTTTTTGCACATTGCAGAGTGCGGTATCCTGGCCGTTCGGACAGTGGCGAGGCGTGCGCTGAGCATGCGATTAATTATCTTAAATGGGTTTAAGCAGGTGCGTTTAAGTATTCGCCGTCTTGCCCTGCGCCTCGGGTCTGGCGTGCCGGGTCAGCTCATCGATCAGCGCTCGCAGGGCGGGTGAAACGTGACGATGGCCGGAATAGTAGAGGCAAAGCCCGGGATACGCCGGACACCACTCCTCTAAAACCCGTTCAAGACGGCCATCCCGCAATGCGTCCATGGCAAGGTGGTCAGGTACAAAGGCGATCCCTATTCCATCGAGCGCTGCTTCCACCATCATGGGCTGATCGCTCAGGGTCAGCGGTCCCGTGACGTTAATCTTTTCAATTAACCCCTTACGCGCAAACTCCCAGCGATAGATCGCCCCGCTGTCAAAGCGAAAGCGTATGCAATCGTGGCGATAAAGATCCTGCGGAACGGCGGGGCGAGTGCGGCGTTTGAAATAATCGGGCGAGGCGATAGCGGCGAAACGGATCGGCCCCATAAGCGAAACCGCCACCATATCCTTTGGCACCGCCTCGGCCAGACGGATGCCGGCATCGAAGCCGTCGCCAACGATATCGCTGAGCCTGCCGTCGCTAACGATATCGAGATGAATGCCGGGATAGCGCGCCAGAAAGCCGGCCAGGATCGGCTTCAGGACCAGGCGAATGGCGCCCTCGCTGGCGTTAATCCGCACCGTTCCAGTGGGCGTCTGGTCATGTGTATCGAGTTCCTGCAGCGCATCTCCAATTGCTTCCATTGCCGGACGTAATTTGGCAACCAGGCGCTCTCCCGCCTCGGTCAGAGAGACGCTGCGCGTGGTCCGGTGAAAAAGCCGGACGTTCAGCCGCTTTTCAAGGACCTTGATCGAATGGCTGATTGCCGACGGCGTCATGTTCAGCTGGATCGCTGCCGCACGAAAGCTGCGGTTAACCGCGACGGCCAGAAAAGCGGTAAAGGCTGAAAAATCAGCGCCCTTCAATTGGTGAATGTCTTTCATCATCACATCAAAAATTGCGTGGATTGTTTTGATAATCCACGAACCATAGACTCGAAATAGCAGGAACTCAACATGCTTCGTTAACTTTGCGTTTCCCATTAACGGTAACCGCGCACCCGCCTGCTTCCCTCATCAACGACAAGTGAAATAAGGATAACCAAATGAAAATGAAAGCGATTGTTATGACCGGCGCCAACCGACCGTGGGAAGTCCAGGAAGTCCCTGTTCCTAAGGTCGAGCCCGGGCAGGTGCTGGTAAAAGTGCATGCTTCAGGCATGTGCTACACCGACGTGTGGGCGACGCAGGGGTATGGGGGCGACATTTACCCGCAAACGCCGGGTCATGAAGTTGTCGGGGAGGTTGTCGAAGTTGGGGCCGGGGTCCACACGCGCGTGGTGGGAGATCGCGTAGGAACCACCTGGGTGCAATCGTCCTGCGGCCGCTGCCCATACTGTCGTGAGAACCGGCCGTTGACGGGCCAGACGGCAATGAACTGCGTTCAGCCGCGTACCACCGGCTTTGCCGCGCAGGGAGGCCACGCGGAGTATATTACGATTGCGGCTGAGGGAACCGTGCTTCTGCCCGACGGGCTGGATTATGTCGATGCGGCGCCGATGATGTGCGCAGGCTACACCACCTGGAGCGGTTTACGCGATGCCGCGCCGAAGCCCCGTGAGAAGGTGGCGATTGTCGGCATCGGCGGGCTGGGGCATGTCGCGCTGCAGCTCTCCCGTGCCTGCGGGTTTGAAACTATTGCCGTTACCCATTCAGAGGATAAGCATGCGCTGGCCCGCCAGCTGGGGGCCAACCATGTGGTGGCGAACGGGAAAGCGCTGCGGGAAATGGGGGGCGCGGACGTGCTGCTGGTCACCACCAACCACTTCAACGCGGCTGAGGACGCGCTCACCGGGCTGCGGGCTGACGGCAGGGTGGTGCTGTGCGGGCTTGATTTTAACCGGCCGTTCTCGATCTCTTCCGAAGGCGTGCCGTTTCACATGATGCGCCAGCGCGTTATCGGCTCAACGCACGGCGGGCAGCACTACCTGAGTGAAGTGCTCGATCTGGCGGCAAAAGGCAAAGTGAAGCCGATCGTGGAAACATTTTCGCTGGATCAGGCTGCGGAAGCCTACGAGCGCCTGGCCTCCGGCAAGATGCGCTTCCGGGGCGTGTTTACGCCCGCGCGGTAATAGGGGAGGAGTTGAAAAGGGGGCATTATTGCCCCCGCAGGCGGCCGCGGCGGCGCATTTCCTGCAATTAAACACGATGCATTTATACGGCCGGAGGCGAATCACGTGGGCGCGGTGGTCGAGGCAAGGGAAGCGTAAAGGGGGAAGAGCGGGGCAGCACATAGCAGGGCGGGGGCTGGATGATGCCCGTATGCTATAGTTTTAGGCTTCTCTGTGGATGAGAAGGTATTTAATCACTCCACCACGACAGGAAATGTAATTTGCCTCAACCCCCGGAACGGTCGATGCGTCGGACCGCATTTATTGCAGATACCGCTGCGCTGATCCTCTTCTTCACCACAACCGGCATTATTAACGAACGCGTGATAGCCGGTATGACCTGGGAGCAGGTTCTCCACGCCCGCCTGCTGGGGGCGGCGCTGATGGTCCCGGTCGCAAGGCCCTACGGCATCTGGCGGGATTGGCTGATGCGGCGCGCCGGCCCCGGTCGGGTGTCTCAGCTGCTCTGGGACAGCGCGGCTCTGGTCAGTTTTCAGGTGCCGATCTATGCGCTGATTATTGCCTTCAGCGGCGCTTCGGGAAGCGGGCTGGTGCGAGGCACTCTCGGCGCTGCGCTGATGATGCTTTGCCTGGGACGGCCCTACGGCGCGTTTCTTAACTGGGTGCGTCGGTTATTTGGTTTACCTCCTGGGGGAAGTAAGCCGATGTCGTTGAACAGCTGAGCGGGGCTGTGACCCGCTGCACCTTTAGAGTCCGGGCCACATGCCGCCATCAAGTCTTAAATTCGTTCCGGTAATGTAGCTTGCCCGGGGGCTGGCATGAAGTGTGACGGCATCGGCTATTTCCTCAAGCGTTCTCACGCGGCCCATCGGAACCTGGGCGAACATGGGAAGCACCGAGCATCGGTGCCTGGTACGTAGGGAAAATCGATCGGGAAAACCTGTTGCAGGTAGCCTGCAATAATTTTTACGTCCAGCGGATTGATGCCTGTCGCCTCAATGCGAACCATAACCTCAGCCGGCTGCAGATCGCGCGCCGATGCTGACGACATCCGGGCCGCCAAAACTCTTTATTAACGCTGCTTTCATGATGAATCTCGTTTTCAATACGATCAGGATTGAGCCGGGAACTGGCCGAGCTGAATGAACAGGCCGAACCAGTCCTCCAGATGCCAGGTGGTGGTGACGCGACCGTCGCTCAGCGTGTGAAATTCATGCAGTCGAAAACTTATCTTCTTGCCAGTCGGGGCGATGCCGAAAAATTCTCCCTGATGCGTACCGCCGATCTCTGCACGCACGCCGATCCGACCGGGTACCTGAATCATGTCGTGGATGGCAATATGTACATCGGGAAAAGCCTCGCCGAAGCTGCGGATGATTGGCTTGATGCCTTCCGGCCCAGGGCCTTGATTCGGCGCAAGCGGGATGTCGTCCCACTGCGGCGCCAGTACGGTATCAACCAGGTCGGGATTCTTTTCGTTGAAGGCGCGATAGAGCGTTTCTACGGCCAGACGCTCAATGCGCAGGCGTTCGGTGAGTTCAGCACTCTCTGTATTCATGGGTCACCTTGGTTGGGTTGCAGTTACGTGCGATGGCTTAAGAGTGACGAGAGTATCTGCTCGATGCTAAAATCCGTCTAACAAATAAACTGTATAATGGATTATTTGATTTATGGATTTTCATGGCATTGATTTGAATCTGCTCGCCGCCTTTGACGCGCTGATGAGCGAATGTAATGTGACGCGAGCCGCCACCCGGGTCGGGGTGAGTCAACCAGCCATGAGCGCAGCCCTGTCCAGGCTACGAAAGCTGTTAGGCGATCCGTTGTTTTTGCGCAGCGCCGAAGGCCTGCTGCCGACGCCGCGCGCGCGCGAGTTGGCCGAACCCATTTCACAGGCATTGCGGCAGCTCGAAGCCACTCTGGTCAGGAAGCCGGATTTTGTTCCGGGGGTAGCAAAGCTGACGGTCAACCTGGGTCTGTCAGACTATCCGGCGTTCGTTGTGCTGCCCGCATTGTTAGAGGCGCTCGCAGAACAAGCACCCGGTATTTCGGTCAATGTGCATGCCTTTAACGACCGCGACCATGCGGTGGACCTGCTCGATGCCGGAGCGATCGATGTGGCCATTGGCGTGCCGCCTACGCATTCCGATGGCCGCATCCTGACCCGGCCGATCCTGCGTGACGAATTCGTCACCATCATCGCAAGTAAGCATCCCGCAGCAAGACGCGGGATGAATATGAAGACCTATTTGTCACTTCCCCATGCGCTCGCCTCGCCGGAGGGGCAGCGACATGGTCTCGTGGATCAGGCTCTTGCCCAGTTGGGCCAGCAGCGCACGCTCGCGCTAACGCTTCCTCACATGTTCGCCCTACCGGCCATCGTGGCCCGCACCGGTATGACGGCAACCGTCATGAAGCGGGTCGCGCTTCAATCTCCGGCTGGAAGACAGTTGGCCTTTTTCCCGCCGCCGGTTACTTTGCCCGAGATCGTTTTTTACCTGATCTGGCATCGTCGAAGCGATGGCCACCAGGCGCAGAAGTGGTTGCGGACGCTGATCGAATCCATCGCGTTGGCGCTGTAGTTACCCGGCCAGTTTTCGAGTTCGGACGGTAGCGTCAATCTGCCATCGCCGGCATAAACACCAGAGAGGGTTCATGCATTTGCCTGTGCGTCAGCCAGGACTGGAGGCCGTTTGGCATCGACAATCCTCCAGCACTGCCGTGAGCCGTAGATCTGCCACGCATAGAGTTTTCCGAGTTCATATTTTTAATATTTATTAGTAGGTTAGTCATACATCAGGCAATGACTTTTTGTGGCAAATATGCCGCAGGAGGGAGGGAGACTGAAGCCGTTGATGATCTAAGTTGAACTTAATATGACGGTCATCTATGTGCCAGGAGCGGACGGACTGGCACGCTATTAAAAAGATTGCTGTACAGCTTATCCAACCCGTCATCTAAAAATGGCACTCACTGAAAGACGCCAATCCATCTCCTCATGTATATCTACATCCATACATAGTCATTAAGAAAGGATGAATGAAGATGCTAAAAGGTAAGAGGGCTGTGATTACCGGTGGTGGCGGGGGATTTGGTCAGGCGTTGAGCGTATGGTTGGCACGAGAAGGCGTCGAGGTAGATTTTTGCGCGAGGCGTGCCAATGATATTCAAAAAACTTGCAGTATCATCTCGGCTGAAGGCGGAATTGCGAAAGGATATATCTGTGATTTAACCCAGCCTGAATCCCTTTCTCAGTTTTCTTCACAGTTGTTAACTTCAGATAAGCCCATAGACATTTTAATCCTCAATGCTGCCCAGTGGTTATCCGGAACGTTAGACGATCAACCAGACACAGAAATTATCAATACTGTCAGCTCAGGACTAACAGGTTCGATTCTACTGACTCAGGCATTGCTGCCCAGCTTAAGACGTTCAGAAAGTGCGGATATAGTCTCAATTATATCTTCATGTGGGATTCCGAATTTCACAGATTCAATTGCGCATCCCGCATTTTTTGCCAGTAAACACGGCCTTAGCGGGTTTACAACTAAACTCTCACACCAGTTGTCCGAAGAAAATATACGTGTGACTGGGTTATATCCCCCAGATTTCGAACTGACAGGATTAGATACGTTTGTCGATAACCAATTCAAAATGGGGGAGCGTTTAATGAATGGGCGCTCGGTCTGGGAAACAATTCGCTTTGTGTTGGTTCAACCGCGTAGTTGCCACATTAGTAACATCTATTTTGATGGTCCTACACGCGAAAAAGTGGGGAATAAAGGCTGAATTTGGGGACGTTGAACAGAGTAGCCAACTTCCGCTTTTCGCTCTCAGCGGACCCACAGCACTCACATCCGCTTGGTACCCGGAGCGGATGTGAGCAGGTATAATTCAACAAGGGTCAGGCCAATGTTGAATACGGTATTAAGTCAGCGAACTCTCAATAACGAAAAAGTTCGCTGCACGCTCGTTTGAGTGGATGTCTGAAGGGAACAAGGATATCTACAAATCAAAGGCAGGCTTCGGAAACTGCGTAGCTATCCTCGAACATACGAAAACGGGTAATAAGACCATCTTCAATGTGCATATCGAGTACAAACTCGGTTTCAATCAGCTTGTTCGTTTTTTTAACGCGTGATGCAAGTTCACCGATAGCCGCTACATGCTTATCTTTGATAAGGATATCTTTGATTTCAAAATGTTCTGATGAAATCTGTGCCCGGATTTGCGCATAGAATTCGGCTACACCCTTTCTGCCGTGTTTGCGGCCAATCCAGGGAACTACCTGAGTATTTCCGGCGACCAGCCAGTCTACATTTTCACTAACCAATTCAGCTATTTCATTCACATCTTCTGCTGTGGCTATACGATGAAAAAAAGCTTCCGTTACTGCCTGCGGTGTTTGAATTGTCATAGCTTGTCAATCCGTAGTTAAGGGCCTTTAGATTAATTGATTGTCTTAAAAATCACCTTATCCTGTAGTGCCACTTAGTGAGGTAATTGAGAGCAATTGGCAAGTGACTCATTTTTATGGCTACATTCACAATACGGTCTGTGAGTTTATCAACCTGGCATGCTTTTACTTATATGCCAGTCATCAAAAAGAAGAGCATATAGCATGCTCGGAGGGGCGTCTTTGACATCATCTATATCTCTGACGTAGCTCAGGCCTGCCTTTTGTAGAACTTTTTGCGATGCCAGATGGTTTGCTCTTACAACAGCATTAACTTCTGCAAGTTTTATTACCTCAAAGCCATACCTTACGGCATATTCAGCAAACTCCGTCGCCAGTCCTTTTCCCCACGCTTCAGTTGCAAACCGATACCCCAGATTATTGAACGGCTTATCGGTATAGCTGAGGATACTCAATCCACCGAAGCCAATGATATCTTCGGGGCTGTCGAGAAGGGATATTGCCCAGTTACCAAAACCATTGGCTACCCAATGCTCTACCCATCGATTCAAAACCGCCTGCGCATGTTGAATATCTGGATAAGGTCCAGCCGGATTGAATTGGTTCGTGGCAGGGTCGCCATATATCCTGAATAGATCGGCTACATCTGATGCAACTACCGGTCTAAGACATAAACGCCTGGTTTCAAGCTGCAAACTTACCTCCAGATTGCTGATTTCAATGTATTGGCTTCGATGACGCCGCAGGTTGATTTAAGCACACTTCGGCTGCGAAGCCATCGCCTTGCTCGATTTCGGGTATGCCCGCTCGTCGTTCGTGGCCGGCCTGGATATGAGGGACTTCCCATCCGTCATACGCCAAGGGACAATAATGTTAACTTTGGCGGAGTGGCATCCGCAGCAACGAACAAAGTACCTGCTTACGACTCCCGCAGCTGAACACCACCTTTCAATTATGCAAAATAATTCTCATTCACATGTAATATAGTGTGATGTTTATTAGCGCTTTTGGTTTTAAAAGGATGTGAAATGGGGACTCGATTTTCGACATTACGGCGCATTCCCGGTGGCGTCTGGATTATTGGTTTTGTCAGTCTTTTGATGGATGTTTCTTCTGAAATGATCCACAGCCTTCTTCCACTTTTTATGGCCACTGCTTTAGGGACGCCAGTAGTCATCATTGGTCTGATTGAGGGACTGGCTGAAGCGACGGCTTTATGCGTCAAAGTTTTTTCAGGTGTAATCAGTGATTACATTGGCAAACGTAAAGGGCTTGCAGTGCTTGGCTATGGCCTTGGTGCACTTAGCAAGCCACTTTTTGCGCTGGCTTCAACCTCAGGGATGATCTTCAGCGCGCGCATGATTGACCGAGTCGGAAAAGGAATTCGGGGCGCACCACGAGATGCGATCGTTGCCGACGTTACTCCCCCCGAGATCAGAGGGGCGGCTTATGGCCTGCGCCAGACACTGGACACGATGGGCGGTTTTCTTGGGCCGCTGCTGGCTGTGGGGCTAATGCTTTTATGGAGTAACGATTTCCGTGCTGTTTACTGGGTTGCCGTCGTGCCGGCATTTCTGGCCGTAGCCCTGTTATTTTTCGGATTACATGAACCACGCACACCAGTCGCTACGGTCAGAACTAATCCGGTGAGAAAGGAAAATCTGAAAAGGCTGGGTGTGGATTGCTGGTGGGTTATAGGACTCGGTGGGGTATTTACTCTCGCCAGATTTAGTGAGGCTTTCCTGGTGCTAAGGGCGCAAGAGGTTGATATCCCACTAGCTTTAATTCCTCTCGTGATGGTCGCCATGAATGTCGTCTTTTCTTTTACTGCGTACCCTTTCGGGCGCTTATCAGACAGCATCAGTCATAAGCGATTACTTCAAATGGGACTTGTAGTGCTCATCGCGGCTGACTTAGTTCTCGCCCTCAGTCATACCTGGGTCGGAATAATCGTGGGTGTTGCTTTGTGGGGCGTACATATGGGAATGACTCAGGGTCTGCTGAACACCATGATTGCCCGTACGGCACCCGCTGATCTTCGTGGTACGGCCTTTGGATTTTTCAGCTTACTGAGCGGAGCAGGATTGCTGATTGCAAGCCTGGGCGCAGGCCTGTTATGGGACATTTGGGGTTCTGCTTCAACATTTTTTGCCGGCGCGGTTATTTGTGTCTTGACGCTATTGCTGATGTATTTTGTGCCAGACCAGTCTAAATGAATCCTTCATTTACGGTCATGTGCTGACATCTGCCGGTTAAACCTGTTTAGCCCCTCCAGGAGACTCAATATTATTTCGAGGGGCTTTATTCCTGGTCTACTATTCGCACAGAGTGGACCTGCACACCCACGCTTCGGCCGTCCTCGCGCCAGGAGCGGGCATTGCTAACATCAACCTATGTTTGCTGGCCGGCCATGAAAACAGCTATTCCGGGTGTAGAATACGTTCGTATTATGGAATGTTAATAATTAATTGTGCTTATTTTATTTCAAAATAATATGTAGCGTACTCTTCATGATGTATTAATCTCTACATTAGTAAAATACTCATTCTGATCCTTATGCTCTCAACTGAGCAGGCCGCGCTTCGTATGCGGGCCTGGCGAATGTTAAAAACTGCCGGTGCGGCAGTATTACGCGATGGCGGTTACCTTATGCCAGACAACCATTCAGGGAAGGAGACCTTTAACCAGATTGCACTGGGTGTTCGCGCCGTTGGCGGTACTGCTTTTGTTATGCTGGCTAAGGAGCCGGAACACGTTGATTTCAGATCTCTGTTTGACCGTGCTGAGGATTACGCCGGATTACTCACAGAAATACGAAAAACACGCTCAGTTATCACGAAAGAAACTGCACTGACTCAACTCTTCGACATCTGCTCTTGAAACCCTTTCTGTCAGTGAATTCAACAACAGGATCTGGGCAACATGCCGTCGACCCTGGGTGGACAGATTAGCCAGCGCCTGGTTGATCCTTCGTTTTATCGATATAGAAGCTCGTTTCATATGGCTGGATGACATCGCTTCCTGCCCGACTGATGCAGTCGGTTTGACGGCCTGTTAATGACTTATCGAATGGGGTCTGAACATCATGAATAAAAGTCCGTCGCTTGCTGTTACCGCTACAGAAAGTCCCCCTCATCCGGTCAGTTTCCGGGAAGCGTTTTTATTCTGGCTGAAGCTGGGATTTATCAGTTTTGGCGGTCCGGCGGGACAAATATCAATAATGCATCAGGAACTGGTGGAAAACCGGCGCTGGATCTCGGAACAACGCTTTCTGCATGCGCTGAATTATTGCATGGTATTACCCGGACCTGAAGCACAGCAGTTGGCAACGTATATCGGCTGGCTGATGCACCGTACCCGGGGCGGTATTGTGGCCGGGGCATTATTTGTTCTGCCTTCACTATTTGTGTTAATCGCCCTGTCCTGGATTTATATCGCCTGGGGTCATCTCCCCATCGTCACGGGATTATTCTATGGCATCAAGCCCGCAATCACCGCTATTGTCGTGCAGGCAGCGCATCGCATCGGCTCCAGGGCGCTACGCAACAGTACTCAGTGGGCAATCGCCGCTGCCGCTTTTGTGGCGATCTTTGCTTTGAAAATCCCGTTCCCTCTTATCATTTTGGCAGCGGCGCTGACAGGCTTCATCGGTGGGCATTTCTCCCCCGGAAGTTTCAAAGGTGGTGGTGCACATGCCGGAACCGATAAATCTTATGGCCCGGCCATTATTGATGATGGCACTCCGACACCAGAGCATGCTGTTTTCAGGTGGTCACGGTTGATGTGGGTCGTCGTTAGTAGCGCACTACTGTGGGTACTCCCGATGGGAACACTTTATCTTACTCTGGGCCAGGAACATCCGATAACGCAGATGAGCTGGTTCTTTACCAAAGCAGCACTGCTCACCTTTGGTGGAGCTTATGCTGTACTACCTTATATTTATCAGGGGGCCGTTGTTAATAACCACTGGCTGACCCCCACCCAGATGATCGACGGCCTGGCATTGGGCGAAACTACCCCCGGTCCTTTAATTATGGTTGTCGCCTTTGTTGGATTTGTTGGCGGATATACAAATACTGTATTTGGGTCAGAGCACCTTTTCCTCGGTGGTGCTGTTGCTGCGGCATTCGTAACCTGGTTTACATTCCTTCCGTCTTTTTTGTTTATCCTGGCTGGTGGTCCATTTATAGAAACCACGCACGGCGATATCAAATTTACTGCTCCGCTCACTGCTATCACTGCAGCCGTCGTCGGCGTCATTCTCAATCTGGCGTTATTCTTCGGTTATCATGTATTGTGGCCAGAAGGCTTTGCCGGCAATATTGACTGGGTAGCTGCTTTAATTGCTCTCGCAGCAGCGGTTGCTCTGTTTCGCTTTAAATATAAAGTGACACATGTTATTGCCGCTTGCGCTATTATGGGGCTGATTTTGCATCTGTTATTCTTATCATGATTACAGTTCCTTTGGCTGATTCCTGAGCCGTCCGCATGTTTCTGGCTCTGTTGTGCTTGAACCACAGCCATCAGCACGCACATCTCATTCGCCAGACAACCTGCGCTCAGTCTGTAAGTATCCCGCTTAACCGAACCATTCGCTTTTAGAGAATATCCAGAGAACGGTCCAGCTATGCTATAAGGTCAATGTCCGCTCCTTGCTCATAGCTGCCACTGGCCGTTACTGTAGACTGCTTTGTGCCATAAGAGGGGACACCTCGGACATTACGACACGTTAGGTTAGATATCAAAAAGTGCATGGTTCGTTTTGCAGGGATACTTACAGGTCCACCCCTCGCTCATAAGGGACAACCATACTCAAATCTCCCACATTGCAGGAGATTTGAGTATGAACACGTCACCGTGCTTCTGTTGGGCCATAAGAAGCTGGAAAGCACAGTCCGTTATCTGGGCATTGAAGTCGATGATGCGTTAGAGATCTCTGAATCGATTGAAGTCTCAGGTTGTCAGAGCTGCAACAGCAGCACTGTGCCGGATATAGGTATTGTAATATCTGTAGGAGGTTATGGTAATTCTGACAAACAAGGGGCGATAAGATGAGTGAAATCTGTCAGAGCATGGCGGCTTCACTGCATTACCGATGCCAGACGACTATTGCGTTTTATTTGGCAGGTGCATACCAACTGAATAGCGTCTGCGTTAATCAGTGTTGAATCAATCTTTAACTCACTGAAAAATAATTAATACTTCACGATTCTTAACTTTCCTCCCGTTTCACGAGATGAAACATCTGTGATTCACCTCTTATTTACATCATTTAAACCAACCGTTAACTGGATAAAAACGCGACAGCCTCGTTATAGTAGTTTTGTAAAATAAAACACAGTTGTACAAGGTACAACAAATACGAGGTGTTCATGGAGATCGTTACCGCACCGCATCTTGCGGTCAGAAACGAGTGGCTTGCGCTACATCGTGAGGCGCCACTACAACCCGAACTGCCCATCATTGATGCGCATCATCATCTCTGGGATCGGCAAACCGGACGCTATCTCACCCATGAGTTCAGCGACGATATCCAGACCTCAGGGCATCGCGTTTTCTCATCGGTCTACGTGCAGTGCCGCTCTATGCTGCGGCTCGAAGGGCCGGAAACGCTGAAACCGTTTGGTGAAATCGAGTTTGCCGGTGGTATAGCCGCGATGTTCGCCAGCGGACATTATGCAAACGCTCTCGGATGTGAAGCCATCATCGGCGGCCTTAGCTTGCTAGCGGGCGATGCGATGCAGCCTGCCATCGAGAGTGCGCTGGCTTTATCAGGCGGGCGGTTGCGCGGAATGCGTAATCCACTGGCCTGGCATCCGGATCCGCGGGTAACGTCCAGCCCGGTTGCGCCACCGGCAAGCCTGGCGCTGAGCGCTCCGTTCCGCCGGGGCGCTGTCTGCCTCGCGAAAAATGGATTGTCGCTTGATGTGTGGGTTTACCACACGCAACTGGATGAAATTGCCGAGCTGGCGAGGCAAATACCAACGCTACAGATTGTGCTCGATCACTGCGGCGGGCCAGTCGGCGTAGGGCCCTATTCAGAAAAGGATCCTGACATGTTTCAGCAGTGGCGAAGGAGTATGCAACATCTGGCGGAACTGCCGAACGTATGCGTAAAAATTAGCGGCTTTGGCATGACGGTGAGGGGATTTCACTTCGCAATGGCAGAGACACCGCCGGATTCGCGAATGCTGGCACAGGCCTGGCAACCGTGGTTTGAGACGATCGTTTCTCTTTTCGGTGTGGACCGCTGCATGTTCGCCAGTAACTTTCCGGTCGACAAAGGCATGTTCAGCTACGGCGTCTTCTGGAATGCCTGCAAACGCCTGGCGCAACAGGCTTCCCCTGACGAACAGGCGCAGTTGTTCTGGCGCACTGCCGCAACCTGCTACCGGATAACCTCTGTGGAGAATATCAATGACCAGTAAAAGCGAGCTCAAGCAGTTTACTGCGACTAAAGCGACGACAGACTCTTTGCCTCAGCACGTGGCTGAGAAACGAACGCTGGCGCTGGGTGGCCTTGGCTGGGTATTTGAAAGCTACGACTCATTTCTACTCTCATTGCTATTGCCGGTATTAGGAGTGGTGTTTGGCGTGAATAAAAGCGAGCTTGGACTGCTTATCAGCGTAACGGCCGGTGGACAGATCATCGGCGGGATCCTTTTTGGTTTTATCGCCGATAAAATTGGTCGTGTAAAAACGGCTCTGACCTGTATCGCCATCTATTCACTCTTTTCCGGACTGTTAGCCTTTACGCATGATCAACAGCATTTCGCTCTTTTGCGTTTTTGCGGTGCGCTGGGTATGGGCGGAATGTGGACGTCAGGTGCGGCGTTGATTGCTGAAACCTGGCGACCTGAACGGCGTGCGCGCGGCGGCGCTTTGATGCAAATGGGCTTACCTGTTGGCGCTATCCTGGCTATCAGCCTGACGGCAATCGTGACCTCGATTAACGGCGGCCTGGAGCAGGGCGCATGGCGCTATCTGTTTATGATCGGCGCGCTGCCAGTATTCATTATGAGCGTGGTGGCCAGGTTCACGCCGGAATCACAGGTTTGGCTTGCACGGCAGCAGGGGAAAGCCAAGCGCACTCAACCTGCCTCGATGCTGGGCAAACAAAATCTGAAAGGCCTGCTGCTGGCTTTCGTCTTTATCTTCTTTATTCAGTATCTGTTCTGGGGTGTATTTACCTGGACACCAACCTATCTACGGGAAGTAAAACATTTGGATTTTCAACACAGCCTGAAATTTGTGCTCGCGTTGCAGGTCGGGGCGATCGCAGGTTTTCTGGTCTTTTCAGTGCTGGCGGATAAATGGGGGCGTCGTCCGATGTTCCTGATTTATCTGTTAACGGGCGCCATGGCTGTTGCGCTTTACCTTGTTACTACTCAACCCTTCATTCTGATGCTGGCGATTTTCATGGCTGGTTTTGGTGTTAACGGTATTTTTGCGGGCTCGGGACCCTTCCTGGCAGAAATCATCGGAGATACGTCATCGCGTGGCTTCCTGATGGGGCTCGCCTACAACGGAGGCCGGCTGGGCGGGTTTATCGCGCCCCTACTCATCGGCGCGGTCGCCAGCTCCGGCGGTTTCACTGCGGGACTGGCGACTACCGTGGTCGCTTTCCTGGCGGCAATGGTGGTGGTGTGGCTGGTGCCGGAAACCAGAGGCATCAAGCTGAAGTAAGGTATTACATCTCTACATCGTTTTCCTGATAAACATAATGAAACCCTGCGAGGAAACAATGACCGATCAATTACCGAATAGCGCTATCGACAACGACGCGCTAGAAAAAGAGACCATGCGGCGGGTTATCTGGCGCATCCTGCCTTTTCTGGTCGTAAGCTACCTGGTCTCGATTATTGACCGGGGCAATATAGGTATGGCTGCGCTACAGATGAATGAGGATCTGGGCCTGAGCAAGGCGGCTTTTGGTTTCGCCAGCAGCTTATATTTTGTGGCCTACTTTATATTTGAGGTACCCAGCAACCTGGCGATGCAGAAGGTGGGCGCACGATTGTGGCTCCCGCGGATTATGATCAGTTGGGGAGTGGTGTCGATGTGTATGGCGCTGGTGCAAAATACAACCTCCCTTTATATCGTGCGTTTTCTGCTGGGAGCGGCGGAAGCGGGCTTTTTCCCTGGCGTGGTGCTCTATCTTACCTGGTGGATCCCTTCGCGTTACCGCGGGCGCATTATTGCCTCTTTTATGGTGGCCATTCCGCTGGCTAACTTTATCGGTTCACCGCTTTCAGGTTTGATCCTGACGCTGGATGGCTTGTTCGGGATGCGCGGCTGGCATCTGTTATTCCTTATTGAAGGGCTGCCTGCGGTGCTGCTGGGGATAGCCGCATTTTTTATTCTGCGGGACCGCCCGCATCAGGCTGGCTGGTTGAACGAGCGGCAGAAAGCGTGGCTGGAAAACACGTTAGATGCCGAGCGCCAACAGCAGAAACAAATCGACCACATCAGCACATGGCAGCTATTGAAGCACCGCCAAATCTGGCTTATGGCGCTGATTTACGCCGGCGCGTCGTCTGCTGGCACCACGCTTAGCGTCTGGTCGCCGCAGCTACTAAAGTCTTTCCATCTTGATAACCTGACCACCGGGCTGCTTAATGCCATCCCCTATGGCCTGGCCTCGGTGCTGATGATTGTCTGGGGACGGAGTTCGGATCGCACCAATGAACGTCGCTGGCACACGGCTCTCACCCTATTTATGATTGCGGTTGGCGTGTTCGCAGCGTTCATCAATCTGTCGCTGCCGATGACCATTGTTATTCTCAGTACCATATTAATTGGCGCTTATTCGGCGAAGGGGCCATTCTGGGCGCTGGCCACAGGCTGGATGAGCAGCACGTCAGCCGCCGCGGGGCTGGCGGCAATCGGCGCGATAGCCAACCTGATTGGCGGAGTGGTGATGGTGAATGCCTATGGTGTTATTAGCGAACAGACAGGAAGCCATACGCTGGCGATGCTACCACTGGCTGGCTTGTGCCTGGCAGGCGGCATCGCGGTGCTGATCATAGGACGCCATTACTCGCAGCCTGCCGGTCAGGAAAAACCGGTCACCCATTAATAAGCAAAGGCGGGATTTTTCCCGCCTTTTCAACATACGTTATTCTTTTATACCGTAAAACTTTTCGCAGAAGGGTTTACTGGCCCCTAACTTGATCGACAGGCGGTTGGCCGTCTCTCGCATTAGCTGGCTGAGGCCGCTCTCTTTGCGGTCTGCAGTCAGACGCGATGACGGTCCTGTCAGCGCCAGTGCCGCGATGAGGTTATCGTGGACGCCAAAAACCGGCATCGCGAAGGCCGCAGTGTGCGGATCGCGCGCGCCAGAGGTATAGAACGGCAGGGTTTCTTCGTCTTCCGGAAGTGCCTCCCCCAGTCCCCAATGACGTAAAATTTTGCTGATAGCGGAGCCATCCAGTGGGAACTGACTGCCGGGCAGGTTGCTATGGCGTAATCCCTCTGAAGCTTCGGCGCGGAACAGACACAGGCGTTGGCCGCCCTCTATCACATACCAGCTCGCGCTTTCACTGGAGGCCTGAGACAGCGCCTGCAATTCCGGTTGTACAATTCTCGCAAGCTGAAATGATTGCTCATAAAGCTTGCCGAGATAGAGCAGACGGTGGCCGAGCGAATAGGTGCCATCGTCATGCCGGATAATGTAGTTCATACGCTCAAGCGAATTCATTAAGCGATAAACGGTGGTTTTGTGATATCCCGAGAGCTGGGCCAGCTCAGTTAACGTCAGGCTGTCATTACCGGGCCGGAAACAATCCAGTAAAGCGAGCGCCTTTTCAACGGCAATTACGCCTTCATTCCCCATCATTCTCTCCTTTTGGCCGAACAAAATTGTACCTGAATTTTGTGATTAACTTCGTGTTTACATCACAAACAAGCTCGCAACGCTGGCGAAAAGAGAAGCAATGCTCGTATAGTTGTTTTATATAGTACATTCATGTTGTACATAGTAAAACAAATGGAGACTAACCATGCCTGCCTCACAACAGAAATTAATAAATTTGAATATTGAGCGTGTCAGCGCGGAGGAGGTCCGTCAGGCCGCCGAATATCAGGCGGCGATTCTCGCTGATGTGGCCGGACGCCGCGGCACATTACATGGCCGTATCAAGCCACTGGCGCCGCATATGGCTGTGGCCGGCCCGGCAATTACCGTAGAGGTCCGCCCGGGAGATAACCTGGCTATTCACGCTGCGATGGCCATCGCCAAACCTGGCGATGTGCTAGTGATAGACGGCAAGGGCGATCTCTCCTGCGCTTTACTGGGTGAGATCATGGCAACGCAGGCACTGGCCAGCGGCATCGCAGGTATCATCATTGACGGCGCAGTTCGCGATGCTGAAACCTTAAGCAAACAAAGCTTTCCTGTTTTCGCAGCCGGCCTTAATCCGTGCGGTCCCACCAAGTTCATTCCAGGTCGGGTCAATCATGCTATTTCGGTAGCGGGCGCCGCGGTACAGGCGGGTGACCTGGTGGTTGGGGATATTGACGGCGTCGTGATTATCCCCCGCGATGAAGTACGCACCATCATTGAGCTGGCAAAAGGTAAACTGGAAGGGGAGCAAAAACGTCTATCGGCTATCCACGGCGGCGATCTTCGCCCACACTGGCTGGAGAACGCTTTGCGTCAGGCGGGTATGCTGAGCGAAGGGGAGGCATTGCCATGAGCGATAAAAAAGTCGTACTGGTTACCGGCAGCGATTTGGCTGAAGCGGCGCTCGGCATGCTGGAAGATTATGAACTCGTATTTGCTGGCCGCCAACCAACAGAAAACCAACTGATAGAATTATGCCAGCAGCATAATCCGGTCGCCATATTAGTGCGCTATGGCAAGATTGCGGCATCTGTGATGGATGCCGCTCCGGCATTGAAGGTAATTTCCAAGCATGGCAGCGGCATTGATGTCATTGACGTCGAAGCGGCATCGGCGCGCGGCGTGATGGTTCGCGCGGCGACAGGCGCTAACGCCGCCGCGGTTTCAGAACACGCCTGGGCATTAATTCTGGCCTGTGCCAAGTCAATCATTCCGCTTGACCGCCGCCTGCGTGAAGGGCACTGGGATAAATCGACGCATAAATCGCTCGAACTGGAAGGCAAAACGCTGGGGCTAATAGGCCTGGGCGCGATTGGTAGCCGCGTGGCGAAAATTGCCGGCGCCTTCGGTATGAAGGTGCTGGCTTACGATCCTTATGCCACCACTGTTCCCCCCGAATGCGAACGTGTTGATGTACTAAAAAATCTTCTTACGCAGGCTGATGTTGTGTCCCTTCATTGTCCCTTAACGCAACAAAATCGGGGAATGATAAATGCCGTTACGCTGGCCCAGTGTAAACCTGGCGCCATCCTGGTCAATACCGCGCGGGGCGGATTGATCGACGATGCGGCACTGGCAGCGGCATTAAAAGGGGGGGCGTTGCGCTGGGCGGCGCTCGATAGCTTTAACAGTGAACCATTAACCACGCCGCACATCTGGGAGCGGGTCGAAAATGTCATTCTGTCTCCACACGTTGGTGGCGTAAGCGACGCCTCTTACGTGAAAATGGGTACAACCGCAGCAGCCAACATTTTGCAGGTGCTCCAGGAGTTATCTCAGACAGAGACAACGTACTAAATTTTATTCCCTCCTGTTTTTTTAGCAGCTCCGGCTTGTTCGGGGCTGCTATAACTTATGCATTATTTTTTGTAACAAGTGAAAGGTCTGCTGTTCGCTCATAGCGGCCACTGGCCGTTACTGTAGACTGCTTTGTGCCAGGAGCGGACATTTCACACTTCTGCTTATGTGACCAAAATCGGTATACCACTACAGGGCATCTCCATCTCTGCCATGATGCAATTATGGCGAATTGTGTTTATATATACTTTTTCATCGGCTGGATTTCCGCCGCATACACTCTTTCGGATGATAACGAAACACCATGAATCTTCGTGAAAACATTGTGAGTCAGTTCAGCCTGCTGTCGCCTGAACTCCAGCGCGCGGCGGAATTTTCCCTGCAAAACGCCAACCAGTTAGTGGTGCAATCTATGCGCGCCTTCGCCGCAGAAGCCAGGGTTAAACCTGCCACGCTATTACGGCTGGCGCAGCGTCTGGGCTATAACGGTTGGGGGGAATTGAAAAGCGCCTTTATCGACGATCTCGGCTTACTAAATGATACATATGTATCTAAGGCGGAAAAGTTGATCGCGAAAGGAACGCAACCCGCACTGTACGAAGAGGTGTTCCTCGCGCATCAGGCCAATCTGGCCTTCACCCAGGCTGAGAATCAGCACTCCATGCAGCAAGCCGTTACGCTGCTGGATGAGGCGAAGCAGGTCTATATTTGCGGTTTCCGCGCCAGCTTTCCCATCGCCTGGTCGTTGTTTTATGTCTACCGATTGTTCAATCGCCACGTGTCGCTGATTGACGGGCTGGCCAGTAATATCGAAGTATTCACCCGCGAGATCACGGCAGAAGACTGCCTGTTATTGACCAGCTTTGCGCCATATTCCCGCGAGTCCCTCGACGTTCTCAATGCTGCCAGGCAGGCCGGGGCGCGGATTATCGCCATCACCGATTCGCCGGTTTCGCCGCTGGCGCAGGCTGCGGATTGCACGTTGCTGTTCTCCCTCAGCAGTCCGTCATTTTTCCCTTCGGTGGCAGCCGGTATGGGTGTCGCAGAGTGTTTGCTGGCAATGCTTGTTGCTCACCACGGACGGGAGGCGGTGAGTAAAATTGAGAGCGCAGAACGTTATCTTCAAAGCTCTGGGGCGTATGTGATGCCCGGAAAACCCTGACAAATGATTCATTTGCCTCCATCATAAGAAAATGAAATGCATTTGAATCATTGTTGCATTGACGAGATTCAAATGGATCCTGCAAGATGCTTTCAACTTACGCGAAAGCGATTTCTAAAGCAGGAAGAAAAGCATGAGTCAAATCATTCACCGCAGCCTCCGTACCACGCCAGTCGTGGCGGTCGGTGCGCAAGGGGCTTACATCACGGATGTCAGTGGTAAACGCTATCTGGATGCCTGCGGCGGTGCAGCGGTTTCGTGTCTGGGTCACGCCCACCCGGATGTGCTGGCGGCGATGCACCGGCAGATCGATCAACTGGCCTATGCCCACACCAGTTTTTTCACCAGCGATACGGTGGAACAACTGGCAGAGCAACTCGTCCGCACCGCGCCCGATTCTCTGAACTACGCCTATTTCGTCTCCGGCGGGTCGGAAGCGGTTGAAACGGCGCTGAAGCTGGCGCGCCAGTATTTTGTTGAGATCGGGCAACCGGAGCGCACGCTGTTTATTGCCCGTAAACAAAGCTACCACGGTAATACGCTGGGTGCGCTGGCCGTTGGTGGTAACGAGTGGCGCCGCCGCCAGTTCGCGCCGCTGCTGATGGATGTGGTGCGCGTATCGGCCTGTAATGAGTATCGTGACCGTGCGGCGGGTGAAAGCCAGCAGCAGTACACCGAACGTTTGCTTGGCGAACTCGAAGCGGCCATTCTGGACGCCGGACCGGAAAAAATTATCGGTTTTTGTGCCGAAACGGTGGTTGGTGCAACCACCGGCGCAACTCCGCCAACGCCGGGTTATCTGCAGGGCGTTCGTCGGTTGTGTGATAAATACGGCATTTTGTACATCGCTGATGAGGTGATGTGCGGCATGGGGCGTACCGGCACGCTGCACGCCTTTGAGCAGGATGGCATTGTCCCTGATATCGTGACCATCGCAAAAGGGTTAGGCGGGGGCTACCAGCCCATTGGCGCGGTGCTGGCCAGTGAGAAAATCGTTTCCGCACTACAGGCTGGTAGTGGAATGTTCCAGCATGGTCACACCTATATCTGCCACCCGACGGCAGCAGCAGCTGCACTGGCAGTGCAACAGGTTATCGAGCGGGATCATTTGCTGGAACAGGTGCAGCAGCAGGGCGCGTATTTGCAGCAGGCACTGCATGACGTGCTGGGCGAGTTACCTTATGTTGGTGATACACGCGGTCGGGGTTTGTTCGCTGGTGTGGAACTGGTACGCGATAAAACGAGCAAAACGCCATTCGATCCAGCTCTGAAACTGCATGCTGCTCTCAAAGCGCAGTGCATGGCACAAGGGTTACTGGTCTATCCGATGGGCGGAACTGTTGATGGTCAACTGGGTGATCATATTCTGATTGCACCACCGTTTATTGTCAGCCGTCCAGAACTCGATTTCGTGGTTGATACCCTGCGTAAGGTCATCAGCGAAGAGACGCATAAACTGGCGAGCCGTCAGCCATGAACCGTTTACCTGCACTGTCGGAACAGCAGTGGAGCGATGAACAACGCCAGCTTGCGGAGGAGATCATCAACGGCCCGCGCGGCGCACTGCTGCCGCCGTTTGAACCGTTATTGCGCAGCCCGGAACTGATGGCGCATACGCAGCGGATGGGTGAGTATCTGCGCTACCGTAGCGCGATTGGGCTGCGATTATCGGAACTGGCAATCCTGCTTACCGCGCGTCACTGGTCGCAACCGGTTGAATGGGCTATTCATGCGCCAATCGCCAGGGAAAAAGGGATCGCGGCACAGGCTGTACAGGCCATTAATGAACAGCGTCGACCCGAGGCGCTGGCGGCTGATGAATGGGTGGTTTACCACTTTTGCCAGCAGTTGCATCAGCATAAAAAAGTCAGTGACGACATCTGGCAACAGGCAATCGACCTGTGGGGTGAAAAGGGGGTTGTCGATCTGATTGGTATCAACGGTTATTACAGCTTTCTTTCAATGATCATGAACGGCGCGCAGACGCCTGTACCCGACACCAGGGATTTTATTATTCCCGCATAAATAATTCGCACGCATTTATTTTTATATTGCGTGCGAATGTAGGGATACAGTTTTTATTCTCAACGACAATATCATTTTTATGGTGTTGCGCGAAAACTCCTGTTTGCTGTCTTAATTACGCTGAGGGTTATTATGTCTGCATTATTGAAAAAATTAAAGATTACACTGGCACTGGTAGCCTGTTCGGCAAGTTTTGCCGCGATGGCACAAGATAAATTATTAGTGGGCGTGGATACGGCGTTCGTTCCCTTTGAATTTAAACAAGGTGATAAATATGTCGGTTTTGATATCGATTTATGGGATGCCATTGCGAAGAAAATGAATGTCAGCTACGAATTACGTCCTATGGATTTCGGTGGCTTAATTCCGGGGCTGCAATCGCGCAATCTGGATGTGGCAATGGCCGGGATCACCATTACCGATGCCCGCAAACAGGTCGTTGATTTCAGCCAGGGCTACTACGATGCGGACCTCTTAATGGCGGTGAAGAGCGGTGATCAATCTATCACCAAATTCAGCGATTTGGCCGGTAAAAAAGTGGGGCTGAAGCAGGGCACCGCAGCCGCAAGTTTCATGAAATCCAAATATAAAGCCAACTATGTCGAATTCCCTAACATCGATAACGCCTATCTCGACTTGCAGGCAGGCAACCTGGATGCGGTAGTTCACGACTCCCCGAACGTGCTGTACTACGTGAAAACCGCCGGTGGCGGCAAGGTGAAATCGACCGGGGAAACGGACAGCATTCTGCCGCAGCAATATGGTTTTGCAATGCAGAAAAACAGCAGCCTGACACCGAAAGTCGATGCAGCGTTACAGGCATTACGCGCGGATGGCACCTACGGAAAAATTTATTTCAAATGGTTTAACAAACAACCCAAATAACCCCCGTCAGGCCGGTTAACACCGGCCTGAACCGAGAGTGAATTGACCTCATTATGAATTTCGAAACGAAGTATATATGGGAATCGCTGCCGCTGTTATTACAGGGGCTGCAACTGACACTATTGATCTCAATGGTCGGTTTAGCGGGCGGATTTATTATTGGTCTGCTGGCAGGAACCTGTCGTGCTCTGGGAAGCGGTATCGCGAAAACGGTGTCATTAATTTTCGTTGAGCTGATTCGCGGTACGCCAATTATGGTTCAGGTGATGTTTATCTATTTTGCCTTGCCAATGCTACTGCCTGTTCGTATCGACCCAATTACGGCCGCGATTGTCACCATTATTATTAACTCTGGCGCGTATATTGCAGAAATCACGCGCGGTGCGATTTTGTCCATCAATAAAGGATTTAAAGAAGCCAGTCTGGCGATGGGATTATCGCAGCGTGCAACGCTGTGGTACGTGATTATGCCGCTGGCCTTGCGTCGCATGATCCCGGCGCTGGGCAACCAGTGGATCATCAGCATCAAAGATACCTCGTTGTTTATTGTTATCGGCGTCGCGGAATTAACGCGTCAGGGCCAGGAGATCATCGCCGGGAACTTCCGTGCCCTTGAAGTCTGGACAGCAGTAGCGCTGATCTACCTTGCCGTCACCCTGTGCCTGAGTTTCCTGCTGAAGCGACTGGAGAAAAGGATCCATATTTTATGAGCATGGTTGAATTTAGCGCGGTCGCTAAACATTTCGGTACCACGCAGGTGCTGCACGATATCAATCTGAAAATTGATGCCGGTGAAGTGGTAGTGATTATCGGTCCTTCCGGTTCGGGCAAATCGACGCTGCTGCGTTGCATCAATAAACTGGAAGAGATCTCCTCTGGCACCTTGCTGGTCGCCGGGATGCACCTGACCGATCCCCACGTCAACGAGTGCGATATCCGCCGCGAAGCGGGGATGGTGTTTCAGCAATTTCACCTGTTTCCTCACCTGACGGCGCTGGAGAATGTGATGTTTGGGCCTATCCGCGTGCGCAAAATGAGTAAAGTGGCAGCCCGCGAACAGGCACTGGCACTGCTGGATCGTGTTGGACTGCGCGAACGTGCCGATCACTATCCTTCCGAGCTTTCTGGCGGTCAGCAGCAACGCGTGGCTATTGCCCGTGCGCTGGCGGTAAAACCGAAAATGATGTTGTTTGATGAGCCAACCTCTGCGCTCGATCCGGAGTTGCGCCATGAAGTATTGAAAGTGATGCGTTCACTGGCGGATGAGGGGATGACAATGGTTATTGTGACGCACGAGATTGGCTTTGCACGCGATGTGGCGTCGCGGTTGATTTTTATTGATGGTGGAACCATTGCTGAAGACGGCCCGCCTGATATTCTGCTGAATGCCAGTAGCAATCCGCGCCTGAAAGAATTTTTACAGCACGTTTCCTGAACATAAGTGAATGCATCGCATGAAAAAAATCGACATCAGTGGTTCCTCGTTTGAGATTGGCCTGCGTCTTGGCGAGTTTGGCCGTGAAGCCTGGCATCAGAAACTGACGCTTACGCCGCTGTGGCAAACGGTGATGACCATGCAGTCATCCGCTCAGACCCAGGTAATGCGTGCTGCAGTGCAGACACATTACCCGCAAATCTGGCTGGAGCTGGAAGGGCTGGCGCAGGGGCTGGAGGCCACCATTGATCAGGTCTTTGCCTGGAACTGCCGTGGCGACCTGGTGCGCTCAACGTCGGATGGCTGTACAACGGTTGCCGGGATAAACGCAGCTGGCGAGCGGATTATTGCGCATAACGAAGATGGTTTTCCCCAGTTACGCGATGACTGCTTGCTGGTCACCATTATTCCGGAGTGTGGTCTGAGTTTTACCAGTTTTGCCTATCCGGGTTCGATTTGCGGCCACACCTTTGCGGTGAATGAAAAAGGTATCGTTAACACGGTTAATAACATCCGTGCAGTGCATCGCCCGCAGGGATTGCCGCGCCAGATACTGGCCCGTGCCTCGCTGAATGCAAACACCCTCGACGAAGCCATCACCATTCTAACCGGGCAGCCACGCGCCGGGGCATTTCATCATATGCTGGGGCAGATGGGCGATACGCGGCTGTTCAGTGTTGAGGCCACGGGCAGCGGCTGTTCTGTTATGCCACTGACGACAGTGGCCGGACATGCCAACCATCTTGTGCATGCCGCTCTTGCTTACGTTGAGCAGGTAGTAACGGACAGCTCTGCGTCGCGTCAACTACGTCTGGCGCAGTGGCTGGAGAATCACCACCCGTTTGACGCCACAGCGGCAAAAGGCATTCTCTCTGATAAACATGATACCGTGTTGCCTATTTTCCGGCTGGCTGCCGACGATCCGGATGATGAGAACACTCTCGCCACGGCAGTTTTCACCCTCGATGCAAACCATGTCAGGTGGCAAATTTTCGGTATTAATCGCGACGCTGCCGAATCACAGGGGGAAGTGCGTTAATGTGATAGCTTGATGCTGCAGTGATAATTGATTAAGAAGGAGTCATGCTATGCAGATAGTTAAAGATTTCTATCTTGAATAAAATTTATGGATAAACAGCAGGTAAGCCAATCGCCGATAGTTTGTAATTTCTGTGCTGGTTTATCTTCCTCCGATAACCAGCTAGATTGTAGCCTGCTCCCCCGTTGAATAAGGCACCTCAATGTTAGTCATGTAGTTGTTGGAGGTGCGAACTTCCGCTGTTCGCTCATAGCTGCCACTGGCCGTTACCGTAGACTGCTTTGTGCCATAAGAGGGGACACCTCGGACATTACGACACGTTAGGTTAGATATCAAAAAGTGAATGGTTCGGATTACCGGGATGCTTACGGAAGAGTTTCCGGGGGCGCTGAACGATACCGGCGATCTGCCGGTGATTAGGTGTAGGGACGGGGGCTGTTTGTAACAGATGATAAACAGATCCCGGCGCTGAGGCCGGGATTGATTATTACATTACATTTTTTTCTGCTTGCTCAACAAGAGACTGGAACTCTTTAAAATTAAAACTCCAAAACCCTCCATCAGGACAATTAAAAATATCAATCCGAAGGCCAATATCCGGTTCATTTGAGATTTCTGCGACTTGGTGAGAGCCATAATAGATCTCATAAACAACATTTTCTCGATCTGGCAGACTGGCAATTTGTGCAGTCAATTTATTCGTCATTTAGGTGGCTCCAAAAATCCTATAAGTTTACCTTGTGCATCGTAACGCAACCCTCGACCACTCGAAGATATTATGTCAGTTACTTGTCCATAACGCCCTGTGTTACTTTGAACCACTGATTTATTAGGGTCATTCAAAATACTATCTACAATTTTCTGGCCTTGTTCGTTTATCGCTGATGGATTGCCTTTAGCTGATGGGAAAGCACTTCCTTCACGGCTCCCATGCTTTTGAAGAGCACGGCCAGCGAGTGTTAAATCACCTTTCTTCGAAGCTGGATCAATGTGCTTTGCTCCATCAGAAAGTTCGTCGATAGACCATTTCCCAATTTGCTCTCTTGTTGCTGGTTTTTGGCCTGCCTCGCTACCCCGTGCTTTCTCCTCATCCTGCGGTTCCCAGCCTCCCGGTGTGCCTGAACCCGCGCCTCCTAACTCTGCCTTCTCAGCATCCGTGAGGTTTTTACCCATGTTTGGTCCAGATTCGCTACCGGAGCCATATTTATCCTGAAGAGAACTTAGATATTTTCCGGTGATCTCATCATTACCCATTATTTCCAGGGTAATCAGGTGATTCAGTTCATCTGACGTCATCTTATCGGCAACATCCTTGATGGCTGCTCCGGCAAGACCCACGATTCCAGCTTTTGCACCTATCTCCAGTAGCTGCTCTGCAACCTTATTCCGGCACGGCGAGAGAGCGGCACAACCACGTGCAATCAGAGCCAGATTATTATTCTCCACCGTCGTCTTCCCGGCCTGCGCCCCGGAAACCGCAGAGGCGCTGCTGTCACCGGCCAGCCCACCCGCCAGTCCCGCCGCCAGCGTTGCCAGGGTCGAGACGGTCTGCCTCTGCGTTTCGTCCAGCTCGCTGACCGTTTTACCGTACATCTGCGTGGCGATGATGCCGATCAGTTCGCCGGTTGCAGCGCCAGCGGCACCGGCGAGGGCGCTCTGGTTCTGCGCGGCGGCAAGCGCAGCGTTGACCACCGCATGCGCGGCGACCTTGCCCGCATCGTCCAGATTACTGTAGTGGCCGATAACCTCCGCCACATACGGCGCCGCACCGCCGGCCAGCGCGGCCTTCAGGTCGCTGCCCGCCAGCCCCTGCACGGCGGCGGTCGCCGCCTGAATCGCCTGCTGGACGCTGCTCCCGGTGCCCCATTGCTTCTGCGCGGCCTTATAGCCTTCGGTGGCGGCCAGCTGAGCGTTATATTTCTCCCAGGCCTCCTTGCTGGCGCCTTTTTCCGGCTCGTTGATCTTTTCCTTCGCCAGCTCAGCCTTACCTGCGTTGATGGCGTTAATCTGTCCCTCGGTGCGCGCAATATCCGCCACCTGGTTGCCAATCTCGCCGATCAGCTGGGTCTGCTGCAGGCGCTGCTGCTCCTTCTCCTTATCAAATATCGGCGACAGGGTCTGGTTGGCATGCTCCACGTCGCGGCTGAGGTTCGCCACGTCCTGGGTCTGCTGGCCCTGGTCGCGGACAATTAGCGTACCGTCGGAGACCGCCGCGTGGGTGGTGCTGCTGTCGTGGCCCTCGTTGTTCCCGCCGGTCAGCAGGCCGTTGGCCATGTTCCCGGCGAACTGGCTGCCGATGCTGCCGCCGGTGCTGAAGCCGACGCTCTGGTGCTCGGTTTTAAAATCGGCGCGGTTGTCGATATCGCCCCAGCCCAGCGTGCCGGTGTCGAGGCGGTTTTTATCTGCGGTGGCAGTGCTGCCAATCACCGCGCCATCCAGCTGGGTATGCTCGCCGACGGTGATGTCATAGCCGCCTTTGCCGGCAAAGATGCCCGTCTGCTCCACCACGGAATCGTAGTTGCTGTGCATCTTGTCCTTGCTGAGGTTGACGCTGGCGGAGCCGCTCATGGAGCCGAAGGTGAAGCTGCCCCCGGCGCTGGCGTTCTGCTGTTTTGAGTCGTAGCGGTCGCTGTCCTGCTCGGAGGTGAGGGTCAGGTTGCGGCCGATATCGGCGATAACCGTGTCGCCGCTGACCTGGGCACCGGTGAGGGTGGTGTCGCGTCCGCTGTTGAGGATGAGATTGTTGCCGGCATCGACGGTGGTTTCGCTGTGGGTGGTGCCGTTGCCGCTTTCGCTGCCTTTGCCCTTGTTGACGCTGGCGGAGACGCTGATCCCCCAGCCGCCGGAGCCCACGCCAATCCCGACGCCGACCGTGCCGCCTTTGCTTTCGTTTTTGCCTTCAAGCAGCGAGGTGTTTTCAGCAGAGATCAGGTTCAGGTCGCGGCTGGCGGAGAGGGCCACGTCGTTGCCCGCCTTCAGCTGGCTGCCGACCGCGTTCAGATCGCCTTCGCGGGCGGTGATGCTGAGGTCGCGCCCCGCCGTCAGGCTGCTGCCCTGGGCGGTGGTCTGCTCGCTGCGCTGGGTCGATTTCGACGACTGGCTGCCGTAAGAGAGGCTGACGCCAACGGTATTGTTGTTGGCCGGATCGTTGCCCTGCGCCGCATCCAGACGCGCGGCCTGGCCGGCCTGCACGCCGGAGAGGGCGGCTTTCACCCCCTGCAGGGCCTGCAGGCGGCTGCTGCCGGCGGATTTGGCGTCCTGGGTGGCCTGCACCACGCTGTTGAGGGCGCTGCCCGCCGTACCGGAGAGGGCCAGGGTCAGGCCGGAGGTTTTCTGTTCGACCACGTGGGTCTGCTGGCTCTGGTTTTCGGCGGCGGTTATGGCGACGTTTTTGCCGCTCAGGGCCATGTCCTGGCCGGCGATCAGGTCGGAGCCGTTGACCGTCAGGTTGTCGCCCGCGCGCAGGGTCAGGTCGCCGTTCACGCTGCCGACGGTGCTGCCCGCCCGGGTGATATCCGCCCCGGTATCGGTGGTTTTCACGCTCTGGGTGCCGTAGCTGAAGCCGATCCCGCCGGAGCTCATCAGCCCCGATTTTTTCTCCTGCTTGAGGTGCTGCTCGCTGTTGTACTCATCCTGAGTGTCGATCCGCAGATTGTTGCCCGCCCGCAGCGCTACGTCGCCGCTGCCGGCCACGCTGCTGCCGCGCACGGTGAGATCGTTGCCGGCGGTGATGCCGACGCTGTCGCCGTTCAGCTCGCTGCCCTGGGCCGTCTGCCGCGATACATTGTCCTGGGTGCGGGTGGTGGTTTTGGACAGCCAGCCGCTGCTGCCGGTGACCTTGTGGCGCTCGTCCAGCGTCTGGCTGTTTTCGCCCGCCGCAAGCGTGACGTTATTGCCTGCACCGAGGTTTAGCGCCGCGCCGGAGGAGAGGAGGGCGCCGCGGGCGCTGAGGTCGTGCCCGGCGCTCAGCGTGACGCTGCCTTTGCCGGTCACTTCGCTGCCGGTGCTGCTGCTCTGGCTCTGGCTGAGGGCGTTGTCGGCATCCCACACCAGATTATCGCGCCAGGCGGTGGTGACGTCGTTGAGCTGGATATCGCGCCCGGCGACCAGCTGGACCTCGCCGCGTTCGCCGCTGGCGACCACCTGCGCGCCGCTGAGGGTGATATCGCGGCCGGAGTGCAGCGTTAGCCTGCCGTCATCGCCCTGAACGTAAATGCCGGAGACGCTGTCGATGGTGGTGCGGCTGAAGCGGTTATCGCCGCTGACGCTCTGCGCGTCGGCGAGGGTGGTGGTGGCATTGATGTCCCGTCCGGCCAGCGCCTGCAGGCTGCTGTCGCCCTGGATGATGCCGCCGATGTTATTGATGTCGTTGCGGGCGTTCAGGCGCACGTCGTCGCCGAGCAGGGTGCCTGCGCGGTTGGTGATATTGTCGGCGTCAAGCTGCAGGACGCGGCGGCCGTTAAGGGTGCCGCTGTTGAAGAGGTCGCCGTTGAGTTTGATGCTGACGTTATTCCCGGCGAGCAGCGCGCCGGAGCCGTCGATGTCGCCGGGTTTGACTTTGGCGTAGACCTGCGGCACCAGCACGCTCTGCAGCGAGCCGTCCGGCATCTTCACCGTGGTGTTCACCAGCCAGACGATATCCCCGGTCAGCAGCGCCATCTGCTCGGGGGTCAGCGCCACGCCGCTCTTTAGCGCGTACTGCTTCCCGAAGGTAATGCCCTGATCCATCAAGGCCTTAAACTGCTCTTCGTCGCTGGTGTAGCCGTCAAGGTAGCGCTGGCCGGTCAGGGCGACCACCTGCTCGCGGATCAGCCGCTGCTCATAGTAGCCGTCTCCCAGCCGTTTCAGCGTCGTGTCGCCGTTGCCGGCCAGCGCCTGCTGCATGTAGTCGCTGCCGAGCCACTGCTTCTGGTTGGTGAAGCGCGGATCGGTCTCCACCAGATACGGCACGTCGGCGGCGGGGTTGACCGAAAACAGGCTGTTATCCGGCAGGGTCGTATTCGGGCCGACGATGCGAATCGCCCCTTCCGCGGGCGTGACCTCAAACTGCTGGCCCGCCGGCGGCGTGACCGGCTCGCCGGGCGAAACGGTGTGCTGACCGGAGACGGCGCCCGCCACGCCGATCGCCGCCGCCGTGCCCTGCGGGGTCAGCGGCGCGAGGGTGAGCGGCGTGCCCTCGACGCTGCCGCCGCTAATGAGCTGCCCCGGCTTCAGGGAGATGCTCTGAATTTCGCTTGGCGGCGTATAGGCGGTACGGTCGCGGCCCTGCTCGTCGCCCCCTTTGTGGCGAATGCGGTAGTAGTGGGTGGCGGTACCGACGTCGGTGGTTCGCCGCTCGCCGGTTACGTCGTCGTTTTTCACCTCCTGCAGGCCGGCGATCGCCAGGGTGCCTCCGGCGATGACCTGGCTCTTATCGTTCAGCAGGCGATCGCCGGTGAGCGTTATATTGCCGCCGGCGAGGATCTTCGCCGGGTCGGATTCGAGGATCCGCGTCTCTTCCACCGTGCGGGTATAGTCGAACTGGTTGAAGCTATCGTTATTGCTGCCAGTGTCGTCCGGAGTATTCAGATTGCGCAGGCCGTCGGCAGAGTTCCTGTCAACAAACACGCCGTCGTCCGCGGCGTTCCAGCGGTTGGGGGAGCCGGTGTGCTGATATTCGGTCAGCCGATCCTGAGAAACGGTGACGATCCCGGTGGTGAAGCGATCGTTGATGTTGTTGATCTGCCCGGCGGCGATCGTCATATCCCCGGCGGATTCGATCGTCGCGCTGTGGTTATCGACGGTTCCCGCCCGGCCGATCGCGGCGCCGTTATCCCCCAGCGCGCCGCCAATCAGCAGATCGCCGCCGCTGTAGATCAGCCCGCGATCGCGGTTGTTCAGGATCTGCACCCCGAGGTCGACGCGCTCGCGCCCGGCAAGGGTCGCCGCGGTGCCGTTTTCCGCCAGGTTATTGAAAGTGATGGCATTGACGCCAATGGCGTTGCCATAGATGCGCCCGCTGCCGCTGTTGGTGAGGGTCCCGGCGTTAATCCGCGTATAGCCGCCGTCGATCAGCCCGGCGTTGAACAGCGTGTCGCTGACGTTAAGGGTGTTTTGCCCGGCGTTAATTTCGCCGCTGGCCCCGTTGCTCAGGCTGCGGCCGGTGAGGTCGAACCTGCTGCCTGCCAGCAGCCTGCCGCCGTTGGTGATATCCCCTGCGGAGGCGAGCGTGAAGCTGCCGTTGGCTACCATCGTCCCGCTGTTATTCAGCGACCGGCGGCTGCTCAGCGCCATATCGCCGAGCGACAGCAGCTGGCCGCCACCGTCGAGACTGTCCGCGTCAATGCGCAGCATCTCGCCGGCTTTCACCGTGCCGTCCTGGTTAAACAGCGCCAGCCCGTCGCCACGGATATCCACCGTCCCGGAGGCCGCCAGCCCGCCGCTGCGGTTGTCGAGCTCGCCGCCGTTGCGCACCGTCAGCGATTTATCGGCCAGAATCATCCCGCTGTGGTTATCGAGCGCTTCGCTGGCGAGGGCGATGTTCTGCGCCTCCAGCCCCTGATTGTCGCCGAGGGTATTGTGGTTGATCAGCCGGGCGGCGGTGAGCGTGAGCGTCGCGCCGCTGCGCATCAGCCCGGAAACGTTGTCCACGATGCCGCGGGCGCTATCGATCAGCAGATCGCCGACGCTCTGGATCTCTCCCCCGGCGTTGTGCAGCTGCTGGCTGCGCAGGGTGGCGGCTGCGCTGCTGATGATGCCGCCGCTGCGGTTGCTGATGTCGTCCGCGGCGAGCGTCAGGCTCCCGCCGCTCTGGATCAGGCCGCCGCTATCGTTGACCAACTGCCCGCCGTTCACGCTCAGCGCCCGCTGCGCCGCCAGCTGGCCGCCCTGGTTGTCCAGCCGGTCGGTGTGGAAAAGGGCGTCGGCGCTGCTGAACAGGGTGCCCTGGCGGTTGTCGAGGGCGGTGACGCCAACGTCGAGCGCGCCGCCCGCGCCGACGATCCCGCGAGCGTTGTCCAGCGTACCGCCGCTCAGCGTCATCGCGCCCAGCGCCTTCAGGCTGCCCTCGTGGTTCAGGAAGGCGCTGAAGCTGGCGTTCAGGGCCTGCTCTGCGGCGAACTGACCGGCACGGTTATCAACATCGCCTCCTTTGAAGGTGAGCGTGCCGCCGCTGGCGAGGTAGCCAAACTGGTTATCGAGCGCGCCGCTGTGAATAGCCAGCGCGCCGTGCGAGTACAGCGAGCCGGAGTGGTTGTTGAAGGTGCTGTTGGCGAGCGCCAGCGTGGCCCCGTCGGCGACGATAACCCCCTGCTGGTTATCCAGCCCGGCGGCGCTGATGGTCTGGGTTTTGGCCGCTTCGATGCGGCCCTTACCGTTGCTGACCGCCTGCGCGCTGCGGATCTCGCCGCTGCCGGTGGCGGCAGAGATCAGCCCTTGGCTATTGTTGAGATCCCCGGCGTCGATCCGGGTATCGCCCGCCGCGGCGAGGGTGCCCTGGCGGTTATCCAGCGTCGTCCTGGCGTGCGCCGTCAGGCTGCCGTCCTGCGCCGCCAGCACTTTCCCGCTGCGGTTATCGACGGCATGCGCCGCGAGCTGAATATCGCCGTTGGCGGCAATCTCCCCCTCCCGGTTATCGATGTCGCCCGGCAGATTCACCGCCAGGGCGCCGCCGCCGGTCTGCACCAGCTTGCCTTTGCGGTTCGAAAGATGCTGCGCGGAGAGGGTTATCGCGTCGGCGCTGAGCGTGCCGCCGTCGTTGTTGAGCGTTTGGCCGCTGCGCAGGGTCAGATCCCGGGCGTTGACACCGGCGTTTTGCGCGAGCAGGTGGCCCGCGCCGCTGTCCAGCTCGACCCGCTGGCCCTGGGTTCGGCTGCCGCTGACGTCCAGGCCCTGGCCGCTGGCGCGCAGGTTCCCGCCGGCCAGCGTCTGGCCGTGGACGCTCAGCTGGCCGTCGGCGTGCAGCCGCAGATCGCCGCTCTCCGCCAGCCTGCCGTCATTTTGCACTCCGGCGGCCAGCACGCTGTCGCGGCTGCCGGTGAGGCTGGCCGCCTGAATGTCCAGGTTATGGCCGGCGGTCAACGCGCCGCCGTTGCTGAACTCGCCGGCGGTGCGGACGGTAGCGTCTTCGCTGGCGCGTAGCGTGCCGCTGTTTTCAATGCGGCCGTCGGCGCTCAGGCTCACGCTTCCGGCCTGGGCGCCGATGGCCCCGGCGTTGCGCACCCCGACGCCGCTCTCGGTGCCGACCATGCGGATTTTACCCGCGTACATGCCGCCGAGGCTGGCGACATCCACCGCCAGCTGCGGGCGGGTTGCCGGATCGTCGCCGTTTTTTTCGATGCGCTGGTGGGCGGCATCCACCCGGTTGCGCCCGGTGGTGACCCGCAGGTCTTTGGCCCACAGCCCGGCGTTAACCTTCACCGAGCGGGCAATAATATCGGTGTAGTCGGCCCCCGAGCTCTCCATCCCGGCGCCTTCGATGGCCACTTCGCCGCGTTCGACCTGATAGCCGGTGAGGTTGCCGTTGTTGAGCTGCGCCTGGCCGGTAGTCAGGGTGGCGCGGTTGGCGTTGATAAAGCCGCAGCCGTTACAGGTAATGCCGGACGGGTTGGCGATCACCACCTGGGCCTTTTTCCCGGCCACTTCAATCATCCCGTTCAGCCGGCTGGGGTCGCGCGAGTTGACCTCGTTGAGAATGACCTTCGCTTCGCCTTTCGCCAGCCAGGGGTTCCCCGCCACCATGCCGCCCAGCTGGGTCTGCACGTTTTTATGCGAGTTATTGAGGATCGCCCCCTGCTGGTTGACGTCGAACTGGCTGTAGGTGTTGCGCGATACCCCGGCGGCCGACGGGGTCTGAATATTGACCTGCGGCGTGCCGTTGGCGCTCGGCATCACCGTCGGCTGCTGGTTTTTCGGCGCGCCGGCGTCGGCGACGATGTTGGCCTGCGCCGGGTGAATCACCCCCATCGCCAGCCACAGGCCGAAGCTGATGGCGCTGATTTTGCCGTGCAGCCGGCGCGGGAGGCTGCCCGGCGCGGAAGAACGTGCGGCGCCGGCGCGTCCGGAGCGGGCGATGTCCGCCACCACCATCAGCATGCCGCGCGCTTTGTTGAACACAATACGGTAGAGGTTCTTATTCATGGTTTAGTCCTTTAAACGCTTCCGGCAGGTCGACGGCGAGCGGGTGAGACAGCCGCCAGGTCCTGGCCTGTTCGCGGCTGACGCGGCGGCCGTGGAACATCACCACCCGCTTGCCGCGCTGCTCGCCGCGGTGATAGAGCGCCCGCACGCAGTGGTCGGCAAAGACCTCCTGGCGCATCAGGGCGTTCATGGCGGCGGTATGGCCGAACGGCGCGATCCAGTCGCAAAACCACATCCGGTCGCCGCTGTCCCAGTCCGTCTCGCGCATCTCAATCGCCGGACGGGTGAGATAGCGGGCCTCCGACTCCCGGTTGAGCCACGCCCAGCTGAGAAAAAACACCGGCCGCTCGTTTTGGATAACCAGCACATACTGGCGGCGCTTGATGATCGGCATCAGCAGCGTGGGCAGGGCGTGCAGCGGGGCGTCCCGGTGCATCGGCGAATGCATCCATAGCCAGACGCTGGCCCCCAGCACTTCGGCTTCGTTGTCGGTACCGCCGAAGATCAGCGGCGCCTTAATCTCGTATTGTCCAGTGCGCATCACCAGCTCCAGTTCAGGTTGAAGCCAAGCGTGACGGCGCTGGTGTGGAACCCATCCGGCTTCGAGAATGGCGTTCCGGCGAACAGGTCATAGCCGGTATTGAAGGCGCTGCCGCGAAGGCCGATGACGCCGCCCGCAAGGTGTTGGCCGATAAGGTAATCAGAGCTATAGCCGCCGACTTCACCGTAGTCCGCGCCGAGATAGAGCTCCTGACTCTCCAGCGGGGTGCGCCAGGCCAGATCGTTGCGGACGTACCAGCCGTGGCTGGCGCTAAGGGTGCGCTCGCCATCGAATCCGCGTACCGTCCAGCGGTTGCCGATGGCGAACTGATCCTGCGGCGTCAGCGGGGTGTTGCTGATCTGGCGCAGATACTGCACGTTGTAGCGGAAATTCTGGCTCCCGAGGGTAAAGGGCAGGTCGAGCTGGGCGTTGAGCTGGGTGATTTTGCTCAGCGCGGTGGCGTCGCCGACGTACTCTTCCGGCGCGGGCCGCGCGCCAAACCAGCGGGTGCCGCGCTGGTAGCTGGCGCCGAGGTCGAGGGTGGCCTGGCCGATGTAGTGGCGATGCTGCAGCCCCACGCGCCAGCCCGCCGTCTGGCGACGCTGGACGCCGACTTCGGTATCGTCGATGAAGTTGCGGGTTTCGCGCGCCAGCACGTCGTAGGTGAAGGTCGTTTTCTGCGTCCCGCTGCGGTGCAGAACGCGGCTGAGCTGCAGGTCGAGATTTTTACTTTTGCCGCTGTAGCGGTAGTCGCCGTTCAGCCCGGCCACCGTCTGGTGATAGTCGTAGTCGCTGCCGGTGACCCCCAGCATCCAGTAGCCGTAGGGCACGGAGTAGTGGCCGATGTAGTTGCGGCTACTTTTGCCTCCGCTATCGTCGAGGTCGTGGCTGGCGGAGAGGTAGAGCAAGTCGCTGAGCGAGAAAGGGTTATCCAGCGACAGCGTTACGCCGCCCTGATAGCGACCGGTGGTTTCGGTGCCCGAGTCGTCCAGCGACAGCCCCAGGCGCCACATCTTCGACTGCTTACGCGTAATGACGATATCGCTCTCGCCGGGATTGTCGCCGGGGACAATTTCCATGCTCGCCTCGACGGTGGGCAGGCGCTGGAGATTTTCCAGCCCCTGTTCGATATCGCGCAGGTCGAGCAGATTGCCCTCATGGGCCGGAAAGGCGCTATACAGCCGGATATAGTCGTCGCTCTGCTCCGTCAGCCGCACGTGGCGCACGTAGCCCGGCACGATCGTCAGCTTCAGGGTGCCGCTTTTCAAATCCTGGGAGGGAGCCAGCACGCGGGTGGTGATCCAGCCGCCGTCGACCAGCCGATTTTGCAGGGTGCTCATCAGCAGGTTAATCCCTTTCCCTCCGAGGCAGCGCCCCTGCGCCTGGTCGGCGATGCGCTGCAGCGGCAGCCAGCGGGGAAGTGCCTGCTGGCCGCTCAGCGCCACGCGGTGGATGGGAAAGCAGGGCGTTTCCGTCGGGAAAGGAATGCGACCGAAGCCGGAAGCGGGCTCGGAGAGGCGCACGTCGGGCGTCGGCGGGGTCAGCTGCTGCTCCAGCGCCTTCTGACGCTGCTGCTGAATGATAAACTGATCGTCAGGGCCTGCGGCGTGGGCCGGCAGCAGAAAAAACAGACCTATAGCTGAGGCGATCGCCCGGCAAAAAATGGCTTCGCGGTTCATTGGCATCCTTGCAATGTGAAAATGAACAAAATGTGAGTTTGTGTAAAATTGTTCAATTTTTGTCAAGGAAAGGGAACCAGGCATATTCCGAAAAAGCGCGCACCCCCTGCCGGGATGCAGGAGAGTGGAGGGTGGAAATCGGCATAAACCGCTGTGATTTCAGCAGGAAACGCGTTCTATCCGGCAACGGGCGTGGCGTATCGCCCCGGCGAAAAGCGTTGAATAATATCGTCGAGGTTTTCGCGAGTGACCGGGGGCGAGATCAGATAGCCCTGAAACCTGTCGATCCCCAGCGCCTTCAGCATATTCAGCTTTTCCAGGCTATCCACCCCCTCGGCAACGCAGCGGCTGCCGGTTAGCTGGCAGTAGTAGATCAGGCTTTTTACCAGCGCCAGCGCGTGGGCGTCGTGCTGGAAATCATTCACGATGCTCATGTCGAGCTTGTACTCGCTAAAGCGCACCGCGCGGACCGGAAACATCACGCTGCTTTGTGAAAAGCAGTCGTCGAGCATAATGCGAAAGCCCTGCTGCTGTAATTTCACGATATTGCTGCCGATCTTGCCCTGGCGGTTGAGATCGACGGTTTCGGCAAATTCCAGTACCAGCCTCTCCGCCCAGCGCGGATCGCCCAGCTGCTGGCGGGCCGCCTCCATCATCCGCATGAGGTTGTCATGCCCGGCGATAACCGGCGGAACGTTCACCGAGAAGTAGTACTCCCCGCGATGCTGGTTGATGCCCTGAACCGCTTCCCGCAGCGCAAAGGCGGTCAGCAGCAGCCAGGCATATTCCGCGCGCACCAGCGGCAGAAACTCGCCGGGCAGCAGCACGCTGCCGTTGCGCCGCCAGCGCGACAGCACCTCGATACCCTTGAGCATTAGCCGGCCATCGGTAATGGGCTGGAATACCGGAAACACCTGCCGACAGTGGATCGCGTGCACGAACTCGCGCTCAAACGCCGAAAGCGTGGCGAACGCCTGCGCCTTTTGCCCTTTTGCCTGGCCTCCGGGGAAGCGGTTCGCCAGATGCGGATGCTGTTCCACCATCTTTTTTAGTCCTGACAGTCTCTGGTTATAGAGGGTTTTATGGCTCACGCCCCGCAGCTCGGCCTGGCGAGTAATGCTGTATCCGCGCAGCCAGTCCAGCGCGGCGTTGAACTCGGGTTTGCTCAGGCCCGTCGGGGGAATACCGCGCGCGGTCGCCTCCTCACAGGCCAGCGTCTCCAGCGAAGGGTAGTCCGGCGCAGGCTGGCTCAGCAGCGAGGCCAGCTGCCGGCAGGGCAGGTCGGAGGCGACGGTTTTGACGGCGGCAAGACGGCGGCGGTTGCCCACCAGGTGCAGCAGCGTGTTCCACAGCCAGCCGGCGGGGCTGCGGCTGAGGATCAGCATCGGCAGCGCGCTGGCGCTGCGGTCGAGCAGCAGCGCCGCCTGGCGCAGGGTGAACAGCAGCCAGAAAGGGTCGTCGGGCAGAAACACCACGATCCGCCTGAAGGCCGTCGGGTCGGGCAGCGACGGCGCGTCATGGGCCTGAGGAGATAAAAACGTCGGCCGCCGCCCGCCCGCGCCGATCAGCGAAGAGAGCCCCTCCGCGGCCATCGAACAGGGTGAGAGTATGCACTCCACCGCCGGGGCCGGCGGCGGGAGTGGCGCCCTACTGGTAGACAAACGTCACCCCAATAATCGACTGCACGTTGCCGGCGGTGACCTGCCCGCTGGTGCGCGCGTACTCGGCCGTCAGCCCAAGGCTCACCGGCGAGGTGCCGACCGTACCCAGCGATACCGGGCTGTTGGCGGATACCGCCGTGCCGCCGCGGGTCAGCTGCACGCCGATCCCCTGCGCCGGCGAGGCGGAGGCGGTATTGGTGAAAATGGCGTTGCCGGAGCCGGTGGTGTTGCCCGACAGGTAGTAGCCCAGCGTCTGGTTCTGCGCGCAGTGCACCGTCAGCGGCACGGCCATCGAACCGGGATAGTCCGGCAGCGTTACCGTCACGTCGCGGGCGGAGACGTCGCAGCCGCCGGTCGGCACCACCACGTCGTTATTGGCATAAATGTTCCAGACGAACTGGTAGGAGTCGCCGTTGTAGTTGTTGGTCTGGTGGAGGATCAGCACGGCGATCAGCGACCCGGAGGTAATGGCGATCCCGCCGGCGGTGCTGACCGGCGTCAGGTAGAGCACGGTTGGCCACGGCTTATCGGTGGTCGAGTCGTAAATCACCCGCGAGGTTTCCGTGGTGGTCGGGAACGGATAGGAGCTGCCGTTGTATTTTACGGTACCGGAGAAGCTTGATAGCACGCCGCCGTAAGCCGAGCCGCGCTGCAGGGTGACGTAGTCGGTGATGGTCTGCGGATAGTCGTTGTGGCAGAAAATCTGCGTCGAGAGGTCGACCACCAGGTTCTGCCCGACGCTGACCGCAGGCGCGAGATTGACGTAGACGTTGGCGCTGCCGCCGCCGATGGGGATGGTCTGTCCGCTGGCGGTTTTACAGGCGAAGGACCAGGCGTTAACCGACCAGCCCATCATCGCCAGCGCGGCCAGTAGGGTGACTATTTTTTTCATAAACGTACTCTCCTGATTCAGGCGTAGGTGTAGGTGACGTTAATCACCGCCTGAATGGTTCCCTGGGTGGCGCCGCCGTTCACCGTCAGCGCCCTGACCTGCAGCGGGAAACGGGCGGACTGGGTGGCGTCATCGACCTGCACCGATTGAGTGGCGCCGTTGTTCAGCGTGGTGCCGCCGCTGTCCTGCAGCTCGAGCTGGATATTGCCGGCGGTGCCCTGGTTTTTGTAATAGCCGGTGCCGTCCGCGGTGCCGCTGAAGGTGGCGACCACCCGCGAGGTGCCAATCGGGCAGTTGCTTAAATCGAGCGCCACGCTGTGCCACGCCGAAGCGGCCCCCGCCGAGACCAGGCTGAAGGTGTAGAGATCGCCGAGTTCGACGGTGGCGTTGGTGGTCGACACCGTGCACGGTTTGGCCACCACCTTGCCGTTCACGGTGATGGTGACGTCGGCGGCCTGCAGCGAGGAGGCAGCCATGAGCAGCGCGCCGGCTACCAGCCAGCCTGGGGGAGTCCATTTCATCTCAGCCTCCGGTTACTGAAATTCCAGCGTAAAGGTCGCTGTGGCGTTAACGTGCCCGGCGGTAACCGGGACCTGGGTCGCCATCAGGCGGGCGTAAAAGTTCAGGGTATTGGTCTGCCCCGGCGTCAGGGTGGTCCAGGCTATCGCCGAGGAGGCGGCATTCAGCGGCAGCATCGCCTGCTGCGTATCGAGGATCTGCACCCCCATGCCCGCCGCGGCCGACGCGCCGCTGTCCAGCTTTAACAGGCTGGTGTTGACGCTATCCGCCACCCCGGTGAAGCCCACCTTCACCGCGGTGACCGAACTGCCGCAGGGCGACAGGACGATGCGAAACGGCACCGCGGGCGTGGTGGCGCCGACGGCATGAAACTGTTTGGCGGCGTTATCCAGCAGGTCGACGGTAAAATCCTTTGATTCTCCCGCCACCGCGCAGGCGTTATCCCGCACGTAGCCGCTGATGGTGATGGTGCTGTCGGCGGCGCACGCGTTGGCGACGGCAAGCGACAGCACGGCCAGCAGCAAATAGAACGATTTTGTCATCATGATCCTTTCCTTAGCGGCACACGGCGGAGAGCTGGCTGAGCGCCTGCTGCTGGCTCTCCGGCGGCAGACGATACTCGGCTACGCAGCCGGCATCCGGCCCGTCTCCCCACTTCACCTGCACCCGGCCGGCCAGCGGCATCCCGCTGAGGTAGACCTGGCCGTTATCGGCGACAATGCTGCCGCTCTGATTGCTCGCCGAGGTCACCATGGCGCCGAACGGCACCGGCTTGCCGTTGCGGGTGAGGGTCATCAGCAGTTTCATCCCGACGTGGGCCTTGAAGTCGGCGCGGACGATCGCGCCATGGGTGGGCACCACGCTAACCACGGCGTCGTCAAGATCGACGTTGTCGGCGAGGGTGTTGGTATCCAGCGCCACCCGGTTCTCCCGGTACTCGGTGGCGTAAGGCAGCACCGCGTAGCCGCGCCAGTCGGTGCGCACGCCGGTCTGATTCTCCACCTTCACCTTCTCCGCGCCGGGCGCTTTGATAAGCACCACCGTGTCGTTCAGCGGCTGGCTTAAGGTCACGCCGTTGGCGTGGGCCAGCACGCCGCCGCTGACGCCGTAGTAGAGCTGCTTAAAGCCGTCGCTGCGGCTGTAGCCGACGTTGGCGTTGCCGTAGCCGCCGCGGTAGTTCAGGGCGGTATAGCCCGTGCCGCCGCTGCTGCCGGCGCCGCCACCTGCGTAGCCGGTCTGCACGCTGTAGCTGAGGTTGTTATCCTCCAGCAGGGTGCCGTAGAGCCCGGCGAGGTTGGTCATCCGGCCGTCGAGATCGTGCGACATGCTGTAGCTGGCGCTGGCGTGACGCCACGCGGATTTGCTGTCCGAGCGCAGCCAGTGGCTGAACGGAATGTTGACGTTGACCGCCAGCATCTGGTCGCGCCCCTGCTGCCAGGCGTTTTTGGTCAGGCTGTAGCTCAGCGTCCAGTTGATATCGTCCACCGCGGCGTTGAGCCCGGCCTGTAGCTGCTGGTCCGCCTTGCCGGTTGACCAGTAGGTCTGATGGCTGCCGCTCATATAGAGCGTGGCGGTGCGCCCCAGCTGCTGGGTGACGCTGGCCTGCACCCGACCGCGCTTGCTGTAGGCGAGGTTGTAGTAGTCGGTGAATTTGGGCTTCACCTGGATAACGCCGTCCTGGGTCTCGACGTCGTAGCCGCTCATCCGGCTATAGGTGGTATCGGCAAAGCTGTAGTAGCCCCGCGTGGAGTAGCGGTAGCCGACCAGCTGAATATTGGTGCCGATTTCGTTAAGCGATTTGTTATAGAGGAAGCGCAGCGACTGCCCCTGATGGTTGCTGTCGTCCGGCAGGGTGGCGTTTGCCTGGGTCACGTCCAGCGACACGGCGCCGAACTCGCCCATGTTTTTACCGACGCCGAGGTTAAAGGCGCGGTAGCGGTCGGCCAGCTGGGAGCCGCCGTACAGCGTCCAGCCCGCCGGCAGGCCGTGGAGCAGCGTTCCCTGGAAGAATTTCGGCTTCTCCTGCTGGTCGTTGCCGCTGCGGTATTCCCCCGCCGTCAGGGCGAAGCGCGAATGGCCCTCGCGCTGCAGCACCGGCACCGTTGACCACGGCACGGTGAAGACCTGGCGGGTGCCGTCGGTCTCTTTGATGGTGACCTGCAGATCGCCGCCGTTACCTGCGGCATAGAGATCGTTGATGGTGAACGGTCCGGGCGGCACCGTGCTTTGGTAAATTTCGTAGCCGTTTTGCCTGATCGAGACCTGCGCCGTTCCCCGGGCAATCCCGTGGATGACCGGGGCGAAGCCTTTCTGGCTGTCCGGCAGCATATTGTCGTCAGAGGCCAACTGGGCGCCGCGGAAGTTGATGCCGTCGAACACGTCGCCGTTGGTATAGCTGTCGCCGAGCGTCAGGCGCGAGCGCAGAGGGACAATATCCCGCTCCAGCCAGCTGTTGACGTGCTGCCACTTATTTTCGTTGCTCGATGAACCGCCGCCGCTGCTGTAGCTCCAGGTGGTGTTATCGCGCAGGCGCCAGGCACCGAGATTGAGGCCGCTTTGCAGATTAAGGTAAGCATAATTGCTGCTGCCGCCAATATCGTTGTGCACGTTGTTGCCGGTGAAGTTGTAGTTCAGCAGCCCGGCGTTAATTCCGTCATCCCAGAGTTCAGGGGGAATATAGCCGCGCGCGCGGTTGCCCATAAAGGCCTGGGGAACGGTCAGGTACAGGCGCTGCTGGCCGACGTCGAAGCGGCTGGTGGACTCTTTGATCAGGGCGGCGAGCGGTACGCAGGCGTCGGCGGCCAGCGCCTCCATTCCCGCCACGGCGGGCGTGTTGACGCCCATGCTCGCCAGCTGGCCACGCGTGAGGCAGGGCGCGAGGCGATGATCCTCTTCCCCGGCCTTAAAGGTCACGTCGCGGGTGGTCATAAAGCCGTTGTTCAGATAAATATCGACCCGATAGGTGCCGGGCGGCACCTCCTGTCCCTTCTCGAAGTTCGAGAGGTCCGCCACCGCCGCCGGATCGTCAGCCAAAAAACGCGGGTTAAAATAGAGCTCCGCCCGCGCGGAAAAGGCCTGGGTGGCCAGCGCAAGCAGCAGCGGGAACTGCACCAGCGGCCCCGCTAAACGCGGGGCATGACGCCGGGTGCGGGGAGAAACCAAACGGTTCGGTCCATATTTCAGATGTGACATAATCCCTCCGGTCCGAAGTCGCCCGGCTGTCAGTTCTTATTATATTTCAGGGGATAACGCTGGTTTCCCCGTAGCTATTGCGCGACGCCCTTCATCCGCGGGGTCAGCGCGCCGTAGTCGTTAATCGTCCGCCAGGAGATCTCGCTGCCGGCGCCCGGCGGTAGCTTCACCGAGGCTTCGCCCATTGGCGGAACCAGCGCGTTTTCCAGCACCCGTGTTCCGGCGTTGAGTTCGGTCACCGTCAGGTAGTAAGGGGTAGGGTTAATCAGCGTGAGGGTGTTTGCGCTGCGGCGAAAGCGCAGCTTCTCCGTCGCCTGATCCGGCGAGAGCGCCAGCTTAGCCGGGCGATAGTAGAGCTTGATGCGGCTGATAATCGCCAGCTGCAGGGTATTGTCGCTGAGCTTCGATTTATCCATCGACGGGATCGCCTTAACGTTCATCCAGAACAGGCTTTCGCGATCCTGCGGCAGCTGATTGTTGGTGGCGTCAATGATCCGCAGGGTGTTCTCTTTTTTACCCTGCATGGCGAACAGCGGCGGGGTGATAACAAAGCGTCCGTCCTTCTGACCGTCGGCATTTTCTACCCACGACTGAATCAGATAGGTGCTGTTGTCATCGTTGTTGGTTACCGCCAGCTGGACCTGCTTTTGCCCGGCAGGATAGATAACCCTGGTGGCTCCCAGCGCCACGCCCGCATCGGCAGCGGTGCTAAACCCGGCGGTGGCGATCATCAAAAAGCCCGCCACCAGGCTTTGCGTCATCCCCAGTCTCTTTCTCACGTTTTCCCCTTTTATACTCACCGTTGATTCCTGTATCCGGTATGCCTGCTGGCTGGTTACTGATAGGTCAAAGCAAACCAGGCCTGAGCGTTCGCGGCTCCGCCGGTCACCTGACGTCCGGTCGCCCGATATTTGGCGACAAAATGTAGCGTGGTCGGTCCGGTATACAGCCGTGACCAGGCCGCCGGTGGACTATTGAGCGGGATCGGATGGTCCTCGCTGTCAAACAGCGCCACGCCGACGCCGGTCGCGATGCCTGGGCCTTCGCCCACCGAGAGCACGTCCGGATTTTTGCCGTCAGCAACGCCGTGAAAGGTCACTCCCACCCGCTGGCTGACCGCGGTGTTGCAATCCTGCAGATGGATAGCGAAAGGAACGGGGTGAGTATCTTCGCCTGCTGAATGAAACCGATTGCTGCTGATTTGCCCCATCTCGACCGTCAGCTGACGGTCGCCTGCTTCCACGCGGCAGGATTCGGCGATGATCACGCCCTGGAAACGCATGCTGCCGCCGGGCAGGGTGACGTTCCACTGGTTACCGGCCAGCGCCAGCGGCGGCAGCAAAACGATCAGCAGACCTGATTTCATTCCTTGCATCGTGATTACCCCAGTCCTGTATGGATAACGGGCCTTCCTGGCCCGACGAGCATCCGTGCGTGATGGTGAATTACTCGTACTGAACTTTGAAGGTCGCGTCGGCGTTAGCGGTACCGGCAGTTGCTGCGCCGGTCGCGTAGTAGCGAGCCTGGAACGGAATGATGTTGGTGCCGTCGTTCAGCGTGGTGGCAGCACCGAAGGTTGCGCCGTCGAGCGCCAGCGCGGTGCCGGTGCTGTCGAGGATCTGGACGCCAACGTTAGTTGCGCCGCCGGCTGCAGAGTTTTGCAGCGCCAGTACGGTGGTGTTGGTGCTATCGACCGCGGTGCCGGAGAAGGCAACGGAGGCTTTAGTCGCAACGGTTGTATCGCAGTCGTCCAGCTGGATGTTGAAACCAACGGCGGAGCTGGTGCTGCCCGCGGTAGCGAGTTTGGCTGAACGCACCTGGCCCAGCTGCACGGTTTGATCGATAGAGCCGGCGTCTACTGCACAGGCTGCGTTGACCACTTCCCCTTTAAAATGCACTGTCCCGCCGTTTACCGTGGTGGTATCGGCCAAAGCCGCCGCGGAGCTCAGGGACAGGGCTGACAGAACAACGATTGCCAGTGTTTTGATTTTCATGTTGTTTTCCTTTAAACAATGTCGATATTACGAACCGAAATTGGCAGTCTTTGTGCCTTCCAGGCATTCCATATGTCAGCCGAATGGTCCGACTGCCGGCTCTGCTCAGTTTTTGCCCCAACGATGAGTCAATTGGGGCCATTTTGACTCATTGGATTAAAGTACTGAAATTAGGGGGTTTTAAGGCGTAGTTTTGAACTTAAAGTTCTTTGGTATTCTTTTTTGTGGTTTTTTATGCTGGATTTTTATTTTTAGTAGCGTATACGGAGTGGCTGAGTCAGCGGAGAGGACAAGGCGAGGTTACGAATCGGATGGAAATGAAAGTAAATAAATGTCGGAGTAAAAAGTGTTTTTAATCAATTAGATATTTATTATTTTTGGAAATATATGCACTTGCCGGTTGCAAAAGATTACAAAACATTTTTATGATATAAACAGTTTGGCCCCAATTGACCTATTCATTCACGAAATTTATCTTATTTATCAAAGTAATAATTTATTTCTTCTGCTCAGGGATACTTTTATCCAGCAAATTATTTCTTTCCCATAATCCGGCAAAACGCGCCGCGTTGCTGGCGGTATAGCGTACCGTATGGCGAATATTGCGATGTCCCAGATAATCCTGAATCAAACGCGTATCTGTCCCTCTTTCGGCGAGCTCGTAGCCGCAGGCGTGGCGCAGCATGTGCGGATGGGTGTGGGTGGCGGTTCCGGCCTCTTCGCCGGCGCTGCGGATAATACGATACGCCTGCTGCCGTGAGAGCTGGGTGCCGCGGCGGGAGATAAAAATAGCGTCGGTGCTTTGCGCGGCCTTCCAGCCGGCGCGAGCCCGGGTCCAGCGCTCAATGGCCTCCAGTTCGTCAAAGCGCAGCGGGTGGATGGTTGAAAATCCGTTCTTCAGCCGGCGGACGTTGATGCGCCCCTCGCTGAGGTCAAGATCGCGGTAGTGCAGGTTGAGTAGTTCACTGATGCGCATGCCGTGGCGAAACGCCAGCAGGATAAGACAATAATCACGTTCGCCGGTGGGCCCGTGGCGAACGGCCAGCATCATAGCCTGAACTTCTTTACCGGTAAGAAAACGACGTCGATTCACAATACATTGCTCCTGTATTTTATTTACACCAGAACCTCAGCCTGAAAAAACGTTCAGGCTGATGAAAAAATAATCCGCGATGTTAAAACCGTATTATATGAAGGTATTTAATTTCAAAAAGGCGATCACATTACATTTACACATAGCGAAAATAGCGCCACGCGATAATTCTTATTTTTATGGATTTTATTCAATACCACAATAGAGCCGCCGGCAATCATTGCCAGGTTCATAAAATCAAAAGGGAAAAAGTTATTGCGGGCGATATGATAGATGAAAAAATAGTTCGCAAGCATTTAAAACGCGTGCGCCGGGCTATTTTATTGTCCCGCTTTACCCTCGCCAGCGCCGGTGCAGTGCCCGGAGTTTCCGCGCCCTGCGGGGCGTGCGTCGCGTATCATCCCCCCGCTACCGCGCGGATGATTCCGCACCTTCCGGGTCCAATAGGCGGCAATCGTTACGCGCGGTTATAAATAGCGAACGGATATCCGGAATATATACAGGGATATCGCGATTTGCTTGTTTATTGTTGAAATAAGAACTTGCGGGAACATTAATCGCAATTAATGCATGGTTAATATTTATTAATGTTTCCCGCGGCGGCGGCACATGACAACGCCCTCCCTGGCGTTGGCGGAGATTACTGGATAAGGCTAACGCGCTGCTTCTCTTTCGCGTTGTCCCAGATACCGTAAAAGCGCCCGGCGTTACTGGCGGTGTACCAGACGGTATGGCGGATATTACGATGTCCGAGATAGTCCTGGATTAATCGCGTATCGATTCCCATATTGGCTAACGCAAATCCACAGGAGTGGCGGAGCATATGCGGATGTATTTCCAGCGACAGTCCGGCATGGTCTCCGGATGACGAAATAATTTGGTAAAACTGCTGGCGAGAAAGGGGATTACCTTTACGTGACAAAAATAGCCACTCGCTGTCGCTATCGGGATAGCTGCTACGGATCTCCAGCCAGTTTTTTAATGCCTGAATCTCTTTATTCAGTAACGGGTGGGTAGTAGAGAATCCTTTTTTCAGACGATGAATATAAATACATTTTGAACGGAGGTCGATATCGGATATTTGCAGGCGGCATATTTCACTGGCGCGCAGTCCGTGAATAAAACACAATAACGTCAGGCAGTAGTTACGCGCGGCATGCGTTCCCGTATTAGCTGCTTTCAACAGCGACTCTATTTCGGCTTGAGTCAGGAAGTTCCTTTTTTTGATATCGGTATTGTTTTTCATTATCATCCCTTTTAATTGCAGGCATACATTACGTTCTGGCCATCGTCAGCAGGCCAGTTTTTACATCCGACTGTAATGTTTAATCGTTAATTTTACCTTTCCGCTGTACTTTTAGGGCGCAGGAAAAGTATTCCAGCATATATTTCTGCCGGGTCAGATCATTACGTTTGCGATAATGAGTGAAGCAGAAAGTATCCCCGCGTTCGGGGCGCGATGGCTTCATTGAGAGCGACGGGTAGTGTTTTTATCTCTTTGAAATAATACGTTTTTCCTGGTGGCTTTAGCGTCCGGTTCATCCTGATTTTCTCCTGATTATGCGCTCTATAAATAGAGAGGCATAGGCTATGGGTCGGGGTCTCTGCTGACTCATAGTACTGTAATAATTAAACTCCCGGCGGGCTTGCCATCATTCCATGACGGAGAGTTCAGGCCGCGTACCGCAGATGAATATTGCGTAAATGTCCCGCAGCTTGCGAAGAACGATATCCACGCCGGATAGCATTGACTGCATCACTACAACAGCGCCTAAACCATACTGCAAATTTCAGGCGGAGAATAGTAATAATAAGTAAAGCGATATGTGTGGCGCCGGCGGTCAATTATTTACGCCGTTGGTGAGCAGGAAACTCTCGCGGCGTCGCTGAGCCAGCCGCTCATCTTGTTTACGGTTTGTTTGGAATTTTTTGGAGCCATCTGGAATTTTGGTGCCAGTTGTTTTACGCCGGAATAAGCGTGCTGGTTTTATCGGGTTTTTTGAAGTGATTATTACTCGCACCTGAAACGCGATGTTTGATCCGCTTTACAGGCTATTTCATGACGCCGGATCCCCCTCGGAAGGCTGACGGAAATAGCGCTGGCCGCTGCGCGATAAATTCACGCCGCGGCCTCAGGGATTAAACGCTCGGGGCAATATTGATCCTTTTTCGCCCGCGCGGCACGGTTATTTTAGCTGCTCGTAGAATAAGAACAGGGCAATTATCACCATGATGATGCCGGAAACGACGCTGACCCTTTGCGCCGCCAGGGGGCGAGCGCCTAATACCGTTTTCGAACCGTAGCCGACCAGCAAATAGATAACCGTGCAGGTTATCAGGTGCAGGCAGCCCAGCGCCGACATCTGCATCGCCACCGACCAGCTGCCGTGCGGATCGGTAAACTGCGGCAGCAGGGCGAGAAACAAAAGAAAGACTTTTGGATTCAGGCCGCTAATGCAAAGCCCTTTTATCGCCCAGCCCTGCCAGCTATCCGTCCGCCCTTCGGCGGCCGACGGTGCCGACGGATGGCGTAAAATTCCGATACCGAGCCACAGCAGATAGCCCGCGCCCAGCAGCGTGATGGCCGACAGCGCCAGCGGATGTCCGGCGATCAGCACCCCAACCCCGGCAACCACCACGAGGGTGGCCAGCAGATGCCCGGACATCAGTCCTGCCACGGCAGGAACTACCCGTCGCCCGTCGATCCCGGCGCTGATGGCGTAAGCCCAGTCGGCCCCCGGCGTGACGATCAGCAGAAAAGAGACCAGCCAGAAGCTCGCGATAAAACTCATTTCCATAGCGGGCTCTCCCCACCGTGGTTGGATCCATTGTGCATGGCGATTGCGCTCAAACTCTTGCGAAAAGTTACCCGCAAGAATATCGGGAATGATGCGCAATGAGCTTTCAATGTTATGCTTAAAACCCCTTTTAAAAGTGAAAATCTTCCAAATGGACAGCATAGATCGAAAAATTCTTGCCGAGCTGCAGGCCGATGGCCGCCTCTCGATAACCGAACTGGCGGAGCGGGTCAATCTCAGCCTTTCGCCGTGCCATCGGCGGCTGCGCGCGCTGGAGCAGGACGGGACCATCGCCGGCTATCGCGCCAGCCTGGATCCGGTAAAGATGGGCTTTAACTTTATGGCGATCGTCTTTGCCACCTTAAAAGAGGGAGATAAGCGGGCGGTGAGCGCGTTTGAAGAGGCGGTCGAAGAGATCCCGCAGATCGTGCTGGCGCAGCGCCTGTTCGGCGATCCGGATTATTTGATGCACGTGGTGACCCGCGATCTGCCGGCGTTCCAGAAACTATACGATGACAAGCTCTCCGCGATGCCCGGCGTTCAGCACCTGCGATCGACCCTGGTGATGAAAACCGTGGTGCAGGATCGTCCTTTTCCGCTGGAGAGCCTGAACCCGTCGCGATAGCGCCGTTGAAAGCCTGGTGAGTAAGAGGAGAGGGGGAAGAGGAGAGAGGGGTGCGGCGGGGAGATCAACGGGCGCGCGGTCGCGCCCGTCGGGCGGCGCTTAGCCTACCACTTCTCGTTGCGCGCATCGTGGCGGCCGTCGCGACGGTTCTCGCGCTTATCCTGGCGGCAGCCGGCGTTGCTTTTGTTGTCGTCTCTTACGCACTGCTGTTTGGTCTCTCGCCCGTCCTGGCGCGAGTCCTGGCGGATATCGCGAGCGTCCTGGCGGTTATCGCTGCGGTAGGTTGCGTGGGCGGAGAGCGCGGGCAGCAGCAGCGCGGCGGTGACCAGAGAGAGAATGATTTTTTTCATAAACTAGCCCTTCAAATAAAAAAACAAACCGACATATGAATAATATTTAACCGCTATTGTGACCGGGGAATATTTTTTCGCTGTCGTAAAAAGTGCTTTGTTATCAAATAGTTTGTTTAAAATTAAATTTGAACGGACCCTCAGTCGGCGAAGGTGGCGTCAACGGCCGCTAAGCCTATGACGCCGAACGGTCATTTCGCTATGCCGTCTGCTGCTGACGGCGCGCGGCGGGCTGGCGGATGCTCATCAGGGACAGCAGCGCCAGCAGGGCAAAGGTGAGCAGCATCAGGGCGATCGGCACGTAGCTGTCCCACGTCATCAGGAAGGCGACCGCCAGCATCGGGCTAATGCCGCCGGAGATCACCGCGCCGATTTCATGCCCCAGCGCCAGGCCGGTATAGCGCACCTCCACCGGAAAGAGCTCCACCATCATGCACGGCTGGGCGGCGATCATCGCCCCGTGGCAGACCGGCAGCGCCAGCAGCATCGCCAGCAGGATCGCCGGGAAGCTGTGCATTTGCAGCAGCCAGAAGAAGGGGAAGGCCACCAGCGCCATCCCGATCACCCCGGCATAGTAGACTTTCTTGCGCCCGATGCGGTCCGACAGCCAGCCCCAGCCGAGGATGGTGGCGATCTCCACCGCCATGGCGATGGTGACGGCGGCAATGGTCTGGCTGGTATCGATGCCGATATGCTTGCAGTAGACCACCGAGAAGGTGAAAAAGATGTAGACCGCGCCATTCTCCGCCAGCCGCAGGCCGATGGCCTGTAAAATGGCTTTCGGATGATGTTTAAAGGCGGTCAGCACCGGCAGAGGCTGCTCCGCCGGCTGCGTTTTACGGGCAACGAACTCGGCGTTCTCCTCGATGTTGCGCCGGATATAGACCCCAACGAGGAAAATAAACAGGCTCAGCAGGAACGGAATACGCCATGCCCAGGCCAGCACGTCCTCCTGGGGCAGCAGCTGCACCAGATAGAAGGCGAGGGAGGAGAGCACAAAGCCGCCGGAAACCCCCACCTGGCTCCAGGCGGTGTAGTAGCCCTTCTGGCTTTCCGGCGCGTTCTCGCTCAGCATCAGCACGCCGCCGCCCCATTCCCCGCCGGAAGCCACGCCCTGCACGAAGCGCAGGCTGATCAGGGCGATCGGTGCCAGAATGCCGATATGCTCGTAGGTTGGCAGCAGGCCGATCAGAAAGGTGCTGGCGCCCATCAGCGTCAGGGTGATTATCAGCGTCATTTTTCGGCTGTACTTATCGCCCAGATGCCCGAAGGCGATGCCGCCCAGCGGTCGGGCGATAAAGCCGATGGCGAAGCCGGATAGCGCCAGAAACGCGCCGAGCAAAGGATCGTCGGTTGCCGGAAAGAACAGCGGGCCGAAAACCAGCGCCGCCGCCGTGCCGTAGAGAAAGAAATCGTACCACTCCAGTGAGTTACCGAGAAAAGAGCCAATAATCAGTTTGCGCATTGATTGCGGCTTGCCTGGCGTCATATCGTTCGCAGCTCCGGACATTGCGTGAACTCCACTACAGGTGAAAGTGGGCGCCAGCGAGCGGGCGCCGGGTAAACGTCGCGATGGGCTATTTTTTAGTTATGGCGCAGCCTGGCTGAGGGCCTCGGCGCTAAGGGTATGAAACCGGCGGTTAAACCACACCAGGCCGTCGCCGGGCTGGTCCTGGCGAATCTGGCGGACCTCGCAGTAAAACACGCTGTGGCTGCCGACCTCATGGCTGGCGCTAATCGTGCAGTCGACGCTGGCGACGGCGGAGGCCAGCGCCGGCGAGCCGGTTTCCAGCGCCAGCCACTGCTCGTGCTGAAAACGCTCCTCCGAACGCAGCTGGCTGTTGGCAAAGATTGCGGAAAGCGCCTGATGCCGTGCGGAGAGCACGTTGACGCACAGAACGCCGTTCTCTTTAAATTTGCTATGGGCGAAGGAGGAGCGGTTCATGCACACCAGCAGGGTGGGCGGAGAATCGGTGACGCTGCAGACGGCGGAGGCGGTAAAGCCAAAGCGTCCCGCCGGGCCGTCGGTGGTGATAATGGTAATGGCGCTGCCCAGCTGCGCCATGGCGTTACGGAAATCAGATGTCAGGTTCATAGCGGTATCCGTTATTTCAGTTTGACGTATTCGAAGCCTTCGATAACCAGACGCGGGCTTTTGGCCCGCGAGCAGCACAGCAGGATCTGGTCATTATCTTCGCGTTCTTCAGCGGTTAAATACTCGTCGCGGTGATCCGGCACGCCGCCGCAGACGTTGGCGAGGCAGGTGCCGCAGACCCCCTGCTCGCAGGAGACTTTGACCTTAATCCCCGCCTCTTGCAGAGCGGCGACGATGGTTTGCTTCTCGGCGACGCTGACGGTGAGGCCCAGCTCCGGCACCTCCACCTCAAAGCGCTCGCCGCCGGTTTCGACTTCGCGGTTGAAATACTCCTGATGCAGCTGCCCGGCGCTAAAACCGCAGCCCCGCGCGGCATCGGCTATCCACGTCATAAAGCCTTCCGGGCCGCAGACGTAGAGGTGTCCCGTCCGATGGTGCCCGGCCAGCACCTCGGCGGGACGCACCTTGTTCCCCTCATCGCTGATATGCAGCCGGACGTGTGCGCTGAAATGGCAGTCCGCCAGCTCGTGCAGAAACGCCATGCTCTCCCGGCTGCGGCCGCAGTAGTGGATCTCAAAGGATTTCCCGGCGCGGAACAGCGTATCCGCCATCGCCAGCATGGGGGTGATGCCGATCCCGCCGCCGATCAGCAGGCTGTGTTCGGCTTCCATGTCGAGCGCAAACAGGTTGCGCGGCTGGCTAACGATCACCGTCTCGCCCACCGCCAGCCGATGGGCGGCCAGCGACCCGCCGCGCGAGGCGCGATCCTTGAGGATCCCCAGACGGTACTGCTGCGGGTGATGGGCGCTGCCGCACAGCGAGTACTGACGCACGATCCCATCGCCGAGGTGAAGGTCGATATGCGCCCCGGCGCTAAACGGCGGCAGGGCGCTCCCGTCGACGGAAGCCAGCGTCAGCACCGCGACCTCGGTGCCCTGCATTTCGCGTTCTGCGACGCGGACGATCAGTGTTTCAGCCATCTGTGTTCTCCCCCCTTGCGGGGCCTAGCGCATGTAAATGCCGCCGTTGATGTCCCAGGTCGCCCCGGTGATAAAGGTGGCGGACGGAGCCGCCAGCAGCTCGACCGCGCGGGCCACCAGCAGCGGATCGCCGAGGCGCTTCATCGGGATCATCTCCAGCAGCGCCGGCATTTTGTCGGCCCCCACCGCGGCGTGTACCGAGGGGAGATCCAGCGGGCCGGGAGCGATGGCGTTAACGCTAACCCCGTCGGCGCTCAGGGCGCGGGCGAAGACTTTGGTCAGGGTCAAAATGCCGCCCTTCGAGGCCGCGTAGTGGGCGCCGGAGGCGGTGCCGCCGTTTTGCCCGGCGAGGGAGGCGAGGTTGATAATGCTGCCCCTCTTGCGCTGGCTAAAGTAGCGGCCGAGGATCTGGCAGCCGAGGAAGGTGCCGCGCAGGTTGGTACTGGTCACCCTGTCGAACTCCTCCACCGAGATCTCCATGATCGGCGTGGTTAGGGTGAGCGCGGCATTGTTTACCAGCACGTCCAGTTCGCCAAAGCGCGCGCCGATCTGCTCCAGCGCGGCGCTGAACTGCGCGGGCTGGCGAATATCCAGCGCCAGCGGCAGCAGGCGCGCTTCGCCGCGGTCAATCTCCTGCGCGCTAAGGCGCGCGGCCTCGAGGCTGAGATCCGCCATGGCGACCTGATAGCCCTGCTGCCACAGGTGGCGGCTGATGATCTGGCCGAGGCCGCTGGCGGCGCCGGTCACGAGTACGCTTCGTTTCATAGGGACCTCACAGGATGTAGCCAATGCTGTGCAGGAAGTCGTCGCCGTTAATCAGGCGGACCACCTTTTGCGCGATCAGGAACGTCTCGCCCTGCGGCTTAAGGACGTAGCTCAGGTCGGCAACATAGTGCTGCTCGTTGCCTTTGCGGTATTCATAGAGGAACTGGGCGCAGCGGATCTCCACGTGCTCCTCGTCGGCGGATAGCAGGCGATGGCGGCCGGTCATGCGGACGGTGCGCGCCCGCGGCGTGGTGGAGATAGACTCCCCGCTGTACAGGCGGTTCACGCGCTTTTCGCGCATGGCCTGGTTGTCGTAGGCGTAGTTCAGGGTGTTGGCAAAGTCGGTGGCCTGCTGGTCGACGGGAATGATATACATCCCCTGCGGCTGCCAAAGCGTCAGCCACTCGCGGAATTCGCCCTGATCGAGCAGGTCCGCTTCGAGATTAATAAAGTGAACGGCGGCGTTGAGGATCGGCTGTGGGTTCATTTTTGCCCCCTGTTCTCTGCGGTCATGTAGCGTTTCCACTGCTGATAGGCGGCACGCATGCCGGTTTCGGCGCTGACGTCGCCGCGCAGGCCGTCGGCGGTGCGTGTTTCTCCCGGCAGGCCGCGGTTGAGCATGATCCACAGATCGCTGCCCGCGCCGCCGCCGCGCTGCACGCGCTCCCAGGCCTCGGAGTCATCCGGCGTGCCGAAGCCCATCGGCCCCTGGAAGTGCTCATGCATCCGCAGGCGGGCCTGGTTAGCGATGGCCGGGCCGTCCTTCATGGTCAGCACCACGTGGTGAATTTCAGTTTCCTCGACCGACAGCGGCTGCAGCACGCGGAAGAAGGCCATGGAGCAGGCGACGTTGGGGAACAGGTTGAGGTTGAAGCCGCTGCCGCCGACCGCGCGAACGATCCGCCGCACCTGCTGCTCTTCATGCCCCTCTTCGCGCAGCCCCTGCGCCAGCTCGAGGAAGCGCTCGGGGATCGGCGCATCGAGATTTTCGTCGAGATCGATAAGCTCAGGGATCATCACCATCACGCTGTGGCCGTTGCCGAGATCCTCGACGAAACCTTTGCCATCCACAAAATTGAGCATCTCTTCCGTTTGCTTATCGACCGAGCTGAGGAACGACTTGTGCACGATGGGGAAGTGGTAGCCATCGGTGGTGTTTTCCAGCTGGATTTTCCAGTTGCCCGGGAAGCGGAAGCGGTGGGCGGTGGTGGCCTGTAGCGGGTAGCCGGCGCCCTGTTTCATAAACAGATCCATCCACTTCATCGCCGGGCCGAGGAAGTCGGTCAGCGGCTCTATCTGCGGGTTGAAGCTGGCGAAGATCATGCCGGCGTAGCTCTCCGTGCGCAGGCGCACCATCCCAAGCTGGTCCTTTTCGAGGGTGTCGCCGTAGCTTTCCGGATGCGGAACGCCGCGCAGGGCGCCGTCCAGACCGTAGCCCCAGCCGTGGTACGGGCAGGTAAAGCCGTTGGTTTTGCCGCTGCGGTGTTCGCAGACGGTGGCGGCGCGGTGGCGACAGCGGTTGAGCAGGACGTTAATCCCGCCTTTGCGATCGCGCACCACGATAACCGGCTGGGTGCCGACCATGGCGGACTTAAAGCTTCCCGCGTCGGGGACTTCGCTTGCATGGGCCACCCACACCCAGGTGCGGTTAAAGATCTTTTCAACCTCGAGGGCGAAGATATCGCTGGAGGTGTACAGCGAAGTATGCACGCGGTCTGACTGCACCAGCGCGCCCAGCGCGGCCGGGCAGTCACCGGGCAGGAGGTTCTTAACAGGGATCGTTTCGGGTATCGACATTGCTCAATCTCCAGGCGTTATTCTTGTGCTTCTCTGGCGGGTACGGGCAGATCGGCGGGCGAGTGCCAGCCGTCAACCGGGCGGCTGAACAGGTTTCGGGTGGTGAAATGTTCAATCAGCCAGCGCTCATCCGTTTTTTTAAAGCGAATCACCAGCTCGGCGCTGTTTAAATGCGAGCCGCCGGCGCGAAAGGTGGACGCCTGCAGCATTTTCCAGCGTCCGCTGGCGCTATTCTCGGCGTCGATATCGATATATTCCGCAGTCAGGTAGTGGACGTTAATGGCGAAGTGGGAGGGCTCGATAATATAGCGCGCCATCATTTCGGCTATTTCCTGGCGTCCGCAATAGCGCCCCAGCTTGCTTTGATATAAATCGCCAACCCCTTCCCAAATCGCCTCTTCGCTAAATAAGTCGGCAATCTGTCGGGCAATATCCGGATGGCTCAGGTCATCGCATAAATGCATATATTGACTGATGAGATGGCGTATTTGGTCGGCGGCTTCGAGCTTTTCCAGCCGCTGCAGCAGCGTGTGTATAGTATTCATCGGCTAGGCCTGGATAATCAGTTCTCGCCCGGTACGGGCTTCGACTTTGCAATATTTCCACAGCCGGTCCGGGCCGCCGCCGACCTGCACGCTGCGAAACAGATTGCAGGCGGCGGTAACCGCCTCGAAATCCCGCGCGTCGGCCAGCACGTAGGTGGTCCACGGCCAGCCGGTTGAGGGCCCGACCATCGTCCGGTCGTCATCCATATTGCCGATGACCGTGACGCCGTCGACGTTGGCGATGCCGTTCATCATTTCGCCGAAGGCGGCCCACACCTGCTTGCCCACCTCCGGGGTTGCGTCAAAAAAGTTCTGGTTTACGCCGATGCAGAATAAAACGCGGATCATAGTGAGTCTCCTTATAGGGTTACAGGTAGCCGGGCAGCGGCGGGTGGCCGAAGAACATGTTGCCGGCATTGATATAGGTCAGCTCGCCCATAAAGGCGTGCTGGGTGATGACCATCGAGTCGCGGGCGTAGCGCTGCAGCGGGCTGCGCATGGCGATCCCCGGCATCCCGGCCAGCTTCAGCGCGCGGGTGGTGACCGAGGAGGAGACGCGGGTAATATGCGTGGAGGAGAGGCGCAGCGCGTTGATGGCCGCTTCGCCGGGCTCATCGCCGCGCAGGATGGCCTGCCAGACGTCGTCAATGGCGTCGTAGAACCAGCAGCGCGCCGAGCGCAGCTCCGCCTCGCAGTGGGCGATTTCCATCTGCGCAAACTGGCGATCGGCGAGGCAGGGCGCGCCGGTAACCGAACTTTGCCGCTCGGCGATGGCGTAGACTTCGCTCAGCGCGGCGCGGGCGATCCCCAGCGCGACGACGGACAGCACCTGGGTGGCCAGCGACAGCACCGGATAGCGGTACAGCGCCCCGTCGAGGTTGAGCGCGCCGCCGCGGATAAAGGTCCACTCCGCCGGGACAAAGGCGTCGCTGAGGATCACGTCATGGCTGCCGGTGCCCGCCAGGCCGACGCTATTCCATACCGGGTCGATGGTGAAGCGGTTCGCGGGCAGCACCGCGATACGCGGCAGCGGGCGGGCCGAACCGTCGTCCGGGAGGATGCCGACGCCGATAAGCTCGGCCCCGGTACAGCCGCTGGCGAAGCTCCAGCGGCCGCTGACGCGAAAGCCGTCGTCGAGGGTGGCGGCCTTTTGCGGTGGAAAAATGCCGCCGGCAAAGACCACGTCCGGGCCGCGGCGGTAGATCTCATCGAGGGTAGCGAGCGGCAGGCCGCCGAGATAAAACGGGTTCATGCCGAAGCTGGCGACCCAGCCGGCGGAGCCGTCGGCGGTGGCGATGGTTTCCACCAGCTGGCAGAATTCCGCCGGCGATATTTCGTCGCCGCCGTAGCGTTTTGGCACCAGCGCGCGGTAAACGCCAATCTTTTTAAAGTGTGAAATAATATCGTGGGAGATATATTTCTGCTGCTCAAATTCCTCGCTGCGTTTTTTTAAATCGCCGAGAAGTTCGCTTAATTCACTATTCGTGGCGTGCAGCGTCTTTTCCGCACGTGATATTGCAGATGAATGTAACATGCGACTTAGCCTCTTCCAGTTAAAGAGAATAAACTTTTATATCCGCCGTTATTCGGCTATCCCCGCCGTCTGGATTAATAAGAGACGGGGAACCTTTGGGACTATTATTATATTTAGCCTGTGGGTCTGAATTTTATTTCAGTTTTGCCAGCAGCGATTCGGCAAAGCTGAGTAAAGCGAACTCTCTGTTTTTCCCGCCGACTATCTGCAGGGCGACGGGGCGCTGGTCTATTTCGCCAATCGGCAGGGTCAGCGCCGGATGGCCGCTTAAATTAAACGGGCGCACCAGCCGGGTCAGATTGACCACCCTGAGCGGATCGGCCGCCTCTTGCAGGGTGGGCGGCAGCGCCGGCAGGGTCGGCAGTAAGATAAACGGCGTCTTTGCCAGCTGCGCGTCGACGGCACGGGTGAACGCCGCACGCACCTGCTCGGCCGCCTGCCGCTGTGGCGGGCTAATATCCGCCCCGGCGCGGATGCGCAGCGCAACGTCCGCTGCCAGATCCGGGGCATCAACGATGGCGTGAAACGCCTGCCAGTTTTCCTGGCTGATGATCGTCAGCCCGGCCTCGTGCGCCTCGCTAAATCCCGGCAGGGTTACCGCTGACGGCGCTACGCCCGCCTGCGCCAGACGCGCGAGGATCAGCCGGTCAATCTCCTCGCTGGCGAGGCCCGAGATAAAGCCGGACTCGCTGCGCTGTGCCGGGAACAGCGCCGCCGTTTCCCCCAGCGCCTTCTCAAGAGCCGAACGCAGGGTGGCGATCTCCCGGGCGAAGAAGCCGACGCAGTCCAGCGAGCTGTGGGCAGGAATAACCCCGTCGCGGCTCACGCGTCCCCAGGTTGGCTTCAGGCCGACCACGCCGCAGCAGGCGGCGGGCATCCGCACCGAGCCGCCGGTGTCGGTGCCGAGAGCAAAATCGACCTCGCCTGCGGCGACCACGGTGGCCGATCCGCTGGACGATCCGCCGGGGATCAGCGCCGGGTAGTGCGGGTTAAGCGGTGTCCCGCTCCACGCATTAATGCCGGTAACGCCAAAAGCCAGCTCGTGGAGCGTGGTTTTGCCCTGCAGCCGACAGCCGTTCTCCAGCAGCCGCTGAATCACCGCGGCGTGCCTGCTCGCCGGCGGGGCGGCCTGCAGCACCGGGCTACCGGCGCGGGTTGGGTGGCCGGCGATATCAAGCGTATCTTTGGCCGCAAACGTCAGCTCCCCGGCGCCCAGCGTAAAGCGAGAGATAAACCCGGAACGAGACGCGGTAATACCGGTGCAATGTTGCTTAGCCATGGTTCACGTTTCCGTTTAGCGATAACCTGAAATGAGTCGGTTGTATGAAAAATACACCGCGCTGGACCTGAGATAATCTTGTCATTAAAACTTGAAACTTCAAGTAATTTGTAACGTATTTTTCACATCATTTTTAGCTATAAGAACATTTTATAAACAAAAAATATTTTTTAATGTACTGATTTTTATTGGAATTAATGTGAGGTTATATTTTATTCTCTTGATGCGGGTCACAAAATAAAGCGCAAAATATAAGTTAAAAAAATGATAAAAAAGCGTGCGAAAAACGAGGGGTAAGGCGGGCAGGCGATAATAGCCATTGGCTTAAAATGGTTATTGTCGCCGCGTCGGAAAGGGAATTAATCGTCGAGGTTGTGCAGAAGCAGGGAGAGCACGTGGTTCATTTTCTTCTCCTGCGCCGGGGTAATCCCTTTGAACGCTTTGGTGAAGACCTTTTTGCTCAGGACCTGCGCTTGCGCCACCTTGGCCTCGCCGGCGGGGGTGAGCTCCGCTTCGGTGACGCGCCCGTCGCTGGCGCTGACGTGGGTGGTCAGCAGGCCATCGTCGCGCAGGCGGCCGACAATCTTGGTGACGGTGGGCATTTTGCTGACGGCGTATTCAGTGATGCGGGAGATGCTGGCCCGGTGGTACTGATGAACCAGCATCAGCACCCGAAAGCGCGAGAGGTCGATGTCGATTTTTTTTAATTCGACTTCCATCTGCTGGGTATACTTTGCATAGACGTTGACCACCCAGAAGAAGGGGAACTCTTCTTTGTGGAAGCGGCTTTCGTGGCTGTCTGGTCGCTCGGAAGCGGTATTGTGTTCCACAAGCATCTCCTTGCCTGACGACGATATATTGGGGCAGATGTTATGCGTATTTAGCGGGTATTGCAAAACGCAATATCCCCGTTATTCAGCGTGCTGGCGGAGGAAGAGCCTCTCCCTCCGGGCGGAAAATTCAGATTCACTCAATGGCGAAAAATGATGACAACTCGCATTCTCGCGCGCGACTGGCGCCTGCTGTCGCTGGGGCTGCCCGCGCTGGCGTTACTGTGGTGCGGCTGGGGGCTCCATGCGCACTGGGGCGCATTTATTCAGTGGTGCCTGGCAACGCAAATCACGCTCCACCGCTATCTGGTGATGTATCTTTTGCAGCTCAACAACCACCAGTACAGCGGCGGTGTATGGCTGCTGGGCGGGGCGTTCCTCTACGGCGTGCTGCATGCCGTCGGGCCGGGACACGGAAAATTTATCGTGACCACCTATCTCAGCACCAATAAGGAGAGCCTGCTGGCGGCGAGGGTGGTGCCGTTTCTCGGCAGCCTGATGCAGGGCGCGTGCGCCATTCTGTTCGTGTTTATTCTGGCGGTAGGGCTCAACCTTGCCTCCGGCGATCTCAGCACCAGCCGCTGGTACGTCGAAAAAATCAGCGCGCTGATGGTCGGTGCCTTCGGCGTATTTATTATCTATCAAACGCTTAAAAGCCTGCGGCCGCGAAAGCTAGCGATCGGTACGCTGACGCCATTGCATGACCATAGCCCAAACTGCGGCTGCGGCCACCACGGCGTCGGGCGCGAGCTGGCGCAGGTGGACTGGAAAACCCGGCTCGGGGTGGTGCTGGCAATCGGCGCGAGGCCCTGCAGCGGGGCGATTATGATCCTGCTGTTTGCCAACGCCCTGGGGATCGTCAGCTGGGGAATTGCCGCGGTGATGGCCATGTCGTTGGGGACGGCTCTGTCGATCCTCGGCCTGTCGCTGGCGGTACGCTACGCCCGCGAACGGGCGGTCGGCCTGTTTGCCGGCAGCGGCGGGCGCCTCAGGCTGCTGGTTCCGGCGGTGAAGATTGCCGGCGGCATCATCCTGATTCTGTTTGCCTGCGTGCTGTTCCTGACGGTGATCCCGATCAGCGCCAACGGCGACTATATCGCCGCCGGCTGCTAGTCCTCTTCCAGCAGGCGCATCAGTCCCGCCAGCGCGTCGTTCAGCCGCTGGCGCTGCTCCGCAGTGAGTCCCGCCAGCAGCTGGCGTTCGTTCTCGACGTGCGTTTCAACCGCGCGATCGATGCGCTCCCGCCCCTCTGGCGTCAGGGCCACCAGCATGCTCCGCGCATCCTGCGGATTCGCCAGCCGGCATATGAACCCCCGTTTTTCCAGCGCCTTCAGGCGGTGGGTCATGGTGCCGGAGGTGATCATCAGCGTCGAAAAAAGCTGGGTCGGCGAGAGGGTAAACGGCTCTCCCGCCCGGCGCAGGGTCGCCAGCATGTCAAATTCCCAGCGCACCAGATCGTGGCGGATAAACGCCGCCTCGACGCGCGGCTCCAGCAGCATGGCGCAGCGCTTCAGGCGGCCAATCGGCCCCATCGGGCTACAGTCAAGATCGGGACGCTCCCGCTTCCACTGTTCAAGAATGCGGTCTACGGCGTCTGTTTGCGGTGATTTGTCCATTCGTGCCCACTTACCTTGATATCAAGATATCTGTCGATACATACTCTGCTGACTAATTTACCTTGATGTGAAGATAAAATCATGACCTTTCTCTCGCGCTCGCCCGTTTTTGACCTGCTGTTGACCGCCCTGGCCCCGGCCATCTGGGGGACGACCTATATTGTCACCTCGCAGCTATTGCCGGCGGACAGGCCGTTTATCGCGGCGCTGCTGCGGGTGCTTCCGGCGGGGATCGCCCTGTTAATCTGGTGCCGCCGCTTTCCTCTGCGCAACGAGTGGTGGAAGCTGGTGGTCACCGGGATCCTCAATATTGGTGCCTTCCAGGCGCTGCTGTTTATTGCCGCCTATCGCTTGCCCGGCGGGCTGGCGGCGGTGATCGGCGCCATTCAGCCGCTGCTGGTGATGCTGCTGGCCTGGTCCGTGGACAGGCAGCGATCGCCGTGGATGGCGGTTGCCTCGGCCTGTACCGGCATTATAGGCATGGCGCTGCTGCTGCTCTCTCCGCAGACGGTGCTGGATCCGCTGGGCATCGGCGCGGCGTTTTTAGGGGCGGTCAGCATGGCGCTGGGAACCTGGCTCTCCCGCCGCTGGGCGATATCGCTGCCGGTGGTGGCGCTGACGGGCTGGCAGCTGCTGATTGGCGGTGTGGTGCTGGCGCCGATTGCGCTGCTGGTCGATCCTCCTTTACAGCAGGTGACCCTGATCCAGGCGGCGGGCTATCTGTGGCTGTGTGTGGCGGGGGCGATGCTGGCATACGGTCTGTGGTTCCGCGGGATTAGCCGCCTCTCGCCGGTGGCGGTCTCGGCGCTGAGCCTGCTGAGCCCGGTGACCGCGGTGCTGTTAGGCTGGATTATTCTCGGGCAGAAGATTCAGGGGCTGGCGCTGGTGGGGCTGGTCGTGGTGCTGCTCAGCGTGCTGTCTATTCAGCGTGCGCTAACAAAAAAGGCCCCATAAAGGGGCCCGACATTGCTGCATGGTTATTGCGCGGCGGGAGCCAAACGGGCCGCCTTCAGGCGGCCAGTCCGGCAGCTCCCTCTGCAACCATTCTTTTATTTGGACAGCTCGGCGGTCATATGAACCTGGTTACCGGTGTAGGCTTCGGTAATGTGGTAAGACGCGCCCTGATCTTTAGCGATGGTAGCGATTTTCGCTTCCGCGCTGTCCAGAGTATCTGCGGTCACGCTGACCGGGTGCTGAGCGAAGCTAGCAAAAGAAACCAGGGACAGCATACCGGCGGCGGCAAGTAATTTTACGTTTTTCATGGTGTTTTTCCTTTTAACTTTACAGGTGGAAAGCGCTGCGCTTTCGATGGGTTTATAATAAGTCTGCTAACTATAACGTGCGTTGCAAAAAGTGCGATTTAGATCACACTTTTGTGCCATTAAGATGACGCTCAGGTAACGTTTCAATGTTGCGTAATCAATAAAAACAGTTAGTTGCTGAAGAGAGCTGTGATTTATTGCTGCGGAAAAATAGATGCCGACGGCGCGGAGATTTTTCTTCCTGCGGGCTTTGGGTATTGTTTTGGTGAATGTATTGGCGGCTTTTTAACCAGAGTGGCGCGGGCAATACTTCGTCCGCCGACGAAGCATCTGCGGGGCGGGGGGCATAGAGTGGCGGCACCGCTGAATAAATAAGGATGACACAATGATTGCCGTACTCTTTGAAGCCGAGGTGGCGCCGGAAGGCCAGGCGCGCTATCTGGCGCTGGCGGCGGAGCTTAAGCCGCTGCTCAGCACTGTCGATGGTTTTATCAGCATTGAGCGTTTTCAGAGCCTGACGACGCCGGGGAAAATTCTGTCGCTTTCCTGGTGGCGCGACGAGCAGGCGGTACTGGCCTGGAAAAATAACCTCGCCCACCGGGAGGCTCAGCAGGAGGGTAAGGAGAGTATCTTTGCCAACTATCAGATTCGCATTACCCGGCTGATGCGTGAATACGGCGCGCAAAAAGGCGCTGAAAGAGGCGAGGATCGCGGTCATGTATGATATTTATGTGATTCTGCCCAATCGTCCGGGCGCGCTGGCGCTGCTCGGGCAAACGCTCGGCAACGGCGGCGTGGGCCTGGAGGGCGGCGGCGTCTTCACCGTCGATGACCGGTGCCACGCCCATTTCCTGGTGGCCGACGGCGAGCGCGCCAGGACGGCGCTGGAACGGGCCGGGATCCCGGTGATGGCGGTTACTCAGCCGCTAATTCGCCGCCTCAAGCAGGAGCAGCCGGGAGAGCTGGGCGCCATCGCCCGGGCGCTGGCCGCGCAGGGGGTCAATATTTTGACCCAGTACAGCGACCATGATAATCGCCTGATTCTGGTTACCGATAATTTCCCGCTGGCGCAGGAGGCGACGCGCCGCTGGGCCACGCACGCGTGAGGCATTATGCTCAAACCTGCCGCAGTTATTACCGATGATGAGTCGTTGGCCGTCGCCGTGGCGGCGATCGCTTCCGCCATGGCCGACAGTTCGCGGGTGAAAATGCTCTGCGCCCTGATGGACGGCCGGGCCTGGACGGCGACGGAGCTGGCTACGGCGGCGGACATTTCCGCCTCTACCGCCAGCGCGCACCTGAGTCGCCTGGTGAACGGCCGGCTGCTGGTATGCCTGGCGCAGGGGCGACACCGCTACTATCGGCTGGCGGGGGCGGACGTCGCCGGCCTGGTGGAGAATATGATGACCCTGGCCGGGAAGGGCGCGCTGACGCTGACCACCCGAACGCCGGTTAATTTACGCCGCGCCAGGACCTGTTACGACCATCTCGCCGGCGAGCTGGCGGTGGACATTTATCAATTTTTACTGCGCGAGGCCTGGATTACGCCCGACGGTTCGGCGGTAACGCCTGCGGGGGAAGCGCACTTTTCCCGTCTGGGGATGGTCTTAACCGGCGAAGGCCGACGCAAAGCGTGCTGCGCCTGCCTGGACTGGAGCGAAAGGCGCTTTCACGCCGGGGGGATCGTCGGCGCCGCACTTCTGCAGCATGGTCAGCAGCAGGGCTGGTTTGTGCTGACGCCGGGCTTTCGCGAGGTTTCCGTCAGCGCGGAAGGAAAGCGCGCCCTGGCCCGGCACTTCCAGCTGCTGCTGTAGGAGCGAAGGGCGCCGGGCCCGGTCGCCAGCTCAAACCGGCGGCTGAAAGTTTTTTATTGGACCGCCCGGCGCTATTCCCGTGACCTTATCCTCGCTATTATTCAGATTGTTCCCGATGGTCATCAAATAGCAATATTTGCCATTATATCTACCCCCCACAGATATATCCCTTGCGCCTTATCCCTTCTGAAGTAAATAACTTTATTATCGCTTTTGATTATTGTTTAACAATAATTGATAGGTCATAGCTATCGTCAGAGTGATGTAACAAGTTATAAGCAAATGTATATTTATCAGCGAAAAATAGCATTCTTTGACGCCGACAGCATTATCGAATTCCTTATTTGAATTCGCGTCCTGACGCCTTAAATATTGCGGCTTCCGGTCAGTCGAAGTTTCTATTCACAGTTGTAGCGATAGGCATCGCATAACGCTTCTTATCGTCTGCAGATTTACTGTTGGTTTATTGATACAAAACTCACTCTGACAAGGAAATGGCAATGAAAAAGGTTCTTCTCTCTGCAGCAATGGCAACGGCATTTTTCGGTATGGCAGCGGCAAATGCGGCTGATACCAATGTTGGCGGCGGCCAGGTTAATTTCTTCGGTAAAGTAACCGACGTATCTTGTACTGTTTCCGTAAACGGCCAGGGCAGCGATGCTAACGTTTACCTCTCTCCGGTGACCTTAACTGAAGTGAAAGCGGCAACAGCCAACACCTACCTGAAACCTAAATCTTTCACCATTGACGTGTCTGATTGCCAGGCGGCTAACGGCGACAAACAGGACGACGTGTCTAAACTGGGCGTGAACTGGACCGGCGGTAACCTGCTGGCTGGCGCAACGACCGAGCAGCAGGGCTACCTGGCTAACACCGAAGCTTCTGGCGCGAAAAATATTCAGCTGGTTCTCTCCACCGACAGCGCGACTGCGCTGACCAACAAAATCATCCCGGGCGTGAGCACTCAGCCGAAAGCGAAAGGCGACGCAACCGCAGTTCAGGACGGCGCGCGCTTCACCTACTACGTTGGCTATGCTACCAGCACCCCGACTACCGTCAGCACCGGTGTGGTTAACAGCTACGCGACTTACGAAATTACCTACCAGTAATTATCGTCTGAAAATAAACCGCCTTGATTGAGGCGGTTATATGCATTGATAAAGCGGCAGCTGCTGCCGCTTATTTTCCCCGTCTGAGGTCAGCATGAAGCGTATTGCCCTTTGTTTCTGTTTCATTTTTAGTTTTGCGGCCCATGCCAATAATATTATTGTTAACGGCACCCGCTTTATTTATCCAGGAAATGAAAAAGAAATAACGGTACAGCTTTCGAATACCGCCGATCGCCCGGCGCTGGCGCAGGCCTGGCTGGATAACGGCAACGCCGACGCCACGCCGGATACGATTACCACGCCATTTATTATTACCCCGCCAATATCCCGCGTGGATGCTAAAAGCGGGCAGACCTTACGTATTAAGCTTGGCAGCAGCGCCGGGCTTGCCAAAGATAAAGAGACGCTGTGGTGGCTTAATCTGCTGGAAATACCGCCGGTAGAGGCTAATCAAAAAAATGAAGGACAGAACATCCTGCAGCTGGCGATTCGTTCGCGCTTTAAGTTTATCTACCGCCCGACCGGACTGGGCAACCGCGACGCTGCGCCGGAGAAATTAGCGCTTTCGGCCAGCGGCAGCAGCCTGTCGGTCAGCAACCCTACGCCATTTTATCTCACCGTAAGCCGTATTTCCCGCGACGGCGGCAAGGCCCTGAACGGCAAAACGGTGATGCTCGCTCCACAGTCCAGTCAGACCGTAGCCCTCTCTTCTGCCGTGAGCAGAGGCGAGACCCTGACGATTAATAACATCAATGACTATGGCGCAGATGTGGCAGTGAAAGTAGCCGTTAAATAAGGGACACTATCATGAAGCAGAGGACCATCTGCCCGGGAAGGTTAAGTTCGGCGATCGCTATGGCGCTGCTCTGCTTTCCGCCATTTTCCAGCGGACAGGAAAACCCGGGAACGGTATACCAGTTTAACGACGGTTTTATCGTTGGCAGCCGGGAAAAGGTCGATCTGTCACGCTTCTCCGCCAGCGCCATCTCTGAGGGCACTTATTCCCTCGACGTCTATACCAACAACGAGTGGAAAGGGCGCTACGAGCTGCAGGTCACCCGCGATAAAGACGGCAACATGGGGATCTGCTACACCAAAGAGATGCTCGAACGCTACGGCATTGCCGCGGAAAAGCTCAACCCGCAGCTGGGGAAGCAGGAAGGCTACTGCGGACGGCTGAAGGCGTGGCGTAACGAAGAAAACGTTAAAGACAACCTGATTCAGTCCTCCCTGCGGCTGGAGATTTCCGTGCCGCAAATCTACGAAGATCAGCGCCTGAAAAACTTTGTCAGCCCGGAGTTCTGGGATAAAGGCATTGCGGCGCTGAATCTCGGCTGGATGGCCAACACCTGGACCAGCCACACCTCGGCGAACAACGGCTCCGATAACAGCAGCGCCTATCTGGGACTTAACGCCGGTCTCTCCTGGGACGGCTGGCTGCTCAAGCACGTCGGTAACCTGAACTGGCAGCAGCAGCAGGGCAAAGCGCACTGGAACAGCAACCAGACCTATCTCCAGCGGCCGATCCCGCAGATCAACTCGATCGTCAGCGGCGGGCAGATTTTTACCAACGGCGAATTCTTCGACACCATTGGCCTGCGCGGGGTCAACCTGGCGACCGATGACAACATGTTCCCTGACGGAATGCGCTCCTACGCGCCGGAAATTCGCGGCGTGGCGCAGAGCAACGCCCTCGTAACGGTGCGTCAGGGCAGCAACATTATCTATCAGACCTCGGTACCGCCGGGCCCGTTTACCCTGCAGGACGTCTACCCTTCGGGCTACGGCAACGACCTGGAAGTCTCGGTCAAAGAGGCCGACGGCTCGGTGCAGGTCTTTAGCGTTCCCTATGCCTCGGTGGCGCAGCTGCTGCGTCCGGGGATGACCCGCTATGCGCTGTCGGCCGGTAAGGTCGATGACAACGGGCTGCGCAACAAGCCGATGCTCTACCAGGCGACCTGGCAGCACGGCCTGAATAACGTCTTTACCGGCTATACCGGCGTCACGGGCTTTGATGATTATCAGGCGTTCCTGCTGGGGACCGGGATGAATACCGGCATCGGCGCGCTGTCGTTAGATATTACCCAGTCCCGGCTGAAGAGCGACACCCTCGACGAGAGCGGCCAGAGCTACCGCGCCACCTTTAACCGGATGTTTACCGATACCCAGACCAGCATCGTGCTGGCGGCCTATCGCTACTCCACCAAAGGCTACTACAACCTGAACGACGCGCTGTACGCCGTCGACCAGGAGAAGAACCGCAACAGCAGCTACACCCTGTGGCGGCAGAAAAACGGCATGACCTTCACCGTTAACCAGAACCTGCCGGAGGGCTGGGGCGGCTTTTATCTCAGCGGGCGGATCTCCGATTACTGGAACCGTTCGGGCACCGAGAAGCAGTATCAGCTCAGCTACAACAATATGTTCGGCCGCCTTTCGTGGTCCGCCAGCGCGCAGCGCGTTTATACGCCGGACAGTTCCGGCCACAATCGCGACGACCGCGTCTCGCTTAACTTCAGCTATCCGCTGTGGTTTGGCGAGAACCGGACCGCCAACCTGACGTCGAATACCTCGTTTAATAACTCGCGCTTTAGCAGTTCGCAGATCGGGATTAACGGTTCGCTGGATAGCGAGAACAACCTCAACTACGGCGTCTCGACCACCACCGCCACCGGCGGCCAGCACGATGTCGCGCTGAACGGAAGCTACCGCACGCCGTGGACCACTCTGAACGGCAGCTATAGCCAGGGCGAGGGGTATCGCCAGAGCGGCCTCGGCGCCAGCGGGACGCTGATCGCCCATCGCCACGGCGTGGTGTTCTCTCCGGAAAGCGGCAGCACGATGGCGCTTATCGAAGCGAAAGATGCCGCAGGTGCGATGCTGCCTGGCTCGCCGGGCACCCGCGTCGACGGCAACGGCTACGCCATCCTGCCGTATCTGCGCCCGTACCGGATTAACTCCATCGAGATCGATCCGAAGGGCAGCCATGACGATATCGCCTTCGATCGTACCGTGGCCCAGGTGGTGCCGTGGGAGGGCAGCGTCGTGAAGGTGTCGTTTGGCACCACGGTACAGAACAACGTGACGATTATGGCACGCCAGGCGAATAGCCAGCCGCTGCCGTTCGCTGCCAGCATTTTCGACCCGAGCGGCAAAGAGATTGGCGTTGTCGGCCAGGGCAGCATGATGTTTATCAGTGACGCCAGCGTTCAGCACGCGACCGTTAAGTGGAGCGGCGGGCAGTGCACGGTGGAACTGGGCAAGGCAAAATCAAAGGAAAGGGTATGTCGCTGAGTAAACAACTGACGCTTTTTATTGGCCTGATGGCGCTGGGGACTACCTCCGCCTGGGCCGCCTGCTCGCGCCTTTCGCAGCCGACGGTGAACCTGGATATGGTCGTCGGCAGGGTCGTCGTTCCGCCGGATCTGCCGGTGGGCTCGGTGATTGTTTCCCGGGACTGGACGATGAGCGCGTCGGGCGGGGCCAGCTACAGCTGCACGTCCGGCACCAACCGCTTTGCGGCGAAGATCGTCTCTACCGGTGCGACCGACCTGGGCAATAAGGTCTACTCCACCAACGTGCCGGGGATCGGCATGCGCTTTAGCCGCGGCGGCGCGACGGTGAATATCGTCTATCCCGACGTCTTCTCATCCTATGTTGCCCGAACCACCAACTACTCGCTGGAAGGTTCCCGCTTTACGCTGGAGATCATAAAAACCGCCGCGGTCACCGGCAGCGGTACCCTGGCGGCGGGAAAATATACCTCCTACGACTGGGAGCGGGGCAACAACCCGATTCTGGAAACCTACCTCAGCGCCAATGCGATTACCGTGGTCTCACCCTCCTGTACGGTGCTCAGCGGTAAGAATATGAACGTTGACGTCGGAACCATTAAGCGCAGCGATCTGAACGGCGTCGGCACTTACGCCGGCGGCAAAAATTTTAATATTGAGCTGCAGTGCAGCGGCGGGCTGAGCACCACCGGCTATGCCAATATCGAGGCCTCGTTCTCCGGTACCCTTGCGACCGGCACGACCCTCACCCGTGGCGCGCTGCTGAACGAAAAAGCCGGCAGCGCGATGGCCAAAGGGATTGGGATTCAGGTGCTGAAAGGCGGCGTGCCGGTTGAATTCAACAAGAAGTACAGCGTCGGGACCTTAAGCAGTCAGGAAACGCGCTACATCACGATGCCTTTCCTTGCGCGTTTTTATCAGTACGCGGCGGCCACGAGTACCGGCGAGGTTGAGTCTCACATGATCTTTAACCTGACGTACGATTAATTCGGGAGGCGGGTATGAAGGAAAATGGATATAAGCACCACGGCAAACGACTTGTCGGCCTGCTGGCGATGAGCGGCCTGCTTGTTGCCTCTTCCGCTGCGGGTTTTATGACCAACTATGATAACGGGCGGGTGGATTTTGCCGGCCGGGTAACGGATATCTCCTGCAGCGTGGCGCTTAACGGTGGTCACAATGCCGGCAGCGGCAGCGTCTGGCTGGCGCCGGTGAGCCTGGCGGAGGTGCACGATCGCGGAGCCGGGGCCTTTATGAAAGCGCAGCCTTTTACCCTCGAGCTGTCGAACTGCCAGCTGCGTCATGACGGCGGCGCGGCGGACCAAAGCGAAGTCCGTTCGGTGAACGTTCGCTGGATCGACGGATTTATGGTCAATACCGTCAACAATGAAAATGCGGGCTATCTGGCGAACACGCTGCCGCACGGCGCGCGTAACATCTATCTGGCGCTGTCGACCAATGACAACAATACGCTGGATAAGAGCAATAAAATTATCCCGGCAGACCCGCTGCAAAACCGGGTGCAGATTAAAGAAAAAGCGGTAGATGGCGGCGTATTTACCTATTATATCGGTTACGTCTCGCCGGCACCGGAAAAAGCGACCTCCGGCCCAATGACCAGCTGGGCAACCTGGGAGCTGGTATATAATTAAGGGCCTGCGCGACAGGCGGCAAAAGCGCACTTTCGCGAAATTGATGGCCCTGTACAAACGAAAAAAATGCCGGAATGCCCGGCATTTTTTAAATCACGTTATCTTCTTCGACCAGCTGTTCAATGCTGACTTCTTTCCAGTAGTGGCCCTGAATGGCGAACCACGACATTCCCTGTAACCATTTTTTATGCGCCTCACTCTCAACGCCTTCGATAATAACGTTATGGTTATTATGGGATAGGAATGTTACCAGCGCATCCATTAGCGGGCGCCCGGACTCTTTTTGCATTAAGTGCCAGAAAAAGTTTTTATCAATTTTTACATAATCGAAATGATATCCGCGAATGGCGTTAATGCCCGCATTGCCCGCGCCGAAATCATCCAGCCAAAGGGTGCTGGTTTGCGTACTTTGCCAGGCGCTAAGTGCATTATTAAGCAGGTTATTGGAATTTTCCGTCACTTCAAAATGCACGCAGCCGAGACGTTCGATATAGGCTTCGATCTGCGGCTGGCGTAGAATGCTGAGGATATGATCGTCAACGTTGATGGTGGCAGAAATATTATTTTTAATAAACCACGCTTTATGCTTCTCAATCAGCGCCAGCTGCTCCATGAAAATACTTTCACGCAGCGCGTTGTTGGCGTGGCGGAAGAAAAATTCGGGCGCCACGGGAATATGATCGAAGCGGCTCAGGCATTCAACGGCAACCAGTTGGTCCTGCGGCGAGAACATTTTTTGAAAAACATAACGAACAGAGATATCGCCACGTGATAAATTGTGGTCTGAAAATATATTAGCGTTCATTTTCTCGTGTCGGGAATTTAGCAAGCGTGCGCTGTAGGGTAGAATTATTATAAGTGACCTTTATGCCGATGTGAATTTTTATTAAAAGCAAGTGACCAATTGATGACAGTATTTTGATTGGTCGCTTGCTTTTTTTCATCCCGGCGCGAAAAGGAGCGCTAACATTGATACATGTTGACTATTTTTTTATTCATAATCCGCGAACTGCCCATGCCGAGCTTCTTCATGATGTGAATTCGATGGCTGTGTACCGTTTTATGATCAATGTTAAGCACCGCGGCGATACGCTTGTTGTTATAGCAGGCCATAATCAGCTCCAGTACCTGAATCTCTCTGATCGAGAGCTTTTTTTGGGTTAACAGAAACCGGTAATCCACGGCGGATGTCGGCACTTTTGTGATGTCGGAGAAATCGTTAAGCGATGATTTTTCAGTTAAAATGATTATATTTTCCAAAAAAATCAGCTCCCGACACAGCCCGGCGATATCGCTCCTGACGATCAGCACCAGCCGGAGGCAGCGCGCCAGGCAGAAGCGCAGTTTGTTAAGTAGATGCACCGTGTCAGCAGCAGAAATATCCTTATGAATGACGTTGAAAATAACGATTTTAGCCTGAGGGAGCGCCTCCCCCTGCATGATGTTCTGATAGCTTAAGGCGGTAATGTTTTTATCGTTATCAATCATATAACGCTGTATTGATTGACCGATGAGGTTATCATCGGTGTATAGCAATATACTCTCCAAGGGCTCAGACTCTCTTTTTTCTTTTCGCTTCCAGAATCAAATCAAGCATCATTTTCTCAATTTTTCTCTTATCATCGTGATGCCGGAACTTAAACTGACAAGAGACCTGATGATAGCTTTCCCCCTGTTCGTCATCCTCATCGAGGGTCACCAACACGACGTTTTTAACCACCAGATCGACGGTGATTTCCCCATATTCGGCGGCTGAAAGAATCGAGTTTTTAAGGATTGAATTGTGGGTGAGAAATTTAAGATTCGGGTTTTTGGCCATCAGCGCGCAGCCGCCATCTGAAATATCTTTAATTTCAAATGTGTAATTCTCTCCATTTTTATGGCGGCCATGACAAAAAAAATCATGCTTATGCTGCAGCCGAAATCGCGGATCGCGCCGCCTTTGGACCACCTGAATACATTCAGGTAAGGTAAATGAGACCTTATTACTTTTAGCGGTACCGCTCCCCGAATGTTTCTTCAGCGTTGAACTGAACTCTATCTTCCCTGAATCGCTATGCAGAACAAATTTGAACCTGTGCCCCGGAGGGATCCTGGTGTGGGTGACGATGTGAAATTCTGAAAAATCAACACGCGCCAGCTGCGTAATGAAGTTTTTGTTATTATAGAAAATCTCTATCTCAGACTGCTTTCTGAGTTCCTCCCTGAAAATAGCAATGATCTCATACTTACTGGTCTTTATTGTTCCCTCTGTCATGTGAAGTCCTTGTTAATTTTTATATTGTGTGTGTGGATTTTTTTTATAGCAATGACAACATTCTGATTGTGTTAATCAGATGTTTTAATGAGCGTTTGATGTTATTAGCTATCTTTGTGGCTAAATTGATTTGTATAAACGTCGAATTGGTAGTTGTTTTTCCTGTAATCAAGAGTTCAAAAAATGAAGATAGATACAAACGACCGCGGCCTCCAATAAGGAGGCCGGTCTAATTAGTATAAAATGATGCTTTGTATAGGGTTACTTGCGAAAGGACGGCTGGGGCAAATACCCATTAGTGGGATCTATAGTGCCAGTAGCGTTGAGTTAATTCCAGGCAAATATTAGCGGCAGAATACCCCCTGTCGCCATGCGCTTAGACGCGCCGGGGAGAGGGGGAACGGTTCAGACTTTGAGGTTATCTAAGGTGCTGAGCGCAGCCGCGGGCAGGGTTAAGGTGGCGGCGGCAAGGTTTTCTTCAAGATGCTGGAGCGATGAGGTCCCGGGGATAAGCAGGATATTGGCTGAACGCTGCAGCAGCCAGGCGAGGGCGACCTGCATTGGCGTTGCCGCAAGTTCGGCGGCGATATCGTTCAGCTCCTGCGCCTGAAGCGGCGTAAAGCCCCCTAGCGGGAAGAAGGGAACGTAGGCAATATTCTGCGCGGCCAGCGCGTCAATGAGCTCATCGTCCTGGCGATTGGCGACGTTATATTGATTCTGCACGCAGACAACAGGCGTCATCTTTTGCGCATCAGCGACCTGCGTGGCGGTGACGTTACTGAGGCCAATGTGGCGGATTAGCCCTCGCTCCTTTAGCTCGAGCAGCGTCGTTAGCGGTCCTTCCAGCGACCCTTCTGCCGGGCCGTGGGGGCTCAGCATGCTGCGCAGGTTGACGACCTCCAGTACGTCGAGCTTGAGGTTACGCAGATTATCCTCAACCGCCTGGGTCAACTCCGCCGGCGACATAGCCGGGAGCCAGTTCCCTTTTTCATCGCGGCGGGCGCTGACTTTAGTCACGATACAGAGATCGTCAGAATAGGGATGCAGCGCCCTGCGGATCAGCTGGTTGGTGACGTGCGGGCCGTAAAAATCGGAGGTATCGATATGGTTGACCCCCGCGTCCACCGCCGCCTGCAGTACGCGAACGGCGTTTTCAGGATCGGCAGGCGGGCCGAACACGCCAGGGCCTGCCAGCTGCATTGCCCCGTATCCCAGGCGATAAACCTGACGGTCGCCTAAGGTACCGGTTCCGGATAGCCGTACGTTGGACATGGAAACTCCCCCTGATAATAAGCAAGTTCTAAGTGTAAACCGGTCAGGGGATTTTCAGCGGCGGGAATATTAGCAGAAAGTGCGGCAACGGCGGTGGCCGTCGCCGCAGGGGAGGATTAGCTAAAGAACATCACCGACACGCACAGCAGGCCGACGACCAGGGTGATGAAATTACCCAGCGATCGGTATGGCTTGAGGGCGGGGATGATGTACGTCGATAGGGTCGGCATGATGAACAGGATCATGGCGATCAGCGGTCCGCTGATGGCGTATATCATCGAGATGGCGTTGGGGTTAATAAAGCACACCGTGAAGGTCAGCGCCGAGACCAGCAGGATCGACATCGCGCGGTTAAAGGCGCGGCTTTTGCGAATGCCCATCTGCCCCAGCGAGGTTTTCACGATTTCGCTGGCGCCCTCAATCACCCCGAAGTAGGTTCCGAGGAAGGATTTTGACATCGCCACCACCGCCACGACGATCCCGGTTACCGCCAGCCAGGCCGGGGAGCCGGGCATCATCGACAGCGCGGAGAGGATGGTGACGCCTTCATGACGCGCGCTTTCAATATAGGTGGCCGGTATCGCCAGCAGGCAGCTGACGACAAAAAACAGCACGCTGGCGCAGATGATGGTGTAGGCCACTTTCATGATTTTTTTGCATTTACCCATCGCCTGTTCGCCGTATTTCTCCTGCTGGTCGATAGCAAAAGTTGAAATAATCGGCGTATGGCTAAAAGCGAAAACCATCACGGGTATTGAGATCCAGACCTGGTGGAGCGTATGCGAGTTCAGCTGCATCTGGCTGGTGAGGTGCTCAGGCTGCCAGTTACCAATCAGATAGATAGAGAGGAACAGGAAGCAGGCGATCAGCGGAAACACCAGAAAACCCATTACCTTAATCGTTATCTGACGGCCCATCAGGAAGATCAGGTTCAGCACCAGGACGACGGCGAGGCTGAGCAGCGCGCGGACGCCGGCGGTGATCGGGATATGTCGCGACAGCTGTTCGGCGAGGGAGTTGGTGATCGCCACGGCGTAAATCAGGACCACCACGAAAAAGGCGAGGAAGTAGAGCGCGGTGATCAGATTCCCGACCTTCTTGCCGTAATAGTGGTTGACCGCACCGGTGATGCCAGCGCCGGGAGCTATCTTAGCGGAGAGGATAAATTGACTCAGCGCCCTGTGAGGCCAGTAGGTTAACGGCCACGCCACCAGTGCGGTGATGAGCAGAACAACGGCGCCGGCGGAGCCTAGTTGGATTGGCAAAAACAGAGTGCCAGCGCCTACGGCAGTGCCATATAAGGCAAAACTCCAGAGAGTTTCTTCTTTAGACCAAATTTTAGACATTGTATGAATTTATCAACCGTAAAACCCAAAAAAAGGAGTGTAATTTAACACATCTATGTTTTGGTCGTGGCGATAGTTTTAGATGGCGGGCTGCCGCGAGGATCGCCGGGAGCAGCCCCGGCGAACCTCACGCGTTTAGCTACGCGTAGGGATCTGCGTTTGACGGTGCTTCAGTACCCGCACGCGCAGCGTGTCCCAGACCCAGTTGAACAGCATGGTGTAGGGCAGGAAGAACAGCATAAAGCCGATTTCCAGCATAAACGCCTGTATCAGCGAGACGCCAAGGAGCAGCGCGACGGCGGTGACGCCGATGGTGATAAATCCGCACTCAAAACCGATGGCGTGCAGGGCGCGGACCTTGAGGGTTCTTACCACCCGGGAAACCGGCCAGATACGGTCAAAGATCGCGTTATAAATCAGGTTCCAGACCATCGCCAGGGTGGCGAGTAGAATGCTCAGGCCGCCCATTTCGACCACCGAGCGCTGCATCAGCCAGGCCGCGGTAGGGGCGAGGATCAGCGTGGCGAGGCCCTCAAAGCTGACCGCGTGAATAATACGTTCCGTCAGCGACTTACGCTGCAGGTTGCTCTGTTGCATGGTTTTTACCTCCGGGTAAAGCCGTCGTTCACAGCCGTTTATTAGCGATGCAGGCTGAACGCGTTATAAGAAATTACTCCGCATTTTATGGATAAATGTGATAAACAAAAGATAGAATCCATCGATAAAGTAGATAGTTCATGCGCTATTCTCCCGAAGCTCTCACCGCTTTTGTCGAAGCCGTGGCCTGCGGCTCGTTTTCCGCCGCCGCGCGCCGGCTGCGCAAAAGCCAGTCCACCGTCAGCACCGCTATCTCAAACCTCGAAGCCGACCTCGGGGTGACGCTGTTCGATCGTTCCGCCCGCCAGCCGGTGCTGACGCCGCAGGGCGAGCAGGTGCTGAGCTACGTGAAGGCGATTCTGGCGGCAAGCGACCGGCTCGATGAGCTGGCTATTTCTCTCTCCGGCGAAACGGAAGCCCGGCTCACGTTTGTGCTCTCCGATACGCTGCATCCCGATGTCCTTGAAGATCTGCTGGAGCAGTTCGACCGCCGTTTCCCGCACACCGAATTTGAGTGCCTGATCGGCGAGGATGAAGACGTTGTCGACCTGCTGCAAAAGGAGCGCGCGCAGGTGGGGCTGGTTGAGGCCAGGGATAGCTATCCTCCGGAAATCGGCTGTACGCGCCTGCCGCTACAGACCGCGATGGCGATTTACGTGGCGCCCCGGCACCCGCTGGCGGCACAGAGGAGGGTCGTCTGGGATGAGTTGCACAGCTGGCGCGAGCTGCGGCTGAGCACCTATCTGGAAAGCAGGGCCGATCCTGCTCAGGGGCAGGTGTGGTCGGCGCCCAACTATCTGCTGCTGCTCAGCATGGCGGTGCAGGGGCTGGGCTGGTGCATTTTGCCCTGCGCGCTGGTTGAGGAGTTTGCCGGCGTCGGAACCCTGGTGCCGCTCGATATTGCGGGCTGGCCGCGGATGATATCCGTAGATTTACTGTGGAATAAGCGGGCGCCGCCGGGAGAGGCGGGGAGCTGGCTGCGCCAGCATTTGCAGCGCCAGGGGCAGTAAAATCGCCGCAAATCTTTGTGATTTACCTCACTTTTTTTAAACATTTGCGAAATTTTTTGATAACAATTCTCTACTATGTTGTTGTTTCTTTGCACAGAGGCAGGCAGAGGTAGAGGATGAAAGATGTCGTGATCGTCGGCGCGCTGCGTACGCCTATTGGCTGCTTCCAGGGGGCGCTATCCCGCCACTCGGCGGTGGAGCTGGGGAGTCTGGTGGTTAAGGCTTTGGTCGAACGCGCCGGAATCGATCCCCACACTATTGATGAAGTGATCCTCGGGCAGGTTTTAACCGCCGGCACCGGGCAGAACCCTGCGCGCCAGTCGGCGATCCGCGGCGGGCTGCCGAATACCGTTTCGGCGATCACTATTAACGACGTCTGCGGCTCCGGGCTGAAGGCGCTGCATCTCGCTACGCAGGCTATTCAGTGCGGCGAGGCGGACGTGGTGATTGCCGGTGGTCAGGAGAATATGAGCCGCGCGCCGCACGTGTTGACCGACAGCCGCACCGGGGCGCAGCTGGGAAACAGCCAGCTGATCGATAGCCTGGTTCACGACGGCCTGTGGGATGCGTTCAATGATTATCATATGGGCGTGACGGCGGAAAACCTGGCGCGGGAGTACGGCATCAGCCGCGAGCTGCAGGACGCCTGGGCGCTGAGCTCGCAGCATAAGGCGCGGCGGGCGATCGACTCCGGCCGCTTTCGCGACGAGATTGTCCCGGTAATGACCGAGCTGAACGGCGCGCCGCGGCGGGTGGATACCGATGAGCAGCCGCGGGTGGACGCCAGCGCCGAAGGCCTGGCCTGTCTGCTGCCGACCTTCGACCGTCTGGGTTCGGTGACCGCAGGCAATGCCTCAACCATTAATGACGGCGCGGCGGCGGTGATGATGATGAGCGAGGCGAAGGCGCTGGAGCTTGGCCTGCCGATCCTCGCGCGGATCCGCGCGTTCGCAAGCGTAGGCGTCGATCCGGCGCTAATGGGAATTGCGCCGGTACATGCGACCCGCCGCTGTCTGGAAAGAGCGGGCTGGCGGCTGGACGAGGTGGATCTTATTGAAGCCAACGAGGCGTTTGCCGCGCAGGCGATTTCGGTGGGCAGGGTGCTGGAGTGGGACGAGCGGCGGGTGAACGTCAACGGCGGCGCCATTGCCCTCGGCCACCCGATCGGCGCCTCCGGCTGCCGCATTTTAGTTTCGCTGGTCCACGAGATGATCAAGCAGGACGCCCGTAAAGGGCTGGCCACGCTGTGCATCGGCGGCGGCCAGGGCGTCGCGCTGGCGGTGGAGCGAGCGTAGCAGTCTGCAAAAGCATTTTCCCTTCTTAGCCTCCTGTCATCAGGGGGCTTTTTTATCGGCGCTAAGCACGATTTCCGCGAAAGTTCTCAGCAAAAAGGGCCAATAGCCGCCTTATTTGTTGAGCTTTGTCACGTCTTCATGTGCCATGTTTTTTGAAACAAATAATTACGATCTCGATCACTAAAACATCATCTCTTAAAAAATAAAATACAGTTTCATAAAATAGAAACATAATTTTAATTTTGAGGGGTACCCTATGTTTGCACGATCTCTGGCCCTTGCTGCTCTCTGCGCCGCGTCTTTTTCTGCTGCAGCCGTAACGGTGGATTTGCGTCATGAATTCATCGACGGCGGTAAAACCGATAAAACCAATGCCGACCGCGTCTCCGTGTCGCACCGGTTCGCCAACGGCTTTGGTTTCTCCGTCGAGGCAAAGTGGAAGTCAGGAGGGGATAACACCGATCAGCCTTATTCAGACTTCGTTGGCAACGGGCATGAAGAAACCATTAGCTGGCAGTGGAAGGCGAACAAGAATTTCTCCGTCACGCCGGGCTTCAATATTGAAAGTAACGACAGCCGCTCGATCTATAAGCCGAACCTGCGCGTGCAGTACAGCTTCGATAACGGTTTCTACGTTGCCGCCCGCTACCGTTACGACTACACCCGCTATCCGGCAAGCGCGGGCAAAGAGGACGATAAAGTTAACCGCGGCGATGCGTGGGCAGGCTTCGTGCTGGGCGACTGGCGTACCGAGCTGAACTACGTTTATGCCCGCAGTAGCGAAGGCGTAAACCGTAATGACAATAAACCCTACTCCCAGGAATATAACGTCAAGCTGGCCTATAAGCTGGATAAGAACTGGGCGCCCTACGGCGAGGTGGGTAACGTTGGCGTCAACGACCGCAGCGACCGCCAGACCCGCTTCCGCGTGGGCGTGGCGTACACCTTCTAATAGCAAACCCCGCCTGATTGTTGACCCCGGCGCAGTTAGCCGGGGTTTTGCCGTGGCTCCGCCGCCATCCTCTATTAATTAATCATGCCGGGCGAGTGTCCGCTTCAGCGCTCCCTGTCCGCCGGAATCGAGCCGGCTGCGGGCCAAAAAAAGCCCTCCACTAAGGAGGGCAAGGCCAGTTACAGAAGTACTCAATCAAACTCAGGTTACAACAGGTTATGCCTGCAGCATCTCGCGCTGCTCGGGGAGCTTCGCGATATAGATAGCCGGTTTACCGTCCTTATCGGAGCTAAACAGGATCGCGCTGTCGTCCGGCGTAAAGGAGGGGTGCGGATGGGTCACCTGGCGGCTGTTGGCAATGGTTGCCCACGACGTATCGTGACGCGCAACGCGGAAGAAGGCCCGCTTCGCCACGTCGAAAACGTACAGATAGGGGTCGTTATCGATGGTATAGCCGCTGGTATCCTTCACGTCGACCGGGGTGCCGGAACCGTCGCCCACCAGCAGCGTGCCGTCAAAGTTACTCATCAGATGCGAACAGGCGGGCATCTGCATCAGCGCTTCGTTCACGCCGCTATCCGGATTAAAGCGGTAAACGGTGCGTCCCTGCTGGCCCTTCAGGTAGGAGACGTACATCAGCGCCGAGCCGTCCGGCACCCAGAACTCGTGGGTGCAGCTTTCGCCCTCGGCATGCTCTTTGACTTTACGTACGCTGCTGCCGTCTTCATTCACCATCCACATGCGGGCATCAACCAGATCGTGCGGGCCTTCGTGGCAGAAGGCGACGGTGTTGTCATCAAACGGCCGATAAATAGGATGGCCCAGCCAGTTTTTCTCTTCATGGATGGTGCGGCTTTCACCGGTTTGCAAATCGACGCCCAGCAGGCGGCAGTGCGGGCCCTTATGGAAGAAGTCGTGGAAGGTCTGCCAGTCGTTGAGCGGCGTCCAGTCGCTTTTGGCGATCTCAATGCCGACCAGCTTGCTGCAGTCGCTGTTGGCGACCCAGGTTCCGTAGCCCACCCATTCGTCGGCGACGCGATAGACTTCGCGCTCCTGCAGGGTGGTGAGGTTAACTTCCAGCAGCGTGCGGTCATTTTTAACGTAATAGAGGGAGGTATCGTCCGGCGAGAGGAAGCCGCCGAAGGTGTTGTCGCCGGCCCCTTCGGTGAGCTGGACGGCTTCGGCCGCGGCGATATCCAGCAGGTAGTAGTTCCAGTGCCCGTCGAATTCACCGGCGAACAGCAGATGGCTACCGTCGTTGAAAAAGCATTTCTGATAGAAATAGTTACGATGGCAGGTCACTTCCGGAGGGGTTAAGCGTGTGACCTCTGCCCCGGTATCGGGATCGCGGCTGACTTCATAGTTGAGTTTTACCCGCATGCCTTTAGCCATGATGTGCTCCTTTTCCTTCCTGCGCTGCCGCCTCCCTGAGGGGCGCGTGAGCAGATGAGTTTGATTTAAAAGATAGGTGTCAATTTATCAAAACATCGTTTCATTATTTGTGATGGCGAGCGCAGTTCGCAATAACTTCCTGCTCTGGATCGCACTTTTTTGCCTACAGGCAGCGGTATGAAGAGGGAACTTTGTTTTTATGCCGACTTTCTGCGATCTGAAGATGATTTTCTAAGTTTCTATAATGCTTTGTATTTAAATGAATTTCACTCTTTATTGTTTCAGGTCGGGTCAGCGCTTCGTGATCTGATTTGCATTTTTAATATTTGCCTCGCTAAAAATTGAAACGATGTTTTAATAATAATTGAAAATGACCCTGCCCGGAGATAAGATGGGTCCACTAGCAAAACGGAACTCTGTTTTATTTTTATAATGGGCCAGCCCCAGAGAGTTCTTCTTACATAATGGCCAGCGCAAGCAGCCGGTCGAACCTATAGAACCTCGCCTGTGTAGTACGGGCTATCTGAAAGATAAAGGAACCAGGTATGATACTCGATACATTCTCTCTCCAGGGTAAAGTGGCCGTTGTGACCGGATGTGACACCGGGTTGGGCCAGGGCATGGCGGTAGGGCTGGCGGAAGCGGGCTGCGATATTGTCGGTATCAATATTGTTGAGCCAACGGAGACCATTGAGCGCGTCACCGCGCTGGGCCGTCGTTTTCTGAGCCTGACCGCCGACCTGCGCCAGATTGAGGGGATCCCGCAGCTGCTGGAGCGCGCCGTCGCTGAATTTGGCCATATCGATATTCTGGTCAACAACGCCGGCCTGATCCGCCGTCAGGATGCCCTTGAGTTCAGCGAAAAGGACTGGGATGACGTGATGGATCTGAACATCAAGAGCGTATTCTTTATGTCTCAGGCGGCAGCGAAGCACTTCATTGCCCAGGGCAACGGCGGCAAAATCATCAACATCGCCTCCATGCTCTCTTTCCAGGGCGGTATTCGCGTGCCTTCCTACACCGCCTCAAAAAGCGGCGTGATGGGCGTGACCCGCCTGCTGGCGAACGAGTGGGCGAAGCACAACATCAACGTTAACGCTATCGCACCGGGCTACATGGCGACCAACAATACCCAGCAGCTGCGCGCCGACGAGCAGCGCAGTGCCGAAATTCTTGAGCGTATTCCGGCGGGCCGCTGGGGTTTGCCGAGCGATTTGATGGGGCCGGTGGTGTTCCTCTCCTCCAGCGCGTCTGACTACATCAACGGCTATACCGTGGCGGTGGATGGCGGCTGGCTGGCGCGCTAATCTTCCCGCTTTGCCGAATAAAAACCTGCCACAGACGGCAGGTTTTTTTATGTGTGAACATTAATTGTCCATATTGATAAATGAAAATAATCCATATTAATTAGTTATGGGGTGGTGATAAATCGCATCATTATTGGATTTTTATCTGCAGTTGATAAATTGTCGCGCCGTTATGAAAGTTGAATGTCCATCACAAAACGATGTCTAGTAGCTAATTAGTCCATATCTTTGGCATCTCCACCCTGACACATTACCCCGCCGATCCCGTACTTTCTCATCACGTCTTACTATGTTCTGGCAGGGAAAAATGACCTCAATTAATAATGACTCTACGTTAATGCCGCGTACGCAGCGTGATACCCGGCGCATGAACCAGTTTGTCTCCATTGCCGCCGCGGTGGCCGGGCTCCTTTTTGGCCTCGATATCGGGGTGATTGCCGGGGCGTTGCCCTTTATTACCGATCATTTTGCCCTATCCAGCCGCCTGCAGGAGTGGGTGGTCAGCAGCATGATGCTGGGCGCTGCCGTCGGCGCGTTGTTCAACGGCTGGCTCTCTTTCCGCCTCGGGCGTAAATACAGCCTGATGGTCGGGGCGATACTCTTTGTTGCCGGATCCATCGGCTCCGCCTTTGCCGACAGCGTCGAGGTCCTGCTGCTGGCGAGGGTCCTCCTCGGCGTTGCCGTCGGGATCGCCTCCTATACAGCGCCGCTTTATCTCTCTGAAATGGCGAGTGAAAACGTCCGCGGGAAGATGATAAGCATGTATCAGCTGATGGTGACGCTGGGGATCGTGATGGCCTTTCTATCCGATACGGCGTTTAGCTACAGCGGCAACTGGCGCGCCATGCTGGGAGTGCTGGCGCTGCCTGCGGTCCTGCTGATTGTGCTGGTGGTGTTCCTGCCCAACAGCCCGCGCTGGCTGGCGGAGAAGGGGCGCCACGTCGAGGCGGAAGAGGTGCTGCGCATGCTGCGCGATACCTCGGAGAAAGCCCGGGATGAGCTCAATGAAATTCGCGAAAGCCTGAAGCTCAAGCAGGGCGGCTGGGCGCTGTTTAAGATCAACCGCAACGTCCGTCGGGCGGTGTTCCTCGGCATGCTGCTGCAGGCGATGCAGCAGTTCACCGGGATGAATATCATCATGTACTACGCGCCGCGTATTTTTAAAATGGCGGGCTTCACCACCACCGAGCAGCAGATGATGGCGACCCTCGTCGTCGGCCTGACCTTTATGTTTGCCACCTTTATTGCGGTGTTCACCGTGGACAAAGCCGGGCGTAAACCGGCGCTGAAAATTGGCTTTAGCGTGATGGCGCTGGGCACGCTGGTGCTCGGCTACTGCCTGATGCAGTTTGATAACGGTACCGCCTCCAGCGGCTTATCCTGGCTTTCCGTCGGCATGACCATGATGTGTATTGCCGGCTACGCCATGAGCGCCGCCCCGGTGGTGTGGATCCTGTGCTCGGAAATTCAGCCGCTGAAGTGCCGCGACTTCGGCATCACCTGCTCCACCACCACCAACTGGGTGTCGAATATGATTATCGGCGCGACCTTCCTGACGCTGCTTGACGCGATTGGCGCCGCCGGCACCTTCTGGCTCTATACCGTGCTCAACGTCGCCTTTATCGGGGTGACCTTCTGGCTGATCCCGGAAACCAAAAACGTCACCCTTGAGCACATCGAGCGCAACCTGATGTCCGGCAAGAAGCTGCGCGATATTGGTAACTGATTACAGCGACTCCCTCGGCAGCCAGGGGCTGGCAACCCGCACCGTATCCCGATGGCTGTCGCCGTTAATAATATGCAGGGCGCTCAGGCGCCCTATTTCATAATGCGGAAGCTGCACCGTTGAGAGCGGCGGTAAAAACAGATCGCCAATGCCGACCATATTATCGTAACCGACCACCGCCACGTCCTGCGGGATGCGCAGACCCTGCGCCAGCAGCGTCTGATAGACCATAAAAGCGATGCGATCGTTACCGCAAATCACCGCATCGAACTGCGGCTTACCCGCGCGAATGTTTGCCAGCAGCATCGCCGGGATGTCGCGATAGTGCTCATCGCCATACTCCATATAGCTGTGTTCGAGCGTATGCGGATCGAGACCCGCTTCGCGACAGGCGCGCTCCAGCCCCTGGCGTCGGCGCACGGTCGCCAGATGCTTCGCCGGCAGATGCAGGCACAGCGGACGGCGATAGCCCGCCGCCAGCAGGGCCTGTACCGCCGCATACTGACCCTGCTCGTCGTCCGGAATATAGCTGGCCACCGGGTCGTGCAGGCTTTCGCAGTTGGCCAGCACGCAGGGGAGGGTCAGCAGCTTGGCCGGGAGCGGCACCTGGCGCAGCCCCATGGTGGTGTAGATAATCCCGTCCGGCCGGTGGGAGAGCAGCAGATCGACGATGGTGTCCGGGCTATCGTCGGAAAACATGTTGACCACGAAGCTGTTCCAGCCGTGCGCCCGCGCGGTTTCTTCGATTGAGAGCGTAATTTCCACCGAGAAGGGGGTGGTGACGGTATCCAGCGCCAGAACCCCGATGGTATTCGGCGTGGCGTGGGCGCCGCGTATTTTTTTGGCGGAGAGATCGGGGACGTAGTTGGTTTGTTCAATGGCGGCCTGAACGCGAGCCAGAGTCTCTGGTTTCAGGCGCTCCGGGCTATTCAGCGCCCGTGAGACCGTCATCAGAGAGACGTTTGCCAGTTTTGCCACATCTTTCAAGGATGCCATATTTACCACTCCAACGCTGTCGCCAGGCAACAGGCTATATAACTAAGTCGCTGATGTAAAAGGATCATATGCGATATTCTATCGCAGGATGCGCCGCAGCGATGGCGAGGAATATTTGATCGCGATCGCATCTCCGTTATGTTAACGTTAACTTATGTGATTAACATCATGTATCTCAGTAAAAGGGCATGAGTTTTGGGTTTTGTTAACGTTACCATCTGCGCATTACTCCAACAGAGAACGTCATGATGAAAGCACATCACTCTCACAGCTATCCGATACTCAGCGCCTTACTGTTCTTCTTTTTCGTGACCTGGTCTTCGTCCGGCTCTTTGCTCTCTATCTGGCTCCATCAGGAGGTCGGCCTGAAGGCGGGGGATACCGGCATCATCTACGCGGTTCTCTCCGTTTCAGCGCTGTTTGCCCAAATTTGCTACGGCTTTATTCAGGACAAGCTCGGCCTGCGTAAAAACCTGCTCTGGTATATCACCGCGCTGCTGATCCTCTCCGGGCCGGCCTATCTGCTGTTTGGCTACCTGCTGGGCATTAACATTTTTCTCGGCAGTATTTTTGGCGGGATCTACATCGGCCTGACCTTCAACGGCGGCATCGGCGTGCTGGAGTCCTACACCGAGCGCGTGGCGCGGCAGAGCCAGTTTGAGTTCGGCAAGGCGCGGATGTGGGGATCGCTGGGCTGGGCGGTGGCGACCTTTTTTGCCGGCCTGCTGTTTAACATCAACCCGAAGCTGAACTTTGCCGTCGCCAGCTGCTCCGGCCTGGTGTTCTTTTTCCTGCTGGCGCGGCTGCGGGTCTCCTCTGCACCGCAGGCGATGGAGGAAGCGGTAGCGGGCGGCAAGGTGACGCTGGAGGACGCGCTGCGTCTGCTCACCCTGCGCCGCTTCTGGGCGCTGGTGTTTTTCGTCGTCGGCACCTGTATTTACGGCGTCTACGACCAGCAGTTCCCGGTCTACTTCTCCTCGCAGTTCGCCACCCTGCAGGAGGGCAACGCCATGTACGGCTACCTGAACTCTTTCCAGGTGTTTCTTGAGGCGGCGGGGATGTTCTGCGCGCCCTGGCTGGTTAACCGCATTGGCGCTAAAAATGGCCTGATTTTCGCCGGTATGGTGATGGCGCTGCGGATGGTGGCCTCCGGGCTGGTGGAGGGGCCGCTGCTCATCTCTATCACCAAGCTGCTGCACGCGGTGGAGCTGCCGATCCTGCTGGTATCTATATTTAAATACAACAGCTTAAACTTTGATAAGCGCCTCTCATCGACGCTCTATCTGGTGGGCTTTGCCTGCACCAGCTCGGTTATTGCTACCGTGCTGTCGCCGCTGGCGGGCTATAGCTACGAGATATACGGCTTTGCCCGGTCCTATTTGATTATGGGCCTGCTGGTGTTCTTCACCACCTTTATCTCCATCTTCTTGCTGCGCTCGGCTAAGTCACCATCGGACCCGCTGATGCCGCAACCTTCCGTTATTTGAATGAAAAGAGTGAAGACTATGACCTACTCAATTAGCAACGCCGAACAGGAACTGCAGGCGAAAAGCGATGCGCTGAACCTGCGCTGGTACCCGCGCTACCATCTTGCCGCCCGCGCGGGCTGGATCAACGATCCTAACGGCCTGGTGTGGTTCGACGGCTGGTATCACGCCTTTTACCAGCACCATCCCTACTCGACGCAGTGGGGGCCGATGCACTGGGGTCATGCGCGCAGTAAAGATTTGGTGCACTGGGAGCATCTGCCGGTGGCGCTGGCGCCGGAAGGCCCGGAGGATAAAGATGGCTGCTTCTCCGGCTCCGCGGTGGTCGACGGCGATACGCTGGCGCTGATTTATACCGGGCATAAATTCCACGGTGACCCGAACGACGAGGCCAACCTGTATCAGGTGCAGTGCCTGGCGACCAGCCGCGACGGCATCCACTTTGAGCGCCAGGGGATCGTCCTCGATACCCCGCCGGGGCTGCACCATTTCCGCGATCCTAAGGTGTGGCGCGAGGGCGATAGCTGGTACATGATCGTCGGCGCGCGCCTCGGCGATGTCGGCCAGGTGCGCCTGTACCGTTCGGCCGATCTGCGCCAGTGGCAGGACGCCGGCGTGCTTGATGAGGCGGAAAAAGAGATGGGCTACATGTGGGAGTGCCCGGACTTTTTTGCCCTCAACGACAGGCGCGTGCTGATGTTTTCTCCGCAGGGAATGGCGGCGCAGGGCTATCAGAATCGCAACCTGTTCCAGAGCGGCTACCTGCTCGGTGACTGGCAGCCGGGCGGCACCTTTGTGCGTGAAGGCGAGTTCGTTGAGATGGACAGCGGGCATGATTTTTATGCGCCGCAGAGCTTCCTGACGCCGGACGGTCGGCGGATCGTTATCGGCTGGCTGGATATGTGGGAGTCGCCGCTGCCGGAGCAGCAGGACGGCTGGGCGGGGATGCTCTCGCTGCCGCGCGAGCTGAGCCTGAGCGCCGACAGCCGGCTGCAGATGCGCCCGGCGAAAGAGGTTGAAAGCCTGCGCGGAGCGTGGTTCCCGTGGCCGGTAAGCACCTTGAAAAACCAGCAGACCATGCTGGTGGAAAAGTGCGAGGCGATGGAGGTTATCCTGCGCTGGGACAGCGCCAACTGTAGCGCTGAGCAATATGGCCTCAGCTTCGGCGACGGTCTGCGGGTCTACGTTGATGCGCAGATGCAGCGCCTGGTGCTGGAACGTCACTATCCGCAGCATGGCCTGTGCGGCGCGCGCAGCGTGCCGTTAACCGCCGGGGCGCCGCTCAGTCTACGGATATTCTTCGACAGCTCTTCCGTCGAGGTCTTCGTTAACGAGGGCGAAGCCTGCCTCAGCAGCCGTATTTATCCGGATGCTGACCGTCGTGAATTAACCCTATTTGCGTGGAGCGGATCGGCCAGCTTATCTGAGGCCGGGGCCTGGCAGCTCGAATAATATAATTACTGTTTATTCTGTCGTTAATAACCCGTCTGTGACGATGGGCGGGTTATTATTGTCATCATCGTCGTGCTTTACCTGTATACCCGGCATACTTCAGGCTGCATATGCGTTGGCTGCACTCTCTCACCCTGGTCACTTACTTCAGTAAGCGCCTGGGGACTTGCTCTCTTGCCGCCGCTCGAATTATTTAGGGTATAAATAAAGATTTCATTTAATTAAATAATAAAAGGGTTTACCGATGAATAAAATCTGGGTCGGGTGCTTTCTGTCGTCTTTATTTACCCCTCTGGCTAATGCGCAGGCACCATTAACACTCGAAGAACGGCTGGCGCAAATGGAGCAGCGGCTGCAGGAGACCGAGCAGCGTGCGACCAGCGCCGAGGCGGAGATTCGGGCGCTAAAGCGTCAGGAGAAGCCGGCTGTCGTGGCCAGCAACGCGGCGGCCAAACCCGCGCTGCAGGTCAATGATTATGGCGAATTAAAGTTTTATGGCGACGTTGAGTTTAATATGGACGGTGCCAGCCGTACCGGCAGCCTGACCTCGGTGAGAACCAGCGCAAATAAAAACTGGGCGCCGGGGAAAAAAGAGCGCTGGGATATTAACGGACGTATTCTTCTCGGTTTTGATGGCCTGCGGAAAGGGGCCGATGGCAAGTATGCCGGCTTTAGCGTACAGCCGCTGGCGGATATTAATGGCAAGATGAATCTGGACGATGCGGCCTTTTTCTTTGGCCAGCAGGATGACTGGAAAATTAAAATTGGGCGCTTTGAAGCCTACGATATGTTCCCGCTGAATCAGGATACCTTTATTGAATATTCCGGCAATACGGCGAACGATCTTTACAGCGACGGCTACGGCTATATCTATATGATGAAAGAGGGGCGCGGACGCAGCAGCAGCGGCGGCAACTTCCTGCTGAGCAAAAATCTCGACAACTGGTACTTCGAGGTGAATACGCTGGTGGAGGACGGCAGCACGCTGTTCGTCGATCGCAACTATCACGGCAACGCGCTGGATAACCAGAAAAACGTCGCCTACGTGCGTCCGGTAGTGGCGTGGCAATCCGGCGCGTGGTCGGTGGCGGCGGCGATGGAGAGTAACCTCGTCAATAACGCCTACGGCTATCAGGACTCACGCGGCCGCTGGGTCGACCAGTCGAGCCGTACCGGCTACGGCATGACCATGAGCTGGAACACGCTGAAGGCCGATGCCGAAGATGGCGCGGTGGTGAATCTGAGTACCGCCTATCTCGACGCCACGGATGAACAGGACTTCAGCGCCGGCATCAACGCGCTATGGCATCGCGTGGAGCTGGGCTACATCTATGCGCATAACAAAATCGACCAGTTTAATCTGGCGGGCGTGAGCGCAGAATGCGACAACGAGTGTGCGGTACTCGCCCCAGGGCGCTATGACATCCACACGCTGCACGCCTCGTGGCTGCTGCCGAATATCATGGATATGGCGAATTTTAACATTTACCTCGGCGCCTACGCCTCGTGGCTGGATTCGTCGGCGGAGAAAAGCGCGGGATCGGACGAACGCTACGGCGCTCGCGTACGCTTCAAATACTTCTTCTGAGGGAAAAATCCGTCGGTCCCGGCGTCCGGCGCAGTGGTTTGCCTTTAATGACGGGATTCTGGCAAAAAAATCCCCCGCAGCGGGAGCCGCGGGGGAGGTTTGGCAGGGCTGAATTAGCGCATGGCGCGCTTGAGAATGCGGTCCGACTGACGCTGGAAGTCCGCCGCCGTCTCTTCTACGGATTTCTGCCCGTAATCGATGTACTGCAGTGAGGTGCCGAACTGGGCTACGATCTGCGGGTCGTCGAAGTAGGGCGACACGGAGAGCTTCGCCGGCAGGGACTGCGCCAGCTTCAGCCCGGAAACCGCCGGATCGTCGGCCTTGATCGTGCCGTCCTCGGTCAGGTACTGCACCGCCACTTTACTCAGCGGCACGCCGCGCTCGAGTCCTAAGGTATCGACCCCGGCTTTGCTGTTGAGCAGGAAGTTAATCACCTTCGCCGCCGCTTCCGGGTTTTTCGTTGATTTACCGATCGAGAGCATCTGCGCGGGCTTAAAGAACAGGCCGGCGTCGGTGGCACCCGGCAGCATCGGGTATTCACCCAGCTCCAGCTTCGCTGGCGGCTTCAGGTTGTCGGAGTATTTGTTGATGGTGGAGTTCCACATGTAGGTCCCCGCCCACTCGCCCTGGATCCACGGCTTCATCTCGTACATATTGCTTTTGCCAAAGGAGGCGTAGTATTTGGTGTCCGGCATGACGTGGCTGTCGATAAGCTTTTTATACATCTGGAAAAACTCGACCCACTGCTCTTTGCTGTAGGAGAATTTCTTGGTTTTATCGTCGATAGCCGGCTGGTTGTACTTCTGAATCATGTAAGAGTTCAGCAGCGCCAGGGTGTCCTGGTGCTCCAGCACCACCGGGTAGTACTGCTTACCGAGCTTGCTTTCAAAGGCTTTTCCCGCCGCCATCAGCTCATCCCAGGTTTTTGGGTAGGCGACGCCGGCTTTTTTCCAGGTTTCATCGTTAAAGTAGAAGACGCGGGCGGTCACGGAAATAGGAATGCCGTTGAGCTTGCCGTTCACGGTGGTGGACTGCAGCTCCTTCGCGTCAAACTGGCTGAGATCGATGACGTCCTTCATCTTATTGAGGTCGTAGAAGCCGTCGCCATTTTTCGAGAAAATAGGCAGCCAGTTCCAGTTGGTCTGCATCACGTCCGGCTCGGTGCCGCCGGCGATTTGCGTGGTCAGGCGCGAAAGGTGGCCGTCCCAGCCGGTGTATTCCGCTTTGACGTTAATATCCGGGTTCTGCTTATGAAATTCTTCCAGCGCTTTCAGGGTCACCTGATGGCGGCCGTTTCCGCCCCACCAGGACATGCGCAGGTCGACATCCTGTGCCAGAGAAGGTAGCGCGGTCAGGCCCAGAGTGGCGGAGATTGCGGCGCTTAAGAGCACTTTTTTCATTTTAATACTCCAGTGATTACAGAGAGATGTTCTGTTCGGTCGTCGCATCAAAGAGATGACATTTGTTGAGATCGAACTGGTAATAGACCTTGCGATGCAGCCCTTTTTCGATCATCGGCCTCGCTTCGTCGGAAGGGACGCGGGCGGTCAGCTCATAATCGGCAACCTTCATATAGACAAAGAACTCGTGGCCCATATTTTCCACGCGCACCATCTCACCGGAACCGCAGCCTTCGGCGAACGGCTGGTCCGAGATAGAGACGAACTCCGGGCGCACGCCGTAGAACAGCGGCTGGTCCTTGTAGCCTTCGGCTTTGCTCTGCAGGGCATCGTTGAGGGGCAGCAGATCGTCACCGACGTGCATATGCAGGCGGCCGTCGCGCTCAACCAGCTTGCAGGGACGAATGTTCATCTCCGGCGCGCCGATAAAGCCTGCGACAAACATATTCTTTGGCTTGTGGTAGAGATTGTCCGGGGTATCAACCTGCATGATGTGGCCCAGCTTCATCACGCAGATACGGTCGCCCATGGTCATGGCTTCGGTCTGATCGTGGGTAACGTAAACGGTGGTCGCCGGTTTACCGGATTTCTTCAGCTGCTTGTGCAGGTCGGAGATCCGGATGCGCATCGAGGCGCGCAGTTTGGCGTCGAGGTTAGAGAGCGGCTCATCGAACAGGAACACGTCCGGCTTCTTAACGATCGCCCGGCCTACCGCCACGCGCTGGGCCTGGCCGCCGGAAAGCTGGCGCGGCAGGCGGTCGAGCAGCTCTTCCAGCTCGAGGATTTTTGCCGCTTCGTTAACCTGGCTCTCAATCTGATCCTTTGGCAGCTTGCTCAGCTTGAGGCCAAAGGCGAGGTTTTCGCGCACCGTCATATGCGGATAGAGCGCGTAGTTCTGGAACACCATCGCAATGCCGCGCGCTTTTGGCGCAAGGTTGTTAACGATTTTCTCCCCGATGCGCACTTCGCCGCCGCTGATGGTTTCGAGACCCGCCAGCATGCGCAGGGTGGTGGATTTGGCGCAGCCGGACGGCCCGACGATCACCATAAACTCCCCGTCAGCGATTTTCAGGTCGATAGCATGTACCGCTTTGAAGCCGTTGGAGTAGACCTTTTCCAGTTTTTTGAAAATAACTTCAGCCATGATATTTCCCTCTTAACCTTTAATTCCGCTGCTGGTGACGCCCTGTACGAAGTAGCGTTGTGCCAGGAAGAATACGATGATGGATGGCAGAATGGAGATGCTCGCCATTGCCAGAATTTCGTTCCATGGAGCGCCTTCCGTGACGTCGATGGACATTTTCAGCGCCAGCGCGATCGGATACTTATCGACGCTATAGACGTAAATCAGCGGACCAATAAAGTCGTTCATTGACCACATAAACTGGAACAGCGCGACCGAGATAATTGCCGGTTTTAAAATCGGCACCACCACGTACCACAGCACCTGGAAGGAGTTGCAGCCGTCAATCTGCGCCGCCTCTTCCATATCGCGCGGCACGCCGCGCAGGAACTGAATCAGCATGAAGACGAAGAACCCCTGAGTGGCGAAGGCCAGCGGCAGGTACAGCGGCAGATAGCTGTTCAGCATCCCCATTTCGCGGAACATCAGGTACTGCGGGATGAGCAGCACGGTGCTCGGCAGCAGCATGGTGGTGATGAGGGTGCCGAACCAGAATTTCTTCCACGGGATCTCGAAGCGGGCAAAGCCGTAGGCCACGATGGTGGAGGAGATAATGGTCAGGATCACCTTCGGAATCACGTACTTGAAGGTATTCAGCATGTAGTGGCCGAAGTTGTATTCCGTCCCGGTCTTCCAGCCGTTGATAAATCCGTCCCAGGTCGCGTGAGCGGGCCACAGGCTGAGGGTGGTGAAGATCTCGTGGTTCGGTTTGAACGACGCCGAGAACATCCACACCAGCGGGTAGAGCATCAGCAGGCCAACGAACAGCAGGATCACATAGCGGATGCTGGCGTTCATTTTTTCCCGCCGCAGCGTTCTGGCAACCTCGCGCTCTGCGATGTCCCGTGCTGCGGAAATTTGTTGGATATCAGCCATTTTTGCCTCCCTTATCGGCGGAGTAGAACACCCAATATTTCGAAGACTTAAAGGCAATAGCGGCAAACACCGCGACGACCAGGAACAGCACCCATGCCAGCGCCGCGCCGTAGCCCATATCGAAGTACTTAAAGGCGGTGTCGTAGATATAGAGTGAGAACAGATAGGTGGAGTAGGTTGGGCCGCCGCCGGTTATCACGTACGGTCCGGTAAACTCCTGGAACGCCTGGGTGGTTTGCATAATGAAGTTGAAGAAGATCACCGGCGTAATCAGCGGCACCGTCACCTTCATAAACATCTGCCACTTAGAGGCGCCGTCGATCATCGCCGCTTCGTACTGCGATTGCGGAACGTTCTGCAGCGCCGCGAGGAAAATCACCATGGCCGAACCGAACTGCCAGACGCGCAGCAGGGTCACCGACATCAGCGCCAGCGACGGCTCGCCGAGCCAGTTGACCGGGTCGAAGCCCAGCACGCCGATAAAGCTGTTCAGCAGGCCGTCGATAGCGAACAGCGCGCGCCACAGTACGGCGATGGCGACGGAGCTGCCGAGAATCGACGGAATGTAATAGGCGGTACGGAAGAAACCGATGCCGCGCAGCTTAAAGTTGAGAACAAACGCGATGCCCAGCGCAAAGGCCAGCTTCAGCGGAATGGTTAAAAAGACATAGGCGAAGGTGACGCCCATGGACTTCCAGAAGAGAGAATCTTCGGTCAGCATGTAGCGATAGTTTTCAATGCCGTTAAATACCGGCGGACTCATCAAGTCGTACTCAGTGAAACTGAGGAAGAAAGATGAAACAAAGGGAAAGGCGGTAAAGATTATCAGCCCGATGATATAGGGCGATATCCATGCCAATCCCAGCAGCTTGTTTTCATTCATACATACCTACCTGGCTTACGAGTTTGTAAAACGGATTCGGTTTATACCCGGTGTACTTCACGCTGTGTGCGCTATCCGCGCTGAAAAGCAGCCGGAAAAGTTAATCTGTTGCTGGTGTCTGTGCTGGCGCTTCCTTCCCTGTTGGACCCTGTTTTTGTCATGGTTTGTCACCCGCAGCTCCCTGCTGAGTGTGCACCGGTTCGGCTTTGCTATGCCCGGCGCCTTTAATTTTATAAAACGCCGTTTTAAATTTATTTTATTGCGATTTATTACAGAGTCATTCGATTCATAGCGGAAATGTGATCGGAGTCGAAACGATGTTTCAAAAAATGAGATGGCGGGCGTTTTGTAAGGCTGGTAAGGGCTTGGGAGAGATGCCGGAAAGGTGACCTGGCGCAGGCGTGCGGTATTTTATTGCCCGGCTAATGATTATCTGTGTACATATTTTTTAACAAATAATGATGGACGTGAGGGGTGCACGGTGGCGGAAGAGGGGAGCATGCCCGCTCTTCCACCACCACGGCCGGGGAAGATTAGTTTTGCAGAAAATCCTGACGAACGGGCGTAAAGGTATCCAGCAGGGTTCCCGCCTTCAGGCACACGCAGCCGTGCATAATATGCGGCTGCTTGTAGAGCGTATCGCCGGCGCTGACCACGTGTTTCTCGTCACCGATGGTGAATTCGAACTCGCCTGAAAGCACGTAGGTCAGCTGCTCGTGGGGGTGGTTATGCATCGGCCCAATGGCGCCGGCGTCAAAGTTAACCTCAACCGCCATCATCTTGCCATCGTGCGCCAGAATGCGTCGGGTCACGCCGTTGCCCAGATCGTCGAGGGTGGTCTCTTTATGAAAAATAAACATCCGCGGGTCCTGTAGTTAAGTGAAACAATGTTTCATTTAATTTATATCACAATTTTCTAAAAAGAAACGATCGACGGGAGAAGTGGAAAGTTGATCACAAGTTTGCTTCACTGGGGGAAACCATAAAAGGAGCGAATGATGAAAACGATTGGCCTGTTGGGGGGAATGAGCTGGGAATCGACCATTCCCTATTACCGCCTGATCAATGAAGGGATCAAGGCGCGTCTTGGCGGGCTGCACTCCGCCAGCCTGCTGCTGCATAGCGTTGATTTTCATGAGATTGAAGCCTGTCAGGCCGCCGGAGAATGGGAGCGTGCCGGCGATATGCTGGCCCAGGCGGCGGTGGGGCTGCAGCAGGCGGGCGCCGAAGGTATCGTGCTCTGTACTAACACCATGCACAAAGTGGCGGATGCCATTGAAGCGCGCTGCGGCGTGCCGTTTCTGCATATTGCCGATGCGACCGGGCGGGCGATTGAGAAAAAGGGCATGCGTAACGTCGCCCTGCTGGGCACGCGCTATACCATGGAGCAAACGTTCTATCGCGGCCGCCTGCAGCAGCAGTTTGCGATCGAGACCCTGGTGCCGCCCGCCGACGATCGCCAGCGGATCAACCAGATTATCTTCGATGAGCTCTGTCTCGGCACCTTTAGCGAGGCTTCCCGCGACTACTACCTGCAGGTTATCGAGTCGCTGGCGGCGCAGGGCGCGGAAGGCGTTATCTTCGGCTGCACCGAGATTGGCCTGCTGGTGCCCGTAGAAAGCAGCCCGCTGCCGGTATTTGATACCGCGGCCATTCACGCCGCGGACGCGGTGGAGTTTATGCTTTCTTAAGCACCGTATCGAGCGGGCGCTGGATCTGCGCCAGGCTGTGCTGCAGGTGGTGAATAAAGGCGTCAACCAGCGCCGAACCGGGGCGGTGCAGCGGGCGGATCATGCTGACTGTAAAGGGCACATCGATGCTGAAGCGGCGCACCGCGATGCCGCTTTCGGCATAGTCGAGGGCGGTGAGCGGATTAACCACCGAGATGCCGACGCCCGCGCGCACCATCGCGCAAATCGACGCGGCGCTGTGCGTTTCGACCACCATCCGCCGCTTGACCTGATGTTCAAGGAACAGGGCGTCAAGCAGCTGGCGGTAGCTGTCGGTCCGCGACAGGCTGATGTAGTTTTCAGCGTGGAAATCGGCGGGGGTCAAAACCTGCTTCGCGGCGAGCGGATGGTTCTGCGGCAGGACGCAGACCTCATTCAGCGTCAGCAGCGGCGTGCGCTCGGTGCCGGCGGGCGTATGCAGGGTTTCGGTCAGGCCAAGATCGTGGCGCTGGGCGGAGAGCCACTCCTCCAGCAGGGGCGACTCCTGGGGGACAATCTGCAGGCTGACCTCGGGGTAGCGCGCCAGAAACGGCTGCAGCAGCAGCGGTAAAAACGACTGGGAGAATACCGGCAGGCACACCACCGATAGCTCGCCCTGGCGAAACTCGCGCAGGCTTTCCGCCGCGCTGACGATCCTGTCCAGCCCGTACCACGACCGCTGCACCTCTTCAAACAGCCGCAGCCCCTGTACCGTGGGCTGCAGGCGGCCGCGAGCGCGCTCAAAAAGCTTTAACCCCAGCACCTTTTCAAAGCGCGCCAGCTCCCGGCTGACCGTCGGCTGCGAGGTATGCAGCATGCGGGCGGCCTCGGTCAGGTTACCGGTGGTCATCACCGCGTGGAAGATTTCGATATGGCGCAAATTGACGGCGGGCATGGCGGCTCTCGAATGGTGTGGGGTATCCATATCATTTTTGCATAGACTCACGACAAAACGATATTTTTTATTCCCTTCAGGCTATGGCGTAATCATAAAAAAACACGCACAACGCCAACAACGCCGGAGTTCACCATGCCACGCTCGCTTTACGCCACCGATACCGACCTGACCGCAGATAACCTGCTGCGCCTGCCCGCCGAGTTTGGCTGCCCGGTATGGGTCTACGATGCGCAGATTATTCGCCGCCAGATTGCCCAGCTCGGCAAGTTTGACGTGGTGCGCTTTGCGCAGAAGGCCTGCTCAAACATTCACATTCTGCGCCTGATGCGCGAGCAGGGCGTGAAGGTCGATTCCGTGTCGCTTGGCGAGATTGAGCGCGCGCTGGCGGCGGGCTACGATCCGCAGCAGCATCCGGAAGATATCGTCTTTACCGCCGATCTGATCGACGACGCGACCCTGGAGCGGGTGAAGGAGCTGCAGATCCCGGTCAACGCCGGGTCGGTGGATATGCTGAGCCAGCTGGGCGAAGTCTCGCCGGGCCATCGCGTGTGGCTGCGGGTCAATCCGGGTTTTGGTCACGGCCACAGCCAGAAAACCAACACCGGCGGCGAAAACAGCAAGCACGGTATCTGGTATAGCCACCTGCCGGCGGCGCTGGAGGTGATGCGTCGCTATCAGCTGCAGCTGGTGGGGATTCACATGCACATTGGCTCAGGGGTGGATTATGCCCACCTCGAGCAGGTGTGCGGCGCAATGGTACGTCAGGTGATCGAGTTTGGTCAGGATCTGCAGGCGATCTCCGCCGGCGGCGGCCTGTCGATCCCGTATCGCGAAGGCGAAGAGGCGATCGATACCGATCACTATTACGGCCTGTGGAACGCCGCGCGCGAGCAGGTGGCGAAGCATCTTGGCCATCCGGTGAAGCTGGAGATCGAGCCGGGTCGTTTCCTGGTGGCGGAGTCCGGCGTGCTGGTCTCCCAGGTGCGCAGCGTGAAGGAGATGGGCAGCCGTCACTTCGTGCTGATCGACGCCGGCTTTAACGACCTGATGCGTCCGTCGATGTACGGCAGCTACCACCACATCAGCGCCCTGGCGGCGGACGGTCGCGATCTTAGCGCGGCGCCGATGGTTGAAACCGTGGTCGCCGGACCGCTGTGCGAATCCGGGGATGTCTTTACCCAGCAGGAAGGGGGGAAGGTGGAAACGCGCCTGCTGCCTGACGTGGCGCCGGGCGATTACCTGGTGCTGCACGATACCGGCGCCTACGGCGCGTCGATGTCCTCGAACTACAACAGCCGCCCGCTGCTGCCGGAAGTGCTGTTCGATAACGGCAGCGCGCGGCTGATTCGCCGCCGCCAGACCATTCAGGAGCTGCTGGTCTTAGAGCAGATCTGATCTGATCTAAAACCAGGGACCCGTCGTGACCGAGTCGCGCAGCACCAGCGTGCCGGTAAACGGCGGGATCGTTTCGATCGGCTGATGGTTAGCAAGCTTGATCGCCTGATCGATGGCGGTAGTGATCATATTGTCGATGGGCAGATAGACCGTCGACAGGCCCGGCTCCAGCCACTTCGCGCTGGGGGCGTCATCAAAACCAAAGAGCGAAACGTCCTGCGGGATCCGCAGTCCCGCCTGATGCAGCGCTTTCGAGGCGCCGAGCGCCATATCGTCATTACAGGAAAAAAGCGCGCTGAACGGCGTTTTTTCCTCCAGCAGCTCCCGGCACAGCTCGTAGCCGCGGGTCATCGTTGAATCGCCGTATTTTACTTTCTGCGGATCCCACGCAATGCCATTTTTTTTCAGCGCCTTACGGTAACCCTGCAGGCGGGCCTTGCCCGTTGGCGTGTGCATGGGGACCGTCAGGCAGGCTATCTCGCGATGGCCCTGGGCAATCAGATAGTTCACCGCCTGGAATGCGGCATCCTCCTGCTCGAAGAAGACGCAGCGCTCGCGTGCGAGGCTGACGTCGCGGTTAATCACCACCAGCGGCATCTCGATGGAGTCGATAAGCGACATGATCTTCTTTTCGCTCATATGACGGGTGTAGAGGATGATGGCGTCGCACTGGCGATCGGCAAGCATCTGCACCGCTTCTTCTTCGCGCTCCGGCGCATCGTGGCCGTCGGTGACAATCAGCTGCTTTCCCCAGGCTTCGGTCTGGCGCGAGGCCTGCTGCAGCAGACGGCCAAAGTAGAAGCCGTCGAAGGTGGAAACCACCAGTCCGATGCTGTTGCTCGTGCGGTTGGCCAGCGAACGGGCGAGAAAGTTCGGCCGATACCCCAGCTCCTCCATCGCTTTGAATACCTGCTGACGGGTACTCTCTTTTACCTGACCTGTGCCGTTCAACACGCGGGAAACCGTCGCTTTAGAGACGCCTGCGCGAATTGAGACATCCAGCATTGTAGCCATTCATCGATTCCTGATATCACGTGGTGTTTTGCAGTTTATCACAGACATTCAGGGGGATATGACCTCTACGCCGTGCAAAGAACTATCGGGATCACGCTTTTTGCAGGAACTGTGCCACGGCGAAAGCGATGCCGTCAATGCGGTATGCCAATATGATAAATCTCTAAAAATTTGGAATGCCAAAGTGGGCGTTGAGATCTGAATCACAGAACTTTTTGCCGCCACTGACTATTTTTTGGTATGCCAAAAGGTGTTCGGCTGTACACCTGGCGCGCAAAAAGCCCTTAAACCTGAGGTATCCTCTATGGCATTGCAGGAAAAACTGATCGACTCACTGGGGAGTTTCGCCACGAAATTCAACAGCTACCGCTACATCATGGCGATAAAGTCCGCCTTTATTACCCTGATGCCGGTGATCATCGTTGGCGCCTTTTCGGTGCTGATCTCAAATATGGTGCTGGATCCGAAGAACGGACTGGCCAGCTTTCAGTCGCTGTCGTTTCTCGCCGCGCTCAAGCCGATTACCAGCGCAATAAACTATGCGACCCTCAACTTCCTCAATATTGGCGCCGTTTTTCTGATCGGCATCGAGCTGGGGCGCATTAACGGCATCAAGAGCCTGTTCCCCGGCCTGCTGGCGGTCATTTGCTTTATCTGCGTCACCCCAACCACCGTTGAGATGATGGTTGACGGCCAGATGCAGGTGGTCAAAGACGTGCTGCTGCGCCAGTTCTCGGACACCCGCAGCCTGTTCCTCGGCATGTTTATCGCCATTCTGTCGGTAGAGATTTACTGCTGGCTGGAGACGCGCAAGGGGCTGAAGATCAGGATGCCGGATACCGTGCCGCCGAACGTGGCGGCGTCGTTTTCGGCGCTGATCCCGGCGATTTTTACCACCACCGCCATCGCCACCTTTGGCTTTATTTTCCATCAGCTGACCGGCATGTACCTGTATGACGCGGTCTACCTGGTGGTGCAGCAGCCGCTGGAGCGCGTGGTGCAAAGCCTGCCGGGGATCCTGCTGCTGATGTTCGTCGCCCAGCTGTTCTGGGTTATCGGTATTCACGGCAATCAGATGATCAAACCGATCCGCGAACCGCTGCTGCTGGGGGCGATCACCGTCAACATGAGCGCCTTTGAGCAGGGAAAAGAGGTGCCGAACATCATCACCATGCCGTTCTGGGACGTCTATATGAGCATCGGCGGCTCGGGGCTGACCATCGGCCTGCTGATTGCGGTCATGATCGCCAGCAAGCGCAAAGAGATGAAAGAGATCGCCAAGCTGTCGATCGGCCCGGGGCTGTTCAATATTAACGAACCGGTGATTTTCGGTATGCCGATCATGCTTAATCCGATCCTCGCGATCCCCTTTATTATCACGCCGCTGGTGACCGGCAGCATCGGCTACTTCGCCACGGCGGCCGGATTTGCCGGAAAAGCGGTGGTGATGGTGCCCTGGACCACGCCGCCGCTGATTAACGCCTGGCTCTCTACCGCCGGTTCGATGGGGGCGGTGGTGACCCAGCTGGTTTGTATCATTACCGCGGTACTGATTTACCTGCCGTTTGTGAAGATTGCCTCCCGCCGCCTGGAAACCGCGCAGCGGCAGGCGGAAAACGCGCAAATAACCGATAACGCCTGAGGATATGATGAGTACAAAAAGGATTGCGATCCCCGACGATTTTATCCTTGGCGCGGCAGCCTCCGCCTGGCAGACCGAGGGCTGGAGCGGCAAGAAAGAGGGCCAGGACTCCTGGCCCGATCTCTGGTACAAACACGATCGCCACGTCTGGCATAACGGCTACGGCCCGGCGGTGGCCACCGATTTTATCAACCGCTTTCGTGAGGACGTCCAGCTAATGAAGCTGGCGGGGCTCACCCACTACCGCACCTCAATCAACTGGTCGCGCTTTCTGACCGACTATGAAAACGTTACGGTTGATGAGGAGTACGCGGCCTACTACGACCGGCTGTTTGACGAGCTGCTGGCGAACGGCATCGAGCCGATGATCTGCCTTGAACACTACGAGCTGCCGGGCTACCTGCTGGAGCAGTACGGCGGCTGGGCGGCGAAAAAGGTCGTTGAGCTGTTCGTCCGCTACGCGGAGAAGGTGTTCGCCCGCTATCATCACAAGGTTACGCGCTGGTTTACCTTCAATGAGCCGATCGTCGTGCAAACCCGCGTCTATCTTGACGCGCTGCGCTGGCCCTACGAGCAGAATACCGGCACGTGGATGCAGTGGAACCACCATAAGGTGCTGGCGACGGCGCAGGTGGTCAGGCTGTTTCGCGATAAGGGCTATCGCGGGACGGTGGGCTGTATTCTCAATCCGGAGGTGACCTACCCGCGCTCCACGGCCGCTCACGACGTGCGCGCCGCCGAGGTTTACGATCTGTTCTACAACCGTATCTTCCTCGACCCGCTGGTCCACGGCGAGTATCCGCCCGCGCTATTTGCGCTGCTGGCGCAGCACGACGTCGCCTGGGACTACAGCGCCGAAGAGCTGGCGATTATCCGCGACAATACCGTGGATGAGCTGGGCATTAACCTTTACTACCCGCACCGGGTGAAGGCGCCGTCGCGCGCCTGGCACCCGCAGACGCCGTTCCATCCGGCCTGGTATTACGAACCCTTCGAGCTGCCCGGGCGGCGAATGAACGCCTCCCGTGGCTGGGAAATTTATCCGCGCATTGTCTTTGATATGGCGATGCGGATTAAAAATGATTACCGCAATATTCCGTGGTTTATCGCCGAAAGCGGCATGGGCGTTGAAAACGAAGGCCAGTTTCGCAACGACGAAGGCACCATTGTCGACGAGTACCGCATTCGCTTTATCAGCGAGCATCTCTGGCAGACGCTGCTCGCGCGGGAGGCGGGAGCCAACTGTCACGGCTACATGCTGTGGGCGTTTACCGACAACGTGTCGCCGATGAACGCCTTTAAAAATCGCTACGGGCTGATTGAAATCGATCTGCAGAACGGCCGGGCGCGGCGACCGAAGGCTTCCGCCGGCTGGTTTCGCACGCTGCGCGAAAGCCGCGAGCTGACGCTGGATATCGACGATGAGTTGCGCTAGCCCGGCGTAAATTTTGCTAAGATAGCGCCGATATGGATTCACTCGCAGACAAGGCACAGGTGAGATTGTGGAGAAGGCTATCATTCCGCCGGAAAAGAAACCCTACCAGGAAATTGGTGATGATTTGCGCGCACAGATTGCGCAGGGGCGTTACCCCATTGGGTCGCGGCTGCCGCCGGAACGCAATATCGCTGAAACCTACGGCGTCAGCCGCACCATCGTCCGCGAAGCCCTGCTGATGCTGGAGCTGCAGGGCACGGTCGACATTCGCCAGGGCTCGGGCGTTTACGTGATGCGCATTCCCCACGAGGATGATAGCGAGGAAGAGCAGATGCTGAGCAGCGACGTCGGTCCGTTTGAAATTCTGCAGGCCCGCCAGCTGCTGGAGAGCAATATTGCCGCCTTTGCGGCAAAAATGGCGACGCGTGCCGATATCGACAACCTTAAGCGCATCATCGAGCAGGAGCAGCGGGCGATTGCCGGCAACGACGCCTCTCAGGATAACGCGCGGATGTTTCACCTGGTGCTGGCCGGGGCGACGCAAAACCAGATGCTGCTGGCAACGGTGGAGCGTATCTGGCTGCAGATGGACAGCAGCCCGCTCTGGCAGCAGTTTAACGCGCATATTGCCAGCCGCGCCTATCGCCTGAAGTGGCTCGGCGAGCGGCAGGCGATTCTCGCCGCGCTGCGCCGTCGCGACGTGATGGGCGCCTGGCAGGCGATGTGGCAGCACCTGGAAAATGTTAAAAACAGCCTGCTGGAGCTGTCGGACGAAGACGCCCCGGACTTTGACGGCTACCTGTTTGAGTCGGTACCGATTTTTCAGGGAAAGCCGGTATGACCATCCTGCCTCTGTACGCCGCGCCGCAGCACGCGCCGCAGGTCACGAAGTGGCTGTGGCAGGCCTTTGGCGGCGAGACGCTGCCGCAGGCGTTTTTTGCCAGCATCGTCGCCCACAGCCAGACGCCGGGCGCGCTGCCACTGACCTTTATTGCCGTTGAGGGCGAGCTTCTGCTGGGAACGGTGGGGCTCTGGCGCTGCGATCTGATCAGCCGTCAGGACCTGTTTCCGTGGATGGCGGCGCTGTACGTTGCCGAAGCGGCGCGCGGGCAGGGGCTGGCGGGAAAACTACAGCGGCACGTTATCGATTACGCCCGCCTGAGCGGCTATCCGCAGCTGCATCTCTACTCCGCCTGCCGGGATTTTTATGAGCGCTTTGGCTGGCGCTATATCGGCGAGGGCCTCGATTATCCGGCCACCGCCGTGCACCTCTACCGCTACGACCTGTCGTTGTCCGACGGGGCGATCACCGAGTGACGGCGAACCAGCGTCGGGCTGAACAGGTGGGTGATTTCCGGCGGCGGGAGCCTGTCCGCCAGCGCTAGCGCCAGTTCTGCCGCCTGGGTTGCCATGGTCACAATCGGGTAGCGCACCGTGGTCAGCCGCGGGCGAACGTAGCGGGATATCAGCACATCATCAAAGCCAATCAGCGAAATCTCACGCGGCACGTCGATGCCGTTATCGTTCAGCACCCCCATCGCGCCGGCGGCCATCGAGTCGTTGTAGCTGGCAACGGCGGTAAAATTCCTGCCGCGTCCCAGCAGTTCGGTCATCGCCTGCTCGCCGCCGCTTTCATCCGGCTCGGCAAAGGTCACCAGCCGATCGTTGATGGCTATGCCGCTCTCTTTGAGCGCGTCGTAATAGCCCTGCAGACGATCTTCGGCATCCGAAATCGCGTGGTTGGAGCACAGATAGCCGATACGGGTATGGCCCTGCTGGATCAGATGGCGGGTCGCCAGCCAGGCGCCGTAGCGGTCGTCCAGCGCCACGCAGCGCTGCTCGAAGCCGGACAGTATGCGGTTGATAAGCACCATGCCGGGAATTTGCTTCATCAGCCCGGCGAGCTCGTCATCGGGGATCATTTTCGCGTGTACCACCAGCGCCGCGCAGCGGTGGCGAATGAGCTGTTCAATCGCCTGGCGCTCTTTTTGGATGCTGTGGTAGCCGTTGCCAATCAGCAAAAAGTTGCCGGTATTGTAGGCGACCTGCTCGACGGCTTTGACCATGGCGCCGAAAAAGGGGTCGGATACGTCGCCCACCACCAGGCCGACGGTTTCCGTTGACTGCTGCGCCAGCGCGCGGGCGTTGGCGTTCGGGTGGTAGTTCAGCGCTTCCATCGCCGTGCTGACGGACTGGCGGGACGCTTCACTGGCTTTCGGGGAGTTGTTGATAACGCGGGATACGGTAGCGACGGACACTCCAGCGAGTCGGGCTACATCCTTAATTGTCGCCATACCTGACCTTTTATAGGGTAAGCGTTTACATTGAGGTTATGTTACGGGAAAGCTCGGCAGATTCAAGGATAAGGGCTAACGGGTTAACGCAAATGTGATGCAGGTTTGCCTTGCTGATGACAAAGTTACACACAGCCGTCGCGGTGAATGAAACGGCAGCGGGTAAATTCACACCTTTGGTTACACTTTGCGATTAGCTGTTGCGAATGTTCGCTGGTTTCCCCGTTCACTGCATTGATATTCTGGTTATCCCAGAGGTATTGATAGGTGGAGTCGACTTCACGTTGACCACTTTAATTACACCAGCCTGCGCAGATGCGCAGGTTTTTTTTTGCCCGTAGCCCATCAGCCCCGGCGGACGGGCGTTTTCATTCTGCGTGTTCCGGGGCGTGTGCCGTTCACGGCTGTTCCGTACGCCCCGACGATGTTCTCTGCGCCCAGCGCGCCACTCAAAATCGACAGTTGTCGCGCCGCTATCCGCCGCTGTTACAGTTAGCGAAAATGGTAATAACTGGTTGCACTTAGGCTCATTCCCTTGCGTTTTAACGCTGGCGTCGCGGGGCCAAAAAACCGCACAATCAGGGTCCCAGAGGTATTGATAGGTGAGTTTTTTAAGTACGCATTTCGTACTGATTATCTTGCACCGGCCTGCGCAGATGCGCAGGTTTTTTTTATTGTGAAAATTCTCCCCCACACTGCTTTCAAACGCCTTCTCGTGTAACCTTCAATGACTTAATAACCGGTTAGATGGAGTTGTTATGCTTTTGGCATTTTTCAGGCTGCTGTTCAAAGGAATGTACCGGGTCAGGTTGACCGGTGACACGCAGGCTCTGCATGGCAAAAAGGTCCTCATTACCCCGAACCACGTCTCTTTCCTTGACGGGGTCCTGCTGGCGCTGTTTCTTCCCGTTCGCCCGGTCTTTGCGGTGTACGCCTCCATCAGCCAGCGCTGGTTTATGCGCGCGCTGTCGCCGATTATCGACTTTGTTCCCCTCGATCCGACCAAACCGATGTCGATTAAGCACCTCGTGCGCCTGATTGAGCAGGGGCGGCCGGTGGTTATCTTCCCGGAAGGACGCATCTCGGTGAGCGGATCGCTGATGAAAATCTACGATGGGGCCGCGTTCGTTGCCGCGAAGTCGCAGGCCACCATTGTTCCGCTGCGTATCGAAGGCGCCGAGCTGACGCCGTTCAGCCGCCTGAAAGGGCTGGTCAGACGCCGCCCGTTCCCGCGCATCCGCCTCCACCTGCTGCCGCCGACGCATCTGCCGATGCCGGAAGCGCCGCGGGCCCGCGATCGCCGCAAAATTGCCGGCGAAATGCTGCATCAGATAATGATGGAAGCGCGGATGGCGGTGCGTCCGCGGGAGACGCTGTATGAGTCTCTGCTGGCGGCGCAGGACCGTTTCGGCGCGCGGAAAAACTGCGTGGAAGATATTAACTTCCAGCAGGATACCTACCGCAAGCTGCTGACCAAAACGCTGTTTGTCGCGCGAATTCTGGAAAAATACAGCGCGCAGGGCGAAAAAATTGGCCTGATGCTGCCGAACGCCGGGATCAGCGCGGCGGTGATTTTTGGCGCGATAGCGCGCGGGCGTATTCCGGCGATGATGAACTATACCGCCGGGGTAAAAGGCCTGAGCAGCGCGATTACCGCCGCTGAAATCAAAACCGTGTTCACCTCCCGCACCTTCCTCGATAAGGGCAAGCTCTGGCACCTCCCGGAGCAGCTAACCCAGGTGCGCTGGGTATTTCTTGAGGATTTAAAAGGCGACGTCACCACCGCCGACAAGCTGTGGATCTTCAGCCATCTGCTAATGCCGAAGCTGGCGCAGGTGAAGCAGCAGCCGGAAGATGCGGCGATCGTGCTCTTCACCTCCGGTTCGGAAGGCCACCCGAAGGGCGTAGTGCATAGCCACAAGAGCATCCTTGCCAACGTCGAGCAGATTAAAACTATCGCCGATTTTACCGCCAACGACCGCTTTATGTCGGCGCTGCCGCTGTTCCACTCCTTTGGCCTGACGGTCGGCCTGTTCACGCCGCTGTTCACCGGAGCGGAAGTGTTTCTCTACCCCAGCCCGCTGCACTATCGCGTGGTGCCGGAGCTGGTGTATGACCGCAACTGCACGGTGCTGTTCGGCACCTCAACGTTCCTCGGGAACTATGCTCGCTTTGCCAACCCCTATGATTTTTATCGTCTACGCTACGTGGTAGCCGGAGCGGAAAAACTCCAGGACAGCACTAAACAGCTGTGGCAGGACAAATTTGGCCTGCGCATCCTCGAAGGCTATGGCGTAACCGAGTGCGCGCCGGTGGTGTCGATTAACGTCCCGATGGCGGCGAAGGTGGGCACCGTTGGGCGGATCCTGCCGGGCATGGACGCACGCCTGCTGGCGATGCCGGGCATTGAAGAGGGCGGTCGTCTGCAGCTGAAAGGGCCGAACATTATGAACGGCTATCTGCGGGTGGAAAACCCGGGCGTGCTGGAAGCGCCTGGGGCGGAAAACCAGCATGGTGAAATGGAGAGCGGCTGGTACGACACCGGGGATATCGTCACCTTTGACGAGCAGGGATACGTGCGTATTCAGGGGCGCGCGAAGCGTTTTGCTAAGATTGCCGGTGAGATGGTGTCGCTGGAGATGGTTGAGCAGATGGCGCTGGCGGTCTCCCCCGAGCGGATGCACGGGACGGCCATCAGGCAGGATGCCAGCAAAGGCGAGGCCTTAGTGCTTTTCACCACCGATAATGAACTGAATCGCGAAAAGCTGCTGCGCTACGCCCGTGAGCACGGCGTGCCGGAGCTGGCGGTTCCGCGCGACATTCGCTGGCTGAAGCAGCTGCCGGTTCTCGGCAGCGGCAAGCCGGACTTTGTCACCCTTAAAAGTATGGTTGAAGAGACGGAACATTCTGATGAGTGAGTCAGTACACACTAACAATTCGCTGTACTCGAAGGGGATGATGGCGGTTATCTGCGCCCAGTTTTTGTCGGCATTTGGCGATAACGCGCTGCTGTTTGCGACCCTCGCGCTGATGAAGCAGCAGTTCTACCCGGAGTGGAGCCAGCCGGTGATGCAGATGCTGTTTGTGGGCGCTTACATTCTCTTTGCGCCATTTGTCGGGCAGTTTGCCGACAGCTTCGCCAAGGGACGGGTGATGATGGTCGCCAACGGCATGAAGCTGGTTGGCGCCGGCTGTATCTGCTTTGGCGTGAATCCGTTTCTCGGCTACACCCTGGTCGGGATCGGCGCGGCCGCCTACTCCCCGGCGAAGTACGGCATTCTGGGCGAGCTGACCACCGGCGATAAGCTGGTGAAGGCCAACGGCCTGATGGAATCCTCGACCATCGCCGCAATCCTGCTGGGCTCGATGGCGGGCGGCATCCTCGCGGACTGGCACGTGCTGGCGGCGCTGGCCCTCTGCGCGCTGGTCTACGGCGGTGCGGTGGTGGCGAACCTGTGGATCCCCAAACTGCCGGCGGCCCGTCCCGGACAATCATGGCGCTTTACGCCGATGACCCACAGCTTCTTCAGCGCCTGTAAAACGCTGTGGCGCAACGGGGAGACGCGATTTTCGCTGGTGGGAACCAGTCTGTTCTGGGGCGCTGGCGTAACGCTGCGCTTCCTGCTGGTGCTGTGGGTGCCGGTGGCGCTGGGGATTTCTAATAACGCGATGCCAACCTATCTGAATGCGATGGTGGCGGTGGGGATCGTGCTGGGCGCGGGCGCGGCGGCGAAGCTGGTGACGCTGCAAACGGTCTCCCGCTGCATGCCTGCCGGGATTCTGATTGGCGTCGCGGTGATCTTCTTTACTCTTCAGCATGCGCTTCTGCCGGCGTTTGGTCTGCTGCTGCTGCTCGGCGTGTTCGGCGGCTTCTTTATCGTGCCGCTTAACGCCCTGCTGCAGGAGCGAGGAAAACATACCGTTGGCGCGGGCAACGCGATAGCGGTGCAAAATCTCGGCGAAAACGTCGCCATGCTGCTGATGCTGGGGTTCTACTCGATGGCGGTCAAGGCGGGCATACCGGTGGTTGGCATCGGGGTGGTCTTTGGCGCGATATTCGCGCTGGCCATCGCCGCCCTGTGGCTTTGGGGACGGCGGCGCTAGCGAGTCTTGCGCTTAGCGGGCTACGGCGTTGTCCCTGCCGTAGCCCGGAGAGGCCGTTTACGGCGCCGGATAGGTATAAACCCGGTGCACCGCTTCAATCTCTGCCAGCACCTCTTCGCTTAACTCAAGATGCAGGCTTTCCACGTTGGTCTTCAGCTGCTCCAGCGAAGTGGCGCCGAGCAGCGTGCTGGCGACAAACGGCTGGCGGCGCACGAAGGCCAGCGCCATTTGGGCCGGATCGAGGTTATGCCGTTTGGCGATATCGACGTATGCCGCGACGGCAAGCTGCGTCTGCTCGCCGCTGTAGCGCGTAAAGCGGCTGAACAGCGTGTTGCGCGCGCCGGCCGGCTTCGCGCCGTTGAGATACTTGCCGGTCAGCGTGCCGAATGCCAGGCAGGAGTAGGCCAGCAGCTCCACGCCTTCATACTGACTCACTTCCGACAGCGCAACTTCATAGCTGCGGTTCACCAGGCTATACGGGTTCTGGACGGTGACGATGCGCGGCAGGTCGTGCTTATCCGCAAGGTGCAGGTAGCGCATTACGCCAAACGCCGTCTCGTTGGAAACGCCGATGTAGCGGATTTTGCCGGCGCGCTGGAATTCGGTGAGCGCTTCCAGGGTATCCAGCAGGGTGACCACCGGCGCGGAGTCGGTCCAGGTGTAGCCCAGTTTACCGAAGCAGTTGGTCGGGCGCTGCGGCCAGTGAACCTGGTAAAGATCGAGATAATCGGTCTGCAGACGCTTCAGGCTATCATGCAGCGCGTCGCGGATATTTTTGCGATCCAGGACGTGGTTCGGGCGGATGCTGCTGTCGTTGTTACGCGCAGGGCCGCTGACTTTGGAGGCGATAACCAGCTTTTCGCGGCTGCCGTGTTTCGCCAGCCAGTTGCCGACGTAGGTTTCCGTCAGCCCCTGAGTTTCCGGGCGCGGCGGGACGGGATACATTTCAGCGACGTCTATCAGGTTGATGCCCTGGCTGACAGCGTAGTCGAGCTGTTGGTGAGCGTCGGCCTCGCTATTCTGTTCACCAAAGGTCATAGTGCCCAGCCCCAGCGTGCTGATTTCGAGAGAACTGTGTGGGATACGGTGATACTGCATAGCCGGCTTCCTTTTTTATCGACAAGGTCAGGCTTTCCCCGACAAAGGAGTATCAAAATGGCAGAGGGGAGGAAAAAGAGGAAGTAAAAAGATCAAAAAAGCCGGGCTGGTGGGGTCCGCAGGCTGCTGCAGCGGACGTATCAGGTTTACCCGACTCTTTTCTCAACACCGTGATTTGTTGCAGAGGACGCGTTGCCAGGCGATTGCCGGCAGGCGGTTAGCCGCGGCAATCTTTAGCGCTTAATAATCTGTGAAACGTCGTCACGATTGATCTGCATTTTATTACCCTGCTGATCTTCGTAGCTGATAAGACCGGTATCGTCGTCAACCGCCGGCTTGCCGTCGGTCAAAATCATGCGTCCGTCTTTTGTCGCCATAACGTAATCGCTGCTGCAACCTGAAACCGAGAAGGCCAGTCCTACGGCGGAAATCAACACTGCCCATTTTTTCATCGTTAACACCTCTACTTGATGGTCGCACCTCACACCAGTGTATTAATAGCCTGATTTGTGAGACATAAAAAGCAGTAAAGTCTTAAAAAAGATTGCAGCCCAGGTTTGGGCTGCATTTTTGCGGGCTACAGCGGATTTTTTTTATTACGCAGCAGGTTGAGGCTTTCGACGGCAATCGAGAAGAACATCGCAAAGTAGATGTAGCCTTTCGGGATATGGATACCGAAGCTTTCGAGCATCAGGGTGAAGCCAACCAGAATCAAAAACGCCAGCGCCAGCATTTTCACCGACGGATGGCGGTCAACAAAGTCGCCAATCGAGCGGGCGGCAAACATCATCACCAGCACCGCGATAACCACCGCGGCCATCATGATGAACAGATGGTCCGAGAGCCCAACGGCGGTGATCACCGAATCAAGGCTGAAAATGATATCCAGCAGCATAATCTGCACGATGGCGCCCATAAACGAGTGGACGTTGGTCTTCGGCCCTTCCTCTTCCCCCTCGATCGATTCGTGGATCTCTTTACTGGCCTTCCAGATAAGGAACAGCCCGCCGAGCAGCAGGATCAGATCGCGGAAGGAGATGTCGTGGCCGAACGCGCTAAACAGCGGGTTGGTCAGCTTAACGACCCAGGCGATGGAGGCCAGCAGCCCAAGACGCATCAGCATTGCGCCCATCAACCCGATGCGTCGCGCGTGGGCGCGCTGGGCGGTGGGCAGTTTGGCAACAACCAGAGAGAGAAAAATAATATTATCGATCCCGAGTACGATTTCCAGCAGCGTCAGCGTACCCAGCGCCAGCCAGGCGTTAGGATCGGTTATCCATGCAAATAACATTGTTCAAAGTCCTGCAAAAAAGAAAGTCGCAATTATATGCAACCCGGCGGGCAGAACAAAAAATTAATCGTGGTTAAGCAGAAAATGACGGGCCAGCAGGGCGGCGGTAAAGTTTTTCTTCAGGTAGAAACCGCGCGGCAGGGTGAGGATCGGTTCGCCGTGCGCGCCGATAGCCTCGGTTAAGGCTTTACTGTTGGCGGCTTTCGGGCGCAGCTGCAGCACTTCGCCGTGGCGGGCGGTAATGCGTTCGACCTGGCCCAGGACGATCAGATCCATTAACTCTTCCCAGTCCATCCGCAGCTGACGATCCTCCTCTTCGCTGGGGGTCCAAAGCAGCGGCGCCCCGACCCGACGCTGGGCGAGCGGGATCGCGCGATCGCCCTCTACCGGCACCCACAGCACGCGCTTGAGCTTATGGCGAACGTGGCTGCTCTCCCAGGTGACGCCGCTGTTGCCGGTGAGCGGAGCGACGCAGACAAAGGTGGTTTCCAGCGGCCGTCCCTGAGCGTCGACGGGGATCGTTTTCAGCTCGACGCCCAGCGCGGCGAAATCCTGCTCGGGCTTACTTCCGGCGCTGGCGCCCAGCCAAATCTCCAGCAGGATGCCCGTCCAGCCTTTATCGCGCTTCAGATCGCGCGGAATCGGAATCCCCGCCAGCGCGGCCAGCTCGCCCAGCGAATAGCCCGCCAGCCGCTGGGCCTGGGCTAAAAGCTGCTGCTGGGTTTGCGGCGGTGCAAGCAGGGGCGAGAGGGCTGGCATAAGATGAAACCTCTGGTTAAAAAATGAGCGCTATTTTTGTGCGTTGTGGATAGAGTTTACCTTTTCCTGGGTAAGTATGACAATTTGATGATTCATATGACTTTTTTTTTGCTTTTTTGCCGCTAAAAAAATTACCGCAGCGGGTTTTCCAGAACTGGTCACTGGCAATGAACAGGATCTTACACCATGTTATCCACAGAAAAGTGGGATAACTGGGGAAAAGCCTCACTACTGTTTCCATTTACAGCCTTGACGTGCGACGAAAATCGAATTTTTAGACAAAATATGCCCGATGAGCTGGCGTAATCTGTGGATAAAACCGACATTGTTCGATCTTTCATCAGTTCCAGGATTGCATGTGTGATGATCATCACGTTATGCTGTAATTTATGAAAATAATACATTCTAACTTAATGAATATAATGCCATTATTAAATATGGCTACAGGTAAGCGCTTCGGACTACTCCGGGTTTTCCCTGGGTAATTCCATACTTCTTCACAACTCTATCCACAGAAAAAGTGAATAAAATGGCGCTGCGATAGCTGACGCTGTTTATAACTCTGCTGATAACTGTGAGTTATTCAAATGTTATTCGTGAGCCGTGTGGCAACAGAGTGGTTTACCGTTTCCAGCGAGTGTGAAACAATCGTTCACATTGAAGATTATTTTGAGGTAGTCCGGTGATTGATGACGATGGCTACCGCCCAAATGTCGGTATTGTAATCTGTAATCGCCAGGGCCAGGTTATGTGGGCCAGACGCTATGGTCAGCACTCGTGGCAGTTCCCGCAAGGGGGCATTAATCCAGGAGAATCAGCCGAGCAGGCAATGTATCGGGAATTGTTTGAAGAGGTTGGGCTAAGTCGTAAAGATGTCCGCATTCTGGCCTCTACCCGTAACTGGTTACGTTACAAATTGCCTAAACGTTTGGTGCGTTGGGACACGAAGCCGGTTTGTATCGGCCAGAAACAGAAGTGGTTTCTTCTGCAGTTGATCGGCAGCGATGCGGAAGTCAATATGCAAACCAGCAGCACGCCCGAGTTCGACGGCTGGCGCTGGGTAAGCTACTGGTATCCGGTTCGTCAGGTGGTATCGTTTAAGCGCGACGTTTACCGCCGGGTGATGAAAGAGTTCGCCAGCGTCACCATGTCGCTGGCCGAAACCGCACCTAAGCCGCAAAGCGCGCCTGCATATCGACGTAAAAGAGGTTAAGCCACGCACATTATGCTCACTCGGTTACGAGAAATCGTCGAGAAGGTCGCGAGTGCGCCGCGTTTAAACGAGGCGCTGGATATCCTGGTCACGGATATCTGCAAAGCGATGGAAACGGAAGTCTGCTCGGTTTATCTGGCCGATCACGACCGACGCTGCTATTACCTGATGGCGACTCGCGGGCTGAAAAAACCTCGCGGGCGCACCGTTGCGCTCGCTTTTGACGAAGGCCTCGTCGGCCTCGTCGGGCGCCTTGCGGAGCCCATCAACCTTGCCGATGCGCATAAACACCCCAGCTTTAAATACATTCCGGCCGTAAAAGAGGACCGCTTCCGCGCTTTTCTTGGCGTGCCGATTATCCAGCGCCGTCAGCTGCTGGGCGTGCTGGTGGTGCAGCAGCGCGAGCTGCGTCAGTTTGATGAAAGCGAGGAGTCCTTCCTCGTAACCCTGGCGACGCAGATGGCCGCCATTCTCTCCCAGTCGCAGCTGACCGCGCTATTTGGCCAGTATCGCCAGACGCGGATCCGCGCGCTGCCCGCCTCATCGGGGGTGGCAATCGCCGAAGGCTGGATGGACGTCAGCCTGCCGCTGATGGAGCAGGTGTACGAAGCCTCGACGCTGGACACGGCTTCCGAACGCGAGCGCCTGACCGGCGCGCTGGAAGAGGCGGCCAGCGAGTTTCGTCGCTACAGCAAGCGCTACGCCGCCGGGGCGCAAAAAGAGACGTCGGCTATCTTCGACCTCTATTCCCACCTGCTTTCAGACGCGCGCCTGCGCCGCGAACTCTTTGCGGAAGTCGACAAAGGGGCCGTCGCCGAGTGGGCGGTGAAAAAAATTATCGAGAAATTCGCCGAGCAGTTTGCGGCGCTCAGCGACGGCTATCTTAAAGAGCGGGCCGGCGATCTGCGCACGCTCGGCCAGCGGCTGCTGTTTCATCTTGACGACACCACCCAGGGGCCAAACACCTGGCCGGAGCGGATCGTTCTGGTCGCCGACGAACTCTCGGCGACGACGCTGGCGGAGGTCCCTCAGGACAGGCTGGTAGGCGTTGTCGTGCGGGACGGGGCGGCAAACTCGCATGCCGCCATCATGGTGCGCGCGCTGGGGATCCCGACGGTGATGGGAGCCGATATTCAGCCTTCACTGCTGCATGGCCACACCCTGGTGGTGGACGGCTACCGCGGCGAGCTGCTGGTCGACCCGGAACCGGCGCTGCTGAAAGAGTATCAGCGCCTGATCAGCGAAGAGAACGAGCTCAGCCGCCTGGCGGAAGACGATCTTGAGCGCGCCTCCGAGCTGAAAAGCGGCGAGCGGGTGAAGGTCATGCTGAACGCCGGCCTGAGCCTCGGCCATGAAGAGAAGCTCGGCGGCTTTATTGACGGTATCGGCCTGTACCGCACTGAAATTCCCTTTATGCTGCAGAGCGGCTTTCCGTCGGAAGAGGAGCAGGTTGCCCAGTATCAGGGCATGCTGCAGATGTTTAACGAGAAGCCGGTTACGCTGCGCACCCTCGACATCGGCGCCGACAAGCAGCTGCCCTATATGCCGATCAGCGAAGAGAATCCGTGCCTCGGCTGGCGCGGGATCCGCATCACGCTCGATCAGCCGGAGATCTTCCTTATTCAGGTGCGGGCGATGCTGCGCGCGAATGCCGCCACCGGCAACCTCAGCATTTTGCTGCCGATGATCACCAGCCTCGATGAGGTCGACGAGGCGCGCCGTTTGATCGACCGCGCCAGCCGCGAAGTTGAAGAGATGATTGGCTACGCCATTCCGCGCCCGCGCATCGGCGTGATGCTGGAAGTGCCGTCGATGGTCTTCATGCTGGCGCAGCTCGCCAGCCGCGTCGATTTTATCTCCGTCGGCACCAATGACCTGACGCAGTACATCCTCGCCGTCGATCGCAACAATACCCGGGTGGCGAATATGTACGACAGCCTGCATCCGGCGGTGCTGCGGGCGCTGGCGATGATTGCCCGCGACGCCGAACGTTTCGGCATCGACCTGCGTCTTTGTGGCGAAATGGCCGGGGATCCGATGTGCGTCACCATTCTGATTGGCCTTGGCTATCGCCACCTGTCGATGAACGGCCGGTCGGTAGCAAGGGTCAAATACCTGCTGCGCCGCATTGACATCGAAGAGGCCCAGGAGCTTTCCCGGCGTAGCCTGGAGGCGCAGATGACGACGGAAGTTCGCCATCAGGTTGCGGCCTTTATGGAGCGTCGAGGGCTGGGCGGCCTGATCCGCGGCGGCCGCTAGTTCTGCCAGGGCGCCTGCGCCGCTGTTCGCTCATTCCCGGCCCAAAGGGGCGCCGCGCGCCGCCTGCCGGGAATGTACCGCCGCTTATTCGCATTCGTATACATATCTTTTACATGCCCGGCGCGGATCGCGCCTGGCGCTTATGCTATCATTCGCAACCTTTGGAGCGCCCGTTTTCTGCGAGTGCGCAAGATCACCGCTGTCCACTTCCAGCGGAATAACAAGTCTTTATGGTGACAGATGAATAGTGGCTACCTGCATTTTCCGGATTTTGATCCGGTAATCTTTTCCGTTGGGCCAGTCGCCCTTCACTGGTACGGCATGATGTACCTGGTCGGGTTTGTTTTTGCGATGTGGTTAGCCACCCGTCGGGCCAATCGTCCTGGCAGCGGCTGGACTAAAAACGAAGTTGAAAACCTGCTCTATGCCGGGTTCCTCGGGGTCTTCCTCGGCGGCCGTATCGGCTACGTCCTGTTCTACAACCTGCCGGTGTTTTTGCAGGATCCGCTCTATCTGTTCCGCGTCTGGGACGGCGGCATGTCGTTCCACGGCGGACTGATCGGGGTGATTCTGGTGATGATCATCTTCGCCAAACGCACCAAGCGCACCTTCTTCCAGGTTGCTGATTTCATTGCGCCTCTGATCCCGTTTGGCCTCGGCGCCGGTCGTCTGGGCAACTTCATTAACGGCGAGCTGTGGGGCCGCGTCGATCCGAGCTTCCACTACACGATGATCTTCCCCGGCTCGCGGGCGGAAGATATGGCGCTGCTGCCTTCACACCCGGAGTGGCAATCGCTGTTCGACACTTACGGAGCCCTGCCGCGACACGCCTCGCAGCTGTACGAGCTGGCGCTGGAAGGTATCGTGCTGTTCCTGATCCTGAACCTGTTTATCCGCAAACCGCGCCCGACCGGCTCGGTCTCAGGCCTGTTCCTGATCGGCTACGGTCTGTTCCGTATCATCGTTGAATTCTTCCGCCAGCCGGATCAGCAGTTCACCGGCGAATGGGTCCAGTACATCAGCATGGGGCAGATTCTTTCGATTCCAATGGTGCTTGCGGGTATCATTATGATGGTCTGGGCGTACCGCCGTCGTCCGCAGCAACAAACTTCTTGAGGAACCATGAAACAGTATCTTGATTTGATGCAGAAAGTGCTCGCCGAGGGCACGCAAAAAAATGACCGCACCGGTACCGGCACGATTTCCATTTTCGGCCATCAGATGCGTTTTAACCTGCAGGAAGGATTCCCGCTGGTGACGACCAAGCGCTGTCATTTACGCTCCATCATCCATGAACTGCTGTGGTTCCTGCAGGGTGACACCAACGTGGCGTATCTGCACGAAAACAACGTCACCATCTGGGATGAATGGGCGGATGAAAAGGGCGATCTGGGGCCGGTATACGGCAAACAGTGGCGCTCCTGGCCTGCGCCGGACGGCCGCCATATCGACCAGATTAGCACCGTGATGGAGCAGCTGAAAAACGACCCGGACTCGCGCCGGATCATCGTTTCAGCGTGGAACGTCGGCGAGCTGGATAAAATGGCGCTGGCGCCATGCCACGCGTTCTTCCAGTTCTACGTTGCGGACGGCAAGCTCTCCTGTCAGCTCTATCAGCGCTCCTGCGACGTGTTCCTCGGCCTGCCGTTCAACATCGCCAGCTATGCGCTGCTGGTACATATGGTGGCGCAGCAGTGTGACCTGGAAGTGGGTGATTTTGTCTGGACCGGTGGGGATACGCACCTCTACAGCAACCACCTTGAGCAGACCGACCTGCAGTTGAGCCGCGAGCCGCGTCCGCTGCCGAAGCTGGTGATTAAGCGCAAACCGGCGTCGATTTTTGACTACCGCTTTGAAGACTTTGACATCGAAGGCTACGATCCGCACCCGGGAATTAAAGCGCCGGTGGCGATTTAATTTCGCGGCTATCTCGCGGTAAGCCGGGCCTCGGCCCGGCGCATCCATGCCGGTCAGTTAATCCACTGACCGGCATTTTTTTTGCCCCAGCGGCGATAATCAACGCTGAGCGGAGTGCCTCTTAACTCTCGGCTATAACGCGCGTTGCGCCGGCTTTTCCTCGCGGATTTCTCGGGTCGGCCGCCGGAGAGCGCGTTTTGTCCGCCGCCGCTTTTGCTCGCCTGCTTCCTGATTTTCTGCAACCTCCTGTAAATCTGCCGATACTCTTCGACGCGCTGCGCTAACGGCGGATTTGCCTCTCGTACCTGAGGCGGGTCATCCCCATACTCGGCGTATGAACAGACAACGTGGCTATACCCTTATTGAAACCCTGGCGACGCTGGCGCTGGTGATGATTCTTGGTACCAGCGGGATGTTCGGCTGGAAGAGCTGGCAGCAGCAACAGCGCCTGTGGCAAACCGCCGTTCAGGTCCGCGACTATCTGGTGCTGCTGCGCGATGACGCCAACTGGCACAACCGCGATCGGCTGCTGAGCGTTGGGAAGGCGGAGCAGGGCTGGTGCCTGAGCGCCGCTGATACGCCGGCCGACTGCGCGGCGCAGGGACCCTTTACGCTGCGCCCGCAGTGGCCCGAAGTCTCGCTGGCTAACATCACGCCGGGCCTGGGCTTTTACGGCCTGCGCAACAGCGCCTGGGCCGGACATATCCGTCTGCAAAACGCCGGTGATGGCTGGAATATCATTGTCTCTAACTGGGGGCGCATCCGCCTTTGTCGCGGTATGGAGACTGCATCATGTCTGTAGACGCGCGAGGATTCTCGCTGCCGGAGACGCTGATTGCGATGGCCATTGGCTCCGTTTTGCTCCTCGGAACCGCGCGCTTTCTGCCCGCTCTGCAGCGGCAGGTGCTGAAGCAGACGCAGCAGCACTTCCTCGATAACGAGCTCTGGCAGCGGCTGTACACGGTTGCGAAGCATCTGCAGCGCGCCGGCTACTGTCGCGGCAGCTGCGTTGGGCAGCCGCTGCAGATTGCCGGCAGCGGCGATTGCGTCATTGTCCGCTGGGACAGCGCGAGCGACGGCGTCTGGAATACCTCGCCGGAGGCGATGTCCGATGCCACGGGGTTTCGGTTACGCAATGGCGCGCTCGAAACGCGGCGCGGCGCGACCCGCTGCGCTGAGCAAGGCTGGGAGCGCATGACTAACCCCAGCGCCATCGAGGTGACCCGCTTTCAGGTTAAGCGCCTCGATATTACCGGCTTCGCCCCGGAGCTTAGCATCGTGCTGGCCGCGCGCTCGACGGTAGATCCCCGCATCACGGCGCAGGCGGAATACAGCGTAACGGGGTATAACCTGTGAACCGTCAGCGCGGGCTCTCTTCGCTGCTGATGGTGCTGCTCCTGCTGGCGCTCGGCAGCCTGCTGCTGCAGGGGCTCAACCAGCAGCAGCGCTCGCTGCTGACGCAAACCGCCGGCGAAACCCGGTCGCTGCGCGAGACCGCTGGCGCGCACTCAGCCCTGCAGTGGGGGAAAACGCTAACCTGGTCAGCGCAGGAGGCGCAGGCGTGTCGACGGTCGGGCGCCGAAGGCTGGCTCGTCTGTCTGCGGGTATTTAGCGATGCGTCAGCGCTGCTGATCGCCGCCAGCGGCCGCGTGCTGCTGTGGCACTCTGGCCGGGTTGAGCAGGGAAGCGTGCGCTTCTCGCCCCACGGCTGGAGCGATTTCTGCCCGCTGAAGGAGCCGAGCCTATGTCAGATACCCTGAGCCGCCAGCGGGGCTTTAGCCTGCCGGAAACGATCCTCGCAACGGCGCTGCTGGTGATGGTTATCACCGCCCTGAGCGGCTACCAGCGGGGGCTGGCCGGCGGCTTTATTCAGCTAAACCAGTATCGTCAGCTGTGGCGAGATGCGTGGCGCTATGGTCAGCTCAAGCCGCCAGAATCCCCGGCAGGCGGGAGCGTCACCCGCTTGCAGACATCGACAGCAAGATGTGTCAGCATCACGGTAACGATCACCATGCCGCTGGAAAAGCGGGTACAGATGACCCGGCTGCACTGCCCGGTCAGCCAGTAGTCAGGAGCGAATATGTTAAGGGTGTACCACTCAAACCGTCTGGACGTACTTGAAGCGCTGATGGAGTTTATCGTCGAGCGCCAGCGGCTGGACGACCCTTTCAAGCCGGAGATGGTGCTGGTGCAAAGTACCGGCATGGCGCAATGGCTGCAGATGACGCTGGCAAAACGCTTCGGCATTGCCGCCAATATCGACTTTCCGCTCCCGGCGAGCTTTATCTGGGATATGTTTGTGCGCGTGCTCTCCGATATCCCCGGTGAAAGCGCGTTTAGCAAACAGAGCATGAGCTGGAAGCTGATGACCCTGCTGCCGCAGCGCCTGGATGACGAAGCCTTCGCCCTGCTGCGCCACTACCTCAGCGACGACAGCGACAAGCGTAAGCTATTTCAGCTGGCAGCCAGAGTGGCGGATCTCTACGACCAGTATCTGGTCTATCGTCCGGAATGGCTGATGCGCTGGGAAGCCGACGAGCGCGTTGACGGCCTCGGAGAGGCCCAGCAGTGGCAGGCGCCGCTGTGGAAAGCGTTAGTCGAGCATACCGCCGAGCTGGGGCAGCCGCTGTGGCACCGCGCCAACCTGTACCAGCGTTTTATCAGCGCGCTTGAGACCGCGGATGAGCCGCCGGCCGGGCTGCCGTCGCGGGTCTTTATATGCGGCATCTCGGCGCTGCCGCCGGTCTACCTGCAGGCGCTACAGGCGCTCGGCAAACACGTTGATGTTTATGTCCTTTTCACCAACCCGTGCCGCTACTACTGGGGGGATATTAAAGATCCTGCTTTTCTGGCTAAGCTGATGTCGCGCCAGCGCCGTCACCATCGCGAGCCGCGAGAGCTGCCGCTATTTCGCGATACAGAGCAGGCTCCCGGCCTGTTTAACAACGACGGAGAGCAGGATGTCGGCAATCCGCTGCTGGCCTCCTGGGGCAAGCTGGGACGGGACTACATCTATCTGCTGGCCGGGCTGGAGCGTTACGAAGAGCTGGACGCATTCGTGGATATCGCCCCGGATAACCTGCTGCATAACCTGCAGTCTGACATTCTCGAGCTGCGCAACGCGGCGGTGGCCGGGCGTACGGCGCAAGAGTTTGCCCATAGCCGCAGCAAGCGCCTGCTGGCCCCGAACGACCGCAGCCTCAGCATTCACGTTTGCCATAGCCCGCAGCGCGAGGTGGAAGTGCTGCACGACCGGCTGCTGGCGATGCTGGAGGAGAACCCCGACCTCACGCCGCGCGACATTATCGTGATGGTGGCGGATATCGACAGCTACAGCCCCTACATACAGGCGGTGTTTGGTGCAGCCAGCGGCGAGCGCTGGCTGCCGTGGGCCATCTCGGACCGCCGCGCGCGTGAATCGCACCCGGCGCTGCAGGCGTTTATTACGCTCCTTTCCCTGCCCGACAGCCGCTTTGCCAGCGAAGACGTGCTGGCTCTGCTGGATGTCCCGGTGCTGGCGGCACGATTTAACATCGATGAAGAAGGGCTGCGCTACCTGCGCCAGTGGGTCAACGAATCCGGCGTGCGTTGGGGCATGGATGACGATAACGTGCGCGAGCTGGATCTCCCCGCCACCGGGCAGCACACCTGGCGCTTTGGCCTGACGCGGATGCTGCTCGGCTACGCGATGGATAGCAGCCAGGGCGAATGGCAGTCGGTGCTGCCGTACGATGAGTCCAGCGGGCTGATTGCCGAACTGGTGGGTAACCTGGCGTCGCTGCTGATGCAGCTCAACCTCTGGCGGCGCGGCCTGGCGCAGGAGCGCCCGCTGGCGGAGTGGCTGCCGGTTTGTCGCGATCTGCTCGACGACTTCTTCCTGCCCGACAGCGAAACGGAAGCCGCGCTGGCGCTGATTGAACAGCAGTGGCAGGCGGCGATCGGCGAAGGGGTCCAGGCGCAGTATGCGCAGACGGTGCCGCTCTCTTTACTGCGCGATGAGCTGGCGCAGCGCCTCGATCAGCAGCGCATCAGCCAGCGTTTCCTCGCCGGGCCGGTCAACATCTGTACCCTGATGCCAATGCGCTCTATTCCATTCAAAGTCGTCTGTCTGCTGGGGATGAATGACGGCGTTTACCCCCGCGCCCTGGCGCCGCTAGGCTTTGACTTAATGAGCCAGAAGCCGCAGCGCGGCGACCGCAGCCGTCGCGATGATGACCGCTACCTGTTCCTGGAAGCGCTGATGTCGGCCGAGCAGAAGCTCTATATCAGCTATATCGGCCGTTCAATCCAGGACAACAGCGAACGCTACCCGTCGGTGCTGGTACAGGAGCTGGCTGATTATATCGGCCAGAGCCACTGCCTGGCGGGCGATGAGGAGCAGGACTGCGACGCCAGCGAGCGGCGGGTCAAAGCGCATATTACCCATCTGCATAGCCGCATGCCCTTCGATACGGCCAACTTCCGCGACGATGAAGATCAAAGCTACGCCCGGGAATGGCTGGCCGCCGCCAGCCAGCAGGGGGAGGCGCACGGCGACTTTATCCAGCCGCTGCCGGCGGCGGAAATCGAAAGCCTGCCGTTTGAGCAGCTGCTGCGCTTCTGGCAGCATCCGGTTCGCGCCTTCTTCCAGCAGCGGCTGCGGGTCAACTTCCGCGCCGAGGAGAGCGAGATCCCGGACGATGAGCCGTTCACCCTCGAAGGGCTGAGCCGCTACCAGCTCAATCAGCAGCTGCTGAATACGCTCATTGAACAGCAGGATGCCTCGGTGATGTACCGCCGCTTCCGCGCGGCGGGCGAGCTGCCCTACGGCGCCTTCGGCGAACTGGCCTGGGAGACTCAGCGCCAGGAGATGCAGAACCTCGCGGAACGGGTGATCGCCAGCCGTCAGCCGGGACAAAGCATGGAAATCGATCTGCAATGTAACGGCGTCAACATTACCGGATGGCTGCAGCAGGTACAATCTGACGGCCTGCTGCGCTGGCGGCCTTCGCTGCTCAGCGTGGCGCAGGGAATGCAACTTTGGCTGGAGCACCTTGTCTACTGTGCTAGCGGCGGAACCGGCACCAGCCGTCTGCTGGTGCGCAAGGAAGGCGAATGGCGTTTCCCACCGCTGGCGCAGGAGCAGGCGAAGGCCTATCTTGATGAGCTGGTTGACGGCTATCTGCAGGGCATGTCAAAACCGCTGCTGCTGCTACCTGAAAGCGCGGGGGCATGGCTAAAAGCCTGTTATGACGCTGAAAAGGATGTCATGTTAATGGACGACGAGACGCAACAAAAAGCGCGCAGCAAGTTTGTACAGGCGTATGAAGGCAATATGGTGATTAGCGGTGAGGGTAGCGATGTCTGGTACCAGCGCCTGTGGCGCACCCTTGAGCCTGCTTACTATGACGAAATCATTGCTCAGGCGCAGCGTTATCTGTTGCCGGTATTTCGTTTCCATCAGTCCGAATAAAATTGTAATAGTATAAAAATTGCGCAGATGACGGCTCTTCAATTATCATGCGCAACCAATCACGGACTGATGTTTTTATCAACGCTGGCTCTGCACAGCGAAAAGTTTGTTAATGATGAGGTCCGTGAATGCCCCGTAGTTTATGGTTCAAGGTTATTGTAGTGCTGGCTGCCCTTTGGGCACCGTTAAGTCAGGCAGATACCGGATGGCAGCCCGTTCAGGAAACCATCCGCAAAAGCGAAAAAGATCCGCGTCAGTATCAGGCTATTCATCTCGATAACGGCATGATCGTTCTGCTGGTCTCCGATCCGCAGGCGGTAAAATCACTCTCGGCGCTGGTAGTGCCGGTGGGGTCGCTGCAGGACCCGGAAGAGCATCAGGGCCTGGCGCACTTCCTCGAGCACATGACGTTAATGGGCTCGAAGAACTATCCGCAGCCAGATAGCCTCGCAGAGTTCCTGAAAATGCACGGCGGCAGCCACAACGCCAGCACCGCGCCGTATCGCACCGCCTTCTATCTCGAAGTCGAGAACGACGCGTTGGACGGAGCGGTCGATCGCCTCGCGGATGCCATTGCCTCTCCGCTACTGGATAAAAAATATGCCGACCGTGAGCGTAATGCGGTCAACGCCGAGCTGACCATGGCGCGGACCCGTGATGGGATGCGCATGGCTCAGGTGAGCGCCGAAACCATAAACCCGGCGCACCCGGCGGCGCACTTTTCCGGCGGTAACCTTGAAACGCTGAGCGACAAGCCTGGAAAACCGGTGCTTGATGCGCTGCATACCTTCCGCGACAGCTGGTACTCAGCTAACCTGATGAAGGCGGTCATTTACAGCAATAAGCCGCTGCCGGAGCTGGCGAGCATTGCCGCCAAAACCTACGGCCGGGTGCCAAATCATAATATCGACCGGCCGGTGATTACCGTTCCGGTGGTGACCGATGCGCAAAAGGGCATCATCATCCACTACGTGCCGGCGATGCCTCGCAAGGTGCTGCGCGTTGAATTCCGCATCGATAACAACAGCGAGCAGTTCCGCAGCAAGACCGACGAGCTGGTGACCTATATGATCGGCAACCGCAGTCCGGGGACATTATCTGACTGGCTGCAGAAGCAGGGCCTGGTGGAAGGTATCCGCGCGGACTCCGATCCGGTGGTGAACGGCAACAGTGGGGTGCTGGCCATTTCCGCAACCCTGACCGATAAGGGCCTGGCACATCGCGATGAGGTTGCGGCGGCCATTTTCAGCTACCTCAACCTGCTGCGCACCCAGGGCATCGATAAGCGCTATTTCGACGAGCTGGCGCATGTCCTGGCGCTCGACTTCCGCTATCCCTCAATCAACCGCGATATGGACTACGTTGAATGGCTGGCGGACACCATGATCCGCGTGCCGGTTGAGCATACTCTCGACGTGGTGAATATTGCCGATCGCTACGATCCGCAGGCGATTAAAGACCGCCTGGCGATGATGACCCCGCAAAACGCGCGAGTGTGGTATATCAGCCCGCAGGAGCCGCATAACAAAACGGCCTATTTCGTCAATGCGCCGTATCAGGTCGATAAAATCAGCCCGCAGACCTTTGCCGACTGGCAGCAGAAAGCCAGCGCGATTGACCTTAAGCTGCCGACGCTGAACCCCTATATTCCTGACGATTTTACGCTGATCAAAAGCGATAAAGCCTATCCGCATCCGCAGCTGATCGTCGATGAGCCGACCCTGCGGGTGGTCTACGCCCCGAGCCAGTACTTCGCCAGCGAGCCTAAGGCCGACGTGTCGCTGGTGCTGCGTAATCCGCAGGCCATGGACAGCGCCCGCAGCCAGGTGATGTTTGCGCTGAATGACTACCTGGCGGGAATTGCCCTCGACCAGCTCAGCAACCAGGCCGCGGTGGGAGGCATCACTTTCTCTACCGGCGCCAACAACGGGCTGATGGTCAACGCCAACGGCTACACCCAGCGGCTGCCGCAGCTGTTCACCGCGCTGCTGGACGGCTATTTCAGCTACGCCCCGACCGAAGAGCAGCTGGAACAGGCGAAATCCTGGTACGCGCAGATGATGGACTCGGCGGATAAAGGCAAAGCGTACGATCAGGCGATTATGCCGGCCCAGATGGTATCGCAGGTGCCTTACTTCCAGCGTGAAGAGCGCCGGGCGCTGCTGCCGTCGATCACTCTCAAAGAGGTTCTGGCCTACCGTGACAACCTGAAAGCGAAAGGGCGTCCGGAGCTGCTGGTGATTGGCAACCTGACCGCCGGGCAATCCACCGATATGGCTCGCCAGATCCAGCAACAGCTGGGTTCAGACGGCAACGAATGGTGCCGCAATAAAGACGTGCTGGTGAACAGCAAGCAGCTGGCCATTTTTGAGAAAACCGGCAGCAGCACCGACTCGGCGCTGGCCGCGGTCTTTGCGCCGCCCAATATCGATGAGTACAGCAGCTCCGCCGCCAGCTCTCTGCTCGGGCAAATTATCCAGCCGTGGTTCTATAACCAGCTGCGTACTGAAGAACAGCTGGGCTATGCGGTGTTCGCGTTTTCGATGAACGTCGGCCGCCAGTGGGGCGTCGGCTTCCTGCTGCAAAGCAGCGATAAGCAGCCCGCCTTCCTGTGGCAGCGCTTCCAGGCCTTCTTCCCGACGGCGGAAGCAAAGCTGAGGGCGATGACCCCGGAAGAGTTTGCGCAAATTCAGCAGGCGACGATCGCCCAGATGATGCAGGCGCCGCAAACGCTAGGCGGTGAAGCCTCGCAGCTGAGCAAAGATTTCGATCGCGGTAATATGCGCTTCGATTCACGTGATAAAGTAGTGGCTCAGATTAAACTGCTGACGCCGCAAAAGCTTGCCGACTTCTTCCATCAGACGGTGGTGGATCCGCAGGGCATGGCGATATTATCCCAGGTATCCGGTAGCCAGAATGGTAAAACCGATTACGCCCTGCCGCAGGGCGGCAAAGTCTGGGAAAACGTCAGCGCATTGCAGAAATCCTTACCCCTGATGCGAGAGAATGAATGACCGAAACCGCCGAGCCTCTTGACCCCCTGCGCTTGCCCCTGACGGGCGAGCGCCTGATAGAAGCCTCTGCGGGCACCGGAAAAACCTTTACCATCGCGGCGCTGTACCTCCGGCTGCTGCTGGGGCTGGGCGGAGAATCCGCCTTTCCCCGGCCGGTAAGCGTGGAGGAGCTGCTGGTGGTGACCTTCACCGAGGCGGCGACCGAGGAGCTGCGCGGCCGTATCCGCAGCAACATCCACGGGCTGCGTATCGCCTGCCTGCGCGAAACGGCTTCCGACCCTCTCTACGCCGCGCTGCTGGCGGAAATCCCGGACAAAAACCAGGCCGCACAAACGCTGATGCTGGCGGAGCGGCAGATGGACGAAGCGGCGGTGTTCACCATCCACGGCTTCTGCCAGCGCATGCTCAGCCTCAACGCGTTTGAGTCCGGCATGCTCTTCGAACAGCAGCTGATCGAGGACGAATCCCGGCTCCGCTATCAGGCCTGCGCCGATTTCTGGCGCCGCCACTGCTACCCGCTCCCGCGCGAAATAGCCGCGGTTATCCACGAAGCCTGGAAAGGCCCGCGCGATCTGCTGAAATCCCTCGACCGCTGGCTGCAGGGCGAAGCCCCGCAGCTTAAATCTCCGCCTGCACAGGAGGAGACGCTGGCCGAACGCCATCAGCAAATCATCGAGCGCATTGACGCGGTGAAGCAGCAGTGGCGCGAGCAGGTGGGCGAGATTGAAAGCGTGCTGGAAAACTCCGGCCTCGACCGGCGTAAATTCAACCGCGGTAACCAGGGGAAGTGGATCGAGAAAGTCAGCCTCTGGGCGCAGGAAGAGACCCTGAGCTACCGGCTGCCGGAGGCGCTGGAGAAATTCTCCCAGCCGTTCCTCTATGAACGCACCAAAGCGGATGGCGAACCGCCGGTTCACCCGCTGTTTAGCGCGATTGAGGCGCTGCTCTCTGCGCCGCTGACCCTGACCGATCTGCTGATCGCCCGGGCAATGGTGGAGATCCGCGAAGCGGTGGCGCGCGAAAAGCGTCGCCGCGGAGAGCTCGGTTTTGATGATATGCTCAGCCGCCTCGACGATGCGCTGCGTAGCGAAAGCGGCGAAGCGCTGGCCAGCGCTATCCGGCAGCGTTTTCCGGTAGCGATGATCGATGAGTTCCAGGATACCGACCCGCAGCAGTACCGTATTTTTCGCCGCATCTGGCGGCGGCAGCCGGAGACGGCGCTGCTGCTTATCGGCGATCCCAAACAGGCTATTTACGCCTTTCGCGGCGCGGACATCTTTACCTATATGAAGGCGCGCGGCGACGTTGCCGCGCACTACACGCTGGATACCAACTGGCGCTCCGCTCCGGGAATGGTGGAGAGCGTCAATCGCCTGTTCAGCCTCAGCGATAATCCGTTTATGTTCCGCGAAATCCCGTTCCTACCGGTAAAGTCGGCGCCGAAAAACCAGCATCTGCGCTTCACCGTTGACGACGATGCGGTTCCGGCAATGAATATCTGGCTGATGCCGGGGGAAGCGGTGGGCGCGGGGGATTATCAAACCTTTATGGCCCAGCTCTGCGCTTCGCAGATCCGCGACTGGCTTAGCGCCGGCCAGCAGGGGCGGGCGCTGCTGTGGCGCGACGATTGCGCCCGGCCGGTGCAGGCTTCCGATATCACGGTGCTGGTGCGTAACCGCCAGGAGGCGTCGCTGATCCGCGATGCGCTGCAGGCCCTGGCCATTCCGTCGGTCTATCTCTCCAACCGCGATAGCGTATTTGAAACGCCGGAAGCGCAGGAGCTGCTGTGGGTACTCCAGGCGGCGCTGGCGCCCGAACGCGAAAACACGCTGCGCAGCGCGCTGGCGACCTCGATTTTCGGCCTGAACGCCCGCGATATTGAAAACCTCAACAAGGATGAGCGCGCGTGGGATGCGCTGGTGGAAGAGTTTAGCGACTACCGCCTCATCTGGCGTCAGCGCGGGGTGATGCCGATGCTAAGAGCGCTGATGACCGCCCGACATATTGCCGAAAACCTGCTGGTGACGAGCGGCGGCGAGCGGCGCTTAACCGATATCCTGCATATCAGCGAACTGCTGCAGGAAGCGGCCAACCAGTTGGAGAGCGAGCATGCGTTAGTGCGTTGGCTGACGCAGCGCATCGCCGAGCCGGACAGCAACGCCTCCAGCCAGCAGATGCGCCTGGAAAGCGATAAGCATCTGGTGCAGATCGTCACCGTACATAAATCGAAAGGGCTGGAATACCCGCTGGTGTGGCTGCCGTTTATCGCCCGCTTCCGCAAGCAGGATCAGGCGTTTTATCACGATCGCGACTCCTTTGCGGCGGTGCTCGACCTTGAGCAGAATGAGGGGAGCCTCGAGCTGGCGGAGGCGGAGCGTCTGGCGGAAGATTTACGCCTGCTGTACGTGGCCCTGACGCGAGCGGTCTGGCACTGCAGCCTCGGCGTGGCGCCGCTCAGCACCCGGCGCAGCGACAAGCCGGGCGACAGCGATTTTCACCACAGCGCCCTGGGGCGCCTTCTGCAGGGAGGCGAAGCGATGGACGCTGCGGGGCTGACGGCCCGTCTGCAGGCGTTCTGCTGCGCGGATATTGCGCTGCAAACCCCCGGCGTTGCCGATCGGCAGCCCTGGCAGGCACCGCAGGAGGCGCTGCCGCCCCTGTCGGCGCGGATGCTGGGACGTTCAATCGTCGATGACTGGCGGGTTACCAGCTACTCCGGGCTACAGCAGCATGGCCACAGCCCGGCGCAGGATTTACTGCCCCGTCTTGACGTTGACGCCGCCGGGGTGGGGGAGGTGGCGGAAGAGCCGCAGCTCATCCCGCATCAGTTCCCGCGCGGGGCGTCGCCGGGGACATTTTTGCACGGCCTGTTTGAAGATCTCGACTTTACCCAGCCGGTCCCCGCCGACTGGATGGCGGAAAAGCTGCGTTCCGGCGGATTTGCTGAACAGTGGACGCCGGTGCTGACCCAATGGCTGGATGATGTGCTGCGCACGCCGCTACCGGGCGCCGATATCGCGCTGAATCAGCTCACTGCAGCGGATAAGCAGGTTGAGATGGCGTTTTATTTACCCATTGAAGCCCCGCTGGATGCGCAGCGCCTGGATGCGCTGGTTCGCCGCTACGACCCGCTTTCGGCCCAGTGCCCGGGGCTTGATTTCCGTCAGGTTCGCGGAATGCTGAAAGGGTTTATTGACCTCGTGTTTCGGCATAACGGCCGCTACTACCTGCTGGATTACAAATCCAACTGGCTGGGGGACGATCGCGAAGCCTACACCCGGCAGGCAATGGCGCAGGCGATGTGCACGCACCGCTATGATTTACAGTACCAGCTCTACAGCCTGGCGCTGCACCGCTATTTACGCCATCGCGTTGCTGACTATGACTATGAGCGCCATTTTGGTGGCGTCATTTATCTCTTTTTACGCGGAATGGACGGGCAGGACGGAGGGCAGGGGATATTTACCACGCGCCCTGAGCGGCCGCTGATCGACGGCCTGGACGCCCTCTTTGCCGGCGAAGTTCAGGAGATCGCTTCATGACCATGGATGAGCTGCTGCTTGAGGCAGCAAACCAGCGTTTGTTACGTCCGCTTGACGTCCAGTTTGCGCTGATGGTCGCTCGGGATGCGCATCCGGCGGTGAGGCTGGCGGCGGCGGTGCTGAGCCGCGACGCCGGCGAAGGGCACGTCTGCCTGCCGCTCTCGCGCCTTGCCGCTGACGACGTGCTGAGCGGCAAGGTCGCCGCTCTGCGCGAGCAGCTGCTGGCGCAGGCCGGTGCGCCCGATGACTGGTCGGCGCTGCTGCTCTCGTCAGCGGCGGTGAGCCGCGGGGAGCGCCCGACGCCGATGATCCTCTGCGGCGAACGGCTTTACCTTAACCGCATGTGGCGCAACGAGCTAACCGTCGCGCGCTTTTTTAACGAAGCCAATCAGGTGCTGAGCGTGGATGAAACGCGCCTGGCGTCGACGCTGGATGCGCTCTTCCCGGCCGGGGACGATATTGACTGGCAGAAGGTGGCGGCGGCGGTGGCGCTGACCCGGCGGATTTCGGTTATTTCCGGCGGTCCAGGCACCGGTAAAACGACTACCGTCGCCAGGCTGCTGGCGGCGTTGATTCAGACGACGGATACGCCCCGCTGCCGCATCCGCCTGGCGGCGCCCACCGGCAAAGCCGCCGCGCGCCTGACCGAGTCGCTGGGAAGCGCGCTGCGCCAGCTGCCGCTGACGGATGAGCAGAAGGCGCTGCTGCCCACAGAGGCCAGCACCCTGCACCGCCTTCTTGGCGCGCAGCCGGGCAGCCAGCGTATGCGCTATCACGCCGGTAACCCGCTGCACCTCGACGTGCTGGTGGTGGATGAAGCCTCGATGATTGACCTGCCGATGATGGCTCGCCTGATTGACGCCCTGCCGGCGCACGGTCGGGTGATTTTTCTCGGCGACCGCGATCAGCTGGCGTCGGTGGAGGCCGGCGCGGTGCTGGGGGATATTTGCGCATGGGTGAGTGCGGGCTATACCGCCGAGCGCGCGGCGCAGCTAAAGCGGCTGACCGGCCTGCCGGTGCCTGCCGGCGAGGGCGAGGCGGCGGGTGCCCTGCGCGACAGCCTGTGCCTACTGCAAAAAAGCTATCGTTTTGGCAGCCACTCCGGCATCGGTAGCCTGGCCCGGGCGGTGAACGCCGGCGATCGGCATGGGGTCAAGACGACCCTGCGTCAGCCTTTCGACGACATCGTGCTGCGCCCGCTAAGCACCACCGAGGAGTATGAAGCGATGCTGACGCAGGCGCAGGCCGGCTACGATCGCTATCTCCGGCTGCTGCGCGAGCGGGCGGATCCGGAGGCGGCGATCGCCGCTTTCGGCGAGTTTCGGCTACTGTGCGCCCTGCGCGAGGGGCCCTACGGCGTCAGCGGGCTGAACGAACAGCTGGAGCGGATGCTCAATCGTAAGCGGGCTATTGCGCTGCCGCGGCATTCGCGCTGGTATGAGGGCCGGCCGGTGATGATCTCGCGTAACGATAGCGCGCTGGGGCTGTTTAACGGTGATATTGGCATTGCGCTGGAAAGGGGAGACGGGCTTCGCGTCTGGTTCCCGATGCCGGATGGCAGCATTAAGTCGGTGCAGCCCAGTCGCCTGCCGGAGCACGATACCGCCTGGGCGATGACGGTGCATAAATCCCAGGGCTCGGAGTTTGACCACGCGGCCCTGATTTTGCCTTCCCGCAGCGTGCCGCTGGTGACGCGTGAGCTGGTGTATACCGCGATAACCCGCGCCAAACGGCAGCTGTCGATTTATGCCGATGAGCAGGTGCTGACTCAGGCTATCGTGGCGCGCACCGAACGGCGCAGTGGGCTGACGGATATCTTCGCCAGCGGCGGGTAGCCTCGGCAGTTCAACTGCTTCCTCTTTGCCAGCCTGCGCTACGCCTGCCGGCAAAGGGGAACGCTCACTCAGCCAAGATCGGCCATCATCACCTTGGAGCGGCGCTGATAGTTGTACATCTCTTTCTTACTTTCCGGCAGCAGGTCGATATCCACCGGCGTAAAGCCGCGCTCCTGGAACCAGTGGATGCTGCGGGTAGTCAGCACGAACAGTTTGCTTAGCCCCATCTGTTTTGCCTGGGTCGCGATGCGGTTCAGCAGCACTTCCCCACGCGATGAGCTGCGGTAGTCCGGATGGACCGCCACGCAGGCCATTTCACCGATTTTCTCTTCCGGGAACGGATAGAGCGCGGCGCAGGCGATTGTCGTGTTGTCGCGCTGAATAATGGTGAATTTATCTATTTCCATCTCCAGCTGCTCGCGGGAGCGGCGCACCAGAATTCCCTGCTGCTCCAGCGGGCTTATCAGCTCAAGAATACCGCCAATATCGTTGATGGTGGCGCGGCGGATCTGCTCGGCGCTCTCCATGACGATCTGGGTACCGATACCGTCGCGCGAGAACAGCTCCTGCAGCAGAGCGCCATCCTCCTGGTAGCTGATCAGGTGGCAGCGGCGCACGCCGCTGCGGCAGGCTTTCACCGCACCGCGCAGGAAACGCACGGTACCGGAGTTGTAGTCCTCTTCCGCTTCCAGCTCTTCAACCCGAGCCTGGGCTTCGTTCGGGAACAGCTCGGGAACGATCTCACCCTCCTGGCTGTACACCCCTTGCGAAGAGCAGAAGCCGATCATTTTTTCCGCTTTCAGCTTAATGGCCAGCTGGGTGGCAATCTCTTCGGAAGTCAGGTTAAAGCTTTCGCCGGTGACCGATACCGCAACCGGGCCCATCAGCACGATGGCGCCGTTATCAAGCTGGCGGTGGATCGCTTCTTCATCGATACGACGAATGCGCCCGCTGTGGCAATAATCGACGCCGTCATCCACGCCAAGCGGTTGGGCAATAATGAAATTACCGCTCACGACGTTAATGTGGGCGCCCTGCAGCGGGGTGTTATTGAGGCTCATCGACAGGCGCGCGGTAATTTCCAGCTGCAGCATGCCGGCGGCCTGTTTAACCAGTTCGAGGGTTTTGGCGTCAGTCACGCGCGTTTGCTTATGGTAAAGCGGCTCGTGATGATGCTCGGCCAGGTTAGCGTCTATCTGAGGGCGCGCGCCATAGACCACCACCAGGCGAATGCCCAGGCTATGTAATAGGCCAATGTCATTGACTATACTGGAGAAATTTTCATGCTCGATGGCTTCGCCGCCCAGCATGATAACAAAGGTTTTTCCCCGATGGGCGTTAATATAGGGAACTGAATGGCGGAATCCTTCTACCAGTTCGGTGCGACGTTCCTTCACCATGACCACAACCCTCAATGCATGATTATTCGTAATAAGTGTATTTTTATTCTGTTTTGCGCGTAAACGCAAGCCAAAATTTGTCACCAATATGCGAAAGAACTGTGACTTAACGCGTGCTACCAAAGATTGTTTACCCTTTTATTGATGACAGGTTATACGGCTTTCGTTAAAGTTTCCGGTCAATCTGTTTGTTTTGGATACGAAAGCGTTTTTATTGCTTGGGAGTGGCATGCCGGGATACAAGTCAGGATTAAGCCGTCGCCGTTTTTTACAGGGGGCGAGCGCCATGTGGTTAATGAGCGTCAGTCCGGTTGGTTTAGCCGCCGTTGCACAGGTCGTCGCGGTGCGCGTCTGGCCGTCGTCAACCTATACGCGCGTTACGGTGGAATCCAACCATGTGCTGAAATATCGGCAATTTGCATTGAGCAATCCGGAGCGGCTGGTGGTCGATCTGGAAGGGGTCAACCTTAATTCCGTGCTAAAGGGCATGGGAACCAGCATTCGCGACGACGATCCCTATATTAAGTCCGCCCGCGTCGGCCAGTTCGATCCGCAGACGGTGCGCATGGTGTTTGAGCTTAAACAGAACGTGAAACCGCAGCTCTTTGCCCTCGCGCCGGTTGCCGGTTTTAAAGAGCGTCTGGTGATGGATCTCTATCCGTCTACGGCGACCGACGTGCAGGATCCGCTGCTGGCGCTGCTGGAGGATTACAACAAGGGCGATCTCGATCGTCAGGTGCCGCCGGCGGAAAGCGGGCCGAAGCCGGGTAAAGCCGGGCGCGACCGGCCGATTGTGATCATGCTCGATCCGGGACACGGCGGGGAAGACTCCGGCGCGGTGGGTAAATACCACACCCGTGAGAAAGACGTGGTGCTGCAGATCGCCCGGCGGCTTCGGGCGCTGATCGAAAAAGAGGGAAATATGAAGGCCTATATGACCCGCAATGAAGATGTCTTTATTCCCCTGAAGGTGCGCGTCGCCAAGGCGCAAAAACAGCGTGCCGATCTGTTCGTCTCGATCCACGCCGATGCCTTTACCAGCCGACAGCCGAGCGGCTCTTCGGTATTCGCGCTCTCAACCAAAGGCGCCACCAGCACCGCGGCTAAGTATCTGGCGCAAACCCAGAACGCCGCCGATCTGGTGGGGGGCGTCAGCAAGAGCGGCGATCGCTACGTCGACCATACGATGTTTGATATGGTGCAGTCGCTGACCATCGCCGATAGCCTGAAGTTTGGTAAGGCCGTGCTGCAGAAGATGGGCAGAATTAATAACCTGCACAAAAACCAGGTGGAACAGGCCGGCTTTGCGGTGCTGAAAGCGCCGGATATCCCGTCGATCCTGGTCGAAACCGCGTTTATCAGCAACGTGGAGGAGGAGCGTAAGCTGAAAACGGCGACCTTCCAGCAGGAAGTTGCCGAGTCGATACTGGCGGGGATTAAGGCCTACTTCGCCGATGGCGCAACGCTGGCAAGGCGTGGTTGATGAAAGGAGCGGGAGATGGCCCTGTTAAAGAGCGCCCACGGCGGCAATACGCGAGAGGCGGCGGCGCTGCTGGGCATTCAGCCCGCACAGCTGCTCGATTTTAGCGCCAATATTAATCCGCTGGGCATGCCTGAAAGCCTCAAACGCGCCCTGATCGCTAATCTTGACCGCGCGGAGCGCTATCCCGACGTGGACTATCAGCAGCTGCACGAGGCGCTGGCAGAGCATCACCATATTCCCGCCTCGTGGATCGTCGCAGGCAATGGCGAAACCGAATCTATTTTCACCGTCGTAAGTGGCCTGAAGCCGCGTCAGGCGATGATTGTAGTGCCCGGTTTTGCCGAATATCGCCGCGCGCTGAGCGCGGTAGATTGCGCGATCCGCGAGTTCGCCCTGCGGGAAGAGGACGGCTGGCAGCTGACCGAGGCCCTTCTCGCGGCTCTGACGCCGGACCTCGACTGCCTGTTCCTCTGTACGCCCAATAACCCAACCGGACTGCTGCCGGAGAGCCACCTGCTGGCGGCGATTGCCGCGCGCTGCAAAGCGCTAGACATCGCGCTGATCCTCGATGAGGCTTTTATCGATTTCATTCCCGACCAGCCGGGGTTTATTCCTCTGCTGCGCGATAACCCACATATCTGGGTACTGCGCTCGCTGACCAAGTTCTATGCCATCCCCGGCCTGCGGCTGGGCTATCTGGTCAACGGCGATGAACGCGCCGTCGCCAGGATGCGCGAGCGGCAGATGCCGTGGTCAATAAACGCGTTTGCCGCGCTGGCGGGGGAAATTATTCTGCAGGATAGCGCCTACCAGCAGAAGACCTGGCGCTGGCTGGCGGAAGAAGGCCGGCGTTTTTACCAGCAGCTCCGCCAGCTTCCCGGCCTGACGGTCTATCCGGGCCAGGCAAACTATCTGTTTCTGCGCGCCGATATTCCTGGCATCGACCTGCAGTATGCCCTGCTGCAGCAGCACATTTTGATACGCAGCTGCGCCAACTACCCCGGCCTCGGGGCGGGCTATTTCCGCGTGGCGATCCGCAGCGCGGAAGAGAATCAGCGGCTGCTTGCGGCGCTGGCGAAGATCCTGCCCGTCGGCGTCTGACTTCGCAAGCCGCCGGCGCATCGGTGTGGCATAATGCCGTTCCTTATTGCGCGAACGGCAGAGCCTCAGGATGCTTTCGCGATATCAACCAACGGGTGCCAGCGACGGGAGCCAAAATTCCCCGCCGCTGCGATGCTGACGCTAAGCCAGAAATCCTGCCTGTTGGTTATCACCAACAACCTCGGTGGTAAGTAGGGTGCTCAGAGGCGTACCGGCGAAAGCGTACCGCTGTTGCACCTTTGCCCTCCGACCACCCTGAACAGGAACCGGGTATGGCGGCAAGACTCCATTCATCTATTCCCGTACGCCGACAGGCGTCTTCGAGGCTCGCGCGATGACGCTACTTGCCTGGAGCGTCGCCTGGCTCCTCGATCTCATCATCGGCGACCCCCCGCGCTGGCCCCACCCGGTACGCTGGATTGGCCACCTCATTACCGCCACGCAACGCGTCGTCAGGCGCTACTGCCGCAGCGACAGGGCGCTACGCATCGGCGGAGGGCTGATGTGGCTGGCGGTGGTAGGGCTGACGTGGGGCGTTTCCTGGGGCGTACTGACGCTGGCGGAAAGCATCCATCCCTGGCTCGGCTGGGTGATTGAGGTGTGGATGATTTTTACCCTGCTGGCCGGCCGCTGCCTGGCAACCTCCGCCCGCGATGTTGAGCGTCCGCTGCGCGAGGGGGACCTGGCGCAGAGCCGCGAGAAGCTCTCGTGGATTGTCGGGTGGGACACGTCTCAGCTCCAGCCGGAGCAGATTAACCGCGCGGTGGTGGAGACGGTGGCGGAGAACACCGTCGATGGCATTATTGCCCCGCTCTTCTTCCTGCTGATCGGCGGCGCGCCGCTGGCTATGGCCTACAAGGCGGTGAATACCCTCGATTCAATGGTGGGCTACAAGCACGAAAAGTATCGCGCTATTGGCATGGTCAGCGCCCGCCTTGATGATGTTGCCAACCTTATTCCCGCCCGTCTGAGCTGGCTGCTGCTGAGTATGGCGGCCTTCTTATGCCGCAACGATGGTCCCGGAGCGGTACGTATCGGCTGGCGGGATCGCTATAACCACAGCAGCCCCAACTGCGGATGGCCGGAAGCCAGCGTGGCCGGCGCGTTGGGGATTCGGCTGGGCGGTCCAAACAACTATTTTGGCCAACGGGTAGAAAAGCCGTGGATTGGCGACGACGTGCGCGACATTTCAGTCGACGATATCCCCCGCACGATCCGGCTGATGTGGGTGGCATCAACCCTGGCGCTGGCGCTGTTTATGCTGGCGCGCTATCTGCTGGCCGGCGCGGCATGAACGCCGCGGCTATAGCGAAAGATGAGCTTAATGCGAAGGCGACAGAACGCGATAAAGGAGGCCCCATGACGCGGGCAATTATGTTGCAAGGTACGGCATCCGACGTGGGAAAAAGCGTGCTGGTGGCGGGACTGTGCAGAATTTTTTACCAGGACGGCCTGCGCACGGCGCCGTTTAAATCACAGAACATGGCGCTGAACTCGGGCATCACCGCCGATGGCAAAGAGATGGGACGGGCGCAGATCTTCCAGGCCGAAGCGGCGGGCATCGCGCCGGATGTGCGCATGAACCCGATACTGTTAAAGCCAACCAGCGATCTCAACGCGCAGGTGGTGCTGATGGGAAAAGTGGCGACCCATATGGACGCGGTGAGCTACCACGAGTACAAGCCGCGCCTGCGCGAGCAGATCCTTGAGGTTTACCGCAGCCTGGCGCAGGAGTATGAGGTGCTGGTTCTCGAGGGCGCCGGCAGCCCGGCGGAGATCAACCTGCGCGATCGCGATATCGTTAACATGGGCATGGCGGAGATGGCGCAGTGTCCGGTGATCCTCGTTGCCGACATCGACAGAGGCGGCGTGTTTGCCGCCATCTACGGGACGCTGGCGCTGCTTGAGGAGCAGGAGCGCGCCAGGGTGAAAGGGGTGATCATCAATAAGTTCCGCGGCGATGTGGCGCTGCTGTACTCGGGCATCGAACAGATTGAGACTTTGACCGGCGTTCCGGTGCTGGGCGTGCTGCCGTGGCTGGAGGTCGATCTGGAAGATGAAGATAGCGTGGCGTTGCAGAAGGGAAAATACCTGAGCACCGCGCCGCGGGAGATTGAGATTGCAGTGGTTCAGCTGCCGCATACGTCCAACTTCACCGATTTCAACGCGCTGGCGGCGCAGCCGGACGTGCGCGTGCGCTACGTTCGTCATCCCCAGGATCTGACGACGAGCGACCTGGTGATCCTGCCCGGCAGCAAAAATACGCTGGGCGATCTGCGGTGGCTGCGCGAAAGCGGGATGGAGCAGGGCGTGCTGCAGGCACATCAGCAGGGGATTCCGCTGCTGGGGATCTGCGGCGGTTACCAGATGCTTGGCGAGACCATCTTCGATGACGTGGAGTCCGGGCTGGGCATGTTGCCCGGCCTGGGGCTGCTCAATACCGTAACGCACTTTGCCCGCCATAAAACCACGACGCTGGTTGAGGCGACGATGGCGGCTGCGCTCCCTGGCTGGCTGACGGGCGCCTCCGCGCTGCGCGTGCGCGGCTACGAAATTCATATGGGTGAAACGACCCGGCAAGGCGACTGCCGGCCGCTGCTGCAGCTGGAAAAAGAGGGGCGGACGGTGGCGGACGGGGCGATGACGGACGACGGGCTGGCGTTTGGTACCTACCTGCACGGCCTGTTCGACAGCGATGATTTCACCCGCGCGCTGGTCAACGGCCTGCGTCAACGCAAAGGCCTGGCGGCGCTGGATAGCACCCTCCACTACGCGCAGTACAAGTCGCAGCAGTTCGATATTCTGGCGGATGCAATGCGTCAACATATTGATATTGAAAAAATTTACCACATTATGCAGCAGCATCAGGAGCCATCATGCTGATTCTGGTCACCGGCGGCGCGCGCAGCGGGAAAAGCCGTCACGCCGAAGCGCTGATCGCCGGCTCACCGCAGGTTTTGTATCTCGCCACCTCGCAGATTTTTGATGAGGAGATGGCCGCGAGGATCCAGCATCACCGCGATAGCCGACCGGCGCACTGGCGCACCGTCGAGCGCTGGCAGCATCTTGATAAGCTGATTGCCCCGCACGACGATCCTAACGAAGCTATTTTGCTGGAGTGTATCACCACCATGGTCACCAACCTGCTGTTTGCCTGCGGCGGTGACAGCGATCCCGATGGCTGGGATTATGCGGCCATGGAGCGGATGATTGATGACGAGGTCCACTCGCTGATCGCCGCCTGCCAGCGCTCTGCGGCGAAGATCGTGGTGGTCACCAACGAAGTGGGAATGGGGATTGTCCCCGAGAATCGCCTTGCGCGGCATTTTCGCGATATCGCCGGTCGGGTTAACCAGCGCCTGGCGGCGGCTGCGGATGAGGTCTGGCTGGTGGTATCAGGTATTGGAGTCAAAATAAAATGATCAAACTATTTTGGGCAACGCTCTCTTTTCTCAGCCGTTTACCGGTACCGGAGCGCTGGTCGCAGGGGCTGGATATCGACCGCTACGTTCGCGGTATTGTCACCTTTCCCGTGGTCGGCGCGCTGCTGGGCTTGCTGAGCGGCCTGGTATTTCTCGCCGTGCAGGCGTGGTGCGGCATCCCGCTGGCGGCGCTGTTTGCCGTACTGGCGCTGGCGCTGCTCACCGGCGGCTTCCACCTCGACGGACTGGCCGACACCTGCGACGGGGTGTTTTCCGCCCGCCGTCGTGAACGGATGCTGGAGATTATGCGCGACAGCCGGCTGGGAACCCACGGCGGGCTGGCGCTGATTTTTGTGCTGCTGGCGAAGGTGCTGGTGGTCAGCGAGCTGGCGCTGCGCGGCACGCCGATGCTGGCGGCGCTGGCGGCAGCCTGTGCGGTAGGGCGGGGAGCCAGCGTGCTGCTGATGTACCGCCACCGCTATGCGCGGGAAGAGGGGCTGGGCAACGTGTTTATCGGCAAGGTGAGCGGGCGACAAACCTGCGTAACCCTGGGGCTCGCGGTTATTCTCGCGGCGGTGCTGCTGCCGGGCATGAGCGGAGTGGCGGCGCTGGCGGTCAGCGTGGCGGCGATTTTCATTCTCGGTCAGCTCTTAAAGCGCACCCTCGGTGGGCAAACCGGCGATACGCTGGGAGCGGCCATTGAGCTCGGCGAACTGATCTTCCTGCTGGCCCTGCTGTGAGCCACGCTGCGCCATTGCTGCACGCGGCGATGGCGCACCAGGCGATGAGGCCGGATCTGAGTATTGCTGCTAAGAAAGGTCGTTCGGGGCCGTGAACCGGCGGGCAGAAGCTATCGTGCGGGAAGCGCAGAAACAAAAAAACACCCGGGAGGGTGTTTATTGTGTTGGTTGCGGGGGCCGGATTTGAACCGACGACCTTCGGGTTATGAGCCCGACGAGCTACCAGGCTGCTCCACCCCGCGTCCGTCTTTACTCTTCATCGAGTAAACTTGCATCAGATTTTAATTGGTTGCGGGGGCCGGATTTGAACCGACGACCTTCGGGTTATGAGCCCGACGAGCTACCAGGCTGCTCCACCCCGCGTCCGTCTTTACTCTTCCATCGAGTAAAGCTTACTTCTCTGATTTTAATTGGTTGCGGGGGCCGGATTTGAACCGACGACCTTCGGGTTATGAGCCCGACGAGCTACCAGGCTGCTCCACCCCGCGTCCGTGGATGCGCACTATACTCTGCTAACGTTTTGATGCAACCCTTTTTCAGCTAAATCGATAATTTTGTAATGAATGGTGTAGAAAGAACCGTTTTTAGCGCGTTTTTTAGCCGATTTTGTATTTGTGCTGCTTTATCGCATTTCAATAGCCCTGGCGGTTTGTTATCTTCCCTCATCACGAACCGGTACTAAGCGGCAAAAGAAGAGATACCATGAAAGGATGTTGGGCAAAGTATGTGGCAACCGGAGCAATACTGGCGATGCTCGCCGGCTGCTCCTCGAAACCGACCGATCGCGGTCAGCAGTATAATGAAGGAAAGCTTACCCAGCCGTTTTCACTGGTTAACCAACCTGATGCGGTCGGCACGCCAATTAACGCGGGCGACTTCTCCGAACAGGTCAGGCAGATCCGCAGCGCCTCTCCGCGCCTCTATAATAGCCAGAGCAACGTCTATAACTCCCTGCAGCAGTGGCTAAGCGCCGGCGGCGATACCCGCACGCTGAGCCAGTACGGCATTGACGCCTGGCAGATGCAGGGCGCCGATAGCTACGGCAACGTGCAGTTTACCGGCTACTACACCCCGGTGGTGCAGGCGCGCCACACCCGCCAGGGTGAGTTCCAGTATCCTATTTACCGCATGCCGCCGAAGCGCGGCAAGCTTCCGTCCCGCGCCAGCATCTACGCCGGCGGGCTGAGCGACAGCTATATCCTGGCCTACAGCAACTCGCTGATGGACAACTTCATTATGGATGTCCAGGGCAGCGGCTATATCGATTTTGGCGACGGCTCGCCGCTGAACTTCTTCAGCTATGCCGGGAAGAACGGCTGGTCGTATCGCAGCATCGGTAAAGTGCTTATCGATCGCGGTGAAGTAAAGAGAGAAGATATGTCGATGCAGGCGATCCGCGAATGGGGTGAAACCCATAGCGAAGCCGAAGTGCGCGCGCTGCTCGAAGAGAACCCGTCCTTCGTCTTCTTTAAACCGCAATCCTTCGCCCCGGTGAAAGGCGCCAGCGCGGTACCGCTGATTGGCCGCGCGTCGGTCGCCTCTGACCGCAGCATTATCCCGCCGGGAACCACCCTGCTGGCGGAAGTCCCGCTGCTGGATAATAAAGGCAAGTTTAACGGTCAGTACGAGCTGCGCCTGATGGTTGCGCTGGACGTCGGCGGCGCGATTAAAGGCCAGCACTTCGATATCTATCAGGGTATCGGTGCGGATGCCGGGCATCGCGCGGGCTGGTATAACCACTATGGCCGCGTTTGGGTGCTGAAAAACGCCCCGGGCACGGGCAACGTCTTTAGCGGCTAACACTCCTTTCTCCGCTGCCCCGACGGCACGCGCGCGTCGGGGAAGCGGCCATTTTATTCTGAGGTTATATGTCTGTTGTAATTAGCGACGCCTGGCGCCAGCGTTTTGGTGGGACGGCGCGTTTGTATGGTGAATCAGCGCTGCAGTGTTTTGCCGACGCGCACGTCTGCGTCGTGGGCATCGGCGGCGTCGGCTCCTGGGCCGCAGAAGCGCTGGCACGAACCGGGATTGGCGCCATTACCCTTATCGATATGGACGACGTCTGCGTCACCAACACCAACCGGCAGATTCATGCCCTGGGCGGCAACGTCGGGCTGGCGAAAGCCGAGGTGATGGCGGAACGCATCCGGCTGATCAACCCTGAATGTCAGGTGACGGTGATTGACGATTTCGTGACGCCGGAGAACGTGGCCGAATATATGGGCGCGGGCTTCAGCTACGTGATTGACGCTATCGATAGCGTGCGGCCGAAGGCGGCGTTAATTGCCTGGTGCCGTCGCTATAAGGTGCCGCTGGTGACTACCGGCGGTGCGGGTGGGCAAATTGATCCGACCCAGATTCAGGTGGCGGACCTGGCGAAAACGATTCAGGATCCGCTGGCGGCGAAGCTGCGCGAGCGCCTGAAGGGCCAGTTCGGAGTGGTCAAAAACAGTAAGGGCAAGCTCGGCATCGACTGCGTGTTCTCGACCGAGGCGCTGGTTTATCCCCAGGCAGACGGCAGCGTATGCGCGATGAAAAGCAGCGCGGAAGGCCCCAAACGAATGGACTGCGCGTCGGGCTTTGGGGCGGCAACGATGGTTACCGCCACCTTTGGTTTTGTCGCCGTATCGCATGCGCTGAAGAAAATGCTGGCGAAAGCCGGGCGTCAGGGCCAGGCGCTTTAGCTCGGGTTAAGCCTCGCGGGCCGCGGCAAGCACCGCGGCGCCCAGCGCGGCGAGGCCCTGGCCGCGAGAGGCGCTAAGCTGCGCGCGCAGCCCCAGCTCGTCGAACAGCGCCAGCGGATCGCGCGCCTGCAGCTCGGCGGCGCTTTTCCCCTCAACGGCCGTCAGCAGCACGGCCAGCAGGCCGCGAACGATCCGTCCCTCGCTGTCACCAAAGAAATGGAGCCGACCGTCGCGCACGCTATACCCCAGCCAGACGCGGTTTTCACAGCCGGCAATCTCCGTCGTGTGGGCTTTAACCTCTTCCGCCAGCGGCGGCAGCTTTTTGCCTAACACAATCAGCTGGCGGTACTTATCTTCCCACTGGCTCAGCGGGACGAAGGTTTGCCGCAGCGTCGCTTCAGTGATAGCGGTGCCAAACGGATGGTTCTGCGGGTTGGGAGTCGTCATTAGTCCACCAAAATTTCCAGAGCGCGGTCAACGGCATGCACCAGCGCGTAAACGTCATCCTGCGTATTATAAGGCGCAAACGAGGCGCGCAGGGTGCCGCTAACGCCAAGCGCCGCCAGCAGCGGCTGGGCGCAGTGCTGCCCGGCGCGAAGCGCGATGCCGGACTCCGCCAGCAGCGTCACCATATCGCCGTGGTGCACGCCGGCGAAATCAAACGCCAGCAGGCTTGAGCTTTGGCAGCGGAAGGAGCGGAAGCCCGGACGTTTCGCCAGCTCGTCTTCAGCCAGCGTCGCCAGGCTGCGGCTCCAGCTTTCGGCCTGGGCGATATCGGTCTCCTGCAGCCACTCCAGCGTCGCGCTCAGGCCAATGACGCCGGCGACGTTTGGCGTGCCGGCCTCCAGCCGATAGGGGACGGGCTGGGTTTTAAACCCGTCGAACGTGACTTCGGTAATCATTTTACCGCCGCCGAGCCACGGCGACATGGCGTTCAGCAGTTCGCTTTTACCATACAGCGCGCCAATCCCCGTCGGGCCGTACAGCTTATGGCCGGAGAAGGCGTAAAAGTCGATATCCAGATTCTGGACGTCGGCCGGGAAATGCACCGCGCCCTGCGCGCCGTCGACCATCACCACCATTCCCGCCTCGTGCGCGAGGCGGATCGCCAGCGCCAGATCCGGGCAGCCGCCGGTCACGTTAGACATCTGGCCAATGGCCAGCACCCGGCTGCGCGGCGTGATCAGGGAGGGCAGGCTCGCCACGTCAGGCAGGCGATCGGCGCCGATGGGCAGCTTCACCACCCGGGCGCCGGTTTGCTCGGCCACCATCAGCCAGGGAACCAGATTGGCGTGATGCTCCGCTTCGCTGACGATGATTTCGTCGCCGGGCCGCAGGCGCGGGCGAACGTAGCTCTGCGCCACCATGTTAATGGCTTCGGTGGTGCCGCGGGTCCAGACGATATCTTTGCCCGACGGCGCGTTAAGCAGCGCCGCGACGCGCTCGCGGGCGTCTTCATAACGTTCGGTCAGGCGCTGGGCGGCGGCAAACTGGCTGCGGTGCACGTTACCGGCGCTGAGGCGATAGAACCGATCGCTGGCCTCGATGGTGGCCAGCGGCTTTAGCGCCGTCGCCGCGCTATCAAGGTAAACGCCGGCATCGGCCAGAGCCGGAAACTGCGCGCGAAACTGAGCGGGATTGAATGCGTTCATGGAGCTCCTCGTTGCAATACGACGATCGTCGCGCAATTTATCCGTCAGGGCAAGGCTGACAAGCACCGGATAAGGAAGAGAGGGGAAATTCAGGGCAAAAAAAAGCACCGCGCGTTGCGGTGCTACATTAAATCACTATGGACAGACAGGGTAAATGTACAGGAAGTGAAAAGGGGGTAGCTTAGCCACCATGGTCCGCAAAGACAGACCAATTGCAAACACAACAACACAACATCACAACCGTAAGCCAAAAGCTTGTTGGAACACGCATTCCAAAAAAAGCTCTTCGTTCCGGCTCAGGAAGTGCGGCCACTATAGGTATTTGCTGGTAGAACCTCAACGGACAAATTATAATGGCTCAGATAAAAAAAACTAATAGGTTAAACGTTGTTTCCTGTTTGTTAAATTGCCTTAACATCTAAGCCAGAATAACCATGTCAAAGCGATTACCACCTCTGAATGCATTACGTGTTTTTGATGCAGCCGCACGTCATTTAAGCTTCACTCGCGCAGCCGATGAGCTTTTTGTGACCCAGGCCGCAGTAAGTCACCAAATCAAGTCACTAGAGGACTTTCTTGGGCTGAAGCTGTTTCGGCGGCGCAATCGATCGCTGCTGCTGACGGAAGAGGGCCAGAGCTATTTCCAGGATATTAAAGATATTTTTTCGCAGCTGACGGAGGCGACGCGTAAACTGCAGGCGCGAAGCGCAAAAGGGGCGTTAACGGTCAGCCTGTTGCCCAGTTTTGCGATTCAGTGGCTGGTCCCGCGCCTTTCAAGCTTTAACTCAGCTTATCCGGGAATTGACGTCAGAATCCAGGCGGTGGACCGTCAGGAGGACAAGCTGGCGGATGACGTTGACGTGGCGATTTTCTACGGTCGCGGCAACTGGCCGGGGCTGCGCGTCGAAAAACTGTACGCCGAGTATCTGCTGCCGGTTTGCTCGCCGGTGCTGCTGACCGGTGACAAAGCGTTGAAAACGCCTGCGGATCTGGCGCAACATACGCTATTGCACGATGCTTCCCGTCGCGACTGGCAAACTTATACCCGCCAGCTGGGTCTAAGCCATATTAACGTCCAGCAGGGGCCGATTTTCAGCCACAGCGCAATGGTGCTGCAGGCGGCCATTCACGGACAGGGGGTCGCGCTCGCCAATAACGTGATGTCCCAGTCCGAAATTGAAGCCGGCCGTCTGGTCTGTCCGTTTAATGATGTTCTGGTCAGTAAAAATGCCTTTTATCTGGTTTGTCATGACAGTCAGGCTGAACTGGGTAAAATAGCCGCCTTCCGGCAGTGGATACTGGCGAAAGCGGCAAGTGAACAAGAAAAATTTCGTTTTCGTTACGAACAATAAATGATTGTAGGGTAATAACATGACCAGCCGTTTTATGCTGATATTCGCCGCGATAAGCGGTTTTATCTTTGTTGCTCTGGGCGCCTTCGGCGCGCACGTGTTAAGCCGGTCGCTGGGCGTTGCGGAAATGGGCTGGATCCATACCGGCCTTGAGTACCAGGCCTTCCATACGCTGGCCATTTTTGGCCTGGCGGTGGCGATGCAGCGCCGCATCAGCATCTGGTTTTACTGGAGCAGCGTCTTTATGGCGCTGGGAACCGTTTTGTTCAGCGGCAGCCTTTACTGCCTGGCGCTGTCGCATTTACGCCTGTGGGCGTTCGTTACGCCGGTGGGAGGCGTCAGCTTCCTCGCCGGTTGGGTCTTAATGTTAATTGGTGCAATTCGTCTGAAACGTAAGGGCGTTGTTCATGAATAAGGTTGTCCTCTATTGTCGCCCCGGGTTTGAGAAGGAGTGCGCAGCAGAAATTACCGATAAGGCATCCCGCCTTGAGGTGTTTGGTTTTGCCCGCGTGAAAGATAACGCCGGGTACGTGATTTTTGAATGCTATCAGATGGAAGATGGCGACAAGCTGGCGCGCGAACTGCCGTTCAGCTCGCTGGTCTTTGCCCGCCAGATGTTTGTGGTCGGCGAACTGCTTCGCGACCTGCCGCCGGAAGATCGCATCACGCCGATTGTCGGCATGCTGCAGGGCGTGGTGGAGAAGGGTGGCGACCTGCGGGTTGAAGTGGCCGATACCAATGAAAGCAAAGAGCTGATGAAGTTCTGCCGTAAGCTTACGGTTCCGCTGCGCGCGGCCCTGCGTGAAGCGGGCGTGCTGACCAGCTACGAAACCACGAAGCGTCCGGTGGTGCACGTATTCTTTATCGCTCCGGGCTGCTGCTATACCGGCTACTCCTACTCCAACAACAACTCCCCGTTCTATATGGGGATCCCGCGGCTTAAATTCCCTGCCGATGCGCCGAGCCGCTCTACGCTGAAGCTGGAAGAGGCGTTCCACGTCTTTATCCCGGCCGATGAGTGGGACGAGCGCCTGGGCAACGGCATGTATGCGGTGGATCTTGGCGCCTGTCCCGGCGGCTGGACCTATCAGCTGGTGAAGCGCAACATGTGGGTTTCGTCGGTCGATAACGGCCCGATGGCGCAGAGCCTGATGGATACCGGACAGGTGACCTGGCTGCGTGAAGATGGCTTCCGCTACCGCCCGACCCGCAGCAACATCTCATGGATGGTGTGCGACATGGTGGAAAAGCCGGCTAAGGTTGCGGCGCTGATGGCGCAGTGGCTGGTCAACGGCTGGTGCCGCGAGACTATCTTCAACCTGAAGCTGCCGATGAAAAAGCGCTATGAAGAGCTGTCGCGCAATCTGGCCTACATCCAGGAACAGCTGGATGAGCACGGCATTAACGCGCAGATTCAGGCGCGCCAGCTGTATCACGATCGTGAAGAAGTCACCGTTCATATTCGCCGCCTGTGGGCTGCGGTTGGCGGTCGTCGCGACGAGCGCTAGCTTCGCGTCGTCTCCCGGGTAGCGGCACCGCTATCCGGGCTCTCCTCTCCCTTCTCCTGCCGGCTATTTTGCCGCGATGGGCTCATCAGAAATGATGTGCGTCACGTCATCGAGATGGCCGATGCTGGCCTCGCCCGAGCGATTAAACTTACTCTTATCGATCAGCAGCAAAGACTGCGCCGCCCGCTTGAGCAGCAGGGACTTGAACTCGGCGTTAACCGTATTTGAATCCCAAAGCGCACCGTTGCTGTCGATACCTTCGCAGGAAAAAACGAACAGATCGATCTCCAGCGATCGGAGCTGCGGGATAAGCGAAGCGCTGACGTAGCAGCCGTATTTGCGCTGCAGGGTGCCGCCGGAGCAGGTGAGCTGGATATGCTCGCGCTTGCTCAGCTCCTGGCAGATGGGCTGGCTGTTGGTAAACACGTGCAGGTTGACGTCCGGGAGCTGACGGGCCAGATACCAGCAGGTGGAGCTGGCGTCGAGGGCGATAACCATCCCTTCTTCTATCCAGGCAAGGGCCTCGCGGGCGATATCGGCTTTGTGGGCATAGTGGCTTTTGAGGCGGATGTGGAACGGATCGCCGCTGTCCTGGCTCTGGCGATGAATGATTTTGACGCGCCCGTGGTTACGCAGCACTTTGCCCTGCGACTGCAGCTCGCTGAGGTCGCGACGAATCGTCTCTTTACTGACCGCGAGCTGCAGCGATAGGGCTTCGGTCGTCAGGCTGCTGTGGTTGATCAGCAGGTCTATTATCGCCTGCTGGCGTGCCGCTTTCATTTTCTCTCACCCTGTCAGTCAATAAACGCCCGCATCAGGCGGGCGCTCCGGCATGAGATTACGGCGTTACTCCTTTTTTTAAAAGAATATTCCCGTACTTCGCGCGCTCCCCTGTGATAACGATCGCAAAGGCTTTTTGCGCCCGCTCGTAGAACGCAAAGCGATCGATGCGGATGACTTCCGGGCACGGCGACTGCCGGGAGAGCGCATCGCGATAGCGGCGCTCAACGTCGGGGTCGAGCGCGTCGCCCGCTACCGCCGCCATCATCACCAGCGGCGGCGCGTAGCCGTCGAGCTCAAACAGCGGAGCGATCGCCTGCAGGAGATCGCTGACCAGCAGGCCGTCGGCGCGAACGACTTGCGGCCCCATACTGTGGGCCGGGAAGTGGGCGTCGGAAAAAATAATTTCATCCCCGTGGCCCATCTCGGCCAGGATCTTAAGCAGCTCGGGGGAGATGAGTGGCGAGATAGTTTTTAGCATGTCATACCTCATCTATCAGTTCAGGTTCGGTTTGTGGATAAAAGTAGCGGTACCGGTAGTGCACCTGGGCTCTGGCCAGTTCCGGGCTGGCAAACTCGCCGGCGCCAAACCAGCCGTACATCGCCGCGCCGGCAACGGTGGTTTCCGCGTCATCGAGCACCTTAACCGGCATATCCAGCGCGTTGGCTTTAATTTGATTCCACAGCGCGTTACGGCTGCCGCCGCCCACCAGCAGGAGCTCGCTGGCCTTAAAGCCGCCGATTTTCTCCAGAGTGCGCAGGTGGCTCTGCAGCTGGGCGGTTAGGCCCTCCAGCGCGGCGCGATAAAAATGGCCGCGGGTGGTATTCAGCGTTACGCCCTGCCAGCCCGCGTCCCGGCAGGCCAGCAGATCGCAGCGCATCTTCACGCCTTCGGCGCCGGCGGGAATAAGGCGCGCTTCCTCAATCAGCGTGTGCCACGGTGTCTCCGGCGTCCACAGCAGCTGACGCACCCACTCCAGCACGCCGGACGCCAGCCACTGCATCCCGGGGTTGGTCAGGCCGGGCTGGCTGTCCAGTTCGCAGGTTGAGCCGGGGTACTGGCTCAGCAGCGGGGTGTTAACCCCGGCGCTGCGCACCATCAGGATTTCCCAGGTGCCGGAGGAGAGCACCGGTTCGTCCTGCTGGGCGCCGGCGCCAAACAGCGCAAACTGCGTATCGTGCCCGGCGGAGAATACCGGTATCCCGACGGGGAGTTGCAGCAGCGCGGCGGCGTCAGGCTGAAGGGTGCCGATTTTGTCTCCCGCCTCAACCAGCCGCGGGAACAGGCGGCGCGGGATCCCTGCCGCCTGCAGGATCTCGGGGCTAAACTCGCGCCGGTGAATATCCAGCATCTGGCCGGTACCCGCCATGGTGATATCGGTGGTGAACTCGCCGGTTAAGCGGTGGTTGATAAGCGATGAGATAAACAGCCAGGCGTGCGCCTTTTCCAGCAGCTGCGGGTGGTTCTCTTTCAGCCATACCAGCTTATATAAGGTATTGAAGCTGAAGGCCCCGACGCCGGAGATCTCCTGCAGCCGCTGGGCCGGCATTATTCTGCCGATGTCGCGCATCACCGCCGCGGTGCGCGGGCATTTCCAGCTGATCGTCGGGTAGAGCAGGGCGCCGCGCTCATCGACCAGCGCCCCGTCGACGCCAAAGGTGGTGACCGTAATACCGCGAATGCGGCAGGCGGCGAGCTCAGCCGCGAGCGTCTGGCAGCAGCTGGCGAAGCGCTGGAGGATCGCCTCCAGAGACCACTGGTGCCAGGCGCCGTTTTCCGCCGCGACGTCGCTGGCGTTGGGGGTCGATGCGCGGGCGACAATCTTCCCCTGCCGATCGACTGCGATGGCGCGGACGTTGGTTGCCCCGCAATCGAGGACCAGAATAACCTCTTGTTTCATCATTGCTCCTGAAACAAAAAAAGCCCTTTCGCGATGAAAGGGCGGAACGTATTAACGTTTGTACAGCGGGCCATAGTTCTGGCAGGCGCGGTAGTCCTGACCTTCGGTATCCATCCCGTGCGCTGACCAGGTTGAAGGGCGATAGATTTTCGCCTCTTCCACGTTATGCATGCAGACCGGAATGCGCAGCATGGCGGCGAGGGTAATAAAGTCCGCACCGACGTGGCCAATGGTCAGCACGCCGTGGTTGGCCCCCCAGTTCGCCATCACCGAATAGACGTCACTGAACGGGCCCTTGCCGGTCAGACGTGGCGCAAACCAGGTGGTTGGCCAGGTGGAATTGGTGCGCGCATCCAGCTGGTCGTGCATCTCTTTCGGCAGCTCGACGCTCCAGCCTTCGGCGATTTGCAGGACCGGCCCCAGGCCCTTAATGATGTTGACCCGGGTCATGGTAAACGGCACGCCGCCTTCGGTGAGGAAGCGCGAGGAGTAGCCGCCGCCGCGGAAATACTCGTGGATCGCCGGGCACCACTCGGTGGCCGCGAGGCAGGCGTCGGCCTCCTGCTGCGAGATTTCCCAGTGCGGTTTCATGGTCGGGTTGCCGGCGGCATCGCGCTGTTTACAGGCGCCGTCCAGCGCCGCAGAGCCGGAGTTGATCAGGTGGATAATGCCGTGCTGCGCCAGCCCGGTAAGCGGCTGACCCGTCACCCGTTCAACCGCATCCGGTGACCAGTAGGTCCGGACGTCGGCAAAGATCTGGGCGGTGCCGGTGAGCTGATGGCCCAGCAGCATTGCCACCCCGTTGAGGCTGTCATTTTCGGTCGCGACAACCAGCGGCTCGCGCACCCCGTTCCAGTCAAACGAGCTGTTCAACAGCGCCTCGGCGGTATCGCCGTTCGGGTATTGATCGGTCCAGTGGCGCTGGCCCTGGAAACCGGCGGCAATGGCGTTATAGCCCAGCGACTCTTCCACCAGCCCTTTGTCCGCCAGCTTCGCGTTGCCCTGCATCATGTCGCGAATGCATATCGCCATCAGCAGGCTCTCTTTCAGAACCGCCCGGCTCTGCTCGGCATTGCGTTTGTACTGCTGTGCGTTCTGGTCCTCGCCGTAGCGGAAGTTTTTATCCGCCCACGCCAGCGCCATCTCCAGCTCCACCTCATCATAAATTTTCTGGTCGATGCGCCGACGTAGCTCGGTCATATCGACCGCCTGCACCTTCATGCCGAGCCAGGATTCGAAGAAGTTATGATCGACGATGGAGCCGGCAATCCCCATGGATACGCCGCCGACGGAGAGATAGCTTTTGCCCTTCATGGCGGCAACCGCCAGCCCGGCGCGGGCGAAGCGCAGCAGCTTTTCTTCGACGTCCGCTGGGATCGCGCTATCGTCCGCGTCCTGAACGTCGTGACCATAGATCGAGAAGGCCGGAATGCCCTTCTGGCTGTGGGCGGCCAGGGCGGCGGCGAGATAGACCGCTCCCGGGCGCTCGGTGCCGTTAAAGCCCCAGATGGCTTTCGGGCGCATCGGGTCCATATCGATGGTTTCGCTGCCGTAGCACCAGCAGGGGGTGACGGTAATGGTCACGCCGACGTTGTGGCGGCTAAACTTCTCTTCACAGGCCGCGGACTCCGCCATACCGGCGATGCAGGTATCCGCAATGACGCACTCGATCTGCGCGCCGCAGGCGTGGCGAAGCTTTTCGCCGATCAGCGCGGCGGTGGCCTGCGCCATGTTCATGGTTTGCTCTTCCAGCGACTCGCGTACGCCCATGCGACGTCCGTCAATGACCGGGCGAATGCCTATTTTCGGTAAGCTGATTTTTTTCATTCCAGACTCCTCACGTTATGCGGAAAATGTTCAGTGGGTTGCCGTTTGTGAACGGAAACGGGCAAAAATAAAGATGATGGCGAAGCACAGCGTCGGGACCAGTTCGGCGGTCGGGATATTGCCCGCGGCATCGCTGACAAAGCCCATCACCGGCGTGACGATGCCGCCGCCGATAATGGTCATGACGATAAATGACGAACCGTATTTGGTGTCCTGCCCCAGGTTTTTGATCCCCAAGGAGAAAATGGTCGGGTACTGAATCGACATAAACGCGCTGCACAGCGTCAGCGCCAGCAGGCCGATATGGCCGCCGCTGAGCGCGGAGATCAGGCACAGCACCATCGACAGCAGGGCATAGGCGGCGAGCACTTTATGCGGGGCAAAACGGCTGATGAGCCAGGTACCGCTAAAGCGGCCGATGAAGAAGCAGACCATGGTGCCGGTCAGGTAGTTCGCGGCGAAGCCGGGCGTCATGCCGGGGATCTCTTCGATAGCATAGCGAATCAAATAGCTCCAGCAGGCGGTTTGCGCGCCAACGTAGCAGAACTGCGCCAGAACCGCCCAGCGCCAGTGGCGAATGCGCACCAGCCTGGCGAAGGAGGCGCTCAAAGAGCTCTGTTCGCTATCAACGTGGTCGTCGCTTTGCAGAGAAGGAAATTTTGTCAGCGCGATCAGCACGGCAACCAGCAGCACGATCGCCACGATAATCATGTACGGCGTCTGAACCGATAGCACCAGGCTGTGCTTATAGGCGCTGAGCTGCTCGGGCGCCATTTTATCGAGCACTTCCTGAGATTGATGCGGCACGTTAGACAAAATAAGACTTTGCCCAAAGACGACGGCAATAATGGCGCCAAAGGAGTTAAAGGTTTGCGCCAGGTTGAGGCGGAAATGCCCGCCGCTTTCCGGGCCAAGGACCGTAACGAAAGGGTTAGCGGCGGTTTCAAGACATCCCAGTCCTGCGGCAATAATAAAAAGACCAATCAGAAATAAAGTATAATTCATTATTTCCGCTGCCGGCCAGAATAGGGCCGCGCCGAAAGCGTAGAGAAATAGCCCGGTAATTATTCCGGCCTTATAGCTGAGCTTTTTCATCAGTATCCCGGCAGGGACCGGAATGACGAAGTAGCCGAAATAAAAGGCTGATTGAATCAGCCCGGCCTGAAAGTTGGTTAAGGTAAAAGCCTGCTGGAACTGCGGCAGTAAAATATCATTTAAGTTATTGGCAACGGCCCACAGGAAAAATAGCGAGCACAGCAGGGCGAATGGAATTATATAGCGCTTACTCTGTCCGACATCTATCGCACGAAAACTCTGCGTTTGTATTGTTGTGTTTCCCATAGCATCCTCATCAGTTCAGAAGCGTGTCCAGCATCTTTAGCATGCGGCTGGTTACTCTCTCCAGCCGGTAAAGTAAGGTGAGTTCCGGTTAAGCGGCGGTAAATAAAATGCTCTCGTGAATGAACTCATGAACTCATTTTCAAATAAACAACGTCTTTTAATATGATGGCGGTCACATTTGACCCAGAGACAATGGCTTTATGTGATTAGCATCACTTTAATTTATCTAAAATAATGACCGTTTGAGATTATTTAATTTAAAAGCCACAGCGGCGCTGCCCGATTTAATTTATTGCTGCGCAAACGGGCAATTGTTAATGAGCAACTAAAATGCCCGTTTTAAACAACAAGAATAATAACGGGCAGTTTTCTTTGAGGAAAATAACCGGCGCTGTGTTTATTCGCGGTGATTAATTGATGGCGGTCACAGAATACGCTGATGTCAATTCCATTCTGGTTATTCAATATGATGATGGTGAGTAAATATCTGATTAATTCGACAGAGCCGGGATGAGGTTAGCGAGGATTCTGTTGGTCCGTTTTGAAACACTGAGAGAGGTAAATAATGGAACGAAATACGCTGGCGCGGCAGATTATTGATACCTGCCTGGAAATGACCCGGCTGGGGCTGAATCAGGGGACCGCAGGCAACGTGAGCGTGCGCTATGAAGGCGGCATGCTGATTACGCCGACGGGTATCCCCTACGAAAAGCTCACCGAATCCCACATCGTCTGGATTGACGCCAGCGGCCAGCATGAGCAGGGCAAGCTGCCGTCAAGCGAGTGGCGCTTTCATATGGCGGCCTACCAGACCCGCCCCGACGCGCAGGCGGTGGTGCACAACCACGCGGTTCACTGCACCGCGGTATCGATCCTTAACCGGCCCATTCCGGCGATCCACTACATGATTGCCGCCGCCGGTGGCAACTCCATTCCCTGCGCACCCTACGCCACCTTCGGCACGCGCGAGCTCTCTGAATACGTGGCCGTGGCGCTAAAAAACCGCAAGGCGACCCTGCTGCAGCATCACGGGCTGATTGCCTGTGAAGAGAATCTGGAAAAAGCGCTGTGGCTGGCGCACGAGGTGGAGGTGCTGGCGCAGCTGTACCTCAGCACGCTGGCGATTATCGATCCGGTGCCGGTACTGGACGACGAAGCGATAGCCATCGTCCTGGAAAAATTCAAAACCTATGGGCTACGTATCGAAGAGTGATCCCGCACGGTAAACAGGAGACGGGCGATGGCGAACAGAATGATTTTGAACGAAACGGCGTGGTTTGGCCGAGGGGCGGTAGCGGCATTGGCCGATGAAGTGAAGCGTCGGGGCTATGGTAAGGCGCTGATTGTCACCGATAAGACGCTGGTGCAGTGCGGTGCGGTTAGCCGGGTGACGGACAGCATGGATGCCGCCGGCCTGGCGTGGGAGATCTTTTCCGGGGTGATCCCCAACCCGACGATTGCGGTGGTGCAGGAGGGGCTGCGCGTCTTCAGGCAGAGCGGGGCGGATTATCTGATCGCCATCGGCGGCGGCTCGCCGCAGGATACCTGTAAGGCGGTGGGGATCATCAGCGCTAACCCCGAATTTGCCGACGTGCGTAGCCTGGAAGGGCTATCGCCAACCCGCGCGCCGAGCGTGCCGATTATGGCTATCCCGACCACCGCCGGAACCGCGGCGGAGGTGACGATCAACTACGTGATCACCGACGAGGAAAAGCGGCGTAAATTTGTCTGCGTCGATCCGCACGATATTCCCCAGGTCGCGTTTATCGATGCCGACATGATGGACGGGATGCCGCCGGCGCTGAAGGCTGCCACCGGCGTTGACGCGCTGACCCACGCCATTGAGGGCTACACGACGCGGGCGGCCTGGGCGTTAACCGACGCCCTGCATCTGAAGGCGATAGAGATTATCGCCGGCGCGCTGCGCGGCTCGGTGGCGGGCGAGAGCCGGTCCGGCGAGGCAATGGCGCTGGGGCAGTATATTGCCGGAATGGGGTTTTCCAACGTCGGCCTCGGGCTGGTGCACGGCATGGCGCATCCTTTAGGCGCGTTTTACAACACCCCGCACGGCGTGGCCAACGCCATTCTGCTGCCTCACGTGATGCGCTACAACGCCGCGTACTGTGGAGGCAAGTTTGCCGATATCGCCCGGGCGATGGGCGAGAAAGTTGAAGGCAGAAGCGAAGAGGAGGTCCGCCAGGCGGCGGTAGAGGCGGTGTGTAAGCTCAATCGCGACGTGGGGATCCCGCCGCATCTGCGCGATGTCGGGGTGCGTAAAGAGGATATTCCGGCGCTGGCGCAGGCCGCGCTGGATGACGTTTGCACCGGAGGCAACCCGCGGGAAGCCAGCCTGGCGGAGATTATCGAGCTCTATCATAGCGCCTGGTAAACGCTGCCGGGGGGTTAAGGGCGATGCTGGCTATCGCCCTTTTCGGCTAAACGGCGGCCGCCAGCTATACCAGCTATACCAACTATACCAATTATGCCAACGACACCGACTATGCCGTCAGCCGCAGCTGCTGCAGGTTGCCGTCGAGCTGTAAATCGGTCTGCAGACGGGCGATTTCGCGGCAGGTGAACGCCATCTCTTTATGCTCTTCCAGCTTCTTGCGCCATTTCTCCGCGACCTCGTCGAGACGGGCGTAAATCCCCTCCAGATCGGTAAACTCGGTTAAGAGCTGGGCGGCGCTTTTGGGGCCGATACCCGCCACGCCCGGCACTTTTGAGCTGCTGATGCCCGCCAGCCCCCAGTAATCAGGCAGCTGCTGCGGGGTCACGCCAAACTCGTTGGCAATAAAAGGGGCGTCCAGCCAGCGCTTCTGGAAGTAGTCGCGGATGCGAACCGTGGGCGAAAGCAGCTGGCAGTAGCCTTTATCGGTGGAGACGATGGTGGCCTGGTGCCCGGCCTGGGCGACCTTCATCGCCAGGGTGGCGGCGAGATCGTCGGCTTCGCTGCCCGCCAGGGCCCAGCAGCGTATTCCGCGCTGCTCAAACGCCGCGCGGATCGCGGGCATTTCGGCCTCCAGCGTCTCCGGCATCGGCGCGCGGCCGGCCTTATATTCCGCCAGGCGCTGATGCCGCCAGCTGTTGGCGCGATCTTCATCATCAAATACCGCCACCGCGTGCGTTGGCTGACTATGGACGATCAGCTGCTCCAGCGCGTGCAGGGAGGTGTCAACGCAGGGCGAACCCTGCACCGCGTGAATGCGGCGAATCAGATTGAGCGCGTCGACGATTAACAGATGAACGGCCACAGGTCTCTCCTTATCATTTATGCCGGCAGATGAGCGGTCCACCGGCCTGGTCGGGCGCCGTGCCCGAGCCGTGTTCTCATAAATGTAAGGGTATCATTGCCGTGCACAGGAGGCTATCGGCGCGGGGATGATCGGGAATGCGCCTCGCAAAGCGGCCTAATCGGCGTGCAGCAGCAGGCTCAGGTCGCTGTGGGCCGCTTCGCCGTACCACACCGCTTCGCGCACGGAAACCGGTTTGCCGATCAGCCCGAGGGCATAAAAGCGGTCGGCGATGGTCTGCTGGGCGCGGATGACCTTAAGATCCATCATCCGCGGGCGATGGCTGCGCCGCGCGAGGGCGAGGGCCAGCGAATCGACGTTAATGCCTAATTCGGCGGCAAGCAGCCCGGCGGCCTCTTCGCGCCGGCTATCGATAAACTGCCCGGTTTGCGTCAGCTCGTGCAGCAGACGCTGCATGATGTCGCCGTTGTGGTTGACGTAATCGCGGCGCGAGAGATAGAACTGGTGGTTGTGCACCCGGCCCTCGCCGCTGGCGACCACCCGCAGCTCCCCGGTATGTTCGGCGTCGCTGAGCAGCGGGTCCCACATCATCCACGCGTCGACCGCCAGATAATCGCTGGCGGTGAGCGGATACTTCGGCGGGATGTAGACCACCTTCACGTCGTTGAGGCCCAGCCCGGCCTCTTCCAGAATCTGCAGCAGCAGCCAGTGCACGTTTGAGCCCTTATTCAGCGCAATACGCCTGCCGCGCAGATCGTCGAGCGTGCGGATCTCGCTATGCTGCGGCACCACCATCGCCACGCTTTGCGGCGCCGGCGGCTCCCACGCGACGTACACCAGCTCGGTGCTGCTGGCCTGGGCAAAGACCGGCGGCGCTTCGCCGGTAGTGCCGAAATCGATCTCATTGCAGGCGAGGGCGTGCAGCAGCTGCGGCCCGGCCGGGAATTCGCTCCACAGCACGCTGACGCCGAGGCTGGCGAAGGCGCTTTCGAGGCTCTGCCGGGCCTTTAAAATACCGAGATTGCCGAAGCGCTGATAGCCGATGCGCAGCTCGCGGTCGACGGACGCGGCATCGGCCAGCCGGCGCGGCGCCGACTCCACCCGGCGGCGGCTTTTAATTACGCCAATATTGGCCAGCTGGGTACGCAGGGTGTGGCGGCTTATCCCCAGCAGGGCGGCGGCCTGGCTCTGATTGTCGTCGCAGTGGGCCATGGCGCCGCGGATCAGCGCGCCGGTCATGCGCTCCCACAGCGCGTCGCCGGGCTGGGCGAGCTGCTGGTGGATAAAGTCGTCCAGCTCAATATCCGTCGCCGTCAGCGGCGCGGCGTGCAGCGTGGTCAGGCGCAGCTGGGCCGGCGTAATCTCCTCCTCTCTGCTGAGCAGGACCGCGTTATGCAGCGTGTTTTCAAGCTCGCGGATATTGCCGGGCCACGGGTAGTCCATCAGCCGGTCCAGCGCCTCCGGTGCCAGATAGCGGGTCGGGCGTCCCAGCCGGCGGGCGTAGAGCGACAGGAAATGGTTGGCCAGCAGGGGAATATCCTGGCGGCGCTGGCGCAGCGGCGGCAGCGGGACGATGGCGATATTCAGGCGGTAATAGAGGTCTTCACGAAAGCGGCGTTCGCGGATCGCCTGCGCCAAATCCACGTGGGTGGCGGCAATCACCCGCACGTTGACTTTGACCGCCTTGCGCGAGCCGACGCGGGTAATCTCACGCTCCTGCAGCACGCGCAGCAGCTTCACCTGCAGCGGCAGGCTTAACTCGCCAATCTCATCGAGCAGCAGCGTGCCGCCCTCGGCGGCCTCAAACCAGCCGGGATGGCTCTGCACCGCGCCGGTAAACGCCCCTTTCTCGTGACCGAAGAGCTCTGCTTCCGCCAGGCTCTCGGTGAGCGCGCCGCAGTTTACGGCAAGAAAAGGCTGCTGGCGGCGGCTGCTGTGGTGATGCAGGTAGCGGGCGACCACCTCTTTACCGGTGCCGGTTTCACCGACGATCAGCACGGTGGCCTCGGTGGGCGCCAGTTTATCCAACAGGTTCTGAAAGGCCTTTGACGCCGGGTCGATCAGCACCGGGGTATCGGCCGGGGGTTCAGGATTAAGCATGGGAGTCCTCCGCTAAATAACGCCTTGAACTTATCCTCTGTCGGCGGCGATAAACACGGGCAAACCCTGTGGTTTTGTTGCAAACGCGGCAGCCTCACCCCATCCGCTGACGCATTTGCAACAGCCTGGCGGGCGAGTGATTTTATTAATTATTTGATTTTATTGCCTTAAATTTCATTGCCGCGTTGGCACGATTATCGCTAACACCTATATAACCAAATTTAAACAACTCTTCGATGAATATCGAATATGGTTATATAGGAAATGGATAATGACGCAGAAAGCTAGCGATAAGATCAACGTGTTTTGGTTTTTACCCACCCACGGCGACGGCCGCTATCTGGGCACCACCGAAGGCGGACGTCCCGTTGATTTAGCGTATTTACAGCAGGTTGCGCTGGCCGCCGACAGTCTCGGCTACTACGGCGTGCTGATCCCCACCGGCAAAAGCTGCGAAGACTCCTGGCTGGTCGCCGCGGCGCTGGCGCCGTTAACCCGCCGCCTGCGCTATCTGGTGGCGGTACGCCCGGGGCTGCAGCCGCCGACGCTGGCGGCGCGTATGGCGGCAACCCTTGACCGCCTGTCGGAGGGCCGGCTGCTGATCAACGTGGTCACCGGCGGCGATCCGGTAGAGAACAAGGGCGACGGAATTTTCCTCGACCATAGCCAGCGCTATCAGGTGACCCGCGAGTTTCTGGACGTTTACTCGCGCCTGCTGAAAGGCGAGAAGGTGGATTATCACGGCGAGCATATCCAGGTTGAAGGGGCGGAAGTGCTCTTCCCGCCGGTGCAGGAAAACGGCCCGCCGCTCTACTTCGGCGGCTCTTCGGAGGAGGCCATTGACGTTGCCGCTGAGCAAATCGATAGCTATCTGACCTGGGGCGAGCCGCCGGCGCTGGTGGCGGAGAAGCTGGCCATCGTGCGCGAGCGCGCCGCCGCCCGCGGCCGCACCCTGGAGTACGGCATTCGCCTGCACGTCATCGTGCGCGAAACGGAAGAGGAGGCCTGGGCCGCCGCCGATCGCCTGATTGCCCATCTGGATGACGACACCATCGCCCAGGCGCAAAAAATATTTGCCCGCATGGATTCCGCAGGCCAGGCGCGGATGAGCGCCCTGCATAACGGCTCCCGCGACAACCTGCGCATCGCCCCGAACCTGTGGGCGGGCGTTGGTCTGGTGCGCGGCGGAGCGGGCACGGCGCTGGTCGGCAGCCCGCAGCAGGTCGCGGATCGCATTCGCGAATATCAGGCCCTCGGCATCACCAACTTTATCTTCTCCGGCTACCCGCATCTCGAAGAGGCCCACCGCTTTGCCGACCTGGTCATGCCGCTGCTGCCGCTTGCCGGCAGCGCCCAGCCGAAAGCGCGCAGCGTGAATACCGGCCCGTTTGGCGAAACCATCGGCGGCGATAAGCGGCCGGTTAAACAGGTCAGCGCCAGCTGAGCGGGAGGTGGACATGCTTTTCTGCCTCCAGAGGGGGATTGCCGATGAGCGCTGAACCGCAGGTGGTCATTATCGGCGGCGGGTTCAGCGGCGCCGCGGTGGCGATTGAGCTGTTGCGCCTGGCGCCAAACGGGCTGCGGGTGACGCTGCTGGAGCCGCGCGCGGTGCCCGGCGCGGGGGTGGCCTACTCCACCGCCGAGCCCTCCCATCGCATCAACGTCCCCGCCGCGCGGATGCAGCTGGCCGGCGAGGAGGAGGGCGCTTTCGACCGCTGGTATCGCGACCAGCCGGCGTTCGCCGACGACCCGCAGGCGCGGCGTGAGGACGGGGCGCTCTATCCGCAGCGCGGCCAGTTTGGCCGCTACGTCAGCCAGCGTTTTGCCGAGGCGCTGCGGGCGAGCGACGGACGGCTGGTGCACCTGCGGGAAGAGGCGCTGAGCTATGGCCCGCGCGGCGTCACCACCGCCGGCGGCCGGCTGCTGCAAAGCGATCTGCTGATCCTTGCGGTGAGCCATCCGCCGCCGGCGCTGCCGCGCCTGGCGGTCCCGTTTCGCGATCATCCGGCGCTGATTGCCAACCCGTGGCGTGCAGATGCGCTTGCCGACGTTGTGCCGGATGCGCGGGTGGCGGTGATGGGCACCGGGCTGACCATGGCCGACACCATCGCCACCCTGGCGCGGCTCGGCCATCGCGGCCCGGTGACGGCATTTTCGCGCCACGGCCTGCTGCCCCGCGGGAACATCAGCGGCGCCACCGAGCCGTGGCCAGGCGACTATCGCGAGGGCTCGCTGCGCCAGCGGCTGCGGCGGGTGCGGGAAGATATTCGTCACGCCGCCGAGCAGGGCCAGCCGTGGCAGGTGGTGCTGGACGCGGTGCGTAACCAGGGGCAGAGCATCTGGCAGGGGCTGAGCCTGGCAGACCGCCAGCGCTTCCTGCGCCATCTGCGCAGCTACTGGGATGTGCATCGCTACCGCATCGCCCCGCAGGTCGCGGATGTGCTAAGCCAGCGCCAGCGCGACGGTAGCCTGAAGGTGCAGGCGGCAAGGCTGACGGCGCTGGAGGGCGATGCCGGTCGGCTGACTCTGACCCTGAGCCCGCGCCGCGGCGACCCTCAATCGCTGACCGTCGATCGCCTGATCCTCACCACCGGCCCCGCGCACGGCGGCCTGACCGACAGCCAGCCGCTGCTGCGCGACCTGGCGCGGGACGGGCTGATCCGCGCCGACGCGCTGGGGCTCGGGCTCGATGTCGATTCGCGCTCAAGGGCGATTGGCCGCGAGGGCACGGTGACGCCAAATGTGCTGATTTCTGGCCCGGCGGCGCGCGGACGTTTTGGCGAGCTGATGGGGCTGCCGCAGGTCGCCGACCATGCCGCCGCGGTGGCGGCTGAAGCGCTGGCGACGCTGGGGCTTGATGGTTCTTTCGTTATTCATGATTAAGCGTGCGCCCCCTGTCGGGACGCGCCCTGGAGAAGTGCTATGTCATCACAACGCGAAATTCGTCTTAATGCTTTTGATATGAACTGCGTCGGCCACCAGTCGCCGGGGCTGTGGACCCACCCGCGCGACCGCTCATGGCAGTACAAGGATCTGGACTACTGGGTTGACCTCGCGCGCCTTCTCGAGCGCGGTAAGTTTGACGGCCTGTTTATTGCCGACGTGCTGGGCATCTACGACGTGCTGAACGGCAGCGGCGATGCCGCCATTCGCCAGGCGACGCAGGTGCCGGTGAACGATCCGCTGGCGCTGATTACCCCGATGGCGCTGGTGACGGAGCATCTCGGCTTTGGCCTGACCGCCTCGCTGTCGTTTGAGCATCCCTATCCGTTTGCCCGCCGGCTGTCGACCCTTGACCATCTGACCAAAGGCCGGGTGGGCTGGAATATCGTGACCTCGTACCTCGAAAGCGGGGCGCGCAACATCGGTCATCAGGCGCAGACCGATCACGATGCGCGCTACGACTACGCCGACGAGTATCTCGACGTGGTCTATAAGCTGCTGGAAGGCAGCTGGGAAGACGGGGCGGTGCTGCGCGATCGCGAGCGGGGGATCTTCAGCGATCCGCAGAAAATCCACCCGATCAACCACCAGGGCAACTTCTTCTCGGTGCCGGGGATCCACCTCTGCGAGCCGTCGCCGCAGCGCACGCCGGTGCTCTATCAGGCCGGGGCATCGAGCCGCGGGAAGCAGTTTGCCGCCGGGCACGCCGAGTGCGTGTTTGTCGCCGCGCCGTCAAAAACGCTGCTTAAAAAGACGGTGGCCGACATTCGCCGCCGCGCCGCGGAGGCCGGGCGCGATCCGCGCAGTATCCTGATTTTCAACCTGCAAACGGTGATCGTCGGCGAAACCGACCGCGAGGCGCAGGCCAAATGGCAGGAGTATAAATCCTACGTCAGCTACGAGGGGGCGCTGGCGCTGATCTCCGGCTGGACCGGGATCGACTTCGGCCAGTATCAGCCGGATCAGGTGCTGAAATATCTGCATACCAACGCCATTCAGTCGGCAGTTGAGGCCTTTTCCACCGCCGACCCTGACCGTCAGTGGACGGTGCAGGCGCTGGCCGACTGGGTGGGCATTGGCGGCTTTGGCCCGCTGATCGTCGGCAGCGCGGAAACCGTGGCCGACGAGCTGCAGTCGTGGGTCGAGGAGACCGATGTCGATGGTTTTAACCTCGCCTACGCGGTGACCCACGAAACCTTCCGCGACGTGGTGGAGCTGCTGATCCCCGAGCTGCAAAAGCGCGGCGTCTTCAAGCAGGAGTACCGCGAAGGCACCCTGCGCGAAAAACTGTTCGGCGCCGGGCCGCGGCTGGTGGCCCCGCATCCGGGAGCCGGCTACCGGCGCGGCGTGCGCATCGACGCCGGGGCGGGGGAGAAGGTGACATGATTGAGATAGACGACCTGCATAAAAGCTACCGCACGGCGGGCGGGCGGGTCAGCGAGGTGCTGAAAGGGCTGTCGCTGCGGGTGCCAACCGGCTCGATCACCGCGGTGGTGGGGCCAAGCGGCGCGGGTAAATCGACTCTTGCGCGCTGCATCAGCCTGCTGGAGCGTCCCGACAGCGGCAGCATCCGGGTTAACGGCAACGACCTGTCGCTACTCCGCGGCGAGGCGCTGCGCCGCGAGCGGCGGGCGATCGGCACCGTTTTCCAGTCCTCGGCGCTGCTGAACCGTAAAACGGCCTGGCAAAATATCGCTCTGCCGCTGGAGTACCTCGGGGTAGTGGAGCGGGATGTCAAAGCCCGGGTGGGCGAACTGCTGGAGAGCGTCGGCCTGAGCGATAAGGCCGACGCCTGGCCGACCCAGCTCTCCGGCGGCCAGCGCCAGCGTATCGGCATCGCCCGCGCCCTGGCGCTGCGTCCTTCGGTGCTGCTGGCGGACGAGGCCACCTCGGGCCTGGACCCGCAGGCCACCGCTGCGGTGCTCAATTTGCTTAAGCGCCTGCGCGATGAGTACCGGCTGGCGATCGTGCTGATTACCCACGAGATGGACGCGGTACGCGCGGCGGCGGATGCGGTTGCGGAAATTCGCGACGGCACGATCCTCCAGTTCGGCGAGGTGAAAGATCTGCTGGCGCGCCCGGACTCTCTGCTGGGCCAGCAGCTGCTGCCGCTCTCTCCGGTAGCGGCCCATAGCGATCTGCTGCTGCGCCTGAGCTATCGCTGGGATGTGCCGGTGGCCACCGACTGGATCAGCCGCCTGAGCCAGCAGTTTGCGCTGCAAATTGACCTGCTCGGCGGCCACGTTGAGGTGATAAACGGCCGGCTGGCAGGGCGGCTGCAGGCGGGGGTGCGCTTTCAGGGTGAGCGTCTGTCGGCAGGTAGGATGCTGGCGCTGCTGGCACAGCTCGGCATCGCGGCCGAGGTCCTCGACGACGCGCCTGAGCTCAGGGAGGCGGTATGAAACCTTCGGTAATCAGCCAGGATACGCCCTGGAGCGAGATCCATACGCTGCTGCTGCCCGCCTACGGCGAAACCTGGCTGATGGTGGCCATTGTGATGCTGTTTGTGGTGACCCTCGGCGGAGCGGTCGGGGTGGTGCTGTTCAACGCTTCGTCACGGGGGCTGTTCCCGCACGCCGCGCTCTACCGGGTGCTGAACTGGGTGGTGAACATGGGGCGCTCCCTGCCGTTTCTGGTGCTGATGGCGGCGATCATTCCCTTCACCTTCTGGCTCACCGGGACCACGATCGGCATTCCTGCCGCGGTGGTGCCGATGATCGCCGCCGGAGTGCCGTTTTTTGGTCGGCTGGTGGAAAACGCCCTGCGCGAGCTGCCGGCTGAGGTCACCGCCGTCGGGATCGTCTGCGGCGGCTCGCGCTGGCAGATTATCCGCAGCGCCCAGCTGAGCGAAGCCCTGCCCGCGCTGGTGGCGGCGGTAACGCTCAACCTGGTGTCGATGATCGAATATTCCGCCATTGCCGGCACCATCGGCGCGGGAGGGATCGGCTATCTGGCGGTGGTGTACGGCTACCAGCGCTTCGACAATCACATCATGATCGCCACCATTATCGCGCTGATCGCCACTATCCAGCTGATTCAATTTTTCGGTGACCGTCTGGTCAACAAACTTCGCCACACGCAGGGGATCTCTTCATGACAACAGAACAGTTTGAGTTACGTAAGGCCCGCCGCTGGCCGTGGCTGGCGGCGCTGGTAGTGATTGTGGCGCTGGCCGCCACCTTCTGGTGGTGGCGGGGGCAGGCCCAGTCGCAGCAGGTGGTGTTCGGCACCACATTGAAAATTCACTATGAACCGGCGATGGCCGGCGAGCAGCGGATCATTGAGTACATCGGCGAGCATATCGCGCCGGACTATGGCCTGAAGCTGGAGGCGGTGGGTGTACAGGATCCGGTGCAGGCGGATCGCGCGGTAGCGCAAGGGGAGTACGCCGGAACCATCTATCAGCACCAGTGGTGGCTCAAGCAGGTGGTGGACGCCAACGGCTTCGCGCTTTCCACCACGGTGCCGGTGTTCCAGTGGGCCTTTGGGATTTACTCCGATCGCTATAAGTCGGTCAAGGATCTGCCGAACGGGGCGACGATCGTGGTACCGGACGATGGCGCCAACCAGGGGCAGGCGCTGTGGCTGCTGCAGCGCATCGGCCTGATTACGCTCGACCCGGCGGTGGAGCCGCGCACGGCGAAGCTGAAAAATATCGTCGGCAACCCGCATCAGTTTAATTTCAAAGAGCTGGATCTGCTCACCATGCCGCGGGCGCTCAATTCGGTCGATGCGGCAATCGGCTACGTCTCGCAGTTTGATGCCGGAAAGGTGTCGCGGGACCGAGGCATTCTATTCCCGCCGGCACCGCGCACCTTCGCGTCGCAGCTGGTCATCGGCACGCCTTATTTGTCGCAGGAGAATATCGTCAAATTAAAGCAGGCCTTTTCCGACCCGCGCATCCAGACCTGGCTGAAAACCACCGACGATCCGCTGGTGAAAGACGTGCTGGTGCCGGTTTCCGCTGAATAATCTGCGCTGATGAGTATCTCGCAGGACGGGCGAAGGCCCGTCCTGTTGCTGTCGTTTTATTTAATTAACTTATTGAATATATTGATTTTTATATGCGTTTTTGTTGGTTCCCCTTTATCAAGGGGCGGCCTATAACTGCGATCACCTGCACAACATAATAAGGTGAAAACATGAGTACGCTGTCTGTTGATAATCCCGGCGTGGCCTCCGCGCCGGTGAGTAGCGTCGGGGACGTGGCGCGGCTAATTAATTCGGGCAAGGATCGGGCTAAATATGCGCGGATGATTGTCTTCCTCGCTCTCGGCGGCGTCTTCCTTGACGCCTATGATTTAACCACGCTCTCCTACGGCATTGATGACGTGGTGCGCGAATTTCAGCTGTCGCCGCTGCTGACCGGCCTGGTCACCTCATCCATTATGGTCGGTACCATTTTTGGTAACCTGATCGGCGGCTGGCTGACGGATAAATATGGCCGCTATTCGGTGTTTATGGCCGATATGCTGTTTTTTGTCGTCTCGGCTATCGCCGCGGGGCTGGCACCCAACGTCTGGGTGCTGATCGGCGCCCGTTTCCTGATGGGCATCGGCGTCGGTATCGATCTGCCGGTCGCTATGTCCTACCTCGCTGAATTCTCCCGTTTTACCGGCAAAGGCAACAAGGCCTCGCGCCTCGCCGCCTGGTGCCCGATGTGGTACGCCGCCTCGACGGTCTGTTTTCTGATTATCTTCGGGCTCTATTTTGTGCTGCCAAAGGAGCATCTCGACTGGCTGTGGCGCGCCTCGCTGCTGTTTGGCGCGGTTCCGGCGCTGCTGATTATCGCCGTGCGCAGAAAATTTATGAATGAATCGCCGCTGTGGGCGGCAAACCAGGGAGACCTGACCTCGGCGGTACGTATTCTGCGCGACTCTTACGGCATTGCCGCCCATGAGGCGCCGGCCGAACGCCCCGCGCCGCCGCCGAAGGTGAGCTTCCGCGTGCTGTTTGAAAAGCCGTACCGCGAGCGCACCGTCGTTGCCGGGGTGATGAATATCTGTATCTCCTTTGAGTACACCGCCATCGCCTTTTTCCTGCCGTCGATCCTCGCGCAGTTTCTCGGCGCCGGTGTGTTTGAAACCATCTCCGCTTCGCTGGGGCTGAACGCGCTGTTTGCCTTTACCGGCGGGCTGCTGGGGATGCATCTGGCGTGGAAATATCCGTCGCGCCACGTGGCGATTGCCGGCTTCGCGCTGCAGTTTATCGCCCTGATTGTGCTTGCGCTGGTGGGCCAGCCGCAGGCCACCGTCGGCGTGGTGCTGGCGATGGCGATGCTTGGGCTGTGGCTGTTTGCCGAGGGCTTTGGCCCCGGCGCGCAGCTGATGATCTATCCGGCGCTCTCCTATCCAACCGCGATTCGCGCCACCGGCGTCGGCTTCAGCCGGGCGCTCTCCGGGATCGGCAGCGCGCTGGCGCTGTTCGTGCTGCCGCTGCTGCAGGCCTCTCTCGGCACGCAGATGTTCTGGGTGGTATCGCTGGCCGCCCTTATTCCGATCTTCTTCCTGCTTGCGGTTCGCCACGAGCCGACGCGTCACGACATTGACGACAGCCACCATTAAGGAACAGATGATGACACTACTTTCTACCGGTACCGATTATGAACAGCTGGCGGCGGCCTTTCGGCCGATTTTCTCGCGCATTGCGCAAGGGGCGGCCAGCCGCGAGCAGCAGCGCATTCTGCCCGAGGAGCCGATTCGCTGGCTGAAGGAGGCGGGATTCGGCACGCTGCGCATCCCGCGGGAAAAGGGCGGCTGGGGGGCGTCGCTGCCGCAGCTGATTGCCCTGCTGATTGAGCTGGCCGAGGCTGATTCAAACCTGCCGCAGGCGCTGCGCGCCCATTTTGCCTTTGTTGAGGACCGTCTGAATCAGCCGGACTCCGCGCAGCGCGATCGCTGGTTCCAGCGTTTTCGCGACGGGGAGCTGGTGGGCAGCGGCTGGACCGAGATCGGGGCGGTGAAGCTGGGGGAGGTGAATACTCAGGTGACGCCGGACGAGCGCGGCTGGCGGCTAAGCGGCGAGAAGTTTTACAGCACCGGAACGCTGTACGCCGACTGGATTGACGTCTTTGCCCGCCGGAGCGACAACGGTGGCGACGTGATAGCGCTGGTCAGTACCAGGCAGAGTGGGGTGGAGCGCGAGGACGACTGGGACGGCTTTGGCCAGCGTCTGACCGGCAGCGGCACCACCCGCTTCCGGCAGGCGCAGGTTGAGCAGGAGCATGTCTACGATTTTGCCGAGCGCTTTCGCTACCAGACCGCTTTCTATCAGCATATCTTACTGGCGACGCTGGCGGGTATCGGCCTGGCGGTAGAGCGCGATGCCGCCGAAGGGGTGAAAAAACGCTCCCGTATGTACAGCCACGGCAACGCCGCCGTGCCGCGCGACGATCCTCAGGTGCTGCAGGTGGTCGGGCAAATCAGCAGCTGGGCGTGGGCGACCCGCGCGGCGGTGCTGCAGGCGGCGGAGTCTTTACAGCAGGCCTATATCGTTCACGCCAGCGGCGACGAGGCGCTGATTGCGCAGCGTAATCGTCTGGCGGAAGTGGAGGCGGCGCAGGCGCAGGTGATTGCCAGCGACTGGATACCGCGGGCGGCGACCGAGCTGTTTAACGCCCTCGGCGCGTCGGACACCCGGGTCGACAAAGCGCTCGATCGCCACTGGCGCAACGCGCGCACGGTGGCCTCGCACAATCCGGTTATCTATAAAGCGCGCAACATCGGCAGCTGGCTGGTCAACGGCGAAGCGCCGACCTTTATCTGGCAGATAGGCAACGGCGAGAAAACGCAGGAGTAAAGAGAGCGGCGACGGAAAGCCGTCGCCGGTAAACACTACTTATCCTGCGACCAGGTGGCGCTGCGCACGTCCACTTTGACCGGCAGCAGGCCAACGCGGGTGAAGGTATCCGCCAGCGCCTGCTGTTCGTTATAGACCGCGGGCGTCATGCGCTCGGCGCCGTAGGGCAGGCGGGCCAGCGCCTTCAGCCAGATAGCCTTATCCAGCCCGGTGGAGGTCGACAAAATCCCGGCGGCATCGTCCTGATGGGCGTTGGCCCAGTCGCTCAGCTTGCCCAGCTCATCAACGACCTGCTTCGCGGTATCCGGATAGGATTCAGCAAATTTACGGCTGGCGAGATAGAAGGTGTAGTGCGGCACCAGCCCTTCGGCGTTGCGGATCTGCCGCGCCTTAGCGTTGGTTTCAACTTCGGCAAGGTACGGATCCCAGATAACCCAGGCATCAATGGCGCCGCGCTGGAAGGCGGCGCGGGCGTCGGCCGGAGGCAGATAGACCGGAGTGATATCTTTATAGCTCAGCCCGGCCTTTTCCAGCGCGGTGACCAGCAGGTAGTTGACGTCCGAGCCTTTATTCAGCCCCACGCGCTTGCCTTTCAGGTCGGTGACGCTGCGAATAGTTGAGTTTTCCGGCACCACGATGGCTTCGGTTTTGGGGTTCGCCGGGGAGTGGGCGAGATAAACCAGATCCGCCTGCGCCGCCTGAGCGAAGGCCGGCGGGGCGTCGCCGGTGGCCGCCAGGTCGATGCTGCCGACGTTTAGCCCTTCCAGCATCTGTGGACCGGCCGGGAATTCCACCCAGCGCACGGCGATCCCCTCTTTTTTGAAGGTCTCATCGAGGGTGCCGCGATATTTCAACAGGGCGAAAATATTGGCCTTCTGGTAGCCAATGTTGACGGTTTCCGGCGTCTTAGCCAGCGCGGAAGCGGACAGACCGAGCAGCAGCGGCAGCAGGGCCAGATGGAACCTTTTTGACATGATTTGTTCTCCTGTAGCGGTTTCCCGTAAGGTAGCAAATCGTCCTTATAACCAATAAATAACTAAATTTTAATTTATATAACCGAAATGGCTTTCAGGCGGGGGTGCGGAGAGAGTCCCGGCGAACGGTCGTCCGCCGGGAGAGGCACTAATCGCAGGTCACGATTTTCATCGCCAGGCCACCGCGCGACGTTTCGCGGTACTTGGCGTTCATATCCTTGCCGGTTTCGTACATCGTCTCGATAACCTTATCGAGACATACGCGCGGTTCGCTGGTGCGGCGCAGCGCCATCCGGGCGGCGTTGACGGCCTTCACCGCGGCGATGGCGTTACGCTCGATGCACGGCACCTGAACCTGGCCGGCAACCGGGTCACAGGTCAGGCCGAGGTTGTGCTCCATACCGATTTCGGCGGCGATGCACACCTGGCCAGGGCTGCCGCCCAGCAGTTCGGTTAAGCCGGCCGCCGCCATTGAACAGGCGACGCCGACTTCGCCCTGGCAGCCCACTTCGGCGCCGGAAATCGAGGCGTTCATCTTATACAGCGAGCCAATCGCGCTGGTGACCAGCAGGTAGCGCGCCAGCGAGTTGGCGTTAACCTTGCGGATAAACTTATCGTAATAGGCCAGTACCGCAGGCACGATCCCACAGGCGCCGTTGGTTGGCGCGGTGACCACGCGGCCGCCGGCGGCGTTCTCTTCGTTCACCGCGAGGGCAAACATGTTAATCCAGTCAACGACCGCCATCGGATCGCTGTTGGTATTGTCCTGGCTGACCAGCATCCGGCGTAACGCCGCGGCGCGGCGCGGGACGCGCAGCTTGCCCGGCAGCACCCCTTCGGTGCTGATGCCGCGCTCGATACCGCCGCTCATCACGTCCCAGACGGCGGAAAAGTGCTGCTCCAGCTCTTCTTTGCTGTGCAGCGCCAGCTCGTTTTGCATCATCAGGCCGGAAAGCGAGAGCCCGCTTTCGCTGCAGTGCCGCTGTAAATCAGCCGCGTTTTTGTAGGGATAAGGCACGGCAACCGGCGCGTCGTTGCTCTGGCCGAAGTGCTGCTCGTCGACGATAAAACCGCCGCCGATGGAGTAGTAAGTCTGGGCGTAGAGCACCTTATCGCCGCCGAGGGCGGTAATGCGCATGCCGTTTTCATGCAGCGACAGATTGTCGGCATGGAAATTCATGCAGCGGTCTACCGGGAAGTCGACTTCCTGCTGGCCGTTTGCCAGCATCAGGCGCCCGTGGGTGTTGACGTCCTGAATAAACGCCGGAATGGCGTCAATGTCGACGCTATCGGGCATGTTGCCCGCCAGGCCCATAATAATCGCAATGTCGGTATGGTGGCCTTTGCCGGTCAGGGAAAGGGAGCCGTATACGTCGACGATGACGGTGGTGACGTCGGCAAGCTGCCCGCGTGCGATAAGGTCGTCGGTGAATTGTTTGCCCGCTTTCATTGGCCCCACGGTGTGGGAGCTGGAAGGGCCGATGCCGATTTTAAAGATATCGAATACGCTGATCATGGTGCACATCCAGAACTGTCGGAAAGCGCGCCGCCGGCGGGCGGCGCGAGGGGGAGATTAGCTGAACAGGGAGTAGAAAATAGCGGAGATAGCAATCAGGCCCATCAGCACAACGAAGACGTTGCTGACGTGGCCGCTGTATTTGCGCATCGCCGGGACTTTCTGAATCGCGTACATCGGCATCAGGAACAGAATCATCGCGATAATCGGGCCGCCGAGGGTTTCGATCATGCCGAGAATGCTTGGGTTCAGCGTCGCCACAATCCAGGTGGTGACCAGCATGAACAGCGCAGTGATCTTGTTCAGCTTGTTGATTTCGATGGATTTACCTTTGCCGCGCAGGGATTTAATCACCATGCCGTTAAAGCCTTCGCGGGCGCCGAGATAGTGGCCGAGGAAGGATTTAGTGATGGCAATCATCGCAATAATCGGCGCCATCCAGGCAATCAGCGGGGCGTTAAAGTGGTTCGCCAGGTACGAGAGAATCGAGATGTTCTGATCTTTCGCTGCCGCCAGGTCCGCAGGGGAGAGGCTCAGTACGCAGCTGAAGACGAAGAACATCACCGTAATCACCATCATGATGTGAGCGCGAGCGAGGATGCTGGAGCATTTCTTCTCAGCGTCCTGGCCGTACTCTTCACGCTTCGCCACGGCGAAGGAGGAGATGATCGGCGAGTGGTTAAACGAGAACACCATCACCGGGATCGCCAGCCACAGGGTCATCCACAGGCCGTTGCCGGTAGAGGTTGCGCTGCTCAGGGAGAGGGTTTCCAGCGCCGCGCCGTTCCACTCAGGGATCAGATAGAGTGCCAGAATCATCAGGGCGACCACGAACGGGAAGACCAGTACGCTCATCGCTTTCACAATCATCTGCTCGCCGAAGCGAACGATGGTCATCATCCCGACGATCAGGATCAGCGACAGAATAGCGCGCGGCGGCGGCGTTATCTGCAGCTGGTGCAGCATAAAGCTCTCGACGGTATTGGTAATCGCAACGCTATACACCAGCAGAATCGGGTAGATAGCAAAGAAGTAGAGCAGGGTAATGAGCTTACCTGCGCCAACGCCAAAGTGTTCTTCTACGACTTCGGTGATGTTTTCTCCCGGATTCTTACCGGACAGCACAAAACGGGTCATCCCGCGGTGGGCAAAGAAAGTCATCGGGAAAGCCAGAATAGCCATGATGATCAGGGGGATCATACCGCCGACGCCGGCGTTGATCGGCAGGAACAGAACGCCCGCGCCGATAGCCGTGCCGTACAGGCCCAGCATCCACATGGTATCTGTTTTGCGCCATCCGCTGCGGGTTTCGCCCGAAACGATAGTGCTGGTTTGCGTGGTTTCCATCTGTATCTCCTGGAGGAAGCGACAAAAAATAATAAATAAAATCAATTAAGTAGTATTAAATTCGTTTGTTTACGGTTTTTTAGTGATTTTCTCCGTAACAAGTGGGGCGGAAAGATACATTCATATTGGAAATCTATCAGTGATCGCGATCTCAATTGCAATAATCCACTTTCAGGGTGGATATTTTTAGTCCAACAGTCTGTTTCTGATGTTCAGCCAGAGATTTGTGGTGCGAAGGCTAACATTCGCAGCATATGAGATAAAAGCGTGGCGGCGTAATAACGAGGTTTGCGCTGTAAAAATGGGATGTTATCGATGTTTTAGCTCTCAAATATCTTTTTTGTGGTGATATTTATTGCTGTTTTTGGAAAGGCAAACGATTGGCTTTGTAAAAAGCTACAAAACATTCACAAAGAAAATAGATTTCAGAAAGGAGTCGCGGGAGAGCCGGGGTGAGCAGATTATCGTGCGGGAGAACGGGAGAACGGGAGAACGGGAGAACGGGAGAACGGGAGAACGGGAGAACGGGCGTGCGGGAGCGGAGGTGCGCTGGAGAGCAGGAGAGCGGGTTGGATTGCCCGGGCAGGGCGTTAGCCGCCGCCCGGGAGGGTCAGAACAGGGCTCAGGAGCCTATTTCATAGCAAGGGATATAGGCGCTGCCGCCCGGTAGCTTCATGCGGTGCTGGGCGACAAAGCCCTGCAGCAGATCGTCCATCCGGCGCATTATCTCCGCATCGCCGTGCAGCTTATACGGGCCGAATTTTTCAATCGCCTGGATGCCGACCTCTTTGACGTTCCCGGCGACGATCCCGGAGAAGGCGCGGCGCAGATCCGCGGCCAGCACTTCTACCGGCTGGTCCGGATAGAGCTTGAGGTTGGCCATGTTCTCGTGCGTCGGATCGAACGGCATCTGCAGGTCCGGCGAAATACGAATCGACCAGTTAAAGCTGTAGGCGTCGTCGGTTTCCCGGCGACTCTCTTTGACCAGCGGCATCGCTTTCTTCAGCTGACGCGCCACTTCGCTGGCGTCGTCAATGATAATCTTGTAGTGGCGACGCGCCGATTCGCCCATGGTGTGGACGATGAACTCATCCAGCACGCGGAAATAGTTCTCGCTCTCTTTTGGTCCGGTGAGGATCAGCGGCAGCACCTGCGCCTTGTTGGCCGGGTGCATCAAAATGCCCAGCAGATAGAGCAGCTCTTCCGCCGTACCCACGCCGCCCGGGAAGATAATGATACCGTGGGCGATGCGCACGAAGGCCTCAAGGCGTTTTTCGATATCCGGCATGATGATCAGTTCGTTCACCAGCGGATTCGGCGGCTCGGCGGCAATAATCGAAGGTTCGGTCATGCCGATAAAGCGGCTGTCTTTGTAGCGCTGCTGGGCATGGCCAACCGCGGCGCCTTTCATCGGCGCTTCCATCGCGCCCGGGCCGCAGCCGGTGCAGATATTCAGCTCGCGCAGGCCGAGCTGGGTCCCGACGCGGCGGGCGTAGAGATATTCGGTCTCATTAATCGAGTGACCGCCCCAGCAGACAATCATATTGGGCGCTTCGCCGACGTGCAGGGCGCGGGCGTTGCGCAGAATCGAGAACACCAGGTTGGTGATATGCACCGAACTTTCGAGGTCGAGGTTCGGCAGACGAACGGTATTATGAATCTGCCCGTAAACGAACAGGATGTCGCGCAGCACGGCAAACAGGTTGGCCTGCAGGGAACGGATAATCCGCCCGTCAACGAACGCCTCTTCCGGCGGGTTGATCAGTTCCAGCTTCACGCCGCGTTCGCGACGCAGCACGTTAATATCGAAGTTTTCAAAACGAGACAGCAGCTCTTTGCTGTTATCGGTCAGGCTCCCCGAGTTGAGCACGGCAAGCGAACAGTTGCGAAAGAGTTGATACAGGTCACTGCTGGCGGTGCGTTTAAGCATATCCACTTCCAGCTGTGACAGCATATCCATTGAACCAAGCGGGCTAACATGTGTAATCAAGTGAACTCCTTAACAGGACGATTATCGTCTTCCTGTGATTACAATAGCCCTGCCTGCGGCGTTTTCACAACCTTGCGTACGCGTGAACGCACGCAAAGTGTGAAATATTTTGCCTACTGACGCGCGAGACGGCCGATCGCGGGAACAAAGTCCGCGTTGCTGCGCCACGGGTTGATGTCGAGGCCGCCACGGCGGGTGTAGCGGGCGTAGACGGAGAGCGACTGCGGCTGGCAGAAGCGCAGGAGGTCGTTGAAGATCCGCTCGACGCACTGCTCGTGAAACTCGTTATGGTGGCGGAACGAGACCAGGTAGCGCAGCAGCTTTTCGCGATCGATTTTTGGCCCGCGATACTGGATTTGCACCGAACCCCAGTCCGGCTGATGGGTGATCAGGCAGTTGGATTTCAGCAGATGGCTCACCAGCGTCTCTTCGACGATTTTGTCGCCGGCAGCGTCCAGCAGGTAGTCGGTGCTGAATTCATAGTTATCAACTTCGATATCCTGATCGTCGATGCAGGTGCCGTGCAGATGGGCTACCGGCTGGCCTTCGAGTTCGTCGAGGCGATAGAGCGCAACCGTGACCTCGCCCTGGGCGCAGGCGCTAAGGTCGCGCGTCAGGGTCGCCTGCACCTCCTGCCAGTCGGCAAAGCGGGTCTGGTTGAAGCTGTTGAGATAGAGCTTAAAGCTCTTCGACTCTACGAGGTTCACGCTGGTATCGCTCAGCTCGACGTGGCCCACCGCAACCTGCGGCAGACCTTTTGCATTCAGCCAGGAGAGCTCGTACAGCGTCCAGATATCGCCGCCGTGGAAGGGCAGGCTGTCGGCGTGCAGGCCCAGCGGATCGCGGTTCAGGCTGCGCGGCACGCCCTGCAGCAGGGACGCGTCGTAGGTATCACGGTAATCGGTTGATTTACCGAGCGTCAGGCCAGCGAGGGCCTGATGATTCTCATAAGAAGACATGTTTCACCATAGTAAAGCGGGTACACTATTCGCTAAGTGTATCCTGGCTAACGTGAAGAGAGAAACCGGTGGACAATCAGACCGCAGAAGCGCTGCAAGCATTTACCCAACGTTATTGCGACGCCTGGCAGCAGCAGCGCGCAAGCCTGCCGCGCAGCGAAGAGCTTTACGGCATCCCGTCGCCCTGCATCAGCGCGACGGACGCCGACGCCGTTTTCTGGCAGCCGCAGCCCTTTTCTCTCCCCGCCAATATCAGCGCGGTTGAAAGGGCCTTCGATATTGTGGTACAACAGCCGGCTCATAGTCATTATACCACCCAGTTCGCCGGCGATATGCAGGCGCGCTTTGCGGGCGAAACGATGACCCTGCTGCAGGCCTGGAGCCCGGATGACTTCCAGCGCATGCAGGAAAATCTGATCGGCCACCTGGTGGTGCAAAAACGCCTGAAGCTGTCGCCGACGCTGTTTATCGCCACGCTGGACAGCGAGCTGGACGTTATCTCCGTTTGTAACGTCAGCGGCGAAGTCCTCAAAGAGACCCTCGGCACGCGCAAACGTACGACCCTTTCTGCCTCCCTGGCGAGTTTTCTCAACCAGCTCGAGCCGGTTGTGTAATCCATTATGCCGGTCCGTTTGTGAGAGATCTCTTACAAGACCTGTAAGAGATCGTCATCATTTAAGTCATTTTTCAACTATTTAATATTTAATAAACTATTTTAATTCATATGGTTAGGTTTTATATCGTCTTTTTTAGTGGTGACTAATCTTAAGAGATTGTCGTATGAAGGGTTGTAAGATGAGGCGGAATCAGTGATCCTATATACGTCGACAGGAAGTCGCGAAATGAAGTGAACATCAGGATGATGACACTTCTGCAGGACCCGCCGGGAAGGCGTAGCAAGGACAGGCTTCAGGATGAAGCACAGGATAACGCAGGATGGCGTAAAGGACACCTCCAGGATGGAGAACGTGAGCCGCTCATGATGAACGGTGGATCAGGAAGATCGGGATAGACTTAAGGACAGGTAATTTCACATCGGGGTGGTGTGAAAGCAGGACGCACTGGTTTATGGATGAACATGGTCAGGAGACCTCAGGAAAAGTTTTCACGGACGAGCAGGGAGCACCAATGTAGCTGGATTGCTGCGAAACGAACCGGGAGCACTGTTTATACAGTGCTCCCTTTTTTTATTTCTCTTCTGAATTTGCTATTCTGCGCCGGTTTACAACTCATCGAGGTTTCCCCATGACTCTTCACCTCAGCGTGCGCGAGCGCCTGCACGCTATTGAAGCGCTGCTGCGCGAAACGCAGTACTGGCAGGAAAACGCGCCGCAAAGCAGCGCCTTTGCCAGCGACAGCCCGTTCTGCATGGATACTATGGAGCCGCTGGAGTGGCTGCAGTGGGTGCTGATCCCGCGTATGCATCAGCTGCTGGACGCTGAGCAGCCGCTGCCGCAGAGTTTTGCCGTCGCCCCTTATTATGAGGTGGCCCTTGATGCCGCCCACCCGCTGCGCGATCGCGTGCTGGCGGAGCTGCTGCTGCTGGATACCCTTTTTGCGAGCGACGACGCCTGATGCTGGAAATTATCTATCAGGACGAGTGGCTGGTGGCGGTCAATAAGCCCTCCGGCTGGCTTGTCCACCGCAGCTGGTTGGATCGCGATGAGAAAGTGGTAGTCATGCAAACGGTGCGCGATCAGATTGGTCAGCACGTCTTTACCGCCCATCGCCTCGACAGACCGACCTCCGGCGTGCTGCTGATGGGGCTATCAAGCGAGGCGGGAAGACGACTGTCGCAGCAGTTTGAGCTGCACCAGATGCAAAAACGCTACCACGCCATTGCCCGCGGCTGGCTGACCGAAGAGGCGCTGCTCGATTATCCGCTGGTTGAAGAGCTGGATAAAATAGCCGACAAGTTCGCGCGCGAAGATAAAGGTCCGCAGCCGGCGGTCACCCACTATCGTGGCCTGGCGACGGTTGAGATGCCGGTCGCCACCGGACGCTATCCGACGACGCGCTATAGCCTGGTTGAGCTGGAGCCGAAAACGGGGCGTAAGCACCAGCTGCGTCGCCATCTCTCCCACCTGCGCCACCCGATTATCGGCGACAGCAAGCACGGTGATTTGCGCCAGAACCGCAGCGCGGTTGAAAACTTTGCCTGCGACCGCCTGATGCTGCACGCCAGCCAGCTCTCGTTAACCCATCCGTTTACCGGCGAGCCGCTGGTCATTCGCGCCAGCCTGGACGACGTGTGGATGCGGGCGCTGTCGCAGTTTGGCTGGCGAGGCCTTCTGCCGTTAAATGAAAGGGTTGAGTTTGCAGACGACAGCGGTCAGGATGAACGGATTGAGGTCAATCCAGGGAGATAAAGATGGCAGAAGTCGGAATTTTTGTCGGTACGATGTACGGTAACGCGCTGCTGGTCGCTGAAGAAGCTGAAGCCATTTTGAGCGGCCTGGGCCACAAGGCGAAGGTGTTCGAAGACCCGGAGGTTCAGGACTGGGAGCCCTACAGCGGCAAATACGTTCTGGTCGTGACGTCAACGACCGGACAGGGCGATCTGCCGGACAGCATCATTCCGCTGTACGAAGGCATTAAGGATATGTACCAGCCGCACCTGCGCTACGGAATCATTGCGCTCGGCGACAGCACCTACGCTAACTTCTGCGGCGGCGGCAAGACCTTTGATGCGCTGCTGCAGGAGCAGGGCGCAAAGCGCGTCGGCGACATGCTGACGATCGACGCCAGCGAAGACCCGGAGCCCGAAGGCGTGTCCAACCCGTGGGTTGAACAGTGGGCGACCCTGCTCGAATAAGCGGATGATAAGTGACGCTCTCCCCCTACGTAGAGGGCGTCCCTTCTGAAGGCCAGCGCCGGATAAACGCTCAACAGGATCATACCCGCGCCCGCCCGTCAGGGGTTCAGGCACCTGCCTAAAAACCACTGGCTAAAAGTGGTTTTTAGCGCCTGTTTTCACCGGGTCAAGAGAGACATTTCACACTCCTGCCGTTTGCACCGTCGCCGGCAGCGCTAACCGGCGGTTGCTTTTCATTTCCGTGAACTACCCCCCATCTGATTAGGCATAAGCCATAAATCGATTTCAGCACGTCCCGCAAAGCTGTGTATGTGCACGGTGAGCCAGCCATGTCCTCTTTTTATACTTTTCCTGCCAGTTTGAAAAAGCAAAATGCCAGATAAAACGAAAACACTAACACGTCATTCTGACTACCCTACAGGTTGTGCTGTTCAGAATGAACGTAGCTAATTGCTATGATTCAGGAGTGCAACAATGAGTACATTAAGTCAGGCGGCGAGCGGCGCGGAAAAACGCACCAACGCCCGCTACTGGATAGTGGTGATGCTGTTTATCGTCACCTCTTTTAACTACGGCGACCGCGCGACGCTGTCGATTGCCGGCTCGGAAATGGCCAAAGATATTGGCCTCGACGCGGTGGGAATGGGCTACGTTTTCTCTGCGTTCTCATGGGCCTACGTTATTGGTCAGATCCCTGGCGGTTGGCTGCTCGATCGCTTTGGCTCAAAACGGGTCTATTTTTGGTCGATCTTCATTTGGTCGATGTTTACCCTCTTGCAGGGTTTCGTCGATATCTTTAGCGGTTTTGGCATCATCATCGCGCTGTTTACCCTGCGATTCCTCGTCGGCTTAGCGGAAGCGCCATCTTTTCCCGGCAACAGCCGCATCGTCGCGGCCTGGTTCCCGGCGCAGGAGAGGGGCACCGCGGTCTCTATTTTTAACTCCGCCCAGTACTTTGCCACCGTTATCTTCGCGCCGATCATGGGCTGGCTGACCCACGAAGTCGGCTGGTCGCACGTCTTCTTCTTTATGGGAGGACTGGGGATCGTGATTAGCTTCGTGTGGTTGAAAGTGATCCACGAGCCGAATCAGCACCCTGGCGTGAACCAAAAAGAGCTGGACTATATCGCCGCCGGCGGGGCGCTGATAAATATGGATCAGAAGAAAAACGCGCAGAAGGTGCCGTTCAGTGAAAAGTGGGGGCAGATCAAACAGCTGATCGGATCGCGAATGATGGTCGGGATCTACATCGGCCAGTACTGCATCAACGCGTTGACCTACTTCTTTATCACCTGGTTCCCGGTCTATCTGGTGCAGGCGCGCGGCATGTCGATTCTGAAAGCCGGGTTTGTCGCCTCCGTTCCCGCCATCTGCGGCTTTGTCGGCGGCGTCTTAGGCGGCATTATCTCCGACTGGCTGATGCGCCGCACCGGCTCGCTGAATATTGCCCGCAAGACCCCCATCGTGCTTGGCATGCTGCTGTCGATGGTAATGGTGTTCTGTAACTACGTTAACGCGGAATGGATGATTATCGGCTTTATGGCGATGGCCTTCTTCGGCAAGGGCATCGGCGCGCTGGGCTGGGCGGTGATGGCGGATACCGCGCCGAAAGAGATAAGCGGCCTCTCCGGCGGTCTGTTCAATATGTTCGGCAATATCTCCGGTATCGTCACGCCTATTGCCATCGGCTACATCGTCGGGACGACGGGCTCGTTTAACGGGGCGCTGATTTATGTCGGGGTGCATGCGCTGGTGGCGGTACTGAGCTACCTGGTGCTGGTGGGGGATATTAAACGTATCGAACTGAAGCCTGTAGGGGAGCGCTAACGATGAATACGCAATCGACTCCAGTCGTCACCGACATGAAGGTGATCCCGGTGGCCGGGCATGACAGTATGCTGCTGAATATCGGCGGCGCGCACGGCGCCTGGTTTACCCGCAATATCGTGGTACTGACCGACAGCGCAGGCAACACAGGCATCGGCGAGGCCCCCGGCGGTGAAGTTATCTACCAGACGCTGGTGGACGCGATTCCGCAGGTGCTGGGGCAGGAAATTGCGCGCCTGAACAAGGTGGTTCAGCAGGTGCATAAAGGCAATCAGGCGGCGGATTTCGACACTTTCGGAAACGGCGCCTGGACCTTCGAACTGCGGGTTAACGCGGTCGCGGCGCTGGAGGCTGCGCTGCTGGATCTGCTGGGCAAAGCGCTGAATGTCCCGGTGTGCGAGCTGCTGGGGCCGGGCAAACAGCGCGACGCGGTCACCGTTCTGGGCTATCTCTTCTATATCGGCGATCGCCAGAAAACGGATCTGCCGTACCTGGAGACTACCCCAGGCCAGCACGACTGGTACCACCTGCGGCATCAGGAAGCGCTGAGCAGCGAAGCGGTGGTCCGCCTCGCTGAGGCCGCCCAGGAGCGCTACGGCTTTAAAGACTTCAAGCTTAAGGGTGGCGTGCTGCCGGGCGAGCAGGAGATTGATACCGCTCGCGCGCTGAAAAAACGGTTCCCGGATGCGCGTATTACCGTCGATCCCAACGGCGCCTGGCTGCTGGATGAAGCCATTGAGCTCTGCAAAGGCCTGCAGGACGTGCTGACCTACGCCGAAGATCCCTGCGGCGCCGAACAGGGCTTTTCCGGTCGCGAGGTAATGGCGGAATTCCGCCGCGCCACCGGGCTGCCGGTAGCAACCAATATGATTGCCACTAACTGGCGTGAAATGGGGCACGCGGTGATGCTCAACGCGGTGGATATCCCGCTCGCCGATCCGCACTTCTGGACCTTGTCCGGCGCGGTGCGGGTCGCACAGCTGTGCGATGACTGGGGGCTGACGTGGGGCTGCCACTCAAATAACCACTTCGATATTTCACTGGCTATGTTTACCCACGTCGGCGCGGCGGCGCCGGGCAATCCGACCGCCATCGATACCCACTGGATTTGGCAGGAGGGCGACTGCCGCCTGACCAAAAATCCGCTGCAGATTGAAAACGGCAGGATTGCCGTACCTGACGCGCCGGGTCTGGGCGTGGAACTGGACTGGGAGCAGGTGCAAAAGGCGCACGAGGCCTATAAGACGCTGCCCGGAGGGGCGCGTAACGACGCCGCCCCAATGCAATACCTGATCCCGGGTTGGAAATTTGACCGCAAACGTCCCGTTTTCGGCCGTAATTAATTAGAAAAGGATTCAATCATGACGACGCAATTCTCAACGCCGATAGTCACCTCTATGCAGGTTATCCCGGTGGCCGGTCACGACAGCATGCTGATGAATCTCAGCGGCGCGCACGCGCCGTACTTCACTCGCAATATCGTGATTATTAAAGATAACTCGGGTCACACCGGGGTGGGCGAAATTCCTGGCGGCGAGAAAATCCGCCAGACCCTGGAGGATGCCGCGGCGCTGGTTGTCGGCAAAACTCTCGGCGAATACAAAAACGTGCTGGGTGCCGTTCGCCAGCAGTTTGCCGACCGCGATGCCGGCGGCCGCGGTTTGCAAACCTTTGACCTGCGTACCACTATTCATGTGGTGACCGGGATTGAAGCGGCGCTGCTGGACCTGCTTGGGCAGCACCTTGGGGTGAACGTGGCTTCGCTGCTGGGCGACGGGCAGCAGCGTAGCGAAGTGGAAATGCTTGGTTATCTGTTCTTCGTCGGCAACCGGCAGGCCACGCCGCTGGCCTACCAGAGCCAGACGGATGAGAAGTGTGACTGGTATCGGCTGCGCCACGAAGAGGCCATGACCCCGGACGCCGTCGTGCGCCTGGCGGAAGCGGCCTATGAGAAGTACGGCTTCAACGATTTCAAACTCAAAGGCGGCGTGCTGGCCGGCGAAGAGGAGGCCGAGTCTATCGTCGCGCTGGCGAAGCGCTTCCCGCAGGCGCGGGTGACGCTTGACCCGAACGGCGCCTGGCTGCTCGACGAAGCCATCGCCATTGGTAAACAGCTGAAAGGCGTGCTGGCCTACGCGGAAGATCCGTGCGGGGCCGAGCAGGGTTACTCCGGCCGTGAGGTGATGGCTGAATTCCGCCGCGCGACCGGTCTGCCGACGGCGACCAATATGATTGCCACCGACTGGCGGCAGATGGGGCACACCCTGTCGCTGCAGTCGGTTGATATCCCGCTGGCCGATCCGCACTTCTGGACCATGCAGGGATCGGTGCGCGTTGCCCAGATGTGCCATGAGTTTGGCCTGACCTGGGGTTCGCACTCCAATAACCATTTTGATATCTCGCTGGCGATGTTCACCCACGTTGCGGCGGCGGCACCGGGTAAGATCACCGCCATTGATACCCACTGGATCTGGCAGGAAGGGAACCAGCGTTTGACCCGACAACCTTTTGAGATCAAAGGTGGTATGGTGCAGGTACCTTCGACGCCAGGCCTTGGCGTAGAGCTCGATATGGACCGCGTTATGCTGGCCAATGAGCTGTATAAAAAGCACGGCCTGGGCGCTCGCGACGATGCGATGGCGATGCAGTACCTGATCCCGGAGTGGACGTTTAATAACAAGCGCCCGTGCATGGTGCGCTGAGGACAAACCGGCTCCTGCGGGGGCCGGTCGCTTTTTGCTATCTGGCTTGTGTTCATGTTAAGGACAGCTTATGAAAATAGTCATTGCACCAGATTCATACAAGGAGAGCCTGAGTGCGCTGGGCGTAGCGACCGCGATAGAGCAGGGGTTCAGGGAGATTTATCCCGATGCAGAATACCTCAAGCTACCGGTCGCCGACGGCGGGGAGGGGACCGTCGAAGCGATGGTCGCCGCCACTCAGGGGCATCTGGTGCGGGCTGTTGTTACCGGCCCGCTCGGCGAGCCGGTGAACGCGTTTTACGGCCTTTCCGGCGACGAACGCTGCGCCTATATCGAAATGGCGGCGGCCAGCGGCCTGGAGAGCGTACCGCCGGCGCGCCGTAATCCGCTGCTCACCACCAGCTGGGGGACCGGGGAGCTGATCCGCCACGCGCTGGACAGCGGCGTGAAGCAGATTATTATCGGCATCGGCGGCAGCGCCACTAACGACGGCGGCGCCGGGATGGTGCAGGCGCTGGGCGGCAAGCTGCTGACGGAAGATAATCGGCAGCTAGCGGCCGGCGGCGCGGCGCTGGAGGCGCTGGCGAAGATTGACCTCAGCGAGCTGGATCAACGCTTAACGGATTGCCGCATCGAGGTTGCCTGCGACGTGACCAACCTGCTCACCGGCCCGGAAGGTGCGACGGCGGTATTTGGCCCGCAGAAAGGGGCGACGGCGGAGATGATCGCCCGCCTCGATCGCGCGCTGACGCATTTCGCGCAAATTATTCATCGCGATCTCGGCATTGATGTCCTGCACCTTGAGGGCGGCGGCGCGGCGGGCGGAATGGGCGCCGCGCTCTACGCGTTTTGCGGGGCGAAGCTGCGCCCGGGGATTGAGATTGTGACCGACGCCCTGCACCTCGCGGAGCGGGTGGCGGACGCTGACCTGGTTATCACCGGAGAGGGGCGCATTGACAGCCAGACTATTCACGGCAAGGTGCCGGTTGGGGTGGCTAAGGTGGCGAAAAGCTACAACATCCCGGTGATTGGCATTGCCGGCAGCCTGACTGCGGACGTGGGCGTTGTGCATCAGCACGGACTGGATGCGGTTTTCAGCGTGCTCTATTCGGTCTGCACCCTCGAAGAGGCGCTGGAAAATGCCGCCGATAACGTGCGCATGACGGCGCGCAACGTAGCGGCGATACTGAAAATGGGGCAAAAACTGTAGCCGCGCTCCGCGGGGCCGGGCTGCTGCCTGGGCCCGCAGAGCTGCCGGGGCTAGATGCCCATTAGCTTGCAGGCTTCCCGCGTGACGTTATCCATCTCATCCAGCAGTTCCAGAAGCTCGGGCTCCAGATCTTCGGCGGCGGTTCCCGCGCGCAGCTGGCTCTCGATAGTCTGACACAGCTTCTTCAGCCGCGGCACGCCGCTGTAGCTGCAGCTTCCGTGAAGCTTATGAATCAAATCCAGCAGCCCTTCCGGCGCTTCGCCCACCAGCTGCTCTTCAACCTTGTTACGCACCTCTGGCATAAAGGCGATCAGCATCTGCAGCATCTCCCGCGCCAGGTCCGGCTTCATCGCCGCCTGCCGCAGCGCCAGCTGCCAGCTGAGGGTCACGTTATGATCGACCGGGGGTTCAACCACTTCGGCCGCCAGCGGGGCAGCGGCGTGCATCCCCGGCTGATAGCGCAGCAGCAGGCTGTGCAGCTTGTCCTCTTCAATCGGTTTTGCCAGGTAATCGTTCATGCCGGCGCTCAGCAGCTTCTCTTTTTGTCCCTCCAGCGCGTGGGCCGTGACCGCGATGACCGGCGTTTGCTGGTGATGAGGGAGGTGGCGGATGAGCTCGCAGGCGCGAATGCCGTCCATGTCCGGCATCTGAATATCCATCAGCACCAGATCCAGCTGCATCTGCTTGGCCAGCTCTACGGAGCGCTGGCCGCTCTCGCAGAGCGTAACGTTCTGGACCAGGTCCTCCAGCAGCACGCCGATAAGCTTCAGGTTGGCCGGATTATCGTCAACCGCCATCACCGTCATCGGCAGCTTGCTGCTGTCCGTATGCGTCAACATCACCGCGGGCTGCGTCCGACAGGAGGCCGTTAGCGCAGGGAGGAGCCGGGTTGAAGTCAGCGGTTTAAGCAGGCAGGCGGCCACGCCCTCGCGCTTCAGCGCTTCGGCGTTGATCTGCGCGTGGCAGGGGAGCGCGAGAAGTAAATTATCGGCCATCGAACAGGCTTTGGTGAGCTTATCCTTTTGCTGGTTAAGGTCGCGCATGGAAACCGGAATGCCGGCCAGCAGAATGTCGTAATGCGCCTCCGGCAGGGCGGAAAACGTCGGGCTGTAGACCACCTCCAGCGGCGTGTTGGCCAGCAGCTCCATCGTGTACTGGGCCGCCGCGGCGTTGGCTTCGATATAGGCCAGCGTTTTCCCCCGCAGGCAGTCGGTCAGCGGGCTGTCGGGAATGGCGTTCGGGTTAAGGTCGAGGCTGATATGGAACCAGAAGGTCGAGCCGCGATTAGGCTGGCTGTGGAAGGAGATATCACCCCCCATCTCCTTCACCAGCCGCTGGGTAATCACCAGCCCCAGCCCGGTGCCGCCGTGACGGCGGGAGATGCTGGCATCAGCCTGGCGGAAGGCCTGGAACAGCCGCGACTGGTCGCGCTCCGGAATGCCGATCCCGGTATCGTGGATTTGAATCTCGATCTGCACCCGGGAGTTGCTGATGGCGCGCTGCTCCACCAGCACGTCGATATTCCCGTGCTCGGTGAACTTGATGGCGTTGCCCACCAGGTTAGTGATGATCTGCTGCAGGCGCAGCGGGTCGCCGATAATATTATCCGGCACGTCATTTTTGATATTGAGCGTCAGCTCCAGCCCTTTATCGTGCGCCGAGTGCGCCAGCAGGGTCACTACCTCATCCAGCGAATTGCGCAGCAGGAACGGGATGCTCTCGAGAATAAGCTTCCCGGCCTCCAGTTTGGAGAAGTCGAGCACGTCGTTGATGATCGCCAGCAGGTTGTTGGCGGAGCGCTCGATGGTGGTCAGATGATCGCGCTGGGTGGTGTTTAAATCGGTTTTCAGCGTCAGGCGGGTAAAGCCAATCACGCCGTTCAGCGGCGTACGCAGCTCGTGGGACATATTGGCGAGGAACTCTGATTTGATACGCGCGGCTTCCTGAGCGCGTTTTTTCGCCAGATCCAGCTCCACGTTTTGGATCTCCATCTGCTCGAGGGTTTCGCGCAGATCGGACGTCGCCTGATCGATATTGTGCTGCATCTCTTCATGGTAGGCCGCCAGCGACATCGCCATGGAGTTGATGCCGTTCTTCAGCATATCCAGCTCGCCGAGCATAAAACCTTCGACGCGGCTATCCAGCTGCCCGCGGCGAATGCGGTCAACGGTATTCACCATATTGCGGATCGGCCCGGTGACGTCCCGCATCAGCCGCCAGCCGAAAATCAGCGCAATCCCGATACAAAACAACATCATGACGCTGGAGATAAAAATCTCTTTGTACTGCTGCAGGCGTACCGATTTCAGATCCAGCTCGAGGGCCACGTAGCCCAGCATGTTGCCGGGCATTTTGGCATCGGTCACCGGCGACTCATCGGGCGAATAGCTCTCCGAGATGATAGGGGTACGCAAAATCATCACGTCGCCTTTGCGGGTCACGCTGAGTTGGTGGGGGAACTTTGCCCCTTTTTCCAGCCGCAGCTCGCTGGGGTTAAGCTGAAAATTGGAGGTCACAAAGAGCTTATTTTGCGAATCATAGATCGAAATTGCGCGCACAATATCCGAGTGGCGGCGGTGTAGCACGCTTATCAGCTGCCCGATAGATTCGCGGTTTTGCAGATTCATGCCGTATTCACTGGAGACCGCCAGAGGCTCGATAATACTGGCTCCGGCGTCTTCCAGCTGCCGCTGCAGGTCGTGATAGCGATGGGCGACGAAGAAAATACTGAGCAGCAAACCAATAAGTACGGTGGGTGCCAGAATAAGAATCATCATGCGAGCACGTAGGCTGTAGTTGGTCATGCGGTTCCGTTATGGGAGAATAAGAGTCAGTATATTTATTGAGACAAATCTCTACGATGGCGCAATTCTACTCTGCAAAACGGCGTGTGACGACGCGCCAGATCATAACCGTTACAGTCAATGACCTCGATCCCTTTGGTCAGGGCGTTGCGCGTCACCAGGGAAAAGCGCTGTTTGTTCGCGGCCTGCTGCCGCAGGAGCAGGCTGAGGTCGTGCTGGTTGACGAGAAAAAACAGTACGCGCACGCCACGGTAAAACGCCGCCTCAACGACAGCCCGCAGCGCCAGACGCCGCGCTGCCCGCATTTTGGCGTCTGCGGCGGCTGCCAGCAGCAGCATGCCAGCGTTGAGCTGCAGCAGCAAAGCAAACGCGCCGCGCTCGGCCGCCTGATGAAACGCGATGTCGATGAGATTATAGCCGCTTCGCCGTGGGGCTATCGTCGACGCGCGCGCCTGAGCTTGAATTATCAGCCAAAGACCCAACAATTACGCATGGGCTTTCGCCAGGCCAGCTCCAACGACATTGTCGAAGTGGTGCAGTGCCCCGTTTTGGTGCCCACTATTGAGGCATTGCTGCCGGCGGTGCGCGAATGTCTGAGCAGTCTGAAATCCGTGCGTCAGCTGGGCCACGTTGAGCTGGTGCAGGCCGATAACGGGCCGCTGATGGTATTGCGTCATACCGCAGCGCTGCCCGCCGGCGATAAAGAAAAACTGGAACGATTTTCGCAATCTCACGGTCTTTCCCTGTACCTCGCGCCGCAAAGCGAGATACTTGAACATATTAGCGGCGAAGCGCCATGGTATACGTCAGACGGACTACGCTTAGTGTTCAGTCCGCGCGACTTTATTCAGGTTAACGACGGCGTTAATCAGCTGATGGTGCGCACGGCCCTCGAGTGGCTGGATATTCAGCCGCAGGACCGGGTGCTGGATCTGTTCTGCGGAATGGGCAATTTTACCCTACCGCTGGCGCAGCGCGCGGCGCAGGTTGTGGGCGTTGAGGGCGTTCCTGCTCTGGTGGAAAAGGGGCGCGAGAACGCCGCGCTTAACCATCTGCATAACGTCACATTCTTCCATGAAAATCTGGAAGAGGACGTGACGCGCCAGGCCTGGGCGCAGCATGGCTTTGATAAAATACTGCTCGATCCGGCAAGAGCCGGTGCGCCTGGCGTGATGTTACACATTATAAAATTAGCCCCGCAGCGCGTAGTCTATGTCTCCTGTAACCCGGCGACGCTGGCGCGCGATAGCGAACTGCTTTTAGCGGCGGGGTATGAAATCCAACGCCTGGCGATGCTGGATATGTTCCCGCATACCGGGCATCTGGAATCAATGGTGCTGTTTGAGCACAAGCTTGCACAAAATCATACGAATCGCATCGAGGCGGCAGTAGAGTAAATCCTCAGCGGCCCGCTTAGCCCAGAAACTGAGGTGAGCGGACAGGCGCCGACGCGACACGATTTGCAGGATGACGTGTAAAAGTTGAGGCTTGCCGACTTCGGCAGGCCAGGTCCCTTAAGGAGAGGACAATGGTTGCGGTAAGAAGTGCACATCTAAATAAAGCTGGTGAATTTGACCCGAATAAATGGATCGCGAGTCTGGGAATTTCCAGCCAGCAGTCGTGTGAACGCTTAGCCGAAACCTGGGACTATTGTCGCGAGCAAACGCAGGGACATCCGCGTGCGGATATCCTGCTATGGCGCGGCGTGGAGATGGTAGAAATTCTCTCCACATTGAGCATGGACATCGATACGCTGCGGGCCGCGATGCTGTTCCCGCTGGCGGACGGTGAGGTCGTCAGCGAAGAGGTGATGCAGGAGAGCGTCGGTAAATCGGTGGTGACCCTGATCCACGGCGTACGCGACATGGCGGCCATCCGCCAGCTCAAGGCCACCCATACCGACTCTGTCTCCTCAGAACAGGTGGATAACATTCGCCGCATGCTGCTGGCGATGGTCGACGATTTCCGCTGCGTGGTCATCAAGCTCGCCGAACGTATCGCCCACCTGCGGGAAGTCAAAGACGAGCCTGAAGATGAGCGTGTACTGGCGGCAAAAGAGTGCACCAATATCTACGCCCCGCTGGCCAACCGTTTAGGGATCGGCCAGCTGAAGTGGGAGCTGGAGGATTACTGCTTCCGCTATCTGCATCCGGACGAATATAAGCGCATCGCCAAGCTGCTGCACGAGCGGCGAATCGACCGCGAACACTACATTGACGAGTTCGTCGGCCACCTGCGCTCAGAAATGAAAACGGAAGGCGTTAAGGCCGAAGTGTACGGCCGGCCGAAGCACATCTACAGCATCTGGCGCAAAATGCAGAAAAAGCATCTCACCTTTGATGAGCTGTTTGACGTGCGGGCGGTGCGTATCGTCGCTGAGCGCCTGCAGGACTGCTACGCCGCGTTGGGGATAGTACATACTCACTATCGTCATCTGCCGGATGAGTTCGATGATTACGTCGCTAACCCAAAACCGAACGGCTACCAGTCTATTCATACCGTGGTGCTCGGTCCCGGCGGCAAAACGGTGGAAATTCAAATTCGTACTCGCCAGATGCATGAGGATGCCGAGCTGGGCGTCGCCGCGCACTGGAAGTACAAAGAGGGTGCTGGCGCAGTGGTGGGCGGCGGCCGCGGTTACGAAGATCGTATCGCCTGGCTGCGTAAGCTGATCGCCTGGCAGGAAGAGATGGCGGATTCTGGCGAAATGCTGGATGAAGTGCGTAGCCAGGTCTTTGACGACCGGGTATACGTCTTTACGCCGAAAGGCGACGTTGTCGATTTACCCGCCGGCTCGACGCCGCTCGATTTCGCCTACCACATCCACAGCGACGTCGGGCATCGCTGCATCGGGGCGAAAATCAGCGGACGCATTGTGCCGTTTACCTATCAGCTGCAAATGGGCGATCAGATTGAAATCATCACCCAGAAGCAGCCCAACCCAAGCCGCGACTGGCTGAACCCGAACCTTGGCTACGTCACCACCAGCCGCGGGCGCTCGAAAATTCACGCCTGGTTCCGCAAGCAGGATCGCGACAAAAATATTATCGCCGGGCGGCAGATCCTTGACGATGAGCTTGAGCATCTCGGCATCAGCCTGAAGGACGCAGAAAAGCATCTGCTGCCGCGCTACAACTTCAACGAGCTGGATGAGCTGCTGGCGGCCATTGGCGGCGGAGATATTCGCCTTAACCAGATGGTCAACTTCCTGCAGGCGCAGTTCAATAAGCCGAGCGCGGCCGAGCAGGATGCGGCGGCGCTGAAGCAGCTGCAGCAGAAGAGCTGGGCGCCGCAGAATCGCAGCAAAGACAACGGTCGGGTGGTTGTGGAAGGCGTTGGTAATCTGATGCACCACATCGCACGCTGCTGTCAGCCGATCCCCGGCGATGAGATCGTCGGCTTTATCACCCAGGGGCGCGGGATCTCGGTGCATCGGGCGGACTGCGATCAGCTGGCGGAGCTGCAGTCGCACGCGCCGGAGCGGATCGTGGATGCGGTCTGGGGAGAGAGCTATTCGGCGGGCTACTCGCTGGTGGTGCGCGTGGTCGCCAACGATCGCAGCGGGCTGCTGCGCGATATCACCACCATCCTCGCCAACGAGAAGGTCAACGTGCTGGGCGTTGCCAGCCGTAGCGATACCAAACAGCAGCTGGCCACCATCGATATGAATATCGAAATCTATAACCTGCAGGTGCTGGGCCGCGTGCTCGGCAAGCTGAACCAGGTGCCGGACGTTATTGATGCCCGCCGTCTGCACGGCGGCTAATTTCTCTCCCCTTCACCACCAACCTCTCCCGGCAGGGAGAGGTTGCCTCTGGCTCGGCCCCGGCGCTGCCGGCATCGGGCTGCAGTTTTCTGACTAAACGGGGTGGGTGAGGGGAAATACGCGTAATTTTGCAAGGAATCACCATGACTCAAATCGACCGCCTGCTCGGCATTATGCAACGCCTGCGCGACCCGGAAACCGGCTGCCCGTGGGACAAAGAGCAGACCTTTGCCACCATTGCCCCCTATACCCTCGAAGAAACCTACGAAGTGCTGGACGCTATTGCCCGCGAAGATTTTGACGATCTGCGCGGCGAGCTGGGAGACCTGCTGTTCCAGGTGGTGTTCTACGCCCAGATGGCGCAGGAAGAGGGGCGCTTTGCCTTTGACGACGTTTGCGCGGCTATCAGCGACAAGCTGGAGCGCCGCCATCCGCATATCTTCGGCGATGCCAGCGCCGGTACCAGCAGCGAAGTGCTGGCGCGCTGGGAAGAGATAAAAAGCGCCGAGCGGGCGGAAAAATCCCAGCACTCCGCGCTGGATGATATTCCGCACAGCCTGCCGGCGCTGATGCGCGCGCATAAAATACAGAAGCGCTGCTCGGGAGTGGGCTTTGACTGGACCTCGCTCGGCCCGGTGCTGGACAAGGTGCACGAGGAGATCGATGAGGTGATGCACGAAGTGCAACAGGCGGTGGTAGATGAAGCTAAACTGGAGGAGGAAGTGGGCGACCTGCTGTTTGCGACGGTCAATTTATCCCGTCATTTAGGCGTCAAAGCCGAAACCGCGCTGCAAAAAGCCAACCTGAAATTTGAGCGTCGCTTCCGCGAAGTTGAGCGCATTGTGAGCGCTCGCGGGCTGGAGATGACCGGCGTGGACCTCGATACCATGGAAGAAGTGTGGCAAGAGGTAAAGCGGCAGGAAACTGATCTCTAACGAGTTTTCGTGATCAAGCGCTATTTGTGTGATTTTTTAAATGACAAGCGCTTGATTTGCGTCAAAAACATTTACCCAAAAGGGGCTATTTTCTCACTCCCTATGTTTGTCATGACCTGGAAAGGAGACGGAGTAATGAAAGTTTGTGGCGCTCGTCGTGTTCGGGTATACTACTTTCCCGTCCTGGTTATTCCATCGTTTCACCCTAACTTCTCAGGTTCAGCATGACAACGAACTATATTTTTGTGACCGGCGGGGTCGTATCCTCTCTGGGTAAAGGCATTGCCGCAGCATCCCTCGCAGCTATTCTCGAGGCCCGTGGGCTTAACGTGACCATGATGAAACTGGATCCGTACATCAACGTCGATCCGGGTACCATGAGTCCTATCCAACACGGGGAAGTGTTCGTTACTGAAGACGGCGCTGAAACCGACCTGGACCTGGGCCATTACGAGCGTTTCATCCGCACCAAAATGAGCCGCCGCAATAACTTCACTACGGGTCGTATTTACTCCGACGTCCTGCGCAAAGAGCGCCGTGGTGATTACCTGGGCGCAACCGTACAGGTTATTCCGCACATTACGAATGCAATCAAAGAGCGCGTGCTTGCCGGTGGCGAAGGTCACGACGTGGTGCTGGTTGAAATCGGCGGTACCGTCGGTGATATCGAATCCCTGCCGTTCCTCGAAGCTATCCGTCAGATGGCGGTAGAAATTGGCCGCGAGCATACCCTGTTCATGCATTTGACCCTGGTGCCATACATGGCAGCAGCCGGTGAAGTCAAAACCAAACCGACTCAGCACTCCGTAAAAGAGCTGCTTTCTATCGGTATTCAGCCAGATATTCTGATCTGTCGCTCCGATCGGGCGGTCCCGGCGAACGAACGTGCTAAAATTGCATTGTTCTGTAACGTCCCGGAAAAGGCCGTTATTTCTCTGAAAGATGTCGATTCCATTTATAAAATTCCGGGCCTGTTGAAATCTCAGGGTCTGGACGATTATATTTGTAAACGATTCAGCTTGAACTGTCCGGAAGCAAACCTGGCCGAATGGGAACAGGTTATCTACGAAGAAGCTAACCCGGCAGGCGAAGTCACCATCGGTATGGTCGGTAAGTACATTGAGCTGCCGGATGCCTACAAATCGGTGATTGAAGCGCTGAAACACGGCGGTCTGAAAAATCGCGTGACCGTTAACATCAAGCTGATTGATTCGCAGGATGTGGAAACGCGCGGCGTTGAAATTCTGAAGAATTTAGATGCTATCCTGATCCCGGGCGGCTTCGGCTACCGCGGCGTTGAAGGTAAGATTGCCACCGCGCGCTTTGCGCGTGAAAACAATATTCCATATCTGGGTATCTGCCTGGGTATGCAGGTTGCGCTGATTGAGTTCGCGCGCAACGTAGCGGGGATGGAGAACGCCAACTCCACGGAATTTGTGCCAGACTGTAAGTTCCCGGTTGTGGCGCTCATTACCGAATGGCGTGATGAAGAAGGCAACGTCGAAGTCCGTACCGAGAGAAGCGATCTCGGTGGCACCATGCGCCTGGGCGCGCAGCAGTGTCAGCTGGACGAAGATAGCCTGGTACGCCAGCTGTACGGCGAGCCGACAATCACCGAGCGCCATCGCCACCGTTATGAAGTCAACAACATGTTGTTGAAACCTATTGAAAATGCGGGCCTGCGCGTTGCGGGCCGTTCCGGGGACGATCAGTTGGTCGAGATCATCGAGGTGCCGAACCATCCGTGGTTTGTTGCCTGCCAGTTCCACCCGGAGTTTACTTCTACGCCGCGTGATGGTCATCCGCTGTTCGCTGGTTTTGTGAAAGCGGCAAGCGAGTACCAGAAGCGTCAGGCGAAGTAAAAGAGTTAGAACGGCAATGCACCCATCCGGGTGCATTGTTTGTCTGGAGTTTTAGTTTAACTTGTACTGAGGAAAATCTAATGTCCAAAATCGTTAAAGTCATCGGTCGTGAAATCATCGACTCCCGTGGTAACCCGACTGTTGAAGCCGAAGTACACCTGGAAGGTGGTTTCGTTGGTATGGCAGCAGCTCCGTCAGGTGCTTCTACTGGTTCCCGCGAAGCGCTGGAACTGCGCGATGGCGACAAATCCCGTTTCATGGGCAAAGGCGTACTGAAAGCTGTTGGCGCGGTTAACGGCCCGATCGCTCAGGCAATCCTTGGCAAAGACGCCAAAGACCAGGCTGGCATCGACAAGATCATGATCGATCTGGACGGTACTGAAAACAAATCTAACTTCGGTGCGAACGCAATCCTGGCCGTGTCCCTGGCGAACGCCAAGGCAGCAGCAGCTGCTAAAGGTCAGCCGCTGTTCGAACACATCGCTGAGCTGAACGGTACCCCGGGCAAATACTCCATGCCGGTTCCGATGATGAACATCATCAACGGCGGCGAGCACGCGGACAACAACGTCGACATCCAGGAATTTATGATTCAGCCGGTTGGCGCTAAATCCCTGAAAGAAGCCGTACGTATGGGTTCTGAAGTGTTCCATAACCTGGCTAAAGTTCTGAAAGCTAAAGGCATGAACACTGCAGTAGGTGACGAAGGCGGCTACGCGCCGAACCTGGGTTCCAACGCTGAAGCTCTGGCAGTTATCGCTGAAGCGGTTAAAGCTGCTGGCTACGAGCTGGGCACCGACATCACTCTGGCGATGGACTGTGCGGCTTCTGAATTCTACAAAGACGGTAAATACGTTCTGGCCGGCGAAGGCAACAAAGCGTTCACCTCTGAAGAGTTCACTCACTTCCTGGAAGACCTGACCAAACAGTACCCGATCGTCTCTATCGAAGACGGTCTGGACGAATCTGACTGGGACGGCTTTGCATACCAGACTAAAGTTCTGGGCGACAAAATCCAGCTGGTTGGTGACGATCTGTTCGTAACCAACACCAAGATCCTGAAAGAAGGTATCGACAAAGGCATCGTTAACTCCATCCTGATCAAATTCAACCAGATCGGTTCTCTGACCGAAACTCTGGCTGCGATCAAAATGGCGAAAGACGCTGGCTACACTGCCGTTATCTCTCACCGTTCAGGCGAAACTGAAGACGCTACCATCGCTGACCTGGCTGTTGGTACCGCTGCAGGCCAGATCAAAACCGGTTCTATGAGCCGTTCTGACCGCGTTGCTAAATACAACCAGCTGATTCGTATCGAAGAAGCTCTGGGCGAAAAAGCACCGTACAACGGTCGTAAAGAGATCAAAGGTCAGGCATAAGCCCGTCTTTATCTGATATAAAAATGCCAGTCTGCGGACTGGCATTTTTTTTGTCCGCAGACCGGCGATTATTTAAAGTCGACGGCCATCTGTTGCGGAATAGAAAGCCCGCGGGTCGTTTGCACGCAGCGGTCAATGTAATCGGTAAAGCGCGGCGGTTTGGGCATCCCCATACTCAGCAGCTTATCGTTACTGAAGCGGACGTTAAGCGTGGCGAACGCGCCGTACAGGCGCATGGCTTTGAGCATCAGGCGCTCGTTGCACGGACCAAAGATATCTTTTAGCTCACGGCGCATCTTAACCAGCGTCTCGTAGCTCACCTGGGCATAGCTGTCGCCGACCGGCAGACGCTCCAGCGCTGAGGCCATCGCGCTGTCAATCTCGGCAAACTTGACGCTATTTTCCTCCCCCGCTGAAATATGCACCACTTCTCCACGAGCCAGCGGGCTGTCGAGCAGCATCAGCAGCGCGTCGGCACAGTAATCAACGGGAATAACATCAATCCTGTCCTCCATCGAACACATGAACTTTTGCAGCATCAGGCCCATGCTGAATACCCAGAAGATGCTGCTGGAGGGCTGGCAGCCGTGATGGGTATGGCCGACGACGATAGAAGGGCGGGCGATAGTCAGCGGGAGCATCGGGCACTCCTGCTGCATCAGCCGCTCGATGGTCGATTTAGAGTGCGTGTACTCCACAAGGTGCTCGGCGCGCTCGCGGAATTCGGCGCTTTCCGCAACCAGAGAATCAGGCTCCGGCGAGCACGACATTGCCGTGCCAACGTGCAGGAAGCGCTGCAGCCCGGAGACCTCGGCCATGCGCTGGGCAAAGCGGAGCGTCCCCTCAACGTTGACTTTCCAGATCAGCGGATTGTTGCCGAACGAGGCGACGGCGGCGCAGTTGAGCACGTGGGTGACGCCGTCGAGGCGCGGATCGGCAAGGAATCCTTCTGGATTAGCCAAATCACCCAGCAGTATGTGCCGGGTGCTCAGCGTCGCCAGCGTCTCCTCGGCGATATTGAATTTACGCAGATTGTCTTTAACCCGGGCAAGCGCTGCTTCACCATTATCGGCACGAACTAAAAGCAGCAGATTAACCCCATTTTTTTGATTCAGGATATTCTCTAGAACTGCTCCACCCAGAAATCCGGTAACGCCTGTTATTAATAATGTATTCATGGATACAGTCTCATCATGGTTAGTCGAGTGGATTCTAGGCGGGCTAAACTAAACGGCGGGTAAATGGCAAATGGGCCATTTAGGCCATTCCTTAAGACGGTATTAAGGTTATGAACGGGCGCGGATTGGATTCGACATCAGGCTATTTATAAAGATTCGATCTTTCATGTATCAGTTTGTACATGTATGATTTTAATGATTATTTTATTTAACGATCGGTTTTTTAAATTTTTATAAAATGTAATGCTTAAAACATTTGGTTACATCAAAGGCGTGAATCTAAAAAATAAAATGAATTATTACCCGGCGGCGGAAAGTTTATAAATCTGGCGGCGTGAAGAGGAACAATAACCGCAGTTTTATCTTCTGATGGTTGGCCTTAGGGCTGGGTGGAGTGAAGCGCACGCCATCGCAGCTGAGGACAAGACCTGGGCGTGCAAATCTGCGATAATGATCGTTTAGAACCTAAACAGAGATGATTATGCAGTACCCGATTAACGAGATGTTCCAGACCTTGCAAGGCGAGGGTTACTTTACCGGCGTGCCCGCCATTTTTATTCGCCTGCAGGGATGCCCGGTTGGTTGCGCCTGGTGCGATACCAAACATACCTGGGACAAACTTGCCGATCGGGAAGTGTCGCTGTTTAGCATTCTGGCGAAAACCAAAGAGAGCGACAAATGGGGCCCGGCCAGCGGCGAAGATCTGCTGGCGATCATTGGCCGCCAGGGGTGGACCGCTCGTCATGTGGTGATCACCGGCGGTGAGCCCTGCATCCACGATCTCACCCCGTTGACGACCCTGCTTGAGCATAACGGCTTCAGCTGCCAGATTGAAACCAGCGGCACCCATGAAGTGCGCTGCAGCCCGCGTGCCTGGGTGACGGTTTCCCCTAAGGTCAACATGCGCGGCGGTTACGACGTGCTGTCGCAGGCGCTGCTGCGCGCGGATGAAATCAAGCATCCGGTGGGTCGCGTGCGCGATATCGAAGCGCTGGATGAACTGCTGGAAACGCTGACCGACGACAAGCCGCGGATTATCGCTCTGCAGCCTATCAGCCAGAAAGAGGATGCGACGCGTCTCTGTATCGAGACCTGCATCGCCCGCAACTGGCGGCTGTCGATGCAAACGCATAAGTACCTGAATATTGCCTGATAAAAAGGCCCGGTAGCGCAATGCTGACCGGGCCTCTGCGTTCTGCTAGCCGGGAAATGAAGTTTAGCCCGGCAAACCCTCACTCGCCGCGATAGATGCAGCCCGCCGTGCAGGTCTCTTTAATCATCACCGCGCTCAGCAGCGGCACTACGGGCTTAACCTGTTGCCAAATCCAGCGCGACAGCACTTCGCTGGTCGGGTTTTCCAGCCCAGGAATATCGTTCAGATAGTAGTGATCCAGACGATCGTAGGTCGGCTTGAAGGCGGCCTTCAGCTCGGAAAAATCCATGATCCAACCCGTATGCGGATCGACTTCGCCGGTAATCTCCAGACGCACCATAAAAGAGTGACCGTGCAGGCGACCGCACTTATGACCTTCCGGTACGTGGGGCAGGTGGTGGGCGGCTTCGAAGATAAAATCTTTAAACAGGGTGGTGGACATCTTTTACTCTCAATAAGACAAAAAAACCGCCGTAGGGTACCGGAAAGTACATTTTTTAGCATTAACTAAAACGGCCCTGAGCGGAAAATCGCCACATTCACCGAACTGATGCATATTATCTCTTTATATTTCATGTGGTTATTTAATCGATTTTGTTGTTAATAACTATAGGTAAAACAGGTTAGTCCATTTGGTTATTTGTTATTTCCATCCCTTCTTTAATTGTTACTATCTGCGCCGTTAACCTTACATTCTCTTCTGTTTTTGCCGCGCTGACAGGGTGCGAATAACAGCTTTGCTTACTGGAACATAACGACGCATGACGACACAGGTCCCATCTTCCAATTTGCTCCCGCTCAACCCGGAGCAAATGGCGCGCCTGCAGGCGGCCACGACAGACTTCACACCGACCCAGCTTGCCTGGGTTTCCGGCTATTTTTGGGGCGTGCTGAATCAGCATTCCGGCGCGGTGGCTGCCGCTCCGGCCCAGGCTGCGGAAGTCCCAAGCATTACGCTGCTTTCCGCCTCGCAAACCGGCAACGCCCGCCGCGTGGCCGAAGCGCTGCGTGACGACCTTCAGGCAGCGCAGCTGAACGTCAAGCTGGTTAACGCAGGCGACTATAAATTCAAACAAATAGCCTCCGAAAAACTGCTGATCGTCGTGACCTCAACCCAGGGTGAAGGTGAGCCGCCGGAAGAGGCCGTTGCGCTGCATAAATTCCTGCTCTCGAAAAAAGCGCCGAAGCTCGAAGGCACCGCCTTTGCGGTCTTTGGTCTGGGCGATACCTCCTACGAATTCTTCTGCCAGTCGGGTAAAGACTTCGACAGCAGGCTGGCCGAGCTGGGCGGGGAGCGTCTGCTCGATCGCGTTGACTCCGACGTTGAATATCAGGGTGCTGCGGCCGAATGGCGCACCCGCGTGGTCGAGGTGCTGAAAGCCCGTGCGCCGGCGGCGACGCCGGCTCAGCTGGCGACAAGCGGCGCGGTCAATGACATTCATACCAGCCCCTATACCAAAGAAGCGCCGCTGACCGCGACGCTTTCGGTAAACCAAAAAATCACCGGCCGTGATTCAGAAAAAGACGTGCGCCACGTTGAAATCGATCTTGGCGACTCCGGCCTGCGCTATCAGCCCGGCGATGCGCTGGGCGTCTGGTATCAGAACGATCCGGCGCTGGTCAACGAGCTGGCCGAACTGCTGTGGCTGAAGGGCGACGAGCCGGTTAGCGTAGACGGTAAGACGCTGCCGCTGGCCGAAGCGCTGACGTGGCACTTTGAGCTGACGGTGAACACCGCCAACATCGTGGAGAACTATGCCACCCTAACGCGCAGCGAAACGCTGCTGCCGCTGGTGGGCGATAAAGCGCAGCTGCAGCACTACGCGGCCACCACGCCGATCGTCGATATGGTGCGCTTCTCTCCGGCACAGCTGGATGCCCAGGCGCTGATTGACCTGCTGCGCCCGCTAACGCCGCGCCTGTACTCGATTGCCTCGTCGCAGGCGGAAACGGAAAACGAAGTTCACGTGACCGTTGGCGTGGTGCGCTATGATATTGAAGGCCGCGCGCGCGCCGGTGGCGCTTCCAGCTTCCTCGCCGATCGCGTGGAAGAAGATGGCGAAGTCCGCGTCTTTATCGAACACAATGATAACTTCCGCCTGCCTGCGAACCCGCAGACGCCGGTCATCATGATTGGCCCGGGTACCGGCATTGCGCCATTCCGCGCATTTATGCAGCAGCGCGCGGCGGAAGGCGCCGAGGGCAAGAACTGGCTGTTCTTCGGCAACCCGCACTTTACGGAAGATTTCCTTTACCAGGTCGAATGGCAAAGCTACGTCAAAGAGGGCGTACTGAGCCGCATCGATCTGGCCTGGTCCCGCGATCAACAACAAAAAGTCTACGTTCAGGACAGACTGCGCGAGCAGGGGGCCGAACTGTGGCGCTGGATTAATGACGGTGCCCATATTTATGTCTGCGGCGACGCCAATCGCATGGCGAAAGACGTTGAGCGGACGCTGCTGGAAGTGATTGCCGAATTCGGCGCGATGGACGCCGAAGCGGCGGACGAATTTTTAAGTGAGCTGCGCGTTGAGCGCCGTTATCAGCGAGATGTCTACTAATGAGCGAAAAACATCCAGGACCGCTGGTGGTCGAAGGTAAACTGACCGACGCCGAGCGTATGAAGGTAGAGAGCAACTACCTGCGCGGCACCATCGCAGAAGACTTAAACGACCCCCTCACCGGCGGCTTTAGGGGCGATAACTTCCTGCTGATCCGCTTTCACGGCATGTATCAGCAGGATGACCGCGATATCCGCGCCGAACGCGCGGCGCAGAAGCTGGAGCCGCGTCACGCGATGCTGCTCCGCTGCCGCCTGCCGGGCGGAGTGATCACCACTAAACAGTGGCAGGCGATTGATAAGTTTGCCGCCGATAACACCATCTACGGCAGCATTCGTCTGACCAACCGTCAGACCTTCCAGTTCCACGGCATTCTGAAGAAGAACGTCAAACCGGTGCACCAGATGCTGCACTCGGTGGGGCTGGACGCGCTGGCGACGGCCAACGATATGAACCGTAACGTGCTGTGCACCTCTAACCCGAACGAGTCTCAGCTGCATGCTGAAGCCTACGAGTGGGCGAAAAAGATCTCCGAGCACCTGCTGCCGCGCACCCGCGCCTACGCGGAGATCTGGCTCGATCAGAAGAAGGTGGCCACCACCGACGAAGAGCCGATCCTTGGCCAGACCTATCTGCCGCGTAAGTTCAAAACCACCGTGGTTATCCCGCCGCAGAACGATATCGATCTGCACGCCAACGATATGAACTTCGTGGCGATTGCCGAAAACGGCAAGCTGGTGGGCTTTAACCTGCTGGTCGGCGGCGGTCTGTCCATTGAGCACGGCAACAAGAAAACCTATGCGCGCACCGCCAGCGAATTCGGCTACCTGCCGCTTGAGCACACTCTGGCCGTGGCGGAAGCGGTGGTCACGACCCAGCGCGATTGGGGTAACCGTACCGACCGCAAAAATGCGAAAACGAAATACACCCTGGAACGCGTTGGTGTTGAGACCTTTAAAGCCGAAGTTGAGCGCCGTGCCGGCATTAAGTTCGAGCCGATCCGCGCCTATGAGTTTACCGGTCGCGGCGATCGGATTGGCTGGGTAAAAGGTATCGATAATAACTGGTACCTGACGCTGTTTATTGAAAACGGTCGTATCCTTGATTATCCGGGGCGTCCGCTGAAAACGGGTCTGCTGAAGATTGCTAAGATCCATAAAGGCGAGTTCCGCATCACGGCCAACCAAAACCTGATCGTTGCCGGGGTGCCGGAAGATCAGAAGGCGAAGATCGAGAAGCTGGCTCGCGATCACGGGTTGATGAATAACGTCACCCCGCAGCGTGAAAACTCGATGGCCTGCGTCTCCTTCCCGACCTGCCCGCTGGCGATGGCCGAGGCGGAACGCTTCCTGCCGTCATTTATTGATAAGGTGGACGGCGTGATGAGCAAGCACGGGGTGGGCGAGGAGCATATCGTCACCCGCGTGACCGGCTGCCCGAACGGCTGCGGCCGCGCTCTGCTGGCGGAAGTTGGCCTGATCGGTAAAGCGCCGGGCCGCTATAACCTGCACCTTGGCGGCAACCGCAGCGGAACGCGTATTCCGCGCATGTATCGCGAAAATATTACCGAGTCGGAAATTCTCGACTCGATTGATGAACTGGTCGGGCGCTGGGCGAAAGAGCGCGAAGCGGGTGAAGGCTTCGGCGACTTTACGGTGCGTGCGGGTATCGTGCGCCCGGTGCTCGATCCAGCCCGTGATTTCTGGGAATAAAGGTCTTTATCCACGCCTGACGATCCCCTCTCCGTTGACGGGAAGGGGATAAGGTGAAGGGAAAATAACGAGGTAACTATGTCCGTACTCGATCTCAACGCGCTAAATGAACTGCCGAAAGTTGAACGCGTACTGCAGCTGGCAGAAACCAACGCTCAGCTGGAGAAGCTCAGCGCCGAAGAACGCGTGGCGTGGGCGCTGGAAAACCTGCCCGGCGACTACGCACTCTCTTCAAGCTTTGGTATTCAGGCGGCGGTTAGCCTGCATCTGGTTAACCAGATCCGTCCGGATATTCCGGTGATCCTCACCGATACTGGCTACCTGTTCCCGGAAACCTATCAGTTTATCGATGAGCTAACCGACAAGCTGCAGCTGAACCTGAAGGTTTACCGGGCGCAGACCAGCCCGGCCTGGCAGGAAGCCCGCTACGGCAAGCTGTGGGAGCAGGGCGTTGACGGCATTGAGAAATACAATGACATCAACAAGGTTGAGCCGATGAACCGCGCCCTGCAGGAGCTAAACACTCGTACCTGGTTTGCCGGCCTGCGCCGCGAGCAGTCAGGTAGCCGGGCAACGCTGCCGGTGCTGGCGATTCAGCGCGGGGTATTTAAGGTGCTGCCGATTATCGACTGGGATAACCGCACCGTTTATCAGTACCTGCAGAAGCACGGCCTGAAATACCATCCGCTGTGGGATCAGGGTTACCTTTCTGTGGGGGATACCCACACCACCCGCAAATGGGAGCCGGGGATGGCGGAAGAAGAGACGCGCTTCTTCGGCCTGAAGCGCGAGTGCGGGCTGCACGAGGGGTAGGTCTCTATCGCCTTTGTTTTAAAGACGTTTGCTTTAAACACATTGAGTTTTAAAAAAAGCCCTCGCGCTTAACGCTGAGGGCTTTTTCGTGCAACCGGCTGACCAGCAAAACACCGGCTAGCCGCGCTTATCGGCCTTCGCCAGCTCTTTCACCAGCGGCAGCATCACCTTGACGACGTCGCGGCTGCGGCGTTCGATGCGGCCGGGCAGCGCTTTGTCGATATGCTGCTGATTATCCAGCTGTACGCTGTGCCAGCTGGAGCCGTCAGGGAAGGCGGGTGATTTTGCCCGCTGCTGGAAACCATCTTTCTTACCAAGCGACCAGTTGGTGGCCTCCACCGACAGCACCGGGATCCCGGCGCTATCAAAAATACTGGCGTCGTTACAGCAGCCGGTGCCCTGCGGATAGTCGCGGTTCAGCCCCGGGTTGCTGAAGGCGGCAACGCCTTTGCTACGGGCGATGGCCAGCGCCCGGTCGCGGGTGAGCTTGCGAATCGATGCCGGCGTGCTGCGACCGCTATTAAAATAGAGCTTGTCGCCGACCACCAGATTATCGAGGTTGATCACCAGCAGGGTGTTTTTCTTCTCCGCGTCGCTCATCCGCTGCAGCAGATTCTGTGCTCCGAGGCGACCCTCCTCTTCACCGCTGGACGCGATAAAGCGAATGCCGTAGTGGGTAGGCACGTTCTTGAGGCGCTCGGCGAGCTCCAGCATCACGCCAATGCCAAGGGCGTTGTCGTCGATCCCCTGCAGGGTCAGGCCGCCGAGGTTCTTTTCCACGTCGCTATCGCTCATTGGGGCGTAGGTATCGAGGTGCGCCATGATGATTATCTGCTGGCGCGCCTTGCCCTCGTGGGCCGCAATTACCGTGCTGCCGGTAACGTTTTGCCAGTTCTGCCGCTGGTTTTTGGTGGTGTAGATATAGCGGGTATGAAAGCTGCGGATATCGCTCTGGTAGCCCATCTGCGCGAACTGCTGACGCAGGTAGTCCGCCGACAGCATCTCTGCTGGCGATCCGGTCATTCTTCCGGGGAAAACGGTGGCGATATGACGAGCCTGCGTATTAGCGGTTTCGCCCATAGCGCTAAAAGCCGGGGCGGAGAAGACAAAACCTGCGCCAAGCGCCAGTGGAAGCAGGCGGCGGCACAACGCGGAAAACATAAGAGGGTCCTTACGGGAACATAACAATTTGACCCGCTTAGTATGAAACTGTGACCGAGGTTAAACAATTTCATTTGCTCTTAAATAGCGGAAAAGTCGCATGTTAAGCACTTTTTGATCTTAGCTTTCCCAGGCCGTTATTCCTTTGAGTAACAACTCATTCCATTTCGTAATTTCATTTGCTCTAAGTGGCACCCTATAGTCGCACTATGACTGATTGTAAGTGAGCTGTTACATCGTGGACTATTTGCCCTTATTTGCCGAATTAAAAGCGCGGCCGGTGCTGGTTATCGGCGGCGGCGAGATTGCCGCGCGCAAGATAATGTTTCTGCGTCGGGCGGGGGCGAAGGTGCAGGTTGTGGCCGCTGAGCTGTCCGATGAGCTTGCTGAACAGGTCGAACGCCAGGAGATCGCGTGGCGCGCGCAGGAGTTTCAGGAACAGCAGATCGATGACGTTTTCCTGGTGATTGCCGCCACCGAAGACGACGCGCTGAACCAGCGGGTTTCTGCCGCGGCGAACGCCCGCTTTCGCCTGGTTAACGTGGTGGATAACCAGCCGCTTTGCTCGGTGGTCTTCCCCTCCATTGTCGATCGCTCGCCGCTGCTGGTGGCGATTTTTTCCGGCGGATCGGCGCCGGTACTGTCGCGGCTGATCCGCGAAAAAATTGAAGCCCTGCTGCCGACCAACCTCGGACGCGTTGCCGAAGCGGCAAGCTACTGGCGGCATCATATTAAAACGCATCTCACCACCACCGCGGCGCGACGTCGTTTCTGGGAGCGCGTTTTCAACGGCCGCTTTGCCAGCCTGATGATTGCCGGAAATAAAGCCGCTGCGGATAAGGCGCTGGAAGATGAGCTTCATCAGCCGGAAAAGCGGTCGGGTGAAATCATACTTGTTGGCGCCGGACCGGGTGATGCCGGACTCCTTACCCTGCGCGGCCTGCAGGCGGTGCAGCGGGCGGACGTGGTGTTTTACGACCATCTGGTGACGCCGGAGATCCGCGAGCTGGTACGCCGTGATGCGGAGATGATCTGCGTTGGTAAACGCGCCAGCGAGCATTCGGTGCCGCAGCATGAGACGAATCGGATGCTGGTCGAGGCGGCGAAAGAGGGCAAAACGGTGGTGCGCCTGAAGGGCGGCGATCCGTTTATTTTCGGCCGCGGCGGCGAGGAGCTGCAGGCGGCAGCGGCGGCGGGGATCTCCTTTCAGGTTGTCCCCGGCGTAACCGCAGCAGCGGGCGCGACAGCGTACGCCGGGATCCCGCTGACCCACCGCGATTACGCGCAGAGCGTGACCTTTGTTACCGGCCACTACAAGGCGGACAGCGCGGCGCTCGACTGGGCGCTACTGGCGCAGAGTCGGCAAACGCTGGCTATCTACATGGGCACGATGAAGGCGGCAGAGATTAGCGCGCAGCTGATGGCGCACGGGCGCGACAGAAACACGCCGGTGGCGGTTATCTCCCGCGGTACGCGCGCCGATCAGCAAACGACGATCGGCACGTTAGAACAACTGGAACACCTGGCGAAAGATGCCCCAATGCCGGCGCTGCTGGTGGTGGGTGAAGTGGTGCAGCTCCATCAGCAGCTCGCCTGGTTTCAACACACAACGAACGCAGAGGGCTTTGACTCTTCTGTGGTCAATCTGGCTTAGGCCCGGTGCAACAGGCCTTATAAGGAACGGTAATGGACCAAAAACGACTCACTCACCTGCGACAACTGGAGGCGGAAAGCATCCATATCATTCGCGAGGTGGCCGCCGAATTTTCAAATCCGGTGATGATGTACTCCATCGGCAAAGATTCCAGCGTGATGCTGCACCTGGCGCGTAAAGCGTTTTATCCGGGAACCCTGCCGTTCCCGCTGCTGCACGTTGATACCGGCTGGAAATTCCGTGAGATGTACGAGTTCCGTGACCGTACCGCGAAGGCCTACGGCTGCGAGCTGCTGGTGCACAAAAACCCGGAAGGGGTGGCGATGGGCATCAACCCGTTTGTCCACGGCAGCGCCAAGCATACCGATATCATGAAGACCGAAGGTCTCAAGCAGGCGCTGAACAAATACGGCTTCGACGCCGCGTTCGGCGGCGCCCGCCGCGATGAAGAAAAGTCTCGCGCCAAAGAGCGTATCTACTCGTTCCGCGACCGCTTCCACCGCTGGGATCCGAAAAACCAGCGCCCGGAGCTGTGGCACAACTACAACGGCCAGATTAACAAAGGTGAAAGCATCCGCGTCTTCCCGCTCTCTAACTGGACCGAGCTGGATATCTGGCAGTACATCTATCTGGAAAATATCGAAATCGTGCCGCTGTACCTGGCGGCAGAGCGCCCGGTTCTCGAGCGTGACGGCATGCTGATGATGATCGATGACGACCGCATCGACCTGCAGCCGGGCGAGGTTATCAAACAGCAGATGGTGCGTTTTCGTACCCTCGGCTGCTGGCCGCTGACCGGCGCGGTGGAGTCCAACGCGCAAACGCTGCCGGAAATTATTGAAGAGATGCTGGTTTCCACGACCAGCGAACGTCAGGGTCGCATGATTGACCGCGATCAGGCAGGCTCGATGGAGCTGAAGAAACGTCAGGGGTATTTCTAAGGAGCCGCCATGAATACGACAATTGCACAACAAATTGCTGATGAAGGCGGCGTTGAAGCCTACCTGCACGCGCAGCAGAACAAAAGCCTGCTGCGTTTCCTGACCTGCGGCAGCGTCGATGACGGCAAAAGCACGCTGATTGGCCGCCTGCTGCACGATACCCGCCAGATCTATGAAGATCAGCTCTCATCGCTGCATAACGATAGCAAGCGTCACGGAACCCAGGGCGAGAAGCTGGATCTGGCGCTGCTGGTGGATGGCCTGCAGGCGGAGCGCGAGCAGGGCATCACTATCGACGTGGCCTACCGCTATTTCTCTACCGAAAAGCGCAAGTTTATTATTGCCGATACGCCGGGGCACGAGCAGTACACCCGCAATATGGCGACCGGCGCCTCGACCTGCGATCTGGCGATCCTGCTGATTGACGCGCGCAAAGGCGTGCTGGATCAGACCCGTCGTCACAGCTTTATTTCGACGCTGCTGGGGATTAAAAACCTGGTGGTGGCGGTGAATAAGATGGACCTCGTGGCGTTCAGCGAAGAGCGCTTCAATCAGATTCGCGAAGAGTATCTGACCTTTGCCGGGCAGCTGCCTGGCGACCTCGATATTCGCTTCGTGCCGCTTTCCGCGCTGGAAGGGGACAACGTTGCCAGCCAGAGCGACAAGATGGGCTGGTACAGCGGTCCTACGCTGCTGGAAGTGCTGGAAACCGTAGAGATCCATCATCCGGTCGAAAGCCAGCCGCTGCGTTTCCCGGTGCAGTTTGTTAACCGTCCCAACCTCGATTTCCGCGGCTTCTCCGGTACCGTAGCCTCCGGCAAAGTAACGGTCGGCCAGCGTCTGAAGGTGCTGCCGTCGGGCGTGGAATCCAGCGTCGCGCGCATCGTGACCTTTGACGGTGACCTGCTGGAAGCCGGTGCCGGGGAAGCGATCACCATCGTGCTGAAGGATGAGATTGATATCAGCCGTGGCGACCTGCTGGTCGATGCGCAGGTATCCCTGCCGGCCGTGCAGAGCGCCAGCATTGACGTGGTGTGGATGGCTGAACAGGCGCTCTCTCCGGGCCAGAGCTTTGATATCAAAATTGCCGGCAAGAAAACCCGCTCCCGCGTGGACGGCATTCGCTACCAGGTTGATATTAACAATCTGACCCAGCGGGAGGTGGAATCGCTGCCGCTCAACGGCATCGGCCTCGTGGATTTGACCTTTGACGAGCCGCTGGTGCTGGACAAATACCAGAACAACCCGGTGACCGGGGGGCTTATTTTTATCGACCGCCTGTCGAACGTGACCGTCGGCGCCGGCATGGTGCGCGAACCGCAGGAGCACGCTCAGGCGTCCGCTTCGTCGTTCAGCGCGTTTGAGCTGGAGCTGAACCAGCTTATCCGTAAGCATTTCCCGCACTGGGACGCTCGCGATCTGCTGGGAGGCAAGTAATGGCGCAGCATGACGAAAACGTCGTCTGGCATGCCCATCCGGTCACTCAGCAGCAGCGCGAGCAGCGCCACGGCCATCGCGGCGTGGTGCTGTGGTTTACCGGGCTCTCCGGCTCCGGTAAATCGACCGTTGCCGGCGCGCTGGAGGAGGCGCTCCAGCAGGCCGGCGTCAGCACCTATCTGCTGGATGGCGACAACGTTCGCCACGGCCTGTGCAGCGATTTGGGCTTTAGCGACGACGATCGCAAAGAGAACATCCGCCGCGTGGGTGAAGTGGCTAAGCTGATGGTTGAGGCCGGGCTGGTTGTTCTGACGGCCTTTATCTCCCCGCACCGCGCCGAGCGGCAGATGGTGCGCGAGCGGCTGGGGGAAGGGCGCTTTATCGAAGTGTTCGTCGATACGCCGCTGGCCATCTGCGAGGCGCGAGATCCGAAAGGGCTGTACAAGAAGGCGCGCGCGGGCGAATTACGCAATTTCACCGGGATTGACTCCGTGTATGAAGCACCGGAAAAGGCGGAAATTCATCTGGATGGTGAACAATTGGTAACAAATTTGGTGCACCAACTATTAGACCTGCTCAGACAGCGAGATATTATCAGATCCTGAAACGGTGGCGGCACTGAGATGCTGGTCGCCCGGTGAACAGGATTCGATATGCGTAATACCCAGAACCTCAGTATGATTCGTTCAGAACCACCTCCGGTGGCGAATGACGAGACCACCTGGTCTTTGTCAGGCGCCGCCGTGGGATTTATCTCGTGGCTGCTGGCTCTGGGTATTCCCTTCCTCATCTATGGCAGCAACACGCTGTTTTTCCTTCTCTACACCTGGCCGTTCTTCCTCGCACTGATGCCGGTCGCCGTGGTGGTCGGTATTGCGCTGCATTCGCTGTTGAATGGTAAACTCCTCTATAGCTCTTGCGCGACGATTTTGACTATCGGACTGATGTTCGGCCTGCTGTTTCTCTGGCTGCTGGGATAGTCCTTTTGGTGTATGAATCAAGCCTGGGTATCGACGACAAAAATGTGGTACAGTCCCCGCGTTACGCGGCATCGTCCGCGCGTCGGAGTAAAACGCTCGGGCGAGTTATCGGATGATGATGCCGTTTTTCAGGGGGCAGGATGGGTAAATTAACGCTGCTATTATTGGCTTTGCTGGTCTGGCTACAGTACTCGCTGTGGTTCGGCAAAAATGGTCTGCATGACTATAGTCGGGTTAATGACGATGTCTCCGCTCAGCAGGACACTAACGGTAAATTAAAAGCGCGCAACGATCAGCTGTTTGCGGAAATCGACGACCTCAACGGCGGTCAGGAAGCTATCGAAGAACGCGCGCGCAACGAGCTAAGTATGACCCGCCCGGGTGAAACGTTTTATCGTCTGGTCCCGGATGCGTCTAAACGCAATCAGGGTTCGGCGCAGAATAATCGATAAATAAGCCCAGGATTACGACATGGCAGCCACTTTTCCGGGCGTTTGCGCCGTGGTGCCGGCGGCCGGTTTTGGCCGTCGTATGCAAACGGAATGCCCGAAACAATATCTCTCAATCGGTAACAAAACGATTCTCGAGCACGCGGTCGCCGCGCTGCTGACCAACGCCTGCGTCCAGCGCGTGGTGATTGCCGTCAGCCCCGGCGATGTCCGCTTTAGCCAGCTGCCGCTGGCTTCCCACCCGCAGATTACCGTCGTTGACGGCGGCAGCGAACGCGCCGACTCCGTTCTTGCTGGCCTGCAGGCGCTGCCCGATGCGCAGTGGGTGCTGGTGCATGACGCCGCGCGCCCGTGCCTGCATCAGGACGATCTCACCCGCCTGCTGGCGCTGCGCGAAACCAGCCGCGTTGGCGGCATCCTGGCGGCACCGGTTCGCGATACCATGAAGCGCGCTGAACCCGGCAAGGTCGCCATTGCCCATACCGTCGATCGCAACGACCTGTGGCATGCGCTGACGCCGCAGTTTTTCCCGCGTGAATTACTCTTTAACTGCCTGACGCGTGCGCTCAACGAAGGCGCAACCATCACCGACGAAGCGTCGGCGCTGGAGTACTGCGGCTTCCATCCCGAACTGGTAGCCGGACGCGCTGATAATATTAAAGTGACGCGCCCGGAAGACCTGGCGCTGGCAGAATTTTACCTTACCCGTTCCCGACACCAGGAGAAGGCTTAATGCGAATTGGACATGGTTTTGACGTACACGCTTTTGGCGGTGAAGGCCCAATCATTATTGGCGGGGTGCGCGTTCCTTACGAGAAAGGGCTGCTGGCCCACTCCGATGGTGACGTTGCGCTGCATGCGCTAACCGATGCCCTGCTGGGCGCGGCGGCGCTGGGGGACATCGGTAAGCTGTTCCCTGACACCGATCCGGCCTTCAAAGGCGCCGACAGCCGCGCGCTGCTGCGCGAAGCCTGGCGCCGGATTCAGGCGAAAGGCTATACCCTCGGCAACGTCGACGTCACCATCATTGCCCAGGCGCCGAAAATGCTGCCGCATATTCCGCAGATGCGCGTTTTCATCGCCGAAGATCTTGGCTGCCATATGGACGACGTCAACGTGAAGGCGACGACCACCGAAAAGCTCGGCTTTACCGGGCGCGGCGAAGGCATTGCCTGTGAAGCGGTGGCGCTGCTGCGTAAGGCGGCGCAATGATCGCCTTCAACGAACTCACCTGGCTGCACGGTAAACCGCAGGGGCAGGGGCTGCTGAAAGCCAGCCCGGAAGACTTTGTGGTGGTAGAAGACCTCGGCTTTGAGCCCGATGGCGAGGGCGAGCACGTGCTGGTGCGGATCCTCAAAAAGGAGTGCAACACGCGCTTTGTTGCGGACGCGCTGGCAAAATTCCTTAAAATCCATGCCCGGGAAGTCAGCTTTGCCGGGCAGAAGGACAAGCACGCGGTAACCGAACAGTGGCTCTGCGCCCGGGTGCCGGGTAAAGAGATGCCTGACCTCAGCAAGTTTCAGCTCGAAGGCTGCCAGGTGCTGGAGTACGCGCGCCATAAGCGCAAGCTGCGCCTTGGGGCGCTGAAGGGCAACCAGTTCACCCTGATCCTGCGCGAAGTCAGCCACCGCGATGATGTCGAGCAGCGCCTGCAGGCCATCGCTGCCGGCGGCGTGCCGAACTATTTTGGCGCGCAGCGCTTTGGGATTGGCGGCAGCAACCTGCTGGGCGCGCTGCGCTGGGCAGAGAGCGGAGCCCCGGTACGCGATCGAAATAAACGCAGTTTTTGGCTCTCGGCGGCGCGTAGCGGCTTGTTTAATCAGCAGGTCAGTATTAGATTAAAAAAAACAGAATTTAATCAGGTTGTTGATGGCGATGCGCTACAATTAGCGGGGCGCGGCAGCTGGTTTGTCGCTGCGCCTGAAGAGCTGGCGGAACTGCAGGGGCGGGTTGATAACCGCGAGCTGCTGATTACCGCTGCGCTGCCGGGTAGCGGCGACTGGGGCAGCCAACGTGATGCGCTGGCCGCCGAGCAGGCGGCGGTGGCCGAAGAGACGCAGCTCCAGGCGCTGCTGGTGCGTGAAAAAGTAGAGGCGGCACGCCGGGCGATGCTGCTCTATCCGCAGCAGATGCGCTGGAACTGGTGGGATGACGTCACCGTTGAACTGCGTTTCTGGCTGCCAGCGGGCAGCTTCGCCACCAGCGTGGTAAGGGAACTTATCAATACAACGGGTGACTATGCGAATATTGCTGAGTAACGATGACGGGATTCATGCGCCGGGCATTCAGACCCTGGCTAAGGCCTTACGGGAATTCGCTGAGGTCCAGGTTGTCGCACCCGATCGTAACCGCAGCGGCGCATCGAACTCCCTGACGCTGGAGTCTTCATTACGTACCTTCACCTTTGACAATGGCGATATCGCCGTCCAGATGGGCACGCCCACGGACTGCGTCTATCTCGGCGTTAACGCCCTGATGCGCCCTCGTCCGGATATCGTGGTCTCCGGTATCAACGCCGGGCCGAATCTTGGCGATGACGTTATCTACTCCGGTACCGTTGCTGCCGCGATGGAAGGCCGGCACCTTGGCTTTCCGGCGCTGGCCGTTTCGCTAAACGGCCATCAGCATTACGCCACCGCGGCGGCCATCACCTGCACCATTCTGCGCGCGCTCAGCCGCGAGCCGCTGCGCACCGGGCGCATTCTCAATATCAACGTCCCCGATCTGCCCCTTGAGCAGATTAAAGGCATCCGCGTGACCCGCTGCGGCAGCCGCCATCCGGCCGATCAGGTTATCCCGCAAAAAGATCCGCGCGGCAATACCCTGTACTGGATTGGCCCGCCGGGCGAGAAGCACGATGCCGGGCCCGATACCGACTTTGCGGCGGTAGATGAAGGCTACGTTTCGGTGACGCCGCTGCACGTTGATTTAACCGCCCACCAGGCCCATGAAGTGGTCACCGACTGGCTCGATCGCGTCGGAGTAGACAGCCAATGGTAAGCAAACGTGTTGAAAGCCTGCTGAATCAGCTCCGCACTCAGGGCATCGTTGACGAGCGCGTGCTCGAAGCGATTTCGCTGGTGCCGCGGGAAAAGTTTGTCGATGAGGCCTTCGAACATAAGGCGTGGGAAAACACCGCGCTGCCGATTGGTCAGGGGCAAACCATTTCGCAGCCCTATATGGTGGCGCGGATGACGGAGCTTCTGACGCTGACGCCGGAGTCACGGGTGCTGGAAATTGGCACCGGCTCGGGCTATCAGACGGCGATCCTGGCGCAGCTGGTGCATCACGTCTGTTCGGTCGAGCGTATTAAGAGCCTGCAGTGGCAGGCGAGGCGCCGCCTCAAACAACTTGATTTACATAATGTTTCAACCCGTCATGGCGATGGATGGCAGGGTTGGAAAGCGCGAGCACCTTTTGATGCGATTATCGTCACCGCCGCGCCGCCGGAAATTCCGCCGGCCCTGCTGGCGCAGCTGGATGAAGGTGGCGTGCTGGTTTTACCGGTAGGTGAAGAGCATCAGTTTCTGAAACGGATCCGTCGTCGCGGTAATGAGTTTGTTATTGATACCGTCGAAGCCGTTCGCTTCGTTCCCCTGGTACAAGGGGAGCTGGCGTGAGACCCGGATTATTCCAGGTTTTTTTTGCCTGATTTTAGGCGTAGGGTGGACACATTTTCAGTGTCCTGGCCGGGCGTTGCCCGGTAAGCAAGATATTGGTAGTTAACCTATTCCTGGGGGATAAATGAGCGCGGGAAGCCCAAAATTTACCTTAAGCCGTATTGCGGCACTATCGCTGGTTTCGCTGTGGCTGGCAGGCTGTACAAACACGAATAATCCGCCTGCACCGGTCAGTTCGGCGGGAGGAGCTTCCTCCTCCGGGACCAGCTCCGGGATGCTGATTACCCCGCCGGCTAAAACGGGATCCACCGCCGTGCCTCAGGCGCAGCCGGTTCAGACCCAGCCGACCCAAATTCAGCCGATGGCTCAGCAGCCGGTAGCCCAGCAGCCGGTGCAGACCATGAACGGCAAGATCGTTTATAACCGTAAATATGGCGATATTCCGAAAGGCAGCTATACCGGCGGCAGCAGCTACACCGTCAAACGCGGCGACACGCTGTTCTATATTGCCTGGGTGACAGGCAACGATTTCCGCGACCTTGCTGAGCGCAATAATATCCCGGCACCGTACGGCCTGAACGTCGGCCAGACGCTGCAGGTCGGCAACTCCGCGGGCCAGCCAATCACCGGCGATAACGCCGTTGCTCAGGCCAGCGCTCAGGCAAGCGGAGGTGCGACGGCGGCCGCACATCCTGCACAAAAATCAACCGCAGTGGTTGCGTCGCAACCAACTATTACGTATTCTGAATCCTCAGGTGAACAGAATGCTACTAAGATGTTGCCGAATAATAAGCCAGCAACGACAGTCGTTGCGCCGGTTACGGCTCCAGCTATCAGCAGCAACCAACCGACTGCAAGCAGCACGTCAACCAGTTCGCCGATCTCTTCATGGCGCTGGCCGACTGATGGCAAGGTTATCGAGAACTTTAGCGGCGCCGAGGGCGGTAATAAAGGCATCGACATTGCAGGCAGTAAAGGACAGGCTATCGTCGCGACCGCTGATGGACGCGTCGTCTATGCCGGTAACGCACTGCGCGGTTACGGTAATCTTATTATCATCAAACACAACGATGATTACCTGAGTGCCTACGCTCATAACGATACCATGCTGGTCCGGGAGCAACAGGAAATTAAAGCGGGGCAGAAAATCGCTACCATGGGTAGCACCGGAACCAGCTCGACAAGATTACATTTTGAAATTCGTTACAAGGGGAAATCCGTCAACCCGCTGCAGTATTTACCGCAGCGATAATTTGGCGAAGTACGCATAAGCATAACGTCAGTTAAAAGGCGCCGGGGCGGTGAATGCCGCTCTGCATTGGGGCTAAAAACCTGTCCTGGCGACGTTTGAATGATATTTAGCGAAGGTGCTTTGCTCAGGGATCACGGGTAGGAGCCATCTTTATGAGTCAGAATACGCTGAAAGTTCATGATTTAAATGAAGACGCGGAATTTGATGAGAACGGAGTTGAGGTTTTCGACGAGAAAGCCTTAGTAGAAGAGGAACCCAGTGATAGCGATCTGGCCGAGGAGGATCTCCTGTCGCAAGGCGCAACGCAACGCGTGCTTGATGCGACACAGCTCTATCTTGGTGAGATTGGTTATTCCCCGCTGCTGACGGCTGAAGAAGAGGTCTACTTCGCCCGACGCGCGTTGCGTGGTGATGTCGCTTCACGCCGTCGGATGATAGAAAGTAACCTGCGTCTGGTGGTAAAAATTGCCCGTCGTTACAGCAATCGTGGTCTGGCGCTGCTGGATCTGATTGAAGAGGGCAATTTGGGGCTGATCCGCGCGGTTGAAAAGTTTGACCCGGAACGTGGGTTCCGTTTTTCTACTTATGCAACCTGGTGGATTCGTCAAACGATTGAACGGGCGATTATGAACCAAACCCGTACCATTCGTTTACCTATCCATATTGTTAAAGAGCTGAACGTCTATCTGCGTACCGCGCGCGAGTTGTCCCATAAGCTGGACCACGAGCCGAGTGCGGAAGAGATTGCCGAACAGCTGGATAAGCCGGTTGATGACGTTAGCCGTATGCTGCGTCTGAACGAGCGCATCACCTCGGTGGATACGCCGCTGGGCGGTGATTCGGAAAAAGCGCTGCTGGATATTCTGGCCGATGAAAAAGATAACGGCCCGGAAGACACCACGCAGGACGATGATATGAAACAAAGCATCGTCAAATGGCTGTTCGAACTGAACGCCAAGCAGCGTGAAGTCCTGGCGCGTCGTTTTGGCCTGCTGGGCTACGAAGCCGCTACGCTTGAAGATGTAGGTCGTGAAATTGGCCTGACCCGCGAACGCGTGCGTCAGATCCAGGTTGAAGGCCTGCGCCGCCTGCGGGAAATCCTGCAGGGTCAGGGGCTGAACATCGAAGCGCTATTCCGCGAATAAGACATTTTTCTTAAAAAAGGCCCGATCCTTCGATTGGGCCTTTTCCTTTTTTAGCCAGCCTTACTCTACCCCTGCCAGGTCTCCTGCAGGTGGCGCCACAAAATCCGCTCATCTTCCTGCCTGAACACCACCGTTGACCAGCGCACCGTCGGCGTCTGTCCGGGAAGGGTCTGCGTTTCGCGATAGAGAACCGCCGCGCCGTCGTGCCAGCGGGCAAGCTCCGTGAGGCTATCAATGGCGATGGTCAGGCCCGCGCGGCTGCCGCCGGCCTGCTGGAAAAAGTGGCTGACCGTTGGATGGTCCATCCGGGCACCGCCGGTGGCGACCAGCGTAAAATCGGGGGTAAAGCGCGCCATTAACGCCTCCGCGCTCCCTTCCTTGCGGCCTAACCAGTTTTCAATGACCACGTGGGCATCAATAACTTCCTCAAAATATGCGCTCATTTCTTCTCCATTTTGCTATGCAGGCGCAGGACCAGCGCCCGGTTGTCGAATCGCAGGCAGCTCAGCAGGGGGATAAGTGTTACCCCGGCCGCGGTAATAAACACCCCGCGCCATGCCAGCACGGTGGGGTAGTGGTGCAACAGGATGCTGAGCAGCGTCGCCAGCAGCGCCGCGCCGGCTAAAAAGCTGAGCTGGCGGTTGATATTCCACAGCGCGCTGGCGTCCGGCAGGTGGTGATTGGCTATATTCAAAAAGGCGCTGCTTTGCGCCGTGCTGCTGCACAGGCTGCCGCCCGCACCCATCAGCGTGAAGGCGCTTATCAGGGCGATTGCCGGGGTCTGCGGGCCTACGCCGATCAGCAGCAGGATCCCCGCCGCCTGGAGCAGGCATCCGCTGATAATAAACGGCCGGGGGCCGAAGCGGTTGTAGTATCTGCCGGTCAGGGCGATCGCCACAAACGATGCCAGCGACCAAGGCAGCATCAGCGACCCGACGGCGGAGGGCGACATGCCGGTGAGGGTTTGCAGGTAAAACAGGCCGACGACGTTGATGCCAATAAACGTGCCGGGAACGCAGAGGTAAATCAGCATCGCGAAGCGCAGCAGCGGGTCGGCCAGCAGCGGCAGGTGTAAAAAGCGCCTCGGACGCGTCGCCTTCGCCTCTTTCTCAAGCCAGCAGGCGGCCAGGACAAGCGTCAGAAAAGCGACGGGCAGGCTGGCAAAGAAGACCCAGCGCCAGCTGAAGGTCTGCACCAGCAGCCCGCCAAGCGCCGGAGAGCAGGCGGGCGCCAGCAGCCCGACCAGCATCACCGCGGCGGAGAGCTTTGCCCGCTCGTGGCTCTGAAAGTACTGCCAGGTCATCGCCTGACCAACGGGAATTAATAGCCCGCCGCCCATCCCCTGCAGCGCGCGCCAGAAAATCAGCGCGCTTAGCGAATCCGCCATTCCGGCTCCCAGCGCCGCCGCGCTGAACAGCAGCAGCGACAGCAGAAAAACGCGGCGGGCGCCAAATCGCTGTGCAAGCCAGGCGCTGAAGGGGATCACCAGCGTGAGCCCGGCGATATAGCCGTTGCTGACCCAGGTCAGTTCGCCGACGGAAGCGTTAAGCGCCCGGCTCATGTCGGGAAAGGCAACGCTGGCGATGAACATATTGATTAAGTCGAGAAAAAAACTGAGCAGAAAAACGGTGGCAACCTTGCTGCGATACGTCATGGCGATCTCCGGTAAAGAAGGTCGCTACTCTAAACCCCGACGTCGCGGGGATAAACGCGGCGAAGCGGGATATACTGTCTGATAATTTTTGACAATAAGCTGAATTAGCATGCTGAATCTGCAACGTATGGCGATGTTTGTGGCGGTGGTGGACTGCGGAAGTTTTACCGCGGCGGCGGTCGCCCTGGCCCAGACCAAGGCGGTGGTGAGCTTTAACGTGCGGCAGCTGGAGAGCGAGCTTGGCGTGACGCTGCTTTTACGCTCCACGCGACGGCTGACCCTGACGGACGCGGGGAAGGTGTTCTATCAGCGCGGCGTCGGGCTGCTGAAGGCGGCGGAAAATCTCCAGGATGAGGTGCGGGCCAGCCACGCCGGGTTGAGCGGCGAGCTGCGCATCACCACCACCCCGGAGTACGGGACGCGGGCGATCGTTCCCGCTTTGGCCGAATTTAGCCAGCTGCATCCGGCGCTGCGCGTGCGCCACGTTTCATCTTCGCACCACGCCGATTTAATCTCCGAACGCTTTGATGTCGCCATTCGCCTCGGAACGCTGGCGGACTCGCGCTACCGTGCGGCGCTGATCTCGCGTTTCGCGATCCTGCCCGTTGCCGCACCCGCGTGGCTTGCGCAGCATCCGCTGGCAACCCTTGAAGAGCTGGCCCAGGCCGAGTGGATTATTCACGAGCGCCTGCAAACCCCGCTGCGCTGGCAGCTCAGCGGTCGGGATCGCAAGGCTATCGGCTTTGAAATTAAAAAGACCCCGCGCCTGTCGGCGGATAGCGCCAACGCGCTGATGGCCTTCGCCCTGGCCGGCAGCGGCGTGGCGCTGCTGCCTGAGTGGCTGGTGGCCTCCTCATTGGCTCAGGGGCGTTTGGTCCATCTGCTGCCGGAGCTAAGCTTTCCGCCGCAGGGGGTCTATGCGGTCTATCCGGATGCGCGGCACGTGCCGACCAGAGTGCGGGCGTTCATCGATTTTTTACGTCAGCGGGTGGGATAACATGCCGGTTTCTTCGGCCATTTCTGCGGTTCACTCCCGGGCGAAGCGCTGCCGCCCGGGAGTGACGTTCAGAGGATAAGAGGATTAGGCCAGGCTTTTCAGCCGATAGATCCACTCCAGCGCCTGGCGCGGCGTCAGCGTATCGGGGTCAAGATGCTCCAGCGCTTCGAGAGCCGGGGAGGTCTCCTCCGGCGCCGACAGCAGCGACATCTGCGTGCCGTCAACCTGGGTCGCCGCGGCGTTGGGCGAAATGCTCTCCAGCTCGCGCAGCTTCTGGCGCGCGCGCTTGATCACCTCTTTCGGTACCCCCGCCAGCGCCGCGACCGCCAGGCCGTAGCTTTTGCTCGCCGCGCCGTCCTGAACGCTGTGCATAAAGGCGATGGTATCGCCGTGCTCCAGCGCGTCCAGATGGACGTTAGCTACCCCTTCCATTTTCTCCGGCAACTGGGTGAGCTCGAAGTAGTGGGTGGCAAACAGAGTCAGCGCCTTTATCTTATTCGCCAGGCTCTCGGCGCAGGCCCACGCCAGCGACAGGCCGTCGTAGGTTGAGGTGCCGCGGCCAATTTCGTCCATCAGCACCAGGCTGTGCTCGGTGGCGTTATGCAGAATATTGGCGGTTTCGGTCATCTCGACCATAAAGGTTGAGCGCCCGCTTGCCAGATCGTCCGCCGCGCCGACGCGCGTAAAGATGCGGTCAATGGGTCCGATGTCGACCTTCTCCGCCGGAACGTAGCTGCCGATCCAGGCCAGCAGCGCAATCAGCGCGGTCTGGCGCATATAGGTACTTTTACCGCCCATATTCGGACCGGTAATAATCAGCATCCGCCGCTGCGGAGAGAGGGTGAGCGGGTTGGCGATAAACGGCTCTTTTAGCACCTGTTCGACCACCGGGTGGCGGCCTTCGACAATGCGGATGCCCGGCTTATCGCTAAAGGTCGGGCAGCAGTAGTTGAGGGTTTCGGCGCGCTCGGCGAGGTTAATCAGCACGTCCAGCTCCGCCAGCGCGCTCGCGCTCTGCAGCAGGTCGGCGAGATGCGGCAGCAGCATATCAAACAGGCGGTCGTAGAGCTGTTTCTCCAGCGCCAGCGCCTTGCCCTTCGAGGTCAGCACCTTGTCTTCATACTCCTTGAGCTCAGGAATAATGTAGCGCTCGGCGTTTTTTAGCGTCTGGCGACGGACGTAGTGAATCGGCGCGTGCTGGCTCTGGCCGCGGCTGATCTGGATGTAGTAGCCGTGAACCGCGTTGTAGCCCACTTTAAGCGTATCCAGCCCCAGCCGTTCGCGTTCGCGAATCTCGAGCTTATCGAGGTAGTCCGTGGCGCCATCGGCCAGCGCGCGCCACTCGTCGAGCTCTTCGTTATAGCCCGGGGCAATCACGCCGCCGTCGCGCACCAGCACCGGAGGCGCGTCGATAATGGCCTTTTCCAGCAGCTCGCGCAGCTCGGCGAACTCGCCCATTTTATCGCGCAGCTGCTGCACCGGAGCGCAGGGGACCTCGGCCAGCATGTCGCGCAGCGCCGGCAGCTGTTGGAAGGCATGGCGCATGCGGGCTAAATCGCGCGGCCGCGCGGTGCGCAGCGCCAGGCGCGCCAGAATACGTTCGAGATCGCCGACCTGACGCAGCACCGGCTGCAGTTCGCTATAGCGCTCCTGCAGGGCGCCGATGGTCTGCTGGCGCTCGATCAGCACCGCGCTGTTGCGGATTGGCATATGCAGCCAGCGCTTAAGCATCCGGCTTCCCATCGGGGTGACGGTGCAGTCGAGTACCGAGGCGAGGGTATTGTCGGTGCCGCCGGCCAGGTTCTGGGTGATCTCAAGGTTACGGCGGGTGGCGGCATCCATGATGATGCTGTCCTGCTCGCGCTCCATGGTAATCGAGCGGATATGCGGCAGGGAGGTGCGCTGGGTATCCTTGACGTACTGCAGCAGGCAGCCCGCCGCGCACAGGCCGCGCGGGGCGTTCTCAACCCCGAAGCCCACCAGGTCGCGGGTGCCGAACTGTAAATTCAGCTGCTGGCGCGCGGTGTCGATTTCAAACTCCCACAGCGGACGGCGGCGCAGGCCGCGGCGGCCTTCAATCAGCGCCGCTTCGGCAAAATCTTCGGCATATAGCAGCTCTGCCGGGTTAGTGCGCTGCAGCTCTGCCGCCATGGTTTCGCGATCGGCCGGCTCGCTGAGGCGAAAACGCCCGGAGCTGATATCCAGCGTCGCATAGCCAAAGCCTTTGCTGTCCTGCCAGATGGCGGCCAGCAGGTTATCCTGACGCTCCTGCAGCAGGGCTTCATCGCTGATGGTGCCGGGCGTGACGATGCGCACGACCTTCCGTTCGACCGGCCCCTTGGTGGTGGCCGGATCGCCAATCTGCTCGCAAATCGCCACCGACTCGCCCTGATTCACCAGCTTCGCGAGGTAGTTTTCCACCGCATGGTGGGGGATCCCGGCCATCGGGATCGGCTCGCCCGCCGAAGCGCCGCGTTTGGTCAACGAGATATCAAGCAGCTGCGAGGCGCGCTTAGCGTCGTCATAGAACAGCTCGTAAAAGTCGCCCATGCGGTAGAACAGCAGGATTTCCGGATGCTGCGCTTTCAGCTTCAGATACTGCTGCATCATCGGAGTGTGGTCTGATAGATCCTTGTCAATAGACTCTTTCATTTTGATTTTACTCGTTTTTTAAGTCTTTGAGTGCTCATGTGGCCCCAAGTGAAACCCACGTAAACTCATATAAATCTCAAAATTTGTATACCAGAAGTATTCTGACTACTATCTGGTATACACACTTAAACTGCTGGTATACATTTATGAAATAACACTAAATCAGTCGTTTATAATCAATAAGTTATCTATCGACGTGAAACCTGATCTCGACCAGCAAGGACGTGTTATCTACTTACCTAGTCCTGAACGAAAGCCGTATCTTATCACTGACAACCCTAGAGATTCACCCTGGGTTCTGGTGTCAAAATCAGTACAACAGCAAAACCAATCATTACGATAAAATGCGTTACCAATGCGGTAGGGCAGCCATTCAACATTACCTATAAAGATGTGGCAACCGGTAAACGTTGGCAGCCAGACGTGATGCGCCGAAAGCTGCTGTCACACATGCTACAGGCCTGGAAACTCAGGCTGTCTATATCCTTTATGCATTACTGAAAGGACTTAGTATTGGACGGGCTTGATGTGAATTCACATAGAAAATTTGGTATAATGTTTGTGCAATGATTTTCAGCCCAGATCCAGCTTTTCAGGAGTAACTATGAGCAACAACAAAAAAACTCAGGCAAGCTACGCTAAGCCATCTCGTGCTGACATCGTTCGCTCAGTGGCAACCTCTACGGCTGTTGAAACAGGGCAGTCCTCAGAGAAGATCGAAGCTTCCCTTGAAGCAACGCGCAAAAAATTCGCTCATTTACGTCTTGCGGTTTAGCCCCTTCTTAATGCTTCTCTGACCCAGTGTCTCATCGGCTCGTAGTCCATTGATACGCCTGCATGGATAGCCGAGATATACTGGGTTTTGTTCTGTTCCCAGCTTAGATAATCCAGCGGTTTGTACCCACCCTGAACGGCCATTACGTCGGCTAACAGTCGCGACAGGCGCCCGTTTCCCTCTCTGAAGGGATGGATAAGTATCAGCTCGACATGGGTAATGGCGATAGCGGTGATGAGTTGTTCTTCGTCCATGCCGCTACACGGCGTGTATTGAGCCAGATACCTGGTGTCGAATTCGTTCAGCAGTTTTGGCAACTGCGCTGAAGGGGCAAACATAAAGCCACCTTTGCTGATGTTTACTGCTCTTTCTTGTCCAGCCCACTCATAGATGTTACCTAACCAGCGGCGATGCCAGCTTTTTAACAAGGCTACGTTGAGTTGTCCTTCCGGGAAATGTTCTTCAAAAACCGCCTGGTAGAGTTGTTCTAGCAGGACAAGTTCAGCCCCATCTATCTCTTCAGAAGCAGCGATCCCCAGCTTATTAGCCAAAACTTGTTCGCCAGAGTCTTTCTCATACTGGCCTTCACTACCGGATACATGGTATCGGCTCATGGAGATGCCCTGTGTTATTAGAAGGATGGGAAAACAGAGGGAGTATAATGCTGGATGAGTACAACAAACAATATTCTTAAAATAAGATAGTTACAAAAGTATAGGTTAAAATGTAGTTTTTATTCCATTCGGTATCACATTCATAATCACCTGCTAAATAATATCACCCGGAATACCTGTATAGCACAGGACTATATATTTTTTATGGGAAAATTGTTCAGTGATATGAAGGCCGGATAAAACTCTTTGTATTAACATGATCTCGAACCATTTAAATCGATAATGAAAAAAAACAGCGCAATCATTTAATAAGATCCTAAAAGTTGATCGGGGTCATTTTTCGGTGATTGTTTTATGGCGTAGTGTATAAAAAAGACAATGGTATGTTCAACAATGAAAATTGGAAGACGTTAAAAAAGAAACTGCCAACGTAGAACAGCATGTTGAAATGGTTAAGTTTATATCAACAAGTGAAGATGAACAGGAAGGAAACTTTGAGTTTCTTTGCTGCCGTGGTGGATACGGTATGGGCGGCGGCGGCGGCATCGGTGGAAGATGGTAAGTAACACGGCCTATTAGTTATTGAGATTTAATTTGATGGCAACTCAGGTTGCCATCTTTATTTCTCTATTAAGGACAATTTATGCTTGGGTATTTTTTCGGTTTTTTTGAGGGGTTACTTAATCCATTCCAGGACAGAGACCTGGCCTTTCTACGCCAGAAGCAGAATCTGTGGTATTTCGTAAGTAAAATAAAATATATTGTATTGATAATTGCTTTAGTTGGTTTTATAAAGGCAGCTGTAGATGTTGGGATCATTTTTATTGTGGGACAAGTGATTGATTCCCTCAATGGTACATTATCATCCACTCTTGCTCATTTAGTAACACAAAACCAATTGCTTACTATTGCAGTCATCCTATTCTTAATTATTCGTCCGTTCACATCATTATGTCTTGGTTTATTATGTGATCAGTGTCTCCGAGCCCGCTTCAGCCCTATGGTTCGATGGATGTTTTATAATAAAGTTATCAATAATGATGTATCTTATTTTAACCGAAACCATGCAGGGAAAATTGCATCAGCAGTCTGGCAGTCCGGACAAGCAATGACGGAATTTTTGCTCAATGTACTCCAGATGATATGGTCGAATGTTGCATACGTCATTTTGACCCTCGGATTCATGAGTTTTATCAATATCTGGTTTACAGTAGTGATTCTTCTTTGGCTGATTGTTTATCTTTATCTTTCGATAAAGTATGCGCCAGAAATTAAAAGGCGTTCTCGTAAATCTGCAGATGCCTCTAATATAATAAATGGTCACCTCGTAGATATTTTTTCCAATATTATTAACGTGAAATCTCTATCACCAGAAGGAGATGACCGGGATTTTGTTAAAAATAAAATGAATGATTTTATTATAAAAAATGAACATTTCCTTCGGGCGATAACTTGTATCGAAACGCTTCTGCTGGTGATTAGCTCAACCGCAATGGTGGCAATCGGCTATATCTGTATTTCTTCGTGGCACACTGGCTTACTCTCAGTCGGTGAGATTTCAGCTGTCTTTGGGTTAGTTTTTCGCCTTGAGGGACAATTGGCCATTCTAATGAGTCAACTTACCGGTGCAATGCGGGCATTGGGGCTTTTCAATTCCTCCATTGAGGCAGTGCATAATCAGAATCAGGTTACAGAGCGAGATGACTTGGTTCGTTTGGATGGCATGTGCGGTGATATCCACTTTTGTGATCTGGTTTTTCAATATGAAGCAGGAAAACCGGTGATACGTGGACTTAATATGCGCATCAGACCAGGTGAGAAGGTCGCAATTGTGGGAGAATCTGGATCCGGGAAATCCACGCTTATTAGTTTGTTGATGCGGTTTTACGAGCCCTCTAGCGGACGAATCCTTCTTGGTGATACGAATATCCAACAGATCTCTCTGAGTGATCTTCGGCATCAGTTTAGTATTGTGACGCAAGATAATATACTGTTTAATAGAACTATTTACGAAAATATTACTTTCGGTTGCGACAACTTTAGTGAAGAGGATGTACTACTTGCAGCCCAAAAAGCCAAAGCTCTGGAGTTTATCCTTCAGGCAACGGACGGCATTAATACTGGGTTTGATACACTGATCGGCGATCGTGGTGTCAGACTATCCGGTGGGCAGCGTCAACGACTAAGCATCTGCCGCGCTATTCTGCGTAATTCGCCTATTCTGATTCTGGACGAGGCTACCTCAGCACTTGACTCTCTGACCGAAGTCGAAATCCGCGATGCGTTGAACGATGCTATGGCAGATAAAACGGTCATTGCTATTGCACACCGCCTGTCGTCGGTTATCGGAATGGACAGAATTGTAGTCCTGCAGGAAGGTCTCATCAAGGAAGAGGGGTCTCACGATGAATTGGTACGACATGAAGGAATCTATTATTCCCTGTGGAAACAGCAGGCACAGCTATGAGTACTACAGCCTTCTCCCTTCCTCCTCATTTGCTCGCATCTTCTGCATATCAATCGCAGTGGCATCTACATGGTCGCTTGCCAGGTGGGCAACAATGCCGTTCAGTTAATGCCGAAAAGGCATGGCTTTGCCTTAATGGATATGGAAGCCAGGAGGTCGTAATCTCGTTCGCTGATGATGGATGCCTCATAGATGCCGTTGCTTCAAATATCGATGATAAATTTGTGGCCGCTGCTTTTATGGAAAAAAGAAGACTGGTCTATGCTGCCCCCACTGACCTGCTCCCCGTTGATTAATACACCGCGATATTAGTAATGTCTTCATGTGATGAAAGTATGAGTTGATCCTACCCGCATAATGTGGACGCGGCTCTAAGCGAGAGCTTGGTTTTCAAACTGTTCCGGGCTGATACCGCCACATGCACTATGACGACGCCAGCGATTGTAATCACGCTCGATATAATTAAACACCGTCGTGCGCATTGTTTCACGGCTGGCAAAACGTTCCCCGTGGATACATTCCATTTTCAGTGAGTGGAAGAAGCTTTCTGCTCAGGCACTGTCATAACAATATCCCTTTGCACTCATGCTGCCGCGTAGATTATGTCGTTTCAGCAGTGCCTGATAATCCGTTGAACAGTACTGCCCGCCCCGGTCGGTGTGAACGACGACCTGCTCCGGTCGTTTACGCCGCCACAGTGCCATATGCAGCGCATCACACGCCAGCTGTGCCCTCATCCGTACGTAAGTACGTGGTGTCTCCACACCCTTTCTGGTTCGGCCCGCTGGCATAAAAGTCCTGCTTCAGCAGGTTTTCTGATACGGGAAGACAGTGTTCACGGTAGCTCACCGGGCTGAAATTCCGTGCAGCCTTCGCCCGCAGGCCCTGACGACGCAGGCTGGCGGCAACGATTTTCACATTGAAGGCTTTCCCCTGACTCCGCAGTTCATCAGTAAGGCGTGGTGCACCATAACGCTGTTTTGCATGCTTAAAAACGTCATAAACCAGGCTGTCGCATCGCTGCCGGAACTGCTGGAGGACACTTATCACATCAAGCCGGTTACGCCAGGCATACCAGCCGCTGCGGGCGACACGGAGCCCCCGGCACGTCGCCTTGATGCTGAACTCAGCCTGATGTTTTTCGATGAAGACATACTTCATTACCAACGCGCTCAGCCAGCTTCAGGGCTTCACTGCGGAACTCAGGCGTATGTTGTTTACGGGGGCTTTTTGGATACTGCTGGTTTTGTCATGTGAGTCACCTCTGGTTGAGAGTTTACTCACTTAGTCACGTGTCCACTATTGCTGGGAAAGATCAGTGACGAAGCAAGATGCAGCGATCCGCGTTCCAGTTGCTAAAGCGGGTAGCGCGGCTCACGATGGGATTAGAACGCTTACGATTGGCATCAACACCCTGAGCCAAATGGGAGTCCAAGTTCGCTGGCGAGAATCGATTTTATTAATTAACTGAATTTTATGATTTTTTTTGGTGAAGGTAAGCCGCCGCAGCTAAGACTGCGGTGGCTTTCGTTTATCGGACGTTCAAAGAGTAGAGCGCGGCAATGCTTCCGGCTGTTTTTACCATCTCCAGTTTGACCTGTTGGGCACTGATGTTTTCGGGCAAACGATGCTCGCAAACGGAATGGCGGTTGTCGAATACTTCCGCCAGTAAGGTGTTATCAACCCATAAACGGTAGTGGGTCACGCAATGCGGCGTCACCGCCAGCGCATGGCCCATCTGTACCGTTTCCATGGCGTTATCAAAATCGTTATCGAACACCAGCGTTAGCGCGCGTAATGTCTGCGGCCGTTCCCAACGCCAGGTCACAGTCGGCAAACTATCGTCAGCGGCAGGTACCCATGCATTGGTGTGCTGCTCCGGGCGCAAACGGCCGTTGACCAGGTTTTCTGGTGCGTAGCAACGCAGTGGTGAAGCCAGGCGAAGTGCCGGAAGAATTTGATTTGGCTGGCGGCGCGGCAACCAGAAATCGAACTCATCCACGCCATAGTTGCCATCAGCGACCTGACGTGTATGCTTCGCAACCCTGGCGTTCAGGCCATTAAACACCGTCATAATTCCCGGAAGCTGCACGTCGCTTAGCGCAATATCGATGTGTTCATTGCTCTCATATACGATGAACAAATATTCATCGCGTGCGCTTTGATAATGGAATTGCACGCTGTATTCACCCGCTTCAAAGACAGAAATTTCACACTCGTCCAGTGGCGTATCAGGGGTGAAATTACCCGCGCGTTCACTGCCTAACAGGCGGATTTTAAGCAGCTGCGGCGAACCTGCACGTAAGGTGAAATTCAACTCAGGCAAGATTTCACCCGCTTTGAGCGGCAGGAGTAATGCCATGCGCTCATTCAATGCCTTCCATGTACCGTTTGCCGGCAGCTCAGTTAATTGCCATTCGCTGCTGGTGCTCACATGTGCGCCAGACGCCGGGTCGCTCAACCATTGGCGAGGGATATAGCAGCCGGTTTGTTGTAGATGCCGTTGCAGTGAACCGATGCGGTTTTGTTCTGCCAGCTGTGGTGCAGTGATTTGCTGCTGGTGGCACAACGCCGCCGCCCGGCCAACCACTTCGCCTAATAAACCACAGGTACACATCACGCGAGCACTGCCAAAAGCGACATGTGAGGCGGAAATCAGACGCCCGGTCAGGAATAAGTTTTCCATAGAACGGCTGTATAAGCTGCGATAAGGAATGGTATAGGTGCCTTTGCTGTGGAACTGGCGGCAGCCGTCGTGCTTGCTGTAAACGCCATCAGCCGGATGAAGATCAATTGACCAACCGCCGTAACCCACCGCGTCGTAGTGGTCACGCTGCTCAATAATATCTTGCTGGCAAAGGATGTGGTCGCCAACAAAGCGGCGGCTTTCACGTTTACCTGGGATCGCGCCGACCCACTCGATGGTCATATTTTCAGCATCCGGGAATTGCCCTGAGTTTTTAATGTAATCCCAAACACCCCAGACGATTTTCCACAGTTCCCACTTAATTTCTTCGCTGTCATGGATGGTATCAAGGCGACCTCCCCATTCCAGCCACCATAAATCACAACCGTTAAGCGTTGATGTCAGGCGCGTGTAGCGGGGGATTTCTTCGATATCTTTCAGGGCAAAAGAGGGGGGAATGAAGTTAACCGGCGCGCTGCCTTTTTTGGTGTAGAAATAGATGGAGTGCCCAAGTTTGTGGCCGAAGCTATCGCCCGGCGCCATTTTTTCATCAAACTCTTCCGGGTCTTCTGCGCCTACGCGATATTCAGCCCCGGCTAGATGCCCCAGCACGCCATCGCCGGTCGCATCGCAAAACTGGCTGGCGGCAATGTCATAAAAGGTTTCGTTAATGGCGTTGAAGCCTTTGGCGCTGGTAATACGTTGCCTTTCGGTAGAAACCTCATATAACGCGGTGTTCAATAGCAGCGTCAGATTGGGTTCACTGCGGGCCATATCCAACAAAACGAGATCAAACATCACCGGATTGCCTTCTTTATTCCGGTAAACGTTCTCCTCCATGATTTCACCCATGATGCCGCCTTCGCGCGACCAGCGATTATTGTTCCCCATATGTGAAGTAGCCCCGTTGGCCCACAGACGGACTTCGCTCGATGCGTTGCCCCCCAGAACGGGCCTGTCCTGCACCAAAACCACGTTCAAACCATCGCGAGCGGCAGCAAGGGCTGCGCATAACCCGGCGAGACCGCCGCCGGCAACCAGCAAGTCTGTTTTTAATTGTTGAGAAGGGAATTCCCGGGCGTGGGTTTGCTGAAAAATTTGCATAAAGTTTGTTTCCTGTAAAACTGACGATAAAATCGTGGTTCTTAAATGAATTTGAAGCGCGCTATGTCATCACAACCGAATCAAAGTCTTATCGACGGTATCCGTTGTTTGCAGTATCTGGTCACCAGCGGCCGGGCAATTGGTTGCCGGGAGCTGGCGCGCCTGATGGGGATTAATGCCACCCGCGTTAATCGCCTGTTGATGACCATGGCGGCGATTGGTCTGACCCAGCAGGATGAACAACGCCGCTATTTGCCTGGGCCGGGTATTCACGCTTTGGCAGCACAGGCGATTCGCGGTTCTGCACTGTTTTCCCAGGCTTTGCCTTTGCTTGAACGCCATGCGCCGAAAGATATCGTGGTGGCGCTCGGCGTGCTGTGGGAAGACCAGGTTATCTACATCTATCACTCTGAACCGGGCAGCCAGGTTAGCCAGGCTCTGGCTGGTTTCCACACGCTTCCGGCGTGGCAATCGGTTATCGGAATGGCATTGCTTGCCAGCGAAACCGATGAGGCATTGCAAGCGCGTTTCTCGCCTGAACACTGGCGGGAAATGGCCCCCAAACTTGCCCAGCAGCGAGAGTCTGGCCACGTTGTCTGGCGCCATGAAGATGGCGAGCTTTCGATGGCTCAGCCTCTGGGGGCGCACAACGCAGCCATCGCTTTTGCCGGAATGTGGGACGCCGATAAACAACAGGTTGCCCCGCGCCTTGCTCAGCTCAATCAACTCACCGCCCAACTCGTGACTCCTGCGGCTTAACCTCTGGTGGCGTGTCCAGGTCGATGCGCCCAACCACAAACAGGTAAGAGCAAATCCCAAGCCCTGCCAGAATGGCGATGAATGCCAGCGCAGGGGCAAAGTTATGCCCGTCGATTAGCGCGCCAATTGCAATGGGCACCACAATGGACGACAGCGCGCCGGTAAAGTTAAACACCCCACCTGCCAGACCAATTAAATGACGCGGCGCGAGTGCCGTCACAAACACCCAGGTGATGGTGGCAAGGCCGTTACCAAAGAAGGCAATCGACATGAAAAGAATGATGAGCGTCGGGCTGTCGGTGTAATTGGCACCCAGGATAAACAGCGTTAAAGACATGCCGAGAATTACCGGGGCTTTACGCGCAAAGCTTGCACTGACCCCACGTTTGATTAAACGGTCTGAGACAAACCCCGCCAGCAATACCCCGAAGAAGGCCGCCAGATAAGGGACGGAGGCGATATAGCCAGACTTAATAAAATCCATATGGCGATATTGCACCAGATAGGTCGGGAACCAGGTCAGGAAAAACCAGAAGGTGGCGGAGATAGTGAACTGACCAAAGTAAATGCCAATCAGTTTGCGGCTGCGGAACATCAGTGCCAGGTCGCTCCATGCAAACTTGCGTTTGGCTGCTTCCTGACGGCTTTCCAGAATTGCGCCGCCCTGGCGGATATGCTCAAGCTCTGCCTTTGAAACGCCTTTATGTTCCAGCGGCTCGCGGTACAGGTAATACCACACCACTGCCCAGACCATCCCGACGGCGCCGGTAATCAGGAATAAACCGCGCCAGCCATACAGCTCCTGAATATGGAACAGCAGCGGTGTCATGCAGGCCAGGCCAACAAATTGCGCAGAAGAGTAAATACCGATGGCGCTGGCGCGTTCGTTTTCCGGGAACCAGCTGGAAATCACGCGATTATTGGAAGGCATGACTGGCGCTTCAAATGCGCCGACGCCCAGGCGTAAGCCAACCAGGCCGCCAAAGCTGTTGGCAATCGCGTGCAGGGCGGTAATCAACGACCAAATAAACAACCCTACGCCGTAAACAATGCGCGCCCCGAAGCGGTCGATAACAAATCCGCCGGGTATTTGTAGCGCGGCATAAATCCAACCAAAAGCTGAAAACACCAGGCCCATCTGCAACGGCGTGAACTGCAAATCTCCAGCCATTTGCGTGGCGGCAACGGAAAGGTTGGTGCGATCCATGTAGTTAATGATGATGTTGATAAACACGAGCCCGAGCACCAGAAATCGGACGCGCCCGGTATTTTTTACCTTGGCTGTAGAAAGCGGTTGTTCTGCCATATCAATGTTCTCTTTATTTTTGTTCTCACGGCCTGTTTTAACAACAGAGTGGTTTTTCTATCCTTGTGTGTTTCTTTTATAGAAACAAAAGACGGTGAGCAAAGAGAAATCGTTTGAAATGTGATCAGAGTAAAACTTATGAGCTAAATGAGTTTGAGCAAGAAGAGGCGATAATGCAGCGGGGCAATCTTTTCCTCGCCTTGTGCGCGTGGGGAAAAATAGAGGCAGGGCGGCAGGCGATTATCCTAAAGCTAACATAGCGAAACTTGCTCACAAGTGCCCGCTGCTGTAATGGCTGTATTCCGGTTGCGGGTTATTGCTTATTGCTATGCCGGTTGCTCAGCAGGTAATACCGTGAATTGTACGGACAACGCCAGAACGTTATGTCATTGCAGCGAAGCGCGCGGACGGCCGCGCGCTTCGTGGAGGGATTAGGGCGCCAGATAGACCTGCGGAATGGCGTGGTCGGGGTGCTGGCCCGTGCGCACGTCGGCGCCGTACCAGCGGTTAATGATCGGTTGGCGTATCACCTCATGCGGCGTGCCTTCCGCCACCAGCTTTCCCTGATGCATCAGCAGGATATGGTCGGCCCACAGCGCGGCGAGGTTAAGATCGTGCAGCACGATGCAGACGTGCAGCAGGCCGCTGCGGGTCAGCCGTTTTAGCAGGCGCAGCAGGTGCTGCTGATAGTAAAGGTCCAGCGCCGAGGTTGGCTCATCAAGAAACAGCCAGCCCTGCGGCGCGTCGTCGCGCCACAGCTGTGCGAGACAGCGGGCCAGCTGCACCCGCTGCTGCTCGCCGCCGGAGAGTGAAGGGTAGCGTCTGCCGGCGAGATGGTCGCAGCCGGTCTCCGCCATTACCCTGCGCAGGGTCTGCAGGTCCGGGGTTTTGCCCCACGGCGAGCGCCCCATGGCGATCACCGTCTCAACGGGCCAGTCGGCGTGCAGCTGAGTGCGCTGCAGCATCACCGCCCGGCGGCGGGAGAGCGCCTCTGGCGTCCAGCTTTCCAGCGGCCGGCCCTCCACGCGCCGTTCGCCGCTGTCCGGGGTTAAAAAGCCGGTCAGCAGGCGGAGCAAGGTTGATTTGCCCGCGCCGTTTGGGCCAATCAGCGCGGTCATTCCGGCCGCGCTCAGCTGCAGGGAGATATCGTCAATCAGCAGGCGTCGGCCGACGCGCAGCGACAGCGAGCGGGCGGTATAGTGGTTATCCATCGTTCGTCCTCTGCTGGCGGAAAATGAGCCATAAAAACCACGGCGCGCCGAGCATGCTGGTCAGCAGGCCGACCGGCATTTCGGCGGGCGCGGCGACGGTGCGGGCGAGGGTATCGGCGAGGAGCAGTAAAATCGCGCCGGCGAGCAGCGAGCCGGGGACCAGGCCGCGATGGTCCGGGCCCAGCCACATCCGCATCAGATGCGGAACCACCAGGCCAATAAAGCCGATCACCCCGCTGATGGCGACCGATGCCGCCACCAGCAGGGCGCTGCACAGCAGCAGCAGCCGCTGCAGCGCCCGGACGTTGACCCCGAGATAGTGCGCTTCCTCATCGCCAAGCTGCAGCAGGTTGAGGCGCGAGGCCATCAGCCATACTGCTGCTGAGGCCGGGACCATCAGCGTGGCCGCCACCAGCAGCGTAGACCACTCAGCCTGGCCGAGGCTGCCCATTCCCCACAGGGAAAGCTGGCGCAGCTGGGTATCGTTGCTTATCCACGCCAGCGCCCCCACCAGCGCGCCGCACAGCGCGTTGATGGCAATCCCGACCAGCAGCAGGCGCGACAGCGAACCGTCGCCGGCCCGGCTAAGGATAAAAATCACCACCATCACCGCCAGGCTGCCGATAAAGGCCGCCAGCATCGGGGCATACAGCGCCACCAGTACCGGCACCGACAGCGGCAGCACCAGCCAGCAGGCCACCGCCAGCGCCGCGCCGCTGCTGATCCCCAGCAGGCCGGGGTCGGCGAGCGGGTTGCGAAACAGCCCCTGCATCACGCAGCCGGAGAGCGCCAGCGCGGCGCCGACCAGCAGCGCCAGCAGCACGCGGGGCAGGCGGATCGTCAGCCAGATATGGCGCAGCATCTCATCTCCGGATGGCCACAGGCTGGCGAGCGGCAGACGCATCGCCCCAAGCGTGGTGGCGAACAGCGTCAGCCCCGCCAGCAGCAGCAGCATCAGCCACAGAGTACGGGCGGGAGCGGCACGCATCAGGGCAGCTGCTCCGCTTTCTGCCGCAGCGTGATGACCGCCTGCGGGGTGCGCGGACCAAACCCGAGCAGCGCCATATCGTCAATCACCAGCACCTGCTTATGGCGGCCCGCCGGGGTTTGCGCGAGGCCGGGAAGCTTCCACAGTCCCGCTTCGCCCCCCATGCCCTTGAGCCCGTCGGCGGAAATCACCACCAGGTCCGGCAGGCTGGCGACCACGCCCTCCTGGGACATGCTGCGATAGTGGTCGAAGCCCTGCATTGCGTTCTGCAGGCCTGCGGCGCGGATCGCCCCGTCGGCCGCGGTCTGCTTCCCGGCGACCAGGGTGTTCATCCCGCCGTGGCTGAGAATAAACAGCACCCGCTTGTTAAGCGGTTGAGTGGGGATCTGCGCGATCTGCTGGTGCACCTTCTGCAGCAGCGCATCGCCCTGCGCCTGTTTACCTAAGGCTGCGGCAATCGTGGCGACCTTGCTATCGATTGACGCCAGGCTGTAGCCGCCCGGCACGTCAACGACCTTCACGCCGCTTTCCTGTACCTTTTTTAGCACCAGCGAAGGCTGGGCCTGGGCGCTGGCCAGCACGAGGGTCGGGCGCAGCGAGAGGATCCCTTCGGCGTTGAGCTGGCGCAGATAGCCGACGTCCGGCAGCGCCTGCGCCTCGGCGGGCCAGGTGCTGGTGCTGTCTTTGGCAACCAGCTGCTGCCGGGCATCGAGGGCGTAAACCACTTCGGTGACGTCGCCGCCGAGAGAGACGATGCGCTCGGCGGCGGCGCTGGCAAACAGCGGCAAGGCCGTCAGCAGTACGAGCCAGCGGTTCATGCGAGCTGTCCTTCCGTCGTCAGACGGTCAACCTGGCTGCGCCACTGCTCCTGCTCCGGGTGGCCTTCGCTGCGCTGGCCGAAGAGCTGGGCTATCTGAGTGCCGTCTTTGGCGAACAGCTCGACGCTGGTGACGTGGCCGTCAGAGGTCGGTTTGCGGGTCACCCAAACCTCATCAACGCTCTCTTCGCGCAGGTGCAGCGTAAAGGTGCTGTTGAAAATATTGAGCCAGCCGCGCATCGGCAGCAGCTTTTCGAGCGCGCCGGTGAAGATTTGCACGCAGCCGCGGTTGCCGACGAAAATCATAATTTCATTGCCCTCTTCGCGGATGGTGCCGAGCAGGCGCGGCAGGGCATCGTTTTCGATGCGGCAGGCGAGGTCGTCGCTCACCGCCCGGAAAGCCTGCTGGCGCGCCAGGTTATGCTTTCTCAGCAGGCCGAAGAACTGGTGCACGTCGGTCATCGCGCGCCACTCGCTCTCCAGCGCGGCGCCGTCGACGGCGTCAGCATATTTTGCTGCCTCGACCGGACGGATCGCCAGCGGCGTCGGCTCACTCTGGGTGTGCCCGGCAATCAGCGCATCCCAGGCGGCGATATCGGTTTGTTCGGTGGCGTAGACCTTCAGCAGCGCGTCGCCGTGATGATCGAAAAACTGAATGCTCTGGCGATCGCCGTCGGTCAGGTGGAACGCGCTGGCCCACTGGCTGAGAAACAGGCGCAGGTCGAGGGCCCGCGGGTTGAGCACCAGCCCGGCGTGGCCGTTGAGGTGCTGGTGGGTAAATTCGCCAACCTGCTCGTGGACCGCATATTCGTTGCGGCAAATACACTTCGTTTCGCCGACCGCTTCCAGCGCGGCCAGGATCGCGCGGGCGTCGTCCTGCAGGCGCACGGCATCGTAGCCGAGGCGGGCTTCGGTCAGCTCGGCTTCGCTGATCCCCATTTCGGCGGCGATATCGCGGGCGTATTTGGCGGAGGATTGCGCTTTAGTGGTCAGATAGCGCTGCCACAGCGGGGCATGTTGATGTTGAGCGTCTCGCATAATTCACATCCTTCTCTACGATGAGTATCCCCGGCATCGCGGCCGGGGGCAGGTTTCTTATTATTGGGTCTATCAAAAATCGACGTTCACGCCCAGCTGCCAGGTACGGCCAGGCATCGTCGCCAGCGCTTTATCGTTGGCATCCTGGTTGGTCGATGTCTCGATATTGCGGCTGCTCAGGTAATCCCAGTATTTACGATCGGTAATGTTGTAAACCCCGCCGTTCAGGCGCACGTTCTTCGCCACCTGCCAGTAAGCGGTCCAGTCGAGCATACCGTAGCCGGGCACGCGCATATATTCGCTGGTGGAGTCGGTGATTGCCGAGCCGGTGTTGGTATAGCTTTCGCGGTTGGTGGTGCTGGCGCGTTTGCCCTTCACAAAGGTCGCGGTCAGCGCGGTACCGTAGACTTTTGCCGGGTCGTCCCAGGCGACGCCGACGATCGCCTTCATTGGCGCGACGCTATCGAGGTCGACGTACTTGTCGCCGTTATAGCTGGACTTCGATTTCCCTTCGCTGTAGCCGTAGGCGAGGGTGGCGCTCAGGCCGTTAACCTCTTCAAACCAGGTGCCAAAGTTAAATTTGGCGCTGATTTCGCCGCCGTAGATATAGGCCTTATCGCGGTTTTCCGCCTGATAAATGGTATAGATATTCGACGGTACGTTGGTGAAGCGATCCGGGTTGCCGGAGCGCGTGTAGCGGCTGTAGGCGATAAAGTTTTTATAGCTGTTGTAGAACAGGGCGGTGCGCATGGTGATGCCTTCCGTCACTTCGCCCTTCATCCCCCACTCGAAGTTATCGCTGGTTTCAGTTTTCAGATCGGTATTACCGATCAGCGCGTACTGCGCCCGTCCGGCATAGCTGGAACCGAGGTTCCACGAGCCGTACAGCTGGCTGGCGTTCGGGAACTGCGCCCCGCGCTGGTACTGCAGGTAGGTCATCAGGCGCGGAGTCATATCGTACTGCAGGGCCAGCGACGGCAGCGCCTGGGTGTCGGAGTTTTTACCGTACAGCGTCGAGACGGCGGAGCCGGTCAGCACGCTGCTGTTGGTGGTCAGGTCCGAGAGGTTCTCCGGCTTGGTCGACTGATGCACGACGCGAATGCCCGGGATCACGGCGAAGTTATGGCTGTCGAGATCGAAGTTAATCTTATCCTGCACGAAGCCGGCGATGATGTAGCCGCGGCTATCCGCTTCCGGCTGCATGATCGCGGTGTAGACGCTCGGCACCGGCGACTGGCTGAACGGGCGCTGGGTTTTGGTGGTGCTGGCGTTGAGGCCGCCGCTCAGATCGTGACGGCCCACGGATTTGGCCAGCGCGGTCTGGAACCCCCAGGTGTCGGTGTCAAAGTTCGAGTTCACGGTCTCCATAGAGAGGGCGGTGCTATCCGGCATATAGGTCCAGTCGTGGGCCTCGGTATGCTGGTAATAGACCTTAGTCGACACGCTATCGATATAGTCGTTCATCGGCGTCCAGTCATCTTTTAGGCTCAGCCCCCAGCGGCGCGTCTGGCTGGTCTGGTTGGCGGTGCCGATAACGCTGTTGCCGCTGGAGTCCCAGGCGTCGTAGTGCGTATGGTTGGTTTTATGGTAGTAATCGAAGGTGCCGGTCAGCTTATGCTCGTCATTGGGCTGCCAGATCCCGGAGGTCATAAAGGCGTCTGAGTGCCAGTTGGCCGGATACGAATCGACGGTTCCGCTATTATTTTCCGTTTCCTGGCCGTCGCGGCGGCTGTAGACGAAGATCCCGCGCAGGGTCTCGTCGCCGCCGGCGATGGTGACGCCGTTGTGCCAGCTGCGGTCGGCAGAGTCGTAGCCGCTGCGGTAGCCGAAGGCGCTGGTTTTACCCGGATGCAGATAGTCGTCGGCAGATTTCGGGCGGAAAGAGACGTTACCGCCGATGGAGCTGTTGGCCGTTTCGCTGGAGGTGGCGCCGGACTGAATATTGATGCTGCCGTACATATACGGGTCAATGTAGTCGCGGCCAATACCGAAGGTGTTGAGGCCCGATCGGCTGACGTAGCTGCGTCCGGTGGCGTTTGGCTGAGCGATGCCGTCAACGTCGATCCCGACGCGGTTGCTCTCCATGCCGCGAATGTTGTAGCCGGTGTAGCCGCCGCGGTCGAAGCCGCTTTTACCGTTGCCCGAACCGCCGCTGGCACCGGTGGCGCCAATCAGCGGCTCATAGCGCATGATGGAGCCAAAATCTTTGGCACCTTTGTCCTGCAGATCCTGAGCGCTAATGGTGTGTTCGCTGCCGGCTTTCAGCACGGGGGCGGGTGCAGTCACGGTCATCAGCTCCGAGCTATCGTCGGATAATGCATCGCTGGTGAGGTTTTTATTGGTGCTGTCAGCCGCCCCGGCGGAGGTCTGATAAATTGCTGCGAGCAAAGAAGTCACCAGCAGGCTTTTCTTAAACCATGCCGTTGATTGAGTGGATTTGTACATAGTAGCCACGCCTTGATAATTATTAGTATCGGCTCACGCGTTACTTCCAGATTTGTCGATTCACCCCGTTCTTTCCCTGCGCTGGCGAATGCATTCCCTGTGCTTTTGCGAATACTAATGATAATTATTACCATTTGCAACTAATTCATTATATCTCCACATTTTATTCATAAAGTTGATTACAATTCGGCTTAACGATTAACGAACCTGATCATTCAGGTGGAAATTATTGAGGATAAAAATGACTAAGCGCGCCATTACCATCACCTACTGCTCCCAGTGTAACTGGATGCTGCGCGCCAGCTGGATGGCGCAGGAGCTGCTGCACACCTTCAGCACCGACATCGGCTCGGTCACGCTGGTGCCGGGAACCGGGGGAATATTCACCATCACCGTCGACGATGTGCAAATCTGGGATCGCAAGCAGGATGAGGGTTTCCCCGACGCGGCGGAGCTCAAGCGTCGGGTACGCGACGTCTGCTTCCCGGAAAAACCGCTCGGACACCTGGATAAACCGGCCTAATCCTCAGGGAGTAACCGGCTGCGCCGCGCCGCCTGAAGGTGTATTATACGTGCATCTTTATTGCCGGGGAGTGGCTATGGCGGGTAAACGTATCGATCGCGAAAAAGAGACCATCAGCAGGATGATTTCGCTCTATCAGCGCCGCTGCCCCGATGCCACGGCCGACGCGGGGCACTATCAGGCGCTCAACGGCTATGCCGATAAGCGGCTGGATAAATGCGTGTTCGGTGAAGAGAAGCCGGCCTGCAAGCAGTGCCCGGTGCACTGCTACCAGCCGGCGAAACGCGAAGAGATGAAGCAGATTATGCGCTGGGCGGGGCCGCGAATGCTCTGGCGCCACCCGATATTAACCATCCGTCATCTGATTGATGACCGCCGCCCGGTCCCCGAGCTGCCGGAAAAATACCGGCCTAAAAAATAGCCGGCACCTTTCCGGGCGCTAGCCGCGGCCCGACGCCTCTGCGGAATCGGCCTGCGTCCGGCTGTCGCGGATCGACGTATAAACGAACGTCACGATGAACAGCACGGTGAACAGCACCACGATGGTCGGCGCCAGGGCGCTATCGAGATAGAACGACAGCCAGACGCCCCCCAGCGAACAGCTCACCGCAAGCGCCACCGCCAGCAGCAGCGCGCTGATAAAGCGCCGCGTCAGCAGCAGCGCGATGGCGCCCGGGGCGATCAGCAGCGAAATCGACAGAATAATCCCCACCGCTTTTAGCGTCGCGACGATCGTCAGCGCAATCATGCACAGCAGCCCGTAGTGCAGCAGCCCGCAGCGTAAACCGCTGGCCTTAGCCTGATGCGGGTCGAAGGCGTGCAGCAGAAAATCGCGCCACTTCAGCCCAATAATCAGCGCAATAGCCAGGGCGATCGTCGACGTTTGCGCGATATCGCTGGCGGAGATGCCCAGCATATCGCCGAACAGAATATGGTCGAGATGCACCTCGGACTGAATAGCGACGTACAGCACCAGCCCGGCGCCAAACATGCCGGAAAAGACGATCCCCATAATCGTATCGCGCTTGATGCGGCTATTGTCATCAAGATAGCCGGTGGCGATAGCGCAGAACAGCCCGGCAATAAAGGCGCCGATGGCGAAGGGAATGCCGACGATATACGCCACCACCACCCCGGGAAATACCGCGTGGCTCATGGCGTCGCCCATCAGCGCCCAGCCTTTCAGCACCAAAAACACCGACAGCAGGGCGCAGGGAACGGCAACGATCGCCGCCACCAGCATGGCGTTGATCATAAAAGAGAACTGGAAGGGTTCGAGCAGAGCGGTCAGCATGAGGCCTCCCTGGCGCGACGACGGCTGGCAAGCAGGCCGTGCTTTGGCGCGAAGACGAATGCCACCAAAAACAGCAGCGTTTGGGCCACCACGATGATGCCGCCGGTGGCGCCGTCCAGATAGTAGCTCAGCCAGGCGCCGAAAAAGCTGGTCAGGCTGCCGATGGCGACGGCGATCGCCAGCAGGCGCGGAAAGCGGTCGGTGAGCAGCCAGGCGGTGGCGCCGGGGGTGACCACCAGGCAAATCACCAGAAACGCGCCCACGGTCTGCAGCGCCGCTACGGTACAGGCCGCCAGCAGAGTGAAGAAGAGCAGCTTGAGTCCGGTGGTGTTGAGGCCGATGGAGCGGGCGTGGCTTTCATCGAAAAAGGTGACCATCAGATCTTTCCACTTCAGCAGCAGGATGATTATCGAAATAAAGCCAATCGCCGCCAGCTGGATAATATCCTCCGGGGCAATCGCCAGAATATTGCCCAGGATGATGGTCTGAATATTGACCGAGGTCGGGTTGAACGACACCATAAACAGCCCGATACCGAAGAAGGAGGAGAAAATCAGCCCGATAATCGCATCCTCCTTGAGCTTTGAGCGCTGGTTGAGAAACAGCATGCTGCCCGCCGCCAGCCCGCCGGAGAGAAAGGCGCCCAGCGCAAAGGGCAGGCCGAGCATATAGGCGCCTGCTACGCCTGGGACGATCGAGTGGGAGAGGGCATCGCCAATCAGCGACCAGCCTTTAAGCATCAGGTAGCACGAGAGAAATGCGCACACGCCGCCGACCAGGGCGGAGACCCACATCGCGTTCAGCATATACTGATAGCCAAACGGCTCCATCAGCCAGCTCATCCTTCGCCTCCCGTCGCCCGACGGCTGATAAACGGCCGCTCATCGTCGGTAATGATGCGATCCTCGCCGCCTTTGAGCACCACGTGGCGCAGCACGCCGCTAAAGGCAAGCTCCAGATTCTCGGCGGTAAAGGTGGTTTCGGTTGGGCCGCTCGCGAGGACGGTGCCTTTGACCATCACGGTGTAGTCGCAAAACTCGCTGACCGATCCGAGGTTGTGAGTTGAGACCAGCATGGTGCAGCCCTCATCGCGCAGCTCCCGCAGCAGGGCGATGATCCGCGCTTCGGTCTGCACGTCAACGCCGGTAAAGGGTTCATCCAGCAGGATCACTTTGCCCTGCTGGGCGATGGCTCTGGCAAGGAACACGCGCTTCTTCTGCCCGCCGGAGAGTTCGCCGATCTGCCGATGGCGGTATTCGCTCATGCCTACGCGCGCCAGCGCCGCGTCAACGATCTCGTGGTCGCGAGGCTTTGCCCGCCGCAGCCAGCCCATATGGCCGTAGCGGCCCATCATCACCACGTCTTCCACCAGCACCGGGAACGACCAGTCGACCTCCTCGGACTGCGGGACGTAGGCCACAAGGTTTTGCCGCAGCGCCTGGTTGACCGGCCGGCCGAGGATCGCAATCTCGCCGCGCGCCAGGCGCACAAAGCCCATCAGCGCCTTAAACAGGGTCGATTTCCCCGAGCCGTTGACGCCGACCAGCGCGGCAATTGAACCCTGCGGGACGCTGAAGGAGGCATCCCGCAGCGCGGTATGGCCGTTGCGGTAGGTGACGCTGACCCTGTCGATGACCAGCCCGGCCGTCGCTGTACTCATGACTGTTTCCTCAGGCCGTCGTTGATGCCCTGGACGATGGTTTGCGTGGTCACCCGCAGCAGATCGAGATAGGTCGGCACCGGGCCATCGGCGGTGCTCAGGGAGTCAACGTAGAGCACGCCGCCGTAGTGGGCGCCCGCTTCACGTGCGACCTGGCGCGCCGGCTTATCGGAGATGGTGCTTTCGCTGAAGATGGTCGGGATATGCTCTTTTTTCATGGTGTCGATGGTTTTACGCACCTGCTGCGGCGTGCCCTGCTGGTCGGCGTTAATCGGCCAGAGGTAGCGCTCCTGCAGGCCGTTATCGCGGGCGAGGTAGGAGAATGCGCCTTCGCTGGTGACCAGCCAGCGCTTATCCTCCGGCAGCTTCGCCAGCTGCGCTTTCAGCGGCGCCATGGTCTGGCGGATTTTTTCCTTGTAGGTCTCGGCGTTGCGGCGATAGACGTCGGCGTTATCCGGATCGTATTTCGCCAGCGCGTCGCGGATGTTATCGACGTAGATTAGGGCGTTGTCCGCCGACATCCACGCGTGCGGGTTGGGCTTGCCGTTATAGGGGCCATCGCTGATGCCCATCGGCTCAATCCCGTTGCTGACCACCACTTCCGGCACGCCGTTTAAATGCTGGTAGAAGCGGGCGAACCACAGCTCGAGGTTCAGACCGTTGGCGAGAATAAGCTGCGCCCCCTGGGCGCGCTTGATATCGCCCGGCGTCGGCTGATACTCATGGATCTCGGCCCCCGGTTTGGTAATTGAGCTCACCTCGGCGGCATCGCCAGCCACGTTCTGCGCCATATCGGCGATCACCGTAAAGGTGGTGATGACCTTAAATTTCTCTTTCGCCTGCGCGGGGGCGACGGCGAGGATCGCCAAAGTGGCGGCAAACATCAGGTGTTTCAGCGGTGGCAGGTGCAGCATAGGATCCCTCACAACGTTGCGGTCAATTAATCATCATTTATAGCCTATGCTATGTTGTATAGCACAGGCTATTGATAAATGAAAATGATTATTATTTAGGTGGCGGGCGAATAATGAGCGTGGGAACGATAGCGCGGCGGAGCAGATGAGGGGCGCAGGGGAAAAAGAGAAACAACAAGAGAAAGAAAAAGAAAAGAGAAGCAGGGAAAGCCGGGAGCGAGTCCGGCCACCGTGAGCGGCCGGGGGAGAACGTCAGGAGATATCGGCTACCGACTGGCGCGGGATCAGGCGGCCCGCCAGCGTGCGGCCCTCGGCGCTAAACGCCGGGCGTTCGTCAATCAGGCTGCGGATCCGCTGAATACAGCTCTCCATCAGCTGCTCAAGCGGCCATGAGATACAGGTCAGCGGCGGATTGAGCAGCGAAGCGAGCGGGGAGTCCTCGAGGCTGAGCAGCGACACCTCCTGCGGCACGGCGACGTTAAACTCGCGCAGCAGGCGCATGGCTTCCGCCGCGTAGCGATCGCGCTTGACGATAATGACCGAATACTTGCTGAAGCTGTTAATCAGCGTCAGCAGCGCCTGCTCAACGTCATCGTTAGCCGCCAGCATCAGCTGACGGTTAAAGGGAATGGAGTAGTTTTGCAGCACGTTCCGGTAGCCTTCGAGCATTTGGCGGCTGGCGTCATCGTCGGCGTTATCGGTCAACAGCGCGATATTGCGATGGCCCTTGCCGATGACGTAGCGGCAGGCGCTTTCGGTGGCAAAGGCGTAGTCGTAGCCTTGGTTGTTGATCCCCGCCACGCTGAAGCGGTCGAAGGAGATAACGTTGCGCGGGGCGTCCGGCGAGACCGCGCCGAGCACCACCACCGCCACGCACTGGCGCTGAAGGTCGTCCACCGCAGCGGCCTGTTCCACCCCGTCGGTGACGTACTGCACCAGCAGATTTTTGTTTAATCCCTTGAGGGCCTGCGACAGCTGGGGAAGCAGGCGCGCTCCGCTGCTCTCGTCGCGCGTCGGGATAACCAGGCCAACGTGATTTGATGTCTGACTGGCGAGGTTTTGCGCGGCAAAGCTCGGGCGATAGTTGAGCTCTTCAACGGCTCGCAGCACGGCTTCCCGGCTCTCCTCGCGAACGCCACGGGTGCCGGTCAGCACGCGAGAAACCGTCGCTCTGGAGACATTCGCTAATCTTGAAACATCATCAATGGTTGGCATGGTCTTTTCTGTCTGGATATTTTCGCCTAGCTTAGCATACCTGCTGAAAAAAGTGTCTATCGCCACCGGCCTTCAGCGCCCGCCAGAACAGGGAGCCAGGCCGCGCCGCGCACGCCGCTGGCGTCGCCGAAGCGGGCCTGTTTGATCGCGGTATGGCAGCTATCGGAGAACAGATAGGGCACGATGGCGGGGGGCAGATCGCGGTAAATTTGCCCGACGTTGGACAGGCCACCGCCCAGCACGATCGTCTGCGGATCGAGGATGTTAATCACCGAGGCCAGGCTGCGGGCAAAGGCGTCGATAAAGTGCCGCCAGTGGGCGAGCGCCTGCGGATCGCCATTTTGCGCGGCCTCAACTATCGCTTCCGCCTGCGCCTGCTCGCCGTATCGCCGGGCAAATCCGCTGCCGGAGATAAAGCTCTCAATGCAGTTTTGCTTCCCGCAGTAGCAGGCCTGAGCGGGGCCATCCCGCTGCGGCGTATAGCCCGGAAGCGGGTTGTGCCCCCACTCGCCGGCGATCGCGTTGGGCCCGCTTAGCAGCTGCTGATTGACGGCAATGCCGCCTCCGCAGCCGGTACCGATAATCACCCCAAAGACCGTCGTTGCGCCTGCGCCCGCGCCGTCTACCGCTTCGGAAAGAGTGAAGCAGTCGGCGTCGTTGGCGATCCACACCGGCTGGCCGAGCCGCTGCATCAGATCGCTGCGCAGATCGTGGCCGTTCAGCACCAGGCAGTTGCAGTTTTTGATCAAGCCGCTTTGCGGGTCGATAGCGCCGGGCAGGCCGACCCCAATCGAAAACGGGCGCTCGCTCCAGTCGCGCACGGTCTCGATCAGGCCGAGCAGCTGGTGGATGAACGCCTCGTAGCTCTCTTTATGCGTTGGGCGGCGCTGGCGATAGACGCACTCGCCCTGGGGGGTGAGCAGAACGGCTTCCATTTTGGTGCCGCCGATATCTAAACCAAGATGTAGCATAGTTGCCTCAATACGGGATGGCGCGTAGGTTGCCCGCAGCCCCGGCGCAGTGCGACCGGGGCTTCAGGCTAATGGCGCCGGGTAAACGCTACGCCTGCAGCGGCCGCGAGCGATAAACGGCGATCAGTTCGGCGATCAGCTCTTTCGCCAGAATTGAGGTCATCAGATGGTCCTGGGCGTGAACCATGACCAGCGTCATTTTGGTTTTGCCTTCGCCCTCGTCGGCCTCAATCAGCTGGGTCTGAACCAGATGCGCTTCGCGGGAAAAATGGGTCGCTTCTTTCATCTTTGCATCGGCAGCGTCAAAATAACCCTCTTTGGCGCAGCTCAGCGCTTCGTAGCACAGGCTGCGCGACTGGCCGGCATTGATAATAATGCCCATGACCTGTTCTTCTAATTCCATGACTTACCTCTGAATAATCTAAATTATGCGGATTGCGTCGCGGCCTGCGACCCGGTTTCGGCGTTATGGCTTTCCTGGCTCAGCAGCTGCTTTTCATAAGCGCGCAGGAACGGCAGGTACATCACCATCGCGGTTCCCATACAGATCAGGCACATGATCACCGGGCTAAAGCTCCAGTTTGCCGCCCAGGAGGCGCCAATAGGGGCCGGAGTGGTCCACGGCGTCATTGAAACCACGCGGCTCACCAGATCCAGCTTCAGCGCAAACCAGGCGAGGGTGGCGTTAATCATCGGAACCAGCACGAACGGCAGGAAGAACAGCGGGTTCATGATGATCGGCGCGCCGAACAGAATCGGTTCGTTGATGTTAAATACGCCCGGCACCACGCCCATTCGGCCAATGGTTCGCAGATGAACGGCCTTGCTGCGCAGCAGCATCAGCGCCAGCGGCAGGGTCGATCCCACACCGCCGATCAGCAGATAGTGATCCCAGAAGCCCTGCACGTAGATATGCGGAATGGCGGTGCCTGCGGCCATTGCCGCCTGGTTGATCGACAGGTTAGCCATCCAGAACGGGTTCATAATTCCGGTGACGATCAGCGCGCCGTGGATCCCGGCGAACCACAGGACCTGGCATACCAGCACCGAGATCAGGATCGCCGGCAGAGTATCGGAGGCCGCGACCAGCGGTTTCACCAGCGACATGATCGCTTCCGGAATGATCATCCCCAGCTGCGCTTCGATAAACAGGTTGAGCGGGTGGAGGGTCAGCACCACTGCCAGCACCGGGATAAGGATTTCAAACGAACGCGCAACGCCCGCTGGCACCTCCGGCGGCAGGCGAATGGTCACGTTGTGGCGCTTGAGGAAGGCGTACAGCTCGGTAGAGTAAATGGCCACCAGAATAGCGGTGAAGATCCCCTGGCCGGAGAAATAGGCGGTGGAGATCTGCCCGTCTTTCAGCGGCGCGGCGACCAGCAGGAATGACATCAGCGACAGCATGCCGGCGGTCAACGAGTCCAGATTATGGTGCTTCGCCAGGCTTGCCGCGATGCCGACGGCAATAAACAGCGTCATGACCCCCATGCTGAAGTTAAACGGCAGCATCAGCGCTTCACGATGATCGAGGGAGAACTGCAGCCAGGCGCGGGCAAAGCCCCAGCTGGTGTCCGGGGAAAACGGCGGAAAGATAAAGACCAGCAGGAAGGAGCCGACGATCATAAAGGGCAGGGCGGTAATAAAGCCGTCGCGAATCGAGGTGACGTACTTTTGCTGGCCGATGGCGCCGGCCATCGGGGTAATTTTTTGCTCGATCACGGCGATCAGTTTGGCGTACAGAGAGCTCATCTTCTTTCCCTTAATGCTTGTTATCGATCAGAGCGAGCGCGAAATCGAGCACCGCACCGCCTTTCTGCATGCCGTAATCCATCATGTTGATGGGCTCCACGAGGATCCCGTAGCGGTCGGCCTGTTTTTGCAGATCTTTTTGCATGTATTTGACCTGCGGGCCGAGCAGCACGACTTGGTAGTGCGCAACCTGCTCGGCGAACTCCGCCACGCCGAAGGCCCTGATCTCAACCGCCAGGCCTCGCTTCTCCGCTTCGTCGATCATTTTCTTCATCAGCAGGCTGGTGGACATCCCCGCAGAACAACACAACATTATCTTTTTCATATACGGCTCCCGATGGGTTAGATGTCCGGACTATAGTCATCGGGATATAAAACGGAAAGCGCTTTCCGTTCGTGGATTTATTAATTGTGACAACGATCACCTATGGCAGGCTTTTACTTTATGTGGTTGTGCGCCATCATCGCGGCGTAAATACAAATCTCAAAAGGTAGCACTATGAACTTTCAGTTGATGAATGTTGCCGTCGACATCATCGAGCAGCGGCTGGCGCCGCTGGCCAACGTTCTGACGCGCAATAACCACATTACGGCGATGCGCGATAGCTTCGCGCTGGCCATGCCGTTTGTGATTGTTGGTAGTTTGCTGGTACCCATTTTGTTTCCGCCCGTTTCCATTAACGGCGCATCGGCGTTTGGCCAGTTTTACCTGCAGCTGCGGCCGATCTTGCTGCCGACGTTTGAGCTGACCATTGGCCTGGTGGCGCTGATCGTGGCCTTCGGCGCCAGCGCCAGCCTTGCCAAGCAGTATCGCCTGCCGGAGCGGCTGTGCGGCCTGACCGGCTGCCTGGCCTTCCTGCTGTTTATCGGCTTTCGCGATAACGGCGCGACCAATATCTTTCTCGGCGGCATGGGGATATTCACTGCGCTTATTTCAAGCGTATATTCAATTGAAATAATTCGTTTTTTCTACAGGAAGGGCTGGTGCATCCGGCTGCCGGAAGAGGTCCCGCTGATGACCCGCAACGGTTTTCAGCTGCTGATACCGCTGCTGGTGGTGATGCTCTCCATTAGCGTCATCAACGCCGTCCTGCTGCAGACCAGCGGGAGAATATTACCGGAGCTTATCAGCGAAGCGGTGCGGCCGCTGGTTATCGCATCCGATACCCTGACGGCGGTACTTATCTCTTTATTTATCTGTAACTTGCTTTGGTTTGTCGGCATTCACGGCGCCCTGATTATTACCGGCATCATGAATCCCTTCTGGATGACCTATCTCTTTGAAAACCAGCAGGCCCTGGCCTCAGGCGCCGCGACGCTGCCGCATATCTATCTCCAGGGATTCTGGGATTTCTACCTGCTGATTGGCGGCATAGGTTCCACCCTGCCGCTGGTCTTTATGGCGATGCGCAGCCGCTCCCGGCAGCTGAAAAGCGTGGGAAAAATCGGCCTACTGCCGTCCCTGTTTAACATCAATGAGCCGATACTGTTCGGCTTTCCGATCATTATGAACCCGGTATTCCTGCTGCCGTTTATTTTCGTGCCGCTGATAAATGCCTGTATCGCATGGTATTTAACGCACCTTGGCATCCTAGATCGCGCGGTGGCGATGCTGCCTTGGTCGATGCCGTCGCCGCTCGGCGCGGCGTGGTCGGCGAACGGCAGCTGGAAAAATCTGTGCATGAGCCTGTTCGCCATTTTCAACTCGTGGATGCTGTACCGCCCCTTCTTCAAGGTCTACGAGCGCCAGCTCGCCGACGCCGAACGCTAGCCTGTTCCCGCAATGAAACCAGCCCGCGAATGCGGGCTTTTTTATGTCGAAGCTGTTTATGTGACGAAAGTCACGAATTCTTACTGGTTATAATCAATTTTGTGAACTAATCCGGCAATTACGGAAAGCGCTTTCCGTTTGTGGATGTACATTTCCTTTTTTGATCCGTAAATTTCCTGACGTTCCAGACCCTGTTAATAAAAAAATAACGAACGAAGGAAAAAAATAATGATAAGGCTTAACTCATCAATACCTCTGTCTTTGCTCGCTTTGGCGGTAATGAGCGACTGCGCCAGCGCCGATCCGCAATATGATTTTGCGCTGCACGGCTATATCCGATCCGGCATTCTTGCCAACTCTGACGGCAACCGCGCCGACTCCGTCGGCCTGATGCCGGACGGGAAATGGCGCCTCGGCAACGAAGAGGACACCAAGATCGAGCTGATCCCCACCGTAACGCTGAAGTCTGACTCCGGCGCGGTGGCGCGGATCCAGGCCAATATTACCCACCAGTCGAAATGCACCTCTGACTGGAACTGTCAGGATGACGACGGCCACGATGTGCAGTTCCGTGAAGGCTTTGCCGAGCTGTCGAATCTCGATTTCGCGCCGGAGATGACCTTCTGGGGCGGTAAGCGCTACAGCAGCTCCAACACCTCCAGCCACCAGTTCGACTGGGAGTACATTCAGTACAACGGCACCGGCGGCGGCTTCGATAACATGGATCTGGGCTTCGCCCGCTTCGATGCCGGGGTCTATGCCTTCTCCCCAACCGATGAAACCAAAGCCTACCCGGTCGATAAGGGCGATCAGGGCTACCCGGACGACTACTCCCTCAACCTGTGGTTTAAAAAGATTGCCGGCACCGGCCTCGACCTGGAGCTTATCGGCCACCATATGAACCGCAATGAGAACCACCCGACGGCGGCCGAAAAAGGCTACGGCATTACCGGCGTCTATAACTTCGATGGTTTCTACGGCCTGACCGGCGGCTACTCGCGGGTGGTCTTCCAGTACGGACGCGGCCTGGCAGCGGGCGATTCGCTGGGGAAAAACGGCTGGGGATGGGCCAACCTTGAAGATACCCAGTCCTGGCGCGTGGTGCTGGATAACCTTGCCTCGATGGGGGACTGGGAGGTTTCTACCTTTGCCTACTACCAGAAGGATAAGAACTACCGGTGGTGGACTGACGATGCGAACGGCTGGGGCCGCTCAAGCTGGGTCGCCGGGATCCGCCCGTATCAGCAAATTACCAAAAACTTCGCCATGCAGTACGAGCTGGGCTACGAATATCTCGATGATAGCAACTACAAAGGGGTTGATGGCAAAGGAAAAGGCGGCCTGACCAAAGTCACTATCGCCCCGACGTTAACCTTTGATTCCGGCTACTGGACCCGACCGCAGCTGCGCTTTTTTGTCACCTACGCGAAGTGGGATAAAGGCGTCTCCGACGCCCTCGACGGTAACTATGACTGGAGCACCAATACCATTTCTGCCGGTGGCTATTCGCGCAGCGGTGACACCGATACGCTGAATTTTGGCGTCCAGGCCGAAGTGTGGTTCTAAGGAGCGAAACGATGATTTATCCCGTGAAAAAGATCGTGCTGATAGCGCTGCTTTCGGCCCTGGGAAGCGCCGGGGCCATGGCGGCCGAACGCTCACACTTCGAGAACTTTATTACCCGCGATGGCGCGATGCTGAAGGATGGCGACAAGGTTTTCCGCTTTGCCGGAATTCATGCGCCGGAGCTGCACCGCATTGAGGACGATGCGCGCGGCCCGTGCCGGGCCGATACCCGCGGCTGGGGGCAGTATTTCAGATGGCCGACCGCCGACGAGCAGGAGAACTGGATCAGGGCGATGGTGCAGACCGGCGCGAAAGCGCAGCGCGTGTACGTCCTCTCCGTTCAGCAGGCGTTTGATAAGGCCTGCGGGCGCGAAACGCATATCCTGGCGCCGGCAACCGCGGACGGCATGCCGCGCCTGAACGAAAAGGCGATGCGGGTTTACGACAATATGATTGCCGAAGCGGACAAGCAGGGGCTGCGCCTGATCCTGCCTTTTATCGATCACTGGTGGTGGTGGGGCGGCCGCGAGCAGCTGGCGGCGTTTTATCATGAAAAGCCAGCAGACTTTTATCGCACCGACAGTCAAACCTACCGGGCCTATCTCGACGTGATCCGTCAGGTGATCACGCGGACCAACAGCGTGACCGGCCGCGCCTACTACGACGAAAAGGCCATTATGGCATGGGAAACCGGTAACGAACTGGAGGATACCAACGCGGCGTTCCTGCAGCAGACCGCCGCGTGGATCAAAAAGTGGGCGCCGCATCAGCTGGTCGTTGACGGCACCTATAAGAAAATCAACGACTTTGCTCTAAACGATCCCAACGTCGATATCGTCAGCAACCATTACTACACCAACGCCGAGAACAACCATCCTGAGCAGGTGAAGAAGGACCTGCGGTCGGCCGGCGGCAAAAAAGCGTACATGGTCGGCGAGTTCGGCCTGCTGGATGCGCAGCAGCTCAACGCCATTATGCAGTCGATCGTCCACAGCGAGGTCGACGGCGCGCGGGCGGCGGGTGGGCTGATCTGGGGCTTCCGCGGCCATCGTCACGACGGCGGCTTCTACTGGCACAAAGAGTCAACCGGCCACTACAGCTACCATCTGCCTGGCTTCCCGGTGGAAGGAAAATCCAACCAGGAGATGGAGGTGGTGAACCTGGTGCGTACCGCCTCGGCGCAGATGGCCGGGCAGGAGAGCGCGCCGCCGCTGCCGAAGCCGGACGCGCCGAAGCTGCGGGAGACGGACTCGCCCTTTGCCATCAACTGGATGGGGGCGGCGGTGGGACGCGCCTATGACGTGGAGCGCGCCGGGTCGGCACAAGGACCCTGGAAAGTGGTGGAGAGCGATATTTCCGACGGCGTGAACGAGTGGGATCCGTTAACCATGAATCTGTTCCGCGATAGCTATCGCACTTTGCAGCTGGGTCATACCTACTTTTATCGGGTGGTGGCTAAAAATGAGAGCGGGACCTCGGCCCCCTCCAACGTGATTAGCGTTAAGCACACTCAGGAGAATCAGCCGCCGGTGGTGGATCTGCCCGAGGCCTTAACCACCACCCAGGACCGGGGGCTGCTGCTTGCCGCCAGCTGGCGCGATGACGCCCTTCCGGACGATAGCGTCAAGGTCAGCTGGAGCAGCGGCGGCAACGAGCAGGCCCATTTCTGCGCCAGCGATAGAGCGGAAACCCGCGTCTGGTTCAGCGGCCCCGGCGAGTACGCCCTGACCCTGACCGCCGACGACGGCCTGCTTAAAAGCCGTAAAACCGTCAGGGTAACGGTAGCGCAAGCCGCGGGCAAAGCGCCCGCCGACTACTGCCGTTTTACGGGCGAAATCTTTGACGTCAGCCGGGGCAAGATTGCGGCGGCCAACAGCGAGAAAGATGCGCTGACGACCGGCGCCGACGGCTTCCTCGGGCCCTTTGCCAACGATGGCGACAGGGTGAGCTGGCAGGTGCCGGCGCCGTGGAGCGGCAAGTATCAGCTGCGGGTGACCTTTAACGGCAAATGGGGCGGTAAGAAAAACTCGTTTATCGTTAACGGCGGCACGCCGATAGCGGTCGAATTCCCGGCAACCGATGAGCAGGGCCAGCAGCTGCAGGTGCCGGTGGAGCTGAAAGCCGGCGACAACCGCATCGACTTTGGCAAATTTGCCGGCGACTGGGGATATATGTTTATCAAATCGATCGAAGTGATTGCAGAGTAGTACCTATTGGCTGCGCCTGTTGCGCGCAGCCTTTTTTAACTTACAGGAGGCGTTATGACCCGGTATCAGTTTCCGGACGGTTTTTTTTGGGGCGCGGCGGCATCCGGCCCGCAAACGGAAGGCGTAACCGACAAGCCGCATCGTTCCATCTGGGACAGCTGGTTTGCCGCTCAGCCGGAGCGTTTTTATCAGCAGGTGGGCCCGCAGGTCGTCTGCGATACCTACCGCCAGTATCCGCAGGACGTGGCGTTGATGAAGCAGACCGGCTTCAACTCCTTTCGCACCTCGATTCAGTGGTCGCGGCTGATCGCCGATTTTGAAACCGGTGCCCCCGACGCAGCGGCGGTGCGTTTCTATAACGACTATCTTGATGAGATGATCGAGAGCGGTATCGAACCGATGATCAACCTCTACCACTTCGATATGCCGGAAGCGCTACAGGAGCAGTACGGCGGTTTTGAATCGGCCCACGTCGCCGAGCTTTTCGCCCGCTTTGCCCGCACCGCGTTCGAGCTGTTCGGCCATAAGGTGAAGTACTGGATAACCTTCAACGAGCCGATTGTCCCGGTGGAGGGCGGCTATCTGTACGATTTCCACTATCCGTGTAAAAAGGACGGCAGGCTGGCGGCGCAGGTGGCGTTTAACGTCATGCTGGCCCACGCGAAGGCGGTGGGCGCGTTCCGCGAGCTGGCGCTTGAGAGTCAGATCGGCGTGGTGCTGAACCTGACCCCCTCCTATCCCCGCAGCGATAGCGCGGAGGATAAAAAAGCCGCCTGGTATGCGGATCTGTTCTTTAACCGCAGCTTCCTCGATCCGCTGGTTAAGCACCAGTTTCCGAAGGAGCTGTGCGAAATTCTTGCCGTACACGGCTGCCTGCCTGAAATCGCAAAAGGGGATGCCGAGCTGATAACCTCCTCGCGTATCGATTTCCTCGGCGTCAACTATTACGTCCCTCGCCGGGTCAAGGCGCGTGAGAGCGACTACACGCTGGACTATTTTACCCCCGAGTTTTACTTCGAAAACTACGTTAATCCGCAGGGGCGCTTTAATCCCTACCGCGACAATAACGAAATTCTGCCGCAGGCGATTTACGATATTGCCCTTAATATCCGCGACAACTACCGCAATATCCCGTGGTATCTCGCTGAAATCGGCATTGCTATGGATCTGCAGTCCGAAGGGGAGCCGGGGGAGGACGGGGTGATTGATGACGCGTTTCGTATCAACCTGATGGAGGAGCATCTGGTTGAGCTGCATCGGGCTATCGCCGACGGCGCCAGCTGCTTTGGCGTGCATCAATGGACCTTTATCGATAACTGGTCGTGGATTAACGCCTTCAAGCGGCGCTACGGTTTCTGGCGGCTCAATCTGCAAACCGGCGAGCGGCAGATCAAGCGCAACGCGCTGTGGTTTGCCGAGCTGGCCGCCGGTAACGGATTTACGGTCGAAAAATAGCCCTGCGCACGGGCCCCGGATTGCGGCAACGCCCTCTCCGGGGTGTGCTCAGAAAAGGGTTACTTTTTTACCGCCGGCAGCGAGGCTATCCAGTTCATCGCCAGCTGCGGCCATTCGGCGGCGGGCAGTCCCCGGGCCCCGCGAATCCCGAAGCCGTGCTTGCCTTCGGCAAACAGATGCAGCTCCGTCGGCACCCGCTGGGCGCGCAGCGCGTTAAACATCACCAGCGAGTTATCTACCGGCACCGACGGGTCGTCCACCGCGTGCAGGATAAAGGTCGGCGGCGTCTCCGGGGTGACGTTCTGCTCCGGCGAATAGCGGCGCAGCCGTTCTGCCGTCGGTTCCTCGCCAATCAGCGCCCGGCGCGAGCCGGGATGGGCAATTGCGGGATCCATGGCGATCACCGGATAGCCGAGCACCACGAAGTCCGGGCGCGCGCTCTGCCCGTCGATAGCATCCACGGCGGTATATACCTGCTCGTTATAGCGGGTCTCCAGGCTGGCCGCGACGTGACCGCCGGCGGAAAAGCCCATGACGCCAATTTTGTGCGGGTCGATATGCCAGTCGGCTGCGCGCGCCCTCAGGAGACGCAGCGCGCGCTGGGCGTCGGCCAGCGGCGCGTCGCTGCCCTCCGCGTGGCCATCTGCCGGCATCCGATAGGTCATCACAAACAGGGTGTAGCCCTCGGCGTTGAAAACGGGGGCGAGGTCGCTGCCCTCTTTATCCAGCACCACCCGCTGATAGGAGCCGCCGGGGGTGACCAGCAGCGCAATGCCGTTGGGTTTTTCCGCAGCATAGACGGTAATTTCCGGCGCCCGAATGCCCGTGACGGCGCGGTCGGGCAGCGCCGGGTCCTTGCTGCGATCGACGAGGGCGTAGCGGGCAGGGCTGTTTTTGGCGCCGGGGGCTTCGCCATCGGGCCAAACCGTCAGCGTCGGCAGCGCGGCCAGCGCCGCCTGAGAAGATAAAAGCAGCGCGACGGCCGCCGTCAGGGGTAAACGCGTCATGAGCATCTCCGTTATGGAAAATGCTTATTTATCATTGATTAGCGGCGGTTAACGCGAGTTGCTTCACAGAACGCCGTTTCATTTAAAGTGAAATGAAACGGCGTTTCTGGTCTGACTCAGGCGCGGGTGGCGATCGGAAGCGCCGAGGCCTTGATCAGCGCAATGGCCTCTTTGCCTGCGACCAGCCCCAGCGCCTCCCTGCTGCCGTGGGTGACAATAGCCACCAGCTTTGCGCCGCCCGCGAGGGTTAACTCAACCTCATCGTTCACTTGCGCCCGTGGCTACCGCGCTCACCGTGGCGGTGAGCTGATTACGTGCTGATACCGCCATAGAATCTCCTGGGCAGCGGGTTGCGTGCCTGTCGAACCTATACCAGTTCATCTTTGGTGATGCCCAATCTTTTCATCCGCGACAGCAGGGTGGTGCGCTTTAAGCCCAGCCGCTGGGCGGCGCCTTTGGGGCCGGCAACCACGCCGTTGCTCTCTTTCAGCACTCGAACGATGAGCTGATACTCGTCCTCGCCCTCCTGCGGCAGAATTTCTGCCGCCATCGGCTCCGGCTCGATGTTCAGCTCGGGCATCGACAGCTGCAGCACGCTGCCGCGGGTCAGCAGCACCGCGCGCTCAATGACGTTTTCCAGCTCGCGGACGTTGCCCGGCCACTCCATGCGGCTCAGGGTGCGCAGGGTTTCCGCCGGAATGCTGTCGATATTGCGCCCCAGACGGCGGGCAATTTTAAAGGTGAAGGCTTTGACCAGCAGCGGGATATCGTCCGGACGCTCGCGCAGCGGCGGGAGGTGGATCGGGAAAACGTTGAGCCGGTAGTAGAGATCGCTGCGGAACTCGCGATCGGCGACCATCTGCTTGAGATCGCGGTTGGTCGCGGCGATCAGCCGCACGTCGGTGCGGATCAGCTTATTGCTGCCGAGGCGCTCAAACTCCTGCTCCTGCAGCACGCGCAGCAGCTTCGGCTGCAGCTCGACCGGCATATCGCCGACCTCATCGAGAAACAGCGAGCTTTTGTCCGCCAGCTCAAAACGACCGATGCGCTGGGCGCTGGCGCCGGTAAAGGCCCCGCGCTCGTGGCCAAACAGGTCGCTCTCCAGCAGCCCGGCGGGCATCGCCGCGCAGTTCATTTTCACCATCCGCCGGGCGTTGCGGCCGCTGAGGTTATGGATCGCGCGGGCAATCAGCTCCTTACCGGTGCCGGTTTCGCCGAGGATCAGCACGGTGCTGTCGCTGTGCGCCACCATTTCGACCTGCTTGAGCACGCTGTGCATCGCTTCGCTGCGGCCGATTATCTCGCCGAACTCGCTCTCGACGTTGTTGAGCTGCTCGGTCAGCGCGAGGTTCTCATCCACCAGCCGCTCTTTCAGGCGCTGGATCTCGCGGTACGCCAGCGCGTTATCGACGGCGATCGACACGCGCTCGGCGATCTGGCGCAGCAGCTTCAGGTTGGTGGTGGTGAAGACCTTCTCATCGCACTGCGCCAGCTTCAGCACCCCAAGCAGGGTATTGCCGGACATCAGCGGCAGCAGGCACAGGGTCTGAATCTGGTTATCCCACATCTCGAAGAGCATTTTTTCGTACGGCGCCAGGGAGTCGTGCTCGTGCAGATTGAGCAGCAGCATCTCTTTGCTTTTGAACACCCGCTCGGTCAGCGTCCCGGCTTCGTTGACCTCGCTTTGGTCGTGCACCGGATGGCTGGCGTCGAGGTAGTGGGTCGAGTAGATGTTCAGCTTGCCTTTGCGGCCGCTGCGCAGTACCACGCTGATGGCGTCGATGCGGAAATAGCGGTGGATCTCTTTGGCGACCTCGCTGACCAGCTCGTCGATATCCAGCCGGGAGAGCACGGCGTTGGTGATGGCAACCAGAATGCGGAAGTTATCGCGCTCGTGGCACAGCAGATCGTAATCAACGTTATTGCTGACCCGGCTCTGGATCTGCTCGGTGACCACGGCGACGATCTGCGTGAAGGTGTGCAGGCGCTGATACTCTTTTTCCGTCCACGGACGGGCATCGTTGCGGATAAATTCGCAGCCGCCGAAGATGCGGCCCTCTGCCGCCAGCGGCAGCAGGCAGTAATAGCCGAACGACGGGTAGAGGCCGCTATCGGCCAGCTGCGGCCAGGCTTCGACAAAGGTGGCGCGGTCGCAGTGCAGCGCGTCGGGGCGCGAGAGCAGGCGCCGTACCGGCCCGTGGGCCAGCACGGTCTCATCTTCGTAGCTCACCGGCAGGCCTGCTTCGTCGCAGGCGTATCTGGCCGCCCGGTGATTGCCGGCGTTCCACAGAAGAATAGCGGCGCGATCCGCCAGCGCAGATTGCCGGACCAGACGCGTCAGCGTTTCGCTCAGCGCGGCCAGATCGGGCTGCTGTAATAAAACTCGGGTGATGTCGAACAGACCCTGCTGTCCAAAATCGCCCAACGGTGTATACGACATTGCTTAAGTCCAAAAGCGCCGCAAAGCGGCGCAGAAGAAAGTGATGACACAAATAATAGTCTGTTAATAAAGCGGTTGTGACCGCCATTAACCCATCCGTGGGTGCCCGCTGGTTTGGGCTGGATAATCATGCTGGCTTTTCCCGGCTCGCGCTGCGCTTAGCCGGGCTACAGGTGGGCGCAGTGTTGTAGCCCGGATAAGGCGTTAGCCGCAATCCGGGGGCCCGCACCGTTAACAAATTCTCGGCAGCGGCTCGGCGTGAGGAAGATCCAGCGTGCGCTTAACGCCGTACAGGCCGACGGACCGCACGCCGCTGCGTGCAACCACTTCGCCAACTATCGCCGCGTGGCGGCCAAGCGGGTGGGCCCGCAGCCGGGCCAGCGCCGCTTCCGCCGCATCGCGAGCGACGGCGATAACCAGCTTGCCTTCATTGGCAAAGTTAAGGGCATCGAGCCCCAGCAGTTCGCAAACGCCGCGAACGGTATCGTTGACCGGCAGCTCGCGTTCATTCAGCTCAATCCCGCAGCCGCTGGTGGCGGCAAACTCATGGGCCACCGCGTTAACGCCGCCGCGGGTGGCATCGCGCAGCGCTTTCACTCCGGGAAGGTCGCGCAGCGACTGAATCAGCGGGGTGAGTACCGCACAGTCGCTGGCGAGCGCCCCGTCCAGCCCGAGCCCTTCGCGTAAATTGAGAATGGTGGCCCCGTGATCCCCCAGCGTGCCGCTGACCAGCAGCACGTCGCCGGGCGCAATCTGCCGCGCTCCCCAGCTGATCGCCGAGGGGATTGCGCCAATCCCGGCGGTATTGATAAACAGCTTGTCCGCCGCCCCGCGCGGCACGACTTTGGTATCGCCGGTGACGATGGCGATGCCCGCCGCCTGCGCGGTCTGCGCCATGCTGTTAACCACCTTCTCGAGGGTGGCGATTTCCAGCCCCTCTTCGAGAATAAATCCGCAGGAGAGGTAGCGCGGCAGGGCGCCGCTCACCGCCACGTCGTTAGCGGTGCCGCAGACCGCCAGCTTGCCGATATCGCCGCCGGGAAAGAACAGCGGATCGATAACGTAGCCGTCGGTGGAGAAGGCGAGGCGATCGCCCTGGGCGGCAAGCTGCGCCAGATCAAGCCGCGCCTGATCCTCCTGCTCCGCCAGCCACGGGTTGGCGAAGGCCTCCATAAACAGGGAGGCGATCAGCTGCTGCATCGCCTGACCGCCGCTGCCGTGCGCTAACTGGATGCTTTTCATACTTCGTTTTCCTGACTGCGATATTGATACCAGGCGGCGCAGGCGCCTTCTGATGAGACCATCAGCGCGCCAAACGCGCTTTGCGGATTACAGACCTGGCCGAATAGCGGACACTGATGCGGTTTGCAGCGCCCGGTCAGCACCTCGCCGCAGCGGGCTCGCGGGTCGTCGCAGACGCGCTGCGGCGTCGGGCGAAAATGGGCTTCGGCGTCGAAACGCTGATACTCAGGCGTCAGCCGAACGCCGGAATCGCTGATAACCCCAAGCCCGCGCCATTCGCTGTCGCCGGAGAGGCAGAACACCTCGGCAATCGCCCGCTGCGCCAGGGGGTTACCTTCATCAGGGACCACGCGACGATACTGGTTCTCGACCTGACTGCACCGCGCTATTGTCTGCTCAACCAGCATCACCGCGCCTTGCAGTAGATCAAGAGGTTCGAATCCAGCGACCACTAACGGTCGGCGGTAGTCGCTGGCGATAAACCCGTAGGCTTCGGTACCAATGACCATGCTGACGTGGCCGGGGGCGAGGAAGGCGTCGATATCGTTGTCCGCAGTATCGAGCAGGCTGCGCAGGGTCGGGAGCAGGGTGATGTGCTGGCAGAAAAAGAAGAAGTTCTCGACGCCGCGTTCGCGTGCCTGGCGCAGGGTCAGCGCGGTGGCGGGCATGGTCGTTTCAAAGCCCAGTCCGAAGAATACCACCTCGCGGTCGGGGTTTTGCTGCGCCAGCCTGAGGGCATCAACCGGCGAATAGACGATGCGCACGTCGGCGCCGCGCGATTTTGCCTGCAGCAGGGAGCCATTTTTTCCCGGGACGCGCATCGCGTCGCCGAAGGTGCAGAAAATAACCCCCGGACGGCCGGCAATCTCAATGCAGGCGTCAATGCGGCCCATCGGCAGGACGCAGACCGGACACCCGGGGCCGTGGATAAATTCGATATTTTCCGGCAGCAGCTGGTCGAGACCGAACTTAAAGATGGCGTGGGTATGGCCGCCGCAGACCTCCATAATCCGCAGCGGGCGGGCGGCGGTATGCGGCAGCAGGCGAGCGCGCTCCTGCAGGTGTTCCACCAGCTGCAGCACCTGCTCCGGCGCGCGGTATTCATCAACGAAACGCATTATCGCTCCTCGCCGAACAGCAGGGCGCCGACGTCCGGCTCGACCTCAAACATATTTTGCAGCGCCGCGAGGGTATCGCGGGCCTCGGCTTCATTAATGATGCTCATGGCGAAGCCGACGTGCACCAGCACCCACTGACCGAGCCGCGGCTGGCCCTGCTCATCGACGGCGCCCACCAGGGTTAGGTCGACCTCGCGCTGGATGCCGCAGACTTCAACCCTGGCCTGGTTGCCCTCAATGGCGCAAATTTGTCCCGGAACGCCTATGCACATTGCTGCGCCTCCAGCCAGCTGAGCCACTGCTCCATGCCCTCGCCGCTGGTGGCGGAAAGCAGGATTATCTCAATCTCGGGGTTCACCTCCCGCGCGCAGGTGAGGCACTGCTCAACGTCAAAGTTGAGGTACGGCAGGAGATCGATTTTGTTCAGCAGCATCAGGCTGGCGGCGGCGAACATATGCGGGTACTTCAGCGGCTTGTCCTCACCTTCGGTTACCGACAGGACCGCGACCTTGTGCCGCTCGCCGAGATCGAAGCTCGCCGGGCACACCAGGTTACCGACGTTTTCAATAAACAGGATGCCGCCATCGGCAAGCTCAAGGCGCGGAGCGGCCTCGGCGATCATCTGCGCGTCGAGGTGGCAGCCCTTGCCGGTGTTGACCTGAATGGCCGGCGTGCCGGTGGCGCGGATGCGCGCCGCGTCGTTGACCGTCTGCTGGTCGCCTTCAATCACCGCGCAGGCGCTTTTCGCCTTCAGGCGCAGCAGGGTTTCGCTCAGCAGGGTGGTTTTACCGGAGCCGGGGCTGGAGACCAGGTTCAGCACCAGCTGGTCTTTGGCCGCAAAGCGGGCGCGGTTGCGGGCGGCCAGGCGGTTGTTTTTATCCAGCACGTCAATTTCAACCTCCAGCATTTTACGCTGGCTCATTCCCGGCGCATGGGTACCCGCCTCGCCGTGGCCGTAGTGCAGGTCGCCCTCGGCAGAGCGGCTGGGGGTAAAGCCGTCGGTTTTGATGCCGGTAATGGTCATCGGCTGGCGCGTGGCCGGCGCGAAGGGGGCGCTGCGAAACGCCGAGTGGGGGTTGCGTTCATCACCTTCTATATAAAGGTTGCCTTCCCCACAGCCGCAGGTGGTACACATAGTTTTACTCCTGGTCTATCCCGTCATACTGCACGTTGTTTCTGTGCTGGCCGCGCTCGCGCGTCGGCCGCCGCGATCCCGGCCGAATCAGGCGGGGATCACTTCTATTCTCTGAATCTGTAAGCCATCGTCCGCCACTATCTGCAGCCCGTCGCTCTGACACTGCGGGCAGCGCCGCACGTGCTGAGAGATCAGCTGCACGTACTGCTGGCAGGACTCACACCAGCATTCGGCCTGCTGCTCGGCGATATGCAGCTCGCAGCCTTCCGCCAGCGTGCCGCGGCACACCAGCTCAAAGCAGAAGGTCAGCGCGCTGGCCTCGACGCAGGAAAAGGCCCCAACCTTGAGCCACACGCCGCTGACCCGCCGCGCGCCGGCCTGCTGCGCCTGCTGTTCAATAATTTCCAGCGCCCGCTGGCTAAGAGTGATTTCGTGCATGGTGGCCTCCACATCGCCGTAATTGACCGTATATGCAATAACGATGCCAGGGCATCGGTACGGTCGGAGAAACTGTCGATGACGATGGCCTGGTGACGTCATCGACATGTCGCCGAAGACCCCTGTTTTTATTAATTTCTTTAAATATCAAATATATAAAAACTGGCATGGAAAATGCTTGTGCAGTGCATCTCATGCAACCGGGGGATCCGAGATGACTATTTGGGAAATAAGTGAAAAGGCGGACTACATCGCCGATCGTCACCGCCAGCATCAGGAGCAGTGGCACACCTACTGCAACTCGTTGGTTCAGGGCATCACCCTGTCGAAAGCGCGCCTGCATCATGCGATGAGCTGCGCGCCGGACAAAGAGCTGTGCTTCGTGCTGTTCGGCCACTTTCAGGTGTTTGTCGCGCTGGCGGAAGGCTTTAACAGCCACACCATCGAATACTACGTAGAAAGCAAAAATGGCGAAGATAAGCGCCTGATTGCGCAGGCGACGCTGGCCTCCGACGGCACCGTCGACGGGCGCATCAGCAACCGCTCCCGCGAGCAGGTGCTGGAGCACTATCTGGCGATCGTGGCGACCGTGTACGACCGCCTGTATGAGGCCATGGAACAGGACCAGCCGGTGGATTTAAGCCATCTGCAGCGGGCCCACTAAGCGCAAGGTGTCGACGAGTGTCGAAAATGACATCTGCACCACCTGATTTCGTCAAAAATGACTTTCACCCGAGGAAGACCCGGTGAACCGTTTTGTAATTGCTGACTCCACCGTCTGTATCGGCTGCCGCACCTGCGAAGCCGCATGCGCTGAGACGCATCGCCAGCAGGGCCTGCAGGCGATGCCGCGACTGCAGGTCATGCGTAATGAAAAAGAATCTGCGCCGCAGATGTGCCACCACTGCGAAGACGCCCCCTGCGCCGCGGTGTGTCCGGTTAACGCGATTAACCGCATCGACGGCGCGGTCCAGCTAAACGAAAGCCTGTGCGTAAGCTGCAAGCTTTGCGGCATCGCCTGTCCGTTTGGCGCGATCGAATTTTCCGGCAGCCGGCCGTTGGATATTCCGGCAAACGCCAATACGCCGCTGGCGCCCGCCGCGCCGCCCGCGCCCGCCCGCGTCAGTTCGCTGCTCGACTGGGTACCCGGCGTGCGCGCCATCGCGGTGAAATGCGATCTGTGCCATTTCGATGAGCAGGGGCCCGCCTGCGTGCGTACCTGCCCGACAAAGGCGCTGCTGCTGGTGGATATCCGCGATATCGCCCTGGCCAGCAGGCGCAAGCGCGAGCTGACTTTTAATGCCGACCTCGGCGATTTGTCGCTGTTTCAGGCGCAACAGGGGGGCGTGAAGTGAACATCATCTCTTTAGTCAATCAGGCGGTGGTTTGGTACGCCGTCAGCGCCGTGCTGGCGCTGCTCTTTAGCCTGAAAAAGCCGCTCAGCGGCGCGATTGCCGGGATCGGCGGGGCGGTAGCCAGCGCGATGCTGATCGTCGTCGGAATGGGGACGCTGCTGATGCCGGGCCGGGTGAGCGCCGGGATGCTGCAGATGCTCTCCCTGCCGATTCGGATTAGCGGGATTAACGCCCTGTGGCTGCTGGCCATCGGCCTCTCGGCGCTGCCGATTTCGCTGTTTAATATCTCCTGGCACCGTCATCCAGAGGTGAAAGCGAACGGCCTGCTGGTCAACCTGCTGCTGGCGGCCGCCACCTGCGCCCTGGTGACGACCAGCTTCGGCAGCCTGGTGGTGATGGCGGAAATTATGGCCCTGTGCGGCGCCTTCCTCACCGGCTGCGCGCAGTCCGGCAAGCTGTGGTTTGCGCTGGGCCGCTTCGGCACGCTGCTGCTGGCGTGGAGCTGCTGGCTGGTGTGGTCGTTTTACGGCACGCTCGATCTGGCGCAGATTAGCCTGCTGGCCGCCGGCGCTCCGCAGCAGATGCTGCTGTGGCTCCCGGCGCTGGCGGGCTTTTCGCTGCTGGCGGGGGTTATTCCGCTGCACGGCTGGGCGCCGCAGGCCCATGCCGACGCCAGCGCGCCGGCCGCCGCGCTGTTCTCCACGGTAGTGATGAAGGTGGGGCTGTTCGGCATCCTGACGGTCTCCCTGGCCGGCGGCGTGCCGCCGCTGTGGTGGGGCGTGCTACTGCTGGTGCTGGGGATGATCACCGCCTTTATCGGCGGGCTCTACGCGCTGATGGAGCACAACATCCAGCGCCTGCTGGCGTACCACAGCCTGGAAAATATCGGCATCATCCTGCTGGGGCTCGGCGCGTTTGTCACCGGCGTGGCCCTCAATAACGCCAGCCTGATGGTGCTGGGCTTTATCGGCGGGATGTATCACCTGATCAACCACGGTCTGTTCAAAACCACGCTGTTCCTTGGCGCCGGGGCGGTGTGGTTCCGCACCGGCCACCGCGATATCGAAAAGCTCGGCGGCATCGGTAAAAGAATGCCGCTGATTTCGCTCTCTATGCTGGTGGGCCTGATGGCGATGGCGGCGCTGCCGCCGCTGAACGGCTTTGCCGGCGAGTGGGTTATCTATCAGTCGTTCTTTAAGCTCAGCACCGGCGGGGCGTTTATCGGCCGCCTGCTGGGGCCAATGCTGGCGGTGGGCCTGGCGATGACCGGCGCTCTGGCGGTGATTTGCATGGCCAAAGTCTACGGCGTCACCTTCCTAGGCGCGCCGCGGAGCCCGCAGGCGGAAAACGCCACCTGCGCCCCGTGGCTGATGACCTTCAGCGTGGTGCTTTCCGCGCTCTGCTGCGTGATTGGCGGGGTGGCCGCGCCGTGGCTTCTGCCGCTGGTGGGCGGCGTGGTGCCGGCTCAGGCTCAGGTCGCGAGCGTGGTGTCGCAGCCGCCGATCGCCATTCTGCTGATCGCCTGCCCGCTGCTGCCGCTGCTGCTGATGATTTTCTTCAAAGGCGACCGTCTGCCGTCGCGCTCCCGCGGCGCGGCCTGGGTCTGCGGCTACGACCATGAGAAATCGATGGTGGTGACCGCTCACGGCTTCGCGATGCCGGTCAAAGAGGCCTTTGCCCCGCTGCTCAAGCTGCGCCACTGGCTAAACCCGGTACGCCTGATCCCCGGCTGGCACAGCGGCTCCGCACCCGCGCTGCTGCGCGGCGTTGCGCTGATTGAGCTGGCGGTGCTGGTGGTTATTGTCATTTCACGAGGAGCCTGAGAATGAGCGTATTCGTTGCATTGTTGCAGGCGCTGGTGCTGTTTGCCGCCGCGCCGCTGCTGTCCGGCATCACCCGCGTTGCCCGCGCCCGCCTGCATAACCGCCGCGGGCCGGGCGTGCTGCAGGAGTATCGGGACATTATCAAGCTGCTGGGGCGCCAGAGTATCGGCCCCGACGCCTCCGGCTGGGTATTCCGCCTGATGCCCTACGTGATGGTCGGCGTGATGCTGACTATCGCCACCGCGCTGCCGGTGGTCACCGTAGAATCGCCGATGGCGGGGCTGGGCGACCTGATTACGCTGATCTATCTGTTTGCCATCGCCCGCTTCTTCTTTGCGATCGCCGGGCTCGACACCGGCAGCCCGTTTACCGCTATCGGCGCCAGCCGTGAAGCGATGCTCGGCGTGCTGGTGGAGCCGATTCTGCTGCTGGGACTGTGGGTGGCGGCGCAGGTTGCCGGCTCAACCCATATCAGCAGCATCACCGACACCGTCTACCACTGGCCCGCCGCGCGCAGCATTCCGCTGCTCCTCGCGCTGGCCGCCTGCGCTTTTGCCACCTTTATCGAAATGGGCAAGCTGCCGTTCGACCTTGCCGAGGCGGAGCAGGAGCTGCAGGAAGGGCCGCTGACCGAATACAGCGGCAGCGGCTTCGCGGTGCTGAAATGGGGGATTAGCCTCAAGCAGCTGGTGGTCCTGCAGATGTTTGTCGGCGTGTTTATTCCGTGGGGGCAGATGACCCACTTTAGCGTCGGCGGGCTGCTGCTGGCGCTGGTCGTCGCGGTCGTCAAGCTGGTGGCCGGCGTCCTGATTATTGCCCTGTTTGAAAATAGCATGGCGCGCCTGCGCTTTTGTGCCACGTCCCGCGTGACCTGGGCCGGTTTTGGCTTTGCCTTTTTAGCCTTCGTCTCCTTGCTGGTGGCGTGATTTAAGAGAGTTTTATATATGAACGAAGAAAAACCGGGTCAACGCTATCTCGCCGCGCTGCATCAGGCCTTCCCGGGCGTGGTGCTGGACGAGGCCTGGCAGACCAACGATCAGCTCACCGTCACGGTGAAGATTAACTATCTCCCGGAAGTGGTGGAGTTTCTCTACTACCGGCAGGGCGGCTGGCTGTCGGTACTGTTCGGCAACGACGAGCGCAAGCTCAACGGCCACTATGCCGTTTACTACGTGCTGTCGATGGAGCAGGGGACCAAATGCTGGATAACCGTGCGCGTGGAAGTGGACGCCAATAAGCCGGAATATCCGTCGGTGACGCCGCGGGTGCCCGCGGCGGTATGGGGCGAGCGCGAAGTGCGCGACATGTACGGCCTGCTGCCGGTTGGCCTGCCGGACGAGCGCCGTCTGGTGCTGCCGGACGACTGGCCGGATGAACTCTACCCGCTGCGCAAAGACAGCATGGATTACCGTCAGCGCCCGGCGCCGACCACCGATGCGGAAACCTACGAGTTTATTAACGAGCTGGGCAGTAAGAAGAATAACGTGGTGCCGATTGGCCCGCTGCACGTCACCTCCGATGAGCCGGGCCACTTCCGCCTGTTCGTTGACGGCGAAAATATTATCGACGCCGACTACCGCCTGTTCTACGTCCATCGCGGGATGGAGAAGCTGGCGGAAACCCGGATGGGCTACAACGAAGTGACCTTCCTCTCCGACCGGGTGTGCGGCATCTGCGGCTTTGCCCACAGCACCGCCTATACCACTTCGGTTGAGAACGCGATGGGCATCGTGGTGCCGGAACGCGCGCAGATGATCCGCGCCATTCTGCTGGAGGTGGAGCGTCTGCATTCGCACCTGCTCAACCTCGGCCTCGCCTGCCACTTCACCGGCTTCGACTCCGGCTTTATGCAGTTCTTCCGCGTGCGCGAGACGTCGATGAAAATGGCGGAGATCCTCACCGGGGCGCGTAAAACCTACGGCCTGAACCTGATTGGCGGCATCCGTCGCGACCTGCTGAAAGAGGATATGATCCAGACCCGCCAGCTGGCGCAGCAGATGCGCCGCGACGTGCAGGAGCTGGTGGAGATGCTGCTCAGCACGCCGAACATGGCGCAGCGCACCGTCGGCATCGGCCGCCTCGACCCGCAAATCGCCCGCGACTTCAGCAACGTTGGCCCGATGGTGCGCGCCAGCGGCCACGCGCGCGATACCCGCGCCGACCATCCGTTCGTCGGCTACGGCCTGCTGCCGATGGAAGTGCACAGCGAGCAGGGCTGCGACGTGATTTCGCGCCTCAAGGTGCGCATCAATGAGGTCTACACCGCGCTGAATATGATCGACTTTGGCCTCGACAATCTGCCGGGCGGCCCGCTGATGGTGGACGGCTTCACCTATATCCCACACCGTTTTGCGCTGGGCTTCTCGGAAGCGCCGCGCGGGGATGATATCCACTGGAGCATGACCGGCGACAACCAGAAGCTCTACCGCTGGCGCTGCCGGGCGGCGACCTACGCCAACTGGCCGACCCTGCGCTATATGCTGCGCGGCAACACCGTTTCCGATGCGCCGCTGATTATCGGCAGCCTCGATCCCTGCTACTCCTGTACCGACCGAATGACCGTGGTCGACGTGCGGAAGAAGAAAAGCAAAGTGGTGCCGTACAAAGAGCTGGAGCGCTACAGCATCGAGCGTAAAAACTCGCCGCTGAAATAAGGAGCCGCCATGTTTACCTTTATCAAAAAAGTCATTAAGACCGGCGCCGCGACGCACGCTTACCCGCTGGAGCCGATGCCGGTAGATAAAAACTTCCGCGGCAAGCCGGAGCACAGCCCCCAGCAGTGCATCGGCTGCGCGGCCTGCGTTAACGCCTGCCCGTCGAATGCCCTGACGGTGGAAACCGACCTCGTCACTCACCAACTGGCGTGGCAGTTCAACCTCGGGCGCTGCATCTTTTGCGGCCGCTGCGAGGAGGTGTGCCCGACGGCGGCGATTAAGCTCTCGCAGGAGTACGAGCTGGCGGTGTGGAAGAAAGAGGATTTCCTCCAGCAGTCGCGCTTTGATATTTGCCGCTGCCGGGCGTGCGCGCGTCCGTTCGCCGTGCAAAAAGAGATCGATTACGCCATCGCGCTGCTGGAGCACAACGGCGATACCCGCGCCGAGCTGCACCGAGAAAGCTTCGAGACCTGCCCGGAGTGCAAGCGCCAGAAGTGCCTGGTGCCGTCCGATCGTATTGAACTGACTCGCCATATGAGAGAGGCCAGCTGATGAGCAATTTACTGGGCCCGCGCGATGAGAACGGCATTCCTGTGCCGATGACGGTAGATGAGTCTATCGCCAGCATGAAGGCATCGCTGCTGAAGAGTATTAAGCGTTCCGCCTACGTGTACCGCGTGGACTGCGGCGGCTGCAACGGCTGCGAGATTGAGATTTTTGCCACCCTTTCGCCGCTGTTTGATGCCGAACGCTTCGGAATAAAGGTCGTTCCGTCGCCGCGTCACGCCGATATCCTGCTGTTCACCGGGGCGGTGACCCGCGCCATGCGCTCACCGGCGCTGCGCGCCTGGCAGTCCGCGCCGGACCCGAAAATCTGTATCTCCTACGGCGCCTGCGGCAACAGCGGCGGCATCTTCCATGACCTGTACTGCGTCTGGGGCGGCACCGACAAAATTGTGCCGGTTGACGTCTATATTCCCGGCTGCCCGCCGACGCCGGCGGCGACGCTGTACGGCTTTGCCATGGCGCTGGGCCTGCTGGAGCAGAAAATTCACGCCCGGCTGCCGGGCGAGCAGGATGAGAAGGCGGCGGAAATTCTGCATCCGAATATGGTCCAGCCGCTGCGGGTGCGCATCGATCGCGAAGCGCGCCGCCTGGCGGGCTATCGCTACGGTCGGCAGATTGCCGATGACTATATGCGCCTGCTCGGCCAGGGCGACAGCCAGGTTGTGCGCTGGCTGGAGGCGGAAAAAGATCCGCGTCTGACCGAGATAGTCACCCATCTCAATCAGGTGGTTGAGGAGGCGCGCATCCGATGAGCGAAACGGTGGTGTTCAGCCAGCTGAGCCGTAAATTTATCGATGAGAACGACGCCACGCCTGACCAGGCGCAGCAGGTTGTCTATTACAGCCTGGCGATTGGTCACCATCTCGGGGTTATCGACTGCCTGGAAACGGCGCTGAGCTGCCCGTGGGATGAGTACCTGGCGTGGATCGCCACCCTTGAGGCGGGCAGCACCGCCCGGCGTAAAATGGAAGGCGTGCCGAAGTATGGCGAAATCGTTATCGACAGCAATCACGTCACCATGCTGGCCAACGCCTTTGATAAGGCGCAGGCCGGGCAGACGCCGGCGCAGCAGGCGTGGAGCAGGCTGATGCTCAGCATGCTTCACGATATTCACCAGGAAAGCGCCATCTATCTGATGGTGAGGAGACTCCGTGACTGACGTTTTACTCTGCGTGGGCAACAGTATGATGGGCGACGACGGCGCGGGTCCGCTGCTGGCGGAAACGTGCGCGGCAAACCCGACGGGCGGCTGGGTAGTGATTGACGGCGGCAGCGCCCCGGAAAATGACGTTGTCGCGATCCGCGAGCTGCGCCCCGACCGCCTGCTGATCGTCGACGCCACCGATATGGGGCTTAACCCCGGCGAGATCCGCATCGTCGATCCCGACGACATCGCCGAGATGTTTATGATGACCACCCACAATATGCCGCTCAACTATCTGATCGATCAGCTGAAAGAGGACGTTGGCGAGGTGATTTTCTTAGGCATTCAGCCGGATATCGTCGGCTTCTACTATCCGATGACCCAGCCGATTAAGGACGCGGTCGAGGTGGTGTACGCGCGACTTGATGGCTGGCAGGGGAATGGCGGTTTTGCGGCACTTGAAGCCGCAGAGGAGCCGGCGTTCCCCGGCTAAGCGCAGCGCGAGCCGGAAGTTCGGCCTGGGGGAGCAAGCGTACTTTTTTCCCGGGTCGCGGCGTAAACGCCTTACCCGGGCTACGACGACTTTTGTCACCCGTAGCGTTTGCCAGTCCCGGAGGCGATGCTGCGCATCTGTCCGGGCTACCGGTCCGCGGGCGTTGATGAACCTGTAGCCCGGCTAAGCGTAGCGCAAGCCGGGAAAATTTCCGTGTTGCAGGTGTTTGTTAAGCTGAGGCTCCCTCAGTCCGCGGGGCACACTACGCCAAATCTTCCCCATTGCTGGCAATGACCTTTTTATACCACCAGAACGACTTCTTGCGCTTACGGTCGAGGGTACCGTTGCCGGCGTCATCGCGGTCAACGTAGACGAAGCCGTAGCGTTTGCTCATCTCGCCGGTGGAGGCGGCCACCAGGTCAATACAGCCCCAGCTGGTGTAGCCCATTACCGGGATACCGTCTTCGATAGCGTCGCCCATCGCTTTGATGTGCTCGCGCAGATAGCTGATGCGGTAGTCGTCGTTAATCTCGCCGTTGGCGTCGATTTCATCCCGCGCGCCGAGGCCATTTTCCACGAGGAATAGCGGCTTCTGGTAGCGGTCATACATCATATTCATGGTGATGCGCAGGCCGAGGGGGTCGATTCCCCAGCCCCATTCGCTGGCCTGAATATAGGGGTTTTTTAACGACTTCACGATATTGGCCGCGTTGGTATTGCTGGCGTTCATCTCCGCCGAGGCGCAGCGCGAGGCGTAGTAGCTGAAGGAGACAAAATCGACGGTGTTGCGCAGGATCTCGTCGTCGCCCGGCTCTTTGACAATCGTCACGCCCTTCTCGCGGAGCATCCGCGCCGCCCATACCGGCCAGGCGCCGCGCGCCTGCACGTCGATAAAGAGCAGGTTTTCGCGATCTTTTTCCAGCGCCATCCACACATCTTCCGGCTTGCAGGACCAGGGGTAGAAATTGCCGCCCGCCAGCATGCAGCCCACCTGATTTTGCGCGTTCACCTCGTGGGCGATTTTGGTCACCTGGGCGCTGGCAATCAGCTCGTGGTGCGCGGCCTGGTACTTCACCTGATCCTGATTCTCCCCCTCTTCGAACGCCAGGCCGGCGCCGGAGTAGGGGCTATGGAGCATGATGTTGATTTCGTTGAAGGTCAGCCAGTACTTCACCAGCCCGTCGAAGGCTTCAAAGCAGGTGCGGGCGTAGTGGGTAAAGAACCCGACCATTTTGCGATTGCGCCACGAGCCGTACTCGGTCACCAGGTGCATCGGCACGTCGAAGTGGCACAGGGTCACCAGCGGCTCGATATTGTGCTTTTTACACTCCTCAAACAGCGAGCGGTAGAAGGCGATCCCCTGCGCATTCGGCTCCTGCTCGTCGCCGTTGGGGAACAGGCGGCTCCAGGCGATGGAGGTGCGAAATACGCTAAAGCCCATCTCCGCCATCAGGGCGATGTCCTCTTTATAGCGATGATAAAAATCGATCGCCGTATGGCTGGGGTAGAACTCATCGTCACGCAGCTGAAAGCGCTTTTCCAGCCCCAGCTTGACCGGCAGGCGCCTGGCGCCGTGGGGAAGGGTATCGACGGTGGTCAGCCCTTTGCCGCCCTCCAGATATGCCCCTTCAGCCTGGTTGGCGGCCAGTGCGCCGCCCCATAAAAATCCGTTTGGAAAAGTCGCCATGCGTTACCTCTGTGTCAAAAATTATGTTCAGGCGTGCGATGCTTCGGCCGTCGCCTGGCGCTGTCGGGCATCGGCGGCGGCATCTTCCACCGGGATATCCTCAAAGCCGAGCAGCAGGGTCAGCACAAACGACAGCACCACCGCCAGCGCCATCACGCCGAAGACCCAGACGAGGGTCATCGGATTCGCCGGATCGAAGAACTGGACGCTGGTAAACAGCCCCGGTGCCGCCATTGAGTGGCTGGCAAGGCCGGCGATACCGGCTACCGCGCCGCAGATAAAGCCGCTGATCAGGCTGGCGATCAGCGGGCGTTTAAGCCGTATTGCGACCCCGTACAGCGCCGGCTCGGAGATCCCGGCCAGAATAGCCGAGGCTGCCGCCGCCAGCGCCGTCTGGCGCAGCTCCGGGTTTTTCGTTTTCCACGCCACCGCCAGCGACGAGCCGCCCAGCGACAGGTTGGCGCCGATTTCTGACGGCATCACCATCCCCTCTTTGCCGGTTTCGGCAATGGTCTGAATGATAGTCGGCGTAAAGACGCGGTGCATCCCGGTCATCACCAGCAGCGGCCACAGGGCGCCCATAATCGCCACCGACAGCCAGCCGAGGTAGTGGTGTACGGTGTAAACCAGCGCCGAGATGGCGCTGCCGATCCAGATCCCGAGCGGGCCGATCAGCAGAATGGCCAGCGGCGCGGCGATCAGCACGATCAGCATCGGCTTAAGGAAGTTTTTCGTCACCGCCGGGGTGATCCTGTCGACCCAGCGCTCGATATAGGAGAGGCACCAGGTCATCACCAGCGCCGGGATCACGGTGTAGGTATATTTCACCGCGGTGACCGGAATAAAGGCGAACTCGACGTGTTCGCCCTGAGCGGCCTTAGCCATCAGCTCGATAAAGCTCGGGTGCACCAGCACCCCGGCAATGGCAATTGCCAGCGACATATTGGTTTTGAATTTGACCGCCGCGGAGGCGGCCACCATCAGCGGCAGGAAGAAGAAGGCGCCGTCGCCAATCACCGTCAGGATGGTGAGCGTCGGCGCGCCTTTCGGCAGGACGCCGCTCATCTCGAGGATCATCGCCAGCAGCTTGACCATCGATCCGCCGATAATCGCCGGGATCAGCGGCGACATGGTGCCGATCAGCGCATCGAGGATCCCGGCACCGACCCGCCTGAAGGTCAGCGGCGGCTTGCCCACGGGCTCCGCCGGGCGCATCTCACCCGGCAGCAGGCTCACGACTTCGCGGTAGGCCTGGGAGACGGTGTTGCCGACGATCACCTGGCACTGGTTATCGCTGCGCACGACGCCCAGTACGCCTTTCAGCCCTTTTAGGGTCGCGCTATCCACCCGCTCGTTGTCTTTGACCACGAAACGAAGGCGGGTCATGCAGTGGGTGACGGCGGTGACGTTATCAACGCCGCCAATCGCCGAGACGATCTGCTGTGCCAGGGCTGCATAATTTTTAGACATCGGATTTTATCCTGTTTATCAATGGGGTACTGGCTTTTCACCGCGCCGCAAAGCGGCAGGGCAGCGTGCATAGGTAGGAAACCGGTTCCACAAAATCATGATGAGTTTCACCTTCGCAAACAAGATCTAAAAAAATCATATTTCCGTTTTGTGATTTTGATCGGCTTATACCGCAGAAAAGAATCTGCCCGGCGCGCGCGTCAAGGCTGTAAAACGGCAGGGCGTGCAGTACACTGCGGGCATCTTTTGCAACAGGAAGAACAACATGGCAACGATGCTGGAGGTCGCTAAGCGCGCAGGGGTGTCGAAGGCGACGGTTTCGCGGGTGCTATCGGGCAACGGCTACGTCAGCCAGGAGACGAAAGATCGCGTGTTCCAGGCCGTTGCCGAAAGCGGCTACCGGCCGAACCTGCTGGCGCGCAATCTGGCTACCAAAAAGAGCCAGACCCTGGGGCTGGTGGTCACCAATACCCTCTATCACGGGGTTTACTTCAGCGAGCTGCTGTTTCAGGTCGCGCGGATGACCGAAGACAAGGGGCGTCAGCTGATCCTCGCCGACGGCAAGCACAGCGCCGACGAGGAGCGGGAGGCGATTCAGTACCTCCTCGACCTGCGCTGCGACGCGATTATTATCTACCCGCGCTTTCTGAGCGTCGATGAAATGGACGCCATCGTTGAGCAGCACGAAAGGCCGATCATGGTGCTTAACCGCCGCCTGCGGCGCAACGCCAGCCACTGCGTCTGGTCCGATCAAAAAGCCTCGGCCCTGGCCGCGGTACGCCAGCTCATCGCCCGCGGCCACCGCGAAATTGCCTTTATCACCGGCTCGCTGGATTCGCCGACCGGCATCGAGCGTCTCGCCGGCTACAAAGAGGCGCTGGCCCAGCACGATATCGCGCTCAACGACGCGCTGATCGTGAAGGGCAAATGGACGCCGGAAACCGGTGCGGCCGGGGTTGAGACGCTGCGTCAGCGCGGCGTTAGCTACAGCGCGCTGGTGGCGAGCAACGACGATATGGCGATTGGTGCGATGAAGCAGCTGCATCTGCACGGCGTGAAGGTGCCGGAGCAGGTCTCGGTGATTGGCTTCGATGACATCGTGCTGGCGCCCTATATGATCCCGGCGCTGTCCAGCGTCAAAATTCCGGTGACGGAGATGATCAAAGAGAGCATTAACCGGCTGATTTTTATGCTCGACGGCGGCGATCTAAAATTCCAGCAAACCTTCCCCGGCGAGCTGATTGAGCGCGATTCTCTTACCGCTGGCCCCGGCGTCTGAGATCGTCATCTGTCATCGTCACATCTGACGATGACAGAGACCAGCTAATTAATTCCTTTTACTATCAATGCGATAAAAACTGGAACGTATTATGCATACTCCGGCGCGTAACCTTCTTACTGCTGGAGAAATGGATGAACCGTTTCATTATTGCCGACGCGAGCAAATGCATCGGCTGTCGCACCTGCGAAGTCGCCTGCGTGGTCTCTCATCAGGCCAATCAGGACTGCGCCGCGCTGACGCCAAAATCTTTTTTACCGCGTATCCATGTGATCAAGGGCGTCAACGTGTCGACGGCCACCGCCTGTCGTCAGTGTGAAGACGCGCCCTGCGCTAACGTCTGCCCGAACGGGGCCATCAGCCGCGATAAGGGCTTTGTCCACGTGATGCAGGAGCGCTGCATTGGCTGCAAAACCTGCGTCGTGGCCTGCCCGTACGGGGCGATGGAAGTGGTGGTGCGTCCGGTGATCCGCAATAGCGGCGCGGGCCTGAACGTGACGGCGGAAAAAGCCGAAGCCAATAAGTGCGACCTTTGTCATCATCGCGAAGAGGGGCCGGCCTGTATGGACGTCTGCCCGACGCACGCGCTTATCTGCGTTGACCGCAACAAGCTCGAGCAGATGAATATTGAAAAACGTCGTCGTACGGCGCTGGCCTGGTAGGACGATAGCGGCATGAACGGGGTGGAAATCCGCATCCGCGGCAAGGTGCAGGGGGTGGGATTTCGCCCCTTCGTCTGGCAGCTGGCGCAGCGCTTAGGGCGCCTCGGCGACGTGTGCAACGACGGCGACGGCGTGCTGGTGCGCCTGCTGGGCGACGAGGCGGAGTTTATCCCCGCGCTGGCTCGCCACTGTCCGCCGCTGGCGCGAATCGACAGCGCGCGGGCCGCGCCGTTTGTCTGGCAGGCCCTGCCGGAGGCGTTCACCATCCGCCGGAGCGCAGGCGAAACCATGCGCACGCAGATCGTTCCCGATGCCGCCACCTGTCCGGCGTGCCTGGCGGAGATGAACGATCCCGAGGAGCGCCGCTACCGCTACCCGTTTATCAACTGCACCCACTGCGGACCGCGCTTTACCATTATCCGCGCCATGCCCTACGACCGCCCGTTTACCGCGATGGCGCCGTTCCCGCTGTGCCCGTCCTGCGAAGCCGAATACCGCAATCCGGCCGACAGGCGCTTTCATGCCCAGCCGGTGGCCTGCGAATCGTGCGGGCCGCGGCTTGAGTGGCGCAGCGGGGAGGAGAGCTGCTACGGCGAGGCGGCGCTGCGGGCGGCAGCGGAGCGGATTGCTGCCGGACAGATTGTGGCAATTAAAGGGCTTGGCGGCTTCCATCTCGCCTGCGACGCCGGAAACGCGGGCGCCGTGGCGACTCTGCGCCAGCGTAAGCATCGCCCGGCTAAGCCGCTGGCGGTGATGCTGCCGACGGCGGAGGGATTGCCGGCCGAGGCGCTGGCGCTGCTGTCGTCGCCCGCCGCGCCGGTGGTGCTGGTGGATAAAACGCGGATCGACGGCCTGTGCGACGATATCGCGCCGGGGCTGGCGGAGGCGGGCGTTATGCTGGCGTCGAACCCGCTCCAGCACCTGGTGCTACAGGCGCTGGCGCGCCCGGTGGTGATGACCTCCGGCAATCTCAGCGGGCGCCCTCCGGCGCTGACTAACGAGCGGGCGCTGGCGGATTTAGCCGGGATTGCCGACGGATTTTTGCTGCATAACCGCGATATCGTGCAGCGGATGGATGATTCCGTGGTGCGGCAAAGCGGGGAGATGCTGCGCCGTTCGCGCGGCTACGTGCCGGACGCGCTGCCGCTGCCACCGGGGTTTCACGACCTCCCGCCGCTGCTGTGCCTCGGCGCGGATATGAAAAATACCTTCTGCCTGGTGCGCGGCGGTGAAGCGGTGCTGAGCCAGCATTTTGGCGACCTCGGCGATGAGGGCGTGGAGGCGCAGTGGCGCGAAGCGCTGCGCCTGATGCAGGAGATTTACGCCTTTACCCCGCAGGGGATCGTGGCCGATGCGCATCCGGGCTACCGTTCGGCGAAGTGGGCGGCGTCGATGCCGCTGCCGACCGAGCGGGTGCTGCACCACCACGCCCACGCCGCCGCCTGCCTGGCGGAGCACGGCTGGCCGCTGGCGGCCGGGGACGTCATCGCCCTGGTGCTGGACGGTATCGGCATGGGGGAGGACGGCGCGCTGTGGGGCGGCGAATGCCTGCGGGTGAACTACCTCAAGTGCGAGCATCTGGCGGGTCTGCCGGCGGTGGCGCTCCCCGGCGGCGATCTGGCGGCGCGTCAGCCGTGGCGCAACCTGCTGGCCCACTGCCTGGCCTTTGTGCCGGAGTGGCAAAACTATCCTGAAACCGAGCCTCTGCTCCGGCAGGCGTGGCCGCTGGTCGCCCGCGCCGTCGAGCGGGGAATTAATGCGCCTAAGGCTTCTTCCTGCGGGCGGCTGTTTGATGCCGTGGCCTGCGCGCTGGGCTGCGCGCCGACCACGCTGAGCTACGAAGGGGAAGCGGCCTGCCGGCTGGAGGCGCTGGCGGCGACCTGCGAGGGTGTCGACCATCCGGTTAGCCTGCCGTGGCGCGACGGCCAGCTGGATCTCGCCACCTTCTGGCGCTTGTGGCTAGGCTGGCAGGCGCAGCCGGCGCACAAGGCCTGGGCCTTTCACGATGCGCTGGCTCGCGGGCTGGCGGCAATGGTGCGCGACCACGCCGCCAGGCGCGGCATCTCTACGCTGGTGTTTAGCGGCGGGGTGTTGCACAACCGGCTGCTGGTTTGCCGATTGACGTTTTATCTGGCGGATTTTACTCTGCTGTTTCCGCATCAGCTGCCTGCCGGTGATGGAGCCATCGCGTTTGGTCAGGCGGCGGTCGCCGCCGCCCGCTGGCAGGCTCACAGGACACCCTCATGATAGTGACGATTTTACGCCAGCAGCCGCGCGCCGCAGCGCTGGTGCTGGGGCTTATTGTGGCCAACCTGGTCGCCTGGGTCTGGGCGTGGCAGGCCTTTGGCGACAGCGGCGCGCTGATGGCCGCCAGCCTGCTGGCCTGGGGATACGGCCTGCGTCATGCGGTCGATGCCGATCATATTGCGGCGATTGATAGCGTGACGCGCAAGATGATGCAGCAGGGGCAGCGTCCGTTCGGCGTGGGCGCCTGGTTCTCGCTGGGGCACTCGTCGATTGTGGTGCTGGCCTCCGCCGCCATTGCCGCCACCGCGACGGCGTTCGGCCAGCAGATGAGCTGGTTCCACGATACCGGCAGCGCGATCGGCACCGCCGTTTCGGCGCTGTTTCTGCTGCTGATGGCCTTTATCAATCTGTTTATTCTGCGCAGCGTCTGGCGTAGCTTTCAGGCGTGGAAGCGTGGGGAGAAGGTGAGCGATGAGGTGGCGGCGGGCGGCGGCATGATGAGCTGGCTGTTCGGCAAAACCTTCCGCCTGATTAGCCGCAGCTGGCAGATGTACCTGGTCGGCTTTCTGTTCGGCCTCGGGTTTGATACCGCGACCGAGATTGGCGTGCTGGGGATCTCCGCCGCCACCGCCTCGAGCGGCATCTCTATCTGGTCGATTATGGTCTTCCCGGCGCTGTTTGCCAGCGGCATGGCGCTGGTGGATACCCTCGATAACGTGCTGATGGTCGGCGCCTACGGCTGGGCGTTCAGCAAGCCACAGCGCAAGCTCTATTACAATATGACCATTACCGGGACTTCGGTGGTGGTGGCGCTGTTTATCGGCGGCATGGAGGCGCTGGGCCTGCTGATGGATAAGTTTGCGCTCAGCGGCGGGCCGTGGCGCTGGGTGGCGGCGCTGAACGATAATCTTGGCAACGCCGGCTTCGTAGTCATCGGGCTGTTTGTCGCCTGCTGGGTGCTGTCGGTGATTAACTATCGCTGGCGCGGATACGATAATCTGGCGCAGTAGGTCGGGGGATATCGTCCCGGCCGCCTGAGCCGGGATTTTACCTTAAGGGTCAGTCACGGCTTCGCTTCAGGCAATCATAGCGGGGATTCTCCCGCCGGATGACCGGCAGGTCACCGGTATCGTTAAGCGCACCGGGAAACGTCTTGATCCACAAGTCCATTTTCTTCTTGCTGAAATGAGCCGCGCTTAACCCTTCGGCACAACCGAACAGCTCCCGGCTGTTCTGGGCGGTGATCACAATGCAATCTGGCATCACTCTGATTCTTACCGGCATACCCGACGTAAATCCGGCCTGCGACAGCCAGTCACCCTGGAGCGGGATATAGTCATGCCGCATACGGTCATAAAACTCCGTGCGGTCAAGCGGTAGTGGTGACTCCGTTGTGGATTTATTCTGCAAGTGCTTAACGGATTTTTTACGTTCCAGCTCGCAATTTTTACCACTCGTTTCTGATTCATCAGAATCTATTTTGGCAATAGCACTTTCTGGCTTAAAATTCTGCTCAGCCATATTCAACTCCTGTTTAGTTGTCTGTGGTTAGCGGTGTGGAAGTGCTGGTTACACTTTCATACCGCGCTCTTTAAAAATCTTCCTGCTTATTCCATCCTGCCATCCTTCCGTTATGACAGGTGAGGGTTTTATCTGAGTTTATTTATTATACTGCACTGAATAAAAACACAGTGTATATATCATGGACAACATTGATTAATGCGAAGGGGATTCAGGAAAGAATATAAAATCATGCAACGTTGCATTATTAATAAGAGTACACGGGGGTTTTGTCATGGGGAGCGGGATTGAGGGTATCTATCCAATGCCTTTCGCAAGAACGGCGGGCTGCCGAATGCTTCCTTCCATGCCGTGGACACTGGGGCGAGCCAGAGTACAGGCAACAAGGTGAACGGTAACGCTAAAGGGCTGGTATGAGCGAGGAGCGGAAGCTTGCCCATGGTTGTAACACTCACATTATCATGCAGGAATCAACTGGGAGCAGATCACAATCACCGCCACTTACCCCGAAAAATTTCCATTATTTAGCATGTCCACTGTTCTACAGGATAAATGTATGCTTATAGGACTAGCCATCTCAACTTCGCAACATTGCAAAATAAATTAAAAGAAACATAGTGTAGTGTTTCCTTGAGTTCATATATTTCCCCCAAACGCATAATTCGGCCTTGAAGCCGTAGATAATATCTTGCTATTGGATTGTGGTCCTGAATATCTTTGCATGCTTCAATTGTCCTTTCATGAAGGAAACTAAGATTTTCAGAAACATTTCCATCTTCATTATTAAGCTCAACTGCTTGTCTAAGCATTAAATTGAATGGAACATCGTCTATGAACTCAGGTGTCGAATGCGCAACACCCCTTGTGCCTGGTTGATAGTAGTTCCACTGTTTATGATTATGTAATCGTTCAACCTTGACAAAATTAGTATTTTCCATTACCAACTGACTCTCAGTAAACTCATAAAGTTCATCTAGAGAATGAAATGCAGGTGAAGCGTATACAACAAGAGCCTTTCTGCGCAAATTTCGTGATACTTTTTCAAGAATTTCTTGCTGATGTACTGTTATATCAAATCGCCAAAACTTGGTAGAAAAACCATGGCCTTTAAGGAGAGGTGATGGTCTATTCATTGGGGTCGGACGCTTTGCTTGGATCAATAAATTTGTGCTGAAAGTGGGTAATTTACGTTTTCTTCTAAGCTGACGCCACATGAATCCCCATCTAAGATCTTCAAGTATTACACCCTTTGGAACATCATGAAAACCAAACAAATCCCAAAATAAAGGATGTTCAGCCTCTAGTGCTGCATCAATTCCAAATTTTCCTTCAAATACTTGTCCGGGAGTAGCAATTCGATGACTTCCAAACCTTAACTCGTTGTATAAAGGAGCCTCAAAATCTTTCTCTTCAAATTCTGTTTTCATAAATTTCTATAGATCCATCATGCTAGATTCATACTTCCTCATTATCTGTCGCTTTATCCGCAACTCAGATACCAATGACTTGAAGTTGAGTTTTTCCTATTTTTACACATGTGAAAATCCATAATTAGAATATACACATACCATAAGTAAATAGTGAATACATTTCAGCTCAGCGAAGTTAGAAGCGTATACTCTCGATACTAACTTCGCATTGCGCTACCAATTGATAAAATCAGTGATGTTATCCAACCTTGTTACAGTAACTGCCCGTCCCAACAAATTTCGCCAGTGTATCTCACGGGCGTTTTGTTCACCTGCACCGCTCCACTCAATTACTCTTAAAGGCTTAGAGGTTAGGTAAGGTCGAATAAGCATGTTTAGGTGAATATCGAGACCAGAATAACCAAACAGTATTATTTCTTCTGATTCAAATAATGCAAACTGCAAATAATCCCAGTACGTAGAAAGAACATTAGATGCTGCTATAACTGACGGTTTTCTTTTTATATGAGTTAACACTATATGTTCGCTAGGTTCATCTCTGTCAACCGTAAGTTGAGAGCGTGAAAGTTTAAAAACATTTTCACCCTGATTAATAAATAGTGGTGAGCCATGCAAATGCAAATAATAACCAAACCTACGATCATATTTCCGTTCGAGCGCTGCAGAGGAAAATCCGTGACCTAACATCCCATCAACTAAATACCCATCATACCCGCTGAATATATCATTATCTATGAATGAGTTGTATAATAATTTGTCATAGTTTAATGTCGCAATATGAGTGCGTGTGGTTTTTACAAATTCCACAAGCGCATTTTTGAATCTTTGCGGCAAATCTTCATCGTAATTATGCAACCTAGTTGCAACTTTGTGGATATAAGTGGCGGTGATTTCGGGGAAATTTAGTCCATCTTCAGTAAGCCAATGCACGTTTCCTTCTCCAATTTGAGCAAGAGCTTTGCAATATGTGATAGCTTGGTGAAGGGTATCCAACTCATGTTCCCCTGCTGGTGGACCTTGCCGCTGAAGACAACGCTCCACAAGTTGCTTGTGAGTATCGGTTAAAAAATTGGGGCGATGCCAAATTTCTGCCAACGCCCTGTCTAAGGAGAAGTGAGCAGGATCTAAAGCCATGCCGAGACCGTTGCCGAATATTATTAATTTTCGTGCCATATAGGGGGACTCATGTTGGAATAACCTTGGATAGCGTAACGCGATACGCTGCAGTTTGGGAGCAATATACATTCCGTTTGATTACACTCGATATTACAGACTTGCATGCAAAGAAATCCAAGCTGTTAGGTAAACAGAGGCCGCAGCGGCAAAATAATCTAGATATAGCCTATAAAAACCAACAAGTAGCGGCATGTCACCTATGACTTCCACTTTACCAAAATAGTGCTTATCTAGTAATAATTCAATGATGTATTGCACAGTATTTAATGTGGATTGATATAGATAAGTATTTGTCTCAATTGATTAACAAATCTTGAACCTCAAAATGTCTGCTTCTGGCACTCAGGGGACCTACACAACGGTACCCACCACGGCCCACCTGGGCAGTAAATGTGTCTGTCCAGCTTAACCTTCTTGTGGCATCTATCTCAGCAATACCTGAATTAGCTGAACGACGATATACACCGTCGCTGCCGCTTGTATGGCCCGGAACCCCCATCTGAGATAGCGCCATTGATGTCGTTCCCTGGCATCAGCGGCTTCAATAGCGGGGTCAGACGTTTTTCTTTTCCTGGTCCGGAATTCATCGATTACCCACAGGATGAGAATAACGATAATGAGGGTTTTCTGAAGAATGGGATTATCCACAAAGAGTGACTCCGGCCTGCTCGCTGATAAAAGCAGAATAGATAAAACCCTTTCACTTAACCACCACTAAATGTAGGGGTAAAGCTAATTTTCATCCTGAAGGATTTTGCGGTGATTCTGTCCGTGGCAGGGCTGGCATCCAGGCGAGCGTAAGCCTGCAGGGCACTTTTAACCTTTCACACACGTCTTTTGGCGTTAGCCCATTCACTTTGCGAAACCAGGGTGCAATGGACGCAATTGGTTGAGCATTGTTACCAGATAAACATGTCTCATAATAAGCGGGCCGCAGTCGTCGTTGGTTCTGACACATCCTTCGGGCTGTTAAACCAGGATTACAGTGATGAGAAAACAGCTTTTAAGCTGTTAAAGGAGGCTCGGATAATAAGCTGGCCTGGCTAAAGGCGCTCTGACAAACAAGCCCGATAGCCCGAAGGGAAGCAAGGGCGCAGATAGCATCCTGGCCGTATACGGTGGTGATGGTGTTGAGAGAGGGGCCGGATATACGAACGCAATATACCCCCGTTACACAACTCAAGAGAGGGGTTGTATAACGGGGGTAGCTATACACGGGCAAGGCGCTGACGTCGCGACCCGGGAAAGCGCTTAGCTCACCAGTTGCTTCAGCAGCGCAAAGGCCTCTTTCATCCGGTCTTCGCTGACCACAAAGGCGCGCAGCTGGTTTTCCGCATCCACGCCTTTAGCCACCAGGCCGTCGTTGGCGGCCACGATATTCCACGTTAGGTCTTCGCGCCGCGTATCCCCGGCCAGATGTAGCGGCAGATCCGGGGTTTTCACCTTCACCAGCATCGGCGGCAGCTTCAGCTCGCCCGGCTGTTCGAGCAGATTTTTGCTCAGGCACATGGCGCTGAGCAAAATAGGCTGCAGGAACGGCAGCACCATACCGTTAATTTCGGCGCAGTCGCCGAGGGCAAAAATTGCCGGATGGCTGCTGCGCAGGCGGCTATCGACCACCACGCCGCGGTTAATCTCAAGGCCTGCCCGACGCGCCAGGGCGGTTTCCGGGCGCAGGCCGGCGGCGGCAACCACCGCGTCCACGGTCACGCTGCGCTGGCGATCGACGGTTACGCGGATGCCGTCGGCGGTTTGCTCCAGCCCTTCGAGCTGGGTTTTCAGCATCAGGTGCACGCCCATATCGGTTAACCGATGCTGCAGGCGGCTGCTGGCCTCCGGCGGCATCAGCGCCGACAGCACGCTGGCGGAGTTATCGACCACCGTCACCGCTTTACCGGCGCGGCAGAAATCCATCGCCAGCTCGCAGCCGATCAGCCCACCGCCGACGATCAGCACGCGCCGCGCGTCGTGGAGCCGGGTTTGGGCGGCACCGTATTCCCGCTGGCTGTTGAGGGTGAGCATCAGCTCGCGGCCCGGTACCGGCGGAATAAAGGGCGCGGCGCCGGTGGCCAGCACCAGCTTGTCGTAGCGCCACTCGCGATCCTGGCTTTTGACCACTTTGCCCTCGGCGTCGATATCGCTCACCCAGGTATGCGGGAACAGGCGCAGATTATACTGTTCGGCAAACTCCCCGGCGGTTTGCAGGGTCAGATCGTCGGCGCTCTGACCGCGGCTGATGACGTGGCTGAGATCCGGTTTGTTGTACTCATCCATGCTGTCGGCGGCGATCAGCGTCAGCGGGATCTGCGGGTCCTGCTTACGAATATTTTTTACCAGCTGGCGGGCCGCGAAGCCCGAGCCGATGATGACGATGCCATCACTCATTTTGCCTCCGTTGCCAGAACGTCAAAGACATCTTTGCCGAGAGAGCACTCAGGGCACAGGAAGTTATCCGGCACGTCGCTCCACGGGGTGCCGGGCTGGACGTCCTGGTTCGGTTCGCCTTTCGCCGGATCGTAGATCCACTGGCACACGCTGCACTGCATTGACGGGCCGAGGTCGGCCGCCGCTGCCGCGGCGCAGTCGCTCTGTTCAGCCGACGCTTTTTTATCAGCGCTGGCCGGCAGCGGGGAGAGGGCCCACTGGCGGGCGATTTCGCGGCCGTGCTCGCGGCAAATTTCCAGCGCATCCAGGTCCGGGCGCCACTTCGCCTTCAGGCTCAGGGACATTTCAAAGCCGGCATCCTGCAGGCGGGTAGAGAGGCGGTCAACCGCGCCGCCGCTCCAGCCGTGGGAGCCAAAGGCGCTGGCGCGCTTGTTGCGAAAACGCAGGCCGGTCATCTCCTCCACCAGGCCGGCGATTTTCGGCATCATGACGTTGTTCATGGTCGAGGTGCCCACCAGCACGCCTTTTGAGCGGAAGACGTTGGTCAGTATTTCGTTTTTGTCGCTGCGGGCGACGTTAAAGATTTTCACCGCCACGCGCGGGTCGATGTCGGTGATGCCCTGGGCGATCGCGTCGGCCATCATGCGGGTGTTGTTGGACATGGTGTCGTAGAAAATGGTGATGCGGTCTTCCTGATAATCCGCCGCCCATTTCAGATACATTTCGACGATTTGCGTTGGGTTATCGCGCCATACCACGCCGTGGGAGGTGGCGATCATATCCACTGGCAGGTTGAATCCGAGGATTTCGGTAATTTTCGGCGTCACCAGGCGGCTGAACGGCGTCAGGATGTTGGCGTAGTAGCGCTGGCACTGCTCGAACAGTTCGGTCTGATCCACTTCGTCGTTGAACAGGTGCTCGTCGCAGTAGTGCTGGCCGAAGGCGTCGTTGCTGAACAGCACCGCGTCGCCGGTCATATAGGTCATCATGCTGTCCGGCCAGTGCAGCATCGGGGTTTCAACGAAGATCAGCTGCTTACCGTTGCCGAGGTCGAGGCTGTCGCCGGTTTTCACCACCTTAAAGTTCCACTCAGGGTGATGGTGGTGGCCGGTAATGGAGTCGATGGCGTTGGCGGTGCAGTAAATCGGGGTGTCCGGGATGCAGTTCATCAGCTCGGTCAGCGCCCCGGCGTGGTCCTCTTCCGCATGGTTAATCACGATGTAGTCGATATCGGCGAGGTCGATTTCGCTGCGCAGGTTCTGCACGAACTCGCGGCTGAATTTGTGATCCACGGTATCGATCAGGACGTTCTTTTCTTCGCGGATGAGATAGCTGTTGTAGCTGCTGCCGCGCAGCGTTTTATATTCGGTTCCGTGGAAATCGCGCACTTCCCAGTCGCGTTGGCCAACCCAATGAATGTTATTTTTAACCAGAATAGACATAGCAACCTCAATTAATTCAGCGTTTTCAAAATAGATGTTTTGCTTATATCAAGTTGCGTGCCAACTTTTTAATTGTTTGATTTTGTTCTGTTTATTATTTTTCGTTAAAAACATTGATGTCAAAATGACAATGGTTAAAATAGTCGTTATGACTATTGTGATTGTCAAAATGACAGTGAGGCAGCGATGAGCTTTTCCGTAGAGGCGCTGGCGAAAATCGCCATTGATTTGCAAAGCGATATCGGCCACGCCGACCGCTTCCCGCGCCTGATTGCCACCCTGCGGCAGATCCTCGGCTGCGATGCCTCGGCGCTGCTGCGCTATGAGGCGCACCAGTTTGTGCCGCTGGCGATCGATGGCCTCGCCCAGGACGTGCTCGGGCGGCGCTTTTCCCTCGAGGGGCATCCGCGTTTAGAGGCTATCGCCCGTGCCGGCGACGTGGTGCGCTTCCCGGCGGATAGCGACCTGCCGGACCCGTATGACGGGCTGATCCCCGGCCAGGAAAGCCTCAAGGTTCACGCCTGCGTTGGGCTGCCGCTGTTTGCCGGACAGACGCTGATCGGCGCGCTGACCCTCGACGGCATGGACGCCGACCGCTTTGACAGCTTCAGCGATGAGGAGCTGCGGCTGATTGCCGCGCTGGTGGCGGGGGCGCTCAACAATGCGCTGCTGATCGCCCGCCTGGAGAATCAGAACGTGCTGCCGGAGCCGAGCGCGAGCTACCCGGCCGCCGATCGTCAGGAGATTATTGGCCTTTCGGCGCCGATGCTGCAGCTGAAAAAGGAGATTGATATCGTCGCGGCATCGGATCTCAACGTGCTGATTGACGGTGAAACCGGCACCGGCAAGGAGCTGGTGGCGAAAGCCGTGCATCAGGGCTCGCCGCGCGCTGCCAATCCGCTGGTCTACCTCAACTGCGCGGCGCTGCCGGAAAGCGTGGCCGAGAGCGAGCTGTTCGGCCACGTCAAAGGGGCGTTTACCGGGGCTATCAGCAACCGCAGCGGCAAGTTTGAAATGGCCGATAACGGCACGCTGTTCCTCGATGAAATTGGCGAGCTGTCGCTGGCGCTGCAGGCGAAGCTGCTGCGCGTGCTGCAGTACGGCGACATTCAGCGCGTCGGGGACGATCGCAGCCTGCGGGTGGACGTGCGGGTGCTGGCGGCCACCAACCGCGACCTGCGCCAGGAGGTAGTAGAAGGGCGCTTTCGCGCCGATCTCTATCACCGGCTGAGCGTCTTTCCGCTGTCGGTGCCGGCGCTGCGCGAGCGGGACCAGGACGTGGTGCTGCTGGCGGGCTATTTCTGCGAGCAGTGCCGCCTGCGGATGGGGCTGGGGCAGGTGGTGTTAAGCAGCGCCGCGCGGGCAAGGCTGGGCGCCTGGCCGTGGCCGGGCAACGTCCGCGAGCTGGAGCATGCGATTCATCGCGCGGTGGTGCTGGCGCGGGCGACCCAGGCGGATGATGACATTGTGCTGGAGCCGCAGCACTTTCAGTTTGCCGGCGAAGCGCCAAACCTGCCGAGCGCCGCGCCGCTGGCGCCGACGCAGGCGATAAACCTGCGCGAGGCGACGGAGGCCTTCCAGCGCGAGGCGATTGCCCGGGCGCTGGCGGAGAATAACCGCAGCTGGGCGGCGGCTGCCCGGGCGCTGGCGCTGGACGTCGCCAACCTGCATCGGCTGGCGAAGCGTCTGGGGCTTAAAGAATCCCGGCCTGATAAAAGTTCTGCAGGTTAATCGCGCCGACCAGCTGGCCGCGCTCATCCACTACCGGAGCGGCGCTGATCTTGTGCTTCATCAGGCGCTCTTTGGCATCAACCGCGCGGCTTTGATCCTGCAGCGTCACGCCGTTGCGGGTCATCGCGCGGCTGACGGTATCCTCAAGGGTGCCGCCGCCCACCAGCCAGCGGCGCAGGTCGCCGTCGGTGAATACGCCCTCGACGCGGTTTTGCGCATCGCATACCGCCACCAGCCCCAGCCCGGTGCGGCTGAGTTCAAGCATGGCGCTCATTACGCTGGCGGTGACGTCAACGCGCGGCACGTCTTCGTCGCGACGCATCAGATGATGCACTTTATTCAGCAGCCGCGCGCCGAGCGCGCCGGCCGGATGCGAGCGGGCAAAATCTTCTTCATTGAAGCCGCGGGCCTGCATTACCGCCATCGCCAGGGCGTCGCCGAGCATCAGGGTGTTGACGGTGCTGGAGGTCGGGGCGAGGTGCATCGGGCAGGCCTCGCGCTCTACGGCAATGTCCAGCACCGCCCTGGCCGCCAGCGCCAGCGGGGATTTCGATTTGCCTGTCATCGCCAGCAGAGGAATCGATTTTTCTTCCAGCCGGGGCACGATCAGGTCGAGCTCCTTCGCCCCGCCGGAGTAGGAGATAAAGAGCATCACGTCGCGGCCGTCGAGCATCCCCAGATCGCCGTGCAGCGCCTCCGCCGGGTGGACAAAAAACGCCGGCGTGCCGGTGCTGGCAAAGGTCGCCGCCAGCTTTTTGCCGATATGGCCCGATTTGCCGATACCGGAAACAATCAGTTTGCCTTCGCAGTGGATGATGGTTTCCGCCGCGCGGATGAAGTCGTCGCCCAGGCGTTCAGGCAGGCGGCTCGCCTCCTGGAGCTCCAGCTGCAGGGTCTGGCGTCCGGCTTCTAACAGAAAGTTACTCATGATCTTCTCCAGTTATAATCACTTTGATGCCTTTTTCTTCCAGCGCCCGCTGGAAGGTCGGGTCGATACCGGCATCGGTAATCAGCATATCCACGCTTTCAAGGCCGCAGACGATGTTTGGGCTTTTGCGGCCAAACTTCGACGAGTCGGCCATCAGGATCACCTCCCTGGCGGCGTTGCACATCGCTTTGCTGACGGTATAAACCTCGTTGAAGGTGGTGACCCCGGCGTTCAGATCGATGCCGTCGGTCCCCATAAACAGCTTGTCGAAGCTGAACTGCTCGAAGGCATTCTCCGCCAGCTGTCCGTGAAAGGAGGCTGATTTTTTGCGAAAGGTGCCGCCGGGCATCAGGATCGTTTGTTCGTTATCGAGCTCAGAGAGGGCGTTGACGATATGCAGGCTGTTGGTCATGACGGTGATGTTATTAAAGCGGCTGAGCAGGGGGACCATCTGCAGCACCGTACTGCCGGCATCGAGGATAATCGAGTCGCCGTCGTGAATAAAACGCACGGCGGCTTCGGCGATACGCGCCTTCTTGGCGGTATTGATCAGCGTTTTATGATCGATAGGCGGGTCGCTTTCGTCTTTATTCAACACCACTCCGCCGTAGGTGCGAATGACGGTGCCGGCGTGTTCGAGGGTCACCAGATCCTTGCGGATCGTCGTGCCGGTAGTATCGAAGTGTTGCGCCAGCTCCTCGACCGAGCACTTACCCTGCGACTGCAGATGCTCAAGAATAGCTGCCTGTCGCTGACGTGGTTTCATAGCGGTTACATCCTGCGTTTAAAGTTTCGATGTGATAATTTCGCAAGATATTTACTTTTACAACGAAATTATACCTGTTTCGGTTTAAGCGCTAATGATAGTGCATTCCGACAGAGCGGATCATGGGGAAAGATCATATCCGGCCGCAATTCTTGCAAAAGTTTGCCCTCAAGCGCCGGGATTTTTTGTGGACGGGCGAAGATGGTCAGGCCCTTCATCAGCAGGGTGCCGCTGACGCGGTCGTGTTCATCAACCGCGATGGCGACGATGGCCCTCGGCTTGAAGCGGCCTGCCGAGCGCCCGACGCCGACGCGACCCTGCTGACAGAGCGTATCAAACGCGCGGTTAAAGCGGCGGATCTGCCAGCCGCCGAAGGCGAGCTGGGCTATCCAGGCGATGGCGGCGACGGTAATCAATGCGCTAACCATAAATATCTCCTTAAGTCGTGGTATCGGGAAGAGCCCGGACCGCAGCGCGATCCGGGAACCGGCGGTTAAAACATCACCTGCCCGCCGGTGACGTTGATGGACTGCCCTGTGCAGTAAGAGGCCTGCGGGCTGGCGTAGAACATCAGCACGTTGAGTACGTCCTGATAATCACAGCCGCGCTTGAGCGGAACCTTGTCGACGTAGTACTGCTCGACCTCATCTTCGGCAATGCCCAGCTTGTGGGCGTACTGCGGCAGCAGCGACTGGAACATCGGCGACTTCAGCAGGTTGCCGAGCATCAGCGCGTGCACGGTAATGCCGTACTCCGCCAGATCCAGCGCCAGCGACTGGGTCAGCCCCACGCCGCCAAACTTCGCCGCGCTGTAGCCGGAATTATGCTTGCTACCCACCTTGCCGGATTTGGAGTTGATCTGAATGATGCGTCCCTGAATGCCGTCGCGGATCATCAGCCGTGAAAACTCGCGGGCGCAGAGGAAGTAGCCCACCAGGTTGACCTGCAGCGAGCGGTCGAAGTCGCCCAGCGCAAAGTCGCTGATAAAGGCCGCTTTGGCGATCCCGGCGCTGTAGACCAGCAGATCCACGCGGGTGAATATCTCGTCGACGCCGCGGGCGAGCGCGACGACGCTGGCCTCGCTGGTCGCATCGGCGCCAAAACCGTACGCCGTCCCTTCGCCATACTCGGCGTTAATCGCCTGCGCCACGCGGGTGGCTTTATCGCTTTGAATATCCACCACCGCCACGCGATAACCCTGCGCGGCGAGGCCACGACACAGAAACTCACCTAAGGTTTGTCCTCCGCCGATGACAACAGCAACCTGACTCATAGTTCTCTCCTTACAGCCTAAGCAAAAAATTTCAGTACACAGCCGGGGGCGATCGCCTCCGGTACCGGGCCGGCCACGTGAACCGTCCCCGGAAACTCCGCCACGCGGTGGCCGTCGAAGCGCAGCGTGATATGGCCCAGCTCGCGCAGATTCTGTTCCGCCACCTCGCCGACCGCGGTGACCGGGTAGCAGCGATCCCCCAGCTGCAGTTCTGCTCCCGGTGCCAGCGCGCCGACAAGCTCGCCGTGGTTGTGAATAAAGCAGTACTCTTCGATATCCGCCGGCGCGCCCTCGCGGAAGGTAATCAGCATCTGCTCCTCCAGCGCCATCGTCGCGCTGGCGCCGATGTGCGTAATGGTGGTCTGGTAAATCACGGTCATCTTCAGGAACCTCTTATTGGTAAATAAATCCGGAAACGAACCAGGCGATCAGCACCGTTGGCGCACCGGTCAGGAAGCGGCTGACCAGCACCGAAGGCACCCCGACGCGCACCGTCTCCTGCCGGGCTTCGGCGAGCGACAGGCCGACCGGAATAAAGTCGCAGGCCGCCTGGGCGTTAATCGCAAACAGGGCGGGGAGGGCGAGATGCGGCGGAATATTGCCGAGGCCAATCTGCACGCCGATCAGCACGCCGATAACCTGGGCGATAACCGCGCCGGGGCCGAGGAACGGCGACAGCAGCGGGAAGGAGCAGATCAGCGCCAGCGTCACCAGCCCCAGCGGATGGCTGGCGAGCGGCGCCAGGCCGTGGGCAATCCAGTCGCCAATGCCCGAGGCCATGATGATGCCGATCAGCGCCGAGACGAAGGCCATAAACGGCAGGATCGTTTTCAGCACCGTGTCGATGGTGTCGCGCCCGGCCTGGAACAGCACCGCCACCACGGAGCCCATGCCCATGCCGACCTTGGCCAGCAGGCCGTCGCTCTGCTCGGTGATTTTTTTGCTGGCGTCGTAATCGCGACCCGCGGGCTGACGCGGGGCCGGTTCGCCGGCGCCGTCGACGGGGTGGATATTCTCTTCCTTAACGCCTGAGACGTAGATGTCCTCAAGGATATATTGCGCCAGCGGCCCGGACTTGCCGGTGGCGTGGATATTGATGGTCGGAATACGCCGCTTCGGGTAGATACCGCAGCGCAGGGTGCCGCCGCAGTCAATGATCGCCACGCCGATCTCATCTTCCGGTGGTTCCCCCTCTTTAAAGCCGTCCACGGCCTGCCAGCCGGTGAGGCGGGCGAGCTTGTCGACGATCGCCGGGCGGGTTCCGGCGGTGATATAGACAATTTTTTTGCCTTCTACGGCGTCCAGCTCAAGCGGGCCGCCCCAGCCGCTGGCCCCTTTTTCAATACGAATACGCGTCATGATGCAGCTCCGGACAGATGTACTTTTTGTGCAAGCTGGATGGCCATTTTTCTCTCAAAAATGGAGGTAGTCAGATCGGTCACCCAGCCGCGGAAGAAGTTGGTCACCAGGCCGACCAGCAGATAGCTCACCGCCAGCGGCCCCAGCGGCAGGCCGAGGGTGGTTAAGCCGTTGGCGATCCCGAGATAGACGAACAGCTCGCCGGGGTTGATATGGGGAAACAGGCCGTTCATGGAGTGGCAGCTGTAGGAGGCCGCCGCGTAGTAGCTGGGCTTGTACTTCTCAGGCATAAAGCGCCCGAGGCTCAGGGTCATTGGGTTACAGAAAACGAAGGTCCCGATGCAGGGCAGCAGCAGGTAGCGGGAGACCGGATTGCCGGCGCAGCGCTGCGCCAGCTTTTCGATCCGCTGCTGGCCGATAAAGTTGATCAGCGCGTTCATGATAACCAGCAGACTGATCAGCAGAGGCAGGATCCCGGTCACCATCCCGGTAAAGACCTCGCCCCCCTTCTGAAACAGGCCGATAAACCATTCGGCGCCGTGGGTAATAACTTCGATCATTATTCTCTCCTTTGTAGCGTTATTTTTCTTGCTAACTGGCAGCTGATTTTAATCACTTTGAAAGGTTTAAAAGTGTTAAATTGATCGCAAAATGAAAGATAAATATTTTAATTTGAAAGTTTATTGCCGATGGGATGAAAATTTTGCCCTAAAAATTGGCCGGGAAGAGGATCTTTGGACGGGGAGCGAGGGGGGCGGGCAGGACTATTTTGTCCGCGAATAGATTGCCGCTTCCTTGTTGACGGCCGCATGCTTTACCATAATTACCCTTTGCCGAATTTGTTAAATGGAAGCCCCATGTTGAAGCGTCGCTATCTGGCATTACTCCCGCTGTGCGTACTCCTCGCTGCCTGTAGCAGCAAACCTAAAGCCACCGCAGTAACGGAGACCACGGGAGGATCCGGTGGTTTCCTGCTGGAGCCGCAGCATAACGTTATGAATATGGGGGGAGATTTCGCCAACAATCCTGCTGCGGAGCAGTTCATCGACAAAATGGTGAGCAAGCACGGATTTGACCGGCAGCAGCTGCACGAAATTCTCTCCCAGGCTAAGCGTCTGGACTACGTCCTGCGCCTGATGGACCGCCAGGCCCCGAGCGGACTGCCGCCGTCCGGGCCGAACGGCGCGTGGCTACGCTACAAAAAACAGTTCATTACCCCGGATAACGTGCAAAATGGCGTGGCGTTCTGGAATCAGTATCAGGACGCGTTGAACCGCGCCTGGCAGGTCTACGGCGTACCGCCGGAAATCATCGTCGGTATTATCGGCGTGGAGACCCGCTGGGGCCGCGTGATGGGTAAAACCCGTATTCTCGACGCGCTGGCGACGCTCTCCTTCAGCTATCCGCGTCGCGCCGAGTACTTCTCCGGCGAGCTGGAAACCTTCCTGCTGATGGCGCGTAGCGAAAGCGACGATCCGCTGAACCTCAAAGGCTCTTTCGCCGGCGCAATGGGCTACGGCCAGTTTATGCCCTCCTCGTACCGCCAGTACGCGGTGGATTTCAACGGCGACGGGCATATCAACCTGTGGGACCCGGTGGATGCGATCGGCAGCGTGGCCAACTACTTCAAGCAGCACGGCTGGGTGAGCGGCGATCTGGTTGCGGTTCCGGCCATGGGCCAGGCGCCGGGGCTGGAGAACGGCTTTAAGACCAATTACAGCGTATCGCAGCTGACGGCGGCCGGCCTGACGCCAACGCAGCCGCTGGGTAACCATCAGCAGGCGAGCCTGCTGCGCCTCGATATTGGCACCGGCTACCAGTACTGGTACGGGCTGCCGAACTTCTACACCATCACCCGCTATAACCACAGCACCCACTACGCGATGGCCGTCTGGCAGCTCGGCCTGGCCGTTTCTCAGGCCCGCGGGCAGTAGGCCTTCCCCGAGACTTCCCTCTGCCCGGAGGGGAGTCTGTTACATTTTGCAGCATTTCCCTTCGTTGACGCTGATTTACATTATTCCGCCGATCCAATAATGTTATGTTATAACATATTGAATGAGGCAATGATGTTCACTTCTCTTTTTTCAAGCTCCGCCGCGCTGCGCACAGGCTTCGCCTGCATCCTGCTGGCGCTGCTGTGGCTGGCGACCTGGTGGGCGGTAACCCTGCCATGATCGAACTGGAAAACCTCGTTGCCGGGTATGAAGAGCTGGCGATTACCCCCGCGCTAAGCGGCGTTATCGCCGCGGGCAGCCTGACGGCCATCGTCGGCCTCAACGGCTGCGGTAAATCGACGTTGCTAAAAACGCTGGCCGGGTTTATTCCCCCGGTGAGCGGCCGCGTGCACTGGCGCGCGTCGCGACCGGTTATCGGCTGGCTGGCACAGCGGCATTCGCTGGAATCACAGTTTCCTCTCGTGGTTCGGGACGTGGTGAGCCAGGGCGCCTGGCCGCAGGTCTCGCTCCTGCGCGGCATTGGCGGCGAGTTCCGCCGGCGCATTGACGCGGCGCTGGAGCGCGTTGGCCTGGCGTCAATGGCGAAAACGCCGATTGAAGCGCTGTCCGGGGGACAGTTCCAACGCATGCTGTTTGCCAGGGTGATGGTCCAGCAGGCGCCGCTGGTGATGCTCGATGAGCCCTTTACCGGGATCGATGAGTCGACCAGCCGCGAGCTGATGACGCTGATCCTCGAGATGCACCGGCAGGGGCAGACCGTGCTGGCGGTGCTGCACGATAGCCAGCGCGTCGCCGACTATTTCCCGGAAACCCTGCTGCTCGAGTCCCGGCACGCCCGCTGGGGCGAGACCGGCGAGGTGCTTCCCGCCTTCGACTCCGCGAGGCTGGCATGATCTGGCACACCTTCTTTCAGCCCTTTATCGAATTCGGCTTTATGCGCCGCGCGCTGGTGGTATGCCTGGCGCTTTCGCTGAGCACCACCGTGCTTGGGGTTTTCCTGCTGCTGCGGCGCATGAGCCTGATGGGCGATGCCCTGTCGCACGCGATTTTGCCCGGCGTCGCGGTGGGCTATCTGCTTAACGGCATGTCGCTGCTGGCGATGTCGGTGGGCGGTTTTATCGCCGGCATTGCGGTGGCGCTGGTGGCGGGGTGGGTCAGTCGCCGCACGCCGCTCAAAGAGGATGCCAGCTTCGCCGGGTTTTATCTCGGCTCGCTGGCGCTGGGGGTGACGCTGGTGTCGCTGCGCGGCTCCAGCGTCGATCTGCTGCATTTGCTGTTTGGTTCGATTCTGGCGGTGGATAACGACGCGGCGCTGTTCGTCGCCGGAGTCGCCAGCCTGACGCTGATTTGCATCGCGCTGCTCTATCGCGGGCTGGTGAGCGAGGCCTTTGACAGCGCGTGGCTGCAGGTCAATAACCGCCGGCTGCCTGCGCTACTGCACGGCCTGTTTCTGGCCCTGCTGGTGCTGAACCTGGTGGCGGGTTTCCAGGTGCTGGGCACCCTGATGGCGGTGGGGGTGATGATGCTCCCGGCGGTGGCCGCCTGCTGCTGGGCGCGAACGCTGCCCGGCATTCTGCTGCTGGCGGCGCTGATCGGCAGCGCCTGCGCCTGGATGGGGCTCAGCCTGTCGTGGGCGGCGAATTTGCCCGCCGGCCCGGCCATCGTGCTGACCGCCAGCGGGATCTTTTTTATTTCGGTGTTTTTTGGCGCGCGCAGCCGGCTGGTGGTCGGCTGGCGCAAATTAATGGGGTAAGGAAAATATGAAGAAACGTACCGGGGTAGTTTTAGCGCTGGCGCTGGGCCTGGCGGCGCAGGGGGCGATGGCGAAAACGCTCAACGTGGTCAGCAGCTTTTCGGTGCTGGGCGATATGGTGCAGCAGGTTGGCGGCGAGCACGTTCACGTCGATACGCTGGTCGGTCCCGACGGCGACCCGCACACCTTTGAGCCGTCGCCGCAGGACAGCGCCTTGCTCAGCAAGGCCGACGTGGTGGTGGTCAACGGCCTGGGGCTGGAAGGGTGGGTCGACCGGCTGATCAAGGCATCGGGATTCAAAGGCGAGCTGGTGGTGGCGTCGACGGGCGTAAAAACCCATACCCTTGATGAGGACGGGAAAACGGTGACCGATCCGCACGCCTGGAACAGCGCCGCCAACGGCGCGCTGTACGCGCAGAATATCCTTAGCGGGCTGGTCAAAGCCGACCCTGAGGATAAAGCAGCGCTTGAGGTCTCCGGCAAGCGCTATATCGGCCAGCTCAACGAGATTCACGGCTGGGCGAAGAACCAGTTCAGCACCATTCCGCTGGCTAAGCGTAAGGTTCTAACCAGCCATGATGCGTTCGGCTACTTTGGCCGCGCCTACGGCGTGACCTTCCTTGCGCCGCAGGGGCTGTCGTCGGAGAGCGAAGCCAGCGCCGCGCAGGTTGCGGCACTGATTAAACAGATTAAAGCCGATAACGTGCACACCTGGTTTATGGAGAACCAGCTCGATCCGCGGCTGGTGAAGCAGATAGCCAACGCGACGGGCGCGCAGCCGGGCGGCGAGCTCTATCCGGAAGCGCTGTCGAAACCGGGCGGCGTGGCGGACAGCTACGTGAAAATGATGCGCCATAACGTCGAGCTGATTGCCGGCAGCATGAAGTAACGCGCTATTCCACGGTCCCGGACCTCGGGACCGTTCATTTTCGCAAGCCCCCTCGTAAATTCATCTCCTCATCCCCACATCTGTGCTGAAAGTGCTATCTTTGATGGCCTCTTTATCTGGCTTAAACGGGGCGACGATGACAGATTCCGAATTAATGCAGCTGAGTGAGCAGGTTGGGCGGGCGCTGAAGGCGCAGGGCGCGACGGTGAGCACGGCTGAATCCTGTACCGGCGGCTGGATTGCTAAAGTACTGACCGATATCGCCGGCAGCTCGGCGTGGTTTGAGCGCGGTTTTGTCACCTATAGCAACGAAGCTAAATCGCAGATGATTGGCGTCAGCGAAGCGACGCTGGCCGAGCACGGCGCGGTGAGCGAACCGGTGGTGGTAGAGATGGCGATTGGCGCGCTGCGCGCCGCCCGCGCCACCTACGCGATCTCGGTGAGCGGCGTGGCCGGGCCGGACGGCGGCAGCGCAGAAAAGCCCGTCGGAACGGTGTGGTTTGGCGTAGCCTGCGCCAACGGGCAGGGGGTCACCCAGCGGGAATGTTTCGCCGGAGACCGCGAGTCGGTGCGCCGTCAGGCCACGGCCTACGCCCTGCAGCTCCTCTGGCAACAATTTCTACAAAACACTTGATACTGTATGAGCATACAGTATAATTGCTTCAACAGAACAGAATTCACTACCCGGTTCCACCCGGCATGACAGGAGTAATAATGGCTATCGACGAAAACAGACAGAAAGCGTTGGCGGCAGCACTGGGCCAGATCGAAAAACAGTTCGGTAAAGGCTCCATCATGCGCCTGGGTGAAGACCGTTCCATGGACGTGGAAACTATCTCCACCGGTTCGCTTTCCCTGGATATCGCCCTCGGCGCTGGCGGTCTGCCAATGGGCCGTATCGTCGAAATCTACGGGCCAGAATCTTCCGGTAAAACGACGCTGACCCTGCAGGTTATCGCCGCCGCGCAGCGTGAAGGTAAAACCTGTGCCTTTATCGATGCAGAGCACGCGCTGGATCCGGTATATGCCCGCAAGCTGGGCGTCGATATCGACAACCTGCTGTGTTCTCAGCCGGACACCGGCGAACAGGCACTTGAGATCTGTGACGCGCTGGCGCGCTCCGGTGCGGTAGACGTGCTGGTGGTCGACTCCGTTGCGGCGCTGACGCCGAAAGCGGAAATCGAAGGCGAGATCGGCGACTCTCACATGGGCCTCGCGGCGCGTATGATGAGCCAGGCGATGCGTAAGCTGGCCGGTAACCTGAAGCAGTCCAACACGCTGCTGATCTTCATCAACCAGATCCGTATGAAAATTGGCGTGATGTTCGGTAACCCGGAAACCACCACCGGCGGTAACGCGCTGAAATTCTACGCTTCCGTGCGTCTGGATATCCGCCGTATCGGTGCGGTAAAAGATGGCGATAACGTCATTGGTAGCGAAACCCGCGTGAAGGTCGTGAAGAACAAAATCGCCGCGCCGTTCAAGCAGGCTGAGTTCCAGATCCTCTACGGCGAAGGCATCAACTTCTTCGGCGAGCTGGTCGATCTGGGCGTGAAAGAGAAGCTGATTGAAAAAGCGGGCGCCTGGTACAGCTATAACGGCGACAAAATTGGCCAGGGTAAAGCGAACGCTATCTCCTGGCTGAAAGAGAACCCGGCTGCGGCGAAAGAGATCGAGAAGAAAGTTCGTGAACTGCTGCTGAACAACCAGGACGCCACGCCGGACTTCGTGGTTGATGGTAAAAGCGAAGAAGCAAGCGAACAGGATTTCTGATACCGTCAGGTAATTATCTCCTGAAGCGTTCAGGTGGCAGGGCAGGCAAACGCCAGCGCTCGTGCGATGTGAACAAGACGGGAAAACAAGGGGCTGCTTATGCGGCCCTTTTGCTTTTTGATTATCGAGGTGCCCGTGACTGAATCTTCATCCCGCCGTTCCGGCTACGCACGTCTGCTGGATCGCGCGATTCGTATACTGGCAATGCGCGACCATAGCGAACAGGAGCTGCGGCGCAAGCTGGCCGCGCCGGTTATGGGGAAAAATGGCCCCGAGGCGCTGGACGTTACGCCGGAAGAGGTCGATCGCGTTGTGGCCTGGTGCATCGAAAACCGCTACCTCGATGACCAGCGCTTTGTCCGCCAGTTTATTGCCAGCCGGAGCCGCAAAGGCTACGGCCCGGCGCGCATCCGCCAGGAGCTGAACCAGAAAGGCATTGCCCGGGAAGAGGGCGAGCGCGCAATGCGCGAGTGCGAAATCGACTGGGCGCTGCTGGCGAAAGAGCAGGCGCAGAGGAAGTATGGCGATCCGCTCCCCACCGTATTTGCCGAAAAAGTCAAAATACAGCGCTTTTTGCTGTACCGCGGCTACTTAATGGAAGATATCCAGGAAATCTGGCGAAATTTTGCAGATTGACCCATCGGGGATTTTACTTCCCCGTAAAGAAAACTTATCTTATTCCCACTTTATTCCGTCCGGCCGCTGGCTGTTTAAAAGGCAATCAGCGCCCAGGGCGATTATTCCTTATACACAAAATCATTCACGCCGCATCAAGGCAGCAACGAAGTGAGTCCCTGAGGCGTACAAAGGTACGTAGCTGAGGTGAACGGGCGCAGCCAGCATCGAGGCGGCGTGAAGGATGAGTGTATAGCTTGATTTCAGGATAATTATGAGCAAGAGCACTGCTGAGATCCGTCAGGCGTTTCTCGATTTTTTCCATAGTAAGGGACATCAGGTAGTTGCCAGCAGCTCCCTGGTGCCGCACAACGACCCGACCCTGCTGTTTACTAACGCCGGGATGAACCAGTTCAAGGATGTGTTCCTTGGCCTCGACAAGCGTAATTATTCCCGTGCGACCACCTCGCAGCGCTGCGTTCGTGCGGGTGGTAAACACAACGATCTGGAAAACGTCGGCTATACCGCGCGTCACCACACCTTCTTTGAAATGCTGGGCAACTTTAGCTTCGGCGACTACTTCAAGCAGGATGCCATCAAGTACGCATGGGAGCTGTTAACAGGTGAAAACTGGTTCGCTCTGCCGAAAGAAAAGCTGTGGGTAACCGTTTACGAAACCGATGACGAAGCTTTCGACATCTGGGCCAACGAGGTTGGCGTTCCGCGTGAGCGCATTATTCGCATTGGCGACAATAAAGGCGGCGCGTTTGCCTCCGATAACTTCTGGCAGATGGGCGATACCGGCCCCTGCGGCCCGTGCACCGAAATCTTCTTTGACCACGGCGACCACATCTGGGGCGGCCCTCCGGGAAGCCCGGAAGAGGACGGCGATCGCTACATTGAGATCTGGAACATCGTCTTCATGCAGTTTAACCGTCAGGCTGACGGTACTATGGAGCCGCTGCCGAAACCGTCCGTTGATACCGGTATGGGCCTTGAGCGTATCGCTGCCGTTCTGCAGCACGTGAACTCCAACTACGACATCGACCTGTTCCGTCAGCTGATCGAGAACGTCGCCAAAGTGACCGGCGCCACCGATCTGACCAACAAGTCGCTGCGCGTGATTGCCGATCATATTCGCTCCTGTGCGTTCCTGATCGCTGATGGCGTGATCCCGTCGAATGAAAACCGCGGCTACGTGCTGCGTCGTATCATTCGCCGTGCCGTCCGCCACGGCAATATGGTCGGTGCGAAGGATGCCTTCTTCTGGAAACTGGTTGCGCCGCTGATTGAGGTCATGGGCGCCGCCGGCGAAGAGCTGAAGCAGCAGCAGGCTCAGGTTGAGCAGGTTCTGAAAACGGAAGAAGAGCAGTTTGCCCGTACTCTGGAACGCGGCCTGGCGCTGCTCGACGAAGAGCTGGCTAAGCTGAAGAGCGACACCCTGGACGGTGAAACCGCCTTCCGCCTGTACGATACCTACGGCTTCCCGGTCGACCTGACCGCGGACGTGTGCCGCGAGCGTAATATCAAAGTTGACGAAGCAGGCTTCGAAGCGGCAATGGAAGAGCAGCGCCGTCGCGCGCGCGAGTCCAGCGGCTTCGGCGCCGACTACAATGCGATGATCCGCGTTGAGGGGGCTTCTGAGTTTAAAGGCTACGATAGCCTCGAGCTGAACGGCAAGATCACCGCGCTGTTCATCGACGGCAAAGCGGTTGATAGCGTCAGCGCCGGCCAGGAAGCGGTTGTTATTCTGGATCAGACGCCGTTCTATGCAGAGTCCGGCGGTCAGGTCGGCGATAAGGGCGAGCTGAAAGGCGCGGGCTTCTCGTTTATCGTCAGCGATGCGCAGAAGTACGGCCAGGCCATTGGTCATATCGGTAAAGTGGCCGGCGGTACCCTGAAAGTGGGTGACGCGGTGCAGGCCGATGTCGATCGCGCTCGCCGCCAGCGTATCCGTCTGAACCACTCCGCGACCCACCTGATGCATGCAGCGCTGCGCCAGGTTCTCGGTACGCACGTGGCTCAGAAAGGCTCTCTGGTCAATGACAAAGCGCTGCGCTTTGACTTCTCGCATTTTGAAGCGATGAAACCGGAAGAGATCCGCGCGGTTGAAGATTTGGTCAATGCGCAAATTCGTCGCAACCTGGCTATCGAAACCAACATCATGGATATCGATGCGGCTCGTGAATCTGGCGCAATGGCGCTGTTCGGCGAGAAGTATGATGACCGCGTTCGCGTCCTGAAAATGGGTGATTTCTCCACCGAGCTGTGCGGCGGTACTCACGCTTCACGGACCGGCGATATCGGCCTGTTCCGCATCACCTCCGAATCCGGGACCGCCGCGGGCGTGCGCCGTATTGAAGCGGTGACCGGTGAAGGCGCGATTGCGAGCCTGCATTCCCAAAGCGATTTGCTGGGCGACATCGCACAGCTGCTGAAGGGCGATAGCCATAACCTCGGCGACAAGGTACGCTCCGCGCTGGAACGTACTCGCCAGCTGGAAAAAGAGCTGCAGCAGCTGAAAGAGCAGGCGGCAGCGCAGGAGAGCGCAAACCTCTCCAGCAAAGCGGAAGAGATTAACGGCGTTAAGCTGCTGGTCAGCGAGCTGGTCGGCGTTGAGCCAAAAATGCTGCGCACCATGGTTGACGATCTGAAGAACCAGCTGGGTTCAACGGTTGTAGTGTTAGCCACGGTGGCGGATGGTAAGGTTTCTCTGATTGCCGGTGTGTCTAAGGATGTGACAGATCGCGTGAAGGCAGGGGAGCTGGTTGGTATGGTCGCTCAGCAGGTGGGCGGTAAAGGGGGCGGTCGTCCGGATATGGCTCAGGCCGGTGGTACCGATGCGTCTGCACTCCCTGCTGCGTTAGCCAGTGTGAAAGGCTGGGTAAGCGCAAAACTGTAATAACTATAAACGCATAGGTGCCGTAATCTTCGGATTACGGTATCTTGCAAGAGAAGCACTGATAACGATAAAGTCGGGTTGAAGTTGTGTATATCGGCTAAACTTAGGTTTAACAGAATGTGATGCCATGACTGCTTACGCCGTGAGGCGTTTGTCATCGCTTACTTTTTGGCGTTATATGATGGATAATGCCGGGATACGAGAGACCCGACTCTTTTAATCTTTCAAGGAGCAAAGAATGCTGATTCTGACTCGTCGAGTTGGTGAGACCCTCATGATTGGAGATGAGGTCACTGTGACAGTTTTAGGGGTTAAGGGTAACCAGGTACGTATTGGCGTTAATGCCCCTAAAGAAGTCTCCGTGCATCGTGAAGAGATCTACCAGCGTATCCAGGCTGAAAAATCCCAGCAGTCCAGTTACTAAGGCTTTCGCGCCTCGCGATTTCGTGAGGCGCATCCCACCGCCAGCCGATTTCTCTCTCTTTTCTACTCCCGACGCCTCTCTTTTCCGTTACTTGTCCATCGTCCGTCGCGTTTATTTTTTGCTTTTAGCTGGCTCTAACCCCTGAATTTCTGTTGATTAAACGCTCTTTTTGCCGTTTTTGCAGGCTGATTGCGCGGTAAGTGTGCAAACAGAAAAAAGGTCTCGAAAAATTGTTTGACTTATAAGTACCAGAAAGTAATATGTGCGCCATCGCAGCGACGAAGAGCAGAAACAAGTTCTTCGAAGCACTCGAAAGAGGCGTGTGGTGAGGTGGCCGAGAGGCTGAAGGCGCTCCCCTGCTAAGGGAGTATGCGGTCAAAAGCTGCATCCGGGGTTCGAATCCCCGCCTCACCGCCATTTGCATCCGTAGCTCAGCTGGATAGAGTACTCGGCTACGAACCGAGCGGTCGGAGGTTCGAATCCTCCCGGATGCACCATCTTCTCCGAGATAACAGCAATCCTGTTGTTTCATGGTCTGCGAGATAGCCGCACACCAGGAAAGATAGCGCTGCGTAAGCAGCGGCCCGTAGGGCCAGCACAGTGAGTCATCCTTGCGGATGCACCATCTTGTGAAGTGTAGCAATGGTTAATTTGCCACACTTGCTTGTAGTAAAGAAGTTCCCCCTGATGCATCCGTAGCTCAGCTGGATAGAGTACTCGGCTACGAACCGAGCGGTCGGAGGTTCGAATCCTCCCGGATGCACCATCTTCTTCGAGATAACAGCAATACTGTTGTTTCATGGTCTGCGAGATAATCGCCAGCGCCAGGGAAGATAGCGTAGTAAAGAAGTTCCCCCTGATGCATCCGTAGCTCAGCTGGATAGAGTACTCGGCTACGAACCGAGCGGTCGGAGGTTCGAATCCTCCCGGATGCACCATCTTCTCCGAGATAACAGCAATACTGTTGTTTCACGGTCTGCGAAATTATCGCCAGCACCAGGGAGGATAACGTCGTGTAAGCGACGGCCCGCAGGGCGAGCAGAGTGAGTCATCCTCCCGGATGCACCATCTTCTTCGAGATAACAGCGATACTGTTGTTTCACGGTCTGCGAGATAATCGCCAGCGCCAGAGAAGTTAATGTAGTAAACAAGTTCCCCCTGATGCATCCGTAGCTCAGCTGGATAGAGTACTCGGCTACGAACCGAGCGGTCGGAGGTTCGAATCCTCCCGGATGCACCATCTTCTCCAAAGTAACCCCAACACGATTGCTTCATGGTCTGCGAAATCATCGCCAGCACCATCTTCTCCCAAAATAACAGCGATACAGTAACTTCACGGTCTGTGAAATAGCCCCGCGTTCGCAAACCTTGTCGCCAAATTTCCCCGTCAGGCACCGTTGTTTTGCTATTTCCGCACGCCCTTCTGTACTTTTTATATTGGCAAGTTGCTCTTTCCACTATAATTTACCCCTGTATATCGACCTGATTCGGGTGAGATGAGTGCAAGGAGAGAAATCCATGAAATGGTTCAAAGCAATACCTGCCTTTTGCGCGACGCTTCTGGTAGCCGTATCTCTGGCTGGCTGTGCCGGATCGTCCACTAAGGAAAGTACCGGTGGCTATATCGACGACACCGTCGTGACCACCAAAGTCAAAACCGCGCTGTTTAACGAAAAAGAGATTAAATCCTCTGAAATTAGCGTGCAGACCTTCAAAGGACGCGTTCAGCTGAGCGGCTTCGTTTCGTCGCAGACCGATGCGAATCGCGCCGTAGAGGTGACCCGCAGAGTGCAGGGCGTTCGTTTGGTTGAGAATGATTTGAAAATCAAATAAGCCGGTGCACCGCTATGATAAAGGCGCCCTGTGGCGCCTTTGCTGCTTCTGCCCCCGCCTCCGCCCGCGACAATATGCGCCTTTTGCGATAAAGTAATCGTTCCTTAACCGGTTTGTGAGAACACGATGTACGAACGTTACGCAGGACTTATCTTTGATATGGATGGCACAATCCTTGATACCGAGCCGACGCATCGTAAGGCCTGGCACGAGGTTCTGGGTCGTTACGGAATGCGTTTCGACGAGCAGGCGATGGTCGCACTCAACGGTTCTCCGACCTGGCGTATTGCCCAGGTCATTATCGAGCTGAACAAGGCGGATGTCGATCCCCATCGTCTGGCTTTGGAAAAAACCAACGCCGTCAAGGCGATGCTGCTGGATAGCGTGCGTCCCTTACCGCTGATTGAGGTGGTCAAAGAGTGGCACGGCCGCCGCCCGATGTCGGTTGGCACCGGCAGCGAAAGCGCCGTTGCGGAGGCTCTGCTGGCCCATCTCGGCCTGCGTCACTACTTCTCAGCGGTGATTGCCGCCGATCACGTCACCAACCACAAGCCTGCTCCTGATACCTTCCTGCTGTGCGCCGAGCGCATGGGCGTTGCGCCGGAAAAATGCGTGGTGTTTGAAGACGCGGACTTTGGTCTGCAGGCCGCACGGCGCGCGGGGATGGATGCTGTCGACGTTCGGCTGCTGTGAGCGACGCGCTATCGCTGATATCGCTGTTTGCCAGTAGCTTTCTCAGCGCCACGCTGCTTCCCGGTAACTCGGAGGTTGTGCTGGTTGCTATGCTACTAACGGGAGCGAGTCAACCGTGGGCGCTGGTATTAATAGCAACAATCGGCAATAGCCTTGGAGGGGTAACTAACGTTATTCTGGGGCGCCTGTTTCCGCTGCGCAAAACGTCGCGCTGGCAGGAGAGGGCATCCGGCTGGCTAAAGCGCTACGGCGCGGTCACATTATTATTAAGCTGGACGCCGGTGATCGGCGATTTGCTGTGTTTACTGGCGGGATGGATGCGCATTTCCTGGGGACCAGTGCTCTTTTTTTTATGCCTTGGTAAAGCGCTACGCTATATCGTCATTGCGCTGGTCACGCTTCAGGGCATGACATGGTGGCACTAATTGTGGAGCTGAGGCACTCCCGGCAGGCGGTAACAATAACCTTTGCTGGAATAACCTGGATGGTCACCATTACAATTATGCTTATTCAAATGATTTCGACAGGCGGGAGGTCAAATTGATCCCGGACGTATCACAGGCGCTGGCCTGGCTGGAAAAAAATCCGCAGGCGCTAAAAGGCATTCATCGCGGCCTTGAGCGCGAAACGCTGCGCGTTAACGCCGACGGCTCGCTGGCCACTACCGGCCATCCTCAGGCATTGGGTTCGGCGCTGACCCACAAATGGATTACCACCGATTTTGCCGAAGCTTTGCTGGAGTTTATTACGCCGGTTGATGGCGATATTCAGCACATGCTCACCTTTATGCGCGATGTTCATCGCTATACCGCCCGCCATCTCGGCGATGAGCGGATGTGGCCGCTGAGCATGCCTTGCTATATTGCCCCGGGCCAGGATATCGAGCTGGCGCAGTACGGCACCTCGAACATCGGCCGTCTGAAAACGCTGTATCGCGAAGGGCTGAAAAACCGCTACGGCGCCCTGATGCAAACCATCTCCGGCGTGCACTACAACTTCTCCCTGCCGATGGCGTTCTGGCAGGCGAAGTGCGGCGTTGAGGATGAAGAGAGCGGGAAAGAGGCGATTTCGGCGGGCTATTTCCGCTCGATCCGCAACTATTACCGCTTTGGCTGGGTGATCCCGTACCTGTTCGGCGCATCTCCGGCAATCTGCTCCTCTTTCCTGCAGGGGAAACCGACCACGCTGCCGTTTGAGAAAGCGGAAAACGGCATGTACTACCTGCCGTACGCGACCTCCCTGCGTCTGAGCGACCTCGGCTATACCAATAAGTCGCAAAGCAATCTCGGAATTACGTTTAACGATCTGCAGGAGTATGTGGCAGGATTGAAGCGGGCGATTAAAACGCCGTCGCAAGAGTATGCGGAAATTGGCCTCGAGAAAGACGGTAAGCACCTGCAAATTAACAGCAACATCCTGCAGATTGAAAACGAACTCTATGCGCCCATTCGCCCGAAACGCGTGACCCGCAGCGGCGAGACGCCGTCTGACGCGCTGCTGCGCGGCGGTATCGAATATATCGAGGTGCGTTCACTGGATATCAACCCGTTCTCGCCGATTGGCGTTGACGAGCAACAGGTGCGCTTCCTCGATCTGTTTATGGTCTGGTGCGTGCTGGCCGATGCGCCGGAAATGAGCAGCGACGAGCTGCTGTGTACGCGCACAAACTGGAACCGGGTGATCCTTGAAGGGCGTAAGCCGGGCCTGACGCTGGGAATTGGCTGCGAAAGCGCGCAGTTCCCGCTGGCTAAGGTGGGGAAAGACCTGTTCCGCGATTTGCGCCGCGTTGCGCAGATTCTGGACGGCATTCACGGCGGCGACGCCTATCAGCAGGTGTGCGACGAGCTGGTTGCCAGCTTCGACAATCCGGAATTAACTTTCTCAGCGCGCATTCTGCGTTCTATGCTTGAAGAAGGGATTGGCGGCACCGGTAGGGAGCTGGCCGATCGATATCGTACGATGCTGCGCGAAGAGCCGCTGGAGATTTTACGCGAAGAGGATTTCATTACCGAGCGTGAAGCGTCAGTCGTGCGTCAGCAGAAGATAGAAGCGGAAGATAGCGAACCGTTTGCCGCTCTGTTAGCGAGACACGCGTAGCTAAAAGCGGTACAAAAGAAAAAGGCCACATCAATGTGGCCAAACTTTCATCTCTGATTCAGGGATGATGATGATAATAAATGCGCGTCTTTCACATACTCAGACTAGCGGGTGTAAAAAGAGTTCATTTTATTTTAAAAAAAATCACTATCGGAGGTGAAGAATGCCGTTGTTAGATAGTTTCACAGTCGACCATACCCGAATGGAAGCCCCTGCGGTGCGCGTCGCGAAGAAAATGAACACGCCGCACGGCGACGAAATTACCGTTTTCGATCTGCGTTTTTGCATACCGAATCAGGAAGTGATGCCGGAAAGAGGTATTCACACGCTTGAGCACCTGTTCGCCGGATTTATGCGCGACCACCTCAACGGTAAGGGTGTGGAAATTATCGACATCTCTCCGATGGGCTGCCGTACGGGTTTCTATATGAGCCTGATCGGTACGCCGGACGAGCAGCGCGTAGCGGATGCCTGGAAAGCGGCGATGGCCGACGTGCTGAAGGTCAAAGAGCAGAACCAGATCCCCGAGCTCAACGTTTACCAGTGCGGCACCTACACCATGCACTCGCTGGAAGAAGCTCAGGACATCGCGCGTCATATCCTTGAGCGCGACGTGCGCATCAACAGCAATGACGAGCTGGCGCTGCCGAAAGAAACGCTGCAAGAACTGCACATCTAGTGCTTCTGCCACGGCCCGGCGCTTGCGTCGGGCCGATATCCTCACGCCGCGATGACGACGACCTCCCGCTTCTCCTTTCAGCATCGTTCCTTGGTGCCCTTTGCCCATGATTACGCCCATGGCGATAGCGAGCCGTGGCATCAGCACGACTGCGTCCAGCTGCTGCATATCCTGAGCGGCGTGGTGCGGGTAGAGACGCCGGTGGGCTACTGGGTGGTCCCGCCGGGGCGCGGGGTGTGGCTGCCGGCGGGGACGCCCCACGCGCTGCGAATCACCGGCAAAGTCGCGGCGCGCACGCTGTTTATCGATCCTCTTGCCCGCGCCGATCTGCCGTCATCGTGCCAGATCGTGCAGATCTCCCCGCTGCTGCGCGAACTGATCGTCACCTCGCTGACGCTGGCGGAACGCTACGATCCCGGCAGCCGCGACGAGCGCGTCTATGAATTAATTCTTGATGAGATCCGCGGCATGACCGTACTGCCGTTTGGCCTGATCGAACCGCAAAGCGAGGCGCTGCGCCGGCTGTGCCAAAAGGTTCGCGAAACGCCGGGCGACGCCTGGAGCAGCCTCCAGGCGGCAAAAGAGAGCAATATGAGCGAGCGGACGCTCAGCCGCCACTTCCAGCAGCAAACCACGCTGACCTGGAGCGAATGGGTGCGCCGGGCGAAGCTGATGGAAGCGCTGGTGCGCCTGGCGCAGGGACAGTCGGTCCTGCGGGTGGCGCTGGACCTTGGCTACGGCAGCCACGGCGCCTTCAGCGCCATGTTCCGCCGGGTGATGGGGATGGCTCCCAGCGATTACTTCCGCTCGCCGGAGTGATGGCCGCCGCTGAGCGCATTGCACAGCGCCTGCAGCGAGGCGCGGGCGACATCGTTATCGATCCCGACTCCCCAGCGGCTGTCGCCATTCGGGAAAACGCAGCGGATATAGGCCACCGAACGGCTGTCGCTGCGCTCGCCGAGGGTATGCTCGTGATAATCCTTAATCACAAACTGTTGCTTAAGCAGCGCGCTCAGCCCGTTTGCCGCGGCAGAGAGCAGCCCGTTGCCGTGCCCCTGCAGCCTGCGGGTCTCACCGTAGGCCCTGAGCGTCGCCTGCAGCGAGAGCTGGCCGTCCTGCTGGCTGTCGCTTTTATAATCCAGCAGCGTCAGCGGCGGTACCGTCACCAGGCCGTAGCGCTCGCGGAACAGCTGCCACAGGGCGTTTTGCGTCATCTCCTTGCCGTGGCTATCGGTTTCGCGCTGCACGTGCAGGCTGAAATCCTGCTGCAGCATGCGCGGCAGCTTTAAGCCGTGATTCTGTTCAATCAACCACGCGCTGCCGCTCTTACCCGACTGGCTGTTGACGCGGATAACCGCCTCATAGCTGCAGCCGATATCCTGCGGGTCGACGGGCAGGTAGGGCATCTGCCAAACTTCGCCGGGCCGACGCGCGTCGAAGCCTTTCTTAATCGCATCCTGATGCGAGCCGGAAAAGGCGGTGTAGGCGAGGCTTCCGGCCCACGGATGACGCGGGTGAACCGGCAGCTGGTTGCAGTTCTCGACGATCTCAACGACCCGCTTCATCTCCGGGAAGGTGAGCTGAGGGTCGACGCCCTGGCTGTAGAGATTCATGGTGAGGGTGACCAGACAGACGTTGCCGGTGCGTTCGCCGTTACCAAACAGGCAGCCTTCAACGCGGTCGGCGCCGGCCATCACCGCCAGCTCGGCGCTGGCAACGCCGGTTCCGCGGTCATTATGCGGGTGGACGCTGATGCAGACGTCGGCGCGTCGTGAGAAGTGACGGCAAAAATACTCGATTTGATCGGCATAGACGTTGGGGGTATTGACCTCCACGGTAGCGGGCAGGTTGATGATCATCGGGCGTTCGGCGCAGGGCTGCCAGATTTCCGCCACCGCTTCGCAGATCTCCAGCGCAAACTCCGGTTCGGTAAAGCAGAAGGTTTCCGGCGAGTACTCGTACTGCCAGCGCGTTTGCGGCTGCCGTTCGCACTGCTCGCGGATCAGCCGGGTGGCGCGGGTCGCCAGCTCAACCACCTGCGCTTTTTCCATGCCGAAGACCAGCCGGCGGAAAAGCGGCGCGGTGGCGTTATACAGGTGTACGGTGGCGCTGTGGGCGTCGCGCAGCGCTTCGAAGGTGCGCAGGATTAAATCCTCCCGCGCCTGGGTCAGCACCTGAATGGTGACGTCCTCGGGGATACGCTGCTCCTCAATCAGCTGGCGAACGAAGTTGAAATCGGTCTGCGATGCGGACGGAAACGCGACTTCAATCTCTTTGAATCCGCACTCCAGCAGCAGGTTCCAGAACTGCAGCTTGCGCGCGCCGTCCATCGGCTCCGCCAGCGCCTGGTTGCCGTCGCGCAGGTCGGTAGAGAGCCAGCGCGGCGCGTGGGCGATCTGCCGGTCCGGCCAGCGGCGGTCGGGCAGGGATATGACCGGCGAGGGGCGATACTTTTGGTGAGGATTTTTCAGCATGATGAGCTCCTTGGGTTGGAGCTTTATCCTGCACGACAAGGGGAGCGGGGCGCTTTAGCGAAGTGGACAGAAACTAGCGCAAAGTGGACAGGCGGGCGTATTTCTCCGCCAATAAAAAAGGGATCCGCAGATCCCTTAGTATTAACGCTAGTGAGCCCCACCGCCGCCGCCGCCCGCGCTGAACGGAGGCTTGGCAAACCACACCAGGCTTAGCAGAAGGATAAAGATACCCGCCGAGACCCAGAATATTTCGTTGGCGGAAATAATCAGCCCCTGGTTGGTTATCTGCTGGGCTATCCAGCCGGACGCCTGCTGCTGGGTCATCCCCAGGCCCTGCAGCTGGTCATACATCTGCTGAGCGTTAGGGTTGTAGGGCGTGACCGACTCGGTGAGCTGCGCATGGTGCAGCGCCTCGCGGTTGGTCCACATGGTGGTGGTTATCGAGGTACCGATAGAGCCCGCCAGCGTACGGGTAAAGTTCGACAGGCTCGAAGCCGCCGCCAGCCTGTCCGGGGTCAGGCCGGAAAGGGTGATGGTGGTCAGCGGCATAAAGAAGCAGGCCACCGCGAAGCCCTGGATAAACTGCGGCCAGGCCGAGGCGCCGAAGTCCATCCCCGGTTCGAAGGTCCATGCGCGCCAGTAGAAGCACACCGCATACATAATAAAGCTGAAGGTCACCAGCCGACGCATATCGAGCTTATGGGCAAAGCGGCCGATAATCGGCGAGAGGATAACCGGGATCACCCCCACCGGCGCCGACGCCAGACCCGCCCAGGTCGCGGTGTAGCCGTAGACCTCCTGCAGCAGCTGCGGCAGCAGAACGATGGCGCCGAAGTAGAGCATATAGGCGAGGCTGATGCACAGACAGCCGATGGTGAAGTTTCGCGACTTAAATAGCGAAAGGTCGACTATCGGGTTGTCATCGGTAAGCTCCCAGACGATAAGGAAGCTGATGGCCACCACCGCCACCACCGTCAGGACGACAATCTCCGTGGAGGCGAACCAGTCCAGCTCCTTGCCGCGATCGAGCATCACCTGCAGGCTGCCGATACCAATCACCAGCAGCGCCAGCCCGACGCCGTCAATGCGCCGCTGCTCGGTGCGGGTTTCCCGACTGCGCAGGGTTTGCAGCGTCATGACCACCACGGCGATACCGATCGGGACGTTGATAAAGAATATCCAGCCCCAGTGGTAGTTGTCGCTGATATAGCCGCCGAGGATCGGCCCGCAGATTGGCGCCACGATAACCGTCATCGACCACAGCGCCAGGGCGATGGAGCGTTTTGCCGGCGGGTAGTTGCTGAGCAGCAGGCTCTGCGATAGCGGGATCAGCGGACCGGCGACGATCCCCTGAATCACGCGGAAGAAAATCAGCATCGTCAGGCTGTTGGACATGCCGCAGGCCCAGGAGGCGATGGCAAACGCCACCGTCGACCACAGGAACAGCTTCACTTCCCCCACGCGTTTTGCCAGCCAACCGGTTATCGGAATGGAGATGGCGTTGGCCACCCCAAACGAGGTAATCACCCAGGTGCCCTGGCTCAGGGATGAGCCAAGGTTACCGGCGATGGTTGGGATAGCCACGTTGGCGATAGTGGAGTCCAGCACCTGCATGAAGGTCGCAAGCGACAGCGCGATGGTCATGATGACCAGCTGCGCGCCCTCCAGCGGTTTTTGCTGTTGCATTACGCTCACCCCGAATTATCCGGCGTTAGCCTGGATGATGCCGTTGATCAGTTTGTTTACCGGGTCGAGCGCGATTTCACGGGCATTGCTTTCATACACCGGAGACTTGCGCGTCTCGTTCGCCAGCATCTCACCGTCGCGGTTGGTGGTATCCACCTCAACCAGCGTAGAGAGGCCAATACGCAGCGGGTGCGCCGCCAGCTGCTTCTCATTGAGCTCGATACGTACCGGCAGACGCTGGACGACTTTAATCCAGTTCCCGGTGGCGTTCTGCGCCGGCAGCAGGGAGAAGGCGCTGCCGGTCCCCATATCCAGCCCCACGACCTTACCGGTGTATTTCACCTCGTCGCCGTAGATATCGCTGATGACGGTAGCCGGCTGGCCGATGCGCATATGCGCCAGCTGGGTCTCTTTAAAGTTGGCGTCGACCCACAGATTAGTTGCCGGCACGACCGCCATCAGCGGAGTGGTCTGGCTTATCTGCGCGCCGGGCTGCACCGAACGGCGGGAAACGTAGCCGCTAATCGGGCTGACGATCTGCGTACGCTGCAGGGCCAGCCAGGCGTTACGGACGTCGGTGGCTGCCTGCAGAACGGCAGGCTGCTGCTCGAGAGGCGTCCCCAGAACGATGGCCTGGTTAGCGTTAAACTGCTGCACCGCCACGTCGAGCTCGGCCTGGGCGCTGGCGACGGTATCGCGAGCGTGCTGGAGCTCCTCGCGGCCAATCAGGTTAGCGGCGCCCAGAGGGATACGGCGGTTGAGGTCGGTTTGCGCCTGCGAGAGCGCGGTTTTTTTGACGTCGATGTTGGCCTGCAGCTGCTTACTGTTGATCATCGACTGGCGGGTTTGCCGCACGCTGGCGGCCAGCTGGGTTTGCGCTTTTTCAAACGCCTGCTGGGCATCGGTCTGATCGAGGGTGACCAGCGTATCGCCTTGCTGCACAAAATCGGTGTTGTCGGCCCAGACTTTCGTCACGCTGCCGGACACCTGGGCCATAATCTGCACCTGATTCCCTGCCACATACGCGTCATCGGTCTCTTCATAATGACGCAGTACCAAAAACCAATAAATCCCATATGCCACGGCAACAATAATAAAGAGCAATGTCAGCAGCAGAAGGGCGCCCTTGCGCTTCCCTTTCTTGCTGCCCGGTTGCTGCGGGATTTGGCTCTCCGCATTTGCGCTCATGTTATTCTCCACGATCTTATTATTTTACATCGGCTGGGCCGACCTGTTTATCAGAAAGGCCAGCAGAAGATCTGCTGGCCTGGTCTGTTTTTCCTTGTCAATTCAGAAAGATTTCGAGCGGTTCCGCGCCTAGCGCAGTGACTCCGCAAGCACACCGTCTTCTTCCATCTGGTCAAGACGACCAAGCAGTTTACGGGTGATGTGCTCGAGCTGATCTTTTTCGCTGGTGCTTAAAGAAGACCAGAGCTGATGCAGGCAGTTGTGCTGCGGAGGCAGAACCTCGCGCAAAAACTGATGACCTTTGTCGGTAAGCTGCAGATGCAGACAGCGGCGATCGTTATCGCTTTCACGGCGTTCAATCCAGCCGCGTTTTTCCAGCTCGTCGGCAATGCGCGTGGCGTTGGTGCGTGATGACCCCAGGGCGCAGCTCAGCTCAGAGGGCTGAATGCTGTGGTTTTCCTGAGATTCCAGGGTTATCAACGCCATAAATAATGTCTCGTTAATTCCCTGCGCTTTCAGCATTTTATTGCGATTTTCCAGTAGCTTACCTTGCATGTGCATGCAGAGGCGAGTTAACAGAATCTCCTGGAAAGGGAAATCTTCGTGACGGCTGGCGCGGAATTTGAGCATTTGCTCAATGGGAGTAAACGAACTATCCATTTGGGTATGACCTCATTAATTACAGCCGATATAATAACTATTGTGACAAATAAATCAAATGAATTATTGACTAAAATTGATACGTTAAACCTATAGCCAGAAGAGAAATCTCTTTGCCGGTTCGTAGGTTAGCGCACATGGGTGACGGGAGATAGAGAGGCGGCGGGAGCGAAGAAGATTTGCTGGAACAACAGCAAAGGAGGCGGTACCCGGGCAGGGCGCAGAAGGCACAGCCCGGGAACCTCCGGCGGCGTGATGCGCGCCGGAGCTGCATGGCAATCTGATGAGGGCAGATTATTTCTGCGCCGCCAGCGCCTCTTTCAGCCAGCCGTCAAACTGCTGCTGGTGGGCTTTAATCCAGCCGTCAACGTGGCCCTGGATATCCGCTTCTGAAGCGTGACCTTCGTGCATCATCGCGTTCTCGGCGTTAATGTCGGCAATCGGCAGCTTCATGATGCTGAACAGCTTCGCCGCCGCCGGGTTTTTCTCGGCCCAGGCTTTGTTTGCCACAATGTGCATGGTGCTCACCGGGAAGCCGTAGTTGGCGCCGTTAGCCAGTTTGGTATCGATGTTCTTCTGCACGCCCGGCAGGGAGGAGAACGGCACCTGCAGCCAGACCACATCTTTACCCGGCTTCAGCACGTCGCTGACCCAGTACGGCGTCCAGGTGTAATAAATCACCGGCTTGCCTTCTTTATAGCGGGCGATGGTATCGGCCATCATCGCGGCATAGTTACCCTGGTTGTGCACCACGGTGTTGCTCAGGCCATAGGCATCAATCTGATGGTTAATCACCGCTTCACAGCCCCAGCCCGGCGTACAGCCGGTGAGATCGGCCTTGCCATCGCCGTTGGTATCAAACAGTTTGGCGATTTTCGGGTCTTTCAGCTGATCGATGGATTTAATGTGATACTGCTCGGCGGTTTTCTTATCAATCAGGTAGCCCTGCGCCGCGCCGTTCACAAAAACGCCTTCGCGGTAGAAGCTCTTGTCACCGCCTGCCGCGGCGTACATGTCGTCATGCAGCGGCTGCCAGTTAACGGCGGTAAAGGTGGCGTCGCCGGAGGCGAGCGAGGTGTAGCCGACGTTATAGTCAACTTCACTCGGCTTATCGACGGTGTAGCCCAGCTTCTCCAGCGCGCGGCTGACCAGCAGGGTCTGGAAAGTCTCTTCGGTGATGGTGCTCTGAATCGGTTTGACGGTGATGCCTTTACCCGGCAGGTCGGCGGCAACGGCGCCGGTAGAAATGAGAGCGGTGAACGCTGTGGCAAGAATCGCTGTATGTCGCATCGTTGTTCCTCATAAATAAGAAAGGATGACTGCTGGCCCGGCAGGCGCAATGCCGCCGGGCAATGAGATGATTATTTACTGAAGGGACGGGTGATTAGCCCCAGCGGGCCGGTGGTGTACCAGCGGCGGCTGCCGCGGCTGCGCGAGTCGCGCCCAACGGCCTGGGTCAGGCGGTCAAGAATGATGGCGAGGATAACAATCCCGACGCCGCCCACGCTTGCGAGGCCCATATCAAGGCGGCCGATCCCGCGCAGTACCATCTGGCCGAGACCGCCGACGGCGATCATCGAGGCGATTACCACCATCGACAGCGCCAGCATCAGCGTCTGGTTGACCCCGGCCATAATGGTCGGCATCGCCAGCGGCAGCTGAACTTTAAACAGCAGCTGGCGCGGGCTGGCGCCGAAGGAGCGCGAGGCTTCAATCAGATCCGCCGGCACCTGGTTAATCCCCAGAATGGTCAGACGCACGATGGGCGGCAGGGCAAAGATAATGGTCACCACCACGCCTGGAACGTTACCGATCCCGAACAGCATAACGATGGGCACCAGGTAGACGAACGCCGGCGTGGTCTGCATGGCATCGAGCAGCGGACGAATAATTTTGGCCGCGCGCGGGCTCCGCGCCAGCCAGATCCCAAGCGGCAGGCCGATCAGCATACAGAACAGCAGGGCGGTCAGCACCAGCGCCAGGGTGACCATCGCCTGCGACCAGGCGCCGATAGCGCCGATAGCCACCAGCGAGATCAGCGTGGCGACGCCCATGCCGACGCTGGAGATCTGCCAGGCGATCAGGGCGAATATCACAATCGCCACCGGCGCGGGCATCCCTAACAGCAGCTGCTGGAAGGCGCTGAGTATATAGTCAACCGGCACGCGGATCCCCTGGAACAGCGGACGGAAGTGCATCACTATCCAGTCGATACCGTGCGTCACCCAGCTGTCCAGCGGGATCAGCGTTTTATGGAACGGATCCATAATGTTGAAATGTTCCGGCTGCGGCGCCGGGGCGCTGGTCAGCCAGTCTGCACCGCCGCCGTCGGCAGGTGCGGCGGCCGGAGTGCCCCAGGCATCGGCAGATTGTGCGGCGCTATCCGCCGCCGGTGCGGTATCCCACGGGTTAGATTGATCAGCCATTGTTTGCCCCCTCGCGATCTAAAGCCTGCAGCAGCATTCGTTTAGAAATGATGCCGATATACTGTTGCCCTTCATCCACAACCGGCACCGCGCACGGTGCCTGGCCTACGTGGGAGAGCAGGTCGCTAAGCGACGTTTGCGCATCCACCGCCAACGGGGAGTCGAGTAACGCCGCGTCAATTCCCTGACCTTCGCTCAGCGCGGATTTCAGCGAATCAATGGAGACAATGCCGACAAACTTATTACCGCGCTCAATTACATAACCATATTCGCGGTCTTCATCCTGGAGTAATTTCAGCGCCGAACGGGGGCCAAAGCCCGGCGTTTTACGAATTAAGCCAACCGGGCTACGGCGGGCAATATCTTTGGCGCTGAATACCTGGCTAATATCGACGCCGCGGAAGAAGGTTTTCACATAATCATTGGCCGGATTATTGAGGATTTCATCGGGAGTACCGACCTGAATAACCTCGCCATTTTGCATGATGGCAATCCGGTCGCCGATGCGCATGGCTTCATCAAGATCGTGGGAAATAAAGACCACGGTGCGCTGATGTTTGGCCTGTAATTTGGTCAGCTCATCCTGCATTTCGGTGCGAATTAAGGGATCGAGGGCCGAGAAGGCTTCATCCATTAACAGGATATCGGGGTTAATCGCCAGCGCGCGGGCAAGCCCGACGCGTTGACGCATCCCGCCGGAGAGTTCATCCGGATAAGCGTGTGCGTAGTTTTCCAGACCGACCTGGCGCAGCGCCTCCAGCGCTTTCTCCTGGCGCTGCTGGGTGGAAAGACCCGCCAGCTCCATGCCAAAGGCGGCATTGTCCAGCACGGTCATGTGCGGCATGAGCGCAAATGATTGAAAAACCATTGCGATCTTTTTTCTGCGCACCTCGCGCAGCTCGGATTCTGAGATTTTGGCGATATCCACGCCGTCAATCAGCACCTGTCCGCGGGTGGGTTCAATCAGGCGATTGAGAAGGCGAACCATGGTGGATTTTCCCGAACCGGAAAGCCCCATGATGACGAATATCTCGCCTTCTTCAATGGTCAGACTGGCATCTTTGACGCCAAGTGAAAGCCCCGTTTTTTCCAGCAGTTGTTCTTTGGTAAATCCTTTTTCAATATATTTGAACGCTCGCTGTGGATGCTCGCCAAATATCTTATAGAGATTCTTAATTTCTAATTTAATTACCATGCAATAGAAAGTTTCCCGTTATTTGTATTATGTCGATATGGTACCTGGTGGAGATAATTACCTTTTTACACCCTAACATACTCAGATTCTGTGACAACCCTCAATGTCCACGAATGGCCGATATGGCGCGGGGCCAATGCCGGCGCACTCCCCGTGATATAAGGGCTGAGCGTTGATTGCGCAGCGGTAATATTTTTAACATTCACCGGGTAATTATTGCCAAAACTGTGGGGTTTGGGATGAATATGACAGGCAGATTTCGCGAGAATAGCAGAACGGATAATGGTGTGATGAATAGAAATAATGTGAAATAGATCACCAGGAATTGAGTGAATATATTCCTGGTGAAAGTAAGGTTAAAAGTCCCAGTCGGCGTCGGCGGTCTCTTCCGTTTTACCCATCACGTAGGACGATCCTGAGCCGGAGAAAAAGTCGTGGTTTTCATCGGCGTTCGGCGAGAGCGCGGCGAGGATCGCCGGATTGACCGCGGCCATTTCCGCCGGGAACAGCGCCTCATAGCCCAGGTTCATCAGCGCCTTGTTGGCGTTGTAGCACAGGAAGGCCGTGACCTCCTCAGCCCAGCCGCTGTCGGCGTACAGCTGCTGGGTATAGGCCAGCTCGTTATCGTAGAGATCCATCAGCAGGTCGAGGGCGAAATTCTTCAGCTCCTCCCGCTTTTCGGCGCTGACTTTTTCCAGCCCCTTTTGATATTTGTAGCCGATGTAATAGCCGTGCACCGCCTCGTCGCGGATGATCAGGCGAATCAGGTCGGCGGTGTTGGTCAACTTGCCGCGGCTGGAGAAGTACATCGGCAGCCAGAATCCGGAATAGAAGAGGAAGGATTCGAGGAAGACGCTGGCGATTTTCTTCTTCAGCGGCTCGTCCGCCCGGTAATACTCCAGCATCAGCTCGGCTTTGCGCTGAAGCGGGGCGTTCTCTTCACTCCAGGCGTAGGCAGCATCGACGTCTTTGGTCTGGCACAGGGTGGAGAAAATCGAGCTGTAGGAGCGGGCGTGCACCGCCTCCATAAAGCTGATATTCGACATCACCGCCTCCTCATGCGGAGTGAGGGCGTCGTTCATCAGCGCCGGCGCGCCGGCGGTGTTCTGAATGGTATCGAGCAGCGTCAGGCCGGTGAAAACGCGGATGGTCAGCTGCTGCTCCATCGGGCTGAGGGCCTGCCACGCGGGGATATCGTTGGACAGCGGCACCTTCTCCGGCAGCCAGAAGTTGCTGGTCAGGCGGTTCCACACCTCCAGGTCCTTGTCGTCCTGAATCTTATTCCAGTTAATGGCGCTAATGCGCGATAGATGGGTCATCGGGTTCTCCTTACAGCGCGCAGGACACGCAGCCCTCAATTTCGGTACCTTCCAGCGCCAGCTGGCGCAGGCGGATGTAGTAGAGCGTCTTAATGCCTTTTTTCCACGCGTAAATCTGCGCCCGGTTGATATCGCGGGTGGTGGCGGTATCGGGGAAAAAGAGCGTTAAAGAGAGCCCCTGATCGACATGTCGCGTGGCCTCGGCGTAGGTGTCGATAATTTTTTGCGGGCCAATCTCATAGGCGTCCTGGTACAGGGCCAGGTTGTCGTTGGTCATAAACGGCGCCGGATAGTAAACCCGCCCGGTCTTGCCCTCTTTGCGGATCTCTATCTTCGAGACGATCGGATGGATGCTCGACGTCGCGTGGTTGATATAGGAGATCGAGCCGGTGGGCGGCACCGCCTGCAGGTTGCGGTTATAGATCCCGTAACGCATCACGTCCTCGCGCAGCTGCTGCCACATTTGGCGGTCGGGCAGGGCGATACCGGCGCGGGCAAACAGCTCGCGGACTTTCGCCGTTTTCGGCTGCCAGTCGCCCTGCAGATACTGCTGGAAATAGTCGCCGCTGGCGTAGCGCGAGCGGGAGAAGCCGGCGAAACGCTCGCCGCGCTCGCGCGCCATCAGCATCGAGGTGCGCAGCGCATGCCAGGTCACGGTGTAAAAATAGAGGTTGGTGAAATCCAGCCCCTCCGGGCTGCCGTAGGCGATGCCTTCCCGCGCCAGATAGCCATGCAGATTCATCTGCCCCAGCCCGATGGCGTGAGAAGCCGCGTTACCCGCCGCCACCGAAGGTACCGAGCGAATGTCGCTCATATCGGACACCGCCGTCAGGCCGCGAATGGCGACTTCAACCGTGCGCGCAAAGTCGGGCGAATCCATGGTATGGGCAATATTTAACGAGCCGAGATTGCAGGAGATATCCTGGCCGACGCTGGCGTAATCGAGGTTTTCGTCAAAGGTCGAGGGGGTGTTGACCTGCAAAATTTCCGAGCACAGGTTGCTCATGTTGACCCGCCCGGCAATCGGGTTGGCGCGGTTGACGGTGTCTTCAAACATGATGTACGGGTAGCCGGATTCAAACTGAATCTCCGCCAGCCGCTGGAACAGATCGCGGGCGCGGATCCAGCGCTTGCTGACCCGCTCGTCGGCGACCAGCTGCGGGTACATCTCGCTGACGGCGATATCGCCAAACGCCTTACCGTACAGCCGCTCGACGTCGTAGGGCGAGAACAGCGCCATCTGCGCGTCGTCTTTCGCCAGCTGGAAGGTGACGTCCGGGATAACGACGCCGAGCGACAGGGTTTTGATGCGGATTTTCTCATCGGCGTTTTCGCGCTTGGTGTCGAGGAAGCGCAGGATATCCGGATGATGCGCATGCAGATAGACCGCCCCGGCTCCCTGGCGTGCGCCGAGCTGGTTGGCGTAGGAGAAGGCGTCTTCCAGCATTTTCATCACCGGGATCACCCCCGAGGACTGGTTCTCGATGCGCTTAATCGGCGCGCCGGCCTCGCGAAGGTTCGACAGCAGGAACGCCACGCCGCCGCCGCGTTTGGAGAGCTGCAGCGCCGAGTTAACCGCCCGGCCAATCGACTCCATGTTGTCTTCGATGCGCAGCAGGAAGCAGGAAACCAGCTCCCCGCGCTGCTGCTTGCCGGCGTTAAGGAAGGTCGGGGTCGCTGGCTGAAAGCGTCCGCTCAGGATCTCATCGGCCAGCTGGCGGGCCAGGGTTTCGTCGCCCTGCGCCAGGCTTAGGGCCACCATGCAGGTACGATCGGCGAAGTGCTCAAGGTAGCGTTTGCCGTCAAAGGTTTTCAGCGCATAGCTGGTGTAGAACTTCCAGGCGCCGAGAAAGGTCTGGAAGCGGAAACGGTAGCCGTGGGCCTGCTCAAACAGCGCGAGGACGAAACGGTGGTCGTAGCGGGCCAGCACGTCGGCGTCGTAATAGCCTTCGGCAACCAGCCACGCCAGCCTGTCGCTCTGCGTGGCGAAGCCGACGGTGTTGGCCTCGACGTGGGTCGCCATAAAGGCGTCCACCGCCTGGCGGTCCTTTTCAAACGGGATCCGCCCGCTGCTGTCGTACAGATTCAGCATGGCGTTGAGGGCGTGGAAATCCGGCGCCTCTGCGGTTAGACGTTCTGCGGTTGTTGTTGCCAAAATTCGCTTACTCCTTTGCGTACGTTAGCGACATCGTGTGGGGTACCCATCAGCTCAAAGCGATAGAGGTTCGGCACGCTGCATTTCTGCGCGACAACGTCGCCGGCCCGGCCGTAGGCGTCACCGAAGTTGCGGTTGCCTGCGGCGATGACGCCACGAATGAACTGACGATTGTGGGGATCGTTTAAAAAGCGGATCGCCTGGCGCGGCACGGCGCCTGCGGTACCGCCGCCGCCGTAGCTGGGGACGATGAGAATATAGGGTTCGTCTACCTGGATCCGCTCCCGCTCGTTAAGCGGAATGCGCACCGCGGGCAGCCCCAGACGCTGGACGAACCGATGCGTATTTTCGGAGCTGCTGGAGAAGTAGACGATGAGGCTCATGCGCTGGCCGCCGCGACGGGACGCAGGCGATTAATCATATCCGGACGGAAGCCGGACCAGCGGGTCTCGCCGGCAATCACCACCGGCAGCTGGCGAAATCCCTGCTCGCGCAGCATCTCTGCGGCGTCGGGATGCTGCTCGATGTTGACCATCTCGAAGGCAAACCCGCGGCTCTCCATGGCGCGCTTTGTTGCATGGCACTGAACGCAGTCATTTTTAGTGTAAATAGTAATGCGCATGATTCGTATTTCCATTTAAGATAACAGAACGGCGCCAAAAAGCGCAGCGGTTGGTATCGGTTAACTGTTCAGGAAATACTAGATGTAGTTGTCAAAAAGTTCAACCACGCAATATATAGCGTTTTTAAATAAGGATGACCCCCGCGGAGCGATCCTGCGAGGGCGGGGGAGGGCGGGCGTAAACCTACAGGCGCATGCTGACGGCAAGACGGTTAAAGGCGTTCATCAGGCTGATGGCGAAGGTTAAATCGCTTATCTGACGCGGGCTAAAATGATCCAGCAGCGGCAGATAAACGTCATCTTCAGCATGGCTGCTGGCGATGTGGGTTACCGACTCCGCCCACGCCAGCGCCGCGCGCTCTGCGGCATCAAAGTGGGCGCTTACCCGCCAGCCGGCCAGCGCGTCGAGGCGGCCCTGGGCGACGCCGGATTTTCTCAGCGCTTTACTGTGCATCTCGAGGCAGAAGGCGCAGCCGTTAATCTGCGAAACGCGCAGGTAAACCAGCTCCAGCAGCGTGCCGTCGAGCTCGCTTTTTTCCAGCGCAACTTTCGCCTGTACCAGCGCGTTATAGACTTCCGGACTCAGTTCGTTATAGGGCTGACGCAGTGTGTTCATTTTTCTCTCCACATGAAGAGCTATCCCTTAGGCTGCACGGGGTCCCGGGCTGACGTCAACGGCGACGTCGGGTGAGATAGTCTCTAAGACGGCAGTCAAAATAGCACTATAATGGACTGCAAAAGATAGCCATATTTTAATGGAAAAAGCAGACCATGATGGAAGCCAAAAAAGCGCCGCACTATCAGCGTATCGCCCGGCAGCTGAAATCCGCCATTGAGCGCGGCGAGCTGCCGCCGGGCAGCCGCCTGCCCGCCAGCCGGGTCTACGCTCAGGAGCTCGGCGTATCGCGGGCGACGGTGGAAAACGCCTGGGGTGAGCTGGTGGCTCAGGGATGGCTTGAGCGGCGCGGCCAGGCGGGAACCTTCGTCAGCGAGCGCCTCAGCCCGCAGCAGGCGGCGCCGACGCGCCTGGCGGCCGGCAGCGAGCCGGCCGTGCCCCTGCCGTTTAAAATGGGCCTGCCGGCGCTGGATCTTTTCCCGCGCGGCCTGTGGGCGCGGGTGATGGGCCGACGCCTGCGCACGCAAACCCGTTTCGATCTGGCGCCGGGAGAGCCCTGCGGTGAACCGATCCTTCGCCGGGCGATTGTCGATTATCTCCGCCTCTCGCGCAGCATTGAGTGCCAGCCGGAGCAGGTGCTGGTAACCGGCAGCTATGCCGCATCGATGACGCTGATCCTGCGCACTCTGGCACGGCCCGGGCAGACGATGTGGATGGAAGACCCCGGCTTTCCGCTGATCCGTCCGGTGGTCACGGGGCAAGGCGTGGTCATTAATCCGGTCCCGGTCGATGATGAAGGAATGGATGTGGCGCACGCGCTGCGCTGCTTTCCAAAGGCGCACTTCGCGCTGCTGACGCCCGCTCACCAAAGCCCGACCGGCGTTGCGCTCTCGCTTGAGAGGCGCAGGCAGCTGCTGGCCTGGGCGGCGCAAAACGCCGGCTGGATTATCGAAGATGATTACGATAGCGAATTTCGCTATCGGGGAAAGCCGCTGCCGCCGCTGAAAAGCCTCGATGCCCCGCAGCGCGTGATTTACTGCGGAACGTTCAGCAAATCACTCTTTCCCGCGCTGCGCGCCGCCTGGCTGGTGGTTCCCCCGCCGCAGGTTGACGCATTTCGTCGTCAGGCGGAGCTGATGAGCTGCAGCGTTCCGACGCTGTGGCAGCAGACGCTGGCCGATTTTATTCAGGAAGGTCATTTCTGGCGCCATCTGAAAAAAATGCGCGCCAGCTACGCCCTGCGCCGTCAGTGGCTGGAGTCGGCGCTGGCGGCCGCCGGCTTTGCGGTGATTCCGCAGCTGGGCGGCATTCAGCTGGTTATTGCGACGCGCGATGACGACCGGCTGCTGGCGCGGCGGGCAAGAGAGGCGGGGCTGGACGTTCAGGCGCTGAGCGACTGGCGGATGCAGAGCCGCGGTGAGGGAGGGCTGCTGGTGAGTTTTACCAATCTGACCTCCCCGGAGATGGCCGCTGACCTCGTGCGTCAGCTCAGGCAGGCTATCGGCGGGAAATAAAAAACCCCTGCATACCGACGGCATACAGGGGTTGACGCGTATTTGTTATCTTCGTCTTACGTTTATATTATCGACGTAAATTCAGCAATACGCCAATAAATAGCCCAACGGCGGCGGCGGCGCCGACGCTCTGCCAGGGTTTGTCACGCACGTAGGTATCGGCGCAGCCGGCGGCGTCACGGGCGGCCTGCTGTACGCGGTTGTTACCGTTAATGCGCGCGCGGGTCTCTTTCAGCAATGCCTGCGCCTTTTTGCGCGCAGCGTCCGCTTCGTCTTTTGCATCGCTGCCCCACGATTTCAGCACTTCTTCCAGCGTATCCGCTAATTGGCTGACATCGTTATGAATATCCTCAGCGCTTTCATCTACATTGTTGCGATTCACACGGTTGGCCATTGATTTCTCCCTTAATATCATCGATACCCGCCATACTTAAGGTTGTGCCTACGCTGCTGTCGTATTGCAACCAGAATTATTTAGGGTAGAGCCATTAAGTGTAGGACAAGATTTTGAATTATGCTTTAAATCGTGGTTTCTGGAATTTTCCGAAAGCCCTGCCAATCAAGAATAAGGTAAGGTAAATGTGCGGTAAAAGATAACGAGGAATGAGTATGTATTTAAGACCCGATGAGGTGGCGCGTGTTCTTGAAAAAGCCGGCTTCACCATGGATGTTGTGACGCAAAAAGCGTACGGCTATCGCCGTGGCGATAATTATGTTTATGTGAACCGCGAAGCGCGCATGGGGCGTACCGCTTTAATTATTCATCCGGCGCTGAAAGAGCGCAGCAATACGCTGGCGGACCCCGCTTCGGATATCAAGACCTGCGATCATTACGAGCAGTTCCCGCTCTATTTAGCCGGTGATGCGCAGCAGCATTATGGTATTCCACACGGATTCAGCTCTCGTATTGCGCTTGAGCGCTTTCTGAGTGGCTTATTTGGCGAAGCGCAGCCGACGATGTCCCATAGTTAACCGGCGGATTTCCGTATTAACGTGCGGGCAAATTACCGCTGAGGGATGATAACAAGGAAGTGGATACAGTGAGCGACTGGCGCGGGCCAGTCGCTGGTTGGTCACCGGCTCAGGCCTTGGCCTGGCGGTAGGCGCTGACGCGGAACAGACGGCGGCAGTAATCAAGAAAGTAGCCATACGCCGCGCCCATCAGCATTGAAACGACGATATTCGAACTCACCGCCGCGGCAATCTGATGCCAGTCGGCACCCACGACAAACAGAATCGCGACGTACACCGGCGACTGGAAGGTCACATAGGCGACAACGTCGGCAACATTCTTCATCCAGCCTGAAGGGCTGATATGGCGTGCCAGGCGCATCGCGCGGTCGCGGTAAAAACCGTAGGGCACCGCAATAATAATGTTTACCGGAATCGCCACCAGACGTGAAGATAACGACTGCTCAAAAGTCATTCCGGAGAGGAAAATCTCGATCATCATGTTTACGACGGTGCAGTACACGACCATCGCAAAGGTGTCTGCTACCGCATGACGCAAGCGGGACTGCGCAGAGAACATCGGTATGCTCCTCGAAAATAAAGTCTGTTACGCCAAAAAATGCGCGCTGTTATAGCGTTTTTGGGCTGCCTGTAATGATGCGAGTAGGTTATATCTCTGGCTTGAAGGTGGCAACTAGCTGCAAATTTTTATTTAATGGCTTTTTGTCTATAAAATACTCTGTGGAAGGCTGTTCGCTGAGCGTTTCGTTAGTTTTATGCTGGTTATTGTTTTTGTTGTTAATTATCAATAGTTTAATATTGTTGTGGTTGTGTTGCGAAAAAGATAATGCCGATGGGGTAGCCCTTAGTCAGCGCGATCTTCGCAGAGAAGCGTGATGCTCATCACTTTTAGATTTATTTGGCTATTTCTGGCGCATAACTCAGCATAAGATGCTGTTGTGAACGTTTTTTTTCATTCGTCATTAATGAATGCTTATGCAGGCCCCGGCCGACGCAGCGCGCTTCGCCCATGGCGATATTATGCTAAGGCTTTGCGCATCCCCACTATATACGCATGACGGAGCAGGCGCGCGGCTCAGGGATATTCCTGTTGCGCATCGTCGCGCCCTGAAGAGTAATTTCTGCGGGCGGTTTTCCGTTACGCTAATCTGAATAACTCGCAGCGACTGGTGCTATATTGAACCCAGCCCGTAAAAGCCTGCCGCCTGGGTTGTGTATAAATGAATTCACAACGGGATTATCTTTCTATATTTATACGGGGATATTAAAGGTGGTAATAAATAATCTCAGCTATTAAGATGGTCACGTAATTTTGTTTTATTGGTTATCCGGAGTTTTTTGAAAATTTATGTCTTTAATGTTACAGAAACTGAATAATATCCGCTCGCTGCGGACCATCACGCGTGAATTCTCCATTGACGCTCTTGACGATATGCTGGAAAAACTCAGGATCGTCACTGAAGAAAAACGTACCCAGCAGCAGGCTGAGCATGCGCAGAAAGCTGAATATCAGGAAAAAATTAGCACCTGGCTGGAGCTGATGATAGCCGATGGCATTACGCCTGATGAGCTGCTGGGCCAGAAGACATCGCCGGGAACGAAAGCGCGGCGGCCGCGTCCGGCAAAATATCGTTTTATCGATTTTAACGGTCTGGAAAAAACCTGGACGGGCCAGGGCCGCATGCCGAAGCCGATCGCCCGGGCCATCTCTGCGGGTAAAACCCTCGAGAGCTTCCTGATTTAATATTTATCCCCGCAGCGACAGGCTCTCTGCGCCAGGGGAAATAACGGTGGGGTGGCCCACCGTAAATATCAGCAAACGCCGAAATCGCCGTCTTCGGTATAGGGCGTAACGTCGATCGCTTTGAGAGTAAATTTCTCGCCCTGCTCGTTGCTGGCCTGCACGGCGACAATTTGATCGTCGTTGACGGCCACCACTTTAAGCTTTGGACCGCCCGTTCGCGGCTGTACCAGATCGCCAGGTGAATACATTATCTCTCTCCTCTGCATGAATAATCCGACGCCTCATCCTGCTACCTGCCATGACCCTGCGTCGCGATTGCGGATATTAACCATAGCTCAGCCGAACGGCAGGAGACAACTGACCTGAGGGAGTAGATATCAGCGTCGGTTCCACGGCATCACCGCCAGCAGCCGCGCCATACCGCAAAAGCCGGTGATACCGGCGAAGGTCAGCCCGGCACCGACCAACGCGCTCAGCAGGAAAAAGCCGCTGCTGAAGCCGTATCCCAGCACCACGCCGAGAAGTATTAGCCCGCCGGCGGCGATCTGCACCTGACGCATCAGCGGCAGCGGCTGCGATTTATCTTCTGTGACCGGCAGGCCCGCCGCTTTCCAGGCCTGGATGCCGCCGGCCAGCAGCCTGACCTGCGCCGGAGCGGCGGCCGCCAGCAGGCGAATGGCGTTATTTTGCGTCCGCGAGCCGGCCTGGCAGTGGAAAATAATCGTCTCATCGGCGGTGGTGTGCAGCGTCGCGCCGCCGTTCAGGGCGCTGAGCGGGACCAGCTCGGCGTTGGCAATGTGCTCGCGGGCATACTCATCGGCGTCGCGGATATCAATTAATCTGGCGCCCCGGGCGATTTGCGTCCGGGCTTCTTCTGGAGAAAGGGCGGTGATAGTCATGACGGCTCCTTAAGGGCAATAGATGGCCTTCAGCGTGGCGATAATCTGCTGGACGGCGGGATCGGTGATGAAGTAATGGATGCGCTGCGCCTCGCGCCTGCTGTCGATGAGGCCTTCGTCGCGCATACGCGCCAGATGCTGTGAGGTGGCGGAGGGGCTCAGGCCGGTGATCCGCGCCAGCTCGCCGGCGCTGGCGTGCGGTGCGTCGCAAAGCATGCACAGAATCATCAGCCTGTTGGGGTTGCTCATTGCTTTTAACAGGGCCGCGGCTTCCCCGGCGCTGACCTGCAGCTGCTGTGGTGTGTTCATCTCTTTACTTTAGCATGCTCTAAGTTTAGGTAATGCTAAAGTATATGCCCGCGATGCGCCAGCAAAATCAGAATAATTTCCCGACGGTGGTTAAGCGTAACTTAAGCCCCGGTGGTGATAATGACGACAATATTACCGTGATGAGCTATCCCATGAACTTTTTGGAAATCGTAAACCAGCGTATCTTTTTAGCGCTCAATGCTGCGCCGGGAACCTCGGCCAGCATTTTGTCGCTGGCAGACTTCTTAGCCAACGGGGTTATTTTTGTCGTCCCGGTCATTCTGCTGTGTCAGTGGTTTCTCGGTGGCCGCGGCGGCGGCCACAGGCAGGCGCTGTTTTGCACGCTGAGTATTGTGGCAGCGCTGACGATCGGCGCGCTCTGCGGCTCGCTGTGGTTCCACCCGCGACCGTTTATGATCCCGCTTGGCCATACCTGGATCGATCATCCGGCGGATAACTCCTTCCCAAGCGATCACGGCAGCGTGATGTTCAGCGCGGCGTTTGCGCTGCTCTCGCTGCGCTTACGGGCGCTCGGGTTGGCCGTCCTGCTGATGGCGCTGTCCGTCGCCTGGGCGCGGATTTTCCTCGGCGTGCACTTTCCGCTGGATATGGTGGGCTCCGTGCTGGTCTCCGCTGCGGGCGTTTACGTGGCGAGAGCGGTCTGGCAGGTCTGCGGTTTGCGGCTGGTGCAGATTTGTGAGGCCGTCGATCGCAAAGTATTCGGCTGGCTGCTGGCACGCTTCAGGTCGTAGCGGCGGCGGGGCGCGAGGCCCCGCAGAGGATTAATTTCGTCCCGATCGCGCGGCCCGGCGATAGAGCGTGCTGCGCGCCACGCCCAGCGCCTGCGCCGCCTTACTGACGTTACCGTTGTAGGTGGTCAGGGTATCGGCAATCAGCTGGCTATCGTGCTGCTGCAGCCCGCGCGGCGCGGCAGGTGCCGGCGCTGCCCGGTACTCTGCGGGCAAATCGTCAACCTCGAGGCGGGCGCCGTCGTCGGCCAGCGCCAGCAGGACCTTCATCAGGCTTTGCAGCTGGCGCACGTTGCCCGGCCAGGGCTGGCGGGCGAGGTTGTCCAGCAGGTCCGGCGACAGCTGCACCCGACGCTGCCCCGCGCCGAGCGCCTGCCATAGCCGCTGGATAAACGCCGGCAGCGCCGGCCAGCCGCGCAGCGGCGGAATGGCCAGGGCAAATTCCCGCAGGCGATAGAACAGATCCTCGCGAAACTCGCCGTCGGCGACGCGCTGGGCCAGGTTACGGTGGGTTGCGCAGATCACCGCGAAGTTGACCGGGGTACTCTGGCTGGCGCCGAGCGGAGTGACCTCTTTTTCCTGCAGCACCCGCAGCAGCCGCGTCTGCAGCAGCATCGGCATATCGCCAATCTCATCCAGGAACAGCACGCCGCCATCGGCCTCGCGGATTTTACCGATATAGCCGTTTTTACTGGCGCCGGTGAAGGCCCCCGGCTGATAGCCAAAGAGCTCTGACTCAATCAGCGATTCGGGAATGGCGGCGCAGTTGATGGCAACAAACTTACCGCTGCGCCAGCGGCTATGCTGGTGCAGCGTACGGCTGACGTACTCTTTCCCACACCCCGTTTCTCCTTCAATGCACAGCGCAATGCCGGCGTTGAGCAGGCGCACCATTTTTTCCCCTTCGCGAGGTCCGGCGAAGGGAAGGTCGACGGTGGGCGGGGCCGACACCGCCACGGCGCTGCGGGTGGGGGCGCGTAGCCGATAGTAGTAGCTTTGTCGGCGAACGGTGAGCGGCAGCGGAACGGTGACCGCGGTTTGCGTCAGCAGCGGAAAGAGCTGCTGGAAGGTGATATGGCCCAGCTGCTCGCTGCCGAGCCCCAGCTCGCGCATCGCCAGCCGGTTGCCGGCGGTGAGAACGTTATCGGAAAAGACCAGCAGCAGCTCCTCAACGCTGTCGAGCTTTTGCGGCTGCGAGTGCAGGCTCATCAGCCACTGCTGCGGGTGCAGGCTCTGTTTTACCCATAAATACTCGATCTGTTTAGCCGCCTCTTTCACCCATCCCAGGGTATGCGGGTGGGGGAAATGCGCCGGCCCGGAAATATCCAGCACGCCGGCAATTTGCCCGTCAGGGCTCTGAATGGGGATGGCCGCGCAGTAGAGATCCTGGTTGCTGGTGAGAAAATGCTGGCGGCCGTCAATTTCGCAGCTGTCGTCAATCGCCAGCGCGGTGCCGATGGCGTTAGTCCCGCGGCCGCTCTCGCTCCATAAATTTCCCGGCGCGAGGGCAAAGCTCTGCGCCTTCTGCATGGCGTGCATATTGCCGAAGGTTTGCAGCACCAGGCCGCTGGCATCGGAGAGGATCACCACCGACTGCAGGTCGGCGACTTTACGCGACAGGGCGCCAACCACCGGCTGCGTGAGCTGCTGCAGCCCGCTATGGCTGGCCAGCAGATCCGCCAGCTCGCCGGAGCGCAGGCGCGGGAACTCATCCGTCGTCGGCTGCAGGCCATACAGCTGGCTGCGAAACCACGAATCGCTGAGCAACGGATTAGCTGTTTCCTCCGGGGCGAGGGTAAACGGGTTTCCTTGCACGGAGCACCTCATGGTCGGTTGAGTTATGTTGCAACATTGTAGCTTTGCGGTTTCTTATGTGTTGCGATTTGCGACACAGAAGCAAACATCGCTGACGCAGAAGGAGACACGTCGACGAAGGTTAAGGGTTAATAAACTGATTTTATTATTTATTTTAAAGTGCGATAAAACTGGCATAACCCCTGCAATAGCCTTGTTGCAGCAGGCAAGAGCAAAAAACCAATACGCCGCTGCGCCTCAACCCTACAAGAAGGAGATTGCAATGCGTTATGCTCATCCTGGCACCCCGGGCGCGTTAGTGACGCTCAAATCCGCCTACGGCAACTATATTGACGGCAAGTTTGTCGAGCCGCTCGGCGGCGAATTCTTTATGAATACCTCCCCCGTGAACGGAAGCGACATTGCGCAATTTCCCCGCTCCGATGCCAAAGATATCGATTTTGCCCTCGATGCTGCGCACCGCGCCGCAGAGGCATGGGGAAAAACGTCGGTGCAGCAGCGCTCCAACCTGCTCCTGGAGGTTGCCGATCGCATCCAGAAAAACCTCGAGTACCTGGCGGTAGCGGAGAGCTGGGATAACGGCAAGCCGATTCGCGAAACCCTCAACGCCGATCTGCCGCTGGCGGTCGATCACTTCCGCTATTTTGCCGGCTGCCTGCGCGCGCAGGAGGGCAGCACCGCCGAGATCGACGAAACCACTGTGGCCTATCACTTCCACGAGCCGCTGGGCGTGGTGGGGCAGATCATCCCGTGGAACTTCCCGCTGCTGATGGCGGCGTGGAAGCTGGCGCCGGCGCTGGCGGCAGGCAACTGCGTGGTGCTCAAGCCGGCAGAGCAGACGCCGCTCAGCATTACGCTGCTGCTGGAGATTATCGGCGATATCTTCCCGCCGGGCGTGCTGAACGTGGTGCAGGGATTCGGCAAGGAGGCCGGCGAAGCGCTGGCGACCAGCAAGCGGATCGCGAAAATTGCCTTCACCGGCTCCACGCCGGTAGGCCGGCATATTATGGCCTGCGCCGCGGAGAATATTATTCCCTGCACCGTTGAGCTCGGCGGCAAGTCGCCAAATATCTACTTTGCCGACGTGATGGACGGTGAAGACGAATTTATTGAGAAGGCGGTGGAGGGGCTGGTGCTGGGCTTCTTCAACCAGGGCGAAGTCTGCACCTGCCCATCGCGGGCGCTTATTCATGAATCGATCTACGAGCCGTTTATGGAGCGGGTGATGGCGAAAGTGGCGCAAATTCGCCGCGGCGACCCGTTTGATACCGATACGATGATCGGCGCCCAGGCCTCGCGCCAGCAGTTCGACAAGATCCTGTCGTACATTAAGATTGCCCGCGACGAGGGCGGCCAGATCCTCACCGGCGGCGAGCGCGCCAGCATCACCGCGGAGCTGGATAACGGTTACTATATTCAGCCCACCCTGATCAAGGGGCGCAACGATATGCGCAGCTTCCAGGAGGAGATTTTTGGCCCGGTCATTGGCATCACCACCTTTAAAGATGAAGCGGAAGCGCTGGCGATCGCCAATGAGACCCAGTTTGGCCTCGGGGCCGGCGTCTGGACGCGCGATACTAACCTGGCCTATCGCATGGGGCGCGGGATTAAAGCCGGCCGCGTGTGGACAAACTGCTACCACGTCTACCCGGCCCACGCGGCGTTTGGCGGCTATAAGCAGTCCGGCGTTGGGCGCGAAACCCACAAAATGGCGCTGAACGCCTACCAGCAGACGAAAAACCTGCTGGTGAGCTACGGTACCGCGCCGTTAGGACTGTTTTAACTGAGCGACTAAGCCCACGCTGATTTATATCTGCTAAAAACCGCGCCTGCTTTTGAGGCGCGGTTTTTTTTATTAAATCGTTTACCCACGTTATTAGTGTGTGTTTGCCGCGAAGGCGCGGGATTTAATGCACCGCAGCGAGCGGGATGGCAACATGAAAGATATTCACGGGCAGGCTTTCATTTGAAATATATTCCGCTACAGGAACAGTAATTGTTATTTATTAGCATGGTTATGATTTATGTGGTGACAAAAAAATGAAGGAAATGGTTACTAAGATAATTCTTAATTTAGTCCGATACCCCTTGTGCCGGTATGGAAAAAGCAGGAGGGAGATAGGGTTATTTGATTAAATTTGTTAATTAATTCCCGCTCTTGTTGTGATTTATTGACGCGGCAGCGGATTTTTTGCGTGAAAAATTAACAAGAGAAATAATATCTTTAATCTTTATTTTATGTGTAAAGTAAAATGCCATTTCATTAACATAACAAGATATTGCGTTTTGTTTTTTGGCAGAATATGATTTAGTGCATGTTAAATACACATTTATAAATTTTACTTAATGGCTTTTCTTTTTTGAGTAAATCAGCTGAGGTGGAATTCGTCTTTGTATATTTGATAACCTGCGGATGGAACGAACGCATTATTAACAAGGAGACCCGGTAAACAGATTTTCACAGGCCAGGCTGGTGCTGTGCTTTATCTGTATTAAATCTATATTAGCAATGAGATAAATAATGAAAACCCAAGCACGCATTATGGCAATTTTTGTCGGTACTCTGGTGTCCGGCGCAGTATTCGCAAGCCCTTCTCAGCCTTCCAGCTCCGCAATTACCGTCAACCCCGGCGCTGGCGCCGGCACGCAGAACACCGGCGGTCAGGTTGAGTTCACCGGTGAAATTACCGATACCTCCTGCAATGTTGATAGCACCAGCGCTAATCAGGTCGTCGATCTGGGTAAATGGGCAAGCAGCTATTTCACCGGCGCGGGCTCAGAGACCACCAAAACCGGCTTCCATATCAAAGTGAAAGATTGCCCTGCTTCGGTAACCACCGTGGCGGTGATATTTGACGGCACTCGTGATACCAACAACAGCAACCTGCTGGCGGTAAACGGCGGCGCTCAGGGCGTGGCGATTAAGCTGTATGAAGATGATAAATCGACGGCCATCAACCTCGGCTCGGTCTCGCACCAGCAGGCGGTGACTGCCGGCACTTCCGGGGCCGCCTCCGGGACCGCCGATCTGCAATTCTTCGCCGACTATATTTCGACCAGCGCCGTGTCCGTCGGCCCGGCAAATGGTACGGCCAACTTCAATATGGTTTACAACTAATACGCTCATGAGCAGGCAACGGGCCTGCTCATTCCCTCCGGCATTCCGACTTTGGTTTAATGGTTATCAATATGAAGCAGTTTATCACTGCGGTTGCGGCCGCCTTTTTCCTGTTCTCCGCCGTGGCTCAGGCCGGCATTGTTATGGGCGGCACCCGGGTTATTTATCATGAAGGGAAGCGCGAAGCCTCCATTTCTGTGACCAACGCTGATAACCATTCTCCCTATCTGGTGCAGTCGTGGGTGGAGAATTATGCCGAAGCGGATAAAGGCCCGGTACCATTTATTGTTACGCCGCCGCTATTTCGCCTCGACCCGGAGCAGGAAAACGTATTGCGTATTAATTTCATTGGCTCACCGCTGCCCGGCGATCGCGAGTCGGTATATTGGCTGAACGTGAAAAGTATTTCCCCGACGCAAAAAGGGGAGGCCAATAAATTACAGGTCAATATTAAATCCAAATTTAAGATTTTTTATCGGCCAAACGGTTTGCACGGCGATCCGGAGAGCGCATGGCAGCAGCTGAAATTTAAACAGGCCGCTCATCGCTTAACCGTTCACAACCCGACGCCCTATTTTGTTTCATTTTTCACGGTTGCCGTTGGCGGCAAAGAAATTACAGAACCCGGAATGGTGGGGCCTTTCGCCGATAAAACGTGGCCGGCCGAAGATAGCGGAACGGTTAAATGGCGTGCCATTAACGATTTTGGCGGTATTACCGATTACGCCCAGCAGTAGCCCATCACGCTTAATAGATCGCCTGGTCAGGATATTGTGAAAAAGAAGCTCCCGATTATCCCTCATGCTCGTAGCGTGATGAAGGCCCCCAGCGGGGGGATGTTAGCGCTGGCAACCGTTCCGACGCTGCTTTTTACCCTCTGTCAAAGCGGCGCGGCGCGGGCGGACGACTACTTCGACCCGGCAGCCTTAGAGTTTGCCAATCCGCAGCAAAAGACCGCAGACCTGCGCTATTTTGCCAAATCCGGCGGCCAGCAGCCCGGCACCTACCCGGTGAGCATCTGGCTCAACGACCAGCAGGTAGGCCAGGCGCCGGTGGAGTTTGTCGAAGATAGCGGGACGCTACGCCCGGTATTAACCGCCGCGCAGCTGGCGGAGTTCGGGGTCAACGTCAGCGCTTTTTCATCCTTCAACACCCTGCGGGACGGGGAGACCTTTACCCGGATTGAGCGCTATATTCCCGACGCCAGCAGCGGCTTTGACTTTGCCAGCCAGCGCCTGAACCTGAGCATTCCGCAGGCGGCAATGAACGCGCAGAGCCGCGGCTACGTTGACCCGGCGCGCTGGGATGACGGTATTGCGGCGGCGTTTGTTAACTACAACCTGACGGGGGCGCAAACGCAGCAGTCTGAGGACCGCAGCCGCTCAAGCTATTTGAATTTACGCAGCGGCGTTAACCTTGGCGCCTGGCGCCTGCGTAATATCTCGGCGATGCAGTATGACCAGCACTATCGCTGGAGTAGCCAAAGCACCTATTTGCAGCGCGATGTAAAATCCCTCAAAAGCCTGCTGCGAATTGGCGATACCTTCACCACCGGCGAGGTCTTCGATAGCGTGCAGTTTCGCGGCGTTCAGCTGATGTCCGACGATGAAATGCTGCCGGACAGCATGCGCGGCTTTGCTCCGACGATCCGCGGTATGGCGCACAGCAACGCCAGGGTGACCATTTCACAGCATGGCTACGTTATCTACGAAACCTTCGTTGCTCCCGGAGCCTTTGCGATTAAAGATCTCTATCCCACGGCGCAAAGCGGCGATCTTGAGGTGCAGGTAAAGGAGAGCGACGGGTCGGTGCGCACCTTCACCCAGCCCTACTCCGCGGTGCCTTTTATGCTGCGCGAAGGGCGGAGCAAATTTAGCCTCAGCGGCGGCCGCTATCACGCGGGCACGAATTCGGCCCAGTCGCCGGAGTTTTTACAGGGCACCCTGTTTTACGGTCTTCCCGCCCAGTTCACCCTCTACGGCGGCAGCCAGCTGGCGCAGAAGTATCAGGCGTGGGCGCTGGGCGTGGGGCGCGGGTTCGGCGAGCTGGGATCGCTGGGGGCCGACGTCACCTGGGCCACTACCGCCACCGTCAGCGATAAACGCTACGTGGGGCACTCGATTCGCGCGCAGTACCAGAAGGATTTTACCCTCACCGGCACCTCCTTTAACCTCGCCAGCTACCGCTACTCCTCGAGCGGATACTATGACTTCAGCGAAGCCAACGCCCTCGACGACCCGAGCGAGCGGGTGGACAACAAGCGCAGCCGCGAAGAGCTGTCGATTTCTCAATCCGTTGGTGCGGCGAGCAGCCTGGCGATATCCGCCTGGTCGCAGGAGTACTGGCACAATAAAAGCAGCGATAAGACGGTCCACGTTGGTTTTTACAGCGCGTGGAAGGGCATCTCCTGGGGCGTGGGCTACTACTACACCCGCTCGTCCGACGACGAAAAGGTGGACCGCTCCTGGTCGCTGAACCTCAACGTTCCGCTGGGCGGCTGGCTGAAGGAGAGCGCGGTGAGCTACAGCACCACCACCGACAGCAACGGCCGCTCCTCGCAGCAGGTCGCGATGTACGGTGCGCTGCCGCAGCGGCCCAATCTCTACTACTCGCTGCAGCAGGGCTATGCGAACGGCGGACAGGGCAGCAACAGCAGCGCCGGGCTGGATTATCACGGCGGCTACGGCAGCGCCCAGCTGGGCTATCGGCACGACAGCGCCAGCAACCAGCTGACGTGGGGAGCGTCAGGTTCGGTGGTTGCACACCCGCATGGCGTCACTCTCGGGCAAACCGTGGGCGACAGTTTTGCCATCGTGCGGGCGCCGGGCGCGGCGGACGTGGCGATCCAGAACGGCACCAACGTGCATACCGACGGGCGTGGATACGCGGTTGTGCCGACGCTCACGGTCTATCGCAAAAACGTAATTACCCTTGATACCGCCTCGATGGCCAACGATACCGACGTGGAGCTGCAGGGACAAACCGTGATCCCCGGCGGCGGCTCCGTGGTGCTGGCTAACTATCAAACCCATATTGGCAACCGCGTGCTGTTCACCCTACGCGATAGCCGCGGGCCGATCCCCTTTGGCGCCAGCGCGCATCTGCGCCAGCAAGAAGAGGCGGAGGGCGCCGCGCCGACAGGAATGGTCGCCGACGGCGGGCAGGCCTATCTGAGTGGGATCCCGGATGACGGCACGCTTGACGTCAGCTGGGACGACCGTAATACCTCGCGAAAATGCGCGCTGCATTTTCATCTGGCTGACCACCAGGCACGGCAAAGCGCGGTAAAAACCGTCAGCGGCCTGTGCCGATAAACCGAAGAGAGATCGCCATGTATAGCGGCTATCGTACGCTGCAGTTTTTGTTCCTGCTGGCTACGGGAATTTACACGCATTACGGATGGGCCGAGAGCTGCGGCGGCAGCGTCGGTCAGATGACCATTAACGTGCAGAATATTAAGTATCTGCCCACGCTGCCGGCCAACACGCAAATGACCAGCGCCATGGCGGACAACGGCGGCGGGATCCACTTTGTCTGCGATCTGCAGCTGCCGACGGCGAGCATGAAGCGCATTATCTATAAACAGCGCAATACCGCCGGCTCGCCGCGGGTGATTAACGGCCAGCACGTCTATGACTCGGCGCTGAGCGGCATGGGTTATTCGCTGGGTTTTCAGTGCGAAGGCGGCGCGATTCGCTACATCGATGGCGGCAGCGCGCCGGCAGGAGGCGAGTCGATGACGGTTTGCGATAGCGCGCAGATGTCGACGCTGCTCGCCCAGCGCGAGACGGTGGTCAAAGCCTATATCACCTTTTATAAAACCGGCGATATTCCGCTGGTCAGCGGTAACCACACCAGCGTTGCCGCCCAGCCGCAGGTGGGTAATTTATATATTGAGAAACAGGATAGCGGGAGCGCGGGCCACACGCAGAGCTCGCCGGTCAGCATCGACCTCTCCGCCCTTAACGTGGATATTGGCGCCAACGGCAGTTGCCAGGTGACCCGCTCCTCGATTGGCGTCAATCTGGGTACGGTCAATAAGGCGGAGTTCAAAGGCAAAACGACCGTCGCCGGCGCGGCGCAGACGTTTAGCATTCCGGTATTTTGCAGCACCCCGGCCGATATCAGGATTGGCTTTTTCGGCGTCACCGCCGATCCCGGCATCGGCGACGCTTTAGCCCTCGCCCAGGTCGTCGGCGCGGCGAGCGGCGTCGGAATCAAGCTGAGCTACGGCAATAACTCCGCTCCGGCGCCCTCTGCCGGAACCCCGATAAAGATTAACGAGGCCAGCAATCTGCCGGTGCTGAAACATATCACGGCGAGCAGCGCCGCCACCGCCGAGAATATCAACTTCAGTGCCCGCTACGTGCAGACGGGAGACCGGGTGACGCCAGGGCGGGCCAATGGCCTGGCGACCTTTGCCCTGGAATATAACTAAGGGAGGGCCGTGCGCCCGGCTACTGAAAGGTGACGGTAATGGTGGCCGTCGCCGAAAATGCGCCTGTTTTGGGGGCGGTAGTGGTCCACAGCACCCCGGCGAAGTAGGGCTGGGTCAGAGGGACGCCGACTTTTATCGGGATTTTTTCCGGGGCGTTCATTTCAATGCGCGGCGTCATAGTGGTGCTTTTGGACAAGATAATGCCAAAACCGCTGTCGCTTTCGGGAAGAACGATCGCCGCATCCTGAATTTTGTTCACCGAGCTGAAGGTGGCAAACAGGTCTTCCGTACCGCAGGCGATACCTGAACCCTTCTGGCTCAGGCCATAGGTCACGGTAAAGGATCTGATTCTCTCCAGCTGGCCCGGTCGGGCGTTGCCGGTGGAAAGCGTGCCAAAATCTATTTCACTTGGGGAGATGGCCACCGTCGGCACGCAGGCCATGGCGTTAATCTGGTTAAGGCCGGTAATCAACAGGTTATAGTTATCCCCGACCCTGCCATTGCGTAACCCCCCTTCGCCGTCTACCTGGAACAGCGAGAGCTTCAGATCTTTGGCGATAACGCCGCCGTTGGTTATCGCGCTGCCCGTCGCGATGATATAAACCTGATAGTTCAAATCGAAGGTCACCGGGATCGCGGTCTGCGTGCAGTCTCCCCGGCAAATTGTCGCCGGACCGATTTCAACCTTTTGCCCGTTTTGCAGCAAATAGTCGGCGCCGTTATAGGTGATACCAATTTTGATAAAGGCGGGCAGGGTGCCGGCCTTGTTGCCCGGATCCAGCCAAAAATAGGCGCTCTCCCCCTTCGGGTGCTTGTCGGTATCGCTGCAGGTAAAGCGGGCGCTTATCGTCGGCGAGACCCATATTTTTTGCCCCGCGATCAGCTCGCTGCTCGACACCTTAATAATATTGCCGATATCAACGGTTTCGCTGATGGTCGAGGTTGTCGTGGCGCAGGTAAGCGCCCGCGCGGGGAGCGCGCTCAGGCCCAGGGCCGCGGCCGCGAAGATGAAAAGTAGATGGCGGATGAAATGCTGCATTATGGCCTCGGTAGGTTATCTGCGCAGACTAAGGTTAATTCGCGATAGGCGATCGGGGTTGGCTCATCGGGCCCGGCCGCCGGCAGCGTGATGGTGCAGCTCTCCTCCGGCAGTTCGCCCCACTTAACCCGCAGGATATCGCCCGGATTGACGCCAGAGACAAACATCTCCCCGCCGGGGCCGACCAGCCCGTTGTTACGGCCGTCGGCGGTATAGAGCAGCGCGCCCGGCGGCGGATAGTCGCCATTGGCTCGCGAACCGTGGATCAGCACGCTCTGGCCGCGGTAGGCCTCAAACTTCACGAGGGCGATCGCCCCTCGGGTCGGAACCGTGCTGCTGACGGCGTTCGGGACGTCGAGCCATTCATCGAAGTCCTGGGTATTGAGCTCAACGGCGTTTGGCCGCCAGGGCAGGGTTTGCGGGACCACCGCGTAGCCGTAGCGATTAATTTTGACGCCGGTCTGGTTACTGATGCCCACGCCCTCTGCGCCCCTGGCCTCTACCAGGCTAAAGGTGGTGCCCAGCGGCTGGCTGAGGGTAATGCCGCCGCGATGGGCAACCATGCCGCCGGCCAGGTTGGCGCTGACCTGCCTGCTGGCGTTGTTATAGGCGTAGCCGGCGTAAACATTGCCATACTGTCCCTGATAGCCCAGGCTGGCGCTGTTGGTTGATTTTGTCGCCTGGTCATAGGCGGTTGATAAGGCGTAGCTCAGGCGGCCGTCGTCGAGGAGTGAACCGTTGAGCCCGGCCTGCTCGGTCGTCCCCGCGGATTTGCTATGGCTGAGGCTCATCGAGGCAGTGATGCTGTTGCTATCGGCGAAATTAAACGGCACGGAGAGCCTGAGGTTGAGGCTGTTGTCATTCCGGGTGTAGTGATTACGGCTGTTTTGGTAATAGATACCGTAATTTATTTTGCCGATGCTGGAGCTAAACCCGCTCTGCAGGGAGAGATCGCTGCTGGCGCTGTTCCAGTACTTTTGCTGGCTGAAGTTAAGATAGAACGAGCTGTGCTTACCGATTTTCTGGCTGGCCGAGATATCCAGACGATTCTTTTTGTTATACAGCGACGTGCTGTAGTAGGTGTCGGGGCGGTCGTTTTGCCACCGGTAGGGGTCATCGTCGGCAGGCCAGCGATAGTTCGTATAGCTGCCATCGTGCCATCTGCGTCTTTCGATAACGGCATCGGAAAAGCTGTAGTAACCGGCGGTTGAGTAGCGGTAGCCCGCAACCTGGAAATCGGTGCTGGTGGCGAGAAAGGATTTGGCATACAGAAAACGGATGCTCCCTCCGTCCCGACGGCGGCCGTCCGCCAGAAGCGTAGAGGCGAAGGTATAGTCCGCCGAAACTGCGCCCGCGTTCCCCATATTGATACCGACGCCCGCAGCGCCCGCGCGATAGTTTTCTGCCGCCAGCCCGCCGCCGTACAGCGTAAAAGCGTTGTTGAGTCCAAAGGAGAGGGTGCTTTGCATAAAGTCCGGGGCGTAGCCGTCTACGCCGTCGTGGTAGCGGCCGGCGGAGATCTGATAGTTCCACATCCCGGATCGCACCAGCTTTGGCAGCGTGGTATAGGCGACGGTAAAGGTATTGTGGCTACCGTCCGCTTCGATAACCGTGACGGTGAAGTCGCCGCTGCGATTGACGGCGCTGATGTCGCTAATCTCAAAGGGCCCCGGCGGAACGTTCTCGGAGAAGATGACGTACTTGTTCTGGCGGACTTCGACCCGGGCGTTGCTATTGGCTACGCCTCTGATGACCGGCGCGTAGCCGGTCTGGCTGCCGGGCAGCATTTCGCTATCGCTACCGAGCTGCGCGCCGCGAAACTGGATGCTGTCAAAGACGCTCGCGTCGGTGCTGGTCTGGCCGATTTCCAGGCGGCTGCGCCACGCAATAATGCTGGTTTCGAGGGTGCTGGAAAGACTTTTCCAGCGATCGGTCTGGTCGCTGGTTTTATTCCAGTAGGCGCTGTTGCGCAGGCGCCAGGCGCCAAGATTGAGCCCGCTGTTTAGCGACAGGTACTGATATCTATCGCTTCCCCAATCGCCGTGAGTCTCATCGTGGGTATAGTTATAGTTAATAAAAGCGGCGTTAATTCCGTCATCAAACAGCGCTGGCGACACGTAATCATACGGGCGGGTGAGGACAAACTGCTGTGGGAGGGTGATTGCCAGGCGGTGGCTGGCGATATCGACCTCCAGCCGAGCCTGCGTCAGGTTGTCGACGAGCGGATAGCAGCGTTGGCTATCATCATTAATTTTTACGCCGTAGCGAATATATTCCTCGGCGCTGATACAGGGCGCCAGGCGGCCATTTATCGCGTCCGCCGAGAAGGTTATCTCCCTGCTGTCGACGAGCTTTTCGTTAATATAAATATTAACGTAATAGCGTCCCGGCAGGACGTCGCTTTCGCTGGCGGCAAAATCACGCAGCGCATTCTGATCTATTCCGTTAAGAAAGCGGGCATTATAACGTTCGGCACTCTCAGCGGCGGCGGTGATGGTCATCAGGAGGGCGCTAAACAGATAGCGTAATTTCACTATATCCATCACTCTATCATCCTTAAAGTGAGCGAGACGTTTTAACGCTTAACCGGAATAGCTATTGAAGCGCCGTGGTCATTAATATATTTCATGCTTTTAAGGTGCGCGCCGGCGGGTAGCGTGAGCGACTGGTGGCTATAGGGAGAGAGCATGATGCCGTTAATCGGCACCGTTTTTCCTTTATTATCCGCCAGCTCCATTTTGCTGAGAGTAATATGCAGCGGGCCGTTATTGTTAAAGGTCAGCGTCGTTGCAGAGGATGTCCACTGCATTTTTCGCACTTCATCAGCCAGCGTGGTTTTTATCTCCTGCGGTCGGTAAAAAAGCTTTAGCCGGGTGCGGATTGCGATTTGCAGGACGTTCTCCCCGGCCGCGCTCGGGGGAACTTCCTGAACGTTGACCCAGTACAGGGTCTCGCGGTCGGTCGGCAGCCCGCTGCCTGAGTAAATAAATCTCAGCAGCGCCGACTGCTCGGGGCGCAGTTTGACCAGAGGCGGCGTGACGATAATTGGACGACTCCCGTTGGGGCTCTCTGTTCCGTTATCCAGCCAGGTCTGGACGATATAGTTCCTGCTGCTGGGGTTATTTATTTTCAGGCTTGCCGAACGCTCTTTTCCGGAGTAGATGACTCGCGAAGCTTCCACCTGAATAGCGCCCTGGGCCTGAAATACAAAGGTGGCGAATAGTACTGGCAGCAGAATTTTCATCGTTTTCCCTTTTGAATATGCCGTCCCTGGCCGGTGAATATTATTGCTGAATAACGGTAAATCTCGCGGTGGCGTCAGCGATGCCCGACTTAATGTTTGCAGCCTGACCCCAGGCGTAATATGACGCTTTCAGATAAAAGGTACCGCCGCCGTTAGCCGAGGTAACGTGGACTACCGGGTCATTATCTTTATTGAGCGGCTGGTCCAGGGTGACCGGGTTATCATTACGGTCGGTCAGAATAATGCCGACATTCTGCGCGGTGCCTGGGGCGTCGGCATCATCTAAGGCCAGGACGTTAACTTTATTGGCTTCCGTGGCTGAGGTACCGTCAAGCACCAGGTAATAATCCCCCTCCTCGCAGCCGGTAATGGTAATGGTGACCCCCACTTCCGGCCCCTTGAAATCCTGGGTCAGCTTGCTGAGAGGAATTTTCCCCATCGCGACGTCAAGCTCCTGGTTATTCATGCCGTTTACCGTGCAGCTGGAGTTAACCACTTCGCCTTTAAACTTCAGCGTGCCGTCGGCCGCGTTAACGTACTGGCAGGTCGCGCCAATCAGCGCCATTGCGAGGCACAGAGATTTCATTTTCATATACAATTCCTTATGTTATATCGACATGCGTGAAGAACGGTTGTTAGCGATAGCCGGGGGCAGCGCTGCCGGCACGCTATTTTTTTATGCTGATGCTGCGTTGTTTATTTCAGTTATAAAGAGTGCAGATAGTTATACAGCCCGGTAATATTTCTGACCTTGAGCTTTTGATAAATATTTCGTCGGTAGTGGCTGATTGTCATATTGCTGATGTCGGTTGCCTGAGCGATTCTTTTATTGTTAAGCCCACAGATAATATAGGGCAGCAGCGTATCCTCCTGACGACTCAGCTTTAAATGAATATTGCGATCGACGGACCTAATGGTTTGTTTAAACGTATGGCTGACGGTATGCGGGTAAGTATGCCTGAAATAAGCGCGCAGGCGCTGCGTGGCGCTGGCATACTCCAATACCAGGCTTGACAGCGCGTTAATAACAATATTCTCAATGGGATCGAGAAGTAAATCCTCTTTGACGACAAAAATAATATCCCCGGTAATATATTTATTCTTTTGCGCAAGCAGGGATGCAAGATGCTGAATGTTGGGATAACTGTAATCAATAACGATCGTTTTGGCCGAATGCAGGTAGTCCTCAGCGGTGGCGCCGAGGTCAGGGAAAACCGCAACGGCGGTGGCGCCGGAATACGCTGATGCAGCGGAGAGTGCCGCAAGGGAGGTAATTCCGCTGGCGAAGTAACTGTTGGCTGTAATAATAACGATCATAATGTATATCCTTATACATCCTGGCTGGTAAAGAGTATGGCGATTTTCATCCGGGGTTGTAAATAGGATGATGAGCGTGATTGTAAGAATAATCTCAATGGGCGTTGTGGTGTTTTGTGCCTTATGGCAGGAAGACTTCGTGCGGGCAGAGAAATAAATAAAGATACAGGCGAGGATGTATCTTATTTATTATTCACGCCGTTTATATTGTGGTGGTTATTATAGATGAACCGCATTCTTTCACCGGGAAAACAGCGCTGTGAAAGAATGCGGCATCATCGATGCGGCTATAAGAACCGCTGCGATCTGCGGGTGATATCCGCGTTCAGCTCATCACCGCCGTGACGGCAAGGCTTTCCGCCTTCCAGCAGCGGGCGGCGCTGCCGTTGGCCAGCGGGCGTAGGGGCTGCGGTTGTTCACAGCCGGTGCTGGCGAAGGGGCAGCGCTCGCGAAAATAACAGCCCTCCGGCAGATGCCGGTTGCCGGGCAGCTCGGTGTTGCGCGGGGCGTCGCCCAGCGGCGCGCCAATCCGCGGCACCGAATCCATCAGCAGACGGGTATAGGGATGAGACGGCGCGTCGAGGACCCGGCGCGCTTCGCCCATCTCGACGATTTGCCCGAGATACATCACCGCCACGCGGTCGCTCATATGACGCACCACCGAGACGTTATGCGAGATCAGCACGAAGGTCAGGTTCTGCTGTTTTTGCAGCTCAACCAGCAGATTGAGGATCTGCGCCTGCACTGAAATATCCAGCGCCGAGGTGGGCTCATCCAGCACGATAATATCCGGCTTCGCCGACAGCGCGCGGGCGATCGCAATGCGCTGGCGCTGGCCGCCGGAAAAGGCGTGCGGCAGGCGGTCGAGATACTCCGGACGCAGCCCAACCTGCAGCGCCAGCCGCTCGGCGAGCGCGCGCCGCGCCTTCTCGCCGGGCCGGGACTGGATCCACACCGGCTCGGTGATGGTGCGCCAGACGGGCAGGCGCGGATCCAGCGAGGAGAGCGGGTCCTGGAAGACCATCTGCATGCTGCCGGCGTCGCGCCCGGCCGCGGAGTCCCCGCCGCGATCGAAGCGGCCGGACGAAGGTTTGAGCATGCCCATCAGCAGCCTGGCGAGGGTGCTTTTTCCGCAGCCGGATTCGCCAACGATACCCAGGGTTTCGCCGCGATAGGCCGTCATATCCAGGCCGTTTAGCGCATAGACGCGCTCGACGACCTTACCGCGCCAGTTCTTGCGCGCCGGGAAGTTAAGATGAACATCGCTCAGCGTTAATAATCTGTCAGACATGGGCGTTCTCCCGTTGCGGATACCAGCAGGCCGCCTGCTGTTCGGTGTGTTCTATCGGCCGCAGCAGCGGGACCGTCCCGCAGCCCTCGCCGGCGGCGAAGCAGCGTTCGCGAAAGGCGCAGCCGCCGGGCAGGCGCGCGAGATTGGGCACCGTGCCGGGAATCGATTGCAGCGGCGATCGCGGCTCACCGTTATCCGGGGCGCTGTTCAGCAGGCCAACGGAGTAGGGATGCAGCGGATGATGCAGCACCTGCGGGGTCGAACCGCTTTCGATTACCGCCCCGGCGTACATGACGTACAGCCGATCGCAAACCTGGGAAACGACCGCCATATCGTGGCTGATAAACAGCACCGCGGTTCCCGTGGCCTGCGCCTTCTGTTTTAGCAGGCGCAGAACCTGGCGCTGGACGGTCACGTCCAGGGCGGTGGTGGGCTCATCGGCAATCAGCAGGTCAGGCTCGCAGGAGAAGGCGATGGCGATCATCACCCGCTGGCGCATTCCGCCGGAGAGCTCAAACGGGTAGCGATCCATCACCCGCTGCGGGTCGGCTATCTGCATATCTGCCAGCAGCGCCACCGCCCTGGTGCGGGCCTCGCGGGCGGAGAGCGGACGGTGCTGGCGGATAACGTCCACCATCTGTTTGCCAATCCGCCGCGTCGGGTTCAGGGCGGTCATCGGCTCCTGGAAAATCATCGCCACCCTGCGGCCGCGAATAGCGCGCATCTCTTTTTCCGTTGCGCCGAGGATATCGTTGCCCATCAGGGTCACCTGGCCGCTGTGGATCTGATAGCTCTCCGGCGGCAGCAGGCGCATCGCCAGCATTGCGGTGACGGATTTTCCCGAACCCGACTCGCCCACCACGCCAACAATTTCGCCGCGGTCGATATGCATGGAAACGGCGTTCAGGACGTGCACCGCGCCCTGGTAGACGGGGAAGCTTAAGCGGACGTTATCGATAGTTAAAACCCGGTTATTCATTAGCTGCGTCCTCCGGACTTCGGATCCAGTAAGTCCTGAATCCCGTCACCAAACAGATTAAAACCGACGGCGGTGATCAGGATGGCGGCGCCGGGGAAGGCGCAGTACCACCACTGGTCGAGAACATAGTTACGGCCGTTGGCCACCATCGCTCCCCATTCGGCGGTCGGTTGCTGGGCGCCGAGGCCGATAAAGCCTAACGTCGCCGCCATCAGAATGGCGCTGCCGATATCGAGCGAAGCCTGCACCACCAGCGGCGGCAGCGCATTGCGCAGAATATGCCAGCTGATCAGATGCCAGCGGGAGGCGCCGAAGGTGACGGAGGCCTCAACGAAGCTGTGCTGGCGCACGATCAGCGTTTGTCCGCGCGCCAGGCGCACGTAAAAGGGGATCCGCACGATAGCGATCGCCAGCATGGCGTTGAACAGGCTGGGGCCTAACGCGGCGGCCAGCGCCATCGTCAGCACCAGCGAGGGGATCGACAGCATGATATCCATCAGCCGCATGATCAGCGCGTCGCTGCGCCCGCCGAGGATGCCGGAGAGGCAGCCGAGCAGCGAGCCGCCGATCCCGGCGATCAGCACCACCGCCAGCCCGGTGGCGATCGACTGCTGGCTGCCGATCAGCACCCGGCTAAACAGATCCCGACCCACTTCGTCGGTGCCAAACCAGTGGATCGCCGACGGCGCCTGCAGGCGGGCGGTGAGATCGATGGCGTTAGGATCGTGCGGCACCAGCCACGGAGAGAAGATCATCAGGAACAGCATGATCAGCATAATGCCGCCGCCGATCAGCGTCAGCGGGCTTTTACGTACCAGCCACAGGCGGCGTTTCCACGCGTGGCTGCGGCTGATTTTCACGCCGACGGCGGGGCTTTCCTGGGTCATCATCACTTAGCTTTCTCCCCGACCCATACGCGGGTCTATCCACAAATAGAGCAGGTCAACGAGCAGGTTGACCAGCACGTAGGCAAACGACACCACCACGGCGAACCCCATTACCGCCGGGAAATCGAGCGCCTGAATGGAGGAGACCACGTAGGCGCCCATCCCGGGCCAGGCGAAGACGGTTTCGGTCAGCACCGCGCCGTACAGCAGGTCCCCCAGCGCGAGGCCGAGCACGGTGACCGAGGGGATCAGCGCGTTGGGCAGGGCGTAGCGCATCACGATGGTCCACTTCGGCAGCCCGCTGGCCAGCGCGGTGCGGATATAATCTTCGCTAAGCTGCTCCAGCATCGCCGATCGAATCTGCCGGGCGACGATCCCCAGGTGGACGAAGGCCAGAGTGGTGGCCGGTAAAATCAGGTGCTGAAGGGCGTTAAAGAACACCTCGAGGTTGCCTTCCAGCAGCGAGTCGATCAGGTAGAAACCGGTCACGTGGGTTGGCGGGTCAAACCAGTCGTCAAGTCGTCCGCTGCCCGGCAGCCAGTTCAGCTTGCCGTAGAACAGAACGATCGCCCCCAGCCCCAGCCAGAACGCCGGGGTAGAAATGCCGGTCAGCGCCATCAGGCGCACCAGATGATCGGTCCAGCGGTTGCGGTACACCGCCGAGAGCACGCCGAGCGGAATGCCGACCACCAGCGCGATGAACAGCGCGCATATCGCCAGCTCCAGCGTCGCGGGGAAAAAGGTTTTAAGATCTTCCAGCACCGGGCGCCCGGTACGGATAGAGGTGCCGAGATCGCCGTGCAGCAGGGCGTTGACGTAGTGTAAAAACTGCTGCCAGAGGGGGAGATCCAGCCCCAGCTGCTGGCGAATATGGCGCACGATCTCATCGCTCGCGCGATCGCCCGCCAGCAGCCGCGCGGGGTCGCCGGGAATGAGGTGCGAAATAATAAAGGTGATTGCGCATACGCCGGCGACGACGAGGATCAGTCCCCAGCTGCGTTGTCGTAGTAAACCCCAGAAACTCATCATGGCGTCCTCTGCCGGGCCGATGGCTGCCCGGCATCACAAGGTTAAGGTGCGGCCCGCTATTTGTGCATCTCGGCAATATTGAAGATCTGCTCGAGCATCGGGTTAAAGACGAAGCCTTTGACCTCTTTGTTCATCGCCACCTGATAGTTCTTCTGGAACAGATAGACGTAGGCGGCCTCATCGATAACCGTTTTCTGCGCCGCCTGATAATCCGCGGTTCGCTGCCCCTGATCGGCGGTGGAGACCGCCTTCTTGAGCAGGGCGTCAACCTGCGGGTTCTCGTAGAATGAACGGTTGCCCGGCAGCCCTTTCTTATCCGACTCAAACCAGTAGTTCATGAACATATAGGGGTCGGCGAAATCCGGGCTCCAGTTGCCGATGGCGATGTCGTAATCCCCTTTGCCAATCCGCTCGCGCATGGTGGCGTTAGCCAGCTTTTCGAGCTTCACCGGGATGCCCAGCGCCTGCAGATTCGCCTGGGTGGAGAGGGCGATAGGTTCCCAGTTAGGGTCATTATCGGAGTAGAGGAACGACAGGGTTTTGGGCTTATCCGCCACTTTTTCCAGCGCGGCTTTGGCTTTGTCCATATCGAGGGAGTACTGCATGGCGCTGGCGTCATAGCCCCACATGCCGTCCGGGATCGGGCCGCGCATCTGCTTGCCGTTGCCGCCGAGGATGCCGTTGACCATCCCTTTATAGTCGGTGGCCCAGGAGACGGCGCGGCGGAGATCGACCTGATTCATCGGCGCCTTGCTGTTGTTGAGGTACAGGTAGGTCACCCGCAGCGCCGGATAGTCATACACCGTGACGCGATCCTCTTTCTTCAGCGCCGCGAACTGGTCTACCGGCAGCGCATCGGCAATATCCAGATCGCCCTTGGTCAGCTGCAGGCGGCGGGCGGAGCTTTCGCCGATAATCTTCACCGTGACCCGCTTAAAGACCGGCTTAATGCCGCTGTAGTGCGGGTTGGGCACCAGCACCAGCTGCTGGCCTTTCTGCCAGCGCTGCAGCATATAGGCGCCGGATCCGGCGGTATGCTCCGCCAGCCAGCCGCGGGCGTCGTCGGCGGCGTTGGCCTTCAGCACCGCCGGGTTGACGATCGACGCGCCGTCGTTGGCGAGAGTGTGCAGGAACGGGGCGAAAGGCTCCGGCAGGGTGAAGCGGACCGTAGTGGGATCGACGGCATCAATTTTCAGCCCGGTCGGGAAGGCTTCCGAAGGACCTTGCTTAATGCGCATCAGGCGTTCGAAAGAGAGCTTGACCGCCTCGGCCGTCACCGGCGAGCCGTCGGCAAACTGCATGCTTTTGTGCAGCGTAAAGGTCCAGGTTTTACCGTCATCGGAGACCTGCCAGCTCTCCGCCAGCTCGCCCTCGACGTCCGTCGAGCCTTTCCCGTCATCGGTTTTATATTTCACCAGCCGCTGATAGGCCGGGTAGGTGACCGTCCAGTCGTTGTTATCGATGGTCACGGCCGGATCGAGGGTCTGCGGGTCGGCGGCTTTACCGATCACCAGCATATCTTTGGGGACCGCGGCATAGGCCGGCGCAACGGCGGCAGCCAGCGCGACGGCCAGCAGCAGCGGACGAAAACCGGTTAAGGGGGTACGAATCATTTTCATGGAATTACTCCGTCAGTCTTAGCGGGAGCCAGGCAGGCAAAAACATCATCAAGGAGCGGATAACCGGCCGCGTCCGGTAGTTCGAAGTGCCACCATTCCGTGGAAATACCCTTAAAGCCGCCGCCAAACATCACGGCGTTCAGCAGCAGGCGATGACGCTGAGCGGCGGGGGGAACCGCCGGGTGGTAAGGGTGAGAGAGATCGTCCATCTCATCGAAGGCGGTGCCCATATCCAGCGGCTGGCCGCTTTCGTCGAGCAGCGTCACGTCGATAGCGGTGCCGCGGCTGTGGTTCGACCCCAGCGCTATCGGTACCACGTAATCCTGATTCGGACAGGCGTTCCACAGCAGCTGCTGAGCCTGCTGCGGACGATAGGCATCGAGAACCTGCAGATGCAGGCCTGCCAGCCGGGCGATGCGCAGAGACTTCTCCAGCGCCGCCGCCGCGTCCGGGTGCAGCAGGCAGCGGGCTTCGGCATAGATCGGCTGGCCGGTAATGTTATCGGCGCTGGCGTACTTGAGATCGATAGCCAGCGCCGGAAACCGCGCGCGGATATCGACCAGGGTGACTTGCTGATTCATCTGTTATTTCCTGTCCTGAAGCCTGGCGAGCAGGCGCTTATTCACGTTCAAATTGACCAAACTCCTGCTGCAGCGCCCGGTTCTCGGCCAGGCGCTGCGACAGCGACGGGCCGAGTCGCTCGACGACCGCCGAGAGCAGCAGGTTGAAAAGGCAGCCGATCGGTGCGAGCGAATCCCAAAAGTGGCCGGTATCGGTTTTAACCTGCAGCAGATCGAGCGGATAGTCGCGGGCCCACGGGCACCAGATATCGGTGACCAGCGCGGTGGCGATGCGCCGTTCGGCGGCCACCCGGCAGAACTGCCTGGCGGTGCTGGAGTAGGCGCGGGTATCGGTGATCACCACGTAGGGATGCTCATATTCAGAGTTCAGCGCCTCCAGCCAGCTGCCGGAGCTGCCGTCGGCGTAGGTCACCCGCGGACGCAGATATTCGAGGTGGCTAAAAAAGGCGTTGGCAAGACCGCGCGTGGACTGGATGCCGATCACAATCACCGCGTCGGCTCGCGCAATCCGCTCGCTGATGCGGGCGAAGGTCTCCTCCTGCGCCAGCTGGTAGACGTAGCGGATAGCGTCGAGCTCCATCTGCAGCGACAGGCTGGCGCGGTCGGGCTGCGCCTGCTGCTGCGCCCAGGAGTCGAGGCGATCGATGACGCCCCAGTGTCTATAGGGCACCGGCGCGCGATCCTTCAGGCTGTTTTTAACATCATCGAGGTTGCGGTAGCCCAGCTTGCGCAGATAGCGTCCGACGGTGATCCCGCTGGTGCCGGTTGCCTGAGCAATGCTGTCCGCGGTCTCAAAGGGGATATGCTGGCGATGGCTCAGCAGCCAGCTGCCGATGCGCTTTTCGCTAGGCGTAAGCTGGCTAAAGGTCGCCTCAATGGTGCGAAACAGCTCGTCGCTACTCTCGTTCATCCTGACCCCCGGTGATATTTGGCTCTCATAAACCATTCCGCTGTTACTCAGCTAACAAAGCACGATGCATGCCATCTATTACGGAACACCGTCGTTCCGCGGTATGACGGGGAAAAGGCTGGAGGCAGGCGAACTATGAGCGTAGATTTTCGCCAAAACATGCACAAAGAAGGTGCAACGTTTCCTGGTTGTGCATCACAAAAATAAAACATATGGTTAACAAAGTTGTCATTAATGCCGGCGACCGAAAAGAGAAAAACGGCGGGCATCGGGCGCGCACAATTAACATAACTGACTAATTAATAAGGATGATGGTATGAAGGTTAAGGTTTGTATTGCTCTGGCGCTGGCAAGCATTGCCTGCAGCAGCCTGGCACGTGATATGCAAACAATTCAGCACAGCGGCGAGCTGAAGGTCGGCGTGCCGGGAGATTACGCCCCGCTGGCGTTTCATAATGGCGTCGGCGAGCTGCTCGGTTATGACGTTGATATGGCAAAGGATCTTGGCGAGAAGCTGGGGCTGAAGGTGACGTTTGTGCAGACCAGCTGGCCGACGCTGTCGGGCGATCTGCAGGCCGATAAGTTTGATATCGCCATGGGCGGCGTCACCGAGACGCCGGAGCGGGCGAAAGATTTCGCCCTCAGCCATCCGGTGGTTGCCAACGGCAAAATTGCCCTCGCCAGCTGCATGGCGGCGCCGGCGCTGGGGAGCCTTGAAAAAATCGATCGCCCGAACGTGAAGGTGATCGTCAATCCAGGCGGCACCAACCAAAGCTACGTCGATGCGCATATTAAACATGCGCAGATTATCCGGGTGAAAAACAACGTCGATAACCTCGAAGCGCTGCGGCAGAAAACCGCCGACATGATGGTGACCGACCTGATTGAGGGCATCTATTATCAGAACAAAGAGCCCGGGGTCTTTTGCGTCGCCAACGAGCAGCCCTTCCCGGGAACCGCCAGCTTTAAGGTCTACATGATGAAAAAGGATAATCAGCCGCTGCTGGATAAGGTCAACCGCTGGCTGGATAGCCAGGATAAAAATGTGCTCAAGCAGAAGTGGAAAATTCACGAATAGGCGGTGGCGATTGTCTCGTTGCCGGGTAAAGTGGCTGTTTACACGCCGCGCAGGCGCGCAGCGAAACCGGATAACGAGAATTGATGAACGCTGAGATAACCCTGCCTGTCAGGCAACAGAACAACAATATTATCCGCCTGGCGACCGCCCAGGCGCTGGCGGGGGCCAACTCGGTGGTCTTTTACGCCACCGGGGCGATTGTCGGCAACGCCATTGCCCCGGATCGCGCCCTTGCCACGCTGCCGATCGCCATTTTCGTCCTCGGCATGGCGGCCTGTATTTTACCCTTTGGCGCCCTGGCCAGAAGGCGCGGGCGCCGGGCGGTATTTATGCTGGGCACCGGCGCCGGCGTTCTCACCGGCCTGCTGGCCGCTCTGGCGGTGGTGACCGGCTCCTTCTGGCTCTTCTGCGTGGCGGCATTTTTGGGCGGTGCCTACGCGGCGGTGGCGGTCTCGTTTCGCTTTGCCGCCACGGATGGCGTTGGCGCCGAGCGTCGCGCCCGGGCGCTGTCGCTGGTGATGGGCGGCGGCGTGGCCGCCGGGGTGATTGGCCCGATGCTGGTGACCGGGACGATGAACCTGTGGCCGGCGCATACCTTCGCCATGACCTTTCTTGCCCAGGGCGCGGTGGCGGCGGTTTCGGCGCTGGTGCTGCTGGGGGTCACGTCCGCAGAGCCGGTGGCCCAGGCGAAGAGCGGCGGCCGTCCGCTCGGGGAGATCGTGCGCCAGCCGGGTTTTGCCCGCACGGTATTCAGCGGGGCGGTGGCCTATATGGTGATGAACTTCCTGATGACCGCCGCGCCGCTCTCCATGCATCTGCACGGTATTTCTCAGCAGGCGTCGAACCTTGGCATTCAGTGGCACGTGGTGGCGATGTACGGCCCCGGCTTTTTTACCGGCAGGCTTATCACCCGCTTCGGCGCCAGGCGTATTAACGCGGCGGGGCTAGCGCTACTCGCGCTGTCGGTGCTGGTCGGGCTGGCCGGCACCGAGGTGATGCACTACTGGGTATCGCTCATTCTGCTGGGCATCGGCTGGAACTTCGGCTTCACCGGCGCTTCGACGCAGATTATGGATTTCCACCGTCCGGAAGAGAAAACCCAGGTGCAGTCGCTGAACGACTTTATCGTCTTCGGCGTGATGATGGTGGGGGCGTTCGCCTCTGGCGCGCTGATGAACCTCTTCGGCTGGAACGCCGTGCTCTGGGGCTCGCTGGTGCCGGTGATGGTCGCCCTGGCGGCACTATTGTTCGGCGTGCGCGCTCGGCGCCAACGCTAAAGCGGGGCGGTCAGGGCGATGCGCCCCGGCTCCAGCTTGATAATGCGGTCAGCGAGGTGAAAGTTGCGATCGTCGTGGGTGAGGGCGACGATGGTTTTGCCCTCGGCCTTCAGCATCGGCAGGCGCTCAAGATAAAACAGCGCCAACAATAGCGGGCGATCGCCCTCCTGCCGATCGGCGGAAGGGCGTCGCGCTATCAGACGATATCGTCCACCACGCCGCCGTCAACGCGCAGCGCCGCACCCGAGGTCGCCGAGGCCTGGGTCGAGCAGACGTACACCACCATATTCGCCACCTCTTCCACCGACGCCGCGCGCTGAATCACCGACGCGGGGCGGTGGGCCATGACAAACTCTTTCGCCAGCTGCTCCAGCGGTTTTCCGGTCCTGGCGACCTCGTCCTTCATCATTTCGGCAAAGCCGTCGGACAGGGTGGGGCCCGGCAGCACGCTGTTGACGGTGACGCCGCTGCCGGCGACGTATTTCGCCAGCCCGCGCGCCAGCGACAGCTGGGCGGTTTTGGTCACCCCGTAGTGGATCATGTCCGCCGGCACGTTGCGCGCCGATTCGGAAGAGATAAACACCACCCGACCCCAGCCTTTTTGCACCATCCCCGGCAGCAGCGCCCGCGATAAGCGCACGCCGGACATCACGTTGGTCTGCCAGTAGTTTTCCCAGGTTTCGTCATCGGTTTCATAGAAATCCTGCGGGCCATAGATGCCGGCGTTGTTGACCAGAATATCGATGCCGACCAGCGCCTGCAGCAGCTGATTCACGCCCTGGGCGCCGCTCAGATCGGCCACCGCCGGACGCGCGCTGGCGCCCGGGACTTCATTTTGCAACCGGGCGATGGCCTCGTTAACGCTGCGCTCGCTGCGTCCGTTAATCACCACCTCCGCGCCGCTCTCCGCCAGCCCTTTGGCGATGGCAAAGCCAATCCCCGCGGTTGATGCGGTCACCAGCGCGACCTTCCCCGATAAATCAATCTTCATAACCCTGGCCTTAATGTGTAAGCAACAGACCATTAAGCGTAGCAGCTGACGCCGGCGCAGGGCGGGGAGAGAGGTTGCAAGGTGTTAATAGCCCATCTGCTTATCGACCAGATTTTTCAGCGGCAGCGCCTGCTGCTGGCGCTGAATATTTTCCAGCAGCTGGCGGGCGATCACCTGCGCCGGGGCGATGGAGGCGATATGCGGGGTGATGACCACCCGCGGATGCGACCACAGCGGGTCGGCGTCCGGCAGCGGTTCGACCGGGAAGACGTCCAGCAGCGCGCCCGCCAGCCGGCCGCTGTCCAGCGCCTGCAGCACGTCGTGATTCACCATATGCTCGCCGCGCCCGCAGTTGATCAGCACCGTGCCTTCCGGGAGCTGGTCGAGCAGGGGCCGCGCGAGGATGCCGCGAGTCTGCTCGGTAAGCGGCAGGACGTTGATCAGCGCGTCCAGCTCGCCGAGGAAGCCGGCGGCCTGCGCATCGCCGTGGTAGCATTGCACGCCCGCCAGGCGCTTTTCGCTCCGCGCCCAGCCGGAGACGCGGTACCCCAGCCCGGCAAGGCGGGTAGCGATGTAGCCGCCGATTTCACCGAGCCCCATCACCCCGACGCGAAAATCGGCGGCGGCCCGCTGCGGGTAGGCCTGCCACACCCGCTCGCGCTGATGCGCCAGCGCGCGGTCAAAGTGGCGCTGAAACCACAGCACGCCCCACAGCGCGTATTCGAACATCCCGTGACGAAAATCTTCATCCACCACCCGGCATAGCGGCACCTGGCTGGCGAACACTGATTCTGGAAGGTGGTCAACCCCGGCCGAGGCGGCCTGGATAAGCTTTAGCCCCGGCGAGCGGGCCAGCAGCTGAGGGTCGGGAAACCAGCAGCTGGCATACTCCGCGCGCCCTGCCGCCGGATGGTCGGGCAGGACCGCCGTGACGTGGGGAAAAAGGCGCAGCGCGTCGCAAATCTCGCGGGCGTAGTTTGGGTCATTGCAGTCGACAACGATAGTCAGGTTAGGCATAGGCATTACTCTTGATAAGCGGTGTCGAGGTGGTTAAGGCGGCGCAGCCACGCCTGCCAGACCTGCTGACGCTCGTGCTCCACGCCCATCAGCTGTTCGCAGGCGTGCTGGCTCAGGTGCACCGGGATGTGGTGAATCGGGCTGAGCGGGGCGAGCTGGGCGGTCGCCATCTGAATTTCGCAGGCGCGGTTGAGGTAGTACATGATGTAAAACGCATCGGCGACGGTGCGCCCGACCGACAGCAGGCCGTGGCTCTGCAAAATCATGGCGATATTATCCCCCAGCGAGCGCTGAATGCGCGCGCGTTCGTCGAGGTCAAACGCCACCCCTTCATACGGGTGATAGCCGACGCGCTGATAAAACTCGGTGCTGATCTGGTTGAGCTGCAGCAGGCCGTCCTGGCAGGCGGCGACCGCCATGCCCGGCAGCGTATGGGTGTGGATCACGCAGTGGGCATCCTCCCGTGCCATATGCACCGCGCTGTGGATGGTAAAACCGGCCGAGTTCGCCGGGGCGGAGCCTTCCACCACCTTGCCCTGCATATCGACGACAATCAGATTGCTGGCGGTCACCTCGTCGAACATCATGCCGAACGGGTTAATCAGAAAGCGCGGCTCGCCGTCGCCGGGCAGGCGCACGGAAAAGTGGGTATAGAGGGTATCTTCCCAGCCAAACAGCGCCGCCAGGCGGTAGGCGGCGGCCAGATCCTGGCGCAGTTCACGTTCAGTAGCCATTTATTGTACTCCCATAAATTCACGGATGCGGGTCAGCCCCGGATCGCTGGCGCCGTCACGGATGCGCGGTGGCGGCACGTCGCTCACCACCACGCCGTTCTCCATCATCACCACCCGGTCGGAAATGGATAACGCGAAGTCCATCTCATGGGTGACGATCAGCATCGTCATCCCTTCGCGGGCGAGAGACTGAATCACCTTCAGCACTTCACCGACCAGCTCAGGGTCCAGCGCCGAGGTGGGTTCGTCAAACAGCATGATGTCCGGTTTTAAGGCCAGCGCCCTGGCGATGGCAACGCGCTGCTGCTGTCCGCCGGAGAGCTGCCAGGGGTATTTTTCGCCATGGGCCAGCAGCCCGACGCGGTCCAGCAGATAGAGGGCCTGCTCTTTTGCCACGCGGCGATCGACCAGCTTGTGATACAGCGGGGCGAGCATCACGTTGTCGAGCACCGTGCGGTGGGGAAAGAGGTTGAAGCTCTGGAAAACCATGCCGATACGGCGCACGCCGGCGCGCATCTGCGGCTTATCGACGATCGCCGCGCCTTTCAGGTAATCCTCGCCGTAGAGAATAATCTCCCCGCCATCGAGACTTTCCAGGGCGTTGATGGTGCGGATAAGGGTGGTTTTGCCCGACCCGGATGGCCCGATGATGCTGATGACCTCGCCGTTATCGACCTTCAAATCGATGCCTTTCAGCACCTGATGCTGGCCCCAGGATTTTTCGATCGCCCGCAGATCGAGAGCCGGTGGGCTGCCGCTGGTGGGTTCGGCCTTCGCCGCCTGCGGCGGCGCTTTCAGGCTCTGGCGCAGGGCCTCGCATTCGGCGTCGTTGAAGGTTTGCGGGCGCTTTTGCTGAATATCGAGCCGGTTTTCCAGCGCCCGGAACAGCCAGGTAAACAGCGTTACCACCATCACGTAGTAGACCGCCACCGCCAGCAGGGTCTCCATCACGAGGAAGTTCTGCGCGTACAGACGCTGGCCGGTAAGCAGCAGCTCCGGTAGCGAGATCACCGACAAAATCGAGCTGAGCTTAATGATGGTGATGTATTCATTAATCAACGTGGGCAGCGAAATGCGGAACGCCTGCGGGATAATAATCAGGCGCTGAATGCCGATAAAGCTGAAGCTTAAGGCGTGGCCGGCTTCGCTTTGTCCCTTCGCCACTGAGATTAATCCGCCGCGATGAATCTCCGCCATATAGGCCGCCTCGGTGACGGTCATCGAGACCAGGCCGGCAATAAACGGCACCCCGAGCAGCGGCTGGGTCAGCGGAAAGAGCTGCGGCAGGTTATAGACAAACACCAGCAGCACCATCAACGGCACGCTGCGGAAAAACCAAATATAGAGTTCGACGGGAACCTTCAGCCAGCGCGGGCCGGAGAGCTTCGCGCAGGCTAAAAGAAAACCTAATACCAGGCCAATAAACCATGACAATGAACTGACGACGATGACGGTAACGCACGCCTGCCAGAATGCCCCAATGCTAAATAACGAGAAAAAGTATCCCCAATCGAACTCCATACCGACTCCTGTTGCGCATTGGCTTAAGCGTATTTAATCGATGCGTTCTAAGTTGTATTTCTTGATGATGGCGTCATATTTGCCGTTGGCTTTTAAGGTGGCTAACGTCGATTTAATCGCCTCCACCAGTTCGCTATTGCCTTTGCTGACGTAAATCCCCAGCGGCAGGGGGTAGACCAGGCGGGTGGAGCTAATCGCCAGCCGTCCGCGGCTCTTGTCGACAAGAATTTGCGCCGCCGGAGCGATCTCTAACTGCGCGCTAATATTTTTCGATATCAGGGCCTGGGAGACTTCCGGGGCGGTCGGGAACTCCTGAATGCTGATGGCCGGTTTGCCGTTTTTCAGGCAGTACTCGTCGGAGTGATTCTTCAGGCTGGCGACCCAGCTGGTGCCCTGCTGCAGCCCCACCTTGACGCCGCACAGCTCGTCTTCCGTTTTCGGCTGAATCTCGCCGCTCTTCAGGGCGATAATTGACGCGCCGGAGAGGGCGTAAGGTACCGCGTCGGCCTGCTTAAGGCGCTCCGGCGTGATGTACATCCCGGAGATCACCGCGTCATATTTCTTGCCAATCCCTAAGATCAGGCTGGTGAATTTGGTATCGATCAGCTGCGGTTTGGCCTTCAGGTGCTCGGCAATCAGCGCGGCGAACTCCGGGTCGAGGCCGACGATATTGTTATTGCTGTCGTAAGATTCAAACGGCGGATAGGTCACCTCCATCCCGACTTTAAATACGCCGTCCGTCAGCAGCTCTGCGGCCTGGGTCAGCGGAGAGAAGCAGGCGGCGATGGCGATGCCCACCGCCACGCGGCGCGAGAGCTTATGGATCGTTTTTTTCATCATGTATCCTCACGGGTTAGTAACGGTTTTTTGCTGGGCTTGTTTTTTCAGATGACCAAAGGTGTTGGTGCCTCGGGCGCGTTCCGGGAGCTGCAGCTCGCCTTTGTTGACCTTCTCGCGCAGGTAGCGATAGGTCTGCAGCGCCTGGCTCCACATATGCTCGCCAATGCTCAGCTCCTGGTAGTCGCTGGCCTCTCCGGCGGTTAAAAAGCTGGGCAGCGGGCGGATCAGGGTGTGGTAATCGCAGGCGAAGAACAGCGGGAAGGAGTAGCGCTCCTGCGGCACCTTGCGGACACGGTGGGCTGTAGCAACAAATGTGCCAGCGCTTAACACTTCCAGCATGTCGCCGATATTGATAACGAAAGCCTCTTCTCCGGCAGCGCTCTTCGCCGGCGGTGCGTCGATCCAGGCGCTATCTTCATTCAGCACCTCAAGGCCCGGCTGGTCGGCGAGCAGCAGGGTGAAGCACTCGTAATCGGTGTGTGCACCAATACCGGGAACGTCTTCGGCGCTGGCGTCAAAGGGGTAGTGGATCAGGCGCAGCTTCGACGGCGGGCAGGTCACCATCGCCTTGAAATAGCCTTCCGGCAGGCCAAGGGCGAGGGCGAAGGCGTCAAACAGGCGATGGCCGAGTGCAAATACCGCTTCATAGTAGGCCAGCACCCGGGACTGAAACTCGGGCAGCTGCGGCCACTCGTTGGCGCCAATCAGCGGCGTTCCGGCCAGCACGAACGGGTGGTCATCCGCGGCCTGAAAGCCAATATCAAACGCTTCTTTGTGGTCCGGCTTGCCGGAGCCGTAGATCTCTTCCCCTTCCGGGACGTAGCCTTTATGGCTGCGGGAGTGGCCGATGTAGTACTGCATCTTTTGATCCATCGGCAGGGCGAAGAGCCGTTTGGCTGCCGTGCGGATCCCGGCGATCAGCTCGGGGGCAATGCCGTGGCCGGTGATGTAGAAAAAACCGACTTCCCGCGCCGCTTTGCCGATGGTGTCGGCGACGGCCTGGCGCTTCGCCAGACTGTCGCTGGCCAGGTCGCTGATATCGATGGTCGGTAACTCGGTGAAAGAACTTTTTGCGACGTTCATGGCTGCGGATCCTTTTCGGTTAGCGATAAAAACTCGGCAAAATGCTGCTGTTCATGTTCCGCCATCCACGCATTCAGCGACCACAGATCGGCCACCGGAACGTTGGTAAACGGCAGGTGGTGCAGATAGCCGTCGGGGCCAAACTCGGGGGTCAGCGTGGTCTGCTGATATCCGCGCCGGCGCTGCGACTGCCAGATCTGCTGCCAGAAGCGCTGCTGAAACTGCAGCGCGGCCTGATATTCCGGCGCCGCCGGATGCGGCACCTGCGGCCCCTGGTCGTAGCCGGCGCGGGCCTGAACGTGGTGCACGCGGTCGATAAAGGCGCTGAAATCATCGCAGGGGTCATCCAGCAGACGCTCGCTCACCACAATCCAGTGGCTGATATCGGCGGTAAAGCGCAGCTGCGGCAGCTGCTGGATAATCTCGAGGGTCAGCCACGGGCTATACAGCGAGGTGGCGCGATGGGTTTCAAAGCTGCAGGTCACCTCACAGTCGGCGGCCAGCTCGTGGGCCCGGCCGAGAAAATCCACCTGCTGCGCCAGCGGCCAGCGGTCGTTGCCGGCCAGCAGATTGACAAAGCGCGGGTTCAGCGACTTCGCCTCGGCAAAGCGGCTTTTTAAGCGCTCCAGATGCTGATCCGGCGTCTCGGCCTGCGCCGGGATCACGCTGCCGCCGCTGAAGAGGATGGCGATATACTCCAGTTCGGACTCCTGCAGGCGCCGGGCCAGCGTCTGCCGCTCGTCGGCGCTCGGCGGAACCCGCGCCTCGATGCCGCAGCAGCCGACGCTTTTTAGCTCGCTGAGGGTCTGCTGCCACGGGGTGGTCACGCCCCAGAGGGTGCGAAAAACCTTGAGCTGCAGGGTGGGCTGGGCGGTTGGCTGCATTCTGAATCTCCTATGGATATTTCACGCCCGGCAGGACGCAGAGCATTTCATACAGCAGGTTGGCCGCCAGCTGGGAGGTATTGCCGCTGACGTCGTAGGGCGGAGAGACCTCAACCAGATCGCAGCCAATCAGGTCCAGGCCGCGGCAGCCGCGGACGATCTCCAGCGCCTGAATGGAGGTCAGGCCGCCGACTTCCGGCGTGCCGGTGCCGGGCGCCCAGATCGGGTCGAGGCTGTCGATATCGAAGCTGAGATAGACCGGGCCATCGCCCATCTGCTGGCGAACCTCGGCCATTAGCGGCGCCAGCGACCGGTGCCAGCACTGCTCCGCCTGTACCAGACGAAAGCCCTGATCGACCCCCCACTGGAAGTCGCCGGCGGCGTAGCCCTGCGCGCGCTGACCAATCTGCACCACCCGCTTGAGATCCAGCAGCCCCTCTTCGACGGCGCGGCGGAAGGTGGTTCCGTGGGCGATTTTCTCGCCGAACATCTCATCGTTGGTGTCGGTGTGGGCATCCACGTGAATCAGCCCCACCGGGCCGTGCTTTTTGGTCAGGGCGCGCAGAATTGGCAGGGTGATGGTGTGGTCTCCCCCGAGGGTCAGGGGAATGAGCGGGAAACTATTTAAAGCGGTGTAGTAATCCTCGATGATCTGCACCGATTTGAGCAGGCTGTAGGTATTTATCGGCACGTCGCCGATATCGGCCACCGACAGCGACTCAAAAGGCGCCGCGCCGGTTGCCATGTTGTAGGGGCGAATCATCACCGATTCGGTGCGAATATAGCGCGGCCCGTAGCGGGTACCGGAGCGCTGGGAGGTGCCGATATCCAGCGGGATGCCAACGAAAGCGGCATCAAGGCCCTGTAAATCTTCGATAAAAGGCAGGCGCATCATCGTTGCGCGGCCGCCGAAGCGCGGCATCTCGTTGCCACTCTGCGGTTGATGAAAGACGTTATCCATTTCAGCTCCTGAATCTGAGTCACCAATGCTCGATGAGGAGATAGTGCGAAAGATGTGCTGGACTTTAAATCGCCTGCTGTAAATACTTAGTTCATTTAATGGTGAACTAAGCATGCACAACGACGGCAGTCTCAACATTCGTCAGCTGCAGATTTTTGAGGCGGTGGCCCGCCTGGAAAGCTACGGCAGAGCCCAGCAGGAGCTGGGGATTTCGGTGTCGGCGATCAGCAACGCGATGTCCCAGCTGGAAGGTCAGCTCGGATTTAGCCTGTGCCAGCGCGGGCGCGGCGGCTTTGCTTTGACCGAGAAAGGCCAGCAGTTTTTACAGCAGTCGATTCGGGTACTGGGCGAGCTGAACGAGCTGGAGCGCCAGTCGGCGCTGCTGAAGGGCGAGCACAGCGGCACGATTTGCATCTCGACCCTCGACTCGATTGAAACCGAAACCGCGCTGTCGCTGCCGGTGGTGTTGCGCAGCTTCAGCGATAAGTTTCCTCACGTGCACATCAAACTGATTATCCGCACCCCGGCGGAGCAGCTGAACGGCGTGCTCAACAACCATATCGATCTGGCGATCGGCAGCTACAACTCCCAGGTGCATAACATCATCAGCGAGCCGCTCTATCGCGAGCAGCACTGGCTCTACTGCAGCGACCTGCACCCGATGTTCTTCAGCCGCCAGCTCGATAAAGAGCAGATCAGCCAGTGTCCGCTGGTAACCCGCAGCTACTGGAATACCAGCGATCTGCGGCGGCGCGGCTTCAGCAAAGGCAGCGCCACCGTGGAGACGGTCGATGCGCAGCTGCTGCTGATCCTCTCGGGGAAATATATCGGCTACCTGCCGGAGCACTACGCCTGGCCGTGGATCAAGGAGAACCGGCTGCGGGTGCTGCTGCCCAACGAGTTCGGCTTCCAGTCGCCGTTCTCGGCGATTTGCAAACGCGGGCGCAGCAACGAGCCCTATCTGAAAGAGTTTCGTAATTTACTCAAGAAGAATACCGTCGCCAGGCCGAAGTGGAACTACTAGAGGCCGGATCGGGCGCTGGCCGCGCCGAGGAAAAAGAGAAAGCTTCTGAGTACAGACATTAGCACCCCGTTATATATTGAAAAACAATATGGTAAGTGCCGTATTTATAACTTCCTCTTCACTTCGTGCGCCTTCTCCGCCGTTTTTAACCAATCGAGCTTTTTCCGCTCTGCCCGGCGACGTTCAGCGTCAGGGGGCCGTGCGGGGCGCGCGTTTACTGACCTAACAGCGCTTTGTACTGGCCTGTAAACTGCGGGGCGTTCCACGCGCCGTCAAAAAGGGTATAGGTGATATAGCCCTTGTTGAGCCAGCCGGAGTCGGTATCGTCCAGGGTTGGCGCGAGCGCCGCCGGGTTGAGGATCTGTTTCGCCTTGCCGTCGGCCGTCAGCTCATAGCCGATCTGCGGCGTCGGGAACGCTTCGTTATCGACGTAGCGCACGCCTTTGATCTCGGCTTTTGCCAGCGGCGGATAGTTAATGCTCAGCCCGGAACCTTTGGGTAAGAGGGGCGCGCCCGGGGTTCGTTTGGCGCTAAGGGTTTCGACTACGCCTACGACGTAATCGATCGACTCCGGCCAGTATTGATGCGTCGCCGGCCAGCCGTTTTTCATCTCCTCATCGCTAAAGATGTAGCCGATGCTGGCGGCGATCGCCGGGATGCCGTAGCGCACGGCGCGGGCGGCGGCGCTGACGGTACCGGAATTGACCTGCGCCATGCCGGTGTTGGGGCCGTCGTTCACGCCGGAGATAACCAGATCCGGCGGCGCGTCCTTCAGCAGGCCATGAAGCCCAAAGTCAACGGCGTCCGCCGGGGTGCCGGGGAAGCAGTAGCGCCTGTCGGCGACCTTTTGCAGGTCGAAGATCTTACCGGGTTTAAAGGTGATGGCGGAACCTATGCCGCTTTGGTTGGTGGCGGGGGCGACCATCCAGACGTCATAGCCTTTGGCTGCCAGTTTGTCCTGCAGCGAGGTGCTGCCCGGCGAGGCGCAGCCGTCGTCGTTGACGATGAGTATTTTCAGCGCGGGCCGGGCCGCCCCGGCGGAGAAGGCGACGGCGGAGAGCAGCGCGGCAGTAAGGATGATTTTTTTCACTTTGGATCCTTGTGTTTGATGGAAGGGCTGAATCGGACGCAAAAAAAAACCTAAGACTCCTGCCAGCAGCGCCGCTGCGACGGATATCTTAGGTTTTGCCTGCGTTCAGTAACAATCCCGGATAGCCACGAAAATACGCCAGGCGGCGGCTATCGTCCAGGCAAAGACTATTTTTTGTGAGCGGCTTCAATAAATAAAATCGTTATTAGCGAGGTTCCCGAACGGGCCTTTTGCAGCTGGATATGTTTATTCATGGGGCTTATTGGCTGATGCGAGAATATATAATGGAATATATGGCGTTGCCGCGGCTTAATCTGCGAGCGATCACATTTATTAATTTGCCATGCAAAAGTGTGTGGCGTTATTTCGCAAGGGTGATATGGTCGGCGTAATTGGATTGTTACTGTGTATACAGGCAAAACCTACGTTAGATAGCGAAAGCGGTGATTGTCACTTTCGTTATTGAGCGTGGTTTTTTTGTTTTTATTACAGATGTAAATAACGCAAGGATATAACATGAAAAGATGGCTATTAGCTTTAATCGCGGTGACCTGCAGCGTAGCCTGGTCTGCGGAAAATAAAGTTCAGGACGCCGATAACGATACCGTGAATATCTATTTTTCGCGCCACGGAAAAACGCTGCTTAATACCTTTGACCGCGTTCAGGGATGGGCCGATTCTCCGCTGACCGAGGAGGGACGGCGTGTGGCGCGCTATTTAGGCGCCGGGCTCAAGGGGATTAAATTCGACAGTTTCTACACCAGCGATGCCGGGCGGCAGCGCGAAACAATGGCGGTTATTATGACCCAGGCGGGGATCGCCGGGCTCTCGGCCGACCGAGCTGGCGGGCCTTCGTGAAGCGTTCTTCGGCGGGTTTGAGGGCGGCTTGAACCGGGATATGGCCGCCGCGGGAGCCCGCCAGCTGGGGCTTGCCGATGCAGCGGCGCTGTACCGGGAGATGAAAGCCGGAACGCTGTCGGTGCGCGATAGCCAGAACGCGCTTGCCAGCGCCGATCCCAGGGGGATGACGGAGAGCTACGACCAGGTGAAGCAGCGCGTTCAGGCGGCGCTGGCGACCATGCTTGCGCAGGCGAAAGCCAACGGCGATAAAAATATTCTGGCGATTTCGTCCGGTACGGCGATGCAGATAATGATCTCCGATCTCACCGACGACCCGGCGAAAAATAAGCCGTTAGCCAACGCGGCGGTGGTCAAAATTAGCTATCACAACGGCCGCTATTGGGTAGATGAGATCGGCTCGTTAAAATACGTTGAGGCAGGAAAGCAGGCGCTCGGCGAAAAATAAAATAACGCTTACCACACTCTTTTTGGGCCGCATCTCATTATTACCCGCCGTCGGTAAGGATGCGCTTCGGCCCGACTCTGGGGAATGCTATGAATCTGACTCGCGTTACCGCAGCGCTTATCTTTCTTAGCGCTTCGACAGCCGCCTGGAGCGGTAATAATAATGAAGATAATCAGCCTTCGATGCTAATGAACAACATTGTTAGTGAGCCTTTTTTCCGCGATTCGCACATGACCTTATCGTTAAAAAACTACTGGAAATATCTTAAGGAAGAGAACGACAATCCTAAGCGTGTACATAATGCATGGGGGCAGGGGATCGCCGTGGATTATCAGTCGGGTTATTTTAACGATATATTCGGCGCCGATATTATCTATTATGGCGCCGTTAAGCTGGGAGCCAGCGATTACTTTAACTCCCGCGGCGTGCTCTACAATAACGGTCCCGGCAATAGTAAACATAATGCCGAAGGCTTCTCTAAATTTGGCCAGCGTAATCTTAAGCTGAAGTACAGCGTCGCGGATATACAGCTTAACGCCCGCTGGGGCTGGCAGGTGCTGAAAAACTATGGCGTCATCTCGACCTCGACGCGGCTGTCGCCGACCACCTACTCCGGCTGGAGCGGCGCTCTGAGCTATGACGACCTGACGCTGCGCGGCGCGTACGTGGAAAGCTCCATGGCTCGCAACTCGCCGGATAAGACGCATTTCCAGACCAACGCCGGGCGCGAAATTAACCACCTGGCCAGCGGCGAGCTGCTGTGGAAAAGCCGCTATCTGGATCTGCAGTATGGCTATGGCGAAAGCGATAACTATCTGCGCCGCCAGCTGCTGTTTGCCAATCTCAGACCGCTAGCGCCGCTGAATATCGGCATGCAGATATACGCCACCCGCGCGCTTGATGAGTATCGCGCGATGCCCGCGAGCAAGCGCGACTTCGATGATAGCGCCCGGCATTTCGCCCTTGATGCCAGCTGGAAAGCGCAGCGCTGGAGCAGCAGGTGGGGCATCGGCTATACCGAGGCTAAAAAAGCGAACGAGGTGGGGTTTTACCCGCGGCATATGAGCAAAAACTCGCGCGGCACGTTTATCTCAATGGCTTCTGCGGGCGATGACTACATGCGCGACCGGGAGCTGGTGCTGGCGAATATCTCGGACTACCAGCTGACCCCGGAGCTGGCGATCGGCCTGGCCGGCAATATTGCCCAGTTTAGCTATCGGGGCAATCATGTGCGCAGCGGCGAAATTAGCGCTTTCAGCCGCTGGGTTTCTTCCGATCCGCGCTTTAAGAACCTGACGGTATGGCTGATGTTTGGCCCGGGCTGGTCGTACAAAAGCAGCGGAAAAACGCCGGTGCTGACCGACGGCCACTACACCCGAACCCACACTCTGGCTTCAGAAGCGATCGTTGAATATCGCTTCCGCCTGTTCTGATTAATTGAGGGCTTCATTTGCCGGGCTAAAAATCAGCCCGACGGATTACTGGCTCATGCTTAATATCGTGCGAATGTTGCGGGCGCTGGTGGCGATGTAGGGCCAGAGCCCGTCTGCGAGGAGATGCGCCTGCCTGCCCCTTAGCCTGGGCTGCCGTGCGGCAGCGCAAAGGCCTACAACTATTCTATTCGTCGTCGCGTTCTTTGGCGGCGCGCTGGCGGTCGTAGAACTCATCTTCCGCGGCGATGATTTCATCCATCAGCGAGTCCATATCGACCGCGTGGACCTCTTCAACAAAGAGGCCGGTTAGCGGCGTTTCCGGCGTTAATTTTCCGTCTTCATACAGCATCCATATCTCTTTCGCATAGCGCGTTTTTAAGAGCTGCGGGGCGAACTGGCCGTAGTAGGCGGTGATGTTATTCACGTCGCGTTCGAACATGGATTGCGCATGGTTGTTTGCTGCGGCATCTACCGCCTGCGGCAGGTCGATAATGACCGGCCCTTGCGCATCGAGCAGGACGTTGAACTCCGACAAATCACCGTGAACAAGACCGGCGCACAGCATGCGCACGATATTGCGGATCATGGTCGCGAAATCAGCAACGGCTTCCTCTTCCGTCAGGGCGACATCGCTCAGGCGCGGGGCGACCGCGCCCTCGGCGTCAGTGATAAGCTCCATCAATAATACGCCGTCAATGCAGATATAGGGCTGAGGTACGCGAACCCCGGCGTTAGCCAGCCGGAACAGGGCGTCGACCTCGGCCATTTGCCAGGTCTCCTCCTGCTGCTTGCGTCCGAACTTTGAGCCCTTTTGCATCGCGCGGTTATTACGCGAATTGCGGACCTTACGCCCTTCCTGGTACTGCACGGCCTGCTTAAAGCTGCGCTGTGCCGCCTCTTTGTACACTTTGGCGCACTGGATCTTATCACCGCATAAAACAGTGTAAACGTCGGCTTCTTTACCGCTTTTCAGCCGCTGAAGCACTTCGTCTATCAGGCCGTCATCGACCAGAGGTTGGATTCTGTTTGGGATTTTCATGCGGCTTTATACCTTATTTCAGACACTTTTCGTACTGATAATACGGGACAGTCATCGTGTTCCATCCGGGTCAAAATCATGACATTGCTCAGTAAGTGCGATGTTTTCTGCAATCGGTCACAAGGTTAACTGGAATCAGGGAAATTGTCCCGCAGGAATGCAGGTACAAAATGGCCGCAGGGCATACAGGGTGGGGCTCTTAGGGTTTCATCTAATGCCGCCGGCCCTCTCCGAGGGCGGATTTAGGGCGGGCTGGGGCAGCGAAACGGCCCTGAAGGCGCCAGGCGGTTGCGGTAAATCCAGAAAAAACAATGGACCTTAACAAATGGTCATACTTCACTCGCGCGAATAGCACATAAAGTGCAACAATTATTCTTGTACTTAATTTAGCGCCTCCCTACAATCGCCGCGATAGTGTATTCGTAATTGATACATATTTTGTGGCGATGAGCGACACAAATGGCCTTCAGCCAGCCCGAACAAAGGAAGTGGCGCTGCGTCCCCCGCGGCGTCTTGTTCGGCGGCAACAACAACCAGCGGAATAAAAATAATGAGCCTGCAAAAACCTTGGGTTAACTTTCATCGGCGTTTGTTGGGGACGGCGCTGCTCGCGGCGCTGCTTGCCGGATGCGATAACGGTGTCGCGCAAAATGCCGCGCCGCAGGCGCCTGCCGTCAGCGCCGCCGACGTCGTGGTTAAGCCCGTCAGCCAGTGGGACAGCTTCAACGGCCGAATCGAAGCGGTAGAGAGCGTCCAGCTGCGCCCGCGCGTCTCCGGCTATATCGATAAAGTGAACTACACCGATGGCCAGGAAGTGAAAAAGGGCGAGGTGCTGTTCACCATCGACGACAGAACCTACCGCGCCGCGCTCGAGCAGGCGCAGGCGGAGCTCTCGCGCAGCAAAACCCAGGCCAGCCTGGCGCGCAGTGAAGCCGGCCGTACCGACAAGCTGGTAAACACCAACGTGGTCTCCCGCGAAGAGTGGGAGCAGCGGCGCTCGGCCGCCGTCCAGGCGCAGGCCGATATGCGGGCGGCGCAGGCGGCGGTTGACGCGGCGCAGCTGAATCTTGATTTTACCAAAGTGATTGCGCCTATCGACGGCCGCGCCAGCCGCGCGCTGATCACCAGCGGCAACCTCGTCACCGCGGGCGACAGCGCCAGCGTGCTCACCACCCTGGTATCGCAGAAGACGGTGTACGTCTACTTTGACGTGGATGAATCAACCTATCTTCACTATCAAAACCTTGCCCGCAGCGGGCAGGGGGCGTCCAGCAGCCATCTGGCCCTACCGGTAGAAATTGGCCTGGTTGGGGAGGAGGGCTATCCCCATCAGGGCAAAGTGGATTTCCTCGACAATCAGCTCACGCCGAGTACCGGCACGATCCGCATGCGCGCGGTGCTGGATAACGCCCAGCGCCTGTTTACGCCGGGACTCTTCGCCCGCGTGCGCCTGCCGGGCAGCGCCGAGTTCAGCGCCATGCTGATTGACGACAAGGCGGTATTAACCGATCAGGACCGTAAATACGTTTATATCGTTGATAAAGATGGTAAAGCGCAGCGTCGTGATATCACGCCTGGCCGCCTGGCGGCGGGCCTGCGCATCGTGCAGCAGGGGCTCAACCCCGGCGATAAAGTCATCGTAGACGGCTTACAAAAAGTGTTTATGCCGGGCATGCCGGTTAACGCGAAAACCGTTGCCATGACCGCCAGCACCGCCCTTAACTGATCCCTTACCAGAGAATCCGTCGTATGGACTTTTCCCGCTTTTTTATCGACAGGCCGATTTTTGCCGCGGTGCTGTCGATTTTGATTTTCGTCACCGGGCTGATCGCGATACCGCTGCTGCCGGTCAGCGAATATCCTGACGTCGTGCCGCCGAGCGTGCAGGTGCGCGCGGAGTATCCGGGCGCCAACCCGAAGGTTATCGCGGAAACCGTGGCGACGCCGCTGGAAGAAGCGATCAACGGCGTTGAAAACATGATGTACATGAAATCCGTCGCCGGCTCCGATGGCGTGCTGGTGACCACCGTGACCTTCCGCCCGGGTACCGATCCCGACCAGGCGCAGGTTCAGGTGCAAAACCGGGTATCGCAGGCCGAAGCTCGCCTGCCTGAGGATGTTCGCCGCCTCGGGATCACCACCCAGAAGCAGTCCCCCACGCTGACCCTGGTGGTGCATCTGTTCTCGCCCGGCGGCAAGTACGATTCGCTGTATATGCGTAACTACGCCACGCTGAAGGTCAAAGATGAGCTGGCGCGCCTGCCCGGCGTCGGCCAGATTCAGATTTTTGGCTCCGGCGAGTACGCCATGCGCGTCTGGCTGGACCCTAATAAGGTGGCGGCGCGCGGCCTGACCGCCTCTGACGTCGTTGCGGCGATGCAGGAGCAAAACGTGCAGGTTTCCGCCGGCCAGCTCGGCGCCGAGCCCCTGCCGAAAGAGAGCGATTTCCTGATCTCGATTAACGCCCAGGGGCGCCTGCATACCGAGGAGGAGTTCGGCAATATCATCCTCAAAACGGCCCAGGACGGATCGCTGGTGCGCCTGCACGACGTAGCGCGCATTGAGATGGGCTCCGGCAGCTACGCCCTGCGCTCGCAGCTGAATAATAAAGACGCGGTCGGGATTGGTATCTTCCAGTCGCCGGGGGCGAACGCCATCGACCTCTCTAACGCCGTGCGCGCGAAGATGAGCGAGCTGTCGACGCGCTTCCCGGAGGATATGAAGTGGGCGGCACCGTACGACCCAACGGTCTTCGTGCGCGACTCCATCCGTGCGGTGGTACAAACCCTGCTGGAAGCGGTGGTGCTGGTCGTGCTGGTGGTGATTCTGTTCCTGCAAACCTGGCGCGCGTCGATCATCCCGCTGATTGCCGTGCCGGTGTCGGTGGTGGGGACGTTCAGCATTCTCTATCTGCTTGGCTTCTCGCTGAATACCCTGAGCCTGTTCGGGCTGGTGCTCGCCATCGGGATCGTGGTGGATGACGCCATCGTGGTGGTGGAGAACGTCGAGCGTAATATTGAAGAGGGGCTGGCGCCGCTGCAGGCTGCGCACCAGGCGATGCGCGAGGTGTCCGGGCCGATTATCGCGATCGCCCTGGTGCTGTGTGCGGTGTTCGTGCCGATGGCCTTCCTCTCCGGCGTGACCGGGCAGTTCTACAAGCAGTTTGCGGTGACCATCGCAATTTCGACGGTGATCTCGGCGATTAACTCGCTGACGCTCTCTCCGGCGCTGGCGGCGCTGCTGCTGAAGCCGCACGGCGCGCCGAAAGATATGCCGACCCGGCTTATCGACAGGCTGTTCGGCTGGCTGTTCCGGCCGTTTAACCGCTTCTTCAACCGCAGCTCTAACGGCTATCAGGGGCTGGTCGCGAAAACCCTTGGCCGCCGCGGGTCGGTGTTCGTGGTTTATCTGCTGCTGCTTTGCGCCGCCGGCGTGATGTTTAAAGTCGTGCCCGGCGGATTTATTCCGACCCAGGATAAGCTGTACCTGATTGGCGGCGTGAAGATGCCGGAAGGCGCTTCGCTGGCGCGAACCGATGCGATGATCCGCAAAATGAGCGAGATCGGCATGAACACCGAAGGCGTGGATTATGCGGTGGCGTTCCCGGGGCTCAACGCGCTGCAGTTTACCAATACGCCGAACACCGGTACGGTCTTCTTCGGCCTGAAGCCGTTCGATCAGCGTACGCACACCGCGGCGGAAATTAACGCCGAGATTAACGCGAAGATCGCGCAGCTGCAGCAGGGGTTCGGCTTCTCGATCCTGCCGCCGCCGATTCTGGGGCTGGGCCAGGGTTCCGGCTACTCGCTCTATATTCAGGACCGGGCCGGTCTGGGCTACGGCGCGCTGCAAACCGCGGTTAACACCATGTCGGGTGCGATTATGCAGACGCCGGGAATGCACTTCCCGATCTCCACCTATCAGGCCAACGTTCCGCAGCTGGATGTACAGGTGGACCGCGATAAGGCCAAGGCCCAGGGCGTGTCGCTGACCGACCTGTTCGGGACGCTGCAGACCTATCTGGGATCGTCCTACGTGAACGATTTCAACCAGTTTGGCCGCACCTGGCGCGTGATGGCTCAGGCCGACGGACCGTTCCGCGAGAGCGTGGAGGATATCGGTAATCTGCGCACCCGCAATAGTCAGGGTGAGATGGTGCCGATTGGCAGCATGGTGAATATCACCACCACCTACGGGCCTGACCCGGTGATCCGCTACAACGGCTACCCGGCGGCGGACCTGATCGGTGATGCCGATCCGCGCGTGCTGTCGTCCGCTCAGGCGATGACGACGCTGGCCGGGATGTCTAAGCAGGTGCTGCCGAACGGGATGAATATTGAATGGACCGACCTTAGCTACCAGCAGGCCACTCAGGGCAATACGGCTATGATCGTCTTCCCGGTCGCGGTGCTGCTGGCGTTCCTGGTGCTGGCGGCGCTGTATGAGAGCTGGACGCTGCCGCTGGCGGTGATCCTGATCGTCCCGATGACCCTGCTCTCCGCGCTGTTCGGCGTCTGGCTAACCGGTGGGGATAATAACGTGTTCGTACAGGTGGGGCTGGTGGTACTGATGGGGCTGGCCTGTAAGAACGCCATTCTGATCGTCGAGTTCGCCCGCGAGCTGGAGATGCAGGGAAAAGGGATTGTCGAGGCCGCGCTGGAGGCCTGCCGCCTGCGTCTGCGTCCCATTGTGATGACCTCGATTGCCTTTATCGCCGGGACTATTCCGCTGATTCTGGGACACGGTGCGGGCGCGGAGGTTCGCGGCGTTACCGGGATCACGGTGTTCTCCGGGATGTTAGGGGTGACGCTGTTCGGTCTGTTCCTGACGCCGGTGTTTTACGTCACGCTGCGCAAGTTCGTAGCGCGCGGCAAGCCGGCAGCGGAAGTTCAGCCCTCCTGACGTTGTGAGCAGCCTTTGTAGCATAAAAAAACCGCCTTCAGTGAAGGCGGTTTTTTACTATTTAAGGGGGCCGGAGCGACGGGTTTAGTGCGCTTTTTTGGCGAGATCGTCTGCTTCGAACAGCGACAGGCAGCCGCTGATATCGCCTTTTTTGACCTTTTCCAGCGCGCTTGCCACGGTATGGCGGGCCAGCACGTTCAGCGATGCCTGCTCGGCTTCGTCGGCGATGGATTTGAAGTACCAGCAGGCGTTGGCGCTGACCACGCAGCGGGCCGGGACGTCAGGGCGCGAAGCCCACAGCTTTTTGTCTTCAATAACGGAGACGTAGATATCGCGCAGGGTAATTTTATCAGCCGGGCGGCCAAGGTGGATGGATCCGTTGCGCCCCAGCGTCGAGACGATAATGCCGTCGCGCGTGAGGGGAACCATCAGTTTACGGATAAAGCTCGGATTGGCTTCCAGGCCATAGGCGAGGATCGCGCTGGTCGAACGTTCACCCAACTGCTCCGCCATCGCTACGCTGAGAACCATCTGCAAAGCTGTCGGGAAGCGGTAATCTAGCATTTCATCTTCCTGGGTCGCGGTGAATATTATTCTTTTTGGCACCGCAGAGGTGAGTGATCAATAAGCACAATATAACAAATAAGGCGACTTTTTAGAAGGAATCCCCATCGGGGAGGGCACGTTAAGTCCATTTTCACGGTGGGCCTTTAGCGGGTGGTGGGACGTTGGCTGAAAGGGCGCCGGGGTTGGTCGGGAAGGGGATGCGTGATGGTGCCGCGGGTCGCTATTGGCGATAAAGCGTTCGCTTAAAGGAGCGGTGAGCGGGGCGGGGTTCTGTTGCCGGGCGGGGCAGGCGTTGGGAGTGGGTCTGGAAGGCGTGAGGTTCGTAAGCTGAATTCAGGCTTCGGGGGAAAACTGCAGACACAAAAAAGCCCGCAGGGCTTGCGCCTTGCGGGCTTTCAGGACTTCGTATCAGGCTCTGGTGACCGTCAACAAAGAATTTTGGTGGAGCTGGCGGGAGTTGAACCCGCGTCCGAAATTCCTACATCCTCGGCACTACATGCTTAGTCAGTCTTTACATTCGCCTGGCACCTGCGGACAGACACGCCACTACCAAACTAGCCTGATTAGTTTTAACGCTTCAACCCCAGGCAAGGTATTCACGCGATCTCTTTTGGATTTGACCTCTCTTTGATCCCCGTCTTAAGAGCGGAAGCTAGGGAGAGAGGGCTCAGAGCAGGTTATTAAGCTGCTAAAGCGTAGTTTTCGTCGTTTGCGACTATTTTTTTGCGGCTTTTTACGAGGCCAACCGCCCCTCGGCATGCACCTTGGGTTTCGCGAATCCCGTCGAATCCAGAATCAGCCCCAATGTGTTGGAACAAGTATAACAGATTTATGAACAGGCTTACCAGCCCCCGTTCGGTGGTTTATGGCGCCTGGTTGGGCAAAAAAGCAGCATCAACAACGATATAGCACAAGGGCCAGCTTAGCTGGCCCTTGGAGGAGGAGATTAGCGTCCGGCGTGTTTCATAATGCGCGCTTTATCGACCGCCCATTCGCGGTCTTTCAGATCGGTACGCTTGTCGTGCTGTTTCTTACCTTTCGCCACGCCGATTTTGACTTTGCACCAGGCGTTTTTCCAGTACAGCGACAGGGCAACGACGGTATAACCTTCCCGGTTAATACGGCCGTACAGCGCATCGAGCTCACGCTGATTCAGCAGCAGCTTACGGGTCCGCGTCGGGTCACAGACGTAGTGGGTTGAAGCCACGGCCATTGGCGTAAAGTTGGCACCAAACAGATAGGCTTCGCCGTCCTTCAGGATCACGTAGCTATCGCCGATGTTGGCTTTGCCGGCGCGTAGAGATTTAACTTCCCACCCTTGCAGGGCAAGACCCGCCTCGTATTCATCTTCGATAAAGTATTCATGACGGGCGCGTTTATTCAGCGCAATGGTGGCTGATCCAGGTTTGTGTGATTTTTTCTTAGTCATAGTGTCCTGAAGTCATCGCTTATCTTATACATAGTTACCTCAATCCATCCTGCGAGGTGTAACGCGTTATCTTAGCATGAGTTGTGGCACAGCGTTTTTTTTAGCAGCAGATAAATGATATTATTTGCGCCGTGTTTAAATGTGGAACTTGCTATGCCTCAGATTAGCCGTACCGCGCTGGTGCCGTTCAGCGTGGAGCAGATGTATCAACTCGTAAACGATGTGAAGTCCTACCCTGATTTTTTGCCAGGCTGCACCGGTAGCCGCGTGCTGGAGTCCGGGCCGACGCAAATGATGGCGGCGGTTGATGTGTCCAAGGCAGGGATCAGCAAGACTTTCACAACGCGAAATACGCTAACCAGCAACCAGAGCATCCTGATGAGTCTGGTCGATGGCCCGTTTAAATCGCTTATTGGCGGCTGGCGGTTTATTCCGCTGAGCCCGGAGGCGTGCAAAATCGAATTCCATCTTGATTTTGAGTTCACCAATAAGCTGATCGAAATGGCGTTTGGCCGCATCTTTAAAGAGCTGGCGCTCAACATGGTGCAGGCGTTTACCACCCGTGCCAAAGAGGTTTATCGTGTCGGCTAAAATCGTCGTTGAAGTCGCCTATGCCTTGCCGGAAAAGCAGTATCTGCAAAGCGTAAAGCTGGAGGAGGGGGCGACCGTCGAACAGGCGATTATTGCCAGCGGGCTTCTGGCGCTACGCGACGATATCGACCTTGCGAAAAACAAGGTGGGGATTTATAGCCGCCCGGCTAAGCTGCACGATGAGGTTCATGATGGCGACCGGGTGGAGATTTACCGGCCGCTGATTGCCGACCCGAAAGAGCTGCGGCGCCAGCGGGCAGAAAAAAAGAACGACGAGAAGTAGTGTCGGTTGGCATAAAAAAAGCGCTCAATGAGCGCTTTTTGCGTTTCCAGAGCGGTATGACTACCGCCGCGGTCTGCGCATCAGTCTTTGGTCAGAGCCGGTTTGTTATCAATGTTGGTTAACACACCACTGCTGTTAAAGGTCAGAGTGAGGGTCTGCTGGGTAATTTTTTCATGCCCAGGCTGCTGACGGAAAACGTAGAACCAGGTGTTAGTGCCAAACGGATCCGACATCATTGGGGTACCCAGAGCATAAGCAACCTGCTGTTGCGTCATGCCGACACGAATTTTTGCTACATCGTTAGGTGCCAGATAGTTACCCTGGTTGATGTCAGGACGGTAAACCACTCGTTCCAGAGTGGAACAGCCTGCGGTCAACATAAGAAGAACCGCTGCGGCAGCAGTCAGCGTTTTACAGCGCATAGTGATTTGATTCCTTTTCGGGCCCGAGCAGTACGTGGCTCATCTGTAATATGCCGATAATAATAGACCTTTGCCCAGTTGGAAACCTTCGACTGCAGGTCTTGCGGCAATTTGCTGTTCACTATGACTCTGCGGAAATCAAAAAGTTTACGCCGCGAGCAACTCTTTCGCGTTCGCCAGCGTGTTGCGCGTGACTTCGCTTCCGCCCAGCAGGCGAGCCAGCTCCTGCAGACGCGCGCGTTTATCCAGCGGATGCATGTGGGTTTCTGTCATCTCACCGTCGGTCTCTTTGCAGACGATAAAGTGATGGTGACCGCAGCCAGCCACCTGCGGCAGGTGAGTGACGCACATGACCTGAGTTGATTCTCCCAGCTGGCGCAGCAGCTTGCCGACCACGGCGGCCGTTGGGCCGCTGATGCCGACATCAACCTCATCGAAAATCAGCGCCGGCGTTTCCATCTTCCGCGCGGTAATGACCTGAATCGCCAGCGCAATACGGGATAGCTCGCCGCCGGAGGCCACTTTAGCAATAGGCTGCAGCGGCTGGCCGGGGTTGGTCGTCACGCGAAACTCGATGCGATCCGCGCCTTCGGCGGTCAGATGACGCTCATCAAAGGCGATATCGATAGCAAAGACTCCGTGAGGCATTGAAAGTGAGTGCATACTTTCAGTGATCAGCCGGGTCAGCTCATCGGCGCTGCGCTGACGCGCGGCGTGCAGCTGGCGGGCCGTTTCCAGCGCCAGCTGGTGATGTTCAACCACCGTCTGGCTGAGCGACTCCAGCGAGCCCGCGCTGTCGTCCAGCAGGCGCTGCTCTTCTAACAGCGCCTGATAGAACGCAGGCAGCTCTTCCGGCGTAATTTGATGCTTGCGCGCGAGGGATATCTGCCGCGAGATGCGCTGCTCCAGTTCGAACAGGCGGTTCGGGTCGAGATCCAGGCGGTCGTTGTAATGGCGCAGCTCGTCGGTTGCCTCGCTAAGCTGAATGGAGGCTTCTTCCAGCATATCCAGCACGCTCGAGAGCTTGCTGTCCATGCCGACCAGCTCGCCCACCAGCTGCTTAGCGGCGTAGAGCTGGCTCTGCAGGTTCGCCTCTTCGCCGTCCGCCATCACCGTCAGCGCATGCTGGCAGGTGCTTAGCAGCTGGCCGCTGTTGGCAAGGCGTTTGTACTCTTCGTCGATTTGTTCGAATTCACCCTGCTGAGGGCAGAACTCGTTCAGCTCTTTTAGCTGATACTGCAGCAGGTCGGCGCGGGCTGCGCGTTCCTGGCTCTGCTGCTGATGCTGCGCCAGCTCGCGGCAGCTCTGGTGCCACTGGCGATAATGCCCGGCCATGAGCTGAGTAAGCGCATACTCACCGGTATAACCATCGAGCAGCGTTTTTTGATGTTCTGGCCTGGTTAACAGCTGGTGCGCGTGCTGGCCGTGGATCTGGATAAGCAGCTGGCCGAGCTCGCGAAGCTGGGAGAGAGGAACGGCGGTACCGTTAATGAAGCCGCGCGAGCGGCCGTCGGTGCTGATGACGCGGCGAAGTAAACACTCACGTCCGCTCTCCAGCTGGTTCTCTTCCAGCCAGCGCTGCGCCGCGGGCGTATCTTTTAGCGCGAAGCGCGCGCACAGGTCTGCGCGGCTGGCGCCTCTTCGCACCATGTCTGCTTCCGCTCTGCCGCCAAGGCACAGGCCAAGCGCATCGATGGCTATCGATTTCCCCGCACCGGTTTCCCCGGTGATGGCGGTCATGCCGCTGTGGAAATCGATCTCCAGTTCACGAACGATAGCAAAATTACTGATGGTAAGTTGCGCCAACATAGCTGCCTTCCTGTATGAAAAACCATTACTGTGTTTTCGTACAGTATAGACTGGTTTTTTATCCAGTAAAGAGGCAGCTTATAAAATCAGAATAATTTTTTCGACCAGCCGAGCTTGGTGCTCAATGTGTTGAAATAGCTGTAATCTTTCGGGTGGATAAGATTCAGGTGATAGTCGCAGCGGTGGATTAAGACATCTTCGCCGTCCTGAATCGGCAGGGCTATCTGGCTGTCGCAGCTGATCTCAAGGTCGCTGCAGCGCTGGGAGAAGCGCAGGCGAATGGTGCTGTCGCCGTTAATAACCAGCGGGCGGGCCGAGAGCGTATGCGGGAACATCGGCACCAGGGTGATGGCATCGAGCGAAGGCGTCAGAATGGGGCCACCGGCGGAGAGCGAATAGGCGGTGGAGCCTGTCGGGGTGGAGATAATCAGGCCGTCGGAGCGCTGGGAGAAGGCAAAGACCTCGTCGATATAGACCTCGAACTCAATCATATGCGCGACCTTGCCCGGATGCAGAACCACTTCATTAATTGCCGTGCTAATGCGCTTCTGGCAATCCTGCTGGCAGACCTGGGCCTCAAGCAGAAAGCGTTTTTCGGCGATATAGTGGCCTTCAAGCACGTCGGCAAGCTGCTGCAGCGCGTTATCCGGGTCGAGGTCGGTCAGAAAACCAAGATTGCCGCGGTTAATGCCGATAACCTGAATATCATACCGCGCCAGGGTGCGCGCGGCGCCGAGCATGTTGCCATCACCGCCAACGACGACCGCCAGATCCGCCTGTTGGCCAATTTCCGCCAGCGTTCCCGTTTTGACGTTGCTAAGCTGTAGCTCATGGGCGATCTGTTGTTCAACCAGAACTTCATAGCCTTTGCTGCATAGCCAGCGCCAGAGCATTTCATGTGTGGTCAGCGCGGTTGGGTGACGAGGGTGCCCCACAATGCCTATACACTTGAAATGGTTCTTCATGTTCTGGATGTCCTTGCGTTAAATGAATGATGACAATCTGACTGCTTCCCTTGAAACCCGGAAACTGATCCCCATAATAAGCGAAGTTAGCGAGATGAATGCGAAAAAAAACGCGGAGAAATTCATGAGTAGTAAAGAACAGAAAACGCCTGACGGGCAAGCCCCGGAAGAAATTATCACGGAACAGCACGACAACGTTGAGGCGGTTGAGCCTGAGGTTTCTGCTGACCAGGTGGATCCGCGCGATGAAAAAATTGCGAATCTGGAAGCGCAGTTGGTTGAAGCCCAGACTCGTGAACGCGAAGGTGTCCTGCGCGTAAAAGCGGAAATGGAAAACCTGCGTCGTCGCACCGAGCTTGACGTGGAAAAGGCGCATAAATTCGCCCTGGAGAAGTTCGTTAACGAACTGCTGCCGGTGATCGATAGCCTGGACCGCGCGCTGGAAGTGGCCGATAAAGCTAATCCGGACATGGCTTCTATGGTTGAAGGTATTGAGCTGACGCTGAAGTCGATGCTGGACGTTGTGCATAAATTCGGCGTGGAAGTGATTGCCGAGACCAACGTGCCGCTGGATCCTAACGTCCACCAGGCCATCGCGATGGTTGAGTCTGAAGACGTGGCGGCAGGCAACGTGCTGGGCGTGATGCAAAAAGGCTACACCCTGAACGGTCGTACTATTCGCGCAGCGATGGTGACCGTGGCGAAGGCGAAGTAATTCGCTGTAAAACGGCCGCCTGCGGGTGGCCGTTTTTTTATGCTTTATTTCCCTGCGCTAGCGCCGGTTTGCGGCAAAAAAAACGGCGAACCGAGGTTCACCGCTGCACTGCGTTAATGCCCGATTATTCCGCCGCGCTTTCACGAAGCGGCTTCACCGGCATCACCTTCACCTGCTTAATCATATTGTCCTGAACGTCGAGAATATCGATGTCGTACTGCTCGATGCGCACGCGCGTACCGGGAACGGGGATCTCTTCCAGCGCTTCGAGAATAATGCCGTTAATCGTTCGGGCTTCGTCTTCCGGCAGGTGCCAGTTAAACGCCTTATTGATTTCACGAACGTTGGCGCTGCCGTCAATAATCACCGAGCCGTCGTTGAGCGGGGTCACTTCCTCCGCCAGGGTGGGTGACATCGAGGTCGTAAAGTCGCCGACAATCTCTTCCAGAATATCTTCAACGGTCACCAGGCCCTGGATATCGCCATACTCATCGACGACCAGCCCCACCTTCTTCTTATTGCGCTGAAACTTCACCAGCTGCGTGCTCAGCGGCGTGCCTTCCGGTACGAAGTAAATCTCGTCCGCGGCGCGGAGCATCACCTCTTTGGTGAACTCCTTTTTCTCGGTCATCAGGCGGTAGGCTTCCCTGACGCGCAGCATGCTGATGGCGTCATCCAGCGAACCGCGGTAGAGCACAATGCGGCCGTGCGGCGAGTGGGTGAGCTGGCGGACGATAGACTTCCAGTCATCGTTAATATCGATACCGATAATCTCGTTACGCGGAACCATAATGTCGTCCACGCTGACCTTTTCGAGGTCCAGCACCGACAGCAGCATGTCCTGATTGCGGCGGGAGATCTGCGTGCGCGATTCATTCACGATGGTGCGCAGCTCGTCTTTGCTCAGCGCCCCGCTGATAATGATATCGGTCTTGATGCCCATCATTCGCATCAGCAGGCGGGTGATGGTGTTCAGCAGCCACACCAGCGGCATCATCAGTATCTGCAGCGGCGCCAGCAGGAAGCTGCTCGGATAGGCGACTTTCTCCGGATACAGCGCGGCGATAGTCTTGGGCAGGACCTCGGCAAACACCAGCACCACGAAGGTCAGAATCCCGGTGGCAATCGCGACGCCGGCATCGCCGTACAGGCGCATACCCACGATAGTCCCCAGCGCAGAGGCGAGGATATTAACCAGGTTGTTGCCGATCAGAACCAGGCTGATTAAGCGATCGGGTTTGCGCAGCAGCTTTTCGACGCGCTTCGCCTGCCGGTTGCCCTGTTTCGCCATATGACGCAGGCGGTAGCGGTTCAGCGTCATCATGCCGGTCTCAGAACCGGAGAAATAGGCTGAGATGATCACCATGATAACCAACGTCACGATTAGCGTGGTGGTAGAGATGTGTTCCAGGAGGGACTCCTTAAAGCCTGTCCCACCGGACGATTACCGGCCCGATCCGGCAGAGACTGTAACCTTCGCATCCTTAGAATATGCGGCGGTTTGTCGGCGCTGCTGGCGTTCATATGGCCTGTTGTAATACTGCCCGGTGGAGTTGCTCGTAGTCTGGATTTAGCTAATAAACTGCTGAAGTACGCGGCTGCCAAAATAAGCCAGCGTCAGTAGGCCTGCGCCGGTGACGTTAAACCAGACGACCCGGCGACCGCGCCAGCCTTCATGGTAGTGTCCCCATAGCAGGACGATATAAACGAACCACGCCACGATCGACAGCACGGCTTTATCAATGTTTTCCGTGCTGAACAGGTTGTGCATGTAGAACAGCCCAGTGCACAGCGTCAGCGTCAGCAGCACCACGCCGACCTGGGTGATATGAAACATTTTACGCTCAATACTCATCAGCGGCGGCATTTCGTGACTAAAAGCCAACTTTTTGTTTTTCAGCTGATAGTCAATCCAGGCCAGCTGCAGGGCATACAGGGCGGCAATGATCAGCGTTGCGTAAGAGAAGAGCGACAGGCCAATATGCACCAGCATGCCTGGGGTTGTTTCGAGGTGCGTGATGTACTCGTTGGGTACGAAGGTGGCGAAGGCCAGATTGATCAGCGCAAAAGCGTAGACGATGGGCAGCAGCAGCCAGCCTCGATTGCGCGACGCGACGATGGTCATCACCGTACAGATCATCAGGCTGACCAGCGAGCCGACGTTGAGCAAGCTGAGATTTTGCCCGCTATCGCCGCCGGGGAAAATGCGTGACTCCAGCGCAAAAGCATGACAAATCAGCGCAATAGTTGCTGAAAGTATCGCCATCCGCCGCCAGCTGCTGTTCTTTTGCAGTAGGCCGGGGACGATCAGCGCCAGGCTGATGGAATAGGCGACAAGCGCGAGTAGAGCAAAAACAGGCATATGGGCGTCGACTGTTGACTAAATAAGAAAGAGAAGCAGTATAGCGTTACGCGACGTCTGCTCCAACCGTTGCATCACATCCCGGTACATGTCGTGTTATACTGCGGCAAATTTGTTTTTGTAGTGTCGCTGCGGCGACCGACAGTTTCCACCTCAGGCGAGAGACAATGTTTGATAATTTAACCGATCGTTTGTCGCGTTCGCTGCGCAACATCAGCGGCCGCGGACGCCTTACCGAAGACAACATTAAAGAAACCCTGCGCGAAGTGCGCATGGCGCTGCTCGAGGCGGACGTCGCGCTGCCCGTCGTGCGTGATTTCATCAGCCGCGTAAAAGAGAGCGCGGTGGGTCATGAAGTTAACAAAAGCCTGACGCCGGGCCAGGAATTCGTCAAGATCGTGCGCAACGAACTGGTTGCGGCAATGGGCGAAGAGAACCAGGCGCTGGACTTAGCCGCTCAGCCACCGGCCGTGGTGTTGATGGCGGGCCTGCAGGGCGCCGGTAAAACCACCAGCGTCGCGAAGCTGGGTAAATTCCTCCGTGAGAAGCACAAGAAGAAGGTGCTGGTTGTCTCCGCGGACGTTTATCGCCCGGCGGCGATTAAACAGCTGGAAACGCTGGCCGAGCAGGTGAGCGTTGATTTCTTCCCGTCCGACGTCGGCCAGAAGCCGATCGACATCGTTAACGCCGCGCTGAAAGAAGCGAAGCTGAAGTTTTACGACGTGCTGCTGGTGGATACCGCCGGTCGTCTGCACGTTGACGAAGCGATGATGGACGAAATCAAGCAGGTTCACGCTGCCCTTAACCCGGTAGAGACCCTGTTTGTCGTCGATGCGATGACCGGCCAGGATGCGGCGAACACGGCGAAAGCGTTTAATGAAGCGCTGCCGCTGACCGGCGTCGTGCTGACTAAAGTGGACGGCGACGCCCGCGGCGGTGCGGCCCTGTCGATTCGTCATATCACCGGTAAGCCGATTAAATTCCTCGGCGTCGGCGAAAAAACCGAAGCCCTGGAGCCGTTCCATCCGGATCGTATTGCCTCCCGTATCCTCGGCATGGGCGACGTGCTGTCGCTGATCGAAGATATCGAGAGCAAGGTTGACCGCGCGCAGGCCGAAAAGCTGGCCTCCAAGCTGAAGAAGGGCGACGGCTTTGACCTCACCGACTTCCTCGAGCAGCTGCGTCAGATGAAGAACATGGGCGGCATGGCCAGCCTGATGGGCAAGCTGCCGGGCATGGGGCAGATCCCGGACAACGTTAAGTCGCAGATGGACGATAAAGTGCTGGTGCGGATGGAAGCTATCATCAACTCGATGACGCTGAAAGAGCGCGCCAAGCCTGAGATCATCAAAGGTTCGCGCAAGCGCCGTATCGCCGCGGGCTGCGGGATGCAGGTGCAGGACGTTAACCGTCTGCTCAAGCAGTTTGACGATATGCAGCGCATGATGAAGAAGATGAAGTCGAAAGGCGGCATGATGAAGATGATGCGCGGCATGAAGGGCATGATGCCGCCGGGCTTCCCTGGTCGTTAATACGCCTCATAATTCAAGCCGCAGATGCGTTGGCTGCATTCGCTCACCCCGGTCACGTACTTGTGTACGCTCCCGGGGATTTGCTCACTTGCCGCCTGCCTGCAACTCGAATTATTTAGCGTATTGCAGTTTTGAATTGATTTTTGCACAGAAATCAGTAAAATTTTCGGGCTTTTAATATGACACCCGGGCCCCGTTCCTCGATGGGGCCCGGTTGTTCTATTCACACAAGAGGATGTTATGGTAACTATTCGTTTAGCTCGTCACGGCGCTAAAAAGCGTCCGTTCTACCAGGTTGTTGTCACCGACAGCCGTAATGCACGCAACGGTCGCTTCATCGAGCGCGTTGGTTTCTTCAACCCGATCGCTTCTGCGAAAGAAGAAGAAACTCGTCTGGATCTGGATCGTATCGCTCACTGGGTTGGCCAGGGCGCTACCGTTTCCGATCGCGTAGCTACGCTGATCAAAGCAGCGAACAAAGCAGCGAACAAAGCAGCTTAATCTGTCACGGTGGTCATGATGAGCAAGCAACACACCGCACAAGCACCTGTTGATCCGATCGTATTGGGCAAAATGGGTTCTTCCTACGGTATCCGTGGTTGGCTCAGAGTGTTTTCCTCCACCGAAGACGCCGAAAGCATTTTTGACTATCAGCCCTGGTTAATCCAGAAGGCGGGTCAGTGGCAGGTTGTTGAGCTGGAAAGCTGGCGCCACCACAATCAGGATATCGTCATCAAGCTGAAGGGCATTGACGATCGCGATACTGCGAATCTGCTGACTAATTGCGAAATTATCGTGGATTCCTCGCAGCTGCCGAAGCTCGGAGAGGGCGACTATTACTGGAAAGACCTAATGGGTTGCCAGGTAGTCACCACTGAAGGCTATGGCCTGGGTAAAGTCATCGATATGATGGAAACCGGGTCAAATGACGTTCTCGTCATCAAGGCAAACCTGAAAGATGCGTTTGGCATCAAGGAGCGGCTGGTTCCGTTCCTCGATGGGCAGGTTATCAAGAAAGTCGATCTCGCTACTCGTACAATCGAAGTAGATTGGGATCCTGGTTTTTAAATTCTCCGGATAAACGGTAAAAGACGGCGCTATGTGGATTGGCATAATTAGCCTGTTTCCTGAAATGTTCCGCGCAATTACCGATTACGGGGTAACTGGCCGGGCAGTAAAAAATGGCCTGCTGAGCATCCAGAGCTGGAGTCCTCGTGACTTCGCGCATGACCGGCACCGTACCGTGGACGATCGTCCTTACGGCGGCGGACCGGGGATGTTGATGATGGTGCAACCCTTGCGGGACGCCATCCATACAGCAAAAGCCGCGGCAGGTGAAGGCGCTAAGGTGATATATCTGTCGCCTCAGGGACGCAAGCTTGATCAAGCGGGCGTCAGCGAACTGGCAACGAATCAGAAGCTGATTTTGGTGTGCGGTCGCTACGAAGGGATAGACGAGCGCGTAATTCAGACCGAAATTGATGAAGAATGGTCAATCGGCGATTACGTACTCAGCGGTGGTGAGTTACCAGCAATGACGCTGATTGATTCCGTTTCCCGGTTTATTCCGGGGGTTCTGGGTCATGAAGCTTCGGCAACGGAAGATTCCTTTGCCGATGGTCTGCTGGACTGCCCACACTATACCCGCCCTGAAGTGTTAGAAGAGATGGAGGTACCGCCAGTGTTGCTGTCGGGAAACCATGCTGAGATACGTCGCTGGCGTTTGAAACAGTCGCTGGGCCGCACCTGGCTTAGAAGACCTGAACTTTTGGAAAACCTGGCTCTGACTGAAGAGCAAGCAAAGTTGCTGGCGCAGTTCAAAGCTGAACACGCACAACAGCAGCATAAACATGATGGGATGGCGTAAGCCCCCGATATCAGTTTACCCAGGATAAGAGATTAAATTATGAGCAACATTATTAAGCAAATTGAACAAGAACAGATGAAGCAGGACGTACCTTCCTTCCGCCCGGGTGATTCCGTGGAAGTGAAAGTATGGGTTGTTGAAGGTTCCAAAAAACGTCTGCAGGCATTCGAGGGCGTGGTTATCGCTATTCGTAACCGCGGTCTGCACTCTGCATTCACTGTTCGTAAAATTTCCAACGGCGAAGGCGTTGAGCGTGTCTTCCAGACTCACTCTCCGGTAGTTGACAGCATTGCTGTTAAACGTCGTGGTGCTGTACGTAAAGCTAAACTGTACTACCTGCGTGAGCGTACCGGTAAGTCTGCTCGTATCAAAGAGCGTCTTAACTAAGATTCGCTTTCGCGACATCCTGATAAAAAGGGCTGGCCTGATAGGCTGGCCCTTTTTTTATCTTTGTTTTAACTATCTTGATGTAAATCATTTACACTATCGCCCTCACGATGGAGGGGCGGTGACCGGCAATATTTATCGACAGTCAGCACATAAACGGCGGGCCGCATGGCTGGCGCTGTTTTCGATCCTGCTGATCGTCGTCGCACCGCTGATCGCTATCTCATTGCAAAAAGATCCGATGGGCGCGATGCCCGGGATGCACCACGCGATGATGATGGCGGATACGCCTCACGCCATGGAAATGCCGCACGGCATGGAGATGTCCCATTCCGCTGCGCAGACGTCTGCGCCTTCACATACTATGCCGGCCGACCACGCCGAGGCCTGCGGCTACTGCGTGCTGCTAGCCCACGTCCCGGGCCTGCTGCTGGCGCTGGCGCTGCTTATTACCTTCATCCTGCGTCGGCTGCGTATCTTTACGGTCCGCCCGGTGCAGAAGCATTGGCATTACTTCCCCTGGCTCTATCCCGACACCCGCGCGCCGCCGCGCCAGTCTGCTGTTTCCTCTTGATAAAAAAATAATGTGCGCACTGCGCAACGTTCTCTTTTTGCTTTCGGAAAGGAAAAGTATGACTACCTGCACCTCGCGCGCGGCATGGCTGAACCTGCTGCGACGTCTTCATTTTTATATTGGCCTGTTTATCGGGCCGTTTATCTTCGTGGCTGCGCTAACCGGTACGCTGTATGTGGCCACGCCGCAGCTGGAAAACTGGCTGTATCACGACGCGCTGAGCGCGACACCCGGCGGGGAGAAGCAGCCGCTGAGTGCCCAAATAGCGGCCGCAGAGACGCTAACGCAGGGAAATCTTCGCCTGCAGGCGGTGCGCCCGGCCATGGTCGCCGGCGAGACCACGCGGGTGATGTTCGCCGACCCGCAGCTGGGAGAGTCAGAATCCCGGGCGCTGTTTATCGATCCGGTAACCCTGCAGGTTAAAGGCGATATGACGGTCTATGGCACCAGCGGTATTTTGCCCCTGCGCCAGTGGATTGATTATGCGCACCGGTCCCTGCTGGCAGGAAATATCGGGCGGCTGTATAGCGAGCTGGCGGCATCCTGGATGTGGGTTGCCGCGCTGGGGGGCATTGCGCTATGGGCCATGACCCGGCCACGCCGGCGCATCAATAACCGCCAGCAAAATACGCGCCGGCTGCATGCTTCCCTCGGCTGGGTGCTGCTGGCGGGAATGCTGCTGTTCTCAGCGACCGGCTTAACTTGGTCGCAGTGGGCCGGGGATAATGTCGATAAGATGCGCGCCGCTTTTGGCTGGCTGACGCCGCAGGTCAACGCCCGGCTGCACGCCACGATGCCGATGGCTCATGATGCCCATGCTGAGCATCATATGGGGAATATGGCGATGCCCGAAACGATGCCGCCGCTGAAGGGCGAGCAGTTTGACCAGGTGCTGACGCTCGCGCGTAGCGCAGGTCTCGATGCCAGCAAGCTTGAGATTCGCCCTCCCAAAGGGGCGGGGTTCGCCTGGACGGTGAACGAAATAGACCGAAGCTGGCCGACCCGGGTGGATGCGGTAGCGATTGACGGTGAGCGGATGCAGGTTGTTGACCGTACGCGCTTTGCCGATTTCCCGCTGATGGCGAAACTCACCCGCTGGGGCGTCGATTTCCACATGGGGATCCTCTTTGGCCTGGCGAATCAGCTGCTGCTGATCGCCTTTGGCGCGGCGCTGTGCGTGATGATAGTCGTGGGGTATCGCTTATGGTGGATCCGCCGTCCGCCGAAGGCGGCGTTTAATCCGGCCGGTACGCTGGTGCAGGCCTGGCTTAATCTGGCATGGCCCGCCCGTACGCTCACGCTGGTGATGGCCGTCCTGCTGGGGCTGGCGCTGCCGCTGATGGGTGCCAGCCTGCTGCTGTGTGTTGCCGTGGACTATCTGCGCTGGCGTGCGGCCAGCGCCGTGACGCTCGCCAGTTCAGTAGACTAAGGGGGTTAAGGCGTGCTGATAACCACCGTCACACGGCGGTTTTCGGCACGACCTTTGGCCGTATCGTTACTGGCAATCGGATATTTTTTACCTAACCCGCGGGTCGTTAAATTGCTGCGCGGGATGCTGGCACCTTCCGCCCAGGCGTCAGCGACGCTGTTTGCGCGTTTCAGCGACAGCATCTCGTTGTAGCCATCTTCGCCATAGTTATCCGTATGACCATCTAAACGACTGTGCGTAATCCCGGTTGAGGCAAGGCGAGAAGCCATGCTGTGAATTTGCTGCTGGCTCTCGGGACGCAGGCGGTAGTCATTTTTATCAAACAGAATGGTGTCAGAGAGGCCCAGGGACCAGTCGCCGTTACTTTCCGTAAAGCCGTAGGACTTCATCGCCGCAACCTGCTGCTGAGAGAATTTTCCTTGCGGAGCCTGGCAGCCGGTGAGAAAAACCGCGGCCAGCAGAGCGGGAGCAAAATATTTCCTGAGCATGATGATTCCTTTTATTTTTGTACCTGCTGTAAACGCTGATGTTTCATCCGATACATATTTTGATCGGCAAACTCTTGCAGATTTTCGGCAGAAGTATGCTCCCACGCCAGCGCGTAACCAATGCTGAGCGACAGGGTAGCGGTGTGGCCGTTGTGCAGATTAAACGGCTGGAGAAACTGTGCCGAGAGTAAGGCGCACTGCGCCTGGACTTCAGCCTCGGTGTGGACATTGCGCAGCAGAATGGCAAATTCGTCACCGCCTAGCCGCCACGCCTGATGGTCGGTACCGGCAAACGCCATCAGCCGGCTGGCCACTTCGATTAAGACCTTATCGCCCGTCGCGTGCCCCCAGTTATCGTTGATGAGCTTGAAGTTGTCGCCATCAAGGAATAAGAGCGCGGAGCTGCGGTGGGTGACGTCGTCATTCATCAGTTTGCTGATGACGTTACGAAACGCCGCGCGGTTGGCAAGCCCGGTCAGCGGATCGTGCAGAGAGCTGCGCAGAAGCTGGGCGTTTTTGGCCTGCAGCTGCCGCTGCCAGTCCTCCATCTCGCCGAGCAGGCTATTAAAGTCCTGGGCGAAAAGATGAAACTCTTCAATGTGCTCTTCGGGAACGCGACGAGAGAAGTGGCGGTTTTCGCGGATATCGTGCACCACTTCGGTAATGCTCTGCAGCGCGGTAACGATGCCGCGGTGCAGGGAGTGGGTCAGCAGCAGGGCGATAAAGGACGCCAGCAGGATGCTGCCGGTCAGCACGATAATGGAAATACCGAGGAAGTGGCTTATCAGCCGATCCAGCGCCGTCAGGCGAAGCTCGCCGATTATTTTCCCTTCATGCCAGATGGGCTGCACGGTGGGCTGTGGGAAAAGCCATTTGCTGATAAGGCCGCTGAGTTTTTCTTCACTCACCAGATCGTGGTTATGCCAGAGGGCAAAATGCTTTTTCTGGCTATCAAGCACCAGCGCTTTGGAAAACTGTCCCTGCTTCCCCAGCGTCGCCAGCGTATCTTCCGCCGCCGCGCTGTCGCCAAACACCAGCGCCGCTTCAAGGCTGCGGCTCATTGTGGCGGCAGTGAGCTCGAGATTCTTCTGCGCGTATTGTTTCAGCGTAAATACGGAGGCGGTGCTGAGCAGCAGCCAGACCAGAGTCATCGATATGATTACGCTTATCATGCTGATACGGCGTAGCGCTCTTTTGAAGGTGGGGCGCGGGCCCTTAGGATAATCCTTATTCATGTGCGTTTTTCCGGGCAAGCATCAGTACATCTGGATTGACCCGCACACCGCTGTGCGTCAGGACATCAAGATTAACGGAGAATTTGACCCTGTCGTCATTGATGATCAGGCAAAAAGCACTGCCAATAGCGCATTCGGTATTCTGTTCCGCGATAAGTAATAGGGGCCTTGGCCGGTATTTAGAGGTGAATTCGGACTGCTGTGACGGCGATTCGCTACCAAAATAAAAACCATCACAAACCGTATTCAACGCTTCCTCTGTGCTGTGAACAACGACCGGCTGGTAGGGCAAAGCCTCAGGCGATTGCTGGGTCAGACTTTGGGTGTAGCGTGACGTAGAGAATATACACAGCCTGGGCGGGGCGGAGAGTTCTGGCCAGCGGGTGTACGTCACGATCCCTGAAACAATGGCTCGCACATTTGCAGACGGCCCGGCGGCAAAAGCGGGATAGCTCACGATGAATAACAAAGACATCAAAAAAAGACGGTGAAATTGTTTCATTAACGGATCCGTCTGGTTCGTCATGGTACGTGAATTGCAGCGCGCTGTTGCCCGGCCGAAGAATAGCATTGTTGGTGAAAATCGTCATTAGCCACGGTCTTTGCAATGGGTTAATTTTGGCCAGGATTTTTCGTAAAGAAAAGGTGGCCCGACGGATAATTATTTGGCGGCTGCTGCGGGTGGTGTTAATTTAAGTTTACGTTTAATGGCGGATAAAGGGCCATTTATTTTGTTTGTGTAAAGTAAAATTTACGGAATATGGATTGAAATCTTTACTTTGTGTGGTATCGTTACGTTCTCCTCAGTGAGGAAAACACTATCGCAAACGAGCTACCCAGGATCGCAATCATGCAAAAAGACGCGCTGAATAACGTACATATTACCGACGAACAGGTTTTACTGACCCCGGACCAGCTGAAAGCTGAGTTTCCACTGAATATCGAGCAGGAAGCGCAGATCGCGCAGTCTCGCCGGACCATTTCTGAGATCATTGCCGGCCGCGATCCGCGCCTGCTGGTGGTCTGCGGTCCTTGCTCAATTCACGATCCGGAAGCGGCAATTGAGTACGCTCATCGTTTTAAAGCACTTGCCGAAGAGGTCAGCGATAGCCTCTACCTGGTCATGCGCGTCTATTTTGAAAAACCCCGCACCACCGTCGGTTGGAAAGGGCTGATTAACGATCCGCACATGGATGGCTCGTTTGATGTTGAAGGCGGTCTGAAGATTGCGCGTCGGCTGCTGGTCGAGCTGGTCAATATGGGGCTGCCGCTGGCCACTGAAGCGCTGGATCCTAACAGCCCGCAGTACCTCGGCGATCTGTTCAGCTGGTCGGCTATCGGCGCACGTACCACTGAATCCCAGACGCACCGCGAAATGGCATCCGGCCTGTCAATGCCGGTCGGCTTTAAAAACGGTACCGACGGTAGCCTGGCGACGGCGATCAACGCCATGCGCGCCGCAGCGATGCCGCACCGCTTTGTCGGGATTAACCAGGCCGGCCAGGTCTGCCTGCTGCAAACCCAGGGCAACCCGGATGGTCACGTCATTCTGCGCGGCGGTAAAGCGCCAAACTACGGCCCGCAGGACGTCGAGCAGTGCGAAAAAGAGATGACTCAGGCGGGACTGAAGCCGTCGCTGATGGTAGATTGCAGTCATGGTAATTCCAATAAAGACTACCGCCGTCAGCCAGCGGTGGCAGAATCCGTCGTCGCGCAGATCAAGGATGGCAATCGTTCCATTATTGGCCTGATGATTGAGAGTAATATCCACGAAGGCAACCAGTCCTCTGAGCAGCCGCGTTGTGATATGAAATACGGCGTATCCGTCACCGATGCTTGCATCAGCTGGGAAACCACCGATGCGTTGCTCCGCGAACTTGATAAGGATCTGCGCGGCCATCTGGCGGCTCGTCTGGCGTAAGAGGATAGTATGGTTGCTGAACTGACCGCGTTGCGCGATCAAATTGATGAAGTTGATAAGGCGCTGCTGAGCCTGCTGGCTAAGCGCCTCGAGCTGGTGGCGGAAGTGGGCGAGGTCAAGAGCAAATACGGCCTGCCCATTTACGTCCCGGAGCGGGAGGCGGCGATGCTGGCCTCCCGCCGCGAAGAGGCGGCCGCGCTCGGCGTGCCGCCGGATCTGATTGAAGACGTGCTGCGCCGCGTGATGCGCGAGTCCTATTCCAGCGAAAACGACAAGGGCTTTAAAACACTCTGTCCGAACCTGCGGCCGGTGGTGATTGTCGGCGGCGGCGGGCAGATGGGGCGCCTGTTCGAGAAAATGCTGACGCTTTCAGGCTACCGGGTACGTATTCTGGAGAAAGAAGACTGGCCGCGGGCGACGGAGATCGTTGCCGACGCCGGGATGGTGATCGTCAGCGTCCCTATTCATACCACGGCTGAAACGATTGCCCGCCTGCCTTCGCTGCCGGCGGACTGCATTTTGGTTGACCTGGCATCAATTAAAGCGGAACCGCTGCAGGCGATGCTGGCGGCGCATAATGGCCCGGTGCTGGGCTTACATCCGATGTTCGGTCCGGACAGCGGCAGCCTCGCCAAGCAGGTTGTGGTCTACTGCGACGGCCGCCAGCCGGAAGCCTATCAGTGGTTCCTTGAGCAAATTCAGGTTTGGGGCGCCCGTCTGCATCGCATCAGCGCCGTTGAGCACGATCAGAATATGGCGTTTATTCAGGCTCTGCGCCACTTTGCGACCTTTGCCTATGGCCTGCACCTGGCGGAGGAGAACGTTCGCCTGGAGCAGCTGCTGGCGCTGTCGTCACCGATTTACCGCCTTGAGCTGGCGATGGTGGGCCGGCTCTTCGCCCAGGATCCGCAGCTCTACGCCGACATTATTATGTCGTCGGAGAGTAACCTGGCATTGATTAAGCGCTACTACCAGCGTTTTGGCGAGGCGATTGGCCTGCTGGAGCAGGGAGATAAGCAGGCGTTTATCGACAGCTTCCGCAAAGTTGAGCACTGGTTTGGCGATTATGCCCAGCGCTTCCAGAGCGAAAGCCGCACGCTGCTGCGCCAGGCGAATGATAATCGGCAGTAGCTGAAAACCGTATATAATCAAAGCCAGAGGGGCAACCCGCTGGCTTTTTTTATAGGGATGAAAACGATGGCTGAACCACAACCGCTGTTTGATTACGCCGGACACCTGCCGGAATGCCCGACCTGGAATGAGGCTGAGCAAGCTCTATACTGGGCCGATATTATGGCGGGCGAAATTCACCGTTACGAGATGCACAGCGGTGAGCATCAAGTCCTGCAGTTTCCTGAAGAGGTCGGCTGCTTTGCGCTGCGCGAGAAGGGCGGCTTTATCGTGGCGCTGCGTAGCGCTATCTGGTTAACCGACGCGCGCGGCCTGTTGCGTCGCAAAATCTGCGACAACCCAAGCAACCCGCAGCTGGCCCGTTTTAACGACGGCGGGACCGATCGCGACGGGCGCTTTTATGCCGGCACCTTCTGGGCGCCGGGAGATTATAACGGCGCGCTTCTGGTGCGTATTGACAGCGATCTTACCCCGCGGGTCATTCAGTGCGATATCCGGGGCGCTAACGGCCTTGCCTTTAGCGAGGACCGGCGCTGGATGTATACCTCCGATACGCCGAATGCCGTTATCTACCGTACGCCGCTGGATGAGCAGGGCGAGCCGGGCAGGCGCGAGGTTTTCCGGCGCTTTCAGCCGGGGGAAGGTATTCCTGACGGCGCGGCTATCGATGTCGAAGGGTGCTACTGGAGCGCGATGTTTGACGGCTGGCGTATAGCCCGCTTCTCGCCGACCGGCGAACAGCTGGAAGAGTATCGTCTGCCGGTACGCTGCCCGACGATGGTCTGTTTTGGCGGGGCGGATATGCGTACGCTGTTTATCACCACCACCCGGGAAAACATGGCTGCGGATGAAGTGGCGAAATATCCGCTCTCCGGCGCGATCTTCACCCTGCCGGTTGCGGTGGCAGGGATGAAGAAGCGGGCGTTTATCGAGCGTTAGATGGGCTCGACGGGCACCACGTTTTCGCCAGGATAGCAGCCCAGTACCTTCATTGAGCGGGTGATCTCCGCCAGCTCTTTGAGCGCTTTGCGCATGGGGATGGATTCCAGGTTGGCCTGGATATCCAGATAAAACATCTCTTCCCACGGGTTGCCGTAGATTGGGCGCGACTCCAGCTTGGTCATGATCAGGTTGTGGTTGCGCAGTACCAGCAGCGCTTCTACCAGCGCACCCGCCTGCTGGCCGGTCGCTATGAGCAGGGTGGTTTTTGCCGGAACCTGATCGGAGACGTTCACCGCCTTGCGCGCCAGTATCAGGAAGCGGGTGATATTTTGCGTCTGGTTGGCCTCGCAGTGTTCAAGTACCTGCAGTCCGTACAGCGCACCGCCGGCTTCGCTGCCCAGCGCCGCGATGGTTGGCGATTTGGCCTGCGCGACTTTCTCCATTGCCGCCGAGGTACTTTCGGTATATTCGATTTTCCAGTGCGGATAGCGGCTTAGGTACTGGCTACACTGCTGGAACGGCTGCGGATGGCTGTAGACGGTGTTAATTTGCTGCGGATCGGTAGAGGCGGCAACCAGGACGCAGTGATCGATAGGGATCGTCAGTTCGCCAACGATCGACAGGGTGGTGTGCTGCAGCAGATCGTAGACGTCGTTGATCCCGCCAGAGCTGGTGTTTTCGATTGGCACTACCGCGTAGTCAGCCTGGCCGGTTTCAACCTGGTCGAAGATATCCGCAAACCTGGCGCAGCCGCTTTCGATAAACTGTTCAAAATGACGGGCCGCGTATTGCCGGGCGGCAAGGTGCGAGTATGACCCTTTTGGCCCCAGAAAAGCGACGCGCGCTGAATGTGGGTTGATCTTATTCAGGTGCTGCTGCAGCAGGGTTTGCTGGGTGAGAACGGAATCCTCGATGATCAGCTGGAACAGGCGGGTGATGTAGTGTGCATCCAGATGATGGGCTTTGCCCAGCGTCATCAGGCGCTCCAGAAGGTCACGCTCGCGGTCGATATCACGTACCGGGCGATGCGACGCCAGCTTGGCCTTGCCGACTTCGACAGCCAGCCCGCGGCGCTCTGCCAGCAGCGCGAGCAGCTTCTCATCCAGGGCGCTTATCTTATCGCGCAGGGCCAGTAATGGATTTTCCTCGGTCATATGTGTTGCCTTTCTTGTTATTGGTTTAGATACCCTAAATCGTTCGAGCTACCGATAGCGCGCGTGCAGCCTGAAAAATAGCGGGCATAAATAAAAAAGGCCTCCCTGGTGGGAGGCCTTGTTGTTCGTCTTCGCATTCTTTATCACACGACGAATTGCCTCCCGGTTAGGGGAAGGTAAAAAAGAATGCGAAGAAGAACGGCAGTAGTTTCAAGATAAATTCCTTTAATCGGCTGGGATTACAGTACCCGGACTGTTTTCATCCTGTCAATAAAAAACGCGCCCGAAGGCGCGTGGCGTTACACAATATTAAGTTAAGGACAGTAAAGTTCAGGATTACTCTTCTTCTTCCACAAAGCCTGCCTCTTTCACCGATGTTGCGGCGCGGCGGGCTTCCCCTTTGTGTTGCACTTTGTTCAGCTGCCGTTCCAGCTTGTTGATTAATTCGTTGATCGCGACGTACATATCTTCACTTCGCGCGCTGGCAACCAGGTGACCGTTTGGTGTATTGATGGTTGCGTCAGCGACAAAACCCTGCGGCTCCTTGGAGAGAATGATGTGCGGGTTGATTAAGTGGGTTTGCCATTTATCCAATTTGGCGAGACGGTCTGCGACATGCTGGCGAATAGCCGGAGTAATTTCCATTTGTTTACTGGTAATGTTCATTGTCATAAATTTTACCTCTTGTCTTTCCCGTCTTGGTGAACTCAGCATACCTCGCCCAATGTCAAAATGCGTGATCTAAATCACATTTTAATGTCACTTTTTGTCAACGAATGCAATTTGTGAGGCAGGACAGGAACGGGGGATATTTTACTTGTCGAACGAGGGAAAGAGCGTCATATTTGATAGGATGACTTGACGCTAAAACGCTTCAGCGTATAGCTCATATGAATAAAAAAACGGCAGCCCTGGGGCTGCCGTTTTGCTTACATCAAAAGCGATCAGGTGTTTTTGCCGTTAGCCGCGATAATTTTGGCCACCTTATCTGCCTGTGCGTTCATTTGCATCTGGCGATAGGCGTTTTCCATTTTCGGCAATGCGTCACGGGTAGCCTGCGCATCCGGATAGCTACGCAGCATGCCGTCAACGCGGTTTACGACGGCAACCCACGCGCCGCGGTCGGTATAGTAATCTACGACCGACAGTTCGTACTTCGCCAGACGATCCTTCAGGAACACCATACGTTTGTAGGCATCGGTCGAATACTGGCTGTTCGGATAGCCGCGCACCAGTTTCGAGAAGTCATTGAAGGCATCGCGTGCGTGCTGCGGGTCGCGATCGGAGCGATCGACACCGAAGAATCCTTGCAGCGCGCTATCATCCAGAGCCATATTTGTCAGACCACGCATATAAATGACGTAATCAATGTTAGGATGGGTAGGGTTCAGACGAACAAAGCGGTCGATGGCCGCCTGAGCTAACGGCAGATCGGCATTTTTGTAGTACGCATAAATCAGGTCCAGCTGTACCTGTTGGGAATAAGGGCCGAACGGATAGCGATTATCCAACGCTTCCAGTTGCGTTATTGCCTGTTTCCAGTTACCGTCCTGCAGTTTTTGCTGGGCAGTCGCGTAGATTTCATTCGGCGGATTATCAGGCACCTCTTCCTTTGAGCCGGAGCAACCCACCAAAGCCAGGCTCAGTGTGGCAGCTGCCACCAGGTATTTCATGCGCGTCATGACGTTTTGACTTCCTCAAAATGTTTATGCGGGAGAATCTCTGTTCCTGCTCCCGATTAAGACCAGCTACAATAGCACACTATATTATACGGCAAAGCCGTAAAACCCAACGTTAAACGAAGAAGCTGTATATGGCACAACGAGTACAACTCACCGCAACGGTGTCCGAAAATCAACTCGGGCAACGCTTAGATCAGGCTTTGGCCGAAATGTTCCCGGATTATTCGCGTTCGCGCATAAAAGAATGGATCCTTGACCAGCGAGTGCTGGTAAACGGCGCTGTCAGCGACAAGCCGAAAGAGAAAGTTTTAGGGGGAGAAAGCGTCTCTATCGATGTTGAAATCGAAGAAGATGTGCGCTTCGAACCGCAGGATATTCCGCTCAATATCGTCTACGAGGATGACGACATCCTCGTGATCAATAAGCCGCGCGGCCTGGTCGTCCATCCGGGGGCGGGCAATCCTGACGGTACTGTGCTGAATGCGCTGCTGCACTACTGTCCGACGATTGCCGATGTTCCGCGTGCGGGCATTGTCCACCGACTGGATAAGGACACCACCGGCCTGATGGTTGTGGCGAAAACCATTCCGGCGCAAACGCGTCTGGTGGAGTCGCTGCAGCTGCGCGAAATCACCCGTGAATATGAAGCGGTAGCGATTGGTCACATGACCTCTGGTGGCACGGTAGAAGAACCGATTAGTCGTCACCCGACGAAGCGTACGCATATGGCGGTGCACCCGATGGGTAAACCGGCGGTAACGCATTACCGCATTATGGAGCATTTCCGCATTCATACGCGCCTGCGTCTGCGTCTGGAAACCGGCCGTACCCACCAGATCCGCGTACACATGGCGCATATCACCCATCCGCTGGTTGGCGATCAGGTCTACGGCGGCCGTCCGCGTCCGCCAAAAGGGGCGTCAGAGGAGTTCATCACCGCACTGCGCCAGTTCGATCGTCAGGCTCTGCACGCTACAATGCTGCGTCTGTATCACCCGATCAGCGGTATTGAGATGGAGTGGCACGCGCCGATCCCTCAGGATATGGTTGAGCTGATTGACGCGATGCGCGCCGATTATGAAGAGCACAAGGACCGTATTGACTGGCTATGACTAAACTGATTGTACCGCAGTGGCCAATGCCGGAAAGCGTGGCGGCCTGTAGCTCCACGCGCGTTGGCGGCGTTAGCCTGCCTCCGTATGGCTCGCTTAATTTGGGCGCCCATTGCGGAGACAATCTGCCCGATGTTGAAGAAAACCGCCGGCGGATGTTTGCTGCAGGCGGGCTCCCCGCGTATCCGGTGTGGCTCGAACAGGTTCACGGGACGGCGGTGCTGAAACTCGACGGCGGGCCGTATGCCTCAAAACGTGCGGATGCGTCATACTGTAATACGCCGGGCACCGTTTGCGCGGTGATGACCGCAGACTGCCTGCCGGTGCTTTTTTGCAACCGTGCGGGTACCGAAGTCGCGGCGGCCCACGCGGGCTGGCGAGGATTATGCGACGGCGTGCTGGAGGAAACGGTCGCCTGCTTCGCCGATAAGCCGGAGAATATTCTGGCGTGGCTCGGCCCGGCTATCGGTCCCGAGGCTTTTGAAGTCGGCGCGGAAGTTCGCGAAGCCTTTATGAGCAAAGATGCGAAGGCCGACAGCGCTTTTCGTCCGGTCGGTGAGAAATACTTTGCCGATATCTATCAGCTGGCTCGCCAGCGCCTGGCCAACGTCGGCGTGGAGCAAATCTTCGGCGGCGATCGCTGTACGCTAAGCGAAAAGGACGATTTTTTCTCTTATCGTCGCGATAAGACGACGGGTCGTATGGCTAGTTTTATCTGGCTGATATAACCTGGTGCATCAAGACGGTCCGGAAGGCAGACTTATTTTTCGCATAGTTCAGGTCTTTAACCTTGAATAATTGAGGGATGACCTCATTTAATCTCCAGTAGCAAATTTGACCTGTTATGGGAGGAGTTATGCGTCTGGACCGTCTTACCAATAAATTCCAGCTTGCTCTTGCCGATGCCCAGTCGCTCGCGCTAGGGCACGACAACCAATTCATCGAACCTCTTCATCTAATGAGCGCCTTGCTAAATCAGGAAGGGGGATCGGTGCGTCCTTTATTAACTTCAGCGGGCATTAACGCCGGCGAGTTAAGCACCAGTATTACTCAGGCGTTGAGCCGTTTACCGCAGGTGGAAGGCACCGGCGGCGACGTGCAGCCGTCGCAGGATCTGGTGCGTATTCTGAACCTTTGCGACAAGCTGGCGCAAAAGCGGAAGGACAACTTTATTTCGTCGGAACTGTTCGTTCTGGCGGCGCTTGAATCACGCGGTACGCTAACCGACCTGTTGAAATCTGCCGGTGCAACAACCGCCAATGTGACTCAGGCGATTGAACAAATGCGTGGAGGTGAAAGCGTGAACGATCAGGGTGCCGAAGACCAACGTCAGGCATTGAAAAAATTTACCGTCGATCTGACCGAGCGTGCTGAACAGGGCAAGCTGGATCCGGTCATTGGTCGTGATGAAGAGATTCGCCGTACTATTCAGGTACTGCAGCGGCGGACTAAAAATAACCCGGTGCTTATCGGTGAACCTGGCGTCGGTAAAACGGCTATCGTCGAAGGGTTGGCACAGCGTATCGTCAACGGCGAAGTACCGGAAGGGCTAAAAGGCCGGCGGGTACTGGCGCTGGACATGGGCGCGCTGGTGGCGGGCGCTAAGTATCGCGGCGAGTTTGAAGAGCGTCTGAAAGGCGTGCTGAACGATCTCTCGAAGCAGGAAGGCAACGTCATTCTGTTTATCGACGAGCTGCATACCATGGTGGGCGCGGGTAAAGCGGACGGCGCGATGGATGCAGGTAATATGCTGAAGCCTGCGCTGGCGCGCGGTGAACTGCACTGCGTCGGTGCGACTACCCTCGATGAGTATCGGCAATATATTGAAAAAGATGCTGCGCTGGAGCGGCGTTTCCAGAAAGTCTTCGTGGCTGAACCTTCGGTGGAAGACACCATTGCGATTCTGCGTGGCTTAAAAGAGCGCTATGAGCTGCATCATCATGTGCAGATCACCGATCCGGCTATCGTCGCGGCCGCGACCCTGTCGCATCGCTATATTGCCGACCGCCAGCTGCCGGACAAAGCGATTGACCTGATTGATGAAGCCGCTTCCAGTATTCGTATGCAGATTGACTCGAAGCCGGAAGAGCTCGACCGACTCGACAGGCGTATTATTCAGCTCAAGCTGGAGCAGCAGGCGCTGAAGAAAGAAGCCGATGAGGCAAGCCTGAAGCGTCTGGATATGCTGAATGAAGAGCTGGCGGATAAAGAACGTCAGTATTCAGTATTAGAAGAGGAGTGGAAGGCGGAAAAAGCGTCGCTCTCCGGAACGCAGACGATTAAAGCCGAGCTGGAACAGGCAAAAATTGCCATCGAGCAGGCGCGACGCGTTGGCGACCTGGCCCGAATGTCAGAACTGCAGTACGGCAAAATCCCGGAGCTGGAAAAACAGCTGGCAGCGGCCACGCAGTCTGAAGGTAAAACGATGCGTCTGTTGCGTAATAAAGTGACGGATGCGGAAATTGCCGAAGTGCTGGCACGCTGGACCGGTATTCCGGTCGCGCGAATGCTGGAAGGCGAACGTGAAAAACTGCTGCGTATGGAGCAGGATCTGCATCACCGCGTCATTGGCCAAAATGAAGCGGTGGAGGCGGTATCTAACGCTATTCGCCGTAGCCGTGCCGGCTTGTCCGATCCTAACCGTCCTATCGGCTCGTTCCTGTTCCTTGGGCCGACCGGTGTCGGTAAAACCGAACTGTGTAAAACGCTGGCAAACTTCATGTTCGACAGCGATGACGCGATGGTGCGTATCGATATGTCCGAGTTTATGGAGAAACACTCCGTCTCGCGGCTGGTGGGTGCGCCTCCGGGATACGTCGGTTACGAAGAGGGCGGCTATCTGACGGAAGCCGTGCGCCGTCGTCCTTATTCGGTGATTTTGCTGGATGAGGTCGAAAAAGCGCATCCTGATGTGTTCAACATTCTGCTGCAGGTGCTGGATGATGGGCGCTTGACGGACGGGCAGGGGAGAACGGTCGATTTCCGTAATACGGTCGTCATTATGACCTCTAACCTCGGCTCCGATCTGATTCAGGAGCGGTTTGGTGAGCTGGATTATAGTCATATGAAAGATGTGATTATGGGCGTTGTTAGCCAAAGCTTCCGTCCGGAATTCATCAACCGTATAGATGAGGTTGTGGTATTCCACCCGCTGGGTGAAAAACACATTGCCTCTATTGCTCAGATTCAGCTGCAGCGTCTGTACAAACGTCTGGAAGAGCGTGGCTATGAAGTGCGCATGTCCGATGAGGCGCTGAAGCTGCTCAGTGCGAATGGTTACGATCCGGTGTACGGTGCGCGGCCGTTAAAACGAGCCATCCAGCAGCAGATCGAAAACCCGCTGGCGCAGCAAATCCTTTCCGGTGAACTTATTCCCGGTAAAGAAGTGCAGCTGGTAGTGAAAGATGAGCGGATAGTGGCAGTGCAGTAAATCACAAAACGACAAAAACGGGCCCGATGGGCTCGTTTTTGTTTAAAAACCAGGCAAGAATTAAAGTCTGAACGTGGTTTTGTGTGAAAAGTAATCGAACGCATCATTTTTTTGAATTTATACTTGTCACCTCAGAATTACCGCCTATAATGCGCCTCCACTGACACGGAACAACGGCCAACACGCCGCCGGGTCAGAAGGCTCCAGCGCTGAATATCAGCCGCGAAAGCCGACAGAGAAAAGCAAAATAAACGCTTGACTCTGAATGAGGAAAACGTAATATACGGGACCTCGCGACAGAGCGCTAAAGCGCGTTGCACTGCTCTTTAACAATTTATCAGACAATCTGTGTGGGCACTCAAAGTGACATGGATTCTTAACGTCCTCGGACGAAAAATGAATACCAAGTCTCTGAGTGAACATACGTAATTCATTACGAAGTTTAATTCACGAGCATCAAACTTAAATTGAAGAGTTTGATCATGGCTCAGATTGAACGCTGGCGGCAGGCCTAACACATGCAAGTCGAGCGGTAGCACAGAAGAGCTTGCTCTTTGGGTGACGAGCGGCGGACGGGTGAGTAATGTCTGGGAAACTGCCTGATGGAGGGGGATAACTACTGGAAACGGTAGCTAATACCGCATAACGTCGCAAGACCAAAGTGGGGGACCTTCGGGCCTCATGCCATCAGATGTGCCCAGATGGGATTAGCTAGTAGGTGAGGTAATGGCTCACCTAGGCGACGATCCCTAGCTGGTCTGAGAGGATGACCAGCCACACTGGAACTGAGACACGGTCCAGACTCCTACGGGAGGCAGCAGTGGGGAATATTGCACAATGGGCGCAAGCCTGATGCAGCCATGCCGCGTGTATGAAGAAGGCCTTCGGGTTGTAAAGTACTTTCAGCGAGGAGGAAGGCGTTAAGGTTAATAACCTTAGTGATTGACGTTACTCGCAGAAGAAGCACCGGCTAACTCCGTGCCAGCAGCCGCGGTAATACGGAGGGTGCAAGCGTTAATCGGAATTACTGGGCGTAAAGCGCACGCAGGCGGTCTGTCAAGTCGGATGTGAAATCCCCGGGCTCAACCTGGGAACTGCATCCGAAACTGGCAGGCTAGAGTCTTGTAGAGGGGGGTAGAATTCCAGGTGTAGCGGTGAAATGCGTAGAGATCTGGAGGAATACCGGTGGCGAAGGCGGCCCCCTGGACAAAGACTGACGCTCAGGTGCGAAAGCGTGGGGAGCAAACAGGATTAGATACCCTGGTAGTCCACGCTGTAAACGATGTCGACTTGGAGGTTGTTCCCTTGAGGAGTGGCTTCCGGAGCTAACGCGTTAAGTCGACCGCCTGGGGAGTACGGCCGCAAGGTTAAAACTCAAATGAATTGACGGGGGCCCGCACAAGCGGTGGAGCATGTGGTTTAATTCGATGCAACGCGAAGAACCTTACCTACTCTTGACATCCAGAGAACTTAGCAGAGATGCTTTGGTGCCTTCGGGAACTCTGAGACAGGTGCTGCATGGCTGTCGTCAGCTCGTGTTGTGAAATGTTGGGTTAAGTCCCGCAACGAGCGCAACCCTTATCCTTTGTTGCCAGCGGTTCGGCCGGGAACTCAAAGGAGACTGCCAGTGATAAACTGGAGGAAGGTGGGGATGACGTCAAGTCATCATGGCCCTTACGAGTAGGGCTACACACGTGCTACAATGGCATATACAAAGAGAAGCGACCTCGCGAGAGCAAGCGGACCTCATAAAGTATGTCGTAGTCCGGATCGGAGTCTGCAACTCGACTCCGTGAAGTCGGAATCGCTAGTAATCGTGGATCAGAATGCCACGGTGAATACGTTCCCGGGCCTTGTACACACCGCCCGTCACACCATGGGAGTGGGTTGCAAAAGAAGTAGGTAGCTTAACCTTCGGGAGGGCGCTTACCACTTTGTGATTCATGACTGGGGTGAAGTCGTAACAAGGTAACCGTAGGGGAACCTGCGGTTGGATCACCTCCTTACCTAAAAGAACCTGCCTTTGTAGTGCTCACACAGATTGTCTGATGAAAAGTAAATAGCAAGGCGTCTTGCGATTGAGACTTCAGTGTCCCCTTCGTCTAGAGGCCCAGGACACCGCCCTTTCACGGCGGTAACAGGGGTTCGAATCCCCTAGGGGACGCCACTTGCTGGTTTGTGAGTGAAAGTCGCCGACCTCAATATCTCAAAACAGATTCCGTTATGTTAATAGCGAATCTCGTTTGAGATATTTGCTCTTTAAAAATCTGGATCAAGCTGAAAATTGAAACGACGCACTGTTTCCTTTCTCCGTAATAAGAAAGGAAAAACGGTGTGTTCGAGTCTCTCAAATTTTCACAACACGACCTGTTTTACGAAACAGCTTCGGGTTGTGAGGTTAAGCGACTAAGCGTACACGGTGGATGCCCTGGCAGTCAGAGGCGATGAAGGACGTGCTAATCTGCGATAAGCGTCGGTAAGGTGATATGAACCGTTATAACCGGCGATTTCCGAATGGGGAAACCCAGTGTGATTCGTCACACTATCGTTAAGTGAATACATAGCTTAACGAAGCGAACCGGGGGAACTGAAACATCTAAGTACCCCGAGGAAAAGAAATCAACCGAGATTCCCCCAGTAGCGGCGAGCGAACGGGGAACAGCCCAGAACCTGAATCAGTTTGTGTGTTAGTGGAAGCGTCTGGAAAGTCGCAGGGTACAGGGTGATACTCCCGTACACTAAAATGCACATTCTGTGAGTTCGAAGAGTAGGGCGGGACACGTGGTATCCTGTCTGAATATGGGGGGACCATCCTCCAAGGCTAAATACTCCTGACTGACCGATAGTGAACCAGTACCGTGAGGGAAAGGCGAAAAGAACCCCGGCGAGGGGAGTGAAACAGAACCTGAAACCGTGTACGTACAAGCAGTGGGAGCCTCTTTTATGGGGTGACTGCGTACCTTTTGTATAATGGGTCAGCGACTTATATTCTGTAGCAAGGTTAACCGTATAGGGGAGCCGCAGGGAAACCGAGTCTTAACTGGGCGTTAAGTTGCAGGGTATAGACCCGAAACCCGGTGATCTAGCCATGGGCAGGTTGAAGGTTGGGTAACACTAACTGGAGGACCGAACCGACTAATGTTGAAAAATTAGCGGATGACTTGTGGCTGGGGGTGAAAGGCCAATCAAACCGGGAGATAGCTGGTTCTCCCCGAAAGCTATTTAGGTAGCGCCTCGTGAACTCATCTTCGGGGGTAGAGCACTGTTTCGGCTAGGGGGTCATCCCGACTTACCAACCCGATGCAAACTACGAATACCGAAGAATGTTATCACGGGAGACACACGGCGGGTGCTAACGTCCGTCGTGAAGAGGGAAACAACCCAGACCGCCAGCTAAGGTCCCAAAGTCATGGTTAAGTGGGAAACGATGTGGGAAGGCACAGACAGCCAGGATGTTGGCTTAGAAGCAGCCATCATTTAAAGAAAGCGTAATAGCTCACTGGTCGAGTCGGCCTGCGCGGAAGATGTAACGGGGCTAAACCATGCACCGAAGCTGCGGCAGCGACGCTTAGGCGTTGTTGGGTAGGGGAGCGTTCTGTAAGCCGTTGAAGGTGGCCTGTGAGGGTTGCTGGAGGTATCAGAAGTGCGAATGCTGACATAAGTAACGATAAAGCGGGTGAAAAGCCCGCTCGCCGGAAGACCAAGGGTTCCTGTCCAACGTTAATCGGGGCAGGGTGAGTCGACCCCTAAGGCGAGGCCGAAAGGCGTAGTCGATGGGAAACAGGTTAATATTCCTGTACTCGGTGTTACTGCGAAGGGGGGACGGAGAAGGCTATGTTAGCCGGGCGACGGTTGTCCCGGTTTAAGCATGTAGGCGGAGAGTTTAGGTAAATCCGGACTCTTATTAACGCTGAGGTGTGATGACGAGGCACTACGGTGCTGAAGTAACAAATGCCCTGCTTCCAGGAAAAGCCTCTAAGCATCAGGTAACATCAAATCGTACCCCAAACCGACACAGGTGGTCAGGTAGAGAATACCAAGGCGCTTGAGAGAACTCGGGTGAAGGAACTAGGCAAAATGGTGCCGTAACTTCGGGAGAAGGCACGCTGATGGTAAGTGAAGTGACTTGCTCACGGAGCTGAAATCAGTCGAAGATACCAGCTGGCTGCAACTGTTTATTAAAAACACAGCACTGTGCAAACACGAAAGTGGACGTATACGGTGTGACGCCTGCCCGGTGCCGGAAGGTTAATTGATGGGGTTATCCGCAAGGAGAAGCTCTTGATCGAAGCCCCGGTAAACGGCGGCCGTAACTATAACGGTCCTAAGGTAGCGAAATTCCTTGTCGGGTAAGTTCCGACCTGCACGAATGGCGTAATGATGGCCAGGCTGTCTCCACCCGAGACTCAGTGAAATTGAACTCGCTGTGAAGATGCAGTGTACCCGCGGCAAGACGGAAAGACCCCGTGAACCTTTACTATAGCTTGACACTGAACATTGAGCCTTGATGTGTAGGATAGGTGGGAGGCTTTGAAGCGTGGACGCCAGTCTGCGTGGAGCCAACCTTGAAATACCACCCTTTAATGTTTGATGTTCTAACGTAGACCCGTAATCCGGGTTGCGGACAGTGTCTGGTGGGTAGTTTGACTGGGGCGGTCTCCTCCCAAAGAGTAACGGAGGAGCACGAAGGTTAGCTAATCCTGGTCGGACATCAGGAGGTTAGTGCAATGGCATAAGCTAGCTTGACTGCGAGCGTGACGGCGCGAGCAGGTGCGAAAGCAGGTCATAGTGATCCGGTGGTTCTGAATGGAAGGGCCATCGCTCAACGGATAAAAGGTACTCCGGGGATAACAGGCTGATACCGCCCAAGAGTTCATATCGACGGCGGTGTTTGGCACCTCGATGTCGGCTCATCACATCCTGGGGCTGAAGTAGGTCCCAAGGGTACGGCTGTTCGCCGTTTAAAGTGGTACGCGAGCTGGGTTTAGAACGTCGTGAGACAGTTCGGTCCCTATCTGCCGTGGGCGCTGGAGAATTGAGGGGGGCTGCTCCTAGTACGAGAGGACCGGAGTGGACGCATCACTGGTGTTCGGGTTGTCATGCCAATGGCATTGCCCGGTAGCTAAATGCGGAAAAGATAAGTGCTGAAAGCATCTAAGCACGAAACTTGCCCCGAGATGAGTTCTCCCTGACTCCTTGAGAGTCCTGAAGGAACGTTGAAGACTACGACGTTGATAGGTCGGGTGTGTAAGCGTAGCGATACGTTGAGCTAACCGATACTAATGAACCGTGAGGCTTAACCTTACAACGCCAAAGCTGTTTGGTGTGATGAATTTGAGAGATTTTCAGCTGATACAGATTAACTGACAGGCCTGATGGCGTGTTGGTAAACAGAATTTGCCTGGCGGCAATAGCGCGGTGGTCCCACCTGACCCCATGCCGAACTCAGAAGTGAAACGCCGTAGCGCCGATGGTAGTGTGGGGTCTCCCCATGTGAGAGTAGGGAACTGCCAGGCATCAAATAAACAAAGAAACCTCATGCGAAAGCATGAGGTTTTTTTGTTGTCTGCGGTTCAGGAAAAGTGACCGGACGCCGCCCGGATCGGGCGATTCGTGCCGCTATCTCTGGTTATTCAGGCGCGAAAACGGCGGTGGATTTGGCGTAACGGCCCGCAGGACGCCCGCCATCAACGGCCAGGCATCAAATAAACAAAGAAACCTCATGCGCAAGCATGGGGTTTTTTTGTTGTCTGCGGTTCAGGAAAAGTGACCTGACGCCGCTCGGATCGGGCGCTGCGCTGCGCGTTCCGCGTGCTCATCTACCGGCAACTGCAACATAAAAGCCTACTGTCGCCGCCTCACCCCCATATTTCACTCTATCCCCGCTCCTGCTTTATCGTTCATTCCGAATACCCGCATAACGAAAATAAATGTGAGTTAAATCACATATAAAAATATAACAATTATATAACATTTGTTTTACTAATTGATTTGTCTAAGTGACGTGGTACGCCCGACGAGACAGATTGCAGTCTTTGCTGGAGCAGAATAACAATGGTAGAAAGCAGTATTAACGAACAGGGATCGCTGAAACACGCTGATACCCGCCGTCGCATATGGGCGATTGTTGGAGCATCCTCGGGGAATTTGGTTGAATGGTTTGATTTTTATGTCTACTCATTCTGCTCTCTCTATTTTGCGCATATCTTCTTCCCCTCAGGAAACACCACCACCCAGCTGCTACAAACCGCAGGCGTATTCGCCGCCGGCTTCCTGATGCGCCCCATTGGTGGATGGCTGTTTGGCCGTATTGCCGATCGCCGTGGCCGCAAGACTTCGATGCTCATCTCGGTGTGCATGATGTGTATGGGATCGCTGGTTATTGCCTGCCTGCCGGGCTACGCGACGATCGGCACATGGGCTCCCGTACTCCTGCTGCTGGCCCGCCTTTTCCAGGGCATCTCGGTCGGCGGTGAATACGGAACCAGCGCAACTTACATGAGTGAGGTTGCCGTTGAGGGGAAGAAAGGCTTCTACGCATCCTTCCAGTACGTAACGCTTATCGGCGGGCAGCTGCTGGCGGTCCTGGTGGTGGTGGCGCTGCAGCAGATTCTCAGTGATGAACAGCTGCACGCCTGGGGATGGCGTATTCCTTTTGCGCTGGGAGCCGTACTGGCGGTAGTGGCGCTATGGCTCCGACGTCAGCTGGATGAAACTTCGCAGCAGGAGACCCGGGCGCTGAAAGAAGCGGGATCCTTTAAAGGATTATGGCGTAATCGCCGGGCATTTATGATGGTGCTGGGCTTTACCGCCGCCGGCTCGCTAAGCTTTTACACCTTTACGACCTATATGCAGAAATACCTGGTCAATACGGCTGGGATGAGCGCCAGTACGGCCAGCATGATTATGACCGCCGCCCTGTTTTTCTATATGCTGGCTCAGCCGCTATTTGGTGCGCTATCGGACAGGATTGGCCGGCGAACCTCAATGCTCTGTTTCGGCGTACTCGTGACCCTCTTTACCGTACCGATTTTGAGCGCATTACAAAATGTCACTTCACCGTATGCCGCATTCGCGCTGGTTATGTGTGCCTTACTGATCATCAGTTTCTATACCTCGATCAGCGGTATTTTAAAGGCGGAGATGTTCCCGGCTCAGGTACGTGCACTAGGCGTTGGGTTATCCTACGCGGTCGCCAATGCGCTGTTCGGCGGTTCGGCTGAATATGTCGCATTGCTGTTAAAATCAGTCGGAGCAGAACACGCGTTTTACTGGTATGTCACCGTCATGGGAGCGTTAGCTTTCTTCGTCTCCCTGATGCTGCACCGCAAGGGCAAGGGATTACGCCTGTAGATATTACTGATGCGCCAGCTGCCACACCGCGTAACCGGTTGTGGCGCCGGCCACGTCCCAGGCAAAATCTTTCCAGCTCCAGCCGCTCCCCGCCGGGCGGCTATCCCACAGCTCCTTCGATGCGCCCAGGCTTACCGAAAACATAAAGCCGATGGCGGCGCTGCGATCGCGGCTGTAACCCTGGTGCTGCGCATATTCGTTACCCGCTGCGGAGAGCATGGCTGAGGCGATAAAGTGCTGGGCCTTATCCTGGCCGCGCCATGAATCATTGGCCATATGGCTACAGCCGCTCAGCAGCAGAGGAGCGATGATGATGACTTTACGCATAACGATCCCATAAAAAAGCCCCGGCGAAGCGGGGCTGCAATTCAGAGAATACGGCTGATTAGCCGGTCGATACGGATGCGCCTCAGGCGGCGAATCAGCTTACGCACTTTTACCGGATACTCGGCGATGCTTTGCAGGTCGCGATAGTGCTTAACCACCGTCGTATGCTGGCGAATCAGATGCAGCTCTTTTTCACGCATCGCGCCAAGCTGGTGCTGCGGATCGTGGATAAGAATGGCGTTTTCCAGATCCAGGCGCCAGGCGCGCGGATTAAGATTATTGCCGGTCAGCAGCATCCATTCGTCATCAACCCACATGCCTTTCAGGTGATAGCTGTTATCGTCATCTTTCCACAAACGGACAATCAGCTGATCGGTGTTGACATAGTACTGCAGCCGGCTCAGGAAGCGGCGTAGGTTGATCTCATACAGATAGGGGAGCGCGCCGATAATCTTAAACGGCTGATCTTCAGGAATATAGAAGTCGTTTGCCGTCTTATCGCCGACGATAATTTCTACCGTCTTTCCGCTGCGCAGCAGCTGGATGATATTACGCACCAGCAGGGCCGGAAGGTTAAAGTACGGCGTACAGATAGTCAGCTTCCGTTCCGCACAGGGCATCAGATGGAAGATGGTTTTGTTCAGCAGACTTGATTTCCCGAGGCCAACCAGCGGCGTTACCGACAGCCGATCGTTTTCCGCATCGCCGACATAATGATAGCCGCTGTCCCGAAGTTCCTGGCGGTACTGACGGATATCATTTTTAATTTCCGGGCTTTTCGGACGATCGGCTCTGTCGAGGCGATTCACGCCGCGGCCTTCGACCAGATTATGCTCCACCCAGTCGAACATCACGTCGGCCATTTTGCCGTTGCGAATGCACTGATAGCGGTCGTAGCGATACTTATCGTGCTGATGAAGGTAAACATCATTCAGGCTGGCGCCGCTGTAGAGTACGCAGTCATCAACGATGAAACCTTTAAAATGCAGTACGCCGAGCGCCTCGCGGGTATTCACCGGCACGCCGTAAACCGGAATATCAACGCCAGGATTTTCCTGCGCCATGCGGCAGTACCAGTCAGCGTTGGTGTCGGCTGCCGCAGCGCCAATGCGCCCGCGCTGGGCTCGGTGCCAGTCAACCAGGATGCGAACATCTAATTCTGGACGCTGGCGTTTGGCGTCATAGAGTGCCTGCAGAATTCCTTTGCCGCCATCATCTTGCTCCAGATAGAGCGCAATAATGCAAATACGCTGAGTGGCGTGAGCTATCTTTGCCAGTAACGCTTGCCGAAAATCTGCCGGAGCGTAAAAGAACTCGATATCATCAACTGACTGAGAAAGCTTAGGGAGTTGGGCAAGGTGTTGTTGATGTTTATTGCGCTTAAATTTTGACAACATCACAGTGCGTTTCTTCTCTGTTTATTGAAGGGTCTTCTGTACCATGCAGACGACGTAAGCGGGCAATAATAACATTACTACCCGCTAAAGTGGTCAACAATTGCGGTCGTCAGTTTATGATTGTTGCGCTGAAAATTGCAGGGACAAGCTGACAATCCCGTCTTCCAGCTGAATATCCACCTTAAAGCCAAGCTTCCTGGCAAGAGCAATCATGCCCCTGTTATTGGGCATTGTGATCCCGTTTAACCGCTGTAGACCGTGGCTTTGCGTATAGGTAATCAGCTTTTCCATCAGCCGGCGGCCTAAACCTAATCCCTTCAAATCAGAGCGGACCAGGACGGCGAATTCCGCATCAATGTTATCGGGATCGGAGATCGCACGCGTAACGCCGAGGATCTCCGATCCCTCTGCGCTCGCGCGTACCGCAACAAAGGCCATTTCTCGATCGTAGTCGATCTGCGTCATATTGGCTAAATCATCGTGAGTAAATTCATTGATCTCGCTGAAGTAGCGGTAATAGAGATCTTCTTTGGTCACCTGAGCGATAAAGGCCAGCAGCTGCGGTTCATCTTCGGGCAAAATTGGGCGGAACAGGCAGCGTTCGCCATTTTTCAACACCACCCACTCCTCCTGCTGCTGGGGATAAGGGCGTATCGCCAGCCGGCTTTCGCTATCGCCGGTGAACGGGGCAAGGCCTAGCGTCACGTCGAGCGCGGTAAACTCGTTGCCGGACGCCAGCAGAGGATGAATATCCAGACGCTGGATCTCCGGGCAGTCGACGATAAGGTTCGACACCTGAACCAGCAGCTGGCTTAAGCCGGAGATATCCAGCGGGCGCAGGGCGCTACGGCCACGGATCTTTTTGCTTTTGATCGCCTGGATAACCAGATAGCGGGCCAGGTTCATATTGAGCGGCGGCAGGGCGACGGCGGCCTGATCCTCCGCGCGCCATTCGACGCCGCCTTCACCCAGCATAATCAGCGGCCCGAAGACCGGATCCTGTTCAACGACCACCCGCAGCTCCTGCGCTCCGGCGCGATTTGCCATGCTTTGAACCAGCAGGCCATGAATACGCGCCTGCGGCCAGGTCATTTTGACCCGGTCAAAAATAGCATCCGCCGCCTGCTGTACTTCGGCGGCGGTACGCAGATAGAGCATTACGCCCTGAACTTCTGACTTGTGTGGGATATCCGGGGAACGCAGCTTCAGCGCGACCGGGTAGCCAATTTGCTCGGCGATGTGCACCGCCTCGGCGCTGTCGGCGGCGATCCACGTCGGCAGGGTATGGATGCCATAGGCGCGCAGCACGGGGCTGACTTCGTGGGTATCTAAGGTAGTTGCGCCTTCGGTTATTGCCCGCTGCAGCAGCGTATGGGCTTCTGCAGTGTTGGCCGTCACCGTATCCGAAAGCACCGGCGTTTCCCGCAGCTGCTTCTGATTACGTCGGTACTCCACCATATGCATAAAGGCGGTGATGGTGCCTTCCGGCGTACGGTAGGTTGGCAGACCCGCATCGCTAAACAGGCGCCGGGCTTCCTGAGACGAGTATTCGCCGCACCAGTTCGTCAGCACCGTAACGTACTTGCCGCGCGGATGGTTTTTTAAGGCGTCAATCAGCGCCAGCGCGCTTTCGGTTCCCGGCGCGGCCGCGCTCGGAGAGTGAATGACCAGCAGGGCATCATAATCCTGACTATCCAGCAGCACGTTGAGGGCCTTGAGATAGTGCTCGCTGCTGGCATCGTCGCGCAGATCCAGCGGGTTAGCGATATCGATACTTCCCGGCAGCGCCTGCCGCAGCCTGTCGCCGGTATCGTCGCTTAGCGAGGCAAGTTTGCCATTGCGCAGCCAAAGCTCGTCCAGCGCCAGCGCCGCAGGAGCCGCGCCGTTGCTGACTATCATTAATTTCTCGCCGCGCAGGGGGCGCATATGGCTCAGCGTCTCGACGGCGGAGAAGAGCTCATGGGTATCCTGCACCCGCAGCAGGCCCGCGCGCTGAATTGCGGCGTCCCAGGCCGGGTCCATCCCCGAGTTGACGTGCAGCAGCTTTTGCGCCGCCGGGCTGCGTCCGCTTTTAATCACCAGAATCGGCTTATTGCGCGATGCGCTGCGAGCCGCGGAAACAAAGCGGCGGGCGTCGCTGAGGTGTTCGAGATAGAGCAGAATGGCGCTGGTTTTGCTATCGCGGGCGAGGAAATCGAGCAGATCGTCAACGTCGATATCCAGGCTGTCGCCCAGCGCAATAAAGTATGAGAAGCCCATCTCGCGCTGCTGCGCCCAGTCAAGAATGGTATTCGACACCGCGGCGGACTGGGAGATAAACGCCAGCTTGCCACGGCGAATCGGCACCGGCGAAAAGCTGGCATTCAGCCCTTGCCAGGGCGCCAGCAGCCCGAGACTATTTGGGCCCAACAGCCGCATCTGATAGCGGGCGGCACGCTCGAGCAGCGCCGGATACTGCTCCGGCGGGGAGGAGAGAATAATGCAGGTTTTGCAGCCCTTTTGCCCCAGCGCCTCAAGCAGCTCAAGGTTTCGCCGGGCGTTGGTGCAGAGTACGGCAAGGTCGGGAGTAAACGGCAGGCTATCGATAGTCGGCCATGCCAGCACGCCCTGAACGGCTTTCCATGCTGGAGTGACCGGCAGGACCGGGCCGTTAAAGCCGCCGGCCAGCAGGTTGCGCATCATCAGATAACCGGCACGCTGTGGTTTCATTGACGCGCCAATGACGGCGATCGATTTTGGCCGCAATAGTGCTTCCAGGCCTCGTTGGCTCATACCGGTCTCCTTTGATCCCCAGTGACCGGATGATTTTAAACGTTTTCCGCCTCTTGTGCTGTGATACTGCCCTTATGATGCGTCTTTCCTGCCAGATAGCGGCTTCTGAACAGGCTAAAGTGATCGCCGAGCGCGCCCGCGGCGTTTGTGTCTCCGGCGAGATCCAGCAGGGCAATGGCCACTTCCGCCGTACAGTATTGTCCCTCAGCGTGGGCCTCTCTCAGGTGATAGGCCGAAATACGCGACAGATCGACGGAAATGACCGGCAGCGCGTCAAGATACGGGCTTTTACGGAACATTTTTCGCGCTTCGGTCCAGGTGCCGTCGAGCATGATAAACAGCGGCGGTTTACCCGCAGGCGGCGAGCTCAGCACCTTGCGCTCCGTTCCGGCATACGACGCAGGGAAAACGACCATTGGCTGGTAGTCAGGATTGGCGACCAGATCGAGCAGCGCCTGCGGCGGCTCGGTTCGCGACCACTGAAACGCCTCGGTGTCCGGCAGGATATCGGCGATAAGGCGCCCGGTATTGCTTGGCTTCATCGGCTCAGTATCGAACATCACCAGGCAAAAACGGCTGCTGGCCGCTGCGGGGGCGAGGGTTGCGCACAGGCACTGCTTCAACGGCAGCAAACAGCGCTGGCAGCGGTGGACTCGATTACCGCGAGCAAGAAAAGGTCGGGTCGCGCGCGCGAGACGTTCGGCACGCAGGCGAAGAACGGCGTTATCAATCATGGGGTGTCGCTAAAAGAAAACGCCATTGTCGCAGAGGAGAAAACGGGGCACAAGCGCTGCCCCGTCAGGTTTACTGCTGGTTGGCCTCGTTAAGCCAGCTGTCGAACGGCGCTTTAGGTACCGCTCCGTTCAGCATGTCGATGACTTCGCCGTTTTTAAACATCATAATGGTCGGAATGCTGCGAATGCGAAAACGCGCGCTCAGCTCACGTTCAGCTTCGGTATTGACCTTCACGAAGCGCATTTGGCCGCTGCGTTCTTCCGCAACGTCTTCAAAGATCGGGGCGAAATTACGGCAGGGTCCGCACCACGGGGCCCAGAAATCGACAACAACCGGCAGATCGTCCTTCAGCAGTTTATCCAGCATTGCCCCGGTCGCGTTGATGACGTCGCCGTCAAAAAGATCGTGGCCGCAGCGCCCGCACTTAGCGCCATCGGCGCTACGATCGTCGGGGATGCGGTTCAGAGCCTGACAACTGGCACAAACGGTATTCATAACTAACCTCTGGTTATGGGTTGCAGCGCGGCACGTGGCCGATTTGTATCTGTAATGTTACATATTATCGATTAGGTACCGTTAAACAACAATGCGTTTTGTTCGATGAATACGATAGACCCTATCTTTTAAACGAAATAATGGCGAAGCGGTGATACATCGGGTAATCTGCGCGCTTCGCGCAGCGCAGGTGGAGAAAATTGATGAGCGACGAACTGAAAAATAAAAGCGGCAAGGTCAAAGTGATGTATGTCCGCAGTGATGATGATTCTGACAGACGCACCCATAACCCGCGTACCGGGAAAGGGGGAGGGCGCCCAGGAAAATCTCGTGTTGACGGCCGTAGCCGCCCTGCCCGCGATGAAAGAAACAGCCGCGGTGATGACCGCAAACGTGACGATCGCAAACGCGATGATTTCGATCGTGAAGGGGGCTCCCCGTGGCGTACCGTTTCACGTGCACCGAATGATGAAGCCGCAGCCAAGCCGGATCACGGCGGGATCAGCGGTAAAAGCTTTATCGATCCGGAAGTGCTGCGCCGTCAGCGTGCGGAAGAGACCCGCGTGTATGGCGAAAATGCCTGCCAGGCGCTTTTCCAGAGCCGTCCGGACGCTATCGTTCGCGCCTGGTTCGTGCAGAGCGTCACCCCGCGCTTTAAAGAAGCCCTGCGCTGGATGGCGGCCAACCGTAAAGCCTATCACGTGGTTGACGAAGCCGAGCTGGCGAAAGCATCCGGCACCGAGCACCACGGCGGAGTTTGCTTCCTGATTAAGAAACGTAACGGGACTTCCGTTGCGCAGTGGGTCGCTAAGGCCGATGCAGAAGATTGCGTACTGGCGCTTGAAGACGTCGGTAACCCGCACAATCTTGGCGCCATCATGCGTAGCTGCGCCCACTTCGGCGTGAAGGGCGTGGTGGTTCAGGATGCCGGCATGCTGGAATCCGGTGCGGCCATTCGTACCGCAGAGGGCGGCGCCGAGCACGTAGAGCCGATTACCGGCGATAGCTTCCTCGACACGCTGGAGCAGTTCCGCGCGGCGGGCTATGCGATTGTGTCTACCTCCAGCCACAACGGGACGCCGCTCTACAAAGCCGAGCTGCCGAAGAAAATGGTGCTGGCGTTAGGCCAGGAGCGCGATGGTCTGTCTGATGCGGCGATCTCCAGCGCGGATCTGAACGTGGCTATCGAAGGCACCGGCAACGTCGAAAGCCTGAACGTCTCCGTCGCGACCGGCGTTCTGCTGGCCGAATGGTGGCGCCAGAACAAGGCCTGATGCCCGGTCTGTCTGAAAAAAATGCCAGCATAATGCTGGCATTTTTGTTTTTACGCTTAGCGTAACGGGCGCGGGATCCGGCTACTCCTCGGCGGCCGGTAGGGTCGGCATCCAGTCAATCGGCGCTTCGCCGCGTTCGGCCAGCCACTGGTTGGCCTGGACAAAATGGTTGCTGCCGAAAAAGCCCCTGTGAGCGGAGAGCGGGGACGGATGCGGCGCCTTCAGCACGCAGTGGCGCTGGCGGTCGATGATGGCACCTTTCTTCTGCGCGTGCGCGCCCCACAGTAAAAACACAACCCCTTCCCGATGCTCGTTGATCAGCGAAATAACCTTATCGGTAAAGGTTTCCCAGCCAAGGCTGGCATGAGAATGCGCCTGCCCCGCGCGTACCGTTAATACCGTATTGAGCAGCAGTACGCCCTGGCGCGCCCAGCTTTCAAGATAACCATGCGCGGGACGGCTGAAGCCAGGGATGGTTCCCTCCAGCTCTTTATACATATTCAACAGCGACGGCGGAGTTTGGATCCCGGGGAGTACGGAAAAGGCCAGGCCGTGCGCCTGTCCCGGCCCGTGATAGGGATCCTGCCCGAGGATAACCACTTTTACATCCCCGATCTCGGTATAGCGAAAGGCGTTGAAAATATCTTTTTGCGGCGGGTAAATCGTTATGCCCGACTGGCGCTCTTCGGCGACGGTTTTCAGGGTATTCACAAAATAGGGCTGTTGCTTCTCTTCCGCCAGCACGTCATGCCAGGTCAGTGGGGTGGTCATCATGCTCTCCTGCAAAGGGGTATCGCTATAGCTTAACTGCTTCTTTCTGCATAACAAAATCGCTGCCGCTTTGCTGACGTTTTGCCTGCAAAAATAGTTGAAAATTTACAAAATTATTTGGCATTCGCTATGGCGTAACTTGATGTAAAACAATAATATCCCTTCATACCCACTTTTAATTAGTGGTTTTTGTTGATTTGGGTCAATGAATGCCGGGTGTTCGGCTGATATATATACACTCATACAACAATGGTTTTACCAATTGGCCATGAACGGGCCAACAGAACGAATAAATATTGCCTAAGGGAGGCATCACATGATTACAGGTATCCAAATTACTAAAGCTGCAAACGACGACCTGCTGAACTCTTTCTGGCTGCTGGATAGCGAAAAGGGCGAAGCGCGCTGCCTGTGTGCAAAAGGCGGTTTTGCTGAAGATGACGTGGTTGCGGTGAACAAGCTCGGCGAAATCGAATACCGTGAGATTCCGCTCGACGTTAAACCGGAAGTGCGCGTTGAAGGTGGTCAGCACCTGAACGTTAACGTCCTGCGTCGTGAAACGCTGATGGATGCGGTTGAACATCCGGAGAAATATCCGCAGCTGACCATCCGCGTATCCGGCTATGCGGTACGTTTTAACTCTCTGACGCCAGAGCAGCAGCGCGACGTTATTGCACGTACTTTCACTGAAAGTCTGTAAGCGTTAGCAAAAACCCCCGGTTCAATCGAGCCGGGGGTTTTTTATTATCTCAGGCTAGCGCTCCTGCCTTACCAGCAGCGTGGTGAGGGTGAACGACAATACGATGGCGATCGCCACGCCCGACAGCGCAAAGATAAAGTAGGGGCCGATGTAAGCCGGCAGGCTAAAAATGCTCGACAGAATGTAGCCATACAGCCGTACGCCGAAGAAAGCGATAAAGGCTGAGGCCAGCGAGCTGGCAACGGTGGCCGCGACGAACGCTTTTTTATAGCGCGTTAAGACGCCGAACAGCGCGGGCTCGGTGATCCCAAGCAGTGCGGAAATTGCCGCAGACAGCGTAATCGTGCGCTGCTGGCGATCTTTACTTACGCGCCAGATAGCAAAGGTCGCGCCCGCTATCGACATGTTGGCCATAAACATCATCGGCATCAGCATGTCGTAACCGCGATCGCTGAAGTTTTGCAGGGCAATGGGCGTCATGGCGTGATGCATCCCGGTGAGGATCGCGACCGGGCGGATAGCGCCCACCACCAGTCCGGCAAAACTCGCGGAGATGCCGAACAGACCTTCAATAAACCACGCCAGCGCTTTGCCAAGCCAGATGCCAACCGGACCAATAATCACCAGCGCCGCCAGCGCGCCGATAAACAGCGCCAGCGTCGGCGTGAAAACGGTTTTCAGCACCTCGGGCATAATGCGATCGACCCAGGCATAGATATATTTCAGCGCCAGCACGGAGAAAATAACCGGGATCACGCTGGAGGCGTAGTTGAATACCGGGATCGGGACGGCGTTTAGCAGCCACAGCGCGGAAGCCGCTCCATCGTGATGGGCCGCCAGCGCCTTTGCGGCGTCAATCAGCGTCGGATACATCAGGCAGGCGGCAACGGCGACGGCCAGATACTCGTTGGTCTTAAAAATCTTTGCCGCCGAGACGGCAAGGAAAAAGGGCAGGAAATAGAATACGCCGCTGGCGATAAGGTCGATGATCATCACGGTATCGCTATTTTGCGGTACCGCTTTCAGCGCGATCAGTCCGGCCAGCAGGCCTTTTATCATCCCGGCTCCGGCAATGGCCGGCACGATCGGGCCAAAAACGCCCGACACGGTATCCATAAACAGCGATACCAGCCCCTTGCGCTGGTGGGGTTTTTCCGCTGCCTCGCTGCCGACGGGACCTAATGCCGCGAGCAGGCGTTCATACCAGCTGCTGACCTTCGGCCCGATGATGATTTGAAACTGATCGCTCTGCAGCTGCGCGCCGAGCACGCCGGGTAGTTTCTTAATCTCTTCTTTTTCTACTTTGTTATCATCAATTAAATCAAAGCGTAATCGGGTCATACAGTGCCAGACGTTATTAATGTTTTCTTTTCCGCCAATCAGCAAAATAATTCTGCTGATTGCATCTTGCGTCTCCATACCGGCTCCTGGATTAATGTGTGGTGCTGTTTGCGTCGTCAAATGGTAAATAAGCCAAACTATAAAAACAAACCAATAAAATATGATTTCAGTCACAAATTACCGTGGTTAAGGTTGTTGTGAGCGGTTTTTATCTAAATTGGTCCGGTTTTTAATGAAATTAAATCTATTTTTCGAACCAAAATTTTATTAAATAAAAAGGTTTACCTTGTCTAATAAATAGGGCGAAGATAATTGGCATCATCTTTTATTTTTGCCGCAGGGAGCCTTGCCGTGAACGCTACGCTAATTACTGATATTGAGTGTTTTATCACCCGCCCCGATCGTCATAACCTGGTCACGGTACGCGTTACCACCGACAAAGGCACCGTGGGCCACGGCTGCGCGACTTTCCAGCAGCGTCCGCTGGCGGTCAAAACGATGGTTGATGAATACCTTAAGCCGCTGCTGCTTGGCCGTGATGCCAACAATATCGAAGACCTCTGGCAGATGATGAACGTCAATGCCTACTGGCGAAACGGGCCGGTAATGAATAACGCGATCGCCGGCGTTGATATGGCGCTATGGGATATCAAAGCCCAGCTGGCGGCAATGCCGCTGTATCAGCTTTTTGGCGGCAAATCGCGTGACGCTATCCCGGCGTATACCCATGCCAGCGGCGAGACGCCGGAAGCGCTGTTTATCGCCGTTGAACGTCTGCTGGAGGAGGGCTATCGCCACATCCGCTGCCAGCTTGGTTTTTACGGTGGCACGGCGCAGGAGATGCACACGCCGGAGAACCCGACGCCGGGCGCCTATTACGATCAGGATGAGTACATCAGGAATACGGTTGAGATGTTCCGGCTGCTGCGAGCGCGCTACGGACATCGTTTCCATATCCTCCATGACGTCCACGAAAGGCTTTTCCCGCAGCAGGCGCTGCAGCTGGCAAAGCAGCTCGAGCCGTATCAGCCGTGGTTTATTGAGGATATTTTAGCGCCGCAGCAGAGCGCATGGCTGGCGCAGATCCGCCAGCAAAGCGCGATCCCGCTCGCGATGGGGGAGCTGTTTAATAATCCGGCTGAATGGCATGACCTGATTGTTAAGCGACAGATCGATTTTATCCGCTGCCACGTTTCGCAGATTGGCGGGATTACGCCGGCCCTGAAGCTGGCGGTTCTCTGTCAGGCCTTCGGCGTGCGCGTGGCGTGGCACGGGCCAGGCGATATGACGCCGATTGGGGTTGCGGTCAATACCCATCTGAATATCCACCTCAGCAATGCCGCAATCCAGGAGTTTATACCGCGTTCTGAGGCGACCGATGCGGTATTCCCCGGCGCGCCCGTCGTCAATAACGGGTTTATCTATCCGCCAACGGCGGCAGGCATTGGCGTTGGCTTTAATCAGCCGCTGGCGCAGGCATATCCGCTTGTCTATCGTCCGCATGAATGGACGCAGAGCCGCCTGCCTGACGGCACGATCCATACGCCATAGCTAGTCCGAGGGGGCCTGGCGGAAGGTTAAGTTGTCGCGGTTATGCGGAATAACGTAGGTACAGGAGTAGTTGATATCGATGATATCGCTGATTTCATACACCTGACCGCCGTCGAGAATCCCTCGATTGTTAATGTGCATGGCCGGGATACCCTTTTTACAACCCAGCAGAGCGGCCTGCTCCCGGCTGACGCTCACCGCCTGATAGGTGGTGAGCAAATGTGAAATTTGATAGCCCTTGGCCAGCACATACTGCTGCAGGGATTGCTCGATAACCTCCCGGCTCAGATCGGCAAAGGCGGCGGCCGGCATCCGCGAAATCTCAATCTGCAGCGCCACGTTATCGACGAAGCGCAGGCGGCAAAATTGCCAGATAAAATCTTCATCCGTAATGCCGAAAATCTGCTGCTCCTCGCGGTCGGGGCGCTTTTTATGCAGGCTGATTGTCCGATAGCGCATCCGATCGAAGCGCTTTTCGGTAATGGAGTTATAGACCAGCGGATTGTTGCTCATCCGCTCGTTAATCCAGATCCCTGAGCCCTGCACGATACGTATAACGCCGATGTCGGCGAGTTTTTCCAGCGCCTGGCGGATAGTAAACCGCGAGACGCCATACTCCTCCGCCAGCCGGCGTTCAGGCGGAAGCTTGCGGGGGCCGGGGTCATTGTGCTGGTAGATTTTGCTGAGCAGATCCTGGGTGACGAAATCTTTTTTTTTCATGACGATCAATTCCTGACTCACCGGCTCAAGGGCGCGCCCGATACCACTCCCCGCGGCGCAGTCACCGCAGGCGTAAATGCAAAAACGCCGGGATATCCCGGCGTTGTTTTACTCTTAGCTCGACTGCTGCGGCGTATCGCTGCCGCTCGGCTTACGACGCTTGCCGACATTTTTAGCATCGCGGTGACGTTTCTTCACGCGCGGCTTTTCTTGTTCTTCTTTTTTCTTCTCTGCGCGCTTGGCCAGCACCTTCTTGGAAGGCTTGCCGGTTTGCTTCTCGCTCGGCGCGCGGGTTGAAGGGCGCAGTTCGTCGATAACGCGTGCCTTCAGCGGCTCGTCAATGTAGCGACCGATTTTGCCCAGCAGCAGGTGGTCATGCGCCTCAACCAGAGAGATCGCCACGCCTTTCTTCCCGGCACGACCGGTTCGGCCGATACGGTGCAGATAGGTATCCGCGGTGCGCGGCATATCGAAGTTGAAGACGTGGCTCACGTCCGGGATATCGATCCCGCGCGCGGCAACGTCGGTGGCAATCAGTACGTTCATGCGGCCATCGGTCATGCGCTTAATCGCTTCGTTACGCTTCGCCTGCACCATTTCGCCTTCCAGCCAGCAGGTGTTGATACCGGCTTCACGCAGCCAGGATGCCAGCTCATGAACACGCTCGCGCTTGCGCACAAAGACGATAGAACGGGTGGCGTCCGGCTGTTGCAGCAGGTTTATCAGCAGGGCGGTTTTATGCTTAACGTCATCGGCGCGGTAGTACCACTGATGGATTTTCTTCCGCTCGCGGGTGGAAGGGGATGCGGACACCTCCACCGGCTCTTCCAGCAGACGCTCGGCAAAATCTTTGATGGCATCGCCTTCGAGGGTCGCGGAGAACAGCATGGTCTGCTTACGCCAGCGGGTTTCGCCGGCAATATGTTCGATATCCTGAGCGAAGCCCAAATCCAGCATTCGGTCCGCTTCATCGAGGATCAGCGTTTCTACGGCGCGGCAGTCGAAGTTCTCTTCTTTAATATACTGCAGCAGGCGGCCGGTGGTGGCGACCACGATATCCTGGTTTTCGCTGAACACTTCCGCGTGGTTCATGTACGCGACGCCGCCGGTGATGGTGGCGATATCGAGATGGGTGTGCGCCGCCAGCTCGCGCGCATGGTCAGCAACCTGCATCGCCAGCTCGCGGGTTGGCGTCAGGATCAGAATACGCGGAGGCCCTGACTTCTTGCGCGGGAAATCAAGCAGGTGCTGCAACGCTGGCAGCAGATACGCCGCTGTTTTACCGGTGCCGGTCGGGGCTGAACCGAGAATATCACGGCCATCGAGCGCAGGCGGAATAGCGGCGGCCTGAATGGCTGTCGGGCGTGTGAAACCTTTTTCCTGGAGGGCTTCCAGCAGGTTTTCGTCGAGTTCAAGTTCGGAAAAAGTCGTTACAGTCATTATCTACCTCTGAGTGGACCGACGATTATAGACGTTACGCGCGCAATGTTCATCTGTTTGTAAGGCTATCTGTTCTCCGGTATTGTGCATAGCCTCAAGCTCAGGAGTTTTTGCCCGCAAGGTTGTTAGGATGTCTCAGTCGAAGTTTGCGCTGCCGCGCAATGGTTTTACGTTTAAACAATTCTTTGTCGCTCACGACCGCTGCGCAATGAAAGTGGGTACCGACGGTATTCTGCTAGGCGCGTGGGCGCCGATTGCTCAGGTTAAGCACGTGCTGGATATCGGTACCGGCAGCGGCCTGCTGGCCCTGATGCTGGCTCAGCGTACCGGGGAGCAGGTGGTGCTGGATGCGGTTGAACTGGATGAAGAGGCGGCAGAACAGGCGCGGGAAAACGCCGTTGCTTCGCCATGGCCCGCCCGCATCCAGGTACATCAAGCCGATATTCAGCAGTGGCAGCCGCCGCAAACCCGACGCTATGAGCTGATTGTCAGCAATCCGCCTTTTTTTGCCGAAGGCGTGCCCTGCGCAACATCCCAGCGCGAACAGGCGCGATATACGACCACGCTCGATCACGTGACGCTATTAAGCTGTGCCGCTGAGTGTATCACAGAGGAGGGATTTTTCTGCGTGGTGCTGCCGGTGGATATTGGCGACGCGTTTGCCCGACGCGCGCAAACGATGGGGTGGCATCTGCGTTTACGCACCGACGTGGCGGAAACGGAAATGCGCGCGCCTCATCGGGTGCTCCTTGCCTTCTCGCCGACGGCGGGGGAGTGCTTCAGTGACCGGCTGATTATCCGTGGGCCAGAGCAGCAATACTCTGAAGGATTTACCGCGCTGACCCAGGACTTTTATCTCTTTATGTGAGCGTCCGGCGTGAGAACAGACGGCCCGCTGTCCGGCAGCAGATCCGGGTAGTCCAGCGTATAGTGCAGGCCGCGGCTCTCTTTGCGCAGCATTGCACAGCGCACAATCAGCTCGGCAACCTGCACCAGGTTACGCAGCTCCAGCAGGTTGTTGGAGACGCGGAAGCGGGCATAGTATTCGTCGAGCTCCTGCTGCAGCATGGTTATGCGCCGCAGGGCGCGCTCCAGGCGACGGGTCGTGCGCACAATCCCGACGTAGTCCCACATCAACAGGCGCAGCTCGTGCCAGTTATGCTGGATAACTACCAGCTCATCGGGGATTTCAACCTGGCTCTCGTCCCAGGCCGGCAGGTCGGTAACCGCCTGCGCCTGCGGCATGATGCGCCGAATATCTTCGGCGGCCGACCAGCCGTAGACCAGGCATTCGAGCAGCGAGTTGGAGGCCATGCGGTTGGCGCCGTGGAGGCCGGTGTAGCTGACTTCGCCGATAGCATACAGCCCCTCGACATCGGTCCGCCCGTTATCGTCTACCATCACCCCGCCGCAGGTGTAATGCGCCGCCGGCACAATCGGCACCGGCTCTTTCGTCAGGTCGATACCGAGACCGAGTAGCTTCTCGTAGATCATCGGGAAGTGCTGACGAATAAAGGCTTCGGGCTTATGGCTGATATCCAGATACATGCAGTCAACGCCGAGACGCTTCATCTCATGGTCAATGGCGCGAGCGACGACGTCGCGCGGAGCCAGCTCGCCGCGGGCGTCAAAATCGGGCATAAAGCGTGAACCGTCCGGACGCTTCAGGTGGGCGCCTTCGCCGCGCAGCGCTTCGGTCAGCAGGAAATTGCGCGCCTGCGGATGGTACAGCGCGGTAGGGTGAAACTGATTGAACTCCAGGTTGGCGACGCGGCAGCCCGCACGCCAGGCCATGGCAATACCGTCGCCGGATGATACGTCCGGGTTCGTGGTGTATTGATACACCTTGGCAGCGCCGCCGGTTGCCAGAACAACGGCTTTCGCTCCCCAGGTCTCAACCTTTTCTTCATTACGGTTCCAGATCCACGCCCCGACGACCCGACGATCGCCGGGCAGGCCAATCTTGTCAGAAATAATCAGATCGACGGCATTGCTGCGTTCGAGCACGCGGATATTGGGGTGTGAAAGCGCCTGGCTCACCAGGGTGGTTTCCACCGCTTTACCGGTGGCATCGGCGGCGTGGAGAATGCGGCGATGGCTGTGGCCGCCTTCACGCGTCAGGTGATAGCTCTCCTCGCCGTTGGCCTGGACCTGGGTGTCGAACAGCACGCCCTGATCGATAAGCCACTGCACGCAGGGTTTGGCGTTGCTCGCCACGAAGGAGACGGCGTGACGATCGCACAGGCCCGCTCCGGCGATCAGCGTATCCTCCACGTGAGATTCGATGCTGTCCGTTTCGTCAAAGACGGCGGCAATGCCGCCCTGCGCATAAAGGGTGGAGCCTTCGCTGATCGGGCCTTTGCTCAGTACGGTGACCGAACTGTGCTCCGCTAAACGCAAGGCAAGCGACAAACCGGCAGCGCCGCTGCCAATAATCAATACATCACAGGAGAACTCAGGAGTTGTATTCATGGCCTTTGTTTAATTTACTAAACACAATTGAGCCACAATAGCACCAGGTCGTGACGAATCGTACATTTTTTTTACCGTTGGTTGCGGCAACTAAACATGCTGCGCTAAAGCGGCGGGGGAGAAATGAAAGAAAATATTTGCGAAGCAGATCGTTAGCTTCAGATTTTATAGTGAAATATAAACCGTGTTACGTTACCCTTCTCGCGGACCTTACGCTTTTTCCTCATCATCTTACCTGCGCTGAGTAACGGGACATATAATGAGAGATAACAAATCGTCCGCCGTTGCCAGACAAAAATCAAAGGCGTAACGGAACTTTATTGTTTTCAGGTACTCCAATCGACTGCTTGCTCATAATGCAGTGATTGGGTAGTGCTTTGAAGACGCATGGGAATTAGGTTTGGGGAGACATTACCTCGGATGAGCGAGCAGTTAACGGATCAGGTCCTCGTCGAACGGGTCCAGAAAGGAGATCAGAAAGCGTTTAACCTGCTGGTGGTGCGCTATCAGCATAAGGTCGCGAGCCTGGTCTCCCGCTACGTGCCGCAGGGCGATATCCCGGACGTTGTTCAGGAGTCGTTCGTAAAAGCATGGCGTGCGCTGGATTCTTTCCGGGGAGATAGTGCTTTTTATACCTGGTTATATCGTATCGCCGTAAACACGGCGAAGAATTATCTGGTTGCTCAGGGTCGTCGCCCACCGTCCAGCGATGTTGATGCCAATGAGGCTGAAAACTTCGAAAGCGGCGGGGCGCTGAAAGAAATTTCGAACCCTGAGAACTTAATGTTGTCAGAAGAACTGAGACAAATAGTTTTTCGTACCATTGAATCGCTCCCGGAAGATTTACGCATGGCAATTACCTTGCGGGAGCTTGATGGCCTAAGCTATGAAGAGATAGCCGCTATCATGGATTGTCCGGTAGGGACGGTACGTTCGCGTATATTCCGGGCACGAGAAGCTATTGATAATAAAGTTCAACCGCTAATCAGGCGTTGACGATAGCGGAATACTGAAAAGGGTATCAGGCATGCAGAAAGAAAAACTTTCGGCCTTAATGGATGGTGAAACGCTGGATAACGAACTGCTTAATGAGCTGAGCGGTTCTTCTGAAATGCAAAAGACCTGGGAGAGCTACCATCTCATCCGCGATTCGCTGCGAGGCGACACCGCCGAGATGCTCCACTTTGATATCTCAGCTCGCGTGATGGCCGCCATCGAAAACGAGCCCGTTCGCCAGACGGTGCCGCTTATTCCCGAATCTCAGCCGGCACCGCACCAGTGGCGTCAGATGCCTTTCTGGCAGAAAGTGCGCCCGTGGGCCAGCTCGCTTACGCAGATGGGCGTCGCCGCGTGCGTATCGCTTGCTGTTATCGTCGGCGTCCAGCAGTATAATGGGCAAACCGAATCATCTCAGCAGCCTGAAGCACCGGTGTTTAATACCATGCCGATGATGGGCAAAGCGAGTCCGGTGAGCCTGGGCGTACCGGCAGATGCTTCCGCAGGAACCGGTCAACAGGTGCAGGTCCAGGAGCAGCGTCGCCGCATTAACGCCATGCTGCAGGACTATGAATTACAGCGTCGCCTGCATGCCGAACAGCTTCAGTTTGGCCAAGCCCAGACTCAGCAGGCCGCCGTTCAGGTACCGGGTTATCAAACTTTAGGAACGCAATCGCAGTAATGAAGCAACTTTGGTGTGCCATGTCGCTCATGGCAGGCAGCCTGTTCTTCTCTGTCAACGCCTCGGCTGATACCTCTTCCGGGGCGTTGTTGCAGCAAATGAACCTGGCTAGCCAGTCCCTCAATTATGAGCTGTCCTTCGTCAGCATCAACAAACAGGGCGTTGAGTCGCTGCGTTATCGTCACGCGCGGCTGAACAATCAACCCCTCGCTCAGCTTTTGCAGCTCGATGGTCCCCGTCGTGAGGTTGTGCTGCGCGGTAATGAAATCAGCTACTTCGAGCCTGGGCTCGATCCGTTCACCCTGAACGGTGACTACATCGTTGATTCCCTGCCTTCACTGGCCTATACCGATTTCAAACGCCTGGCGTCCTACTACGACTTCATCTCCGTGGGACGTACGCGTATTGCCGATCGCCTGTGCGAAGTGATCCGCGTGGTGGCGAGAGACGGCACGCGCTATAGCTATATTGTCTGGCTCGATGCGGAAACCCGGCTGCCGATGCGGGTTGATTTGCTCGACCGCGATGGCGAAACCCTGGAGCAGTTCCGGGTTGTGTCCTTTAGCGTTGGCGATAAGGTAAGCAGCAGCATGGAGACGCTGGCGAAGGCTAATTTGCCTCCGCAGCTGTCGGTGCCGGAAGGTGGCGATAAAGCTAACTTCAACTGGGCGCCAGCCTGGCTACCGCAGGGCGTCTCCGAGATATCCAGCAGCCAGCGTCGTCTGCCAACCTTCGACGGCCCGGTTGAATCTCGCCTCTATTCGGACGGGCTGTTTAGCTTCTCGATCAACGTCAATCGCGCAACGGCGAACAGCAGCGATCAGCTGCTACGCACCGGGCGTCGTACCGTGAGTACCACGGTACGCGACAGCGCGGAGATAACCGTGGTGGGCGAACTGCCGCCGCAAACGGCTAAGCGCATTGCCGACAGCATCAAATTCAAGGCCGTACAATGATTAAAGAGTGGGCGACCGTCGTTTCCTGGCACAACGGGATGGCGCAGGTGCACTGCGATGTCAAAGCGTCCTGCAGCAGCTGCGCTTCGCGCGCCGGCTGCGGTAGCCGGGTGCTGAATAAGCTGGGGCCGCAAACCAGCCACACTATCAGCGTGCCCAGCGCAGAACCGCTGAGTGTCGGGCAAAAAGTGGAGCTCGGCATCGCGGAAAGCAGCCTGTTAGGCTCCGCGCTATTAGTGTATATGGCGCCGCTGGTCGGGCTGTTTGTGATGGCATCCCTTTTCCAGGTGCTGTTCTCTAATGATTTTGCCTCCCTCTGCGGCGCGATACTTGGCGGCGTTGGCGGGTTCCTGGTCGCGCGCGGGCTCTCCCCCGGCCTGGCCGCTCGTCAGTCGTGGCAGCCGATCATCATTAGCGTGGGTTTAGCGCCCGATTTAGTGCGTATTGAAACACCCTCTTCAGAAGCAGGTCAGTGATTCCACTGGCCTTTATTTTTTATTTACCGCTCCCGTAAGATCCCGCCATTTACTCCGGTGATGCTAGCTGTAAGAGCATTTCCTGGTTTCAAGGATGTAGTGTAGAATGCGGCGTTTTCGGATTAAAAAACGTCAGGCACAGAACAGTGGCCTCATGATACGCGTAAGGCATAATTAACTCTAAATATGAAGAATATACGTAACTTTTCAATCATCGCCCACATCGACCACGGTAAGTCTACGTTGTCTGACCGTATCATCCAGATTTGCGGTGGCCTTTCCGATCGTGAAATGGAAGCCCAGGTACTGGATTCCATGGATCTTGAGCGTGAGCGCGGCATTACCATTAAGGCGCAGAGCGTCACCCTGGATTATAAGGCCACCAATGGTGAGACCTACCAGCTGAACTTTATCGACACCCCGGGACACGTCGACTTCTCCTATGAAGTGTCGCGCTCTCTGGCCGCCTGCGAAGGCGCGCTGCTGGTTGTCGATGCCGGTCAAGGGGTTGAAGCCCAGACGCTGGCTAACTGCTATACCGCGATGGAAATGGACCTCGAAGTTGTGCCGGTCCTCAACAAAATCGACCTGCCTGCGGCCGATCCGGAACGCGTTGCGGAAGAAATTGAAGATATCGTCGGCATTGACGCCGCCGATGCGGTGCGCTGCTCGGCGAAGACCGGCGTAGGCGTTCCGGACGTGCTGGAGCGACTGGTGCGCGACATTCCGCCGCCGGAAGGCGATCCGGACGCCCCGCTGCAGGCGCTGATCATCGACTCCTGGTTCGATAACTATCTCGGCGTTGTCTCGCTGGTGCGTATTAAAAACGGCACCATGCGCAAGGGCGACAAGATTAAGGTCATCAGTACCGGACAGGTTTATAACGCCGATCGCCTCGGTATCTTTACGCCGAAGCAGGTCGACCGTACCGAGCTGAAGTGCGGTGAAGTTGGCTGGCTGGTGTGTGCGATTAAAGACATCCTCGGCGCGCCGGTGGGCGATACCCTGACCACTTCCCGTAACCCGGCTGACAAAGCGCTGCCTGGTTTCAAAAAGGTCAAACCGCAGGTGTACGCCGGCCTGTTCCCGGTGAGCTCTGACGATTACGAAAGCTTCCGCGATGCGCTGGGCAAACTGAGCCTCAACGACGCCTCTCTGTTCTATGAACCAGAAAGCTCGACGGCGCTGGGCTTTGGCTTCCGCTGCGGCTTCCTTGGCCTGCTGCACATGGAGATCATCCAGGAGCGTCTTGAGCGCGAATACGATCTGGATCTGATTACCACGGCGCCAACGGTAGTTTATGAAGTTGAGACGACGTCGAAAGAGGTTATCTACGTCGATAGCCCGTCCAAGCTGCCGCCGCTGAATAACATTTACGAGCTGCGCGAGCCTATTGCCGAGTGCCATATGCTGCTGCCGCAGGAGTTCCTCGGCAACGTCATCACCCTTTGCATCGAGAAGCGTGGCGTGCAGACCAACATGGTTTACCACGGTAAACAGGTTGCGTTGACCTATGAGATCCCGATGGCAGAAGTGGTCCTCGACTTCTTCGATCGCCTGAAGTCAACCTCTCGCGGCTACGCGTCGCTGGACTATAACTTCAAGCGCTTCCAGGCCTCCAACATGGTGCGCGTCGATGTGCTGATCAACAGCGAGCGCGTTGATGCGCTGGCGCTGATTACCCACAACGATAACGCTCCGTACCGCGGCCGCGAGCTGGTAGAGAAGATGAAAGAGCTGATCCCGCGTCAGCAGTTCGATATCGCGATTCAGGCGGCAATCGGCAACCACATCATCGCCCGTGCTACCGTTAAGCAGCTGCGTAAAAACGTCCTCGCGAAATGCTATGGCGGCGACGTGAGCCGTAAGAAGAAGCTGCTGCAGAAGCAGAAAGACGGTAAGAAGCGCATGAAGCAAGTAGGTAACGTTGAGCTGCCGCAGGAAGCGTTCCTCGCCATTCTGCACGTGGGTAAAGACGGAAAATAACCATTAAGGAGTTGGCATGGCGAACATGTTTGCCCTGATCCTGGTGATCGCAACCCTGGTAACGGGGCTTTTATGGTGTCTGGATAAGTTTATCTTCGCACCGAAGCGTCGCGCAGGTCAGGCCGCAGCCCAGGAAGCGACCGGTGAAGGTCTGGATAAAACAACGCTGAAGAAGGTCGGCCCGAAACCGGGCTGGCTGGAAACGGGGGCCTCGGTGTTCCCGGTGCTGGCGATCGTGCTGGTGGTGCGTTCATTTATTTACGAACCCTTCCAGATCCCGTCAGGCTCAATGATGCCGACGCTGCTGATTGGCGATTTTATTCTGGTAGAGAAGTTTGCTTACGGGATTAAAGATCCTATCTATCAGAAAACGCTGATCGAAACCGGGCATCCGAAGCGCGGCGATATCGTGGTGTTTAAATACCCGGAAGATCCGCGCCTCGACTACATCAAGCGCGCGGTGGGTTTACCGGGTGATAAAGTCACCTACGATCCGTTGGCCAAGCAGGTCACTATCCAGCCGGGATGCAGTTCCGGACAGGCGTGCGGCAACGCGCTGCCGGTCACTTACTCTAACGTTGAGCCGAGCGATTTCGTCCAGACCTTCTCTCGCAGCAACGGCGGCGAAGCGACCAGCGGATTCTGGCAGCTGCCGAAGGGCGAGAGCAAGGCGGACGGTATCCGTCTGACCGAGCGCAAAGAGACGCTGGGTGACGTTACCCACCGTATTCTGACCGTGCCGATTGCCCAGGATCAGGTGGGGATGTACTACCATCAGTCCGGTCTGCCGCTGGCGACCTGGATTGTGCCGCCGGGCCACTATTTCATGATGGGCGACAACCGCGATAATAGCGCGGATAGCCGCTACTGGGGCTTTGTGCCGGAAGCCAACCTGGTGGGTAAAGCCACGGCTATCTGGATGAGCTTCGAAAAACAGGAAGGCGAGTGGCCAACCGGCGTGCGTTTATCGCGCATCGGCAGCATCCACTAATTTCCCTGTTCGATTCACGCTGCCGCTGCAATATCGGCAGCGTGAATTATTTAATATTTAAATCCATCCAAACTAACGACATCCCTTGTCGTTGCGTATAGAATATCCCCCCGAAGTTTTGGTTGTCTCTCGTAAGAGTGACACTGCACACGAAACCGCGTTGGTTGTTTATTCTCTCAATAATTTGGGTTGCAGAAAGGCGACAAGCAAGCGCGCATGCAACGTGAAGTTGGCGAGAATGCTCAGGTCGGTTTCGTGTGCTGCATTTTTGACGCATTCATCTATTGGTAACGCATGAACCCCATCGTAATTAATCGGCTTCAACGGAAGCTGGGCTACACTTTTAATCATCAGGAGCTGTTGCAACAGGCATTAACTCACCGCAGTGCCAGCAGCAAACACAATGAGCGCCTGGAATTCTTAGGCGACTCTATTTTGAGTTTTGTGATCGCGAATGCGCTCTACCATCGTTTCCCTCGGGTTGACGAAGGCGATATGAGCCGCATGCGCGCGACGCTGGTACGAGGCAACACGCTGGCGGAAATCGCTCGCGAGTTCGAGCTGGGTGAATGTCTGCGTCTGGGGCCGGGTGAATTGAAAAGCGGTGGCTTCCGTCGTGAATCGATTCTGGCAGATACCGTCGAAGCGTTAATTGGCGGAGTCTTCCTCGACAGCGATATTCAGAATATCGAACGTCTGATCCTCTCCTGGTACCAAACTCGTCTGGACGAAATTAGCCCGGGCGATAAGCAAAAAGATCCGAAGACCCGACTGCAGGAGTATCTGCAGGGTCGCCATCTGCCGCTGCCATCTTATTTGGTAGTTCAGGTGCGCGGGGAAGCACACGATCAGGAATTTACTATCCACTGCCAGGTTAGCGGCCTGAGTGAACCGGTGGTCGGCACGGGTTCCAGCCGTCGCAAGGCGGAGCAGGCTGCCGCCGAACAGGCGCTGAAAAAGCTGGAGCTGGAATGAGCGAAGAAAAAAATTATTGCGGGTTTGTTGCCATCGTTGGCCGCCCGAACGTGGGTAAATCCACGCTGTTGAACAAGCTGCTTGGGCAGAAGATTTCGATTACTTCTCGTAAAGCGCAGACCACCCGTCACCGCATCGTCGGCATCCATACCGAAGGGCCGTATCAGGCAATCTACGTTGATACCCCGGGCCTGCATATGGAAGAGAAGCGGGCGATCAACCGCCTGATGAACAAAGCGGCGAGCAGCTCGATTGGCGACGTTGAGCTGGTGATCTTCGTTGTTGAAGGCACCCGCTGGACCGCGGACGACGAAATGGTGCTGGGCAAGCTGCGCGACGCCAGGGCGCCGGTTATTCTGGCGGTGAACAAAGTCGATAACGTGCAGGAGAAGGCCGATCTGCTGCCGCACCTGCAGTTCCTGGCAAGCCAGATGAACTTCCTCGATATCGTGCCGATTTCCGCGGAAACCGGGACTAACGTCGATACCATCGCCGGGATTGTGCGTAAACATCTGCCGGAAGCGATTCATCACTTCCCGGAAGATTACATTACCGATCGCTCCCAGCGCTTTATGGCTTCTGAAATCATCCGTGAGAAGCTGATGCGCTTCCTCGGGGCCGAGCTGCCGTACTCCGTAACGGTAGAGATCGAGCGTTTCCAGACCAACGAACGCGGCGGTTATGATATTAACGGCCTGATCCTGGTTGAGCGCGAAGGTCAGAAGAAGATGGTTATTGGCAACAAAGGCGCCAAAATCAAAACCATCGGTATTGAAGCGCGTAAAGACATGCAGGATATGTTCGAAGCACCGGTTCACCTCGAACTGTGGGTGAAGGTCAAATCCGGCTGGGCCGACGACGAGCGCGCGTTGCGCAGCCTCGGTTACGTTGACGATCTCTGAGTTTGCTACTCCATGGCTTTCGAGGTGCAGGCAGGCGGCAAGACCGCGAGTCTCCGGGAGCTTACTGTCGTAAGCGACCGGGGTGACTGTACGCAGCCGGCGCGCCTGCAACCTGAAAGACGACGAGTATGATGGAAGGCTGGCAGCGCGCTTTCGTCCTGCATAGCCGCCCGTGGAGCGAAACCAGCCTGATGCTGGACGTCTTCACGGAAGAGTCGGGCCGCGTGCGTCTTGTTGCCAAAGGCGCGCGTTCCAAACGCTCCAGTCTGAAAGGCGCTCTCCAGCCATTTACCCCCTTACTGCTCCGCTTTGGCGGCCGTGGCGAAGTCAAAACGCTGCGCAGCGCCGAGGCCGTTTCGCTGGCGCTACCGCTCAGCGGGATTACGCTCTATAGCGGCCTCTACGTCAATGAGCTGCTCTCCCGGGTGCTCGAACACGAAACCCGCTTCTCTGAACTCTTTTTCGACTACCTGCACTGCCTTCAGGCGCTCGCCGGCGCGAGCGGTACGCCGGAGCCGGCTTTACGCCGCTTCGAGCTGGCCCTGCTCGGGCATCTGGGCTACGGCGTCGATTTCCTGCACTGCGCCGGCAGCGGCGAAGCGGTCTCCGATACCATGACCTATCGCTACCGTGAAGAAAAAGGCTTTATCGCCAGCCTGGTTATTGATAACAACAGCTTTACCGGGCACCATTTGAAGGCGCTGGCTAACCGTGAGTTCCCGGATAGCGATGCCTTACGTGCTGCCAAACGCTTTACCCGTATCGCCCTGAAGCCGTATCTTGGCGGCAAGCCGCTAAAGAGCCGGGAGCTGTTTCGCCAGTTTATTCCCGCCAGAGCGGCGCGAGCAGATAAAACAAATAATGAACAATGAGGATTGTCATGGCTGAATTACTGTTAGGGGTCAACATTGACCATATCGCTACGCTACGTAACGCTCGCGGCACCGCATACCCGGACCCGGTACAGGCAGCATTTATCGCCGAGCAGGCCGGCGCCGACGGTATCACCGTGCATCTGCGTGAAGACCGCCGCCATATCACCGACCGCGACGTGCGCGTCCTGCGCCAGACGCTGGATACCCGCATGAACCTCGAAATGGCGGTGACCGAAGAGATGCTGGCGATCGCCTGCGAAACCAAACCGCATTTCTGCTGCCTGGTGCCGGAGAAGCGCCAGGAAGTGACCACCGAAGGCGGCCTGGACGTGGCCGGCCAGCGCGAAAAAATGCGCGACGCCTGCCAGCGTCTTGCCGATGCCGGCATTCTGGTTTCGCTGTTCATTGATGCCGATTTTGCGCAAATTAAGGCGGCGGCGGAAGTGGGCGCGCCCTATATCGAAATTCATACCGGCTGCTACGCGGATGCCGAAAGCGACGCGCAGCAGGCCAAAGAGCTCGAGCGCATTGCCAAAGCGGCCACCTACGCCGCCAGCCTTGGCCTGAAGGTCAATGCCGGACACGGTCTGACCTACCACAACGTCAAGGCCATCGCCCGACTGCCGGAAATGCATGAGCTGAATATTGGCCACGCGATTATCGGTCGCGCGGTGATGAGCGGCCTGAAGGAAGCGGTTGCTGAAATGAAGCGCCTGATGCAAGAAGCCCGTCCTTAATGGCTATTCTCGGGCTGGGCACGGATATCGTTGAAATTGCCCGCATTGAAGCGGTGATCGCCCGTAGCGGCGATCGCCTTGCCCGACGCGTATTAAGCGATAGCGAGTGGGCAATCTGGGAGCAGCACCAGCAGCCGGTGCGCTTTCTGGCCAAGCGCTTCGCGGTGAAAGAGGCGGCGGCAAAAGCGCTGGGTACCGGCATTCGTAACGGTTTGGCTTTTAATCAGTTTGAGGTTTATAACGACGAGCTGGGTAAACCGAAGCTGCGCCTGTGGGGCGAGGCCAGGAATCTGGCGGAGCGCCTGGGAGTCAGCGCCGTTCACGTCACGCTGGCCGATGAGCGCCACTACGCCTGCGCAACGGTCATTATCGAAAGCTAGATTTTATCCGCGTGGTGCATCAGCACAAACTTATCCCACAGCTGCTCTTCGTTCTCGGGGTGCGCCGGATCTTTAAGGATCGTATTGGGGATCGGGCACACTTTTTGACAGGTGGGCGTTTCGTAATGACCCACGCATTCCGTGCAGCGATCGCTGTTAATTTCATAAATGCTATCACCCATCGAAATGGCCTCGTTCGGACATTCCGGTTCGCACATATCGCAGTTGATGCATTTTTTGGTAATTAACAGCGCCATCAGGTAATTCTCAGAAACAACACAAACAGGGCGGGCATTATACGCCCATTTTCTGCTCACACCAGCTTTTTCACCAGCGCCTCGCTGTGGCGAATACGCTCCGGCGCATGCTCAAGATCCTGCTGTACCAGCGCCATAAACAGCAGATCCGTCAGCATCATCTGCGCGCTGGTTGAGGAGATTGCCGCGCTGCGCGTCGCCTGCTCTTCGGCAATGGTGTACAGGCACTGGGAGGCCTGCTGCTGCAGCGCGTTGGGGCTGAAGCCGGTGATCGCGAGGATCCGGCAGCCAACGCGCAGGGCTTCCGCCGCCGCCATGTTGATTTCCCGGCGTTCGCCGGAGTAGGAGATGGCGAACAGCAGATCGTCTGGCGACATCGCCTGGACGGTGGCCAGCAGGGCGTGCATATCCTGCTCGGCGACGGCGTTGACGCCAATTTTCATCAGCTTCCAGCTGAAGTTGCGCGCCACCAGGCCCGAGGCGCCGATGCCGGTAATAATGACCCGGCGAGCGGTACGCAGCAGCGCAACGGCCTCCAGCAGCTTCTCTTCGCTGTTAACGTCCAGCGAGGCGTGCATCGCCGCCACGTTATCCTTAATCAGCTTTTCGCCCACCAGACGCAGCGGATCGTCGCCGAGGATCTGGTTATGCACCGGGACCGACTGCGGGTCGGGGGCGCTGGCCAGCGCTTCGCTCAGCGCCAGCTTCAGGGCCGGGAAACCTTTGAAGCCCATCTTCTGGGCGAATTTCACCACGCTCGACTGGCTGACGCCCGCTTCACCCGCCAGCTGCTGCGAGCTGAGGTGCCGGGTCTGGTCCGGCTGGGCGAGGATAAAATCAGCCAGCTTTTTATCGCTTGCCGCCAGCGACGGGTAGCGCTGGCGAATGCGGATTAAACAGTTCATAGGTTTTCCTGAGGACAGCCTTCACCCTCTGCTGAAAGAATTTTGTATTCGATTATAAGAGGATTATGGCGAATTAAAAATTCTGGCGCTGAGATTTATTAATCAACGACCTTAACCTAAATTCAACGCTCGCAGATGTTTTTAATATTAAGGGTGCAAGGCTGGTAAGCTAACGGGCAGCCGGAATGACCAAAAGAAGAGGTTGAGTTTGAATAGCGCTATGCGTCGGGTGGTCTTTTTTGATCTTGATGGAACCCTGCACCAGCAGGATATGTTTGGCAGCTTCATACGCTACGTCCTGCGTCATCAGCCCCTGAATCTGCTGCCGGTACTGCTTTTGCTGCCGGTTATCCTCGGCGGGCTGCTGGTCAACGGCAGGGCGGCGCGCTGGCCGATGAGCCTGCTGCTGTGGGCCTCCACCTGCGGGCGCTGCGAGGCGAAGCTCAAGCGTCTTGAGGCGAACTTTGTCCGCTGGTTTCGCCAGCACGTGACGGCGTTCCCGGTGGTGCATGCCCGGCTAACGGGCTATTTGACCAGCACCGATGCCGACGTCTGGCTGATCACCGGTTCACCGCAGTCGCTGGTGGAGCAGGTCTATTTTGATACGCCCTGGCTACCGAGAGTGAACCTCATCGCCAGCAGAATGGCGCGTCGCTACGGCGGCTGGGTCCTGACTCTGCGCTGCCTGGGGCATGAAAAAGTGGTGCAGCTGGAGCAAAAAATTGGCGCGCCGCTGCGGCTGTATAGCGGCTACAGCGACAGCGAGCAGGATAATCCGCTGCTCTGCTTTTGCCAGCATCGCTGGCGGGTGACGCCGCAGGGCGATCTGCATCAGCTAGAGTGATAGTGTCTAATGCGCGGCCGCCATGTATAATGCGCCCCGCTTTTGCACAGGAGTCCCGCTTTGTCTGACCATGAACGCAATGATGAATACTGGATGCGTCACGCTTTGACGCTGGCTAAACGCGCCTGGGAAGAGGGCGAGGTGCCGGTGGGTGCCGTGCTGGTACACAATAACCAGGTCATCGGCGAGGGCTGGAATCGGCCGATCGGCCGCCACGATCCGACCGCGCACGCCGAGATCATGGCCATACGCCAGGGTGGGCTGGTGCTGCAAAACTACCGCCTGATTGACGCCACGCTGTACGTGACCCTCGAGCCGTGCGTGATGTGCGCCGGGGCGATGGTGCATAGCCGCATCTCGCGGCTGGTATTTGGCGCCCGGGATGCGAAAACCGGCGCCGCCGGATCGCTTATCGACGTGCTGCACCATCCGGGGATGAACCATCGGGTTGAGATCGCTGAAGGCGTTCTCGCCGAGTCGTGTTCGGCCATGCTGAGCGATTTTTTCCGCTGGCGGCGGGAAGAGAAAAAGGCGCTGAAAAAGGCGCGCCAGGCGGACGAGAGCTAGTGGTTCAGCCCGGGGATTTTGAACCTGGCGTTATCGACCAGCGCTTCGGTGCGGAATTTGAAAAACGGTAGCGTCTGCTCTTCCTTTTTATCTACCTCATCCGGCATAACCGCCGGATAGTCACCGGCCATCGCCAGCGCCTGCTGGTCCTTCCTCTCCTTCTCGGACAGATAGCCGACCAGGCTAATGTGGTATTTGCGAATGTTCTCGACGTAAGCGTACGCTTCATGGCCCCGCGCGTAGCCGTATTTCAGCCTGCTGTAGTAGGATTTTTGGCTGAGAAGCGGCAGGCGCTGCTTCACGTCCGCCCAGCTGTTGGGATTCCCTTGCTGTTTTTTCGTCAGGGCGATGGCGTCGAGAATATGCGCGTAGCCCATATTGTACGCCGCCAGCGCAAACCAGATCCGCTCATCTTTGGGGACCGAATCCGGAACCTTGTTCATCATATCCTGCAGATAGCGCATGCCGCCGTTGACGCTCTGCTCGGCATCGGTGCGGTCGGTTAATCCCAGGCTCTGAGCGGTGTTTCTGGTGAGCATCATCATCCCGCGAACCCCGGTCGGTGAGGTCGCCTGCGGATCCCAGTGCGACTCCTGCCAGGCAATCGCCGCCAGCAGGCGCCAGTCGATCTGACGGGCGTACTTTTCAAACATCGGCTGCAGGTCCGGCAGGACATTCTCTACCGCCCGCAGGAAGGTGCGCGTATCGACATAATCGAAATCGTTGCCGTGCCCGAGATACTTCTCTTCCAGCCGCGCCAGGGTGCCGTCTTCATTAATGTTGTTGAAGAAATCGAGCATCGCCGCCGAGAGCGAGTTGTCTTCGCCCTTGATGCTAAACCAGGTCACCGGCTGCTCATCGCTGATATCCAGCGCGACCGCCAGCTCAGGATGCACGCGCTGAAACAGGCTGACCGCCACGGAATCGGCGATGGTGTAGCTCAGATCGCCATCGATCACCGCCTGCATTAGCGCCGTGGTGCCGCGCTTTTCATCGACGCGCCAGCTGAGATCGGGGTATTTGCTCTCCTTCAGGCTCTGCAGGTCGTTAATGGCGACGTGGCCCGGCGCGATAGCCAGCTGGTCGGCATTGAGGCCAGCAAGGGTGCGCGGGCGGGGGCTGCCGACCCGGTAGACCAGCTGCTGCGATACGGAGTAGTAGCTCGGTCCCGGCTGATAGTTCTTCACCCGCTCGGAGTTATAGACCAGCCCGGCGCCGAGCATGTCGGCCTTCCCGTTGTCCAGATCGTCAAACAGCTGGCTGATATTCTGCCGAACGGTGATCTTCAGCTTTACGCCGAGGTAGTCGGCGAACTGCTGCGCCAGCTCGTAATCAAGACCGTAGGTTTTGTCATTGATGGTCGCAAAGGTCATCGGCGAATTGATGGTGCTGATGCGCAGCTCCCCGCGCGACATAATTCCCGCCACGCGGTTCTCTGGTTTGCCCGACCACGGGATCGACGGCCACAGGGCAGCCGCCAGCAATAAGGTAACAATGCCGATGAGCAGATAATTAATCTTTAGTTTTTTCAGATAGTTAATCTTCTGCAGCTCTATGTTCCTCAGCAGACTATGACCGGAAAAAGTAAAAGGTTGTCGTTGAATGAGCGGCATTTTGCTTAAGAATGCGCCAGTTGGCAACTTATTCGCGATAGAGGTCACATTTAATGATAAACGCGACGAATGATTTTATTTCCACGCAAACGGTTTCGTCAGGGCGCAGGATTCACTATAATAGCGCCCGTTTCCCCCCTGGCTCATATTGAAAGCTTCGAAGACGAGAGACTTATGATGGAAATTTTGCGTGGTTCACCTGCACTGTCGGCATTTCGTATCAATAAACTGCTGGCACGTTTCCAGGCGGCCAACATACCGGTAAGCACAATATATGCAGAGTATGTTCATTTTGCCGACCTGAACGCCCCGCTCGGCGGTGAGGATCGCGAGAGGCTGGCACGACTGCTCAAGTATGGCCCAAGCTTAAGTAGCCATACCCCAACCGGTAAATTACTGCTCGTCACCCCCCGCCCTGGCACCATCTCCCCCTGGTCTTCTAAAGCTACCGATATCGCCCATAACTGCGGCCTGGCACAGGTTGTGCGCCTTGAGCGCGGCGTAGCGTACTACGTTGAAGCCAGCACGCTGAGCGCAGAGCAGTGGGCCGTTGTTGCAGATGAGCTGCACGACCGAATGATGGAAAGCGTATTCGACGCGCTGGAAGAGGGCGCGAAGCTGTTCGCTCAGCATCAGCCTAAGCCTGTCACCAGCGTCGATCTGCTGGGCCAGGGCCGTCAGGCGCTAATTGACGCTAACCTCCGTCTGGGGCTGGCGCTGGCGGATGACGAAATCGACTACCTGCAGGATGCTTTCAAAACGCTGGGCCGTAACCCGAACGATATCGAACTGTATATGTTCGCGCAGGCCAACTCCGAGCACTGCCGCCACAAGATTTTTAACGCCGATTGGGTCATCGACGGCGAACAGCAGCCGAAGTCGCTGTTTAAGATGATCAAAAATACCTTTGAGAAGACCCCGGACTACGTTCTGTCCGCTTACAAAGACAACGCCGCGGTCATGGAAGGTTCTGAGGTCGGGCGCTTCTTCGCCAGCCATCAGGACGGGATTTATGACTACCATCAGGAAGCGGCGCATATCCTGATGAAGGTAGAAACGCACAACCACCCGACGGCGATTTCTCCGTGGCCGGGCGCAGCGACCGGTTCCGGCGGTGAAATCCGCGATGAAGGCGCAACCGGACGCGGGGCGAAACCCAAAGCGGGCCTGGTCGGGTTCTCGGTCTCTAACCTGCGCATCCCGGGCTTTGAACAGCCGTGGGAAGAAGACTTTGGCAAACCGGACCGCATCGTGACCGCGCTGGATATCATGACCGACGGTCCGCTGGGCGGCGCGGCGTTTAACAACGAATTTGGTCGTCCGGCGCTGAACGGCTACTTCCGCACCTATGAAGAAAAGGTGACCAGCCACAACGGTGAAGAGCTGCGCGGCTACCACAAGCCGATCATGCTGGCTGGCGGCATCGGCAACATCCGCGCCGATCATGTCCAGAAAGGCGAAATTATCGTTGGGGCGAAGCTTATCGTGCTCGGCGGCCCGGCGATGAACATTGGCCTCGGCGGCGGTGCGGCCTCGTCTATGGCATCCGGTCAGTCTGATGCGGACCTCGATTTCGCCTCCGTCCAGCGCGACAACCCGGAAATGGAACGTCGCTGCCAGGAGGTCATTGACCGCTGCTGGCAGCTGGGCGACGCCAACCCGATTCTGTTTATCCACGACGTCGGCGCGGGCGGCCTTTCGAACGCCATGCCGGAGCTGGTGAGCGACGGCGGCCGCGGCGGTAAATTCCAGCTGCGCGATATCCTCAGCGACGAGCCGGGCATGAGCCCGCTGGAAATCTGGTGTAACGAATCCCAGGAGCGCTACGTATTAGCAGTGGCGCCGGACCAGCTGCCGCTGTTTGACGAGCTGTGCCGCCGCGAGCGCGCGCCTTACGCCGTGATTGGCGACGCTACCGAAGAGCTGCATCTGAATATGAGCGACAGCCATTTCAACGACCAGCCGATCGATCTGCCGCTGGACGTGCTGTTGGGCAAAACGCCGAAAATGACCCGCGACGTGCAGACCCTGAAGGCCAAAGGCGAAGCGCTGAATCGCCAGGGAATGACCGTTGCCGACGCGGTAAATCGCGTTCTGCACCTGCCGGCGGTGGCGGAGAAAACCTTCCTCGTCACCATCGGCGACCGCACCGTTACCGGTATGGTGGCGCGCGACCAGATGGTTGGCCCGTGGCAGATCCCGGTGGCGAACTGCGCGGTTACCACCGCCAGCCTCGATAGCTACTACGGCGAAGCGATGGCCCTTGGCGAACGTTCGCCGGTGGCATTACTCGATTTCGCCGCCTCCGCCCGCCTGGCGGTCGGAGAAGCGCTGACCAACGTGGCGGCAACGCAAATTGGCGCGCTGAATCGCGTGAAGCTTTCGGCAAACTGGATGGCAGCGGCCGGACACCCGGGCGAAGATGCCGGTCTGTACGAAGCGGTGAAAGCGGTTGGCGAAGAGCTGTGCCCGGCTCTGGGCCTGACTATCCCGGTCGGCAAAGATTCTATGTCGATGAAAACCCGCTGGCAGGAAGGCAGCGAGCAGCGCGAGATGACCTCTCCGCTGTCGCTGGTGATCACCGCCTTTGCCCGCGTGGAAGACGTGCGTCGCACCGTGACGCCGCAGCTCTTGACCGAAGACAACGCCCTGCTGCTGATTGATTTAGGCAACGGCCACAACGCGCTGGGCGCGACCGCGCTGGCGCAGGTTTATCGCCAGCTGGGCGATACCCCGGCAGACGTTCGCGACGTCGCGCAGCTGAAAGGCTACTGGGACGCAATGCAGGCGCTGGTGGCTGAACGCAAGCTGCTGGCATACCACGACCGTTCCGACGGCGGCCTGCTGGTGACGCTGGCCGAAATGGCCTTCACCGGCCATTGTGGCGTGGATGTGGATATCGCTGCGCTGGGCGACGATAGCCTGGCGGCGCTGTTCAACGAAGAGCTCGGGGCGGTTATTCAGGTTCGCGCTGCGGATCGCGAGGCGGTTGAAGCGCTGCTGGCCTCCCACGGTCTGGCGGAGTGCACCCACTACCTGGGTCAGGCAACGGCGAGCGATCGCTTCGTCATCACCGCCAACGGCAGCCCGGTATTCAGCGAAAGCCGCTCTACGCTGCGTATGTGGTGGGCAGAAACCACCTGGCAGATGCAGCGTCTGCGCGATAACCCCGAGTGTGCCGATAGCGAGCACGCCGCGAAAAGCAACGACAGCGATCCTGGCCTCAACGTTAAGCTCTCTTTCGATATCAACGAAGATATTGCCGCGCCGTACATTGCGACCGGCGCGCGTCCGAAGGTGGCGGTACTGCGCGAGCAGGGCGTTAACTCGCACGTTGAGATGGCCGCGGCCTTCCATCGCGCGGGCTTTGATGCCGTTGACGTGCACATGAGCGACCTGCTTGCGGGCCGTACCGGCCTTGCCGACTTCCAGGCGCTGGTGGCCTGCGGCGGCTTCTCTTACGGCGACGTGCTGGGCGCGGGCGAAGGCTGGGCGAAATCGATTCTGTTCAACGACCGCGTGCGCGATGAGTTTGCGACCTTCTTCCATCGTCCGCAGACCCTGGCGCTGGGCGTGTGTAACGGCTGTCAGATGATGTCCAACCTGCGGGAGCTGATCCCGGGAAGCGACCTGTGGCCGCGCTTCGTACGTAACTACTCTGACCGCTTTGAGGCGCGCTTCAGCCTGGTTGAAGTGACGCAAAGCCCGTCTCTGCTGCTGCAGGGGATGGTCGGCTCAATGATGCCTATCGCCGTGTCTCACGGTGAAGGGCAGGTGGAGGTTCGCGACGGCGCGCATCTGGCGCAGCTTGAGAGCAAAGGCCTGGTCGCGCTGCGTTTCGTCGATAACTTCGGTAAAGTGACCGAAAGCTACCCGGCGAACCCGAACGGCTCGCCGAACGGGATTACCGCCGTTACCAGCGAAAGCGGTCGCGCCACCATTATGATGCCGCACCCTGAGCGCGTCTTCCGCAGCGTGGCCAACTCCTGGCACCCGGAAAACTGGGGCGAAGACAGCCCGTGGATGCGTATTTTCCGCAACGCGCGTAAGCAGCTGGGCTAAACCGAACCCTGGCTGATGCTCTAAAAGGCCTCCCGCGAAAGCGGGGGGCCTTTTTGTTTGTGATGGCTATCGCTGCAGGGTGTCGGGATTTACCGACAAACGCCGGGGAGGAGTGTCTCTAAAAGGAGACATTTAACCCATTGATTTTAAACAGGGTTGCTAAGTCAGCGTTTAAGTGTCGCTAAATGGCGACGGAGTGGCTAAAAAACAGACATCGCCGTCAAGGGTGTAAAATATAGAAAACCATTTACATTTCATTGTGTTAATAAAATGTTTTGTAATGTGGCATAGAACATGCATAATAATAGGCAGTGGCTCATTCACCTTCTTATGTCAGCCCCTTCGGGACGCGCTACATAAACTTCGAATGACGCACAACAAGGTGCCTGCCGTCCAACTCCTGATAATAGCTCTGCTTTATCAGCCATCGGGCGAAACGTCGAGTTAGGCACCGCCTTATTTCTTAATAAAGCCAGGCAAATGCCTGGCTTTATTATGTCCGCCGTATGGCAAGCCGTCGGCGCGCGGGGATGATGACCCGCGCCGTTGACGTGAAATGCCCCGACCCGTCTCCCTTCCTGCGACAGAACTGCGGATTGCACCTGTTACTCTGCGGCGTCCTCGGTTAGCATCGTCTTAAGCGAATGTTTGAGGCTATATACTTGAAGCGACTCTCCCTTTTCCCCCGCTCGTTGCGCCAGCTGGTGACGCTCTCTTTTGTGCTGATCCTGCTACCGCTGCTGGTTCTGGCCTGGCAGGCGTGGCAGAGCCTGAACGCTCTCAGCGCCCAGGCCGCGCACATCAACCGCACCACCCTGGTTGACGCCCGGCGCAGCGAGGCGATGGTTAACGCTTCGCTGGAAATGGAGCGCAGCTACCGCCAGTACTGCGTGCTGGACGATCCGACGCTGGCGAAGGTTTATCAAAATCAGCGCAAGCGCTACAGCGAAATGCTGGACGCCCACGCCGGCGTGCTGCCGGATGAGAAAATTTGGCAGGCCCTGAGCCAGGATTTGAGCGACCTGGCGCAGCTGAGGTGCAAAAACAGCAGCCCCGACGCGAAGTCAGCAGAGAGTCTGGAAGCCTTCGCCACGGCCAACAGCGTCATGGTGCAGGCCACCCGAACGGTCGTCTATTCGCGCGGCCAGCAGCTGCAGCAGGAGATCGCCGAACGCGGGCAGTTCTTCGGCTGGCAGGCGCTGGTGCTGTTCCTGCTGAGCCTGGCGCTGGTGCTGCTGTTTACCCGGATGATCATCGGCCCGGTAAAGGGGATTGAGAAGATGATTAACCGGCTGGGAGAAGGGAAGTCGCTGGATAACGCGGCGCTGTTCACCGGGCCGCGCGAGCTACGCTCGGTCGGCGAACGCATTATCTGGCTGAGCGAGCGCCTGGCCTGGCTGGAGTCGCAGCGGCATCAGTTTTTGCGCCATCTCTCCCATGAGCTGAAAACGCCCTTAGCCAGCATGCGCGAAGGTACGGAGCTGCTTGCCGACCGCGTTGCCGGACCTTTGACCGCCGAGCAGCAGGAGATTGTTGAGATCCTCGACGCCAGCAGCCGCAACCTGCAAAAGCTGATTGAACAGCTGCTTGATTACAACCGTAAACAGGCCGACGGCCCGGTGTCGCGCGAAACGGTTAACCTTGCGGAACTGGTCGAAAGCGTGGTCTCTGCCCACAGCCTGCCGGCAAGAGCTAAACTGATGCGCACGGAACTCAGCCTGGAGGCCCGGTTCTGCCAGGCGGAGCCGGCTTTGCTGGCGAGCGTGCTGGACAATCTCTACTCCAATGCGGTGCACTATGGTGCTGAATCCGGTAACATTCATATTCATAGCTACCGGCACGGCGAGCAGGTGCGCATCGACGTAAGCAACAGCGGCGAGCCGATACCGCCAGTGGAAAGAAAAATGATATTTGAGCCCTTTTATCAGGGAAGTCACCAGCGTAAAGGGGCGGTAAAAGGCAGCGGCCTCGGGCTAAGCATTGCGCGGGACTGCGTTCGACAAATGCAGGGCGAGCTAAGCCTGGTCGACGATCTACCCGGGCTTATCTGTTTTCGCATCACGCTACCCGCCGCCGAGCCGGGAAAAATCAACACATGAATCAACAATGGGTGACTATGTCCCACTTTTTCGCATGGGTTCGTCCCGTCAAGGTCTGGCTGCTGACCGGCGTTTCCTGCCTGGCGCTGGCCGGATGTTCCACGGCTTTATCACCGCACACGGCAAGCGACAAAGCGCAGCCCGAGCTGCCGCAGCATCAGGTGGCGGATTTCCTCTCGGTTGAGTGCGCGGATATCTGGTCCCTGAACGGGGATATCAGCGACAAAAATCCGCTCTACTGGCTACGCGGAATTGACTGCGCCGATCGCCTTTCTCCGGTGCAGGCGCGGGCGGAAGCCCGGCTGCACGGTGACGACCGCTGGCAGGATGCGTTTAAGCGCGGCATTTTGCTGGCGGACGCCAAAATTACCCCCGACGAGCGGCGCGAGCTGGTTTCTCGCCTGGACACCTTCAGCTCGCAAATAGCCGTGCAGGTGCGCCCGCTTTACCAGCTCTGGCGCGACGGCCAGAGCCGACAGCTGCAGCTGGTGGACGAGCGCTCCCGCTACGCGAAGCTACAGCAGACCAGCGATGCCGAGCTCGACGCGCTGCGCCAGCAGGAGCAGCAGCTGCGCGGCGAGCTGGAACTCACCACGCGTAAGCTGGAAAACCTCACCGATATCGAGCGTCAGCTCTCCACCCGCAAGCCGGGCGGAAATTTTAATTCTGACGTCGGGCACGGCGGCGAAAAAATCCCGGAGGCCACGCATGACGAGCCGTAAACCCGCGCGCCTGCTGCTGGTGGACGATGACCCAGGGCTGCTGAAGCTGCTGGGGATGCGTCTTGTCAGCGAAGGCTACAGCGTGACCACTGCCGAAAGCGGGCCCGAAGCGCTGCGCGTGCTGGGGCGCGATAAGGTCGACCTGGTGGTCAGCGATTTGCGTATGGATGAAATGGACGGCCTGCAGCTATTTGCCGAAATCCAGAAGGTGCAGCCGGGAATGCCGGTGATTATTCTCACCGCCCACGGCTCGATTCCTGATGCGGTGGCGGCGACCCAGCAGGGCGTGTTCAGCTTCCTGACCAAGCCGGTAGACAAGGACGCGCTGTACAAAGCCATTGATGACGCGCTGGAGCACAGCGCGCCGACGACGGATGAGCGCTGGCGTCAGGCGATTGTGACCCGTAGCCCGCTGATGCAGCGCCTGCTGGAGCAGGCGGGCATGGTGGCGCAGTCGGACGTCAGCGTGCTGATTAACGGCCAGAGCGGCACCGGCAAAGAGATCGTCGCCCAGGCGATCCATAACGCCAGCCCGCGCCACGCCAAGCCCTTTGTCGCCATTAACTGCGGCGCCCTGCCGGAGCAGCTGCTGGAGTCGGAGCTGTTTGGCCACGCTCGCGGCGCCTTTACCGGCGCGGTCAGCAATCGGGAAGGGCTGTTTCAGGCCGCCGAAGGGGGCACGCTGTTTCTCGATGAGATCGGCGATATGCCGGTGGCTCTGCAGGTCAAACTGCTGCGCGTTCTGCAGGAGCGCAAGGTTCGCCCGTTGGGCAGCAACCGCGACATCGACATCGACGTGCGCATCGTCTCCGCCACCCACCGCGACCTGCCTAAGGCGATGGCGCGCGGCGAGTTCCGCGAAGATCTGTTTTATCGCCTGAACGTGGTGAACCTCAAGATCCCGCCTCTCGCCGATCGCACCGAGGATATTCCGCTTCTTGCCAACCATCTGCTGCGCCAGTCGGCCGACCGGCATAAGCCGTTTGTTCGCGCCTTCTCGACCGACGCGATGAAGCGGCTGATGGCCGCCAAATGGCCGGGCAACGTGCGCCAGCTGGTGAACGTGATTGAGCAGTGCGTGGCGCTGACCTCCTCGCCGGTGATCAGCGATGCGCTGGTGGAGCAGGCGCTGGAAGGCGAAAATACCGCGCTGCCGACCTTCGTTGAGGCGCGTAATCAGTTTGAGCTGAACTACCTGCGCAAGCTGCTGCAAATTACCAAAGGTAACGTGACGCACGCGGCCAGAATGGCCGGGCGCAATCGCACCGAATTTTATAAACTGCTGTCGCGCCACGAGCTCGACGCCAACGACTTTAAAGAGTAGCTCCGCGCCATAGCGCAAGTTATGATACGGTAAGCAACCGGTTACGCGAATAAGAGCCTATCCCAGTAGGCGTTATTGTCGCAGGCAGTTTGAGCACTGCCCAGGTTCAAAATGGCAAGTAAAATAGCCTTAGTGGGATAGGCTCTAAGACAGGAAAACCATGAAAAAGATTGATGCGATTATTAAACCTTTCAAGCTGGATGACGTGCGTGAAGCGCTGGCGGAAGTCGGCATCACCGGGATGACGGTAACGGAAGTGAAGGGCTTTGGCCGCCAGAAGGGCCATACCGAGCTGTACCGCGGTGCGGAGTACATGGTGGATTTTCTGCCAAAAGTGAAAATCGAAATCGTGGTCACGGATGATATCGTCGATACCTGCGTCGATACCATTATCCGCACGGCGCAGACCGGTAAAATCGGCGATGGTAAAATCTTTGTCTTTGACGTGGCGCGCGTGATCCGTATCCGTACCGGCGAAGAAGACGACGAAGCGATTTAAGTTTTAACCCTCTCCCCGGCGGGGAGAGGGTCATCAATTACAGTACCTTGTGCGGGCCGAAGCATTCGTAATGAATGCGCTCGCTATTGACGCCAAGCGCCACCAGCTGCTTTGCCGCATGCTGCATAAAGGCCACAGGGCCGCAGAGGTAGTACTGCATCAGCGGGTCGCGCAGGCTCTCTGCCTGAGCGGTCAAATCCATCAAACCTTCGCTATTAAAACGCGCCGCCTGACGGTCCTCTTCGCCTGGGCTGCGATACCAGACGTGAGACGCAAACTTAGGCAGGGCCGCGCCCAGCGCGCTGACCTCATCGGCAAAGGCGTGAACCTCGCCGTTTTCCGCCGCGTGGAACCAGTTAACCTGCGCCGGATGCCGCGCTTTTGCCAGTGAATCCAGCATTGCCAGCATTGGCGTCTGGCCGACGCCGCCGGAGAGCAGCGTTACCGGGGTTTCGGCGTCAACGGTCAGGAAGAAGTCGCCCGCCGGCGCCGCCAGGTGGACAACGTCCCCTTCGCTTGACGCATTGTGCAGCCAGTTCGAAACCTGGCCGCCGCTCTCGCGTTTCACGGCAATGCGATAGCCTTTACCATCCGCCTTACGCGTCAGGGAGTACTGGCGAATCTCCTGATATTCAAACCCTTCTGGCTTCAGCCAGACGGCCAGATACTGGCCCGGCTGATAGTCGGCAACCGGCTGGCCGTCAACCGGCTCCATCTCGAAGCTGGTGATCAGCGCGCTGCGCGGGGTTTTCTTCACGATGCGGAACGCGCGGGTGCCTTCCCAGCCGCCGGTCTTGCTGGCGCTATCCTGATAGATTTCGGCTTCGCGATTGATAAAGACGTTAGCCAGCACGCCGTAGGCTTTGCCCCACGCATCAAGGACTTCCTGGCCCGGGCTGAACATTTCATCCAGCGTCGCCAGCAGGTGGCCGCCGACGATATTGTACTGCTCCGGACGGATCTGGAAGCTGGTGTGCTTCTGCGCGATTTTCTCTACCGCCGGCAGCAGGGCCGCCAGGTTATCGATATTGCTCGCGTAGGCAGCAATAGCGTTAAACAGCGCTTCACGCTGATCGCCGTTGCGCTGGTTGCTCATATTGAAGATTTCTTTGAGTTCGGGGTTATGAGCAAACATGCGATCGTAGAAGTGGGCGGTCAGCTTAGGACCCGTTTCGACCAGCAGGGGAATGGTGGCTTTGACCGTAGCGATGGTTTGAGCGTCGAGCATAGCAGCTTCCTTTAGTATTATCTTAATGATGCATTTCAAATGCATCTTATATAAATAACCCTGTAATGTAAATGGTTCTTTAACACACTGCATTAAAACAGTTACAACGTGAAGAATTTGCATCACAAACCTGAAAAGAAATCCGTTGATAATCGGAGAGGCGTTATTGCTCAAAGCCTTGTGTCATGCGGAGCCAAACGTTTGCGTAAAATCGTTTGTCAAGACCTGTTATCACAGAACGATTCAGTTATACTGTGGCCCGTCGCCCAAAAAGGCCCCCATTTAGAGCTGTAATCTATTGTTAGCTGAGCAGGAGATGCGGATGTTAAAGCGTGAAATGAACATTGCCGATTATGATGCCGAACTGTGGCAGGCTATGGAGCAGGAAAAAGTACGTCAGGAAGAGCACATCGAACTGATCGCCTCCGAGAACTACACCAGCCCGCGCGTTATGCAGGCTCAGGGTTCTCAGCTGACCAACAAATATGCCGAAGGCTATCCGGGCAAGCGCTACTACGGCGGCTGCGAATACGTTGATATCGTCGAGCAGCTGGCTATCGACCGTGCAAAAGAGCTGTTTGGCGCCGACTACGCCAACGTGCAGCCGCACTCCGGTTCTCAGGCTAACTTCGCGGTTTACACCGCTCTGCTGCAGCCGGGCGATACCGTTCTCGGTATGAACCTCGCGCAGGGCGGCCACCTGACTCACGGCTCCCCGGTTAACTTCTCCGGCAAGCTGTACAACATCATCCCTTACGGTATTGATGAGTCCGGTAAAATTGACTACGAAGACATGGCGAAGCAGGCGCAGACCCACAAGCCGAAGATGATCATCGGCGGCTTCTCTGCCTATTCCGGCGTCGTTGACTGGGCAAAAATGCGTGAAATCGCCGACAGCATCGGCGCTTACCTGTTCGTTGATATGGCCCACGTTGCCGGCCTGATCGCCGCTGACGTCTATCCGAACCCGGTTCCGCACGCTCACGTTGTGACCACCACGACCCATAAAACCCTGGCGGGTCCGCGCGGCGGCCTGATCCTGGCGAAAGGCGGTAGCGAAGAGCTGTACAAAAAGCTGAACTCTGCCGTATTCCCAAGCGCCCAGGGCGGCCCGCTGATGCACGTTATCGCTGCGAAAGCCGTGGCGCTGAAAGAAGCGATGGAGCCTGAGTTCAAGGTCTACCAGCAGCAGGTCGCTAAGAATGCCAAAGCGATGGTGGAAGTGTTCCTGAACCGCGGCTACAAAGTGGTCTCCGGCGGTACTGAAAACCACCTGTTCCTGCTGGATCTGGTTGATAAGAACCTGACCGGTAAAGAAGCTGACGCCGCCCTGGGCCGCGCCAACATCACCGTGAACAAAAACAGCGTGCCTAACGATCCGAAGAGCCCGTTTGTGACTTCCGGTATCCGTATCGGTTCTCCGGCGGTGACTCGCCGCGGCTTCAAAGAAGCTGAAGTGAAAGAGCTGGCCGGCTGGATGTGTGACATTCTGGACAATATCAATGACGAAGCGGTAACCGAGCGCGTTAAAGGTAAAGTTCTGGATATCTGCGCCCGCTTCCCGGTTTACGCATAACGCTTAGCTGTTGAAAGCGAATAAAAGGCCGCGAATGCGGCCTTTTTTACGTCCGATGACCGATGATTAACGGCGGTCGAGGGAGATGGCGCCCGGGCCGACTATCGCCAGCAGCAGGAAGGCGCCGGCAATGCTGACGTTTTTATAGAAGTTAATCATATTCGGCAGCACCGCATCGCCGGACATATCCCAATAGTGGTGGCCAATAACCGCCGTACCCAGCGTATAAAAAATAAAAATGACCGCCAGCGGACGCGTGAAGAAGCCGAGAATAATCAGGATCGCCGCCGGAACCTCCATCACGATAGCGATAATCGCCGCCAGCGTCGGCAGCGGCGCGCCGGATGACGCCATATACTGCACGGTGCCGCTAAACCCCATCAGCTTGGGGTAGCCAAAGATGATAAACAGCAGCACGACGGCAATTCGCGCAATCAGGAGCAGGACGTGGCGTGAGGAACCAAAATCAAAATAGCGTAATGCGTTCATAACCAGCACCTTATGAAAGACGTGTTCTTTAAACGTAATACACAATTTTGCTCCCCGCCACGAATTGAGACCGGCACCTAAATTTTCTCCAGCGCCTCCTCCACGTACAGATAGCCAATGCCCAGCAGCTGCTGCGGGCGCGTGAGCCGACCGAAGCTAATTTGGGTAGCGTGCGCGCGCGGAGCGTCGCCGTGGTCAAAGGGGTTAAAGCTGGTTTGTTTAACAATGGTGTTTAGCCACTGCTCGCCAAAAGCGCAGCTGCGGCCATAGAGCCATATCTGATTAATATTGAGCAGATTGAGGAAGTTATACAGGCTCAGGCCAATGGCGTTGGCGGAGCGTTCAACCCAGGCGCGGATATGCACGTCGCCCTGTTCCCAGGCCGCAATAAGCGACTCGGTGGTGAGTTTTTCAGGGGAGGGCTGCGCCTCCGGCTGGGTTTTTAGCCACACCCGAGCCTGCTTTTTCAACGCGCTGAGCGAGGCGATGGTTTCCAGACAGCCATAGCGCCCGCAGTCGCAGGCTGAGCCATCAGGATTGACGATCGTATGGCCAATCTGGCCGCTACCGTAGAGGCTTCCGCGGTAGATCTGATCGTTAATAACAAACGATGAACCAATACCGTAATCGACGTTGATCACGCAAAAATCCTGCGGCGCGGCGCTGTTCTGCCATTTTTCGGCCAGCGCCAGCATGGCGCAGTCATTATCGACCCTGACCTGAACGCCGAGCTCTTCCTCAAGTAAGTATTTGAGTTCGACAGGCGTTTTCCAGCGCGCCTGCGGCATGGTTTGCGAAACGCCGGTTACCGGATCTACCTGCCCGTGAACACCCAGCGCGATGTTGATTTTATGCTGCGGATAGCGGCGGTGGACGCGGCGCCAGCAGTCGATAATCGCCGCCAGCAAAGCCTGAGGCGTCGGCGCATCGATACGAATATGCTGGTGCGCGTCGACGGCCAGCAGGCGAGCGTCGGCGAGCTGGTACTCAATGCTGGTGGGGGTGATGTTCATGCATAGCGTCCAGGCACCGTGGAGCGGGATCTGAAAACTACCGCTATTGACGCCCCGATTGCTCATTTTTTCCGCGGAGTGGCTGATGAGGCCTTCGCTGAGCAGCTCGTCGAGTATGTTGCTCACCGCCGGAATAGAAAGCCCGCTGAGCTGAGCGAGCTGCGATTTGCTGAGCTGCTTTTCCCGCCACAAACAGGCCAGAAAGATTGATTTGTTGGCCTGCCTGACCCGAACGTTGTTGAACCCGGTTAGCTGCATACACTTAACTCCCTTAACTATATTGCGTGAGCATTGCGCATTTTAACCGCTATTCAAGATTATAAACTCGCCTCCATCAGGTTTTTACTTAATTACTTTTAGTGGAGAGCGCTATGCACGGTTCGGTTAAGGTCTGGCAGGAAACGATTACACTCCCGACGTGGACGACGGGAGCGGAGGATCCTAACCCGATGTTCCTCGAAAAGCGGGTCTATCAGGGTTCCTCCGGCAGCGTGTACCCCTATGGCGTGGTTGATACCTTAACCGGCGAGCGGGAGATGCGCGACTATCGGGCGGTGTGGATGGAGAATGATTTCATTCGCGTCATGCTGCTGCCGGAGCTCGGCGGCCGTATCCATCGCGCCTACGATAAAGTTAAGCAGCGCGATTTCGTCTACTACAACGAAGTGGTGAAACCGGCGCTGGTCGGCCTGCTCGGGCCGTGGATATCCGGCGGGATCGAGTTTAACTGGCCGCAGCACCATCGTCCGACAACCTTTATGCCCGTCGATTTTACCATCCAGCAGGGGGAAGGCGGCGTGCAAACCGTATGGATGGGCGAAGCCGAGCCCATGCGCGGGCTGCAGGTTATGGCCGGCTTTACCCTTTACCCCGACCGCGCGCTGATTGAAATTACCGGCAAGGTCTTTAACGGCAACGCCACGCCGCGCCACTTCTTATGGTGGGCCAACCCGGCGGTGAAGGGCGGAGATGCCCACCAGAGCGTGTTCCCGCCTGACGTTACCGCCGTGTTCGATCACGGCAAGCGCGACGTTTCTGCCTTCCCCATCGCCACCGGCACCTACTATAAAGTGGACTACAGCGCGGGCGTGGATATCTCCCGCTATAAGAATGTCCCGGTGCCGACCTCCTATATGGCAGAGAAATCAGCATATGATTTTGTCGGTGCCTACCATCACGATGAACGAGGCGGACTGCTGCACGTCGCCGATCACCATATCTCGCCGGGTAAAAAGCAGTGGAGCTGGGGTTATGGCGATTTCGGCCAGGCCTGGGATCGCAATCTGACCGACGCGAATGGCCCCTATATCGAGCTGATGACCGGCGTCTTTACCGATAACCAGCCGGATTTCACCTGGCTTGCGCCCTATGAAGAGAAAATTTTTGTCCAAAACTTCCTGCCGTATAGCGAGCTGGGAATGGTGCAAAATGCGAATACCCGCCTGGCGCTAAAGCTGGTTCGTGAAGAGGGACTGCTGAGGCTGGGAGTCTATGCGATTGCGCCGCTGGAAAATATCGTGCTGGAGCTGAGCGCGGATAATCAGCCGCTCTATGAAACCCAGCTAACCCTGCAGCCGGGTGAAAGCTGGCAGCACGCGCTAGCGGAAAACGGCGCTTCGCGCTTGACCCTGCGGGCGAAAAGCGCCGAGGGCCAGCCGCTGCTGCATTATCAGGAGCATCTCGCCCAGCAGACCCCGTTACCGGAGCCGGCAACCGCGCCGGCGCTGCCGGACGACATCGACAACGGCGATGAACTCTATTTCATTGGCCAGCATCTTGAGCAGTATAACCACGCCAGCCGCTACGCCGGAGACTACTACCGTCGGGCTATTGCGATTGATCCCGAGGATTACCGAAATAACGTCGCCCTTGGCACCCTGGCGCTCAACGGCGCCGACTGGACGCTGGCGGAGCAGTGCGCTCGCGCCGCGCTGCAGCGCGCCCATCGGCTGAATAAAAATCCGCGCGACGGCGAGGCCAGCATGCTTCTCGCCAGCGCTCTGGAAAGGCAGGGGGATGAAGCCGGCGCCTGGGATAGCTATTACAAAGCCTCATGGAGCGGCAGCTGCCGCGATGCGGCCTACTGGTCGCTGGCCCGGCTGGCGATGAAGCGCGGCGAGGTTGCCGATGCGCTGGAAAAAGTCGACATCAGCCTGCAATTTAATGCCACCAACCACCTCGCGATGGGCCTGAAGGCGCTGGCGCTGGCGAAATTAGGGCGCGGCGATGAGGCGCAGGATTATATCGTCCGCTGCCTCGGGCAGTATCCGCTGAGCTATCCGCTGCACTGCGTGCGCTGGATGATTGGCCAGGATCATGAATCCCGGGAAAACCTGCTGCGCGTCACCGGCCGCAGAGGTGCCAACGCCAGCCTGCTGGCGGGGTGGCTGCTCTCTATCGGACAGCCGTCGTCTGCACAGGCGCTGCTGGCGCTACTGGATTCTCAGGAGGCGCTGCCTATGCTGTGGCGCGCCGCGCTAAGTGACGACGCCGACGAGCGCCAGCAGTTCATCGCCTCGGCGCAGCGCTGTCACGCCCTGCGGGTCCGCTTCCCCAACACGCTGGATGAAGTCTGGATGCTGCAGCGGCTGGAAGAGAGCGCGTTTGCCCGCTATCTGCTGGGCTGCTTCTGGTATAGCAAGCGCCGCTACGAGGATGCCGTAATCTGCTGGCGTGACGTGCTGGCAAAAGACCCTGACTACGCGCCGGCCCATCGCCTGCTTGGCGTCTACGCGTGGAATAAGCGGCAGGATCTTTCCCTGGCGCTGGCCAGCCTGCAGCGAGCGGTGGACATTGAACCGCAGAATGCGCGCTTTCGCTTCGAGCTCGACTATCTCAACAAGCTGACCGGCGCGCCGGTTGGCGATCGATTACGCGATCTGCAGGCGCATCGCGCCGTGGTGCTGAAGCGGGACGATCTCACCGCCGAGTTGCTCAGCCTGTGGAACAGCAGCGGGCGCTATGCCGAGGCCGCAGATATTCTCCGTACGCGAAAATTCCATCCCTGGGAAGGCGGGGAGGGCAAGGTGACGGGGCAATATCTGCTTAACCAGCTGCACGTTGCCTTACAGGCGATTGAGGGCCGGGCGTACTCTGCGGCAACGCAGCGGCTGGAGGAGGCGCTGCGCTATCCCCTAAACCTCGGAGAGGGAAGGCTTCCGGGGCAGACGGATAACGATATCTGGTATTTGCTGGCCCACTGCGCCGCGCAGGCGGGAGAGACCCAGCGCGCCGCAGCCTGTTACCAGCGCGCGAGCCTGGGAGGTGCGTCGCTGGATGCCGGTCGCTACTACAACGATCAGCCCGCCGATTATCTTTTCTGGCAGGGAATGGCGCTGCGCAAGAGCGGCGACGTGCAGCAGGCGGACCGCCATTTCCACCATTTCATCGACTGGGCCCGACGCCATCGTGACGACGTCCCGGACGCCGATTTCTTCGCCGTCTCGCTGCCTGACCTGGTGGTGCTCGACGTCCCGGCGGCGCAGCAGCACCGGCAGCACTGCCTGTTTATTGAGGCGCTGGGATACCTCGGGCTGGGGAATATGGCTGACTACCGGCAAGCGATTCAGCAGCTGCTGGTCATCAACCCCGCCCACGATAAGGCGCATCTGATCGACCATGCCCTGCAAAGCGGCATTTTTTCCTGAACCTCAACCGGCGGGCTCGCGCCCGCCAACCCTACTGTTCCCTGCGTTTCCCTGAAAGAGGAATCCTTATGAATAACGCGCAGACACATCTGAAAATGGGCTACGTCTGGACGATCTGTCTGGTTGCCGCCTGCGGTGGTTTACTGTTTGGCTATGACTGGGTGGTGATCGGCGGCGCGAAGCCGTTTTATGAAGCCTATTTTTCCATTACCGACCCGGCGCAGTCCGGCTGGGCGATGAGTTCAGCGCTGGTTGGCTGCGTTTTCGGGGCGCTGGCTTCCGGATGGTGCGCGGATAAGTTTGGCCGCAAAATTCCGCTCATCATCGCCGCGGCGCTGTTTACGCTCTCGGCCTGGGGCACGGCGCTCGCCGGCAGTTTCGATCTGTTCGTGGCGTGGCGTATCGTTGGCGGCTTAGGTATCGGGCTGGCTTCTGCGCTAAGCCCGATGTATATCGCCGAGATAAGTCCCGCCGCGCAGCGCGGGCGCTTTGTGGCGGTGAATCAGCTGACGATTGTTATTGGCGTTCTGGCGGCGCAGCTGGTTAACCTGGCGATCGCAAAGCCGGTGGCCAGTAGCGCTACGCTGGCAGAGATCAGCGCCAGCTGGAACGGGCAGGTAGGCTGGCGCTGGATGTTTGGTTCCGGCGTCGTGCCCGCGCTGGCGTTCCTGATCCTGATGTTTTTCGTTCCCGAGTCGCCGCGCTGGCTGGTGCGCGTGGGGAAAAGCCAGCGTGCGCACCAGATGCTGATGCGCATCGGCAATCAGCGCTACGCCGATGAAACCATCAGGGATATCGAGCAAACCCTCAGCAAAGACACGCAAAAAGTCTCCTGGTCCGCGCTGTGGCAGCCCAAAGTTCGCCCGATCATTGTGATGGGTATGGTGCTGGCAATGTTCCAGCAGTGGTGCGGTATTAACGTTATTTTCAACTACGCGCAGGAGATTTTCGCCTCCGCCGGATTTGACATTAACAGCACGCTGAAGTCGATCGTGGCGACCGGGCTTATCAACCTGATCTTTACCATCGCCGCGCTTCCGCTGGTCGACAGGATTGGTCGCCGCAGGCTGATGCTGCTCGGTGCCGCCGGGCTGACCATCATCTATGCGCTGATCGCTGCGGCCTACGGTCTGGGGATCCTGGGATTACCGGTGCTGATTCTGGTGCTGGCGGCGATCGCTATTTACGCGCTGACGCTGGCGCCGGTGACCTGGGTACTGTTATCGGAAATTTTCCCTAACCGCGTGCGCGGGCTGGCGATGTCGCTGGGTACGCTGGCGCTGTGGGTGGCCTGCTTCCTGTTAACCTATACCTTCCCGCTGCTTAATGCCGGGCTGGGCGCATCGGGCAGCTTCCTGCTGTACGGGGTTATATGCGCGGCGGGGTATCTGTACATTCTGCGCAACGTTCCGGAAACCAAAGGCGTTACGCTGGAGGCGCTGGAAGAGCAGCTGGCGCAGCGTCATGCCGGCAGGCAGGCGCTGAAACAGGAGCAGACGCGCTAATGGCGGACAGCTTCATTCTGGAAAACGCGCATCTACGGATGCGCGTCGATCCGCAGGGTGGCAAGGTGCAAAGCCTGTTCTCCCGCCGGCATCAAACCCCGGTGCTGCATGAAAATCCTGCCGGCGGTCTGTTTCCGATGGTGCCGCTGGCAAACCGGGTGGCCGGCAACCGCTTCTCCTTTCGGGGGCGCGAAATCATCCTGCCGAATCATCAGGCGGACGCGCGTTTTTTTCTCCACGGCGACGGCTGGCTCAGCGCGTGGGAGGTCATCGAACGCTGCGCAGAACGCTGTGTGCTGCAGCTGCATAGCCGCCACGCCTGCGGATTCGACTATCGCGCGCAGATCCGCTACGAGCTACGGCAGGGGGAACTTCTCGCCTCCCTGACCGTTACCCACTGTGGCGACGAGCCGATGCTTTACGGCGGCGGCTTTCACCCCTTTTTTACCTTCGACAGGCTAAGCCGGATGCAGTTTCAGGCGAGTGGCCACTGGCCAGAGGGCGAGTTGCACTTGCCGCTTAGCTGGCGCGGCGAGCTGCCGGAGGGCGGCGATTTCACGCAGCCCGCCTGTGGAGAGGATAGCTGGCTGAACGTCTGCTATTCCGGCTGGAACGGCACGGCCGTCATTCAGCGAGAAGTGATGTCTGTCACAATTTCATCGCAAACACCGTGGCTTATGCTGTTCCGTATGTCGGGTGAACCGTTTGTCTGCCTTGAGCCGCAAAGTCATCCTGTAAACGCGCACAACGTGGACGGGCAGCCTGGTCTGGTGGTATTAGGCCCTGGGGATAGGGTTTCATGGTCGCTAAAAATCGCGGTTAAATAGGCCAGATTCAGCGGGTTATACCTAAATCCTCGGCTTGCGCCCGCCGAGGTTTGTCGCCAGACTGTCGCCTCCATTCGGGAGGAAATCATGGTCTTGCACTCCACGCGCTGGCTGGCGCTTAGTTACTTTACCTACTTCTTTAGCTACGGCATCTTTCTGCCGTTCTGGAGCGTCTGGCTGGCAGGCGCGGGGCTGACGCCGGAAACGATCGGTATGCTGCTCGGCGCCGGGCTGGTGGCGCGCTTTCTCGGCAGTCTGCTGATTGCGCCACGGGTGAGCGATCCCTCCCGGCTTATTTCTGCCCTGCGGGTGCTGGCGCTGCTGACCCTGCTGTTTGTCCTTGGCTTTTGGGCCGATAGCCGCGTCGCCTTGCTGATGGCGGTGATGGTCGGCTTCAATCTGTTCTTCTCTCCGCTGGTACCGCTGACCGATGCGCTGGCGAATACCTGGCAAAAGCAGATAACCATGGACTACGGGCGCGTGCGCCTGTGGGGATCGGTGGCGTTTGTGATCGGCTCCGCGCTGACCGGCAAGCTGGTCAGCCTGTTTGATTATCGGGCGATCTTGGTGCTGCTAAGCCTCGGCATCGCTTCCATGCTGCTGGGGATGCTGCTTAAACCCTCGGTGATGCCGCAGGGGGAAGTTCGCCACCAGCAGGCGGCCGGGCTCCCGGCATGGCTGAAGCTGGTGCGCCAAAGCTGGCGCTTTCTCGCCTGCGTCTGCCTGCTGCAGGGCGCCCATGCCGCCTACTATGGCTTCAGCGCGATTTACTGGCAGGAGGCGGGCTATTCCGCTTCGGCGATCGGCTATCTGTGGTCGCTGGGGGTGGTCGCGGAGGTGGTTATCTTTGCGCTGAGCAAAAAAGCCTTTAGCCGCTTCAGCGCGCGGGATCTGCTGCTGCTCTCCGCCGTTTGCGGGCTGGTTCGCTGGACGCTGATGGGCTGGACCACCGAGCTGCCGTGGCTCATTGTCGCGCAGATCCTGCACTGCGGCACCTTTACGGTATGTCACCTTGCGGCGATGCGCTATATTTCGGCACGTCAGGGCGGGGAGGTGATTCGTCTGCAGGCGGTCTACTCCGCGGTGGCGATGGGGGGCAGCATTGCGGTAATGACGGTATTTGCCGGCTTCCTCTACCAGCACCTGCACCAGGGCGTGTTCTGGGTGATGGCGCTGGTTGCCCTGCCGGCGCTGGTGCTGAGGCCGAAGGCGGTATCCTAGTCCTCGAGCATTTGACAAATATGCTGCCGCTGGTGATCGCTGAACATCTCCTCAGCGTGAAACAGCGGCGGTGAAAACAGCGGCAGCGCCGTAGCATAAGGGGTCACCACCAGCGCCACGCCCTTCGGCGCGCCTTCCTTTTGAAAGGCGTGAACGTTCTGATATTTGATATTGAGCGGCAGCAGGGTCAGCTCGCGCAGCTGCAGCTCAAGAGCCTGCTCGAGCTCGGGATTGTCGTGGGTCAGCAGCACCACCTGCTTCTCGTGCAGCTCGCTTTTCTGCATCAGCCATGCGCCAAAAATCACCGCAATCAGCCCCACTTCCTCCTGATTAAAGCGAACCCTGTAGGCGCTCTCAAACTCCTCCAGCGCCGTTTTGGTGGTGCGCATCAGGCGCGGATAGAGGCGGCTCATCTCCTCCGGCAGCGCATTATCGATACCGATCGCGAACACGCTGCGGTTCAGCGCCTGGGAGAGATGAATATAGAGCTGGTCGCTCAGCCCTTGATCGTCGCTAAACGGCCGGCCGGATAAATCCTGGAAACGGTGGATCAGGCCGGAGATGGCCAGGTGCAGGCGGCGGTCCTGCTGGTGGCCATCGCGGATAGGATCGGGCGTTTTGAGCAGCATGAACAGCAGGGTCAGAAACAGCTGCTCGCCGGCGTGCGGCGCGGTGGCGACCCGACGCTGCCAGTGGCGGATAATCTCAGCAGCCAGTATTGACTCCGCCGCCTCCTGGGTCCAGCGCTGCTGATCTTCGGTAAAGGTCGGCGTCTGCCCGAGATGATGCTGAAGCAGGCAGTACTGCAGATAGAGGCGCAGGAAGTGAATATCCCGACAGTCAAACTGGCGGTTAAGCGTCCGGGCGCAGCGGTTGACCAGCGCCTGCAGATTGGTGTCGTCATATAAGGTGCGCGCAACGCCCTGCAGTTTAAGCTGCGTTTTTAATGCCGGGGTAAAATGGTGGCTGATAAAATGCGGACACAGGCGCAGGGCCCGGCGTAAGCCGTGCAGCAGGCACAGGCGTTGATCGATTGCGGCGCCTTCAATCCGATAGCTGCCGTCCACCTGCGACGCGAGGGTCAGCCGGTGGTAACGCTGAATGTCACGTCCCGTCTCCGCGATATCCTGCCGGGCCGTCGCCTCATCAACAGAGTTGATCGCGCTAAGCCGCTCGGGGGTGACCGGCTGCCCGGGCAGATAAAACATCAGCAGGACCTGGTTACGGCGCTGTGGACTGGAAAGCGCAGATGGTGGTTCAATCACGGTCATCATCTGATAAGTTCCAGTTAGGGTTTTCGCTAAGAATAGCCAATGGATGAACAGAGAGCAGGGCAGGCTGGCGTCTTTACGTCAGGATTGCTGGATAAGTTCACAGAATTTTTCACGTGAGGAACGGATGAAGAGAGTGAAACAATGCACCTGTGCGGCATTTTTCATGGTTTTATCATTTAGCGTGCTAGCGCATCCGCATAGCTTTATCAGCCTGCGAACGGAGGTGGTCGCCGATAACGGACAGCTCACCGGTTTCAAAATGCGCTGGACGATGGATGAGATCACCTCCTCAGACCTGCTTTACGATGCCGGCAGCGCGAAGCCGGGAGATGAAGTGTGGAAAAAGCTGGCGGCGGAGGTGATGGCGAACGTCCTTGGGCAGCACTACTTCAGCGAGCTTTGGCATAACGGCCAGCACGTGAAGTTTGATAATCGCCCCGACGGCTACGGTCTGGAGCGCGACGGACACCAGGCGGTGCTGACCTTTACTCTGCCGCTGGCTAAACCGCTGCCCCTCGCGGGACAAACCCTGACGCTTTCGACCTTCGACCCAACCTATTACGTCGATATGTTCTATGACAAGCCGGGCGACGTCACCCTGCCTGCGGCGCTGCGCGCGGGATGCAAGGTGACGGTGGTGACGCCAAAGCCGAATGATAAAATGACGGCTTTTGCGCAGTCGCTCGATAAAGCCGACGCGCCGCCGGAAGATATGGCGCTCGGAACCTATTTTGCTCAGAAGGTGACGCTGACATGTCAGTAGTATTCTCAACCCCTTCCCGGGCTTCCCGCCTGCGCCAGCTGTGGCCGCTGGCGCTGTTTTTAGCGCTGGCAGCGGGCGCCGGCGTCTGGCTCTGGCAGGCCTGGCCGGAGGTGATGCTGCAAAGCGCTATCTGGCAGCGGGCGCTCAATTTTGAGCTCAGCGGCCTGCTGAAAGCGGTGGCCGAAAATCCGCGCGCGGCGGGGCTTTCGCTGCTGGCGTTTAGCTTTATCTACGGCGTCCTGCACGCCCTGGGGCCGGGGCACGGCAAGATTGTGATTACCACCTGGCTGGCGACGCATCCCGCGAAGCTGCGCTCGAGCATTGCGCTGACGCTGGCCGCCTCGCTCCTGCAGGGCGCGGTGGCGATTGTGCTGGTGGTGGTGGTGCTGACCCTGCTGCAGCTGCCCGCAAGGCAGCTTCATCTCAGCAGCTTCTGGCTGGAGAAGGGGAGCTATCTGCTGGTCGGCGCGCTGGGCCTGCTGCTGTGCTGGCGGGCGCTGAAAAAGCTGCGCGGGCAGCTGCGTCGGCCAACGTTTAGCGCCTTTACGCCCCATCATGTTCATCATGCGCACTGCGGCTGCGGGCATCAGCATATGCCGGCGCCGGAACAGCTGCAAAGCGGCGACGACTGGCGCGCGCGGCTGGCCATCGTTCTGTCGATGGGCATGCGACCCTGTTCTGGGGCGATCATGGTCCTGCTGTTTAGTAAGGTAATTGGCGTCTTTGGCTGGGGAATGGCGGCGGCGCTGGCAATGGCGGCGGGAACCTCGCTGACCATTAGCGGGCTGGCGCTGCTGGTGCACGGCTTTCGTCAGCTGGCCGTTAGGCTTAGTGCGAATAAAACGCCGCCTCTTTGGCAGCAGATTGGCTGGTCGACTTTGGCGCTGTCCGGCGGCGTCATTTTAGTGGCGGCGGCGGTGGTGATGTGGAGCAGTGCGGTGCCGGGCGGCGGCGGACTGCGGCCGTTTTGAGTGATACTCTCACCCCGGGCGGGCCGGGGTGAGGTGAGAGAGATTAACGCTTCAGCGCTTCGCTCAGCTCTTCACGCATGTTGGCCAGCATGGCTTTAACGACGCGCGGGTTGCCGGCAACGATGTTGCCGCTGTACAGGTGGTTATGGCCACCGGTGAAGTCGCAAACGATAGCGCCCGCTTCACGAGCGATCAGCTCGCCAGCAGCGAAATCCCACGGCTTCAGCGCGATCTCGAAGTAGCCATCAACGCGGCCAGCGGCAACGTAGGCCAGATCCAGAGCTGCAGAACCGGTGCGGCGGAAGTCAGCGCATTCGGTAAACATTTTGCCCAGAATATTCATATAAGTGGTGGCGTGCTGTTTCGCTTTGAACGGGAAACCGGTAGCGATAATCGTGCCATCCAGATCGCGAGCGGTGCTGCCGCGCAGACGATAGCCGTTCAGCTGAGCGCCCTGGCCGCGGGTTGCGGTGAAGAGTTCGTTGCGCATTGGATCGTAAACCACGGCGACTTCGGTACGGCCTTTAATGCGTACGGCGATGGATACGGAAAAGTGCGGCAGGCGTTTTACGAAGTTGGTGGTGCCATCCAGTGGATCGATAACCCATTGAACATCCTGATCTTCACCTACGTGCTCACCGCTTTCTTCGGTGATAATAGTGTGCTGCGGGTAAGATTTGCGAATCGTTTCAATAATCAGCGCTTCGGCTGCCTTATCGACGTTAGTCACAAAATCATTGCTGCCTTTCTGGCTGGTTTCTACGGAGTCTGGGGTTTCGTAGTGCTTGGCAATTAAATTACCCGCCTTGCGCGCTGCGCGCACGGCGATATTCAGCATCGGATGCATCGGTCTCTCTCACTGGATGTTAAAGAACGGGAAAAAACGGCGCACATAGTAACAGTGAAATCTGCCTATGTCTTCGTTTTATGATAGCATGCGTGAATAATCTTTAGCCGAAGAACTCTAATGCTGCAAAATATTCGAATCGTACTGGTAGAAACATCACACACTGGCAATATGGGCTCCGTGGCCCGGGCAATGAAAACCATGGGCCTGACAAACCTGTGGCTGGTCAATCCGCTGGTTAAGCCTGACTCGCAGGCTATCGCCCTGGCGGCCGGTGCCAGCGACGTTATCGGCAATGCGCATATCGTCGATACGCTGGATGAAGCCCTGGCCGGATGTAGCCTGGTGGTCGGTACCAGCGCCCGTTCGCGTACTTTGCCGTGGCCGATGCTCGACCCGCGCGAGTGTGGCCTGAAGAGCGTTTCAGAAGGCCAGCACGCCCCGGTGGCGCTGGTCTTCGGCCGCGAGCGCGTCGGTTTGACCAACGACGAGCTGCAGAAATGCCATTACCACGTCGCGATTGCCGCCAACCCGGAGTATAGCTCGCTGAACCTGGCGATGGCGGTGCAGGTCATCGCTTATGAAGTGCGGATGGCGTGGCTGGCGACTCAGGATCAGGAGCAGCCGCAGGTCGAACAGCAGGAAGAGACGCCGTATCCGCTGGTGGATGATTTAGAGCGCTTTTACGGCCATCTCGAGCAGACGCTGCTGGCGACCGGCTTTATTCGCGCCAGCCATCCGGGACAGGTGATGAACAAACTGCGTCGTCTGTTTACCCGCGCGCGCCCGGAAAGCCAGGAGCTAAATATCCTGCGCGGAATGCTCGCGTCAATTGAGCAGCAGCACAAGAACAAAGAGTAAACCGGCCTCTTTGCGGCGAATCAAGGCCGCAGACGGGCGCGCCGAGTCGATGTCCGGTCGCCCTGAGAGCCGCAGTACGGCAGGGAATATGGGCTTCAGGACGTAAGGGCACAGATAGCCAAATACCTGACTAAAACAGTCAAGTAAATAGTTGACCAAATTACTCGGGAATGTCAGACTTGGCCCTGCTATGCAATACCCATATTAATAAAAAGCCCGGGCAGGGGCGAGTTTGAGGTTAAGTAAGACATGAGACTGACATCTAAAGGGCGTTATGCTGTGACCGCGATGCTGGACGTCGCGCTCAACTCTGAATCGGGCCCGGTTCCGTTAGCTGATATTTCTGAGCGTCAGGGGATTTCGCTTTCCTATCTGGAACAGCTGTTTTCCCGCCTGCGTAAAAATGGTCTGGTATCGAGCGTTCGCGGTCCAGGCGGCGGTTATTTATTAGGTAAAGAAGCCGGTAGCATCGCCGTTGGCGAAGTTATCAGCGCGGTTGATGAGTCCGTTGACGCCACCCGTTGTCAGGGTAAAGGCGGCTGCCAGGGCGGCGATAAATGCCTGACCCACGCGCTGTGGCGCGACCTGAGCGAGCGCCTGACCAGCTTCCTGAACAACATCACGCTGGGCGAACTGGTGAACAACCAGGAAATCCTCGATGTTTCAGGCCGTCAGCACAGCCATGAATCCCAGCGTAATACCCGCACCCAGGACGCTATCGACGTCAAACTGCGTGCGTAGTACTCGTTCTGTTTCAGCTTGCGGCCCGTTCGCCGCAGGGTGAAACGTTCAGGGTAAAAATTATAAAAGATTTTCGAATCAGGCCGGGATGTTGCGACATCCCGTATACCCGGTCGTACATCAAGCCGGCCGCCTGGTTCCTTGCATTGAGTGATGTACGGAGTTAAAGAGCAATGAAATTACCGATTTATCTCGATTACTCCGCAACAACGCCGGTGGACCCGCGTGTTGCCGAGAAAATGATGCAGTTTCTGACCCTGGACGGGACCTTTGGTAACCCGGCCTCTCGTTCACACCGTTTTGGCTGGCAGGCTGAAGAGGCGGTAGATATCGCCCGTAATCAGATTGCCGAGCTGGTCGGTGCTGACCCGCGCGAAATCGTCTTTACCTCAGGCGCAACGGAATCCGACAACCTGGCGATCAAAGGTGCAGCCAACTTTTATCAGAAAAAAGGCAAGCACATTATCACCAGCAAAACCGAGCACAAAGCCGTGCTGGACACCTGTCGTCAGCTGGAGCGTGAAGGCTTCGAGATAACCTACCTTGCGCCTCAGCGCAACGGTATTATCGATCTGAAAGAGCTGGAAGCGGCCATGCGTGATGACACCATCGTGGTTTCCATCATGCACGTGAACAACGAAATCGGCGTGGTGCAGGACATCGCTACCATCGGCGAAATGTGCCGCGCACGCGGTATCATTTATCACGTTGACGCCACCCAGAGCGTGGGCAAACTGCCTATCGACCTGAGCCAGCTGAAAGTTGACCTGATGTCCTTCTCCGGTCACAAAATTTATGGCCCGAAAGGCATTGGCGCGCTGTACGTCCGTCGCAAACCGCGTATTCGTATTGAAGCGCAGATGCACGGCGGCGGTCACGAGCGCGGCATGCGTTCAGGCACTCTGCCTGTCCACCAGATCGTCGGTATGGGTGAAGCTTACCGTATCGCGAAAGAAGAGATGGAAACCGAGATGGCGCGCCTGCGCGGTCTGCGTAACCGTCTGTGGGAAGGCGTAAAAGATATGGAAGAGGTTTACCTCAACGGTGACCTCGCGCAGGGCGCGCCGAACATTCTCAACGTCAGCTTCAACTATGTTGAAGGCGAATCGCTGATTATGGCACTGAAAGACCTGGCCGTTTCCTCCGGTTCCGCTTGTACCTCAGCGAGCCTCGAGCCATCCTACGTGCTCCGCGCGCTGGGCATGACTGATGAACTGGCACACAGTTCTATCCGTTTCTCTTTAGGTCGTTTTACTACCGAAGAAGAGATTGACTACACCATCAACCTGGTTCGCAACTCCATTGGTCGTCTGCGCGATCTTTCTCCGCTGTGGGAAATGTTCAAGCAGGGCGTGGATCTGAACAGCATTGAATGGTCACATCATTAATCGGTAGGCATTAAGGAGAATTAATCATGGCATACAGCGAAAAAGTTATCGATCATTACGAGAATCCGCGCAACGTTGGCTCTTTTGACAACAGCGACGACTCCGTCGGTAGCGGCATGGTCGGCGCGCCGGCGTGCGGCGACGTTATGAAGCTGCAGATCAAAGTCAACAATGAAGGTATCATTGAAGACGCGCGCTTCAAGACCTACGGCTGCGGTTCCGCTATCGCTTCCAGCTCCCTGGTCACCGAGTGGGTGAAGGGCAAGTCTCTGGACGAAGCTCAGGCTATCAAGAACACCGATATCGCCGATGAACTCGAACTGCCGCCGGTAAAAATCCACTGCTCTATCCTGGCGGAAGACGCGATTAAAGCCGCGATTGCGGATTATAAAAGCAAACGTGAAGCGAAATAATTAAGAGGTTATTGTATGTCGATTACTCTTAGCGACAGCGCAGCGTCGCGAGTGAATACCTTCCTGGCCAACCGCGGCAAAGGCTTTGGCCTGCGCTTAGGTGTTCGCACCTCCGGATGTTCAGGTATGGCCTACGTGCTGGAATTTGTTGACGAGCCGGCGGCAGAAGACACCGTGTTTGAAGATAAAGGCGTCAAGGTAGTGATCGACGGCAAAAGCCTGCAGTTCCTCGACGGCACTCAGCTGGACTTTGTTAAAGAAGGCCTGAATGAAGGGTTTAAGTTTACGAACCCGAACATCAAAGATGAGTGCGGCTGCGGCGAAAGCTTCAACGTGTAATCTGCACTATATCCGCTGAATTTCGGCGCAGCATCGCGGCGGCAGGCGGGCGTTTCCCGATACGCTTACGACAGTAGGCGAACGCCGCCGGTTAAGATGCGACCTGAGAGGCGCGGATATATAACCCCACTGCGGAGTACCGTGCGTGGGGTTTGCTTTATCTCGTTAACCCTGAGGTTACTATGGACTATTTTGCCCTCTTCGGGTTACCGGTCAGTTATACCCTTTCGCAAGAACAGCTGGCTGTCCGGTACCAGGATTTACAGCGCCAGTATCACCCCGACCGGTTCGCCAGCGCCAGCGCCGCCGAACAGCTCGCCTCCGTGCAGCACTCCGCGACGATTAATCAGGCCTGGCAAACGCTGCGTCATCCGCTGACCCGCGCCGAATATATCCTTTCGCTTCACGGCTTCGATTTAGCCAGCGAACAGCACACCGTGCGCGACACCGCGTTCCTGATGGAGCAGCTGGAGCTGCGCGAAGAGCTGGATGAGATCGAAAGATCGCAGGATGAAGCGCGTTTGACCGCGTTTATTCAGCGCGTGAAGGGGATGTACGACGTTCGTCAGCGGCAGGTCGTTGAGCAGTTAGACAGCGAAGCGTGGGAGACAGCGGCGGATACCGTGCGTAAGCTGCGTTTTCTCGATAAACTTCAGAATGTTGCAGAACAACTCGAAGAAAAGTTTTTTTCATTCTAACCTGTTCGGGTCGCCATGCAGCCAACGTAGCTGCAACACAGATTATGACGAGTAAATTAATATTCGGAAGCAATTATGGCCTTATTACAAATTAGTGAGCCTGGCCTGAGTGCCGCGCCGCACCAGCGTCGTCTGGCGGCGGGTATTGACCTGGGTACCACCAATTCACTGGTCGCCACCGTGCGTAGCGGCCAGGCCGAAACTCTGCCCGATCGCCAGGGACGCTACCTGCTGCCTTCGGTGGTGAACTACCAGCCGTCCGGCCTCAGCGTCGGCTATGATGCCCGACAGAATGCCGCGCTGGATCCGGTTAACACCATCAGCTCGGTGAAGCGCATGATGGGGCGCTCGCTGGTCGATATTCAGACCCGCTACCCGCATCTGCCTTATCAGCTGCAGGCCAGCGAAAACGGCCTGCCCATGATTCAAACCGCCGGCGGCCTGCTTAATCCGGTCCGCGTTTCTGCCGATATCCTCAAGGCGCTGGCCGCCCGCGCCACGGAAGCCCTTGCCGGCGACCTCGACGGCGTGGTGATCACCGTCCCGGCCTACTTCGACGATGCGCAGCGCCAGGGCACTAAAGACGCCGCGCGTCTGGCCGGCCTGCACGTGCTGCGCCTGCTGAACGAACCGACGGCGGCGGCGATTGCCTACGGCCTCGACTCCGGTCAGGAAGGGGTTATCGCGGTCTACGATCTCGGCGGCGGCACCTTTGATATTTCCGTACTGCGCCTCAGCCGCGGCGTCTTCGAAGTCCTGGCCACCGGCGGCGACTCGGCGCTCGGCGGCGATGATTTTGACCATCTGCTCGCGGACTATCTGCGCGAGCAGGCGGGCCTCAGCGATCGCAGCGATAACCGCCTGCAGCGCGAGCTGCTGGACGCGGCTATTGCGGCCAAAATTGCCCTCAGCGCAGCGGAAACCGCCCGCGTTGACGTCGGCGGCTGGCAGGGCGAAATCACCCGTAGCCACTTTAATGAGCTGATTGCTCCGCTGGTTAAGCGCACTCTGCTGGCCTGTCGTCGCGCGTTGAAGGACGCCGGCGTAAGCGCGGAAGAGGTGCTGGAAGTGGTGATGGTGGGCGGTTCAACCCGCGTGCCGCTGGTGCGCGAGCGCGTCGGCGAGTTTTTTGGCCGTACCCCGCTGACCACCATCGACCCGGATAAAGTTGTCGCCATCGGCGCCGCCATTCAGGCCGATATTCTGGTCGGCAACAAGCCGGACAGCGAGCTGCTGCTGCTCGACGTTATCCCGCTCTCTCTGGGGCTGGAAACGATGGGCGGCCTGGTGGAGAAAGTGATCCCGCGCAATACCACCATCCCGGTGGCCCGCGCCCAGGAGTTCACCACCTTTAAAGACGGTCAGACGGCGATGTCTATCCACGTCATGCAGGGCGAACGCGAACTGGTGCAGGACTGCCGTTCGCTGGCGCGCTTTGCGCTGCGCGGTATCCCGGCAATGCCGGCGGGCGGGGCGCATATTCGCGTCACCTTCCAGGTCGATGCCGACGGGCTGCTGAGCGTCACCGCTATGGAGAAATCGACCGCGGTCGAAGCCTCTATTCAGGTGAAACCCTCCTACGGCCTGAGCGACAGCGAAATCGCCACCATGATTAAAGATTCGATGAGCCACGCCGAACAGGACGTTAAGGCGCGAATGCTGGCCGAACAAAAAGTCGAAGCCGCACGCGTTCTGGAAAGCCTGGAAAGCGCGCTGGCCACCGATGCCGCGCTGCTAAGCGCCGCAGAACGTCAGGCTATCGATGACGCAACGGCGCAGCTGCGCGCGGTAGCGACAGGCGATGACGCCGATGCAATTAAAGAAGCCATTAAAAATACAGACACACAAACCCAGGAATTTGCCGCACGCCGCATGGACCAGTCGGTCCGTACCGCGCTGAAAGGCCAATCCGTGGACGAGGTTTAATATGCCAAAGATCGTTTTTCTACCCCACCAGGACCTGTGCCCGGATGGCGTAGTTGTGGAAGCTGAGATCGGTGAGACCATTCTTGATGCCGCGCTGCGTAGCGGTATTGAGATTGAACACGCCTGTGAAAAATCCTGTGCCTGCACCACCTGCCACTGCATCGTGCGTGAAGGTTTTGACTCGCTGGCCGAAAGTACCGAAGATGAAGACGATATGCTGGATAAGGCCTGGGGGCTGGAACCCGACAGCCGTCTGAGCTGCCAGGCGCGCGTGACCGCCGACGATCTGGTCGTCGAAATTCCGCGCTACACCATCAACCACGCACGCGAGCATTAATATGGCACTGAAATGGACCGACAGTCGTGAAATTGGCGAAGCGCTGTATGACGCCTTCCCGGATCTCGACCCGAAAACCGTTCGCTTCACCGATTTGCATCAGTGGATTTGCGAGCTGGAAGAGTTTAATGACGATCCAAACGCATCCAATGAAAAAATTCTGGAGGCAATTCTGCTAGTCTGGTTAGACGAAGCAGAATAATTTTCGCGTCATGCTCCACGTTGCAGATGCGTTGGCCGCGTTCGCTCACCCCAGTCGCATAGTTATCTACGCTCCAGGGGATTTGCTTACTTGCCGCCTTCCTGCAACGCGAATCATTTAGCGGAAAATTTTAACGGGCTGCCATAGGGTGGCCCGTTTGCTAATAAGGATGAATAAAATGACCGAAGCTATGAAAATTACGCTTACCGTTCAGCCAGCCGACGCGCGCTGGGGAGAAAAAGCGGCTTACAGCATTAACAACGACGGCATCACCCTGCATCTCAACGGTAAAGACGACCTGGGCCTGATTCAGCGCGCGGCGCGTAAAGTTGACGGCATGGGTATCAGGCACGTTGCGCTCGACGGCGAAGGTTGGAATACCGACCGCGCGTGGGCGTTCTGGGCGGGTTATAAAGGGCCGAAAGGCAGCCGCCAGGTTGAGTGGCCGGCGCTGGACGAAGCGCAAAAGCGCGAACTGGATAGCCGTCTGGCTATTATTGACTGGGTGCGTGACACCATTAACGCCCCGGCGGAAGAGCTCGGCCCGGAGCAGTTGGCCCAGCGCGCGGTCGACCTGTTGTGCGGCGTTGGCTGCGATAACGTCGCTTACCGCATCACCAAAGGCGAAGACCTGCGCGAGCAGAACTACCTTGGCCTGCACACCGTCGGACGCGGCTCCGAGCGCCCGCCGGTTCTGCTGGCGCTGGACTACAACCCAACCGGCGATAAAGACGCGCCGGTCTACGCCTGCCTGGTGGGGAAAGGCATCACCTTCGATTCCGGCGGCTACAGCATCAAGCAGAGCGCGTTTATGGATTCGATGAAGTCCGACATGGGCGGCGCGGCCACGGTGACCGGCGCGCTGGCGTTTGCGATTACCCGCGGCCTGAATAAGCGCGTGAAGCTCTATCTGTGCTGCGCCGACAACCTGATTAGCGGCAACGCCTTCAAGCTGGGCGATATCATTCGCTACCGTAACGGTAAAACCGTAGAAATTATGAACACCGACGCCGAAGGCCGTCTGGTGCTGGCGGATGGCCTGATCGATGCCTCTGCGCAGAAGCCGGAGCTGATTATCGACGCGGCGACGCTGACCGGCGCGGCGAAAACCGCCCTGGGCAACGACTACCACGCGCTGTTCAGCTTCGACGACGCGCTGGCGTCTCGCCTGCTGGCGAGCGCGCAGGCGGAAAACGAAGCCTTCTGGCGCCTGCCGCTGGCAGAATTCCACCGCGGCCAGCTGCCGTCGAATTTCGCCGAGCTGAACAACACCGGCAGCGCCGCCTATCCGGCGGGCGCGAGCACGGCGGCAGGGTTCCTGTCCCATTTCGTTGAGAACTATCATCAGGGCTGGCTGCATATCGACTGCTCCGCAACCTACCGTAAATCCGCCGTTGAGCAGTGGGCGGCCGGCGCGACGGGGCTCGGCGTACGCACGATTGCCAATCTGTTAACCGCAGAGTAAAAAATGGCGGGGCGCTGGCGCCCCGAATTGCCTCACCCCGGCCCGCGGCCGGGGATTGCTGATTCTGATGTTGTGAGAGCCATGTCCGAAACTAAAAATGAATTAGAAACTCTGCTGGAAAAGGCGGCGATTGAGCCCGGCCATCGCCCGGCTTTTTTCCGTACGCTGCTGGAGTCCACCGTCTGGGTGCCCGGCGCGGCGGCGGAAGGTGAACAGGTTGTGGAGGAGAGCGCCGTCGACCTGCAGCACTGGGAAAAAGATGATGGCGCCTCGGTCATTCCCTTTTTTACCTCGCTGGAGGCCCTGCAGCAGGCGGTCGAAGACGAGCAGTCTTTTGTCGCGATGCCGGCGCGTACGCTGATGGCGATGACCCTGGGCGAGACGCTGTTCCTCAACGCCAAACTGCCGGCCGGAAAAGAGTTCACGCCGAACGAAATCAAGCATCTGCTGGGTGAAGAGGGCGGTCCGCTGAGCACGCAAACCGTGCTGGAAGGCGGGGAGTCGCTGCTGCTCTCTGAGGTGGCCGAGCCGCCGGCGCAGATGGTGGATTCGCTGACCACGCTATTTAAATCCCTGAAAACCGTGAAGCGGGCGTTTCTGTGCTCGATCAAAGATAGCGCGGACGCGCCGGCGAACCTGCTGATCGGCATTGAGGCCGAGGGGGATATCGAAGAGATAATCCAGGCGACCGGCAGCGTGGCAACCGACACCCAGCCCGGCGATGAGCCGATCGATATTTGCCAGGTGGTCGAAGGGGAGAAGGGCATCAGCCACTTTATGATTGCCCATATCACGCCATTCTATGAAAAGCGCTGGGGCAGCTTCCTGCGTGATTTCAAGCAAAACCGCATTATCTGATGACGGCGGGGCGCTAACCCCGCCGCTGTTTTAGTGCGCTGGCTCTATCGGCAAATCAGCGCGGGCGCCCCATTCGCTCCACGAACCGTCGTACAGGCTGACGCCGTTAACGCCCAGCGTTGTCAGCGCCAGCACCACCACCGCCGCCGTGACGCCGGATCCGCAGCTGGCGATAATCGGCCGCTCGAAGTCTACGCCCTGGCGCAGGAAAATATCGTTCAGCTCGTCGATAGTTTTCAGCTCGCCGTTAATCACCAGCTCGGTCCACGGAACGTTCAGCGCCCCGGGAATATGCCCCCGGCGCAGGCCAGGACGCGGCTCATCGACGAGACCGTTAAAGCGCCCGGCCGGACGCGCGTCGACGATCTGGGCCGATCCTTCATGGCTCACCAGCAGCACGTCGGTCAGCCGCTTAACCACCAGCGGATCGAAGCGGCCGTCGAATTCACCCTCCGGCAGCTGCGGCTCGTCCTGCTCCAGCGGCAGCTCATCGCGCCGCCAGCCGGCCAGCCCGCCGGCGAGAATAGAGACGTTTTCAACCCCGAAGGTCCGCAGCATCCACCAGGCGCGCGGGGCCGAGAAGAGGTTACCCTCATCGTAAACCACCAGATGCTTATCGCTGCTGACGCCCAGCTCACGCATCGCCACGGCGAAGGCTTCCGCCCGCGGCATCATATGCGGCAGCGGGCTGGTGCGATCGGATAGGGCTTCAATATCGAAAAAGACGGCGTTGGGAATATGGCCCGCGCGATATTCCGCATCCATATCACGCAGGGATTCCTGACCTGCTGGCGCCATTCGGGCATCGATAATCTGGATTTCCGGGTCATCAATATGTTCTGCCAGCCAGTCGGCGGCGACAAAAAACGAAGTGGACATGGCTCTCTCCGTGTCATCAACAATAGATAGATTGTTGATGTTTTTGCCCTTACCGACAAGGCATTTTCACGTAATAGATATCGTAATGTGATATGTCCCCGGCGCACGCCGGGGAGAAACGATCAGAAGCGGTTTTGATGCAGATAGCGCCAGGCGTACTGGGCGTACAGCCCGGCGCCGGTTTTCATCACCTGCTCATCAATATTGAAGCATCCGTGATGGTGGGCGTAGTCGCTCCCTTTCTCTTTATTGCCGGAGCCGAGCAGGGCAAAACAGCCGGGGATGTCCTGCATATAAAAGCTGAAATCCTCTCCGCCGGTCGTTGGCTTTTCGCTGAATAGCGCGTCGTCGCCGAAGGCCTCGCGGATCACCGATTGCGCCAGCCGTGCGCTGCGCTCTTCGTTAATCACCGGTGGCGTGCCGTAGCAGTAGTCGACGGCAACGGTGGCACCATACATCGCCGCGGTATGCTGCGCATAGCGCGCTATTGCGGCCTCCAGGCGCTGGCGGGTTTCGATGCTGAAACAGCGCACGGTGCCGTCAAGAACGGCATTTTCGGCAATCACGTTGAACCGGGTGCCGACATCCATTCGGCCGATAGAGACCACCGCGGATTCCAGCGGCGAAGTTTCACGCGCCACGATAGCCTGCAAATTCATCACGAAGGCGGAGGCGACGACTGCCGCATCGATGCAGGCCTCCGGCATTGAGCCGTGACCGCCGCGGCCGCGAAAAGTGACTTTGAGTAAATCCGCGGAGGCAAACGACGACCCCAGGTTGCAGGAGATTTTACCGGCAGGCGAACCGGACCAGATATGCATGCCAAAAATGTTGTCGACGCTATCGAGCGCGCCCTGGTCGATCATGGCCTTCGCCCCCTCGGCAATCTCCTCGGCGGGCTGAAAAATTAAACGCACGTTACCGGACATCTGCTCGCGAACCTCGTACAGCGCACGGGCGGCGGTGAGCAGCATTGCGGTATGGGAATCATGCCCGCAGGCGTGCATTTTCCCGTCGATTTGCGATTTATAGCTGAGCCGATCGTTGAGCTCCTGCACCGGCAGCGCATCCATATCGGCACGCAGGGCGACCGTCTTGCCCGGCCTGCCGCCGGTGATGTCTGCAATGACGCCGGTCGGAACGGTACGACGGCAGGCGATGCCGATGCTCTCCAGTTCCGCCACGACGCGCTCCGTCGTTCGCCGTTCCTCCCACGGCAGCTCCGGGTGGGCGTGGAGATCGCGGCGAAAGGCGATTGTCGCCTGCTCTTCTCTGGCGACGATGGCGGTAATAGCGGGGTTAATCATAAAACGGACTCCATAGGTACGTAGAAAATGAAAGCGTTCAGCCCACAGCCGGCACCAGATAGCCCACCAGTATTCCGGCGAGGATGACGGAAACAATCGTCACGGAGATAAACCCGCCGACCAGCATTGGCCCCAGCATGTGCTGAGTCAGCATCTGGCGTTCTTTTTCATCCTGGGTGAGGGAGTTAATGGCTTCGTTGGTGATGATGTAATCCGCCGGAAAGCCGTACAGCGCGGTCAGGGAGATGGCGAATGACATGGCGCCGCTGACGCCGAGCGCTTTCCCTATGGCCCAGGAAACGATAAACATGCCGATAACCGCCGTGGCGATGAGCACCGCCATCGGGAAAAGCAGACGCAGCAGCATATCCGGCGTGGCTTTGTTCAAGGTATCAAAGATAAACAGCATCAATGCCATTACGGCAAAGCCGAAGCCGTTCGCTTTTTGCAGCGTATGTTTTTCAAGAAAGCCCAATGAAGTAAAGACCACGCCAAAAAACAGGCACAGTACGAACGGGCTGATGCTGACTATGGGCTTTGCCAGCTCGGAGACAAACCAGGCCAGGCAGCCCACTATCGCCAGGCGCAGGAATTTAAAATAGGTACTGTTGTAGCTTGTGGGGATGCGGCTAAACAACCGCGGCATCATTTCTTCACCGCAGGCGAGGAGGGTCCGTTCATCTTCAGCGCTATCAGGATGATGTTCGCCGCTGCGGTAGCGCGTAAGCAGCGCTTTTCCTTCGCGTTGCAGCATGATGGCGGTGAAGGGATAGCCGGCGAATCCCTGCATCACGTAAATCAGAATCGCCAGCACCGACAGATCCACCAGCCCGGCGTTGCTTGCGCCTTGCGACATAATCAATGATGAAACGATCCCGCCGACCAGCGGCGGGATGGTAACCAGCGCGGTGTTGCGATCAAACAGCAGCAGGCTCACCGCGAAAACGGCCACCGTTATCCCGGCGATACCCGCCAGCGCAACGACCACCGTTTTCCACTGGCGCATGAGCTCCTTCAGCGACAGCAGGGTTCCCATATTGGTAATCAGAAGATACATCAGCATGATGGCGACGGGCGCGGTGATTCCCGCCCGGCTGATAATATCCTCCGGGAAAAAAGTCCAGTACCCGCCCAGAAACAGCGCTGCACAAACAAAGACGGAAGGAACCCAGGCTTTTGTCCGCGTAGAAATAACATCGCCTGTATAAAGAATGAAAAGAATAATTAAAAGAGCGCTCATTTGTGACATAGATAATTCCCATATTATTTATTTTATATGTCAATCCGGAACGGATGACTGTTGTGCCGTTATTGATTCCGCAGAACGGGCGGTCAGTGCTACCACCAGAAGTTTTTTAGCCGACGAGGGCATCAACATATATCGTCAATCATGCGCCTGCCGGGCAGCGGCAATGAAACCATTTCTCCATCTGAAGCTGAGAATGGACGGCCGCCGCGAAGGTAAGGGCGGCATGGCATATCACGGTATAGCGTTCAAGTAAGAGAAAACCAACTGGTTGTCAATTTATAGGTGGGGGCTAATGTTAATTTCAGAATTAAGCCGGGCGGAAGTATGCGTTTTCACATTATAATTAAGCCTGTGTATTTTTAGTCTCTCTTATTTTTAATTGCGCTCTGCGACATATTTTATATTCATCGCGCGAGGTTTGTTGTAATCTTTCGCGCTGCCCGGACGCAAATACGCCCTAGTCATTATTCTCATCTGCCGGGTAAAACGTATCGCTGAAATTATATCATCGGCAAAATCAGGCCGTCGACGCGCTGTGGATATTATAAGCAACTGGTAATTCCGCCATTGACGCATAATAATATGTTCACTACAGATATCAGGCCGTTGGGCCGAGGGGTTAAAGGATGAAACCATTTCGTTTAGCGACGCTGTCGCTGGCGCTGCTTACCGCACTTTCGCTTGCCGGCTGCGACGACAGCGGCAAAACTCAGACCGCCGGGCCAGCCGCCGCCTCTTCCGCGGATAAGCCGAACGCGGCGAAACCGGACGGCGCCCAGCTCGCTAAGCTGGCGGAGAAAAGCAAAGGCAAGGCGCTGACGCTGCTCGACGCCTCGGAGGTCCAGCTGGACGGGGCGGCGACGCTGGTCCTGACCTTCTCCATTCCGCTGCAGCCGGATCAGGATTTCTCCCGCAGCGTGCACCTCGTCGATAAAAAAAGCGGTAAGGTTGACGGCGCCTGGGAGCTGGCGCCGAACCTGAAAGAGCTGCGCCTGCGCCATCTTGAGCCGAAACGCGACCTGATTGTCTCCGTTGACCCTACGCTCACCGCGCTGAATACCGCGACCTTCGGCACTTCTTTTGAAAAAACCATCGCCACCCGCGACGTCGCCCCCAGCATCGGCTTTGCCAGTCGGGGTTCGCTGCTGCCGGGCAAAGTGGTGGCCGGGCTGCCGGTGATGGCCCTGAACGTTGATAACGTCGACGTGAACTTCTTCCGCATCAAGTCCGAATCGCTGTCCGCCTTCGTCAGCCAGTGGGAGTACCGAAATTCGCTAAGCAACTGGGAGTCCGACGAGCTGCTGAAAATGGCCGACCTGGTCTACAGCGGGCGTTTTGACCTCAACCCGGCGCGCAATACGCGGGAAAAGCTGCTGCTGCCGCTGGCGGATATCAAACCGCTGCAGCAGCCGGGCGTCTACGTGGCGGTGATGAACCAGGCGGGCCACTATAGCTACAGCAACGCCGCGACACTGTTTACCCTCAGCGATATCGGCGTCTCGGCGCATCGCTACCACAACCGGCTGGACGTCTTCACCCAAAGTCTCGAAAATGGCGCCGCGCAGTCCGGTATCGAGGTTCAGTTGCTCAACGCCAAAGGGCAGACGCTGGCGCAGGCCAAAAGCGACGGCCAGGGCCACGTGACGCTGCAAACCGATAAAGAGGCCGCGCTGCTGCTGGCACGCAAAGAGGGGCAAACCACTCTGCTGGATCTTAAGCTGCCGGCGCTGGATCTGGCGGAATTCGCCATTGCCGGAGCCCCCGGCTTCAGCAAGCAGTTCTTTATGTTTGGCCCTCGGGATCTCTACCGCCCTGGGGAGACGGTGATCCTCAACGCGCTGCTGCGCGACGGCGACGGCAGGCCGCTGGCCGAGCAGCCGGTGAAGCTCGAGGTGGTTCAGCCGGACGGCCAGGTGATTAGCTCCCGGATGAGCCAGCCTGTGAACGGCCTGTATCAGTTTACCTGGCCGCTCGACGCCGGCGCGCCGACCGGCATGTGGCATATCCGCGCCAGCACCGGCGACAATCAGCCGCGCGAGTGGGACTTCCACGTCGAAGACTTTATGCCCGAGCGTATGGCGCTGAACCTGAGCGGACAAAAGGGCGCCGTGGCGCCGAACGCCGACGTGACCTTTGCCGTCGCCGGGGCCTATCTATACGGCGCGCCTGCCAGCGGCAATCAGCTGCAGGGGAAACTGTTCCTGCGCCCGCTGCGCGATGCGGTTGCCGCGCTGCCGGGCTTCCAGTTTGGCGATATTGCTGAAGAAAACCTCTCCCGCAGCCTCGATGAAGTCCAGATGACGCTGGACGAAAAAGGCCACGGGGAAGTGACGACTGCCAGCCAGTGGCAGGATAGCCATTCGCCGCTGCAGGTGATTTTACAGGCCAGCCTGCTGGAGTCCGGCGGTCGTCCGGTGACCCGCACCGTGCAGCAGGCGATCTGGCCTGCCGAGGCGCTGCCGGGCATCCGTCCTGAATTCGCCCTGAAGGACGTGTACGACTACCGCACCGACAGCACGGTGAAGCAGCCGGTGGTGGATGAAAACAGCAACGCCGGATTTGAGATTGTTTACGCCGACGCGGCCGGAGACAAAAAAGCGGTCTCCGGACTGCAGGTGCGCCTCATTCGCGAACGCCGCGACTACTACTGGAACTGGTCGGATAGCGAAGGCTGGCAGTCGCAGTTCGATCAGAAAGATCTGCAGGAGGGCGAAGAGTCGCTGGATCTGCAGACCGGGCAAACGGCGAAGGTCAGCTTCCCGGTGGAGTGGGGCTCCTACCGGCTGGAGGTGAAGGATCCGGATGGGGCGGTCAGCAGCGTGCGCTTCTGGGCCGGATACAGCTGGCAGGATAACAGCGACGGCGCGGGAGCCGCGCGTCCGGACCGGGTCACCATGAAGCTGGATAAACCGGCCTACAAACCCGGCGACACCATTAAGCTGCATATCGCCGCGCCGGCGGCTGGCAAAGGCTATGCGATGGTCGAGTCCAGCGAAGGCCCGCTGTGGTGGCAGGAAATTGACGTTCCGGCTGCGGGAATGGATCTCTCCATCCCGGTTGATAAAGCCTGGAACCGCCACGACCTCTATCTCAGCACGCTGGTGATCCGCCCCGGCGACAAATCGCGCTCCGCGACGCCGAAACGGGCAGTGGGGCTGCTGCATCTGCCGCTCGGTGATGAAAGCCGCCGCCTGACCCTGGAGCTGGATGCGCCGGAAAAAATGCGTCCCAACCGGCCGCTGACGGTCAAAGTGAAAGCCAGCGTCAAAGAGGGCGAGACGCCGAAGCAGGTGAATGTCCTGCTCTCGGCGGTGGATAGCGGCGTGCTGAACATTACCGACTACGCGACGCCGGATCCGTGGAACGCCTTTTTTGGCCAGAAGCGCTACGGGGCGGATATTTACGATATCTACGGCCAGGTCATTGAGGGGCAGGGACGACTGGTGAGCCTGCGCTTCGGCGGCGACGGCGACGAGCTCAAACGCGGCGGTAAGCCGCCGGTTAACCACGTGACGATTATTGCCCAACAGGCCCAGCCGGTGACGCTCGATGACAAGGGCGAAGGCACCGTGACGCTGCCGATCGGTGATTTTAACGGCGAGCTGCGGGTGATGGCCCAGGCGTGGACCGCCGATGATTTTGGCAGCAGTGAAGACAAAGTGGTGGTCGCCGCGCCGGTGATTGCCGAGCTGAATACGCCACGCTTCCTCGCCAGCGGCGATACCACGCGCCTGGCGCTGGATCTCAGCAACCTGACCGACAGGCCGCAAACCCTGAACGTCGCGCTGAGCGCCGACGGTCTGCTGCAGCTTGCGCAGCCGGAAATCCCGCCGGTTCAGCTGGCGCCGGGCGCACGTCGTACCCTGTTTGTGCCGGTGAGCGCCAAAGAGGGGTTTGGCGACGGTCAGCTCAGTGCGACCATCAGCGGCCTGAATCTGCCGGGTGAGACCTTCGCCCCGATGCAAAAGCAGTGGAAAATTGGCGTCCGTCCGGCCTTCCCGGCGCGGACGGTTAACGCTGGCGCGGTGCTGCAGCCTGGCGAAAGCTGGCAGGTGCCGCCGGAGCAAACCCTCGGCTTCTCGCCGGCGACCCTGCAGGGGCAGCTGGTGTTCAGCGGCAAGCCGCCGCTCAATCTGGCGCGCTATATTCGTGACCTGAAGGCCTATCCTTACGGCTGCCTGGAGCAGACCGCCAGCGGACTGTTCCCGTCGCTCTACACCAGCGCGGCGCAGCTAAAAACGCTGGGCATTACCGGCGACAGCGATGAAAAACGCCGCGCGGCGGTGGATATCGGCATCGCGCGCCTGCTGCAAATGCAGCGCGACGACGGCGGCTTTGCGCTATGGGATAAAAACGGCCCCGAGGAGTACTGGCTCACCGCCTACGCCATGGACTTCCTGGTGCGGGCGGGCGAGCAGGGCTACAGCGTGCCGACCAACGCCATCAATAACGGCAACCAGCGCCTGCTGCGCTATCTGCAGGAGCCTGGGCTGATGACCGTTCGCTACAGCGACGACGCGCCGGCCAGCCGCTTTGCCGCCCAGGCCTACGCCGCTCTGGTACTGGCTCGTCAGCAAAAGGCGCCGCTTGGCGCGCTGCGTGAAATCTGGACCCGCCACGAGCAGGCGCGTTCCGGCCTGCCGCTGCTGCAGCTTGGCATTGCGCTGAAGACAATGGGCGACGCGCCGCGCGGCGAGCAGGCGCTGAAGCTGGCGATGACCACGCCGCGTCAGGACCGGGATCGCTGGCTGGGGGATTACGGCAGCGCGCTGCGCGATGATGCCCTGAAGCTGGCCCTGCTGGAAGAGAATAAGCTGCTGCCGGAGGCGCAAAACGCGCTGCTGAGCAGCCTGGCTGACGAGGCCTACGGTCAGCGCTGGCTCTCTACTCAGGAGACCAACGCCCTGTTCCTTGCCGGCCGCACGCTGCAGGATCTTCCCGGCAGCTGGCAGGCGCAAACCTCGCTGCAGGCGCAGCCGCTGGCGGCGGATAAAGCGCAGACCCGTAACCTGACCGGCGACCAGCTGGCGGCGCTGCAGGTTAGCAATACCGGCAGCCAGCCGCTCTGGCTGCGTCTTGACAGCAGCGGCTATCCGCTTAGCGCCCCGCAGCCTGCGGGCAACGTGCTGGGTATTGAACGGCACGTCTTCGACACCCGCGGCCAGCAAAAATCGCTGACCTCGCTGCGCAGCGGCGAGCTGGTGCTGGTGAAGCTGGAAATTACCGCGACGCGCAACGTGCCGGATGCGCTGGTCGTCGATCTGCTGCCGGCGGGGCTTGAGCTGGAAAACCAGAACCTGGCAAACAGCAGCGCCAGCCTGCAGGAGAACGGTGAGGCCGTGCAGAACCTGCTCAATCAGATGCAGCAGGCGGATATTCAGCATATCGAATTCCGCGACGATCGCTTTGTTGCTGCGGTAGCGGTAAACGAAGGGCAGCCGGTGACGCTGGTCTACCTGGCGCGGGCGGTAACGCCTGGCACCTATCAGGTGCCGCAGCCGCAGGTGGAGTCGATGTACGTTCCGCAGTGGCGGGCAACCGGCACGGCCAGCGGCCCGCTGAACGTTACCCCGTAAATGCGGCGGTTGGTGAAGATAAGGCGCCGCTGGCGATGGCTGGCGGCGACGCCCTTTCTGCTGTGGCTGGCGCTGCTGGCGGCGGATCGCCTGTGGCCCCTGCCGCTGCACGAGGTGGCTCCGGCCCGGGTGGTGGTGGCGCAGGACGGTACGCCGCTATGGCGCTTTGCCGATAAGCAGGGCGTCTGGCGCTATCCGGTGACCCTCGATGACGTGTCGCCGCGCTATCTTCAGGCCCTGATCCAGTATGAAGACCGCTGGTTCTGGGATCACCCCGGCGTAAACCCTCTGGCCATTGCCCGCGCGGCCTGGCAGGACCTCACCTCCGGGCGCGTCATCTCAGGCGGCAGCACGCTGACCATGCAGGTTGCGCGGCTGCTCGACCCTCATCCCCGAACCTTCGGCGGCAAGCTGCGCCAGCTGTGGCGCGCGCTGCAGCTGGAGTGGCATCTGTCGAAAAGCGAGATCCTGACCCTGTACCTCAATCGCGCCCCGTTCGGCGGCACGCTGCAGGGGATCGGCGCCGCCAGCTGGGCGTACCTCGGGAAACCGCCGGCCCGGCTCAGCTACGGCGAAGCGGCCCTGCTGGCGGTGCTGCCGCAGGCGCCGAGCCGCCTGCGTCCTGACCGCTGGCCGCAGCGGGCCCAGGCGGCGCGCGATAAGGTGCTGGCGCGCATGCAAACCCAGGGCGTGTGGTCGGAGAAGACGGTGCGCGAGGCGACGGAAGAGCCGGTATGGCTGTTCCCCCGCCAGATGCCGCAGCTGGCGCCGCTGTTTTCCCGGCGGATGCTGGCCAGCAGCCGCGAAGATAAGGTGGTGACGACCCTCGATGCCGGGCTGCAGCGCCAGCTGGAGGATTTAGCCCTCAACTGGAAATCACGCCTGCCGCCGCGCAGCTCGCTGGCGATCGTCGTCGTCGATCATACCGATATGCGCGTGCGGGGCTGGGTCGGCTCGGCGGATATTAGCGACGACAGCCGTTTCGGGCACATCGATATGGTATCGGCGATCCGCTCTCCGGGTTCCGTACTGAAGCCGTTTGTCTACGGCATGGCGCTGGACGAGGGGCTGATCCATCCGGCCTCTTTACTGCAGGACGTCCCGCGACGGTTTAGCGATTACCGGCCCGGTAACTTCGACAGCGGCTTTCACGGCCCGGTCAGCGCCAGCGACGCGCTGGTGCGCTCTCTGAACCTGCCGGCCGTGCAGGTGCTGGAAGCCTACGGGCCAAAACGGTTTGCCGCTACGCTGCGCAACGCCGGCCTGCCGCTGATGCTGCCGGCGGGTGCCGAGCCCAACCTATCGCTGATCCTGGGCGGCGCCGGCGCCCGGCTGGAGGATATCGTGGCGGCGTATAGCGCGTTTGCCCGTCACGGCAGGGTGGGGCGGCTGCGGATGACGCCGGAAGCCCCGCTGGTGGAACGGCCGCTGCTGTCGCCGGGGGCGGCGTGGATAGTGCGGCGAATTCTGGCCGGTGAATCCCAGCCGGTGCCCGACGACTCGCTGGTTCAGGTGGTGCCGCTGGCGTGGAAAACCGGCACCAGCTACGGCTATCGCGACGCCTGGGCGATTGGCGTTAACGCCCGCTATCTTATCGGGATCTGGACCGGGCGGCCTGACGGTACGCCGGTGGTCGGGCAGTTTGGCTTCGCCAGCGCGGTACCGCTGCTCAATCAGGTCAACAATATGCTGCTGGCGAGGCCGACGACCGGCCGCGACGGGCTGCCCGCCGATCCGCGCCCGCCGTCGGTGAGGGCGGCCACCATCTGCTGGCCCGGCGGGCAGAGCCTGCCGGCGGGAGACGCTAACTGCCGCCGTCGGCTGGCTACCTGGCTGCTCGACGATAGCCAGCCGCCGACGCTGCTGTTGCCGGGTCAGGAGGGCGTGCGCGGGATTCGTTTTCCAATATGGGTAGATAAGCAAGGACTGCGGGTGGCGGCCGATTGTCCGGGCGCGATGGAGAAAAACGTCGACGTCTGGCCGCTGCCGCTGGAGCCATGGCTGCCGGCAAACGAACGCCGTCGGGCGAGGCTGGGGCCGGCATCGGCGCAGTGTCCGCCGCCGCAGGCCGTCGATGCCGCGCCGCTGGTGCTTTCCGGCATCCGCGATGGCGCGGTCATTAAACGTTTACCCGGCGCGGCGCGGGTGGTGGTGCCGCTGCAGACCACCGGCGGCGAAGGGCGACGCTGGTGGTTTCTCAACGGCGAACCGCTGGAGGCGGCGGGGGCCGGCGCGAGCCTGACCCTGGAGCGGCTGGATAGCTATCAGCTGGTGGTGATGGATGAGGCGGGACAGATTGCGGCGGCGAATTTCACTCTGCAATAAAGTCGGGGCGGCAAGGCCCTGCTTTTTGTGTTGCTAAAGCTCGTCTTATTTTAACAAAATGTTACCTTCATCCATAGGCAGCGCCTGAGTTGCTCATTATAATGCGCGCCAGGCCATACGATCGTATGCCCAACAACATAAAATTTTATTAGAGGTAATCATGGCTATTGAACGTACTTTTTCCATCATTAAACCAAACGCGGTGGCAAAAAACGTTATTGGCGGCATCTTTTCTCGCTTCGAAGCTGCAGGGTTCAAAATCGTTGGCACCAAAATGCTGCACCTGACCGTTGAGCAGGCTCGCGGTTTCTACGCTGAGCACGAAGGTCGCCCGTTCTTTGACGGTCTGGTTGAGTTCATGACTTCCGGCCCGATCGTGGTCTCCGTTCTGGAAAGCGAAAATGCCGTGCAGCGTCACCGTGACCTGCTGGGCGCAACTAACCCGGACAACGCGCTGGCCGGCACCCTGCGTGCAGACTACGCTGACAGCTTCACCGAGAACGGCACCCACGGTTCCGACTCCGTTGAATCTGCTGCCCGCGAAATCGCGTTCTTCTTCGCCGAAGGCGAGGTTTGCCCGCGCACCCGCTAATCCTCGTCGTCTTTTCGACCGTCGCGGCGTTGGCTGCGCGCGTTCACCCCGGTCACATAGCTATCTATGCTCCCGGGGATTTACTTGCTTGCCGCCTTGCGACACTCGAAAAGCCATAGAGGACTGAGTACGCAGCAACAGATTTTTTCATCATTGCCGCGTGCAAACGTGGTATTGATACACCAGACTTTGTACAATGCAGCGCCCCTGGACGAGCACTCGTTCATTGGGGCGCTTCTTTTTTTCAACCCACCTGGGGCCATAACGTGTAACAACGAGGCCGGAATAGATTATGTCTGAACATATTGTCACGCCTGATAACGCCGCTCTGACGGTGCCGAACAAAGATGCCAAAATTAACCTGCTGGATCTGAATCGTCAGCAGCTGCGCGAGTTTTTCAAAAACATGGGCGAGAAGCCCTTCCGCGCCGATCAGGTGATGAAATGGATGTATCACTACTGCAGCGATGACTTTGATGATATGACCGATATCAACAAGGTCCTGCGCAATAAGCTGAAGGAAGTCGCGGAAATTCGCGCGCCGGAAGTGGTCGAGGAGCAGCGCTCCAGCGATGGCACCATCAAATGGGCGATTGCCGTCGGCGATCAGCGCGTTGAAACGGTCTATATCCCGGAAGAGGATCGCGCGACTCTGTGCGTTTCGTCTCAGGTTGGCTGTGCGTTAGAGTGTAAATTCTGTTCAACGGCGCAGCAGGGCTTTAACCGCAACCTGCGGGTCTCTGAAATTATCGGCCAGGTTTGGCGCGCGGCGAAAATCGTCGGTGCGGCAAAAATTACCGGCCAGCGTCCGATCACCAACGTGGTGATGATGGGGATGGGCGAGCCGCTGCTGAACCTGACCAACGTCGTGCCGGCGATGGAAATCATGCTCGACGACTTTGGTTTTGGTCTCTCCAAGCGTCGCGTGACGCTCTCCACTTCCGGCGTGGTCCCGGCGCTGGATAAGCTCGGCGATATGATAGACGTCGCGCTGGCCATCTCTCTGCATGCGCCGAACGATACGATTCGCGATGAGATCGTGCCGATCAACAAAAAGTACAACATCGAGACTTTCCTGAACTCGGTGCGCGGCTATATTTCCAAGTCCAACGCCAACCAGGGCCGGGTGACCATCGAATACGTGATGCTCGATCACGTCAACGACGGTACCGAGCATGCGCACGAGCTGGCAGAGCTGCTGAAGGATACGCCGTGCAAGATCAACCTGATCCCATGGAACCCGTTCCCGGGCGCGCCGTATGGCCGCAGCTCCAACAGCCGCATCGACCGTTTCTCCAAGGTGCTGATGGATTATGGCTTCACGACCATCGTGCGTAAAACGCGCGGTGACGATATCGACGCCGCCTGCGGACAGCTTGCCGGTGATGTTATCGACCGTACCAAACGTACGCTGCGCAAGCGTATGCAGGGCGAAACGATTGACGTGAAAGCGATCTGACAAATGCGCAGCGCGCAATATTTCACGCGCGCTGCACAATTATGTTTCCCCGGCAGGCGAACCAGGCTGATTCGGCCAATAATTACGGTGCGTTTTTGTCGACTTTGAGGCAGTATGTAGCGGCACAACAACCGCTTAGCATTCAATATTGATAAGTATCTGTGATAGTTCGCCATACGGACTTATACTGTTTGTTTGACGCTTTGCAGATGTTTCGCGGCGCGGGGTTTACCGGCGCTGAACTTTAAATTTCACGTACCAGTAGTTGTCGAATGAATACTGAAGCCACTCAAGATCATCAAGAAGCAAATACTACGGGCACGCGTCTGCGCAACGCCCGCGAACAACTCGGACTCAGCCAGCAAGCGGTGGCTGAGCGCTTATGCCTGAAGGTTTCCACGGTTCGTGATATCGAAGACGACAAGGCGCCAGCCGACCTCGCTTCAACCTTCCTGCGCGGCTACATCCGCTCCTATGCACGTCTCGTGCGTATTCCGGAAGAAGAGCTGCTGCCGATGATGGCAAAACAGGCGCCTATTCGCGCGGCGAAAGTTGCGCCGATGCAGAGCTTCTCTCTGGGCAAACGCCGTAAAAAGCGCGACGGCTGGCTGATGAGCTTCACCTGGCTGGTGCTGTTTGTGGTGATTGGCCTGAGCGGCGCCTGGTGGTGGCAAGACCATAAGGCGCAGCAGGAAGAGATTTCCACGATGGCCGACCAGTCAACCGCCGAGCTGAATGCGGGCGACAGCGGCAGCCAGAGCATTCCCTTAGATAACGGTGCCGATAACACGGCGCCGGACGTAGCGAACAGCGCACCTGTGGATACCTCAGCCGCGCCGGCTCCTGCCCCGGCGGCGCCGGCGGCGACCGCGGCGAATAATAACGCCGTCGTTGCTCCGTCTCAGGCGCAGGTCGATACCGCAGCTGGCGCTGCGGTTCCGGCCTCTCCGCTGCCAACCGATCAGGCGAACGTGACCGCAGCCGCTGCGGCTCAGGATCTGGTCCTGAACTTCTCTGCCGACTGCTGGCTGGAAGTTAGCGATGCAACCGGTAAAAAGCTGTTCAGCGGTTTGCAACGTAAGGGCGGTAACCTGAACTTAAGCGGCCAGGCACCTTATAAGCTGAAAATCGGTGCGCCGGCTGCGGTACAGATTCAGTATCTGGGTAAACCAGTCGATTTGAGTCGTTTTATCAGAACTAACCAGGTTGCGCGTCTGACCCTTAATGCCGAAACTTCACCGGCGCAGTAACAGACGGGTAACGCGGGAGATTTTTCATGCATAACCAGGCTCCGATTCAACGTAGAAAATCGAAACGAATTTACGTTGGGAATGTGCCGATTGGCGATGGCGCCCCCATCGCCGTCCAGTCGATGACCAATACGCGCACCACCGATGTGGCCGCGACCGTAAATCAAATCAAAGCCCTTGAGCGCGTTGGCGCGGATATCGTCCGCGTCTCCGTACCGACGATGGATGCGGCGGAAGCGTTCAGGCTCATCAAACAGCAGGTCAACGTACCGCTGGTCGCCGATATCCACTTTGACTACCGTATCGCCCTGAAAGTGGCGGAGTACGGGGTGGATTGTCTGCGTATCAACCCGGGAAATATCGGCAACGAAGAGCGCATTCGCATGGTTGTTGACTGCGCCCGTGATAAAAATATTCCTATCCGCATCGGCGTTAACGCCGGGTCGCTGGAAAAAGATCTGCAGGAAAAGTACGGCGAGCCAACGCCGCAGGCGCTGCTGGAATCAGCCATGCGCCACGTCGATCATCTCGATCGTCTGAACTTCGATCAGTTCAAGGTCAGCGTAAAGGCGTCGGATGTGTTCCTCGCGGTGGAGTCCTATCGTCTGCTGGCGAAACAGATCGATCAGCCTCTGCATCTTGGGATCACCGAAGCCGGCGGCGCCCGTAGCGGCGCGGTAAAATCGGCGATCGGCCTCGGCCTGCTGCTTAACGAAGGGATCGGCGACACGCTGCGCGTTTCGCTGGCGGCGGATCCGCTTGAAGAGATCAAGGTTGGGTTCGATATCCTGAAGTCTCTGCGCATACGCGCCCGCGGGATTAACTTCATCGCCTGCCCGACCTGTTCGCGTCAGGAGTTTGACGTGATCGGCACCGTCAACGCGCTGGAGCAGCGGCTGGAAGATATCATTACCCCGATGGATATTTCGATCATCGGCTGCGTGGTGAATGGCCCAGGCGAAGCGCTGGTTTCGACGCTCGGCGTCACTGGCGGCAATAAAAAGAGCGGCCTGTACGAAGACGGCGTGCGTAAAGACCGGCTGGATAACGACGATATGATCGATCAGCTGGAAGCGCGTATCCGTGCGAAAGCCTCGATGCTTGATGAAGCGCGCCGTATTGACGTCCAGCAGGTCGAAGAGAAATAATCCGGGGCAGCGTAAGACTTCCCGTGTATGATTGGACCCGCGGGCGCAACGCGCCGGGGTTCATTTTTGTATATATATAAAGAGAATAAACGTGGCAAAGAACATTCAAGCCATCCGTGGCATGAACGATTATCTGCCGGGCGAGACCGCTCTCTGGCAGCGCATTGAAGGCTCACTGAAACAGGTGCTCGGCAGCTACGGTTACAGCGAAATTCGGTTGCCGATTGTAGAGCAGACCCCGTTATTCAAGCGCGCGATCGGCGAAGTGACCGACGTGGTTGAAAAAGAGATGTACACCTTTGAGGACCGCAATGGCGATAGCCTGACGCTGCGTCCGGAAGGGACTGCGGGCTGCGTTCGTGCCGGCATCGAGCATGGTCTTCTGTACAATCAAGAACAGCGTCTGTGGTACGTCGGGCCGATGTTCCGCCATGAGCGTCCGCAGAAGGGCCGCTATCGCCAGTTCCATCAGATGGGGGTTGAAGTCTTTGGTCTGCAGGGACCGGATATCGACGCCGAGCTGATTATGCTCACCGCCCGCTGGTGGCGTGAGCTGGGTATCTCTGAGCACGTCGCGCTGGAGCTGAACTCCATCGGTTCGCTGGAAGCGCGCGCCAGCTATCGCGATGCGCTGGTCGCCTATCTTGAGCAGTTTAAAGATAAGCTCGACGAAGACTGCAAACGCCGCATGTACACTAACCCGCTGCGCGTTCTGGACTCGAAGAATCCGGAAGTGCAGGCGCTGCTGAACGATGCGCCGGCGCTGGGCGACTACCTGGATGAAGAGTCCAAACAGCACTTTGCCGGCCTGTGCGCGCTGTTAGACGACGCGGGCATCGCCTATACCGTTAACCAGCGCCTGGTGCGCGGGCTCGATTACTATAACCGCACCGTGTTTGAGTGGGTAACCACCAGCCTCGGCTCGCAGGGAACCGTCTGCGCAGGCGGCCGCTATGACGGTCTGGTCGAGCAGCTGGGCGGGCGCGCAACGCCGGGAGTTGGCTTTGCGATGGGGCTGGAACGTCTTGTTTTACTGGTCCAGGCCGTTAATCCGGAATTTAAAGCCGATCCTGTTGTCGATATATACCTGGTAGCCTCCGGAACCGATACCCAGTCCGCAGCAATGCGTCTGGCTGAGCGGATTCGCGATGAGCTGCCCGGCGTTAAGCTGATGACCAACCACGGCGGCGGCAACTTTAAGAAACAGTTCGGCCGTGCTGATAAGTGGGGCGCTCGCATTGCTCTGGTGGTTGGTGAATCAGAAATTGCTGACGGAAACGTGGTAGTGAAGGATTTACGCTCAGGTGAGCAAACTACCGTAACGCAGGATAGCGTTGCCGCGCATTTGCGCACACTTCTGGGTTAATCTCCCGGGAATCATTAGTCAGGAGAAGGACTGCGTGGAAACGTATAACAACGAAAACGATCAGGTCGATGCGCTAAAGCGTTTCTTTGCCGAAAATGGCAAAGCGCTGGCCGTTGGGGTGATTTTAGGGATTGGGGCGCTGGTTGGCTGGCGCTACTGGAGCTCTCATCAGCAGGATACGGCCAGAGACTCCTCTTTAGCCTATGAGAATGCCATTTCCGCGCTTAAATCGGACAAGCCTGAAGCGCTGAATTCGGCGCAGAAGTTCGCCGCTGACAGCAAAAACGCCTACGGTGCGTTTGCCTCCCTGGAGCTGGCGCAGCGCTTTGTTGAGAAAAACGATCTGCAGAGCGCTGAAAAGCAGCTCCAGCAGGGATTAGCCGCCGCCCCGGATGATAATCTGAAGTCGGTTATCAACATGCGTCTTGCTCGCGTGCAGCTGCAGCTGAAAAACCCTGATGCGGCGCTGAAGACCCTTGAGGGGATCAAAGGCGAAGGCTGGACCGCGATTGTTGCCGATCTTCGCGGTGAGATTCTGCTGGATAAAGGCGACAAGCAGGGCGCTCGCGCGGCGTGGGAAGCGGGCGTGAAAAGCGATGCTTCACCGGCGCTCAGCGAAATGATGCGTATGAAAATAAATAATTTGTCCATCTGAGAGGGACTCGATGCAATTGCGTAAATTACTTTTGCCAGGGCTGCTTTCCGTTACCTTATTAAGCGGTTGTTCGTTGTTTAACAGCGAAGAAGATGTGGTGAAAATGTCGCCACTGCCGACGGTGGAAAATCAGTTTACGCCGTCCACGTCCTGGAGCACCTCAGTTGGCGATGGTATCGGCGAATTTTACTCTAACCTCCATCCGGCCTTTGCCGACGGCGTGGTCTATGCGGCCGACCGTAAAGGCACCGTTAAAGCGCTGGGCGCTGACGACGGGAAAGAGGTGTGGTCGGTGAACCTGGCCGAGAAAGACGGCTGGTTCTCCCGCACGCCGGCGCTGCTCTCCGGCGGCGTCACCGTCTCCGGCGGTCACGTCTATATCGGCAGTGAAAAAGCGCAGCTGTTTGCCCTGAATACCAGCGATGGTACCGTGGCATGGCAGACCCGCGTGGCCGGTGAAGCGATTTCTCGTCCGGTCGTCAGCGACGGTATGGTGCTGGTTCACACCAGCAACGGCCAGCTGCAGGCGCTGAACGAAGCCGACGGCGCGGTGAAGTGGACCGTCAACCTGGATATGCCGGCGCTTTCTCTGCGCGGTGAATCCGCACCGGCGACCGCCTATGGCGCGGCCATTGTTGGCGGCGATAACGGTCGCGTTAGCGCGGTATTGATGCAGCAGGGTCAGATCATCTGGCAGCAGCGCATCTCTCAGGCCACTGGCCCGACTGAAATCGATCGCCTGAACGACGTTGATACCACTCCGGTTATCGTCAACGGCGTGGTGTATACGCTCGCTTACAACGGCAACCTGACCGCGCTGGATCTGCGCAGCGGCCAGATCATGTGGAAACGCGAGCTGGGCTCGGTGAACGACTTTATCGTTGACGGCAACCGTATCTACCTGGTCGATCAGAACGATCGCCTGCTGGCGTTGACCACCGAAGGCGGCGTGACGCTGTGGACGCAAAGCGATTTACTGCATCGTCTGCTGACTGCTCCGGTGTTGTATAATGGTAATCTGGTCGTCGGCGATAGCGAAGGCTATATGCACTGGGTAAACCCGGAAGATGGGCACTTTGTGGCTCAGCAGAAGGTTGACAGCTCCGGCTTCCGCACTGACCCCATCGTGGCTGACGGTCGCCTGCTAATCCAGGCAACGGACGGTACGCTGTACTCGATTACGCGTTAAGTTGCGCGGTAGTCAGGATTGAGAAACGGCCCCTGGTATACAGGGGCCGTTTTCCTGTTTTTAAAAGCGTCGTGAAAAACGACGTTGCATAGTAATTTGTATGAGGCATTTAACATGATACCTGTGGTCGCGCTTGTCGGGCGCCCTAACGTTGGAAAATCCACGCTCTTCAACCGCTTGACTCGCACTCGTGATGCGCTGGTCGCGGATTTTCCGGGGCTGACTCGTGACCGTAAGTACGGTCGTGCTGAAGTAGAAGGACGTGAATTTATCTGTATCGATACCGGCGGTATCGATGGCACGGAAGATGGCGTTGAAACACGCATGGCTGAACAATCGCTGATGGCGATTGAAGAAGCTGACGTGGTGCTGTTTATGGTTGATGCGCGCGCCGGCCTGATGCCTGCGGATACGGCGATCGCCAAGCACCTCCGTTCTCGTGAGAAGCCAACCTTCCTGGTGGCGAACAAAACCGACGGCATCGATGCCGATCAGGCCATTGCTGACTTCTGGACGCTGGGCCTCGGTGATATCCACCCGATCGCCGCATCGCACGGTCGCGGCGTGACCAGCCTGCTGGAGCACGTGCTGCTGCCGTGGGCAGAAGAGATCGACCCGTCGGAAGAAGTTGACGAAGACGCTGCCTACTGGGCGCAGTTTGAAGCCGAGCAGAACGGCGAATTGCCGGAAGAGCCGGAGGATGACTTTAATCCGCAGGATCTGCCGATTAAGCTGGCCATCGTCGGTCGTCCGAACGTTGGTAAGTCAACGCTGACCAACCGTATTCTCGGTGAAGATCGCGTCGTGGTCTACGACATGCCGGGCACCACCCGCGACAGCATTTACATTCCGATGCAGCGCGATGAGCGCGAATACGTCCTGATTGATACCGCGGGCGTACGTAAGCGCGGTAAAATTACCGATGTCGTAGAAAAGTTCTCGGTTATCAAAACCCTGCAGGCGATTGAAGACGCCAACGTGGTGCTGCTGGTTATCGATGCGCGGGAAGGTATTTCCGATCAGGATCTCTCCCTGCTCGGCTTTATCCTCAACAGCGGCCGCTCGCTGGTGATCGTCGTCAACAAGTGGGACGGCCTGAGCCAGGAAGTCAGAGAGCAGGTGAAAGAGACCCTCGACTTCCGTCTGGGCTTTATCGATTTCGCCCGCGTGCACTTTATCTCTGCCCTGCACGGCAGCGGCGTCGGCAACCTGTTTGAATCGGTACGCGAAGCCTATGACAGCGCCACCCGTCGCGTGAGCACGGCGATGCTGACCCGTATTATGACCATGGCAGCGGAAGACCATCAGCCGCCGCTGGTACGCGGCCGTCGCGTGAAGCTGAAATATGCCCACGCCGGTGGTTACAACCCGCCGATCGTGGTGATCCACGGCAACCAGGTCAAAGACCTGCCGGACTCCTACAAACGCTATCTAATGAACTACTTCCGCAAATCGCTGGAAGTTATGGGTACGCCGATCCGTATCCAGTTCAAAGAGGGCGAGAACCCGTTTGCCAACAAACGTAATACCCTGACGCCGAACCAGATGCGTAAGCGTAAGCGCTTGATTAAGCACATCAAGAAAGGAAAGTAAGAGATAAACCCGCCGCTGGCGGGTTTTTTTATTGCCGCAGAGCGCAGCATCCGCCGCGCAATCTACCCGGCGTTCCGCCATAATTCCCGTATTATTTCAGCGGATTATTTTGTGCTAACGGGAGTGGGGAACGATGCAGGCAGGATTTATTGGGCTGGGCGCGGTGGTGGAGACGGCCTGGCTGCCGGCGCTGAAAAATCTGGCGATACCGCTGGCGGCGTGCTGGGGTTTTGATAGCGATCCTCAGCGGATGCCGGAGGGCGTCAGCCGCTGCGGCTCGCTGGCCGCGCTGCTGGCAAAGCCGCTGGACATCCTGTTTATTACCACCGCGTCGTTGCAGCATCTTCCGGTGCTGGAAGCGGCGCTCGCCTCCTCCTGCCCGCGAATCGTAGTGGAAAAGCCGATCGTCGCGACTCTGCCACAGATTGCGCATCTACGCGCGCTGCTGCGCGCACCGGAAAACGCCTGCCGGGTGCTGGCGCTGGACCACTGGATGGCGCGCGACGGTGCGCTGAAGCTGGCGCTGGGCCAGCTCGATGCCCGCTGGCAGCCGGAGAACGGCGTACAGGCCTGCGGCCCGCTGCTCTCCTCGCCGCAGGATATTGTGCGTATTGACGGTTTTCTCCAGGAGCCCAGCGGGTTTGACGAGCGGGGCGACCCGGTGGCGCTGAATTTTGCTACCGGCAGGCCGGATACGCGCCGGCTGCGGCATCCCGACGGAGTGATCCTTGATATTGGCACCCACGTGCTGGCGATGCTGCGGGAAACGATCCGCTCCTGCGGCGGCGACGACCGAATCTACCTTCGGGTTCGGCAGGCGAAAGATCGTCTGGGCCAGGCTATTGCCCCCGGCGATACGCAAACCGCGGAAGGGGAGGCTCATCTGCAGGGGGAGCTGAGCGGGATCCCGCTCAATATCTGGCTCAACAAGTATGCCGGTCCTGCGGGAGGGCAGAAGGGCATGCGGATAGCGCTGCGCGACGGGCGGACGATCAATCTTGACCGCCGTGAGAATAGCGAGGTGGTTGAGCTCGTTGCCGGCGAACAGGTGCAGCGCTGGCGGCGGGCCGGTGCGATCTACGAGCACTGCCTGGGGGAACATATTCTCGGCGCGGACAGCCTGTTTGTGCGCGCTCCCGATGAGGTCGCGCGGCTGACCCGGCGGCGCATCGACGAGGTGGCTCTGCTGCTGCAGCTTCAGCAGCAAATACGCGGGCCGCACTGAAAGAGTATCGTGGTAAGCTGAGCTGACTAAAACCCTGTAAGGAATGACCATGCAACCTGATTGCCCTCTCTGCCACGCGCCGCTGGCGCTCGAGGCCGGCAGCGCGCGCTGCGCGAGCTGCGAAAAGGAGTTTACTCTGCAGGCTCTCTGCCCGGATTGCCACCGGCCGCTGGAGGTCTTAAAAGCCTGCGGGGCGATCGATTATTTTTGCCAGCACGGGCACGGGTTGATTTCGAAGAAGCGCGTTGAGTTCGTGCTGCCTGATCAGGCGTAGCTATTTCTTCTTCGCGCGGGCTTTTTTGACCGGCGTGATCGCCTTCACTTCGCTTTCGACCCAACCGTCGTTTAAGCGGGTGGTTAGCAGATCGCCCGCCTTCACCTGCTTCGTTTGCTTCAGGACGCTGCCGTCGCTGGCGGAGGTGACGCTATAGCCGCGGGCGAGGGTCGCCAGCGGGCTGACGGCTTCGAGATGGGTTACCGTATTGCCGAAACGCTCGCGCTGTTCGCTCAGGCGCGAGCGGATGCTCTCGGCGAGACGATATTCCAGCTGCTGGATACGCGACTGGCCGCGATGAATACGCGGCTGTGGATTGTGCGCGTTCAGGCGCTGAAGGGCGCGCTGCTGGCGCTGATCGGCGCGCTTCATCTGCGTATCAAGCGCCAGACGCATCCGCTGGCGCAGCCGCTCAAGCGTCGTCTGCTGACGCACCAGGCGCAGCTGCGGATGCTGCTGCTGCAGGCGGTGGAAAAGTTGGGTAAACCGGCGATGGCGGTTGGCGAGGAAATAGTCCATCGCCATTTCCAGACGCTGCTGCCCTGACTGCAGCTGGCGCAGCAGCTCCTGCTGGTTACGGCTAACGATCTCGGCCGCCGCAGAGGGCGTAGGCGCCCGCAGGTCGGCGACAAAATCGGCAATCGTCACGTCGGTTTCATGGCCGACGGCGCTAACAACCGGAATGCGGCTGGCAAAAATTGCCCGCGCCACCCGCTCATCGTTAAAGCTCCATAAATCTTCCAGCGAACCGCCGCCGCGGCCGACGATCAGCACGTCGCACTCCTGGCGCTGGTTGGCTAACGCGATGGCGCGAACGATCTGCCCCGGCGCGTCGTCACCCTGCACCGTCGTTGGATAAACGATAACCGGCAGAGAGGGATCGCGGCGTTTGAGGACCTGCAAAATATCGTGCAGCGCGGCGCCGGTTTTGGAGGTAATCACCCCCACGCAGTGGGCCGGGGAGGGGAGCGGCTGCTTGTGCTGCTGGTCGAACAGGCCTTCTGCCGCCAGCTGCGCTTTCAGCTGTTCGTACTTCTGCTGCAGCAGCCCTTCACCGGCGGGCTGCATGCTTTCGACGATGATCTGATAGTCGCCGCGCGGCTCGTAGAGCGTGATATTGGCGCGTACCAGCACCTGCTGCCCGTGCTGCGGGCGGAAGGTGACGCGGCGGTTGCTGTTGCGGAACATCGCACAGCGCACCTGGGCGTTATCGTCTTTTAAGGTGAAGTACCAGTGGCCGGAAGAGGGCTGGCTGAAATTAGAGATCTCGCCGCTGATCCAGACCTGGCCCATTTCCTGTTCCAGCAGCAGGCGAACCGTCTGGTTTAGGCGGCTGACCGTAAAAATTGCGGGGGATTGAGATGGTAACATGTGAGCAAGATCAAATTTTAAATCAGCAGGTTAATCAGTTGATAGTAACCTGCTGGGAGGCGATCGCAAGTATTATTTGCAAAAAAGGGTAGATGCAATCGGTTACGCTCTGTATAATGCCACGGCAATATTTATCCACCCTGGTCGAGATATTGCCCATGCTACGTATCGCTAAAGAAGCTCTGACGTTTGACGACGTTCTCCTCGTTCCCGCTCATTCTACCGTTCTGCCGAATACCGCCGATCTCAGCACTCAGCTGACGAAAACAATTCGTCTGAATATTCCTATGCTCTCTGCGGCTATGGATACCGTGACGGAAGCGCGTCTGGCAATTGCCCTCGCACAGGAAGGCGGCATCGGCTTTATTCATAAAAACATGTCCATCGAGCGCCAGGCGGAAGAAGTTCGCCGCGTGAAGAAACATGAGTCCGGCGTGGTGTCTGACCCGCAGACCGTACTGCCAACCACCACCCTTCGCGAAGTGAAAGAGCTGACCGCGCGTAACGGTTTTGCCGGCTATCCGGTGGTTACCGAAGATAACGAGCTGGTCGGGATCATCACCGGCCGCGACGTGCGCTTCGTTACCGACATGAACCAGGCCGTTAGCGTTTATATGACGCCGAAAGAGCGTCTGGTGACCGTGCGTGAAGGCGAAACCCGTGAAGTCGTGTTTGCTAAAATGCACGAGAAGCGCGTTGAGAAAGCGCTGGTAGTCGACGAGAGCTTCCACCTGATCGGCATGATTACCGTTAAAGATTTCCAGAAAGCAGAACGTAAACCGAACGCCTGTAAAGATGAGCACGGTCGTCTGCGCGTAGGCGCGGCGGTTGGCGCCGGCGCCGGTAACGAAGATCGCGTTGATGCGCTGGTTGCCGCAGGCGTTGACGTTCTGCTGATCGACTCCTCCCACGGCCATTCTGAAGGCGTTCTGCAGCGCATTCGCGAAACGCGGGCAAAATATCCGAACCTGCAAATCATCGGCGGCAACGTGGCGACCGGTGCCGGCGCGCGTGCGCTGGCTGAAGCCGGCGTGAGCGCGGTGAAGGTCGGGATTGGTCCTGGCTCTATCTGCACCACGCGTATCGTTACCGGCGTAGGCGTTCCGCAGATTACCGCCGTTTCTGACGCCGTCGAAGCGCTGGAAGGCACCGGGATCCCGGTTATCGCCGACGGCGGTATCCGCTTCTCCGGCGATATCGCGAAAGCGATTGCCGCGGGCGCAGCGGCGGTGATGGTTGGCTCGATGCTGGCGGGTACCGAAGAGTCCCCGGGCGAAATTGAGCTTTACCAGGGCCGTTCATACAAATCCTATCGCGGTATGGGCTCCCTGGGCGCGATGTCCAAAGGCTCCTCCGACCGCTACTTCCAGAGCGATAACGCGGCTGACAAACTGGTACCGGAAGGTATCGAAGGCCGCGTAGCCTACAAAGGCCGCCTGAAAGAGATCATTCACCAGCAGATGGGCGGCCTGCGTTCCTGTATGGGTCTGACCGGCTGTGGTACCATCGACACCCTGCGTACCAAAGCGGAATTCGTGCGTATCAGCGGTGCTGGCATCCAGGAAAGCCACGTTCACGACGTGACGATCACCAAGGAATCCCCGAACTACCGCATGGGCTCCTGATTTTCATCGCCCGGCCATGCGCCGGGCGATTTTATTTAATTGCTACTGCTCTGGAATAAACGTCAATGACGGACAACATTCATAAACATCGCATTCTTATCCTCGACTTCGGTTCTCAGTACACCCAGCTGGTTGCGCGTCGCGTACGTGAATTAGGCGTTTACTGCGAACTGTGGGCCTGGGACGTGACTGAAGCTCAAATCCGTGAATTCAACCCAAGCGGCATCATTCTTTCCGGCGGCCCGGAAAGCACCACTGAAGATAACAGCCCGCGCGCGCCGGAATACGTTTTTGAAGCGGGCGTGCCGGTATTTGGCGTGTGCTACGGCATGCAGACCATGGCAATGCAGCTCGGCGGCCACGTTGAGGCTTCCAGCGAGCGTGAGTTCGGCTACGCGCAGGTTGAAGTACAAACCGACAGCGCGCTGATCCACGGGATTGAAGATTCGCTGAGCGCCGACGGCAAGCCGCTGCTCGACGTCTGGATGAGCCATGGCGATAAAGTGACCGCCATCCCGTCTGACTTCGTGACCGTTGCCAGCACCGAGACCTGTCCGTTCGCCATTATGGCTAACGAAGAAAAACGCTTCTACGGCGTGCAGTTCCACCCGGAAGTGACCCACACCCGTCAGGGCCTGCGTATGCTGGACCGCTTCGTGCGCGATATCTGCCAGTGTGAAGCGCTGTGGACGCCGGCTAAGATTATTGATGATGCCATTGAGCGCATCCGTCAGCAGGTTGGCGACGATAAGGTGATCCTCGGCCTGTCCGGCGGCGTCGACTCTTCCGTCACCGCTATGCTGCTGCATCGCGCGATCGGCAAAAACCTGACCTGCGTGTTCGTTGATAACGGCCTGCTGCGCCTGAACGAAGCCGAGCAGGTGATGGACATGTTTGGCGACCGCTTTGGCCTGAACATCATCCACGTTTCCGCGGAAGATCGTTTCCTCGCCGCGCTGGCCGGTGAGAACGACCCGGAAGCAAAACGTAAAATTATCGGCCGCGTGTTCGTTGAGCTATTTGACGAAGAAGCGCTGAAGCTGGAAGACGTGAAGTGGCTGGCGCAGGGGACTATCTACCCTGACGTGATCGAGTCCGCGGCTTCCGCGACCGGTAAAGCGCACGTTATCAAATCTCACCACAACGTGGGCGGCCTGCCGAAAGAGATGAAGATGGGCCTCGTTGAACCGCTCAAAGAGCTGTTCAAAGACGAAGTGCGTAAAATCGGTCTCGAGCTGGGCCTGCCGTACGACATGCTGTACCGTCATCCGTTCCCGGGTCCGGGCCTCGGCGTACGCGTGCTGGGCGAAGTGAAGAAAGAGTACTGCGACCTGCTGCGTCGCGCGGACGCTATCTTCATCGAAGAGCTGCACAAAGCCGACCTCTACAACAAGGTCAGCCAGGCGTTTACCGTGTTCCTGCCGGTTCGTTCCGTCGGCGTGATGGGCGATGGCCGCAAATACGACTGGGTTGTTTCCCTGCGTGCGGTAGAAACCATCGACTTTATGACCGCCCACTGGGCGCACCTGCCGTACGACTTCCTCGGCCGCGTCTCCAACCGCATCATCAACGAAGTGAACGGTATCTCCCGCGTGGTGTATGACATCAGCGGTAAGCCGCCAGCGACGATCGAGTGGGAGTAGGACTGGCTATAAATAGTAAATTAAACCTTTCCAACTAACTTTAATGCCAGTCAGTTTTCTGACTGGCATTTTTTATTGGTTTTTCATTGAGTGTATGACTTCTATTTTTAAGGCCGTAATTCTATAATATCGGCTATGGCCTAAAGATAAAAGCCATTACCAACAAAATGGCGGTATTCCAAAACAGTCTAGCCGGAAGTGCTTACAAGGGTATGATGAGATCGATCAAATCGACAAATGAGATACTGGCCGTTGTGAGCGTCCGGCAACCGTAGCCGTAGGGGGCGAATTTAATGGCTTTGTTATGAGCCATTGGTAATCGCACTCATGACAGTTTGAAAGAGTTCTTCTGCTCGATTAGTGGAGCCAATTGCACCTCTTTCTCTTGCCATTCTCTTGTGCTCTGGTAGATCTGAGGACGCATAGATCATAAAAGGAGTTTTGTCTCCCATTGCGCGTAATCTTTCTAGTAAGACATAACCTTCTTGCGCCCCTTCTTTGCGATCCATATCCGAAATAATAGCTGCAAACTTATTTGTTTTTATCAATTCCAAGGCTTCGTCAGTTGAAAGAGCTAAAGCGAACTCTATTCCCTGTGCCTCAAATGCCTGTCTTTCGTAAACATTATTTTCAGGTTGATCATCCACCCATAAAATACGATTTCGCCATTTTTCATGCTTACTCTGCCGTTTTGCATTGGATACAACGTTGACGATTTTTCGCAGTTGGCTTTCAGTGACCCCTGCACTATTTTCAGGCTGTTTTGCTGTGGCTGCGGCCAATGATGCTGCTGTAGCTATTTGCGCTCTTAAAAAATTATTTTCATCTTTGAAATCTGACGGCCCGTAAAGCTTATTATGGTGTTTCGCAACAAGCCAGAGAAAGCCAAGAAATACAATGACAGGAAAGAAAACCATGAAATAAATAAGGGGAGCTATATGCTCTGATAAGCCATTACCAAAGCCAACGACGAAAGAGGCAAATCCATAAACGAGAACAATAAAGAGTGCAATGATACCAAGAGGGCTTTTGGTAAATCCTATTGCAGTTTCAGCAAATTTCTCTGGTTCCATATCCATCCTCAGTATTGCTCATAACACAGTTAAGTCGTATTAGATCAGACCTGATTTGACAATTACCGGCTATTTATAAAGGTATCTGTCAGATTACATCTGGCTTAAGTTTTTCTCATCCCAGATGAGCTTTCCATCAAGTAACGTTTCTATCGGCGTCCGGCCACTGCACATTTTTCCCTGATGGGTTCGCTCATTATTATAGTGAACCAGCCATTCATCAAGAACCGATTGTAATGCTTCAAGATCATCATATAACTTTTTGCGGAACGTCACCTGTAAAACTCGTTCAGTATCGTTTTATGGAACTGCTCGCAGATACTATTGGTCTTAGGTGACATTGCCTTCGTTTTCGTATGCTCAATATCATTTATCGCCAGATAAAGCTGGTAATCATGCTGCTCCACTTTACCGCAATCTCTTGGTGTATTGAGAGGCGGGTTATAAAATAAATACTGATACCATGAGGGCGGATCAATCGTGGTCATGGTATCAGGTCATTCTCATGGGTTTATTGCGTCCCTGAAGATGACGTCGCTGACCATCTCTCCTCCAAGAAAATGGATCAACATATTTGAGTTTTCAAGGTCTTCTCTGGTCAATGCCCCGATTGCTTGTCCAACTACTACCTCCCAAGGTTTTTTACACTCAACAATAGCACAGACGAGTTGGCGGATTTTCTTGATCTTCTTGTGACGCAACCGGTCGTTCGATTCCATTAGTTCTGCAATCAACGCTATGTCGGAATGTGTTTGATTATTCTCAACCCATTTTTTGGCTGCGTCTACAAATTCCACCCATGTAACATTCATTACTGCAAGGCATGAATCAGTCAAAAGAACATTTTCGATAGCGTAGCATCGTAAGCGATAGCGTTTAAGAGGTAGGCGATGTTCAAGCGACTCGTTGATTACACCATCACCGTCACGAAGGGAAAAGGCGATTGGATTGTCATAGAGTGTACTAAGGAGGTCTACGCAAAAATTTTCAAGTTGACTCTGTTGATCTACGCTACCTGCTAGTACGGGAAAGATTTTTATTCGACCCTGTGATGTTCTGGCCGCTTGTTGCCAGACTCGTTCGTCGTCCTCTCCTTCCAAAATTAATGCAGCGTCTTCGCTAAGAGAAAGCGATAGGGGGTGCCCGAAGAATGGTGCAATCTTTCGAAGTTCGTCGCTGGCCGGTATCAATGAGATTTCATTCACTGCAAAGCTCTTCGTGCCTATTGATACATATGGTGAGGCGGCAAGAGAACAGACGAGCGGAGAGCTATGAGTGGATAAGCATATGGCAATGCTATCTGCGTGGGTTCTGAATTCGTCGAGCATACTGATTATCAGCTTGCCCAGTCTAGCTTGGAGGTCGGGGTGCAGATGTACATCAGGCTCATCAAGGAGGAGTACGTTGAATTTCTCCAGATCTATTGTGTCGAAGAAATAGATGATTTCTGCGGCTAATGCAACCGCTTCTGATTCGCCGCTACTGATCTGGGCCGGATCAATGATCTGACCATCTACAAGTGATCGAAACTCATAATCGGCGTTACCCATTTCGAGCGAAATGTTAGTGAGAAGCTGATTAATTTTACTTAATCGGTCTGTCTGAAAGTTTCGCGTTAGATCAGTTCGAATTTCCGGGGTATTGGCAAGTCGACGTAAGTAAAGTGTCTCAGCCTCGCGAAATAGCATAGCCGATGCAGCTTTGAAGTTGCTTGCCTGATTAACTGCCCGAGTGTGCCTCAACCATTCGGGGTTGTCGCTCATATTTGTGAGGACGTTGCCATCACGCTTGAACGACCCCGCTCGCTCTGGACTTACATATCGGACATAAAATCGCTGCTTGTTCTGGCTGGTTGTTTCTTCGATCTCGCGAAGGAAACGGCTTTTTCCCGCGCCGTTTCGGCCCATAATTATGTTGATGTTGTTCAAGCCGGAAAGGCGGGCCGTTTGGCCAGACAACTCGCTTACTTTCAAGATCGTAACTCCATTTTTCATTGCCACATAGGATATCGAATACACTAACTTAATAGGTGCGTCGGTGCCTCATTTTGTTCACATCTGGGCTGAAATGAGTGATATGACCGAGCTAAGGACCCTAGTAGGAGTAGAGCGACCATATTGTTTATCTGAACAGCTTGTAGGCAGCCCTATTGTTGAAACATGGTATTTTTCGTGGTGCCTGCTAAGCGGTTTATTGCAATGTATTGATTTATTTGTATTTTATTTTCTCATTGATAGCTGAGTGGAGATGATTTAGCCTCTGGCGCCCGGCGCCGATGCCATCCCTTTTAAGCCCGCGTAACTGCGGGTTTTTTTCATTTTTGGCTTATCGCGCGGCTTGTTCGCGTGCGTAGCGGGCCGGGGGCATGCCGACATAGCGGGTAAATGCAGCGCTGAAGCTGCTTGCCGACCCGTAGCCCACGCGTACCGCAACCTGCTCGACTCCGCTCTCTCGATCCCGCAATAGCTGCTTTGCCAGCGCCATCCGCCAGGCCAGCAGATACGCCATAGGCGGCTGGCCAACGATACGATTGAAGCGCGCAAAGAAGGCCGAACGCGACATTGCCGCGACGCTCGCCAGCTCGGCGACGCTCCAGGGATGTTCGGGACGGGCGTGGATCGCGCGCAGCGCGACGGCGAGGCGTTCGTCAGCCAGGCCGCGGCTTAAACCCGGCGCGGATGACGTTTCCGTTGCCGAGCGCAACGCCTCGATCAGCAGCACCTCAAGCAGCCGCTCCAGCACCAGCCCGCGGGCCGCGCGGCGTTCACGGGTTTCCTCGCCGATCAGCTGTATCAGCGTGGCAAGGCGGGGCCGGTCGCGCACCAGAACGATATCCGGCAGAAGCGAAACCAGCAGGGCGGCGTCGGGCGTGCCGAAGCTGCAATGGCCGATCAGCATGCGCAGATCGGCCGGGCCGTCTTGGCGCCCAGCGTGAAAATGCCCCTCGGCGACCTGGACAGGCAGCGTGGCGGGCATGTCGTCCGGCGCATCAAGGCTGTCGTTGACCAGATCCCGCATCGCAGGAGCAAGAACAAAGTCGCCGGCCTGCAGAGTAAACCGCTGATTTCCGTCGAAGGTGATGCGACAGCTTCCCTCTAGTATTGCGCAGTAGAAGGGCTCACCCGTCGCCGCACGCTCAATGCGCCACGAACCGGCACACTCCACCAGCTTTGAAAAGCGGGCGGCCGGCTGCAGCAGGGTGACGATATCGGCAAGCGGATCTATGAACATAAACAGGACTATCTCTAAAGTTTTGGCGACTAAAGGCTATATTAAGTCCTCCGCGGCGTCGCTACCATAAGGATGTTCATTTTTAATGGAGATGCCTATGTCTACGATATTGATTACCGGCTGCTCGTCCGGCTTCGGCCTGCAAACCGCAAAACTGTTCCTTGCCAGGGGCTGGGAGGTGATTGCCACAATGCGCACGCCGACGGAAGGTCTGCTCTCGGCCTCTGAACGACTGCGGGTGCTGGCGCTGGATATCACCGATCCCGCCAGCATAGCCCGGGTCGTGGCGGCGGCAGGTCCAATCGACGTTCTGGTCAATAATGCCGGTTTCGGGGCGCCGTCTCCGGTTGAGCTTACGGCGCCGGAAACCGTCCACGCCCTGTTTCAGACCAACGCCGTTGGCACGCTGGCAATGGTTCAGGCCGTCGTGCCGCAAATGCGCCAGCGCCGGGCCGGCGTGGTCATCAACGTCACCTCGACGGTTACGCTCAAACCATTGCCGATCGTCGGGATTTATCGGGCAAGCAAGGCGGCGGTAAACGCCTTCACCGAGTCGCTGGCGGTGGAGATGGCGCCCTTTGGCGTCCGCGCGCACATCGTCTTGCCCGGCCGTTCGCCGGAAACTCGCTTCGGCGCTAATGCCCGTCCGCACGTGCGCGGCATGGACGATGCGGACTATGCCCCGATGCTGCAGCAGTTCATCCGCAGCGTGCAGGAAGACGCCGGCCCGGTCACCCATGCGTCCGATGTGGCGCAAGCGGTTTGGCGGGCAGCGACCGATCCCGCCGCTCCGCTACGTATTCCCGCCGGGGAAGATGCAGAGCTTTGGATGAATGAGGCGGGTCTGTCATCGCGATATTAACGCCCGCAAGGGGCCGTCTTTCAGCCGCGCAGCGGCGGTCAGATGGCTAATCTTATGCGGGTAGCAAAACCTGTCCGGGTGCGCGGTACTGGCAGGTTTTTTGCCGCGCGGCGGCTCAGCAGGGCGCTATTTGTTATTACGGCGGCGCGTCGTTCATGTTGTCTCCGGCAGTCGTCGGGCCAGCCATGCTCCCCAGAACAGGCTGGAAAAGAACCTCACCGGCTGGTCAAAACCGGCTCCTGCGAGCAGGGAAATCACGGCTTCCTCTGACTGCGGCGGCTGCGCGCCTTGCAGAATTTTGTCCATCTTTGCCCGCCGCTCCTCGACTTCCGCTCCGCTCATTTTCCAGCGATTCTCCCATGCCTTCATCAATAAGGGTTGCGAAGCGTAGGGCCGATAATTACCCGCCACGACCAGCGGCGCGCCGGGCTTCAGCCGCGCGGCGATTTGCTGCAGAATATTCAGTTTCTCCGCATCGCCGGCCAGGTGGTGCAGCACTCCAATCATGATCCCTGCATCAAAGAGCGGGGCGGCCGCCAGATCGATGACCCCGCCGGGAACCGTTTCTACCCGATCCGTGAGATCCGCCTCGGCGATAGCGGAGCGGGCAAGTTCCAGCATCGGCGGCGACGGATCCACCGCGACGAAGGACCACTGCGGCTCCAGCGCCGCGGCGGCAATGATTTCACCAGCCGTGCCACCCGCACCGACGACCAGAACGCGCGCCGGGACGCCTTCACCCAGCGCGGCAGAGAGCATACATGCGGAGAGTTCGTGGCAGGCATCGTAGCCAGCGAGCGCGATTCGGCTCTGCCTGGCATATTCTCCCGCGCGGGAGGCATCGAATTTGCTGGCGCTATTTTGGGTCATACAAGCTCCTGTTAATTGTTCTGGCGGCAGGCGACGTGCCCCCTTTACACTATGGTAAAAGATTTACAATCACGAAGTTGGGGTAAGGCATGATTGAAAGTACGAATATCCCGCTAAGGCATGATCGATTATCGGCTTTCCTGAAAGCCTTTGGCCTCAGCGCCACGCTGTGCGATTCAGCCGCGCCGGCGAATCTTTTAATCGTCGATGCCGACGGTGCCGGTAGGCCGACGCATCTGCTGTACCGCGCCAGGACGACGGCAAAGCTGCCGACCGGGGTGACGCTCTGCGCCGCGGCCAGTGTTGATTTTGGCGGCAGTGAAAATCCGCTGGTTGGCGCCTTGCCCGATGAGCTGAGCTTTTCGCTGGCGGAACAACCGGCACTGTATGGTCTGGCAGACTTAATTGTCGCTGAGGTTGAGGTGGCGCGCTGCGGCGGCGGGACCATTCGCAACCGTCTGTGCGAGGTCATCGTGGTGCTGGCTATCCGTAAAGCTATTGCGGTGGGGACCGTTGATGCCGGGCTGTTAGCGGGGTTGGCCCACCCCAGGCTTCACGTCTGTCTTGTTGCCATGCACGACGAACCGCGGCGGAAGTGGCAGATTGCCGAGCTGATGGCCCTCGCGGACATGTCGCGTGGACCGTTTATCGCCCTCTTTCGCAAAACCGTTGGCCAGCCGCCCGCCGCCTACCTCAACGGCTGGCGGCTGGCCCTTGGGCGTAGCAAACTGCGCAACGGAGCCAGCGTCAAATCCGCCGCCGCCGCGGTTGGCTTTGGCAGCGCCGCCGCCTTCTCCCGCGCGTTTTCACGTAAGTTCGGCTACTCCCCGGTGCAGGACAAAGGGCGGGAGGAAGAGCGCGACGGACGGGGTCAGGCAGGCTCGCTAACCGCTGCCGCTGGGAGCTGACGCTGGTGCAGGGCAATCGCCAGCGCCAGCGCGGCAACGACCAGCGCGAGCAGCGCAGACACCGCTAAACCTCCCTCGATGCCCAGGCGCTGGTTAAGCCAGGCGTAGGCAAACGGCGAGGCGGCCGCCAGCAGCTGGGCGGGGATCAGCAAAACTCCGGTGCGCCGGGCGTAATCCTGTGCGGCAAACAGCTGCAGCGGCAGCGTGGCCTTGAATACCGTGGTTAAGCCATTAATCGCGCCATATCCCAACACAAACCCGGCGGCAGCCCACGCGAAATAGGGGCTGCTCAGGCCGAGCGCAAAGCACAGCGGCATCAGCAGGGTCGTGAGCAGCGTGAGCTTTAGCGGCGTTAATGCGCAGCCGGAAGCCACTTCCAGAAAACGGGCGCCGGTTTGTCCGACTCCCCACAGCATGCCTGCCGCCACCGGCAGGCCGTAGCTGGCGATAAACTCGGGCAGATGGGTCGAGGTTCCGTTAGAGACAAAGGTCACCAGCGCGATCAGCGCCGCATACAGCAGGCCAACGCGTCGGTCGTGGCGCGAGGCTGGCGGGCGCGCTTTGCGCTGCGGCGGCGTCGGCAGCCGGATATTCGGCATTTTGCACAGCAGCAGCGCGCTGAGCACGCCGAACAGCGCGTAGACCAGCAGCGCGTGACGCCAGCCGATCGTCGTCAGCAGCCAGGCGCCAAGCGGCCAGAAAACGGCGGAGGCCAGGCCACCCGCCAGCGTCACCCGCGAGATAGTCACTCTTGCACGCTGTCCGTAAAGGTTCACCAACGCGGCGAACAGCGCGTCATACAGCGCCAGGCGCATACCAATGCCGGTCAGCAGCCAGGCGCAAAACCAGACCGGCAGAGTATGGGCGTTCGCCATGATTAAGCATCCGCCGGCGACGATCAGCGTCCCGGACATCACCACGCGCTGGCCGCCGAGGCGGGCCAGCAGGCGGGCAACGAAGGGGGAGACTATCGCCATCATCAGCATTGCAAGGGTCAGGCCGAGATAGATTTGCGCCGCAGACCAGCCGGTATCCTGGGCGATGGCTCGGGCAAAGGTGCCGGGCATATAAAATGAGATACCCCAGTTGATAAGCTGGTTGCATCCGGCGGCAAAGGTGAGCAGGGCGGGGGCTGAGGGCGATTTTGCGGTTGCTTTCATGGTCTTCTGTTCAGTGATACGGTTGTCGACAGCATATCCCGCAGGCTATTGTGCTGGCAGACCCGTCCGTTTATGACCCTTATAAGAGAAACTTTGCGATGATGACGCTGAATCTGGCAAACCTGGCGACCTTCCGGCTGGTGGTGCAGCGGGGGAGCTTTTCCGCCGCCGCCGACGTGCTGGGGCTATCGCAACCGGCCGTCAGCCTGCAGGTGCGGCAGCTGGAGCAGTTTCTTCAGGCCCGGCTGGTGGAGCGCACCGGTCGGGGCGTGAAGGCGACGGCGGCCGGCCTGACGCTGCTGGCCCACGGCGAACATATTGAGCAGGCGGTCAGCGCGGCGCTGCGGTCGGTCGGCGAGTTTAGCCATGAGGTCAGCGGCGCGATTGCCCTCGGTACCGGGGCGACGGCCTGTATTCATCTTTTACCCCCGATCCTGCAGCAGCTGCGCGAGGGCCACCCGCTGTTGACGGTGGGCGTGACCACCGGAAATACCCTCGATATCGTCCGGGCGGTGGAGGAAAACCGGCTCGATCTTGGGCTGGTGACGCTGCCGGCAAACGGGCGTAGCCTGGCGGTCACCCCGGTTATCGATGAGGAGTTTGTGTTTATTTTTGCCAGCGACGGCCTGGCGCCGCCGCGGCTTACGCCGGACGTTCTGCAGCTCCTGCCGCTGATTGCCTTTGAGGCGGGAAGCGGCACCCGGGCGCTGATTGACGGCTGGTTTCATGCCGCAGGCCTGACGATTGCGCCGGTGATGCAGCTTGGGAGTATCGAGGCGATCAAGCGCATGGTGCGCGCCGGGCTGGGCTACAGCATTGTGCCGCGTATGGCGGTGCAGGACGCCGATGATCGTCGCGGGCTAAGCGTTCACTCGCTGACGCCATACCTTCATCGCCGGCTTGGCGTGGTGATGCGCCAGGATAAAATCCTCAGTAAAGGGATCGCCGAAATGTTGCGCCTGCTGCGGCAACTCGGAAGCTGAACGGACATCGAATACGGCGAACGGCTGGTGACGGCGAGGCTATTCTCGGGTCGGCGTGACCACCGGGGCGGTGGATTGCTGCGACTCTTTTTTGTCCTGATGATGGTACCAGGCACCGATAGAGGAGTAGACGAAACGTCCAAAGAAAAAGATAAAGCTGATAAGCAGTACGATACGGGTCATGCGACGGTTAAATCGATGTCGTTTACGCATACTGGGTGCCTGACTCACAAAAGGTTCCTTAAAGTATACCCATAACATGGGCGTTAGGCGTATTAAGGCACAGGAAAGGGGCGGGGTCAATTGATGAGGATGTAAAAGTGCCTCAGCCAAAAGCATTACTTAGTGTTATATAACATAATCAATGCATTTACATGGTTTCTTTTTCCAGCGGCTAATGGCAAAAAAATAAGCATTATTAATATTAGCTAAATGATTTCTTGATTTATATCAACTGTCTGTTTTCGCTGGTAACTAGAATCTCCAGCCAGTTCCGCGTCATTATTCCTTACGCGGTTGAGATGGTTGGGTTGGATGCCTGCCTGAATATACCCTGCTGGAGTTTGGGTTATCCGTAGAGCATCTATGAGCATAATTAATCTGTACAGACAATATCGGGACAAGTGGTGGGCGCTGCCGCTGGTGTTACCTACTCTCTTACTTCCCCTGGCGAGATGGACAAATACCTACGCTGAGCTGAACGGTAATGAAGTTTCTCTTTACTATTTACCGCTGGCGCTGGTATTGAGCCTGATGCTGTTTTTTGGCTGGAGCGCGCTGCCCGGCATTATCATCGGGCTGTGGTGCACGGTGGCCCGTCGCATGGCTCCGGAAGAGGCAGTCGGCGTTATCTTCCACTTTCTGATCCCGGTGGTATTGTGCTGGGGCGGCTACCGTATTTTTGTCCCGCGCAGGCAGCAGATCTCGCACGGTAACGTCGGCCTGATGCCGCAGAGGCTGTTCTGGCAAATGCTGCTGCCGTCGGCAATATTCCTCGTGCTTTCTCAGTTTGCCGAGTACCTTGGCCTGCATCCTCGCGCCACGGGCCTGATCGGCATTGACCCCTTTAGTTTACGATCGCTAATCACTTTCCAGGCGCTGATGGTCGGGTGTTTAACCGGCGTACCGCTGTGCTATTTTCTGCTGCGCATTATTCGTAATCCATTACATATACGCGGATTTATTTCGCAAATTCGCCTGCAAATTGACCCCAAAATAAAGCGGGTTGAGTTTATTTTCTGGGCACTTACGCTGTTAATGTTATTAGTACTATTATTAATACCCTTGAGTAATACCAGTACGATATTTAGCACAAATTATACATTATCATTACTTATGCCGGTGATGCTGTGGGGAGCGATGCGCTTTGGCTATCGCTTTATCGCGATGGTCTGGACGCCAGTATTAATTCTTATTATCCATTTTCATGACCGCTATTTGCCGTTCTCGATGGGCTACAATAATCAGCTGGCTATCACCTCATCCAGCTACCTGGTGTTCTCGTTTATTATCGCCTATATGGCCATGCTGGCGACACAGCAGCGGCTGATCCACGCGCGCGTGCGGCGAATGGCGTTTCTCGACCCGGTGGTGCATATGCCGAATTTACGCGCGCTAAGCCGGGCCCTCGAAAGCTCGCCGTGGTCGGTGCTGTGCTTTTTGCGCATCCCTGAGCTGGAGCTGCTGGGACGGCACTATGGGGTGATGCTGCGCATTCAGTACAAGCAAAATCTGGCAGAACACCTTAGCGCCTTGCTGCAGCCGAATGAGGCCGTTCATCACCTCTCGGGCCACGATCTGGTTATCCGTATGAACTGCGACGATCACAAGGCGCGAATCGACGCGCTGGATAAACACCTGAAGCAGTTTCGCTTTGTCTGGGACGGGATGCCGCTGCAGCCCGCGGTGGGCCTGAGCTACTGCAGCGTGCGCTCGCCGGTGAAGCATCTGTATTTGCTCTTAGGCGAGCTGAATACCATTGCCGATATGTCGTTAACCAGCGGTCACCCGGAAAATATGCAGCGTCGGGGCGCGATCCACGTCCAGCATGGGCTAAAGGATAAGGTGGCGATGATGAATCAGATCCTGCAGGCGCTGGAGCTGGACCGCTTTCGCCTGATGGCGCAGCCGATAGTCGGGATCCGCGGCGACAGCTACCATGAAGTGCTGCTGAGGATGGTGGGCGAGAATGGCGAAACCATCAATCCGGATAGCTTCCTCCCGGTAGCCCACGAGTTTGGCCTCGCTTCGCGGATCGATCTGTGGGTGCTGGAAAATACGCTCTCCTTTATGAACCAGCATCGGCACACTCTTCCGGGCCTGCGGCTGGCGGTGAATCTGTCGCCGGTGTCGGTGAGCCGCAGCCAGTTCCCACAGGAGGTGGAGCAGCGGCTGGCGCGCTTCGGGGTTGAGCCCTGGCAGCTAATATTCGAGCTGACCGAAAATCACTCGTTGAACAATCCGGAGCAGGCGCGACAAACGCTGGCCCATTTACAGGCGCTGGGCTGCCGCGTGGCGATCGATGATTTCGGGACCGGCTATGCCAGCTACGCTCGGCTGAAAAGCCTCAACGTCGACCTGCTGAAAATTGACGGCAGCTTTATTCGTAATCTGGTCACCAGCAGCCTCGACTATCAGGTGGTGGCCTCGATTTGCCATCTGGCGCGGATGAAGAATATGCAGGTAGTGGCGGAGTATGTTGAAACGGAGGAGATTCGTCAGGCGGTGATGTCGCTGGGTATCGACTACATGCAGGGCTATGAGATTGGCGAGCCCGTGCCGCTGGAGACGCTGGCTAACCTGGACGTGCCGAAGGCGGTTTGACGGGTAAAACAGGCCGGACGCAGAGCGCCCGGCCTGCCTGCTAGCTATCAGGCTCTTCTTCGGCAATCTTCAGCAGCCAGTCGGGTACGCCTTCCCAGTACTGCTGCTCTTTTTCCAGATCGAGCAGCACCAGCGCATTTTGGCTAAACCAGTCGTGCGGGAATACCAGCGTCCAGTGGTTGGCTTCGGTCTTCAGCTTCAGCGTCGGCGGCGTTGTCGTCGCCTGGCGCTGGTTGTTCAGCAGAATGCCGAGGCGTAAGAGCTGAATAAGCGGCAGGAACTGCTTTTTCTTAAACAGCGTAAAGCGCGGCAAATCGTCGAGCTTGATGGCCTTACGGTGATAGCGCACCAGCGTGGCCATCAGCATCTGCTGCTCCTGATTGAAGCCCGGCAAATCGCTGTTCTGCAGAATATATGCGGAGTGGCGATGCATACCGCTGTGGTTAATATTCAGCCCCACTTCGTGCAGCATAACCGCCCATTTCAGCAGCGCCGAAAGGTTCGGGTTATCCAGCTTAGGGTTCTGATCCTGCCACTGCTCAAAGATATGGGTGGTGGTCTCCAGCACCCGACGCGCCTGTTCGCGGTCGATATTATACTGGTTGGCCAGGCTTTGCGCGGTGCGGCTGCGGATATCCTGATGGCGGAAACGGCCCTCCATCTCGTACAGCACGCCTTCACGCAGCGCCCCGTCCGATAGGCGCAGCTCTTTGATGGCCAGCGCATCGAACACGCCGCACAGAATCGCCAGCCCCGGAGCAAATACCGCTTTGCGCTCTTCAGAGAGGCCCGGCAGGCTAAGCGAGTCGAAGTTTTTATACTTCAGCAGCTCAGCGACCAGCATTTCAAGGCGTTCAGGGGTGATAAAGCCGTCCTTCTCGCCCATGGCGATCAGCACTTCCTGAGCGGCCTTAATGGTCCCGGAGGCGCCGAGCGCCACGGTCCAGCCCTGGATGCGGAACTGCCACGCCAGGGTTTCCAGCTTTTGCACCGCCGACAGGCGCGCGCGCTGGAAATTCTCTTTGTTGATAATGCCGCCAGCGAAGTAAATCTGCGAGAAGCTGACGCAGCCCATTCTGCGGCTTTCGACCAGCCGCGGCTCGAAATCTTCGCCGATGACCAGCTCGGTTGAGCCGCCGCCGATATCAATCACCAGCTTGCGGCCACGCTCGGGCTGAGTATGCTCAACGCCCATAAAAATCAGGCGCGCCTCTTCGTTACCGGAGATTATCTCAATCGGATAGGGGATAACCTGCTCCGCGCGCTTGAGAAACTCGGCCGCGTTCGCCGCCTGGCGTAGCGTATGCGTGCCAACGATGCAGACGCTGGAGGGCGCAAAGCCCTGCAGGCGTTCGGCAAACAGCGACAGGCAGCTAAGCCCGCGCGCGATCGCCTCTTCGCTGAGCACGGAGTTTTCATCCAGACCATCGGCCAGATGAACCCGCTGTTTAAGGCGGCCGATGATCTGCATTGCCCCGTCGACGACACGGGCGATCACCATATGAAAACTGTTTGAACCAAGGTCGACCGCAGCAAACTCCTGGGGACGAGGGGCTTTTTCGTTTATAGGCATAGGTTAATCGGGCTGTTCGAGTGATTTGAGATAGTCATAGATCGCCATCTGAGCGCGAACTTTACGGCGGTTGCCGCGCGGCACGTAGCTATTACTCAGTTCTTTATCAAGATAGCGTGCTTTCACCGTGTCGTTGAACAAGATGTCAAAAATATCCAGCACCCGCTGTTTCAAACGCGGGTCAAGCAGCGGCGCGGCGACTTCAATACGGTAGTCGATATTGCGCGTCATCCAGTCAGCGGAAGAGAGCCAGACCTGCTTATCGCCGCCGTTTTCAAAGACATAGACGCGGTCGTGCTCCAGGAAGCGGTCAACGATGCTGGTAACGCGAATGTTGTCGCTAATCCCTTCAAGCCCCGGTATCAGGGAGCACATACCGCGGATTAACAGGTTAACGGGAACGCCGGAGCTGGAGGCCGCGTAGAGGCGGTCAACCAGGCCCTTATCGACCAGGTTGTTCAGCTTAAGGGTGATCCCGGAAGGCTGGCCGTTCTGGGCGTTAGCAATTTCGCGATCGATCATCTCATACAGCAGGCGGCGCGAGTTCTGCGGCGACACCAGCAGATAGTCAAAGCTAACCGGACGGTACGGATTTTCGATAAAGTTGAACACGCGACGAACTTCATTGGTAATTCGCGCATCCGCGGTGATCAGGGAGTAGTCGGTATACAGGCGCGCGGTTTTTTCGTTGAAGTTACCGGTGCCGATATGGGCGTAGCGCACAACCTCGTCGCCCTCTTTACGCGAAATCAGGAACAGCTTGGCGTGGATCTTCAGCCCAGGTGCGGAGAAGATAACGTGCACGCCGGCCTCAGTCAGGCGCTTCGCCCAATGAATGTTGGCCTCTTCGTCAAAGCGCGCCTGCAGCTCGACCACCACGGTGACTTTTTTACCGTTGTGGGCGGCGTGGATCATGGACTCAATGATCCGCGAGTCTTTGGCGACGCGGTAAATATTGATTTTGATCGCCAGCACGCTGGGGTCGAAGGAGGCCTGGCGCAGCAGTTCCAGCACGTGCTCAAAAGTGTGGTACGGGTAGTAGAGCAGCACGTCGCGTTCGCGAATGGCGTCGAAACCGTTGCGGAACTTATCAAACCACGTGTGGCGCAGGCGCGGCAGCGGCTTGTTGACCAGGTTGGCTTTGCCGACGTTCGGGAAGCCGATAAAGTCTTTAAAGTTGTGGTAACGGCCGCCCGGCAGCATCGAGTCATAGCGTGAAATCGAGAACATGGCCCGCAGCATTTCAACCATGGTGTCCGGCATGTCGCGCTGATAAACAAAGCGCACCGGCTCGGCGGTGAGGCGCTGTTTCAGGCTGGAGGACATCAGCTCCATCAGGCTCGATTCCATCTCGTGCACCAGATCGTACTCGGCATCACGGGTCATTTTCATCGAGTAGGCGTTCAGCGCATCGTAATCGAAGAAGCCTTTAAAGATATCATCCAGGCAGTAGCGCAGAATGTTATCGAGCAGGATCATTGGCTTGCGGCGGCGCGGGGCTTCCGGCGGCAGGTTAACAAAGCGCGGAACTTTATCTGACGGAATTTCCAGCAGGGCGTAGTTAATGGTGTCGCCGCGAATGATTTCCACCGCCAGATAGGTGTAATCATCTTTCAAAAACTGGATCAGGTCCGTTTCGCGGTTAATCAAAATAGGGGTGATGTGCTGGCGCAGATACTGCTTAAAGTAGTTGCGCAGCCAGGACTGCTGGTTGACCGACAGCTGGCGTTCGTTAATCAGGAAGATCTGATTTCGCGCCATCTCCAGCAGCAGCTCATTGTAGAGGCTGTCAAACTCCTGGTCGGCCTTCAGCACCCGGGCCTGGATTTTACCTAATAAGTGGCGAGAATGGGCGGTACTACCTTGCTCTTCACTGATGATGATGCGGCGCTTAAGTTCAGCGAAGCGCACTTTATAAAATTCATCGAGGTTGTTGGAGTAAATGCCCAAAAAACGCATGCGCTCAATCAGCGGGTTGCTCTTATCCGCCGCTTCCTGAAGTACGCGTTCGTTAAAGGATAACCAGCTGAGTTCTTTCTCGATGTATAGCTTTTCCTGGCCCATTACAACTCACACTCCGGTTGATTGATGTTGCTTTTTCATTATGGCGAGCTTTGCCATTGAATGTCCAACTATGTCAAAGAAGTATGACAGTTTTCTTTCAACGCGCTGCGAAGAAAAGACGGTCGCTTTCCTTTGCTCGTTCTGTGTGCAAAAAACGCTGATTCTGATGCTTGCTGCCGCGCGTCGGGCGCAAAAAGGCATCCGTCGCCCGGGGTTCTGGCGCAGATGAGCGGTGACTGCGGTGGCAAAAAAAACGCCTCTGACGGATGTGAGAGGCGCTATCTATTACTCTTCTGCCGCATACCCCTGCGGCGGCAGAGGCGCATCGTCAAGCCAGGCCTGACCGCCCTCCATGCGCAGACGACCGTCGACAAACCAGCTGACGACGAGCGGGTAAATGGCGTGTTCCTGAGCCTGCACGCGAGCGGTAACGTCATCTTCGCTATCGCCGGCGAAAACCGGAACTTTGGCCTGCAGAATAACCGGGCCGCCGTCCAGCTCATCGGTGACGAAATGCACCGAAGTGCCGTGCTCCTCATCGCCGTTTTCCAGTACCTGGCGATGGGTATGGAGTCCGGGATATTTAGGCAGCAGGGAAGGGTGGATATTCAGCAGCCGCCCCTGATAGTGGGCAACAAACGCCGGGCTAAGAATGCGCATGTAGCCCGCAAGCACCACCACATCCGGCGCGTAGGCGTCGATCTCGTGCATCAGCTCGCGATCGAACGCTTCGCGGTTGGCGAACTGGCTGGCGGTGAGCGCATGGGTCGGGATACCGGCCTCACGCGCGCGTTCAAGGCCGAAAGCATCGGCCTTGTTGCTAAATACCGCTCGCAGGGTGCCGCCGATCTGTTTCCGCGCGCAGGCGTCAATCATTGCCTGCAGGTTACTGCCGCTACCGGAAATCAGCACCACGATGTTTTTCATTCAATGACCACACGCTGTTCGGAATCAGAGGCTTTGATATAGCCTATTTTCCACGCGTTTTCACCTTTTTCGTTCAGCAGAGCGAGGGCGCTATCGACGGCTTCCGGCGGCAGCGCGATGACCATGCCGACGCCGCAGTTGAAGGTCCGATACATTTCATGGCTGCTGACGTTGCCGGCAGTTTGCAGCCATTTGAAGACTTCCGGCCACTGCCAGGAGGACTCGTCGATCACCGCCTGGGTGTTATCCGGCAGAACGCGCGGGATATTTTCCCAGAAGCCGCCGCCGGTCAGGTGCGCAATAGCGTGAACTTCAACGTTTGCGATCAGGTCCAGCACCGATTTTACGTAGATGCGGGTCGGCGCCAGCAGATGGTCGGCCAGTGACGCACCGTTCAGGTCGGTGGTCTGCGGGTCGACGCCGCTGACTTCAATAATTTTACGCACCAGCGAGTAGCCGTTGGAGTGCGGGCCGCTGGAGCCCAGTGCGACCAGCACGTCGCCGTCGGCAACTTTGCTGCCGTCGATAATTTCTGATTTTTCTACAACCCCGACGCAGAAGCCCGCGACGTCATAATCATCGCCATGGTACATGCCGGGCATTTCTGCGGTTTCGCCGCCAACCAGCGCGCAGCCTGACTGCAGGCAGCCTTCGGCGATGCCGCTGATAACGCTGGCCGCCGTATCGACGTCCAGTTTGCCGGTCGCATAGTAGTCGAGGAAGAAGAGCGGCTCAGCGCCCTGAACCACGAGGTCGTTGACGCACATGGCTACCAGGTCGATACCGATAGTGTCGTGACGCTTGAGGTCCATTGCCAGACGCAGCTTGGTGCCGACGCCGTCAGTGCCGGATACCAGTACCGGTTCGCGGTATTTCTGCGGCAATGCGCACAGTGCGCCGAATCCGCCCAGTCCACCCATCACTTCAGGGCGGCGGGTTTTCTTCACCACACCCTTAATACGGTCGACGAGCGCGTTGCCTGCATCAATATCTACGCCGGCATCTTTATAGCTGAGAGAGGTTTTATCGGTCACTGCGAAGTCTCCACACATTTGCGGTAGCAAGAAAAATCGGCGCAATTCTAACAGGGATAGCAAACGTTTGCGAGCCTGCTTTACAGTCGGCGTTAATCGGCGGCGAGATGGACAAATTTGATACTGTTCACGAAAATGAAACCGGGTACATTCTTGTGCTTGCCTCGGCGCGCCAGAATGACCATCATGCCACTGAAACCGGTTTCTTTTTTTGTTTAAGCGAACCAAACGACGGTACCGAGGGGATTCAGGAGAGTGGACAGGATGATAATTGCCGCATTTGATATTGGTGGCACGGCACTAAAAATGGGCACTATGACCAGCACCGGCGAGCTGCTGGAGAAGGGAAAGCAGCCGATTCGCGACAGCGACGGCGAGCAAATTTTGCAGGCCATGCTGGCGTGGATCGCCGCGCACCCGGAGTGTGAAGGGGTGGCGATCAGCGCGCCCGGCTACGTTAATCCGCACACCGGCTATATCGAAATGGGCGGCGCTATCCGCAGATTCGATAATTTCGCTATCAAAACCTGGCTTGAACAACGGACCCGACTTCCCGTCGCCATTGAAAACGACGCTAACTGCGTGCTGCTGGCCGAGCGCTGGCAGGGCAAAGCCGCCAATATAAGTGATTTTCTGGTTCTGACGATTGGCACCGGGATCGGCGGGGCTATCTTCTGTAATGACCGGCTGGTGCACGGCGCAAGCTTTCGCGCCGGCGAATTTGGCTATATGCAGACCCAGCGCCCGGGCGCCCGCAACGTTCGTCGCTACTCAATGAATGAGAACTGTACCCTGCGCGTCTTACGCCAGCGCTACGCCGAGCATTTCGGCAAAACGCTGGAAGAGGTGACCGGGGAAGAGATATTCGATCGCTACGACAGGGGCGATGCGACCTGTCATCGGCTGGTGGCCGAATTCTTTAACGGCCTTGGCACCGGCCTTTATAACCTCGTCAACGTGTTCGATCCGCAGACTATCCTCATCGGCGGCGGCATCGTGGAACGGCCGGGCTTTTTGACGCTGCTGCGTGAACATCTGGCCTGGTTTGGCATTGCAGACTATATCGACACCGTTAGCCACGGCAACGACGCCGGGCTAATTGGCGCCGTTTACCATTTCAATCAGCAATACCGGTCGCCGACGGGCGATCGCTCATAAGGAAGAGAACATGTCTGGATTTAAAGAAGGTTTTCTGTGGGGCGGCGCGGTTGCGGCGCATCAGCTGGAAGGTGGTTGGCAGGAGGGCGGCAAGGGCGCGAGCGTTGCCGACGTGATGACCGCAGGCGCCCACGGCGTGGCGCGTGAAATTACCGACGGCGTAGTGGCGGGTAAAAATTACCCTAACCATGAGGCGATTGATTTTTATCATCGTTATAAAGATGACATTCAGCTGTTTGCGGAAATGGGCTTCAAATGCTTTCGTACCTCTATTGCCTGGACGCGCATTTTCCCGCTGGGCGACGAGCAGGAGCCGAATGAAGCCGGGCTGCAGTTCTATGACGATCTGTTCGACGAGTGCCTGAAGCACGGGATTGAGCCGGTTATTACGCTCTCCCACTTCGAGATGCCTTATCACCTGGTGAGCGAATACGGCGGCTGGCGTAACCGTAAGCTGATTGATTTCTTCGTGCGCTTTGCGCAGGTGGTGTTTAAGCGCTATCAGCATAAAGTGAAGTACTGGATGACCTTTAACGAGATCAACAACCAGGCAAACTTCCACGAAGACTTTGCGCCGTTCACCAACTCGGGGCTGAAGTTCCTGCCGGGTGAGGATCGCGAGCCGGTGATGTATCAGGCCGCGCACTACGAGCTGGTTGCCAGCGCCCTGGCGGTGAAAGCCGCGCGGGAGATTAACCCGGCGCTGCAGGTCGGCTGCATGATTGCGATGTGCCCCATTTACCCGCTCTCCTGCGCGCCGAACGATATGATGATGGCGATGAACGCCATGCACCGCCGCTACTGGTTCACCGACGTTCACGTGCGCGGTAAGTACCCTCAGCACCTGCTCAACTACTTTGAGCGCCGCGGCTTTGCGCTGGATATCACCGAAGAAGATCGCGTGGCGTTAAGCGAAGGCTGCGTCGACTATATTGGCTTCAGCTACTATATGTCGTTCGCCACCAAGGCCACCGAAGATAATCCGCAGCTGGATTATGACGAGACGAAAAGCCTGGTCTCCAACCCGTACGTGCAGAAATCGGACTGGGGCTGGCAGATTGACCCGGTTGGGCTGCGCTACTCCCTGAACTGGTTCTGGGATCATTACCAGCTGCCGCTGTTTATTGTTGAAAACGGCCTTGGCGCTATCGACGTGCGCGAAGCTGACGGCACGGTAGACGACCAGTACCGCATTGATTATCTCTCCGCCCATATCGCCGAAATGAAAAAAGCGGTGGTGGAAGACGGCGTTGACCTGATGGGCTACACCCCGTGGGGCTGTATCGACCTGGTCTCTGCCGGAACCGGCGAGATGAAAAAGCGTTACGGCTTTATCTACGTCGATAAAGACAACGAAGGTAACGGCACCCTGGCCCGCAGCCGCAAGAAATCTTTTGCGTGGTATCAGCAGGTTATCGGCAGTAACGGCGAAATACTCTAAACCGCCTGGAAGCCCCGTGAAACCCCGCCTGCGCGGGTTTTTTTTATTTTGATTTATACTGGCTCAGGCAGCGCAAAGCATTTTGGTTGATCCCGGTCAAACATATCGGCTATGGCGCAAATGGGAAAAAGCGGTATAATCCCGCGATTTTTTTTGTGGCTGCCCCTCAGAGGAGAAAGAGAATGAAGATTGTGGAAGTGAAACACCCACTCGTCAAACACAAGCTGGGCCTGATGCGCGAGCACGACATCAGCACCAAACGCTTCCGTGAACTCGCCTCAGAGGTTGGTAGCTTACTAACTTATGAAGCCACCGCCGACTTGGCGACCGAAAGGGTCACCATCGAAGGCTGGAATGGCCCGGTTGAAGTTGAGCAGATCAAAGGTAAGAAAATTACCGTCGTGCCTATTCTGCGCGCCGGCCTCGGCATGATGGAAGGCGTTCTGGAACACGTCCCGAGCGCGCGCATCAGCGTCGTTGGCATCTACCGTGATGAAGAAACCCTCGAGCCGGTGCCTTACTTCCAGAAGCTGGTCTCCAATATCGACGAACGTATGGCGCTGGTGGTTGACCCGATGCTGGCAACCGGCGGTTCGATGATCGCCACTATCGACCTGCTGAAAAAAGCGGGCTGCTCAAGCATCAAGGTGCTGGTACTGGTTGCCGCTCCGGAAGGGATTGCCGCGCTGGAGAAAGCGCACCCGGACGTCGAGATGTACACCGCGTCCATTGACCAGGGCCTCAACGAGCACGGATATATTATTCCCGGGCTCGGCGACGCCGGCGATAAGATTTTTGGTACCAAATAATTGCAGCATTAATAAGAAGCCGACTTTAAGAGTCGGCTTTTTTTTGAATAAAACACGCCAACAGCAACTAATAAACGACACTCAGAGGAAAACACTATGACGCGCCGCGCAATCGGGGTGAGTGAAAGACCGCCGCTTTTACAGACAATCCCGCTAAGTTTGCAACATCTGTTCGCTATGTTTGGCGCAACGGTGTTGGTGCCAGTCCTGTTTCACATCAACCCGGCTACCGTGCTGCTGTTTAACGGTATCGGCACGCTGCTGTACCTGTTTATCTGTAAGGGCAAAATCCCGGCCTATCTGGGGTCGAGCTTTGCGTTTATCTCCCCGGTTCTGCTGCTGCTGCCGCTGGGCTACGAGGTCGCGCTGGGCGGCTTTATTATGTGCGGCGTGCTGTTCTGCATCGTCTCCTTTATTGTTAAAAAGGCCGGCACCGGCTGGCTGGACGTGATGTTCCCGCCGGCGGCCATGGGGGCTATCGTCGCGGTTATCGGCCTTGAGCTGGCCGGCGTCGCGGCGAATATGGCCGGCCTGCTGCCCGCTGACGGGCAGTCGCCCGATAGCAAAACCATTATTATCTCAATGGTGACGCTGGGAGTGACGGTGTTTGGCTCGGTGCTGTTCCGCGGTTTCCTCGCCATCATCCCGATTCTTATCGGCGTGCTGGTGGGCTACGCGCTCTCCTTTGTGATGGGCGTTGTCGATACCACTCCTATCGTCGAGGCGCACTGGTTTGCGCTGCCGACCTTCTACACCCCGCGCTTTGAGTGGTTTGCGATTTTCACCATCCTGCCTGCCGCGCTGGTGGTGATTGCCGAACACGTCGGGCACCTGGTGGTGACGGCGAATATTGTTAAAAAGGATCTGATTCGCGATCCCGGCCTGCACCGCTCGATGTTTGCCAACGGCCTGTCGACGATGATCTCCGGCTTCTTTGGCTCGACGCCCAACACCACCTACGGTGAAAACATCGGCGTGATGGCGATTACCCGCGTCTACAGTACCTGGGTTATCGGCGGGGCGGCGATTATCGCCATTCTGCTCTCCTGCGTCGGCAAGCTGGCGGCGGCCATTCAGATCATTCCGCTGCCGGTAATGGGCGGCGTATCGCTGCTGCTGTACGGCGTGATCGGCGCATCGGGTATCCGCGTGCTGATTGAATCGAAGGTCGATTACAACAAGGCGCAGAACCTGATCCTGACCTCGGTGATTTTGATCATTGGCGTCAGCGGCGCGAAGGTGCACATCGGCGCGGCGGAGCTGAAAGGCATGGCGCTGGCCACGATCGTTGGCGTCGCCCTGAGCCTGATCTTCAAATTAATTAGCGTCCTGCGTCCGGAAGAGGTGGTTCTGGACGCGGCTGATTCGGCTGATGACGCCGAGGCAAAACGCTGATCCTCCAGCCGGGCGGCGATCCCGCCCGGTTCTCTCACGGCAGACTTCGTGATAAACTCTTCGCGTTTTTCTGTCAGTCTATGATGAGGTCCATCTGAACGCACCGGCACAGCTCTCCTTGCCACTGTACCTTCCTGACGATGAAACTTTTGCGAGTTTTTGGCCAGGGGGTAATCCTTCTCTTCTCGCTGCCTTACAGAACGTTCTGCGGCAGGAGCATAGTGGGTACATCTATATCTGGTCGCGTGAAGGCGCGGGGCGCAGTCACCTGCTCCATGCCGCCTGTGCGGAGCTTTCCCAGCGCGGCGATGCGGTGGGCTACGTGCCGCTGGATAAGCGTACGTGGTTTGTTCCGGAAGTGCTCGAAGGGATGGAACAGCTTTCGCTGGTTTGTATCGATAATATCGAATGCGCGGCCGGCGACGAGCCGTGGGAGATGGCGATCTTCAACCTTTACAACCGCATCCTGGAGTCGGGTAAAACCCGTCTGCTGATCACCGGTGATAGTCCTCCGCGCCAGCTCAATCTTGGCCTCGCGGATTTGGCATCGCGCCTCGACTGGGGACAAATCTACAAGCTGCAGCCGTTGTCCGATGAAGACAAGCTACAGGCGCTACAGCTGCGCGCGCGGCTGCGCGGGTTTGAGATGCCGGAAGACGTCTGCCGCTTCCTGCTCAAGCGCCTCGATCGCGAAATGCGCTCGCTGTTTATGACGCTCGATCAGCTCGATCGCGCTTCTATTACCGCCCAACGTAAGCTGACCATTCCCTTCGTTAAAGAGATCCTTAAGCTCTAGCGAGCCATTGGGTTCGGCGCCATCATGACGATGGCGCATCCTGCTTAATTCACGATATCCAGCACCTGCTCCGGCGGTCGGCCGATCCGCGCCTCGCCGTGGCTGACGACGATAGGGCGTTCAATCAGCTTCGGGTTGTCGACCATCGCCTGAATCAGCGCATCTTCGCTGAGCTGAGGATCGGCAAGTTCCAGTGACTTATACAGATCCTCCTTCTGGCGCATCAGCTCGCGGGCGCTCACCATACCCAGCATTTTCAGCAGCTGGCGCAGCGTCGCCGCATCCGGCGGCGTCTCCAGATAGAGCACCACTTCAGGGTCGATACCGTTAGCCTTCAGCAGGCTGAGGGTGTCGCGGCTCTTGGAGCAGCGAGGGTTATGGTAGATTTTTACCGCGTCAGACATGGGGTCTCCTTACATTTTTTGATATGGGCGGAAGCGTTCCTGCAGCTGGCGCAGCTGATCGATGCGCGCATCGTAGCGAGCCTGCTGCAGGCTGCCCAACTTCACCTGTGAACTGGCGCTGCTGAGCAGCGAAATAGACTGTGCAAGCTGGCCGACCAGCGCCATTCCTTCCGCACGGGCCGCCAGCTCCTGATCGCGATGGCCAAGGGCCGCTTCCGCCTGCGCCAGCAGGTCCCAGCCGTTGCCATCGTCTTTATTATTGAAGGTGTAGCGGTTAAGGATATTCGCCGCCTCTGCCGGCTGCCCGCCCTGCAGGTAAGCGTTGGCGAGGTTCAGCTGCAGCACCGGGTTGGTGCGGATTTCGCGGGCGTTCTTCAGGCGGTTAATCGCATCGGCCGTTTTCTTCTGGCCAAGGTCAATATCGGTTGCCAGATCGAGATACCAGGCATTTTGCGGATCGGCGCTCAGCAGGGGCTGCAGGGTTTTACGCGCAAGATCGTAGCTATTGTTGCCCATCGCCAGCAGGGCGCGGCCGTACTGCGCGGCGTGCTGCTCGCGGATATTGCCTTTCGCCCATGCGTTCAGCAAATCGTCGCCGAGCTTATTGTCCCCGGAGTTATACATCCCCAGTGTTCGCGCCTTGGCCATATAAAAATCGGCCGACGATTGCACCACCACCGGACGCATCTGATTCGCGCGGTTGCGGGCGTCGGACAGGCGGCTTTCCGGCAGCGGGTGGGTGAGCAGCATTTCCGGCGGCCGGGTGGAGTAGCGCGACTGGTCAAGCAGCTTGCTCATAAACGCCGGCATGGCCTGCGGATCGAACCCGGAGCGCTGCAGCACCTGAATACCGATGCGGTCGGCCTCTTCTTCATTCTGGCGGGTAAAGCTGATTAATCCCTGCTGGGTACCGGCCAGCGTGCCGGTGAGCGCGGCCATACCGGCCTGCGGGCTGGCCATCGCCAGCAGAATCGAGCCCAGCGCGCCGACCCAGGTCAGCGGAGCGTTGCGCTTTTGGTCTTCCATCGCGCGCGCGAGGTGGCGCTGGGTGACGTGCGAAATTTCGTGCGCCATGACCGACGCCAGCTCGCTCTCCGTATCCGAGTAGCGGAACAGGGCCGAGTGCAGCACGACGTTGCCGCCAAAGAAGGCGAAGGCGTTAATCTGGTCGTTGTTAATCAGGTAGAAGTGGAAGGGCGTTCGCACCGAGTTGGCGTGCGCAACCAGGCGCATGCCTAATCCGTTAATGTACTGCACCAGCAGCGGGTCGTTGATCAACGGAGCGCTGCCGCGGAGCTGGCGAACGTAGTAATCCCCCATCTGCATTTCCTGACCGATGGAAAGCGTGCTTCCTGCAGAGGTACCCATATCCGGCAGGGTATCTGCGGAGTCAGCAAAAGCAGGTAAAATCGAACCCAGCGTCAGCGACGCTATCACGGTTGCCACCAGCGTTTTCTTTAACTGCCTGAACATAACCTCTGTCCTGTGTATGTGGGTGTGCCAGTTTGACCGGTAGGGCGGCGTAATGTTCCATTTCCGCGCGTCCTGCGAGTTTAGCTGTCGTTGACGCCGTTGAAAATATGATCTTGCTGCGGGAAGTCATGTTTGTGGTTTTGCTAATAAAAAGCGAAGTCTTTTTTGTGACATTTAGATACACTTCCTCGGGTTGTTGCGGTTTGGCGCTTCAGGGAAGGGTTTATGCTTGAGATGTTAATACAGTGGTACCGCCGTCGGTTCAGCGATCCGGAGGCGATAGCGCTGCTGGTTATTTTGCTGGCTGGGTTCGGCATTATGTTCTTTTTCAGCGGTCTGCTGGCGCCGCTGCTGGTGGCTATCGTGCTGGCCTATCTGCTGGAGTGGCCGACCGTCCGGCTCGAGCGCGTGGGGCTGTCTCGTACCTGGGCGACATCGTTCGTTCTGATACTGTTTGTCGGTATTTTGCTGCTGATGGCCTTCGTGGTGATGCCCGTCGCCTGGCAGCAGGGTATCTATCTGATCCGCGATATGCCGGGGATGCTGAATAAGCTCTCCGATTTTGCCGCCACCGTGCCGCGCCGCTATCCGGCGCTGATGGACGCCGGGATCATCGACGCGATGGCGGACAATATGCGCAACCGCATGCTGACCGTTGGCGATTCGGTGGTGAAGTACTCCCTGGCCTCGCTGGTGGGCCTGTTGACGCTGGCGGTCTATCTGGTGCTGGTGCCGCTGATGGTTTTCTTCCTGCTGAAAGACAAAGAGCAGATGCTCAACGCCGTACGCCGCGTGCTGCCGCGTAATCGCGGGCTGGCAGGGCAGGTGTGGAAGGAGATGAATCAGCAAATCACCAACTACATTCGCGGTAAAGTGCTGGAGATGATCGTCGTCGGCGTGGCGACGTGGATCGGCTTTATCCTCTTCGGGCTCAACTATTCGCTGCTGCTGGCGGTGCTGGTCGGCTTCTCGGTGCTGATCCCCTACATTGGCGCCTTCGTGGTCACCATTCCGGTGGTGGGCGTGGCGCTGTTTCAGTTCGGCGCGGGCACCGAGTTCTGGAGCCTGTTTGCGGTCTACCTGATTATTCAAGGACTGGACGGTAACCTGCTGGTGCCGGTGCTGTTCTCGGAAGCGGTTAACCTGCATCCGCTGGTGATTATTCTGTCGGTGGTTATCTTTGGCGGGCTGTGGGGATTCTGGGGCGTATTCTTTGCCATCCCGCTGGCGACGTTAATCAAAGCGGTGGTGCACGCCTGGCCGGACGGACTGGTGGTGGAAGAGGATAAATAGCGCGACGGCTTGATGAACCAGGCGCTAAAACGGACGCCGGGGCGGTGAAATGCCCCGGCGTCCTGCGTTCGATAAAACGTTAGCCGTTTTCTTTCAGCCAGTTCAGCACCACGTCGTGGTGATTGCTGGTTTTGAAGTTATCAAACACGTGTTCAACTTTGCCATCTGTATCAATCAGGAAACTAATACGGTGAATACCGTCGTAGGTTTTCCCCATAAACGATTTTTCGCCCCAGATACCAAACTGCTCGCAGACCTGATGGTTTTCATCAGACAGCAGCGTGAAGTTCAGCAGCTCTTTTTCGGCGAAACGGGAGAGTTTTTCTGGTTTATCCGTACTGATGCCCAGTACCTCAACGCCCGCTTTTTTTAAGTCATCCATATTATCGCGCAGGCCGCAGGCCTGGACGGTACAACCGGGGGTCATGGCTTTCGGGTAAAAATAAACCAGAACACGCTGTCCCTGGAAGTCGGTCAAATTTACTTCCTCGCCGTCCTGGTCTGGTAAGCTAAATTTCGGTGCAATATCACCGGCTTTCAGTGGATTCATTACTCAAACTCCATCCTGTTCATCATGCTGTGAATAATTAACGATGTTAATACTGCCTTGTGCATTGAGTTCTGTACATAGGGCTTTGAACGCTTGTTCGATATTTGATGCATTTTGCGTAGCGGGACTGTGCGCCGTTATCTGGATGAACAGTTGGGCTGAATCGTCATCGCTGCCGACCTGGGTACGAGAAACCAGCTCGGCGATATTCATATTCCACGCGTCAAACAGGGCGGTGAAGCGCTCGATAATATGCGGCGAGTCCGGTACCTCAACCTGGACCCAGACCGTATTCGGCATGGCCTGAGGCGGGCGAGCGGTTGTCCGTTTCATCACGATCAGCAGATCCAGCTCGGCACCTTTCAGCGGTAGAGTCGATTCAATCAGGTTAATCGCGTTCCACGTACCAGAAAGCAGCATGATAAACGTAAATTCGTCACCGAGCATGGCCAGCCGGCTGTCTTCGATATTACAGCCGCAGCTGCTGACGTGGCGGGTGATCGTATTCACGATGCCGGGACGGTCAGCGCCCAAAGCGGTAATAACCAGATAGTGTTGTAATGAGGCGGTCAAACCTGTTCTTCCTTTAAAAAGGTGAGGTAACATTAGGAAAGCATAAAAAAAACCGGCATACAACATCCCTGAAGGCATCGGGTCTCTTGCTTTTATTACGGCACCAAACGTAACATTGAGAATCTTGTCGCACTTCTGCTCTGAGGATGGCCCATGTTCACGGGAAGTATTGTAGCGCTTGTCACGCCGATGGATGAAAACGGTAACGTCTGCCGGACAAGCCTGAAAAAACTGATTGATTACCATGTCGCCAGCGGAACCTCGGCGATCGTTTCGGTAGGGACTACCGGTGAGTCCGCGACGTTGAGCCATGAAGAGCATGGCGACGTTGTGATGATGACGCTTGAGCTGGCTGACGGGCGTATCCCCGTTATCGCAGGGACCGGTGCAAATGCAACCGCAGAGGCGATCAGCCTGACCCAGCGCTTCAACGACAGCGGCATCGTTGGCTGTCTGACGGTAACCCCTTATTACAACCGCCCGACCCAGGAAGGCCTGTTCCAACACTTTAAAGCCATCGCAGAACACACCGACCTGCCGCAAATCCTGTATAATGTGCCGTCCCGTACCGGCTGCGATATGCTGCCGGAAACCGTCGGTCGTCTGGCGGAAGTAAAAAATATTATCGGTATTAAGGAAGCGACGGGGAACTTAAGTCGCGTTCATCAGATCAAAGAGCTGGTTTCAGACGACTTTATTCTGCTGAGCGGCGATGACGCCACCGGAATGGACTTTATGCAGCTGGGCGGTCATGGCGTAATTTCCGTTACCGCAAACGCTGCGGCTCGTGAAATGGCGGATATGTGCCGACTGGCTCTGGCCGGTCAATTTGCCGAAGCGCGGGCGATTAACCAGCGTCTGATGCCATTGCATACAAAATTATTTGTCGAACCCAACCCTATCCCTGTGAAATGGGCATGCAAGGCGTTGGGTCTTGTGGCGACCGATACGCTGCGCCTGCCGATGACGCCGATTACCGAAGACGGTAAGAAGGCGGTAACCGCAGCGCTGAAGCATGCCGGTTTGCTGTAAAGTTTAGGGAGATTTGATGGCTTACTCAGTACAGAAGTCGCGCCTGGCGAAGGTTGCGGGTGTTTCATTGGTCCTGCTTCTTGCGGCCTGTAGTTCGGATTCGCGCTACAAGCGTCAGGTTGGCGGTGACGAGGTTTACCTGCAAGCTACGCCGCTCAGCGAGCTTCACGCGCCTGCGGGGATGATCCTGCCGGTTCAGGTTGGCGATTATAATATTCCGGTTGCGACCAGCACCGGCGCGGTGGGTAAAGCTCTGGACATTCGTCCACCGGCCCAGCCTTTGGCCCTGGTAAACGGCGCACGCACTCAGTTTAATGGTGACACTTCGACGCTGATGGTGGAGAACGGCCGCAGCGGTTCGCTGTGGGCGCAGGTCAACACCATTCTGCAGTCAAAAAACTACGTCATCACCAAACGTGACGATGCCAGCCAGACGCTGAGCACCGACTGGGTGGAGTGGAATCGCCTCGATGAAGACCAGCAGTACCGTGGTCGCTATCAAATCTCAGTTAAACCGCAGGGCTATCAGCAGGCGGTTGTGGTGAAGCTGGTTAACCTCGAGCAGGCCGGGAAACCGGTATCCGATCCGGCATCGCTGCAGCGCTACAGCACCTCTATGCTGAACGTCATTTCCGAAGGTCTGGATATGAACGCCACCAGCGCGCAGAACGCGGCGCAGAAAAACGCCGGCGCGACCTTCGACGTGCAGAGCGCCGCCGACGATACCGGTCTGCCGATGCTGGTTGTTCGCGCGCCGTTTAACCTCGTGTGGCAACGTCTGCCTGGCGCGCTGGAAAAAGCGGGCATGAAGGTGACCGACAGCACGCGTTCTCAGGGCAGCATGGCGCTGACCTACAAGCCGCTGTCTGACAGCAGCTGGCAGGCGCTGGGTGCCCACGATCCGCAGCTGGTCTCTGGTGACTACAAGCTGCAGGTTGGCGACCTTGATAACCGCAGCAGCCTGCAGTTCATTGACCCGAAAGGTCATACGCTGACCCAGTCGCAGAACGACGCGCTGGTTGCCGTATTCCAGGCCGCATTCGGTAAGTAATAAACAGGGCTGGAGCAATCCAGCCCTTTTTTCTGTATAGTGACGCAAACGTGTGCGTCGGCACAGAAACGCCTTTTTTATCGTCTATATCTTCACTGGAGTGACAAAGATGAACAAGCAAGCTGAGTTGTATCGTGGTAAAGCGAAAACCGTTTACAGCACCGAGAACCCGGATCTGCTGATACTCGAGTTCCGTAACGATACTTCAGCAGGGGATGGCGCGCGCATCGAACAGTTCGACCGTAAGGGGATGGTGAATAACAAGTTCAACCATTTCATTATGAGCAAGCTGGAAGAAGCCGGCATTCCGACCCAGATGGAAGCGCTACTTTCTGACACCGAGTGCCTGGTGAAAAAGCTGGAGATGGTTCCGGTTGAGTGCGTAGTCCGCAACCGTGCGGCCGGCTCTCTGGTTAAGCGTCTGGGCATCGAAGAAGGTATTGAGCTGAATCCGCCGCTGTTTGACCTGTTCCTGAAAAATGATGCGATGCACGACCCGATGGTCAACGAGTCCTACTGCGAAACCTTCGGCTGGGTGAATAAAAAGAATCTGGCCCGCATGCAGGAGCTGACCTTCAAAGCGAACGACGTGCTGAAAAAGCTGTTTGACGACGCGGGCCTGATCCTCGTCGACTTCAAGCTGGAGTTTGGTCTGTTTAACGGCGAAGTGGTGCTGGGCGATGAGTTCTCGCCGGACGGCAGCCGCCTGTGGGATAAAAATACCCTCGACAAAATGGACAAAGACCGCTTCCGTCAGAGCCTCGGCGGCCTGATCGAGGCCTACGAAGAAGTGGCCCATCGTCTTGGCGTTAAGCTCGACTAATCCTCCTTTCGCCAGAAGGTAGCTCTATCTTCTGGCGCTCTTCTTGTTGTTTCCAGTGGTAATCCTGCGCCGAACCGCCTACGATCTCTCATATTCGAGAACTTGATCAATTGAGGTGCCTATGCGCTGGCAAGGGCGTCGCGAAAGCGACAATGTAGAAGATCGACGTAATGATTCCGGTTCCCCCCTCGGCGGCGGCGGTGGCGGTTTCCGTCTTCCCAGCGGGAAAGGCGGTATCGTTCTGCTGATTATCGTGCTGGTTGCCGGCTATTACGGCGTGGATTTGACCGGCATGCTGACCGGAGAGCCGGTTTCACAGCAGCAAACTACCACCCAACGCTCCATCAGCCCGCAGGAAGAGCAGGCCGCGAAGTTCACTAAGGTGATCCTTGCGGATACCGAAGACACCTGGGGTGCCATCTTCCAAAAGATGGGCCGTCAATACCCGCAGCCGAAGCTGGTGCTCTATCGCGGCGCGACGCGGACCGGCTGCGGTACCGGCCAGTCCGTGATGGGGCCGTTCTACTGCCCGGCCGATAGCACGGTCTACATCGACCTCTCGTTCTACGATGAGATGAAAAGCAAGCTCGGCGCGGACGGTGATTTTGCTCAGGCCTACGTGATTGCGCACGAGGTTGGGCATCACATACAGAAGCTGCTGGGCATTGAATCCAAAGTGCGCCAGCTGCAGCAGAACGCGTCGCAGGCTGAAGTTAACCGCCTGTCGGTGAAAATGGAGCTCCAGGCCGACTGTTTTGCCGGCGTCTGGGGTCACAGCATGCAGAATCAGGACGTGATGGAAACCGGCGATCTGCAGGAAGCGCTGAATGCCGCAGAGGCCATTGGCGACGACCGCCTCCAGCAGCAAAGCCAGGGGCGCGTTGTCCCGGACAGCTTTACCCACGGCACCTCCCAGCAGCGCTATACCTGGTTTAAACGCGGTTTTGACAGCGGAGATCCGGCGCAGTGCAATACGTTTGGTAATGCGCTCTGACCGCTATTGTAGATGGACGAAATCCTTAACCTGACGGCCCGGATGGCGCAGCAGGGCATTCGTCGCCTGCTGGTGCTCAGCGGCGACGAGGCGTGGTGCCTGCAGCAGGCGCTGGCGCTGCGTGAACGGCTGGCCGGGGATGGCCTGTGGATCTCTCCCCAGCCGATGCCGGCGCCCTCTGGCTCTCCCGGCGCCCTGAAGTCTCTGCTCGGGCGCGAATACCAGCACGCCTTTTTTGACGCCCGCAGCGGCTTCGACGTGGCGGCGTTTGCCGCCCTCTGCGGCACGCTGCGCGCCGGAAGCTGGCTGGTACTGCTGACTCCTCCTTTTGCACGCTGGCCGACGCAGCCGGACGCGGATTCGCTGCGCTGGAGCGATGCGCCGGAGCCTATCCCAACCCCCAACTTTGTGCAGCGCTTTTGCCAGCGGATCGCAGCGGCTAAAGAGGCGCTGGTCTGGCAGCAGGGTGAGGCGCCGCGCCTGCCGGATGCCTCGCCCCGGCCCCTGTGGCATCCCGCTGACGGCCGCCCGCAGGCGGAACAGGCGGCTATCCTTGCCGACCTGGCCGCTTTCCCTCCCGGCATTGCCGCGGTAACCGCCGAGCGTGGGCGGGGGAAATCGGCGCTGGCGGGGATGCTGATCCGAGAGCTAAGGGGCGAGGCGATCGTTACCGCCCCCGCCCGCGGCGCCACGGACGTTATCGCCGCGTTTGCCGGGGAAGATTTTCGCTTTATGGCCCCCGACGCGCTGCTGGCGTCCGGGGTTAACGCCTCGTGGCTGATCGTTGACGAAGCGGCCGCCATTCCCGGGCCGCTGCTGCGTCGGCTGGTGGCGCGCTTCCCGCGCACGCTGCTGACCACGACCGTGCAGGGATATGAAGGAACCGGCCGCGGTTTTCTGCTTAAGTTTTGCTCAGGCTTCGCACAGCTGCGCCAGTTTAGCCTCTCTGCGCCCGTTCGCTGGGCGCCGGGCTGCCCGCTGGAGGCGCTGGTGAGCGAGCTGCTGCTGTTTGGGGATGAGGCCTTCAGGCATCCACCGCTGGGTCAGGTGACGCTGGAAACGGTACATCAGTCCAGCTGGCAGCGGCAGCCGGCCGTGCCGGAGGCGATGTATCAGCTCCTCTCCGGCGCTCACTATCGCACCTCCCCGCTGGATCTCCGCCGGATGATGGACGCTCCCGGGCAGCGATTTATCTGCGCGCGCGCCGGGAGCCACGTTGCCGGAGCGCTGTGGCTGGTGGAGGAGGGCGGTCTTGCCCCCGCCCTCAGTCAGGCGGTGTGGGCGGGATACCGCCGCCCGCGCGGCAATCTGGTGGCCCAGTCGCTGGCGGCGCACGGCGGCACTCCGCTGGCCGCTACGCTGGTGGCGCGACGAATTGGCCGCATTGCCGTGCATCCGTCGCGCCAGCGTGAAGGGGCAGGCCAGGCGCTGGTAGCGAAGGCCGTGGCCGAGGCGGAGGGGCTTGATTACCTCTCAGTGAGCTTCGGCTATACCGCCGAGCTGTGGCGCTTTTGGCAGCGCTGCGGCTTTACGCTGGTGCGCCTCGGTACCCACCGTGAAGCGAGCAGCGGCTGCTATACGGCGATGGCGCTCTATCCGTTAACGCCCGCGGGCCACCGCTTACGCCAGCAGGAGCTGGCGCGGCTGCAGCGCGACGAGTATTGGCTGCGCGAATGGCGGGAAGAGGCGCTGCCGCTGCCGGCTGTCGAGGCTGCTATGCTGACGGAAGAGGACTGGCTCGAGGCCGCCGGATTCGCCTTTGCCCACCGCCCGCTGCTGGCGACAATTGGCTGCCTGAACCGCCTGCTGCTGCGGGTTGACCTGGCGCTTCCGGCCCTGCGCGCCCGCCTTCGGCAGCAGGATGAGGCCGAGCTTTGCGCTTCTCTGCGGCTGGCCGGGCGCAAAGCGCTGCTGGCAAGGTTACGCGAGGAGGCGGGACAGGCGCTGCTCAGCCTGGATGCGGCCCGCGCCGATGCGCTGCGCCAGCGGGTTGAGCAACTGCAATTTTTTTAACTAACTCATTCAGTTAAATGTCATGGTCATATTTTATCTGCGGCGTACACTGCCCGCGTAGACTAAGGAGAAAGCCATGAAACACGATCACTTTATTGTTCAAAGCCCCGTGACACCTGCCCAACAGCTGCTGTTGCTGTTTCATGGCGTCGGTGATAATCCGGTTTCAATGGGGCAAATCGGCAGCCTGTTCGCGCCGCAGTTTCCGGATGCGCTAATCGTCAGCATCGGCGGCGTCGAACCGTGCGGACCGGCACCCGGCCGTCAGTGGTTCTCCGTGCAGGGAGTGACCGAGGAGAACCGGCAGGCGCGCATTGACGCCATTATGCCGACCTTTATTGAGACGGTGCGCTACTGGCAGAAGCACAGCGGCGTGCCCGCACTGGCAACGGCGCTGATTGGCTTCTCGCAGGGGGCTATTATGTCGCTGGAAAGCATCAAGGCCGAGCCGGGACTGGCCTCGCGGGTTATCGCCTTTAACGGACGATACGCCACGCTGCCGCAGTCGGCGACCACGGCGACCACCGTGCACCTGATCCACGGCGGTGACGATCGGGTTATCGATCTGGCGTGGGCCGTCTCCGCACAGGAGGCGCTGGTGCAGGCCGGCGGCGACGTGACGCTGGATATCGTTGAGGGGTTGGGGCACGCGATTGACGATCGCAGCATGCAGTTTGCGCTCGAACGCCTGCGCTATACCGTGCCGAAGCACTATTTTGACGAAGCGCTAAGCGGCAGCACGCCGAAAGATGACGATATTATCGAACTGCTGTAATCAGGCGCTATCTGGCCCGGATAAGGCGCATAGCGCCGTTATCCGGGAGATCCCCCGGCGACGTGATGTTCACCGGGGAGAGGGGGCATAAATCCTACTTCTTCGATTGGTCGTTCTTCGGCCAGTCGTCTTCATCATCCCACTTATCGTTGCAATCACGATGAGGGGGAAGGTCCGGCTTATTGGCGAGAAATTTTTTGTGGTCGACGCGATTAAGGTCCTTAATCACGTTAATCATGACGCCCACTAAAAAGACTAACACCAGAATCCACCAGTACTTACTTAGCCATTCCATGCTGCTTCCTCTTTCATACCCGTCATCGTTCAGGGTATCTGTCGATGTTGTCAGGCGACCAGTTGTTCCATGATCCGTTGATACATCCGCGCCAGCAGCTGCAGGTCGGCGGCGTTCACGCACTCGTTAATTTTGTGGATCGTGGCATTCACCGGTCCCAGCTCAACCACCTGTGCTCCCATGCGAGCGATAAACCGCCCGTCGGAGGTACCGCCGTTGGTCAACAGCTGCGGTTTGATCTCATTATAGTGCTCAATGGCATTCACCACCGCTTCAACCAGTTTGCCGCGGCCGGTCAGGAACGGCTGGCCGGAGAGCCACCAGTCAAGGGAGTAGCGCAGCTGATATTTCTCCAGCAGCGCGACAACCCGGGCTTTGATCATCTCGTCGGTCAGCTCGGTGCTGAAGCGGAAGTTGAACTGCACGAACATGTCGCCCGGAATGACGTTATTGCTGCCGGTGCCTGCCTTGACGTTGGCAATCTGCATGCTGGTCGGCGGGAAGAATTCGTTGCCTTTGTCCCATTCGATTCCCACCAGTTCGGTGAGCATCGGCGCGGCGCGGTGCACCGGGTTATCCGCCAGATGGGGATAAGCGACGTGGCCCTGCACGCCGTGGATGGTTAAATTGCAGGTTAACGAGCCGCGGCGGCCGTTCTTCACCACGTCCCCGACAACTTCGGTGCTGGAGGGCTCGCCCACCAGGCAGTAGTCGAGACGCTCCTTACGGGCCATCAGGGCTTCGACGACTTTCACCGTGCCGTTGTGGGCGCTGGCTTCTTCATCGGAGGTGATCAAAAAGGCCAGGCGACCTTTATGGTTCGGATACTGGGCGACGAAGCGCTCAGCGGCCACTACCATCGCCGCCAGCGAGCCTTTCATGTCCGCCGCGCCGCGGCCAAACAGCATGCCGTCGCGAATAGTGGGTTCAAACGGTGGGTTAATCCACCGGTCCGCGTCGCCCGCCGGGACAACGTCGGTATGACCGGCGAAGGCCAGGGTTTCACCGCGTCCGCGCCAGGCCCAGAAATTTTGGGTATCGCCGAAATCCATCGGTTCAACGGTAAAACCAATCGCCCGCAGACGTTCAATCATTAACGCCTGACATCCCGCATCATCGGGGCTGAGGGAAGGGCGGCGAATAAGCTGCTGAGCCAGCTCAATGACCGGGCAAGACATAGACTATACCTCGTTAACAAGCTTCTTATAAGTGAGTTCACTGAAGCCCAGCAGCATAGGCTGACCGGGCGCGCAGAGCAATGGGCGTTTGATGATTGCCGGCATTTCGAGCATCAGCCCGGCGGCGGCATCGGCGTTATCGATGCGGGCGCGGACCGCTTCATCCAGCTTACGCCAGGTGGTGCCGCGGGTGTTGAGCAGGGCTTCCCAGCCCAGCTCAGCAATAAACGTATCTAATAATTCACGCTCCAGCCCATCGACGCGATAATCATGGAAGCGGTATTCAATCTGGTTAGCTTCCAGCCAGCGGCGGGCCTTTTTAACGGTGTCGCAGTTTTTTATCCCGTACATGGTCAGCATAATGAAACCTTTTTCATTGAATTAAGCGCGGAACGCAGATTTTTCCGAATATACTCGCGACGCGCCCGGCGGCCTGTCCGTGAGCATCCTGAAACTTGAGTTATTTCGGGGATATATAAGCCGATAGGGAATAATACGTTAATCGGTTTAATAAATGTAATTTTTTGCCGGGAATATATAACCATGCTTATATGTTGGTTAAATATTCATCTTTCGCCACAGGATTGTGACGGCGCTCGCGTACTGAAATCCTGGCCCTTTCTGCCGTAGACGGTCAACCCATAAGAACGACCCTAATGTTGCAAAATGTTGCTGTCTATCACATTAAATTGACGGTGGCAGGGCCATAGTAGCGGTAAATCAGCGATAGCTATCCTGACAGTGGCCATCAGGTTATCAAAACAATAGGGGCAGGCAACTTCCCATCACCGATGAATTTACATAAAATCACCCATAATAATAAGAGAGGCTATTATGATTGATCATGAACTAGGGAACTGGAAAGATTTTATCGAAGGCATGCTTCGTAAATAAATTCCGCAATGTGAGCAGGGTAATCTAACTGCGAAAATAACGATGCAGTGGATCTGAACACATAAAAAAGGCGACCCTTGTGGTCGCCTTTTTGTTATTCCCGCGCGACGATAACCCTTCGCGCTGGCCGCGGTTTATTGCGGCCGCTCTTTCAGCGGGAAGCGGCGGCGAACCAGCACAAAGAACAGCGGCACGAAGAAGATGGCCAGCACGGTGGCGGAGATCATGCCGCCCATCACCCCGGTGCCGACCGCGTGTTGGCTGCCCGAACCCGCGCCGGTGCTGGTCGCCATCGGCAGCACGCCGAAAATAAAGGCCAGCGAGGTCATCAAAATTGGCCGCAGGCGCTGACGGCAGGCCGAAAGCGTCGCAACCAGTAAATCCTCGCCTTTTTCATTGAGCTCGTTGGCAAACTCGACGATCAGGATGGCGTTCTTCGCCGACAGGCCGATAACCGTCAGCAGCCCGACCTGGAAGTAAACATCGTTCTCAAGACCGCGCATCCAGGTTGCCAGCAGGGCGCCGATGACCCCCAGCGGCACCACCAGCATCACGGAGAACGGAACCGACCAGCTCTCATACAGCGCCGCCAGGCACAGGAAGACCACCAGCAGGGAGATCGCGTACAGCGCCGGGGCCTGGGCGCCGGATAAGCGTTCCTGGTACGACATCGCCGTCCATTCGAGGCCGAAGCCGTTCGGCAGCTGCTGCGCCAGCTCTTCCATAATTGTCATCGCCGTACCGGTACTGACGCCCGGCGCGGCTTCGCCGACGATTTCGACCGCCGAGTAGCCGTTATAGCGTTCCAGGCGCGGCGAGCCGGTTTCCCAGCGCGAGCTGGCAAAGGCCGAGAAGGGAACCATCGTGCCGCTGCTGTTGCGCACGTACCACTGATTAATGTCGTCCGGCAGCATGCGGTATTTTGCCGCCGCCTGGACGTAGACTTTTTTCACGCGACCGCGATCCATAAAGTCGTTCACGTAGCTCGAGCCCCAGGCGGTTTGCAGCGTATCGTTGATGTCATCAATCGATATCCCCAGCGCCTGCGCCTTGCGCTGATCGATATCAACCTGCAGCTGCGGGCTATCGTCAAGGCCGTTGTGGCGCACGCGGGTCAGCTGAGGATTGTTGGCGGCCAGCTCCAGCAGGGAGTCACGGGCGGCCATCAGCGCGTCGTGGCCGTTGCCGGCGTGGTCCTCAAGCTCCATATCAAAGCCGGCGGAGCTGCCCAGCCCGCTGATGGCCGGCGGGCTGCTGGCGAAGACGCGCGCCTCTTTAATCTTGTTAAAGGCTTTGGTCGCCCGTTCGATAATGGCAAAGGCGGAGCCGCTGGTGGGGTCCCTCTGGTCCCAATCCTTCAGGCGCACGAACATTCGCGCCACGTTCTGGCCGTTGCCGCCCGGGCCGGAGCCGATGGTGGCGAACACCGATTCGACGTTGGTCTTTTCGTTCTTAAGGAAGTAGTCTTCGGCCTCCTGCACCACCTTCAGCGTCTGCTGCTGCGTAGAGCCGGCGGGCAGCTGCACCGAGGTGGTGAACATCCCGCGATCTTCCTGCGGCAGGAACGAGGTCGGCAGGTGCATAAACAGGAACACCATCCCGCCCAGCAGCAGGACGTAGATCGCTATCCAGCGCAGCGAACGGTGCAGAATTTTGCCAACCGAAGATTCGTAGCGGCTGGCGTTACGGTCAAACATGCGGTTAAACCAGCCAAAGAAGCCTTTCTGACCGTGCAGCTCGCCCTTGTGAATCGGTTTGAGCAGGGTGGCGCAGAGCGCCGGAGTGAGGATCATCGCCACCAGCACCGACAGCACCATCGCGGACACAATGGTGATCGAGAACTGGCGGTAAATGGCGCCGGTGGTGCCACCGAAGAAGGCCATCGGGATAAACACCGCCGACAGCACCATGGCGATACCCACCAGCGCGCCCTGGATTTGACCCATCGATTTGCGGGTCGCCTCCCGGGGCGAAAGTCCCTCCTCGCTCATGATGCGTTCGACGTTCTCCACCACCACGATGGCGTCATCCACCAGCAGGCCGATTGCCAGCACCATGGCAAACATCGTCAGGGTGTTGATGCTGTAGCCACAGGTATACAGCACCGCGAAGGTGCCCATTAAGACCACCGGGACGGCAATGGTCGGGATCAGCGTGGCGCGGAAGTTTTGCAGGAACAGGTACATCACCAGGAACACCAGGGCGATCGCTTCAATCAGCGTTTTCACCACGTCGGTAATCGACGCCTTAACGAAGGAGGTGGTCTCGTAGGCGATTTTATACTCCAGGCCGTGGGGGAAATATTGCGAAAGCTCGTTCAGGCGGGTGATGACCCGCTCGGCGGTGGCCATTTCGTTGGCGCCGGAGGCGAGCTTAATACCCAGCCCTGATGCCGCCTGGCGGTTATAGCGGCTGAGGTAATCGTACTTTTCGGCTCCCATCTCAACGCTGGCAACGTCGCCGAGCGTCACTTCCGAGCCATCCTGATTAACGCGCAGCGTAATATCGCGGAACTGATCCGGCGTCTGCAGCAGCGACTGGGCGTTGATGGTGGCGTTAAGCGCCTGCTTATCAACCGACGGCGTGCCGCCCAGCTGGCCCACGGCAATCTGGGCGTTCTGCGATTCGATGGCGTCGGTCACGTCTTTCGCCGTCATCTGATAGCTGTTGAGCTTCGTCGGGTCGAGCCAGATACGCATCGAGTACTGGGAGCCATAGGCATCGATATCACCGACGCCGTTGACCCGGCTTAAGGGATCCTGGACGTTACTGGCAACGTAGTCGGCAATATCCTGCTTGTCCATGCTGCCGTCGGTGGAGACAAAAGCGAGGGTCAGAATATTGGTATCACCGGTTTTACGCACCGTGACGCCCTGATTTTGCACCGCCTGCGGCAGCTTACGCATCGCCGACTGCAGCTGGTTTTGCACCTGCTGCACCGCTTCATCGGGGTCGGTTCCGGCGGTAAAGCTCAGGGTGACCGTTGCCTGGCCGGTGGCGCTGCTCTGCGATGACATGTACATCAGGTTATCGAGGCCGGTCATATTCTGCTCAATAACCTGGGTGACGGTATTCTCCAGCGTTTGCGCGGAGGCGCCGGGGTAGTTGGCGGTGATCCTCACGTTCGGCGGCGCCAGCTCGGGATATTGCTCAACGGGAAGCGATAAAATCGCGAGCGTTCCGGTCAGGCATAAAAGAATAGCCAGTACCCACGCAAAAATGGGGCGATCGATAAAGAAATTCGCCATCAGAATTAGGACCTCATTTTGTACATTTTTTGTTATTGCACAGCCTGTGACACTCTAGCGGTAAGCCCGCAGGCAATCGTGGAGAAATTAAGGAGATAGTGTAATTTATCGTGTGCCTTTTACGGCACGGTAAAGAAGTGTCCTGCCCCTTTACCGAAGGTCGCTTCATTGCGTTACCCTTTCGCAATTGCTGCCGGAAGTAAACACGTTTTATCGCTTTTATGCCGGGCCTGATTATCGACTTAATAAGTAAAACATCATTTCATTTAAGTCAAAAAATTTGATCCAAAACGGATTATCGCCAGATAAGCGCTATCCTGGGCAAATGAACATTGTTTCCGCCCCATCTTGTCGGGTAATTAATAGCTATGCTAACCGCATGGTTATTTACCGGGAAGACGGAAGGATGCCATGAACCACTTTATTTTGAGCGATAGTCACAAATGTATCGGATGCCGGGCCTGCGAAGTGGCCTGCGTCATGGCGCATAACGATGAGCAGCACGTCCTGACCGAACGGCGTTTTTTGCCGCGGATTGTGCTCATCAAAGGCGAACAAAAATGTAACCCCATAACGTGTCACCATTGTGAAGGCGCGCCCTGCGCCCGCAGCTGTCCGAACGGCGCGATAAGCCGGGTTGACGGCAGCGTACAGGTGCGCCAGGAAAAGTGTATCGGCTGTAAATCCTGCATGGTGGCCTGCCCGTTTGGGGTAATGCAAATCGTGCTTACGCCGCTGGCGGCGGGAAAAATAAAGGCCACCGCGCACAAGTGCGATCTGTGTCGCGAGCGCGAAGCGGGTCCGGCCTGCGTGCAAAACTGTCCGGCGCAGGCGCTGCAGCTGGCCGACGAAGAGACGCTGCTCGGCCTGGCGAAACGACGACGCCTGCGGGCGGCCCGCATGGAGGCGCAGCCGTGGCATAGCTATCCTGCAGACCTCATGCCAACAGAGCGTAACGATAAGGTCGAGCAGATGGCGGCAACGCCGCCGCGCGCGGAGGCCGAGAGGCTCGCACCGGCGCTGCGTAAAACGCATTTTTCTGAAATCTACCTGCCGCTTTCCGCGGCCCACGCGCAGCAGGAGGCTCAGCGCTGCCTGAAGTGCGGCGAGCACAGCATCTGCGAATGGACCTGCCCGCTGCACAACCACATCCCGCAGTGGATTGAAAAGGTGAAGGCCGGGGATATCGCCGCCGCCGTTGAGCTTTCTCACCAGACCAACTGCCTGCCGGAAATCACCGGCCGCGTTTGTCCGCAGGATCGCCTGTGCGAGGGGGCCTGCACGCTGCATGATGAACATGGCGCGGTCACCATCGGCAATATCGAACGCTATATTTCGGACCAGGCGCTGGCGGGCGGCTGGCGGCCGGATCTGTCGCAGGTGGTTGCCAGCGGCAAAAAGGTGGCGATTGTCGGCGCCGGCCCGGCCGGACTCGCCTGCGCAGACCTGCTGGTACGCAACGGCGTGCAGCCGGTAGTGTTTGACCGTCACCCGGAAATCGGCGGCCTGCTCACCTTCGGTATTCCCGCTTTTAAGCTGGATAAATCGCTGCTCTCCCGGCGGCGGGAGATCTTTAGCGCAATGGGCGTGCGCTTTGAGCTGAACTGCGAGGTGGGCAAAGATATTCCCCTCAACGCGCTGCTGGACGACTACGACGCGGTGTTTATCGGCGCCGGGACCTATCGCTCGATGAAGGCGGATTTGCCGAATGAGGAGGCTCCCGGGGTGTACGACGCGCTGCCGTTTCTGATTGCCAACACTAAGCAGGTGATGGGGCTGAGCGAGCTGGCGTCGGAGCCCTATATCGATACCCACGGGCTGGAGGTGGTGGTGCTGGGCGGCGGCGATACGGCGATGGACTGCGTACGCACCGCGCTGCGTCACGGTGCGAAGCGGGTCACCTGCGCCTATCGTCGGGACGAGGCCAATATGCCGGGGTCGAAAAAAGAGGTCAAGAATGCCCGCGAAGAGGGGGCGATATTTGAATTCAACGTTCAGCCGGTGACCCTGGAGCTGGATGCTAACGGCCGGGTCAACGGGGTGCGCTTCCTGCGAACCCGGCTCGGCGAACCGGACGCCCAGGGGCGCCGCGCACCGTCGCCGATTGCGGGCAGCGAATTCGTGATGCCGGCGGATGCGGTGATTATGGCCTTTGGCTTTCACCCGCACCGCATGCCGTGGCTGGAGTCCGTCGGCGTGCAGCTGGACGGCCGCGGGCGGATCCGCGCGCACGTTGAAAGCCGCTACCGCTATCAGACCAGCCATCCGCAGATTTTCGCCGGCGGGGATGCGGTTCGCGGAGCCGACCTGGTGGTGACGGCGATGGCTGAAGGCCGCCATGCCGCGCGGGGGATCGTCGATTTCCTCGGCCTAAAATCGATTCCGCCCTGCTAACGACAAAGCGCGCTCCGCGGCGTAGTATGACTGCGTCATTCTCTGCTGCGGGGCCGTATGCCACTCAATATCAACGTCATTAAAGATAAAATCCTCTCTGAAAACTGGTTCGTTTTGCGCAACATGACCTACGAGCTGACGCGCGGCGACGGCAGCGTGGTGCGCCACAAGCGCGAGGTTTACGATCGCGGCAACGGCGCAACGGTTCTGCTCTACAACCGGCGTAAGCAGAGCGTGGTGCTGGTGCGCCAGTTCCGCGTCGCCACCTGGGTGAACGGTAACGAAGACGGCATGCTCATTGAGACCTGCGCCGGGCTGCTGGACAACGACGAGCCGGAAGCCTGCATTCGCAAAGAGGCGATCGAGGAGACCGGCTACGAGGTGGGCGAGGTGCGCAAGCTGTTCGAACTGTATATGTCTCCCGGCGGCGTCACCGAGCTTATCCACTTCTTTATCGCCGAATACAGCGATGCCCAGCGCAAAAACGGCGGCGGCGGGGTGGATGATGAGGAGATTGAGGTCCTGGAGCTGCCATTCAGCCAGGCGCTTGCGATGGTGGCCGGCGGCGAGATCCGCGACGGGAAAGCGGTTATCCTCCTGCAGTATCTCCAGGCTTCGGGGCTGATGGCCGGGGATATCTGATAAATCCGATTGAGTAAACCCCCGGTGCTGGCGAAGATAGCGGCTGTTTTTCGCGCTAGCTTCCGGGGTTGTACCACGCATGTTTTATCGGCTTATCTTGGTTCTGCTTTTCGGTCTGTTCCCCGCCTCGCTGGCGTGGGCGGCGCCGGTGCAGCAGACGTTCAGCGACTGGCTGGTGACCTGTAATAATCAAAACTTTTGCGTAACCCGCAACGTCGGGCTGCACTATGGTCTGGTGATGACCCTCAGCCGCAGCGCCGGCGCGGCAACCGATGCCAGCCTGCGCATTGAGCTGGGCGGGGTCGGCAACCCGGTCGCGGCGCTGGCGCCGATCGGTCCTCGTCTGCTGTTGGACGGTAAACCTCTGGCGCTGGTGGATAAGCGCTGGCAGGTTGCCGATAAGCTGCTCAAAACCGGCGATAGCGCCACCATCGACGCTTTTCTCCAGCAGGTGCAGGAAGGGCAGGCGATAAGCCTGGTGGATGGCCTGCAGACCATTTCGCTGCAGGGCCTGAAGGCGGCGCTGCTGTTTATCGACAGCCGCCAGAAGCGGGTCGGCAGCGAAACGGCGTGGATTGGCAAAGGCGAAGAGCCGCCGCTCAGCGTCCCGCCGGCGCCGGCGCTGCGCACGGTGGCGAAAGTCGACGTATCGCAATCGCCGCTGAGCCGCGATGAGCTGAATGACCTGATGGACTATGGCAACGAGCGCATGAGCAACAGCGCCTGCTCGCTGGATCCCTCCCTGCGGGAAGTGCGGATTACCGCGCTGACAGATGAGAAGGTATTGCTGATGTTCAGCTGCGAAGCGGGGGCCTACAACACCGTATGGCTGGCGTGGCTGGTTTCGCGCCAGCAGCCGTACGTCGCGCATCCGCTGCGCCTGACCCTGCCTTTCCAGCCGCCCGGCGGCGCAGGACGTGAAATTGAGCTGATGAATGCCAGCATCGACGAGCAGCGCCACGAGCTGGTCACCCTTGAGAAGGGGCGCGCCCCGGGGGATTGCGGCACCCAGACCCGCTGGCGGTATGACGGCCAGCGGTTTAGCCTGGTGCGCTTTGCTCAGCAGCCGCAGTGCGATAACTGGCAGAGGCCAGATGCCTGGCCTACGCTGTGGATCACCCGTTAAGCAGCCCTTCGGCGGTGCTGACGATATTTTCGACGGTAAAGCCAAAGAACGGGAACAGCTTTTCCGCCGTCGCCGATTCACCGTAGCTTCTCATGCCGACAATGGCCCCCTTCAGGCCGACGTATTTATACCAGTAGTCGGCAATCCCGGCCTCAACGGCAATGCGGGCGCTGACGTCAGACGGCAGCACGGATTCCCGGTATGCCTCATCCTGGGCATCAAACACGTCGGTTGACGGCAGCGATACCACCCGCACATTGACCCCTTTCGCCAGCAGCTTCTCCGCCGCCAGGGCGGTGATCTCTACCTCCGAGCCGGTGGCTATCAGGATCAGATCCGGCTTGCCTCCGGCATCTTTCAGCACGTAGCCGCCGCGCGCAATATCGTCCACCTGCTGCGGCGTGCGCGCCATCTGCGCCAGGTTCTGGCGCGACAGGATCAGCGCGGTCGGGCCGGTCTGCCGCTCGATGGCCGCCCGCCAGGCGACCGCGGTTTCTACCTGATCGCAGGGGCGCCAGGTGCTGAAGTTGGGCGTCAGCCGCAGGCTGGCCAGCTGCTCAACCGCCTGGTGGGTGGGGCCATCTTCCCCCAGACCAATGGAGTCATGGGTGTAAACCATGATTTGCCTGGCCTTCATCAGCGCGGCCATACGCGCGGCGTTGCGGGCGTACTCCACGAACATCAGGAAGGTTGAGGTGTAGGGAATGAATCCGCCGTGCAGGGCAATGCCGTTGGCGATGGCGGTCATGCCAAACTCGCGGACGCCGTAGTGGATATAGTTGCCGGCAGGATCGTCCTTAATAGAGGTCGAGCCCGACCAGATGGTCAGGTTGCTGGGCGCCAGATCCGCCGAGCCGCCGAGCAGTTCCGGCAGCGCGGGCCCGTAGGCGTTAAGCGCATTCTGCGAAGCTTTGCGGCTGGCAATTTTTTCCGGGCTGGCCTGCAGCTTCGCGATATAGCCGCGGACGATCTCGCTCCAGCTTTCAGGCAGATCGCCGTTCATCCGCCGCGTAAGTTCGTCCGCCAGCTCAGGGTATGCCTGACGATAGGCGGCGAATTGCTCGTTCCACGCGTGTTCGGCTTTTTCACCGCGCGGCCGGGCATCCCACTTTTGATAAATCTCTTTTGGGATCTCGAACGGCGGATATTTCCAGCCCAGTTTCTCGCGGGCTAAGGCGACCTCTTTTTCCCCGAGCGCCGCGCCGTGCGCCTCTTCGGAGCCGGCTTTATTGGGAGAGCCGAAGCCGATGACGGTGCGGCAGATAATCAGCGACGGCTTATCTTTGACGCTTTGCGCCTCGCGAATTGCCTGCTCAATCGCCTGCGGGTCGTGGCCGTCGATATCGCCGATCACGTGCCAGCGATAGGCCCTGAAGCGTTCGGCGGTATCGTCGGTGAACCAGCCCTCAACGTGACCGTCGATAGAGATGCCGTTATGGTCATAGAAGCCGATAAGCTTACCCAGCCCCAGGGTGCCCGCCAGCGAGCTGGCCTCGTGCGAAACCCCCTCCATCAGGCAGCCGTCGCCCATGAAAACCCAGGTGTGGTGATCGACTATCTCATGTCCCGGGCGGTTGAACTGCGCCGCCAGCGTCCGTTCCGCAATCGCCATCCCGACCGCGTTCGCCAGCCCCTGACCGAGCGGGCCGGTGGTGGTCTCTACGCCTGGGGTGTAGCCGTGCTCCGGGTGGCCGGGGGTTTTAGAGTGCAGCTGGCGGAAGTTTTTGAGCTCTTCCATCGGCAGGTCGTAGCCGGTCAGATGCAGCAGGCTGTAGAGCAGCATCGAGGCGTGGCCGTTGGACAGCACAAAGCGGTCGCGATCGTACCAGTGCGGGTTCTCCGGGTTGTGCTGGAGGAAATCATTCCACAGGACTTCGGCGATATCCGCCATGCCCATCGGGGCGCCGGGATGGCCGGAATTGGCTTTCTGAACTGCGTCCATGCTAAGGGCGCGAATCGCGTTGGCAAGTTCTCTTCGGGACATAATGTACTCCTGAAACAATATGTTGCATGAGTTTTTTGTGATGAATGGTAGCGGAAGTTTTAGGGTGAATAACTAAAAAGCATAGCAGACAGGGCTATCATTGCCTGCGAAACTAGGTTACAAAAATGTTATAAATCGATAACAAATATACCTTTGTGATGGCGAGAGTTTGGCGGTGTTCAAAGTTTGGAAAGCCGTCAGGCGAGATACTATGCCCCACCTTGGGTGGACATCAGGATAGACATTGCCCGTCACCCCCTACGATCGATACGTGAAAGGAACAATAAAATGGATGAGCAGTTGAAACAAAGCGCCCTCGACTTCCATGAATTTCCAGTCCCTGGAAAAATTCAGGTCGTGCCGACCAAACCCCTCGCGACGCAGCGCGACCTCGCGCTGGCCTACTCGCCGGGCGTAGCAGCGCCTTGCCTGGAGATCGAAAAAGACCCGCTGGCCGCCTATAAATACACCGCGCGCGGCAACCTGGTTGCGGTCGTCTCCAACGGTACCGCGGTGCTCGGTCTCGGCAATATCGGCGCGCTCGCCGGTAAGCCGGTGATGGAAGGTAAGGGCGTTTTATTTAAGAAGTTCGCCGGCATTGACGTGTTTGATATTGAAGTTGATGAGCTGGACCCGGATAAATTTATCAACGTGGTGGCCGCGCTGGAGCCAACCTTTGGCGGCATCAACCTGGAAGATATCAAGGCGCCCGAGTGTTTCTACATCGAGCAGAAGCTGCGCGAGCGCATGAATATCCCGGTATTCCATGACGATCAGCACGGCACGGCCATTATCAGCACCGCCGCCATTCTTAACGGCCTGCGGGTGGTTGAGAAAAACCTCTCCGACGTGCGGATGGTGGTTTCCGGAGCGGGTGCCGCGGCTATCGCCTGTATGAACCTGCTGGTGGTGCTGGGCATGCAGAAACACAACATTGTGGTCTGCGACTCCAAGGGCGTGATTTATAAAGAGCGTGAGCCAAACATGGCGGAGACCAAAGCGGCCTACGCGGTGGACGACGACGGTAAACGCACCCTCGACGACGTGATCGACGGGGCGGATATTTTCCTCGGCTGCTCCGGCCCGAAAGTGCTGACGCCGGAGATGGTGAAAAAAATGGCCCGCGCGCCGCTGATCCTCGCGCTGGCTAACCCGGAACCGGAAATCCTGCCGCCGCTGGCGAAGCAGGTCCGCGAAGACGCGATTATCTGTACCGGCCGCTCTGACTATCCGAACCAGGTTAACAACGTGCTGTGCTTCCCGTTCATCTTCCGCGGGGCGCTGGACGTTGGCGCCACGGCGATTAACGAAGAGATGAAGCTGGCGGCAGTGCACGCGATTGCTGAACTGGCGCACGCCGAGCAGAGCGAAGTGGTGGCCTCCGCCTACGGCGATCAGGATCTGAGCTTCGGGCCGGAATACATTATTCCGAAACCGTTCGATCCGCGGCTGATCGTGAAGATCGCGCCGGCGGTGGCGAAGGCGGCGATGGACTCCGGCGTGGCGACGCGCCCGATTGAAGACTTTGATGCCTACATCGAGAAACTCAGCGAGTTCGTTTACAAAACCAACCTGTTTATGAAGCCGATTTTCTCCCAGGCGCGCAAAGAGCCGAAGCGCGTGGTGCTGGCAGAAGGGGAGGAGACGCGGGTCCTGCACGCGACTCAGGAGCTGGTCTCTCTGGGGCTGGCGAAGCCGATTCTGGTGGGGCGCCCGAGCGTTATCGAAATGCGCATTCAGAAGCTGGGCCTGCAGATTAAAGCCGGGGTTGATTTTGAGATCGTCAACAATGAATCCGATCCGCGCTTTAAAGAGTACTGGAGCGAATACTACCAGCTGATGAAACGCAGCGGCATTACCCAGGAGCAGGCGCAGCGGGCGGTTATCAGCAATACCACGGTGATTGGCGCGATCATGGTCCATCGCGGCGAGGCGGATGCGATGATCTGCGGCACCATCGGTGATTACCATGAGCACTACGCCGTGGTTCAGCCGCTGTTTGGCTATCGTGACGGCGTGAGCACGGCGGGGGCGATGAACGCGCTGCTGCTGCCGAGCGGTAACACCTTCATTGCCGATACCTACGTCAACCATGACCCGACGCCGGAGCAGCTGGCCGAAATCGCCCTGATGGCGGCGGAGAGCGTGCGCCGCTTCGGTATCGAGCCGCGCGTTGCGCTGCTGTCGCACTCTAACTTCGGCTCCGCCAACTGCCCGTCAGCGAGCAAAATGCGCAAGACCCTGGAGCTGGTGAAGGCGAGCGCGCCGGATCTGATGATCGACGGCGAAATGCACGGCGACGCCGCGCTGGTCGAAAGTATTCGTCACGATCGGATGCCGGACAGCCCGCTGAAAGGGGCGGCCAACATTCTGGTGATGCCGAATATGGAAGCCGCGCGCATTAGCTACAACCTGCTGCGGGTCTCGAGCTCGGAAGGGGTGACCGTTGGGCCGGTGCTGATGGGGGTGGCAAAACCGGTGCATATTCTGACGCCGATTGCCTCCGTTCGCCGCATTGTCAATATGGTGGCGCTGGCGGTAGTGGAAGCGCAAACTCAGCCGCTGTAATGAACGCAGCCCCGGATGACCGGGGCTGGGTTTAAATCCACTCTTTGACTTTGATAAAGTCGCTCAGGGCAGCCTCAGGGCTGCCTTCCTGCGGCTGGTAGTCATACTCCCAACGCACCAGCGGCGGCATCGACATCAGAATCGACTCCGTGCGTCCGCCGGTCTGCAGGCCAAACAGCGTCCCGCGATCCCATACCAGGTTGAACTCAACGTAGCGCCCGCGGCGGTAAAGCTGAAACTGACGCTCCCGCTCGCCGTACGGCATCGCTTTGCGCCGCTCAACGATCGGCAGATAAGCATCGGTGTAGCCGTTGCCCACCGCCTGCATAAAGCTGAAGCAGTGGTCAAAGTCCGGGGTATTTAAATCGTCAAAGAACAGGCCACCAATGCCGCGCTGCTCGTTGCGGTGCCTGAGGAAGAAGTAGTCATCGCACCACTTTTTGTAGCGCGGATAGACCGCTTCGCCAAACGGCTGGCACAGGTCGTGCGCGGTGCGGTGCCAGTGGCGAGCGTCCTCTTCAAAACCGTAGTAGGGGGTTAGATCGAAACCGCCGCCAAACCACCACACCGGCTCCGCGCCGGGCTTTTCGGCGATGAAAAAGCGCACGTTGGCGTGGCTGGTCGGCACGTAGGGACTGCGCGGGTGAACCACCAGCGAAACGCCCAGCGCTTCAAAGCTACGGCCGGCCAGCTCCGGGCGATGAGCCGTGGCCGAAGCCGGCATGGCGTCGCCGTGAACGTGAGAAAAGTTGACCCCGGCCTGCTCAAAGATAGTGCCTTCACGCAGCACCCGGCTTCGCCCGCCGCCTCCGCCTTCGCGCTGCCAGCTATCTTCGATAAACGGCTGACCGTCGAGGGCGCTTAGCTGCTGGCAGATAGCGTCCTGCAGCTGGAGGAGATAGCGTTTAACCTGTTGCACGTCGGGCTTCATTTACGTCTCTTTGAGTGGGCTTTTTGATTATCGAACCAGTGGAAGTAGCTGATGATGCCGGAGGCAATGGCGCTGGCGATTTTCTGCCGAAACGCGGTGGTACCTAACAGCTTTTCCTCGCCCGGATTGGTAATAAATGAGGTTTCAACCAGCACCGATGGAATCGACGGCGACTTCAGCACGACGAAGGCCGCCTGTTCGGTGTTGCGGCTGTGCAGCTTATGCACCGGCTTAATATTTTTCAGAATATGCGAGCCCAGCGTCAGGCTGTTTTTGATGGTGTCCGTCTGGACCAGATCGAACAGCACCTGCTGTAACAGATGGTCTTTCGCGGTGGTTTTTTTGCCCGCCACCTCATCGGCGCGGTTTTCGCGATCGGAGAGGTATTTCGCCATCGCGCTACTGGCGCCGCGGTTGGAGAGGGCAAACACGGACGCCCCGGCGGCGCTGGGGTTAGTAAAGCCGTCGGCGTGAATAGACATAAACAGATCCGCACCGTGCTGATGGGCAATTTCCACGCGGTCGTACAGCGGAATAAAGGTATCGCCGGTGCGCGTCAGGCGCGCGTCGATGCCGTTACTGCGCAGAATGCTGCGCACGGTTTTGGCAATCGCCAGCACGACGTGTTTCTCTTTGGAGCCGTTATGGCCGATAGCGCCGGTATCAATACCGCCGTGTCCCGGGTCGAGCATCACGACGCGCTTCGCGCCCGCTTTTTTGGCGGCCGGCTTACTGTGCCCATTGGAAGTCGTCAACGGCTGTTCTTTTGCGCTGGCCTGCGAGGCAATCCCGCTAAGGGTTACGGCAGCCAGCCCGGCTTTCAGCACCTGGCGGCGCGAAGCAAGTATTTTTAATGGTTTAAAAGTGCTCATTCGGCCTGAATTACAAACAAGTGGTACCCAATGTTATATCGTATCGTGTTTTCCGTTACGACCTTTCGTAATAAGAATTGTTTTACTTTTCATTTCAATACGTGACAAGGTCATATTATGTCATTTTTTGAGGTTAATTTCGCCTGATATTGGCTATCGGGCATAATCACGCCATAATCACTTTTTTTATGCCTAAAAGATGGGGAATACCATGGAGATACGCGTTTTTCGCCAGCAGGATTTTGAAGAGGTGATAACTCTCTGGGAGCGCTGCGAGCTTCTGCGCCCGTGGAATGACCCGGAAATGGATATCGAGCGTAAGGTTAATCACGATGTCAGCCTGTTTCTGGTTGCCGAGGTTAACGGTGAGGTCGTTGGCACGGTGATGGGCGGCTACGACGGTCATCGCGGTTCGGCCTACTATCTCGGCGTTCATCCGGAGTATCGCGGACGCGGAATCGCCAACGCGCTGCTTAACCGGCTGGAAAAAAAGCTCACCGCCCGCGGCTGCCCAAAAATTAATATCATGATCCGCGAAGATAACGAGGTCGTGCAGGGCATGTATGAACGGCTTGGCTACGAATATGCGGACGTGCTCAGCCTGGGTAAGCGTTTGATTGAAGATGAAGAATACTGAGTTCATCCCCGCTGATTTTGATGCGCACGGCCGGCTAAGGCTGCCGTTCCTCTTCTGGTGCGTCCTGCTGCTGCAGGCGCGAACCTGGGTGCTGTTTATTATGGCCGGGGCGTCGCGGCAGCAGGGCGATGTTCTGCTGAATCTGTTCTACCCCGATCATGACAACTTCTGGCTTGGGCTGCTGCCCGGAATACCGGCGGTGCTGGCGTTTATCGTCAGCGGCCAGCGGCAGCGCTTTCCCCGCTTCTGGCCGCTGATACGCTGGCTGCTGGTGCTCTCTCAGACGCTGCTGCTTATCTGGCAGCCGCTGCTGTGGCTGGGCGGCGAGTCGCCTTCAGCCCTGACCATCGGCCTGCTGGTGGCGGATATTTATGCGCTGTGGTGGCTGCTGAGCAGCCGTCGGCTGAGAGCCTGTTTCCAGGAAGAGCAGGTTTAACGGCACTTTTTGCCGATCTCGCACTCCAACAGGCGTCAAATTAACAGGAAAGGACGATCTCATGAAATCGCTACGTTTACTTCTTTGCGCGCTCCCGCTGGCGTTAACCGGCTGCTCGACGATGAGCGCGGTCAACTGGTCCGGGGCGCTGCCGTGGAACTGGTTTGGTTCCTCCATGGAGGTCACCGAGCAGGGGGTGGGTAATCTGACGGCCGCCACGCCGCTAAATGAACAGGCCATCAGCGACGCGCTCGGCGGCGGCTACCGCCTGCGCAGCGGCATGAAAACCGCCAACGGCAATATCGTACGCTACTTTGAGGCGCTGAAGGACGACAAGGTGGTGATGACGATTAACGGCGAGAACGGCACCATCAGCCGCATCGACGTGCGCGACAGCGAAATCAAAACCGAGAGCGGCGTGCAGGTAGGGACTCCGTTCAGCGAGCTGTACAGCAAAGCGTTCGGCAACTGTCAGAAGGCCAGCAGCGACAACGGCGCGGTGGTCGAGTGTCAGGCGCAGGGCAGCCAGCATATCAGCTACGCCTTCACCGGCCACTGGAGCGGCCCGGAAGAGCTGATGCCTTCAGACGATACGCTGAAAAACTGGAAAATCGGTAAAATCACCTGGCGCCGCTAATTTGATCTGGAGAGACACGACGGCGGCAAAAAACGCGTACAATAGACGCGTTTAAGCGCCACAGCGTTGTGGTTGTCTCATTTCAGGAGGAGCGATGTCTCAGGTTCAGAGCGGCATTTTGCCGGAACATTGCCGTGCGGCGATTTGGATTGAAGCCAATGTAAAAGGGGACGTTAACGCCCTGCGTGAAGCCAGCAAAAACTTTATCGATAAGTTAGCCACCTTTCAGGCTAAATACCCGGACGCGCAGCTGGGGGCGGCCATTGCCTTTGGCAATAACGTCTGGCGCGAGCTGAGCGGCGGCGTGGGTGCCGAAGAGCTAAAAGAGTTTCCCGTTTACGGAAAAGGCCTGGCGCCATCGACTCAGTACGATCTGCTGATTCATATCCTGTCCGCTCGTCATGAAGTGAACTTCTCCGTCGCCCAGGCGGCGATGGCAGCGTTTGGCGGCATCGTTGAGGTCAAAGAGGAAGTCCACGGCTTCCGCTGGATCGAAGAGCGTGACCTCAGCGGCTTTGTCGACGGTACCGAAAACCCGGCCGGCGAAGAGACGCGCCGTGATGTCGCCATTATCAAAGATGGCGTCGATGCGGGCGGGAGCTACGTCTTTGTTCAGCGCTGGGAGCACAACCTCAAGCAGCTAAACCGCATGAGCGTTCCGGATCAGGAGATGATGATTGGCCGGACCAAAGAGGCCAATGAAGAGATTGACGGCGACGATCGCCCGGAGACCTCGCATCTTAGCCGCGTTGACCTGAAAGAGGACGGCAAAGGGCTGAAGATTGTGCGCCAGAGCCTGCCGTACGGTACCGCCAGCGGCACGCACGGCCTCTATTTCTGCGCCTACTGCGCCCGTATCTACAACATTGAACAGCAGCTGCTGAGCATGTTTGGTGATACCGACGGCAAGCGCGACGCCATGCTGCGCTTTACCAAACCGGTAACCGGCGGCTATTACTTCGCGCCGTCCGTAGATCGTATTCTGGCGCTGTAGGTCTTTCTGCGCCATCGCCCTCTCCCCGGCGGGGAGGGCTGCTATCCGCACTCGCCCCTCTCTAACTCTGCCGCCGGCCGCGATTTTCAAACCCCTTATTCTCTTTTCTACTTCCAAATCGCCAAACGGTATATAAAACCGTTACTCCTTTGGTACTCGTTATAAATATTATGACCATATGAAAGTCATCAATCTTATAAGGGTGCGCAATGGCCGTTAAATCACTGAACAAAGGATACCTGGCGCTGGCTGCTTCTGTGCTGCTGGTTGCGCAGGCTCAGGCGACTGAATTGCTGAACAGTTCCTACGATGTTTCGCGCGAGCTGTTTGCCGCCCTTAACCCGCCGTTTGAACAGCAGTGGGCGAAAGATAACGCCGGCGATAAGCTGACGATTAAGCAGTCCCACGCCGGCTCGTCAAAGCAGGCGCTGGCGATCCTGCAGGGCTTAAAAGCCGACGTGGTGACCTATAACCAGGTGACCGACGTGCAGGTCCTGCATGACAAAGGCAACCTGATCCCGGCCGACTGGCAGAGCCGCCTGCCGAACAACAGCTCGCCGTTCTACTCCACGATGGGCTTCCTGGTGCGCAAAGGGAATCCGAAAAATATCCATGACTGGAACGATCTCGTCCGTTCCGACGTGAAGCTTATCTTCCCGAACCCGAAAACATCGGGCAACGCGCGCTACACCTATTTAGCCGCATGGGGCGCAGCGGATAAAGCCGACGGCGGCGATAAAGCCAAAACCGAGCAGTTCATGACCCAGTTCCTGAAAAATGTCGAAGTGTTTGATACCGGCGGCCGCGGCGCGACCACCACCTTCGCGGAGCGCGGACTGGGCGATGTGCTGATTAGCTTCGAATCGGAAGTGAACAACATCCGCAAGCAGTATGAAGCGCAGGGGTTTGAGGTGGTGGTACCGAAAACCAACGTTCTTGCCGAATTCCCGGTGGCGTGGGTGGATAAAAACGTCAAGGCCAACGGTACGGAGAAGGCGGCAAAAGCCTACCTGAACTGGCTCTACAGCCCGCAGGCGCAGACGATCATCACCGACTACTACTACCGCGTGAATAACCCGCAGGTGATGGAAACGCTGAAGGATAAATTCCCGCAGACCGAACTGTTCCGCGTTGAGGACAAGTTTGGCTCCTGGCCGCAGGTCATGAAAACGCATTTTGCCAGCGGCGGTGAGCTGGACAAACTATTGGCGGCGGGGCGTAAGTAATGTTTGCTGTTGCCTCTAAGCGCGTGCTGCCGGGCTTTACCCTGAGCCTCGGCACCAGCCTGCTGTTTGTCTGTTTAATTCTGCTGCTTCCTCTGAGCGCGCTGGTGATGCAGCTGGCGCAGATGAGCTGGGGACAGTACTGGGATGTTGTTACCAACCCGCAGGTGGTTGCCGCGTATAAGGTGACGCTGCTGTCGGCCTTTGTGGCCTCTATTTTTAACGGCGTGTTTGGCCTGCTGATGGCGTGGATCCTGACGCGCTACCGTTTTCCTGGCCGCACGCTGCTCGATGCGCTGATCGATCTGCCCTTTGCGCTGCCGACGGCGGTAGCGGGCCTGACCCTGGCGTCGCTGTTTTCGGTCAACGGCTTTTACGGCGAGTGGCTGGCGAAGTTTGATATCAAGGTCACCTATACCTGGCTGGGTATTGCGGTGGCGATGGCTTTTACCAGCATCCCGTTCGTGGTGCGTACCGTTCAGCCGGTGCTGGAAGAGCTGGGCCCTGAATACGAAGAGGCCGCGGAAACGCTGGGCGCCACGCGTCTGCAGAGCTTCCGTAAAGTCGTGCTTCCTGAGCTCTCTCCGGCGCTGCTGGCCGGCGTTGCCCTGTCATTTACCCGCAGCCTGGGTGAGTTCGGGGCGGTTATCTTTATCGCCGGAAATATCGCGTGGAAGACGGAAGTCACCTCGCTGATGATTTTTGTGCGTCTGCAGGAGTTTGACTACCCGGCGGCGAGCGCAATCGCCTCGGTGATCCTGGCCGCCTCGCTGCTGCTGCTGTATTCCATCAACACCCTGCAAAGTCGCTTTGGTCGACGTGTGGTAGGTCACTAATGGCGGAAGTTACTCAATTGAAGCGTTACGACACGCCCCGCATCAACTGGGGGAAATGGTTTCTGATTGGTACCGGGATGCTGGTTTCCGCCTTCATTCTTATCGTGCCGATGGTTTACATCTTCGTTCAGGCCTTTAGTAAAGGCCTGATGCCGGTCCTGCAAAACCTCGCCGACCCGGATATGCTGCACGCGATCTGGCTGACGGTGATGATTGCGCTGATTACGGTCCCGGTGAACCTGGTATTCGGTACGCTGCTGGCCTGGCTGGTGACGCGCTTTACCTTCCCCGGCCGCCAGCTTCTGCTGACGCTGCTGGATATCCCTTTTGCCGTTTCGCCGGTAGTGGCGGGGCTGGTCTATCTGCTGTTTTACGGCTCTAACGGCCCGCTTGGCGGCTGGCTGGATGAGCATAACCTGCAAATTATGTTTGCCTGGCCGGGCATGGTGCTGGCAACGATCTTCGTGACCTGTCCGTTTGTGGTGCGCGAGCTGGTGCCGGTGATGATGAGCCAGGGCAGCAACGAAGATGAGGCGGCGATTCTGCTCGGCGCATCGGGCTGGCAGATGTTCCGTCGGGTCACGCTGCCCAATATTCGCTGGGCGCTGCTGTACGGCGTGGTGCTGACCAACGCGCGCGCCATCGGCGAGTTCGGCGCGGTGTCGGTGGTCTCCGGGTCAATTCGCGGCGAGACGTTATCGCTGCCGCTGCAAATTGAGCTGCTGGAGCAGGATTACAATTCCGTGGGTTCATTTACCGCCGCAGCCCTGCTGACGTTAATGGCTATTTTGACCCTGTTTTTGAAAAGTTTTGTGCAATGGCGTTTGGCCAATCAGGAAAAACGCGCGCAGCTGGAGGGAAATCATGAGCATTGAGATTGCCAATATTAAGAAATCTTTTGGTCGCACCCAGGTGCTGAATGATATCTCGCTGGATATCCCTTCCGGACAGATGGTGGCGCTGCTGGGGCCGTCAGGCTCCGGGAAAACGACGCTGCTGCGCATCATTGCCGGCCTGGAGAATCAGTCCAGCGGCCATATTCGCTTTCACGGCACCGACGTGAGCCGCGTGCACGCCCGCGATCGTAAAGTGGGCTTTGTGTTCCAGCACTACGCGCTGTTCCGCCATATGACGGTATTCGACAATATCGCCTTTGGCCTGACGGTGCTGCCGCGCCGCGAACGGCCGAACGCCGCCGGGATCAAGGCCAAGGTGACGAAGCTGCTGGAAATGGTGCAGCTGGCGCATCTTGCCGATCGCTATCCGGCGCAGCTCTCCGGCGGTCAGAAACAGCGCGTGGCCCTTGCGCGCGCGCTGGCCGTTGAGCCACAGATTCTGCTGCTTGATGAGCCCTTCGGCGCGCTGGATGCCCAGGTGCGTAAAGAGCTCCGCCGCTGGCTGCGTCAGCTGCATGAGGAGCTCAAGTTTACCAGCGTGTTTGTGACCCACGATCAGGAAGAGGCGATGGAAGTCGCCGATCGCGTGGTGGTCATGAGCCAGGGCAGCATTGAGCAGGCCGACGCCCCGGAACGGGTCTGGCGCGAGCCTTCTACCCGCTTCGTGCTGGAGTTTATGGGCGAAGTTAACCGCCTGAAGGGGACCATCCGCGGCGGCCAGTTCCACGTTGGCGCACACCGCTGGCCGTTGGGCTATACCCCAGCGTATCAGGGGCCGGTCGATCTGTTCCTGCGTCCGTGGGAGGTCGATATCAGCCGCCGTACCAGCCTTGATTCACCGCTGCCGGTACAGGTGCTGGAAGCCAGCCCGAAAGGCCACTACACCCAATTAGTCGTGCAGCCGCTCGGGTGGTATGACGAGCCGCTGACAGTGGTCCTGCCCGGCAACGACGCGCCGTATCGCGGCGAACGCCTGTTTGTCGGCTTGCAAAACGCGCGCCTGTATAACGGCAAAGAGCGCATCGAGCCGCGCGAGGAGCTTGCTCTGGCAGAATCTGCCTGATAGCTTAACCCTCAGTTTATCGTCGTTCAGGCGACGGCAGGGATGAGGTAGCCCGGATGCAACGCCATCCGGGGACGTTTGCAGGCCGGGTAAACTCAGACCCCGGCCTTTTTATTGGGTAAAAACCGTGAATACATTAGAACAAACCATCGGCAATACTCCTCTGGTTAAGTTGCAGCGCCTGGGGCCGGACAACGGCAGCGAAATCTGGGTCAAACTGGAAGGCAATAACCCGGCGGGTTCCGTTAAGGACCGCGCCGCGCTTTCGATGATCGTTGAGGCGGAAAAACGTGGCGAAATCGCCCCCGGCGACGTGCTGATTGAAGCAACCAGCGGCAATACCGGCATCGCGCTGGCGATGATTGCGGCGCTGAAAGGCTATCAGATGAAGCTGCTGATGCCCGATAATATGAGCCAGGAGCGCCGTGCCGCCATGCGGGCATACGGCGCCGAGCTGATTTTGGTCACCAAAGAGCAGGGAATGGAAGGCGCGCGCGACCTCGCCGCCGAGATGGCGCAGCGTGGCGAAGGTACGCTGCTGGATCAGTTCAATAATCCCGATAATCCCTACGCGCACTACACCACCACCGGGCCGGAAATTTGGCAGCAGACCGATGGGCGCATCAGCCATTTTGTCTCCAGCATGGGGACGACCGGTACGATTACCGGCGTTTCACGCTTCCTGCGCGAACAGCATAAGCCGGTGAGCATTGTCGGCCTGCAGCCGGAGGAGGGGAGCAGCATCCCGGGCATCCGCCGCTGGCCGGCAGAGTATATGCCGGGCATTTTTAACGCCTCGCTGGTGGACGTGGTGATGGATATTCATCAGCAGGATGCGGAAAACACCATGCGCATGCTGGCTACCCGGGAAGGTATTTTTTGCGGCGTAAGCTCCGGCGGTGCGGTAGCCGGCGCGCTGCGTATTGCCCGGGAAAATCCCGGGGCGGTAGTGGTGGCGATCGTCTGCGATCGCGGCGATCGCTATCTCTCTACCGGCGTGTTTGGCGAAGAGCACTTTGCCCAGGGCGCGGGTATTTAAACCGGCGGCTGGTCCAGCAGATCGGTGCCGTAGGAGTTATCAACGCTGCAGAGCCAGCGATCGTTCTGCAGCTGAAAAACGTAGGTCGCGCGGCGCGTGACCTGCGTTGAACCGCCCTCCGCGGTGGGGATATCCAGCCGCGTTTCCATTATCACCAGCGCATTTCCCGCGCCTTCAATAATCTCCATTTTTCCCTGGGTGACGACCAGCCGATGCTGAAAATAGTCGGCAATCGCGACGAAAGCCTTGCGGATATTCTCTTTGCCCCTGACCACCATGCCCGGCTTAACGACCAGTACTGCGTCTTCCGCGTAGTAGGCCATTAAGGTGGCGTAGTCTTCCTGCGAGATAGCCCGGTCGCAGGCTTCGATGGCCGCTTTTAGCTGCGGGTTTGACATGATATTGACTCCGGTTTGTGTGGGAAGAGCGCGTGATGGAGATCCCCGGCCAGCCGGTCAATCTCATCAGAAGTGAGGGCGGCGAGCGAGAGCCGCAATCCATACGACGGCGCGCGAATGCCAAAGGGCTCGCCTTCGCGCACCAGCCAACCGGCGCGGGCCAGGCGCAGCGCAAGCGGCTGGCTCGGCGCCGACAGCGGAAGCCAAAAGTTCAGGCCATCGCCGGGGCCGGGGTTATCGATACCGCGGCGGGTAAGGGCGCTGGCCAGCCTTTCATTACGCTGGCGGTAGGCGCGGCGGGTTTGCGCCAGGGAGGCGGTAAAGACGCTATCATTCAGACAGGCCAGCGCCAAATCCTGCAGCAGATGGCTGACCCACTGGCTACCGGAGTTGAGGCGCAGCCTCAGCGCCGCTGAGGTGGTGGGATCGCTGGCGACAACCGCCAGCCGCAAGTCGGGTCCCAGGGCCTTTGACATCGAGCGGATCAGCGCCCAGCGCCGGGTCTCCTCGGGCAGAGGAGAGTGCCACGGCGTGGATGAGAGCAGCGCAAAATGGTCGTCGAGAATGACCAGCACCTGCGGGTAGCGGGCCAGGATTTCGCGGATCGCCGCGGCCCGCGCCTCGCTCAGGCTGCAGCCGGTGGGATTGTGCGCGCGCGGGGTGATAATTACCGCCCGGGCGCCCTGGCGTAACGCCTCCTCCAGCGCGGCAGGCTGCATGCCTTCGCTATCGACCGGCACCGGACAGGCGTTAAAACCGGCATAGCGCAGCATGTTGATGCTGCTGAGAAAGCAGGGGTCTTCCACCACCACCCGATCGCCGGGCAGCAGCAGCGCGCACAGGAGCCGCTCCAGGGCGTCAATCGCGCCGCTGGTGAGATTGATTTCGCTCTCAGCGCTCACGTCTTTTTGCACCCAGTCGTGCGCCCAGCGGGCCAGCTTCGGGTCGACGGCGGCGCTGCCGTACAGGCGCGGAGCCGGGCTGAGGCCCGGGAGGTAGCGGGTGAGGTCGGGAAGACGCCGTGGGTCGGGGTTGCCGCCGGAAATATCGTTCAGCGCAGAGCCCTGGGCGCTGCCTTCGAGCACCATTGGCGCGCCGGGGGCTCTGATTGCCGTACCGTTGCGCCCCTGGCTTACGGCCAGGCCGGAGGTCACGAGGCGCTTATAGGCCGCGGCGACGGTATTGCGGTTAACGGCGAGTCTGGTAGCCAGCTCGCGAACCGGAGGCAGCATGTCGCCGGGTTGTAACGTTCCGCTCTGCACCAGATGACGGATGTTATCGAAGATATCATTGGCGGTTTTTCCGGCGAACATTATTGACCTATGACAAAATGAATTTTAGCATAAGACGAATAATAATCAGGGTATAACCCGCTGTCCAGCGGGAGGAGACGGGATGGGCCAGCAAGACGAAATACAATCGGTGCTCTTCAATGACAAAAGCCCGGCGCTGCAGGTCGATATCGTTGCCGTGCAGTCGCAGGTCGTTTACGGCAGCGTGGGCAACAGCATCGCGGTGCCGGCAATCGAACAGCACGGCCTGCGGGTCATGGCGGTACCGACGGTGCTGTTCAGCAATACGCCGCACTACGATACCTACTACGGCGGGGTGATCCCTGAAGAGTGGTTTGTGGGCTATCTGCGCGCGCTGGAAGAGCGCGATGCGCTACGCGAGCTGCGGGCGGTTACCGCGGGCTATATGGGGAGCGCGGTGCAGATTGAGCGTCTGGCGCAGTGGCTGATGCGGATCCGCGATAGCCACCCTGAGCTGTGTATTCTGGTCGATCCGGTGATCGGCGACGTTGACAGCGGCATTTACGTTAAGGCCGAAATCCCGGAGGCCTATCGTCGCCACCTGCTGCCGCTGGCCCAGGGGATCACGCCTAACCTCTTTGAGCTGGAAACGCTCAGCGGTATGTCCTGCCGCAGCCAGCAGGAGGCGGTGAGCGCCGCGCGTAGCCTGCTGTCCGAAACGCTGAAATGGGTGGTTATCACCAGCGCGCCGGGCCTCGATAGCGCCACCATGAATGTGCTGGTAGTGACGGCAGAGTCGGTGGAGGTGGTTATCCATCCGCGGGTAGAAACGGATCTGAAGGGAACGGGCGACCTTTTCTGCGCTGAGCTGATCAGCGGTTTAGTGAGCGGACAGGCGTTAGGTGACGCGACGCGCGCAGCGGCGCAGCGGGTGCTGGCGGTGATGACCTGGACCGCAGAGCACGGTAGCGATGAGCTGATCCTGCCAGCGTTGAGAAGAGGGTAACGGCCGGATTCGGCGATGCGGAGATAAAAAAAATGGCGCCAGAAGGCGCCATTTTTCTGCGGCAAGAATTACTTCTTGATGCGAATAACCGGAGTTTCACCCACGGTCACGCTACCGGACAGTTTGATCAGCTCTTTGATCTCGTCCATGTTGGAGATAACAACCGGAGTCAGGGTAGACTTGGCTTTCTCTTCCAGCAGCGGCAGGTCAAATTCGATAACCGGGTCACCGATTTTCACGCGCTGGCCTTCTTCAGCAATACGCTTGAAGCCTTCGCCTTTCAGCTCAACGGTATCAATACCGAAGTGAACGAACAGCTCGATGCCGCTATCGGATTCGATAGAGAACGCATGGTTGGTTTCAAAGATTTTACCGATGGTGCCGTCTACCGGCGCAACCATTTTGTTGCCGGTAGGCTTGATGGCGATGCCATCACCCACAATTTTTTCTGCAAAAACCACATCCGGCACGTCTTCGATGTTAACGATCTCGCCAGAGAGCGGAGCAATAATCTCAATAGTTCCGGTGTCTTTTTTGTCATCAGAAACCAGAGATTTCAATTTATCGAACAAACCCATGATCTTCTCCTAAGCAGTAATTTGGGCCGCGCATCTTATGGATTAGCAGATTGTTTTTTCTTCAATGAACTTGTTAACCAGCGTCATTAACTCGTCCGTTGTCGGTTGAGCAAGAGCCTGCTCTGCTAATACTTTCGCATCTTCGAAGTTCGTGTTACGAATAATCTTCTTGATGCGCGGGATGGAAATGGCGCTCATAGAGAATTCGTCCAGCCCCATACCCAGCAACAGAAGTGTAGCACGTTCATCGCCCGCAAGCTCACCACACATGCCGGTCCATTTGCCTTCAGCGTGAGAAGCATCAATAACTTGCTTAATCAGCGTCAGGACGGATGGTGACATTGGCTGGTAAAGATGTGAAATCATATCATTACCACGGTCAACTGCCAGAGTATACTGCGTTAAATCATTGGTTCCGATACTAAAGAAATCAACTTCCTTCGCTAAGTGACGGGCAATCGTGGCGGCGGCCGGTGTTTCAACCATCACGCCAACTTCGATTGTTTCGTCAAATGCTTTACCTTCGTCACGCAGTTCCTGCTTATAGATTTCAATCTCTTTCTTCAGCGCACGCACTTCTTCAACAGAGATGATCATCGGGAACATGATGCGCAGCTTACCGAAAGCAGAAGCACGCAGGATGGCGCGAACCTGGTCACGCAGGATCTCTTTACGATCCATTGCGATACGCACGGCACGCCAGCCGAGGAACGGGTTCTCTTCTTTCGGGAAGTTCATGTACGGCAGCTCTTTATCGCCACCGATATCCATGGTGCGCACGATAACGGCCTGAGAGCCGCACGCTTCAGCTACCGCTTTGTAGGCGGCGAACTGTTCTTCTTCAGTCGGCAGCGCGTCGCGGTCCATGAACAGGAATTCGGTACGGTACAGGCCTACGCCTTCCGCGCCGTTACGTTCAGCACCGTCGATATCGCGAACGGTACCGATGTTGGCGCACACTTCAACCTGATGGCCGTCGAGCGTGATGGCCGGCAGATCTTTCAGCTTCGCCAGCTCGGCTTTCTCTTCAGCGACCTGAGCCTGCAGATCGCGCAGCTCTTCAATTTGTTCGTTGCTTGGGTTAACCAGCACTTGGTTGTTGACCGCGTCAAGAACCAGATAGTCGCCGTTTTTCACCTGCGTGGTTACGCTACCGGTGCCGACAATTGCCGGCAGCTCAAGGGAGCGCGCCATGATGGAGGTGTGGGAAGTACGGCCGCCCGCGTCGGTGATAAAGCCCAGCACCTTGTTCAGGTTCAGCTGTGCAGTTTCTGACGGGGTAAGATCGGCGGCAACCAGAATGACTTCATCCTGAATCGCGCTCAGATCGATGATAGCCAGGCCGAGGATGTTACGCAGCAGGCGCTTACCAATATCGCGTACGTCAGCCGCACGCTCTTTCAGGTATTCATCATCCAGCTCTTCCAGAGCGATAGCCTGACCTTCGATAATTTCATTAGCTGCCGCGTCGGCAGTCATGTGCTTATCTTTAATCAGGGCTATGATTTCCTGCTCAAGCTCCTCATCTTCCAGCAGCATGATGTGCCCTTCGAAGATGGCTTCTTTTTCTTCACCGAAAGTTTCACCAGCTTTGGTTTTGATGACCTCCAGCTGGGCGGAGGCCTTGGTGCGGCCACTCAGGAAACGTTCAATTTCCTGCTCAACCTTATCGGCAGAAATTTTCTTCCGGTCGATGACAATTTCGTCTTCTTTCAGCAGGAGAGCCTTACCGAAAGCGATACCCGGGGATGCTAAAATGCCTGAAATCATAACCCTACCTTACTTGTGACTGATATTAAAAAGAACCCGTGAACTTATTCGAGTTCAGCCATCAGTTTTACCAGATGCTCAACTGCTTTCTGCTCATCTTCGCCTTCAGCGGAGATGGTGACTACGGTACCCTGAGTCAGACCCAGAGTTTGCAGTTTGAACAGGCTTTTGGCGCTGGCGCTTTTGCCGTTGGAGGTAACAGTGATCTCAGAAGTAAAGCCTTTAGCTTCTTTAACAAACTGAGCAGCAGGGCGGGTGTGCAGACCGTTCGGAGCGGTAATGGTAACTTCTTGCTGGAACATTATATTTCCCCAACTTATAGGTTTAGTGTTGTGGACCTAAAGTCTAGCCTAACGGCCAGGCTTTAGCCTGTATTGTTAGCGCCGGCGTTACGTGTCTGGCTAAGGTGTCGGCAGCGGTGAATCGCTGTGAGGACCATCTGGCCGTTGACGTCTGGCACGTCATTAAACATTATGCCGCGAAAGGAAGACTTGAACCAAATCATAAAATCGATTCAGCTTATGGAAATCCAATTCTGAATAATTTCGCGCATCAAAATAAATGTGCTGGTTAAATACCAGACCCTACGCGGTGAATCAATGCCAGGAGGGGTAAAACTTTGACGTATGCCACAAAAAAGCACCTAAAAAGGTGCTTTTTTACACGATACTTACAAGCTGGCATCACTGTTGCAGTTCTTTCTCGGTGAAGAGATCGGCAAACAGGGCTGTGCTTAAATAACGCTCACCAGAAGAAGGTAGGATAACCACTATATTCTTATTGGTAAAGGCCTCATCTTCCTGCAGCTTAAGCGCGGCGGCGACGGCGGCGCCGGAGGAGATACCGGCAAGGATACCCTCTTCATCCATCAGGCGACGGGCGGTTGAGATAGCCTCTTCGTTGGTGATGGCCACGACTTTATCGACCAGCTTCAGATCGAGGTTGCCTGGAATAAAGCCGGCGCCGATCCCCTGAATTTTGTGCGGGCCTGGCTTGAGCTCCTGGCCTGCCAGCGCCTGAGCGATCACCGGTGAATCGGTCGGCTCAACGGCAACGGTAATCAGATCTTTTTTGCCCTTGGTGCCTTTAATGTAGCGACTTACGCCGGTCAGCGTACCGCCGGTGCCGACGCCGGAGATAAAGACGTCAACCTGACCATCGGTATCTTCCCAGATTTCCGGGCCAGTGGTCTTTTCATGGATTTCCGGGTTTGCCGGGTTGCTGAACTGCTGCAGCAGCAGATATTTTTCCGGGTTGCTGGCAACGATTTCTTCGGCTTTTTGAATCGCCCCTTTCATGCCTTTCGCGCCTTCGGTCAGTACCAGGTTGGCACCCAGCGCTTTCAGCAGCTTACGGCGTTCGATGCTCATAGTTTCCGGCATGGTCAGCGTCAGCTTGTAGCCGCGGGCTGCGGCGACGTAGGCGAGGGCGATACCGGTGTTGCCGCTGGTCGGTTCTACCAGCTCAACGCCTGCTTTCAATACTCCGCGTTTTTCAGCATCCCAAATCATATTGGCACCGATACGGCATTTAACGCTAAAGCTCGGGTTGCGAGATTCAACCTTTGCCAGGATGCGTCCGTTACCGATTCGGTTCAGTCGGACTAGCGGCGTATGACCGATAGTCAGGGAGTTATCTTCAAAAATCTTACTCATGGCCCGTCCTTAACTGTATGAAATTTGGGAGTACGGCTTCAGCATACCCGCTTAAAGAATATGCGGAAGTAAGGATTTAGCATATCTATATTCGTAAGGGAAATAATGGCAAGCCAGAAGGAATAAGGCGCGGCATAAGCCGTCGCCCGGTAACGCTGAAAGTGAGGGGCCGCGAAGTCGCGATTTTTGGCCCATCCATAGGCCAGGCTCATCCGTCAGGGCCTATTTCCACATCGCATGTTTATCGCGATAGCAGTCGACCCACATCGCCGTTGCGCCGCAAATGGCCACCGGCAGGATAACGAGGTTGAGGACCGGGATCATGGTGAACAGGCTGGTCAGCGCGCCAAACTGCATGTTGGTGACTTTGCGCGTACGCAGCGCCTCACGCATGGTCTTAAACGGTACCTTGTGGTTATCAAACGGGTAGTCGCAGTACTGAATGGCCAGCATCCACGCGCTGAACAGGAACCACAGCACCGGCGCCACGGTCTGGCCGATGCCTGGAATGAAGTACAGGATCAGCAGAATGATGGCGCGCGGCAGATACCAGGAAAACTTTTGCCACTCACGCTTCATGATGCGCGGAACGTCTTTCATGATGCCGAATACGCCGACGTCGGGTGGCGTGGCGCCGGTTAGGCGCGCCTCCAGCTGCTCCGCCAGCAGGCCGCTAAACGGGGCGGCAATCCAGTTGGCAATGGTGGAGAAAAAGTAGCCGAAGACCAGCAGAATCGAGATGACCATGACCGGCCACAGCAGATAGTTGAGCCAGTTCAGCCATTCCGGCACGTGGCTCATCAGCGAGGGGATCCAGCTATCAAGGCGCGTGAACAGCCACCAGAAGGCGCCACCCATCAGAATAATATTGACTAATAAAGGCAGAAATACGAAACGACGAATTCCCGGCAGCCCGATCAGTTTCCAGCCCTGCGAAAAATAGTAAACGCCGCTACGCGGGGAAGTGGTGGATGTTGAAACCATGGTCAGGCGATGCTCCTTTTTTGGCATTCAGGCTGAATGCCCGCTTATTTTATCGGGTTGTCAGACAATAACCAGTTAGGAAATGTTCGAAAAAGCAGCAAAAAGCACGATTTAGTTCATCTTTATGTAGTGAAAGCGGTAGACCCACTTGCACTCGGCGTAATCGACAAATACTCTTAGTAAGTAAATGTTTGCCGTGGTGGCAAGGTGTTAGAACAACAGAGAATATAATGATGCAGGATTTGCGTCTGATATTAATCATTGTTGGCGCGATCGCCATAATCGCTTTACTGGTACACGGTTTCTGGACCAGCCGTAAAGAACGTTCCTCGATGTTTCGCGATCGCCCACTAAAACGTATGAAGTCTCGCGATGACGAAGAGTCTGAAAGCGATGGCTTCGATGACGATGTTGAAGGCGTAGGTGAAGTTCGCGTTCATCGGGTTAATCACGCCCCAAATGGTCACAATGGGGAGCAAGAGGCACCTCGTCAGACGCCGCAACACCAGTATCAGCCGCCTTACGAACGTCAGGTGCAGCCGCCCGTGCGTGCGGAAGAACCCGTTCGCCAGCCGCAGCCTGCCCATCACCAGCCGCAGGCCCCGCAGCCGCAAACCAGCGCGCCCCAGCATCAGCCGGTAGCGCCGCAGCCCGTGCCGCAGCAGCCAGTGCCGCATCAGCCCGTAGCGCAGGCGCCTCAGCAGCCGGTAGCGCAGAGCGCACCGCAGCCTGCTCCGGTCCAGCCAGCCGCCGCCGCACCGGCTCAGCCAGCGCCTGCACCGGCGATTGCGGAACCCGCGCCGGCAGCCCCTCAGCCAAAAGAGCGTAAAGAGACGGTCATCGTGATGAACGTGTCTGCGCACCAGGGCTCGCAGATCAACGGCGAAGTGTTGATCAACAGCATCCAGCAGGCGGGCTTCAAATTTGGCGATATGAATATCTTCCATCGTCATCTCAGCCCGGACGGCAGCGGCCAGGTCCTGTTCAGCCTCGCGAATATGGTGAAGCCTGGTACCTTCAACCCGGACAGCATGGCGGATATGACGACGCCTGGGGTCACTATCTTTATGCAGGTGCCGTCCTTCGGCGACGAGCTGCAAAACTTTAAGCTGATGCTGCAGTCTGCACAGTACATCGCTGACGAAGTCGGTGGCGTGGTGTTGGACGATCAGCGTCGGATGATGACTCCGCAGAAAATGCGTGAATATCAAGACCGTATTCGTGAAGTGAAAGAGGCTAACGCCTGATTCACCGACCTGCGTTTCGTCTCCCAATCCTGAACCCCCGCCCGTCGGGGGTTTTTTATCATTGATGGTGCGATATGGAACCGATCGAACAAAAACTGACTGAACTGCGAACCACGCTTCGCCATCATGAATATCTGTACCACGTTATGGATACCCCTGAAGTTCCCGATGCGGAATATGACCGGCTGATGCGCGAACTGCGCGAGCTGGAAGCCGAGCATCCCGAACTCATCGTCTCGGACTCGCCGACTCAGCGCGTGGGCGCGGCTCCGCTGGCCTCCTTCAGCCAGATTCGCCATGAAGTCCCGATGCTTTCGCTGGATAACGTCTTTGACGAAGAGAGCTTCCTCGCGTTTAACAAGCGCGTTCAGGACCGGCTGAAAAGCAGCGACGATCTGGTCTACTGCTGTGAGCTGAAGCTGGACGGGCTGGCGGTGAGTATTCTCTACGAAAACGGCGTGCTGGTGCAGGCGGCAACGCGCGGCGACGGCACCACCGGCGAGGATATTACCTCTAATGTGCGGACGATTCGCGCGATCCCGCTGAAGCTGCGCGGTGACAATATTCCTGCGCGCCTGGAAGTGCGCGGCGAGGTGTTCCTGCCGCAGGCCGGGTTCGAAAAAATTAACGACGAGGCGCGTCGTAGCGGCGGCAAGGTCTTTGCTAACCCGCGCAATGCGGCCGCAGGTTCCCTGCGCCAGCTCGACCCGCGGATCACAGCGAAGCGACCGCTTACTTTCTTTTGCTACGGCGTGGGTGCGCTGGAAGGCGGCGAGCTGCCGGCGAGTCATTCCGGGCGTCTGCAGCAGTTTAAGGCCTGGGGATTGCCGGTCAGCGAGCGCGTAACGCTCTGCCGCACTCCAGAGGAAGTACTTACTTACTATCGTAAGGTTGAGGAGGACCGCCCGACGTTAGGCTTTGATATCGACGGCGTGGTCATCAAAGTGGATTCTCTGGCGCTTCAGGAGCAGCTCGGCTTTGTCGCCCGCGCCCCGCGCTGGGCCGTTGCCTTTAAGTTCCCCGCTCAGGAGCAGATGACCTTCGTGCGCGACGTGGAGTTCCAGGTTGGCCGTACCGGAGCTATCACGCCGGTGGCGCGCCTTGAGCCGGTCCATGTTGCCGGCGTGCTGGTGAGTAACGCCACGCTGCACAACGCCGATGAAATTGAACGCTTGGGTCTGCGAATCGGCGATAAGGTGGTGATCCGCCGCGCCGGGGACGTTATTCCTCAGGTGGTTAACGTTGTGCTCTCCGAACGTCCTGAAGATACGCGAGAAATCCTCTTCCCGACCCACTGCCCGGTCTGTCATTCAGACGTTGAGCGCGTGGAAGGCGAAGTGGTGACGCGCTGTACCGGCGGATTAATTTGCGGTGCGCAGCGTAAAGAGGCCTTGAAGCACTTCGTTTCCCGCCGCGCGTTAGACGTGGAAGGCATGGGCGACAAGATCATCGACCAACTGGTTGAGAAAGAGTACGTGCATACGCCGGCCGACCTGTTCCGCTTAAGCCCGGGTAAGCTCACCGGCCTTGATCGCATGGGGCCAAAATCGGCGCAAAACGTGGTCAATTCGCTGGAAAAATCGAAAGAGACCACCTTTGCCCGCTTCCTGTACGCGCTCGGCATTCGTGAGGTCGGCGAAGCAACGGCCGCGGGGCTGGCGGCGCATTTTGCGACGATTGAGGCGCTCGAGCAGGCATCCATTGACGATCTGCAGAAGGTGCCGGACGTCGGTATTGTGGTGGCTACCCACGTGCGTAATTTCTTTGCTGAAGAGAGCAACCGTGAGGTTATCGCCCAGCTGCGCGCGGAGGGCGTCCGCTGGCCTGCGCCGGTGGTGGTCAATGCCGAAGAGATCGATAGCCCGTTTGCCGGCAAAACCGTGGTCCTCACCGGCAGCCTGAGCCTGCTGTCCCGTGATGATGCCAAAGCGCGGCTGGTGGCGTTAGGGGCGAAAGTGGCGGGCAGCGTATCAAAGAAAACCGATCTGGTGATTGCCGGGGAAGCGGCGGGGTCGAAGCTGGCTAAAGCGCAGGAGCTGGGTATTGCGGTGATCGATGAAGCCGAAATGCTGCGGCTGTTGGGAGATTAACGTGCATAAGGAACGGCTTATCGAGATTGCCAATACGGAAATGCCGTTTGGCAAATATAAAGGTCGTCGTTTGATTGACGTGCCTGAAGAGTATTTGCTGTGGTTTGCCCGTAAGGAGCAGTTTCCCGCCGGGCATCTTGGCGAGCTGATGGCGTTAACCTTATTGATTAAAACCGAAGGGCTGACCCAGCTGGTTCAGCCCCTCAAGCAGCCGCGTTAAGCCTCTGGCGCGCTGGCGTTTTCACGCGCCAGCCGCTCTTCCGCCTGTCGTTTATAGCGTCGTGCCAGCACGGCGCATACCATCAGCTGGATCTGATGGAAAATCATCAGCGGCAGCACCATGATCCCCAAAATCGAGGTTGGAAAGAGAATATTGGCCATCGGGATCCCGTTTGCCAGGCTCTTTTTCGATCCACAGAAGACAATGGTAATTTCATCCGCTTTATTGAAGCCGCATTTGCGCGCCACAAAGATGTTAATGGCGATAACGATGGCCAGCAGCACGATGCTGACGGCGACGATGAAAAGCAGCGAGCCTGGACCGACTTTATGCCAGATACCGTTCACCACCGCCTCACTAAACGCCGAGTAGACGACCAGCAGGATAGAGGTCTGATCGGTTTTTGAAATCCATTTTTTATGCCGTGCCACCCATGCGCCAATCCACGGACGGGACAGATGACCGAGGACGAACGGCAGCAGAAGCTGCAGCATAATCTTGCCGACCTGCTCCAGGCTGCCGCCGGCGCCGTGCATATTCATCAGGAGTCCGACCAGCAGCGGTGAAATGAAAATTCCCAGCAGGCTCGATGCCGAGGCTGAACATACGGCCGCCGCTACGTTTCCGCCAGCCAGCGAAGTGAAGGCGATCGCAGACTGCACGGTAGCGGGCAGAATGCAGAGATAAATAAAGCCGGTATAGAGCGCTGGATCGACGTTTATCGGCGCCCACCACGCAAACAGCACCCCTAAAACAGGAAAGACGATAAAGGTGCTGCACATCACCCACAGATGCAAACGCCAGTGGCCGCCGCCGGAGATAATCGCCTCGCGGGAGAGCTTTGCGCCGTGCATAAAGAACAGCAGGGCGATAGCCGCTGTGGTGAGGTGCTCAAAGAAGGGGACAAATTCGCCGCGCGCCGGGAAAAAGGAGGCCAGCAGGACGACGGTAACCAGGGTAAGGGTAAATGGGTCAAGAATGCGGAAAAATTTCATAATCGCTCCTGAAAATCGATTTCGCTATTGTGCTTTTTTTAGTTTGAGAAATAAAATTGATTTATTGCATCTATTCATGAATAAAAAAGATGAATTATTCGCTGCGTCAGTTAAAGGTATTTGTCACCGTCGCCAGGGCGAGAAGCTTCAGCCGGGCAGGGGCGATGATTGGGCTCAGCCAGTCGGCGGTGAGCCATAGCGTTAAGGAGCTGGAGCATCAGACCGGCGTGCGGCTGCTCGACAGAACCACCCGAGAGGTGGTGCTGACGGAGGCGGGGCATCAGCTGGCGGGTCGGCTTGAGCGGCTGCTGGATGAGCTGAACAGTACGCTGCGCGACGCCGGACGCGTGGGTCAGCAGCTGACGGGAACCGTGCGGGTTGCCGCCAGTCAGACGATTTCCGCTCACCTCATCCCCCAGTGTATTGCCCACAGCAATCAGCGTTACCCGGAGATTGATTTTGTGCTGCACGATCGCCCTCAGCAGTGGGTTCTGGAGAGCATTCGCCAGGGAGAGGTGGATTTTGGCATTGTTATCGATCCCGGCGCCGCGACGGATTTGCAGTGTGAGACGGTCCTGTCTGAGCCGTTTTTGCTTTTATGTCGGGAGGATCATCCTTTTGCCGAAAGGGCATCGGTGAGCTGGCAGGATCTTCAGCACCAGCGGCTGGTATTGCAGGACTACGCCTCCGGCAGCCGGCCGCTGATTGACGCTGCGCTGGCGCGCTTTGGCATTGACGCAAATATTGTGCAGGAGATTGGGCATCCGGCGACGCTGTTTCCGATGGTGGAGTCAGGAATTGGTATCAGCATCCTACCGGCGCTGGCGCTACCGCTGCCTCAGGGCAGCCATTTGCGGGTCAAGCGGCTAACGCCGGTCGTTGAGCGTCAGCTGATGCTGGCGCAGCGCAAAAAACGCTCGCTTTCAACCGCCGCCCAGGCGCTGTGGGAGGTGGTGCGCGAAGAGGGGAATACGCTGACTGCGGGCAGAACTGAGGATCCGCTGTATCAGCGGTGAGGCGTGAGTCCGTGGAGACGGGCGTGGCGTTCAGAAGCGGAGAAACGGGTGTGAAGGCTATGACTGGTGGGTCGTGCAGGATATCACTCGTCTCATCCTGAGACTCGCCCTGCGGGTCGCCACAGGTGGCGATGCAAAATCGTTCCCGACGATTTTGTCGAACCTGCGGCAGGTTCTCATCCAGCACGAATCGGAAATAGCAAAAAGGCGCCTTTAGGGCGCCTTTCTACATTGGTGGGTCGTGCAGGATATCACTCGTCTCATCCTGAGACTCGCCCTGCGGGTCGCCACAAGTGGCGATGCAAAATCGTTCCCGACGATTTTGTCGAACCTGCAGCAGGTTCTCATCCTGCACGGTTAAGCCATGGTGCGCAGAAACGAAAAAAGCGCCAAAAGGCGCTTTTTTCTAAATATGGTGGGTCGTGCAGGATTCGAACCTGCGACCAATTGATTAAAAGTCAACTGCTCTACCAACTGAGCTAACGACCCGAAGTGGTGGGTGATGACGGGATCGAACCGCCGACCCCCTCCTTGTAAGGGAGGTGCTCTCCCAGCTGAGCTAATCACCCACTTCGGTACTTCATTTTATTGCAAGAAATCCAGCTGGCGAGAAAGTGGTGGGTGATGACGGGATCGAACCGCCGACCCCCTCCTTGTAAGGGAGGTGCTCTCCCAGCTGAGCTAATCACCCACTTCTCAATTTCTTGCTACACGGCGGAGACTACGTAAAGTAGTTGGTGGGTGATGACGGGTTCGAACCGCCGACCCCCTCCTTGTAAGGGAGGTGCTCTCCCAGCTGAGCTAATCACCCCCGCTGTGTGGAGTCGCATTATAGGGAGAGTTGAAAATGAGTCAACGCCTTTTCTAAATAATTTGTTTGTTCGTCGTAAAATTAAACAAAACGATCGCGAAAGCATCCGCGGCGCATGATTTATAAACAAAAATGGCAAAGCGTGACGTTCAGACGGGAACTACATTGAGGAATCAGCCTACGGTGTTAGAATATTCACCCATAAATACCAACAGACTCTGCCGGTTGTCGGCATCTTTATTAAACGTAAGGCCATTTCATGAAAATCAAAACTCGCTTCGCGCCCAGCCCGACAGGCTATCTGCACGTTGGCGGCGCGCGTACTGCTCTCTACTCCTGGCTTTTTGCCCGCAACAACAACGGTGAGTTTGTACTGCGTATTGAAGACACCGATCTCGAGCGCTCCACGCCGGAAGCAATCGAAGCCATTATGGATGGGATGAACTGGCTGAATCTGGAGTGGGACGAAGGTCCGTATTTCCAGACTAAACGTTTTGACCGCTACAACGCCGTTATTGATGAAATGCTGGAAGCGGGTACGGCCTATAAATGCTACTGCTCTAAAGAGCGCCTCGATGCGCTGCGCGAAGAGCAGATGGCAAACGGCGAGAAACCTCGCTACGACGGTCGCTGCCGCCATGGTCACGAACATCATGCGGACAACGAACCGTGCGTGGTACGTTTTGCCAACCCGCAGGACGGTTCCGTTATTTTTGACGATCAGATCCGCGGACCGATTGAGTTCAGTAACCAGGAGCTGGACGATCTGATCATTCGCCGTACCGACGGTTCTCCGACCTATAACTTCTGCGTTGTCGTGGATGACTGGGATATGGAGATCACCCACGTGATCCGTGGTGAAGACCATATCAACAACACCCCACGTCAGATCAACATCCTTAAAGCATTGAACGCGCCGGTGCCGGTCTATGCGCACGTTTCGATGATCAACGGTGATGACGGTAAAAAACTCTCTAAGCGCCACGGTGCGGTGAGCGTGATGCAGTACCGCGATGATGGCTACCTGCCTGAAGCGCTGCTGAACTACCTGGTACGCCTGGGCTGGTCCAGCGGCGATCAGGAGATCTTCACCCGTGAAGAGATGATTAAGCTCTTCTCCCTCGGCGCGGTCAGCAAATCCGCCAGCGCGTTTAACACCGAGAAGCTGCAGTGGCTGAACCATCACTACATTAACTCCCTGGCGCCGGAGTATGTGGCAACGCATCTGCAGTGGCATATCGAGCAGGAAAATATCGATACCCGTAACGGCCCGCAGCTGGCTGAGCTGGTGAAGCTGCTCGGCGAGCGTTGCAAAACGCTGAAGGAGATGGCGGCGAGCTGCCGTTACTTCTATGAAGAGTTTGACGAGTTTGACGCTGACGCGGCGAAAAAACACCTGCGCCCGGTTGCGCGTCAGCCGCTGGAAGTGGTACGCGATAAGCTGGCTGCGGTGACCGACTGGACGGCAGAAAACGTTCACCACGCTATTCAGGCGACGGCGGATGAGCTGGAAGTTGGGATGGGGAAAGTTGGGATGCCGCTGCGCGTTGCGGTAACCGGCGCTGGACAATCTCCGGCCCTCGACGTGACCGTTCATGCGATTGGTAAATCCCGCAGCGTAGAACGCATCAACAAAGCGCTGGCGTTTATTGCTGAACGCGAAAGCCAGCAGGCCTGAGCATCATAAGCTACGTATAACGGCAGGCACTCCTGCCGTTTTTTTTACTCTTTTGACCGCTCGTCGCTAATTCCCAGACGCGATAAAAATCCGCTGATGCCCTCTCTTGCAAGAAAGTCCCGCAAATGCTGCTGTTCTTCCGGCGTCATGAGATGAAGCGTCTCGGCAATTTGTCGCCAGATAGCTCCGGCATCGTTAATAAAGTAGTGGCCAGGCGGTTCTGCCAGCTGATAATCGGCAATCAGGTGTCGCAGCGCGGGAATATTTGCCAGAAAATCGAGAACCGGCCTGTCGATAACGATGAGACGGGCTCGCCCACCTTTGACGCCGGGAATGGCCTCCGTACGCCACTTTTGCTCTCTGACCCAGCGGTTAATCGTTTGTCTGGCAAGGCCGAGACATTCCGCAAGCTCTGCCGGGGTCATCTTATCTTTTAATTTCATCATCATGTTACTGGTCGCGAATGTCCAGGCGCTGGAGTAAACCGGTGATACCTTCACGCAGCAAAAGCGACATCAGCTTTTTCTGTTCGCCGGGGGTCATCTCTTTGCTCAGAGTAAGCAGCAGCGGTTCAAGGTCGTTTTCTACGCTGGCGTAGGAGGGAGGCGTTTCCGCCACGCGCTGTGCGCTACGAATAAAATCGCGCACCTGCTCGTTGACGTGTACAAGGCGGGCTTTGCCTCCCTGCACGCCGGGTCGGGGCGAGGTTTGCCATCCTTCTTTGCGTACCCATTTATTGATTGTCTGCCGGCTGAAGCCGGTGAGATGGGCGATTTCTTCAGGTGTCATTCGTTCCTTGAGCATACTATTTCCTGAGTAAAGATGTGGGAATTAGTTGTTCATGTTATAGCATCCTTTTAGATGAAAGAGTGACATGTTTAACTTCTCCCTGCGATAAGCTTCGCAATGTCAGCTATTTGCCTGCTTTTTCAGCGATCAAATTCAGAGGGGTGATTTTGCCGTTGACACCTGACGAAGGAATTCATATTATGCCGCCCGTCAACACGACACGTTTTATGTTACGGGGCTATAGCTCAGCTGGGAGAGCGCTTGCATGGCATGCAAGAGGTCAGCGGTTCGATCCCGCTTAGCTCCACCAAATCCTGTTCCCATCAGGTTTGGTTGTAAAACGTACTGTTGGGGCTATAGCTCAGCTGGGAGAGCGCTTGCATGGCATGCAAGAGGTCAGCGGTTCGATCCCGCTTAGCTCCACCAAATTCGAAACCCTCGCTTCGGCGGGGGTTTTTTGTTTTCTCCTCCGCCAATGTAAAGCACTTTGTGCTTACGTCAGAAAACCTACTGCTAGTAGAATGAAATGTAATTTAAGAATTTTCCCTGGCTTATTACCTTGCCTGCCATAATTAACCAACATAGTATTTATATATTAAATATAATTCCGGCGCGGGACCTTTAATTAACAATAATGACAGGTAAATTTAACATTAATATCAGAAGATCTTTACTCGCGCTGATCGTTTGTTTAATTACGATTCCATTGGCCAGGTTTATTTCACCTCAGGCATTGATTGACGGCAACCAAATTTTCCTCGCCTGGCTACCGCTAAGTATGATGTACGCGGTGATCTTTATATTTGGCCGCTATGCGGTCGGCCCGCTGATTATCGCCTTTGCTATCACTAACGCCTGGATAATCCCTCTGACGATACCGCAGGCGGCAATTTTATTATTCTGTCAGCTATTCTCGGTGCTGGCGTCGTGCGCCGTTGTCCGCATGCTGCTCGGTAAGACGTGGCGCAGCGGGCTCACCACAAAGCGGATGGGCATCAGAATCTTTTGGGGCGGATTTTTTGCCCCCATATTAATGAAAGTCACCATGTATCTGGCGGGAGTGTTTTTTTCTTTCCCACTGGTTATATCGAGTTATTTCAAAGGTATGCCGGCAATTTATACCATTATTGATATTCAGAGTTTGATTTGCGCGGCGTTAATTTTTACGACCTTCTTTTATTATCCGTTGCGGATGATTATCAGTCCGCGTTTTGCCAGCACATTCTGGCTTCGACATTGTCAACCGTGGCTTACGCGCGAGCGTCGGGTATTTACGCTGTACTGGTTTATGGCGCTCGCAGCAATATTAGCGGTACTTTGTGCACCTTATAACTCTGTTTTTATTGCAGGTTATTTAGTCCCGCTTATTTTTATTCTCTATTTTATTGGTATTAGCCGGCTGGGCCATGTGCTGATCCGTATTTCATGGTCCGTTTCAGCATTCTTGCTGGTTGCCTATAATCAAAATTTCCTGCAGGGCGTAAAGACTGAATACGCCTTATCATTCGTGCTCTCGGTACTCATCTCATTCACCATTTGCTTGTTTTATATGCTGGATATTTACGCTCAGAACGAACGAATCAAGCTCAGATGGCGGGATCAGGCGCAGGAGGACCCGCTGACCGGATTACCTAATCTGCGTGCGCTGGAGTGCCATTTACGCCGCAATCCTCAGGTCGCCATCAGCAGCCTGCGAATTGATAATCTGGACTTCCTCAGCCGCCATTACGGCATGATGATGCGCGTGCACTGCAAGCGGCAGGTAGCCGGTAAGGTGCAGCCGCTGCTGGGGGCGGGAGATAAAATATTTCAGCTACCCGGCAGCGAGCTGCTGCTGGTGCTGTGCGGGCCAGAACCCGAGGCGCGGCTAGGCCACATCGTGGCGATACTCAACCACAATAAATTTAGCTGGAATAACCAGACGCTGGATCTGGAGTTTGGCGCATCGTGGGGCCGGCATCACGGCGTCGAGGCCGAGCTTCATCCAATGCTTGGCCAGCTGAGCTGGCTTTCGGAGCAGGCCGGCGCAGCGCAGCGGGTGCTGGCGCTGGACGCGACGCAGGGGCAGGTTTCCGATCAGACCAGCGAGCAGGTGCGCATGCTGACCCGGGTGAAGCAGGCGCTCAGCAAACGCGATCTCGTGCTGTATGCCCAGCCGATCCAGAACGCGGCGGGGGAGGGCTATTACGAAGTGCTTACGCGGATGCAGTGCGGAGAAACCGTCATTACGCCGGACCGCTTTATTCCGCTCATCGTGCAGTTCAACCTGAGCCAGCGTTTCGACATGCTGGTACTGGAAACGTTGTTCAGCACCCTGCATCGTCATCCGGGCCAGCACTTCTCCGTTAATCTTCTGCCCTACACGCTGATGCAGCGCGACAGCGCGGCGCAGATTATTGCGTTGTTCAGACGCTATAACCTCCAGGCCGAAGCGATCACCCTCGAAATTACCGAAGAGCAGGCCTTCTGCGATGAGCAAACCAGCCTCCACAACATCCAGCAGCTGCGGGATTTTGGCTGCGCCATTGCTATCGATGACTTTGGTACCGGCTATGCGAACTATGAGCGCCTGAAGCGGCTCCAGGCGGATATCGTGAAGATTGACGGCTGCTTCGTGCGCGACGTGGAAACCGACCCTCTGGATGCGATCATTATCAAATCCATCATCGAGATGGCGAGAGTGAAAAACCTGACGGTTGTGGCGGAGTACGTGGAAACGCAAGAGCAGAAGGCGCGGCTGCTGGCGCTAGGCGTTGACTATTTGCAGGGCTACCTGATCGGCAAGCCGCGGCCGCTCGAGGAACTACGGGCGTAAAAAAGCCGGGACTCGCCCGGCTTTTGCACAACCTTAAGAAATTACAGTACCAGCGCGGCGATAGACGCCGAGAGCACGCTCACCAGGGTCGAGCCGTAAACCAGCTTCAGGCCAAAGCGGGAAACAACGTTACCCTGTTCTTCGTTCAGGCCTTTAATCGCCCCGGCAATAATCCCGATTGAAGAGAAGTTGGCGAAGGAGACGAGGAAGATGGAGATAATGCCTTCCGCACGCGGAGAGAGCGTGCTGGCAATTTTCTGCAGATCCATCATCGCAACGAATTCGTTTGAAACCAGTTTAGTCGCCATGATACTGCCGACCTGCAGCGCTTCACCTGCCGGTACGCCCATCACCCATGCAACCGGGTAGAAGATGTAGCCGAGGATACCCTGGAAGGAGATGCTGTAACCGAACCAGCCGGTAACGGTCGCGAACAGGGCGTTCAGCGCAGAGATTAACGCGATGAAACCAATCAGCATCGCCGCAACGATTATCGCGACTTTAAAGCCTGCCAGGATGTACTCACCCAGCATTTCAAAGAAGCTCTGACCTTCATGCAGGTTCGACATCTGCAGATTTTCTTCGCTTTCATCAACGCGGTAAGGGTTAATCAGCGACAGGACGATAAAGGTACTGAACATGTTAAGAACCAGCGCCGCAACAACGTACTTCGGCTGCAGCATGGTCATGTACGCGCCGACGATGGACATGGAAACGGTGGACATTGCGGTCGCCGCCATGGTGTACATGCGGTTACGCGACATTTTGCCGAGGATATCTTTATACGCGATAAAGTTTTCCGACTGGCCCAGAATCAGCGAGCTGACGGCGTTGAATGATTCCAGCTTACCCATGCCGTTGATTTTGGACAGCACGGTACCGATCGCGCGAATGACGATAGGCAGGATGCGGATATGCTGCAAAATACCGATCAGCGCAGAGATGAAGACGATTGGGCACAAGACCTTGAGGAAGAAGAAGGCGAGGCCTTTATCGTTCATATTGCCGAAGACGAAGTTGGTCCCTTCGTTAGCAAAGCCGAGAAGTTTTTCGAACATCTCGGAGAATCCTTTCACGAAACCCAGACCGATATCGGAGTTCAGGAAGAACCATGCCAGCAGGACTTCAATGACAAGCAATTGAATAACATAACGAATACGAATCTGCTTACGGTTGTGGCTGACCAAAAGGGCCAAAATAGCCACCACGACGATCGCGAGAATAAAGTGCAGGACGCGGTCCATATTTGCTCCAAATATGAGGCAGGTTAAATTTCTGTGCACATTCTATGTAACAAGCCCAAAGAAAACGAGATCAAGTCCACACTATTGCAAGGAACTGTGACTAATCACCAAAATAGTGATCGAACATACATTTTTGTTATGTTGCGTAAAGGTTTTAAAAGTTGCTTAGATTGTACTAATCTGATGACCAGGCGCGATGGACTTCCATCAATGCCACCTTTTCGTTGTTAGCCGCTATCGTTCCCTCCTATCAAAGCAATAATTATCGCCGTTATAAATGAACTTGATAATCATTCGCATTTTGGTAGCATTAAACATAGCAAAGGCTATATTTCTGAGGCAGAAAATGACAAGCAGTCGCGTTGAGAATAGCAGCGGTCGCGCAGCGCGCAAGATGAAGCTCGCTTTGATGGGGCCTGCCTTTATTGCTGCCATCGGGTATATCGATCCCGGTAACTTTGCGACCAATATCCAGGCGGGCGCCAGCTTCGGCTACCAGCTGCTGTGGGTAGTGGTGTGGGCAAACCTGATGGCGATGCTGATTCAGGTGCTGTCGGCAAAGCTGGGAATTGCGACGGGTAAAAATCTCGCGGAGCAGATCCGCGACCACTATCCGCGCCCGGTGGTGTGGTTCTATTGGGTGCAGGCGGAAATTATCGCCATGGCGACGGACCTTGCCGAGTTTATTGGCGCGGCGATCGGCTTTAAGCTGCTGCTTGGCGTCTCTTTACTGCAGGGCGCCGTGCTGACCGGTATCGCCACGTTTTTGATTTTGATGCTCCAGCGTCGCGGGCAAAAGCCGCTGGAGAAGGTCATTGGCGGGCTGCTGCTGTTTGTTGCCGGCGCCTATATCGTTGAGCTGATTTTCTCCCAGCCGGCGCTGGCGCCGTTGGCGAAAGGGATGATTATCCCGAGCCTGCCTAACGGAGAAGCGGTGTTCCTGGCGGCCGGGGTGCTGGGGGCCACCATTATGCCTCACGTCATCTATCTGCACTCGTCGCTGACCCAGAACCTGCATGACGGCACGCGCAAAGAGCGCTATAACGCCACCCGCTGGGATGTGGCGATTGCCATGACCATCGCCGGCTTTGTTAACCTGGCGATGATGGCCACCGCCGCCGCCGCGTTTCACTTTAACGGACATACCGGCGTCGCCGATCTTGATGCCGCCTACCTGACGCTGGAGCCGCTGCTGAGCCACGCCGCGGCAACCATATTTGGCCTCAGTCTGGTGGCTGCCGGGCTGTCGTCGACGGTGGTTGGTACCCTGGCGGGCCAGGTGGTGATGCAGGGGTTTATTCGCTTTCATATCCCGCTGTGGTTTCGCCGGGCGGTTACTATGCTGCCGTCGTTTATCGTCATCATGATGGGGCTCGATCCGACCCGTATCTTAGTGATGAGCCAGGTGCTGCTGAGCTTTGGTATTGCGCTGGCGCTGGTGCCGCTGCTGATTTTTACCAGTAACCCGAAGCTGATGGGCGATCTGGTGAATACGGCATGGATTAAGCGAACCGGCTGGGTCATCGTGGCGATTGTGGTTACGCTGAACGGCTGGCTGCTGGTGGGGACGGTGTTGGGATTATAAGCGGGTAATAAACGGGGGAGCCGCAAGGCTCCCCCGTTTGATGTAACTGATTGCAGGACATTTAGTGATGGCCGTGACCGTGTCCGTGTCCGCGACCTCCCGGTCCACGCCCCCAGCCGCCGCGACGGTCGTCGCGATCGTTCCAGCCTTCACGGTAGCCGCGTTCATAAGCTTTGCGCTTATCCCAGCCGCGGTGACGGCCGTTGTCATGATGCCGCCAGCGGTTATCGCGCCATTCGTAGTTACGACGCCAGTAATCACGGTCGCGCCAGCCGCCACCGTCCCAGTAATTACCGTAATTGTCGCGATCGCCTATTTGTAATTTTACAGATGGCAGCAGGGTGATTTCACCAGCGTTAGCAACTAATGGCGCTGAAGCCAACAGCACGGCAGCCAGTATCAGTGACCTGAACATACTCTTCTCCTTCACGATCGAGCCTTGCGGCTTGTTAACGTGATATTACGAGGCGGTGAAGCCCCGCAGCATTGGATGAACTCCTAAATCGCGGATAAGAGCACTTTTTGCTAAAACAACCTTTTTGCTAAAGTAACTTTTTGTTTACGCCGCCAGAATTGCGTCTATTTTCGCGCACACATCAGGGCTGAAGTGGCGATTGGCGAGCATCCCGACGGCATCGTCAAGCTGGGCCGTTTTGCTGGCCCCGATCAGCACCGAGGTCACTTTTTCGCCGCGCAGCACCCAGGCCAGCGCCATCTGCGATAGCTTCTGTCCGCGCGCCTGCGCCAGGGCGTCCAGCTGGCGGACTTTCTCCAGCTTTTCTGCCGTCAGCTGATCCGCCTGCAGGAAGCGGCTGCCGCTGGCGGCCCGGGAATCAGCCGGGATACCGTGTAAATAGCGGTCGGTCAGCTGGCCGCCGGCCAGCGGTGAAAACGCAATGCTTCCGACCCCCTCGGCCTGCAGGAAATCCAGCAGCCCGTCTTCAACCCAGCGCTCTAACATGGAGTATTTTGGCTGATGAATAATGCACGGCGTGCCGAGATCGTTGAGAATGCTCACCGCCTCCGTCGCCTGGGCGAGAGGGTAGTTCGATAGCCCGACGTAAAGCGCTTTACCCTGACGCACGATGTGGTCAAGTGCGCGCATCGTTTCCAGCAGCGGAGTCTCGGGATCGGGGCGGTGATGATAGAAGATATCGACGTATTCCAGCCCCATCCGTTTCAGGCTCTGATCGAGGCTGGCAATCAGATACTTGCGCGAACCCCAGTCACCGTAAGGCCCGTCCCACATGGTGTAACCGGCCTTGCTGGAGATAATCAGCTCATCGCGATAAGGTAAAAAATCCTCCCGCAGGATGCGGCCGAAATTGCTCTCAGCAGAACCCGGCGGCGGCCCGTAGTTGTTGGCCAGATCGAAGTGCGTAATGCCGAGATCGAAGGCGTGACGCAGCAGCTGGCGGCTGGTTTCTACTCGCGTTTCGTCACCAAAGTTATGCCAAAGGCCGAGAGAAACTGCCGGCAGCTTTAGCCCGCTTTGGCCGCATCGGCGGAATTCCATTGTCTGATATCGCGTCGCATTTGCCTGGTAAACCATACTTCCTCCGCAGATAAAACAGCTTGTGTATACGTTTACACTAAAGAATGTTCAGCCCGGAGTACACACCCCAAAGTCGTAAATTTTGCTTTCCACTTCATATATTCGACACAATCTGGACAGTTCGATCGCTTATTCAATACTCAAATTACCTGCACGGGATAAGGAGTATGGCTATGCAACCGACTTACACGATTGGCGATTATCTGCTGGATCGCCTTGTAGATTGCGGCATAGACCGCTTGTTTGGCGTACCGGGAGATTACAACCTGCAGTTCCTCGATCGTGTGATCGCGCATGAGGCGCTGGGATGGGTCGGCTGCGCGAACGAACTGAACGCCGCCTATGCGGCCGACGGCTATGCGCGTATCAAGGGCGCCGGTGCGCTGCTGACGACCTACGGCGTTGGCGAGCTGAGCGCGCTTAACGGCGTGGCGGGCAGCTATGCCGAACACGTCCCGGTTCTGCATATCGTGGGTGCTCCCTGCAGCGGCGCCCAGCAGCGGGGGGAGCTGCTGCACCACACGCTGGGGGATGGCGATTTTACGCATTTTGCGCGGATGAGCGAGCAGATCACCTGCACTCAGGCCACCCTGACGGCGGGCAATGCCTGCCATGAAATCGATCGCGTCCTCAGCGAAATGCTGGCCCACCATCGCCCCGGCTATTTAATGCTGCCTGCCGACGTCGCAAGGGCCAGCGCCACGCCGCCCGCGCGTCGTCTGGTGATTGAGGGGCCGCCAGCGGACGAGAATCAGCTGGCCGGCTTTCAGGAGTATGCGGGACTGCTGCTGCGGGGCAGCCGGCGGGTATCGCTGCTGGCGGATTTTCTCGCCCAGCGCTATGGCCTACAGGAAACGCTAAGAACCTGGGTCGAAAAAACGCCGATTGCTCACGCCACCATGCTGATGGGCAAGGGGCTCTTTGACGAGCAGAACCCCGGTTTTGTCGGCACCTACAGCGGCATCGCCAGCGCGCCCCAGACCCGCGAAACCATTGAAAATGCCGATACCATCATCTGCGTAGGCACGCGCTTTACCGACACCATTACCGCCGGATTTACCCAGCATTTACCGCCAGAGCACACCATTGAGATCCAGCCGTTCGCCGTCAGGGTAGGGGAGCGCTGGTTTAGTCGGATCCCGATGGATCAGGCGCTGGCGGTCCTGATCGGGCTCTCTGCCAGCCTGGCGGCGGAGTGGACGCTGCCGCCGGTCTCGCTGCCGGAGGTGGGCGGAGCTACGGGCGGCGCGCTGACGCAAAAAAGCTTCTGGAGCACCGTACAGGAGCAGCTGCGGCCGGGCGATATTATTCTCGCCGATCAGGGAACCGCGGCATTCGGCGTCGCGGCGCTGAGGCTGCCCTCGGATGCGACGCTGCTGGTTCAGCCGCTGTGGGGGTCGATAGGCTTTACGCTGCCGGCGGCCTACGGCGCGCAGACCGCCGCGCCGGACCGAAGGGTGGTATTGATTATCGGCGATGGCGCAGCGCAGCTCACGATCCAGGAGATGGGCTCGATGCTGCGCGACAAGCAGCGGCCGCTCATTCTGCTGCTTAACAACGAAGGCTATACGGTTGAGCGGGCGATCCACGGGGCGGAGCAGCGCTATAACGATATTGCCCTCTGGGACTGGAACCGCCTGCCGGAGGCGTTTGCCCCCGACGTTCCTTCGCGCTGCTGGCGCGTGACGCGTACCGCGGAGCTGAAGGAGGCGATGACCGACAGCGTAACCTCCGACCGGCTGACGCTGGTCGAGGTAATGCTGCCCAAAATGGATATCCCCGACTTTTTGCGCGCGGTAACCCAGGCTCTTGAGGAGCGCAACAGCCGCGTTTAGTCGGGGCGTCGTTTAATCATCATCAGCGGCTTCCCGGCCAGCAGCAGCCAGGCCGGGAGCATCACAATGCACAGCAGCGGCAGCAGGGTGGTGTCCGGCACCACGACGGCGGCCATAAACAGGCTCAGCCAGCCGTCACGGGTGACCACCAGCGTCATGCCGAGAATCGCGCACGAGACCGTAATCGCCGCCGGGACGGCGTCAACGTGCGCGTGCAGCATCAGGCCCAGCGCCACGCCGACAAATACCGCCGGGAAAATCCGCCCACCGCGAAAGCCGCTGGCGGCCGCCAGCACCAGCGCCGCCAGCTTCACCAGCGCAATCAGCATAAAGTCGCCGCCGGTCAGGGTCTGGCTGAAAGCCATCTGCTGCATCTCATCCAGCCCTTTAAACAGGGTGATATGCCCGCCGACGGTTCCGAGAATGCCGAGCAGCAAACCGCCGATCCCGAGTGTTAAAACGGGGCTTTTCAGGCGGTGCATTAGCGCATGCAGGCGCGGTAAGCACCAGACGGCAACCATGCCCACAGCAATTGCGATAAGTGCGACCACCGCGCCGCTAAAGATATCCACCAACCGCATCTGGGGATAGTGCGGAATAGGGAGCGAGAAATGAGGGTTGAAGAACAGGCTGGTTGTCAGGGCGCCGGCCGCCGCCGCCAGCAGCGGGGCAAAAAGGCGGTCCCACAGCGGGACGTCGTTGCTGCCGTTAAGGGTTTGCGAAAAGATCAGCGCGGCGGCAACCGGCGTGCCAAACAGGGCGCCGATAGTCCCGGAGGCGGCGAGGATCGTCCAGTCAAGCGAGCTGACGCGAGGAAAGAGGCGCGAACCGATAGCCACCGCCAGGGCGATATTGACCACCATGATGGGGTGTTCTGGCCCAAGGCTGACGCCGCCCGCGAGGCCTAAAATGAGCGCGGCAATCAGCCCCGGCAAGGCGCTGGTGCTGACCGGCGCGCCGACCAGCGATTCAGCCGCCGGATCGGGCCCGGCGTGGCCTGGGCTAAAGCGGATAACCAGACCGACGGCAATACCGGTGAGCGTCAGAATGGCAATGGTCCAGAGATGCCCGCCGGCGTTAAGGCCGAGGCTTAGCGGCAAAACGCTCCAGAGGATATTCTGCAGGACGCTCGCAACCTTCATCGTCACAATCAATACCAGGCTGGATGCAATCCCGATGATAACCGCCGGGACCGATAGCAACAGCATTGTTCTGGCGCGCGGATGCAGCATGAAAATTTCCTTTTGCAGGTGGCGGATCACTACTTTGCCTTCGCGCCAGGAGAGCGTCGATGCAAATGGTGCTGAAACGATAAACTTAAGGCTATGCCTGACGATCGCGGCGGCGCAGGATAAACCATTTTGCACAGATTACAGCCTAAATGTGATATAGGTCGCTAAACTGTGGGCGCTTATACGTTGGTCGTTGTTGTTAAGGCATCATGAATTTACAGTGTGCCAAAAGAATCATTTTGACTTTAGTGGAGCCGTAACGGAATGACAAAATTTGCTTTAGTAGGGGATGTCGGCGGAACCAATGCCCGACTGGCATTATGTGATATGGCGAACGGGGAGATCTCCCGCGCAAAAACCTATTCCGGGCTCGATTATCCCAGTCTCGAAGCCGTTGTTCGCGTCTATCTCGACGAGCACAGCGTCGACGTCGAGGATGGCTGCATTGCTATCGCCTGCCCGATCACCGGCGACTGGGTGGCGATGACCAACCATACCTGGGCGTTTTCCATTGCCGAAATGAAAAGCAACCTCGGGTTTGCGCACCTGGAAATCATCAACGATTTCACGGCGGTATCGATGGCGATTCCGATGCTCAAAGCCGAGCACCTGATTCAGTTTGGCGGCACGGCGCCGGTGGAGGGGAAACCTATCGCCGTCTATGGCGCGGGGACCGGCCTCGGCGTGGCGCACCTGGTCCACGTTGATAAACGCTGGGTCAGCCTGCCGGGCGAGGGCGGCCACGTCGACTTCGCGCCGAACAGCGAAGAAGAGGGCATTATTCTGGAAGAGCTGCGCGCCGAGCTGGGACACGTTTCCGCCGAACGCGTGCTCTCAGGCCCGGGTCTGGTATACCTCTATCGCGCGATAGTGAAATCCGACGGTCGTTTACCGGAAAATCTGCAGCCGAAAGACGTGACCGAACGCGCGCTTGCCGACTCCTGCATCGACTGCCGCCGCGCGCTGTCGCTGTTCTGCGTGATCATGGGCCGTTTTGGCGGCAACCTGGCGCTGACGCTGGCGACCTTTGGCGGCGTGTATATTGCGGGCGGTATCGTGCCGCGCTTCCTCGAATTCTTTAAGGCGTCCGGTTTCCGCGGCGGTTTTGAAGATAAGGGGCGCTTTAAAGCCTTCGTGCAGGATATTCCGGTGTACCTGATTGTCCACGACAATCCGGGGCTGCTGGGCTCCGGCGCACATTTACGCCAGACGCTCGGCCAAATCCTCTAAACCACGCCTCCGGGCCCGAGGGCCCGGATAGCGCCGGCTACAGGTGCATCAGCTGGCGGAACTCTTTGACCTTGCTGCGGCTCACCGGTACCTGAAACTCCAGATCCCGCAGCCGCAGAACGTAGGTGTTATTAAACCACGGCTCAATTTCGCGAATTTTGTTCATATTGACGCAGTAGGAGCGATGGCAGCGGAAGAAGTGCGCCGGCGGCAGTTTGGCGCAAAACTCCGTAATGTTCATCGGCATCACGAACGACTCCCGCCGGGTATAAACAAACGTCATTTTTTCATGCGCTTCCGCGTAGTAGATATCGTGAATGCTGGTGACGATAATCCGCTCATCTTTGATCAGATTGATGGTGTCGTTTTCCCGCTGCGGGTTCGGCGCCGCGCTGGTGCTGGCCGCCGGAAGCTGCTGCTGTTGCCAGGCGCTGCTTAGCTTCTGCAGCATGTTGATAATGCGCGATTCCTGATAGGGCTTGAGGATGTAATCGAACGCCTCCAGCTCAAATGCCTCTACGGCGTGCTCTTTCCAGGCGGTGATAAACACAATAAACGGCTTGTGGGCAAACTGGCTGATGTTCTGCGCCAGCAGAACGCCGTCCAGCGAAGGGATGTTGATGTCGAGAAAAATGGCATCAACCCTGTTGTGCTGCAGAAACTTCAGCACGTCCAGCCCGTCGTCAAAGGTACCGACAATCTCCATCTGGCTGTGAGTGTTAATCAGCCAGGTCAGCTCCTGTTGCGCCAGGAACTCGTCCTCAACGATGATGACTTTCATTTTTTCTCCGCTCATGGCAGCAGCGACACCGGCGTAGACTGAGGGGCGTTGCGGTTGGGTACGTAGAAGGTGATCTCCGTACCCGGGGTCATGCGCCGGATATGCAGCCCTTCGCCGTACAGCAGTTTGACCCGATGGTGAACGTTGAGCAGGCCGATTTTATTCCCCGGCATTTCATCGGCCTCCACCCGGGCGACGACGGCCGGATCGATGCCGTTGCCGGTATCACGGACGCTAATCCGTACCCGGTTCCCACACTCGTTGATGCCAATCGTGACCACGCCTTTTCCCTTGCAGGGCTGGATCCCGTGAACAATGGCATTTTCTACCAGCGGCTGGATCAGCAGGCTGGGGATGACGCAGCTGACTTCATCATCGATATCATAGATAACGGTGAGCTTGTCGCCGAAACGCGCCTGTTCAATGGCAATGTAGTCCTTGATTTGGTACAGCTCCCTTTTAATATCAATCTGCTCGTCGTCTTTTAATTCAATGTTATAGCGTAAATAGCGCGATAAATTAAAAATAAGCTGACGCGCGGTATCCGGGTTCATGCGAATCGATGATGAGATTGCGTTGAGCGCGTTGAAGAGAAAGTGCGGATTGATTTTACTCTGCAGTGCGCGCAGCTCGGCCTTGTTGGCCATTTCCCGCAGCTGCTCCGCGCGCGAGACCTCCAGCTGGGTGGAGATGATTTGCGACAGGCCTATCGCCATCTCCTGCAGCGACGAAGTGATGCGGTGCGCGTGGCAGTAGTAGATTTTCAGCGTCCCGGTGACGACGCCTTTTTCCCGCAATGGGATCACCAGCATCGAGTGAATTTCAGGCGTTCTGTACGCCTCATCGTTGTTCTTGATGATAATTTTGCCACTCTCAATCGCCTGGCGAGTGGTGGGGCTAATGGCGTTGTCGCGGTCGTGATAGTTGCCCTCGCCGAAGCCAACGTAGGCCAGCACCCGATCGGTGGTGGTGATCGCCACCGCATCGGCGTTGATATCGCGGCGGATAATGTCGCAGACCTGACGGAGCGACTCGCTGTTAACGTGGCGAAACAGCGGCAGCGTTTTGTTGGCAATATCCAGCGCCAGCTTGGCCTGGCGCGCGGCGCTGGCCTCTTTTTCTCCCTCAACGCTCTGCACCAGCAGGACGATAAAACCGATACTGACGCTGCCGAGGATCATCGGAATACCGATTTTCGAGACGATATCGAAGCCCAGCGAAAAAGAGGGCGCCCACAGCACAACGAGGATCATGGTCAGCGTTTCGCAGAGCATCCCGGCGAGGATCCCGGCCTTCCAGCGCTGGGCCTTGGGCACCCTGCGGCCGATCAGTCCGGACAATAGCCCGGCGATAATGCTGGTGATAAAGCAGGGGATGGCGGTAACGCCGTCGATATCGATCAGGTAGCGGTGCACCCCGGCAATGACGCCAACGATAGCGCCGACCCACGGGCCAAACAGGATACCGCCGGACATCACCGCGATGATGCGCACGTTGACCAGCGACCCCTCCACCGGTACGCCTGACCAGGTACTGAACAGGGCAAACAGGGAGAAGATGGCGGTGACCGCCAGCAGCTCCTTCGGCGTATGGGCAGATTTATGCAGCAGTTCGCGAAACAGCCGCAGGCGGATGAGGAAAAAAAGACAAATCAGCATCAGTGCCGCGCGGTCAAAAACTGCGAGCAGCATGGTGAATATTTCGTGCATGGAGGCGCCGTGTCATTCGCGGGAAAACGCTATGATAAAAAACCTCGCCCCAGAAGGCCAGCCGCAGACAATAATGGGGAACAAGCACAAGCTTAAAAGGGGATCCATAGCAAACGCCGGGCGGCTGCCAGGGCGAGTGCCCTGCGGCTAAAATATGGTAATACAAAAGATATTAAGATGTTACTTTCAACGATCGTATCGGCTAAACCCGGATCCGCAGCTGCCGTATTTACTGGAACGAGTGCCCGTTTTTCCTGCCAGATTTTATTTTTTCTCTGCCCTCTCGACAGCATGAATTTTTTCGGGTTATTTTCTAAACGTGTCGCAACAGCGGCAGCGTCGCTCGGACGGTCCGGGCGCTCACGTTAATCCGAGGAATCTATGGCTGAATTCAGTCCTGAACGCCGCTTTACGCGTATCGATCGTCTCCCCCCGTACGTTTTTAACATTACCGCTGAACTGAAAATGGCTGCGCGTCGGCGCGGCGAAGATATTATTGATTTCAGCATGGGCAACCCGGACGGCGCGACGCCGCCGCATATCGTTGAAAAACTGTGCACCGTTGCCCAACGCCCGGATACCCACGGCTACTCGACCTCTCGCGGTATTCCACGCCTGCGCCGGGCTATCTCGCGCTGGTATCAGGATCGCTACAACGTCGAGATTGACCCGGAATCGGAAGCCATTGTCACCATCGGCTCGAAAGAGGGGCTGGCGCATCTGATGCTGGCGACGCTGGATCACGGTGACACGGTACTGGTGCCTAATCCCAGCTACCCTATTCATATTTACGGTGCGGTCATTGCCGGCGCCCAGGTGCGTTCGGTGCCGCTGGTGGAAGGCGTTGATTTCTTCAACGAGCTGGAACGCGCGATCCGCGAAAGCTATCCGAAGCCGAAGATGATGATCCTTGGCTTCCCTTCAAACCCGACCGCGCAGTGCGTCGAGCTGGAGTTCTTTGAAAAAGTGGTGGCGCTGGCTAAGCGCTACGACGTGCTGGTGGTGCATGACCTGGCCTATGCCGATATTGTCTATGACGGCTGGAAGGCGCCTTCCATTATGGAAGTGCCCGGCGCGCGCGACGTGGCGGTTGAGTTCTTCACGCTGTCGAAAAGCTACAATATGGCCGGCTGGCGTATCGGCTTTATGGTCGGCAACAAAACGCTGGTCAACGCGCTGGCACGAATTAAAAGCTACCACGATTACGGCACCTTCACCCCGCTGCAGGTGGCGGCTATCGCCGCCCTGGAAGGCGATCAGCAGTGCGTGCGCGATATTGCGGAGCAGTACAAGCGCCGTCGCGATGTGCTGGTTAAGGGGCTGCACGAAGCGGGCTGGATGGTGGAGTGCCCGAAAGCGTCCATGTACGTGTGGGCAAAGATCCCTGAGCACTATGCAGCGATGGGATCGCTGGAGTTCGCCAAAAAGCTGCTTCAGGATGCCAAAGTGTGCGTATCGCCGGGCATCGGTTTTGGCGACTACGGCGACACCCACGTGCGCTTCGCCTTGATTGAAAACCGCGATCGGATCCGTCAGGCTATTCGCGGCATAAAATCGATGTTCCGCGCCGACGGACTGCTTCCTGCCGCGGGCAAGACGGCGGGCGAAGGCCAGGAATAAGTGCGGGAATAAAAACAGGAATAAAAAAAGGGAGCCGCTGGCTCCCTTTCTTTTAACTATTCACGCTGCTTAGATCATCAGGGCAAAGGTGCCGGCCCAAACGATGACCATAAAAGACACGCCCATAAAAAAGTATTTCACGTCTCATTACTCCGCATTCTCGGCGAAACGCCAAACGAATTTTGTTTTCATTGTTTTCCATGAACTGTTGCAGGAAAAACCAGAGGCTTCTGGCGGCTGCGGCGGTTCGGAATTACAGGCTGTAACTGCTCCAGCTGGCGCTAATGTACGCCTAAAAAATGGGGGAAACAAGAGGCATTTTTTTATTAATTTTTAGTTACTTACGAGTGTCGTGATTCGGCGACACATTAATTTCACTCGGTAATAAATACGATTCTGGCGAAGGCAATTGGCGGCGATAGTGTTAACGCAGGTAGCGGTTTGATTTTTGGCTTTTTTCTCTGCGGGCAGGGGGCGAAAGCGGCCCTTGCGCACCTGACCTTATCGCGCCTGGTCGCCAGTCGGCGACGATTTTCGCCACTCCTGCGGGTAGCGTGCCGGCACAAAACGCAGCGTTATCACCATCAGGAGCGCCACGCAGACGGCGTGAAAGGCCCAGTCCAGCACGTAATTCCCGCTCAGGCTGCGCAGCAGGCCCGATAGCCATGGCGAGAGGCCGGCGACGATAAAGCCAATCCCCTGCATAAAGGCCACCAGCCGTCCGGCAATCGCCGGATGTCGGGAGTGGTCGAGCGCCAGCACCAGGCACAGCGGAAAGGCGCCGCCTAAACCAATCCCGCAGCTTATCGCCCAGAGCTGCGGCAGATACAGCGGCAGCCAGATAAACCCGCAGAAGCCAATCAGCTGCAGCAGCAGCGTCAGCATCAGCAATTTGCGCCGATCTTCATGCCGGGCCAGCATCGGCAGCAGCAGGGCGCCGACGGTTTGGCCCAGCGTCATCACGGCCAGCAGGGTGCCGCTAAGCTGCGCGCTGTAGCCTGACTGCATGTAGTAAGGCGGCAGCCAGGCGATCAGGCTGGCGTAGCCGCCGTTAATGAGGCCGAAGTACAGCCCGAGCGTCCAGGCGCGACGGCGGCGGAAAATAGCGGTTTCCGGCGTCGCTGAGGCGAAAGGTGCTTCCCGCGCGGGCGCGCGGTTAACGGACCACCAGCCGAGGAGCGCCAGCGCCGCGGGCAGCGTCCACCAGGCCAGGGCGTGGTACCAGACGGCGCTGCGCTGCGCCAGCCACGGCGTCAAGGCCGCTCCGAGACCGCCGCCGCCCATCAGCGCCGCTGACCATAGCCCCATCACCTGGGGCGTATGCTGCGGGAAGCGGCGTTTTATCACTCGCGGGATCGTTGCCTGAATAATACCGATGCCGATCCCCCCGAGCAGGGCGCTGCTCAGCAGCAGCCCGCTGCGCGGGGCGAGCTCGCGCAGCAGCGCGCCGGCGGCGATCGCCAGCAGGCTCAGCGCGATCCCCCGGTTCTCACTGAGGCGGCGGTCAATCCACGGGCTGGCCAGCGCCAGCGCGCCCATCGCGACGACCGGGATGGCGGTGAGTAGCGAAACGAGGGTAAAGCTCATACCGCTGGCCTGCTGCAGCTGGGGAAGGAGGGGGCCGATTGAGGTCAGCAGGGGGCGCATATTGATGCCGACGAGGACCAGTACCAGCAGCATCAGCCGGCCGCGCGCCGCGTGGCTCATAGCGACCCGCCTGCCCGCTGCGGATGTGGGCCAAGGCGGCCGAGGGACGCATGCTGAAGAAGGTTAACGTCGATGGACATAAAGGCTCCTGCAAATAGGGACGCGGCGCGCGGGGGAAGCGCCGGGATTGAACGTGCCGACAGGTTACGTATCTTATTCCATAAGTTAAAAGACTTATTTATGATGTGTTCAATTTGAATTACTTATGGATACCAGCATGCTGCTTCGCCATCTCACCTGTTTTCTGGCGGTTGCCGAACATCGCGGCTTTACGCGCGCCGCAACGGCACTCCATATCTCGCAGCCGGCGCTATCGCAGCAGATCCGCCAGCTCGAAGAGACGCTGGGGGCCCTGCTTTTTGACCGCAGCGCGCGCAGCATCCGCTTAACGGATGCCGGTGAGGTGTGGCTGATCTATGCGCGCCGGGCGCTGCAGGATTTAGCCGAGGGAAAGCGCGCCATCCACGACGTGGAGGACCTTCAGCGAGGGACGCTGCGGGTGGCGATGATGCCGACCTTTACGACCTATTTTATGGGGCCGCTGGTGGGCTCTTTTTATCGGCGCTACCCCAATATTTCTCTGACCCTGCGCGAAATGGATCAGGATCGAATGGAAGCCCTGCTGCGCAACGATGAGCTGGATCTCGGGATTGCCTTTGACGGTAGCGGCTCGCGAGATATCGTCTCCCGCCCTTTGCTGACGGAAACGCTGGCGCTGGTGGTGGGTCGCCACCATCCGCTGGCGGCGCAGCGGCGGGTGGAGCGGGAAGCGCTGAGTCAGGAGTCGCTGATATTGCTCAGCGGAGAGTTTGCGACCCGCGAGCGGATCGATCGCTATTGCCGCCAGTATGGGATTGAGCCGCAGGTTCGGATGGAGGCGAACTCGATTAGCGCGGTACTGACCGTTATCCAGCGTACGCCGCTATCGACCCTGCTGCCGGCCGCCGTTGTCAGGGAGCGCGACGATCTGGTTGCCGTTGAGCTAACGCCGGCGCTGCTGGAAAGAACGGCCTGTCTGCTGCAGCATAAGGATGCCTGGCAGAGCGCGGCCGCACGGGCGTTTAGCACCATGGCGCTGGAGGTGGCCGCAGAGCTGAACGCTGAAGGAGAAGGGCGCTAGCGCGGGCTTACCAGGTGTAGCCGACGGCGAGAATACCGTACAGCTCGCCGCTGTGCTGAACGATAGGGCTGTCGGCGATGTCCTTATCGTAGAGCTCGTAGTTAGCCGCGAACATCCCTACCCAGTGGGGGCTAAAGCGGTAGCTGGTGACAATGGCCGCCATCGGCGAAACGGTCGTGCCGGTATCCCACTGCTGGCGCTGGTCGGTAGCTTCCGCGGACGACACGCCGCCAAAATAGTAGTTCGCCATATTTTTACTGCGGATCATCAGCCCCATCCCCGGCATGATCAGCAGATTGTTTTTGATGATCGGGAAATCCGCCCATAAAAGCAGCTCCTGGCCGTCGCTGCGACCGGTGACGTCGGAGCTGATGCGTGCGCTGAGCAGCGCATAGGGGGTGATCAGCGTCGCGCCGATCCCCGCTTCAAACTCTCCCTTGCGCTTTTCCATTCCGCTGAACGCATCGCTATCGCTGGGATCTAAATTACCAAAACGCCAGCGGCCATAACCGTAGGCCGCCACCGTGTCATCGATATGAAAATAGTAGCGGGCGCGATCGCCAAGGTAGATAAAGCGGTCGCCAAAATAGAGTCCGCCGGGGATCAGGTGCGTATCGTTATCCTGCTTTTCGTAGCGCGCGGTGCCGCTGATGGCGGCGGCACCCAGCACGAACCCTTTGGGTACCGGACTATTGGGGTTGTTTGCCGAGAAAATATCGATAGAGCCCAGATCAACCTCGGCGCTGGCATAGGTGCAAGATAAACATAACGTGCAAAGTACGGCGACCGGGCTGAGATAGGGTTTCATCCATATTCCAAAAATGGCTAGCGGCGGTGAAATAAAGGCAGAAAAGTGCTTTTTGAATATATACCAGGTTGGGCGGGTACGCGGGTTGGTTTTTGTTTTTTCTTAATTTTTCGCGAGGTACGCTGCGATAAGGACGCCGCCCGCCGTGAGTCGACTGAGGGCGTCTTTGTCTGAGGAACTGGCGTTTCTAGAGGGTCAACGCGCCGTCGCCAACCTGCGCCTTGCGGTACCACGCCATTAGTTCAGCGGTGCCCGCGTCGCCTTCAGCCGGCGCCCAGGAGACATAATCCTCGGCCGCTACCGGCCGATAACCGCCGTGTTTTACTTCGAAAATAATCCCGCCGGGATCTAACGAGAGTACCGCATGCCAGGTCCCGGCATCCATCTCCAGCGCCGCGCACTCTTCGCCTAAAATCACCCGGCGGGTGACGTAGCCCTGGTCATCAAAATTCAAGACCAAAAAGCGTCCGCTAAGCGGCAGCAGCAGCTCAAAGGTGTGCGGGTGGCGATGGGGGCGAACGTAGGTGCCGGGCTCCATCGCAACGGCTAAACGCTGTACCGGATCGCTTAATTGTGGATGAAAGTTACGGTGCGCGCGCAGGCGCGGTGAATTCGCCGCCGCTTCGCGTTGTTGTTGCATATCGCTGAGGGTAATTTGCTTCATTTATCCGCCTGGCATCAGGTCTGAAAACGGGAGAGTCGGGCCTTTTCGTCAGAAAGACCGGGTGGCGCATTGTACGCGCTAAACCCGAAGCTGTCGGGCTAAATTTGTCGCCTCGCCGGCGGCCGGCAGGTAGAGAGCTTTGCCCTTACCGCCGGGCGGCGTCATCCTGCGCGGACTCTCTTAGCCAGGCGCTGAACATATCCGCCATCGCATCAGAGAAGCGGCTAATTTCTTCGGCCGTGCGCGGGCTGGATGAGAAACTGCTGCCCACCGAGCTTAGCGTTGTCGTCAACAGCTCGCAGGTCAGCTGCTGCCTGGCCGCCGAGGCGTCGGGAAGGACTTCCTCAATAAAGTGGCGACAGACGCTATCGGCCGCGGTTCGGTTTTCCTGGGCCTCGGGCGCGTCGCGATAGAGCGGCGCCGCGTCGTTGAGCGCCTGGCGCAGTCCCGCCTCTTCGCACTCCGACTGGATAAAGGCGTGCACCAGGGTGCGTAATCGGTCGAGCGGAGGACGATCGGCGTTACCGAGGATCCCGCTGAGCATGGCCGTTGTCTGCTGCCATTCATCGCTTTGTAAACGAAACAGAATCGCCGCTTTGTTGGGAAAGTACTGATACACCGACCCAACGCTCACTCCCGCCTTTTCCGCCACCCTCGCGGTGGTGAAGCGTACCGCTCCCTCTTTTTCTAAAACCTGAAGCGCGGCCTGAATAATCGCCGAGACCAGCTCGGTTGAGCGGGCCTGTTTTGGCTTTTTCCTCAATGAAATCAACTTACTTTTAGCAGGCGACATGGTGCTTCTCTCCCGAGTCGGAACGCGAATAGTTAATGCGAATAATTGATCGTATTCTTTAAAGGTGACGAATTATTCGCATTTTATGCCACAGGCGTAAACCACACAACTTCTGAAGGATTTATTATGTCAACCACACTAACATCCGCGCCGCTGGCGGCATTATTAGAACGCCTGTTTAAACAGGCAAACGGGGCCGCAAGCGCGGCGTTCTCCAGCATTCCTCGCGCCGACCGCGAGCGGATGATGACCAGCAAAACCGAATATCGCGAGCTTTATGGTCATCTGAAGGATCTCTGGCTCCCCGTCGCCGCGGAGACCGGGACGTTGCTCTATATGCTGGCGCGCAGCATTCGGGCGCAGCATATTGTGGAGTTTGGGACCTCGTTTGGTATTTCCGCGATCCATCTGGCCGCGGCGCTAAAGGATAACGGCGGTGGCCTGCTGATAACCAGCGAGTTTGAGCCGAATAAGGTACTGCGGGCCCGCGAGCACCTGAAAGAGGCCGGGCTTGATGCTCTGGTCGATGTTCGCGAAGGCGATGCGCTGCAAACCCTGGCCCAGAATCTGCCGGAGACCATCGATATGGTGCTGCTGGACGGTGCCAAAGCGCTGTATCCGGAGATTCTGGCGCTCCTCGAAAGCCGTCTGCGCCCCGGCGCGCTTATCATCGCCGATAATGCCGACTACAGCGCCGAATATCTGGAGTACGTGCGCGATCCGCAACACGGTTACCTGTCCGTGCCCTTTGCGGATGACGTGGAGCTCTCGCAGCGCACGAGATGAAAAAGAGCCCGCAATAGGGCATAAGAGCCGAAGGGGAGCATGCCCTTCGGCCCGCTATTTATCCCCGCATTGAATGAATTCACTTATGACTGAACAGAGGCGCAAACCGTGCGGGCTGAGCGGGTCTATGCGTTGACTTTAGACCGATGACCAGGTTCTGTTCTGCAGGACCACCCGATAGCCATCGTCATCGGCAAAGGTCCGCCCGCTAACATCCCAGTACGGATTAAACGAGCTCACCGGGGTAAACCCGGCCAGCTCCATTTTTGCGCACGCCCTTTGCCACTCATCCCGTTCGGGGCAGTACAGCACCAACAAGTCTTCTGCCGTCTGCGCAGGGCGAACCGGGTGATGGTGACAGAGAGTCAATTCGATATGCCAGGGTAAATCTTTACGTCCCAGCATGACTCCGCTAAAACCATCGTGATCCGAGAAATCGGCAATTTTTTGTAAACCTAAACCCTCGGCATACATCCTGAATGCGTGCGCAAGGCGGGTGACGGGACGAGCGATACGCAGATGGGTAAAAGACACCATAAACTCCTTTAACGATCGTGTGTGTTGGGGACTCTAATATAGATGTCCCGCGGACCGACGCTTGCTCGCCGGTGCGCTATCTGCTCTGGAGCAGGTGGAGGAAATCGAAGGGGAGCAGAGGGCTAAGGGTACCTTTCGTCGCTTTTTTATGATGAGCGGGGCAATCATCACGATTAGCATTCGTCTCCCCGCCCGTTCTGGCGACAATATCATCGCTGCGGACCCGATCCTGAAGTACCCATGCAACATATTGGATAACAAGGTCTCCCCGATAGTGTCCATATTTATCATTAATACGTTTGATATGATCTATATCGCAAAAAATAATACTCAGCGGATTTTTTTTAGCCGCCTGCTGAATTTTTATCGCGAGTTGATGATAGCAGTAACCGCGGTTAAATAGCGGGGTGAGGTAGTCTCGAATTGAGTTTTGATAGGCATCTTCATATTTATGATTAGATTTTTGATAGAGCCTAAAGGCGTTAAGGAAAAAGATGGGGTGGCCTCGTCGCGAAAGCCTCTGGACTGTCCGGGGCGATCCAGCATTCTCGTGCGTGGATGTGCGTTTGGCGGGCGATACGCCGATGGTTAGAGGGGAAAAGACGGCATAAACTCCTTTAACGATCGTGATGATGGCGGAAAGCCAGCGGGTTTGTTGTTTTAGAGCCTTGAGGACGCGCGCGATCGAGTTGAGCGAAATAATTTTGCATAACGAACTCCGTAATTCAAGACGCGTAAAGTGAATGACTGCGGCTATCCTGTATTTCCATCGTCGGTTGATCAATTACGTTATTTCATTCGCAGATTAAGATATTGCTCAAATGTGAGCAATATCGCAAAAATTATAGTCATGCATTCACCTTGCCGACAGTCATGTAGAATTGAGCCTTCAGGAGGATTCCGCTGACCCGCGCTGAAATAAAAGGCCGGTTTTGTCGGGTAGATGCGCGCTGCCAGGTCCTTGAGGGGGAATACAAAGCCCATATTTTTGTTACGTGAACGATAGAAAACCTGTGGTTTAATGATCACAAAAGTAAAAAAACGTAACTAGTTAATATAAAAACGCAATAGATTCTCCGCGGTTATCTGTGTCAAAAAGTGTTTCACATTTACAAAAACAATCGGAGACCTGATTAGAATGCGTAAAGACATAATTCCAAGTCGGCATGATGAGTACCACAAATTAACGCGGGGCGAGCGCATTGGTTATGGCATGGGTGATTTTGCGCAAAACCTTGTCTTTGGTACAATTGGCGGTTTTCTTGCTCTTCACATGTTGACGGTAAATACTATCAGCACAGCAACGGCAGGGTTTATATTTCTTTTTGTTCGCATAGTTAACGTTTTTTGGGACCCAATGGTCGGAACCTACATTGACAGAAGAAGCTCCAGTGCTGGTAAATATCGCCCCTGGCTTTTAAGGGCTGGCATTCCGCTCGTTATTCTTTCTGCATTGCTGTTTGCCCCTATTCCTGGCGTTCGGGGTTCCGTTCCTTTTGCATTTATCATTTATTTGGCACTGGATTTAGTTTATTCAGTGGTGAATATTCCTTATGGTTCTCTTAACGCGTCATTGACACGCGATCCTGAGTCCATTGATAAATTGACCAGTACCCGAATGATGCTGGCAAACAGTGCGAACCTGCTTGTCTATACCCTGTTCCCGATGTTTGTACAAATCGCTTCACCCAAAGATCGAAGCCTCAAGGATACCGGTTTTTTTGGCTTTGAGCTCAATATGGGGAACTATACCGATCCATCCGCGAATTACGCGTGGTTTGGCGTGTACTCAATTTATATGGTGCTAGGCGCAGCGGCACTTTTCTTCTGTTATAAATTTACCAAAGAGCGCGTGGTCGCGACGGCAGAACAAACGGCCAACGTAAAAACGACCGATCTATTTCTTGAACTGAAAAACAACCGGCCGCTGGTCATTCTGGGGCTGTTTTTCATGCTGGCCTTTACCTTTATGTTCTTCATGAACACGGTGAATGGCTTCTTCAATCAGTTTGTCGTCGGCCATTCAGAATGGATGGGGGCGGTGGGTCTTGTTGCCTCAATTCCGGGTATTGTCTTCCCTATTTTTTGGCCCAAACTCAAGAAGTTTTTTGGCAAAAAAGGGTTCTTCCATCTTTTCCTTGCCATGTTTATTGTGGGTGAATTGTTGACTTACGTTTGGTCACGCGAAGGCATGCATGATGCCCTGTGGCTTGCTTATATTGCCACATTCATTAAACAATGGGGCTTAACCTCGGCGACGGGCTTTATGTGGGCGCTGGTTCCTGAAGTGATTGCCTATGGCGAATTGAAATCAGGCAAGCGCAATGCGGCGATTATTAATGCGATCATGGGCCTCTTCTTCAAGATTGGGTTTACTATTGGCGGCGCAATTCCCTTATGGTTACTGGCTGCGTATGGCTTTAGCGAAACCGGTGCTCAACAAAGTGCCAATGCTATCGATGGAATTATTATGACAGCGGTTTGGATCCCGATTGCTTTATCCGTTGTTTCGATGATCGTCATTCAGCTCTATCCTATCTCAGATAAAAACGTCACAGAGATCAACCGTCAGCTTGACGAGGTGCGGGTATAGTTAAAATTTGAATTAAATTGCGAGAATTTAAATTAGAGAATTATATAAAGGAAGATTGATATGACTCTTATTCAAAACCCTGTGTTACCTGGATTTAATGCGGACCCCAGTATTATCCGTGTAGATGACACCTACTATATCGCAAACTCTACGTTTGAGTGGTTCCCTGGCGTGCGTTTACATGAGTCAAAGGACCTGCAGCACTGGGATCTTCTCCCCAGCCCCTTGTCCACAACCGCGCTGTTAGACATGAAAGGCAACCCTTCATCAGGCGGCATTTGGGCTCCGGCGCTTTCTCATGCTGATGGCAAATTCTGGTTAGTGTATACAGATGTGAAAATCACGGAAGGTGCCTTTAAAGACATGACCAACTATCTGACCACTGCGACGGATATTCGTGGTCCATGGTCAGATCCTATCAAGCTGAATGGCGTGGGCTTTGATGCTTCACTTTTCCATGATGATGACGGGCGTAAATATATCGTTCAGCAAACCTGGGACCATCGGGAATATCATCATCCCTTCGATGGCATTACGTTGACTGAGCTTGATACCCGGACATTAAAGTTAAAACCGGAAACAGCACGAACCCTCTATCGCGGCACTGCCGTTGCGCTCGTCGAGGGGCCACACCTCTACAAACTGAACGGATATTATTATCTTTTCGCCGCTCAGGGAGGGACCGTATTCACCCATCAGGAGGTTGTCGCGCGTTCTAAAACCTTAGATGCCCACAGTTTTACCACGGCACCGGGAGACGTTTTCCTAACTAACGTCGATACGCCGGACAGCTACATCCAGAAGCAGGGCCACGGGTCTTTGGTTTCAACGCCTGCTGGTGAATGGTATTACGCTTCGCTCTGCGCGCGTCCGTGGAATCGTCCAGGCGAGTCTGTCTACGATCCTCGCGGCTGGTCAACGCTGGGCAGAGAAACGTCGATCCAAAAAGTGTACTGGGATGAAGAGGGCTGGCCGCGTGTTGAAGGCGGCCACGGTGGAAAAACATTTGTTGAAGGCCCAGAGGATGCCATTTACACCGAAAGCGCAAAAGATCATAGCCAGCATGATGCGTTTACAACGTCGACGCTCGATCGCAACTGGAATACGCTCCGCGTTCCGTTCAGCAAAAAAATGGGTACCACAGGTGATGGCAAACTGACGTTGATTGGCCAGGGTTCTTTAGCGAATACCCATGACCTGTCGCTTATTGCCCGACGTTGGCAAGCCTTCTATTTTGATGCCCAGGTTAAGGTCAAATTTAATCCATTCAGCTATCAACAAATGGCGGGGTTAACGAATTTCTACAACGATCGCCACTGGAGTTTTGTGTTCATCACCTGGAATGAAATTAATGGCTCCGTCATCGAAATAGGTGAAAATAATCGCGGGAAATACACCTCTTATTTAAAAGATGATGCCATCAAAATCCCTGAAGGTACCGAGTATGTCTGGTTCCGCACCAAAGTTCGCAAACAAACGTACAGCTATGAATATAGCTTTGACGGGATCAGCTTCACTCAAATTCCGGTCACGCTAGATGCCGCAATACTTTCAGACGATTATGTCCTGCAAAGCTATGGTGGGTTCTTTACCGGGGCATTCGTTGGCCTGGCGGCAGTCGACTACTCTGGCTACGAGGTCAGCGCTGATTTTTATGATTTCGCTTATCAGGAGCTCGGTGATTCGTTAACGCCGACTGGTAATTACGGCTGGGACGCAGGGGAATTACGCTCTAATTAAATAATAATAAACGAAATATCCACTTACGGTCGTGAAGAAAGGGGGGCTGCCGATGAGCGCTGCCCGCCTTACGTCAGCGCGCGATAGAGAGTGCCAGATATCTGCTGTGGGATGCCGATGGCGCACCGCGGTAGACCCGGCAGAGCGGCAAGGCTGTAAGCGAAATACGGCAGTCTATGGCCTCGACCGTGGTGCAGATGTCGGGCCACCATCATTTTTTCTCGTGCGTGGATTATTGCAACAGACTATTCATCTATATCCATGCTGATATTTAATTATACCGAATATGGAGAATCCTATTACCCGATTTATTTAACTGTACCTCTGCGCAAATAAAAATAAAATCAGCTTGTTTTGGCGGTATCTTTTCAATTTACCCCAGAACGGGATGGTTATTGTCTGAAAATATAATTAATTAATTTGAGATAACCATGAAAATTATAAAAAAACTGCCATTAGCCATGGCGGTTATTGCCGCGCTGTGCCCGCTTTCCTCTGTCATGGCACAAGATTTTACGCAGGAACAAATCGACGCCATTGTGGCGAAAGCCGTGGATAAAGCGCTGGCCGACCGTCAGGCGAAAATGGATGCCGCCGCTGCGAAGAAGGTGGATCTGGAAACCAACCCGCAAACCGCCGCAGCCACGCCGGATATGGCTATTCCATTCGGCCTGAAGTTTAGCGGCTACGCCCGCTACGGCGCCCAGTTCCAGACCGGCGATCAGAAGTTCGTCGGCGTCGACGGCTCCTACAACGGCGCGTCGGCCATCGGCCGTCTCGGCAACGAAGGTAACGGCGGCGAATTCCAGATAACCAAAGCCTTTAAGAGCAGCCAGGGCGCTATCTGGGATATTAACGTTATGTTCGACCACTGGAGCGACGAAGTTAACCTGAAAAAGGCCTACGTCGGCGTCACTAACGTCCTCGAATCAAACCCCAACGCCTATATCTGGGCCGGTCGCGACTTCCATCAGCGTCCGCAGCAGGGGATCAACGACTACTTCTGGATGAACCACGACGGCCAGGGCGCCGGGGTGAAAAACTTTGATATCGGCGGCGTGCAGTTTGACGTGGCGGGGGTCTCACAGGTTGAGTCCTGTAGCCCGGAGGTGATGGCCGATGAGTCCAACCCGTCGCGCATCACCTGTACCGGCGGCTCGGGCACCGGCGATGACGGCCACTACGCGCTGACGTCAAAAATCCACAATATGAAGGCTGGCCCAATCGACGTTGAGGTGTACGCCAACTACGGCTTTGATTCAAAAGCGGTGGATAACGACGCGCAGCTCGATGCCTGGCAGGGCGGCCTGCTGTTGAGTCACACCAACGGCGACGACAGCGGCGTGAACAAGGTGATACTGCGCTATTCCGATAACGCGGATAACAGCGTCTATAACAAAACCGACGGGCTGACCGCTATCTACGCCAGCTTCGAAGGTAACTATAAGTTCACCCGCCAGGCGCAGGTTGAATACCTGCTGGCCTTCCATGACTACGACAACGGCAAGGACAATACCGATAACCGTAAAAACTACGGCGCGATTGTTCGTCCGATGTATTTCTGGAACGACGTGCATTCAACCTGGCTGGAGGCCGGCTATCAGCGCGTTGACTACGATCAGGGTGGCGACAACAAGGGCTGGAAGCTGACGCTGTCGCAGAACATCTCTATCGGGATGGGACCTGAGTTCCGGCCGATGCTGCGCTTCTACGTCACCGGCGGTCAGGTGGATAATAAACATACCGCTAAGGTCAACGGCACCAGCAGCGATCAGCTGGACTCGCTGAACGTCGGCGGCATGTTCGAGGCGTGGTTCTAAGTTAGTTTGAGTGCCTTGTGTCAGGAGCGGAGTGGAGTAGTTGCTTACGGCTGAGTGGCCTGCAGGGATGAGAATTCCTGTCGGTCACTACCGCCTGCCGGAAGAGGAATGAGACTTCCTGAATAATGTGCGAGTTTGCATAAAACCTCGGGAAGTTCTGCCGCTGTAAGGGCTGTAAGGGCTGTAAGGGCTGTAAGGGCTGTAAGGGCTGTAAGGGCTGTAAGGAAGGGGTAACCACCAGAGCGATCGACTTTAATACGATGGTAGTTACACAAACTTACTGACAGGTTCTGCGATCATAGTTTTGAGGGGTCAAATCCATTTGTTGCAAGTTTTATATTCCCCTTTAATATTTCACTCCGTATATATTTATCCTTGTTATTAATTGGTGATTTTGTTTTTCAAACGTTGATTTACATCAACCCAGGAGCTTATTTTAAACAATGCTCTGACGGCATTGCCTTCTTCGATATAAATGATTGTTTATTTTGGATGGCGATAGTTTGTTTTCCTGTCGCCCCAGTGCAACTCATTATTAATAATTAGACGAAAAATCCTGGTTATTTTATTGTTTTGGCTTGAGTGTATTTATCTTTGATCTTTTAATCATCATTATTCTATTATCGCCTCTAAGGAATCGAAACGTGAAAACGTGCATCGTGATAAGCAGAGGGATGATTAGATGACTGAAAGTTTCCAAAATGGGTTGCCTAATTCGCGTGTTAATATAAGGTTTTATTTTTCAACGTGCAGGACGATCAAGAAAATAGAGTTGCCACTGAGGTTAATGGTTGCGGCTGATTTAAGTAACGGTCTGTTGACTGCGGCATTATCAGTGTATGAAAAAGGCAATGTTAATAACAATAACTTCAACGCTATTCTTTCCGAATATTCCCAAAAAGGGAATCTTACCGTTAAGAATAGCCTTGCTGATGACGGTAGCGAAAACAACATCGGTCTGACATTTTGCACTTCCCGGTGGAAGGCATGGGCGTCCACCCATTACAGGGTCGACGGATGCCGTAATCCAGGTCATAAGGCCAGGGGAAATTAGCGATGAAAATTTATCGTCCCCTTTGGGAGGACGGGGCCGCTCTGGCTCCCCAACAGTTTCAGCAGCAGGCCCGCTGGAGTGCGCACGTTACCGACATAGTGGCCCGGATGGGAATCTCTCATCCCTGGGGAGTGATTGCCGCAGAATTTGATGATACCGCGCTGGCACTCTCACGCCTGAACGCTACCTGCCTGGTGGTGCGCTTTCAGGACGGTACCCTGGTTGATACAGGCCTGGCTGACAATCTTCCTCCGGTCTGTGATTTATCCTCTGCGGCCGGCAGTGAGGCTGTTGAGGTAGTTGCCGCCTTGCCGCTGCTGAGCGCCAGCGGCGGTAACCTGGATAACGGACAGGACAGTGAGCGGCCTCGTCGCTGGAAAGCCGAGCGCGTGGTGGTCCAGGAGCTCGCGGGGTACGAGAATGGGGAGCTCGCCATTTTGCGTAATGCGATGACCCTGCGTCTGTCCAGCCAGGAAAACACAGCATACCTGACCTGTCCGGTGGCCCGCCTGGTGCGTAATGCTCAGGGACTGTGGAGCCGTGACCCATCCTTTATTCCACCGATGCTCTCCGTTTCAGCCAGCCCGCCGTTGACGACAGAAATAAGGAACTTACTGGTTCGACTGCAGGCCCGCCGTTGCCGCCTGATGGGCATGCGTCGTGAGAGCAATGAGCGGATGGCCGATTTTGCGGTGGCGGATGTTTCCCTGTTCTGGTTGCTCAATGCCCTGAACAGTGCAGAGCCAGTGCTGACTGAACTGCTGCAGACCCCAGCTCGTCATCCTGAGATGCTCTACCGTGAGCTGACCCGTCTTGCCGGAAGTCTGCTGACCTTCTCGCTTGAACACGATGCCGGAGATATTCCGGCTTATCAGCATGATGTACCTGAACGCGTGTTTCCACCGTTGCTGGCGCTGATAGATAAGCTTCTGGAAGCGAGCCTGCCTTCGCGGGTGGTGAGTATCCACCTGGATCATGACGACCAGATCTGGAAAGGTGCCCTGCACGATGCGCGCCTGCGCGAAGGGGCCGATTTCTACCTCTCCGTACGCTCCCCGATGCCGAACTATGAACTTCAGACAAAATTCCCGCAGCTGTGCAAAGCGGGCAGCTTTGATGACGTTTCGGATGTGGTGAATGTGGCCCTGAGTGGAGTGGTGATGAAGCCGCTGACGCACGTTCCCGCGGCGATCCCTCTGCGTCTGGAGAACCAGTACTTCTCCCTGGATCTAAGTTCTGACGCGGCGCGGAGCATGCTTGAGATAGGAAGCTGCACCTTCTACACCCCGCGCTCGCTGGGTGAAGTGAATCTTGAACTCTTTGCGGTGCTGCGCACATGAATAAACCCGAACTTAGCCAGATAGAACGCATTTTCTACCCGGGCTGGCTGATGGCCAGCCAACTGCGGGGTGGTCAGGAAGTTCATGATGGGGAAAGGCTCTATCGCCGGGCCTGCCGTCTGGTTCAGGAGGCTCGTAGCGCGCTGACGGACGCAGGTTATAGTTCCCTCAGCCGTGACCATATGGTGTATGCCCTGTGTGCATTGCTTGATGAGAGCGTGATGAACAGGGGAACCATTGATGATGGTTACGTGACCTGGCATCGTGACCCGCTTCAGGCTCATTTCTTTGGCACGCTGAATGCTGGCGAAGAGCTGTGGGAACAGATCCGCAACCTGCTGAAAGAAACCGCCCCGGACGTGGCAGTACTGACCTGTATGTATCGGACCCTGCAGCTGGGGTTTGTCGGTCAGTACCGCGCCCAGGATAATGAGCGTCGTGAGGACGTTGTTCGTGCGCTCGGTGAACGGGTACCGACATTCTTACTGGCCGAGGACGCACCCATTGTTGCCAGGGTGCCACGTCTGCGCAACGGTCGCCGCTGGTACTGGTTAACCTGGATTGTTGCCGCTGTTGCCCTGGTTGCACTCTGGTTCTTCCTCTCGTCTTCTCTTACCGACCTGGTTAGCCAGATCGTCAGGCCGGGGTAGACGATGCGGGATGCGTACCGAAGTTTGTTAATTGCACTGGGTGCCGTACTGGCACTGTGGCTCATTCTGGGATTCTGGCCGCTTTCCTCGGGCAGCCGGGTGGCGCTCAGCCTGTTGGTCGTTCTGGTATCCGGAGCGATGTTCTGGCATCAGCGTAGGGCCTCACAGGCGCGGGTAACCGCGATCGAAGGAGTTGTGGATGAAAACCTGCCGCCGGAAGATTTTCAGGGGGCGGTTATTCTCGTCTGCGGTGACAACGCGCCACTTTTTGTGGCCGGGTCCCGTCATCGGGAAACCCGTCAGGGCTGGTATCTGTGGGTGAAGGATGCGGAACAACTGCCTCTATTCGTCCGGCACCTTAGCCTGGTGCGCCCAGCCGTGGTATCCCAAGTCTCCGTAATGCTCGCGGTGGTGCCTGAGCATCACACATCCCGTGATGATTTTACCCAGTGCCTGCGGGGCTGGCAGCGTGCCGTCGTACAGTGCTGCGCGGCATTTGGCGCGATCCCGCCACTGTGGATCGTGACCTGGATATCACCACCTGCAGCCTGCCCGGACGCAGAGCCCGTCTGGTTTACCACAGTAAGCCAGCGGAGCGGTATTCAGGTGTATCAGCCCGATCAGGGCAATGTGTCACTGACGGAGTGGGCCCGGGAGACTGGGTCAGACGGGCGTCTTTCGCGTCTGAGTCAGGGCCTGTGGCTGGACAGCCTGCTTACCTGGCAGAACAGCGCGGTGAATGGCCTGCTGTCGGTTCGGCGGGGTGAGTTACCGATGATGAAGCCCTATGTTCAGGGGATGTGCATGGTGCCGCTGAAGGGGGTCGCGAACAATCTCTGGCAACAGCATATTACATCAGTGACTGCGCTGCCGCCGGAGGCGGCTGCTATCGCTGAGCCACTGCCTTTGCCTGAACTGCTGCTGTCGGCGTTGCCCCGCAGAATGGTCTTCTGGCGTTCTGCCGCATTATTGGGGGGGATTTTCCTTACTCTGGCGATGCTGGCGTCCTGGATGAACAACCAGCGTCTCATTCGTAACGTTGGCGATCATCTTGCGTTGTATCACCAGCTGAAGGGCCAGCCTGTAGCTCCCAAGCTGCGGGCGCAGCAGCGCCTTAGGGCCGATGGCGCATTGCTGGACGACTGGCAGCGTCGTGGAGAGCCCCTGCGTTATCGGCTTGGTCTGTATCAGGGGCTGCGCCTGGTCCCGCCTGTTGAGGCGGCCGTCAGCGACTGGGCCCCGCCACCATCGCCACCGCCCGTCATTAAGCAAATTATTCAGGGCCCTGAAACTCTTCGTCTCGACAGCATATCGCTGTTCGATTCCGGCAAATCGGTGCTGAAAGCCGGCTCCACCAAACTACTGGTTAACTCGCTGGTGGGCATTAAGGCCAAATCCGGCTGGCTGATTGTGGTGGCAGGGCATACCGATAACACCGGTAACCCTCAACTGAACCAGACGCTCTCTCAGAAGCGCGCCGAAGCGGTACGCGACTGGATGCGTGATACCGGCGACGTGCCGGAAAGCTGTTTTGCGGTGCAGGGCTATGGCGAAAACCGTCCTGTCGCCACCAACGACACCCCGGAAGGGCGCGCGCAGAACCGCCGTGTGGAAATCAGCCTGGTTCCGCAGGCGAACGCCTGTCAGATACCGGGCCACATCCAGGGGTCATCGCAGGATGATGGCAACATCATTCATTCCGATTCCTGGAATGAACGCGCCACCGCGTAAGTCACGAGCGGGCAGAGCTTCTCTGTCCACTTTTATGTCTTTGCTGAACGCCTGCCCGCGCGGGCGTTGAGCAAAGAAACCCACAATCTGCCTGCCTGACCGTGTGCGCTTTGGTCCCCTGAATGGGAAACAGCGATGGGCGGTAGCGTGTCCAGGAACCGACAAAGAGAGCAACTCATGGAAAATTCATCCATCCTGCTGCGACGTCTGAACCCTTATTGTGCCCGTGCGATGGAAGGGGGCAGCTTCGCTCTGCCAGACCCGTGCCCATGCGGAAATTTTACCGGAGCACTGGCGGCTGAAGCTGCTCGAACAGGGGGAAGGCGACCTGACGGTGCTGGCACGCTGCTACGAGTGGGACATGGATTCGTTGTGGCAGGATTTGCTGGGCTGGCTGGATAACCAACCGCGCTCGGTACGCCATCGTCCGCAACTGTCTGACGCCCTTCAGACCCTGATGCAGCAAGCCTGGTTGATTGCCTCGCTCAATGGCGAAGAGCAAATTCGCAGCGTCCATCTGCTGATGGGCCTGGTGGAAAAACAGAACCTGGTGCGCTGCGATGGCCCGTGGCCACTGCTGACTCATATGGCCGCGAAGCAGAAACCCGCTTCCCTGACTCTGGGATGGAGTGAGGAAGAGGGTATAGGGCTGGAGTTTGATTAACAGGCTTATCTAAAGGGTAACAATTATGGACAGCGCTAAAGAAATTGCTAAGGATATGCTCGAGGCCATTAATATCGATGGAGCCGGGTTTATAGGTGCGGTGGCGAAAGGTATTATTTCCTTACCCGTCAGTCTTGCCTATCTTAGCTATGATTTCATTGATGCTGAGCATCGCAGGGATAATCTGGATGATAAATTCAGGCTGGCGCGATTAGTTAAAAAGGGCGTTTTTAATCATCAGGTTATTGAGCAAATCATTAAGGCCTCTCTCGAAGATTTTATTTCACGCATTCACGCCGAAAAAATATCTTCTATCGTGAAAAATGTTTCCGGTTCGTTCATGGGGAAAATGGCGTTTACTGAACTAACGGGTGTGAAGTTGGGCGAAGCAATAGCATCCAGAGGTGTATCAGCCTTTTTTGCCGGAAGTTTGGCTGGTTTATTGTTATCTGTTGGTGCTGAAACATCCAGAGCAATTTATACATCAAGATACCTCGAAGACAGAAATCCTGTTTTACACAATAAACTCCGACGTCTTGGTGACCTGGATCTTCTTTATTTTATTGTTGAAGATATCGTTAAGCCTTTTGAAACAGCTTGTGAGGTAGGAGACAGAAATCCTGCCGAGTTTGATAAAGTATGCGAATACTTTTTGGGAGGCTTATGAAAATCAAGATTATTTTTTTGGTGATCCTTTCCCGATTAATTCGCGGGGCGGGGATGGGGCTGGGTGTTTCTGGTATTGCATTTACTATATGGTTTTTTTTCTTATCTTCAAGCGAGTCCAGATATATCTGGGGTATGTTTTCGATAGCAGAATTTTTTGCAGGCTATCTTATATATCGCTTTGCTTATACATACGTTTATGATGAATAACCTTACGGCTTCGTCATCCCCCCTGGAAATCAATCAGAAAGGTATTTATAACGTTCCACCAACAGGCATAGAGATAACGTGGCTATACGGTGGAGTAGCTAAATAAAATAACTTAAACCTTATATCGTTGTCTTTCTTTCCATCACTGGTCATTCAGGATGCTGACATATTACACGGAGTAAAGATCGTGAGCCTGACAGATACACTGAGCAGTTTAATCCAAACTCCACTAAACCGTTACCAACTGGATATTCCGTCGTGTGCGGCAAATATTGACGTGGAAGGTTTCAGCGGCTCTGAAGCGATGAGTGCACTGTACAGGTACACCATCAACTTCACCAGCGCCGACAAGAACATTGATGCTCGCCAGATGCTGAGTAAGCCGGCGACACTAACCATGGGCGCGGGCAACCTGCTCTCCCTGACGGCGCGAAAAGTGGTTCATGGGGTGGTTACCCATTTCGAGCGTACCGGTGGTTCCGCAGATGAAGCGCAGTACTGCATTGTGCTGGAGCCGTTTCTGGCGCTGCTGGGCAATCAGTTCCGCACTCACCGCTTTTTCGTCAACAAGTCGGTGCCGGAAGTGGTTGCAGAGGTGCTCACGGAACATGGCCTGAAAGGCTGGGAGTATGAGTTCACCCTCAAAGCCGACTATCCAAAGCGTGAGCAGATTAACCAGTATCAGGAAAACGACCTCGCTTTTATCGAACGTCTGCTGGCTGAGGTGGGGATTTTTTACTTCTTCACCCTGCAGCCTGATACCCAGACTGAAGTGGTGCAATTCGCGGACAAGCAGAGCTCATGGACGTTTGGTAAAAAGCTCCCGCTGAACAGCCCATCAGGGGCGAATGATAATATGGCCGACTCGGTGTGGGATGTGAACGTCTGGCATAACGTGGTGGAGCGTTCGGTTACGTCCAGTGACTACAACCACCGCGAAGCACAGAACGTCCTAATGTCCGTACCGGCTGACATGACCCGCGGCGACGGGGAGGGGAACACCTACGGTGATGTGTATCACTACCGTCCACGTCACCTTGAACGTGGTGATAAAATCACGCCGACGGCAGAAACCGGTAATTTCTGGGCGCGTCTGGAGCATGAACGCTTCCTGTCTACCCAAACCACGGTGACCGGCAGCAGCACCGACCACACCCTCGGTCCGGCACAGGTACTGACTATTACCGAATTGGTCATCCCGCCAACACTGCCCCGTGAAACTGAGAACGGTGTTGTTATTATCCGCACTGGCTACTACGCCAGCCGTAAGAATGCCTTGAAAGTGGCATGGGTAGCGATGCCGTACTACGAGAACCGCTGCTGGCGTCCTGCCGCTAAAAAGCGCCCGGTGGTCAGCGGCACGTTGATGGCGCGCGTGACCAGCGCCAAAGATAACGATATTTACGCCTGGCAGGATGCATCGGGCATGTACCGGGTGAAATTTGATGCTGACCGTGACGATAAACGCCAGGGTATGGAAAGCATGCCAGTGCGCTTTGCCAAACCTTACGGTGGAGACAAATACGGCTTCCACTTCCCGCTGATACAGGGCACTGAAGTCGCTATTGCGTTTCATGAGGGCGACCCGGACCGCCCGTATATCGCCCATGCTATGCACGACTCCCGCCATGTCGACCACGTCACTGAGGCCAACAACACGCGCAATGTTATCCGCACTGCTGGCCTGAACAAGCTGCGGATGGAGGACAAGCGCGGCGAAGAACATGTCAAGCTCAGTACGGAGTATGGCGGCAAAACCCAACTCAATTTAGGCCACAATGTTGACGATGACAGACTGTTGCGGGGCGAGGGCGCTGAACTGCGAACGGATGACTGGGTGGCTGTTCGGGGGGGAAAGGGGGTGTTCATCTCGGCTGATGCACAACAAGGTGCACAAGGTCGAATGATGGACATGGAGGATGCAATTCAGCAGCTTAAAAACGCACTATCACTGGCAAAAAGCTTAAGCGAAATTGTTCAAAAAGCTGGAGCTACACGAAGTGATTCAGGCTCCCAGGAAGAGCTTAATAATGCGCTGGAAGATTTGAAGCAGGCAGGTATTTTGGCCCATGCGCCTGATGGGATAGGAATTGTTAGCCCTAAATCGGTACGCATAGCTTCGGGGAGCGCAAGTGTTGGACTGATGTCATGTAAAAATACGGACATTAGCGCCGGGGAGTCAATTACGCTTGCTGCAACCAAAACAGTCAGCGTATTTGCGCAGGGAGAAGGGATGAAATTGGTTGCTGGCGCAGAAAAAATGGATATCCAGGCCCAGAAAGGAGAGCTTAACGTAGAGGCACTACAGGACATCACGATAAACAGTGCCGAAGGGAAAGTGTCCATAAACGCCAGTCAGGAATTGTCGATCACCTGTGGTGGAGCCTATATCAAACTCAGTGGTGGTAATATCGAGTTGGGGGCACCGGGAAATATTTTATTGAAATGTACCAATGCGCAGAAAATGGGACCAGCCTCGCTGAACACTCCGCCGCGTACATTCCCGAAAGGATACGGCGAGGGTTTCACATTAAAAGATCCTGATAGTGGGGAGATTCAACCTTTTACGTTTTTCAGAATCACAACTGGAGAAGGTGAGGTATATGAGGGCGTCTCTGATGAGCATGGAAAAACAATGCGAGTGTTCACCGCGATGCCATCAGCGCTAAAAATTGAATTCCCGGATGAAGAAATGTCTGATATCAAGGAAGAAAAGCAATGAGTACAGCTACTACATCCCTGGAATGTAAATACCCGGATGCCTGGACCGGTAAACAAAAAAAATACTGGGTTGAGATCCAGCTCCTGGATGAACGCGAAGACCATATCCCCAATATGCCATATGTGGCTGAGAATGCAGCGACTCGTAGTCAGTGTGTTTCTTATACCGGAAAAAGCGACGCCAATGGTATAATTCGAATCGAGGGGTTGCACCCCCTTGAACTTATTTTGCATATTGAAGCAAAACCGCTTGCGGATGAGATGGAAAAAAGAGCATTGAGGCCCTTTGGGCGCAGTGAGGATGATTCCACTGTAAAACCTAAAGCAGCTGTTGAAGGATACGAATATCGTTACCTGAAAATAGGCCAGTTGTGTGATACCCTTCCTGAGATGATGCCGGAATGGAAAGATAAAGCGAATCCACCGGAATACCATTTCCCTGACGGAAGATTCGCCGGACAGACGATAAAAAAACTTAACTGCCGGTATGTTTTTGAAGTCTGCCCATTTCGCGCATGGTCATTAATGTTGCATCATCAAACGGATTATTCGATAGTTAACGCCTACAATCTGGGAATAATGGCCGATCTTTCTTACTCTGCGGAAGAGCAAATTATTCGATATTTCGAGCAGGAATGTGTCGATCTCTCCGCTGCACCGAAATTAAGTGATGAGCACGACTATTACGCCGTAGTTAAAGATGTCCCTTTTAGCAGGCGCTATATCAACCCACGCTTTGTCACTACCGCCGGGAGTTTTATTCAGTATAATACTCAGTTATTTTATGTTTCCAACGGTGAACATGTCATTGTGGCCTGGCGTGGTACGCAGGAGGTGAGGGACTGGGTAACGGATATTACCTTTAGCCCACAGGAGTGCCCATCCTATCTTGCGCCAACGGGTAAAATTCATAAGGGTTTTTTAGATGCTTTTGAGTATGCTAAGGAGATGTCACCTTCGAGTTTTGATGATATAAAATCGTTTATAAATGAAAAGAAACAACTATTCTTATGTGGGCACAGCTTAGGAGGAGCACTGGCATTAATCTATGCCGCAGAGTTAAAACCAATAAAACCGCTTCTTTATACCTACGGTATGCCGAGGGTGTTTACCGCCGACGCTATTCTGCAGCTTGCGGACATTACGCATTACCGGCACGTTAATGACTCGGATACCATCACCAGCGTACCGATGGATGTAAATCTCTATAACTGGTTTTATGAGATTTATGGTCCGGTTGGTAGCGTACTGGGTACAACATGGTCTGTAGCGGAACTGCTCTCACAAAAAATCACCGGTATTACCGTGGGGGATTGCTTCTGGCATCATGGAGATATTGTGCTGTTCTATTATACCACCCAGGTGGTGGAAAGCCTGCAATGCGAAGGCTCAATGAGCGCCCCTAAATGCCGCAGGATAAAGTACCGTCTGCCTAAAAAAACAAAATATTATTTAATTCCCTCCCTGGCGGAGGAGAAAAGCATTTCTGCGAAAAATCAGGAAGTACAATTTATTCGATCTTTAACTCCCGACAGCCTGAAGCAATTTTTCCCCAAAAACACTAATCCGGATTTAGACTCCATACTTACCGACCCACGCAACCATTTTATGCCTGCCGCCTATCTGCCGTATATTAATGACCAACTGGTGGAGCTGGTTTGCCCCGATGCCCCTCTGAAACGTAAAGAGAGCAGGGCTGCATTCGAAAAACAGTTATCAGATGCCGGTATCCCGGATAACGAAAAGGAAAGAAATCGACTGTTTGCCGCGTTGCAGCGCCTGGTAGTGGAAACCCTGAGAGTGACAGAGCTGATGCCTGAAGGGAAGCCCGCCCTGGAGCGTTTCCGTAAGACAAAAAAGGAATATGTTGAATGAAAATAGCTACTGTATTATACCTGCTGCCCTTATTAACACTTAGCGGCTGTGCGCTAAGCGAAAATCTCTCTCCTCCCTCAAATGGTAAAACCGTAAAAGTTGCCGTTGTTAAACCTGCTGATGTCGATATTCTGCCAATGAATGTGATTTATCGCTCAGAGAAATGCAGGGAGAAAATATTTACCTCAACGGGAGTAATAACTTCCCGGGCGGGATATCACCTGCTTACCGTTCCTTTTAATCCGGGAAAGGGGAGCGATATAGTGAGCAACAATATTTCCCTTGATGGTGGCGGTCAGTGTGAGTGGAAGCTCAGTAATATCCGTTTCCAGTTTAAGTTCAGTAATATGGAAAAATTTGGGGCTGATATTAAAAAGAATATTCCTAATGATATTGTTTTTGTTTTTGATAAAAACGCCCCCCCACGTGGGGATGGGCATTATGAAGATATATCTGGCGATTTTGTAATTAAGCAAGATTATTATCCCCTTGTTAGAAATGATCGCATGATAGATCATGCTAAAATTCTCAGGTTAATAAATAAAGATATGTTGACTTATAGAGTTAGTAATTCAGAGAGTCTTCTTTTTGAGCCTAACGTTCACTCTGATAAGGTTGTTAATGTATTAGGGCCAGAGAAATTTGGTGAGGATTCTATAACCACATATCCTGATGGCACTCAAACAACTAATGCAAAAGGGCCCGACCCTATTAATTTTGAAAAATTAAAGTCGATGAAATAAACCCGGTAACTTTTGCTGGTTACCACCGCCTCTATAGTATTACATTCTTATTAAAAGGAAGGAGAGCAGGGCCGCATTCGAAAAACAGTTATCAGATGCCGGTATCCCGGATAACGAAAAGGAAAGAAATCGACTGTTTGCCGCGTTGCAGCGCCTGGTAGTGGAAACCCTGAGAGTGACAGAGCTGATGCCTGAAGGGAAGCCCGCCCTGGAGCGTTTCCGTAAGACAAAAAAGGAATATGTTGAATGAAAATAGCTACTGTATTATACCTGCTGCCCTTATTAACACTTAGCGGCTGTGCGCTAAGCGAAAATCTCTCTCCTCCCTCAAATGGTAAAACCGTAAAAGTTGCCGTTGTTAAACCTACTGATGACGATATTCTGCCAATGAATGTGATTTATCGCTCAGAGAAATGCAGGGAGAAAATATTCACCTCAACGGGAGCGATAAGTTCACGGGCGGGATATCATCTGCTGACTGTTCCTTTTAAGGCAGAACCGGATAGTGATACTGTGAGCAACAGTGTTGCGCTGGACGGCGGTGGTCAGTGTGAGTGGAAGCTCAGCAATATCCGTTTCCAGTTTAAGTTCAGTAATATGGCAAAATTTGGTGCTGATATTAAAAAGAATGTTCCTAATGATATCGTTTTTGTCTTTGATAAAAACTCCCCCCCACGTGGGGATGGGCATTATAAGAATGTTTCTGGAGCTATAGAAATAGAGAGTGATTATTACCCTTTGGTAGTACATGATCGTATTATTGATCATGCTAAAACTCTTAGCATTGAAGGTGAGGAAATGTTGACTTTTCGAGCTAGCAATGTGGAAAGTATATTTTTCAAACCTAATGTACATTCCGATAGGCTTATCAGAATATTAGGTCCGGAAAAAATTGGTGATAACACATTATCAATTTATCCGGATGGAACTCAAACTATCAAGAAAAAAGGTTCTTACCCACTCGACTTTAAAAGACTCAAAGAAATGAAATGAGTATGTTAACTTACTGTTTTGTAAGTGAGTTGTAGTCCTGCTTTTAATATTTGACCATGCCTAGTGATTGAAGTATGAGATTGTTGAACTGGATTCCTAAGGGAATATACGGGAGCTTTTCTGCAAGACAAAACAGGAATGCGATGAATGAAAACGACTAATGTATTATACCTGCTGCCATTATTAGCACTGAATGGTTGTGCGCTAAGTGAAGATCTTTCTCCGCCACCAAATGGTAAAACCGTAAAAGTTGCAGTTAAGAAACCAGTCGATATCGATATTCTTCCAATGGATGTGATTTATCGTTCTGAAAAATGCAGAGATAAAATATTTACTTCAACGGGCGAGATAACTTCTCGGGCTGGCTATCATCTGCTGACTGTTCCTTTTAATCCGGAAAAAGGGAGCGATAGAGTGAGTAACAATATTGCTCTTGATGGTGGTGGCCAGTGTGAGTGGAAATTAAGCAATATAAAATTTGATTTTCAATATCATAACATGAAGAAATTCGGGGGAGGGGTTAAGAGAAGTATACCCAGTGATATTGTTTTTGTTTTTGATAGAAATGCACCCCCTAGGGGAGATGGGCATTATGATGATGTCTATGGTGTTATAGAAATAAAAAAAGTTACTATCCTTTAATTAGAAAAAAGAATACAGATGAGGAAATGTTAGTTCTTAGCGTACAAGGCCAGCCAATGTTGACTTATCGTGTCCATGACGCAAATAGCATTGTATTTGAACCCATATTTCACTCTGATATGGTTGTTAATGCTGTTCCTCCAAAGAAGAACGGTGGTGGATATACGCTCATTTATCCTAATGGAGATGAAATAATAGATCGTTACTTCCCTAATTCAGAAAAAACGAAGTATGAATTTGTAAAGCAGAAATCTCGCTAAAACATTATTAATGGCTGTTATGGGAGGGAGGGCATGTGTCTAAAGGATTTGTATTGATTGGTGATAAAACCACGCACGGCGGCCAGGTTATTTCTGCTTCATCAACAATAGTTGTAAATGGCAAAAAGGTTGCCCTCGTTGGCGATAAAATCAGTTGCCCAAAAAATGGGCATGGCATTAATGCCATTATTGAAGGATCATCTGAATGGACCTCTGACGGCAAAGCCGTAGTTGTGGATGGTTGCCATTGTGAGTGTGGTTGTCAGGTGATCTCCAGTGCACCGGATTGTGTAATAGGATAATTAATGAGCTGGGAGCGTCAGAAATCAACGATATCGGCTAAGCCCGAAGAACCTTCATTCATCCTGTGGATGATGCTGGGGGTTCTCGCGTTGGTCGGGTGTGTACTGTTGTTTGTCTTGCATGCCAATCAACTGGCAGGGCCACTTCAAACATTTAATCTTTGGGCTGTCACCGCATTCCCTGCAGTTATCTGGTTTTTCTTTCTCTGTCTGCGTGGCTGGCTCTATAACAATGCGGTGGACAAACACGAATTTGAATCCGGTGAAGCAGAATTTGCGCAACAACAGTGGATGGACTGGGCTGGTCGCAATATCACAGTACTGCACAGCGGTGTAATGTTGCCTGTAAATCTGACATCTCAAAATTTTTTGGCTGCCCCGCCTTCGCTGGAGCAAAGCACATCTCTGACCCGACGAATTTGTCTGCACGATCATGAGGCTCATTTTTTTGTTTTGCTTGCAGGGTTAAATCCAGCTTTGGCAAAGTTGCCTTCAGATATAGAACCCGCCGTCACGTTGCTGACCGACTCTCAAGATGATTTGCCAGCATTGCAGGATGAATTTGTACATGCCTGGCAGACAGCCATTCCTGATCGTCTGGTGCCACTGTTGACCATTCTTAAGTCAAAGTCCTTCCTCTCACTTGATGAGCGAATTAAATCACCGACGTTGGATGTGGATTTAATCCTGGTTCATCAGACTAAGGGGCGAGATGCGTACAGTGATGTGCTGGCTGTCCTGCTGTTGACCTCCGATGATGTGGCTACAAAATATAAGCTCTCTTTTAACGCCCGTCTTTTGCGTCCAATGGCTCTTGATATGGCGATTTCAGAAAAATCGCTGGATACGTTTTTCTCGACACAAACTCAGGCCTGTGCCACCGCCAGTATTGTCGGCGACAGAGTGGAATGGGGTAATGCATTTTCTGATTTGCTCGCAGCGGCACAAGATTATGACGGTCACTGGAAACCTGAACAACTCCACTGGCTGGAAAAATATGCGGGGCTCAGCGGCCCCTTTTCTCCATGGGTAATGGCAGCAGTCGCCAGCGATATCGTGAACATACAAAAAACAGATTGTCTGATGCTTTCTACAGATGGTGAGCAGAAATTTATTAATACAGTGCAAACAGGGAACCGAAACGATGACCACGGGTGATTCAGCATGGCGCGGAGGCTGGGGAAGACTGGGCTTCTCCGCACTTTTAGCAGGCGGAATTGCCTGGGGTATCTGGCATTTTGGCGATCAAATGGGGCTGCATACTCCGTTACTTAAAGGGTTGGTTATTGCCGGTGCCCTTATTTTATTGATGCTGTTGCGCCATGGCAAAACCATTACGCTTGCCATTAAACAGGGCTGGCATCGCTTTCAGGCAAAACGCAAAAATGTTCTGCCCGTCGATGAGGGGCGTGTTGAGCAGACTGCCCCCCGTAACGTTGTCGTCGACACCATCCGTGAAGCCATGCGTAACCTCTACGGTCGGCGCTGGGGACGTAAAACACGCATCCTGTTGATAACCGGTACTGCCGTTGAAGTAGAGCAACTGACTCCGGGTCTCACAGCTCAGCTCTGGCAGGAAGACCGCGGCACGCTGTTGCTGTGGGGCGGTGACCTCAATACGCCAGCCGACAGTGCCTGGCTGACCGCGCTGCGTAAACTGCGCCGCCGCCCGGTGGATGGGCTGGTGTGGGTCACCTCGGCCTTTGACCAGCTCTTAGCACCAGGGCTCGAGCAGCCGCTGCCGGTACCGTCTGAAAGCACCATGGATTCCCTGTCTCACACCATCAGCGCACGTATGGAAGCGCTTGGCTGGAAGCTCCCGCTGTATGTCTGGTCCCTGCATCCACGCGCCGGTCAGCCGGAAGGGCGTATTACTCAGGCGACCGGCTGTCTGCTGCCTGCCGGATGCAGTCCCGAAGGACTGGCCGGGCAGCTCGCTGCCCTGACACCGAAACTGACTTCACAGGGCCTGCAGCAGACCTGCGGTGAGGTGAAACATAACTTCCTGTTGACGCTTACCGACCAGCTCATTCGTGAGCCACAAAGCGTGACCGCACCGCTGTCGGTGATGCTCAATCCGTACCGCCCGCTGCAGTTGGCTGGGGTGGTATTCAGCCAGCCTTCTGCCGGTGCTGAGCGTGCCGTGCCGCATCACTGGGGTATGGATAAGCGCTGGGAAGTTCTGCCTGAGTCAGTCAGGACACTCCCTGCCGGATTGCGTCCACACAAACCGGGCATTCCATGGCGTAAAGTATTTGCGTCCGTTGTCGCCCTGTCGATGGTGGGTTGGGCTGCGTGGATGGGCATCGCGTATGTCACCAACCGCAGCCAAATTGACGGCGCTAATGCTCAGGCCGTAATGGCATCTCGTTCAAACCAGCCGCTGGAGCAGCGCCTGCATGCGCTGTCCGAACTGCAGAAAACACTGGCCCGTCTGCAGTACCGTTCTGAGCATGGCGTGCCGTGGTATGAGCGGGCCGGGCTGAGTCAGAACAATGCGCTGCTGGCCGCACTCTGGCCACGCTATCAGGACAGCGCGCTACCGCTGTTGCGGGATGCGGCCGCAGGCCACCTGCAAAAGCAGGTCAGCGCCTTTAACGCGCTACCTCCGGGCAGCCCGCTGCGCGAGCAGATGGCAAAAACCACCTATGACCAGCTCAAGCTCTGGCTGATGCTGGCCCGTCCGGAGCATATGGACGCCGCCTGGTTCAGTTCTGCGCTGCTGCGCGACTGGCCGAAGCGTGACGGTGTGAAGGACGGTATCTGGCAGGGCGTGGCTCCGTCACTGCTGTCGTTCTATGGTGCGCAGCTGGTTGCGCACCCGGAGTGGAAACTCCGTACCGATGAGAGCATGGTCAGCCAGGCGCGTTCCCTGCTGGTTCGTCTGATGGGCGTACGTAACAGCGAATCGACCCTGTACCAGAAGATGCTCTCGCAGGCGGCGCGTCTGTATGTTGATATGCGTCTCGAAGAGATGGCCGGTGATACCGATGCATCTCGTCTGTTCAGCACCACCGAAATTGTACCGGGGATGTTTACCCGCCAGGCCTGGGAGCAGGCCGTGCAGCCTGCCATCGAGAAGGTGGTGAAGGCGCGCCGGGATGAGCTCGACTGGGTGCTGACTGACAGCAAGCGTCAGGTGAGTAAACAGGACGAGACCTCGCCGGAAGCGCTGAAAAAGCGTCTGACGGAGCGTTACTTTGCCGACTTTGGCGGGGCCTGGCTGGCGTTCCTCAACAGCCTGCGGCTTCGCCATGCGGCCACGCTGTCGGATTCTATTGACCAGCTGACCCTGATGGCGGACGTGCGCCAGTCGCCTCTGGTGGCGCTGATGAACACCCTGAACGTGCAGGGGCGCACCGGCCAGACTGGCGAAGCCATTTCCGATTCCCTGGTGAAATCGGCCAAACACCTGCTCGGCGGTGATAACAAAGATGCCATTGACCAGAGCGCCGGCGTTCACGGACCGCTGGATGCAACCTTTGGTCCGGTACTGGCGCTGATGGATAAAAGCAACACCGGTGCGCAGGCGCTGAGTCTGCAGTCCTATCTGACCCGTGTAACGCAGGTTCGTTTGCGTCTGCAGCAGGTGACCAATGCCGCCGACCCGCAGGCCATGACCCTGGCCATTGCCCAGACCGTATTCCAGGGCAAGGCCGTGGACCTCACCGAAACCCGTGACTACGGAAGCCTGATTGCCGCCGGTCTGGGGCAGGAGTGGAGCGGCTTTGGTCGCACGATATTTGTGAACCCGATGGAGCAGGCCTGGCAGCAGGTGCTGACCCCGGCGGTCGACAGCCTCAATACCCAGTGGCAACAGGCGGTGGTGGTTGAGTGGAACAGTGCCTTCGGGGGACGCTATCCGTTTAACAATTCCAGCAGCGATGTCTCCCTGCCGTTACTGGCTAAATACCTCAATACTGATTCCGGGCGTATTGCCCAGTTCCTGCAGACCCGCCTCAAAGGCGTGCTGCACAAAGAGGGCAACCACTGGGTACCGGACAGCGTCAACTCACATGGGCTGTCCTTTAACCCAGCATTCCTCAATGCCATCAACACCCTGAGTCATATCTCGGATGTGGCCTTCACCGAAGGCAATGCCGGCATGAACTTCGAACTGCGTCCGGGCACTGCCGCTGGCGTCATGCAGACTGACATGATTATCGATAGCCAGAAGCTGACCTACCTGAACCAGCTGCCGCCGTGGAAACGATTCAAGTGGCCTGCGGATACAGAAGCCCCGGGTGCGAACCTGAGCTGGATAAGTACCCAGGCGGGCACCCGCCAGTATGCGGATATTCCGGGAGCCTGGGGCTGGATACGCTTGCTGGATAAAGCGGCGGTCAGCGCTTATCCGGGTGTGGGCAGTAGTTACAGCCTGAGCTGGAAGGCGCAGGACGGTCGCACACTGAATTACACCCTGCGTACCGAAGCGGGAGAGGGGCCGCTGGCACTGCTGAAACTGCGCAGCTTCCGTCTGCCGGAGACCATCTTCAGCACAACCGACGTGGCGGTGTCAGACCAGATCGCCAGTGCAGACAATGATGCCGAGGAGGTCTACTGATGAGCACCCTGAATATTTTGCTGAACGCCTGTTAGGCCGAACAGACGCCACCTCTTGCCGCTATCCGTGAACGCGTGACTTAGTGGGACAGCTGGCTGCAGGCGCTGCCCGGGTCGTCATCCATGAGTGATGAACCGGGCTATGACGATAACGTCCAGCAGATGCACAGTGCTGCAGAATGCCCGCACAGTGAAACACCTTCCACCGCCAGTTGCGGTGATGCCCCGGCCATCGGGCGTACCGTCTCCGGACAGGATTTGCAGGCTCAGGCCTGAAGGTTCCGCGAATACCTGCGCGAATAGCCCGACGGCTGGCTGTCAGCGTACCGCCTGATGAAAAGTCTGCATCACGATACGCTGCGGGCCATTTCAGCCCCGGATGTACAGAGAATTTCAAATGGGGAAATTAAAACCATCCCCCTCATCGATCGAGAAGTGGTGAGATAGTTTCCACTTTTTTGGATAAGAATTTAATTTGAGTCATTATTTTTATGAAAGATTTAACCCTGCACTATTTCGATGCGGAAATGCGCTACCTGCGTGAAGCCGCAAAAGAATTTGCCCAGACTCACCCCGATCGGGCGTCGATGCTGGATCTGGATAAGGCCGGTACGCCCGACCCGTATGTCGAACGTCTGTTTGAAGGTTTTGCTTTCTCAATGGGGCGGCTACGGGAAAAAATTGACGACGACCTACCGGAACTGACCGAAGGGTTGGTCAGCATGCTCTGGCCGCACTATCTGCGCACCATTCCGTCACTTTCGGTAGTAGCGTTCACGCCCGTGCTTCAGGCTGTGAAGATGGCGGAAGCCATTCCTGCGGGCCTTGAGATATATTCCCGCCCGGTGGGGCCAAAGAACACCGTTTGTCGTTACCGCACCACTCAGGATGTGATGCTCAATCCGCTGAGCGTTTCGGACATTACTATGACCACTGAACCTGACGGTCGCTCACTTCTGCGGATGCGATTTTCCTGCAGTACGCAGGCGGATTGGTCACACGCCGACTTCAGTCACCTGAGTCTCTATCTGGGGACTGATACACAGGTCAGCAGTCAGCTGCATCTGATGCTGACCAAACGTCAGGCGGCGCTGTACATGCGACTGCCCGGGCAGACTGACCGTATCCGGCTTGACGGCTGGTTCTCGCCGGGTGGATTTGCGGAGGAAGATTGCCTGTGGCCGAAAGGAGACACCGCTTTCAGCGGTTACCAGCTGCTGCTGGAGTATTTCACCTTCCGCGACAAGTTTATGTTTGTCCACCTCAACGGTCTGGACGGCATTACACCCCCTGCCGGGGCGGAGTATTTCGACATCGAAGTGGTGTTCAGTACGCCGTGGCCATCAGACCTGCCGGTCACCGATGACGCGGTTCGTCTGCACTGTGTGCCGGTGATTAACCTGTTCACGCTGGAAGCCGATCCTCTCACTATCACCGGGCTTGAGAGTGAGTACCTGCTGCGTCCTAAACGCCTGCAGGACGGACACACCGAGATTTATGCCGTGGATGCGGTCACCGGCTCAAACCGCACCAGTGATGCCGAGTATGTGCCATTCAGCAGCTTCCGCCACAAGGGCGGGATGATGCGCCGTCATGCGCCACCACGTTATTACCACACCCGTGTAAAGCGTGGCGTCACCGGGCTGTATGACACCTGGCTTATCCTCGGCGGTCACCAGTGGGAAGATGATCGGTTATTTGAACGCGAAGCCGTCTCGCTGCAAATCACCGGTACCAACGGTCAACTGCCGCGCCGGGCATTGCAGAGCGCGCTGCTGGACCGCTGCGAGCAGGTGGTACAGACATCGCTGTCGGTGAAAAATCTTTGTAAGCCCACGCTGCCTGTCTATCCACCTGCGGAAGACCGATTCCACTGGCGGGTACTGAGCCACCTCGGTTCCGGGTTCCTGAACATGATGAGCACCGCCGAAGTGCTGCGCGGCACGCTGGCGCTCTATAACTGGCAGGAAGATGAATTGAACACCCGGCGTCTGGAGGCGATTCAGAACGTGACGCATCACCGTCTTCAGCGGTTTGAGCAGGGCTTCCTGCTGCGAGGTCTGGATATCGAAGTTACCCTCGACAGCAACGGATTTACCGGCGAGGGGGATATTCACCTCTTTGGTGAAATGCTCAACCGGTTCTTTGCGTTGTATGCCGACATGAACCAGTTTAACCAGCTCACTCTCATCGTACAGCCAGAAGGAAAATGCATCCGGTGGAAAGAGAATCACAGCCCACGCCTGCCCGGCTGATGGAACAGATACGGCAGCATCTGCCGTACATGAACTTTTATCGCTTCTGTCAATTACTCGAGCAGAGTCAGCCGGGTAAACCGCTAACCGGCAGCACCTGGCAGGTGCGTCATGAGCCGGTGCGCTTCAGGCCGCACCCCGGGATGGGATTCCCGGCTTCCGAAATCAAAGCGTTCGAACCTGCTGAGCAGTCACACCTGCCGCCTACGGTGCGCATCACCTTTATGGGGCTCTATGGCTTGCAGTCCCCGCTGCCGACGCATTATATCGATGACATCGCCCAACGTCGGGAAGGGTATGAAGCCACCGCAGATTTCCTCGATATTTTTAACCACCGGCTGATTGCCCAGTACTACCGCATCTGGCGGAAATATTCGTACCCGGCGAGCTTTAAAGAAGGGGGCAAGGACGATATATCGCAGTACCTGTTGGGGCTGGCAGGATTTGGGATTGACGGCTGCACGGACAGCATCGCTGCCCCCGCGTCACGTTTCCTCGCGCTGTTACCTGTGATGTTGCTGCCGGGGCGCACCGCAGAAGGACTGGCGTCCCTGGTGCGACTACTGGCACCCAACACGCAGGCTAAAATCTGGCACCACGACAAACGACGTGTGCCGCTGAAGATGCCCCTGACCATGAGTGTCAGTCATCCTGTTACCCTGATAAATCGGCCGGTGATGGGCAACTATGCCACCGATGTGAACAGCCGGGTGCTGCTGCGCCTGACGACCACTGACTCAACTGAAGTACAGGGCTGGTTACCGGGTGGAGAGCTTCATGCGGACCTGATGGCGCTGCTGCATGTGTATCCTGGAGCACGCCTGGATGTCCGCCTGCAGCTGTGTGTCGACCGCAGCCTGCTGCCGGATGCGACGATGAACACTAACCCCAAAACGGGCGCCGTGCAGCTGGGTCGCACCGCCGTGATGCGGCCGCTGAATGTAGCGAATACCGTAATATCCGCCAAAACAATAACCATCAATCTGGGCCGCTATGCGCGAGTTCAGGAAAATATTCACCGTAGGGAGACCGATGAAGATGGCGATTACCGCTGGTAAATTTCCCCTGGTTACACTGGTCGCGGGCATCTCGCTGATGCTGGCTGGCTGTGGCTTGACCCAGAAAGTCACGGAGGGCACCGTTGCTGTAACCAAATCGATATTTTATAAACAGGTAAAAACTCTTCGCCTCGACATTCGGGCTCGTGAGGCGGTGAACCACAATGATGGCGGGGTGGCGCTGTCCACCGTCGTACGCATTTACCAGCTCAAGGCGCGCAAAACCTTCGATACGACGGACTACCCGTCACTGTTTAAGGCTGACGGTCAGGCCATCAAAGCAGACCTGGTGGCGGAGAAAGATATCCGCCTGCAGCCGGGTGGGGCGGTAATGGTCGATATGCCAATGGAGGAAGAGGCTGAGTACGTGGCGGTGGCCGGGATGTTTATGTCACCGGACCAGGCGAACGACACCTGGCGTGTGGTGCTCAGTCGTGACGATCTCGATCCGGATAAAGCCCGCGTCATCGAGGCGTGGAACAACCTGCTGATCCTGAAGGCGCTGAAAGATGAATGAGGCCCGCCGTCCGTCGTTGTATGAGGCCCCCCGGTCTGGCCAGATACTTGATGAAAACATATTTTTTAGCGTGATTTTAGCGCTTCTGTCGTAGCAGGATCTGAGATTTTAATAATTAATTCTTTGTTTTTTTATTTGGATATATTTATTGGGTTATTGCTGTGCTGGTAATGCCTAAGTGATTATGATTTTCATTAATGTATGAGATGGGGTTTCTATTTTATTAGAGGTTATCAATTGAATTACGAACCACTTTTTTCTGAATATCTTCTGGTAAATCCTGGGAAAAGATTGGATACACCAGCTTGACCTGTCACTATTTTTTAAAAGGAGAACCAATGACGCGTTACAAATATCTTTTAGCTGTATTGGTTGCATTTATGATTCAGGGATGTACTGATAAAAACCAGGATCTTTACCGGGCTGATTTTGTTGTAAAGCATCCACTTTCTAACTCTCCTCTTGTTGGTGTGCCTTACAAAATTACAGCGCCTGACGGGACCGTGCTTAAAGGGAAAACGGATAAGAGCGGACTTACTGCTGAAGCCACTTCGAAGACGCCGGGAAATTTTATTCTGACGTTAATTCCCTCTCGCGAACTGTAATTTTTCTGGTTAAACCTCGCGTTGGTGGTTTGGAGGTTATTCCCGCATTTACTCCTCTGGAAGGAGTTGTTGGTGCACAGGAATCAACGACCAATGTAAATGCCGAAGGTTATCCCGGCGCTAATAATTAACAAAAATTGAGGTCATTAATGAAAACAAGTTCGATGAATACTTCCCCGGCATTTAATGCCATGTCATGGCTAGCTCTGATCGGCGGTGTTATGGTCTATCTGGTTGGTCTCTGGCGTTCTGATATGGCTCTGAACGAGAGGGGATATTACTTCGCAGTGATGCTGCTTGGGCTATTTGCTTCGGTATCCCTGCAGAAAACAGTACGCGATCGCATCGAGGGTATTCCTACCAGCCAAATCTATTACGTCTCCTGCGTCACCTCTTTTACCATCTCTATTGTTCTGCTGGCGGTTGGTCTGTGGAATGCTACGTTGTTGTCGAGTGAGAAGGGGTTCTATGCCATTGCCTTTTTCTTGTGCCTGTTTGGCGCCATATCGGTGCAGAAAAACGTGAGGGATAGTCACTCTTTACGCGGTGACAGGGGGCAGACAAAAGTCTCTGAACAGCCCCTTGCGGAAGACGAGTAAATTTAATGGTGTGCAGGCTCGCCTGCGCACTGGCTGCTTTCGTGGTTTCTCCGAAGCTGTAGTGCTAAACCGTAGCGATCGGCTCTGAAATCTCCTCAGTAACTACCAGCCAGCAGATCCTCTTTCAGGGCTACCTGACGCACATTCCTGGGTATCCTTGAGACTAGCGGAGATTGAACAGGATCGGCCTGCCAAATGTTTGTTGATTCGCGCTGAATCGGCTAGACGTCACGGCCAGGATTAAGCGTTTTTTGCCGGCCATCAGAGGATTTTGTTGAGTTGGGTAGGTATCAGGAGCGGTCGAAATGGTGTCCCCTGCAGGAATCGAACCTGCAACTAGCCCTTAGGAGGGGCTCGTTATATCCATTTAACTAAGGGGACGAAGCGGCGGGATTATAGCGTTTTTTTCCTTACAGGTTAAGCAGCTATCGGCTGACTGCTTAATCTATCGCCACTTAGCGCGTTTTTTTAGCTTTAGCCCGCGCTTTTTTCTCATTACTTATGTCGTTACGGATCTGGGCATGGCTGAGCAGGGCGAAAATAAACGTCCCGCCGCAAATATTGCCGGCCAGCGTCGGCAGGGCGAACGGCCAGATAAACTCCTGCCACGGCAGCGAGCCGTTGAAGACCAGATAAAATATCTCGACGCTGCCGACCACAATATGGGTGGTATCGGCGAGTGCAATAAGCCACGTCATCATAATTATGACCACGATCTTTGCCGCACCGGCGGCGGGGAACATCCACACCATCGTTGCAACCAGCCAGCCGGAAATAATCGCGTTGGCAAACATTTCGCCCGGCGTGTTCTGCATGACCTTCAGGCTGATTTTCTCAAAGGCGTCGCGGGTGGCAGGGTCAAAGATTGGCATAACATCAAAGGCCCAGGCGGCGATGGCCGTGCCGATGAGGTTGCCCGCCAGCACAATGCTCCACAGACGTAACAACAGTCCGACGTTACCGAGGGTGGGTTTATGCATGATTGGCAGCACGGCGGTTACGGTATTCTCGGTAAACAGCTGCTGGCGGGCCATGATAACGATGATAAAACCGAAGGTGTAGCCAAGGTTTTCCAGCAAATACCCGCCTGCGACGTCGGTAAGATGCACGTGAAAAATGCCTTTTGCTACCAGCGAGGCGCCCATCGACAGGCCCGCAGCGACCGCTGACCAAAGCAGAGCCATGCCGTCGCGCTCAAGCTCCTTCTGACCCTCCTGGCGGATCTCTTCATGCGTGGCCATGGCGCGAGAGGGCAGACGATCCTCATCCACCTCTATCTCCTCGCCCTGCTGGTTCTCGTCGCTCTCAACTTCTATCTCTTCTTTACCGCTGTGGCGATCGGGCGATTCTGGACGTGGAGTCATGCCGTTTCCCTCAATGATTTTTCATTATCATAAGCGTAGAGATATTTTTCGTGGACGGCGCTGGTGAACATCCTATTTTTTGTGCAATGGCAAGAATAGCAATACGAATATTGCAAAATATGTATAGAATCAGGACGCAACAATTATACCAAAGAGGGCTATGCTGAAAGCAGGCACCAGAGTGCACCTTGCTTCGGGCGATATCTTCATCGAGGCTGCAGTCCCCGGATGACCCACAGCGATAGCCAAAATTAACAGGGAGACACACCTATGAATTATCGCCTGTCGGCGCTTGCGCTCGGCGCCACAATGCTGGTGGGATGTGCCAGTTCCAGCTCTGGCGATCGGCCGCAAGGGCGTTCAGACCCGCTTGAAGGGTTTAACCGTACGATGTTCAACTTCAACTTTAACGTGGTGGATCCGTACGTTCTGCGTCCGGTAGCCGTGGCATGGCGTGACTATGTCCCGCAGCCGGCGCGTAATGGGCTGAGTAACTTTACCAGCAACCTTGAAGAACCGGCGGTGATGGCCAACTATTTCCTGCAGGGCGATCCCTATAAAGGTATGGTGCACTTTACCCGCTTCTTCCTTAACACTATTCTCGGGATGGGCGGCCTGATTGACGTCGCCGGGATGGCTAATCCGCAGCTGCAGCGCGTCGAGCCGCATCGCTTTGGTAGCACTCTGGGTCACTACGGCGTTGGCTATGGCCCGTACGTGCAGCTGCCGTTCTACGGAAGCTTTACGCTGCGTGATGAAGGCGGTGATATGGCCGATGGGCTCTATCCGGTACTCTCCTGGCTGACCTGGCCGATGTCTATCGGTAAGTGGGCGGTTGAAGGGGTAGAGACCCGAGCCCAGCTGCTGGATTCCGATGGCCTGCTGCGCCAGTCCTCAGATCCGTATATCCTGGTGCGTGAAGCCTACTTCCAGCGTCATGACTTTATCGCTAACGGCGGCAAGCTCACGCCGGCAGATAACCCGAACGCCCAGGCAATTGAGGGCGATCTGAAAGATATCGACTCGCAGTAATCTGTTGATATAAATAAAAAGGGTGAACATCGCGTTCACCCTTTTTTATGCCGTCAGCTTATCAGAAACGGTAGTTGAAGTTTGCGCCGTACAGCCAGGCCTTGCCTTCAGAACGGAAGGTGTAAGGACCTTCTTTGATCTCTACGTGCTGGCCGTGCATGTAGGAGACGCCAACGTCTACGGATGCATCTTTATTGAAGGCGTAGGTGGTACCCGCGCTCAGCCACAGACGGTCCTGATCCGGAATGGAGATGGAGCGGTTAGAGGCTGGAACCGGGCTATCATCAAAGGCGATACCGCTACGGAAGGTCCAGTTATCGTCGTAGTAATAGGTGGTACCCAGCGCGATGCGGTAGGCATCCTTAAAGCTCTCATCTTTATAGAACAGCGTCTCGCCGTTGCTGCCGGTCGCTTTCAGCTCCTGGAACTGGCTCCAGCTGGTATAAGCAAGGCTATAGTGCACGGCCCATTTTGGCGCGACACGGTTGTAACCTGACAACTCCCACATTTCTGGCAGATTCAGCGTCAAAGAGCCCGGGATTGTCGAACCGCCGGTTGGGTAAGGGAAACCTGGGACCGCCGTACTCATATTGCTACGATAATCACCGTCGAAATCGATCTTAACTTCAGATCTGTAGGTTAGGCCGTAGCGGTTGTTTTTGTCCACTTCATAGAGGATACCCGCGTTCCAGCCAAATCCCCACTCATCACCTTTCAGACGCGCTATCTGTTGATCCGCTGGAATCGCTGCGAGCTGCTGTGCTTTGGCAATCGCGGCTGGCCGTGCAGCCGCGGGTAAATTAGGTACCTGCTGCATGATTTGGCCCGCAGCCAGCATACCGGCATCGCCAGCATAACGTTCAATTTTCGCCTTGGCGTAGACTGCATCAAAGCCAAGACCAAAACTCCAGTGATCGTTAAGGCGATAAGCTCCGCTCAGGTTCATGTTGACAGTTGTCAAATCTGTCTTACCGCCCATGGTCCCGGCAGCATAATCGTTGGCATACTCGGTAGCCAGACCGTAGTTAGAGGTAATCGATGCCCCCCAGCCAAACTGATCGTTAATCGGGGCGACGTAATGTAAATTCGGCACCCAGGCGGTTGGGGCAATATTATCAGCATCCAGACTTTTGCCAGATGGCGACTTGCCAGAAATATTCACATCGGGATCAATAAATACCGCACCGGCGGACATGGTTGGACGATCGAACATCATAATCAATGCTGGGTTACGGCTGGCATTGCCCGCATCGTCAGCAATTGCACCTTCACCGGAGTAGGCGCGACCAAGGCCTGATGAAGAGAATTCGTTTAACTGAAAGCCTGCTGACCAGGCCTGTGTGGAAACAAGTGCTACAGCCACTGCGAGGGCAGATTGGGTAAAGCGGGTTTTCTGGCTCATGCCCATAACCTCATTGAGTTATTTTTATTTAAACTATGTTACATGCCGTAACAGAAGCGCGAAGTGTAGGGTCTGCTTTACGACAGAGAAATCAGACCAGTGCGCTGAGTATAGGTCTGACCAGATGAGATGTTGCAAGTTTGTTTATGAGATTTTTCAATTGTGATACGAAAAAAGCGATCCAGCCGGCAAATTTGCCTTCACCCAGGGGGGCTGATTCGGGTAATTCTTGTTTTGGATCATTTTTAAGTGTGATTTCGGTCACTTAGCGCCGTTGTCGTCATTAACGACTGGAGGCACTCCTCGCCCGGGCGTAAAATAAGCCTATTAATTGTCTGGCACCCTTGTGTGCATATACAGAGGAAATCTACGATGAGTAAAGTTAGTGCAGATGAAACCCCGGTTTGCTGCTGTATGGATGTTGGCACCATTATGGACAACACCGATTGCACCGCTTCCTACAGCCGCGTGTTTGCCAACCGCGCTGAAGCAGACGAAACCCTGGCGGCGTTGAGCGAAAGAGCTCGCGGCGTGGAATCCGATCCGTGCAAAATTATCCCGACCTTTACCGAGGTTGAAGGCGGCGTGCAGCTGGATATCGATTTTGTATTCTGCTGCGAAGCGGAAACCCTGATTTTCCAGCTCGGCCTGCGTTAATTCCGTTCTGACGCCCCTTTCTGCGGGGCGTCATCTTCTCCTTTCAATGTGTTTTGGCTCCCACTTTTTTGCTTCTCCGATTGGCTTAATGTAAAAAATTAGTTAAAACTGTTATCAGGTCAGACCACTTGGTTTTATCGGTTAACAGGGGAGAGTTATGAGTCAGGCACTACCGCTTGTCACCCGTCAGGGCGATCGCATTGCCATCGTCAGCGGTTTACGTACGCCGTTTGCCCGTCAGGCAACGGTATTTCACGGCGTTCCCGCGATTGATTTGGGAAAAATGGTCATCAGTGAAATGCTGGCTCGCAGCGATATTCCCCCGCAGATTATTGAACAGCTGGTCTTTGGCCAGGTGGTACAGATGCCGGAAGCGCCGAATATTGCGCGCGAGATCGTGCTTGGCACCGGCATGAGCGTGCACACCGATGCCTATAGCGTCAGCCGCGCCTGTGCGACCAGCTTCCAGGCCGTCGCTAACGTAGCCGAAAGCCTGATGGCCGGAACGATCCGCGCGGGCATTGCCGGCGGCGCCGACTCCTCATCGGTACTGCCTATCGGCGTAAGTAAAAAGCTGGCCCGCACGCTGGTGGATGCCAATAAGGCGCGCACCCTTGGCCAACGGCTGAAGCTTTTTTCTCGCCTGCGCCTGCGCGATCTTTTACCGGTACCACCCGCCGTCGCCGAATACTCGACCGGGCTGCGGATGGGCGATACCGCAGAGCAGATGGCAAAAAGCTGGGGCATCACCCGTGAACAACAGGATGCGCTGGCGCTTCGTTCCCATCAGCTGGCGGCCAAAGCCTGGGAAGAGGGAAAGCTTTCAGCAGAAGTGATGACCGCCTACGCGCCACCGTTCCGCGAGCCTGTAGAAAGCGATAACAATATTCGTAAGAATTCTACCCTCGCGGATTACCAAAAGTTACGACCGGCTTTCGATCGCAAGCACGGCACGGTCACCGCGGCCAACAGTACGCCGCTAACCGACGGCGCGGCGGCGGTGATGATGATGACGGAATCCCGGGCGAAAGAGCTGGGATTAACCCCGCTGGGCTATCTGCGCAGCTACGCCTTCACCGCCATCGGCGTTCAGCAGGACATGCTGCTGGGGCCGGCGTGGTCAACGCCTCTGGCGCTGGAAAGGGCGGGTCTGACCCTCGCTGATTTAACCCTTATCGATATGCATGAGGCGTTTGCCGCGCAAACGCTGGCCAACCTGAAGTGTCTGGCAAGCGATCGTTTTGCCCGCGAAGTGCTGGGCCGCTCGCAGGCCACTGGCGAAGTGGATGACAGCAAATTTAACGTCCTCGGCGGCTCTATTGCCTACGGCCATCCTTTTGCCGCGACCGGCGCGAGGATGATCACGCAAACGCTGCACGAGCTGCGGCGCAGAGGGGGCGGGTTTGGTCTGGTCACCGCCTGTGCGGCGGGCGGTTTAGGCGCAGCCATGATTCTGGAGGTGGAGTAATGACTCCTGCATCAGCGTTTACTCTCGATATTCGTCCGGACAACGTGGCGGTTATCACCATCGATACGCCCGGCGAAAAAATGAATACCCTGAAGGCCGAGTTTGGCAGCCAGGTGCGGGCTATTATCCGCCAGATCCGTGATAACAAATCCCTGCGCGGCGTGGTGATCATTTCTGCTAAACCGGACAACTTCATAGCCGGGGCGGATATCAATATGATTGCCCGCTGTACCAGCGCGGAAGAGGCGGAGGCGCTGGCTCGTCAGGGGCAGCAGATCATGGCAGAGCTCCACGGGCTGACTATTCCGGCGATCGCCGCTATCCATGGTGCCTGCCTTGGCGGAGGCCTTGAGCTGGCGCTAGCCTGCCATGGGCGAGTCTGTAGCGATGATGATAAAACCCGCCTTGGTCTGCCTGAGGTGCAGCTGGGTTTACTGCCGGGTTCCGGCGGCACGCAGCGGCTGCCGCGGTTGATTGGCGTCAGCAGCGCGCTGGAGATGATTCTCACCGGCAAACAGCTGCGCGCCAGACAGGCGCTTAAGGCCGGGCTGGTGGACGATGTGGTACCGCAGGCTATTTTACTGCAAACGGCGGTGGAGCTGGCGCTGAAAGGGCGTCCGGCAAGCCGCAATATGCCAATGCGCGAGCGCGTTCTTGCCGGCCCGCTAGGGCGTAATCTGCTGTTTAGCCTGGTGGCGAAGAAGACGCAGCAGAAGACCCAGGGCAACTATCCCGCCGCGAAAAAAATTCTGCAGGTTATTGAGAACGGGCTGGCTCATGGGTGCAGCAGCGGCTACGCCGAGGAGGCGAGAGCCTTCGGCGAGCTGGCGATGACGCAGCAATCGCAGGCGCTGCGCTCTATTTTCTTTGCCAGCACCGAGCTGAAAAAAGATCGCGGTGCCGAGGCTGAAGCCGGGCCTTTAAACAGCGTCGCCGTTCTCGGCGGCGGCCTGATGGGCGGGGGGATAGCTTACGTTACCGCCAGCAAAGGCGGATTGCCGGTGCGAATCAAGGATATTCAGGCCAGCGGGATTAACCATGCGTTGAAGTACAGCTGGGCGCTGCTGGACAAGCAGGTACGCCGCCGCTACATGCGCGCCAGCGAGCGCGACCGCCAGCTGGCCCTTATTTCCGGGACCACGGATTATCAAGGGTTTGCCCACCGCGATGTGGTGATCGAAGCCGTATTCGAGGATTTAGCGCTTAAGCAGCGCATGGTTGCCGAAATAGAACAGCATTGCGGCCCGGAGACGATCTTTGCCTCCAATACGTCGTCGCTGCCGATCGCCGGGATCGCGGCGCAGGCCAGCAGGCCACAGCGGGTGATTGGCCTGCACTATTTCAGCCCGGTTGAAAAAATGCCGCTGGTGGAGGTTATCCCGCACCAGCATACGGACCCGCAGGCCGTCGCCACGGTGGTCCGGCTGGCAAAAATGCAGGGCAAAACGCCGATCGTGGTGGCGGATAAAGCCGGCTTCTACGTTAACCGCATTCTCGCCCCTTACATTAACGAGGCGATGCGTTTACTGATGGAAGGTGAACCCGTTGAGCATATCGATAACGCACTGGTTAAATTCGGTTTTCCGGTAGGGCCTATCCAGCTGCTCGATGAAGTGGGTATCGACACCGGCACCAAAATTATTCCCGTTCTGGAATCGGCGTGGGGAGAACGTTTTAGTCCGCCTGCAAATATCATTAATGCGATCTTGAATGACGATCGCAAAGGCAGAAAAAATAGCCGCGGTTTCTATCTTTATGAGAAAAAAGGGCGTACAAGCAAAAAACGACCCGATGCGGCAATTTATTCGCTACTGGGGATTTCTGCTCCGCAGGCGCGATTGTCAGCGCAGCAGGTAGCGGAACGCTGTGTGATGATGATGCTCAATGAAGCGGCGCGCTGCTTCGATGAGCAGGTTATTCGCAGCGCCCGCGATGGCGATATCGGCGCCGTGTTTGGTATTGGCTTCCCGCCGTTTCTTGGCGGCCCGTTCCGCTATATGGATACATCCGGGGCGGGTGAAGTGGTTGCAATTTTGCAGCGTCTGGCCGCTCAGTACGGCCCGCGTTTTACGCCATGTGAAAATTTATTGCGCATGGCCGAGCAGGGGGCGACATTTTGGCCCGCTGGCGAACGGACGACCTAAGTTCTGGTCAAAGAAGATAAATCCGACGATGAATGACGCTGTCGATTGGCTGTTTTGTCAACAATCATTGACTATACTTACGCCACTGAGGTAAAAAACAGCGTTTCATTCGTTGGATGGATCAGGCACAATGCCCGGCCACTGAGTCGACTGCGTATTACCTTCGCGGGCAAGACTACGGTGCTTCTGGTTAACAAAAGCGGTGCAATATGCAAGTTTTTATCATGCGTCACGGCGACGCTGCCCTCGATGCAGCCAGTGACTCGGTTCGTCCATTAACCGCATGCGGTTGTGATGAGTCTCGTCAGATGGCAACCTGGCTGAAAGGTCAGAAAGTGGATATTGAGCGGGTTCTTGTGAGTCCTTATCTGCGTGCAGAACAGACGCTGGATATCGTAAGAGAGTGCATGAACCTGCCGAAGAACGTCGACGTCATGCCGGAGCTGACGCCGTGCGGCGACGTTGGCCTGGTCAACGCCTATCTTCAGGCGCTGGCGAATGAAGGTGTGGCAACGGCGCTGGTCGTTTCTCACCTGCCGTTAGTGGGGTACCTCGTCTCAGAGCTCTGCCCGGGAGAGACTCCCCCGATGTTCACGACCTCGGCCATTGCCTGCGTGACGCTCGATGCCAACGGCAAGGGCGAATTCAACTGGCAGATGAGCCCCTGCAACCTGAAGATGGCGAAAGCTATCTAATCTCCCCCCGGAGCCGACGTGTTACGGAAGCTCCGGCGGTTGCCACTCTTCAATCTCAATCAGCACCAGCAGTGCGGCGTCTCCGCCGTACTCTTTTGGCGCCTGATGGAAGGCCATAATATGCGGATGCTGCGCCAGCCATAATGGCGTTTGCTGCTTCAGAATATGCTTTCCGTGGCCGTGCATCACGCAGGCGCAGAATACGTGTTCCCGGCGGCATGCGGCAATCAGCGCGCCCAGCTCCTGCTTTGCCTGCTGCTGGGTTAAACCGTGCAGGTCAAGAAACAGCTCGGGCGAATAGTCTCCGCGGCGCAGCTTTTTCAACTCAAAGTGGCTCACGTCCGAACGGACATATTTTACCGACCCCTCGGTATTCAGCAGCGGCTGAAACTCATCCGAAAAGTAGTGGCTGTTGTCGGCCTGCTCCTGAAGCAGCCGCTTCGGCGGCACTTCGGTTATTTTCTTGCGCAGCGGGCGGTGAACGATAGTGTCCTGCTTAATCTTACGCGTGCCGGTCATGAGCTGACGGAACAGCGTCTGATCCTCCACGCTAAGCGATGTTTTCTTTTTCATTGCCCACTCTCATCTTTTCTTTGCGCTAGTTTACCCGACCCGGAGTAGATCCAGGCAAGCAAAACGTACTTTTCCCCCTCTGCCTGACGTAAGAATGCTGATTTATCGCCGTCTTCGTGGCAAACTAGCCGCCGAATTTACAGTAGAGCGTGTCCTGGAGGATGGCGTGGATAAAATTTTTGTTGATGAAGCAGTCAATGAGCTGCAGACCATTCAGGACATGCTGCGCTGGGCGGTAAGCCGCTTCAGCGCGGCGAATATCTGGTACGGTCACGGCACCGACAACCCGTGGGACGAAGCGGTGCAGCTGGTGCTGCCTTCGCTGTACCTGCCGCTGGACATCCCGGAAGACATGCGCATTGCGCGCCTGACCTCCAGTGAAAAGCACCGCATCGTTGAGCGCGTGATTCGCCGCGTCAACGAGCGCATTCCGGTCGCCTATCTGACCAACAAAGCCTGGTTCTGCGGCCATGAGTTTTACGTCGATGAGCGCGTGCTGGTGCCGCGCTCGCCGATTGGCGAGCTTATCGAAAACCAGTTTGCCGGACTGATCGACCATCAGCCGCAGCACATCCTCGATATGTGCACCGGCAGCGGCTGTATCGCCATCGCCTGCGCCTATGCCTTCCCACAAGCGGAAGTCGACGCGGTGGATATCTCCCCTGACGCGCTGGCCGTCGCCGAACAAAACGTGGAAGAGCACGGGCTTATCCATCAGGTTACGCCGATTCGCTCCGATCTGTTCCGCGACCTGCCGAAGGTGCAGTATGACCTGATCGTCACCAACCCGCCGTACGTCGACGAAGAAGATATGTCCGATCTGCCGGGTGAATATCGCCATGAGCCGGTGCTTGGGCTGGCCTCAGGCAGCGACGGTCTGAAGTTAACCCGCCGCATTCTCGCCTGCGCCCCGGATTACCTCAACGATGACGGTATTCTGATTTGTGAAGTCGGTAACAGCATGGTACATCTGATTGAACAGTACCCGGATGTCCCGTTCACCTGGCTTGAGTTCGATAACGGCGGAGACGGCGTGTTTATGCTGACCAAACCGCAGCTGATCGCCGCCCGGGTGCATTTCGGTATTTATAAAGACTAAAAAGCAAAAACAACACGCAAACATGACGGAGCCGTGATGGCAGGAAATACAATTGGACAACTCTTTCGCGTAACCACCTTCGGCGAGTCGCACGGCCTGGCGCTGGGCTGCATCGTCGACGGCGTGCCGCCAGGCATCCCACTGACCGAAGCCGATCTGCAGCACGACCTGGATCGCCGTCGTCCCGGTACCTCGCGCTATACCACCCAGCGCCGCGAACCGGACCAGGTTAAGATCCTGTCCGGCGTATTCGAAGGCGTCACCACCGGCACCAGTATTGGTCTGCTGATTGAGAATACCGACCAGCGTTCGCAGGATTACGGTGCGATTAAAGACGTTTTTCGTCCCGGCCACGCGGATTACACCTACGAGCAGAAGTACGGCCTGCGCGATTATCGCGGCGGCGGACGCTCGTCGGCGCGCGAAACCGCGATGCGCGTTGCGGCAGGGGCGATCGCCAAGAAGTTCCTCGCGGAGAAGTTTGGCATCGTCATCCGCGGCTGCCTGACCCAGATGGGCGATATCCCGCTGGCCATTAAAGACTGGGAGCAGGTTGAACAGAACCCGTTCTTCTGTCCCGATCCGGATAAAATCGACGCCCTTGATGAGCTGATGCGTGGCCTGAAAAAAGAAGGTGACTCGATTGGCGCAAAAATCACCGTCGTAGCCGATGGCGTGCCTCCGGGACTCGGTGAGCCGGTATTCGACCGCCTGGATGCCGACATTGCCCACGCGCTGATGAGCATCAATGCGGTGAAAGGCGTTGAGATTGGCGACGGCTTTGAGGTGGTTAAGCTGCGCGGCAGCGAAAACCGCGATGAGATAACCAAAACTGGTTTCCAGAGCAACCATGCGGGCGGCGTGCTCGGCGGGATCAGCAGCGGTCAGCAGATTGTCGCGCATATTGCGCTGAAGCCGACCTCCAGCATCACCGTTCCGGGACATACCATTAACCGCTTTGGCGAAGAAGTCGAGATGATCACCAAAGGGCGGCACGATCCGTGCGTGGGGATCCGCGCGGTGCCGATCGCGGAAGCGATGCTGGCGATTGTGTTAATGGATCACTTTATGCGTCAACGCGCGCAAAACGGCGACGTGACGACATCAATTCCACGCTGGTAATCGATGAAAAAAACCGTTATCGCTCTGCTGGCGCTTGTGGCCAGCTCTGCCTGCTCTGCGGCAACGCCGTGGCAAAAAATCACTCAGCCGATAGGCGGCAGCGCGCAGTCTATCGGCGCTTTTGCTAACGGCTGTATTGTGGGAGCCCAGGCGCTGCCGCTGAACTCGGTAAACTACCAGGTGATGCGTACCGACCAGCGCCGCTATTTCGGCCACCCCGATCTTGTCCGGTTTATCCAGCGCCTGAGCAATCAGGTGTATAGCCGGGGAATGGGCACGATGCTGATTGGTGATATGGGCATGCCCGCCGGCGGGCGTTTTAACGGCGGCCACGCCAGTCATCAGAGCGGCCTTGACGTGGATATTTTCCTCCAGCTGCCGCAGACGCGCTGGAGCCCGGCGCAGCTGCTGAAGCCGCAGGCACTGGATCTGGTCTCCGGGGACGGCAAGCGCGTTGTCCCGGCGCGCTGGAGCCCGCAAATTAGCCAGCTGATCAAGCTGGCGGCGGAAGATAGCGAGGTCACGCGCATCTTCGTTAACCCGGCCATCAAACAGCAGCTCTGCCTTGATGCCGGAAGCGATCGCGACTGGCTGCATAAGGTTCGCCCGTGGTTCCAGCACCGCGCGCATATGCACGTTCGCCTGCGCTGCCCTGCCGGAAGCCTGGAGTGCGAAGAGCAGGCGCCGCCGCCTGCCGGCGATGGCTGCGGTGCTGAGCTGCAAAGCTGGTTCGAACCCCCGAAACCCGGATCAACCCCTCCTGTGAAGAAGACGCCGCCTCCGCTGCCGCCTTCCTGCCAGGCGCTACTGGATGAGCACGTTCTTTAATGGATAGTTTTATCGACCTGTTTATGGTTTCGCCTACGGTAATGGTAGTGCTTTTCTTCGTCGCTATCCTCGCCGGGTTTATCGATTCTCTGGCCGGCGGCGGCGGGCTGTTGACCGTTCCGGCGCTGATGGCGGCGGGGCTTCCTCCGGCGCAGGCGCTGGCGACCAACAAGCTGCAGGCCTGCGGCGGCTCGCTCTCCGCGTCGCTCTACTTTATCCGCCGCAAGGTGGTGAACCTCGCCGATCAGAAGCTGAATATTGTGATGACCTTTATCGGCTCCACCGGCGGTGCGCTGCTGGTTCAGCACGTGCAGTCCGATATCCTCAAGCAGATTTTGCCGATCCTGATTATCGGGATTGGCCTCTATTTCCTGCTGATGCCGAAACTAGGCGAGGAGGATCGCCAGCGTCGTTTGTACGGCCTGCCGTTCGCGCTTATTGCCGGCGGCTGCGTGGGGTTCTATGACGGCTTCTTCGGCCCGGGCGCCGGCTCGTTCTACGCCCTGGCCTTTGTGACCCTGGCGGGGTTCAACCTTGCAAAATCAACCGCTCACGCGAAGGTGCTCAACGCGACTTCTAACGTTGGCGGCCTGCTGCTGTTTATTATTGGCGGCAAAGTGATTTGGGCCACCGGATTCGTGATGATGGCGGGGCAGTTTATCGGCGCCCGCGCGGGCTCACGGCTGGTATTGAGCAAAGGGCAATCGCTGATTCGACCGATGATCGTGGTCGTGTCCGCAGTGATGAGTGCGAAACTTCTTTATGACAGCCACGGGGCGGAAATCCTGCAGTGGTTGGGAATGAATTAATGCAACAGCAACACCATTATGAGCAGCTGATCGCTATTTTTGACGGCTGCTTCGCCGACGATTTTAATACCCGTCTGATTAAAGGCGATGACGAACCGATCTATCTTCCGGCTGATGACGACGTACCTTTTAACCGTATCGTCTTTGCCCACGGCTTTTATGCCAGCGGCCTGCACGAAATTTCGCACTGGTGTATTGCCGGGAAAGCGCGTCGTGAACTGGTTGATTTCGGCTACTGGTACTGCCCGGACGGCCGCGATGCGATGACTCAGTGTCAGTTTGAAGATGTCGAAGTGAAGCCCCAGGCGTTTGACTGGCTGTTTTGCGTGGCGGCGGGCTTCCCGTTTAACGTCAGCTGCGACAACCTGGAAGGGGACGTCGAGCCCGATCGCATTGCCTTCCAGCGGCGGGTCCATGCCCAGGTCATGAGCTATCTGGAGCAGGGGATCCCGGAACGTCCGGCACGATTTATTCAGGCATTACAAAAATATTATCAAACGCCGCCACTGACGGCAGAACAATTTCCGTGGCCGGAAGACCTGCACTAAGGCCACGCTTTACACTAGAAGAGGAAAGACAATGCTCGCGGAGTTTGAATCACGCATTCTGGCGCTAATCGACGAAATGGTAGACCACGCCAGCGATGATGAACTGTTTGCCGGCGGCTATCTGCGTGGCCACCTGACGCTGGCGGTAGCCGAGCTGGAAGGCGGAGACGATCACTCGCCGCAGGCGATCAGTGACCGGGTGACTCATAGCCTGGAAAAAGCGATCGGTGCGGGAGAGCTTTCGCCGCCGGACCAAATCCTCGTTCAGGATATGTGGAATAAATTGTATCAGCAGGCAAAACGCTAAACAGCCTGCTCGATAGCCCTGGCCGCGCATTGCGAGGTCGGGGAATAGCCCGGAGAGTGCCGTCCGGGCTACCTCAACGGATTATTTCACCGCTTTTCCCTTCAGCAGTTTCCTCACCCATAGCCGATTGGGATTGAGCGCCGCCAGCGTTTCGCGATCCATTGGCAGCGGTTCACCGCTCATCTGCGCCGCCAAAATTTCCGCCGTTAACGGCGCGGAGCACAGCCCGCGCGATCCCAATGCCCCAAGAAGATAGAGATTGCTATGCACCGGCGCAGAGGGCGCATCCTCCTTCTGCCCAGCAAGCTGAGCGTACCGGGCAAGCGTAGCATCATAGTCGGGCACGTTGCCGACCATCGGTAAGTGGTCGCGGGTGGCGCAGCGCACGCCGCAGCGAGCCTCGTTGGCGCTGGTATCGACCTCCTGGGCCCACTGCGCATCGGGGAAGCAGTCTACCAGGCGCTGACGGTTCTGCCGCTGGTCCTCGGCGCTGAACGCCGTTTCCGTCTGCCCGCGATGATAGCTGGCTCCGATACAGTGCTGCTGGTTACGCGGGTTTTGCGGCGTCAGGTAGCCGTCATAGCACAGCACCTGGCGCAGCTGAGAAAGCCCCGGCGTCGTCGGGATATGGCTAACCTGGCCGCCCACCGGATAGGCCGGCAGCTGCGCGGTTTGGCTGAAGGTTGTCAGCTGATGGCCGTTCGCCAGTACCACCACGGCATGCTGCTGGCGCTGGTTCAGCTGCCAGCCGTCGCCCTCGGCGGTGAGCGTCTCCACCTTAAAGCCATAGCGTGCCTGCAGCCCTCGGGCCGCCGCCAGCGCGAGGAGTTCGGCCGTCAGCTGCTGCGGGCAGAGCCAGCCTCCTGCGGGATAGGCGATCCCGCCGCAGCCGGTCTCGACGCCGGTCGCCTGCGCCACCGCCTCGGCGCTGACGGCGGCGGCAATTTCCGCCGGCAGATTGAGCTCAAGCATCTGGGCGATTTTTTGCCCGCTTTTCTCATCCCAGGCGAGCTGCGTCACGCCGCACCACTGGTGGTCGAAGGTGACCGGCAGCGCGTCGTAAATCCTGCGCGCGAAGGTAAATGCGGCGGGGAAGAAGCGGGTCAGGGCCGGGTCGTGCTGGCTGAGCAAAGGATACAGCGCTCCCTGACGGTTGCCGGATGCGCCTTTGGCAGGGGCATCGTCGGCGCAATAGAGCGTCACCTGCCAGCCGCGGCGCAGCAGCGCGAGTGACAGCAGGGCGCTGGCAATTCCACCGCCGATAATCGCCACCTCGCGTTTTTCGCTGGCGGTACGGGCAAACCACGGCGCGCGCGCGGGCAGGTTCAGCTCGCGGCTCATCTCGCCGATCAGCATCTCTCGTTTGCGGCCGAAGCCTTTATGCTTATGCATGGTGAAGCCGGCTTCCTGCAGGCCGCGACGGACGAAGCCTGCGGAGGTGAAGGTTGCCAGGGTTCCGCCCGGTTTTGCCAGCCGGGCCATGGCCGCGAAGAGCTCTGGCGTCCACATATCCGGGTTTTTTGCCGGCGCAAACCCGTCGAGAAACCAGGCATCGACCTGCTGATTAAGGGAATCATCAAGCTCAAGGGTCAGCTCGTTGATATCGCCGAACCACAAATCGAGGGTCACGCGTCCGTCATCAAGCAGCAGCCGGTGGCAGCCGGCAACGGGCAGTGGCCACTGGGCCTGCAGCTGCTCCGCCCACGGCGCCAGCTCCGGCCAGTGCTGGTGGGAGAGGGCCAGATCGGCGGCGGTGAGTGGAAATTTTTCAAAACTGATGAAATGTAATCTTTGCAGGGTAGCTTCGGGGTAGTCACGGTGAAAAACGTCGAACGCCTGCCACAGCGTAAGGAAGTTGAGGCCGGTGCCGAATCCGCTCTCCGCCACCACAAACAGCGGCTGGGAATGAACAGGAAAACGTTCACCGAGGCGGTTGCCGCCGAGAAAAACGTAGCGGGTCTCTTCCAGACCGTTGTCATTGGAAAAGTACACGTCGCCGAAATCTCGGGAAACAGGTGTACCCTCAGCGTTGAATTCCAGGTTGGCAGGTTGTATGGCGTTTTGTTTCACGTAAGTTACTCGAATCTCAAGGCGTAGAACGATCTTAACGATGTGTGCCGGGAGGCGCAAATTTATACACAAAATGGCTGATCGGACTTGTTCGGCGTACAAGTGTACGCTATTGTGCGACTCGAAACTTAAAATAGTGCGACTTACAGAGGTATTGAATGAAACGTGCAGTTATTACTGGCTTGGGCATCGTTTCCAGCATCGGTAACAACCAGCAGGAAGTCCTGGCATCTCTGCGTGAAGGACGTTCAGGGATCACTTTCTCTCAGGAATTTCAAGATTCAGGTATGCGCAGCCACGTATGGGGCAACGTTAAGCTGGATACCACCGGTCTGATCGACCGTAAAGTGGTTCGCTTTATGAACGATGCCTCTATCTACGCCTATCTCTCAATGCAGCAGGCCGTAGAAGACGCAGGATTGAAAGAAGAAGTTTATCAAAATAACCCGCGCGTCGGTCTGATCGCCGGTTCCGGCGGCTCTTCAAAATATCAGGTGTTTGGCGCAGATGCGATGCGTAGCCCGCGCGGCCTGAAGGCCGTTGGCCCGTACGTGGTGACCAAAGCGATGGCCTCTGCCGTTTCTGCCTGCCTGGCCACGCCGTTCAAAATCCACGGCGTTAACTACTCTATCAGCTCCGCCTGTGCGACTTCCGCACACTGTATCGGCAATGCCGTAGAGCAGATTCAGCTGGGCAAACAGGATATCGTTTTTGCCGGCGGCGGCGAAGAGCTGTGCTGGGAAATGGCCTGCGAATTCGACGCAATGGGCGCGCTGTCCACCAAATACAACGAAACCCCGGACAAAGCGTCCCGTACCTATGATGCGAACCGCGACGGTTTCGTTATCGCTGGCGGCGGCGGTATGGTTGTGGTTGAAGAGCTGGAACACGCTCTGGCACGTGGCGCACATATCTATGCGGAAATCGTCGGCTACGGCGCAACTTCCGATGGCGCTGACATGGTTGCTCCGTCTGGCGAAGGCGCAGTCCGCTGCATGCACATGGCGATGCAGGGCGTTGATACCCCGATTGATTATCTGAACTCCCACGGCACCTCAACGCCGGTTGGCGACGTGAAAGAGCTGGGTGCAATCCGTGAAGTCTTCGGCGATAACAGCCCGGCAATCTCCGCAACGAAAGCGATGACCGGCCACTCGCTGGGCGCCGCTGGCGTACAGGAAGCTATCTACTCTCTGCTGATGCTGGAACACGGCTTTATCGCTCCAAGCATCAACATCGACGAGATGGACGAGCAGGCCGCTGGCCTGAACATCGTGACTAAGCCGACTGAACGTGCGCTGACCACCGTGATGTCCAACAGCTTCGGTTTTGGTGGCACCAACGCCACCCTGGTAATGCGTAAACACGACGCATAGTCAGTCAGTAATTGAAAAGGGAGCCAACAGGCTCCCTTTTTTGCATTATTGATAGAGCCTGGCGCAGGGAGGCACACTCACCTCGTCTTACTCTGCGAACTGGAGTAAAGCATGTCCGCAGCGACAAAAACAACGAATCCCTCTTCGGCGAATATTTCGCTATTTCGCATTACGTTCTCCGTCTTTCTAACCTACATGACCGTTGGCCTTCCGCTGCCGGTGATCCCCCTTTTCGTGCACCACGAGCTCGGTTTTGGCAACACGATGGTTGGCATCGCCGTCGGAATTCAGTTTCTGGCGACGGTGCTGACGCGGGGCTACGCCGGTCGTCTGGCCGACCAGTACGGGGCGAAACGCTCGGTGCTGCAGGGCATGCTCGCCTGCGCACTGGCCGGCGCCGCGTGGCTGCTGGCGGCGCTGCTGCCGGTATCGATTGTGGCAAAATTTGCGCTGCTGGTGTTGGGCCGCCTGATCCTTGGCTTTGGCGAAAGCCAGCTGCTAACCGGTAACCTGAGCTGGGGGCTGGGCCTCGTCGGGCCGACGCGCTCGGGGAAAGTCATGTCATGGAACGGAATGGCCATATACGGATCGCTGGCGGCCGGCGCCCCGCTGGGGCTGCTGATCTACACGCAGTACGGCGTTGCGGTGCTGGCCTGCGTCACCATGGCGCTGCCGCTGCTGGCGCTCGCGATTAACGGCACGGTCCGCAGGGTTCCGGCGCACGGCGGCGAACGTCCGTCGCTGTGGAGCGTTGTCGGTATGATCTGGCGTCCGGGGATCGGCCTTGGTCTGCAGGGCGTCGGATTTGCGGTGATTGGCACCTTCGTCTCGCTCTACTTCGCCAGCAACGGCTGGGCGATGGCCGGCTTTACGTTGACCGCTTTTGGCGGCGCCTTCGTGCTGATGCGCATCCTCTTTGGCTGGATGCCCGATCGCTTCGGCGGGGTGAAGGTGGCGATGGTCTCGCTGCTGATTGAGGCCGCTGGCCTGACGCTGCTGTGGCTGGCGCCGGATGCCTGGACCGCCTTAGCCGGCGCCGCGCTGACCGGCTGCGGCTGCTCGCTTATCTTCCCGTCACTGGGCGTGGAGGTGGTGAAGCGCGTTCCGCCACAGGTACGGGGCACCGCGCTCGGCGGCTATGCGGCGTTTCAGGATATCTCATACGGTATCAGCGGTCCGCTTGCCGGACTGCTGGCGACGTCTCTGGGCTACTCCTCCGTCTTCCTGGCGGCGGCGGTCTGTGCCGTACTGGGAATCGTCGTCACCCTGGCATCACTACGAAAATAGTATTATGGCTCGGCCCTCGGAGAGTGAGGGCCGGCCGCCTTGCGCGGAAGATAGTACTTCACCTGAAACTCAAACATGTTGGTATAGAGGATCGAGTAGTCGATAGGCTGGTGCTGTTCGTCTATCGCCTGGGTCTGCATGCGGATGATGGGATCTTTGGCGCTGATATGTAACAGTTTAGCCAGCTCGGGGGAGGGGAGAATAGGGACAATCGATTCGTAGCATCCGTCTATTCTCACCCCGCAGTCATTTTCAATATAGGCAAACTTCGATTTTTTCATATGGGCAATCGTCAGGTCCGGAAAGCGCGTTGCCGAAAGCCAGGTCTCTTCTAATTGCATCGCAATATTGTCGATAAAGCGCAGTCTTTTAGCATAATAGACAGGTTCTCCGTGCTGCAGCTGCAGGCCTTTAGCTATTTCCTCTGATGCCGACTGTAATTCAAATTTGAGAATTTGGCTGGAGGGAGTTTTGCCTTCATTACGGGCGATTTCAGTAAAACTGTCTAAATGGGTGACCGAGGCCTGAAAATGTTTATTTCGGATCCACGTCCCGGATCCGTGACGGCGCTCAATTAAGCCGTCCTCCTCCAGCGTTTTTAGCGCCTTACGCAGCGTATTGCGTGAAACATTATAAAATTCTGCTAATTCCTTTTCTGATGGTAGAAGATCTCCGACGCTATAGGCTGGACTATTAATTTTGTTCTTTAGTAAATTAACTACATTTTTATAGACCACTTTTGCACCTCTTAAATCCCTTTATAAACATCATGTTGTCATCACTGTACGATGAAGTTACGTCAACACGTTCATTTATTTCTTTGTTTTTGAACAACTTTTGCATTGCTAACTGTGATCAAAACTGCGGATAAGAAAATTAACAATTATTACAGTGCTGGTCAATTGAGCTTCTTGAACAGGAAAAGGTAAGGGATATGAAAAATATATTGTTAGTGTGCGCCGCCGGGATGTCCACCAGTATGCTGGTAAAACGAATGCAGGATCGCGCCGATGCGGTTGGTATTGCCGCTAATATCAATGCACTGGCTATTTCTGAAGCCAAGGAAAAAATCAAAAAAAATGAGGTTGACGTTGTGCTGTTAGGGCCTCAGGTGCGCTTTCAGAAAAATGAAATAGAAGAAATCGCGCAAGGAAGAATACCGGTAGCAGTCATCGATATGAAAAGCTACGGGCAAATGGATGGCCAGGCCGTTTTAGATAATGCGCTACAGCTACTGGCAGACAAGTAATTACGCTAAAATTGCTCCGCCCCGCAGGTCTGGTATTGATATCCAGCTCGCCGGATGTGAATGCCTTCATCAATGATTCGCTATTGAACGTTAATTATTAGAAAAGGGTTAATCATGAGTTTTATGGATAGCTTTGAACGTGGTATGGAGAAAATTTTGGTGCCGGTGGCCATCAAATTAAACTCTCAGATCCACGTCTCAGCAATTCGGGATGCGTTTATTTTATCTTTCCCGATCGTTATGGCCAGCTCGCTAATTATTCTTATTAATTTCGCGATACTTTCACCCGATGGCTTTATCGCCAGTATTTTGCATCTGGGAACGCTCTTTCCGAATTTGGCCGACGCACAGCAAATTTTCACCCCGGTAATGAACGGGTCGGTCAACATTATGGCGATACTGATTACCTTTCTTGTCGCGCGTAATATCGCAATAAGCTACCAGCAGGACGATCTGCTGTGCGGGCTGACGGCGATCGGCGCCTTTTTTGTGGTCTATACGCCGTACGTTATCATCGATGGGCAGGCCTATCTGACGACAAAATATCTCGGGCCGCAGGGGCTGTTTGTGGCGATTATCGTCGCCATTATCTCCAGCGAAGTATTTTGTCGCCTGGCGCGCAACCCGAAAGTGACGATTAGTATGCCAGCCGCGGTGCCGCCGGCGGTGGCGCGTTCATTCAAGGTTCTGCTGCCTATCTTCTTCGTGATGATCTCTTTTTCGATTATCAACTACCTGCTAACCCGTATTTCGCCAAACGGTCTTAACGATCTGATCTATACCCTGATCCAGGCGCCGCTAAAGGACATGGGCACTAATATCATCACCGTTCTGGTGCTCGGGCTGGTGGCGAACTTCCTGTGGGTGCTAGGGATCCACGGTCCGAATACGGTAGCGGCAATTCGAGAAACTATCTTCTCGGAAGCGAACCTGGAAAACCTCTCCTGGGCCGCCTCACATGGCAGTACGTGGGGAGCGCCGTATCCGATTACGTGGACCGGCATCAATGATGCGTTCGCTAACTGTGGCGGTTCCGGTATGACGCTGGGCCTGCTGATCGCGATTTTTATTGCCTCCCGGCGTAAGGATTATCGCGATCTGGCGAAGATGGCTTTTGTTCCCGGGCTGTTTAATATTAACGAACCGGTCATGTTTGGCTTACCGATTGTGCTGAACCCGATTTTGGTTATTCCGTTTATCTTCGTGCCTTTTATTAATTCGCTCATTGGCTACTTCTTTATCAGCATGGAGTTTATTCCGCCAATCGCCTACGCGGTTCCGTGGACCACGCCGGGCCCGCTGATCGCCTTCTTTGGCACCGGCGGAAACTGGCTGGCGCTGTTTGTTGGTATCCTGTGCCTGGCTGTATCAACGTTGATTTATTTACCGTTTGTCATTGCGTCAAATAAAGTGAATACCGCCGCTGCGGCACAGTAGCGCGCACCCCTCTGGCTTTACCTGCCTTCGGCCTCATGGCTGAAGGCAAATTATAAAAATATAAAAGGTACCCTATGTATTCAAGTAAATTGAAGGTTAGCTTATTGTCTTTATCCGTTCTGCTGGCTATTTCGTCAAACAATACGGTGGCGGCTAAATTAACGATTGAACAGCGTCTTGAATTGCTGGAGTCAGAGCTGTCGGCGAATAAAAAAGAATTACAGAAAACGCAATCACAGCTCTCGACGTATAAAGATAAAGTGGCTGTGCTGCAGAAAAGTATTAAAGAGAATGAACAGCGCAAGGTTACGACCGGCTACCCAACGGCGGCCTCGCCGGTAGCTGAAAATATCGTCAATGAAAATAACGAGGTCGGTGAAAAATCGGCACCAGCGCAGGTGAAGGCGACGCAGCAGGTGGCGGTTATCAATACCGACGGCAAGAAGGCCAGAGTGGAGAGTATTACCATGAAGGATCTCAGCAAATTCGTTAAGGACGATATTGGCTTCAGCTATCAGGGATATCTGCGCTCGGGGTGGGGAACGTCTAACCACGGCTCGTCCCAAACCTATGCCGCTGGGTCTCTGGGCCGATTTGGTAATGAGATGAGCGGCTGGTTTGACCTGACCCTTAATCAGCGGGTCTATAGCCAGGACGGCAAAACGGCTAACGCCGTGGTGACCTTCGATGGCAACGTGGGCGAGCAGTATAACGACGCATGGTTTGGCGATACCAATAACGAGAATATCCTCCAGTTCAGCGATATCTTCCTGACGACGAAAGGCTTCCTGCCGTTTGCGCTGGAGGCTGATTTCTGGGTAGGTAAGCATAAATTGCCCGAATATGAAATTCAGATGCTTGACTGGAAATCACTGACTACCGATGTTGCTGCGGGTCTCGGGATCCAGAACTGGACGCTGGGCGTTGGCCAGCTGGACGCCTCGCTCAGCCGCAATGACGTGGATGTCTATTCGCGCGACTTCTCCCGGACCACGCAAATGAATACTAACTCTGTCGATTTGCGCTATCGCAACATCCCGCTGTGGCAGAGGGGCTCGCTGTCGTTAATGGGGAAATATGCCTTTGCCAATAAGAGTGACCAGCAGAAGGAAAATGAGGATAACAGCGGCTACTTCAAGCTGAAGGATACCTGGATGGTGACCGGTATTGTACGCCAGGAGCTGGAGCGTAAAGGCTTCAATGAGTTTACGCTGCAGGTGGCAAATAACTCTTACGCCAGCAGTTTCTCGAACTTCTCCGGCGCCAGCAACTCGATGGCGCATGGCCGCTACTATTATGGCGACCACAGCAATGGGGTAGCCTTACGCCTGATTTCGCAGGGGGAAACGTACCTCGCCGATCGGATTATTATGGCGAATGCGCTGGTGTGGTCGCACGGCAACGATATCTATAGCTACGAAAGCGGCGCGCACAGCGACTTTGACAGCCTCCGGGCGGTCATCCGTCCGGCCTGGATTTGGGATACCTGGAACCAGAGCGGGGTGGAGCTGGGCTGGTTTGCGCAGAAAAACAAAACTCAGCAGGGCAAGGACTTGAAAGAGTCGGCGTATAAAACAACGCTCTACCATGCGCTAAAAGTGGGGCCAAGCTTGTTGGGATCGCGTCCGGAAATTCGCTTCTACGGCACCTATATTAACATTCTCGATAATGAGCTGTCGCAATATCGCTTTAACGACAACAGCAAGGATGAGTTTATGCTGGGTGTGCAGGCTGAGGTCTGGTGGTAATCGTCATCTGACCAGAGTAACGCCCGCCTTGCGCGGGCGTTACCGTAAGGGTGACTTTAGCCGTCCGGCGACGGCGTTTCTCTGGCGGCAGGCGCTACGCAACCATCAGCCATATCAGTGCCAGCGCGGCCAGCGCCAGCAGGATAAGCCACGGCTTTTTGAGCCGCGCGGAGAGCGGGGTGGCCTCCGTTTGCAGCGAGGGGATCGCCAGGGTTTCCTGGGCGCGCGCCACCCGCAGCACGAAAACTTTGTTTAACAGCGTCAGTATCTGGCTGGAGCTCAGCGTCGACTGCGGCGTCACGTGCCAGCTGTTGCGGGCAAAATCGGCGATCTTCTGCCACTCCTGCGCTTCAAGCGGCTGCTTCAGCGCGGCCTGCAGCGAGTTGAGCGTCGGGCTGGCCTGGGTGCTTAGCGTTTGCCGCGCCTGAAGCCAGTAGGAGAGCGGGGTAAAATGCGTTGCCGGGATCAGCTCGCCGGTTTTCACGCCGCACAGCTCCAGCATCGATTGCCAGATAAGCTTACCGGGCTCGCCGGTTGCGGCGGCAAGACGGGTCACCAGCTGATTCAGCGTGTTGTGCTCCGCCGGCAGCAGCGGGCGCAGCGTAGGCTGACGCTGCTGGGGCGACGGAATCGACAGCCGGCTGTTTTGCAGCAGCTGCAGCACGTTCTCAAGCTGCTGCTGGGTCAGCGCGTGTAGCGTAGTTTGGCCATAATTCTGGCGAATATAATCGCTCACCGCCTGACGATTGTTGCCCTGACTCAGCAGCTCGCCGAGCTGCGCCAGAGTCTGACGGTGGTGATGGTTTTGCTGCGCAACGGTCAGGCGCTGGTTCAGGTGACTTTCGGCGGCGGCAAAATGGCATGCCAGCAGCGGCGCATCGCCTTTCAGTCCCAGATCGTGCTTGATTCCGGCCCACACTTCCGCGTTCTGCTGCGATGTTAGCGCCACCAGGCGGGTGATCAGTCGCTCGAGAACGGTGCGTTGTTGGGTGGTCAGCGAAAGCTCCCCGGCGACGGGCGCACCGGAGGGAGCCGTCCCCGGAGGGCGATCGGACATACCTGAAACGGGTTGTGTCATGATTAATCCTTTCCGTATTACTGTACTGAGGCCCGGTGATGATGTTCCTGGCGGCGAGATTATGGCACACTTCCCCGGTTTACTCTCGTTCTCAGACAGGTACTGAACCGTGAAAATCCTCGTTGATGAAAATATGCCCTATGCCCGTGAGCTTTTTAGCCGTTTGGGCGAGGTGAGGGCGGTCCCCGGCCGCCCAATTCCGGCTGAAGCGCTGACCGATGCCGACGCGCTGATGGTCCGCTCCGTCACTAAAGTCAATGAAGCACTGCTTGCCGGTAAGGCTATTCAGTTCGTCGGTACCGCGACCGCGGGCACCGATCATGTCGATCAGACGTGGCTCCAGCAGGCGGGGATCGGATTTTCCGCCGCACCGGGCTGCAACGCTATTGCGGTAGTTGAGTATGTTTTCTCGGCGCTGCTGATGCTGGCCGAGCGCGACGGCTTTGCGCTGACCGATCGTACCGTCGGGATCGTAGGGGTGGGCAACGTCGGCGGGCGGCTGCAAAAACGTCTTGAAGCGCTGGGGATTAAAACGCTGCTTTGCGATCCGCCGCGCGCGGATCGCGGTGATGAGGGCGATTTCCGTAGCCTCGACGAGCTGGTTCAGCAGGCCGATGTGCTGACGTTCCACACGCCTTTATATAAAGAAGGGCAGTACAAGACGCTGCACCTCGCGGATGAGGCGCTGATTAGCCGCCTGAAGCCGGGAACGGTGTTAATTAACGCCTGCCGTGGTCCGGTGGTGGATAACGGCGCGCTGCTGAAGTGCCTGCAGGCCGGGCAGCCGCTGAGCGTGGTGCTGGACGTCTGGGAGCCGGAGCCGGATCTTAACCTTGAGCTGCTGGATCGCGTGGATATCGGTACCGCGCATATCGCGGGCTATACCCTTGAAGGGAAAGCGCGCGGGACGACCCAGGTGTTTGAAGCCTACAGCGCGTTTATCGGCCATCCGCAGCAGGTTGCGCTGGACACCTTGCTGCCAGCGCCGGAGTTTGGCCGTATCACTCTCCACGGCGCGCTCGATCAGGCAACCCTGAAAAGGCTGGTCCATTTGGTGTATGATGTGCGCCGCGACGATGCGCCGCTGCGAAAAGTGGCCGGTGCTGCGGGTGAATTTGACAAGCTGCGCAAAAACTACCAGGAACGCCGTGAATGGTCTTCGCTGTACGTACAGTGCAGCGATGAGCAGGCGGCGACGCTGTTGCGGCAGCTCGGCTTTAATGCCCTACATCACCCTGTTCGTTAATATCTTCTTAATAACCCTGTTGGATACTCCTGCAGGGTCGCTTTTTTCTGGAGTAAACCACCATGTCTGAAGGCTGGAATATTGCCATACTGGGCGCAACGGGCGCCGTCGGCGAAGCCCTGCTCGAAACCCTTGCTGAACGTCAGTTCCCGGTGGGTGATATTTACGCCCTGGCGCGTAACGAAAGCGCGGGCGAACATCTGCGCTTCAACGGTAAGTCGGTCATCGTACAGGACGCCGCGGAGTTTGACTGGACCCAGGCCCAGCTGGCCTTTTTCGCCGCCGGCGTCGAAGCTACGGCGGCCTACGTTGATGAGGCGACTAACTCAGGCTGTCTGGTTATCGACCTCAGCGGCCTGTTTGCGCTGGAGCCGGACGTCCCGCTGGTCGTGCCGGACGTCAACCCATTCGTGCTGGCTGATTACCGCAATCGTAATGTTATTGCCGTGGCCAACAGCCTGACCAGCCAGCTGCTGGCCGCGCTGAAACCGCTGATTGACGAAGGCGGCCTGTCGCGTATTCAGGTCACCAGCCTGCTCTCTGTTTCCGCCCGCGGTAAAAAAGCCGTCAGCGCGCTGGCAGGCCAGAGCGCTAAGCTGCTCAACGGCATGCCGATTGATGAAGATGATTACTTTGGCCGTCAGCTGGCGTTCAATATGCTGCCGCTTCTGCCCGATCGCGAAGGCAGCGTGCTGGAAGAGCGACGCATCGTCGACGAAGTGCGAAAGATCCTGCAGGACGAAGGGCTGATGATCTCCGCAAGCGTAGTCCAGTCGCCGGTATTCTACGGCCATGCGCAGATGGTTAATTTCGAAGCCATGCGTCCGCTGGCCGCAGAAGAGGCGCGCGATGCCTTTGCGCGCGGGGAAGATATCGAGCTGTCCGAAGCGCGTGAGTTCCCGACCCAGGTTGGCGACGCCTCCGGCACCACCCATCTCTCCGTCGGCTGCGTGCGCAACGATTACGGGATGCCGGAGCAGGTGCAGTTCTGGTCCGTTGCCGACAACGTCCGTTTCGGCGGCGCGCTGATGGCGGTCAAAACCGCCGAGAGGCTGGTGCAGGAGTATTTTTACTGATGTCTGAGATGGAGCAGCTGCCGGTCTATAAAATCGCGCTGGGCATCGAGTACGACGGCAGTAAATATTACGGCTGGCAGCGGCAGAACGAAGTACGCAGCGTGCAGGAGAAGCTGGAAAAGGCGCTCTCGCAGGTGGCGAATGAACCGATTAACGTCTTCTGCGCGGGCCGCACCGACGCCGGCGTTCACGGCACCGGCCAGGTGGTGCATTTTGAAACGCGCGCGCTGCGTAAAGACGCGGCCTGGACGCTGGGCGTGAATGCGAATCTGCCTGGTGACATTGCCGTGCGTTGGGTGAAACATGTGCCGGACGCGTTCCACGCGCGCTTCAGCGCAACGGCGCGCCGCTACCGTTACGTTATCTATAACCACCGGCTGCGCCCGGGGGTATTAAGCCAGGGGGTGACCCATTATCACCAGCCCCTGGACGCCGAGCGGATGCAGCGCGCGGCGCAGTGCCTGCTGGGCGAGAATGATTTTACCTCGTTCCGTGCGCTGCAGTGCCAGTCGCGTACGCCCTGGCGCAACATGAAGCACATTAGCGTCACGCGTTACGGCGCATATGTGGTGGTCGATATCAAAGCAAACGCCTTTGTACATCATATGGTAAGGAATATTGTCGGCAGCCTGATGGAAGTAGGGGCCGGTAACCAGCCAGAGAGCTGGATTGCAGAACTTCTGGCGGCAAAAGACAGGAAGCTAGCCGCTGCGACGGCCAAAGCCGAGGGATTGTATCTGGTGTCGGTTGATTATCCGGCCCATTTCGATCTGCCGGTGATGCCGATGGGCCCGCTATTTCTGGCGGACTGACGTATACGCCTCATCCTTCAGGCCGCCGCTTTGCCGGCCGCGCTGGTTTTCCCGGGCCCGCTTTTTTGCGCGGTCCGGGAGCCGTCGCTCGGCCGCCTGGCTGCGCCGCGAAGGATTTTACGTATTGCTATTAAGGACTAAAACGGTATGGACCTGATCCGCTTTTTAATTGATTTCATCCTGCATATAGATGTACACCTGGCCGAACTGGTTGCCGAGTACGGTATCTGGGTTTATGCCATTCTGTTTTTGATTTTGTTTTGCGAAACAGGTCTGGTGGTGACACCGTTCCTGCCGGGAGATTCGCTGCTGTTTGTTGCCGGGGCGCTGTCAGCGCTGCCGACTAACGATCTGAACGTGCATCTGATGGTGGTGCTGATGGTTATCGCGGCGATTATCGGCGATGCCCTGAACTACACGATCGGCCGGCTGTTCGGTGAAAAGCTCTTCAGTAATCCTGATTCTAAAATCTTCCGCCGCAGCTATCTGGACAAGACCCACGCGTTCTACGAGCGTCACGGTGGCAAAACCATTATCCTCGCTCGCTTCGTGCCGATTGTCAGAACCTTTGCGCCATTTGTGGCGGGAATGGGCCACATGTCCTATCGTCATTTTGCGGCCTATAACGTTGTTGGCGCGCTGCTGTGGGTGCTGCTGTTCACCTATGCAGGCTACCTGTTTGGCGATTTACCGATCGTCCAGGAAAACCTGAAGCTGCTGATTGTGGCTATTATTCTCCTGTCCGTGCTGCCGGGGGTGATTGAAATCATTCGCCACAAGCGCGCGGCGGCGAAGCAGTCAAAATAATCACCGTAGCCTAATCATCTTCGGGCGGAGCGCCGCCGCCCGAAGAGTGAAGTGTGAGCGGTACGACCACTTTTTTATCCCATGTGACGGGATGTTATGATTTAATGTGCAACATTCATGGTCTGTAAGGGTCAAAAATGGCATTATGCGCCCCTTACGACAAAACTGGCATCGACCAGGTTCAGGCAGAAAGGTTATCAATGAGCTGGATTGAACGAATTAAAAGCAATATAACTCCCACCCGCAAGGCAAGCATTCCTGAGGGTGTATGGACCAAGTGCGACAGTTGCGGTCAGGTATTGTACCGCGCAGAGCTGGAGCGCAACCTGGAGGTTTGCCCTAAGTGCGATCACCATATGCGTATGTCGGCGCGTAATCGCCTGCATAGCCTGTTGGACGAAGGTTCCCTCGTGGAGCTGGGAAGCGAGCTCGAGCCGAAAGATGTGCTGAAGTTCCGCGATTCGAAAAAATACAAAGACCGCCTGGCGTCGGCTCAAAAAGAGACCGGCGAGAAAGATGCGCTGGTGGTCATGAAGGGCACCCTGTACGACATGCCGGTTGTCGCCGTTGCTTTTGAATTCGCCTTTATGGGCGGTTCGATGGGCTCGGTGGTGGGCGCGCGCTTCGTACGTGCCGTTGAGCAGGCGTTGGAAGACAACTGCCCGCTGGTTTGCTTCTCAGCGTCCGGCGGCGCGCGTATGCAGGAAGCGCTGATGTCGCTGATGCAGATGGCGAAAACGTCAGCCGCGCTGGCGAAAATGCAGGAGCGCGGTTTACCGTATATCTCCGTGCTGACCGACCCGACGATGGGCGGCGTATCGGCGAGCTTTGCGATGCTCGGCGATCTTAACATCGCGGAACCGAAAGCGCTGATCGGCTTTGCCGGTCCTCGCGTTATCGAGCAAACCGTGCGCGAAAAGCTGCCGCCAGGATTCCAGCGCAGCGAGTTCCTGATTGAAAAAGGGGCGATCGACATGATCGTACGTCGCCCTGAAATGCGCCTGAAGCTGGCCAGTATTCTGGCGAAGCTGATGAATCTCCCGGCACCGTGCCCGGAGGTTCCTCATGAAGGCGACGCGGTACCGCCGGTACCGGATCAGGAACCAGAGGCCTGATAATGCAGAGGGCAGGCCTGACGGTGCTGCCCTTTTTTTATATTCAAATAGCTACGCGACATCATCCTGACCTGACCGCTTCGCGGCACGCTGAAGGATGAGCGTATTTACCGTTAACTCTTGCGGACATCATGGAAAAAGAACCTATTCCTCAGGCCACGTCGCCCCTGGCTACGTGGCTTTCTTATCTGGAGCATCTGCACAGCAAAACTATCGATCTCGGGCTGACGCGGGTGAACGAAGTTGCCGGGCGGATGGCGGTAGTGAAACCCGCACCTTTCGTCTTTACGGTGGCGGGAACCAACGGTAAGGGGACCACCTGCCGTACGCTGGAATCGGTGCTGATGGCGGCGGGCTATAGGGTCGGCGTCTACAGTTCCCCGCATCTGGTGCGCTATACCGAACGCGTTCGCGTGCAGGGAGAGGAGCTGCCGGAAGCGGCGCATACCGCCTCTTTCGCCGAAATCGAAGCCGCGCGCGGTGAAATCTCCCTGAGCTATTTTGAGTTCGGTACGCTCTCCGCGCTGTGGCTGTTTAAGCAGGCGCAGCTGGATGTCGTTATCCTTGAGGTCGGGCTCGGCGGTCGCCTTGATGCGACAAATATCGTTGATGCCGACGTGGCGGTGGTGACCAGCATTGCGCTCGATCATACCGACTGGCTGGGGCCGGATCGCGAAAGCATCGGCCGCGAAAAGGCCGGTATTTTCCGCTCAGGCCGGCCGGCTATCGTCGGTGAACCGGATATGCCCCATACCATCGCCGACGTTGCGGCCGAGAAAGGCGCGGTGCTGCGGCGTCGCGGCGTTGACTGGCGCTACGCGAGCGGCGAGCAGGGGTGGGATTTCAGCGATGAGCAGGGGATGCTGGCGGGACTGCCGCTGCCTCAGGTGCCCATGCCGAATGCGGCGACGGCGCTTGCCGCGCTGCGCGCCAGCGGGCTGACGGTGAGCGAGCAGGCGATTCGCGACGGCATTAGGCAGGCGATGCTGCCCGGGCGTTTCCAGATAATTGGCGAGGCGCCGCGCGTGATCCTCGACGTTGCCCATAATCCGCACGCGGCGGCCTATCTGGCCGGGCGTCTCAAAAGCCTGCCGAAAACGGGGCGCGTGCTGGCGGTTATTGGTATGCTGCATGATAAGGATATTGCCGGTACGCTGGCAAACCTGATGGCTGAAGTTGATTGCTGGTACTGCGCGCCGCTGGAAGGGCCGCGTGGGGCAACGGCGGAGCAGCTACTGGAGCATTTGCGTACAGGGAGAGCCTGCGCAGACGTCGCTCAAGCATGGCATGCGGCCATGGCCGATGCCGGACCTGAAGATACGGTGCTGGTGTGTGGCTCATTCCACACGGTAGCGCACGTAATGGAAGAAATAGACGCGGGGAGAATCGGTGGCGAGTAAGTTTCAGAACCGTTTAGTCGGGACGATTGTGCTGGTGGCGCTGGGGGTCATTATCCTTCCAGGGCTGCTTGACGGTCAGAAAAAACACTATCAGGATGAGTTTGCGGCGATCCCGCTGGTGCCAAAGCCGGGCGATCGCGATGAGCCTGATATGCTACCGGCGGCAACGCAGGCCTTGCCTGCCCAGCCTCCGGAAGGGGCGGCAGAAGAGGTGAGGGCCGGAAATGCGGCGGCGCCGTCGCTGGATCCGTCGCGCATCCCGGTAAACAATAACAGCTTCGATGATGTACAGGAGCCGGTTGTCGCGCCGAAGCCGCAGCCGAAACCTCAGGCCCAGCCGAAGCCGCAACCTCAGCCGCAGCCTAAGCCGGTCGAGAAGCCTCAGCAGCCGCAGCAGCAGCAAACTGCCGCCCAAACGCCGGCGCCGAAGCCAGCTGAAATTCCTGCGCCGACCGGCAGAGCCTACGTGGTGCAGCTGGGCGCGCTGAAGAACGCGGACAAGGTCAACGAAATCGTCGGTAAGCTGCGCTCCTCCGGGTTCAAGGTTTACACGTCGCCTTCAACGCCGGTGCAGGGGAAAATCACCCGCATTCTGGTTGGCCCTGATGCCTCGAAAGATAAGCTGAAAGGCCAGCTTGGCGATCTGAAGCAGCTGTCGGGTCTGAGCGGCGTGGTGATGGGATACACGCCAAACTAGCCTTGCTATTCAGTCTGATAGCGTTGAAGAACGCCGAGGCTTGTGCCGGGAAAGGAGGTATTCTTCCTTGCGCGGTCAGGGTCGGGCAGAACGGTGGGCCGTCGGGCCCGCCACCCCGCTTGCTGTCGGCGAGCGAAGGTGCTGAATCCCTTACCTGACGCGCCCTGCAGAGGCGAAAGGCAGCATGGCGTTGAATGTTTTTTCAGCGCCATTTTTATTTCTGTAGGGCACGGAAATCCCTACGCAAACGTTTTCTTTTTCTGTTAGAATGCGCCCCGAACCGGACGACAGGGCGTAAAATCGTAGGATGTATATGGTCTGGATTGATTACGCCATTATTGCGGTGATTGGTTTTTCCTGTCTGGTAAGCCTGATCCGCGGCTTTGTTCGTGAAGCGTTATCGCTGGTAACCTGGGGATGTGCTTTCTTTGTTGCCAGTCATTACTACACTTACCTGGCTGTCTGGTTCACGGGCTTTGAAGACGAAATGGTCCGCAATGGGATTGCTATCGCGATACTGTTTATCGCAACGCTTATCGTCGGCGCTATCGTTAACTACGTGATTAGCGCACTGGTAGAGAAAACCGGCCTGTCGGGTACCGACAGGGTGTTAGGGATCTGTTTTGGCGCCCTCCGTGGCGTGCTGATTGTCTCGGCGATCCTGTTCTTTCTCGATAGTTTTACCGGTATGGCGAAGAGCGAAGACTGGCAAAAGTCGGAGCTTATCCCGCAGTTCAGTTTCGTTATCAGATGGTTTTTTGACTATCTGCAGAGCTCGTCAAGTTTCTTGCCCAAAGCATAAGCGTTGGGATGTAGCTGAACGAGGAAAAGACGTATGTGCGGTATTGTCGGTATCGCCGGTGTTATGCCGGTCAACCAGTCGATTTATGACGCGTTAACGGTGCTTCAGCATCGTGGCCAGGATGCCGCAGGCATCATCACCATTGATGCAAATAATTGCTTCCGCTTGCGTAAAGCAAACGGGCTGGTGAGCGATATTTTTGAGGCTCGCCACATGCAGCGTATGCAGGGCAACATGGGGATCGGCCACGTCCGTTACCCTACGGCTGGCAGCTCCAGCGCCTCCGAGGCTCAGCCTTTCTACGTTAACTCGCCGTATGGCATTACGTTGGCGCATAACGGTAACCTGACCAACGCGCACGAGCTGCGTAAAAAGCTGTTTGAAGAAAAACGCCGCCACATCAACACCACCTCCGATTCTGAGATTCTGCTCAATATTTTCGCCAGCGAGCTGGATAACTTCCGCCATTATCCGCTGGAAGCCGACAATATCTTTGCGGCAATTGCTGCGACCAATCGGCAGATTCGCGGCGCCTATGCCTGCGTGGCGATGATTATCGGCCACGGTATGGTGGCGTTTCGCGATCCGAACGGTATTCGCCCGCTGGTGCTGGGCAAGCGTGATATTGGCGACGGCCGTACCGAGTACATGGTGGCCTCCGAAAGCGTGGCGCTGGATACGCTGGGCTTTGAGTTCCTGCGCGACGTTGCGCCGGGTGAAGCGGTGTACATCACCGAAAAAGGCCAGCTGTTTACCCGCCAGTGTGCGGAGAACCCGGTCAGCAACCCGTGCCTCTTTGAGTACGTCTATTTTGCCCGTCCGGACTCCTTCATCGATAAGATCTCCGTCTACAGCGCTCGCGTGAATATGGGGACGAAGCTGGGCGAGAAGATTGCCCGCGAGTGGGAAGATCTGGACATTGACGTGGTCATTCCGATTCCGGAAACCTCCTGCGACATCGCGCTGGAAATTGCCCGTATTCTCGACAAGCCTTATCGTCAGGGCTTCGTTAAAAACCGCTACGTCGGCCGTACTTTTATCATGCCGGGCCAGCAGCTGCGTCGTAAATCAGTACGTCGTAAGCTCAACGCTAACCGCGCCGAGTTCCGTGATAAAAACGTCCTGCTGGTCGATGACTCCATCGTTCGCGGCACCACCTCGGAACAGATTATCGAGATGGCGCGCGAAGCGGGTGCGAAGAAGGTCTATCTGGCTTCCGCTGCGCCGGAAATTCGCTTCCCGAACGTCTACGGCATCGATATGCCGACGGCCACCGAGCTGATCGCTCACGGTCGTGAAGTTGACGAAATTCGGCAGATCATCGGCGCTGACGGCCTAATCTTCCAGGATCTGGACGATCTGATCGACGCCGTGCGGGCCGAGAATCCGGATATTCAGCAGTTTGAGTGTTCGGTATTTAATGGCGTGTACGTCACTAAGGACGTCGATCAGCAGTATCTGGATTATCTCGACTCCCTGCGTAACGACGATGCCAAAGCGGTGCAGCGTCAGAACGAAGTGGAAAACTTAGAGATGCATAACGAAGGCTAAACCGCGCCTTTGTTGTCAAAGCCCGCCGTCGGCAGACTGCGGGCTTTTTGTTTTTCGGGCCGCGGTTAGCGGGCCACCGGACTTGCGTCCGGTGCTATAATCCGGCAAAGTCTGCGACTCTAAGCAGAAGGGGCAACCATCGTGAAACGACTTATCATTGGAATTTCTGGCGCCAGCGGTGCCGTTTACGGCGTGCGGCTGCTCCAGATATTGCGCGATGTCGCGGATGTTGAAACCCATCTGATCATGAGCCAGGCTGCGCGGCAGACTTTGGCGCTGGAGACCGACTACTCGCTGCGTGAAGTTCAGGGGCTGGCTGACGTCGTCCACGATGCCCGCGACATCGCCGCCAGCATCTCTTCCGGCTCGTTTAAAACGGCCGGGATGGTGATACTACCCTGCTCGATGAAAACGCTTTCAGGCATTGTTCATAGCTACACCGATGGTCTGCTGACCCGGGCGGCGGACGTGGTGCTGAAAGAGCGTCGTCCGCTGGTGCTCTGCGTGCGCGAAACGCCGTTCCACCTCGGACACCTGCGTCTGCTGGTCCAGGCGGCGGAAATGGGCGCGGTAATCATGCCCCCGGTTCCGGCCTTCTATCACCGCCCGCAAACCCTGGATGACGTGATCAATCAGACGGTCAATCGCGTTATCGATCAGTTCGATATCACGCTGCCGCAGGACCTGTTTGCCCGCTGGCAGGGGGCCTGATCGCGCGCTAAAATAGTGCGCTTTATGATTCTTTGCGCCCAGATGGTGCAATTTTGTCGCCCCGATCAAATCCTCAACATTTAATTTGTTTTTTTGCGTTTCGACGCTGCGGTTTCTCCGTTAATACTGGTATCTTCCCTTTCAAGACAATCCTGCAACTTTATATTAACAAATTTAACGCTGTTTCCAGCACGCACTGAGAAAATGGCACAAAAACTGCAGGATACGTCGGCACTACACATAACTAAACAACGCACCGCATAACAACATCACGACACTTAAGGGTATTGTATGAAGAAGACGATCCTGGCCCTCTCTTTAATTATGGGAATTAGCAGTGCTTCCAGCGTCTTTGCAGCTCTGCCGCAAAGCATCCGCATCGGTACCGATGCCACCTACGCGCCATTCTCCTCTAAGGATGCCAAAGGTGATTTCGTCGGCTTTGACATCGATTTGGGTAACGAACTCTGTTCGCGTATCAAGGTAAAATGTACCTGGGTAGGGAGTGATTTTGATTCACTGATACCGTCGCTGAAGGCGAAGAAAATTGACGCCATCATCTCTTCATTATCGATTACCGAAAAACGTCAGCAGGAAATTGCCTTCTCTGACAAGCTTTATGCCGCAGACTCCCGTCTGATTGCGCCGAAAGGCTCCTCCATCCAGCCGACCCTGGAGTCGCTGAAGGGCAAACACGTCGGCGTGCTGCAGGGCTCTACTCAGGAGTCTTACGGTAACGAACGCTGGCGCAGTAAAGGCGTTGACGTGGTGGCCTATCAGAACCAGGACCTGATCTACTCTGACCTCGCCGCCGGCCGCCTTGACGCCGCGCTGCAGGATGAAGTGGCCGCCAGCGAAGGGTTCCTCAAACAGCCTGCCGGCAAAGATTTCGCCTTCGCCGGTCCCTCAGTCAAAGACAAACAGTTCTTCGGTGATGGCACCGGTATTGGCCTGCGCAAGGCGGATGGCGAGCTGAAAGCTGCCTTCGACAAAGCGTTGGGTGAAATGCGTAAAGACGGCACCTACGACAAGATGGCGAAGAAGTACTTCGACTTTAACGTTTACGGTGACTAAGCATGCCTGCCGCGGGCCCGGTATACCGGGCCCTTTAGCGTAGCGATAGCTATCAATGCCCCTTATTGGTGCATTCGTCGTATCGGCGTCTCATTTTGGTGCAAAAAATGCATAGTTAAGCGTTTATGATGCGAAAAAATTTGCTCCCCGGCGCAGAATGTTTTGCCATATCGGGGAGAAAAGTGGCACGATAACTGGCTTAAGTACTTCTAATAAACCCATTAGAATGACAGTTTGTTGAGGATAGTTATGAAAAAACTGGCGTTGTCTCTTTCTTTAGCGCTGGCCCTTTCCAGCGTTTCCACGGTATTCGCAGCAATTCCGCAAAAGGTTCGTATCGGTACAGATCCCACTTATGCCCCATTTGAATCGAAAAATGCGCAGGGTGAGTTGATTGGTTTTGACATCGATCTGGCCAAAGAGCTGTGTAAGCGCATCAATACGCAATGTACCTTCGTTGAAAACCCGCTGGACGCGCTGATCCCCTCTTTAAAAGCGAAGAAAATCGATGCGATTATGTCTTCGCTTTCTATTACTGAAAAACGCCAGCAGGAAATTGCCTTCACCGACAAACTTTATGCCGCCGATTCCCGCCTGGTGGTGAAAAAGGGCAGCGATATCACGCCGGATCTGACTCGTCTGAAGGGCAAGCGTATCGGCGTGCTGCAGGGCACAACCCAGGAAACTTACGGCAACGAGCACTGGGCGCCAAAAGGGATTGAGATTGTCTCCTATCAGGGCCAGGACAATATCTATTCCGACCTGACCGCTGGCCGCATTGACGCAGCGTTCCAGGATGAAGTGGCCGCCAGCGAAGGCTTCCTCAAGCAGCCGGTAGGTAAAGACTATCAGTTCGGCGGCCCGTCCATTAAGGACGAGAAGCTGTTTGGCGTCGGTACCGGCATGGGCCTGCGTAAAGACGACAACGAGCTGCGTGAAGCGCTGAACAAAGCCTTCGCTGAAATGCGCAAAGATGGCACCTACGACAAGCTGGCGAAAAAATATTTCGATTTTAACGTGTACGGCGACTAACCATCACGCGTACGCCACCGCGCGTCTCTTTGCGCGCGGTGGTCGATGATAGACAGGGCAGACAGCATGCTGTACGGGTTTTCACAGGTAATATTGCAGGGCGCTCTTGTCACGCTGGAGCTGGCCCTTAGTTCGGTTGTGCTGGCGGTCCTGATTGGTCTGGCCGGCGCCGGCGCGAAGCTATCGAGCAATCGACCGCTGGCGCTGGTATTTGAAGGCTACACCACCTTAATTCGCGGCGTGCCGGATCTGGTGCTGATGCTGCTGATTTTCTACGGGCTGCAGATCGCGCTGAACACGCTCACCGATGCGCTGGGAATGTCGCAGTTTGATATCGACCCGATGATTGCGGGCATCATCACGCTGGGCTTTATCTACGGCGCGTACTTTACGGAAACCTTCCGTGGCGCTTTCCTCGCGGTACCGAAAGGACATATCGAAGCGGCGACCGCCTTTGGTTTCAGCGGCGGGCAGACGTTCCGGCGCATTCTGTTCCCGGCGATGATGCGCTATGCGCTGCCGGGGATCGGCAACAACTGGCAGGTTATCCTGAAAGCCACGGCGCTGGTTTCGCTGCTGGGGCTGGAGGATGTGGTGAAAGCGACGCAGCTGGCGGGGAAAAGCACCTGGCAGCCGTTCTATTTTGCCATCGTCTGTGGCCTGATTTATCTCGTATTTACAACGATTTCCAATGGTGTGCTGCTGCTGCTTGAACGCCGTTATACCGTGGGCGTGAAGAGGGCTGACCTGTGATTGAGATTATTCAGGAGTACTGGAAATCCCTGCTATGGACCGACGGCTACCGTTTTACCGGCGTCGCCATCACGCTGTGGCTATTAATCTCCTCGGTGGTGATGGGCGGCGTGCTGGCGATTTTTCTCGCCATCGGACGCGTCTCCAGCAATAAGTACATTCAGTTTCCGATCTGGCTTTTTACCTATATTTTCCGCGGCACGCCGCTCTACGTGCAGCTGCTGGTGTTTTACTCCGGTATGTATACGCTGGAAATTGTCAAAGGTACCGAGCTGCTGAACGCCTTCTTCCGCAGCGGCCTGAACTGCACGGTGCTGGCGCTGACGTTGAATACCTGTGCCTATACGACGGAGATTTTTGCCGGGGCAATTCGTTCGGTTCCCGCCGGTGAAATTGAGGCGGCGCGGGCGTATGGTTTTTCATCGGCCAAACTGTATCGCTGCATTATTCTCCCCTCCGCGCTGCGCATCGCGCTGCCGGCGTACAGTAATGAAGTGATTCTGATGCTGCACTCCACCGCGCTGGCCTTTACCGCCACGGTGCCGGATCTGCTGAAAATTGCCCGTGATATTAACTCGGCGACCTATCAGCCGTTTACCGCCTTCGGCATTGCCGCGGTGCTGTACTTAATTATCTCGTATGTGCTGATTAGCCTGTTCCGCAAGGCGGAAAAGCGCTGGTTGCAGCATATAAAACCTTCTTCGACGCACTGAGAACGCCATGTCCGACAATAAATTAAACGTTATCGATCTTCATAAACGTTACGGCGAGCATGAGGTACTGAAAGGTGTCTCGATGCGGGCAGAAGCCGGGGACGTTATCAGCATCATCGGCTCATCGGGTTCCGGTAAAAGTACCTTTTTGCGCTGTATTAACTTCCTTGAGAAACCGAGCGAAGGCACGATTGTGGTGAGCGGGCAGAATATTGGCCTGGTGCGCGACAAGGATGGTCAGCTTAAGGTTGCAGATAAAAACCAGCTGCGCCTGCTGCGCACCCGTCTGACGATGGTATTCCAGCATTTCAACCTGTGGAGCCATATGACGGTGCTGGAAAACGTCATGGAAGCGCCCATTCAGGTACTGGGGCTGAGCAAGCAGGAAGCGCGAGTGCGGGCAGAGAAGTACCTGGCGAAAGTCGGCATTGACGAGCGTCAGCAGATCAAATATCCGGTGCATCTCTCCGGCGGTCAGCAGCAGCGCGTTTCCATTGCGCGCGCGCTGGCGATGGAGCCTGAAGTCCTTCTGTTCGACGAACCGACCTCCGCGCTCGACCCTGAGCTGGTGGGAGAAGTGCTGCGCATTATGCAGCAGCTGGCGGAAGAGGGGAAAACGATGGTGGTGGTGACGCACGAAATGGGCTTTGCCCGCCACGTTTCTTCGCACGTTATTTTCCTCCATCAGGGCAAAATTGAAGAGGAAGGCCATCCTGATGAGCTTTTCGGTAATCCGAAAAGCCCGCGTCTGCAGCAGTTCCTCAAGGGTTCGTTGAAGTAAATTTCGCGCTCTCCCCGGCGGGGTTAACCCTGCCGGGACAGGATCAGCGCTCCAGGCGATAGATCCAGTCATCGTAGTCAACGCCGTCCAGATGCCAGGCCTTTTCGAGGATCTGGATCCGCCGGAAACCCTGCTTTTCCAGCAGCCGCGAAGAACCTGAATTATCCCCGATGACCCACGCATTAATCGCGTTAACGCCGAGCCGGGCAAATCCATAGCGGCAAACCGCCTCCAGCGCTTCGCTGGCATAGCCATTCCCCTGAGCCTCAGGCAACAGGGCGTAGCCGACGTCGGCTTCGTGCGGATTTTTACTGCTGATGCGCAGGCCGATGTCGCCAAGAGCCTCGCCGCGGCTATCGCGTAGCACGAATACTCCGGATGCCTCACGCCGCGCATCGAAGACGTTTCGCAGCGCTTTCTCGTCAAGGATCGGCCCCATAAAGCGCATCACCTGAGGGTTACTGCGCAGGCGCAGGAAAAAGGGCCAGTCGGATTCGGTGAACGGGGAGAGCAGCAGGCGCGAGGTGGTTAGCGTAATCATAAGCGGGCCATGACGGAGGATCGTCCGTTAACCTTAACACCAGAAAGTCCCGGATAACACGATCCTGTCCCGATCGTTGCGACGGTTACCCGGCGGCCGGTGAGGCTGGCTGCAGCTTGTCGAGCCCGCGAAAATAGTGCATCACGGTTTCGCTCTGCTGAGAGGCCCGCAGCTGCAGGGCCAGATTCAGGCTGTCGAGGACTTCCGCGTGTACCACCAGCGGTGAGTCTGCTGCAATTCTTGCTTCCGCGACCAGCCAGCTGACAATAGTTTTCCAGCGCCACAGCGGCGAGTTGCCTTTTACGCGCTGTACGGGGCCGGGGAATTTGCCGGAGCCGCGCGCCCCGTCTTTCAGCAGGGCAACGGCCTGTCGTGAAAGACCGGTGAGTTCGGCGATATCGCTTAGGCCCACCAGCGTGGCATCAACGGACTCGACCCGGGCGTTCAGATTCGATGCGGATTCGATGTTATCGATGGCAGACAGAATCGCCCGTTCGAGGGATTCGCTTTCGCGATCGAACTCCAGATACACCGCCGTTCCGTAAAAACAAACCAGCGCGTCGGCACAGCCGGCGCGATACAGCGCGTCCTCGAGATCTGGCGTGTGGGCGCTAACGCCTGAAAGCGTCAGGGTAAAGTTATAGAGGGTCATAGTTTGCGCTCCTTATGATTAAACCAGGCCGTCGACGTTGAACGACAGCGGTCGACCATCCTGATAATTTGCCTCGCGTGGTTCTCGGGAACGGCAGGAGTAGACCAGATGCTCATCATGTGTTCGCGATGATTGGCCGTACCGCACCTGAGCCGTCCGAAGCAGTGCGCGCTTTTCCCGCCAGCAATAAAAATCCACCCCCGGGCGCGAGCATAGTCGATGGCTGCCCTAATGTGCTTATCCGGATGTTCCTTCATCAATGTGTCCTCAGATATTGAGCGTTATGTTGACGGTTGTCAACAGTGTTGTGTCGAAAAAACAAACACCGGGACGTTATGACAGAGAGCGGGAAAGAACGCTGGAACGAGCTTCACGGCAATAAGTGAACGGCGGTGGGAGATTGGATTACTGCGAGATAGCTTCCACGGGCGGCAGGCGAGCAGGAGAGCCCGGGAGAGCATTAATAAATCTCCCGGGATTAAATTGGGTTAGCCAAGGACGTCTTTTAGCGCTTCTTCTAAATCGTACCAGCGAAAGCCAAAGCCCGCGGCTTCCAGGCGTTTTGGCAACGCGCGCTGGCCGCCGAGCACCAGTACCGATGATTCACCCATAAGCAGGCGTATCGCCGCCGCCGGGACGCGAAAAATAGCCGGGCGATTTAGCGCCTGGCCAAGCGCGTGGGCGAACTGTTCGTTGCGTACCGGATAAGGCGAAACCATGTTGAAGGGGCCGCGCAGGTCGTTATCCAACAGCCACAGAATAGCGTTAACCATATCGTCGATATGGATCCACGCCAGATACTGCCTGCCGCTGCCGATAGGGCCACCAAGGCCGAGCTTAAAGGCAGGGGTCATTTTGGCAAGGATGCCGCCTCTGGATGCCAGCACAACGCCGGTTCGCAGCAGGCAGACGCGGGTGCGGTCGCTTTGCGCTTCGCAGGCCAGCTGTTCCCAGCGGGCGCAGAGTTTGTGGGTGAACTCATTGTGCGGCGGCTCTTCTTCGGTGACAACAACCTCCCCCAGGTCGCCATAATAACCTGCCGCAGAGCCGCTAATCAGCACTGCAGGCGGGGTGTCGCTGGCGTTGATGAGCGCGACCAGCTTTTGCGTGATGTCCCAGCGGCTGTGGCACAGGCGCTGCTTTTGCTCCGCCGTCCAGCGTTTGTCGGCGATAGGCTCGCCCGCCAGATTGATAACGGCGTCAATGTCGTTGAGGTGCTGGTGATTGTCAAAGCCGCGCCACAGCGTGACGCGGGGATCGAGCCGGGCGCGGGCTTTTTCCGGGCTGCGCGTGGATACCGTTACGTTATGCCCCAGCTCAAGCAGCCGGGGGATGAGATGTCGACCAATCAGGCCGGTACCGCCGGTAAGCAGAATCTTCATAGCGCCTCCCTAAGAAGCCTACCGCCGCCAGCTCATGGTCATTGATACCGAGTCGGCGTAGCGTAGTGCATAAAGTTTATCGATCTCAACTTCAGCATAAGTGACCCAGTGATGTTCGCATGCGATATCGAGCACATCCTGAGTTAATTTTTCCAGTAAGGAGAAGCGGTTATTCTCTATATGGCTGATGATACGCTTGGTGATGGTGCGGTAATTCAGCGCATCGTTGATATCTTCGCTGTTGCGTGATTGATCCGCTGGGTAGTGAATGGCGACATTGACCACCACATCCTGACGGTTAGCAATCTCTTCCTCTTTAATACCAATAAAAGTACGCAAGCGTAGGTTCTTTATACGAATAATGGCGTCTGGCTGAGACATTGCAGGCTTCCTCCGTGTTGTAATTTCCGCAATCATACATGAAAGCAGGTCGTGCGAGCAGGGGGTTAAGATTGCTGAATTTTCAGCAACGCCTCGGCGGTTGCAGGGCGCTGGCGAATACGCTCAAACCAGTTATGTACCGCCGGGAAGTTTGCCAGATCGATACGCTGGCGCTGATGCGCGTTAATCCACGGCCAGCAGGCGATATCGGCAATGCTGTAGCGCTCGCCGCCGAGCCACGGGCTGACCTCCAGACGCCGGTTGAGCACGCTATATAGCCGCTGCGTTTCCACCTGATAACGCTCAATGGCATAGGGAACCGTCTGCGGCGCTGAATGGTTAAAGTGCTGATTTTGCCCCAGCATCGGCCCCAATCCGCCCACCTGCCAGAACAGCCACTGCAACGTAACGTGGCGCTCGCGCAGCTCTCCGCTCAGCAGCTTTGCCGATTTCTCGGCGAGATAGAGCAGAATGGCCCCGGATTCGAACAGGCTTAGCGGCGCTCCGCCGTCAACGGGAACGTGGTCGACTATCGCCGGGATTTTATTGTTGGGTGAGAGGATGAGAAACTGCGGGCGGAACTGTTCGCCCTTATTGATATCGACCCGAATCAGCCGATAGGCCAGCTCAGCCTCTTCGAGGAACAGAACGATTTTTTGGCCGTTTGGGGTGGGTGCGTAGTAAAGATCGATCATGATGTCTCCCGCCGTCGTGGGTCGCCAGTTTTCGAGTATAGGTGACCTGGCGTATTACGGGAGCGCAGGGGGCGGAAATTCAGCGCGCCGCGGTGGCCGGAGCCCTCATTTCGCGCACCAGAGCGATAAACGCCTGCAGCCCCGGTGGGATATGGCGGCGGCCCGGGTAGTAGAGAGAGAGGCCGCCAAAAGATGGGCACCAGTCGTCCATCACGCTGATAAGCCTGCCGCCGGCAAGATCGTCCTGGATGAACCAGTCAGAAATAAACGCCAGCCCGATCCCCGCCAGCGCCGCGCGGTGAATGGCCTGCATCTCGCTAAGAATAATGCGCGGCGGGACGTTAAGCGCCATTTTTTGCCCATCCCGCTCGAGCTCCCAGCGATAAATTCCGCCGTGAGACATACGCATGCCAATCCCCTGATGATGCATAAGATCGTCCGGACCGAATGGAACGCCATGCCGGGCAAAATAGTCCGGGGTGCCGACGATCAGCATCCGCGCGTTGGGCGTCAGGGCGACGGCAATCATGTCCTGCGGCAGCGACTCCGCCAGGCGGATCCCCGCGTCGTAGCCTTCGGCAACGATATCCACCAGCCGGGATTCGGTGGTGATATCCAGGCGCATGGATGGATAGCGCTTGAGGAAGGTCTCGAAAATATCAAACAGCAGGGCAACGCTTTCGCGCGGCGCGTTGATCCGCAGCGTCCCGCTCGGCATTTCAGGCCGGGTGGCGACCTCCTCCGAGGCGCGCTGGATTTCGGCTACGGCGGGCGCTATCCGCTCAACGTAACGCTGTCCGGCTTCGGTCAACGCGACGCTGCGGGTCGTACGATTGAACAGGCGCACGTTCAGGCGGGCCTCCAGTCCGGCCACGGCGTTGCTGACGGCGGTCGCCGACATACCCAGCTCCCGGGCCGCTGCCCGAAAGCTTTGCCGGTGCGCGACGGCGAGGAGGACTTCGAGTTCGGTAATACCGCTACGCTGCATAATTATCCCGATTTTCGTAACAGACTGTGTTGATTATACCTGCTTATCGCGGCAATACGACGACCCTATACTGCCGGGTATCCAACAAGGTGGGGAGAGCGTTATGCAGAACATCAACCAAATTTATATCAACGGCCAGTTTGTCACGCCGCACGGTAGCGAAGAGTTTGCGCTGTTTAATCCGACGACCGAAGCGACGATTGGCCGGGTCCGCCTGGCTGATGAACGGGACGCAGAGCAGGCGATTGCTGCGGCAAAAGCGGCATTTCCGGCGTGGTCGCGGACGACGAAAGAGGAGCGTTTGGCGGTGCTGGAACGCATGTATCTTGCCGTTCAGGCGCGGGAGGCCGACCTGCTGGAAGCGATTGTCACGGAATACGGCGCACCGGCTTCCCGCTCGCAATGGATGGCGACGTGGCCGGCGCAAACCATCAGGCAGGCGATGGTCACGCTGGAGCACTTTGAGTTCGTCGAGCAGGCCGGGCGTGCCCGGGTGGTGATGACGCCGCTCGGCGTCGCGGGATTGATTACGCCGTGGAACAGCGATGCCGGTTTTATTTGCAGCAAGCTGGCGACGGCGATGGCTGCGGGCTGTACGGCAGTGATTAAGCCGAGCGAGATGAGCGCCTGGCAGACGCAAATTATTAGCGAAGCGCTGCACGCGGCCGGGATCCCGGCGGGGGTATTTAATATCGTCACCGGGCGCGGTGAGATCGTGGGGGATGTGATTAACCATCACCCCGATATCGCAAAAATTTCGTTTACCGGCTCAACCGCCGTCGGCAAACATATCATAGAAAGCGGGGCGCAAACGCTCAAGCGCGTGACGCTGGAGCTTGGGGGCAAGTCGCCCACCGTGATTCTTGATGATGCGGATATCGAGCAGGCGGTTCCGCTGGCGCTGGCGGCCGGGTTTATGAACAGCGGGCAGGCGTGCGTTGCCGGCACGCGTATTTTGGTCCCCGCCCGGCGCCAGGCCGAGTTTGAGCAGGCCATCGTGCAGGCCGTGGAAGCCGACTATACGTCTGGCGACCCGCGCGATCCGCGGACCGTGATTGGCCCGATGGTCAGCCATAAGCAGTGGCAGCGGGTGCAGGATTATATCCGCCTTGGCCAGCAGGAGGGCGCCCGGGTGCTGACGGGAGGCGTTGGCCGGCCGCAGGGCATGGAAAAAGGCTGGTGCGTTAAACCGACCGTGTTCAGCGATGCGCATAATCAGATGCGTATCGCGCGGGAAGAGATTTTTGGCCCGGTGCTGGTCATTATCCCTTATCAGGACGAGGCTGAAGCGATTGCGATCGCTAACGACACCGCGTACGGGCTGAGCGCGCTGGTACTATGCGGCGATCGCCTGCGCGGGACGGAGGTGGCGCTGGCGATTGAGTCCGGGCGCGTGCTGGTTAATACCCTCGAACATGAGCCGCAGGCGCCGTTTGGCGGGTTCAAGCAATCCGGGGTGGGGCGTGAAATGGGGAGATGGGGAATGCAGGCCTATCTGGAGCCGAAAACGCTGCTCGTTGGCTAGTGCAAAATCCTCATGGTGCGGTAAGTGACATCCCTCAGAAGACAGGATATGTTGCTTTATCGCCCCATTATTAATTGAGGATGCCATGAGCCAGCCGGTCATTACCCTGTGGTCCGATTCCGATTTTTTCTCTCCGTACGTGATGTCAGTCTACGTTTCCCTGCAGGAGAAGAGCCTGCCTTTTACGCTTAAAACCGTCAATCTGGACAGCGGCGAACACCTGCAGGCGGGCTGGAAGGGATACTCCTGCACCCGGCGCGTGCCGCTGCTGGAAGTTGACGATTTTGCCCTCAGCGAATCGTCCGCGATTAGCGAATATCTCGACGAGCGCTTTGCGCCGCCGGAGTGGGAGCGGCTCTATCCCCACGATCTGCAAAAGAGGGCCCGCGCCCGCCAGGTTCAGGCCTGGCTGCGCAGCGATCTGCTGCCCATTCGCGAAGAGCGCTCTACCGACGTTATCTTCGCCGGACAAAAGAAACCGTCCCTTAGCGCGGCGGGGCGCAGGAGCGCGGAAAAACTATTCGAGACCGCTTCCGAACTGCTGGCCCACGGCGGCACCAATCTGTTCGGCGAATGGTCAATTGCCGATACTGACCTCGCACTGATGCTCAACCGGCTGGTGCTTAACGGCGATGAGGTGCCGGAGCGGCTGGCAGATTACGCCGCCTTCCAGTGGCAGCGGGCGTCCGTTCAGCGCTATGCCGCACTGTCGGCCAAACGAGCCGGCTGATTCGCGTTCGCGGTTCCGCTATCATGGGGCATCGTAATGCGTGGAGATGAAAAAATGCGGCTGATGTTTGCATCGGATATTCATGGCTCTTTGCCCGCCGCCGAGCGCGTGCTGGAACGGTTCGCGCAGAGCGGGGCGCAGTGGTTGATTATTCTGGGTGACGTGCTCAACCACGGGCCGCGTAACGCTCTCCCTGAGGGCTACGCGCCGGCTGAAGTTGCCGGGAAGCTCAATGGCGCTGCGGCGCGCATTATTGCCGTACGCGGCAACTGCGACAGCGAGGTCGATCAGATGCTGCTGGACTTTCCCATCACCGCGCCCTGGCAGCAGGTTCTGACTGAACGGTGTCGGCTGTTTCTGACTCACGGGCATCTGTACAGCCCCGAAAAATTGCCGTCGCTCTGCGCTGGCGATGTCCTGGTTTATGGTCATACTCATATTCCGGTAGCCGAGAAGCGCGGCGATATTTTTCTCTTTAACCCCGGTTCCGTGAGCATCCCCAAAGGGGGATTTCCCGCCAGCTATGGCCTCCTTGACGGGGATCGGCTGCAGGTTTTAGCACTCGATGATCATCAGGTTATTGCAGAGGTGGCAATTAACCCGTAATTTACCCCCAACCGTAAAGACGCGCCGCAAGAGCGCTTTAAAAAGTAAGGTTTCCTGATGGCGGAACAGAACGATTTGGCAAGCACAGAATGGGTAGATATCGTTAATGAAAACAATGAGGTGATAGCGCAATCGAGCCGCGAGCAAATGCGCGCGCAGTGCCTGCGCCATCGTGCAACCTACATTGTCGTTCATGATGGGATGGGCAAAATTCTGGTGCAGCGTCGTACCGAGATAAAAGATTTTCAGCCGGGCATGCTGGATGCCACCGCCGGTGGCGTGGTGCAGGCCGACGAGCAGCTGCTGGATTCAGCGCGTCGCGAGGCCGAAGAGGAGCTGGGCATTGCTGGCGTCCCCTTTGCCGACCACGGCCAGTTCTACTACGAAGATAAGCACTGCCGCGTCTGGGGAAGCCTGTTTAGCTGCGTGTCGCACGGTCCCTTTGCTTTGCAGGAAGAAGAGGTCAGCGAAGTGTGCTGGCTGACGCCGGAAGAGATCACCGCCCGCTGCGATGAGTTCACCCCGGATTCGTTAAAAGCGCTGGCGCTGTGGATGACCCGCAATGCCAACAACGAGTCGGCAAAACCAGAAAAGCAGGAAAAGCAGGAAGAGGCCGAGTAGCCGCCTAGCAGCTATCCCGCAGGCATAAACTGGAGACGATGGGTTTTCTGCCGCTCCAGTTTCCTTCATTAAGGCGCTCCAGAAGGGCGCGTCCAGCTTCAATACCAATCTTGTGATGCGGTACCGCCATCGTGGTTAGCGGCGGCTGGCAGACCCGGCTGACATCGCTATCGCCGAAGCCGACGACTGCCAAATCGTCGGGGACTTTAATGCGTCGACGCTGGCACTCATACAGCGCGCCGCACGCCAGCTCGTCAGAAACGCAGACCAGCGCATCCAGCTCCGGCCACGCCAGCAGAAATTCCGGTAGCTGCGAAGCGCCGGTGGAAAAACTGGGAGGAAGCGCGGCGTTAATTACCCGATTCGGCGACATATGGTGGCGCAGCATCGCTTTGTACCACCCCTGCAGATGCTGCTGAAAAATCCACTGCTCCTGGTTGGCGCACAGCAGGCCGATATTCTGATAGCCGCGATGGATGAGCATTTCGGTGAGCTCGAACATGGCGGCAACGTTATCAATGCCGATATTCATGTCAATCGGGTCGGCGCGCATGGCGCCCATCTCCATCACTGGAATCGACGCGTTATTCAGCCAGTGGCGTACGGTGTCGCTATGTTCAACGCTGAGCAGAATGGCGGCCGCAATGTTCGACGCCAGCAGCGTTTCCAGCAGCTTCTCTTCCTGTTCAAGGCGATGCTGCGACTCCGCCAGCATAATCTGATAACCCGCCGGCTGCAGCACCTGCTGTAGCCCGGCAAACATCGCGGAGCAGCCCGCTTCGGCAAGATTTGGCACCACCATGGCTATCGTTCTTGAGGAGGCGGAAGCCAGCGCGCTGGCGGCCAGATTGGGCATATATCCCAGCTCCTGCACCGCGGCTTCTATTTTTTCACGAAGCTTGTCGGAAACCTGCTCCGGCGTGCGCAGCGCACGCGAGACGGTCATCGTGCCCACGCCAGCAAGCTGGGCAACATCGGCGATCGTCACCTTACCGGTACTACGCCGTTTTCGGGTTAGAGACATACACATTCCTGCTGAACAGACGCTTTTCATTAGCATCCATCACTTTACGTTTCAGGGAGTATACGCCTTAAATCCACATTTTTGCTGCGTTTTCATATGATGATTGCGAATTGATAGCGCTATCACAATTTTGAATGTTATCTGTTGGTAGCGCTATCTTTGTGATCGCCGTCGCAGCTAACTGCTGTGCGCTTGAATAAAGTTTGCCCATCTTTTGCTAAAAGACGGGGGAGATAAAATGCTCAGTAAATGGATCTTTGATGCCACTATCACGCTCCGGCAGAGCGTAGAAGAGTGGCCTCAGGCTCTTGAGGTTTGTGCCAGGCCGCTGCTCGAGGCTGGCGTTATTGCGCCCGAGTACGTGACCGCGATTGTGGAACAACATGCGAAGCTGGGGCCCTACTATGTGCTGGCGCCGGGGCTGGCAATGCCGCATGCGCGGCCGGAAGAGGGGGCCAGAGGCCTCGGCCTTTCGCTGCTGAAGCTGGAGCAGGGCGTGTCGTTTGGTTCAGAAGAGTTCGACCCGGTCGATATTATTATTATGCTGGCGGCGCCCGACAAGCACAGTCATATCGAGATGATTTCCGCGCTGGCTGAATTATTTTCCAGTGACGAAGATATGGAACAATTACATCAGGCGAAAACCCTGGAGGAAATTAAAACGATAATCGCGCGATTCTGATCTTATTCATAACCTGATTTATAACCCATTACGCCCGGCGTGATGCGGACCAACTGTACCCAAAAAAGGTGATAACAATGAAAATTATGGCGATTTGCGGTTCTGGCCTGGGCAGTAGTTTTATGGTTGAAATGAATATTAAAAAAGTGCTTAAAAAGCTCGAAATTGAAGCGGAAGTTGAACACTCCGATCTCTCATCGGCAACGCCGGGAGCGGCAGATTTATTCGTGATGGCTAAAGATATCGCCGCCAGCGCCAGCGTGCCGGAAAGCCAGCTGGTGGTGATTACCAACATCATCGACATCAATGAACTCGAAGCGCAGCTGCGCGCGTGGTTCGCCAAACAATAACTATTTGTAGCGAGGCGGATATGTTTATCCTTGAAACGCTGAATTTTGTTGTTGATATTCTGAAAGTGCCCTCGGTGCTGGTGGGGTTAATTGCGCTGATCGGCCTGGTGGCACAAAAAAAATCATTTTCTGACGTCGTCAAAGGAACGATTAAAACCATTCTTGGCTTTATTGTTTTAGGCGGTGGGGCGACGGTATTAGTTGGCTCGTTGAATCCGCTGGGAGGCATGTTTGAACACGCCTTTAATATTCAGGGAATTATTCCAAATAATGAGGCGATTGTTTCTATTGCCCTCGAAAAATACGGCGCGTCAACCGCGCTGATTATGGCCTTTGGGATGGTTGCGAATATCATCGTCGCCCGCTTTACGCGGCTGAAGTATATCTTCCTGACCGGGCATCATACCTTCTATATGGCCTGTATGATCGGCGTGATCCTCACCGTGGCTGGCTTCGAAGGCGTCGGGCTGGTGTTTACCGGCTCGCTGATCTTAGGCCTGGTGATGGCGTTCTTCCCGGCGCTGGCGCAGCGCTATATGAAGCGAATTACCGGAACCGATGATATCGCCTTCGGCCACTTCGGTACCCTGGGCTACGTGCTTTCGGGCTGGATTGGCAGCGTCTGTGGGAAAGGCTCCCGCTCCACCGAAGAGATGAATCTGCCGAAGAACCTCAGCTTCCTGCGCGACAGCTCCATCTCTATCTCCCTGACGATGATGATTATATACCTGATCATGGCCGTAAGCGCCGGGCGCGAGTATGTAGAAAGCACCTTCAGCGGCGGCCAGAACTATCTGGTCTACGCCATCATCATGGCGATTACCTTCGCCGCCGGGGTGTTCATCATCCTGCAAGGGGTGCGCTGATCCTCGCGGAAATCGTGCCGGCATTTACCGGATTCTCAGAAAAGCTGGTGCCGAACGCGCGTCCTGCGCTGGACTGCCCGGTGGTCTACCCGTATGCGCCCAATGCGGTGCTGATCGGCTTCCTGTTCAGCTTCCTCGGTGGTCTGGTGGGGCTGTTCCTGCTCGGACAAATGAGTCTGGTGCTGATTCTACCGGGCGTCGTGCCGCACTTTTTCACCGGCGCGACGGCGGGAGTCTTCGGCAACGCCACCGGCGGTCGTCGGGGCGCAATGATTGGCGCGTTTGCCAACGGCCTGCTGATCACCTTCCTGCCGGTGCTGCTGCTGCCGGTTCTGGGGGCGATCGGTTTTGCCAATACCACCTTCTCTGACGCCGACTTCGGCGCAATCGGCATCGTGCTCGGCAACCTGGCGCGCTACCTGTCGCCGTTTGCGATTACGGGTCTTGTTGTGGCGCTGTTCGCTCTGCTGGTTGCGTACAACGTCTTTGCGAAGAAGAAACCTGCGGGCAATGGCGCGCAGGAGAATACCGGAGCGAAATCATGAATGTGCAAGAAGTGACCCAACTGGCGCGCGACATTCGCGTCGCCACGCTTAAATCGCTGACCAATCTGGGTTTTGGCCACTATGGCGGCAGCATGTCGGTCGTCGAAACGCTGGCGGTGCTGTACGGCGCGGTGATGAAAATCGACCCCGCCGACCCGGACTGGCCGGAGCGCGACTACTTTGTGCTGTCAAAAGGGCATGCCGGTCCGGCGCTCTACAGCACCTTAGCCATCAAGGGCTATTTCCCGATGGAAGAGCTCAGCACGCTGAACCATAACGGCACCCGTCTGCCGAGCCACCCGGACCGTCTGAAAACGCGGGGAGTCGATGCGACCACCGGTTCGCTGGGGCAGGGGATTTCCATCGCCGGCGGCATGGCGCTCTCACATAAGCTGGCCGGGCGCCCGAATCGGGTATTCTGCATTGTCGGCGACGGCGAGCTCAACGAGGGGCAGTGCTGGGAGGCGTTTCAGTTTATTGCCCACCATCGCCTGAATAACCTGACGGTGTTTGTTGACTGGAACAAACTGCAGCTCGACGGCGCGCTCGACGAAATTATCCGCGCCTTTAACCTGGAGGAGAAGTTCCGCGCCTTTGGTTTTGACGCCATCACCGTGAAGGGGGACGACATTGTCGGGCTGCTGGAGGCGGTACAGCCCGTGCCGGCCGCCGATGCCCGTCCGCGGGTGGTGATCCTCGACAGCATTAAAGGGCAGGGCGTGCCGTATCTCGAGCAGCTCAGCAACTCCCATCACCTGCGCCTGACGGATGAGATGACTGTGGCGCTGAATGAGACGATTCGTCAACTGGAGGCCGCACATGATTAACGTCGCACCCGCAGGACAAAAAGACGCCGTGGAAATGCGCAAAGTGTACGCCGGCTTTGTCGCCCGGCAGATTGAGGCCGGGAGCGACATTATCGCCCTCGAGGCCGATCTGATGAGTTCGATGGCAATGGACGGCGTGGCGCGGGATTATCCGCAGCACGTGATCAACTGCGGCATCATGGAGGCCAACGTTATCGGGACCGCCGCCGGCCTGTCGCTGACCGGACGCCAGCCGTTTGTTCATACCTTTACCGCGTTTGCCAGCCGCCGCTGCTTCGACCAGCTGTTTATGGCGCTGGATTATCAGCGTAACAACGTCAAGGTGATTGCCTCCGACGCCGGCGTTACCGCCTGCCATAACGGCGGCACCCATATGTCGTTTGAAGATATGGGGATTGTTCGCGGCCTGGCGCACTCGGTGGTGCTGGAGGTCACCGATGCGGTGATGTTCGACGATATCCTGCGCCAGCTGATGAAGCTTCACGGTTTCTACTGGGTGCGTACCATCCGCAAGCAGGCGCCGAGCGTCTACGCCCCGGGCTCAACGTTTACCATCGGCAAGGGCAACGTGCTGCGGGAAGGCGAAGATATTACCCTGATCGCCAACGGCATTATGGTGGCCGAGGCGCTGGAGGCGGCGCGACAGCTCGAACAGGAAGGCGTCAGCGCGGCGGTGATTGACATGTTTACCCTCAAGCCTATCGACCGCATGCTGGTGAAAAATTATGCCGAGAAAACCGGGCGTATCGTGACCTGCGAAAACCACAGTATTCACAACGGGCTGGGCTCAGCCGTCGCCGAGGTGCTGGTGGAAACCTGTCCGGTGCCGATGCGCCGCGTGGGGGTGAAGGAGCGCTATGGTCAGGTCGGTACCCAGGATTTCCTGCAGAAGGAGTATGGCCTGACGGCCCATGATATTGTGTCGGCGGCGAGAGAGCTGCTGTAAATAAAAAAGGCGACCACAGGGTCGCCTTTGTTGTTACCGACCGGCGCAGGCGCCGGCGGAGAGTATTACTGCTGCTGCTGAGACGACTGAATCGCGGTCAGCGCGATGGTGTAGACGATATCGTCTACCAGCGCGCCGCGGGACAGGTCGTTCACCGGCTTACGCATACCCTGCAGCATCGGCCCGATGGAGATCAGGTCAGCAGAACGCTGTACGGCTTTGTAAGTGGTGTTACCGGTGTTCAGATCCGGGAAGATGAACACGGTCGCGCGGCCGGCAACCGGAGAGTTCGGTGCCTTGGATTTTGCCACGTCAGCCATAACGGCGGCATCGTACTGCAGCGGGCCGTCGATCATCAGGTCAGGACGTTTTTCCTGCGCCAGACGCGTTGCTTCACGCACTTTTTCGACGTCGCTACCGGCGCCGGAGGTGCCGGTGGAGTAGGAGAGCATCGCCACGCGCGGTTCAATGCCAAAGGCAATTGCGGAGTCCGCGGACTGAATTGCGATCTCTGCCAGCTGTTCTGCGGTTGGGTCCGGGTTAATCGCGCAGTCGCCGTACACGTAAACCTGTTCAGGCAGCAGCATGAAGAACACGGAGGAGACCAGAGAGCTGCCCGGCGCCGTTTTGATCAGCTGCAGCGGCGGACGGATGGTGTTGGCGGTGGTGTGTACCGCGCCGGACACCAGGCCGTCGACTTCGTCCTGTTCCAGCATCAGGGTGCCGAGAACGACGTTGTCTTCCAGCTGCTCGCGAGCAACCGCTTCGGTCATACCTTTGCTCTTACGCAGTTCGACCAGGCGAGCCACGTAGCTTTCGCGAACCACTTCCGGATCGACGATTTCGATACCCGAACCCAGCTCTACGCCCTGAGCGGCGGCAACGCGGTTGATCTCATCCGGGTTACCCAGCAGCACGCAGGTTGCGATACCGCGTTCTGCACAGATTGCCGCAGCTTTAACGGTACGCGGCTCGTCGCCTTCCGGCAGAACGACGCGTTTGCCCGCTTTGCGCGCCAGCTCGGTGAGCTGGTAGCGGAAGGCCGGCGGAGAGAGGCGACGGCTGCGCTCGGAGGTCGCAGTCAGGGACTCGATCCAGTCGGCGTTGATGTAGCTTGCCACGTATTCCTGAACTTTCTCGATGCGCTCGTGATCGTCAACCGGAACTTCCAGGTTGAAGCTCTGCAGGCTCAGAGAGGTCTGCCAGGTGTTGGTGTTCACCATGAATACCGGCAGGCCGGTGGCAAACGCGCGTTCGCACAGCTTGCTCACGCGGGCGTCCATTTCGTAGGCGCCGGTCAGCAGCAGCGCGCCGATTTCTACGCCGTTCATCGCCGCCAGGCAGGCTGCAACCAGGACGTCAGGACGATCGGCGGAGGTCACCAGCAGGGAACCTGCGCGGAAGTGTTCCAGCATGTGCGGAATGCTGCGCGCACAGAAGGTAACGGATTTCACGCGGCGGGTGTTAATATCGCCTTCATTGATGATGGTGGCATTCAGGTGGTGCGCCATATCGATTGCGCGGGTGGCAATCAGATCGAAGCTCCACGGCACCGCGCCGAGGATCGGCAGCGCGCTGCCGTTCTGCAGCTGAGCCGGATCGATCTTGACCACTTTCGCTTTCGATGAGTCATCGAAAATTTCAGACAGGTCAGGACGGGTACGTCCCTGCTCGTCAACCGGCGCGTTCAGCTTGTTGACGATAACACCGGTAATGTTGGTGTTCTTCGTGCCGCCGAAGCTGTTGCGGGTCAGTTCGATACGCTCGTTCAGCTGTTCCTGGGTATCGGTGCCCTGGGACATCACGAAGACGATTTCAGCGTTCAGGGTTTTGGCGATTTCGAAGTTCAGCGACTGGGCAAACTGGTGTTTACGCGTCGGGACCAGGCCTTCTACCAGCACGACTTCAGCATCCTGAGTGCTTGTGTGGTAGTTAGCGATGATCTCTTCCATCAGCACGTCTTTCTGGTTGCTGGACAGCAGCGACTCGACGTGGCTCATCTTCAGCGGCTCTGCGGCCGGAAGGTTGGAATTCGCGCGCACGATGGCGGTCGTCTGGTCAGGCGCATCGCCGCCAGCACGCGGTTGCGCGATAGGTTTAAAGACGCTCAGACGAACGCCCTTACGTTCCATAGCACGGATAACGCCGAGGCTGACGCTGGTCAGGCCTACGCTGGTTCCGGTAGGGATTAGCATGATTATACGGGACACGATATATCCTCTTTCGTTACCGCCAGTATCAGGCGGGATACAAAAACAGCACCCCCAGCTTCCCGTCATACTTCAAGCTGCATACTTGTTGGCTTTTGCCCTTGCGGGCCGCCGCGACGACGGATTTGTCGCTCACCCCGGTCACGTACTTCTCTTACGCTCCCGGGGATTTGCTGCGTCGCCGCTTTCCTGCAACTCGAATTATTGAGGGTTATCGCTGGCGGTGTGCAATCAGGCGGTCAGACGGTTGGCGTCTTGCGCGATAACCAGCTCTTCGTTGGTCGGGATGACCAGTGCAGGGCGGGTACCTTCTTTGTTGATGAAGCCGGACTTGCCGAAACGAGCTGCCAGGTTGCGTTCATGGTCAACATCGAAGCCCAGTACGCCCAGTTTGCCCAGAGACAGTTCACGCACCATCGCCGCGTTTTCACCGATGCCGCCGGTGAAGATAACCGCGTCCAGACGACCGTCCATCAGCGCGGTGTAGGAGCCGATGTATTTTGCCAGGCGGTGGCAGTAAACGTCCATCGCGCGCTTAGCGTCTGCTTTATCCGCGTAGTTGTCTTCAACATAACGACAGTCGCTGGTGACTTCAGTCAGGCCGAGCAGGCCGGACTCTTTGGTCAGCATTTTGTTGATAGCATCAACGCTCATGCCCAGGGAGTCGTGCAGATGGAAGATGATTGCCGGGTCGATATCGCCTGAGCGGGTACCCATGACCAGGCCTTCCAGCGGAGTCAGACCCATAGAGGTATCAACGCACTGGCCGTTACGGATAGCGGAAACAGAACCACCGTTGCCCAGATGGCAGGTGATGATGTTCAGCTCTTCAACCGGTTTGTTCAGGACTTTTGCTGCTTCCTGAGTCACGTAGAAGTGGCTGGTGCCGTGGGCGCCATAGCGACGGACGCCGTGCTCTTTGTAGAGGCTGTACGGCAGGGCGTAGAGGTAAGACTCTTCCGGCATGGTCTGATGGAACGCGGTGTCGAACACGGCAACGTTCTTGTTTTTCAGGTGCGGGAAGGATTTCAGCGCTTCAGCAATACCGATCAGATGCGCCGGGTTGTGCAGCGGTGCGAAAGAGGCGGAATCTTTGATGCCCTGAATGACGGAATCGTCAATGACCACGGAACTGGTGTATTTCTCACCACCGTGAACGATACGATGGCCAATTGCGGTCAGCTGAGCAGACAGTTCTGGTTTTTGTGCCAGAATAGTGTTAACGATAAAGTTAAGCGCTTCACTGTGAGCGGCGCCAGCGCCTAAATCTGCTTCTTGTTTGCTGCCATCCATTTTCCATTTGATACGCGCTTCAGGAAGATGGAAACATTCGGCTAAACCGGACAGATATTCGTCACCGTTGAGAGCATCAATGATAGCAAATTTCAGTGAGGAACTACCGCAGTTCAGAACCAGTACTAGCTTACTCGACATGGAAGTACCTTTTATGATACGTGGCTAAAAAAACGTCATTGTGTCACAAAGCGTAGCGCAGGATGACATCGACATTTATGATTAACATCATGCCTTGTTCTGTTTCCGGGCACGATGAGATAAGTACATTTGATTTTATGCCATTTTGGATAATTTTCAGACAATGGCAGAATATGCGATAATTTGACTAACCTGGTAAAAGGGTCTATCGCCCTTTCAGGTGGGCACAGGATACCTGATTGCCGCACCCATTGCCAAAATGTTTTGAACGTTGTCATGCACAGTTGGTGTTTTGCACGAATATTTTAAGATTTATATGTAAAGTTGAGGTACAGCCATGTCGACACCCGAGAATCGTCCCGTTAGCTTTTTCAGCTTGTTTCGCCGCGGGCAGCATTACACAAAGACCTGGCCTTTAGATAAACGCCTCGCCCCGGTGTTTATTGAAAACCGCATTATTCGCGCCACCCGCTACGCGATTCGTATCATGCCGCCGGTCGCTGTTTTTACGCTGTGCTGGCAAATTGCCCTCGGCGGCCAGCTGGGTCCCGCGGTCGCCACGGCGCTGTTTGCGTTGAGTCTGCCTATGCAGGGACTGTGGTGGCTGGGTAAACGGTCGGTGACGCCGCTGCCGCCGTCAGTATTGAACTGGTTTTATGAAGTTCGCGGCAAGCTGCAGGAGGCGGGACAGGCGCTGGCGCCGGTTGACGGTAAGCCGGATTACCAGGCTTTAGCTGACACGCTTAAGCGCGCCTTCAAACAACTGGATAAAACTTTCCTTGATGATTTGTAATTCCCTAAGGAAAACGCATATAAAAGAAGGCGCATAATTAATGCGCCTTCTTTTTTCACGCCGTAAAGTGCCACAGGAGTCAAAAAATGGAAATGACCAATGCGCAGCGCCTGATTTTGTCAAATCAGTACAAGATGATGACGATGCTCGACCCGGACAACGCGGAGCGCTATCGCCGTCTGCAGACCATCATTGAGCGTGGCTACGGGCTGCAGATGCGTGAACTGGACCGCGAATTCGGCGAGCTGACCGAGGAAACCTGCCGTACCGTCATCGATATCATGGAAATGTATCATGCGATGCACGTCTCCTGGACTAACCTCAAGGACGGCAGCGAAATCGACGAGCGTCGGGTGACCTTCCTGGGGTTCGACGTGGCCACCGAAGCGCGGCTTCTCGGCTATGTGCGCTTTATCGTCAACGTTGAGGGGCGCTACAGCCACTTTGACGCCGGCACTCACGGCTTCAATTCGCAAACGCCGATGTGGGAAAAATATCAGCGTATGCTGGCCGCCTGGCACTCATGCCCGCGCCAGTACCATTTGAGCAGCAACGAAATTAATCAAATTATCAACGCCTGATGGAGGTTTCCGTGCAGTGTAAAGGTTTCCTGTTCGATCTTGACGGGACGTTAGTCGATTCTTTGCCGGTGGTGGAACGCTCGTGGTGTAAGTGGGCGGATCGTTTCGGCATCCCGCATGATGAAGTGCTGAACTTTATCCACGGCAAGCAGGCGATAACCTCTTTACGCCATTTTTTACCCGGGCGTAGCGAAGAGGAGATTCAGGCGGAATTCCGCTACCTCGAAGCGGTAGAGGCGCAGGATACCGACGGCATTACGGCGCTGCCGGGGGCGGTTGCGCTGCTGACTCAGCTGGATAGCGCAGGCATCCCGTGGGCTATCGTCACCTCCGGTTCGGTGCCCGTCGCCCATGCGCGCCATCGCGCTGGGGGCCTGCCCGACGCTAAAATTTTCGTCACGGCGGAGCGGGTGAAGCACGGCAAGCCGGCGCCCGATGCCTATCTGCTCGGGGCCGAGCTGCTGGGGCTGGCGCCGCAGGCGTGTGCGGTGGTTGAGGACGCGCCGGCGGGATTACTGTCCGGCCTGAGCGCCGGATGCCGTACGATTGCCGTTAACGTGCCTGCCGACGCGCCGCGTCTCGATGAAGCAGACTTTGTGCTGACCAGCCTCGAAGAGCTGGAGATTGTTCGGCAGCCAGACGGCAACGTTAGCGTTACGCTTAAAGCATAATCTCATGATTTAGCCCCGCGCTGGCGGGGCTTTTTTGTGCCACAATTTCGACTCCATCTTCAGACAAGGATAAGTTGTGAACGGTGAACTGATTTGGGTGCTGTCTCTTCTTGCCGTTGCGGTCGTGCTTTTTGCCACCGGAAAAGTGCGCATGGATGCTATCGCGCTGCTGGTGATCGTCGCCTTCGTTCTCAGCGATACGCTGACTCTCAGCGAAGCGTTTTCCGGTTTTAGCGATCCGAACGTTATTCTTATCGCCGCGCTGTTTATCATCGGTGACGGCCTCGTGCGCACCGGCGTCGCAAGCAAAGTCGGCAGCTGGCTGGTGAAGGTAGCGGGCAGCAGCGAAACAAAAATGCTGATCTACCTGATGCTGACCGTCGCCGGGCTGGGCGCGTTTATGAGCTCCACCGGGGTGGTGGCTATCTTTATTCCGGTGGTGCTGAGCGTTTCTGCACGCATGAATACCTCCCCGTCGCGCCTGATGATGCCGCTGAGTTTTGCCGGGCTTATCAGCGGGATGATGACCCTGGTGGCAACGCCGCCTAACCTCGTCGTCAACAGCGAGCTGATACGCGAAGGGCTGCAGGGCTTTAGCTTCTTTAGCGTGACGCCCATTGGCCTGGTGGTTTTGCTGCTGGGCGTTTTCTACATGCTGGCGGTTCGCTTTATGCTGAAAGGCGACGAGGGCGAGCTGTCGCGCGACGGGCGTAAGAGAAGCACCTTTCGCGATTTAATCAAAGAGTACCATCTAACCGGCAGGGCGCGTCGCCTGGCGATCCGCCCCGGTTCGCCGATGATTGGCCTGCGCCTCGACGATCTTAAGCTGCGCGAACGCTACTGCGCTAACGTTATCGGCGTGGAGCGCTGGCGTCGTTTTCGGCGGGTGATTGTGAACGTTAACGGGGTATCCGAGTTCCGCGCCCGCGACGTTCTGCTGATTGATATGTCGGCTTCGGACGTCGATTTGCGCCAGTTCTGCGGGGAGCAAATGCTTGAGCCGATGGTGCTGCGCGGGGAGTATTTCTCCGACCAGGCGCTGGATGTCGGTATGGCGGAGGTGACGCTGATCCCCGACTCGGAGCTTATCGGCAAAACGGTACGTGAAATCGCCTTCCGCACCCGCTTTGGTCTCAATATTGTCGGCCTGAAGCGGGACGGTAAAGCCCTCGATGGCGCGGTGGTCGATGAGTCCCTGCAGCTTGGGGATATCATGCTGGTGGTCGGCAACTGGCGGCAGATAGCCCTGCTGGCGAAGCGCGGGCGTGATTTTGTGGTGCTAAATATGCCTATCGAGGTGAACGATGCCTCACCGGCCCACAGCCAGGCGCCGCACGCTATTTTCTGCCTGGTACTGATGGTGGCCCTGATGCTCACCGATGAAATTCCCAACCCCATTGCCGCTATTATCTCCTGTCTGTTGATGGGGAAATTTCGCTGCATCAACGCCGAGAGCGCCTATAAGGCGATTCACTGGCCGAGCATTATTCTGATCGTCGGGATGATGCCTTTTGCGCTGGCGCTGCAAAAAACCGGCGGTGTGGATTTAGTGGTTCAGGGGCTGATGGACGTTGCCGGCAGCAAAGGACCCTATTTAATGCTGGGCTGCCTGTTTGTGATGTGCGCGGCCATTGGCCTGTTTATTTCAAATACCGCAACGGCGGTGCTGATGGCGCCGATTGCGCTGGCGGCGGCGAACTCAATGGGCGTGTCGCCTTACCCCTTTGCGATGGTGGTGGCGATGGCGGCTTCGGCGGCGTTTATGACCCCGGTATCTTCACCGGTTAACACCCTGGTACTGGGGCCCGGTAAATACTCGTTCAGCGATTTTGTGAAGATCGGCGTGCCTTTTACCGTGCTGGTGATGGTGGTTTGCGTGCTGCTGATCCCGGTCCTGTTCCCGTTCTGAGCCCCGTTTTTTCCTCATGGCCCGGCCGCAGGCCGGGCTAGCGTCGATTTTACAGCGGGGAGTCCTGGCTGATTTCATCCAGAGAGAGATGAAAGCTCGGGACAAACACCTGCATAAAATAATCCATTTCATCGCTGCGGCGGGATTCCAGCGTTTTCTCGAGCCGGCCTTTGGCCAGTAAAAATTCGTTATTTCCGGCCGACAGCTCTTCGAGGCATTTCAGATAGGCGCAGAGCGCATCGGCCTGCTTGACGATTGATTTTTCCTCTTCGCTGTAGCTGTGTTCATCAATCAGCGGCGCAAAAATATCGCGCAGCTCGTCGGGGACCATATCGATAAGCTTCTGCTGAGCAATTTTCTCAATGGCCTTATATTCCTGGGCGATCTGCGAGTTGAAATATTTTACCGGTGTCGGCAGATCGCCGGTTAAAACTTCCGAAGCATCATGGTACATCGCCAGCAGCGCGATCCGCTCGGCGTTAACGTTGCCCGCAAACTTACGATTCTTAATTGCCGCCAGCGCATGGGCGACCATGGCGACCTGCAGACTATGCTCGGACACGTTTTCGGTGCGCACGTTGCGCATCAGCGGCCAGCGGTTAATCAGCTTCAGGCGGGAGAGGTGGGCAAAGAAATGACTCTGACTCATAAGGACCCTTAATCAGTGACGACATCGGGTTCCATTGTGCGCAGGGATTGCCGCCGGATGCAAATACCGGCGGCGGGTTCGACTTATCAGAGCTGGTGATAGCCGGAGAGGAAGCGGCCGAAACGTGAAATGGCCATTTCCAGATCGTCTTCGCGAGGCAGGGTCACGATACGCACGTGATCTGGCCACGGCCAGTTAAAGGCGGTACCCTGTACCAGCAGCACTTTCTCCTGCAGCAGGAAGTCGAGCACCATCTTCTGATCGTCGTGAATGTTAAAGCGCTTAGCGTCAATTTTCGGGAACATATAGAGCGCGCCTTTCGGCTTCACGCAGGAGACGCCCGGGATCTCGTTAATCAGCTCCCAGGCGCGGTTACGCTGCTCGTACAGGCGCCCGCCGGGAACAATAAACTCGCTGATGCTTTGATAACCGCCAAGGGCCGTTTGGATGGCATGCTGCGCCGGAACGTTGGCACACAGGCGCATGGAGGCCAGCATTTCCAGGCCTTCGATATAGCCCTTAGCGTGTTTTTTCGGTCCGTTCAACACCATCCAGCCCTGGCGGAAGCCGGCGACGCGGTAGGTTTTTGACAGGCCGTTAAAGGTAATCGTCAGCAGGTCGGGAGCCAGCGCGGCGATCGAGTGGTGCTGGGCTTCGTCGTACAGGATCTTGTCGTAGATTTCATCAGCAAAGATGATCAGATTATGCTGGCGAGCAATTTCGACGATCTCCAGCAGCAGCTCTTTTGAATAGACCGCGCCGGTCGGGTTGTTCGGGTTAATAATCACGATCCCGCGGGTGCGTGGGGTGATTTTTGCGCGAATATCGTCGAGATCCGGGAACCAGTCGGCGGACTCATCGCAAAGATAGTGCACTGCTTTACCGCTGGAGAGCGATACCGCCGCCGTCCACAGGGGATAATCCGGCGCCGGGACCAGCATTTCGTCACCGCTGTTCAGCAGCGCCTGCATGGCCTGGACAATCAGTTCCGATACGCCGTTGCCGATATAAATATCTTCAACCGTCACGTCGCGCATGCCGCGGGCCTGATAGTGCTGCATGATAGCTTTGCGCGCCGAGTAGAGGCCTTTAGAGTCGCAGTAGCCCTGGGCGGTCGGTAAATTACGAATGACGTCAACGAGGATTTCATCCGGGGCATCGAAGCCAAACGGCGCCGGGTTGCCGATGTTCAGCTTGAGGACTTTATTGCCTTCTTCTTCAAGACGCTTCGCTTCTTTGAGAACCGGGCCGCGGATGTCGTAACAGACGTTGTCTAACTTGCTGGATTTTTCGATAGGGGACATGAATCTTTGCCTTTTTAGCTGTTATCGCCACTCCCTGCCGTGGAAGTCAGCTCGGAACAATGTACTCTTCATCCCCGCTGTTTTGAAGGGTTAGCAGGAGAAGATTTTGCTAATTTTCTTTTTTTAGGGTAATCGATTTATCTGTTGATTGGCTTTGGTGTTTATAGAATATGCCTTTAAGTCGTATTTTATTGGTCAGATCTTGTGGTTTTATCGCCATATGATGAGCGTTTATCTGGTTTGAGGTGACGGGGAGGTCCTGCGCTGATACTTTTTTGCTCACAAAAAAGCACTATGCTTTTAACTGACGGGGGACGACTGTAGCGGTAATGTTAAATATACTTAATAAAAACATCTAAGAGATTAATGAGTCTTATTTTTTGGCAATGAATAATCCTGGTTTTGTTAATTTAATTAAAGTCCTGAAAAAATGTTTAAAATTATCTTTAATAATACTGATTTGCCCTTATAAATAAGGCGGTTTTCGGTTAGGATGTCGTTGTTAATATCAAATAAACCTCGTAAATAATGCGGTTTTTCTTATTAATATATTGTTATTGCAGGCTTTTTGTTTGTCGTTCAGCAAGCTTTTGCGCAGGCAGACTGCGTATTGACGTGCAGGGCTGCGCTGTAGATGGCTTTTTTGAATCAGGTCACATAAAGCGGCTCGCCGTAATTAGAAAAGGCTTAGGCGTACGAACAAAATATGACTCAGAGGTTCCGCACAATTGACGCGGACGAGCACTTTCAAATGCAATAACGTTCTTCCAGCTGTCGCCCGTTTCCTTTTTGCGGATGACACGAGGCTCAAGGAATAGCCGGAAACCTGGAGCACAGCATCAACAAGGCAGGTCAGCGATAGCTACCTGTGAGTGAAGCAACATGATAAATGCAAATCGTCCAATACTAAATCTCGACCTCGATCTGCTGAGAACGTTTGTTGCCGTTGCCGATTTGAGTACGTTTGCTGCCGCCGCTACGGCGGTGCGCCGTACTCAGTCTGCGGTGAGCCAGCAGATGCAGCGGCTGGAGCAGCTGGTCGGAAAAGAGCTCTTTGCCCGCCACGGGCGCAATAAGCTATTAACTGAGCAGGGCATTCAGCTGCTCGGCTATGCGCGTAAAATTCTGCGCTTTAACGACGAAGCCTGCATGTCGTTGATGTTTAGCAGCCTGCAGGGGACGTTGACTATCGGCGCCACCGACGAAACGGCGGATACCATTTTACCGTTTTTGCTTAATCGGATCGGCAGCTTCTACCCGAGGCTGACCCTCGAAATTAAGGTTCTCAATCATGCCGAGGCGGTGGAGAGGCTGGCAAACGGCGCGATAGATCTCGCGTTGACCACCCATCAGTCTGACAGCTTTGAAATGCTGACGCTGCGCACGTCGCCAACCCTGTGGTACTGCGCGGCGGACTACGTGCTGCCTCACGAGGCGTCGGTACCGCTGATCCTGCTTGAGGGGCCCGGGCCCTTCCGGGATGATATTACCTCGGCGCTCAATAGCGCGCAGACGCCGTGGCATTTGGCCCATTCGGCATCCTCACTGGCGGGCGTTAAAGCGGCGGTGAAAGCCGGGCTTGGCGTAACGGCGCGGCCGGTTGAAATGATGAGTCCCGAGCTGCGGGTGGTTGGCAAGAGCGACGGCCTGCCGGGGTTACCGGATACTCGCTACGTTTTGAGCTGCGATCCGCAGAGCGTGAGCGAACTGGCGCAGGCCATCTTTCAGTCGCTGAGCCAGGACCATAATCCCTGGTCGTCGGACCCGCTCTTTACCCCCGAAGGGGGAGGCCATACCCTCATCTCCTGAGGGGGATTTAAGCTACATTGGTCACAAAAAGCTGGTAACAAAATGTAAATGCAAAAAGGAGCCGCTGAGGTGAGAATTAGACCCTGCGGCTCTTTTTTTTCTTATTTTACAGTGATTTTTAATATATTGTTGTTTTATTGTTATGTATATCAGTCGGTTAGCGACAATCCGACCGACACTTCTCTACTTTTCCCTGCACTTTCAATAGTTCATGCTAATGTTAAAAAACCGGCCAGTTTGTTGCTGTTTTTTTGGTTTAATTAACAAAAGCGTGTCACAGATCAAGAAAATACCCCTCCTTAGGGGGAGGAATCGAGGCTAAATCCTGTCAAAATAGACGGGTAATTATGATTTACAATGGAAACGGACACGATTCAACAACACTAAATCCAATTGGTATGCAAGGTTATTTCGCATAAAAGGGCATTTAATGTTAATGAAAAAAACCTAATGTAAATTAATGTTGTTAAAACTTTTGTTGAAGTTGACAAAAGGTTAAAGAAAGGGGTAAAAAGCCAGCGCATATGGCCTTCTACGATAAGTAGGGACGCTTTTTTGCAAGGTTATTTTTTTATTCCTCCCCGTGAAACGCTGTGGCGTTCATCTGCCAGTAAGAGCAGAGGGTTTAGCGCTACACTTTTTTGGTTAAGCAATGCGTATGTCAACATCCACTGAAGTCATCGCTCATCATTGGGCATTCGCTATATTTCTCATCATTGCCATCGGCCTGTGCTGCCTGATGCTTGTCGGGGGCTGGTACCTCGGCGGTCGCGCGCGCGCGCGAAGCAAAAACACGCCGTTTGAATCGGGGATCGACTCCGTTGGTTCGGCTCGCTTACGTCTTTCTGCGAAGTTTTATCTGGTTGCCATGTTCTTCGTTATCTTCGACGTGGAAGCCCTGTATCTCTACGCATGGTCGACCTCTATCCGTGAAAGCGGTTGGGTTGGCTTTGTGGAAGCCGCAATTTTCATTTTAGTGCTACTGGCTGGTCTGGTTTATCTCGTACGTATCGGTGCACTGGACTGGACGCCTGCGCGTTCCCGTCGCACGCTGGTTAACTCAGAAACAGACAGTCCCACTAACCGTCATATGCAGTAAAAGCGAGGCAATAAGATGGATTATACGCTCACCCGCATAGATCCTAACGGTGAGAACGACCGTTACCCCCTGCAAAAACAGGAGATCGTAACTGACCCCCTGGAGCAAGAAGTCAACAAAAGCGTGTATATGGGGAAACTCGAACACGCGCTGCATGACATGGTGAACTGGGGCCGTAAGAACTCAATCTGGCCCTATAACTTCGGCCTTTCTTGCTGCTACGTAGAAATGGTGACGTCATTCACCGCGGTGCATGACGTCGCGCGTTTTGGCGCGGAAGTTCTGCGTGCCTCTCCTCGTCAGGCTGACCTGATGGTGGTCGCGGGCACCTGCTTCACCAAGATGGCACCGGTTATTCAGCGTCTTTACGATCAGATGCTGGAGCCGAAATGGGTTATCTCCATGGGGGCGTGTGCCAACTCCGGCGGTATGTACGATATTTATTCTGTCGTGCAGGGCGTAGATAAATTTATTCCGGTTGATGTTTACATCCCGGGCTGTCCGCCGCGTCCGGAAGCTTATATGCAGGCGCTGATGCTGCTGCAGGAATCTATTGGTAAAGAGCGCCGTCCTCTCTCGTGGGTGGTTGGCGATCAGGGCGTTTATCGCGCCAACATGCAGTCGGAACGTGAGCGTAAACGCGGCGAACGCATTGCAGTGACCAATCTGCGGACTCCGGACGAGATTTAATTTGCGCCTGCGGGCGGCGGCAAAATACTTCGCAAATCAATCTACAACAGCGCGAAGCGTCGCCCGGCAGTCACCACGGACCTTTTGCAATGGTGAACAATATGACCGATTTAAACGCGCATGACGCCGCACCAGCCTGGCAAACCCGCGATCACCTTGATGACCCGGTGATCGGCGAACTGCGCAATCGTTTTGGCCCGGATGCCTTTACCGTTCAGCCAACCCGTACCGGCGTACCGGTAGTTTGGGTGAAGCGCGAGCAGCTGCTTGAGGTGGCCGATTTCCTGAAGAGATTGCCAAAACCTTACATCATGCTGTTCGATCTGCACGGCATGGACGAACGTCTGCGCACCCACCGTGACGGGCTACCCGCCGCGGATTTTTCCGTTTTCTATCACCTGATTTCTATTGAACGCAATCGCGATATCATGCTCAAGGTAGCATTATCCGAAAACGATCTGCGCGTTCCGACATTGACCAAACTGTTCCCTAACGCCAACTGGTATGAGCGTGAAACGTGGGAAATGTTTGGCATTGATATCGAAGGCCACCCGCACCTGACGCGCATCATGATGCCGCCGACCTGGGAAGGCCACCCGCTGCGTAAAGACTATCCGGCACGCGCCACCGAATTCGACCCGTTTGAGCTGACGAAAGCGAAACAGGATCTGGAAATGGAAGCGCTGACCTTCAAGCCGGAAGAGTGGGGCATGAAGCGCGGGACCGAAAATGAGGACTTTATGTTCCTTAACCTCGGCCCGAACCACCCCTCCGCGCACGGTGCTTTCCGTATCGTTCTGCAGCTGGATGGCGAAGAGATCGTCGACTGCGTTCCGGATATCGGCTACCACCACCGCGGTGCTGAAAAAATGGGCGAGCGCCAGTCGTGGCACAGCTACATTCCTTACACCGACCGTATCGAATATCTCGGCGGCTGCGTCAATGAGATGCCGTACGTGCTGGCGGTAGAAAAGCTGGCGGGTATTACCGTGCCGGATCGCGTCAACGTGATTCGCGTGATGCTCTCCGAGCTGTTCCGCATCAACAGCCACCTGCTGTACATCTCCACCTTTATTCAGGACGTTGGCGCCATGACGCCGGTGTTCTTTGCCTTTACCGATCGCCAGAAAATCTACGATCTGGTAGAAGCCATCACCGGTTTCCGTATGCACCCTGCGTGGTTCCGCATCGGCGGCGTCGCGCATGACCTGCCGCGCGGCTGGGATCGCCTGCTGCGTGAATTCCTTGAGTGGATGCCAAAGCGTCTGGATTCCTACGAAAAGGCCGCGCTGCGTAACAGCATTCTGATTGGCCGTTCGAAAGGGGTGGCCGCTTACAATGCGAAAGAAGCGCTGGAGTGGGGCACCACCGGTGCTGGCCTGCGCGCGACCGGCATTGGCTTCGACGTGCGTAAATGGCGTCCGTATTCAGGCTATGAAAACTTCGACTTTGAAATCCCGACCGGCGGCGGCATCTCCGACTGCTACACCCGCGTGATGTTAAAAGTCGAAGAGCTGCGCCAGAGCCTGCGCATCCTTCAGCAGTGTCTCGATAATATGCCGGAAGGGCCGTTCAAGGCGGATCATCCGCTGACCACGCCGCCGCCGAAAGAGCGCACGCTGCAGCATATCGAAACCCTGATCACCCACTTCCTGCAGGTTTCCTGGGGCCCGGTTATGCCGGCCAACGAATCCTTCCAGATGGTTGAAGCGACGAAGGGTATTAACAGTTACTACCTGACCAGCGACGGCAGCACCATGAGCTATCGCACCCGCATCCGCACGCCGAGCTATGCGCACCTGCAGCAGATTCCGGCGGCGATTCGCGGCAGCCTGGTATCCGATCTTATCGTATATCTGGGTAGTATCGATTTTGTTATGTCAGACGTGGACCGCTAATTATGCACGAGAATCAACAACCACAAACCGAGGCTTTTGAGCTGAGTGCGGCAGAGCGTGAGGCAATTGAGCACGAGAAGCACCACTACGAAGACCCGCGTGCGGCGTCCATCGAAGCGCTGAAGATCGTTCAGAAACAGCGTGGCTGGGTGCCGGATGGCGCGATCTATGCGATCGCCGACGTACTGGAGATCCCGGCAAGCGATGTCGAAGGCGTTGCGACCTTCTACAGCCAGATCTTCCGTCAGCCGGTTGGCCGTCACGTCATTCGCTACTGCGACAGCGTGGTGTGTCACATCACCGGCTATCAGGGGATTCAGGCAGCACTTGAGCAAAAGCTGAATATCAAGCCGGGTCAGACAACGTTTGATGGCCGTTTTACCCTGTTACCGACCTGCTGTCTGGGTAACTGTGATAAAGGCCCAAGCATGATGATTGATGAAGACACCCACAGTCATCTGACGCCGGAAGGAATTCCTGATTTGCTGGAGCGGTATAAATGAAAAACGTTATCCGAACTCCCGAAACGCATCCGCTAACCTGGCGCCTGCGCGATGACAAACAGCCGGTATGGCTGGATGAGTATCAGAGCAAAAACGGCTACGAGGGCGCCCGTAAGGCGCTGCTGGGCCTGGCGCCGGATGAGATCGTCAACCAGGTAAAAGACGCCGGCCTGAAAGGGCGCGGCGGCGCGGGCTTCTCCACCGGTCTGAAGTGGAGCCTGATGCCGAAAGACGAATCCATGAACATCCGTTACCTGCTGTGTAATGCCGATGAGATGGAGCCGGGCACCTATAAAGACCGCCTGCTGATGGAGCAGCTGCCGCACCTGCTGGTGGAAGGCATGCTGATCTCCGCGTTTGCGCTGAAAGCGTACCGCGGCTACATCTTCCTGCGCGGCGAATATATTGAAGCGGCGGTCCATTTGCGCCGCGCCATTGCCGAAGCGACCGAAGCCGGCCTGCTGGGCAAAAACATTCTCGGCACCGGTTTCGATTTCGAACTGTTCGTGCACACCGGGGCAGGGCGTTACATCTGCGGCGAAGAGACCGCGCTGATTAACTCCCTCGAAGGTCGTCGCGCCAACCCGCGCTCCAAGCCGCCGTTCCCGGCGAGCTCCGGCGTGTGGGGTAAGCCGACCTGCGTCAACAACGTCGAAACCCTGTGTAACGTCCCGGCCATTCTGGCCAACGGCGTCGAATGGTACCAGAACATCTCTAAGAGCAAAGATGCGGGTACCAAGCTGATGGGCTTCTCCGGTCGGGTGAAGAACCCGGGCCTGTGGGAGCTGCCGTTCGGTACCACCGCGCGTGAAATCCTCGAAGACTATGCCGGCGGTATGCGTGATGGCCTGAAGTTTAAAGCCTGGCAGCCGGGTGGCGCAGGGACTGACTTCCTGACCGAAGCGCATCTCGACCTGCCGATGGAGTTCGAAAGTATTGGCAAGGCGGGCAGCCGTCTGGGTACCGCGCTGGCGATGGCCGTCGACCACGAGATCGGCATGGTTTCGCTGGTGCGTAACCTTGAAGAGTTCTTCGCCCGCGAGTCCTGCGGCTGGTGTACGCCCTGTCGCGATGGCCTGCCGTGGAGCGTGAAGATCCTGCGCGCCATTGAGCGCGGCGAAGGCCAGCCGGGTGATATCGAGACACTTGAGCAACTGTGTCGATTCCTTGGGCCGGGTAAAACCTTTTGCGCGCATGCGCCAGGCGCGGTCGAACCGCTGCAAAGCGCCATTAAATATTTCCGCGACGAATTCGAAGCAGGCATTAAGCAGCAGTTCAGTAATACCCATGCAATCAGCGGGATTCAGCCGAACCTGCTTAAGACGCGCTGGTGATTCCCACCGACTCGTTCAGCCGGCGCCAGGGCGACAGCTGAGTGAGGAAGTGGTAACGATTTTTTTAATTTGGAAGCATGCTAATGGCTACGATTCATGTAGACGGCAAAGAATACGAGGTCAACGGAGCGGACAACCTGCTAGAGGCTTGTCTCTCTCTCGGTCTTGATATTCCATACTTTTGCTGGCACCCGGCGCTCGGCAGCGTCGGCGCTTGCCGCCAGTGTGCGGTGAAGCAATATCAAAACGCGGAAGACACGCGTGGTCGCCTGGTGATGTCCTGTATGACACCGGCATCCGATGGTTCCTTTATTTCTATCGACGACGCTGAAGCGAAACAGTTCCGCGAAAGCGTGGTTGAGTGGCTGATGACCAACCACCCGCACGACTGTCCGGTCTGCGAAGAGGGCGGTAACTGCCACCTGCAGGATATGACCGTGATGACCGGTCATAGCTTCCGTCGCTACCGCTTTACCAAGCGCACCCACCGCAATCAGGATCTGGGGCCGTTCATCTCGCACGAAATGAACCGCTGCATCGCCTGCTACCGCTGCGTACGCTACTACAAAGACTACGCTGACGGCACCGATCTGGGCGTTTATGGCGCTCACGACAACGTCTACTTCGGTCGCCCGGAAGACGGCGTACTGGAGAGCGAATTCTCCGGCAACCTGGTTGAAGTCTGCCCGACCGGCGTATTCACCGATAAAACGCACTCCGAGCGCTATAACCGTAAATGGGATATGCAGTTTGCGCCAAGCATCTGCCAGCAGTGTTCCATCGGTTGCAACATCAGCCCGGGTGAGCGTTACGGCGAGCTGCGTCGTATCGAAAACCGCTATAACGGCACCGTCAACCGCTACTTCCTCTGCGACCGCGGTCGTTTCGGCTATGGCTACGTGAACCTGAAAGACCGTCCGCGTCAGCCGGTTCAGCGCCGCGGCGACGATCTGATCGCCCTCAACGCCGAGCAGGCCATGCAGGGTGCGGCGGATATTCTGCGTCAGTCGAAAAAAGCGATCGGCATCGGATCCCCGCGCGCCAGCCTCGAAAGCAACTTTGCGCTGCGCGAGCTGGTCGGCGCCGAGAACTTCTATACCGGCATCGCTAAAGCCGAGCAGGAACGTCTGCAGATGATGCTGACGGTGCTGCGCGACGGCGGTATTCATACCCCGGCGCTGCGCGACATTGAATCCTACGATGCGGTACTGGTGCTGGGTGAAGATATTACCCAAACCGGCGCCCGCATTGCGCTGGCCGTACGCCAGGCGGTGAAAGGTAAAGCGCGTGAAATGGCCGCGGCGCAGAAAGTCGCCGACTGGCAGATTGCCGCGATCCTTAATATCGGCCAGCGTGCGAAGCATCCGCTGTTTGTCACCAATATCGACGACACCCGTCTGGACGACGTCGCCGCGTGGACCTACCGCGCGCCGGTTGAAGATCAGGCGCGGCTGGGCTTTGCCATTGCGCACGCGCTGGATGAAACCTCGCCGGCGGTGGAAGGCCTGAGCAAAGATCTGCAGGGCAAAATTGACGTGATCGTCCAGGCGCTGGCCGGGGCGAAGAAACCGCTGATCGTTTCCGGAACCAACGCCGGCAGCATCGAGATTATTCAGGCCGCGGCGAACGTCGCTAAGGCGCTGAAAGGTCGCGGCGCAGACGTCGGCGTGACCATGGTTGCCCGCGCGGTGAACAGCGTCGGTCTGGGTATGATCGGCGGCGGTTCACTGGAAGAGGCGTTGAGCGAGCTGGAAACCGGCGCTGCCGATGCGGTTATCGTGCTGGAAAACGATCTGCATCGCCACGCTTCCGCCGCGCGCGTAGACGCTGCGCTGGCCAAAGCGCCGCTGGTGATGGTCGTTGACCATCAGCGCACCGCGATCATGGAAAAAGCACATCTGGTGCTCTCTGCGGCAAGCTTTGCAGAAAGTGACGGCACGGTGGTCAACAACGAAGGCCGCGCCCAGCGTTTCTTCCAGGTTTATGACCCGGCCTACTACGATGCGAATACCGTGATGCTGGAGAGCTGGCGCTGGCTGCATTCGCTGCACAGCACCGTCGACAACCGTCAGGTTGACTGGACGCAGCTGGACCACGTCATTGACGCGGTAGTGGCTAAGCTGCCGCAGCTGGCAGGCATTAAAGATGCCGCGCCGGACGCGAGCTTCCGCATTCGCGGTCAGAAGCTGGCCCGTGAACCGCATCGTTACAGCGGCCGCACGGCGATGCGCGCCAATATCAGCGTGCATGAACCGCGCCAGCCGCAGGACAAAGACACCATGTTTGCCTTCTCGATGGAAGGGAACAACCAGCCGTCCGCGCCGCGTTCGCAAATTCCGTTTGCGTGGGCACCGGGCTGGAACTCCCCGCAGGCGTGGAATAAATTCCAGGATGAAGTGGGCGGTAAGCTGCGCCACGGCGATCCGGGCGTGCGCCTGATTGAGGCTTCCGCCGAGGGTCTGGATTACTTCACCGCGGTGCCGACAAGCTTCCAGGCCGAAGAAGGGAAATGGCGGATTGCGCCGTACTACCATCTGTTCGGCAGCGATGAGCTGTCGCAGCGCTCGCCGGTGTTCCAGAGCCGCATGCCGCAGCCGTATCTCAAGCTTAACCCGGAAGATGCGGCGAAGCTTGGCGTCAACGCGGGGGCGATGGTCTCCTTCAGCGTTGAGGGTCATCTGCTTAGCCTGCCGCTGATTATCTCTGCGGGCCTGACGGCAGGGCAGGTTGGCCTACCGATGGGCATGCCTGGCATTGCGCCGGTTCTGACCGGAGCGCGTATTGATACTCTGCAGGAGGCAAAAGCATGAGTTGGTTAACTCCGGATCTCATCGACATTCTGTTAAGCATCCTGAAGGCGGTGGTCATTCTGCTGGTGGTTGTCACCTGTGGCGCATTCATGAGCTTCGGCGAACGTCGTCTGCTCGGGCTGTTCCAGAACCGCTACGGACCTAACCGCGTCGGCTGGGGCGGTTCGCTGCAGCTGGTTGCCGACATGATCAAAATGTTCTTTAAAGAGGACTGGGTTCCGCGCTTTACCGATCGCGTGATCTTTACTCTGGCACCGGTTATTGCCTTTACCTCGCTGCTGCTGGCCTTTGCTATTGTGCCGGTCAGCCCGTCGTGGGTGGTGGCCGACCTGAACATCGGCATCCTGTTCTTCCTGATGATGGCAGGCCTGGCGGTCTACGCGGTGCTGTTTGCCGGCTGGTCGAGTAATAACAAATACTCGCTGCTGGGCGCGATGCGCGCCTCCGCGCAGACGCTGAGCTACGAAGTGTTCCTCGGCCTCTCGCTGATGGGCGTGGTGGCGCAGGCGGGATCGTTCAATATGGGCGATATCGTCAACAACCAGGCGCATCTGTGGAACGTTATCCCGCAGTTCTTTGGCTTTGTTACCTTTGCGATTGCGGGCGTGGCCGTGTGTCACCGTCACCCCTTCGACCAACCGGAAGCCGAGCAGGAACTGGCCGATGGCTACCACATTGAATATTCCGGCATGAAGTTCGGTCTGTTCTTCGTCGGTGAATATATCGGGATTGTCACCGTATCGGCGCTGATCGTGACGCTGTTCTTCGGTGGCTGGAATGGCCCATTCTTACCTCCGTTCATCTGGTTCGCACTGAAAACCGCGTTCTTCATGATGATGTTCATTTTGATCCGCGCATCATTACCGCGTCCACGTTATGACCAGGTAATGTCCTTTGGCTGGAAGGTATGCCTGCCATTAACGCTGATCAACTTGTTGGTAACGGCGGCTGTCATTCTCTGGCAGGCGCAATAAGGGGTGAATTGACCATGACCTTAAAAGAATTATTGGTGGGGTTCGGCACCCAGGTCCGCAGTATCTGTATGATCGGGATGCACGCCTTCGCCAAACGTGAAACCCAGATGTATCCGGAAGAGCCGGTATATCTGCCGCCGCGCTATCGTGGCCGCATCGTGCTGACGCGCGATCCGGACGGCGAAGAGCGCTGCGTTGCCTGTAACCTGTGTGCGGTAGCGTGTCCGGTAGGCTGTATCTCTTTGCAAAAAGCAGAGACCAAAGACGGCCGCTGGTACCCGGAGTTTTTCCGCATCAACTTCTCACGCTGCATTTTCTGCGGTCTGTGTGAAGAAGCGTGCCCAACCACGGCGATTCAGTTGACCCCGGACTTCGAACTGGGTGAATACAAGCGTCAGGATCTGGTGTACGAAAAAGAGGATCTGCTGATTTCCGGTCCGGGTAAATACCCGGAATATAACTTCTACCGGATGGCGGGTATGGCAATCGACGGCAAAGATAAGGGCGAAGCAGAGAACGAAGCTAAGCCTATCGACGTCAAGAGCCTGTTACCGTAAGGAGAGGGCAATGGAATTCGCTTTTTATATCTGTGGCCTTGTCGCCATCCTCGCAACCCTGCGGGTGATCACCCACACCAATCCGGTGCACGCGCTGCTGTACCTGATTATTTCGCTGTTAGCGATTGCTGGCGTGTTCTTCTCGCTGGGCGCGTACTTCGCCGGGGCGCTGGAGATCATCGTTTACGCCGGTGCCATCATGGTGCTGTTCGTCTTCGTGGTGATGATGCTTAACCTTGGCGGCAGCGAAATTGAGCAGGAACGTAAGTGGCTGCAGCCGGGGATCTGGATCGGCCCGGCCATCCTCTCCGCGGTGCTGCTGGTGGTTATCGTTTATGCCATCCTCGGTCTTAACGATCAGGGCATTGAAGGCACCGCGATAAGCGCGAAAGAAGTTGGTATTGCGCTGTTTGGCCCGTACGTACTGGCGGTGGAGCTGGCCTCCATGCTGCTGCTGGCCGGTCTGGTTGTTGCCTTCCATATCGGCCGCGAAGAGCGCGTCGGTGAAGTGCTGAGCAACCGCCAGAACGATAGCGACAAAAGAAAAACGGAGGAGCACGCATGATCCCCTTAACACATGGACTGATCCTCGCCGCGATCCTGTTTGTTCTCGGTCTGACGGGTCTGGTGATTCGCCGCAATCTGCTGTTTATGCTGATTAGCCTGGAGATCATGATCAACGCCGCGGCGTTGGCCTTCGTGGTTGCCGGAAGCTACTGGGGTCAGGCCGATGGTCAGATAATGTATATTCTCGCGATCAGCCTTGCGGCTGCGGAAGCGAGTATCGGTCTGGCGCTGCTGCTGCAGCTCCATCGTCGCCGCCAGAACCTGAACATCGATTCAGTAAGTGAGTTGCGTGGATGAACATGCTTTCCTTAACCATTCTTTTGCCATTGATTGGCTTTGTGCTGCTGGCCTTTTCCCGCGGGCGCTGGTCGGAAAACCTCTCCGCCACCGTGGGAATGGGGTCGGTAGGCCTGGCCGCGCTGGTTACGGCCTTCGTTGGGATGGACTTCTTTGCTAACGGCAGGCAGGCGATCAGCGTTCCGCTGTGGACGTGGATGTCGGTGGGCGATTTCAACATCGGCTTTAACCTGGTGCTGGACGGTCTCTCCCTGACCATGCTCTCTGTAGTTACCGGCGTCGGTTTCCTGATCCACATGTTCGCCTCCTGGTACATGCGCGGGGAAGAGGGCTACTCCCGCTTCTTCGCCTACACTAACCTGTTTATCGCCAGCATGGTGGTTCTGGTGCTCGCCGATAACCTGCTGCTGATGTACCTCGGCTGGGAAGGCGTGGGCCTGTGCTCCTATCTGCTGATCGGTTTCTACTATACCGATCCGAAGAACGGCGCTGCGGCGATGAAAGCGTTTGTGGTGACCCGCGTCGGCGACGTGTTCCTCGCCTTTGCGCTGTTCATTCTCTACAACGAGCTGGGAACCCTGAACTTCCGCGAAATGGTCGAGCTGGCGCCTCAGCACTTCGAAGCCGGCAACAACATGCTGACGTGGGCGACCCTGATGCTGCTTGGCGGCGCGGTGGGTAAATCTGCACAGCTGCCGCTGCAGACCTGGCTTGCGGACGCGATGGCGGGCCCGACCCCGGTCTCCGCGCTGATCCACGCAGCAACCATGGTTACCGCGGGCGTGTATCTGATTGCGCGTACGCACGGCCTGTTCCTGATGACGCCGGAAATTCTGCATCTGGTGGGTATCGTCGGTGCGGTGACGCTGGTGCTGGCAGGTTTTGCTGCGCTGGTACAAACCGACATCAAGCGCGTGCTGGCCTACTCGACGATGAGTCAGATTGGCTACATGTTCCTGGCGCTGGGCGTTCAGGCATGGGACGCGGCGATTTTCCATCTGATGACCCACGCGTTCTTCAAAGCGCTGCTGTTCCTCTCCTCTGGTTCGGTGATCCTTGCCTGCCATCACGAGCAGAACATCTTCAAAATGGGCGGCCTGCGTAAATCGATTCCTCTGGTGTACGTCTGCTTCCTGGTGGGGGGCGCGGCGCTGTCCGCACTGCCGCTCATCACCGCAGGCTTCTTCAGTAAGGATGAGATCCTTGCCGGCGCGATGGCTAACGGTCATCTCAATCTGATGGTTGCCGGCCTGGTCGGCGCGTTTATGACCTCGCTGTATACCTTCCGCATGATCTTCATCGTGTTCCACGGCAAAGAGCAGATTCACGCTCACGCAGGCAAAGGGATTACCCATCACCTGCCGCTGATTATTCTGCTGGTTCTCTCCACCTTCGTTGGCGCCATGATTGTGCCACCGCTGCAGGGCGTACTGCCGCAGACTACCGAGCTTGAGCACGGCCGCGTAATGACGCTGGAAATCGTCTCCGGGATTGTGGCTATTGCCGGTATCCTCATCGCCGCATGGCTGTGGCTGGGTAAACGCACGCTGGTGACCTCCATCGCCAACAGCGCACCTGGCCGCCTGCTCGGCACCTGGTGGTACAACGCCTGGGGCTTCGACTGGCTGTACGACAAGGTGTTCGTGAAACCGTTCCTCGGCGTGGCGTGGCTGCTGAAAAGCGATCCGCTGAACTCGATGATGAACATTCCGGCTATCCTCTCCCGCTTTGCAGGTAAAGGCCTGCTGTTAAGCGAGAACGGCTATTTACGCTGGTATGTCGCGTCAATGAGCATCGGTGCGGTTGTCGTGCTGGCGCTGCTGATGGTACTGCGTTGAGTTTGTTGGCTGGGTGAGCGATTGCCGGATGGCGCTGCGCTTATCTGGCCGACAAACCCTAAAAGAATTTTAGAATTCGTTGAAAATCTGTTCCTGAGGTACAGGCGTCATCGGCGAAGTCAGACCGGAGACCGCCAGCGCAGAGCAACCGCAGCGTACGAAAGTGCGCGAGGAGTGCGAGCACTGCCGGAATTCGGGCTGACGAGCGAGATAGCCTGAGCAGGAGTAAATATAAGGGACATACTCAGCTATGTTATTACCCTGGTTAATACTAATCCCCTTTATCGGCGGGTTCCTGTGCTGGCAGACCGAACGCTTTGGCGTGAAGATGCCGCGCTGGATTGCGCTGATTACCATGGGACTGACGCTGGTTCTCTCACTGCAGCTGTGGCTGCAGGGCGGCTATTCTCTGACACAGGCTGCGGGTATTCCCCAATGGCAGTCCGAATTTGTCATGCCGTGGATCCCTCGCTTCGGTATTAGCATTCATCTGGCTATCGACGGTCTGTCGCTGCTGATGGTGGTGCTGACCGGCCTGCTCGGCGTACTGGCCGTACTCTGTTCATGGCGCGAGATCGAAAAGTATCAGGGCTTCTTCCACCTCAACCTGATGTGGATCCTGGGCGGCGTTATCGGCGTGTTCCTTGCCATCGACATGTTCCTGTTCTTCTTCTTCTGGGAGATGATGCTGGTGCCGATGTACTTCCTGATCGCGCTGTGGGGCCACAAGGCTTCCGACGGTAAAACGCGTATCACGGCGGCCACCAAGTTCTTCATCTATACCCAGGCGAGCGGGCTGGTGATGCTGATTGCCATCCTGGCGCTGGCGTTCGTGCACTTCAACGCCACCGGCGTGTGGACCTTCAACTATGAAGATCTGCTGAAGACGCCGATGTCCCACGGCGTGGAATACGTGCTGATGCTGGGCTTCTTCATCGCCTTCGCGGTGAAAATGCCGGTGGTACCGCTGCACGGCTGGCTGCCGGACGCGCACTCCCAGGCGCCGACCGCCGGTTCCGTTGACCTCGCGGGGATCCTGCTGAAAACCGCGGCCTACGGTCTGCTGCGTTTTGCGCTGCCGCTGTTCCCGAACGCCTCTGCCGAATTTGCGCCCATCGCTATGTGGCTGGGCATCATCGGTATTTTCTACGGCGCGTGGATGGCCTTCTGCCAGTACGATATCAAACGCCTGATTGCCTACACCTCGGTTTCTCATATGGGCTTCGTGCTGATTGCCATCTATACCGGCAGCCAGCTGGCCTATCAGGGTGCGGTGATTCAGATGATTGCGCACGGCCTCTCCGCTGCCGGTCTGTTTATCCTTTGCGGCCAGCTCTACGAGCGCCTGCACACGCGTGATATGCGTCAGATGGGCGGCCTGTGGAGCAAAATTAAGTGGCTGCCGGCGCTGTCGATGTTCTTCGCCGTGGCGACCCTCGGGATGCCGGGTACCGGTAACTTTGTCGGTGAGTTCATGATCCTGTTCGGCAGCTATAAAGTGGTGCCGCTGATTACCGTGATCTCCACCTTTGGTCTGGTGTTCGCTTCCGTCTACTCGCTGGCGATGCTGCATCGTGCCTACTTCGGTAAAGCGAAGAGCGAGATTGCGGCGAAAGAGCTGCCGGGAATGTCGCTGCGCGAGCTGTCGATTGTTCTGCTGCTGGTGGTTCTGCTGGTGCTGCTGGGCTTCTTCCCGCAGCCGATTCTGGACACCTCACATGCTGCGATGAGCAACATTCAGCAGTGGTTTGTTAATTCTGTTTCTACTACAAGGCCGTAATTCGCCATGACAATAACTCCACAACAACTGATCGCACTGCTACCGCTGCTGATCGTCGGCTTGACGGTGGTGGTTGTGATGCTCTCCATTGCGTGGCGACGCAATCATTTCCTTAATGCCACGCTGTCGGTTCTCGGGCTTAACGCCGCGCTGATATCGCTTTGGTTTGTCGGTCAGAACGGCGCGATGGACGTCACGCCGATGATCCGCGTTGACGGCTACGCCATGCTCTACACCGGACTGGTGCTGCTGGCGAGCCTGGCGACCTGTACTTTTGCCTATCCGTGGCTTGAGGGTTACAAGGACAACAAAGAAGAGTTCTACCTGCTGGTGCTCATCGCCGCGCTGGGTGGCATTCTGCTGGCGGGTGCAAACCATCTGGCGGCGCTGTTCCTCGGTATCGAATTGATTTCGCTGCCGCTGTTCGGCCTCATCGGCTACGCTTTCCGCCAGAAACGGTCTCTGGAAGCCAGTATCAAATACACCATCCTCTCCGCCGCAGCCTCTTCTTTCCTGCTGTTCGGTATGGCGCTGGTGTACGCGAACTCCGGCAATCTCTCCTTCCTGGCCCTCGGTAAGAGCCTGGCGGATAACACCCTGCACGAGCCGCTGCTGCTGGCGGGTCTGGGTCTGATGATTGTGGGGCTGGGCTTTAAGCTGTCGCTGGTGCCGTTCCACCTGTGGACGCCGGACGTTTATCAGGGCGCGCCGGCGCCGGTATCAACCTTCCTGGCCACCGCCAGCAAGATTGCTATCTTCGGCGTGGTGATGCGTCTGTTCCTGTACATGCCGGTAGGCAACAGCGAAGCAGTGCGCATCGTGCTGGGTCTGATAGCCTTTGCGTCCATCATCTTCGGTAACCTGATGGCGCTAAGCCAGACCAACATCAAGCGTCTGCTCGGCTACTCTTCGATCTCGCATCTCGGCTATCTGCTGGTGGCGCTGATCGCCCTGCAGAGCGGCGAAATGTCGATGGAAGCCGTCGGCGTCTATCTGGCCGGCTACCTGTTCAGCAGCCTCGGCGCCTTCGGCGTGGTGAGCCTGATGTCCAGCCCGTACCGCGGCCCGGATGCCGACTCGCTGTACTCCTATCGCGGCCTGTTCTGGCACCGTCCGATTCTGTCTGCGGTGATGACGGTGATGATGCTGTCGCTGGCCGGTATTCCGATGACGCTGGGCTTCATCGGTAAGTTCTACGTGCTGGCGGTCGGCGTGCACGCGCACCTGTGGTGGCTGGTTGGCGCCGTGGTGGTGGGTTCGGCGATTGGTCTTTACTACTACCTGCGCGTCGCGGTGAGTCTCTATCTGAGCGCGCCGGAGAAACTGAACCGCGATGCACCGTCTAACTGGCAGTACAGCGCCGGCGGTATCGTGGTACTGATCTCGGCTCTGCTGGTACTGGTACTCGGCGTCTGGCCGCAGCCGCTGATTAGCATCGTACAGCTGGCAACGCCGCTGATGTAAAGCGGCTACGGCTGCAAAAAAACCGCCGGTCTACGATCGGCGGTTTTTTTATGCGCGTCGTTAAGCCGGGCTAGCCCGTTTAGCGGATGGGATAGACCATAAAATCCTCCGCCAGCAGGGTCTGCGGGAAGATCTCCCGGCACTCCGCCAGCAGGCGCTGACAGCCCTGCAGGTCGTAGCGCGAGCTGAAGTGGGTGGCGATAAAGGTGCCGACCCCGGCATCGCGCGCCAGCGCCGCCGCCTGCTGGCTGGCGGAGTGTCCGCGAGCGTTCGCCTTCTCGGCCATCGCCTGTTCGAGGGTGGTTTCATGAATCATGACGTCCACGCCCTGCGCCAGCTCAAGCGCCGCCGCACAGGGCGCCGTATCGCCAAAGATGGCCAGCTTTTTCCCCGGCGTCGTCGGGCCAAGATAGCGGCGGCCGTCAACGATGCGCCCGTCGGCAAGCTCGACGCTCAGCCCCTGTTTGAGCTGCTGAAACAGCGGCCCGGAGGGAACGCCGTCGGCGATAAGGCGGGCCGCGTCCAGGGTGCCGGGCTTGTCGTGCTCTTCAATGCGGTAGCCGTAGCACTCCACCGGATGGTTTAGCGGCCAGGCCGTGACTCGATATCCGGCGTCGTCCAGGATAAGGCCGGGGCCAATTTCGACAATATCCAGCGGATAATCGGTCCACGAGCCGCTGAGGCGCAGCGCCACTTCGACAAACTCCCGCAGCCCTTTTGGCCCGTAGAGGGTCAGCGGCAGCGAGTTGCCCTGCATCGAGCGGCTGCACAGCAGGCCGGGGAGGCCAAACAGATGGTCGCCGTGAAGATGGGTAATAAAAATTTTATTCAGCTTGCCGGGGTGCAGGGCGGTATGCAGAAACTGATGCTGGGTGCCTTCTCCGCAGTCGAACAGCCAGACCTCTGCCGCCGTTGGCTGTTGCAAATTCAGCACGATAGACGTCATATTACGCGTACGGGTCGGCACGCCAGCGGATGTCCCCAAAAAAGTTAATTCCATCGTCCTGTGTCCTTAGGGCGTGAGTCAAAAACAGAGTATACCCGTCATCCTTCAGGTTGCGCGCGCTGGTTGAGCCTGTTGCCTTCAGCCGCTCGCCTGCCGCCGGAATGATGCAGGGCCCACTTCAATAAAGGAATAATAGATGATGATATGGCAGGATCTCCACCATAGCGAGCTGACCGTCCCGCAGCTCTATGCGCTGCTAAAGCTGCGCTGTGAAGTCTTTGTCGTCGAGCAAAACTGCCCCTATCAGGACGTTGACGGCGACGATCTGATCGGTGAAAACCGTCATCTTCTCGGCTGGCGCGGCGATGAGCTGGTAGCCTATGCGCGGATCCTGAAAAGCGCAGAGGATTTCGAACCGGTGGTTATTGGCCGGGTTATCGTCAGCCCGACGGTGCGAGGGGAGAAGCTCGGCTATCAGCTGATGGAGAAGGCGCTCGCCAGCTGCACCCGCCTGTGGCCGCAGAAGGCTATCTATCTCGGCGCTCAGGCGCATCTACAGTCCTTCTACGCCAGCTTCGGCTTCCAGGCGGTGACCGACGTTTACGACGAAGACGGGATCGCCCATATCGGCATGGCCCGCGAGGCCGCTGCGGACCCGCTCCTGCCCAGGTAGCTGCCGACTATCACGACTTCCTGAAATGACGGACGGGCAGGCAGCTAAAAGCCGCTCCCTCATCGTGGGTACTGCTATTTCTTGCCTGGACCCCGTATAATGTGGGGTTTTTATCCTCTGGAGGTTTGCGTGCTGTCTGTTTCCGCTGCGCTGGAAAGCTTACGCGGCTGTCTGAACGATGAGTTTCCCGCATCGTCCGGCACGCGAATTTTCGATGTTTCGTTTCCTCTCCACGACGCGTTTGATCCCCTGCTGTGGTGCGGGCATCAGCCTCAGTGGCCGCAGTTTTACTGGCAGCAGCGCAGCGGCGACGAAGAGCTTGCCGCGCTCGGTGCGGTGAAAACGTTCTCTTCGCTGGCCGAAGCGCAGCGTTTTTTACAGCATCAGCAGCATCAGGACCTGCGTATTTGCGGCCTGAATGCGTTCAGTCCGCAGGTCGGGGCGCTGGTGCTGCCGCGGCTGGAGTGGCGTCGGGTGGGGGGCACGGCGTCGCTGCGGCTGGTGCTGTGCAGCGACGCTTCGCTGCGCGAAGATGCTCATGCGGCGCGTGAGTTTCTGCACTCCTTGACGGCGGAGCAGGCGCGGCCCGCGGCGATACCTGAGCTACTCAGCGAACGGCACGTCCCGGAATATCCGCGCTGGCGTGAGCTTATCCTGCAGGCTACCCGGGCCATTGCGGCCGCAGAGATGGAAAAGGTCGTCCTGGCACGCGCCACGGACCTGCGCTTTGCCGCGCCCTTAGATGCCTGGTCGATTATGGCCGCCAGCCGCCGCAGCAACTTTAACTGCTTCCATTTCCTGATGGCCTTTAACCCGCAGCAGGCGTTTTTCGGCTCAACGCCGGAGCGGCTGTGGCGTCGGCGCGGCACGCTGTTGCGCACCGAGGCGCTGGCGGGGACCGTCGCCGGCCATGCTGACGATCGCCAGGCGCAGGCGCTGGCCGACTGGCTAATGCACGACGATAAAAACCAGCGGGAAAACATGCTGGTGGTGGAGGATATTTGCCAGCGTATGCAGGATGAAGTGCAGATGCTGGAGGTGCTGCCGCCGCAGGTGGTACGCCTGCGTAACGTACAGCATCTGCGGCGCTGCATCTGGACGGCGCTAAACGCACCCGACGATACCCGCTGCCTGCACCAGCTGCAGCCTACGGCGGCGGTCGCCGGGCTACCCAGGCGGGCGGCGCTGGACTTTATCACTCAGAATGAACCCTTTATCCGCGAATGGTACGCCGGTTCCGCCGGCTATCTGTCGCTGGCACAAAGCGAATTCTGCGTAGCGCTACGCTCGGCGAAGGTGGAGAACGACACCCTCAGGCTTTACGCCGGCGCCGGGATTGTCAGCGGTTCCGATCCTGAGCAAGAGTGGCAGGAAATTGAAAATAAAGCGGCGGGGCTGAGTTCGTTGCTGCTGAGAAAAATGTAGATAAACGACGCATATCAATACTCCATCACTTTGTATTACCTATACTTAGCCTCAATATTTGATATCGGACAATTTCATGTCAGTAAGCGCATTTAACCGACGCTGGGCGGCGGTGATCCTTGAAGCATTAACCCGCCACGGCGTGCAGCATATTTGCATTGCGCCGGGGTCGCGCTCGACGCCCTTAACGCTGGCAGCCGCGGAAAACCGCGCATTGATTCCCCATACTCATTTTGACGAACGCGGGCTTGGCCACCTGGCGCTGGGGCTGGCTAAGGCCAGCCGGCAGCCGGTGGCGGTCATCGTCACCTCCGGTACCGCCACGGCCAATCTCTATCCGGCGCTGATTGAAGCCGGACTGACCGGCGAAAAGCTGATTCTGCTTACCGCCGACCGGCCGCCGGAGCTTATCGACTGCGGCGCCAATCAAGCTATCCGTCAGCCGGGCATGTTCGCATCGCACCCGTCCGAAACCCTCTCTTTGCCGCGTCCTTCGCAGGATATTCCCGCGCGCTGGCTGGTCTCAACCATCGACCAGGCGCTGGGTGCGCTGCATTCTGGCGGCGTGCATATTAACTGTCCGTTTGCCGAGCCGCTGTATGGCGATATGGACGATACTGGCGTGAGCTGGCAGCAGCAGCTCGGGGAGTGGTGGCAGAGCGATACGCCCTGGCTGCGTCAGTCGCTGCATCTCGGTAGCGAAAAGCAGCGCGACTGGTTTTTCTGGCGACAAAAGCGCGGCGTGGTGATTGCCGGGCGCATGAGCGCCGCCGAAGGAGTACAGGCCGCCGCGTGGGCGAAAATGCTCGGCTGGCCGCTGATTGGCGACGTGCTTTCGCAAACCGGGCAGCCGCTGCCCTGCGCCGATTTATGGCTGGGTAACGGTAAAGCGGTCAGCGAGCTGGAGCAGGCGCAAATCGTTGTCCAGCTGGGCAGCAGCCTGACCGGAAAACGTCTTCTGCAGTGGCAGGCGACCTGCGAGCCCGAGGAGTACTGGCTGGTCGATAATTTACCCGGCCGTTTAGATCCGGCCCAGCACCGTGGCCGCCGTCTGGTCTGCCCGGTGGGGGAGTGGCTTGAGCTGCATCCGGCGGAAAAACGTCAGCCCTGGGCGACGACGCTGCCGGTTCTTGCCGAGCAGGCCTGGCAGGCGACGGTCGAATGCAGCGAGCGTTTTGGCGAGGCCCAGCTCGCCCACCGCATTCATCGCTATCTGCCGGATCAGGGACAGCTGTTCGTCGGCAATAGCCTGGTGGTTCGCTTAATTGACGCGCTCTCGCAGCTGCCGGCGGGATATCCGGTCTACAGCAACCGGGGCGCCAGCGGCATTGACGGCCTGCTGGCAACCGCCGCCGGCGTGCAGCGGGCCAGCGCCCGCCCTCTGCTGGCGATCGTTGGCGATCTTTCTGCGCTCTACGATCTGAATTCGCTGGCGCTGCTGCGCCATGCCTCGGCGCCGCTGGTGCTGATTATTGTCAACAACAACGGCGGGCAGATCTTCTCTCTGCTGCCGACGCCGCAGGAAGAAAGGCGCCAGTTTTATTTAATGCCGCAGGATGTCAGCTTCGGGCATGCCGCGGCGATGTTCGATCTCGGCTACCACCGCCCGGGCAGCTGGGACGAGCTGGAGACGGCGCTGTCCGGCGCGTGGCGGACGCCTGGCGCGACCGTGATTGAGCTGGCGGTGAACGAAACCGACGGCACCCATACTTTGCAGCAGCTGCTGGCGCAGGTGAGTCGTCTATGAGTTTGCACGCCGAGTGCGAGCGCGGCCAGGCCCATCAACCCTGGCTGATTTTTTTACACGGTTTTTCGGGCGACAGTCGCGAATGGCAGCCGGTCGGGGAGGCGTTTAGCTCCCGTTCGCGGCTCTATATCGACCTGCCAGGCCACGGCGGTTCCCGCGATATTCAGGTCGGTGATTTTGCCGATGTCTGCCGGCTGCTGCAGGAGACGCTGGATAGTTACAGCATCCTTAACTACTGGCTGATTGGCTACTCCCTCGGCGGCCGCATCGCGATGGCCTTTGCCAGCCAGCCGCGCGACGGTTTGTGCGGGCTGGTCGTGGAGGGCGGTCATCCGGGACTTGTTGACGATAGCGAGCGCCTGCAGCGTCGGCGCAGCGATGCGGCCTGGGCCGAACGCTTTCGTCACGAACCGCTGCCCCAGGTCTTTGCAGACTGGTACCAGCAGCCGGTTTTCGCCTCACTGGATGCGCAGCAGCGGGCGGACTTAATCGCGCTACGCAGCCGCAACCATGGCGCCAATCTGGCCGCCATGCTGGAGGCGACGTCGCTGGCGGTCCAGCCCGATCTGCGCCCGGCGCTGCGTGCCTGCCGCATTCCTTTTCACTATCTTTGCGGCGCGCGCGATGACAAATTCCGCGCGATAGCCAGCGATCTCGCCGCGACGATACACGTTATTCATCATGCCGGGCACAACGCGCATCGGGAAAATCCCGCCGCGGTAACTGCCTGCCTGGCGCAGTTTTTAGCAAGTTAACTAAAGGACATTCTATGATCTCTCTTGATGAAGCCATGCTCTACGCCCCCGTTGAATGGCACGATTGTTCCGAAGGCTATACCGATATTCGTTACCAAAAATCGACGGACGGTATTGCTAAAATCACCATTAACCGCCCACAGGTGCGTAATGCATTCCGTCCGCTGACCGTAAAAGAGATGATTCAGGCGCTGGCGGATGCCCGCTATGACGACAATATTGGCGTCATTATCCTGACCGGCGAAGGGGACCTGGCGTTCTGCGCCGGCGGTGACCAGAAGGTGCGCGGCGACTACGGCGGCTATCAGGACGATTCCGGCGTGCATCACCTGAACGTGCTCGATTTCCAGCGTCAGATCCGCACCTGTCCGAAACCGATCGTCGCGATGGTCGCCGGCTACTCCATCGGCGGCGGCCACGTGCTGCATATGATGTGCGATCTGACAATCGCGGCAGAAAACGCCATCTTTGGTCAGACGGGGCCGAAAGTTGGCTCCTTCGACGGCGGCTGGGGCGCAGCCTATATGGCCCGCATCGTTGGCCAGAAAAAAGCGCGCGAAATTTGGTTCCTGTGCCGCCAGTACGACGCGCAGCAGGCGCTGGATATGGGGCTGGTCAACACAGTCGTCCCGCTGGCCGATCTGGAAAAAGAGACCGTTCGCTGGTGTCGTGAAATGCTGCAAAACAGCCCAATGGCTCTGCGCTGCCTGAAGGCGGCACTGAATGCCGACTGCGATGGTCAGGCGGGTCTGCAGGAGCTGGCGGGTAATGCCACCATGCTGTTCTACATGACCGAAGAGGGTCAGGAAGGGCGCAACGCATTTAATCAGAAGCGTCAGCCGGACTTCAGCAAATTTAAACGGAATCCGTAATGCGCCGGGCGCAGGTTTACCGCTGGCAGATACCGATGGACGCGGGCGTGGTTCTGCGCGAACGGCGGTTAAAAACCCGTGACGGGCTGTTCGTCCATCTCCAGGAGGGCGAGCGCGAAGGCTGGGGAGAGGTTTCTCCTCTGCCGGGATTTAGCGAAGAAACCCTGGAAGAGGCGCAGGCTGCGCTGCTGGCGTGGGCGACGGCCTGGCGTCAGGGGCAGGATCTTCCTTTTCCTCCGCAGCCCTGTGCGGCGTTCGGGGTCAGCTGTGCGCTGGCCGAGCTGAATGAGCAGCTGCCGCAGGCGGCAGATTATCGCGCCGCGCCGCTGTGCACCGGCGATCCGGACGAGCTGTTTGCCAGGCTCGCAGCGATGCCGGGCGAGAAGGTCGCTAAGGTCAAAGTGGGCCTGTATGAGGCCGTACGTGACGGCATGGTTGTGAATCTGCTGCTGGAGGCTATCCCCGAGCTGCGGCTGCGTCTGGACGCTAACCGTGCCTGGACGCCGCTGAAAGCGCAGCAGTTCGCAAAATACGTGGATCCGCAGTATCGCGATCGCATTGCTTTCCTCGAGGAACCGTGCAAAACCCGGGCTGATTCCCGCGCTTTTGCGCAAGAAACCGGCATTACCATTGCCTGGGATGAGAGCCTGCGTGAAGCCGATTTTTGCCTGCAGGCCGAGGCGGGAGTTGGGGCGGTGGTGATTAAGCCAACCCTTACCGGTAGCCTGCAAAAAGTACAGGAGCAGGTTGCCGCCGCCCACGCTCTGGGGCTGACGGCGGTCATCAGCTCCTCGATTGAGTCGAGCCTTGGGCTGACACAGCTGGCGCGTATTGCGGCCTGGCTGACGCCGCAGACCATTCCGGGCCTCGATACGCTGGCGCTGATGCAGTCCCAGCTGGTGCGCCCGTGGCCTGAAAGCACGCTGCCGTGCCTGTCAACGGATGCGCTGGAGCCGCTGCTGTGATCTTTCGCGACTGGCCGTGGCACCACTGGCGTCAGCGGCGGGGCGAGGCGTTTGCTCTGCGGCTGAACGACGATAGCCTGACCTGGCAGCAGCTGTGCGACCGGGTTGACGCGCTGACGGCAGGGTTTGTCGCTCAGGGCGTAGGTGAGGGCGATGGCGTTATTCTGCGGGCCCACAACCAGCCGGCGGCGCTGCTGGCCTGGCTGGCGCTGCTGCAGTGCGGTGCCAGGGTGCTGCCGCTTAATCCGCAGCTGCCATCGGCAATGCTGGCGCAGCTGCTGCCGTCTCTCGATGTGCACCATCTGCTGGCGCTTAGCGGCGAGGATAATGACGCCCTCGGCTATTCGCCGCTGACTATGCGCGCCGATGCCGGAGAACGCAGCCTGGCCTGGAGCGAAGATCGTCTGGCGTCGATGACGCTGACCTCAGGATCTACCGGGCTGCCGAAGGCCGCAGTGCATACTTTCCGCGCTCATCTTGCCAGCGCGCAAGGGGTGCTGGCGATGATCCCGCTGGCCGCCGACGACGACTGGCTGCTTTCCCTGCCGCTGTTTCACGTCTCGGGACAGGGAATTCTCTGGCGCTGGCTGCTGGCCGGATCGCGTCTGACGGTGCGGGAAAAGCGGCCGTTAGAACAGGCTCTGCAGGGCTGCAGCCACGCCTCGCTGGTGCCAACGCAGCTGTGGCGGCTGCTCAACGGCGATGCGCAGGTATCGCTGAAGGCCGTTCTTCTGGGCGGGGCGGCGATCCCCGTCGAACTGACCGAGCAGGCCCGGGAGAAAGGTATTCGCAGCTGGTGCGGATATGGCCTGACCGAATTTGCCTCGACGGTGTGTGCCAAAGAGGCCGACGGTGAGGCGGATGTTGGACAGCCGTTGCCCCAGCGGGAGCTGAAAATTGTCGACGGCGAGGTTTGGCTGCGCGGGGCCAGCATGGCGGCGGGCTACTGGCGCGACGGCGGGCTGGTGCCGCTGGTTAACGAGCAGGGCTGGTTTGCCACGCGCGATCGCGGCGAGCTGCGTAACGGCAGGCTGACCATCCTTGGGCGTCTGGATAATCTCTTTTTCAGCGGCGGTGAGGGGATCCAGCCGGAAGAGGTTGAACGGGTGATTATGGCTCATCCGCAGGTTCGCCAGGCGTTCATCGTGCCGTTGGACGATGCCGAGTTTGGCCAGCGTCCGGTGGCGGTGGTCGAAGGCGATGAACGGTGCGACATGGCCGCTTTAGCGGCCTGGGTCGAGAATAAGCTAGCGCGCTTTCAGCAGCCGGTACGTTGGCTGGCGCTGCCCGAGGCGCTGAAAACCGGCGGCATAAAGATTTCGCGTCGGGCGTTACGCGAGTGGGTCAACGCGCATCGGGACGATTGCGCTTAGAGCGGCGGATAGCTATCGCTAGTGAACCTTTGAATCATCTTTTGATGAAGAGATTGAATACGTTTTTATGATTATAGCGATGCCGCTAATACTCATCAGGGCGAACGTTAATCGGCAAAGTTCGCGGTAGCGCATTGCTCGGGCTAAGTCATCCTCAGCCCGGCGGTGCGGAATCCGCTATCTGACCGCGGGTTAAAAATCAGAGCAGCCCCTTCAGCGCCAGGGTCTTGCGCGTGGCGACGTTCAGATCGTAGCGCGGCAAATCCTCGACGCTGACCCACGCATAATCCTGAAACTCTTCGTTAATGGTGACTTCACGGTTGGCGCTGACGCAATCGAAAATCAGGTAGATCATGTAGATCTCCTCCTGCCGGCCGTCGCTATAGGTTTTGACCCGCACGTCGTCGCTGAAGGTCCAGGGCGTAATGCTCGTCAGCTGCAGGGCTTCACCCAGCTCTTCACGAATTTCACGCCTCAGGGCGTCCTCAATTCGCTCGCCAGGCTCCACGCCGCCGCCGGAAAGCGCCCACTGGCCGGGAAAAACGCCGCGATCGTCGGCCATCCTGCAGAGCAGATAGTGTCCATCATGTTGAATCAGCGGGCAGACAATAGTCCTTTGGCGCATGGTATCTCCTTTGAATGAACGGTTAGCAAAGCTTCTGGCTGCCAGTTTGCGAGCCGCCTCGGTAAACCGCAAGCGAAAACGCGCACCCGGCGTTGGCGGTGGTAGGGTGGGTTGAAATGACGGACAGGAGGTCAGCATGAGCCGGGCGACAGCGCACTTCCCGCATGATGCCGTGTTTAAGAGCCTGCTGTCGGACCGGGCGACGGCGGCGGATTTTTTACTGATTCATCTGCCGGAAAACTTACGCGAGCTGTGCGACCTGCAGACCCTGCATCTGGAATCCGGCAGCTTTATTGACGACGATTTACGCGCAAGCCACTCGGATATTCTCTATTCCGTGCAGACCCGGACTGGCGAAGGGTATATCTATCTGCTGATTGAGCATCAAAGCTCTGCGGATCGGCATATGGCCTTTCGTTTAATGCGCTACGCCGTGGCGGCGATGCAGCGTCATCTCGATAAAGGCCAGCAGCAGCTTCCGCTGGTGATCCCGCTGCTTTTCTATCACGGTAAGGCGAGCCCCTGGCCGCACTCGATGCGCTGGCTGGACGGCTTCTCACAGCCAGAGATAGCCGAAAAGCTCTATAGCCAGCCCTTCCCGCTGGTGGATGTGACGACTATCCCGGATAGCGAGCTGCTGCAGCATCGACGCGTGGCCATGCTGGAGCTGCTGCAAAAACACATTCGACAGCGGGATCTGATGGAGCTTCAGGCACAGGTGGTCAGCTTATTAGCGCTGGGATACACTAGCGAAAGACAGCTGCAGACGCTGTTGCACTATATACTCCAGGCGGGGAGTACCGCCGATCCCGTGGCATTTCTGCGTCAGCTGGCGCAAAGCGTGCCGCTACAGCCGCATAAGGAGGCGCTCATGAATATTGCTCAGTTCCTGGAAGACCGCGGTCGTCAGGAAGGGATGCAGCAGGGAAGGCAGCAAGGGCTTGAGGCAGGAATAGAAAAAGGCCGACAGGAAGGTGAACAAAAGGCCGCCGAGCGTATTGCGCTGGCGATGATCGACTGCGGACTTGAATTGCCTCTGGTCGCCGAGCTGACCGGCCTGTCCCTGCAGCGCCTGGCGCAGCTTAAGCACTAGCGCATAATTCTCACAACGCGGCGGCCGAACGGCTGCCGCTTTTTTTACGCCGATTTTTTTTGCCGATACCCGGCGCGGACGCCCGACGATGCGCCACCACGGTGCGCAAAACGCCTCTTTTTACCAGATATCTTCCCCTCGCCAGCGCTGATGGCGGCGCAGCGACCGGGCAAATCCTGCGTTCCGGTAGCAACTGCTTACAATCCCAACAATAAAGGTCATTTTAGGACATTGATTCCTCAGCATTCGGCAGTACAATTCTGCGGTTTTTGGGACTTCTTTGATTCTTGATTTCTGGATAGAGTAAAAAATGAAAAAATGCATATTAATCGGCTTTGCCGGCCTGGCGTTGGTCTCTACGGCGGCAAACGCTATCAGCGTCACCGGGCAGGCCGGTGAGCACTACACCAACCTTGGCGTGGGTTTTGGTACCGAATCAAGCGGACTGGCGGTAACCGGCAACTGGATGCACAGCGACAACGACGGCGACGCGGCAGGTTTAGGGCTGGGTTTAAACATTCCTCTGGGGCCATTCCTGGCAACGGTGGGTGGCAAAGGCGTATATACCAATCCGAAAAGCGGTGACGAAGGGTATGCGGCAGCGGTCGGCGGCGGCCTGCAGTGGAAAATTGGCGACAGCTTCCGCCTGTTCGGCGAATACTACTATTCACCGGACTCTCTCTCCAGCGGCATCCAGAGCTATCAGGAAGCTAACGCCGGCGCGAGCTGGACGGTTATGCGTCCTCTGAGCATTGAAGCCGGCTATCGCTATCTGAACCTGGCTGGTAAAGACGGTAACAAAGATAATACCATTGCCGATGGCCCGTACGTCGGCGTCAGCGCCAGCTTCTGATCCCCGGGCGCGGTATCATGCCGCGCCGATTTCCTGTCTACCCAGCCCGCACCTTTGCGTTATAGTATTTCCACTTATCAGGCTGGAGTTCACAATGTTAAACGTGGAAATGCTGTCCACCGGCGACGAAGTGCTGCATGGGCAAATCGTCGATACCAATGCCGCGTGGCTGGCGGATTTCTTTTTTAATCAGGGATTGCCTTTAACGCGTCGCAACACCGTCGGTGACGATCTTGATTCTCTGATCGCTATTTTACGCGAGCGCAGTGAGCATGCGGACGTGCTGATCGTCAACGGCGGCCTGGGCCCGACCAGCGACGATCTCAGCGCGCTGGCCGCGGCAACCGCTAAAGGCGAGTCGTTAATTCTGCACGCCGGATGGCTGGAGACGATGACGCGTTTCTTTGCCGAGCGCGGACGACCGATGGCGGAAAGCAACCGCAAGCAGGCGGAAATCCCCGCCAGCGCGGAGATGATCAACAACCCGGTGGGCACCGCCTGCGGTTTTGCCGTTCAGCTCAACCGCTGTCTGATGTTTTTTACCCCCGGCGTGCCGTCGGAATTTAAGGTGATGGTTGAGCAGGAGATTTTACCCCGCCTGCGCGAACGCTTCCCGCTGTCTGAGCCGCCGCTGTGCCTGCGACTGACCACCTTTGGTCGTTCAGAAAGCGACCTGGCGCAAAGCCTCAATCCGCTGCCGCTGCCGCCTGGCGTGGTAATGGGCTACCGTTCTTCGATGCCGATTATTGAGCTGAAACTCACCGGTCCTGCTGAACAGCGCGACGCGATGCTGGCGCTATGGCCAGAAGTGCAAAAAGTTGCCGGCGAGAACCTGATTTTTGAAGGCACCGAAGGGCTGCCTGCGCAGATTGCGCGCCGCCTGCAGGAGCGGCAGCTGAGCCTGACCCTCAGCGAGCAGTTTACCAGCGGCCTGCTGTCGCTCCAGCTCTCCCGCGCCAGCGCTCCGCTGCTGGCGAGCGAAGTGGTCCCCGCGCAGGAGGAGACGCTGGCACAGTCGGCCCGCTGGACGTCAGAGCGGCGGGTGAAGCATTTTGCCGGACTTGCGCTGGCGGTCTGCGGCCAGGAAGCCGATTACCTGAACTTCGTGCTCTCCACCCCGGAAGGCACCCACGCGCTGCGGGTTAAGCTCAGCGTCACCCGTTACAGCCTGCAGGTCCGCCAGGAGGTTTGCGCGATGATGGCCCTGAATATGCTGCGCCGCTGGCTGAATGGCCAGCCGGTAGCCGGCGATCACGGCTGGATTAACGTGGTCGAAACGCTGTCGATCTAAGTCGCCAATCGCGCCGGGAACCACTCCCGGTGCGTTTTCAGTCCAGCCCGCTGTACCTATTTTTAAATATTCTGTGCGCTATCCCCCATTTATACGCTGCGAAATGTCCACCCTGCTGGAATAACGCCGTGATTTGAGGCCGCTCACAATTTTCCCCCCTGACAATCGCAACACTGATTCCAGTATTCAGGATTGGAGTCCAGTATGTTGGAATCAAGCAAGGTCCCGGCGCTGACCCGCGCCATCGATATTCTCAATCTCATCGCCCGCATTGGCCCCTGCGGCGCGGCGACGATTATTGACGAACTCGGTATTCCGAAAAGCACCACCTATCTGCTGCTGGGCGAGCTGAGAAAGCAGCGTTTCCTCAGTATGGATAATCAGGATAACTACTGCCTGTGGACCAAGCTGGTGGAGCTGGCCGGGCACGCCGTAAGCAAAATGGATCTCCGCGAGCTGGCGCGGCCGCGGCTGACTCAGCTCATGGACGAATGCGGGCTGCTTTGCCATCTGGGGATCATCGATCAGGGTAATGCCTACTACATTCTGAAAGTCGAATCTCCGGCGACGATCAGCGTCCGCTCGCACGAGGGGAAAAGCCTCTCGCTCTACCGCTCCGGCATTGGCAAATGCCTGCTGGCCTGGCAGCCCGCGCATATACAGCACGCCATCATCGGCGAACTGCGGTGGGAGCGCTCTACGCCGACCACCATCACCACCGCCCAGCGGCTTCACGAGGAGCTGGAGCTCATTCGCGCCAGAGGCTGGAGCTTTGATAACGGCGAGGATTACCTCGACGTCCGCTGCGTCGCCGCGCCGGTCTTTAACGCCAATAACGATCTCACCGCCGCGATCTCGGTGGTGGGGACGCGTTTGCAAATCAATGAAGATAATCGTGATTACCTTGCCGGTAAGGCGATTGCCTGTGCCAAAGATATTTCCCGTTTGCTGGGGTGGAAAAGCCCCTTCGAGCGACGAGCTTCATAACAAGGAGAACATCATGACCCTACCGAAAATTAAACACATCCGCGCGTGGTTTATCGGCGGCGCGACCGCGGAAAAGGGCGCCGGCGGCGGCGACTACCACGATCAGGGCGCAAACCACTGGATTGACGATCATATCGCGACTCCGATGAGCAAATATGCCGAGTATGAACAGTCCCGCCAGTCGTTCGGCATTAACGTGCTGGGCACGCTGATTGTTGAAGTGGAGGCCGATAGCGGCCAGACCGGCTTCGCGGTAACCACGGCGGGAGAGATGGGCTGCTTTATTGTCGAAAAGCACCTCAGCCGCTTCGTTGAAGGAAAATGCGTCAGCGATATTAAGCTGATTCACGATCGGATGCTCAATGCCACCTTGTTCTACTCTGGCTCCGGCGGTCTGGTGCTGAATACAATTTCTTGTATCGACCTGGCGCTGTGGGATCTGTTCGGCAAAGTGGTTGGCCTGCCGGTTTACAAGCTGCTGGGCGGTGCGGTTCGCGATGAGATTCAGTTCTATGCCACCGGTGCGCGGCCGGATCTGGCGCAGGAAATGGGTTTTATCGGTGGCAAAATGCCGACGCACTGGGGGCCGCACGACGGCGACGCCGGGATCCGCAAAGACGCCGCCATGGTTGCGGAATATCGCGAGAAATGCGGCGCGGATTTCTGGCTGATGCTGGATTGCTGGATGAGCCAGGATGTGAATTACGCCATTAAGCTGGCTCACGCCTGCGCGCCATATAACCTCAAGTGGATTGAAGAGTGCTTACCGCCGCAGCAGTACGAAGGCTATCGCGAACTCAAGCGCAGTGCCCCTGCCGGGATGATGGTCACCAGCGGCGAGCACCACGGCACGCTGCAATCTTTCCGTACGCTGTCGGAAACCGGCATCGATATTATGCAACCCGACGTCGGCTGGTGCGGCGGGTTAACCACCCTGGTCGAGATCGCGGCGATCGCCAAGGCGCGCGGTCAGCTGGTGGTGCCGCACGGCTCGTCGGTCTATTCGCACCATGCGGTGATTACCTTCACCAACACCCCGTTTAGCGAGTTCCTGATGACCAGCCCGGACTGCGCCACGCTGCGTCCTCAGTTTGACCCGATCCTGCTGGGCGAGCCGGTACCGCAGAACGGGCGGATCCATAAATCCGTGCTCGATAAACCGGGCTTTGGCGTTGAGCTGAATCGCGACTGTCATCTTAAGCGCCCCTATAGCCACTGATCTCGTCGTGCCGCGCAGCGTCGCTGTGCGGCCGATTCCTGAGGAGATTGCGATGAGTAATACTTTGCTGGAGAGCGTGGTGAAGAAAAACCGCGCCCGTTTGATCCCCTTTATGCTGGCGCTGTACGTGCTGGCGTTTCTTGACCGTTCGAATATTGGTTTTGCCAAAGAGACCTACCAGCTGGATACCGGGCTGAGCAACGAGGCCTACGCCCTTGGCGCCGGAATATTTTTTGTGGTGTATGCCTTTCTCGGGGTCCCGGCGAATCTGCTGATGCGTAAATTTGGCGCGAGAAAATGGATTGGCTGCACCACGCTGCTGTGGGGCGTGCTCTCTGCGGCCATGGCATGGGCGGATAGCGAAACAAAATTCCTGCTGGTACGGACGCTGCTCGGTGCCGCCGAAGCGGGCTTTTTCCCGGGAATGATCTACCTGACTTCTCAATGGTTCCCGCAACAAAATCGCGCCAGCATTATGGGGCTGTTCTATATGGGCGCGCCGCTGGCGCTGACGCTTGGCTCGCCGCTATCCGGCGCGCTGCTGGAAATGCACGGCTTTATGGGGCATCCCGGCTGGTTCTGGATGTTTGTGATTGAGGGGCTGCTGGCCGTCTGCGCGGGATTTTTCACCTTCTTCTGGCTCGATGATACGCCGCACAGCGCGCGTTTTCTGACCGCTGCCGAAAAGCAGGCGTTGCTTAGCCAGCTGGCAAGCGAAGAGGAGAAAAAGGTGACTTCCCGGCTCTCCGATGCGCTGCGCAACGGGCGCGTCTGGCAGCTGGCGATTATCTATCTGACGATTCAGGTTGCGGTTTATGGCCTGATCTTCTTCCTGCCGACCCAGGTTGCCGCGCTGCTGGGCACCAAAGTGGGGTTTGTGGCCTCGGTGGTGACGGCGATCCCGTGGATTGCGGCTCTGCTGGGGACCTGGCTTATTCCTCGCTACTCCGATCGGACCGGCGAACGGCGCAATATTGCGGCGCTGACCTTACTGGCGGCGGCGATTGGTATCGGCGTCTCCGGGCTGGTGCCCCCGGTGCTGGCGATACTGGCGCTGTGCGTCGCGGCGGTCGGCGTGATCGCCGTGCAGCCGGTATTCTGGACGATGCCGACGCAGCTACTCTCCGGTACCGCGCTGGCCGCGGGCATTGGCTTCGTCAACCTGTTCGGCGCAATCGGCGGTTTTCTGGCACCGATCGTTCGCGTTCAGGCAGAGACGATTTTCGCCAGCAATTCCGCCGGCCTGCTGACGCTCTCCTGCGTGGCGATAGTGGGCGTCGTTATTATCTTTTCATTGAGCGTCACACGCATGGTGCCGCAGTCCGGCAGCGTACCGCATTAATATAAGGAAGACCTATGAACGCTATTTTATCGAACCCGTTTAAAGCGGGATTATCCAGGGGAGAAACGCAAATTGGCCTGTGGCTGAGCTCAACCTCCTCCTACGTGGCCGAGATAGCCGCTACGGCAGGCTACGACTGGCTGCTGATTGACGGCGAACATGCGCCAAATACCATTCAGGATCTTTACCATCAGCTGCAGGCCATTGCCCCCTATGCCAGCCAGCCGGTGATACGCCCGGTCGAGGGGAGCCGCAGCTTGATCAAGCAGGTGCTGGATATCGGCACGCGGACGTTACTTATCCCAATGGTCGATACGGCCGAGCAGGCGCGGGATATCGTCGCGGCAACCCGCTATCCGCCGGTCGGCACGCGCGGGGTTGGCGCCGGCGTGGCGCGCGCGGCGCGCTGGGGGAGAGTAGGGAACTATATGGCACAGGCGAATGATGAACTCTGTCTGCTCATTCAGGTCGAGAGCAAAACGGCGCTCGACAATCTGGATGAGATCCTCGAAGTGGAAGGCATTGACGGCGTATTTATTGGCCCTGCCGATTTGTCCGCCTCCCTCGGCTATCCGGATAACGCCGCTCATCCTGACGTGCAGCGGATTATTGAACAGAGCATTCGCCGCATTCGCGCGGCGGGCAAAGCGGCCGGCTTCCTTGCCGTCGATCCGAAAATGGCGCAAAAAAGCCTTGAGTGGGGCGCCAATTTTGTCGCCGTTGGCGTAGATACTCAGCTCTATACCGACGCGTTGGATAGCCGGCTGGCGATGTTCAGGCCCAGCGCGCGGCGGGAGGAAGAAAAGGGGAGCTACTGACTCCCCATAATCATCGCGCAGAGGTTCAGGCCAGCGCCTGCGCCAGCAGGGTGATGGGATGTTCACAGCGCTTGCTGGTGGACATCTCAATCTGCCATTTGCAGGTTTCACAATCGGTCACCACCACATCGGCGCCGCTCTCCTCAATCTGGCGGAAGAGCGGCGCGCCGATGGCCTGGGAAGACGCGTAGTTCTCCGACTTAAAGCCGTAGGTGCCGGCGATGCCGCAGCATTGCGAATCCAAAACCTCCAGCTGCAGGCCGGGGATCTGCCGCAGCAGTTCGAGGGTATAGAGCGACCAGCCCATTTTCTCCATATGACAGGGAGTGTGGTAGACCACCTTCAGCGGCAGCGGTTTTAGCGCCAGGGTTCGCCCGCCGTCAAGCTGGCGCCAGATCCAGCGCGTTGCCAGCTCAACCCTGTCGCGCACGTCGCTATTGTCAACATCCAGCACGTGCGGATACTCATCGCGCAGGGTGAAGGTGCAGGTGGAGGAGGTGGCGATGGTCGGCAGCGCGCTTTCGCGCATGGCGGCGACGTTACTCAGCGCCTGCCTGCGGGCTTTGGCAAAAAAGCCGTTGGCAATCAGCGGCACGCCGCAGCATTTTTCTTTGGACAGCAGCTGTACCCCGGTGCCCATGGCGTTCAGCACGCGGATAAGATCCTTACCCAGCTGCGGATGGTTGTAGTTGACGTAGCAGCCGTGAAAGAAAGCGACCTGGTCGCTAAACTGCGCCTGCTGGGCGGCGAGCTGGCGGTATGCCCGGCGGAACGTGCCGAAACCGTATTTTGGCAGCGTTCGGCGGTGATCTATCCTGAGTGCCGTATCGAGCAGCCGGCGCACCGGCTGCAGACCCGTGACGGCGTTGACCAGCGGCGCAAACGGCGTAGAAAGGGTGCCCATCAGATCCGTATGGCTCAGCACCGCATCGCGTAGGGTGGGCTTCTGCTGGCCGTACTGCGCCCGCGCCCGCTGGATAATATCGCCGATTTTAACGTCAGAGGGGCAGGCGACCTCGCAGCGCTTGCAGTTAATGCAGTACTTCAGCGCCTCGTCATACAGCGCGCCGTCCTTTAGCCGCAGCCGCTCGCCGTCGGGTCCCGCCTGCTTAGGGCCGGGATAGCGCGGATTAACCCGGCTGACCGGGCAGGCGGTGGTGCAAACCGTGCATTTGATGCAGCTCTCAAAGCGGGTATCGTTCATCGTTCGCCTCCGGCAAGGTCGTTGATCTGTTTGGCGACGTGCAGCGCGGTGACCGCGCAAACGCCGCCGCCGCATCCCAGCTGAATGGCGTCAAAGCCGCCGAGCAGAGAACCGGCGGCAAACAGGTTGTTGAGCGGCCGCCCCTGCAGCAGCGGACGCAGCATCGCATCCGTTTTCAGGCCGAAGCGCTGCCAGGGCTGGGAGGCGAAGAAATCCCGCTGATACCAGCTCTCGCGCGGCATGCTCTGCTGTAGGTCGAGGCCCAGAATCGGCTCGCGCACGCCATCGCGCCCGGCGATCAGGCCGTTGCTGAAGAAGCTGCCGCTGGCCAGGACGGTAAAGCGCGGCCGCAGCGGGATATCGCCGTGGTTACGCGTCCATACTCTGCTGACCGTTCCATCCTGATGGCTGATGTTGGTCACCTCATCACCGGCCAGCCAGGTTCCTCCGCCGCGAATAAAGCGGCGCTGGAGCTGGCTATGCAGGCGCATTCCCGGAACCGACGGGGGCAGAGTTGGCAGCAGGCGCAGCGGGCAGGGCAGGCGCTCTTGTAGCCACAGATAGAGCCGGTTATCGCTAAGGCCAAAGCAGGCGGGCAGGATCAGCAAGTCGTGCTCCTGCGCCAGCGGAAGCAGCGCGGCCAGCAGCGCCGGCCAGTGGCGCTCGTCATCCAGCACTCTGGCAATATTGGCGGCGCGAAATTCGCTCGGGCTCTCGCGCAGGACGTCCAGCAGCGGTAAATCGATTTCCGCCGCGCTGGCGTTCATTCCGTGCTGATTAAGCGACGCGGCGGCCAGGTGCGGCTGGAAGTCGGCAAAGCCGCCGATCCCGACCAGGCAGGGGGATTGGGCGGTTAACGGGTAAACGGGAACCTCCTGCGGGGAGAGCCACGCGGCGCGCAGGGTGCCGAGGGGCGTAATGCGCAGATGCGGCCGGGCGGCATCGCCCTGCATCACAATGCCGCTGGCGGCCAGCAGCGCCTGGGTTTGCGCCGCGTAGTCCATGACGCGTTCGATGCCGATCCTCGCGTAGGGATGCTCCGGAGTCTGGCCTGCCAGCCGGGCGAGACCCTGGGCAACCTCGGTCACCTTTTCGCCGTCGGGCAGCTCTGAGAGCAGATCCAGCGAGGCGGAGGAGAAATGCAGCGCGCTTTGACCGCGGCTGACGATCGCGCTGCGCAAACCATATTGATTCAGGCTCAGCCCGCAAAGTAGCCCGGCGAGCCCGCCGCCGATGATCGCGCAATCAAATTTCATCCTGCTGCTCCTTTTGCAAACCGCACAGCCCGAGATAGACCCAGCGGGTGAATTCACTTTCGCGCAGCGCATCGCCCCAGGCGACGGGCTGTACGCCTTTCCAGCGTTCGTTTAAAAACTCAGAAAGCTGGGTCAGCGATTGGGCCGGCGTGGCGACATTGAAGCGCTGCAGCAGCCCGGCGGCGCGGCAGGCGCACAGCTCGCCCTGGCAGGTTCCCATCCCGATTCGGGTACGGCGGCGTAAATCGAGCAGGTTGTTGACCGCTAAATTTTCTACCGCGTACTGCACCTCCCCCGCGGTAACCGCTTCGCACTCGCAGACCAGGCTGCGATGCTGGCGGCTATCGCCAAGCCACGCGGGCGTGCGGTCTCCGTGTCGGTACACCGCCGATCCCCGCAGCGGCGCGGGCAGAGAGATGATTTTTTGCAGCGTGGCTTCGACCGGCTCGCGGGATCCCGGTAAAGGGGTTTCGGCGGTGGTGCAGGGGACGGTGTTGCCAAGCTTGCGGCAAACGGCGTCCGTCGCCCATTCGGCCATCAGGCGGTAGGTCATCAGCTTGCCGCCGGTAATGGTGATAAACCCGGCCATCCCGTCGCGTTCGGCATGATCCAGCAGCACAATGCCGCGGCTGACGCTACGACCGCTGGGATCGTTATCGCTGGCCACCAGCGGGCGTACGCCGGAGTAGGCGCGCAGCACCCGGGTGCGGGCCATGACGGGGGTCAGCTTCTCGCCTTCGCGCAGCAGGGTATTGACTTCCGCGGCGGTGACCCGGTTATCGTCAATTTCATCGTAGGGAATATGCACCGAGGTGGTGCCAATCAGGGAGATGGTATCCCCGGGAACCAGAATATCGGCATCGGCAGGCTTGCGGCAGCGGTTGATAACGTGGTGGTTAATGCGATGGTCGAGGATCAGTAGCGATCCTTTAGCCGGAAACATCGCAATGCGCAGATCGGCATATTCCGCAATCCGCTGGCCCCAGATCCCGGCGGCATTGACCACTACGCTTGCGCGCAGCGTGCGGTTTTCACGGCGCTTATGGTCATAGCAGCGCACGCCGTTGACCCGATCGCCGCTGCGCAGCAGGCCGGTGATTTCACAGCCGGTAAGGATGGTGGCGCCGTGTTCGCGGGCGTCCAGCATATTGGCCGCGCTCAGGCGAAACGGATCGACGGTGCCGTCGGGTACCTGAACGGCGCCGAGCAGCGCGGGATTGACGGTGGGCTCAAGGCGCAGCGCCTCGGCGGGCGAGAGCTGACGGGTCTCAATTCCGGCCTGCTGGCAGGCGTGAATAAAGGTCTGTTGCCAGGCGAGATCGTCTTCGGGGAGGGTAATAAACAGTCCGTTAGTGGGTTCCACACAGTGGCGGGCGATGCGGCGCAGGATGCGGTTTTCGCTGATACATTCGCGCGCCGATTCGCCGTCGGTCACCGCGTAGCGGGCGCCGCTGTGCAGTAGCCCATGATTGCGTCCGGTCGCCCCGGTGGCGATATCGTGGCGTTCTACCAGGGTTACGCGCAGCCCGCGGAGCGCGCAGTCACGGGCGATCCCTGCTCCGGTTGCGCCGCCGCCAATGACAATGACATCACACTCATCGGTCTCGGCCATCTCTCTATCCCTCTACTTTCGTTTTACACCATTTAGCCACACAAATAGTGCGTATTGTTTGATTTCGAGCATATTCGCGCGTTTATCGAGCATGGAATGTGATTTCATGCTCACAATGGAATGTTTTGTCATATTTTTGTAACAAAGCGTGCGATGTTTCACAGTATCGTCTGCGAGGTTTCCCTACCATCGCGCCATATCAGAAGTGGGTGATTAAATTAGGTTTTTTTTTTACCTGTACCCATAAAAGCAAATGGCAACGGAGGCTGCTATGTTAAGTATTTTTAAACCCGCGGCGCACAAAGCGCGTCTACCCGAGGCGGAAATTGACCCGCACTATCGTCGGCTACGCTGGCAGATTTTTATCGGTATTTTCTTTGGCTATGCCGCCTACTATCTGGTGCGCAAGAACTTTGCGTTAGCCATGCCATACCTGGTGGAGCAGGGATTCTCTCGCGGCGATCTCGGCTTTGCGCTGTCCGGGATTTCCATCGCCTATGGTTTTTCAAAATTCATTATGGGCTCGGTATCCGATCGCTCGAATCCGCGCATTTTTCTACCGGCGGGGCTGATCCTGGCTGCGCTGGTCATGCTGGTGATGGGCTTTGTGCCCTGGGCGACCTCCAGCATCATGGTTATGTTTGTGCTGCTGTTCCTCTGCGGCTGGTTCCAGGGGATGGGCTGGCCGCCCTGCGGGCGCACGATGGTGCACTGGTGGTCGCAGAAGGAGCGTGGGGGCATCGTTTCGGTATGGAACTGCGCGCACAACGTTGGCGGCGGGATCCCGCCGCTGCTCTTCCTGCTCGGGATGGCCTGGTTCAACGACTGGCACGCGGCGCTGTACATGCCGGCGTTTGGCGCGATCCTGCTGGCGGTATTTGCTTTTGCCATGATGCGCGATACCCCGCAGTCCTGCGGCCTGCCGCCGATTGAAGAGTATAAGAACGACTATCCGGATGATTACAGCGAGCAGCACGAGCAGGAGCTCACCGCCCGGCAGATCTTTAAGCAGTATATTCTGCCAAACCGGCTGCTGTGGTATATCGCCATCGCCAACGTCTTTGTCTACCTGCTGCGCTACGGCATTCTCGACTGGTCGCCAACCTACCTGAAAGAGGTGAAGCACTTTGCGCTGGATAAATCCTCCTGGGCCTACTTCCTCTACGAGTATGCGGGGATCCCCGGGACGCTGATTTGCGGCTGGATGTCGGATAAGGTGTTCAGAGGCAACCGCGGGGCGACCGGGGTCTTCTTTATGACGCTGGTGACCATCGCCACCGTCGTTTACTGGCTTAACCCGCCGGGTAATCCGGGCGTTGATATGGCCTGCATGATCGTTATCGGCTTCCTGATTTACGGTCCGGTGATGCTGATTGGCCTGCATGCTCTCGAGCTGGCGCCGAAAAAGGCCGCCGGTACCGCGGCGGGCTTTACCGGGCTGTTTGGTTATCTGGGAGGCTCCGTTGCCGCCAGCGCCATCGTCGGCTACACCGTTGACTTCTTCGGCTGGGACGGCGGATTTATGGTCATGATCGGCGGTAGCGTGCTGGCGGTGCTGCTGCTGATTGTGGTGATGGTGGGCGAAAAACGTCATCACCAGCAGCTGAAACAGTCCTGAGGAGTGAGCATGAAAACGGCAATAACGACCTTGATGACCGGGATTCTGCTGGCAGGCTCCACGCTGAGTTTTGCCGCCCAGGCGGGGGATAAGATAGTCATTGCCCACCGCGGCGCCAGCGGCTATTTGCCGGAGCATACGCTGCCGGCGAAAGCGATGGCCTATGCCCAGGGAGCCGATTATCTCGAGCAGGACCTGGTGATGACCAAAGACGATCGGCTGGTGGTGCTGCATGACCACTATCTCGATCGGGTCACCGACGTGGCGGAGAAATTTCCGCAGCGCGCACGTCAGGATGGCCGCTTCTACGCGATCGACTTCACCCTGGCGGAGATAAAAACGCTGAAGTTCAGCGAAGGGTTTGAACCCAAAAACGGTAAGAACGTCCAGACCTTCCCGGGGCGCTTCCCTATGGGAAAAGCGGATTTTCGCATTCATACCTTTGAAGAGGAGATTGAGTTCGTTCAGGGGCTGAACCACTCAACCGGGAAAAATATCGGTATCTATCCGGAAATTAAAGCGCCGTGGTTCCACCATCAGGAAGGCAAGGATATCGCCACCAGCGTCCTGCAGGTGCTGAAGAAGTATGGCTACACCAGCAAGCAGGATAAGGTGTATCTGCAGTGTTTTGATGCCAACGAACTCAAGCGCATCAAGAACGAGCTGGAACCGAAGATGGGGATGGACCTGAATCTGGTGCAGCTGATCGCCTACAGCGACTGGAATGAAACCCAGCAGCGCCAGGCGGATGGCAAATGGGTTAACTACAGCTATGACTGGATGTTTAAGCCCGGCGCGATGGGGCAGATTGCACAATACGCCGACGGCATCGGCCCGGACTACCACATGCTGGTGGCGGCGAACGCCAGGCCGGGCCAGGTGGCGCTGACTGACATGGTGAAAGAGGCGCATCGCCAGCATCTGGTGGTCCACCCCTATACCGTCCGCGCTGACCAGCTGCCGGATTACGTCACCAACGTGAACCAGCTGTTCGATCTGCTGTATAACAAGGCTGGCGTCGATGGATTGTTCAGCGACTTCCCGGATAAGGCGGTGCAGTTTCTGCAGCAAGAGGGGGAACGCCGCTAACCCGCGGCGTGAATGGCAAACCTGTCCGCGCCGGTCGGCGCGGATGGGATGTTGCCAGGCAGCTACATCTCGATTTCGATATCGCTTTTTGCCCGGCAGCAGCAGGGCAAAATCTCTCCCGGCTGAATGAACGCCAGCGGCTCGGTCAGCCAGTCAACCTGACCGGACACCAGCCGCGTGCGGCAGGAGCCACAATAACCTTCGCGGCACTGATACTCCACGTCGATATTATGCGATTCCAGGGCATCAAGCAGGCAGTGGTGTTCATCCTGACACTCGAGATGGGTGTCAGAAATTTTCAAAAAAATGCGTTTCATCAGAGCTGGAAGTTGCTCAGGTCATCGGCATCGACTTCGGCATCGATCTGCCCCACCAGGTAGGAGCTGACTTCCACTTCCTGCGGCGCAACCTGCACGTTATCGGATACCAGCCAGGTATTGATCCACGGGATGGGGTTGGAGCGGGTCTGGAACGGCAGTTCGAGACCGACCGCCTGCATGCGGATATTGGTGATGTATTCGACGTACTGGCAGAGAATATCGCGGTTCAGGCCAATCATCGAACCATCGCGGAACAGATAATCTGCCCACTCTTTCTCCTGCTGAGCCGCCAGCACGAACAGGTCATAGCACTGCTGCTTGCACTCTTCGGCAATTTCGGCCATTTCCGGATCGTCGACGCCAGAACGCAGCAGGTTCAGCATGTGCTGGGTGCCGGTGAGGTGCAGCGCTTCGTCGCGAGCGATCAGGCGGATGATTTTAGCGTTACCTTCCATCAGCTTACGCTCGGCGAAGGCGAAGGAGCAGGCGAAGCTGACGTAGAAGCGAATCGCTTCCAGCGCATTCACGCTCATCAGGCACAGGTACAGTTTCTTTTTCAGCTCGCGCAGGTTCACGGTGACGGTTTTACCGTTAACGCTATGGGTGCCTTCACCCAGCAGATGCCAGTAGCTGGTCAGCTCAATGAGCTCATCGTAGTAGCTGGAAATCCCTTCCGCGCGCTTCTGAATCTGCTCGTTGGTGACGATATCATCGAAGACCATCGCCGGATCGTTGACGATGTTGCGGATGATATGGGTGTAGGAGCGCGAGTGAATGGTTTCAGAAAACGCCCAGGTCTCTACCCAGGTTTCCAGCTCAGGAATCGAAATCAGCGGCAGCAGCGCGACGTTCGGGCTGCGGCCCTGGATGGAGTCCAGCAGGGTCTGGTACTTCAGGTTGCTGATGAAGATATGCTTTTCGTGATCCGGCAGCGCCTGATAATCGATACGATCGCGGGAAACGTCAACTTCCTCCGGGCGCCAGAAGAAGGAGAGCTGCTTTTCGATAAGCTTTTCGAAGATGTCATATTTTTGCTGATCGTAACGGGCAACGTTAACCGGCTGACCAAAAAACATCGGCTCAAGCAGCTGATTGTTTTTGGTCTGAGAAAAGGTGGTATATGCCATTAAATGTGCGTCCTGTGATGTTATTGCCCCTCGCTCCGGCCCTACAGACGGGGCCGGGCTGTGATGTTCCCTCGCCATGGGGCGAGGGGGGCGTTATCAGATCTTACAAGCGCCGCTTTCGCAGCCGTCGTCCTGGATGGATGGCGCCAAATCGTCCTGCGCATCTTCCGCGCCATCACGGGTGTTGTGATAGTACAGAGTTTTTACGCCAAATTTATAGGCGTTGAGCAGGTCTTTCAGCAGCTGCTGCATCGGCACTTTTCCGGACGGGAAGCGCGTCGGGTCGTAGTTGGTGTTGGCCGAAATCGACTGATCGATAAACTTCTGCATGATGCCGACCAGCTGCAGGTAGCCATCGTTGCTCGGCATTTCCCACAGCAGCTCGTAGCTGTTCTGCAGCTTTTCGTAATCCGGAACCACCTGGCGCAGAATGCCGTCTTTCGAAGCCTTGATGCTCACATGGCCGCGCGGCGGTTCGATACCGTTGGTGGCGTTAGAGATCTGCGAAGAGGTCTCTGAAGGCATCAGCGCGGAGAGGGTCGAGTTACGCAGGCCGTGGGTTTTGATCGACTCGCGCAGCTGCTCCCAGTCGTAGTGCAGTGACTCGCTAACGACAGCGTCGAGATCCTTTTTATAGGTATCGATCGGCAGAACGCCCTTGGCATAGGTGGTTTCGTTGAACCACGGGCAGGCGCCCTGTTCGATAGCCAGCTCGTTGGAGGCTTTCAGCAGGTAGTACTGAATAGCTTCAAACGTCTTGTGCGTCAGGTTGTTGGCGCTGCCGTCGGAGTAGCGTTTGCCGTGTTTTGCCAGATAGTAGGCGAAGTTAATCACGCCGATACCCAGCGTACGACGGCCCATGGCGCCGCGTTTTGCCGCCAGAATCGGGTAGTCCTGATAGTCCAGCAGCGCATCCAGCGCGCGAACCGCCAGCACCGCCAGATCTTCCAGCTCGTCCAGGCTCTCAATCACGCCGAGGTTGAACGCTGACAGCGTACACAGCGCGATTTCGCCGTTTTCATCGTTGACGTCGTTCAGCGGCTTGGTCGGCAGGGCGATTTCCAGGCACAGGTTGGACTGACGAACGGGCGCGATAGCCGGGTCGAACGGGCTGTGGGTGTTGCAGTGGTCAACGTTCTGGATGTAGATACGACCGGTAGAGGCGCGCTCCTGCATCATCAGAGAGAACAGCTCAACCGCTTTGATCCGCTGCTTGCGGATGCTGTCGTCTTTTTCGTACTGGGTGTAGAGACGCTCAAACTCGTCCTGATCGGCGAAGAAGGCGTCATACAGGCCTGGGACGTCGGACGGGCTGAACAGAGTGATATCTTCACCTTTCAGCAGACGGGTGTACATCAGCTTGTTGATCTGTACGCCGTAGTCCATGTGACGAACGCGGTTCGCCTCGGTGCCGCGGTTGTTTTTCAGCACCAGCAGGGTTTCAACTTCCAGATGCCACATCGGATAGAAGAGGGTGGCAGCACCGCCGCGCACGCCGCCCTGTGAACAGGACTTCACCGCGGTCTGGAAGTGCTTATAGAACGGGATACAGCCGGTGTGGAAGGCTTCACCGCCGCGAATCGGGCTACCGAGCGCGCGGATGCGGCCGGCGTTAATGCCGATGCCGGCGCGCTGGGAAACGTATTTCACAATCGCGCTGGAGGTGGCGTTGATGGAGTCGAGGCTGTCGCCGCACTCAATCAGCACGCAGGAGCTGAACTGGCGGGTCGGCGTACGAACCCCGGACATGATCGGCGTCGGCAGAGAAATCTTGAAGGTGGACACCGCGTCGTAGAAGCGCTTGACGTAGTCCAGACGGGTCTCGCGCGGGTAGTTCGAGAACAGGCAGGCGGCGACCAGAATGTAGAGGAACTGGGCGCTTTCATAAATTTCGCCGGTCACGCGGTTCTGCACCAGATACTTACCTTCCAGCTGCTTAACTGCCGCATAGGAGAAGCTCATATCGCGATCGTGCACGATGAACGAGTCCATCTGCTTGAACTCTTCTTCCGTGTAGTCTTCCAGCAGATGAGTATCGTATTTACCCTTGTTGACCATCTTCGTGACGTGATCGAACAGCGCCGGCGGCTCGAACTGGCCGTAGGCCTTTTTACGCAGATGGAAAATCGCCAGACGCGCGGCGAGATACTGGTAATCCGGAGCATCGCGGGAGATAAGATCCGCCGCAGCCTTGATGATAGTTTCGTGAATATCGGCAGTTTTGATGCCGTCGTAGAACTGAATGTGGGAACGCAATTCTACCTGAGAAATCGAAACGTTATTCAGTCCTTCTGCCGCCCAATCCAGTACGCGATGGATTTTGTCGAGATTAATACGCTCGGTTGTACCGTCGCGCTTTGTCACCAGCAGACTCTGATTCATGTGGATTATACCTGTCCGTGAAAGAAAATATCCCCCGCTTATCCACAGAAGGTCGTTGTGACTAACTCTGTGGATAAATACTATATGTAGGGGGTTGTAGATAAAAAGAACGCTATATGGTGAGTATTCTAGTAAGGATTCTTTTGAGTACAAGAGTTGATTTTGACGTTAAATTGAGGTTGCGGAAGCGTAATAATAGCCGGGCCCACGTCGCATAAGGCCTGGCGAAGATGTCAATAAACTCAAAAATAAAAATGAAAATTTGATCGAGTGCTGATTTCTTCGGCGCCAGGAAAAATTACGCGGCTTGATGCCGCGCAATCATCATATGAAAAACCGCTGACGTTATGCGTTTTTCGCCGTTGTATGCAACATGTAGTTAACATCTACGCCCGGCGCCAGCTTGAAGGTATTGGTTAGCGGATTGAAATGGAGGCCGGTAATATGCTGCTCTTTCAGATTTGTCTGATCTACCCAGCCGATCAGCTCGGACGGCTTGATAAACTTCTTCGCGTCATGGGTCCCCTTGGGCACCATCTTCAGCACGTATTCGGCGCCGACTACCGCCATCAGCCACGCTTTGCCGTTGCGGTTGATGGTTGAGAAGAAGACCTGACCTCCGGGCTTAACCAGCCGGGCGCAGGCGTGGACGACGGACTGCGGGTCGGGAACGTGCTCCAGCATCTCCATACAGGTCACCACGTCGTACTGCTGCGCATGCTTCAGCGCGTGCTCTTCGACGGTCTCCTGGACATACTCAACCTGAACGCCGCTTTCCAGCGCGTGCAGCTTCGCCACCTGCAGCGGTTCAAAGCCCATATCCAGCCCGGTTACCGTTGCACCTTCCCGCGCCATGCTCTCCGCAAGAATGCCGCCGCCGCAGCCGACATCGAGCACTTTTTTGCCGAACAGGCCGCCGGAGCGCTGCGCAATATAGCCCAGCCGCAGCGGGTTGATGCGATGCAGTGGTTTGAATTCGCCCTCTAAATCCCACCAGCGCGAGGCGACGGCTTCAAATTTAGCGATTTCATTATGATCAACGTTGTGGGCCACCGACGGTTTTTCGGCATTCATGGGCGCTTTTACTCCTTTTCAGTTCAGACCTGCGAGTATATCAGCAGACCGCCATGAATAAACCGTCTATACCCTTCGCCTTTCGCACCGCCTCTTCGTTGGCCGCACGCGCTCACCCGAATCACTCACTACGGTGAGCTCATCGGGACTCCCGCGCTTGCCGCCTTGATGCGGTACGAAATTCATTGGGTATAGGTTTACCGGTATCACCGCGGCTGTGTTATAATTTGCGACCTTTGAATCCGGGATACAGTAGAGGGATAGCGGTTAGATGAGCGACCTTGCGAGAGAAATTACACCGGTCAACATTGAGGAAGAGCTGAAGAGCTCGTATCTGGATTATGCGATGTCGGTCATTGTTGGCCGTGCGCTGCCGGATGTCCGAGATGGGTTGAAACCGGTACACCGTCGCGTACTTTACGCCATGAACGTATTGGGCAATGACTGGAACAAAGCCTATAAAAAATCCGCCCGTGTCGTTGGTGACGTAATCGGTAAATATCACCCTCACGGTGATACCGCCGTTTATGACACCATTGTACGTATGGCGCAGCCATTCTCCTTGCGTTATATGCTGGTCGATGGCCAGGGTAACTTCGGTTCTGTCGATGGCGACTCCGCCGCAGCGATGCGTTATACGGAAATCCGTATGTCGAAAATCGCCCACGAGCTGATGGCCGACCTCGAAAAAGAGACGGTTGATTTCGTTGATAACTATGACGGCACGGAGCGCATCCCTGACGTCATGCCAACAAAAATCCCCAACCTGCTGGTAAACGGTTCGTCCGGTATTGCCGTTGGGATGGCGACCAACATTCCGCCGCACAACCTGACGGAAGTGATTAACGGCTGCCTGGCCTATATCGACGATGAAGACATCTCCGTCGAAGGCTTGATGGAACACATTCCAGGCCCGGACTTCCCGACCGCCGCCATTATCAATGGCCGTCGCGGCATCGAGGAAGCCTACCGTACCGGCCGTGGCAAAATTTATATTCGCGCCCGCGCTGAGGTAGAAACCGATGCGAAAACCGGCCGTGAAACCATCATCGTCCATGAAATTCCGTATCAGGTGAACAAGGCTCGCCTGATCGAGAAAATGGCCGAGCTGGTGAAAGAGAAGCGTCTGGAAGGGATCAGCGCGCTGCGCGATGAGTCTGACAAAGACGGCATGCGTATCGTGATTGAGATCAAGCGTGATGCGGTGGGTGAAGTGGTTCTTAACAACCTCTACTCGCTGACTCAGCTGCAGACCTCTTTCGGCATCAACATGGTTGCGCTGCACCACGGTCAGCCGAAGATCATGAACCTGAAAGACATTCTTTCCGCGTTCGTGCGTCACCGCCGTGAAGTGGTCACCCGTCGTACTATTTTCGAGCTGCGTAAAGCCCGCGATCGTGCGCACATCCTTGAAGCCCTGGCAATTGCGCTGGCCAACATCGACCCGATCATCGAGCTTATCCGCCGTGCGCCAACGCCTGCGGAAGCGAAAGCCGGGCTGGTTGCCAGACCCTGGGATCTGGGCAACGTGTCGGCGATGCTGGAACGCGCCGGTGATGATGCCGCGCGTCCGGAGTGGCTGGAGCCAGAGTTCGGCGTGCGTGACGGTCAATACTATCTGACCGAACAGCAGGCCCAGGCGATTCTGGATCTGCGTCTGCAGAAGCTGACCGGCCTTGAGCATGAAAAACTGCTCGACGAATACAAAGAGCTGCTCGAACAGATTGCTGAACTGCTGCATATTCTCGGCAGCGCCGACCGTCTGATGGAAGTGATTCGTGAAGAACTGGAAGCGATGCGCGAACAGTTCGGCGACCAGCGTCGCACCGAAATCACCGCCAACACCGCTGATATTAACATCGAAGATCTGATCAACCAGGAAGATGTGGTGGTCACCCTGTCTCACCAGGGCTATGTGAAGTATCAGCCGCTGACCGACTACGAGGCGCAGCGTCGCGGTGGCAAAGGTAAATCGGCCGCACGTATTAAAGAAGAAGACTTTATCGACCGCCTGCTGGTGGCCAACACCCACGATACGATCCTGCTGTTCTCCAGCCGCGGTCGTCTCTACTGGATGAAGGTTTATCAGCTGCCGGAAGCCAGCCGTGGCGCGCGTGGACGTCCAATCGTCAACCTGCTGCCGCTGGAAGCCAATGAACGTATCACCGCCATCCTGCCAGTACGCGAGTACGAAGAGGGCGTGAACGTCTTTATGGCGACCGCGAGCGGTACCGTTAAGAAAACGGCGCTGACCGAGTTTAGCCGTCCGCGTTCAGCCGGCATTATCGCCGTGAATCTGAACGAAGGCGACGAGCTGATCGGCGTTGATCTGACGAACGGCGAAGACGAAGCGATGCTGTTCTCTGCGGCCGGTAAAGTGGTGCGCTTTAAAGAGAGCGCAGTACGAGCCATGGGCCGTACCGCGACCGGCGTACGCGGTATCAAGCTGGCGGGTGAAGATAAAGTTGTCTCCCTGATCATTCCGCGCGGCGAAGGTGCGATCCTCACCGTGACCCAGAACGGCTACGGCAAGCGTACTGCGGCGGATGAGTATCCGACCAAGTCCCGCGCCACTCAAGGCGTTATCTCGATCAAAGTGACCGAGCGTAACGGCTCCGTGGTGGGCGCGGTACAGGTGGATGATTGCGATCAGATCATGATGATCACCGATGCGGGCACCCTGGTGCGTACTCGCGTATCGGAAGTGAGCATCGTGGGTCGTAACACTCAGGGCGTCATTCTGATCCGTACTGCGGAAGATGAAAACGTTGTTGGCCTGCAGCGCGTTGCTGAACCGGTTGATGATGAAGAGCTGGATGCCATCGACGGCAGCGTGGCGGAAGGCGACGAGGATATCGCGCCGGAAACCGACGCTGAAGCGGATGATGACATCGCCGAAGATGATGAATAATCTGCGGTAATGATGCGAAAAGGGCCGGGATATTCCCGGCCCTTTTTATTTGCCCGCCGCGGGTGATCCAGAGAGTATAACGTTGCGACAAAACGTGTTTACCGCTACCTTAACCCCATTCTGTTGAGTCCCTGACGGCCGAGCATCGCCACATTGAAATATCTTGCTTCTTTTCATACCACGCTAAAAGTTTCACGCTACCTGTTCCGGGCGCTGGCGGTCCTGCTGTGGATGCTGATTGCTTTCGTCTCGGTGTTTTACATTGTTAACGCGCTGCATGACCGGGAGTCGGAGATCCGCCAGGAGTTTAACCTCAACGCCGATCAGGCGCAGCGCTATATCCAGCGCACGGCGGACGTCATTAAAGAGCTGAAGTATGTTGCCGGCAATCGGCCGGGCGGCGGCCGTGAAGGCGACGCGTCGCCGGTGCAAAATGGCGACATCGCGGTTCCGGACTTCGAACCGCTCTATCCGGATTCAGATTGCGGGGCAATGAGCGGTACCTGGCGCAATTCGCTGCAGTCTCTGGCATGGTTTATGCGCTACTGGCGTGATAATTTCTCCGCCGCTTACGATCTCAACCGTATCTTTTTAATTGGCAGCGATAATCTGTGCATGGCGAACTTTGGCCTGCGCGAGATGCCGCTGGAACGGGACCAGGCGCTGAAGGTGCTGCACCAGCGTATTGAGCAGTATCGCGACGCCCCGCAAAGCGAACGCGGCAGCAATCTGTTCTGGATTAGCCAGGGCGTGCGTCCCGGCGTCGGCTACTTCTACGCGCTGACGCCGGTCTATATGGCCAACCGCCTGCAGGCGATGCTCGGCGTCGAACAAACGATTCGCATGGAGAGCTTCTTCACGCCGGGCAGCCTGCCGATGAGCGTCACGATCCTTGACGACAAAGGCCAGCCGCTCATCTCCCTCGCCGGGCCGGACGCTAAAATCAAGGGCGAGGCCCGCTGGATGCAGGAACGGATCTGGTTCGGCTATACCTCCGGCTTCCGCGAACTGGCCATGAAGAAGAGCCTGCCGCCATCCTCTCTGAGCATCGTATATTCGGTATCGGTAGACCAGGTCCTCGAGCGCATCCGGATGCTGATCCTCAATGCGATAGTGCTCAATATTCTGACCGGGGTGATGCTTTTCGCCCTCGCGCGAATGTACGAGCGGCGGATCTTTATCCCGGCGGAAAATGACGCCCAGCGCCTCGAGGAGCACGAGCAGTTTAACCGTAAGATCGTGGCCTCGGCGCCGGTGGGGATCTGTATTCTGCGCACCCTCGACGGCACCAATATTCTGAGTAACGAACTGGCGCATAACTACCTTAATATGCTGACCCATGAGGACCGGCAGAGGCTGACGCAGATTATCTGCGGCCAGCAGGTCAATTTTGTCGATGTGCTGACCAGCAATAACACCAATCTGCAAATCAGCTTCGTTCACTCGCGCTACCGCAACGAAAACGTGGCTATCTGCGTGCTGGTTGACGTCAGCGCCCGCGTCAAAATGGAAGAGTCGCTGCAGGAGATGGCGCAGGCCGCAGAGCAGGCCAGCCAGTCGAAATCGATGTTCCTTGCGACGGTGAGCCACGAGCTGCGAACGCCGCTGTACGGAATTATCGGCAACCTCGATCTGCTGCAAACCAAAGAGCTGCCGAAGGGCGTCGACCGTCTGGTCACGGCGATGAACAACTCGTCCAGCCTGCTGCTGAAGATCATCAGCGATATTCTGGATTTCTCGAAAATTGAGTCCGAACAGCTGAAAATCGAGCCGAGCGAGTTCTCGCCGCGCGAGGTGATGAACCACATCTCGGCGAACTATCTGCCGCTGGTGGTGCGCAAGCAGCTCGGGCTGTACTGCTTTATTGAGCCCGACGTTCCGCAGCTGATGTCCGGCGATCCGATGCGTCTGCAGCAGGTCATTTCTAACCTCTTGAGCAATGCCATCAAATTCACCGATACCGGCTGCATTATCCTGCACGTTCAGTGCGCCGGCGACTATCTGCAAATCAGCGTGCGCGATACCGGGGAAGGGATCCCGGCAAAAGAGGTGGTGCGCCTGTTTGACCCGTTCTTCCAGGTCGGCACCGGCGTTCAGCGCAATTTCCAGGGAACTGGCCTCGGGCTGGCGATTTGCGAGAAGCTCATCAGCATGATGGATGGCGATATTGCCGTGGAAACCGAGCCCGGCATGGGCAGCCGCTTTACCATCCGCATTCCGCTGTATGGCGTGCAAAACGGCGCGCCGCTGCTTGCCGATGGCCTGGCGGAAAAATGCTGCTGGCTTGCCGTTCACAACACCGCTCTGACGATGTTTATCACCTCGCTGCTGAATCACCACGGCGTGAAGGTGAAAAACTATGCCGGCGAGACGCCGGGAGCGGACGATATTTTGCTCACCGATGATGAAGCGCATACTGGCTGGTCAGGGGCGGCGGTGATTATTTTCTGCCGCCGGCATATCGGCATTCCGCAGGAGCGCGCGCCGGGAGAGTGGCTGCATAGCGTCACGACGCCGCACGAGCTGCTGCCGCTGTTGGGACGTATCCTGCACGTCGACGTGGCCAGCGCCGAACACGGCCCGGCGCTATCCGCGCCGGAAACGCAGACGGCCAATCACGATGACATGATGATTCTGGTGGTGGACGATCATCCGATCAACCGCCGCCTGCTGGCCGACCAGCTCGGATCGCTGGGCTATCAGTGCGTAACGGCGAACGACGGGGTTGATGCGCTGGGCGTCCTGAGCAAGCAGCATATTGATATCGTACTGAGCGACGTCAATATGCCGAATATGGACGGCTATCGCCTGACGCAGCGTATTCGCGAGCTGGGAATGACGCTGCCGGTTATCGGGGTGACCGCCAACGCGCTGGCGGAAGAGAAGCAGCGCTGCCTTGAGTCGGGTATGGACAGCTGTCTTTCTAAACCGGTGACGCTGGATATTATCAAGCAAACTTTGACGCTGTACGCCGCGCGGGTGCGTAAGAGCAGGGAATAGGGCGAAGATTTCCGCGGGCGCGGCCTGGCAGTGGCGGGTCGTTGCCCCGGATATGGCGCATGACGGTCGCGCCGTATCCGGGAAGGTGAGCGTTACTCTTTGTCGGTTGCGCTCAGTGAAACGGAAGAGAGGTAGTTGAGCAGGGCAATGTCGTTTTCTACGCCGAGCTTCATCATGGCCGATTTCTTCTGGCTACTGATGGTTTTAATGCTGCGATTGAGCTTTCTGGCAATCTCGGTCACCAGGAAACCTTCGGCAAACAGGCGGAGAACTTCGCTCTCTTTCGGCGACAGGCGCTTGTCGCCATAGCCGCTGGCGCTGATTTTTTCCAGCAGGCGTGAAACGCTTTCCGGCGTAAATTTTTTGCCTTTCTGCAGCGCCGCCAGCGCCTTCGGCAGATCGGTCGGCGCGCCCTGTTTCAGCACGATCCCTTCGATATCCAGATCCAGCACCGCGCTGAGGATCGCCGGGTTATTGTTCATGGTCAGAACAATGATCGACAGATCCGGGAAATGGCGCTTGATGTACTTGATAAGCGTAATCCCGTCGCCGTATTTGTCGCCTGGCATGGACAGGTCGGTAATCAGAACATGGGCGTCTAATTTCGGCAGATTATTGATAAGTGCTGTGGAGTCTTCAAACTCGCCGACAACGTTTACCCACTCGATTTGCTCGAGTGACTTACGAATACCGAACAGTACGATCGGATGGTCATCGGCAATAATTACGTTCATAGTATTCATGTATTAGGCTACCTTGCTACAGCAAGCTCTTGACGTAAACGTCAATGTCGCTGATGTATTTTTCTATGCTTTGCGCATCTTTTTCACGAATCAGATGCTCAAGCGTTTCACATAACTGTTTGCCGGGTATCAGGTTAAGCATAGCAAACGCCCCTTTGAGGCGATGTGCAGTCTGGGCCAGCGCAGCTAAATCGCTTGTTGCCAGCTCAGTATACAGTCTCTTAACATCATCCGGAACCGTGTCGGCAAACAGCGCATAATAGCCGCTGGCGTGCAGTTCGGCGTTGCTCCCGCTTCCCGGAGGAGAAGGTTGCACGTTTTCTTCCGCCAGCTGCTGTTCAATCAGTTGCAGAATCGCTTCCTGCATGGCCGTGCTGATATTAAAATTGACGCACAGTTGGCCTGGACCTATTTTTCGTATCCCGACCTCATCATCGCTTAAAAGCAAGCCAGAAGCAGTAAGATTAGACGGATTATCCGTTAAAAAGAGATCGTATTCTTGACTTGTCAGCCTCTCATCCGGCGTGATGCAGCTCGCTCCCCAGCTTTCAAGCTGACGCACGACAATCTTTCGGACCTCATTAGCCGTAATATCAAGTAATACCACCACGTCATCCAGCAGATGTTCGCCGGAGTCGCTCTCTTCTTCACTGGCCGGCATTTTGAGGTGCAGGGAGTAGCGGGTGCCCAGAGATTCGCGCGCTTTGATATTCATCTGGCCGCCGAGCTTGCGCGTCAGGCGATCGCAGAGCCAGAAGGTGAGCGCATTGGCCTTACCGTACAGATCGGCCTGAGTATCATTAAGGAACGGGAAGTGCATATTATCGATTTCGTTTGCCGAAACGCCGTTGCCGGTATCGATAATGCGGAAGGTCAGACGATCGTCCGCAGAGTCGTCCTTGCTCACCTCGAGGGTGATTTTACCGATCTGCGTGGTGGTGACCGAGTACTGAATCAGCAGCAGCAGCGTACGGCGCAGCGCGTCGCGGTCGCCGTAGCGTTGCTCATTTGCCGCGAGGGCGTTGTTAATCAGCAGCTGCAGGCCTTTGCGCTTAATCACGGGCAGCACTTCCGGCACCACTTCATCGATCAGCTCCTGAATTGAGAACCGATCCGGCGTGCTCTTCCAGCTATCGCTTTCCAGCAGGTTTGCCAGCTGAATTTCGTCAACCAGCTGCACCAGCTCATCCGCGTGCTGCGCCAGCCTGCGGCTTTCAGCAATGCCGAGCGCGGCCGCTTCTTCCGCCAGGCTGCGGGCGGGCTGCTTCAGCGCGGCGCCAATGTGCTGCATAAACGCGGTGCGGCCCTGCTGGTTTTTCTCGTACAGGCGCTGGGCCTGCTTGAGCTTTTTACTCACCAGCACTTCCCGATCCTGATCGCGGATGATGAAGATCTGCGTGCGCGGCGCGACCTGGCTGCGGTACTGGCGAATCTCATACAGTTCGTTGTTCACCGTAGCCTGAATCACGCCCTGATGCTGATCCGCCATGTTGGTAATATTTTGCAGGTTGAGATGCGGCAGCAGATGATCGGCGATGGGGTTGCTGATAATCGTGCGGTTAGCTTCCAAATCGTGAACCAGCAGCCCCAGCGGCAGCAGCGAGACAATCTCTTCATTTATTGCCCGCAGCGTACGATGCTCGCCGCTGGCAGCAGAGGAGACGCTCGTCCCGGTCTGACGGCTACGGCCGCTGTAGTGGCGAAAGGTCGTGAAGCCAAACAGGGTCAGCGCCAGCAGGCCGATAATCAGCAGGAGCGGCAGCAGGACGTTCTGCAGCGACTCAATCATCAGAGTACTGAATGGCACCACCCAGATCAGGCGCATCCCGGTGGTATTAATGGCGGTGACGATTTCAATCCGCGTGCCGTTGAAGTTGATGCTGACGTTATCAGACTCTTCTTTATCCGGATTGCCGGTCGCGCTCTGCGACGGGTCAGGCTCAAGGCGGAAGCTGTCAAGGGCCATGCCCGGCGGGATCAAATCGTTAATCGGCAGGTCGAAAGCGACCACGGTGGCCAGATGACCCGGCTGGTTGAAGGTGGTCCGCAGGGTGAAGTAGTGGCCGTTTTGCCATGAAAGCTGGCGCAGCGACGAGAAGGTTTCTCTTTCGTCGAGCGTGTTAGCCTGCAGCAGCATTTCCGCGCGGCGGGACTCCACCACGTTGCTAATCGTCGACTCTTTAAAGCTGGAAGACAGGTCTTTGAGCGGCAGAGTTGAGACCAGAATCAGGCTGTTATCCAGCCCGTTGAGATAGTACATCGACCAGGGAATGGTCTCTGCGCCCCACAGAATATCGAGATAGTTGGAAATTTTTTGCGTCATTTCCAGCGTTGAGCTGTCATGAGAGCCAAAAATCAGCGCCTCGGTCTTACGCCGCGGCTTTTCCAGATAATAGACATCCTGCTTTAACCGCGTTTCCTGTAAACCCTCGCCGGCGGCGCTGGAAGAGGTGGCGGCAATATTGTCGTAAATTTGCCAGGTGGCATAGCGCCACGCATCGATACGCTTGTGCAGCGCATGGCTTACGTCGACAACTTGATAGCTTTTCTCTTTTAACCAGGCGTTGACCGCGCTTTGCAGCGTCACGCTCATCGTCGCCAGCAGGACGATGACCATTAAAATGAAGAAACGGGTGATGCTGCCAGGCATCAGGGTGAACTTTTTCTGGGTCATCGTGTAGCAGTGCGACTCATCAATGTTTGTAAGCAGGATGTTGCACCAAAGTAACTGGTAGCAGAGTGAATTCGCTAAGCAGTATAAAGGCTAATTTATCAAATCCATACTACAGAATGGCCTTCAGCGCTTTTTTGCTTTGGGATTTATCTTAAAGGAGCGTTGACAATAAAAATGTACAGCGGAATTGATTCTGTACAGTTATTTGCCGATTACCTGCAGGAAATAGCACGAAATAACAAGAAATTACCCGGATAAGGACTTCCTGATACGCGGAGTGTTTGATTAATAACCGTTATTTTTATCGCGGCTAGCACAGGTATAATTAAAGTTATGTAAAGAAGGGTAAAAAAAACCGGATGCGAAGCATCCGGTCGAAATAGGGGTAAACAGACATTCAGAACTGAATGACGGTAATAAATAAAGTTAATGATGATAGCGGGAGTTATTCTAGTCGCAGGCGACCATTTTGTTTTGTCATTCAGTGCTATACCTGACGTGGTGTGTAACTACCTGATGGTAATTGAAAAAAATTATTTTCTTGATTATTGGTGCTTATTTTACGATTTTTCATCGTTGCGAAAAGTTCCCTTGCATTTACAAATTGAAACATCTTGTGCGCATTTTGAAACACCTTAGAAGTTTTCGTATCATATTCTTGTTGGATTATTCTGCATTTTACAGCACAATGAATATAGCCGACTGATTAGAAGGGTAATCAGTAAGCAGTGGCATAATAAAAGGCATATAACAAACAGAGGGTTAATAACATGAAAGTTAAAGTACTGTCCCTCCTGGTACCGGCTCTGCTGGTAGCAGGCGCAGCAAATGCGGCTGAAATTTATAACAAAGATGGCAACAAATTAGACCTGTACGGCAAAATCGACGGTCTGCACTATTTCTCTGACGACAAGAGCGTAGACGGCGACCAGACCTACATGCGTCTTGGCGTGAAAGGCGAAACCCAGATCAACGACCAGCTGACCGGTTACGGCCAGTGGGAATACAACGTTCAGGCGAACAACACTGAAAGCTCCAGCGATCAGGCATGGACTCGTCTGGCATTCGCAGGTCTGAAATTCGGCGACGCGGGCTCTTTCGACTACGGTCGTAACTACGGCGTTGTTTACGACGTAACTTCCTGGACCGACGTTCTGCCGGAATTCGGCGGCGACACCTACGGTTCTGACAACTTCCTGCAGTCCCGTGCTAACGGCGTTGCAACCTACCGTAACTCTGACTTCTTCGGTCTGGTTGACGGCCTGAACTTTGCTCTGCAGTATCAGGGTAAAAACGGCAGCGTCAGCGGCGAAGGCGCGACCAACAACGGTCGTGGCGCTCTGAAACAGAACGGCGACGGTTTCGGTACTTCCGTAACTTATGATATCTTCGACGGTATCAGCGCTGGTTTCGCGTATGCTAACTCCAAGCGTACCGACGATCAGAACCAGCTGCTGCTGGGCGAAGGCGATCACGCTGAAACCTACACCGGCGGTCTGAAATACGACGCGAACAACATCTACCTGGCAACTCAGTACACTCAGACCTACAACGCAACTCGCGCTGGTAGCCTGGGCTTTGCTAACAAAGCACAGAACTTCGAAGTGGCTGCACAGTACCAGTTCGATTTCGGTCTGCGTCCGTCCGTTGCTTACCTGCAGTCTAAAGGTAAGGACCTGAACGGTTACGGCGACCAGGATATCCTGAAATATGTTGACGTGGGCGCGACCTACTACTTCAACAAAAACATGTCTACCTATGTTGATTACAAAATCAACCTGCTGGACGACAACAGCTTCACCCGCAGCGCCGGTATCTCTACCGACGACGTGGTTGCTCTGGGCCTGGTTTACCAGTTCTAAGCACGCTGAAGTTACGAAAAAGGCGCCTCTGGCGCCTTTTTTTATGCCTCGTTTAAGCAGGCTGGTGTACTCTTGCAGCCTTAGCAAGAGGAAGCCAATTTTATGGATATCACTTTTTTCCGCGCCGCGCTGCTCGGCGTTTGCGTACTCCTTTCCGGCTGTGATTCAGCCACCTCACCTGCAGCCCAAAAGAGTGCCGCGACCGTGCTGGACGGCAAAACGATGGGCACATTCTGGCGGGTCAGCGTCATTGACGTTGATCGAGCGAAAGCCCAGGCGCTGTGGCAGAAAATAGAGACCCAGCTGGACTCCGACGATCGCCTGCTTTCCACCTGGAAAAACGATTCAGCATTGATGCAATTTAACCACGCTACCTCCACCGAGCCGTGGCCGGTCAGCGCAGCGATGGCCGATATCGTCACCATGTCCCTGCGCATTGGCGCGAAAACGCACGGCGCGATGGATGTTACCGTCGGGCCTTTGGTTAATCTCTGGGGCTTTGGCCCGGATAAGCAGCCGGTAAAAACGCCGGATCCTCAGCAGATCGCGGCGGCAAAAGCGCGGACGGGGTTGCAGCATTTGACGGTGATTAACCGCGCGGATCGTCAGTATTTACAAAAGGATATTGCGGATCTGTATGTCGATCTTTCGACCGTGGGCGAGGGCTATGCCGCCGATCATCTGGCGCGTCTGATGGAGCAGGAGGGCATTTCTCGCTATCTGGTTTCCGTCGGCGGCGCGCTGGTTAGCCGAGGGATGAACGCCGACGGGCAGCCGTGGCGAGTGGCGATCCAAAAACCGACCGATCGTGAAAACGCCGTCCAGGCCATCGTCGATATTAACGGCCACGGTATCAGCACCTCCGGCAGCTACCGCAACTATTACGAGCTGGATGGCAAACGGATCTCGCACGTGATCGATCCGCAAACCGGCAGACCGATCGACCATAAGCTGGTCTCGGTGACGGTGATTGCGCCGACGGCGCTGGAAGCCGACGGCTGGGATACCGGGCTGATGGTCCTCGGCCCGCAAAAGGCGCAGGAGGTGGTGAAAGAGCAGGGGCTGGCCGTCTATATGATTGTCAAAGAGGGGGAGGGGTTTAAAACCTGGATGTCGCCGCAGTTCCGCACCTTCCTGGTTGGCGAAAAGAATTAAACAGCAAGATTTCGGGTTTTATTCGGCGGGCGATGAATCAGACTGGCTATACACTTAAAGCAGGAGCCGATGATGAAACCGATTATTGCTGATACCGATGACCGCCGCTGGCAGGCGGTATGCGATCGTGATGCCCACGCCGACGGTCAGTTTGTGTTTGCCGTGCTGACCACCGGCGTTTGCTGCCGTCCCTCCTGCCGCTCGCGGCGGGCGCTGCGGGAAAACGTCCGTTTTTACCCTGATGTGGCGGCCGCCATCGCCGATGGATTTCGCCCCTGCAAGCGCTGTCAGCCGGACAAAAGCGACCCGCAGCGGCAGAAGGCCGAGAAAGTTGCCAGAGCCTGCCGCCTGCTTGAGCAGGAAGCGCCCATTACCCTCGAGGCGCTGGCCCATGAGCTGGCGGTCAGCCCGTACCACTTCCACCGTTTATTTAAATCCGTCACCGGCATGACGCCGAAGGCCTGGCAGCAGGCGTGGCGCGCGCGGCGTTTACGGGACGCGCTGGCGCAAGGGGAAAAAGTGACCCCGGCGGTGCTGGCCGCAGGCTTTCCCGACGGCAGCAGCTACTATCGTCAGGCCGACGCCGTGCTTGGCATGACCGCCAGCCAGTTTCGCCGCGGCGGCGATGATACCGATATTGTCTACACGCTCGGCGACTGTGTAATTGGCCGCTGTCTGGTGGCGCAGAGCGAGCGTGGAGTGTGCGCCGTATTGCCCGGAGAGGGCGACGCGCCGCTGGACGAGCTGCGCCGCCTGTTTCCTCACGCCCGGCTTCTGCCCGGCGACGCGCATTTTTCCGCGCGGGTGGCGCAGATTTTTGCCCACATCGACGATAGCCGCCAGGCCGTCGATCTGCCGTTAGATATTCGCGGCACCGCCTTTCAGCAGAGGGTCTGGCAGGCCCTGCGCCAGATCCCGGCGGGCGAAACGCGCAGCTACCGCCAGGTTGCCGAAAGTATCGGCCAGCCGCGCGCCGTCCGGGCGGTGGCGGGGGCCTGCGCGGCCAACCGGCTGGCTATCGTCATTCCGTGCCACCGGGTGGTACGCGAAGGCGGGGCGCTGTCCGGCTATCGCTGGGGAACCGCCCGCAAAGCGCAGCTGCTGGCCCGGGAAGCACAAACCGAGGAGTCGTAATGCTCGATCTTTTTGCCGATACGCCCCCCTGGCAGGAACCGCTGGCGCCCGGGGCCGTCATTCTGCGGCGCTTCGCCCACCAGCGCGCTCCGACTCTGCTGCAGGCGCTGCTGGGCGTTGCCGACGTTTCGCCGTTTCGCCAGATGGTCACGCCCGGCGGCTACACCATGTCGGTGGCGATGACTAACTGCGGGCCGCTGGGCTGGACGACCAATATGCACGGCTATCTGTATGCTCCCGGCGATCCGCTAACGGGGCGCAACTGGCCGCCGATGCCGCCGATATTCGCCGAGCTGGCCGCGCAGGCGGCGCTCGCCTGTGGCTACGCGGGCTTTGTGCCCGACGCCTGCTTAATCAACCGCTATCAGCCCGGGGCGAAGCTCTCGCTGCATCAGGATAAGGATGAGCGCGATCTGCGTGCGCCGATCGTTTCCGTATCGCTGGGGCTGCCGGCGGTGTTCCAGTTTGGCGGCCTGCAGCGGAGCGATCCGCTGCGCAGAGTGCTGCTGGAGCACGGGGACGTGGTGGTCTGGGGCGGCGAGTCGCGGCTGTTTTATCACGGTATTCAGCCGTTGAAAGAGGGTGACCATCCGGACACCGGCGCCTGCCGTTACAACCTCACCTTTCGGCTGGCAGGCGATAAAGAATAAAAATAAGAATTATTCTTGATGTCATCGGCGAGCAGTTTACACTGCTGGCTGTTTTGCTTGCCCGGATTGCTGTTATGGAACTTCTTCTTCTTGTTTGGCGCCAGTATCGCTGGCCGTTTATTTCCGTCATTGCCCTGAGCCTGCTCAGCGCGGCGCTGGGGATCGGGTTGATTGCCTTTATCAATCTGCGGCTGATGACCGTTGTCGATACCTCGCTGACGGTGCTGCCGGAGTTTCTCGGCCTGCTGCTGCTGCTGATGGCGGTGACGCTGGGCTCACAGCTGGCGCTGACGACCCTTGGGCACCATTTTGTTTTCCGCCTGCGCGGGGAGTTCATTAAGCGCATCCTCGACACCCAAATCGAGCAGGTTGAGAAGATCGGCAGCGCCTCGCTGCTTGCCGGCTTAACCAGCGACGTACGCAGCATTACCATCGCCTTTGTGCGCCTGCCCGAGCTGGTGCAGGGCATTATCCTGACCTTTGGTTCCGCCGCCTATCTGGCGTGGCTGTCGGGAAAAATGATGATGGTGACCGCGCTGTGGATGGCGATAACCATCTGGGGCGGATTTATGCTGGTATCACGCGTTTATAAGCATATGGCGACGCTGCGGGAGACCGAAGACAAGCTGCACCACGACTATCAGACGGTGCTGGAAGGGCGCAAAGAGCTGACGCTCAATCGCGAGCGCGCCGAATACGTGTTTAATCATCTCTATCTGCCGGACGCGCGCGAGTATCGTCACCATATTATCCGCGCCGATACCTTCCACCTCAGCGCGGTAAACTGGTCGAATATTATGATGCTCGGCGCCATTGGCCTGGTGTTCTGGATGGCCAACAGCCTCGGCTGGGCGAATACCGCCGTGGCGGCGACCTACTCATTGACCCTGTTGTTCCTGCGCACGCCGCTGCTTTCCGCCGTGGGCGCGCTGCCGACGCTGCTCAGCGCCCAGGTTGCCTTCAATAAGCTGCACAAATTCTCCCTGGCGCCGTACCGGGCCGAATTCCCGCAGCCGCAGGCGCACCCGCACTGGCAAACCCTGGAGCTGCGTGACGTCTGCTTCCACTACCCGGACAACAGCTTCGCCGTCGGGCCTGTCAATATGACCCTCAAACGCGGCGAGCTGGTGTTCCTGATCGGCGGCAACGGCAGCGGCAAATCGACGCTGGCGATGCTGCTGACCGGGCTGTATCAGCCGGCTTCCGGTCAGATCCTGCTGGACGGCGAGGCGCTGGCGGTAGACCGGCCGGAAGACTACCGTAAGCTCTTCTCGGCGGTATTTACCGATGTCTGGCTGTTTGACCAGCTGCTGGGGCCGGAGGGGAAAGCGGCCGATCCTGCGCGGGTGAGCCAGTGGATGGAGTACCTGAAAATGACGCATAAACTGCGGCTGGATAACGGCAGGATCCTCGATCTGAAGCTCTCCAAGGGGCAGAAAAAGCGCGTGGCGCTGCTGCTGGCCCTGGCTGAAGATCGCGATATCATCCTGCTTGATGAGTGGGCGGCGGATCAGGATCCGCACTTCCGCCGCGAGTTTTATCAGGTGCTGCTGCCGCTGATGCAGCAGATGGGTAAAACCATTTTCGCTATCAGCCACGACGATCACTATTTCCAGCATGCCGATCGCCTGCTGGAGATGCGCGCCGGCCAGCTGGCGGAGCTGACGGGTCAGGATCGCGAGCTGGCGACCCGAGATGCGGTCTCCCGCACCGCCTGAAAGCTGCGCCTGCCGACCCACGGCGGGCGCTATTGTTGATTTTTCCGCCGGACGAACCCGCCGGCGGTTATTATTTCCCCCTCCTCGCGCTATGCTTAGGGCACCTGGCCTGCTGGTCGGCCAACTATTCTCACAAGGATTGCCTGACCGATGTCCGTTTTGCATAAAAAAAGCGCCAGATTGCGCGACGAAGAGCGCGCCCGCCTCATTTGGCTGCTGAGCACTGATAAAGCCGTTACCTCCTCGCTGTTGGGCAAATTAACGCTGGCTGAACGCTATGACGACGGCACCCTTGCCGACGATCTGGCGGAAGTGGAAGTGCTGGTTTCCCACCTGCCGCCGCCGGATCTCGCCGATGCCCTCGAGGCGCTGCCTTACGACGCGCGTAACGCGCTATGGCGGCTGATTGCCGACGATAAACGCGGCGAAGTATTGCTTGAGGCGTCGGAGAGCGTCTGGGGCGACCTCATCGATAAGATGAGCGATCGTGAGCTGCTGTTTACGCTGCAAAATCTGGATATTGATGAGCAGGTCTATATCCTGCAGCATCTGCCTCAAGACCTGACTGCACGCCTGCTGGCGGAGCTGCCGGCGGAGAGGCGAGCGCGTATCCGTCAGATGATGCGCTACGCCGACAATACCGTCGGCGCGATCATGGAGTTTGAGGTGATCACCGTTCGCCCGGAGGCGACGCTCGCCGCGGTGCAGCGCTACCTGCGGCGGTTAGGCAAAATGCCGGAAAACACCGATAAGCTGTTTGTCACCACCCGCAACAAGCTGCTGCTTGGCGAGCTGGAGCTGCAGACCATCCTGCTCAACGATGCGCAGAAGCGGGTAGGAGACGTCATGGAAGGCGATCCGGTGACCTTTCAGCCGCACGAAGAGGCGGAGAAGGTCGCGCGCACCTTTGAACGTGACAACCTGCTGAGCGCCGCGGTGATTGATGCCGACGGCAAGCTGATGGGGCGCCTGACCATCGACGAAATCGTGGACGTGGTTTATGAAGAGACCGATAACGATTTACGTCGAATGGGGGGGCTGAGCAACGATGACGACGTTTTCGCCCCGGTGAGCAAAGCGGTGAAAACGCGCTGGGCGTGGCTGGCGGTCAACCTGTGCACCGCGTTTATCGCCTCGCGGGTGATTGACGGCTTTGAGCATACGATTTCGCAGCTGGTGGCGCTGGCGTCGCTGATGCCGATCGTCGCCGGGATCGGCGGTAATACCGGAAATCAAACCATCACTATGATCGTACGGGCGATGGCGCTGCAGCATATTCAGCCGGGAAGCTTCTCGTTCCTGATCCTGCGTGAAATGGGGGTTGCGGTGATTAACGGGCTGGTGTGGGGCGGAATTATGGGCGCCGTGACCTGGTGGCTCTACAGCGACCCGCAGCTCGGCGCCGTGATGACGCTGGCGATGATGCTCAACCTGCTGATGGCGGCGATGATGGGGGTGATTATCCCGATGGTGATGGTGAAGCTGGGACGCGACCCGGCGGTCGGCTCCAGCGTGATGATCACCGCCATCACCGATACCGGCGGCTTCTTTATTTTTCTCGGTCTGGCGACGATTTTCCTGATGTAGCCGACGGCCCGCCGCGCAGCCTGCGTGGGATCAGCGCCATCGCCACCAGGCCTGCCAGAACGCCAATGGCCAGATTGCTGGTGCCTACCGTTGCGGCAACGGTCACCAGCATGACCAGCGTTTCCGGCCACGGATTGCGCTTCAGCTCGGCCGGGCGAAGGCTGTGCCAGCTGAAGGTTTTGGCTGCCACAATAACCATCACTCCGGCCAGTACCGCCATCGGAATTTTTGCCATCACTTCACTCAGCACGGTAACCAGAAGCAGGAGCACCACGCCGGCGGCGAGGGTGGAGACGCGGCTGCGGCCTTTACCCATTTCAACGTTAACAATGGTCTGACCAATCATTGCGCAGCCGGCGATGCCGCCGTAGAACCCGGCAAGAATATTGGCGATACCCAGCCCGGCGCTCTCGCGCGCTTTGCTGGACGGCGTCTGAGTCAGGTCATCGACTAATTTGGCGGTCAGCAGCGACTCCATCAGGCCGACAAAGGCAATGCTCAGGGCGCAGGGCCAGATAATTTGCAGGGTGTCGAGATTGAGCGGCACCAGCAGGGCGGTGAACCCCGGAAGCCCGCCGCTCATCGAGCCCTCGTCGCCGACGGTAGGCAGCAGCTGCCCGGTGGTGGCGGTAAACAGGGTTATTACCACGATAGCAATCAGCGGCGCGGGGATCGCTTTAATAAAGCGCGGCGCCCAGAGGACAATCAGCAGCGTCAGGACGAACAGGCCGAGGATCAGCGGCTGCTTGCTCCAAAAATGGGGAACCTGGGCGAAAAAGATCAGAATCCCCAGCGCGTTGACGAAACCGGTCATCACCGCTTGCGGTATAAACCGCATCAGCCGGGCCATGCCGCCCAAACCAAACAAAATTTGAATAATACCGGCCAAAATGACGGCGGGCAGGATGTAGCCGACGCCGTGTTGATGCACCATCGGCCCAATCACCAGCGCCACCGACCCGGCGGCGGCGGTAACCATTGCGGGCCTGCCGCCGAGTACCGACATCGCAAGGCACAGCACAACGGACGCAATCAGGCTGACCTTGGGGTCAACGCCGGCAATCACTGAGAAGGAGATAACCTCCGGAATCAGAGCCAGAGCGGTCAGAACGCCTGCCAGAGCCTCTCGTGTGAACAGCGACGGCGAACGAAGTACGTGGCGAATGGCGCCTGTTGAAGCGGGCGTAGCGTGGTCTGGAGCCTGAGGCATAGGGAGTTCGCAGGTTAGTTTAAGCCGGGACGAGTAAGCCTGAGCTTGCGTGCGGTCTGTCACAAAACGGGGGATGATAGCGCGGTCGCGCCGCTTATACCAGTACAAAATGTGATTTGTGGTACACATTTATTAAACATTTTTATAACAGATCTCAAAACTCAACTTAAATTTTAAACAATATTTAAATTTTTTATCTTCAGTGTTACTTTGATTCCTGATAATCGTGTCACCTGCGCTAAATAAAAAAAAGCGAGTAAAGTAAGGCTCAAATTCGATGAAGAAAAAGATGGCCGTACCCAGCTCACCGGCGGTTGGTTCAAATACACCTCGGACCAACACCCGCCACGAGCAAGAGACGGATGTACTGTTGATTGGCGGCGGCATCATGAGCGCCACGTTGGGAACCTGGCTGCAGGAACTGGAGCCGGATTGGTCTATTACCATGGTCGAGCAGATGTCCAGCGTGGCTGAGGAGAGCTCGAACGGCTGGAATAACGCGGGTACCGGGCATGCGGCGCTGATGGAGCTGAACTATACGCCCCAGACCGCCAGCGGGATCAACATCGACAAAGCGGTCGATATCAACGAATCCTTCCATATCTCTCGTCAATTTTGGGCCCACCAGGTCACGCGCGGCATTCTGAGTAAGCCGAAATCATTTATCAACAGCGTACCGCACATGAGCTTTGTGTGGGGCGAGGATAACGTCAACTTCCTGCGCGCGCGCTACGCCGCTCTGCAGCAGAGCGAACTGTTCCGCGGTATTCGCTATTCCGAAGATCATCAGCAGATTAAAGAGTGGGCTCCGCTGGTGATGGAAGGGCGCGATCCGCAGCAAAAGGTTGCCGCGACCCGCACCGAGGTCGGCACCGACGTCAACTACGGCGAAATTACCCGTCAGCTGATTGCCGGACTGCAGACCCACGCTAACTTCTCCTTACAGCTTGGCACCGTTGTGCGTCGCTTCAAGCGCAACGCCGATAAGAGCTGGACGGTTACCCTGGCGGACGCGAATAACCGCCGCCAGAAGCGGGTCATTAAAGCCAAATTTATCTTTATCGGCGCCGGCGGCGCGGCGCTGACGCTGCTGCAGGAAACCGGTATTCCTCAGGCTAAAGAGTACGCGGGCTTCCCGGTTGGCGGCCAGTTCCTGGTGTGTGAAAACCCGGAAGTCGTTAACCACCATCTGGCAAAAGTCTACGGTCAGGCCGAAGTTGGGGCGCCGCCGATGTCGGTGCCGCATATTGATACGCGTATTATTGACGGTAAGCGGGTGGTGCTGTTTGGGCCGTTTGCCACCTTCTCCACCCGTTTCCTGAAAAACGGCTCTTTGTGGGATCTTCTGGCATCGACCAACACCTCAAATATTCTGCCGATGCTCAACGTCGGTCTGGATAATTTCGATCTGGTGAAATACCTGATTAGCCAGGTGATGCAGAAAGATAAAGATCGCCACGAGGCGCTGCGCGAATACTATCCGGAAGCGAATAAAGGCGACTGGCGTCTGTGGCAGGCCGGCCAGCGCGTGCAGATCATTAAGCGCAACGGTAAGAAGGGCGTACTGCGTCTGGGAACCGAAGTGGTCAGCGATGATGAGGGTACCGTTGCGGCACTGCTGGGCGCATCGCCCGGCGCCTCGACCGCCGCGCCGATTATGCTGCAGCTGATGGAAACGGTCTTTAAGGATAAGGTTCACTCAGCCGCCTGGCAGGCGAAGCTGAAAGAGATCGTTCCCTCCTATGGCCTGCGTCTCGACGGTAATTCCGCGGCGATTGAGCAGGCGCTGGCGTGGACCAGCGAGGTTCTGCAGCTGCGCTACGAGCCGGTTTCGGTCGCGGATAAAGCCCCTCAGGCAGAGCTGAAACCGCTGACGGATAGCAAACCGATAGCGGATATCGCGCTGTAGAAGGCAAAACCGGCGGCCCTGGCCGCCGGTTTCTTATCCTCTATCGGCTAGCGCTCGACGGCATTACCGATAGTTTCGTCTGCTCGCCAGACGCGATACTTCACTTGTACGTTATCCGGCGTGTAAACCACTACCGGCAGCCTGCTGTTGTAACGCAGCATGCCGGCGTCACCCAGACCTGCGGTGACAAACTTCTCCACCTTCTTCCCGTCCGGGCAGGCCATCATGGTCGAAACCGGCGACGTCACTTTATCAAAGACGAAATAGTCGTAGCCCCAGCCTTCCAGGGTTTTGCTTTCCAGCTGACCCCCCAGGCGATGGCGGTTGCAGTCGACTTCCAGCGTCTGGCCAATCAGCAGCTCAACTTTATAGGCCGATTCGTCCTGCTGCGGCGGCAGCTGGATCACCTGACGTTTCATGCCTTTCTCCGCTTTCGGATAGGGCGCAATCTTTTCCAGAGGCTGTTCGGCGGCCAGAGCGCTGGTGGAGACACAGGCAACGGTCAGCAGGGAAACAGCAAACGTAGCGATTTTTTTCACGAGCGATCATCCTTTGTTATCGTTCTTCAACGCTAAAAGACTATCACTGTTTGCGCCATTGGTAAGAGTTATTTACCAATATTTGCATATAAAATAGCGTGATATGCTGACTTATTGTTGTGGTGTATAGGAATTTACTGAAAGTAATCTTAACTAAAGAACTATTATCCACTGGGTTTTATAGGTTTATCGCACCATGCTTTTATTGGTGAAATCAGCATTGATAATCATCAATGAAAAACTTAATTTTCGCATGAAATTATTTCAGTCGCGCCGCCTAATATTCACCGCTTAGAATGATTTACCAGGGAAATTAATTGATATGGAATTGTTATTAAAATTAGATTATTTATATGAGTGATGATAGATGAAAGTGAATAAAGTCATGTTGGTCGCGGTACTGGGGATGACGGCAGCCTTAGCGGGCTGCACCTCCGAGGCGCAGCGTTTAGCCAGCTGTGAAGCCAAAGGCGTATCGAAAGATACCTGTTATTTAGCTGAGCAAAATAAACAAGCTGCCCTTAACGCCGCCTATGAGAAACAGGCGATGGAGAACGCTGCCAGCGCCGTACAGCACGCACAAGGCGCTAAGGGTAACGTAAAGCACTTTGCGGGGATGGAGATCAAGTCTACCAGCACCGGCATTACCGTTGACGGTAAACCGGCGGCGGTGATTGAGAAGGAGCCTAAGGCAACGGTCTACCAGCAGGGGCTGTACAATTTTATTGTTTACACCAACGGCAAGATTGCGGTGACTGAAAACGGCACTTTCAAAGGCTACGCAAAATAAGAGTATGGCTCGCGCCGCGAACGCCAGGAGGAGCTGGCGGCTCCTCCTGGTTTTTGTCAGCCGCCTAAGGCTGCTGACGTCGCGCCGCTAACGGCTCACTCGTCGCGGGTTAGCTTGCCTTCCTCGATAAACTCTTCATCAATTTCATCGGTATTGCCGGCGTGTTCGCGGCCTGAGAGCAGATTCCAGCAGGCGATAAACAGCGCGGCGATCAGCGGTCCGATCACAAAACCGTTAATACCGTAAATCTCCATACCCCCGAGGGTGGCGATCAGAATCATGTAGTCCGGCATTTTAGTATCTTTACCCACCAGCAGCGGGCGCAGGATGTTGTCCACCAGCCCGATAACGATCACGAAGAAGCCGACGACAAACGCCCCTTGCCATATCTGATCGGTTGCGAAGAGGAAGATGGCCGCGGGAACCCAGACGATGGCGGAACCTACCGCCGGGATCAGCGACAGAAACGCCATGATCGCGCCCCACAAAATGCTGCCGTCAATTCCGGCAACGTAGAAGGCAATTCCGCCCAGGATGCCCTGGACCAGAGCGACGGCGACGGTACCCTTCACGGTTGCCCTGGCGACGGCGGCAAATTTGGCAAACAGGTGCTGCTTAACGTAATTCGACAGCGGCAGGGATTCGAGGATCAGCAGCACCAGATACGGGCCATCCTTGAGCAGGAAAAACAGCAGATACAGCATGACGCCAAAACTAATGGTAAAGCCAAAAGTCCCTTTACCAATCAGAAATGCGCTGCCGGCCAGGTACTGGCCTCCTTTTAGCGCCGCGTCTGAGAGCTGTTTCTGAATCTGATCGGCGCTGTCGAGATTATGCTCAGAGAGGAAGCTTCTGACCCACTCCGGGAGATGGGCAAACAGGCTTGCCACTACCGACGGAAACTGGGTGTCATTGTGCTCAAGCTTGGTGTAAACCACGTTCAGCTCGAGCGCCAGCGAGGAGATAATAATCGCCAGCGGGGTGAAGACAATCAGGCAGATAATCGCCACGGTGAGCAGTGAGGCCAGGCCATTACGTTCACCAAGCTTAGCGCGGATCTTGTTCTTCACCGGATTGAAGATCACGGCCAGAATCGCCGCCCACAGAATGGCTGAGTAATAGGGAGAAAGAACATCAAAAAAGGCAAGGCTGACTATCAGCAGAATCAGGATAAAAAATCCCTTGGTAATTCCATTAACTCTCATATTTATCTTCCTGGCGTATGACTGATACAGTCGAATGATAGAAGCTATTCCTCGATTTACAATCAGCGGTATCGCAGTTTATTTTGCGGCGCGGCTCAAGAGCGGCGCTGCAGGCGGGTTCGCGTCAGCTTTCGGGCACAAAGAACCGATGAGGGGATATTTTATAGGGAATACGTTTTGATTTGAAACTATCAAGAAAAACAGCAGCTACAGCCTGTTATCGCTAAGCGATTTGCTTGTATGGGTAAATCAGCGCAAGGTCCGCATATCAGAAGACCGCCTTTCACATCTGTGGTAAACCAATGACGACAATAGAGCCCATACCCATCTTAAGCGTCAAATCTCGGATACAGATCGGCCGCTGGCGATGAAAGCGCCAGTATCCTCTTCATCCGTTAGCTGCATCCGTTAATCAACAAAATAACCCTCTTAAAAGAACGGCCATTCGACTTCAGATAAACCGACATTAAATCTTTTCTGAAATTCACCCAAAGCTTTAGGTAGGTCATCGACGGGGGTATCAAGTAAATAGGGATGAAGTTACAAAAGAATTTCTTTCCAGTCTCTGTCTAAATATCCGGGACGCCTTAGCAGGAAGAGTGTTAACACATCTCCCTAAAGATCCCGATGCCCGGTATGTTAATGCTCAATCGTAAAGCCATTTACCTGCTTTGGCCGATTCGGCAAACATATCCACGGTTAAAGGTTTGCGATTTTTTTCTATATCTTCTCGTTTCACCTTAAACCACCGCGTTAATAGCGGGGTATACTCCCAGGGGAAGTAGTGAGACCAATCAACATTTGACAAATCAATGTTAAATTCTTTTTGATACTCCTCGATTGCATCAGAAAGGTCATCGCGTGGTTCATCGAACAAATCAGAATGAAACTGCAAAGGAATTTCGTTCCCATACTTGTCTTTATAACCAGGGATCTCTTTTCTAAATAATGCCAGTACATTATCCTGGATAGTATTCATTAGAAGGCAGTCCACTGTATACGATCTTTCGGCCGCGCTATAAGATTGTATTTATTTTGGGTTTTTCTGGATGCCTGGTAGATAGAATTTACGAGGCCAATCCATCCTAACCAGGGGATATATCGCCCAATCACTGCTGCAAGTTTGTTCGTTTTTTTCATACTAAAACCAGCAGGTGTGTTGACCCTCAGACCAAAAGGCAAACGAGCATCTCTAAGAATAATTCTTGCATATTTTGAAGCAATACTTGTCCCAACTTGCGCGTCCCTTGGTTTTTGGCGAGTCCTTAACCACGGTTGTCCAGAAAGAATTGCCGCACCAGATTCAACTCCTATCGCTAATTCATCACAAAACTGCTCCAGGAATATGAGATCGAATAGCTCACCGGCGCTCAGATTGCTGTGGCCGTGGTAGAAGTAGGTTCCGTTTAGTTCTTCTGTCGTATTCATTCGATCACCTGTTATGCTGTTTGCCGCTCATTCCCGGCATCGGTGAAAACTCTGTTTCCATCACAATGTTTCCAGGCGATCTTTTCATACTTCCCTTCCGGACACGTCGCAGCCGCCTTTGATTAATGCTCCACCCTCATCATAGAGCCAAATATTCCCCGGAATAGCCATGTTCTTCTTTCCTTATGTCGTTTTAAAATCCATTTTAATAGTGTGCCTACTAAGCAGGGGTGAGTAAATGAATGAAGATCTCAAGCATGCAAAAATAGGATATTTCCTCCGCTTTGAAATAGGTGTTTAATACCTTTCTTTAAAAGAAGTTTTCCTCAGGGCGAGAAAGAGATCAAAGCAGCGTCTAATCTATGTATTTAACTATAAGAGATAGATTCAGTATGCCCGACTCCGGTTACAACAGCGCTTAATTATCCTGACGTTCCCCCAGAATTAAATACAGAAGCCAGTTAGTCATATCTGCTTTTTTACCCTGACCCACGCGCGCAGACGCTCCGGCGTCAGCTCTTTTTTCCACAACGTCCTGCAGCATGAACTTGTCGAAGCTAAGAGTGGCAAGCAGCTCCTTCAGCCGCAGATTTCTCTTCCAGTTGCCGCATGTGCTTCAGCTCCAGTAGATGTCACCGTAATTCTTGCGTCAGGTGTTAAAACTGGCGTCGGAGATGTCTGGCTTGCGAAAGATCTCCGGCACGGGCATACCCAGTACAGCCTGCTGAGGACAAAGACAATCAGCTGCTCGGTGAATTGTGACTTTTTTAATCGGCACCGCCTCTGCTAAGGGAGTGCGTACGATGCCGGAAATCTGTTTGTGCATGGCGCTGGATTTCGGATTGAGATCGCAAAAAGCAGGCATAAAAAAACCAGCCTTAAAAGGCTGGTTTCTCAGGGATTTTTGGTCGGCACGAGAGGATTTGAACCTCCGACCCCCGACACCCCATGACGGTGCGCTACCAGGCTGCGCTACGTGCCGACGCGTGGCGGTAATATTACCCGTTCCCCTGGCGAATGCAAGCGGGGAACGACCAATTGATTCATAATTAATCAATCAGTTAGCGATAAAGCGCTTTTCATCCGTCAGGATCTGCAGCAGCAGGCTGAGCTGCGGTTTGCGATTGTCGATCTTCTTACCGTCGCTGTTCCAGGTGCTGTAGGTTCCGTTGTGGTTCAACACCACGGTGACTTCCGGTGAGGTGACCGCCAGCGTATCGCTGTTCGCCGCGGTGACCCAGCCGCGGCGGCGCGCAGGGCTAAACAGGTCCTCACCCTGCGAATACTCGTTCGCCGGGGTAGAGACGTGCAGCAGGCGCTGCATCAGCGTGGTCATCACGTCTTTGTTATCGGTCAGCGTCGCGATATTCTGCGCTGGAATGCCCGGCCAGTGAATTACCAGCGGAACCTGCAGCTGATCTCTCGACCAGTCAAACTTGCCGTGCTGAGGATTAAGCGGCATGCCGTGACCGGCGGTGACGATAACCACCGTGTTATCCAGCTTGCCCGCCTCGCGAAGAGCGCTGAGCACCCGGCCAATCTGCGTATCGACATCACCCGCCGCGCGGCTATAGCGGCGCACGAAGTTCTGCTGCTGGCCGTCGTCAAGCGAGGTGCCGTTGAGCGAAATCCACGAGAACCAGCGGTTTTCATCCTGAGCGTAGCGATTCAGCCAGCCAATCCACTGATTTGCCGTCTGCTCATCGCTTTGGGTTTTGGCTACCGGCAGCGAGAAGTCGGACAGCAGCGCCTGGCGATAGAGCGGGCTGCTGAAGCCGTCGGAAGAGAACAGGCCCAGCTGATAGCCCTGCTGGTTGAGGGCGGTAATCAGCGCGGCCGGAATACGGGCCGACAGCACGCCGTCCATATAGCCTGGTGAAATGCCGTAGAACAGGCCAAAAATACCGTTATCGGTGCTGTTGCCTGAGCTCATATGCTGGGTAAAGTTGACGCTATCTTTCGCGAAGCCGGCAAGCTCCGGCATGTTCTTCTCGAAACGCGAGTAGTTCAGGTTATCAACGGTAATCAGCAGCACGTTATAGCCGGCGCCGAGGTCGCGATAGCGCAGATCGCTCAGCGGATACTGTACGGAGACGGCTTCCGGAGCGCCTTGCTCCACCAGGCGACGCTGGTAATCCTGCGCGTCCAGCAGGCCGTGTTTCTCAAGGAAGCGGCGCGCGGTCATCGGATAGGAGAGCGGCAGGTTCGCCCGCTGCATGGTAATCGGACGGTAGAAATTAGCATCCGCCCAGATATAGATCAGGTGGCTGCTGATAAAAGAGATAAAGAAAAGCCAGGCGACGGGGCGCGCGTAGTGGCGGCGGCGCGTCAGGCTGCGCAACTTCTGCCAGCTCCAGGTCGCAAAGAGCATTTCCAGCAGGAAGATAATCGGCACGCTGATAAACATCAGCTGCCAGTCCCGCGCCATCTCGTTCTGGTCCGGGTTGATAACCAGTTCCCAGACGATAGGGTTGAGATGCAGGTGGAAGCGGGTGAAAACTTCGCTATCAATCAGCAGCAGCGTCATTCCTGCAGTGGCCAAAATGACCGACAGGAAGCGCATAAGTCGCTGTGATATCACGACAAACGTCAGCGGAAAGAGGATCAGTACGTAGCTGGTAAAGACCAGGAAACTGAAGTGACCAACGAGGCTGACGTACGAAAAAATGCGTCCGCCAAGCGTCGTTGGCCAGTCGGCGACAAAAAGATAGCGGCTGCCGAGTACCATAGCCAACAACATGTTGAACAGGGCGAACCAGTGCCCCCAGCTGACCATCTGGGAGACTTTTTCTCGGTAGGGCTGACGAAGAGTCACCATATAAAGTTGTTGGTTATCCTTAGTGCGCCGGGTCGTCGTTGATTGAGGACTGCAGAGCCTGGGCAAAAGAACGGGCGATCGCCTGACGCTGCGCCGGCGCGACGCTACTATTGATCAGGTTGGTCACCATATTGCCTAGCACCATCAGTGAAAGGTCAACGGGGGCTTTGTGTGTTTCCAGCACGTTGGTCAGCTCGCTGAGCAGCTGTTCGACGTGTTCATCACTATAGCGGGATAATTGCGGCATAAAAGTCAAAATCTGTTTGTTCGTGAAAGGGCAACATATTACCGTAGCAGCAGCTTTTTTTCCGCATTTTTTCGCCACGGCGCAAAAGCGCGCAGGATCGCGGGTCTCTGCTAGCCAAGAGTCACGCGCCGGTTGCGTCGCCGTCCCGGCGGTGGTTGAATACCGCCCGGTCTAAAAGGAGAGTTTAACATGAGTCTGGATATCGACCAGATTGCCCTGCATCAGTTAATTAAACGTGATGAACAAAACCTTGAGCTGGTGCTGCGCGATTCGCTGCTGGAGCCGAATGCGACGGTGGTGGAGATGATGGCCGAGCTGCATCGTGTCTACAGCGCAAAAAACAAGGCTTATGGCCTGTTTAATGAAGAGAGCGAGCTGGCGCAGGCGCTGCGCCTGCAGCGCAAAGGTGAAGAAGATTTTCTGCCGTTCAGCCGCGCGGCCACCGGTCGTCTGCGTGACGAGCTGGCGAAATATCCCTTCGCCGAGGGCGGGATCGTCCTGTTTTGCCAGTATCGCTATCTGGCGGTTGAGTATCTGCTGGTGGCGGTGCTGAACAACCTGAGCAGCATGCGCGTCAACGAAGAGCTGGATATCAGCTCCACCCACTACCTGGACATCAACCATGCCGATATCGTGGCGCGCATTGATTTAACCGAGTGGGAGACGAACCCGGAATCCACCCGCTATCTGACCTTCCTGAAGGGCAGGGTAGGGCGCAAAGTCGCCGATTTCTTTATGGATTTCCTCGGTGCCAGCGAAGGGCTGAACGCCAAAGCGCAGAACCGCGGCCTGCTGCAGGCAGTGGATGATTTTGCCGCAGACGCGCAGCTGGATAAGTCCGAGCGGCAGAACGTGCGTCAGCAGGTTTACGCCTACTGCAGCGAGCAGCTGCAGTCCGGAGAAGAGATCGAGCTTGAGTCGCTCTCTAAAGAGCTGGCGGGCGTGAGCGAGAAGAGTTTCCAGGAGTTTACCGCTGAACAGGGATATGAGCTGGAAGAGAGCTTCCCGGCGGATCGCAGCACTCTGCGGCAGCTCACCAAGTTTGCCGGCAGCGGCGGCGGGTTGACGATCAACTTTGATGCCATGCTGCTCGGCGAGCGCGTGTTCTGGGACCCGGCGACGGATACCTTAACCATTAAGGGCACGCCGCCGAATCTGCGCGATCAGCTCCAGCGCCGGACGTCCGGCGGCAGCTGAAGCTAAACGCTCCCGGCTTCAGGCCGGGGGCGTTCTCCTCTCTTACTGCGCGCCAGCGTGGATCGTTTCAATACCGCATTGTGCCAGCCGCGCCTGCAGCAGCTCATCCACAGGGCTATCCACCACCAGCGTACCGGCAAGGCTCAGCTCGCCGATGGCAAAAGCCGACGCCGAATTCAGCTTCTCCTGCGACGCCATCACGATGGTTTCCGCCGCCCGTGCGGCCAGCGCCCGCTTAATGCCCGCTTCTTCATAGTCCCCGGTGGTGAAACCCGCATGATGATGTACTCCGGTGACGCCCATAAAAAACAGATCGGCGTTGATCCGCGCAATGCCTTCCAGCGCCGCGGCACCGACGGCGACCAGCGAATGTTTAAACAAGCGGCCACCGATCAGGATCACCTCAATCAGCGGCCGATCGACCAGCGCGACGGCAATGCCGGGGCTGTGGGTCACGATGGTGCAGGCCAAATCGGCGGGCAGAAACTTCACCATCTCGGTGGTGGTGGTCCCGCCGTCAACGATAACCACCTGGCCTGGATGAATGAGCGCCGCCGCCCGGCGGGCAATCGCCTGTTTTGAATCGATTTGCACGTTTCTGCGCGTTGCTATCGGGGCAACGGCGGCCGAAGCCGGCAGCGCGCCGCCGTGAACCCGCTGCAGCTTCCCTTCCGCCGCCAGCTCGCGTAAGTCGCGACGAATGGAGTCCTCCGAGACGCCAAAGCGCTGGCTGAGCTCTCCCGACATCACCTGCTTCTCGGCGGTGAGAATCTGCAAAATAAGCTGCTTTCGTTGACTGGCAAGCATGCGGTTTCCTTCACGATTGATCTTGTTTGTGCATGATTATGCATGTTATGGTGCCTGCTGTCACCTGATAAGGAGCAAAGCATGCACATTGACGCACCAAAGGTTCGTAATATCCGTGAAACGCTGTTATCCGATAACTGGTATACGCTCAAAACATATACCTTTGAGCTGCTGCGGCGAGACGGGCGCTGGCAGGAGCAGAGCCGCGAAGCCTACGACCGCGGAAACGGTGCCGTCATTCTACTTTACAGCCGCGAGAAAAAAACGGTGGTTCTCATCCGCCAGTTTCGCTTTCCGGTCTGGATTAACGGCCACCACGGATTTTTAATTGAGGCCGCCGCCGGACTGTTGGATAACGCCTCCCCTGAAGAGCGAATTATCGCCGAAGCGCAGGAGGAGACGGGCTTTCGGGTGACCCGCATCGAGCCCGTTTTTACCGCCTACATGAGCCCCGGTTCGGTCACGGAAAAGCTGTACTTTTTTATTGCCGAATATTCGCCTGACGATCGGCAAACCGGCGGCGGCGGGCTGGCGGAAGAGGGGGAAGATATCGAAGTGCTGGAGTGGCCGCTGGAGCAGGCGCTGCAGGCTATCCGCGACGGTGAGATCGTGGATGCCAAAACCATCATGCTGCTGCAGCACCTGGCGCTTAATTCAGCCTCGCTCTTTGCCACAGAGCGGGCAAAGAGCGATAGGGGTTAGCGCAGCTGGCGGGCGATGGCGCTGTACATCAGCGCGGCCTCCAGCGGCTGGGCGCTAAACGAAGGCTCCGCCTGCGGCCAGGTTGACCACTGGACGATAACCAGATGCTCAGCGCGATTGACCATAATCACCTGGCCATAGATGCCGAGCGCCCACAGGGAATCCTTCAACCCTTGCTGAGCCGTCGGTTCGACGTTTTTGGCATTAGTCGGAATGGCGTTGTTCCACCACTGGAATCCGTAAATTCCCTCAGGATGCGCCGCGGAGACCGACTTCTGCGCCTGAGTCCAGGCGGAGGCCATATCGAACCAGCCGTCAGGCAGCAGCGCTTTCCCGTTGGCCAGGCGTCCGTCCCGGGCGACGAACTCACCGAAGCGTCCCCAGTCTTCAAGCGTGGCGTTGAAGCCGTGGGCGCCGACATCGTGCTTGCCTTGCTGATAGGCGTGCCACACGCCATCCTGGGCCATGCCGCCAGGCCGCCATAGCGTTTGCTCCAGCCAGGCGGCAAGGGGCATGTCGGTTGCTCGCTCCACGATATCCCCCAGCAGCCACGCCCCGCCGGAGGAGTAGGACCACTGCTCCCCGGCCGGATGGGCGCGTTTCAGGGAGGCGACAATCTTGCTGACGCAGTCGTAGGCGCCCGGTTGCGCCTCGCACTGGGTCAGCCGGGCGAAGTGGGACTGCGGGTTGGTGTAGTCCTCATTCCACTCAACGCCGGAGGTGTGCTGAATCAGCTGACGGAGCGTCACGCCCTCCCAGGCTGTCCCTTTAAGGTCGGGTTCATAATCGGTCACCAGGTCATCCAAAGAGCGGATTTTTCCCTGCTGAATCGCGATACCGACCAGCGTGGAAACCACCGCTTTGCCAACCGAGCGTGAGGTCCACAGGGTCGTATCGCTGTTGCCGGCGCCGAGATATTTATAGGCAATTTTGCCCTCTTTCAGTACCAGGAAGCCGGTAACGTTCTGGTGCTTCAGGTAGTCCTCCAGGTTCCAGGTGTGGCCGTTTACCGTATAGCTGACGTCGGTCAGCGGCTTATCTGCCTGCTGGAGCGCAGCGGAGGTGCCGTGGTGAAAGACGTCCCCGGCATAGTTACGATAGTCGTTACGAAAACCAATCACCCGATCGGTCCGATCCCAGGTGAGCATCTCTTTAGCCGCCGGCAGCGTTTTATCAAACGGCGTCGGGCAGGTATCGAGCAGCACGCCGCCGCACGTCTGCTGCGCCTGCGCCAGCGCGGCGCCGGGCAGGGCGGTAAGCATCAGCGCCAGCGCCAGCGGTTTGATCGTTTTTATACTTGTCATCAGAAATTCCTTGTTAGCCATTACAACCCGATGCGCAGTATATAAATCGTCGGCCACAGGCTAAAATCAGCCGATGGGGGATTTTCCCCCGCAAGGATGGGATGGTATGAAAACGCTGCAGTACTCTTTTGCGCAAATTGAGGCTTTCGCCACCGTCGCCGAAACGGGCTCGCTTTCGCGGGCGGCGATTCGCCTCGGCAAAGATCGCACGACGCTGCGCGATCTGCTGGATTATCTGGAAGATGCGCTGGGCTACGCGCTATTCCTGCGCCACGGACGCAGCCTGGCGTTAACCGCGGAGGGGGAGCAGCTTTTTCGCCAGGCGCATCTGCTGCTGCGTCAGGCGCAGGCCTTTGAATCCTTTGCCCGGACGCTGCCGGGCACGGCCTGGCAGGAGCTGAGGGTGGCGTACGATCCCTTCGTGCCGCGCGGCTTTCTCTGTGCGCTGGCCGATAATCTTGCGCAGCGTCAGCTGCGGATGAGCTGCTGGAGCGCGTCGCGTCGCGAGGCCGAACAGGCGCTGGCCGACGGCCATGCCGACCTGGCGCTATGTCAGGCCAATAACCGCACCCTTGGCAGCGAGATGGAGTGGCGCGCGCTGGGGACCGTTGAGCTGGGATTTTATGCCGCAGAGCGGCTATTTGCCGGCTATGCGAGGCCGCTGACGCTGCTGAATCTGGCGCTGGTACCGCAGCTGGTGATGCATCGCCGTTCTGACGATCAGATTGCCCGCCGGCTGCAGATCTCCGGCCATACGCAGTATATGAATGAAATCACGCTGCTGCGTCACGCCATGCAGCAGGGGCAGGGCTGGGGGTTTTTGGCCGATCACCTTCAGGCGCAGCGCTGGGATGGGGTGAGTAAAATCGACACCGAGGTCGGCAGTCAGGGGCTGAACGTCACGATGGTGATGCTCTGGCAGCCGGGCATGAACAAACACCAGGATCTGAAGACGGTTATCGATTTAGCGCCGGCTCTGTGGGCGCAAAGCACATAACAAAACGCCCCGGACCTTGCGGACCGGGGCGCTTCATACAACAACTGCTATCGGCTATTAAGCGCGAACGAAGTCGATGTGAGACAGTTTTGGCTTGAACGGGTGACGCTGAACAGCCTGAACCTTAACTTTCTCTTCTTTGCCATCGAGAACGATGGTCAGAACTTCACCGTAGAACTCAGCTTTACCCTGAATGTTCCACAGTTTGTCCTGGTCCAGCTCAATTGCTACCGGAGTAGCTTCGCCGCCATAAATGATGGCCGGGAATTTATTAGCTGCACGCAGGCGGCGGCTCGCACCCTTACCCTGCTCTTTACGTACTTCTGCGTCGATAGTAAACATTGATGTCTCTCTATATTTAAATCCTGCTACAGGCGACCCAGCAGCAGGCAGATGATCTGCTTTGCGAATGCAAAAGCGGGCGGCATTATAGCCGCCTGAGGTTTTTACGGCAATCAAAACCTCAGCCTTAATGCCGATTAACGCAGTTCGTTGGCCCGGCGGAAGCGTCCCTGGTAATCGAACATTTTCTCCCGCACCTGCCAGTATTGCCCCTTCATGCGGGCGACGACAAAGTCCGGATGGCGCAGCAGCGCCCGCTGAGCAAGGATATCGGCGGCGGTTATCCAGCGCAGCGGCACGCCGGGCGTGCGGGTGTGCGGGCGAATAAACAGCTGTTCAAACGCGGTGCGCTGGGCGGGCGTCTGCAGGCGGAAGCGCTCGCTAACGTCGGCGCCGTCTTCATCGTAGTAGGTAATTTTCAGCCACGGGCCTTTGTCGTCGGCGCCGTGCTGCAGATCCATGCCGCTGCAGCGCAGCACCAGCGCGTCTTTGAGCTTCAGCGCCGCCTTCAGCATATCATCGGGATCGACGAGGATCGTGTCGCACTCGCGGCAGCGGCGGGCGGCGATATCGTTCTCCGCATTACACTGCGGGCAGTTCTTAAAGCGAAAACGAAAGTCGCACTGCTCGCGATGGCCGTCATCATCCTCAAACCAGCCCTGACAGCGGCGGCCAAAATGTTCGATCAGCGTGCCGTCGGCGGTGGTTTTGCCCCAGAAGGTATTGGCAAAACCGCAGGCCGGGCAGAAGACCTGCACCGGTACGTTGTCGCTCTTACCTTTAGGTGTCCCGACTTCGGGCGCGTAGAGGTCGTGCGGGTTGCCGGCATAGTCGAGGATCAGGCAGTCGGTTTTTCCCGGCGCCAGTCGCAGGCCGCGACCGACGATCTGCTGATAGAGGCTCACCGATTCGGTTGGGCGCAGAATGGCGATAAGATCGACATGCGGGGCGTCAAAGCCGGTGGTCAGCACCGCCACGTTGACCAGATAGCGGTATTGCTGAGCTTTAAACGATTCAATAATGCGGTCGCGCTGCGGGCCCGGCGTTTCGCCGGTAATCAGTTCGGCCTCGCCTGCGGGCAGCAGACCGGTGATTTCCCGCGCGTGCTCCACCGTAGAGGCGAAAATCATCACCCCTTTTCGCGTCTGGGCAAACTCAACAATCTGGCTGACGATATGCGGCGTAATGCGCTGCTGTTTTTTCAGCTCGTGATTGAGGTCGGCCTCGCTAAACAGGCCGTTGCTCTGCGCCTGAAGGCGGCTGAAATCGTACTGCACTACCGGCATATCGAGCCGCTCCGGCGGCGTCAGATAGCCGTGTTTAATCATGTAGCGCAGCGGCAGCTCATAGATGCAGTCGCGAAACAGCGCCTTCTCGTCGCCGCGCACCATGCCATGATAATGGAACTGATAAATCCAGCCCTTGCCGAGGCGAAACGGCGTAGCGGTGAGCCCAAGCAGGCGCAGCTGCGGATTGACCTGCCGCAGGTGGGTGATAATTTGCTGGTACTGGCTATCGTCGTCATCGCTGATGCGGTGGCACTCATCGACGATCAGCAGCGAAAACTCCCCCTGGAACTGCTCAAGATTGCGGGCAACCGACTGCACGCTGCCGAAAACCACCTTACCGTGGCTCTCTTTGCGCTTCAGCCCTGCGGCGAAAATGTCGGCTTCCAGCCCAAGGGCAAGATACTTAGCGTGGTTTTGCGCCACCAGCTCTTTGACGTGCGCCAGAACCAGCACGCGGCCGCGGGCCAGGCGCGCCAGTTCGGCAATGACCAGGCTTTTGCCTGCCCCGGTTGGCAGGACGATAGCGGCGGGCTCATGGTGGCGGCGAAACCAGGCTAAGGTGGCATCGACCGCCTCTTTTTGGTAGGGGCGTAGTGTAAAATTCATGGCTTCACAGGCGTTAATTAACTCGCAAATAGTATGCCATGAATCTTTTCCCTTGAGTGGCGTTAAGAGCCCGTTATACTAGCCAATGAATTTCTTCTTTTTCGGGCGCTTGCCCGCTCCAGCATTATTACAGGCTAAAAAAATCTCATGCGACTTGATAAGTTTATCGCTCAGCAACTTGGCGTCAGTAGGGCTATTGCCGGACGTGAAATCCGCAGCAGCCGCGTTCTCGTGGATGGTGAAATCGTGAAAGACGCTTCGTTCAAGCTCCAGCCGGAGCATGACGTTGAGTATGACGGTAATACGCTTACCCAGCAGAACGGCCCGCGCTACTTTATGCTTAACAAGCCGCAGGGTTACGTCTGTTCTACCGACGATCCGGATCACCCAACGGTGCTCTATTTCCTTGACGTGCCGGTAGCGCACAAGCTGCATGCCGCAGGGCGTCTGGATATCGACACCACCGGCCTGGTGCTGATGACCGACGACGGCCAGTGGTCGCACCGTATTACCTCTCCGCGCCATCACTGCGAAAAGACCTATCTGGTGACGCTGGAAAACCCGGTTGCTGAAAACACCGCGGAGCAGTTCGCCGAGGGCGTTCAGCTGCATAATGAAAAAGATCTGACCCGGCCGGCGGTTCTCGAAGTGATTACCCCGACGGAAGTCCGCCTGACCATCAGCGAAGGGCGCTACCACCAGGTTAAGCGGATGTTTGCCGCCGTGGGCAACCACGTTGTCGGCCTGCATCGTGAACGAATCGGCGCGATCGCGATGGACGACTCTCTGGCGCCCGGCGAGTATCGCCCGCTGACGGAAGAAGAGATTGCCAGCGTTGGCATTCAGCATGCACGGAGTAAAACGTGACGGCAAAGCAGAATTCTTCCCTGGGGATTGTGTTTATTCTTGGCCTGCTGGCCATGCTCATGCCGCTGTCGATCGATATGTATCTCCCGGCTCTGCCGGTGATCTCGGCGCAGTTTAACGTGCCGGACGGCAGCGCGCAGATGACGCTCAGTACCTATATTCTGGGCTTTGCCTTTGGCCAGCTGCTGTACGGCCCGATGGCTGACAGCATCGGCCGTAAGCCGGTTATCCTCGGGGGGACGCTGATTTTTGCTGCCGCCGCGGTGGCCTGCGCCCTGTCGCAGACCATCGAAATGCTGATCACCATGCGCTTCTTCCACGGCCTCGCGGCGGCGGCGGCGAGCGTGGTGATTAACGCCCTGATGCGCGATATTTATCCGAAAGAAGAGTTTTCGCGGATGATGTCGTTCGTGATGCTGGTCACCACCATTGCTCCGCTGGTCGCGCCGATGGTGGGCGGGGCGGTGCTGGTGTGGTTCAGCTGGCATGCGATATTCTGGATCCTTGCGGTGGCGGCGCTGCTGGCTTCGGCAATGATCGCATTCTTCATTAGCGAGACTCTACCGCCGGAGCGGCGGCAGAAGTTCCACATTCGCACGACCCTCGGCAACTTTGCCACCCTGTTCCGCCACAAGCGCGTGCTGAGCTATATGCTGGCGAGCGGCTTCAGCTTTGCCGGGATGTTCTCATTTCTTAGCGCCGGCCCGTTTGTTTACATCAAGATTAACCACGTTTCCCCGCAGCACTTCGGCTACTACTTTGCGCTGAACGTGGCCTTCCTGTTCGTCATGACCATGATTAACAGCCGCTTTGTCCGGCGGATTGGGGCGCTGAATATGTTCCGCGCCGGGCTGTGGATCCAGTTCGCGATGGCCGTGTGGATGGTGGTCTGCGCGCTGTTTGATGTCGGCTTCTGGGCGCTGGTGTTCGGCGTAGCCGCGTTTATCGGCTGCGTATCGATGGTCTCCTCGAACGCGATGGCGGTCATTCTTGATGAGTTCCCGCATATGGCCGGGACGGCCTCTTCGCTGGCGGGAACCTTCCGCTTCGGCATCGGCGCGATTGTCGGGGCGCTGCTGTCGATAGCAACCTTTACTACCGCCTGGCCGATGCTGATCTCTATCGCTTTCTGCGCCAGCAGCTCCATTCTCTTCTACCTCTACGCCAGTCGGCGGCGAAAAGTCGCGCTTTGAATCTCATTTAAGGGGCTATTTCAGCCCCTTTTTTGATGCATATCAACCGCGGCGGGCTTCGCTATTCTGCAATTTGTTTCTTTTATGTAAAATCAATTAGTGTAAAAAGTCGCAATGTTGCGATAAAAAAGTTGTTTTGGATCACAGAAACGGGTACATATAGCCCCGATCGGTTCCGCAGCGAAACTATAAAGTTCTGGATAATAAGCGGTTAACCCCGGCGCCGCGCCGGTGTAAACGTTTTCCACGCTGATACAGGACTAGTTGTCAACAATGTGTTAATATTGATGTAAATTTATTGTGAAGCATTTTGCTTCCGGGGAAAACCAGGTGAATACACAGCAACTCTCTATCGTACACCGACTGCCGCAAAGCTATCGCTGGCTGGCCGGTTTTGCGGGTTCAAGAGTTGAACCGATTCCGCAAAACGGCGCGCAGAGCGAAAATAGCCTCGTGGCGCTGAAGTTACTCAGCCCGGACGGCGAGAAAGCGTGGCCGGTTATGCATAAGCTTAGCCAGGCGCTCAGCGACATCGAGGTCGATTGCTCAATCGTTGAGTGTGAAGGGGAGCCGTGCCTGTTTGTCAACATGCAGGACGAGTTCGCCGCCACCTGTCGTCTGAAAAATTTCGGCGTAGCCATTGCCGAGCCCTTCTCCGGCAACAACCCGTTCTGACCGTCAGCCCAGCGCCAGCAGCTGGCGGGTATACTCCTGCTGCGGAGCGGTAAATACGCGCTCACACTCTCCCTGTTCGACCACCTCTCCTTGCCGCAGCACCATCACCTGATGGCATAGCGTCCGCACGACGCGCAGATCGTGGCTGATAAAAACATAGGCCAGCTGATGCTTTTGCTGTAAAGCTTTCAGCAGGGCTAAGATTTGCGCCTGCACGGTCTTATCCAGCGACGAGGTCGGTTCATCCAGCACGATAAGCTGAGGCTTAACGATCAGCGCCCGGGCGATGGCAATACGCTGCCGCTGGCCGCCGGAAAACTCTGCCGGGTAGCGCAGGCGCGTTTGCGCATCCAGCCCCACCTCCTGCATCACCTGAATGACCGCCCGTTCACGCTCGGCGGAGGTAAGCGTCGGCTGGTGGACGCGCAGCCCTTCCTCAATAATCTGTAAAACGTTTAGTCGCGGGTTCAGCGACGAGTTCGGATCCTGAAACACGACCTGCATTCGGCGGCGTAGCGGCAGCATCTGCCGACGGCTGCGGCCCTGCAGCGTCTGGCCATCAAAGGCAATAACCCCTTCAGAGGCAATCAGGCGCAGCAGCGCCAGCCCGGTGGTGCTTTTGCCAGAACCTGATTCGCCCACCAGGCCCAGAGTTTCCCCCGCGCGCAGCTGAAAGCTCAGGGCGTTCACCACCCGATTATGCTCAACCACCCGGCGCAAAAGTCCCCGACGAACCGGGAAGGCGACGCTGAGCCCGCTTGCCGCCAGCAGCAGCGGCGCATCGGGCGCCAGCGGAACCGGCAGCCCCGCCGGTTCGCTATCCAGCAGGCGGCGGGTATAGGGATGCTGAGGGGCCGAGAAAAGGGCGCGACAGCCGTTCTGCTCGACGCAGCGTCCGTTTTGCATCACCGCCACGCGGTCGGCGAGCTGGCGGACGATGCTCAGGTTATGGGTGATAAACAGCAGCCCCATGTTCAGCTCCTGCTTCAGCTCCCGCAGCAGCTGCAGAATTTGCGCCTGCACCGAGACGTCCAGCGCGGTGGTCGGCTCGTCGGCAATCAGCAGCTCCGGGCGGGTGAGCAGGGCCATGGCGATCATCACCCGCTGGCGCTCGCCACCGGAGAGCTGATGCGGATAGTCCGCCAGCCGGCGAGGAGCCTGGCGAATGCCGACGCGCTCCAGGCAGTCGAGAATCTCTCCCCGAGCGGCTTCTTTGCGCATTCCGCGATGCAGAGAGAGCACTTCATAGAGCTGCTTTTCCAGGGTGTGCAGCGGATTGAGCGACACCATCGGCTCCTGGAAAATCATCGCAATACGGTTGCCGCGCACCCCGCGCAGGGTTCGCTCATCGGCATGCAGCAGCGACTGGCCGTGAAAGCGGATATCGCCGCTGGGGTAGCTTACCGGCGGCGAAGGGAGCAGGCGCAGCACCGACAGCGCGGAAACGCTCTTGCCGGAACCGGATTCGCCCACCAGCGCCAGGGTTTCCCCCGCCGCAATGTGCAGCGACAGTTCGCTGACGACGGTCTGAGTTTCGCCCTGCTGGCGAAAGGCGATGGAGAGATTGTCGATTTCTAACAGAGGCTGCACCATGCTATACCGCCTTACTCGGGTCGAAGGCGTCGCGAACCGCTTCACCAATGAAAATTAAAAGCGTTAACAGCACCGCGACGGACAAAAAGGCGGCGATCCCCAGCCACGGCGCCTGCAGGTTGTTTTTCCCCTGCAGCAGCAGCTCGCCCAGCGAAGGCGAGCCCAGTGGCAGGCCGAAGCCGAGAAAATCCAGCGAAGTCAGGGTGGTAATCGAGCTGCAGAGAATAAACGGCAGGAAGGTGAGGGTGGCGACCATCGCGTTGGGCAGCATATGGCGCAGGATGATGCTGCGGTCGTTAACGCCCAGCGCCTGCGCCGCGCGGATATAGTCATAGTTACGGGTGCGCAGAAACTCGGCGCGCACCACGCCCACCAGCGTCATCCAGCCGAACAGGACGGTAATCGCCAGCAGCCACCAGAAGCCGGGCTGCACGACGCTGGAGAGGAGAATAATCAAAAACAGCGTCGGCATTCCCGACCACACTTCAATAAAGCGCTGCCCCCAGAGGTCGATTTTGCCGCCGTAGTACCCCTGGATGGCGCCCGCCAGCACGCCGAGAACGCTGGAAAAGAGCGTTAGCAGCAGGCCGAACAGAATGGAGATCCGCGTTCCGTAGAGAATTCGCGCCAGCACGTCGCCGCCGTTGGCGTCGGTGCCGAGCCAGTTCTGCGACGACGGCGGCGAGGGGAAGGGGGATTGCGTCGCAAAGTTGATGGTCGTCGCCCCGAAGCGCACCGGTGCCCACAGCACCCAGCCGTGAGCCTCGAGCTGCTTCTGCAGCCACGGATCCTGATAGTCGGCGGCGGTGGCAAAGTCGCCGCCGAAGGTCTTCTCGCTATACTCTTTTAAGAGCGGAACGTACAGGCTGCCGCGATACTGCACCAGCAGCGGGCGGTCGTTGGCGATCAGCTCCGCGCCGAGGCTGCAGACGAAGAGGATTAAAAACAGCCAAAGCGACCAGTAGCCGCGACGGTTGTGGCGAAAACGTACCCAGCGGGCCTGGTTGACGGGACTCAAAAATGACATCAGCGGCCCTCAAAATCGATACGCGGGTCGACCAGCGTGTAGCAGATATCGCTGACGATATTAAGCAGCAGGCCAATCAGCGTAAAAATATACAATGTGCCAAACATCACCGGATAGTCGCGCGAAACCGTCGCCTCATAGCCCAGCAGCCCGAGGCCGTTGAGGGAGAACATCACCTCGATCAGCAGCGAACCGGTAAAGAACATGCTGATAAACATCGCCGGGAAACCGGCTATAACCAGCAGCATGGCGTTGCGGAACACGTGGCGCCACAAAATCTGCTTTTCACTTACCCCTTTGGCGCGGGCGGTGACCACGTACTGCTTGCGGATCTCATCCAGAAAGCTGTTTTTTGTCAGCATGGTGAGCGCCGCAAAGCCGCCGATCACCGTCGCCAGCACCGGCAGCGTAATGTGCCAGAGGTAGTCGAGGATCTTCTGATACCACGGCAGGCTGTCGAAATTAGCCGAGACCAGCCCGCGCAGCGGGAAGAGGTCAAAATAGCTGCCGCCGGCGAAAATAACGATCAGCAGAATCGCGAACAGGAATGCCGGGATCGCGTAGCCGATGATAATCAGCGTGCTGCTCCAGATATCAAAATGGCTGCCGTTGCTGACGGCTTTACGGATCCCCAGCGGGATCGACACCAGGTAGATAATCAGCGTACTCCACAGGCCGAGGCTAATGGAGACCGGCATACTGTTTTTGATCAGCTCTAGCACCGAGGCGCTGCGAAACAGGCTGTCGCCAAAATCAAAGCGCAGGTAGTCGCCGAGCATTTTCAGGTAGCGCTCGTGGATGGGCTTATCAAAGCCGTAGCGATGGGTTATCTCGGCGATGACCTCCGGGTCGAGGCCGCGCCCGCCGCGATAGTGGCCCTCGCCGACGTTGCTTACGCCGGTGCGCGCGTGGCTGGCGGCCATTCCGCTGTCGCCCGCGCCCGGCATCCCGCCATGATTGCCGAACTCAACGGCGGCAATGGCCTGATCGACCGGGCCGCCGGGGGCAATCTGGACGATAAAAAAGTTGATCGTAATGATCGCCCACAGGGTAGGGATAATCAGCAGCAGTCGGCGGATCAGGTATGCGCCCATCGTCGTTCCTCAGCGTCTGTCCGCAGGCAGTTTTGCCGCTTTGTTAACGTCATACCACCAGCTGTCAAAGCCGGAGGAGTATACCGGCCGCGTTGGCGGGAACGAGAACTTGTCCCAGCGGGCCGTTCTGTCCTGCGCCATATACCACATCGGCAGCATGTAGTAGTTCCAGGTGAGCACCCGGTCCAGCGCGCGGCCCAGGGGCAGCAGCTTCTGCTCGTTGCCCTGCCAGCGAATAATCTGCGCGATCAGGCTATCCACGACCGGGCTTTGGACCCCCGGCGCGTTGTAGCTGGAGTGAATATAGGCCGAGTCCCAGGAAACCTGCAGGTCGGTGGCGGGCCACGGCGTCGCCCGCCAGACCATCGGCATCATATCGTAATCCCGGCTGCGGCGGCGATTGCTGTACTGGGAATTATCAACCTGGCGAATATCCATGGTGATGCCGAGACGCCGCAGATTGTGCTGAAAGGGCAGCACCCAGCGATCGTTACCGCCGGCGGGGAGCAGTAGCTCAAAACGCAGCGGCTTGCCGGTTTTGCCGTTCACCCGGCGCTGGTTTTTCACCACCCATCCGGCCCGGTTGAGCAGGCTGTCCGCCTTCAGCAGATTTGCCCGATCGAAACCGCCGCCGTCGGATTGCGGCGGCTGATAGATCGCGGTGAAGACCTCGGGCGGCAAATCTTTTTTCATCGGCGTCAGCAGGGCAAGTTCATCGGCATCGGGCGCCGTGCGGGCCGCGTACTCGGTATTCTGGAAATAGCTGTTGGCGCGGCTGTAGGCGTTGTAAAACAGCGCCTTGTTCATCCATTCAAAATCGAAGGCGAGGGTAATGGCCTCGCGTACCTGACGATCGGCAAAAACCGGGCGCTGAATGTTGAAGGCCAGCCATTGGGTATCCTGCGCCGAGGTATTCTGATACTCATCCTTCACGATGTAGCCGCGCGTAAAGTTGCGCCCGACGTAGCGGGTGGCCCAGTTTTTGGCCATCGTCTCTTCCCGCCGGTCGACCGCCCCCGCCTTAAAGGCCTCAAAGGCGACGTTATCGTCGAGATAGTAGTCGTAGCGTAGCGTATCGAAGTTCCAGCGCCCGCGGTTGACTGCAAGATTGGCCGCCCAGTAGGTTTTAACGCGCGAGTAAACGATGTACTGACCCATCCGCCAGTCGGTAATGCGATAAGGGCCGCTGGCTAGCGGCGGCGTCGAGAGCGGGTCGCTGAGCTTGTGGTCTCGCCAGAACTTTTCCGGCATGACCGGCAGGGTGAACAGGCTGAGCATATTCTCTTTGCCCGCCTGGCCGAGCTCGATGCGCACGGTGAGCGGCGCGATGGCCTTAACGCGAGTGCCTTTGTAGAACAGACGAAACTGCGGGACGCCTTCGGTCATAAACTTCTGGAAGGTAAAGGCGACGTCGCTGGCGCGGATCGGCGTGCCGTCATGAAAGCGGGCCTGCGGATTGAGGGTAACCTCCACCCACGAAAAGTCATCGGCGTAGCGCGCCCCGTCGGCGATCAGCGGATAGTAGCTGCCCGCTTCGTCGTCGGAGGTGGTGAACAGCGTATCGTACAGGGCATCGGTACGCACGCCGGGGTTGCCGCGCAGCGCATAGCGGTTGAAGTTGTCGAAGGTGCCAATGGAGGCGAGCGTGATGCTGCCGCCTTTTGGCGCCGCCGGATTGGCATAGGCGAAATGACTAAAGCCGTCAGGGTATTTCGGCTCGCCAATAATGGCGAAGCTGTGGCTCTCTTTCACGGCCTGCGCCTGACCGTTAAGGCTCATAAAAATAATTAATATCAGGCAGATACGCGCAAACATGGCCAGGTTGTTATCCTCTGTCGGCGGGCCCAGAGCGGGCCCGTCCATAGATTAAATCATCAGCACTCGGCGGCGGCGAAGTATTTCGCCGGTTCGTCGTGCGCGGCAAGCAGCGTTTCCAGCGGCAGAGGCCGGCTTATCCAGTAGCCCTGCAGGTAGTGCACGCCGTGCTTGCGTAGCCACTCCGCCTGTTCAGGCGTTTCAACCCCTTCGGCAACGGTCAGGAGCTGCAGGCGGCGGCTCAGGGTCAGCACGGCATCAAGCACCGGCGAGGTGACGGTTTCGGTCCCGATAGCCTGCACGAAGCCGCGATCGATTTTCAAAAAGTCGAAGTTGTAGCGTTCAAGATAAATCAGCGCGCTGTGGCCGGTGCCAAAATCATCGATCGCAATTTCAAAGCCCTGCTCGTGCAGCCAGTCAAAGATAGCCAGGGATCGGTTCTTATCGATCATCGCGCGTTCGGTTATCTCCAGCACCACACTAAAGTGGTTGGCCGGCAGGGCGGCGGCAAACTGCCGTAAATCCGACTTAAAGCTGTCGGCGTGCAGGTGGGCCGGGGAGATATTCAGGCCGAGCTTGCTTCCCGCCGGGAGGATTTTTTGCAGCGTTGGCGCATCGCGCGCGATCAGCGCCAGCAGATGGTGGGTCAGCGGCACGATCATCTGCTGGGTTTCGGCCAGGTTGATAAAGACGTCCGGGGGAATCTCGCCGGCGACCGGATGGCGCCAGCGCATCAGTACCTCAACGCCGCTAATGTGCAGGGTATCGGCTTTGACGACCGGCTGATAGACGATGTAGAACTGATCGTTCTTTATTCCCATCAGGATCGCTTTTCGCGGATCGGACTTGATCGTTAGCACGTAATAGCCCAGCAGTCCCGCCAGCAGCCCGCATACCACGCCCAACAGCAGGGCGTACTGGGTGTTTTCAGCCAGCCAGCTGTTGGCGTAGAGGTAGACCTTGAGCGGCAGCCCCTTGATCTGCACTTCGCGAATCGGCTCGGAGAGCATCGCTTGCGGGCTAACCAGCCTGTTGCTGAAGGTTGAAATAGCGCTGTTGTTGACCACCAGCGCGATGCCGCTGAAGTCATTTTGCCGGGCAGAATAGAGAATATAGGGCGTCAGGTTGGTATTGATGGACACGAAGATACCGTCGTTACCGCCGTGCGGGCTGCGTACCCACATCGCCAGCGCCGAGCTTTTTGGCATCATCGGTGTACCCGGCAGAATGGTCATATCGACGGGTTTAGTGATATCGAGCTGCGGAATAAGCTGCTCCAGGGGCGTCTTCATGGGGCCGGTTGCCGAAGAGCAAAACGCCTGGCCATTTTTCACCAGCAGAAACGCCCGCACGTTTGGGCTGAATGCGGCATGGGCGGTCAGGCCCGATGCGACGTTCTCGCACTCCCGGTCGACCAGCGGCTGCAGCTCGGCGATGGTCTGATTAAGCTCGTGGAAGTACTCATTCAGGTAGACGTTGACGTTATTGATGATGGAGTCAAAGCGTTCAGAGCGGTTGTGGTAGATAACCATAAATTGAATGCTACCGGCCAGCAGGGCGACGATAACCCCAATCAGTGTGCTGGTCAGCCAGATTTTACGCCGGGGTGAGAAGTAGCGGGTAAGCATAGGCTATAGTCAGTCCGTGTTTATGAGGCGCGCCAATGGGGTGACAGAAAAACGATTTCACCGTTTCCATTTAAAGACATAGCTTATATTGCGGCTTTGCGAGGCTATGAGCAAAAAAAAACACTGCCTTGGCAGTGTTTTTTAATTTCCGTTCGTCAGCCAAGGGAAAACTGACGACGGAAGAGATTACGAACGGCTGAGTACACGGCGCGCTTCGTTATAGCGCTTTTTCCAGTACGGCTCGTTCATGCTGGAGATGGTCACACCGCTGCTTGTGGAAGCATGAACGAACTGGCTGTTGCCGATGTAGATACCCACATGGCGGCCAGTGGATCCCGCTCTGAACAGGACTAAATCACCCGTACGCAGCTGGGAACGTGAAATCGATTTGCCGGAATCCTGCTGCTCTGAAGTTGAGCGCGGCAGTTCCAGACCAAACTGCTCGCGGAAGGTGCGCTGCACGAATGCCGAACAGTCGATGCCTTTCCGGGTGCTGCCGCCAAGGCGGTAACGCACGCCTTTCCAGCTAGCATACTGGTCCATCAAACGGGACTTAACGTCCAGATTGCTAACCATTGTTTCAAATTCATCCTGAGAGGCTTGCAGTGATGATAAATCGCCACTACCCACACCAAGCGTCTCAGAATGCATATTCTTTGCGGTACTACTTGTCGAACTACAGGCAGAGAGCAAAACTGCCACTGCTATCGCGGGAACGACCCGCAGGATATATCTCAAAATCGGCTGAGATTTGACCATGTTGTGTGTTTTCCCTTGTTGTCCTTAACGACAATGTCGTTATAAAAAATGCCAAACGTGTTAGAGCCTAAATACCTGGCAGCAATGAGACAAATCCTTAAATCTAAATTTGTGCAGTAACGCACAATTTAATTCTGACGCCGGTTTTACGTTGCTGGAAAGGCAAAACGAGAATGAGATTACCCTATCAACACTGGGATGGCGAGCGGTTTTGCGAGATTTCTTATAAGAATTTTTGCGACAAAAAGTGAATCATCGGGAAAGGCCAAAATAGCGGCAGAGATGGGTAAAAAATACGCAATTACCTCATTTCTAAGACGATTAATGTGACGGAAAGATGATTGTGGGGATAAAAAAGGCGAAACATAAAAAAAGGGACCGAGAACGATCCCTTATGGATATTTAATAATATGCGACGGAAATGTTAATTTTGGTGCATTCCGGCGGGCAGAGTCCGGTCGAACCAGGCAATCATTTTGTCGCTCAACGGGGTCAGCAGAACCCAGGGAGCGCCGACCAGCAGCGCGGTTAATGAACCGACGGCAATATCGGTAAACCAGTGGGCGCCAATCATTACCCGCGGAAAGGCAAACACAACGAAAATGGCGAGGGAAATAGCAAACGCCCGACGGCCAAAATAGCGCCACATGAAGGTGGCGAAAATCAGCAGCATCATCCCGTGATCGCCCGGGAAGCTATCCTTCGAGGCATCTTTGGTCGGCAATGAGACCACGTCGCTGACCTTAACGATACCGCTAAACGAGAGCGACGGGCTGGCGCGCTTAACCGGCATCAGGTGCTGCGCCAGCTGGTTTATCACCACCGCCGACAGCAGCATGACCAGGCCTATGATGACGATTCGGCGGCGGCCGGCGCTTTGCTCCTTCAGCCAGAAGCTCATCATCACCGCTCCCATCGCCAGCAGAGAGCAGGCGTCGAAAGCGCGGTTGTTGATAATCGCCAGCAGCCAGGTATAGCCGCGGCTGACGCCGACGTTGTGGTTAAAGAAGTGGAAAATGGCAGAATCCAGCGGAAACCACAGCCCGTGGTTGGCGGGCAGATACCATGATAAAAAAAGCGCAATACCCGCCGCGTTAAGCAGCAGGATAAGGGGGATTCGGGTTTTATTCATAACGGTCGCATATCGTGTAAAACGGCGGCAAACATAGCCGCCTTAACTTAAACGTAGCCTCAACAGAGCGGCTTGTAGGGCATTCCAGTCCGCCTCGCCGTCGCAGATAAGCTCTATGCGGCTGTCCGGCGGGGCGACGTTCTGCGTTTCAATATTGAGGTCCAGCCCCTGGCGGTTAATCCGCACCAGGCCTTCGGCAATACGCATCACGCCCTTCACGCGGCCCACCGGGGCCAGCCGCGCCCACTCCAGCAGGCCAACGGTATCGAAGGTGGTATCGGCGTCAAAAATCCAGCCGCAGGCCTGGTAGCCCTGGCCTGCGTTCAGGCTGCGGCGCCAGCGCTGGTGGCCGGGGAGACTCAGCGCCGCGAGGCCCTTTTTCTGACCGTGGCCGTGGGCATGCTCCGCGCTCTCCGGCAGCGGACGAAGGTTCAGCCGCGGCAGGTCCAGCAGCGCCGGGTCAATACTTCCCTGGGTGGCGCTGACGTGCAGGCGCTTGCCGGCATACTCCTGCCACCAGACGCTGAAGGCGCGCTCGCTTTCAGCGGTCATCCGGTCGGTTTTATTGCTGATAATGACGTCGGCGGCGGCCAGCTGATCGCGGAAGTTTTCGTTGGCCACCACCTTCGGGTCCAGAAGCTGACGGGGATCGAGAACGCACAGCGTCGCGCGCAGGTCGATCCACGGCTCGTAGACCGCGGCGGTGAGAATATCGAGGATCTGTTTCGGATGACCGAGCCCGGTTGGCTCAATCAGCAGCCGGTCCGGCTTCCCCTGGCGCAGCAGGGTATTCAGCCCGACCTGCATTGGCAGGCCGTTGACGCAGCACATGCAGCCGCCGGGAATTTCTTTGAGTAATGCGCCGCTATCGGCCAGCAGAGCGCCGTCAATGCCCACTTCGCCAAACTCATTGACCAGTACGGCCCATTTTTCATCTGCAGGCTTGTGGGCCAGCAGATGAAGAATCGAGGTCGTTTTACCGCTGCCGAGAAACCCCGTGATCAAGTTTGTTTTGGTCACATTTTCTCCAGGATACAAATGTAATGTTGTAACAGTTGGCGACTATCCTGACGAAAAAATGGGGAAAAGAGAAGGCTTACGACGGACAGAAAAGAATTCTGTCCGTTAAACAGCAGAAATTGTTAAGAATCCAGCGCGGCGGCGATGGCTTCGCGTGCGCCCAGCGACGAGAGCTGGCGCCAGGCCGAGGTCACGTTGGCGACAAATTCGACGCTGTTAGGAAGGTCGTTGCCAAAAATCTCTTCGAGGGAGAGCAGGGCGCTGACCCGCTCTTGCTCGTTGCTGCCGGCGACCAGGGCGTGGATTTTCTCCGCCAGCGGGTCGCGAACGTCAATCGGCTGGCCGGCATCGTCCACGCCGCTGACGTAGCGCATCCAGCCGGCGACGCCAAGCGCCAGCAGCGGCCAGCGGCTGCCGCGAGCGAGATGCACCCGGATGCCGTCAAGCATGCGCTGCGGGAGCTTCTGGCTGCCGTCCATCGCGATCTGCCAGGTGCGATGCTTCAACGCCGAGTTGCTGAAGCGCTCGAGAAGACCGTCGGCGTAGCCCGTCAGATCGACGCCTTCGATAGAGAGCGTCGGCGCCTGTTCATCGAGCATCAGCCGGCGCGCGGCGGCGCGCAGCACCTCATCCTGCATGCAGTCGCTGATATGCGCATTGCCCGCAAGGTAGCCGAGCCACGCGAGGAAAGAGTGGCTGCCGTTGAGCATTCGCAGCTTCATCTGCTCCCAGGGCAGCACGTTGTCGGTCATCTGCACGCCGACGGTTTCCCACGCCGGGCGGCCGGCGACAAAGTTATCTTCAACCACCCACTGAATAAACGGCTCGCAGCTGATGGCGCAGGGATCTTCGACGCCCAGCGCGGCGCTGATTTCCGCCAGCGACTCGTCGGTGGCGGCGGGAACGATGCGGTCGACCATCGTGCCGGGGAAGCTGACTCGTTCAGCAATCCACTGCGCCAGCTCCGGACAGCGTTTCTGTGCCATTCCCAGCACGGCGTTTTTCACCACGTGGCCATTGTCGGGGATGTTATCGCAGGAGAGCACGGTAAACGGCGGCAGGTGGCGCTCACGACGGCGGGCGAGCGCCTCGACCAAAATGCCCGGCACCGACTGCGGCAGCGTCGGGTTATCCAGATCGTGCACGATGCGCGGCTGTTTAAGATCCAGCAACCCGCTTGCCGGGTCGATGCAGTAGCCTTTTTCAGTAATGGTCAGAGAGACGATGGCGACCTGCGGTTCGCAAAACTTCTCGATTATCGCCGGGAGCGAATCGAGTTTAGCGTTCAGGCACTCGTGCACCGCGCCGACCACGATAGCCTTATTGCCCTGCGCCCCTTTCTCCAGCACGGTAAACAGGTGATCCTGCTGGCGGAGCTGGCTCATCAGCCGATCGCCGCTGAACAGACTTATTTCGCAGATCCCCCAGTCGCCGCCGCTGGCGTTCAGCACCCGGTCGGTAAGCAGCGCCTGGTGCGCGCGATGAAAGGCGCCAAACCCAAAGTGCACAATACGCGAGCGCAGCTGGCTGCGATCGTAGCGGGGACGCTGCACGTCTTCCGGTAGCGTAGCTGTAGCAATATTCGTCATTCTTTACACACCTGATTAACCAATGATTAACACGGCCAGTGTAAAGTTATATGACAACAAATTAAATTGGTGAGCCGTATTTATACGCTTAGTGTGAGCTAGATCAATCAATTCAGCGGGATAAATTGACCCTTTGACGGAAGCCTGTATGGTAGTCGTCATTGATGTTCGCGTTATTGGTATAACAACTTTAAAGGGGTATAGCGATGGAGCAAACCTGGCGTTGGTACGGACCGAACGATCCGGTATCGCTTGATGATGTACGGCAGGCCGGTGCGACGGGCGTGGTTACCGCGTTGCACCATATTCCGAACGGGCAGGTATGGCCCGTTGAAGATATCAAGCAGCGTCAGGCGCTGCTGGCGGAAAAAGGGCTGACGTGGTCGGTGGTCGAAAGCATCCCGGTGCATGAAGAGATTAAAACCCATAGCGGGCAGTACGCAACCTGGATTGCCAACTACCAGCAGAGCATCCGCAACCTTGCGGCCTGCGGGATCGATACCGTCTGCTACAACTTTATGCCGATCCTCGACTGGACGCGTACCGATCTGGAGTATCAGCTAGCTGACGGCTCGAAGGCGCTGCGTTTTGATCACATCGCTTTTGCCGCCTTTGAGCTGCATATCCTGCAGCGCGCTGGCGCGGAGGCCGACTACAGCGAAGAGGAGCAGCGCCAGGCGCAGGCTTACTTTACGGCGATGAGCGCTGCGGAAGTTGAAAAGCTGACCCGCAATATTATTGCCGGCCTGCCGGGAGCCGAAGAGGGCTACACCCTCGATCAGTTCCGCGCGCGCCTGGCCGAATATGACCATATTAATAAAGCGCAGCTGCGTGAAAATATGGCCGTCTTCCTGCGCGCCATCGTGCCGGTATGTGAAGAGGTAGGCGTGCGCCTGGCCGTTCACCCGGACGATCCGCCGCGTCCAATCCTTGGCCTGCCGCGCATCGTGTCGACCATCGAGGATATGCAGTGGCTGAAAGAGGTTGTTGATAGCATTAACAACGGTTTTACCATGTGTACCGGCTCCTACGGCGTGCGCGCCGACAACGACCTGGTGAAGATGGTGGAAACCTTCGGCGATCGCATTCACTTCACCCATCTGCGATCGACCTGCCGCGAAGAGAACCCGAAAACCTTCCACGAGGCGGCGCACCTGAACGGCGACGTCAATATGGTGGCGGTGGTGAATGCGATCCTGAGCGAAGAGCTGCGCCGCAAGCGCGCCGGCGATCTGCGTCCGATCCCGTTCCGTCCGGATCACGGCCACCAGATGCTGGACGATCTGCGTAAGAAAACCAACCCGGGATATTCGGCGATCGGTCGCCTGAAGGGAATGGCGGAAGTGCGCGGCGTTGAGCTGGCGCTGAAGATGACGAAATACCCGGAACTGCTGTAGGTCACAGCGTTCGTCGGATAAAAAAATGCCCGTCAGCGGCGATGCTGACGGGCATTTTTGCGTTGATTATCGGAGATTAAGCCGCCGTCCGTTAGTCGGCACGGCCCATATAGCGGCTCTCTTCGATATGGATACGAATGCGTTCGCCCGAGCTCAGGTATTCAGGAACCTGCACCACGAGGCCGGTGCTCAGGGTTGCCGGTTTGTTGCGCGCGCTGGCGGATGCGCCCTTGATGCCCGGCGCGGTTTCAACAATCTCCAGATCGACGGTCTGCGGCAGTTCCAGCGCCAGCAGCTGGCCGTCCCAGGTTAGAACCTGCATGTCCGGCATGCCGCCTTCCGGAATAAACAGCAGCTCTTCTTCAATTTGCTCTTTGGTGAAGATATACGGGGTGTAATCTTCTTTATCCATAAACACGTATTCGTTGCCATCGACGTAGGAGAAGTCAACGTAGCGGCGGGTCAGGGTCACGGTATCGACAATGTCGTCGCCCTTAAAGCGTTCTTCAACCTTCAGACCGGTACGTACGTCAGCGAAACGCATTTTGTACAGCGTTGCTGCGCCACGGGCGCTCGGTGACTGAATATCAATGTTTTTAACAATCAGCAGCTTGCCGTTGTAATTCAGCACCATACCTTTTTTAATTTCATTCGCTCTTGGCATTGCGGTAATCCTGTAACTTAAAGGGTCAAAATATCGCGTAAAACTACTCGCGCCGGGCCTTTCAGGCAAGTGGAATTCGCGCGTTTTGCTATCTTCGGATAAAACGTTTAGGCTGCGTCTGAAAAAGCACCGTTAAGAGAACCATCTATGGAATGTCGTACTGACTGCGGTGCCTGCTGTATCGCCCCCTCAATCTCATCCCCGATCCCCGGCATGCCTGACGGGAAACCCGCAAATGTAAGGTGTGTTCAATTATCTAATGACAACTTATGTAACATTTTCGGTTCGGAACTACGACCAAAAGTGTGCGGTAATCTTCAACCTACGCTAGATATGTGTTCAACGGATCGTGACGCCGCTATGACTTATCTGCTTCACCTAGAGTCCAGTACAGCACCATAAGTATTTATAGTACATTGCTTGCTGATACCTAACCTCTGGTGATGTATATTTGTTTTTATATCAACAGGATAGGGGTCGTTCTCTTATAGGAGATCCATCACGCAGCCATTTAATCTTCAAAAATGTTTTCCAAGTCTTGCTGTTGAAATCTATCTGGACTGAGTTTATCTGTATCTACAGGATTGGGGCATGTTGATCGCCTCCAAAACCTCTGCTAACTTGCGGTATCGGCGAAAACAAGTAGCCATTCACAATGGCAAGTAAATGTTTCCCCATCAATATTTATCAGTTCCAGTCTTCTTCGACATTTTGGAAGTGTTAACAGGCATCGATCCTAATAATGTTTTTAATAACCTACAAAATTTAATGGTGAAAGGAGGCAAAGATTGGCTCAGGTGCCTCCTGTCCAAGAAGCTTTTTATTTCGTTCCTTGTTTCGTTCCTTGATGGCTGCTTTCCTAGCCCTGTGAAACACAGGCGCGTATTGACGCCATCGGCTGTTGGGCTGTGGTACTGCTTTCACTCGTGCATCCATGGTCGTTGTTGCAATTATAAGACAGCGCCAGAACTCCTCTGGAGTCGGAGCTGACCACATGCTTGTAATCCATGTCTGAGCCCATTGAGCCTTTTCATACTCTCTTAGAGAATATTTGGCAGCATCGCCACAAATGCCTTTTTTATCAATATATTTACTTATGATATTATTGAATTCAGTAGATTGGATTGAATAACCCGCAATTGATATGGCATATGCTTGGTCCAAACTATCGTCGCTCGAGATTAATTCGAAGACTAGTGATTTAATAAACGAAGAGGCTCCAAAACGTTCCGCTGCAAGTACTTCCTGAGCAAGGATTGCATTATTTTCTGAACCCAGGAGCCTCTGGCGCCAGAGAGTTTCTATCGGTTTAGATGCACAGCTTCCCCAAATAGCTTGATGTTCAAGTGTCAGGTCGTCATCTACAAATAATGTTAGAAAACCTTGCGTTCTTGAAGCCCGGTTTAGTAGTATCACTGCGAGTTCAGGTGACTTAGCTGAAATTATATTTGCCACAGTAAAAGTCAAGTTTTTTAGCCAAATAAATTGAGAACTCTCCGCCTGAACTAAAATATAGGTCAGCTCATCCAGCAACGTAGGCGCCTTAGCAACGAGGTTTTGGATAATATCGATAGTAATTTCTTGAACCAAAAGCCTTGCTTTACTCCCTTTTAGTTCTTGGAAAAAAGCGTCTGCGGCTGCGTTTAGTCTGCTTTGTTTATCATCGAAATTATCATTGATATCTAACACTTCCTCCAGGCTTTTAGCTCTAGGGATGTGAACGTTATCCCGCGTACTTTCTTCGACTGATATAAGAGGGAATGGGACCGGGTCAGTTCTCGAGAGATTCAAATCTGCGAGGGGAAGTTTTATCTTTCCTGTTGCTATGATTCCTTTACGAAGTTGTTTCACAAAGTTATCTACCAATACTTTGGTAAAATCAGTATTGAGTCTACTCAAAGTTGCAAACCAAGTTTTGTGGCTGATCCGACTTAGAAGGCAGTCAATTGACATTTCACCTTGAGCACACGCTTCAACCAACAGAATTGAACCATACCAAGCTTCGTATACATTTTCGTCTGTAGAGGGGGCGCGCCAATTGCTGTCACAATGTGCTTGTCGAACCTTGTTTAGATCTTTGTGTGTTGCCAATTCAAAAGCTATGGAGCGAAGCTTTGAAGATTCCCCGTAAGAACATTTTAAAATGAGTTCTTCGAGCTCATCATTTACCAGAGTATTCCCATAACGTGCAGCTACCAGCGCACCGTATGCTGCATCTTCATTATTGTTTCGCAAAGCTTCTTGTACTGCTGAAACTATTTCTATTGTCGGTTGATGTTTCAAACTGGGGATTACTGACAGTAAGTAGCTTGGCCCTGGAACCTTACTTGTCATATACTCAAGCTGTTTACCAGCAGAAATATGTACGGCGGCGTAGTAGAACACGAATTTCCTGCAAACTGTTATATCCTTTTCAGGTAATGTCCTAAAAGCATCGCTTTCCCTCGCTCTACTGAGAATATTCTCTGCAAGATCTGGATATATCAGTGGAATGTGTTGTTGGCAGTTTAATATGATCTGCCGAAGTGGTAGGCCTGATCTTGTAACCATTCCCTCAAGAATATTCCTAGTCTTCTGGATGGCAATATCTGGATAAAATCGACAGGCTACCGGAAGAAAATCGCTGAAGCATCGATCCTCACTTCCAAAATACATTGATTGCAACATTTTATCGGGATCAAGCTCGCTGAACTGCTGAATTCCTTCATCCATGTCTGTTGGTGCCGTTGAATTTGGATTGGCAGCTTCGACTTGGCGCCATTTATTTTTAGATGCTGGTTCGAAGTTATTCCAATTTTTTCGAAGCTCTTTAGCTAATCGATTAGCTGTCACTGCATCCTTTTCTTTCCCTGTTGCATAGAGCATTCGAACGATAGTCCACTGGCCTCTTTCGGAGGTATCTTCTGTGCGCAATGGCTCGATTGCTTTTAGGAAAGCATTTCTAGTTTCATTACGGTGTATTCGATTAAAAGTGGTTAGTTGCTGAAATGCTTTCCGTGCAGAATGAATATTTTTATCTAACGCAAATGCCAATCCCATTGCAACAAAGCTATCGGCAAAGCTTACAAGAGAATGGCCAGCTAGTAGCCGAAGTGCCATCGTAAAAAGCTCATCAGTTTCACCAGATACTTCAGTCATCCGAGCAAGTATTTGTTTTTCATAAGTAGATAGAGATGACAAGGTCTCTTTGATTTCTGCTTTCTTTTCCTCAACTTTATTTTCGTACTCAGGGGAATGCTGTCTGTGATAGTGATTGACCTGTACAATTGGATCCTTGTTGTAACAGCTAAGCCAATGATGGATAGTGGTTTCTGCTGTTTGCCATCCTTCTTTAGATTGTGTTACCTCTAATGCGGCGTGGGTAAACCAGTCTTTATTGAGCCGCTGCTCTTTTTCAAGACAGAATTCTTTTAGTACCTCGAAAAACGTTTGAGGCTGATGCTTAACAATTTCGACGAATTCCTCGAAACGACGATCAGGAACATTTTGCAGATCGGAAAACGCATGCAATAGAACCGAGTAGATTTCTGTATCGAACCGAACATCATCGAGAATGCAGATTAACAGAGAAGCAAAAAGGACATCAGAGGTTCGATCCATTGCATTGATAGGTTCGACAATCTGGAGTACACGTTCGTCTAAATCTCTTTTCATCGATAGTGTTTGCCAAAGTTGGTCAACTAACGTGAAGCCGAGTGCGAGAGTCAAACCTTCCCCGCGTAGTTCATATAGATCGCTTGGGCCTGGAAGTGATCGGAAAAATCTCGTTTCAATGACTGCCTTAGTATCAGTCTTAAAATTATGAGGTGCTATATTTGCAGATAATTGCACTCGTTCTAGCACCTTTGTTGCATGTTCGCTGAGACGTTTGGTCAAATCTGAGAAGCTTTCATCTTCGTATTTCTCGAGTTGTGAAGTGCGAAGGTGTTCCATCAGTAACCTATCAGTCGTCAATCCTTTCCATGCGATTGCCTCCTTATGCGGAAGAGTTGCGATGGCTACGCTAAGTAGTCTCGGGTTCTTGAGTGCTTGCAATGTTTGTTGGTCTAACCAAGAAAGAGAAATTCCATTGCACTTTAGAAGTTCATCACGTTCTAATGACGACCATTCAGGAACTTCAACGGTTGTCGGCTCGAACGCTAAACCACGGAGGATTTCTTTTCTCCAGAATTGTGGTCTAACGGTCACTATCATGTGGCCGCCAATTTCGGCTAATCTGGATTGAATACCGTTAAGTATTCGATCCCAGCGAAAGTTTTGACGTTGGTTTAGGCCATCAACAATAACTAACAACGAAGCAAGAGGTGGTGTTATTTTCCAGGACTTAAGACGATGCCTCCACCTATGTTTAAGTGCTTCGTTAGCTACTTCGCTAGTTTGCTTAATTAGAAGATGTATCAAAAAATCATCAAGATCTTCTATAGATACACCGTCAAGTTGCTCTGCGCTGATGAAGAGCGATAAACCTTCTGCATTTGAGCATATTTGTGCTGCAAGCCATGATTTTCCATGCCCCTCATCACCTAATAAGATGACTTCTTTGCCCGTTTGAATCTCACTTAGGATATGGTTCCTTAGCTCGTAGCGCTTTGAATGGTGGAACGGCTCCTTTAAAACTTCCAAACCTTGTCCAAGACGTTCTCTGGCCCTATTCTTGGAACTAAATGTTTCTTTTCGCCACTCAATGTTCAAATCGATCGCACGCTTTAACGCCAGTTTCGAAATATTTAGGTTTGATTTGAGTCTTTGAAGTAGATTTTCGAATTCTGGGTGATGTTTAATGAACGTAAAAGCTAGCGCAAGGTCAACTTTGGTTAGCTTTTGCTGATTTGTTCTTCCATGGTAATTCTTGCAGATGAAATCAATGGCTATATCACCTGCGGCGACCACTGTGATGGCAAGAAGCGGCAGTGGAGCGGCTGTCCAATCCAAAATGAAGGTAGATACAGCATTTTGATCGCCATCTTCCTGTATGGTAGATGCAAGCTGTGTATTGATCTCAATCGTCGCACCCAGAATCCACAACCGGTCAGCTGCATCCTTGTTGCGTGCTAGATCCACTATCTTCGCCAAGACATCATTTCTATTAATGTCTCCTGAGTATCGTTTGGCTTCGAAACAAACGGGATCACCTGGCATTACAGAATCTCCGTCTACCCCTCCTTGTAACCCACTGGCTGCTAACCTGAATGGTATCCCTGTCAAATTTGTTAGAGCAATGCGAAGGAGCCCTTCAAATCCATCCCCCCCCGTGGCTTTGAGAGATAAAATTCCGGTTTTAATGATGTCAAGGTTCTCTTTGTATTTACAAATAACAGCTTTTCTCATGTGCGCTCTCTTTCTTACTCCGCGAGGTGTCGTACCCCATTGAGAAGTCTATTTGTCATTACAATTTAACTGACTGTGACCGTAACAAGAAGCAGGTGTATCGCATTATGCATGCACACCATCTGCTTCTTGATCGTGAAAGCTGTAGAATCATGCAGGAAGTATGGACTGACCCCACCCGGCGCGATGAGGCGATGGCGTACCTTATTCATCTCGAACGGCTCACCGCCGGCTAGCGGCGCCGTTTTATCCCTGCGGCTTAAATATCCCTGATGCGCCATAGGCACAGCTGGGCGATCGCCCCCATGCCGAGCGCGATCCAGAATACCGCGTGATAGCTCCAAATCTCGGCGACTACGCCGGCCAGCGACCCGGCAATAATCCAGCCGACGCGGATGGTATTCGCATACAGCGTGGTCGCTGCACCCGCCTGACCCGGCATCAAATCCTGAAAATAGAGCATGCCAATTCCCGCGAGGATGCCAATGAAAATGGCGTTCAGCAGCTGTAAAGCCAGCAGCAGGCCGGGCGTGTGAACCAGCAGCATGCCGACGTAAAACAGCAGCCCGGCGACGGCGGCCACGCGCATCAAAAAACGCTTGCCGAAACGGCGGGCGTAATAGCCGGCGATCAGCATCGTCGGAATTTCAAGGCCGGCCGCGGCACCCATCATTAATCCCGCCAGCTTCTCCGGCAGGTGCAGCTCATTAATGATATAGAGCGGCATATTAATGATGTAGAGGCTGTTGATCCCCCACATCAGCGTGCAGACGCTGAACAGCAGCAGCGCATCGCGACGATGGGTGCGCGGCGCCTCCAGCTGGCCCGACGCCGCCCTCGGCTCTTTGCGCATGCTGGGCAGAAAGAACCACACTATTGCCCCGCAGAATACGAAGGCGACGGCGGCGCTGAGGTACATCACGGTAAAGCCGAAGCCCATCGCCAGCGCGTAGGCCAGCGGCGGGCCGATCACCCACGCCAGCGACACCTGGGCGCGCAGAATCGAGCTGAACATCACCGCCTCGCGGCCGGTTTTATCCGCATGCTCGCGGGCAAGGGCGAACATCTGCGGGTTGGCGGTGGAGCCGAAGCTGCTGAGGAATACCCCGACGAAAAGCAGAACAAAGTAGCTGCGGTTCCATGCAAACAGCAGGCAGGCCAGCACGCCCAGCAGGCAGCAGAAGACGATCAGCTGCTTACGATCCCCGCGGCGGTCCGAGCGCCCGGCGAGAAACTGGCTCACCAGAATGCCGATGACCGCGCTGCCGGTAAAAAAGAAGCCGACCATCGCCGGGCGCACGTGCACTTCGTTAGTCAAAAACAGGCTCAAGGTGGGCGTTTGCAACGCGCCGGCAATCCCGGTCAGAAAGGCGACTATCAGGAAGGCGGAAGAGGTTAAATCGAACCCGCGTCGGGGAAGGGCGGCGCTGCTGTTTTGCATGTGCGGTTATCTGTGGTTTCAGGAGTCGCGAAGTTTACGCCGCCCGTCAGAGAATGAACAGTAGTATGGCACGAATAAATCAAAAAGGCGTTTCAAAATATGACGTTCAGCAAAATGCTGAAGCTGAGGCCGTTCTTGCGGTACGGCTTCAGCAAAAATGTGCGTCATCTCTAACTTCTGTTATCAGGTTGCTAACTTATCTTGCGCGGTGATTAAGAAAGGTACAGACTCATTGAAACGTTTCAGCGTCATCAGGGTTTTCTTCAGCAGCACGGTGACGCATTTTTTCACCAAACAGCTGAAACGATTCAACTCAGCAGGAGAGGAGATCCATGTTCCAGTTATCTGTGCAGGATATTCATCCCGGCCAGCAGGCCGGTAATAAAGAAGAGGCAATTCGTCAGGTTGCTTCTGCGCTGGTAAGCGCAGGCAACGTGGCGGAAGGCTACGTTAACGGGATGCTGGCGCGCGAGCAGCAGACCTCTACTTTCCTTGGTAACGGGATTGCAATTCCGCACGGTACCACCGACACGCGCGATCAGGTGCTGAAAACCGGCGTTCAGGTCTATCAGTTCCCGCAGGGCGTGACCTGGGGGGAAGGGCAGACCGCCTATGTTGCCATTGGTATCGCCGCCAGTTCTGATGAACATCTCGGGCTACTGCGTCAGCTGACGCACGTGCTCAGCGATGATTCTGTCGCCGAGCAGCTCAGGTCTGCCACCACGGCGGAAGAGCTGCGCGTCCTGCTGATGGGTGAAAAGCAGAGCGAGATGCTGAAGCTGGATAACGACACGCTGAGCCTTGATATCGCAGCCAGCGATCTGCTGACCCTGCAGGCGCTGAACGCCGCGCGGCTGAAAGAAGCCGGCGCCGTTGACGCCGCGTTTGTCAGCCGCACCATTAACGATAAGCCGCTGAACCTGGGTCAGGGCATCTGGCTGAACGACAGCGCGGAAGGCAACCTGCGCAGCGCCGTTGCCGTGAGCCGCGCCGCCAGCGCATTTACCGCCGATGACCAGCCGGTCTCGCTGCTGATTACCGTCGCGATGGCCGACGAGCAGCCGACCGCGGTGCTCAGTCGCCTGAGCAATCTGCTGATTGATAAAAAAGCTGACCGTCTGCTGAAGGCCGACAGCGCCACGCTGCTGGCGCTGCTGACCAGCGATGATGCGATTGCCGAGGACGTGCTGAGCGCTGAATTTGTCGTGCGCAACGAGCACGGGCTGCACGCGCGTCCGGGCACTATGCTGGTTAATACCATCAAACAATTTTCCAGCGACATTACCGTCACCAACCTCGACGGTTCCGGCAAGCCGGCCAACGGCCGCAGCCTGATGAAGGTCGTGGCGCTGGGTGTGAAAAAAGGTCACCGTCTGCGCTTTACCGCGCAGGGTGAAGATGCGCAACAGGCGCTGGACGCGATTGGCGAAGCTATCGCCGCAGGCCTTGGGGAGGGCGCATAAATGAGCAGACGTGTAGCAACGATTACTTTAAACCCGGCATACGATCTGGTGGGTTTCACTCCGGAAGTTGAGCGCGGCGAAGTCAACCTCGTCCGCACCACCGGCCTGCACGCGGCCGGAAAAGGCATCAACGTCGCCAAGGTCCTGAAAGACCTCGGTATTGACGTCACCGTCGGCGGCTTCCTCGGGAAAGATAACCAGGACGGTTTTCAGCAGCTGTTTAGCGAGCTGGGAATTGCCAACCGTTTTCAGGTAGTGCAGGGCCGTACCCGCATTAACGTCAAGCTGACGGAAAAAGACGGCGAAGTCACCGACTTTAACTTCTCCGGCTTCGAGGTGACTCAGGGTGACTGGGAGCGCTTCGTCAATGATTCTCTGAGCTGGCTGGGTCAGTTCGACATGGTTTGCGTCAGCGGCAGCCTGCCGTCAGGCGTTAGCCCTGAGGCCTTCACCGAATGGATGATTCGCCTGCGCAGCCAGTGCCCGTGCATTATTTTCGATAGCAGCCGCGAAGCGCTGGTTGCCGGCCTGAAGGCGGCACCGTGGTTAGTGAAGCCAAACCGCCGCGAGCTGGAGATTTGGGCCGGCCGCAAGCTGCCTGAAATGAAAGACGTGATTGACGCCGCCCACGCGCTGCGCGAGCAGGGGATTGCCCACGTGGTTATCTCGCTGGGTGAAGAGGGCGCGCTGTGGGTTAACGCCTCCGGCGAATGGATTGCCAAGCCGCCTTCAGTCGAAGTGGTCAGCACCGTTGGCGCTGGCGATTCTATGGTTGGCGGCCTGATTTACGGCCTGCTGATGCGTGAATCCAGCGAGCATACTCTGCGCCTGGCCACGGCCGTTGCGGCCCTGGCAGTGAGCCAGAGCAATGTTGGTATTACCGATCGTACCCAGTTGGCCGCAATGATGGCGCGCGTCGACTTACAACCGTTTAACTGACAGCAGGAGAGGCATAATGAAAACGCTGCTGATTATTGATGCCGGACTCGGACAGGCTCGCGCCTATATGGCGAAAACCCTGCTGGGCACCGCGGCGCAAAAAGCGCAACTCGAACTGATTGATAACCCGAACGATGCAGAGCTGGCTATCGTCCTCGGCTCAACGCTGCCTGCTGACAGCGCGCTGAACGGTAAAAAGGTGTACCTCGGTGATATTAACCGCGCCGTAGCCCACCCGGAGCTGTTCCTCGGCGAGGCGAAAAGCCATGCCACGCCTTACGTTGCGCCAGCTGCGGCACCCGCAGCCGCTGCGGCTAGCGGCCCGAAACGTATTGTTGCTATTACCGCCTGCCCAACCGGCGTGGCGCATACCTTCATGGCCGCAGAGGCTATCGAAACCGAAGCGAAAAAACGCGGCTGGTGGGTGAAGGTTGAAACGCGCGGCTCCGTCGGCGCGGGCAATGAGATCACGCCAGAAGAGGTAGCGCAGGCCGATCTGGTTATCGTTGCTGCGGATATTGAAGTTGACCTGGCGAAGTTTGCCGGTAAGCCAATGTATCGCACTACGACCGGCCTGGCGCTGAAGAAAACCGCCCAGGAGTTTGAAAAGGCGCAGCTGGAAGCCAAACCGTATCAGCCTTCCGGGCAGAGCGGACAGCAGGCGGATAGCGCGAAGAAAGAGGGCGGCGGCGCCTATCGTCACCTGCTGACCGGCGTCTCCTACATGCTGCCGATGGTGGTGGCGGGCGGCCTGTGTATCGCGCTTTCCTTCGCCTTCGGGATTAAAGCATTTGAAGTGAAGGATACGCTGGCGGCGGCGCTGATGCAGATCGGCGGCGGTTCAGCCTTTGCGCTGATGGTTCCGGTGCTGGCGGGCTTTATTGCCTTCTCCATCGCCGACCGTCCGGGCCTGACGCCGGGTCTTATCGGCGGTATGCTGGCGGTGAGCGGCGGTTCCGGCTTTATCGGCGGGATCATTGCGGGCTTCCTCGCCGGCTACGTGGCTAAGCTTATCAGCAAGAAGCTGAAGCTGCCGCCGAGCATGGAAGCGCTGAAACCGATTCTGATCATTCCGCTGGTTTCCAGCCTGATTGTCGGTCTGGCGATGATCTACCTGATCGGCAAGCCGGTTGCCGGTATCCTGGCGGGCCTGACCCACTGGCTGCAAACTATGGGGACGGCTAACGCGGTCCTGCTGGGCGCCATCCTCGGGGCAATGATGTGTACCGATATGGGCGGTCCGGTGAACAAAGCGGCGTACGCCTTTGGCGTCGGACTGCTGAGTACCCAGACCTACGCGCCGATGGCGGCGATTATGGCGGCGGGTATGGTTCCACCGCTGGCGATGGGTATCGCCACGCTGGTTGCGCGCAACAAGTTTGACAAAGGCCAGCGCGAAGGCGGTAAAGCGGCCCTGGTTCTCGGACTGTGCTTCATCTCCGAAGGGGCGATTCCGTTCGCCGCCCGTGACCCGATGCGCGTTCTGCCATGCTGTATCGTCGGCGGGGCGGTAACCGGTGCCATCTCCATGGCGATTGGTGCCAAACTGATGGCGCCGCACGGCGGTCTGTTTGTTCTGCTGATCCCTGGCGCCATTACGCCGGTGCTCGGCTACCTGCTGGCGATTATTGCCGGTACGCTGGTTGCCGGTCTCTCCTACGCGGTGCTGAAGCGTCCGGAAGTGCAGGCGGTTGAAAAAGCGGCCTGAGTAAAACCTTGATAAGCAAAAGGGCCGATAATTCGGCCCTTTCTTTTTTTAGCTGTTGGGATTCTCCCGGCATCGACCTCAGGCCGACGCTTCCGCCGTTTGCTGCGCCCGCAGCCAGGCAATCTCTTCCGCCCAGATATCGGGATTAACGGTCTCGAGGATCAGCGGAATACCGTCAAAGCGGCTGTCCTGCATGATCCAGCGGAAAGCGTCGTGGCCGATATTGCCTTCGCCGAGGCTATGGTGGCGGTCGACGCGGCTGCCGAAGGTGCTTTTGGCATCGTTGAGGTGCATCCCGCGCAGGTATTTGAAGCCGACGATGCGCTCGAAATCGGCAAAGGTTTTCTCACACTCTTCGGCGCTGCGCAGATCGTATCCGGCGGCAAAGGCGTGACAGGTGTCAATACATACGCCGACGCGGGATTTATCCTCCACGCCGTCGATAATGGCGGCCAGATGTTCGAACTTAAACCCAAGATTGCTGCCCTGACCGGCGGTGTTTTCGATAACCGCGGTCACGCCTGCGGTTTTTTCCAGCGCGATATTAATCGAGCGGGAAATGCGCGCCAGGCACTCCTCTTCCGGTATCTGCTGCAGATGGCTGCCGGGATGGAAGTTCAGCAGCGTCAGCCCCAGCTGCTGGCAGCGGGTCAGCTCATCAATAAAGGCTTCACGGGATTTTTCCAGCGCCTCTTCGACCGGGTGGCCGAGGTTGATCAGATAGCTATCGTGCGGCAGGATTTGCCCGGGAGCGAAACGGTATTTTTCGCAGGCGGCTTTGAATTCGGCAATGGTTTCGTCGCTCAGCGGCGCGGCGCGCCACTGGCGCTGGTTCTTGGTGAAGAGGGCGAAGGCGGTCGCACCGATTTCGGCTGCGCGAATGGCGGCATTGGCCACTCCGCCGGAGGCGCTGACGTGCGCTCCAATATATTTCATAAAAAACTCCAGTTAAGCCGCTGCGGGGTGGGTAATGATAGCGGCTTAACCGAAGAGTTACATCAACGAATAATCTGGTCTGGCTGCTTACGCTCAGGCCATCAGGGCGTGAACCGCCAGGTTAATCGCGCCGCCGCCGACAATCAGCCAGACGAACAGTATTAATGCCATCAGCAGCGGTTTGGCGCCGGCTTTTTTCAGCGCGCTAACGTGCGTGGTCAACCCAAGCGCGGCCATCGCCATCGCCAGCAGCACGGTATCGAGCGTCACCAGCGCGTCGACAGCCGCTTTTGGCAGCAGGTGGAAGGAGTTAAATACCGCCACCAGGATAAACATAATGGCAAACCACGGGATGGTGATTTTGCTTTTCTCACCGCTGCCGGCCGGGGCCAGCTGCTTAACGCGGGCGGCGAGGAACAGCAGGAACGGTGCCAGCATCATGACGCGCAGCATTTTGGCAATCACCGCCGCGTTCTCAGCGTCCGGGCTCACCGCATGGCCTGCGGCAACCACCTGCGCCACCTCATGCATGGTCGAGCCCATATAGATGCCGTAGGCTTCCGGCGTAAACCAGTGCGCCAGCAGCGGATACATCGCCGGATAGAGGAAGATAGCCAGGGTGCCGAAAATCACCACCGTGGCCACGGCGACGGTCACCTTGCTGGCCTCGGCCTTCACCACCGGTTCCGTTGCCAGAATCGCCGCCGCGCCGCAGATGCTGCTGCCGGCGCCAATCAGCCAGCTGGTGTGCTTATCCAGGCCGAAGATTTTCTGCCCGAGGATGCAGGCAATAAAAAAGGTGCTGGTCAGCGTCAGAACGTCAATGGCAATGCCGCTCACCCCAACGTCGGCAATCTGCGCGAACGTCAGGCGAAAGCCGTATAAAATAATACCGAGACGCAGCAGATGCTGTTTGGCAAAGATCACGCCGCCGTCGCAGGGTTGCCATATCTTGGGGTAGAGCGTATTGCCGACGACCATGCCGAACAGGATGGCCAGCGTCAGGGCGCTGAAGCCGGCGCCGGCGATAGCGGGAAAGCTGCCTGCCCAGAGCGCTGCGCCGGTCACCACGGCGGTAAGCGCCAGTCCGGGGACAAAATGCCACAGTGTGCGATGTTTTGTCGGTAAAGTGAGTGCTGTCATAACCTTCTCCTTTGTCTGCGTAAAGATTACGACGCGCTGGTTTAAATATAAAATTGATTATATATTTATAATCAATCGTAATAAGTGGTAAACAAGCCTCTTCGCGGCTCGGGACGGCGCTACGCGCCGATGGCCGGGACGGCGAAGAGTGATGTCGGATAGACGAGCAAGGAAGGGTTATGCATATCACGCTACGACAGCTGGAAGTTTTTGCTGAAGTTCTCAAGAGCGGTTCAACCACCCAGGCGTCGCAAATGCTGGCGCTTTCGCAGTCAGCGGTCAGCGCGGCGTTGACCGATCTGGAAGGGCAGCTGGGCGTGCAGCTTTTCGATCGCGTCGGCAAGCGGCTGGTGGTCAACGAGCACGGCAGGCTGCTCTACCCGCGCGCGCTGGCGCTGCTGGAACGTGCGGTTGAAATCGAGCAGCTGTTTCGCGGCGACAACGGCGCGATCCGCGTTTATGCCAGCAGCACTATCGGCAACTATATATTGCCGGAAATCATTGCCCGCTACCGCCGCGATTTTCCCGACCTGCCGCTGGAGCTGAGCGTCGGCAACAGCCAGGACGTGATTAACGCCGTGGCCGATCTGCGGGTGGATATCGGGCTGATTGAGGGGCCGTGCCACGCGGCGGATATCATCGCCGAACCCTGGCTGGCGGACGAGCTGGTGGTATTTGCCGCTCCCGGATCGCCGCTGCTGGAGGGCGAAGTGACGCTGCAGCGGCTGGCGGAGGCGCCGTGGATCCTGCGCGAGCACGGCTCGGGCACCCGGGAAATCGTCGACTATTTACTGCTATCGCATCTGCCGGCGTTTCATCTCGGGATGGAGCTTGGCAACTCTGAGGCTATCAAGCATGCGGTACGTCATGGCCTCGGGATCAGCTGCCTTTCGCGGCGGGTTATCGCCGAACAGCTGGAGGTGGGATCGCTTGTTGAGCTGAGCGTGCCGCTGCCGCCGTTAACCCGCACCCTGTGGCGGATCCATCATCGCCAGAAGCATATTTCCAAAGCGTTACTGCGCTTTCTGCGCTACTGCGAGGTGTGAAAACGCGGGATCCAGCTAGCTAGCCTGAAGAGAGGCGGGGGATTATTGCTGGCAATTCCGCGATTTAGTGCTTTACTAATAATCCATGTTCGATCATGAACCTCTCTTATAACTTTGTATTTGTACCGGATGGATCGCCGATCGTCTGCTACAATCTCGCCTCGTTTTTTTGATGGATAGCATTTTCACATGGTTTCGGATACTAAAACCACAGAAGCGCCCGGCCTACGCCGTGAACTGAAGGCGCGTCACTTGACCATGATCGCTATTGGCGGTTCCATCGGTACAGGTCTTTTCGTTGCATCCGGTGCAACTATTTCCCAGGCAGGCCCCGGCGGCGCGCTGCTTTCTTATATTCTGATCGGTCTGATGGTCTATTTCCTGATGACCAGCCTTGGCGAGCTGGCGGCGTACATGCCGGTGTCCGGCTCCTTTGCCACCTACGGTCAGAACTATGTTGAAGAGGGCTTCGGCTTCGCGCTGGGCTGGAACTACTGGTATAACTGGGCGGTGACCATCGCCGTTGACCTCGTTGCCTCGCAGCTGGTCATGACCTACTGGTTCCCTGACGCCCCGGGCTGGATCTGGAGCGCGCTGTTCCTCGGCATTATGTTCCTGCTGAACTGGATCTCGGTCAAAGGCTTCGGTGAAGCAGAGTACTGGTTTTCGCTGATCAAGGTCGCCACCGTCATTATCTTTATTATTGTTGGCGTGATGATGATCGTCGGCATCTTTGAAGGCGCACAGCCGGCGGGCTGGAGCAACTGGGGTATCGATGATGCGCCGTTTGCCGGCGGCTTTGCGGCGATGATTGGCGTGGCGATGATCGTCGGCTTCTCGTTCCAGGGCACCGAGCTTATCGGCATCGCTGCGGGTGAATCAGAAAACCCGGAGAAGAACATTCCGCGCGCCGTGCGCCAGGTGTTCTGGCGTATTCTGCTGTTCTACGTGTTCGCGATTTTAATCATCAGCCTGATTATCCCTTATACCGATCCGAGCCTGCTGCGTAACGACGTGAAGGATATTTCCGTCAGTCCGTTTACCCTGGTGTTCCAGCATGCGGGTCTGCTGTCTGCGGCGGCGATCATGAACGCGGTGATCCTGACGGCGGTGCTGTCGGCGGGCAACTCCGGCATGTACGCCTCCACGCGTATGCTCTACACCCTGGCCTGCGATGGCAAAGCGCCGCGTATCTTCTCTAAGCTTTCGCGCGGCGGCGTGCCGCGTAACGCGCTGTATGCCACTACTGTCGTGGCGGCGCTGTGCTTCCTGAGCTCAATGTTTGGCAACCAGACCGTTTACCTGTGGCTGCTGAATACCTCGGGGATGACCGGCTTTATCGCCTGGCTGGGCATCGCCATCAGCCACTATCGTTTCCGCCGCGGCTACGTGCTGCAGGGCAACGATATCAACGATCTGCCGTATCGTTCCGGGTTCTTCCCGCTTGGGCCGATCTTCGCCTTTGTCCTGTGCCTGATTATCACCCTCGGCCAGAACTACGAAGCGTTCCTGAAAGACACCATTGACTGGGGCGGCGTGGCGGCAACCTATATCGGTATTCCGCTGTTCCTGGTTATCTGGTTTGGCTATAAGCTTGCCAAAGGCACCCGTTTTGTCCGCTATAGCGAAATGAAGTTCCCGCAGCGTTTCAAAGGTTAATAGCCGCCGAATCGCAGTAGATAAAGCCCTCTTTTAGAGGGCTTTTTTACGTCTGAAAACCTTACAAATTGTCACAATTCTTCATAATTGTATTGATAATCAATATCATTATCTTTATCATCCTTGCCAAATTCAGGATGAAGCCAATCCCCATATCTTGCAGGTCTCAGCATCTGACAAGGGGTGACCAGCCACGTCTGCTGTAAAAATACGCGCGTACCGCCAATGAGCGGTGCGCCGACAGTACGTGTGAGCAGCACCTTTTGTTTGATTTGTTAGTGACCTCATGGAGATATGAAATGTTCAGGCTAAACCCTTTTGTCCGGGCGGGATTGTGCGCATCCGTCGTCTCGCTGGCGCTTCCGGCTGCGGCCGAGGTCAATGAAGAAACGCTGGTTGTCACCGCCGCGGCAACTGAACAGAGCGTAAAGGATGCTCCTGCCAGTATTAGCGTTATCACTCAGCAGGACTTACAGCGCCGTCCGGTGCAAAACCTGAAGGATGTTCTGCGCGACGTGCCGGGCGTGCAGCTCACCAACGAAGGGGATAACCGCAAGGGCGTCAGCATCCGCGGTCTCGATAGCAGCTATACGCTCATTCTCGTGGATGGCAAACGCGTCAACTCACGCAACGCCGTTTTCCGCCACAACGACTTCGATCTTAACTGGATCCCGGTAGACGCCATCGAGCGTATCGAAGTGGTGCGCGGGCCGATGTCATCCCTTTACGGTTCCGACGCCCTTGGCGGCGTGGTCAACATTATCACTAAAAAAGTGGGCCAAAAATGGACCGGCTCCCTGAGTGCGGATACCACTATTCAGGAGCATCGTGACCGTGGCGATACCTATAACGGACAGTTCTTTACCAGCGGGCCGCTGATTGATGGCGTGCTGGGCATGAAAGCCTACGGCAGCCTGGCAAAACGCGCGAAGGACGATCAGCAGGCGTCCAGCAACGCCGCGGGCGAGACGCCGCGCATTGAAGGATTTACCAGCCGCGATGGCAACGTTGAGTTTGCCTGGACACCGACCGATAGCCAGGATATTACCGCCGGCTACGGGTTTGACCGCCAGGACAGGGATTCAGACTCCCTCGATCGCAACCGCCTTGAGCGCCAGAACTACTCGCTTAGCCACAACGGCCGCTGGGACTTGGGTAACAGCGAGCTGAAGTTCTACGGCGAAAAAGTGGATAACAAAAATCCGGGTCAGGCCGGGACGATCACCTCCGAAAGCAACTCCGTGGACGGCAAATACGTCCTGCCGCTGGGAATGATCAATCAGCTGGTAACCGTCGGTGGCGAATGGCGACACGATAAGCTGAAAGACCCGGTCAATTTGAGCAGCGGAGGCAAATCTACCTCCGCCAGCCAGTATGCGCTGTTTGTTGAAGATGAATGGCGTATTTTCGAACCGCTGGCGCTGACCACCGGTATTCGCATGGATGACCACGAAACCTACGGCGATCACTGGAGCCCGCGCGCCTATCTCGTCTATAACGCGACCGATACGGTGACGGTGAAAGGCGGCTGGGCGACGGCCTTCAAAGCGCCGTCTCTGCTGCAGCTGAACCCTGACTGGACCACCAACTCCTGCCGCGGCTCGTGCAGCATTATCGGTAACCCTGACCTTAAGCCGGAAACCAGCGAAAGCTTCGAGATCGGACTTTACTATCGGGGTGAAGAGGGATTACTGGATGGTGTGGAAGGGAGCGTGACCACCTTCCAGAACAACGTGGACGATATGATTGATATCCTGCGTACCTCCAGCGCCAGCGAGGCGCCGGGCTATCCTAACTTTGTGGGCTGGAAAACCGTTAACGGCAAACGCGTGCCGGTATTCCGCTACTTTAACGTCAACAAGGCCCGCATCAAGGGTGTCGAAACCGAAGTGAAGGTGCCGTTTGGCGACGAGTGGAAGCTGACGGTGAACTATACCTATAACGACGGCCGCGACCTCAGCAACGGCGGCGATAAGCCGCTGCAAACGCTGCCGTTCCATACGGCCAACGGCACGCTGGACTGGAAACCGCTGGACGACTGGTCCTTCTACGTTTCGGCGAACTACACCGGCGAGCAGCGCGCGGTCAGCGCCACGGCTAAAACGCCGGGCGGTTACACCATGTTTGATATTGGCGCCGCGTGGCAGGTTACCCAGAACGTTAAGCTGCGTTCAGGCGTGCTGAACGTCGGGGATAAAGATCTGAGCCGCGACGATTACAGCTATACCGAAGAGGGCCGCCGCTACTTTATGGCCGTCGACTACCGCTTCTAAGCGCATTCAGGTTAGCTGATAAATAAAAGAGGGCTGGCAGGTTTACCTGTCAGCCCTCTAAGCGCTGGCGGCTAAAATGCGCGTTATCAGCGCGTCAGCAGATATTGCGCGTGAAAACGCAGATGGTCTTCGATAAAGGAAGCAATAAAGTAGTAGCTATGATCGTAGCCGGGCTGAATTCTCAGGGTCAGCGGCCACGCCTTTTGACGCGCAACTTCGGCCAGCACCGCCGGCTGCAGCTGCTCGGCGAGGAATGAGTCGCTGTCGCCCTGATCGATAAGCGTGGGGATCGCGTCGCTGGCCTGGCTGGCCTGCATCAATGCGCAGCTGTCCCACGCCTGCCAGCTGGCTTCGTCGGCGCCCAAATAGGCGCTAAACGCTTTTTGCCCCCACGGCACCCGTGCAGGGTTGACGATCGGTGCAAAGGCCGACACGCTGGCGAAACGGCCAGGGTTCTTCAGTGCTATAATAAGCGCACCGTGACCGCCCATTGAGTGGCCGCTGATTGCGCAGCGATCGCTGACGTTAAACTGCGCGCCAATCAGCTGTGGCAGCTCGTCGCGAAGATAATCGTACATGCGAAAATGCGCGGACCACGGCGCTTCGGTGGCGTTGAGATAAAATCCCGCGCCTTTGCCCAGATCGTAGGCGCTATCGTCGGCGACGCTCTCGCCGCGCGGGCTGGTATCCGGCATGACCAGGACCAGGCCTAGCTCGGCCGCAATGCGCTGAGCGCCGGCTTTGGTGGTAAAGTTCTCATCGTTGCAGGTCAGGCCGGAGAGCCAGTACACAACCGGCGGCGGCGCGGTATCGCGCTGCGGGGGTAAGAAGATGCTGAACGTCATTGAACAGTTCAGCGTGGTGGAGTCATGCCGCCAGCGTTGCTGCCGACCTTCATAACAGCGATGCTCTTCAAGCAATTCCATGCCGGGCTCCTCTGAAAAGGGGATACGCGAGTCTGCAGACCCTACTTTACGGATATAAGTGGTAACGGCCGCTGAGTGATTCTGCGTATGTGGACGTAATTTTTCATCATACAGATATTTCATACACTCGTGAGCAACTTTCACTTTCTCCTTTCGGGAACATATTGCATCATTAATGCAACTTTTAGCCAACATGCTCCGGCGGCTGTGCTATTGAGAATGACGCGAAGTCGTTCTTTTATTCGGGAAGTGGCAACTGGCGGGCGTTAGACGATTGACAGGCGCGACGTGGAAGAGGTGAGACCGGAAGCGCACTATCAATAGGTAACGCAAATTTCAATAATTATCGTTTCGGCTACTAGATTATGTGCGCTACCTCACGCACAATGCATGCAAACTTTGCCCTCAGAAGAGCAAAGAGCGCCACACCTGCAGGAGAACATAAATGTCATCACTGAGCAAAGAAGCCATACTCGTTCATGAAGCGCTGGTCGCTCGTGGGCTGGAGACGCCGTTGCGTCCGCCAGTACAAGAAATAGATAATGAAACTCGCAAGCGTCTGATTGCCGGACACATGACTGAGATTATGCAGCTGCTGAATCTTGATCTTAGTGATGACAGTCTGATGGAAACCCCGCATCGCATCGCTAAAATGTATGTCGATGAGATCTTTTCCGGACTGGACTACGCCAGGTTCCCCAAAATCACCGTCATCGAGAACAAGATGCAGGTTGATGAAATGGTTACCGTGCGCGATATCACCCTGACCAGCACCTGCGAACACCACTTCGTGACGATTGATGGTAAAGCAACGGTTGCCTATATTCCGAAAGATTCGGTCATTGGCCTGTCGAAAATCAACCGCATCGTGCAGTTCTTCTCCCAGCGCCCGCAGGTGCAGGAGCGCCTGACGCAGCAGATTTTAACCGCGCTGCAGACCCTGCTGGGCACCAGCAACGTGGCGGTATCGATTGATGCGGTGCACTACTGCGTGAAGGCGCGCGGTATTCGCGATGCAACCAGCGCCACCACAACCACCTCGTTGGGCGGTCTGTTTAAATCCAGCCAGAATACCCGCCAGGAGTTCCTGCGCGCCGTACGTCACCACAGCTAAAATCGGAGCAGGGTACATGGAAAGAAACGTCACGCTGGACTTCGTTCGTGGCGTCGCCATCCTGGGTATTCTGCTGCTGAATATTAACGCCTTCGGCCTGCCGAAGGCGGCCTATCTCAACCCGGCGTGGTCCGGGAGCCTCTCCGTTAGCGACGCCTGGACCTGGGCGATTCTCGACCTGCTGGCGCAGGTGAAATTCTTGACCCTCTTTGCTCTGCTGTTTGGCGCCGGGCTTCAGATGCTGCTGCCTCGCGGCAAGCGCTGGATCCAGTCGCGTCTGACGCTGCTGGCGCTGCTGGGGTTTATCCACGGACTCTTTTTCTGGGATGGCGATATCCTGCTGGCCTATGCGCTGGTGGGGCTGGTGGCCTGGAGAATGATTCGCGACGCGCATCACCTCAAATCCCTGTTTAATACCGGCGTGATGCTGTACGTCATCGGCGTTGCGGTGCTGGTGCTGCTTGGCGTCATTTCCGGCAATGCGCCGAATCGCTCCTGGGTGCCCGACGCGGCAAATTTACAGTATGAGCAGTACTGGAAGCTGAACGGCGGCTTCGAAGCGATAAGCAACCGCGCGGATATGCTGTCGGATAACCTGCTGGCGCTCGGCGCGCAGTACGGCTGGCAGCTGGCGGGAATGATGCTGATGGGCGCGGCCCTGATGCGCAGCGGCTGGCTAAAAGGGCAGTTCAGCCTCAGCCACTACCGGCGCACCGGCGTTCTGCTGGTCATCGCCGGAATGGCGGTGAACATCCCGGCGATTTTCGCCCAGTGGTATCTCGACTGGGATCCCCGCTGGTGCGCGTTCCTGCTGCAGGCGCCGCGCGAGCTCGGCGCGCCGCTGCAAACCATTGGCTACGCTTCCCTGGCGTGGGGCTTCTGGCCCTGGCTGTGTAAGCTGCGGCTGGTGACCGCCATTGCCTGCGTCGGGCGCATGGCGCTGACCAACTATCTGCTACAAACCCTCATCTGCACCACGCTCTTTTACCACCTTGGCCTGTTTATGAAGTTCGACCGCCTGCAGCTGCTGGCCTTCGTCGTTCCGGTTTGGGCGGTCAACCTCATCTTCTCACTCTTCTGGCTGCGTCATTTCCGCCAGGGCCCGGTTGAATGGCTGTGGCGTCAGCTCACCCTGCGGGCCTCAGGGACATCATTAAAGAACACATCCAGATAACGATCTCGATCACAATCGTTAACAAAATGAATGTAAGCGTTTTCAGGCGTGTGACCTCACTCACGTAGCGCGCCGCGCGTCGCTGCCAGAATAGCCACCTTGCTGAACACAGGAGGTGGGTGTGACGTATTGCAATTCTCTACAGGTCGGTGAGCATGATCACCATTCGTGATGTCGCCCGTCAGGCGGGTGTTTCCGTCGCGACGGTCTCGCGCGTGCTGAATAATAGCGCGCTGGTGAGCCCGGATACGCGCGAAAGCGTAATGAAAGCGGTAACGCAGCTGGGCTACCGGCCCAACGCCAACGCGCAGGCGCTGGCGACGCAGGTCAGCGATACCATCGGCGTGGTGGTGATGGACGTGTCGGATGCCTTTTTCGGTGCGCTGGTGAAGGCGGTGGATACCGTGGCCCAGCAGCATCAGAAATACGTGCTGATCGGCAACAGCTACCACGAGGCGGAAAAAGAGCGTAACGCCATCGAAGTGCTGATCCGCCAGCGCTGTTTGGCGCTGATCGTGCACTCCAAGGCGCTGAGCGACGAGGAGCTCGGCGATTTCATGCAGCATATTCCGGGGATGGTGCTGATCAACCGCATTGTGCCCGGCTACGCGCACCGCTGCGTCGGTCTGGATAACGTCAGCGGGGCGCTGATGGCGACGCGGATGCTGCTCAACCACGGCCACCAGCGGATCGGCTATCTCTCCTCAAATCACGGCATTGAGGATGACGCTCTGCGCCGGGAAGGGTGGTTCAGGGCGTTACAGGAACAAAGCATTATTGCCCCCGACAGCTGGGTAGGCTCCGGCTCGCCGGATATGCAGGGCGGCGAGGCGGCAATGGTCGAGCTGCTGGGGCGTAATTTAGGCCTCACCGCCGTTTTCGCCTACAACGACAGCATGGCGGCCGGTGCGCTGACCACGCTGAAAGATAACGGCATTGTCGTGCCGCAGCATCTGTCGCTGATTGGCTTTGATGATATCCCTATTTCTCGTTACACCGACCCACAGCTGACGACGGTGCGCTATCCTATTATGTCGATGGCAAAACTGGCCACCGAGCTGGCGCTGCTGGGGGCTGCGGGGAAACTCGACCATGACGCTCGCCACTGCTTTATGCCGACTCTGGTACGTCGCCATTCGGTGACTCAGCGGCAAATTGTGGGGCCGATCACTAACTGAAAAGGGCAATGATGTAACCGCTTTCAATCTGTGAGTAAATTCACAGTATATTAACATTCAACTGATTATGATGGCCGCGTTTACCAGTCCTGACCATTTTGTCACGGTGATTAATCACTTTTGCAACGGGAACAAGGCGCTAAACTGCGAGTAAAGCCGTACCTTTGGAGCGTTACCCTACACGGAAGACAGAATTTACAGTCGTGAACCTTGTTGTGCGGTAACGTTAATGTAACAACTTCCCGCCAGCCGTTTTCACACCAATGACCCTGCATAAAAAAAACCGGAGATTCCATGAATAAGAAGGTGTTAACCCTGTCTGCAGTTATGGCGAGTATGTTATTTGGCGCCGCGGCACACGCAGCTGATACCCGCATCGGCGTAACCATTTATAAATATGACGACAACTTTATGTCGGTGGTGCGTAAGGCCATTGAGAAAGACGGCAAAACAGCGCCGGACGTTCAGCTGCTGATGAATGACTCGCAAAACGACCAGTCCAAACAGAACGATCAGATTGACGTCCTGCTGGCAAAAGGCGTCAAGGCGCTGGCAATTAACCTGGTGGATCCGGCTGCTGCAGGCACCGTTATCGATAAAGCGCGCGGACAGAACGTCCCGGTCGTGTTCTTTAACAAAGAGCCTTCCCGCAAAGCGCTGGACAGCTATGACAAGGCGTTTTACGTCGGTACCGACTCTAAAGAGTCCGGTATTATCCAGGGCGACCTGATTGCTAAACACTGGAAAGCCAACGCCGGCTGGGATCTGAACAAAGACGGTCAGATTCAGTATGTGCTGCTGAAAGGCGAGCCGGGCCATCCGGATGCTGAAGCGCGTACCACCTACGTCATTAAAGAGCTGAATGATAAAGGTCTGAAAACTCAGCAGCTGCAGATGGACACCGCGATGTGGGATACCGCTCAGGCGAAAGATAAGATGGACGCCTGGCTCTCCGGCCCTAACGCTAACAAAATTGAAGTGGTTATCGCCAACAACGATGCGATGGCAATGGGTGCGGTAGAAGCGCTGAAAGCGCATAACAAGAGCAGCATTCCGGTCTTCGGCGTCGATGCCTTACCAGAAGCGCTGGCGCTGGTTAAATCCGGTGCGATGGCCGGTACCGTGCTGAACGATGCTAATAACCAGGCAAAAGCCACGTTCGATCTGGCGAGAAACCTGGCAGCCGGTAAAGAACCTGCTGCAGGCACCAGCTGGAAGATTGAAAATAAAATCGTTCGCGTTCCTTACGTTGGCGTAGATAAAGACAATCTGAGCCAGTTTATTGGAAAATAATATTTAGTACTCGGTTTCGAGCTGCGGGTGAATACCATTTCGCAGCTCGATATTCATCGAGTAGATGTACGGGCGTATCAGCGATAAATAAAATCACTCGGGAAGCGTTGAGATCAACGTCGCCGGTAAAATGGCAGCCTGAAGGATCGCGAGCCGCTACGCCCGATTATTCCTGATACAGAACCAGACCCTTATTTTGGCGCTAATTCGTCAGCTGAGGGTGTGCATGAACGCAGCCAGGTATAACTATGGTCAGTAATAATAGCGAACGGTCGGGCGAATTTTTGTTGGAAATGAGCAACATCAACAAATCATTTCCTGGCGTCAAGGCACTCGATAATGTCAACCTGAAGGTCCGTCCTCACTCTATTCATGCATTAATGGGCGAGAACGGGGCGGGGAAATCGACATTATTAAAATGCCTTTTTGGGATCTATCAAAAGGATTCCGGCAGCATTCTTTTTCAGGGAAAAGAGATCGACTTCCATTCGGCTAAAGAAGCCCTGGAAAACGGCATCTCAATGGTTCACCAGGAATTAAACTTAGTATTACAACGTTCGGTAATGGACAACATGTGGCTGGGGCGTTATCCCACCAAGGGCATGTTTGTCGATCAGGACAAAATGTATCGCGATACCAAAGCGATATTTGATGAACTGGATATTGATATTGACCCGCGCGCGCGCGTGGGGACGCTATCGGTATCGCAAATGCAGATGATTGAAATTGCGAAGGCATTTTCCTATGACGCCAAAATCGTCATTATGGACGAGCCGACGTCGTCACTGACCGAAAAAGAGGTCAACCATCTGTTTAAGATTATCCGTAAGCTGAAAGAACGCGGCTGCGGTATCGTCTATATCTCCCACAAAATGGAAGAGATTTTCCAGCTGTGCGATGAGATAACCATCCTGCGCGACGGTCAGTGGATTGCCACCCAGCCGCTGGAAGGACTGGACATGGATAAGATCATCGCCATGATGGTCGGCCGCTCTCTGAACCAGCGTTTCCCGAACCGTGAAAATACGCCGGGCGAGGTGATTCTTGAGGTGCGCAACCTGACGTCTCTGCGTCAGCCGTCAATCCGCGACGTCTCCTTTGACCTGCACAAGGGCGAAATCCTCGGCGTGGCCGGGCTGGTGGGGGCCAAGCGTACCGATATCGTTGAGACGCTATTTGGCATTCGCGAAAAGGCCAGCGGGACGATCAAGCTCCACGGTAAGAAAATTAATAACCATAGCGCCAACGAAGCCATTAACCACGGCTTTGCGCTGGTGACCGAAGAGCGCCGCTCTACCGGGATTTACGCTTATCTGGATATCGGCTTTAACTCCCTGATCTCCAATATTAAGAAATATAAGAACAGGATCGGATTGCTGGATAACTCACGCATGAAAAGCGATACCCAGTGGGTTATTGACTCCATGCGCGTGAAGACCCCAGGACAGCATACGCAAATTGGTTCGCTGTCCGGCGGTAACCAGCAGAAGGTTATTATCGGCCGCTGGCTGTTAACCCAGCCGGAGATTTTGATGCTTGATGAACCGACGCGCGGGATTGACGTCGGAGCTAAGTTTGAAATCTATCAGCTGATTGCCGAGCTGGCCAAAAGAGAGAAAGGGATCATTATTATTTCCTCCGAGATGCCGGAGCTGCTGGGTATTACTGACCGTATTCTGGTAATGAGCAACGGTCTCGTTGCCGGAATTGTTGAGACAAAAACCACTACGCAAAACGAAATTTTACGTCTTGCGTCGTTGCATCTTTAAGATCAGGGGCTTGCGATGAGCGCATTAAATAAAAAGAGTTTTCTCACCTACCTGAAGGATGGTGGGATTTACGTTGTTCTTTTGGTCCTGCTGGCCATTATTATTTTCCAGGATCCCACCTTCTTAAGTTTACTCAACTTAAGTAACATTCTGACCCAGTCCTCGGTGCGTATTATTATCGCGCTGGGCGTCGCGGGGCTCATCGTGACTCAGGGCACCGACCTGTCAGCCGGACGTCAGGTTGGCCTGGCGGCGGTTATCGCCGCAACGATGCTGCAGGCGGTGGATAACGCCAACAAGGTCTTCCCGGATATGGCAACCATGCCAATTCCGCTGGTGATCCTGCTGGTGTGCGCGATTGGTGCGGTGATTGGCCTGATTAACGGTATTATCATCGCCTACCTGAACGTGACGCCGTTTATCACCACCCTGGGCACCATGATCATCGTTTATGGGATCAACTCCCTGTACTACGATTTTGTTGGCGCCTCGCCGGTTTCCGGATTCGACAGCCACTTCTCGCACTTCGCTCAAGGGTTTATTGCGCTGGGGACGTTCCGCCTGTCGTATATTACCTTCTACGCGCTGATTGCCGTCTTCTTCGTCTGGATCCTGTGGAACAAAACCCGCTTCGGCAAAAACATCTTTGCTATCGGCGGCAACCCGGAAGCGGCGAAGGTTTCAGGGGTTAACGTGGCCCTTAACCTGCTGATGATTTATGCCCTGTCCGGCGTGTTTTACGCCTTCGGCGGGCTGCTGGAGGCCGGGCGAATTGGCTCCGCTACCAACAACCTCGGCTTTATGTACGAGCTGGATGCGATTGCGGCCTGCGTGGTCGGCGGCGTCTCCTTCAGCGGCGGCGTGGGTACCGTGTTCGGCGTGGTTACCGGCGTTATCATCTTTACGGTGATTAACTACGGGCTGACCTATATCGGCGTGAACCCGTACTGGCAGTATATTATCAAGGGCGCCATTATTATCTTCGCCGTTGCGCTGGATTCGCTGAAATACGCGCGTAAAAAATAACGTTCTATGTTTATCAGGCCCGCGCAGTGCGCGGGCTTTTTTTTGTTTGCGCCGCACGGGTTTATTGTTAAACCGCTTCAGGGTTTAAGGATTAAAGTCCAAAAATAGACAAATAAGCCCCCGCGCAGCAATTCTCTTTCCACGATATCTGGAGGAAGATAGTGCGGAATGGGTCTTTCTGGTAAAGATAATAATTTCTGCATAATTAATGGATAGTTTATTCAGGATAATTTAAGCACATGAGTAAGTCATTGAGTGATTGATGAAATATAGTGAACAAATTGTAAAAGAATGGGTTGAGTTTTCGCTGCTGATTTCCGAACCGGTCTCCGCTAAGCTGCGGCATATTGCTGATGATAAGGCGGCCGATCTGGCGGATAAATTTTATGACATTATGCTGGCGGATCCGCACGCGGAAAAATTCCTCTGTTCGGAAATGGTTCATACGCGGTTGCGGCATTCGATGCGTAAATGGATTATTCATGCTCTGACCCTGAAAGGCGAAGGGCTGCTGGAGTTTGCCGGGCAGCAATATCATATCGGTAATATCCATTCGCGGGTTGGCATTCCGGCGAGTCTGGTACTCAAAGGCATGCGCATCATTACTCAGTCGATGCTTAACTATATTCAGTCATTAGCGCTCGACAGTAAATTAAGTATTCTGATGCAGCAGTACGTTTCGGTATCGATACAAATTGCCAGCGAGCTGATGACCTACGCTTATGAAAAATATCAGCTAAATGAAGCGAAGAACGAAGAGTCCTACCGCCTGCACAATCTTATTGCCAACCTTGAGCTGGAAAAAGGCAAGCAGCAGGCCGCGCTGTTTAACTGGGAAAATGCGCTGATCTATGCGCTGGTCTCGCGTACCGCCAATATTCACTCCTATCTGCTAAGCGATTCAGAGTTTGGCCTGTGGTTCCGCCACAAGTGCAGTCAGCACTTCGGCAGGCAGCCGGAAATAGAACAAATTAATCTGCTGATTGAAGCCATTGACGACATGTTAAACAAAGGGGCGGATACCGGCGGAAACGAGCTGGACTCTATTCAGTCCCTGCTGAGCGATATTCGCTCAAAGACCATGATCATTAATAACCTGTTCACCTCGCTGTTTGAAGAGGCCAATCGCCTGGAAAGCGGTAAAGACGTGCTGACCAACCTGCTAAACCGGCGCTTTATGTCAACGGTGCTCAAGCACGAGGTGAAACTGGCGATGGAGAGCGGCAAAAATCTGGCGGTGGCGATGCTGGACGTCGACCACTTCAAGCAGATCAACGATACCTGGGGCCACTCGACCGGGGATGAGGTATTACGCCATATCGCGGCGATCCTGACGGAGAGCACGCGCGCCAGCGACTACGTGTTCCGCTACGGCGGCGAGGAGTTCATGATTGTTTATCTGGAGTTTACCCGCCACCAGACGCTGAGCTTTGTCGACGCTATCCGCCACAAAATTGCCAGCTCGCCTTACGTGACCGCGGAGGGGGAAAAGGTCGCGCTCAGCGCCTCGTTCGGGGTCAGCCACTATCGCGGCCATCCTGATTATCAAAAAATGGTCGATGAGGCCGATAAGGCGCTGTATGACGCCAAAAACGGCGGCCGTAACCGGGTGGTTGAATTTAGCGATTAAACGGCGGATTTAGCGCTGCGCGACCCCGGTCGGTCGCGCGCTATTTACTCTGCAGCTCCAGCAGCTGCTCAGGCGTCACCGCCGGATAGGACTGCACTCCCTGCGGAACTTCCTGCTGTGCCGGAATAGGGATCAGCGGGCCGAGAAAACGCGGCTCGCGTTTGAACACGTAGAGGTCCGCGAGGGCGCCAAAGCGCGCGCCGAACTCGCGCATCCGCACGTTCCACATATCTTTTGGCGACGGGACCGCATAGCACTGCGCCTGAATGCCCATATGCAGGGCGATAAACAGCGCGCGCTCGCAGTGGAAGCGCTGGGTGATGATAATAAAATCGTTGGTGTCGAACACCTTGCGGGTCCGCACGATAGAGTCGAGGGTGCGGAAGCCGGCATAGTCCAGCACGATATCCGCCGGATCGACGCCTGCTTTAATCAGGTCCCGGCGCATTGTCATCGGCTCATTATAGCTCTGCAGCGCGTTATCACCGCTGAGCAGCAGGTAGTTCACCTTGCCGCTGTTGTAAGCGTTGAGCGCACCCTGGATGCGGTAGCGGTAGTATTGATTGATGACCCCGGTGCGGTAGTACTTGGCGGTGCCGAGCACCACCCCAACCTGGCGGTAGGGCAGATCCTGCAGTTCATCGTAGATATAGGGCGCGGTTTTCCAGCTCATCCAGCGGTCAAGACCCAGCACGGTCAACAGCAGCAGGCCGAACAGGACTAACAGGCTGTATAACGCACGCTTTAACATTAACCTGGGCTCAACGGTAGACAATGGAGTGTTCAGGCTACTTTACCCGCCGGGCAAGAGCAAGAAACCATCGTTTGATTGCGGGGATTTTCAACAAAACGGGCCAGAGGCCCGTTTTATGGGGGATTTAACCGAGCAGCACGCGGTCAATACTGTGACAGCCGAGGGCCTTCAACGTGGCGGCGGTGGCATCCCACTGGATCAGCGCCGCATCGGCTTTTTCGGCGAGAATGGCCCGCTGGATATCGGCATAATCATAGCCGTTCAGGCTGAGCAGGTTAAGGGCGCCCTGCAGCGGCGGCAGCGTCGGGTTAAAGGCGGCATTTTCGGCATAGCTGCCGGAGAAGATCGTGCCGTCCTTCAGCTCAAGCGCGACGCCTGACGGCGACTGGCTGTAGGGCATGTGGCAGCGATTTGCCGCCCGGATCGCCGCCTGCGCCAGCGCGTCGCCGCTCAGCGGGAAGCCGTGATCCTGCTCGTCCATCAGCAGCGTTTTGATCTCCAGATCCTTCGGACCAAACGCATCCGGCAGATAGTGCTGCAGCGAATGCGCCTCGCGGCCCGGCAGGTGGATGCGCAGCACCTGGCTACTGTTGAGCTCGTTCATAAACTGGCGGCAGTGGCCGCAGGGCGTGTAGTTAACGGTGATTGCCAGCAGGGATTTTTCGCCGCGCAGCCACGCATGGCTGATGGCGCTCTGCTCCGCATGGACGGTTTGCTGCATGGTCGCACCGAGGAATTCCATGTTGCCGCCGAAATACCAGCGCCCGCTGACGCCGCGCGCGATAGCGCCAACGTTAAAATGCGAGAGGTCGGCGCGCGCGCAGGCTGCGGCCAGCGGCAGCAGGGCAAAGGCCAGCGCGTCTTCGTCGAGGCCGGTTGCGCTTTGCAGCGCGGCGACCTGGTCTGCATCGAGCATGGCCGGGAAATGCGGGTCGGTCAGCATCGGGGCGATTGCCGTCTGCAGGTCTGCCGTCAGTTGAGGGAGAGCAGCTTGAAAACGTGGGTGCATGGCGTTGCCTCATAACAATGTAATGGAAATCTAGTGTACGGGCGGTGATGGCCTGTATATGTGATTAATATCTCATTGTTTGTGCAACTCTATTATGTTGCATTAATAAATGTGACTTAAATCACAAATTATCCCACCACGGCTAAAATCACCGGGAACAAAAACGGCGCAACCAGGGAGGTAATAATCCCGCACAGCACCAGCGCCAGCGAGCTGAAGGCCCCCTCCTGGTAATCCAGCTCCGCACAGCGCGCGGTGCCCAGCGCGTGCGAGGCGGTACCCATCGACAGGCCGCGTGAGGCTTTGGTGCGGATGCGCATCAGGTTGAGCAGCGTATGGCCGAAAACCGCGCCGAGGATGCCGACGAAGATAACGCATACCGCGCTGATTGCCGGAATACCGCCAATGCTGCCGCTGACCGCCATCGCAATCGGCGTGGTGACCGATTTCGGCATGATCGACGCGGCGATTTGCGGCGTCGCGCCCATTAACAGCGCCACGGTGGTCCCGGTGACCATCGCCACCACGCTGCCGATAAAGCAGATGGTAATAATCGATTTCCAGCGGGCGCGAATCTGGTGGAGCTGCTCGTATAAAGGAAAGGCCAGCGCCACCACCGCAGGCTGCAGCAGATCGTTGAGGATCTTACTGCCCTGAAAATAGCGATCGTAAGAGATGCCGGTCAGCAGCAGAAAAGGGATGATGACCACCATCGCCACCAGCAGCGGGTTGAGCAGCGGAAATTTAAAGCGCGCTGCCAGCCTGCGGGCGAGGAAAAACACGATCAGCGTCAGCGGCAGTGACCACCAGATTTCATGCATCATTTTTGCTTCCTTTTTGGCCGACCACTTTGCGTTCGCCGTGCACCAGATGAGAGCTCCAGCTGACAACCAGAAAAACGACCAGCGTGCTGATGGTGCAGGAGACGGCGACCGGGCCGAGCTGAGCGCGGAGCAAATCCCAGTACTGCATTACGCCCACGCCGATGGGCACGAACAGCAGCGCCATATAGCGAATCAGCACGTTACAGCCGGGATTAACCCACTTCGGCGGCATAATCTGCAGCGCCAGCAGGACAAACAAAATCAGCATCCCGATAATGCTGCCTGGGATGGTGATGGGCAGCAGGGAGGCGATAAAAATCCCGGCGTACAGGCAGGCGTAAATCAGCACAAAAGCCCGCAGATACTGCCAGATAATAATCAGTGATTGACTCATGGTAATAACCCTTGATGAACCGCATTCATCATACAATTAAACCCAAAAATGTGCTACCGATCACATCATGAATAATACGCATAGCGGGGATAGAGAAATGGAACCCCGCGCGGGCAGCGCCACGGCTACGATGCCTGCGATAGATAATCCAGAAACCGGCTGAGGGCAAGCGATGGCGTTTCACTTTTTCGCCAGAATACCCCGACGCTACCTTTTTGTTCGATGCGCGGCAAATTAAGAATTGCCAGCTGCTGCTGTTCGGCAAAGCGCTGTGCCAGGCGTAAAGAAAGAATAGAGATCATGTCGCTGCTTTGCAGCAGGTTGCTGGTGACGTTCATCGACGCCGACTCGATGGTATTTTCCGGCAGCATCACGCCGTTATCGACCAGGGCGTTGTCAATGCTCAGGCGGATCGGCGTGCCGGTTGGCCAGACTATCCAGCGCCAGTGGGCGAGGTCGGCCCAGCCGAGGCTCGGCATCTGCGCCAGCGGGTGATCGGGGCGGGCGACGAAGCACACCGGCTCGGTATACAGCACCCGATAGTTAAGCGGCAGCTCCAGCGCCCGTCCGCCCACCCGGCCTACCACCACGTCCACCACCCCGGAGAGCAGGTCGTGAAGCAGGGGGGTCATCACCTTTTCCTCGATGTTCAGATGCAGGCTCGGCATCTCCTTGAGCAGCGAGAGAATGGCCAGCGCAACGCAGTCGGTGGCCACAGGCGAACAGCCGATCATCAGGCTACCCACCAGCCCGCCCTGTTTGAAGCGCTCAATCTCATACTGCGAGCGGGACATATCGTTGATTAGGCGCTGGGCGTGCTGCAGCAGCAGCTTGCCGCCTTCGGAAGGGCGTAGGCCTTTGCTATGGCGTTCGAACAGCAGCATGCCGACCTCTTCTTCAAACTGAGTCAGCCATTTAGAGAGCGCGGGCTGAGTAATATTCATCATTTTCGCCACCTGCGTCAGGTTGCCCTGCTCGCCGAGCGCCACCAGCATTTGCAGATGATGCAGCTTCAGTTTTTGCGTCCAGTTTGCCATTAGCAATAACCTCCAGGTTATGTCTATGCCCGAGATACCATTGTACATTTCATCGCCTGAGTTACAAAATCGCAACATAAAAGAAATAAATACAACATCTCCTCCTCCCTGCACTGAGGCATAACGATGACTCAACGACGTGAATTGCAAACGCTGCTGGACGCCGCTCCGGTAGGTGCCCGGCAGTGGCGCGTGATTATCTGCTGTTTTCTGGTGGTCATGCTCGACGGTTTTGATACCGCCGCCATTGGCTTTATCGCTCCCGATATTCGCGCCCACTGGCAGCTCGGCGCCAGCGAGCTCGCGCCGCTGTTTGGCGCAGGCCTGCTGGGCTTAACCGCCGGCGCTCTGCTGTGCGGCCCGCTTTCCGACCGCTTCGGTCGCAAGCGGGTGATTGAGTTCTGCGTGGCGTTATTTGGCCTCTTTAGCCTGCTTTCGGCCTTTTCCCCCGACCTCGAGACGCTGGTTATCCTGCGCTTCCTGACCGGGCTCGGCCTCGGCGGGGCGATGCCGAACACCATTACCATGACCTCTGAGTATCTGCCCGCCCGGCGGCGCGGTGCGCTGGTGACCCTGATGTTTTGCGGCTTTACCCTCGGTTCGGCGCTGGGCGGCGTGGTCAGCGCCCAGCTGGTAGCGCAGATTGGCTGGCACGGCATCCTGGCGCTTGGCGGCGTTCTGCCGCTGCTACTGGCCGCGGCGCTGCTGGCGGTGCTGCCGGAATCCCCGCGCTGGCAGATCCGCCGCCGGCTGCCGCAGCCGGTGATTGCGAAAACCGTCGGCGCTATTACCGGCGAGCGCTATGAGCAGACCCATTTTTGGCTGGATGAGCCAACCACCGGCGCTAAAGGCAGCATCGGCCAGCTGTTCGTTGGCCGCCAGCTGCCCATTACCCTGATGCTATGGGTGGTGTTCTTTATGAGCCTGCTGATTATCTACCTGCTTTCCAGCTGGATGCCGACGCTGCTCAACCATCGCGGCATCGACCTGCAGCACGCCTCATGGGTCACCGCCGCTTTCCAGATTGGCGGCACCTTCGGCGCGCTGCTGCTGGGCGTGCTGATGGATCGCTTTAATCCGTATCGGGTGCTGGCGCTGAGCTACTGCCTGGGCGCGGTCTGCATCGTGATGATTGGCCTTAGCGAGAACGGCCTGTGGCTAATGGCGCTGGCGATTTTCGGCACCGGGATTGGCGTCAGCGGTTCGCAGGTGGGCCTTAACGCGCTAACGGCCACGCTCTATCCGACCCAGAGCCGCGCCACCGGCGTCAGCTGGTCAAACGCCGTCGGCCGCTGCGGAGCCATCGTCGGCTCTCTCTCCGGCGGCATGATGATGGCGATGAATTTCTCATTCGATACCCTGTTTTTCGTCATCGCCGTTCCGGCCGCGATTAGCGCAGGAATGCTGATTTTGCTGACCCTGGTTGTCCGCAATCCGATTACCGTACCCGACGCGCTGCCCTCCGCGGGCATCGTGAATAAATAAGGAGAACAATCATGTCTCAGCACGCAACGGAAGTTACCGGCGGTCGCCAGCAGTTTTACGAGCATATCTCGGGCCAGAACCTGACGCCTTTGTGGGAGTCGCTGCATCATCTGGTGCCGAAAACGCCGAACGCCAACTGCGCGCCGGCCTACTGGAATTATCAGGAAATTCGCCCGCTGCTGCTGGAAAGCGGCCGGCTGATTGGCGCCAAAGAAGCGGTGCGTCGGGTGCTGGTGCTGGAGAACCCGGCCCTGCGCGGCCACTCCTCCATTACCTCCTCGCTGTATGCGGGTTTACAGCTGATCATGCCCGGCGAGGTGGCGCCGAGCCATCGGCATAATCAGTCGGCGCTGCGCTTTGTCGTGGAGGGCGAAGGGGCCTTTACCGCCGTCGACGGCGAGCGCACGGCGATGCGTCCCGGCGACTTTATTCTCACCCCGCAGTGGCGCTGGCACGACCACGGCAACCCCAGCGATGAGCCGGTTATCTGGCTCGACGGCCTCGACCTGCCGCTGGTGAACTATCTGGGCTGCGGCTTTGCCGAAGATTATCCTGAGGATCAGCAGCCGGTCACCCGCAAGGAGGGCGACTATCTGCCGCGCTACGCCGCCAACATGCTGCCGCTGCGCCACCAGGTGGGCAACTCCTCGCCGATCTTTAACTACCGCTATGACCGCAGCCGCGACGCGCTGCATGAATTGACCAAAATGGGCGCCGCCGACGAGTGGGACGGCTACAAAATGCGCTACGTCAATCCACTCACCGGCGGCTACCCGATGCCATCAATGGGCGCTTTCCTGCAGCTACTGCCCAAAGGCTTTAGCTCGCGGACCGCGAAAACCACCGACAGCACTATCTACCACGTCGTCGAAGGGAGCGGGCAGGTTACCGTCGGCGAGCAAACCTTTACCTTCCAGGCGAAAGACATCTTCGTGGTGCCGACCTGGCACGGCGTCTCTTTCACCGCAGCGCAGGAGACGGTGTTATTCAGCTTCTCGGACCGCCCGGTCCAGGAAACCCTCGGCCTGTTCCGCGAAGCGCGTTACTAATAATAAGGACTCGATCATGACTCAATACGTTTTTGCTCCCCAGGCCCCGGTTACCGTTCCCGTTATCGGCAGCGAGGAGCAGTTTCCCGTGCGCCGCGTCTACTGCGTGGGGCGTAACTATGCCGCTCATGCCCGTGAAATGGGCTTTGACCCGGACCGCGAGCCGCCGTTTTTCTTCTGTAAACCGGCCGATGCGGTGGTGGCGGTAGCCGCAGGCGAAACCCTCGATTTGCCCTATCCGGCGCAGACGGACAACTACCACTACGAAATCGAGCTGGTGGTGGCGATCGGCAAGCGCGGCAGCGATATTCCGCTGGAGCAGGCTCACGACTATATCTGGGGCTACGCGACCGGCCTCGATATGACCCGCCGCGACCGCCAGATGGAGATGCGCCAGATGGGGCGTCCGTGGGAAATCGGCAAGGCGTTCGATCTCTCCGCGCCGATTGCGCCGCTGCACAGAGCGGATAGCGTGGCGGTTAATGAGGCGGCGATCTGGCTGCAGGTGAACGGTGAAGACCATCAGCGCAGCGATATTCGCCATCTGATCTGGTCGGTTAACGAAACCATCAGCTACCTCTCCGGCTTCTTCGAGCTGCAGCCCGGCGACCTGATTTTCACCGGCACCCCGGAAGGCGTTGGCGCGGTGGTGAAAGGGGATGTGATTAACGGCGGCGTGGATGGACTGACGCCCATCGCCGTGCGCGTGGTGTGAGGTGAGCGATGAAGCTGTACAGTTTTTTCAATAGCTCCGCTTCATACCGGGTGCGTATCGCCCTGGCGCTGAAGGGGATCGACTACCAGAGCGTGGGCGTCAATATTCGTATCGGCCAGCAAAACGCCCTCGAGTATCGGCGGCTGAATCCGGTCGGGCTGGTGCCTGCGCTGATGACCGACGAGGGCGAATCCCTGGGCCAGTCGCTGGCGATCGCCGACTGGCTCGACCGGCACTATCCGCAGACGCCGCTGTTGCCCCAGCAGGATCCGGCGCGGATGCGGGTGCTGGAGATCGTCTACGCCATCGCCTGCGATATTCATCCGATTAATAACATGCGCGTTTTGCGCTACCTTAGCGATGAGCTGAAGGTGAGCGAAGAGGACAAGCAGCGCTGGTATGCGCACTGGGTCCAGCAGGGGCTCAGCGCGGTGGAGCAGCTGCTGCGCCACGCCCGGTCCGGCGCGTTTTGCGTCGGCGAGACGCCGACGCTGGCCGACTGCTGCCTGGTGCCGCAGTGGGCCAACGCTCAGCGCATGGGCTGCGACCTGAGCCACTATCCGCGCTGCCAGGCGGTCTATGACGCCTGTACCCGGCTTCCGGCGTTTATCGCCGCCGCGCCGGAAAATCAACAAGACAAAATTCCGGCTTAGGGGGACAGAGCATGGCGAAAGTGACGCGAGCAACGATTGTCGGCGGGGGAATTGGCGGCGCGGCGACGGCGCTCTCCCTGGCGCGCCAGGGCATCAAGGTGATGCTGCTGGAGAAGGCCCATGAGATCGGCGAAATTGGCGCCGGGATCCAGCTTGGCCCCAACGCCTTTTCGGCGCTGGATAGCCTGGGCGTGGGCGAAATTGCCCGCCAGCGTGCCGTCTTCACCGATCACATCACCATGATGGATGCGGTGAACGGCGAAGAGGTGGTGCAGATTAAAACCGGGCAGGCCTTCCGCGACCATTTTGGCGGCCCCTACGCGGTTATCCACCGGGCGGATATTCACGCCACCGTCTGGGAAGCGGCGTTAACCCATCCCGACGTCGAGTACCGCACCTCAACCCAGGTGGTGGATATCCGCCAGAGCGCCGACGAGGTAACGGTCTATGACGATCGCGGCAACGTCTGGACCGCGGATATCCTGATCGGCTGCGACGGCGTGAAGTCGGTGGTTCGCCGGAGCCTGCTGGACGACACGCCGCGGGTCACCGGCCACGTGGTGTACCGGGCGGTGGTGGAAGCGGCGGATATGCCGGAGGATTTACGCATCAACGCGCCGGTGCTGTGGGCCGGGCCGCACTGCCATCTGGTGCACTATCCGCCGCGCGGCGGCAAGCAGTACAACCTGGTGGTGACGTTCCACAGCCGCCAGCAGGAGGAGTGGGGCGTACGCGACGGCAGCAAAGAGGAGGTGCTCTCCTACTTCCAGGGGATCCATCCGCGCCCGAGGCAGATGCTGGATAAACCCACCTCGTGGCGGCGCTGGTCCACCGCCGATCGCGAACCGGTCGAGAAGTGGGGCAATGAACGTATCACTCTGGTCGGCGACGCGGCCCATCCGGTGGCGCAGTATATGGCCCAGGGCGCCTGCATGGCGCTGGAAGATGCGGTCACCCTTGGCAAGGCGCTGGCGCACTGCGACGGCGATGCCGCCCGCGCGTTCGCGCTGTATGAATCAGTGCGAATTCCGCGCACCGCGCGCATCGTCTGGTCAACTCGTGAAATGGGGCGGATCTACCATGCCGCAGGCGTTGAGCGCCAGGTGCGCAACCTGCTGTGGAAGGGCAAAACTCAGGCCGAGTTCTATCGCGGCATCGAGTGGCTGTACGGCTGGAAGGAAGATAACTGCCTGCAGCCGCGCTAGCGCAGGCTGCCGCGGCGCCGGCGGCGGGAAAACCCGCACGGAGCCCTTTCAACCGGCACGGAGAGGCGCTAACATAGCGCCTCTTTTTTTCCGGGCAATGAATAACAATATGCGGGTATTACTGGCGCCGATGGAAGGCGTGCTCGATTCGCTGGTGCGCGAGCTGCTGACCGAAGTCAACGATTACGATCTGTGCATCACCGAATTTTTGCGCGTGGTGGACCAGCTGCTGCCGGCGAAATCGTTCTACCGACTCTGCCCGGAGCTGCATCACCACAGCCGGACGCCTTCCGGAACCCGCGTGCGCGTGCAGCTGCTCGGGCAGTATCCGCAGTGGCTGGCGGAGAACGCCGCCCGGGCGGTGGAGCTCGGCTCGTGGGGCGTTGACCTGAACTGCGGCTGCCCGTCTAAGCTGGTTAACGGCAGCGGCGGTGGCGCGACGCTGCTGAAGGATCCGGAGCTGATTTATCGCGGCGCGAAGGCCATGCGTGAAGCGGTGCCAGACCACCTGCCGGTGACGGTAAAAGTGCGCCTCGGCTGGGACAGCGGCGAGCGGCGGTTTGAAATTGCCGACGCCGTACAGCAGGCGGGCGCCAGCGAGCTGGTGGTTCACGGACGCACCAAAGAAGAGGGCTACAGGGCGGAGAGCATCAACTGGCAGGCGATCGGCGAGATCCGCCGCCGTCTGACGATCCCGGTGGTGGCCAACGGCGAAATCTGGGACTGGCAGAGCGCGCAGGCGTGCCTGGCGGCCACCGGCTGCGACTCGGTGATGATCGGTCGGGGAGCGCTGAACGTGCCGAACTTAAGCCGGGTGATAAAATACAACGAACCGCGCACGCCGTGGCCGCAGGTCGTGCTGCTGCTGCAAAAATATACCCGTCTGGAAAAGCAGGGCGATACCGGCCTCTATCACGTGGCCCGCATCAAGCAGTGGCTCAGCTATTTACGTAAAGAATATACCGAAGCGCTGGGGGTATTTAATGAGATCCGTACCCTAAAAACCTCTGCCGAAATTGCCGCGGCTATCGCCCGTTATTAATCTCAGGAGTGTTAATTGGCTCACAGATTATTACTTAGGAAGTTCCTGTTGATGGGAATTTCATTAAGGGAGTGATATTGTGCCGTTCTAATATTCAGGGTTGCTACTGATTACAGGCAAAACCTAAGCACTTCCGCCAGTCGTGGTGGGGAGTGCTTAGGTTTTTTTTTGCCTTCAATTTATGGAGATTTTAGTTATTAAATAAAACAATGAGTTGTAAATAAAGGTGCGATGCGGCTAAGCGGTTTAATGATCGACAACGCCCTTTTCTCCAAAAATAAAAAAATAAAATAAAAACGGGCAACTTTATTGCCTGCGGACAGCTATTACCTTTACTCAGTCAGGTTGGATATATCTATGAACGACAAAAAAATAAATCGCCTGTTCTCACTGCTGGCATTTTCACTATTGACGCCGGCGGCGTTGGCTGCCGAAACGCCGGCGTGGAACGGTAGCGTATTAGGTTTTGAAAACCCGCACAAAGGGCTGCTGGGCGATATGGCAGGCATTCGCCCAATACTTACCGATCTGGGATTTAATTATAACCTCGGCTATCTCAATGAAATGGGCTATAACGCCGGCGGCGGCTATAACCATGATAAGCATCTGGCCTATATCGACCAGCTGGCGCTGACCTTTAACCAGGATCTTGAGCGCTGGACCGGGATCCCCGATGCGCGCATCGAAGGGAATATCGTCAACCGTAATCACGACGACAATCTGACCACCAGGCGGCTGCAGGATCCGCGGGTTAACTTTAACGATCTCTCCCAGGAGAGCTGGGGCGGGCAGTCCATCACCCGCCTCGGCTGGCTCACCTTCGCCCGCAGCTTTGACGACCGGCGCCTGACCTGGCGAATCGGCATGATGAACAAAGTGCAGACGTTCGATCAGATCATTCCCTGCGACTTCCAGCTGCTCTCGCAGTGCGGCGGTAAATCCGCCAACTCGCTGACGTGGAATAACTGGAACGTGCATACCTGGGGGACCACCTTCGAATATAAGCTGATGCCGACGCTCACCCTGAAGGGCGGAGTGATGGAGCAGAACCCGCAGGCCGCTTCCCGCAGCCACGCGTGGAGCTGGTCGACGAAGGGCAGTAAAGGCGTGCTGCTGCCGCTGGAAATTGAGGCTCGTCCGATGATTAACGACCTGCCTGGCGCCTATAACCTCGGCGTGCTGTTCACCAACGCGCCGCAGAGCGATCTCTATTACGGCAAATCCGGCGGCCCCGGCGCGACGGACCCCGACGGCTATGCTCAGCATAACCGGACCTGGTTCCTGTACGGCGGGCTCAACCAGCAGGTCACCCGGCACGCCGACGATCCTGAGCGCGGCATGAGCCTGTCGCTGAGCGGCAGCTACAGCGACCAGCGCAGCAACTATATCCATACCGCCGTGGCCGCCTCGATGCGCTATCGCGGCCTGTTTGACGCCCGACCGGCGGACTGGATCGGCTTTGGCCTGACCTGGATGGATATGAGCGACAGCTATGCCCGCAATCAGCGCTATATGAACCAAATCAGCGGGGCCACGAACGACTACGATGCCAGCTATCAGCCGGTGGCCGGGCATTCGCTGAACGCTGAACTCTACTATCGCTTCCGCCCGATTTCCTGGCTTGAGCTGCAGCCAGGCCTGCAGTACTGGCACCGTCCCGGCGGCGTCGCCGAGACCCAGGATGCGTGGGTTGTGGAGTGGAAGACGGTGGTCACTTTCTAAAAAACGCCGCGGCGATACGCTGTTAGCCGCGATCTGTATCACGTTTTTTTGCCTGGGTAGTTGAGACAAAGAAAGAAGTTGCTACAGTGCTGGAGTTGGATTGCTACTGCTTAGGCAGGCAAAACCTGATTTCCTGGCATTTGTCGGGGGTCAGGTTTTTTTGTTTCCGGGGTTCATATGCAAATCGCCAAAGTTCTTAATAACAATGTGGTGGTTATTCTCGACGAGCAGCAGCGCGAGCAGGTCGTAATGGGGCGAGGGCTCGCCTTTCAGAAACGCGTCGGCGACTCGCTGGACGAAAGTAAAATTGAAAAGGTCTTCGCGCTGCAGAGCGATGAGCTGGTTGGCCGTCTGGGGGAGTTACTCAGCCAGATACCGCTGGAAGTGATGACCACCTGCGACCGAATTATTGAGCTGGCGCGCGGGCGGCTGGGCAAACTGCAGGAGAGTTTGTACATCACCCTGACCGACCACTGCCACTTCGCTATTGAGCGGCAGAAAAACGGCGTGACCATCCGCAACGTCCTGCTGTGGGAAATTAAGCGGCTGTATCCGAAAGAGTTTGAGCTGGGGCAGGAGGCGCGGGCGATTATTGCCCGGCGGCTCGGCGTTGAGCTTGCCGAAGACGAGGCCGGGTTTATTGCCCTGCATCTGGTCACCGCCCAGCTCAACAGCGAAATGCCGGAAGTGATGCACGTCACCCGGGTGATGCAGGAAATTCTGCAACTGGTGAAGTATCAGCTGCAGCTGAACTATGACGAAGAGTCGTTAAGCTACCAGCGCTTTGTCACCCACCTGAAGTTTTTCGCCCAGCGGATGCTGACCCGCACGGTGGTGGAAGATGATGACGTGACGCTGCACAGCGCGGTGAAGGACAACTACCCCAGAGCGTGGAAGTGTGCGGAAACCGTGGCTCGACATCTGCAAAAAAGCTATCAGCGGCAGCTGACGACGGAAGAGATTATGTTTCTTGCCATTCATATTGAACGGGTAAGAAAAGAGGGGCGTTAGCCTCCAGCGACCTAAAATTGGATTGTTACTGCATAACGCAGGCAAAACCTGAGCGCGACGCCATCCGGCGTTGTTCTCGGGTTTTTTTTATTTTAACACTCAGTCACTGGCCGCCCGTGGGCGGCTGAAGTCAAGGAAAACAGCATGGAATATAAAGCACTCGCGCAGGATATTCTTAGCCGGGTTGGTGGCAAAGAGAATATTGTGAGTCTGGTTCACTGCGCTACACGGCTGCGCTTTAAGCTTAAAGAGAATAAAAAGGCGGACGCGGAAGGGCTGAAGAGGAATCCGGGCGTCATTATGGTGGTCGAAAGCGGCGGCCAGTTTCAGGTGGTGATCGGCAACCACGTTCACGACGTCTGGCAGGCGGTGCGCAGCGAAGCCGGGCTGACCGACGACAGCGAGCCGGTGGCGGAAACGGGTGAAAAAACCTCGGTTCTCGGCCAGATTATCGACGTGGTGTCCGGCATCTTTACCCCGTTTATCGGCGTCCTGGCGGCGTCGGGGATCCTTAAGGGCATGTTGGCGCTGGCGGTGGTGTGCGGCTGGCTGGCTCCGCAGCAGGCGACGTATCAGATCTGGTTTGCCGCCAGCGACGCGCTGTTCTTCTTCTTCCCGCTCTTTTTAGGCTATACCGCCGGCAAAAAGTTTGGCGGCAATCCGTTTATCACCATGGTTATCGGCGGGGCGTTAACCCACCCGCTGATGATTCAGGCCTTTGAGGCCAGCCAGGTGTCGGGAGCCGGGGCGACGCATTTCCTCGGCATCCCGGTGACCTTTATCAACTACAGCTCGTCGGTTATCCCGATCATTCTCGCCTCGTGGGCCAGCTGCTGGCTGGAGCGGCGCAGCAACGCCGTGCTGCCGCCAGCGATGAAAAACTTCTTCACTCCGGCCATTTGCCTGGCGGTGGTGGTGCCGCTGACCTTCCTGGCTATCGGCCCGGTTGCCACCTGGCTGAGCCAGCTGCTGGCCCACGGTTACCAGATTATCTACGCGGTTGCGCCGTGGCTGGCAGGGGCCGCAATGGGCGCCCTGTGGCAGGTGTGCGTGATCTTTGGTCTCCACTGGGGGCTGGTGCCGCTGATGATCAATAACCTGGCGGTGCTGGGTCAGGATTCGATGCTGCCGATGCTGCTGCCGGCGGTGATGGGGCAGGTGGGGGCCGCGCTGGGGATTTTCCTGCGCAGCCGCGACGCGCGGCAGAAGGTGCTGGCCGGGTCGGCTATCTCTGCCGGGATTTTTGGCGTCACCGAACCGGCTATCTACGGCCTGAACCTGCCGCTGCGTCGGCCGTTTATCTTCGGCTGCGTGGCCGGGGCGATCGGCGGGGCGATTGTCGGTTTTAGCAACAGCCACGTTTACTCCTTCGGCTTTGCCAACATTTTCACCCTTGCGCAGATGATCCCGCCGCAGGGCATTGACGCCACCCTGTGGGGCGGCGCGATCGGTATCGTTGCCGCGCTGGTTATCTCCTGCGTGCTGACCTTTGTCGCCGGGATGCCGAAGAGCAGCGCCGGGGAGGCCGCCGTCGTCACCGCTCCGGCAGGCGAAAACGATATTCTGGCCCCGATGTCCGGCAGCGTCCTGGCGCTCGATCAGGTTCCCGACGGCACCTTCGCCAGCGGCCTGCTGGGGCAGGGCGTGGCGATTATTCCCGCCATCGGCAAGGTCATCGCCCCGTTCTCTGGCGAAGTGGCCTCCTTATTCCAGACCAAACACGCGATTGGCCTGCTCAGCGACAGCGGCATTGAGCTGCTGATCCATGTCGGTATCGACACCGTTAAGCTCAACGGCGAGCCCTTTACCGCCCACGTGAAGGAAGGGGACAGGGTGCAGGCCGGTGACCTGCTGCTGGAGTTCGATCGCCAGGCGATTCTGGATGCCGGCTATGACCTGGCAACCCCGATTATTATCAGTAACAGCGACGGCTATCGCAGCGTTGATATTGTATCTGGCAGCGTGGTTGACGCCGGCCAGCCGCTGCTGTCCGTCAGCCATTAATTACAGGAGAGAGAGATGAAGACATTCCCAAAAACGTTTTTATGGGGCGGCGCGACCGCGGCAAACCAGGTGGAAGGGGCGTATCTGGACGACGGGAAGGGGCTGTCGACGTCAGACGTTCAGCCGCACGGCGTATTTGGCGACGTGGTTGAGCGCGTGGCAGGCGACAGCGGCATCAAGGATATCGCCATCGACTTCTACCACCGCTATCCGGAAGATATCAGCCTGTTCGCGGAGATGGGCTTTAACTGCCTGCGGGTGTCGATTGCCTGGACGCGCATTTTCCCCAACGGCGACGATAGCGAAGCGAACGAAGCCGGGCTGGCCTTTTATGACCGGCTGTTTGATGAGCTGGCGCAGCACAACATCACCCCGCTGGTGACGCTGTCGCATTACGAAATGCCGTGGGCGCTGGTAAAAAACTACGGCGGCTGGGGCGGGCGGGAGGTCATCGGCTTCTTTGAGCGCTATGCGCGCACGGTGTTTGCCCGCTATCAGCATAAGGTCAAGCTGTGGCTCACCTTTAACGAAATCAACATGTCCCTGCATGCGCCGATGACCGGCGTTGGCCTGCCGGAGGGCAGCAGCAAGGCGGCGGTCTACCAGGCGATACATCATCAGCTGGTGGCAAGCGCGCTGGCGGTTAAGGCCTGCCACGAGATAGTCGAAGACGGGAAAATCGGCAATATGCTGCTCGGCGGCCTGATGTATCCGCTCAGCTGCCGTCCTGAGGATATCTTTGAGACCCTGCAGCAGAACCGCAGCTGGCAGTTCTTCGGCGACGTGCAGTGCCGCGGCGCCTTTCCGGGCTATATGCTGCGCTATTTCCGCGAGCAGGGTATCAGCCTTGAGATAACCGACGCCGACCGCGCGGCGCTGAAGGAGACCGTCGATTTTATCTCCTTTAGCTACTATATGACCGGCTGCGTGACCGCCGACGAGGAGCTGAATAAAAAAGCGCGCGGCAACATTCTCAGCATGGTGCCCAACCCGCACCTTGCGAGCTCGGAGTGGGGCTGGCAAATCGACCCGCTGGGCCTGCGCACGCTGCTTAACGTCCTGTGGGATCGCTATCAAAAGCCGCTGTTTATCGTTGAAAACGGCCTCGGCGCGAAGGACAAGGTCGAAGCGGACGGCAGCATCAATGATGACTACCGCATCGCCTACCTGAACGATCATCTGCTGCAGGTGCGGGAGGCTATCGACGACGGCGTTGAGCTGATGGGCTATACCAGCTGGGGGCCCATCGACCTGGTGAGCGCCTCGAAGGCCGAGCTCTCCAAGCGCTACGGTTTTATTTACGTCGATCGTGACGACGAGGGTAAAGGTACGCTGGCGCGCAGCAGGAAGAAGAGCTTTAGCTGGTATAAAGAGGTTATTGCCAGCAACGGCGCCAGCCTGAAAGAGTAAGCCGCTCGGCGGCCCGCAGGTTCCGGGCCGCCAGCCGGTTACGCCGGCTTACGCGCGCGCAGTAAAAAGATCATCGGCCGCTCTTTTTCTTCATCGAGGCCCGGCTGGGCGGCAATTTGCGCCGCCGTCGGGCCCCACTCATCAAGATGTTCAATCACGAAGCCAGCGGCAACCAGCAGGTTTATCCAGCTGGCGAGCTTGCGGTGCTGTTTTTTTACCCCATCGGCAAACCAGTTGCTGATGCGCTCACCCTCCTGCTGATAGTGGCTGACCGGCCAGCTTTTCTGCCCCTCGGCATCTTCCTGCCAGCCCTGACGCAGCGGCGCGGTGTAGACCGGATGTTCGGCGGAAAAGAGCAGCGTGCCGCCGGGGGTCAACGCCTGATAAACGGTGGCGAACAGCGGGGCCACGTCCGGCAGATAGTGCAGGGCCAGCGAGCTGTAGACCAGCTCGCAGCCGTTGGCGGGCAGCGTCAGGGTTTGCAGATCGGCGCAGCGGTAGTCAATATCCTGACCCTCGCTCATTTCGCGCGCGCGTTCGAGCATGCGGCTGGAGATATCCAGCCCGCTCACCTGCGCCGCGCCCTGGTCGCGAGCCCAGCGGCAGAACCAGCCGTAGCCGCAGCCGAGATCAACCACCCGCAGGCCGGATAGCGGCGGCAGCATCTGCTGAATGGCGGGCCACTCCGGCGCGCCGTCAAGGCCCTTCACCGAACGGTCGAGGGTCGCGTAGCCGGCGAAAAAGCTCGGATCATCGTAAATATTCTGGCTCATGTTCACTCCGTGAATTCATTTATTTATTTTTAACCATATGATTTGGCTAGCCACACGCTTTACTTAACGGCGCGAAGGCAATTAATTTATTATACCCGACCTTATTAAGTAATCTGACCTATCTCATGAACCTGAATCTGAGCAAACGCGTTATCGCCGGGCTGCCCCTGGTCATTGCGCTGGCCGGCTGCGCGCCGTCACACGATACCGGCACTGCGCCGCAGCAGCAGACACCTGCCTCCCATGTGGCAACGGAGCTGCCTGCCAGCGTGAAAAACGGCTGGCCGCACGACAGCTGGTGGCAAGAGTACCGCGATCCGCAGCTGAACAGCCTGATTCAGCGCGCCTTAGCCAACGCGCCGGATATGCAGATTGCCGACCAGCGGATAAAGCTGGCGGAAGCCCAGGCGCGGATGTCGCAGGCCAACCTTGGCCCGGAGATGGACTTTTCCGCCAACGTTGAGCGGCAGAAAATGTCCTCAGAGGGGCTGATGGGGCCTTTCGCGACCGATACCGATGGCAACACCGGGCCGTGGTACACCAACGGCACCTTCGGCCTGACGGCGGGCTGGGATCTGGATCTGTGGGGGAAAAATCGCGCGCTGGTGAAGGCCCGCATCGGTGAAGTGAAGGCACAGATAGCCGAGCAGGCGCAAACCCGGGAGCTGCTGGCCAGCAGCGTGGCACGCCTCTACTGGCAGTGGCAGACCGAGGCGGCGGTGAAAAACGTGCTGCAGCAGCTGAAGGATGAGCAGAACAATATCGTCAGCGTCGATCGCGCGCTGTACCAGCGTGGGATCACCAACTCGGTTGAGGGGGCGGAGAACGATATCAACGTCAGCAAAACCGATCAGCATCTGGCCGATGTCACCGGCAGCATGAAGGAGATTGAGGCGCGTCTGATGGCCTTAACCAACAGCCAGAGCCGGGCGCTGAACCTCCGTCCGGCGCCTCTGCCCGCCGTCAGCACGCAGATGCCGACCGAGCTGGGCTACGAGCTGCTGGCGCGCCGCCCGGATCTGCAGGAGGCGCACTGGTATATCGAAGCCTCTTTAAGCGAGGTGGATGCGGCGAAAGCGGCGTTCTATCCGGATATTAACCTGATGGGCTTCCTGCAGCAGGATGCCCTGCACTTAAGCGATCTGTTCCGCCACTCGGCGCAGCAGATGGGGCTTTCAGCGGGCCTGACGCTGCCTATTTTTGATAGCGGCCGCCTGAACGCCAACCTGGATATCGTCAGCGCGCAGAACAATCTGTCGGTGGCAAAGTATAACAAAGCGGTCGTTGACGCGGTGAATCAGGTAGCGAAGGCGGCGAGCCAGGTAGAGACCCTGATGGAGAAAAATCAGCAGCAGCAGCAGGTCGAAAAAGACGCCCGGCGGATGGTGGATCTGGCGCAGGCGCGGATGAACGCCGGGATCCTGCCGGGTTCGAAAGTGAGTATGGCGAAGCTGCCGGCGCTCGAAGAGCGGATTTCCGCGCTGCGCCTGCACGGTCAGTGGCTGGACGCCAACATTCAGCTGACCTCTGCACTGGGCGGCGGCTACCGCCAGGCCGCGAAGTAATGCCCTTTTCCCCGGCGGCGAAGACACCGGCCGGGGCGCCCGTCTACTCTTTCCTTTGCGCCTCGCGGCGCTTCAGCCACCAGTGCGCGGCGAGCACCAGCACAACCGCAAGGATCAGCCAGACTGCGTGCTTGAGATGACCATCAAGATGATGCAGCCACGGGCCAATGGCTTCTCCCCCCAGGTAGCCGAGGGTGGTGAACAGCAGCGCCCAGACGATCGCCCCGAGGATATTGAGCGGCATAAAGACCTTCGGCGGCAGGCGGCTGGCGCCGATCAACAGCGGGCCGATGATGCGAAAGCCGTACATAAAGCGCGTCCCGATGACGAACAGATAGGGGCGGCGCTGGATCATGCGCTGCGCCTTACGGATCCGCGCCTGTTGGCGGGAAAAGCGTCGCAGCAGCCGGCCGCCAAAGCGCCTGCCGAGCAGGTACAGCAGCTGATCGCCAATCATCCCGCCGAGCGCCACGGAAATGACCACCAGCGGAAACTTCAATAAGCCCTGATGCGCCGCCACTCCGCCAAGGAGGGTGATCGTTTCGCCTTCCGCTATGCTGCCGATGACCAGCGCAGCGTAGCCATAATGGGAAATCAGGTTATTGATATCCATACAAAAAATTCTCCCTCCTCGCGGCATTTTTCCGGTAGCGCCGGCGCGCGGCCTGTGCCCGGCCCGACTGCCAGTCTTACCCGTCCTGAATGACGCGACGTTTTGACCCTAAAGCCTAAGCATACACCCTGGCGCTTAAAATGAGGTTAAGTGCCTTTTTATCGCTGTACACAAAATAATCTCTCAGGGTGAATTATACTTGTATCACTGCTGTACGAAGCCGTGACAAGGGGGACGATATGAACCATGTCTGGGGACTCTTCTCTCATCCGAATCAAGAGATGAGCGTTATCAAGAGCGAAAACGAAACGATTTCGCATCACTACACGCACCACGTGCTGGTCATGGCGGCGGTTCCGGTTATCTGCGCGTTTATTGGCACCACGCAGCTGGGCTGGAACTTCGGCGATGGCACCGTGATAAAACCGTCGCTGTTTACCGGGCTGGCGCTCGCGGTGCTGTTTTATGCCGTGATGCTCGCCGGGGTTGCGGTGATGGGGCGGGTCATCTGGTGGATGGCGAGAAGCTATCCGCAGCGGCCTTCGCTAAAACGCTGCATGGTGTTTGCAGGCTACGTCGCGACGCCGCTGTTTTTAAGCGGGATCGTGGCGCTCTATCCGCTGGTGTGGCTGTGCGCGTTTGTCGGCACGGTGGCGCTATTTTACACCGGCTACTTGCTCTATCTCGGGATCCCAACCTTCCTGAGTATCAATCGTGAAGAGGGGCTAAGCTTTGCCAGCTCCACCCTCGCAATCGGGGTGCTGGTGCTGGAAGTGCTGCTGGCGATAACCGTTATCCTGTGGGGCTACGGATACCGGCTGTTCTAACAACATACATTGCCAGCATAAATGGATTTTTATGCTGGCAATGCAGCATTTGCTCACTATTCTTATTAGCCAGGCGCGGCCGTGGCGCGGTATGATTGCTCCCGCCAGCGTCGTTTTTGCTTCAGCGCCGCAGCGTACGTACAAACGTGCAAAAATACTTTTCAGAATGCTCACCATGCCGAAATTTCGAGTTTCTTTGCTCAGCCTGACTTTGCTGCTGGCTGTTCCTTTTGCGCCCCAGGCGATAGCAAAAACCCCCGCGACCCTTCACGCCATGCAGCCGGATATCGCTTCCGGTAGCGCGATGATTGTCGATCTTGCGAGTAAAAAAATTGTCTACCAGAGCCAGCCGGATCTGGTTCGCCCGATGGCCTCCATCACCAAAGTGATGACCGCCATGGTGGTTCTTGATGCCCATCTGCCGCTGGATGAGATGCTGAGCGTGGACATCAGCCATACCCCGGAAATGAAGGGGATCTATTCGCGCGTGCGCCTGAACAGCCAAATCAGCCGCCGCAACATGCTGCTGCTGGCGCTGATGTCTTCAGAAAACCGCGCCGCCGCGAGCCTCGCTCACCATTACCCCGGCGGCTATGACGCCTTTATTCGCGCGATGAACGCCAAGGCGCAGGCGCTGGGCATGACCCATACCCGCTACGTTGAACCGACCGGCCTGTCGATTCACAACGTCTCCACCGCGCGCGATCTGACCAAACTGCTGATTGCTACCGAGCAGTATCCGCTGATCGGCCAGCTGAGCACCACCAAAGAGGATATGGCCACGTTCGCCCAGCCGGCCTACACGCTGCCGTTCCGCAACACCAACCACCTGGTGTATCGCGATAACTGGAATATTCAGCTGACCAAAACCGGCTTTACCAACGCCGCAGGCCACTGCCTGATCATGCGCACGGTGATTAATCAGCGCCCGGTGGCGCTGGTGGTGATGGATGCGTTTGGCAAATATACGCACTTTGCCGACGCCAGCCGCCTGCGGACGTGGATTGAGACCGGGAAGGTGATGCCGGTTCCGGCTTCCGCTCTGAGCTATAAAAAGCAGCGTGAAGCGCAGATGGCGGATGCGATGCTGAAAGGCGGCGCGCAGACCGCGCAGAACGATTAATCGGACGCCAGGCTTTGCCCAAAGCGCCGGCTCGGGGATTGCCCGTCCCGGCGCTTTTGCGCTCTCCCCGCAGGCGACGCCGCTGCGGGTTTTCGCCCAAATCTACTCCGGGATCGTCAGGTCGCCGTCGCCAAGCCGGCGCTGCATAATCAGCGTATCCCGCCAGTCGCCCATCTTGTAGCCCACGCTGCGCAGCTGTCCCGCCACGCTAAAGCCAAATTTTTTGTGGATCGCCAGCGAGCCGGCGTTATTGTGCCCGTCGCCGATGATCGCCAGCATCTGCCGCCACGGCCCCTGCTCGCACTTCGCGATGAGCTGCGACAGCAGGGCGCTGCCGATGCCGCGTCCGCCCATGCCTGATTCGACGTAAATCGACTCTTCCAGGGTGTAGCGATAGGCCGGGCGAGGGCGGTAAAAGGTGGCGTAGCAGTAGCCGACGATGGACCCACGCCACAGCGCCACCAGCCACGGAAGGCCGTTGTCGCGTACGGTTTTAATCCGCTTGCGCATTTCGTCGACGGTGGGGGGAATATCTTCAAAGGAGGCGCGCCCGTTGAGGACGTGCCAGACGTACAGCGCGGCGATGGCGTGAGCATCATCGGGCAGGGCTTCGCGGATTTCTAATTCAGCGCTGTGTAACATATCCGCTTCGGACATGGTGGGGCTCCTTAAGCCAGGTTTACCGGAGACGCGTTTTCTTCGGCATGCAGCGTAATACATAACCCCGGTAGATGAATAGCCCCGGCAGGGATCGTTCTTCGGCCTGCTTGCCCGCGGGCGAAGTCAGGCCGAAGACGTTCGCGGTTAGCCTCTGCGCCTACGAGGCGCTGCCGTCGCTCTCCTGGCGCTCGCCCCAGTATTTTTGCTTGCTGGTTTTGCCGATCCCCGGGTTCATGCTGTTGGTCGGGTCGTTCTGGCGGTAGAACTGCTTTAAGCTCTCCGGCGCTTCGTAAAGATGCCCGACGTTGTGCTCGGCGGGATACTGCGCGCCGCGCGCTTTTAGCAGCTCCAGCATTTTCTCCTTCAGCGCGTGGGCATCCACGCCTTTCTTAACGATGTAGTCCTGGTGGAAGACGTGGCACATAAAGTGGCCGTAATAGAGCTTATAGACCAGCTGGTCGTCGATTTCGGCCGGTAAATGCTCAAACCACTCGGTGTCGTTGCGGCGCAGGGCGATATCCAGCGCCAGAATATCCTCCACCTCGTCGGCGTGAACGGCCTGGTAGCGGATAGCGGCACCCGCCGCGGCGAAGCGGTGCAGGAACGCCTTGCTGCCTTCCTCCGCCGTGCAGACGAAGAAATCGCCCTCGGCCTCTTTAAAGTACTCCGTCAGCCACGCCTGGGCTTCCTCGACGCCGTCGCCCGCCATCTTCAGCAGCAGGTGGTGCTCATATTTATCGCGCCAGGTTTTCATTCGCTCCGGCAGGTGCGCCGGGAAAACGTGACCGATTTTTTGCATAAAGCGGTCGGTGAAGTGCGGCTTAAACAGCGGCACTTTCTCCAGCATCGCGTCGGTGCGGCCCTTCATGGTGAAGAAGAACGGCATTTTGTCGGTGCCGAGCTTGTCGATCATCAGGAAGGTGTCCTTGCCGTAGCGCTCGGCGATATCGTAGATATCGCGATGCATATACTCTCCCGCCACCGGCAGGTTGTTAAATTCAGCAAGAATATGGCGGCGGATTTCGGTCAGCACTTCAGGCCTGTTGCTGCCGATATAAAACACCTGCTGGCGCTTTTCCGCCGGGAAGGTGTCGAGACGGGCGGCAAACACCGCCAGCTTGCCGGCGCAGCCCGAGGACTCAAACAGGCGGTCGGGGTCGGCGTTGTAGCGCGCCGGCGTGTCGGCGGTCACGTCGCGCACGCGGGTGACGTAATCATGATCGTGGGCGTGGCGGCCGTCGTGCAGGACGTCTTCATCCTTAATGCGATCGTCGTCGAGACGGCTGAGGATCTGCTCCGGCGTGGCGCCGAGATCGATGCCCAGGTGGTTAACCAGGCGCAGCCTGCCGCTCTCATCAATCTGCGCAAACAGCGACATTTCGGTATAGGCCGGGCCGCGCTGAACCAGCGAGCCGCCGGAGTTATTGCAGATACCGCCGATAACCGATGCGCCGATGCAGGAGGAGCCAATCACCGAGTGCGGCTCGCGGCCAAACGGCTTCAGCGCCTTCTCCAGCGAGTAGAGCGTGGTGCCAGGGAAGGCCAGCACCTGCTCGCCTTTACCCAGCAGATGCAGCTTGTCGAGGCGCAGGGTGCTGATAATCACGATCTCGCGATCGTAATCGGTGCCGCTGGGGGTGGAGCCTTCGGTGAGGCCGGTATTCGCCGCCTGCATGAGAATAATTTTATCGGCCTCCACGCAGGCGCTCAGCACCCGCCAGAGTTCCAGCAGCGTTCCCGGAAAAACCACGGCCAGCGCGTCGCCGTGGCCGGAGCGGAACCCTTTGCGATAGCGCTGGGTTTTGGCCGGATCGGTGAGCAGATGCGAGGAGCCAACCAGTCGCGCCAGCTCTGTCAGAAATGCGTTGTTTTGGGGTGTTGCTGCAGATGACATGATCCACTCCTTGTGGTGGGACAAAAAATTCTGCACTAAGAATAGCGCTTTGTATGACAATTTGGTGCAAGAATGTTGCGAAAAATCAGAGCAGAAGCCGAGCTTTCTACAGGCGTCTCGCCTATGTTTATGGCAAACTGCGGTTTTTATTATACTTGTCGCCTACAAGCTGCGCGCCGCCGGCCTCGCCCTTTACGGGCCGGCGTCGGGACGACGAGCGCCGCAGTTCGAAATTGATAAAGTATAGGTTTCGCCAAAATCCTCGCTACTGGAAGAAAGAGAGATAACCATGAAATGGCTCTGTACTGTAGGCCTCGCCGTTAGCCTGGCGCTGCAACCCGCGCTGGCGGATGAACTGTTCGGCAACCATCCTTTGACTCCGCAGGCGCGGGATGCCTTCGTCAGCGAACTGCTGAAGAAAATGACGGTGGACGAAAAGATAGGCCAGCTGCGGCTGATTAGCGTCGGGCCGGATAACCCGAAAGAGGCGATCCGCGAGATGATCAAAGAGAGCCAGGTCGGGGCTATCTTTAACACCGTGACCCGCTCGGATATCCGCGTGATGCAGGACCAGGTGATGCAGCTCAGCCGGCTGAAAATCCCGCTGTTCTTCGCCTACGACGTGCTCCACGGCCAGCGCACCGTCTTCCCGATTAGCCTCGGCCTGGCCTCCTCCTTTAACCTCGACGCGGTCAATACCGTCGGGCGTATTTCGGCCTATGAAGCCGCCGACGATGGCCTCAACATGACCTGGGCGCCGATGGTGGATGTCTCCCGCGATCCGCGCTGGGGACGCGCCTCCGAGGGCTTTGGCGAAGATACCTATTTAACCACCATGATGGGCAAAGCGATGGTTGAGTCGATGCAGGGCAAGAGCCCGGCGGACCGCTACTCGGTGATGACCAGCGTGAAGCACTTCGCCGCCTACGGCGCGGTGGAGGGCGGTAAAGAGTACAACACCGTCGATATGAGCCCGCAGCGCCTGTTCAACGACTATATGCCTCCGTACAAAGCGGGGCTGGATGCCGGCAGCGGCGCGGTCATGGTGGCGCTTAACTCGCTCAACGGCACTCCGGCCACCTCCGACGCGTGGCTGCTAAAAGAGGTGCTGCGCGACGACTGGGGCTTTAAGGGCATTACCGTTTCCGACCACGGGGCGATCAAAGAGCTTATCAAGCACGGCGTTGCCTCCGACCCGGAAGACGCGGTGCGCGTGGCGCTGAAGTCCGGCATCAATATGAGCATGAGCGACGAGTACTACAGCAAATACCTGCCGGATCTGGTGAAGTCCGGCAAGGTGACGATGGCGGAGCTGGACGACGCGACGCGCCACGTGCTTAACGTCAAATACGACATGGGCCTGTTCAACGATCCGTACAGCCACCTGGGGCCGAAGGAGTCAGACCCGCAGGACACCAACGCCGAAAGCCGCCTGCATCGTAAAGAGGCCCGGGAAGTGGCGCGCGAAAGCCTGGTTCTGCTGAAAAACCGTCTCGAGACGCTGCCGCTGAAAAAATCGGGTACCGTGGCGGTCATCGGGCCGTTGGCCGACAGCAAGCGCGACATGATGGGCAGCTGGTCGGCGGCAGGCGTTGCCGACCAGTCGGTTACCGTGCTCACCGGGATTAAAACGGCGCTCGGCGATCGCGGCAAGGTGCTTTACGCCCGCGGTGCCAACGTGACCGACGATAAAGGCATCGTTGATTTCCTCAACCTGTATGAGAAAGCGGTGCAGGTCGATCCGCGCTCGCCGCAGGCGATGATCGACGAGGCGGTGGCCACCGCGAAGCAGTCCGACGTGGTCGTCGCGGTTGTCGGCGAAGCGCAGGGGATGGCGCACGAGGCCTCCAGCCGCACCGATATCACGCTGCCCAAGAGCCAGCGCGACTTAATCAGCGCCCTCAAAGCCACCGGTAAACCGCTGGTGCTGGTGCTGATGAACGGCCGCCCGCTGGCGCTGGTCAAAGAGGATCAGCAGGCTGACGCGATGCTGGAGACCTGGTTTGCCGGCACCGAAGGCGGCAACGCCATTGCCGACGTGCTGTTTGGCGACGCCAATCCGTCCGGCAAGCTGCCGATGTCGTTCCCGCGCTCGGTCGGGCAGATCCCGGTCTACTACAGCCACCTCAATACCGGTCGTCCTTACAACGCCGACAAGCCGAACAAGTACACCTCGCGCTACTTCGACGAGGCCAACGGCCCGCTCTACCCGTTCGGCTACGGCCTGAGCTACACCACCTTTAGCGTCTCTGACGTCAAAATGTCGGCACCGACCATGCAGGCCGACGGCAGCGTGACCGCCAGCGTGCAGGTGACCAATACCGGCAAGCGCGAAGGGGCCACGGTTATCCAGCTGTACCTGCAGGACGTGACCGCCTCGATGAGCCGTCCGGTGAAAATGCTGCGCGGCTTCAAGCGCGTCACGCTCAAGCCGGGCGAGACGCAAACCGTCAGCTTCCCGATTGAGGTTGACGCCCTGAAGTTCTGGAACCAGAAAATGAAATACGCCGCCGAGCCGGGCAAATTCAACGTCTTTATCGGCGTCGATTCCGCCCGCGTGAAGCAGGGCGAGTTTGAATTGCTCTAGTTCGGGCCGGCGCGATGCGCCGACTTTGCTCCTCTATCAGGCCGGGTAACCGGCCTTTTCTTTTCCTTTCATCGCGCATTTGGGCTACTCTTTTCTCTTAAGCTTCTGTAAATGGAGCGCAAATTAAAGAGGGATGCGGGATGAGGATTGCAAGCAAATGGTCGGGCGCGCTGGCGCTGGCAGCCCTGGTGAGCCTTCCGCTGCAGGCGGCGGAGCCGGTCAAAGTGGGCTCAAAAATTGACACCGAAGGGGCGCTGCTGGGCAATATTATTTTGCAGGTTCTTGAGAGCCACGGCGTAAAAACGGTGAACAAAATTCAGCTCGGCACCACGCCGGTAGTGCGCGGCGCCATTACCGCGGGCGAATTAGATATTTACCCTGAGTATACCGGCAACGGAGCCTTCTTCTTTAAGCAGGAGAACGACCCGGCGTGGAAAAACGCGCAGCAGGGTTATGAGAAGGTCAAAACCCTGGACGCCGAGAAGAATAAGCTCATCTGGCTAACGCCCGCGCCGGCCAACAACACCTGGACCATCGCCGTGCGTCAGGATGTGGCGCAAAAAAATCATCTCACTTCGCTGGCCGACCTGAGCGGCTATCTGCAAAAGGGCGGCGAATTTAAGCTGGCGGCCTCCGCGGAGTTTATCGAACGTCCGGATGCGCTCCCGGCCTTTGAAAAGGCCTACGATTTCAAGCTTAATCAAAGCCAGCTGCTGTCGCTGGCCGGCGGCGACACGTCGGTGACCATCAAGGCGGCGGCGCAGCAGACTTCCGGCGTCAACGCGGCGATGGCCTACGGGACCGACGGGCCGGTGGCCGCGCTCGGGCTGCAAACGCTGAGCGACCCGAAAGGCGTGCAGCCGATCTACGCCCCGGCGCCGGTCGTGCGCGAAGCGGTGCTGAAGGCCTATCCGCAGATAGCGCAGTGGCTGCAGCCGGTCTTCGCCAGCCTTGACGAAAAAACGCTGCAGCAGCTCAACGCCAGCATTGCGGTGGAGGGGCTGGACGCGAAGAAAGTTGCCGCAGACTATCTGCAGCAAAAAGGGCTGTTGAAGTAGGTTTTGGTGGCTATTCGTTGCTATAACCGCGTTTCGCTGCTGCTGGCACTTTTACTGCTGATGATGGTGGCGCTGCCGTTTGTTAACTATGCGCCGAACCGGCTGCTCTCCGGCGAGGCGCGCTGGCTGTGGCAGAGCTGGCCGTGGCTGGCTGCCGCGCAGCTGGGCATGGCGGCGGCCGTCCTGCTGCTTTGCGCGCTCCCCGGGCGCTTACCGCTGCTGTTAACTTTCCTGATAGCCGATGCGCTGCTGCCGCTGCTGTGGTACGGCGGCGGGCAGGCGGCGCTGCAGCTGGCGCAAAGCGGGTCGTCGCTGGCGCGCACGTCGCCGGGCAGTGGCCTGTGGCTCTCGCTGGCGCTGTGCCTGCTGCTGGCCAGCGATGCGATACGGCGCCTGACGGCACGCACCCTGTGGCGCTGGTTGCTCAATGCGCAAATCTGGCTCATTCCCTGCGTCCTGCTGGCGACGGGGAGGCTTGACTCGCTCTCGCTGCTAAAAGAGTACGCCAACCGCCAGGATATCTTTGACGATGCCCTGCGCCAGCACGTGCTCCTGCTGCTCGGTACGCTGCTGCCCGCTCTGCTCATCGGCGTACCGATGGGCGTGTGGGTCTGGCGGCAGCCGCGCTGGCAGGCGTCGGTGTTTACCTGCCTCAACGTCATTCAAACTATCCCTTCGGTGGCGCTCTTTGGCCTGCTGATCGCGCCGCTTGCCGGCCTGACGCGCCGCTTTCCCGCGCTGGCTGAGGCCGGCATCTCCGGCACCGGAACGGCGCCCGCGCTGATTGCGCTGGTGCTCTACGCGCTGCTGCCGCTGGTGCGCGGCGTGGTCACCGGTCTGCAGCAGGTGCCGCGCGAAGCGCTGGAAAGCGCGGCGGCGATGGGCATGAGCGCTTTCCAGCGTTTCTGGCAGGTACAGCTGCCGCTGGCGCTGCCGATACTGCTGCGCAGCCTGCGGGTGGTGAGCGTACAAACCGTCGGTATGGCGGTGGTGGCGGCGCTGATCGGCGCCGGGGGATTTGGCGCCCTGGTCTTCCAGGGCCTGCTCAGCAGCGCGCTGGACCTGGTGCTGCTCGGGGTGATCCCGACGATCGCGCTGGCGGTGGTGGTGGATGCGCTTTTTGCGCTGTGGGGCGCGTTGCTAAAAGGAGAGGCCGGTGATTGAATTTGACGGCGTAAGCAAATCGTTTGCCGGGCAGCCGGCGGTGAAAAACCTCAACCTGCATCTGCGGGAAGGGGCATTCTCGGTGCTGATCGGCACCTCCGGCTCGGGCAAGTCGACCACCCTGAAGATGATCAACCGGCTGGTCGAGCACGACAGCGGCACCATCCGCTTCGCCGGCCAGGATATTCGCGAGCAGCCGGTGCTGGCGCTGCGTCGGCGGATGGGCTATGCCATCCAGTCGATAGGCCTGTTTCCCCACTGGACGGTGGCGCAGAATATCGCCACCGTCCCGCAGCTGCAGAAGTGGCCGCGCCAAAAAGTGGATGCGCGGGTTGATGAGCTGATGGCGCTGCTGGGGTTGGAGGCTACGCTGCGGGCGCGCTATCCGCACCAGCTTTCCGGCGGCCAGCAGCAGCGGGTTGGCGTGGCGCGGGCGCTGGCGGCCAATCCGGAGGTGCTGCTGATGGACGAACCCTTCGGCGCGCTCGATCCGGTGACCCGCGAGGCGCTGCAGCAGGAGATGATCCGCATTCACCGGCTGCTGGGGCGCACCATTGTCCTGGTCACCCACGATATTGACGAGGCGCTGCGGCTGGCGGACCACCTGGTGCTGATGGACGGCGGGGAAGTGGTGCAGCAGGGGGAACCGCTGCAGATGCTGCTGCAGCCGAAGAACGACTTTGTTGAGACCTTTTTTGGCCGCAGCGAGCTTGGCGTGCGCCTGCTGTCGCTGCGCGGCGTCGGCGACTATCTGCGTCGCGATGAACGTCTCGCCGGCGATACCCTCAACGTGGCGATGACGCTGCGCGAGGCGCTGTCGCTGTTCGTGGCCCATCGCCGCGAGGTGCTGCCGGTGGTGGATGAACGGGGAGTCGCCTGCGGGACGCTGCACTTCGCCGATCTGCTGCGCGAGGGGGGGCGGCATGAAGGCTCTGCGTGATCCGCTGCTGTGGCTGCTGGCGCTGTTTATCGCCATTCTGCTGGCGCTTCCCTACAGCGCGCCGCTTTTTAGCGCCCTGTTTCCGGAGCTGCCGCGCCCGGTCTATCAGCAGCAGAGCTTTCTGGCCCTGACCCTCGCCCACTGCTGGCTGGTGGCGCTCTCCAGCCTCGCGGCAACGCTTATTGGCGTAGGCGCGGGGATTGCGGTAACCCGCCCCGCGGGCCGCGAATTTCGCCCGCTGGTGGAGACCATCGCCGCCATGGGGCAAACCTTTCCGCCGGTGGCGGTGCTGGCGATTGCGGTTCCGGTGCTGGGGTTTGGCTGGGAGCCGGCGCTGATTGCGCTGGCGCTGTACGGCATTCTGCCGGTGCTGCAGGGCACACTAGCGGGCCTGAGCGCGGTGCCCTCGGGGGCGCTTGAGGTGGCGCAGGGAATGGGGATGACCGGCTGGCAGCGGCTGGTAAAAGTCGAGCTGCCGCTGGCGGCGCCGGTGATGCTGGCCGGTATTCGCACTTCGACGATCGTCAATATGGGGACGGCGACGATTGCCTCAACCGTCGGGGCCAATACGCTCGGCACGCCGATCGTCATTGGCCTGAGCGGGTTTAATACCGCCTATGTACTGCAGGGGGCGCTGCTGGTGGCGCTGGCGGCGATCGTGGTCGATCGCGGGTTTGAGCGGCTGAATCAGCGAATCAGCCGACACCACCGCGAACGATAAAGGAGTAACCGGCAAGCATAACGCCGCTGATCCCGCCGATAGCCATAAATAAGAACAGGGTAATAACCGCAATTTTTGCTGGCTTCATAATAGGCTCCTGATGTTAACGGGGCGATTATACGGTGAAGCGCAGGTGTTAATGAAACATTAATTGCTATTTAGCCAGATAACGCGCCCCTGCTGCTGCCACTCCAGCAGCTGCTCCTGCTCGGAGGCAGCGGGCGTTTCACCGCACCACACCAGCAGGGTGCTCTCGGGGAACAGCTCCGGGCGAATCTGCGTCAGCGAGTGGGCGACGACGTCGACCCGCCAGCCCTGTTCGCTGGCCACCCAGCCCTCCAGCCACAGCCGGGCGATGTCGCCGCTGTTCCAGCCCACCACCAGCGCGTGGCTGCCCGGGTGCTTCCAGGCGCTGGCGAGGCTCTGCGCAATATGGTTGATGAGGATCCCGTCGAGAATGCCGCGCAGCGCGATAAGCGTTGGCTGGGGGCTGAGCAGACGATGGCGTAAAGGAACGAAGAGGTGGTTGACCAGGGTGTGCGCCGGATAGCTGTGGCTGCGCTCTTTAATCCACGTCCGCAGGCGATGGTAGCTGCCGTCGTGGAGCAGCGTCAGCACGATCTCCTGCTGTTCGCGCCAGCCGCCTTGCTCCTGCGGGTCGCTGTCGGCGAGCAGCGTTTTGACTTTTCCTACCTGAACGCCGGAGTCAATCCAGCGCTTAATTTCGCGGATGCGGTCAATTTCCTGCTCGTTGAACAGGCGGTGGCCGCCGTCGGTACGCTGAGGTTTAAGCAGTCCGTAGCGCCGCTGCCAGGCGCGAAGCGTGACCGGGTTAACATCGCAAAGCTGGGCCACTTCACCAATCGTATAAAGCGTCATCTCTTCCCCTCCCGCAGAATTCTCCTCCCTATAACTGTAGAAGCTGTTTGTGGAAGGGGAAATATTTGCTCATTTTTTGTGCTGCCAAAAGAGAGCGAGGCGCTAAGAAGTGTGATCGCGGCCATGAATGTTCATTTTCTTGTAGCGCTTCAAAGAAAGATTTTCCCCGGCGGTGTATGTTACGCGCTTTCAGGTGATGTGTGGTCTGCGGGTATGTACGAGTTCGATCTGGTGTTGCTGCTGCTTCAGCAGATGTGCGTCTTTTTAGTCATCGCGTGGCTGATGAGCAAGACGCGGCTGTTCATCCCCCTGATGCAGGTTACCGTCCGTCTGCCGCACAAGCTGCTGTGCTACGTCACCTTCTCCATTTTCTGCATTCTCGGGACCTACTTCGGCCTGCATATCGAAGACTCTATCGCCAATACCCGGGCCATCGGCGCGGTGATGGGCGGCCTGCTCGGCGGGCCAGTGGTCGGTGGCCTCGTCGGGCTGACCGGCGGGCTGCACCGCTACTCGCTTGGCGGCATGACCGCGCTAAGCTGCATGGTTTCCACCATTGTTGAAGGGCTGCTTGGCGGGCTGGTGCACAGCATCCTCGTCAAGCGCGGGCGGCCGGATAAGGTCTTTAGCCCGCTGACTGCCGGGGCGATCACCTTCTTTGCCGAACTGGTGCAGATGATGATCATCCTGCTGATCGCGCGCCCGTTTCAGGATGCCCTGCATCTGGTGCAGAGCATTGCCGCGCCGATGATGGTCACCAACACCGTTGGCGCCGCGCTGTTTATGCGTATCCTGCTCGATAAGCGGGCGATGTTTGAAAAATACACCTCGGCGTTTTCCGCCACCGCGCTGAAGGTCGCGGCCTCGACGGAGGGGATCCTGCGCCAGGGGTTTAACGAAGAGAACAGCATGCGGGTGGCGCAGGTGCTTATCCAGGAGCTGGATATCGGCGCGGTGGCGATTACCGATCGCGACCGGCTGCTGGCCTTCACCGGCATCGGCGACGATCACCATCTACCCGGCAAGCCGATCTCCTCCCTCTACACCCAAAAGGCGATCGACAGCGGAGAAGTGGTGTATGCCGACGGCAACGAGGTTCCCTACCGCTGCTCAATCCATCCGCACTGCAAGCTCGGCTCGACGCTGGTGATCCCGCTGCGCGGCGAGAACCAGCGGGTGATTGGCACCATCAAGCTGTATGAGGCCAAGAACCGGCTGTTCAGCTCAATCAACCGCACGCTGGGCGAGGGGATTGCCCAGCTGCTGTCGGCGCAAATTCTTGCCGGGCAGTATGAGCGCCAGAAGGCGCTGCTCACCCAGTCGGAAATTAAGCTGCTGCATGCCCAGGTTAACCCCCATTTTCTGTTCAACGCCCTCAATACCCTGAAGGCGGTGATCCGCCGCGACAGCGACCAGGCCGGCCAGCTGGTGCAGTATCTGTCGACCTTCTTTCGCAAGAACCTGAAGCGGCCGTCGGAGATTGTCACCCTGGCGGATGAGATTGAGCATGTGAACGCCTACCTGCAGATTGAAAAGGCGCGTTTCCAGACCAATCTACAGATTCAGATGCTGGTGCCCGAGGCGCTGGCGCATCACCAGCTGCCGGCGTTTACGCTGCAGCCGATCGTTGAAAACGCCATTAAGCACGGCACCTCGCAGCATCTTGGGGTGGGCGAGATTATCATTCGCGCCAGCCAGGATGAGCGCTGGCTGCAGCTGGATATCGAAGATAACGCCGGGCTCTATCAGGCCAATCCGGACGCCAGCGGACTCGGTATGAGCCTGGTGGACCGGCGGCTGCGGGCGCGATTTGGCGCCGAGTGTGGAATTACCGTGACCTGTGAAGCCGAGCGCTTTACCCGCGTTACGCTGCGACTGCCCGTGGAGGAGAGCGCGTGTTAAAAGTACTGATAGTTGATGATGAGCCGCTGGCGCGTGAAAACCTGCGGATCCTGCTGGAAGCGCAGAGCGATATCGAGGTCGTGGGCGAGTGCGGTAACGCCGTTGAGGCGATCGGCGCGGTGCACAAGCTGCGCCCGGACGTGCTGTTCCTCGACATCCAGATGCCGCGCATCAGCGGGCTGGAGATGGTCGGCATGCTCGACCCGGAGCATCGGCCCTATATCGTGTTCCTGACCGCCTTCGACGAATACGCGGTGAAGGCGTTCGAGGAGCACGCGTTTGACTATCTGCTCAAGCCGATTGAGGGCGCGAGGCTGGATAAAACCCTCGCGCGCCTGCGCCAGGAGCGCAGCCTGCAGGATATCTCGCTGCTCGACGACGCCCGGCAGGCGCTGAAGTATATTCCCTGCAGCGGGCATAGTCGGATCTGGCTGCTGCAGATGGAGGACGTGGCGTTTGTCAGCAGCCGGATGAGCGGTATCTACGTCACCGACAGCGAAGGGAAGGAGGGCTTTACCGAGCTGACCCTGCGCACCCTCGAGAGCCGAACGCCGCTGCTGCGCTGCCACCGCCAGTATCTGGTCAATATGGCCCACCTGAAGGAGATCCGTCTCGAGGAGAATGGCCAGGCCGAGCTGCTGATGCGCGCCGGGCACACGGTGCCGGTCAGCCGCCGCTACTTAAAAAGTCTGAAAGAGGCGATTGGTCTGTAAAACGGCAGAATCGTGGTAGACTTAGCGCCAGTATTTTTCATCATGAAGGCATTATGATCAGCAACGATATCCTACGTAGCCTGCGCTACACCTTGAAAACCAATAATGATGGCCTGGTGCGTATTTTCGCGCTCGGCGATTCCGTCGTCAGCGCAGAGCAGCTGGTACCGTGGCTGAAAAAAGAGGATGAGGAAGGCTTCCAGCGCTGCCCGGATATCCTTCTGTCGATCTTCCTCAACGGTCTGATTTACGATAAACGCGGTAAAGATGAGTCCGCACCGCCGCTGGCGGTGGAGCGTCGGGTGAATAACAATATCGTGCTGAAAAAGCTGCGTATCGCCTTCTCCCTGAAGACCGACGACATTCTCGCCATTCTGACCCAGCAGCAGTTCCGCGTCTCGATGCCGGAAATTACCGCCATGATGCGCGCGCCGGAGCATAAAAACTTCCGCGAGTGCGGCGACCAGTTCCTGCGCTATTTCCTGCGCGGTCTGACCGAGCGCGTTCACGCCGCTAAAGCCTGAGTTTCAGCCTCAGGCAGCCCGGCTGACGCAACGCTTAGCCGGGCGATGACCTACTTCACTTCCTGAAAACCCTGCTCTTCGAGTAATTTTGTCGACACCGACATCGACACGAACTGCCGCGAGCAGTCGGTAAACATCGATCCCGGCAGCTTGCACAGCTCGCTGATTTTCGCCTCGCTAAAATCGACGCTCAGATGCTCCAGGGCATAGCTGTCTTTGTAGTCGATGGTCTGCTCCACACCCTTTATGCTGCGGTAAACGCTGCTCATCGGTTCAATAATCGCCCGCGCCTGCTCTTTATTGCTGGCGCCGATGGTTTTATAGGGGATGGTGTTGTTGGCATCCTGGCGCAGCACCTTGTCGCCATCATAATAGTAGGTAAAGCTGAGCTCGACGCCTTCGGCCGCGCGGTTAAAGGTTTTGCTCTGCTCTTTTTTGTTGTCGCAGCCGGCCAGCGCCGTGGCAAGGAGAGCGGCGACGGCGATTGCGGTCAGCCTGTGTGTGTATTTCATCCCGGTTCCCTGTGTTGGTATGTATACCGTTCCGTTGTCAGAATAGCGTATTGAGTATTGTTCTTATCCGCGAGGGGTGCAAATAAAAGCGCCCGTCCGGGCGGGCGACAGGCAAAAAAAAAACGCTGCCGGGGCAGCGTTTTTCGCGGAGATTATTTGACCTGTTGGCCAGGCTGGGCGCCGCTGTCCGGGCTGAGCAGGAAGATATCTTTCCCGCCAGGGCCCGCCGCCATCACCATCCCTTCGGAGATGCCGAAGCGCATTTTGCGCGGCGCGAGGTTCGCCACCATCACCGTCAGGCGGCCAATCAGCGCCTGCGGATCGGGGTAGGCGCTGCGGATGCCGGAGAAGACGTTGCGCTTCTCGCCGCCGATATCCAGCGTCAGGCGCAGCAGCTTGTCGGAACCGTCGACGAATTCGGCGTTTTCAATCAGCGCGATGCGCATATCCACTTTAGCAAAATCATCAAAGGTGATGGTTTCCTGCAGCGGATCGTCCGCCAGAGGGCCGCTGACCGGTGCGGAGAGCGCCTTCACCTCTTCCTTCGATGCTTCTACCAGCGCCTCAACCTGCTTCATTTCGATGCGGTTATACAGCGCTTTGAAGGTGTTGACCTTATGCGCCAGCAGCGGCTGCTGAACGGCATCCCAGCTCAGTTCGCTGTTGAGGAACGCTTCGGCGCGGGCGGTCAGCTGCGGCAGCACCGGCTTGAGCCAGGTCATCAGCACGCGGAACATATTCAGGCCCATGGTACAGATCGCCTGCAGATCGGCATCGCGGCCCTCCTGTTTGGCGACTACCCACGGCGCCTGCTCGTCAACGTAGCGGTTTGCCACGTCGGCCAGCGCCATGATTTCACGGATGGCCTTACCGAACTCGCGGCTGTCCCAGGCTTCGCCAATGCTTGCTGCCGCATCGGTGAAGGTTTGATACAGCGCCGGGTCCGCAAGCTCAGCCGCCAGCATGCCGTCGAAACGTTTGGCGATAAAGCCGGCGTTGCGCGATGCGAGGTTAACCAGCTTGTTGACGATGTCAGCATTCACACGCTGAATGAAGTCTTCGAGGTTCAGGTCGATATCGTCGATGCGCGAAGAGAGCTTGGCGGCGTAGTAGTAGCGCAGGCTGTCGGCATCAAAGTGGTTCAGCCAGGTGCTGGCCTTGATGAAGGTACCGCGCGATTTAGACATCTTCGCGCCGTTGACCGTCACGTAGCCGTGAACGAACAGGTTGGTTGGCTTGCGGAAGCCGCTGCCTTCCAGCATCGCCGGCCAGAACAGGCTGTGGAAGTAGACGATATCCTTGCCGATAAAGTGATACAGCTCGGCGTCAGAGTCTTTCTTCCAGTAGGCGTCAAAGCTTTCGCTGTCGCCGCGCTTGTCGCACAGGTTTTTGAAGGAACCCATGTAGCCGATCGGCGCGTCCAGCCAGACGTAGAAGTATTTGCCCGGCGCGTTGGGGATTTCGAAGCCGAAGTACGGCGCATCGCGGGAGATGTCCCACTGCTGGAGGCCCGACTCGAACCACTCCTGCATCTTATTCGCCACTTGCTCCTGCAGCGCGCCGCTGCGGGTCCACGCCTGCAGCATCTCGCTAAAGGAGGGCAGGTCGAAGAAGAAGTGCTCGGACTCACGCATCACCGGCGTCGCGCCGGAAACCACCGATTTCGGCTCGATAAGCTCGGTCGGGCTGTAGGTCGCGCCGCACACTTCGCAGTTATCGCCGTACTGATCCGGTGATTTGCATTTCGGGCAGGTTCCCTTCACGAAACGGTCAGGGAGGAACATCCCTTTTTCCGGATCGTAGAGCTGAGAGATGGTGCGGTTTTTAATAAAACCGTTCTCTTTCAGGCGCGAGTAGATAAGCTCCGACAGCTCGCGGTTTTCGTCGCTGTGGGTGGAGTGGTAGTTATCGTAGCTAATGTCGAAACCGGCAAAATCGGTCTGGTGCTCCTGACTCATCTCGCCAATCATCTGCTCCGGAGAGACGCCAAGCTGCTGAGCTTTCAGCATGATCGGCGTGCCGTGGGCGTCATCGGCGCAGATGAAGTTGACCTCGTGGCCGCGCATTCGCTGGTAACGGACCCAGACATCAGCCTGGATGTGCTCCAGCATGTGGCCGAGGTGGATTGAGCCGTTGGCGTACGGCAGTGCGCACGTTACCAGAATTTTCTTCGCGACTTGAGTCATAGTGAGCATTACATCTTCTGTTGTAAAAAGGGCTTCCGATATTACCAAAAGGGCACTGGGTGCGCCATAAATGGCTGACCATATATGGATAATCCTCAGCTGTGATAAACTCAATCATTACTGAAAGCATCTCATAACAACAAAGGAGTCGGGATGAATTCGCAATCCCAGGCCAAATCCCCCGAACGTCTACGCGCGATGGTCGCCGGAACGCTGGCTAATTTTCAGCACCCCACTTTGAAGCATAATCTCACCGCGCTGAAGGCGCTGCACCACGTTGCCTGGCTGGACGACACCGTGCATATCGAGATTCAGATGCCATTCGTCTGGCACAGCGCTTTTGAAGCCCTGAAAGAGCAGTGCAGCGCCGAGCTGCTGCGCATTACCGGCGCGCAGGCTATCGACTGGAAGCTGACGCACAGCATCGCCACCCTGAAGCGGGTGAAAAACCAGCCGGGCGTTAACGGCGTGAAGAATATTATTGCCGTGAGCTCCGGCAAGGGCGGCGTCGGCAAATCGTCTACGGCGGTTAACCTCGCGCTGGCGCTGGCGGCGGAAGGGGCGAAGGTCGGTATTCTCGACGCCGATATTTACGGCCCGTCGATTCCTACCATGCTGGGCGCTGAAGATCAGCGTCCCACCTCGCCGGACGGCACCCATATGGCGCCGATTATGAAATTCGGCCTCGCCACCAACTCCATCGGCTATCTGGTGACTGATGAGAATGCCATGGTGTGGCGCGGCCCGATGGCCAGTAAAGCGCTGATGCAGATGCTGCAGGAGACGCTGTGGCCGGATCTCGACTATCTGGTGCTGGATATGCCGCCGGGCACCGGCGACATTCAGCTGACGCTGGCGCAGAACATCCCGGTGACCGGCGCGCTGGTGGTCACCACGCCGCAGGACATCGCGCTGATCGATGCCAAAAAGGGCATCGTGATGTTCGAAAAAGTGGAGGTGCCGGTGCTGGGTATCGTGGAGAACATGAGCATGCATATTTGCAGCAACTGTGGTCACCATGAGGCTATCTTTGGCACCGGCGGTGCGCAGAAGCTGGCGGAAAAATATCACACCCAGCTGCTCGGCCAGCTGCCGCTGCACATTCATCTGCGCGAGGACCTGGATAACGGGACCCCGACGGTGATCGCCCGCCCGGAAAGCGAGTTTACCGATATCTATCGCCAGCTGGCAGGGCGCGTAGCGGCCCAGCTCTACTGGCAGGGTGAGGTTATCCCCAGCGAGATCGCCTTCCGCGCGGTGTAAGCGTCGCGGATAAAACAACGCCCGGGACTTCGCTGCGCCATGCGGGAGCAGCAGAAGGACCGGGCGTTTTTCGTGGCGGCAAGCGGCCGCTACGCACAATCAGTGCTGGTAGAAAATCTCGCCGTCGTAAATTTTGACAATTTTGCCTTCCGGCTCGGTGACCAGCACGTAGCTGCCGCCCATATAGGTCCAGTGGGTGTTGGCGTCTGGCGCCGGCAGGTGGCGCTGCTGCCACTGCTTAATGGTGTACTCCGGGGTCATATACAGCGGCGGTACGCTATCGCCGACGCGAAACTGCTGGAAGTCGGAGGTCACGCCGTCCAGCTCATATTTCTGCAGATCGGCGGCGGAGACCGACCCAACTGCGCAGGTGCCGGCCAGCAGTACGCCCAGAAGCATCATTTTTGTTTTACGCATAAATTCCTCATTATTATCCTGGACACAAAATCGCAGCCTCGTATCATTCCGAAGCATGAGGGCGATGGCAAGTACTGGTTGATTAAAAATGTAAGCAAACGATGGTGCCGATTACGCGATTCAGCAAACCGCGCCTGTTTTAGGAAAAGTCCGGGGATCCGGAGGTGGGAGTGAATATGTTCAGGCTGGAAGATCTGACGTTATTTGTCCGCGCGGCGGCGTTGGGCAGCTTTAGCGACGCGGCGCGGGAGGTCGGGCAGCAACCGGCGCAGGTCAGCGCGGCGATTAAGCGTCTGGAGACCACGCTGAATATCCGCCTTTTTGCCCGCTCAACCCGCAGCCTGCGCCTGACCCCCGAAGGGGAGACCTGGCTGCCCTATGCCACGCAGATGCTCGATACCCTGCACGCCGGGCTGCAAAAGATTCAGCTGCCGGATGACCAAATCCGCGGCACGCTGCAAATTGCGGTGCCCTCCGACCTCGGGCGTAACCTGCTGCTGACCGTGTTTCGCGGATTTCGCCAACGCTACCCGGAGCTCAGGCTGCGTATCCTGTTCTCCGATCACCGCACCGACGTGTTTAAAGATCCGGTCGACGTGGCCTTTCGCTACGGCGATAACGACGACGCGTCGTTTATCTCGCTGCCGGTGGCGGCGGAAAACCGCCGGGTGCTGGTGGCTTCCCCGGCGTGGATCGCCGAACACGGTGAACCGCAAACCCTGGAGGAGCTGGCGCAGCGTAACGCTCTGCTGTACGTGCTGCGCGGCAGGCAGTTCGATCGCTGGCCGTTAAGCCTGGCGGGTGAGGTTCAGCATCTGCAGGTTTCTGGCGTTATCGTCAGTGACGATGCGGAAGTGATTCGCCGCCTGGCAATTGCCGGGGAGGGGTTTGCCTACAAGTCCTGGCTCGACGTCAGCGACGATATTCGCGCCGGGCGGCTGCAGGTCCTGCTGCCGCAGTATCAGGGCGACCGGGTGCCGCTGAATATGATTTGCCCGCACCGCAAGCAGCTCTCTGCCGCGGTGCGTTTGCTGTATGAAGAGGTGAAGGCCCGCTGCGAGGCGCTGCACAACCAGCGCCCGGCGCCCTAGTGCCTGACCAGGGTCGCGAAGTAGTAGACCAGCGGAATCGCGAGGATCCACAGCCCTAACGGGATCTCGCGCCACTTTCCGGCCACGCTCTTAATCACCACGTAGAACAGCAGCCCGCCGGCGATGCCAGTACCGAAGCTGTTGGCAATCAGGGTGATCATCACCATCATCAGCACCGGCAGCCCGTCGGTAAAGTTGGCTAAATCGACCTTGCGCAGGCCGCTGAACATATTCAGGCCAATCAGGATCAGCGCCGGCGCGGTGGCCTCTTTGGGGATCATCAGCGCAATCGGGGTAAACAGCAGCATCAGCAGGAACATCACCGCCGCCGCCAGCGCCGTCAGCCCGGTCTTACCGCCGGCTTCGGCCGCCGCGGAGGACTCAATCAGCGCGGTGGCCGCCGGAATGCCGACCCACGGCCCGATGGCCGCAGCAATGGAGTCAACCATAAACGGCCGGTTGATGTGCACCATATTGCCCTCTTCATCCAGCAGTCCCGCCTCGCCGCCTACCGCCAAAGTGGTTCCCATGGTGGAGAAAAACTCGGAGGCGAAAAAGATAAACAGAAACGGCAGAAAGGCGATATTCAGCGCGCCGAGCATATCGACGTGGCCGAGAACCGGCGTCAGCGAGTGCGGCATGGCGATAAAGCTGGTCGGCAGCCGGGTGACGCCGAACGGGATCCCGACAAGGGTGGCAACGAGGATCGCCCACAGGATCGCACCCGGAATGCGCCGCGCCTGCAGCGCAATGGCGAGAAACAGGCCGCACAGCGCTACCAGCGCGCCGGGGGAGAGGAAGTCGCCGAGCATCAGGGCGTTGGTTTTCGCATTCGCCAGCACCAGGCCGGCGTTGCGAAAGCCGAGAACCGCCACGAACAGCCCGATGGAGGCGGTGAGCCCCAGCTTGATCGACTGCGGCACCGAGCGGGTCACCACCTCGCGCAGGCCGAATTTGGTCAGCAGGAAGAACAGAATCCCGGACCAGCAGGCGATGCCGAGGCCGATTTGCCAGCCGATGCCTTCGCTCCCTGCGAGGGTGACGCCCACCAGCACCGACCCGCCGATGCCGGGGCCGACGATAAACGGCAGGTTCGCGTAGAACGCCATCAGCAGCGTGCCGGCGACGAAGACCAAAATGGTTCCGGTAGTGACCGCGCCTTTATCCATTCCGCCAACCGCCAGCAGGCCGGGGATCACCACCAGCAGATAGGCGGCGGCGAGAAAGCCGGTGACCCCCGCCAGGCACTCGGTGCGTAGCGTGCTGCCGCGGGAGTAGAGGGCAAATCGCTGTTCCAGCCAGCGGCCCCGGGTTGATGCAGGAAGCGTGTTGTCAGCCATTATCAGGCTCCGTGATTATTGTTGTGGGTATGCTCCGGGGTTTCCCGGCAGGCTATCAGCGGGTCGACGATCCGGCGGGTGGTGCCGTCGGTCAAGCCCAAATCGGTCAAATGCGGCCCGGCGTTGCAGGCGAGGCAGGTCCCCTCGATGGCCTTAAACACCCGGTACGGCGGCTCCCAGTCGGCAATTTCAGCGCTCAGGTCGCGCAGCTCGCGGAACTGGCGCGCCAGCTCCGTCGCCGGCAGGTCGGAAAGCATTCCGGCAATCGGCATGGCGACGTGGGCCAGAATCTCCCCCCGCTGCGCCAGCGCCATGCCGCCGCCGGAGGCGATCAGCCGGTTGGCGGCCCGCGCCATCTCTTCGGCGTCTCGCCCGAGCACCACGAGGTTATGCGAGTCGTGGGAGTAGCTGGTGGCAATCGCCCCGCGCAGCTCGCCCCAGCCCTCAAGCAGGGCAATCTGCGGCGTCGCCTGATGGCGACCGTGGCGGTGCTTGACCCAAATCAGGCTGAAGCCGTCGGGCAGCTGGACTTTGCCGTCGCGGATCTGCACCTCAACTTCTCCCCACTGCGTAAAGCGCGCGCCGCGAATATGCCGCAGGCGGGCAACGCCGTGGTGAATACCGGCCACCTTAAGGATAAAGTCGTCGGCGCTCAGCGGCGCAAGCTGCAGGGTATCGCGCGGCGGCGTGACGCCGGTGGCCGCAGGGATTGGCCGGCACAGCCGCCCGTCCCGGGCAATCAGCTTCCCGGCAACGTAGACCTCGCGCGCCTGCAGCTTATCCAGATCGGGAAACACCACCAGGTCCGCGCGGCGGCCGGCGGCAATCAGGCCTAAATCATGGCGCTGCAGGCGGATCGCTGAGTTCAGCGTAGCGAAGCGCAGGGCATCGGTGGCCGGCAGGCCGTGCCCGATCAGCAGGTTGAGCAGGGCGATAATGCCGCCTTTTTCCAGCAGCATATCCGGCGGCACGTCGTCGGTGCAGACGGTGATCTGCGAGGAGAGGTGCGGCAGGGTTTTCAGCGCCTTGACGATATCCTCCAGCAGATAGGGGTGCGAGCCGCGAATTTGCAGCGTCAGTCCGGCGCGCAGCTTTTCCAGCGCATCCTCCGCCGAGGTGAGTTCATGATCGGAGGTGACGCCGGCGGCCAGATAGGCCTGCAGGTCCGCGCCGTTCAGCCCGCGGGCGTGGCCTTCAATCAGCTTGCCGCTGTCCAGGCCCGCCTGAACTATCTCCTGCATCCGCTCGCTGGCGTGCAGCACGCCGTGCATGTCCATCACTTCCGCCACGCCGCGCACCTCCGGCCACGCCAGCATGGTGGTCATCTCTTCTCCGGCAAAATCGGCGCCGGACATCTCCAGCCCGGGCGTGGACGGGACGCTGGAAGGGGCGGCGACCATCACCTCGAGCGGCAGATTGCGGCTGGCGGCAACGGCGTAGCGCACGCCTTCCACGCCGAGCACGTTGGCCAGCTCGTGCGGATCCCAAAATACCGCCGTGGTGCCCTGGGCGAGGACGATTTCCGCGTAGCGCTCGGGGGGGAGATGGGAGCTTTCGAGATGGACGTGGGTATCCATCAACCCCGGGGAGAGGTAGGCGCCCTGCAGGTCGCGGGATTCAGCGGCGTCGCTGCGGCTGCCGCGCGGATGGACGCTGGCAATCATCTCGCCGACGATGCCGACGTCGGCGGCGCGGAGTTCCCCGGTGACCATATCAACGATCTGCCCTCCGGTGAGTAACAGGTCGAACGGCAATTCGCCCCGGGCGGCCTGGACGGCGCGGCGGCGGTTTTCAGCACTGCTGGACATAACAACTCCGGCACAAGGATAATGGCGCTACTCTAGGGGCACAGCAAACGTTTGCCCAGATGAATAAATTTATCGCCCGATAAGTTCGGGTTATTCTGCCTACTCACCCTCAGCGATGGATAACATGACCGAACCCTGGCAGCGGCTGCCCGCGCTTTCTCTTAAGCAGCTCCAGTATTTTGTTACCCTGGCGCAGCTGCGTCACTTTACCGATACCGCCAACCGGCTGGCCATCAGCCAACCGGCGCTGAGCAGCGCGCTGCGCCAGGTTGAAGCGGTGCTCGGCGGCAGGCTGGTGAACCGCACCGCCTCTTCGGTCACGCTGACCGAACTGGGCGCGGCGATCCTGCCCCACGCGCAGCGCGTGCTGAGCGTGGCCCAGCTGGCGTTTCAGGATATGCAGCAGATCGTTGAAGCCGGCGGCGACGGCACGGTGCGCATCGGCCTGATGCCGTCGGTCAGCTCGCTGCTTTTTCCCCTGCTGCCGCAGACCTTGGCCGAAACCTTTCCGCGCCTGCGGGTCGAGTTTCACGATCGGGCCAACGACGCGCTGGTGCGCGAGCTGCTGAGCGGGCAGATTGATTTCGCCGTGGGCGCCATCGACAGTTCGATCCCCGCAGAGCTGCAGGTCTATCCGCTGCGCGAGGACCCGTTTGTGGCGGTGCTGCACGGCGACGATCCGCTCGCCGGTCAGCCGCATCTGCCGTGGAAGCTGCTGGCTGGCCGCGATATCGCGGTGTTCTCGAAGGGCAATATCCAGCGGCTGGTGGGGGCGCTGGCGGAGAGCCATCGCCTGATGCTGAATACGCGCTATCAGGTGGACTATATCGAAACGCTGTATGGCCTGGTGCGCTCGCGCCTGGCGATAGCCATTCTTCCCGAGCTCTATACCACCCACTTATGCGATCCGCAGCTGAAGATAGCCCAGCTGCAGCAGCCGGCGCTGAGCCGCACCGTGGCGCTGATGCGCGGGCCGCAGACGCTACCGCCGCTGATTGAGTCGAGCTTCGCGTTGCTGCTGAGTTCGCTGCGGGAAGTGAATCCCTGATCGGCCGGACGGGGCCTGCGCGAGCGAGCTACGGCAGGTGCTTAATCAGCACCAGCGCATGGTGATAAACGGACATAGCCCACCTCGGCTGGTTATCTGCGAAATCACTATTCCCACAGCTAATCTTGTGACCGGGGCGGTGGGGAAAGCAAATCGAGATGTGCGCGCAAGGGCAGGGAATCAGGGCGGGAAGCGCAGGGGGGGCGCGGAAATGGCCAAAAAAAATCCCCCGCGACCGGCGGCCTCGGGGGATGATAATCGGCTCAGTTACGGAGTAACGATATTGAACCAGAACTCAAACTTGTCCATGTAGCTCAGCATTTCGTCCAGCTTCGCAGCATTACCGGTAATTTTCACCTCACCCTGATCAACCGCCTGCTTCAGCGTCTCTTGCTTGAGGATAATCTTGTTCAGCGTATCGCGATCGAGGGTGATGTTGGCATCCGCGTTGTCGGCGACCGCGTTAGCGGTGTGGTTCAGGACGCCGTTTTCCAGCTCCAGCTTGTACTTGCCGCCGTCTTTACCCAGATCGACGTTGAGAATCGCCTTCGCCGCGCCGGCTTTTTCGCCGTTAATATGCACGCCCAGGTAGTCGAAGAACATTTCCGGGGTCATCGCGCGGACGGTATCCGGGCTGGCGGTGTTCGGCGTTGGCAGCTTCTGCACGCCGTTACGCAGCTCCTGCGCGCCGGTGAGGTAGAAGTTACGCCAGGTGCCGGCTTCCGCCTGGTAGCCCAACTGCTCCAGCGCATCCGCTTCGAGGTTCCGCGCGTCCTGGTTTTGCGGGTCGGCGAACACCACTTTGCTGGTGACCTGCGCCACCCAGCGATAGTTACCCTGGCGGTAATCCTCTTTGGCTTTGCTCAGGATATTGCCGGCGCCGCCCATATATTCGACAAACTTCTTCGCAGCCTGCTCGGGCGGCAGCTCGTCGAGGGTAGCCGGGTTGCCGTCAAACCAGCCGAGATAGTACACGTAGGTGGCCTTGACGTTGTGGCTGACGGAACCGTAGTAGCCCCGGCTTGACCACTGCTTCTCCAGCGCTTCCGGCAGCTTGAAGTTCGCGGCAATTTCGTCGCGGGTCAGGCCTTCGTTAGCCATGCGCAGGGTCTGGTCGTTGATATAGCGATACATGTCGCGCTGGCCTTTCATCAGCTTAACAATGTTGTCGTTGCCCCAGGTCGGCCAGTGGTGCTGTGCGATAATCACGTCGGCGTCGCTGCCCCAGCGGTCGATGGCTGCGTTGATGTATTTCGACCACGCCAGCGGATCGCGGATTTTTGCGCCGCGCAGGGAGTAGGTGTTGTGCAGCGTGTGGGTCACGTCTTCCGCCGCTTCGATCATTTTCTTCTCTTTGACGTACCACAGCATTTCCGACGGGGCCTCAGAGCCCGGCGCCATCATGAAATCGTAGGTCAGGCCATCAATCACCTCTTCCTGCCCGGTTTTAGTGATGTAGTTTGTCGGCTGGATCAGCGTAACGGTACCGGCGGAGGTGGTGGTACCCAGACCCGCGCCAACCTGACCTTTCGCGTCGGGCTTGAGCAGGTTGCCGTACATATAGCTGGCGCGGCGGCTCATCGCCGTACCGGCCATGATATTTTCCGAAACCGCTTCTTTCATAAAGCCGTCCGGCGCGTAGATTTTGACTTTGCCCGACTTCACGTCGGCTTCGTCAACCACGCCGCGAATGCCGCCGTAGTGGTCAACGTGGCTGTGGGTGAACAGCACCGCGACCACCGGCTTCTTGCCGCGATTGGCGTAGTAGAGGTCCAACCCCTCTTTGGCCGGTTCGGCGCTCAGCAGCGGATCGATGATGGTAATGCCTTTATCACCTTCGATAATGGTCATGTTGGAGAGGTCGAGGTTGCGAATCTGGTAAACGCCGTCGGTGACCTTGAACAGACCGCCGATATTAATCAGCTGGGACTGGCGCCACAGGCTAGGGTTAACGCTATCCGGAGACTTTTGGCCTTCTTTAACGAAGTCGTATTTCGCCGGATCCCAAATAACGTTGCCCTGTTCGCCTTTAATCATGCTCGACGGCAGCGCGGCGATGAAGCCTTTATGCGCGTTTTCAAAATCGGTTTTATCGGCAAACGGCAGCTTGTTGTACAGCGCGCTATTGGCCTGACGGGTGGCAGGCGTCGCATCGTTCGGCTGAACCTGTGCAAAAGCGGAAGCGGACAGCGAAACCAGAACACCGGCCATCGCCAGGTGTTTAGCAATCTGATTTAATTTCATTAAATGACCTCTTAGATTATTTGTGCCGAAATCAATAATAAATATGATACGGCTAATGCAAATGCGGACTCATTACCGGCTATTGTAAGTGGAATAGATGGTGTTAATAGTCCCATATGGGACTGCCTGGAAAATAACAACGGTAGGCCTCGAATCCACGCCGGACTCGCTGCTATACTGAACTTACGGCAGAATGGAGTGAGGGCATGCGGTGAATTTTCAGGAAATACACGGCTATTACAGCACGTTAGAGATTGATAGCTATCTGGATGAAATCATTCAGGAAGGCGAGGTCGTTTCGTTGCCTGCCAATAAAAAATTAGAAGTCAAGGCTGGCTATATTTATTTTTGTACTGGCGGTTCTTTATCAATATTAATGCCGGAGAACGGTCTTAATATCGGGAATAGCATTGAGCATATGCCGATTGGCCTAATGGAAAGATACTGCCCGCTGGCTAAGTTTGAATATATGGGAAGCGCGCCGGTCAGGCTTATTAAAATATCCTATGAGGCGTTTGACCGTATCTTTATCCAAAATAATCCGCAGCGCGTGCAGGAGCTGGCGACGATTCTGGTGTATATGACTATTTTCACCATCGACCTGCATAACGAGCGTCGGCAGCTGACCAGCTACCAGACCATCCGGCCGATGCTGTTTCGCTATCTCTACCGGCAGAATACGCATGAGGGTGAAAATGAAGGCCTGGCGCTGTTTATCATCAAGCGAACCAATCTTTCGCGGACCCACGTTTTCCGGGTGCTTGCCGACCTCAAGGCCGGGGGCTACATCACGATGGCAAGAGGAAAGCTGGTGTCTATCGACCGGGCGCTGCCAGAGGAGTATTAGCGCAGAGAAACCCCGCGACCGGAGGCCGCGGGGGGAGGTTTACGGCGTCACAATGTTGAACCAGAACTCGAACTTGTCCATGTAGCCCAGCATTTCATCCAGCTTCGCCCCGTTACCGGTGACCTTCACTTCACCCTTATCTTCAGCCTGTTTCAGCGTTTCTTCTTTCAGGATGATTTTGTTCAGGGTCGCACGGTCCAGCACGATAGTGGCATCCGCATCTTTCGCTTCGGCCTTAGCGGTGTGGTTCAGCACGCCGTTTTCCAGCTCCAGCTTATACTTGCCGCCGTCGTTGCCGAGGTCGATGTTGAAGACCGCTTTGGCTTTACCGGCTTTCTCACCGTTGATGTGTACCGCCAGATAGTCAAAGAACATTTCCGGGGTCATCGCGCGGACGGTATCCGGGCTGGCGGTGTTCGGCGTCGGGCCTTTCACCACGCCGTTGCGCAGCTCCTGCGCGCCGGTGAGGTAGAAGTTGCGCCACGGACCGGATTCTGCCTGGTAACCCAGCTGCTCCAGGGCATCCGCTTCCAGATTACGCGCCGCCTGGTTTTTCGGGTCGGCGAAGACGATTTTGCTCACCACCTGGGCTACCCAGCGGTAGTTACCCTGGTCATAGTCCTCTTTGGCCTTCTTCATGATGGCGTCGGCGCCGCCCATGTAATCAACAAACTTTTTAGCCGCTTCTTCCGGCGGCAGTTCGTCGAGGGTGGCCGGGTTGCCGTCGAACCAGCCGAGGTACAGCACGTAGGTGGCCTTCACGTCGTGGCTGACGGAACCGTAGTAGCCGCGGTTGGCCCAGGTGTGCGCCAGGCTGTCCGGCAGCTTGAATTTGGCGGCAATTTCGTCGCGGGTCAGCCCTTCGTTAGCCATGCGCAGGGTCTGGTCGTTGATGTAACGATAGAGGTCACGCTGGCTCTTCAGCAGGTTGACGACGTTTTCGTTGCCCCAGGTCGGCCAGTGGTGCTGAGCCATGATGATCTCAGCTTTGTCGCCCCAGCGAACGATCGCTTCGTTGATATATTTCGACCACGGCAGCGGCTCGCGGATTTTGGCTCCGCGCAGGGAGTAGGTGTTATGCAGGGTATGGGTGACGTCTTCCGCCGCTTCGATGAGCTTCTTCTCTTCGATATACCACAGCATTTCAGACGGTGCTTCAGAGCCCGGCGCCAGCATGAAATCATAGGTCAGGCCGTCGATAACCTCTTTCTGGCCGTCTTTTTCAATGATGTTGGTCGGAGCAATCAGGGTCACGGTGCCGGCGGAGGTGGTGGTCCCCAGCCCAGCGCCTACCTGGCCGGTGGCTTCCGGCTTCAGCAGGTTGCCGTACATATAGCTGGCGCGACGGCTCATGACGTTACCGGCCATGATGTTTTCCGCCACGGCGGCTTCCATAAAGCCGGCCGGCGCATAGACTTTCACTTTGCCCGACTTCACGTCGGCTTCATCAATGACGCCGCGCACGCCGCCGTAGTGGTCAACGTGGCTGTGGGTGTAGATAACGGCCACCACCGGCTTCTTGCCGCGGTTTTTGTAGTACAGGTCCATGCCCACTTTCGCGGTTTCAGCGGATACCAGCGGGTCAACGACGGTAATGCCTTCTTTACCTTCGATGATGGTCATGTTGGAGAGATCGAGGTTGCGGATCTGATAGACGCCTTCGGTCACTTCAAACAGGCCGCTGATGTTAATCAGCTGAGACTGACGCCACAGGCTCGGGTTGACGGTATCCGGCGCCTTTTCCCCTTCTTTGATGAAGGCGTACTGCTGCGGGTTCCAGACGACGTTGCCCTGTTCGCCTTTGATGACATAGCCAGGGAGAGCGGCAATAAAGCCTTTATGCGCGTTGCTAAAATCGGTGTTGTCGGAGAAGGGCAGCTGGTTGTAAAGGGCATCGTTTGCCTGTTTGGTGGCGGCGGTCGCTTCTTTAGGGGAGGTATCAGCCCAGGCGGAAAGGGCAAAGGTCGATAGCACCCCGGCTAACGCCATTCCCTTTACTATTGGTGTCAATTTCATTGGAATCCTCATGATTTTTCGGTGATTCACTCGGTAATATCGATGTGACAACGGGTCACACTTTGTAACGCTTGCTAAAACTATAACCACTTGTTTACATTGATCAAGTTTATGGTTACAAAAATATTTATTTAGTTAATAAATTACTACTTTAGTACTAGATTTGTTGCCGAGCGTTTCTATGGCATGGGGTATCTTTCAGGCAGCAGAACGAAGGCCGCCTGGCCCAACAATGTGCTAAGGAGCCGCGGCTGCAGGAAAACAGCATGAGCCTGCTGCTCCAAAGGACGCGCTTTTTGTCTGGGGGATTAGCTGAGGTTCACATAGTGACCAGGCAAGATATAGTGACAACGCTAAAATTAATTAAGAAATAAAGGTTTTTATAGATCCCTAAGCCCCGTTAACTATTAAAACTCTCTGGCGAGGGTAAGGTAGCCATTAAATCTGATGGAACACTCATCTTTATTCATAAGGCTGGAGGCAATGAATATATCTTTCATGCCCCGGACGTTGGTGTAGGTATATTTTGCGGTAATGGACCGAGCGTTGTTCTCATAGTAGCTGGAGAAATAATCCCTCACGGGAATTGTCGCCAGGCCTTTATCAATACTTTCTTTATGGTCCCTTTTAGCCAGCGATTCTGCATAGAGTTCTGATACGGTTGCCGTATTGATTATCTCTACCGTCGTTTTATCTCTTTGAATCGCGGCTGGATCGATTTTTAAATCCTTGGAGATAGCGTCAAACAGGGATAATTCCATTGACGCACCCACGGAAGCGCAGCCGAGATCGTCAGCATAAGAAGCGGGGTGAACCGCAGCCAGGGTGAAAATGAGTGCTTTTTTCATCATTTTTAATCTTCCACTACCAGAGTTTTATCGCTACTGGCCGCAACGATCTGACTCCAGGACTATTCCCCGCGTTAGCGGAAAGACGATTAAAGGCCGGTTGGTCACAATCTTTGTCATTCAATGGGTCAGCCGTATTCAGATAAACGCGATAAACGCTATGCGAGTTTACTTTATAAAGCCCTGCCATTCGTCTCTCCCTTATGACCATTATAGCCACTCCATTATTCGTCATATTTTGTGTTGTTTTGAGTGTCAATCGTACACGTGTGCGGCCGTTATCAGGAATGGAGATTTCAGGGAAAGCTCTGAAAGTCCGGACTCTCGCTCTGGGGCAGCGCTTAAAATCGAAGGGCTTAAGTTAACTTGTATGGCCTATTAAGCAGATCTAAATCCACGGCCATCAGAAGCGCATCAGGACAATATCTTTTGTCATCCGGAGTTGCATTGACCAGCTGATAATCAGAACTTTCCCGGAAAAAATATTTCCTCTATTTGATTGCATAGTAGTACGATAAATGACCAATTCCATTGCAGAGTAGAGGGATTTTGAATGCCTGTAAATGAAAGGATTAACGCAACATCGGGAACACATATTAACCCCGGCGGCGTGAGACTTATCACAATGGGTGAGATCGCGTTAGGAAGATCGCTTTATGGCTATGGCCTCAGATACAATCAAATTTGGCTGCATCGGGAAAGCTGTTTACCGTTCAACCTACAGCCTATTGATGTTGCTATGAGCCCAAATGGTGAAATGTGGTTTAGGGAAGACACCTATTCTCACGATTTCTCGATGGAAGCGAACGTACAGAAAAAACATAGATTTATGCACGAAATGATGCACGTATGGCAAGCACAGCACGGAATGTTTGTTAGAACAAGGGGACTATTTTCCCGTTTTGCTGATTACAGCTACAGCCTGGATAAAGCTGACATTCGGCATTACAGTTTAGAACAACAAGCCTCTTTAGTTAGCGATTATTGGTTATTGAAAACTTATGGCTTTAAAAACTATATGTATCTTCCTGCATTACGAGATTCTGAGCCTAAAGAGTCTGATTACTCATTGCTCCAAAGATACGGAAGTGTGATGAAGGGATTTCCGGCATGAAGAGATTAACTATTCTACCTTTAGTTTTCCTTCTTTCCGGTTGCCCTGGCGGTAATCCTGCACCACACCCCAGAACGACATTTATCAATGGCGAACATCTTTGTTTCAGTGAAGATAATAAAGATGTATTGAACTATTACACTATTGATACAAGTGAAAACGGTAAAATAGGAACAGTGGTTAGCTCAGGTTATAATAAATTAAATTCTTCTTATCCGGATAATTGCATTAATGTTAAATGGAAGAATAATCACACCTATGCGATCAACTATGGGTTAAATAATAAAAGGTACGTTCATGAGTTTTTTATTGATAGCAATGGAAAGTTAACCAAATAAGGAGGCGGAAATGTCATTACCAGCTTATTTATTCCTTTACGATGAAAATGGAATGCAAATTATAGGTGATTGTTTGGCGTCAGGCCGTGAGGGGGCAATCGAGATCATGAATAGTAGCTACGGTGTAAGGCAAGGCGTAGATAGCTGCACGGGGAGCATGACGGGAACACGGCAGCATGATCCCGTTACTATTCATAAGCAGCTGGACAAAGTGAGTCCTTATCTTGCTATTGCTGTATGTGAAGGGCGACGCCTGCAGAAAGCAGTGATCAAATACTATCAAATAATCGAGGCTGGAATAGAAACGGAATTTTATAAAATTACTCTTGAAAACGTTGTTATTTTCTCTGTTGATTTCTCACATGTTTATTATCCCGGCAGTACATCTCCTAACATGCACGAGGTGGTGGGGCTTCGATTCCGTGGAATTGAATGGAATTATGTCAGAGGAAATATTAAATACGATGACGCATGGATGAAACCGAAGAAAGAAGGATAGAAGACACAATAAAATAACCCTTAACGGTAATTCGCTACGTAGTTCTGCATTGCCGTCCAGTAGCGGCAATGCGCCAGCGTACACGTTGCATCCTATATTCAATCTGAGACTTGATACATTCTTACCGCACACCATCGGCAGCGATTCAAGCGCTCAATCTTCACCGGGTGGATAAGATAAAGGCGCTTCGGCTCCTTTTTCCAGTTTGGTGGGGGCAAAAAAGGGTTAGATACCTTTCTAAGGCGAAGAAGCGATAACCACAAGGGCGCGCTTGCATCAGCCAGCCACTTCCCCTAATCTGGCAAAAAGTACAGAGATTCAATCTACATGACTCGGGGTGCCCTTCCTTGTGAAGGCTGAGAAAAACCCGTACCACCTGATCTGGATAATGCCAGCGTAGGGAAGTCAGAGACCACAAGGTCGTTGCTTCTTCATCGCCTGGCTGGAGCAAACGATGCAAGCTGAGCCACTGAACCCCGCGCATATCGCGCATCTGCAACATCTTTTTCGCCGCCACTCCCCCCTTATTCACTGCATGACCAACGACGTGGTGCAGACGTTCACCGCCAACGTTCTGCTGGCGATTGGCGCTTCCCCCGCGATGGTGATTGACCCGCAGGAGGCTAGCCAGTTTGCTGCCATCGCCGATGCGCTGCTGATTAACGTCGGCACCTTAACCGTCGATCGCGCCGACGCCATGCGCGCGGCCGTCTCCAGCGCGCAGCGGGCGGGCAAGCCGTGGGTGTTGGACCCGGTTGCGGTCGGGGCGCTCACGCTGCGCAGCGAATTCTGTCGTGACCTGCTAACCCAGCAGCCGGCCGCCGTTCGCGGCAACGCCTCGGAAATTATGGCCCTGGCGGGGATGAGCGGCGGCGGGCGCGGGGTCGATACTACCGATACCGCGGCGGCGGCGCTGCCGGCCGCCCGGGCGCTGGCGCGTCAGCTGAATACGGTGGTGGCGGTAACCGGCGAGGTGGATTACGTCACCGACGGCCAGCGCACGCGCGCCGTCAGCGGCGGGGATCCCCTGATGACCCGCGTTGTTGGCACCGGCTGCGCCCTGTCTGCGGTGGTTGCTGCCAGTACGGCGCTGCCCGGTGACCGGCTGGAAAACGTCGCGGCGGCCTGTGGCCTGATGAAGCTGGCAGGCGGGCGGGCTGCCCGTCAGGGCGGCCCGGGCAGCTTTACCCCGGCGTTCCTTGATGCGCTCTACGGGGAGGTACAGCAATGAAGCGAATCAATGCCTTAACGATTGCCGGCACCGATCCCAGCGGCGGCGCGGGCATTCAGGCCGATCTTAAAACCTTCTCCGCCCTCGGGGCCTACGGCTGCTCGGTGATCACCGCGCTGGTGGCGCAGAATACCCGCGGCGTGCAGTCGGTGTACCGCATCGAGCCTGACTTTGTTGCCGCCCAGCTGGACTCGGTGTTCAGCGACGTCCGTATCGATACCACCAAGATTGGCATGCTGGCGGAGACGGATATCGTCGAGGCCGTGGCGGAGCGGCTGGCGCGCTATCGGATCGCCAACGTGGTGCTGGATACGGTGATGCTGGCGAAAAGCGGCGATCCGCTGCTGTCAGCATCGGCGGTGGCGACGCTGCGCACCCGGCTGCTGCCGCAGGTTTCGCTGATAACGCCTAACCTGCCGGAGGCCGCGGCGCTGCTGGATGCGCCGCACGCACGCAATGAAAAAGAGATGCTCGAGCAGGGCCGGGCGCTGCTGGCGCTGGGCTGCGGCGCGGTGCTGATGAAGGGCGGTCATCTCGATGATGCCGAAAGCCCGGACTGGCTCTTTAGCGCCGAAGGCGAGCAGCGCTTCACCGCCCCGCGGATCCTCACCAAAAATACTCACGGCACCGGCTGTACGCTCTCCGCCGCGCTGGCCGCGCTGCGCCCGCGCTACGACAATTGGGGACAAACCGTCGCCGAGGCCAAAGGTTGGCTCTCCGCAGCGCTGGCGCAGGCGGATTCGCTGGAGGTGGGGCAGGGGATTGGCCCGGTGCATCATTTCCACGCCTGGTGGTAAGCCTGATATACTGACGCCAGATTTCAGTCAGGAAAAGACAAATGGAACAGGCGCATACCCGGTTGATTCACCAGCTCGTTGAACGCATGGCCGCGGAGGATAACGTGCCGCTGTACATCAGGTTTGCTGACACCATCAAAGACGCCGTGCGCAGCGGCTGGCTGGAAAACGGCAATATCCTGCCCGGCGAGCGCGATTTGAGCCAGCTCACCGGCGTGTCGCGCATCACCGTGCGCAAGGCGCTGCGGATGCTGGAAGATGAAGGCGTGGTCACCCGCGCCCAGGGCTACGGCACCCGGGTTAACAATATTTTCGAGTATTCGCTGAAGGAGGCGCGCGGCTTTACCCAGCAGGTTGTGCTGCGCGGCAAAAAGCCCGACACCCTGTGGGTCAACAAGCGGATCGTCAAATGCCCGGAGGAGGTCGCGCAGCAGCTGGCGATTGCCGCCGGCAGCGACGTGTTTATACTCAAGCGCATTCGCTACGTGGATGACGCGGCGGTATCGCTCGAAGAGTCGTGGGTGCCCGCGCACCTTATCCACGACGTCGAGGCGATCAGCGTCTCGCTGTACGACTACTTCCGCAGCCAGCAGATCCTCCCCCAGCGTACCCGCTCCCGGGTCAGCGCCCGCATGCCGGATGCCGAGTTTCAGTCGCATATCCAGATGGATAGCGCGATCCCGGTGCTGGTGATCAAACAGGTTGCCCTCGATCAGCACCAGCACCCTATCGAATACAGCATTAGCTACTGCCGCAGCGATCTATACGTCTTTGTGTGCGAGGAGTAGGGCTTCGCGATCCGGGGCGCAGTCGCCGCCACGGTGGCTGACCACCCATGCCGCCACCGCATTCCCCAGCGTCACCGCCTCCTGCAGGCTCCAGCCGGCGGCAAGTCCGGCCAGAGTGCCGCCCGCGTGGCTGTCCCCGGCGCCGATGGTATCGACCACCGTCGCCGGGAAGGCCGCGACCTCACCGCAGGCCTGCGGGCTGAAATACCACGCGCCTTCTTTATCCAGGCGGACGATCAGCGGAGCGCCGTACTTCTTCAGCCATGCGGCGCCGAACTCGCTTACCTCGGCGGAGAAGCCGTTGGCCTCGGCGGCAATCAGCGCCTCCTGACGATTAACGGAAACCAGCGGCTTCAGCGCCATCAGGCGCGCCATTAATGCCGCGGGGATATCGGCAATGCGCGGACCAAAGTCGATAAACGGCGTGACGTCACGCTGCTTTTCCAGCCACGCCACCAGCCGCTCGCCGCTGGGGGAGGCCAGCTGGTAGCCGGAAAGATAGACCAGGGCGCTGGGCCCGGCGCTGAGCGGCGTGAGCCAGTCGTCGCACCACTGGTTTTCGACGCCGCTGAAGGACATAAACGTGCGCTCCCCGTCCGGCTCCACCAGCGCCAGGCACCAGCCGTTATCGCCGCTGGCGCGGGTGATAACGCTGGTTATTCCCTCCTGCGCCAGGCGATTGCGGATGATGTCTGCCCACACGCCTTCGCCGATGGGCAGCGCGTTTTGCGCCGCGATGCCCAGCCTTTTTAGCGCCACCGCAATATTCAGGGCGCAGCCGCCAACGTTGACGCTCTGCTGCTGCAGCTCGATATCGCAGCCGCGCCACGGCAGGGCGTAGGCGTCGGCAATGACGTCGATCACCGCGGCCCCGATAACCGTCACCGGTCGGGAGGCGGTGAGGGTGGCGAGCTTATCGCTCAGCTGACGGCTATTCATTGCGCCTCCCGCTGCTGGCGGTAACGGCTGAGAGCGTCGGCGTAGCGCGTGAAGTCGAGCCTGTTGACCTCGTCCAGACGCGCTTTGAGCCGGCTATCGATGGCCGATATGCCGTTTAGCGCCCCGCAGATGGCGGTAGCCATCGCGCCGATGGTATCGGTATCGCCGCCAAGGTTGGCGCAAAGCACGGCGCAGCGGTTAGGGTCGGTTCCGGCAAGCTCAACCATCGCCACGGCGCAGGGCACGGATTCGATAGTGCTGGTTCCGGCCCCCACCAGCTGATAAAGCTGCTCGCAGGCGGACTCGACTCCACCCGCGCCGCGAACGGTGCGCAGCGCCAGCTCAATGCGCAGGGCCAGCGAGGCGCTAAAGGTGGTGGTGCGCAGCTGCTGGGCGTGCCCGGCGATGGCCGGTAGCGCGTCGGCGATGGCGGACCAGCTTGCGCCGTCAACGGCGCGTGAGATGGCCCAGGCGATGACCGTCGCGCCGGCGATGGCTAAATCAGATTTATGCGTCGGGCTGGAGGCGGCGGCGACCTCGTGAATAAAGGCGTCGAGGTCGCCGGTCGGCAGCAGGCATCCCAGCGGCGAGGCGCGCATGGCCGCGCCGTTGGTCACCCCGTTATTCTCCAGTTCGCTCACCGGCGTGCCGCGGCGAATGGCCTTGAGGGCGATTTTCGACGTCGGTCCGAGGACGTTTTTATTAAAGGCGTCAAACTCCTCCGCCCAGCGCAGGATGTGGCGGCCGATGGTATCGGGAACAATCCGCCCGTCGCACTCGATGATGGCATCGGCGAGGCACAGGGCCATTGAGGTGTCGTCGGTGAACTCGGCCTCGGCAAAGTAACAGGCGGCATTGTTTTCCGCCGGACCGGGCAGGAAGCGGTCGATCCAGCCGAAATGGGCCTTCACCCGCGATCTTGGCCATAGCTCCGACGGCATGCCCATCGCATCCCCTAATGCCTGCCCGTAAAGGGCTCCGAGAATACGTTCTGCTTTCATTTGACTTCCTCTTGTGTAAGCGCAGCATCCTGCGTATCGATGTCAATGGTGGTGATCTCCTTATCCGACTCGCGGAAGAACACCATGAACAGGACGGCGATAACGGCAATCATTATGGCGCCGAACGTCCACATCCCAGCCCAGTTAAAGGTATGGCCGTTAACCGGCGTCGGGTAGGCAAACATTTTCTCCATCATCACGCCGCCGAGGCGGTAGCCCAGCAGGCTGCCGAATCCCTGACAGCAGAGGGTGATTAGCCCCTGGGCGGCGTTGCGCATCGCCACCGGCGCCTTTTTATCGACGTAGATATAGGCGGTGACGTAATAGAAGTCGTAGCTGACGCCGTGCAGCAGAATACCGAGGAACATCAGCGTATAGGTGAAATAGTTATCTGCCGCGCCGTAGACGAAAAAGCCGTAGCGGATGGCGGCGGTAATAAGACCAAGCAATAGAACCTTTTTAATACCAAAGCGCTTGGTGAAGAACGGCAGCGCCAGCATAAAGAAGATTTCAGAGAACTGGCCGAGAGTCATCCAGCCGGTGGCATTTTTCATTCCCGATTCGCTGAGATAGCCGTTGGCAAAGATGTAGTAGAAGGCCAGCGGCATGGCGAAGAGGAACGAGCAGAAGAAAAAGACGAGGAAGTTCCTGTCGCGCAGCATGATCAGCGCGTCCAGCCCCAGCATCACCTTCAGGCTCAGCTTGCCGGTGCTCTTCGGCGGCGTATCCGGCAGGCACAGCGCAAAAATACCCAGCACCAGCGAGCTTCCCGCGGCGATAAGCAGCGGTACGTTAGTGGGCGAGATATCACTCAGGCCGAGCATTCCCGGCAAGAAGCCGCACACCAGGCCGGAGCCGATCCAGCCGATGGTCCCCATGACCCGAATGCGCGGGAAATCGCGCTCGACGTCGGCAACGTTGGAAAAGGCGATGCTGTTGGTTAGGGCGATGGTCGGCATGTAGGTGAGCGAGTAGGCCAGCAGCAGCGGGAAGAAGCCGCTGAAGGTGGTCTGCTGCGCGGCCAAGTACATCAGTATCGCCCCGGCGAACATCAGAATCGCCAGTACTTTTTGTGCGGAGAAGAAGCGGTCCGTCAGCGAGCCGACCAGCACCGGGGAGAGAATAGCGGCGATGGCGGTACAGGCATAGGACCAGCCAATTTCGCCGGCGCTGAAGCCGCTTTTGCTTAGCCACAGCCACAGGGGAACAAACCACGCTCCCCAGATAAACCACTCAACGAACATCATGAACGACAGCTTTGCTGTAGTTTTCATTTGGAGATCCTTCATGACAGGTAAGGTACGCATTGAGAGTACCATTTGATAATACCTTTGAAATACCATTGAGGCGATTGTTTGAGCAAGCTAACACTTTTTCGTATCTGAATCGTGCCAGCAGAAGTTGCTGAAAAAATGCGATCCCGGCTGGAAAATCTGCTAAGTCGGTACCAGGCTTAACCTGCCCAAAAAAGTTGGGTCAGGATAATTGACGCCGGCTGCGGCCGGCCTTACGGGAGTTATTGCTATGACTGATATTACGCAGTTGCTTGGCAAAGATGCCGACAGCCTGTTACAGCACCGTTGTATGACTATTCCAGCCGATCAGCTCTATTTACCGGGAGCGGATTACGTCGACCGGGTGATGGTGGATAACAATCGTCCGCCGGCGGTGCTGCGTAATATGCAGACCCTGTACAATACGGGGCGCCTGGCCGGCACCGGCTACCTGTCGATCCTGCCGGTTGACCAGGGCGTGGAGCACTCGGCGGGCGCCTCTTTTGCCGCCAACCCGCTGTACTTCGATCCGAAAAATATCGTTGAGCTGGCGATTGAAGCCGGCTGTAACTGCGTGGCGTCAACCTACGGCGTGCTGGCCTCGGTATCGCGCCGCTACGCGCACCGCATTCCGTTCCTCGTTAAGCTGAATCACAACGAGACCCTGAGCTACCCGAACACCTTCGACCAGACGCTGTACGCCAGCGTTGAGCAGGCCTTTAATATGGGCGCGGTGGCGGTGGGCGCGACCATCTATTTCGGTTCTGAAGAGTCGCGGCGCCAGATAGAAGAGATCTCCGCGGCGTTCGAACGCGCGCACGAGCTGGGGCTGGTCACCGTGCTGTGGGCCTATCTGCGCAATCCGGGATTTAAGAAAGATGGCGTCGATTATCACGTTTCCGCCGATCTGACCGGGCAGGCTAACCACCTCGCGGCGACCATTGGCGCGGATATCGTGAAGCAGAAAATGGCGGAAAATAACGGCGGCTATAAGGCGGTTAGCTTCGGCTATACCGACGACCGCGTCTACAGCAAGCTGACCACCGACAACCCGATCGACCTGGTGCGCTACCAGCTGGCGAACTGCTATATGGGGCGGGCGGGGCTGATTAACTCCGGCGGCGCGGCAGGGGGCGAAACGGACCTGACCGATGCCGTCCGCACGGCGGTCATCAACAAGCGCGCCGGCGGCATGGGGCTGATCCTCGGACGTAAAGCCTTCAAAAAATCGATGGCCGACGGCGTGAAGCTGATCAACGCCGTGCAGGACGTCTATCTCGACGGCAAGGTAACCATAGCCTAGGCATGTCTTTTGTGTCTTTTATGTCTTTGAATGTCGTTTATCGAATGCTCTGAAGCCAGCTGAAACCGCGGGTGTTATCGGCCTCAAAATCGCTGAGACGCTGCTGGCAGGCCGGGGCAGCCCGCATGGATGCGGGCTGAGGGCCGTGATTTACAGGGACGTTACCTCGGCCCGACCCGACAGCCTGACGGCATCGGTCGAAGGGACCGCGCAGCGGCGATTTTGGCTGGCCGGAGCCCGGGGGTACAGGGGGCGGCGGCGATGGGCCGCCCCCTGTGCGCTCCCTGCGCTTTAGGATACATGGGGCAGGGAAACCGCCGGGGAGCGCAACATCCTGCGGAGCAAGAAAATATCCTCCACCGTGGCGACCACCAAACCTTATGTGACGGCAACGGGCTGCAACATCCTGCGCAGCAGGAAAATATCCTCCGCCGTGGCTACCACCAAACACCAAACCTCATGTGACGACGATGGGCTGCAACATCCTGCGCAGCAAGAAAATATCCTCAGCCGCGGCGACCGCCAAACCTCAGGGAGCCAGACCGACTCCTCCTTAAACCCACCGAACGCCACCCGCCGCTACTCCCTTATCAGCCTTGCCGTCTTCTGCAAAGCCAAATAAGCCTCATAGCGACGCTGGTGAACCCCCTGATACTGCGTCGCGCTGCCATAGGTCCTGTCCACCCGCGTAAACCGCTTCATCGCCTCCGGCAGCGACGCGCAAACCCCGCCGGCAACGGCGCCAAGAATCGCCGAACCCAACAGCACCGGCTCGCTGCACTCGGTGCTCATCACCGGGATCCCGCAGGTATCAGCCAGCAGCTGGCGAACCAGCGGATGCTGCCCCGCGCCGCCGCTAATCACGATATTCTCGCTGCGCACGCCGCAGGCCTCCTGGGCATCAAGGATCTGCCGCAGGCCGTAGCCGATACCGCACAGCCCGGCCACGTACAGCGCCAGCAGATTATCGATATCCCCTTCCATTCCCAGCCCGGCAACGATCGCCCTGGCACCAGGATCCGCCAGCGGGGCGCGGTTGCCTAAGAATTCGGGCACCACGTGCAGGCCAGCGGCGAGGTGTACCGCCTCGGAGGGGCTCTCCATGCGGGCCAGCACCCGGTCCGCGAGATAGACCGGCAGCGGCAGCCCGGCCTCCTGCGCCAGCTGGCGGGCCTCGTGCGCCGCCGGATGGAAGCTCAGCAGCCGGTCGATAGCGGCGCCGGCCGCGCTCTGGCCGCCTTCATTAAGCCAGAAGCCCGGCACCATCGCCGAGTAGTACGGACCCCAGACGCCGGGTACGAAGATAGCCTCCTGCGAGGTGGTCATGGTGCAGGAGGAGGTGCCGAACACGTAGGCCATATTGCTGAGCGCGCCGTCGAGCACCCCAACGGTGCCAATGCCGCCGGCGTGGGCGTCAATCATGCCAACCGCCACCGGCGTTCCGACGGGCAGGCCCATCTGCTGAGCGGCGACGGCGGTAAGGCCGCTGCCGCAGGGCGTTCCCGGATCGACAATGCGCTGGCCGATGCGCGCAAAGTCTTCATCCGCCAGCTCGGCGAGCCCAATCTGGCGGAAGTAGTCGGCATCCCAGCGCTGCTCGTGGGCCAGATAGGTCCATTTACAGGTGACGGTACAGACCGAGCGGGCCTCGTCGCCGGTGGCGCGCCAGGTCAGGTAGTCCGCGAGGTCAAAAAAGTGTCGCGCCTGCCGATAAGTCTGCGGGCGGTTCTCCTTCAGCCACAGTATCTTCGGCGTCTCCATCTCCGGCGAGATAATGCCGCCGACGTACTGCAGCACCGGATGGCGGGTGGCGTTAATCTTTTCTGCCTGCCCGGTCGCGCGGTGATCCATCCAGACGATAATGTCGCGGTTGGGGTCTTCTGAAGGACCTACCGCCAGCGGCGCGTCGTTTTCACCGACCACCACCAGCGAACAGGTGGCGTCGAAGCCAATGCCCGCCACCGAGCCCGGCGTGGCGCCGGCGCGCGCGATCGCGGTTTTAATACAATCGCACACCGCCTGCCAAATCTCGCTGCTGGATTGTTCAACCATGCTGCCCGCGCTGCGAAAGAGGGTAATCTCCCGCGTCGCGTGGGCGAGCAGTTCACCATTGAGGTTGAAAATGCCCGCCCGCACGCTGCCCGAGCCGACATCGACGCCAATAATGGTTGGTGTATCGCAGTTCATAGAGCCATCCTTTAGCCAGCCTGATTGAAGAGTTAGAGATCCACGCTGTTAGGCAGGATAACGAGGTCGCGCACGGTGACGTTCTTCGAGCGGGTCACCATAAACAGCACGGATTCAGCCACCTCAATCGGCTGCATCAGGCTGCCGTTGGCCAGCGCCTCCTCCATTTTTTCTTTCGGCCAGTCGTCGAGCAGGGCGGTCACCACCGGGCCAGGCAGGACCGCGCCGACGCGTACGCCGTACTGCGACACCTGACGGCGGGTAGTGTGCACGAAGGCCTGAACCGCGAATTTCGAGGCGGTGTAGATAGGCTCCCAGATAACCGGCACCACCCCGGCGATGGAGCTGGTGAAGATGATATCGCCGGACTTCTGTGCGATCAGGTGCGGCAGTACGCTGCGCACGCTGCGAAAGGCGGCGTTGGTGTTGAGATGTAGCACGCGATCCCACACGTCCGGATCGCCTTCGGCCACCGGCCCGCCGATATAGGCGCCGGCGTTGGCGTGGAAGATATCCAGCCCGCCCGCCAGCTTAAGAATGCCGGGCAGAATATTATCGACCTGTTCGCCCTGCATCAGATCCACCTGCAGGGCAAAGGCGTTTTCGCCCAGTTCGGCCACAATCTTATTGAGCTTTTCGCCTTCACGGTCGATCAGCACCACCTTCGCGCCCGCCGAGAGCAGGGTTTTGGCGCATTCAAGGCCGATACCGGAAGCCGCGCCGGTCACCGCAGCGACTTTACCATTGAGAGAAGTATTCATAGAGGATACAGAGTGGTTCATTTTATAATCCTTCACCGAGTCTATTTTGGTAAATCGATCTGGCCCGCAATAAGCCGGGACCAGCGTTGGAGTCAGGCACTAAATCTTGCTAAGATTTTGAATATCAGCATCATTTATTTATATACGCTGGATACTGAGCGGCGTGCGACCTGGCGCGCCGGGGAGCATAGTGGTAGCTCAATCGATGAAGCTAATGTGCGCCAGCTTCATCGATTGAGCAAGTGGGTAAATTAACAGCGAAATGAATTTGTGACGCAAGTTGGGAAAATGAAAAAAATCACTATCTACGATCTGGCGGAATTATCCGGCGTCTCGGCAAGCGCGGTCAGCGCGATCCTCAACGGCAACTGGAAAAAGCGCCGTATCAGCGCGAAGCTGGCGGAGAAGGTTACCCGGATTGCCGAAGAGCAGGGCTATGCGATCAACCGCCAGGCCAGCATGCTGCGCAGTAAAAAATCCCACGTGATCGGCATGATCGTTCCTAAATATGATAACCGCTACTTCGGATCGGTGGCCGAAAGCTTTGAAGAGATGGCGCGCGAGCGCGGCCTGCTGCCGATTATTACCTGTACCCGTCGCCGCCCGGAGCTGGAGATTGAAGCCGTGAAGGCGATGCTCTCATGGCAGGTGGACTGGGTGGTGGCGACCGGGGCGACCAACCCGGACAAAATTACCGAGCTGTGCCAGCAGGCGGGCGTGCCCACTGTCAACCTTGACCTGCCGGGCACCATTGCGCCGTCGGTGATTTCCGATAACTACGCCGGGGCGCGGGCGCTGACCGATAAAATCCTCGACAACAGCCTGCGCCGGCACGGCAGCCTCGCACCGCTGACCTTCGTCGGCGGACGCAGCAGCGACCACAACACCCTTGAGCGCTTGCGCGGCTTTCACGACGCGCATCGGGCGCGCGGCCTGAGCGTACCGGCGGAAAATATTCTCGCCCCCGGCTACTCGAAAGGCAAAGTTGAGGCCAGTATGCAGGCCCGCTTCGGCGCGCCGGATGAGCATCTGCAGGGCTTCTTCGTCAACTCCACCATCTCGCTTGAAGGGGTCGTCCGCTGGCTGGCCCAGCGGGGCCTGACCGGCACCGGGCAGCCGCCGATGGGCTGCTTTGACTGGGATCCCTTCGTCTATCTGCTGGGGCACGATATCGACATGGTTCAGCAGAACGTGCCGGCGATGCTGGAGGCGGTGTTCGGCATTATCGATTCCGGCGATGCCGCTAAGCAGCTGGTCGAAATTCCGCCGCTGCTGATCGGCAGCCGGGAGCTTATCTGAGCGCCGCGCGGGCGCTAGCGCGTTAGCAGCCAGCGGGCGGTGTGTTCATCGGTCACCAGGCCGTTGATCCAGCCGCCCTTCAGCGCGGCCAGAATCGCCGGACGCTTGTATTCGCCGCAGGCCACCGCAATGCGCGGGCAGCGGTTGTGGCGGATATCGTAGCTGGTGATCATCTGGTTGATATTGCTCTCCACCACGCCGCCTTCGGCATCAATAAAGCGGCCGAGGATCTCGCCGATCCCGCCCTGCGCCGTCAGCTCGTCCAGCTGCGCCTGATTAATAAATCCGTCCTTGAAGATCGGGCTCTGCGTGCCCAGCGGGCCAATGCCGACGAAAATCACGTCCGCCTGCTGCGCGACGCCCGACACGCTCTGAAACAGCCGGCTGGTGCACCACATCCGGTGCTCGTCCGCCGTTTGCGCGTAGCGCGGCGCCGGCCACTGGTAATATTTGGCCTGAATTTTCCGCGCCAGCAGCAGGGGAACGTCGTCGTAGTAGTTGCACTGTCCGTCGGCATCCATCGCGCTTATCAGCGCCACGCAGCGGGTGTTGAAGCTGTCGAAATCGATGCGCTGCATGGTTTTCTTTAGCGTCAGCCCGGAGCCAATGCCGATGATTTTGGCCTTATCGTCCTGCAGATAGCGGGCCATCAGCTGGTAGCAGCCGAACGACACGCTGTCGAGGGTGCTCTCCTCGCTGTAGGCCGGGACGATATTGCAGTCGATAAGCTGATATTTTTCCTGCAGCAGCTGGGCGTAGTCGAGGCAGTTTGCTACCGGATGATGTAGCCCAATCGAGACGATACCTTCCTCTTTCGCCGCGGCAATCAGCCGCTGGACTACCGGCCTGGAGGTGCCGAGCTGGCTGGCGATCTCGCTCTGATTCTGGCCGGCAATGTAGTACATCCACGCGGCGCGGACCTTCTGGTCCAGCCTGATGTCATCTTCTTTACTCACGGTTCCCTGCCTTAAGTTTGCGGCCACGGTGAGACGTTCGTCTTTCTGCAGGCCCGCTGATGTTGACTGTTAGCAGCATTTTGGCCGCGGCTCAGAAAACAGGCAAGCTTTTGCTCTTATTTGGTCATTTGTAATTTGTTTGGGTAATTGTTCTTTTGTGATCTACGGCTCTTAATTGGGTCAAATGATCATCTACAGTGAGCCACATCACTCAAGGAGATCAGAATATGAATCAGCAATACACATGGCTTCACATCGGTTTGGGTTCTTTTCACCGTGCGCATCAGGCGTGGTACCTGCATCGCCTGATCGCCAGCGGCGATAAGCGCTGGCATATCGCCGCGGGCAATATTCGCGACGATGCCGAGCAGGTGGTGCAGGCGCTGGCCGCGCAGGGCGGGCGCTACGTGCTGGAGACCGTCAGCCCGGAAGGCGAGCGCGAATATGAAGAAATCACCTCAATTCAGAAGCTGCTGGCGTGGCAGAAGGGGCTGCAGCCGCTGATTGACGAAGGGGCTAACTCACAGACTAAGGTGATTGCCTTCACCGTGACCGAAGGGGGCTACTACCTCAATACCGGCCATTGTCTGGAGACCAGCAACCCCGATCTGCTTGCCGACCTGCAGGGCGACTGCAAGACCATTTACGGCACCATCGCGCGTATTCTGGAAAAGCGCATGGCGGATAACGCCGGGCCGCTGACCCTGCTGAACTGCGATAACGTCCGCCACAACGGCGAGCGCTTTCACGACGGGCTGGTGGAGTTCCTGCAGCTAACCGGCAGGCAGGCGCTGGTCGAGTGGCTGGCGGCGAATGCGAACTGCCCGAACACCATGGTTGACCGCATCACGCCGCGCCCGGCGGCGGATCTGCCGGCGCGCATCAAAGCGCAAACCGGTATTGACGATAGGGCGCCGGTGATGGGCGAAAGCTTCATTCAGTGGGTGGTGGAGGATAATTTCCGCGCCGAACGGCCGAACCTGGAAGCCGTTGGCGTCGAGATGGTGGACTCGGTTATCCCTTACGAAGAGGCGAAAATTCGCGTTCTCAACGCCTCGCACAGCTGCATCGCCTGGGCGGGCACCCTGATCGGCCAGCGCTATATCCACGAAAGCACGCTCACCGGGTTCATCTACGCCATTGCCGATCGCTACGTCACCGAAGACGTGATCCCGTGCCTCGGCGATAACGGTATCGACCTCGCGACCTATCGCGACGTGGTGCTCAAGCGCTTTACCAACCCCTACATCCAGGACACCAACCAGCGGGTGGCGGCGGACGGCTTCTCTAAAATCCCGGCGATGATCGCCCCGACCCTGCAGGAGTGCTACCAGCGCGGCGCGCGTCCGGAGGCGACGGCGATGCTCCCGGCGCTGTTCTTCGTCTTTATGGAGCAGTGGCATAAGGGAACGCTGCCGTATCAATACCAGGACGGGATCCTCGACGCGCAGGCGGTGCACGAGATGTTTGAGGCCAGCGACCCGATCGCCGTCTACGCCAAAGACCGGGCGCTGTTCGGCGCGCTGGCGGAGAACGAGGACTTCCTGGCGCTGCTGCGCGAGAAGATTGCCGCAGTTTATACGCTGATTAAGTAAGAGGTGGCTATGTACTTAGGGATCGATCTTGGCACGTCGGAAGTGAAAGCGCTGGTCATTGACGAGAACAACGACGTCGTCGCCAGCCATAGCGCACCGCTGAGCATTCAGCGGCCCCATCCTCACTGGTCAGAACAGGCGCCGCAGGCGTGGTGGGAAGCCACGGAATATCTGATGACCACCCTGCGGGAAAAGTGCGGCCCTCACTGGTCGGCCATCAAGGCGATTGGCCTTTCGGGGCAGATGCACGGCGCGGTGCTGCTGGACGAGCGCGGGGAGGTGATCCGCCCGGCAATTCTGTGGAACGACACCCGCTGCGCCGACGAGTGCCGCGAGCTTGAGGAGGCCGCCCCCGAGCTGCACCAGGTGGCGGGAAACCTGGCGATGCCGGGGTTTACCGCGCCTAAGCTGCTGTGGGTGCGCCGCCACGAGCCGGCCAACTTCCAGCGCACGGCGACGGTGATGCTGCCGAAGGATTATCTCCGCTACCGGATGACCGGCCGCAAAATCTCCGACATGTCGGACGCCGCCGGGACGCTGTGGCTGGACGTGGCGAAGCGCGACTGGTCCGATGCGCTGCTGGACAAGTGCGGCCTGTCGCGCAGCCATATGCCGACGCTGGTCGAAGGCTGCGAGGTTTCAGCAACCCTCGATCCGCAGGTGGCGGAGCGCTGGGGGCTGAACGCGTCGGTGGTGGTGGCCGGCGGCGGGGGCGATAACGCGGTCAGCGCCATTGGCGTTGGGGCGGTCTCGCCGGGGGATGCCTTTATCTCGCTCGGGACCTCCGGCGTATTGTTCGTGGTCACCGACGCCTATCGTCCGGCGCCGCAGTCGGCGGTTCACGCCTTCTGCCACGTGCTGCCGAACCTGTGGCATCAGATGAGCGTGATGCTCAGCGCCGCCAGCTGCCTGCAGTGGTTTTGCCGTCTCACCAGCACCACCGAGGTCGCTCTGCTGGAGGAGATTGCCCAGCTCAGCGAGGAGGAGAAAGCCAGTGCGCCGTTCTTCCTGCCGTACCTTTCCGGCGAACGCACCCCGCATAACGACCCCGACGCTCGCGGGATGTTTTGGGGGATGACGCACTCCAGCCTGCGCGCGCAGCTGGGCTACGCGGTGCTGGAGGGCGTGAGCTTTGGCATCAACGACGGGCTGCAGGTGCTGAAGGAGAGCGGCACGCGGATTGAGCAGTGCTCGCTGGTCGGCGGCGGCGCCCGAAGCCCGTTCTGGGCCCAGCTGCTGGCGGATATTCTCGCGATGCCGGTGGTCACTCACAAAGGGGGCGAAACCGGCGGCGCGCTGGGGGCCGCGCGGCTGGCCTGCCTGGCGGCAGGGAAACCGCTGGCCGCGGTGTGCGAAAAGCCGGAAGTCTGGCAGACCTGGCGCACAACGCCGGCCCGCCATCAGGCACTGATGCAGCGCTATGCGCAGTTTAAAACCTTATATCTCAACGACCTGAATTACCGTCAGCGCTAAATATCAATAACATACCCTAACGAATTCGGGCCGCGGGAAGGCAAGGCGCCTGCGGCCTGAACGATGAGGGGTAGAACAACCGCTCCGGTGGCGTCATCGGAGCGAACTCCTGTACCCTGCAAACGAGGTCATTATGTCCACAACCAATAAACAGTGGCTCGGTCTGCCCCTGAATCTGATATGGGGATACATTGCTATCGCCGTGTTTATGACCGGCGACGGTTTCGAGCTGGCTTTTCTCTCGCACTATATCAAAGAGCTGGGCTTCACCCCGGCGCAGGCCTCTTTCGCCTTTACGCTGTACGGCCTGGCCGCCGCGCTCTCGGCGTGGATTTCCGGCGTGGTGGCGGAGATCATCACCCCGCAGAAAACGATGATGATCGGCTTCGTGCTGTGGTGCGTGTTCCACGTTCTGTTCCTGATTTTTGGCCTCGGACACGCTAACTATCCGCTGATCCTGCTGTTCTACGGCATTCGCGGCTTTGCCTATCCGCTGTTCCTCTACTCGTTCATCGTGGCGATTATTCACAACGTCAAAAGCGACAGCGCCAGCTCGGCGCTGGGCTGGTTCTGGGCGGTCTATTCCATCGGCATCGGCGTGTTCGGCAGCTACATCCCGAGCTTTACCATCCCGCATATCGGCGAGCTCGGTACGCTGTGGCTGGCGCTGGCGTTCTGCATCACCGGCGGCGTCATCGCGATGGTCGCGCTGCGCAAAATCGAAACGCCGCGGCATATGCAAAACCTGACCACCCGCGAGAAGTTTGCCGAGCTGGGCCGCGCGGTCACGCTGCTCTACAGCAATCGCAATATTCTGCTCTCCAGCATGGTGCGTATTATCAACACCCTGTCGCTGTTCGGCTTTGCGGTCATTATGCCGCTGATGTTTGTTGACGAGCTGGGCTTCACCACCTCGGAGTGGCTGCAGGTGTGGGCGGTGTTCTTCTTCACCACCATTTTCTCCAACGTGCTGTGGGGGATCCTCGGCGAGAAGCTGGGCTGGATCAAAGTGGTGCGCTGGTTTGGCTGCGTCGGCATGGCGCTGTCGAGCCTTGCCTTCTACTACATTCCGCAGCACTTCGGGCATAACTTCGCCATGGCGCTGATCCCGGCGGTTGCGCTGGGGATCTTTGTTGCCGCCTTCGTGCCGATGGCCGCCGTGTTCCCGGCGCTTGAGCCAAAGCATAAAGGGGCGGCCATTTCGGTCTATAACCTGTCGGCGGGGCTCTCCAACTTCCTCGCCCCGGCGATAGCGGTGGTTCTGCTGCCGTACTACAGCACCATCGGGGTGGTTATCGCCTACACCGCGCTGTACGTGCTGGCGTTCTTCCTCTGCGCGTTTATCCGCGTCGAGCAGCCGGGCTTTAGCCAGCAGCCGGCCGGCAGCGGTAAAAGCGTCGAATTTTCCTGATGATAGTCTACGGGCCGCGTGAGCAATATCGCGGCCCGCCTGAGGTGGATGATGAGTATTAAAGCGGTAATTTTTGATATGGACGGCGTGCTGATTGACTCGGAAGGTCTATGGCGCCAGGCGCAGATGGAGGCCCTGGCATCGCTGGGCGCGACGGTCAGCGTCGAGGAGTGCGAAACCTTGACCAAAGGCAAGCGGCTGGACGACATTGCGCGCATCTGGTGCCGCCACTGCCGGCTCAGCGTCGCGCCGCAGCGCCTGCAGCAGACTATCCTGCAGCGGGTCACCGGCCTGATTACCGCCAGCGGCGAGGCGATGGAGGGGGTCAATGACGCCTTAGCCCATTTCCGCCGCTGCGGCTATAAGATTGCGCTGGCGACCTCCTCGTCCCATCAGGTGATTGCCGCCGTGCTGGATAAGCTCGCCCTGCGCCCCTGGTTCGATGCGATCTCCAGCGCCGACGACGAAGCGTGGGGCAAGCCGCACCCGGCGGTCTACCTCTCAACCCTGCGCAAGCTCAACCTCCGCGCGGAGCAGTGCCTGGTTATCGAAGATAGCGCCAGCGGCTTTCAGGCCGCCCGGGCCGCGGGTATTCCGACGATAGCGGTGGCTGAAGATTGCCAGCATCCGCAGTTCCACGGTGCGGTTGCCCGCCATCACTCCCTCACCGAGCTGCTGCTATCGCGCGACGAACGCGTTAAGGCGGCCGGATAGTTCCGAACCGGTGAGCGCAGGATCCCTGGAGGTGTAAACGGTCGGTTTATCTCTTTTCTGCGCTCATTTTTCACGCTTTTCCCTTGGCGATCGCCTTCACATTTCCTCTCCCTTTTGTGAAAACAATCACGTCCTGTCGTGCCGATGCCCAAAATTCGGTCGTTGCATAGCGGAATTTGTCCGAGGCAGTGTTAATGATTTGTGCTTAGATTAATAATTGAAACGCTTTTTCAATTATATGAACTCATTCACCATGCTTATCAGTTGGGCGAATTTTGGCCATATGGGTTCAGGTGCATCGTACTAAGGACAAAGAATGAAAATTGAATCTGTAAACGTCACCGTTTTTCACTATCCCACCCGGCGGGTTGCCGATAGCGCCGGGCACTCCCACCCGGGAGCGGAAGGGCTGGCGAAAATGGCGATGCTGACCATCACCGCCGATGACGGCACCCAGGGCTACGCCTTCGCGCCGCCGGAAGTGGTGCGCCCGTTTGTGGTGGACACCTTTTTCCGCAAGGTACTGGTGGGGCAGGACCCCTTTAATCGCGAGCGCATCTGGCAGGATCTTAACCACTGGCAGCGCGGCAGCGCCCACCAGCTGACCGAACGCGCGCTGTCGTTTGTTGAGCAGGCGCTGTGGGATCTGCTGGGCCGCAGGCTCAATATGCCGGTCTATAAGCTGCTGGGCGGCTATCGCGATAAGGTGCCGGCCTACGGCAGCACCATGTGCGGGGACGATCTGCCCGGCGGCCTGTCGACGCCGGACGAGTTCGCGGCGTTTGCCGAAAAGCTGGTGGCGCGCGGCTACAGGGCCATCAAGCTGCACACCTGGATGCCACCGATCGCCTTTGCGCCGAATCCGAAGATGGATATCAAAGCCTGCGCCGCGGTACGTGAAGCGGTTGGCCCGGACGTTGAGCTGATGATTGACGGCTACCACTGGTACAGCCGCGCCGAGGCGCTGTGGATTGGCAAAGAGCTGGAAAAGCTCGACTTCGCCTGGTTTGAAGAGCCGATGGAGGAGGATTCGATGTCGTCCTACGCCTGGCTGGCGGAAAACCTGACCATTCCGATCGTCGGCCCGGAGAGCTTCGGCGGCAAGCATCATATGCGCGCTGAATGGGTGAAGGCCGGAGCCTGCGATATTTTACGCGCCGGGGCCAACGGCGTCGGCGGGATTACGCCCACCATGAAGGTGGCGGCGCTGGCGGAGTCTTTCGGCATGGACTGTGAGGTTCATGGCAACGGGGCGGCGAGCCTGGCGGTGGTGGGGGCGATCCGCAACTGCCGCTGGTACGAGCGCGGTCTGCTGCACCCGTTCCTCGATTACGACACGCCGGCCGCCTATCTCAACAGCATCGTTGACCCGATGGATGAGCAGGGCTTTGTGCATTTGTCACAGCGCCCGGGCCTCGGAGAAGACATCAACTTTGCGTATATCGAAGCCAATACCGTTAGCCACAACTGATTAATAAAAAGTCCGCATGCTGAAGGCATAGCGGATATGGCCGAACGGATAACAATGATAAAACAGGCCCTGAGTCAGCCGCTGCGGCGCCAATGATGACGGGCGTGTACCCTACAGGCGAAAGATAGATGAAGAAATCCTCCTTACTGGGAGCGTGCCTGCTCGCGCTCGCCGTGACGCTGGGGAGCGGGGCGAGCTACGCCAAAACGCCGCCCGACCAGCTGATCGTCGGTATGAATATGAATAACCTGCTGACACTCGACCCGGCGGCCATGACCGGCAACGAGGTGGTGGGGGTAGTGGTCAATCTTTACGATTCACTGGTTGAACTGGACCCCGAGCAGCTCACCAACGTGCGTCCGGCGCTGGCTAAATCCTGGGAGATAAGCCCGGACGGCGCGACGCTGACCTTCCATCTGCACGACAACGTGACGTTTCACTCCGGCAATCCGCTGACCGCGGCCGACGTGGTGTGGTCGATGCGGCGGATCCTGCACCTTAACCTCGCCCAGGCCTCGGTGTGGAAATCCTACGGCTTCAGCAAAAGCAATATCGATAAGCAGGTGACGGCGCTGGACGACGTGACGGTGCAAATCACCCTGCCGAAGGCCAACGATCCGCAGCTGGTGCTCTACTCCCTCGGCGCGCTTGGCAACCTTGGCGTGATCGACAGCAAAACGGTGCAAAGCCACGCGCAGGATAACGACTGGGGCAACCGCTGGCTGACCACCCACGAAGCCGGGTCCGGGCCGTTTATGCTGGAAACCTGGCAGGCGAAGGAGGTGCTGCGCATGCAGCGCAACCCGAACTACTGGCGCGGGGAGGCGAAGATGAGCCGGGTGGTGTTGCGCCATTTTCAGGAGTCGCAAACGCTGCGCCTGATGATTGAGAAGGGCGATCTCGACATCGCCAACAATATGGCGGTATCGGATATCAACGCCCTGCGCAGCAACCCGCAGCTGAGCGTCGATGCGGTGCAGCGCGGAACGATGTACTACGTGGCGATGAGCATGAAGGAGGCGCACTTCGCCAATCCTAAGGTGCGCGAGGCCCTGCGCTACCTGATTGACTATCAGGGGATTAACCGGGCGCTGATGCCGGGCTACGGCGTGCTGCACCAGCGGCCGATCAAAGCCGGCATGCCCTCGACGCTACCGGACCCGGGCTACCGGCTGGATATTGCGCGGGCGAAAAAGCTGCTGGCGGAGGCGGGCTATCCCGACGGCTTCACTACCACGCTGCGGGTGCTCTCCGACCAGCCGTTCCTCAATATCGCCATTGCCGTGCAGTCCACGCTGATGCAGGCGGGCATTAACGCCAAAATTATTACCGGTACCGGCAACCAGATCTACGGGGCGATGCGCGAGCGTCAGTTCGACCTGCTGGTGGGCCGCGGCGGCAGCGGGATGGAGCCGCATCCGCACTCCAGCCTGCGGGCGCTGGTCTATAACCCGGATAACAGCGACGCCGCGCGGCTGACCAACTTCCAGGGCTGGCGGACCGGTTTTTACGACCCGCAGCTCAACGCGATGATCGACGGCGCGCTGCTCGAACGCGACCCGCAGAAGCAGGTTGCCGACTACCGGGCGATTCAGGCCCGCTACGACCAGCTGATCCCGGCTCTGATCCCGCTTTCACAGATGGTTGATTCGGTGGTGGTCCGTCGGGAGGTGCACGACTATCGACCGCATCCGTCCGCCACCACCTTTTTACGCGAAGTCTATAAAGTCAGCGAAGGAGAGAAAGGATGAGTACACGCCTTTTCGCGCCCGGCTCCCGCGCCCGGCGTTTGGCTAAACGGCTGCTGCAGGTGGCGATCACGCTGTTCGGCCTGCTGCTGCTCACCTTCACCATCGGACGGGTGATGCCCATCGACCCGGTGCTGGCGATTGTTGGCCCGGATGCCGACCACGGCACCTATCAGCAGGTGTACCACCAGCTGGGGTTTGACCAGTCGCTGGTCACCCAGTTTGCCATCTATTTCGTCAACCTGCTGCACGGGGATCTGGGCAACGCCCTGCTGACCGGGAAACCGGTGATGGACGACATTATTCGCGTCTTCCCGGCGACCATGGAGCTGGCGACGATGGCGATCATCGTTGGTGCCGGGCTCGGTATTCCGCTGGGCGTGCTGGCCGCGGCGCGGCGCAACAGCCTCAGCGACTACGTGGTGCGTATTATTAGCCTCGCCGGCTACTCGACGCCGATCTTCTGGGTCGGGATGATCGGGCTGCTGGTGTTCTACGCCTGGCTCGGCTGGGTGGGCGGCGCCGGACGGGTGGATCTCGGCCTGGACGGGATCGTGCCGCGGCGCACCGGCCTGATGACCGTTGACGCGCTGCTGGCGGGGAATGGCCGGGTATTCTGGAACGCCATCAATCACCTGATTTTACCCGCTTCGCTGCTCGGCTTTCACTCGCTGGCCTACATCAGCCGCATGACCCGCAGCTTTATGCTGGCCCAGCTGTCGCAGGAGTTCATTATCACCGCCAGGGTGAAGGGGCTCACCGAGCGGCAGGTTATCTGGCATCACGCCTTTCGCAACATACTGGTGCAGCTGCTGACGGTCGTGGCGCTGGCCTACGGCGCGCTGCTGGAAGGGGCGGTGCTGATCGAGACGGTCTTCTCGTGGCCCGGCTTCGGCTCCTATCTCACCGGCAGCCTGCTGCTCGGGGATATGAACGCGGTGATGGGCTGCGTGCTGCTGGTGGGGGTGATTTTCGTGATGCTCAATCTGCTTTCCGACATGCTGTACCAATTCTTTGACCCGAGGACCAAATCATGACGGTTTCGCTGGATACCCCGCTGCGAGGCGGAACGAACGAGGGCCGCCAGCGGATAGTTCGCGGGCTGAGGCGCGGCGCCGGGTTTATCGGCCGGATGGCGCGCAATCCTCTCACCGCGATCGGCGGCGGGATTATCGGCCTGCTGCTGGTGGTGGCGATTTTCGCGCCGCAGATTGCCCCCTATCACCCGCTGGTGCAGGACCTCAATAACGCGCTGGCGGCGCCCAATGCGCAGCACTGGTTCGGCACCGACGAGTTTGGCCGCGATATCTTTAGCCGGCTGGTCTACGGTTCGCGCATCACGCTCTATATCGTGCTGCTGGTGTCGGTGACCGTTGGGCCGCTGGGGCTGCTGCTGGGGGTGAGCGCCGGCTACTTTGGCGGCAGGGTGGATATGGTGCTGATGCGCGTCACCGATATCTTTATCTCCTTCCCAAGCCTGGTGCTGGCGCTGGCCTTTGTGGCCGCGCTGGGCCCCGGCCTTGAGCACGTGGTGATTGCGATTACGCTGACCGCCTGGCCGCCGATTGCACGTCTGGCCCGCGCGGAAACGCTCTCTCTGCGGCAGGCCGATTTTATCTCGGCGGTGCGTTTACAGGGCGCTTCTGCGACCCGCGTGCTGTGGCGGCACATTGTGCCGCTGTGCCTGCCATCGGTGATCATCCGCATCACCATGAATATGGCGGGAATTATCCTGACCGCCGCCGGGCTGGGGTTTCTCGGCCTCGGCGCCCAGCCGCCGGATCCGGAGTGGGGGGCGATGATCTCCAGCGGTCGCACCTACATGATGGAGTGCTGGTGGGTAGTAACGATCCCGGGGCTGGCAATCCTGATCAACAGTCTGGCATTCAACTTCTTAGGAGATGGCCTACGTGACATCCTCGATCCTCGTAGCGAATAGCGCACCGCTGCTCGACGTGCGCGACCTGTGCGTCGACTTTGTTAACGGCGGCGCGGTCACCCATGCGGTGCGCGGCGTCTCCTTCCAGCTGGGGCGGGAGAAGCTGGCGATTGTCGGCGAGTCCGGCTCGGGCAAATCCACCGTCGGGCGGGCGCTGCTGCAGCTGCATCCGAAAAAGGCGCGGGTTAGCGCCAGCCGGATGCAGTTTGCCGACCTTGATTTACAGCAGCTCAGCGAGGCGCAGATGCGCGCCGTGCGCGGCAAGCGCATCTCCATGATTATGCAGGACCCGAAATACTCGCTCAATCCGGTGGTGTGCGTCGGCGATCAGGTGGCTGAAGCCTGGCTCACCCACCATCCGGGGCGTAAAAACGAGGCCAGAAGCAAAGCGCTGGAGATGCTGGAGGTGGTGCGCATCCGCGACCCGCAGCGCGTCTATCGGCTCTATCCGCACGAAATTTCCGGCGGCCAGGGGCAGCGCATCATGATTGCCATGATGCTGATCGTCGACCCGGAGCTGGTGATTGCCGATGAGCCCACCTCGGCGCTGGACGTCTCGGTGCGTCTGCAGGTCCTCGGCCTGCTCGACGATCTGGTGCAGTCGCGCGGGCTGGGGCTGATATTTATCAGTCACGATATCAACCTGGTGCGCAGCTTCTGCGATCGGGTGCTGGTGATGTACGCCGGGCGGGTAGTGGAGTCCATTGCCGCCAAAGACCTTGATAACGCCCGCCATCCCTACACGCAGGGGCTGATTAACTCCCTGCCGGATATGCAGCGTCGCCGCCCGGTGCTACCGGTCCTACAGCGCCAGGCCAGCTGGCTGACGGAATAAGGAGAGCCTGATGATTGACGTACAAAACCTCAACCTCGCCTTTGGCGAGGGCAGTAAGCGTAGCCAGGTCCTGCATGACGTGAGTTTTCACGTCCGTTCCGGCGAGATCTACGGCCTGGTGGGGGAGTCCGGCTCCGGCAAAACCACGGTGCTGAAGTGCCTGGCCGGGCTGTTCACCCACTGGCAGGGGGCGCTGGCGATCGACGGCCGCGCGCTGGAGCATAAAATCAGCCGCCAGCGCTGTCGGCAGGTGCAAATGGTGTTTCAGGATCCCTACGGCTCGCTGCACCCGCGGCATACCGTGGGCGATATTCTTGAGGAGCCGCTGCAGATCCACGGTATCGGCGATCGCGATCGGCGGGTCAATACGCTGCTGGACAGGGTGGGGCTAAATCGCGCCTTTCGCGACCGCTATCCGCACCAGCTTTCCGGCGGCCAGCGCCAGCGGGTGGCGATCGCCCGGGCGCTTATCCTCGAACCTCAGGTGCTGCTGCTGGATGAGCCCACCTCTGCGCTGGACGTTTCGGTGCAGGCCGAGATCCTCAACCTGCTGGCGGAGCTGCAGCGGGAGGCGAAGCTCACCTATTTAATGGTCACCCACGACCTTGGGGTGATTGCCCATCTCTGTCATAAGGTGGCGGTGATGCAGCACGGGCAGATCCTCGAAACCCTGACGGTGGATGCGCTGGTCAACGGCGAGGCGCAGGCGGCCTACACGCAAATGCTGGTCAACGCCAGCCGGCAGTATACCCGGGAGATGGCGCGGGAGGTGGCCGCGTACTGAATGACGCCCGGCGGCCTGTCGCCGCCGGGCGTCGGGGATTATTTCAGCAGCGCGCAGTCCGGCGGCAGCCGGCAGCGCAGGGCGCCGGGCAGAATTTCCATGCGGAAGGTTTTGCCGCTCAGCGGCTCGCCGTCGAGGTTAAAGGTCATCTCGTGGGCGGCGGTAATTTCAAACCACGACGACACGCCGTCCACCAGGTTAGGGGAGTTGTCGGGATTGGCCAGCGTGCTGAACAGCGCCGGCAGCAGCTCCTGGCCGGTAAAGATGCGCAGATGCAGCAGCCCGTCGTTGATTAACGCTTGCGGGCACAGCTGCTGGCCGCCGCCGGCCTGACGTCCGTTGCCGATGCCGATCACCAGCGCGTCCCCTTGCCAGGAGAAGTTTTCCCCGCGAATTTCACAGCGGTCGGGCTTAAGGGTATCCATGCGCATCAGGCCGTGGATCAGGTAGGAGACGCCCCCCAGCGCGGCCTTGAGTTTTTCCGGCGTTTCGGTGGTGATCCGGGTGCCGAAGCCGCCGGTGGCCATATTGATAAAGCCGGTTTTATCGTTGACCCGCGCGACGTCAATCGCGATATCGCGCCCGACGATCGCCAGCTTGAGTGCGCTGGCAAGATCCTGCGGGATGCCGACGCTGGTGGCGAAGTCGTTGGCGGTGCCGAGGGGGATGATCCCCAGCGCCGCCTTGCTGCCACTCTGCACCAGCGCGGTGGCGACTTCATTGATGGTGCCGTCGCCGCCGCCGGCAATCACCGTGCCGACGTTAAGCCGTTCGGCCTCATCGACGAAGCGCTCGGCGTCGCCTTTTTCCCAGGTGACGCGGACGTGGATATCGACGCCTTCGTCGCGTAACAGCGTTATCGCTTCGCGCAGCTGCGGCTCATTAGCGCCTTTGCCATTCAGGATCAGTAAGCTGGACGGAAACGTTGACATGATGGTTGCCTCATTGCACAAGATGCAGACAGTGTATCTCAGGTTGGCGGCGATGAAAATTTTACGCGAAAAATCGTGGGGATAGCGCGCGGGCGGCGGGATTAAAAAAATAAGCCCGCGTAAGGGAGATTACGCAGGCTAAGGAGGTGGTTCCTGGTACAGCTAGCATTTATGGGTTATGTTTTTCAGCGAAATGGATGATAACGACTTTAAGCGAAACGGTATGTGATCCGTTTCTAATATCCGTGCATCCTGAAAAAATAACCCTGATAAACTAGTTGCTGTGCGGGTTTCGGGTGCTCTGGCCGGTGAAGTTGCGCATCAGCAGGGCGTACTGCAGCACCATATCTTCCGGTACCGGCAGCCAGACCGTGTAGCCATCGCCGGGGGCGACCGGCATCACTTCGCCTTTGGCATTTTCCATATGCTCGAGGGTGAAGTTGACGTTGCCCTGCGGCGTCATCAGCTCAAGGCTGTCGCCGAGGGTGAATTTGTTCTTCACCGCCACCGCCGCCAGCTGGCCGTTACGTTCGCCGGTAAACTCCCCGACAAACTGCTGGCGCTCTGACAGCGAGTAGCCGTACTCGTAGTTCTGATAGTCATCGTGGGTATGGCGACGCAGGAAGCCTTCGGTATAGCCGCGGTGGGCCAGCCCTTCGAGGGTTTCCAGCAGGCTTTCGTCGAACGGTTTGCCGGCGGCAGCGTCGTCGATCGCCTTACGGTAGACCTGCGCGGTACGGGCGCAGTAGTAGAAGGACTTGGTGCGGCCTTCGATTTTCAGCGAATGCACGCCCATCTTGCTCAGGCGCTCAACGTGAGCGATGGCGCGCAGATCCTTCGAGTTCATGATGTAGGTGCCGTGCTCGTCTTCGAAGGCGGTCATATATTCGCCCGGACGCTTGGCTTCTTCAATCATAAATACCCGATCGGTCGGCTCACCAATTCCAAGAGTGGGCTCAACGTTCTGTACCGGGATCGGCTCATGCTTGTGCACGATATTGCCGACGTCGTCCTGCTTGCCTTCCTGGACGTTATATTCCCAGCGGCAGGCGTTGGTGCAGGTGCCCTGGTTCGGGTCGCGTTTGTTGATATAGCCGGAGAGCAGGCAGCGGCCGGAGTAGGCCATGCACAGCGCGCCGTGAACGAAAATCTCGAGCTCCATCTCCGGCACCTGGCTGCGAATTTCGGCGATCTCTTCCAGCGACAGCTCGCGCGAGAGAATGACCCGGCTGAGCCCCATCTGCTGCCAGAATTTTACCGTTGCCCAGTTGACGGCGTTGGCCTGGACCGAGAGGTGGATCTGCATCTCGGGGAAGTTTTCCCGTACCAGCATGATTAGGCCCGGATCGGACATGATCAGCGCATCCGGCCCCATTTCCACTACCGGCTGCAGATCGCGAATAAAGGTCTTCAGCTTGGCGTTATGCGGCGCGATATTCACCACCACGTAGAACTTTTTCCCCAGCGCATGGGCTTCGTTGATGCCGAGCTGCAGGTTTTCGTGGTTGAATTCGTTGTTGCGCACGCGCAGAGAGTAGCGCGGCTGGCCAGCATAAACGGCATCTGCGCCGTAGGCGAAAGCGTAACGCATATTTTTCAGCGTTCCCGCCGGGGAAAGGAGTTCCGGTTTAAACATGATTTTCTCGTTCTGATGACAGGTCAGATTCGCCGCAGCTGGTGGGCGAGTTGGGGAGTGTCCCCACATTAAGGGCGGGCATTGTAGCGCCGTGGGGCAGGCAGGTAAACCCTTTCCCGCCGCCTGCGCCGGTCGGATGGTTCAGGCGCTATAGAGGGCATAACGGCGGAGGCGCTGTAAGCGTAAAAAAATACCCGCCAGAAGGCGGGTAATGGCGCTAGCCCCGGCCTATGCCAGTCGGCAGGCGTCCGCCTCCCAGCGGTAGCCGACGCCGTAGACGGCGCGGATAAACGACTGCTCGGCGTCCAGCGACTCCAGCTTGCGGCGCAGGTTTTTAATATGGCTGTCGATGGTGCGGTCGGTGACTACGCGATAATCATCGTAGAGATGATTCAGCAGCTGCTCGCGCGAGAACACTTTGCCCGGCTCCTGGGAGAGCGTTTTCAGCAGGCGAAACTCCGCGGGGGTGAGGTCCAGCAGCTTGTCGCGCCACGAGGCCTGAAAGCGCCCTTCATCGACGATCAGCGGGCTGTCGGCATCCAGCGCCTGCAGCTCCGGGCGCGGCCGGCAGCGGCGGAGGATGGTTTTCACCCTCGCCACGACTTCACGCGGGCTGTAGGGCTTGCAGATATAGTCGTCGGCGCCGATCTCCAGCCCCAGCAGGCGGTCGATCTCCTCAATTTTGGCCGTCACCATCACCACCGGAACGTCGGAGAAACGGCGAATTTCGCGGCACAGCGTCAGGCCGTCGGTGCCCGGCAGCATCAGATCCAGCAGGATCAGGTGCGGCGGCGTCTGGCGAACGTAGGGCAGCACCCGATCGCCGTGGTTAATCAGCGTCGGCGCGTAGCCCGCGGCAAGCAGATAGTCGATCAGCAGCTGGCCGAGCTTGGGTTCATCTTCCACGATAAGAATACGCGGCGTGTTTTCATCAACAGGTAATTCAGTCATACGTCTCTCGGTAAATCGCGTTCCAGAGGTAACTCTACTTTAATGCTAACCCCGCCAAAAGGCGAATGGCCGGCCCGTAAGGTGCCGCCGTGGGCGGCGACGATATTCACGCAGATAGCCAGCCCGAGGCCGGAGCCGCCGCTGGCGCGATTGCGCGAGCCTTCCGCGCGGTAGAAGCGTTCACAGAGGCGCTCCAGCTGGGCGTCGCTGACGCCAGGGGCGCTATCGGCGAAGTCGACGATCAGCATCCGACCGCTTTGCGCGGCGCTAATCAGCAGCTTGCCGCCGCTGTCGGTGTAGCGAAGGCTGTTTTCCAGCAGGTTGTTGAAAAGCTGCATCAGGCGATCGCCGTCGCCGAAAATCATCGCGCTTTCCGGCAGCGATACGCCGATCTCCAGCCCGCGGCTGGCGAAGCGCTCGCGGAAGGCTCCCGCCGCGACTTCCAGCAGGTTGATGATATCCACGGAGGTTTTCTGATAGGCCAGCGCGCCCTCGTCCGACATCGACAGCTGGTGCAGATCGTCAACCAGCTTGGTCAGGGTAGCGACCTCCGCCTGCAGGGAGGGAATAGAGTCCGGGGTGAATTTGCGCACTCCGTCCTGAATCGCCTCCAGCTCGCCGCGCAGAACCGCCAGCGGCGTGCGCAGCTCGTGGGAAATGTCCGCCATCAGGTCGCGGCGCATCTGTTGGTTGCGCTCAAGGGTGCTGGCGAGCTGGTTAAAGTCCTGCGCCAGGCGGCCAAGCTCGTCGCCGCCGCTGGCGGTGACGCGGGTGGAGAAATCCCCCGCCGCGAGGCGATGGGTGCCCTCTACCAGCCGCTTGACCGGCGCCAGCAGGCCGCGCGCCAGCGGGAAGGTGGCCAGCGCCGCGAGGATGGTCGCCAGGGCCACAATCAGCCAGCTGGTGCGCTTCTGCTGACGATCGAAGTTGATATCGGTATTGCGGGTTAAGCGCTCTACCGGCGAGGCGATGACCGCCCCCACCGCGGCGCCGTCAACGAGGATCTCGCGGCGGGTGCCGTCTTCGGGCACCGGCTCGCGCGGGCCGACCAGCACCCGGCCATTCTGATCCACCACCCAGAACATCGTCCGCCAGCCGTGCGGCGGAATATCCGGCCCGGGACCGCGCGGCCCGTCATCCGGCGGCGGTCCGCGGTCCGAGCCGGGGCCTGGCCCGCGCGCTCCGTCAGGCCCGGGTCCCTGGCCGTGGCCGGCGGGGGAGCGGTCGTCGTTGTCGCGTTCAAAGGTGCGCAGCAGCTGGAAAATAAAGCGGTCGTTGTTGCGCAGGAACTTCCAGCTGCCGTGCTGGGCATACTGCTCGCTGAGGGCGTCGCCGAGCATCGTCAGCCGCTGCTCGTTGCCGCGCTTAATGTAGTCGATAAATCCGCGCTCAAAGCTGATCCGCACCGCCCAGTGCATGCTGATCAGCAGCACGATACAGGTGGCGAAGATGGCGAGAAACAGTTTGCCGGTAATGCCGGGACGCCAAAACTTCACGGTTCACTCCTTTTGCGGCGGGCGATGACGGTATTGCCTTCGATGTCATCCGGCACGCGGGAAAAAATAAGCGCCGGCAGCGAAATAATGACCGCCATGCTCAGATAGGTGTAGAGAAAGACCTGATGCGCGGTCGCCGCATCGGCGCTGAGGTGCTGCTGGCCGAACATCCCCAGCAGCATGCCGGCGATGGTCACGCCAATGCTCATCGCCAGCTGCATCACCATCGACAGCATGCTGTTGCCGCTGCTGGCCAACGGGTCCGGCAAATCCTTCAGCGTCAGGGTATTCATTGACGAGAAGCGGCTGGAGTTGATCATGCCCTGTAAAAACAGCACTACCGGCAGCAGCCAGTACCAGCCCGCCAGCGCGACGGCCATAAACAGCAGGCTAACCAGCGCGAGGCCGAGGGTGGCGACGGTCAGCACCCGGCGGTAGCCAAAGCGGTTCACCACCTGTACCACGATGCGCTTCATGCCCATGCTGCCGAGCACCATCGGGATCATCATCAGGCCGGCGTGGAACGGCGTGAAGCCGAGGCCAATCTGCAGGAATACCGGGGTCATAAACGGCAGCATGCCGCTGCCGATGCGCCCGGCAAAGCTGCCGCCGAGCCCGAGGGAGAAGGTGCGGTTGCGGAACAGGTCGAGGCTGAACAGCGCCCCGTCGTTGCCCCGCGCGTGCCACAGATAGAGCCCAATGGAGGCGATGCCGATGGCCACCAGCGCCGCCAGCAGCGGCGGAGAGATGCCGAGGCCCTTTTTGCCGTCAAGGGCGAGGGTCAGCGTCGCCATGCCGGCGGCGAGCAGGATAAAACCGAGCATGTCAAAGCGCCGCGTCTGCAGGGTGTAGTTCGGCATCAGCGAGAGCGTGGCGATAGCGCCGATAATGCCGACCGGAATATTGATTAAAAAGATCCAGTGCCAGGAGGCATATTCCACCAGCACGCCGCCGAGCGCCGGGCCCAGCAGCGGCCCGACCTGGCCGGGAAGGGTGACGAAGGTCATCGCCGCCATATACTGCGAGCGGGGGACGATTTTCATCACCGTCAGGCGGCCAACCGGCACCATCATGGCGCCGCCGACGCCCTGCAGCACCCGGGCCAGCACCAGCTGGTCGAGGGTATTGGCCTGGGCGCAAAACAGCGATCCGAGGGTAAAGAGGATAATGGCGCTGAAAAAGATATTGCGCACTCCCACCCGGTCCGCCAGCCAGCCGCTGGCGGGCAGCATAATCGCCACCGTCAGCACGTAGGAGACGATAACCATATGCATATGCAGCGGGCTCTCGCCGAGGCTTTTGGCCATCGAGGGGAGGGCGGTATTAACGATAGTGGTATCCAGCGACTGCATAAAGAAGCCGAATGCCACTATCCATAGCTGCCAGCGTACGCTGGACGGGAGATCGGTCATGTTATTCGCTTACCGGTTGCCGGGCTTTTCGGGAAAAACGCAGCCGCAGACGATCGAAGAACAGATACACCACCGGCGTGGTGTACAGCGTCAGCAGCTGGCTCACCACCAGGCCGCCGACGATGGTAATCCCCAGCGGCTGGCGCAGCTCCGAGCCGTCGCCGCCGGATAGCACCAGCGGCAGCGCGCCGAACAGCGCCGCGAGGGTGGTCATCATAATCGGGCGAAAACGCAGCAGGCAGGCCTGGAAAATGGCCTCTTCCGGCGGCAGGTTGCCGTTACGCTGCGCCTCCAGCGCGAAGTCGACCATCATGATGGCGTTTTTCTTCACTATTCCAATTAATAGCATAATTCCGATCAGCGCGATGAGGCTGAACGGCGCGCCGAACAGCTCCAGCGCCAGCAGCGCCCCGACTCCCGCCGAGGGGAGGGTGGAGAGGATTGTCAGCGGATGCACGTAGCTTTCGTAGAGGATCCCCAGCACGATATAGACCGTTGCAATCGCCGCCAGAATCAACACGATCTGCGAATTCATGGTCTGCTGGAAAACCTGCGCGGTTCCGGCAAACGAGCCGCGCACGCTGGAGGGCACCCCGAGCTGGGTCATGGCGCGGTTGATGGCCTCGCTGGCCTCCGACAGGGATTTACCGGTCGGCAGGTTAAAGGAGACGGTGGAAGCCGCCGAAAGTCCCTGATGGTTCACCGACAGCGGGGCGTTAGCCGGCTGCCATTTGGCGAAGTAGGAGAGCGGGATCGGTTTGCCTTCGCTGTTGATAACAAACATCTTATCCAGCGCGCTGACGTCCTGGGTATAGACCGGGTCAACCTCCATCACCACCTTGTACTGGTTGAGGGGCTGGTAGATGGTGGAGATCTGCCGCTGGCCGAAGGCGTTGTTGAGCAGGCTGTTGGCGTCCTGCACGCTGATGCCGAGGCGCGACATGGTATCGCGATCGTAGAGCAGGTTCATCTCCGCGCCGTTGTCCTGCTGGTCAGAGTTGACGTCAGCCAGCTCGGGCAGCGCCGCCAGCGCTTTGCGAATTTTGGGCTCCCACTCACGCAGCGCCGCCAGGTCGTCCGACAGCAGGGTGTACTGGTAGCTGGCGTTGGACTGGCGTCCGCCGACGCGGATATCCTGCACCGCCATCAGGAACAGGTTCGCCCCCGGCTCCTTCGCCAGCTTTTTCCGCAGCCGGTCAATGATCTGCTGCGCCGTTTCGTGGCGCTGGTCGCGGGATTTAAGGGTGATAAACATCATCCCGCTGTTGACCCGCGAGCCGCCGGTGAACCCGGTAACGTTATCCACCGCCGGGTCTTCCCGAATGATTTTCATAAAGTCCTGCAGCTTGCCGCGCATCGCCTGGAAAGAGATGCTCTGGTCCGCCTGAATGCCGCCCATCAGCACGCCGGTATCCTGCTCCGGGAAGAAGGTTTTCGGAATCGAGATATAGAGCCAGATGCTAAGGGCAATCGTGCCCAGCAGGACGAGGCCGGTCATTCGGCTGTGCCTCAGCACCCACTTCAGCGATTTGCCGTAGCCGCCCTGGACGGCCACCAGCAGGCGGCCAAAGCCGCGGTTGCGCGTAGGCTCGTGCGGCTTGCCGCTCTTCAGCAGCCAGCCGCACATCATCGGCGTCAGGGTTAATGACACCGCCAGCGATATACCAATCGCCACCGACAGGGTGACCGCGAACTCGCGCAGCAGGCGCCCCGGCAGGCCACCCATCAGCAGCAGCGGTAAAAAGACTGCCACCAGCGACAGGCTCATCGACAGCACCGTAAAGCCCACCTCCCGGCTTCCCTGCAGCGCCGCCTGCAGCGGCTTCATCCCCGCCTCAAGGTGGCGGGAGATATTCTCCAGCACCACGATGGCGTCATCCACCACGAAGCCGGTGGCGATGGTCAACGCCATCAGCGACAGGTTGTTGAGGCTAAAATCGCAGAGGTACATGGCGGCAAAGGTGCCGATCAGCGACACCGGTACCGCCACCGCCGGGATCAGCGTGGCTCTGCCGGAGCGCAGGAACAGGAACACCACGAGGATCACCAGCGCCACCGAAATCACCAGCGTCTGCTCGACCTCCTCCAGCGAGGCGCGGATCGTCGGGGAGCGGTCCTGGGCGATTTGCAGATCGATCGCCGCCGGGATGGTTTTTTGTAGATCCGGCAGGCGCGCGCGAATGCCGTCCACCGTCTGGATGATATTGGCTTCCGGCAGCTTGCGGATCATCAGCAGAATTGCCGGTTTGGCATTGGTCATCCCGGCGTTGCGCACGTCCTGTACCGAATCGCTGATGTTGGCAACGTCGCCGAGACGCACCGCCGCGCCGTTGCTGTAGTGCACGATGACGGGCTGATACTCCGCGGCGGTTTTCAGCTCATCGTTGGTGTGGATCTGCCAGCGATGGCTGCCGTCCTCCAGCGCCCCCTGCGGCCTGCGCACGTTGGCGTTATCAATCGCCGTGCGCACGGCGTCCAGCGACACGCCCTGGTTAAACAGCGCCTGAGGATTGAGGTCAACGCGCACCGCGGGCAGGGAGCTGCCGCCGACGTCAACGTCGCCGACGCCGTCAATCTGGGCGATCGTTTGCGCCAGCTGGGTGGAGGCAAAATCGTACAGCTCGCCCTGGGAGTAGGTATCCGAGGTGAGGGTCAGGATCATAATCGGCGAATCGGACGGATTGGCCTTGCGATAGGTTGGACGGCTCGGCATGCCGCTGGGCAGCAGGCTTTGCGCGGCGTTGATCGCCGCCTGCACGTCGCGGGCAGCGCCGTTGATATCGCGGTCGAAGTTGAACTCCATAATAATGCGCGTGCTGCCCAGCGAGCTGGAGGAGGTCATCTCATTGACCCCGGCAATGCGCCCGAGGGAGCGCTCCAGCGGCGTCGCCACCGACGAGGCCATGGTTTCCGGCGAGGCGCCGGGCAGCGAGGCGCTGATCATGATTACCGGGAAATCCACCTGCGGCAGCGGGGCGACCGGCAGCAGGCGGAAGCCGAGAATGCCGCACAGGGTGATGGCCAGCGAAATCAAAATCGTCGCCACCGGGCGGTAAATGAAGAGAGCGAAAAACTTCATTTACGCCTCCTCCTCACGCCGTGGGAAGCGGCTTTTGAGGTACAGCGACAGGCGGTCGAACAGCAGATAGATGACCGGGGTGGTAAACAGCGTCAGCACCTGGCTGAGCATCAGGCCCCCGACCATGCCGATCCCCAGCGGACGCCGCAGCTCCGCGCCGACGCCGGTGCTCAGCATCAGCGGCAGCGCGCCGAGCAGCGCCGCCAGGGTGGTCATCAGAATGGGGCGAAAACGCAGCAGGCAGGCCTGATAAATGGCCTCGCGCGGCGGCATGCCCTGTTCGCGCTCGGCGGCGAGGGCAAAGTCGATCATCATGATGGCGTTTTTCTTGACGATACCAATCAGCAGGATGATGCCGATAATGGCGATCACGTCCAGCTCGCTGCCGGCCAGCCACAGAGCCAGCAGGGCGCCGACGCCGGCGGTCGGCAGGGTGGAGAGAATGGTGATCGGATGGATAAAGCTCTCATACAGCACGCCGAGGACGATATACATCGCCACCACCGCAGCGACCACCAGCCAGACGGTATTCCCCAGCGCCGACTGGAAGGCAAGAGTGCTGCCCTGGAACTCGGTGCGGATATCGGTGGGGAACTCCAGCGCCTGCTCGGCGGTCTGAATCGCCTCCACCGCATCGCCGAGGGAGTAGCCGTCCGGGACGTTAAACGAGATGGTGGTCACCGGGAACTGGTCGAGGTGGTTGATCGACAGCGGGGCAAAGCGCTGCTCAACGGTGGCGATTGACTTCAGCGGCACTATGCCGCCATCGCTGCTGGTGAGGCGAATGCCGTCGAGCGCGGCGAGTCCCGGCGTGGCCTGGGTGTCATGCTCCAGCACTACCCGATACTGGTTGGCCTGGGTATAGATGGTTGAGATCAGGCGCTGACCAAAGGCGTTGTACAGCGCATTGTCGACATCGGCCATGCTGATCCCAAGGCGGCTGGCGCTGTCGCGGTCGACGTTGATGTAGGCCGCCAGGCCTTTATCCTGCCAGTCGCTGCTGACGTCGGAGAGCTGCGGCAGCGCCTGCAGGCGGGTCAGCAGCTGCGGAACCCAGTTGCTGAGCGCATCCAGCGAGTTGGCCTGCAGCGTGAACTGGTACTGCGTGCGGCTGACGGTGGTATCGATGGTCAAATCCTGGGTGGGCTGCAAATAGAGCGCGATGCCCGGAATGCCGTCCACCGAGCGCTGCAGGCGAGAGATAACCGTCTGGACGCGGTCGTCGCGCTCGCTCAGCGGCTTGAGGTTGATCTGCAGCCGGGCGCTGTTCAGCGCCGGGTTGGTGCCGTCGACGCCCACGAACGACGTCAGGCTCTCCACGGCCGGGTCCTTGAGGATCAGCGCCGAGACCTGCTGCTGGCGCTGGGCCATGCTGGCAAAAGAGGCCGACTGCGGGGCCTGCAGCGTGCCCTGAATAATGCCGTTGTCCTGGATCGGGAAGAAGCCTTTCGGGATAAACACCCACAGCATAATCGACAGCGCCAGGGTGCCCAGCGCCACGCTGAGGGTCAGCCACGGGTGGTTCAGCACCCGGCTCAGCAGGCGGCCGTAGGCGGCAATTACTCGATCGAAGAAGCGTTCGCTGGCGCGGGAGAAGCGGTTTTGCTTGCGCAGCGATTCATGGCTCAGCATCCGCGCGCACATCATCGGCGTCAGGGTTAGCGACACCACGGCGGAGATCAGGATCGCCACCGCCAGGGTGACGGCAAATTCGCGGAATAATCTGCCGACGATATCGCCCATAAACAGCAGCGGGATCAGCACCGCGATCAGCGAGAAGGTCAGCGAGATGATGGTAAAGCCGATCTCGCCGGCGCCCTTGAGCGCGGCGGTCAGCGGTTTTTCGCCCTTTTCGATATAGCGCGAGATGTTTTCGATAACCACGATGGCGTCATCGACCACGAAGCCGGTGGCGATGGTCAGGGCCATCAGCGTCAGGTTGTTAATCGAGAAGTCGAGAAACACCATCACCGCAAAGGTGCCCACCAGCGAGAGCGGCACGGCGACGCCGGGGATAATGGTTGCCGGGACGTTGCGCAGGAACAGGTAGATGATCATCACCACCAGGGCGATTGCCAGCATCAGCTCAAACTGCGTATCGCTCACCGAGGCGCGAATGTTGTTGGTGCGATCGGAAAGGACCTGCACCTTGACCGATTTCGGCAGGCTTTCGGTCAGCTGCGGCAGCATCTGGCGCACGCTGTCGGCGGTGGCGATAATATTCGCTCCCGGCTGGCGCTGAACGTTCATGACGATCGCCCGCTGGTTGTTCGCCCACGCGCCGAGCCAGCTGTTTTCCGCACCCTGCTCGATGGTGGCGACGTCGCCGAGGCGAATCGGCGCGCCGTTCTGGTAAGCGACGATCAGCCGGCGATACTCTTCCGCCGACTGCATCTGGTCGTTCGCGGAGAGCGTCACCGCCCGCGACGGGCCGTCGAGGCTGCCTTTCGCCGAGTTGACGTTGGCGCTGGTGATGGCGGTGCGGATGGTTTCACTGGTCAATCCGAGGGCGGCAATCGCCTGCGCGTTGAGCTTCACGCGCACCGCCGGACGCTGGCCGCCGGCGAGGGTCACCAGGCCGACGCCGGAGACCTGGGAGATTTTCTGCGCCACGCGGGTTTCCACCATATCTTCCACCTGGGTCATCGGAATGGCGGAAGAGGTGACCGCGAGGGTCATAATCGGCGGATCGGCCGGGTTCACCTTGCTGTAGACCGGCGGATTAGGCAGGTCTGAGGGGAGCAGGTTGGTGGCCGCGTTAATCGCCGCCTGCACCTCCTGCTCGGCGACGTCCAGCGGCAGCGTCAGCTGGAACTGCAGGGTCACCACCGAGGCGCCGCCCGAGCTTTGCGACGACATCTGCTTGAGGCCGGACATCTGGCCAAACTGGCGCTCCAGCGGCGCGGTGATCGCGGAGGTCACCACGTCCGGGCTGGCGCCAGGGTAGAGGGTGATTACCTGAATGGTCGGATAATCCACTTCCGGCAGCGCCGAGACCGGCAGAAAGCGGTAGCCGATAATCCCGGCCAGCAGAATAGCCACCATCAGCAGCGTGGTGGCCACCGGGCGCATGATAAAGAGACGGGAAGGGCCGCCCGTACTGCTCGGCGGTAGAACTTGCATCAGGAGCGCGCTCCTTTTTTGCCGTATTCGCGGCTGGTGGCTTTTTCCGGCGCGGCGGCGGATGCGCTGTGCGGCTCGACCACTTCAACCTTCGCGCCTTCGGTCAGGCGATCGATACCGTCGGTGACCACGCGATCGCCGGCGGAAAGCCCGGCGCTAATGACCACCTTCAGGCTATCCTGAATACCCGGCGTCACCGTATGTTTGCTGACCTTGTTGTCGGCGTTCAGCACCCACACGAAGTGACCCTCGTTGCCCATCTGCAGGGCGGCGGCAGGGATCACCACCGCATTGTGCTCGGTATCCACCAGCATGCGGGCGTTAACGAACTGGTTGGGGAACAGCGCATCGTCCTGGTTGCTGAAGCGGGCTTTCAGCTTAATGGTGCCGGTGGTGGCGTCAATCTGGTTATCCAGGCTGAGCAGCGCGCCGCTGGCGATTTTCTGCTTGTTGGTGCGGTCCCAGGCCTCAACCGGCAGGACTTTACCCGCCTTCTGCGCCTGAACCACCGCCGCGATGTCATTTTCCGGCAGCGTGAAGACTAAATCGATCGGCTGGGTTTGCGTTAATACCACAATGCCGGTGGTATCGCCGCTGGCGATCTGGTTGCCGATATCCACCTGCTTTAAGCCGACGCGCCCGTCGATGGGCGCGACGATGCGGCTCCAGTTGAGCTGCAGCTGGGCGCTGGCCACCGCCGCTTCATCGGCTTTAATCGTGCCGTTGGTTTCGCTGACCAGCGACTGCTGGGTATCCAGCTCCTGACGGGAAACGAGGTTGCTTTTGACCAGCTGCTGATAGCGGGCGAGGTCGCGCCTGGCGTTGGCAAGGGTCGCCTTATCTTTCGCTAGCTGGCCCTGGGCCTGTGCCAGCGCGACTTTGAACTGGCTGGGGTCGATTTCCGCCAGCAGATCGCCGGCTTTTACCTGCTGGCCTTCCTGGAAGTGGATCGCCAGCAGCTGGCCGTCGACGCGGCTGCGCACGGTGACCGTATTGGCCGCGGTGACCGTGCCGAGGCCGCTGAGATAGCGCGGCACCGATTCGCTGGTGGCCGTAGCCGCCTGTACCGGTGCCAGGGGCGCGCCGAAGCGGCCGTGACGGCCGCCCGCAGCGGGCGCACCTTGTCCTGCCGCCGCCGGAGCCGCTTCACCCGCCGTATCACGACCCTGCCAAAACCAGTATGCGGCGCCGGCAACGATGACGACCGCCAGGGCGGTTGCCCAACGAAGTGTGTGACTGCCTTTCATTATTTTGCTATCTCATCCTGAAACGTTTCGCGAAATGATACTAGTTTAGTGAGGGAACGCCCCGCAAAAATGGAGGAATTATGAAAAGACTGTTGAGATATGTCTGGATAGAGGCCATTCCCGGCGCCGCCGGGCGGCCGTTTTCCCTCCTCAACCCGCTGCGCCGCGCGCATCGACGCAGCCTCTGCTGACCTTCCCCTCCGTCGGCGCATCTTCTTGCGGCATCCCGGCGGCAAAGTGCGAAGAAGATGCAGCGAAGTTGCATGATTAAGCACTTGATGCACATCAAGCATCCTGTCGACTTTTAGTTTAAAAAATAAAAAAGAGTTGTAACTGACGCGGCTTTTATTCAATTTATACGGCGAATGTTTTAGTGCACTTCGATAATAAAAATATATGTGCACTGAACGCGACGGGTTCATAAATCAGGGGTAATTTTAGTGGCCAGTGCAAACAAACTCACGCTCTTCATCGTTATCTTTATGCTGATGGGCATACTTTCCGGCGCGGCAATTCACGCCTACGCCTCCCCGACTGCCATCGTGGCATGGTCGGATAACATCACGCTCTTCACCGATATGTTTTTACGTCTGATCAAGATGGTGATTGCACCGTTGGTCTTCAGCACCCTGACCGTCGGCATAATGCGGCTGGGCGAAACCGCCACTATCGGTCGCGTAGGCGGTAAGGCGATGGTGTGGTTTGTCACCTCCTCGATCCTCTCCATTCTGGTGGGATTAGTGATCGTCACCCTCTGGCATCCCGGCAACGGCCTGAATCTGGCGATCCCCAAAGAGTCCGTGGATACCGGGCTGGCGGTCAGCGGGATGAGCCTGAAAGGGTTCCTGTCGCATACCATTCCGACCAGCATTACCGAAGCGATGGCCAGTAACGAAATTCTGCAGATCGTGGTTTTCTCGATGTTCTTTGGTATCGCCGGGGCATCGCTGGGGGAGAAGTTTAACGCCCCGCTGGTGGCCGCGCTGAACGTGGTCTCCCACATTATGCTCAAGGTGACCGGCTACGTGATGTACGTGGCTCCGCTGGCGATTTTTGCCGCTATCTCCTCGGTGATCGCCTCCCAGGGGCTGGGCATTCTGCTGAACTACGCCTCATTTATCGGCGGCTACTACGTTGCGGTACTGCTCACCAGCGCGGTGCTGGTGGCGGTGGGCTATATGGTGCTGAAAAAAGAGGTCTTCCGCCTGCTCAATATGCTGAAAGATCCGGTGCTGGTCGCCTTTACCACCAGCAGCTCGGAAGCGGCCTATCCGAAGACGCTGGAGCGGCTGGTCAGCTTCGGCTGCTCGCGTAATATCGTCTCCTTCGTTTTGCCTATCGGCTACTCCTTTAACCTGGTCGGTTCGATGGTCTACTGCTCCTTTGCCTCCCTGTTTATCGCTCAGGCGTATAACATTCACCTCAGCTTCAGCGAAATTACGGTGATGATGCTGACGCTGATGCTGGCTTCGAAGGGGATTGCCGGGGTGCCGCGTTCGGCGCTGGTGGTGCTGGCCGCGACGATCCCCAGCTTCAATATTCCGGTCGCCGGGATTTTGCTGCTGATGGGGATCGACCATTTCCTCGATATGGGGCGCTCCGCTATTAACGTGCTGGGCAACGGTATTGCGACGGCGATGCTGTCAAAAAATGAGGGTCAGCTGCAGGAAGAGGTGCCGGAAACGGAGCCTCAGGGCGTTCAGGCCTGACGATGGCATACGCGCTCTTGGCGGAGCGCGTATTTCTTTCAGCGCGCGGGTGCGGCGAAATAAAAAGATGCCCCTAACAGGCACGCAAGGGGCGATGTGACGAAGTAATAATTCCCCGCTAGATACGTTGTTATTATTGTATAACCACGCGGTGAAGCGTCTTTATACCGGGGATGCGCTGATGTTATCCGCTGTCTGGCGAGCATGAGAAGCTATTTTTCCGCACGGCGCTTTTTTTAGGAATTGCCTCCCTGTGCAACCCCATAAATTCCTAAATTTAAACTCTGGGCCGCAAATATTCCCCGACGATGACGCGGGCTATCCTCTTTCTCTAAGTAAATTCATAAACTGAAAAAAATCATGGTTGTTATTAAGCCGGTATTTTTCCATGATCTTACTTTTATGGTAGGTGGTCGTTTTGATACTCACCTTATTGATGGCGGATATTTTACCGATATCAAACCCGTGAATAAGACCGTGGGCGACCGCGACCTGCGAACGCGATAGCGTTTGGTGCGGACAGTGGTTGCAGATTAACCCGGGGTCCTTGAATAATTTAATCGGCGGATTTTCAGCGCTCTTAAGCACCTTTTCGATAATTGCCCGCATCTGCGCCACGCTGGCCGATTTGATGGCGAAAAAGATAACGTCCCTCAGGCAGTTGACGATGCCGGCCGGCTCCGGGAGGGCGTCGTAGCTATGCAGGATAATGACCGAACTGCCCGGTTTGCGATTTTTTATCAGCGTATTGCACAGGTGAATTTCCCCCGGCAGAAGGTCGGCGAAAATGATGTCCTCGTGCGCCAGGGTATCGCTGCGCGAGGAGAAGTTCACCCGGACGCCGGGGCGATCCCGGGTGAGCTCATTCACCATGTAAACTAACGCATCGCGGATAAAGGCGCTGCGGGTGTTAAGCGCAATATTAATCGTTTTCATGGCGTGACTTCCTTTATAAGTCAACGTGACGCCATTGCGCGACCGGACCTCCGGCGTAGGCGATGGTTGCTGTGTGTGCTGCAGAAAAAAGCTGCGCATCGGCTTATTACCGCTGCCGGTTATTATTGGACGCATTATTTTTCGTGTTGCCCGAAATCCGCTGAACGTTATTTTTTACGTCCGTAGGTAAACGGAATCTTTTGTTTTTTACGGTCCTTCAGATAGGACACCAGGCAGTAAACCGAAATACACAGACAAAATACGCACAGCAGCAGGGCGAACCCCGTTTGCATGTTCATGATGAATTTCCTTTATTTAAGGGCCTGTCGGGCAGGCTCTAAACGGTGTATGGCACAAAAAAAGGGGTGAATATTGCTCTACGCTGCCTGCTGCGCCGCGGTTAATGCTCTGGCAAAGCCAGGCAGGGCGGCGTTATCGTTATATTTACCTGGCGGCCGGTATCACGAACTGTGCCTGTCAGACCGTTCGCTAAAGGGGAGACACCGGCAGCCCGCGCTTGATGGCGCAAAATCAGTGTAAGAAAATTCCTAATCGGGGCGTCAGTCTCATTTCTCTCATTTCTCTCAAAAAGTGAGAAAAAATAACAACGACAGCAAAATGAATAACGTACCGGCAATGACGACGGCGCGGGAAGGGGCGCACCTGTCCATCGAACTCAGGAAAGAAACGCCAGGCCTTTGCCGAAAATGGCGCGGATAGGCAGGCTGATACCGTGTAGCCGCGCCTTATGCCGCAGCCGGCTGATGACCACGTCGATGCGGTGCAGCTCGGGTTCCCCTTCGTCGGTGAAGAGCCAGGCATGCAGATCGACCTTGCTGCACACTTCATTGCGGTTGCGCATCAGGATCTCCATCAGCCGGTACTCCTGCTGCGTCAGCGGAAGGATCAGCCCCGACGGTGCCACCAGCCGCTCGGCCTGCAGCGTCCACGGGGAGGAGACCGCCGGGTCGGCCACTCGCGCCGGCGGCGCGGGCGTCACCGCCTGTTGCTCCTTCAGCCGCGCGCCCAGCGCATGGATAGTGTCCGCAAGGTCGGAAAAGTTAACCGGTTTAATCAGGTAGAAGTCTGCGCCGAGGCTTAACGCCTGCAGCTTGTCCTGCTGGTGGCCTCGGGCGGTAATCACGATCAGACCAAACTGGCCGAGCTGGTGCAGATACTCCAGCACGCTGAAGCCATCTTCGCCCGGTAGCCCGATATCGATTAATACAATATCAACCGGATCGGCGTGCAGCTGCCGCCAGAACGCCTCGGCGCTGCGTACGCCCCAGGCCGCAAACCCGCGGTGGCGGAGAAAAGCCTGCAGTTCGTCGAGTAAATCAGCGCTATCTTCAATGATAGCCACGCGTAATGTCATAACCTGGCCTTCTGCTGTTCTGTCAGGGGAAGCGTTAACGCAAATTCGCAGCCGGTCGGCGTGTTCGCCGCCAGCCATAAATCGCCGCCGTGGGCCTGGACTATTTGCCTGGCAACGTACAGCCCGAGGCCGGTACCGGCCGGAGACGCACCGTGGGTTTCGCCGCGTCGGTAGCGCTCGAAAATCAGCTCGATCGCTTCGCCGGCAATGCCCGGGCCCATGTCGCGGATCCTTATCTCGACGTGCCGCTCCTTTTGCGCGATATCGATGCTGATTTCGCCGCAGGGCGCATACTTCACCGAATTGTCGAACAGGTTGGCCAGCGCAACGCACAGCAGCCCGCTATCAATAAACAGCGTCGGCGAGGGGGCATCGGGCGTCACGAGCTGGCCCTCGAGCCTGATCCTGAGGTTGTGCTTCAGCGAGAGGTCCACCACCGTCGCCGCCATTTTGATCACCGGCAGCAGCGCCGCGTCCTGTTTATCGACGGAAAACGCCTCAGAGGAGAGCCGGGCATCGGCCAGGCAGTTATCGGTGAGCTGCACGAGGCGGGTGGTCGCCCGCTGCATGCGATCCAGCCGGGGCTCCTGCTCCAGGGTTGCGGCGCACAGGCGCAGGTTTTCCAGCGCGGCCTGGATAATCGCCAGCGGCGTTCTGAACTCATGCGCGACCATCCCCATAAACTGGCGCTGGTTAAAGCTGGCCTCGCGCTCGATGCGCAGCTCACGCGCCAGCTGCTGTTTCTGCAGCAGCCGGCGGTTTTCCGCGCGTACCCGCAGCACGGCGATGATCAGCACGGTGATGATATGGACGATCAGCGCGTACTGCCAGGCGGAGTAGATCGCTTGATGATAGGGAATGATGCCGTGTATCGAGAGCAATACCAGCGCCGCCGAGGCGACGTAGACCGGCGGCAGCAGGCCAAGGAGCAGCGTATTTAAGTCGATCGCTTTGCGCCTCCACAGCATCCAGGAGGTGGTCAGCAGCACCGGGGAGGCAATAAAGAATATCCCCGCCTCAATCTGCATCGCCAGGCCGTAAAAGCCCAGCGGAATGCTCAGCTGGAGTAAGACGTTCAGCCCCACCGCCAGCAGCAGCAGGCGATAAAGCCTGGGCATGTTCTTCTTCAGGTCGAACACTTCGGCGTGCAGCCACAGGGCGGTGGCGTAGCTGAGCAGCGACAGGCAGCTTATCATGTAGTCCTGAACGGGCAGCACCGCCTGGCCGAATAGCCACTCCGGATAGCCGTGCAGCGCCGCAACCAGCGGGTAGTTGAGGGAGAAGAGGCAGATCCCCCACAGCAGGCGACGGCGCAGCGCGATGGCCAGCCACAGGGCAATGCCGCTGGCAATAATGGCGAGGCCGAAATAGAAGCTCCAGAAGGCGGTATCGATGGTGGCCGACTGTACAAACTCCTCGGGGGAGGAGAGAGTCGCCAGCAGGATCAGGGTGCTGGTGCTCTGAAGATGGAACACCACCTCGTAGCCCGCAGGGCCCGGGGGCGGCTGAAAAATCAGTACGCTTTCGCGATAGTCGATATCGCTCTCCCTGGCCGGGGCGTGGTCGCCGAAGGTCTTGCGGATCCAGGGCGCAGCGCTGCCGGCCGGACGATAGAATACCGTCAGGTTGTCGACAAAAGAGGGGCCAACCTGCAGCCAGCGCGGCTCGCCGGCGAAGTAAGAGGCCGGCAGGGTGGCCTTAAGCCACCAGGCCTTGCGCGAGTAGCCAAAGGAGGGGATTTTGTGCAGCGGCTGCAGGTCACTCTCCGGCAGCGAAGCGAAGGTATCCACCGTCATTCGGCCATCGGCGTCGGCAAACCAGAAGACCGGAATATCAATTCCCAGCTGGTAGGTCTCAGCATGAGCCGGCGCCAGGGTCTGGAAATAGCTCAAAATGCCGCAGCAGACTAAAAAAAGGCACCTGAACCAGGCTGCCGGCTTAGCCGTAGCAAAAATAGCGCACACGCGATTCAATCACGCCCCCTTGCGGCATTATTAACGGTATTTTAAATAGCGCGACAGTGAATAACCGGCAGCGTAAATCCGCCGGGATCCCGGGGAAAATGCAGAGGTTCAGACGCGAAAGCATTTTGCTGACCCGACAGAGAATATTCCAGCTTTATTTCAGTTCGCCGTTTCTGTTGGTCATAACGGGCCAAAGCCTTGCAGCAGCGCCGCGGGCTTAGGGTATATCACGAATGACAGAGGATGGGAGAGAGCATTTTGTGATATCAGGCGTCCGGAGCGGGCTGAGAATATCGTTTTATTTGCCGACGAGTTGGCCGATACGGGCGACAGGAGAGTTTATCGCCCGCAACATTGACGGACGACGGGGCGGCCGAAGGTGCGGCCGCCCGTAGCGGGGTTAGCTAAAGACCACCTGCGCCCAGCGGGCCAGACCGGCGGTGACCGAACCAAAGTCATCGCCACCGGCAACGGGAATACCCGGCAGATGGGCCGCCAGCGCTTTCTTAATCAGCGGGGAGCGGGCGCTACCGCCGGTCAGATAGATCACATCCGGCGTTTCGCTGCTGCTGTCCAGCGCGAGCTGAACCTGCTCCATGATCCGCGCCAGCGGCTGATTCAGCGCGGCTTCCAGCCCCTGCTGGCTGATGGCCGTCGCCAGGTCGGCGCTGATAAACGGCAGCCCGGCGGTGACGCTATCCTGCGCGGAGAGGGCAATTTTGCTCTCCTCGGCACCGCGTACCAGGCGATAGCCGAGGCGCTGGCGCCACACCTTGGTCAGCAGCGCAACCTTCTCGCCGTCGCGGGCGTCACGGACTAAATCGTTGAGCAGTCTGCCGTTGGCGCTGCTGTAGAAATCGGTCTGCGCCGGGACGTCGTTAATCGCCACCGCGTTCCACCACGGCAGAACCGGCAGGGCAATCCCTTTTTCGGTTTCGCCGCCCATGCCGAGCAGCGGCATCAGGCATTTAAAGGCGAGGGCGATATCAAGATCGTTTCCGCCGACGCGACAGCCGCTGTGCCCCAGCAGGCTTTGCTGGCGATCGGCCTTCTGACGCCATTCCGGGCCCATCAGCAGCAGCGAACAGTCGGTCGTACCGCCGCCGATATCGACAACCAGCACGCGCTTTTCCGCGCCGAGGGTGGCTTCGAAATCGAGCCCCGCGGCAACCGGCTCAAACTGAAATACCACGTCGCGGAACCCGGCACGCTGCGCCGCGCGTTCGAGGATCCCCTGCGCCTGGGCGTTAGCCTCATTGCCGCCGAGACCCTGGAAGTTAATGGGGCGACCAATGACCGCCTGGTCGATGGTCTCCGACAGCTGGGTTTGCGCCTGTTGCTTAATATGGACCATCATGGCGCAGACCAGATCTTCAAACAGCGCGACCTGCTGCGGCTTCAGGCCGCTGGCGCCGAGGAAGGATTTCGGCGATTTGACGAAGTACACTTCCTCCGGGTCATCGACGTACTGGTGCAGGGAGGCGAGACCAAACTGCACGCTGCTATCGAGAACCTCGATATCTTCCTCGCGGTTAAAGTTCATCGCGCGGCGCAGCAGCGCCTGATTTTCATCACCGTTGGTCGGGACGCTATGATGCCGGTAGAGCCACTCGCTGACCGCTTCGCGGGTCGGCGCAGAGAGCATTGAAGGCAGCAGCTTGCTGCCGTTTTCCAGCGTTAACAGCTGCGGCGTATTATCGCGCATTACGGCAACCGAACAGTTGGCGGTTCCGTAGTCAAAACCAATAAACATGACCTGAAAATCCCCATGCCAGTGAAGAAGGGGGGCGACTTTAGCGGATTGCCGCCACGGCGACAACTGGAATTTAAAAGCAAGGTGCGCCATCCGCACAGCGGCTATCATTGAGGCAATTCATCAGGAGAAACTATGACGCTATTACCCTGGCACCCGCCCTACGACGGGGAGTGGATACTCGGTTTTCTCGGCGCCCGCGCGGTTCAGGGAATCGAAACCTTTAGCGAAGGGCGCTATACCCGCAGCTTCTCCCTGGCGGGGCACGGCGGGTTGATAACGATCGCCCCGGACGATGCCGCGCAGGGGCTGCGGGTGACGCTCTCCGAGGGACTGCTGCCGGTTGCGGATGAGTGCCTGCTCCGCGTGGCGCGTATGTTTGACCTCGCCTGCGACCCGCAGGAGATCATGCTCGCGCTGGGTCCGCTGGCACGGCCACGGCCGGGTCTGCGCCTGCCCGGCTGTCTCGATCCCTTCGAGCAGGCGGTGCGGGCGGTGCTCGGGCAGCTGGTTAGCGTAGCGATGGCGGCCAGGCTGACGGCGAAGGTGGTAGCGGCTTTCGGCGAGCCGCTGGCGCTGGCGCCGGGATATTTTCTTTTTCCGTCGCCGCAGAAACTGGCGCTGGCCGACCCGCTGGCGCTGAAGGCGCTGGGCATGCCGCTGCGGCGCGCCGAAGCGCTGGTTTATCTGGCGCAGGCGGCCATCAGCGGCGAGCTTCCGCTGACGGCGCCGAACGATATTGCGGCGGGGATGAAGCAGCTGCAAACTCTGCCGGGCATTGGCCGCTGGACCGCGAGCTATTTCGCCCTGCGCGGCTGGCAGGCGAAGGATATTTTCCTCGCCGATGATTATCTGATTAAGCAGCGCTTCCCCACCCTGACCCCGGCGCGTATTGCTCGCTATGCCAGCCGCTGGCAGCCGTGGCGATCCTATGCGCTGTTGCACATCTGGTACACCGAAGGGTGGAGCCCGGTCGCGGAATAGCCTAACGGGGCGCTTAGCGCTGGTATCGCCGCGCTGAAGCCCCTATAATTGCCGCGTTTGACGCTAAAACGTCACCCTTCCTGTACATAAAATCATTCGAGATGCGTCAAGGCGGCGGGGAAGTGAACCCCCGGAAGCGGGCTAAAGCCAGCGACCGAAGTGCACGACGCAGCTAACGCCGAGGCAGTTTGCAGGATGATGTGTATATATATCCAGGTTAATCAGGTCGCAAAAAGTTATGACTGATACGTCTCATCAGTGCGTCATTATAGGTATTGCCGGCGCATCGGCTTCGGGAAAAAGTCTTATTGCCAGCACGCTCTATCGCGAATTACGCGAGCAGGTTGGCGACGAGCATATCGGCGTTATTCCGGAAGACAGCTATTACAAAGATCAAGGTCATTTGTCGATGGAAGAGCGGGTTAAAACCAACTATGACCATCCCAGCTCTATGGACCATAGCCTGCTGTTTCAGCACCTGCAGATGCTGAAAAGCGGCCAGCCGATTGAATTACCGGTTTACAGCTACGTTGAGCACACGCGGATGCCGGAAACAATTCATATTGAGCCGAAGAAAGTGATTATCCTTGAGGGGATTTTACTCCTGACCGACGTGCGTTTACGCAATGAATTAAACTTTTCCATTTTCGTCGATACGCCGCTGGATATCTGCCTGATGCGCCGTATTAAGCGCGACGTTAACGAACGCGGGCGCTCGATGGATTCGGTGATGGCACAGTATCAGAAAACCGTCCGTCCGATGTTCCTGCAGTTTATTGACCCTTCCAAGCAGTATGCCGACATCATCGTGCCTCGCGGCGGTAAGAACCGCATTGCGATTGACATTCTGAAGGCCAAGATCAGCCAGTTCTTTGAATAACACTAACGAATTGTGTAACGTGCAAAGAGAACCCATATTGCCCTTATCCCCGGAAGGTGTGAGGGCGCGATGCCTTAAAGGAGAAAGCTCATGCGTCTGTGCGACCGAGATATAGAAGCCTGGTTGGATGAGGGCCGGCTATCCATCAGCCCGCGTCCACCCGTTGAGCGCATTAATGGTGCGACCGTCGATGTCCGCCTGGGCAATAAGTTCCGCACCTTTCGCGGCCACACGGCGCCGTTTATCGACCTGAGCGGACCGAAGGCGGAAGTGAGCGCGGCGCTGGAGCGTGTGATGAGCGAAGAGATCGTGCTGCCGGAAGGCGAAGCGTTCTATCTCCATCCGGGCGAGCTGGCGCTGGCGGTTACCTTTGAGTCGGTGACCCTGCCTGCGGATCTGGTGGGCTGGCTGGACGGACGTTCGTCGCTGGCGCGCCTGGGGCTGATGGTTCACGTGACCGCCCACCGCATCGATCCGGGCTGGTCGGGCTGCATCGTGCTCGAGTTCTTTAACTCCGGCAAGCTGCCGCTGGCGCTGCGTCCTGGGATGCCGATCGGCGCACTGAGTTTTGAACCGCTGTCCGGCCCGGCGGCCCGTCCCTATAACCGCCGTGAAGACGCCAAATATCGCGACCAGCAGGGCGCGGTGGCGAGTCGAATCGACAAGGATTGATAACGTAAGCGGCTTGCTGAGGGTGCCATGAGACGAATTCTGACGACGCTGATGATCTTACTGGCGGTAGTTGTCGCCGGGCTTACCGCATTGGTATTGCTGGTCAATCCCAATGATTTTCGCGCCTATATGGTGCACAAGGTGGCGGAGCGTAGCGGTTATCAGCTCAAACTCGATGGCCCGCTGCGCTGGCACGTCTGGCCGCAGCTGAGCATCCTGTCCGGGCGCATGACGCTGACGGCGCCCGGCGCGGCCGAGCCGGTGGTTCGCGCCGACAATATGCGCCTCGACGTGGCGCTGCTGCCGCTGATTTCCCACCAGCTGCAGGTTAAGCAGGTGATGCTTAAAGGCGCGGTTATCCAGCTGACGCCAAAAACGGAAGCGGTGCGCGATCTGAATGCGCCGGTGGTTCCGCACGACAACACGCTGCCGCAGGTGTCGGAAGACAGCGGCTGGTCCTATGACGTGCGGAAGCTGCAGGTTGTCGACAGCGTGCTGTTCTTCCAGCACGAAAGCGGCGAGCAGGTGACGGTGCGCGATATCCGTCTGCAGATGGATCAGGATCAAAATCATCACGCGACGCTCGATTTCTCCGGGCGGGTCAATCGCGATCAGCGCGACCTGGCGCTCTCCTTCTCCGCCGAGGTGCAGGGCGGCGATTATCCGCACTCCCTGCAGGCCGAAATTACCCAGCTTAACTGGCAGCTGCGCGGCGCCGAGCTGCCGGCTAACGGCATCAGCGGTCAGGGCAGCCTGCAGGCCAGCTGGCTTGAGGATCAGAAAAAGATCGGCTTTGATAAGCTGAATCTGACGGCTAACGGCAGCACGATTTCCGGCAGTGCCAGCGTGGTGCTGGGCGAGCAGGCCGACTGGAAGCTTAATCTCCACGCCAGTACGCTCAACCTCGACAGCCTGCTGACGCACACCGAGACCGCCGGCGATAGCGCGGCAAGCCAGCAGGGGCAAAGCCAGCCGCGGCAGATGCGTCCGGTGATTGCCGATAGCGACATTCAGCAGGATTACGATAGCCTGCGCGGCTTCAGCGCGCATATGGCGTTGACCGCCGATCGCCTGCAGTGGCGGGGAATGAACTTTACCCAGGTTAAGAGCGATATCACTAACCAGCAGGGGCTGCTGACGATTAATCAGCTGCAGGGCGAGCTCGACGGCGGGCTTATCTCTCTGCCAGGCACGCTGGATGCGCGCAAGGATACCGCTGAGGCTTCTTTCCAGCCAAAACTCGATAACGTCGAGATTGCCACCATCCTTAATGCCTTTAACTACTCGTTGAACCTCACCGGTAAGCTCTCGCTGGCCGGCGATTTTTCCGGTCAGCGTATTGATGCTGACGACTTCCGCCGCAGCTGGCAGGGGCAGGCGCATCTGCAAATGAGCGATACCCGCACCGAAGGGCTCAACTTCCAGCAGCTGGTACAGCAGGCGGTTGAGCGCAGCACCAACGTGCAGGCGCAGGAGAACTACGATAACGCCACCCGCCTCGACTCCATGAGCAGCGACCTGCTGCTGGATAAAGGCGAGGTCACGCTGAAGAGCCTGCAGGGGCAGTCTGAGCTGATGGCGCTTACCGGGCAGGGCGGCCTGAATCTGCTGAAAGAAGAGTGCGACATGCGCTTTAACGTCCGCGTGCTTGGCGGCTGGAAAGGCGAGGGCAAGCTGATCGAACGACTCAAGCAGACGGCGATTCCGCTGCGAATCTACGGTAAATGGCAGGCGCTGAGCTACAGCCTGCAGGTTGACCAGATTCTGCGTAAGCAGCTGCAGGATGAGGCGAAGCAGCGCCTGAACGATTGGGTTGAACGCAATAAGAATAGCCAGGATGGCAAAGACGTGAAGAAGCTGCTCGATAAGCTTTGAGCGCTTTGACCTGCTGCTGGACTCCCGGATAGCGGCGTAACCGCCTTATCCGGGCTACGCGATCGTACTCGCCCCGTAGCCCCGGTAAGCGCAGCGCGACCGGGGACGGTCGTCAACGTTCGCCACAGGTGAAATCATCCACCTCTCCGCTCCAGTTAGCAGGATATAGCCCGCGCCGGACATCCCGCTGAAAGGTTGAAAATGGCCAGTCCTGTATCTGTTTTACCCAGCCATGTTTGAACGGATTCATGTAGATGTAATCGACGTGACGGCGATAATCCTGCTGATTGCGAATCGTATGTTCCCAGAAACGAGGCTGCCAGACGTTATTCTGACTTAATGTTCTGGAAAATCCTCCCTTTATGTCCCGCCAGCGCCCCGAAAAATCACAGTCGTTGTCCGGCAAGGTCCAGATGCAATGCAGGTGCTCCGGAAGTACAACCCAGGCGTCGATATAAAAAGGCTTTTGCCGTTTAACGGTCATAATCGCGTGACGTAAGGCTGCAACCTGCTGAGTCAGGAGCGCGCTTTTCCTGTTGCGTAAATTGACGGTAAAAAACCAGGTTGCACCATGAATGTAGTTGCGGCGATAGGCGACCAAAGAAGGCTCCTTATGTGAGATGTGGTCTCTGCAGCGGGAGAATAAATTGGGATAAGCGCGTAGGCCATGAACAGTAGAAAGGATTGGCAAATGGCTCGCAAAATGCCGGTATACGCAGTGCGGCCGGGGGAAGCAGAAGCAGGCCAGATGCTGAATGCGGGTTTAACGGTTATCACCGATAGCTTCCCGGATAGCGGCGCAAGCGCCTTATCCGGGCTACGCGATCGCATACGCTTCGTAGCCCCGTTAAGCGCAGCGCGACCGGGGGACGCGAGCCATATGCTGAACGCGGGTTTAGCGGTTATCACCAGGGGCTTTCCCGGATAGCGGCGCAAGCGCCTTATCCGGGCTACGCGATCGCATACGCTTCGTAGCCCCGGTGAGCGCAGTGCGGCCGGGGGAAGCAGAAGCAGGCCATATGCTGAACGCGGGTTTAACGGTTATCACCAGGGGCTGTCCCGGATAGCGGCGCAAGCGCCTTATCCGGGCTACGCGATCGCATACGCTTCGTAGCCCCGCTAAGCGCAGCGCGACCGGGGAGTGCCATCATCCTATACTTCGTAATTCAGCTCATCGTCATGCACCGGCGGTGGGATTATCTGTACCTTCTGCACCCGGTGGCTTTCAACCTGCAGGGTGCGCAGAATATAATCGCCAATCTTAACCTCTTCCCCTGCTTCAGGCACATGCTGGAGATATTCCATCAGCAGGCCGGCGATGGTGTGATATTCGCGCTTATCATCGATCGGCAGGGGAACGTACTGGACTAAATCTTCGAGCGGCATATGGCCGTTGACCGTCCAACTGCCGTCAGGGGCCCGGGTAATATCGTGGCGGGCGTCAATCTCTTCCGCCTCGTTCGGCAGATTGCCGGCAATCGTTTCCATCACGTCGCTCAGCGTCACCAGCCCCTCAACGGAGCCGAACTCATCGACCACGAAGGCAAAGTGGGTACGGGCATGACGAAACTGCTCGAGGGCGGGAAGCAGCGGCAGCGTTTCGGGGAACACCAGCGGCTGGCGCAGCAGAACGCGCAGGTTGAGCGGCTCGTTGCGCAGGGACTGCTGCAGTAGGTCGATAACGTGCACCACGCCGAGCAGGTCTTCGTCATCTTCCCCGCCGGTGACCACCAGCCGGGTATGCTGGTTTTTCTCCAGTAGCGCGCGGATTTCGGCTTCCGGTGCGCTCATATCGATATGCTCGATATCATGGCGTGAGGTCATAATGCTGCTGACGGTGCGCTGGTTGAGGTTAAGCACCCGCTCAATCATCCGCCGCTCCTGGGGGTTGAACAGCGGGCCGTCCTGCTGATTGACAATGAGCGCCGCGCTGTCGGTATTCAGCTCGGCGTTTTCCTTATGCCCGCTCAGCAGGCTCATCACCGCTTCCGTGGTGCGCTGGCGCAGCGTCAGATTGGCCGAGAGGAAACGACGGCGATTGAACAGTGCCAGCTGGTTGAGCGACTCAATGATCACCGAGAAGCCGATCGCCGCGTACAGATAACCTTTCGGGATTGGGAAGCCAAATCCTTCGGCGATGAGGCTAAAGCCGATCATTAACAGGAAGCTGAGACACAGGATAACGATAGTCGGGTGGCTGTTAACGAAGCGGGTCAACGCTTTGCTGGCAAGCAGCATCAGGCTTATGGCGATAACCACCGCCGCCATCATTACCGCCAGATGATCGACCATGCCGACCGCGGTAATCACCGAGTCGAGCGAGAATATGGCGTCCAGCACCACAATCTGCGTTACCACGCCCCAGAACCGCGCGCCTTTGCGTTGAACGGGATTATCGCTGTCCTTGCCTTCGAGGCGTTCGTTAAGCTCAACCGTGGCTTTAAACAGTAAAAATAGCCCGCCAAACAGCATGATCAGGTCGCGCGCGCTGAAGCTCAGGTCATGATAGGTCAGCAGCGGCTTCGTCAGGGTGACTAGCCAGGATATCGATGCCAGCAGCAGCAGGCGCATCAGCATGGCCAACAGCAGGCCAATGACGCGGGCGCGGTCGCGCTGAGCGGGGGGAAGTTTTTCGGCAAGAATCGCGATAAACACCAGGTTATCAATCCCGAGCACCAGTTCAATAACGACAAGCGTTACCAGACCGGCCCAGATTGAGGGGTCGGCAATCCATTCCATCATTCGTTAAAACCTTTACAACATAAGCGTGCCATACGTCGATCATGGATAAGCGACTGCTAAATTGCAACTCGAATTATGTCGTATACGGTCCTTCAGACCCCGCCGCCGCTGAGGTCGGAGACAAATAAAAGTAATCGTGATGAATATTCCAGCGGGTGAAATATAAACGTTATGACTTATATTTATGCGAATTAATCGATTTATAAGCGATTGAAATCAGGGTTGCCGCCGGGAGAGGGCTTATTGTGGCTCTGAGCGCCAGCGGCGTTATATCGCGGCTCATTGCCGGCTATCATCAGCGCGATTGCTGGTGTCGCGGTACGAGGTGCAGGCAGCTATTTTGCTACATCAGGGTGGTGAATAGTTTTTCCTACTACCTATTTGCGTAGATTGTGATATATCCGTTTATATATGATGATATGAGTAGATTTATATGGTGATTAGAGGCGTATTGTCTGGTCAGGTATAGGGTGGGTATTTCAAAATATCTCAACTTCACGCTCATTTTAACGCAGCGCTGAGCGCTATTCAGCGAGCGGTTTCTGCGCACCTGAACTATAAAATATTAAGTAATATCAAGTGGTTGGTGTTATTTTGCGTTTACTGATGCATAGCTTAATCTTATGAGTGGCGATTAAAGGATAAGTAGGGTGCATCACGATGAGCGCGCCTTGCGATCCAACGAAATAAATGGCATAAGAATTTTCTTAAATCGGCCTGTCGGCCATCGTACTTTAAGTGTATTCTCTGGTTAAACGCGTAAATTCAGAATTTGACGGGAAGTCGGGCCGGTCGCAAACCTGTATTATCAGCAATAAATGCCGTTGATACATGCGGTCTGACAGGCATAGAAAGATCTATAACTTACGGATGGATATGAGAATGGCGAGTTTGAAAGCGGTTATTCCGGTAGCAGGGTTAGGTATGCATATGTTACCGGCAACTAAGGCGATCCCCAAAGAGATGCTGCCGATCGTCGATAAACCTATGGTTCAGTACATCGTTGACGAAATTGTTGCCGCCGGCATCAAGGAAATTGTGCTGGTTACCCATTCATCCAAGAATGCAGTTGAAAACCATTTTGATACCTCCTACGAGCTGGAAGCGCTGCTTGAACAGCGCGTGAAGCGCCAGCTGCTGGCTGAAGTGCAGGCTATTTGTCCGCCGGGCGTCACCATAATGAACGTACGTCAGGGACAGCAGCTTGGTTTAGGCCACTCTATCCTTTGTGCCCGCCCGATTGTTGGCGATAACCCGTTTGTTGTCGTGCTGCCGGATATCGTATTAGACGATGCCAGCGCCGATCCGCTGCGCTATAACCTTGCGGCGATGGTTGCCCGCTTTAATGAAACGGGTCGCAGCCAGGTTCTGGCGAAGAGAATGCCCGGCGATCTGGCCGAGTATTCGGTTATTCAGACTCGTGAGCCGCTGGAGACAGAAGGGCAAATTGGCCGCATTGTCGAGTTTATCGAGAAGCCGGATGAGCCGCAGACCCTCGACTCCGACCTGATGGCCGTAGGCCGTTACGTTCTTTCCGCCGATGTGTGGAGTGAACTGGAGCGCGCTGAGCCGGGCGCATGGGGCCGTATTCAGTTAACGGATGCCATCGCAGAGCTGGCGAAAAAGCAGTCCGTCGACGCTATGCTGATGACCGGCGAGAGCTACGATTGCGGTAAGAAGATGGGCTATATGCAGGCATTCGTTAATTACGGACTGCGTAACCATAAAGAAGGCAACAAATTCCGCGAGAGCATTAAGAAGCTGCTGGCCTAACAGCGTGAAGGCGACAGCGTAAAAATAGCAGGCTACGGAAGCAAAATTAAGAAGGTAAATCCCTCGATGCTCCTGTAGCCGGTTAGATAGTCTTTAACCTGAAAGAAATATTTATCTAAAAAGTATATACAATCAATGGGTTAGCGGTTTTTGATAAGCATTTCACTGAATTTATGCGAAATAAGCCCTGTGGAACAGGTTGCGAGCGGATAACGGCAAAACTGCGTAATGGTCAGACGAGCAGAATTTAATCTTAATGAAGAACTACTTAGTAAGATTATTCTTAAAACAGATGCGTAGTCCCGGCGAACATAAAAAAATAAAACTTGACTGAGATCATACTTACGCATTAAACAACGGTTATGCATGCATAAAAATGTGAAGTTTATGGGTATGCATGCCCACATAAACATCGTGGAAAACGCTATGAACAGGAGATATCGTCAAAGGATGAAAAGTAAATGAGCTGGCAATTTGTCTCCTTTTTTGGCGATAGCACCGTGCTGTTACCTAGCGCGGCGGTACTGTTGATTGTGTTGTTCCTGCGGGCACCATCCCGGCAGGTGGCCTGTCACTGGGCACTCTTGTTCGGTATCACTGGCGCAATCGTTAGCGCATCTAAACTGGCCTTTATGGGCTGGGGCATCGGAATTCGGGAACTCGACTTTACCGGTTTTAGCGGACATACCGCTCTGTCAGCCGCATTTTGGCCGATTTTTTTATGGCTCCTTTTCTCTCGCGCCACGACAGGAGTGCGTCGCGCCGCCGTCGTAATGGGCTATGCCCTTGCGGCGCTGGTGGGTTACTCCAGATTAATGATTCACGCCCACTCCACCTCGGAAGTGGTCGCAGGCCTGCTGCTTGGTGCGAGCGGCAGCGCATTGTTCCTCCTGCTGCAATCGCGGACATCGCGGGCGGGGAATGTACAGCTTTCTTGGAGCGGGGTGTTCAGCGTAATGATGATCCCCGTCCTGCTGCTTAACACTGGCGTAAAGGCGCCAACCCAGTCCTTACTGGGTGAGATTGCGGTGAAGATTGGCCCGCTGGAAAAGCCCTTTACCCGCGCGGATCTGCATAAGTACTTTTATTGATCGCACCAAAGACACGCGTTGAGCTTACGGGCATCGCTAAATATCCCGGACACAGAGCTAGCGTCAGGATAGCTGCAGATTGATTAAGCGGGCTTAAGCTGATTCATATTCGTGAAATAAATAACTGTTACTACATCCTGAGCGATATCCATGTTTTTTATGGTGCTTGTGAGATGATTCCTAAATAGAGCGATAAGATTAACGTCTGATTTTAAATTAAGTTTGTCAAGTATAATCACCAAACTAGATCTATTAGATTTTGTAGTTGACCGGAGCGGATAGTGAATGAATTCATTCGCACTAATAGTTAGGTAAAGCGTTTTAAAACAACGGTTTACGTTGTTTTTTCGTCTGTGGCGAATGTTAGGAGACTAAATTTTAGGATGCTGCTGAATAAGTTTAATGCTAAGCGTGTGTTTAGATTTAGCATCAAGGCAGATGGGTTTTAATGAGTGAATAATTTTCATTTGCTCTCCCATTTGACGGCAGAATCTCGTAAACTTGATGCCGCTAAAATTATAGTGTGTGAGTAATTATTCGACGGACATGAAGTCGGTCATTTGGCTTAAAAAAGGAAGTACAGTGCATTGGTAGCTGTTAAGCCAAGGGCGGTAGCGTTTCCGAAAGTACTCGAATCCTTTCAGCAAGGCCTTCTTCAGGCGTTCGAAATTCCTAAAACCTGCCTCGGCAGGTGAATAACCTGACGACCCGTATATACTGAGTCGCTTTCAGAGAATAGCCGGTGCGATCTGCAGCAACACGCCAGTCACGGCTATACACAGCAAAGAATAGTTCTTGATAACGCTACGCGTGTTTTTTGCTTGCATTATATGCGATATGAACGATTATCAACCGCTGAGGCGGCAACGTTTCACCGATGATTTACTCTACCGCTCCCCGGTGATCGTTGCTGCAGTATAGATGTGGCACAAACATACTGAAGGCTGGCGTCAGAGTACGCTCTCAATACCTACATTCCCCGCAACCGTGTCTGTTTGCAGGTGGGGCTAAAAAATGGATCTTGTATAATGATGAAAATTGCGCGTATCGCACTTGCTCTCGGGCTGCTTACCTCGGTGAGCTCGCCGGTTTATGCCGCTGGTCTGGTGACGAATGATAACGAGCTGCGTAACGACCTGTCGTGGCTATCCGACCGGGGCGTTATCCAGCTCAGCCTTTCAACGTGGCCACTGAGCCAGGAAGAGATTACCCGCGCATTGAAGAAGGCCAAGCCCTCCTATTCGTCAGAGCAGGTTGTCCTGGCGCGCATTAACCAACGCCTCTCTTCCCTGAAGGCTGATTTTCGCGTCAGCGGCTATACCTCGACCGACCAGCCCGGAACGCCGCAGGGCTTTGGTCAAAGCCAGCCAGCGGATAACTCGCTTTCGTTGGCCTTCAATAATAGCGGTGAATGGTGGGACGTTCATCTCCAGGGAAATGTTGAAGGCGGAGAGAGGATCAGCAACGGCTCTCGCTTTAATGCGAATGGCGCCTATGGCGCCGTGAAGTTCTGGAACCAGTGGCTGTCGTTTGGCCAGGTCCCGCAGTGGTGGGGCCCTGGTTATGAAGGCAGCCTGATCCGCGGCGACGCCGCCAGGCCGATGACCGGCTTTTTAATGCAGCGTGCCGAGCAGGCCGCACCAGAAACCTGGTGGCTGCGCTGGATAGGCCCGTGGCAGTATCAGATCTCCGCCAGCCAGATGAATCAATATACCGCAGTGCCACATACCAAGATTATCGGCGGCCGATTGACCTTTACTCCGTTCCAGTCGCTTGAACTGGGTGCGTCACGCATTATGCAGTGGGGTGGGGAAGGGCGGCCGCAGTCTTTCAGCAGCTTCTGGGATGGCTTCACCGGGCAGGATAATACCGGTACGGCGAATGAGCCCGGGAATCAATTGGCTGGGTTTGATTTCAAATTCAAGCTTGAACCAACGTTAGGCTGGCCGGTAAGTTTCTACGGACAGATGATCGGTGAAGATGAGGCTGGCTTTTTACCTTCAGCAAACACCTTCCTCGGTGGTGTTGAAGGGCATCATGGTTGGGGTAAAGATGCTGTTAACTGGTACGTAGAAGCGCACGATACCCGCTCTAATATGAGCCGTACAAATTATGTTTATACCCACCATATTTATAGAGACGGCTACTATCAGCAGGGCTATCCGCTGGGTGATGCAATGGGCGGTGATGGACAGTTGTTTGCCGGAAAAGTAGAACTGGTTACAGAAGATAACCAGCGCTGGAGTACGCGCTTAGTCTTCGCGAAGGTTAATCCCGAGAATCAATCGATTAATAAGGCGTTTCCACACTCAGATACATTGAAAGGTGTACAGTTAGGATGGAGTGGGGATGTATATAAGACGGTGCGCCTGAATACTTCACTCTGGTATACCGACGCTGAACATAGTGACAGCGATGATGTAGGTGCAAGTGCAGGGATCGAAATCCCGTTTAGTTTATAGGCTGAATGCTGCGAATTTTAAAGGGAAAGAGATGTTTTCTTCCTAAAGTCGGTATGAAATAAACTGACGAATTGAAAGCGGTTCAGGTATTAACAAATTTTGGTTTACTGATGATGTGACATTATGAAGAAAAAAATTGTTAGATTTTCGGCATTAGCATTGGCAATTGGGTTTTTAGCGGGTTGTACTATCCTTCCTGGCCAGGGATTAAATAGCCTGCGCAAAAATGTGGTTGAACTACCGGATAGCGATTACGATCTGGATAAGTTAGTTAACGTTTATCCTATGACGCCGGGCCTAATCGACCAACTACGGCCAGAAACGGTAATGGCGCGTTCCAACCCACAGTTAGATAACCTGCTGAGAAGCTATGAGTATCGAATTGGCGTCGGCGATGTACTGATGGTAACCGTTTGGGATCACCCAGAGTTGACTACGCCCGCAGGACAGTATCGCAGCGCAAGCGATACCGGCAACTGGGTTAATTCTGATGGGACAATCTTCTATCCTTATATAGGCAAAGTCCAGGTTGTAGGTAAAACTTTGGCTGAAGTAAGGCAAATAATTGCTAGTCGCTTGACTACGTACATTGAAAGTCCTCAGGTTGATGTCAGTATTGCTGCATTTCGTTCGCAAAAAGTTTATGTGACAGGTGAAGTAACAAAATCTGGCCAGCAGGCAATTACAAATATACCTTTGACAGTTATGGATGCAGTTAATAGCGCAGGTGGTCTTGCGCCTGATGCTGACTGGCGCAATGTTGTTCTCACTCATAATGGTAAAGACACAAAAATTTCATTATATGCATTGATGCAAAAAGGGGATTTAACCCAAAACCATTTGCTATATCCAGGTGATATTTTGTTTGTACCACGCAATGATGATCTGAAGATATTTGTGATGGGTGAGGTTGGTAAACAGAGCACTATGAAAATGGACCGTAGTGGTATGACTCTTGCTGAAGCTATAGGGAATGCGGAAGGGATATCTCAGGCAATGAGTGATGCAACAGGTGTATTTGTTATCCGCCAATTAAAAGGGGATAAACAAGGCAAGATAGCGAATATCTACCAGCTCAATGCTCAAGATGCCTCTGCTATGGTATTAGGGACTGAATTTGCGCTACAACCTTATGATATTGTCTATGTCACAACAGCCCCACTCGTACGTTGGAACCGAGTAATGACCCAGTTAGTACCGACAATTACTGGTGTCCATGATATAACTGAAACCACCCGTTACATCAAAACGTGGCCATAATATGTTCAACTCTATCCTTGTTGTATGTACTGGAAATGTGTGCCGGTCTCCAATAGCGGAGCGACTGCTGCGCAAGCAGTTGGTTGGAAAGAAGGTCGATTCAGCCGGTGTCGGTGCACTAGTCAATCATTCTGCCGATTCCTCAGCCATTGCAATTGCAGAAGAGCACGGGTTGTCATTAAGCGGGCATAAAGGGCAGCAATTTAGTTCGAAAATGGCGAGAGAGTATGACCTGATATTAGTCATGGATAAGTCTCATATAGAACAATTGAACAGGATTGCACCAGAGGTTCGTGGGAAAACATTGCTTTTAGGTCATTGGATTGATCAAAAAGAAATTCCCGATCCTTACAGACAAAGCAAAGAAGCATTCGAGTTTGTATATCAGCTAATTGAGCAGAGTTGCAAACTTTGGGTACAAAAACTGAACAGTTAACTCTTTAGGAATTTCGTGCATGCCTTCTGAAACGCCGATAAAAAATACAACCCAACAGAAAACTGAAATTGATATCGGTAGACTAGTTGGTGAAGTTATAGATCATCGTAAATTAATTATCAGTGTCGTGGCAATCTTTGCGACGATTTCGTTGGTATACGTGCTTTTTGCAACACCAGTATACCAGGCTAACGCATTAGTGCAGGTTGAGCAAAAGCAAGGAAATGCTATCCTTGATAGCTTGACCCAAGCATTGCCAACAACCCAGCCTAAGTCAGACCCAGAAATATCACTGCTTTTATCTCGTATGATTCTAGGGAAAACAGTTGATGATCTGAATCTGCAGGCACAAATTGAGGAAAAGCATTTCCCATTATTTGGGAAAGGTCTGAGTAGAATCTCAGGAGGATCTGATGGACGTATTTCAGTAAGCAATTTCAATCTGATTTCTTTGAATAAGAATCATCCTAAAATTGAATTGGAAGTTATTGATAACAAATCATTCGTGATTACAAATGATGCTGAAGAAATAAAAGGAAATGTTGGAGAGTTAATAGATAATGGAAATTTATCTATTAAGGTTAACAGTATTGATGCTTTACCTGGAAGTGTATTTGAAATCACATATTTGAGTAAATTGGACGCAATCAATAATATCCAGAACTCATTTAAAGTTGAGGATCAAGGCAGAGATACAGGGATGCTTAGCCTCACACTTACTGGTGAGGATCCAATTTTAATTAAAAGGATTTTGGACAGCATTAGTAAAAATTATCTGGAGCAGAATATTGATAGACAAGCGGCACAAGATGCCAAAAGTCTTGAATTTTTGGGTAAGCAATTACCAAAAGTTCGCAATGATCTAGATAAAGCTGAAAATATACTAAATGCTTATAGGCAAAAGAAAGATTCTGTAGACTTATCTTTAGAAGCAAAATCAGTCTTGGATCAAGTTGTCAACGTTGACAATCAGTTAAATGAGTTAGTTTTCCGTGAAGCAGAAATATCACAGCTTTATACGAAAGAACATCCGACATATAAAGCATTAGTTGAAAAAAGAGAAACACTAAATCAAGAGAGAGCTCGGCTAAATAAACGTGTAGCTTCAATGCCCGAAACACAACAGGAGATTTTGCGATTAAGTCGCGATGTAGAATCTGGTCAAGCCGTATATATGCAATTGTTAAATAGACAACAAGAGCTTAGTATCGCAAAATCAAGTGCAATCGGTAACGTACGGATTATTGACCCTGCAGTGACTGAACCAACAGCAGTTAAACCTCAAAAAATTGCGATTATCGCAATTGGAATAATTGCAGGCTTCTTTGTATCTGGGTGGATTATTCTTCTCCGTATCTTACTAAGAAAGGGCATTGATTCACCTGCCCAATTAGAAGAAAATGGCATTAATGTCTATGCAAGTGTCCCAATTTCTGATTGGTTATATAAAAATAGCGACAATGCTGGGAAACTAGGTATTAATAAAGCGCATCATCATAAAGCTTATGGTTTATTGGCGGTTGAAAATCCGGCTGATTTAGCGATCGAAGCAATAAGGAGCCTTAGAACGAGCCTCCATTTTGCTATGCTAGATGCTGTAAATAATGTATTAATGATCTCTGGTGCGAGTCCGAATGCTGGTAAAACATTCGTAAGTAGTAACCTTGCTGCTGTTATGGCTCAAGGAGATCGAAAGGTCATTTTTATAGATGCCGATTTGCGCAAAGGATACGCTCATAAGATATTCGGTTTACCAAATGATATTGGCTTATCTGAATATTTATCCGGTTCTGCAGATATAAAGCGTGTTGTTAAAAGAGTAGATTCTGGTCAATTTGATTTTATCAGCAGGGGAACAAATCCGCCTAACCCAGCAGAATTGTTGATGCGTGGAAATCTCGAAGAACTAATTGAATGGGCTTCTAAAAATTATGATCTCGTGATTGTAGATACGCCACCAGTTCTTGCTGTAACGGATCCAACAATAATATCCAGATGTGCAGGTACGACATTAATGGTTATCAGACATGAGGTAAATACTTTACCTGAGGTTGTGGCAGCAATAAAACGTTTCGAAATGAATAATGTTAGTGTCAAAGGTGTAATTCTTAATGCTGTAGTTAAACGCGCAACTAACTATTACGCGTATGGATATACTAATTATACATATGACTACACTGATAAAAATAAATAAATGTAGGTTCGAAATGTCAGCCAGAAATGGCTGGCATTACCTTTACTAAAAATGAGATGATTTCATGTTGGTCAATGGTTTTGGAACTACAAATAAATGCGAGAGCTTCACAATATGGAGTATTGTGATTCTGAGTGTTTTAGGTGCAACATATACAGCAAAATTGTTACCAATTTCTGAAACAGGATTGCTTGAAGTTATTTTCTTGCTGTCCTCCGCGCTGGCTTTAATTACAACTGGAATAAACAAAAGTGCAATGTTTATTTCAAATGCTTTTTTAATTTATCTCTTTTATTCTTTCGTTACAGTAACACTGATAACGCATGCCAATTTGTTGGATTTTATTCAGGCATATAAATCTTACTATTACTTCATACTACTTGGCGTTTTTTATAAGAAAGCGATTTTCTCAGAAAAGGTCGTGGAAAGGCTTTTTAAGTTTCTTTTATTTGTTTTTATCGTTAAATATAGTTTTGATAAATTCGCATTGAAAATTGATAGACCAACAGTACTTATAGAGAATAACTTCGAACTGATATTACTGATACTGCTTTATTACTATGTAAATATAATAAAAAAAGATGCAAATATAATAAACACTCTGCTTATGCTTGTGGTTTGTATAATTTCTGGCTCTCGCTCCTCATTGATTGCAATGATGATAGCTATTCTATTTTCGTTTGACCGTCGATTAGATATTAAAAAAATAGTAATGATGACTTTGGTGCCACTAGCGGTACTAGGGGTTTATATGATATTTCAGGCGCGGTTAGAAGATTCTGGTGGTAGTTCCTACGAACAGATCGATAGATATAGATTTTTTTTGGAGTTTCTTTCATCAACATCTGAGTGGCCTTGGTGGAAGTTTTTTACAGGCTCTACGGCATTGACTCCATTATCTGCCATATCATGTGGAAATTTATCATATTATCACCTTCTTTTCAGTTATGCTGGTGATGGGAAATGCTATTCCGTAATATTACATTCATTTTTACTTCGCGTTATATATGATCATGGTATTTTTGGATTTGTCGTACTCTTAATAGTTTTAAATTTATTTTTGAATAAATTCTCCCTAAAAAATAAATTTTGTATTATCGCTATCTTAATGGCTACCGCAATGTCAGTTTCGTCATTAAATAATGTTTATGTATCATTAGCATTAGTTTTCTTTATCGGTGCTGAAAAAAATTATAGGGTAACAAATGGAACAACTTAAAGAAAATGTCAAGGAACCATTTACTATAGTAATACCGAATTATAAAAGAATTAATGAGTTAATAAGAGCTATTGATAGCATTAGAGAACAAGAAAATTATGATTCATTAGTTCATCAAATAATAATTGTGGACGATAAAAGTGAAAACATTGAAGATATTGAAAATGCATTGAAAATTTTTAGCGATGATAAAATTTTTTTAGTAAAAAACTCCTTTAAAAGTAATGCTGCAGCAACACGTAATCAAGGCGCCAGGTTAGCTCAAACTGAATGGGTATGCTTACTTGACTCTGATGATGCATTTACAAATAACAAACTTCAGTTACTAGTAGATAAAATAGGTAGTAAGGCTGATGTTTATTATAATAAAGCTATAGTCTATTTTGATGAAAAGATTGAAGATGTAGTACCACATAGGCCCAAAAAACCAGATGAAAAAATATCTGAGTATTTATTTGTTAGTGATGAATATATGCAGACATCAACACTAACTATTAAAAGAAGTTTCTTTGAAGATAGTGGTTTCAATGAAAAATATATTCGACACCAAGACTATGATCTATGCTTAACGTTTGATGATAAGAAAATGATGGTAGAATATGCTGATTTTATTGGTACTAAAATATTCTGGAATTCTAAAGAAAGACCAAATGAAAAGGGAGAGTCATTTCAGTATTCTCTGAATTGGCTTGAAGAGAACAGGTATCGAATCACTGAAAAAGCGTATCAGAAATTTTATTTTAAATTCATTGTGTTGAAATCTGCAAGAAGTGGTTTAAAAAAACTCAGCATCAAAAACTTCCTTAAATTAAATATTAAAACACTTCATATTAAACAAATTATAATTTATTCAATAGTAATTATTATACCTAGCAATCTGCAGCGAACACTTTATATGATGTATAAAAAGGCTAAAATTAATGCAGCTAAATTCAAATCCAGTTAAAGAATTATCCAAAAAAATACCACAAACTGAATTTCATATAGAAAATAACAAAGGTATTAATACATTTCTAAATTGTTATTCCTATTATGTATATCGAAAAATAGCAAACAGCTATCAAAGTTTCGATAAAATTTATTGTGATGGTATCTTGTTCCAAAAAATGGTAGGGCTTATTGGTATCAAAACTAAAAGGATTAGTTTTGATATGACTTCACTTGCACCAGAAGTTTTCGGGTATGCTGAACGGAATCTTAACACCGTCGCAATCATAGGTAGTGAGGATAAATATCTGCAAAAAGCCATTTTGGAAATAAAAAATAATTTCCCAAAATTGGATATAATTGAATCCAGGAATGGATTTTTTAATTCAAAGGAAGAACGCACTGATTATTTGGAGAAACTATCTGGAATAAATCCTGATATTATTATTGTTGGAATGGGAACTCCTTTGCAAGATTATTTTTTGACAGATATAAAGGATAAAGGTTGGGAAGGAGTTGGTTATACTTGTGGTGGTTTTATTCATCAAACTGCGAGTAAAGGAACTGTTTATTATCCAAAGCTTATTGATAAATATAATCTAAGATGGCTTTACAGGATATATGATGAACCAAAATTGTTTAAACGATATTTCATTTACTATCCATTGTCCATAGCGCTATTCTACTATGATTATGTCAGAGGTAAATTTAACAAATAATGCAAATGCAGTCATAATGTATGAAAGTATATCACTTCAAAGACTAATTAATAGGAAATTGTCATGCTGGATATTACAAAAAGAAATTTTTTAAAGTTTGTATCTTTACTTAGTACCCAGCTTGTTTTACCTAATAAAGTTTTTTCAGCTACAGAAGGTGATCTCGATTCAGTTACATCAGCTCAGCTATTTCCAAGCAATATTGCTGGGAAAATGACAAGTTTACATGATTACATGTCTCCAGAAGAATTAGAAGATGCAAATAGTGACAATCCACATCGAGACCATTCTGCAGCGTTAAAAAAAGCGCTGCAAAATACATCTTTTTTATATCTACCTGCAGTAAAAGGAGCATACCGTTTCAAAGATGTGGAATTACCTGATGGCGTTTGGTTAATAGGGAATTCCAAATTACCATATATGGGAAGTCAATCTTCTAAGTTGATAGGGTGTGGTTCATCTATTATTATGGCTGAAGGGGGGACATGCATATTTAAATATAATAATAATGTGACGCTTTTCGGTTTAGCTCTATATGGGAATGAGAAACTTGATAGCGATGGGGTCACGTTTGCTAACACAGAAGTAGGCAAACTTTCTAATTTGCGTTTTTTATATTGTGGTTTCTACGGTTTCAGAATCGCAATCGGGAATAAAAATAAGTATATTAAGGTAGATGTAAATAACTGTGTTATTTCTGCTAATAAAGTTGGAGTATACAATATTGTCGACTCAAAAGTATTTGGTGGAAGTATTAATGGGAATATGGCAGATGGTATATTATTAAATAAAGGCGCAAATGACAATACTTTCTTAAATGTAAAAGTTGAATGGAATGATGGAAGTAATTTTAAATTTATAAACTCAGTAAACAATATTATTTCTTCTTGCATTAGTGATCGCGCAGGACAATATGGTATATATTTGAATAGCTCTCAGGTTGTTATTGACTCTTCAGTATTTAGACGTAACTCTGCAAAAATTAGTAATGATGAAAAGTCTGGACATGTATTGTTAACAGGTGAGAGAACGTCAGCCTTGATAAGGAGTATAAAAACAGTTATAGGCCGCGATGATGATAAGAGTGGTAAGGTATCCCCTAAGTATGGAATTGTATGTCAAGGAGAAAGTTCGGCTATGAAGCTAATTGTCTCTGATAGTGATCTTACAGGTGTTACGGGCAGCTCATTCAACTTTTCTGTTAAACCAGATATATTCAAAAACACAAATAATATAACTAAATAATATTCATTTAATAATTAAAGTCCCGATAAAGAATACTATATTGGTCTTGTCGGTTAACTAGGAAAGAAATGTATGTCGATAACTAGAAGCAAACCCTTGCTGAATATGATTTGGCTATCAGGTGATAGCATTATACGCTTGGGGTTCGGGTTCTTAATTAGCGTTTGGCTAGCTCGTTATATGGGGCCGAATGAGTTTGGATTATATAATTATGCCATTGCTATAATTGCTATTTTCACTGCAGTGGCATCACTTGGGATGAATGGTGTTACTGTTAGAGAATTGGTAAGCAAACCTGATAATTCAGATGTTATTATGGGAAGTTCTTTCCTTTTACAAATTTCTGGCAGTATTCTAGCCTGCTTTTTAGTAGTTATTTTTACCTTGCTACTGCGACCACATGAATATGATGTTCTACTTGTTGTTGTAATAATGTTACCTTCTGTATTATTTAGATCTAGTGATATTATAAAGTATTGGTTTGAATCAAATGTAACGTCAAAGCATACGGTAATAGCACAGAATATAGCATTCTTTATAAGTTGCGCTCTTAAGATTACAGTTATTTTATTAAAAGGCTCATATTTATTAATATCTCTTACGGTTTCTATCGAAGCATTATTCGTTGCAATTATCTTGTTTTATATTTATTATAAGAAAACTTCTAAAATAAAATGGAAAGTTGACTCGAAAGAATGTAAACAACTACTTTCACAAAGTTGGCCTTTGATTTTTTCTGGTTTAGCATTGATGCTTTATATGCGAATGGATCAAATCATGATCGGGAATTTAATCGATAATACAGCTGTTGGTGTATATTCTGTTGCTGTTAAAATGATAGAGGTATGGTATTTTTTTCCAATTGCTATAGTTTCTTCCTTTTTCCCGAAGATTATTAAATCAAAAGAGAAAGGTGAAGAGGTATATAATGCCAAAATGCAATTATTATATGATGCTCTTGTGATAATCGGACTCTTATTAGCAATATTCATAACATTTGTTTCTAGTTATATAATTATTTTTTTCTTCGGTGAGAAATATTCTTCTTCTATTGATGTTATTAAAATATACGCATGGGTTAGTATATTTTATTTTCTAAGTTCGGCAAGTGGACGATGGTATATAAATGAAAAGTTGCAAATGTTCGCTCTAACTAGAAATCTTTTAGGCTTATTAGTTGGTGCTGCTTTGAATTATATATTAATACCTATATATGGGATTGTAGGATCCGCATACGCGACCTTAATTGCATATTTTTGTGCAGCTTATCTTTTTGATGTATCTAATAGGAAAACACGAATTTCATTTTATCAAAAATCCAAAGCATTATGGATCCCTGGTGCTATTTTTCGCTTGAGAAAATCATTGTTGAATAAAGGTTTAGTATGATCGCAAAACACAAGGTAAAAGAAATAATATTGTATGGTGCGTTTGATAGATATAACTATGGCGACAATTTAATGCCCATATTAATGGAAATGTATTTAGTACGTTTTCATGCCAATGCGGTTAAAAACTATAATATCTCTTTTGCATCTATCAAATCATCAGATTTAACAAAGTATGAATGTAAAAAAACTTTGCCAATCACAGAATTTTTAAATGCAGAGGATGGATCTGTTTTAATTGTTGTTGGAGGTGAAGTACTTAGCGCCGATGTTGTCGGATTATTCACTCATGTACAAAAAAATCCATTACATGCAAAGCTTATCCGCGCCGGAAATAAACTATTTCCACAGCTTATAAAGAATATCGCAAAACAGAATTATGGCGCCATATGGGATTATCCATATATACCTCAAATCAATTCTTTCAAAAATAAAGTCAAAGTCATATATAATACAGTTGGTGGTATTCCTTATCCATCACAAAAAGAAAATATAACTAATGCAGCATATATTTCATCTAGGGATGAAAGAACATACAATGCTGTTTCGTCAATGGTTCCTACCGAATTAGTCCCTGATTCTGTCTTAATGGTTTCATCGTTAATTGATTTTGATTTCTTAGAAAATCATGTGCGATTAGAAATTAAAAATTTAGTCAAGTCCAAAAAAATCATTACGGTTCAAGCTTGTCCTTACAAGGTACAATTTACATATCAGGAAATGGCTCGAGAACTAGATTTGATAGCCTCTACTAGTGATGTTCAGCCAGTTCTATTACCTATTGGGTATGCGAGTGGACATGACGATGTTGTTTTTCTTCAGAAGGTTAAAGATGCTTCGTTATCTGGGCTTGCAATATATGATGATCTTTCTGTATGGGAAATTATGTATATGATCGCTAGCTCCGAAGCATTCTATGGTACTAGTTTGCATGGGGTGATTACTGCAATGTCCTTCGGAGTTCCTCATTACTGCATTAATCATGATATTAAAAAATTAGTTTCTTTTTTGAAAACATGGAGTATTTATCCATATAATGAATCGATCGCGGTTACTGATATTGCGTCAACTTTAAAGTATGATCATAGTAGTAGACGTTCTGAACTACTCAATACCGTAGAAGAATCTAAAAAAAGAATATTCGAAAGTCTAAATAAAATATCTGCAATTTTATAACCCCCCGTGCTGGGGACATTGTAAAATGTCTATTGAGAAACATGGCAGGTTAGTACATGAATGCTTTAATTATTGCAGTAATTTATAATAAAAAAATCAACAATTCTCAGACACTAAATTCATTATTAGATGCACTCGAGGTCGATGCTCATCTCTTGATATTCAATAATGGGCCAAGAGTCCTAGAAACAGACGATGAAACTTATATTGGTCTAAAAAATAAATTTAATGGGAAAGTTTTTGTTCAAGAAGATTTAAGCAACAGACCCTTAAGCGTGTTGTATAATTATGCAATAGATGAATATAGTGGTTACAGCTATTATTGCCTTTTTGATGACGATACAAATATTCCAGTCGATTATTTTGTAGAAATTGAGAAAGCTAAAAACCTCCATCCTGTTGATCTAATGTTACCAGTTATTCGCTCAGTAAGTGATGATGTCGTGCACTATCCATTAATTAACAATCAACCAACTGACACAAAAGGCGTCTTGTCTTCTGAGAAAACCGTTTTTTCAATTGGCTCAGGACTTACAATATTTAATTCATTAATTGAGTGTTTCAAAAATAATAATCTAAAATTATTCGATGAAAGGTATGCTTTTTATGGTGTTGACTTCAGTTTATTTAGAAGAATTAAACGAATTCAAAAGGAGGGGGCAACTATCAATATTGCAGTCGTATCCTCATTGTCACACTCTTTAGCGAAGACCAAAAAAGTCAAAGAGAATTGGCGTAAGTGTGAAATAACGATAGATCAAGCGTTAACAACGAAGTTTTATGGAAAGACTCCTTTTGATATATTGTTCGTCATTGCAAAAAAATTATTGAAATTGGATTTTAATAATGCTTTGTTAGCATTCAAAACATATAGTAAAGGTTATCATCCGCGGTCAAAGAAATACATGTGACTTCTCTTATAAATTTATCTCCATTAAATTTAATTGTACTGTCAAGTCAATCTCTGTAGTTAACACCTTGTAATTTCTAAGCATGTGGTTACGGTACAGCATATAAATATATTCCATTTTAGGTCTGAAAGAGTAAAATATGGCGATATTACATTATCGTTCGCGCTCAAATGCGAATGCTTCACTAATTTCGGTTTTACAACGCTTTTCAGATATAATAATTATTTTTTTATCTTTATATCTGGTTTGTTTATTTCACAAAATGCAGTTCAATTATCAAGCTTTAATGATTGCTCTATTGGTATTGGTCATTTTTCAAATGATTGGCGGAATTACAGATTTCTATCGCTCTTGGCGAGGAGTGAAATTTTCAGCAGAAATAATATTGATTTTGCAAAACTGGACTTTGAGCCTTATATTAACTATGGGAGTAACCTCTTTTCAAGAGACCTTTGAGATCGGGATTGATATCTTTTTCCAATGGTATTTGATTGTTGCCTTAGGTTTTGTATCTTGTCGGTCATTGATTCGTTTTTTATCAGGGGTTTTACGCAAGTTAGGATATAACACACGGCGCATTGCTTTGGCTGGATCTATGCCCGCTGGTGTTAACTTAATAAAAAGTTTTACCGATGAACCTTGGCTTGGATTTATCGTAAAAGGTATTTATGATGATGAATTGTTTGAATCTAAGGATGGTATTGATTATATCGGTAACTTTGATATGTTAGTACAGGATGCAAGGGAAGGAAAGCTAGATCGTATATATATAGCTATGAGTATGAGTAACGAAAATACGATGAAAGAGCTTGTTCGTAAACTAACCGATACGACATGTTCCGTTCTTTTCATCCCAGACCTTTTCACATTCAATATTCTTCAGTCCCGTACAGAAGAAATTAATGGTGTACCTGTTGTTCCGCTTTTTGATACTCCATTGAACGGAATTAACATGGTTTTTAAAAGGCTCGAGGATATAATCTTTTCTTTAATAATTATTTTGTTAATCTCCCCAGTGCTATTTTGCATCGCATGTGCAGTTAAAATATCATCACCTGGGCCGGTTATTTTCCGTCAAATACGATATGGTATGGATGGTAAGCCGATAAAGGTATGGAAGTTTCGTTCTATGAAAGTCATGGAAAATGATGATAAAGTTATACAAGCAACAAAGAATGACTTCCGTGTTACAACAGTTGGTAAATTTCTTCGAAGTACCTCTTTAGATGAACTCCCTCAATTTTTTAATGTTTTATTTGGCCAGATGTCTGTTGTAGGTCCGCGACCTCATGCTGTTGCACATAATGAGCAATATAGGAAACTAATTCAAGGTTATATGTTACGGCATAAAGTGAAGCCTGGTATTACAGGTCTTGCTCAAATAAATGGTTGGCGTGGAGAAACAGATACTCTTGAAAAAATGGAGAAAAGAATTGAGTATGACTTGCTTTATATTAGAGGTTGGAGTATCTGGCTAGATGTTAAAATTATATTCTTAACCATTTTCAAGGGTTTTATTAACAAATCCGCATATTAATGATTTATAATTATATTATTTTATAAAAAGAGGATGTAATGAAAATTTTGATCACCGGTGGTGCTGGGTTTATTGGGTCTGCAGTAGCAAGATATATTATTAATGAAACTGATAATGAAATTATTATTGTAGATGCTTTGACTTATGCTGGTAATTTAGAATCACTTCATACTATATCTAACAATTCACGTTTTCACTTCGAAAATATAAATATTTGTGATCGCATATCATTAGATCGTGTTTTTAGTGAGTATAAACCAAATGCCGTGATGCACCTTGCTGCAGAGAGTCACGTCGATCGTTCAATCGATGGCCCATCTGCTTTTATTGAGACTAATATTCTTGGGACCTATACTTTATTGGAGTCTACGAGAGAGTATTGGAATAATCTTGATAGTGTTGCAAAAAAAGACTTTCGTTTTCATCATATCTCGACAGATGAGGTCTTCGGTGACCTTCATGGAAGCAATGATTTATTTACAGAGACAACTCCTTATGCGCCAAGTAGTCCTTACTCTGCGTCTAAGGCATCCAGTGATCATTTAGTTAGGGCATGGTTACGTACTTATGGTATGCCGACCATGATCACTAATTGCTCAAACAACTACGGGCCTTATCATTTCCCAGAAAAATTGATCCCACTAATTATTTTGAATGCACTAGATGGCAAACCTTTGCCTGTTTATGGTAATGGTGGACAAATTCGTGATTGGTTGTATGTGGATGATCATGCTCGTGCGCTTTACACCGTTGTAACTAACGGCCAAGTTGGAGAAACTTACAATATCGGGGGACATAATGAACGTAAAAATATTGATGTTGTTACCACTATCTGTAACTTACTTGAGGAATTGGTTCCAACTAAACCTGATGGCGTAGCAAAATATTCCGATTTGATTACATATGTTGTTGACCGTCCTGGCCATGATATGCGTTATGCTATTGATGCCAGTAAAATTGAGACTGAATTGGGTTGGAAACCACAAGAAACGTTCGAAAGTGGTATCCGAAAAACGGTGCAGTGGTATTTATCAAACGTTGACTGGTGGAGTCGTGTCAAAGATGGGTCCTATGCAGGCGAACGTTTGGGCATTTCTCAGTAATTATAGATAGGAAAATCCGAAATGAAAGGTATTGTTTTAGCTGGAGGGTCCGGCACTCGTTTATATCCACTAACCCAAGGAACATCTAAACAGTTAATGCCAATCTATGATAAACCTATGGTTTATTATCCTATTTCAGTTCTTATGTTAGCTGGCATCAGAGATATTCTTATAATTTCAACTCCCGATGATATGCCAGCCTTCAAACGACTACTTGGGGATGGTAGTCAGTTTGGTATTACTTTTAGTTATGCAATACAACCAAGTCCTGATGGTTTAGCTCAAGCTTTTCTGATCGGAGAGGAATTTATTGCTGGCGATTCTTGCGCTTTAGTTCTGGGAGATAATATTTACTTTGGTGAAAGCTTTGGCCGTAAGCTGGAAAATGTTGTAATGCGTACTGACGGAGCTACTGTTTTTGGTTATCAAGTTATGGATCCTGAACGTTTTGGGGTCGTAGCGTTTGATGATGAGAACCGCGCTGTTTCGCTTGAGGAGAAACCTACAAAACCTAAATCAAACTGGGCAGTTACTGGTTTATATTTTTATGACAATAATGTTGTGGAAATGGCCAAGAAAGTAAAACCGTCGGAGCGTGGTGAACTTGAAATTACGACTCTTAACGAAATGTATTTAGAGCAGGGTAATTTACATGTCGAGAAACTTGGACGCGGTTTTGCTTGGTTAGATACAGGTACACACGAAAGTCTGCTTGAGGCATCGCAATTTATTCATACAATTGAGCAACGCCAGGGATTTAAAGTTGCTTGCCTTGAGGAAATTGCTTATCGCAAAGGATGGCTATCTAAAGAAGATGTGCTTGCACAAGCGAAAGTGTTATCAAAGACACAATATGGTAAATATTTGCAAATGCTGGCTGAGGAAAGTTAATATGCATATTGTTGAAACACGAATTCCTGACGTTAAGATTATTCAACCTAAAGTTTTTGGTGACGATCGAGGTTTTTTCCTAGAAACTTTTGAAAGAAAACGTTATCAAGAATTACTACATATTGATCTTGAATTTGTTCAGGATAATCACTCTCGCTCTTCTCAAGGTGTTTTACGTGGTTTGCATTTTCAGAATCAAAATCCGCAAGGTAAACTGGTGCGAGTAGTCCGTGGTACTGTATTTGACGTTGCTGTTGATATCCGTCCTGAATCACAAACGTTTGGTCAGTGGGAAGGTGTTATTCTTTCAGAAGAGAATAAAACACAATTTTGGGTGCCACCGGGACTTGCTCATGGTTTTGTCGTATTATCGGATGTTGCTGATTTTGAGTATAAATGTACGGATTATTATAATCCTTTATATGAAAGTTGCCTTATCTGGAATGATCCGGAAATTGGTATCGAATGGCCAATAGATAACCCTTTATTATCTGACAAAGATAAAAAAGGAAAAACACTGAAGGAACTTTTCCCATGAGAGTTTTATTGACTGGTGCTAATGGGCAACTTGGTCATTGTTTTCAGGATCGTCTTCCGAAAGAATGGGAGATCTGGCCGACAAATACTCATGAGCTTGATATTACTGATTGTGATACTGTTTTAGCTGCCGTAGGAAGCTATCAACCTGATATTATTGTTAATGCTGCTGCCTACACTGCCGTTGATAAAGCTGAAACGGATATTGAATCTGCTGATCTTGTGAATCATCGTGGTCCACACCATCTTGCATTTGCTGCAAAAAAATATAACTCTCGATTTATTCACGTTTCTACTGACTATGTCTTTGATGGTAATGCTACTGTTCCTTACACGGAAAGGGATCGTACTAATCCTCTTGGTGTATATGGAAAAACAAAACTCGATGGAGAGAAGGCTGTAATTGAAGAGCTACCACAATCTATCATTATACGGACTGCATGGGTATTCAGCGAGTATGGTAATAACTTTGTAAAGACTATGTTACGTCTGGGACTTGAGCGTGAAAGCATAGGGATTGTTGGTGATCAGCGTGGTTGCCCAACATATGCTGGTGATATTGCCAATGCAATCATTGAACTAATCAATGCTCAGGCTACCGGTGGTGTTTATCATTACTGCGGAGATAGGGACGTTTCATGGTTCGAATTTGCAAAGGAAATTTTCGATTCAGCCAAATATGCTGGTAAATTGAGCAAAATTCCAGATATTAATGCGATCACGACGGATTGCTATCCTACACCGGCTAAAAGACCTCTCTTTTCAATTCTTGATACAACAAAAATTCAAAAATTAGGTGTTTTACCTTCTAACTGGCGCGTGGCCATTGGTGATGTGGTTGCAAAGTTATAAATCAATTTCGTGTTGTTATACAAAACCTTACTATCTATTTTGACATGGGCAATTTAGTTGGTGTGTCATTCTGTGCGCTTTAGTAATTATCCCATTGCTGAATGATTAGTTGTAGTTTTCGCGAACGGGAATCAAAATATATACATGGTATTTGACATTCTAGTGTGGCCTTAATTTTTAGGCTATGCGCCTCACCTGCTTTGAGCTAACATAATCATCACATTTAAGCTGCGAGCGTGTCGCAGTGACCACACCAGACAGGAGTATGTAATGTCCAAGCAACAGATCGGGGTTGTCGGTATGGCAGTGATGGGGCGCAATCTTGCGCTCAACATCGAAAGTCGTGGTTATACCGTCTCTGTTTTCAACCGCTCCCGTGAAAAGACTGAGGAAGTGATTGCCGAGAACCCTGGCAAGAAACTGGTCCCGCATTATACAGTCAAAGAGTTTGTTGAATCCCTCGAAACTCCGCGCCGCATCCTGTTAATGGTCAAAGCGGGTGCCGGCACTGATAGTGCGATCGATTCTCTCAAACCGTATCTGGATAAAGGAGACATCATCATTGATGGTGGTAACACCTTCTTCCAGGACACCATCCGCCGCAATCGTGAACTGTCTGCTGATGGTTTTAACTTCATAGGTACCGGTGTTTCTGGCGGAGAAGAGGGCGCACTTAAAGGCCCATCCATTATGCCTGGCGGTCAGAAGGAAGCCTATGAGCTGGTAGCGCCAATCCTTGAGCAGATCGCCGCCCGAGCGGAAGATGGGGAGCCTTGTGTTGCCTATATTGGTGCTGATGGTGCAGGCCACTATGTGAAAATGGTTCATAACGGCATTGAATACGGCGACATGCAGCTCATTGCAGAAGCGTACGCTTTGCTGAAAGGTGGTCTGGCCCTTTCTAATGAAGAGCTGGCTACAACCTTCACTGAGTGGAATCAAGGTGAGTTAAGCAGCTACCTGATAGATATTACTAAAGACATCTTCACTAAAAAAGATGAAGAAGGTAAATACCTGGTTGACGTGATTCTTGATGAAGCGGCCAACAAAGGTACAGGTAAATGGACTAGCCAGAGTTCTCTGGATCTGGGAGAACCTCTATCCCTAATCACTGAGTCCGTATTCGCTCGCTACATCTCTTCTCTGAAAGATCAGCGTGTTGCCGCTTCTAAAGTGTTGACTGGTCCGCAGGCGCAACCGGCTAGTGATAAAGCAGAATTTATCGAGAAAGTGCGTCGTGCTCTTTATCTGGGTAAAATTGTTTCCTATGCGCAGGGCTTCTCTCAGCTGCGTGCTGCATCTAATGAATACAGCTGGGACCTGAACTACGGCGAGATTGCTAAAATCTTCCGTGCTGGCTGCATCATTCGTGCCCAGTTCCTGCAGAAAATCACAGATGCTTACGAAGAGAATGCAGGGATTGCTAACCTGTTACTGGCACCGTACTTCAAACAGATTGCTGATGAGTATCAGCAGGCGCTGCGTGATGTCGTTGCATATGCTGTGCAGAATGGTATTCCGGTACCAACTTTCTCTGCTGCTATCGCATACTACGACAGCTATCGCTCTGCGGTTCTGCCGGCTAACCTGATTCAGGCTCAACGTGATTATTTTGGTGCGCATACTTATAAGCGTACCGATAAAGAAGGTGTATTCCATACCGAGTGGATGGAATAATCACAGCTTGTTAAGCTAATTAAAACCCGGTTATTTCATGGCCGGGTTTTCTCTATCAAGTGCTTTCAATCCAAACACTCTTGTTGTGATTGTCCGTCCCCCCTTAAGCTATTCAGTTTGCTCTCATACAAAAAGGTCTGTCTTGACATACAGTCAGTCGGAGAGTAAAACCGCCACAAGTGTAGATTTCCAGGGTGGCAAATTGCCATTGTCCAGTTAACTGATTAAAGTGTGATCGAATGAAAATTACTATTTCCGGTACCGGTTATGTTGGTTTATCGAACGGCATCCTGATTGCGCAAAACCACGAAGTGGTCGCGCTTGATATCGTTCAGTCCAAAGTAGATATGCTTAACCAGAAGATTTCTCCGATTGTCGACAAAGAGATCCAGGAATATCTGGCCGAAAAGCCGTTGAATTTTCGTGCGACAACTGACAAGCAGGACGCTTATCGTAATGCTGACTATGTCATTATCGCTACCCCGACTGACTACGATCCAAAAACGAACTATTTTAATACATCTACCGTTGAAGCCGTCATCCGTGATGTAGCAGAGATTAACCCTGCGGCGGTAATGATTGTTAAATCAACTGTTCCCGTTGGTTTTATCCGTGATATTAAAGAGCGTCTAGGGATTGATAACGTTATTTTCTCCCCAGAGTTCCTGCGCGAAGGCCGTGCGTTGTATGACAACCTGCATCCGTCTCGTATCGTTATTGGTGAGCGTTCCGAACGTGCTGAACGATTTGCCAATCTTCTAAAAGAAGGGGCGATTAAACAGGATATCCCAACGCTGTTTACTGATTCGACCGAAGCCGAAGCGATTAAACTGTTTGCCAATACCTACCTTGCTCTTCGCGTTGCCTATTTTAATGAGCTGGACAGCTATGCTGAGAGCCAGGGTCTTAACAGCAAGCAGATCATTGAAGGTGTGTGCCTGGATCCGCGCATTGGGAACCACTATAACAATCCGTCGTTTGGCTATGGTGGCTATTGCTTACCAAAAGATACAAAGCAGCTGCTGGCAAACTACGAATCGGTACCGAACAACATCATTGGCGCTATCGTTGATGCTAACCGTACCCGTAAAGACTTTATTGCCGATTCTATTCTTGCCCGTAAGCCGAAGGTGGTTGGCGTTTATCGTCTGATCATGAAGAGTGGATCAGACAACTTCCGTGCGTCCTCTATCCAGGGAATCATGAAGCGTATTAAAGCCAAAGGTATTCCGGTTATTATTTACGAACCCGTCATGCAGGAAGAGGAGTTCTTTAACTCTCGAGTTGTTCGTGATCTGGAAGCTTTCAAGCAGGAAGCTGATGTCATCGTGTCCAACCGTATGGCAGAAGAACTTGCTGACGTCGCTGATAAGGTTTATACCCGCGATTTGTTCGGCAACGACTAGCATTTCGCTGACCATGACTGGCGGTACCTGCCGCCGGTCTGTTTTAACCATCCCTCCTCAACCCTCCTCAACCCTTCTAGCCTCTTCCTCTACTGTTACCTGGCACCACTAAAATTGTGATGTATCCCGTAATCTAACATTCCATCCATTGCACCGTCTGAACAGGTCGGATATGTTGAATCTACCTTGTGAAGAGCTACCGTCACTGTGATGTAGATGCTGGAGATAAGCGCCGGAAGGTAAAACGAAGCCTGCAATGCAGGCTTTTGTTATTTTTGTAGCCTGATGAACCAGGTATATTACTAACTAAATTGCAGATTAATTATTAAAGGAGTCTGTACCGAAAAAAAACACGGCTGCTCTTATTAAATCTTATTTCAGGTGCCAATGTGCTGACACTGCGACTACCATTGACGTTTATTGAACGATAATTTCGTTCTTTTTCTATCCTTTAAATAAGAAATTAAAAAGTAAATGGAAACGGCAAGTAGTATGGCAGCAACAACCAAGAAAAATAAGTTTTCCATATGATCTACCAGAGCGAAGTTACGGGAGTAAGTGATTAGCTTGCAATTAAAAGATCGATAAAAATTATCTTTATCACACTAACATATCTTCTTTCTAAGAAGATTCCTATACGCTAATTGTGTTTTTTTTATGGAGAATGAAAAACTATACTTTCAAAAGAAAACTGGCTCGTGCTCCGGCTCTTTGGTGAAAGTGACAATTTTAGTCTGCCATAACGAGGTAAGCGCGCTTCAATTGAAAGAAGGGCAAGGATACCGTGGTTGAAGATATGAGACTTTCCGCAGCAGTGAACAAGGTTACGCGTAAGAGGGGAGGAGCGATACCAGAAGAGAGAACCGCAGCTATGCTGCTGCGGTTGAGAAACTGATTGCCCGATTATGCCTTGTAATAGGCCTTGTACCAGTCGACAAAATTCTGCACACCTTCTTTGACGGTGGTCTGCGGCTTGAAGCCAACAAGATCGTACAGCGGTTTGGTATCCGCGCTGGTGTCAAGCACGTCGCCCGGTTGGATAGGCATCATGTTTTTCTCTGCGATCATTCCCAGCGCTTCTTCCAGGGCGGTGATGTAATCCATCAGTTCAACCGGGGAGCTGTTGCCGATATTGTAAACCCGATATGGAGCCGAGCTGTCTGCCGGAGAGCCATTCTCGACGGTCCACTCCGCGTTCGCCTGCGGGATAACATCCTGAACGCGTACAATGGCTTCCACAATGTCGTCAACGTAGGTGAAATCACGCTTCATCTTGCCGTAGTTGTACACGTCAATACTCTTGCCTTCCAGCATAGCTTTGGTGAATTTGAACAACGCCATGTCAGGGCGACCCCACGGGCCGTATACGGTGAAGAACCGCAGCCCGGTAGTCGGTATGCCGTAAAGGTGGGAGTAGGTATGTGCCATAAGCTCATTGGCTTTCTTGGTGGCGGCATAGAGTGAAACCGGATGGTCGACCGAGTCATCGGTTGAGAACGGCATTTTACGGTTCAAACCATAGACGGAACTGGACGATGCGTACAGCAGATGTTCGACCTTATTGTGTCGGCAACCTTCCAGAATGTTCAGATAGCCGATCAGGTTGGAGTCAGCATAGGCATGAGGATTTTCAAGCGAGTACCGAACGCCAGCCTGAGCGGCCAGATGGATCACGCGGTTAAACTTCTCTTCTGCGAACAGTTCTGCGATGCCCTGGCGATCGGCAAGATCGACTTTATGGAAACTGAAAAGGGAGGAGTGCAGTAAATCCAGACGCGCCTGCTTAAGATTGACGTCGTAGTAATCATTCATGTTGTCGATACCAACAACCTGATGACCCGCCTCAAGAAGGCGCTTGCAGGTGTGGAAACCGATAAATCCTGCGGCTCCAGTGACTAAAAACTTCATGTTAATCCTCCGGGTTCGTTGTTTCCCGTTATATATAATCGTCGATTTTACACCGGGTTGCCTTAGGGGTCATCTGCTTTCCCGTTACAGGATCTTCATAAAGCGGTCAGAGCGGGGCAGCGCTTGAGGAGCAGCGATCGTTTTTGCGGCATATCTACTGTATTATCCTATCAAATAGAAATCATTATCATTTGTATGTAACTTAGCATCATAATAATACCTATAGTTTCTTATACTAATAATTGATGTTCCGCCGATAAAGTACTCAATATGAGATTGAGCATGCCCTGCTGACTATATTGTTACTGATTATATAATTTCCGAGCATTCCGCCGCTGAATGCTCGTGATTCCTATGTCAATTGAGCTTTTTTTGATTTTTTTAATTACATATCAATTGGTTATGTCCTTTATTTTGAATTGTGTAAATAATGTATCCTTATTGTTTGCTTTTCACATGAATTGATTTGCCATGCTTTTTGATTTTTATTCTTAGTTACCAGCGTTATAATGCGCGGATAATCTATGTGTCCCAGGAGTGTTGCTTTACAGGGTAACGCTTCCTCGGAACATCCGGTGAGCCGTGTGACAAACCCGGAAATGGATACTCTTTATCTGGGGGGGAACAATATGAGCAATGTTCTGGAACGTTGCGTCAGTTTGGCTACCCTTGATGCTTTAGTGATGCGTACAGCAGCTTTACTGGCTCGTGCAGTCGGCTTTCAACGACCGTACCGGTGATGTTGGTGAACCCTGGAGCTTGCTAAATGAGAAAGTCCCGATAGATAGCCGGCAGCAAAACGGGGAGAGTAGCGCTCGCGCATTTACTGTCCGGTTGTACGGCGTAGGGCCTGAAAACAGAGATATGGCTTGCGAGATATATCTCTGTTTTTAGTTGTTTATCGCGGGTCTGCCAGCCTGTTTTGTTTGTGGCGGCAGAACGCAGCGTAAAGGCCAGCCGTCAGGTAGCAGCAAGAGCATGCTGTGACTGACTGGCCAAAGCCATAATCATGAAAGTAGTACAGCAGCGTTACGCGCTTTGGTTGCGATAGCCAATGGCGGTAGCGTGCCTGAAATTTATGATATATGTTGATTAGCATATAACTATTTGAAAAATGAGATAAAGTATGAAGATCCTTGTTACGGGTGGCGCGGGTTTTATCGGTTCCGCCGTTGTTCGTCATATTATTGAAAATACCCAGGATGACGTTCGCGTCGTGGATTGCCTGACGTACGCGGGTAATCTCGAGTCTCTGGCATCCGTTGCCCAAAATGAACGCTATTCGTTTTCACGCACGGATATCACCGACGCGCAGGGGATCGCCGGGCAGTTCAGTGAGTTTCAGCCTGATATCGTGATGCACCTGGCGGCTGAAAGCCACGTTGACCGCTCTATTGACGGTCCTGCAGCCTTTATCCAGACTAACCTGATCGGCACGTTTACGCTGCTTGAGGCGGCGCGTCACTACTATCAGTCGCTGAACGAAGCGCAGAAACAACGCTTCCGCTTCCACCATATCTCCACCGATGAAGTCTACGGCGACCTGCACGGTACCGATGACCTGTTCACGGAAGAAACCTCCTACGCACCAAGCAGCCCGTACTCGGCCTCGAAAGCCGGTAGCGATCATTTAGTGCGCGCCTGGAACCGCACCTACGGACTGCCGGTGGTGGTGACTAACTGCTCGAACAACTACGGTCCGTATCACTTCCCGGAAAAACTGATCCCGCTGACTATTCTCAACGCGCTGGCGGGCAAACCGCTGCCGGTCTATGGCAACGGTGAACAGGTCCGCGACTGGCTGTACGTCGAAGATCACGCGAGAGCGCTGTATAAGGTGGCTACCGAAGGACATAGCGGCGAAACCTACAATATCGGCGGCCATAACGAGCGTAAAAATATCGATGTGGTCAGAACCATCTGCGCCATCCTTGATAAAGTGGTGGAGCAGAAGCCGGGCAATATCAGCCACTTTGCCGATCTCATTACCTTTGTCAAAGACCGCCCGGGCCATGACCTGCGCTACGCTATCGATGCGGCTAAGATTCAGCGCGACCTCGGCTGGGTGCCGGAAGAAACGTTCGAAAGCGGCATTGAAAAAACGGTGCACTGGTATCTGAACAATCAGACCTGGTGGCAGCGCGTGCTGGACGGCTCCTATGCCGGCGAGCGTCTTGGTCTGAATAACTAATTAAGGTGGATTGCAGGATGAAAGGTATTGTTCTGGCCGGCGGTTCCGGCACCCGCTTGTACCCGATTACTCAGGGCGTGTCGAAACAACTGCTGCCGATTTACGACAAACCGATGATTTACTACCCGGTTTCGGTGCTGATGCTTGCCGGTATCAGGGACATCCTGATTATTTCCACGCCGGAAGATATGCCGGCGTTCCAGCGTCTGCTGGGCGATGGTTCGCAGTTTGGCGTCAACTTCTCCTATGCAATCCAGCCGTCTCCGGACGGTCTGGCGCAGGCCTTTATCATCGGTGAAGAGTTCATCGGCAATGATTCCTGCGCGCTGGTGCTGGGCGATAATATTTACTTCGGGCAAAGCTTCGGTAAAAAACTGGAGGCCGCGGCCAGCAAAACGTCGGGCGCCACCGTCTTTGGCTACCAGGTTCTCGATCCTGAACGCTTTGGCGTGGTGGAGTTTGATGAAAACTTCAGGGCGCTGTCGATCGAAGAGAAGCCGCTGAAGCCGAAATCAAACTGGGCGGTAACCGGCCTCTATTTTTATGACAACGACGTCGTAGAGATGGCGAAGGAAGTGAAGCCTTCCGCGCGCGGCGAGCTGGAAATTACCACCCTCAACCAGATGTATCTGGAGCGTGGCGACCTGCAGGTTGAACTGCTGGGCCGCGGTTTTGCCTGGCTTGATACCGGTACCCACGACAGCCTGATGGAAGCCTCTCAGTTCATCCACACCATTGAGAAGCGCCAGGGTATGAAAGTGGCCTGCCTGGAAGAGGTAGCCTTCCGTAATAAATGGCTGTCTGCAGAAGGGGTTGAGGCTCAGGCCGAGCGGCTGAAGAAAACGGAATATGGCGCTTATTTGAAACGTCTGCTCAATGAGCGTTAATCGTCTGCCGACCAAATACAGGGTATGAATTAATGAAAATTTTACTTATTGGCAAAAATGGTCAGGTTGGCTGGGAGCTGCAGCGCTCGCTGTCCACGCTGGGTGAGGTGGTCGCCGTTGACTATTTCGATAAGGAACTATGCGGCGATCTGACGGATCTTGCCGGGATTGCGCAAACCGTCCGCCAGGTTAAACCGGATGTGGTTGTCAATGCGGCCGCGCATACGGCGGTGGATAAAGCCGAAAGCGAACGCGAGCTATCCGATCTACTGAATGAGCGGGGCGTAGCGGTACTGGCGGAGGAGTCGGCGAAGCTGGGAGCCCTGATGGTGCACTACTCCACCGACTATGTCTTTGATGGAGAAGGCGAGCATTATCGCCCCGAAGACGAGGCCACCGGGCCGCTGAACGTTTATGGCGAAACCAAGCGCGCAGGTGAACTGGCGCTGGCGCAGGCGAACCCTCGCCATCTGATTTTCCGTACCAGCTGGGTCTACGCGACGCGTGGGGCCAACTTTGCCAAAACCATGCTGCGCCTGGCGGGCGAAAAAGAGACGCTGTCGATTATTAACGACCAGCACGGCGCGCCGACCGGTGCCGAGCTGCTGGCGGATTGTACCGCCATCGCCATTCGTGAAGAGCTGCGTAACAGGGCGGTTGCCGGGACCTACCATCTGGTGGCCAGCGGTGAAACCAGCTGGTATGACTATGCCCGCTTTGTCTTTGATGTGGCGCGGGCAAACGGTGTGCAGCTGGCCATCAAAGAGGTTAACGGGATCCCTACAACGGCTTATCCAACGCCAGCAAAACGTCCGCTGAATTCCCGCCTGTTGAATGAGAAATTCCAGCGGGTATTTGGCGTAACGCTCCCGGACTGGCGCCAGGGCGTTGAGCGCGTTGTTGTTGAAGTTTTAGGTAAGTAGGTAAATACACAAGCATGAATATTATTAAAACAGACATTCCTGAGGTCTTAATCTGCGAGCCGAGAGTCTTTGGCGACGCGCGCGGATTTTTCTTTGAAAGCTTCAGCAGCAAGATCTTTGATGAGGCGGTAGGCCGCAAGGTTGAGTTTGTGCAGGATAACCACTCGCAGTCGCAGAAAGGCGTGCTGCGCGGGCTGCACTATCAGCTGGCCCCGCATGCGCAGGGTAAACTGGTGCGCTGCGTTGAAGGCGAAGTGTTCGACGTTGCCGTCGACGTACGTCGCTCATCGCCGACGTTTGGTCAGTGGGTTGGGGTTGTGCTGAGCGCGGAAAACAAGCGTCAGCTGTGGATCCCGGAAGGGTTTGCACACGGATTTATGGCGCTGAGCGAGACGGTGCAGTTTGTCTATAAAGCGACCAACTACTACGCACCGCAGTCGGAGCGCAGCATTCTCTGGAACGATCCGCAAATTGGCATTGAGTGGCCTGAGCTAAGCGGCTGCGCGCTTTCATTGTCAGAGAAAGATATGCAGGCTCATACTCTGGCAACCGCTGAAGTATATGCCTGACCGTAAGTCATTTGTAGATTTGATATGCTTAACGCATCCTCTTTTATTCATTAAGAATTATAATAATAATTAAATAGCGATGTTTACTCTAAAGGTAATAGATTCATGACTTATGAAGCAATGAAGCCGAAGATAATCGCTTCTATTGTATTATTTAATCATTCCTATGATGATATTAAAGATACGTTGATCTCGTTATGTCATGAGAGTGGTGTTGAAAAAATTGTCTTAGTGGATAATGGCGGATGTCAATGGGTTACAGAGCTGAGCGAACCGAAAATCAGTTATATCAAATCTCCTTATAACTGTGGGTTCGGTGCTGGTCACAATTTGGCAATCAAAGCTAATACTGATTTTGATGGTTATTTTCTGATTTGTAATCCGGATGTTAGTTTTGACAGAGGCGAGCTGGATAAATTATTGTCCTTCGCCTGGGATAACCAGTTCCCCTTTGTCTCACCTACCATTCTCTATAAAAATGGGGATCGGCAATACAGCTGTCGCTTACTGCCCACGCCGGTTAACCTGTTTTTAAGGCGTTTTTTACCCACCACTGCGCTGAAGTTTGACGTTGAGTACGAGCTGATGGATGCCGAGTACGATAAGGTTTTCTCACCGCCTTCGGTCTCCGGCTGCTTCATGCTGCTAACGAATAGTTTGCTCCAGAAGCTGAATGGTTTTGATGAGCGCTACTTCATGTATTTAGAAGACGTTGATCTATGTCGCCGCGCGCTGCCGTTCACTAAGATATATTATTTCCCGGATGCGACAATTATTCACCTTTTCAATAAGGGGTCATATAAAAGCAAGCTGTTGCTTTGGTATCATGTTCGCTCTGCGATTTCCTACTTTAATAAGTGGGGATGGTTTTTTGACCGCAAGAGGCATGCGTACAATAAAAAAGCGCTGCTTGAAATTCCCCGGAAGTTAGGTTGATTGTTCAGATAATTTTATTACGAGTTTAAAATGAAAAACCCGCATCAAAAACTTTCATCATCACCCGTAGAGATTGCACGTAGTATTTTTGGCCATCGGGGGATCATCCTCCAGATGGCTAAACGGGATGTTATCGGAAGATACAAAGGTTCGGTGATGGGCCTGCTTTGGTCCTTCCTGAACCCGCTATTCATGCTAACCGTATATACCTTCGTGTTCTCCGTGGTGTTCAAAGCTCGCTGGTCCGCCGGTGGCGATGAGAGCAGAACGCAGTTTGCGATAATCCTGTTTGTCGGTATGATCGTGCACGGTTTCTTCAGTGAGGTCATCAATAAGGCGCCACTGATCATCCTTAGCAACACTAACTATGTTAAAAAGGTCATATTTCCGCTTGAAACCTTGCCGGTGATTTCCCTGCTGGCGGCTCTTTTCCATACCTGCATTAGCCTGTTCGTTCTGCTGGTGGCCTTTGTGCTTTTTAACGGCTATTTGCACTGGACGATTGTGTTCCTGCCGCTGGTTTTCTTCCCGCTAGTCATCTTCTGTCTTGGCTTATCGTGGATCCTCGCCTCATTGGGCGTTTTCCTGCGCGATGTCAGCCAGACTACGGTGATTATCACCACCGTCATGATGTTCTTATCTCCGGTATTTTTCCCGATTAGTGCCTTGCCTGCGAAATATCATATTTGGATTATGCTCAACCCGCTGACCTTTATTATTGAACAAGCCCGAAGCGTTCTGATTTGGGGCGGTATGCCTAATTTCCTGGGTCTTTTACTCTATTCCATGGGCGCCGCAGTTGTCGCCTGGCTGGGTTTTGTCTTCTTCCAGAAAACAAGGAAGGGATTTGCTGATGTCCTCTAATGAAATTGCTATCCAGGTCACTAATCTGAGCAAATGCTATCAGATCTACGCCAGTCCGACCGATCGTTTAAAACAGTTTTTTGTGCCAAAAATTCAGCAGGTTGCCAGAAGAGAGCGCAACTGCTATTTCCGCGAGTTCTGGGCATTAGACGATGTCTCCTTCAGCATCAAGAAGGGAGAAACCGTCGGTATTATCGGCCGTAACGGGGCGGGTAAATCGACGCTTCTGCAAACGATCTGCGGAACCTTAACGCCTTCTGCAGGAGAAGTCCGGGTCAACGGGCGTATTGCCGCTCTGTTGGAGCTCGGTGCTGGCTTTAACCCCGAGTTTACCGGGCGTGAAAACGTCTATATGAACGGTTCGGTGCTGGGGTTAACGAAAGAGCAAATTGCTGCAAAATTTGCTGAGATTGAAGAATTTGCCGACATTGGCCAGTTTATCGATCAGCCCGTGAAGACCTACTCCAGCGGGATGTACGTGCGCCTGGCTTTTGCCGTTCAGGCCTGCGTAGAACCGGAGATCTTAATTGTCGACGAGGCGTTGGCGGTTGGCGACATTGGTTTCCAGTACAAGTGCTATAAGCGGATGGAAGCGCTGCGTGCGAAGGGCGTGACGATCATTATGGTGACCCATTCGACCGGCAGCATTCTTGAATATGCGGACCGCTGTCTGGTGATGGAACACGGTAAGCTTATTGGTGATACCACGGATGTGCTGGCCGCGGTTCTGGCCTATGAAAAAGGGATGATCCTTGCTAACGGGAGCGCGAAGCCAGCTGCAAACCGCGCGGCGGACCAGGGTTCAGCTGAAGAAGTTAGCGTCGAAGAGCTGAAAGCCATCCAGCTGCGCACCACCAATGAGGCCACTGGTGAGAAGCGCTTCGGCAGCGCGCGTGCAATTATTGAAGATCTGACGATTTATAAATCGGATGGCACCACTCTGGCCGAAAAGCCACTGATTAAATCAGGCGAAGAAGTGACCTTTGATTTTACCATTCTGGCTAGCGAAGAAATTAAAGATATCGCGTTAGGCATCTCCATGTCGAAAGCGCAGGGGGGTGATATCTGGGGAGACAGTAATATCGGAGCCGGTTCAGCAATTACCCTGCGACCCGGCCGCCAGCGTATCGTATATAAAGCGACGCTGCCTATTAACTCGGGCGATTATCTCATTCACTGTGGCCTGGCCAAGGTTGGCAACGGCGATCGGGAAGAACTCGATCAGCGCCGTCCGATGATGAAAGTTAAATTCTGGTCTGCAAGGGAGTTGGGTGGTGTGATTCACGCTCCGTTGAAAATTATTTCGAATGGAGAGTAATGATGCTGGCTGTATTTTTACCTCCCTATCCGTTCAGGGGGCTTAAGGCCCCTTATTTATGGATGTTTTATAAATATCTTCACTGCGCAACGGATAGCATTCTGTTTATTACCGGTGAGGATTATCTCAGCGTTACTGATGATGAAGCTCAGCGCGCACGGTGGGAATTTGATCCGGCGTCGATGGCCTCGCTTGGCTATGAACTGCCAAATGCGCAAAGCATGGCGCGTCATGAGTACCTGACGCTCGATAACGCTTTCTACGAAACGCTGCTTTCTCGTCACCATCACGACCCGATTAAATCATTTTCGGCGTTCCTGACCGAGCGGATCCCCGACCTGGAGACAGAACTGCACGCTTTGCTGGATAGCAAAAAAGGCATAATTGACCAGATCGACACTTTTATCTCTATCTGCAACTGTCCCTCCCTGGAGCATGTCGCCAGGACGCTTGGCAAAGAGGTGATGCACATCGAGATTGGCCCGCTGCGAGCACCGATGTATCGCAACACTGCCTATCTGGACTTTGCCGGCGTCAATGGCGGGACCGAAGCCAGCGCTCGCTATGAAAAATGTCAGGCCGAGTTCGATATCAAGGCCTCGCTGGGCGATTTGCACAACTATTTTCTTGAGGTTTTACCGCCCGCAGAAGCGGCCACTCATTCTGCGGCCGGCGTCGTGCTTCAGGTTGAGGATGACTCCAATCTGATCGCCTACAATCACGACTTTACTAACATTTCGCTGCTTTCGTACGTTCGCCAGCGCTATGAAAAAGAGGACATCCTGGTGCGCGCGCATCCGGGTAGCCTGTTCCGCTTAAGGGACGACGTTTTTACAATCGATGACTCAGCCAATAGCCTTGCCTTCATTAATCAGTGCAACGAAGTCTTCACCATTAACTCAAGCGTCGGTCTTGAGGCAATATTAACCGGCAAGAAAACGACGGTTTTAGGTGACTGCTCTTACGCCTTTATCAATGAATTAGCCGGAGCCTCAGCCACGGTCAATGCTGCCGCGTTTTACCTGTTCTCGTATCTGGTTCCTTTCGACCTGGTTTTCAATCAGGAGTACCTCAAATTCAGATTGGGTCATCCGGAAGAGCGCGAGATTGTCGGCAAGCATATCGAATTTTACTCAGCTGATATGCCGGGTAGCCTTTCACAGGCCGCGCATAGCCTGTCATCATTGATAAATGAAGCCATTTCCCAAGACAAAGCGATGAGAAAGATTTTAGAAAACTCCCTGCAAGAACATAACAAACAGCTCGACCTGTTAAAAAACCAGCTGGCTGCAGAAGCGGCCGAACGTGAGAAGCTCGCGGCTACCCTCGCGCAGCTGCAGGATGCGGAAGTCGCCGAACGTGAAAAACTCACCACCACCCTCGCACAGCTGCAGGATAAGGTTGAGGTTGCGGCGCACGCCAAAGCCGGCCTGATGTCGGCTATGGAAACGAAGCAAGAAGAGATCAACCGCATGCGTAACAGCCTGTCATGGAAGCTGACCATGCCGGTACGTATGTCGGGCCGAATTTGCCGCGGTGAATTTTCTACGATAAGGGCGATGACTCGCTATCATGCAACCTCGGGTAACGGGACGCTATCGCGCTTCCTGCTTTCCGGTGGCCTGCTGTCAAAATCGAAGTATAAAACCGCGCTGCGCCTCATTATGTCCGGTAACTGGAAAGGGGCGGCGGACGGTTTTAAACGCGTATTCAACCGCGCGGCGACGGATTCCGCGCCGGCAGCGGCGTTCCTTGATAACGGCGATGTGCGTATTCTCGCAACGCAGCACACATTATTCGTTGCTCATCTTATCGAGAAGAGTCTGCTTGAGAATGGCCTTACTGCGCAGGTCAGTACGTCATACGTTGAGGAACATGACAGCGGTCAACTGCATATCGTCGTCTGTCCGCAGATGTTTAAGCAGCTGCCTAAGCACTATATCGCTTTCCAGATGGAACAATCGGTCAACTCAAGATGGTTTACCGAGGAGTATTTTGCCCGCCTGAATAACGCGGTAGCGATATTTGATTACTCGCTGAAAAATATCGAATACCTTCTGCAGCAGGGAATTCCCTATCAGAAGCTGTTCTATATGCCGATCTCCAGCTACGCGGACTATCCCGCTTATCTCACGCAGATCGGCTATGACCTGAGCGATCGCAAGGGCGATAAGGCTGCTGATGTTTTATTCTACGGCGATCCTAATTGCGAACGTCGTAAGGCGTATCTGCAGGAGCTGAAGAAGCATTTCAACGTCACCGTTGCTTCCGAAGTGTTTGGCGATCGGTTGACCAAAATGGTCAAGGACGCGCGGGTTGTTATTAATATCCATTACTATGAGGATGCGCTGCTTGAGACGACGCGTTTGTATGAAACGCTGTCATTAGGCACGCCGATCGTGAGTGAAAGCAGTGCGGATATTGAAGAACATCAGGACCTGCAGGGGGTGATTGATTTCTGCCCGGTTGGCGATATTCAGGCGATGGTAGAAAAGCTCCAGACGCTGCTGTCTGATGAGCAACACTACCGCGAGAAGCGGGCGGACATTGCGCGCTTCACCGCTGAAGATAAGAAAAATAACGTCTATCTGAAGCGTTATTTGCTGTCGATTGATAAGCTCACGTTCTCACAGTACGAAAGCAGCTACGCCTTCGATGATATCGAGGAAAGCGATATTCCGCGTCTGTGCCTGTCGCTGTCGGAAACGCCGGTGCGTAGAAAGGCCTTCTTTAAAAGTCCTTCCCACGGATTCAGCTTCTTTGACGGTATTCGCTACCGTATTGGCTGGATTGGCTGCGGGATGAGCTATAAATATATGCTTTCCAGGATGCTGGCCAGCAGGGCGAAAATGGGCATTATCTGTGAAGATGACGTTATCTTCCCGCTTGATTACGACCAGAAGCTCAATAAGATTATCGACCACCTGCAGGCCACTGAGATCAAATGGCATATTTTTGCCGGTATCATCGCTCACCTTCATGACGATACCAAAATCATTGATGTCAGGGAGATTGACGGTATTGAATACGTCTACATCGATAAAATGACCAGCATGGTGATGAATATCTACTCCCGTAGCGGGATGGAGTTGATCTCAAATTGGGATGAAACGAACATCGATGCTGAGACCAATACTATCGACCGCTACGTTGAATCGGCAGAAGATCTGGTGGTCGTGACCACGGTTCCGTTCCTGGTGGGCTATGCGGAAGAGCAGCAGTCTACGCTGTGGGGCTTTGAAAACTCGCAGTACACCTCGCTGATCAAGGCCAGTGAAGAGCTGCTGGCGAAGAAGGTCGCGGAGTTTAAGCGCAACCGCTAGCCATCGTCGACGGCCTCAGGTGCCGCATAGCAAAAGGCCGGAAGCTGAACCGGATCCTTCATAAGGATTGTTCAACTTCCGGCCTTTTTTATGTCTTAAATCCGCCGGGTTTACTGATGACGGCTTTTTAAGTTGGCGATGATGTCTTGCAGGGAGAGCTCCTGATCCTGCAGCAGCACCATCAGGTGATACATCAGGTCCGAGGCCTCGTTCTTCAGCTCAAACCGGTCATGCACCGTGGCGGCCAGCGCCGTTTCCACGCCTTCCTCGCCAACCTTCTGCGCAATGCGCTTGGTGCCGCTGGCGTACAGCTTCGCGGTATAGGAGCTCTCCGGGTCGGCGTGCTTACGCTCGGCCAGCAGCTGCTCCAGCTGATACAGGAACAGCCACTGGTGTCCCGCTTCGCCGAAGCAGCTGGACGTGCCCTTGTGGCAGGTTGGGCCAATCGGATTAACCAGTACCAGCAGAGTATCGTTGTCGCAATCCGGCGTGATGCTCACCACGTTGAGGAAGTTGCCGGAGGTTTCGCCCTTGGTCCACAGGCGCTGTTTGGTGCGCGACCAGAAGGTTACCTTTCCGCTCTCTTCGGTCTTCGCCAGCGCTTCCTGATTCATGTAGCCATGCATCAGTACTTCGCCGGAAATAGCGTGCTGTACGATGACCGGCATCATGCCGTCGGTTTTTTGCCAGTCCAGCTGTTCAGTTAACATACCCTAATCTCCACGCCCTGTGCTGCCAGGTACGCTTTCAGTTCACCAATATTAATAATCTGCTTGTGGAACACCGATGCGGCCAGCGCGCCGTCGACGTTGGCGTCGCGGAAGGCTTCAAGGAAGTGTTCCATCGTGCCGGCGCCGCCGGAGGCGATCAGCGGCACGTGGCACACGGCGCGGACTTTGCTCAGCTGCGCAAGATCGTAGCCGTTACGCACGCCGTCCTGGTTCATCATGTTCAGCACGATCTCTCCGGCCCCGCGCTTCTGCACTTCCTCTACCCAGTCGAGAGTTTCCCACTGAGTCACCCGGGTGCGGGCTTCGTCGCCGGTGTACTGATTAACGTGGTACTTGCCGGTATCGGCGTCGAACCAGGTATCGATACCCACCACGATGCACTGCACGCCAAAGCGTTCGGCGAGGCGGGTAATTAGCGTCGGATCGGCCAGAGCAGGGGAGTTAATTGAAATCTTGTCTGCGCCAAAAGAGAGGATCTGCGCCGCGTCTTCCAGCGACTTAATCCCGCCGGCGACGCAGAACGGAATATCGATAACTTCCGCCACCCGGGAAACCCAGCTTTTATCGACCACCCGGCCATCGCTGGAGGCGGTGATATCGTAGAAGACCAGCTCATCCGCGCCTTCGTCGGCGTAGCGCTTCGCCAGCGGGACGATATCACCGATGATTTCATGATTACGGAACTGCACGCCTTTCACTACCTGGCCGTCGCGAACGTCGAGGCAGGGGATTATCCGTTTTGCCAGCATTGAATGGCCTCCGTTACGTTGAATTTATCTTCCAGCAGGGCGCGGCCGACAATGACGCCGCGAACGCCGGTTCCGCGCAGCGCGGCGATATCGTTAAGATCGCCGATGCCGCCGGAGGACTGGAACGCGACCTGCGGATAGCGGGCGCACACCTCTTCATATAAAGAGACGTTAGAACCGGCCAGGGTGCCGTCGCGGGAGATGTCGGTGCACAGCACGTGCTGCAGGCCAACCGGCAGATAGCTTTCTACCAGCTCCTCGAGGGTCACCCCGGAGTTTTCCTGCCAGCCGCTGACCGCCACCTGCTTATTACCCTCGGCATCGATGCGCACGTCGAGCGCCAGCACCAGATGCTGCGGGCCGAAACGTTTGAACCAGCCCTTCACCGTCTCCGGCGATTTCACCGCCGTAGACCCTACCACCACGCGCGCGACGCCGGCATCGAGCAGGGCCGCGACGTCCTCTTCCGTACGCACGCCGCCGCCGACCTGTACCGGTACGTCAACGCCGGCAACCAGCGTTTTGAGCAGCGCAATCTGTCGCTTTTCAGGATCTTTCGCGCCGGTCAGATCGACCAGGTGCAGCACCTCTGCGCCCTGAGCGGCGTAGGACTGCAGGCGCGGCAGCGGATCGTTACCGTAGTCGCGCTGCTGGCCGTAATCGCCCTGGTGGAGACGGACTACCGTGCCGTCAATTAAATCTAAAGCCGGAATTATCATCACATCTCCAGGAAATTTTTCAGCAGCTGGGCGCCGGCGCTGCCCGAGCGCTCCGGGTGGAACTGCACGCCAAAAAAGTTATCTTGCTGTACCGCGGCGGTGAACGGCTCGCCGTAGTTGCACTGGGCGGTGGTGTGCGGATTGACCGGCATCGCGTAGCTGTGGACGAAGTAGAAATAGGCCCCGTCCTCGATACCGCTGAACAGGCGATTCCCCGCTTTCGGGTACACGCGGTTCCAGCCCATATGCGGCAGCGGCAGCCCGTGGTCGGTCATCTTCGGCACGTCTTCATCAATAATGCCCAGCAGATCGACGCCGTTGCTCTCTTCGCTGCGCCGGCCAAGCAGCTGCATGCCGAGGCAGATCCCCAGCACCGGCTGGGTGCAGGCCTTCACCAGCTCAATCAGCTCGCGGTCGCGCAGCTGGTCCATCGCCGCCTGGGCGGTACCCACGCCGGGTAAAAACAGCTTGTCGGCGCGCAGCACCACGTCCGGATCGCGGCTAACCGCCGGCTGATAGCCGTGGCGGAGAATTGCCGACTTAACCGAATTGAGGTTGGCGCATCCGGTATCGAGGATCACCACGTTCATTACAGCACCCCTTTTGAAGATGGCAGCGTGTCGCCCTGGACGCGGATTGCCTGACGCAGCGTGCGGCCAAAAGCCTTAAACAGGCTCTCGACGCGGTGATGATCGTTCTTCCCTTTGGTTTTCAGGTGCAGCGTCACCGCCATGGTGTAGGAGAGCGAGCGGAAGAAGTGCTCCACCATCTCCGTGCTCAGATCGCCAACGCGCTGATAGGCAAAATCGGCCTTATATTCGAGGTGCGGACGCCCGGAAATATCCAGCGCACAGCGGGCCAGGCACTCGTCCATCGGCAGCACAAAGCCAAATCGGTTGATGCCGCGCTTATCGCCCAGCGCCAGCTTCAGCGCTTCGCCCAGCGCCAGGCCGGTATCTTCCACCGTGTGGTGATCGTCAATATAGAGGTCGCCGCCGACGTTAATTTCCAGGCGGAAGCCGCCGTGGGTGGCTATCTGATCGAGCATATGATCGAAGAAGCCGACGCCGGTGTGGATTTTGCTGCCGCCTTCGCGATCCAGCCAGACCTTCACATCAACCTGGGTCTCTTTGGTGATGCGCTCAACGTGGGCGTAGCGGTCGCGGCGGGTAAGCTGCTCGCAGATGGTCGGCCAGTCGAGGGTCTCGCGGTCGTAGCGCAGGCCGATAATGCCCATATTTTCCGCCAGCTCGATGTCGGTGGCGCGATCGCCGATGACGTAGCTGTTGGCTTTGTCCAGCACGCCTTCTTCCAGCCACGGCAGCACCAGCTGGGTTTTCGGCTTGCGGCAGTCGCAGCCTTCCGTCGGCAGGTGCGGACAAATCAGCACCTCTTCAAAGTTCACGCCCTGGGAAGCAAATACCTGCATCATCAGGTTGTGCGGGCCGTCAAACTCATCCTGCGGCAGGCTGTCGGTGCCCAGACCATCCTGATTGGTGATCATCACCAGCCGATAGCCTTCCTGCTGCAGCTTCAGCAGCGCAGGGATCACCTGCGGTTCAAAGGCCAGCTTTTCAAAGCGGTCTACCTGAAAATCAACCGGTGGCTCGGAAATCAGCGTACCGTCACGGTCAATAAAGAGAAACTTCTGGGTCATACATTCTCCGCAGTCAAAGCGTCAATCACGCGCTGGCTCTCTGCACGGGTACCGATAGTGATACGCAAACAGCCGCTTAATGAGGGTTGTTTATTCTGGTCTCGTAAGATAATGCCCTGATCCCACAAAGATTTAAATACCGCGCTGGAGGCTTTAATGCGTGCGAGGATGTAGTTGGTCTCGGAATCGAAAACCTGCTCAATGCAGGCGATGCCGCGCAGCTGGCCAATCAGGTACTCTCGCTCCTCTACGATCTGCGCGACGCGGGCGCGCATGGCGGCAATCCCCTGAGCATTAAGGGCCTGGGCGGCGATATCGGCGACCGGCGTGGAGAGCGGGTAGGGGGCGATAACCTTCATCAGCAGGTTAATCACCTCGGCGTTAGCCAGCGTAAAGCCGCAGCGCAGCCCGGCGAGGGCAAAGGCCTTCGACAGCGTGCGCAGCACCACCAGGTGCGGATAGTCGCTCAGCCAGCCGGTCAGCGTCGCCTGCGGGCAGAATTCGATATAGGCTTCGTCGGCGATGACAATCGCCTTGCCGCGGGTCATCTCCAGCAGCGCGCGCATATCGTCGGGGTTAATCACCTGCCCGGTCGGGTTGTTGGGGCTGCAGACAAAGACCACCTTCACGCCGTCGAGGTTGGCGGCGATGCCGGGGAGATCGAGCTGCCAGTCGCTTAGGCTCGGCACCGTCCGGCAGGCTACGCCGAAGGTTTCAGTACTGACGCCGTACATGCCGTAGGTTGGCGGGCAGTAGAGCACCGCGTCCTCTCCCGGCTCGCAGAAGGCGCGGATCACCAGCTCAATGCCTTCATCGGCGCCGCGGCTGACCAGCACCTGCTCGGGCTTAACCCCGGCATACTGCGCGTAGTTCTCAATCACCGCTTTCGGCTGGCCTTCCGGGTAGCGGTTCAGCGTTTGCTGAGTTAGCTGGAATTCAACCGCGGTCGGGAATTCGTTGGCGTTGAGCCAGACGTCGCCTTTACCGCCCAGGCGGCGAGCAGACTGGTACGGCGTCAGGTCACGGACGTTAGCGCGGGCTAAATCTTCGATGCTCATGCTTGCTCCTTAAGCGCTGCAACGCGCAGCGTAACGGCATTTTTGTGGGCGGTCAGGCGCTCGGCGGCGGCGAGAATTTCAATCGTTGACGCCAGGGCGGAAAAGCCTTCGCGGGACAGCTCCTGCACCGTCATGCGCTTCTGGAAATCCGCCAGACCGAGGCTGGAACAGGTAGAGGTATAGCCGTAGGTCGGCAGCACGTGGTTGGTGCCGGAGGCATAATCGCCCGCCGACTCTGGCGACCAGTCGCCGAGGAATACCGACCCGGCGCTGGTGATGCTGTCAACCAGCTCGCGCGCCCTGCGGGTCTGAATAATCAGGTGCTCCGGGCCGTACTGGTTGGAGATCTCCACGCACTGCGCGAGGTCGCGCGCCACGATAATGCGGCTGGCTGAGAGCGCCTCGCGAGCGGTTTCCGCCCGCGGCAGCTCCGCCAGCTGGCGCTCAACGGCCTGGGCGACGCGGCGGCCCATTTCAGCGTCGGGGGTCAGCAGAATAACCTGCGAATCCGGGCCGTGCTCGGCCTGCGACAGCAGGTCTGACGCCACGAAGTCCGGCGTCGCGCCGCTGTCGGCAATCACCAGAACTTCTGACGGACCGGCGGGCATGTCGATCGCCGCGCCGTCGAGACGCTGGCTGACCTGACGCTTAGCCTCGGTCACGAAGGCGTTACCCGGGCCAAAGATTTTGTCCACTTTGGCAATCGATTCGCTGCCGAAGGCCAGCGCCGCAATCGCCTGCGCGCCGCCGACGTTAAAGACGTTACGCGCGCCGCACAGCTGGGCGGCATAGAGAATTTCATCGGCAATGGGCGGCGGGGAGCACAGCACCACCTGCTGACAGCCGGCGATGCGCGCCGGCGTCGCCAGCATTAATACGGTAGAGAACAGCGGCGCCGAGCCGCCGGGAATATAGAGGCCGACGGAGGCGATAGGGCGGGTGACCTGCTGGCAGCGCACGCCCGGAAGCGTCTCAACGTCCACGCCCGGAAGCTGCTGGGCGTTGTGGAAGGTTTCAATATTGCGTACCGCAACCGCCATCGCCTGCTTGAGCTCGTCGCTCAGGCGCTCGCCGGCGGCGGCGATCTCTTCGTCGCTGACCTTCAGCGCCTTGACGTCGGTCTTATCAAACTTTGCGCTGTACTCGCGCAGCGCCGCGTCGCCGTTTTGTTTGACGTTATCAAGGATCTCAGCAACGGTGCGTGTGATGCTGTCGGAAGCGGAAATTGCCGGGCGCATTAATAGTTGTTGCTGTTGTTCGGCGCTACAGCTATTCCAGTCGATGATTGTGTTGAAGCTCATGATCGTTTCCCCTGTTTAATCTCTGAGACAGGCCCGGTGGGGCCTGAGCTGGCTGGATTACTCCATCATCTTCTCAATCGGCAGAACCAGGATCGAGCTGGCGCCGAGCGCTTTCAGTTTTTCCATGGTTTCCCAGAACAGGGTTTCGCTGCTGACCATGTGCATCGCGACGCGCTGCTTATCGCCCGCCAGCGGCAGGATCGTTGGGCGCTCGGCGCCTGGCAGCAGAGCCACGACTTCTTCCAGACGCTCGGTCGGCGCGTGCATCATGATGTATTTCGATTCCCGCGCCTGGATAACGCCCTGAATACGGGTCAGCAGGCGGTCAATCAGCTGCTGTTTGGCATCGGCGATGTCGCCATCGCGCTGAATCAGGCAGGCTTTGGAGCGGAACATTACTTCCACTTCGCGCAGGCCGTTGGCTTCGAGGGTTGCGCCGGTAGACACCAGGTCGCAAATCGCATCGGCGAGGCCCGCGCGCGGGGCGACTTCAACGGAGCCGTTCAGCAGGCAGGACTTAAACGAAATGCCTTTCTGATCGAGGTAGCGCTTCAGCAGGTGCGGGTAGGAGGTGGCGATACGCTTGCCGTCCAGCGCCGCCGGGCCGTCCCAGCGCTCGTCCGCCGGCGTAGCCAGCGACAGGCGGCAGCCGCCGAAGTCCAGGCGACGCAGGGTGAAGTAGCGCGGGTCTTCGCCCTGAGCGCGGCGGCTCAGCAGCTCTTCTTCCAGCACGTTTTCGCCGATAATGCCCAGATCGACCACGCCGTCCATAATCAGGCCCGGGATATCGTCATCACGCACGCGCAGAATATCGATCGGCATATTTTCTGCCAGCGCAATCAGGCGCTGAGTGTGCAGATTCACTTTGATGCCGCAGCGGCTCAATAATTCGCGTGAATCTTCGCTCAGGCGGCCTGATTTTTGAATAGCTATGCGTAAACGGCTGTTGTCTAACATTCTTCTTTTCCTCTTATACCTGTCTGAATCTGTCCGAATTTAATTCAAAAAAAAGCCCCCGGAAGTAAATCTTCCGGGGGCTCTCTTTGCGTTCATGCACCTCTGGAAGATCCAAACGTCTTCCAGCACACATCGCCTGAAAGACTAGTCAGGATGATGGTGATGATGGTGGTTTTTAGATTGAACGCAGTTCATAAAATTCTCTTTGAATGACTATGCATTTGATGCCTTTAACCTAAACCAGTTCAGCGGCATAAAGCAAGGGCTTTTTACTATCATTAATTCATTTCATATTCACCGAAGAAATTGTCAGCCGCCGCCGGCTGGCGTAGCCTTAAGTCAGCACAGCGAAAGAGCCAGGAGCCAGAGTATGAAAAAGGTCGCGATTGTCGGATTAGGATGGTTGGGTATGCCCCTTGCGCTATCGTTGATGGCGCGTGGGTGGGAGGTGACCGGCAGTAAGACGACGCAGGATGGCGTGGAGGCGGCGCGGATGTGCGGAATTGACGGCTATCCGCTGCGACTTGAACCGCAGCTGGTGTGCGACACCGAAGATCTGGATGCATTAATGAACGTCGATGCGCTGGTGATCACCTTGCCGGCTCGCCGTACCGGCCCGGGGGAGGATTTCTACCTGCAGGCGGTGCAGGAAATTGTGGATACCGCGTTAGTCCACCACGTTCCGCGGATAATTTTTACCAGCTCCACCTCGGTGTATGGCAACGCCAGCGGCACCCTGAAAGAGGGCGCCCCCCGCAATCCGCAAACCGCCAGCGGCAGGGTGCTTAAAGAGCTGGAGGACTGGCTGCATAACCTTCCGGGAACCTCGGTCGATATTTTACGCCTCGCCGGGCTGGTGGGGCCATCGCGCCATCCGGGTCGTTTCTTTGCCGGTAAGTCGGCGCCGGACGGCCAGCAGGGGGTCAATCTGGTTCATCTGCAGGACGTTATCGCCGCGATTGAGCTGCTGCTGCAGGCCCCGAAGGGCGGACACATCTATAATATATGTGCGCCAAAGCATCCCGCTCGCGGCGTCTTCTATCCGCAGATGGCCCGCGAACTTGGCCTGCCGGCACCGGTGTTTGCCGATAACCCGGACGGCGATACCGGCAAGATTATCGACGGCAACCGCATCTGCTACGAGCTGGGGTTTGAGTATCAGTACCCGGACCCGCTGGTCATGCCGATGGAGTAATCAGTCAGCGGGAAATCGCGAACCGTAAGGGGGCGGCGATGAAACCACTGCTGGATGTCCTCGTTATTCTGGATGCGCTGGAAAAAGAGGGGAGCTTTGCTGCGGCGTCGGTAAAGCTTTATAAAACGCCCTCTGCGCTGAGCTACACCATTCATAAGCTGGAAAGCGATCTTAATATTCAGCTGCTTGACCGCAGCGGACACCGCGCACGCTTTACCCCCAGCGGCCAGCTGCTGCTGGAAAAGGGGCGCGAAGTGCTCCACACCGCGCGGGAGCTGGAAAAACAGGCGATTAAGCTGCACCAGGGCTGGGAAAACGCGCTGGTCATTGCCGTGGACGCCACCTTTCCCTTCTCTTTACTGGCGCCGCTGGTGGGCCAGTTTTATCAGCAACACCAGCTGGCGCAGCTGCGCTTTAGCCGCGAGACCGTTAGCGACCGCTGGGAGGCGCTGGTCGAAGGGCGGGCGGATATCGTGCTCGGCGCGTTAAGCGATCCGCCAGCCCTCAGCGGCTATGGTTTCACTTCGCTCGGCGAGCTGGAGCATATTTTTGTCGTCGCCCCGCAGCATCCGCTGGCGCAGCTGCCGGAACCGCTGAGCTGGCGGGTAATGAAGCGCCACCGGGCCATTATCTGCGGCGGTGGCTGGCCGTCCGCTGACGATCAGGAGAATCTGGCGGCGTTTGATTTTCCCGGCCTGCTGGCGCTGGTTTCCGCCGGTCTTGGCTGGGGTTATCTGCCGCGCTACCTGGCCCAGGCCCAGCTTGACCTCGGCGAGCTGATAATGAAGGAGGTTGCCGCCCATCAACCGCTCTACCGGGCGTGGATTGGCTGGCATGAGGATGCTTCCGGTCTCGCCAGCGGATGGTGGCAGAATGCGGTTTTAGCAAATAATGCTATTCGCAGGATATACAATACTAAAATTGTATGAATATTAGGCTATTAAATAATTTCTGCAATTTTTTGGCTCTTCTACGGCTTGTCATCCGGCCAGTAAATGTTGCAAAATACGCGGCCTGAAAAACAGAAACTAGCCGACGCTTTTTAAAGTGTCGGTTATTTTTTTGCTTTAAAGACACATCATTCAATACCAAGAGGCCGGGCTTCGTACCGGATAGATATTTACTAAAAACCGACAGTTGTTGTCGCTGAGGAATACACAGAAATGGGGCAATTTTTTGCTTACGCGATGGCTTTCGCCGTAAAAGGGGATGACCACAATGTCGCATAACGCTACTCCAAAAACCTCTCGCGTGGAATTACGTAAAACGCTTACGTTGATTCCGGTTGTCATGATGGGCCTGGCCTATATGCAGCCGATGACGCTGTTCGATACGTTTGGTATCGTCTCTGGATTGACTGACGGTCACGTTGCGACGGCCTACGCCTTCGCGCTGATCGCAATTCTTTTCACGGCGCTGAGCTACGGTAAACTGGTTCGTCGTTTTCCGTCTGCAGGCTCCGCCTACACCTACGCTCAGAAATCTATCAGCCCGGCCGTTGGCTTTATGGTTGGCTGGTCATCGCTGCTCGACTATCTGTTTATGCCGATGATCAACATCCTGCTGGCGAAGATTTACTTTGAAGCGCTGATGCCTTCCGTTCCGTCGTGGATCTTCGTGGTGGCGCTGGTCGGCTTTATGACCGTGTCCAACCTGCGCAGCATCAAGGCGGTGGCGAACTTCAATACCCTGATTGTGGTTCTGCAGATGGGCATCGTGGCGGTTATCGTCGGCCTGATTATCTACGGTATCATGCACGGTGAAGGCGCCGGTACGCTGACCAGCACCCGTCCGTTCTGGTCCGAAGGGGCCCACGTGGTGCCGATGATTACCGGTGCGACCATTCTGTGCTTCTCGTTCCTCGGCTTTGACGGTATCTCTTCTCTGTCTGAAGAGACCAAAGACGCAGAGCGCGTGATCCCGAAGGCTATCTTCCTGACCGCGCTGATTGGCGGGATGATCTTCATCGGCGCCTCTTACTTCCTGCAGCTGTACTTCCCGGATATCTCGCGCTTTAAAGATCCGGACGCGTCGCAGCCTGAAATCATGCTGTACGTGGCGGGCAAAACCTTCCAGTGGGGCGTGCTGATCTTCTCCAGCGTGACCGTTCTGGCTTCCGGTATGGCCGCACACGCGGGCGTTTCCCGTCTGATGTACGTGATGGGCCGCGATGGCGTATTCCCGACCAGCTTCTTCGGCTACGTTCACCCGAAATGGCGTACCCCGGCGTTTAACGTGCTGCTGGTGGGTGCCATTGCGCTGCTGGCGATTAAATTCGACCTGGTCACCGCGACGGCGCTGATTAACTTCGGGGCGCTGGTGGCCTTCACCTTCGTTAACCTGTCGGTCATTTCGCAGTTCTGGATCCGCGAGAAGCGTAACAAGACTCTGAAAGACCACGTTAACTACCTGGTGCTGCCAACCTGCGGCGCGCTGACCGTTGGCGCACTGTGGGTCAACCTGGAGCAGAGCTCTATGGTTCTGGGCCTGATTTGGGGCACCATCGGCCTGGTCTACCTGGCCTGCGTAACCCGTCGTTTCCGTAACCCGGTTCCGCAGTACGAAGACATTGCCTGATCGCGCATCAGAATGAAAAAAGCCGGGGGGAGACCTCCGGCTTTTTTGTTTCCGTCACTCCTGCGCTTCCTGGCGCATCACTCTGAGTAGCGTATCCAGCAGTCCGGGAAAACGCGCCTCCAGATCCTCCCTGCGCAGCGAAATCATATTCTCCCGTCCCTGCGGGCGCTGCCATATCACGCCGCTATCGCGCAGCACGCGCCAGTGGTGGGTCATGGTGGACTTGGCAACGTCTTCATGGCGCAGGGCGTTGCAGCTCTGTTCGCTGCCGTCGGCGAGGATGCGAATAATCTCCAGCCGCATCGGATTGCCAAGGGCAAAAAGAACATTTTCAAGGCGGATTTGTTCACGTTCGGGGTGATTGGCGATCATAATATTCCTGTGTCGGCGGTTGCTCTGTTCCGCGGAACAGCAGCCCGTATCGGCGGCTGGCCGGTAATATACCCAAACTCAATCGCTAAAGCCACGCGCGGTGCTGCAGCTTCACCGATAGTAACGATAGCAAAAATAGTTCGAATATACTCGTACAGTTGTACTATGATAGAGGCCGTTGAACGAACCGCGGCGATTTCGCCGCTCACTGACAGTCAAAATGACTAAGGACGCATCATGCCCCGACCCATCCCCCTCGAACGTTATCGCAACATCGGTATCTCCGCGCATATCGATGCCGGTAAAACCACCACCACTGAGCGCATTCTGTTCTATACCGGAATGAGCCATAAGCTGGGTGAAGTACACGATGGCGCGGCAACAACCGACTGGATGGCGCAGGAGCAAGAGCGCGGGATAACCATTACTTCCGCCGCGGTAAGCTGCTTCTGGCCCGGCATGGACCGCAGCTTTGAGCCGCACCGGATTAATATCATCGACACCCCCGGGCACGTCGATTTTACCATTGAAGTCGAGCGCTCCATGCGGGTACTCGACGGCGCGGTGATGGTCTACGACTCCGTCGGCGGCGTGCAGCCGCAGTCGGAAACCGTCTGGCGGCAGGCGAATAAGTATCACGTCCCGCGGCTGGCCTTCGTCAATAAAATGGACCGCCCCGGCGCCGATTTCTTCCGCGTGGTGCAGATGATGATCGACCGCCTGAAGGCCAACCCGGTGCCGGTGGTGATTCCCCTCGGCGCCGAGGAGCACTTCGTCGGGGTCGTTGACCTCATCAAAATGCGCGCCATTTTGTGGGACGATGCGACCCAGGGGATGACCTTCAGCTATGCGCCGGTGCCGGATGATCTGCTGGCAACCGCCCGCCAGTGGCGGGAAAAAATGGTCTCAGCGGCGGCGGAAGCCAGCGATGAGCTGATGGACAAATATCTCGAAACCGGCGATCTGAGCGAGGTTGAGATCGTCGCCGGGCTGCGTAAGCGCACCGTTGCCGGAGAGATCCAGCCGGTGCTGTGCGGCAGCGCCTTTAAGAACAAAGGCGTCCAGCGGATGCTCGATGCGGTCATTGAACTGATGCCGTCCCCGCTGGATATCCCGGCGATTCAGGGTGTTGATGAGCAAGGCCGGCCGGCGGAGCGTCATCCTGCCGACGATGAACCGCTTTCGGCGCTGGCGTTCAAGCTGATGACTGACCCCTACGTGGGCCAGCTGACCTTTATCCGCGTCTATTCCGGCACCCTGAAGAAAGGGGATGCGGTCTATAACCCGGTTAAAGGTAAAAAAGAGCGTATCGGTCGCATCGTGCTGATGCACGCCAACGATCGCCACGAGGTGGACGAGCTGCACGCCGGCGATATCGCCGCCTGCGTTGGCCTGAAAGACGTCACCACCGGCGACACGCTGTGCGATCCGAATGCGATCGTCACCCTGGAGCGGATGGAGTTTCCGGAGCCGGTGATTTCGCTGGCAATCGAGCCGAAAACCAAAGCGGATCAGGAGAAAATGGGCATCGCGCTGCAGCGCCTGGCGGCGGAAGATCCGTCGTTCCGCCTGCACACCGACGAGGAGTCCGGGCAGACGATTATTTCCGGGATGGGCGAGCTGCATCTGGAAATTATCGTTGACCGGATGCGGCGCGAATTTGGCGTTGAGGCGAATATCGGCCGCCCGCAGGTAACCTACCGCGAGACGATCCGCAAAACGGTGAAAGAGGTGGAAGGTAAATTCGTCCGCCAGTCCGGCGGCAAGGGGCAGTACGGCCACGTGGTGCTGACGCTCGAACCGCTGGAGCCCGGTAGCGGCTTCGTCTTTGAAGATGCCACCAAAGGCGGGGTGGTGCCGCGCGAGTACATTCCTTCGGTGGAAAAAGGCCTGCGCGAAGCGATGGGTACCGGCGTGCTGGCAGGCTATCCGGTAGTGGACGTCAAAGCGACCCTGACTTTTGGTTCGTACCACGACGTCGACTCCTCGGAAATGGCCTTCCGCATGGCGGCTATTTTCGGCTTCAAGGAGGGCGCGCGCAGGGCCGATCCGGTGATTCTCGAACCGGTGATGCATGTGGAGGTGGAAACCCCGGAAGAGTATGCCGGCAACATTATGGGCGATCTCTCTTCACGCCGCGGCATGGTGCAGGGGATGGAAGAGCGCTTCGGCAGCCAGATTATTCGCGCCGACGTGCCGCTGGCCGAGATGTTCGGCTATTCCACGACGCTACGCTCGATGTCCCAGGGGCGGGCGACCTACAGCATGGAGTTCCATCATTACGCGGAGGCCCCGCGTAACGTGGCGGAGGCGATTATCGCCAGCCGCGCGAAAGGGTAAATAACCGTTCCCGGTCTGCGTCGCGCAGTCCGGGAATTTATTTATTCTAAACAATATCCTGCGCGTACTGCCATAGCGCTTTCACCAGCATCAGCTTCTCATTATTGTCAGCATACTGCTGCTGCAACATCTGCAGCTCATCGGCATAAGCCTGCAAAAACTCCGGCGTAAACACCTCCCGACGATGCTCTAACCAGCGCTGCTGCTCGGCTTCATCAAGGCTGCCCGGGAAGTTTCGCGCGCGATAGTTAAACAGCAGGCGCTCGATACGCTGATCGGCGAAGGTAATGTCCAGCGCCGGCAGGTTGCGCGGATCGGTCTCCAGCACAATCTTCATCGCCGCGCGGTCGGCATCGCTGAAGAAGCCGTTGTAGAGCTGAGTATCGACGTTATCGGAAGGCACAAACGGCTCCGCCTCGGCGAAAATAGCCACCACTTTTTCCCGCACCTGCGGCTGGCCGCGCAGCAGCTGCAGGTTATCGAGGCAGCGCTGGCGGTTGATGCCCAGACGCTCCGCATCTTCCGGGCGCAGCGTATTGGCCTTGGCCAGCACCGGGCATTTATTGAGATGGACCAGCTTGACCGGTACCGCCGGCAGGTCGCCGAGGTCGGCTTTGGCGGTATACAGCCGCTCGCGCAGCGCGTCGGCGTCCAGCTCCAGCAGCGGCGACATATCGCCGGCAAGGTCGACCATGATCACCGCATTGCGATTATCCGGATGCCACGCCAGCGGAGCCACCCAGCTGGTGTTGCCGCGCGCGGCGCCGAACATCCCGGAGACGTGGACCAGCGGCGTCATCTGCGGCACGTCAATCAGCGTCGCCAGCTTGCGCTTATTGCGGAAGGTATACAGGTAGTCGAACAGGCGAGGCTGCTGGGTTTTGACCAGCCTGGCCATGGCGATAGTGGCATACACGTCGGCCATCGCATCGTGGGCGTTACTGTGCTCGATGCCGTTGGCCACGGTCAGATGCTCAAGGCGGAAGCTGGGCAGGCCGTCGTCGTTTTCCGGCCAGTTGATGCCTTCGGGGCGCAGCGCGTAGCAGGCGCGCATCACGTCCAGCAGGTCCCAGCGCGAGTTATCGTGCTGCCAGCTCCAGGCGTAAGGATCGTAGAAGTTGCGATAGAAAATATTGCGGCTGACTTCGTCATCGAAACGCACGTTGTTGTAACCCACAATGCAGGTCTTTGGCACCGTGAACAGGTCGTGAATGCGGCGGGCAAAGGCGGCTTCGTTGTCGCCTTTGGCGATCGCTTCCTGCGGCGTGATGCCGGTAATCATCACCGCCTGCGGCTGCGGCAGATAGTCGTCAGCCGGCTTGCAGTAGAACACCTCGGGCTCGCCGATGACGTTAAGATCCGCGTCGGTGCGGATAGCGGCAAACTGCGCCGGCCGGTCAAGGGACGGACGGGTGCCAAAGGTTTCGTAGTCGTGGAATAAAAATCCGGGCTGATTGGCGCTATCTTGCATAGTCTGTCTATTTTCCGTGGTGGTTGGCGTCCGTACTCTAAATCGTTCGCGGTAAACGACAAATCTGTCCGCAACGGATCTGCACGCCGTGTCGCAGCGGCCCGTAAGGCCGATGCTCAGGGATGAGCCGTGTCATAAAGCCAACGCACAGGCTGCTGAAGTATGACGCGCTATGGTAAACGATTTGCCCGGGCATCAGAAGGGCATCGGCCGCGCAGGGCGTTTATCGTGTCATATTTTCTTGCAATTAAACCATGATATGAAAGGAGAACTTCCGTAAAAAGGACGGCGAATCTGTAAATCTTGAGGATATGCCGTTGAAAGGCCGTTTTTTTATTGCTGTAACTTTGCTCGCTTCGAGCGTTTCTTGCGCCTTTGCCGCTAATGATTTTCCCGTCACCGTGACGCCGCCTTCCATCCAGGCAGGCTCCTGGGTGCTGATGGACTACACCACCGGTCAGATCCTGACCGCCGGTAACGAACATCAGCAGCGCAACCCCGCCAGCCTGACGAAACTTATGACCGGCTACGTCGTCGACCGCGCCATCGACAGCCACCGCATCACCTTTGACGATATGGTCACCGTCGGCAAAGATGCCTGGGCGAAGGGCAACCCGGTATTCGATGGTTCATCGCTGATGTTCCTCAAGCCTGGCGATCGGCTCAGCGTCCGCGATTTAAGCCGCGGGCTTATCGTTGACTCCGGGAACGACGCCTGCGTGGCGCTGGCCGACTACGTTGCCGGCGGCCAGCCGCAGTTCGTCGCCCTGATGAACGAATATGTGCAAAAGCTGCACCTGCAGGATACCCATTTTGAAACCGTACACGGGCTGGACGCGCCGGGGCAGCATAGCTCGGCCTACGATCTGGCGGTCCTGTCGCGGGCGATTATTCACGGCGAGCCTGACGTGTACCATATGTACAGTCAGAAAAGCCTGACGTGGAACGGGATCACCCAGCAGAACCGCAACGGCCTGCTGTGGGATAAAACCATGAACGTCGATGGCCTGAAAACCGGCCATACCTCCGGCGCCGGTTTTAACCTTATTGCTTCTGCCGTCGACGGCCAGCGCCGCCTGATTGCGGTGGTGATGGGGGCCGAGAGTCCGAAAGGGCGCGAGCAGCAGGCGGCCAAACTGCTGCACTGGGGCCAGCAAAACTTCGACACCGTCCAGGTGCTGCAAAAAGGCAAAAAAGTGGGCAGCGAGCACATCTGGTATGGCGATAAGGAGCAGATCCAGCTCGGTACCGACCAGGACTTCTGGTTAGCGCTGCCGAAGTCGGAGGTTTCGCGAATCAAGGCCAAATATGTGCTGGACCAGAAAGAGCTGGAAGCGCCGATCGCCGCCAATCAGCGGGTTGGTGAAATTTCGCTCTACGACGGCGACAAGGTCGTGGCCCACTGGCCGCTGGTGACGCTGGAAAGCGTTGGCAAGGGCGGCGTGTTCTCGCGCATGAGTGATTATCTGCACCACAAGCTGTAGCCCCCGGTGCCGCTCTCCTGCGGAGCGGCACCCTTTCTCGCCCCAGCCGTTGTGGCGCTGGTTGGCGATTCTTTTAGTTTCAGTCAATTACCGTACCTGCTCACCCTTTAAGGACATTCTCCGGCGCCCGTGCGCCTGAAATGGCGCTGGGAAGATGAAATTTTTCGCGCGTAGTGCGCTTTCTCTGGGGCTTGCGGCCGTTTTGAGTCCCGCAGGCTTTGCCTCTGGTCTGGTTCTGGCCGATAACGACGTCCGCAATGATTTAGCCTGGTTATCCGATCGCGGAATCCTATCGTTGAGTTTATCGACCTGGCCCCTGAGCGAAGAGGAGATCGGCCGCGCGCTGGCCGACGCGCATCCGACAACGCCCGCAGAGAGAGCAGTGCTGAGCCGGGTGAACCAGCGCCTGAGGGCGTTAAAAGCCGACCTGCGCGTCACCGGCAACAGCTCAACCTTATCTACAAAGATGGCTACTACCAGCAGGGCTACCCGCCAGGCGACGCGATGGGCGGCGACGGGCGCCTGTACGCCGGCAAGGTCGAACTGGTGACCGAGGAGGATCGGCGCTGGAGCGTACGGCTGATCTACGCCGAGGTGAACCCGAAAAATCAGCGGATTAATAAAGCCTTCCCGCACGCCGATACCCTAAAAGGCGTGCAGTTAGGCTGGAGCGGCGACGCGATGCCCACCGTGCGTCTCAGCACTTCCGTGTGGTATACCGACGCTAACCACAGCGACAGCGACGATCTGGGAGCCAGTATGGGGATTGAGCTTCCTTTTAGGCTGTAACCGCCGGCGGCAGGCATCCACGCCGACGCTAGCGCAGAGGCCAGCCCGGCAGCGCCGGACGGCCCAGCCCCTTGAGTCAATTATCCGTTCTGCGTACCCGCTTCCTGAATCATTTTTTCAACGCCGGCCAATGGCGACTCTGTGAATCCGCGCACATACTGTTTTTTAGCTGCCTGCTACATTGTATGTATATTTATACAGTACTTTCTATCAATCGCGGAGGCAATATGAACTACAGCGTTAAGTCCGTCGGCGCGCGTAAAATCGCCGGTTTTCATATGGTAGGGCCCTGGGAGCAGACCGTTAAGCAGGGTTTTGAGCAGCTGGCGGTATGGGTCAACAGCCGCCAGATCCCGGCCCGGGAGTGGATCGCCGTCTATTACGATAACCCGGATCAGGTTCCGGCAGAGAAGCTGCGCTGCGACACCGTAGTGACGGTGGACGACGACTTCGTCATTCCTGCCAATAGCGAAGGGGTGATTCTGACCGGGATCGTCGGCGGAGAGTACGCTATTGCCCGCGCGCGGGTGCTGAATCATGATTTCTCCACGCCCTGGCTGCAGTTCTTTGAGAACCTGCTGCAAAGCAAAGAGTACCAGTTGGCGGCAAAACCCTGCTTTGAGCTCTATCTTAACGACGGCAATCGCGACGGCCACTGGGATATCGAAATGTACGTGCCCGTTGAGCGTATCGGCGGGTAGGCGCTTACCCACGGAATAAACAAGGTTTCTTACATTAGCGTGATGCTTGCGGTGAAAAAGCAGTTACAATCGGCCTTTTCTTCTTAGCGGAGAGGGTCGTGCGCGCTGATAAATCACTTAAGCCTTTCGAAATTCGCCTGTATCGACATTACCGAATCGTGCATGGCATTCGCATCGCGCTGGCTTTTGTTCTCACTTTTTTACTGGTACGGCTGCTGAACGTACCGGAAGGCACCTGGCCGCTGATTACGCTGGTGGTGGTGATGGGGCCGATATCGTTCTGGGGCAACGTGGTGCCGCGCGCGTTTCAGCGTATCGGCGGCACCATCCTTGGCTCTGCGCTCGGGCTGGTGGCGCTCAAGCTGGAGCTTATCTCCCTACCCGTGATGGTGCTGTGGTGCGCGGCGGCGATGTTCCTCTGCGGCTGGCTGGCCTTAGGGAAAAAACCCTATCAGGCGCTGCTGATTGGCATCACGCTGGCGGTGGTGGTAGGGGCGCCGCCGGGGGACATGAACACCGCGCTGTGGCGAAGCGGCGACGTTATCTTCGGCTCCCTGCTGGCGATGCTGTTTACCGGCATCTGGCCGCAGCGGGCGTTTCTGCACTGGCGTATCCAGATGGCAAATTACGTCACTGCCCTTAATCGCCTGTATCAGGCCGGGATCTCACCAAACCTGGTCGAGCGCCCGCGGCTGGAAAAACACCTGCAAAAAGTCCTCAACGACGTGGTAAAAATGCGCGGACTGATTACGCCGGCGAGCAAAGAGACCCATATCCAGAAGGCCATTTTCGAGGCAATTCAGACCGTCAGCCGTAACCTGGTCTGTATGCTTGAGCTGCAGGTTAACGCTTACTGGGTGTCGCGGCCGGGGCACTTTGTGATGCTAAACTCCCGTACGCTGCGCGAAACTCAGCAAATGACCCAGCAAACGCTGCTGACCATCGCCCACGCCCTCTATGAAGGTAACCCGCAGCCGATCCGCGCTAACGCTGAAAAGCTCAATGAGATCGTCGCCGAACTGCGCCAGCTTATCAAAGAGCACCCGGGCGAAAATCTCTCGGAAACGCCGATACACGGCTACGTCTGGCTAACCATAGAGATGGCGCGCCAGCTTGAGCTGCTGTCGAATTTGATCTGTCGGGCGTTGCGTAAATAAAAACCAGATGCGCGACATCGACCCACAGGTTGCTTCGATTCAGCAGCATTTAGGGGTATGATAACCCTAAAGGAAAAAACATTGTCATCAGCGGCTGCTAACAGTTATGTTAGCCCTATATTGCAGTCGCTTTAGCGAATCCGAATCTCAAATATTAGGGGTATAAAAATGGAAACAACTAAGCCTTCTTTCCAGGACGTACTGGAGTTTGTTCGTCTGTATCGTCGTAAGAATAAGCTGCAGCGTGAAATTCAGGACGTTGAGAAAAAGATCCGCGATAACCAGAAGCGCGTACTGCTGCTGGACAACCTCAGCGACTACATCAAACCGGGCATGAGCGTTGAAGCTATCCAGGGCATCATTGCCAGCATGAAGAGCGATTACGAAGATCGCGTTGATGATTACATCATCAAAAATGCTGAGCTCTCTAAAGAGCGCCGCGACATTTCCAAAAAGCTGAAAGTAATCGGCGAAGCGAAGGTCGAAGAGTAATCTCCTCGACCCAGCCCGGCGGCGGTTCTCGTCGCCGGGAGTTATCCCAGGCATTCCCTCTGAACGACTCCTTTCTTGTGTATGGCGAACCGCCGTATAACGCAGACTTCTGGCCCGAACGCAGAGAATACGGGCGCAATGGTCCGCTCCCTTTAAGCGCTACGAGGAACATCATGGACACACTTTCGGCCCTCATTGCCGACATTCCGCAGCCGGATCGGGCGGCGATGGCCCAGGCGCAGCAGCATCTTGATGGTTTATTAAAACCGCCCGGCAGCCTCGGCCGCCTGGAGGCGCTGGCGGTACAGCTTGCCGGCATGCCTGGGCTGAAAGGCCAGCTGCGGCTGGCAGAAAAAGCCATCGTGGTGATGTGCGCCGATCACGGCGTCTGGCACGAGGGCGTGGCTATCTCGCCCCAGGCAATTACCGCGATTCAGGCGAGAAACATGACCCGGCAAAACACCGGCGTTTGCGTCCTTGCGGCGCAGGCGGGGGCAAAAGTTCGGGTGGTTGACGTTGGGATCGATGCCGATCCGATCCCCGGTCTTGTCGACCTAAAAGTGGCGCGAGGCAGCGGCAATATTGCGCAAACGGCGGCAATGAGCCGCGAGCAGGCGACGGCGCTGCTGCTGGCGAGCATCGGCTATACCCGCGAGCTGGCGGCTCAGGGCGTGACGCTGTTCGGCGTCGGCGAGCTGGGAATGGCGAACACCACGCCGGCGGCGGCGGTGCTGAGCGTGCTGACCGGGCGCGATGCGCAGGATACGGTCGGCATTGGGGCGAACCTGCCTGTGTCGCAGCTGGCGCATAAGGCGGAGGTGGTGCGTCGGGCCATTGCTGTCAATCAGCCGCGGGCTGAGGATGGTCTCGAGGTGCTGGCAAAGGTTGGCGGTTTCGATCTGGTTGGCATGACCGGCGTGATGCTGGGGGCCGCCTCCTGCGGGCTGCCGGTGATACTGGACGGATTCCTCTCCTACGCATCGGCGCTGGCGGCCTGCCGCATTGCGCCAGGCGTTCATCCCTATCTGATCCCCTCGCATCTGTCGGCGGAAAAGGGGGCGCGCATTGCGCTTGAGCATCTGCAGCTTGAGCCGTATCTGGATATGGGGATGCGTCTGGGCGAGGGGAGCGGCGCGGCGCTGGCGATGCACCTGGTGGAGGCAGCCTGTACGGTGTTTAACGAGATGGGGACCCTGGCGGAGAGCAATATCGTCCTGCCGGAGAGTCGCTAAACCGCCAAGCAGGGCGCCGTCAGGCGCCCTGATGCTATTCGGCTTACAGCGCTTTTTGCCACACGCTCTGCGGCAGCAGATAGACCTCGGCCTCGGCCTTCATACCGTCGGTCACGATATGGTTGATACCGCTGGTCATCACCGCCAGGGTCACGTCAAAGGCGTTCAGGCTATCGCCAAAACCGGCGGTCAGGTTGAGCATCGAACCGTTGGCCATCAGGTAAAGGGTTTTAGCGCCCATTTGATAGGCGTTGATATACGGCATCACCTCTTCATGGCTGAACTGGCGCAGGTAGCCGCAGTCAATCTCTTCCGCAACGTGACCAACGTTAAGGATAAATACGCCGTCTTTCGCTTTATCCAGCGCGCTGCTGTTAACCACTTTTTTAGCGCCGGTTGCCGTTGCGACGACGTCAGCTGAAGCCATGGCGTCCTGCAGTTCGACGACATGCCAGCCGTCGTAAGCCGCCTGCAGGCGACGGGCGGGGTCGATTTCGGCAACCATCACCTGGCCCCCGAAGGCCTTCGCGGCGGCGGCAACGCCCTGGCCCACCAGGCCATAGCCGATCACCAGCACTTTTTTCTCATGCAGCGTGAGATGGGTGGTCTGGAAGAAGGTGTGCCATGCGGTCAGGCCGACCATATGGCGGTTATGCAGGCCCTCTTTAACCGGCAGATCGTCCCAGTTAAAAATCGGATAGCCCGGGCGAATATCGCCCAGCCGGCTGACGCCTGAACCGGTCGCTTCCAACCCGGCCACGATATTGCCAAATTCGCCGCGCTGGTGGAGTAGGGTGGTGATATCGGCCCCCATTTCACACAGATGCGTCGGCCCCCAGGCGATGGCCTTTTCCCACGACTGCTGCCAGTCGGCATCGCTCATATCGCGCCAGGCGCTGGCTTCTGCGCCGCGCGCCACCAGCCAGCTAACGACGTCGTCCTGTACGGTGGTTGGGTTGCAGGTTGTTAAAAAGACCTGCGCGCCCTTTTCCAGGATGCCCTGCACCAGCGGGATCATTTTCATATCCAGATGCATACAGCAGGCCAGTCGTACCTGGCTCAGGTCGGGAAGCTCGGCTACCTGGCGCAGGGTGCGCGGCATGTTCTGGCTGGCCCATGCCACTTCTTTCTCTAAATTAATATTATTATTCAACGTATTATGCCTTCAATCCGTAGAGTGGGAGAAATTCCGAACGGGGATGATTCTAGCGCAGTAGGCTGAAATCACATAGCCGGGGTCAATGGCTGGCAGGCGGACAGGGTGAGGGGGAAATAGGCATGATAAATGCGTGGTTGTTAAAATATGGTTAAAAAAAGAAAATAAAATATAAGTAATTTATATGACGTGAGTGAGCAGTGAAATGTTAAGCGTTTTACCTTCCGCGCTGTTTTCGCGGATCCGCATTTTTATCGGTCGCCTGAAGCCGCACGCGCTGCCGGTTGCCAGAAAGCATATTCTCCTCGGCTCCCTCGGCGCAGGGACGGGGCTGGCGGTCACCAGTATGTTCAGCCACTGGCTGCTGGGTGAAGTCAACCTGTGGTTTATCGCCCCTATGGGCGCTTCGGCGGTGCTGCTGTTTGGCGTGCCCAGCAGTCCGCTGGCGCAGCCGTGGTCGATTGTCGGCGGTAACGTGCTGTCGGCGCTGATTGGCGTAACCGTGGGCGTGCTGGTGCCCAACCTTGCGCTGGCCTGCGGGCTGGCGGCCGGGCTGGCGATTGCGGGCATGTATTTCCTGCGCTGCCTGCATCCGCCGGGCGGCGCCGTGGCCCTGACGGCCATCCTCGGCGGCGCCGGCGTACACAGCGAAGGCTATCACTTCGTGCTGACGCCGGTACTGCTGAACTCCGCCATGCTGGCCCTGCTGGCGATCGTATTTAATAACCTCGTTGGGCGCCGCTATCCGCACCCGCTGGCGGCGGAAGAGGTGAAAAGCAAAGTCGTTCCGCTGGGGCTTGCGGTGACCCGCGAGGACATTCACGCCGCGCTGCTCGATGGCCAGTTCCTCGATATTGATGAAGATGACGTCCAGGAGCTGCTGGAAAATATTGAACAAAAGGCGCGCAGGCGCATGGCCGCTGCGCCGAGGGCGTAGCGCCGCCGTCGGCGAGGGCCGGCGGTGAGCGGCTAAAGCTCGCCGGTCAGATACTGCGCCACGCCGCGGCCAAAACTCCAGTCGCCTTTTTGGTTGCTTATCACCGAAACCATTAAATCATCGGGGCTCAGCCCGCAGTGTTCCTGCAGCTCGGCGAGCAGCGTCGCGTAGAACAGCTGTTTTTGTTCTTCGCTGCGTGGGCTGGTGAACACCCTCACTACCACCAGCCGGTGGCTTCGCGTCAGGCCTAAACCGGTATCCTCAATCACCATATGGTGAGGCTTGTTTTCATGAACAATCTGGTAGCGATCGCGTTCAGGTACCTTGAAGGCATGCAGTACGGCGCGGTGGGCGGCGTCGAGCAGCGTTTTTATTTCATCTTCACTGCGACCTTCGATCACGTCAAATGTCAGGAGCGGCATAGCAGGTCATCCTTATTGTCTTATGTACGATGAGTGGACAAAACCGATGCTATCCAATGTGACGACGGGCAAAAACCGCTATATTTGAATTCATTGTTTTTACAGGTGAACAATCGAGATGAGCGATCCGCGCCCCGACGTTTTCTGGACCCATTTGTACTGGCTCACGGTGCTGGAAGAGCAGAAGAGCTACACCCGCGCGGCGGAAAAGCTGGCGGTCAGTAAATCGGCAGTCAGCCAGAAAATCAGCGAGCTGGAGCGGGTAACCGGCAAGACGCTGGTCCACCGCACCACCCGCAGCGTGACGCTCAGTGAAGACGGGATCAGGCTGGTGGCTGAGCTGAACGCCCCCTTCGGCCAGCTGCGCGATATCTTTAACGGCACCCGTGATGAAGAGGGGCCGCTGCGCGGTACGCTGCGGGTGACGGCCCCGGTTGCCTTTTCGCGCCAGCAGCTGGTCCCGGCGATGACGCCGTTTCTGCATCAGCATCCGCAGCTTGAGCTGCAGCTGGAGGTCACCGACCGGCTGGTATCCCTTGCCAGCGAGGGATTTGACCTCGCGATCCGTCACTGCCGACGCGAGGCGTTGCCGGATACCCACGTCGCGTGGACGCTGTGCCAAACCACCACGCTGATTGTTGCCTCCCCGGCGTATATCCGCCGCTTTGGCGCCCCGGAATCCCCCGATGCGCTACGCCATCACCAGTGTCTGACCTACCCGCGCGGTTCGCAAAGCCCGCAGTGGACGTTTGAATCTGACGACGATCGCGCCGAGCGCGTGAGCGTGCCGGTGCGCGGCCCCTTCGCCACGAATAACAGCGAATCGCTTCGCGATGCGGTGCTGTCGGGGCTTGGGATTGCGCTATTGCCCGATTTTAGCGCCCGGGAGGCGATAGCGCGCACAGAGGTGCAGGTGCTGCTGCCCGGCTGGCGGCCGGTGGACGTGTTTGCCGGGAGTCTGTACGTCATCCGCCCCTACGCGCCGCGCGTATCGCGGGCGGTAGAGACTTTCAGCCGCTATCTGAAAAGTACCTTCAGCTAAGATTTTGCAGCTCGATCGCCAGCGCCTGGCGGAAGCGGGAAAGCAGATCTTTTTCACCGGCCAGATGCTGGGCGAGGGTGATGGTTTTATCCGCGTGGTAAATCCGACCGCTGCCCAGCTGTGACTCAAAATCATTGGCCGCCTGATGCGCGGCGATCGGATCGGCATCGATCAGGATCACCGCATGCGCGAGCACCACATGACCGCGGCCCTCCGCCATCGGCCGCCAGTACTGCGCGGTCCCGGCAATTTTACGCGCCTGATCCCCCTGACCGCAGGCGAGGTTATAGCGTCCGTCGCAAAACGAGCCGGTTACCGCCTGGAAGTGGGCATCGACGCCAAAGGTCGCCAGCGCGCGCTGCAGCAGACCGCAGAGCATCAGATAGATAGGTTCAGCGGCCTCGCCCAGCGGCTGATAGACCGGCCAGGCAAGGCTGAGATTGACGATCCCCGGCCCCTGCGGCACGAGGCCGCCGCCGGAGCGGCGCAGCCACACCGGCCAGCCGCGCGCGGCAAAACGTTCGCTAACGGCGGAGAGCTGGCTAAATTTCCGGTAGCTGCCGGGAACCACGAATCCCTGCGGGGCCTGCCACAGCTGGGCCAGCGCTTCGCCGCCGCGGGCCCGCTCGAACAGCGGCAGCTCGGCAAGCGTCGGGTCTGCGTGGTACTGCAGCGGCAGCTGTTGATGAATGAAGCGCTGCGGCCAGCAGGCCGCTCTGTTGTGCTGGTTCATGGGGTCTCCTTAGGGACGACGCTCTTCCGCCGTCCCTGGCGCCGTCAGGCGTGCTGAGGCTTTTTCATCAGCATGGCGGTGATGGCCGAGAGCAGGCAGCCAGCGGTCAGATAGATGGCGACGCTGTGCCAGGAGCCACCGGAGAAGGTGACCAGCGCGGCGGCGATGAAGGGGGTAAAGCCGCCTCCAACGACGCTGGCGACCTGGTAACCCACGCCGGCGCCGCTGTAGCGGTAGCTGGCGCCGAACATTTCGGTGAACATCGGCTGCTGCACGCAAACCACCATATCATGGGCGATATTGGCCAGCATCAGCGCGAAGAACAGGATCCAAAAATAGGAGTGGCTTTCGAGGGCCATAAAGAACGGGAAGCCGCTCAGGGTGCCGATCAGCGCGCCGGTAATATAGATGCGCCGACGGCCAAAGCGATCCGCCAGCCAGGCGAAGCACGGAATGGTCAGGCAGCTGATCCCGCCGACAAGCAGGCCGATGTTGAGGAACAGCTCCCGCGGCAGGCCGAGGTTTTGCGTGGAGTAGTTGAGGGCGAAGGCGGTAACGATATACATCGTCAGCAGTTCGCACAGGCGCAGCGCGATAATCAGCAAAAAGGCGCCGGGATGGCGGAATAACGCTTCGACGACCGGCAGGCGCGTTTTCGCCGCGGTGGGCATCTTTTTCTGCTGCTGCTGATGCTCAAACTCAGCCGATTCGCTCATGCCGTTGCGGATCCACAGCGCTGCCAGCACCAGCACTACGCTGAAGAGGAAGGGGAGACGCCAGCCCCAGCTCAAAAACTGTTCGTCGCTGGTATTAGCGCTGATGAGCGACACCAGGCCGGTTGCGAGCAGCAGGCCGACGCCATAGCCAATCTGAACCCCGCTGCTGTAGAAGGCCTTTTTATTCTTCGGCGCGCTCTCGACGGCGAGCAGCGCCGCGCCGCCCCATTCGCCGCCCACGGCAAAGCCCTGGATCGCGCGCAGAAGCACCAGCAGCACCGGCGCCCACCAGCCGATTTGATTGAACGAGGGCAGCAGGCCAATGCAGGCGGTGGCGATCCCCATCATCCAGACGGTCATCATCAGCATCCGCTTGCGCCCGAGGCGGTCGCCAAAATGGCCGAAGATAATGCCGCCCAGCGGGCGGAATAGAAAACCGACGCCAAAAGTGGCAAAGGCCGCCAGCGTGCCCATGGCCGGGCCTATCTGTGGGAAAAACTCCTTGTTAAACACCAGGGCGGCGGTGATGCCGTAAAGCAAAAAGTCGTACCAGTCGACCACGGCGCCGGCGAAGCTGCCCCACGCCGCTCTTCGCGCGCGATGAAGTGAGCGGGCTTCCCCAGCGGGGCGGGGGGATGTAAGCGTTGAGTCCATACCTGTCCTGTCAATCTGTGCTGTTGCTACGTTATCGTTATTGGAATGAGACGCACTCTTAACGGCGTCATCAAAGAGACTACCGCGCCGCCGGGCGAGAGAAAAGATTTTTACCCGTCGTCATGCATTAACGGCAAAAAATGTGCATTCTACGGCCTGTCATCAGCGGGCGATCGGAAGGTTCTGAAATTATGGATTCTTTTTTAATTGAACAGCTCACAACCTTCCGATGACATCTTTTAAGAATTGCTGTAAATGGTTTACAATTAACAGATCTCCAATCCTGGAAATGGTGAGTTAAATGCGTTTACTCTTCGCAGTTTTATTTTGTTTCATAGTTTTACCAAATGCATTTGCAGAAAAACTGCCCGCGCCTCAGGGCAAGCCCGTTTTAACCATTTCCGGCCTTATTGGAAATACAAATGTAGGCGATACCGCGGTGTTTGATCGCGCGGCATTAGAGAAGCTGGGCATGCAGACCGTCGAAACCACCACCCCGTGGTTCTCCGGGAAAATCCGTTTTGACGGAATTTCCCTTAGCAAGCTCATGGACTTAGTCGCAGCAAAGGGTAAGTCGGCGCGGGTTATCGCCCTCAATGACTATACGACGATTGTGCCGATTGATGATTTCCATAAATTCCCCGTTATTTTGGCTTTAAAAATGAACGGTGAATATATGCGCGTTCGCGATAAGGGCCCGCTGTTTATTGTTTATCCTTACGACAGCAGTCCTGATTTACAAAATCAAATCTATTATTCCCGATCGGCGTGGCAGGTTGCGAAAATTATTATCGAGTAATAGCCTGTCCCGCCAGGCGTAATTGTTGCACAGGGTTTGGACACCGGCAGGGCTCAGGAATCAAGGCGTATACGGCGTACGCAGAAATTTTGAGCTCTGCCCAGGAGCAAACTGATAAATAAAACAGCCTAATGGGATAGGCTCTAAGGGTTTGATCTTGAATCGAATACTCACTGCCATTATTTTGTCGCTTTTCGTTATCACCGGATACATTACCTATCTGGTGCATGAGCGACAGAGCGAGCTGCAAAAGTTGACCCGCTACACCGATTCGTGGTCAATCGCGCAGATAGTCTCTGAGTATATGCGGCTGGAAGCGCATCTGGGCTCCTATGCCCTGGGCGTTGAAGGGGTCGATCGGGATGATGTCCGGCTGCGTCTGGAGATCATGATGGGCCAGATCAAACCGCTAGAGCAGGGGGAGCCGAGCGAGTTTATTCGTAAGGATGCGGGGCGCCGGGCGACGATTGAGAACCTGATCGCGATTCTGTATCAGCTTGATAAGCAGCTGGATACCATCACCCCGCAGCAGGTAAAGCCGATTTTGCAGCGCATGGGCGCGCTCGATGGCCCTATGACCGGGCTGGCGTCAATGTCGCTGGCGCAGGATATTAATATTGTTAACCGGACCCACGATAAAATACAGAATCTCTATTTTATCTATTCGATTATTTCTATTCTGCTGATCACCATGTGTATTTCTTTAGGCCTGTTAATGCTGCGGCAAAATAACAACCTGCGCCGCGCGCACGTCCGCATGAAGCTGCTGGCGAACGATCTGCAGGCGTCAAAAGAGAAGCTCCAGGTGCAAAACCGGCGTTTGCAATACGACGCGTATCATGACTCCTTGACCGGGATGCCGAACCGCCTCTCCTTCTGGCAAAAGCTGCAGGAGATCGTCAATCAGGTTCGGCCATATAACGGCTCGGCGGTGGTGATGCTGTTCGATCTGGACAATTTTAAGGACGTTAACGATACGCTGGGCCACGATTCCGGGGATAAGCTGCTGCAGGATCTTGCCAGCCGGCTCTCCTTTTTCCGCAGAACCTCCGAAACCCTGTACCGGCTCGGGGGAGATGAGTTTGCGCTGGTCTCCTGTGATTTAAGCGAAGAGCAGGCTCTGGCGCGGGCGACGGTGATCCGCGAGAAGATTAGCCAGCCGTATCAGGTCTATGATTCGCTGATCAATATTGATGCCTGCATCGGGATTGTTATCTCTGACCGGGAAACCCGTACCGATTATTTATATAAATGCGCCGATCTTGCGCTTTATGAGGCGAAAAAAGAGGGTTCGGGCACCGTCCAGATCTTCCGCCCGGGGATGCTCCAGCGCCTGCAGGAGAATAAATCCTTTGAGGACGACCTGCTGCAGGCGCTCGATAACGGGGAATTCCGCGTTTACTACCAGCCGATTGCCGATACGATGAGCGGCGAGATTTATGGCTATGAGGCGCTGGTACGCTGGTTCCATCCGGTGCGCGGCATGGTGCCGCCGACAATATTTATTCCCGTCGCCGAAAAGATTGGCATGATTAACCCGCTCGGGGAGTGGGTGCTTAAAACCGCCTGTGAGGAAGCGGCGAGCTGGTCATCGCCGCTCAAAGTGTCGGTCAACGTATCGCCCGTTCAGCTGATCAACAGCTCGTTGACCGATACCGTTATCTCGGTGCTAAAGCACACGGGGCTGGATCCGCGCCGCCTTGACCTGGAAATTACGGAATCAGATGTATTTAATGAAAACACGCGCTCTTTAGAAATCCTCAGCCAGCTGCGCGAGCTGGGGATCCAGATTTCTATTGATGATTTCGGTACCGGATACTCCTCATTATCACGACTCAGCTACTTCCCGTTTGATAAGATTAAAATCGATCGCTCATTTGTGATTAATATTCCCGCGCAGAAAGATGACCTCGATATTGTCCGGCTGATTATCAGCATGGGTAAAAGCTTGCATATGCGGATCGTAGCGGAAGGCGTCGAAACGGATGAGCAATTAAAATCTCTTCAGCAATTAGGCTGCGACCTGGTGCAGGGCTACCTGATTGGCAAGCCGGGGCCGCTGAATACCGCCAGTAATAAATAGCTCAGGGTTAATTCTTTGCTGCGGATCGGCTAATACCGATCCGTCTTACCTTATATTTAATAAAGATAATCCTTGTTGGGTATAAATAGGGGTAGAGTGAAATTTCTTAAAAAATAATACCCGCAGTGATTAAAAGGGGTATATCATATGCAATATATTTCCCCGTTCCCGACCGTGCTCAATGGTGCGGAAAGAGAGGCCGAATCATGCAGCGTATCGTTATTCCTACCCACTACGTGCATACCCGCACAACCCCGCTATGGACCAAAGAAACGGCACCGGCGTCAATCTGGCAGCGACATCTTGATGCCGGCACGCGGCAGGGCGTCTACCCTCGTCTGGCGGTCATGCAGGGCGCTATACGCTATTATGGCTATACGGATGAAACCGCCCCTGAACCTGTCGAAACGATGACGATAGAGGCCGGCCAGTTCGGCGTCTTTCCGGCGGAAAAATGGCACCGTATTGAAGCGTTGACGGAAGATACCGTTTTTAACGTGGATTTCTATGTCGATCCTAAAATTCTGATAGAGGGATAAAGCTGAACTTATGAACAGTGAAAATAAAGGCTATTCATTAGCGGTTGTTAACGGCAACAATGATGAAAAACAGGCTAAAGTCTATCTGAAAGCGATGGCGCTTTATGTTCCCGATATTGCGGTGCAGGCGGTAGCAGAACTTATTGGTTCACTGTCGGTGGATAATGAGCAGGGCAAAGGCTTTGTTCTGTCGGTGACCAATAATAATAACGGCATATCGGTAGATAAAGAATTTGCTACCCTCGTCGAATTACAGGATCCGCTCATTGCCGCCGATGCGGTGAAGGATCTGGTTAATATCGTCCGCGGCTATGAATCGGACGAAGAGACCAACGTCTGCGGCTGGTAATGTCCGCGCCGCAGGCTAAAGCAGACATCTGACGGTGTCTGCCTTTTCCTCATACCCCCTCTAGCCCTCGCCGTTTTCCAGCGCCAGCTGACGCTGCACCGCAAGCAGGGTTCGCCGACGGATCCAGCCGCTTGCCGGGCGGATAACTCCCCAGTAGCAGGCGAAGCGCCGTTTTACCCGTGGGGTAGGGCAGTGCACGAAGGTCTCGGTGACCAGCCGGTGCTCGCCGTCGACCGTGACGACCCGAAAACACAGAATAAGCTTCGCGGCATCAGCCTCGTTAAAGCGGGCGAATGCTTCGGCGTCGGGGAGGCGATGAACCGCCATCGTGGGCCGCCAGAACTGGCCGGTAAGTCCGAGAACCAGCTCCCGGCTGGTTTGATGCAGCGGGGTGAATGTGGCAAAGCCAAAATCATTGACGTCAACGGTGTGGGGGGAGGGATGCTGCGTAAAATGCTGATAGCATCTGCCGGGTAATTTACGCAGTTTTAGCAGCGCGTTAATAATCGGGTCCGCCGTCATGTCCAGGTTCTGTACCGCCTGAATGATCGTGCCGGGCTCAGCCGCAATAGGCGCGGATTGATGATGCTCATAAAAGCTAAAATTGGCTAACCAGCGCGGAGGATCCGGCCAGCGCAGGTATGTCCGCGAAGTGACGTAGCCTAAAAAAATCATGATAACCTCCGTTTAGTGCATGAGTGGCAACGACAGCCAGCAGACTACATCGTCAGCGACATGGTTTAGCATAATACGCCGGCGCGTGCGACTGCCAGCAATGGGGAGGAGCTTAAGGACAGGCGTTGTGTCGGGCTGGAATCAGCTCCGCTCGTGCCCGTACAGGGCTGAATCATCTTAGGGAACGGGGACGAGGTGGTCACTCAGGAGTCGCTTGATAGAGGAGAGCAACGGAGTAGATGCAAAAAGCAGATACAAAAAAGCCCTGACCGTTGCAGCCAGGGCTTTTAAGGAACTACTGATTTAAGATTTAACATTCATGGACTTAATATGGGTACTACTTATGGTACTACTTTAAATGTACACGTTTATCACAGATAATATTGGGTGCTGATACTAACTAAAACCTCCCTCTATTTTCTCGTTACTTTACCCACCATTTTCATCACCTTCAAAAATGGCACTTTAAACAAGTACATCCCCTCGCGACATATACTCTTTGATGCGTGGCTTGACTTCCGTTGCGATCGCTTAACTGAACTAACGTACCCAACTCAATCGCAAGCAATAACTTTAAAAACATAGCCTTACATCGTCGCGCTACTTCCCCAGATTTGCGATTAACGACTCTAACTACGTGGCCTTAAAACATTACCGATGTAAAAAAACGCTTCTTAGCATCCGTAATCCCATACAACAAAATACGTGGCCTTTATCGCAAATTACTTTTGTTACCTTACTAACACTTTCAACTTATAACAGCGAACTACCACTTCACCGCTGTTGAATCCTAATTTACCCATTTTGAAAGTGGTGTCAATACTGTTTTTAATAACATGCTTTTATTTACAGCAAATATAGCTGCAGGGGGCTAGGTTGTGTCTGATAAGTCTCTTATTTTTTGCTTAGATGAGCATGATGCTGAGGTATTTCCTGAAGGCTTCATGAACCACATAAAGCCTAACCGGCGGTGAAGCGCAACAATCACAAAACAGGTTAGCAGGTGGGCTTGAGCGGGAGGTTGGCGCTTTATCCGCCACGCCGGGAATGGGAGCAACGCGGCTGCCACACACGCGTGCCAGTTTGCGGGTTGGCCTGAGCGTCGGGCAACTGCGTCTGCTTGTGCAGGTAGTGCGGGATAGGGGGGAAAGTGCGGCCGCAGCGCGGGCTGAAAAGGCATTGCACAAGGTGCAGCCAGACGCGCAGAAAACCGCTGTGACATTACCGCCGCACTAAGGGATATTTAAAAATCATATTCCAGGGCAAGACGGTTCTGCCAGAAATTCTTGTCCGACGTTGAGGTGGTTTGCACACCGGCAAAATCCGTGATGCTCAACCCTTTGAGTACGCCATCGAAACTGTAGGTACCGTACACCAGATATTCAGACTGATTGCTGCTGGATGCGCCGGCGCTGGCGGTCAAATCCATAAAGGAATAGCGGCTGCCCAAAGAGATATTGTCGGTAGCGGTCCAGTTCAGATCGGTTGAGTAAGCATTGCCGCTGCCGAGATCCTGAGTGCTGGTGAAGAACGGTTGCGCAAAATATGGGCCGGAGGAGGTGTTGTGTGCGTAAGGCGTCACCAGCGCGCCGTTACCGTAGGCATTACCGTTGGCCGCGATGTGGTCGTAGTTCAGGGACCATTTCAATACCGGGGTGAAATTCATCACGAACTGTGCACCGTAGCTGGTGCTGTTAACTTCGCCAGCCAGCGCTTTGCCTTCGCTCAGGCCACGAATAAACTGAACACCGATTTTTGGCTGGGACGGTGAATCAGACCAGGACAGGAAGCTGTCGGCGTACACTATTCTGCTGTAGTTATCGTAATTCTCGTACCAAAGCTGACCGTTAAGCTTTTTATTATCCAGCTTAACGGCACGCCCGCCGCCAACACCCCACATGCCGTTGGTGGTACCGTCGGCATCAGTATAAGCAGTGGTATTGAGGAACTGGTCGTCGCCCCACGGTTTGTAGCGGGTGATTTTGGTGGCGTGCAGGAAGTTGTCGCTGTCGCCGTAATGAGTGTCAACACCGCGGAATAGAATCGGTGTGATACGCCAGTCATAGTCGCCGATAAAGGGAATATTGATGCGCTGGTCACCGGCTGTAATGCGGAAGTCCTGATAGTGGTAGCTCAGATAAGCTTCGCCCACGCCGGTCTGGTTAGGGCCGAGTTCGGCGATCAGATGGTCGTCGTTATGCGAAATACCGCGCTGGAGAATACCGCTGACGCCAAGGCTCAGGCCGTAGTATTCCGCTGTTGCATACTTCACGCTGCCGCCGTAACTGACGGTGTCCTGAGAGTAGCCTGGTGAAAAATAGGCATTGTGGGTGGAGTAATACAGGGTACGCAGGCTGCCGGTGACCGAGCCGCAGGTGAACATTTCGGTCAGGGAATCAGCCACGCCTGCCGTGCAGCCGGATGCGGCAGGCGTGGCCGCCAGCGTATGGCCCATAAACAACGCCTGAGAAACGACGATTGCGCCCAACTTTAGCGGAAAGTTGAATTTATTACTTTTCATTAATATCTTCCTGGTAAAAAAATATAATGCCTTCAGCCGGCAGAGAAGACGGCCAATAATTTTTTTATCGGGTAGCGCACAAACGGTTACTATCCCGATTTTTTATAAAAGGGAGGGAGGTAATAGTTATTTTTATCTGTCAGGCAATAAAAGAGGATCGTTATCTAAAATCAATGTGTTGCGGACTTCCCAGCCTCTGAGCTTGCCAGGGTTAAGTAACCCATTGGGATCAAGGGATTTTTTCACAGAAACAACCTCGGGTTTAATATCTCCTTGTTTACCATCTTCAATTTGATAAACATGGGGGTTGTTTATTTTTACGTCATTGCCACGGAAGGTAGATATTATTTCGTTCAGCCGTTCTTCGCTGGAGTAACGTACTAATTGCAATCCGCTGGCGGTTATATTTCCATCGGTGTCACGGAGAAATTCGATATGCGAAATAACCTCGTCGGCGAATAAATCCGCCATATCGATAATCTGCTGATGATAATTCGTGTAATTAAACGCCGTCTGCAAATAAGTGAGAGAGCTGTCAATTTTAAGGGCGTGCAGCGTTGTGTGGTTCCAGCAATATTCCATCAGTGATGCATTGGCTTCACGCGCCTCGTCGGCGGTCTGACGCACGGCGCTGTGCCCGCGGTATTTTTCCAACAGACCGGCACAGAATCCCTCACTTTCCTGCGCAATAACGCTGATGACGGCATGCTGATTTGCCTGATAGTGCCCGTTCAGGTGACTGAAATAACTCGGGATCGGTGCGGCGAGCAGCGCCAACTGGCGTTTTACCAGACCCGGAGAGCGGGCAAAGGCGTTGGCATAATCCAGCGCGTCGGTGAAATCATCAAACACGTCCAACCGCTCTATCCACCGGTGAAGCGGTGCCAGTGCCAGCTCAACCTCAAGAATGATTCCATTGCTACCGTAGGCATGGTGCAGCAGTAGCGCCTGCGGGGCAGGAATCTGCAGAATGCGCGGCTCGGCCTCCATCGTCATCACTTTTACGCTAAGCACATTACCTGGCGCGCCCAGCGGGCCGTAGTTGATTGAGCCAATGCCGCCAAAGCCGCCGCCGTAAAGGCCGCCGAGGCTGGCAAGCCGATAAGTTGACGGCATGCAGCGTAGCTCCCAGCCCGCAGGGCGCGTGACTGCCTCGATCTCGGCCAGCCGGATACCCGCCTGAGCACGGACCACGCCGTCACCCAGTTCGCATATCTGATTGAGTCCGGTCATATCGACCAACATCCCGCCCTCCAGGGGCACCATCTGACCATAGTTGCCGGTCGCGCCGCCCCGCAAAATCAGCGGCAGCTGGTGTTGAACGCAGGCTTTAACCAGTAAAATCAGCTCTTCTTCGTTACGTGGCCTGACCACGGCATCGGCCTGTTTGTCTTCGAGCCGTTGTTTCAGCACCGGGCTGAACCAGTGAAAATCGCGTGAAAGGCGTTTGACCTTTGCCGCCTGCAAAGTCCAGTCTAGATCGGGCAGCGCCTGCTGTATCAGGGCAAGCGCATGTTTACGTTGTTCACTGTCCATCTTCTTCCTGCCTAATCGTGAGTGAGGTTAATGAGATTGCACGGCTTCGCTTTCATGCCAGGCGCTGAGAACGCGCCTTGAAATCCATGACATCACGCCAAACAGCGCGATGCCGGTGAGGGAAATTAACAGCAGGGCTGCAAACATCAGCGGGATGTCCAGCTGGTATCCTGCCTGCAAAATCTGATAGGCCAGGCCGGTGTTATTGCCGCCAGCGCCTGCAACAAATTCGGCAACGACGGCACCGATCAGCGACAGGCCGCTGGAAATCCGCAGCGCACCAAAAAAATAAGGCAGGGCGGAAGGAATGCGTAAACGGATCAGTATCTGCAAACGGCTGGCGTGGTTGAGCTGGAAATAGCTCAGCAGGCCCGGCGATACGCTGCGCAGCCCCTGCGTGGTATTGGAAATAATCGGAAATACCGCCATCAGCGTCGAACACACCACCAGCGACAGCGTGGTGTCTTTGACCCAAATAATAATCAGCGGTGCGATGGCCACAATCGGTGTCACCTGCAGGAACACGATGTAGGGAAACAGTGCGGTTTCAACAAACCGATTTTGCACCAGCACAAATGCCACCGCTGCGCCGATGATGATCGAGAGTAAAAATGAGATCAGGGTGATTTTCAGCGTAAACAGCAGCGACATCGTCAGCGAACCCAGATTGGTCCACAGGCTTTGCAGCATCACCCCCGGTGAAGGCACCAGAAACTGAGGGATTTTGAAATAGCTCACCCAGCCCTGCCACAGCAAAACCATGATGACCGCTACGACTGCCGGGTAAAGCACTTTGCGAAACGTGGGGTTGTTGATCCACGGAGAGGATTTTTGTGTGTGCATATTTTTACTCCATACCCGATTGGCTGGCTTGCAGCAGACTGTCCTGCAATTGCTTCGCATACCGTGAAAAAGCCGGACTGACGCGAAAATCTTCGCTGCGCGGGAACGGTTCGGAGATGGCGATATCTTCCACCACCCGGCCTGGCCGCGCGGCCATCATGATCACCCGCTGCGACAAAAACACGGCCTCGTGGATAGAGTGGGTGACGAACACCACCGTCAGCCCCTGTTCACGCCACAGGCGCAGCAGGTCGCTGTCGAGCTTATTACGGGTTATTTCATCGAGTGCGCCAAAGGGTTCATCCATCAGCAGCAGTTTCGGGCGCGTCACCAGCCCGCGGGCAATCGACACGCGCATCTGCATGCCGCCCGAGAGTTCGCGCGGCAATACGTTGGCAAATTTCCCCAGTCCCACCAGCTCCAGCGCTTCACTGACGCGGGTGTTGGCTTCGGCACGAGGTACGCCCGCCAGATCCAGCGGTAAACGTACGTTGTTCTGCACGTTGCTCCACGGCATCAGCGTGGCCTCCTGAAACACAAAAGAAAGCGGCACCTGCACTTTTTCACGGCTGTCGCGCCGCCACAGCACCAGCTTGCCGTCACTGGGTTCAACCAGGCCGGCGACCATCTTTAATAGCGTACTTTTGCCACAGCCCGACGGGCCGAGCAGCGTCACAAATTCCCCCTGATTAATCGTGAGATTGACTGGCAAAAGCGCACGCGTGCCGTTGCTGTAAATTTTCTCCGCCGACAGCACCTCAATAGCCGGTATCGGCGAGGGGAGAGGTGAGCGAACATCGCTCATCATGGTCAGTTTAGGGGCTGAATTCATGGCATAACCTTCGCGTTTTTGATCATCTCGAGGGTATAGGTCTGCTCAAACGGCACTTTATCCGCGTCAATCAGCTTGTTTTTCACCAGCATCTCCCAGGTCTTTTTCAGCCGGGGTTCCGTGATGATGCCGATACCGCCGGTTTGCGCATCGCCGCCGGTGACAAGCTCATACTTCTTCATCTGCGCGATACCAAAGGCAATCTGGTCGGCACCCATGCGCGGGTTAGCCTTGGCGATCAGCACGTTGCCTGCGGTCGGGTCCTGCAAATATTCTTTCCAGCCCTGCATAGAGGCTTTTACGAAGGCGGCGACTGCGGCCGGGCGTTTTTTAACCGTATCGGCCATACAGATAATTGAGTTGCCGTAAGGCGGATAGCCCCAGTCGCTGAGCATGTAGACGTAGAAAGGTTTGCCACCTTTTTCGACCGAGAACGGTTCGGAAGTGACATAACCCTGCTGCACGAGATTATTGTCTGCCAGGAAAGGCTGCACGCTGAAGGTGTAAGGGCGAATCTTCGCGGCGGACAGCCCCAGCTCGCTCTTCGCCCACGGCCAGAAGGAGGTGTAAGCCTCCGTGGCCAGCAGGAAAGTTTTATCTTTCAGCTCCTGCGCTTTATCCACCTTGTCATGGCTGATGAAGACGGTAGGTGAATGCTGGAACACGGTCGCCACCGTGACCGCATGAACGCCTGCCTGCCAGGTTTCCAGCGCCTGGCCGTTGTCGCCAAGCGTACAGTCAGCCTGCCCGGCGGCCATCAGCTGCATGACGTTTACCTGCGGGCCACCCATCTTGATGTTGACATCCAGCCCCGCCGCTTTATACAAACCTTTGGCCTGCGCGTCGTAAAAACCCCCGTGCTCCGCCTGAGCGTACCAGTTAGTGATGAATGTGAATTTCTCTTCCGCCATGCTGGCGGTGGAAACCCCGGCCAGCAGCAGGGCAAGGAGGGTATAAGAAGATGTACGCCGTATTTTCATCGCAAGGGTTCCTTTATTTAGAAACAAAAGAAGACGGAGGAGGAGTAAAAGTGGTTTGCACAAAACCGTTCCAGTGGTGTTTCCCCCAGGTTGGCTCGCTGCGTACTTTCCATTCCATATGATGGATTTCGGTAATCGCCTGTGCCCAGCTTGCCGCCAGCGAATCGAGGATCGCGTGCCCCTGTTCGGCGGTAGCGCCGGTCGGGTCGCCAATGACGCCACTCGGGCCAAAATCATAAGAAGCCCACGCCGCCGCCGGGCGACCTGACGACAGCGTGGGACAAGGGAACTCCGGGGGGTAATTGGCGACCGCGCGTTCGATGTGGACGCATTCAGGGGCCAGCGCCAGCATCACCGCCGTTTCGCTGTGACCTGCGTGCATCGCCATCTTCTGTTCCTGCGCGCTCAGAAACTCATTTTCAACGTTGGGCACGCGAAACACGTCGTGAGGGATCATAATCATGTCGCCGTGGCGCAGGCGCATTTCCCGTGATGCCATTTGCAGCACCTGCGGCTGCCCGCCATGACCGTTAATCATCAGCAATTTACGGAATCCGGCGCGGTACAGAGATTCGGCAATTTCTAAAATCGTTTGCAGCAGCGTGTCACCGGTTAAGGTCAGCGTGCCGGGGAAATTCAGATGCTCATCCGATTTGCCGTAGGTTACCGGCGGGATGGCGTAGGCCGGGATCGCCTTCGGCAGCCGTGCCAGCGCATAACCCGCCACCCCCGAGGAAATCACGCTATCAACCGAACACGGCAGATGCGGCCCGTGCTGTTCGATTGCGCCGGTTGGCAATACGATCACGGTATTGGCTTTGTCTGGCAGGGCTGCAATCGCCGTCCAGCTCAGGAAGGGGAGAAACCGCTCTGCGGGAATGTAGCCGTTAATCATGCTGTGCCTCGTGGTCGGACATTATTGGGTTAGGCGGGATTGCGGTAACCAGGCCGTAGCTTCAACTTCAATCAGCACCTCGGCGCTGGGCAGCATTTCACTGACCTGCACGACGGTAGAAACCGGTGGCAGATCGGGGTAAAAAAGTTTTCTGACCCGGCTGTAGTAAGGAAAGTGATCGAGATTGCGGAAGTACTGCACCAGCTTGATCACATCGCTCATTTGCCCTCCGGCTTCTTCAATCGTGAGACGGATACTTTCGAGCACATACCAGCTTTGTGCCAGAACCGGCCCCTGTTTGGCATCGGTTGAGAATTCGCCGGTTTCGCCCAGTAACCGGCGTGCAGGGTCGGGGATATCCTGAAAACCCCGCACGATCGTCGCGCTCTGCGGATTGACGGGAATCATGCCGGAGAGAAAGACAAAATCACCGGCGCGACGCCAGGCGGCATAATTGGCGAGCGGTTTGCCCGCTCCTGCTTCAAGACTCATGGGGTCACTCCTGATTCCACGTGCGCTGGTGGGTCAGCCTGCCATGGTGGATAACCAGACGGGCCGCGCTGTTTAAAGGCCAGGTCAGACTGTCGCTGCCTGGAAAGAGGATCAAACTGGCCTCGGTGCCAACAGCCAGCGGACGATTTGCGGCGACGTCACCGGTCAGTGCCGCCACATCACAGATAAGACGCGATTGCTGGTCAAAGACGTTTTCCAGCTGAAGTGAGAACAGGGCGCAGATCAGCGTATCCAGCGGGTCGTAGCTGCCTGCCGGGCAAAAAGCATCCTGCACGTTGTCGCAGCCCAGCAGCACCGGAATGCCCGCCGCCTGCGCTTCTTTCAACAGCGTGATGCCACGCTGGCGCGGCGTACGGTTTGTCACGGCATCTTGCAACAGCAGGTTGGTCATCGGCATCGCAATCAGCGTGACGCGCTGTGCCGCCAATAAACTGAGCACCTCGTGCGCCTGTTGCTCACTGCCGGAGGATAGCGCGCAGCCGTGGCTGCAGCTGATGTGGCCGCTAAATTCATTCTCCGACAAATAACGCGCCAGCCAGGTCAGGCCGTGCGCCACGTCAGAAAGCTCTTCGTCAATGTGCAGGTCCAGATTCAGTTGCCAGTGGGCGGCGCTGCGCAGCAGATGGGTCATGGCCGCCGGGTCCCAATTTGAGGAGTGGATAAAGCCCCCCAGCAGGCAGTCTTTGCCGCTTTGCGCCACCGCGCGCGCGATGCGGTCAGCGGCCTCTGCGTCGGCAAAAAAACTCAGCGGGACCAGAGCGACGCGTTCCAGGGTGACGCCCGGCTGCCTGATATTTGCCAGCTCGAACCAGGCCATGGGCGGGAGGATGTCGAACCAGTCAATGTGGGTGCGCAAATGCGTTACGCCGTGAGCGGCGGCCCACGTCAGCCCTTGTTTTGCGCGCTGATGAAGGTCTGCCGCCGTCCAGTGCTGGCGGTCCTGATGAATTGTTTCAATGGCGGCCAGCAGACCCGGTTTGGACGGTCGGCTGCGGCCAATAGTGAAGGTTTTATCGAGATGTGCGTGAGGTTCAATCAGCCCCGGAAGCGCCAGTGCGCCGTGGGCATTCCACAAGTGATCCTGCTGCGGCTGGCTGGGCATCAGTGACGTAATTTTCCCTGCGTCAAAGCGCAAATCGGCCGTCACCGGTTCCCCCGCCTGCACGGGCCAGTCGCCGGGAAGCAGCCACGCGGGGAGGCGCACGTTAGCAATGCCATTAAGCGGTGATGTGGGGATTGAGATACTCATCTTGAGACTCCGCGTTGGCATTACAGGTCAAGGACCAGTACGGGGCTTTTGGATCGCGAACAGCACAGCGTAATTTGTGTGTTCGCGGCTTTCTCTTCGTCAGTCAGCACGCAATCCCGGTGGTCAGGGATCCCGTCGATCACGTCGGTGATACAGGAGCCGCAAATACCCTGTTCGCACGACAGCATAATATCGACCCGGGCGCTTAATAAAACTTCGGCAATGGTTTGGTGCGGGCTGACTAAATAACGTTTGCCGGTAGAATTAAGCTGAATATGGAATTCCTGCCCGTCGGTGTCATTATTCATATTGGCGTTGCTAAAACGCTCAAAAGATAAATTTTCGGCTGGCCAGTGGTGTTCCTGCATAATGTCCTGCAAACGCTGAATAAATCCGTCCGGGCCGCAGGCCATCACGCGGGTATTCCGATCGGCCTGACGCAGACTTGGGGGCGTTTTGTCGCGCAGAGAATCGTTTGCCGCGCTGCAGTGCAAAAAAATATGACCGGCCAGTGCGGGCGTATTCAGGCGTGATATAAACGCCGTTTGTGCCGTGTCTGAAATGTAGTAATGCATTTCAAATTCAATCTGTTGCTCAGCTATGTACTCCGCCATGGTTAGCAACGGGGTGATGCCGATACCCCCGGCAAACAGCAGATATCGTCCCGCATCGGGCAACGGGAAATGGTTGCGCGGTGCCGAGATGGTCAGGTTATCGCCAGGGCGGAAATGATGGTGAATGAAGTGCGAACCGCCGGCGGAGTTTTCCGCCAGTTTTACGCAAATTTCATAATATTCCCGGCTGCTGTTTTCGGTACAAAGAGAATATTGCCGGGCCCCGATCTCAGGAATGAAAACATCAATATGGGCACCGGGGGAATAAGCCGGTAATAACCTCTCGTGCTGCGCAACAAGCTGCAATGAAATATTTCCTTCACCATTTATATCGACCGTTTTTATTGTGACAGGAATTACTCCGGCATCTTTCATTGTCATTTACCGTATTTAATTTGATAAGCCATTCATTAAAGGGAAAGTTCAACCCGTTCGCCGCACCATCCGCCGCCATAGTAAGAAGGAGGCGAAAATTTTGCTTTTAAAGCGATGAAACGATTGTTCCCGTTGCAATGAAAGCTACGTTATTGTTATAAAACTGTTGCGTCCAGCGCTTTGATTCGCACGTCCCGTTGCATAAAAGAGAGCACTACACAATGTTCGCATTCTCCCGGTTTTTGCTGTACTTCACTGAGGTTGCCCGCCAGGGCTCGTTTCGCAAGGCCTCCGAAACCCTGCATGTCGCCGCTTCGTCAATTGACCGGCAGATACTGCGGGTTGAAAACGAGCTGGCGATGCCCCTGTTTGAACGACATCCCACCGGGCTGCGGCTGACGGCTGCTGGTGAGCTTTTGTTACATGCCGCCAACAACTGGAAAAAAGATTTTTCCCGCGTTTGCGAACAGCTTGACGACCTGCGGGGGCTGCGCAGAGGGCATGTGAGGATCGCCACCATCGACGCTATCAACCGGCATTTTTTCTCGGCGATGCTCAGAAAGGTGCATCTCGACTACCCGAACATTTCATTCACCCTGACAACGATGAACAACGTCGATATTCAGCAGGCGCTGATGTCGGGCGATGCTGACTTCGGGCTTATGCTGAACCCGCAAAGCTCCAAAGAGCTGCAGGTGCGGGCCTTTGCCGAAATTGAACTCGGCGTCGTGGTGCCGAAAGGGCATCCGCTTGGGGACAAAAGCGGTGTCCGTTTTAATCAGTGCATGGAATATCCGTTCATCCTGCCTTCTGCGCCGCTGATGCTTGCCGAGCCAGTTCAGGCGCTGATGAATATCAACGGGGACATGATTAATGAGGTCGCCGTTTCAAATAACATTCATATGATCCGCTCCCTGATTAAAGAGAAAATTGGCATCGGTATTCTGTGCTGGCTCGATATCATGGATGAGGTACAAAACGACGAATTGCAGTTTATTCCGCTGACCGATCCGCAATTAAAAACCTTCACGCTGTCGCTGTGCGTGGCTCCGGCAAGACAGCTTTCCCTGGCGGCGTCGATGATGCTTAAACAACTGGAAATGCTCTTTAGCCAGATTCAAACGCCCGGCCAGGACCCACGTTAATACGCACTTATTTGGTGCGGCACGCTCCGAGATGAATCAAAAGTTGCAGGTCGATGAAATCCGCTCCCCTGAGAAGGCGCACAGAGAGTGCACCCGCGGAGTTGGCATCCTTTTTGTATAGTTAAAAATGAGTAGAAGCGGTCAGTGCAGATAACTGCGCGGGACATTGCTCAGCAACTATTTCGCGGTTCATTTTGAGCCGGTCAGGGGGCTGAGCTGCGTCTGCTCGTTCTCCCTCCGGCGATGATTAGGAGAGGAGTAATGAAGTTAATATCCCGCATTCCCCTATCTTGCTGCGTGCTGAGCGCGCTGGTTCCTGGCCTGTTTTCACTGCCGGCTCACGCTGATGAGAAACTCGTATTGCTGACGTCCTGGTATGCTCAGGCGGAGCAGGGCGGGTATTATCAGGCGCTGGCGACAGGCATTTACAAACGCTACGGGCTGGATGTCAGCATTCAGTCCGGTGGCCCGCAGATCAACGGCATGCAGCTGCTGTTGTCAAAACGCGCCGATGTGATAATCGGCTACGACCTCCAGTTGCTCGAATCAGTACAGCGGGGTTTTCAGGCCAAAGCCATCGCGGCTCCGTTCCAGTTCGACCCGCAGGGTCTGCTGACGCACGCTTCCGTCACTTCCCTCGACGGTTTGAAGGACAAAACCATTCTGGTGTCCAGCTCAGGGCAATCGACCTGGTGGCCGTGGCTTAAGGCGCGCTACCAGCTCAGCGACTCACAGGTTCGCCCCTATACCTTTAACATTCAGCCCTTTGTTGCCGACGATAATGTTGCGCAGCAAGCCTATGTCAGCTCGGAGGTTTTTCAGGCGCAGAAGGCCGGGGTGAAATCTAATTTCTTCCTCTTCTCGGAACACGGATATCCCCCTTATGGCGGGATTTTGATCACGCGTCCGGATCTTGTCAGCAGCCGTAAAGAAGCGATGGCGAAATTCGTACGTGCGTCAATGGAGGGTTGGGTCAGCTATCTGCAGGATCCGTCGTCAGGTAACGCGCTAATTAAAAAGGATAATCCGAAAATGACCGATGATCTGCTGGCCTGGGGCGTTCAGCAAATCAAAGAGCATCACCTGATTGACGGTGGCGATGCGGCAACGCAAGGCTGGGGCACCATGACGCAAAATCGCTGGCAGAAAACCCGTGATTTCATGGTCAACGCCAAACTGTTAAAGGCAGATACCGACTGGAAACAGGCTTATACCACGGAGTTTGTTGAGCACATGCAGGTTAAACCTTGAGGAGCGTTGCAATGTCATCTCAATCATTGCTGATTAAAAACGCGCACGCGATCCTGACCGGATTAGCGGGGAATGCGGCGCGCCACGCCGGGACAGATATTCGCGTCCGCGATGGCGTGATCGAGGCCATTGGCTCCCTGACGGCACTGGCGGATGAGCGGTTGCTCGACGCACGTGACTGTGTGGTCTATCCGGCCTGGGTCAATACTCACCATCACCTGTTTCAGTCGTTGCTTAAAGGAGAACCTCAGGGGCTGAATAAAAGCCTGACTGCGTGGTTAAGTGCCACGCCTTATCGTTTTCGTGCCACCTTCGACGAGCCGACTTTTCGTTTGGCGGTGCGAATCGGGTTAACAGAGTTGTTGCGTTCGGGCTGCGCCACGGTGGCCGATCACAACTATCTCTACTGGCCGGATATGCCGTTTGACACCTCGGAGATCCTGTTCGATGAGGGCAAGGCGCTGGGGATGCGCATAGTGCTGTGCCGCGGTGGCGCTACGCAGGGGCGGACGATTGAGCAGGATTTGCCGCAGGCGCTGCGCCCGGAGAGTTTTGATCATTACATGGCGGATATGGAGCGCCTTGTCAGCCTCTATCACTGCCCGGAGCCGACGTCGTTGCGCCGCGTGGTGATGGCCCCGACCACGCTGCTGCATTCGGCTCCTGGCCCGCAGCTGCGCGAAATGGCGAAACTGGCACGAAATTTAGGTATCCGGCTGCACAGCCACCTGTCTGAAACGGTGGATTATCTCGATGCAGCGCGCGCCAAATTTAATATGACTCCGGTGCAGTTTTGCGCCGAGCACGACTGGCTGGGGGATGACGTGTGGTTTGCGCATCTGGTGAAACTGCTGCCGCAGGAGATAGCGATGCTGGGGCAGACGCGTACCGGCATTGCGCACTGTCCTCAAAGTAATGGACGGCTGGGCAGCGGCATTGCGGATTTGCTGGCACTGGAACAGGCGGGTGTCCCCATCTCTCTGGGCGTTGACGGCGCAGCCTCGAACGAGGCCGCCGACATGCAAAGTGAGGCGCACGCCGCCTGGCTTTTGCAGCGTGCCAGAAAAGGCATGCAGGCGAAGCCGCGTTATGAAGGCGGAAGCTTTGAGGGCGGCGGTGATGCGGTAACGATTGAAGACGTTGTGCGATGGGGCAGCGCTGGTGGCGCACAGATCCTTGGCCTGCAACAAAGTGGCACCGTGCAGGTGGGCATGCTGGCAGATATCGCGATTTACCGGCTGGACGACCCTCGCTATTTCGGCCTGCACGACATGGCGATTGGCCCGGTGGCTTGCGGTGGGCGGGCTTCGCTCAGGGCGCTGATGATCAATGGTCGCGTTATCGTCGAAAACGATGCGATCCCCGGCCTCGATCTGGACGCAATGCGCCATCAGGCAATATCGGCGGTGCGCACTCTGCAACAGCGCGCAGTAGGCTAACTCTTTTGATTAAGAAGGATAAAAACAGTGGCGCAATCAACTCAAACGCAAAGCTATGCATTACAGGAACTGGAAAAAGAGGCGACGATGGGCGCAATGGGCGAAGAGACTTTTGCCCGTGAGGTTCGCTGTATTGATCTGTCGGATTTCGCCAACCGTAAAGACGAGATTGCCGACGAACTGTGGCGGGCAGCAGTGGAAATCGGCTTCTTTCAGGTGAGTCATCACGGTATCGCGCTGGACGACATCCGGCAGGCATTCAGCATGACGGAAGCCTTTTTCGCGCTGCCGGGGGAGATCAAAGCCCGCTACCCGCTGTCGCGCAACGCCGGGTGGGAAAATAAATCCCAGGTGCGCCCGTCGACCCAAACGCCGGATCAGAAAGAATCCTATCAGATTACCCGTCCGCTGATGGACCCGCTATGGCCCGCTGAACATGAGCTACCGGCGTTTAAACGCACGATGCTAAATTTCGAATCGCAATGCTGGCAGCTGGGCATGAAGTTGCTTTCCTGTTTTGCCCTTCGGTTAGGGTTTCCTGAGCACTTTTTCGAAAAGGCGCACGATCCGCAACAGAAAAGCTATCAGAGTACGCTGCGTATGCTGCACTACTATGCCACCGTGCAGTCGGAGCAGGGGATGTGGCGTGCCGGGGCGCATACGGATTTTGACTGTCTGACGCTGCTTTTCCAGCGTCCCGGTCAGGGAGGATTACAGGTTTGCCCTGGCAAAGATCGCGAAAGCCAGCAGTGGACCAGCATCGAACCGCGTGAGGACGTGATCACCTGTAATATTGGCGACATGCTGATGCGCTGGAGTGACGACCAGCTGCCGTCAAATTTCCATCGGGTGAGAAATCCGTTGCCAGGTGAGTATCAGGGAGCACGCTACAGCCTGGCGTTTTTCTGTCAGGCAAACAAGGACATTGAAATATTGGGGCCGCAGGCGAAATACCCGGCCATCAGCGCTGAAGATTACCTGCAACAGCGTATTCAGGCGAATTTTGCCAAAGAATAACCTGCGCTACGCTAGCATTCAGGATTAATGTAAAAACAAAAAGCCCGCTTAAGTTTCCTTAAGCGGGCTTCTTTAATATGGCTCCTCTGACTGGACTCGAACCAGTGACATACGGATTAACAGTCCGCCGTTCTACCGACTGAACTACAGAGGAATCGTGTGGGGTCGTATCTTAGCGGCGAAAAAATTTTTGTCAAACATCTATTCTGCCCCTGTCGATCAACCGCCGCTTCTATCAACAATTTGTTGTAATTACCGACAATTTAGAAGGAAAAATGCTTTGCAGGATTAGCATTTCTCTATCATCATTTGAAATGTAGTTTCAACTTTTCTCACTAAGGTCTCCCTTGAACGTCACATCCGCAGCACGCAGGGTTGTAGAACGAACATCTTGGTTCAAAAAACGTAAGAGTTATCGCGTACTCTACTGGCGTGAAATCAGCCCGCTGGCGGTCCCCATCTTGCTGGAAAATAGCTGCGTTTTGCTGATGGGAGTAGTCAGTACGTTCCTGGTGAGCTGGTTGGGTAAAGAGGCGATGGCCGGGGTAGGGCTGGCCGACAGCTTTAATATGGTGATCATGTCGTTCTTTGCCGCCATCGATCTCGGTACGACGGTGGTGGTTGCCTTTAGCCTCGGCAAGCGCGATCCGCGACGCGCGCGCGCGGCGGCGCGGCAGTCGCTGGCAATTATGACGCTGTTCTCCATTCTGCTGGCGGTGGTGATACACGCCTTTGGCAAAGAGATTATTAATATTGTCGCCGGCGACGCCTCGCCCCAGGTTAAGGATATGGCCTTAATCTATCTGGAGCTGACGGTGCTGAGCTACCCGGCGGCGGCGATTGCGCTGATCGGCAGCGGCGCGCTGCGCGGGGCAGGCAATACCAAAATTCCGCTATTGATTAACGGCGGGATGAACATCATCAACATTATTATCAGCAGCATCCTGATTTACGGCATTTTTTCGTGGCCAGGACTCGGCTTTGTCGGCGCAGGTTTGGGGCTGACCATCGCGCGTTACATCGGAGCGGTGGCGATCGTATGGGTATTAGCCGTCGGCTTTAACCCGGCGCTGCGCATCTCGCTAAAGAGCTATTTCAAACCGCTTAACTTTGCCATTATCTGGGAAGTGATGGGCATTGGCATCCCGGCGAGTATCGAATCGGTGCTGTTCAACGGCGGCAAGCTGCTGACGCAGATGTTCGTCGCCGGCATGGGGACCAACGTCATTGCCGGCAACTTTATCGCTTTCTCCTTCGCCGCGCTGATTAACCTGCCGGGAAATGCGCTGGGCTCCGCGTCGACCATCATTACCGGCACCCGGCTGGGAAAAGGCCAGATTGGGCAGGCGGAGCGCCAGGCGTGGCACGTATTCTGGCTATCGACCATCATCCTGACGGTAATTGCGTGGGGAACCGCGCCGTTCGCCAACCTGATCGCCTCGTTCTATACCAGCGAAGAGGACGTCAAAGTGGTGGTTAAAGAGCTGCTGTGGCTGAACGCCTTCTTTATGCCGATTTGGGCGATGTCCTGGACCCTGCCGTGCGCGTTTAAAGGCGCTCGCGACGTACGCTACACCATGTGGGTGTCGATGCTGGGGATGTGGGGCTGCCGCGTCGTGGCGGGCTATACGCTGGGCATCGTGCTCGGCATGGGCGTGATTGGCGTGTGGCTGGGGATGGTGCTCGACTGGGCGGTACGCGGCGCGCTGTTTTACTGCCGGATGGTCAGCGGGCGCTGGCTGTGGAAATATCCGCGAAGCAAAAGCCAGGTGCGCGAAACCTAACCATTTTCTGGGCGAAACGACAAATTTCGCCCAAAGTGGAGAATAAATCGGCAAACGGTTTGAAATGTGCGAAACAGCCTTTGACAAGGCCGGGCGTCGCCGTTAATATTCGCCCCGTTCACACGATTCCTCTGTAGTTCAGTCGGTAGAACGGCGGACTGTTAATCCGTATGTCACTGGTTCGAGTCCAGTCAGAGGAGCCAAATTTAAGAAGCCTGCTTAGGAAACTAAGCAGGCTTTTTGTCGTTTGCCGCGCTGTCGTTTCACGGGGGAAACTGGCCTTCGTACGCGATTTCCCGCCTGCCCGCGCCCGGTCTCAAACGGGTCCGGACGGCGGGCGCCTGTTATTACCCTCGCGGTTCGCTACCCGCGCGCTCATCTTTCCCGCGTCGGCCATCGAACTGCAGCAGCCTCCCGGTATTCAGCAGCACCAGCAGGGTGCTGAGATTGTGCAATATTGCCGCTACCAGGGCTCCCGCCGCGCCGAGCAGCCCCATCGCCGCGGCAATTACGATTAAAATCGTCCAGCCAAGGCCGATAAAGACGTTGACCCGCAGGGTGGCGCGGCATCGGCGACTGAGCCTTACCGCCAGCGGCAGACGGCGTAAGTCGCTGCCGGTCAGCACCACGTCGGCGGACGCCAGCGCGATATCGGCGCCGTTGCTGCCCATAGCAATACCGACGGCGCCGGCCTTGAGCGCCAGCGCATCGTTGATCCCGTCGCCAACCACCATTGGGCGCCATCCTTCACTGACGGCCCGCTGCACCTGCTGCAGCTTTTCGGCCGGCAGCATTTCGGCCGCCAGCTCGCCGATGCCGGTCCGTTGCGCCACGCGCTGTGCGACGGCCAGACGATCGCCGGTCAGCAGCAGGAAGCGGCCAATGCCGAGGTTTTGCAGCATCCCGATGGCCTCCGGCGCCTCGGGGCGGATCGTATCATCGAGCAGCAGCCAGCCGAGAAAAACGCCGCCTTCCGCGAGACCGACCGTCGGGCCGTCGTGGTCGGGGAGCGGTGCGACCGCGATCCGATAGCGGTCAAAGAGCTCTTTTCGCCCCAGCAAAGCCCGGCCAGCAGCGGTGGTGGCGACGACGCCCAGCCCCTGAATCTCCTCCACGTCGCGCAGCGTCATCTCTTCATCATCTGCAGGAAGGGCGCCAACCATCGCCCGGCTCACCGGATGATTACTCGCCGCGCCCAGCGCCGAGGCCAGCCGCAGCAGAGACTCGCGAGGGCGCGCGGTTGCCGGGATAACGTCAACCAGCCGCAGCCGCCCCTGGGTCAGGGTGCCGGTTTTATCAATAATGACCGCATCAACGTCCGCCAGCTCCTCAAGGAAGGCCGCGTTGCGGATCAGGATGCCGTGCCGGGCAGCCACCGCGATCCCCGCCATCGAGGTGGCCGGGGCGGAGAGCACCAGGGCGCAGGGGCAGGCCGCGACCAGCACCGCCAGCATCGCCTGGCTGTCGTAGGTCAAAAACCAGGTCGTTGCGGCGATCAGCAGCACGAGGATCAGATAGTGTCCGGCGTAGCGTTCCAGCATTCGGGTGATAGGCGGTTTTGCCTGCTCGGCGTCCTGCATCAGCGCCAGCACTTTCCCGAGGGTGGAGTGCTCGCCCGTATGGGTAATCTCGACGCGCAGCAGGCCGTTGAGATTTAGCGTGCCGCCGAAAACCGACATTCCGGGGCAGACCTCCGCCGGCACCGATTCACCGGTAATGGACGCCACGTCGAGGCTGGCGTTACCGGAGAGGATCTGCCCATCGGCGGGAATTTGATCGCCAGGGCGAACCTCAACCACGTCGCCGGGGCGTAGCTGCTGGCTGCCGATATTTTCCAGCGATCCGTCCTGGCGCAGGCGTCTCGCCCGGCTATGCGCCAGCTTGCTCAGCCCGGCGATGGCCTGGCGGGTTCCCATGACGCTGCGCTCTTCCAGAATATGGCCGAAAATCATGATCACCGGCAGCAGCGCGGCGGTCATCAGATCGCCCAGCGCCCACGCGCCCAGCATCGCCAGTACGATAAGCAGGTCGGTCACCCCGTGGAGATCCGGATGCAGCAGGCTGTGCCAGCCGGCGCGAAATACCGGCACGGCAACCAGCAGCCAGGCCACGCCGGCCAGAATATCGCCGATCGCCGGCTGATCCGGCGCCACGGCGCGCCAGAGCAGGCTGAGCAACAGCAGTCCGATAGTTATCATCGCCAGCGTCAGCCGACGCGCCATCCGCCGCTGCTCCGCCGGGGTCTGGAGATGATTGCTGAAGTGAATATGTCCGTGGCTGCACGACTGGCTCATGGTGATTTCTCGCTGGCCGGCGGCGTGGCCGGCTGGGGTGGAAGGCCCTGGAGGATCAGGCGGCTGTCGTCTCCGGGGGCGACGGTAATAACCTGTCCGGCCTGCGACAGAATGCGGCTGACCGCGTCGCGCCACAGGCGCAGCAGCAGTCCGCCATCGCTGCCGTCGCGCCGGGTTTGCGCCAGCTGCAGGATGGTTCGGGTATCAACGCTGGCCTTCGCCAGGGTCTCCTGGCGGCCGGCTTCTGCCTGCTGGATGGTGCGATCCGCCTGCTGCTGCGCCTGCTGGCTCAGCAGCGTGGCTGCGGTTCGCGCGCTGGCTATCTCTTTATCGGCCTGCTGGCTGGCGGTCAGCACGGCGTTGAAGGCCGCCACCGCGTTAGCCGGCAGGGATGAAACGATATCGACGCGCTCAATGACGATGCCCGGACCGTTGCCGCTGGCGGCCATCTGCGCCAGGCTTTGCGCCATGTTATGCCTGAAGTCGCTGCGCAGACGGATGCGCTCCTCTGCCGAGTGACGGTCGTTCTGCCGGCTCTCCGGTCTGGCAACCAGAATCGCGTCCAGACCGCGCTCCATGCAGACGACCGCGGCGGCGCGTTCGGTCAGGCGATCGATCAGCGGCGCGATATGCGCACGCTGTAGCGCGAAACGGACAGGGTCGCTGACCCGCCAAAATACGCGGACGTCCAGCTGCACCACGCCTTCGTCGCCGGTTAAAAGATAGCCTGCACCGGCGCCGGCATCGCCGTCGCGCTCCCAGTTGTTGATCTGCTCCAGCTGCTGGTCGCGGCGCAGCACCGCCACGTCTCGTTCGAGAATGCGTTCGGCGGCCGGCACCAGCTCAATGCTGTTGACGGGATGCGGCCAGGCAAACAGCAGTCCCGCGTTCGCCACGCGGATCGGCCTGCCAAACTGAAAGACCACCGCCCGGCTGTCGGGGGCCACCGAATGGATACAGGAGAACAGCCACGCGCCGGCGGCGAGGATCGCCGCGCCGTACAGCGTAAAGAAGGCGATGCGGTACGACTGTCCCCAGGGCGTTGAGCCCGGCGATGCTGAGGTCATGGCTGCGGCGTCCCGGTCAACGGCGTGGGGCCCTGCACCAGGGTGCGGAACGGCTCCGCGTCGGTACGCAGCACCAGGCGGGTGCTGGCGTTAACAATCGTGCTCAGCGTATCCAGCGAACGCAGCAGGTCGTACAGCTGCGGGTCGCTGGCCCGCGCCTTGCCGTAGATGCTGGCCGCGTCGCGCTGGGCGTCGGCGCTGATGGCCGCCGCTTTCACCGCAGCGTCGGCCTGCAGAATGCGCGCATCGCGATCCGCCCGGGAGTGGATTTCCGCCGCCTGACGTTTGCCTTCGGCGGTGCGTTCGGTGGCGATGGTTTCGCGCTCGGCGCGCATGCGGTCCACCGTGGCGTTCAGCGTGACGGCCGGCAGGGTCAGGCGCTCGATCCCGGTCTGGATCAGCTCAATGCCGTAGCTTTTCAGCAGCTGGGCCTGCAGCTGCGACTGCAGCTGGCTCTCCAGCTGGGCTATTTTGACCTTTTTAGCATCGACGTTAACGATGTCCGACAGCGCGTAGCTGCTGGCGGTGGTCTCCAGCGCGGAGCCGACAAAGGTGCGGATTTGGCGGGCGGCCTCATCCGGCTGGTTCTGCACGGCGCGGATAAAGCGCAGCACGTTATCGTTATCGGGTTTGACCTTCCAGATAACCCAGGCCTGCACCAGCACCCGCAGGCCGTCGCGGGTGCCCACGTCCTGCAGGCCGCTGGAGGTGGAGCGAATGCGCAGATCGACGTCGAGCGGCGTTTCAAAAGGTGCCGGCAGCCGCCACGCCAGACCGGGCGCGAGCAGGACGCGTACCGGATCGCCAAAGCGGGTCACCACGGTGGCGCTTCCGGCGCGGACCTCCAGCAGGCAGGCGGTTAGCACCGCCAGCGTGACCAAAAATGCCGCCACGGCGAGGCGAATACCGCGCCTGCGACGCTGCGGGGCGGGCGGAGCGATCTGCCGCTTAACGGCGTTTGGGGGGACGTGGGTGGCGGCTATCGCGCGGATCTTCATGGTGTGCTGGCCTTCTGTGGGGCGGTACTGTCGGATAAAGCGGGATACTGACGGAGATCGAGCACCGGCTCGCTGCTTCCCTGGAGATGGCTATCAAGGATCAGCAGCGGCGTATGGGCCAGCGCCTGGCTCAGTATGTGATAGCGTCGCTCGGTAATAAACGCCTCGCCGGCCTGCTGCCACGCCTGCCGTTCCGCGGTGAAGGTCACCGCGGCGGCCCGGGCCTGAGACAGGTTTTCGGCGGCGGAGGCCTCGGCGTTATTCAGGCCGGTCAGGGCATTACGCTGCGCCTCGCGGCTGACCTTCTCCGCATAGCCCTGTTCGCGCGCAATCAGCGCGTTTGCCGCGATCTGCGCGGCCTGCACTCCGTGATAGGCGTTGGCCGCCCCGGCGGGAGGATGAATGGCCTCTATGCGGGTGAACAGCAGCTCCACGCCGGTATGCAGGGCGGTAAGACGCTGCTGGATTTGCCGGCTGAGCTCGCTAGCCAGCGTCGCCCGCTGCTCGTCAAGCAGTTCATCGAGCTGCTTGCTGGCAAACTGGGTCACCAGAATCTGTCGGGCGAGGCTGCGAATCATCCCCGCCAGGTCTTCGGTCTGGTACTGGCTGTTAAGCGCATCGCGATCGCTAAGGCCAATGCGCCAGATCACGCGGATATCCATATTCACGATCTGGAAGTTCTGCTGGTCCATGGCGGCGCTGGCGATGACCTGGGACTGGTCCGTGGCGTGGCTGCTATCCCACAGCCGCCAGCTGCTCTGCGGCGCCGGGCCTTCCGCGACGTCGTCGGGCTGGCGATCCGGCTGCGCTGCCTCGGTGAGATCGCTGAGCTGGAGTTCATGCACCGCACCGTTCTCAACGGCGACCACCCGGCCAAAGGGCCACGGCAGTCCGGCGTGCAGGCCGGGAGGCAGCACGGCGATCGGTCGGCCAAAACGCTCGTATATCCCGCGCTGATGCAGCCCCACCTCCGTTAGCCCGCTGAGCAGCCAGCCCAGCACCGCAATGCCCAGGGTCACCGGTACAAGCCGGCGGCCCATCAGACGAAAGGCGTGGATCTGACGCAGATCGACGCCAAAGCGCTGCTGGAAAGAGTCCAGGGCGTGCAGCAGCGGCCGCGGCGGCCACTGATACTGCGCGGCCAGCAGGCTGCGGGTCAGAAAGCGGGGGGGGGAGCCCGGCGCAGGGGGAGAGGCCAGCGCGACCAGGGCGCGCAGCGCATACTCCAGCGCCACCAGCAGGATCGTCAGGCTCGCCAGCTTAATGCCCCACAGCGCGGGGGCGGGGAACGCCATCGCCGCCAGCAGGGAGAGGGTGAGCAGCAGAAAGAGGCTGAGCATCAAGCGGGCAAGCCCCACGTACTGCTGCCGATGAGGCCAGCCGCGAAGGGGGCGGAAGCTGAGCATGCGTTCGAGCAGCAGCAGCGTAAAGCAGAGCACAATAAACGCGCCGACGGCGATCGGCCGCGGGGCGTCGGCCAGCTCAACGGGCCGGGCATCCGCGATATTGGCGATGGCAAAGGCGCTGGCGAGCGCAGCGGCGATCAGGGTGGTGGCCAGATGCTGATGAAAATGGCGAAGCCAGACCTGCACGCTTTCCGGCAGCAGCCGGCGCAGAAGCGTCGGCTCGTCCTCCGGGCTCCCGGCGGACGGCGAGGCCTGCCTCCCACCGCCTTCGCAGCGCAGCGCGTTTTCGACAAACGCCAGCGCGACCAGCACCGCGGCGAGCATCAGGCGGGTGACGGGAAACCAGAACCCGGTGACGGAAAACAGCGCCAGGAACAGATAAATCGCGCCAGCGACGGCGAGAAGGCAGTACAGAATGGCCTGCGCGATAAGCAAACGTCGGCTTCGCGAAGCGACCCGAGGGCGACTCTCGGGTGAGGGGGGCTGCGCCATAGACTCTCCAGTTGATCCGTCCCTGCCCGACGCAGCCCGGGCAAACGATCTGCTGAAGTCACCGCTGAGACGAAGAACCGATGGTGTTATATGATAACATCCGCAATATAAACAAAGCGCTCCCTCCTGGATAGTCTGCACCCCGCGTAAAGGTGGATGTTATATTGTAACAATGTATTTATTGTGCAAGATAGCGCTGGCACCGAACGGGCGCTGTGGTAGGGTTTTCGCATCAATAACTGGGCCGGGACGCGTTTCTAAGATGAAAATTTATCGCATAGTACTTTTAACCGTTGCCGTGAGTTCCCCGGCCGCCTGGGCCTTCCAGGCTAAGAGCGTGGCTTCTGCCGAGGTTAACTCCGCCCAGTTGAAAAAGGCGGAAGAGAGCCTCGTCAGCAACTTCTACAGCCACAACGCCGCCGGCTTTCAGACCTCAATACTGGGAACCTGCAGCGCAACGCCGGTTCCCGGCTGCCACTGCGCCTTCTGCACGATGCTGCGCGGCGGCGCGTAACCCGTTTTTCTCCTCAGAGCCTTAGCGGTTATCGCTGATCGCCGGGTTCGCTTTTTCTCAGATGGCGTGCGGATTGAACGCCGGAACCGTTGTACCCGTCTCCGGCGATGCGAATCGCGGTGATTTTTAGTCGCTATCCCGGCGGGGCTGCTTCGCCACCGGCCCGGTTGAGCCGCGAAGCCGCAGGTGCAGATCGAGGCCCATCTGGTGAATCCGGACAGCCGGGGGGCGATTTACAACCTCGGCTGCTATCCGGCTTCATTAGCGCATCTGGTGATGCAGCACCGCCTCGGTGACCCTCTCCGGCGGCTCGCCGCTGGCCCGGCAGCGGGCCAGCAGCTGCTGATACTGCTGCGGGGTATCAACGTCCCAGTGAATGCCATTTTCTGCCACGCCGACCGCTTGGCTACCAAACTGACGCATAACCGTTTTGAGGCTATCGTCGGCACCGGCAGCGACTATTTTTTCAATAATCGAAAACGGCAGCAGTACCGGATGGCCCCGACCCTGCTGATACTCGGGGATCAGGCACGTCTCTTTGCGCTGCCGCCACAGGGTCGCATAGACGCCAGCGCCGGCAGCCGGCATATCGCCGAGGGCGATAAAAAAATGGCGCGCTTTAATGTGCTTCACGCCCGCCCGGATAGATGAAAACATCCCCTCCTGATAGTTCGCGTTATGAACCAGCTCAATATCTGGATGCTGCGCGTAGCGCTGATGCAACTCGGCCCCTCTGAATCCGGTCACCAGGATAACCCGATCGCAGAATGAGAGCGCATCGGAGATGGCGCCATCGAGGACGGTCCCCTCTCGCCATGGCAGCATCATTTTCCAGGTCCCCATTCTGGTTGACATTCCCGCCGCCAGAATCAAACACTCTTTAACAGGCATAGGTCCTCCGCCACTATCGGCGCCCCGGATATCAGCTCGTCCGGGGCGTCGCAAACTCAGGCCTTCAGAATCGCTTTTATCGAGGTGATAATCGGCTGATAGCCGGTGCAGCGGCAGAGGTTACCCTCCAGCGCCTCGCAAATTTCGCTATCGGAAGGTTGAGGGTTTTGATCTAACAGGGCCTTCGTGCTCATCAGTACTCCCGGCGTACAGAAGCCGCACTGGACGCCGCCGTGGCGCACGAACGCGTTTTGCAGCTTCTTCCCGACGGCGTCATGCTGCAGGGCCTCAATCGTGGTGATTTCCGCGCCGTGGCACTGGGCGGCCAGCAGGAGGCACGAGCAGACCGATTTTTCGTTCATAATCACCGTGCAGGCCCCGCACTCGCCGACGGAGCAGCCCTCCTTGGTGCCGGTTAGCCGCAGATCCTCCCGCAGGAAATCCAGCAGGCGGGTGTTATCGTCCACTTCGCGACTTATGCGAATGCCATTAACCTTCAGCTCAATTCGGTTCATTTTTTTGCCACCTTCTGCTCTGCCAGCGTTTCCTGCATCATTTGTCGGAACATATCTTCAAATACCGGTATTTTGTAAGGGGCCGACCAGCGTCCGCCTATCGCCTCATGCATGATTTTGTTCAGCGCCTGGACCGCATCCTCAATTCTCTTCTCGTCGAGGACAAACCCCGTCAGGCAGGCCTCAACTTCCGTCAGCCGCTGGGGTTTACTGAGCAGAGCGCCATCCACCAGGCGGCAGAGCGCCAGGGTGCCATCGGCAGAAAAGGTGAACAGGCCCGTCAGGCTTTGGCGGGTGATATTCAGCGCGTTGCGGCGGCCCAGCTGTAAATAGCGCTGCTGTGATAGCGGCGCGGGCGGGGCAGGTAATATGACTTTGGTGACGATTTCGCCTTGCTTCAGCGCCGTGCGGTAGCCGCCGACGATAAAGTCGCTGAGCGCTATCTGCCGCGCGCCGCTGGCGCTGCGCAGCTCCAGCCTGGCGTCATAAATAATCAGCGGTGGAACCGAGTCGGCGCAGGGCGCGGCGTTGACGATATTCCCGCCAACCGTCGCCTGGTTGCGCAGCTGGAGAGAGCCGATAGTTTTGCAGGCCGTGACCAGCAGCGGGTAGCGCGCCTTGATCTGCGGGTGCCTGACCAAATCGGTAAAGCAGACCCCTGAGCCGATAATCAGCTCGTCGTTAAGCTCTTCTATCTGCCTGAGCTCCTGAAGCCCCGCAATATTCACCAGCCCGACCTCGTCGGTTTTCAACCGCGCCTGTACCAGAACGTCGGTCCCGCCGGCGATGGGCTGGCTATTTTCCCGCGCCAGCATCTGCAGCGCCTCGTCCAGATTTTTCGGTGTCGCCATTCGCAGCGTATTGAGGCGCAGAACCTGCTTATGCTCCGCTCCCTCCGCCATGAGTTCGCTCTGGCGCTCGGGTTTTTTCAGGTTATAGCCGAGGCGCACGCGCTCGAGGGTCAGGGGAAGCTGACGGTTGCGTTTCTCCAGGGCGAAGCTGACCGCGTTGTTAAGCGCCGCCGCTCCCAGCTCAAGGACCGGCTCGCCGATAACCTTGGCGCCTAAAGGCCCGGCGCGGTCGTGGTTTTCGACGGCGATAATATCGATATTGGGCATATCCTGGATGGTGGGCAGCAGATAGGTGTCAAAATTCTCGGATTTCACGGCCCCGTTTTCGGTATTAAAATCCTCCAGCATGCCGTATCCCACCATCCCCTGCAGCACGCCGCCGTAGACCTGACCGGCAAAGCCGACGGGATTTATCACCTTACCCACATCGTGGGCGGCGACGACGTGATTGATGGCGATCTTGCCGGTGCGGGTATCCAGCGCAATATCGGCGATCTGGCAGCCATAGACCCAGGTGAAATAGGGGCTGCCGCAGCCTTTTTCCTCATCCCAGTGGATAGCCGGCGCCACGTGCCAGCCGTAGGAGGAGAGGTTGGCGCCCGTCGCCCGGGTCAAATCGACAACCTCCTGAAAGGTCAGGGTAGTTTGCGGCTGGTGCCGATTGAACACTTTCCCCTCCTGCCACACCAGATCGTCTATACCGGCGGCCCCAAGCCGCTGGCTGACGGCGTTGGCCATCCGTTTCTTGATTTTATTGGCGGCGCTCAGGATGGCCTGACCGCCCATCAGCGTGCCGCGGGAGGCGACGGTAGAGCCGCCGTCGGCGATCATTGAGGTGTCAGGCTCAGAGAACATCACGCGATCCAGTCCGATGCCGAAGGCTTCCGCGGTAATCAGCGACATGGTGGTTTGCAAACCCTGGCCGTTTTCAGAGACGGAGGTCGAAATGTTGATGCTGCCATCGGCGTTCACCTGCATCAGCGCCGATGAGGCGTCCAGGCCCTCCGCGCCGAGGGAGCACCCGCGGTGGCTGAGCGCCAGGCCGATACCGTAGCGCACCGGCCCGCCCTCGGCGTTGAGCTTGCGATAGTGCTCACGCCTGGCGACGAACTCCGCTTTCGCCATGGCTTTTTCGAGGACTTCCTGCGCGGAGACCGTATGATTATCAAACACCTGCCCGGCCATGCTGGTATCGCCCTGGCGGAGAATATTGCGCAGGCGCAGCTCGACCGGGGAGAGACCCATCGCTTCGGCGACCTCATCCATCAGCGATTCATTGGCAAAAATCACCTGCGGAGCGCCGTAGCCGCGATAGGCGGAAGTGTAGTTATTGTTGGTATAGACCCCCGTCACGTCGACCCGCACGTTGGGAATGTTGTAAGGCCCGGCGGCCTGCACGGAGCTGCGCCAGGTCACGAACATGGTCTGCCCGGAGTAGCTGCCGCCATCGGCGATAATATCGACCTTAATCGCCTGAATGCGGGCCTCATCATCGAGGCCAATCTTGTACTTCATCTTATACGGATGGCGTTTATAGCTCTCCCGCATCGACTGTTCCCGATTGTAGGAGATCTTGACCGGGCGAGAGGTAAGATGCGCCAGCAGGGCGGCCCGGCAGGCAATATTGTCGATAATATCGTCCTTGCCGCCAAACGACCCGCCCAGTATCGAGCGCTTAACGTTGACCCGCGACTGCGGAAGGGCGAGGTATTTTGCCACGATCCCGCGTATGCGGTGGGCGTTCTGAATCGAGCCGGTAAGGGTCATCACCTGCTCGTTATTATCGATCCAGGCGGTAATGGATTCAGGTTCTATATAGCCATGCTCCTGAAACCCCACCTCGTACTCGCGTTCAAAAATATGCGTAGAGGCGGCAAAGCCGCTGTCGATATCGCCTTTGACGGTGTGGTGGTGATTAATAATATTGCTGTCGAGTTCGCTATGAATTAAGCGTGCTCCGGGCTTCATGGCCTCTTCTGGCGACACGATGGGCTGCCATGGCGTATAGGTTATGGCGATCTTTTCTGCGGCAAGGCACGCCGCTTCATAGGTTTCGGCGGCGACGACCGCAATCACATCACCGCGATAAGCAATTTCATCGCGAATGATGGGGGGATAGTCGGGAATGATAACGCCAAGGCTCTTCTCGCCGGGAATATCCTCCCACGTGGCAATACGCACCACGCCAGGAACGTTTCTTGCCTCAGATAAGTCGAGTGAGTCAATGCGTCCTGCAGGAATATCGACAAAACGACAAACGCCGTACAGCATATTTGCCATTTTAATATCATCGCCGTAAATAGCCTTGCCGCTCACCTTGGCCAGGCCATCAACGCGCGCGACTTCATTGCCAACCAGCGTAGTGGTCATATTTTTCTCCGTTTCCAGGGTCCTGTCCCTTATACGAACGACGCCCGACGGATGGTGTCACCGTAGGTCGCACTGCCGCAGCTGCGGGGGATGTCTGTTGCGCGGCATAACGATCGTAAAGACGTTTTTGCCTATCGGGCGAGAAGTAGCAATAGGTATGCCAGCTCAAAGGAATGGCGTTTTCGGGGGTGTCAACTGTGATGCCGATCGAACTTATTGGCGAAACGACGCTGCCTGCAAGAGAGGCCGCCGCCGTTGCCGCGGGATTATCACCTGCCGGGCGATAATTATTATCATAATGATAAAGGGCGGTGATGAAGAGATAGCCTTTCGGCGCTCCGCGGGCGTTTCTGGAAATGAGTGCCCCTGGGCGCCGGGTTGCGCCCAGGGGAGTACGGGGAAGGGAGGCTAGCGGAAAGGCGGTTCGTTGAAGGTGCGCAGCTTGCGCGAATGCATATGATCGCCTTCGGCCCGCAGGAGGTCGATGGCCTTAATGCCAATCTGTAAATGCTCTGAAATAGCCCCTTCATAAAAACGGTTGGCCTGGCCGGGGAGCTTTATCTCACCGTGCAGCGGTTTATCAGAGACGCACAGCAGCGTGCCGTAAGGGACGCGGAAGCGGTAGCCCTGAGCGGCGATAGTCGCGCTTTCCATATCAATCGCGACGGCGCGGCTGAGGTTGAAACGCAGCGCCGAGGCGGAATAGCGCAGCTCCCAGTTGCGATCGTCGGTGGTGACCACCGTCCCGGTGCGCAGCCGCTGCTTAACCTCTTCGCCCGGCATGCCGCTGATCTGCTTGGTGGCGTCGTACAGCGCGCGCTGGACCTCGGCGATGCTGGGGATCGGGATATCCGGCGGCAGCACCGCATCGAGCACGTGGTCGTCGCGCAGATAGGCGTGCGCCAGCACGTAGTCGCCGATGGTCTGGCTTTCGCGCAGGCCGCCGCAGTGGCCAATCATCAGCCACACGTCAGGGCGCAGCACCGCCAGATGATCGCAGATATTCTTGGCGTTAGAAGGGCCAACGCCGATGTTAATCAAGGTGATCCCTTGGCCATCTTTGGTGATCAGGTGCCAGGCGGGCATCTGGTGCTTTTTCCATGCCAGGTCGGACACGGCCTGCTCCGGCGCTTCGGTATCGGCGGTGATCCAGATCCCGCCGGCGCAGGAGAGCGCGATATAGGGGCTGTCGGGATCGAGGATCTGGCTGCAGCCCCAGCGCACGAACTCATCCACGTAGCGGGTGTAGTTGGTGAACAGGACGTACGGCTGGAAATGATCGACCGGCGTGCCGGTGTAGTGGCGCAGGCGGGCGAGGGAGAAATCGACGCGTCGGGCATCGAAGTGGGAAAGCGGGTGGTTTTCGGTCGGGTGGAAAATCCCGTCGGCGGTTTCATCGCCAATCTGCGACAGCTCGGTGGTCGGGAAATGGCGGGTCAGGCCCGCGCTCATCGAGCGATCGAGGGTCAGCTCGGAACCGTCGATCACGTAAGGGTAGGGAATTTCATGCTGCGAAAGCCCAACGCTAATGTGCGCGCCGTAATCCTCATACAGCAGGGTGAGCTGTTCGAGGAGGTAGGTGCGAAATAGCTTAGGATTGGTAATGGTGGTGCTGTAGCAACCGGCGTGGGTGAAGCGGCCCCAGGCGCGGGTTTTGAGGGCCTTGTGATCGGCGCCATCCCAGGATACGGACAGCAGGGGATAGACAAACAGCCCCTGGGCACGGACGGTCTCGTCAGGGAGCACGTTGTGGTTGATGTACTCGCCAATGGCTTTACGTAGCGCATTGACCGACTGCTCATACTGCGTTTCTAGCTGACTCAGCGCTTGTTCTGGGGTCAGACTGGCGGCCTTGTGGTTCATCATTCGCTCCTTGTTTCAGGTCTGCTGACGTGTTCGATAGTATGTCACAGACCGAAAAGAGCGAAGGGGAATTTCACCGGCTGAGCGATGAAAATACTGCAAATAGAAACAGTTGGTGATGATTACTGGCGGCTATTCGGCGACGGAATGCGCGCTATCGGCCCAGCGCTCGGCGCTGAAGTGCGTCGCCTTTTGTACCTTCAGGGTTACCGCGGGATCGTCGTTGATGCTGTAGCGGGCGTTCGCCAGCGGCGTGAGCTTATCGCCGATTTTTAAGCCGCAGCGGCAGGGTTCAATCTCGGCAATGATCAGCAGCTGGCCGCTTTGTAAAACCACGCGGGTCGTTTCGGTGCAGACCTTTTTTACCCACCACTCCATCTCTTTCTCCCTGGCCTGTTATATTCCTGGCGATAATTGTCTTTTGCTGCTCTTCTGACAATAAGAATAGCCTTTCGGTTTAGTCTATGTTTAAAAAGCGTCTCGCAGGCTTTAATCACATAGACACCAATGCGCTAATGCGCAAACGGTCGTCATATACGGCAAAGAAAATGGACAGCGATATGGCAATGATGCGCTTTACCCGATACCTGAATAAAGCTGGTTTAAAAGTCGCCTCGCTGGTGAAAAAAATCGCCGTGGGCCTGCTTATCGTGATTGGCGTTTTTTTTGCCGGACGTATTTATGAAACCCAGCGCGGGCCTGCGCTGCATTCGTGGCATACCTGGTCCGCCGATGAAATGTCGGCGGCTGAGATTGACCGCACCACCTTCGCCGGATATCTGGCGCGGGAGGGGGCTATTTTTCAGCAGATGAAAACCCAGCTGACCGATGCGCTTCCTGATGATGAAAAAACGCCGCTCAATCGTTTTTATGCCCAAAGCGAGGTCTACCCGGAGAAGTTTCAGCCTAACTGGAACCGCTCCTTCGTGCTGCTGCCGGAGGGAAAACCGCGCGGTACCGCGGTGCTGCTGCACGGGCTGACGGACTCGCCCTACAGCGTGCGCTATCTGGCAAAAGCCTATCAGCAGCAGGGGTTCGTAGCGGTGGTGCCGAGGCTGCCGGGACACGGCACCGCGCCGGGATCGCTGACCGCCGTTGACTGGCAGGCGTGGATGGCGACAACGCGGCTGGCGGTACGCGAAGCGACGCGGCTGGGCGGGCCGAAGGTACCGCTGCACGTGATCGGCTACTCCAACGGCGGCGCGCTGGCGCTGAAGTATGCGCTCGATGCGCTGGATGATAATGCCCTGCCCGAGCCGCAGCAGATAGTCCTGCTGTCGCCGATGATCGGGGTGACGGCATTTGCCCGTTTTGCCGGGCTGACGGGGCTGCCGGCGGTGTTTCCGGCCTTTGCCAGGGCGGCATGGCTGAACGTGGTGCCCGAGTTTAATCCTTATAAGTACAACTCGTTTCCGGTGAAGGCGGCCCGCCAGTCGTGGCTGTTAACCCAGGCGCTGCAGGAGCAGATAGTCCAGGCCTCCCGCAGCCAGCGGCTTGCCGCGCTGCCGCCGGTGCTGACCTTCCAGTCGGTCATGGACTCCACGGTGAGCACCCGGGCGGTGGTTGATTCGCTGTATCGCTATCTGCCGCAAAACGGCAGCGAGCTGGTGATTTTTGATATCAACCAGGCCGCCAACCTGCGGGCGCTGTTCCGTCCCGCGCTCTACTCTGCGGTCAGCGCGCTTCTGCCGCCCGCGCCGCGGCAATACAGCACCACGGTGATCACCAACGCCTCGCCCACCACCTATGAGACGGTGGCCCGCACCACGCCGGCAGGAGAAAAAGCGGAGCGGGTGACGCCGCTGAACCTGGCGTGGCCGCAGGATATGTATTCGCTCTCGCACGTGGCGGTGCCGTTCCCGCTGAACGACTCCCTGTACGGCCGCGAGCCGACGGAGAAGAACCTTTACGGTATTAGCATCGGTACGATTTCGCTACGGGGAGAGACCTCCAGCCTTAGCGTCGGGCTGGATACGCTGATGCGCGTGACCTCCAACCCGTTCTTCCCGTTTATGATGGCGCGCATTGACCAGCGCATCGGCTGCGGCTTCCAGCCTGATATGCGGGCCTGTCTGCAGCCTGAAGCGCGGGTTGAGGCCTCAAAATAGCGAGACGTGCATCAGGGTGCGCACCGCGATGCCAACCATGGCGCCAGGCGCGACAAAGCGGAACAGGCGGACAAACCGCGAGCTGACGCCAAGAAAAATGCCGATTCCCGGCAGATCAAAGGTTTGAATCAACAGCCCGGCGGAGGCGTTAATCTGGTTGGCGGTGACCTTGCCCTGCTGAAGCAATTCAGAGATCACGCCAAAGTAGGCCGTGCCGCCGGCCACGCATTTTACCAGCGCCGGCAGGACGAAGTTTTCCGGGATATGCAGCCACAGCAGCAGCGGCATCAACAGGCGCTGCAGCATATCAATCAGCCCGGCCGCCTGCACCAGCCCGACGATGGTGAGCGACAGGATCAGCATCGGCACGGCGCCGAGGGCCAGACGAATCGCGTCGGAGCCGGCGCTGTTGATAACGGAAATGATCCCCTGGCTATTTTGCTCCGCGTTGGGTAGCGCCTCCGCGCGGGCGTTTTCGACGGTCGACAGCCGCCGGCCGGTGAAGTACCAGGTTGCCGCCGCCGCGCACAGCCCGCCAACAATCGAAATGATTATCGAGGCCATCCAGTGCAGGCCGAAGGGCGCGAGAGGGTAGAAGACGTTGCCTTGACCCATAGCAAAGACCATGGCCAGAGTCGCGGCCATCTGCCGGTCCGAGACGCCGCGTTTATCCATAATCGACAGGGTTGCCAGCGGGGCGGCAAAGCTGACGAAATTCATCTGGATCAGGGCAAAAGCGCTCATTCCGGTTAAACCAAACGGCTTGAGCAGCGGCGCCACCCAGCGGACGATAACGTCGAGCACCCCGCGTACTTCCAGGTATTTCATGATGATCAGCATCACTACCATAATGGGTAGTAGGGTATAAAGCGCGACGTTAACCGAGGACTTTCCCGCCGACATAATAATGCTTATGACATCCATTTATTTTACGAGCACCGCCTGCAAAATCATTCATTAGCGTCATGATAATCCCCGCTGCCGTGAAATGATATGCTCTGCCGCTATTGGCAACTGCCCTGCCGGTTGTTATATATACTGTTCATAAGGGGCGCGTATTACCGGTAAAATGCCGCCACGACATTTGCAAAGCGCGGTTATTATTCCCGAAATAAAAACCCAGTGGAAATTATCTATAAGGAAAAGCCTATGCAACGTTGTCGGCTGATGGTATTGGCAGCTCTGATTATTTTTGCCTCTGCGGCGCGGGCTGAAAAGGGCGTTTACGGTGAACAGCGCATCAGCGGCTGGTGGGACTGGTTAAAAAATGATGTTTCGCAAACCTGGAATGAGCCGCAAAACTATGACCTGTATCTGCCGTTTCTTAGCTGGCACAACCGCTTAACCTACGATAAAGAGAAAACGGATAACTACAATGAGATGCCCTGGGGCGGCGGCTTCGGCTTCTCTCGCTACCACGATGACGGCGACTGGAGCTCGCTGTACGCCATGATGTTTAAGGATTCGCATAACGAGTGGCAGCCCATCATCGGCTACGGCTGGGAGAAGGGTTGGTATCTGGATAGCGCCCGCGATTTCCGCCTCGGGCTCGGGGTGACCGCCGGAATTACCGCGCGCGATGATTTCGCTAATTACGTGCCGCTACCGATTATCCTGCCGCTGTTTTCCGCAAGCTATCAGCGGCTTAGCGTGCAGTTTACCTATATTCCCGGCACCTATAATAACGGTAACGTCCTCTTTGCCTGGCTGCGCTATGGTTTTTAAACCCGGCGCCAGGCCGGGTCGGAAGGCTTAAAGGGTGATCACCTTTTTAGCGACCGGGTTTGATAACACCAGCATTGAAATCAATACCGAGGCGACAAACGTCAGGGCAATCAGCATTAATTTTGTGCTCAGCGAACCGATCGGGATAAGGGAGCTCAGGAGATGAAAAACTGAGTAGTGGAGGATATAGACCCCGGTCATCGTTTTGCTGATTGCCGCCAGAATACTCTCCTTAAACTCGCTGTTTTTACGAAAACGAACGCCGTTAGCCGCAATAACCAGCGCCACCACCAGAATATAAATTTGCGAACCGGTGAGCAGGAACGCATTTCTGTCGGCCTTAAACAGAGCGAAAAAGAAATGGCGTTCGTAAAACCAGGTGAAAAGATAAATAAACGGTATGGCACACATCGCGGCTTTTACCACTTTATCGCGAGTCAGCCAGCGCACGACCATTGGATCGTTAAACAGCTGGCCGGTTAAATAGAACAACAGCCAGGTCCACAGGCGATACTGCGGCGCCAGGCTTAGCACATGAACGTCGGGATAGAGTGCCGCCAGCAGATCGTAGCCGTAGGAGAACAGCAGCAGGGCAAACACCGCGCTAAAAAAGATCCTTCTGCGCAGGCTTAGCCACTCGATCAGCGGGTGGAAGGTATAGATCACAATAAAGGTGAAGACAAACCACGGCTGAATCAGATAGCCGCGCTGGTAGGGCTCAAAGAGGTAGTAAATCGTCATCCAGAAAAGGAAGACTATCACCACGCTTTTAATTTTGCCCATCTGCCAGCGCTCGCCGTGTCGGGACTGGGCGTCGAGATAGCCCGCCACCACAAAAAATAGCGGGGTGGCGATGGTCGAGACAAACGTCAGAAAGCCGAGGATCCAGTGATAATCGTAATCATACAGATCCCAGGTGTTATAGATGGTAAAGAACGTTACCGCCGTCATGCATCCCAGCGTTTTAATAATATTTAACCCGGTGGTGTTCATTGTGCTTGCTGCATATCCTTAGGGTGGAAACAGGCGTAAATAACCGGAAGAACCAGTAGTGTCAGGATGGTCGCAAAACCCAGTCCAAACATGATAACAACCGCCATGCTCTGGAAGAAGACGTCCAGCAGCAGCGGCGCCAGCCCGAGCACGGTGGTGAAGGCCGTGAGCAGTATAGGGCGTAAGCGCGAGGTTGCGGCATAGATAATTGCCTGGTGCTGCGGTTTTTCCTGTTTCTGCTGTTCAATCTCTTCCACCAGCACGATGCCGTTGCGGATAAGCATTCCGCTCAGGCTGAGCAAACCGATCAGCGCCATAAAGCCGAAAGGTATGCCGGTAATTAAAAAGCCCGGGGTCACGCCGATAAGCGCCAGCGGCACGGTCAGCCAGATGGCAACCGCATTTTTCAGCGAGCTGAACATCAGCACGGTGATGACAAACATCACCAGATAGCCTAGCGGCAGGGTGGTGAAGAGCCCCTGCTGCGCTTCGCTGGAGTTCTCGGCATCGCCTCCCCACTCAATGCTGTAGCCGTGCGGCAGGCTGATCGCGTTAATCTGCGGCTGCACCCGCGCCAGAATATCCCCCGAGGTTTGGTTGCTCAGAGGGTCGGGGTCGGTCATCACCGTCAGTACGCGGCTGCGGTCACGGCGCAGAATCAACGGATCTTCCCATTCAAGGGTAAAGTCGCTGACCACGTTGCTCAACGGGATGTACTGCTGCCGGCTCTGGCTCCACACCAGCACGTTGTTGAGATGGTTAGCATCCTGACGTTCGGCGGCCGGCGGACGGACCACTACCGGCAGCAGATCGGCGCCTTCGCGGTACAGCCCAACGCGGCTGCCGGTGAAGTTCATCTGCAGCGCGCTGTCGATATCCTGTTTATCCACTCCCAGCTCGCGCCCGAGGGTGGTCGAGTACTGCGGTCGGATCGTTTTACTGCGGTTCTGCCAGTCGTTACGCACGCTGCCGGCGGCCGGATCCGCGGAGAGGATGGTGCTCACCTGGCTGGCTATCAGCCGTAATCTGTCGGGATCCTGGCCTTTGATCCGCACCTCGATCGCGCTGTCGCCGGACGGACCGAACATCACCCGCTTGCTGCTGGCGTTGACCTGCGGATAGTTGCGCGCAATATAGGCGTCAACGTGGCGCGTCAGGGCGTCGATGCTGCGCCGATCGTCCATGCGAACCATAATCTGCGCATAGTTGCTGTACTGCCGCTGGCCGCTGTAGGTGAGGATAAAGCGCATGCTGCCCTGGCCGACGGTAGCCACGGTGGTGACGACCCCTGGCTGGCCGTTAATCGTCGTTTCGATATCGCTGGCCATTTTTTCGGTTGCCGCAATATCGGTACCGTAGGGCAGCCACAGGTCAACGAAGAAGATCGGCGTGTTTGATGAAGGGAAAAAGTTCTGCCGCACCGAACCGAATCCCCAGATAGCGCCGCCCAGCAGCGCCGCCATCAGCACGAGGGTGATGGTTTTGCGCATCAGCAGGGCGTTAAGGATCTGCTGATAGCTGCGGTAAAAGCGCCCGCGGTAGGGATCGGCCTCGGCGGCCGGCGTCGGGGACGCCGCGCCTTTAAACAGCCACCATTTGATCAGCACCGGGGTGATGGTGAGCGCCGAGAACCAGCTGAGCATCAGCGAGATTAACAGCACCTGGAACAGTGACTTACAGTATTCCCCCGTCGAGTCCTGCGACAGGCCGATCGGTGCGAAGGCGAGGATCGCAATCACGGTCGCCCCCAGCAGGGGCAGGGCGGATCGGCGGATAACGTAGTTAACGGCGGTCAGCAGCGTCGATCCCTGCTGGCGGGCAATCAGCACCCCTTCGACGATGACGATGGCGTTATCGACCAGCATGCTGAGGGCGATAATAAGCGCGCCCAGCGAAATCCGCTGCAGCTCAATGCCCCACAGGTACATAATTAGCAGCGTGCCCAGCACGTTAAGCGCCAGCGAGAAAGCGATAATAATGCCGCTGCGCACGCCCATGAAGATCAGCAGCACGCCGACGACAATGGCCAGCGCCATCAGGAAGTTGGTGATAAATCCGCTAACCGACTGGCCGACTTCGGCCGCCTGATCGTAGAACAGATCGATTTTAATCCCGGCAGGTTTTTCCGCCGACATTTGCTCAAGCCTCGCCTCCAGCGCGTGGCCAACGTCGATGACGTTGACGCCGGGGATGAACGAAACGCCCATCGTCACCGCCTGGCGACCGTTGGCGTGGTAGATGCTGGAGGGCGATTCGCTCAGCCCGCGCGAGAGGGTGGCAATATCCCGCAGCCGGGTCGTCGCCCCGGTGCCGTGGGGGTTGATGGGCAGATCGCCCAGCTCGTCGAGATTCTCAAATTCCCCGGTCGGATGCAGGCGAATGGACTCGCTGCCGGATTTAATCTCCCCGGCGCTGGAAACGACGTTCAGGCGGCTGAGAATGGCGGAAAGCTGATTCAGCGTAATGCCGCGGGCCGCCATTTTGGGCAGCGAGATATCAATATTAATTTGCTGCGGGATCGCGCCGCCGATGGCGACCTTGCCGACGCCGGGTACCAGTACCAGCTCCCGGCGCAGCTGCTCGGCATAGCGAACCAGTTCCGGATTGGTAAAGCTGTCGCCGGAAATGGCAAAGAAAAAGCCAAACACGTCGCCGAAATCATCGTTTACGAAGGGGGCAACCACGCCGGGCGGGAAGAGCCGGGCCGCGTCGCCCACCCGGCGCCGCAGCTCGTCCCATATCTGCGGCAGCTCGCTGGAGTGATAGTTCGAGGCGATGTTTACGGTTATCTGCGACAGCCCGTTGGAGGAGATAGAGCTGACGTTATCCAGGTAGGGCAGCTGCTGCAGGGCATTTTCCAGCGGCAGGGTGACCTCTTCCTCGACCTGCTGAGCCGATGCCCCCGGATAGTGGGTAATGACCACGGCGGTTTTAATCGTAAACGCCGGATCTTCCAGACGGCCGATATTGAGCAGGGCGAAAATACCGCCTACGCCCAGCAGCAGAATGGTCAGCCAGACGCGGACGGGATTATTGATAAACTGGCGGGATATATCCATTAAAGGCCTCGTTCACGCGTCCAGATTCGAACCGGCTGCTGCGCATGCAGTTCGCTTACGCCAGCGGCCACTACGCGCTCGCCGGCGCTGAGCCCGTCTGTAATGACGACCCCCTGGGTTGTCACCTGCCCGACGCTCACTTTGCGATCCTCGAGATGCAGCTGCTCGCCATCGCCTTTAATCACCCACACGTGCGGCTCGTTGCGCTGATGATTATCGGGATTGAAGACCGCCTCAACCGGCACCACCAGCGCCTCGCGGCCGGCGTTGGCGGGGAGGTTTGCCAGGTTTATCGTCACGGTTCCGCTAACGCCGCCGACCGTTGGGAAATCGGCCGGGCGCGGCATGGTCAGGATCACCTGCCAGGTGAGGCTGCTATTGTCGCTGCTGCCGGAATGCTCTTTGTACTGCGCGGTGAACTGGCGGTCCGGCAGGGAGTTGATTCTGACGATCGGGCGATACTGGGCGTTGCGAATATCAAAGGCGCTAAAGAGGTTTTCCGGGATGCTAAAGACCACGTCGAGCAGATCGGTGCGCGTCAGGGTCACCACGGTTTGCCCGGCGGCGACGACCTGATGATTGCGCACCGGCACGCTGGCCGCTACCCCGCTAAAGGGCGCGTTGAGCGTCATCTGGCCGAGCTCTTCGCGGGCAATTTTCAGCGCGGCGTTGGCCGAGTCGCGGCTGGCGCGCTGAACGTCCATTTCCGCTTTTGAAATAGCCTGACGGCCGGCGAGGGTCTGGAAGCGATCGAACTGCCGCTGCGCAAGCGTGGCGGCGGTTTGTCGTTCATTGACGCGCTGCTGGGCTTCGCGCGCGTTGAGCCGGGCGAGGACCTGCCCTTGCGTAATGTTAGCCCCCTGGCGAACGTCGAGCGATTCAACCTGGCCGCCGCGTTTAAAGGAGAGTTCCGTGGAGTCCCCGGACTCGATGCGCGCGGGGAAAATACGCTGCTGTGAATCACCCACCGCGGCCACCTCAGCGGCTTTCACCATCCGCGGCAGCGGCGTAACCTGCGGCGCTTTCTGGTCGCAAGCTGTTGTTATTAAAATAACAACAGGAATGAGAGAAAAATAACGGTTCACTGTATTCCCCTCAGAGCTAAAAGATTTATTTTAAATGTTAGTGATAAACGTCGAACTTATTCAGCCAGGGCAGAGACGACGACATAGGTGAATAATCCTGTAGCCGTACAGGCAATTATTGCCAGGGCAATAAACAGGCTCAGGCGAAACAGGCTATAGCCAAACATCGTTCCTCCTAATAGTACTGGTTATAGAGTAAGTAAAGTCTTATCTACCTAATTCTTGAGTGGTTTTCAGAAGCTCCAGAGCTCCTGATAATGAGCATAGTCGCAGAAAAGCGGAAATGTTAAAAAGAGTAAAAATTGCCCTTATGTCGACGGTTTAGGGTGGTTTGCAGATGAATTGTCTGAGGGCGGCTATCTCCGTGATATTTTTCAATATATTAATTGGTGGCTTAAAAATGTTAACAGTCCTGTGCTACGTTTAATCATACCGACTTCTGTGCCCGCTTTCGTTCCTGAGATTTTCCTCAACGCGTCTCGTTGGGAGATATTTGCGATCTATTCTATTGGTAATAAAAGGATTGTCTGTATGTATAAAAATATTCTGGTCCCGGTTGATGTCTTTGAAATCGGCCTTGCCGACAAAGCGCTATCCCACGCTCAGTTCCTCGCACAAAGCTCTGCCGGGAAAATTCACCTGGTGCACGTAAATCCTCTCTTTTCCCCGGCGCTGACGCGGGGATTTATTTCCGATGCGCGAAAAATGGAAGACTATCTTGTTAAAAACTCTCAGGAAAAACTTGCTGAGCTCGTCAGAAAGTCGGGCCTGACGGAAGGTGACGTTGAGATTCACGTTCGCAGCGGCAACGTTCGTGACGAAGTGACGAAGCTGGCCGACGAGCTGCAGGCGGATGTGGTGATTATTGGCTCGCGCAACCCCAATATTCAGACCCATTTGCTGGGTTCCGAGGCGGCCAGTATCGTTCGTTATGCTCACGTTCCGGTTTTTGTTGTGCGTTAAGGGCGGCCTGATGCTGTTCTGATTTCCGTTACAGGAGTGAGGAGATAACTATGAGTACAGACAAACCGGGCGGCCCGTTCTACAAGCTCTCCGTCGATGAAACCCTGTCCAGCACCAACAGCTCCCCCGAGGGGATTAGCAGCGCGGAAGCGGCATCGCGACTCCAGAAATTCGGCGAGAACGCGTTACCGCAAAAGCCGGGCAAACCCGCCTGGCTGCGCTTCCTGGCCCACTTCAACGATGTTCTGATTTACGTCCTGCTGGCGGCGGCGCTGCTGACCGCAGTCATGGGCCACTGGGTCGATACCCTGGTGATTCTGGGCGTCGCGGTGATCAATGCCCTGATTGGCCATATTCAGGAAAGTAACGCCGAAAAATCGCTGCAGAGCATTCGCAATATGCTGTCCAGCGAAGCGGTGGTGATCCGCCAGGGGAACCATGAAACGATTCCGACCACCGCACTGGTGCCGGGCGATATTGTGGTGATCCGCGCGGGCGACCGTATTCCTGCCGACCTGCGGGTTATCGAAGCCCACAACCTGCGCGTGGAGGAGGCGATTCTCACCGGTGAATCAACGGTGGTTGAGAAAAGCACTGAGGCGCTGAGCGGCGAGCTTCCTCTCGGCGACCGCACCAACCTGCTGTTCTCGGGTACCACGGTGAGCTCCGGCGGCGGTAAAGGCCTGGTGGTGGCGACCGGCGGTGATACCGAGCTGGGCCATATCAACCAGATGATGGCGGATATTGAAAAGCACCGCACGCCGCTGCTGGTGCAGATGGACAAGCTCGGGAAAGCCATTTTTATCATCATTCTGGTGATGATGGCCGCGCTGTTTGTCTTCAGCCTGCTGTTCCGCGATATGCCGGTTTCGGAGCTGATGCTCTCGCTGATTAGCCTCGCGGTGGCGTCGGTGCCGGAAGGGCTGCCGGCGATCATCTCGATTATTCTCTCTCTGGGCGTGCAGACCATGGCCCGGCAGAAGGCGATTATCCGCAAGCTGCCGACCGTTGAGACCCTGGGGGCGATGACGGTGATTTGCTCGGATAAAACCGGGACGCTGACCATGAACGAGATGACGGTCAAAGCCGTCATTACCGCGGACACCATTTATCGGGTCGAAGGGGATAGCTATGAGCCGATCGGTAATATCCATCCGGTAGATGATTCCGGGCCGGTGGTGGTGGCGCCGGGCACGCTGCTCGAGCGCTATCTGCGGACCATTGATTTATGTAACGACAGCCAGCTCATCAAGGATGAAAGCGGATTATGGAAAATTACCGGCGGCCCGACGGAAGGGGCGCTGAAGGTGCTGGCGGCGAAGGTCGCGCTGCCGGCGGTAGCGACCGAGCTGCGGAGCAAAATTCCTTTCGACTCGCAGTATAAGTATATGTCGACGCTCTACCGCATCGGCGACGAGGAGATGATCTTAATTACCGGCGCCCCGGACGTGCTGTTCCGGCTCTGCCAGCAGCAGCAGACCGATAGCGGCCTGCAGCCGCTCGATCAGCCGTACTGGGAGGCAAAAATTGAAGAGTACGCGCGGGAAGGGCTGCGCATGGTGGCGGCGGCGTGGAAGCCTGCGGCCAGCGGTCAGACCGAGCTGACCCACCAGGATTTGCAGGAGGGGGTCATTCTCCTCGGTATTGCCGGGATGATGGATCCGCCGCGTCCGGAAGCCATTACGGCGATCCGCGACTGCCTGCAGGCGGGGATCCGCGTGAAGATGATCACCGGCGATCACCCGCAAACGGCGATGAGTATTGGACAAATGCTGGGCATCGGCAACGCCGGCACGGCCATTACCGGGCGCGAGCTTGAGGTAATGGACGACCAGCAGCTCAGCGAAGCCGCGCAGAAGTTTGATATTTTTGCGCGTACCAGCCCGGAGGATAAGTTCCGCCTGGTGCAGGCGCTGCAGAGTAAAAAAGAGGTGGTCGGGATGACCGGCGACGGGGTGAACGATGCGCCGGCGCTGAAGCAGGCCGACGTTGGGATCGCCATGGGCATCAAGGGTACCGAAGTGACCAAGGAAGCGGCCGATATGGTGCTTACCGATGATAACTTCGCCACCATCGCCAGCGCGGTCAGGGAAGGGCGGCGGGTGTACGATAACCTGAAGAAAACCATCCTCTTTATTATGCCGACTAACCTGGCGCAGGGGCTGTTGATTATTATTGCCCTGCTGGCGGGGAATTTAATTCCGCTGACTCCGGTGCTGATCCTGTGGATGAACATGGCGACCTCGGCCACGCTGTCATTTGGCCTGGCGTTTGAGGCCGGCGAAAAGAACATCATGAAGCGTCCGCCGCGCGATCCTAAGCTGCACGTTATGGACGGTTTCGCTATCTGGAGGGTTATTTTCGTCGGCTCGATGATCGCCGTGAGCGCTTTTGTACTGGAAGCCTGGCTCCAGCCGCGAGGCTACTCGCCGGAGTTCATTCGTACCGTCCTGCTGCAAACGCTGGTCACCGCCCAGTGGTTCTATATGCTCAACTGTCGCGTCGCCGACGGTTTCTCTCTGAGCAAAGGATTACTGGCCAACAGAGGCATCTGGATCGTCAGCGGCGTTCTGCTGGTGCTGCAGCTGCTGATCATCTACGCGCCGTTTATGCAGATGCTGTTTGGTACCGCCGCGCTGCCGTTCCGCTACTGGGTGATCACCTTTATCATCGGATTTGTGATGTTCCTGATTGTCGAAATCGAAAAACCGTTAACCCGGAAATGGCGTACGTCCTGACGGGCGGCGAGCAGGGTTAAAAACGCACCTTTCAACTTAAGGGGGCAGGCCGTCCGGTCGCCCCCTTCTTAATCAGGTCTGGCCGCTCGGTCGCTCCCTTCTCAATCAGAGCGGGTATCCTCCCCGCTGGCAAACGTGCCGATGCTTATGCGGCCCGCGCCGCAAGGCGACGATCGGTTTTCATCTTATTCAATCAATGACTGGAATATGCCTTCCTTTTGCTGGCAAAAGGGTATGCGTTGCGTCCGGCCAGGCGTCATTATCTTCACTATTGCTTTGCATCTATATAGTTTGCGATCTATATTGTGAGGAGGTCCCGTGTGGATAATTAAGACGACGGATCGGTTTGACGGCTGGTTTAGTGCGCTTTGCGCAACCGATCGGGCATGTGTACTGGCATTGCTACTGGTTCTGCGGGAAAGAGGGCCGGGCTTGTCCAGACCTTATGCCGATACGCTCAAAGGCTCATGCTACGGCAACATGAAAGAGCTGCGGGTTCAGAGCCGGGGCGATCCCATCCGGGTGTTTTTCGCCTTCGACCCATGCCGGGCCGGCATCCTGCTCTGCGCGGGTCACAAGGTCGGTAATGAAAAACGCTTCTATGAGCAGACGATCCCAATTGCCGATCGGGAATTCACAGATTATTTGAATACGTTAGATGATAAGGAGTAATGCAATGGGCAGAACGCTCGAACAGCTTCTTGCGGATGAGAAACCGGAGGTGGTGGCCGACGCGCAGACGATGGCGACGGACATCCTGCTCAACATCCATCTTGCCGAACTGCGTGAAAAGGTGCAGAAAACGCAGGTAGAAATGGCGCAGGCCCTGGGCATCCGGCAGCCTACCGTCGCCAGCATGGAAAAGCAGGGGCGCGATTTGAAACTCTCCACCCTTAAGCGTTACGTTGAGGCGGCAGGCGGTAAACTGCGTCTTGATGTGGAGCTGCCTGACGGCTCTCACTTCGGCTTTGCTCTGTAAAGACCGTTCAGCGCCACGCCCGGTGCAGCAGGCTCTGGCTCACCTGGCTGTGCATCTGGCCGTTGAAGTGCAGGATGATTAATCCACAACTGGAGCCGCGATGAAAACGATGGGTTATGCCGCATCTGAACGCAGGGAAAACGTAATTATCAACAAGCGAAATTAAGCCGTGAGTATCAATGCGCGTTTTGCTCTGGCGGAAGTCCCCCGCCGGCCTTTGCCAGAGGGGGAACTGAACAATTATTCCCAGCGTTTCAGCAGCAGGCTGGCGTTGACGCCGCCAAAGCCAAAACCGTTCGACAGCGCATAACGCATCTTCTGCGGGCGGGCCGCCAGCGCCACCAGGTTCAGGCCTTCCGCGTCTTCATCGGGGTGATGCAGGTTCAACGTCGGCGGCACCATCTGGTCACGTAACGCCTGAACGGTGAAGATGGCCTCAATCCCGCCGGCTGCGCCTAACAGATGGCCGGTTGCTGATTTCGTCGACGTAACGGCGACGGGATGCGTGCCAAACAGGTTTTTAATCGCCGCCAGTTCGCCTTTGTCGCCTACCTGAGTCGAGGTGGCGTGGGCGTTGATATGGTCAATCTCCTCTGCTGTGACCCCCGCCTGACGAATGGCAGTTTCCATGGCCCGACGCGCGCCGTTACCGTCTTCCGGGCCAGCGGTCAGGTGATAGGCATCTGCGCTGGTGCCGTAGCCGACCAGCTCTGCCAGCGGCGTGGCGCCGCGCGCCAGCGCGTGCTCCAGCGACTCAATCACGATAAGTCCGGCGCCTTCTCCCATCACAAAACCATCGCGGTCGCGGTCAAAGGGGCGGGAAGCCGCTTCCGGCTGGTCATTGGATGCGCTGGAGAGCGCCCTTGCTGCGGCAAATCCGGCAAGGCTAACGCGATGAATCGCCGCTTCTGCGCCGCCGCAGAGGGCGATATCCGCCTCGCCGCTGCGGATCATCCGTGCCGCATCACCAATGGCCTGAGCGCCTGCCGCGCAGGCGGTTACCGGCGCGCCGATGGGGCCACGGAAACCGTGGGCGATAGACACATGCCCGGCGGCCAGGTTGGCAAGAAAAGAGGGGATAGTGAACGGAGACAGGCGACGCGGCCCGCGCTCATCCGTCGTATGTACCGCATTGGCGATTTCGCTGAACCCGCCGATCCCGGTGGCGATGACCGTTGCGGTGCGATCTTGTTCTGCCGCTGATGCAGGCGACCACCCGGCCTGCGTCAGCGCCTCACGCGCGGCGACCAGCGCAAACTCGATAAAGCGATCCATCTTTTTGCGCTCCTTGGCCGGGATGGTTGCCAGCGGATCGAAGCCGTGCAACGGATCGCATTCAATGGACGGAACCTGTCCGGCCACTTTGCAGGGAATATCTTCGACCATTTGCTCGCTAAGCTTTGTAATACCTGACTTCCCTGCCAGCAGTGACTGCCAGACGTGCTGTACGCCGCAGCCCAGAGGGCTAACAATCCCCATCCCGGTCACGACAATGCGTTTAGCTGAAACGCCCATAATAAACTCTCCTGTAATATCAGTGTGCCGGCGGCTTTTTCATCAATGGAACCAGCAGCGCAGCAATCAAAAAACCGATCATGATGAGGTAAAAAGCATCGGAAAATGCCTGTGTTCGCGCCTCCCGCAGTGTCAGAGCGGAAAGATTCTTCAGCGCCGCCGTATGAGCGGCATCCGGCGAGATCCCCTGAGTGACAAGGTTTGCCGCGCTGCGCTGAACAAAATCGCTCATCGCCAGGTTGGCGTTATTCAGACGATCCGCCAAACGGCTGTAATGCAAATTGGTCCTGTCGTTAAGCACCGTTCCGCACAGGGCGATGCCGATGGCGCCGCCGAGGTTGCGCATTAAATTAAACAGCCCGGAGGCCAGTTTAAGGCGCGCGGGAGGCAGGCTGCCCAGCGTCAAGGTCACGGTAGGCGCGACGGCAAACTGCTGCGCCAGTCCGCGAAAAGCCTGTGGTAGCAGCAGCTGGTCCGCACCCCAGTCGTGGGTTATCGGGACAAAGCTGTACATCGAAATCGCAAAGCCGATCAGCCCGGCCATAAGCAGCCAGCGCAGGTCGACGCGGTTGGCGAGCCACGAATAAAACGGGATCGACATGACCTGGAACAGGCCGGTGGAAAATACCGCCAGGCCAATCTCCAGCGCGCTGAAACCGCGCACGCTGCCGAGGTACAGCGGGGTTAAATAGATGGTGGCGAAGATGCCGACGCCGGCCATAAACGAGAAATAGCAGCCGAGGCTGAAGGTTCGGTCCTGCAGGGCCCGGAGATCCATGACCGGCTGCGGATGGCGCAGGGTGCGGATAATAAACGCCACGCCGCACAGCAGGGCGACCCAGGCGGTCATCGTCAAAGTCGCGTCGTCAAACCAGCCCCAGCGCGGGCCTTCCTCCAGGGTATATTCCAGGCAGCCGAGCGATAGCGCCAGCAGCAGAATACTGAGGTAGTCTGCACCGCGCAGCAGCGAGAAGTCGGCGGTATCCACTTTCACCAGCAGCGGTACGGCAACCGCGATGTAAATCCCCGGAATAACGTTGATAAAAAACAGCCAGTGCCAGCTGAAATTTTCGGTGATCCAGCCGCCCACCGTCGGGCCAAGCGTGGGGGCCAGGGAGGCCAGGCCGCCGATCGTCGCGGCGGCAATGACCCGCTGTTTGCCCTGGAAAAAGGTGAAGGCGGTGGTGAAAACCAACGGGATCATCGACCCGCCAGCCAGTCCCTGCAGGGCACGGAAGGCGATCATACTCTGGATGTTCCACGCCCAGCCGCACAGCAGGCTCATCAGCGTGAACCCCGCCGCGGAAGCGGCAAACAGCCAGCGCGTCGACATGACCCGTGCCAGCCAGCCGGAAAGCGGGATAATAATGATCTCGGCGATCAGGTAGCTGGTTTGTACCCAGACGGTTTCATCGTCGCCCGCCGACAGGCCGCCGCCGATATCCCGCAGCGAGGCAGACACGATCTGGATATCGATAAGCGCGATAAACATCCCCACGCACATGCTGGCGAAAGCGAAGATCTTCTTCGCCATCGGCATCGACAGACCCTGCGGGGCGGACAACGCCTGAGCGGTGCTCATCGGCGGCTCTTTTCGTTCACTGTGACGATCGCCGATAGCCCCGGGCGCAGTACGTCAAGTTTTGCCCCTTCTCCTTCCAGCGCAATGCGGACCGGCACGCGCTGAACGATTTTAGTGAAATTCCCCGTCGCGTTCTCTGCAGGAAGAATGCTGAAGCGTGAGCCGGTCGCCGGTGCCAGGCTGACAACATGGCCCTTAAAGGTATGGTTCGGCAGTACATCGGCCACGATGGTCACCGGTTGGCCGGGACGCATATGCGCCAACTGGTTTTCCTTGAAGTTGGCGTCAATCCACAGGCCGTGCGCGGGAACCAGGGAAAGCAGCTGCGTGCCGCTGCTGACGAACGAACCGGACCACGCGCGTCGGTTGCCAATCACCCCATCGAACGGCGCGCGAATTTCGGTATAGCTGAGATTCAGCCTGGCCATCTCGAGGCTAGCCTGGGCCTGCGCCAGGGCGGCCAGAGTTTGTTGCTGGCGGGCATCCAGCACCGCCAGCTGGCGTTCAGCCGCGGTTTTATCCGCTTTTGCTTTATCCTGCTCGGCGTGCGCCCGGCGGTAATCGGCGGAGGCGTTATCGCGAATTTGTGCGGCAATCGCGCTCGACGCGGCCAGGGCGTTATAGCGCCGGTTGTCGTTAGCCAATTTTTCGGCCGCCGCCGTGGCGGCCTGTAACGAGGCCGCAGAGCCGGCAATCATCGCCTGTTGTAGCTGCCGGGTGGCAATGATATCGGCCAGCGCGGCCTCCTGCGCCGCCACTTCTCCGGCGGCTTTTGCCAGGGCGGCGCGATAATCGCGGTCGTCAATGCGAATCAGCAGGTCGCCTTTTCTCACCGCCATATTGTCCTGCACCGCTAGCTGCTGGATATAGCCGGAAATTTTGCTGGAGATGGCGCTAATGTCACCGCCAACATAGGCATCATCGGTCGTCTGCATAAACCGCCCGGTATGCCACCAGTAAGCGCCGTAGCTCGCTGCCGCCAGTGAGGCGACGCCGACCGCCGCCAGGACGAGGGCTCTTTTCTTACTGGCCGGATTCATTGCTGGCATCTCTGTAGGATTCGGGTTGGAATTTTTGCCCGCTATCACCCTCGCGTTTGCGTAGCAGATATTCGTGACGGTATTTCATCATCGGCGAGGCTGCGGGTCCCGGCACCATGATGTATTTACCCGGGATAATCTCTTCGCCGGTCGCTTTATCTACCATGATCGGCTCCACGCGCCGCTGGGTTTCACTTTCCACCAACTGCATCTGACGGCCTTCGGGTGCGAAGTGACGGTTTCCCCATTCCGCCAGCGCCAGCAGTACCATGCGAAAATCGCGGCCGCTTGGCGTGAGGTGGTATTCATAGCGCGGCGGTGTGCTGCTGTAGCAAATCTTCTCCAGCAGTCCGTCATCTACCAGCGCCTTCAGGCGGCGCGAAAGAATATTGGGCGCGACGTTGCTGCTTTTCTGGAACTCGTCAAAGCGGGTAAAGCCCGCGAAGGCGTCGCGCAGGATCATTATGCTCCAGCTGTCACCGATGCGGCCAAGGCTGCGGGCGATGGGGCAGGGAGCGAGGCAAAGCGGTTCATTTTTCATCGGCTGGCCTGGATGGATTGGTGGCTTTCGGGAGCAAATTGCCATAGTAACTATCAAAATGCAAGTTACTTGAAAACGATCTCTCAGCAGATTCATGCGCAGGGGCTAAGGTAGAGAGGCGATACATCTTAACGGGGTGATCATACGGTTTAGCGGCAGGAACAGGCTTATTATCAGCGGGGTATGGATTTCGAGGATTAAGTTAATGATCAGACGCCAACGCAAACCAAAAGCATCCCTGGAACGGATTTGTTAATCCGGCATCTGACCATCGATTTTTTTAAAAAGAGATATTTTGCCGTTACTCTGAAAGGCACGGTTTTCTTAATCGCCGGCGGCCATGTTATACAGGCCAGTTGAGAGCTCGATTGTTATCAATGATATTTTCATGAGTCGGTGCCTCCCCCAGCTTACCGAAACTGGCATAAAGTGAAGGCAGACGGGCCAGGCCTTCTCCCTTTTTCGCCAGAGGGAAAGCACGCAGCATGGTAGCAGCCTCCCAGTCGCAGCAATAGGAAGGTGTGCACGGCTGCTGACGCCATGATTCAGCGACAGACCCGGAAAAAACGGGGTCAAAGCCGGTATCGTTAACCAGCGACATAGTGACCTGTACTGCGGCTGGATGATCTCCTGCTACTGCAATCGCCAGGCGACCGCGGCTCCCCTCAGGCAGTCCCAGTCCTGCCAGAGAGTCGGCAAGTATATTGTTAAAGGCTTTGATAACTGGATGCCCAATCTGCTCCTGAACCCATTCGCTTTCCGTCTGACCTTCATCCAGTGCAGCAATCTGCGGATCGCGTAGGCCTGGATAATAGTTGCTCGTGTCAATTACAGGGACATGTGGAGGTAAACCCGAGAAAAGCTCATCAGGCAGACTACTCAGCGCCGGGAGTGGAATTGACAGAATAATGGCATCCACGTCAGTAACTACACCATGTATGTCCGCGGGCACTGCGTTAATTTCACGGGCAAATTCCCTTACAGCGTCTAAACCGCGTGAATTCGCCACTTTTACCTCATGCCCAGCTTCGCTTAGCTTACGTGCAAGCGTACCGCCAATATTGCCTGTACCAATTATGCCGATTTTCATATTTAACGCCTGAAGTTGAATGCAATAGGGGATACACTAATTCCTTACTGTAAAAACGACAAGAACACACAAAATAGTGGGTTGCTTACTTTGAGGTAAGTATGGAAAGAGACTGGCGTTGCGATATACCTGAACAACGACTTGTATGGGCGCAGGCTACCAGCGAAGCACTGAAGATTATTGAAGGCAAATGGAAGACAATAATCTTATGCCAGCTTTTCGCCGCGAAAGCCCCACTGCGTTTTTCTGAGCTTGAACGTAGGATAGAGGGCATAAATCAAAAGATGCTCATACAGCAGCTTAAGCAGCTGGAAAAAGATGGGATTGTATTACGTACGCTTTACCCTGAAGTCCCACCTCGTGTTGAATACTCCCTCACGCGTCTGGGAATAGCACTGGGGCCATCTATGGCTGCACTGATTGAATGGGCTCTGCTGCGTCGGGAAACTCTTGGCCTTGAGCCTGGTTGAGATTATCAGGCCGGTATATCCCGACTTGTTTATATTTTCCGCAATGATCTTCGAGACTTTTTCGTGATAACCGACGTGCGCCCCTCGCTCAAAGCTGCCCGTCAACGCCTGCCTGCTTCAAAAACGGCCTAGTGTCGGATGTTTTCCGTTTTCTACGCGGATCCCTTAAACTGCATCCCGCAGGTCATAACATAGGGATAATGACCATAAACGGCTCTAATCCTGGGTGATTAAACCAGGGAGGTCGCACCACTGGCAGAATGTTCATCAGTGTCTGTTTATCAGATCCCTCTATCCGATTCGCGCTGACGCGCCAGCTGCCCCGACGAAAGAAGAAGGTGGGCAGCTATTCATACGAAGGAAGTAAGATGCTTTTGCCAGATTCAAGCTTTACAAAAACCCTGTATCAATCGTCATTTGCAGCATGAGTCGTCAGCTGTTTGTTGCTCTGGATGGGCCCAAGGGAGCCGGTAAAACCACGCTGTTGGAAGCCATTACGAAGGTACTAAGGGCAGACAACAAGAAGGTCATCCGACTTTGCGAGAAAAAAAGCGATCCCTACAGGGGGGAAACAATGGCCCTTGTTAACAAACTCGCCAGAAACCCCGCCCTGGATTTGGAATGGGAGGTCTGTGAGCGCTTTGCTGATAGCCGTGCATGGATTTCCCGGCAGGTACTGACGAAACAGCCAGCGGACAGCATTATCCTGATGGATCGCTGGTATCCCTCGGATGCCGCGTTTCGTCGGTTGGTGCCATTTGCCGAGATTTTACAGCTTAATATGGAACGAAACGTGCGCACGCCGGACCTGCATGTCGGGGTGGTTACTGCGCCTGATATCTCATGGACGAGGGCCGCAGGCCGATCGCGTGGGCTAAGTAGTACGGTGATTCATAAGCTGGAAGAGCACGTTGCTTGCACCCGGGCGTTTGAGCGAGAAATTGCACATCACGGCTGGTTTTTATGCCGTAATGAAGGCGCGATCGAAGACGCAACGATGCAGGTGGTTTCTGAGATCTACAGAGTGGCTGGATGCCCTGACCTGCTCGCCGTTTAGTCCGCCACCCATGAGATTGGAACCTCTGGTGGTGGGTTTTAAACCCGTTACAGGAGGCTGCCTCTATGGCTACGATCCCCACTCAAGAACACCCGTCACTTGCTGTTCCTTTCAGCGCTACTACGGATTTCACCGTACTCGCTGGTCACTGCGAAACTTTTGCCGAAACCCTGATTGAAAGCAACGATCCCACGCTGAAAATGAATGCCCCGCGCTGGCTGCGTACCGCTGGCGGCGCGAAGTTTATCGACGGTGTGGAGGTCAAAGCATAATGCAGTCTGACTGGCATCCCGCCGACACTATCGCCGGGCTGAAAAAACGTGGCACTTCGCTGTCAGCGCTTTCCCGTCAGGCAGGGCTGGCATCCTCCACGCTGGCAAATGCGCTCACTCGCCGTTGGCCCAAAGGCGAAAGATTGGTTGCTGAAGCGTTAGATGTTGCGCCTGAGAACATCTGGCCATCATGCTACCGCTGAGGTTCCTACGGCGCAGACCATATACGGAAGCTGCGCCGCATTTCGTTTATCCGATCCGCGATAATCCTTTGAACCACAAAAACAGTTTTCTATTATCGGCCTTCTTTGTCACGCACTCAGCTCCCGCCTGTACGAATTGCTTCATGATCTTAAAGAAGCACCTGATGTATCTGGATGGTCGCCGTTTTACTGGCAATGCCGCCTTTGAAAACGGCCGGCTCTGCCCTTCGATGGATAACACCTTTATTCATGCTTTATTACGCAAAGGAAATCACCATGAATCTGATGAATAATTGTGCATCGCCAGCCGCAGATGTTATATTAAAATATAATATCCGGAGGTGTTCTATGTATACAACTCGCCTGAAAAAAGTCGGCGGATCCGTCATGCTGGCGGTTCCTCCCGCCGTGCTGAAAACGCTGGCGCTGTCGACGGACAGCGAAGTGGGTATGACCATTGATAATGGCTGCCTGATTATTGAACCCCAGAAACGGCCCCATTATTCGCTTGAGGAGCTGCTGGCGCAGTGCGATCCGCACGCCGAAATGAGCGAAGAAGATCGGGAATGGATTGATGCGCCTGCGGTGGGCAAGGAGATCCTGTAGATGGACAGAGGGGAAATCTGGCTCGTTTCACTGGATCCTATTGCTGGCCACGAGCAAAGCGGAAGACGACCGGTACTCATTGTATCGAAGGCATCGTTTAACAAGCTGACCAGGCTACCCGTCGTTGTTCCCATCACCAGCGGCGGAAACTTTGCTCGCACGGCAGGTTTCACCGTTTCACTGGAAGGGGCAGGGACAAAAACGATTGGCGTTATTCGCTGCGACCAGCCCAGAACCATTGATATGGCTGCCCGGAACGGCAAGCGGCTGGAACGCATACCAGACGCTGTGATAAATGAAGTGCTTGCCAGGCTGGATGCTATTTTGAGTTAACGCCAGGATGCAGAAAAGCAAAAAGCCTGCTTTAAAAGCAGGCTTTTCAAATTTGGCTCCTCTGACTGGACTCGAACCAGTGACATACGGATTAACAGTCCGCCGTTCTACCGACTGAACTACAGAGGAATCGTGTGAACGGGGCGCATATTAACGGCGGTGCTCCACCTTGTCAAAGGCTGAATCATCGGAATGAGTTTGACTGCTGACAATTTCAGCAGTCTGCGGAGGTTCACCCACTTTTGCGCCGTTGCGCACCGCGATGGTGCAAATGTACCCCTTATGGGGCATATCGTAATCCGCTTACCGGGCAAAAAAATCCCCTGCAGCAATCGGAATCGCTTATTACGCGGCGTCCAGCGGCTTTTGCGCCAGGGATAATAAAACTGGCAAGTAAATTGCAAAACCTACTGTATCTCAACTGCCAGCGTTGGTACTGGCGTTCCTTACAGGAGGCAAAATGAACTTAAGACGACTGAAGTATTTTGTGAAAATCGTCGATATTGGCAGTCTGACTCAGGCAGCCGAAGTCCTGCATATCGCACAGCCCGCGCTGAGTCAGCAGGTTGCGACCCTGGAAGGTGAACTGGACCAGCAGCTGCTGATTCGCACTAAGCGAGGCGTCACGCCGACGGAAGCAGGGAAAATCCTTTATACCCACGCCCGGACCATTCTGCGCCAGTGCGAGCAGGCGCAGCTGGCGGTCAATAACGTGGGCCATATCCTCAGCGGTCAGGTCTCTATCGGGCTTGCGCCGGGAACCGCAGCATCCGCCATTACGATGCCGCTGCTGCAAACGGTCCGTAACGAGCTTCCTGAAGTGATGGTGTATCTGCAGGAGAGCAGCGGGACTATCCTTAACGATAAGCTGCTCAGCGGTCAGCTGGATATGGCGGTACTGTACGAGCGGTCGCCGGTTGCCGGTATCGTCAGCCAGCCGCTGCTGAAAGAGGACCTCTACCTGGTCGGTACCCGAGATTGTCCGGGGCAAAGCGTTGACCTGACGGCGGTCGCCGAGATGAATCTGTTCCTGCCCCGCGATTACAGCGCGGTGCGGGCGAGGGTCACCGAGGCCTTCACGCTGCGTCGCCTGTCGGCAAAAATCATCGGCGAAATCGAGTCGATTACCACCTTAACCGCGGCAATCGCCAGCGGAATGGGGGCCACCGTGCTGCCGGAATCCGCCGCTCGCTCGCTGTGTAGCGCCGCTAACGGCTGGATGGCGCGAATCAGCACGCCGTCAATGAGCCTGTCGCTATCGCTGAATATGTCTGCCAAGGGCAGTCTGTCGCCGCAGGCGCAGGCGGTGAAGGAAATTTTACTGTCGCTGGTGAGCCGCCCTTCGCTGGAGAACCGTGAGCTGCTGCTGGTAAGTTAGCGTATATTCCAGAATGGAATAAGTTGCTGGTTTTTATTATTTGTTAGCAAGGACAACAGACTTTAACAATAGAGCATATGTTATGTCTGATAGCCCGGAGGAAAGGGTGAATTTCCAGCAGCTAAAAATAATTCGTGAAGCGGCCCGTCAGGACTACAACCTGACGGAAGTCGCCAATATGCTCTACACATCGCAATCGGGCGTCAGCCGTCATATTCGTGAACTCGAAGAAGAGTTGGGGATCGAAATCTTTATCCGGCGCGGCAAGCGTCTGTTGGGGATGACGGAACCGGGTAAAGCGCTGCTCTCGATTGCCGAACGCATTCTTAATGAAGCCAGCAACGTCCGCCGTCTTGCGGACCTGTTTACCAACGACGCCTCGGGCGTCTTGACCATCGCCACGACGCATACCCAGGCGCGCTACAGCCTGCCGCCGGTAATTAAAGCGTTTCGCGAGCTGTTTGCCGACGTTCGCCTGGAGCTGGTGCAGGGGACGCCGCAGGAAATCGAAGCCCTGCTGCATAACGGCGGCGCCGATATCGGCATCGCCAGCGAGCGGCTGAGCAACGACCCGACGCTGGTCGCCTTCCCCTGGTTCCGCTGGCACCACAGCCTGCTGGTTCCAAAAGATCATCCGCTGGTCCAGGTGAATCCGCTCACTCTGGAGGCCATTTCTCGCTGGCCGCTGATCACCTATCGACAGGGGATTACCGGACGCTCGCGTATCGATGAGGCCTTCAATCGCAAAGGGTTGATGCCGGATATCGTGCTCAGCGCCCAGGATTCCGACGTCATTAAAACCTACGTTGAGCTTGGTCTGGGAGTTGGGCTGGTCGCCGAGCAGTCGGGTGACGCCAGGGAATCTGACACCTTCACGCGTCTCGAAACCCGGCACCTGTTCGATGCCAATACCGTCTGGCTAGGCCTAAAGCGCGGGCAGCTGCAGCGTAACTACGTCTGGCGCTTTATCGAGCTGTGTAACGCCGGACTGTCGCTGGATGAAATTAAACGCCAGGCGATGGAGCCGGAAGAGACGGCGATCGATTACCAAATCTAACGGCGTACCGGCAGTGGACAGGGGAACATGGCCCACCGCCGTGAGCTGGTATATAAGATTTCGATAATAAAGCTATAATTCATTCACGATTGTCGCGACTGAGGAAGGGAAATGGTGCGGCGTGTGAAACTGCTTTGTTCTCTGTTATTTATCCTGTCAAGCCAGAGCGTTCTGGCCGTTAGCTACCCGTTGCCGCCGGAAGGAAGCCGCCTGGTGGGGAGTCCGCAAACCATCATCGTCCCGGACGGTAATACGCTACCGCTGGAGGCGTTTGCCGCGCAGTACGGGCAAGGGCTGAGCAATATGCTCGAAGCCAACCCCGGGGTGGATGTCTACTTACCGAAGTCGGGTTCGACGCTGATCGTCCCGCAGCAGCTTATTCTGCCCGATACGGTGCGCGAGGGGATTGTGGTCAACGTCGCGGAAATGCGCCTTTACTACTATCCGCCGGAGGGGACCACGGTTGAGGTTCTGCCGATAGGCATCGGCGAGGCGGGCCGTGAAACGCCACGCAACTGGGTGACTGCGGTGGAGCGTAAGCAGGAGGCGCCAACCTGGACGCCAACGGCCAATACTCGCCGCGAATATGCCAAAAGAGGGGAAAGCCTGCCGGCATTCGTGCCAGCCGGCCCGGAAAACCCGATGGGTCTGTATGCTATCTATATCGGCAGGCTGTACGCCATTCATGGCACTAATGCGAACTTTGGTATTGGGCTGCGCGTAAGCCAGGGATGTATCCGTTTGCGTAACGATGACATTAAGTATCTCTTCGATAACGTTCCGGTGGGGACGCGGGTGCAGATTATCGATCGGCCGGTGAAATATAGCCTCGAGCCGGACGGCAGCCGCTGGCTGGAAGTTCACGAGCCGCTCTCGCGCAACCGCGCGGAATACGAGTCGGACCGAAAGGTGCCGCTGCCCATGACGACGGGGATCCAGGCGTTTGTGCAGGGCGAGGGCGTGGAGACGAACCGGGCCAGCGAGGCGATGCTGCGTCGTTCCGGAATGCCGGTAAATATCGGCTATTCAGCGGTACAGTCCACGTTCGGCGGCTAGCGTAGCTGAGCGGGTAAGCGTTTAGAAAACAAAAGCCTGCCGGGTTCCCTCAGCAGGCTTTTTTAATGGGCTCATCAGGCGAAGAGCGTTCTGGCTTTAAGAAGCGCTTGTTCTGCCGATAGCCGCGGCAGGCGTCGCTATGGCCGGGGGATAATCCCGGAGCGCCGGAAACACAGGCCTGACGGTCACTATCCCGCTGGTGCTCATTGACTGCCGTGCTCAGGGATTATCTCGCTGAATACGACCTGATTTCGTCCCTGCTGTTTGGCCTGATAGAGAGCCTGGTCGGCCATGCGAAGGAGCTTTTCCCTGTCGCCACCGCATTCCCGCAGCCCGGCCACGCCCGCGGAGATGGTGATATGTCCTGCGCGAGAGAAGGTGGCCCCGGCCATGACTCTGCGGATCCTTTCCGCCATGGTCATTGCCCCGTTACGCGTCGAGTCAGGGAGCAGAACAATAAACTCTTCCCCGCCGAAGCGGCTAATGATATCCCCATCCCGACAGGTCTGCTTCAGCAGGTCAGCAATACGAACCAGCACGAGGTCTCCCGCATCATGCCCGAACCGATCGTTAATGGTTTTAAAATGATCGATGTCTATGGCGATCGCGTACTGATCCTCTGCGGCCCCAACGCGCGCCGACTGCTCATGAAATCCCCGGCGGTTATAGAGCCCGGTCAGCGGGTCCGTCATCGCCTCATCGCTCAGCGTGGCGAAGCGGGCCGATACCGAGCGGAAGCTGTTCTGCATTGCGTTTCGCAGCATGTCGGCTTCCTGGTACCAGGCCTTGATAGTCGAGAGTTTTTCCGGCGATGTCAGGCTGTCCGTGGCGCGAACGCGCCCTGCAAGCTGCTCCAGCGGGCGCGCAATGCAGGAGGATAAAAGGGCCACGCTTCCCGCAACCAGCACAAGGATAACGAGAACAAACCCGGAGATTTTTTCGACCGTCCGCCATAGCATGCGGGTGACCGTATTGGCGGGTGTAGAAACGAAAATATTCCAGCTGGTTTGGTTAAGGCTGGCATAGCCGACCAGGCTCTTATGCTGCCCATAGAGTCCGGTATAGTGCCCGCTTTTGTTCGCCTGTAACGCAGTCCGGATCTGTGCAGGCATGGAGAGGAACGAACCCTTTTGGGACGTATCTCTGCTGAAGATAATCCGGCCATTGTTATCGACGACGCTGATGGTGATGTTGTCTTCATAGAAATGGAGGCTCAGAATATCGCTCAGCAAACTCTGCTTTTTCAAATAGATACTGCCCCCCAAATACCCCAGATAGCGGCCATCGGGTGCCAGAATGGGCTGCGAGAGCAGGATCATCTCGTTCCCGGCAACCGACGTGAACGGGTCTGAAATCAAGGGCGATCGCGCGGCCAGAGCCCGTTGGTTAGCCTGTGAATGCAGCGTCACCCCCGTTAGCGCCGGTAAGTAGGGGGAGGTCGAAACCAGCACCGACTGGGCATTGACCACCCCCACGGAGTTAAACATTCCGGACTGAAGGCGAAGCCGATCTACTTCATTCTGGCTGTAAGAGGTGCTGCGGACCGACGCAGCGCTCCAGGCGAGCTCACGCTGGGCAAACGTCAGGTAGCGGTCGGTGGTGTCGGCAAGCTTTCGCGCATAGGCCTGATTGCTATCAAGGAGCGACTCCTCAATATTGTTCCTTTGGAAAAGCAGCATCGTTCCTGACAACAGGAGTGACGTGAGTACAACGCCTCCGGTTGTGAGCAAAATAAGCATAGGTCGGAGAAAGGGTTTTTTGCTGAACATCAGTTCACCTGTAATTCAGACCATCCCGTCAAACCGGCTGCGGATAGTCCCGTCCCTGGAGAGGTCAAAAATTTTCCGATATGTATATAGCTAAGGAACAGCGGTAACGCCAGGATTCTCCTCACCTGAGACCTGGCATCCTCAGGGCAGGATGGCTTCACCTGCTTGCGGCGAACCGCCTTCATCGCTACAGGCTGTCGGTTAAGACGCTTCATATAATACTGCGATATGCATTGAGACATAAATAAATATGAGATAGCGGACGGCGGATAGAGCACGCAATTCGCTGCTGGTTAAAATTTGCACATTCGGCGCTATGGTCGACCTCACGCCCTCTGCAGCAATCTGACTCCAGGTTATCCACAGAGTTAGCTAGCCACTTTGTGGACAGACTCGGCGCCGTGTCCGCCGGCCTGGCCGGCGCGTTGACTGCGGGTGGAAGCGCGCCTGTCATATTGAATAGCGCTGGCTTAAGGCCATTCTGAATTTAGTATCTTGATTCGTAAGTATTTATTCTTTTCAGCTATTCAAAGTCAATAAGGTTATTTGTTTTTAATGTGGGTAATGCATAAAAGTGAGGTAACACAGAAAACAGATTTATCGATGTGCTGTTAAGAAGGATATTATTATGCCGGAAGCGGGTGAATTGTATCTCCTACCGAAAAGAGAAAATAACTGGCATTTAAATAATGTCGTCGATGAACTGCGCCACGTTCGTCAGGCGTGGCGCGATGAACATTCGAAAAATAACTATCGTAATAAACGCAGTTTGCCTTCCCGTGAAAGCGTTAATTCCGTTACCGATACTTTGATAAAAGTGCTTTATCCGATGCGGCTGGGCGATGTCGAGTTACGCAAAGAGGGCGAGGATTATTACGTCGGCCACCTGTTAGGCACCTCGCTTGACCGGCTGACCGAAGAAGCGCTTCTGGAACTCTACTATCAGTCCGATGAGCAGGATGAGCAGGGCGCGAGCCACGCGCTGACGCAGGAGGCGGTCAGGCGAGTCCAGCAGTTTGCTAACCGCTTGCCGCTTATCCGCCAGCGCCTCGACAGCGATATCCTCGCGGCCTATCAGGGCGATCCCTCCGCGCGCAGCATGGATGAGGTGCTGCTCTGCTATCCGGGAATTCATGCCGTGATCCACTATCGCCTGGCCCACGAACTGCATCAGCTCGATCTGCCTCTGCTGGCGCGCATGATAACCGAGAAAGCGCACGGCCAGACCGGGATAGATATTCATCCCGGGGCGCAGATTGATGACGGATTCTTTATCGATCACGGGACCGGCGTGGTGATTGGCGAAACGGCCATCGTCGGTAAGCGGGTGCGTATTTACCAGGCGGTCACCCTGGGGGCGAAACGATTTATTGCCGGTGAAGACGGGCAGTTACTAAAAAACTACCTGCGCCATCCGATAATAGAAGATGACGTCGTTATTTATGCCGGCGCAACAATATTAGGACGAATTACTATCGGTGCGCGTTCGAGCATTGGCGGGAATATATGGCTAACTCGCGATGTTCCGCCGGACAGTAATGTGCAACAGGCGCGAGCTCAGCAAAAACATTTCAGCGACGGCGACGGGATTTAATTCTGCCGAAAATAAAATGGAATGGCCGGCGCATCGGGATAGATAAAAATAACGGCGTGATAATCATTATGAATTTACTTGAAACGATCGGCGCTACGCCGTTAATAACCTTGCCCTCTTTTGCCGCAGAGTTGCCAGGCGTAACGCTGCTGGCAAAGGCAGAGTTTATGAACCCCAGCGGCTCGGTGAAAGACCGCGCGGCGAAAGCCATGGTGCTGGACGGGATTGCGCGGGGTTTATTAACGCCGGATAAAACAATTATTGATGCGACCAGCGGCAATACCGGCATTGCCTACGCGATGATTGGCGCGGCGCTCGGATATCGCGTCCGGCTGTATCTGCCGCAGAATACCAGCCCGGAGCGCAAACGTATTATTCGCCATTATGGCGCCACGATTGTGGAAACCGATCCGCTTGAAGGCTCTGACGGCGCCTATATAGAGGTTCAGGCGCAGGTCGCGGCGCACCCGGAACGCTATTTTTATCCCGACCAGTATAACAACCCCGTCAATCCAGATACGCATTTCGCAACGACCGGAAAAGAGATCTGGGAGCAGAGCGGACAGCAGGTCACCCATTTTGTCGCCGGTATGGGCACCTCCGGCAGCTTTGTCGGCACCGCGCGGCGGCTTAAGTATGAGGATCCGCAGGTGAAAACGCTCGCCGTGCAGCCCGCCTCGCCGTTCCACGGCATTGAAGGAACGAAGCATATGGGCAGCAGCATCAAGCCGGGCATTCTCGACGAAACCCTGTTCGACGATGTTATTTCCGTCACTACCGAGGAGGCCTATGCGAGCGCACGACGCCTCGCCCGGCGGGACGGCATTTTTGTCGGCATTTCATCCGGGGCAAACGTTGCCGCCGCCGCCAGGCTGGCCCGCACGCTGCCAGCGGGATCGGTGGTGGTCACGCTGCTGTGTGATGTCGGCTCGCGTTATCTGGCTGACTCTTTCTGGAATGAAACCAATGATTGAATTAACCCGCGAAATTGCAAAGCAGATTAGCGCTGAAGGGGAAAAGGCCTACCCCAACGAGTGCTGCGGCGCGCTCTTTGGCCATTTTTCCGCCCAGGGTGATGCCCGCGTGACGGCGATTTTTCCCATCGTCAATGCCCGTGAGTCGGAGGAGCAGTACCACCGTTTTGTCATCACCGCCGACGACTCCCTGCGGGCGGAACGCGCCGCGCTGGCTCAGGAGGTGGACGTGGTCGGCTATTACCATTCGCACCCCGATCATCCGGCCATTCCGTCGGAATTTGACCGCGAACACGCGCTGCCGTTTTACGCCTACATCATCGTTGCGGTTGCGCAGCGGCAGGCGGGCGCGCTCACCAGCTGGCGATTGACGCAGGACCGCCAGCGCTTTTTGCCGGAGGACGTGCGCACCGTTCCATAAGGCGAATAACGGGCAGCACGCTGCCTGAATCCAGAAAAAACACGGAGAGATTACCACTATGGCATCGACATTACTGATTCCCACCGCACTTCGCGCCTTCACCGATGGCCAGGGGAAAGTGACCCTCGAAGGCCACACCGTTGGGCAGCTGGTCGCCGCGCTGGCGGAGCGTTTCCCTGACATTCAGCCGCATCTGTACGACGACGCGGGGGAGCTGCGCAGCTTTATCAATCTGTACGTGGGGGAGAACAATATTAAGACCACCGGCGGGCTGGAGACCCCGATCGGCGAGGGCGCCGAGGTGCTGCTGGTCCCCGCCATTGCAGGCGGCGTCGGGAAGGCGGTATGAGCAGACCGAGCATTATTGCTGACGACCGTCTGACGGAGCTGACGCATGCGGAAATTGCCCGCTACAGCCGCCATCTGCTGCTGCCGGAAGTGGGGCTTGAGGGGCAGAAGCGTCTGAAAGCGGCCCGCGTGCTGATTATCGGCACCGGAGGACTGGGGGCGCCGGTGGCGCTTTATCTGGCCGCTGCGGGGGTCGGGACGTTGGGGATTGTCGATTTTGATTTTGTCGAAATCTCCAACCTGCAAAGGCAGATCATTCATAGCACCAAAGATCTCAACCGGCCCAAAGTCGCCTCGGCGAAAGACAAGCTTAAAGCGATCAATCCCGACCTTCAGGTGGTGACCTATAACACCACCCTGAGCAGTAAAAACGCGCTCGAGATTATTCGCGAATACGACCTCGTGGTTGACGGTACGGACAACTATCCCACCCGTTATCTGATCAACGATGCCTGCGTTTTGCTGGGGAAGCCGCTGGTCTACGGCTCCATTTTCCAGTTCGAAGGGCAGGCCAGCGTCTTTTATGCCGGGGAAGGGCCGTGCTACCGCTGTCTTTATCCCGAGCCGCCGCCGCCGGGGCTGGTGCCTTCCTGCGCGGAAGGCGGCGTGGTTGGCGTGCTGCCGGGAATTATCGGCACCATCCAGGCGGCGGAAGCGATCAAGCTTATCGTCGGCGGCAGCGAGAGCCTGATTGGCCGTCTGCTGCTCTTCGACGTGTGGCAAATGAAGCAGCGCGAGCTGCGGCTGGAGCGGGATGCCGGCTGCCCGGTGTGCGGTGAGCATCCGTCGATTCATGAGTTGATTGATTACGAAGAGTTTTGCGGACTGAAGCCCGATGAGGCGGAAATTCCGGTTGAAAGCGTCACGGCCAGGGAGCTTCACGCCTGGATAGAGGAGGGAAAACCCCTGCAGCTGATCGACATTCGTGAGCCCCACGAAAGGGCGATTGCCAAATTCCCGCAGGCAAAAGTGATGCCGCTGGGTCAGATAGTCAGACGCATCGGCGAATTCGATCCGACGGTCGATGCGGTGTTTCTGTGCAAGATAGGGCAGCGCAGTATTTTCGCGATTCGGGCACTGCAGCGCGCGGGTTATCAGGGGCGCGTGATGAATTTAAAAGATGGCCTAAACGCCTGGGCGCGGGATGTCGATACCCGTTTGCCGCAGTACTAACCTTCAGCTCCACTATTTCAAACACTAAGGAATCATCATGGCAGAACAAAAAGGCATTAATGCACTGGGGCGTGAAGCCGCGTATCAGTTAGCGAACGTGACCAAAACGGCTCCGCAGTTTGCGGCAATTACCCCGCGCTGGATCAGCCGTTTCCTCGATTATAAGGGCCTGGAGTCGGGGATTTATCGGGTCAACAAGGTCGTGGAGGGCGAAACGCCGCTCGACGCATTGTGCAGCCAGGACCCGACCCGCGTTGAGATACCGCAGGGCTATATCGAATATCAGACCACGCCACGTGAATACCAGCTCGATTCCATTGCGACCATTATCAACGTGGATACCAAAATCGCCGATCTCTACAGCTCGCCTTACGATCAGGCGTCAGAGCAAATTGCGCTGGCGATTGAAAGCCTGCGCGAGCGCCAGGAGAGCCAGCTTATCAATAACGATGAATATGGATTGCTGAAAAATATCGCTGATTCGCAGCGTATTCAGACCCGCAACGGCCGCCCGACGCCGGATGACCTGGATGAGCTGCTGTCAAAAGTGTGGAAGGAGCCCTCCTTCTTCCTGGCCCATCCGCGCGCGATTGCCGCATTTCAGCGTGAAGCCACGCGACGCGGCGTCCCGCCGGTTACCGTGAATTTACAGGGCGGTACTTTTATCCTGTGGCGCGGTATTCCGCTTATTCCTTCAGATAAGCTGTTTGTTGATGGCCTGAAAAACCCGAAAGGCCAGGGCGGGAAAACCAATATCCTGCTGATCCGTTCCGGTGAAAGCAAACGCGGCGTGCTGGGGCTTTATCAGGAAGGGCTGCCAAACGAACAGTCTCGCGGGCTGTCGGTACGCTTTCGCGGGATAGACGATAACGGCGTGGCCTCCTATTTACTCTCACTTTACTGCTCCGCCGCGATCCTCGCCGATGACGCCATTGCCGTGCTGGAAGACGTTGAGGTGGGGGAATATTATGACTACGAGTAATCTATTCACGCTTCCCCACGCGCCGGGCGGATGGCCCGGCGAGGCGCCCTCCGCGCGCGATTATGGCCTGCCCGACGCGCGGGATCTGCAAGGCCTGTCGGGCGATTCGCCCGCACGCCCGCGTGCCGGAGAGGCCGCTTACGCGCCGAGGGTGGTTCCGCTGGGCCAGGAGAGCAGGGCGGACATCGCGCCTCGCGGGTTTGCCGCATTGCCTGCTTCCGGCACCCAACCTGCGCCACCGACGCGGGTCGGGCAGATCCCGGTTGAGCGGATCCGCACAGACTTCCCGATCCTTGCCGAGCGGGTGGACGGTCATCCGCTGGTCTGGCTGGATAATGCCGCGACGACCCAGCGCCCGAAGCAGGTTATCGATCGCATCAGCCACTACTATTTACACGAGAACTCGAACGTTCATCGGGCGGCGCATGCGCTGGCCGCACGTTCCACCGATGCGTACGAAGCCGCGCGTGAGAAAGTGTCGCGCTTTATCGGCGCCCGCGGTCCGGAGAATATCATCTTCGTGCGCGGTACCACCGAAGGGCTCAACCTGATTGCGCACAGCTACGTGAAGCCGCTGTTACGACCGGGGGATGAGATTATCCTCACGCAGCTCGAGCATCACGCCAACATCGTGCCGTGGCAACTTATTGCGCAGGAGACGGGCGCGACGATCCGCGTTGCGCCGGTTGATGAGCACGGGCAGCTGATCGTTGAGGAATACATTCGGTTATTCAATGACAAAACCCGCTTTGTGTCCGCCACTCACGTTTCCAACGCGCTGGGTACCGTCACGCCGGTTCATGAGCTGGTACAGATTGCCCATCGGTTTGGCGTGCGCATCGCCATTGACGGCGCGCAGTCTATTTCGCATATCCCGACCAACGTCACGGCGCTGGATGCCGATTTCTTCGTCTTCTCCGGCCACAAAATTTTTGGACCGACCGGGATCGGCGTCGTGTACGGCAAACAGGACGTGCTGGAGGAGGCGCGCCCGTATCAGGGCGGGGGGAATATGATTGCCGACGTGACCTTTGAACTGACGCGCTATCAGCCCGCGCCGAATAAGTTTGAGGCGGGAACGGGCAATATTGCCGATGCCGTCGGGCTGGGGGCGGCTATCGATTACGTCACTTCCCTGGGGATAGAAAATATTGCGCACTACGAGCATGCCTTACTGGAGTATGGCATTGAGAAGCTGTCGGCTATTCCGGGCCTGACGCTGGTCGGCACCGCGGCGAATAAAACCAGCGTGCTCTCCTTCGTGCTGGCGGGGCATGAAAATGAAGCCGTGGGGCGCTATCTGAGCCAGGTCGGGATTGCCGTGCGATCCGGACATCACTGCGCGCAGCCGATCCTGCGCCGCTTGGGCTATGAAAGTACCGTCCGGCCTTCGCTGGCTTTCTACAATACGCCGCAGGAGATTGATTTTCTTGCAGAGCACGTCGCCCGGTTTGCTTCGCGCTAGCGCTGTCCGACGCGGTCAGCCAGGTGTTCGGCGATAAAACGGCCTGTAGATTGAGCTCTGGCGGCGCCCGGGCGTTGCCAGGCTATTTGAGATGCCGGAGAGGTGAACCGTCTGGAGGGGATAAAAAGCAAAAAGCCTGCGTAGTTTCCTAAGCAGGCTTCTTAAATTTGGCTCCTCTGACTGGGATCGCCTTTGCCAGTAACTGGCTAATAAGTAAGCTAAACCTGAATTGCCGCTCTGTCAAGACCACCAGAATGACCACCCATCGTTGCCGTTTACTTAAAGCAGGCTTATACGCTTCGCTTCATGTGTTGATCGTTCTATGGTGAACTCTATATATGAAGGATGGGTAGCTAAAGTGAGCATCAAAAAGTCTGCTTTGTGCCAGAAGCAGAAGCAGAAGCAGAAGCAGAAGCAGAAGCAGAAGTTGAGTGTTGACTCACTTCAAATTCGACTTGCTTACTCCTAATGTTGCTAAATGTGAATAAGATTAATACTATAAGGAATCATAATTTAACAGACGGCGGTTTAGGCAATGGGCGAGTTTTCAAAATATGTTGGAGAGGTGGGAGAGGAGATAGTCAATGACTTTCTAAAACTCTTTGGATGGAAAAATCTATGTAGTAACAAGCAATTAGATTGCTGTGTTGGAGAGCATGCTAAAAAGACACATGGGATAGATGCTTTGTATGTCTACAACTCTATGCTTCAAAAGCAATCATTAGTAAGTGTTGTTGTTTCCGCAAAGTATTCATCAGTTCCTTACGATAAAGTCAAAACCACTTTTCGTTCACATTTTAAAGACTTGGCCCATACCATTGAATGTTATTCAAAATCCCAGTTTAAAAGAGCTATAACAAGACAATTTCCAGGTAGTTCAAGAAAAGAAGATATTGGGGTTTTGTTTTATTTAAATAATGATGAGAGCGATTCAAATGATAATATTAAAAGTCAAATCATCAATCATAGAATCGATACGACCCTCAAATTCAGTGCCATACACCTTATTGATAATGCAAGAGCTAAATTTTTATACAACTCGATAAATTTTATCAAGAAAAAGCATGGTGAAATAACATTTTTCTGCCTTAACACAACGTTAAATGTTTCATCTTCAACAAGACATTCTAAAATAATGCCTGTTGAATATATTACCTCTCCAATAATTCCTATTTCTGTGCCTGATGATAATGGGCGAAAATTTATATTAATTTGCGATTTTAATTATAGTAAAGAATCACTGGGATTGGTATATAAACTAGCTAGAAAGCTTTGTTCCGATTTCGCAAATCATTATGAGATTTATTTCAATAAATATAATAAACTCACAGACTCCCCTTCAGTTGATGAGGTAAAAATGGCGCAGAGCTGTGAAGATGGCTCTGAGGATGTCGTAGGAGATATTACATTAATCGTTGATTCTTATAACAGCACTTTCAGGAGCATTTCTGATGAAAAATGATATTGATTTCATTCCCTCCGGAGATGAACTGAAAAATCTTGTGAGTCAGCAAAACTGTAATTCTACAATGATCAATAATCTTCTTAAAGAAAGAGGGCTTTTTTGCGGAGTGTCTGAAAAATCGGGCACAGTTCCAAACTTGATTACCTCTCTACTAAGCCCTGATGAATCTTATGATTTATTAACTAGCATTAAAACAAAGGAAAAATTAGATAAAGTAAATTTCAGAAACTTTAATCTCAAGCAAGATGTTGATTTGCTTGAGGAAGTTAGTGGGTTTGTAGATGTCGGTAAAATTACAAAAAATGGTTATATCAATTATGAGATTTCTGATTTTAGCGATTTCACATCCCTAGATGGTAGAAGTAATAACTCTGTAATAATGGAGTTCGAAATTTGTAAAACAGATATTTTAGATGATTGGTATATAACTGAGAAATTCTTTAAAGGATCGGTGGAAATCAAGAAAGACTTGAATAGCATCACTGGTGATTCCCAGCTTTTAATGAATGTCAAACTAAATCACACATCTCCTGAAACTAAAGAAATAGCTGAAAATGTCATAACCTTAATAGAGGGGCATTTGGAAAACAATAATATAATTGAGCACTCGCCTCATCGAGGTAGAGTTTTAATGGATGATTTTGAAAATGAAAAAAGAGTGAAATTCCTTAATGAATTAGCTTCCCTTCATATTGGATACTTATTCTACCATCAAAAAATAGACGATGTTCATTTTAACCCTGACCATTCTACTGGTTATGAAAAACAATCAGATGCAGTGACTAATTTCCTCGAAAAAGATATTGACCAGTATAGAGTTAAAGGGAATTTAGAGAATATAATATCGATTAAATGGAAACATATACACCCGTATGTACGTGTTACTAAGGTTGTGGCAAGTTATACGATTAGCTATGAATCTTATTCTGGTGAATGCAAGGTTGCATACGAATTCAGTGAATATGGAAGAAAAATTCCAGTGAATCCTGAATTGTGCATTACCTTTATAAATATAAAGGTTAAAGGTGCGTCGCCTTCTAAAATACATGATATTCAATCAAGCATTATGCGTGAGATTGAATTACGTAAAGTAGAATTGCTTACTAAATATAGAAGAGTTGCTGATACTGCATCAAACTGCTAACTCTATGGTTCTGCTCCCCTAGTTAATACCAAGTATTAACTAGGGGAGCAGATTCTTGACCCTGACCCCGAATATGATCCATTCATAATCAGGAATAACCGGCTTCATGTTGGCTGCGTATTCAGGCAACCGGAAGATTTGAATGTTAAAATGTCAATCATTACTTATAATGATGACTATCTGCAGTTGTGCAATCCAATAGCTTATAAAATGGAAATTTTAAATGACCATAAATAATCTTAATGAATTATTGATACCTGACGCTGACGGAAAGAGTCAAACTTTAGACAATTTTAATACTCAATCAGCTACAACAAGTGTTTATTTCAGAGATTTGGAGAAGCATTTAATTAACCATATCAAGTCAGCAGATATTGTGCTTGGTGCTGTTGCATGGTTAACAAGTTACTCAGTGCTTGATGCTTTAGCCCAAGATGATAAAGAAGTGGTTTTTGTGATTCAAAAAGAGGACTTCTTAAGACCGGATATTGAGGCAAAAAATGATTTTAAAGAAACTCTTAGAAAAAAATATAGCAACCTAAAAAACTCGCTAACACGCTATGATTTTGAAGGGACAATTCTTCCAAATATGTCTTATGCTGGTGATCCTTCAATTGACTCTGTGACATGTATCGGTAATGTGAATAATGCTAAGGCTGCGGCGTTCCCGCGAATGCATAATAAATTTATTATTTTTTCCAAAAAGGATGTTGATTATAATGTTCCAGAAGACCCTGAAAGTGGTTCAAGGATAAAAATTAGTCCATATGCTGTTTGGACTGGGTCATTCAACATAACTAAAAATGCCGGAATGTCGTTCGAAAATGCACTTTACATAACTGATATGGCCATAGTTAATGCTTATTATCAAGAATTTGCTCAAATAACAGCATTATCAGAATCACTCAATTGGTTTAAGGATTGGGTAGAACCGCAATGGCGTATAGGCACATAGATCATGAAAATTAAACTGATTATAGGTAACCCTATGAAAAGGTCTGCTTGAGCGGGTCTCATCAGTTAGCATATTGCAATACTCATGTCCGCTCTTCGCTCCGTGCCAGGAGCGGACATTGAGTACGTCACAATTTGTTAATCAATAAAGGGCAGGTCAAAGGATGACACTGATACATAGGGAAATCCCAGGCTATTACCTTCCATAGTTGCACTTAGCAAATTTGGGCAATTTAATTCCAGTACATTCATGCCCGTATATTTCAGGTTATTTACTCCTCAGATTCCAGCAGCCCAATTTCAGCTATACGTTCTTGGATCAGTTGTTTGCGCTTTTCGATAAAGCGTCTGTAATTTTCAATTTTCCAGAGTGTTTTCGGTGAAGAGGGGATGCAATGTAACTCTAAAAAATCGGCTGATTGATTTCTCAGCCATTGGTCCAGCGGTTGTGCACCTTTATCACCTGAGCCATTCTGATGCGCAGGCAAAAGCATACAATTTGCTAACTGGTCAATTTCCCAGTTTTCGTAGGTTCGGATCTGGCGACCGGTTTTTTCGTTAAGTTCCTTCTCAGCTTTCAGTATGCTACGTGCGAAGATATGGTCAATTTGTGGTTCGTGCTGGAATCCGGAGGATTTGTACTCTCCCCCATACCACATGTTGAACAGAAGGTGAATATGTCCACTACCATAGCCGCACCAGTCGAAGAGACGTTCCTCAGTTAAATGCAAGCTCCGGTTGGACGACACAATCGCAGCACGAATTTTTTTAACGTCAAAACTTTGTTGCTCATCAATCAACTTTACCAGTTTATCAATGATGCCATCAGGCTGACCGGAAAATACTCCATTGAGAAGCGCAGGTATCAGATACTGTTTTAAGGCTTGCGATTTTTCGAGTTTCTTGGGGAAATGATACTGCAGATATACCAACGGGATAAGTGCATTATAGGATGTAAGGGCTTTTCCGGTACGGATATAGGTTTTACTGACGATCTCGCCTTTTACAAAGAGCAGCGCTTTGGCTATTGCTGGCCAGTTCTCACTGATTTTTCTGCGGACTTCATCGTCACGTAATTTATCTACATCGTACTTAGCGCCGTAACCCAGAATAGTAGTACTCAGCTTGATGAGAAAATCACGAGAGAAGTTGAAGCGATCGTTATCGTTAATTTGCTCGAGAAAATCCTCAAAAATCACATCTGCTTCAGACCATTCTGTGGAAAGCAGGGTAAACATCAGGTCTGACTTACTTAAACGCGTACCGCCTGAGTTTGCGCGAATAAAAACTTCAACCACATCGTCAAAAGTAAGATCGCTTTCATCGTCACTGCTGTCAATCACATGATATAGCAAAGCGCCTTCATTGCTGAACTCCATACGCGCTCTGCTGAGGTTAATTGTTGCCAGCTCACGTTCTCCACCACTCAGCTCCAGTCCTTCTTCCTTGATGCGCTGGCCGAGGATCTGCTCAGGCAATTTCTTGTTGTAGATAATGTCGGACATTGCCATCCACGGCCAACCGGTACTAGACATATCCATAAACTCAAAGCGATAACGTAGTTCTTCTTTACTCGTTTGCTCACCACTCAGTAAATCAAAATGCAATACCCGGCCGTCTATACTCCCTTTCAATGCCAGATAGAAGCTCTGTAGACGCTGTTGACCATCGAGCACGAGCCATTTTGCCTTAGTTTTACCATGATGATAATGGTCCTTTAAATCAACCTTACCGCCATTAAAGTTCTGTATAAATTTACGGTGTTTTATCGCTTCGCGGGTTTTCCAGAAAAGCATTGAAGACAGAGGGTATTGGCGCATCACCGAGTCAAAAAGGCGGGCAATTTGATCTGTATTCCATACAAACTGTCTCTGAATATTTGGTAGCCAAAGTCCGCCTCCATCAGCTTCATCGTTGTTGATTTCCTGAACTATTGCCTTTATTGATTTACTTGGCATCGTATTCTTCCTTGTTGTCAGATCGTTGGTGCATACTTGAAATTGGCTCGCTTAAGCACATTAAGTAGGATTATCGGCAGAGAGATAATAACATTTAGGTTAAATGGGATCTTTCTAAGTATCTGTAAGTATCCCACCCAAGCGGCCCATTCACTTTTAGTGATTTTCCGACATACTGATTATGCCCCCCTGAGGAGATCGCTATGCGTAAATTCTATTCACCGAGCACCAGCTCATCGCCGTTATGAAGTCTGTCGAAGCGGGCAGGACCGTCAAAGACGTGTGTCGCGAGGCCGCTATTTCCGAAGCCAGCTATTACAACTGGAGGGCGAAATATGGCGGGATGGAAGCCGCTGATATCAGAAAAATCAAAGTTCTTGAGGACGAGAATCATCGCCTGAAGCAGATGTTTGCCGATCTGAGTCTGGAATGCCGGGCGGTGAAAGACGTCATCGAAAAAGCTTTAAAACCAGCGATACAGCGTGAGCTCGTCAGTTATCTGACCGCGCAGTTTACGATGAGCGTACTCCAGGCATGCAGGACGTTATCGCTGAGCAGGACGGAGTATCGTTATCAACCGGATACGCGACGTGATGAAGCGGTGATCCAGGTGCTGACCGAGGCGGCCGAGCGCTATCCCCGCTACGGATTTAAGAAGCTTTTTCAGGTGCTTCGCAGGCAGGAACACGTCTGGAACCACATGCTGTAATCTTAATACGATCCCAGTCTGTGATATCTGAGGTGATTGCCATGAAAACTTTCGTTGGACTTGATGTTTCCCAGAAGAAAACAAGCATCTGCGTTATAGACCATAACGGTAATAAAATTCGGATGGTTAACGTCGATACGCATCCTGGTGTTATAGCTGATTATCTCTTTTCTGAAGGATTTGATAAGTCGAAAGTGGGTCTGGAGACAGGGCCGCTTTGCGTCTGGCTTTACCATTCTCTCAGGAATTTTGGTCTGGACGTTGACTGTATCCACGCACGACATGTTCATGCGGCTTTATCTATGCAGTTAAATAAAACCGATCAAAATGATGCTTTTGGTATAGCAAGACTGGTTCTTTCCGGCTGGTACAAGCCAGTACATGTCAAAAGTCTTCAATGCCATCAACAACGACTCATTCTTACCAGCCGGGAAAAATTGGTCCAGCTTCGTGTTGCCGTAACGAATCAGATCCGCGGACTTTTGAAAACCTTCGGGGTTGTTCTTCCACCCGGGAAAAATAGTGTTTTTGAACGTGCCGTACTCGAGTCATCACCTTCGCTGGAAACAGTTAAACCTGCAGTTATTATGTTGCTTGATACTTGGGAACATCTTTCCGGGCAAATAAGAAAATTTAACTACATGCTAGAAAAATTAGCCCGAAAAGATCCGGTTTGCCAGATATTGCAATCTATTCCGGGTGTGGGTGTTCTGACTGCATTAAGTTTTAAAACGTCAATTGACGACCCCTCTCGCTTCAGACGGGTCAGCGATGCAGGAGCTTTCCTCGGATTAACGCCCAAAAAGTATCAATCCGGCGAAGTTGACAGAAATGGGGGAATCTCAAAGCAGGGAAACAGAATGACACGCACGCTTATCTACGAAGCAGCATCCTGCCTGTTAACGCGTTATGGTACTGATACAAGCCTGGCAATATGGGCAAATGGACTCCGACGCAGGATGGGTTACAAGAAGGTTATTGTTGCCCTGGCTCGAAAACTGACGACATTGATGTTAAGTATGTGGAAATCAGAGACATTTTATAATGAACGTCTTAAAGCGGCAAATTAAAGAACGAAAATTCATAATCAAATCAGATTGAGCTCGTCGTACACTTCAATTCCGGGACACGCTTTGCAGGGCAATATCCCTGCGGGAATCACATAGGAATGAAGACGACGTCTGGCAACATGTTGTAGCATCTAAAAAATGACTACGAAGACGACAAAGACCCCATCTGATTCAGATATTGACTGATTAGACGACAAGCGGGTACACCGAATTTACTGTCTATTAAAACTGAATTTTCGTCGTAAGGGTAAACTACGCCTGCCGGTGCGCAATCCGGCTCCGCTGGCCACGCCGGAAGCGCTCAACCAAAGTTTGTCGATTGATTTTATGCACGACGTCCTGACATGTGGCCGACGTTTTCGGACTTTTAATGTTGTGGATGATTTTAACCGTGAAGCTCTGGCTATCGAAATTGATCTGAATAACCCAGCGTAGCGGGTCGTGCGGGTGCTGGATAGAATAGTGGAAAATCGTGGATATTCAGTGAAGGTGCGGATAGATAACAGACCGGAACTAATATCACTGGCGCTGGCGCAATGGGCTGAAGACCATGGTGTGATGCTGGAATTTATCAAGCCGGGTAAGCCGACGCAGAATGCGTTTGTCGAACGTTTTAACAGGACGTACCGGACAGAAATACTGGATTTCTACCTGTTCAGAGCGCTGAACGAAGTATGGGAAATAACGGAACGCTGGCTGAATGAGTACAACAGTGAGCGGCCCCATGAATCCATGAATAACCAGACACCGGAAGAGTACCGGCTGATGGCCGAGAAACCGGAAATCTCAAAAAGTATGTGGAACTGAAGCTGGCATACTTACATCATGTCATGTCATGTCATGTCATGTCATTGCATAAATGCGCTTTCATATCGAAAGCGCATCCAGCAAAAAAACATCAGCCAGTAACTATCAGCATTATTGCGACATTTTTAACTCCGTTTAAGGTTAGCAAGCGCGCGTAATGGCCGTCTTTCCAGCTCGAATGTATCAATGAACCGCAGCGAAGAATTCCCATCAACTAGCCCCAAGGAGTCAATCAGAACATTTCGCTCAGGTTCTCTACATTGCCACAGAGGATGCGTAACGACTGCGCGCCAGAGTTCTTTTCCATCCTGAATTTCGGTAAGAACCGGTAATGAGTACTCTTTAGACAATTTGATTGTTCCAGGCCGTAACGCCGCGACGTCTTCCGCCAGCTCAAATGCTCTGTCTCGCCATCCGATCATTTCAGGATGAATCCAGTCATCATCGTTCAGACCGCAGGCAAATTCAGGTATAACCATTGCTCGTAAGTATGCCATTCCTAAACGCCAGTCCAGTAAACCGTGATACCGGCGGTTACCGTAGCGCTGTATGCACTTGTAACAGGCAGTTTGACACTGAGCGGGATGATCCTTCTTAAGAAAATCAACCATTGGCCAGACTCGCTTATCTTCCAGAATCTCATGCAATAATGTGACTATCAAAGGCGGCCCACCAACGACGACTCGCTCGGCAAGCCGTCTGCATAATCCTGAACCGTTGATCAACGCGTCTGCGATTTGCAATATAGGTTTCTCATGATGGAGTCGGGGTTCAAGCGTTTCGAATTCGTCTGGAGAGACATCCAGATAGAGCGCAGCTTTGTGCGTTAATATTTGAGTCGCGCTGATAGCCGCCGCGCGCGTAGGCAAATTCATGTATTCGCCGTATCTGGCTATCATGTTCAAATTAAGGCGAGCATCAAATTGCATTAACTCCAGGTGGAGCGACTCAGTCTCTTTGCTTGATACAAGCCCAAAGTTTTCTTTTTCGCCAGTACACCGCCATCTAAAGTTATTGCGTAATCCAGCCCAGTTTGTATCAATCGCTTGATTCCCTTTAATTGGCGAGTAGTAGGTAGCTAAAGGAATAGGAGCCTTTTGATCCGTCGCTAAATCAACGGAAAATCGTTCACCTTCCTTCTCTCCGTTAATCGGCCCATCATTAAGACGCAAAATAGTGACGCCACCACGTCGTACGTTAAAAGTACCGCAATTTTCTGGGATATCTTTATGCAATACGGTTGCAGTAGTTTTTAACGACATACGAGTAAAGCTGTCCATGTCATCTTTTGGTTCGAAATCCGTACGGAAAGCGGCAGGCGTGATATAGAGTTCGAATTCTTCTGGGCTAATAGGTGTATCGCAATCCTCACAACCAATGTCGTTAACAGGTTTATTTTGCTCAAGTTTAGCGGATCCGCATGAATGGCAAATTGCAACATAGTGACTCGATTCTTTCCATGAACATACCGTTGAGAGATCTGAAACTCGATTATCTCGGACTTGAGGTTCTCGGTAGTTACCGGTAAAGCCGATCACTTGATGCTTTTTTTTATCCTTAATTAACACCGAGCCAGGAGCATACTCAAAAACTGCAAGATCAAGATCGCGATCCATCGTTGACCATTCGTATTCCGTCTCACCATTTGCCCCTTTTGTTTTGCGCAATCCCAGATAAAGATTACGTACCCGAGTCGGCATTCCATACATCGGCAACAGACCTCGTTCGGCCAGAAAACGAGCAAGGCCCGTACTGTCGTCAGGCGCGGAAGGCCTTAGTTTTTCAATTTCTTCAATTATTCTTTCGGTGTTAATTGCGGAATAAAGGCGTCGGCGCTGATCGGGGTCAAATGTTGCTGCTTCAATAAAGCGTTCTCGTATGTTCTGATTTACTTCCAACGCGCGATACAATAGTTTGGCCCAGTCAACTTTATTATCATGATAGTAGTCATGCGTTGAAATATATTCACCATGAACATCTGGCGGAACGAGCTTATCTCCAGGGAATATCATTTTGTTTTTTCGGCATTCTTCGCGCATATCGTTAAACGCGCTCTTAAGCCAGATTTTCCGCAAAAGTCTTTGGGGAATTGCGTCGTGATCTACTGCCAGGAAAGGAGGAGGCGGTGGATCGCCGGTGATCGCATGCGGATGAGCAAAGTAATAAGCATCGTGAGTTCGTCCGCGGCAGAATGTGATCACAAAAGAAAATGCCTGGCCGCGTCGTCCTGCGCGACCGACGCGCTGTTGGTAATTAAATCGCTGGGGCGGCATGTTAGCCTGATATACTGACTGAAGCGAACCAATATCAATCCCGACTTCCATCGTCGTGGTGACGGCAAGCATATCGATTTCAGCATTCAGTTTTTCAAGCTCGCTCATCTCATCAACGAAAATCCCCTTGAATTTGCGTAATCTGTCTGAGAAATCATCCGTTTGTCCCGTCAACTCCTCGACGTTCAACCGGAAGCGTTTAACGCCGTCCCGTTCGCCTCGCACTATACGTTTGCCAAGAAAATTGTCTTCCCATAACTTTTCAACGACGCCTTTGGATTTGGTATCAAGCGGTCTCGTACAACGGGTACAACGCTTAAACCCTAAATGTAAGTGGATCCGCTCGCAGTTGCTGCATTGCCAATAGGGATCGCCTGGTTTGGCTACCTTGAGATATAATTTACCAATATTGAATAAACCAGCTGAATGCCCTCGCATAGCAAAATTATTTAAGATTTGTGTTAAATTTTCTAGGTAATTATTCTCGCCAAATATAGCTCTAGCTATACGCTTTACTTTCTCTTTAGTTACATCTTTTCCTGTATTCCATTCGACAGCATTTTCGGGATCAAAATATTTATTTTCTTTGACGCGATAAATACCAGCAAATACTCTTAACCAAGCATCAAGCTCGGTTGTATCCTCTCTATCTGAAATGCATGGATACGCTAATCCCGTCTCTTCCAACGCGAAGAAGGTATTGGCAAAAATAACGTCATCAATTAATTCAGACTGAGTATCAAGTATCTTCTTTTTGAGATCCAATCGTGCAGATGAAGAAAGCTTCTCATGATATTTAACGATATTTTTCTCTTTTATAAAATTGGCATACCAGATGTCGCTGCCATCCCCATCAGCGTTTGGGTGATATTTGTAAGGCGATATTCCCAGCCCAGCCAGTTCGGAGGATACTCTTCCGATGGAATCGCCTTCTGGTTCCAGCAATTTATCGATTTTTACTCGCCTGTACTTACATAGATCAGCAATGCCCGCTTGGTTTTGTTTGAGTTCATGTAAGCGAACATACTCAATCATGTCTTTAACTTGTAGGGCTAAATCCATTTTCTCATCGATACTGTCTTCAGAAATATACTTGTTTTCAGCCTCTCGGATCATCTCTCTGGCGGCTGAGACCAAAATTTCCCTGCGCAGATCGCGTAAATGCAATCGTTCGATTTCCAGCGCCATCGATGCCGCATCCTGTCGACTATCGGAAAAAACAATACTCTTGGCTTCTGCACCGATCGAATGCAGCAATTCAAATAACTCTGTCGCCACAAGTTGTGATGACTTAGTCACACCAGTACGAAATGCGCGAATGGGGGTTCTGGAACGATTGCTGGCTGGTCGACTGGAATAATCGATACCGCAGTTCGGGCAACAAAAAGGCTGTGCGGAAGGTTTTTCCGATGGTTCGCCTTTTTTGCTCGGGGCCGGTTTCTGGAAATAAAGATATCCTCGAACCAAATCGGCATTCGTCGCTGATGTGTCTTGTCCGACAGTCACAATTCCGGTGATAGGATTAAGCGCTGCCTTTTCCCATACATCCCAATTTTTTTCGCTGCTTGCTGGATTTTCATCAACTATATCGACAGGCCAGAAAACCGCAAACTCATCCAGCGCCATATCATCGTAATATTCAGCGCCGGGGCGTTCCGGAAGATTTTCCAGATTGGTCGCTGATGGCAGTAGTTCAACCGTCGAGCCTTCATTTTTTCCCTTCTGACCGCCGAGCAGCAAGTCGCCACACGCTTCACAATACAGCATTTCGAACAAACGGCGACCACGTTTTCCGTCTGGTGTTGATGGCGTATGCGACATGCCTCGTTCCAGGCAAAAATCGGCGAATTTCGCCTTTTTGTCTCCCGGAGATACGGAAGCGAAGAAACCCTCGATATTTCTGACGAATGTATGCACACGAAAGGCTGGCGTAACATTGGCTGGCTTCTCGCAATCAATCCCGGACTCCGGCAGCGCGCGCGCCAGCATTAATCCACGTAGTGCCAATTCCGACTCATCTGGCTTACCCGGATCTTCCCTCAAAAATATCTTATCAATGATCAGTCCAGGTGGCATTGCTCGAGGCAATTCGCCGTCATTTTCAATGCAGGCGTTTGTCAGTAACGCGGCGGCGATTTCCGCCGCTTGTTTGATGCCTTGTGTGACATTTTGCTCTTTCACGCCGAGAGCCTGGAATATATCAAGTAACGCCTGTTTCAGCTCGTCCGTCATGTTCAGATTACGGACGACATTGCCTTGATCTGCAAGGGCAGCCCGCATTAATGCGGCAAAAGGCTGTACGGCGATTTTTCCGGATGGCTTCGACGGAATGAAAGGTTTTCCCTGAACGACGCAGTTACGCCAGAAATCTGGTTCGACGCAGCCAGGATCCAGAGAGTCTCGGCAAGTGCCGAAGGGGGCGAAGAGATCCCGCAGGTACTTCCGCGATTGCTCTCCATCCGTGCCGTCCATCGGTAGCGATGCGGAAGACGCTAGCAAACGCAGCTTGTAACGGTGTTTCGGTGCGTCAAGTCCGAGCTGAACAATTAGTGATTTAATCAGCATAGCGGTTTCCGTACCTGCGGAACCGCGCATTAAATGCAGTTCATCGAACACCAGATAGAAGTAAGCGTCGTCATTGTTCATCAGCCATTCGCGCGTAGCTTCAAAAATATTATTCTCGACTTCGCGCGAAAGCATTGCTCCCAGCATTGAGGCGTTGGTGACGAGAACATCAGGCGGGGTAGATTGCATATCCCAGCGAGAAACCATCTCCGCGCCGTCTGTCGAAGGGAATATATACCGAGTCTTTTCCGAAGAAGTTTCTTTTTCGTCGAATATGCGTGCGGCCTGTTGATCGTTATCAATTCGGTTCAACGCCTTACGCAATTTTTCAAGATTACGGGCACGACGACTTTTTTCCGAACTGGTGCTGGAAAGACGGGGATGGCTGGCGTAGCCGGTAACCGGTGTGGCGCTGGTATACTGCCCAAAGAAGATCCTGTTTCCGGCGAAACGCTGCTCCATAACCTCTCGCGCATCATCTGAATCCAATGTTTTACGCAAGCGCGCCATTTGATCTTCAACCAGAGCGTTCATCGGATAAAGCACCAGCGCCCTGACCGCCGCCGGGCGTTTTTCTCCTTCGCGACGAGAAACCCAGTTCTTTTCTGCGCCGTTCCACCATCGGTTTTGTAGATAGCCTCCGTGAGGCATGGTCCAGTTGACAGCCTCATTTGATAATGCTGCCAGAATAGGCAGCATAAAACTTTCCGTTTTTCCCGAACCTGTACCTGACGTCACTATGCCGGGACTGCCGGGACGCAGACCGCGTCCCAGCATTTGAGTCTGGTGGCTATAAGGCGCATGGACTGAACGACGCTGCCAGGTTGCATCGCCGGGTTGCGAATCGAACAGACCAGATAATGCCAGTTCGACGAACGCCTTTCGGCCTTCAGGAGACAGGCTATTCAGCGGCCCGCCGTCGATATCGACCAGATCTTCAAGCATTTTATCCGACGATTCATACCGTAAAACGGGTTCAATATAAGGTTCTGCAGCGAATTCCCCGCTACTGTTCAAAAGATTGCGTCTTGAAATCGCGACAAAAGGGTCGGCGATCCGGAAGTTGGTTTCTATGTATGAAATGAAGAAGTCTTGGATGCGGCGAAAACCGCCAATGGGATCTAACATGATTTCCCTCTCCTGTAATCTATTGGGCGCATATCTCGTTATTCTGTAAATCAGCGTATAAATCGACTAACCGCTTCTGAAGCATCACTTTGTTATCATCGTCGAGCAACCCGACTTCATGCGCAGTTCTCATCGCCTGTAGCGTGTTTGCCAGATTTAGACGCCCGGCTGACATTTTATTCGCGATTACGAGTTTGTCCGAGATCTCACTCAGCGGTGCCGCGCCAGGATTCAGCTCGCTATGATTTTCTGGGGAAAGATGCAGGGGAGACAACGCAATTGCATTTTGAATGACGACATTTTCCATCCGTAGACGAAGATGCCTCTCTTTCACTTTTTCCACTTCTTCGCAATCTTCATTTTCAATGGTACCGCAAATCAGAAAGCGTCGGGGCACATCACCGTCACGCACACTGCCTTTCAGCGCCGGTAACCAGAAACGCGCGCCGGAACATTCGACACGCTCAATAACGGCGAAAATCGTTCGAGGACGGGAGGCACCACTCAGTAATAATCCCTGGTAAAGCGGCGTTGCCAGATGATTTCCCGCGCGAACCCAAAGATCCTCGCTTGAAATCATCGTCGGATCGGCAACCAGTCGAATGGAGCGGCCTGAAGAAATCAGTGATTCGGCAATAGCAAGGAAGTCTTGTGTTTCCGGGCCATATAGCAACGGACACTCGCCGGCCAACATCAACGCCAGAAATTGCGTCATGAGTATCTTTCCGTCGGGCGTCAGCAACTTGTTCTCTCTGACGGTATGACCGAATTCTTCGCAGGATACGACTCTCGCTTGCGCCGGGAGGCGTACTTCGGGGATCGCTGAGTAAGTCATGCGACGAGCCTTCTCAGCAATAGCGATATCCATTTTTTCGAGTTCATTTTGCGCCTGAGTAGTACGTTCTTCGACATTTGTTAAAGATGCCAAACACACTTCACGCTCGCAGGTCAAGGAAGCCAGTATTTGATGCTGATTTTCGTTCTGAGCACATAAAACAGCGGTAGCGTCTTTCAGACGGCTAATTTCGCTTTCGAGATACGCTTTTTCCTGTTTGAGCGTTCGTTCTATATCCGCTTGCTTTTCTGCAAAATCAATCTGTAATTTTTCTTCTTCGAGAAGCCGTAATTGTGCGATCTCCTCTTCGATCTCGCTTTTCCTTGTCTTCTCAAAAACGGCCATTTCCGTTTCAATAGCTTCACGGCGTCGCAGTCGTTCAGTAGAAAACTCTTGATCGAGCGCCTTATGCTGTTCGACGCGCAACGCGACTCGCTCTTCTTCCGCAATGTTTTGTATCTGATGGTCGAGAAGGTGGGCGATATGCTGGTCCTTCAACACCGCTTCGGTAAACTGACGAGTCAGCGAATCCTCTTCCTCCAGTTTCTTAGCCAGCTCTCCTGCCCGGAGCGTTTGAGCAGCAGCCAGAAGAGCATCGACACCGGAAGCTAATTTCCCGTTTTGCTCATTTGTATGCACCCGAAGCCATGAAGCAATTGCGGCAGTCGAATCAGCGCAGGAAAGGAGTTGAATGACGTTTTCGATGTACTGCTTATCCGGCGTCCAGTCATGGATCCTGGTAGGTGACGCATCGACATCGGGCATATAAAACGATTTTCCCCTTTCAGATATGCCTGATACGGAAATAACGCCATATTCATGGAAATCATATTCATAAACGTTCTGGCTTTTGGACAGGATCAGATAACCTGATTTCAACTCAACCAAATTCGCCAGAATTAGACCATCCGGCCCAAAACGGATTGCCCATAATCCCGCTTCGCCATCTGTCGTTATGCCATCGAAACTCAATTGGCGACGCACTTCCAGCAGCGACTGGCCGGCAGATAAATCATAATAAGGATAAATACGGCGGGCATGTTTCGCCTGCGCTCTGTTGCGTATGCCGGGCCCAACATGAAAAGCGGCCCATTCGCCCTTACGAAGCGGCAAAGCATCAGCATCGTTAAACTCAACTTCTCCCGTAGGAGGGAACAGTTTCTTAGGGTTTTCGAGCGTACGCCAACCATCAGGCGTTTCCTGAGCGATGGCTTTGAGGTAAGACTGATAATTTCTGCGATCAAATTGACCAAGATACCAAGGGATTTTGCTCATCTTAATTTTCCTTATAATCCCGGAGTCAGCGTTAGCCGACCATTTCGCCATATCAGACGTATTTTTCCGCCGGAATGACGACTGGCGGAAACTAAGCGGCTTATATCGCCTTCGTCTTCTGGCAAGAGGGAATAGAAACATCCCGGAAGCAGTGATTCTAGCCAGAGGAAAGCGGCATCATCGACAGGATAGGCGAAGCCGGAGTCTATTGGGCCTCCGTTTCTTAGCGCTTGACGCCGTATTCCCGCGGCAAGCGCGTCGGGCAGGCCGCAATCCTTAATAAGGCATAGCAAATTATTTTTGGCCACGCGTTCAAACACGGGTTCCCGGTTTTTCGCGCTTGCGGCGATAATAGCGGCGGTTCGGGAAAGATAATTCATCGTTTTTCGTCCGGAAATGACCCGATAGATATCATGATCTCGCCCACCAGGATGAATATGAAGTGACAGGGACGCTGATTCTTTCTCTAGGGAACCATACTGCTGAAATCTTCCTGAACGCCAGTTCCAGACCGCCGCTGGCTCGTGTAGTTCAGCTGCGCGTTCCGTCGAGACCAGTGAAAGTGGTGTTGTATCGGATGACGACGGTGCTTCGATAAGCGGCCATCCCATACGTTGGGATAACGCAATAGGATTAGCTAGTACTGACCCAAATACAGGTGGCGACCAGGGGCTTACGCCGCAGCGACGAAAACTTTTTCCGCCCAGCCCGGCGACCGCTTTTTGAAAATCATCAATCAGACTGGCGCAGACTGCACCTTCCACAATAATCAGACTATTTTCTCCATTGCGAACATAAAGCAACGAAGGTTTAACGAGCGTCCATACCCGACCTTTCCACCCAGGGCGCAAACGTGGCTGAATCAGACCCGCATGATGTAAACAACGAATCAAATGCCATATGTTGATGCTGCCATCCACATGCTTGAGAAGCGCGAATAACTCTGCTTCTTCCCAGCCGCTGGCTCCGCTGGCGTAAATCGCCTCCAGAAGATGATCGCAACATGCTTCGCTATCTTCCCACTGTAACAGTTCTTCGAAATTAAACATCGGTGCCTTTGGTGAAGGCGTCGACCAGTCGCAAAGAGGTTCAAACCGGTATCTTGCGCTTTCGCCTAAAGTTGGGTGTGGTACGGCGCGGGTAAAAAAACGCGCGCGACGCCGCCATGGCGGCGTTTTTTCCCCCACTTCAAGCATCGGCTCGATGAAGAACTCACCACTAAGCGACACAAAAGAAATCAGACGACCATCTATTATAGAAACGTTAGTTCCTGCTCCATCATTCCGGGATGAATATATTTTGTAGCGTCGCGTATCTGACTCAACAGAAGGCAAAAACGCTGGTAATCCCAGCCATCCGCCAGCTACTCGTATTCCACCGTATAACTGAGGGCGCGTAACGTCATCATCCTGAATACTCAAACAGGATCTTAGTGAGCGAAATATATCCATCGCTGAAACTTGGTTCAGCGGCTGAGCCGTTAAAATCCAATCGGCCTCTGCAATATAACCGTTGAGGCGCTTGCTCATCTGTACGGAATGTTTACTGGATAAGGCGATATGAAACCGTTGCGAGTATACGTCGGGAGACGGTTTCGCTCTCCAGCGCCCGTGCCCAATCTCATAAAAAAATAGTAAACCGGCCTGCGTCGCCTTCCCCAGATTTTCGCTGCTCCCGGCGTCCCGGGCGTTAAGGGCTTTGGATAACGTAGGATGAAAAACGCTTTCGTCTCTCTCGCCTGCACTACTGAAATAACATCGCGAACCGTCGAAGTCGACATACATATCAATGATGGTCTGATGCTTCGTTATACAGGACGATATCCCGACCGCCCGTTGACGCAGGCGCCAGAAAGGCATATCGAACAGCGCGCGGCGCCCCAAAAACCACGCGTCTCTGAATTCGGCGAAAGCCTCTTTCAGCGCATGAGAAACGCTTTGTCTTTGAATAACAATCTGAAAGTATTCGATTAACTGGCGTGGGTTATCGGCGGCTTGCGGATAGCTTTCGAGACATTCGCTCATCAGGCGCAGATCTGCTTTATTCGGGAATGCAAACCGCAAGGTGTGACCGATCTGAACCCAGCGATCCCGCGGCGGAAGGATAAGACGCCTATAGGACTCGCCTTCCTGAATACGTTGGTTAAGCCATTCTGCTAATGCCTCCCACATCGCGTTGACGCCGGATAAGTTCTGAAAGCTATGCCCGGTTCGCAACCAGTTCTGTAGCTTCAGACGAAACTCATTACGTTCTTCCTGAGCGTCGAATTGACTGCTAATAAGCAAGGTCATGACAAGATAAGTAAAATATCCGGGCGATCGACGAGTCGACTTTTCCATCATGCCGCCTTCAAGGCGCTGCGGCAGATCCCGTATTTTTGACATACAGGTTCGAAACGCTTCTTCAATTTCATACGCGCTAACGCCGCTGTCGGCGAATGCCGCCGCGAGCGTCTCCGGCGTAACTTCAAACCAGCGAATATCCTGCGCATCGCCGTCGGTGCCGAACCGGAGAAAATAATCGATCAGTTTACTTTCCCAGCCATCTGGCGTAACGAGCGACGTCCAGTTCATTCGCGAATATCCTCCGTCCGGTGGGTATTAATTCGGATGGCCATAGCCAGTGGCTCCAGAATACGTTCGGCCAGAAAACGTACGGAAGGAACGGCGAGGCCGTCACCGATCACTTTAAACGCCGACTGATACGCCTCCGGGAGAATAAAATCATCCGGCAACCCCATTAACGCTGCCGCTTCTTTGACCGACAACAAGCGCGTTTTCACCTGATTGCCTTTGACAACGATAATGCGAGGACGAGAAGCCCCGCCTTTTGGCGTCCTAAGGCAACCAAGAACGGCCGAGAACGTAATTTCGGTCCGTTGCCGGTTGACGCCTCTTTCTTTGCGCATGCGTAAATAAAGGCTGCCTGTTATTGACTTGCCGGAGGCCTGCGCGTTTGCCAGGCGCACCAAGTTCGCCGGTGCCATCATACTGATAAGCCGTTGTGTCTCATCGACAGAATGCCATAGCGCGTTTTCGTCTTCAAAATCGATTAAGTCGTCCAGCTCCTTCGTTCTGGTGTCTGGCATATTGCCAGGCGACCACCAGATCCAGTCATTGCGAGCATCCTTCGCCAGCGCATCACAGGCGCGAAGGAGCGAAGGTGAATGCCATTGCGAGATAGGTTCTTCTGAAACCAAGCATTCGGGAATGGAAACATTGCGACTAATCGCCACAAGAAATACACGGGGCCTAGACTGTGGAAGAAAGTGCTTTGCATCAATAATTATTGCGCCATATCGGTAGCCCGTTTTACTTAACTGATGGCATATCGCGGCGAAATGACTCCCTTGATCCAGCGTCAGTAACCCAAGAACATTTTCAAGAACAAGAATCGGCGGTTTACGGTTTTCCTCACCTAGCCTGCTTATTAAATCGAGAAACGGCCATACCGCGCCGGAACGCGTGGTTTCATCCGCGCTGGAATCTCTTTCGCCAATTCCCAGGCCATTGCCAGCCAGCGATAAATCCTGGCATGGAAATGAGGCCCAGCTTAAATCAGCGTGGAGCGGCAGTTCATCGGGGGCAACTTCGCGTACATCGCGTATGTCGAAATGTTCGTCGCTCCAGTTTTCGATGTAGGTCGATGCTTTTATGGGGTCCATATCGTTGGCGAAAAGGCATTGCCACTGTTTACCCAGCCCAGCCCTGGCCATACCGCCGCCCGCGAAAAACTCATAGAAAGTGAATCCCGCCTCGTGAGGTTCCATTAAATTATTGTCGTTAGTGACGGCTTTAGTGCTCATGACCTGACCATAAAATAGTATTGCTGAATCGGGGCATCGATCAATTTCCTGAAAGGGATATTCTTAACTGGATATTCTATAAAATCATGAAGATAATATCTATATGGATAAATGTACGGGCTGTGTAGAAAAGTACAGAAACTGACTGAAAAAAAAGATAAATTTTTGCCTTCAGCAAGTGAGGCTGTTGATACGAATACGAAAAAATGCAAACAGTCAGCACCTGCGCTGTAAATTGTTTTTTTTTAAAAAAATTCACTACTGGAGCGGATAGCTAAAATGTCGTTTACCATTCTCCCCTGGTCTGAGCTAGCACCACGATACGATGGGACTATTTTACTGGGCAACGGCGCAAGCATCGCCGTCAGTCCTCGCTTTGCATATGGATCTCTGTTTGAAAACGTCACGCAAAGAGAGAGTCTGGAGGCAGATGTACGAAGACTTTTTGGCTTTTTTAAAACTAAAGATTTCGAACTTATTCTGCGTATTGTTTGGCAGGCGTCTAACGTCAATAAATCTTTAGAAATTGAAGATGCTCGCACCCATGAGGCCTACCTCCGAATCCGCGAATGCCTTATTCAGGCTGTACGAGATGTGCATCCTGAGCATGATGAAGTTGATGAACAACTGCCATACATTTACGAGTTTCTGAAAAGATTCAAAACGGTTATTTCGCTTAACTATGATCTGATCGTTTACTGGACAATGACATATGGTCTGGATATCAACGATCATCATCGATTTAAGGACTGCTTTCTTGCCAGAGGTCTTTTTGAGCAGGATTGGCAACGGTTAAGAGGAATGCTTGGAAATGAACAATCTAATACGCTTGTTTTTTATCCACACGGCAGCCTTATACTATGTCGAAACCGTGTTGAACAGGAACATAAAATCCATATCCGAGGATCTGGCTTACTCGAATCAATTCTGGAACGTTGGCAAAGCGAGGAAGTTGTTCCGCTATTTGTCAGCGAAGGAACGTATGAGCAGAAGGTTAGTTCTATTCAGAGTAGCTATTATCTTTCAACAGTTTACCGTGAAGTTCTCACCGAATCGCGTGAAAATCTGGTGATTTTAGGTTGGGGGATGGGTGAGCATGACGTACATCTGCTAAAACGTATGGCGAAAACAAGAATTCAACGCGTCGCCTTATCTGTTTTTCGGGGGGATCAGGCTTATTGCACCAGAGTTAACCAATTAATCAGAGATAATCTGGGACCACATGTCCGCATCGAGTTTTTCGACAGCGAAAGTCCGGGCTGCTGGAATCAGCCACCAGAAAATCTGATGCCGGGGGGCTAACTGATAACGGGGCATGGCTGAGGCGGCACGTTACCAGAGCCCAGCACCGTACAGCAATGCTTCTACAACGGAACTGTGATCAATCGAATCTGGCAGTCAACTCTGCGGCAGATGCGGACATTGCCACGCTGTATTCAGCAATATATTTTATTATATTTTTCATGTAAATACATTGATTTTTCATTACGAAAATCCCAACGCCGCATGGGAACTAACTTCACCTTTGCTTTCCTCTGAACGATCGTAATAAGTCGGTCACCATTATGTTCAGCATCGCAAGGTCATTAACGGGATGTTTTAGGTACTTGGTTCATGGAAAACTGCTTACGTACTATTCAACAGGTGCTGTAATCGGGAATTATTAATCTTAATTTCAACAACACGGAATCGTGGATAACCTCCTTTTATGAATATCTGAGCAAAATGGTCATTTAAGGATCTCTATCTCCCTTTAACAACATTACTGATCGCTATCAGCTATATTCCAATCCAAGCTCAAACCCTTTCACCGCTGTGGTCTAAGGGGCGCTACGCCCGAGTATGCAGGGGCATTTTTTTCTCCCGCGTGATTTCCATTCTCGTATCTGCTTCCGGTTAATCGTTTCCCAGCACAACCCTTCCCGCAAGGGTAAATGGCACGCATTCTGCGCCCTTGCTGGCCGGAACGATGCCGGGAAAACGAACCGTCAGGCGATACGAAGACGAAATTCACACCACTGACGGAGAAAAAACCATGACGATTTCCCTGCATACCCAGACTAGCGCCCCTAACACCGCAGCGGCGACCAGCGTATCCCCGCTGGACCCGTCAGGCTCCTCAAAAACGAAATTTTCGCAAACCAGAACCGACATTTATCAGACCGTTACTGACAGCATCATTTCTGCGCTAGAAGCCGGTGTAAAACCGTGGTCTTGCCCGTGGCAACGTGTAGATGGCATGTCTGGTCTGCCTTCTAATTACGCCACTGGTGTGGCTTATAGTGGCATGAATATCATGTTGCTGTGGTGCAGCGCATCTAAACAGGGTTTCAGCGATTCCCGCTGGATGACTTACAAACAGGCGCAAGTGGAAGGCGGGCAGGTGCGTAAAGGCGAACATGGCACAACAGCCATTTTCTATACGACCCTGGAAAAGGAAAATGACGACGGAGAAACTGACTTTATCCCGATGCTGAAGACGTTCACCGTGTTTAATGTTGAGCAAATTGATGGTTTGCCGCTGAGTGACGAAGCCGTTTTCCCGGCAGAGACCTTTGAGCCGTTACCGCAGGTGGAAGCGCTTTTCCGTAACAGTGGTGCAACCATCATTGAGAAGGGACAAAACGCCTTTTTTGCACCGTCAACCGATGAAATCCGTTTACCTGAACGTTGTCTTTTTACCGATGCCGCCAATTTCTACGCCACCGGACTGCATGAGCTGGTTCACTGGAGCGGGGCAAAAAGCCGGCTGAACCGTGAAATGAAAGGAAAGTTTGGCAGTGAGAATTATGCTTTTGAGGAGCTGATCGCCGAGCTGGGAAGCGCGTTCCTGATGGCGGATCTGGGGATTGTCGGAGAGGTCCAGCATGAAAGCTATATCGCTTCCTGGCTGAAAGCACTGAAGAACGACAAACGCTATATTTTCAAGGCCGCTAGCGCAGCCTCGAAAGCGCATCGTTATTTAATGGATAATATCTAAGCAGGAAAGAGCCGCAAAGGAATGCGGCTATAGGCTTAACCAGTAACGCAGTAGAGACATGAGTGAGGCGGAGCGCAGCCAGGCGAGCACCGAACAGTTCTGTCTCTACAGTGGAATAAAGCAAGTCACACAGATAGGACTGAATGGGCAGCTATTCTCTGTTACCAGCAACTGCCTGGAGCGTCTGCAGCCGCTGTTCCAGATTATCCAATCTTTCTTCGAGATCATGGCTCCGCTGCTCAATATCTTCCAGTGTTTCTGACAGAACATCACGCAGCAGCACAAAATTTGCGTGCAGGGCATAGACAAAATCGTGGCCGCGAACCAGTAATGCTTCGCGCGGTATGTCCTGTAATGCCGATTGCGTCATCCATGTCACCAGCGCTTTTGCGCTCATTTCGGTCAGTACGTCCGAAAGTCGGTCAGTTTCTCTGTTCATTCTGGAGTCCTGTCTATTCTGATGGTGGGGGAGTATTTCGAGGGGTATTATTTCAGGCAGTTGCACTGCTGGTTGGGTGGGTTGGGGCAGTAAGTGATAGAGAAGAACTATATGCCGTGGTCTACATCGAGCCGTTGCAGCTCGTCGAGCGTATAGATGCGGAAGACATTCCGGTGGCGGGTTTCCAGCGGGATGTGCTGGTGGTTAACGATGACGTGCCTGATGCTGTCAAAGAGCCGTTCAAGGCCGCGCTTTTTCTGCGGATCCGGCACAATATAAAAAACGTAAATCCAGTCTTTACGGGTTCGGGCAAGCAAATGACTGGCGATGATCGACTGATAACGGGCTTTGGTTTTAAGACGGCGCTCGGTCTCAATGGCGATCACGGTGCCGCCGGGGAGGGTGATCAACCCGTCCGGGCGGTGACTGACCTGATAACGATTGAGGAAGGTCGTGCGATCGCCGTTTACCCACCCGGATGCGCCTTTTTGCTCAAGGATAATCCGGGCCGCCTGATTATCAAGGTGATGCTCCAGCGTCCAGCCGGTGATTTTTGAAGGCTCAAACCGCGCCGGAAAAAGCACATCGTCGGGGGTTAACACAACGGCCAGTCCGTCACTGGTTATGCCCCACAATGAAATTTTCATGGTGCGCGATACCAGGACGTGCTTTTGTATTAAGCCCATGCCCTCGACTTTTGAAAGCAGGGAATACAGTGATTTATGATCCCGGAAGCCGAACAGCAGCATCAGCGTTTTAAAGTCACTGTACGTTTCTTCCTTCAGGAAATTCAGCAGTCGTTGTATTTTTTCGCGGTGTCGCGTCTGGCGTTCGCGGTATGCGGTGATGAGCATCATTTCCCCTTTAAAAATCCAGCCATGACGGGTTTTCTTCTTTGTTGGTATTCGGTGTTGTCGTGTTTTTTTCGCCCATCTCATCAAAAAAAAGATCGGGCCGCGTTGTGGTGATCTCCGGCATTGATACGGATACGGAGGATGTTTCCTCCTCGCTAAAATCCAATACGATGTTTATTGTTGCTGCGTTGGCGGCAATCGCGGGCGGCACGGCACAGATCTCCAGTTCGCGTTTCTTCACCCTGATGGGCGAAATCAGCGAAGCAGAGGGGAGAGTTTTTGTCGTGAAGATGAAGCTGACAAAATCGGGTAGGTTCAGGATCATATTGCTGTCGGTAAAGAAACGCTCGGCCTGCCTGATGGTGCGTTCACTGTCGATAGTCTCTGTCAGCACGGCGTCGGTTTTCGCTTTGCGGACCTCATCATCGACTAATATAGTGCCTGACATCCTCGCCACCCATTCAGCGGTATCCGGGTCCATAACGCGATAAACCAGTTTGAATTTGGCATTTTCAACGACCGCGCCGACAACGGCGTCGCCTTTCAAATCTGCCGGGCAGTCTTTTAAATCGGCAATCGACTGATGGTCCATAATAATATGCACGCCTTTATCGCGCGCCGCGCCTAAGCCTTCCAGCGCGGGCCTGGATAAATGGTATTTCAGTTCGGAAAGATAAATAGCAATGGGGCGGGGCACGTCTTTCACTCGCTCGCGCCTTTCTGCCAGCTGGTACAGGCGAACCAGTAGCATGCGCTGCGCGGTAATGATTTTGCTGTTGCGCATTGAGCCAATCACATAACAGCAACCGCCTTCCTCAAATATCGTATTAAGCGAAAATCCAGTGGGGGCATTAATGGCATTGAGTAAAGCCAGTTCTTCAATTTTCCCGAAGAAGGCTTTTATCTTATCGGCAATACCCTGAACGTAGTCGCCGTTATAAACATCCCGAATGGTTGAGGAAGTATTACGGTTGACAAACTGCGCGGCTATCCGGGCCGCTTTCCGGTCGTCAATGCGATAAAAGTCCGACTCCTGACCTTTCTCTGCCAGACTGAAACCGGCAACAAAAAGCTCTTCCAACTCATCGGCATTAATCTCTTCAATCAGGTTTAACTGGTATTGGGGTTTTCGCAGGTCAATTAAGGCAAAGGGTTTGCCTGCATCCTCGCAGGCTTTACGGTAAAGGTGGGGGGCCCATTCATCATCCTTGGGGTCCATAACAAATACCCCTTCACCGGCCAGGATACTTTGATAAAGTAATATCCCGGTGGCAACGCCCTTACCAGCTCCTGTGGTGCCGATAATATCCGCGTGTTGTTTTTGCCAGTCTTTTAACGGCAGATACATCGGCTGAACATCGCGGTCCATGCCGATAAATAACCCTTTGTTCAGGTCGATATAATCCAGCGGATTATAATGCAGTGTTTCCGGCAGCAGTGATTTCACCGTACGGACATCGGTGCGTAATTCCCGTTCAAGCGTGGTTTTTCTGACGAGGCGTTTCTTTATTTTGTCTAACTCAGGTGTTAATACCCTGCGCAGCAGAATATGCAAAATAAAACCCGTTACGGTAAAGGCAATCAGCACCGGCCATGCCAGAACGGGAATGCTGGTGACTACACGGCCTTTATAAAGCCGCTGGAAAATCCAGATAACAACCGGGGCCATCGTACCGCAAAGAAAACACAGCAGGGAAAAAGCAATAATCAGCTTTTGCCACAACGGGGCTTTTTGCCGTTCATCGCTTTTCATCGACGCGAAAAACGGCATCGTCAGCCCCGATAACAGCGCCAGCATCAGCTGATGCTGTTGCATAAAAGCAATGAAGCTCAGCGCGCCATTCACTATCGGCGACAGTGAAACGGCCAGCTTATTCAAAATCACGTTGCCTCCTTCGTCAGCGGTTCGCCCCATGACATCGCCCCGTCAGTTCGCCCCGTGGTGTCGGGCGAAAAGGCGGGGCGAACGTCCGGGACGAAGAAGGTGGCCGCATTGCGGCCATGTGCCGGAAAGCAAGCTTCCCGGTACGAAACGGCGTGCGCCAGTTCATGCGGGCTGGACGCCCTTATGAACTGGCGCATGGGGGTAATGTCGCGGCTGGACGCCACGCCAAAACCCCCAGGGTCAAAGGCGGCACACCGTCGCTCGCTACGCGCGACCACCCCCTTTAAGACGGTCGCTTTCGCCTTTTTCTTCCCTTTGCTCGTTCCTCGCAGCGGGAATAAAAGGGAAGCTGACCTTTAAAGAGGGTGGTCGCGCCACGCTACCGGCTTTTGGCCGGAGACTTAGCCGCGACGGTGTGCGGGGCTTACGCCCCCCAAATAAAGCGCTGTCGTGGGCGACAGCTTTTCGCTCGCTGGGGCGGCGAAATTTATTCGGCTCCCCCCGGCCGGCAAAATCCGCGTGGGCGCGGCTGTTTGCCGGTGAGGCGCGGTGCCTGAACTATTTTCGCTCCTTAACCCGCGAAAATAATTCTGTCCGCTGCCTCATTTTTACAGCCCGCATTTCTTCACGCCTTAATCCGCGAAAAATGTGCCGGGCCGTAAAAACCTGAAAACAGCCACGCCTTAAGCCTGATTCGGCTGAAATATTTTGGCGCTATAGGGGACCTGCGAATAAAATTAATACAGGGATTAATAGTGGCTCTCACGGACTTCCCTGATGATGTCGGAATAACACTGACGACTTTCTTTAATGCTGGTTTCATCCAGCGTAAAGCCACGTAGGTTAGCTTCCTCTGTCAGCGTTATTCTGTCGGTGGCGTTCAGCGTTTGCAGCAACTGCAATAACCTGCAGACAACCCGGTAGTGATAAATTTCATAATAAAGGCCGCATCCGTGCATCGCCTCATTTTCAATGTGCTCAATAACACAGGCTGCGCGCATGGAATCCCCGCGCTGATGTGTCCTGGGATGCTGAATAAAACCCGGTTTTGTCATGATGACTACCTCCGTTAATTAACCACGCATGCGGCCAAATTTACTGATTATCTGGCTGATAATTGCCGGGTCTGCCGAATCACACTCAAGTAAGAACGATTTTCTGGCATCGGCAGTGTGGTCCGGCAGAAAACCGTGCTTGTTCTTTTTGACGATATTAAAGAATGTGCGTTCAGCAGAATGGCATTCGTTGCCGCCGCCGTTCCCGGTGGCTTTACCGTACATGCATAACACCACTTCACAGGCGTCAGCGGCCATGCCGAAGGTTGAATATGACGCCATAATGCAGAATAATAATGCGGAGGGTATTACTTTTTTCATTTCGGTCACCTTCATATTTAAACGAGGGTTGTGTGTTTCGATATGTTATTTATTGAAGCCCTTTACTGAATATACCTTTCATGCCATTGAGATTAAGGGGTTTAAAATAAACATCACTCATGCGACGTATGTCACCGTGAATATCAATGCTGACTATCACATCAATGCTCTTAAGCACCTTGCGTAACAGCACGTCGAAAGGCATGTTCCGGCAGTCAGGGTTTTCATAGCAGCGGTCAATGAGCCCTTCAATGCATTCTTCCGGGCTGCCCGCATGCAGGGAGGTCATTAATCCCTCATGTCCGGAACCAACGATTTTCAGCGCATCCCAGGCTTCCCGACCGCGAATTTCTGCCAGTAATATCCGGTCAGGGTTCATACGATAATTGGCGCGTATCAGTCTGCCGGGCGTGACAATGGCATTATCCCCGGCATCCGCCGGATAAAAGAGATGGACATAATTGGTGTGGTGATAGAAGCGGATTTCGGGACTATCCTCGATGGTGGTCAGCCTGAGGTGCCGGGGAATATGGTGCAGCAGCGATTTCATATAGGTGGTTTTACCGGATCCGGTTTCACCGACGATAAAAATCGTCTTGCCGTATTCCACCGCTTTTTCCATAAAGCGGGAAATTTCCCCACCTTGAAAATAGCGGGTCAGTTCAACATCTTTGCCTTCCGTTCGCTCCTTACCGCTTACCCGGTTATAAAATCCCGCATCAATCCATGACTGATGCGTTTTCTGCCCGAATGAGGGTTTGCGCAGCGTAATAGACACGGTATTACGCTCACAGGCCGGGGGAATGATGGCCTGAATGCGCTCGCCTGATTCAAGCGTGGCGGAAAGGATCGGCGAGGTGTCGTCGATATTATCGTCCTGCCACGACGCCAGTGCTCTGGCAAAGGCGTAACACTGACGCAGCGTAACCGGGGAATCATGTTTTTGCCATTTCCCCCGGATTTTGGTATGGAGTTCACCCGGCCGGTTAACGGCAATTTCCGTCAGGCCGTCCTGCGCAATAAACTCACCAAACAGCTGGTTTTTCATAAAATCCAGCGACAGGTTTTCAGCGTTCATACCACCTCTTTTTCAGTCGCAGCTGCCAGACGGATGAGAAATCAATGTCGGTGCCGGTCATGATCCCGATGACATCACCCTGATTCAGGTACAGGGTGGGCGGGATATTGATGCTGTTGTCCAGCGTCGTTTTCGCCATTTCCGCCGTGGCTGCGCGGGTGTTTTCGGTGTAGTCGGTATTGCGGTCTTTCCCCGGGGCAGCATCCGACGCCGCCGCAACCACGTCCTGCACGGTACTGAGCATCAGGGCATTGCCGAAGCGCTCCCAGAAATGGTTGTCGATCCAGCCTGAGATCCCCGCTTCGCCGAGCGGGCCGCTGGCCTGCGTATCAGTTAGCGGGATTTGCAGGCTGCCGGGCTCAGGCGTGCGCAGCTCCGTCCACAGCACAAACATCCGGCTGCGTCCGTGTTGCAGCGCCCCGGTGCGGTAGATGCCACGGGCGACCGTTCCCGCCGGGATCAGCGTCACATGGTTGCTGGCGCTGTAAACATCTTCACTGACCAGGCAGGAAATATGCCCCCCGGCATCGGACACGAAGCGCCACATCATCGAACACGGGATATAGCGGTCCACCGGGATATAGAGATCAGGATCGAGACCCAACCGTCTGACGCCAGTGACTCGGGCGACGCCCGGATTGCCGTTGTTACCCGTTTCCGGCACGGCAGTATCCGTGCAGCGAAGGCTGCCATCCTTTCCTCGGGTCAGTACTGACGGGCAGGATGTGTACGTCGTGGATGATGACCCACTGTCGGATGTTTCTGCGTGGCTGCGCGTTTCACCCGGGGACGTGCGTGCATTATCACCCGGCATTGTTCGGGCGTTGTTCAGCCCGTCAGCCAGCGCGGCTGCCTTGTTCAGGGCGGGTGGGGCCGGTGGCAGGGTGGGTGCGGGAGTGACGGTCTGGCTGGCAGGGGCAGTGGCTTTCTGTCTTTCCGGCCCGAACAGGCCAAACGGGTTACTGTCCATGCCCAGATTTTTACGCTCCTGCTGCGCAGCCCCGGCAGAGTGTGGCGGCGCGGTGTCGGCTTCTTTCTCATTACCCCCTTTCAATGCACTGAAAATCCGATCGCCGCCGGATGCCAGGGCGATCACCAGCGCCAGACTCAGCAGGCTGACGATCAGCGTACGGCGACCGGATGCCTTACGAAAACGGCTCACTTCCGGCTGGCCGGGTGGTGTTTTCTGCTCCGGCTCCTGATACGCCATTGTCGCACGGGCGCGTTCGCGGGCTTCCGCTTCCCGCTCTGCGGTGGTTTTTTCCGGTTCATCCGGGACAGGTTTATCGGTCATTTCGCCTCCAGCGTAACGGACGGTGAAACAGTGTCGCTGCGGGTTATCGGGATGCGCCCGAATCCGTCGTTTTCGATCCCCACCACCGAGGTGCCGTAACGCAACACCAGTTGTGGCGCTGCCGGAACCACCATCACGGTGTAATTACCCTGCTTAACTGTCCGGGGCGTGACTGCCTGCTCCCGTCCGTTAACCACCCGGAAAACGGAAGGCAGGGTTCTGATGGGGGAAAAACCGATATAAGCAAAACGACCGTCGTCCCAGGCAAAATCCGGCGCGATGGAGGTCGAACCGGCGGCGACCCGTTTGGTGTAGCGCCAGTTGCGCGGCGTGCTGGGCTGTCCGAATGCTGCCGCTATCTGCTGCTTTTCCCGTCTTTCACGCTGCTGCGTCTGACGCGCGGCGCTGGCGGCGGCGGATTGCTGGAGAACCTCGGCCGGATAGTGGTAACGAATAACAAATGCCTGCGCGGGGGAATCGTGGTCCAGCACGTTCAGCTCCAGGCTGTAATCACGCTTTGAGGTCACCACGAAGAGGTTGGTCTTCCAGTCCTTTGCCGTGGGCAGGAACACCTGGCTGACGTTATTGCCGCTGGCGTCCGTCACCGGCTGGGTGATGGGGTTCGGGCTGACGCCTACCCGGTTATCACTCTTCGTTACCGTCCAGCCTTTGGGAAAACCCGCTTGCGCATCAATCACAGCTTCATCGTCGTCAAACAGCAGTGTGGTGACGTAGCCAGGGCGGGTATTCACCACGGTGGCGTTCTGGCTGTTATACGATACGTTCTGCATCCGGCTGTCATAGCCACTGCCACGCGGGGTGGCGGCACTCCATGCCGCGCATGATGCCAGTAAGCCTGTCAGGAGCAGGATGTTTTTCAGCATCATTCGTTCCTCAGTTCTTTATCGCGCTGGTAGCTGGTGACGATAAAGCCCAGCGGGTTCACTTCACGCTGGCTGTCCGTCAGTTGCTGATGCGGGACATAACGATAAGTGAGTCGGATATTCCAGAAGTCCGTTTTCACTGAATTATCAGAAATACGGCGAAGGGTACGCTTGATACGCAGGGTTGCCAGGTTATCCTGCCCGGTGGCAGGCGCGTGCACATTGGAAATAATGTCGATATAGACGACATATTCGGCTTTATTAAAAATAACGTCCGGAGCCTGGTCGCCGTTAAACCCATCCAGATAATCCCGGTTCACGTTGTCGCTGTTAAATAGCTGTACGTCGTCATAATCACGCTGGAGGGCGAAATAGTTATACCCTTCGCGGAGTCTGACATAGTGTGCCGCCAGTGAATGGGCCAGCGCTTTTTCAGACGCCATATCCCGCTCTTTAAGGCGGGTCATATACTCATAACGACCGGTCTGTTTGTCCACCGACCATAATTCAATGTCAGTGGTTTTCAGCGGCAGCAGAATAAGAATGGCCGTAATTGCCAGTGCAGCCAGAATCAGCCCGGCAGCGGCCACCCGCCAGGCAGTTTTGCGGGAACGCTCTTCTTTTTCCAGCAGGATGGATTCAAAAGAGCGCGAGACATTAATGATGTGCTGAATATCAGACATGGTGAGTCAGCTCCTGGATCATGGCGGGGGAATTCACCGGCTGGGGATCGCCGGACACCGGCGGAAGGTCGCCCTGATGCTGCGCACAGCCCGTAAGCGCGCACAGCACCAGAAGCAAGATGCTGAATTTCATGGAAGCCTCTTATCGGATTAATGCAGGAAGGCCTCACGGCTGGCAGAGGCCACGGCGTGACGGAGAAAAGAAATTAGCGGTCGGGAGGATTAACGATGGCGCTGCTGATTCTGGCGTTTCATGCTTTCAATGGCGGTGGCACGTTTCTGCCAGGCGCTCACGGTTTTGCCCGCCCCTGCGGCAATGAACCTGCCGGTTGTCGCTGCTGCGGCCATGCCACCTTTGGCGGTCAGTCGGCCCCCGGCCTTTATGCCGGGTCTGGCGACGTCGGCAGATTTGCCCGCCAGTCCGTTCAGTCCGCTCATGGCGGCACCCTGTAACACGGCCTGCACGGCGGCACCGCTCAGCGCAGTGGCTATTTTCGCTGAAAAATACACCACGACGCCTGCGGCAATCCCGGCCAGCAAACATTGCGCCGCCAGGGTGACCATATTGCTTTCAGCAGACGTTGCTGTGGCGGCATCCAGTATTTTATTCAGGTAGTTGATGGCGATCCGGACAGACAGGGCAGAGAACATGATCGTTAAGATTGCGGTAAATAGTGTTTTCAGCCAGTTATCAAACATGGGTTTAAGAAAACCGTACAGCAGGCAGAAAATAAAGAGTGGGGCGGTGGTGGTCATTAACAGAATGGTGATTTCGGCGAGCAGATTGACAAAGGTTGCAGCGAGTAACAGAACGATTGCACCGGCCCAGACCAACACCTCGGCAAAGCCGCCATTCACTTTAACGTAGGTGGCGGTATCGAGATTAAACAGCGTTTGCCCCAGCGCTTGTGCCTTTTCCCACACCGTATCGAGCAGTGCCCAGACATTATCATCGCCACTGATGCCGTCCTTAAGCCCTTCAATGGCCGCAATGATGGCATCCAGCCAGCCATCGCGGTTTAAAACAAAGGTGGTGATCAGCAACATGCGCCCCACATCCCAGACAACATCTTCAACCGGTGTCTGGAGTTTGCCGCCAAGCGTCTGATACCCGCGATACGTAATAAACAGGGTGAAGGAACTGACGATAATCGCACTGATCAGGGTGCCGTAGGTAGAAGACTGACCTTCTAACACGGCGTTAAGTCCATCCATGATGTTTTTGTCCATACCAACAAAAATACCACCGGACATGGTGCCTCTCATTAGTCAGGAACAGACAGGGGATAAAACAGGGAAGGATCCCTGTTTTTGTTGGCGGGGATCTTACTGAGTGACGGATTTTCTTTTTTGGGCTTCCTGCTGAAACAGTGTCTCGAATTTTTCCCTGATGCCGGGTTTTCCTGCCTGGGCAAACATGAGTGCTGCCCGGTGCGCAAACTCGCAGTTGTCGCTTGCCTCGCCATCCCTGAGGCATTGCGTATAGACCTTATAGGTGTCATCGGGATGTTCTTTATACCAGGCTTCTGATTTCGTCTCTTTACAACCGGATAAGACGAGAATGCCTGACATGACGCACAAGATTAATACGGGCTTTAACATGTTAACCTCCCTATAGAGAGTTCAGATCGGCAACGGGCGCAGTTAATTGCTGTTGCTCAAAGGCCTTCTGTTTTTGCTGCTCCAGCAGCGTTGTTCGCTGTTCAGCCTGTTTGACAGACATCTCCCACTGGCTGGTCAGCGCATTCAATTGTACGCTTTTGGCCGCGATGGCGTTAGCCAGGTCCTGTGACTCTTTCGAATCCTGCGCATTAGCAATACGGTCTGATAAATCTGATATATCACCGAGCGTGCCCGTGATCTTGTTTTCAACCTCGGACGTATTTTCTATTGCTACGGCTTGATTCAGGATCATCTGTTTGCAGCTGTCCAGATAGCGTTGTGAAGCGCTGGACGGGTTACAGGTATCGAACGTTTTATATTTGTTATACAAGCTATTCAGTTCAGACGAATATGACCCGCTTTGGTTGCTCAGCAGGTCATCCAGTGAAATACCGTTTTGACGAAGATTATCAATATCGGTTTTCAGACTTTTGGCCTCGCGGAGAAATGCCTGAACGTCCCGCACGCCCGTTGCCGTGGCTAATTGCTGCTTGTAGGCATCAAGTTCACTTCTGTAATGGGTGACGGTTTCCTGCCACTGCTGGAGTTTCTGGATCCACTGATTCATGGATTCGGTATTCTGTACGGCGTCGAATACCGGTATTCCGGCGCTCATCGCCTGGGTGGAAATAAACAACGATAATGCCAGTATGATATTTCTGAACCGCATTTTCATTACCTCCGTCATGAATATTACAGGGCTTGTTCAAGGAAGGCGGCTTTCCAGTCATCAGGCGGCATACCTTCCTGATACAGGGTGTCGAACAGCTTCAGGTTGTCTTCGCTCCCGCTCAGCATTTTGGTAAGTTTCCCGAGACCCGCTAAATCCATTTTCGCCATCGCCACAAAAGGCCGGGTTTCACCTCCGCGTAACGGCGTTTTCAGAACCACCATATAGCGCTCACCCGGATCGAGGTTTCTGACGATGTCGTACACGCTTTCCGGCACTTTCATCTTTTCCACGTAATCTGCCCGGCTGGCCTTCGGGTTGGCGAGAAAAATCTGCGTGCTGCACTGCTCGATAATCGCCGGGGCAATAGGGTGTTTGACGATTTCGTCAGGTGACTGGGTGGCGGGGACGAAGATGCCGTTCAGCTTGCGGATCACCTTCAGCATATTGAGCGAGAAGCGGGAAAATTCGACATCGGCCAGCCATTTCCAGAACTCGTCCATGAACATCACCAGCCGGCGGCCGTCCAGCAGGCTGGTGACGCGGTAAAGCAGATAAAACGTGATGGGGCCGCGAATATCGTCATCATCGAGAAATTCCGTACCGTCGATACCCACGTTATCAATGTTGCTGATGTTGAAGGTGTCCTCCTCATTGTCGAATACCCAGCCGAACTCGCCGCCCTGCGCCCACTGTTTAAGGCGAATACGTAGCCCGTTGAGGCGGGCGTCGGCGGTTGGCGGCTCCGGCAGGACTTCCAGCAGCCGGGTGATCCCGAACTTGCGGTATTCCGGCGGGTAGTCGAGCATAATGGTATCCACGGCGGCACTGATGCGCTCCTCATCGCGCGGATCGAGCGGCTTGCCGTTGCGGCGGCACAGCATGCGTACCAGTCGTTTGATAAAGCTGATATTCCGCCGGGTTGGGGCCAGCGAAAACGGGTTGAAACCGGTAGGCACGCCGGTGCGAATACGAAAATAACGCCCGCCCATCTGACGTATCGCCATCTCCGCTGCCCGGTCCTTGTCGAAATACACCGTGGTGAACCGCTGAATTGTGGCTGAGGCGCTGAACGTCGCCGGATTGCGGTACTTCTGCATCAGTTGCTGCATCATGGTCATCAGCATCGTTTTCCCTGAGCCGGTTTTCCCGATAATCGCCGTATTACCCGGCGTTTTTTCGTTGAAGTCATCCCGTCCGCTCTGGCTGTCGTGCAGGTTCAGGTAATACCCGCCACCGCCAGGGGATTTGAGGATGGCGATGGCATCGCCCCAGGGATTGCCGTTTCGTTTATGAGGATGAAAATTGTGCAGGCTCGCCAGGTCGGCAAAGTTCTGGCTGCTGACGGCCACCAGTCGGGGACGCAGCGTATAGATACCCGGCAGTTGCGCCAGGTACGCGGCGGGCAGCGACAGCGTGGACAGCGTCGTCATGATGCCGAGGTCGGCGAAAGGCTGCGCCAGCGCGTTGGTATCCTTCACCACCTGCTCGGGGCTGTCTGAAGATACCAGCAGGGAGAAGTGGTATTTCCCGCAGGACACATGCCCGGACTGGAGCAGGTCACGCAGGACAATCAGCTCTTCCCGCTGTGAAGTGGCGTCGTCATCCGCCGAATTCAGGCGCTTTTCCGCCAGGCGAATATGCTTCTGCGCCTCATCGCGGGCCATGCAGGTGAAGGATTGCGTCAGCACATACTCGCTTTCGGCATACAGCAGCGCGTCCAGCAGGCCGGTCGCGGTCTCCGGCGAGTAATCTTTGATTTCCAGACTGCGGAAAAAACGGGAGCTGCCGACGGTCTGGCACTCGGCGGTGTCGGTGGTAAAAAAGATATCCGGCGTGCTTAATGTTTCATAAAACGGCGCAGGCGTGACCGCCACCTTTTGCCACTGGCCGGTGAGCAGACGGTGATAAAAGGACAGCTGGGCGGAATACACCCGCCCGTTATCTTCATACATCCCCAGCGGCGTCGCCGTATAGCGGGACAGCGCCGAAGCCAGCGCATCCCGGTATTCCAGCATCACTTTCAGGGCATCATCCAGCGCCGCTTTGCGTTTACCGGACGGCTGCGCCTTCATGGCCTTTTTCTCCAGCGGAGAGAAGGCTACATAGCAGACGGTGAAAAACAGCCGGTGCCGCCAGAACGGCTTTTCGTTGATCGGCTGGGAATACAGCCGGGTCACTTCATCAGAAAAGGGAATACCTGAATTTGCATCAAAGGCATCGTGGTATTTTTCCCGGATACGGTGAAGATAGAAAGTGACTGGCAGGCCTTCATATGCACGAATCACGTTATTGAGATGCGTCGCCATTAACGTCAGGTGATGTTCGTCCTCGCATTCAAAAACGGAGCCCTCCAGCTCCCAGCTGGCAACCAAATCACCCTGGCGGTTTCTTATTACCTGGGGATGGATATGGGAGGAGTAGGGAATATGCTTATCCAGCGTAACGCGCTCGTTTAACTTCATCTTTTCAATAAACTCCGAAACGTCGACGGCGTCATAGCGGTTTGCCAGCAGGGCGTTGGCACCAAAATGTTTATTGGTGCCAAACCGGCCACGGGTTTTAAAGGCCAGCCAGAGCAGCCCGAAATAGTGAATATCGGTCCTGGCCTTTGCCTACATCTCCAGCCAGGCAGGAATAAGCAGTAATATCAGGTAATAGCTGACATAGACCGCCAGCAGGACGATGGTCCCGCTGACCATCACGAACGGCACGAGGGGAATACCGGCTATGGCGGCAGGCCGCGTCAGCGCTTTGTTCAGCGTACCCATCGTTACCTCCCTTATGACGCCCAGTAAGCACCGAAACCTGACGCACCGACGATAAGGATGGCGCCAATGATGACGTTGCGCATGTCATGCAGGCTCTTGCCGTCAAACAAGACTTTGTATCCCACCCACATGGTGGCCAGCGTGATGGTGACGGCGGCCAGTCCGAGCAGGCCGGTGGAGGTGTTGCTCAGCGTCTCATTGGCTTTATTAAATCCGCTGTCTGCTGCCAGCACCGGGCTTGCCATTAACAAGGAAGAGAGGACGGGCAAGTCAGTCTGTTTTCGTTTCATCATTGTTCCTCCTGGGGGCCGGGAATGGGTAACGCGCCGCGTATCACGGCGTTGGGGTAGCGCAGGGATGTCAGAACTGGCGTGGCGTTATCGGTAAGCTCGCCACGCATGACGGCGGTGGGGTAATGGATTTCAGGCACGAGCTTTTCGGTGGGAGGTCGCTGCCGGTCTTCCCGCGTTGACGGCACGGTGTAGCCGATGCGCTGGATGTAGCTGGTCTGGTTAAACGCGGATTCCGCTCGCTGACCGGTCGTGAAATTTCCTGAGTAATAGCAACTGAGCGCACGCTTGAGGGAACCGCCGCGGCGGTAGCAGTCGGTGAGGATGTGCTCAAACACGGACAGGTTGGTACAGGGGTCAAGAAGGTCACTGGCGGTCACGCCGTAATGACGGAAATTGGTGCTGGTGATTTGCATCAGCCCGACCGAATAACGTCGGCCCTTTGCCGCCAGCCGTCCGGTTAGACTGACGGCCTCATCCTTGCTTGTGGGGAAATGTGAAGTCACGCCTTTGCCACCGGGCAGAATTTCAGCGATGGCATACGGATTCAAACCGGATTCGACCCGCGCCACATCAAGTGCCGTCGACGGGTGAACGCTGGCGGAGCACTGCATCGACAGCGTAAGAAAGGCTGTGGTGGATAGCATGGTGGTCTCTTAACAGTCAGCCCGGCGGGTATAGACCAAGCCTCTGCCGGGGGAAGGATAAAAGCGGGTTAAGCGGAGGCGGTATCCTGCGAAATGTCGTTCTCTTCTCTGGGCTCAAGCAACACCAGCTTTCCGGAAACGGCAATGCCGGGCGTCAGTACCACATTCAGGCCGGGTTTACCGTGATGGGCAAAAGCCACACCGACTTTCGTCCACCAGGTGTTTATTTCACCCTGTGGGTCGGACTGACTTTCATGGGTGACAAATACGTGATAAATGGGTTTTCTCATGGAATATCCTTTAATTAAAATAACAGTGCATGAAATAAATAGGTCACATTCCAATTCTGCATTCCGGTTTTAACGGGTCAGCGAGAACATTCAGCGGCACCCTGAATTGTGGTTTCATGACAGCCCGAACCTTATTTTTAAAGAGCAGTGCCCGAACCAGGCGAATTAACGTCAATACGGGTAACTATTATGTAATGAGGTTTTCAGGATCAGATATCCGGGGCGGTATATGAACGATAAATTCAAAGTTAAAATGAGAGAGATAAATTAGCGGTGGAGGGGGATAAGCTTTGGGGTAAATAAAAGGAAGTGAAATATCTAATAAAGACGACTGTGGATTTATAGTTAATGATAGAGACATGCAGGGAAAATATTCCTGCATGTCTCTGTGACCATTATTAACGTCTTCGGCGTTCAAGTTTTTCCTGACATTCCGTGCAGGTGGTTATGCCCGGCAGTGCCAGCCGTCGCTTTTCAGGAATGGGCTTACCGCATACACGACAATGGAATAATGATGGCGTAGGCCCTGGCTTAAAACGACTCTGTTCAATCATCTCCTCCAGCCGTTGTTCATTAAATTCCTGATCGCGGTCGATCTCATCCGGCATGTGCGGCCCTCCGGTCTGACGCCTCCCGCTCGCAAAGTGCGATACGCTTCCAGACGATGGTCAGTGACAATCCTTCGACTTTCGCCAGCAGGGTTTGCGTTACCTGCATCATGGCGGCCAGCGCATCGGTCGATTCCAGGTTGGCCACCCGGCATTGTTGCCATTGCCGCCAGATGGCCGCATCCGTATCTTCGTCCGGCTCTGGCGTCCGGCCATAAGGCACACGGACGCCCAGTAACCGGCGGCGAAGGCAAACTTCGTTGGAGGTGAGGCCAAAATACTTGTTGAGTAGCGCAATTGACCCCCCAAGCCGGATGGCATGATTGATACGCTGTTGCTGCAGCACCTCCTCACGGGATTTCTCCAGAAGCAGGCGTAACGCGTCGTGATGAACCGTCACAGTCAAAAACTGCGCAGACTCCCGACTGATGATAAAAAGTTCGTCTAGTGATAATTGGTTGAGGGCATTCATTTCATCGAAAGTGAATCCTAGCGATTCGCAGTAACGAATGTTGCCATCCTTCAAGGCATGCAGGGCATCGGTTAATACGGCGTAATTCAGTGATGGGATAATCATGGTATTTTCTCCCTTCAGCCTATTGAGCGGCGGACTAATTTAATATTGATCCATTCGTCAATTTCCGATTCGAGCCAGGCGACACTGGCCGGGCCAATCTTTATTGAGCGTGGGAAGGTACCGTCTTTCATATACAGATAGATTTGAGAGCGCTTCAAGCCCGTTTTTTCTTCAACCTGTTTCAGACGTAATAACTGATGAGATGTCACGGTATTCTCCTGTGGCAGATATAACGCTAGCCGGGAGATAACACGACAACACAAAGTCGTGGTGTGGAGAAAGTTGATGAGCCCGTATTACGGAAAATACAATCCTTAATACGGACTTACACAGAAAAGGGACATCATCTTATTTTTGTGCCGATATGGAAGAGGGTGAGCCGCGTTCAAGGGCAGTCTTCAGTGTGTCACCACTCAACCGATCGGTAATGCCCTCGTCTGACGCCCACTGCTCGAAAATTGACAAAAGTTTATATGGTTGTGTGATTAATGGAGAAATTGTCCCATTATACTTACAGGCAAGCCAGAATAAACGGGACAACGGTGTAGATATGCGGGGTGAGCATATGGGTAACTTTTTGTTTTTAGTACATATGTTAACTAGTTTATCAAGTTCAGCATGCCGGATAACAAAACAAGCATCCGGAGGTAAGTCATAAACAGGGAAATATTCTTTATGATAAATATCATCTATGTATTTTGAAAAAACGTTCTCATTAAGATATTGTGTGATATTGTTAGGTAATCGCATTATTTGATTTTTTATTCTTTCTTCCCATGTAATCTTTTCGAATATTTGGAAGATCTCACCTAAGTAGATAACAGAAACACCAAAATTTATATCATTTGCTCCTTTTACAGGCAATGGGATGTTAAGTGAGTGAGATAATAATCGCTGAATTTCTATATACTCATACCCTGTCAAATTTGTATCGATAATCCTCTCTGTAGGTGAGATATATTCGCCTTCGGTACTGATAATTAAGCTATTTCCACTCAGGAAGCATTTGTTTTCGACTAAGCATAGCCTATGAATTGATGAATTTTTAACATGATGTAGTGTTATTTTATTGTGGGATATTTTAACTTTTCGAAGAATGATAGGTGATTGGAAATAAATGGAAAGACAGATATTCCCATACAAGGCGTGGCGGTAAATGTCGCTATCTTTAATGTTTAAATTTGTTTCTTTATTTGCTATTTGGACAGCTTCCTCTATGGTAATCCAGTCCTGCATATGATTTTTGGAATTCAAAAATAAATTATATTTTCGCATGGCACCATCTCCTTATTAATAATGAATCCCCCTGTTAAAATATTTAAATTTTACTGTAATTTAAGTTGATATTTTAGTTATAAAAATGGATGTGTAGTATGTAATTAAGCATGTGCTGAGGTGTTTTAGGAACTAAAGGTCATCTTAAAATGAACAATCCACATATGAATGGATTAGTTAATCAATTTAAATAAAATATTTTTCCTGAGGTGAGGTGTCTAATATAGAGGGCGGTTGATAAGTAGAGCTAATAAAAAATCGATCAAAGTGAAGGAGTACTATGACGTGGTTTGCTAGACGAAGCAGTGTGTGGCCTGAATGCATCTGCATAATCTGATAGGATGTAATGGTGACGCAGATATTGAGACCTTGGAAGAATAAAACTCGCCACTATAGATATTAACTGCATCATGATAATAACATATTCATGAGTGTGTTATTATGACCATATTTATGAATGTCTTGGTATGGAAAATTAATTATAAAGCCGATGCTTGACTGGGACTTAACGAGTAAAGTAACTAAATGGAATGACGGTATGGTGGCCGTTAGACTGCATCGGAATATAACCCTCTAGTTTAATTGTTTTTTACTGTAAATGTGATATGGAAGTCACACTTATTATAGGTTTAATTGATTTGTTGATTGATCAGAAACCGATCATTGCATTCATATTTTCTGATTAAATGCACCATTCTTATAACGTACAATGTCAGCCATGACAGCTAAGGCAATCTCAGCTGGTGTTTTACTGGCTATAGACATGCCGATCGGAGCATGAATTCGATTTAGTTGTTCTTCTGATAACTCTGCAATATCGCGTAACCTTTCAATCCTACGCTTACTATTACGCAATGAACCCATTGCACCAATATAAAAGGCTTTTGTATTTACAGCTTCCATCAAGGTTAGGTCATCAATACGTGGATCGTGTGTCAGAGAGACAATTGCAGTGCCTGGGTGGCAACCTTCTTTCTCAAGATAAATGGCTGGGAAAATACGTAACAGTTTGACGCCTGACTCGAGCCCATCGGTAAAATTAGCTAACAAGTCTTCGCGACTTTCACAAACCAATGTTTCAAAACCTAGGGCAAGAGCAAAATTAGCGCAATATATAGCAACAACGGAGAGACCTGCAATAATTATTCGTGGAGGTGAGGCGAGTGTCAGAGTAACAGTATTTTCATCGTAAAATGCCAGGGTGTTGCTGGCATACGGGCGAGTAAGGAGTAGAGAACAAGCATGTGGCAAACTGATTTTTTTTTCCAGAGTTTCCGCACCGCTGATGGCATTTAGCATACGGCGCAAATAAGCAATGCTTATTTGACCAAAGGGGAGTTTCTCTACCAAAATATCGAGGATACCCCCACAAGGCAGCGCACGATCAGGAACTAACCCACCATCACCATAACGTATTACCTGTGTGGCGAGGAGAATTTCATTGCGTGCAATTCGGCTGATGAAATCTTCTTCTATACAGCCACCCGAGAGCGACCCCTGATAGCGACCATCAGATTTAATGACCATCATCGTACCTGGTGGACGTGGTGATGAACCATAGGTGCTTAGTACTGTACATAACCAAATATCGTCTTGCTCTGCCCATTCGGCGGCCATGCTAAGTACATGAATATCAATATTTTGCACAATGACCATTTCCTATTGTAAGTATTATCTAGTGCCAATTTTTTCATTTAATTATAAACTACCCTGCCGAACGACAGGATATATAGTCCAACATTTAGTTGACGCTGATGATGTTAAAATAATGAAGTGTGTCGCAAATCGACTGATGATATCCCAACATTGCCAGCTAAAAGTAAATTGTCCTATAGTATTTTAATTTCAAGATGGACATTGAACTTTTTATGTAAAGCTCCTTGGCTAAACTATATCATTTATAGCTGTATTATGGGCGTGTTTAAACATATTCTGAACTTCTGAACTTCTGAACTTCTGAACTTCTGAACTTCTGAACTTCTGAACTTCTGAACGATGAAGTTGGCATTTTTTTTTCTGTTTGATACTGGTGTCAGAACTGAAATCACTACTGAAATTTACATTGTTTTTTAAAGAAATCATAGGGTGAGTTTTTAACAAATATAATTTATTATAAATCATATACCAACTTTCACGTTTATGAAAGGTTATGTAATTAAAAACAGTTATGAATAAAACTAATAACACATTATTTATGACGCTACGCTCACCAAAGATTATTAATCTAAATTACTCATATCTGATATGTATTCACCGCACTTAAAATGAGGGTTTAACTGAGTTAAAATTGTTAACCCAAGACTATTTTAAGCTGCTTTATCTATTGCTGTACAAACAGAAAATTGTTTTTCTGCGGCAATAAGCAAGCCACCGGCGGGCCAAGGTTACTGCTGCTCTCAGACGGTGCACATCACAATATTCGCCTGAAAAATATAAACGTTCTAAGAACGTACTGGAGGATTATGGAACTGCAAATCAATAACCAGATCTTTAAGGTTGATGCTGAGGGCGACACCCCTTTACTTTGGGTGCTTCGGGATGAACTGGCGATGACAGGTACCAAGTACGGTTGCGGTTTGTCGCAATGTGGCGCCTGTTCGGTAATGATTGACGGGAGAGTTGTGCGTTCCTGTGTCACTCCGATCGATACACTGGATGGCAAGAAAATCACTACGATTGAAGCAATTGAGGCAGATGATGTCGGAAAACGGGTTGTTGCTAGTTGGGTGAAACATCAGGTGCCACAATGCGGTTACTGCCAGTCTGGTCAGGTTATGGCGGCAACTTCGTTGTTAAAACAAGTCCCAAATCCTACAGATAAAGATATTGCGGATGCAATGGTGAACCTTTGTCGCTGCGGTACCTATAACGCCATTAGTGCAGCGATTCACGATCTGGCTGATGAAGGGATAAAAGGATGAAAATAAAGATGAATGGTGATCAGGAAAGCGAACTGCCTTTTCCAATGCTTACGCCCGTAAACCTTTCCCGTCGCAAATTTTTACTAGCATCAGTTGGTACTGCAACTGGTGCATTTGTTCTGGGTTGTGGGTTGCCTCTGGGCAAAGCCCGAGCTGCGCAAGTGGAGTTAAAACCAGGCACACGGGTCCCTGCATTTCTTGAAATTCGCTCTGATAATACGATCCGTTTCCAATGCCCATTTATTGAGGGGGGACAGGGGATCTTTACTGCGATGGCGCAAATCGTTGGCGAAGAACTAGATGCCGATCCATCGACGTTTATTGTCGAAAATGCCCCAGCTGGGACAGATTATAAAGTACTTGATATCGGCGCCCGTATTACGGGTGGAAGCATGTCGGTTCGACTGAGCTATACCACGATGCGTCGCCTTGGGGCGCTTGCACGACAGATGTTGCTTCAGACGGCGGCCAGAGCTCTGAATGTAGATATGTCTGCTCTCATTACAGAGCCAGGACGTGTGATACATCCTCCGAGCTCCCGTGAATTGACCTACGGTCAGCTAGCCCCACTGGCGATGGATTTGCCGGTACCCGATCCTGAAAGTGTACCTTTGAAGGATCCTACCCAGTTCCGATGGATCGGTAAGTCTATTCCTCGTCTGGATATGCATGGAAAATCGACCGGCCAGGTAATCTATTCCATTGATTGCCGTGTTGATGGCATGTTACAAGCTGCTGTTCAGCATGCGCCGCGCATAGGGCTGACCCCTGGTGATATTTATAACGAAGATCGTGTCAAAGAGATGAAAGGTGTCCATTCTGTACACCGTCTACCTGGGGCGGTAGCGGTAGTGGCAGAGCGCTGGTGGACGGCGAAACGTGCAGCGGAGGCGCTACAGGTCGAGTGGCGTGAGCCTGGTCCGGATGAAAACATGCGTTATATGCCAGCAGACTTTTCTTCCGAAGCCTTTGCCGCTGAACTGGCCGCCACTCAGGGGCCGGGGGAAACGGCGGAAGCAAAGGGTGATACCACAAAAGCATTGCTAGAGGCTGCCAGCACACTTGGTGCGACCTATCATAGCCAATATCTGAATCATGCGCAGTTGGAACCCCCTTCAGCAATCGCGCGTTTTAATGCTGACGGCACACTCGAGTTGTGGTTGCCCAACCAGGCACCGGAAATGTTCCAGGCGGATGCAGCCACAAGAACTGGACTCGAACCGAGTAAAATCATAATTCACTCCCCGCTGCTTGGCGGTTTTTTTGGTCGTCATTTCGTTTATGACACTGCGATGGTCTATCCACAAGCGATCCTGCTCGCGAAAGCTACAGGTCGCCCAGTCAAGGTTATCTGGAGTAGGGAAGAAGAGTTTCTACGTGATACGCGTCGACCAATGGCAGCGGTGCGTTTTCGAGCAGGACTGGATGCTGAAGGTTATCCACTAGCCATTGAAGCGATCAGTATTTGTGAAGGTCCAACGGAAGGCATTGCAGGCAAGCGTGGAGAAAAAATCGACGATACGGCGCTTGAGGGGCTAACCGGTAAAGTTTATGCCATTCCAAATACTCGTATCGCTCAGATTTACAAAAAAGGTCCAGTGATGCTTGGTTATTGGCGTTCAGTGGGCAACTCAATGAATGACTTTCTTTATGAGTCTTTCCTTGATGAAATTGCCGATAAGGGTGGGAAAGACCCATTAGAATTGCGTATGCGTTTGCTTCAGGGCAATGCGAGATTAACCCGACTTTTACAAGCGGTCGTTGATCTGTCTGGAGGCTGGAAAGCCGGCCCCTTTACAGCAGAGGATGGTAGCGTTCGCGCCCGTGGTGTGGCGATGGCCACAGCTTTTGGAACGGAAGCCGCAGCGATCGCTGAAGTCTCGATTGAGAATGGTCTGGTGAAAGTGCATGACATCTGGGAGGCCATAGATCCCGGTAGCATTGTTAATCCGGCGATTATCGAATCTCAGGTCAATGGTGCTGTAGCCCTCGGACTCTCTCAAGTACTGCTTGAAGAAAGTGTATTCGAACACGGTCAGCCGATGGCTCGTAATTACGATATGTATCCCATCCTTACGCTGACGCGTATGGCGAGGGTTCATGTCCGAATTATTGAAAGTGGTGAAAAGATGGGAGGTATTGGTGAACCGCCGCTGCCAGCAATTCCTCCTGCTGTCGCCAATGCGGTATCCAAGCTGACCGGACAACGTATCCGCAGTATGCCGCTATCGCGATACACTTTTTCATAACCAGTGGATTCTAATCTCGGGGAAAACTATGACGAAGAAAAGGATGGGGATCGTTCTTGTCGTACTGCTACTGGCCTGCATAGGTACGACGTTGTTTGTTATGCGGACACCCTCGTCACCTTTTGATGGTCAGCACGATGTGTCCGAACCATCGACTGAACTTATCCGGCAGGGGGAGTATGCGGCCAGGGTGAGTGACTGTGTAGCCTGCCACAGCACACCTAAAAGTGCCCCTTTCGCAGGTGGTCTGAAAATGGCCACGCCGGTTGGGGTTATTTATACCACCAATATTACGCCTGATCGCGCAACTGGGATTGGTGACTATTCATTGGCGGATTTTGACCGAGCAGTGCGGCATGGTGTTGCCAGAGATGGCCATCGCATGTATCCGGCCATGCCTTATCCCTCGTATGTCAAACTGAGCGATGAGGATATTACTGCACTATACGCCTGGTTTATGCATGGTGTCCGGCCAGTGAAGCAGGAGAACACGGCGAGTGAAATTCCATGGCCGTTGAATATGCGCTGGCCGCTAGCGTTTTGGAATAGTGTTTTTGTGCCTTCTCGAGACTTGCAACAAAAAAGTAGTAAAGATGCACTGTGGAATCGAGGTGCTTATCTCGTTGAAGGTCCGGGGCACTGCGGAAGCTGTCACACGCCGCGCGGATTGGCGTTTAATGAGAAGGGACTTGATGCTGACAGCCCACATTTCCTAGCTGGCGCTCTCCTGGATGGCTGGTATGCACCTAGCCTGCGTGGGGATGCTAACACAGGGCTTGCACGCTGGAGCGAAGAAGATATTGTAACCTTCCTGAAAACGGGCAGAAACAAACATTCAGTAGTCTTTGGCTCTATGACTGAGGCTTTTAATAACTCCACGCAGTTTATAAACAATGGAGATCTGCGAGCGATTGCGCATTATCTTAAATCATTGCCCCCTGGTAGTAATAATCAGGAGGTAGCATGGAGCTATCAGGATACGCCGGAAGAAGTTCTTTCAATCGGATCACGGCGGAATATTCCTGGGGCACAGACCTATATGACGCGTTGCGCAAGTTGTCACGGTGATAATGGTCGTGGTAAAGCACCGTGGATCCCTCCGCTAGCTGGAGCAACATCGATGATGGTGGATCCTGCATCGGCGATTAATGTGACGCTTAACGGTTCAGGTCGTGTAGTGGAGGATAGTGTTCCTGACGCATATCGCATGCCATCCTTCCGCAAACAGCTTTCTGATAAAGAACTTGCGGATGTTTTGACCTTTATTCGCGGTTCTTGGGGAAATAATGGCGATCCAGTAACGGCAAAAGAGGTCAGTGATATGCGCCCGCGAACCGATCCAGCGAGCAGTGATGTCATCATTTTGCAAATGCGATAAAGAGTAAATCCCATAAGAGGCCCGTTCAGAGTTAGAAGGGCCTCTTTTTTCTGAAGGAAACAATAGCTCATTATGTCTTACGGTATTCTTATTCTTGCTGCGGGGGAAGGCAGACGTTACCGACAAAGCGGAGGAAAGGGAGATAAATTGCTCGCCTGCTATCCTGATATACACGGACAAAGAGTACCCCTTCTGCAGTTAACGCTAAATAACGCCCTGAGTACAAACCTGCCTGTAATGGTCGTCTGCCGTCCAGAAGCTCAATCTGTTTACCGATTGGCCGAAAAATTCGAAGTGAACATCACTCAAATAGCCAGTTGTGGAAGTGGTGAGACAATCGCTACTGGCGTCCGGGCTACAATGCACTGGTCTGGTTGGCTGATTGTGCCGGGAGATATGGGATGGGTCAGGGCGGAGGATTATCAAAAAGTTGTTGTTGGTCTTCAACGGGGTTATCAGCAGGTTCGTCTATCGTGGAAAAAAGAACCGGGCCATCCGGTTGGTTTTTCTCACCACAACAGAGAAGCTCTATCTAATCTTCAAGGAGATACGGGGGCAAGAAGCCTGTTGCAACCCAACCTTCTGGTTACGTTTCAGGCTTCAGCAAGAGTTGTTCAAGATGCGGATTTTCCAATTTAATCGTTCGTTTCCATAAAATGCATAGGTAATTAATAAGCCTACATTATAACTTCTATTCCATTTAAGACAAAGTCAACTGGGACATTGTGACTTATCATGACACAAAAATGATAACCAATTGCTGTATCGGATTCGTATGCATTTCCGATAAATAGTGTTTCCAAGACAGGAGTTAGTCTTATTGGCCCGCGAAAATCTTAATGATCTTGCAGTGTTTGTTGTTGTTGCGCGTGAAAAAAACTTCACTAAAGCGGCGGCTCAGCTCGGTGTCTCGCAATCTGCGCTCAGTCATTGTATTCGTACTCTGGAAGGCCGCCTAGGCATAAAATTGCTAGTGCGAACTACGCGTAGTGTTTCGCTTACGGAAGTCGGAGATAAGCTGCTCAACGAATTAGGTCCCTATATTGATGGTATTCAGGACAAACTACAGTCGCTGAAAGATTCGAGCGATGAACCATCGGGTACAATTCGTATTTCTACTACTGATTATGCTATTAAAACAGTGATTTGGCCAAAGGTTCGCCAAATGCTAAAAGATTATCCAAAAATCCAGTTGGAATTAATTGATGAATATGCACTGACGGATATCGTATCTGGCCGGTATGACGCGGGCGTCCGTTTTGGTGAGCAGGTCTCAAATGGTATGGTATCAGTTCGCATTGGTCCTAACGTACGGTTCGCTGTTGTTGGTTCGCCAGACTATTTTAAAGGTCGTATGGTACCCCATCATCCCAGTGATCTGATGAAACACAATTGCATAAATCTGCGATTTCCTACATATGGGAACATTTATGCATGGGAATTTGAGAAAGATGGAAAAAGTTTGAATGTTAAGGTTAATGGGCAGTTAATTTTCAGCAGAATATATCAGATACTCAATGCTTCACTCGAAGGATATGGGTTAGCCCATGTTCCGCATGATATTGCTGAAGATTATATTTCCAGTGGAGAACTCGTCAGTGTGTTGGAGGACTGGTGTCCGAAGTGGGAAGGTTACTATCTATATTATCCTGACAGACGGCAACTTTCAAAACCATTTAAATTGCTACTCGAAGCACTTCGCTACTATAAATAAAAATCGAATAAATCGAAAATGGTGGACAGGGGGTTTTTGTTATTAATACGATGGATTAATACATTTATTTGTTCTTTGGTGCTATAACATAAGAAGTCAGCTTAGAGTGCTAAGGTTTTTTTGACTCTTTTTGATTATATATCGCTAAGAGTCATTTTTACTTAACTACACGCCAAATATTTTCTTTAACTAATAGCAATCTAAATGGCTCACGATTGTTTTCATTTTTATTTTAAATCCCATTGTTTGATATCTATAAGATGATAAAATTTACACGATTGTGGGGTTTTTAGAGGAAATATCAAGCCTTTCTTCTTAAGGCATCTACAACTAATGAAAAGGCCGGCGATGGTTGTTTTCTACTTGGGTAATAGAGGTAATACCCTGGGAAAGGTATACACCATTCATCAAGTACGCGAATAAGTTTCCCCTCTGAAATGTTGGATCCAAACTCTTCCTCAGGGAGAAAAGCAATCCCCAACCCGGCAAGTGCAGCATCAATCATATGAGCCGAAGTATTAAATGTCAGTTGCCCTTCAACCCGAACGTTTACCGGCCCTTTTTTATTATCAAACTCCCACACATATATTCCACCTGAGCTAGTCATTCGCATATTAATACAGTTATGATGAACTAAATCTTTAGGCGACAGAGGTTTAGGATTGGCGGAGAAATATTCCGGCGAGGCAACTGCTGCCATTCTTAACGGTGGTCCAATAGGGATGGCAATCATATCTTTATCTATCGTGTCACCCAACCGTACTCCTGCATCATACCTGTCGGCAACAATATTTCGAAAACCATGATTAGCATCAAATTCTAGTTTGATATCCGGGTATTCTCTTAATATTGGTGCCAATTTCGGTAAGAGAGTCATATGTAGCACACTTGGTCCACAGGTTATACGTACTGTACCTGCGGGTTTATCCCGGAGCTCCGTCACCATATCTAATTCTGTTTCAATTTCATCGAAACGTGTGCCAATTGTAAGTAGCAAGCGCTCTCCTGCACTAGTCAGTGAAACGCTACGTGTAGTACGTGTCAGTAACCGGATTCTCATGCGATTTTCCAGACCGGTAATTACCTGACTCAGTGCTGGCTGTGTCACACCTAGCCTAGCGGCCGCACGCGTGAAACTCCCTTCTCGCGCAACCGTAATAAATGAGAACAGATCATTAAAGTTACGTTTCATCAAGCCCCACTCGGTTATGATTGATAAGTAATACTTATAACTACTTTAAGTATCCATTAGCTCAAAGGATACCCTATCCCGTTACGTTTCATCAAGCGCCACCCCGTTAAGATTGATAAGTAGTGCTTATAACCATATTAAGTATTCATTAGCTTGTAAGCATATCCCATACATGTAGACTAATTACCAAAGTATTACATCAGAGTTGTCATTTTTTTCCTGAAGTTTCTTCAGGGACGCTGACAATCTTTAATTTAATCACACAATCTCTGCATCCTAATCCTATTAATCGGGGGGGGGGTGTTCTTCGCTAATACTTATCTCTTAATGAGGGTAACAACATGAGGATATCAACCATGCTATTAGGGCTGATAATTACTACATTCACTGCAACAGGCGCAGATATGTCAAAAGGCGCAGATAATTTTTACAAGAGTGATAAGGTGACCACAGAAAAGGTCTCTTTCAACAATCAGTATAAAATGAAAATCGTCGGCAACCTGTTCATCCCCAAGAACATGAACAGAAACGCCAAAAACCCGGCGATCATTGTTGGTCATCCGATGGGGGCGGTGAAGGAGCAGAGCTCCAATCTGTATGCTCAGAAACTGGCCGAGCAAGGGTTTGTGACACTGGCAATCGACCAGTCATTCTGGGGAGAAAGTGAAGGGCAACCACGTAACGCCGTAGCGCCAGACATTTATGCCGAAGCCTTCAGCGCTGCGGTAGACTACCTGGGCACTCAGTCTTTCGTGGACCGTGAGCGTATCGGCGTACTTGGCATCTGCGGCAGCGGCAGCTTCGTGATCAGCGCGGCCAAGATCGACCCGCGTATGAAGGCCATCGCCACGGTCAGCATGTACGATATGGGGGCTGCCAATCGTAATGCACTGAACCATTCACTGACGCTGGAACAGCGTAAGCAAATTATCGCCCAGGCTGCGCAACAGCGCTATGTTGAGTTCACTGGCGGAAAAACTGAATATACCAGCGGTACTGTGCATAAAATCGATGAAAATTCTCACCCTATCGAGAAAGAATTCTACGATTTCTACCGCACACCGCGTGGTGAGTTTACGCCTGAGGGCTCTTCACCTCAGTTGACAACGCATCCGACGCTGACCAGCAACGTGAAGTTTATGAACTTCTATCCGTTCAATGATATCGAAACGATCTCGCCACGCCCGATGCTGTTCATCACGGGTGACCAGGCGCACTCGAAGGAGTTCAGTGAGGAAGCCTACAAGCTAGCAGGTGAACCCAAGGAGCTCTATGTTGTAAAAGGAGCTGGTCATGTGGATTTGTATGACCGGACGGATCTCATTCCGTTCTCCAAATTGACAAGCTTCTTCCAAGCCAATTTGAAATAATTTTCATACTCTCAAGTCGTCAAGAAGGGCCATGCTAAGGCGTGGCCTTTCTGATTGCAGCAATGTAGCCCTCCGAGCTAAAAGGTGAAAATGGCGGACTATAAGTTGTAATGCCATACTCAGCACTACCAATTCAATGTAAAAAGCTGCTGTATTACCCTTCAAAATCAATCTGTATTTCGGTGAATTGTGGCTTTTCATCTGTACAACCTCCGTTTTGGGAAGTATTTATCATGCCGGAATTTTTTCTGAATGGCAGGGCTTTGGGTAATGATCAATTAACAACGTTTTTTTATTTTTAAAAAGTATTCAGTGTCAGGATAGGTAAAGTTTATTTGTTGGATTGTCAGTGCGCCTTCATATATTGCCTCAGAACCGCATTCCTGCGCATTGATGAGATTTCTTCATTATTATTTTAAATGAGGTGGGATAATCAATAGGCAATAACTGTGTTAATATATCTTTGCATTAACACTCTCTTTTTAGTTGTTCGCTTAAAAATATAATTCATCTGTAAGGACTAGATCATGTCAAAAAAAATTATTTTAACTTTTTTATTAGTAGCATTCGCTCAGTCGTCATTCGCTGCTCAAGAAACATCGGTTTGCAGTGATAAGGAAAAGCTTGGGTTTGTATCAATTACGGGGGCAAGTAATCTTAGTGATGTCACTCAGCAACTGAATACTAAAGCGGATAACGTTGGTGCTTCAAGTTTTCGTATTATTTCTGCTGGGGGTAAAAATCGTATGTATGGTGTTGCAGAGATTTATAAATAATCCTTAAGATACTTCTCATTATCATCTATGAAGTAGCAGCGGCAGCAGGTTAATTCAGATGATTCACCCGTTATGCTGAAAAGTTTAAAGTAATATCATGAATAGTATTCTAATAATCCTTCCTGTGAAAAAGGGTGGTACCCAATAATACAACTGCACGTGCCAAAGGGAAAGTTGAGCATAATTTCTGGACGGTGACAGCGGCTCATGAACCCTTTTTATCATTTTAGAAACCGGAAACAGTGCTGTGGGGCAATGCTGACTCTAGAAGTATCTGCTCTGCTATAACTCCCAGCGTCACCACGGTGAGAAATACTCACGTCTGTAGGACTGGTTGCCCAAGTACCGATGTATCACTAGTGGGGCTGCTGGAAGTCCGCAGATCTCAAGAAACGTTTTGTCGGAGCGATTCTGGCATTCGCGTTTACGATGAATATCTAGGAATATTTAATGCGAAATCTCACCATCATTATTGGTTCTGTCTTTCATTTGCTTCTAGCCATGCCATCTTCTGCGCAGCCTACTGCGCAAAGGGCCCCGGTACTTGTCGCGGTTCAGGAGAACATCGTTGCCCCGGCCGGGACTAAGATTCCGCGCTTTGCCGTTGATGCTGCGTGGCCGCAGATGCCGGAGACTATGCTATGGGGAGAGGTCAGTGGCGTGGCGGTCGACAGTGATGACAGCGTCTGGCTGGTGCACAGACCCGACTCGCTCACCCAAACCGATAACGGTCTCGCCCAATCTCCTTCCATCGCGCTTTGTTGCCGTGCGGCTCCGCCGGTAGTGCATTTTAGTTCGGACGGAAGGTTTCTAGGCGGATTCGGTAACCCTGAGTCCGCGCCGACCATCGACGGCGTCAACCAGTGGCCTATCAGTCTCCACGGTATCTCCGTCGACAGCGATGGAACTCTCTGGTTCGCCGGCATCGGCCGTGGCGACCATGTGGTGGTAAACTACACGCGCGATGGCAAGTTTATTCGGCAGATCGGGCGTAGGGAGCAGACTGGTGGAAACGCCGATGACGAGCACCTTGGCAATCCATCCGATGTGAGTCACATCGGCAGTAGGGTGATTGTTGCCGATGGCTACATCAACCGTCGCTTCCTCGGATTTGATGAGTCCAGCGGAAAAGCTTTCGGTATCTGGGGAGCCTACGGCGCTACGCCTACATCCCAGACGCGTCAGGGCAACTTCGATCAGAGTCAGGCTACAGCGGGCAGCGGCCCCGATCCTGAATCGCGTGAGTTCGGCACGATCATCCACTGCGCTGTGCCGACCGGTGATGGACAGATCTATGTGTGCGATCGACAGAACAACCGTGCCCAACTGTTCGACCTGGGTGTGGACGGCACGATGACTTTCGTGCGCAATATCGTGATCGAAGGGAAGACTGGCGGACTTGGTACCGTTACTGATGTGGCTCTCTCACCGGACAAGAAGTATCTCTACGTCGGTGACATGATGAACGGAAGAATCTGGATCCTGCTGCGCTCGACCCATCAGGTGCTAGGCTCATTCGGTCGTATCGGCCGGCAGGTTGGTCAGTTCACCTGGATGCACTCGATCGACACCGACAGCCAAGGCAATCTGTACGTCACTGAAGTCGGAACCGGACGCCGTGTACAGAAATTCGTGCTTACCGGCTTGCGATGATCGTTTGGAAATCGGCTGGGTGGCTCAATCACCGAGCCGATCGTGCCACGGAGTCGACCGAGGCATGCTCTACCCATCTCGATGATGCGGTGCTCATATCACCGTGCTGTGTAGGGCAATGCGACTTTATTAGGAACGTTACCTGGGATCCAAGCGCATCACTCGGATACGGAAGTCTTCGCTGACCAGCCCTGTGTGGAAAACGGCACTAGGGAATCTTCGTTGATCCGCGTGTGTGTCTTGGCACGCAGTAGACGTATAGCAGTTCGCCGTCGTTGAGTTCGATAGAGCTGTAGCCAGGTGGTACCCACTTTGGAAACTGATGAACACGTATGCCACAGCTGTGGGTTATGTCTTTGTAGAAGCTATCGCCTAAATATATGCTGGTGCGGAAGAAGCAATTGAGGTCGCTTGTAGCATTATGCAAACCTCATGTATGGATTACTAATTAGTGTGGCTTATAAGGATTATAAGAACTCATTAGCTAGTCATGAGCGCAGGGATGCGCGATGATTAGACATATGAATAAGCTAACCGATTAACACTTCGCGGGGCTAAACCACTATTTTCTATATGTAAGTATCCAAATATTCATTGTTTGGCTGAGTGAAGGTTGAATCGAAATGATGACATTTATGAATATGTCAGTACCGATTTTTTTACGCAGATTAAGAGGTAATAGCCTCTCTCTAATCGCTGGTTCGCTGCTAAGTGTGATGGCATGCGCAATTGGTGCCGCCTACGCTGAGCCTGCATTGGAGTCCACCATGAAAATTCGTCTAAATGTCGATGGACAGATTGCTACGGCTGTTCTGTATGACAACGCCAGTACCCGTGCTTTTGTTGCACAGTTGCCATTGTCTTTGACGTTGACCGACTATGCACAAATCGAACGTATTGCATATCTTCCTCGTAAGCTGCCGAAGGGAAATATCGATACTACGTTGCCTGTCAAGGCAGGTGATATCGCCTATTACGCGCCTTGGGGCAATCTAGCGATCTTTGCTGAGGATGGTAGCGGCAACTATTCGGGCGATCTGATGAGGTTGGGTTCCGTTGATACAGGGTTGACCGTCCTGCAGCATCATGGGCCGTTACAGGTTCGTATCGAGCGAATAACAGACTGAGTCTTTGCAACGCCCTCAGCCACCCCGTTACTTTAATTTGAAGGTATCGATTGGCAAGGGCTAAGTCTGACTAATGGTATCCGATGTTAACCTCAACATCTGTTCGTATTTTGTCCACTCCGAACAGAACGTGGAATTTAAATACACGACATATCCCGTGGCTCCAATGTCAGAGTACGGAAGCAGTTATGCCTGTCTCATTGTGGGGGGTTATGGCAACGTTTGGTAGTTATCGGCAGCTTAAAACAATGTGTGCTGCAATCGTTCTGCTCACCATTCCGCTATTGAGTCAGGGAGGTGAGCCAGAAATGACCAAAGCAGTGAGTTCGAATAATTTACTGGATTTTTTGTTAATAAAGGAAAATCCAGTGAAGTCGGATAAAGCAACCGGATTGCTCAAGGTCCAGCTGATCTTTAAAGGGGGCGAAGCTGTTGTAGATCTCTATGACAATCCATCAAGTCGCGACCTTGCATCGTTATTACCACTGACCTTGATGTTTAGTGATTATAATAATGTTGAGAAGGTGGCGTATCCACCGAGAAAAATTATAACCGAAAATGCTCCATTCGGATTGACACCTACTACTGGAGATTTCGCACTGTACGCGCCATGGGGAAATCTGGTTGTATATTACAGGGGATATCGCCACTCAAACGACTTAATACCTTTGGGGCATTTTGTCTCGGGCCTTCAGCAATTGGCTGCAATAAATGGGAAGTTTAGCGTGCGTATCGAAAAGTTTGAGGATTAGCAGTAATCACTTCTTTATTACTTTTACGTGATTATCGGTATTTTATCATGGTGTTTTTTTTGGGCGTAAAACATTTCCCCTAGATGGAATGATTCGTCTGTATATTTCACTGTCCAATATAACTTAATTAGCAGCTCGCAATCTGACATTATTCGGCCACAACCCACCGCGACATTCATTGGGCATGAATAAGAATAGTTATGGGGCTTCGGCAATGCTAACCGGTATGGAACCCGAATTCATGAATTGGTGAGGTAATTCGGTTCCAGGTTATCGACGATGACTGTTGGGCAAATACCTTCGGGTCATTAAGGCGCAATACCATCAGGTAGATTTTTCATTATTTAACAGGACACAAAAAGATTTCATGACTTCGCATACGTCGGACGCTTCTGGCGCCAAAAAACATGGCCGTAATGAAACAGAAAATCAACCAGCTTATTGGAGTGGTGTTTTTGCAATGACCATGTGTGTCTTTGCACTGGTGGCTTCTGAGTTCATGCCGGTGAGTTTGCTGACTCCCATAGCTTCAGACCTCCTGGTGACAGAAGGAAAGGTAGGGCAGGGCATCGCTATTTCCGGTGCATTTGCAGTTCTGACCAGCTTGTCAATTACCTCGGTTGTAGGAAGCATGGATCGCAAAAAGTTATTGCTGATACTGACTGTATTGATGGCTATATCCGGTGCTGTCGTGGCAATGGCGCCGAATTATCCGACCTACATGGCAGGTCGCGCGCTTATCGGAGTGGTTATTGGAGGATTTTGGTCCATGTCAGCCGCTATGGCCCTTCGATTGGTTCCCACACGTCAGGTGCCGCGTGCTCTGGCCATTTTTAACGGTGGTAATGCACTGGCGACTGTGGTAGCTGCCCCGCTGGGTAGCTACCTGGGGTCAGTCATCGGCTGGCGTGGCGCCTTTTTCGGTTTGGTGCCCGTGGCAATAATCGCGCTTGTTTGGCAATGGGTAGCTTTACCTTCCATGAAGCCAGAAGCACAAACATCTGGCTCCGGCAATGTCTTTAGGTTGTTCAGGAGTCGAACTGTCCTTTTGGGTATGGCTGGCTGCGGCGCCTTTTTCATGGGGCAATTTGCACTGTTCACTTACCTTCGGCCGTTCCTTGAAACGGTAACGCACGTAAATGTTTCAATGCTGTCGTTAATCCTGCTCGTGATTGGTATTGCAGGTTTCATCGGAACCACCATCATTGGCACTTTTCTCAAACGTGGCCTATACGGACCGTTGATTGTCATTCCGTTTTTGATGGCGGCGATTGCTTTTGCATTAATCTCATTTGGGGAAAGTGTTGTTCCTGTGGCGATACTGCTGGGCCTGTGGGGGTTAGTGGCAACTGCGGCGCCAGTGGGGTGGTGGAGCTGGGTTGCCCAAACAATGCCAAAGAATGCAGAAACCGGCGGTGGGCTTATGGTCGCAGTTGTCCAGTTGTCAATTGCATTGGGCTCGACTGTTGGCGGGTTGTTGTTTGATGCCCAGGGTTATCAAAGTACTTTCGTAGCGAGTGCCGCTGTGCTTGTGCTGGCGGCCGTCTTGACCTTCCTGACTGCGCGTTCACAAGCATCAAGAGGGAGGCAGCCTGAGTAGGCTATGAGCTCGTAACGGAGCCTGGGTTGATGATTATTTTGAATATGTATGAGGGCATTCTGAGCCGAGCCAATGTGATGTTAGCCAAGGAACCATGAGAAAAATATACCGTTACTTATGCTTTTTTTAGCAACCGGAGTGGTCATTTTTCATGGGGCTGACAATCATCACCGTAAGTAACTTAATGAATCTAAATAGAGCCAGTTCCAAGATGAAGAATGTGATTTTAATCGGTGCCAATGGGCACACCGCTAAGGCAATTATTCCGCTCTTATTGGAGCAGAGCGATGTGCGGTTGACACTTTTTTTGCGCCGTGCGGCTCGAGTGAATGACCGCAAAAATGATCGTGTAAATATTGTTGAGGGGGATGCCACAAATATGGCGGATCTCAGGAATGCTATCAGCGAACAGGATATTGTTATCAGCACCTTGGGTGGTCCTGATCTCGATCTCAAAACAGCCAATATTGTTAGTGTGATGAAGGACCTGGGTACCAAGCGCATTATCGCCATCAGCGCGGGAGGTATTTATGATGAATTACCTGAACCTTTCAATTCCTGGGACAAGAGCATTGTCGGCCATTATCGCCCTTCTGGTCTGAAAACGGCAGAGGTGGTCGAGCAATCATCACTGACCTATACCGTATTGCGGCCGGTTTGGCTGACGGACAAACCGACTGAGGAATTTGAGTTGACGAAAAAGGGAGAAGTTTACAAGGGCACAGAGACATCGCGTGCAAGTATTGCTCGGTTTGTCGCTGAGGTTGTCGAAAACCCTGATCGCTATGCGAATGAGAATCTGGGAATAAGTCAACCCAATACTGATGGCATCAAACCCGCAGCATACCGTTAGTTTCACTGTTGATGTAGATAGAGCTGAGCGTATTTATGGGATGAGCATCATGACGTTCAGCCTCGTTACCTTAGGTTTTTCCTCCGGTGAGGCAATCCCGCCTGCTCTACATATTTAACTGCAGTCGTAGCAAACGCTTCGTGATCGGCCTTGGCGGCAATATCAATTCACAGGAGATATTCATGCATATGACTTACGATTTCAAAAAGCACTCAGCTCTGGCTATGTATTGGCGTGTGGGTGCCATGCTGACCAGAAGTGCGCAGGCAATTATCGGGATTATATGTCTTGTTACTATAGCAGATACCGCCATGGCAGCCCCTGCTTCACAGCCGACTGCCCCTGTAAACCTAGCCTATGATGCTCAAACTCAGGGGGCGGAACCGATCCCACAGTCAGAGAGGAACCTTCAAACAGTGCTGGCAAATCCCTGGTTCACGGCCTCTAACGAAGGTTTTATTTTTGAGGGGGCAATCTTTGATCGCAACGGTAACCTGCAATCGACCAGCCTGAAGCTCCGTCCTGACACGAACGGCCTTGATTCGATGACCAGCGACGGTGCGACGGTTTTCCATGCCGGTGCCTTCGCTCATGAACTGCCGCAGGAGTCGACGAAATGATCTTCCGTCTCGCCAAAATTATCACAATCCTCGTCGTGCTCAGTGCGCTATGTATCGTGGTGTACCTGCAGCACCCCCTGTTTGGTGCACTGCCGCACGGCGATAGACTTGCCCGTATAGAGCATTCGTCGAATCAATCCGGGGGCACGTTCAGCAACCAGATAGACACGCCGATGTTGACCACGGACGAGTCGCAGGTATCGCTTATGCTGAACAATGCCTTTACCAGTACGGGGCAACCGACTCCGCCCGGCGCGATACCGATCGTCAAAACCGATCTTAACGCGCTGGACGTCTCTCAGGACCTGGTGATATGGCTCGGCCACTCTTCTTTCTACGTACAACTGGCGGGGCGACGTATCCTGATCGACCCGGTTTTCAGCACTAACGCATCGCCCGTGCCAATGACAAACGTGGCCTTTGAGGGTTCCAGTGTTTATACGGCAGATGACATGCCGGAGATTGACTTCCTGCTGATCAGCCACGACCACTACGACCATTTGGATTATCCGAGCATTCTTGCCTTGCAGCCGAAGGTCAGGCAAGTGGTGGCCCCTCTTGGGGTAGGCGCGCATTTTGAAGCATGGGGTTACGACATGCGGCGCGTGCAAGAGGCCGACTGGTACGAAACCATCGGGCGGGCACCCGACCTGCAAATCCACGTCACCCCTGCTCGACACTTCTCGGGACGTACTTTCACCAAGGACAAATCCCTGTGGGCGGGGTTCGCATTGGTATCCAAGCAGCATCGGCTCTTCTTCAGCGGGGACTCAGGGTATGCGCCGCACTTCGCCGAGATAGCAAGGCGCTATGGCCCGTTTGACTGGGTCACGCTCGACACCGGCCAGTACGACCCGCGATGGGCTAATGTCCACATGAATCCTGAACAGGCCGCCCAGGCAGCCGAGGATCTGCGGGCGCATGTCCTCATGCCTGGGCACGTTGGGCGGTTCTCCATCGCGCCACACGATTGGGACGATCCCTTCAAACGCATTGTCACGGCCAGCCGTGGGCGCAGTTACACCCTCTGGACACCAGAGATAGGTCAGCCTGCGTATCTCGATGGCCAGGCACAGGTATTTACTCCATGGTGGGAGGCCGTTAGGTCTGACGCTGCCCAAAAGGTAACAAACGATCATGAATCTTAAATCGATGACACGACGTCAATTCACGTTGCTGGGAGCTGCAACCATGCTTGCCGGTAAGCTGGCCATGGCGCAGGAATTACCTGGTACCCGCACTCAGGCATTGCGTACTGTTCGCCTGCCGGATGGAAGCTTTGCTCCAGCTCTGGGCATGGGATCGTGGCGTCTTGCCCAGGGGCGACGTCCTGTGCTCCAGGAAGAGGAAGCCATGCGTCTCGGGCTTTCGCTCGGGATGACGCTCATCGATACCGCTGAGATGTATGGCAACGGTGCTTCGGAGCAAATGATTGGCCGGGTCATCGGCGGTCGACGCGCAGACGTATTTCTGGTTTCCAAGGTGCTGCCTTCCAATGCCACCACGCGAGCGGGGATCGTGGAGGCCTGCACGCGCAGCCTGCGCAACCTCGGCACTGACTACCTGGATCTTTATCTGCTGCACTGGCGTGGTCAGGTGAGAGACCTGGAGCTGGTTGTGGACACTTTCGAAACGCTTAAAAGGGAAGGCCACATTCGCCGATGGGGCGTATCGAGTTTTGGCGTCAATGATATGGAAGAACTGTTCCGAGTTGAGTCAGGCAAGTCCTGCGCCGTCAACCAGGTGCTCTATAATTTGTCCGAGCGCGGGATTGAGCGTGACCTCATTCCCTGGAGCCGCGATCACGGGGTTCCGCTCATGGCGTATTCGCCCCTGGGCACGGGCGGAGTTCTGCTTAGGGATCCTGTATTGGCGGAAGTCGCCGGCAAGCATGGTGTGAGCCCGGCTGCCGTCGCCATCGCCTGGACACTGCGCAACGGAATAACGATCGCGATCCCTGAATCTGGCTCGGTCAATCACATCCGCGAGAACGCGCGTGCCATGTCGATATCGCTGGATGCGCAGGATCTTGCGCAACTGAACAAGGCGTTTCCTGTATGACAGGGGGAGGGGTAAATCGGCAGTTGTCGATCCGGCTGCAACGCCTGACGGGTGTGCAGAACGATGAGGCGCCTGCGGTCGTGTGGTCGCTGCTATACGTCATTGCGCTCTTCCTGGCTTACTACGTTCTGCGTCCTATCAGGGATGAGCTGGGCGTGGCAAGTGGCGTTGCTAACCTCCCGTGGCTTTTTACCGGAACGCTGATTGTGATGCTGGTGGTCAGCCCGCTGTTCGCGCTGGCAGTACGCAATCTGCCTCGCAGGCAATTTATTGCCTTGACCTACCGATTCTTCGCGGTGAACCTGGTCGTGTTTGCACTGCTGTTGCACTTTGCCGGACCGGATTGGCAGGTGTGGGTGGGGCGTGCCTTCTTCATTTGGGTCTCTGTCTTCAACCTCTTCGTCGTTTCTGTGTTCTGGTCTTTTATCGTCGATATCTTCGACAGCGAGCAGGGTAAACGGCTCTTTGGTCTGCTGGCAGCCGGCGCAACAGTGGGAGGACTTCTGGGTTCTGCGCTCACCTCTGTGCTTGTCGAGAATATTGGTCGCTCTTGGCTTATTGCCTTCGCCATCGTGTTTTTGGAAGTGGCTGTGCTGGCCTCGCGCAGACTGACATTCGTTGCAAAGTTCTTCGAACATCCTGCTCGTGACGGCGATACGAGCAAACCGCTGGGCGGAGGCATTTTTACTGGGTTAATCCACACCATTCGTTCTCCATACCTGGCCGGTCTTGCACTATTCATCCTGTTGTATTCCCTAACCTCGACATTTCTGTATTTCCAGCAGGCAAACATTGCTCAGGAATACTTTTCTGATCGCGCAGCAAGAATGGCTTTTTTCGCCAATATTGACCTTATGGTCAACGCCATGACGCTAGCCCTGCAGTTGTTCGTGACCGGCAGGCTGATCGGCTATCTGGGCGTAGCGGTAACGCTGTGTATCCTACCCGTGATTAGCGTGGCGGGTTTTGCAGCCTTGGCAGCAAGCCCGACTACGACGGTGCTGGTCATTGCTCAGGTCGGGCGAAGAGCCGCTAACTTCGCACTGGCGAGACCGGCGCGCGAAATCCTGTTTACTTCCAGTGTTCGTGAAGATCGCTACAAGGCGAAAAATTTCATCGACACTGTCGTATATCGCGGGGGAGACCAGGTCGCGAGCTGGGGCTATGCCGGTCTAATGGGTCTGGGATTAGGGCTGACGCAAATGGCTGTGATCGCTGTGCCCTTATCGGTCTTCTGGCTGGTATTGAGCATTTGGCTGGGCCGTTCGCACCAGCGGCAAGAAACGCTGGCGGTGTCGTCCGGCGAGGTTAAGCCACTGCTGTGTGCAGGGTCTAAATCACCACTGACAAAGAGGACACTCAAATGACATTCTCCCGACGTTCAATACTAAAATCACTCGGCGTAATGGTCACTGTTCCGTGGATACTTCCTCACATTGCTCGCGCCGGGTCGCCGACCCGGATTGGTGTGATCGGCTCAGGTTCACTGGGCGGGACAGTGGGCCGTCTCTGGATCAAAGCAGGCCATGAGGTCATGTTCTCGTCGCGTCATCCTGAGGAGCTTGAGTCGATGGTCCGCGAACTTGGCCCTCGTGCCTCTGTAGGTTTACCCGCTCAAGCGGCGGAGTTCGGATCCATCTTGCTGCTTGCAGTGCCTTTCGAGGCGCTGCCGCAAGTAGGGCGAGATTTGCACAGTTCATATAAGGGCAAGATTGTGTTGGATTCGACTAATCCGTGGGGGGAAAGCAGCAGCGATCTGTATCGCGAAGCCAGGGAGAATGGTGTGGCTCAAACGGTCGCCAAGTATCTGCCAGATGCTCGCCTGGTACGTGCTTTCAGTTGCGTTGATGCCTACATCGTGGAATCTTCTGGAACTCGGGCAGGTGGTAGGATTGGTATGCCGATATCCAGTGACGATGCTCAGGCTATACAGGTCGCGGTGGATCTTGTGCGCGATACAGGGTGTGACCCTGTGGTCGTCGGGGATCTGGCGTCGGCGGTTGCATTCCAGCCTGGCGGGCCTGGCTGGCGTGTTCATTTGACTGCGCCGGAGTTGCGTCGTCGACTCGGACTTCCCACAAAGGGGTGATTGAAAATCCATTTTTCCTGACTTGGGGTGCTTTTGATTTCCCTCAATCAAAGAGCTTAGCTTTGACTGAACGAAAGTAAGCGACTTTAGCCTTAAAGGTTAATATTTCAATATCCATCCTGCAGGCTACTATTTACAGTGGATACCGACAATAATGCAGAAATGGTTACATCAACTCGCAAGGCCTGAACGGCTTTACCACGTCTGTGGCCGGTTCATTCCCTGGTTCGGGATTGTGGGGCTTGCCTGCCTGCTGATTGGCTGGGTATGGGGTTTTGGCTATGCACCGCCGGATTACCAGCAAGGTAACAGTTACCGGATTATGTATATTCATGTCCCGGCGGCCATCTGGTCGATGGGGATTTACAGCGGGATGGCGATTGCGGCATTTATCGGCCTGGTGTGGCAGATGAAAATGTCCGATCTGGCGGTGGCGGCAATGGCACTGGTCGGCGCTGTTTTCACCTTTATCGCGCTGGTCACCGGCTCAGCATGGGGCAAACCGATGTGGGGCACCTGGTGGGTGTGGGACGCGCGTCTGACCTCCGAACTGGTGTTACTGTTTCTGTATCTCGGTGTAATAGCGCTGTACAACGCCTTTGACGACCGGCGCCTGGCCGGGCGTGCCGCCGGTATTCTGGTGCTGGTCGGCGTGGTGAATATTCCCATCATCCATTACTCCGTGCAGTGGTGGAATACGCTGCATCAGGGTTCCACCAACATGCAACAAACCATCGACCCGAGCATGCGTTATCCGCTGCGCTGGGCGATTTTCGGTTACCTGTTCTTCTTTATTACCCTGACGCTGATGCGTTTACGTAACCTGATTTTGGTGCAGGAACGTCTGCGCCCGTGGGTGGCCGGTCTTGTGAATAAGGAGCGTCGCGGATGAGTCCTGCATTCTCAAGCTGGCATGATTTCTTTGCGATGGGCGGTTACGCCTTTTATGTCTGGCTGTCGGTCGCTGCAACGCTGCTCTCGCTGATTGTGCTGGTCGCACATACCCTGATTCAGCACCGGCAGATCCTCGGCGAAGTCCGTCGTCGTCAGGCACGCGAAAAACGCATCAGTCAGTCTCAGTCTAAAAAACAGCCAGGCGCACAGACGTCACCGCTGGAACCGGACGCATCCCCGGAGAAGTTATTGTGAATCCACGTCGTAAAAAGCGGCTGTCGCTGGCGCTGGGGGTGCTGATCGGCCTTGGTCTGAGCATTTCACTGGTGATGTACGCGCTACGCTCGAATATTGATTTGTTCTATACACCCGGTGAAATCCTGCAGGGCAAAGGCGAGGACCACGAACTGCCGACGGTGGGCCAGCGCCTGCGTATCGGCGGCATGGTGATGCCCGGCTCCGTGAAACGTGACCCGAAAAGTTTGCAGGTGAGCTTTAAAATTTATGATGCGCGTGGCGCGATTGCCGTGACCTACAACGGCATCCTTCCCGACCTGTTCCGTGAAGGGCAGGGCTTGGTGGCGCAGGGTGTGATGGAACCGGGGAATGTGGTGAATGCCATTCAGGTTCTGGCAAAACACGACGAAAAATATGTGCCGCCGGAAGTTGCCGACGCCATGAAAGAAAACCACACAGGACCGGCTTCGGCCTACGTGGGTAACGATAAAGGAAACGACCGCTCATGATGCCGGAACTGGGAACATTTGCACTCTGTCTGGCATTAGGGCTGGCGGTATTGCTGAGTATTTATCCGCAGTGGGGCGCCGCACGCCAGGACGGCCGGATGATGGCGATGGCGCGCCCGTTGTCTTACGGCATGTTTGCCTGCATCGCGCTGGCGTTCATTATTCTGGTGCATGCGTTTGTGGTGAATGATTTCACCGTCGCCTATGTTGCTAATAATTCCAACACCCACCTGCCGGTGTATTACCGCGTGGCGGCGACGTGGGGAGCGCACGAAGGTTCGCTGCTGCTGTGGGTGTTATTACTCAGTTGCTGGACGCTTGCCGTGGCGCTGTTCAGCCGCCGTATGCCGCAGGATGCGGTGTCGCGCGTGCTGGCGGTGATGGGCATGATCACCGGCGGTTTCCTGCTGTTTATTCTGCTGACATCCAACCCGTTCATCCGCTCGTTGCCGAATTTCCCGGTGGACGGCAGCGACCTGAATCCGGTGTTACAGGACATCGGCCTGATATTCCATCCGCCATTGCTGTACATGGGGTATGTCGGTTTCTCTGTGGCCTTTGCTTTCGCGATTGCTTCGCTGATGGCAGGGCGTCTGGATACCGCGTGGGCGCGCTGGTCGCGTCCGTGGACACAAGCCGCCTGGGTGTTCCTGACCATCGGTATCGTGCTCGGATCGGCGTGGGCATATTACGAATTAGGCTGGGGCGGCTGGTGGTTCTGGGATCCGGTTGAAAACGCCTCCTTTATGCCGTGGCTGGCGGGTACGGCGCTGATCCACTCGCTCGCCGTCACCGAAAAACGCGGGACGTTCAAAGCCTGGACGGTGCTGCTGGCCATCACTGCGTTCTCGCTGTGTCTGCTCGGGACTTTCCTGGTGCGTTCCGGCGTGCTGGTTTCGGTTCACTCGTTTGCCTCAGATCCGGCGCGCGGCATGTTTATCCTGGCTTACTTAGTGATTGTGATCGGTGGTTCGCTGCTGCTGTACGCCTTTAAAGGTAACTCGGTGCGCGCACCAAGCCGTCATGAACTGCACTCCCGCGAAAGTTATTTGCTGGGCAATAACGTATTGCTGGTGGCGGCGATGCTGGTGGTGCTGCTCGGTACGCTGCTGCCGCTTATCCACAAACAACTCGGGCTGGGCAGTATTTCTATCGGTGAACCCTTCTTTAATACGATGTTTACCTGGCTGATGGCGCCGCTGGCGCTGTTGTTAGGCATCGGACCACTGGTGCGCTGGCGTCGTGATGAGCCCAGTAAACTGTGGCGTCGTCTGGGCGTGGCGCTGGTCGTCACGCTGGTCTTGTCGATTCTTCTGCCGTGGTTGTTGCAGGATAAAATCGTCGGTATGACCGTGGTGGGGATGCTGATGTCGGTGTGGGTGATTGTACTGACGCTGATGGAACTGCACGAACGCGCCACCCATCGTCATTCATTCTGGCGCGGTCTGACCAAACTTTCACGCAGTCACTGGGGCATGGTGCTCGGCCATCTCGGCGTGGCGGTGACGGTGATCGGCATCGCGTTTAGCCAGAATTACAGCGTTGAACGTGATGTGCGCATGAAGTCCGGCGATACCGTGGATATTCATGATTATCACTTTATCTTCCGCGACGTTCGCGACATCACCGGCCCGAACTATACCGGCGGTGAGGCGAATATTGATGTGACGCAGAACGGCAAGCAAGTCACCACGCTGCACGCCGAAAAACGCTTCTACAGCGTGGCACGCAGCATGATGACCGAAGCGGCCATCGACGGCAATCTGGCGCGTGACCTGTATGCGGCGCTCGGCGAAGAGATGGACGATGGCTCGTGGGCGGTGCGTTTGTACTACAAACCGTTCGTCCGCTGGATCTGGCTCGGTGGCCTGTTTATGGCGGCCGGTGGCGTGCTGTGTATTCTCGACCCGCGTTATCGCATGAGTAAAAAGCTTAAGAAGCAAGGTCTGACGGAGGCTGAAGAAGCATGAACCGTAAACTCCTCTTTATTCCGCTGATTTTGTTCCTGGCGCTGGCTGCGGCTTTTCTGGTGCAACTGACCCGCAATGCCAACGGCGATGATCCGACGCTGCTGGAATCAGCCCTGATTGGCAAACCGGTGCCGGTGTTCAAACTGGAATCGCTGGCGCAGGCGGGCAAAACCTACGATCAGTCGGTGCTGCGCGATGGCAAACCGATGCTGCTCAACGTCTGGGCGACGTGGTGTCCGACCTGCCGCGCCGAACATGATTATCTCAATACGCTGGCGGCGAAAGGTGTCCGTGTGGTCGGCCTGAACTACAAAGACGACCGGCAGAAAGCGGTCAACTGGCTGAACACGCTGGGCAATCCTTACATGCTGAGTCTTTACGACGGCGACGGCATGCTGGGGTTAGATCTGGGTGTTTATGGCGCGCCGGAAACCTTCCTGATCGACGGACAGGGCATTATCCGCTATCGCCATGCCGGTGACTTAAATGAAAAAGTCTGGCAGACCGAAGTTCTGCCGCTGTACAAAAAATACGGAGGCAATGTATGAGGCTGATTTCATCGCTGCCTGCGTTGTTGCTGGGCATGCTGCTGAGTGTCAGCGCGTTCGCCTCCATCGACACGTATCAGTTCAAATCGCCGGAACAGGAACAGGCTTACCGGGAGATCACGGCGCAGTTGCGTTGCCCGAAATGTCAGAACACCAATATTGCCGCGTCGGATTCGATTATCGCCGCCGATATGCGTACCAAGGTGTTTCAGTTGCTTAATGAAGGGCAGGACAGACAGCAAATCGTCGCGTATATGGTGGCGCGTTATGGCAATTTCGTGACTTACGAACCGCCGGTCACGCCCTCTACCTTTATTTTGTGGCTCGGGCCGGTGCTGGTCATTGTTATCGGCGCAGGCATGATTTTTATGCGTTCCCGCCGGGGTGCTGCGCGCACTGAAAACACGGCCACATCAATGTCAGAACAAGAGAGACAGCGCCTGGCGCAGTTACTTAAAGACAGCGACAGGAAAGGATCATGAGCATTTTTTGGCTGTGCATTGTAGTGATGCTGGTTATCGCACTGGCGCTGTTTATCGTGCCGGTTATTCGTGGCGACCGCGCGGAACACACTTCCCGCGATGCGCTGAATAAAGCGTTTTATCATCACCGTTTGACTGAGCTGGAAGAAGACGAAGAGCAGGGCGTGGTGGACGAACGTCCGGCGCATATTCAGGAATTGCAGGAAAACTTACTGACCGATATTCCGGCGGGTCAGGTGCCCGCCGCCATTCAGCCGATTGGTCGCTGGACGCTGGTGCCCGGTGCTATTTTGCTGGTGCTCATCACGCTGGGTTTGTATCTGTACGCCGGTGGTCTGGGGCAGGTGAGTGCGTGGAATCAGGTCATGCAGCGTATGCCCGATTTACGCCATCGCATTGCTGATGACCACGGCGCGCCGCTGACTGCCACCGACGTGCAGGATTTAGGGCTCGGATTGCGTACCGATTTGCAGGCAAATCCGCATAATATCCAGGACTGGGCGATGCTTGGCCGTGTAGGGATGGCGCTCAATAATGCCGCCACCGCCACGCAGGCTTATGCCCACGCTTATCAGCTCGCGCCGGATGATATGTCAGTCAAACTCGGTTATGCCGAAGTGTTAACCCGTTCGTCCGATCCGCAGGATAACCTTACCGGCGGCAACCTTTTGCGCAGTATGCTGGAAAAATCTCAGGGTGATCTGCGTGTATTAAGTCTGCTGGCCTATAATGAATATGAACAGGGACACTACCCGCAAGCCATTGGCGCGTGGGAAGTTATGCAGAAAATCCTGCCAGCCGGTGACAAACGCCTGGAAATGGTCAACGCCAGCATTGCGCAGGCAAAACAAAAAGCGGGGCTGGATCAGGTTAAACTGGCGGTCAATGTCACGCTTTCTGCTGAGGCTCAGGTGAAACTTCCGCAGAATGGTACGGTCTTTATTTCCGTGACAGATGGCAGCAGTCCGGTGCCGGTTGCGGTGAAAAAGCTGCCGCTGAGCCGCTTCCCGCTGGCGATCACCGTCGATGACAGTAACGCAATGATGCCGGAACGCTTGCTTTCTTCGCTGCATCAATTAAAAGTACGCGTTCGTATTTCACAAAATGGTCTGGCAACGCCAGCCTCAGGTGACTGGTACGGCGACAGTCCGCTGACTGATTTTTCCGGCAACGGTCAGGTCAGCATTGAGATTAATCAGCAGGTTCCTTAATCAGGACCGACGATCAAAAACAGGGAGATATCCATGAACTTACGCCTGACTGGGCTGGCGTTTGCGACAACTATGCTTTTAAGTAGACCCGTTTTAGCTCCATCCACTTTTTGAGCTTTATGGATTTTGATCCCTTCTCAATATTGATGCCAGGATAAATCACAGATCCGGGTCTGTTTGCAGGCTTCGGACAAATTCTTCCGGAGTCTGGTTATTTAATGAGGAATGTGGCCGGTACTGGTTATATTCCTGCCGCCAGTGCTCGATCTTCTCCTGAGCATCTTCCAGTGACAGGAACCAGTGCACATTCAAACACTCATCGCGCAGGCTCCCGTTGAATGACTCGACCAGAGCATTATCTGTCGGTCTGCCGGGCCGTGAGAAGTCCATTGTCACCTTATTTTCGTATGCCCATCGGTCAAGCGCTTTAGAGATAAATTCGCTGCCATTATCCGTCTGCAACCGGTGTGGTATACGGTGCTGCATTTGTTTCAGGCGCTCCATAACAGCCACCACATCCTCTCCACGCAGCCCCTGACCAACTTCGATCGCCAGGCATTCACGACTAAAATTATCCACTACAGTTAGGGCACGTATCCGACGCCCGTTGAACAGATTATCAGCAACAAAGTCCATGCTCCAGCACGGATCTAATGCGGTCACTTCTGGACGGGCGTGTCGGTGCCTGGCTGTAACATGCCTGAGTGGGCGTTTTGCTCGCAGATTCAGTCCTTCCTGGCAGTAAATTCGGTGGGTTTTCTTGTGGTTGACTAACCAGCCTTCCCTGCGCAAAAGAATATGAATGCGCGGGCAACCATAGCGGATCCGTGTCTCCGCAATTTCTCTTATCCGGTGAGTCAGGGCCCTGTCATCACGACAACTGCGATAGAGGTATACCGTGCGACTCTGCATCATTAAACGGCAACCACGACGCAGCCCGATACGATAGGCGTCCAGCAGGTAAGTCACCGCTTCACGCTTCTGAATGGGCCTCAGAACTTTTTTCGAATGACATCCTGGAGCATTTCCTTATCCAGACTGAGGTCCGCCACCAGACGCTTAAGCCGTTGGTTTTCGTCCTCAAGCTGCCGCAAACGGCGCAGTTCTGTTACGCCCATACCGCCAAATTTTTTCTTCCAGTTATAAAAAGTGGCTTCAGAAATACCCATCTTTCTGCACACTTCCTCCACCCGAGTGCCTGTTTCGGCCTGTTTAAGGGCGAATGCTATCTGTTCTTCGGTATAACGGGTCTTTTTCATGGTTGATATGCCTCTCAGTGAGATGAAAGAAAGACCGGATACTTTAGTTTAGGCTGGCACTGTTTTCAGGGAGGAGATCAGGATTCATACAAAGCAGACACCAGAGGCTGGATAATGAGAGTTTTAATCTTTGGCGCATCCGGGATGGTCGGCCAGGGCGTATTGCGCGAGTGCATGGAAGCAAAAGATGTCGAAACTGTAACCGTTATCGTTCGTTCACCATTGCCTGAATGCCATAACCGCCTTAATCAGGTAGTTACAGATGACGTAATCGCACCGCTGGCTGACTTAAATGCAGCGGAGAAATGGGATGCCTGTTTTTTTTGTCTGGGCGTGAGCGCATCCGGTCTGCCAGAGGAAGAATACGGTCGTATTACTTTTAAACTGACACTTGATGTTGCCTCACACCTGGTACAGTTAGATCCGGATATAACCTTTATCTATGTCTCGGGGGCAGGGACAGACAGCTCTGAAGAGGTAAAAAGCATGTGGGCAAGAGTTAAGGGTAAAACAGAAAATAGCCTGCTCAGGCTTGGCTTCACTTCGGCACAGATGTTTCGTCCTGCAGTAATATGGCCTCTTGACGGTATTCGCTCCAAGACTACAGTTTACAGGGTTTTTTACACCATACTGTCACCATTCTTTCCTCTATTAAAACGCCTCTTTCCCGACAGCATTGTTACCACTAAAGAAATGGGCAAAGCCATGCTGAATGCCGTACGTTATGGTTGCGTTAAGTCTGTCCTCGAAAAAGAAGCTATCTGCCTGCTTGCCAAAAAATAATAACAGGCACTGTTTGTTCTTACTTAAAAATGTCCGCTTCTCACTCAATGCGTCCCATTAGTTAAGTTAGCGTTGCATCGACTCGTTGAACACACAACGCGTTGCCAACTTGGGTTTAGTTCAGGTAGGAGGCCGCGGTATCAATCAGGCGATAAACCGTATTGATGGCATCCGTAATGGCGCGCTCGCATTCGGCGACATCCGTCATCTGAAAAACACCAAAGCCCAGTAGGGGCATGTCGATACCGTTGTTCAGTTTTACCGTTTGCATGAGGTTATCCTTCAGCTGTTGAGTCGGAAAAGCATAACGCAGAGTGATTTATTTGATCGGGTGTGGTAATTCGCTTGGGTTTATTAGGTGGATTCATTAATTTAGAGGGAGTGATTGTCGTCTTTGTGCTGCGAGTTTAAACCCGGTAAGAAGGCGGAGGGAACCGACTTCCTTTGTTACCCATTCTGATAACTTAAGAGGTTGTTCGGGTGTGGCAATATTTCGGTATTCATGGGTTTACGCCTTTATCTGACAGAGGTACTTTTGAGTTACCTGTTTTACCTGACAACCTTCACGATCGCAGCGTGCCTGTGCGGTGTGGTGCGTCAACTGACACACGAAAACACCGTCTCTATGGGTTCTGGTTTTAAAAGTCATCCACCACTACGGAAATTCAATATGCTGCAGTCTTCATCCCTTCGCTTCAGGGTGGCGGTTATCCTCCGGGCCTGCATGGCACTCACCACTGCTGCCATTGTGGCCATCAGCGCAGGTTCCCCACTGGGCACCTTCCGTGAAATCATGTCCAGTCCGGGGTTATACATTGATCTCTTCTTCCTGCTGCTCCTGATTTTTACCTTGTGGAATGTTGCCTGTGTTTTCGTTGACGGAGGTCCCCTGAGCGGAGCGATTAACGGCCTCATACTCTGGATCGCTGCAGGCGCATTCGATGTGATGGATGAAATAGTCAGTCAACCGCGATGGGTGGGCTACTTCTGCGAAGATTTGTTAAAGCTGTCCGGAATGCTTCTCACCGTTATTAGCGTCTATTGCATCATCATGCGGATGAATTCACGTTTTTCCGTGGTGCAGACCAGCGCCCTGCATGATGAACTCACCCGGCTTCCGAATCGGCGTTATTTTGTGGAAACCCTCAGCAGCACGACCAGTACACAGCTGTCCATGATGATCATCGATATTGATTTTTTCAAGCACATCAATGACCGGTGGGGGCATGATGCCGGTGATGGTGTTTTGTCCAGATTCGGCGGACAGCTGGCGGGTATCAGTGGGTCTGCACTGAAAGTTTTCCGTATCGGTGGAGAGGAGTTTGCGGTAATCGGCGAGGGGCTTTCCCGGTATGAGGTGATTCGCTATGCAGAATCCATCTGCAGGAATGCACGGAACATCAGACTGGATGATGGTCAGGGTATCTCCGTCAGTATCGGGGTTGCTTTCCTGAAAGTTGGGGAAAGCCAGCAGTCGTTAATGAAATAAACCGACATGGCGCTCTACCGGGCAAAGGAAAACGGGCGAAACAGAATTGAGTTGGCCGGCAATGAAAGGTCTGTATCTTAACCCTGTTCAGATATCCTCCTGACATTAAGGTAATTTCCACCCTTTCGCAGCCTGTCAGTGTCAGTCGTAAGATACACAGGAATATAGTAATCGAAGAGTTTTGCATTAGATAAAAATGTGATTTACATGACAAGTAAACTCTCTATAATCGCCGAAAATTAAGCTATCCGATTCGACGGCAGGGATGAGATGTCACCCTGCCGTTTTTTTATGTGCCACAGCGATTTATCGCTGATGTGCAGCGCCAGGCCACAGCACCAAGATATCGTTGTGGCCAGCGTACAGAGGGTCAAATGGCTTCTGCGGACGCCGAGACTGACGCTGCAACCCATGAACCCTCCTGGTCGCCGATTCATGTCTAATGAGATGTATACGCGCGACTCTCTCAATACGTTTAACGCCGAGCCGGCAAGGTCAAAAGACTCCGCAGCGCTGATCGGCGCGATGAAAAAGCATTACCCTAAGAGGCACTGCCCGCGTCAATTGAGCTCAGGGCCAGGTTCGCTTTATGCTCAGATCGGACCTTTTGCCCAGTGAGTCAGTCAGCTCCGTGCCAGAGGCGGACATTGCTAACAACACGTTGTATTCATCAATTAATAGCGGCCGATTCACTATCGCTATTTATGCATCAGCCTGGTCAGCATCTCGCAGAAGGCCTCGCTTGCTGGATTAAAGCGGTGTTTATTCAGGCGTAGCAGGCAATCAACCGACGGCAGAGGCATCAATTTTTCAAGTTCATACACGTTACAAATCGCTTTCTCAACGCTGTATTGATTGAGTATTCCCACCCCCAGACCCGTGGTTATCGCCGCAAGCATACCTGCTACTGAAGGACACTCCAGCATCACAGAAAATGGAATTTTTGCCTGCCGAAGTTTCTCCTCAGCCAGGTTACGGTAATAGCAATCCGGTCCCCAGGTAATAAGCTTCAGGCTCTTATGCGATTCATGCCGCCAGGCAGGTGTTGCGTACCAGTATAATTTTTCACTCCACAATACCTTATCTTCCGGCGATGCCGTGCCCGTGAAATCCTGATGTAAGATGATGTCCAGGCTTCCTTCAGAAAAATGCTGACGCAGGAGATGACTTTGTTCCACCACCAGTTGTATATCCACCTCGGGATGATGGTGAGTGAAGGTTGAAATGACCCCGCATACTTCGGTCATTGAGATATGTTCAGTGACCCCAATTCGCAGCTTGCCACGTAGTTCCGAAGGCGAAAAATAAGCCACGGCATGATCGTGTTCAGTGAGTATTTTTTCCGCATGGCGTAGCAGAACGCTGCCCTTTTCTGTCGGAACGGCTTTTCCGGCGATGCGCGTAAGTAGCTGGCATTGAAGTTGATCTTCAAGCCGTCTGAGCTTCCAGCTTACTGCGGACTGGCTCAGATTAAGAAGTAATGCAGCCTTACTCATATTGCCCGTTTGCACCACGGTTCTGAATACTCTGAGTGCATCAACAGAGAGTCGTTTATTCATTTTTGTATGACAAAAGTGGGTTTACGGCTGGAAATAATGTCACTGGTGTCATATTCAGTCAACGGATAGCCTGACAGAAACAAGCACAACGGAGAAAGTTAATGCCCGATAACAACCCATTACTGAATGAAGACGTTTTGATAAAAGGTTGTCGTATTGCGACCGGGGTCCATGGTTCAGGTACACCTCTGGTGCTGGTTCATGGCACTCCCGCACACTCGGTGATCTGGCAGTCACTAGTGCCGGTATTTGTCGATGCGGGTTTTCATGTTCACCTGTATGATCTGCCAGGGTTTGGCGCATCAGAGCGCCCGTTGACGGCTGATACCTCGGTTGCCGCACAAGTCGGTTTTCTGTTGAAACTTCTTGAACACTGGCAGCTCGAAAAAATACATCTTTTTGGTCACGATATCGGCGGGGCAATTTCACTCAGACTGGCATTCGACAACCCATCCCTGCTGAAGACGCTTACGATTGCCGATATTCCGAGTTACAACTCCTGGCCTTCGCCCACATGGAAAGATATGCGGGATAACTATGCGGATTATGCGCTGATCCCTGCCACTGAGCATTATCGCGCGATGTCTCGCCAGTTAAAGATGGCTGTTTTTAATAAGCATCTTATGACAGAGCAGCGGCTGGAAAGTTATCTCGCGCCGCTTTGTGGCGTGGTGGGACAGCCCTCATTTTATCAGCATCAGGTTGTGCATTATAATGCCTGTTACACCAGCGACTTTGCAGAAAAATTGCCGCAACTTCAGCTGCCTGTACAGGTTTTATGGGGCGCCGAAGATGAATGGCAACCCGTTGAGTATGCAAGGCGTTTGCAGCGCGACATCGTCTCCTCCACGCTGCATATCTATAAACAGGCCGGACACTTTTTAATGGAAGATGCCCCCTTGCCTGTCGCCGCACAGGTAATTGATTTTGTTAATCAACATAATATGAGGTAGAGCCATGATCCTGATCGGAATGCTGGATTCACCCTATGTCAGACGGGTTGCTATTTACATGAAAGTATTGGGTATTAAATTCGAGCAACGGACTCTTTCGGTGTTCAACGATTTTGATGCGTTAACAAAAATCAATCCAACCGTTAAAGTTCCAACGCTTATCACAGATGATAATCAGGTGCTGATCGACTCAACATTAATCATTAATTACCTTGAAAAGTATTCCGGTCATTCGCCTGCACCCACTTCAGCGTCCAGAGCGGAAGAACTAAGGGATCTGCATCTTACCGGATTCGCCCTGGCAGCCTGTGAAAAAGCGGTGCAGATTGTGTACGAACAGCGTCTCAGGCCGGAAGAAAAACAGCATCAGCCCTGGTTGGATCGGGTAACTCAACAACTTCATGGTGCCTGGCAGACGCTGGAGAACGGGCTGCGGGAAAGTCATCCTGATATTCTGTCCGTGGCAGGTATCAGTATCGCAGTAGCCTGGAGTTTTACAGAATTGATGCTGCCGGATACCGTCAGCCGCACGCTGTATCCGGAAGTAACCGGGTATACATTGCAGGCCGAACAGCGGCAGGAATTTTTGGCAACACCTTTGAGTTAGAGAGGGTGGGTAGCGTCTCACTGATGCAGTATCGGTGTAAGCGAAACACTGACTGCATTAGAATCAGGCTCTTGCAAAAGGTGACTTTATGGACACCAATCAAATTTTTATAGATAAGACTAATAACCCTTAATAACCAAATAAAGGACGCTAAACCTTAACATCTGCTTTTTGCTCATAATGGGCTATGCCCTGCGCACATGTCTGCTCTTTGCAAAAAGAGGACGAAGGATTTCTTCCGGGCAGCCACACTCCCCAGAAGATCAGAAGATACCTATATTAATCAATGAATTATAGACGTTTTAGCAGAGCATGGCTTGTTTGATCCTGAATAGATTTGCGGCATGATTCAGTTCAAATGAGCCTTAAGAGCGGCCAAAGAGAAATTTAAAAGTCTTGCATAAGATCTGACACGATTTCTGCGGCCGGACGGACTGATTTGATTACTGAAATCCCCGTACCAGTGGACACTACGCCTTGATCAAAATTTCCGAGCCTCATGGCTTGCCACAAAGAATGGTATCCGTTCATTGCCTTAAACATGGTTTCACGATCGGTATCCTGCGCTTCTAATTCCTCTAGTGTGGGACTTAAATCAGTGGGTAAGGTGCGATAATAAGCAGGCAGCGTACGAAAAAGCAGTAGATCTTCAGCGCTTGACTCTACAATCAGGCGTTTGACTTTCTCATCGGCAGGATTTTCAAGCGCCGTCAAAAAGAGACTGCCAACATATACACCTTCCGCCCCTAACGCGATTGCGGCACGTACACCGCGCACATCACTTATACCGCCAGCTGCGATAACCGGAATTTTCACACAGTCCACAATCATTGGCACTATGCTGAATGTACCAATCACACGGGTTGGTACAGTCCCACCTTCGTCAAAACCTGTTGCAATGATGATGTCGGCGCCTAATTTCTCGGCCTCTTTTGAATTAGAGACGGTGGGCGTCAGGGCGCGGTAAAGCATTTTTATGCGGTTGTGTTTGAAAAAATCAAATATTTCGGCATCCAGCACTTCGTTGATAAGCACCACCTCCACGCCTTCCTCAACGAACATTTCCGCAGTTGGTCGCCAGAAGCTCATATCAGGCCCGTTAATTAACGTTACTGCAAAAGGATTATCCGTTAACTGTTTTACTTTTCTGATCTCCTGGCGCATACGGTCCAGAGCTGTATAACGCGAGCCCGGAAGGCTATCTTGCCCGGCATGCGGCCCCAGAGTGCCCATGCCTCCGGCATTTGAAACGGCAGCGACGAGTTCAGCATTGGTAAGAAAATAAAGTGGAGCCTGTATGAGTGGGTAGCGGATATGTAAGAGTTCAGTGATGCGATTATTCATTTCACGTTCCTGCGCAAATAAGATGGGAAAAATTTTATCCTTTGCAAAATGGAATGGAATCACCAAAAATAAACAGATGATGCCCAAATATGGAAAGTAAAGTGGATTTCAACGCAACGAAACTGTTCATCTCGGTGGTTAATGCAGGAAGTTTTTCTGCAGCCAGTGAAAAAATGGGAATGCCGATCTCAACTCTGAGTCGAAAAATTAATGAGCTGGAGCAGGCGTTGAACGTGCAACTCCTGGATCGCTCACGACAGGGGGTTAAGCCAACTTATAAAGGACTACAGTTCTTTGAACAGGCTCGTCTGGGTGTCGAGTTGCTGGAGGATGCACAAAAATCTGTAACCTCAGCCCATAAGTTACAGGGCAAACTCCGTCTGTCTGTGCCTCCTAATTTCTCACTATGGTGGGATTTACTGCTCGAGTTTCAGCAGCGTTATCCCGATATCCAAGTATTTTGTCATTCGAGCGAAAGAGTCGTTGATTTGTTTGAGGATGGCGTCGATGTTGCGCTAAGAATGGGCAGCTTAAATACGGACGATGTGATTGCTAAAACTATTATGAGAGTGGAAACATTGTTTGTGGCAAGTCCCAAATTATTAGCGCGTTACGGCACACCAACGACCCTGGCTGAAATGGCCCGGCTTCCCGTTGCTGCCTGGGAAACGCTGAATCATGGTTTTTTTGAATGGGATTCTGGCTCAGAAAAAGTCAAGTACGAGCCATTTTTTTCCACCAATAATATTCATGGATTAATTCATTATGCTCTGAGTGGTATGGGCGTTACCCGGCTGATGGATTTCTCAGCCAGGCCCTGGCTGGAAAGCGGCGAACTGGTACAGCTTTTGCCCGGAATCGCCAGACAAACCATGCCGCTGAACCTTGTTTACGCTCATCGTAAACATCCTTCAGCGCTCGTGCGGGCTTATCTGGATTTTTGTACTGAATGGGTGGGAAAGCTGAAGTAGTACTTCCACAACAAGGCCCGCTTTTCGCTCATAACAGGCCTAATCCTTTTCCGTGGATACTTCTGTATGAGAAGCCGACCTCACACTTTCGATTTATGCAGAACCGTTTACCTGAAGATGCTCATGTACGGTTTAACAATTTCTCCGAATTGAAGCCAGAAAAATGCCGTACCAGTACAGATTGATACGGCTATTTTTGTGGTTTAATTTGTCAGAGGGGTTATCCCATTGTGCAACTGATTTCCTTCCCACAAATATAAGGTGGGGCATACGCTTTCCGGCACATATCCAGATAATCCGACCACCACTGCATCATCGCTTTACGTGCATCGAGATATTCTGCTTTATGGATGTAAGCCGCTCGAACGCTATTGCGTTCCTGGTGACTCATCTGCCGTTCAACCGCATCCTGTGCCCACAGGCCAGACTCCATCAGGGCACTACAGGCCATTGCCCGAAACCCGTGGCCGCAGATTTCATCTTTTGTGTCATAGCCCATCAGGCGTAGCGCCTTGTTGACAGTGTTTTCACACATCGGTTTATACGGATTGTGATCGCCGGGGAATACCAGCACCTGATGACCGGATATTTCCCGTATCTGTTTCAGGATGGTGATGGCCTGACGGGAGAGTGGAACGATATGTGGAGTACGCATTTTTGCACCTCGCTCGGAGTAGCGGACACCGGGGATGGTGTCGCGAGTGGCAGGAATGGTCCAGATTCTATTTTTGAAATCGATCTCGGACCAACGGGCGAAACGCAGTTCGCTGGAACGGATGAAAAGGTGCAGGGTGAGTGATACAGCCAGGCGGGTTAACTCTCGTCCTTGCTGGTAGTCCTCAATGCGAATCAACAGTTCCGGCAATCGCTCCAGCGGAAGGGCAGGGTAGTGGCGTTTAATGGGAGGGGCGATGATACCGTCCAGATTTGCTGCCGGATTGTGCTCTATCAACTCCTGATGTACGGCATGACGCATGATGTTGCACATATGCTGCCGGGTACGTGCTGCGACTTCCAGCAGACCTTTTTTCTCAATCCCTTTCAGAAGGTCGATAAAGTGACGAGGTTTCAGTTCAGCTATCGGCAGGTGTCCAATCACAGGAAATATATGATTGTTCATGCTGGCAAGCAGACGGGAGGCGTGGTTCTCTGACCATGTACGGTTGCTTTTATGCCAGTCCAGTGCCACATACTTGAAAGTTTTTCCTGGCGAGGTAGTGGCTCTTCCAGCAGAGCGCTGTTGTGCTGGATTGATATTCTGCGCCAGCAATTTACGGATGCCGTCACGCTGTTGACGAGCATCAGCCAAAGACACGTCAGGGTAGGCGCCTAAGCCAAGGCGAGATTCTTTTCTATTGATACGATATTTGAGATACCAGAGACGTGAACCGCCTGGATTAACCAACAGGTACAGACCATGGGAATCGGAAATTTTGAAGGGTTTAGCGGATGGTTTTAAGCTGCGGATTTTTGTGTCGTTAAGAGACATTTGGGGGTCACTCCGTCATCGAACCAACATGACCCCAAATCTGACCACCAAATTCTCCCGATGCGGAGGGAAAACTAAAAATGCATCGGGAATATTTTTCACACTAACTTGTTGAATCTAAATCGTATAAAGATTCGTGAAGATGCATGAAAACATAAATTTGGCTCCTCTGACTGGACTCGAACCAGTGACATACGGATTAACAGTCCGCCGTTCTACCGACTGAACTACAGAGGAATCGTGTGAACGAGGCGCATACTACTGGCCCCGCATTTTTGTGTCAATACTAAATTTAACTAACTGATTCAGATGGCTAAATTTAGCTCAACTCGTTGTTTTAGTGCACAGTGCGCGCGTCGTCCGCATCCTGGCGTTCATTATCACGTAATCTCTGCAGCGGGTCCTGGCGGTAAAACTGACAAAAACGCTGCCAAAGCGCTGGAAAACGCGGGGCGAACAGCTCGGGTGCGCTAAAGAAATATTCTGACAGAACGGCAAAACATTCCGCCGGGTCGGTCGCGGCGTAGGCATCAATACTGGCGGCGCTCTCGCCGACCAGGTCAATCTCATCCTGAATGTTGTTCATCGCCGCGTGGAGATCGTGTTCCCAGCCGGCAACCTCGCGTAAAGGTATTAGCGGCACGCCGCTGGCGCGATCGCCGTTGCGGGTATCAAGCTTATGCGCCACTTCGTGCACCACGAGGTTAAAACCCGATGCATCGAAGGAGTCCTGAATATCCAGCCAGTTAAGAATAATGGGCCCCTGCTGCCAGCTTTGTCCGGATTGCACGACCCGCTGGTTATGGACCAGGCCAATATCATCCTCCCACTCATCGTCGACGACGAACGGGGCAGGGTAGATAAGCACCTCGTGGAAACCGTCCAGCCATTCGATGCCGAGCTCGAGAACCGGCAGGCAAAATAGCATCGCGATGCGCGCGCTTTGCAGCGGAGTCAGCTCCAGCCCCTGCAGGGCAACCAGGCGTTTTTGCTGTAAAAAGCGCGCCGACATCTGCACAAGCTGCTGCTGCTCCTGTGCGGACAGGTTGGCTAAAACGGGGATGGCAAGCGCCTGCTCCCAGGGGATTTCCACACTGCCGGACTCTTCGTTTGCTTTCCAGGGCCATTTAAACATCATATTGCTCGCAAAGTCGTCACTTGAACGTAATTAAAGAGACAGGAACTATTAAAATGCCAAAGAACCTGGCATTATAGCAACCACTACAGCGGAGAGATGCCGGAGCGGCTGAACGGACTAGTCTCGAAAACTAGAGTAGGGGCAACTCTACCGGGGGTTCAAATCCCCCTCTCTCCGCCACTTCATCTTTCTATCTACCTGATTCAAAATCCTTTAATTAAATCCCTGCTGTTCAGAATACCGTTACCTGTGCCATCTGATGCCGGCGTTTGCTGGACGGAATTGAACGTTTATCAGGTGCTCATAAGCTATCACTTAGCGATTGTTCAAGGTAGCAGTTTGCCAGTATCTCCTTCATTTTGTGAACTAAGTCGTGTGGCGCCCGCCAGGGCAGCACTCATTTAAAAATGTGCCACCACCGGCGATTGCGCATTAGGTTATCTCTGAATTTACTCTCGGTCGGCTGCTCACAAAAAAGCCCGCGCAAGGCGGGCTTAGGTGAGTGAAATCGCATCAGAACTGATAGATGATGCCGAGCGCGAACTGGTTGTCAGTCGCCGCGCCGGTGACAGCGCGATCTTTCTCGTCGAGAAGGTTGAACTTATAGGCGGTGTAGACGTTGAAGTTTTTGTTGAAATAGTACCAGGTACCGAGCTCAACGTAGTTCATGATCTCTGCATTGCCGCGCCCGTCGTTACCGAGATCCTGACCTTTCGCGTAGACGTAGCCCAGGGAAGGGCGCAGACCGAATTCGAGCTGGTACTGAACGACGGCTTCAATGCTCTGCGTTTTATTGGCGATGAGGCTATTTTCCATCGGCAGCATATTGCGGGATTCGGCATACATCATGGCAGCATAGAGGCTATTGGCATCATATTTCGCCGCGATGCTCCAGACTTCAGCCGTTTCGCCTTTGCCGTCGGCGGCCTGTTCGTCAGTTCGGTCGGAATTACCGTAGGCGGCGGCAAAGCCAAATCCGTCGAGGCTGTACTCAACGGACGCGCTGTAGCCGTCGCCGTTGGCTTTCAGACGATTGCGGTTGGTATTTTTACCCTGGTACTGAAGAGCAAAGTTCAGCCCATCTGACAGGCCGAAAAAGTCAGTATTGCGGTAGGTGGCAACGCCGTTGGCGCGGCCGGTCATAAAGTTATCGGTATGCACCAGACCGTCGCCGCCCCACTCAACCAGCATATCCGTGTAGCCTGCGGCGTCGTATACCGCTCCGTAGTTGCGGCCATAATCAAATGAACCGTAGCTGGCATATTTTAAGCCGGCAAAGGCCAGACGGGTCGCGCTGCCCTGGTCGCCCTCTGGTCTGTTAGCTTTCATATTATATTCAAACTGACCATAGCCGGTCAGCTCGCGGTTGATCTGCGTTTCACCCTTAACGCCGAACCGCGCGTAGGAGGTATCTTCAGAGTTGCGGTTGCCTTCGTCGGTATCGGTCATAATATGTTCGCCGACCATTTTGCCGTAGAAATCGACTTTATTACCGCTTTTATTATAGATTTCCGCTGCGCTCGCGGCTCCAGCCATTAATAAGGACGGCACCAGAATTGCCAGTACTTTTCTTTTCATTATATATTCCCTTTTATTTATAATTAATGTGAATGTCAAAAAATCTTTCTTAATGCAAAATAAATACTATCTGCGAAGGTTCATTTTTATTTAAATTTAAAATGTAAGTAAATTATATCTAATATTACAAAATGTTTCTTATTGATTCTTTATATTAATAAATTATCGGTTGTCGGTAAGCTATATTTCCGGGTTATTGTCTTTTATAACAATGTATTATTAGAGTGTGTGGGTGAATTCATGCTCGTGATGAAATTTCTAATGTTGATGTTTGGGCGTTACTGATGTGTTCGGCCGATAAATATCGTTTCTGTGCACAAAATAATTGCGCAAAGAGAGAAGCGGTAACGGGGAAATATTAAATCGGCGGTTAACGGGAATACCAGGGCAGGCGCGAGGGGCCATATTATTTACCGGCAGCTGGTGAGAGACGATGCGGGCGACTTCGATTGCTCGCTGAACCTCTCCGGACGTTACGGATGCCTGACGGCAAACTTCACTGTATAATGTGACTGAAATCACATTTTTGTTTCAGGTGACGTTTCGTTCCTGAGGAAAGGAGGGCAGTTAAATGGAAGAGAAAGCGAAACGGAGTCCCGGGGGCAAGCTGGCGCTATGGGCTTTTTACGCCTTCTGTGGCTATTTCCTGTGGGCGATGGTGCGCTACTGGTGGGTTGTCGGGCATATTCAGAGCGTCCCCGGAGCGGGTATTGACGGGGATCTGGGTTCAACGGCGGGCAAATGGCTGGGTGCGCTGCTGGGCTTTCTTGTCCTCGGCGTCGTCGGGTTACTCCTTGGGACAATCGCCTGGTATACGCGGCCTGATGCTGGTAGCTATGAACATCAGGATTAAAGTTGCTATGCTCGCAGCCTACCTTCTCTCAGAGGAAAGCGCATGGAACTGGTTGACTGGCAGCAACGATTTGAAGCCTGGCTGATAGGGCATCACCCGCAGGGCGACTCCGCTCACGACATTTCGCATTTTCGTCGCGTGTGGGGCACCGCCCAGCGGCTGGCCGCCAACCGGCAGGTTGACCACCTGGTGATCCTCACCGCCTGTTACTTTCATGACATTGTCAGCCTGGCAAAAAACCACCCCGACCGCAGCCGCTCGTCGGTGATGGCGGCGCAAAAGACGCAGAGTATTCTGCACTCCTCTTTTGCCGATTTTCCCGTCGACCGCTATCCTGCCGTACTCCACGCCATTGAGGCGCATAGCTTTAGCGCCGCTATTCCTCCGCTGAGCGAAGAGGCGAAGATTGTCCAGGATGCCGACCGGCTCGAGTCCCTGGGGGCGATTGGTCTGGCGCGCGTTTTCGCGGTCTCCGGGGCGCTGAATAATATCCTGTTTGATGCTGACGATCCTTTTGCCGATAGGCGCGAGCTGGATGACCGCACCTACGCGCTGGACCATTTCCAGTGCAAGCTGCTGCGCCTGCCTAAAACCATGCAAACCGCTGAAGGGAGAGCGATGGCGGAACACAACGCCCGCTTCCTGGTGCAGTTTATGGCGAAGCTCAGTTCAGAGCTGCAGGGGGACCCTACCGCGCTGGATGAGGCGGTTTTGCGCCGCTTTGACCCACAGGCTTAAAACTGCCTGCGCTATTTGTGGTAATCTCTGCGAAAATTGTCCAGCTGGTTGAGGTTATGCCGCAAAATTTATCTAAGGAAAATCCCCCGTCTTTGCCGGTAACGCAGGCCGGGGAAGACGCGCAGGCGTTATTGCGCCAGCTGATGGCAATATATGATGTGAAAACGCTGGTGGCGCAGCTGGTTGCCGTTGGGGAACAGCACTGGAGCCCGGCGATACTCAAGCGCGTCGCCACGGTGCCCCGGGCGGCCAGCCGCTTAGGCCATCGGGAGCGCGCGCATCTGGCATCGCTGCTGCCGCGGCCGCCGGCACACCATCCGAATTATGCTTTCCGCTTTGTCGATCTGTTTGCCGGTATCGGCGGCATCCGCAACGGCTTTGAAGCCATCAACGGGCAGTGCGTTTTCACCAGCGAATGGAATAAGCACGCGGTGCGCACCTACAAAGCGAACTGGTATTGCGACCCCGAGCAGCATCGCTTCAATGCCGATATCCGTGATATCACCCTCAGCCATCGTCTTGATATCAGCGATGAAGACGCCGCGCGGCACATTCGCGACACGATTCCTCAGCATGATGTGCTGCTGGCCGGCTTTCCCTGCCAGCCTTTTTCCCTCGCCGGGGTATCGAAGAAGAACGCCCTCGGACGCGCCCACGGCTTTGCCTGTGAGACGCAGGGCACGCTGTTTTTCGATGTCGTCAGGATTATAGCGGCCCGGCGGCCGCCAATCTTTGTGCTGGAGAACGTCAAAAACCTGAAGAGCCACGACAAGGGGCGAACGTTCAGCATCATCATGCAAACCCTCGACGAACTCGGCTATGAGGTCTCTGATGCCGGGCATAGCGGGGCGGACGATCCCAAGGTTATCGATGGCCGCAACTTCCTGCCACAGCACCGCGAACGCATCGTGCTGGTTGGCTTTCGTCGCGACCTGCAGCTGCACGAGGGGTTTACCCTGCGCGATATCTCCGGGCTTTACCCGGCCCAGCGCCCGACGTTTGGCGAGCTGCTCGAGCCGACGGTGGATGCCAAATTTATTCTTACTCCGGTGCTGTGGAAATACCTGTATCGCTACGCGCGTAAACACCAGGCGCTGGGCAACGGTTTCGGCTATGGGCTAGTCGACCCGCGCAACCCGCATAGCGTGGCGCGTACGCTGTCGGCTCGCTACTACAAGGATGGCGCCGAAATTCTGATCGACCGCGGCTGGGATCGCCCGCTGGGCGAGAAGGACTTTGACGATCCGCAAAACCAGCAGCGCCGTCCGCGCCGCCTCACGCCACGCGAATGCGCGCGCCTGATGGGCTTTGAGTCCCCGCAGGGATACCGCTTCCGCATTCCCGTCTCCGATACTCAGGCGTACCGCCAGTTCGGTAACTCGGTGGTGGTGCCGGTGTTTGCCGCCGTCGCCAGGCTGCTGCAGCCGCGAATTGCGCAGGCGGTGGCCCGCCGCGATCCCGAGGATGATGATGATGGACGTTCACGATAAAGCCACCCGCAGTAAAAATATGCGCGCCATCGGCACATTCGATACGGCGATAGAAAAACGACTGGCCGGACTGCTCACGCAGGCCGGTTTTTCTTTTACCGCTCAGGAGGCCACGCTGCCGGGGCGCCCGGATTTTGTGGTCAACGATTACCGCTGCGCTATCTTTACCCACGGCTGCTTCTGGCATCATCATGACTGCTACCTGTTCAAGGTGCCGGCAACCCGCACGGCGTTCTGGCTGAATAAAATCGACGGCAACGTGACGCGAGACCGGCGGGACGAGGCGCTGCTGCTTGAGCGGGGATGGCGGGTGCTGATCGTCTGGGAGTGCGCGCTACGCGGGAAGAAAAAGCTCAGCGATGAAGCGCTTAGCGAACGCCTGGAGGAGTGGATCTGCGGCGGCGGCCACCGCGCGCAGATTGATACTCAGGGAATCGGGCCGTAGCCTACTTTTCAACCTCGCAGGGCGTGGCTTCGCTGCGGGCGGGGAACAGATACTTGCCGAGCGTCACCAGCACCACCGCAAAAATAATAACGCCGAGCGCCGTCCACTCGGTCAGCGACAGGCTCTCCCCGGCGAACCCGGTGCCTAATAACACCGCGACCACCGGGTTAACGTAGGCATAGCTGGTGGCAACGGCGGGGGTGACGTTACGGATCAGGTACATGTAAGCATTAATCGCAATCAGCGAGCCGAAGATGGCCAGGTAGGCGACGGCAATAATCCCCGACCATGAGGGCATCTGCGTCAGCTTTTCCCCGGTCAGGGTAGAGGCGACCATCAGCACAATTCCCGCCGCGAGCATCTCAACCGCGCCGGCCATCATGCCGGTGGGCAGCTCAATTCTCGAGCCATAGACTGAGCCAAACGCCCAGCTCATGGAGCCGATCAGGATCAGCAGCGCGCCCCAGGGATTGCCGCTTAAATTACCGCCGCTGTTGAGCAGGATAATACCCGCCAGGCCGATGGCGATGCCCAGCCACTCGATTTTACGCGTGGCGATGCCGAAAAAGCGGCTAAAGCACAGGGTAAATAGCGGGACGGTGGCGACCATCACCGCCGCAATACCGGAAGGCACGTGCTGATGCTCTGCCAGGGTGACGAAGCCGTTGCCAACGGCAAGCAGTAGAATGCCGATCAGCGCCGCGTTAAGCAGCGGTCTGCGCGCCGGGAGCCTGTGGCCGGTAGCCAGCAGATAGACGATGAGCAGCCCTCCGGCAGAAAGGAAGCGAATACCGGCCATCATCAGCGGGGGCCAGCTGGCAACGCCAATGGCGATAGCAAAGTAGGTGGATCCCCAGATGATATACAGCGCAAACAGCGCCCCGATAAGCGGTAATAACTGGCGGGTAGACATACGTCCTCACGACGGTACAAAAATAGGAAGGGGGCATATAGTAAACGTGAAAACTACCTCGCTGGCGAGCGCTTTAATTACCCGGTGATTGTTAATTTTTTGTTGACTATTTGCTTTGCTGGGCGAGACGCGAATTTTGCCCCATACTCTATGTTTAATAACCATAAAATGAAGGAATGGTATTTTGGCGGGAAGTAGTCTTTTAACCTTGTTGGACGATATTGCCACGCTGCTCGACGATATCTCGGTGATGGGTAAGCTGGCGGCGAAGAAGACGGCGGGCGTGCTCGGGGACGATCTTTCCCTCAATGCCCAGCAGGTGTCCGGCGTGCGGGCGAACCGCGAGCTGCCGGTGGTGTGGGGGGTGGCGAAGGGGTCGCTGGTCAATAAGGTGATCCTGGTTCCGCTGGCGCTTTTAATTAGCGCATTCATTCCGTGGGCGATTACGCCGCTGCTGATGTTTGGCGGGGCCTTCCTCTGTTTTGAAGGCGTCGAGAAGGTGCTGCATAGCCTGCAGGCCCGCAAACACAAAGAGGACCCGCAGGCCCGGCAACAGCGTCTGGCGGCGCTGGCCGAACGCGACCCGCTGGCATTTGAGCGCGATAAGGTGAAAGGCGCCATTCGTACGGACTTTATTCTCTCCGCCGAAATTGTCGCGATTACCCTCGGTATCGTGGCGGATGCGCCGCTGCTAAACCAGATAATGATCCTTTCCGGGATTGCCCTGCTGGTGACCGTTGGCGTATACGGCCTGGTCGGCATTATCGTGAAGCTGGACGATATGGGCTACTGGCTGGTGGAGAAAAGCAGCGTGCTGGCCCGCGGGGTCGGCAAAGCTTTGCTGGCGGTGGCGCCTCGGCTGATGAAAGTGCTGTCGATTGTCGGGACGCTGGCGATGTTCCTGGTCGGTGGCGGCATCGTGGTCCACGGCATTACTCCGCTGCACCACGCGGTGGAAAATCTGGCCAGCGGCATGTCCGGGTTCACCGCTTCGCTGCTGCCGACGGGCGTAAACCTGGTGCTGGGCTTCATCATTGGCGCCGTGGTAGTGGCGGGCGTGAAGGCCATTTCCTCGCTTCGTCGTGCGGTAAAGTAAATCCGTCGGCGGTTATGCAAAATGTCTCAGCTTCGTCTAAGGTGAAACAGTTTCTCCCGGATTACGGAGCGAAAAATGGTATGGTTCATCAGCGATGAAGTCAGGCGGAAAAGCGGCGGGCCGCGCATGGTTGTGACCGGTTTTGCCAACGGCATGGTTGAATGCCGGTGGTATGACGGCTATGCCGTTAAGCGAGAGGCGTTCCGTGAAGATGAGTTGGTTCGTGGGGGAGGGGGCGCGGAATAGCTCTCCTGATCCCAGTAACGCCCGGTCTATACCGGGCGTTTTGTCATTGTATGGCCTGGCTTTCCGACAGGGAGCGTTGATGGCGTTTGTTTCTATGATGGTACTGCGAGAGCACAATGAATAAGTCGCTGTGGGGGAGAAAACTTCGCCGCCTTTCGAGCCCGGGACACGTGGTAAATTTTTGCTTTGTTGTGGTGCTATTTTTTTCTACCCTGCTGATATGGCGAGAAATAATGGTGCTGGAGGAGGCGTATGTCGATAACCAGCACAACAATCTCGAAAACGTCGCCCATGAAATGGACGGCCTGCTGCAGTTTAATACCGACCGAATGATCTTTTTCCGCAACGGGATGCAGTCGGCGCTGGAAACGCCGCTAGATTTTATGATCCTGCGTAAGGCCGAGCAGGAGTACATCAGCAAGCGCCATGAAGCGATATGGTCGGTGGCGTTACACAATCGGCGTACGCTGCCGGTCTACGGCGTGTCCGATGCTTTCATCGACAAAGATCCGACCCTGTCCCGTGACAATACCCTTTCCGGCAACGAGCTGATGGCTACGCTAGAGCTGGGCTATCTGCTGCGCCTGACCAACAATAACCGCGGCTTCACCGAGCGCATGCTGTACGTATCGCGCAGCGGCTTCTTTGTTAGCACCGAAGCGCTAACAAACACCACCCAGGCGCTGGCGCTTTATAGTGCTGCCACCCGCTCCCCGTGGTTTACCCGTCAGGCCCAGCGAACGAATCCCGGACGCGGCGTAGTCTGGCAAACCTTTCCCGAGGAGGGCGCGCTGCGCGATGCCCAGGTGGTGACCGCCTCCGTACCGCTGGACTTCCGCCACTACTGGCACGGCGTGCTGGCGATGGACTTTTCGGTTCGCGAAATGAAGACTTTTCTGGTAAACGCGGCGAAGGGCGGACAGGACGGCGAGTATCAGCTGTACGATAACCGGCTGAACCTGATTGCCTCTTCCGCACCGGGCAATGTGCTCACTCTGCTCTCGCCCCGCGAGCAGGAGACGCTGAGCTACGCCTTCTCGCACGATAACAAGGGCGGCATTCGCCTGTTAACTCGCTACATCAGCTGGGAAAAACTGAATAATTTTGATGGCGTCCTGCTGCGTATCCACACCTTGCAGGAAGGGGTCCGCGGTGAGTTTGGATCGATTACCATCGCCCTGATGCTGATGTGGCTGCTGTTTACCTCAATGTTGATTATCTCCTGGCTGGTTATCCTGCGCATGGTGCGCAATATGAGCGAGCTGCAAACGTCGCTGGAGTGGCGGGCCTGGCACGACGCATTAACGCGGCTGCTAAACCGCGGTGGGCTATTTGAAAGAGCCATTGCCGCTGCCGGAGAGTGCGAGCGCGGGAAGCGCCCGTTCGCGGTGATCCAGCTCGATCTGGACTTCTTCAAGCGGGTGAACGACCTGCACGGTCATCAGTCCGGCGATCGGGTGCTGTCGCTGGTTGCCAGCACGATAGCCAGCAACATCCGCGAAGGCGATCTCGCCGGGCGCGTGGGCGGGGAGGAGTTTTGCGTGGTCATGCCGAATACCACCCTGCAGGAGGCCACTGCGATAGCGGAGCGTATCCGCGTTCGCATCAACAGCCGCGAAATACTGCTCTGCAACAACACGAGCCTGCGCATCAGCGCCTCGCTGGGCGTCAGCAGCAGCGAGGATCGCGCGGAGGTTAACTTTGAAAACCTGCAGTCGATAGCCGATCGGCGGCTCTATCTTGCGAAACAGAGTGGCCGCAACCGGGTCTGTTCTACGGGATAAGCGCCCGAAGCTGGCCGTCTTCATCCGTTCAGCGCGGCGTGACAAAGTGCTGATATGAGATTTATCTTAAAAGATGGCGGGAGTGAAACACGATTTATAGCGCAGCGGCATCAACGAAGCCTTCTGCCACCTGGGTTATCCAGGGGCCCGGCGTCAGTGACTATGTGTCTCAATTATTTTCTTCATCAATAGCTCTTGTCATGCAAAATAATTGAGGATAATGTTTTCCACGCATCGGATCTCCCGGTGTAACGAATTTTCAAGTGCTTCTTGCATTAGCAAGTTTCATCCCGACTCCTGCGAGTCGGGATTTTTTTCGCCTGCGCCTAGCGGTTGACTTCGGTGACGCTAAAGTCGTGGATATCGAGCTCAAAGGCTTCCGCTAGCTCACGCCAGGTATGGTAATCGCGACCATCAATGCTCACGTGATGGGGATCGTCGCGGGTGCGCTGCACTTCGCTTTCGCTAATCTCATTAATTGCCGCCAGCAGGGCGTCAACATTGACGCTACCCCCGCTGCTACCCGAACTGCTCTCTTTGGCGGATTTCATCATCGCTACCTCGCTTGGCTCCGACAGTGCCTCTTCAAGTATAGACGGTCTATAAAAACAGCGCTCATCGGGCGGGACGCTGCGCATCCGGCGGTTTTGTTCTACACTGGCTCAAAAATAGAGGAGACGAGTTATGCAGGTGAACGATCGTGTCACGGTGAAGACCGACGGTGGCCCACGTCGATCGGGGGTAGTACTGGCAATAGAGTCGTTTAGCGAAGGAACAATGTATCTGGTTTCGCTGGAAGACTATCCGCTGGGGATCTGGTTTTTCAACGAGAAAGGGCATCCGGACGGTGTCTTTGTTGAGAAGGTCGACTAGTCTGTCTGCGATCAAAACTGGCGGTTGCTGCCGCCAGTTCTTTCATCGCATGTTGACGTAAATCCCTGAGGTAATGTTTTCCGTCAGACGGACAATATGGTAAATCACCTGTTTATTGTGGGTCTGGATTTTCTTTTTAATATTGCCTTTGTGCGACGAAACTGTCTTAGCCTTGATGTTCATCTGCGTCGATATTTGCGATGTCCCGTGCCCGGCCATCCACATTTGCAGCATATTTGATTCGGCCCGGCTTAATGACAGCGTGGGTATATTGATGCGTCCGGCGCTGAAGCGATCGTATTTCAGGTGATTACCCAGAATATCATCAAGGTCTTTTGGCGTAAGCGACTTTGAGCTAATAAGTAAGTTTTTGCGTACCAGCAGATAGTGGTCAAAATGAACGTTAGCCAGCGCCATAAAGATCACAAATAGCGTACCGGGATAATCCGTAATGATTTGTCGGATAAGCTGATTACTATCTTCGCGATGAATAAAGCAATCTTCGTTGAGAAACACCACCGCCGGGCGGGACGATTCGCAGCTCTCTTTCAGGCTTGCCGCCGTTTGCACTTCGCTGATGTCACGCTTTCTTATTCCTCTGCTTGTCAGATACCCGGTTAATCCCAGTCGGGTATAGCTGCACAAATCCATGATAATCGTTGACATGACCCATCCTCAATCAACACGTAACGATAATTCATCCTTCGCCGGTGAGCGCGATGAAGTCCATTTAAGTGGGTAATAAAACAAGGTACAGTGTGGAAACCATTAAGTAACCTGAACTATTCCGTAATATTGCCTATAATTTGCCAGGAATACTCCCAAAGTAAAGGCGTGCATCATGTTACGTCGGGGAATTAAAAGCAAAAACTTCCAGTTACAGATATGGTTGCCGGCCGGGAGTTATTCTCTTTTCGGATTTTCCTTATACTGGCTGGATAAATTCTCACCTCACCAATATGGCCGTTTCATCAAAAACATTAATTAATAGCCGAATAAGCCGAAGGCCATTTAGCGCTACTGGCGACTGGCCTGGATTCATGGCCGCTGGGCGCCGTTTTTCGCCCGCTGCAAGAGAGGTGGCAGGCTTAACGCTTTAATGCCACAATACTTTTTTATCGGTGTGTGGGATGAATGATGAAAAAGATAGTAATTGCTGGCGCGCTGTTGACTCTCGCCGGATGCGTGCAGGTAGATAATTACAACGAGGTTGTCAAAGCGCCAGCGCCCGCCGGGTTAGAGGGATACTGGCAATCAAAAGGTCCGCAGAGCGAAATGATGAGCCCGGATGCGATTGCCAGCCTGATTGTTACCAAAAATGGCGATACGCTCGATTGTCGTCAGTGGCAGCGGGTTATCGTCACGCAGGGTAAATTAATGCAGCGTGACGATCGGGTTTACAACGTGACGTCAGCTCTGGATATCTATCCTGTCGAACGCACCGGCAATACCCTGGAGTATGACCGCATGACCCTGACCCGCGTCGACCGCCTCACTCCTGAGTGCGAGCAGGCGTGGAATAAAGCCGCCGCCGCGACGAAAAGCGCGCACTAGGGCACCGACGGGCTGGCAGCGCGTCCAGCCCGCGATATTCACCTGATTTATAACGTCTCTTCGATAACCCACACGCTGACGCTCCCGCCGCGGCAGGTAAACGTCGCGCAGCCTTCGTCGTCGGTTTCCACCGCCTCCTGCTGGTTGCCGAGAAAATCTTTCCAGCGCTTATTGCCATAATTGGCGCCAAGGGTTAGCGATTTCTCACCGTCATCACCGTTCGACAACACCACTACGCATCCCGGATCGTCATCGGTGCCGCTGCGGCTGAAGGCGATACAGTTCGGATGATCGAACCACAGCGTCTGCACGCCGTGAGCAAAGCGCTGGCGGGCATCAATCAGCTCGTGCAGCTGTTCGATAACCGGCATCTCGATAGCGTAAGTCTGGCCATCTCCGCCGGTATCTTCATAGCTGGCACCGAAAAGATCGGCATAAAAGACCGATGGAACGCCGTTCTCGCGCAGCAGAATAAGCGCATAGGCCAGCGGCTTAAACCACGGCTCAACCGGCGCTTCCAGCGCCTGCAGCGGCTGCGTATCGTGGTTGGTCACCAGGGTGACGGCGTGGAACGGATCGGCTTCAACCAGCGTACCGCTAAAGATCTGGCTCATATCGTAATCGCGGCCCTGGCGCGAGGCCTCGTGAAACTTCATCTGCAGGGGCGCGTCGAACAGCAGCGTATTGCCATCCACCATCGCGATATACTGCTGCAGCTTTTCAACTTCATGCGACCAGTATTCCGCTACGATAAACAGCGGCTTTGTCGCCACTTCCTGGACGTGATCGATCCACTCCTTATAAAACCAGGCCGGAATATGCTTCACCGCGTCGAGGCGAAAACCGTCGCAGCCGGTCTGCTCCATCGCCCAGCGTGCCCAGTACTTGAGCTCTTCGGTAACCGCATGATTGCGGAAATCGATATTCTCGCCCATCAGGTAGTCGAAGTTGCCCATCTCATCATCGACCTGATCGTTCCAGCCTTCGCCGGTATAGTCGTTAACGATTTTAAAAACGCCGTCTTCGTCCGGGTTCTCAATATGATCGATGCCGCTAAAGCATTTATAATCCCAGACGAACTGCGAATATTTACCTTCACGGGCGGGGAAGTCGTAGCGGGTCCAGGCCTCGCACTCCACCACCTCTTCGGCAATTTGTGTACGATCCTGCTCGTCCACGCGCTGAACGCGGATGCTCTCTTTTTTATCGGCACCCATTTTGTGGTTGACCACCACATCCAGCAGGACGGCGATATCGTGCTGTCGCAGCGCGGCGATGGCCGCCAGCAGCTGCGCCTTGTCGCCGTATTTGGTGGCGATGGAGCCCTTTTGGTCGAATTCGCCAAGGTCAAAAAGATCGTAGCTGTCGTAGCCGACGGAGTAGCCGCCGGAAGCGCCTTTATACGCGGGAGGGAGCCAAATCATATTGACGCCGATTTCGTTCAGGTTAGGTGCCAGCGCCTCAACTTCACGCCATAACTCGCCGCCGGTGGGGTAATACCAATGAAAGCACTGCAATAACGTGGGGTTTTTCATCTTCCGTGCTCCAGACGTCATCAAGCTGACTCTTGCAGTATGAGAGATCTCCAGCAAATACGATCAATTTTGCGCGCGTTTTTCACTATGCCATAAACGGTATCGTATATAATAAATTGGAATAAGATGTAGCGGATAGATGTTGGTCCATCCGCATAAACGCCTTACACTACAAAAAAATATCACTCTGTGGGGTCTCTATGAAATTAGCACTTCTGGGCCGCCAGGCGCTGATGGGCGCAATGGCTGTGGTTTTGATGACTGGCGTTAGCGTAAAAACGTTTGCAGCAGAAAACCTGTTTAACCAAATTAAAGAGCGCGGCACGCTGCGCGTGGGCCTGGAAGGCACCTATCCTCCGTTCAGCTATCAGGGTGATGACGGCAAGCTGGCCGGTTTTGAGGTCGACTTTGCCAACGAGCTGGCGAAGCATCTGGGAGTGAAGGCCGATCTGAAACCGACCAAATGGGACGGAATGCTGGCCTCGCTGGATTCTAAACGCATCGACGTGGTGATTAACCAGGTCACCATTTCCGACCAGCGTAAGAAAAAATATGACTTCTCCACGCCGTACACCGTCTCTGGCGTGCAGGCGCTGGTGAAAAAGGGCAATGAAGGCGTTATCAAAACGGCGGCCGACCTGAAAGGCAAGAAAGTCGGCGTGGGTCTGGGCACCAACTACGAAGAGTGGCTGCGTCAGAACGTGCAGGGCGTGGATATCCGCACCTATGATGACGACCCGACTAAATATCAGGATCTGCGCGTAGGCCGCATCGATGCCATTCTGGTCGATCGTCTGGCGGCGCTGGATCTGGTGAAGAAAACCGGCAATACCCTGGCCGTCACCGGCGAAGCGTTCTCGCGTCAGGAGTCTGGCGTGGCGCTGCGTAAAGGTAACGAAGACCTGCTGAAAGCGGTGGATGGTGCCATTGCCGACATGCAAAAAGACGGCAGCCTGAAAGCGCTGTCGGAAAAATGGTTTGGCGCTGACGTGACGAAATAACGGCCGGCGGTGAAAAAAGGCGCTCATGGAAGCGCCTTTTTTTATTTCGTCGGCAACTACGTGCATAATAAAAACAAAGGGCCTGTTTCATCAGGCTATTTTATGGGCCAGTTTGCCTGGAATAATAACGCCTGAGGGATTGGCTCTCAGTCAGGAGATATCATGTCACTGCAAAATTTAACGCGTTTCCCGCGCCTGGAGCTGATTGGCGCTCCGACGCCGCTGGAATACCTGCCGCGCCTGTCGGATCATCTCGGTCGCGAAATTTTTATCAAACGCGACGACGTGACCCCGCTTGCTATGGGCGGCAATAAGCTGCGCAAGCTGGAGTTCCTGGCGGCCGATGCGCTGCGGGAAGGTGCTGATACGCTGATCACCGCCGGCGCGATTCAATCTAACCACGTTCGTCAAACCGCGGCGGTGGCGGCTAAGCTTGGCCTGCACTGCGTGGCCCTGCTGGAAAACCCGATTGGCACCCGCGCGGAGAACTACCTGACTAACGGCAACCGCCTGCTGCTGGATCTGTTCAATACCCAGGTCGAGATGTGCGATGCGCTGACCGACCCCAATGCGCAGCTGGAAGAGCTGGCGACGCGTATCGAGGCTCAGGGCTATCGTCCGTATGTTATCCCGGTCGGCGGCTCCAGCGCGCTGGGTGCGCTAGGCTATGTTGAAAGCGCGCTGGAAATTGCCCAGCAGTGCGAAGGCGCGGTAGAGCTGTCGTCCGTGGTGGTGGCATCCGGCAGCGCCGGCACCCATGCCGGCCTGGCGGTGGGTCTGGAACAGCTGATGCCGGGAGCCGAACTGATTGGCGTCACCGTGTCGCGCAAGGTGGCGGACCAGCTGCCGAAAGTCGTTGCCCTGCAGCAGGCGGTAGCGAACAGCCTCGAGCTGCAGGCAAAAGCCGGGATTACGCTGTGGGACGACTATTTCGCACCAGGCTACGGCACGCCGAATGACGAAGGAATGGAAGCGGTAAAACTGTTGGCACAGCTTGAGGGTATCCTGCTGGATCCGGTCTATACCGGGAAGGCGATGGCCGGGCTGATTGACGGTATTCAGCAGAAACGCTTTAAGGATGAAGGGCCAATCTTATTTATACACACCGGCGGAGCGCCGGCGCTGTTTGCCTACCATCCTCATATCTAAAGCAGAACAAACAGAATGCAAGAGAGTATCCAACTGGTTTTTGATTCCGCACCTTTTCTCCTCAAGGGGGCGGTATTTACGCTGCAGCTGAGCATCGGCGGCATGTTCTTTGGCCTGCTGCTGGGCTTTATCCTTGCGCTGATGCGGATGTCACCCCTCTGGCCGGTAAAGTGGCTGGCGCGGGTCTACATTTCTATTTTCCGCGGTACGCCGCTGATCGCCCAGCTGTTTATGATTTACTACGGCCTGCCGCAGTTTGGCATTGAGCTGGATCCCATTCCGGCGGCGATGATTGGCCTGTCGCTGAACACCGCGGCGTATGCCGCCGAAACGCTGCGCGCGGCGATTGCCTCTATTGATAAAGGGCAGTGGGAAGCGGCGGCAAGTATCGGGATGACGCCGTGGCAGACTTTGCGTCGGGCGGTTTTGCCGCAGGCCGCGCGCGTCGCGCTGCCGCCGCTCTCTAACAGCTTTATCAGCCTGGTGAAAGATACGTCGCTGGCGGCGACTATCCAGGTACCGGAACTGTTCCGCCAGGCGCAGCTTATTACCTCCCGTACGCTGGAAGTTTTCACCATGTATCTGGCTGCATCGCTGATTTACTGGGTGATGGCGACGGTGCTGTCGACGCTGCAAAACTATTTTGAAAATCAGCTGAATCGCCAGGAGCGTGATCCAAAATGAGTGCCATTGAAGTCAAGAACCTGGTGAAAAAGTTCCACGGACAGACGGTACTGCACGGTATTGACCTGGAGGTGGCGGAGGGCGAAGTGGTGGCGATTATCGGCCCCAGCGGCTCCGGCAAAACGACCCTTCTGCGCAGCATCAACCTGCTGGAACAGCCGGAGAGCGGCACCATTCGGGTGGGCGACGTCACTATCGATACCGCGCGCAGCCTGAGCCAGCAGAAGGGGCTGATTCGCCGACTGCGCCAGCACGTCGGCTTCGTTTTCCAGAACTTCAACCTGTTCCCGCACCGCACGGTGATGGAGAACATTATTGAAGGGCCGGTTATCGTTAAGGGTGAAGATAAAAACGAATCGATCGTCCGGGCGCGCGAGCTGCTGGCGAAGGTTGGGCTAAACGGGAAAGAGAATAGCTACCCGCGCCGTCTCTCCGGCGGCCAGCAGCAGCGCGTGGCGATTGCCCGCGCGCTGGCGATGCGTCCGGACGTTATTTTGTTTGATGAACCCACGTCCGCTCTGGATCCTGAGCTGGTGGGCGAAGTGCTGAATACCATTCGCCAGCTGGCGCAGGAGAAGCGCACCATGGTTATCGTGACCCATGAAATGAGCTTTGCCCGCGACGTGGCCGACCGGGCTATCTTTATGGATCAGGGACGTATCGTCGAGCAGGGTGAGGCTAAGGCGCTGTTTGCCAATCCGCAGCAGCCGCGCACGCGCCAGTTCCTCGAAAAATTCCTGATGCAGTAACGGCTACCCGACTGCGGTCGTGGGATCCGGTGAAAAGGGCGGGGCGGCGAGGCTACCGGCGTTCCCGCCAGCCGCAGAGAACGGTGCAGGCGTTTGGCCAGCCCGAACGCCTGGGCCGCGAAGTGGAAACCTTTCTGGACGATAGCTGCTGAACGATAGCGCCGTGTGAGAGAGCAGGACTATTAAACGCTGCTTATCGATTGGTATTTTTATATTCAGCCGCACGCGGCGTTTTCCCGAAACAATCCCTTTTCCGCCGTCGCTGGAGGCCAGCCTGCCGAAACGATACGTCGTATCTTATCGCTGAGGGTAAAACAGCGGCGCTTGAGAGAAGGCAATATCGGCAGCAGGATTAGCGCTAAACTCCTCCCACAGTTGAGAATATATCGTCGGCAGAGATAAATGATGCGACATTCTCTTCTCCCGTCTGCGCTGAATAGCACCAGTAACGATCTAATATGTGCGGTGTATACGATATTTTATACATATAAATAAGATTTATGTGTTAGTTTTTGTATTTGTAATAATGATAATTACTCAGGAGTTATTTGGTCGGTTATGAGGGACAATGATTTTTTCAGCTGGCGGCGGGAAATGCTGCAACAATTTCAGGCAATTTCGGCGGGAGAGGAGGTTTATAATCTCCTGCAGCAGCAGGCGGAAGAGCTGGAATACGATTATTTTGCTCTCTGCGTGCGGCATCCCGTGCCCTTTACGCGCCCTAAGGTGACGCTGCAGACGACCTATCCGCAGGCGTGGATGGCGCATTATCAAGCCGAGAACTATTTCGCCATCGATCCGGTGCTGCGACCGGAAAATTTTCTTCGTGGTCACCTGCCGTGGAACGACGGGCTATTCCGTGACGCCCCGCAGCTCTGGGACGGCGCGCGCGATCACGGGCTGGTGAAGGGGATAACTCAGTGCCTCACCTTACCCAATCACGCGCAGGGCTTTCTCTCGGTCTCAGGGCAGAATCGTAGCGCCGGGCCCTATCCGGCAGACGAGCTGGAAATGCGTTTGAGAATGCTGATTGAGCTCAGCCTGTTGACGCTGTTACGTCTGCAGGACGCGATGGTGATGCCGCCGGAAATGAAGTTCAGCCGGCGTGAACTGGAGATTTTGAAATGGACTGCGGAAGGGAAGACCTCGGCAGAGGTCGCGATAATTCTGTCTATCTCAGAAAATACCGTCAATTTTCATCAGAAAAATATGCAACGAAAATTCAACGCACCGAATAAAACGCAAATAGCCTGCTATGCGGTCGCCACCGGCTTAATTTGAGCTAGCCCATCGTTCTGCGTGCCAGGCGTGAAACCGGCTGTCAGTTATACTTTCAGCCGGTTTATTGTTACTGACGGTAAGCCTGTTTAATTTGCTTAACGGTGCTGGAGAATACGGCAGCCTGAGCCTCATCTTCCATCTGCGTGATTTGCCTTTCCATCTTAATAATCACCCGACCCGCATCGGCCTGGCCCATGGCCTGGAGCATCAGCGTCAGCAGCGTTTTCAGGCAGGTCACTTCCTGCGCCAGTTCTTGATTATTTTCTGCAGTGGAAAAATCTGGTGTGCTCATCGATATCCTCGTTTGCTATCGGCGCTTTTGCGCAATACTAAATCTTAAAGCGGCGCAGTATACCACAAGCGGCAGAAAAAAAAGGAGCGCGTAATTTGCGTTCTCTGATCGGAGCTGTGAAGGGTTTAATTGCCTGAATAAAGCCCGCTTCGGCGCCTGCAAATTGTTAATTTTTGGTATGATTTTTAGAGTTAATTATTGTTACATATTTTCTTTCGTATTTATCAACTACGTATTGTGTTGTGTTTATTACGTTTTCTGTATGACGAATGTTAAAAATACGACCTTATACAACTCTCTGTTATGTATGGGTTTCCACCAGGTGTGCAAACAACTTGCCATAAAGGACAGATAAATCCTCTGAAGAACACTTTTGGCTTTTAAAATTACGCCAAAACCCGGTAATATGGGTTCGATAAACTATCCGTTGTGTTATCCCTAATTCTGGAGATTATTCCTTTGATCAACGTCCTTCTTGTTGATGACCACGAACTGGTGCGCGCAGGGATACGACGCATTCTGGAAGATATAAAAGGGATTAACGTCGTGGGCGAATGTTGCTGCGGCGAGGATGCCGTTAAATGGTGTCGGGCTAATCCCGTTGACGTTGTCCTGATGGACATGAATATGCCCGGGATCGGCGGTCTTGAGGCAACGCGTAAAATTGCGCGCGCCATTGTCGATACCAAAGTCATTATGCTCACCGTGCATACCGAAAACCCGCTGCCGGCGAAGGTGATGCAGGCAGGCGCTGCGGGCTACCTGAGTAAAGGCGCCGCGCCGCAGGAAGTGGTCAATGCGATTCGCTGCGTGGCATCAGGTCAGCGCTATATCGCTTCGGATATCGCCCAGCAGATGGCGCTCAGCCAGATCGAGCCGGAAAAAACGGAATCGCCGTTTGCCAGTTTGTCTGAACGAGAATTGCAGATTATGCTGATGATCACTAAAGGTCAGAAGGTCAATGAGATCTCAGAGCAGCTGAATCTGAGTCCCAAGACGGTGAACAGCTATCGCTATCGGATGTTCAGTAAATTAAACATCCACGGTGACGTTGAGCTGACCCACCTGGCAATCCGCCATGGCCTGTGTAATGCGGAGTCGTTAGCAAGTCTGTGAGTGATGTTTTTGATGCTAAAGCTTTCCTGAAGACAGTAACCAGCCAGCCGGGCGTCTATCGGATGTACGATGCTGGCGGTATCGTTATTTACGTTGGTAAAGCAAAAGACCTGAAAAAGCGGCTAAGCAGCTATTTTCGCAGCAACCTGGCTTCGCGTAAAACCGAAGCCCTGGTGGCGCTGATAGCGCAAATAGACGTGACGGTAACCCATACCGAAACGGAAGCCCTGCTGCTTGAACATAACTATATCAAGCTGTATCAGCCGCGCTATAACGTGCTGCTGCGCGATGACAAATCCTATCCCTTTATTTTTCTCAGCGCCGATACCCATCCGCGGCTGGCGACCCATCGCGGCGCTAAGCACGCTAAAGGGGAATATTTCGGTCCTTTCCCGAACGGCTATGCGGTTCGCGAAACCTTAGCGCTGCTGCAAAAAATCTTCCCCGTTCGCCAGTGCGAAAATAGCGTCTATCGCAACCGCTCGCGTCCGTGTCTGCAGTATCAGATTGGCCGCTGCCTCGGCCCTTGCGTGGCGGGGCTGGTTAGCGAGGAGGAGTATGCCCAGCAGGTTGAATACGTGCGGCTGTTCCTTGCCGGCAAAGACGATCAGGTCCTGACGCAGCTTATTGCCCGCATGGAGAAGGCCAGCCAGGCGCTGGAGTTTGAAGAGGCGGCGCGCATTCGCGATCAGATCCAGGCCGTGCGTCGGGTGACGGAGAAGCAGTTTGTCTCAAATAATGGCGACGATATGGACGTTATTGGCGTCGCCTTTGATTCGGGCATGGCTTGCGTTCACGTGCTGTTTATTCGCCAGGGGAAAGTGCTGGGTAGCCGCAGCTATTTCCCTAAGGTCCCCGGCGGCACCGAGCTTGGGGAAGTGGTGGAGACCTTCGTCGGTCAGTTCTACCTGCAGGGGAGCCAGATGCGCACCCTGCCGGGGGAAATTCTGCTCGACTTTAACCTTGGCGACAAAACCCTGCTCGCCGACTCGCTCTCAGAGCTGGCGGGGCGGCGCGTGAATGTGCAGACGAAACCCCGCGGCGATCGCGCGCGCTATCTTAAGCTGGCGCGCACCAATGCCGCGACGGCGCTGACGACCAAGCTGTCCCAGCAGTCCACCATCCATCAGCGCCTGCAGGCGCTGGCGACGCTGCTCAAGCTGCCGGCGGTGAAGCGCATGGAGTGCTTTGATATCAGCCACACGATGGGCGAACAGACCGTCGCCTCGTGCGTGGTGTTTGACAGCAACGGGCCGCTGCGCGCCGAGTATCGCCGCTACAATATTACCGGGATCACGCCGGGGGATGACTATGCGGCGATGAATCAGGTTCTGCGCCGGCGCTACGGTAAAGCTATCGAAGAGAACAAGATCCCCGACGTTATCCTGATAGATGGCGGTAAAGGGCAGCTTGGGCAGGCGAAAAGCGTGTTTGCCGAGCTGGACGTGGCCTGGGACAAACATCATCCTCTATTATTAGGGGTAGCAAAAGGTAGCGATCGTAAGGCGGGCCTGGAAACGCTATTCTTTGAGCCTGAGGGCGAAGGCTTTAGCCTGCCGCCGGACTCTCCCGCGCTGCACGTCATTCAGCATATCCGCGATGAGTCGCACGATCATGCCATCGCCGGGCATCGTAAAAAGCGGGCAAAAGTGAAAAGTACCAGCACGCTGGAGACTATCGAAGGAGTGGGGCCGAAGCGTCGGCAGATGCTGCTGAAGTATATGGGCGGTCTGCAGGGGCTACAGCAAGCCAGCGTCGAAGAGATAGCCAAAGTACCGGGTATATCTCACGGTCTGGCAGAAAAGATCTTCTACTCGTTGAAACATTAGGGGCTCTGTAGCAACATAGGGCTAATTTTTACTTCTAACAGATAGTTACCCGTCACTATGCAATTTAATATCCCTACATTGCTTACTCTGTTTCGCGTCATCCTGATACCGTTTTTTGTGCTGGCGTTTTACCTTCCCGTGGTATGGGCACCGTTTGCCTGTGCGCTGATCTTCTTTGTCGCCGCGGTAACCGACTGGTTTGATGGTTATCTGGCGCGCCGCTGGAATCAGAGCACTCGTTTTGGCGCGTTTCTCGACCCGGTAGCAGATAAGGTCATGGTGGCAATTGCGATGGTGCTGGTTGCCGAGCATTACCACACCTGGTGGGTCACTCTGCCGGCGGCGACGATGATCGCCCGTGAAATCATTATCTCTGCCCTGCGCGAATGGATGGCCGAGCTGGGTAAACGCAGCAGCGTAGCGGTTTCCTGGATCGGTAAAGTCAAAACGACGGCGCAAATGACGGCGCTGGTGTGGATGCTGTGGCGGCCAAATGAGTGGGTTGAAGGGGCAGGGATCGTGCTGTTCCTCGTTGCGGCGGTGCTGACGCTGTGGTCGATGCTGCAATATTTGAACGCGGCGCGCGGCGATTTGCTTGATCAGTGATCGTTTCGGCGTAAATTTCAGCAAACGACGCAAGGTTTTAAAAAATATCGTTGACTCATTGCGCCAGGTAAGTAGAATGCAACGCATCGAACGGCAGCACGGCTTGCCAGACGATAACAAAATCAAGTGATTAGCAAATTAGCTTGATAATGCGGGAATAGCTCAGTTGGTAGAGCACGACCTTGCCAAGGTCGGGGTCGCGAGTTCGAGTCTCGTTTCCCGCTCCAGTTTAAAAACATCGGCAGTTGCGGGTGTTGCAGCATCAAAGGCGCGTTAGCAAAGCGGTTATGTAGCGGATTGCAAATCCGTCTAGTCCGGTTCGACTCCGGAACGCGCCTCCAATTTACATCCCGAGCCCGGATGGTGGAATCGGTAGACACAAGGGATTTAAAATCCCTCGGCCATAGGCTGTACGAGTTCAAGTCTCGTTCCGGGTACCATTGGGATAAAAGCAGAATAATCAAAGCAATAAGCAGTGTCGTGAAACCACCTACGGGTGGTTTTTTCATGTCTGCAGCACGCCATTCATAGTATCACTTCATCATATTATCCTTCCTTTCAGCCGGTTCCCTTGTCGCGCGGGGCTTCGCCCGGCAACCCTGTTACTATCCGTAAGCTCGCACTTACTAAAAAGCACAAGGAATTCTGATGCCCGCTTCAGGCCAGACTAAGAGCCGCAAAATATTTATTGGTGATATTCATGGCCAGTACGGCAAGCTTTCTGCCCTGCTGGCCCATCTGCGATCCCGGGAGGAGCGGGATCGCAGCCTGCTGATTTTTGTCGGCGATCTTATTGATAATCAGCCGGCGAGCCACATCGACCATCAGTCCGTGCTGGAGCAGGTGAGGGGAGAGGTTGCCGCAGGGCGCGCCATTTGCCTGATGGGCAATCATGAATTTAACGCCGTTGGCTGGCTGATGCGCCATCCGCAGACGGCTCAGCCCCTGCGCCCGCATACGGCGAATAACCGCCGTCAGCATCAGGCCTTCCTCAACGACGTCACGGAAGATAGCGCTCAGCACCTGCTGTGGGTCGAGTGGTTTAAAACCCTGCCGCTGTTCGTTGATTTTGGCGATATCCGTGCGGTGCACGCGTGCTGGGACGAGCGCGCTATCGCCCGGCTTCGCCCGTGGCTCGACGAAGAGAACCGGCTAAAGCCGGAGAGCTGGGTACACGCCTTCGATAAACAGCACGTCCTGTTCCACCTGCTGGAGACGATACTCAAGGGGCCAGAGCTGGCGCTGCCTGCGGGCTACAGCTTCGAGGATAAAACCGGGATCGAGCGGCGCCATATTCGCATCCGCTGGTGGCTTAACGAGGCAACAACCTACCGGCAGATTGCCCAGGTTCAGCCCGAGATGGTTAGCAGCATCCCGGATATCGCGCTGGAAAAAAACGCTTACGTTTTGCCCGAGGTTCCGGTGGTCGTTGGGCACTACACCCTATCTGGCGAACCGGCGGCGCTGAGCGAGCGGGTCGTGTGCGTTGACTATAATGCGGCAAAAGCGAGCCATCCGCTGCGGGCGTGGATTTATGACGCCGGCGAGACGGAGGTGACAAACGGGCGCTTCGTCAGCGTTTGAGGCTGATATTCCGCTTAAGGACAGAGCTATAGTGATGCCCTCCGGCGGTCAAGCCCTCAGTTTTCTCCGGCACATTTCGGGCAAACTGCGGTAAAATAGCGCTCCGGCGCGCGCCTGCGGCCGGATAAACCGCCTTTGGGACAATATGCCGTCACGGCAATAATAATTATTTTTAATGAGGGATCTTATGGCCACGTTGCTTGAAAGCTACGGGAACTGTTTTCGCAAATATGCCACCTTTCGCGGCCGCTCGGCGCGTAAAGAGTACGCCGTATTTACCGTCGCTAACTTTGTGCTGTCCGCGGTACTGGGGCTGATCCCGGTTATCGGCGGGCTGTTTAGCCTGATTATTATTATTCCGGGTATTGCGGTGGCGGTACGACGCCTGCACGATCTGAACAAATCCGGCTGGTGGCTGCTGGCGCCTTTCCTGATCCTGATTATCGGCCTGATTGGCGTTGCCGGCACCGTAGAAGACGGTGGGGCGGCGGTATGGGTATGGCTGATGGTCGCTGGCGGAATCATGTCGCTGGCGATGTCTATCTGGCTACTGTTTGCCCGAGGCACCGACGGAGTTAACCGCTTTGGCGACGTTCAGCAGGATAACGGCGACAGCGCACCTCCCGGCGCGCAGAGCGCCCCGGTTTCTTCCGCCGAAGATGTCAGAGAGCGCCTGGCCCAGGCAACAAAGATGCGCGATGACGGTACGATCAGCGAAAGTGAATATGAAACGATGCGCTCAAGCATTATTAAGGATATTTAACCCGCGCAGAATGGCCGCGCCGGGTGGTTTTCTCCCGGCATTTCCGCTACTGTATGCGCCATTTTTCTAAGACGACGAGCCTGTTTATGAAAACCGGACCCCTGAACGAAAGCGAACTTGAATGGTTGGACGATATCCTGTCGAAATACGCCACCGACGGCGCCATCCTTGATGTCTCCGAGCTTGATGGCCTGCTGACGGCGATCCTCTCCGGGCCAGCCGAGATTGAGCCCGCCCAGTGGCTGCTGGCTATCTGGGGCGGTGCCGACAACGTACCGCGCTGGGCCAACGATCGCGAGCGCGACCGCTTCGTTAACCTCACCCTGCAGCATATGAGCGATGTTGCCGAGCGCCTGGACGATTATCCGGAGCAGTTCGAGCCGCTGTTTGGCACGCGGGAAGAGGAAGGCCAGGAGCTGACTATCGTTGGCGAGTGGTGCTTTGGCTATATGCGCGGCGTCGGCCTGGGCAGCTGGCCCGCTTTACCGGCGGAGCTGCAGGCCGAGCTCGATATCATCGCTTTGCACGGGACGGAAGCGCAGTTCCCGGCGGTTGAAGCGCTCTCTGTTGATGATTTTCTCGCCAGCGTAGAGCGTATTAAACCCGCGGCGCTGGCGCTTTATCAATACTGGACGGAGCATGCGCAGCCGGCAGAGGTGCCGCAGCCGATCAGAAATGATGCCAAAGTTGGACGTAACGATCCCTGCCCGTGCGGCAGCGGTAAGAAATATAAGCAGTGCTGCTTAGCGAAATAAAATAAGGGGCCGACAGGCCCCTTACTCTTTTATCCGACGGCAGGTAACACGCCGATCGCGATACAAAACTGAATCAACACGATAGCGATACCACACAGCAGGACCAGCCACAGCGCCGGCGTTCCGCCGATAACCCGCCACGTCGCGTGCGGATGCTGCTGACGACTCTTCATGACCAGCAGCGCAGGCAGCATCAGCGCCAGCACGGCGAGGGCAACGCCCGCATAGCCCAGCGCCATGACGAAGCCGCGAGGGTAGAACAGCGAGAAGGCCAGCGGCGGCACAAAGGTGATGACGCCGCTTTGCACGCGCCCGCCCGGCGTATTTTTACGCTGAAACAGGTCGGCGAGATAATCGAACAATCCCAACGCGACGCCGAGGAACGACGTGGCCAGCGCCAGATCGGCAAACAGATGCACCGCCAGCTCAACGTGCGGTGAGGCGACGACCTCTCTGATAGCTTCCAGCAGGCCGTTCAGGCCCGCGTGCTGTCCCAGAAGGGCGGCAAAGGTCGGAGAGCTAATGCTGCCCAGCGTCGCCAGCTGCCAGAAAATATAGGCTACCAGTGGGATAAAGCTGCCGATGATAAACACCCGCCGCAGCTTACGAATATCGCCGTTAAGGTAGCTGACGATGCTCGGCACGCTGCCGTGAAAACCAAAAGAGGTAAAGATAACCGGGATCGCCGAGAGCGCCAGCCCCTGCTGAAGCGGTAGGGTCAGCAGGTTTATCTGATGAATGTGCGGCAGCAGCAGGGCCAGCATAATGGCGAGAAAAATGATCTTGGCGCTGAATAAAAAGCGGTTGAACAGATCGACCAGCGAGGTCCCGAGGCAAACCACCGCCCCGCCAATGCCGGTAAACAGCAGCACCCCGCCTGCCGGCGGAAGATCCCACTGCAGCCACTGGTTCAGGCTGGAGGCCAATAGCTCTCCCGCGCCGCTGATGTAGGCGGCGGTCAGGGCGTACATCAGGAACAGCATGCAACAACCGGTGACCCACTGTCCGTAGCGCCCGAGGTAGCGGGCGGCGAGCGAGCCCAGCCCCATGTCCGCCGGCACGTGCTGATAGACCTCCAGCAGCAGCAGCGCGGTATAGCACATCAAAGCCCACAGGGCGATCAGCAGCCCGAGCGTGACGCCGAAACCAACCCCAGCGGATGCCAGAGGCATGGCCAGCATCCCTGCGCCAATAGTGGTCCCTGCCACGATTAAAATACTACCTAGAGTGCGGTTCTTCACGTTTCTCTCTATCCATGAAGGAATTAACAATAAAATATGTCGCGCAGAGTATGTGAAATCGGCAGATTCGTCAAATGAGGGTTACAGTGCTTGTCAGTAAATGTTTACAGCCTGAGAGCCGCGCTAATGCTGCGCTGGCGCAAAGCCTGAAGCCATAAGGTGGTTTATCGTGGAGGCTTTACAGGAGGAGTTATGCAATCTATTCACGGTCATGAAGTACTGCAGATGATGATCGCTTCGGGCGAAGCCTACAGCGTTGCCAGCCTGGAAGCGGCGATAGTCGCTCGCTTTGGCGACGAGGCCCGTTTTCACACCTGTTCGGCGGAAAATCTAACCGCTGGGGAGCTGGTGATATTTCTACAGAATAAAGGCAAGTTTATTGCCGCAGACGCCGGGTTTAATACCAGCGAAAGCAAAATTTGTCAGCATTAACCGGGCGACAATGCCGGAGCATCGTCGCCGGTATAATTATTCCTGCGTATCGAGCGTTGCCAGCTCTTTATCAATGAAGTACAGACCTTCGCCGCTTTTACCGGCGAGGGTCAGTTTATCAATAACGGATTTAAACAGTTTCTCTTCTTCGTGCTGCTCGGCAACATACCACTGCAGGAAATTAAAGGTCGGATAATCCTGCGCAGACATCGCGGCGTGGGCCAGGGCGTTAATTTGCTGCGTAATCAGCTGTTCGTGTTCGTAGGTAACGCGGAACAGTTCATCCAACGACGCGTACTCGGCAAACGGCGAGGCAATGGCGTTGATGCATGGCAGGCTGCCGGTGTCGGTCAGGTAGTCGAACAGGCGCTGCATATGGGTCATCTCTTCCTGAGCGTGACGACGAAGAAACGCCGCCGCACCTTCGAAGCTATGATAGCTGCACCACGCGCTCATTTGCTGATAAAGCAAAGAAGAATAGAGTTCAAGGTTCATTTGCTCATTGAGCTTATCGATCATTTCTGTTTTCAGCATAGCGCGCGCTCCGAAAATATAGGTAATTAAGATTATTGTGCGCTCACTATAATTTGTTATTTATTTATTTGCAAAAAGTAAATTAAAAACTTCATTTATTAAAAATGCAAATGGGAATAAAACGCATTGGCAATTTAATAATTAATGAGAATGGTTTTAATTGATATTTAATAAATAGCGTCGAGCCAGATAAATATGCGCATCCAAATGACGAGCGGCTGAGGGCCTCGCGCGGATTTTGCCGATCGGGGAGCGGCAGGGAGGCGGAGGCGCAAAGAGCGGGGGACGGGGTTGGAGGGCAAAAGTGTGAAGCGCTACGTAATTTATAAAACAACTTTTCATAAAATTTGAAAGTGCGTTTGTTAAGTAGTAATGTCATACCAACGTTAACGACCTATCGCGGAAGTACCCGCAAAGCATTCAGGAGAGTAAAGCATGAAAATTGCACTGATGATGGAAAACAGCCAGGCAAACAAAAATGCCATCATCCTCAACGAGCTCAACGCCGTTGCCGACGAGAAAGGCTTCCCGGTTTACAACGTGGGTATGAGCGATGAGCACGATCATCACCTGACCTATATTCATCTGGGCATCATGGCCAGCATTCTGCTGAATTCCAAAGCGGTGGACTTCGTGGTTACCGGCTGCGGCACCGGCCAGGGCGCGCTGATGTCTTTGAATATCCATCCGGGCGTGGTGTGCGGCTACTGTATCGATCCTGCCGACGCTTTCCTGTTTGCCCAGATCAACAACGGCAACGCGCTCTCTCTGCCGTTTGCGAAAGGTTTCGGCTGGGGCGCAGAGCTGAACGTGCGCTTTATTTTCGAAAAAGCGTTCACCGGCCGCAACGGGGAAGGCTATCCGCCGGAGCGTAAAGAGCCGCAGGTGCGCAATGCCGGTATTCTGAATACGGTGAAAGCGGCGGTGGTGAAAGAGAATTACCTCGACACGCTGCGCGCTATCGACCCGGAACTGGTTAAAACCGCCGTCTCAGGTCCGCGCTTCCAGCAGTGCTTCTTCGAGAATTGCCAGGACAAAGAGATCGAAGCCTTCGTTCGCCACATCGTCGGTTAATCATCGGTAAGGCCAGCCGCGGCTGGCCTTACTTTCGCCTACGCTTCCTTGTTCGACACGCTGCTTCCGGCATCCGCCTTCAGCTTCAGGCTATCCACCATTCCCACCAGACAAATCAGCGCAATAAACACAAATGAGAGTCGAAAGCTGATGCCGGGCAGCGTCGACAGGCTTAGCCATTCGCTCAGCTTTTCCCCAATACGAATACCTATCGCGCCAAGCGTTATCCCTAAGCCAACCGCCAGCTGCGAGGCGGTGCTGAACAAGGTGTTGGCGTAGCTCATCTGCGGGGAGGGCACATCGGCAAAGGCCAGTGTGCTGATGCCGGTGAACTGAATCGATCGGAAAACGCCGCCGAGGAACAGGATCAGCAGGATTAACCACACCGGCGTTTGCGGAGTCAAAAATGCGCAGGCCAGCAGCGACAGAACGTTGAGCGCGCCGTTAATCAGCAGCAGGCGGCGGAAGCCGAGCCAGCGGATAAGCGGCGTGGTGGCGGGTTTAATCGTGAAGTTACCGACGAACACGGCGAGCACCAGCAGCCCCGAGTGGAACGGATCCATGCCGAATCCCACCTGGAACAGCAGCGGCAGCAGGAAAGGCACGGCGCTGATGGAGGCGCGAAACAGCGAGCCGCCGTACATGGTGACCCTGAATGTGGGGACCCGCAGCGCATCGAGGCGTACCATGGGCCAGGCGGCGCGGCGGAAGTGGCGCAGGGAGAAGAGCATGCAGCCGATCCCAAGCCCCAGCAGCGCCAGGGTCTTCCAGCCCTCGGGCCGGTTATCGCCGAGGATCTCCATGGCGCTGACCAGGCTGACCATGGCAACCGAGGTGGCCAGGAAGCCGGGAAGGTCGAACGGGCGCCGCTCCTCTTCGCGAATATCGGGAATAATGCGCAGCGACAGCGCCATCGCCGCGAGACCCAGCGGGACGTTAATAAAGAAAATCCAGTGCCAGCTGGCGTAGCTGGTAATAAAGCCGCCGAGCGGCGGGCCAATAATCGGCGCCACCAGCGCGGGCCAGGTCAGCGTCGCAATGGCCTTAATCAGCTGGTGCTTCGGGGTGGTACGCAGTACCGCCAGACGGCCGACCGGGACCATCAGCGCGCCGCCCATTCCCTGCAGAATACGCATGGCAAAGAAGGTATCGACATTGCTGGAAAGGCCGCAAAACACCGAGGCAAGGGTAAAAATCGCCAGCGCGAGGGTGAAGACCCTGCGGGCGCCAAAACGATCGGCTATCCAGCCGCTGGCCGGGATCAATACCGCCAGCGTAATCAGATAGGCGCTGATCCCGATATTGAGATCCACCGCCGCCACGCCAAAATCTTGCGCCATGTCCGGTAGCGCGGTGGCGATCACCGTTCCGTCGAGAAACTCCATAAAAAAGGCCCCGGCGACCAGCAGCGCTGGCGCCGAGAACGCCCGGTCTTCCCGGGCGGAGATGTTTGTCGTCATTATGTTGTTGCCATAGCCTGCTGAGATCGCGGGCAGGAGAGGGGGAACGCTCCGGCTCCGTTCGCTTTTTGTTAAATTTAAAATTCAGTCTGCAATTATTTTTGTGATTTGGCGCACATTTAAATTGATTTTTGTGATGGCGGTCATATTATAGTCGGACAAGCATTAACACCTGCATAACAAAAACGGAGTGACGCCATGAAGCTGCGCAAGATCCTGAAAAGCATTTTTGACACCTACTGCAAGACCTTCAAAGATGTGCCGCCAGCCGGCATGTTCTGATAAAAAAACCTGCTGCGGCAGGTTTTTTTATCTCAGCTGATTTAGGGTACTATTACGCTCCTGCAAAAAGGAGCAAAAAATGTCTCAACACCTTACCGAACAAGACGAGCTGGTTTCCGACGTGGTTGCCTGTCAGCTGGTTATCAAACAGATCCTCGATGTCATTGACGTTATCGCCCCTGTAGAGGTGCGCGAAAAGATGGCAACTCAGCTTAAAGCGATTGATTTTTCAAGCCATCCTTCATCGTCCGACCCGGTTACGATGCGTGCGGTGCAAAAAGCGATTGCCCTGATTGAGCTGAAGTTCACCCCGCAAAGCGAAGCTCACTAATTGGTTCTACCCCGCCACACGTGGTGGCGGGGTATCCATCAGGCCTGGTGGGAGACTGCGGAACGGGCCGGGGTCGCCTCTTCACCCCTAAACAGCTTGCTGTTACCCCAGCACTCTTCGTAGCGATGGCCGACGAGATCCTCAACGACAACCCGTACCTCCGGCGCGATATCGCCGATTTTGCCTCCCGCTTTAATCCGCGCAACCTCCTGTAAGACCACCATATGGGCTTTGCGATCCAGCTTCATCTGCTTGCTGAAGACGATCGCGGCCAGAGCCAGCAGCACCACTCCGCTACAGAACACCACGGCAATCGCCGTAACCGCGCTTTCCGGCTGGGTATGCGCCTTCGACTGGAAGCCGTAGAAGCTGAGAATAGCCCCCATGGTGAAGACGATGATCGAGCGTAGTATTTTCCCGGAGAAGGTCATGGCGCCAGCATAAATTCCCTCGCGACGGCGGCCGGTGTAAATCTCATCCACATCGGCAAGGAAGGTATAAACCGTCCACGGGATGTAATACACGCCGCCGGTTCCGAGGCCAAACAGGACGGTGATCCCGAACATCAGCACGGTAGCGAGGTGCGCCGGCAGATGGAAAAACCACAGCGAGGTGTAGAGCAGTACCGAGAAGATAACCACGCTCAGCGCGAGGATATAGGGCTTGCTGAAGCCTTTTTTCACGCACAGGCCGATGAACAGCGCGGTAGAGACCAGCTGCAGAATTGAGTTCAGGCTGTTCAGCCCGGCAACCATCGCCGGATCGTGCTGCAGAACGAAGATAACAAAATAGGTAAAGATGGAGGCGAACAGCCATTCCGCGCCGAAGCCACACAGGTACATGCCGAGATGTTTGCGGAAGACGCGTAAATAAAAGGTCGAGCGCATATCTTTAGCCAGCAGCAGCAGCGTATTGAGCAGCCCTCTCTTCTCGCTGACGCTGCTCTCCTCTTCCCGCGGACGCTCCCAGCTGCAGTACCACAGGCAGGAGATAGCGACGATCAGAATGATGCCGTAGGTCAGGCCGGTCAGGAAGAACGGGGTAGCGGAATCCTTGCCGTACAGCAGGATGAACTGGCCCGGAATAAAGGCCGCGAGGAAGTTTGCCAGCTTGCCAAAAATGGCTTTATAACCGGTGAGCTTAGACCGTAATGAGAAATCGTCGGTCATTTCGGTGGCCAACGTTTCGTAAGGCACCATGATTGAGGTATAAATGATTTCGAAGATCACGTAGGTGCTGAGGTAGTACCAAAAGCCGAGCCCTTCTACCCATAGCAGCGGATAAAACATCATCAGCGGAATGCCGATGAGCAAAAAGAAGCGCCGCCGGCCAAAGCGCCTGCCGAGCCGGGTTTTACCGAAGTTATCCGTAAGATAGCCCATTAACGGGTTACTGATGGCGTCGATAATGCTGGCGATCGAGAAAATTAACGAGGCCTCGATCAGCGTCAGCCCGCAAAATGTCGTATAAAAATAGAGTAACCAGGCGCCGCTGATTGCCAGCGCGCCGCTCCCCAGTAAGTTGCCGCCACCGTAGGCGAGCTGATGGCGTAACAAAATCGGTCTTCCCTGCAGCCCTTGCGAGGCTGAAGCCGCGTATCTTGCCATTAATATAAACCTCTTGTTTTAAATTTTTGAAACAGTGTTTTTATATTATTAACTCACGGTTTAGAAAGTGATCCCCGTCACTAATCATCGGTCAGGCGATTTAGCTGCGCAGTAATGCGATCGGCTTAAAAGTTTTTAATGCTTTTTAGGAATAACAAACGGCTGCGGAGCGCCAAAATATCAGGGCGGGGGAGCGTGTGGGCTATGTGCGAGGAGGCCTGAAGCGATGCCCAAGGCTGGTCGCTGGGCTCTCAGACGAGACTGGCAAGGGCGCTGGCGGAACGAAGCGGGAGGTGAATTATCGGGCACCTTTCATTAATAGCCTGAACGGTGCCCTGGAGCGGTGGTTCCCGCTGACTTTAGCCAGCCTGAAGGCGCGGCTGATGCGGCGTTTGTCTAAGCCGGATTAATGGCGCTGCTGCGCCACCAGATCCATCAGACGGCGGTCGGTTTGCTGCAGACAAAGACCGGCTTTATCGGCGCTACGCACTTCATCGAGAACGGTTTGCAGGAGCATGCCGTCCTGCTGCTGCTCTTTCTCTAAGAGGGTCAAAAAGCGCCAGGTGGAATCATCGCTTTGCGCTTTAGCTTCTTCTGCCAGACCGGCGAGCAGGCTGCTGCGCTGTTCATAGTCGGCAAGAGTCTGGGTAAACAGATCCTCGAGGGAGCTGCACTCCTGATGATAGGTGCCTTCGGCCTTCACGATAGGCCACTCGCCGCCCTTTTTCATAAATTCGAACACCCGCATCATCAGCGTGACGCTGGACTGCGCCTGGGTGCGGAGAAACGTCGCGGAGCCGTTCAGGCGCTGCTGTGCGCACCACTCGCTCAGATGCAGATACGAGTTCGACGCGCGGAACTCAAGATTCATCTGGTTATTCAGCTTTTGAGCCATTCCTGCAACTACCATAAAATATCCTTATTAATCTGGAAGGGGGCCTTCGCGGGTTAAGAGCTTTCGCCCCCAACAGCTTCATTACGAGACCTTCACACGAAACTTTACTGGCGGAATAATATAATTCCGCGCTCTCCATGAGTGGCCGGAAATGATATTTCCGATGTCCACAAATATAGAATACTCTCAGAACTTACTTAAGAAAACTCTTAACCGGAGGGATTTACGTTTAGTTACACCATCCGCTGATAGCAGGCCATTGATTAGCATTTTCATTAAATTGAATGTCATTTAACGCCTTGATTATATTTTATTTTTATCGTTGTATTCGTCAGTTTTATCAAAGCCTTCACTCATATTACGTAGTTGTATGATGTTTACATGAGCAGCGCTTAATTAAAATAACCGCGTCGTATGTTTAATAGCAGCATTTAATTGTCACGATTCTGCTGGCGCAACATTGCGCTGGATCATTTTTTAATTTTTACGGCTGACTGCCGGGAAATAATATTTCAGGGCGATGACGATTGTGTCAATAAAGCGTGATGTCGGGCGTAGCGCCTGGCATCGCCGGGAGGAGGGGGCCAGGGGGAGGGCAACCGCTAGCGCCGATTGCGGGTCCGCATGCCGGGCGCGCTGCGCTAAATGCGTCACAGGGATAACTCTGCTGGTGATATGGATAATACGGCTTATGCCTGCGCTAATTGTCTGACAATTGGCGCTTTTTTTATGTCATTTTTCGCTGAATTTATGCACTCAATTACTGTAATTCCGCGATGTGATAATGCTCTCGTATGGAGAATTGATTTCCGGCTATTACTATTTCAACAACGGCATCGTTGGATGAGATTTTTCTAATACCTTGTTTTAAGTCTGATAAAAATTTTTAGATCCGATATTTCCCTACATAAAAGCGAATTTAAGCTGGAGTTTACCATGCACAAATTTACTAAAGCGCTGGCGGCGATTGGTCTCGCTGCGGTTATGTCACAATCAGCTATGGCGGAAACGCTTAAGCTCGGTTTTCTGGTCAAGCAGCCGGAAGAGCCGTGGTTTCAAACTGAATGGAAATTTGCCGATAAGGCCGGCAAAGATTTAGGTTTTGAGGTGATTAAAATCGCCGTTCCGGACGGTGAAAAAACGCTTAATGCGATCGACAGCCTGGCCGCCAGCGGCGCGAAGGGGTTTGTTATTTGTACGCCGGATCCGAAGCTCGGAGCGGCGATTGTCGCCAAAGCTCGCGGCTATGACATGAAGGTGATCACCGTCGACGATCAGTTCGTCAACGCCAAAGGCAAACCGATGGAGAGCGTTCCGCTGGTGATGATGGCGGCCAGCGAGATTGGCGCTCGTCAGGGCCAGGAGCTCTATAAAGAGATGCAAAAACGCGGCTGGGACGTGAAGGATACCGGGGTGATGGCGATTACCGCCGATGAGCTCGATACCGCGCGTCGCCGCACCACCGGTTCGCTGGATGCGCTGAAAGCCGCCGGCTTCCCGGATAAACAGATTTACCGCGTGCCGACGAAATCCAACGATATCCCCGGCGCCTTCGATGCCGGCAACTCGATGCTGGTCCAGCACCCGCAGGTCAAACACTGGCTGATCGTCGGGATGAACGATAACACCGTCCTGGGCGGCGTTCGCGCAACTGAAGGGCAGGGCTTCAAGGCTCCGGATGTGATTGGTATTGGTATTAACGGCGTGGATGCGGTCAACGAGCTCTCCAAGGCGCAGGCCACCGGCTTCTACGGCTCTCTGCTGCCGAGCCCGGATATTCACGGCTACAAAACCAGCGAGATGCTCTACAACTGGGTAACCAAGGGCGCCGAACCGCCGAAGTTCACGGCGGTCACCGACGTGGTGTTGATTACCCGCGATAACTTCAAAGAAGAGCTGGCGAAAAAAGGGCTGTAAGGCCTGCTAACCATGCCTCCCGCAGCGGCGGGAGGCTGAGCGCAGTAGAGCGGAGTCGTTATGCAACAGTCTACCCCTTATCTCTCATTTCGCGGCATCACCATGACTTTCCCGGGCGTTAAAGCGCTGTCCGATATTAGCTTTGACTGCTATGCCGGCCAGGTTCACGCCCTGATGGGAGAAAACGGCGCCGGGAAATCCACGCTGCTGAAGATCCTCAGCGGCAACTATATACCGACCGCGGGCAGCCTGGAGGTGCGCGGCCAGCAGATGGCGTTTAGCAACACCACCGAGGCGCTTAACGCCGGGATCGCCATTATTTACCAGGAGCTGCACCTGATACCGGAAATGACCGTCGCGGAAAATATCTACCTCGGCCAGCTTCCGCACAAATACGGCATGGTGGACCGCAAGCTTCTTAACTACGAAGCGCGGCTGCAGCTGGAGCATCTGGGGCTGGATATCGATCCGCAAACGCCGCTGAAGTACCTCTCCATCGGCCAATGGCAGATGGTGGAGATCGCCAAGGCGCTGACGCGCAACGCCAAGGTCATCGCCTTTGACGAGCCGACCAGCTCCCTTTCTGCCCGTGAAATCGACAACCTGTTCCGGGTTATTCGCGAGCTGCGTGAGGAGGGGCGGGTCATTATTTACGTCTCGCACCGCATGGAGGAGATCTTTGCCCTGAGCGACGCGATCACCGTCTTCAAGGATGGCCGCTATGTGCGCACCTTCGACGATATGCAGACGGTAAGCCACGATGCGCTGGTGCAGGCGATGGTGGGGCGCGATTTAGGGGACGTCTACGGCTGGAAGCCGCGCGAGTACGGCAGCGAGCGCCTGCGCCTGGAGCAGGTAAAAGCGCCGGGCGTAAGAACGCCGGTGAGCCTGGCGGTGCGCAGCGGAGAAATCGTCGGCCTCTTTGGCCTGGTGGGCGCCGGGCGCAGCGAGCTGATGAAGGGTCTGTTTGGCGGAACCCGCATCACCGGCGGCCAGGTCTACATCGACGGGGAAGCTATCGATATTCGGAAACCGGCGCAGGCCATACAGGCCGGGATGATGCTGTGTCCGGAGGATCGCAAAGCCGAAGGCATTATTCCGGTGCACTCGGTGCGCGACAATATCAACATCAGCGCCCGACGTAAGCATATTCACGCCGGCTGCCTGATTAACAACGGCTGGGAGGCGCAGAACGCCGACCGCCATATTCAGTCCCTTAATATTAAAACGCCGGGACCCGAGCAGCTGATTATGAACCTCTCCGGCGGTAATCAGCAGAAGGCGATTTTGGGGCGCTGGCTCTCCGAGGAGATGAAGGTGATCCTGCTCGATGAGCCGACTCGCGGGATAGACGTCGGAGCCAAGCATGAAATTTACAACGTCATCTACGCGCTGGCGGCATCCGGCGTGGCCGTCGTCTTTGCCTCCAGCGATTTACCCGAAGTGCTTGGCGTTGCGGACCGCATCGTCGTGATGCGCGAAGGGGAAGTGGCGGGTGAGCTGCTGCATGAAGATGCGAATGAACAGCAGGCGTTAAGCCTTGCGATGCCAAAAGTGAGCCAGGCGGTCGCCTGAGTAAAGGAGTCTATGATGTCCTCTGTTACCACCTCAAATACCCGTCGATCCGCCTTCAGCTTTGCCCGTATCTGGGATCAGTTTGGAATGCTGGTCGTCTTTGCCGTGCTGTTTATCGGCTGCGTGATTTTTGTGCCGAACTTTGCCTCTTTCATCAATATGAAAGGCCTCGGACTGGCGATTTCGATGTCCGGAATGGTGGCCTGCGGGATGCTGTTTTGCCTGGCATCCGGCGATTTCGATCTCTCGGTTGCGTCGGTTATCGCCTGCGCGGGCGTGACCACCGCGGTGGTCATCAACCTCACCGAAAGCATGTGGATCGGCATTGCCGCCGGCCTGCTGCTGGGGGCGCTAAGCGGCCTGGTCAACGGTTTTGTTATCGCCCGGCTGAAAATCAACGCCCTGATAACCACCCTTGCGACGATGCAGATTGTGCGCGGGCTGGCCTATATTATCTCCGATGGCAAAGCGGTGGGCATTGAAGATGAGCGCTTCTTCACCCTCGGCTACGCCAACTGGTTCGGCCTGCCGGCGCCGATTTGGCTGACCGTGGGCTGCCTGATAATCTTTGGTCTGCTGCTGAACAAAACCACCTTTGGCCGTAATACTCTGGCAATCGGCGGCAATGAAGAGGCGGCGCGTCTGGCAGGGGTGCCGGTCGTGCGCACCAAGATTATTATCTTCGTTATCTCCGGTCTGGTTTCTGCTGCGGCGGGGATTATTCTGGCATCGCGAATGACCAGCGGTCAGCCGATGACCTCGATTGGCTATGAGCTGATTGTGATCTCCGCCTGCGTGCTGGGCGGCGTGTCGCTAAAAGGGGGGATCGGCAAGATTTCGTACGTGATCGCCGGGATCCTGATCCTCGGCACCGTCGAGAATGCGATGAACCTGCTCAATATCTCGCCTTTCTCGCAGTACGTGGTGCGCGGCGTGATCCTGCTGGCGGCGGTTATCTTCGATCGCTACAAGCAGAAGGCAAAGCGTAGCGTGTAAATACTCCAACCTTTCAGTTTAATCCTGGAATATCACCGGCGCCCGCTGCGCTGGTGATAACTATCAAAAATGGCGAGCTCCGTCACACTGTCTATACTTACATGGCTAACAATTCGTTAACAGCCAGCGAAACGCTGGCCATGAAAGGAGGAATTCAGGGTGGCTGACCAGATATCTGTACCGCCTGTACCAACCGAAAATTGCGCATTTTTCTTTGACCTCGACGGTACTCTTGCCGATATCAAACCTCATCCCGATCAGGTTGTTATCCCGGTTAACGCGCTTCAGGCGCTGCGGCAGCTCGTGCAGCAGCAGAGTGGGGCGGTGGCATTGATTTCAGGGCGCTCAATGGCTGAGCTCGATGAGCTTACCCGTCCTCACCGGCTGCCGCTGGCCGGTGTCCACGGAGCTGAGCGCCGTGATATCAATGGGAATACGCATATCGTTTCCCTACCGGATGCGCTGCAGAAGGAGCTTCACGGGCGGCTGGCGCTGGCGCTTGAGGCGTTGCCAGGCTGTGAGCTTGAGCATAAAGGGATGGCTTTTGCGCTGCACTACCGTCAGGCGCCGCAGCATCAAAGCGCGGTGCTGACGCTGGCCCAGGAGGTGGTGAAGAGCTATCCGCTGCTGGCGCTGCAGCTGGGCAAGTGCGTGGTCGAGATAAAACCGCGCGGCGTGAACAAAGGCGAGGCGATCGCCGCCTTTATGCAGGAGGCGCCGTTCGCGGGGCGCAGGCCGGTATTTGTCGGTGACGACTTAACCGATGAAGCGGGTTTTGGCATCGTTAACCAGCTGGGCGGCGTTTCGGTAAAAGTCGGCAGCGGCGACACCCAGGCGCGCTGGCGTTTGACGGACGTCTCGGCGGTGCACCAGTGGCTAAATAATATTGCGAATAATGGACATCAACCAGACGCGCTAACCGACAGGAGAGATGGCTATGAGTCGCTTAGTCGTAGTATCTAATCGTATTGCTCCCCCGGATGATAAAAAGGCCAGCGCCGGTGGCCTGGCCGTGGGGATTATGGGGGCCTTAAAAGCGGCCGGTGGGCTGTGGTTCGGCTGGAGCGGGGAAATTGGCGACGATAGTCAGCCGTTGAAAAAGGTCACTCAGGGAAACATTACCTGGGCCTCCTTTAACCTTAGCGAGCAGGACCACGATGAGTACTACAACCGCTTTTCCAACGCGGTGCTGTGGCCCGCGTTTCACTATCGTCTCGATCTGGTCGATTTTCAGCGCGAAGCCTGGGAGGGCTATCAGCGCGTAAACGCGACGCTGGCGGATAAGCTGCTGCCGCTGATTGAGCCGGACGACATCGTGTGGATCCACGATTATCATCTGCTGCCCCTGGCGCACGAGCTGCGCCAGCGCGGGGTTAATAATCGGGTCGGCTTCTTTTTACATATTCCCTTCCCGACCCCGGAAATATTTAACGCGCTGCCGCCGCACGCCGAGCTGCTTGAACAGCTCTGCGACTACGATCTGCTGGGCTTCCAGACCGAGAGTGACCGGCAGGCGTTTCTTGACTGCATCGCGGTGCAGACCCGCCTGACCACCCGAAGCGGAAACGCTCATGTCGCCTGGGGCAAACCGTTCCAGACCGAGGTCTACCCGATTGGCATCGACCCCGATGAGATCGCGCGTAGCGCAAAAGGGCCGCTGCCGCCGAAGCTGGCGCAGCTCAAAAGCGAACTCAAGAGCGTGCAGAATATCTTTTCCGTAGAGCGGCTGGACTACTCGAAAGGGCTGCCGGAGCGCTTCCTGGCCTATGAGGCCTTGCTGGAGAAATATCCCCAGCATCACGGCAAGATTCGCTACACCCAGATTGCCCCGACCTCGCGCGGTGATGTCCAGGCCTACCAGGATATCCGTCACCAGCTGGAAACCGCCGCCGGGCGCATTAACGGCCAGTATGGTCAGCTGGGCTGGACGCCGCTCTACTATCTGAATCAGCATTTTGAACGCAAGCTGCTGATGAAAATCTTCCGCTATTCCGACGTTGGGCTGGTGACGCCGCTGCGCGATGGGATGAATCTGGTGGCGAAGGAGTTTGTTGCCGCCCAGGATCCGCAGAGCCCCGGCGTTCTGGTGCTGTCGCAGTTTGCCGGCGCGGCAAACGAGCTGCCGACGGCGCTCATCGTCAATCCCTACGATCGCGATGAGGTCGCCGCGGCGTTGGACACCGCGCTCACCATGCCGCTGGCCGAACGCATCGCGCGCCATTCGGCGATGCTGGCGGTGGTCAAGGACAATGATATCCACCGCTGGCAGGAGCGGTTTATCGCCGACCTAAAGCGGATAGAAGCGAGAAATGAGGAGAGTCACCTGCAGCGTAAGGTGGCGACCTTCCCCAAACTGGCCTAGTTCGGCCCTCAGGCTGGCGCTTCGGCGCTAGCCTTTCTCCAGCGATACCAGCAGCACGTCAACGCCGCTGCTGCCGACGATACTTTTAGCCGAGCAGGTGGCGCGGGAAAACAGGCTGTGGTTGTGGTTGCCGCAAATCACCAGATCCACCCGATGCTGCTGGCAAAAATCCTTCACGTGATGGCCAAGTTCGCCGCTGGCGATGGTGATTTTTTCAATCGGATAGCCGGCATCCTGAGCCAGTCCGTTGAGAAAGTCGCGGGTTTCTTCATACATCAGATCCCGCAGGTTCTCTAACATCGGCGCCGCAAACTGGTTATACATTTCCGGGTCCGTTGCCAGCGTTATCAGGCTAATTTTGGCCTCAAGCGGGCGCGCGATAGAGACCGCCTTGTTGATAAGCGTCCGACTTTCCGGCGTTGGGGCAACGGCTACAAGCAGATGTGAGTAGGGCATCAAGCCTCCTTAAGATACGCAAAATAACCCTTCTTCTTTTCTTTACTCCGATTTCCCTGTTCCCGCAAGGGCTATTGTTTGCTGCAAAGCCCGCCGCTGCGCGGGGCGCGAAATAGCGATTTTGGCAGCCTCCTCGCAAAAATGGTCTTTGGTTTTGCCATAAAAGAAAAGCTGTTTTATAAATCGGTGATGCGCGTTCACCCTCTCTTTGCGTTTTTGCCATTGCCGGGTCAGGGCTGGCAAAAATGAAAAGGTAACCCCGTTTCCATCCTTTTACTGTAGCCAGGTACCTACTCCCTTTTGGCCTGGCCAGAAAGATTGTCGGAGTTCACTAAAAATAACGACACAGGATTTACGGCGATGAAAACACGTAAAATCGGTTTGGCTAATTATCTTGCCTATGGATCGGGCGATTTCCTCGGCGCGGGAACCACGGCGCTCACCGCAGCATGGCTGCTCTATTTTTACACCACCTTTTGCGGCCTGTCTCCGATTCAGGCAACCCTTATCTTTGCCACCGCCAGGGTGCTGGATGCGGTAATTAGCCCGCTGATGGGCTTCCTGACCGATAACTTTGGCACCACCCGGCTCGGCAAACGCTTCGGCAGACGAAAGTTTTTTATCCTGCTGGGTATCCCCTGCGTATTCAGCTACTCAATGATGTGGGTCGGCGATATGGGGTTCTGGTACTACCTCCTCACCTATCTGCTGTTTGATATTGTCTACACCATGATTCTGGTGCCGTACGAAACCCTGGTCCCGGAAATGACCGATGATTTTAAACAGAAAACGAAATTCTCCGGGGCGCGTATTTCGATGGCGCAAATGTCGGCAATCCTCGCCTCATTCCTGCCGGGCGTGCTGCTTACCCACTTTGGTAAGGACAATGCGGTCTCCTTCTTTTACGCAAGCCTGGTGTTCTCGGTCCTCTGCGCGGTGATGCTGACGTTCGTCTGGTTCTTTACCTGGGAGCGCGCGCGCGAAGCGTGGTCGGAGACGGCGCTGCGGGCCGAGGAGGAGAAGCGTAATCTCTCGCTGGCGCAGAGCCTCAATCGTCTGTTTATCGAGCTCACCTCGACGCTGCGCATTAAAATCTTCCGCCAGCATCTGGGCATGTATCTTGGCGGCTATATTGCTCAGGACGTGTTTAACGCCGTCTTCACCTACTACGTCGTCTTTGTGCTGATGCAGGAAGCCGCAGTGGCATCCAACCTGCTCGGCACCATGGCCATCTTCCAGTTTATTGCGGTCATTGCCATGATCCCGCTGTGCATCCGCTTTGGGCCGGCGCCGTCCTATCGGATGGTGGTTATCCTGTTTGGCCTCGGCTCGCTCTCCTATGCGCTGCTTTACTACGCCGGGCTGAGCGACGTTTATTCGCTGCTGCTGCTGGTTTCCGCCATTGCCGGCCTCGGCCGCGGTGGGATCAACTATGTTCCATGGAACACCTACACCTATATTGCCGACGTCGATGAGGCGATCACCGGCCAGCGTCGGGAGGGCATTTTCGCCGGCATCATGACGCTGACCCGCAAGGCCTCTCAGGCGGGAGCGGTAATGCTGGTGGGCATCATTATGCAGCTCTCCGGCTTTGTCTCCGGGCAGAAAACGCAGCCCGATGAGGTCAGCCATACCATCCTGCTCATTCTGAGCGTGGGCACGCTGGTGGTGCTGGCCTGCGGGTTCCTCGTCTCCCTGCGCTTTAAGCTCAACCTCGAGACCCACGGCGTGCTGCAGGCCGAAACGCGAAAAATGCGCCAATCGGGTCGGGCGCAGCCGGAGCTTGCCCGCGCCGAGGATCGGGCGGTGGTGGAGATGCTGGCCGGTATGCCTTACGCATGCCTGTGGGGAAATAACAACATTGGCTATCTGAATCGTAATAAGCCTGCCGCGCCGTCCCTCAGGCAGGGTGCTGAAATGAATTCGACATTGAACAGAGGTTAATAATATGAAGGTTTGGCCTGTTAAACAGAGTCCTTTACTGCGTCAGCCGGAGCACTTTATTGCGCGCAACGAGCTGCAGGCGCTTATCGAGAAAGTGACCGACAATCTGGTCAATATTCGGGATGAAACGGGCGCGTTTCTGCTACGGCTGGACGATGGGCGGGTCATTGATACCAAAGGGTGGGCCGGCTGGGAGTGGACCCACGGCGTCGGTTTATACGGTATCTATCAGTATTATCAGCAGACCGGAGATATCGCGATGCGCGATATTATCGACAGCTGGTTTGCGGACCGCTTCGCTGAAGGCGCGACCAGCAAAAACGTCAACACCATGGCGCCATTCCTGACCCTGGCCTGGCGCTATGAGGAGACCGGCAGGCAGGAGTATCTGCCGTGGCTCGACAGCTGGGCCGAATGGGCAATGCACGAGATGCCGCGCACCCGTCACGGCGGGATGCAGCACATCACCCTGGCGGAGGAGAACCACCAGCAGATGTGGGATGACACGCTGATGATGACCGTGCTGCCGCTGGCGAAAATCGGCAAATTACTCAACCGGCCGCAGTATGTGGAAGAGGCGACATACCAGTTTTTACTCCACGTGCAGAACCTGATGGACCGCGAGAGCGGGCTGTGGTTCCACGGCTGGAGCTATGAGGGCCAGCATAATTTCGCCCGGGCCCGCTGGGCGCGCGGCAACAGCTGGCTGACGATGGCGATCCCGGACTTTCTTGAGCTGGTGGACTTCCCCGAGCATAGCGCGGTGCGGCGCTATCTGCTTCAGGTGCTGAATGCGCAAATTGCGGCGCTGGCAGAGTGCCAGCACGAGAGCGGTCTGTGGCATACGCTGCTGGACGATCCGGATTCGTATCTTGAGGCGTCGGCAACCGCCGGCTTTGCCTACGGTATCCTGAAGGCGGTACGTAAACGCTACGTGAGCCGGGAGTATGAGCGCGTCGCGGAGAAGGCCATGCGTGGGATCGTGCAAAATATCTCCCCGCAGGGGGAGCTGCTGCAAACCTCGTTCGGCACCGGAATGGGCTCGAATCTCGACTTCTATCGCCAGATCCCGCTCACCTCGATGCCCTACGGGCAGGCGATGGCGATCCTGTGCATGACGGAATATCTGCGCCGGTATTTCTGACGGCGAACTTTATCGGCTCTGCGCCGCGCGGCCGGAGGAGGGCGCAAAAAAAGAAACCGGCATAAGCCGGTTTCTTTATCGCTTATCAGAGCGGTATTACATCCGCTCGACGGTTTCAATACCTAAGGTATCCAGACCGGTTTTCAGGGTTTTGGCGGTCAGCTGCGCCAGCTTCAGGCGGCTGTTGCGCGTCTCTTCGCTCTCCGCGGAGAGGATCGGGCAGTGCTCGTAGAAGCCGGAGAACAGGCCGGCCAGATCGTACAGGTAGGCGCACATGACGTGCGGGGTCCCTTCGCGCGCAACGACGGTCAGCGTCTCTTCAAACTGCAGCAGACGTGCGGCCAGCTGCGCTTCGCGATCTTCGGTGATGATGACCGGCGCCGCGGCCAGCGCGCGCTCGTCAATCTCCGCTTTACGGAACACCGACAGCACGCGGGTATAGGCATACTGCATGTAAGGCGCGGTGTTGCCTTCAAACGCCAGCATGTTGTCCCAGTCGAAGATGTAGTCGGTGGTGCGGTTCTTGGACAGATCCGCATATTTTACCGCTCCGATACCGACCGCGTTAGCCAGCTTCTCCAGCTCGTCGGCAGGCATATCCGGGTTTTTCTCGGCAACCAGGCGACGCGCGCGTTCCAGCGCTTCGTCCAGCAGGTCGGCAAGCTTCACGGTACCGCCGGCGCGGGTTTTAAACGGCTTACCGTCTTTACCGAGCATCATGCCAAACATATGGTGCTCCAGCGGGACGGAACCCGGCACGTAGCCCGCTTTACGCACGATGGTCCACGCCTGCATCAGGTGCTGGTGCTGGCGGGAATCGATGTAGTAGAGCACGCGATCGGCGTGCAGGGTTTCGTAACGGTATTTTGCGCAGGCGATATCGGTGGTGGTGTAGAGATAGCCGCCATCCTTTTTCTGGATGATAACGCCCATCGGTTCGCCTTCCTTGTTTTTGTACTCATCAAGGAATACTACGGTGGCGCCTTCGCTCTCAACGGCCAGGCCCTGTGCTTTCAGATCGGCAACGATACCCGGCAGCATCGGGTTGTACAGGCTTTCACCCATTACGTCGTCGCGAGTCAGGGTCACGTTCAGGCGGTCATAGGTAATCTGGTTTTGCGACATGGTAATGTCGACCAGCTGGCGCCACATCTGGCGGAAGTACTCGTCGCCACCCTGCAGTTTAACCACGTAGCTGCGCGCGCGCTCGGCGAAGGCTTCGTCTTCGTCGTAGTGCTTTTTCGCTTCACGGTAAAAGCCTTCGAGGTCCGCCAGCGCCATTTCGCCGGCATTTTCCTGCTGCTGCTTTTCGAGCCAGGCGATCAGCATCCCAAACTGGGTACCCCAGTCGCCGACGTGGTTAGCGCGAATCACCTTGTGGCCGAGGAACTCGAGGGTACGAACCGCGGCGTCACCAATGATGGTGGAGCGCAGGTGGCCGACGTGCATCTCTTTTGCCACGTTGGGCGCCGAATAGTCGACGACGATAGTCTGCGCCTGCGGCTGGGCAACGCCAAGGCGCTCTGCGGACAGCGCCTGGCTAACGTTGGCGGCTAAAAACGCCGGGTCGAGGAAAATATTGATGAAGCCAGGCCCGGCGATTTCGACCTTGTTGGCAATGCCGTTCAGATCGAGATGAGACAGCACCTGCTCTGCCAGTTGTCGCGGTGCCATACCCAGTTTTTTAGCGACTGCCATCACGCCGTTGGCCTGATAGTCACCGAACTGGATTTTTGCTGACTGGCGGACCTGCGGTTCGCAATCGGCAGGGGCGCCTGCCGCGATCAGGGCGTGGCTGACTTTTTCTGAGAGAAGAGCCTGAATATTCACCGGAATACCTTACTTTTAAGGCGCCGTAACCCCTGCTGGGTGGCGCCGGAATGTGGACAAATTAGGGCAGGAGTATACTGCATTTGCACCCCTGCGTCAGCCCTGCGCGCGCGTTGCCGGGCGGCGTGCTTAACGAATAACCAGCGCGGACAGGATAAAGAAGATTGCAGGTTGGTCGCCGCCGGGAAACGCGATAAATTAGCCCCTTTAGCGAGCGTCGAGGTCAAGAATGGCGAACTGGCAGCAAATTGATGAACTTCAGGATATTACCGCGGATCTGCCGCGCTTCACCGAGGCGTTAGGCCAACTGGCCGCGCGGCTCGGGCTGGATATTGCGCCCCTGTCTGCGGACCACATCTCTCTGCGCTGTCATCAGAATACAACCGCGGCGCGCTGGCGGCTCGGGCTTGAGCAGTGCGGCACGCTGCTCTCAGAAAGCACCATTAACGGTCGGCCTATCTGCCTGTTTAAGCTGGATGAACCTGTGATCGTGGCGCACTGGCGCTTTAGCGTGGTTGAGCTGCCGTGGCCCGGGGAAAAGCGCTACCCGCACGAGGGCTGGGAGCACGTTGAGATTGTGCTCGCCGGTGAGCCGGAAACGCTTAATGCCCGCGCGCTGGCGCTGCTCTCCGACGACGGCCTCAGCCAGCCGGGGATATTCGTCAAAACCAGCTCGCCGAAAGGGCAGCACGAACGCCTGGCAAATCCGACGCTGGCGGTGACGGACGGGAGCGTGACGATCAAGTTTCATCCATGGTCCATCGAGCAAATTATCGCCAGTGAAAAAACGGATGCGTAACAGTGTGAAGCTACGCGGTTTCTGAACCGAAAAATCGTGACATGCTGTGTTGCCCGCGGCGTGAATGGAGAATGGAATGACGCTACTGGAAGTATGCTGTTACAGCACGGAGTGCGCCGAAGAGGCGCAGCGACGCGGTGCAGACCGCATCGAACTGTGCGCCGCGCCGCAGGAGGGAGGGCTAACGCCATCGCTGGGCGTGCTCAAAACGGCCCGCAGGACCCTGACTATCCCGGTGCATCCGATTATTCGCCCGCGTGGCGGTGATTTTTGCTACACCGAGGGCGAGTTTGCGGCGATGCTCGACGACGTGGCGACGGTTCGAGAACTGGGTTTTCCGGGCCTCGTGATTGGCGTTCTGGACGCCGACGGCCGGGTTGATACCGCGCGGATGCGTAAAATTATGGCCGCGGCGGGACCGCTGTCGGTTACCTTCCACCGGGCTTTCGATATGTGCGCAAATCCGCATCAGGCCTACGCTACCCTGGCTGAATTAGGCGTTGCGCGGATCCTGACATCCGGTCAGCAGGCGAGTGCAGAAAAAGGTATTTCATTAATTTTGGAACTTATTGCCCTGGGCGATACTCCAATCATTATGGCCGGAGCAGGGGTGCGAGCAGCAAACCTGTCGCAGTTCCTCGAAGCCGGCGTAGAAGAAGTGCACAGCTCCGCCGGCCAGTGGCTGCCTTCGCCGATGCGCTTTCGTAATTCCAGGCTGTCGATGTCTACGGATGTCGAAGCAGATGAATATTCACGCTATGCCGTTAACGGCGCAGCGGTGGCGGAAATGAAGAGCATTATTTCCGCCTGAGTGCCCGCGTTGTTTGCGCGCAGCCTGCGGGCTGGTCAGCACAACGGCTGCGGGCAGAGAGAGAAAACCGTTTTTTGCTGCACATCATGTCGCCCAATATGATGATTGCCCGTACCAGGCCCCTGCAATTTCAACAGGGGCCTTTTTTTATGCAAAATTTCGCGACCGATCGCCGGGGCGCGATGCCCGGGCGATCCTGACCGGGCGGCTTTAGCGCGCTTTTTTTGCCAGCGACTGCTGGGTTTCAGGCCTGGTGGCGATAATCACCGCGCGCAGCGGTGCGGGATAGCCTTCGAGGGTTTTGCTGCTGTCGTTCGGATCGAGGAAATCCGCCAGCGATTCGGTGGTCATCCATTCGGTGCGGCGCTGCTCTTCGGTACTGGTCACGCAGACGTCAACGATCCGCACGTCGACAAAACCGCATTTTTCCAGCCACATTTTCAGCGCAGCCGCCGAAGGAATAAAGTAGACGTTGCGCATCTGCGCGTAGCGATCGCCCGGTACCAGCACGGTATTTTCGTCACCTTCAACAACCAGCGTCTCCAGCACCAGCTCGCCGCCTTCAACCAGCTGATCTTTGAGCTGCCACAGATGGTCGAGCGGGGAGCGGCGATGGTACAGCACGCCCATTGAAAATACGGTATCAAAGGCGTTCAGCGCCGGCAGCTGCTCAATGCCCAGCGGCAGCAGATGGGCGCGCTGGTCGTTGCCCAGCAGCTTGCGCACCGCTTCAAACTGGCATAAAAACAGCTGCGTAGGGTCGATACCCACCGCCAGATGAGCGCCTGCGCCGATCATCCGCCACATGTGATAGCCGCTGCCGCAGCCGACGTCGAGGATCGTCCGGCCGGTCAAATCGGAAAGATGCGGCAGAACGCGATCCCACTTCCAGTCCGAACGCCATTCGGTGTCGATATCCACGCCATACAGCGACCACGGGCCTTTGCGCCACGGCATCAGGTTGCGCAGCAGGTTTTCAATCCGCAGCCGATGGCCTTCGCTCAGCGGGACTTCGCTTTCTGCGGTCACGCTGTGCAGCAGGTCGAGACGATAGGGCGAAAGCTCGGGGAGAAACTCAACGGCCCGCTCCCATTCACGGTACTTACCGTGCAGGGCCTCGCGCTGCCAGGCGGCAACCTGAGCGGGCAGCGTCTCCAGCCAGTGGGATAGCGGACCTTTGGCGATACGCTGATAAAAATTGCTGAAATCGATCATGCTGTTTCCCCGGACTTCACCGCCACCAGCGAGCCAAAGTTAAAGCACTGGAACCACAGTTCGGCGTGTTCGAATCCGGCCTTGCGCAACCGTGCTTTATGGGTTTCTACCGAATCGGTGAGCATAACGTTTTCCAGCATGCTGCGCTTCTGGCTGATTTCCAGCTCGCTGTAGCCGTTGGCGCGCTTAAAGTCGTGATGCATGTTAAACAGCAGCTCGCCGACGCTGGCGTCTTCAAAGCTGAATTTTTCCGACAGCACCAGCGCGCCGCCCGGGTTCAGCCCCTGATAGACCTTATCCAGAATCGCCTGGCGTTCGTCGGGCTCAAGGAACTGAATGGTGAAATTGAGCACCACCATTGAGGCGTTTTCGATGGAGACGTGGCGAATATCGCCTTCCACCACCTCAACCGGCGTCGGCGCCTTGTAGGCGTCGATATGACGACGGCAGCGCTCAACCATCGCCGGGGAGTTATCCACGGCCACAATCCGGCAGCCGGCGTGGGAAATATTACGCCGTATCGAGAGCGTGGCAGCGCCAAGGGAGCAGCCGAGATCGTAGACCTGGGTATCAGGCTGCACAAAACGCTCGGCCAGCATGCCAATCATCGAAATAATGTTGGAGTAGCCAGGAACGGAGCGCTGGATCATATCCGGGAAGACTTCAGCAACCCGTTCATCAAAGGTCCAGTCGCCGAGGCTGGCGATCGGCGCGGAAAAAAGGGTATCGCGGTGAGACATAAGGTTAAACCCGAAAAAACGAAAACGGCGTATTGTGCGCTAATGTAAGGAGAAAACCAACTCCCAGGGCATATACCACAGGTTAGCGAGCACCATCAGCACCAGCGCGCACCAGGTGGCGCTCATGCCGGAACGACGCCAGCTGTAGAGCCGGTGATGGAAACCGTAAGAATGCATCAGCCGGCCGGCGATAAGCAGGATACCGCCAAGATGCACCATCCAGTTTTGCGCGCCATTCATCTCGACAAACAGCAGCAGGATAAGCCCGATCGGCAGATACTCAACCGCATTGCCGTGCACGCGGATAGCGACCTGTAGCTCGCTAAAGCCGCCGTCGCCGTATCCGACGTGGTACTGCGTGCGCAGGCGTACGACGTCAAAAGAAAACTTGATTAACAATAACGCACCCAGGACGGCATACAGCGCGCTGACCATACAAAAAACTCCCTTTCACTGTGTCAGATGGCTCCGACTATCATAGCAGGATATCAGAAAAGAGAGGTCTGCTGAGGAATTGACGGTGCCGGGCCGACGTCGGGCAGCACCGCGCGTAAATCGGCCCACAGGGTGTCGACCAGCACAGGCGCGTGGGCGATATCCGGCGTATGCAGGAACAGGTAGGGCGTGGTCGATTGGCTCCACTTCGGCAGCGTCTGCAGCCAGATGCGAAACAGCTCGTGGTTCTGCGCCATATCGTCGCTGCCGATGAAGCGAACCAGCGGATGATGCGCGGTGACTACCGCGTGGACCGGGAGCCGGGGCTTTTTACGCTGCGCGTCGAGCGCGGCCGGGCTGCGGGCGGTAACGCTGTGCACCGGACGGCTATCGAGGATCACCCGGTTAACGGCGCGCTGGTGCAGCCCACGGTTGAGCTGCTGCTCGTCGTCACCCTTGGCAAAAAAGGCCGGATGCCGTACCTCTACGCCGTAGGTGAAGCCGGCGGGCAGCGCGTCGAGAAACTGCCACAGGGCGGGGAGGTCGCGCGGACCGAAGGTCGCAGGCAGCTGCAGCCAGTACTGGCCGATACGCGTTTCCAGCGGCGCGAGCCGGGTAAAAAACTCACGGCTTAAATCGCCGCAGTTGCGCAGCGCCGCCTGATGAGAAATGGTGGCCGGAAACTTAAAGCAGAAGCGAAAGTCGTCGTGGGTTTGCTCGAACCAGCGGGCCACTATCTCGGCTTTAGGCAACGCGTAGAGGGTCGTATTCCCCTCTACGCAGTTAAAGTGCTGAGCGTACTGTTCCAGACTGGTTATGCCAAGGCGCGCCCATTTCGGATGCGACCATTGCGGGAGCCCGATATAGATCATAGCGCGGCGAGAATGTCCTCAGTGCTGCGCACGCGGGCAATGCGCGGGAAGATATTCGTCATGCTGCCCTGGTGCTGCTCGGCGGAGGCCGCACTGCAGGCGTCCTCGGCGATCAGCAGATTGAAGCCCAGCTCCCAGGCGTTGCGCGCGGTAGATTCAACGCCAATATTGGTTGAGATACCGCACAGAATAATGGTGTCGATACCGCGGCGGCGCAGCTGCAGTTCGAGGTCGGTGCCGTAAAAGGCGCCCCACTGGCGCTTGGTGACTTCGATATCGCTATCCTGTTTGCCCAGCGCAAGCGGCCAGGCCCACCAGTTATCCGGCAGCGCATGCGCCCCTGTCTGCGCATCAACCGGCTGTTTTAGCGCTTCGCCAAAGTCGGCAGACCAGCCGACGCGGACCATGATGACCGGCGAGCCCTGCTGACGGCATTTCTCCGCCAGACGAGCGGCGCGAGCGACCACTTCATCGGCGCGGTGTGGGCCGCCGGCGAACGGCAAAATGCCTTCCTGCAGGTCGATGACCACAAGCGCCGTTTTTTTCGCATTGAGTTCTGGCATAGTATCCCCGTATCTTCTGTAGTTTGGCCGTTACAATACCGTTGCCATTCACGCTCCAGGGTAACAAATTTTGTTAATTTTTGTGAGCGTAGCCAATAAGCGCGCAGCAAAGCAACGTACAAACTGCGTCGGGCTTATCGTGCGGCAGAATTTCCAGTATAATAGCCGCCTTTTTTCATTCAGTTGTGACATTCAGCTAAAGCCGCAACTTCGTGGCCTGCAGAGCAGGCAACAATCCGCCAGTGGCTAAGTTAAGGGATATCTCATGCGTACAGAATATTGCGGGCAGCTGCGTCTGTCCCACGTGGGGCAGCAGGTGACTCTGTGTGGTTGGGTCAACCGTCGTCGTGATCTTGGTAGCCTTATCTTCATTGATATGCGTGACCGCGAAGGCATCGTACAGGTGTTTTTCGATCCGGAACGTGCGGATGCATTAAAGCTGGCCTCCGAACTGCGTAATGAGTTCTGTATCCAGGTGACGGGCACCGTGCGTGCGCGTGACGAAAAAAACGTCAACAGCGATATGGCTACCGGCGCCATCGAAGTGCTGGCTTCCGATCTGACCATCATCAACCGCTCAGAAGCGCTGCCGCTGGATTCTAACCACGTCAACACCGAAGAAGCGCGACTGAAATACCGCTATCTGGATCTGCGTCGTCCGGAAATGGCCCAGCGTCTGAAAACGCGGGCAAAAATCACCAGCCTGGTCCGTCGTTTTATGGACGAGCACGGTTTCCTCGATATCGAAACCCCGATGCTGACCAAGGCCACGCCGGAAGGCGCGCGCGACTATCTGGTTCCGAGCCGCGTTCATAAAGGCAAGTTCTACGCGCTGCCGCAGTCTCCTCAGCTCTTCAAACAGCTGCTGATGATGTCCGGCTTCGACCGCTACTATCAGATCGTGAAATGCTTCCGTGATGAAGACCTGCGCGCCGACCGCCAGCCGGAATTCACCCAGATCGACGTGGAAACCTCCTTCATGACCGCACCGCAGGTGCGCGAAGTGATGGAAGCGCTGGTTCACGAGCTGTGGCTGAACGTGAAGGGCGTGGATCTGGGCGAGTTCCCGATCATGACCTTTGCCGAGGCCGAGCGTCGCTACGGTTCCGATAAGCCGGACCTGCGCAACCCGCTGGAGCTGGTGGATATTGCTGACCTGGTGAAAGCGGTTGAATTTGCCGTCTTCTCCGGCCCGGCAAATGATGCCAAAGGTCGCGTTGCCGCACTGCGCGTGCCGGGCGGCGCGGCGCTGACCCGTAAGCAAATCGATGAGTACGGCAAGTTCGTGCAGATTTACGGCGCCAAAGGCCTGGCGTATATGAAGGTCAACGAGCGCGCAAAAGGCCTCGAAGGCATCAACAGCCCGGTTGCAAAATTCCTCAACGCGGAAATCGTCGAAGCTATTCTTGAGCGCACCGCAGCCCAGGACGGCGATATGATTTTCTTCGGCGCTGATAATAAGAAAGTGGTTGCCGATGCTCTGGGCGCGCTGCGCCTGAAGCTGGGTAAAGACTTAAGCATCACCGACGAAACCAAGTGGGCACCGCTGTGGGTTATCGACTTCCCGATGTTTGAAGACGATGGCGAAGGCGGCCTGACCGCGATGCACCACCCGTTCACCTCTCCGCGCGATATGACCGCGGACGAGCTGAAAGCCGCGCCGGAAACGGCGATTGCCAACGCCTACGATATGGTCATTAACGGTTACGAAGTCGGCGGCGGCTCGGTGCGTATTCACAGCGGTGAAATGCAGCAGACCGTGTTCGGCATCCTCGGGATCAACGAGCAGGAGCAGCGTGAGAAGTTTGGCTTCCTGCTGGATGCGTTGAAATACGGTACGCCGCCGCACGCGGGCCTCGCATTCGGCCTTGACCGTCTGACGATGCTGCTAACCGGCACCGATAACATCCGCGACGTTATCGCTTTCCCGAAAACAACCGCCGCCGCCTGTCTGATGACCGAAGCACCGAGCTTCGCCAATCCGACCTCGCTGGGTGAATTAGGTATTCAGGTTGTGGCGAAAGAGACAAAAGAGTCTGCGGAGAATAAGTAAGATGTCATTCAAGCTCCCCGTTTCTGTACTGGTGGTGATTTATGCCGAAGATACAAAGCGGGTGCTGATGCTGCAGCGGCGCGATGATTCCGCTTTCTGGCAGTCGGTAACCGGCAGCCTGGAGGAGGGGGAAACCGCGCTGCAAGCCGCCGCGCGCGAAGTAAAGGAAGAGGTCGCAATAGATGTTGCCGATGAGCATCTGGCCTTAATTGACTGTCAGCGTACGGTGGAGTTCGAGATCTTTTCTCATTTACGTCATCGCTATGCGCCGGGGGTTGAGCGCAATACGGAATTTTGGTTCCGCCTTGCGCTCCCTCATGAACGCCAGATTGTGTTTACCGAACATCTGGATTACCGCTGGGTCGCCGCGACGGAAGCCGCCGCGTTGACCAAGTCGTGGAGTAACCGGCAGGCGATTGAAGAATTTGTAATTAACGCCAACTAATATTCCCCGCCTCCTGCTGGTCAGAAGGCTTCGGGAAAACGGCATTTTTGGAGAGTTTTTTATGGCAGGTCATAGTAAGTGGGCCAACACCAAGCACCGCAAAGCGGCACAGGATGCCAAACGCGGTAAGATCTTCACTAAAATTATTCGCGAGCTGGTCACCGCCGCGCGTTTAGGCGGCGGCGATGCGGCTTCTAACCCGCGTCTGCGCGCAGCGATTGATAAAGCGCTGTCCAACAACATGACCCGCGATACCCTGAACCGCGCTATCGCCCGTGGCGTAGGCGGCGATGATGACGCGAACATGGAAACCATCATTTATGAAGGTTACGGCCCAGGCGGCACGGCGGTGATGGTTGAGTGCCTGAGCGACAACCGTAACCGTACCGTTGCCGAAGTGCGTCATGCCTTCACCAAAACCGGCGGTAACCTCGGCACCGACGGCTCGGTGGCCTATCTGTTCAGCAAAAAAGGGGTGATCTCCTTCGAAGCTGGCGACGAAGACGTGATTATGGAAGCGGCTCTGGAAGCGGGTGCGGAAGACGTTGTGACCTATGACGACGGCGCGATTGACGTCTACACCGCGTGGGAAGAGATGGGCGCCGTACGCGACGCGCTGGAAGCGGCTGGCCTGAAAGCTGACGCGGCCGAAGTCTCCATGATCCCGTCGACGAAAGCCGATATGGATGCGGAGACCGCGCCGAAGCTGCTGCGTCTGATCGATATGCTGGAAGATTGCGACGACGTGCAGGAAGTTTATCATAACGGCGAGATCTCTGATGAGGTCGCCGCAACGCTGTGATTCCCGTAATCTTTCAGCCCACAGCGGCGTTGGCTCTTCTCGCTTACCCCGGTTACGTAGTGAATCTACGCTCCCGGGGATGCGCTGAGTGGCCGCCTGGCTGTGAACTGAAATATTTAGGGTCTCAGGGCTTAGTGATTACCGGAGATGCGTGATGTCTATTATTCTCGGTATTGACCCGGGTTCGCGCATTACCGGCTATGGCGTTATCCGCCAGGTCGGGCGGCAGTTAAGCTATCTTGGCAGCGGATGCATTCGCACTAAGGTGGACGATCTGCCGTCGCGGCTGAAGCTGATCTACGCGGGCGTGACGGAAATTATCACCCAGTTTCAGCCGGACTATTTCGCGATTGAACAGGTGTTTATGGCGAAAAACGCCGACTCGGCGCTGAAGCTGGGGCAGGCGCGCGGGGTGGCTATCGTCGCGGCGACCAATCAGGATCTTCCGGTCTTTGAGTACGCCGCGAGGCAGGTCAAGCAAACCGTGGTCGGCATCGGCAGCGCGGAAAAAAGCCAGGTGCAGCATATGGTGCGCACCCTGCTGAAGCTGGCGGCTAACCCGCAGGCGGATGCGGCGGATGCGTTGGCCATTGCGATTACCCACTGCCACGTGAGTCAGAACGCGACGCAGATAGGCGATAGTCGGCTAAACCTGGCGCGCGGACGCTTGCGATAACGTCAAATCAGGCTGGATATTTATCCAGCCTTTTTTTATGATACCGGCAGATACTTTAGCCCTTAACGCAGGAGCAGCATGTGATAGGCAGACTCAGAGGCATCGTTCTCGAAAAACAACCCCCGCTGGTATTACTGGAAACGGGAGGCGTTGGCTATGAAGTGCATATGCCTATGACCTGCTTTTACGAACTGCCGGAAGTGGGCAAAGAGGCGGTCGTATTTACCCATTTTGTGGTTCGCGAAGACGCGCAGCTGCTGTTTGGTTTTAATAACAAACAGGAGCGTACGCTGTTCCGCGAGCTGGTTAAGACCAACGGCGTAGGGCCGAAGCTGGCGCTGGCGATCCTTTCCGGCATGTCGGCGCAGCAGTTCGTTAACGCCGTCGAGCGCGAAGAGGCTGCGGCGCTGGTTAAGCTTCCAGGGATTGGCAAGAAAACCGCCGATCGCCTGATCGTCGAAATGAAGGACCGCTTCAAGGGATTACACGGCGATCTGTTTACCCCGGCCGACGACCTGGTGCTGACATCGCCCTCCGGCCCGTCCAGCGATGATGCCGAGCAGGAAGCGGTTGCCGCCCTGGTGGCGCTGGGCTATAAACCTCAGGAGGCCAGCCGAATGGTGAGTAAAATCGCCCGTCCGGATGCCAACAGTGAAACGCTAATCCGCGAAGCGCTGCGCGCCGCGTTGTGAGGTAAGGGATGATTGAAGCAGACAGGCTGGTATCGGCAGACAGCACCGGGTTTGAAGAGACGGTCGATCGCGCAATCCGCCCTAAACTACTGGCAGAGTACGTGGGCCAGCCGCAGGTGCGCTCGCAAATGGAGATCTTTATCCAGGCGGCGAAGCTGCGCGGAGACGCGCTCGACCATCTGCTGATCTTTGGCCCGCCGGGGCTGGGGAAAACGACGCTGGCCAACATCGTCGCCAATGAGATGGGCGTTAACCTGCGCACCACCTCCGGGCCGGTGCTGGAAAAAGCCGGTGACCTGGCGGCGATGCTGACCAACCTCGAACCCCACGACGTGCTGTTTATCGATGAAATTCACCGCCTTTCGCCGGTGGTGGAAGAGGTGCTCTATCCGGCGATGGAGGACTATCAGCTGGATATCATGATTGGGGAAGGGCCCGCGGCGCGTTCGATAAAAATCGATCTGCCGCCGTTCACCCTGATTGGCGCGACCACGCGGGCTGGTTCGTTAACCTCGCCGCTGCGCGACCGCTTCGGCATCGTCCAGCGGCTGGAGTTTTATCAGATTGCCGATCTGCAGCACATTGTGAGCCGCAGCGCCCGCTTTATGGGGCTGGAGATGAGCGAAGAGGGTGCGCTGGAAGTGGCGCGTCGCGCGCGCGGCACCCCGCGTATTGCCAACCGCCTGCTGCGGCGGGTGCGCGACTTCGCGGAAGTGCGCCATGACGGCAGCATCTCTCTCGACATCGCCGCCCAGGCGCTGGATATGCTTAACGTTGACGCCGAAGGATTTGATTATATGGACCGCAAGCTGCTGCTGGCGGTGATCGATAAATTCTTTGGTGGCCCGGTCGGCCTGGATAACCTGGCGGCGGCCATTGGCGAAGAGCGCGAAACCATTGAAGACGTGCTGGAGCCGTATCTTATCCAGCAGGGCTTCCTGCAGCGAACGCCGCGGGGGCGCATGGCGACGGTCCGCGCCTGGAACCACTTCGGCATCAAGCCGCCGGAAATGCCCTAACCAGGCGCTGAGCCGGTAGCCCTGCTCAGCGCAGCGCTACCGGAAGAAGAGTCAGAGTGCTCAGGCGGCCGCTTTCTTCATCATGCTGAAGATAAACAGCACCGCAGCGCACAGCACCACCGACGGGCCGGCCGGCGTGTCGTAGAACGCCGAGAAGGTCAGTCCACCGGTTACCGCGATCGCCCCGATGCCAACGGCGATAGCCGCCATCTGCTCCGGCGTACGCGCAAAGCGGCGCGCCGTGGCGGCGGGGATGATCAGCAGCGAGGTGATGATCAGCGCTCCGACAAACTTCATCGCCACGCCGATAGTCAGGGCGGTGACCAGCATCAGCAGCAGCTTCACCCGCTGTAGCTTCACGCCGTCAACAAACGCCAGGTCGGGACTGATCGTCATCGACAGCAGGTTGCGCCACTGCCAGAGCAAAATGGCCAGCACAATTGCCACGCCAATGGCGATTGAGATCAGATCCTCCGGCGTCACCGCCAGCAGATCGCCAAACAGGTAGGCCATCAGGTCGACGCGGACGTTCGACATCAGGCTGACCACCACCAGGCCCAGCGACAGCGCGCTGTGGGCCATAATCCCCAGCAGCGTATCAATGGCGAGGTGAGGGCGCTTCTCCAGCCATACCAGCCCGGCCGCCAGCAGCAGCGTGATGGCGATAACGGCGTAGAAGGGGTTGACGTTGAGCAGCAGGCCAAAAGCGACGCCGAGCAGCGAGGCGTGGGCGAGGGTATCGCCAAAATAGGACATCCGGCGCCAGACAACAAACGAGCCCAGCGGGCCGGCGGCGCAGGCGAGCATCACCCCGGCCAGCCAGCCGGGTAACAGTAGTTCAATCATCAGCGGTCATTTCCCCGACGCAGTACAATCCGCCCCTGCAGGTCGTGGCGGTGATTATGATGGTGACGATAAATACCCAGCTGTTCCGCGCCGCGCTGGCCGAACATCGAGATAAACTGCGGGTGCATCGAGACCACTTCCGGCGTGCCGGAGCAGCAGATATGCTGATTCAGGCACAACACTTCATCGGTTTTCGCCATCACCAGGTGCAGGTCGTGGGAGACCATCAGCACCGAGCAGTTAAGCTCCTGGCGCAGCTGGTTGATCAGGTCATACAGCGCCACCTGGCCGTTGACGTCGACGCCCTGCGTCGGCTCATCAAGCACCAGCAGCTGCGGCTGATTTAACAGCGCCCGCGCGAGCAGCACGCGCTGCGTTTCGCCTCCGGAGAGTTTCTGCATCGGGGCATCAATAAGATGTCCGGCCTGGACACGCTTCAGCGCCGGCAGAATATCCTGCTTACGCGTCTGCGGACGCAGGCGTAAAAAGCGGCTGACGGTGAGCGGCATCGTGGCATCGAGGTGTAATTTTTGTGGGACATAGCCAATGCGCAGCTTTCCCTCTCGTTTGATAACACCGTCAGTTGGTGCTACCAGTCCGAGAACGACCCGTACAAGCGTGGATTTACCGGCGCCGTTCGGGCCAAGTAAGGTCAAAATTTTGCCTGGCTTAAGCGTGAGCGAAATGTCAGACAGCACGCGTCGCTGGCCGAAGGCCACCGAGACGTTTTGCAAAGTTACAAGATTTGTCATGTCAAATTAAGGGTTGCACAAGCTAGTGAATGTTATAATATCACATCTTTCTCATTCATTACGACGATTAGACGCATTATGTTACATAAAAATACGCTTCTTTGCGCTGGACTTAGCGCCGTTTTTTTGTTCACCCAGACCTCCGCGGCGAATGCCGCCGTGGTTGCCTCAATGAAACCTCTTGGCTTTATCGCTTCCGCTATCGCTGACGGGGTCACCGACACCCAGGTGCTGCTGCCAGATGGCGCCTCCGAGCACGACTATTCTCTGCGCCCTTCAGATGCAAAACGCTTACAGAACGCAGACTTAGTGGTGTGGATTGGCCCTGAGATGGAAGCCTTTATGGATAAGTCAACGCAAAGCATTGCGCCAAACAAAAAGGTGACGATCGCCCAGCTTGACGGCGTGAAACCGCTGCTCATGAAAGGCGCGGATGACGACGATGACCACGACGGCCACGATCACGCTGCAGGTGGAAAAAGTGACGACGATCACCATCACGGCGTATACAACATGCATCTGTGGTTATCCCCAGAGATAGCGCGGCTTTCGGCGGTTGCAATCCACGATAAATTATTGGAACTTATGCCGCAGAGTCGAGCCAAACTTGACGCTAACCTGAAGGAGTTTGAGGCAAAATTAGCCTCGACCGATAAACAGGTGAGTCACGAGCTGGCACCGCTGCAAGGAAAAGGGTATTTCGTTTTTCATGACGCCTACGGCTACTTTGAAAAACACTACGGTCTGACATCGCTTGGTCATTTCACCGTCAACCCTGAAATTCAGCCTGGTGCGCAGCGTTTACACGAAATCAGAACACAGCTGGTTGAGCAAAAAGCGACCTGCGTTTTTGCTGAGCCACAGTTCAGGCCAGCCGTTATAGAAGCTGTTGCCAGAGGTACCTCCGTGCGCATGGGAACCCTCGATCCGCTGGGTACAGGAATTAAGCTGGGTAAAGAAAGTTATCCGCAGTTCCTGCACCAGCTGGCGAACCAGTATTCGAGCTGCCTGAAAGGAGATTAACGAGGAAGTGAATACGTGCAACAGATAGCCCGCGCTGTCACTCAGGCATTTAACAATTTGCCACGACCTCACCGCGTAATGCTGGGGTCGTTGAGCGTTCTAACCTTAGCGGTCGCCGTCTGGCGGCCGTACATCTACCACCACGAATCAGCCCCTATCGTCAGAACGATTGAGCTGGAAAAAAGCGAAATCCGTTCCCTGCTGCCGGAGGCCTCTGAACCTATCGATCAGGCCGCGCAGGAGGAAGAAGCAATCCCTCAGGATGAGCTGGACGATAAGGCCGACGGCGATTCAGGCGGCCATGAGTACGTCGTATCAACCGGCGATACGCTCAGCAGCATCCTCAATCAGTACGGTATCGAAATGGGCGATATCTCCCTTTTATCGACCGCTGATAAAGAGCTGCGCAACCTCAAGATTGGCCAACAGCTCTCATGGAGCCTGACGGCGGATGGCGATCTGCAAAGCCTGACCTGGGAAATGTCCCGTCGCGAAACCCGCACCTATAATCGCGTGGGTAACGGCTTCAAGATGAGCAGCGAGCTGCAGGAAGGGGACTGGGTCAACAACGTGCTGAAAGGCACCGTTGGCGGCAGCTTCGTCTCCAGCGCGCGTAACGCGGGCCTTACCAGTACCGAAGTCAGCGCGGTTATTAAAGCCATGCAGTGGCAGATGGACTTCCGCAAGCTGAAAAAGGGCGACGAGTTCTCGGTGCTGATGTCGCGCGAAATGCTTAACGGCAAGCGGGAGCAGAGCCAGCTGCTGGGCGTGCGTTTACGTTCAGACGGCAAGGATTACTACGCCATCCGTGCCGAAGACGGCAAGTTCTACGATCGTAATGGTACCGGCCTGGCGAAGGGCTTTATGCGCTTCCCCACCGCGCGCCAGTTCCGCGTATCGTCAAACTTTAACCCGCGTCGCCTCAATCCGGTGACCGGGCGCGTCGCGCCACACCGCGGCGTAGACTTCGCGATGCCGCAGGGCACGCCGGTACTTTCCGTCGGTGACGGCGAGGTGGTGGTGGCCAAACGCAGCGGCGCGGCGGGGTACTACGTTGCCGTGCGCCACGGCCGTACCTACACCACCCGCTATATGCACCTGCGTAAGCTGCTGGTGAAACCCGGGCAGAAGGTGAAGCGCGGTGACCGCATTGCGCTGTCGGGCAATACCGGCCGCTCTACCGGGCCACATCTGCATTATGAAGTATGGATTAACCAGCAGGCGGTCAACCCGCTGACGGCGAAACTGCCGCGTACGGAAGGGCTGAGCGGTTCCGACCGCACGGATTATCTGGCGCAGGTGAAAGAAGTCATGCCGCAGCTGCGATTCGACTAACGCGCTGTTATTAAAAGCCGGTGCCAGCGCGCGCCGGCTTTTTCTTTTGTACCTTCCCCAACGTGTCGCTAAACTATAGCCTTAAGTATCTCCTTATCTTTATTCAGCACCATTTTTGCGGATCGGGCATGGAAACGAAAAAAAATAATATTGAGTTTATTCCAAAATTTGAGAAATCCTTTTTACTCCCGCGCTACTGGGGCGCGTGGCTGGGCGTTATTGCCTTTGCGGGGATTGCGCTGACGCCCCCGTCGTTCCGCGATCCGGTTCTCGGTAAGCTGGGGCGCTTTGTCGGCAGGCTGGCCAAAAGCTCGCGCCGCCGCGCGCAGATAAACCTGCTGTACTGTTTTCCGGAAAAGAGCGAGCAGGAGCGCGAAGCGATTATTGATGAGATGTACGCCTCTGCGCCTCAGGCGATGGTCATGATGGCAGAGCTGGGCCTGCGCGATCCGCAGCGCATTCTTTCCCGCGTCGACTGGCAGGGAAAAGAGATCATCGACGAGATGCAGCGTAATAACGAGAAGGTGATCTTCCTGGTGCCGCACGCCTGGGGCGTGGATATCCCGGCCATGCTGATGGCGTCCGGCGGACAAAAAATGGCGGCGATGTTCCATAATCAGGGCAATCCGGTATTCGATTACGTGTGGAATACCGTCCGCCGCCGCTTTGGCGGGCGCATGCACGCGCGCAATGACGGCATCAAGCCGTTTATCCAGTCGGTGCGTCAGGGCTACTGGGGTTACTATCTACCCGATCAGGATCACGGCGCCGAGCACAGCGAGTTCGTGGATTTCTTTGCCACCTACAAAGCCACGCTGCCGGCTATCGGCCGCCTGATGAAGGTCTGTCGGGCGCGGGTGGTTCCGCTGTTCCCGGTCTATGATGGCAAAACCCATCGTCTGACGGTGCTGGTACGCCCGCCGATGGACGACCTGCTGGAGGCCGATGACAATACGATTGCCCGGCGGATGAACGAAGAGGTGGAAATTTTCGTCAAGCCGCATACCGAGCAGTACACCTGGATCCTCAAGCTGCTGAAGACCCGCAAACCCGGCGAAATCGAACCCTATAAGCGCAAAGAGCTCTTTCCGAAGAAAAAATAGCGCCGCCTGTCGCTCAAGGTAACGATTATTTAGCCACTGCACGCCAGCGCGTCAGTGGCTAAATTGTTTGAGCAGTGAGTCATGTTCCACAACCAGCCGATAGCGATACTCCGGCCTCCCCGTGGCGCCGTAGTGGTTGCTGGTGTGCAGAATATCGATCTGCGCCAGCCAGAGCAGATACTTGCGACAGGATACCCGGGAAATATCCAGCTGCGCCGCCAGCTCATTGGTTGAAAACTCGGCTTCAGGATGCGCGCCTATCCAGCGACACACCGTGCGCAGCGTTTCGGCGGTCAGGCCTTTTGGCAGGCGACGGCTCTCCGTGCGCTGCCGCGAAGCGTGATTGAGCAGGTCGTCAATGTCCGACTGCTGGTAACAAGAAGTGGTGTAGCGCTGGCTACGCTTGTGGCTCCAGGCGATCAGCGCCTCTTCAAAGCGGGAGAACTGGAAGGGCTTGATGAGGTAATCCACCACCCCGTAGCGCATTGCGCTCTGCACGGTGAGCGCGTCGGCGGCGGAGGTGATCATGATGACGTCAATATCATGCGCCGACCGGCGCAGCGCCGGCAGCAGGTCCAGCCCGTTCTCCTTATGCATGTAAACATCGAGCAGGATCAGGTCAATGCCCTGCGGCCGTTCGCTGATAATGCGCTGCGCTTCACTGAGGGTCGGGGCGATGCCGCAGCAGCAAAAGCCGCTAAGCCGGCTGAGAAACAGGCGGTTTAGCTCAGCGACCATCGGATCGTCATCGATAATAAGGACATTTATCACGCAGGCCTCTCTTAAGGCCGGGAGGCTATCTGCCTCCCGGATATCACATTACCAGCCGGACCCGTTTTTTCAGAACGATGAGCGTTTATAGGTGGTGTAGCGCGCCTGCCAGTAGGTTTGTTCGATGCGGGCAAGCAGCTGTTCTTCGCTGAGCTGCGGCGCCACGCCCTCCTGCTGGGCGACCTTCGCGATAGCCAGGGCAATGGCGCGCGATATCGTCTCGATCTCCGCCACCGGCGGCAGCAGCCCGCCGCTTTCCGCCGCTGCCAGCGGGGAGTGAGCGGCCAGGGTGCGGCTTGCGGCGGTGAGCATCTTTTCCGTTATCCGCTCGACCTTGCCGGCCAGCACGCCGAGCCCGAGGCCGGGGAAGATATAGGCGTTATTGCATTGGGCAATATCGTAGGTTTTACCCGCGTAAACCACCGGGGCAAAGGGGCTGCCGGTGGCGACCAGCGCGGCGCCCTCTGTCCAGGCGATCAGATCCGCTGGCTGGGCCTCGGCGCGAGAGGTTGGGTTCGAGAGCGGCATGATAATCGGGCGGGCGCAGTGCCGGTGCATCTCTTTGACAATCTCTTCGCTGAACAGACCGGGCTGCCCTGAAACGCCGATCAGTACCGTCGGATGCGCATGGCGCACAACGTCGAGCAGCGAGACGGGGCCGGTGTCGACCTCCCAGTGGGCAATGCTGTGTCGGGGGGTGACCAGCTTTTGCTGGAAATCGAGCAACGCGGGGATCGCGTCCGTCAGCAGGCCGCAGCGATCGACCATAAACACCCGGCCGCGGGCCTCGTGCTCGGACAGCCCGTCATCGACCATCATCGCCACGATCTTTTCCGCGATACCGCAGCCCGCGGAGCCGCTGCCTAAGAAGACCACGCGCTGATCGCATAAGCGACTGCCGGCCGCCTGGGCGGCCGCGATGAGGGTACCCGTTGTCACGGCGGCAGTACCCTGAATATCATCGTTGAAGCAGCACAGCCGATCGCGATAGCGCTGCAGGAGGCGGGTGGCGTTCTTTTGGGCAAAATCTTCGAACTGCAGCAGCACGTCAGGCCAGCGGCGCTTCACCGCTTCAATAAACATATCCATAAACTCGAGGTAGCTGTCGTCGTCGATGCGCGGGTGGCGCCAGCCCATATAGAGCGGATTGTCGATCAGCTGCGCGTTATTGGTGCCAACGTCGAGCATGATCGGCAGGGTAGAGGCCGGATGAATACCGCCGCAGGCGGTGTAGAGCGAAAGTTTGCCAATCGGGATCCCCATCCCGCCAACGCCCTGGTCACCGAGGCCGAGAATGCGCTCGCCGTCGGTGACCACGATGACGCGGATATCGTTGCGCGAGAAGCTTTGCAGCATCTCATCAATTTGGTGGCGGTCCGGCCAGGAAATAAACAGGCCCCTGGCGCGGCGATAAATTTCCGAAAAGTGTTCACAGGCCTCGCCGACCGTCGGGGTATAGACGATAGGCAGGGTATCGGTCATATGCGTGCGCAGAACGTTATAAAACAAGGTCTCGTTAGTATCCTGAATATTGCGCAGATAGACGTGGCGTGAAATATCGCGTTTAAACTGACAAAACTGTTCCCAGGCTCTTGCCGTTTGCTCCTCAATTGTTTCCACCTTTTGCGGCAGAAAACCGTGCAGGCCAAAGGCATCGCGTTCGCCGTCGGTAAATGCCAGCCCTTTATTAAGTAACGGGTTTTCCAGTAATACGGAGCCGTTATAGGGAGTGTAAATAGTGTCCTGGTTTAACATGGGTTACTCCTGAATATGTATTATGCAAAAATACCGATCAAAAATTTATAGCTAAGTAATAGCGCAGAGACCGCCGGGCATAATTTAGGAAATTAAATAGATCATTATGCCCTCCGTCACCACGCCGAGAGCGGTGCCGATTAAAATCGATGAGGATGCTGATTCAATATAGGTATCGCTGCGCAGGGCAAACATTCCTGCGGCAATTGCGGATGGGGTGGCGCCGATAATAATAACCTGCTGCATTAGGCTATGGCTCAGGCCCAGAGCCAGCCCGGCCGCCGCCATCATTCCCGGTTGGATCAGATTTTTAATTCCAATATTGGTACATATTTGACGATTAAACGCCGGGCGTTCGCCGTAAAATAGCAGGCCGAGGGCAAACAGGGAGAGGCCGCCGGCAATTTTACCGACCATTTCAATCGGGGCGCTCAGGAGGTGCGGCAGTTTTATTCCGGCAAGGCTTAACAGGACGCCTAATATTGGGATCCAGACAATCGGGTTTCTGACCGCCTTCATCAGGTTTTGCCATACCAGCATCGCGGGGTTCAGCTCCGACCCCTGCGGCGCGGCGTTTTTATCGCCGAGGCGAATAAGGATAATCGTCAGCGGGATCATAAACACGCTGGTGATGAGATTACCGATCAGCACGCCAAGGAAGCCTTCCGGCCCGATAAGCACCGCCAGCACCGGCGCGCCAAAATAGGCCATGTCGGGGAACGAGCAGACCAGGGACTGGATCGCGCTGGTCTTGATATCGTGGCGGAACACGTAGCGTGAAAGCAGCAGGGTCAGAAAATAAGAGCCCATCAGGCCAATAACCAGCACCGCCATAAAAGTAAAGTTTTTAATTTTATCGGGGTTGGTGTTTAAGGCGCCAATAAAGAGATGAAAGGGCAGGGCGAAGCGAATAACCACGGTCGCTAAAACCGTAGCATCTTCTCGACGGGTATAGCCGAGCTTGCCGCTGATCCATCCGAGCAGCATGATAAACACCAGCGGGAACAGTGATTGTAATAATAGTGAAGGCATAGGGTGTCCTGATAAAGTATGGTCTACGGCTACTGTTTTTTTAATCTAACAATCCCTCGTATGCTGCAGGGTGATAGAAATCACAGTCTGTTTTCTTTAAATACTTTTACGCCGAGGACTTTACTTACAAATATACAATGGACGGTAACTTGATGTTTTCATTAAGGGCGGTTAAAAATATCCGCGGCAATAATTTTAATTACAAAAGGCCGACTTAAATTACTTAAAGTTGAGATTCAAGGTCAATCACAAAACCACCACGCAAAATGGCGCATGGCTTTTTTATGTTCAATGGCTGTGCTACTTTTTTTAGGCTCAATACGCTCGTGCACTATTTTATTCTCATTTTATTCTGGTTGAATAACATTGCTGTTATTTGTGCCTCTACATAGCTATTTATAAAAAGTCAGGTGAAAGATGGAAAATAATTCACTAAATCATCCTATTGAAAATTCACTGCCTGCCCGACCCGCGCTCAGAATTCTGGGGAATGCGGAAGTGGGGTCCGTTCCGCTGGTGCTGTTCGTCGGTATAGCGATCGTTGTGGCCGTTGCCGCCTACGCCAACGTATTGCCCAAAAATATGATCGGTGGCCTGGCGGTGATTATGACCCTGGGCTTTGCGTTTGCCAAAATCGGCCGCATGGTCCCGATACTGAAAGATATCGGTGGCCCGGCGATACTGTGTCTGATGGTGCCTTCGGCGCTGGTCTATTTTGAAATGTTTGCCCCGCACACCCTGGCGACGGTGCATCTGTTGATGAAAGAAGCCAATCTGCTTTATTTCGTTATTGCCTGCCTGGTGGTGGGCAGCATCCTGGGGATGAATCGGGTGATCCTGATTCAGGGGATGGTCAGAATGTTTGTCCCGCTGGTTGTCGGGACGGTTGTCGCCATCCTCACCGGCCTGCTGGTGGGGACGCTGTTTGGCTACAGCCTGTACCACACCTTTTTCTTTATTATCGTGCCGATCATCGGCGGAGGGATCGGCGAGGGCATTCTCCCGCTTTCGCTGGCCTATTCGGCGATCCTTGGGCAAACCCCCGACGTCTACGTTGCGCAGCTGGCTCCGGCCGCGGTCGTCGGCAACATCTTTGCGATTATTTGCGCCGGAGTACTGGCGAGGCTGGGCGTTCGTCGCCCCGAGCTGTCCGGGAGCGGGATGCTGATCCGCAGCCATGAGGATAACAGCGTCTTCACTCAGGCCCAGGGCCCGCAGCAAACCGACTTTCAGCTGATGGGCGGCGGGCTGCTGATGATTTGCGCCTTTTTCATCGTCGGCGGGCTATTGGAGAAGCTGGTGCATATTCCCGGCCCGGTGCTGATGATCCTTGCCGCCGTCATTTGTAAATATACCAAAGCGATCCCGGCGGCGATGGAGGTCGGTGCCTACAGCTGCTACAAATTTGTCTCCGCGGCGCTGGTGTGGCCGCTGATGATCGGGCTTGGGATGCTGTACGTGCCGCTGGAAAGCGTGGTCGCGGTATTCTCCGTCGGCTACGTGGTGGTGTGCGGGTCGATTGTTATCGCCATGGCGCTGAGCGGGTTCTTTATTGCCTCGCGCCTCAATATGTACCCCGTGGAAGCGGCGATCGTCACCAGCTGCCATAGCGGCCTCGGCGGGACCGGAGACGTTGCGATCCTGTCGGCCTCTAACCGAATGTCGCTGATGCCGTTTGCACAGATTGCGACCCGTATCGGCGGGGCGTCGACGGTGATTGCCGCCACGCTGCTGATGAACTGGGTGGTGTGATGCTTTTGCCCGGCGAGCGCCCGCGCACAGCCGGGATAAAAAAATACCTGCCGACGTTACGCCGGCAGGTATGTAGTACGCGGGGTCGGTAGCGCGATGGCTTATTCGACGGTCAGGATACGCGTGGTGTTAGTGCTACCGATGGTGCTCATCACGTCGCCCTGGGTGACGATAACGAGGTCGCCAGAGACCAGATAGCCTTTATCACGCAGCAAGTTTACCGCATCGTGAGCGGCGGCAACGCCATCGTTGGTGCTGTCAAAATGAACCGGCGTCACGCCGCGGTACAGCGCGGTCAGGTTGAGAGTACGTTCATGACGGGAGAGGGCAAAAATCGGCAGGCCGGAGCTGATGCGCGAGGTCATCAGCGCGGTGCGGCCGGATTCGGTCATGGTGATGATAGCGGTTACACCTTTCAGGTGGTTCGCGGCATACATCGCCGACATGGCAATCGCTTCTTCCACGTTGTCGAACTGAATGTCCAGACGGTGTTTGGAGACGTTGAGGCTAGGGATTTTTTCCGCGCCGAGGCAGACGCGGGCCATAGCGGCAACGGTTTCAGACGGATACTGGCCGGCTGCGGTTTCAGCAGAAAGCATCACCGCATCGGTGCCGTCCAGCACGGCGTTGGCTACGTCCATGACTTCTGCACGAGTCGGCATCGGGTTGGTGATCATCGACTCCATCATCTGGGTGGCGGTGATGACCGAGCGATTCAGCTGACGGGCGCGGCGGATCAGGGCCTTCTGAATACCCACCAGCTCCGGATCGCCGATCTCGACGCCCAGATCGCCACGGGCGACCATTACGACGTCGGAGGCGAGAATAACGTCGTCCATCGCGTCCTGATCGCAAACGGCTTCCGCACGTTCCACTTTCGCCACGATCTTCGCGTCGCAGCCCGCTTCACGCGCCAGGCGGCGAGCGTAGTTCAGATCCTCCCCACAGCGCGGGAAGGAGACGGCCAGATAGTCGACGCCAATTTTTGCTGCGGTGAGGATGTCGGCTTTGTCTTTTTCGGTCAGCGCTTCGGCGGAGAGGCCGCCGCCCAGCTTGTTGATGCCCTTATTGTTGGACAGCGGTCCGCCGACGGTGACTTCGGTGAAGACCTTCAGACCCTGAACTTCCAGCACTTTCAGCTGAACGCGGCCATCGTCAAGCAGCAGGATATCGCCAGGCACGACGTCCGCCGGCAGCCCTTTATAGTCAATACCGACTTTTTCCTTGTCGCCTTCGCCTTTGCCAAGCTCGGCGTCCAGCAGGAATTTATCGCCGATATTGAGGAAAATTTTGCCTTCTTTGAAGGTCGATACGCGAATTTTCGGCCCCTGCAGGTCGCCGAGGATGGCCACGTGGCGGCCCAGTCTGGCCGCGATGACGCGGACTTTATCCGCGCGAATCTGATGATCTTCCGGGGTACCGTGAGAGAAGTTCATACGTACGACGTTAGCGCCTGCAGCGATAACCTTTTCCAGGTTGTTGTCGCGGTCGGTTGCCGGGCCTAAGGTGGTAACGATTTTGGTTCTGCGAAGCCTTCTGGACATGTAATACTCCGTTGACTAAAACAACTTTGGTGTTGCGTGAACATGGAATCGGTCGTGCCAGCCGGTAAAATTGCTATGCTGAAACGTAACCGAAGGTGTAATGGGTCACTACTTATTATCTGGTTTTATGGGTTGTCGCTGTGTACGGGCAGTTCTTTATCAAAACGCGATTCTTTCAACGCTTCCTTGACCCTCTTCAAGTTATCTCTGAATTTTGCGCCGCGGCGCAGGGTAAAGCCGGTAGCCAGCACGTCGATGAGGGTCAGCTGGGCGAGGCGCGAGACCATCGGCATATAAATATCGGTATCTTCGGGAACATCAAGCGTAATGGAGAGCGTTGCTTCGCGCGCCAGCGGCGTTCCCGCCGAGGTGATTGCGATAACCATGGCATCGTTTTCACGGGCCAGCTGCGCCAGCTCAACCTGACTTTTCGTTCTGCCGGTGTGGGAAATTATCACCACCACGTCATCATCATTGCAGTTCATACAGCTCATGCGTTGCAGGACAATGTCATCGGAGTAGATAACCGGCACGTTGAAGCGAAAAAATTTATTCATCGCGTCATGGGCCACGGCGGCCGAGGAGCCGAGGCCGAAGAAGGCGATTTTTTTCGCCTGGGTTAAAAGATCGACGGCACGATTAACCGCGGACATATCGAGAGAATGGTGGACCTGATCTAAACTGGCCATCGCGGACTCGAAAATTTTTCCGGTGTAAGACTCTACGCTGTCGTCTTCATCGACATTGCGGTTAACATAGAGGGTGCCGTGCGCCAGACTTTGCGCCAGATGCAGTTTAAAATCAGGGAAGCCGCGGGTTTCAAGGCTGCGGCAAAAGCGGTTGACGGTGGGTTCGCTGACGCCGGCTTCCAGGGCGAGCGCGGCAATGCTTGAGTGGATGGCCTGCGCGGGCTCCGCAAGAATGACCTCGGCCACTTTGCGTTCGGATTTGCTAAGGTGTTCCAGCCGGGACTGAATTTTTTCCAGCATATTCATGGTAACAAGGCGCTCATCAATGGAAGCGATTTCATTAATGGGTGAAATCATCAGGCGTTTTAGCAAGAATATACCCCTCCGCAATCGTCAGCGGGGAGGAATGACCTAAAAAAATGTTGTTTTTTTTCATTACATGATCAGAGTCGTATTTTATTAACTGATAACCGGTCGAAACAACGAACAATATTAGCCGTCTGCCCAAATTGTCGCCTGAAGTTTTCTCCTCGTGCGGTTTAGCGCCTGGAAAGGGGGGCCGAGGCTTTCGGGAAAATCGTAAACACAGTACAGTGCAGTGTAAGAAAATTACAAATTATAGCCTGGCATAAGCACCAGACTATCAACTGAGGAGAATGACATGGCGGTAACGCAAACGGCCCAGGCATGCGATCTGGTCATTTTCGGCGCGAAGGGTGACCTGGCGCGTCGTAAATTGTTGCCTTCCCTGTATCAGCTTGAGAAGGCTGGCCAGATCAACCCGGATACCCGCATCATCGGGGTCGGACGCGCTGACTGGGATAAAGATGCTTACACCAAGGTAGTTCGTGAAGCGCTGGAAACCTTCATGAAGGAAAAGATTGATGAAGCGCTGTGGGATACCCTGAGCGGGCGCCTGGAGTTCTGCAATCTTGATGTTAACGACACCAAAGCTTTTACCCGTCTGGGCAAAATGCTCGACCAGAAAAATCGTGTCACCATCAACTACTTTGCCATGCCGCCAAGCACCTTTGGCGCCATCTGCAAAGGCCTTGGCGAAGCGAAGCTGAACGCTAAGCCGGCGCGCGTGGTGATGGAAAAACCGCTGGGAACCTCTCTTGACACCTCCCGCGAGATCAACGATCAGGTCGGTGAATTCTTTGAAGAGTGCCAGGTTTATCGTATCGACCACTATCTCGGTAAAGAAACGGTCCTCAACCTGCTGGCGCTGCGCTTCGCCAACTCCCTGTTCGTCAATAACTGGGACTGCCGCACCATCGATCACGTTGAGATAACCGTAGCGGAAGAGGTGGGTATTGAAGGACGCTGGGGCTACTTCGATCAGGCCGGGCAGATGCGCGACATGATCCAGAACCACCTGCTGCAGATCCTGTGCATGATAGCCATGTCCCCGCCGTCGGACCTCAGCGCAGATAGCATCCGCGATGAGAAAGTTAAGGTCCTGAAGTCGCTGCGTCGTATCGATCGCGCCAACGTGCGTGAGAAAACGGTACGCGGCCAGTACACCGCGGGCTTTGCACAGGGTAAAAAAGTGCCGGGCTACCTTGAAGAAGAGGGCGCGAACAAATCCAGCAATACCGAAACCTTCGTGGCGATCCGCGTTGATATCGACAACTGGCGCTGGGCCGGCGTGCCGTTCTACCTGCGTACCGGTAAACGTCTGCCGACCAAATGCTCTGAAGTCGTGGTTTACTTCAAGACGCCGGAGCTGAACCTGTTCAAAGAGAACTGGCAGGAGCTGCCGCAGAACAAGCTGACCATTCGCCTGCAGCCGGATGAAGGCGTCGATATCCAGGTGCTCAACAAAGTGCCGGGCCTTGACCACAAGCATAATCTGCAGATCACCAAGCTGGATCTGAGCTACTCGGAAACCTTCAATCAAACGCACCTCGCCGACGCCTACGAGCGTCTGCTGCTGGAAACCATGCGTGGGATCCAGGCACTGTTCGTGCGCCGGGATGAGGTGGAAGAGGCGTGGAAGTGGGTTGACTCCATTACCGAAGCCTGGGCCGCCGACCGCGATGCGCCGAAGCCTTATCAGGCGGGGACCTGGGGACCGGTTGCCTCGGTGGCGATGATCACCCGCGACGGGCGTTCGTGGAACGAATTCGAGTAAGCGCTCGTTATCCGGAGGTGTTATTTTACCGGTAACATGATCTGACGCAGAAAGTCGCATAATTTTTAATCTTTTAAGCTCCGGGAGGATTCACCCCCGGAGCTTTTTTTATTACACTGCGGGCAGACATTTTGCCTCTGAGCTGCAGCATTGGTGCCTTTTGCATCTTCTGACATCGTAAAAATGCCGCGGCCGGACAGATAAATTTTTAGGAGCCTTTATGAATTCGACAATGTTACGGGTAACAAATCGCATTATCGAACGGTCGCGCGATACCCGTGCTGCCTACCTCGCACGGATTAACCAGGCCAAAACGGATACCGTCCATCGCGCCCAGCTGGCGTGCGGTAATCTGGCCCACGGTTTTGCTGCCTGTCAGTCGGATGATAAAGCCTCGCTGAAGAGCATGCTGCGTAACAATATTGCCATCATCACCTCCTATAACGACATGCTGTCCGCGCATCAGCCCTATGAGTCCTATCCAAATATCATCCGCAAGGCGCTGCATTCGGTGAACGCGGTTGGCCAGGTTGCCGGCGGCGTGCCGGCGATGTGCGACGGAGTCACGCAGGGGCAGGACGGCATGGAGCTCTCGCTGCTGAGCCGGGAAGTGATCGCCATGTCTGCGGCCATCGGCCTGTCGCACAATATGTTCGACGGCGCGCTGTATCTTGGCGTCTGCGACAAAATCGTCCCCGGCCTGACGATGGCCGCGCTCTCCTTTGGTCATCTGCCGTCCGTCTTCATTCCGTCTGGCCCGATGGCCAGCGGTCTGGCGAATAAAGAGAAGGTGCGTATTCGCCAGCTGTACGCTGAAGGTAAGGTCGATCGCATGGCGCTGCTGGAGTCCGAAGCCGCCTCTTACCACGCGCCGGGCACCTGTACGTTCTACGGCACGGCTAACACCAACCAGATGGTGGTGGAGTTTATGGGCATGCAGCTCCCGGGCTCCTCGTTCGTGCATCCGGATGCCGAACTGCGCGAAGCGCTGACCGTAGCCGCCGCGCGCCAGGTCACCCGTCTGACCGGCAACGGCAACGAGTGGATGCCGCTGGGCAAAATGTTCGACGAAAAAGTGGTGGTTAACGGCATCGTGGCGCTGCTGGCGACCGGCGGCTCAACAAACCATACAATGCACCTGGTGGCCATGGCGCGCGCCGCGGGCATCATCATCAACTGGGATGACTTCTCCGATCTGTCGGACGTGGTGCCGCTGCTGGCGCGCCTCTATCCGAACGGTCCGGCGGATATCAACCACTTCCAGGCAGCAGGCGGCGTGCCGGTGCTGATCCGCGAACTGCTGAAAGGCGGGCTGCTGCACGAAGATGTCAACACCGTGGCCGGCTTTGGGCTGTCGCATTACACCATGGAGCCATGGCTGAACAACGGCGAGCTGGACTGGCGTGAAGGGGCAAGCGCGCCGCTCGACGACCAGGTTATCGCGACCTTCGACAAGCCGTTCTCTCGCCACGGCGGCACCAAAGTCCTGAGCGGTAACCTTGGCCGCGCGGTGATGAAAACCTCGGCGGTGCCGGTGGAAAACCAGGTTATCGAAGCGCCGGCGGTTATTTTTGAGAGCCAGCACGACGTGCTGCCCGCTTTTGAGGCCGGGATGCTGGACAAAGATTGCGTGGTGGTGGTTCGTCATCAGGGGCCAAAAGCGAACGGCATGCCAGAATTACATAAACTTATGCCGCCACTTGGTGTATTATTGGACCGCCGTTTCAAAATAGCGCTAGTCACCGATGGGCGACTCTCTGGCGCATCAGGCAAAGTTCCGTCAGCCATCCACGTCACGCCTGAAGCCTACGACGGCGGGCTGCTGGCGAAGGTCCGCGATGGCGATATCATCCGCGTCAACGGCCAGACCGGCGAGCTGACGCTGCTGGTGGACGATGCCGAACTGGCCGCGCGGCAGCCGCATATTCCTGACCTGAGCGGTTCGCGCGTCGGGACCGGTCGTGAAATGTTCTCTGCGCTGCGGGAGAAACTCTCCGGAGCCGAACAGGGCGCAACCTGCATCACTTTTTAAGACCATACATTTTGTAGATCTGGCGAGAGAGAAACTCTGATGAAAAACTGGAAAACAACTGCAGAAGCAATCCTCACCTCCGGCCCGGTTGTCCCGGTGATCGTGGTGAAAAAGCTGGAACACGCCGTGCCGATGGCAAAAGCGCTGGTTGCAGGCGGCGTACGCGTACTGGAAGTGACCCTGCGCACCGAATGCGCGCTGGATGCCATCCGCGCTATCGCTAAAGAAGTCCCGGACGCGATTGTCGGCGCCGGTACCGTAACTAACGCGGCACAGCTGAAAGAAGTGACCGAGGCGGGAGCGCAGTTTGCGATCAGCCCTGGCCTGACTGATTCTCTGCTCAAGGCGGCAACGGAAGAGGGGACGATTCCACTGATCCCGGGTATCAGCACCGTATCCGAGCTGATGCTGGGCATGCAGTACGGCCTGAAAGAGTTTAAATTCTTCCCGGCTGAAGCCAACGGCGGCGTGAAGGCGCTGCAGGCGATTGGTGGTCCGTTCGCCCATATTCGTTTCTGCCCGACCGGCGGGATCTCTCCGGCTAACTACCGCGACTACCTGGCGCTGAACAGCGTCCTGTGTATCGGCGGTTCATGGCTGGTACCGGCGGATGCGCTGGAAGCAGGCGATTACGACCGCATCACCACTCTGGCTCGTGAAGCGGTAGAAGGCGCGAAGTAATTTTCGCGCCTCAGTTCTGACCCGGTAAGCGGCAACGCTACCGGGTTTTTTTATCCCTCAACCACCACCGCTGACGCCGCGGCTTTGGCGCGCGCCACCGCCTCATCCACGCTCTCCGCCACCGCCAGCGTGACGCCCAGGCGACGGGAACCGTCAATTTCTGGCTTACCGAACAGGCGCACCTGCAGGCCCGCGCCGACCGCGGCTTGCAGGTTGCCGAAGGTGACGTCGCGGCTGGTGAGCTGCGGCAGGATCACCGCCGAAGCCGCCGGGCCATACTGGCGAATCGCCCCTACCGGCAGGCCGAGGAAGGCGCGGACGTGGAGGGCGAACTCCGACAGATCCTGCGAAATGAGCGTGACCATTCCGGTATCGTGCGGACGCGGCGAGACTTCGCTAAAAATCACCTCATCGCCGCACACGAACAGCTCGACGCCGAACAGGCCGTAGCCGCCGAGCGCCAGCACCACGTTGCGGGCAATCTCCTGCGCGCGCGCCAGCGCCAGCTCGCTCATCTGCTGGGGTTGCCAGGATTCGCGGTAGTCGCCGTCTTCCTGACGGTGGCCGACCGGGGCGCAGAAGTGCACGCCGTCGACCGCGCTGACGGTGAGCAGGGTGATTTCAAAATCGAAGTTCACTACGCCCTCGACAATAACGCGACCTGCGCCGGCGCGGCCGCCCTGCTGGGCGTACTGCCACGCTTCGGCCAGCTGTTCGTGACGGCGGATAAAGCTTTGTCCTTTGCCGGAAGAGCTCATCACCGGCTTGACGATACACGGCAGGCCAATTTCGCTCACCGCGTCGTTAAAGGCGGCTTCACTGTCGGCAAAACGATAGGATGAGGTTGGGAGCTGCAGCTCTTCAGCGGCCAGGCGGCGAATGCCTTCGCGGTTCATGGTTAGCTTTGCGGCCCGCGCGGTGGGAACGACTTTTTGCCCACACTGCTCCAGTTCGACCAGCGTATCGGTGGCGATGGCTTCAATTTCCGGCACGATAAAGTCGGGTTTTTCTTGTTCAATTAGGGCGCGCAGGGCATCGCCGTGCAGCATGTTAACGACATGCGAACGGTGCGCAACCTGCATGGCCGGCGCGTCAGGGTAGCGATCGACGGCGATGGTCTCAATGCCCAGACGTTGACACTCTATGGCGACTTCCTTACCCAGCTCGCCGGAACCTAACAGCATAACTCGCGTCGCCGCAGGGCGCAGCGCTGTGCCTAATACAGTCATGACTCTCTTCCGCAGTAAAAAAACATGCGCCGCAGTATAAACGAAAACGTTTGCGTCTGTCTTTATGCGCGTGAGTTGAGTCCTGGCCCTAAATTTGATATACTGTATATAAACACAGTATAAAGAAGGGGCTGCACAATGGCGGTTGAAATCAAATATGTGGTGATTCGCGAAGGTGAGGAAAAAATGTCTTTTACCAGCAAAAAAGAGGCCGATGCTTACGACAAAATGCTCGATCTTGCCGAGGTCCTTAACGACTGGCTGGTAGACTGCCCGCTAACGCTTGATGAAGCCCAGCGTGACGAAATGGCGATGTGGCTGGCAGAGCGTAAAGACACCTTACATCACATTATGAAGTCCGGAAAACTCCCCGAAGCGGAAGAGCACGCCGCCGGGCAGGGGGATGACGAAGAGCAGGCGTCGTCTGACGCCAGCGATGACGCCATCAGCGCCCGCGCGGACGACGGCATAGACGACGGCGCGGCAGAAAAAGCGGTGGCCAAACCGCGTAAGGCGAAAGCGGCCTGAGCCACCCGGAATTTGCGCATCTTTAGCCATGGATAACATTTCCTGACATCTCGTCGTTTAGGCTGATGACAACGCCTATTGTGCAACGAGGAAATCATGGCTAACTGGCTTAATCAACTTCAGTCTCTGCTGGGTCAGCAGGGTCAATCTTCTTCATCTGACGATCGCTCTGGCGGTAAAAATCTGCTGCTGCCTGGCGCGCTGGGCGGCCTGGCGGGGCTGCTGGTCGCCAGTAAATCGTCGCGTAAGCTGCTGGCGAAATACGGCACCAGCGCGCTGCTGGTTGGCGGCGGCGCGGTGGCAGGAAGCGTGCTGTGGAACAAGTATCAGCAGAAGATGCGCGCCGCTTCGCCGCAGCCGGAGCCGGCCGGGCAGGTTCCGGCTGCACCTGAGCCTGATGCCCGCAGCGAGCGGCTGATTCAGGCGCTGGTTTTTGCGGCCAAAAGCGACGGGCATATTGATGAAAACGAGCGGGCGAATATTGAAGAGCAGCTGCGCGCGGCCAATATCGACGTGCAGGGACGGGTGCTTATCGATCGCGCGCTCACCCAGCCCCTCGATCCGCAGTGGCTGGCGCAGGGCATCAGCAGCGAGCAGGACGCGCTGGAGGTCTACTATCTGAGCTGCGCGGTGATTGATATCGACCACTTTATGGAGCGCAGCTACCTCAACGCGCTGGGCGAAGCGCTGAAGATCCCTGCGGAGGTGCGCGCTGAGATCGAACAGGATATTCAGGCACAAAAGCAGGCTCTTTCCTCTTAAATCATCACGTTCCGCTTGCATCGCCGGCGACTTTTGCCACCCTTTATATACCAGTCATCTCTTAGCCTGACCTCGCGCAGGCCGGAGATGACCCTCTCCCCGGCGTTATCTCACCCGCGGTTGCCCCGCGGCCGGGCGTCACAGCGCCGTGGCCGTTTTCAGCCCCTCGGACAGAGCGATTGATGCCGGGAAGATTTCTTGTCTTGCCGTCCGGACGCGCGTCGATTAACGTTGTGCGCATAAATTAAGCCGAAGAAGAACAAAGAGATGCTACCAAAAGCGAAACGGATCCCCCACGCTATGGCCTTACATGGCGATACGCGTATTGATAACTACTTCTGGCTACGTGATGACGAGCGCGCGCAGCCGGCGGTTCTGGAGTATCTGCGCGAGGAGAATGCCTACGGCAAAGCGGTGATGGAGACCCAGCGCAGCCTGCAGGACCGGGTGCTGAAGGAGATCATCGATCGCATCCCCCAGCGCGAAGTCTCCGCGCCTTACAGTAAAAATGGCTATCGCTATCGTCAGGTCTATGAGCCGGGCTGCGAATACGCCATTTACCAGCGCCAGTCGGTGCTGAAAGAGGAGTGGGACCCGTGGGATCTGCTGCTCGATAGCAATCAGCGCGCGGCGAAAAGCGAGTTCTACACTCTCGGCGGGCTGGGGATCTCCCCGGACAACGCGCTGATGGCGCTGGCGGAAGATTACCTCTCCCGGCGGCAGTACAGCCTGCGTTTGTGCAACCTCTCCGACGGCAGCTGGTATCCCGAAGTGCTGGAGAACGTCTCCCCGGAATTCGCCTGGAGCAACGATTCATGCACGCTGTGGTACGTCCGTAAACACCCCACCACGCTGCTGCCGTATCAGGTCTGGCGACATACCGTCGGCACCCCGACGGACGCGGACGTGCTGGTGTACGAAGAGCAGGATGAAACCTTTTATGTCAGCGTGCACAAGACCACCTCGCAGCAGTTCGTGGTTATCTACCTTGCCAGCGCGACCACCAGCGAAGTGCGGCTGCTGAATGCTGAAATGCCCGACGCCGAGCCGGTGTGCTTTCTGCCGCGGCGCAAAGATCATGAATACAGCCTCGATCACTATCAGCACGCGTTCTACCTGCGCTCAAATCGGGAAGGCAAAAACTTCGGCCTCTACCGCACGCATCAGCGCGACGAGCAGCAGTGGCAGGCTCTGATCCCGCCGCGTGATGACGTGATGCTGGAAGGCTTTACCCTGTTTACCGACTGGCTGGTGGTGGAGGAGCGCCAGCACGGGCTTACCAGCCTGCGGCAGATCAACCGCAAGACCCGGGAAGTGGTGGGGATTGCCTTTGATGACCCGGCCTACGTCACCTGGCTTGCCTATAATCCGGAGCCGGAAACCGCGCGCTTACGCTACGGCTACTCCTCGATGACCACGCCGGATACGCTGTTTGAGCTGGATATGGATACCGGTGAACGCCGCGTTCTCAAGCAGCAGGAGGTCAAAGGTTTCGATGCCAGCCATTACCGCAGCGAGCATCTGTGGATTCAGGCCCGTGACGGCGTGGAGGTTCCGGTCTCGCTGGTCTACCGACACGAATATTTCCGCCACGGCGCCAGCCCGCTGCTGGTCTACGCCTACGGGTCCTACGGCGCCAGCGAGGATGCGGATTTCAGCGCCAGTCGCCTGAGCCTGCTCGACCGCGGCTTCGTTTTCGCCATCGCCCACGTGCGCGGCGGCGGCGAGCTGGGGCAGCAGTGGTACGAAGACGGCAAGTTTCTTTGTAAGAACAATACCTTCAACGATTACCTCGACGTCTGCGATGCGCTGATCAAGCAGGGCTACGGCGACCCGCAGCTGTGCTACGGTATGGGCGGCAGCGCCGGTGGAATGCTAATGGGCGTGGCCATCAACCAGCGCCCGGAGCTGTTTCACGGCGTGGTGGCGCAGGTCCCCTTTGTTGACGTGCTCACCACCATGCTCGACGAGTCCATTCCGCTAACGACCGGGGAGTTTGAAGAGTGGGGCAACCCGCAGGATGAGACCTATTATCGCTATATGAAGGGCTACAGCCCCTACGATAACGTAACGGCTCAGGCCTATCCGCATATGCTGGTGACCACCGGGCTACACGACTCCCAGGTGCAGTACTGGGAACCGGCAAAATGGGTCGCGAAGCTGCGTGAGCTGAAGACGAACGATAATCTGCTGCTGCTGTGTACCGATATGGACTCAGGGCACGGCGGGAAATCGGGGCGTTTTAAAAGCTATGAGGGCGTGGCTCTCGAGTACGCGTTTCTGATAGGCCTGGCGCAGGGCACGCTGCCAGGCCAGGCCGACGTCTAGGACCGGCGCTTAGTCCCCGAGATAGTGCTTGAGGGTTAAGCGCAGCTCGGGGCTCATCCGATCCAGATTGTTGAACAGCCAGCGAAGATAGCCCGGATCGTTTTCCGCCACTTCCGCCACCGGCTTGCCGCGATACTTACCAAAGGTAAAGGTGGTCAACAGCGCCGGACGGCCGGTGATGGTCGCCATATCGTCAGGCGACCAGCCGGAGACGTTGATAATATCAAGCAGCAGCGCGGCGGTGATATAGCAGTCATACAGCGCGCGGTGGTGGTGCAGGCCGGCGGGCGTGGCGACGTTCAGCTTGCGCGACTTATAAAGCCCCATGTTGCTGTATTTAATCCCCGGCCACAGGCGGCGCGCCAGCTTCATGGTGCAAATCCAGTCGCCGTGCATCTCCGGCAACACCCGCCGGTCAAAGCTGGCGTTGTGGGCGACGTACCACGGGCTGCCCAAATAGTGCGGGACAATCTCTTCAATCCACGGCTGGTCGGCGACCATCTCTTCGGTGATGTGATGAATGGCCATCGCCTGCGGGCTGATAGGGCGATCGGGGCGGACCAGATGGCTCATCGGATTGGTTATCTGGCCATCGACAATATCGACAGAGGCGATCTCTACGATGCCGCCCTGCAGTCCGCAGGTTTCTGTATCGATTACGCGTAGCATAGCGCGCTCCTGGTCAAAGGGGTCAGCGTAATAGAATGTACTGGTCTTGCCAACCCGGGTCTCCACAGGGGGGCTGAATTATTTTGTTTTGGGTTCATAGGGCAGGCGTGAGAGTGATACGGATGCCAGTCGATGGGCGATCAGGCGTTCGCGGAACCAGTCCCGGAGATGAGCAGGCTGCTCTCTTTCGACCAAATCGGCGACCACCGGCATATTATAACGTTCTTTAAAGGCGACGCCGGCCGCCGCAAGATCGACGTTGACCTTGTCCATCTCGTCCTGCGAGATTTTTGCCAGATTATTTTCCATTGGTTTCTCCTGGATGATACCTAAAGCTTGCCGAGCGTGACCTAAGACTGATACGCATGGCTCGACTACGCCATTATACAGGGTTATTCTCTGTGCTACATACATAACGAAAAGGAATGACGATTATGCGTATCCTCGCCGCAAGCGCGCTGCGCGCAGCCGCTCTTCTCGCCGGTTTCCTGGCCAGCGCCGGCGCTTTCGCCCACGCGCACCTGCAGCAGCAAACTCCCGCCGCGGATTCGACGGTGAACGCCTCGCCGCAGGCGCTAACGCTGAACTTTTCCGAGGGTATCGAAACCCGCTTCAGCGGCGTGACGCTTAGCGGCCCTCAGCAAAACGCGGTGGCGACCGGCAAGCTGACGCTTAGCGATGATAATAAAGCGCAGCTGGTGGTCCCGCTGGCGCAGCCCTTAACGCCGGGAGACTATACCGTTGACTGGCACGTGGTCTCCGTAGACGGTCATAAGACCAAAGGGCAGTACCACTTTACCGTTAAATAAACGATGCTCGCGTCACTCTATATCATCCTACGGTTTGTCCACTTCGGCTCGCTGATGGTGGCTTTCGGCTGCGTGCTGTACGGTGCGTGGTGGGCGCCATCGACGCTGCGTCGCCTGCTGATGCAGCGATTTTATCCGCTGCTGCGCCATCTGCTGTTGATCAGCGCGCTTTCAGCGCTGCTGATGCTAATGGCGCAGGGCGGCCTGATGGGCGAAGGCTGGCCCGATGTCTGGCAGCCCGCTATCTGGCAGGCCGTCGCCGGCACGCGGTTTGGCAGCGTCTGGGTGTGGCAAATTCTGCTGGCCTGGGTCACGCTTATCGTCGTCTGGCTTAAGCCGCACCATTCGCCGCGACTGCTGCTGGTGCTGCTTTGCGCGCAGCTGCTTTTACTGGCGGGCGTGGGCCATGCGGCGATGAGCGAAGGCGGGCTGGGGGCGCTGCAGCGCGCCAATCATGCCGTGCATCTGTTCTGCGTCGCCGGCTGGTTTGGCGGGCTGCTGCCGTTTATCTACTGCCTGCGTTTGCTGCAGGGGCGCTGGCGGCAGGCGGCGATTAGCACCATGATGCGCTTTTCGCGCTACGGGCATCTGGCGGTGGCCGGCACTATTGCCAGCGGCATGGTGAATACGCTGCTGATTCAGGGCGGATTTTTCAGCGATTCGCCGTGGGGCCGAATGCTGTTGATCAAATGTGCTCTGGTCGCGGGGATGGTGGCAATCGCGCTGGTGAACCGGTATGTTCTGGTACCTCGAATGTCGCTGAACGATGCGCGGGCAGAGCGGCTCATTTTGCGTACCACGCAGGTGGAGATGGCGCTGGGGGCGCTGGCGCTGTTGGCCGTCAGCCTGTTTGCGACCTGGGAACCTTATTGAATTAACTGGTTAAATCATGAAAAAAATTGTTCTGACACTGATGTTACTGGCAAGCTCCGGTGCCGCGCTTGCGGCCCCGCAGGTTATCACCGTTAGCCGCTTTGAAGTCGGTAAGGATAGCTGGGCATTTAACCGTGAAGAGGTGATGCTGACCTGTCGTCCGGGAAATGCGCTGTTCGCCATCAATCCCAGCACGCTGGTGCAGTATCCGTTAAATGATATTGCTATTGAGCAGGTTAAGGCCGGTAAAACCAGCGGTCAGCCGATTTCTGTGATCCAGGTCGATGACCCCCAGCATCCGGGGCAAAAAATGAGCCTGGCACCCTTTATCGAGCGAGCGCAAAAACTTTGCTGATCTTTAGAACTATCTGACTGTATTAAAATGAAAAAACCGCCGTTTCCCTGCGACAGGAACGGCGGTTTTTTTATGCCTTTCCGCGATTTTACCAGGAATTATTGGCCCACTTTTGTTGCGGACTGGAAAACCTGACGCGGTAAACTATTCTTATAAGGCAAGGCGACTTAGCCTGCATTAATGCCAACTTTTAGCGCACGGCTCTCTCCCAAGAGCCATTTCCCTGGACCGAATACAGGAATCGTGTTCGGTCTCTTTTTATCTATATCTTTCAAAGTATTATCTAGCAAGGCCCGAGACGATCCCTCATTTCCCGATGCGACCTTTTCCCCTTATACCACAACAAAAAACGCATTCACATTTCCTTTACAGAAAAACAGCGCGCGGGATGTGCTTTCCACCTCTTGCATTAGAGGAGATGGCGATCGCGGGTTTTGCGAAAAAGGCTCCCATTCCTCATTCTCTAGCGACATTCATCGGCTGGGCGGGCATAAATTTTTGTCAAATAATTGAGTTAGATGCTGTCAACGCGACCCGAGGCTTATTTTTAGTTACTTTTATGCCGCAAAAAAAACGCGCAGCTGGCATGTGTAAATAAACCAAAGGGATTATTCCGGCGCCACTAAAGAGGGATATAGCTGCGTCTCCAGATAGCTGACCAGGGACCAGATTTCGCCGCTGAAAATAAACCACAGGGAAGCCGTCAAAATAATCAAGACGATAGCCAACAGCACTGCTTCTGCTTTACTCATAACTTCAATGGCTACCTGAACGGAAACGAAGAAGTGATGATAGTAACGAAACCGCAGGATAAGATGCAAACGCCGTTGTGAAAACGGCGTTTATTTATTGGCAAGCTACGCCTGGCGGGAGCCGGCGGTGAGGGCGATAACCTCGGCGTTCAGCTCGTCGAGCAGCTGGAAGCGGCGGCGATACTCGGCGCGCTTTTTGCTGGCAATCTCCTCCAGCGACTTGCGCTCAAGGCGCAGCGGTAAGCGCCAGCGCCACGCGCCGTCGGCCTCGCCCTCAATAGACTTCCAGAACTCGTCATAGCTGGCGTGGAAGTGGCGTCCTTTACTTAAACGATAGCGTAATGCTCTGAAAACGTGGCCGTTATCGCTCACGCCATAAATTGCCTGGATATTGCTTTGCGCCGCCAGCGCCCAGATAAACTCCAGCAGCAGACGCTTAGGAAACAGGCCGTAGCAGGCACGGGTAGCCTGTTTTATCACCTCGTGCGGGACGTTGCGCCGCGGCCCCTGCAGCCCGCCGATGGTCAGCTGCCACTGCTCCTGGTCGCGCACCACGCTAAACGTCGCGCTGGCCAGCAGCGTCTGGCTCCCGTCGCGCAGCCAAAGCGTGGTCTCGCCTTCGCGCTCGGCTTTCCCGGCCGAGGAGGCGGACAGCGTAAACCGGGCGTCATCTTTGCCCTGCAGCGCCAGCAGCGGCATCTCCTGCACCGCGGTCATGGCGGCACCCAGCCGGCCGGCGGGTAAGGTATCGATATACTGATAGTGGCTGACGATCGCCGCGGCGCGCTGGCCGGCGTTGAGCCCGCGCCTCAGGTACTGACGATGAACTTTTCCCGGCAGCGTCACCTGAGCGGCGAGCAGCTGGCTGAAGTTGGGCCGCGCCGCGAGATTATCCAGCATGGTCCGGGTTGGCGTATAAAATAATGCGGTTCGCAGCAGGAACTTAAGCCGGTAATTACGCTTTTGCCAGATTGGTGCGGGAATAAGTCTGCCCATCACCAGATCGGTAATTAGATTTGTCTGTGGCTGTAGTACGTAGGCTGAATGCAGGCTATTGTCCGTCACGATGAATACCTCGGCGTTATTTAGCCTCTATTTTAATGAGAGTCAGGCGCGAGATTAATGCCCTGGCGGACTATATTTCCGTTTCGTTTAAATTTTATTGAAGTGTGTTTCAGGGAGGAGAACAGGAGAAATATCTCGCTATAATTGTGGCAGGAGGATCAATATGTATCAGCATCTTGATGGTTCACTCTGGCGTAATATTTGGCTCGTCGGAGACCTGCACGGCTGCCTTGCGCTGCTGGCGGCGAAGCTGCGGCTGCTCAGGTTTGACCCGTACCAGGATCTGCTTATCTCCGTGGGCGATCTTATCGATCGCGGGCCGCAAAGCGCGGCAACGCTGGGCCTCCTTGACCGGCGCTGGTTTCGCGCGGTGCGGGGCAACCACGAGCAGATGGCGCTGGAGGCGCAGGAGAGCGGGAAGATGGCGCTGTGGATGCTCAACGGCGGGCGCTGGTATCAGGAGAGTTCGTCGGAGGCGCGGCGGCAGATGGCACCGCTCTTTGCCCGCTGCCGTCGGCTGCCGTTGATTATTGAGCTCCGCGCCGGCTCGCAGACCCACGTTATTGCCCACGCGGATTATCCGGCGGCGTGCTATCGCTGGCAGCAGCCGGTGGATGCAACTCAGGTCCTGTGGAACCGTCAGCGCCTGACGGAGCATCTGGCTGGACGACACGGGGCGATTGGCGGCGCCGATCATTTCTGGTTTGGCCATACGCCGCTCAGGCAGCGCTACGACAGCGATAACCAGCACTATATTGATACCGGGGCCGTCTTTGGCGGTGAGCTGACCCTCGTGCAGCTGCAGCAGGCAGGCTAGAAATCGCTGTATTCGCTGGCGGGGCGCCAGAAACCGTCGATAAAATCTTCTACCGGAAAGCAGCCGCCATGGCGTATTCGCTGATCGTCCATGGCGACCACACAGCGTCGTTCGTCGTCGTAAACATCCACGACAATGTCCTCGCAGCCGCCGTCCAGGTAACAAATGAACAAAACTAAGGCAAACATCCTGGCCACATGTTCAGGTTAACATACTAATAAGTATAGGGGAGTTTAACGAGAATGGGGGTAAATAACCCGTCTCAGGCGACGGGTTCTTTTTGAGTCAGGCTACGCGCATGACCCAGGCGTCAGATTGTTGATCGTAGTGCTTACGGTAGAGAACGGAATGTCGGCCATCGAGAATAGCCGGAACGCTGGTGTCAGCATCCCAACCGTCGAGCTGCATACACAAATCCGGATCGGATTTGCAGGGAATGCTTAACGTTCGCTCCCCCTGCTGTTCGCCGTGCAGTTCGGCGTCGTCTATTTCAAACGCGCCGATGCGTATATTTGTTTTACTCATAAATTCACCCCGTTTGTCTGCTGAGTTGTGGTACGACCAGTTAAGGCCGCCATTTTTCAGCGTAGCCAATGGGGCGCAAATAGCCAGTGAAAAAGTGCTGTTTTTTTGCGCTCAATCACACCTTGCCGGCAAATAGCTTCCCGTCACGCACCAGCTCGCGGGGATAGCTGTTCTTCAGGCGTGAACCCACTTTTTTCGCCAGGCCGAGGGTTGCGCCCTGGTATGTGACGATCGCTTCGTCCTGCTGCGGCGGGGTTTGCGGGTAAATATCGCGGCCGCGATACCACTCTTCGGCTTCACTCTCCGTCAGCGCAAAAGGCGTCGCGGATGCGGCAAGGGCGATGACCGCCTCGTGCTGCCAGCGGAAGCCCTTGTTGTGCGTTTCCGCCAGCCGGATGCCAATTCGCGAAAAGCGGATCTTGCCAATAAACGCTTCCAGGGCCTGCGGGAATAGCCAAATTTCCTTATCGCGCTGCCAGAGGGTATGGCTCTCATCCCAGCGCAGACCAACGGCCGCCGCGGCGTCCGACACGGCGGCGCTTTCCCGGCGCTTCATCGGGATAAACGGAAACTTACCCACCTTGTAGCCCGGCGCCGGCAGCGGTTCAACGGCGGCGATTTTACGCAGACGGGCAACGAAGAAGCCCTCGCAGTCATAAATCTGCGGGAAGACGTGAAGAAAGCCCTCCGCCGTCAGGGCCTCGCTGGCCTGGGGGAAGAGCGAGCCGAGAGGCAGCGTCTCCACCGCCTGCGGATAGCGGGCCAGCAGCCACTGCACCACGTCCTCATTTTCTTCGCGGTTCAGGGTGCAGGTTGAGTACACCAGCGTACCGCCCGGCTGCAGGGCGTGAAAGGCGCTATCGATAAGCTCGCGCTGGGTTGCCGCAATCTGCTGATTGCTTTCCGGGGACCAGTTTTTCAAGGCCTCGGGATCCTTACGCACCACGCCTTCACCGGAGCAGGGGGCGTCGAGCAGGATCGCATCAAAGCTTTCCGGCAGCGCGGCGCCAAATACCCGGCCATCGAAATGCGTCAGCGCAACGTTGCTTATTCCGCAGCGGCTGATATTGGCATGCAGGACCTTGACCCGGCTGGCCGAGTATTCGTTGGCGAGGATCCCGCCTTTATTCCCCATCCTGGCGGCGATTTGCGTGGTTTTTGACCCCGGCGCGGCGGCGACATCCATCACCCGCTGCGGCATATCGCCATCGGCAAACAGGGCGGCCACCGGCAGCATTGAGCTGGCTTCCTGAATATAGAAGAGTCCGCTGAGGTGCTCTGCGGTGCTGCCTAACGGCAGAGACTCCTCGTCCTCGCGCTCGATCCAAAATCCCTCTGCGCACCACGGCACCGGCGTAAGCTGCCAGCCGTAGGGGGCGACCAGCTGCAGAAAGTCGGCCACGCTGGTTTTCAGCGTGTTAACGCGGATGCTGCGGCGTAGCGGACGTTGGCAGGCGGCAATAAAATCATCGAAAGAGAGATGTGTCGGCATTGCCGCACGCATTTGAGCGAGGAATTCGTCAGGAAAAAAGACAGCGTTTTGAGCCACTGGAGCGCACCACAAGAAAAAAGGGTGCGCAGTTTACCATAAACGCTCCGGCATCGGACACCGGAGCGTTTAGCCAGCGCGGAGCTCAGGCACCGGGGCGGCGGCTGAGCTCCAACAATCGCGGGCTAGCGCGGCAGGGCGGTGCCCCATTCGCGCCACTCTTTCGGCTCGCTCTCCAGCAGCAGGAAGTGCTTATCATCCTGCGCTTTTGGCGCCAGCGGCGTGCCCGGCGGGGTGGCAAAGGAGATGCCGCCGCGAATGAACTGATTGAAGGTCCCGGTTTTCACCACTCCGCCAATCAGGCCAAAGTCGAGGTTGTAGCCGGAAGAGAGCCAGAACACCGAGTTGTTACGCACCAGATACTGGTAACGCTTGCTGATACGCAGTTTGACCATCACGCGGTCCGACAGCGATCCCAGCGTCAGCCCGGTGACCGTCCCCACCTCGAGGCCACGGAACAGCACCGGCGTGCCGATATCCAGCGAACCGGCTTCCGGAACCTCAACCACGATGCTCAGGCCATCGATATAGCGAGAGTCGCTAATGGTCGTTTCCTGGATTTCGAAGTCACGGCGCGGCGTGCCCCGACCTGGCTCAACGTTGATATACGGCTGGAAGATGGTATCCAGATGCTCGACGCCCGCCGCGGAAATTTGCGGGGTGATCACCGAGAATCGGGTGCCTCCGCGGGCGAAGGTATCTACGTACTCCGGGTAGAGCACGGCTTTCGCCTGCACTTCGTTTTTGGCGGTGATCAGGTTTAGCGATTGGATCTGGCCGATGTTAATCCCCAGGTAGCGGATAGGCATGCCGGAGGAGAGTTTTCCCGCATCGAAGGCGTGCAGGGTTATCTGCCCGCCTACCGCGCGGGCGGCGGTCTCTGAAGCATACAGAATACGCTTATTACCGCTGCGGGCACTGGCGCTGGTGCCGCTCAGCTCGTCAAAGCTGATTGCCCCTTTCAGGGCGCGAGCCAGCGGCGAAGCCTGCACGGTCAGGCCGTTGCCGTCGAGCTGGACCTTCGCGCCGCCTTCTGCCCAGAAGACGCTGTTGCCGGTGAGCAGATGACGATATTCCGGCTTAATGTGCAGGTCGATATCAAACGCGTTGCTGCGCGGCCTGACGGAGGTCACCTCGCCCACGGCAAACTTGCGGTAGAGCACCACCGAGCCTTCCTGCACATCCGGCAGCGTTTCCGCCGTGAGGCTCAGGGTGGTGGTCGGGACGTCGCTCAGGCTATTCTCCTGCGCTTTTTCCATATTTGCATACAGCGGATAGCTGGACTGAATCGCCCCTTTGGCGCCGGGAATAATGCGGATCCCGCCGTCAACCCATTCGCTGGCGCTGGCGCCAAGCACCTTAATGCCGTCGAGGCCAACCTTAACGTCGAGGCGGCTGTTAACCACAAATTTGCTGTCTCCGTGCACCAGATCGCGGTATTCCGGCGTAATGGCCACCTGGAAGGTGACGCCTTTCGCCGTCAGCCTGCGCTCCAGCACCTGGCCGATTTTCACGCCGTGCAGCACCAGCGGCTGTCCGGCGTCAATGCCGAAGCTCTCCGACGCCGTCAGCGTGATGGCGGCGACGTTGGGCTCCTCCAGCAGCGATTTATCCGCCGGCAGCACCACGAAGTGGCTGCGCGCCTCACCCTCTCCCGGAACCAGCTCAAAGGTATTACCGGTCAGCAGGGCGCTGAGGCTTGGGTTATCCAGCGAAATTTTCGGCTTTTTCATCTGAATAAGCGTCTTATCACGCAGCAGGGTTACGACGCTGGGATCGACGGTCATCTCGCCGGTGACTTTACTCCCGGGCTGGAGGTTGAGCTTAGTCAGCTGTCCGACCTCAAGACCCTGGTACATCAGCGGCGTAGAGCCGGCTTTCAGCCCCGTGCCGTCGGGTAAATCGAGCGTCACCAGCACGCCGCGCTGGCTGTGGGCCAAATCTTCGTACAGCCCGAACTCATCGTTTTGCTGAGCGACTTTGGAATCGTCGGGGGAATCGAAGGCAATCGCCCCGTTAACCAGGGCCGAAAGGCTTTCCAGTTCCACTTTAGCGCCGCTAAACCCGACGTCGGCCTTGACGCCCGAAACGTTCCAGAAGCGGGTGCCTTTTTTAACCAGATTGGTAAAGCGGCGCTCGATCAGCACGTCAATGGTGACGCCCTGGTTGCCGTCGTTAAGCGCATAGTCGTAGACCCGGCCAACGGGAATTTTGCGAAAATAGACCAGCGACCCGCTGGTTAGCGAGCCGAGATCCGCGGCGTGGAGATGAATCATCAGCTCGCCGTTATTGATACGGTACTTCGGCTGGGTATCGAGGGCGACAAAGTGGTCCTCAGGTTCGCCCCGACCCGGCATCATGCCGATATAGTTGCCGCCGACCAGCGCATCAAGGCCGGAAACGCCCGCCAGTGAGGCTTTCGGCGTGACCAGCCAGAACTGCGTGTCCTTGCGCAGGGCATCTTTCATATCGCTTTTGACGCTGGCCGAAACCTCTATCTTACTCAGGTCTTTACTCAGCGAGATATTCTGCACCGTGCCCACTTCTACCCCCTGATAGCGGATAGGCGTGCGTCCGGGGACAATCCCGTTAGCCGACTGAAAGTCGATAGTGATCGTCGTCCCGCGATCGCTATAGCTGGTCCAGATCAGCCAGCTGGCGATCATCAGCGCGATGACCGGCAGCAGCCAGAATGGCGAGATGCGACGTTTGGTTTTAATTTTGGCTTCAGTCGGCGAAGCGGGCGTTTCCTGACTCATGTGCGTCCCAAAGTAAGCGGCTGTCCAGCCATTCAACAGCAAGGATAGTTAATATTACCGCGGCGCCGAAATATACCGCAGCAGGCCCCATCGTAAAAGCGAGGAGTTGATCGCGGTTTATCAGCGACATGGTTAATGAGATAACGAAAAGATCGAGCATCGACCAGCGGCCAATCCAGGTAATCAGCCGCAGCAGCAGGATACGGGTGCGCAGCCCCTGTTCGCACCTGAATTGTATGCTGACCAGCAGCGTAAACAACACAATAACTTTGGTAAACGGCACCAGAATACTGGCGATAAACACCACGCCGGCAATGGCGACGTTGCTGTTGGCCAGCGACAGAATCCCGGAGAGGATCGTATCGTCCTGGCGCGCGCCGTTAACGTAGATAATCGAGATCGGCAGCAGGTTGGCGGGGAGCAGGAACATCATCGAGGCAATCAGCGCCGCCCAGCTCTTCTGCAGGCTCTGCGGCCGACGGTGGCGTAGCGGCGTATGGCAGCGACGGCAGCGTCCGCGGGCGTCGCGGTGCCCTGTGTAGTGGCAGCCGGTGCACACCTGCAGATTCGGGTCCGGGCGCAGCGCCGGGCGCTCGGGATAGAATCGCTCCCACAGCTCTTCGACGTTCATGTGTATGAGCGTGAGGATGCTGAGCAGCGTCAATGAGACAAAGGCGATAAGCCCGACGCCGGGCTGCAGGAACGCGTAATCCTGGACCTTGATCGAGGCCACGCCGATGCCCACCAGGTAGATATCGAGCATCACCCACTCTTTTAGCCGCTCCAGCATCAGCAGCACCGGGCGCAGGTTCATCCCCAGCACGTTGCCTAGCCAAAGATAGGCGATGGAGATAACCAGCAGGGCCGGCGCGCCAATGGCACAAAATAGCACCATCGCCGCCGTCAGCGGATCGCCCTGGTCGGTCATTTGCCAGATGCCCTGTAATACGTTAGCGTCGATACGCACGCCGAGCAGGTGCAAACGCAGTAAAGGCTCCATCCAGGCGAAAGGCATCAGCAGCATCATGGCGATCGCCATACTGCCAAGGCGCGAAAGCGACCAGTCGCGGCCGTCGCGTATTTTGGCGCTGCAGCGTGGGCACCAGGCGCTCTGATTGCGCTTAAGCACCGGCAGGCGAAACAGAATGTCGCACTGCGGGCAGCGGTGATAGTGGGCCTGAGGCAACGGCGAACCGACCGCATGTACGGTCATCTTTTTCGCTGGCGTAATCTGGGGTGTTTTTAGTGGCATTTATTACGTACGGCAATGAATGTATTTCACTATATTAACCCAGGAATGAATTCATCTTGAGCCTGAACGCATTTAATGCTTATTTTATTAGGCAGTCAGTGTACGAGAGTAAGACAACTAAGTGATTACATAATGAACAAAACAGAATTTTACGCGGATCTGAACCGTGATTTTCAGGCATTAATGGCAGGAGAAACCAGTTTTCTGGCCACGATCTCTAATACCAGCGCGCTGCTGTTTGAGCGGCTGAGCGAGGTAAACTGGGCCGGGTTCTACCTACTCGAAGGCGATACGCTGGTGCTCGGGCCCTTCCAGGGCAAGCTGGCCTGCGTGCGAATTCCGGTTGGGCGGGGCGTTTGCGGTACTGCCGTTTCGCAGAATCGCGTGCAGCGCGTGGAGGATGTTCACGCCTTTGACGGGCATATCGCATGTGATGCCGCCAGCAATTCGGAGATTGTCTTCCCGCTGCGGGTGAACGGTCAGATTATTGGCGTCCTGGATATCGACAGCACCGCGTACGCCCGCTTCACCGCTGAGGATGAACAAGGGCTTACGGAACTGGTAGCGCAGCTGGAAAAACTCATTTCTGCGACCGACTATCAAAAAATATTCACCCACGTCGCAGGATAATCAACGGATAACGTAGCATTTAGCGATGGCGTCATTATAATGGCGCCTGTTCATGCCTGCGGCTTGTTGGCTACGTCCGTTGTAATCAGGAAATTTCATGGAAAATCAACCTAAGTTGAATAGCAGTAAAGAAGTTATCGCATTTCTGGCCGAACGTTTCCCACAGTGCTTCAGCGCTGAAGGTGAAGCTCGCCCCCTGAAAGTCGGTATTTTTCAGGATCTCGTTGAGCGCGTTGGGGGTGAGATGAATCTCAGCAAAACCCAGCTTCGTGCCGCTTTACGTCTTTATACTTCGAGCTGGCGCTATCTGTACGGCGTTAAGCCAGGGGCGATTCGCGTCGACCTCGACGGCAACCCGTGCGGCGAACTGGAAGAGCAGCACGTTGCTCATGCCCGTCAGCAGCTCGAAGAAGCAAAAGCTCGCGTCCAGGCACAGCGTGCTGGCCAGCAGGCCAAAAAACGCGAAGCCGCAGCTGCCGCTGCAGGTCAGCAGGAAGACGGCGCCCGTCGTGAGCGTAAGCCACGTCCTCAGGTTCGCCGCAAAGAAGGCACCGAACAGCGTAAGCCGCGTCCTGCCGCTGCGAAAGCACCGCGCGAAGAGCGTCATACTCCTGTATCAGATCTGACCGTGCTGTCCGTCGGCCAGGCTCTGAAGGTGAAAGCAGGCAATAACGCAATGGACGCCACCGTTCTGGAAATCACCAAAGATGGCGTTCGTGTACAGCTGACTTCTGGTATGTCAATGATTGTACGCGCAGAACACCTGGTGTTCTGAAACGGAGGCCGGGCCAGGCATGAACACATTCTTTAAGCTCACCGCGCTTGCGGGCCTGCTAGCAATAGCAGGCCATGCGTTTGCCGTGGATGATATTACCCGAGCCGATCAAATCCCCGTGCTGAAAGAAGAGCCGCAGCACGCGACGGTGAGTGAGCGCGTAACCTCGCGCTTTACTCGTTCGCACTATCGACAGTTCGATCTCGATAACGCCTTCTCGGCAAAAATTTTTGACCGCTATCTGAACCTGCTGGATTACAGCCACAACGTGCTGCTGGCCAGTGACGTTGCTCAGTTTGCCTCCAGGAAAAATCAAATTGGCGACGAGCTGCGCAGCGGAAAACTGGACGTTTTTTACGACCTGTATAACCTGGGACAGAAGCGCCGTTTCGAACGCTATCAGTACGCATTGAAGGTGCTGGAGCGTCCGATGGACTTTACCGGCAACGATAACTTCAACCTTGACCGCAGCAAGTCGCCCTGGCCGAAAGACGAGGCCGAGCTGAACGCGCTGTGGGATGCTAAGGTGAAGTTTGACCAGCTGAGCCTGAAGCTTGCCGGTAAAGACGACAAAGAGATCCGCGAAACGCTGACCCGTCGCTATAAGTTTGCTATTCGCCGTCTGGCGCAAACCAATAGTGAAGATGTGTTCTCGCTGGTTATGACCTCCTTTGCCCGCGAAATCGACCCGCATACCAACTACCTGTCGCCGCGCAATACCGAGCAGTTCAATACCGAAATGAGCCTTTCGTTAGAAGGGATCGGCGCGGTGCTGCAGATGGACGACGACTATACGGTGATCAACTCGCTGGTGGCCGGCGGGCCGGCGGCGAAGAGCAAGTCCATTAGCGTTGGCGACCGGATCGTAGGCGTCGGCCAGGCCGGCAAGGGCATGGTTGACGTGATCGGCTGGCGTCTTGACGACGTGGTGGCGCTGATCAAAGGGCCGAAGGGCAGTAAAGTTCGTCTTGAAGTGCTGCCTGCGGGCAAGGGCGCGAAAACGCGTATCGTCACGCTAACCCGCGAGCGAATTCGTCTCGAAGACCGCGCGGTTAAAATGTCGGTGAAAACCGTTGGTAAAGAAAAAATCGGCGTGCTGGATATCCCTGGTTTCTACGTTGGCCTGACGGATGACGTCAAGGTTCAGCTGCAGAAGCTGGAAAAACAGAACGTCAGCAGTATCGTTATCGACCTGCGCAGCAACGGCGGCGGGGCGCTGACCGAGGCGGTATCGCTTTCCGGTCTGTTTATCCCGTCTGGCCCGGTAGTACAGGTGCGTGATAACAACGGTAAAGTACGTGAAGACAGCGATACTGACGGCGTCGTGTACTACAAAGGCCCGCTGGTTGTACTGGTTGACCGCTTCAGCGCTTCGGCTTCTGAAATCTTCGCCGCGGCGATGCAGGACTACGGGCGCGGACTGATCGTCGGTGAGCCAACCTTCGGTAAAGGCACCGTGCAGCAGTACCGCTCCCTGAACCGCATTTACGATCAGATGCTGCGTCCGGACTGGCCGGCGCTGGGTTCCGTACAGTACACCATCCAGAAGTTCTACCGTATTAACGGCGGCAGTACTCAGCGTAAGGGCGTAACGCCGGACATCATGATGCCAACCGGCACTGAAGATCGCGAGACCGGCGAGCAGTATGAAGATAACGCTCTGCCGTGGGATAGCGTGAATGCAGCCACCTACGTCAAGTCCGGCGACTTAACGCCGTTCGGCGCCGGGTTGCTGAAACTGCATGATGAGCGGATTGCCAAAGATCCGGAATTCCAGTACATCATGAAGGACATCGCTCGTTATAACGCAATGAAAGACAAGCGTAATATCGTTTCTCTGAACTACGCCCAGCGTGAGAAAGAGAACGAAGAGGATGATGCGACTCGTCTGGCCCGAATTAACGATCGCCTGAAACGTGAAGGCAAACCACAGCTTAAGAAGCTGGACGATCTGCCGAAGGATTACCAGGAGCCGGATCCGTATCTTGATGAAACGGTCCATATTGCGCGCGACCTGGCCCATCTGGAGAAAGACCAGCCGGCGGTGGAACCACCGGTTAGCAAATAAGCACCCGACGGGCACACATGTTGTGCCCGTTTTTTTTATCCGATCCTGCCGTCAAAAACCTCGATTCCCCCGCGCGCGATGTCAATATATTATGCAGATGTCAGCGATATGCTACAAAATGTAAAGTTGTGTCTTTCTCGTGACTTAGCGGGGGAGGATGGTTGAAAATTAACGTTGTACCCATACGATATGGGTAATCGCATAGTGCGTTTTGTTAAATCGAGGTTAGAAGAAAATTATGATGCGAATCGCGCTCTTCCTGTTGACCAACCTGGCCGTTATGGCGGTGTTCGGGCTGGTGCTGAGCCTGACGGGAATACAGTCAAGCAGCATGACCGGGCTACTGATCATGGCGCTGCTTTTTGGTTTTGGTGGCTCGATCGTTTCGCTGCTGATGTCGAAATGGATGGCGCTAAAATCGGTGGGTGGGGAAGTCATTGAGCAGCCGCGTAACGAAACCGAACGCTGGCTGATGAATACCGTCGCGCAGCAGGCGCAGCAGGCGGGCATCGGCATGCCGCAGGTTGCTATCTACCATGCGCCGGATATTAACGCCTTTGCCACCGGCGCACGCCGTGATGCTTCGCTGGTTGCCGTCAGCACCGGGCTGCTGCAAAACATGAGCCGTGACGAGGCGGAAGCCGTTATTGCCCATGAAATCAGCCACATTGCCAACGGCGATATGGTGACCATGACCCTGATTCAGGGGGTGGTGAACACCTTCGTTATCTTTATCTCGCGCGTTATCGCGCAAATTGCCGCAGGATTCCTTAGCGGCAACCGCGATGAAGGCGAGAGCAGCAACGGCAACCCGCTGGTTTACTTTGCCGTCGCCACCGTTCTGGAGCTGGTGTTTGGGATTCTGGCCAGCATCATCACCATGTGGTTCTCGCGCTACCGCGAGTTCCATGCGGATGCGGGCTCTGCCCGTCTGGTCGGCCGTGAGAAAATGATCGCCGCCCTGCAGCGTTTGAAAACCAGCTACGAGCCGCAGGAAGCCAGCAGCATGATGGCGCTGTGCATCAACGGCAAAGCGAAGTCGATGAGCGAGCTGTTTATGACGCACCCGCCGCTGGATAAACGTATCGAAGCTCTGCGCAGCGGGGAATATCTGAAGTAATCCTCTTCTTCAGAGCGTAGAAACAAAAACCGCAGCCTTAATCGGGCTGCGGTTTTTTTTGTGCCGTAATCGGGCGGGCTATTGTCCGGGGCGCGGCTGGGTGACGCGCAGGCCGCTCACGGTGGCCGCAACTACCGCCAGTCCGCCAGCCAGCAGCAGCGCGGTATGGGTGCCGCCGTTACCCTGCAGATTGAACAGCAGCGCGACCAGCGCCGCGCCGGTGCTTTGTCCCAGCAGTCGGGCGGTGCCGAGCATTCCGCTGGCCCCTCCGCTGCGGTGGCTCGGGGCCGATGAGACGATAGTGTGGTTATTCGGCGACTGGAACAGGCCGAAGCCCGCGCCGCAGAGCGCCATGCGCCAGATAATATCGAGATCGGACGGCGATGAGGGCAGCAGCGCCAGGCCAAACAGACCGCAGGCCATGACCGTCAGACCGATCGCTCCCAGCAGCCCGGCATGAATTTTCTCAATCAGGTAGCCCGCCAGCGGCGCCATCACCATGGTCGCCAGCGGCCAGGGGGTCAGCAGCAGTCCCGTTTCGACCTCGCTGCGTCCGATCGTCGCCTGCAGGAAGAAGGGCAGCGAAACCAGCGCCAGCATCTGGGCGCAGAAGGAGCAGATTGAGGTGCAGATGGAGAGCGAGAAAAGCGGAATACGCAGCAGATCAACCGGCAGCAGCGGCACCGGCATCCGCAGCTGGCGGCGAATGAAGAAGAACCCGATAACCAGCATAGCCGCCAATTCAGCGAGCACCAGCTGGCCGGACTGCCCCTGCGCAAAGCCGCCGAGCGCGACAATCAGCAGGCCAAACGTCAGCGCATTCATGATAGCGCTGGGGAGATCGAAGCGGGTGATCCTGCTGCGGCTGCTGTTGGCCGGCAGGTAGCGCATGGCGAGCGTCAGCGAAATAATCCCCAGCGGAATGTTGATTAAAAACAGCCACTGCCAGGAGGCGACGGAGAGGATAGCGGCGGCAATCGTCGGGCCGGCCGCGGATGAGACGGCGACCACAAACGAGTTGATCCCCATTCCTCGTCCGAGGAAGCGTTTCGGGAAGATAAGACGAATGAGCGCGGTATTCACGCTCATCAGCGCGGCGCCGCCGAGGCCCTGGGCTACGCGGGCGAGAGTCAGCATCTCCAGCGAGTGGGAGAGGGCGCAGGCCAGTGAGGTAAAGGTAAACACCAGCAAACCGATTTTATAGATGCGTCGATAGCCGAACATATCACCCAGAAAGGAGAGCGGCAGGAGCGCAATGACGATGGCGATTTGGTAAGCGTTGACTATCCAGATTGAGGCGGCGGGCGAAGCGTTAAGGTCGGTAGCGATGGTCGGCAGGGCCACGTTGGCAATGGCGCCGTCGAGTACCGCCATCGCGATGCCTAAAACGATGGTCAGAATGGCGCCGTAACGCTGCGGCAGTGGCAGACCATCGGGAACGTTTTTATCCATGTTAAGCTTGTGTCTTTATCGTAACTATTCTCTGGGTAATGATTTTAGCATTGATTATTCGGCGGTATGTCGCAGATTTGTAACGAATGGGCAGAAGAACGATTGCGGGCATCGGGTTGCGAATTTATAATAAAAACCGGTTCTAATTTTTATAAAACAGTTGCGATGAGGTGATAAATGGCAGTTGCAGATTTGGATAAACAGCCAGATTCTGTCTCTTCAGTATTGAAGGTTTTTGGCATCCTGCAGGCGCTTGGCGAAGAGCGTGAAATTGGTATTACCGAACTATCTCAGCGCGTCATGATGTCAAAAAGCACCGTTTATCGCTTTTTGCAGACCATGAAGTCGCTGGGCTACGTTGCCCAGGAAGGGGAGTCTGAGAAGTACTCCCTGACGCTGAAGCTGTTCGAGCTGGGCGCGCGCGCGCTGCAGAATGTCGATCTGGTGCGCAGTGCGGATATTCAGATGCGCGAGCTGTCGCGCCTGACGAAAGAGACTATCCATCTGGGTGCGCTGGACGAAGACAGTATCGTCTACATCCATAAAATCGATTCGATGTACAACCTGCGTATGTATTCGCGCATCGGCCGCCGCAACCCGCTGTACAGCACCGCTATCGGCAAAGTGCTGCTGGCGTGGCGCGACCGCGCCGAGGTGGAGCAGATCCTCGAAGACGTCGAGTATAAGCGCAGCACCGACCGGACGATTACCAGCACCGAAGAGCTGCTGGGGGTTCTGGACAGCGTTCGTCAGCAGGGCTATGGCGAAGACAACGAAGAGCAGGAAGAGGGGCTACGCTGCATTGGTGTACCGGTCTTCGACCGCTTTGGCGTAGTGATTGCCGGGTTGAGTATCTCTTTCCCGACGCTGCGCTTCTCGGAGGAACGTCTGCATGAATACGTTGAAATGTTGCACACCGCGGCGCGTAAAATTTCTGAGCAGATGGGCTATAACGACTATCCGTTCTGACAGCGGCGGGCGCTAGCTGCGTCGGGCTACAGCGGGAAGACGCTTCCTGCTGTAGCCCGGAGCGGATTAACCTTTGTCGATAACGGTTTCGCTTTTACGCAGAACCGGACAGTCGGTCAGACCAATAATACCGCTGTCAGAATGAACGTACTGCACGGTTGTGGTACCGCGAGCGGTCAGATATTTACACTGGAGGCCCAGCCCCGCTGCGTTCTCATTGCTGCCAATCAACATGCCGTAGCCGCTTAATAATACGCCAATCCATAAGATAGCCAGTACTACAATCGTACGAATGATCAATCGCATTGTTGCCTCATAATTTGTATTATCCTCGGCGTTTATTTTGACAGGTACACGAGTTGAAACAAGTCTATGATTCTGAAACTTGCGTTTCGTATTACAGTTAGCCGCGGTTTAAGATGAGCGTGCTATCCTGGCAACATCTGGTATTGATGCGGAGTGTGGAGTGAAAAAATTACGCTGGGTTTTGCTGATTGTTGTCATAGCGGGCTGTTTGTTGCTGTGGACTCAGATGCTTAACGTAATGTGCGATCAGGATGTGCAGTTTTTCAGCGGCATCTGCACCATCAACAAATTCATCCCCTGGTAAGACATTTTTATTACGACTGATTTTCTTCTGCTGCGCGGGTGGTAGAATAAACGCCTTCTCTTTGAGGTGGTGAAATGAGTGAGTTACTAAGTCCTGGGATCGTAAATCTGGCATCGCTGGCGCTTTCCATTGTGCTGTTGCTTGTCGGCCTGTTGTTATGGTTTTTTGTTAATCGCGCAAGTTCGCGCGCCAACGAGCAGATTGCGCTGCTGCAGGCTCTGCTGGATCAGCAAAAGCGCCAAAACGCGCTGCTGCGTCGGCTCTGCGAAGCCAATGAACCTGAGAAGGAAGAGGCTGCCGAACCTTCAGCCGTTGAGAAGGGGAAGGACGACGACGACTTTATCCGTCTCGTCGCTGAGCGGTAGCTGCTAAACGGGTGTACACCGCACTGGTGTACGCCTGCCTCATCGCCTTACGCAATAACTTATTCTTATCCTTCCGTGCTTATTGCCACATTTCTTATGTCACTTAATGTGTTAGCGATCGCAATTTTATCCAATAAGCTATGGATTTTTGAGCTATTCAAATAAAATAATAACATCGTGATTTAATTGCATGATGAAAGTGTGTGTCATCGAAAATTCATTATTAAGATGCAATATAAACACTATTTATCGCGTGGCTAACAGGATTTAATTAACCCTGCATATTCTCGGCCTAAGCCAATTTTCAACTATCAATATGCGCGTTTATGCGCATCGTTATGCAGCGACCCGGACGTAACCCCTTAAAATTGGCAGGGTGCATGCCTGGCGGGCTGGACGGAGCGAAGTTGTTGAGCTACGGTGAAAAAGTTGCAGCGCTCATCCATGCATAATGGGATGTTTGCCGCGCGCCCTGGCATTAACGGCGGGCGAGAAAAGGCGCATAAACGTGCAGTTGGTCAAATGATTCCCTTATATTTTGTGCGAAGGATCGAGAGCCGTTTAAAAATGGCTTGCCATTATTAACGTTGTATGTGATAACACCTTTCGGGTTAAACGAGGTACAGTTCTGTTTATGTGTGGCATTTTCAGTAAAGAAGTCCTGAGTAAACACGTTGTCGTTGAATACCGCTTCTCTGCCGAACCTTATATTAGTGCCTCATGCAGTAGTGTGTCAGTTTTATCTATGTAAGCGCCTACGGGCGAAGAAAACAGTCTAAGGAATTTTGCAAATGGCAAAGATTAAAGGTCAAGTTAAGTGGTTCAACGAGTCTAAAGGTTTTGGCTTTATTACTCCGGCTGATGGCAGCAAAGACGTGTTCGTACACTTCTCCGCCATCCAGGGTAATGGCTTCAAAACTCTGGCTGAAGGCCAGAACGTTGAGTTCGAAATTCAGGACGGCCAGAAAGGTCCGGCAGCAGTTAACGTAACTGCTATCTGATTCAAGACCACTCAGCTTGTAAAGAAAGCCTCGCCTCTGCGGGGCTTTTTAGCATTTATTGCAAAACATTTCCGATTTTCCCCCTCCGTTGCGCTTTGTTGCAAAACAACACCTTTATTAGCACTGTTTCGCATCCTGTTTTGTCGATTTTCTGTTAAATCAGAGGGTTGCAAAATAATGCTGGAGCTACGGTGCAAAAGAACAAAACTAAGACAGGCGCGAATTTCACCCCGATTCGCTTTGGGCTACTGTGTGCAGCGATCCTCAGCTGCCTTGGGCTGCTTTTAGGACGGGTGGGATGGCTGCAGATTGTCTCCCCCGATAATCTGGTTAAACAAGAGGATATGCGTTCGCTGCGGGAAGAGCCTATCGACGTTCAGCGCGGGATGATAAGCGACCGCGAGAATCGCCCGCTGGCGGTCAGCGTACCGGTTAGCGCTATCTGGGCCGACCCGCAAACGATCGTCGAGAAAGGGGGCGTCGGCTATGGGCCGCGCTGGCAGGCAATGGCGGAAGCGCTGCACCTTAACCTGAGCGACCTGGCGAAACGGGTTCAGGCTCACCCCCATATGCGCTTTGTCTATCTGGCGCGCCAGGTTAACCCGGAGCAGGCCGAGTGGATCGATAAGCTGCATCTGCCGGGGATTAACCTGCGCGATGAATCCCGACGCTTTTACCCGGCGGGCCACGTTGCGGCCAACCTGCTTGGTTTTACCAATATCGATAATCAGGGAATTGAAGGGGTTGAGAAAAGCTTCAACGCCCAGCTCACCGGAAAGGCCGGACGTCGGCTGGTGCGTAAAGATCGCCACGGCCACGTGATTGAAAATATCACCGAGGTGGCGGCGGTTCCGGCGCACAATTTACAGCTGAGTATCGACGAGCGGCTGCAGACGGTCACCGAGGATGCGCTGGATAATGCGGTCAGCTGGAACAAGGCCGAGTCCGGAGCGGCGGTGCTCATTAAGATTGATACCGGTGAAATCCTGTCGATGGCCAGCTATCCGGACTTTAACCCCAATAATCGCGATAACGCCCGACTGGATGATTTCCGTAATCGCGCCATCAGCGATACCTTTGAGCCGGGCTCGACGGTGAAGCCTCTGGTGCTGATGACGGCGCTGCAGCAGGGGATTGTGCAGCCTGACAGCGTGGTAGATACCCATCCTTTCGTTCTTGACGGTCACCGCATTCGCGATGTCGGCTACTACCCGGAGCTGACCCTCACCGGCATTCTGCAAAAATCCAGCGATGTCGGCGTCTCGCACCTGTCTCTGGCTATGCCGGTCCAGCACCTGATCGACACCTATAAGGCCTTTGGCTTTGGCGACCCGACGGGCCTCGGGCTCACCGGGGAAAGCGCGGGGCTGATGCCCCAGCGCCGCTACTGGGGCCAGCTGGATCGCGCGACTTTCTCTTTTGGCTACGGCCTGATGGTCACCCCGCTGCAGCTGGCGCACGTCTATGCCACCATCGGTGGCTTCGGCATCGAGCGGCCGCTGTCGATTACCCGCATCGATCCGCCGGTTATCGGTACGCGAGTGATGCCGGAACAGATCGTCCATGAGGTAGAGCATATGATGGAGAGCGTGGCGTTGCCGGGCGGCGGCGGGACAAAAGCGGCCGTCCGCGACTATCGGATTGCGGTAAAAACCGGGACCGCGAAAAAAATTGGCCCGGACGGCAAGTACATCGATAAATATGTTGCCTATACCGCGGGCGTGGCGCCGGCCAGCAACCCGCAGTTTGCGCTGGTGGTGGTGATTAACGACCCCAGCAACGGCTCTTATTACGGCGGGGCCGTTTCGGCGCCGGTATTTAGCCAGATAATGGGCGACGTCCTGCGTCTCGAAAATGTCATGCCGGACGGAATGCCGGCGGGCTCGGACAATCTCATCGTTATGCATAACGATGAGAGCCTGCCTCCGGCGCTGTAACAGTGGTCTGAAAGAGCGAATAACGCTACACTTTCGCTCTTTCAGCGACACCGGAGTTGTCATGTCTTACAGTTGCCCCCTTTGCCACGCGCCGCTTGAGCGCCGCGAAAATAGCTATATCTGCCCGCAGCGGCACCAGTTTGATTTAGCAAAGGAGGGATACGTTAACCTGCTGCCGGTGCAGTTCAAACGCTCGCGCGATCCGGGTGACAGTGCGGAGATGATGCAGGCGCGACGCGCCTTTCTCGATGCCGGCCACTACCAGCCGCTGCGTGATGCGATCGGCGAGTTTCTGCAGACCTGTGCGCCAGCCGACCTGCTGGACATCGGCTGTGGCGAGGGTTACTACACCCACGCGTTTGCCGCTATTTCAGCCCGCTGCTGGGGCCTCGACGTCTCTAAATCAGCGGTTCGCGCGGCGGCCAAACGCTATCCGCAGGTGAATTTCTGCGTCGCTTCCAGCCAGCGTCTGCCGTTTGCTGATGGCAGCTTTGATGCGGTGGTGCGGATCTACGCACCCTGCAACACGCTCGAGCTGGCGCGGGTGGTCAGACCCGGAGGCTGGGTGGTTACCGCGACGCCGGGTCCGAAGCATCTGCTTGAGCTGAAAGGCCTGATTTACGACGAGGTGCATCTGCACGAGCAGAATACGGAAGAGATGACCGGTTTTACCCTGCGCCATGAGCAGCAGCTGGCGTATCCCATGACGCTAAGCGGAAGTGAGGCCGAGGCGCTGCTGCAGATGACGCCGTTTGCATGGCGGGCGAAACCGCCGGTGCGTGAGACGCTGCGTCAGCAGGCGCGATTCGGCTGCCAGACCGATTTTATGATCCACTGCTGGCAGCGTGATGCCTGATCGCTAACCGGCGAAGTGGCTCCAGAGAATTTCTGTCCCGATACCGATAAGCACAATCCCGCCGAGAATTTCAGCCCGTTTGCCAAGCAGCGGGCCGATAAACCGTCCCAGCATAATACCCAGCGTTGACATCACCAGCGTCGCGCAGCCAATCGCCAGCGCGGTGGCAATGATGTTCACCTGCAGGAATGCCAGACCGACGCCAACGGCCATGGCGTCAAGGCTGGTGGCAATGGCGGTGGTGACCAGCAGCCAAAAGCCGTGACGATGGGGCGCTTCGCACTCGTCGCCGACGCCGCCGCGAAATCCTTCAATGACCATTCGACCTCCGAGGAAAACCAGCAGTACAAAGGCAATCCAGTGATTCCACTCGAGGACGAACTGGCTGGCAAGCATCCCCATTCCCCAGCCGACAAGCGGGGTCAGCGTTTCAATCGCGCCGAAGATAAGCCCGGTGCGTAACGCTTCGGAAAATTTAGGTTTGTGGAGAGTTGCACCCTTACCGATAGAGGCGGCGAAGGCGTCCATGGACATGCCAAAGGCCAGAAGAATCGTTGCGGATAAGTTCATGAGTGCGTCCTGACCGGGGATATTCCATATGACACATCGCTGCCCCCAGTAAATATACGCAATAGCTCTAATGATTATACATTGCGTACCGCAGTGATGTGCCTATGGTCTCGCCTGATTGAATGCGTTCTTCAACCCGTACGTGCCACGTTTTGCAACGAGTATGTTGACACGTACATCTTCTGGCCTGGCGGACAGAAGATCGGCTACTCCCCAACGACGGGCGCAACCTTAACATATTTTGAGAATATAAAACAATAACACCATTTAGATATTTTAATAACCAAATGATAACGATTTTCATTTGAATTTAGGTGTCAATAATTGGTTAATAAATATGAGTGAAGTGGGCAGAGGGAATATAGCAATGGCTATGTATCCCTCTGCCGGAATCGGCTGAAATATAGCGCAGGCTATATTTGTAACTTACTGAATAGAAATGAGAAGTTTGTATATCTTTTCCAGATCGTCGATATTTCGTACGCGAATAAGCAGGCGTCTTTGCTCTAATTGCATCACCAGCACGCCGTCTTCCGATAAATTCATCTCTTTAATTCGCTTATATTCAATCCAGATATTGGCGAAGAAAAAGCCAGTCGGCTTGAAGATGATCTTCGGCGTGCGGATCCAGAACAGGTAGAGCCCCATTAATGCCAGAGCAGATAATAACCAGGTCGTGATGAGCGCGCCGTGGCTGATAATGTTGTTATAAATCAGGATGGCGGTGAGGCCGACGAAGATTATCCCATCAACGCGGCTGCGACGGAGCAGGGGAACGGCCAGCAGCTGCGGGCCGTTACGGCGCGGCATAATAAACTGGTCATAAATCGCAAATGCCAGCAGAAGCAAAATAAACAGAACCAGCACCAGATCCGTGAGAGTCATCCATCCTCCGAACAAAAGCTAAAAAAAAGCCGGGGGCAGGCCCCCGGCGTACAGCAGGATAATTACAGCCCCAGCAGGCCGATGGCGTAGCCAACGATACCGATGACGAAGAAGCCAACGATGATCCACAGGGCGTTAACTTTCTTACGCAGCAGCCACATACAGGCGAAGGTCAGCAGCAGAGGCACCAGACCCGGCATCAGCTGGTCAAGGATAGTCTGCACGGTGGTCACGCGAGTCTGGCCATCCTGACCGGTGATGGTGGATACCACCAGCGGGATGTTCACGTGCGTCCACTTGTTAACCAGTGCCCCCATGACAAACAGGCCGAGAATCGATGCCCCCTCGGTCAGTTTCTGCAGGAAGCCGCCGCCCATATCTTTAACGATGTCGATACCTTTACGGTAACCGTACGCGACGCCGTAGTAACGGGTCAGCAGACGTACCGCGTTAAACAGGATAAAGAACAGCAGAGGACCAAGCAGGCTGCCGCTCATCGCGATACCGGCACCCAGCGCCGCGAATACCGGACGCACGGTACCCCAGAAGATCGGGTCACCTACGCCTGCCAGCGGACCCATCAGGCCGACTTTGATACCGTTGATGGCACCATCGTCGATCTCCGCGCCGTTAGCACGCTGCTCTTCCATCGCCAGCGTTACGCCGAGAACCGGCGCCGCAACGTAAGGGTGAGTGTTAAAGAACTCAAGGTGACGCTTAATCGCCTGTTTACGCGCATCGTTATTCTCCGGGTACAGGCGACGAATTGCCGGCACCATAGAGAAGCAGAAGCCCAGCGCCTGCATACGTTCGAAGTTCCATGAACCCTGGAACAGGTTAGAACGAATGAACACGCCACGAATATCACTCTGAGTGAGTTTTTTCTCGGTGGTATTTTTAGTCATATCAACCATTTCGCTCACCTGTTAGTCCAGTTCGTTATCGAGATCGTTATTACCAGCAGCCTGCGCTGGCGCACCCGCTACGCGGTTGTATTTCGGGCTCAGCTGGATGTAGAGGATGGCCATTACGGTACCAATCACGCCCAGAGCAACCAGGTTGAAGTCGGTGAATGCAGCGGTAACGAAGCCGAGGTAGAAGAACGGCATCAGATAGCCTGCGCGCATCATGTTGATGACCATCGCGTAACCAACGACTACGATCATGCCACCTGCGATGTTCAGACCGCCGGTGACCACTTCCGGAATGGCGTTCAGCAGACCCTGGACTTCACTGGTACCGACGGAGATAGCGACGATAACAGCCGGGATAGCGATACGCATGGCCTGCAGGAACAGAGACGAAACGTGAAGCCAGGAAATGGCCGTCAGGTTTCCGCTATCCGCTGCTTTATCCGCAGCGTGCTGGAAGGCAACGGTGATCGTACGAACGATAATGGTCAGCACCTGGCCTGCTGCTGCCAGCGGGATAGCCAGCGCGATACCGGCACCAATGCTTTGGTGGCCCGCGATAACCAGAACGGTCGAGATGATGGACGCCAGGGCGGCATCCGGCGCTACGGCGGCACCGATGTTCATCCAGCCCAGGGCGATCATTTCCAGGGTACCACCGATGATAATACCGGTTTTCATATCCCCGAGAACGGCGCCAATCAGCGTACAGGCCACCAGAGGACGGTGGAACTGAAATTCATCAAGTACCGACTCCATACCCGCAATACACGCGACGATGAACACCAGCACAATCTGAAGAAGGGTAATCTCCATTGTACTTCTCCTGTTGATTAAGTCTTAAGTTGAAAAGTCAGGCGTGAGCGCAGGGTTATTTATTAACCTTGGCGATCAGGTCCATCATTTTCAGTTTCTGGTCGGTGGAAACTTTACGTGCTTCCAGTTCGATACCGCGGGCGTTCAGCTTCTTGAACGCTTCAATATCTTTCTCATCGACCGAAATCGCGTTGTTCACCTGCGTTTTGCCCTGGCGGAAAGCCATGCCGCCGATGTTAACGGTGGTGATATTCACGCCACCTTCAACAACGCGCTCAACGTCAGTGGGGTTAGTGAACAGCAGCATAATGCGCTCGCCGGCGTATTTGGGGTTGTTGTAGACGCGGATCATTTTAGCCACATCAACAACGTGGGCGGTGACGCCCGGAGGTGCAACCTGAGTCAGCAACGTTTTGCGTACGGTATCGGCGGCGACTTCATCGCTGACGACGATAATACGGGTGACGTTGGTTTCTTTGGTCCAGCGGGTCGCGACCTGTCCGTGGATAAGACGATCGTCAATACGCGCCAGGCCGATAACCATGTAATCGTTTGGACCCATCGGTTTAGCTGGGGTTGCTGCTCGCGGCGCTGCCGCCTGAACGGGAGCCGGAGCCGCTTTTTCTACCGCTTTCGCTTTCAGCGCCTTAACGCCTTCACGACCGGTTTCCACCGCTAACGCCACCAGCTCGTCGAACGACGGATCGTCGTCACGGGCCATCAGCGTTTCAACCAGCATTGGAATGTTAACGCCGGCGATGACTTCGTAGTGTTCTTTATCGACGACAATGCGGCTCGCCGCGTTGAACGGGCTGCCTCCCCACGTATCGACGAGAAACAACACGCCTTTAGTCGTGTCCAGCTTCGCCAGCTGTGCGTTGTACTTCTCGATCAGCGTTTCGGCGTTTTCACCGGGAACGAAATCAATCCAGCCAACGTTTTCCTGCTCGCCCAACAGCATTTCTGCCGTCTTCAGCAGCTGTTCTGCAGCCCAACCATGTGTGCCTATTACAATAGCAATCGTCACTTGCTACCTCCTTTATTATGGTGAATGCATCATCTGTTGTGATACATCCTGAATCACTCTTGCGAACAAAATCGATTCAGTAAGGGTGTAAGATCTAAAATAATCACTACAGCGAATTATTTTAGATAGTGAAAAAATAATTAATGTGATGAAGATCCGTTAATCACGCATCTACGAATAATAATTTCGCGGCGCAAAAAATAGCCTTAGCTATTGCAAAAACAGGTAAATTTTTTTCCAATCCGGTTCTGTTTTTTGCTATGTTTAGCTTCCGTTTAACTACTCAGGAGTATAGGGCATAGCCCGCTGTATGGACCCTCATCGACGTCTTTTCACCTTTTGGCACCAGTCTGCCACCGCTACCTGCTACGCTTTTTTACCAGCAACAACTGTCTCGCCTGTGCATGACATAGCGATGACTACGTCCGTCGTTAACTGGAGCAACTCATGGAATTCTTAATGGATCCCTCTATTTGGGTCGGCTTGTTGACGCTGGTCGTCCTCGAGATCGTGCTCGGTATCGACAACCTGGTATTTATCGCCATCCTTGCAGATAAACTGCCGCCAAAGCAGCGTGATAAAGCACGTCTGATTGGCCTGTCGCTGGCGCTGTTCATGCGTCTGGGGCTGCTGTCGGTTATTTCGTGGATGGTGACCTTAACCAAACCGCTGTTCAGCATCGCTGATTTTTCCTTCTCCGGTCGCGATCTTATTATGCTGCTGGGGGGGATATTCCTGCTGTTCAAGGCGACGACCGAGCTGCACGAGCGGCTGGAAAACCGCCAGCACGATGCCGGTCATGGTAAAGGTTACGCCAGCTTCTGGGTGGTGGTGCTGCAGATCGTCGTGCTTGATGCCGTGTTCTCGCTGGATGCCGTGATTACCGCCGTGGGTATGGTAAACCATCTCCCGGTGATGATGGCGGCGGTGGTGATTGCGATGATGGTGATGCTGCTGGCCTCGAAGCCGTTGACCCGCTTCGTTAACCAGCATCCGACGGTGGTGGTGCTGTGCCTTAGCTTCCTGCTGATGATTGGCCTGAGCCTGGTGGCTGAAGGCTTTGGTTTCCATATACCGAAAGGCTACCTGTACGCCGCGATTGGCTTCTCGATAACCATCGAGTTCTTCAACCAGGTGGCGCGCCGTAACTTTATCCGCCATCAGTCGACGCTGCCGCTGCGCGCGCGGACCGCCGATGCGATCCTGCGCCTGATGGGCAGCCGCAAGCAGAATCAGGTCACGCACGATGGCGACATGCCTTCTGCGGTACCGGTGCCGGAAGGCGAGTTTGCCGAAGAAGAGCGCTACATGATTAACGGCGTGCTGACGCTTGCCCAGCGCTCGCTGCGCGGCATCATGACGCCGCGCGGTGAAATCAGCTGGGTTGACGCTGAGCAGAGCGAAGATGAGATTCGCCGCCAGCTGCTCTCTTCCCCGCACAGCCTGTTCCCGGTGTGCCGGGGCGAGCTGGATGAGATCATCGGTATCGTTCGTGCCAAAGAGATGCTGGTGGCCCTGGAAGCCGGTGAGAACGTGGCGGCGCTCGCTTCGGCATCGCCGGCGATTGTGGTTCCGGAAACTCTGGACCCGATCAATCTGCTGGGCGTCCTGCGCAGGGCCCGCGGCAGCTTCGTCATTGTCACCAACGAGTTCGGCGTGGTGCAGGGGCTGGTGACGCCGCTGGACGTGCTGGAGGCGATTGCCGGCGAGTTCCCGGACGCCGATGAGACGCCGGAGATTGTTGCCGATGGCGACGGCTGGCTGATCAAGGGCTCGACCGATCTCCACGCGCTGCAGCAGGCGCTGGGGCTGGATGATATCGTCAACGAAGAAGAGGATATTGCGACGGTTGCCGGGCTGGTTATCGCCGTCAACGGCCATATCCCGCGCCCCGGCGACGTCGTTGAGCTGGCGCCGCTGCAGTTCACTATCGTTGAGGCTAACAACTATCGTGTCGATCTGGTCCGCGTCGTCAAAACGCGCCACGAGCACGACGAAGAAGAGTAATCCCGCCGACCTGCCGGCCTCCGCAAGGGGCCGGCGGGCTATTCGCTATTCTTTGCTCCCACCGTTGCCAGATTGTGCATCGCCAGCCATTGCGGGAATTCGTTTATCGGCATCGGCCGGGCGTAGCGAAACCCCTGCAGGATACCGACGCCGTGGTCACGCAGATACTCCGCCTGCTCCTGCGTTTCAACGCCTTCCGCGATAGTGACAATTTCCAGGCGATGCGCGAGGGCAATAATCATATCCGTTACCGTCGAATTTACGCTGTCGATGCCGATAGCGCTGGTGAAGGACTTATCAATTTTTAAGATATCGGGGCGCAGTTTTTTCAGCCATGACAGCGAGCTGTTGCCGGTACCGAAATCATCGATTGCCAGCTGCACGCCTTTGTAATGCAGGTGTTCGGCCATATGACGATCGCCATCCTGCAGCACGTCACGCTCCGTCAACTCCACCACCAGCTGCTGGATGGGATGGGCGCTAAACCAGTAGTGATGCAGATCGCGCAGCAGTTCGCCGTTAGCAAAGTGGCGGGCGGCGACGTTGATTGAAATATGGAAACCTTTGTCCTGGGGGAAGAGCTTCAGCTGGCGCGCGGTTTCTGCTATCACGTAGCGGGTGAGGGGAACGATAAGATTGTAGCCCTCGGCAATGGGAATAAAGACGTCGGGAGAAATATTCCCGCGACGCGGATTGTTCCAGCGCAGCAGGATCTCGACTCCACAGCACCTTTGACTGCGCGCATCTTCCAGCGGCTGGCACCAAAGCGCGAACTCGCGAGAAGCGATCCCGAGGCTGATTTCACGGGAGAAGCTGAGCCTGCCGGCGGTGATTAGCCAGGCAATACCGGTCATCAACAGCGTGAGGATCAGCGCCAGCGGCAGTTCGGCGGGCAGGTCGTTGAGCGCGATGGCCGAAGCGCCCGGGCCGCTGACGTTGATGGTAAAGGGAAACTGCGAAGAGCTCTGGTGATAAATAATTCGCTCGCCGGGAATGGCGTCGCGGTCCACCAGACCAAGGCCGTTAATAAAGCTTTTGCCCCCCACCTGCAGCCCAATACCGGTAATCAGCGGTGATTTCGCGTTGAGAATTAACTCCCCCAGCAGCTCAATGTTAATCATCAGCATGACGCCGTCGGCGCCGCTGGGGGATACCGGATACCACTGTATTAATACCGGCGAGCCGACCAGAAGCGATCCATCGGTGGAGAATACCAGAATGGGGTGATTGCTCGGCAGCATTGGCTGTCGCTGATGAACGTTAACATTGCGTTCGCCATAAATACTCGAGCAGTAAAGAATACTGGATTTCACCAGCGCGATGGTGCGCACCGTCTGCAGCGTGGCCGCCAGCTTGCGTAGAGGTAGGTGAATATCCCGGCACGGCTGGCCGACGAAATTGAGCAGCGAGGTGTGCTGGTTTTCAAGCGGGAGAAGAATTTTATTCATCGCCAGCACCATCTGGCCGGTGACGGTCTGGATCCGCTGCTGATTTAGGCTACGCTGTGAAATAAATCGGATAACCAGCGTGGTTGTTAACGTTAATAACGCAACAATCAAACAGACGACCATACGTTTTCGGCGGTATGTCGTGATGACCTTATGTGCAGTCTGCATGCGCGACACCCTGTCGACTCTGAGTATCGGTCAGAATAACAATCGTCAGACAGTAAGTGTAGTGGGTGTAAATGAATAGCAGAAGAAAAATGCGCCGGTTAGGGCGCATTTCGTTTGCGATGGTTTAGTCACACTGTACTTTGATGGCCAGACCGCCGCGGGAGGTCTCGCGATATTTGGCGTTCATATCCTTGCCGGTTTCGTACATCGTCTCGATAACTTTATCGAGGGAGACGCGCGGTTCGCTGGTACGGCGCATCGCCATTCGCGCGGCGTTAATCGCTTTAACCGATGCGATAGCGTTGCGTTCGATGCACGGCACCTGGACCTGGCCGGCGACGGGATCGCAGGTAAGGCCAAGATTGTGCTCCATGCCGATCTCTGCCGCCACGCACACCTGCTCCGGGCTGGCGCCGAGCAGCTCTGCAAGACCGGCGGCAGCCATCGAGCACGCTACGCCAACCTCGCCCTGACAGCCCACTTCCGCGCCTGAAATAGAAGCATTCATCTTGTACAGCGCGCCCACGGCGCCGGACGCCATAAAGTAGCGAATGTAGATATCAGGGCTGACCGATTCAATAAAGTGGTCGTAGTAGGCCAGCACCGCGGGCACAATCCCGCAGGCGCCGTTGGTCGGGGCCGTAACCACGCGGCCGCCGGCGGCGTTCTCTTCGTTGACGGCGAGGGCAAACATGTTCACCCAGTCAATGACGTTCATCGGGTCGCTGGAGAGCTTATCGCTGGCAACCAGCAGGCGGCGCAGCGCAGAGGCGCGACGCGGTACGCGCAGCGGTCCTGGCAGTACCCCTTCGGTATTCATGCCGCGATCGATACAGGCACGCATGGTCTGCCAGACGTTGGCAAAATAGTCTTCGATCTCTTTTTTGTCGTGCAGCGCCAGCTCGTTCTGCATCACCATTCCGGAGAGCGACAGTCCGGTCTCTTTGCAGTAGCCCAGCATCTCCTGCGCCGATTTAAACGGGTAAGGAACGCTGAGCTCGCCCGCATCTTCTTTGCCGAAATGCTCTTCGTCGACGATAAAACCGCCGCCGATGGAGTAGTAAGTTTTGCTGTAGATTTCTTTGTCACCGGCCCAGGCATGAATCGTCATCCCGTTCTCGTGCAGCGGCAGGTTGTCGCTGCGAAAACGCATGCCGTCATCCTGCGGGAAATCGACTTCCTGCTGCCCTTGCGCCAGCAGCAGGCGTCCGCGCGCTTCTACGTCGCGAATAAATGCCGGAATCGCGTCAATGTCGACCGTATCGGGCTGATTGCCCGCCAGCCCCATGATAATGGCGATGTCCGTGTGGTGGCCTTTGCCGGTTAATGACAGCGAGCCGTAGACGTCAACCGCCACGCGCGTCACGTCACTAAGTAGTCCCTTTTCGACCAGGTCATCGACGAACTGTTTACCGGCCTTCATCGGCCCTACAGTATGGGAAGATGAGGGACCAATCCCCACCTTGAACATGTCGAATATACTAATCACCATAACACTCCAGTACAGGGTTGCCGCGGGTGCGGCAACGATGTGATAACTGCGCATAGTGTAAGAGGGAACCGTAGCATCAGCTTAACTATTCACATGAATTAAACTAATGGATAACCATTAATTTACTAATGTTGAGAGCGCCGTCATATTTAAGTATATACCCTAAATAACGGGCCCGATGGGTAGCCGGAAGAGGGTGAAGCAAAGGGCGGTGCGGGGGAGTTCGGCGAGGAAACGCAGCCGGAAGAAGGGCTGCGCAAAGTCGATTAAGGCGTCAGGGCTTGACGCCGATTTGCAGGGCCAGCTCGCGGATAATCCCCGCGGTCATTCCCCAGACAAAATAATGCTGATACCACGAAAGCCAGACCCGATGCGAGTTGCCGCGGCGATGGACATCCAGCGGGTGATAGCGACCCAGGCGCAGCGCTTCGGCCAGCGGCATTTCAAAGACCGCCGCCACCTCATCCTGGCTGGCGTGATAGCGCAGGTTTGGCGGAATGATCCCCACCACCGGGGTGACCTGAAAGCCGGTCACGCTATCCACCGGCGGCAGAACGCCGATGATTTCCACCTGTTCAGGGGGAATGGCCACCTCTTCCTGCGCCTCGCGGAGCGCGGCGGCAATCAGCGACGCGTCGCTGTTATCGACCGCCCCGCCCGGGAAGGCCACCTGGCCGGCGTGCTTACGCATCCGCGGCGAGCGCTGGGTAAGCAGCAGCCCCGGCTGCGGGCGACGGACAATCGGTACCAGCACCGCGGCCTGGCGCTGATTGAGGGCGCCTTGCGAAGGCTGCGGGCGCAGTAATTGAAAGCGCGAAAGAAAGTCGTCCAGCTCAAGGGCGCTATCCGCCATATCTTAACTCTCCAGTTGGTGCAGAATGCGGTTAACTTTATCAAACGTTTCCTGGTATTCAGCGTCTTCTTCGCTATCCGCGACAATTCCGCCGCCCGCAGAGCAGTATAGCTGCCCTTGCCACGCCGTCAGCGTGCGGATCGTAATGCTGGTGTCCATATTCCCGCACAGGCTGAGATAGCCGATGCTGCCGCACCACGCGTTGCGCCGCTGCGGCTCAAGGCTATCGATAATTTGCATCGCGCGCACCTTGGGGGCGCCGGTAATGGAGCCGCCGGGAAACGCCGCGCGCAGCAGGTCGCTGGCGTGAAGATGGGCCGGTAGCCTGGCGGTAATGGTGCTGACCAGATGGTGGACCGCCGGGAACGGCTCAACGACGAAGAGCTCGGGTACGCGAACGCTGCCGGGCTCGGCCACCCGGCCAATATCGTTGCGCATCAAATCGACGATCATCAAATTTTCAGCGCGATCCTTCGGCGAGTTAGCCAGCCTTTCTGCCTGGCGGGCGTCCTGCTGCGGATCGGCCAGCCGCGGTAGGGTGCCTTTAATCGGCCGGGTCTGAATTTCACCCTGATGCAGCCGGATAAAACGCTCCGGAGAGAGGCTCAGCACCGCGCCGTCCTCGAGGCGAATAAAGGCGCTGAACGGGGCTCTGTTAGCGCGGTTAAGCTGGCAAAATGCCTGCCACTCGTCGCCCTGATAGCGGGCCTGGAAGCGCTGGGCCAGGTTGACCTGGTAGCAGTCACCGCTCTGCAGCCACGCCTGCACCTGGCGAAATTTCTCGCCGTACTGCTCGCGGCTCATATTAGAGCGCCAGGCCGAGGTCAGGCTAAAAGGGGCCGCCGCGGGGGCCGCTTGTGCCGTCAGCCAGCGCAGGCGCGCGTGGGGATCGTGGTAGCTCAGCAGAGCGACTTCACGCCGCTGGTGATCGACGATCAGCGCCCAGTCGTAAATACCGACCGCCATATCCGGCAGGGCAATATCCGCGTCGGCATGAGAGGGCAGCTTTTCGAAGCGGCGCCCCAGATCGTAGCCGAACAGCCCCAGCGCGCCGCCAAGGAACGGCAGGTGCGGATGGGCCTGCGGCGCGAGTCCGCACTGCGCCAGCTGCTGCGCCACGATTGTTAGCGGATCGTCAGCCGAAGTCGTCAACGTTTGGCCGTCATTCACCGTGGTGATACCGCCGCGGGTCGTCAGCGTTGCGCGCGGCTCGGCGACGATAATATCAAAACGGTTGTGCGGATGATCGGCAAAGCCTGAGTGCAGCAGCATCGCCCAGGGCGCTGCGCTTATCGGCGCAAAGTAGCGCTCGGCGGCATCCGGATGCCAGGGCAGGGTAATAATAGCGGGGGACAACATCTTCCTCGATCCTGATCGTTACCGCCCGCTGGCTAATAAGGGGACGGCGTGAAATAATTACGCCCCACAATGTAGCAGGAGTCAGATATGTTTGCAGGTTTACCTTCGCTGAGCCACGAGCAGCAGCAAAAAGCAGTAGAGCGTATCCATGAGCTGATGTCGCAGGGGATGAGCAGCGGTGAGGCGATTCGCCTGGTGGCCAACGAACTGCGCGCCACGCATACCGGGGACCGGATCGTAGCGCGCTTTGAAGATGATGAAGACGAAGACGACGACGCGTAATCAGACGGCGGCGATAATTTTAATTTCGACTTTGTATTCTGCTTTCATCAGCGCGGCCTGCACGGTGCAGCGAACCGGCGCGTGACCGGCAACAACCCAGGCGTCCCAGGCTCTGTTCATCGCGGCAAAATCACTTTTGTCGGCAAGGAAAATGGTGGCGTCGAGAATACGCGACTTGTTGCTGCCCTGTTTCTCAAGCACCGCGTCAATCTGCGCCAGGGTGTTGGCGGTTTGCTCTTCGGCGCCTGCGTCGAGGTTTGCCGGCACGCCGGTGTAGTACAGCGTCTGGTTGTGGATCACCACATCAGACCAGCGGGCTTCCGCATCGATACGCGTAATAGTCATTTCAGTTTCCTCTCAATCCAATGAATTTCAGGCGGCGTTGCCGGCAGAACCGGCGCGGAAACCGCCCGAAAGACGACGGGTATATCCGTTTGACGGGGGCAAGACTGCCATAATGTTCCGCTCGCGTCACTACCCGGGCTGGTGAAAAGAGCTCCTCCCTGACATAATCACTGTCCAAATAACCAGGGGGCATTGTGATCGACGATTTTGCAGCAGACGGCCAGTTGGCCAACGCGATTCCGGGATTCAAACCACGCGAGCCGCAGCGCCTGATGGCGGTGGCGGTGACGCAGGCTATTAAGGAAACGCGGCCTCTGGTGGTCGAAGCTGGGACCGGAACCGGTAAGACCTACGCCTACCTGGCGCCCGCGCTGCGGGCCAACAAAAAGGTGATTATCTCCACCGGCTCGAAGGCGCTGCAGGATCAGCTCTACAGCCGCGATCTGCCAACGGTAGCTACGGCGCTGAAATTTACCGGTAAGCTGGCGCTGCTGAAAGGGCGGTCGAACTACCTGTGCCTGGAGCGTCTCGAGCAGCAGGCGCTGGCCGGGGGCGATCTGCCGGTGCAGGTTCTGAGCGATGTCATCCTGCTGCGATCGTGGTCTAACCAAACGATTGACGGCGACGTCAGCACCTGCGTCAGCGTGGCGGAGGACTCGCAGGCCTGGCCGCTGGTCACCAGCACCAATGACAACTGCCTTGGCAGCGATTGCCCGCTGTATAAAGAGTGCTTCGTGGTTAAAGCGCGTAAAAAGGCGATGGATGCCGACGTGGTGGTGGTTAACCATCACCTGTTCCTCGCCGATATGGTGGTTAAAGAGAGCGGCTTCGCTGAGCTCATCCCCGAGGCTGAAGTGATGATCTTCGATGAAGCGCATCAGCTGCCGGATATCGCCAGCCAGTATTTTGGCCAGTCGCTCTCCAGCCGCCAGCTGCAGGACCTGGCGAAAGACATCACCATCGCCTACCGCACCGAACTCAAAGATACCCAGCAGCTGCAAAAATGCGCCGATCGCCTGGCCCAGAGCGCGCAGGATTTTCGCCTGCAGCTCGGTGACCCCGGCTATCGCGGCAACCTGCGCGACCTGCTGGCCGATAGCCATATCCAGCGTGCGCTGCTGCTGCTCGATGACGCGCTGGAACTCTGTTACGACGTGGCGAAGCTCTCCCTTGGGCGCTCCGCGCTGCTGGATGCCGCCTTTGAGCGGGCAACGGTCTATCGCGCGCGGCTCAAGCGGCTGAAAGAGATTAACCAGCCGGGCTTCAGCTACTGGTATGAGTGCACCTCGCGCCACTTTACGCTGGCCTTGACCCCGCTGACCGTCGCCGAAAAGTTTAAAGAAGTGATGGCGCAAAAGCCCGGCAGCTGGATTTTCACCTCGGCAACGCTGTCGGTAAATGACGATCTGCGCCACTTTACCTCTCGCCTCGGGATTGAAGAGGCCGAGTCGCTGCTGCTGCCCAGCCCGTTTGATTATGCTCACCAGACGCTGCTCTGCGTGCCGCGCAATCTGCCGCTGCCGAATCAGCCCGGCGCGGCGCGTCACCTGGCGGCGATGCTCAAGCCGTTGATTGAGGCTAACGACGGGCGCTGCTTTATGCTGTGCACCTCCCACGCCATGATGCGCGATCTGGCGGAGCAGTTCCGCGCCACCATGACGCTGCCGGTTCTCCTGCAGGGGGAAACCAGCAAAGGCCAGCTGCTGCAGCAGTTCGTCAGCGCCGGTAACGCGCTGCTGGTGGCGACCAGCAGCTTCTGGGAAGGGGTCGACGTGCGCGGCGATGCCCTCTCGCTGGTGATTATCGATAAGCTCCCCTTTACCTCTCCCGACGATCCGCTGCTGAAAGCGCGAATGGAAGACTGCCGGCTGCGCGGCGGCGACCCGTTCGACGAAGTTCAGCTGCCGGATGCGGTGATCACCCTCAAGCAGGGCGTGGGGCGCCTGATCCGCGATATTGACGACCGCGGCGTGCTGGTCATTTGCGATAACCGTCTGGTGATGCGCCCCTACGGCGCGGTATTCCTCGCCAGCCTTCCCCCGGCACCGCGAACCCGCGATATCCGCCGGGCGGTGCGCTTTCTCGCCGTGCCGCCGGTGCGGTGATCCGGCGTAAAATGTGATAAACTGCGCGCCATTTTGTCAATCTGCTATAGCGAGAGCGCGACAACCCATGCGAATTTTAGCTATCGATACCGCCACGGAGGCCTGCTCCGCGGCGCTGTGGAATGATGGCACCCTTTGTGCTCATTTTGAAATCTGCCCCCGTGAACATACGCAACGTATTTTGCCTCTGGTGCAGGATGTCCTTAACGAAAGCAACGTCCTGCTGACCGACCTGGATGCGCTGGCATTCGGCCGCGGCCCGGGTAGCTTTACCGGCGTGCGCATCGGTATCGGCATTGCGCAGGGCCTGGCGCTCGGCGCCGAACTGCCGATGATCGGCGTTTCTACGCTGGCCACCATGGCGCAGGGCGCATGGCGTAAAACCGGCGCCACCCGCGTGCTGGCCGCCATTGATGCCCGCATGGGCGAGGTTTACTGGGCGGAATATCAGCGCGACGAGCAGGGCGTCTGGCACGGCGAAGAGACCGAAGCGGTCCTCAAGCCGGAGGCCGTCAGCGAGCGTTTGCAGCAGCTGGAGGGAAGCTGGGCAACGGTTGGCACCGGCTGGCCGGCGTGGCCCGATCTGGCGAAGGACTCCTCGCTGACCTTAACCCACGGCGAAATTGAGCTGCCGGCAGCGGAAGATATGCTGCCTCTGGCCTGCCATCTGCTTTCCGTCGGAAAAACCGTTGCCGTAGAGCTCGCCGAGCCGGTTTATTTGCGTAACAACGTGGCCTGGAAGAAACTTCCTGGCCGTGGATGAATCTCAGTAAGCATAAGACTGAGAGAAGGAGTCGCATCATGGCGGGTCAAACTAAAGTAGTACGTTGGCTGTTGGCGGGCGCCGCTGCCGCTGCGTTAAGTGGCTGCGTTTCGGTACCGGATGCCATCAAAGGCTCTACCCCGACGCCGCAGCAGGATTTAGTGCGGGTTATGGCCGCACCGCAGCTGTACGTTGGCCAGGAAGCTCGCTTTGGCGGCAAAGTGGTCAACATCACCAATCAGCAGGGCAAAACCCGCTTAGAAATTGCCACGGTGCCGCTGGACAGCGCCGCTCGACCCGAGCTGGGCGAGCCTTCGCGCGGGCGTATCCTCGCCGACGTTAATGGCTTCCTCGACCCGGTCGACTTCCGCGGTCACCTGGTGACGGTAGTTGGCCCGATTACCGGCGTTGTCGACGGTAAGGTTGGCGGCACGCCGTACAAATTTATGCAGATGAATGCTATCGGCTATAAGCGCTGGAATGTTGTGCAGCAGGTGGTTATGCCGCCGCAGCCGATTGACCCGTGGATGGTCGGCCCGCGTCCGTGGCGCTACGGCTACGGTTATGGCGGCTGGGGCTACGGTGGAATGGGCTGGTATAACCCGGGTCCAGCGGAAGTAAGAAATGTGGTAACCGAATGATTTTGCGGTTTTTATAAGCTATTTGAAAGCTAAAAGAAACAGCGGCCTGTCCGCTGTTTCGTCATTTTTGGTCTGATAAGAAAAATAAATAGTGACGCGCTTCGCAACCTGCAAAACGCCTAATTAATAAACTGGTACGCTGAGTTAATATAATGTTAACAGAATGTTTGTTGATCAGGGGCTGTGATGACGACGAATAACTATTTCAGAGGTGATGCAGTGAAAAAGGTTTGGCTAAACCGTTATCCCGCCGATGTTCCTGCGGAGATAAATCCTGACCGCTATCAATCCCTGGTTGAATTGTTTGAACACGCCGCCACGCGCTATGCCGACCAGCCGGCGTTTATCAACATGGGCGAGGTGATGACCTATCGTAAGCTGGAGGAGCGCAGCCGCGCCTTCGCCGCTTACCTTCAGCAGGGCCTGGGTCTGCAAAAGGGCGACCGCGTGGCGCTGATGATGCCTAACCTGCTGCAGTACCCCATCGCGCTGTTCGGCATCCTGCGCGCCGGGATGATCGTGGTTAACGTCAACCCGCTATACACGCCGCGCGAGCTTGAGCATCAGCTCAACGACAGCGGCGCCGCGGCGATTGTGATCGTCTCAAACTTTGCGCATACCCTCGAGAAGGTGGTCGATAAAACCCAGGTCAGGCACGTTATCCTGACGCGAATGGGCGATCAGCTGTCGACGGCGAAAGGGACCCTGGTTAACTTCGTCGTCAAGTATATCAAGCGGCTGGTGCCGAAATATCATCTGCCCGACGCCATTTCGTTTCGCAGCGCGCTGCAGCACGGCTACCGGATGCAGTACGTCAAACCGGAAATCGTCTGTGAAGATCTGGCGTTCCTGCAGTATACCGGCGGGACGACCGGCGTAGCGAAAGGGGCCATGCTGACCCATCGCAATATGCTGGCCAACCTTGAGCAGGTCAACGCCACCTACGGGCCGCTGCTGCACCGGGGCAAAGAGCTGGTGGTGACGGCTTTACCGCTGTACCACATCTTTGCGCTGACCATGAACTGCCTGCTGTTTATCGAGCTTGGCGGGCAGAACCTGCTGATTACCAACCCGCGGGATATTCCGGGACTGGTGAAGGAGCTGGCTAAATATCCGTTTACCGCGATGACCGGGGTCAATACCCTGTTTAACGCGCTGCTGAATAACAAAGAGTTTCAGCAGCTCGACTTCTCCACGCTGCACCTCTCCGCCGGCGGCGGGATGCCGGTTCAGCAGGTGGTGGCCGAACGCTGGGTGAAGCTCACCGGACAGTATCTGCTGGAGGGTTACGGCCTCACCGAGTGCGCGCCGCTGGTTAGCGTTAACCCGCATGATATTGACTACCACAGCGGGAGCATCGGGCTTCCGGTGCCGTCGACCGAAGCGAAGCTGGTGGACGATGACGATAACGAGGTCGCCCCGGGCGAGCCGGGCGAGCTGTGCGTGAAAGGCCCGCAGGTAATGCTGGGTTACTGGCAGCGTCCGGACGCCACCGCTGAAATCATCAAAGACGGCTGGCTGCACACCGGCGATATCGCGGTGATGGACGACGATGGTTTCCTGCGGATTGTCGATCGTAAGAAAGATATGATTCTGGTTTCCGGATTTAACGTCTACCCCAACGAAATTGAAGACGTGGTGATGCAGCACTCCGGCGTTCAGGAAGTGGCGGCGGTCGGCGTACCGTCCGGCAGCAGCGGCGAAGCGGTGAAGATTTTTGTCGTGAAGAAAGATGCGGCGCTGACGGAAGAGGCGCTGATCACCTTCTGCCGCCGCCAGCTGACGGGCTATAAGGTTCCCAAGCTGGTTGAGTTTCGTGATGAACTGCCAAAATCGAACGTCGGGAAAATTTTACGGCGAGAACTTCGTGACGAAGCTCGCGCTAAAGTAGACAATAAAGCCTGAGCTAAGAGTGAATCGCCAGACGCCGGCTAAGCCGGCGTTTTTTATGGGCGCCAGTTAAGAGAGCATGATTTGAACTATCAGATGATTACCACCAACGACGGACTTCGCGCCGTCTGTGAAGCGGCAAGCGCGGCAGCTGCGGTTGCGCTGGATACGGAATTTGTCCGCACCCGTACCTATTATCCACAGCTGGGACTGCTGCAGCTGTTTGATGGCGAGCAGGTTTCGCTCATCGATCCGCTGGAAATCACCGATTGGGCACCGATGCGTGAACTGCTGCTGAATCAAAACGTCACCAAATACCTCCACGCCGGCAGTGAAGATCTGGAAGTGTTCCTTAACACCTTCAGCCTGATGCCGCAGCCGCTGATTGACACCCAAATTCTGGCGGCCTTCTGCGGGCGCCCGATGTCATGGGGCTTTGCGTCGATGGTCGAGGAGTACTCCGGCGTGGCGCTGGATAAGAGCGAGTCGCGTACCGACTGGCTGGCCCGCCCGCTGACCGAACGCCAGTGCGACTATGCCGCGGCGGACGTCTGGTACCTGCTGCCCATCGCCATCAGGCTGATGGCCGAAACCGAAGCCGCCGGCTGGCTGCCCGCTGCGCTGGACGAATGTCGTCTGATGCAGCAGCGCCGCCAGGAAATACAGGACCCGTCGCAGGCGTGGCGCGAGATCGGCAACGCCTGGCAGCTTCGTACCCGCCAGCTCGGCTGTCTGCAGCTGCTGGCGGAGTGGCGCCTGCGCAAAGCGCGCGATCGCGACATGGCGGTGAATTTCGTCGTGCGTGAAGAGCATCTGTGGAGCGTGGCGCGCTATATGCCCGGCAGCCTCGGCGAGCTCGATAGCCTCGGGCTGTCGGGCAGCGAAATTCGTTTTCACGGCAAAACGCTGATAAGCCTGGTGGCTAAGGCGCAGGAGCTGCCGGAAGAGGCGTTGCCTGAGCCGCTGCAAAACCTGATCGATATGCCCGGATACCGCAAGGTCTTCAAAGAGATTAAGGCGCTGGTACAGGAAGTGAGTAGCGAAACGGGGCTGAGCGCCGAGCTGCTGGCGTCAAGAAGGCAGATTAACCAGCTGCTGAACTGGCACTGGCAGTTGAAGAGCGGAAATGCGCTGCCGGAGCTGATTTCCGGCTGGCGTAGCGAACTGATGGCCGATCGCCTGCGGGCGCTGCTCAGCGAATATCCGCGCTAGGTCACGGCAGCGCTAAGCTACGGCAAATAGCCCGGGAGATCTCCGGGCTATGCAACAAACTGGCCCGACAGCGCAAGGCTATCGGGCGCATCCAGCGTCAGGATTTCGACTCTTCCGGTTCTGGTAAAGTCACGTTCAACTCCAGAATCGAAATATCACCGTCTCGCTGCTCCAGCTGCACGCTGACCATTTCCGGGTCGATCTGCACGTACTTACAGATGACTTCCAGAATATCTTTTCGTAGCTGCGGCAGGTAATGCGGTTCAGCATCGCCGCGACGACGCTCCGCAACGATGATTTGCAGGCGCTCTTTCGCAATGTTGGCCGTGTTCTTTTTCCGCGAGAGAAAAAAGTCGAGTAATGCCATAATTTATCCTCCGAACAGGCGTTTGAGGAAACCTTTCTTCTCTTCTTCAATGAAGCGGAAAGGACGTTCTTCTCCGAGCAGACGTTCGACGGTATCGGCATAGGCCTTACCTGCGTCCGATGCATCATCCAGAATAACCGGCTCACCCTGGTTCGACGCGCGCAGCACGGACTGATCTTCCGGGATCACGCCTACCAGATTGATACGCAGGATCTCCAGAACGTCTTCCATGCTCAGCATGTCGCCCTTATTGACGCGACCTGGGTTGTAGCGGGTCAGCAGCAGGTGCTCTTTAATCGGCTCTTCGCCATTTTCCGCACGGCGGGATTTGGATGCAAGAATACCGAGGATGCGGTCGGAGTCACGAACGGAGGAGACTTCCGGGTTAGTGGTGATGATGGCTTCGTCAGCGAAGTACAGCGCCATCAGCGCACCGGTTTCGATGCCTGCAGGGGAATCGCAGACAACAAAATCGAAATTCATTTTTTTCAGTTCTTCAAGAACCTTGTCTACGCCTTCGCGGGTCAGCGCGTCTTTATCACGCGTCTGGGAAGCGGGGAGGATGTAGAGGTTTTCGGTGCGCTTATCTTTGATTAACGCCTGATTCAGCGTGGCGTCACCCTGAATAACGTTAACGAAGTCATAAACCACCCGGCGCTCGCAGCCCATGATCAGGTCAAGGTTACGCAGGCCAATGTCGAAGTCGATAACGACGGTCTTCTTTCCCTTCTGGGCCAAACCAGTAGCGATGGCCGCGCTGGAGGTGGTCTTGCCAACGCCCCCTTTACCCGAAGTCACAACAATAATGCGTGCCATAGAAATTCCTTGTTAAAAAGGGACTAACTCAACGGTTGAATAGTCAAAGCGTTATCGCCCAGACGCAGACGCGCCGCTTTGCCATAAAATTCGGCCGGGATATTATCACTCAGCCAGTATTCCCCAGCGATGGACACCAGTTCCGCCGTGAGGTGTGAACAAAATATTTGGGCTTCCCTGTCGCCGCCTGCGCCTGCGAGTGCGCGACCTCGCATCATGCCATATACATGGATATTACCGTCTGCGATAAGTTCCGCACCGGCACTCACATGGTTTGTAACAATTAGATCACAGTTTGGCGCATAAATGCGCTGACCGGAACGTACCGGCAGGTCAATCAAACGCGTTTTTGTGATCTGATTAACAACTGGCGGGGCGACAACCGGTTCTGGCGGTGCCTGACGAGGCTTTTTTTCTTTCCCTTCCGTCAGTAAAGGGATCCCGGTGCGGTCGATTTCCGCTTTCAGCCGTGGGACCTTGCAGCCGCTCACGCCGATAATCCGTAAACCGGTGGTGGCGATGGCTTCCTGCATGGCGCGCCAGTCGACGACATTTTCGATGCTGCTAATATTCACAACGACCGGGGCGTGACGTAAAAAAGCGGGGGCCTGGGCGATTTTGTCTTCTAACGCCTGACGAATAACCTCGGGATTTGCGTCGTGCAAATGAACGACAGATAAGGTAAAGCTACTGCCCTTAAGTTCGATTGGCGTATTTGACATCCTGGCCTTACTCAATTTGCTGTTTATCACCTGCCGAAGTGCGGTGATATTCCGAAGACTAAAAGGCATGTTATAGTCACTCATATATTGAGGCAAGTGACCACGGGTCTAATTCCGAGTAAAACTATGTTTTGTGTGATCTATCGAAGTACTAAACGTGAGCAAACCTATTTATATGTCGAAAAAAAGGACGATTTCTCACGCGTGCCCCCGGAATTAATGAGCAGCTTCGGCACGCCGAAAATGACCATGCTGCTGCCGCTCGACGGGCGTAAAAAACTGGCTAGCGCTGACCTGGAAAAAGTAAAACAGGCGTTGAGCGAACAGGGCTATTATCTGCAGATTCCTCCACCGCCTGAGAATTTACTCAAGAAGCATCTGGCGGAACAGGGGAATAATCCTTAAATAATTCAGACTGCCGGAAGGGGAACGTCGTTCACGCCGGAGCAGCCTGAAGGAAAAGGGTATCACTCTGATTCACCCACTAAGGGGAAATAATGTACCAACATCATAACTGGCAGGGAGCATTACTGGATTTTCCGGTAAGCAAAGTCGTTTGCGTGGGCAGCAACTATGCAAACCACATCAAGGAAATGGGCAGTGCGACGCCGGAAGAACCGGTGCTGTTTATTAAACCTGAGACGGCGTTGTGCGATATCCGCCAGCCGTTGGTGCTTCCTGAAGGGCTGGGGTCGGTGCATCACGAAGTGGAGCTGGCGGTGCTGATTGGCAGCACGCTGCGTCAGGCGACCGAAGAGCACGTGCTCAAAGGGATCGCGGGCTACGGCGTGGCGCTGGATCTGACCCTGCGCGATCTGCAGGGCAAGCTGAAAAAAGCCGGCCAGCCGTGGGAGAAGGCCAAGGGGTTCGACAACGCCTGCCCGATCTCCGGTTTTATTCCCGCCGCTGAATTCCACGGCGACCCGCAGAGCACCGCGCTGAGCCTGAAGGTGAACGGCGCTGTCCGCCAGCAGGGCACGACTGCCGATATGATCCATAAAATTGTGCCACTGATTGCCTATATGTCGCGCTTCTTTACGCTGAAGGCCGGCGATGTGGTGCTGACCGGCACCCCGGAAGGCGTCGGCCCGCTGAATAGCGGCGACGAGCTCGAAGTCGGTTTTAACGGTTTCTCCCTGTCGACCCGCGTGCTGTAACCTCCTGTTGCCGCCTTCAGAGGCGGCAAAACTTGCATCGGCGTGCCAGACTGGTTATAAGGTGCACCCTGAATTGCAATGACGGACATCCCTATGAGCGAACAACTCTTCTGGCAACACAAAACGCTGGAGCAAATGACCGACGCGGAGTGGGAATCACTGTGCGACGGCTGCGGACAGTGCTGCCTGCATAAGCTGATGGATGAGGATACTGACGAAATCTATTTTACTAACGTCGCCTGCCGTCAGTTGAATATTAAAACCTGCCAGTGTCGTAACTATGAACGGCGCTTCGAGTATGAGCCTGACTGCATCAAGCTTACGCGGGACAATCTGCCGACCTTTGAGTGGTTGCCGCCGACCTGCGCCTATCGCCTGCTGGCGGAAGGCCAGCCGCTGCCGCACTGGCATCCGCTGCTGACCGGCTCGAAGGCGGCGATGCACGGCGAGCGCATTTCCGTGCGCCATATCGCGGTGAAAGAGTCCACCGTTAACGACTGGCAGGACCATATTTTAAACAAGCCTGACTGGGCGCAGTAGCGCCCGCTGCCCTTAGCGCTAAGCAGAACGGCTAAAACAGGAAACCCGCCAACCGGCGGGTTTTCTGTTTTCAGCCATCGGCAGGCAGGATTACGATTTTTTGCTATGGAACAGCCCGTTTTCGCCGTCGGCGTCATCCTCAACCCAGAAGTTGATATTGAACTGGGCGTCGTCGCTTAATTCGATGCGGTGCCAGTACTGGGGCGGGCTGGTCGCAAACTGCCCGGCGTTAATCACCACTTTGACCTCCGGCTCCGTCGCCTGTTCGTCGGCGAAGCCGTAATAGGTCACCGTCCCTTCCATCACGCAGAGCTGGCCGAAAACGGCGGCGGCGGTGTTGTGGTGGGTGAGCAGGGCGGCAGGTACGTTCTCTTTGGTAAAGAAGGGCGTGGAGCGTTTAACTTTCCAGTTAGCCGGAATACGCAGGTGAGACATCATGAGCTCCTTAGCGGATGCGAATAAGATGCATTTAATATGCAGCTTATGAAGCCTGACGTCAACTCGCGGCAGAGAAAAATACCCTAAAGGCGCGGTACCGGCGACCGGGTCCGCTGCGCTCAACGAACGTCGGGCAGAGGCTGCGGCCGCCCCGGGCCTTTTCATCGCCGAACCTTCGGCATCGTGGAGAGCTGTTGGGGTGCGAGGCAAAAAAAAACCTGCCAGCGATTGCTCTGACAGGTTTTACTCTTAGCGGTGCGGCTTGATTAGCGGCCGAACAGATCGCGTTTTTTCGGTTTGAACGGCTGAGCAATCAGAACCAGCACGGCCACAACCAGATAGGCGGCAAAGATCCCCACCAGCCACTGCGGCATCTCCAGCGTCAGGAACTCCCACTGGCGCACGGAACAGTCGCCGCTGGCCACGAACATCTGCGGCAGCCACTTATCCAGCGGCAGCCACGTTGGGAAACGGGCGGCAAAGTCGCAGGTCTGGAACGGAGAAGGGTGAAGCTGAATCATGGTATGTTCCCACGCCAGCTGCAGCCCCCGCAGGGCGCTGTAGAGCCAGATAACCAGCGCCACGTAGCGCAGCGGCGTTTTCGGGGCGATAGCGCCGACAATACCGGCTGCCATAATGCCTAATAGCGCACAGCGTTCGTAAATACACATTACGCAGGGCTGCAGCAGCATAACGTGCTGGAACCACAGCGCAACCATCTCAAGCGCGAAAGCGGTGAACGCCATCAGGAGCCAGGCTCCGCGTCCTCTTGAGCACTGGTTTAAATATCGCAACATAGTCTTTTCCCTGAAAAATGCTAAATCATGGCAGTGTAAACGAAAACCGAACCGACGCCAGCAGCTAGTCCGAAAATATTACGTAAAAATATTGCACACCCGGCGGTAGATCCCGGATGTGCAATATGCGTCAGGCTCAGGGAAGCTGCGGCGTCACGAGCCAGCCGTTTTCGAGCATCCACTGCGTCGCCGGCATTAGCGTAAATTCGACGCACAGCAGCCCGACCAGGGTCATCACGATGGTGTAAGGCAGCGCCATCCACACCATTCGCCCGTAGGAGAGGCGAATCAGCGGCGCCAGGGCGGAGGTCAGCAGGAACAGGAATGCCGCCTGGCCGTTAGGCGTGGCGACCGAAGGCAGGTTGGTGCCGGTATTGATAGCGACCGCCAGCAGCTCAAACTGCGGCAGGCTGATGGTGCCCTGCTGGAGCGCGGTTTTGGCCTCGTTGATATAGACCGTGCCGACGAAGACGTTATCGGAAATGGATGACAGCAGGCCGTTAAACAGATAGAACAGCGACAGCTGGGCGTGCGGCGACGCCTGCAGTACGAACTGGATCACCGGCGAGAACAGGTGCTGGTCGATGATTACCGCGACCACGGCGAAAAATACCGTCAGCAGCGCGGTGAACGGCAGCGCCTCGGTAAAGGCTTTACCGATAGCGTGCTCGTCGGTCACGCCGGAGAAGGTGGTCGCCAGAACGATCACCGACAGACCGATCAGCCCGACCTCCCCAAGATGCAGGGCCAGCGCGGTTATCAGCCAGATGCCGATAATCCCCTGAGCGATAAGCCGCAGGCGATCCTGACGGCTGCGCTGCTGGCGGCTGCGATCGTCGTAATCCTGCAGAACCTTACGCACCGCCAGCGGCAGCGGTTCCCCGTAGCCGAACAGGCCGAACTTCTCCACCAGCAGGCAGGTGAGCAGGCCGCAGACGATGACCGGCAGCGTCACCGGCGCCATGCGTAAGAAGAACTCGCCGAAGTGCCATCCGGCCGCTTTGGCGATGATCAGGTTTTGCGGTTCGCCCACCATGGTCATCACGCCGCCCAGCGCGGTACCGACGCCCGCGTGCATCATCAGGCTGCGCAGAAAGCCGCGGAACTGCTCCAGCACGTCGCGATAGTGCTGGTCGATGTGGCTATCGTCCAGCAGATCGAGATCGTCGGGCCGCGCGGAGGCCACGCGATGATAAATGCCGTAAAATCCCACCGCGACGCTAATCACCACCGCCACCACGGTTAACGCATCGAGGAAGGCGGAGAGGAACGCCGCTGCCAGGCAAAAGGCCAGCGACAGCAGCATCTTGCTGCGGATACCCAGCAGCAGGCGGGTAAAGATAAACAGCAGCAGCTGCTTCATAAAGTAGATCCCGGCCACCATAAATATCAGCAGCAGGAGCACCTCGAGGTTGCCGGCGATCTCATCGCGAATATGCTCTGCGGTGGTCATCCCGATAAATACCGCCTCGATAGCCAGCAGGCCACCGGGCAGCAGCGGATAGCATTTGAGCGCCATCGCCAGGGTAAAAATAAACTCAACCACCAGCAGCCAGCCGGCGATGAACGGATTGAGGTAGAACGCCAGCGGGTTAATGATTAAGAAAACAATTAAGGTGAGCTTATACCAGTCCGGAGACTGGCCAAGAAAATTACGCCACAGGGCGCGGGCATAAGACATTTCCACGACAGACATCCTTCCCCGTCAAATATTGACATGAATTTACGTATTGCGATTGGCAAGACTACCAGCTGAGCAAAAGGGGAAGCAACCTGGTTCGCATCGCGCCCGGCCTTTGTCAAACGCGAAGAGCAAAATCTCAAAATGAAACGGCGATCCCTTTTTAATTACTTCCAGGCGCTATCTGCCCTATAGCGGCTCTGGTATGATGAGTAGAATTTGCAACGCTGTGTAATGGAAATCTTACTATGGTCATTAAGGCGCAGAGCCCTGCGGGTTTCGCGGAAGAGTACATCATTGAAAGTATATGGAATAACCGCTTTCCCCCGGGCACCATTCTCCCCGCCGAACGTGAGCTTTCTGAACTTATTGGTGTGACCCGTACGACCTTACGCGAAGTTCTGCAACGTCTGGCCCGTGACGGTTGGTTAACGATACAGCACGGCAAACCGACGAAGGTGAACAATTTCTGGGAAACGTCGGGTCTGAATATTCTCGAAACGCTGGCGCGCCTCGATCACGACAGCGTCCCGCAGCTGATCGATAACCTGCTGTCGGTGCGGACCAATATCTCCACTATCTTTATCCGCACGGCCTTCCGTCAGCATCCTGAAAACGCCCTGCAGGTTCTCGCCGCGGCGCGTGAGGTGGAAGACCACGGCGATGCGTTTGCCGATCTCGATTACGGCATCTTCCGCGGCCTGGCCTTTGCCTCCGGCAACCCGATCTACGGCCTGATCCTCAACGGCATGAAGGGCCTGTATACCCGCATTGGCCGCCACTATTTTGCCAATCCGGAAGCGCGCAGCCTGGCGCTGGGCTTCTATCACCAGCTGGCTAAAGTCTGTGAAGAAGGGCAGCACGAGCAGGTTTACGAGATAGTCCGTCGCTACGGGCATGACAGCGGTGAAATCTGGCATCGTATGCAGAAAACGCTGCCGGGTGATTTAGTCATCGGTATGCGCTAAGTCCCGCAATAAGATAAAAAAACGCCCGGCGATTATGCCGGGCGTTTTGCTTTATGCGATTTAACGCCGCGCGATTTACAGCGCGTTTTGCCGCGGCGGGCTGCGCTCCAGCAGTTCGATGCTGCCATCGGCATTTTGCTGCTCCAGCAGGATGTCGAATCCCCACAGGCGATGGACGTGCTTGAGCACCTCACGGCGCCCCTTATCCAGCGGTACGCGGTTATGCGGCACGTAGCGCAGCGTCAGCGAACGGTCGCCGCGAAGGTCGACGTTCCACACCTGAATATTCGGCTCGAGGTTGCTCAGGTTGTACTGGGCGGAAAGCTTGGCGCGAATCTCCCGATACCCCTCTTCGTTATGGATAGCCGAAATCTCCAGGTAGTTGTGATGGTCGTCGTCGAGCACCGTAAAGAAGCGGAAATCACGCATAATTTTCGGTGACAGGAACTGGCTGATAAAGCTCTCATCCTTGAAGTCGCGCATGGCAAAATGCAGCGTCTCCAGCCAGTCGGAGCCGGCGATGTCGGGGAACCAGTATTTGTCCTCCTCGGTCGGCGACTGACAAATGCGCTTAATGTCCTGGAACATGGCAAAGCCCAGCGCGTAGGGGTTAATCCCGTTGTACCACTGGCTGTTATAGGGCGGCTGGTAGATAACGTTGGTGTGGCTGTGCAGAAACTCCAGCATAAAGCGTTCCGTCACCTTGCCTTCATCGTACAGGTGGTTAAGGATCGTGTAGTGCCAGAAGGTCGCCCAGCCTTCGTTCATCACCTGCGTCTGCTTCTGCGGATAGAAATACTGGCTCACCTTACGCACGATACGCAGGATTTCACGCTGCCATGACTCCAGCAGCGGCGCGTTCTTCTCCATAAAGTAGAGCAGGTTTTCCTGCGGCTCCGAAGGGTAGCGGCGCGCGGTTTCGATGGCTTTCTCCTCTTCCCGCTTAGGCAGGGTGCGCCACAGCATATTCACCTGGCTTTGCAGATACTCTTCCCGGCTTTTCTGCCGCGCCTTCTCCTCCTGCAGCGAGATTTTCTGCGGACGCTTGTAGCGGTCGACGCCGTAGTTCATCAGCGCGTGGCAGGAGTCGAGCAGTTTCTCCACCTCATCAACGCCGTAACGCTCCTCGCACTCGGTGATGTATTTGCGGGCGAAGATCAGGTAGTCGATTATCGAGCTGGCATCGGTCCAGCTGCGGAACAGGTAGTTATTCTTGAAAAAGGAGTTGTGCCCGTAGCAGGCGTGGGCCATTACCAGCGCCTGCATGGTAATGGTGTTCTCCTCCATCAGGTAGGCGATGCAGGGGTTAGAGTTGATGACAATTTCGTAGGCCAGCCCCTGCTGGCCGTGCTTATACGCCTGCTCGGTTTCGATAAATTTCTTACCAAACGACCAGTGCGGGTAGTTGATTGGCATTCCGACGCTGGAGTAGGCATCCATCATCTGCTCGGAAGTAATGACTTCGATCTGATGCGGATAGGTGTCGAGACGGTACAGCTTCGCGACCCGGTCAACCTCGGCGAGGTAGGTTTCCAGCAGTTCAAAAGTCCAGTCGGGTCCATCGCTTAAACGAGTCGTGTCCCTGTTTATGGAATCAATCGTAGCCATTAGCGCGCCCTCATTGTCGGTGACTCTCTCTATACGGAGAGCCTCACAACAAGCATAGAACACGGCTCGGCAAACTGCGCCTGCGGACAATTTCTTTTCTTCGCGATTTAGCAATCTTAAAGGCCTGGTTTAGCCTTTCACGCAGAATTTTATTCTGAGGAAAAATGAAGCGCAGCAGGAGATAGTAAATCTTCGGGGACAGGGCTGGTGCGGTTCGCTGTGAGATAAGTCACCATAAATAAAGCGTATGTTGAATAATATTTTCAACTGAGTTATCAATTTGTAATCAGATGATTGTTCTTTAACTATTACGGAGTCGCTATGCGAGTCGTCATACTGGGAAGTGGGGTGGTTGGGGTAGCTAGTGCATGGTATTTAAGTCAGGCAGGGCATCAGGTGACGGTTATCGACCGCCAGCCGGGGCCGGCGGAAGAGACCAGCGCCGCCAATGCCGGACAGATCTCCCCGGGCTACGCCGCACCCTGGGCCGCGCCCGGCGTGCCGCTGAAGGCTATTAAGTGGATGTTCCAGCGCCACGCGCCGCTGGCGATCGGCCTTGACGGCACGCAGTTCCAGCTAAAATGGATGTGGCAGATGCTGCGCAACTGCGACACCCGCCACTATATGGAAAACAAAGGCCGCATGGTACGTCTGGCGGAGTACAGCCGCGACTGCCTGAAGGCGCTGCGCGAAAGCACCGGCATCCAGTATGAAGGGCGCCAGGGCGGGACGCTGCAGCTTTTCCGTACCGAAAAACAGTATGAGAACGCCACCCGCGATATCGCCGTGCTGCAGGATGCCGGCGTGCCGTATCAGCTGCTGGAGGCGAAACGTCTGCGGGAAGTCGAACCCGCTTTAGCCGAGGTGAGCCACAGGCTGACCGGCGGCCTGCGTTTGCCGAACGATGAAACCGGCGACTGCCAGCTGTTTACCACGCGCCTGGCGGCGATGGCGGAGCAGGCGGGCGTCACCTTCCGCTTCAATACCTCGGTTGACGCGCTGCTGTACGAAGGAGAGCAGATCGCCGGCGTGAAGTGCGGGGATGAAATTGTCAAAGGCGATGCCTACGTGATGGCCTTTGGCTCCTACTCGACGGCGATGCTGAAAGGGCTGGTGGACATCCCGGTCTATCCGCTGAAGGGCTACTCGCTGACGATCCCGATCGCCGAGGAGGACGGGGCGCCGGTATCGACTATCCTTGATGAGACTTACAAAATTGCGATTACCCGCTTCGACCAGCGGATCCGCGTCGGCGGGATGGCGGAAATCGTCGGCTTTAATAAAGAGCTGCTGCAGCCGCGTCGCGAAACGCTGGAGATGGTGGTGCGCGATCTGTTCCCGCGCGGCGGCCATGTAGAGCAGGCGACCTTCTGGACCGGCCTACGTCCGATGACCCCGGACGGCACGCCGGTGGTCGGGCGCACGCCGTATAAAAACCTGTGGCTCAATACCGGGCACGGCACCCTGGGCTGGACCATGGCATGCGGCTCAGGACAGCTTTTGAGCGATTTAATTTCGGGTCGCACTCCGGCTATTCCGTACGACGATCTTGCCGTCGCCCGCTATAGCCCGGGCTTCACTCCGGCGCGTGCTCAGCACCTGCACGGCGTTCACAACTAAGGAGTTTTCATGTCCCGTCCGGTACTGGCCAGCATTGATTTGTCGGCCCTGCGGCAGAATTTGCAGATTGTCCGGCGCGCGGCTCCTGGCTCGCGGCTGTGGGCGGTGGTGAAAGCCAACGCCTACGGCCACGGCCTGGCGCGCGTGTGGAATGCGCTCAGCGGCGCAGATGGCTTTGCGATGCTGAATCTTGAAGAGGCGATCCTGCTGCGCGAGCAGGGCTGGAAAGGTCCGATTCTGCTGCTTGAGGGCTTCTTCCACGCCGACGAGCTGGCGCTGTTTGATAAGTATCGCCTGACCACCAGCGTGCACAGCAACTGGCAAATCAAGGCGCTGCAGCAGGCGAAGCTCCACGCTCCGCTGGATATCTACGTTAAGGTCAACAGCGGCATGAACCGGCTGGGCTTTATGCCGGAGCGCATCCATACCGTCTGGCAGCAGCTGCGGGCGCTGGGCAACGTCAGCGAAATGACGCTGATGTCGCACTTTGCCGACGCGGAAAATCCGCAGGGCATCGTCGAGCCGATGCGCCGCATCGAGCAGGCGGCGGAAGGGCTGGCGTGCTCGCGCTCGCTGGCGAACTCGGCGGCGACCCTCTGGCACCCGGAAGCGCATTTTGACTGGGTCAGGCCGGGGATCGTGCTGTACGGCGCCTCGCCGTCCGGCCAGTGGCAGGATATCGCCAACAGCGGCTTGAAGCCGGTGATGACCCTCAGCAGCGAGATTATTGCGGTGCAGAACCTGAAGGCGGGTGAGGCGGTGGGCTACGGCGGCCTCTACCGGACGACGGAGGAGCAGCGGATTGGCATCGTGGCCTGCGGCTATGCCGACGGCTATCCGCGTATCGCGCCGGCAGGAACGCCGGTGCTGGTTGACGGCGTGCGCACCACGCTGGTGGGGCGCGTGTCGATGGATATGCTGGCGGTAGACCTCACGCCATGCCCACAGGCCGGGATCGGTGCGCCGGTCGAACTGTGGGGCAAGGAAGTGAAAATCGACGACGTAGCCGCCGCCAGCGGCACCGTTGGCTATGAGCTGATGTGCGCTCTGGCGCCGCGCGTCCCTGTTGTGACGGCGTAACTTTCCGTGAGGCGGATCACTCCGCCTCGTCTTCCGCAACGCGAACGCCCACCTTCAGAACGTGGTCCTCTTCTTTTTCCGCGACCGTCCACACCATGCCGGCAAACTCAACCTGGTCACCCACTACCGGCGCCGCGCCGAGCTGGTGCTGCACCACGTCGCCCAGCGACAGCTGGCGATCGCGATACTCTTCTCCGCCGTCGAGGCCGTAAATTTGCGCGACGTCGGCAAACCTGGCGCTGGCGTCAAGGATAAAGTCGCCGAAGAAGCGCTGGTCGAGCGCTACCGGCGGCGACTGGCTGAACATCTTACCCAGCGCGGGCAGGTCGCGCTCGCGGCCGATCACGCACAGAATATCGCCCTCCAGCAGGCGGGTGCTGCCGGTGGGGTGCAGCAGCGCGTTATCGCGAAACAGGGCGGCAATGCGCGTTTCCGGCGGCATATGCAGATCGCGAAGCGCCGCGCCGACGCACCATTTATCGGCGCTGAGCTGATAGACGAACTGCTCCCACGGATTCTCCGGATGGATATCCAGCCCGACCCGGGAAATGGGCCAGCCGACCGGTGGGACCACCACCCGCGCTTTTTTCGCCGCCCACGACAGCGAGGTGCCCTGCAGCAGCAGCGAGACCAGCACCACGAAGAAGGCGACGTTGAAGAACAGGCGCGCATTCTCAAGCCCGGCCATCATCGGGAATACGGCGAGGATAATCGGTACCGCGCCGCGTAATCCCACCCAGCTGATGAAGATGCGCTCGCGCAGGTTAAACCCGCGAAACGGCAGCAGGCCGGCGAAGACCGACAGCGGACGGGCGATAAAAATCATCCACATCGACAGCAGCAGCGCCGGGATCGCAATCGGCCACAGGTCCGACGGCGTCACCAGCAGGCCGAGTACCAGGAACATGGCGATTTGCGCCAGCCACGCCAGGCCGTCGAAGTTTTGCAGAATGCCGTGGCGGTTGCGAATCGGCCGGTTGCCGAGCAGGAAGCCGCACAGATAGACCGCCAGGATGCCGCTGCCGTCCAGCGAGGTGGTGACGGCGAAAATCATAATTCCGCCGCTCAGCGCCAGCAGAGGATAGAGGCCGGTCGGCAGCACGATGCGGTTTATCATCTGCAGGAGCAGATAGCCGCCGCCGAGGCCGATGACGATCCCGAGGCCAAACTGCTGCACGATGTGGACCGCAAACATCCAGCTGAGGCCGGTTTCGTGCTGCTGAATCATCTCGATAAGCGTGATGGTCAGAAATACCGCCATCGGATCGTTGCTGCCGGATTCGATCTCCAGCGTTGAGCCGACGCGTTCGTTGAGGCCCTTGCCGCCGAGCAGGGAGAAGACCGCCGCGGCGTCGGTAGAGCCCACAATCGCGCCGATCAGCATCCCCTCAATCAGGTTGAGATGAAACAGCCACGCCGCCATCAGCCCGGTCAGGCAGGAGGTGATCAGTACCCCGACGGTGGCCAGCGAAAGCGCGGGCCACAGCGCCACGCGAAAGGAGCTGGCCTGGGTGCGCATCCCGCCGTCCAGTAGGATCACCGCCAGCGCCAGGTTACTCACCATATAGGCGAAAGGGTAGTTGTCAAAAGGGATGCCGCCGATACCGTCAATGCCCGCCAGCATGCCGATAGCCAGGAAGATGACCAGAATCGGAATGCCGAGACGTGAGGAAAAGGAACTCAATAAAATGCTACAGGTTACTAATACAGAACCCAGAATAAACAGACTAATAACCGCACCGGCATCCAATGTTCATGCACTCCTTACGCGTATGAAGACTTTGAGAAATTGACAACATATTAACCATCCGCGGGGGATCCGGAAATGTGTCACGGAAAATTTTATTCCGTCAGCACCGGATGGCCGCTCAGCGTGAGGGTGGTAGTGGCCGCATTGTTCACCAGCAGCGCCCGCGCGCCGAGCGGCAGGGTGACGGTGCGCTGCTCGTGGCCGAAATCTAAGCCGTCGATCAGCGGAATAGCGAGCTGCGCGCGCAGGTAAGCGTAGACCGCCGGTAAATCGTATCCGGCGTCGTAATCGTTGGGCGCGGCGCCGCTGAAGCTGCCGAGGATAATCGCCCGCTGGCGCGCAAGAATGCCGCTATGTAGCAGCTGCAGCAGCATGCGCTCGACGCGGAACGGATGTTCGTTGATATCTTCCAGTACCAGAATGCCGTCGGCAATCTGCGGCAGCCACGGCGTGCCGATAAGCGAGGTGAGCATCGCCAGGTTACCGCCCCACAGCGTGCCCTGCGCGCGGCACTCCGGACCGTCGCCGTCCCATTCGAGGGTAAACTGCGGGCTGCTCAGCGCCTGCCAGAAGTGAAATTCCGTGAACGGATCCAGCGTTTCTGCACCAAAGTTACCTGCCAACATCGGCCCGCTGAAGGTGATTATGCTACCCTTTGCCAGCAGACCCAGCTGGATCGCCGTGAAATCACTGTGGCCGCAGATCAGCAGCGGGTCCTGCCGCTGGCGCGCGGTCAGGCCCTGCCAGTCGATATGCGGGAGCAGACGGCTGGCGCCGTAGCCGCCGCGCACCGGCATGACGATGCGGTTGCTGCCGTCGAGGGTGGCGAGCTGGTTGATATCGTCCAGGCGTTGCTGCTCAGTCCCGGCAAAGCGCTGCTGTCGGCGGGTAATGACCTGCTGGTTCATCACCTGGTGTCCTGCTTCCAGCAGACGGCTGACGCCGCGGGCCGCCGCCTGCTGGTTGGTGCAGTAGCCTGAGGGGGCGACCAGATAAAACTGAGACATGACAATTCCTTGCTAAGAATGAAAGGGTTATCATGCCGCCTGGAGCGATTATTGTCATCTCCAGGCAGCAAACTTCAGCCAATAAGGATAGATGTGTGAAATTGAGATGGTGCGTTTTTTTATTTGTGTTCCTGGCCGGCTGTAGCTCGAAACATGATTACCGCAATCCGCCGTGGAACGCCGAGGTTCCGGTGAAGCGGGCGATGCAGTGGATGCCAATCAGCGAAAAAGCCGGCGCGGCGTGGGGCGTTGACCCACAGCTGGTGACGGCGATTATTGCCATTGAGTCCGGCGGTAATCCCACGGTAGTGAGTAAATCCGGCGCGGTTGGCCTGATGCAGCTGAAGCCTTCGACCTCCGGGCGCGATGTTTACCAGCGCATGGGCTGGCGCGGCGAGCCGTCGGTGAGCGAGCTGAAAAACCCGGAGCGCAATATTTCGATGGGCGCGGCCTATCTGAGCATTCTTGAGAACGGTCCGCTGGCCGGGATTAAAGATCCGCAGGTGATGCGCTACGCGGTGGTGGTCTCCTACGCCAACGGCGCCGGCGCGCTGCTGCGCACCTTCTCATCGAACCGGCAGGACGCGATTGACGAGATCAATGATATGGATGCCGACGACTTCTTCGAGCACGTAGCGAAAAAGCATCCGGCTCCGCAGGCGCCGCGCTATATCTGGAAGCTGCAGAAAGCGCTGGACGCGATGTAATCATCGCCGCCTTGCGCCACTCGCGCCGCGCTTAGCGGGCGACAGAACGCGTGATTCTGTCGCCCGCAGGCGCGGCGTTTTAGACCAGAGCTTAGAAATCGTAGCCGACGGTGGCCGTCACGCTGCGCTCCGCGCCCCAGTAGCAGTTGCCGGTTCCGTAGCAGCCGGAGAGGTACTCCCGGTCGCTGAGGTTATTCGCATTCACCTGCACGAACGCCCCTTTCAGCGACGGCGACCAGACGCCGAGATCCGCACGCACCATGGCATCCAGCAGGGTCACCGACGGCAGACGCTCGGTATTGGCATCATCCGCCCACTGTTTCCCAATATAGCGAACCCCCGCACCGGCGCTGATCCCTGCCGGGAACTGATAGCGCGCCCAGAAGGAAGCCATCTGATCCGGCGAGAGCTGCGGCGTATTATCGTTGGTGCCGTCCCTGGTTTCCTGGAAGCGCAGGCGGTTCCAGGTATAGGAGGCGATGGTGCTCAGCTGCGGCGTAATTTGGTTATGCATCTCCAGCTCGACGCCCTGAGAGTGCACCTTCCCGGCCGGAACAAAGGTCGCGGTGGCGATATTCGGATCGCGGGTGGCCACGTCTTTCTGGGTTAAATCATAGATAGCGATACTGTACATATCGGCGCTGCCCGGCGGCTGGAACTTCAGACCCGCTTCGACCTGCTCCGCGGTCGTCGGTTTAAGCAGGGTGCCGTCGGCTCCCGGCAGCATTGCCGGGGTAATGGCCTGGCTGTAGCTCAGGTACGGCGAGAGGCCGTTTTCCAGAGCGTACAGCAGGGAGGCGCGGCCGCTGATATGGTCATCCGAACGGCGGCTCGAGGTGCCGAACGTGTCGCTGACCTGCTGGGAAACGATGCGATCGTAGCGGCCGGAGAGATCCAGATGCCAGCGGTTCCACACCATCTCATCCTGCAGATAGAGCCCGGTTTGATAGTAGCGGCGGTTATTGTTGTCGCTGTAGGTGACGGTGTGTCCGGTTTGGGCGGTATAGCCGCTAAACGGATCGAGCGGCGAGGCGCTGCCGGCTCCGGTCCATAAATCGTTGCGGAAGCGGTGATATTCCGCGCCGAGGATGAGGGTATGCGCCAGCTCGCCGGTATTAAAATCGGCGCGCAGGCGGTTATCCGTAGACCACGCGTCCAGCGAGCCGCGCGAGCCGCTGTAGCCGCGAGAGAGCATATTGCTATCGTCAACCCAGCCCACCTGATACACCTGATCTAACGAGACGTTGGTGTGGGTATAGCTGCCGGCGGAGTAGGCCGACCAGACGTCGCTGAACTGGTGATTAAACTCATAGCTGTAGATCTGCTCGCGACGCTGATAGCCATCGGACGGATCGCCTTCGTTGGTGCTGGTGGAGAGCTTGCGCCCGTTGTGCGCGTAGCGGGTGCCGTCCAGCGGCAGCGAGCCGTGATAGCCGCCCGACGGATCTTTTTGCAGATAGGCGCGCAGCAGCAGCGAGGTGTCGCTATCCGGCTGCCAGAGCAGGGACGGCGAAATGGCGTAACGCTCTTCGCGGGAGTTGTCATACTGGGTATCGCTGGAGCGCGTCATGCCGATAATCCGATAGGCCCACTGGTCGTTAATGGCATCGGTATAGTCGAAGGCGGCGCCTTTGGTATTTTGCGTTCCGCCGCTGAGGCGGAAATGACCTTCGGAGGTGAACTGCGGGCGCTTCGAGGTCAGGTTGACCAGGCCGCCCGGCACGCTTTGCCCGTACAGCGCGGAGGAGGGGCCGCGGATAACGTCCACCCGTTCGATAAACCACGGATCGACCTGAATGACGTTATGGCTCCCGCCGTCGCTCATCAGGCGCATGCCGTCGAGGAACAGGTTATCCACGTCGCCGCCGTGGTAGCCGCGCAGGGAGACGGTATCAAAACGCGTCGCGCCGCCGCCAAAGCTAGAGTAGACGCCGGGCGTGTACTGCAGCGCCTGGCTAATCGTATTCGCGCCCTGATCGGCCATTTGCTGCCGGGTAATAACCGACACCGACTGGGCGGTCGTAATCAGCGGCTGATCGGTTTTGGTGGCTCCGGCGGAGGTCTTGGCGCTATAGCCCACGGTGGGCGTGCTGGCGGAGTCGACGGGCTGGGCGGTAACCACGACCGTCTCTTCCGCAAGGCCTGCGAGAGGGAAAGCGGTAGCGAGGGCGCACAGTAAGGCGGAGCGTTTGAAGGTGACGCGAGCGATCATTGCATAATCCTGATGTTACGCAGCCTGGTACTCCTGTACGCCGCCGCGAGAAAAAGCGAAAGTGTCAATTTTCGTCATAAAGTAATACGAATTATTATTGTTTATCTTATCGTTATCAAGATGTAATTCGCGCGCAGAAAAGTAAAACCTGATGATAAATATGGTTTTTATCGGTGCAGCCGCGGCGTGCGGGGGAGGAAGGTGTGAGGGCCAGCGCGCGTGGCTACCAGATTTGGTAGCCACGCGCAGGCCGGGTGCGGTGAGGGTTAATGCGCGGCGGCGGGCGCCGCTTTACCCGTTTCGCCAGGGTTGTCGTTCGCCGCTGGCTTAGCGGCAGGTGCCGTTTTATCCGTTCCGCCAGCGCTGTCGTTCGCCGCTGGCTTGGCGGCGGGTACCGCTTTTGCCGTGCCGCCGACGCTGTCATTTGCCGCCGGTCGCGCCGCCGGGAGCGAATCGCAGGGCTTCTCTTTCGGGCACACCAGGTCGAGCATTTTCAAGGTCACGCCGTTGGTCCAGCCGAAGCCGTCCTGCAGCGGATACTCGCCGCCACCGCCGCCGGTGCCGGTTGAGCTGACGTCATACTTTTCCACCAGCTTCTGCTTGCTGTCATAGGTGTGCTGGACGTTGCTGAGGAACCGCCAGCTCACCTCCATCGCGATTTTCTGCTGGCCGTAGTTCTGCAGCCCTTCGGCGGCCACCCACTGCAGCGGCGCCCAGCCGTTCGGCGCATCCCACTGCTGGCCGCTGTTGACGGTGGTGGTGGTTAAACCGCCCGGTTTCAGCAGGCGAGACTGCGTCGCGGCGGCAACTTTGGCCGCCCGTTCGCTGGAGGCGGCGTTGACGTACAGCGGGAACAGGGCCGCGGCGGTGAGCTGATTGCGCACCTTGTGGCTTTTAAGATCGTAATCGGCGTACCAGCCCTCTTTGTCATTCCACAGGTATTTCTCCAGCGCCTTCTGGCGGTCGTTGGCCAGCGCGTCGTACTGCGCCGCCTTCGCGCTATCGCCGGCGGCTTTGCTGGCGCGGGCGAGGGTTTTCTCCATGCGGAACATCAGCGAGTTAAGATCGACCGGAACGATGCTGGTGGTGCGAATGGTGCCCAGCTGCTGCGGGTTATCCATCCAGCGGGAGCTGAAGTCCCAGCCGGAGGCCGCGGCGGAGCGCAGATCGCGATAGATCTCGGTCGCCGGGCGGTTGGGGTTGTTTTTGGCGGTGGTCACGTCATCGAGCCAGGACTCCGGGCGCGGCGTGTCGTTGTCGTCCCAGTAGCGATTCAGCAGCGCGCCGTCTTCCATGCGCACCACCCGCTTATTGGCTTTGCCCGGCGACAGCGCATCGGCGCCCTCCATCCAGTATTGGTACTCCTTCTCCATCTGCGGCAGCCAGGCTTTCAGCGCCCGATCGCCATCGTGGGTGGCCAGCAGCTCCACCATAAACGGGAAGAAAGGCGGCTGCGAACGGCTCAGGTAGTAGCTGCGGTTGCCGTTGGGGATGTGTCCCCAGGTATCGATCTCGTGGCCGAAGTTGGCCACCATATCGGCCACTTTATCCCAGTGCCCGCTTTCGGCGAGGCCCAGCATGGTGAAGTAGCTATCCCAGTAGTAGACCTCGCGAAAACGGCCGCCCGGGACGACGTAAGGCTTGGGCAGCGGCAGCAGCGAATCCCACTTCTCGACCTCGACGGTGCTGCGGGTCAGCACCGGCCACAGGCCGTCAATATGCTGGCGCAGGGTTTGGCCCTTGGGCGGGACGTAGGTGTCGTTATCTTTTGGCAGCGCGAAGTTGAGCTCGACGAAGTGGCGCAGGTCGAAGCTGGCCTGATTTTTCTGCATCCGGTAGTCGGCGAGGATCATCAGCGGATCGCCGTTCGGTACCGCGTCGGCGAAGGTTTTCTGATCGGGGAAGAGTTTGGCGCTTTGCACATCGTTGAACAGCGGGCCTAACAGAATATCCGGCGACTGCGGCGGGGCGGGTTTTGTCTCATCGGCCTGGGCCGCCAGCGCTGACAGCGCAAAGAGGGCGCCTCCCAGCGCCAGACGCAGCGCGTAGGGCAGCGCTGCCGGGCGACGTGAAACGGATCTCGTCATGGGTAGTTCTCCTTATCATTACAGACGATTTTGCCACTGCGATTGATCATCAGAAAACCTTAGACGAATATCTGCCGCTACGCGTGTCGCAGCTAACATTTTGGATGAAAACAGATAATTTACCTGTATTCAGCGCCGCCGCCGGGCGAATAAGGGCGCCGTGCGCGGCGCCGCTTTCTGCTAAAATCGCGCTACCGTAACGACGGGCGACAAGCGCCCCGGGAGCGAACCGTGAACCGACGTCATTTTCTACTGTTTAGCGCCGCGGCGCTGCTGGCTGCCCGCCGCGCCGGCGCCGGCGAGGGTCAGCAGGAGATCCTGAATCTCTGGCCCGGCGTGGCGCCAGGGGGCGGCGGGCCTGGCGGCGCTGTGCGGCTGTCGGCCAGGGGCGCCCTTAGCCAGATAGCGCGGCCGCAGCTGACGGTATGGCGACCGGCGGTACCCAACGGCCACGGCGTGCTGGTGGCCGCGGGCGGTGGCTATCGGCGGATTGAAATGGCCATGGAGGCGTGGCCTGCCGCCCGCTGGCTCACGGCACGCGGTTACACCGCCTACGTCCTGAGCTACCGCCTTCCCGGCGAAGGCTGGACGGCGGGGGGCCTGGCGCCGCTGCAGGATGCTCAGCGCGCGCTGCGCCTGATTCGTCAGCGCGAACGGAAGGCCAGCCTGCTGGGCTTTTCCGCCGGCGGTCACCTGCTGGGGATGGCCGCCTGCCGGGCCGATTTTGCCTCTTATCCGCCGCTCGACGCGGCGGATGCGCTCCCCGCCCGCGCCGACGGGGCGGCGCTGATCTACCCGATTATTTCCCTGGAGCCGCCCTACAGCCACACCGCCACCCACCGGATCCTCGCCGGGCCTCACGCCTCGCTGGCGGTTGACCGCGCCTGGTCGGTACAGACCTACGTGACCGGGCAGACGCCGCCCTGTTTTTTGACCCAGGCGCTGGACGATCCTGTGTCCGATCCGCACAACACGCTGATTATGGCCGACGCCTGCCGCCAGCATCAGGTGGCGGTCAGCCTGTATCGCTACGCCAGCGGCGGTCACGGCTTTGCGATGGGGCGTCCGGGGACGCCAACCGTCGACTGGCCGGGGCACTATGCGACCTGGCTGGAGGCGCTCTCGCCGTAATGGCGCAAAGCGGTTTGCCGTGCCTCATCGTGGTGCAGACCGGGCGAAATATAAGGAAAATAACGGGTTGTTTTTTGCACAGCCAGGCGGCGCGAGGCTGCGGGCTTGCACAACGCCGTCACCGGCCGCGATCTGGCATAATTAATGCTTATCTCTTCCTGGGGTTACCCCAAAGTGAGTACAACCGGAGGAGACGGCCATGATAAAAATAACGCTTCCTGACGGGCATTATTATGACGAGATGCTTACCGTCGAGGGACAGCAGCGCCAGCACTATAACGCCTGGTGGCAATGGTTTCACAACACCGATCAATTCTCTATCCGGCAAAAAAAAGAGCAGGCGGAGCTGCTTTTTCACCGCATCGGCATCACCTTTAACGTGTATGGCGAAGGCGAGGGGACCGAACGGCTGATCCCGTTTGACAGCGTACCGCGCATTATTCCCGCAGCGGAGTGGCGGCGCATCGATCGCGGCATCCGCCAGCGGGTGAAGGCGCTGAACGCCTTCCTTTACGATATCTACCACGAGCAGAATATCCTGCGCGCCGGCATTATTCCGGCGGAACAGGTGCTGGCCAATGAGCAGTACCAGCCCTGCATGCAGGGCATTAATCTGCCCAACAATATCTACGCCCACATCACCGGGGTCGATATGGTGCGCAACAGCGACGGTCAGTACTACGTGCTGGAGGACAACCTGCGCACGCCGTCGGGCGTCTCCTATATGCTTGAAAACCGCAAGATGATGATGCGCCTCTACCCGGAGATGTTTGAGCAGCACCACATTGCGCCAGTGGAGCGCTATCCGGGCTATCTCCTGCAAACCCTGCGCGAAAGCTCCCCCGTGGACGATCCCTGCGTGGTGGTGATGACGCCGGGGCGCTTTAACAGCGCCTACTTTGAGCACAGCTTTCTTGCCCAGCAGATGGGGGTTGAGCTGGTGGAGAGCGCCGATCTGTTTATTAAAGCCGGCGCGGTCTACATGCGCACCACCGAGGGGCCGCGGCGGGTTGACGTTATCTACCGCCGCGTCGACGACGCCTATCTCGATCCGCTGGCCTTCCGCGCCGATTCGATGCTCGGCGTTCCCGGCCTGCTGTCGGTCTACCGGGCGGGCGGGGTGGTGCTGGCGAACGCGATCGGTACCGGCGTCGCCGACGATAAATCGATCTATCCCTTCGTGCCGGAGATGATCCGCTTCTACCTTGGCGAACAGCCGATCCTCAACAACATCCCGACCTGGCAGTGCCGCAAGCCGGAAGACCTGCAGTTCGTGCTGAACAACCTCGAGCAGATGGTGGTTAAGGAAGTGCACGGCGCCGGCGGCTACGGCATGCTGGTCGGCCCGCGCTCGACGAAAGAGGAGCGCGAAGCGTTCCGCCAGCGCCTGCTGGCAAACCCGGCCAACTACATCGGCCAGGATACCCTCGCGCTTTCGACCTGCCCGACCTTCGTCGAAGACGGCCTGTCGCCCCGACATATCGATCTGCGTCCGTTCGTGCTTTCCGGCCAGGAGATTCGCCTGGTGCCCGGCGGCCTGACGCGGGTGGCGCTGACGGAAGGCTCGCTGGTGGTGAACTCATCGCAGGGCGGCGGCACCAAAGACACCTGGGTGATGGAGGATGACGAATCATGCTAAGTCGTACAGCGAGTGAACTGTTCTGGATGGCGCGCTATCTGGAGCGTGCGGAAAGCTACGCCCGGGTGCTCGACGTAACCTGCAAACTCTCGATGATCCCCCGCCATAGCCAGCAGGCGCGGGATCTGGCCCTGCCGCTGAACCTGTCGCAGACCCACGAGCTGTTTCAGGAGCGCCACGCGCGCTTCTCGATGGGCAACCTGTTCAACTTTTTTGCCCTCGACGGCAACAACCCCGGCAGCATCTACAGCTGCGTCGAGATGGCGTGGAATAACGCCCACGCGGTGCGCGGCAGCCTCTCTGCTGAGGTATGGGAGTGTATTAACGCGACGCGCATTGAGCTGCGCAGGCTGCGCCAGCAGGGGATCAGCGAGCTCGGCAGCGACGGTTTCCTTGAGTGGGTAAAAGAGCGGGTACACCTGTTCCGCGGCGCGGTATTGGGCACCCTGCTGCGCAACGACGCCCTCAGTTTTATCGGCATCGGCACGCTGATTGAACGCGCCTACGCCACCACCCAGCTGCTGCTGGTCAAGGATCAGCAGCTGAGCAGCGACCCGGACCCGGTGCGCGAGTACTACCGGCTGGACACGCTGCTGAACGCGGTCAGCGCCCGCGAAGCCTACAACAGCATCTACCGCCAGCCGGTGAGCAGGGAGACGGTGATGGAGCTGCTAATTTTGCGCAACGACGTCCCGCGCTCGCTCAGGGCCTCCATTTCTGACCTGGTCGGCCAGCTGGAGCATATCGCCAACGATCGCTCCCATATGCCGCTGCGCCTGGCGCATCAGCTTAACGTCGATCTGCGTTTCAGCACCCGGGAAGAGCTGGCCAGCGCCGATCTGCAGAGTTACCTCAACGGGCTGCTGGCGCGAATTAACGCCCTGTCCGACAGCATCAGACAAACCTATCTGGAGGCGCTATGAAACTGGTTATCGACCACCTGACCCGCTACGGCTACGATGAAGAAGTCAAGTTTTCGACTCAGTACCTGCGCCTGACGCCGCGCAGCTCCGGTCGGCAAAAAATCACCTCCTGGACGCTGACGCTGCCGGACGGCGCCAGCATCGCGACCACCGACGCGTGGGGCAACGTGCTGCACGTGCTGACGCTGGATAACCCGCATAAGGAGATAGCGATCCGCGCCAGCGGGATCGTCGATATCGCGCAGGAGGACGAAGAGAGCGGGGTAGACGAAGAGGAGCTGCTTTCGCCGCTGGTCTTCCTGCGCTGCACGCCGCTGACCCGCGCCGACGAGCGGATCCGTGAGTTCGCCCACGGCCTCTATCGCGCCGACGAGCCGGAGGAGAGCCTCAATCAGCTGATGGCGGAGCTGCTGGTCAGAATGCCCTACTCGCCGGGTGCGACGCTGGTGCAGGACTCCGCCGCCGACGCTTTCGCGCGATCGAAGGGCGTGTGCCAGGATCATACTCACGTTTTCCTCGCCTGCTGTCGGGCGATGGCGATCCCGGCGCGCTACGTTAGCGGCTATGTTTATAGCGATAACGCCCAGCACGTGGCGATGCACGCCTGGGCGGAGGTGTGGCTCAACGGGCGCTGGAAATCATTTGATATTACCAATAATACCCGTAACCTGAATCAGCACCTGCGGCTGGCGACCGGGCTGGACTATCTTGACGCCTGTCCGGTGCGCGGCACCCGTCTGGGTGGCGGCGGGGAAGTTATGTTAACCAACGCTGAAGTGCGCGAACATCCTCAACAGGCGCAGCAGCAATAGAGGCAGGAACGGAGAACGATGACCTACTGTGTGGCCATGTGTTTAGCGGATGGACTGGTATTCGCGTCAGATTCGCGCACCAATGCGGGCGTGGATCATATTGCGACTTTTAAGAAGCTTCATGTTTTTCAGCAGGAGGGCGAACGGGTGCTGGTGCTGCAGTCCGCCGGCAACCTGGCCACCACCCAAAGCGTGATTAGCCTGCTGAGCGCGCGAATTCGCACCCAGCAGGAGCCTAACCTGATGCAGGTCAGCTCCATGTATGATGCGGCGATGCTGATTGGCAAAACGCTGCAGGAGGTTATTCAGCGCGACAGCAGCAACCAGCAGAACTGCGGCAATACCAACTTTAACTGTAACCTGCTGCTGGGCGGCCAGCTGGCGGGGGAGACGCACCGCCTGTTCCACATCTACCCGGAAGGTAATTTTATCGAGGCCACGCGCGATACGCCCTATTTCCAGATCGGCGAAAGCAAGTACGGTAAACCGATTATCGACCGGGTGCTGACCATCGACACGCCGCTTGAGCAGGCGATGTGCTGCGCGCTGATCTCCATCGATTCAACGCTGCGCAGCAACCTCTCCGTCGGCCTGCCGCTGGATACGCTGCTCTACCGCAGCGGCAGCCTGAGCAGCGACGAGCAGCATCGCATCACCGAAAGCGATCCTTACTTCACGACCATTCGCAGGGCGTGGTCCGAAGGGCTGCAGAACACCTTCCAGAAGCTACCGCCGTTCGCGCCGGCGCGCGAGCGCTAAACCGCCGTCGATGACGAAAGATAGCGTCCCGGCGTCATGCCGGTCATGGTGCGGAAAAAGTAGATAAAAGCGCTGTCGCTGGCGAAATCCAGCGCCTGCGCGGCATCGGTAATGCGCTTTCCCGTCGCCAGCAGCTCCACCGCCTTCATCAATCGCCACTGCTGCCGCCACTGCTGCCAGGACATCCCGGTATCGCGGTGCAAAATGCGGCTGATGGTCTTTTCGCTGGCGCCGCACTCTGCGGCCAGCGCCCGTAACGTCGGCGGCAGGTTCTGACCGCCCAGCGCGGCCAGGCGCTTATCCTGCGGCAGGGCGAGCATCATCGGCTCATGGGCCGCTGCGCTAATCTCCGCCGCGCAGAGGGCGGCAAGATGCCAGCCGCTTCCGCTCTCCCAATCGCTGTCCCACGGGCTTGCCGCCGTCCGCTCCAGCAGCTCGCGCAGCAGCGGGCCGACGTTGAGGATCGCCGGATGCGCGGGGAGATCGGGGAAACGGGAGGGCTGAAACCACACCGAGCGGTAGTCGACGATGCTTTTCATCTCCGCGCGATGGGGGACGCCCGCCGGGATCCACGCCGCCCGGGTGGGCGGAAGCAGGCACAGCAGCGCGCCATCGTTGAGGGTCAGGCGCACGCAGCCCTGGCGGGTGAAAAGTATCTGCGCCATATCGTGCCGGTGGCTGCCGGAGTCGTGGCTGCCGAGCGCCGAGCGGACGCCAACCACCGTTTTGTTCAGCGCATCCGGGTTGAATGCCGCATGCGCATCGAGCCACGCCATAATGTCTGATTTCCGATATATATAGTCACTATGTTTATAATGTCCGATCCCCGGCCTGCCTACAATAGCGCCTCTTATTATCAGGAGGTGGATATGTTCGGGCGTTCGGCCGTGGTGCTGGTCACCGCATTACTGATGTTTCCGCAGATGGTGGAAACCATTTACAGCCCGGCGCTGACCGATATCAGCGTCCGTTTTGCCGTCAGCGCGCAGCAGGCGGCGCAAACGCTGGCGGTTTATTTTATCGGCTTCGCGCTCGGGGTTCTTTTTTGGGGACGGGCCAGCGATCTCTACGGTCGCCGTCCGGCGATGCTGGCGGGGCTCTCGGTGTACGCCCTCGGCTGCGCGATGGCGCTGGCGGTGACGGACTTTAGGCTGCTGCTGCTGGCGCGGATCGTGGCGGCATTCGGCGCCGCAGTCGGGTCGGTTGTCAGCCAGACGATCCTGCGGGACCGTTTTAGCGGCCGCCGGCTCGCTGGCCTCTTTTCGCTTATCGGCCTGGCGCTGGCGGTCAGTCCGGCGGCGGGCGTCTGGGTCGGCGGCCTGCTCGCCGCTGGCTGGGGCATGCGCGGCGTCTTCCTCGCCCTGGCGCTGCTGGCCGGCGTCCTGCTGCTGCTGTGCGGCTGGCTGCTGCCGGAAACGCGGCCGGCGCGGCAGGCGAACGCGGCGTTTCTGCCGGTGCTGCGCCGGATGGCGACCGACCGGCAGATTGGCCTGGCAGTTATCCTGGTCGCGGCGTTCAACGTCAGCCTGTTCAGCTACTACAGCCTGGCGCCGTTTATCTTCGCCGAGCTGCGCCTGCCGGTCGCCGCGTTTGGCTACAGCGGCATGGCGCTGGCCGGCGGCTCCCTGGCCGGGGCGCTGCTCAATCGCCGGCTGCTACGTCAGGGCGTGACTCAGGGGCGGATGCTGCTGCTTGCCTGCTGGCTCCATCTGGCCAGCGGCGCGGCGGCGTACCTCTGGCGCGACTCGCTTTGGTTCCTGCTGCCGATGGCCGGGGTGGCGCTCGCTTTCGCTATGGCGATCCCGCTGGTGCTCGGTTCGGCGCTCGGCGCCTACAGCGATTGTCGCGGCACCGCCGGGGCCATTTTCGGTCTCGGTTACTATCTGCTGATTGGCCTCGGGCTGGCGCTGGTCGGCTGGGGGCAATCGCTGGGGGCGTCGCTGATGGTCTGTGCCGCGCTCGGCGTCATCGCCGGTATCCGCTATTTACCCTGTTTCGCCGAAAAGAGCGCGGGTGCCGCTTAGGGCACCCGCGTCAGCTAGTTCTCCTCCGCCAGCCGCCTGCCGCTGGCGGCATCGAAGAGATGGATTTTCTCGCGCCGGGCGGTGAGGTTCAGCGGCTGCTGGAGCCGGGCGTCAATGCGTCCGGCGACCTGCACGTGAACCGGGAATCCCTGCCAATCGAGATGCAGCAGGGTGGACTCCCCGGTGACCTCCATAATTTTGACCGTTCCGGGCAGGCCGTCGGGGTCCGGCTGGATATCCTGCGGACGCAGGCCGACGGTGACCGGTGCGCTTCCCTGCGCCGCCGCCGCCCGATACCAGCGTTCCGGCAGCGCCAGCCACAGCTCGCCGCAGCACACGCCGGGAACGCCGTCGCGGCTGGCTATCTCTCCCGCCAGCAGGTTCATCGGCGGAGAGCCGATGAAGCGGGCCACAAAGGTGTTGCAGGGGCGATCGTAAATCTCCAGCGGCGGCCCCTGCTGAACGATAAGCCCCTCGCGCATCACCACGATTTGATCGGCCAGGGTCATGGCCTCAACCTGATCGTGGGTAACGTAAATCATGGTGGTCTTAAAGCGCTGGTGCAGCGACTTGATCTCCGCCCGCAGCTCCATGCGCAGCTGGGCGTCAAGGTTAGAGAGCGGTTCATCAAACAGGAAAACCTGCGGGTTGCGCACCATCGCCCGGCCCATCGCCACGCGCTGGCGCTGGCCGCCGGAAAGCGCGCGCGGGTAGCGGGCCAGCAGCTTATCGATTCCCAGCAGGCTGGCGATATGCTGGACTTTGCTTTTCTGCGTCTCTTTATCGACCTTTTTAACCTGCATATGGAAGGCGAGGTTTTCGGCTACCGTCAGGTGCGGGTAGAGGGCGTAGCTCTGAAAAACCATCGCCACGTCGCGATCGGCGGGATCGAGATCGCCGATCGGCCGGCGGTTCATTAATATCTCCCCGGCGGAAAGGGCCTCGAGCCCGGCCAGCAGCCGCAGCAGGGTCGATTTCCCGCAGCCGGAGGGCCCGACCAGCACCGTGAAGCTGCCGTCAGGAATGGTTAAATCCAGCGGCAGAAGCACCGTCTGTTTGCCGTAATGCTTGGCGACTTTTATCAGCTCAACGCTGGCCATCGGCGGTCTCCTCAATATGGTGTTGCAGGGTTCGCCAGTCGGGATAGTGGCGGGGGGAGGTACTAATGGCGTGCGCGGCAACGGCGTTGCCCCAGCGCAGCGCCTGGGCTGCCGGCTGGCCGCTTAGCAGCCCGGCGAGAAAGCCGGCGTTAAAGCTGTCGCCTGCGCCGATGGTGTCAATCACCTCGACCGGCTTCACCGCCGCGCGGTCGCCGCGCTCGGCGGTCCACCACCAGGCCCCGTCGGCGCCGCATTTGACGATGCAGCCTCCCCGGCCGCTGAGGCGCGACGCCAGGCTGCGGGCCGCCTGCGGCAGGTCGCTCATCGCGGCGAGTCCGAGGGTTTCAACTTCATTGAGCAGCAGCCAGTCGCAATCGGCCAGCCACTGGTTCACCGCTTCGCGCAGCGCCGGATCCCAGCTTTGCGGCGGCCAGCCGGTATCCACGGCGACCTGGAAGCCGCGCTGGCGCAGCGTCCGCAGCAGCCCCGGATAGTCCGGCAGCAGAGCGGTACATAAAAAGGTCCCGCAGAGCAGGACGATATCGCCGGCCGTTGCCCGTTCCGGAAGCTGGGCGAGAACATCCTCCGCCGACAGGCGGGTGATATGCCCGTAGTTGCTGAGGAAGGAGCGCTCTTTATCGGGATGGGTAACCGCCACCGTCAGCGAGGTTTCGCAGGTGTACTGCGGCCAGCGTTCGGCGCTGCCGGGAAACTGGGCCGCCAGCCAGGCGGTAAAGGCGTCATCGCCCTGGCAGCCGATGGTGCGATGCGGGATCTGCATGGCGGCCAGCGCGAGGGCGCAGTTGCCCGCCGAGCCACCGGGGCGCAGGGCGCTGTGCTCCAGCATCACCTCCGTGCCCGGCAGGGGCCACTGCGCGAGGGTCCCCATAATCAAATCAATATTGTAATTGCCCGCGATATAGAGCACGGGCGCGGTGAGCTTGTGCATAGTTATCCTTTACTTCCACCGTTAGTGAGGCCGCTGACCAGCGTTTTTTGTAACCAGATAGCGATAAACAGAGGCGGGACCGAGGCGAGAATGCCGACGGCAGCCACCAGACCGTCGTCGGTGGCGCGTCCGGCGGTGAACCCGGCGATAGTGACCGGCAGGGTTTGAGCGGCGATATTGCTGGTAAACAGCAGCGAATAGAAAAACTCATCCCACGCCAGCAGCCAGCCAAACAGCGCCGAGGCGCCGAGCATCGGTTTCGCCAGCGGTATGGTGATGCGCAGCAGCACCTGCCAGACCCTCAGCCCGTCGAGGCGCGCGGCCTGTTCAATATCCTGCGGCAGCGTGTCAAACTGGTTTTTCACCATCCAGGTGAGGAACGGCATAATCAGCGAGCAGTAGACCAGCACCAGCCCGCTGCGGGTATTGAGCAGCCCGAAGTGTTCGAGAATAAAGTACAGCGGCAGGACGAAGGCCACCGGCGGCACCATGTAAATCCCCAGCCCGGCGTACAGCCAGCCGTCGCGGCCAGGATAGCGCGAGAAGCTGAAGGCGGCGGGCACCGCCAGCAGCAGCGAGACCAGCGTCGCCCCGGCGGCGACCAGCAGGCTGTTGCGCAGCGCGGGTAAAAATAGCGCCCCCGGCTCGCCGGGCTGCAGGGAGAGCAGGCGGCCGTAGCGGCTAAAGTCCCACTCCCGCGGCAGCCACTCCAGCGGCACGCGGGTCAGATCGGCGGGAGTGCTGACGCTCATTAAAAATAGCCACAGCATCGGCGCGAGAATGGACAGGGCGACCAGCAGCGCCGCCAGATAGCGCAGCAGAGTGCGGATTTTACGCTTCATATTCGGTGCTCCGGCGGCGCTGGCGCAGCAGCATAAACAGATACAGGGCGATCAGCAGGGCGCACATCAGGGTCATCAGAATGGCGTAGGCCGCGCCGCTGCCCGCCCGCAGATAGCTGAAGGACTCCTGATAGACGAAAAAGCTGAGGGTTTTGGTGCTGTCGAGCGGGCCGCCGCGGGTCATCACGTAGATGATATCGAACACCTTGAAGGCGTCGATGGTCCGCAGCACCAGCGCCACGCCCAGCGGGGCGGCGATGGCCGGGAAGGTGATGGCGCGAAAGCGCCGCCACGATCCGGCCCCGTCGAGGCGCGCCGCCTCGTACAGATCCTCAGGAATGGACTGCAGCGCCGCCAGCACCAGCAGCGTGACCAGCGGATAGTTTTTCCAGATATCCGCTAGCATCACCGCATTCAGCGCCGAGTCCGGCGACCCCAGCCAGCTGCGATAGCCGTCGATGATCCCCAGCTGGGTGAGCAGCGCGTTAATGCTGCCGTAGTCCGGGTTAAAGTTAAGCCGCCACATCATTGCGTTCACGATGGTCGGCAGCGCCCAGGGCAATATCACCAGCACCCGCAGGATATTGCGTCCGACAAAGCGCTGATTGAGCAACAGCGCGACCAGCACGCCGATAACGCCCTCAATGGCGACGGAGACCACGGTAAAGTAGAGCGAACGGGCGAAGGCGGCGCGAAAATCCGGGTCGGTCAGGGCATAGAGATAGTTTTCCAGCCAGACGTAGTTCGTCGCCTCACCGTTTCCCACCAGCGCGGTATCGGTAAAACTCAGCCACAGGGTGCGCGCCAGCGGCCAGGCCGTCAGCAGAAACATCGCTACCAGCATGGGCGCCAGCAGCACCCATGCCTGACGACGCTCGCGTTGTTGCAAACTCAGCATCAAAACTCCTTAACGCAGGCGGGCCGCGCTTTTATCAACGGTCTGCATGGCGGCTTCCGGGGCTTCTTTACCCTGAAGCACCGCCTGAAGCTGCTGCTGCAGGGTGTTGGAGAGCCGCGAATAGTCGGCGGTTTCCGGGCGCGAGAGCATCACGTTCAGCGATTTATCCGCGGCGACGATCAGGCTCTCCTGGCCCTGGGCGACCGCCGGGTCGTGGTAGGAGGATTTCCACACCGGCAGGCTGAGTTTGGCGTATTTATCCTGCACCGGCTGCGAGGTCAGGTAGTGGATATACTGCCACGCCTGCTCCGGGTGCTGGCTGGCTTTGGCAATGCCTAAGCCCATCGAGCCGTTGACGGCGCCGGCTCTATCCGGGGTATCGCCGGGGGCGGGAATAATGCCGACGTCGCCGGCGACTTTACTCTGTTTGGGGTCGTTGGCCATGTTGTACATATAGGTCCAGTTCAGTGCGAACGCCGCGTCGCCGTTGGAGAAGGCTTTACGCACGTCCTCTTCGAGATATTCGCGGGAGGCGGGGTTGGTCAGGCCGTCGTCCAACGATTTCTTCATCAGCGTGACCGCTTTGAGCGAAGCCGGCGTCGAGAAGTCGAGCTTGCCGTCCTGGTAGAACTTGCCGCCGAAGCCGGAGACGAGGGTGGTGTAGTCGCAGACCAGGGCTTCCGCCTGGGACCAGCTCCAGACCAGCGGGTATTTCACCACGCCTTTATCTTTAAGAATTTTGGCGTCGTCCAGCACCTGCTGCCAGGTGGTTGGCACCTGCTTGATGCCCGCCTTTTCGAGCATGGCTTTGTTGTAGTAGAGGTACTTGGTGTCGAGGATCCACGGCATCCCGAGGGTTTTGCCTTTGTAGACCACGGTATTCATTGCGCCAGGGAACACCTTCTCCCGCTCGTCGGCGGGGATCCGCGCCGAGACGTCCTGCAGCAGGTCGAAGCGGCTAAACTCCGCCGGCCAGATGGCATCAAAGAGCACCACGTCATAGCCGTTACCGCCGGCGCCGCGCGCCGCGACAATCTTGTCATGCAGCGCTTCATAGGGGACGAACTCGAGGTTGATCTTAATATCCGGGTTCTGCTTTTCGAAGTCGGCGGTCATCGCACGAATATCGTTTTCGCTGTACGCCGCCTGGGTCATAAACAGGGCGTTGACCTGGGTGGCGGCCGCGGCCGCGCTGCCGCTGATGACGAGCATAGCCAACAAACCGGCCTTCACCCGAAGTGTGCTGTGGTATTTCATGTGGCTCTCCGCTGTACTGAGAAAAAGGGGTTATGATTTATTAAATCAATTTGATTGATTTAATCGGGGCGACAATACAGCCGCAAGGTCATTCGTGGCCCTTGGCATAAGCGTAGCAAAGCTTGTGCCATGCGAAAGTCCGCCCGAGAATGTGATTGCGGGATTTGTGACGAAGGCTAGAATTGCAGCATCAGGCGCCTGGGAAAGGCAAGGAAGGGAAAGAATGAAAACATCGGGAACAAACCTTGAGCACGCGCGGGTGCACAACCGGCGGGTGGTGATTGAAGCCGTGCGCCTGCACGGCAAATTAACCCGCGCCGAGCTGGCGCGCTTGACCGCGCTGACCCCGCAAACGGTCTCTAATATTGTTGCCGAGCTGCAGCAGATGGAGATCCTCACCAGCCACGCGCCGCGACGGGCGGCGGGGCGCGGACAGCCCGCGGTGCCGGTGAGCCTCAACCCCTCCAGTGCGTGGTCTATTGGTATTCATCTCGATCACCAAACGCTGATCGTGGTGCTGGTCGATCTCACCGGCGAGATCCATTTTCGCCGACTCATTTTGGTGCAAAAGCCCCAGCCTGGTGCCACCTTTGCGCGCATCGGCGAGGTAATACAGGAGCTGCGGACGCTGCCGGGGCTCGACTGGAGCCGGGTGCTGGGGATCGGCGTGGTGATGCCCGGTCCCTTTGGCGTGGAAGGGATCTCATCCACCGGGCCGACGACCCTTAACGGCTGGGAGGGCGTGGACGTCGAATCCGAGCTGGCGCGGCTTAGCGGTCTGCCGGTCACCCTCGAAAACGACGCGACGGTGGCGGCCATCGGCGAGCGTTTTCACGGCGTTGCCCGCCACCTGAACTCCTTTGTCTATCTCTATATCGGCACCGGGCTGGGCGCCGGTATTTTTACCGATGGCCATATTTATACCGGGCATGCGCATAACGCCGGGGAGGTCGGGCATATCGTCGTCCAGCCCGGCGGCCGGACGTGCTACTGCGGCAATCAGGGCTGCCTTGAGCGCTATGTTTCGCTGCAGGCGGCCTATGAGTTCTGCGGCCTTGACCCCTATCGGGCGCTGCCGGAAGATCTGCTGGCGGTAGATGAGGCGCTGTTCGACCGCTGGATTGACAGCGCGCTGCCGCCGCTGCGCCAGGCTATCAACCTGCTGGAGTGCGTCTTTGATGCCGAAACGGTGGTGGTGGGCGGGACGATGCCGGCGCCGCTGCTGGAAAAAGTGCTGGCGCGCCTGCCGCCACTGTATCAATCGGTGCGCGGGCGCTATCTGACGGGGATGCGGGTGAAAATGGGGATGACCGGCACCGATACCGCCGCGCTCGGCGCCGCCGCGTTGCCTATATTCGATGAGTTTAACCCGCAGTTTCAGGCGCTGATGAAGTAGTCCGGCGGCCGCTAGCGTGGCCGTCGGGACTCAGGCTTGAGATTGCGCAGGGCCTGGGCCGTCAGCTCGTCGCTAATCAGCCCGCTGGCTCAGGGATCCGTCGCCCTCAAGAAGAGAGGCTCGTTTCGTCTTCTCAGGCTTTGGGCTGCGGCAGGCGATGGATCTGCAGTACCGCTTTTGCCGCTTCCCGGCCCTTTTTCACGAAGTGCCCGCGATAAAAATCGATAAATTCGGCGGCAGGCTGGAAGTTGTGCGGCGTCAGAGAGACCGAGAACATCGGCACTTCCGTCGCCAGCTGCGCCTGCATCAGGCCGCTAACCACCGCCTGGGCCACGAAGTCATGGCGATAGATCCCGCCGTCAACCACCAGCGCGGCGCAGACGATGGCATCATAGCTGCCGCTTTTCGCCAGACGCTGGGCCAGCAGCGGCATTTCAAACGCCCCGGGAACGTCCCAGCTATCAACGGCGTATTCCACCTGCTGACTATCCAGCTCCTGGCGGAATCCGCTCTCGGCCTGGCTGACGATATCCGCGTGCCAGTTGGCTTTGATAAAGGCGACTCTTAACGATGGCATGACACACTCCTGTTAAACGGTCGGCATCAGGCGATGCGGACCCAATTATTGAGACCAGCAGGTCCTCGACTCCGCTATCGATACAGGGGACCTAAAAGGCCACGCTTTCAGCGATATTGGCGACAACCTGGCTATCGGTCGGTTTGCGTTCTTTTAAAACTGAGCTCAAGGCAGATCTCGTTATCCTCGGCGCCACCGCGCCTGAAGGCGTCGAGCAGCGGTTCGGGTTGGATCCGTCTGTTAACATTATACTGTAATGTAAAGGGTCGATGCCCGCCTTTATCCAGCATGCTTTGCATAATGTGGATAATTGACGCGTCGCGGGGGAGGTGGGCAGTATCCGCCTTCATCCGCATCGGCAGCGCCCCGCAGGCGCTTCGTTTACCCCACGTTTCTGGCAAAGCTAAGTCATTTAAATACTTTGTTATTTTCCGTGTTATCTCACATCTTCGAAGGATAAAAGATAACGCGGAAACGGTATTTGCAGTAATGACCAAAAAAACGTCTGTCTATTTGCACCCGCAGCAGCGCGACCTGATCCACCAGCTTTCACGCAGCCGCTTATGGCGCAGCGAACTTCCGACCTGGCTCCTGATTATCACCATTTACGGCGGCTGGTTTGCCACCCTCGTATACTGGAAAACGCTGGGGCTGCTGCCGGCAACGCTGCTGCTAATCTGGTTTAGTGCCTGGTATATGTCGTTACAGCATGAGCTGATACACGGCCATCCGACGCGCTGGCCGCGCCTGAATCAGCTGCTGGGCATCCTGCCGCTGGCGGTGTGGTATCCCTACGGCCTGTACCGGGATTCGCATCTCGCGCACCACGATAATCATCATCTCACGCTGCCGGTCGATGACCCCGAATCCTACTATTTTACCGCCGAGAGCTGGCGGCGTTTCGCGCCCTGGCAGCGCCGGGTGATTCATCTGCGCAACACCTTTATCGGACGGCTGCTGCTGGCACCGCTGCTGGATATTGCGCAAACGCTCGTCAGCGCGTGGCGCGCCTTTCGCCTGCGCCAGAAGGCGGCGATGGCGATGTGGGCTACCCACGGCCTGCTGCTGAGCGGCCTGTTTGCGCTGATGGCGCACGTTGAGTTCTCGCCGCTCTATTTTGTCGCCGCCGTCAGCTATCCGGCGCTGGCGCTCACCAAGGTTCGCTCCTTCCTTGAGCATCGGGCTGCCGACGATCCGCTGGCGCGCTCGGTGATTAATGAAGCGGGGCTGGCGTGGCGGGTGCTGTTTCTTAACCTCAACTATCATTCAGTTCATCACGACCTGCCGGGGATTCCCTGGTACGGATTGCGTAAACTTTATCTGCTCGAACGGGAGAGCTACCGGCAGCGTAACCACGGCTTTGTGGTGCGCGGCTATGGCGAATGGCTGCGGCGCTTTTCGTTTCGCGCGGTGGCGGTGAACGCCCATCCCGGCGTAAAAAAGCGGCCTGTCGCGGGGGAGAACCATGAATAACGTTGTCGATTTTCCCATGTATGCGGTTAATCATGAAGAGACGCGGGCGCTGTGGCTGGCGCTGAGCGAGATCCTCGCGGCCCGCGGGGTGGCGGTGGCCGACCTGCCGGCGCGATGGCCCCGGGAGGCGCTGCTGGACCACTGGCGCGATCCGCAGCTGCTGCTGAGCCAGACCTGCGGCTATCCGCTGGTCACCCGGCTTGCGGATGTGCAGATCGTCGGCTGCTTTCACTACGCGGCGGAGGGCTGTGAAGGGGCGAATTATCGTAGCCTGCTGGTGAGCCAGGAGGCGAACCAGCATCGGACGCTGGCGGATTTTCGCCATCGGCGGGCGGTGTGCAATTCGCCAGACTCCCAGTCCGGCTACAACGCGCTGCTGGAAAGGGTGGCGCCGCTGGCCGAGGGCGGCCGCTTTTTTTCCGCCGTGCGCTGGAGCGGCAGCCACCGCCAGTCGCTGATTGAATTACAGCAAGGAACGGCTGATATCGCGGCGATTGACTGCGTCAGCTGGGCGCTGCTGCAGCGCCACGACCCCGCGCTGCTTGCCGGACTGTGCGTTATCGGACGCAGTCCGTTGGCGCCGGGGCTGCCGCTGATAAGCAGCAAAGATACGCCGCCGGCGACGATGGCGCTCCTGCGTGAGGCGCTGCATCAGCTGGTTACCGGCGCGCAGTACCGGGATATTTGCCGGGCGCAGCTGATCGACGATTTTAGCGTTGTGACGCGCCAGCCGTATGCGCAGCTGCTGGCGTGGCGCGCCGAGGCGGCGACAAGGGGCGTGACTCAACTGTAGGCGGGTGAAGGAGGCCGGGCCTCCTTCGGCGTAGGCTAGCGCGGACCCGGCGCGGTAAAGCGGTTTTCCGCCGCCGGCAGCCCGAGTTTCTCCCGCAGCGTGCCCGACGGGTAGCTGGTGCGCATCGCGCCGTTACGCTGCAGGATCGGCACCACCTGGTCGACAAAGCGATCGAAGTCCCCCGGCAGCAGCGGGAACATCAGGTTAAATCCGTCCGCCGCGCCGGCGCGCCAGGTGGCGGTCAGCGCGTCGGCGACCTCTTCCGCGCTGCCGATCAGTAGCCAGCTGTCGGAGCTTTGCAGCAGCAGGCGCCCCAGCTGCAGAACGGTCAGGCTGGGATCGTAGTGGCGGATAAGCTGCAGAGCGGTGCGGATGCCGTCAAACGTCGCCTCGTCCGGCAGCGGCGGCAGGGGCTGGTCCGGCGAGTGGGCGCTTAAATCCATCCGCAGGTAGGACGAGAGCAGGTCTATCGCCATCTGATCGCTCATCAAACGCTCGTTAAGCCGCTGGCGCTCCTCCTTCTCGGCGTCGGAATTGACCACCACGGGCAGAACGCCGGCGATGATTTTAAAGTGCGCCGGATCGCGCCCATAGTCCCGCAGCCGCTGATTCATCTCCTGACGATAGGCCAGCCCCTCTGCAATGGATTTAATAAACACGAAGTGCATATCTGACCACGCCGCGGCGAGGTTTTTCCCCGCCTCGGAAGACCCGGCCTGGACCAGCACCGGATGACCCTGCGGCGGGCGCGGGACGTTGAGCGGCCCGCGGACGTTAAAGAACTCGCCGCGATGGTTGAGGTGGTGCACCTTAGACGCATCGGCAAACAGGCCGCTCGTTTTGTCATACAGCACCGCATCGTCCTCCCAGGAGTCCCAAAGGCGGGTGACGACATCGATAAACTCCCCGGCGCGCTGGTAGCGGTTGCCGTGCTGCGGAAGCTGGTCGAGACCGAAGTTGGCCGCTTCCTCTTCCAGCCACGAGGTGACCACGTTCCAGCTCGCCCGACCGCCGCTGAGAAAGTCCAGCGAGGCAAAGTAGCGGGCGAGATTGTAGGGCTCGTTGTAGGAGGTGGAGGCGGTGCCCATCAGGCCGATATGCTCGGTCACGGCGGCAAGGGCGGCGAGCAGGGTGATGGGCTCCAGCCGCGCGTTGGCGTAGTGGGTTAAGCCGCTGGGCACCGTATCCCAGATGGCAATGTGGTCGGCGACAAAAACGGCGTCGAGGGTGGCGGCCTCGGCCTTCTTCGCCAGCTCCGCGTAGTAGCCGAGGGTAAAAATTTCTTTGCCCGGTGCCTGAGGATGGCGCCATGAGAAGCGGTAATCCCCCTGCGGATTAAAGAAAAACAGGTTCAGAATCATATGATTTTCAGACATGTGCGACTCGTTTGCGGTTATTGCCGATCCCTGGCATGGAGAGGTTAGCGGTTTGCCAGATGGTCGTTGACCCACGCTTCCGCCACGGCGGCCGGGTCTTTATGCTGCAGATCGACCTGCTGGTTGAGCTCAATCAGGGTGGCGTTGTTCAGCTTGCCGGAGACGTCGTTCAGCACCTTGCTCACCGTCGGCGTCAGGCTGGCTTTACGCACCAGCGGCACCACGTTCTGGCTCGGCTGCTCGTGCTTATCGTCATCCAGCACCACCCAGTCCTCTTTCGCCAGGTTGCCCTGGGTGGAGATAACCGTCGCAACGTCGATTTTGCCGGAGTTGAGCGCCAGGCGAGTCAGCGGCCCGCCCATATCGAGGGATTTTACCGCCTTAAATTCGAGGCCATAGACGCGCTTAAGCCCCGGCAGGCCGAGCGCACGCACCGCCAGCTCCGGTGGCCCGCCGATCGTCAGCTGATGAGCGATGGGCTGCAGATCGGAGAGCTTGCTCAAGCCGTACTTTTTCGCCATGTCGGCGCGAACCGCCCACGCGGTAATTGAGGTCGCCGGGGAAGGCGTCAGCAGCGTGAAGTCGGCAGGCAGAACCTTAGCCAACTCGGCGCTGACGTCGCTCTGGCTGGTGGCCAGGGTTTTTCCGTCGTAGTAGTTAAGCAGGGCGCCAAGATACTCCGGCACAATATCAATTTCGCCGCTCTTTAATGCCGGAATAATGATCTCGCGGTTGCCGAGATTAAGTCGGGTACTGACCTCAATATTATTTTTCTTCAGCGCGCTGGCGTAAATATTCGCGAGAATAGAGCTCTCGGTGAAATTAGCGCCGCCGATCGTGACGCTTTCCGCTAATGAGCTAAAGCTTAAGCCGAGTAACCCGACGGCTAATAGTGACAGGCGAAAACGGCGACGGTGAAAAGGGAAAGCTAATATATTGTGCATAGTGCCTCGCTAGGTGAATAAATATCCGTGATGCGTTAAGTCAGCCACGGGTACGCTGCCGCCCGTGTGAGATATTCGGGCCGCGGCGATGGGTGATAAAAACTAATACTCCGGAGTGCCGATGGTATGGGTGAAGCGCCGGTCAATCAGTGAAAAGAGCAGCTCGCTGCCGATGGCCAGCAGGGAGACCACCAGCGAGCCGGCGATCACCTGCGGAATATCGCGCTGGCCGAGCCCGTCAATCAGAAACCGACCGAGGCCGCCGAGGCCCGCATAGGCCGCGACGACGGCGGTGGCGATAAGCTGTACCAGCGCGGTGCGCATTCCGGCGAAAATAAGCGGCGCGGCCAGCGGGATCCGCAGCTGCCAAAGGCTTTGCAACGGCGTCATGCCCAGCGCCTTCGCCGCATCGCACAGCTGGCGGTCGGCGTGATAGATCCCGACCCAGGCGTTGGTCAGAATCGGCGGAACGGACATGGCGACCAGCGCGGCGAAGAGCGGAATATCGTTAAAGCCAAACAGCAGAATGCACAGCAGAATTAATCCCAGCGCCGGAACTGCCCTGCCGATATTAAATAAGTTAATGATCACGAAGGCGCCTTTGCGCCAGTAGCCGAGCGCAATTCCCGTGGGCAGGGCAATGGCGGAGGCGATCAGCATGCTCAGCGTAACGTAATAAATATGCTCCCGCAGGCGCACCAAAATACCGCCGTCGCTGAGCCAGTGTTCGGGCTGCAAAAACCAGCCCAGCGTTGCCTGTAGGATATCCATCAGCGCGTCCAGGGCGTAAGCCAATAGCCAACGCGGGCGATCAGCGAGTCAAATAACAGCGACAGCGCAAGGCTCAATGCCAGGCTGACAATGACAGGAGTAATAAAATCCTGGTTAAACCCCGCCAGCAGCAGCTGTCCCAGCCCGCCCTGGCCAATCAGCGCGGTCACCGTCACTAGCCCAACCAGGGTGACGGAGGCGATACGCAGGCCGGCGAAAAGCGACGGTGCCAGCAGGTGCAGCTCGATATCAAAAAAGCGGTAGCCGCGGGTGTAGCCCAGCGCGCGGGCCGACTCCAGCACCGCCGCCGGCAGCTTCTCGATGCCGGCAAGCGTGTTGCGCAGCAGGATCAGCAGGGAATAGAGCGTCAGGCCGATGACCGAGGTGGTCAGCGACAGGCCGGTAAACGGCAGCAGTAAAATGAACAGCGCCAGCGAGGGGATCGTAAACAGGACCCCGCAGAGATAGAGCAGAGGCTGCACGGCCCTCGGCCAACGCAGAGTCAGGCCAATCAGTAATCCCGTCAGCAGGGTGCCAAAAAAGAGCGAGATAGCCACCAACTGGGTATGCTGCCACAGCAGCGCGCCGATCATCATCCGGTTGTCGAGGATCCACTGCCAGTCAACCATAGCGGCGAATTTCCACCAGACCATCCAGCACGTGCTGGAGCAGCGAGTACGAAACGGTGCCCTGATATTTTCCGCTGTCGTCGACGTGTACCAGCACGCCACCCGGCGCATCCAGCAGCGCGCTGTAGGCAAAGCGCAGGCTGTGCAGCGCGGCCAGCGGCTGGGTGATGGGCAGCGAAATGCGCCGGTGCGGGTCGAACCACTGCAGCGGACGCTGGTGCTTATCGAGGATCAGCTGCAGCGGGCTGCTGAGGGTCGGGTGGCGGCTGGCGATCGGCGCATGCTGCTCGTCAACCAGCGCCACGTCATGGCGCGGCAGCTGGCCGACCTGAATCATGCCCAGCCGCTTGAGGTTGGGCTCGGGGCCGATAAAGCGGCGGACAAAGTCGCTGGCCGGGTGCGATAAAATATGGTCAGGGGAGGCAAACTGCGCCAGCACGCCGCCCTCCTCGAAAATGGCAATTCTGTCGCCCAGGCGGATGGCCTCGTTAATATCGTGCGTCACCAGCACTATCGTTTTATGCAGGCGTTGCTGGAGCAGCAGCAGCTCGTCCTGCAGGCGTTCGCGCACCAGCGGGTCGATGGCGGCAAAGGGCTCATCCATCAGCAGCACCGGCGGGTCGGCTGCCAGCGCCCTGGCGATAGCGACGCGTCCCTGCTGGCCGCCGGAAAGCTGATGCGGATAGCGCTCAAGCAGCAGGCGGTCCAGCGACATTAAATCGACCAGCTCGGCAATGCGCGCGCGGATCTGCGTTTTGCTCCAGCCGAGCAGGCGCGGTACCGTCGCGATATTTTGCGCCACCGTGCGGTGCGGAAATAACGCCGCGCTTTGCATAACAAAACCAATTTTGCGGCGCAGCTGGATAATATCGCTTTCGGCTATTTTTACACCCTGCACGTAGACGTAACCGGAGTCCGGCTTATCGAGCTGATTAATCATCCGTAATAGGGTGGTTTTACCGCAGCCGCTGGGGCCAACGAAGGTGCAGAGTTCGCCGCTATTAATCGTCAGGTTCAGATTGCTTATTGCCGCATGCGCGCTGCCCGGGTAGGTCTTATAGATATTTTCGAGTCTAATCATTTGCCGCCGTCGCGCCCTGAAGTTTATTTCATGGAAAGCATGAATAAACTACAAGCTACAGAGGCGGTGATTAACCGGCAAATATGATATTTGCATTTGCAATGCCGCTATTTGAATTTAACGCGTGGGGGAAAGCTGATAATGAAAAGGCCACGATAACCGTGGCCAGGAGCATAATTAAAGCAGCAGGTAGCTGAGTGCGGAAAAGGCAACCATCCCGGCAATTACCGTCGCAAACAGGCTGCGGGTGAGGACGCCGGCCACCGTCGCGGCGGCGGCGGCCAGCAGCGAAATGCTGATCCCCGAGCCGCTTAGCGCCGGTTTGCCGAGCAGCTCTGCGGCGATAATCGCCGCCATAATGGCGGACGGAATAAAGCTCAGCCACTGCTGGATGACCGGCGCCAGGCGAAAACGCGAAAGCAGTAACACAGGCACCGTGCGCATCAGGGCGGTGACCAGCGCGGAGGCGAGAATGGCAAGGATAATATTGCGTTCCATCTATTGTTCTCCTTTGGACGTCAGACGCAGCCCGACCGTTGCCAGCGTTGCCGCGACCGACGCCGCCACGATGACCACAACGCTCATATCGGTGTGGCCGGCGGTGAACAGGGTGATGACCACCGCCGTCGCAATGCTGAAGGCCTCCAGCGCTTTACGCCGGCTGGCAAACCAGATCATCAGCACCAGCCCGATAAACATCGACACCAGGCTGAAGCTCAGCCCCTCCATCAGCGACGGCGGAAGGGCGGAGGCTAACCCCGCGCCGACCACGCAGGCGAGGATCCAGTTCAGCCACGCGGCGACGTTGAGCCCGAGCATCCACGCGTAGGGCACTTTGTTGTGCCCGCTGCCGCGCTGGACCGCGACGCCGAAGGTTTCATCGGTCAGCAGCAGCCCGCTGATAATTTTTTGCCCGGTCGTGTATTCCCGAAAGAATACGCTCATGGCGGAGCTCATCAGCAGGTAGCGCAGGTTCACCAGCAGTACGCTCAGCACCACCGAGGCGACTTCGGCGCCGGTGGCCCACAGCGAATAAAACAGGAACTGGGCGGAGCCCGCGTACAGCGCGCTCGCCAGTAGCGCCGTCTGCGCGGTGGTGAACCCTGATAATGTGCCGATAGCCCCGGCGGCAAAGCCAATGCTCCAGTAGCCGGGGATGGTGGGCAGGCAGGCGATAATGCCCGCGCGAAACTCCGCGGCTGCCTCATCCCTGGGCGAGGTCTTCTTGTTCATCAACATCAAATAGTCCCGAATTGTCCGTCACTGAATGATAATCTTAAGAAATCGTCAGGATCGCTATAGTAAAATCCTGCTCATTGGCTGAAATATCAATTTTGCGTAATAAAAAGGGTGGCGGGGTGGCGAAAGAGATACGGGATGATATCAGGCTCTGGCGGGACAGCGAGCTGCACGGTGGGATGGAGATCCTCCGCGCCTCCTGCTACGAGCACAGCTATCCGCCGCACTTTCATCATGAATATGTGATTGCCGCCTTCGCCCGCGGGGCGCAGCGCACGCGCATCTGCCGGGAGCGCGGCATCGCAGCGGCGGGGACGGTGATGGTTATCATGCCCGGCGAAGTGCATACCGGCGAAGCGGTGCAGCGTGACGAAGGCTGGGATTACTGCGCATTTTATCCTTCAGCGCAGCTGATCGATGAGGTGGCCGCAACGGTGCTCACCGGCGCAGGCGAGGTCCATTTTGGCGGCGAAGGGATGCGCCACGACCCGCTGATGGCCCGCAGCATGCTGCAGGCCTCCGCCGTGCTTGGCGCCAGCCGCGATCCGCTGGAAAAAGAGTGCCTGATGTATCAGGTGCTGAATATGCTGGTGGGGCGCTATGCCGGGCGCAGCGCTCGCGGTGGCCGACGGGATGCGATCCGCGCCGACATCCGTCGCGCCATCGAGTTTTTACACTGCGCCTATCAGCAGCCGCTGGCGGTTAAGGAGATTGCCGGGGTCGCCGGGCTGAGCGAGTTTCATTTTATGCGCACCTTCCAGGCGCAGACCGGGCTGTCGGTCCATCAATACCTGACGCAGCTGCGCCTGGTCAGAGCCAAAGGGCTGCTGGCGAAAGGCTTCGGCGCCGCTCAGGTGGCGACGGACGTCGGGTTTTACGATCAAAGCCACCTGATTAAATACTTCCGCCTGCATTATGGCACCACGCCCGGCGTCTTCGCGGCCTCATCGATATAGGCCGTCCGACAGACGCTTCCCGGCACAGCGAATGATTTTGCGTATGCAACTAACATATCCGTATTTGCGCGATGGCGCCGATCGGTTATTTATAGCGGCTGGCATTCGCCTGCAGGAGGCATTGATGGAGATTAACTCAGTATACCGGATCGCCGCCGGGCTGGAGCAGGTCTGGCAGTCGCGGGTATTGGGCGCGGTAGGCAATAGCGCCATAAAGGTCATAAAAATGGGCGGTGAGGGGATCGCCGCCGAAGCGCACGATGACTTCGACGAACTGCTGCTGGTGCTGGAAGGGGCGCTGCCGCTGGTTATCGACGGCAGACGGTTCAACCTCGCCGCCGGCGATTACTGCTTTGTGCCGAAGGGCGCCGTGCACCACGTTCCGGCCGGCAGCTTCGGTACGCTGCTGCTGGTTGATATCAGGGACGCGCCGCTGGATTAATCGCCGCCGACCGGCAGGTTTCAGAACGGACTGGCGCTGCTGGCGTTGATTGGCTCCCCGCTGACCGGGTGGGTAAAGCGCAGCTCGCTGGCGTGCAGCATCAGGCGCGGCGTGCTCTCGGTGCCGGGTAGCAGCAGGCCACCGTAGAGATCGCAGCCTAAAATGGGGTGCCCCGCGAGCTGACAGTGAATGCGCAGCTGGTGGGTGCGACCGGTCTCCGGGGTGAGCCGCACGCGGGTCAGCGGCAGCAGCGTCCCGTCTTCACTCTGGCGCTGCAGGCGCTCAAGCACCCGATAGCGGGAGCGGGCCGACTTGCCGCGGGTGGCGCAAATGGTCATCCGCGGAAACAGCGCCGGGTCTTTGGCGATGGGGGCGTCTATTACGCCTTCATCATCGGTCAGGTGCCCGCACAGCAGCGCGCTGTAGACCTTGCTCACCGCGCGCTGGCTAAACTGCTGGCAGAGGGCGGCGTTAATGGCCTTGCTGCGGGCAATCACCATCACGCCGGAAGTGCCGAAATCGAGACGATGAACCAGCGTACAGCCGGGAAAGGTCTGGACTAACCGATGGTGCACCGAGTCGAGATTGCGCGGGTTTTTTCCCGAGAGGCTGAGCAGGCCGGCAGGTTTTGCGATCAGCAGCAGATGATCGTCCTGATAAAGGATCTCAATCTCTGCATGGCACGGCGGGGCAATAAAGGTATCAACGATCGTAGACATCGGGCGGCTCGCCTGGGAAAGAGGAGGCGGATGATAGCGAATTTTCTGCCAGCTGGCGAATTCGCTATGTAGCCGGCGACGGACGCAAGCCGCCGGTTTTATTGCTCAGGACTGGCGGGCATCCCGGGATTTAATATGCTGCCAGAAGCGCTCGGCGGACTGGTTAAGCCGCGAGCCGGAGCGATACATATAGGCCCCGATCGGCAGCGAGAGCGTGGCGTCCATAATGGCCAGGCGGCCCTCATCGAGCTCGCGCTGGATAGAGTATTGCGGCAGCCAGCCTACGCCGTCGCCGTTGAGGATCATCCGCTTAAGCAGCTCGCTCATAGACGAGACGAAGGTCAGCGAGAAGGTGATCCCCGGCGTGCGGTCGATAACCTGATTTACCTGGCGCCCCATATAGCTATCGTTGGCATATCTCATCAGCGGCAAAACGCCGCGGTGCAGATGAAAGAGCGGCCTGCCGCTCTCATCGCAGGGCGTAACAAGGTGCACCGAAGAGTCGAAAATTTTGTGGTTAATAAACGGATAGTTCATTAACTCCTCATTATAAAAAGACAGAATAAAGTCGCTCTTGCCTTCCTTGAGGTTAAATACGGCTTCGTTAACGTTAATGGATTCGACGTGGAAGGTTTTATTTTTTATATCGGTGTAGCCGGCAATTAATTCCGGAAGGACTAAAACAGAGAGCGACGGAGCGGCATCGATTCTTATTTTCTGAGTGGTGTTATTTAGCCCCTTAATGCGACTAATCTGAAAGTCCATATCGTCCAGCATATTTCGCGCATAGCCGACGAAAATTTTGCCACGAGTGGTGAGCTGCAGCGGGTTAACCCCGCGGTCGAAGATGCTGAAACCCAGCGACGCCTCGAGCGCCTGAATCCTGCGGCTGAACGAGGATTGCGATATATTTCTGGTTTTAGCCGCCAGAGTAAAGCTTCTGGACTCCTCCAGAGCAATGACATCGTACAGCCACTTCACTTCAAGATTAGCCAGCACGGATCCGTTCCTTAACGCTGTATTTAATGCTATGCAATTTTAGCATAACGCATAGAAACTATGCAATTAACATAACTAACCACAGGTGTTAACATTTTTCTCAGATTTAGCGTATTCCTAAGCAGTTAATACGAGTTTCGTAAAGCACAGGCGATACCCTACGAGCACCGCTATAAAATCGCTGCTCCAGGCTGCTCATCCTGTTATTTCATTTTGCTGTGGATTTTTTACACCGGAATTCACAGAAGAACGCAATGACGGGCTGAAATAATGAATACATCTTACCTAGCCAGCTGTTTGTCAGGAGTTCCATGCCACGTATCGAATTAGTAAAACAGGCTCTGCACGAGCTTGGTATTAAGGATAGCAGCGAGTTATTTTATAACCCCGATTACGACCTGCTGATTGCCCATGAAACCAGCCCGGAACTCACCGGCGCAGCGCGCGGCGTGATGACCGCATCCGGCGCAGTGGCCGTTGATACCGGGATATTTACCGGACGTTCACCGCGTGACAAATATATCGTCAGAGATGACCTGACCCGCGATACCGTCTGGTGGTCCGATGCCGGGCTTGGCCGCAACGACAATAAGCCGTTAACGCCGCAGATTTGGGCCAGCCTCAAAACGCGGGTTGCCGGACAGCTGAGCGGTAAAAAGCTGTACGTGGTTGATGCCTGGTGCGGGGCAAGCCCTGATACGCGCCTCGGCGTGCGCTTTGTCACCGAGGTGGCGTGGCAGGCTCACTTCGTCAAAAACATGTTTATCGTTCCCGAGGCTGAGGAGCTGGAACAGTTCACGCCGGACTTCGTGGTCCTCAACGGCGCGGGCTGCACCAACGACCAGTGGCAGGAGCAGGGCCTCAACTCCGAGAACTTCGTTGCCTTTAACCTGAGCGAGAAAATTCAGCTTATTGGCGGCACCTGGTACGGCGGAGAGATGAAAAAAGGGCTCTTCTCGGTCATGAACTATCTGCTGCCGCAGCAGGGCATTGCTTCGATGCACTGTTCGGCTAACCGCGGCGAAGAGGGCGACGTGGCCCTGTTCTTCGGCCTTTCCGGTACCGGCAAAACGACCCTCTCCACCGATCCTCTGCGCCAGCTTATCGGCGACGACGAACACGGCTGGGATGACGACGGCGTGTTCAATTTTGAAGGCGGCTGCTACGCCAAAACCATCAACCTCGATCCGCAGGCGGAACCGGAGATTTATCAGGCGATTCGCCGCGATGCGCTGCTGGAAAACGTGGTGGTCCGGGCTGACGGCACGGTGGATTATGCCGACGGCAGTAAGACCGAAAATACCCGCGTTTCATACCCGCTGTCGCATATCGAAAATATCGTCAAGCCGGTCTCTCGTGCCGGCCATCCGGCGCGGGTGATTTTCCTCGCCGCCGACGCATTCGGCGTGCTGCCGCCGGTTTCACGTCTGACGACCGAACAGATGCAGTACCATTTCCTGTCGGGCTTCACCTCGAAGCTGGCCGGCACCGAGCGCGGTATCACCCAACCTACGCCAACGTTCTCCGCCTGCTACGGCGCGGCGTTCCTGCTGCTGCACCCCACGCAGTACGCCAGCGTGCTGGCCGCCAAAATGGCGGAAGCGGGCGCCGAAGCCTGGCTGGTCAATACCGGCTGGAACGGGGAGGGTAAACGCCTGTCGCTGCGCGATACCCGCAGCATTATCAGCGCTATCTTAAACGACACCACCGGCCCTCTGCGTACCGAGACGATCCCGGTCTTTGGCCTGGCTATTCCGCAGAGCATCCCGGGCGTTGACAGCGCGCGGCTCGATCCGCGCAGCGGCTGGAGTTCTGCCGACGGCTGGCAGGAGAAAGCCGAGAGTCTGGCCCAGCTGTTTATCGATAACTTCAGGCAATATAACGATACCGAGGCCGGCGCGCGCCTGGCGCTGGCGGGCCCGAAGCTTGAACCGTCCGCCGCTACGGCAAACTAATCCGCAACGCTAAATAGCGTCGCCCGCGCTCAACCCGGATGGCAACACGTTTGCTGTCCGGGTTTTTCTGTTTTTGGCAACCGGCTGAACGCGCATTAGCGGTCAACGTCGGCCGCGCCGGCTTTCGCCTGCCCGCTTCTTTAGTCAATACCGCTCCTTACGTCAATACCGCTCCTTACGTCAATATCGCCGGCTCCTCTCCTTGTGGTGTTTTAAATGTCCGATACTGGACTTGAAAAATATTATTTTATTATTTCATTTATTAATTTGGCATTTTCATTGTCGTCGTGAATGTTATTTATTTTTGCGGCGTGGCTTTATTTAAAATAAATATTGGCGGGTGACAGGTGCGCCAGGCCTGTGATGTCGGGCTTATGGCGCGGGTCGCTTTTAATTAGCGATTGCCGTTACGGGTTATTTGAATTTTTCACACTTTACGCCGCGATGAATTTAGAGTAAAAACAAAAAGCCGCATTCTATATGGTGACAATATTTCAGGTTAAGTGATTAATTTATTCAGGAGATAAGTATATATGTCTGAATCATTTCAGAACGAAATACCTCGTGCGCGTGTAAATATAAAGCTGGATCTTTTGACGGGGGGCGTTCAGAAGAAAGTTGAGCTCCCGCTAAAGCTCCTGAGCGTGGGTGACTTCAGCAACGGCAAGGCAGAGGGCACGCTCTCTGAGCGCGATAAGATAGACATCAACAAGAACAATTTTAACAGCGTCCTGGCTAATCTTAATCCGGAAGTCAATCTCACCGTTAAAAACACCCTCGCCAGCGATGGTTCTGAAGAAAACGTGAAGCTCTTTTTTCACAATATGAAGGACTTTGAGCCGGAAGCGGTGGCGCGGCAAATTCCACAGCTTCGGGCAATGCTCGCGATGCGTAATCTGCTGCGCGATTTGAAATCAAATCTTCTGGATAATATGAATTTTCGGAAAGAACTGGAAATTATATTAAAAGACCCCGCGCTTTCCGCAGAGTTGCGTAATGAACTGAATGCGCTTGCCCCGGCCCAGGATTAATTACTGGACGTTTCTATCACGGAATAATGATGAGTAAATGCTAATGTCAGTCAATAACGAATCCCAGAATCTGGCGGGTGGCGCCGTTGTCGAAAAACACCTGCCGCAGGGTGGGGTATATGCCTCACTGTTTGACAAAATAAATTTAACGCCGGTGGCGGAGCTCGGTGATTTAAACGGTTTTGATGATACGACCGTCATGGCGGAAACCTCCGCCGACGCGCGCGTGACCGCCGCGGTGAAAGTGTTTATGCAGTGTCTGCAAAAATCCGGGCACAAAGTGGAGAAGCTGGATAAGACGATCCTCGACCATCATATTGCGGAGCTGGATTTTCAGATTGGCCGCCAGCTCGATGAAGTCATGCATCACCCGGATTTTCAGCGCACTGAGGGCGTCTGGCGTGGGCTCAAATCGCTGGTGGATAAAACCGATTTTCGCCAGAACGTCAAGCTGGAGCTCCTCGATTTGTCTAAAGAGGAGCTGCGCCAGGACTTCGAGGACTTTCCGGAAATTATCCAGAGCGGGCTGTATAAGCAGACCTATATCGCGGAGTACGACACCCCGGGCGGCGAGCCTATTGCCGCGGTTATCTCGGCCTATGAGTTCGATGCCTCCGCTCAGGACGTGGCGCTGATGCGTAACATCTCAAAAGTCTCCGCCGCCGCGCATATGCCGTTTATTGGCTCCGCGGGACCGGCGTTCTTTTTAAAGGAGAACATGGAGCAGGTTGCGGCCATCAAGGATATCGGCAACTACTTCGATCGCGCCGAATATATCAAATGGAAAAGCTTCCGCGACACCGACGACTCTCGCTACATCGGCCTGGTGATGCCGCGCGTGTTGGGCCGCCTGCCGTATGGCCCGGATACCGTGCCGGTGCGCAGCTTCAACTATGTCGAAGAGGTCAAGGGGCCGGAACACGATAAATACCTGTGGACCAATGCCTCCTTCGCCTTTGCGGCAAACATGGTGAAAAGCTTCATCAACAACGGCTGGTGCGTGCAGATCCGCGGGCCGCAGGCCGGCGGCGCGGTGCAGGACCTGCCCATTCATCTGTACGATCTCGGTACCGGCAATCAGGTGAAAATTCCCTCAGAGGTGATGCTGCCGGAAACCCGCGAATTTGAGTTCGCCAACCTCGGTTTTATTCCGCTTTCTTATTATAAGAACCGGGATTACGCCTGCTTCTTCTCGGCAAATTCGGCCCAGAAACCGGCGCTGTACGACACCGCGGACGCTACCGCAAACAGCCGGATTAACGCGCGGCTGCCCTACATCTTCCTGCTGTCGCGTATCGCGCACTACCTGAAGCTTATTCAGCGTGAAAACATCGGCACCACCAAGGACCGCCGTCTGCTTGAGCTGGAGCTCAACGCCTGGGTGCGAAGCCTGGTGACCGAAATGACCGACCCGGGCGACGAGCTGCAGGCGTCACACCCGCTGCGCGACGCCAAAGTGGTGGTGGAGGATATCGAGGACAACCCGGGCTTCTTCCGCGTGAAGCTGTTTGCCGTGCCGCACTTCCAGGTGGAAGGCATGGACGTCAATCTGTCGCTGGTTTCCCAGATGCCGAAAGCGAAAGCGTAACGTAAGGCAGGAAGCAGATGAAAACGGAACAACCGTTGTGGGGTAGGGGCATCATGGTCTCTCCCCAGCACTTCCAGCAACAGGCTGCGTATGCAGCCTGGTCTGCGGAATGCATTGCCCGGCTGGGGCTCAATCATCCCTGGGGGGTGATTGAGTCGACCTTTGAATCGGACATGCTGAAACTCGGTCGTCTACAGGCCCACAGGCTGCATGTCCGTTTTCAGGATGGTTCACTTATTGATACGGACAATGCCGATGCGCTGCCACCGGCGCTGTCGCTGGATGGCGAAGCACATGACACCGTGGTGGTGCTGGCTTTGCCCTTGTTACGCGCTAATGGCGGTAACTGCCTGACACCCGATGAGGTAGCAGATCGCCCGGTTCGTTACCGCCAGCGCTGGCGGGACGTGCGCAACCAGTATGGTGAAGACACCCGCCAGATTGCGGTGATGCAGGCGGAACTGACGCTACGCTTTACTCATCAGAACAACAGTGATTATCTGACCTGCCCGGTGGCCCGTCTGCAGCAGGATTCGCAGGGCATCTGGGCGCTTGATGGCAGCTTTCTCCCGCCGCTGCTACCCGTACAGGGCAGCCGCTGGCTGGTGACCCAGCTTGAACAGCTGATGACCCAGCTGCGAGCCCGTCTGACCCGCCTGATGGCCATGCGCCGGGAAAGCAATGCGCGGATGGCAGATTTTGCGGTGGCTGACGTGTCTCTTTTCTGGCTGCTGAATGCCCTGAACAGCGCGGAGCCGGTACTCGGTCAGTTTCTACGATATCCGCAGAGCCCGGCTGAACGACTGTATCCGGAACTGGCAAGACTTGCCGGCAGCCTGCTTACGTTCTCCCTTGAGCATCAGGTTAGCGCCATTCCTGGCTGGCAGCACGAACAGCTGAGCGTCGTCTTCCCGCCGTTGTTCGACTTATTGGGCGATCTGCTGGAGGCCAGCTTGCCCTCACGGGTGGTGTCCGTTGAACTTGAGTACGATAAGCGCCTGCATTTCTGGCAGGCACGCCTGCACGATCCCCGTCTGCGCGAAGGTGCCGACTACTACTTATCCGTACGCTCCCCCATCCCGGTAGCCCAGCTGCAGGAGCAGTTTCCGCGCCAGTGCAAAGTGGGCAGCCCGGATCACGTCCGCGGTATCGTCAATTCCTCTCGGGTGGGGGTGCCATTGACGCCGCTACGCCATGTACCTGCCGCCATTCCTCTGCGCCTGGAGAATCAATATTTCAGCCTCGATGTGTCTCATCCTCTGGCTGTCGACATGCTCGAAAGCGGCTGCTGTATGTTTTATGTCCCGGGAATGCTCGGTGAGCCTGAACTTGAACTCTTCGCGGTACTGAGAACATGAGCGAGCGCAAACGCGGCATCTCCGCGTCCATCGATATTGATGCGCTGTTACAGGACACATGGCTGCAGGTTATCAGCCTGCGCCACGGCCCAAAATTTCAGGAAGGGGAAGGTCGATTGCTGTGGGAACGCTGTGTTGCGGACGTGGAGCGCGTACAGCGCGCGCTGAAAGAGAGCGAGCTGGATGACGCCAGCTGTCAGCATATTCTCACCGCACAGTGTGCACTGCTCGATGAGGCGGTTAAAGGCCGCGGCGTAGAAGATGACGCCTGCGTACAGTGGTATGACATTCCTCTTCAGGGGCACTTTCTCGGCACCATGGATGCCGGAGATACCCTCTGCGATCGTATGCGAGATGTACTGCGTGAACCTGCACCAGACAGTGCGGTGCTCACCTGCTTTCAGCGCGTCATGATGCTGGGGTTCCTCGGTGATTTCCGGTCGCTGAATGACCCTAAGCGTCAGAAACTGATACAGGCATTCGCTGACCATGTCTTACCGTTCAGCTATCCGCAGACCGATCGGCTAATGGTAGAAAGCCGTGCACATCGGGTGATGGAGCGCTGGCTATCACTATGGCCTGTACGCATCGGCGTGAGTGCTCTGGCGACCGTTGGCCTGTGGTGGGCACTGAACTCCTGGCTCGAGCGGATGCTGACAACCCTGTTGCCTGGGGTGGCGAAATGAGTCTGGCGCAACGGCGCGGGCTTGCGCTGTGGGCGGCACTGCTGAGCGCCGTCGTGTGCCTGGGGTTTTTGCCGGCGTCCCGGTTGATTTCCGTTCTTGTGCTGATGGTTGCCCTGGGGCTGATTGCGATAATTGGCTACGTTACAAGGCGTCGTTGCGAGCAGGACGTGGCCCTGCGGTTGGATAATCTTCCTGAAGCGACCTATCGCCAGCCGGTGGTGCTGGTCTGTGGCGATCTGCCGCAAACCTGGCCAGAACGGTCTCAGGTGCTGACCGTCACGCAGGGATGTTGGATCAAGGTTGAAGAGCATCAGAACCTGGCGCAGCTGACGCGGCAGCTGCTATGCCAGCGTCCGAACTGGGGGCGTCAGCTCGCGGTGATGGTCAACGTCTGTCCGCAGCAGCATGCAGACAGCGAAGCCCTGACCAGTCGTTTGCTGACTCTGCGCTGGTACATCAGCCAGCTGCGCCGTGAAATCGGGCATTCGGTACCGCTGCTCCTGAACGTCCAGGCCGGCAGCGCGATGATGACCGACATGCTTTGGCAGGCTGCCGTTGCAGAGGAAGGGATCCGCGTATGGCGGGAGTCCTCAGTCCCCAGCCCCACTTCTGCGTGGGTCGCGACAGGTGGCACGGTGGCCATGCAGCAGCAGGTGCTGATGAACAGCCTGATGACCTGGTCGCAAAGCCACGTCAAAGCGGTGTTTATCGATAAGAATCCGGATATCCCGGCAGTTGCACCCGCTGCAATGTTATGGGGTATTGGGCCGATGGTTTCCGCTAGCCTCACTAACTCCATCTGGATCGCCTGGCTGACGCGGCACACCGCCATACAGCAGGCTGCTGGCTGGCTGCCGGTGGGGGCTGACAGCACGACAATACCGCTATTCCCGGACTTTATTCTCCCGCTCTTACCGGAAAGCCAGGGCCTCACGCCTCATGGCCGCGCCTGCCGCTGCGCACTCGGGCTTTTCACCCTGGCAGCCATCGTGGCTCTGCTCAGCAGTGGCTGGAACAATCGTGAGCTGTTGAACCGTTTGAGTTTCGATGTCGCCCACTACTATCGACTCTCCATGGATGACTACGGCCCCAAAGCCGAAGCAGTCAAGGTATTACGTCAGGATTCCGCTCAGCTGGATGGCTGGGCGCGCAACGGCGAACCGCTACGGATGAGCCTTGGCCTGTACCAGGGTGAACGGTTACGTATGCCGGTACTGGATGCGATCCGCTCGTATGTGCCGCCACCACCAAAACTGAAGGCAAAGCTAGCTACACCACCAAAAATTAGCCGTCTCGACAGCATGTCGCTGTTCGATTCCGGCAGGTTCGTACTGAAAGCCGGCTCCACCAAAATGCTGGTCAATTCGCTGGTTGGCGTCAGGGCTAAACCGGGCTGGCTGATCGTGATAGCAGGACATACCGATAACACCGGCAATCCACAACGCAATCAGACGCTGTCCCTGAAGCGTGCCGAAGCGGTGCGCGACTGGATGCGGGATACCGGCGACGTGTCGGAAAGCTGTTTTGCGGTGCAGGGCTACGGCGAAAGCCGCCCGATCGTGACCAACGACACGCCGGAAGGCCGCGCGCTGAACCGCCGTGTCGAAATCAGTCTGGTACCGCAGGCGAACGCCTGCCAGATACCGGGCACCCCCCAGGCGTCATCGCAGGATGATGGCGCATCACAACACAATGGAGAGTAATTCATGGCAATTCCTGTTTATCTTTGGCTGAAAGACGACGGCGGTGCGGATATTAAAGGTTCCGTCGACGTGAAAGATCGTGAAGGCAGCATCGAGGTGGTGGCGCAGGAGCATAACCTCTACATCCCAACCGACAACAATACCGGCAAGCTGACCGGCACCCGCATTCACACGCCTTTCCTGTTCACCAAGGAGATCGACTCCTCCAGCCCGTATCTGTACAAGGCGGTGACTACCGGCCAGACCCTAAAATCTGCCGAATTCAGATGGTACAAAATCAACGACGCGGGCCAGGAGGTGGAGTACTTCAACACCAAACTGGAAAACGTCAAGCTGGTGAAGGTCGCGCCGAAAATGCACGACATCAAAGACCCTTCCTACGAAAAGCATAACCACCTCGAGCAGATCGAGCTGCGTTACGAAAAAATCACCTGGACCTACAAAGACGGCAACATCATTCATTCCGACTCCTGGAACGAACGCGCCACCGCGTAAGCCCGATGCGGATGGGGCAACCTGTCCGCAGTTTTGCTGAGTATCTGCCCGGCGGGTACTGAGTAAAACATCCCGTAAACGAAAATCTGACCTGATGCGCTTTAGGTTCCTTACGACAAGGAAAAGCGATGGGCGGTAGCGTGCCTGAAGGTCCCCAGACAGCGAGTTCAAGAACATGGAAAATCCGGCAATCCTTCTGCGACGTCTCAACCCCTACTGCGCCCGTGCGATGGAAGGGGCTGCCTCCCTGTGCCTCACGCGAGCGCATGCTGAAATTCTGCCGGAGCACTGGCTGCTGAAACTGTTGGAGCAGGGCGAGGGTGATCTCACGGTACTGGCACGTCGCTATGAATGGGATATGGACGCCCTGTGGCAGGATTTGCTCGGCTGGCTCGATACGCTGCCGCGCTCGGTACGCAGCCGCCCGCAGCTGGCCGATAGCACCCAGACCCTGATGCGCGAAGCCTGGATGCGGGCCTCGCTGGCCGGCGAAGAACGCATTCGCGGCGTGCATCTGCTGATGGCGCTGGTGGATCAACCTAAGATGGTACGCTGCGACGGCCTGTGGCCGCTGCTGACGCTGGGGCAGAGCCAGCTGCAGCGCCTGCGCCCGCTGCTCGATACGCAGTCCGACGAACGCCCGGAAGCCCAGCAGGACGCGGAGTTGGCGCAGAACGGCGGGGAGGTGCAGTTTGTCGGTCGTCCGGTCGGGGCCGGGATAAAAGAAGGTGAGCTTAATCCGTTGCTACAGAGCGCGCTGGATAAATATACCCTCGACGTCACCGCCAGGGCGCGCGAAGGCAGCATCGATCCGGTATTTGGTCGTGATACGGAAATCCGCCAGATGGTGGATATTCTCTCCAGACGCCGCAAAAACAACCCGATCCTGGTCGGCGAGCCGGGCGTGGGCAAAACGGCCCTTGTGGAAGGCCTGGGGCTGCGCATCGCCGAAGGTAACGTACCTGAGCCGCTGAAAGCCGTCAGCCTGCGCACCCTCGACCTCGGCCTGCTGCAGGCGGGGGCCGGCGTGAAAGGTGAATTTGAGCAGCGTCTGAAAAACGTCATCGACGCCGTACAACAGTCGCCGACGCCGGTCCTGCTGTTTATCGACGAAGCGCACACCATTATCGGCGCCGGCAATCAGGCGGGCGGCGCCGATGCGGCCAACCTGCTGAAGCCCGCGCTGGCGAGGGGGGAGCTGCGCACCATCGCTGCCACGACATGGAGCGAATATAAACAGTACTTTGAACGCGATGCGGCGCTTGAGCGTCGCTTTCAGATGGTGAAAGTCGATGAGCCGGATGACGATACCGCCTGCCTGATGCTGCGCGGCCTGAAGTCCCGCTACGCCGAACACCACAACGTCCACATTACCGACGACGCGGTACGCGCTGCGGTCGCTCTGTCACGACGCTATCTTACCGGTCGTCAGCTGCCGGACAAAGCGATCGATCTGCTGGATACCGCGAGCGCCCGCGTGCGTATGAGCCTTGAAACCGTACCGGAACCGCTGACCCGTATCCGCGCGCAAATTACGTCTCTTGAAATGGAGAAGCAGGCGCTGCTGGAGGATATCGCCGTCGGCAATCATGCGGATGGCGAACGCCTGGCCATGATTGAACAGGAAGAGGTGCGCCTGATTGTCGAACTCGATGAGCGGGAAACTCAGTACGGACAGGAGCTCAGGCTGACGGAGCAACTGCTGGAGAGTCGTCAGGATATCTCCTTACAGGGTGAAACGCATAAACTGCAGCAGCGGCTGCAGGACATTCAGCAAAGCAGTCCGCTGTTTTCGGTTGATGTGGATGTTCGCACCGTCGCCAACGTCATTGCCGACTGGACCGGCGTCCCGCTCTCCTCGCTGATGAAGGACGAGCAGACCGAACTGCTGAACCTTGAAAGCGAAATTGGTAAACGCGTGGTGGGGCAGAATGCGGCCCTCAACGCCATCGCCCAACGATTGCGGGCCGCCAAAACCGGGCTGACGGCTGAAAACGGCCCGCAGGGGGTATTCCTGCTGGTAGGCCCGAGCGGCGTTGGCAAAACCGAGACCGCGCTGGCGCTGGCGGACGCGCTGTACGGCGGCGAAAAATCCCTTATCACCCTCAATTTGTCCGAATACCAGGAGCCGCACACCGTTTCCCAACTGAAGGGTTCACCTCCGGGATACGTGGGCTACGGTCAGGGCGGCATTCTGACCGAAGCGGTACGCAAGCGCCCGTACAGCGTGGTGCTGCTTGATGAAGTGGAAAAGGCCCACCGCGACGTCATGAACCTGTTCTATCAGGTGTTCGACCGCGGCTTTATGCGCGACGGTGAAGGACGCGAAATCGACTTCCGTAACACCGTGATTCTGATGACTTCCAACCTCGGCGGCGACCCTATCATGCAACTGCTAGACGACCGGCCGGAAGCTACCGAAGTTGATTTACATGAACTGCTGCGCCCCATTCTGCGCGATCGCTTCCAGCCGGCGCTGCTGGCCCGTTTCCAGACCGTTATTTATCGCCCGCTGGCGGAAACCGCGATGCGTACCATCGTGCAGATGAAGCTGGCGCAGGTCAGCAAACGCCTGCACCGCCACTACGGTGTGGCCACGCATATCGACGAGAGCCTGTATGACGCGCTCACCGCGGCCTGTCTGCTGCCGGATACCGGTGCGCGCAACGTCGACAGCCTGCTCAATCAGCAGATTCTGCCGGTGCTAAGCCAGCAGCTGCTGAGCCATATGGCGGAGAAACGGGAGTTGAACTCACTGCGGCTCGGCTGGAGTGATGATAACGGTGTCGCACTGGAGTTTAGCGAAGCTGGAGGAGTGGCATTATGAGTACCAATCCCAAAACCAGATTCAGCCATAACCACCACCTGCTGGCAGTGAAAGGCTGCGAAGCCGAGCTCGACGTGCTGGCCTTTGAAGGCCAGGAAGCCCTGAGCAGACCGTTCAGCTATCGCATTGAGTTCACCAGCGCCGAGCATGCCATCAGTAAAGAGATGATGCTGATGAAACCCGGCTCCCTGACGCTGCAGGCCCCGGTCGATCAGGGCTTCGGCATTAAGCTGCAGCAGCCGGTGCGGGTGATTCAGGGCGTAGTGACGGGCTTTGAACGCCTCAGTACCTCCGCGGATGAAACCCACTACGCGCTGACGCTCCAGCCGCGTCTGGCGCTGCTCGATCGTTCGCACCAGAACGCCATCTACCAGGATATGTCGGTCCCACAGATCGTCGAAAAAATTCTGCGCGAACGCCATGGCTTCAAAGGGCAGGATTTTTTGTTCTCGCTGAGCAAGGAGTACCCGCGACGGGAGCAGGTGATGCAGTACTCTGAGGACGACCTGCATTTCATTACCCGCCTGCTGGGCGAAGTGGGGATCTGGTTTCGTTTTACCGCCGACACGCGCCTGAACATCGACGTGGTGGCATTTTACGACAGCCAGCAGGGCTACGAGAAAGGCCTGACGTTACCTTCGGTACCGCTGTCGGGCCAGCATTCTAAAGGGGTGGACTCGGTCTGGGAGATGGAATGTCATCACAACGTGGTGCAGCAGCAGGTCAGCACCCGCGACTACAACTACCGTCAGGCTAACGAGGACATGAATGCGCAGGTGGATACCACCCGCGGCGATAGCACGACCTACGGTGATGCCTATCACTATGCGGACAATTATCTCACGCCGGGCAGCGCGTACGACCGCAACCCGGCCGCGGAATCCGGTGCCTTTTATGCCCGTATCCGCCATGAACGCTATCTGAACGGCCAGACGCGGACCCGGGCGATGACCAGTTGCCCGACGCTCTCTCCGGGTATGCTGCTGAAGGTCACGGGCGGCTATGAGGTGGCGGAGACCTTCTGCCAGGGCGTGGTCGTCACCACAATGCATACCCATGCCCGCCGTGATGAAGACTTTGGGGTTAACTTTGAGGGTATCCCGGACAGCGTCGTTTTTGGTTTCCGTTCCGAACCAGGCTCACGCCCGGTGCTGGCCGGTACGCTGCCTGCCCGCGTGACCAGTACCACGGAAAATGACACCTACGGACATATCGATAAAGACGGTCGCTACCGGGTCAACATGTTGTTCGACCGCGACGGCTGGGAGAGCGGATTCGAAAGCCTGTGGGTGCGGCAGTCCCGCCCGTACGCAGGCGACACCTACGGCCTGCACCTGCCGCTGCTGGCGGGCACCGAAGTGGCGATTAGCTTTGAGGACGGCAACCCGGACAGGCCGTACATCGCAGGCGTGCTGCACGACTCGGCCCACGGCGACCACGTCACCATCCGCAACTACAAACGTAACGTCCTGCGCACGCCGGCGAACAACAAAATCCGCCTCGACGACGAGCGCGGGAAAGAGCACATCAAGGTCTCGACGGAGTACGGCGGCAAGAGCCAGCTGAACCTGGGCCATCTTGTCGACAGCGAGAAGCAACAGCGCGGGGAAGGCTTTGAGCTGCGCACGGACAGCTGGGGAGCAATACGTGCGCAGAAAGGGATATTTATCAGCGCTGACGGGCAGGCAAAGGCGCAGGGGCAGGTGCTGGAGATGGGGGCGGCGGTCAGTAATCTGGGTGATGCCCGGGAGCAGATGACATCCATCTCCGGTGACGCACAGAAGGCGACCGCGAACCCGGCCGATCTGCAGGCTCAAATTAAACTGCTGGAACAGCAACTGACAGACCTCAAAAAATCAGTGCTGCTGCTCAGCGCGCCGGATGGTATGGCGCTGACCAGCGGACAACATCTGCAGGTATCTGCTGGCCAGAACCTCATAGCCACTGCCGGTAAAAATGCTGACGTCAGCGTGGTGAAAAACCTGTTTATTGGCGTCGGTAATGCCCTGAGCGTATTCGTGAGAAAACTCGGCATCAAGCTGATTGCGAATCAGGGGCCGGTACAACTGCAGGCTCAGAACGATATGATGGCGCTGCTTGCTCGCAAGGAAATCAGCATTGTCAGTACGGAGGATGAAATCAAAATCATCGCGAAGAAGAAGCTGACTCTGAACGGTGGTGGAAGTTACATCACAATGGATGGTAATGCGATTGAATTAGCCACATTGGGTGATTTCAGGACAAGAGCCGGGCATTATGCCAGACGGACTCGAGCGCAGCACAAGCCTGAAATAACTCAAATGCCGCCAAAAATATATTCATCTTATAATAGAATGTTAAATTTCAAGGATGAAAAAGGAATTCCTTATTCTATGGTTAAATACTTTGTTCTAATGAGTAATGGAACAGAGATTAACGGAGTTACTGATGAGTTTGGGAATACTCAGATATTAACTGCGAAAAATATAGATACTGTTCGGGTTCATTTGATTGTATAAGGGAGTGTATAAATGGATAAATTTAGCGAGGAAACCTCTACTTTCGCCGAGATATCTGGGGTGGATTCTCCTGGTGATATAAATATCACTAATGTTCAGATTGCACGTAAGACCTATATCTTAACTATTGGCTTTGAAGTTAATCATCCTGATGCGTTTGCAGACGGAGTGCAGGATCTATCAATCGACTATGGGCATGCTTTTTTTTATATAACCAAGAATGGTATCGCCACCGTATTTTTCAGCTTTGGACCAAAAGGTCTGGCGGCACCAGGGAAAATTACAGATGAATATTCAGGTGCTAGACCCGGAAATACCAGTTATGGGATAACTGAAGTTACACGACTTTTTAGGTTGAAAATAAGCGAGGAAATGGCAGGGGAAGTAAGAAAATTTACTAATATTTTTACCGAAAAAGTCAATGCAGGCTCAGAGCACTATTATGCTTTTATGAATGATACTTGCGCTGAAACAGCAAGAGATATGTTAATAGAGGGCGGGGTAACTACACCTCCTGGGAGTGGGCCTATCAAAGGCGTGGGGGCAGATGGGTTCACAACAACAGGCAGTTTTGTAAATCCTTATAAATGGTATGACGACTTTTCAAAGGAATATAATGATGGCGGGATAATCTGTTACGGCCCTGAAGGACGTGATAATGTAGATAATGATTTATTTACTCTCTACAACTCATGGGTTCTTCATTCTGGTGATAATGATGTGCTAATATCAACAAGCCAAGAGGGAATTGTTCATGGAGATGTTACAGAGAAGTAGTTTTATTTTTAAGGTATTAGCATTGATTTGGTTTTTAATTATATGGTCTGTTTTTTTTGTGTGTTCGTCAGCGGACGCTGCAAAATTTGATAACTCTAAGGAGAACCAAATGTCATGTAATATTCAAGAGTCAATCCTCCAGGCTATCAGTTCGACAACGAAAATCATTTCGAGAGAAAGCACTATTGAAGAACAGGCAGACAAGTACAAGGCATTTTTCGATGAAGCAACGCCTCATTATCCTAAGCGTGGTCCTGTAGTTAGATATTCACTTTCTCATCATAGAAAAATTGGAATAGACTTTTTAAAAGAGAATAACTCCAACGTCTGGAATTCAGCGTATATTTCTTTTAGGTCTATTCCTGAACATGATAAGTATTACAGTTTGGATTTTATCCAGAAGGCTCAACTAACTTATATGGGAACGTATGAGAAGGAGGGGGTCTATCCTACTGATGATGGTGAGAAGGTTGTTTACAAATTTAAAGTGTTACGTTATAGCTACAAAGATAGTGTTATTGTTGATTTTAACGTGGCTAATGGAAGGATGAATGGGGAAGTTTACCCAATTAATTTTACTCAGGTTCATGTGTATATTAATAAGTAAGCATTCGACGTGTTTCTTTTAAATGGAAATGTGAATTAGTTTATATGAGGGCATTTAATTGATATTTTTCTTGATTGGAAAGTAAAAGGTAATAGTATCCCCAGTAAATTAATTGAGCGTGTCATTGTATGCATGATATTCAATTTGTTGAGGTGCTTAGGTTATTTTGATTGTGTTTTAATACTTATTGTGTTCGGTTGCGTCGGCACTCACCTAACAGTTCTGCCTGAAAAAATGTTCTTGAAACTGCAACAATTAATCACAAGTGCCAGGCTGTCATTGAAATAAAAGGTGGGGCTGTTAATGAATTCATTGTATCGGTAAGTATAACACCGAACGATTCAGGGTTGGTATGGAATCCGGAAGAAGTAAAGTACACTTTTGGTGGAGAATATAGGGTAAACAAAAATTACCATCGCATTATCATATCTGGTATCCAGAAAAAAATCAGTTGATTATAGCGTAACTGTTTCTGGGTTTACTCTTGGCATAATGTATTCCGGTAAAGATTCTCATAATAAATATACGATAAAGATCAATTAGTAACTAACTTTCTTAATCCACGCCTGGTCTTTCAAAACATAATTTCTCAGCCGATGCGAAGGAATACAATGAGCAACAATCTTCCTATAAGATTCAGCCATAACCACCACCTGCTGGAAGTGAAAGGCTGCGAAGCCGAACTCGACGTGCTGGCCTTTGAAGGCCAGGAAGCCCTGAGCAGACCGTTCAGCTACCGCATTGAGTTCACCAGCGCCGAGCATGCCATCAGTAAAGAGATGATGCTGATGAAGGCCGGTTCTCTGACGCTGCAGGCTCCGGTCGATCAGGGCTTCGGCATTAAGTTGCAGCAGCCGGTGCGGGTAATTCAGGGCGTAGTGATGGGCTTTGAACGCCTCAGTACTTCCGCGGATGAAACCCACTACGCGCTGACGCTCCAGCCGCGTCTGGCGCTGCTCGATCGTTCGCACCAGAGCGCCATCTACCAGGACATGTCCGTCCCACAGATCGTCGAAAAAATTCTGCGCGAACGCCATGGCTTCAAAGGGCAGGATTTTTTGTTCTCGCTGAGCAAGGAGTACCCGCGACGGGAGCAGGTGATGCAGTACTCTGAGGACGACCTGCATTTCATTACCCGCCTGCTGGGCGAAGTGGGGATCTGGTTTCGTTTTACCGCCGATACGCGCCTGAACATCGACGTGGTGGCATTTTACGACAGCCAGCAGGGCTACGAGAAAGGCCTGACGTTACCTTCGGTACCACTGTCGGGCCAGCATTCTAAAGGGGTGGACTCGGTCTGGGAGATGGAATGTCATCACAACGTGGTGCAGCAGCAGGTCAGCACCCGCGACTACAACTACCGTCAGGCTAATGAGGACATGAATGCGCAGGTGGATGCCACCCGGGGCGATAGCACCACCTACGGTGATGCTTATCACTATGGGGACAATTATCTCACGCCGGGCAGCGCGTACGACCGCAGTCCGGCCCCGGAATCCGGTGCCTTTTATGCCCGTATCCGCCATGAACGCTATCTGAACGGCCAGACGCGGACCCGGGCGATGACCAGTTGCCCGACGCTCTCTCCGGGTATGCTGCTGAAGGTCACGGGCGGCTATGAGGTGGCGGAGACCTTCTGCCAGGGCGTGGTCGTCACCGCAATGCATACGCATGCCCGCCGTGATGAAGACTTTGGGGTTAACTTTGAGGGTATCCCGGACAGCGTCGTTTTTGGTTTCCGTTCCGAACCAGGCTCACGCCCGGTGCTGGCCGGTACGCTGCCTGCCCGCGTGACCAGTACCACCGAAAATGACACCTACGGACATATCGATAAAGACGGGCGCTACCGGGTCAACATGTTGTTCGACCGCGACGGCTGGGAGACCGGGTTCGAGAGCCTGTGGGTGCGTCAGTCCCGCCCGTATGCTGGCGATACTTACGGCCTGCACCTGCCGCTGCTGGCGGGCACCGAAGTGGCGATTGGCTTTGAGGACGGCAACCCGGACAGGCCGTACATCGCCGGCGTGCTGCACGACTCGGCCCACGGCGACCACGTCACCATCCGCAACTACAAACGTAACGTTCTGCGGACGCCTGCGAATAATAAAATCCGCCTCGACGACGAGCGCGGCAAAGAGCATATCAAGGTCTCGACGGAGTACGGCGGCAAGAGCCAGCTGAATCTCGGGCATCTGGTCGACAGTGAGAAGCAACAGCGCGGGGACGGTTTTGAACTCAGAACCGACAGCTGGGGCGCCATCCGGGCACAGAAAGGGATGTTCGTCAGCGCTGATGGTCAGACGAAAGCACAGGGCCAGGTGCTGGCGATGCAGCCAGCGATCAGCAATCTGGGTGATGCCCGGGAGCAGATGACATCCATCTCCGGTGACGCACAGAAGGCGACCGCGAACCCGGCCGATTTCCAGGCGCAGATCAAACTGCTGGAACAGCAGCTGACAGACCTAAAAAAATCAGTGCTGCTGCTCAGCGCGCCGAATGGTATGGCGCTGACCAGCGGACAACACCTGCAGGTATCGGCCGGTCAAAACCTGATCGCCACTGCCGGTAAGAATGCCGACGTCAGCGTGGTGAAAAATCTGTTCATCGGGGTGGGTAATTCCCTGAGCGTGTTTGTCCGTAAGCTGGGGATCAAGCTTATCGCGAACCAGGGACCGTTGCAGGTACTGGCGCAGAACGACCTGATGACTCTGCTTGCTCGTAAGGAAATAAGTATCGTCAGCACGGAAGATGAAATCAAAATCATCGCGAAGAAGAAGCTGACGGTAAATGGCGGCGGGAGTTATATCACTCTGGATGCAAGTGCCATTGAATCTGCGACGATGGGTGATTTCAGAACAAGGGCCGGGCATTATGCCAGACAAACGCGAGCGCAGCATAAGCCTGATATTTCGCCTTTAGCCACTCCTATAGATGATGGCAGCCATAATATTCGTTATCTGTGTGCAGATGATAATGGAACACCGATGCTGAATACTCCTTATAAGGCATTTCTGGCAGATGGTTCAGTGTTAGATGGTGTCAGCGATAGCGAGGGGTATACGAAATTGTTTACTTCTGCTCAGGCTCAGGATGTACTGCTGCATATGTTGCCGGGAGCTATCAATGCCTAAGTATAACGTTTACACAAAAATTGAATCGAATGTTCCAGCATCAAACCTGTTTTACGATCTCTATGTATATAGAACTGATGCCAATAATAAAAAGTATGTTCTGTTATCAGTGTCGGAACAACCAATAGATCCTAATTATTATACCCAGTCTCATGATACGAATGACACGGATGATGATTTATCGGTGTTCTACATTATAGAAATTAATTTGTACCGTAAACACGGTGGAAAGCTGATTTCGGTGCTTTCATCCCCGGCGAAAAAAATGTATACACTTGGTGAAATAGCCTTTGGGAAAGCATATTCTAAAGATAAACGTGAAAACGTTTGTTATTTTGAGACTAAAGCTCAGACAAAGCCCGTTAATGATAAGGGGGAGGGCAATATACATCATGTGCAAATTACGTGTATTCCAAGGTTTTTTGTCGCACTGGAGCATCCAATAGGAGATCCATTAGATCCCTTTACGAAGAATAATATAAAAAGTGAACTCGATACCAGAAGGGCTGCTTCCCTATTAGGCCCTGAAGGGGAGCATTATCCAAACCAGTATTACTCGATGCTATGTGGCCCTGCAGCATTTTATTATTGTTTAATGATGGATCGATATGATGTTTATGAGCAACTGGTCTGGGATCTATGGAATCATGGAAAAGCAATGCTGGGCTCTTTTTTACTTCAGCCAGGCACTAGCACGATGAAAGTGGACGATTTATTTTCAGGGGCGAGTCATCCTCGAGTTTCCGCAATTGATTGGATAACAATGGCCAGCTTGCGTGACTCATCTAATAATTTGTTAAAATATGAATCAGTTGGAGATAAGGTATCTGCAATTACATTATGGGGTGATATTGAAAAATGGATGCTGAATGTAGGTGCGCAGAAGATATTTAGCAATATAAGTTTGTATCATAGCAATGTAAGCGATATTTGTAAGTTAAACTCATTAATGAGTAATGATGTCCATGTTTTAAGTTTAATATCTGCGGGCATGCTCCAACAAGGCGCAGATGTTCCATTCAAAGATCATTGGATCGTTTGGGGTGAAAAGTTAAAATTAGTAAATGGTGGAAGAATTACTAACGAAACTAATTTAGAAGAACTTGTCTCTCTGAGACTTTTTTCATGGGGTGAAGTTAAAGATAATTCGCTGCGAACATCATTAACATTAGGTGATTTTCTAAACCATACTTTTGGAGGGATGGTATTTACAAAAATACCATAATTAAAGTGAATAAATATTGTGCAGCTTTTGTTTTTTTATTTTTAAATGGGTGTAGTAATCAGATTGTATTCGAACCCAATAAGTTGCCTGAAGCACACGTTGGTCAGGAATATTATGTTCCAATTAGCATCTCTGGAGGTACAGGGCCGGTTGTTGATTTGAACTATGAAATACACCCGTCAAATTCGGGGCTAAAGTTAGTGTTTGCTGCAAAGAAATATTATACGGAATATATATATAATAACTTTACCATACAAGGTGTGCCTGAAGCACAAGGGATTATAACAATCAATATGAAGGGAGGTGTTGTTGCTAGTGCTGGGCAAGGCTTTGAAAGAAAATATGAAATTAATGTATTAAAATAAATGGATGATAAGAATTTAGTTCATATGCTAAACAAGGGGGCAGAGTTGTAACTCTTATATATATGCAGGGATATTAAAAGGATGGGGGGATGGTGACTCATCGTCAAAGAGTTGCTGGATGGTTTGGGATGAATCAGTATATTTCGTTGTGGAATGGTGGCTTCTACTACAAATGAGAAGAACAGACTAGGGATTGGGTGCGTAAATATAAACATCTGTGCGACAGCACTACAGGAAATATCGGTTGGAATATGAACAGACCAGAAAATTCTGGTCTGTCGGAAGCGCAACTTTATATTCGTGATCAACCGACATACAGGCGGGGAACGGTTGGGCAAAGTGCTCATGATCGCTGGGTCTATTCTGGATTATGTTATGCCGATACAGTTTTTGAGAGATATTAAAATGAAATCATCATGGTTATTTTTAGTATGCCTGGCTTGTACGGCAGGAGCATCTGAAATAAAAGAGTTGGATCGTTGGAGTCCGCTTGTAATAGAAAGTGTTAACATTGCACCTGATAAATATCTCATATCAATCCATAGCGATCGAAAAATTCATACAATCGCAGGAAAGAAATATTTTTTACTGATAAAGGGTTATGAATCTCGCCCTGGCTATCCATTAGGACGATGCGGGGCTGGTCAAGAAATATATGCTGATATATATCAGGTTAATAATAAAAAAACAGTTAAAGTACAACGTGTGATGATTGTCAGTTGTCGGGGTTCTATTGAACAGCTTAGTCGAGGAGAAGAGGGTGACTTTTCATCAATAACCTGGACTGAAAAAGGGGTCACTTTTGACTGGATATTACCTCCGAATTTCACAAATCTAAAGGCTCAGCTGAATCTTGATTCTGACGCCCCTGAACTGGTCTTTTTACCCTGACTATGCCGGTAAATCTTAAAATCATTCCCCCCACAGCTTGGCGCCCGACACCCATTCATTTCGGCTACTGGTTTTCGGTTCTGGGGGCGCTGGTTGCTGTGGCTACAATAGCGGGTCTGGCATTTGATCGGCAGGGAGAGAGTATAAAACTTTGGATACTCTTTCCTGCGGGCATCGTGCTGGTTTGGTTACTAGTGTTTGTTCTGAGAGTGCTGTTCTGGCTTTTTCAGCATAATCATGCTGATGGATGGGACAGAAAGCGTGAGGAAACATTATTGCGGGAAACCCGACGGGGTCGCCGGGGGCTCCAGATCCTGCATATAGGCGTGGATATTCCGTTACCAGAGGAACCGGGGCATTCTCCGGTGACATTGTTAATGGAAGGGCCCTCAATACTCAAAAGCCAGGTCGGCCGTGGTCGGGAAGACTATTGTTTACATACATTTTTCCCAATCCCTCCGATGGTGCAAGAGAGTGATGATTCACTGGAGCCCGAACAACAGGATCTGGTGGTATTTCAGGCCCGGCTGCAGAAGCTGCTTGCTGATGTTGTAATCGCACTTGTACCGTTTTCCCCGAAACAAACGATCTCAGTGCTGTTTGAGGTCGACACCTCTATTTTGCCACGTCGTTTTATTCCGGCCTGGCACGAAAGCCTGGGGGAGGCCGGCATCGTACAGCCGATTGAATATGTTGATGGTCACGGTGCGCAGTTTATTGATGAGTGGCTTGATAACCGCATCAATGACAGATCACTACTGCTCGTCATTGCTGCTCAGGTCGCACCTGAAATTCGTCAGGGAAGTGCAGAGGCAATGGTGGCGTTGCTGCTTGGTAATAGACTTACGCAGAACACGATACCGCCACTGGCTTGGTTACACCGCCCGGAACGGGCCGTTCCACAATTGCTTGAAGAAGCCATAGAGCAGGCTGCTGACTGGGCACCCCTGGAGGCTGGGCAGGTTAAACACCTCTGGCTCAGTGGTCTGACGTTAGAGGAGGCTTCCGCCGTTATCCCGGTGATGACTATACCGCTTCTTTCCGGCGTACCATCACCGGCAGGCCGTCATAACACCGACCTTGTTATAGGACATGCTGGTTGCGTGTCCCCATGGCTGGCCGCAGCCATGGGGACACTTGCTGCGCAGCAGACCGGCTCCGCACAATTGGCGATCAGCGCCGATGATGTCACCGGGACACTCTGGATACAGGCTATTACACCGCGTGCGAGTCACCCTGACACCGTGGCTGCGAGAGCACAGCATGGTTGACGGCCATGGTTAAGTGCTGATTGTCGGGGATGATCTTAAAACGGAGTCGGACACAGGAAGAAATGGATCTGCATGCTCTGGCTGAATGGGGCCGAAGACGGCGGAAATGACGTTATGCACAGACAGAAGTGCGGAAATGGATGAAAGTAAAAAAGTAAGGACAGAGTGATGGCGGTTGGACATTTTTTGTTTCAGGACGATAAAACAAGCTGCGGCGGGGTGATCACAGAAGGAATGCCCGATCACATGCATTTCGGGAGATTGCAGGCCTGCGAGGAGCACTGCGTAACCTGTGGTAAGCATCCCGGCCTTTTTAAAATCATGGGGGGCTTACCTGACGATTTTATTCATGGCCGCCGTATTGCCGGTACGCTGCACAGCAGAAGCACCTGCCCGTGCCGGGCTGAGTTTATTCCATCGATATATACCGACACATATGAATTTACTCCCCAATAGAGCAAAGGCGGCAATAACCCAAGGATAACCCTGTCAATGTCGGACTATCGGTATTCGCTGCGAGGCCGTACTTCTGATCGTGCCGTGGCCGTTACCACACAATCAATACAACAACTGGCGCACCATTTACTGGGATGCCGTGAACACAAAAATGGAAAGGTCGGGAATATGGCTGTATCCCCCGTGACTTCCGCTAAGGAGGGTGAGGCATGAGGCGATTCCTCTTGCTGTTTAAGAAACCGGAAATTGTATTCTGGCTTTTGGCGTTAATCACGCTGGTCGGCAGTATTGTTGTGGCGGGCATCGTTTACTGGCAGCCTGAAAGGCTACAACTCATTAGGGATACTTCTGCCTGGTATGCTTGGTTGAGCGGTACTGTGGCAGTCAGCATTGCTCTGGTCTTAGTTGGAATCTTTCTGCTCTTTGGTGCTCGCGCTGAAGGCAAGCGTAGTTTCAGCAAAGAACTGCAATGTGCACAGGGTGATGATGTTAAGGTGTCACCAAAGGAAGATGCTGCCCCCGTATCTACTGCTATGACGATCAGTCAACAAATTCGCACTCACCTTCGCCGTCGATATACCTTCTTCTGGCACCACAAAGTCCACCTGCTGCTGGTGACGGGCGACGAAGCCACGATTGAAAAACTGGTTCCAGGCCTGCAGCAGCAGCAGTGGCTTGAAGGCAACCGTACCGTTCTGATTTACGGCGGTAGTCTGACTGCAGAACCGGACAAGGAAAAGTACACCGCGTTACGCAAGCTGCGCCGTGGGCGTCCACTGGACGGGATTGTCCGGGTCATGCCTCAGTCGCTTAACCTGACCCCGCAAATCAGTGACAGCGACCTTCGCGGGCTGGAAAAAATCAGTGAATTGCTGCATTACTCAGCACCTGTCTGGCTGTGGCGGCTGTGTGACAGCAAATGGGCGCAGACAACGCGCACTGAGCAGGCGGTCGGGGCAACGTTCCCGCTGCGTGCAAAAGCTGATGATATTGCCCGTCAGCTCAAGCTGATGCTGCCGTCCCTTCGAACGCAGGGAGTGAGCCAGATCGCGGAAAACAACAGTCACGACTTCCTGCTGCGCCTGGGCCAGGACCTTAAAGACGGTGGCATCGCTCGCTGGACTCAGCAACTGGTGCCATGGCTGGCGGCCTCCCAGCAGCGCGTTCCGCTGCGTGGCCTGATGTTCAGTCTACCAGGGTATAAACCTGTCGATACGTCAGAGGGAGCAGCCGGTGCTGAGACATTTATCCCTGAGTCACAGCGCCATGCGCTGAACCTGCCGTTAACCTGGCAGGGCATTGTGGATGACTGTACCCGCGTGCGTGGCCGCCGTGTCGGTATGGCGTGGGAGCAGACGCTCGCCTGGACGCTGATGGCCATCATCGGTGTTTGGGGAGCGGGGACGCTGCTGTCGTTTACAGTCAACCGCCAGCAGATAGTCTCTGTTGCGCAGCAGACTCATGCTCTGGTGGAGCATCCCTCGGTATCGGATCACCAGCTGACGGCCCTGCATATTCTCCGCAATGACGCCGGTCGCCTGCTGCATCATGTCCGGGAGGGTGGTGCGCCCTGGTATCAGCGCTTTGGTCTGGACCATAACCAGCAGCTACTCGACGCGATGCTGCCGTGGTATGGCGTGGTAAATAATCGCCTGATACGCGATCCGGCGAATGAGGCCCTGACGCAAAAGCTCACCGTGCTGGCTAACTCAGCGCCTAACAGTGACCAGCGTGTCCAGCTGGCGAAACCGGGCTATAACCAGCTTAAGGCCTGGCTGATGATGGCCCGCCCGGATAAAGCCGATGGCGCGTTCTACGCGCAGACCATGAAAGCCGTGCAGCCGACGCGAACAGGCATCTCCACCGGCCTGTGGCAGAGTCTGTCCCCGGATCTGTGGGCATTCTACATAACTGAACTGCCACAGCAGCCACAGTGGAAAATCACGCCGGATGCGCAGCTGATCGGGCAGAGCCGTCAGGTGCTGTTGCAGCAGATTGGACGGCGAAACGCCGAAAGCACGCTGTATGAAAACATGCTCAAATCGGTGCGTCGTAATTTTGCCGATGTTTCTCTGGAAGACATGACCAGCGGTACCGATGCCAGCCGCCTGTTTACCACTGATGAAGTGGTGCCGGGGATGTTCACCCGTCAGGCATGGGAAGGTGGCATTCAGCAGGCCATCGAGAAGGCGGCCAGTTTCCGTCGCGATGAAATCGACTGGGTGCTGAGCGATTCCCGCAAGTCAGTCTCGGCCGATCTGTCGCCGGAAGCGCTGAAAGCGCGTCTGACCCAGCGCTATTTCACCGACTTTGCCAGCAGCTGGCTGAACTTCTTCAACAGTCTCCACTGGAATCCTGCCAACAACATTGCCGACGTCACCGACCAGCTGACGCTGATGAGTGATGTGCGCCAGTCACCGCTGATTGCCTTAATGAATACAATCGCCTGGCAGGGGCAAACCGGCGAGCGGAGCGAAGGCCTTTCGGACTCTATCATCAAATCCGCTAAAGACCTGATGAGCGGGAAAGACAAGCCCATAATTGACCCGTCTGCGTCAGGCCCACTGGGACCACTGGATGAAACCTTTGGCCCGCTGCTGACGCTGATGGGCAAAAGCAAAGGCGGCAATGTGATGTCGGCCGACAGCACCCTGAGCCTGCAAACTTATCTCACGCGAATTACCCGAGTGCGTTTACGCCTGCAACAGGTGGCGAGCGCTACCGATCCGCAGGAGATGATGCAGACCCTGGCGCAGACCGTGTTCCAGGGCAAAAACGTTGACCTTACCGATACTCAGCAGTACGGCAGTCTCATGGCGGCAAGTCTGGGGGAAGAGTGGAGTGGTTTCGGCAATACGATGTTTGTTCAGCCCCTGACTCAGGCATGGGAAACGGTCTTACAGCCCTCAGCCGCCAGCCTTAACGACCGCTGGAGCCGCTCTGTGGTGGCGAACTGGCATACGGCCTTTGATGGTCGCTTCCCGTTTGCGGTCAGCAAAAGCGATGCCTCGCTGCCGATGCTGGCTGAATTTATCCGCAAGGACAGCGGACGCATTGACCGGTTCCTGACCACCGAACTTAACGGTGTGCTGCATAAAGAGGGCAGCCAGTGGGTGCCGGATACGGCGCACAGCCAGGGGCTGACGTTCAATCCGGCGTTTTTGCGGGCGGTCAACCAGCTTAGCCAGCTGTCAGACATTCTGTTTACCGACGGTAGCCAGGGAATCAGTTTTGAACTGCAGGCACGACCCGCATCTCAGGTGGTGGAAACCCGGCTGACCATTGACGGGCAGAAATTGCACTACTTCAACCAGATGGCCGAGTGGCACTCTTTCCGCTGGCCCGGGGACACCTTCAAACCCGGAACCATGCTGACGTGGACTTCTACCAGCGCGGGGGCGCGTCTGTTCGGCGATTATAGCGGCAGCTGGGGCTTTATTCGCTGGCTGGATCAGGGTAAACGTCAGCGGCTCGACCGCAGTCAGTGGATGATGAGTTTTACCGCTCCGGACGGCCGCACCCTGCAGTGGGTACTGCGCTCTCAACTGGGTAATGGTCCGCTGGCGCTTCTGGCGTTACGCAACTTCAGCCTGCCGGAGCAGATATTCAGTGTGGATGCCTCTGCGACCTCTCAGGCTCTGGCAAGTTCGGAGAATTTAGCCATAGATGGAATGGAATAATGACGACATTACAAAGTGTACTTCAGGCCTGCTGCGCCGATGAAAAGACGCTCTTGAGCAGTGCTCGGGCGCACAGCGCTGATTGGGAACGCTGGCTGAAGCCGATTGGCGACAATGAGCCAACCGGAGTGGATCCTGGATACGACGATGATTTTCAGCGTATCCGTGAAGAGATCAACAAACTTTCCGACACTGATACCGGCCTGATTTGCCGGCTGGCGGAAAGGCTGCTGACCGGCACCAGTAAGGATTTACGTATTATCACCTTTTACGTTTGGGCACGTCTGCATCAGGATGGTGAGCTTGGGTTTACGCAGGGACTTGAGCTGATGGCCTCGATGCTGGAGCGGTTTGGCAGCCGATTGCATCCTCTTCGCGATCGCAGCCGTAAGGCTGCCCTGGAATGGCTGGGCAGCAGCCGTGTGACAAACAGTCTGTGTCTGTACCCTGAGGTTGATATGTCTATCATGCAGCGCATTACCGCTGCGCTGTTGCTGGCTGAACAGACGTTCCAGACGTTTGATGAGAAAGCCCGGCCAGAATGGGCAGGACTGTATCTGGCTCTGGATAACAGGCTGGTACAAAGCGGGGGAGCCAACAGTCTGGTGCCACAAACTAGCCGGGAAGAGGGCACGATTGCCGCGTCAGCGCCGGTTATGAACACCGTCACCTCGGGACGAGATTTGCTCGATCAAGCCAAAGTGTTGGCACAATATCTTCGCGATCGGCCGGGAGGCTGGCTGGCCGGGCACCATCTGCTGAAGTGCGTACGCTGGGACACGCTAATGGAACTTCCGCCGCTGGATGCGTCCGGGCGCACCCGCCTGGTGCCACCGAAGCCAGACAACAAAGCGCACCTCAAGCGCCTGTACCTGCAGAAAAGCTGGTCTGAACTGCTGGAGCATACGGACACTTTACTGGCGCAGGGCGTCAACCACCTTTGGCTGGATGTGCAGTGGTATGCATGGCAGGCGCTGGCGAAACTGGATAATGACACTGTACGTGCAGACATCCTGTGCCGCGATCTTAAGGGCTTACTGGCCCGTCTCCCGGGGCTGGAAGTACTGGCTTTCAGTGACGGCACACCTTTCGCCGATGAAGCAACGCTGAGCTGGATAAGCGAAAGCGTGCTCGACGATATGCCCGGCTGGAAAGATGAGCCGGTATCAGCTGCGGTTGCTGGAGGCGATGATGTGCTAACGCTGGAGCCTGAAGTGCTGGCGAAAGCAGACGATGAAGGCATTGAAGCCGCGCTCAACTGGCTTCAGGTGCAGCCGGGTTATACCTCCTCCCGGGACCAGTGGCTGATGCGCCTGTTAATGGCCAGGGTGAGTGAACAGTACGGTAAACACGAAATGGCACTGCATCTGTTGGGCGAACTCGACGGAAGCGCCAGGGTACTCACGCTTGAACAGTGGACGCCAGAGCTAATGTTCGAAGTAAAAGCCCGCAGGTTAAAGCTGTTACGGGGTAGGGCCGGACGCAGTGAAGCAGACAAAACGCGGCTGCAACCTGAAATGGACGCTCTGCTATCCGGGCTTATCTCACTGGATCCTGCTCGGGCAGTTGTACTCTGCAGCGGATGATATTACGCGCATCAAAATAGGTTTGAACTGTTCTATAAATATGGGAAATATTCATAAATTCCGACTTCAAATAATATATTTGATGCTTTTGGCGATGCGCCTGATAAATCAGTGCCCCCCTCAAGAGAAAAACATTGGTATTGGAATTTAGATAATACTAAAAAGACTAGCGGTGATTTAAAAACTCTCCCGGAGGGTTATGTTTAAAAAGATAAAATTGTTTCGGTATCAATATTAGTTTGTATCAATGTCGTGTTGGCAAAGATTTCGACAAATCAGTAAATCCGAAGTTATTAGGTTTTAGATGCCTTTTTAGAACTTATTATTTCGCTATTTGGTAAACAAACATTAATAAAGACGAATCTATGGACGACTTAACCCTGCGTTATTACGACGCTGAAATGCGCTACCTGCTGGAAGCCGGGGAAGAATTTGCCCGTGCTCATCCTGAACAGGCGGCAATGCTCAATCTGGATAAATCGGGCGCGCGAGACCCGTTCGTGGAACGCCTGTTTGAAGGCTTTGCCTTCCTGATGGGCCGATTGCGCGAGAAGCTCGATGACGACCTGCCAGAATTGACCGAAGGGCTGGTCAGCCTGCTGTGGCCGCATTACCTGCGCACCATACCGTCAATGTCGGTAGTGGAGTTCACCCCGGACTGGGGCGAAATGAAGGAGCAGATGCGCATCGACAAAGGCTTTGAGGTACATTCCCGACCGATCGGTGAGAAGGGTACGCGCTGTCGTTACTCCACCACGAAAGCGATAGACCTTCAGCCCTTCTCGCTGGAACGCGTCAGCCTGGCGACCGACTTTGATGGCCGCTCGGTTGTCACGCTGCGCTTTAGCTGCAGCAAGCTGGCGGACTGGAGCCGTATCGATCTCAGCCATGTCCCGTTCTACTTCAATGCCGACGCGCCTCTGGCCTGCGCCATGCACGAAGCCTTCACCATGAATGTGGCCAGGATGTGGCTGCGGATGCCCGGTGATGTGGAAAGAAAACCGCTGGACGGGTATTTCACCGCGCTCGGGTTTGGTGATGATGATACCCTCTGGCCGAAGGGCAGCAGTAGTTTCAGCGGCTACCAGCTGCTGCTGGAGTACTTTACCTTCCGCGAGAAATTTATGTTCACCGGCCTGTGTGGGCTGGAGACCGTCGCGTTCCCGGCTGAGCTCCCCTGGTTTGAAATCGACGTGGTGCTGGCTGAGCGCTGGGAGCATGACTTCAGCTTTACCGGGAAGCACCTGCGGCTGAACTGCGTACCGGTAATTAACCTGTTTCCACTGGAATCCGATCCGCTGACGCTCAACTCGTTGCAGACGGAATACATGCTGCGCCCGATGCGGGTACAGGATGGTCATACCGAGATTTACGCCGTGGATTCGGTGATGTCATCAAGCCAGCATACCTACGTCCCGTTCTCGAGCTTTCGCCACAAGGGCGGGATGATGCGCCATGAAGCGCCGGAATACTACTATCACACCCGCCTACGCCGCGGACCGTCCGGTCTGCATAACACCTGGCTAATTCTTGGTGGCGAAGCGTTTGATACTCACACCGTGCCGATAGATGAAAGCCTGTCCCTGACGCTCACCGGCACCAACGGCCAGCTGCCTCGTCGGGCCCTGCAAAGCACCGTGCTCGATACGGTGGTGAAAACCACCTCAGTCAGCATTGCTGTTCGCAACCTGTGTGCGCCGACGCTGCCTTGCTATCCACCGGATAGGGATCGCTTTCACTGGCGTGTGCTAAGCCATCTTGGCAGCGGTTTTCTCTCGATGATGGATAACGCAGAGGTGCTCCGCGGTACCCTGGCGCTGTATGAGTGGACAGACAGCGAGATGAACCGGCGCCGTCTGGAGGCCATTATTGATGTGAAGCACAGCGAAACCGAGCGTTTTGAGCAGGGCTACCTGGTACGCGGCGTGCAGATTGAGGTCATGCTCGATAGCCACGGCTTTGCCGGAAGAGGGGATATCTGCCTGTTTGGCGAGATGCTGAGCCGCTTCTTCGCGCTTTATACCGATATCTATCTGTTTAATCGCCTGATTATCATCCTGCAACCGACCGGAGAACGCCTGGAATGGGAAGAGAAGCACAACCGACGCATTCCCGGCTGACCCTTCAGCTGGAGGCAGACCTTCACCGTATTAACTTTTACCGTTTCTGCCAACTGCTGGAAAAGTGCCATCCGGATAAACCGCTGATGGGCACAACCAGCCATCCCGCTGATGATCCGGTACGCTTTGCTCCTCATCCGGGAATGGGATTTCCGGTCAGCGAACTGAAAGCCGTCGAATATGACGAAGACGATGACGGCACACCAGCGGTCATTCGTACCACCTTTATGGGGATGTACGGCGTCGATTCACCGCTGCCGACCGCTTATCTCGATGACATCGCCCAGCGCCGGGAGGGGCATGAGGCCATCCAGAGCTTTTTGGATATCTTCAGCCACCGCATCCTGACCCAGTTTTACCGCATCTGGCGGAAGTACTCCTGGCCTGCCACGTTCGAGCCCGGAGGTGGCGACAATATTTCGCAGTCGCTGTTGGGACTGGTGGGGCTGGGGATCCCCGGAACCGCAGAGCATATAGCCACCCCGGTGTCGCGCTTTCTGGCTCTGCTCGGCGTGTTACGCCAGCCCGGAAAAACTCAGGAGGGGATGCAGGCGCTGGTGAGCCTGCTGGCACCCGACACCACCGTACAGGTGAGCCCGTATTGCCTGCGGCCGGTAGCGGTCAGTCAGCCACTGGGCTTTTACGGTGATGACGATTTTCTCCTGGACGGCAACACACCGCTTGGCGACGAGGCGATGGATGCCAGCAGCCAGCTGCTGATTGCGCTTGCAACGGATAACCGGCAGGAAGCGCAGGGCTGGAAGCCGGATGGTCTGCTGTATCCGGATTTTCTGGTGATGCTAAGGGTCTATCTGGGCTGGCGCTTTAAGGCAAAAATCACCCTAACGACGTTGACTCGCTTGTTGGCCGCCCCTCCGCTTGGCGAAGGTCATTTCTGGCTTGGCATGAATGGCGTGCTGGGAGCTGAAGATCGCGTGTTCCAGGACGATATCCCGCAGACCTTTACGACGGAACTGGGTTATTACAGCGGCATGAATCCCGCCATACCACAACAAGGAAACCGATGTGTTACGTACAAGTTCGACTAAAATCGCCTGCTGGCTGCTGCCGCTGGTGGCGTTCAGCCTGACGGGCTGTGGGGTGACGCAGAGCGTCACTGAGGGTACTAAATCGGCCTTCAGCGCCATTTTTTACAAGAAAATTAAAGTCCTGCATCTCGATTTTATAGCGCGCGAGGCGCTGAATACCGATGCACGCGAGAGCAATTCGCTGTCTGAGCCGCTGGTAGTGCGGGTGTATCAGCTGAAGGAACGCAAAACCTTCGACAAGACGGTATATCAGCAGCTGCTGAAAGAGGACGATACCCAGCTGAACGCCGATTTGCTGGCCACGCGTGATGTGGTCGTGAAGCCGGGTGGTGATGCGAATCTCGATATGCCAATGGAAGCCGACGCGCAGTTTGTGGCCGTTGTCGGGCTGTTCCGTCATCCGGATATGGTGAATAACACCTGGAAGCTGGTCATCGAACGTGAAGACCTCGATCCTGATAAACCGCGTATCCTGGAAGCCGGAAACAACCATCTGAGATTACAGCCCGTTAAGGATGATTAATGTCACAGGGACACAATACCCCCTCATTATATGAAATTCTCTACGGCAACTTCACCGGTGGCCTCGACCTCAACCTCGTCAACGAGCAGGACCAGACGATCCTGTCCGTGCTGGACAATATGCAGCGCATTCTCAACTGCCGCGCCGGCACGCTGGCGCATCTGCCGGACTACGGCCTGCCGGATATGACCAAAATCCTGCAGGGTATGCCCGGTAGCGCCCATGAACTGATGGGGACGCTGTCGGCCGTTTTGCTCAAATATGAACCGCGGCTGAAAAGCATTAGCGTTATTCTCCTTGAGCAGGCGATCCCCGGCGAGCTGCGCTATGCGATCGATGCGGAGCTGAAAGGGGTGGGCCTGGTGCGCTATGGTACCGAGTTTATGCCCGAGGGGCGGATATTTATTCGCCACCTAAAGCAACAGCATTATTTCGACAGAAATCCCCGCATGTAGGGATGCCGGGCAGGCCGGTACGATATCTTCCTCGGGACGAATGACCGCCAGCTTCCGGAGTGAATCGCCAATCTCTGCCTGCCAATCCACGGATGAATCCATTATGAAAAGCACAGAACCCCGAGATATTCGCACGGGCGGCGATCCGCGCCCGTTCCCTGACTTCATCGCCCTTCGCGATGAAATGAGTAAGCAGACGCATCCCGCCAGGCCTGATATTCACTGGGAGCGGGTGGAGAAATTGTCGCTGGCGCTGTTTGATAAAAACGGGATTGAGCTGCAGACAGGGGCCTGGTACACCCTGGCGCGCAGCCATCTGGCACGGGTGGAAGGCATGAACGAAGGGCTGAAGCTCGTTGCGACGATGCTCAGCCGCCAGTGGGCGCAGTACTGGCCGCGGGCCAGCCACCCGCGGGCAGAAATTCTCTCAGGGCTGTTTCAGCGGCTGCAGAAAGTGTTCCGCACCTTTACCCTGAGCCATGAGGATTATCATCCGCTCCTGCAGCTGGAGTCGACGCTTGATTCCCTGAGCAGCATCCTTGCCCGTCAGGAACTGCTGCAGATAAGCCAGATAGAGCCGCTGGTGCAGCAGGTATGCAGCGCGTTGACGCGCGTGGAAAATGCGCCAGAGCCACAATTATCGGCTGCAGCCATTACTCTCCCTGTCGCACAGGCTCCGCCGATCGGATTGAATGAAGCAATACCAGAGCCCCGGCGGCCGGATGCAATCCCGCCAGGTTCCGCCGTCGCCGTTAACAGGGTCCACAAAACGGCGCCTGCGCCAAAGCGGGTCGGCCTATTCGCCTGCGGGATGCTGACGGCCTTTGCGTTGAGTGCCGCAGTCTTTATCGGCGGCCACTACCTGGCTCGCTCGGATCAAGCGGGTCAACAGCCCGACAGTCGCCAACAGCCGCTACCCTGGCTGCCCGGCGCGGTGGCAGGCGAGACGTTCAGCTCTTCTGGCTCAGCCGCCGGCTGGCTGAAGGATGCCTCGCTGAGGTTAGAGGCGCTTTCTGCCCTCCCGCCTGACTGGCATCTTCGCTATGGTCAGGATTTGATAAACCAGGCTTATGCACTGTGGCCGGGGCTTCCCGAAACTGAAGAGTTGGGTACTCAGTGGCGGCAAAAGCTTGCCCTGAACGGGACGTCCGATGATTCGCTGGCGGGCTGGCATCAGGGCATGCACAGGCTCCAGAGCCTGAGCGAGCAGCTTAACGCGTTGGATGGACAGAAAGGGAGATACCTGACGGTCAGCGAGCTGAAATCGCAGGTGTTTGCAGCCATTCAGGCATTTAATCAGTCGGTGCCGGCGGAGGAGCAGCTCCGGCAGATAGCTGCACGACAGGAGCCGGGGATGATCCCGCAGGCGCAGAAACTTGAGGTGGAGCAGCACCTACAGCAGCTCATCATCCGATACTCGGCGCTAACTAACAGGGAATAGCGCTGCTCGCCGGGGAGCTTGTTCGTCACACAACCGGGTATTGTTCCGCAGTCAGCCCAATCGCTGACCCATCGCTGAATAGCCTCGTAAACAAGCGCCCGGGGCATTTTTACCAACTGCGCAGAGCGGCCTGCAGTATCATTCGCGTCAGAAACAAAAAACCACGCCATGGCGTGGTTTTTTTTATGCTGCTTTGCTGTTGCTATGAGATTTTTGGAAACCTCATGAAACAACAGAAGTGATTTAGACGTTGAACAGGAAGTTCATGACGTCGCCATCTTTAACGATGTAATCTTTGCCTTCGGCGCGCATCTTACCGGCTTCTTTCGCACCCTGTTCGCCTTTGTAAGTAATAAAGTCTTCATAGGCGATAGTCTGAGCGCGGATAAAGCCTTTTTCGAAGTCGGTGTGGATTTTACCCGCCGCCTGCGGTGCGGTCGCGCCGACAGGGATGGTCCACGCGCGGACTTCTTTAACCCCGGCGGTGAAGTAGGTCTGCAGGTTCAGCAGCTCGTAGCCGGCGCGAATAACGCGGTTCAGGCCCGGCTCTTCGATGCCCAGTTCAGCCATGAACTCATCGCGGTCAGCGTCGTCAAGTTCCGCAATATCGGATTCAACGGCGGCGCACACGGCAACCACTACTGAGCCTTCGGCGGCAGCGATTTCGCGGACTTTATCGAGGTACGGGTTGTTCTCGAAGCCGTCTTCGTTGACGTTGGCGATGTACATGGTTGGCTTCAGGGTCAGGAAGCTCAGGTATTTGATGGCCGCTTTATCTTCGTCCGTCAGCGCCAGCGCGCGCAGCATGCCGGCGTTTTCGAGCTGCGGCAGGCATTTTTCCAGTGCGACCAGTTCAGCTTTCGCGTCTTTATCGCCGCCTTTTGCCCTTTTCTGTACGCGGTGAATGGCGCGTTCGCAGGTGTCAAGATCGGACAGCGCCAGCTCGGTATTGATAACGTCGATATCGTCAGCCGGATCCACCTTGTTGTTAACGTGGATGATGTTGTCGTTTTCAAAGCAGCGAACAACGTGGCCGATAGCTTCGGTTTCACGAATGTTGGTCAGGAACTGGTTGCCCAGGCCTTCGCCTTTGGATGCGCCTTTTACCAGGCCGGCGATGTCGACGAATTCCATGGTAGTCGGCAGGATGCGCTGCGGTTTAACGATTTCGGCCAGCTTATCCAGACGCGGATCGGGCATCGGTACGACACCGGTGTTCGGCTCAATAGTACAGAAGGGGAAGTTGGCCGCTTCAATACCCGCTTTGGTGAGCGCATTGAACAGGGTGGACTTGCCGACGTTGGGCAAACCGACGATACCGCATTTGAATCCCATGATTTAAATCACCTTAATCTTTTGATAATCAACCTGTTACATTGAACAGATTGTAGAAAAGTAAATAGCTTTGCCTATTATACACGGTGTGCGGCAAAAATTCCGCACGTCGGCCGTTTATTGCGCTTTAAATGCGTGTAAACGGTTGGTGGCTTTGGTCAGACCTTCTTTCAGCCAGACTTCCGTGCAGCGCGCGGCTTCATCAACCGCTTCATCTATCAGTTTCTGCTCGCTAAGGGGCGGTTTACCTAACACAAAACCGACAACTTTGTTTTTATCGCCCGGATGGCCGATTCCGACGCGTAAGCGGTGAAAGTTCGGGTTATTACCCAGTTTGCTAATGATATCTTTCAGGCCGTTATGCCCGCCGTGGCCGCCGCCGAGCTTAAATTTCGCCACGCCTGGCGGTAAATCCAGCTCATCGTGCGCGACCAGAATCTCGTCGGGATTAATCCGGTAAAAGGTGGCCATCGCCGCCACGGCTTTACCGCTGAGGTTCATAAAGGTGGTCGGCACCAGCAGGCGCACATCCTCGCCGGCAAAGTTAATCCGCGAGGTGTAGCCGTAGAATTTGCTCTCTTCGCGCAGCGGGGCGCGGTGGCGGTCGGCCAGGAGGTCTACATACCAGGCGCCCGCGTTATGGCGTGTCGCCGCGTATTCCGCACCGGGGTTAGCCAGGCCGACAATCAGTTTTATCGTCACTTTTATATCCTGCATGGGTCGTTCTCTGGCGCGTAGTGTACTGTCTGCGAGCGCGCTTGACAAAATTCTGCCAGCGCAGCGCTATCGACACGATAATTTCGCCGGTGAACCATTAGAATTTGATGTTGTTCAGTAGGTTATTTGTAAACTTTTGTTGGTTTGATGTTCGCTAATGTGATCGCCAACGCAATCAATCTTCTGCCCATTGTCTATACTACACCTATAAGTTCTGAGGATATTCTCAGGCAACCCAAGGTTCCGGAGGTGACATATGAAACGCAGAAACGCTTCGTTACTCGGTAATGTACTGATGGGTTTAGGGTTGGTCGTCATGGTTGTTGGCGTCGGCTACTCCATTTTAAACCAGCTCCCGCAGCTTGACCTGCCGCAGTTTTTCGCGCACGGCGCGATTCTCAGCATCTTCGTCGGCGCCGTTCTCTGGCTTGCCGGCGCGCGTATTGGCGGCCATGAACAGGTTTGCGACAGATACTGGTGGGTGCGCCACTACGACAAACGCTGCCGTCGTGACCAGCACCGCCACAGCTAGGTTAGTCCGTTATCTGCACCTGTCGCCAGACGGGTGCAATTTTGTCAACGTATCCGCTCTGCAGCCAGCCATCATCCTAACGGCTGGCTGACTATATTACTCCTGCTTATTTTACTCCCGCAACGGCCACCCCGCTGATATTGTTGCCCCTGTTGATAAACTCTTTGCTTGACCCTGACGTAACGTCAGGCAGCAGAGTAGCGCCACTGGCAGACAAAAGGAGCAGTCATGTTAATTCAGGTGGGGGAGCTGGCGAAACGCGCCGGAATGACCGTCCGTACGCTACATCACTATGAACAAACCGGGCTGCTGACGCCTTCGGCCAGAAGCGCGGCGGGTTACCGGCTATACGATCTGGCGGCCGTTCAGCGGCTGCATATGATTAAGGCGCTGGCACAGGCCGGGCTGGAGCTCGCGGCTATTAAGGAGCATCTCGATTGCGGTTCGCTTTCGTTATCCGATCTGCTGGTGCAGCAAATTACCACCCTCGATACGCAGCTGCGCACTATCTCAACGCTGCGCGAAAGGCTGGTGCTGCTCCGCGACGAACTGGGTAGCGGCCGTGAACCCGATCTGGAGTCCTGGCTACAGACCCTGGAGCTTATGAAAATGTACGATCGTTGGTTTAGTCCGCAGGAGTTACAAACGCTGCCGTTCGCCGAGCAGGATGAACAGCGCAATCAAATCTGGCAGGCGCTGGTTATGGAAGCGCAGCGGCTGATGCAGGAGAGCTGCCCGCCTGACTCGCCGTCGGCGATGGCGCTGGCCACCCGCTGGATGGAGCGCCTGGAGCTAGATACCGCCGGGCGACCGGAATTTCTCACCCGACTCAATGAGATGCATGCTACGGAACCGCAAATGCGCGCGCAAACCGGCATTACGCCCGAAATTGTGGACTACATTACCCACGCCTTTGCGCAAAGCAAGCTCGCGATCTGGGCGCGCTATCTCAACGCCGACGAGCTGGCGTTTACCCGTGAGCACTATTTCGATCGGCTGATGGAGTGGCCGGGGCTGGTATCGGCGCTGCATCAGGCCTGCGCCGAGCAGACCGATCCGGCATCCGAGGCCGGGCAAAAGCTGGCGCAGCAGTGGCTGGCGCTGTTCCAGTCGTATGCCGGCACCAGCCCGCAGACTCAGCAAAAGTTTCGCCATGCGATGGAGTGCGAACCGCATCTGATGAAGGGGACGTGGATGACGCCGCCGGTGCTCGGCTGGCTCCAGCAGGCGATAGGGGTGATGATGCAGGCGCGAACGCCCGCATCCCGCTAGTTAAATATCCGCCAGCGCGGCGTTGCGATCGGGGTAGAAGCTCAGGCGTCCGGCAATGGGCTGGACTCCGGCGCGTGCCAGGGTACGCAGCGGCTGAAACTCAAGATTCGATACCCGCAGCTCGCAGCCTTCCGGCAGCTTTTTCACGAAGCGCTGGAAGGCATCCAGGCCACCTGCATCCAGCACCGGCACCGCATCCCATTTCAGTACCACGATCCGCTTACCCGCAATACGCGTTTCCAGATCGTTAAATAGCCCCTCGGCGGCGGCGAAGAACAGCGGGCCGATAACCCGCAGCACCAGCACGTCGTCGGGCACGTCGATGTTGACCGGGGCCAGGCGCGTCATGCGGGCGATACGGCGCATAAACAGCAGCGAAGCCAGTACGATGCCGACGCTGATCGCGATGACCATATCAAACAGCACCGTCAGCGACATGCACATCAGCATGACCACGATGTCGTCCTTCGGCGCATAGCGCAGCAAATTCACTACCTTGTGCGCTTCGCTCATATTCCACGCCACCATCAGCAGCAGCGCCGCCATCGCCGACAGCGGCAGCCAGGAGAGCAGCGGGGCGAGGATCAGCAGCGCCATAATCACCAGCAGCGCATGGATCACTGCAGAAACCGGCGAGGTCGCACCGGCGCGCACGTTGGCCGCCGAGCGGGCAATCGCCGCGGTCGCGGTAATGCCGCCGAAGAAAGGCGCAACGATATTGCCCAGACCCTGACCGATCAGCTCGCTGTTCGCCTTATGCTTGGTGCCGGTCATACCATCCAGCACCACCGCGCACAGCAGCGACTCAATGGCGCCAAGCATGGCCATGGAGAACGCCGCCGGCAGCAGCGCCTGCAGCGAGGCCCAGCTGAGGGTGAAATCAGAGCCCGGCATATCCCAGGGCAGCACCAGCTGCGGCAGCAGCTGCGGAATGCCGCTTCCCTGGCTGCCGTCGGCGAGCGTGTAGTGGAACTGAGAGCCGATGGTCGCGACGTGGCCGCCCAGCAGAGTGACGATCGCCATCACCCCGCAGCCCGCCAGCAGCGCGGGAAGATGGCCCGGTAGGCGGATCCCAAGGCGCGGCCAGAGGATCAGAATTGCGAGCGTCACGATGCCAATCGCGGCGTCGCCAACGTTGACCGTCGGCAGCGCCATAATCAGCGCGGAAACTTTCTGCAAATAGTGCTCCGGCACGTGCGCCATCTGCAGGCCAAGGAAGTCCTTAATCTGCATGGTACCGATAGTAATACCGATACCTGAGGTGAAACCGAGGGTCACCGAGAGCGGGATATATTCAATCAGCCGACCGAAGCGGGCGAGGCCGAAGAGAATTAAAAAAATGCCGGACATCAGCGTCGCGACCAGCAGCCCGGCGAGGCCAAACTGCTGCGATACCGGGTAGAGGATCACCACAAAGGCGGCGGTCGGCCCGGAAACGCTAAAGCGTGAGCCGCCGGTCAGGGCGATGATGATCCCGGCTACGGCGGAGGTATAGAGTCCATACTGCGGCGCTACGCCGCTGCCAATTGCCAGTGCCATTGCCAGCGGGATCGCAATAATCCCCACCGTTATCCCGGCAATCAGGTCGCGAGTGAAGCGCGAAACGGTATATTTTTCTTTCCAGCAGGCGTCGATGAGGGCGCGGAAAGGCATCACGTGTGAGGAAAATAATCTGTTCACGATAATGTTTCATCCATGGGCGCATCATCTGTCAACTAAATGGCAGGTGAAGGAGGCAATAGTCATTTCCACGTCATCCTTCGGGATGCCTCTTTGTTGGCTGCGTTCATTTACTCCGGTCACGTACTACCTGCACGCTCCCGGGGATTCATTCACTTGCCGCCTTGACGCATGCCGAATGATTTTGTGGAGGAATAAAAGGTTCAGAGACAAAAAAACCCGCCTTAGCGGGTTTCTTTGGCCTGGCTCGATTAATGCTCGAACATAGCAGAGATAGATTCTTCGTTGCTGATACGACGAATCGCTTCTGCCAGCATACCGGACAGCGTCAGGGTACGAACTTTTTCCAGGGCTTTGATTTCTGGCGCCAGCGGGATGGTATCGCAGACGACGAATTCATCAATCACAGAGTTTTTAATGTTCTGGATAGCGTTGCCGGAGAAAATTGGGTGAGTGGCGTAAGCAAAGACGCGTTTAGCACCACGTTCTTTCAGCGCTTCTGCTGCTTTGCACAGCGTGCCGCCGGTATCGATCATGTCGTCAACCATGACGCAGTCGCGGCCTGCCACGTCGCCGATGATATGCATCACCTGGGAGACGTTAGCGCGCGGACGACGTTTGTCGATGATTGCCATATCGGTATCGTTCAGCAGTTTGGCGATAGCGCGGGCGCGCACGACGCCGCCGATGTCCGGAGAAACCACGATTGGGTTATCCAGATTCAGCTGCAGCATATCTTCCAGCAGGATTGGGCTGCCGAATACGTTATCAACCGGAACGTCGAAGAAGCCTTGGATCTGTTCAGCGTGCAGGTCAACGGTCAGTACGCGGTCAACACCAACGCTGGACAGGAAGTCCGCAACCACTTTAGCAGTGATTGGCACACGGGCGGAACGAACGCGGCGGTCCTGACGAGCATAGCCGAAGTAAGGAATAACAGCGGTGATACGACCCGCCGAAGCGCGACGCAGGGCATCAACCATAACAACCAATTCCATCAGGTTGTCGTTGGTGGGAGCACAAGTGGACTGGATGATGAAAATATCACCACCGCGTACGTTTTCATTGATTTGTACGCTGACTTCGCCGTCGCTAAAACGACCTACAGCGGCGTCGCCAAGAGAAGTGTACAGGCGGTTGGCAATACGTTGTGCTAGTTCCGGGGTGGCGTTACCAGCAAAAAGCTTCATATCAGGCACGAGAAGAACCTCAGGCATGCGTCCAGTGGTGGATGAAAAGGGCCAAAAACTGTGCGGCGGCGCCGTTTCATCCAGGCGGTGTATTTAAAGAGAACGATGCAACGTCTGGAACAGGGTGACGTTGTCACCGTAACTCAATTTGCCCGGCGTACTTATCGTTACTCACGCTTAAAACGGAGCAACTTAGGGTAGGGCTAGCCTGAGCGGCGAGATGTTAACTCCTCGCGCAACAAAGCCTTGTAGCCATTCCGGGGCTTTCTCCAGCACCTGACGAGCGGCAGATTCGGTGTCAAATTCAGCAAAGACACACGCTCCTGTGCCAGTCAGGCGCGACGGCGCATATTCTAACAGCCAGGAAAGCGCCGCATCAACCTCGCGAAAACGTTTTCTTGCGATAACCTCGCAATCATTGCGAAATTCACATTTTAGCAACGTATTTATTGGCCTGATCGGGGTGTCTCGTGGTAGCTCGGGGTCGCGAAAGATGACCGGAGTCGGAATACTGACCCCTGGGTGGGCGACGAGGTACCACTTTTCCGGCGGTTCGACCGGGGTCAGAATTTCGCCAATGCCTTCGGCAAAGGCCGCATGACCGCGGACGAAAACCGGCACATCGGCGCCGAGCTGCAGCCCAAGCGTCGCCAGCTGGTCTTCCGATAGCCCGCAGCCCCAAATCTGATTCAGCGCCACCAGCACCGTGGCGGCGTTGGACGAGCCGCCGCCCAGCCCGCCGCCCATCGGCAGGCGCTTCTCAATGCTGATATCGGCACCGCTGCCGGATGGCAGCCGCCCGCATCCTGCCGCCGCCTGCATCAGCAGCCTGGCGGCGCGAATAATCAAATTTTCTTCATTCGGCACGCCGTCCACCGGGGTCAGCAGACGCAGCTCGCCGTCATCGCGCGCCTCAATGGTTAACGTATCGCCATAGTCGAGAAACTGGAACAGCGTCTGCAGCTGGTGATAACCGTCGGCGCGCTGCCCGGTAATATACAAAAACAGGTTCAGCTTCGCGGGAGAGGGCCAGCGGGTCATCATTTCACAATCCAGTTATCCATTTTCAGCTTGATGCGCTGACTGCCGTTGTTGAGCTCCATATTGGCCGGCAGCGATGGCGTGGTATCGCTGGTATATCCGCCGTAAGTGACGCGCCAGGTTTTGCCGTCTTGCGTATAGTTTAGGGTGCTCAGACGATACTGCTGATCGAGGGTGTAATCGGTGGCATCGCCCGGCAGGCCGACGATCCACTGGCGCAGGCTGTTCAGCGGGATAGGCATCCCGGTCAGGCGGCCTATCATCTCTTCCGCGTCGGTTGCGGTGTAGGTCTGACCCTTGTTATCGATCAGCGTTACGCCACCCGGCTGCGCGGTCAGCGACAGCTCGGTACTGCCCAGCGGGTTGGTCAGCAGCAGGCGATAGCTATCCTGACCGGTCTGCTGCCAGAAGAAACGGGCGTAAACCTTTTGCTCGTCGGAAAGCCAGGCAAAGGCGCCGCGGGTCTGGAACTGGCTAAGATTGCGGACATCCTGCTGGTGCTGACGCCACTGCGGTGAGTCCGGGCTTTTACCGGGGCCTTTCGGGGCGTTGAGGGTACAGGCGGTCAGGACCAGGCTTGCCAGGGGCAACAGGCGGAGCAGTCGATTCATAATGATGACAAATCCTTGATGTCTACAGTGAAATCCGGCGAAGGGTGAATACGCACACGATTTGTGTAGCGGGTTACAATAATAACTCTTAATGCTAGCGTTGCCCGGCGGTAGCGTCTACGTTCAAATTGTCTGAAATCAAAAAATTACCGTTAGTGGCTGTTACGCATTGGCTATTACTCCAAAAGGGGAGCGTCTCTTTTATTGATTCCGCGCATCCTGTATGATGCGCTCAGACTAACCTTAGCAACGCTGGTACTACTCCCTCACAATGACCCTTTTAGCTCTTGGCATTAATCACAAAACAGCTCCGGTAGCGCTGCGAGAACGCGTAACGTTTTCGCCGGACACGCTCGATGAGGCGCTGGAGAGCTTGCTGGCTCAGCCAATGGTGCAGGGAGGTGTGGTGCTGTCGACCTGTAACCGCACGGAGCTCTATCTCAGCGTTGAGGAGCAGGATAATCTGCAGGAAGTGCTCATCCGCTGGCTGTGTGATTACCACCATCTTAATGAAGACGATCTGCGCAACAGCCTCTACTGGCACCAGGATAACGATGCGGTCAGCCATCTGATGCGCGTCGCCAGCGGCCTGGATTCGCTGGTGCTCGGCGAACCGCAGATCCTCGGCCAGGTTAAAAAAGCCTTTGCGGACTCCAGCCGCGGACATCTCAACGTCAGCGAGCTGGAGCGTATGTTCCAGAAGTCGTTCTCCGTGGCTAAGCGCGTGCGCACCGAAACGGACATTGGCGCCAGCGCGGTCTCCGTCGCGTTCGCCGCCTGTACGCTGGCGCGACAAATCTTCGAATCGCTCTCCAGCGTGACCGTACTGCTGGTCGGCGCCGGGGAGACCATCGAGCTGGTGGCCCGCCATCTGCGCGAGCACCACGTGCGCAAAATGGTCATAGCCAACCGCACCCGCGAACGCGCCCAGGCGCTGGCGGATGAGGTCGGCGCTGAGGTTATCGCCCTGAGCGACATCGATGAGCGGCTGAAAGAGGCCGATATCATTATTACTTCCACCGCCAGCCCGCTGCCGATTATTGGCAAAGGGATGGTGGAGCGTGCGCTGAAGGCGCGCCGCAATCAGCCGATGCTGCTGGTCGATATCGCGGTGCCCCGCGACGTCGAGCCGGAAGTGGGCAAGCTGGCGAACGCCTATCTCTACAGCGTGGACGACCTGCAAAACATCATTCAGCACAACCTGGCGCAGCGTAAAGCCGCTGCGGTACAGGCGGAATCGATCGTCGAGCAGGAAACCAGCGAATTTATGGCCTGGCTGCGCGCCCAGAGCGCCAGCGAGACTATCCGCGAATATCGCTCCCAGTCCGAACAGGTCCGCGAGGAGCTGACGCTGAAAGCGCTGGCGGCGCTGGAGCAGGGCGGTGATGCCCAGGAAATCATGCAGGACCTGGCGCGTAAGCTGACCAACCGCCTGATCCACGCGCCAACCAAATCTCTTCAGCAGGCTGCCCGTGACGGGGACGATGAACGCCTGCATATTCTGCGCAACAGCCTCGGGCTGGAATAGCGCCATTTCTCTCTTTTTTCAGGACAGGGTTAATTCACACCTATGAAGCCTTCTATTGTTGCCAAACTGGAAGCTCTGTACGAACGCCATGAGGAAGTTCAGGCGCTGCTGGGGGATGCTGCGACCATCGCCGATCAGGATCGATTCCGCGCGCTGTCGCGCGAGTACGCGCAGCTGAGCGACGTTGCACGCTGTTATACCGAATGGCGTCAGGTGCAGGATGATATTGAAACCGCGCAGATGATGCTCGACGATCCGGAGATGCGCGAAATGGCGCAGGAAGAGCTGCGCGACGCGAAAGATAAGAGCGAAGAGATGGAGCAGCAGCTGCAGGTTCTGCTGCTGCCGAAAGATCCCGACGACGAGCGTAACGCCTTTGTCGAAGTCCGCGCCGGTACCGGCGGTGACGAAGCGGCGCTGTTTGCCGGAGATCTGTTCCGCATGTACAGCCGCTACGCGGAAGCCCGCCGCTGGCGCGTTGAGATCCTCAGCGCCAACGAAGGCGAGCACGGCGGCTATAAAGAAGTGATTGCCAAAATCAGCGGTGACGGCGTCTACGGCCGGCTGAAGTTCGAGTCCGGCGGCCACCGCGTGCAGCGCGTACCGGCGACCGAATCGCAGGGGCGTATCCACACCTCCGCCTGTACCGTCGCGGTGATGCCGGAGCTGCCGGAAGCCGAAATGCCGGACATCAACCCGTCCGACCTGCGTATCGACACCTTCCGCTCCTCTGGGGCGGGCGGGCAGCACGTTAACACCACCGATTCCGCTATTCGTATTACCCACTTGCCGACCGGTATCGTCGTGGAGTGCCAGGACGAACGCTCTCAGCACAAGAACAAGGCCAAGGCGCTGTCGGTGCTGGGCTCGCGCATTCGCGCCGCCGAAGTGGCCAAGCGTCAGCAGGCGGAAGCGTCTACCCGACGTAACCTGCTGGGCAGCGGCGATCGTAGCGATCGTAACCGTACCTATAACTTCCCGCAGGGCCGCGTGACCGACCACCGCATCAACCTGACGCTCTACCGTCTGGATGAAACGATGGAAGGTAAGCTGGATATGCTCATTGAGCCGATTGTCCAGGAGTACCAGGCCGATCAGCTGGCAGCGCTTTCCGAGCAGGAATGATGATTTTTCAACAGTGGCTGGCGCAGGCGATTGCCCGACTGAGCGACAGCGAAAGCCCGCGCCGCGACGCGGAGATCCTGCTGGGACACGTGACCGGCAGGGCGCGGACTTATCTCCTCGCCTTTGGCGAAACGGTGCTGACCGACGGCCAGCTGGCCGAGCTGGAGGCGCTGCTGAGCCGCCGCCAGCGCGGCGAGCCGATCGCGCATCTGGTCGGTCAGCGCGAATTCTGGTCGCTGCCGCTGCTGGTGTCACCGGCAACCCTGATCCCGCGCCCGGACACCGAGTGTCTCGTCGAGCAGGCGCTGGCGAGGCTGCCGGCGACGCCGTGTCGGATCCTCGATTTAGGCACCGGTACCGGCGCGATTGCGCTGGCGCTGGCCAGCGAGCGTCCTGACTGTCGGGTGACGGCGGTCGATTTTATGCCCGACGCCGTCGCGTTAGCCGCGCGCAACGCGGCTCAGCTCGCCATCACCAACGTGACGGTGCTGCAGAGCAACTGGTTTAGCGCGCTGGCGGGCCAGCAGTTTGAAATCATCGTCAGCAACCCGCCCTATATCGACGAAACCGACCCGCATCTTGCGCAGGGCGACGTTCGCTTCGAGCCGAAAACGGCGCTAGTTGCCGCCGATAGCGGTCTTGCCGATCTGGCGCACATCATTCGCGAAGGACGTCGCTTCCTGACCCCTGACGGCTTAATGCTGCTGGAGCACGGCTGGAAGCAGGGCGCCGCGGTGCGCGGCCTGTTCCACGATGCGGGATATCTCGACGTGGCGACCTGCCGCGATTACGGCGATAACGACCGCCTGACGTTAGGACGTTTTCCGGCTATGGATAAGAAGGTTGGCGTATGAATCTATTTAGCGCAGTGCTGTATCTGCATATTGCGGCGGTGGTCGTGTCGGTCAGCCTGTTCGCGTTACGCTACTGGTGGAGCTACAGCGACAGCCCGTGGCTTAACCGCCGCTGGGTACGCATCGCGCCGCACTGCAGCGACACGATACTCTTTCTCAGCGGCGCCGGATTAATGGCAATAACGCACTATCTGCCGTTTACTGAAGACGGCACATGGCTGACTGAGAAGCTATTTGGCGTTATTATTTACATCGCATTGGGTTTTATCGCGCTGGGCCGTCGACGTCCGCGCAGCCAGCAGAGCAGGTTTATCGCCTTCCTGCTGGCTTTGGTGGTGTTGTTCATCATCATACAACTCGCCATCACAAGAACACCGTTACTGGGGTAAGTCATGAGGTCACTAGCTGATTTCGAATTTAATAAAGCGCCACTGTGCGATGGAATGGTCCTCATTTCTGAATTGATCCGCGACGACTTTCCAACGGGTTACGTGCAGGACGAACTGGAGCGGCTGCTGAGCCTGGCGCAGGAAGAGATCGCGACCTCGTGGGATCAGGAACGTCAGCTGGAGCGGCTGCTGGAGCTTTTCTATCATGAATGGGGCTTCAGAGACTCCCACGGCGTCTACCGGCTTTCCGATGCCCTGTGGATCGATAAAGTATTGATTAACCGTCAGGGGAGCGCCGCGTCGCTGGGGGCGATTGTGCTGTGGATTGCCCAGCGCATGTCTCTGCCGGTGGTGCCGGTGATTTTCCCGACGCAGATGCTGCTGCGCGCTGACCCTGAAACCAGCGAAGAGATGTGGCTGATTAACCCGTTCAACGGGGAAACGCTCAATGAGCACACGCTGGAAGTGTGGCTGAAGGGCAATATTAGCCCGGTGGCCGAGCTGTTCAATGAGGATCTTGATGAAGCGGATAACGCGGAAGTGATCCACAAGCTGCTCGACACCTTAAAATCGGCGCTGATGGAAGAGCGGCAGATGGAGCTGGCCCTGCGCGCCAGCGAAGCGCTGCTGCAGTTCAATCCGGAAGATCCGTACGAAATTCGCGACCGCGGGCTGATCTACGCCCAGCTCGAGTGCGACCACGTTGCGCTGCTGGATCTGAACTATTTCGTCGAACAGTGTCCTGAAGACCCGATCAGCGAAATGATCCGCGCGCAAATCAACACGATTTCGCACAAACAAATTACATTGCATTAGTCGATATACGCGAAATACGCTGCGCTGAGGCGATTTTAAGGTATGACGCGTATTTATCTGGAATGATTCCGGTTACACCCTGATAAGGCGATCTTATGAAACAAAAAGTGGTTAGCATTGGTGATATCAACGTAGCAAACGACCTGCCTTTCGTCCTGTTTGGCGGGATGAACGTGCTGGAATCCCGCGATCTCGCGATGCGTATCTGCGAACACTACGTGACGGTGACGCAGAAGCTGGGTATTCCTTATGTGTTCAAAGCCTCTTTTGATAAAGCCAACCGTTCTTCCATCCACTCCTATCGCGGGCCGGGCCTGGAAGAAGGGATGAAGATTTTCCAGGAGCTGAAGCAGGCTTTCGGCGTGAAAATCATCACTGACGTTCATGAAGCCAGCCAGGCGCAGGCCGTGGCCGACGTGGTTGACGTGATTCAGCTGCCGGCGTTCCTCGCCCGCCAGACCGACCTGGTTGAAGCAATGGCGAAAACCGGCGCGGTGATCAACGTTAAGAAACCGCAGTTCGTCAGCCCGGGCCAGATGGGTAACATCGTCGACAAGTTTATTGAAGGCGGCAACGACAAGGTTATTCTGTGCGACCGCGGCGCTAACTTCGGCTACGACAACCTGGTTGTTGATATGCTGGGCTTTGGGGTGATGAAAAAAGCCTCCAACAACTCGCCGGTTATCTTTGACGTCACCCACGCTCTGCAGTGCCGCGACCCGTTTGGCGCCGCTTCCGGCGGTCGTCGTGCGCAGGTTGCTGAACTGGCGCGTGCCGGTATGGCGGTCGGTATCGCCGGTCTGTTCATTGAAGCGCACCCGGACCCGGAACATGCGAAATGCGACGGCCCGTCCGCGCTGCCGCTGGATAAGCTGGAGCCGTTCCTCAAGCAAATGAAGGCTATCGACGATCTGGTTAAAGGCTTTGACGAGCTGGATACCAGCAAGTAGCGGCCCCTGATATGACAAAAGCCTGCCGGTTGCAAAACCGGCAGGCTTTTTTATGCATCCTCCCCCGTGCCGCGTCGCGCGGCCGGGGGAGGTGAATCAGGCAAAAATGGTCATCAGATAGGCGGCGAATAGCGCCAGGTGCGCCGCGCCGTTGAGCACGTTGGTGCGTCCGGTCGAGAACGAGATCTGGCACAGCAGCAGGGATGAAACCATGACGATCATCTCCGGCGACCCGAGGCCAAAGTGCAGCTCATTGCCGGTTAAAAAGGCAATCAGGGTCACGACCGGTACGGTCAGAGAGATGGTTGCCAGCACCGAACCGAAGAACAGATTCATCGCGCGCTGTACCTGATTGTTTAATACCGCCTTCAGGGCACCCAGGCCTTCCGGGGAGAGGATCAGCAGCGCCACCAGGAAACCGGTAAAGGCCACCGGCGCGTTCATGCTGGTCAGCAGCGTCTCCAGCGGGTTGGCGTTCATCTTGGTCACCGCAATCACCGCAATCAGGTGAATGAGCAGCCACGCGGTGTGCCAGCCGCTGCTGTGCGCCGACGGCTTGCCGTGATGCGGGTCATCGTCGTCGCCGTCATCTTCATGCTCATAAATAAACAGGCTCTGGTGCGTTTTGGTCTGAATCAACAGGAAAACGCCGTACATGGCCGCCGAAATAAGCGCCACCAGCAGCGCCTGACTGGTGGAGAAATTGGCGCCAGGCAGGGCCATGGGAAACACCAGCACGATAATCGCCAGCGGGAAGAGGGCGATTAAATACTGCTTGATACCGAACAGATTCATGTACTGGGTGGCGAACTTACGCCCGCCCAGCAGCAGCGAGAAGCCGACCAGGCCGCCGGTAACGATCATGATTATCGAGTACAGGGTATCGCGCATCAGCGTCGGCGCCGCGTCGCCGGTGGCCATCAGCGCGGAAATCAGGCTAACTTCAAGAATAACGACCGACAGGCTTAGAATGAGCGAACCGTAGGGCTCGCCCAAGCGGTGGGCCAGCACGTCCGCGTGGCGTACTACGCTGAATGCGCTGCTGAGAATGCCGACTAACGCCAGAATATTAATCGCAATAACCACTGGCAGTGACTGGCTACTTCCGAAGAAGAAAAGCACTGCCAGTGCCAGCAGCGGAAATACGAGGGACGTCTCCTTGTGGCGGGTTTTTACCGCCTCATGTGCATGGGTCATGAACCATCTCCATATTGTGCAGGTGTTATAATTATAGATACTGTAAGTTGATAAAATACCAGACATTACGGAAATTGATTGGTTTTTTTACTTAAATTTACCGCTATCAACCACTAATGCTGTTAGATTGCTATAACCTGCTGTTATTGCGCTTTTATATTTACTATTCAGATAATTACTAAAGTCGACTTCTCACTCCCTCCCGCCTTGCGTAGAGCAATATTGCGTTCCAGAATTAAATTACACCCCCTTTCTGGAGAACACTATGCCTTATCACAGTAAAAAAGACCTACCCGACAGCGTCCGCCACGTCCTGCCTGAACATGCTCAGGAGATTTATAAAGAAGCCTTTAACAGCGCCTGGGACCAGTACAAACATAGCGAGGACCGTCGGGGCGACGCCAGCCGCGAAGAGACGGCGCATAAAGTGGCCTGGGCGGCGGTAAAGCATGACTATCAAAAGGGAGACGATGACCGCTGGCACAGGAAGTCATAGCCGATCCTGCTACCCACGCGGCGCCTGAGCGGCGTTAATTGCTAATTGCCAAATAAAGCTGGATAATAATTCAGCAATGTTTCATAAGAATGTTTCACAAGGATGGCATCAGATAAACGCCGGGAAGCGGGCAGTGGCGGAGGTAGTAGACAGTGTTAACACGTGATTTCTTAATCAATGCGGATTGTAAAACGGCGTTTGGCGCTATTGAGGAATCGCTACTCTGGTCGGCAGAGCAACGGGCAGCCTCGCTGGCGGCCACTTTAGCCTGTCGTCCAGACGCGGGATCGGTATGGATTTTTGGCTACGGTTCGCTGATGTGGAACCCGGCCCTCGAGTATCGTGAGTCCTGTACCGGTACGCTGCCGGGCTGGCACCGCGCCTTTTGCCTGCGGCTCACCGCCGGGCGCGGAAGCGCGCATCAGCCGGGGCGCATGCTGGCGCTGAAGGAGGGCGGGCGCACCACCGGCGTCGCCTATCGCCTGCCGGACTGCACGCTGGAAGAAGAGCTCACCCTGCTGTGGAAGCGGGAGATGATCACCGGCTGCTATCTGCCGACCTGGTGCAAGCTGGAGCTCGACGACGGGCGGACGGTCAACGCGCTGGTCTTCATTATGGATCCGCGTCATCCGCTGTTCGAAGCCGATACCAGCGCCCAGGTGATCGCGCCGCTGATCGCCAAAGCCAGCGGCCCGCTTGGCACTAACGCCCAGTACCTTTTCTCGCTCGAGCAGGAGCTGCGCAAGCTCGGCATGCACGACGATTGCCTCGACGATCTGGTCGGCAAGGTGCGAAATCTGCTGGGCGATAGCGGTCAGCCGGGGCTGGCCTGAGAAATGCCCGGGAGACCCGGGCATGAAGAGACGTTTGATGCTGCAGTCACAACGCGCCAGGCGCATGCCTCAGGCGGGAACGTAGCTGATTGAGTGCTCCAGCGACTGGCTGTGGCTGTCGATAAGCACGTTCCAGGTGCCGCTGTAGGGCACAGTCATATACGCGCTGTCCCGATCCTGCACGCTCAGCACATCCGCGTGGCTGTCGCCTGGAACCTTCGCGCTCATCAGGTGAATATGGCAGGGCTCTGAACAACGAACCACCAGCGTATCACCGCCAAACAACGTCAAACTTGCTTTTACCATTGCCATTTTCCTACCCCGTATTTGTCAGCCCACGGCATCCTGCCCGTTCAATCCTGCGCGTGATATTGTTCACACTTTGCTCATGGCATAACACCAAATGGGGAAGATACGGATGATGATTTTGATCAAAAAAAAGGATAAAGATTAAACAAAAATGATGTTGTTCCTGAAAGCATTCAGCTGGCATATCTTTTAACGCAATAAACGATGCCAGCCTGACATTTAATCCTGCTAAAGAGGGTTAACTCAGAAGGTCAGGACTTTATCCGCCGCCAGCGTCCACTGCGCCAGCTCAACCAGCGTGCCGATCTCAACGCCATCGATCAGCGGCAGGGAGGTTATCCCCCGGCCGTCGGTGCAGGTTTTGCACAGCTTCACCGGCACGTTCTGCGCGGTGAGGATCTCCAGCATCTGCTGAATGTTATAGCCTTCCGCCGGTTTTTGACCGCGCAGCCCGGCGGTAACCGCGTCGGACATTAAAAACACCTTCAGCGTCAGTTCGGACTGCTGTTCGCGCAGGGCAATCGCCAGGCGCAGGCTGTTGAACAGGGATTCGCTACCGTAGGCAGCGCCGTTGGCGATAAGCACAATACTTTGCATAAGGACTCCTTTGTATAAGGCACGGTTATTGCTTGGCTGAAGTATAAAGCGTTAACCCTGGAGAGAGCATGAATAATACGGCCGGCACCGTGCCTGAAGCAAACGACTGGTTCCAACATGCGCGCCAGCTCCAGAAGCAGCAGCTGCGGCAGCTGGCGCAGCAGGGCGCGCTGGCCAATCAGATAAGCGCCCTGGTGCATATGCTGCAGTGCGAGCGCGGAGCCTCCAATATCTGGCTATGTTCCGGCGGCCGGCTCTACGCCGCGGAGTGTCGCGCCGGCGGGGCGCTGGTAAATGAGCAGCTGGTCGTCTTTCGCCAGGCGCTGGAGCCGGCGAGCGCCAGCGCCAGCAGCGCCCTGTGCTGGCGCATCGCCAGCGCGGTATGGTACCTCGGGCAGCTTCCCGCCCTGCGCGAGGCCGTGCGCCAGCGCACTATTGCCGCCGAAGAGGCAACCGGCCAGTTCAGCCGCATTATCCGACATCTGCTGAATATCGTCCCGCAGCTCAATGACAGCATCGACGATCCGCAGATAGCCGGAGGGATGGTGGCGCTCTACAGCTTTATGCAGGGCAAGGAGCTGGTGGGTCAGGAGCGCGCGCTGGGGGCGCTGGGCTTTACCCGCGGTCAGTTCAGCGACGAGCTGCGCCAGCTGCTGGTGGACCGTATCGACGGACAGCAGCCGTGCTTTGACAGCTTTCTGGCCCTGGCCGACGCGGCGCAGACCGCGCTGTTTAATGCGCAGTGCCAGGCCAGCATCGAAATAGAGCAGCTTCGGCGTATCGCCTGTACCCGTCAGCCCTCGGAGGACAACGGCGAGACGGCGCTACGCTGGTTCTGCGCCCAGACGCAGCGTCTGGAGCTGATGCGCGGTCTGGAAGAGCGGCTGATTAGCGATCTGCTCGATGCAGTCGATCGGCTGCTGCAGGGGAGTGGACCGGAGATGCCGCCCGACCGCTGGCTGGAAGAGGATGGCGGCGATGACGTTGCGCGACGGCTGGACAGGCAGCTGCTGCCGCTGGTTCGCCAGCAGGCGTATGAGCTGCAGCAGCTCTCCGGCCAGCTGGCGTCGCTAAAAGATAGTCTCGAAGAGCGCAAGGTCATTGAGAAGGCCAAAAGCGTCCTGATGTCCCATCAGGGAATGAATGAAGAGCAGGCCTGGCAGGCGCTGCGCAAGATGGCGATGGATAAGAATCAGCGGATGGTTGAAATCGCCCGCGCGCTGCTGATGGTCAAGTCATTATGGCCGCTAACCCCAAAGGAGTAGGTGCACAATGGGCGGGCATTTTGTGCCTGTCGACGGTGCAACTTTTGCCCCGACAGCCGCTTTTGCAGGGAGGAAACGCGCCAAAAGCGGCCATAGGGAAAACTGGCATCCCGTTTGCATTAGCTAAATCGAGTTAGTTCACCATTTTTGGGCAGCAGGCCAACGGCGGCATGCGGGTCCATGGATAAAGGCGTCCTGCAGTGCGTAAGCACTGTCGGGCGCTTTTTTTTTGCGCGTTCTGGAGCGGGTATGGGCGATAAGATTTCGATGACACGGCGGCGTTTTCTACAGGCAGGGGCCGCGCTTGGCGGCGCGATGCTGCTGCCTGGGCTGATGCAGTCCGCGTGGGCGGCAGGCTCCGATAAGCCGGAGCAAACCACCGTGCGGGTGGGCTTTATTCCGCTAACCGACTGTGCGCCTTTGGCGATCGCGTCGCTGAAAGGCTTTGATAAAAAATATGGCATTACCCTTGTGCCGACCAAAGAGGCCAGCTGGGCGGCGGTGCGCGACAAGCTGATCTCCGGCGAGCTGGATGCGGCGCATATCCTCTACGGCCTGCTGTACGGCCTTGAGCTGGGTATTGCCAGCAAACCGCAGTCCATGGCCAACCTGATGACCCTCAACCGCAACGGGCAGGCCATCACCCTGTCACGGGACCTGCAGGACAAAGGCGCGACCGATCTTCCAGGCCTGAAGCGGCTGATTGGCCAGAGCGCGCCGGGTAGCTACACCTTTGCCCATACCTTTCCTACCGGCACCCACGCGATGTGGCTCTATTACTGGCTCGCCAGCGGTGGCATCAATCCGTTCGACGATGTGCGCACCGTCGTCGTGCCGCCGCCGCAGATGGTGATGAACATGCGGATCGGCAACATGGTGGGCTTCTGCGTCGGCGAGCCGTGGAACGCGCGGGCCATCAACGATCGCATCGGTTTTACCGCCGCCACCTCTCAGGAGATCTGGCCGGATCATCCGGAAAAAATTCTCGGCACCCGCAGCGAGTGGGTGGAGCGTAATCCGAATACCGCCCGGGCGCTGGTTGCGGCGGTGATGGAGGCCTCGCGCTGGATAGAGGCTTCGCCAGAGAACACCCGCGAGACGGCGCGCATTCTGGCGAAACGCGCGTGGCTGAATACCAAAGAGCAGTACCTCACCGGGCGGATGCTGGGTGAATACAACAACGGACTGGGGCGCAGCTGGCAGGACGCGCACCCGATTCGTTTCTACGATCGCGGAGAAGTTAGCTTCCCGTGGCTGTCGGATGGCATGTGGTTCATGACCCAGTTCCGACGCTGGGGGCTGCTGAAAGCGGCGCCGGATTATCAGGCGGTGGCGCAGCGTATTAACCGAATTGACGTATGGAAAGAGGCGGCGCAGGCCGTTGGCGGCATTAGCGCGCCGGCTCAGGTGATGCGCAGCAGCACATTGATGGACGGAACGGTCTGGACGGGGGCCGATCCTGAAGGCTACGCCCGCGGCTTTGCGATTCAACGTATGGGGGCATGAGATGAAACACGCGCAAAAAAATAGTACCCAACCCGCAGTCGCCAGCGCTGAAAAAGCGCCGGGCGAAGTCATTATCCTGCCGCCGGTGCAGGTCCGGCGGCCAACGCCCGCCGTCACGCGCTGGCTGCGCGAAGGCGTCCAGCGGGTGCTGCCGCCGCTGCTGGGGCTGGGGCTACTCCTGTTCTGCTGGCAGATGGCGGCGATTAACGGCAAAGGCTTCCCGACGCCGCTCAGCACGCTTGATTCGGCGCTGACGCTGTTTGCCGACCCGTTTTATCAGGACGGCCCTAACGACATGGGTATCGGCTGGAACGTGCTGGCCTCGCTGCAGCGCGTGGCGGTGGGCTTCGGCCTCGCGGCGCTGGTCGGCATTCCGCTGGGCTTCCTGATTGGTCGTTCGCTGTTCTTCGCCCGCATGTTTAATCCGCTGATCGCGCTGCTGCGTCCGGTCAGCCCGCTGGCCTGGCTGCCAATCGGCCTGCTGCTGTTCCAGAAAGCGGAGCCTGCGTCGAGCTGGACCATCTTTATCTGCTCCATCTGGCCGATGGTGATCAACACCGCCGAAGGCGTCCGGCGGATCCCGCAGGACTACCTGAACGTGGCGCGCGTTTTGCAGCTTTCCGAATGGACGGTGATGCGCCGCATTCTCTTCCCGGCGGTGCTGCCCGCCGTGCTGACCGGGGTGCGCCTGTCGATAGGCATCGCCTGGCTGGTGATTGTCGCCGCTGAAATGCTCACCGGCGGTCTGGGGATTGGGTTCTGGATCTGGAACGAATGGAACAACCTCAACGTGGAAAACATCATTATCGCCATCGTCATTATCGGCGTCGTCGGCCTGCTGCTTGAGCAGGGCCTCATGCTTATCGCCCGCCGCTTCAGCTGGCAGGAAAAATAGGAGTCGCTATGAAACCATTAATTCAGGTACAGGCCGTCAGCCAGCGTTTTAATACCGCCAGCGGCGAGTTTTTGGCTCTGCAAAACGTCTCCTTCGATATCTACGAAGGGGAAACCGTCAGCCTGATCGGCCACTCCGGCTGCGGCAAATCGACGCTGCTGAATCTGATTGCCGGGATTACGCTGCCGACGGAAGGAGGCCTGCTGTGCGATAACCGCGAAATCGCCGGGCCGGGGCCGGAGCGGGCGGTGGTGTTTCAAAACCACTCCCTGCTGCCGTGGCTGACCTGCTTTGACAACGTCGCGCTGGCGGTGGATCGGGTCTTTCGTCGCACCATGAGCAAGGCCGAGCGCCGGGAGTGGATTGAGCACAACCTCGACCGGGTGCAGATGGGCCATGCGCTGCACAAGCGCCCGGGAGAAATCTCAGGGGGAATGAAGCAGCGCGTGGGGATCGCCAGGGCACTGGCGATGAAGCCAAAGGTGCTGCTGCTGGATGAACCCTTCGGCGCGCTCGACGCCCTGACCCGTGCCCATCTGCAGGATGCGGTCATGCAAATTCAGCAGGCGCTGAACACCACCATCGTGATGATTACCCACGACGTTGATGAGGCGGTGCTGCTGTCGGACCGGGTGATGATGATGACCAACGGCCCGGCGGCGACGGTCGGTGAAATCCTCGATATCAATCTGCCCCGGCCGCGCAATCGCGTGCAGCTGGCGGACGATAGCCGCTATCACCACCTGCGCCAGCAGATCCTGCATTTCCTCTACGAAAAACAGCCGAAAGCGGCGTAGGGGGCGGCGATGAAGCGGCAACTGGTGATTATCGGCAACGGGATGGCGGCCACCCGATTAGCCCAAACGCTGGCGGCGCGGGCGGACGGCGCGTTTCACATCACGATTATCGGGGATGAGCCTTGCCAGGCCTATAACCGCATCCAGCTGTCGCCGGTGCTGGGGGGCGAAAAAACGCTGGCCCAGACGCTGCTGCTGCCCGCGCAGTGGTATCAGCAGCACGACGTGACGGTACGGACCGGGGAGAGGGTTGAGGCCGTCGACGTGCGGGCGCAAACCTTGCGCACCACCCGGGGCGAGCTGCGCTGGGATGAGCTGATTTTCGCCACCGGCTCGCAGGCGACGATCCCGCCGCTGGCGGGCGCCGGGCTGCCGCACGTTTACGCCTTTCGCACGTTTGCCGACGTCGAGGCCATTCTGGCGATCGGCGGTCCGGCGGTGGTGATTGGCGGCGGCGTGCTGGGCGTCGAGGCGGCCGCCGCGCTGCGCCGTTCCGGCGATGAGGTCACTTTACTGCACCGCGGCGAGTGGCTGATGGAGCAGCAAACCGATGCGTTCGCCGGCCAGCAGCTGCAGAGCCAGCTGGAGGCGCGGGGAATTGGCTGCGTGGTGGCCTGCCGTATCGCGGCCATTCGCGAGCGCGACGTGGTGCTGGAGGATGGCAGAACCTTCGCCGCCAGCCGCGTGGTGCTGGCAACCGGCGTACGTCCCAATATTGAGCTGGCGCAGCGCAGCGGCCTTGAGTGCCGACGGGGAATTGTCGTCGATCGCCAGATGGCGACCGCGCTGCCGGGCGTCAGCGCGATTGGCGAATGCTGTGAAATTGACGGCCGCACCTGGGGGCTGGTGGCGCCCTGTCTGCGCCAGGCCGAAGTGCTGGCCGCAAGGCTATGCGCGACGCCGGGGGCCGATTTTAGCTGGCAGGACAGCGGGACCCGCCTGAAGGTGACCGGTATTGAGCTGTTCAGCGCCGGAGAGCAGCTGGCCGGCGAACGGGATGAGCAGTGGACCAGCTGGGATCCGCTGGCCCAACACTACCGCCGACTGCTGCTGCGAGACGGCAAGCTGCGCGGCGTTTTATTGCTCGGCGACTGCGCGAACGCGGCGCCGCTGACGGCACAGCTGGGAACCAGCGCGCCGCCGGAATGGCTTTTTGACCCTTCTTCAACGCAGCCGCGCGCTGCAGGACAAATCACGATGACAAAACCTGTTTTGGTGCTGATCGGACACGGCATGGTCGGCCACCACTTTCTTGAGCAATGCGTCAGCCGTAACCTGCATCAACAGTATCGTATCGTGGTGTTTTGCGAAGAGCGCTACGCCGCCTATGACCGGGTGCATCTGTCGGAATATTTTGCCGGCCGCAGCGCGGAATCGCTGTCGCTGGTGGAGGGCGACTTCTTTACCGACAACGGGATTGAGCTGCGCCTCAGCGAGCCGGTTGCCGCCATTGACCGCGATGCGCGGGTGGTTCGCGATGCTCACGGCCATGAAACCCACTGGGACAAGCTGGTGCTGGCAACCGGCTCTTACCCCTTCGTTCCGCAGATGCCGGGCCACGATCTTGACGGCTGCTTCGTCTACCGTACGCTGGACGATCTTGACCGGATTGCCGCCTGCGCCAGCGGGGCGAAACGCGGGGTGGTGATTGGCGGCGGCCTGCTGGGGCTGGAGGCCGCCAATGCGCTCAAGCAGCTGGGGCTGGAAACTCACGTGGTGGAGTTTGCGCCGAACCTGATGGCGGTGCAGCTGGACGGCCCGGGAGCGGCCATGCTGCGGGAAAAAATTAGCAATATTGGCGTCGGAGTGCATACCAGCAAGGCGACCCAGCAGATCGTCCGCGAGGCCAACGGGCTGGCGCTTAACTTTGCCGACGGCGGCTCGCTCAGCACCGATATGGTGGTGTTCTCCGCCGGTATCCGCCCGCAGGACGCGCTGGCGCGTAGCAGCGGGCTGGCGGTGGGTGAGCGGGGCGGTATCTGCATCGACGATCGCTGCCGCACCTCCGACCCGGACGTGCTGGCCATCGGCGAGTGCGCCCTGTGGGAGAATAAAATTTACGGCCTGGTGGCGCCGGGCTACCAGATGGCGAGAACGGCGGCGGCGGATCTGGCCGGAGAAGAGGCGCGCTTCGGCGGGGCGGATATGAGCACCAAGCTCAAGCTGCTGGGTATCGACGTCGCCTCCTTCGGCGACGCTCAGGGCCGCACGCCCGGTAGCCAGAGCTATCAGTGGACCCACGGACCGGAGCAGATCTATAAAAAAATCGTCGTCAGCGAGGATGGCAAAAAGCTGCTTGGCGGCGTGCTGGTGGGCGACGCCAGCGATTACGCCACCCTGCTGCAGATGATGCTCAACGACATGGCGCTGCCGTCGCGCCCGGAAAGCCTGATTTTGCCAGCCCTTGAGGGCAGCGCGCCGAAGGCGCTCGGCGTGGCGGCGCTGCCGGACAGCGCACAAATCTGCTCCTGCCATAACGTCAGTAAAGGCGATATTTGCCAGGCGGTCAGCGGCGGCGCGGGTGATATGGCGGCGATCAAAAGCTGTACCAAAGCCGCGACCGGCTGCGGCGGCTGCAGCGCGCTGGTCAAGCAGGTCATGGAGTATCAGCTTTCGGCCCAGGGCGTCGAGGTCAAAAAGGACGTCTGCGAGCACTTCCCGTGGTCGCGGCAGGAGATTTATCACCTCGTGCGCGTCAACCACATCCATACCTTTGAACAGCTGATTGCCCGCTACGGCCAGGGGCACGGCTGCGAAATTTGTAAGCCGCTGGTGGCCTCGGTGCTGGCCTCCTGCTGGAACGAATATCTGCTGAAGCCGGCGCATTTGCCGCTGCAGGATACTAACGACCGCTACTTCGCCAACATTCAGAAGGACGGCACCTATTCGGTGGTTCCGCGCATGGCGGCCGGCGAGGTGACGCCGGACGGCCTGATTGCTATCGGGCAGATTGCTAAACGCTACCAGCTGTACAGCAAAATTACCGGCGGCCAGCGGATCGACCTCTTTGGCGCCCGTCTGGAAGAGCTGCCGGCTATCTGGCGCGAGCTGGCTGATGCCGGGTTTGAAACCGGCCACGCCTACGGTAAATCCTTGCGCACGGTGAAGTCCTGCGTCGGCTCCACCTGGTGCCGCTACGGTGTGCAGGATTCGACCGGCCTGGCGGTGACCCTCGAACATCGCTACAAGGGCCTGCGCGCGCCGCATAAGATCAAAATGGCGGTCTCCGGCTGCACGCGTGAATGCGCCGAGGCGCAGGGCAAAGATATCGGGGTGATCGCCACCGAAAAGGGCTGGAATCTTTACGTCTGCGGCAACGGCGGCATGAAGCCGCGCCACGCGGACCTGTTTGCCAGCGATATCGACGACGCGACGCTGATCCGCACCGTCGACCGCCTGCTGATGTTCTATATCCGCACCGCCGATCGCCTGCAGCGAACCAGCACCTGGCTGGACAACCTTGAGGGCGGCATCGACTATCTGCGCAAGGTGATCCTCGAGGACAGCCTCGGGATCGGCGAAGAGCTGGAGCAGGAGATGGCGCGGGTGGTGGACAGCTACCAGTGCGAGTGGCAAACCACCCTTAACGATCCGCAGCGCCTGTCGCTGTTCCGCTCCTATGTCAACAGCGAGCAGCCGGACGATGCGGTGCAGCGCCAGCCGCTCCGCGGCCAGCCGCAGCCGGTGGCGGCGCCGGTGCTGCATGAAGGCGCGCCTTCGGCTCGTCCGTGGCAGGCGATTTGCGATCTCGAGGCGATCCCCGCCGAGGCCGGGATCGGCGCGCGGCTCGGCGAGCGGCAGATAGCGCTGTTCCGCTTTGGCGAGCAGATTTACGCGCTCGATAATCTCGAGCCCGGCAGCGACGCCAACGTGCTGTCGCGCGGGATCCTCGGCGACGCCGGAGGAGAGCCGATCGTCATCTCCCCGCTCTATAAACAGCGCATTCGCCTGCGCGACGGCCGCGCCTGCGACGGCGGCGAGCAGGCGGTACGCGCCTGGCCGGTAAAAGTGGAGAACGGCAAAGTGTGGGTGGGCAACCAGGTTCTGCTGGCGCGCGCGGAGGCTTCCTGATGGCGGAGACCCGAACTACCTGCCCCTACTGCGGAGTGGGCTGCGGCGTGCTGGCTGAGGTCGATGCCGCGGGCCAGGTCAGCGTGCGGGGCGATGCCGAACATCCGGCCAACCTCGGACGCCTGTGCGTAAAGGGCGCGGCGCTCGGGGAGACCACCGCCCTCGCCGGGCGGCTGCTGACGCCGGAGCTGGATGATAATCCCGTCGGCTGGTCGCAGGCGCTGGCCGCCGCGGGTTCGCGGCTGCGGGAGATCGTCGACCGCTACGGGCCGCAGGCGGTGGCGTTCTATGCCTCCGGCCAGCTGCTGACCGAGGACTACTACGCCGCCAACAAGCTGATGAAGGGCTTTATCGGCGCGGCCAATATCGATACCAACTCGCGGCTGTGCATGTCCTCGGCGGTGACGGGCTACAAGCGGGCCTTTGGCGCAGACGTGGTGCCGTGCAGCTATGAAGATGTCGAGAACAGCGATCTGGTGGTGCTGGTGGGCTCAAATGCCGCCTGGGCGCATCCGGTGCTTTATCAACGTCTGGTGCAGGCGAAGCGCGACAATCCGCAGCTGCGGGTGGTGGTTATCGATCCCCGGCGCACCGCGACCTGCGATATTGCCGATGCGCACCTGGCGCTGGCGCCCGGCAGCGACGGCGGCCTGTTCGTCGGCCTGCTGAACGCCATTGCCGGTGACGGACCGCTGGCCGGCGATTTTAGCGACCAGCAGCAGGCGCTGGCGGCGGCGCAGATGTGGGACGTGTCTACCGTCGCCGAATTCTGCGGCCTTGAGCCGCAGCAGGTGGCCGATTTTTATCGCGACTTTATCACCGCGCCGCGCGCCGTCACCCTCTACACCATGGGGATTAACCAGTCGGCCAGCGGCAGCGATAAGTGCAATGCCATCATTAACGTTCACCTGGCGAGCGGTAAATATGGCCGCCCGGGATGCGGACCGTTTTCGCTGACCGGACAGCCAAATGCGATGGGCGGTCGTGAGGTGGGCGGGCTGGCAACCATGCTGGCGGCGCACATGAACTTCGAACCGCAGGATTTACATCGCCTCTCGCGCTTCTGGGGTACCGAACGGCTGGCGCAGACGCCGGGGCTGACGGCGGTGGATCTGTTTGCCGCCATTGGGCGCGGCGAGGTGAAGGCGGTATGGATAATGGGCACCAACCCGGTGGTTTCGCTGCCGGATAGCCACGCGGTGAGTCAGGCGCTGGCCGCCTGTCCGCTGGTTATCGTCTCCGACGTTGCCGCTGACACCGATACCGGCCGCTTTGCCCATATTCGTTTTCCGGCGCTGGCGTGGGGCGAAAAGAACGGTACCGTCACCAATTCGGAGCGCCGTATCTCCCGCCAGCGCAGCTTTCTGCCGCCGCCGGGCGAGGCGAGGGCCGACTGGTGGATAATCGCCCGTGTCGCGGCCGAGCTGGGCTTTAGCGAGGCCTTTGCCTGGCAGCACGCGCACGACGTCTTCAGCGAACACGCCGCGCTGTCAGGGTTCGAGAATGACGGCCAGCGGGCGTTTGATATCGGCGGGCTGGCCAGCCTGAGCCGCGAGGAGTGGGACAACCTGGCGCCGGTATGCTGGCCGGTCAGCCGCAGCACCGCCGCGCTGAACCTGCACCGGGGCTGGCACCGCGATGGCAAGCTGCGCATGGTGCCGGTGACGCCGCAGGGCACCCGCGCCGAAACCGACGCTTTCTATCCGCTGATCCTCAACAGCGGGCGCATCCGCGATCAGTGGCACACCATGACCCGCACCGGAACCGTGCCGCGTCTGATGCAGCATATTGCCGAACCGGTGGTGGAGGTGGCTCCGGCTGATGCCCGCCGCTGGCAGCTGCGGGAGGGGGAGCTGGCTCGGATCTGGTCGCGCAACGGCGTCATGGTCGCCAAAGTGCTTATCAGCGACGGGCAGCGCCGCGGCTCGCTGTTTGTACCGATGCACTGGAATAATCAGTTTGCCCGCCAGGGGCGGGTGAATAATCTGCTGGCGGCGGTGACCGACCCACACTCCGGCCAGCCGGAGAGCAAGCAGGTGGCGGTGGCAATTGCCGCCTGGCTTCCGGCCTGGTACGGCGAGCTGTTCTGCCGTCAGCCGGTTCCGCTGCCGGAATGGCTCCACTGGCGCCGGCGAGCGGCGGTGGGGCTTACACATCTCTCGCTGGCGGGGGATAAAAGCCCGCGCGCCTGGCTTACCGACTGGTGCCAGCGCCAGGGCTGGCAGGTCCAGATTGCCGAGGCCGGCGCGCTGTGGAATCTGCTGGCGTGGCACGAGGGCGCCCTGATGCTGGGCTGGTGGAGCGACGCCCGCGAACCCGCGGTGAAGAGCGAATGGATTATCGCCGCCTTTAGCTCGCCGCCAGCGACGGCCGAGCTTCGCCACGCGCTGCTAAGCGGCAGAAAAGGGGGCGACGTCGCGCCGCGCGGGCGGATCATCTGCAGCTGCTTTAGCGTCGGCGAACGGGCGATCGTCGAGGCCATCGCCGGGGGCTGCCGCACGCCAGCCGAGCTGGGGGAGAAGCTAAAATGCGGCACCAACTGCGGCTCCTGTATCCCGGAACTGAAAGCGCTGTTAACGGAAGATAAGGCCCGGGCGTAAGATTCAGCATATTCCTGAAATTGGCCAAAGGGCTGCGGGCGATGGCAAAAAACGGTAAACTTAGGTTCTGTTGCCATCCTTCGCGAGCTGACGTCATCCGTTTCATGCCCTGGTCATTCCGCCTTACGCCACTTCTCCCCGTACTCCTGCTGCTGGCCGGCGCACCGGTTCGTGCCCTGCAGGGAAGCAACGCCTTCAGCGAGAAACAGACGGCGCTGCCCGATCTCGGCATCGCTCCCCAGCTCGATCAGGATGCGCAGCATTTTGCCGAAATGGCGAAGAAATTCGGCGAAGCCAGCATGAGCGATAATGGCCTTACAACCGGCGAGCAGGCGCGGATGTTTGCGATCGGCAGGATTGGCTCCGAGGTCAGCCAGCAGCTGGAGAGCTGGCTATCGCCGTGGGGCAACGCCAACGTCGATTTGCTGGTGGATAAGGAGGGGCACTTTACCGGCAGCAAGGGCAGCTGGTTTGTGCCGCTGCAGGATAACGGCGACTTCCTCACCTGGAACCAGTACTCGGTGACCCAGCGCGATAGCGGCCTGGTGGGTAATATCGGCCTGGGGCAGCGCTGGCGGGTTGGAACGTGGCTGCTGGGCTATAACTCCTTCTACGACAAGGTGCTGGATGAGCGCCTGGCGCGCGGCAGCATCGGGGCCGAGGCGTGGGGAGAGTCGGTGCGCCTGTCGGCTAATTACTACCACCCGGTGGGGAGCTGGCAGCAGGGCGACAGCCTGACTCAGGAGCAGCGGATGGCAAGCGGCTACGACGTCACGGCCCAGGCGCGGCTGCCGTTTTATCAGCATATTAATACCAGCGTCAGCGTTGAGCAGTATTTCGGCGACAGCGTTGACCTGTTCCATTCCGGGACCGGCTACCATAACCCGGTGGCGGTATCGGTGGGGCTCAACTACACCCCGGTTCCGCTGGTCACGGTGACGGCGAAGCATAAGCAGGGTGAAAGCGGGCTTAGCCAGAATAACGTCGGGCTGAAGCTGAACTATCGCTTCGGGGTGCCGTTAAAGCAGCAGCTGGCGGCCGATGAGGTGGCAATCAGCCGCTCCCTACGCGGCAGCCGCTACGACAGCCCGGAGCGCGATAATTTGCCGGTGGTCGAGTATCGTCAGCGTAAATCGCTGTCGGCCTATCTGGCGACGCCGCCGTGGGATCTGCAGTCGGGGGAAACGGTGCAGCTTAAGCTGCAGATTCGTAGCCTGCATGGAATTAAGTCGCTGAAGTGGCAAGGGGATACGCAGCTGCTGAGTCTGACGTCGCCGGTAGATGCCAATAGCCCTGACGGCTGGAGCGTGATTTTGCCGGCCTGGAGCGGTGAACCCGGCGCGACCAACCTGTGGCATCTGTCGGTGGTGGTTGAAGATAAAACGGGTCAGCGCGTCTCTTCCAATGAGATCGCACTGGCGCTGACCGAGCCGCTGGTAAAATTCTCGGCCCAGGGCGTATCCTGGCGAGAACTGCCCTAGAAAACGCGCTCCTGGTGTACCCAAACCGCGGCTTCGACGCGCGATTTCAGCTTCATTTTCTTCAGCATATGCTTAACGTGTACTTTCACGGTGCTTTCGGTTATCTCCAGACGGCGCGCGATCATTTTGTTCGGCAGGCCCTGGGCGATAAGCTTGAGGATATCGCGCTCGCGCGGGGTCAGCTGGCTGATATCGCGGTCCGAGGTGGCGCGGTTGGCGCGCAGGCTAGCCGCCAGCACCGGCGTTAACGCCTCGCTCAGCACCATCTCACCGGCAGCCGCCTGCTGCAGAGCCTTAAGCAGATCTTCCGGCTCCATATCCTTGAGCAGGTAGCCGTCGGCGCCGCGTTTTAAGGCGGTGACCACGTCCTCTTCATGGTTGGAGACGCTGAATACCACCACCCGGCCAGAGAGTGATTTCTCGCGCAGCTTATCGAGGGTTTCCAGGCCGTTCATGCCCGGCATGTTGAGATCCAGCAGGATCAGGTCTGGATCCAGCGACTCCGCCAGCGCAATACCTTGTTCGCCGTTGCTGGCTTCGCCGATCACCTGAATGTCGGATGCCATACTAACCAGCTGTTTAACGCCGGTGCGCAGCATCGGGTGATCGTCAATGAGAAGGATGGTTGCCCGTTCCTGTTGACTCATGGGGTTCTCCTATTGGATTGAAAACGATTTTTCCGGGATAAAAGTGACGACCACTTCGGTACCGCCCGTCTCGCGACGGCGTACCTGGCAGTCTCCGCGCAAGCTCTGGGCGCGATCCCGCATAATAATTAAACCGTAATGGTTACTCCGTTCGGCATGGTCTGGTACGCCGCGGCCATTATCCGCCACCACCAGCCTGACCTGATTATCCCGCAGCGACACGGTTACGGTGACCTCCGTCGCTTTGGCGTGCTTCAGCGCATTACTGAGCGCCTCGCGGGCGATTTGCAGCACATGGATCGCCTGGTGCGAGGGAACGAAACGCGGCGGCAGCTGGTAGTCCAGCCTGACCGTAAAGCCGAAATGGGCGCTGTATTCCATGCAGCTGGCTTCCAGCGCCGGACGCAGTCCCGGTTCGGTTAACTGTAGCCGGAAGGTGGTCAGCAGCTCGCGAAGCTGGGCCCAGGAGGTGTTCAGCTCGTTACGGATCTGACCCAGCAGCTGGCGACTCTCTTCCGGTAAATGTTCTCCCTGCATCTGCAGACAGCTTACCTGCATCTTCATGCAGGAGAGCGACTGGGCAATCGAGTCGTGCAGTTCGCGCGCGATAGTGGCGCGCTCCTCCATCACGATCAGCTGCTGCTGATGCTCCTGATGCCTGTCCAGCGCCAGCGTCGAGGTCAGCTGTTCGACCAGGGTATCCACCAGCTGCTGCTGATCGTGGCTCAGATGGCGGCCTGCCGGCAGAGTGGCCAGCAAAATGCCGTACTGGTTATGGGCATCAGAGAGTCGCCACTTCAGCGTTGCCCCGCCGTCGGGCAGCGGAGGCAGATCGCGCGGGCATAAATAACAGCCTTTATCATCGCAGTGTAAATCTGAATGACAGGCGAATTCCTGATGGTTGTCTTCATCTTCGAGGTCATAGACCCTGACTTCAATATCGCGCAGCAGCGTCAGCCCCTGCAGGCCGTTAAGCACCGGCGAGATCCGCTCGCAGAGCGGGGCGCTGGAGTGCAGTCGGCGGTTGGCCTGCCACAAAAAAGCGAGGATTTCGTTTTTCTGCTCCAGACCGGCGGTTTTTTCCTGTACCCGCCGCTCGAGTATGGAATAGCTCTCCGCCAGCTCTTCCGACATGTTGTTCAGCGCCATCCCGAGGGTGGCCATTTCATCGCGTCCGCGGATGCGCACGCGCTGGGTAAAGTCGCGATGGCTTATCGCACGAGCCATCTCCAGCAGCTGCTTCCACGGACGCAGCAGCCGCGCCCGCAGCCAGACGATGGTGAACAGAAACAGCAGCGCCATGCCGCAGCCAAGGATCCGCTGGATCCAGACCACGTGCCTGATGCGCCGTTCGGTCGTATGGTCAAAGGCGGTGACCAGATGGTCTATACGGTCGACAAAGCTGGCGACGTCGGTGGCGACGGTCGCCTGATTCTGCGCGTGCCGCATCCCCGGCGCCAGCTCCTGCTGCCAGTAGTGCTGCAGCGCTTTCAGCTGGTTTTGCTGGCCGTCCCGCAGGGCGGCGTTCTGCAGCTCTTCGCTAAATACGGTGGCGGTCATCTCGTCGATAAGCCTGTCGTCGCTCTCGTTGAGCGGCACCGCGGCCAGCAGGCGGTAGCTCTGCATTCTCAGCGAGCCCGCTTTATTAATCGCGTGTGCGCTTCCCTGGACGCCGTGCACCAGCCGCGCGGAGATGCCGATCCCCGTGACGCCAATGGCCGTCGAAAGCAGGACAATCAGCGCCAGTTGATTCACCAGCGTGAGCGGGGTAAAAAGACGTTTTAACATAGCGTGCGTGGCTCCTGACCGGCAAACCATCCGGGAGTGGGACCTATTCTCGGATATCCGATGGAGTATACCCATACCCATAAAGGATTACCCCTTAATTGTCGGTGGTAGGTAGCCTGCCTGGAGGGGATAGGTGAATGCGGGCAGCCTCGTGAAAAACCACACTTTTTTTGGCGAAAATAACTACTCCCTTCGAGTGATGATTTTTTTTTAAGCAAATTGGTGACAACTTTTCCTTTGATTTATATCAACTTACTGCCGCCTGTAACCCCTAATGTGTCTGCGGGATATATGAATAATCAGAGGTATATATGAGTCAATCTTCCCTCCCGGAGAAGACTACCACTTCAGTCATCACCGACTGGCGTCCGGAAGATCCTGAGTTTTGGCAGCAGCGCGGTCACCGCGTCGCCAGCCGCAACCTGTGGATCTCCGTGCCGTGTCTTTTGCTGGCGTTTTGCGTTTGGATGTTGTTCAGTGCCGTGGCCGTTAACCTTAATAAGGTTGGCTTTCAGTTTACGACCGATCAGTTATTTATGCTGACCGCGCTGCCGGCGCTGTCTGGCGCGCTGCTCCGCGTGCCTTACGCGTTCATGGTACCGCTGTTCGGCGGCCGCCGTTGGACGGCATTCAGTACCGGGATCATGATAGTGCCTTGCGTCTGGCTGGGCTTCGCGGTGCAGGATACCTCTACGCCGTTCAGCGTCTTCGTTATCATCTCCCTGCTGTGCGGTTTTGCCGGGGCAAACTTTGCTTCCAGCATGGCGAACATCAGCTTCTTCTTCCCGAAACAGAAGCAGGGCGGCGCGCTGGGTATTAACGGCGGTCTTGGCAACATGGGCGTCAGCGTCATGCAGCTGGTTGCACCGCTGGTGGTTTCTCTGTCTATTTTCGCCGTCTTCGGCGGGACCGGCACCGAGCAGCCGGATGGCTCAATTCTGTATCTCGAAAACGCGGCCTGGATTTGGGTTCCGTTCCTTGTCGTCCTGACTCTGGCGGCATGGTTCTTTATGAACGACCTGTCAGCATCAAAAGCTTCACTCAGGGAGCAGCTGCCGGTGCTCAAGCGTGCGCATCTGTGGATTATGGCGCTGCTGTATCTGGCAACCTTCGGCTCGTTTATCGGCTTCTCCGCCGGTTTTGCGATGCTGTCCAAAACGCAGTTCCCGGACGTGCAGATCCTGCACTATGCCTTCTTCGGGCCGTTTATTGGCGCCCTGGCGCGCTCTACCGGCGGGGCTATCTCCGACCGTCTGGGCGGGACCCGCGTGACGCTGATTAACTTCGTGGTGATGGCCATCTTCTGCGGTCTGCTGTTCCTGACGCTGCCAACGCACGGTGAAGGCGGTAATTTTATCGCGTTCTTCGGCGTGTTCATGGTGCTGTTCCTGACCGCCGGGCTGGGTAGCGCGTCTACCTTCCAGATGATTTCGGTTATTTTCCGTAAAATGACCACCGATCGGGTGAAGGCGCAGGGCGGTAGCGAAGCGCAGGCGATGCGTGAAGCGGCGACTGATACGGCGGCGGCGCTGGGCTTTATCTCAGCGATCGGCGCGATTGGCGGCTTCTTCATTCCGAAGGCGTTCGGTATCTCTCTGGACCTGACCGGTTCTCCGGCGGGGGCGATGAAGGTCTTCCTCGTGTTCTATATCGCCTGCGTAGTCATTACCTGGCTGGTTTACGGACGTAAGCAGAAGTCCTAAGCGACGAGCTTTACCGCTATAAGGCGCAACCTGATTTGCGCCTTTTTTTTACCCCGCAAGTAGTTACAGCATACTATCGTGTGGCGCTGCTCCGGCAAGGCGCATCGGTCCGGCAAAATATTCCCCTGTTTTGCGCTCTACCCCTTAATACCTATGGGGATATTGCCCGCGCTGCAAATAGCGAGCTTTCTCATAAAAATCCTTTAAAAACAGAGTGATAAAAAACAAAAAAAGATACTACTAAGGTGGTATTCGTCCGTTTTGCCGATGTTCATAAGGCATTTCGTATTGATCGTTATCAATTCTCTCCCTCTTTCATAGCGTTACCTTCGCTGCAAATCCAGCAATGTCGATTTATCAGAGAGCCGTCAGGCTCCAAACAGGAGAAACCCATGAGTAAATTCCTGGACCGGTTTCGCTACTTCAAACAGAAGGGCGAGACCTTTGCCGATGGGCACGGCCAGCTTCTACACACCAACCGGGACTGGGAGGATGGATACCGCCAGCGTTGGCAGCATGACAAAATCGTGCGTTCCACTCACGGTGTGAACTGCACCGGCTCATGCAGCTGGAAAATTTATGTCAAAAATGGCCTCGTCACCTGGGAAACCCAGCAGACGGACTATCCGCGTACCCGCCCGGACCTGCCCAATCATGAACCGCGCGGCTGCCCGCGTGGCGCCAGCTACTCCTGGTACCTCTACAGCGCCAACCGCCTGAAATATCCGCTGATGCGTAAGCGCCTGATGAAAATGTGGCGTGAGGCTAAGGTTCAGCACAGCGATCCGGTTGCGGCATGGGCTTCGATTATTGAAGATGCTGATAAAGCGAAAAGCTTTAAGCAGGCCCGCGGTCGCGGCGGTTTCGTACGCTCCTCCTGGCAGGAAGTGAACGAGCTGATTGCCGCGTCCAACGTTTATACCGTCAAAACCTACGGCCCTGACCGCGTGGCGGGCTTCTCGCCGATCCCGGCGATGTCGATGGTTTCCTACGCTTCCGGCGCGCGCTACCTGTCGCTGATTGGCGGTACCTGCCTGAGCTTCTACGACTGGTACTGTGACCTTCCGCCGGCCTCTCCGCAGACCTGGGGCGAGCAGACCGACGTACCCGAATCCGCCGACTGGTATAACTCGAACTACATTATCGCCTGGGGTTCTAACGTTCCGCAGACCCGTACCCCGGATGCGCACTTCTTTACCGAAGTCCGCTACAAAGGCACCAAAACCGTTGCTATCACCCCTGACTACGCCGAAATCGCCAAGCTGTGCGATCTGTGGCTGGCACCGAAGCAGGGTACCGATGCGGCGCTGGCGCTGGCGATGGGCCACGTTATGCTGCGCGAGTTCCATCTCGACAAACCGAGCCAGTACTTTACCGACTACGTCCGCCGCTACACCGACATGCCGCTGCTGGTGATGCTCGAAGAGCGCGACGGCTACTACGCGGCGGGCCGTATGCTGCGCGCTGCCGACCTCGTCGATTCGCTGGGCCAGGAAAACAACCCGGAATGGAAAACCGTGGCGATCAACGCCGACGGCAACATGGTTGCGCCGAACGGCTCAATCGGCTTCCGCTGGGGTGAAAAAGGCAAATGGAACCTCGAGCAGCGCGACGGCACATCCGGTGACGAAACTGAACTGCAGCTGAGCCTGCTGGGCAGTCAGGATGAGATCGCGCAGGTGGGCTTCCCGTACTTTGGCGGCGAAGGCACCGAACACTTCACCAGCGTTGAGCTGGAGAACATCCTGCTGCATAAGCTGCCGGTAAAACGCCTGCAGCTGGCGGATGGCAGCTCCGCTCTGGTGACTACCGTTTATGACCTGACCATGGCCAACTACGGCCTGGAGCGCGGTCTGGACGATGAAAACTGCGCCAAAAGCTACGATGACGTTAAGGCGTACACCCCGGCGTGGGCTGAAAAAATCACCGGCGTTGCTCGGGCCAACATCATTCGTACCGCCCGTGAGTTCGCCGATAACGCCGATAAGACGCACGGCCGCTCGATGATTATCGTCGGGGCCGGTCTGAACCACTGGTATCACCTCGATATGAACTATCGCGGTCTGATCAACATGCTGGTGTTCTGCGGCTGTGTCGGACAGAGCGGCGGCGGCTGGGCGCACTATGTGGGCCAGGAAAAGCTGCGTCCGCAGACCGGCTGGCAGCCGCTGGCGTTTGCCCTCGACTGGCAGCGTCCGGCGCGCCATATGAACAGTACTTCCTATTTCTATAACCACTCCAGCCAGTGGCGCTACGAGTCGGTCACCGCGCAGGAGCTGCTCTCTCCGCTGGCGGATAAATCGCGCTACACCGGCCATCTGCTGGACTTCAACGTTCGCGCCGAACGTATGGGCTGGCTGCCGTCCGCGCCGCAGCTTGGGACTAACCCGCTGCGCATCGCGGAAGAGGCGAAGAAAGCCGGCATGACGCCGGTTGACTACACCGTGAAGGCGCTGAAAGAAGGCACTATCCGCTTTGCAGCGGAGCAGCCGGAAAACGGTAAAAACCACCCGCGCAACCTGTTCATCTGGCGTTCTAACCTGCTGGGCTCTTCCGGTAAAGGTCATGAATATATGCTGAAGTACCTGCTGGGTACCGAGCACGGTATTCAGGGGATGGATCTCGGCAAGCAGGGCGGCGTCAAGCCGGAGGAAGTGGAATGGCAGGATAACGGCCTCGACGGCAAGCTGGACCTGGTGGTGACGCTGGACTTCCGCCTGTCGAGCACCTGTCTGTACTCCGATATCGTGCTGCCGACCGCAACCTGGTACGAAAAAGACGACATGAATACTTCGGATATGCATCCGTTTATTCACCCGCTGTCTGCCGCCGTCGACCCGGCCTGGGAATCGAAAAGCGACTGGGAAATCTACAAGGGCATCGCGAAGAAATTCTCCGAAGTCTGCGTGGGCCACCTCGGAAAAGAAACCGACGTGGTGACGCTGCCCATCCAGCACGACTCGGCCGCCGAACTGGCGCAGCCGTTCGACGTGAAGGACTGGAAAAAAGGCGAATGCGAGCTGATCCCAGGGAAAACCGCGCCGCACATTATTCCGGTTGAACGTGATTATCCGGCGACCTATGAGCGCTTTACCTCCATCGGGCCATTGATGGAAAAAATCGGTAACGGCGGTAAAGGGATTGCCTGGAACACCCAGAGCGAAATGGATCTGCTGCGTAAGCTCAACTACACCAAGGCAGAAGGCCCGGCGAAAGGCCAGCCGATGCTGGATACGGCGATTGACGCGGCTGAGATGATCCTCACCCTGGCCCCGGAAACCAACGGTCAGGTGGCGGTGAAAGCCTGGGCGGCGCTGAGCGAGTTTACCGGCCGTGACCATACGCATCTGGCGCTGAATAAAGAAGACGAGAAAATTCGCTTCCGCGATATTCAGGCGCAGCCGCGCAAGATTATCTCCAGCCCGACCTGGTCAGGACTGGAAGATGAGCACGTCTCCTATAACGCCGGCTACACCAACGTTCATGAGCTGATCCCGTGGCGTACGCTCTCTGGTCGTCAGTCCCTCTATCAGGACCACCAGTGGATGCGTGACTTCGGTGAAAGCCTGCTGGTGTACCGTCCGCCGATCGATACCCGCTCGGTGAAAGCGGTGATGGGTAAGAAATCAAACGGTAACCCTGAGAAGGCGCTGAACTTCCTGACGCCGCACCAGAAGTGGGGTATTCACTCGACCTACAGCGACAACCTGCTGATGCTGACCCTCGGTCGCGGTGGGCCCATCGTGTGGATGAGCGAAGTGGATGCCAAAGAGATGGGCATTGAAGATAACGACTGGATTGAAGTCTTCAACAATAACGGCGCCCTGACCGCACGTGCGGTAGTAAGCCAGCGCGTGCCGGCCGGAATGACCATGATGTACCACGCGCAGGAACGTATTGTGAACCTGCCGGGTTCTGAAATTACCGGCCAGCGCGGTGGGATCCATAACTCGGTGACCCGCATTACGCCGAAACCGACGCATATGATCGGCGGCTATGGGCACCTGGCATACGGCTTCAACTACTACGGCACCGTCGGATCGAACCGCGATGAGTTTGTGGTGGTACGTAAGATGAAGAACATTAACTGGCTGGATGGCGAAGGCAATGACCAGGTACAGGAGAGCGTAAAATGAAAATTCGTTCACAAGTCGGCATGGTGCTGAATCTCGATAAATGCATCGGCTGTCATACCTGCTCAGTCACCTGTAAAAACGTCTGGACCAGCCGTGAAGGGACCGAGTACGCCTGGTTCAACAACGTTGAAACCAAGCCGGGCCTCGGTTTCCCGACCGACTGGGAAAACCAGGAAAAATGGAAGGGCGGTTGGGTTCGTAAGATCAACGGCAAGCTGCAGCCACGCATGGGTAACCGCGCGATGCTGCTGGGTAAAATCTTCGCTAACCCGCATCTGCCGGGTATCGACGACTACTACGAGCCGTTTGATTTTGACTACCAGACGCTGCATAACGCGCCGGCCGATAGCAAAGCGCAGCCGATCGCGCGTCCGCGCTCGCTGATCACCGGCCAGCGCATGAATAAGATCGTCAAGGGTCCGAACTGGGAAGACGATCTGGGCGGTGAGTTCGAGAAGCTATCGAAAGATAAGAACTTCGAGAACATGCAGAAGGCGATGTACGGCCAGTTCGAAAACACCTTCATGATGTATCTGCCGCGCCTGTGTGAGCACTGTCTCAACCCGGCGTGCGTGGCGACCTGTCCGAGCGGCGCTATCTACAAGCGTGAGGAAGACGGCATCGTACTGATCGACCAGGACAAGTGCCGCGGCTGGCGTATGTGTATCACCGGCTGCCCGTACAAGAAGATCTACTTCAACTGGAAGAGCGGTAAGTCTGAGAAATGCATCTTCTGCTACCCGCGCATCGAAGCGGGTCAGCCGACCGTGTGTTCAGAAACCTGCGTCGGCCGTATTCGCTACCTTGGCGTGCTGCTGTATGACGCGGATGCGATTGAAACCGCAGCGAGCACCGAAAACGAGAAAGATCTCTATCAGCGTCAGCTGGACGTGTTCCTCGATCCGCATGACCCGAAAGTTATCGAGCAGGCGCTGAAGGACGGCGTACCGCAGGGGGTTATAGACGCTGCCCAGAAGTCGCCGGTCTACAAGATGGCAATGGACTGGAAGCTGGCGCTGCCGCTGCATCCGGAATACCGCACGCTGCCGATGGTCTGGTACGTGCCGCCTCTGTCACCGATTCAGTCCGCGGCGGACGCCGGCGAGCTGGGAAGCAACGGTATTCTGCCGGACGTGGAAAGCCTGCGTATTCCGGTTCAGTACCTGGCAAACCTGCTGACCGCAGGCGATACCCAGCCGGTGCTGCTGGCGCTGAAGCGTATGCTGGCGATGCGTCACTTTAAACGCGCGGAAAGCGTTGATGGCGTAGTGGATACCCGCGCGCTGGAAGAAGTGGGTCTGAGCGAAGCCCAGGCGCAGGAGATGTATCGCTACCTGGCGATTGCCAACTACGAAGATCGTTTCGTGGTACCCAGCAGCCACCGCGAGCAGGCGCGCGACGCCTTCCCGGAAAAAAGCGGCTGCGGCTTCACCTTCGGCGACGGCTGCCACGGTTCGGACAGCCAGTTCAATCTGTTCAATAGCCGCCGCATCGACTCTATCGACGTGACCAGCAAAACGGAGCCGCACTCATGATTGAACTCGTGATCGTGTCGCGCCTGCTTGAGTATCCTGACGCTGCCCTGTGGCAGCATCAGCAGGAGATGCTGGAGGCGCTGGCGTCATCGGAAAAATTAGTCGCGGAGGATGCCCGCAAGCTGGGCGACTTCCTGCGCGACCTGACCGCCCGGGACGTGCTCGACGCTCAGGCGGATTACAGCGAGCTGTTTGACCGCGGACGGGCGACGTCGCTGCTGCTGTTCGAACATGTTCACGGCGAGTCCCGCGATCGCGGTCAGGCGATGGTCGATCTGATGGCGCAATACGAGCGCCATGGCCTGGAGCTCGACAGCAATGAGCTTCCTGACCACCTGCCGTTGTACCTGGAGTATCTGGCGCAGCTGCCGGAAGATGAAGCTATCGCCGGGCTGAAGGACGTGGCGCCGATTCTGGGTCTGCTAAGCGCTCGTCTGCAGCAGCGCGAAAGCCGCTATGCGGCGCTGTTCGAACTGCTGCTGAAGCTGGCGGATACCCGGGTTGATAGCCAGAAGGTTGCAGAAAAAATAGCCGACGAAGCCCGCGACGATACGCCGCAGGCGCTGGACGCGGTATGGGAAGAAGAACAGGTGAAATTCTTTGCCGATAAAGGCTGCGGCGAGTCAGAAATTGCCGCTCACCAGCGTCGTTTTGCCGGGGCCGTGGCCCCGCAATACTTGGATATCTCTAACGGAGGACCGCAATAATGCACTTCCTGAATATGTTCTTCTTTGACATCTACCCGTACATTGCCGGTTCGGTATTTCTGATCGGCAGCTGGCTGCGCTACGACTATGGTCAGTACACCTGGCGGGCCTCGTCCAGCCAGATGCTGGATCGCAAAGGGATGAACCTGGCGTCTAACCTGTTCCATATCGGGATCCTCGGTATCTTCGCCGGCCACTTCCTCGGAATGCTGACCCCGCACTGGATGTATGAGTCCTTCCTGCCGATGGACGTGAAGCAGAAGATGGCGATGATTGCCGGCGGTGCCAGCGGCGTGATGTGTCTGGTCGGCGGCGTGCTGCTGCTCAAGCGTCGCCTGTTCAGCCCGCGCGTGCGCGCAACCACCACGACCGCGGATATCCTGATCCTCTCGCTGCTGCTCGTTCAGTGCGCACTGGGTCTGCTGACGATCCCGTTCTCGGCGCAGCATATGGACGGTAGTGAAATGCTTAAGCTGGTAGGCTGGGCGCAGTCGGTGGTGACCTTCCACGGCGGAGCGTCACAGTATCTGGACGGCGTGGCGTTTGTGTTCCGCCTGCACCTGGTGCTGGGGATGACGATGTTCCTGCTGTTCCCGTTCTCCCGCCTGGTGCATATCTGGAGCGCGCCGGTAGAGTACCTGACGCGCAAATATCAGATTGTTCGCGCTCGTCGCTAGTTCAGCTATTGGTTGTATCAAACCCCGCTTCGGCGGGGTTTTTTATTGCTCAGCGCCAGCCCATCTCCCCAGCCCAGATTATTTCCCGCTGCCGCCAGCAGGATCAGCGCACCTCCGGCCAGCTGCACCGGCGCCAGCGCATGGTCGAAGACCAAATAGTCGACCACGATCGCCACAATCGGATAGATAAAGGAGAGTGAGCCGATCGCTGGCGTAGGCAGCTTCTGGATCGCGCTGTAGAGCAGCTGGTACATGATGCCGGTATGCACAACGCCGAGAATCAGCAGGTATCGCCAGGGGAACGCAGCGCTAAAATCGGGGCGGTGAACCAGCGGCAGCAGCATAATTGTCCCGACGATGACCTGAATAAAAGCAATATGCTGGGGCGGGAGCGGGCGCAGCTTGCGGGCGATCATCGCCGTTAGCGCGTAGAAAAAAGCGGCGCCAAGAGCCAGCGCAATGCCCGCCGCCAGCTGGCCGCCGTGCGCCTGCATCAGCTCGCTGGAGAGCAGGACCACCACGCCGAAAAAGGCCAGCGCCAGCCAGCCCCATTTAATTAGCGCAACCCGCTCACCTGCCAGTATGCCCATCAATACCAGCATAAACGGCTGGGTGTTATAAACAACGGTGGCCATGCCAATAGAAATTCGGGCGTAGGCGGCAAAAAGCAGCAGCCAGTTAATGACCAGGGCGACTCCTCCGATAATTGCCAGCAGCAGCGTGAGCCGCGTGAGCTGGCTGAACGGCTGTCGGCTGAGAGAGATGAAGCCCGCTAAGGTCAGCGCGCCAATAAGGCAGCGCCAGAAGACAACATCGATAACCGGCAAACCGGAGAGTAAAACGAACGCGCCAATTGAACCCGAAATTATCATCGCCAGGCTCATTTGCCAGACGCCCGTCACCGTATGTTTCATTTTTCTACCTCCGTTTGCGTATCGCTATTGTCGTTAATTAGATGACAGGTTGATATGCATGATCTAAGGTGAAAACCTGATATCACTTTTATTTAGCAGGTAAAAAGAGTGGAACACTTAATTGATAATATCGATCGCGCCATTCTGGCCTGTCTGGCGGAAGATGCGCGTATATCGTTAAAGGTGCTGAGCGGGCGGGTAGGGCTGACCTCGCCCAGTACCGCCGAGCGGGTGAAGCGCCTAGAAGAGCGCGGGGTGATTCAGGGATATGGTGCCCGGATTAATCTGGCCGCGTTGGGCTATAGCCTGCAGGCGCTGGTACGCGTCAGACCTTTGCCGGGGCTGCTGCAGAAAGTGGATAAATACATTCAGGCGATGCCGGAATGCATCGAATGTGACAAGGTCACGGGGGAAGATTGCTTTGTGATGCGCCTGGCGGTGCGCGATATTGCGCAGCTTGATACCCTGCTCGATGGCCTGGCAGAACACGCCCAGTGCAACACCTCGATAGTAAAAAGCTCGCCGGTGGCGCGCCGTCTGCCGCCGATGTAGCGCTCTCCTGGACAGGCCGAATGTGCAATGCTGATGCTTGTTTGGGAGTGACGAGATATCTGGGAAGTGATGGTGGTGGGGGTAGGATTATTCGCAGCTATGCTGCTCACCCTTCGGGCCGTTGCCTGCGGCAACGTTCTCTCGCTGACGCTCGAGTCGAATCTTAGTCGAAGCTTCTCATCCTTCCCGCATGGGCAGAATATGTAACGCTGGCGTTTGTTTGGGAATAATGGGATATCAGGAAGTGATGGTGGTGGGGGAAGGATTCGAACCTTCGAAGTCGATGACGGCAGATTTACAGTCTGCTCCCTTTGGCCGCTCGGGAACCCCACCAGGGGTAAAATCAAATTGTAGCTATTCAACTGCGTGAATAGTGGTGGTGGGGAAGGATTATTCGTCGCTTCGCTCCTCACCCTTCGGGCCGTTGCCTGCGGCAACGTTCTCTCGCTGGCGCTCGAGTCGAACCTGGTCGAAGCTTCTCATCCTTCCCGATAAGTGCAAACCTCGCTAAGGCTCATCGGGGTTACCACATTGCTGTGGTGAATAGTGGTGGTGGGGGAAGGATTCGAACCTTCGAAGTCGATGACGGCAGATTTACAGTCTGCTCCCTTTGGCCGCTCGGGAACCCCACCACGGGTATATTCATTGCTTGCATTCGACAGGAGTAAGGATTATTCGGAGCTGAAGCTCCTCACCCTTCGGGCCGTTGCCTGCGGCAACGTTCTCTCGCTTTCGCTCGAGTCGAACCTTAAAGTCGACGACCGCAGATTTGCAGTCAACTCCCTTATGAACGCTCGGGAACCCCACCACGGGGTAATGCTAATACTGGCCTGCTTCCTTCTGGGGAAGCGGGGCGCATCATACCAAATGACGCGCCCCTGTAAAGCATTCCGTTGATAAAAATAAACTGGTTGCCTGCTTTTTGCGCGCAAAGACGCAAAGCTAACCAGCTAATTTATCTATCGATTAAAGAATAATCGTTCGGTTGCCGTAAACGAACACGCGCTGCGCCAGCACCTGATACAGAGCACGGCTCAGCACGTTCTTCTCTACATCGCGGCCGGCACGCATCATATCTTCCGCGGTGTAGGTGTGATCGACATGAATCACGTCCTGCATAATGATCGGGCCTTCATCCAAATTATCGTTTACATAGTGCGCGGTGGCGCCGATGATTTTCACACCGCGCTCGTAGGCCTGATGATACGGACGTGCGCCAATAAAGGCTGGCAGGAATGAGTGGTGGATATTGATAATCTGGTTCGGGAAGCGGGAGACGAACTCTGGCGTCAGCACGCGCATATATTTCGCCAGCACCACATAGTCCGGCGCTAACGCTTCGATAGCATCGCCCATCTGCTTATCGTGCTCTTCACGCGTCAGGCCTTCATGGCTGACCAGCTGGAACGGAATATCAAAACGTTCAACCAGCGTACGCAGCGTCTCGTGGTTACCGATAACCGCGGCAATCTCCACATCCAGGCCGCCGTAGTTAGCTTTCATCAGCAGATCGCCGAGGCAGTGCGCTTCTTTGGTGACCAGAATGACCACGCGGCGACGACCCGCAGGCGTCAGCTCGCGAATCGAACCCTCCGGCAGAGCGCTATCCAAATCGGCCAGCAGAATGGCATCATTGAAAATACCTTCCAGCTCGGTGCGCATAAAGAAGCGGCCGGTTCGGTGATCGACAAACTCGTTGTTTTGCACGATGTTCAGCTCGTGCTTGTAGCAAATGTTGGTGATACGCGCGATGAGTCCTTTCTGATCAGGGCAAATAGTGCGTAGTACTTTACGTTGTAATGAATGCATCGCGGGGGAAATCCTGTAGTGTTTGCTATTGCTGACGCCGGTTTATTGGCCGCAGCATTTTTTAAATTTTTTACCTGAGCCACAAGGGCAGGGGTCGTTACGACCAACCAGCGGTCGCGTGCCGTCGATATAGTACCACTGTCCATTTTCTTTTAAGAATCTGGAACGTTCAATAATTACGCCGGAACGGTTATCGTCGTTAAATCGTGCAATAAAGCTGACGAATCCTTCATCGGGGTTTCGCCCCTCATCGGCGGCAAAGACGCTCAGGCCCAGCCAGAGCGTTTTGGCAAAACCGCTCTCCAGATCCGCGCGGAACTGCTGCGCATGGCAAGAGGGGTGCCAGGTTTTAATCAGATAATCGGCATCTTTCATAACAAACGCGCTGTAGCGGGATCGCATCAGCTGTGACGGGCCTGGCGCTGGCAGCGCGCCGTCCAGATAACGCTGGCAACATGCGCTATACTGCAGAGCGCTGCCACAGGGACATAATGGCGACAAAGCGGCCTCCATGGAAAAAGAATGACGGCGCATCGACGCCAAAGTGTTTTATGTTAACTGAGCTGTGGCGATGATGCCATGTTCGCGGTGGAAGGATGTGTATCGGTAATAATGAGAAAGCTTAAGATTGGTCTGGCCTTAGGGGCGGGAGCTGCCCGAGGGTGGTCGCATATTGGTGTGATTAAAGCGCTACAGCGGGCAGGTATTGAAATTGACGTTGTTGCAGGATGCTCTATCGGATCGCTGGTTGGCGCGGCCTACGCCTGCAACCGTCTTCCGGTACTGGAACGATGGGTATGTTCGTTTAGCAACTGGGACGTGCTGCGGTTAATGGATCTCTCCTGGCGTCGCGGCGGCCTGCTGCGCGGGGAGCGGGTATTCAATCAATTTCGACTAGTCCTGCCTACCGCCGAAATTGAACGCTGCGATCGCCGGTTTGCGGCGGTGGCAACCAATCTGAGCACCGGCCGCGAACTGTGGTTTACCGAAGGCGATTTGCATCTGGCGGTACGCGCCTCCTGCAGCATGCCCGGCCTGATGTCGCCCGTCATGCACAATGGCTACTGGCTGGTAGACGGCGCCGTCGTCAATCCCGTCCCGGTCTCTTTGACGCGCGCGCTGGGGGCCGACATCGTCATCGCCGTCGATCTTCAGCACGATGCGCATCTGATGCAGCAGGATTTATGGTCTATCGAGAAGCCGCGAGCTGAAGATGAAAAAGACTTTTCCTGGCATTCGCGCCTGCGCGCTCGGCTGACGGGAATGACCTCCCGGCAGACGACCACAGCTACGCCTACGGCAATGGAGATTATGTCCACCTCTATTCAGGTGCTGGAAAATCGCCTGAAGCGCAACCGTATGGCGGGTGACCCACCGGACATTCTGCTACAGCCCTTTTGCCCACAAATATCTACTCTTGATTTTCATCGCGCCGGTGAGGCGATTGCTGCCGGTCACCAGGCGGTGGAAAAAAAGATGGATGAACTATTACCTTTGGTGCGCGCCTCGGCGTGACGCCCTTGACTTAGACTTCAGTAAATTCTGACAGGCGATAGTGTGAATTGCATGCCAATATTTAATTATCGTCAGCCAGAGGAGAGATCATGACGCAGCCATTGGCGGGGAAACAAATTCTGATCGTTGAAGACGAGCCCGTTTTCCGCACTCTTTTGCACTCCTGGTTAACCTCGCTAGGCGCGACGACCGTGCAGGCTGAGGATGGCGTTGAGGCACTACAAAAAATGGCCGAGTCAAAGCCCGACCTGATGATCTGCGATATCTCGATGCCGCGCATGAATGGGCTCCAGCTGGTGGAGTATCTGCGTAACCAGGGCGAACAGATGCCGATTCTGATGATTTCAGCGACGGAAAATATGGCGGATATTGCTAAGGCGCTGCGTCTTGGCGTGCAGGATGTTCTGCTTAAGCCGGTAAAAGATTTTAACCGCCTGCGTGAAACGGTTTACGCCTGCCTCTATCCCCACATGTTCAGCTCGCGTGTGGAAGAGGAGGAGCGGCTGTTTGAGGACTGGGATGCGCTGGTCAGCGACCCGAGCGCCGCGTCCAGGCTGCTGCAGGAGCTACAGCCTCCGGTGCAGCAGGAAATATCGCACTGCCGCATCCACTATCGCCAGCTGGTCACCGCTGACAGGCCTGGCCTGGTTCTCGATATTGCGCCATTATCAGAAAATGATTTGGCATTTTACTGTCTGGATGTCACACGAGCAGGTGATAATGGCGTTCTCGCGGCGCTGCTGCTGCGCGCGCTGTTTAACGGTCTACTTCAGGAACAGCTTGCTCATCAAGGCCAGCGCCTGCCGGAAATGACCGGGCTGTTAAAGCAGGTCAACCAGCTGCTTCGTCAGGCGAATTTGCCGGGGCAATTTCCGCTGCTGGTGGGTTATTACCACAGCGGGTTGAAAAATTTGATTTTGGTATCGGCGGGGTTAAACGGCACGCTCAATACCGGAGAACATCAAATACAGATTAGTAATGGTGTACCGCTTGGCACATTAGGTAATGCTTATCTCAACCAAATTAGCCAGCGCTGCTCCTCGTGGCAGTGCCAAATTTGGGGGGCTGGCGGCCGTTTACGCCTGATGTTGTCTGCGGAATGAACAGTTAAGTTTATTTTCACGCTGGTAGGATTACCGCTCTCTCTTTGGCAGTGATACTATCGATGGGTTTTATACGTATAAGTCCTAATTCGAGAAAATCCGCACCTTTCAGACCAGGCTTACCTGGATGGGCTGATATACTGGGTGCGTTATTATTATGACTAGTTTAAAAAACATACAGTCCAGGAGATTTCAATGGCTGCCGTTAATTCTAAAGTAAGAAAAGCTGTTATCCCGGTTGCGGGATTAGGCACCAGGATGCTGCCCGCTACCAAGGCTATTCCGAAAGAAATGCTGCCACTGGTAGATAAGCCTTTAATTCAGTATGTTGTTAACGAATGTATTGCGGCCGGGATTACTGAAATTGTTCTGGTAACGCACTCTTCCAAAAATTCTATCGAAAACCATTTCGATACCAGTTTTGAACTGGAAGCAATGCTGGAAAAACGTGTAAAACGTCAGCTTCTGGAAGAAGTCCAATCTATTTGTCCGCCGCACGTCACCATTATGCAGGTTCGTCAGGGCCTCGCTAAAGGCCTTGGCCATGCCGTGCTGTGCGCGCATCCGGTCGTGGGCGACGAGCCGGTGGCGGTTATTCTGCCGGACGTTATCCTGGATGAGTTTGAATCCGATCTGAGCCGCGATAACCTGGCGGAAATGATCGCTCGTTTCGACGAAACCGGATCCAGCCAGATTATGGTTGAGCCCGTTGCCGACGTCACCGCCTATGGCGTTGTTGATTGCAAGGGACAGTCCCTGCAGCCGGGTGAAAGCGTGCCGATGGTTGGCGTGGTGGAAAAGCCGAAAGCCGACGTTGCACCTTCCAATCTGGCCGTCGTTGGTCGTTACGTGCTGAGCGCGGATATTTGGCCGCTGCTGGCTAAAACTCCTCCGGGCGCAGGCGATGAAATCCAGCTGACTGATGCCATCGATATGCTGATCGAGAAGGAAACGGTTGAAGCCTACCATATGAAGGGTAAGAGCCATGACTGTGGTAATAAACTCGGTTACATGCAGGCTTTCGTTGAATATGGCGTGCGCCATAAAACGCTCGGCGCAGATTTTAAAGACTGGCTGGAAAAAGCAATCGCTAAGTAAGTAATCGTTATCTTTAGATATCAGAGCCGGGGTGCAGGTATTGTTCCCCGGCTTTTTTATCGCCGTAAGTTAAGATAAAAAAAATCCCGCCGAAGCGGGATTTTTCAAATCTGACGATTTATTACAGCAGGAAATCGTCCAGAGATTTGCCCTGCTCATCCATCGCTTTTTTGATCACTGCCGGGGTGCGGCCCTGACCAGTCCATGTTTTGGTTTCGCCGTTTTCATCAACGTAGCTATATTTCGCCGGACGTGCTGCGCGTTTGGCTTTGGTGCCCGCTTTAACTGCAGCCATGGTGCTCAGCAGTTCATTCGGGTCAATACCATCAGCGATCAGCATTTCACGGTATTGTTGCAGTTTACGAGTACGCTCTTCAATTTCTGCAGCCGCAGCGCTTTCTTCTTCGCGACGTTCGTTAACGACAACTTCTAATTTTTCCAGCATTTCTTCTAGCGTTTCAAGGGTGCATTCTCTCGCCTGCGCACGAAGAGTACGGATGTTGTTCAAAATTTTAAGTGCTTCGCTCATTGTAGTAATCTCAAACTTATATTGTGGGGTGGTTTGTTGAACTAATAATAGAGCGATATAATCAGATGTGCAATAGGGTAGAATGTAAGGAATTCAAAATTACTTGTTATTTGTCCCGGTAATTAATTAATTTAAGTTAAATTTTTCGTGCCAGTTCACATCTTTCTCGCTTATAGCTTAACCGGCGCCGCAAGCTAAAACCCTGAGATAGTATGCTTTTCCCAGCGGCCAGGGAGTAAAATTATACTTTGCAGGGATAAATATCCCCCTTCAGTATTAGCGCATTAGTTACAGTGATGTTTAATATAAAACGCTGAACAAAATCCGTTATAACCGCCTGCAAAATGCACCGATTCGCACGAAAGGACAACTGCTCCAGCCGGTTGCACCCCGCGGTGAGGGCAAATAACCGATGGCCTGATTGTATTAAGAGGCTTAATCTTTCAGAAGCCGGCTGGCGCAACATACACCTCCCGCCCATCCCTGAAGGGGCCGACAGCGGCAGAAAATATGCTACAATCCTGCCGCGATTAAACACATTTATTGGGGTTATGCAGCCGATGGCACAACTTTATTTTTACTATTCTGCAATGAATGCAGGTAAGTCGACTGCGCTACTGCAGTCCTCATACAATTATCAGGAACGAGGCATGCGTGCCTTAGTTTATACGGCTGAGATTGATGACCGCTTTGGTTCCGGTAAGGTCAGTTCAAGAATTGGACTCTCATCGCCGGCCCGGCTGTTTAACCCGCAGACTTCATTATTCGCCGAGATTAGCGATGAGCACGCAAAGCAGCCGGTTCATTGTGTATTAGTCGATGAGAGCCAGTTTCTGACCCGTGAGCAGGTGCATGAGCTATCCGAGGTTGTTGATGGGCTGGATATCCCGGTGCTGTGCTACGGCCTGCGTACTGATTTTCGCGGGGAGCTGTTTATCGGCAGCCAGTATTTATTAGCCTGGTCAGATAAGCTGGTTGAATTAAAAACGATCTGTTTTTGTGGCCGTAAGGCGAGTATGGTGCTGCGCCTCGATCGGGAAGGGCGGCCGTACAACGAGGGCGAGCAGGTAGTTATTGGCGGCAATGAACGCTACGTATCGGTCTGCCGTAAACATTATAAAGAGGCCTTAAAAGAAGGTTCTCTAACGCTTGTGCAAAACAAGCAGCGCTCCTGCTAACCTCCCTCCGTCGACCCCACTCAGGCGCGCACCAGGCGCCTGATGACGTCCCAGTGTAATTCCCGCATATATTGCGGTTTGTTGCTTCAGCGTCGCTCTGCGTCAGTTGTGCGACCCCTGGCAAAATAGTGGCGAAAAAAAAGGCCTCATCAAAAGATGAGGCCTCGTATTGATTACCGGCGTAAATTAAGCGGATTTTTTCGCTTTCTTATCGGCTTTCGGTGCTGCAACAGTCTCTTTCTTCGCGGCAGCTTCGCCTTCGCTGAACTCGTTACCGTAGAAGGTATCGAGCAGAATCTGTTTCAGTTCGGCAATCAGCGGATAGCGCGGGTTAGCGCCGGTGCACTGGTCATCGAATGCATCTTCAGACAGCTTGTCAACGTGGGCCAGGAAGTCAGCTTCCTGCACGCCAGCTTCGCGGATTGACTTAGGAATACCCAGTTCAGCTTTAATGCTTTCCAGCCATGCCAGCAGTTTCTCGATTTTCGCTGCAGTGCGGTCACCTGGTGCGCTCAGGCCCAGATGGTCAGCAATTTCTGCGTAGCGGCGACGAGCCTGCGGACGGTCGTACTGGCTGAATGCGGTCTGCTTGGTTGGGTTATCGTTCGCGTTGTAGCGGATAACGTTACAAATCAGCAGGGCGTTCGCCAGGCCGTGCGGGATATGGAACTGAGAGCCCAGCTTGTGCGCCATCGAGTGACATACGCCGAGGAAGGCGTTCGCAAACGCGATACCGGCAATAGTCGCTGCACTGTGCACGCGTTCACGCGCTACCGGGTTCTTAGAACCTTCATGGTAGGACGCCGGCAGATACTCTTTCAGCAGCTTCAGCGCCTGCAGAGCCTGGCCGTCGGAGAACTCAGATGCCAGTACGGAAACGTAGGCTTCCAGGGCGTGAGTCACGGCATCCAGACCACCGAAGGCACACAGGGACTTCGGCATATCCATGACGAGGTTAGCATCGACAATCGCCACATCCGGAGTCAGCGCGTAGTCTGCCAGCGGATATTTCTGACCGGTCGCATCGTCGGTAACGACCGCAAACGGGGTCACTTCAGAACCGGTACCGGAAGTGGTAGTGACGGCGATCATTTTCGCTTTCACGCCCATTTTCGGGAACTTGTAGATACGTTTACGGATATCCATAAAGCGCAGCGCCAGGTCTTCGAAGTGGGTTTCCGGATGTTCGTACATCACCCACATGATTTTCGCCGCATCCATCGGGGAACCACCGCCGAGGGCGATGATGACGTCCGGCTTGAAGGAGTTGGCCAGGTCTGCACCTTTACGTACCACGGTCAGAGTCGGGTCAGCTTCAACTTCAAAGAACACTTCGGTTTCAACGCCGGATGCCTTCAGCACGGAGGTGATCTGGTCAGCATAGCCGTTGTTGAACAGGAAGCGGTCGGTCACGATCAGCGCGCGTTTGTGACCATCAGTAATCACTTCATCCAGTGCGATTGGCAGAGAGCCACGACGGAAGTAGATAGATTTCGGAAGTTTGTGCCACAACATGTTTTCAGCTCGCTTAGCAACGGTTTTCTTGTTGATCAGGTGTTTCGGACCAACGTTTTCAGAGATGGAGTTACCACCCCAGGAACCACAACCCAGAGTCAGGGAAGGCGCAAGCTTAAAGTTATACAGGTCACCGATACCACCCTGAGAAGCCGGGGTGTTAATCAGAATACGTGCGGTTTTCATCATTTGGCCGAAGAAGGCCACGCGAGCAGGCTGGTTATCCTGGTCGGTGTACAGGCAGGAGGTATGACCGATACCGCCCATCGCCACCAGTTTTTCAGCTTTATTCACGGCGTCTTCGAAGTTTTTGGCGCGATACATTGCCAGGGTCGGAGACAGTTTTTCGTGAGCAAACGGCTCGCTTTCATCAACGTCTGTCACTTCACCAATCAGAATTTTGGTGGTGGTCGGAACGGTGAAGCCTGCCAGTTCGGCAATTTTGTATGCCGGCTGACCAACGATAGCGGCGTTCAGCGCGCCGTTTTTCAGGATGATGTCCTGAACCGCTTTCAGCTCTTTGCCCTGCAGCAGGTAGCCGCCGTGGCTGGCGAAACGTTCACGAACGGCGTCGTAGACGGAATCAACAACGACAACGGACTGTTCAGATGCACAGATAACGCCGTTATCGAAGGTTTTGGACATCAGTACCGACGCAACGGCACGTTTAATGTCAGCGGTTTCGTCAATAACAACCGGCGTGTTGCCTGCACCTACGCCGATAGCCGGTTTACCGGAGCTATAGGCCGCTTTAACCATGCCCGGACCACCGGTCGCAAGGATCAGGTTAATGTCTGGGTGGTGCATCAGGGCGTTGGAGAGCTCAACGGAAGGCTGGTCGATCCAACCGATCAGGTCTTTCGGTGCGCCGGCAGCAATAGCAGCCTGCAGAACGATGTCAGCCGCTTTGTTGGTGGCATCTTTAGCACGCGGATGCGGAGAGAAGATGATCGCGTTACGCGTTTTCAGGCTGATCAGTGATTTAAAGATTGCTGTAGAAGTTGGGTTCGTCGTTGGGACGATACCGCAAATAATACCGATAGGTTCTGCGATGGTGATGGTACCAAAGGTATCGTCTTCGGAGAGAATACCGCAGGTCTTTTCATCTTTATAAGCGTTATAGATGTATTCAGAAGCGAAGTGGTTTTTGATCACTTTGTCTTCGATAATGCCCATTCCAGATTCGGCAACGGCCATTTTTGCGAGAGGGATTCGAGCGTCAGCGGCGGCCAGAGCGGCTGCACGGAAGATCTTATCAACTTGTTCTTGAGTGAAACTGGCATATTCACGCTGGGCTTTTTTTACGCGCTCTACAAGTGCGTTAAGTTCAGCGACATTAGTAACAGCCATAATGCTCTCCTGATAATGTTAAACTTTTTTAGTAAATCAGTAGCTCGATTCGACAGTATAGACAGGCGGTTAATAGCTTGCATCTAAATGTTAACGTATCGAATTTTGCTCTGCTGACTTCACCGATTTACTAAAGAAGCTTTATTTCTTTATCCTCAGGTACTGCCGGCTTGCACTCTTTGGTGTGAACAAGATTACTCACTTCTGAGTACGATTTATGTGATTTAGATCAATTTTATGTGAAGCTGACACCTTTCAGCAGGCTATTTTATGACCACTTAGATCAAGTGTAATGAAAAGGTATGCTGAATAAATGAATAAAACGTCTAAAAGAAACAAGTATATAACATACACACTTTATCACTAAGCTATGCATTTTTGAGATGAATTATGCTGTTAAAAAGCGTATCTTCTGCGCGAATATTTTATGACACCCACTGTCAACAGCCATATTTAATGATGCTGCGGAGCGCACTGTGACTCTACCGTTGTTTGATTTTTCAGCTTATTTCAAGTTTTTCATCGGGTTATTTGCACTGGTTAACCCGGTTGGCATCATTCCGGTCTTCATTAGTATGACCAGCTACCAGAGTGCGGCGATCCGTAACAAGACCAACCTGACGGCGAACCTTTCCGTCGCCATTATCCTGCTGACCTCGCTGTTCCTCGGGGACGGTATTTTACAAATCTTCGGTATCTCCATTGATTCATTCCGTATTGCCGGGGGGATCCTCGTCGTCACCATCGCGATGTCGATGATTAGCGGCAAGCTCGGGGAAGACAAACAGAATAAGCAGGAAAAGTCAGAGACGGCTATCCGCGAAAGCATTGGCGTAGTGCCGCTGGCATTACCGTTGATGGCCGGCCCAGGGGCGATTAGCTCCACCATTGTTTGGGGAACGCGTTACCACACCGTTGCCCACCTCTTTGGCTTCTCGGTGGCGATTGCGCTGTTTGCCCTGTGCTGCTGGGGGATTTTCCGCATGGCACCGTGGCTCGTTCGCCTGCTTGGGCAAACCGGGATTAACGTGATAACGCGTATTATGGGGCTGCTGCTGATGGCCCTCGGGATTGAGTTTATCGTTACCGGTCTGAAGACCCTTTTCCCGGGTCTTCTGGTCTGATGTACCGCGTTGCGCGGGGCCTGAGGCTCCGCGCTTGCTCTATTATTAGCAAAACATATCAATAAAGCTGATATAGACGAGAAGAATAACTTTCCGTGATGATGTTTTATTTCTTTTAATATCAATTTGTTAGCTGTTTCCTCCGCGTTCTTCCCTCTCTTTTCCGCACCGCCACCACTGTTATTTTCTTCACATCATTCTCTGGTGCTTGCCGTTAGATAATTGAAATGATATTAGTAATTTCATAACAGCGGCAGATGAATGTGCTAAATAATAACCGATTGTTAAATTTTCGTACAAAAAAGCGCCTTTTCACCCTTTGGCGGCATGCGGAACGACATATTTTTTGTATGTAAATGATAAATAACTACTTTAGTGCTCCTCGCGCGGAAGTGACCGGCCGAGTCCTGCCGCGGCAGGGGCAATAAAAGAGAATCCGGTAACATATTTGCAAATTGCATTGGCGGATGAGAAAGCCTTTTGGTACTTTCCGGCGTTATCGCTCACTGAATAACAGACGTAAATGAGAATTATTATTAAATAACTCGTTGCGTCAAAGCCGCCCCAGGACAGGGGGGCAAAGAATCGACGTCAAGGCTGCCGTTTGAGCGGTCGTAATAAATAAGTCGGTGATAGCAAGCAGTAAAGTCTGACAGCAGCAAAAACTCCTGCACTGTACAGAATCCCGAATAAGGGAAAAAAAGAGGCTGGTTAAATAGCCAGTAATTATAATGAGTGGAGTAACAACACAATGACCATCATCACCAAAAAAAATCTGGTAGCCGCGGGGATTTTCTCTGCGCTATTTACGGCGAACGTTGCTATGGCAGCAGATGTACCTGCAGGGGTGCAGCTGGCGGATTCACAATCGCTGGTACGTAATAACGGAGCAGAGGTTCAATCTCTGGATCCGCACAAAATTGAAGGTGTTCCTGAATCCAACATTAACCGCGACCTGTTTGAAGGTTTAGTGATTGGCGATATTCAGGGCCACCCGATTCCTGGGGTTGCCGAATCCTGGGATAATAAAGATTTTAAAGTCTGGACCTTCCATCTGCGTAAAGACGCTAAATGGTCCGACGGCACGCCGGTAACCGCACAAGATTTCGTTTATAGCTGGCAGCGCCTGTCCGATCCGAAAACCGCCTCACCGTACGCGAGCTATCTGCAGTATGGCCACGTTGCCAACGTTGATGAAATTATCGCCGGCAAAAAACCAATCACCGATCTGGGCGTTAAAGCGCTCGACGATAAAACCTTCCAGGTTACTCTGAGCGAGCCGGTTCCTTATTTCTATAAACTGCTGGTGCACCCGTCCGTTTCACCGGTGCCAAAAGCGGCTATTGAAAAATATGGTGAGAAATGGACTCAGCCGGCCAATATTGTCACCAACGGCGCCTATAAGCTGAAGGACTGGGTCGTTAACGAACGTATCGTTCTTGAGCGTAATACTCAGTACTGGGATAACGCGAAAACCGTTATTAACAAGGTAACCTATCTGCCTATTTCTTCAGAAGTCACCGACGTTAACCGCTACCGCAGCGGCGAAATCGACATGACCTATAACAATATGCCGATTGAGCTGTTCCAGAAGCTGAAAAAAGAGATCCCGAAAGAAGTTCACGTCGATCCGTATCTCTGTACCTACTACTACGAAATTAACAACCAGAAAGCGCCGTTTACCGACGTCCGCGTGCGTACCGCGCTGAAGATGGCGCTGGACCGCGACATTATCGTTAATAAAGTGAAGAACCAGGGCGATCTGCCGGCATACAGCTACACCCCGCCTTATACCGACGGCATGAAGGTCGTTAAACCAGAATGGTTTACCTGGACTCAGGATAAGCGTAACGAAGAAGCGAAAAAACTGCTGGCTGAAGCCGGATATACCGCGGATAAACCGCTGACCTTTAACCTGCTGTACAACACGTCCGATCTGCATAAAAAGCTGGCCATCGCCGTGGCATCCATCTGGAAGAAAAACCTGGGCGCCAACGTGAAGCTGGAAAATCAGGAATGGAAAACCTTCCTCGATAACCGCCATCAGGGTACCTTTGACGTGGCGCGTGCGGGCTGGTGTGCCGATTACAACGAACCCACCTCATTCCTCAATACCATGCTGAGCGACAGCTCAAACAACACCTCGCACTATAAGAGCCCGGCGTTCGATAAAATTATCGCTGAAACGCTGCAAACCAATGATGACGCCAAACGCGCAGATCTGTATGCACAGTCAGAGCAGCAGCTGGATAAAGACTCCGTCATTGTGCCGGTCTTCTATTACGTCAACGCCCGTCTGGTTAAACCGTGGGTAGGCGGCTATACCGGTAAAGACCCGTTAGATAATATCTACGTTAAAAACCTGTATATTATCAAACATTAATGGCAAGACGTGGGGCAGGCATCGCTTGCCCCACCGTGTCTGAATTCATCGCATACGATAGGCACACGCCAGAAGGTACGGGCAATGTTAAAATTTATTTTTCGTCGCTGTCTGGAAGCGATTCCGACGCTGTTTATTCTTATAACTATCTCTTTCTTCATGATGCGCCTTGCGCCGGGAAGTCCTTTTACCGGCGAACGTACGCTGCCGCCAGAAGTGCTGGCGAATATTGAAGCAAAATATCATTTAAATGACCCCATCATGACCCAGTACTTCAATTATCTGAAGCAGCTGGCGCACGGTGATTTCGGTCCTTCTTTTAAATATAAAGACTATTCGGTGAACGATCTGGTGGCATCAAGCTTCCCGGTCTCCGCCAAATTAGGCTTTGCCGCCTTCCTGCTGGCGGTGGTTCTCGGCGTGAGTGCCGGCGTTATTGCGGCCCTCAAGCAAAACACCAAATGGGACTATGCGGTGATGGGGGTGGCAATGACCGGCGTCGTCATACCCAGCTTCGTGGTCGCGCCGCTGCTGGTGATGATTTTTGCCATCACCCTGCACTGGCTACCCGGCGGTGGCTGGAACGGCGGGGCGCTGAAGTTTATGATCCTGCCGATGGTGGCGCTGTCGCTCGCCTATATTGCCAGTATCGCGCGTATCACCCGTGGTTCGATGATTGAAGTTCTGCACTCTAACTTTATCCGCACCGCGCGGGCGAAGGGGCTGCCGATGCATCGTATCATCCTGCGCCACGCGCTGAAGCCTGCGCTGCTGCCCGTCCTCTCCTATATGGGCCCGGCGTTCGTTGGCATTATCACCGGCTCGATGGTTATCGAGACTATCTACGGTCTCCCGGGGATCGGCCAGCTGTTCGTCAACGGCGCGCTTAACCGCGACTACTCCCTGGTACTCAGCCTGACGATTCTGGTCGGCGCGCTGACCATTCTGTTTAACGCGATTGTTGATGTGCTGTATGCCGTTATCGATCCGAAGATTCGCTATTGAGGCCGGGGTTCGCCATGATGTTAAGTAAGAAAAACAACGAGGCGCTGGAGAACTTCAGTGAAAAGCTGGAAGTCGAAGGGCGTAGCCTGTGGCAAGATGCCCGCCGCCGTTTTATGCATAACCGCGCGGCCGTGGCCAGCCTGGTGGTGCTGATCGTTATCGCTCTGTTCGTGACCATTGCGCCGATGGTGTCGCAGTTTTCCTACTACGACACCGACTGGGGCATGATGTCCAGCGCGCCTGATACGGCGTCCAGTCACTACTTCGGTACCGACTCATCCGGTCGCGACCTGCTGGTGCGCGTTGCTATCGGCGGGCGTATCTCGCTGATGGTTGGCGTTGCCGCCGCGCTGGTAGCGGTGATCCTCGGTACGCTCTACGGCTCGCTTTCCGGCTATCTCGGCGGTAAGGTCGACTCCGTCATGATGCGTCTGCTGGAGATCCTCAACTCCTTCCCGTTTATGTTCTTCGTCATCCTGCTGGTGACCTTCTTTGGCCAGAACATACTGCTGATCTTCGTCGCCATCGGGATGGTTTCCTGGCTGGATATGGCGCGTATCGTGCGCGGCCAGACGCTGAGCCTGAAGCGCAAAGAGTTTATCGAAGCGGCCCAGGTCGGCGGCGTCTCGACCTTCAGTATCGTGACGCGTCACATCGTGCCTAACGTCCTGGGCGTGGTGGTGGTGTATGCCTCGCTGCTGGTGCCGAGCATGATCCTGTTCGAATCCTTCCTGAGCTTCCTCGGTCTGGGTACTCAGGAGCCGCTCAGCAGCTGGGGAGCGCTGCTGAGCGATGGCGCAAACTCAATGGAAGTGTCGCCGTGGCTGCTGCTGTTTCCTGCGGGTTTCCTGGTGGTAACGCTGTTCTGTTTTAACTTTATCGGCGATGGCCTGCGTGATGCCCTCGACCCGAAAGACCGCTAAGGAGCGCCGTCATGAGCATAATTGAAACGGCAAAAGCGCCGCAGGCGCAGCAACAATCCGGGCTGCTGCTGGATGTTAAAGATCTCCGCGTGACCTTTAAAACGCCGGATGGCGACGTCACCGCGGTCAACGACCTCAACTTTAACCTGCGGGCCGGGGAAACGTTAGGCATCGTGGGTGAGTCAGGCTCCGGTAAGTCGCAGACCGCCTTTGCGCTGATGGGGCTGCTGGCAGCCAACGGCTATATCGGCGGCTCGGCGACCTTTAACGGCCGGCAGATCCTTAACCTGCCGGAGCGTGAGCTGAATAAGCTGCGCGCCGAGCAGATTTCGATGATTTTCCAGGACCCGATGACCTCTCTGAACCCGTATATGCGGGTCGGCGAGCAGCTGATGGAGGTTCTGATGCTGCACAAAGGGCTGGGGAAAGCCGAGGCCTTTGAAGAATCAGTGAAGATGCTGGATGCGGTCAAGATGCCGGAAGCGCGCAAGCGGATGAAAATGTATCCGCATGAGTTTTCTGGCGGGATGCGCCAGCGCGTGATGATCGCTATGGCGCTGCTGTGCCGGCCAAAGCTGCTGATCGCTGATGAGCCGACGACGGCGCTGGACGTGACGGTGCAGGCGCAGATTATGACCCTGCTGAATGAACTTAAACGCGAATTCAATACGGCGATCATTATGATTACTCACGATCTGGGTGTGGTCGCCGGGATCTGTGACAAAGTTCTGGTGATGTACGCCGGCCGCACCATGGAGTACGGTCACGCGCGCGATGTCTTTTATCATCCGTCGCATCCGTACTCTATCGGCCTGCTGAATGCGGTTCCGCGCCTGGACGCCGAAGGCGATGCGCTGTTAACCATCCCGGGCAATCCGCCGAACCTGCTGCGCCTGCCGAAGGGCTGTCCGTTCCAGCCGCGCTGTCCGCATGCGATGGAGATTTGTAATAGCGCTCCGCCTCTGGAGGAGTTTGCCCCTGGCCGCCTGCGTGCCTGCTTTCAACCGGTGGGAGATCTGCTATGAACGCCGTGACTGAACAAAGAAAAGTCCTGCTCGAAATCGCCGATCTAAAAGTCCACTTTGATATTAAAGATGGCAAGCAGTGGTTTTGGCAGCCGTCTAAAACGCTGAAGGCGGTTGATGGCGTAACGCTGCGTCTGTATGAAGGCGAAACGCTGGGCGTAGTGGGTGAGTCCGGCTGCGGTAAATCGACCTTTGCCCGCGCAATTATTGGCCTGGTGAAAGCGACCGAGGGCAGGGTAGCGTGGCTTGGCAAAGATTTGCTGGGCATGAAGCCGGATGAGTGGCGCGACGTGCGCAGCGATATTCAGATGATTTTCCAGGATCCGCTGGCGTCGCTGAACCCGCGCATGACCATCGGCGAGATTATTGCCGAACCGCTGCGCACCTATCATCCGAAAATGACGCGCCAGGAAGCTCGCGATCGGGTGAAGGCGATGATGATGAAGGTTGGCCTGCTGCCCAACCTGATTAACCGCTATCCGCACGAGTTTTCCGGCGGCCAGTGCCAGCGTATCGGTATTGCCCGCGCGCTGATCCTTGAGCCTAAGCTGATTATCTGCGATGAACCGGTGTCGGCGCTGGACGTGTCGATTCAGGCCCAGGTGGTCAACCTGCTGCAGCAGCTGCAGCGCGAAATGGGTCTGTCGCTGATCTTTATCGCCCATGACCTGGCGGTGGTGAAGCACATCTCCGATCGCGTGCTGGTGATGTACCTCGGGCACGCGGTGGAGCTGGGCACCTACGATGAGGTGTATCACAACCCGCTGCACCCTTATACCAAAGCGCTGATGTCTGCGGTGCCGGTTCCCGACCCGGATCTGGAAAAAAATAAAACCATCCAGCTGCTGGAAGGCGAGCTCCCTTCGCCGATTAATCCGCCGTCGGGATGCGTTTTCCGCACGCGCTGTCCTCTTGCCGGGCCGGAATGTGCTAAAACGCGGCCGGTGCTGGAAGGAAGTTTCCGTCATGCGGTTTCCTGCCTGAAGGTAGACCCGTTATAATCTCCGGGGCTGACGCTGGTCAGCCCCTTTTTTTTTGTGAGGTTAACGTGGCTGTCAATATTCACGCCGCCCGTCAGCGGCTATTTCATGTGCTCTTCGATCAGCATCAGCGATCCGGGCGCCGCTTTGAAGGGCTGTGCGGCATTTTTGCACTCCTCAGCGTGGTGGTTATTTTTGTCGAGTCGGGTCTGGGAACTCAGTACCACCTGACCGTCGATGAATGGCATATTTTCGTCTGGCTGGAGCTGTTTGTTACCGTCGTTTTTACTCTCGAATATATCCTGCGCATCGTTAGCTGGCCCAATCCGCTCAGGTATATTTTCAGCTTCTGGGGGCTAATTGATTTAGCGACGATTTTACCGCTGTACGTGATGTGGCTGTGGCCGGAAATAAGCATTAACTACGTCTTTGCCTGGCGCGCGATGCGTGCGATCCGAGCCTTGCGTATTCTCAAGCTGCTGCGCTTTATGCCGTCGTTGAATATCTTCTGGGCTGCTATCGTCAGCGCCCGCCATCAGCTGATACTGTTTTACTCATTTATTGCCATTGTAATGGTTATCTTTGGCTCGCTGATGTATCTGATTGAGGGGCCGCAGTACGGATTCACCACGCTTAATGCTTCGGTGTACTGGGCTATCGTGACGATCACCACGGTAGGTTATGGCGATATTACGCCGCACACGCCGCTGGGAAGAATTCTCGCATCGGTGCTGATATTAATCGGCTATTCCATTATCGCCATCCCAACCGGGCTGATTACGACCCATATGACCACCGCCTTTCAGAATCGCCGCAGCCAGCGGATCTGTCAGAACTGTCAGCACGGGCCTCACGATAAAAATGCGCGGTACTGCAACGCCTGCGGAAGTGCGCTTGCGCAGCAGGCGGACGGGTAAATAAAAATGCCTGCCGGTCGTTAAACGGGCAGGCATTTTTCAGGCCAGCAGAGGCCGGAATAAAATCTTATTCACGCCACAAAATATGGCACAGCTTGTGATCTTTCTCGCGGCACAGCAGGACGCGGGCGAAGATATCGTTGATTTCGCCACCGTCGGTGTCGGCAAGACCAATCACCACCTCGGCGAAGAAATCCGGGTTGAGATCGAAATCGACGTGCTCTTCCCAGTCCTCTGCCGGGTCAAAGAGCTCGGCGCCGCCGCGCTCTTCAAACTGCAGGTTAAACAGAATGACATCCGCCGGGTCGAGGTTGTCGACCGCCAGCTCGAGAAAGATATCGTAAGCCTGCTCAAGCGTTTCATCTTCGGTCAGGCGATTGTTTAAATCCATATCCATGATAGCTACCCGTTTAACATCTGATTGGCACGTTTTACAGCAACGGACTGAAGAAGTAAAACAGTCGCTCCGCTATCCGCTGCCAGAGCGGACGTTTTAACCATAGGCGGGCGTCGAGCAGGCGCGAGCGGGAGATATAATCATCCTGGACCGCCGCCAGATCGCTGCCAAAACCGGCGTCATCAATCACCAGCGTAATCTCGAAATTGAGCCACAGGCTGCGCATATCGAGATTGACGGTCCCTACCAGACTCAGCTCGCCGTCGACCAGCACGCTTTTAGTGTGCAGCAGCCCGCCTTCAAACTGATAAATTTTCACCCCGGCTGCCAGCAGCTCGGTAAAGAAGGCCCGGCTGGCCCAGCCGACGAGCAGCGAGTCATTCTTGCGCGGCAAAATGATGCTGACATCAACCCCGCGCTGGGCGGCAGTGCAGATAGCGTGCAGCAAATCGTCGCTGGGCACGAAGTAGGGGGTGGTCATGATCAGATGTTCTTTGGCGGAATAGGCGGCGGTCAGCAGCGCCTGGTGAATCAAATCTTCCGGGAAACCTGGGCCCGAGGCGATGGTATGGATGGTATGTCCGCTGGCCTCCTCAAACGGCATAATATTGAGGTCCGGCGGCGGCGGCAGGATCCGTTTACCGGTTTCGATTTCCCAGTCGCAGGAGTAAACGATGCCCATCGCCGTGGCAACCGGGCCCTCCATACGCGCCATCAGATCGATCCACTGGCCCACGCCGGAATCCTGTTTAAAGAAGCGCGGGTCCACCATATTCATACTGCCGGTATAGGCAATATAGTTATCAATCATGACCATTTTGCGGTGCTGACGCAGATCCATCCGGCGCAAAAACACGCGCATCAGATTAACCTTCAGCGCTTCGACCACCTCGATGCCGGCGTTGCGCATCATCGCCGCCCACGGGCTGCGGAAGAAGGCGACGCTGCCGGCGGAGTCAAGCATTAAGCGGCAGTGCACGCCGCGTCTGGCGGCGGCCATTAGCGACTCTGCAACCTTATCGGCCATCCCGCCGGGCTGCCAAATATAAAACACCATCTCGATATTGTGGCGAGCCAGCTGAATATCGCGGATCAGTGCCTGCATGACGTCGTCAGACTCGGTGAGCAGCTGCAGCTGATTGCCCTTGACGCCGGCGATCCCCTGGCGGCGCTCGCAGAGTTGAAACAGCGATTCGGCGACCGGGCTATTATCGTCGGCAAAGATATGCTTGCAGGCCTTGAGATCGTTGAGCCACTTGGCGGTGGAGGGCCACATTGCCCGCGCCCGTTCGGCCCGGCGCTTGCCGAGATGGAGTTCACCAAACGAGAGATAGGCAATAATTCCGACCAGAGGAAGAATATAAATAACCAGCAACCACGCCATTGCTGAAGGGACGGCGCGCCGTTTCATCAATATGCGTAATGTTACACCGGCGATAAGTAACCAGTAACCGAGGATGACTAGCCAGTTCACCACCGTGTAAAAGGTTGTCATAGATGAAAAATCCTTTTGAATGACTCTATTTTATGAGTTTACGCATCAACATCCATCTGGCAAATAAAAACGCAGCGAAAGCGTTGGTCAGCCGGATTCATAGGCCTATAATGCAGGCTGTTTTTCACTTGTAGAGTAGTAGCAATGAAGCGTAGTAGAACGGAAGTAGGGCGCTGGCGCATGCTAAGACAGGTGAGCCGCCGTAAGTCACGCTGGCTGGAGGCCCAATCGCGCCGCAATATGCGCATCCTCGCCATCCGCAAGGAGCTGGTGAAACGACAGCGTCATTCCCTGTTGTTCGTCTTCACTGAGTACTGAGATCGCTAAGTACTGAAATAAAAGGCACCGCATGCGGTGCCTCTGTGTTTTTGACGACGGCTGGCCCTAAAATACCTTTTTGTAAGGCTTCACCGCGACGTTCTGGTACACACCGGCAGCAATATAAGGGTCGTCGTTCGCCCATGACTGCGCGGCTTCCAGTGATTCAAACTCGGCAATAACCGTTGAACCGGTGAACCCCGCAGCGCCAGGTTCGTTGCTGTCTACGGCAGGCATTGGCCCGGCGGTCAGCAGGCGACCTTCATCATGTAGCAGTTGTAAACGCGCCAGGTGGGCGGGACGGACCGACGACCGCTTTTCCAGAGAATCGGCGATGTCTTCAGCGTAGATTACGTAAAGCACGGCAAGGCTCCTTATCAATAAATGGGCGAATCACGTTAAGTGAATCCGGCCTTGACTGCAATGCAAAGATGCTCAGCGGGTTAAAATGCCCGCTGCCGGGCTTTTTTTTAGCGGAAAGACGGCAAATTTTGATGCAAGCCAATAAGGCTTATTGAATATGATTGCTATTTGCATTTAAAATCGGGGCATCATTTTTCAACTGAAACGACTATGAGCGCAATGACCATTGATTTACCTCGCCGCTTCCCGTGGCCGACGCTGCTGTCCGTGACTATCCACGGTGCCGTTGTGGCGGGGTTGCTTTATACCTCGGTACATCAGGTTATTGAACAGCCATCTCCCTCCCAACCGATCGAGATAACCATGGTGGCACCTGCGGATCTCGAGCCTCCTCAGGCGGCACAGCCGGTCGTTGAACCGGTTGTTGAGCCGGAGCCAGAACCCGAACCTGAAGTCGTGCCAGAGCCGCCGAAGGAAGCGCCGGTAGTCATTCATAAGCCTGAGCCGAAACCCAAGCCGAAGCCAAAACCGAAGCCGAAGCCGGAGAAAAAGATCGAGCAGCCGAAGCGGGAGGTTAAGCCTGCGGAAACGCGTCCGGCATCGCCGTTTGAAAATACCAACACTGCGCCAGCGCGTACGCCGCCATCCACATCTACGGCCGCCGCGAAGCCAACGGTTACCGCACCGAGCGGCCCGCGGGCGCTCAGCCGTAACCAGCCAACTTATCCGACTCGCGCCCAGGCGCTGCGTATTGAAGGTGTGGTGCGCGTGAAGTTTGACGTCACGCCGGACGGCCGCCTGGACAACGTCGAGATCCTTTCCGCGCAGCCGGCGAATATGTTTGAGCGTGAAGTGAAAAGCGCCCTGCGTAAGTGGCGCTACGAGCCTGGCAAACCGGGCACCGGCGTGACGATGACCATTAAGTTCCGTCTTAAAGGCGTTGAGATCAACTAACAGCCGTCAATAAGGCCCCTTACGGGGCCTCCTCTGCGAACACATCGTCGAGCGCCTTTTGCGCCGTCACGAGGTGCTGACCGCCGAACAAGATCGCCCGGTTGAAGAGCGTATAGAGTTGGTAAATGGGCTGGCGATCGAGGAACCCGGACGGCAAAGGCGAGACCGACTGATAGCCGTCGTATATTTGCGGCGGCTGCTCAGGATGCAGCGGCAGCATGGCGAGGTCGCACTCGCGGTCTCCCCAGTAGCAGGCTGGATCGAAGATATAGGGTCCGTTCGGCCCCAGCGCGCAGTTGCCGGACCAGAGATCGCCGTGCAGTAAAGAGGCCTGAGGCTGATGGCCGCTGAGGCGCTGCTGCACGTACTCAACAATGGTATCGATATCGCCGAAATGCAGTCCTTTCTCTGCCGCCAGCTCAAGCTGCCAGCCGATGCGCTGCTCGGCAAAGAATGTCGACCAGCGGCGTTGCCAGGCGTTGGGCTGGGGAGTCGTGGAAAGGTCATTATCAAAATCGAGCCCAAACTGCGGCTGATCGCTCCACTGATGCAGATGCGCGATTTGCTGACCGAGCAGAAAAGCGTTATGCGCGTCGAGCGGGCGAGGGGGCAAATACTCCATCACCATAAAGCTGTAGTCGCGGTCGCTGCCGACGGCAAATACCTGCGGTACGTGAACGGTTTTACTCCGCGACAGCAGCTCAAGCTGATCCGCCTCGGCGGTAAAGATAGGCAGTAGCTCACGTTCGTCACATTTCACGAAGTAGTCCTTCCCACCGAAGCGCAGGTGCCATGCTGCGTGGATTTCTCCGCCGGGCAGTTCGTTTCGCAGTTCGATTTCAGCTGCTTCAGTATGCCACTCGCTTAACAAATTGCTGATAGCCTGCCACATGCCGTCTCTCCCCATGTTTTCCACCATTTCATAAGGTTAGCGCATAACCTCGGCGTAAAATTCGAACTGACGCACAACTGACGCTTTCCACCGCGCCAATCGCACTTATTGAGCTTTCAGCCACTGAGAAAATGTGGTTACCGTGACTTCAGCAGGCCGCCCCAGCGCCGTTTCCGCTAATCCCGCGCTCAGGTCCTGCACCTCTTGCGCGCTTTGCGGAGAAACCAGGCCAAAGGTATTGGTTCCCAGCTCGTGAGGTTTTCCCTCGTCGTCATTCAGTACAAGGGTGAAGCCCGCGCGGGTAAGGTGATTGCTTAGCTCGTTAATCTCGGTAAGCGTCTCTTCGTGAAAACGGATCGTCACGACATGGGTTTGAATTTCGGCGCTCATTTTTCACCCCGTTGTTACCCATGGAATTTTGAGCATAGACCATGCTGGTCATTTGGCGACTCCCTCTGCCTGAGCAGAGGGAAGGGATTAGCGATCGCACAAATAGGCGTAAATCTTATGCGTGTTCTCCTGCGAGCAGAGGCGGGTGCCCTGATTGACGGTAGCGGCGCTGCCCGCCGCGACGCCAAAGCGCACCATGTCCTCAAGCCCGGCATCTTCGGCGAGGCGCAGGGTCATCGCGCCCACCATGCTGTCGCCTGCGCCGACGGTGCTTTGGCTTTTCATCGGCGGAGGGACAACCTGCACGCTGCCGCTGCTATCGACACCCAGCGCCCCCTGCGGGCCGAGGGAGACGACGACTCTTCGGGCTTTGCCCGAGCGGATCAGCTCCTGTGCCGCCTGTCGAACGTCGTTCGGCTGGCTAAGATCGCGCTGGACGAGCGCGCTCAGCTCTTTTTGGTTAGGTTTGACGAGCTCAATGTTACCCACCTCAAGCGCGGCGGCGAGCGCTTCTCCGGAGCTGTCGATAATGCAGCGCAGCTGGTGCTGCTGTGCTTTTTTTACCAGCTGGGTCAGGTTTTCAATATCGATCCCCGGCGGCAGGCTGCCGCTGATCACCAGCAGCGAGCCGGGCTCAATCGCCAGCACCTTCTCCTCGAGAAGGCGGAACTCCTGCTGGGTTAGCGCCGCGCCGGGCATCACGAAGCGATACTGTTCGCCGCTGGAATCAACGTGGACGTGCAGATTTTGCCGCGTCCAGTCGCCGGTCTCGACGGTTTCTACGGGGACCTGCTCATCGGCAAGCAGGGCGGTGAGATGTTCCCCGGTTGCGCCGCCGGCGGGGAAAATTGCCGTGGCGTGGCCACCGAGAAAGGTAATTGCGCGGGCGACGTTAATGCCGCCGCCCCCGGGTTCGAAAACCGGTGCGCTGCAGCGTAGTTTACCTTCCGGATAGATCTGCGGGGTCTGGGTGGCGCTGTCGAGCGAAGGAGCCAGAGTAAGCGTATAAATTTTGGTCATCAAATTTCCTCCATGATACGAGTCGGCTGTTCTTTTTTTAAGCATGGCACTTCTTATTGCTAAGGGAAAGCATATGCGGCGGGGATTTGTCGGGAAGAGGCTATTTTCATTATAAAATAAAGATAGTTCCGAGGGCCGTCTTATTCAAAAAATGAAAGAGTAATTGATTGCTATGTTAATCGTGCTTTTTTATAATTTACCGCCTTTCATTGGACCAGCAGCAGCGATCCTCGCGAAAGTTTCCGGGACCATCTGGGTCTCTCTTTTTGTTGTACGGACTCTAAATTAAATGAAGCTTTTGAAGACAGTACCCGCAGCGGCTATGCTGGCGGGGGGGCTATTTGCGTCTGCGTGCGCAATGGCCGACGATTCCGTTTTTACTGTTATGGATGACCCTTCCACTGCCAAAAAACCTTTCGAAGGTGCTGTTAACGCCGGCTATCTGGCGCAGTCCGGAAATACGAAAAGTTCCTCAATGACCGCGGATTCTACGCTCACCTGGTATGGCAATACGACAGCATGGTCGCTGTGGGGCAACGCCAGCAACACCTCGTCTAACGACCAGCGCTCTTCCGAGAAGTACGCGGTCGGCGGCCGTAGCCGTTATAACATGACCGACAGCAACTACCTGTTCGGCCAGGCCAGCTGGCTGACCGACCGCTATAACGGTTACCAGCAGCGCGATGTGCTGACCGCCGGTTACGGTCGTCAGATTCTGAACGGGCCGGTGCATAGCCTGCGTTTTGAATTTGGTCCTGGCGTGCGCTACGACGAATATACCGATGGCGACAATGAGACTCAGCCGCTGGGCTACGCTTCAGGCACCTGGGCATGGCAGATGACCGATAACGCCAAATTCACCCAGGGCGTTTCCGTGTTCGGTTCCGAAGATACCACGCTCAACTCAGAAAGCGCGTTCAACGTCGCTATCAACGCCCACTTTGCGCTGCGTGTTGCCTATAACGTGACCTGGAACTCCCAGCCTCCGTCATCGGCGCCGGAGCACACCGACCGTCGTACGACGCTGTCGCTCGGCTATAAGATGTAATATTTTCAGGCCGGTTATTCCGGCCTGATTGTTTTAAATTTAGCATTAAGTGACATTATTATTTTTGGTCTTTTGTTTTGTTTTTTATAAAAAGAAAATAACCTCCATAATTTCCTCATAATTGATTATCTTGATAAATATTTAACTTTTTTGACACGAATAGCTAAATATTTAGTCGGACAAAAATGTGATCTGGATCTATACTATCCGTCACAGGCAGAGAGGATATCTTTGCTCGAAATCCTTACGTAAATAAGAGAATCATCACTATGAAAAATAGCAAAATCGCAACTGCGGCCGTGATGCTGTGCGCGCTCTCGTTCGGCGCCTTAGCCGCGAATCCAGTCCCACAGCCGGGCAGCAAGGACCATACCCAGGTCGGCATTGCTAAAGCGACCGACGTTGAAGCCGGCTCTAATATTGCCCCGGGATCGCAGTCCACGGGTCAGACAATGGGCGATGCTTTTAATGTTCATAAACTCGTTGCCGGCGAATGGTCCTGATATTTCATTCGTCCGTCGGGCTGTCTCTTATATTTTGAGAAATATAAAGCCGGGTAAAGATGTACCGGTTTGACAGGCATATGTTTGGCTCCGCGTTTTGATTTTGCCCGCTACCCACTACCGCACGTAAGCAATACGGCGCGGGCGCTTATTTTTGTCCTTTTTATCTCAACCCGTCGTTCCTGGCGATCTTTCGCCTCTCCCTCCTTGTTTTATCATTAATAGCAGCCATTTAGTGGGTTGTGACTTTTATCACGCACTAATGATGTGTAAACTAAAGCCCGGTGTTATCAGCAGGCGGCTGCAGGTGAGAACGGTGGGGTTACCCTCGTGCTCATATTTTCGCAGAGTGAAGCGGGAGCTCAGTCTGAACTTGTTGATAATTATGATTATATTGTTTTGTATGTGCTCTTTCGTGCGGGGCACCACTGCAAATAAGGACATGAAATGCCTGTAATTACGCTTCCTGATGGCAGCCAACGCCATTTTGACCACGCGGTTAGCCCGCTTGACGTTGCCCTCGACATCGGCCCTGGCCTGGCGAAAGCCACCATCGCTGGCCGTGTGAACGGCGAGCTGGTTGATGCCTGCGATCCCATCGAAAACGATGCAACGCTCTCTATCATCACCGCTAAAGATGAAGACGGCCTGGAGATTATTCGTCACTCCTGCGCGCATCTGTTAGGTCATGCGATTAAGCAGCTGTGGCCGAACACCAAAATGGCTATCGGCCCGGTTATCGATAACGGCTTCTATTATGACGTTGATATCGATCGTACGCTGACCCAGGAAGACCTCGACGCGCTCGAAAAACGTATGCACGAGCTTGCCGAGAAAAACTACGACGTCATCAAGAAAAAAGTCAGCTGGCATGAAGCGCGTGAAACCTTCGTGCAGCGCGGCGAGACCTATAAAGTGTCGATCCTTGATGAGAATATTGCTCATGATGACAAGCCCGGCTTGTATCATCATGAAGAGTACGTCGACATGTGCCGTGGGCCGCACGTGCCGAACATGCGTTTCTGTCATCATTTCAAACTGATGAAAACCGCTGGCGCCTACTGGCGTGGCGATAGCAACAATAAGATGCTGCAACGTATTTATGGCACCGCGTGGGCGGATAAAAAGGCGCTCAACGCCCATCTGCTGCGCCTGGAAGAAGCATCTAAGCGTGACCACCGTAAGATCGGTAAGCAGCTTGACCTGTATCATATGCAGGAAGAAGCGCCGGGTATGGTATTCTGGCACAACGATGGCTGGACTATCTTCCGTGAACTGGAAACTTTCGTCCGCTCTAAGCTGAAAGAGTACCAGTATCAGGAAGTCAAAGGCCCGTTTATGATGGACCGTGTGCTGTGGGAAAAAACCGGCCACTGGGACAACTACAAAGATGCGATGTTCACCACCTCTTCTGAGAACCGTGAATACTGCATCAAGCCGATGAACTGCCCGGGTCACGTGCAGATCTTTAATCAGGGCCTGAAATCCTACCGCGATCTGCCGCTGCGTATGGCGGAGTTCGGTAGCTGCCATCGTAACGAGCCGTCAGGCGCGCTGCATGGCCTGATGCGCGTTCGTGGTTTTACTCAGGATGACGCGCATATTTTCTGTACTGAAGAGCAGGTGCGTGATGAAGTTAACGCCTGTATTCGTATGGTCTACGATATGTACAGCACCTTTGGCTTCGAAAAAATCGTCGTCAAACTCTCAACTCGTCCGGAAAAACGTATCGGAAGCGACGAGGCCTGGGATCGTGCTGAGGCGGATCTGGCAGTCGCGCTGGAAGAAAACAATATCCCATTTGAGTATCAGCTGGGTGAAGGCGCGTTCTACGGTCCAAAAATTGAATTTACTTTGTATGACTGCCTCGATCGTGCATGGCAGTGCGGAACGGTACAGCTGGACTTCTCTCTGCCGCAGCGTTTAAGCGCCTCTTATGTAGGCGAAAGCAACGAGCGACAGGTACCGGTAATGATTCACCGTGCTATCCTTGGTTCTCTGGAGCGCTTTATTGGCATCCTGACCGAAGAGTTCGCCGGCTTCTTCCCAACCTGGCTTGCGCCAGTGCAGGTCGTGGTCATGAATATTACTGATTCTCAGGCCGATTACGTTAACGAATTGACGCGTAAACTACAAAATGCGGGAATTCGTGTAAAAGCGGACTTGAGAAATGAGAAGATTGGCTTTAAAATCCGCGAGCACACTTTACGTCGTGTCCCGTACATGTTGGTCTGTGGCGACAAAGAAGTCGAAGCCGGTAAAGTAGCCGTGCGTACCCGTCGCGGGAAAGACCTCGGCAGCATGGACGTAAATGAAGTGATCGAAAAGCTGCAACAAGAGATTCGCAGCCGCAGTCTTCAACAACTGGAGGAATAAGGTATTAAAGGCGGAAAACGAGTTCAAACGGCGCGTCCGAATCGTATTAATGGCGAAATTCGCGCGCAAGAAGTTCGCTTAACAGGTCTGGAAGGCGAGCAGCTTGGTATTGTGAGTCTGAGAGAAGCTCTGGAAAAAGCTGAAGAAGCCGGAGTAGACTTAGTCGAAATCAGCCCTAACGCCGAGCCGCCGGTTTGTCGTATCATGGATTACGGCAAATTCCTCTATGAAAAGAGTAAGTCTTCTAAGGAACAGAAGAAAAAACAAAAAGTTATCCAGGTTAAGGAAATTAAATTCCGACCTGGTACCGATGATGGCGACTACCAGGTAAAACTCCGCAGCCTGGTTCGCTTTCTGGAAGAGGGTGATAAAGCTAAGATCACGCTGCGTTTCCGCGGTCGTGAGATGGCTCACCAGCAGATCGGTATGGAAGTGCTTAACCGCGTCCGTGACGATCTGAGTGAACTGGCAGTGGTCGAATCCTTCCCATCGAAGATCGAAGGCCGCCAGATGATCATGGTGCTCGCTCCGAAGAAGAAACAGTAAGGCCTTCAAGTAGCAATTCCTGTGGAGCCTCTGGGCTTCGCAGGGACTGTTCGCCTACGTTTCGTTTATTAACAATGCGAAGTGGAAGTTATTAAAATGCCAAAAATTAAGACCGTACGCGGTGCTGCTAAGCGCTTCAAAAAAACCGGTAAAGGTGGTTTTAAGCACAAGCACGCTAACCTGCGTCACATTCTGACCAAAAAAGCTACCAAGCGTAAACGTCACCTGCGTCCGAAAGCCATGGTTTCCAAAGGCGATCTGGGCCTGGTAATCGCGTGCCTGCCGTACGCATAAGTCGTTAACCCTTTTAACTTTTTAATTAGAATAGATACAGGAGAGCACATATGGCTCGCGTAAAACGTGGTGTAGTTGCCCGTGCACGTCACAAGAAAATTTTGAAACAAGCTAAAGGCTACTACGGTGCGCGTTCTCGCGTATACCGCGTTGCCTTCCAGGCTGTTATCAAAGCAGGTCAGTACGCTTATCGTGACCGTCGTCAGAAAAAGCGTCAGTTCCGTCAACTGTGGATTGCGCGTATCAACGCAGCAGCACGTCAGAACGGTATTTCTTACAGCAAATTCATCAACGGCCTGAAAAAAGCCTCTGTTGAAATCGACCGTAAGATCCTGGCTGACATCGCAGTATTCGACAAATTAGCGTTCACCGCTCTGGTCGAAAAAGCGAAAGCAGCTCTGGCATAAGCCAGTTGAAAGAGGGAGCTTGTCTCCCTCTTTTTGTTTCAACTCTATCAATACATTGACTTTTATTGCTGTAAGCTTTTCAATACAGGTCTTACGTTTCGTGCCAGACAAGGTAATGCAAGCATGAATGCTGCTATTTTCCGCTTCTTTTTTTACTTTAGCACCTGAACTCAGGAGGCTAGCGCGTGAGAAAAGAAACGAAAAACAGCGCCAGAAAGCCTCCCACCGTGGAGGCTTTTTTCGTATATGAACTGGCTCGTTCTATTTCAAGCTGCAGGTGCATGGCTTAATGCGCGTCATCCCGCTGGTATCTCCGTGCTGGATAACGGCTTGACCCGCTGCCTGCGACTCGAAATAGTCAGAGCAAAATAATGACCATAACCGGTGTCTGCACCGACATAATGAGGAAAACCATGTCACATCTCGCAGAGCTGGTTGCCAGTGCGAAGGCAGCCATTAATGAGGCATCAGATGTTGCCGCGCTGGACAACGTCCGCGTGGAATACCTGGGAAAGAAAGGGCATCTGACCCTTCAGATGACGACCCTGCGTGAGCTGCCGCCAGAAGAGCGCCCGGCTGCAGGCGCGGTGATCAACGAAGCCAAAGAGCAGGTCCAGCAGGCGCTCAACGCGCGTAAAGCCGATCTGGAAGGCGCCGCGCTGAATGCGCGTCTGGCCGCTGAGACCATTGACGTCTCGCTGCCGGGGCGTCGGGTCGAAAACGGCGGCCTGCATCCGGTTACCCGCACTATTGACCGCATCGAAAACTTCTTCGGCGAGCTCGGCTTTACGGTGGCAACCGGTCCGGAGATCGAAGATGACTACCATAACTTCGATGCGCTGAATATCCCGGGCCACCACCCGGCGCGCGCTGACCACGATACCTTCTGGTTTGATGCCACTCGCCTGCTGCGTACCCAGACTTCCGGCGTACAGATCCGTACCATGGAACATCAGCAGCCGCCGATTCGTATTATCGCTCCTGGCCGCGTTTATCGTAACGATTACGATCAGACCCATACCCCGATGTTCCATCAGATGGAAGGCCTGATTGTTGATAAGAATATTAACTTCACCAACCTGAAAGGGACGCTGCACGACTTCCTGCGTAACTTCTTTGAAGAAGATCTGCAAATTCGTTTCCGTCCGTCCTACTTCCCGTTTACCGAACCCTCTGCTGAAGTTGACGTCATGGGTAAAAACGGCAAGTGGCTGGAAGTGCTCGGCTGCGGCATGGTGCACCCGAACGTTCTGCGCAATGTCGGCATCGACCCGGAAGTCTATTCCGGCTTCGCCTTTGGTATGGGCATGGAGCGTCTGACCATGCTGCGCTATGGCGTAACCGACCTACGCGCGTTCTTCGAAAACGATCTGCGTTTCCTCAAACAGTTTAAATAAGGGCAGGACAGAACAATGAAATTCAGTGAACTGTGGTTACGCGAATGGGTTAATCCGGCGATCGACAGCGAAGCCCTGGCGAATCAGATTACGATGGCCGGCCTCGAAGTTGACGGCGTTGAGCCGGTTGCCGGCAGCTTCAACGGCGTCGTCGTCGGTGAAGTCGTCGAGTGCGGCCAGCACCCGAACGCTGACAAGCTGCGGGTGACCAAAATTAACGTCGGCGGCGAACGCCTGCTGGATATCGTGTGCGGCGCGCCGAACTGCCGCCAGGGTCTGAAGGTTGCGGTTGCTACTATCGGCGCCGTACTGCCGGGCGACTTCAAAATTAAAGCGGCAAAACTGCGCGGCGAGCCTTCCGAAGGGATGCTGTGTTCGTTTTCCGAGCTGGGTGTTTCCGACGATCACAGCGGAATTATCGAACTGCCGGCAGATGCGCCGATTGGTACCGATATCCGTGAATATCTGAAGTTTGACGATAACACCATCGAAATCAGCGTGACGCCGAACCGTGCCGACTGTTTAGGTATCATCGGCGTCGCTCGCGACGTGGCGGTACTGAATAAAGAGCCGCTGAACGCGCCGGAAATCACGCCGGTTGCGGCGACGATTACCGATACGCTGCCGATCACCGTTGAGGCGCCGGACGCGTGCCCGCGCTACCTGGGCCGCGTTGTTAAAGGCATCAACGTTAAAGCGCCCACTCCGCTGTGGATGAAAGAGAAGCTGCGCCGCTGCGGCATCCGCTCTATCGACGCGGTGGTGGATGTCACCAACTACGTTCTCCTCGAACTCGGCCAGCCGATGCACGCCTTTGACCGCGATCGCATCGAAGGCGGCATCGTGGTGCGGATGGCGAAAGAGGGCGAAACGCTGGTGCTGCTGGATGGTTCCGAAGCCAGGCTCGACGCTGACACCCTGGTTATCGCAGACCACCAGAAGGCGCTGGCGATGGGCGGCATCTTTGGCGGCGAGCACTCCGGCGTGAACGACGAAACGCAGAACGTGCTGCTGGAGTGCGCATTCTTCAGCCCGCTGTCTATCACCGGTCGCGCGCGCCGTCACGGCCTGCACACCGATGCCTCCCACCGCTATGAGCGTGGGGTCGACCCGGCGCTGCAGCACAAGGCCCTGGAGCGTGCAACCCGCCTGCTGATCGATATCTGCGGCGGCGAAGCCGGCCCGGTGATCGACGTGACTAACGACGCAACCCTGCCGAAGGCGGCAACCATTATCCTGCGCCGTAGCAAGCTGGATCGCCTGATTGGTCATCACATTGATGATGCTCAGGTTAGCGATATTCTTAGCCGCCTGGGTTGTGAAGTGACCGCGGGCGAAGGCCAGTGGCAGGCCGTCGCGCCGAGCTGGCGTTTTGATATTGCGATCGAAGAAGATCTGGTTGAAGAAGTTGCCCGCGTATACGGCTATAACAACATTCCTGACGAACCGGTCCAGGCTGGCCTGATTATGGGCACCCACCGCGAGGCGAACCTGTCGCTTAAGCGCGTGAAAACCCTGCTCATCGACAAAGGCTATCAGGAAGTTATTACCTATAGCTTCGTTGACCCGAAAGTACAGCAGCTGATTCACCCGGGTGAAGAGGCGCTGATCCTGCCAAGCCCAATCTCCAGCGAAATGTCGGCGATGCGCCTGTCGCTGCTGACCGGCCTGCTGGGCACCGTGGTGTATAACCAGAATCGTCAGCAGAGCCGCGTGCGCATCTTTGAGAGCGGTTTACGCTTTGTTCCTGATACCGAGGCTCCGCTGGGGATCCGTCAGGACGTGATGCTGGCCGGCGTAATTTGCGGCAATCGCGTTGATGAGCACTGGAACCTGGCAAAAGAGTCCGTCGATTTCTATGATTTAAAAGGCGATCTGGAGTCCGTTCTCGACCTGACCGGTAAATTATCCGCCATCGAATTCCGCGCAGAAGCGAACGCCGCGCTGCATCCGGGACAGTCGGCAGCGATTTATCTGAAAGGTGAACGCATTGGTTTCATTGGGGTTGTTCATCCTGAGCTGGAACGTAAACTGGATCTGAACGGTCGCACTTTGGCGTTTGAGCTGGAGTGGAACAAGCTTGCAGACCGCGTGGTTCCTCAGGCGCGCGAGATTTCTCGTTTCCCGGCTAACCGTCGCGACATCGCGGTCGTCGTCGCTGAAAACGTACCCGCAGCTGATGTTTTGACCGAGTGTAAGAAAGTTGGCGTAAATCAGGTAGTTGGCGTAAACTTATTTGACGTGTACCGCGGTAAAGGCGTTGCAGAAGGCAGTAAGAGCCTTGCAATCAGCCTAATCCTTCAGGATACCAGCCGTACACTCGAAGAAGAGGAGATTGCCGCTACCGTCGCCAAATGTGTAGAGGCATTAAAAGAGCGATTCCAGGCCTCATTGAGGGATTGAACCTATGGCGCTTACAAAAGCTGAAATGTCAGAATATCTGTTTGATAAGCTTGGGCTTAGCAAGCGGGATGCCAAAGAACTGGTAGAGTTGTTTTTCGAAGAGGTTCGTCGTGCTTTGGAAAACGGAGAACAGGTAAAACTCTCCGGGTTCGGCAACTTCGATTTGCGTGATAAAAACCAGCGCCCGGGTCGTAACCCGAAAACGGGGGAAGATATTCCGATTACAGCCCGGCGCGTGGTGACCTTCAGACCCGGCCAGAAACTTAAAAGCCGCGTCGAAAACGCTTCGCCCAGAGACAAATAATCTGAACTAACTAAAAAGGCCGCTGATGCGGCCTTTTTTCTTTTCATTTTCAGGATCAGGCTTTTACGGCAGTGACCATCACTTCGACGAGAATATCCGGGCGCGCCATCTCTGCCTGGACGGCCGCGCGTGCCGGGCTGTGGCCTTCCGGCAGCCAGGCAACCCAGGCTTCGTTAAAACCGGCAAAATCGCGGGCCATATTTTTCAGCCACACCTGCGCGGAAAGAATGTGGCCGTTGTCGCTACCGGCTGCCGCCAGCAGAGCGTCGATTTTCTCTAAGACTTCCCGCGTCTGCTGCATAATATCCTCCTCGCTGCTTTTCGGCGTTTGCCCCGATAAAAAGATCAGGTTGCCATATTCGACGCTGGCGGAAAGACGCGGCTGCGGATTGTTACGGATAATGTTCATGCTGATTTTTTCCATGTCAGGCCATCTAAAGCGATGGCGGAGTTTTCGCTATCGAGCAGGGCGCCGAGCACCGCCGCGCTGCCGGCGGCGAGGGTGAAACCCAGGCTGCCCTGGCCGAGGTTCATCCACAGGTTTTGGTAGCCGGCACGTCCCAGCAGCGGAGGGCCGGCTGGCGTAGAAGGGCGCATACCGCTCCAGACCTGCGCATCCTCAATGCCCTGGAGCTCGGGGAAGCTGCCGGCAACAATTTTTTTCAACGCCGCAATACGCTCAGGACGCAGTCCGTCACCGTCGTAGCCGATATCAACCATCGCGGCGATACGCAGCTGCTCTCCGAGCCGGGCATAGACAATTTTGTGTCCATAGTCGGTGACGCTGATATCCGGCGCGATCCCGGCCTGGGCAGGATAGGGCAGCGTCAGGCTGTAGCCTTTCAGGCCGCAAAGCGGCACGTGAATTCCGGTGCCAGCCAGTAACGGGCTGCTGCCATTGCCGGCGGCAACCACAAAATCATCGCCGACAATCGTTCCCCGGCTGGTTTCCGCCGAGTGAATACGACCGCCTTTTTTATTCAGACGGCGAACATCACAGTCGCTAGTGAGGGTAAAGCCGGCGCTGGCGTTGAGTTTCTCCAGCAGCGCCAGGCAAAACTGATGGCAGTCAGCGGTTTCGTCGCCGGGCGAATAAATACCGCCGCAGAGCGAGGCGCGGATATGCTTGAGCGCGGGTTCAAGTTCGATACACTCGGCTCCGCTCAGGGAGCGCTGATATTGCGGATTGATCCCTGTTTCCGCTTTATTCAGATCGTACTCCCGGCGATGGACGACTAATTTCCCGCAGCGTCGCCAGTGAAAGTCGCTCAGATTATCCTCATTCAACCACGCCTGCATAACCTGACGGCTGAACAGCGACAGGCGAAGAATATGATCGCCGTTAACCTTATTGGTCCGGCTGTTGCAAGCGCGCAGGAACTGCAGCAGCCAGCGCCACTGGTCTGGCGACATCCGCAGGCGCATATTGAGCGGCGAGTCGCTCCTGCCCATCCACTTTATTCCCTGTAGCGGCACGCCGCGGTCGGCCAGCGGCGCGACGTAGCGGTAGCTAAGCTGGCCGCCGTTAGCAAAGCTCGTCGCCAGGCCAGGGGTCGCATTGCGCTCCAGCAGCTGGACCTCGTGGCCGCGCTTAATGAATACGTAGGCCGTCGCCAGCCCGATAACGCCGCCACCGATAATAACAATGCGCTTTTTCATAACCTGAGATATCCACCGCTGATAAATGCAATGGCGTTATGTCAAAGCATTTACCCCTGCGGCGCAATTGACTTTTTATTTTCAGGGTATAACCCCAGGTTAATTTCCTGCAGCTGTTTACGCAGCTGCCGGCAGATAAAATCGACAAATTTATGCGTAATCGGACTCAGGGAAACATCCGCCCGACGCAGCAGGCAGAGAGGGATCGTCATCGGCGGCGAAATAGGGTGGATCATCGTCGGGGTCAGGTTATGACGCGCGGAAAAAATATCGGTAATGCTGCAGCCCATGCCGCGTTTAACAAATTCAGTTGCCATGTAATAGGTCTGAACGTTGAGGCGGGTCGTCGAGAAGTCGCGACGGGTGGCAATGGCGGCCGACAGCGAGTGGGGGCCGGGAGAGATCCAGCGCTGCTGGTCTATCTCATCAATCGCTACCACGCCCTGGCGGTAGTCACGGTCGATGTAGACCAGCGGCACTTCGGCAATGGTGGTGGTGATGATTTCGCCCTGCTGAACCGGCTGGAGCGTCAGCGCCAGATCGATCTCGCGCAGATCCAGTTTCTTGACCAATGTCTCAGTATGTTCCGTGGTCAGGGTCATCACCAGATTCGCGTTTTGCTGATAGAAGTCGGTCACCATTTCCGGCACCAGGCTCAGCCCGAGGCTGGGTAAACAGCCGAGGCTAATTTTCGCCCGCGGGTCGCGCGCCAGGTTGTCGGCAAGCAGGCGCAGATTATCCAGATCCTGGTAGATATTCTGCGCCTTCTCGAACAGCGTCAGCGCTTCGCTGCTCGGCAGCAGCTTGCCGCGAACGCGCTGAAAGAGTTTAAAACCCAGCTTCATTTCGGCGTTTTTGAGCGCCTTACTGGCCGCCGGTTGAGAGATATTCAGCGACTCCGCTGCTCGTGAAAGGGTGCCGCAGGTCATCACGGCGTGGAAGATTTCCAGGTGACGCAGTTTCATCAGGGGTTAACTCAGGGTTATAGGGGCCAGATAAAAATTCATTTTCTAATAACAATAAATTAACATAAATTCAATTCACAATCAGCGTTCTGTTTACTTATTGCGCTTTTTGCCCCGCCGGCAGGCGGATAATCCGATTCTCAGAACAATACCTGTTGTCCCTACGCAAACCCTCAGGCCTTCGCGCCAACAATTATAACGAGGGGGATATTTTCTGAGCTGGCCCAAATGTGCTGACCTGAAATAGCGGTTGGTTTTATTGGCATCAAGGAGTTGTATGAGTGACTCAACGCTCTCCGGTAATCCTGTTACCCGAAGAACTATTACCAGAAAAAATATCGTTATTGGCCTGCTGTCAGGGCTATTTTTACTGATCGCCTTTTGGTGTCATGGCCGCCCCAGCGCAGAGCTGGGACTTCTCAGCTTTACCCCGCTGGTAGCATTAGCCGTGCTGTCGCTTATTGGCGTGGATATCGTGCTGGCGGTTATTTCATCAATTATTATTGCGATGATCATGACCTCTACCGGGCTGCCGGAAATGGGCACGATGCTGGCGAAATCGACCGGCTCTTTTATTGCCACCGTCGGGCTCATCATTATGCTCGGCGCCGGGGTGGGGGAAGTGGCTACCCGCACCGGCGCGGCGGTAGAGCTGGTGAAATTCGTGGTTCATCGCATCGGGCTGTCCAGCCAGACGCGGGTGAAATTTGGTATTGTCGCCTCCTCGATTCTGATTTGCGGCGCCCTGGGCACCATGGCCGGCGGTAACGCCATTATCGTCGCGGTGATTATTCCCATCGCCGCAGCGGTGCGCCTGACGCCGCCCACGGTGGCCGCGCTGATGATGACCGCCGGTTCCATCGGGCTGTTTACCGGCCCCTTTACCCCGAGTACGGTGACTATTCTTAAGCTCGGAGGCCTGAGCTATCCGGACTATTTACTCTATGTCGGTCTGCCGATGAGCGCCGTCACGCTGCTGGCGGGCTGGGTCATGGCGGGGCGTATTCAGAAGATGACCGAGGGTAAGCTGCGCTATGAGGTTAACCTTGCTGAGCAGCCGCAGGATGAGGATAACCCGACTCTTGTCCGCCGCAGAAAGCTGAGCGCGCTGGCCTTTGCGGCAACGATTATCGTGATGGCGGTGGTGGGCGTGGTCATTAAGGCCGGCTTTAGCTTCGCTATTATTGTGATGCTGCTGGTGGCGCTGATTACCGGCCTGGTCGGGGGGCTGCGGCCAACACAGATCCTGCAGGCGCTGTATCACGGCTGCGGTCGGCTGGTGTGGATGTTCCTGCTGTACTGGCTCTACAACCCGATTCTTGAACTGATGGACGGGCTGCACGCTTACCAGGGGCTGCTGGACTACACCCAGCCGCTGCTCGAAGGGATCTCTCCCGCCTGGCTGTGCTTTAGTATTTTTGCTTTTAATATTATTGGCCATGTCCCCGGCGCGGCGGTAGCGCAGATGACTTTTACCCATAAAATCTTCGGCCCGATGCTGATGGCGGCAGGCGTCCCGCCGCAGGGGACAACCGCCGTGCTGCTGGCATCATCGCAGGTTGACTGGTTCGGCCCCTTCCCGTCGTCGGATATGTTTGGACAGATGGGGCTGGCGCAGTCCACGCATTTGAAATATATGCTCTACAACGGCTGGGCCATCGTTCTGGCTAATATTGTTCTCTTCGCCGTTCTGTTCCAGGTCCTGGTGTAGCAGCTGCGCGAGCGGGCAGCGCGATTCTGCCCGCTCGCGTCCGCCGATATGCGCCATGCGCCGATGTTTTGCTTTTCTCCCCGCAATACCCACCGTAAAATCAAATACATCTCTTTCTTGCATCCCGGTATTTATGCAGACCTTTGCTCAAATTCAACAGCGCCGCAGCCGGCGCTGGCTCGTTGCTTTACTGCTGCTGCTGCTGGCGATGATGGCCGCCAGCCTCTGCGCGGGCGATCTCTGGATCCCGCCGCAGGAGTGGTTCAGCGCCAGGGGGCAGCTCTTCATCTGGCAAATTCGCCTGCCGCGCACCCTGGCGGTGCTGCTGGTGGGCGCCGCTTTAGCGCTCTCCGGAGCGATCATGCAGGCGTTGTTCGAAAACCCGCTGGCGGAGCCGGGGCTGCTGGGGGTCTCTAACGGCGCGGGGGTCGGGCTCATCGCCGCCGTGCTGCTGGGTAAAGGATTCCTTCCTGGCTGGGTGCTGGGGCTGTGCGCCATTGCCGGCGCGCTGGTTATCACCTTTATACTGCTGCGCTTTGCCCGTCGTCATCTGTCAACCAGCCGTCTGCTGTTGGCAGGCGTAGCGCTGGGCATTATCTGCAGCGCGCTGATGACCTGGGCCGTCTATTTTTCCACCTCGTTCGATTTACGTCAGCTGATGTACTGGATGATGGGCGGCTTTGGCGGCGTAGACTGGCAGCAGCTGTGGCTGATGCTGGCACTTCTGCCGGTGCTGGCCTGGGTGGGGCTACAGTCGCAGCCGCTGAATATGCTGGCTTTGGGAGAGGTATCGGCTCGCCAGCTGGGCTTACCGCTGTGGCTGTGGCGTAAGCTGCTGGTGGTCGCCACCGGTTGGCTGGTGGGGGTGAGCGTGGCGCTGGCCGGAGCCATCGGTTTTATTGGCCTGGTGATCCCGCATATCCTGCGGCTATGCGGCTTAAGCGATCATCGCGTTCTGCTGCCGGCCTGCATGCTTGCCGGAGCCAGTGCGCTGTTAGGCGCCGATATCGTCGCCCGCCTGGCGCTGTCGGCGGCGGAGCTACCGATCGGCGTGGTGACCGCGACGCTGGGCGCGCCGGTGTTTATCTGGCTGCTGCTGAAGTCCGTGCACGCGCAATAAGCGTCGAATCCAGACGCATCGGCAGGGCGTCTATCGTCTGCCGATGCGCAGATTAAGTGCTATTACCACCCTTTGATGGCATCACCTTTATAAACTTCCAGCGCTTTGTCGGCGACTTCTTTGGTCTGGAACGCCTCTTTCAGCTCCTGAACTTTTTTGCTGTCTTTATTATCTTCGCGAGACACGATAGCGTTTACGTACGGCGAGTCCTGGCCTTCCATAAACAGGCCATCCCGCGCGGCGGACAGGCCAACCTGCGCCGAGAAGTTGGTGTTAATAATCGACAGGCTAACGTCAGGATCGTCCAGGGTACGCGGCAGCTGCGGGCTGTCCACTTCGACAATTTTCAAATGCTTAGGATTGTCGATAATGTCCAGCGCCGTTGGCAGGTAGCCGACGCCATCTTTCAGCTTGATCAGGCCCTGCGCCTGCAGCAGCAGCAGGCTGCGCCCCAGCGTCGTGGTCTCGTTGGAAATAGACACCGTCGCTCCATCCGGCAGCTCGCTGATATTTTTTATCTTGCGAGAGTAGGCGGCGATAGGGAAAACAAAGGTTTTGCCGACGATGGCAAATTTGTAGCCACGCTCTTTCGACTGCGCTTCGAGGTAGGGCAGCGTCTGGAAGGCGTTAGCGTCGACGTCTTTATTATTTAACGCTTCGTTAGGCAGGACGTAATCATTAAAGGAGATCACCTCGACGTCGAGGTTATATTTGTCCTTGGCAACCTGCTCAACGACTTTCCAGATAGCCTCATCCGGACCGGTATTGATCGCCACCTTGACCTTATTATTATCGTCAGGGGAGCAGGCCGATAACAGCACCACCGATGAGGCAATCAGCACCGAACTCAACAGCTTCTTCATCTATAAAACTCTCTTAAATTAATCATTAACGAAATGCTATTACATCCATTTAACACTGTACACTGAATTGCGCGACGTCCCTATTGAGAGGAATTCATGTTGCCGTATGAGCACGGTACGGTATGCCGGTCAGACGATTCAAAGTACAATGACCGCGCCTCAATCCGCTACAGTAGATAGGGATCACCTGAACCAGAAATCGCTTTTATTCACAGAGGGAAGGCTATGCAACACACTATTCTTGATACCGAAGTTACCACTATCGATGGCGAGAAAACGACGCTTAACGCCTATGCGGGCAAAGCGCTGTTAATCGTTAACGTGGCCTCAAAATGCGGCCTGACGCCGCAGTATGAACAGCTGGAAGCGCTGCAGCAGGAGCTTGAGAACGACGGCTTCACGGTGCTGGGTTTCCCCTGTAACCAGTTCCTTGGACAGGAGCCGGGCAGCGAGGAGGAGATCAAAACCTTCTGTAGCACCACCTATGGCGTGACCTTCCCGCTGTTCAGTAAAGTTGACGTTAACGGCGAACATCGTCATCCGCTCTACCAGAAGCTGGTTGAGGCCGCCCCGCAGGCCGTAGCGCCGGAAGGCAGCGGCTTTTACGAGCGAATGGCAAGCAAAGGCCGCGCGCCGCAGAACGATGGCGATATTTTATGGAATTTCGAAAAGTTCCTGCTGAGCGCCGATGGCCAGACTATCCAGCGCTTCTCGCCCGATATGACGCCGAACGATCCGCTGCTGCTGGCGGCGATTAAAGGAGCTTTAGCGAAATAATGCCGTTTTTGATGCAGCTACAGGACGTAGAAGAGCCGGGGCGGCTGGCAGCGTTTAGCGCCGAGGTTCGACCGGGAGAAATGATCCATATCGTCGGGCCAAACGGGGCCGGGAAGAGCACGCTGCTCATGCGCATGGCCGGCCTGACGACGGGGCCCGGGCGCATCATCTTCAACGAACGGCCGCTAAAGATGTGGCCGGCCTCCGAGCTGGCGCGACATCGCGCTTACCTCAACCAGCATCAGGCGCCGCCCTTCGCGATGCCGGTCTGGCACTACCTGTCGCTGCATCTGCAAAATAACGCGCGGAGCGATCTGCTCGGCGCGGTAGCCGAGAGGCTGGGGCTGAGCGATAAGCTTGGGCGCCAGGTCAATCAGATTTCGGGCGGCGAGTGGCAGCGCGTGCGGCTGGCGGCGGTCATTCTGCAAATCGACCCGCTGGCCAACCCCGCGGGACAGCTGCTGCTGCTCGATGAGCCGATGAACAGCCTCGACGTGGCGCAGCAGGCGGCGCTCGACGGCGTTCTCAGCGAACTGTGCGCGACGGGGATCGCGGTGGTCATGAGCAGTCACGATCTCAACCACACGCTACGGCATGCGCAGCGGGCGTGGCTTATCTGCCGGGGAAAAACGATAGCCTGTGGTTATACCTCAGAGGTATTGACCGAAGAGAATTTAACCGCCGCCTATGCGATTTCTTTCCAGCGGGTGGCGTTTGGCGGTCATTTTATGCTCATCGCGTCACAGTAGCGCGAAGCAAGCTTGCCAGTTCATTGATAAACCAGCTAAATTATCCTGACAATAAGATAAGGAACAGAGGAATCGTCTGAGATGCGTTTGTGGTTCATTCTTTTGACGGCACTATTTCTGGCAGGCTGCAGCAGCCACCGGGCGCCGCCGCCCAATCCCCGGCTTGCGGATTCTATTACCGTCATCGCTAATCTTAACGATCAGCTGCGGAACTGGCGGGGTGCGCCGTATCGCTACGGTGGGATGACGCCGCGCGGGGTGGACTGTTCCGGCTTTGTGGTGAGAACCTTCCGCGATAAGTTTTCCATGCAGCTGCCGCGTGAAACCCGCGAGCAGGCAGAGATCGGCACCCGCATTGATAAAAGCGAACTGCTGCCCGGGGATCTGGTGTTCTTCAAGACCGGCTCCGGCGAGAGCGGTTTGCACGTAGGGATCTACGATACCGATAACCAGTTCATCCATGCTTCGACCAGCAACGGCGTTACGCGCTCGTCGCTGAATAACGTGTACTGGAATAAAAAATTCTGGCAGGCGCGAAGAATATAGCGTCGCGCGCGGTTTGCCGGGTTCACGTCGGTCGGCTGTGAGGTGTTCCGTTCACCGGACGCTTTGCAGGACATGCGGCCCCGGTGCCAGGTGACCGGGTTAAGGGGAAGATAACCCTCTTCCCCTTAACAATCCCCGCGGTCCCGCACGGAAATCGGTGCTGCGCACTGCGCTCACCTCCCGGCCTGCAGCCTGCGGTCGGCTCAACTCGACCTGCTCGCCCGTTCCGGGGCTCGCTCCTGTCTCGATTCGCCTCTTGCCGCCATCCATGGCGGCCAGCCCTTGTCTTGCGGCCTCCGGTTCGCCGATTTCAGCGGGGAGCCAGGGCCCCGCTGCACGATTTTCTATGACTAAACGTTCAGTGTTGCGAAGAGACGGACGGGTGAGGGCAGTAACCTCCGGGTCTCTTAGTTAACAAACAGAGGTACAAACGCGAGACCTCCGGCTTCCTCACTTTATCTTGATAACCCTGCCATTCGCCCGTGTTAATACTTTGTTGAAGGCACTACACTGAAGGCCGGAGGAACCCATGACCCTGTCTTTTACAACCCACTGGCGTGATGAACTGCCAGATTTCTACACCGCCCTGACCCCGACGCCGCTGAGCAACGCGCGGCCGATCTGGCACAACGCACCGTTGGCGCAGACGTTGGGCGTGCCTGAGGCGCTATTTCAGCCGTCAACGGGCGCCGGCGTTTGGGGCGGCGAAACGCTGCTACCCGGCATGTCGCCGCTGGCGCAGGTCTATAGCGGCCATCAGTTCGGCTCCTGGGCCGGGCAGCTGGGCGACGGCCGCGGGATCCTGCTGGGCGAGCAGCAGCTGCCCGATGGTCGGCGAATGGACTGGCACCTGAAGGGCGCCGGGCTCACGCCCTATTCGCGAATGGGCGACGGGCGCGCCGTGCTGCGTTCGACGATCCGCGAAGGCCTGGCATCGGAAGCGATGCACGCTCTGGGCATACCCACCACCCGCGCGCTGTCGATCGTGACCAGCGACACGCCGGTGTATCGTGAAACCGTCGAGCAGGGAGCGATGCTGATGCGTATCGCTGAGAGCCACGTGCGCTTTGGCCACTTCGAGCACTTTTACTATCGCCGGGAGGCGGAAAAGGTGCAGCAGCTGGCTGACTACGTGATTCGTCATCACTGGCCTGAGCTCGACGGAGAGGCGGATAAGTACATTCTGTGGTTCCGTGACGTTGTCGCCAGAACGGCGACGCTTATTGCCAGCTGGCAAACGGTAGGCTTTGCGCATGGGGTAATGAATACCGATAACATGTCGATTCTCGGCCTGACGATGGACTACGGCCCGTACGGGTTCCTTGATGACTTCAAGCCTGATTTCATCTGCAACCATTCGGATTACCAGGGGCGCTATAGCTTTGAGAATCAGCCGGCGGTAGGGCTGTGGAATCTGCAGCGTCTGGCGCAGTCGCTGTCGCCGTTCATCAGCGCCGATGCGCTAAATGCGGCCCTGGATGGCTACCAGCACGCGCTGCTGAGCGCCTACGGCCGCCGCATGCGCGACAAGCTTGGCCTGTTTACCCCGCAGCAGGGCGATAACGATCTGCTGGACGGTCTGTTTGCGCTGATGATACGCGAAGGCAGCGATTACACCCGCACCTTCAGGATGCTGAGCGCCAGCGAGCAGCTCAGCGCCGCCTCGCCGCTGCGCGATGAGTTTATCGATCGCGCCGCCTTTGATAGCTGGTTCGACGGCTACCGTGTGCGCCTGCGTGATGAGCAGATTGATGATGCGCAGCGTCAGCAGCGCATGCGTTCCGTCAACCCGGCGCTGGTGCTACGTAACTGGCTGGCGCAGCGGGCCATCGAGCAGGCGGAACAGGGGAATACCGGCGAGCTGGAGCGGCTGCACGAGGCGCTGTCTCAGCCGTTTATCGACCGGGAAGATGATTACGTCAGCCGCCCGCCGGACTGGGGAAAAGGGCTGGAAGTCAGCTGCTCCAGCTGATACGCCGGTGCAATAGGGTGCCGTGCTCTCCTCGCGTCAGGCGGCGGGGAGGGCTATTTTGTCAGGATCAGCTTGCCAGCATGGGTTTGGCGCAGCAGATAGCGCTGGCCGTCATGCTCGATAACCACCCGACCTTCGGGACCTAGCAGCACCCGGCTGCAAATTTTACGATCCGTGGCGACAGGGTAAGGGGCATTGTCTTTTGTTTTTTCAGCTGTGGCAGTGTTATCCATTCGCGTCATAGCACCAAAAATAAAAATAAAAGTAACAATGATAATCATTATCAGTAATGTTAATTTTCACGGCAAGCGTTTTTTATCAAAGTACTATATTTGGCAGGCTGGCGGTGGGGATATTCAGGCGCGAGGGGGGAGAATTCCCACCGCATGCGCGGTGGGAGAGAGCGGCTACAGCCGAGTGGCGGTTGCCGCAGCCAGTTCAGCCAGCAGGCGCTCGCTGTCTTCCCAGCTCAGGCACGGGTCGGTAATCGACTGACCCCAGGTCAGCGGCTGTCCGGCGACCACTTTCTGCGTGCCTTCCTGCAGGAAGCTTTCCGCCATGATGCCGGCGATAGCCGTCGAACCGTCGCGGATCTGCTGACACACGTTCTCGCACACTTCTAACTGGCGACGATGCTGCTTCTGGCAGTTGCCGTGGCTGAAGTCCACCACCAGCTGCTCCGGCAGATCAAACTCGCGCAGTGCATCGCAGGCGGCGCTAATATCCGCCGCATGATAATTTGGTCGTTTGCCGCCGCGCATAATGATATGCCCGTAAGGGTTGCCGCTGGTCTGATAGATGGTCATCTGACCCTGCTTGTCCGGAGAGAGGAACATGTGGCTGGCGCGGGATGCGCGAATCGCATCAACGGCGATGCGCGTGTTGCCATCGGTCCCGTTTTTGAATCCGACCGGGCAGGAGAGCGCGGAGGCCATCTCGCGGTGGATTTGGCTCTCGGTGGTGCGCGCGCCGATGGCGCCCCAGCTGATCAGATCGGCAATAAACTGTCCGGTCACCATATCGAGGAATTCGGTGGCGGTTGGCACGCCCAGCTCGTTGATCTGCAGCAGCAGGCGACGCGCTACTTCGATACCGTGATTGACCCGATAGCTGCCGTTCAGGTCAGGGTCGGAGATCAAACCCTTCCAGCCGACAACGGTGCGCGGTTTTTCAAAATAGGTGCGCATCACGATTTCCAGCTGCGGCTGGTAGCGCTCGCGCATCGCCTGCAGGCGCTGCGCATACTCCAGCGCGGCCTCGGTGTCGTGAATGGAACATGGGCCAATAACCACCAGCAGGCGGCGATCTTCACCGTTAAGGATCTTTTCAATTCGGCGGCGGGAAGCGGAGACGTGTGCCGCGACATCGGCAGATACGGGATGCCGCTGGGCCAGCTCCGCAGGCGTTACCAGGCTTTCAATGCGCGCGGTACGCAGTTCGTCTGTTTTATTCATTGGGGTCTCAAAAATCTGTTTCTTCCGCGACGAAACTGCCGGGAAGTGATGCGCATCACGATAAACCAATCCCCGCTTATTGCAAGAGCGGGGGATGATCCTGTATAGGCCACGGGTGATAGCATAAAAAAATTTTCAATAATGTACTAGTGTATTAGTACATTCTTCGATTCAGCCCCATGATATCCATGATTTTCGTCGCGATTTCCTCTACCGAATAGTTGGTACTATTCAGGCAGGGAATTTTATTTTTGCGGTACAGGGCCTCCACCTCGGTGACCTCCATTCGACACTGGCGCATCGAAGCATAGCGGCTGTTTTCTCGACGCTCTTCGCGGATCGCCGCCAGGCGCTCCGGATTAATGGTCAGACCGAACAGCTTGTGCTGGAGAGGTTTGAGCGAGGCGGGCAGGATTAAATTATCCATATCGTCGGCGATAAACGGATAGTTGGCGGCGCGGATACCGTACTGCATGGCCAGATACAGGCTGGTCGGTGTTTTGCCGCAGCGTGAGACCCCCAGCAGGATCACCTGCGCCTGATCGAGATTGCGCAGCGAGATGCCATCGTCGTGGGCGAGGGTGTAGTCAATGGCGGCAATACGCGCATCGTACTTGTTCAGGTTACCCGGCGTCAGGCCGTGGGTACGATGAGCGATCGGCGTGGGGTCGAGGCGCAGCTCCTGCTGCAGCGGCGCCACCAGCGCCTGCACGATATCCTGACAGAATCCTTCACTTTGCACGATAATGTCGCGAATTTCGGGGATCACAATGGAGTAAAAGACCAGCGGACGGATACCGCTTTGCTGATAGATCGCGTCGATTTGCTCCTTCACCGCCCGCGCCCGGCTGATGTTCTCCACGAACGGCAGGGTAACGCTGCTGATAGCGACCGGAAACTGCGACATCACTGCGTGCCCCAGCACCTCGGCGGTAATGGCCGTCCCGTCGGAAATATAAAATACGTGGCGATCTACAGCACTTTCCATTTTGACCATCCGGTATAATGAGTTTAATTACCTGAAAGCAGTTATTAAATTTAAGCATATCCGTTTATGTTTTGTCTCACTTTAAAAATGAAACGCTATTTTTATTTTTAATGAAAAGGTAGGTTCATTTTTGCCGGCTGGTTATTTTTTGTCTCTTATTGCAGCAGATTCAAGAAGAATCATTGAGTTAGCTATATCAGGTGAACTGTCCTAAAAAAGAAAAAATAATTTGCTTGAACGATTCACCGTTTTTTTCAGCCGCGTAAATATGTCAGGATAAATCCCGTAGTTGATCGTGAGTTTTTTATCACTGGTATTAAATCACAAAAGGATTGTCTCGATGTCCAACAATGGCTCGTCACCGCTGGTGCTTTGGTATAACCAACTCGGCATGAATGATGTAGACAGAGTTGGGGGCAAAAATGCCTCCCTTGGTGAAATGATCACTAATCTGTCCGGTATGGGTGTTAGCGTACCGAACGGATTTGCCACCACCGCTGATGCCTTCAATCAGTTCCTGGACCAAAGCGGCGTAAACCAGCGCATTTATGAACTGCTGGATAAAACCGACATTGACGACGTTTCCGCATTAGCGAAAGCGGGGGGACAGATCCGTCAGTGGATCATCGATACCCCGTTCCAGAGCGAACTGGAAGACGCGATTCGCGATGCCTATAAGCAGCTGTCCGCCGACAACGCTGAGGCCTCTTTTGCCGTGCGCTCCTCCGCCACGGCTGAAGATATGCCCGATGCCTCCTTCGCCGGGCAGCAAGAGACATTCCTGAACGTGCAGGGCTTCGATGCCGTGCTCGTCGCAGTGAAGCACGTGTTTGCTTCGCTGTTTAACGATCGTGCGATCTCCTATCGCGTGCATCAGGGTTACGATCACCGCGGCGTGGCGCTATCCGCCGGGGTGCAGCGCATGGTCCGCTCCGACCTCGCCTCGTCCGGCGTCATGTTCTCCATCGATACCGAATCCGGTTTCGACCAGGTGGTGTTTATCACCTCTGCCTGGGGCCTGGGGGAAATGGTGGTGCAGGGCGCGGTCAACCCGGATGAGTTCTACGTCCATAAGCCAACGCTGGAAGCTGGTCGTCCTGCTATCGTGCGCAGAACCATGGGATCGAAAAAAATCCGCATGATTTATGCGCCGACCCAGGAGCATGGCAAGCAGGTGCGTATTGAGGATGTGCCGCAGGCGCAGCGCGATATTTTCTCGTTGACCGACGAGGAAGTGCAGGAGCTGGCGAAACAGGCGGTGCAGATCGAGAAGCACTACGGGCGTCCGATGGATATCGAGTGGGCGAAAGATGGCCATACCGGCGAGCTGTTTATCGTCCAGGCCCGTCCGGAAACCGTGCGCTCGCGCGGCCAGGTCATGGAGCGCTATACGCTGCATGCCCAGGGGCAGATTGTCGCCGAAGGGCGTGCCATCGGTCACCGCATTGGCGCGGGTCCGGTGAAGGTTATCCATGATATCAGCGAGATGAACCGCATCGAGCCGGGCGACGTCCTGGTTACCGACATGACCGACCCGGACTGGGAACCGATCATGAAGAAAGCGGCGGCCATCGTGACCAACCGCGGCGGGCGTACCTGCCACGCGGCGATTATCGCCCGTGAGCTGGGGATCCCGGCAGTGGTGGGCTGCGGCGACGCCACCGATCGCATCCAGGAAAACCAGAACGTGACCGTTTCCTGTGCGGAAGGCGATACCGGCTACGTCTATGCTGAGCTGCTGGACTTCAGTATCAAGAGCTCCAGCGTGGGCGAAATGCCCGACCTGCCGCTGAAAATTATGATGAACGTCGGTAACCCCGACCGGGCATTTGACTTCGCCTGCCTGCCAAACGAAGGCGTAGGTCTGGCGCGCCTGGAGTTCATCATCAACCGGATGATTGGCGTTCACCCGCGCGCGCTGCTGGAGTTCGATGACCAGGAGCCTGGCCTGCAGAACGAAATCCGCGAGCTGATGAAAGGCTACGATTCACCGAGAGAGTTCTACGTCGGTCGCCTGACGGAAGGGATCGCCACCCTGGGGGCGGCATTCTATCCGAAACGCGTTATCGTGCGCCTGTCCGACTTCAAATCTAACGAATACGCCAACCTGGTGGGCGGCGAGCGCTATGAGCCGGAAGAAGAGAACCCAATGCTCGGCTTCCGCGGCGCCGGCCGCTACGTTTCCGACAGCTTCCGCGACTGTTTTGCGCTGGAGTGCGATGCGGTTAAGCGCGTGCGTAACGACATGGGGCTGAGCAACGTCGAGATCATGGTGCCGTTCGTCCGTACCGTCGCCCAGGCGAAAGCGGTAGTGGAAGAGCTGGAGCGTCAGGGCCTGAAGCGCGGCGAGAACGGCCTCAAAATCATCATGATGTGTGAAATTCCATCCAATGCCCTGCTGGCGGAACAGTTCCTTGAGTACTTTGACGGCTTCTCTATCGGTTCGAACGATATGACGCAGCTGGCACTGGGCCTGGATCGCGACTCTGGCGTTGTTTCTGAGCTGTTTGACGAACGTAACGACGCGGTGAAAGCGCTGCTGTCGATGGCGATTCGCGCGGCGAAGAAGCAGGGTAAATATGTCGGTATTTGCGGGCAGGGCCCGTCCGACCACGAGGACTTTGCTGCCTGGCTGATGGAAGAGGGGATTGACAGTCTGTCCCTGAACCCGGACACCGTGGTGCAAACCTGGCTTGGTCTGGCTGAGCTCAACAAATAACGCACCTTTGCCCATGCCAACCCCGCCGCTAATGGCGGGGTTTTTTATTTTAATAGCCTCCTGGTCAGGTATTTTGCGGTCAGGCATATAGAGCGAAAAATATCCTAAGCAGCAGAGGCTTTTGTTATTCATAAAGCCAGTGACCTGCTTTGGCAGACTTAACGATCATTTCCACCGTAAGTGGTTTAAGTTCTCTTTCAAGCGGGGCGTTTTGCCAGAATGGATACTCATATTCAAAATAGTTCGTCCCGTCAAAGCCGGAGTGTTCAATATTGAAGTGTTCAAATACGTCCAACAGAAAATCATGTGCATCTTCGGGTGAAAATTTGAAATCGTCCTGAAGCGTCCATTCTTTTGTCACCTGTTTCAAGCCCGGTTTTAACCAGTGTCGCCTTACAGGATAGTTATCCATTAAATATTGTATAACTTCTGATTCAAAATCTTTCATTAGAAGTCAGCCCATAATATACGGTCTGAAGGTCTGGCAATCTGGTTATATTTATCTCGAGTACGCCTGGCTGTCACTGTAACTGCCACAATCAACTGAGTATAACCAATGAACGGTACCCAGCGACCGATGAACGTTGCTAGTTTAGGCGTTGAAACCATCTTAAGTTTAGAGAGCTTACCCATAGGTGCTGAGAATTTTAATCCATTAGGGAAACGAGCATCTTTCAAGAGCCTCCTGCTTAGTATTGACGCAATACTGGTACCTGATGTGTTTGTTTCTGCTGATAGCTTACCTGTGACAGGAATTATTGGCTGACCAATCACAACCATTGTTGCCGCCTCCGTTGTTATCCCTAAAGTATCTGCTAACTGCTCGATAAAGATTAGGTTAAACAGTTCTATGGGCGTTACGTTAGTGTGACCGTGATAGAAGTAGGTTCCGCTAAGTTCTTCTGTAGTATCCATGCAGTCGCCCGTTTAAGTTAAGCTGTCTGACGCTCGTTCCATGCGTCTGTGTACCTGATATTGCCATCACAGTGCGTCCATGTGATTTTCTCGTAACGTAACTCTACTGACTCAACGTGATTACTATTGGGATCTTGTGGTGAGGCCATAGTTGGAGATATTGACACAATTCGAACGCATTCAAGGAACATATTGAAATACTCCACTTCCTGACCTGCGTCATTAATCCTGTACCATTTAATCTCTGCCGAGACTAAATTTTGTCCTGATGCTACGGCCTTGTAGAGGTATGGACTGGAGTAGTCAAACTCTTTAACTATCATCATGGATGAATGTTGCCGCGTTCCCGTGGGCTTACCAGTGGTATTATCCGTGGGGATAGAAAGATTATGATGAAATCCTTTTATCTCGATACTAAATTCACGACCGCGAATGTCTACTCCACCTTTAATAATTGCGTCACCATCATCTCTTAACCATAAATAAGCAGGGATCGTCATTTTCTCAAATCTCCTTAATGAATGAGTGGATAATAAATCACGGAATCGAGAAGGAACTCAAGACTTCTATGTTGATGAGTGTCTGAAATGTACGCATTGATAAAAGAGAGAGTGAATGATATTTATTATGAATATATTAATTTGATAATTGATTGCCACTAGTATATTTCAATGCAATCAGTGATATTAGTTATCTACGCGCTCAGTGTCTGGTCTGCCTGATATCTCTATGAACGCGGTTATTGAAACCAAACATCAATCTATCTGGGTTGACGTTAATCATCGGAAAGTCCAGTAACTATTGTGTTAATAATCGCTTTACGTTCCTTGTGGAACCCTCGGAGCTATGTCTGAGCATCGTTCTGATTTGCCAGAACATCCTGCAACATCGCCTTGTCGAGGCTGAGATCGGCAACCGGCCTCTTCAGCCTGAGATTTTTCTCTTCCAGCTGCCATATATGTTTGAGTTCAGAAGGGGAAATCCCATCGTATTTTTTATGTCACGTGTAAAACGTGGCACCAGAGAGGCCGCAGCTTGCGCCTGACATCCGGTAAGGACGACACTGCCAGGTAGTCGGTTTCAGGCAAAAAAATGCCCATCGTGGGAGATGGGCAAAGACTACACACAGCAATTCGTTGTTTCACTCAGGGGATTTCCATGCTTATAAATCAAGATGTTGATTTATAACCGTGCTCATATAGTAGACACGGGGACTTTTTGCGTCGATCGGATTCCTCTCAATAGTTAAATTGAAGTGAAGAATATGCGTGGGGTATGTAGCGAAAGGTACGGTGAGGGCGTCAGGCAGGCATGAATGTATAAGATTTATTTATGTTTAAGGCGGGTTTCCCCGCCTTGATATGCGCTGTCAGGGCTTACTTGTCGCTTCTGATATTGCCGGCATTAAGCTCGGTGAGCTCGGCCAGCACCTGCTCGGGGTCTTTCGGCGGCGGCGGAACTTCGTGCACCCAGGCGTCGTACAGTCGCCATGACACGGCGAGCAGGACCGGGCCGATAAACAGGCCAATCATGCCAAAGGCAATCAGGCCGCCGATAACGCCGGAGAGGATCAGGATCATCGGCAGATCGGCACCCATGCGAATAAGCATCGGACGAATGACGTTATCCATTGTTCCCACCACGCAGCTCCACACCAGCAGCACGGTGCCCCAGGTGGTATCGCCGCTGTAGTACAGCCAGATAATGGACGGGATGAGCACGATCAACGGCCCCAGCTGAACGAGGCAGGTGAAGATCATCACCACCGTCAGCAGCGCGGCGTAAGGCACGCCGGTGACCGCCAGGCCGATGCCGCCCAGTACCGCCTGAGTCAGGGCGGTAACCACCACCCCCAGCGCCACGGCGCGAATGGCCTGTCCTGCCAGCAGTACCGCGGCGTCACCGCGCTTGGCCGCCAGGCGGGTGGCGAAATAGCGGAAGCCATAGGCCACCTTTTCACCCTGCCAGTAGAGCAGGGCGCTGAACAGCAGCATCAGCCCGCAGTAGACCAGCAGTTTGCCAATGTGCGCCGCCTGTCCCACAAACCAGGTGGTGGTGGTGCCGATATAGGGCCGAATTTTGGCCATGATCGCCGCGCCCCCCATATCCAGCAGGCCATGCCATGCGGAGTAGAGCTTGCCGCCGATCAGCGGGATGCTGTTCAGCCAGGCAAAATCCGGCAGGCTCACGCTACCGGTGGTAAACATTTTAATCAGCGGCGCGCTGTTATCGACCAGGCTGTTGACCAGCAGCGCGATCGGGATAACGAACAGCAGGAATAACAGCACGGTCATGACCAGCACCGCGAGGGCGCGTTTGCCAAGCAGCAGCCGCTGCAGGCGGAGAAGTACCGGCCAGGTGGCAATGACCACGGTGCCTGCCCAGGCAAATGACAGAATAAAGGGCTGTACGACCCACAGGCAGGAAACAATAATCAGGGACAAAAACAGCACCGATAGCAGAACCTGCGGTATATCCCGGGGCTGACGATCGTTAATCATAGAGAAATTTTACCTTTCCAGTGGCGCCAAAAGGCTGACGCAGCGTAATTCCATATACGGATAATAATACCAATAATTTCGCGAGCCTGATTCTGCACATAAATCTGGTGGGCGCATATGAAAAAAATGTGATAAAAAGTTGACTGCACTACGCAATCGTTTAGTTACCCACACACAAAATCATCCAGGATACCTCGAACCGGCAGGTGAAAGCTCGCGACGTTTGCCTAAGTCAACGTTCGGCGCAGCAAAAGCGGCTGAGGAAAGCGCTCCGAAGGATGAAGTTTTTACAACACAACATAGTCAGGCAGGGTCAAGCGTTATGATCCCACAAATTTCTCAAGCACCAGGCGTCGTTCAGCTGGTATTGAATTTTTTGCAGGTACTGGAGCAACAAGGTTTTACCGGCGATACCGCCACCAGCTATGCCGACAGGCTGACGATGGCGACGGATAACAGCATCTATCAGCTGCTGCCGGACGCGATTTTATTCCCCCGCTCTACGGCGGACGTCGCGCTGCTGGCGAGAGTGGCGGCGGATGAGCGTTTTAAAACGCTGGTCTTTACGCCACGCGGCGGCGGCACCGGCACCAACGGCCAGTCGCTGAACGCGGGAATAGTCGTTGATATGTCTCGCTATATGAACCGCATTATCGAAATTAACCCGGAAGAAGGCTGGGTTAGGGTCGAAGCCGGGGTCATCAAAGATCAGCTCAACCAATATCTTAAGCCGTACGGCTACTTTTTCGCGCCGGAGCTGTCAACCAGCAACCGCGCCACCCTCGGCGGAATGATCAATACCGATGCCTCCGGCCAGGGGTCGCTGGTGTACGGTAAAACCTCCGATCACGTGCTGGGCGTGCGCTCGGTGCTGATGGGGGGCGATATTCTGGATACCCAGGCCATTCCCGCAGCCCTGGCAGAAACCCTGGCAAACGAGCAGTCGGCAATCGGGCGCATTTACCGCACCGTCTACCAGCGCTGCAAAGCGCAGCGCCAGCTGATTATCGATAAATTCCCCAAACTTAACCGCTTCCTGACCGGCTACGATCTGCGCCACGTCTTTAATGACGATCTCAGCGAATTCGACCTGACGCGGGTATTAACCGGTTCGGAAGGGACGCTGGCGTTTATTACCGAAGCGCGTCTCGACATCACCCGACTGCCGAAGGTACGTCGGCTGGTGAACGTTAAGTATGATTCGTTTGACTCGGCGCTGCGCAATGCGCCGTTTATGGTGGCGGCCAACGCGCTGTCGGTGGAAACCGTCGACTCGAAGGTGCTCAACCTCGCGCGCGAGGATATCGTCTGGCACTCCGTCAGCGAACTGATCGCCGACGTGCCGGATAAAGAGATGCTGGGGCTGAACATCGTCGAGTTTTCCGGCGATGACGTCGAGCTGATCGACGGCCAGGTGTCTTCGCTGTGTCAGCGCCTGGATCGGCTGATCGCGCAGGGCGAAGCCGGCGTCATCGGCTGGCAGGTATGCGGCGAGCTGGACGGCGTTGAGCGTATCTATGCGATGCGTAAAAAGGCGGTAGGGCTGCTGGGTAACGCGAAGGGCGCGGCTAAACCGATTCCCTTTGCCGAAGATACCTGCGTGCCGCCGGAGCATCTGGCGGATTACATCGTCGAGTTTCGCGCGCTGCTGGACGCCCACGGCCTGAGCTACGGCATGTTTGGTCACGTTGATGCCGGGGTGCTGCACGTGCGCCCGGCGCTGGACATGTGCGATCCTCAGCAGGAAGTGCTGATGAAGCGGATCTCCGATCAAGTGGTCGCCCTGACGGCCAAATACGGCGGCCTGCTGTGGGGTGAGCACGGGAAGGGGTTCCGCGCCGAGTACAGCCCGGCGTTCTTTGGCGACGAGCTCTACGGCGAGCTGCGGAAAGTGAAGGCGGCATTTGACCCGGATAACCGCCTTAACCCGGGTAAAATTTGCCCGCCGGAAGGCGTCGATGCGCCGATGATGAAGGTGGACGCGGTGAAACGCGGCACCTTCGATCGCCAGATCCCTATCGCCGTACGCAGCTCATGGCGCGGGGCGATGGAGTGTAACGGCAACGGCCTGTGCTTTAACTTTGATGTTAAAAGCCCGATGTGCCCGTCGATGAAGGTGAGCAATCATCGTATCCATTCGCCAAAAGGCCGGGCAACGCTGGTGCGCGAGTGGCTGCGTCTGCTGGCCGATCGGGGTATCGATCCCAACCAGCTGGAGAGCCAGCTGACGGAGAAACGCGCCAGCCTGCGCGAGCTTATCGAGCGTACCCGCAACAGCTGGCACGCGCGCAAGGGCGAGTATGACTTCTCCCATGAGGTCAAAGAGGCGATGTCCGGCTGCCTGGCCTGTAAAGCCTGCTCTACCCAGTGTCCGATTAAAATCGACGTTCCGGAGTTCCGCTCGCGCTTCCTGCAGCTTTACCACAGCCGCTATCTGCGCCCGGTGCGCGACCATCTGGTGGCGACGGTGGAATCCTACGCGCCGCTGATGGCGCAGGCGCCGAAAACCTTTAACTTCTTTATTAACCAGCCGTGGATGCGCAAGCTGTCGGAGAAGCACATCGGGATGGTGGATTTACCGCTGCTCTCTACACCGTCGCTGAAGCAGCAAATGGTCGGCCACCGTTCGGCGAATATGACGCTGGAGCAGCTTGAAACGCTGAGCGCCGAGCAAAAGGCCAAAATGGTGCTGGTGGTGCAGGATCCGTTCACCAGCTACTACGATGCGCAGGTGGTGGCTGATTTTATCCGGTTGGTGGAAAAGGTCGGCTATCAGCCAGTGCTGCTGCCGTTCTCACCAAACGGCAAGGCGCAGCATATTAAAGGCTTCCTGTCGCGTTTCGCCCGTACGGCGCAGAAAACGGCGGACTTCCTCAACCGGATGGCGCAGCTCGAGATCCCGATGGTTGGCGTCGATCCGGCCCTGGTGCTGTGCTATCGCGATGAATACAACCAGACGCTGGGCGATAAGCGCGGCGACTTCCGCGTGATGCTGGTGCATGAATGGCTGCCGCAGGCGCTGCCTGAAAACGCGGTGCAGGATAACGGTGGCGAGGCGTGGTATCTGTTTGGCCACTGCACGGAGGTCACGGCGCTCCCGGCGGCGCCGAAACAGTGGGCCGAAATTTTTGCGCGCTTTGGCGCGAAGCTGGAAAACGTCAGCGTGGGCTGCTGTGGCATGGCCGGAACCTACGGCCATGAGGTTAAAAACCATGCCAACTCGCTGGCGATTTACGCGCTTTCCTGGCAACAGGCGATTCAGCGTTTGCCGCGCAACCGCTGTCTGGTGACCGGTTACTCCTGTCGTAGTCAGGTTAAGCGTATTGAAGGCAGCGGCGTACGTCACCCGCTGCAGGCGCTGCTGGAGATTATTGGATGATTTGGAAACGTCAGACCACGCTGGAACAGCTCAACGGTATGGGCGAGGGCAATATGGTGGGTCTGCTGGATATCCGCTTTGATGTGTTTACCGATGACACCATTGAGGCCACGATGCCGGTAGACAGCCGAACCCATCAGCCGTTCGGCCTGCTGCACGGCGGCGCGTCGGTGGTGCTGGCAGAAACGCTGGGTTCGGTTGCCGGCTATTTATGCAGCGAGGGCGAGCAAAAGGTGGTGGGGCTTGAGGTTAACGCTAACCATATCCGTTCGGTCCGCGGTGGTCGGGTGCGTGGCGTCTGCAAAGCGCTGCACGTCGGGTCTCGCCATCAGGTGTGGCAGATTGAAATATCCGACGAGCAGGGGCGTCTGTGCTGCTCGTCGCGGCTGACGACGGCGGTGGTTTAAGAGCGCGCTCGCCGCCTGAGGTGATATATGGGGGAAAGTATTCCCCCATATTCTTTATAGCGATTCATCCTTAATTGTTTCGCTCGGTCCATTCTTCTGCACCGAGGCAATTCCTTTTTTGGCCGCATCCTTCGAGGAATACATTTCACTGGTGGCGATAGTTTCGTGGTTATCGGCCTTCAGTAAGAAATACCAGGGTTGGGACACGCTCTTCTCTGACTTCTTAATGACGTAATACCCCATCTTTTACCTCTTTTGACGTTAACAGCTCCCCATGATATGTAGACTATGGCGGCTTGCGCGGCAAGTAATCGTCTAATAAATATATAATTCATGCTTCACATGCTCCGTATATGCTACTATTTAATCACTATGCACTTGCAGAGCAACAAAGAGGACGGAGTTAACCATGGGTATCATTTCCTGGATCATTTTTGGTCTTATTGCCGGTATTTTAGCGAAGTGGATCATGCCGGGCAAAGACGGTGGCGGCTTTTTCGTCACTATCATTCTAGGGGTCATCGGTGCGGTAGTGGGCGGCTGGATCAGCACCTTCTTTGGCTTTGGCAAGGTTGACGGGTTCAATTTCGGTAGCTTTGTCGTTGCGGTAATTGGCGCGCTGGTGGTGCTGTTTATCTACAGAAAAATTAAGAGCTAATAGCCCTTCAGTATCAATCTGAATCATAAGATATAAAAGCTGCCGCTATTATTGGCAGCTTTTTTTTCGTTTGCATAATAGCCCTGCCGATGCCTCGGGTGACTAAAAAACCACATAAACCCGGTGGGGAAATCCATTTCGACCGCTAATTTATCGCGCCTGCCGGCGCCGCTCGCAGGGACTGACAGCGTATTTTATCGTTAATTAACCCGACAAAATCACAAGGGTCCGGTCGCTGCCATATCGGGTACGGCGACGACTTCGACATGGACCTCATAATGCCGGGCTTTGCTGGTAGGGATTAATGCGGTGAGTTTATTAATGGTGTCAGTCGGATTATCGCTGGCAACGGTCGCGGAGAAGAGCGTGGGCTTTCTCGGAGGCAGTGGCGGCATGGGCATGTGGCCAAACTCATGGTTCATCTCAAACGGCGGCTGTCCGGCGTTATCTCGCGCAGGCGGCGTTTCGCTTTTATCCGCGGCGAAGGCGCTGGCGGCGGCAATAGAAACGGTTGCTAACAGGGCAATGATTGTTCTTTTCATCTTCGTTACCTCTTAAGTGTGTGGCTAAAATCTTAGAGGCAAGGTTTCGGGCCGACAATCCCACCGGGGGCGAATCCTCCAAATCTCCTTATTTATTAACGACTGTGGAGGGTCTGCAGAAGGGCGCGCGGGGAGGTAAAACCGAGGGCCGGTTTCATCAGGACACGGCTATGGCCGGGCGATAAACGGCGAGAATCGGAACAGCGGCGGCAAAGAGCTGTGGCGCAACAGGCTTTCAGTCCAGCAGTACGCTCATCACCAGAAGAACGACCATGCACATCGACATAATACTGATATCTATCATCCGTTACGACAAAAGCTCCAGGTTATCAGCGGCTCCGACATCATGCCGAAAACTGTAGAAAATATAGACGGGGATTGTACACCAGCTTGATCATGGTGATTAAAACTTAATCCCCGCGGGACGGGCGACTTTATAACCAAAATGTCTACGTATAGCCACACAACACCCCTTGTTTTCAGATAATACTTATAGATTGGAGGTGATGCTCGTGGGGTCAGTCAACGTTAAGCGATTGTATAAGGTTTTAGCGGCATCGCTGAAAAGCCGCGCGCCTTCAGCGCCGGGCCGGAATAGGCCGGAAAGGAGTGATGGCGCAACGGTGTAACTATATAACCCGCTGAATATCCGATAAGTCGCTGAAAGGCGGATTTTTTCATCTCCTATCTCAAAAATCGGTATTTTCGATGCATCTTTTCCATTGCCGCATTTTCTGCCAACCCATATCAGATAACTTATTATTTTTCAGTCTATTAAATAGAAAAAATGAGACCTGATAAGCAGTAAAGCAGGGTCTATGCTTATAAAAAGGGCCATAAAAGAGTCTCAGGGGCGAATACCCCTTCTCCAGATGGGTTGAAGTGATAATCGTTATCACTAACATGGTGAGATGCCCTGATGGCGCCAACCAATGAGGTAGACCGATGGAATCACAAGCAGGAACCTTTAACCCCGACGATTTTAGCTGGCGTGGCCTGATCATGACGCCCGCTGCCGCCGCCCATATCCGTGAGCTGGTGAGCAAGCAGCCGCCGATGCAGGGGCTGCGTCTTGGCGTGAAAACCAGCGGCTGTGCCGGCTTTGCCTACGTCATGGAGCTTATCGCAGAGCCCGCGAAAGACGATCTGCTGTTTGAGTTCGAAGGCGCGAAGCTGTGGGCGCCGCTGCAGGCCATGCCGTTTATTGATGGTACGGAGCTGGATTACGTTCGGGAAGGATTAAATGAAATCTTTAAGTTTCATAACCCGAAAGCGCAGCACGAGTGCGGCTGCGGTGAAAGCTTTGGGGTTCAGGCGGAGTAATTATGTCTCGTAATACTGAAACAACTGACGATGTCAAAACCTGGACCGGCGGGCCGCTGAATTATAAAGAAGGCTTTTTTACCCGGTTACAGACCGATGAGCTGGCCAAGGGCATCAACGAAGAGGTGGTGCGGGCGATCTCCGCCCGTCGCAACGAGCCGGAGTGGATGCTGGAGTTCAGGCTGAGCGCCTTCAGAGCGTGGCTGGATATGGAAGAGCCGCACTGGCTCAAGGCGCACTACGATAAGCTGGACTATCAGGACTACAGCTACTATTCCGCGCCCTCCTGCGGCAACTGCGACGACACCTGCGCCTCCGAGCCGGGTGCGGTGCAGCAAACCGGCCCCGCCGACTATCTGACCAGCGAAGTCGAAGAGGCCTTCAATCTGCTGGGCGTGCCGGTACGCGAAGGACGCGAAGTGGCGGTAGACGCCATCTTTGACTCGGTCTCGGTCGCCACCACCTACCGGGAAAAGCTGGCGGAGCAGGGCATTATCTTCTGCTCCTTCGGCGAAGCGATTCACGATCATCCGGAGCTGGTGAAAAAATATCTCGGCACCGTGGTGCCCGGCAATGACAACTTCTTCGCCGCGCTGAACGCCGCGGTCGCCTCCGACGGCACCTTTATCTACGTGCCGAAAGGCGTGCGCTGCCCGATGGAGCTATCGACCTATTTTCGCATCAATGCGGAAAAAACCGGCCAGTTTGAACGCACGATCCTCGTCGCTGACGAGGGCAGCTACGTCAGCTATATCGAAGGCTGCTCGGCACCGGTTCGCGACAGCTACCAGCTGCACGCGGCGGTGGTTGAGGTCATCATCCACAAAGATGCCGAAGTAAAATACTCCACGGTGCAGAACTGGTTCCCCGGGGATAACAACACCGGCGGGATCCTCAACTTCGTCACCAAGCGAGCGCTCTGTGAAGGCGACAACAGCAAAATGTCGTGGACCCAGTCGGAGACCGGCTCGGCGATAACGTGGAAGTATCCGAGCTGTATTCTGCGCGGCGACAACTCCATCGGCGAGTTCTTCTCGGTGGCGCTGACCAGCGGCCACCAGCAGGCGGATACCGGCACCAAAATGATTCATATCGGTAAAAACACCCGCTCGACGATTATCTCCAAAGGGATCTCCGCCGGTAAAAGCCAGAACAGCTACCGCGGGCTGGTCAAAATTATGCCGACGGCGACCAACGCGCGAAACTTTACCCAGTGTGACTCGATGCTGATCGGGCCGGACTGCGGGGCGCACACCTTCCCGTACGTTGAGTGCCGTAACAACAGCGCCCAGCTGGAGCATGAAGCCACCACCTCGCGAATTGGTGAAGATCAGCTCTTCTACTGCCTGCAGCGCGGGATCAGTGAAGATGATGCGATCTCCATGATCGTTAACGGCTTCTGTAAGGATGTCTTCTCAGAGCTGCCGCTGGAATTTGCCGTGGAAGCGCAAAAACTGCTGGCGATTAGCCTTGAACACAGCGTCGGTTAACAGTCTGGCCCATGCCGGCTGCGCGATGGCGCCGCCCGAAGCAGACTGCCGAATTAAGGAATATACATGTTAAGCATTAAAGATTTGCAGGTATCCGTTGACGATAAAGAGATCCTGCGCGGGTTGAACCTCGATATCCGACCCGGCGAAGTTCACGCCATTATGGGGCCCAACGGCTCCGGGAAAAGCACGCTCTCCGCAACGCTCGCCGGGCGGGAAGACTACGAGGTGACCGGCGGCAGCGTTGAGTTTAAGGGCAAGGATCTGCTCGAGCTCGCGCCGGAGGATCGCGCGGGGGAGGGGATCTTCATGGCCTTCCAGTATCCGGTGGAAATTCCGGGCGTCAGCAACCAGTTTTTCCTGCAAACGGCGCTGAACGCGGTGCGCCGCTATCGCGAGCAGGAGCCGCTGGATCGCTTCGATTTTCAGGATCTGATGGAAGAGAAAATTAAGCTGCTGAAGATGCCGGAAGATCTGCTGACCCGCTCGGTCAACGTCGGCTTTTCCGGCGGCGAGAAAAAGCGCAACGACATTCTGCAGATGGCGGTGCTGGAGCCGGAGCTGTGCATTCTCGATGAGTCCGACTCGGGGCTGGATATCGACGCCCTGAAGATCGTATCTGACGGCGTGAACGCGCTGCGCGACGGCAAGCGTGCGTTTATTATCGTCACCCACTACCAGCGGATTCTCGACTACATCAAGCCTGATTACGTCCACGTGCTGTATCAGGGGCGGATCGTCAAATCCGGCGACTTCACCCTGGTCAAACAACTGGAGGAGCAGGGCTATGGCTGGCTTACCGAACAGCAGTAACGCGCTGCAGCAGTGGCACCACCTGTTTGAACAGCAGGCGGAGCAGCGAACGCCGGAAGCGCACCAGCACCTGCAGCAGGCGCTGCGCCTGGGGCTGCCGACGCGTAAGCATGAGCACTGGAAATATACCCCGCTGGATGCGCTGCTTGGCGGCACCTTTGTCGCCCCGCAGCCCGAGGTGCTAACCGAGGCGCAGCGGGACGCGCTGGCGCTCTCCGTCGACGCCTGGCGGCTGGTGTTTATCGATGGCCGCTACAGCGAAGCGTTGAGCGACGCGCTGGCCGACAGCGGTTACGAAGTAAATATCGATAACCAGCGTCAGGCGCTGCCCGACGCGCTGCAGCCGGAGCTGTTTCTGCACCTGACCGAAAGCCTGGCGCCGACGGTGACCCGCATTCGCGTGAAGCGCAACCAGCGCCCCGCGAGGCCGTTGCTGATTATGCACGTGACGCGCGGGCTGGCGGGCGAAGAGATGAACACCGCGCACTACCGGCATCATCTGGAGCTGGAGAGCGGCGCGGAGGCGACGATTATCGAGCACTACGTCAGCCTCAACGAACAGCGCCATTTCACCGGCGGACGGCTGACCGCCGCGGTGGCGGATAACGCCCATCTGCAGCATATCAAGCTGGCGTTTGAAAACGCCCAGAGCTTCCACTTTGCCCACAACGACCTCTCTCTGGGCCGCGATGCGTCGGCCTTTAGCAGCAGCTTCCTGCTCGGTGGCGCGGTGCTGCGCCAGAATACCAGCGTGCAGCTGCGGGGTGAGAACAGCAACCTGCGCATCAACTCGCTGGCGATGCCGGTCAAAAATGAGGTCTGCGACAGCCGCACCTGGCTGAACCATGACGTCGGCTACTGCAACAGCCGCCAGCTGCATAAAACTATTGTTAACGACAAAGGCCGGGCGGTGTTTAATGGCCTGATTAACGTTGCGCCGAACGCGATTAAAACCGACGGCCAGATGACCAACAACAATCTGCTGTTAGGCCGGCTGTCGGAGGTGGATACCAAGCCGCAGCTGGAGATTTACGCCGATGACGTCAAGTGTAGCCACGGCGCCACCATCGGGCGCATCGACGACGAACAGCTGTTTTACCTGCGCTCGCGTGGCATTACCCAGCAGGCGGCGCAGCATATGATTCTGTACGCATTCGCCGCCGAGCTGACGGAAGCCATCGGCGACGTGGCGCTCAGGCAGCAAATTCTCGCGCGCATCGGCCAGCGTTTACCGGGAGAGACAGCATGACATTTTCTGTTGAACGAGTCCGCGCAGATTTTCCGCTTCTCGGCCGGGAGGTCAACGGCCAGCCGCTGGTCTATCTGGACAGTGCCGCCAGCGCGCAAAAGCCGGAGGCGGTGATTCGCGCCGAGGCGGAGTTTTACCGTCACGGCTATGCCGCCGTGCATCGCGGTATTCACACTCTCAGCGCAGAGGCGACGACGCGCATGGAGCAGGTTCGCCAGCAGGCGGCAACCTTCCTCAACGCGCGCTCAGCGGAGGAGCTGGTCTTCGTTCGCGGCACTACCGAAGGCATCAACCTGGTCGCCAATAGCTGGGGCAACGCCAACGTGAGGGCCGGGGATAACATCATCGTCAGCGCCATGGAGCACCATGCCAATATCGTTCCGTGGCAGCTGCTCTGCGCCCGGGTAGGCGCCGAGCTACGGGTGATCCCGCTCAATCCGGACGGAACCCTGCAGCTGGATGCGATCCCGGGCCTGTTCGACGCGCGCACCCGCCTGCTGGCCATCACCCAGGTCTCTAACGTGCTGGGCATTGAAAACCCGGTGCCGGCGCTGATCGCTCTGGCGCATCAACACGATGCCAGGGTGCTGGTGGACGGCGCTCAGGCGGTGATGCATCACGCGGTGGACGTCCAGGCGCTGGACTGCGACTTCTACGTCTTCTCCGGACATAAGCTGTACGGCCCGACCGGGATCGGGATCCTCTACGGTAAAGCGGACCTGCTGGATGAGATGCCGCCGTGGGAAGGGGGCGGTTCGATGATCGCCACAGTCAGCCTGACTCAGGGCACCACCTGGGCAAAAGCGCCGTGGCGCTTTGAAGCGGGGACGCCAAATACCGGCGGGATTATCGGGCTTGGCGCGGCGCTGGAGTACGTCAGCGAGCTGGGGCTTGCGCAGATCGGCGAATATGAACAGACCCTGATGCGCTACGCGCTGCAGGAGCTGACAAAAGTGCCGGACCTTATCGTCTACGGCCCGCCGCAGCGGCTCGGAGTGATAGCCTTTAATCTCGGGGCGCACCACGCCTACGACGTCGGCAGCTTCCTCGATAACTACGGCATCGCCATCCGTACCGGCCATCACTGCGCCATGCCGCTGATGGACTTCTTTAGCGTACCGGCGATGTGTCGGGCGTCGCTGGCGATGTACAATACGACGGAAGACGTGGATCGGCTGGTCGCAGGACTACAGCGCATTCACCGGCTATTAGGCTAAAGGAAGCAATCATGGCGGCGTTACCGGATAAAGATAAACTGCTGCGCAACTTCAGCCGTTGCGCGAACTGGGAAGAGAAGTACCTCTATATTATTGAGCTTGGCCAGCGGCTGGCGCCGCTGAGCGCCGAGGAGCATACGGCGCAAAATATTATCCAGGGCTGCCAGAGCCAGGTATGGATTGTTATCGAGCAGAGCGAATCAGGCGTGCTCGCGCTGCGCGGCGATAGCGATGCGGCTATCGTCAAGGGGCTCATCGCCGTGGTGTTTATCCTCTATGACCAGATGACGGCCAAGGATATCACCGCCTTTGACGTTCGCCCGTGGTTTGAAAAGATGGCGCTGACTCAGCACCTTACGCCATCGCGGTCGCAGGGGCTGGAAGCCATGATTCGCGCAATTCGCGCGAAAGCCGCAAATCTTAGCTAGAATAAACAGGTAGATTTCATTCTGTTACGTTCGGTGGGAACGCGTTTCCCGCCGATATACAGATCCTGGCGTTTTATTAGCGAAAGAAGGAATCTCAGTATGAAACGCGCGACTCTCCTCACGATATCCCTTCTGACGGCCCTGAGCGCTCAGCACGGCGCCTGGGCGGTAGATTACCCACTTCCTCCTGCTAACAGCAGGATCATTGGTCAAAATCAATTCTGGACGGTACAGGAGGGGGATCGCAACCTGCAGGCGATTGCTCGTCACTTTGATACCGCGGCAATGCTGATCCTCGAAGCTAACGATACGCTGGCACCGGTGGAACCTAAACCGGGCACCCAGGTGCTGATCCCGTCGCAGATGCTGCTGCCCGACACGCCTCGGGAGGGGATTGTGGTGAACCTGGCGGAGCTGCGGCTGTACTACTTCCCGCCGGGGCAAAATTTGGTTCAGGTCTATCCGCTCGGCATTGGCCAGCTTGGTCTGGAAACGCCGGAGATGACCACCCGCGTTGGGCAGAAGATCCCCAATCCAACCTGGACCCCGACGGCGGGCATCCGCGCCCGCTCGCTGGAGAAAGGGATTAAGCTGCCGCCCGTTATCCCGGCGGGGCCAAACAACCCTCTGGGACGCTATGCGCTGCGTCTGGCGTACGGTAACGGCGAATACCTCATTCACGGCACCAACGCGCCGGACAGCGTTGGCCTGCGGGTCAGCTCCGGCTGTATGCGCATGAACGCCGCCGACATTCAGGCGCTCTTTAGCCAGGTGAAGACCGGAACGCCGGTACGCATCATCAATCAGCCGGTGAAGTTTGCGGTTGAGCCGGACGGCAGGCGCTACGTCGAGGTGCATCGGCCGCTGTCGCAGGATGAAAGCGGTAATACCCGCACCATTGCCTATACGCTGCCGGCAGAATTCCATCAGTTTTCCGGCGATAAGTCCGTTGATGAGGCGCAGCTGAAGCGCGCGCTGTCAAGACGAGCGGGTTATCCGGTGGTGGTTTCTGGCGGTGAGCAGAGCAGTACTGGAGGGGCGGTATCGAATTTGTCGGTGCAGAATGCGCCGGTGGATGAGAGCAAAAGAGTGCAGTAAATCGGGCAGAGCGGGGCAAAAAAAAATGGCGCACAATGTGCGCCATTTCTATTACACAGGCACTATTACTTACGGTATTTAGTAGCCTGGTTGTCCAGACGCTGGTTAGCGCGTGCTGCGTCATCTTTAGCAGCCTGAACGTCGGAACGCATTGCGTTCACGTCGTTGCTCAGCTGGTCAACTTTAGCGTTCAGAGTCTGAACGTCAGAAGACAGCTGATCGATTTTAGCATTGCTGGAGCAACCAGCCAGCAGAGTAGAACCCAGGATTACCGCGCCCAGTACCAGTTTAGTACGATTCATTATTAATACCCTCTAGATTGAGTTAATCTCCATGTAGCGTTACAAGTATTACACAAACTTTTTTGGGATGAGAATATTTTTTTACGGTAATACGCCTATTTTTGATCGTTCGCTCAAAGAAACAACGAATTTGGCAGATTAGTTTAAAAAGCTGTGTGAAAACAGGACGCTTCCATCGGATTCATCTTAGATAATCTCTTATTAAATAGTAAATTCCGATTTGCATTTTTATTAAGAGTAGCTAGTGATTGAATAAAAAAAAAGCGCCTCAGGGAGGCGCCTTTAAAAAAACAGCTATTAACCTGTAAATTATTACAGCACGTGCACGGATGCGGTATTGGTTGTTCCGCTAGGAACCAGCGCACCGGAGACCATCACAACAACGTCGCCTTTACGCGCCAGACCGCTCTGCAGGGCCAGCTCTTTGCCCAGACGGTAGAAGTCGTCGGTAGAGGCCAGCTGCTCAACCAGCTGCGGTACAACGCCTTTGGTCAGCACCAGCTGACGGGCGGTGGTCTGGTTGGTAGTCAGCGCCAGGATGGTGGCATCCGGGAAGTATTTACGCACGGCGCGAGCGGATTTACCGCCCTGGGTGGCGACGACGATCAGCGGCGCTTCCAGTTTTTCGGCGGTCTCAACGGCACCACGACACACGGCTTCGGTGATGCGCAGCTTGCGGTTGTCGTTGTTGAACTCCAGACGGCTGGTCATCACGCGGTCGGTACGCTCGCAGATGGTCGCCATAATAGTGACGGCTTCCAGCGGGTATTTACCTTTGGCCGATTCGCCGGAGAGCATCACGGCGTCGGTGCCGTCAAGGATGGCGTTAGCAACGTCGCCGGCTTCCGCACGGGTCGGACGCGGGTTCTTGATCATGGAGTCCAGCATCTGGGTCGCGGTGATAACCACTTTGCGCGCGCGGATACATTTTTCGATGATCATTTTCTGGGCGAAGATAACTTCTTCAACCGGGATTTCAACGCCCATGTCACCACGAGCAACCATGATGCCGTCAGAGGCTTCAAGGATTTCGTCGAAGTTGTTCAGGCCTTCCTGGTTTTCGATCTTGGAGATGATCTGGATGTTGTCGCCGCCGTTAGCCTTCAGGTGCTCGCGGATTTCTACCACGTCAGAACGCTTACGGATAAAGGATGCGGCAACAAAGTCAACGCCCTGTTCGCAGCCGAAGATCAGATCCTGTTTGTCTTTCTCAGCCAGCGCCGGCAGAGCGATAGAGACGCCCGGCAGGTTAACGCCTTTGTTCTCGCCGAGGTCGCCGTTATTCAGCACTTTACAGATAACGTTTTTACCTTCGATGGCGGTCACTTCCATGCCGATCAGACCATCGTCAACCAGGACGGTGTTGCCTACGGAGAGGTCAGAGGTAAAACCTTCATAGGTGACAGCGACGATTTCGTTGTTGCCGACCACGGATTTGTCAGTGGTGAAGGTGAAGGTCTGGCCCGCTTTCAGGGAGACATCGTTGCCGCCTTCCAGCTTGATGGTGCGAATTTCCGGACCTTTGGTATCCAGCAGGATAGCGGCGGTTTTACCGGTTTTGCTCACCACATTGCGCAGGTTCTTGATGCGCTGACCGTGTTCAGCATAGTCGCCGTGAGAGAAGTTCAGACGCATGACGTTCATGCCCGCGTCCAGCATCTTGGTTAACATCTCTTCGGATTCGGTTTTCGGACCGATGGTGCAAACGATTTTGGTCTTTTTCATGAAGGTATTAGTCTTTAAGTTGTGAAGGATTGGGGAATCTCGCTCCGTGGGCGCAGTGCCGTGGAGTCAAACCTGTATTGCGAAAGTTGCTATGGCACGCTCTAAGGATAGGTGACAACAAAAAAGCGTGCAGAAGAATGTGTGCTGGCGGTTCAGCCCATGAAAAGAGGCAATTTTGTATGCTTTTAGTCATGCAGTCCAATGTGCTGAAACCATTCAAGAAAGATTCGGTGTGCATTATACGACGATGAAACAAAAAAGGAAAATGAAAACAACGTTTCATTTTTCGTTATACAAACGCAACAAAACTCACACCAATTACAATCTTATATGCAACACAAATTTTCGCCAGCCGCCAGGCTAAATCGGCCCCACGCGCGGTTTTTGCCGTGGTTTTGTTGCGGAAATTCGCCATTAGCGAAGAAACGGCGGGCTGGTTTGATTTATACGGAAAACATATCAATAATGATTTGATTGATAATGATAATTTGTGAGCGAAATTCGATGGGAAACCGAGCAAAAGACGACGAGTTATACCAGGAAATGTGCCGCGTGGTGGGGAAAGTGGTGCTCGAAATGCGCGATCTTGGTCAGGAACCGAAACATATCGTGATTGCCGGCGTCGTGCGCACCGCGCTGGCCAATTCAAAAATCGCCCGCTCTGAGCTAACGCATGAAGCGATGACCCGGGTTATTCACGCCTTATCCGGGCATGAATAACGCCGACGGCCGCGCTTCAGGCTTCAGGAGATAACGAAGCGCACCACCGCTTTTACCGCGATATCGCAGTGGTGGGCGACCATCGCTTCATCGTCGATTTCCGGCAGCGGATCGTCGAGATAGAGGCTGTTGAAGGTGTAAAAGTTCGAGACCTGATAAAAGCTAAAGCTGCTGATCAGCCGATGGACGTCCCGCGCCTCAAGCCCGGCCTGAAAAATTCCCTGCTGCTGCCCGCGCTGGAGAATATCCTCGAGGATAGACAGGGCGGTTCGGTTCAGCGGTTTCAGCTGCCCGGACGCCTGCAGCCACTTCCCGCGCTGCATATTCTCCATACAGATAACGCGCATAAAGTCGGCGTGCGTCGTGTGATAGCGCACGCTCCACTTCACCAGCTGAACCAGCGCCTCAACCGGCGGAAGCTGCTCCAGCCCGAGCTGCTGCTCCGTCTCGCGGATGCGGGCGTAGACGTGCTGCAGTACCGCCTGATACAGCTGCTCTTTACTTTTGAAGTAGTAGACCACCATCCGCTTGGTGGTCTGTGCTTCGACGGCAATCTGCTCCATCCGCGCCCCCGAAAGCCCGTGTTCGGCAAATACGGCAATCGCGGCGGCGAAGATCCGCTCTTTCAGGGATTGTGCTTCATCATGAGCAACCACGGACATAACCACTCCTTTATTCTGAGAGACAAAAAATACACATAACGATCACAATTTAGCAACCTCATGTGGCGCGAGTGAACCAAATGATACATATTCAGGGCTCACGTCCGCTGATGACACGAGGATCTATGCTGCGCTCAATCGCCACCGTCTCGATTTCCGGTACCTTACCTGAAAAGCTTCACGCCATTGCCGCTGCGGGTTATCAGGGCGTCGAAATCTTCGAAAACGATCTGCTCTATTATACGGGCACGCCGGCGGATATTCGTAACCTGGCGGCTGATTTAGGGCTAAAAATCACGCTTTTTCAACCCTTTCGCGATTTTGAAGGCGCCAGCCGCACGCAGTTTGCGGCCAATCTGGCGCGCGCGAAACGAAAATTCGCGCTGATGCACGAGCTCGGCTGCGACACCATGCTGCTGTGCAGCAACGTACAGCCGGAGTGCTCCGCCGATATTGCCCTGCAGGTGGCCGACCTTCGCGCTCTGGCGGATCTGGCGGAGCAGGAGGGGATTATCGTCGGCTATGAGGCGCTGGCCTGGGGGACGCACGTTAACCTCTGGCATCAGGCCTGGGAGCGGGTAAAAGCGGTCAACAGCCCGGCAATGGGCATCGTGCTCGACAGCTTCCATATCCTCGCGCGCGGCGATAATCTGGCGCGCCTGCACGAAGTGCCGGTGGATAAAATCACCTTCCTGCAGCTTGCCGACGCGCCGCTGATGAAGATGGATGTCCTCGAATGGAGCCGCCATTTCCGCTGCTTCCCCGGCCAGGGGCAGCTGCCGCTGGTGGATTTTGCCTGTGAGCTGACCCGCTGCGGCTATCGCGGCCCGTGGTCGCTGGAGATCTTTAACGATGGTTTTCGCGCCTCGCCGAACGGCGCGACGGCGAAGGACGGCTACCGCTCGCTGCTGTGGCTGGAAGAGCAGACCCGGCGCCAGCTGGCGAGCAGCGATGCGCCGCTGTTTGACGCTCCGGAGCCCGCGCATTACGCCGGGCTGGAGTTTATTGAGTTTGCCGCCAGCCCGTCCGAGGCGAAAACCCTCGGCCAGCGCCTGGCGCAGCTGGGTTTTCAGCAGGAGGGACTGCATCGCTCCAAGCAGGTGGCGCTGTGGCGTAACGGTACGGCACGCGCCATCGTCAACTTTCAGCCGCACAGCTGGGCCGACCATTTCCACCAGCGCCACGGGGTTTCGCTGTGCGCGATGGCCCTCGGCGTCAGCCGCAGCGCGCCGATTATTGCCCGCGCTCGCGCCTACGGCTACGCCACCTGGCAGGGCGACGCCGGGCCGAATGAAAGCCCGATCCCGGCGGTTTGCGCCCCGGACGGCAGCCTGATTTATCTGATTGAGCACGGGGACGATATCTATGCCCGCGATTTCCACCTGCAGCCGCCTGCGGCCGTGCGCGATGATTACAGCGGCATCGATCACCTGGCGCTCGGGATGGAGGCGGACAGCCGTGACAACTGGATTATCTTCTTCCGCACGGTCTTCGGCTTTACGCTCGAACATGAACAGACGCTGCCGGACCCGTACGGTCTGGTGCGCAGCCTCGCGGTGCACAGCCCGCAGGGCAACATCCGCCTGGCGCTGAATATTTCTCAAAGCCGCGCGACGCAGATTGCCCGCTCCGTTGCCTGTTATCAGGGCGCGGGGCTGCAGCATGCGGCCTTCGCCTGCCGGGATCTGCCGGCCACCCTCGATAGCCTGCCTGAGGTCTCCCTCGACGCGCTGCCGATCCCGGCAAACTACTACGAGGATTTGGTGGCGCGCTTTGGCGCCGACGAGCGTGCGGCGCAGCTCAAACGTCTGCAGATCCTCTACGACCGCGATGGTCAGGGCGGCGAATTCCTGCATCTCTACACCCGACCGTTCTCATCGGGGCGTTTTTTCTTTGAATTGACCGAAAGACGCGGCGGCTACGCGCTCTACGGCGCGGCAAACGCGGCGGTACGCCTTTCGGCGATGCAGTACGGCTAGGTTGTATCAAATGGTTCATTAAGTGCGTATCACCCATACAATAACAACATTCATCTGCACCCCACGCACCGCATCATTCGCGCTGCGCTAAGGCGGCAACGTTCCTGCCGTCCGCGCAAAAAGCGCGGGTGATAACGTGTCTATGACAGGAAACGACTATGAGTTCTTATAGCCATAACCACGCGGCAACGGCAGAGACCGCGACCACCGCTCGCCGCTCCCGGCGGCGGATCGGGATCCTTTCGCTGCTGGCCGTCGGTACGATGATTAACTACCTTGACCGCACGGTCTTAGGCATTGCGGCCCCCAGCCTAACCGCCGAGCTCGGCATTGACGCTGCGGTGATGGGGATCGTCTTCTCCGCCTTCGCCTGGACCTACACGCTGGCGCAGATCCCCGGCGGCCTGTTCCTCGACCGCTTCGGTAACAAGGTGACCTATTTCCTGTCGTTGGCCCTGTGGTCGCTGTTTACCCTGTTTCACGGCATGGCGATTGGCCTCAAGACGCTGCTGCTTTGCCGTTTTGGCCTTGGGGTCAGCGAAGCGCCGTGCTTTCCGGTCAACAGCCGGGTCGTCAGCGCCTGGTTCCCCCAGCAGGAGCGGGCCAAAGCCACCGCGGTGTATACGGTGGGCGAATATCTGGGGCTGGCCTGCTTCTCGCCGCTGCTGTTCTGGATCATGGGCAGCTTCGGCTGGCGGACGCTGTTTATCAGCGTCGGCGCGGTCGGCGTGCTCTTTGCGCTGGTGTGGTGGCGCTGCTATCGCGATCCGCATGAGGATACGCAGCTGAGCCCGCAGGAGCGCGAGCATATTGCCAGCGGCGGCGGCATGACTAACGCGACGCAGCAGCGAATGGTCTTCAGCTGGCCGCTGGTCCGCCAGCTGCTCGGCAAGCGGCAGATCCTCGGCGCCAGCATCGGTCAGTTTGCCGGCAATACGGTACTGGTCTTTTTCCTGACCTGGTTCCCAACCTACCTGGCGACCGAGCGCCACATGCCGTGGCTGAAAGTGGGCTTCTTCGCCATCATGCCGTTCCTCGCCGCCGCCGGCGGGGTGATGTTCGGCGGCTGGGTATCCGACAAGCTGCTGAAGGCCACCGGCTCGGCGAACATCGGGCGCAAGCTGCCTATCGTTGCCGGCCTGCTGATGGCCAGCACGATTATCTCCGCCAACTGGCTGACCAGCGATCTGGCGGTGATCCTCGTGATGTCCTTCGCCTTCTTTGGCCAGGGCATGGTCGGCCTCGGCTGGACGCTGATTTCCGATATCGCCCCGCAGGGGCTGGGCGGGCTGACCGGCGGGCTGTTTAACTTCTGCACCAATCTGGCCGGGATCCTCACGCCGCTGATTATTGGCTTTATCGTCGCGGCCTTCGGTAGCTTCTTCTACGCGCTTGTCTATATCGGCGGCGCGGCGCTGCTCGGGGTGGTGGCGTATCTGTTTATTCTTGGCGACGTCAAACGTATCGAGCTGGCAAAATAAGGAAAGGGGCACAACATGGTGATTAGTGGCAACACGCGGCTGATAGCGCATCTTGGCTATCCGACAGCCAGTTTTAAGGCGCCGATGATTTATAACCCGTGGCTGGCAAACCAGCAGGTGGACGTCAAAGTGGTGCCGATGGGGGTCAAACCGGAGGATTATGCCGCCTTTATCGCGCCGCTGTTCTCGATGACCAACATCGTCGGCGCGCTGGTCACCATGCCGCACAAGATTGCCACCTGCGGCCTGGTGCAGCATCTTAGCCCGGCGGCGGCCATTGCCGGGGCGTGCAACGCCATTCGCCGCGAGGCCGACGGCAGCCTGAGCGGAGATATGTTTGACGGCGACGGCTTCGTTCTTGGCCTCCGCCGCAAGGGTTTTCAGCCTCAGGGCGCGCGGGCGCTGGTGGTCGGCTGCGGCGGCGTCGGTTCGGCGATCGCCGCGTCGCTGGCGGCGGCGGGGGTCAGCGCCCTGACGCTCTACGATAGCCATCCGCAGGCGGCGCCGGCGCTGGCCGGGCGCCTGCTGCAGCACTATCCGGCGCTGGATCTCAGCCTGATGCAGCGCGATCCGCAGGGGCATGACCTGGTGGTCAACGCCACGCCGCTGGGGATGAAGGCCGACGACCCGCTGCCGCTGGACCCGCAGCGGCTGTCGCCCGCCTGCTGGGTGGGCGAAGTGGTGATGACCCACGAAATGACGCCGCTGCTGCGGGCGGCACAGGCGCGGGGCTGCGCTATCCAGCGCGGGACCGACATGCTGTTTGAGATGATCCCTGCCTATCTGCGCTTTTTCAGTTTGCCGGTGGCGACGCCGGAGCGGCTGCGGGAGCTGGCGGAAATTCGCTACTGAAACGCGCTCGGGCCGGTTACCCTAGCCGCCATTTCCGGACTTGAGCGAGAGATCCATGACACCGCGTATCGTTCTGCTGGCGGCGGGGAGCCTGAAAGGCGCCTTTGTCCCGCTGCTGGCGCGTTTTCATCAGCTTACCGGCATTGCGGTCGAGGCGCATTTTGGCCCCGCGGGCCTGCTGCGCGAGCGAATTGAGGCCGGGGAGCGCTGCTTGGTTTTCGCCTCCGCCAACGGCCAGCATCCGCAGGCGCTGCGGCAGGCAGGGCTACCCGCGCGCGGCGGGCTTTTTGCCGCTCAGCGGCGGATCGTAAACTGCGGCACGATAGCGGTGCCGCCGATCGATTCAAACCGTCCGCCGAGCGGCGGCAGCACGCCGGTCAGCGTATCAAGCAGCGTGCTTTTTCCGCGTCCGTTAGCGCCCAGGATCGCCCAGACTTCACCGGCGCGGCAGCGCAGGCTAAGCGGGGCAAACAGCGGCTGACGGTGACCATAGAGCCGCCGCCTTGCGCATCCGCCCACTTTGGCATACGGTAAATCATCATTAATTCATTTTGCCGCCATCATGTCTTTTCAATCCCGGTTGTTAAACGCTATTCCCGGCATCCGCCACGCCTTCCTCGACGTGCACGAGACCGCTGCTTTTCCCTACGCCGAGATGGCGCCGGTTAAGCTGGTGCACGGCAATGTTGTCCATCACTATCAGCTCCCGTTGGCCGAACGGCCGCACGCCGACGCGGTGTTCACCGCCCTGAGCGGGCAGAAGGTGGGGGTGGTGACCGCGGACTGCCTGCCGATGCTGATGGCCTCCCGCGACGGGCGCTACGTCTGCAGCGTCCATGCCGGATGGCGTGGGGCGGCGAGCGGCATCGTCGAAAACAGCCTGGCGCTGTTCCGCCAGCATCGGGTGGCGCCGGAGGAGATAGTGGTGGCGATCGGGCCGCATATCCACGCCTGCTGCTATGAAGTCTCCGGCGAATTTTATCAGACCCTGCTGGCGATGCCGGCGGGGGAGCTGGCGCGGCAGCATAGCGACCGCCTGTTCCATCGGCGCCCCGCGCAGCCTGCCAGGGCAGAGCAGGCCCGGGGGACGGAGCCGGAGAGTTTGTGGTTCGACCTGCGGGCCTTTGCCGGGCTGCTGCTGCAGCGCGCCGGCGTGGCGGATGAAAACGTCGAGTGGCTGGGCAGCTGCACCTACTGCACGCCGCAGACGCTGGGCTCCTTCCGCCGGCGCACCCATTTCCCGGCAGCGAAAAGCTTCCAGTACTCGTGGATTATGCGTGCGCCCGCTGCGTAAACGCGGCAGCGCCGGCTAGCGCACCCTAAAGCCGTGGGTGGCGTCGCGCGCCAGCTGATCGACGAGCCCGAACTCCCAGTCCAGATAGGCCTGCATCGCCTCGGGAGAGTTATCCGTTCCCTCGTACGGGCGGCGATAGCGGTCGCTGGCTTCGCTCGCCAGTCGCGTATTGCCCCGTTCCAGCGGCAGGTCCGCCGCTATCCACGCCAGCGTGCCGCCGCGCAGCAGCTCTACCGGCTTACCGGTGAGCGCCGCGACTTCGGTGACAGCGTAACGCGCAAGCAGGCTGCTGCCGCAGGTGAGCACGTAGCGCTCGGCGGGCGGGATCGCCTCCAGCGCCTGCCTGAGTTCGGAGCGCACCAGCCACCAGGCGCCGGGAATATGCCGCGCCGCGTAGTTGGCGCTGGTGGTGAAATCCAGCACCACGGTGCCCGGTTCATTCAGCAGCTCCGCCAGCCGCTGGGGGGCTATCTCTTTCGCTACCGGGGCCGGCGGGACGCTGGCTGCCGGTACGCCGCGCTCGCTAAACGCTGCCGGATTCGTTTCGCGCAGTACCGCGACCTCCCAGCCCATCTGCGCCAGCCACGAGGCGGTGATGGCCGCGCGAACGCCGTCATCGTCCAGCGCGACGATCCGCGCGCCGCGCACGCTGGCGTGGTGGTCGGTCTCCTGCACCAGCTGTCCGCCGGGAGCGCTAAGGCTGCCGGGCAGGTGCCCGGCGGCGTACTCCTCCGGGCTGCGGACGTCGAACAGATAGGTGGTGCGATCCTCCTGGCGTCGCCAGCGCTGCAGCGTAGTCTCATCAATAAACGTCACCCCGGCGCTTTCGGCCAGCGCGCGCACCTGCTGGCGCCGCGCCGTCGATGGCTGCTGCGCCGGGTCATAGCGCCGCTGCTGGCCATGCTCCAGCGCCAGTCCGGCCAGCGTCCAGCCGATGGTGCCGTTACGCAGGGCGTAGACCGGATTACGCACTCCGGCGTTGCGCAGCGACTGGGCGCCGATAATGCTGCGGGTGCGTCCCGCGCAGTTAACCACGATCGGCGTCTGCTCCGAGCCTACGAGGCCGTCAACCCGTAGCGCCAGCTCGCCACCGGGAACGCTGATGCTGCCGGGAATACTCATGGTCTGATACTCATCGAAGCGTCGGGCGTCGAGCACCACCACCGGCTGCGGGCCGTCGATCAGCGCCTGCACCTCCTGCGCGCTCAGCGAAGGCGTGTGGCGCTGGCTCTCAACCAGCTCGCCAAACGCTTTGCTCGGGGAGTTGACGTCCTGAAACAGCTCTCCGCCGCTGCGCTGCCAGCCCGCCAGCCCCCCGTCGAGCAGGGCAACGTCCCGGTAGCCCCACTCGCGCAGGCGTTCGAGAGCGACGATGGCAAGACCTTCACCGTTGTCGTAAACGGTTATCGGCGTCGTCAGGCGCGGCACCCGGCGGCTGATTTCCAGCTCCAGCTTGCTGAGCGGCAGGTTTGCGGCGAACAGCGGATGCGCGGTGGCGAAGTGCGCTTCTTCACGCACGTCAATCAGCGCCAGCTCCGCGCCGTCGAGCAGCGCCTGGCGGATCTGTGCGGCCTGGCGTAGGGAGTGTTCGGGCATATTAATTATCCTTAGAGAGATCCCAGAGATTGGGTAAATGGCGGTTGGAGTAGCCGGAGATAAAGGGTTTGCTGAGTCCTTCCGGGGTATACACGGCGCGCCTGACGGCGCCGATATTGCCGCCGTAGACGTGGATGCTGATGGACACGCTATCCGCCAGCGCGTTGCTGACCCGGTGAATATCGCCGTCTCGGGTGGAGACTTTCTCGACCTCGCCGGGGGAGAGGCGCTGGGCGATACCGTCAGCCACCGGCGTGCCGGCGTCGTCGAGGCGGTAGCGCTGATTCTCCTCCGCCCCGCGCAGCATGCCGATCGCGCCCCACACCCGGTGGTCGTGGATCGGCGTCGATTGTCCCGGCCCCCAGACGAAGCTGACGATTGAAAAGCGCTGCCCGGAGTCGGCGTGCAGCAGATACTGCTGATAATGGTGGGGATGCGGCAGGGCGTACTCGTCCGGCAGCCAGTCATCCTGCTTCACCAGCGCCGCCAGCCGCAGGGCCACCGCATCCAGCAGCGGATCCGGCTGGCCGATCTCGCGATGCAGGACGTCAACGTCTTGAATAAAATGGCGTAATTTTTCCAGTCGGGATGTGCTCATCATCGGTTCCTGTCAGGGGGGCTGGTCAATACGCTAACAAAGGCGTTAATATTATTTAAATGCAATTTCCGCATATATTAATATGCAAAATAAACATTAAGAGCCTGGCGAGGCCGACTCTAAGGAATCTATGCGCATTGACGACATCGACGCTCTGTTAGCCACCGTGCAGTTCTCCTCCCTGAATCAGGCGGCGGAATATCTGGGCATTACCCAGTCGGCGATCACCCGTCGGCTGCAGCGGCTGGAGCAGACGCTGAACGTGACCCTGCTGGAGCGGCAGACCCGGCCGCTGACCCTGACCGCCGCCGGGCATCGCGTCTACGAGCAGTGCCTGACCATCAAGCGGGAAACCAAAAAGCTCTACGGGCTGCTGGACCCGGAGGCGGAGCCGCGCGGCGTTCTGCGCCTCGGCCTGCCGCAAAGCGTGGCGGAAATCGCCCTCCAGCCGGCGCTGACGGCGCTGCATCAGCAGTTCCCGCACCTCCAGCCGCAGGTGACCTGTGGCTGGAGCGGCCAGCTGCAGAAGCGTCTGGAGAGCGTCGAGCTTGACGGCGTGCTGGCGATGGGCCCGGCGCAGCAGGCCTTCGCGGAGGGCTACAGCGGGCGGCTGCTCTGCCCGCTGGATATCGTGGTGATTGCCGGCAGGAGCCTGCGCCTCTCCGCCGGGACGCTGCGGGAGTGCGCGGCGCACGGCTGGGTGCTCAATCCCGACGGCTGCGGGCTGCGGGCGGGATTGATCCGCGAGCTGCAGGCCCAGGGGCTGCGGCTGCAGCTGAATACCGAGACCGCGGGGGCCCAGCTGCAGATTGGCCTGGTGGCGCAGGGGTTGGGATTGGGTATCGTCCCCCGGGCGGCGCTGGCAGCCAGCCCGTGGCGCGATGAGATTAGTATCCTGGCGCTGGCCGATTTCCAGCCCGCGGTCTGCCTGTGGCAAATCAGCGCCCAGAATCTGGCTAATCTCCAGCAGCCGCTGACTTTTTTTGCCGCCAAAATCGTCCAGCAGCTGGCTTTATCTGACTGAAAAATAGCTGTAATTTATCTAAATGCTTATTTGGCATATTAAGATATGATAAAAATGCATTTTGTTCATTAACCTCCGATGTATAGGGTAACGATATTGCGCCGCCGCCGCGGCCGGCCCGTTACCCTGACCCAAGGAGTTTGTATGAGCATTCAGTTTCTCGGCATGATCGGCCACCGTCTCGCGTCCGAAACTATCGCCCCGGCAGGGCCGATTTTTGACCGCGACTATATCGTTCGTTTTGCTCAGGCTCACGAGGCCGCCGGCTTTGACCGGCTGCTGGTGGGGCATTGGTCCGATCAGCCCGATGGCTTCCTGGTTACCGCCTTGGCCGGGCTGTCGACGCAAAAAATCAGCTTTCTGCTCGCCCACCGCCCGGGTTTTGTCTCGCCCACGCTCGCCGCGCGTAAATTCGCCACCCTTGAGCACCTGCTCGGTGGGCGCCTCGCGGTGCATATTATCAGCGGCGGCAACGATGCCGAACAGCGCCGCGACGGCGACTATCTCAATCACGACCAGCGCTATGCGCGCACCGACGCCTTCCTTGAGACGGTACGCAAAATCTGGACCGCAGAGCAGCCGGTCGATATCGCCAACGAGTTCTACCAGGCCGAGCAGGCATGGTCGGCCATTCGTCCGCTGCAAAAACCGCATATTCCGCTCTATTTTGGCGGCTCTTCAGAGGCCGCCATTCGGGTGGCCGGTAAGCACGCCGACGTCTTTGCCCTGTGGGGCGAATCGCTGGGACAAACCCAGGAGACGGTGAAGCGGGTGCGGGCTGAAGCGGCAAAGCACCAGCGTGAAATTGACTTCAGCGTCTCCTTCCGGCCGATTATCGCCGATAGCGAAGCGCAGGCCTGGGAAAAAGCCGAGCATATTTTACACGTTGCCTCCGAGCGCGCGGCGCAGACCGACGGCGGATTTAAGGCCAAGCCGGAGAGCGTCGGCGCCCAGCGCCTGCGGGCGACGGCGGAGCAGGGGAACGTGGTGGACAAGCGCCTGTGGACCGGTATTGCGAAGCTGGTGGGCGGCGGACATAACTCCACCGCGCTGGTGGGCACGGCGGAACAGGTTGCCGACGCGCTGCTCGACTACTACGACCTCGGGGTGCACAACTTCCTGATCCGCGGCTTCGACCCGCTCAACGATGCGCAGGAGTACGGCAAGGCGCTGCTGCCGATCGCCCGCGAAAAGGCGGCGCTGCGGGCAGCCAAGGCACGGGTATCGTGAACACGCCTCCCCAGGCTTCGCCTCAGCCGACGGCCAGCTGGCCGCAGCGGCTGACGAATATCCGCCGGCAGATGGCGGAACGGGCGGCAGAACTTGACCAGAGCGGCGAATTTCCCCGCCATAACCTCGACCTGCTGCACCGGGAGGGCTTTCTGAGCCTGGCCACGCCGCGGCGCTACGGCGGCGCGCAGGCGGATCTCCCGCAGCTGCAGGAGGCGATTTCCGCCATCGCGTGGGGCGAGCCGGCAACGGCGCTGATCGTCTGCATGCAGTATCTGCACCATCTGCGGCTGGCGGAGAGCGAAGGCTGGGCGGAGCCGCTGCGCGAGCGGGTCTTTCGCGACGCCGTCGAACGCGGAGGGCTGATCAACAGCCTGCGGGTTGAGCCAGAGCTCGGCTCCCCGGCGCGCGGCGGCCTGCCGCAAACCGTCGCTACCCGCACCGCGCAGGGCTGGCGGCTCAACGGCCACAAGCTCTACACCACCGGCGTTGAGGGGCTGAGCTGGCTGGCGGTCTGGGCGCGAAGCGATGACCCCGACCCGCAGGTGGGGACCTGGCTGGTGCCGGCTAAAAGTGACGGTGTCACCATTATTAAAAGCTGGGATCACGCCGGCATGCGCGCCACCGGCAGCCATGAAGCACGCTTTCGCGACGTGCTGCTGGCGCCGGAGAGCGCGGTAGAGACCTGGCCTGCGGCGACGCCGCCGGGGCCGAATGCCGAACAGACGCGGCTGTTTGCTAACCGCCACGCGGCGCTGCTGGCGGCTATTTACGACAGCGTCGCTCGCGCCGCGCGCGACTGGCTGATGGGCTGGCTGCGTACACGTATCCCGGGAAGTCTTGGGCAGCCGCTCAGCCAGCTGCCGCGGGTGCAGGAGAAAGTCGGGCAGATCGAGGGCGCGCTGCTGACCAACCGCTGCCTGCTGCAGCGGGCGGCCGAGCTGGGATTCACCGCCGCTGAAGCCAATCTGGCGAAGGTGACCATTACCGACAACGCCATTTCGGCGGTTGGCCTGGCGCTGGAGCTCACCGGCAATCACGGGCTCAGCCGCCAGCACCCTCTGGAGCGTCACTATCGCAACGTGCTGTGCGGGCGGGTACATACGCCGCAGAGCGACAGCGCCTGGCAGGCGGCGGGCAAACAGGCTTTTCAATTATAAGGATAACCACCATGCGCGAACGAAAGAGAACCCCTTTAGCCGCGGCGCTCGTGCTGCTGGCGCTGAGCGCCCATGCGGCGGCGCAGGAGCGCGTCACCCTGCGCATTGCCGATCAAAAGGGCGGCATGCGCTCGCAGCTTGAAGCCGCGAATGCGCTGCAAAACCTGAACTACGACATCAAGTGGGCGGAGTTTCCCGCTGCCGCGCCGCTGGCGGAAGCGCTGAACGCCGGTGCGGTTGATGCCGGGATTATCGGCGATGCGCCGCTGCTCTTCGCCCTCGCCAACGGCGCGCCGGTAAAGGCGATCGCCGTCGATAAAAGCAACCCCGCCGGCACCGCGGTGCTGGTCCCGCCGGGCAGCCCGCTGAAAAGCGCGGCGGACCTAAAGGGCAAACGCATCGCAACCGGGAAGGGGTCCATCGGCCACTTTGTCGCCCTCAAAGCGCTGGAGCAGGCGGGAATATCGCCCAAAGACGTGCAGTGGGTCTTCCTCGGCCCGGTGGATGCCAAAGTGGCATTGCTCAACGGATCGGTGGATGCCTGGGCGACCTGGGAGCCCTACACCACCCAGCTGGTGAAAACCGCTGAGGGGCAAATTCTGGTCAGCGGCAAGGGGCTGCTGCCCGGAAATACCTTCCTTGCGGCCACCGACGCCAGCCTTAAGGATCCGGCTAAACGGGCGGCGCTGCAGGACTATCTGCATCGACTGGCGGGCGCCGAGCGCTGGGCCTATGCCAATCTGGACAGCTACGGCAAAACCCTCGGGGAGATCATTCGTTTCCCGCCGGAGATCGCCCGGGCGCAGTTCGCCAACCGGCAATCGCAGTGGCAGCGCCTGGACTCGCGGATCGTCGCCCAGCAGCAGGCCACCGCCGATTTTTATCAGGCCAACGGGCTGATCCGCGCCAGGCTGGACGTCACGCCGACTTTTGATGACGGTTTTACCGTCCCTGCACAAACGGCTCATCAGGAGACCACGCCATGATCCAGACCTCTTTTTCCCGCCGCCGTTTTCTTCAGCTGAGCGCCGGTACGGCATTGGCGGCGACGGCCTGGCCGCTGTGGGCGCACGATATGGCGGCGATGCCCGTCGAGGGGGAAAACCTGGCGCTGCGCCTGGCCGAACCCTACAAAATCAGGCTGGCGATCAACAAAAGCGCGGTGTGCCTTGCCCCGGTCGCGGTGGCCGAGCAGCAGAAGTTTTTCAGCAAGTACAACCTCGACGTGGAGTTCGTTAATTTTGGTAACTCGACCGACGTTCTGCTGGAGGCGATAGCCACCGGCAAGGCGGACGCCGGCGTCGGGATGGCGCTGCGCTGGCTGAAGGCGCTGGAGCAGGGCTTTGACGTCAAGCTCACCGCCGGGACGCACGGCGGCTGCCTGAATCTGCTGACGGCAAAAAATTCGCCGTTTGGCGGCCTGGAGAGCCTGAAGGGACAGACTATCGGGGTGACCGATATGGCCGGCCCGGATAAAAACTTCTTCGCCATTTTGCTCAAACGTCACGGGATCGATCCGCTTAGCGACGTGCAGTGGAAGGTCTATCCCGCCGACCTGCTGAGCGTGGCGCTCGACAAGCGCGAGATTGCCGCCATCAGCGGCAGCGAACCCTTCAGCTATCGCCTGCTGGAGACCGGCAAGTATCAGCTGATCGCCAGCAATATGAGCGGGGATTACGCCAACCTGAGCTGCTGCGTGCTGGGGGTGAGCGGATCGCTGGCGCGGGACCATAAGCCGGCCGCCGCCGCGCTGACCCAGGCCATTCTGGAGGCGCACAGCTACGCTTCGGCCCACCCGGAAAGCGTGGCGCAGGCGTTTATGGCCCACGCGCTGAATACCAATGAGACCGAGGTCTCGGGGATCCTTCACGGCCAGGGCCACGGCCACCACGCCGTCGGCGAGGCGTTTGTCAAAGAGCTGACCCAGTACGCCATTGATCTGCAGCGGGTGCAGGTGATCAAGCCTGGGACCGATCCTCATCAGTTTGCGGAGAGTATTTATGCCAACGTATTCGCCTGAGCAGGCGCTGTCGCGGCCGCGGGCGGGCGGTGCGCTGTGGGCTGAAGGCGCGCTGGCCGCCGCGCTGTGGCTGGCGGGCGGGCTCTTTACCCTGAGGTGGCCAGATGCCGGGCGGCGCTGGCCCTACAGCGAAGGCTGGGCGATGACGCAGCTGGCGATCGCCGGCGGGCTGCTGCTGCTGGCGCTGAGCTACCGCTACTGGCGCCAGCGGGGCGGGCGCCTGCAGCATGCCGGGAAATGGCTGGCGCTGCTGCCGGTGCTGTTCGGCCTGTGGGAGTGGCTGACGGCGAAATCCGCGCTGCTGCCGGTGCCGTTTTTTGCTCCACCGCAGGCGCTGATCGAAGTCCTGTATGACGACTGGCCGCGCCTGCTCGATAGCCTGCTGCACTCGCTGGGCCTGCTGAGCCTCGGGGTGCTGCTCGGGACCTCCTGCGGCTTTATCAGCGGGCTGGCCATTGGCTGGTCGCAGCGTATCGGTTACTGGCTGCATCCGGTGCTGCGCCTACTCGGGCCGGTACCGTCAACGGCGCTGCTGCCGCTGTGCCTGTTTATCTTCCCTTCCAGCTTCGGGGCCAGCGTCTTTTTGATTGCCCTCAGCACCTGGTTTCCGGTCACCGTACTGACGTGGTCCGGGGTGGTGAGCATCGATAAAGCCTGGTACGACGTGGCGCGCACGCTGGGGGCCAGCCAGCGTTTTCTGATCCTGCGGGTAGCCATTCCCGCCGCGCTACCGAACGTCTTTGTCGGGCTGTTTATGGGATTAGGCGCCTCGTTTTCGGTGCTGATCGTCGCCGAGATGGTCGGCGTTAAATCGGGGATCGGCTTCTATCTGCAGTGGGCGCAGGGCTGGGCGGCCTATCCCAACATGTACGCTGCGCTGCTGGTGATGGCTTTTCTCTGTTCCGGCCTGATTAGCGGACTGTTTATTTTACGCGACCGGCTGCTGAGCTGGCAGCGGGGAGGCATGACATGGTAACGACCGCGACCACGGTGACGTCGGCCGGTGCGGCCATCGACATCGCCCATCTGAGCCACGCCTTTGCGCTGGGCCGCCAGACGGTGCCGGTGCTGGAAAATATCAGCCTGCGGCTGCGCCCGGGAGAGAGCGTGGCGCTGCTGGGGCCGTCCGGCTGCGGGAAATCCACCCTGCTGCGGCTGCTGGCGGGGCTGGAGACGCTGCAGAGCGGGCAGGTGCAGATCGACGATCGCCGCATGGGGCCCCCGGGGCCGGAGCGGATCCTGGTGTTTCAGGACCCGACCCTCTATCCGTGGCTGACGGTGCGGCAAAACGTGCTGCTTGGGCCGCAGGCGCAGGGGAGAAAAGGGCTGGAGCCAAAGGCCGACGCGCTGATTGCGCGGATGGGGCTGGAGGCGTTTAGCGCCGCCTGGCCGCGTCAGCTCTCCGGCGGGATGGCCCAGCGGGCGGCGCTGGCGCGGGCGCTGCTCAACGAGCCGCGGCTGCTGCTGCTCGACGAACCCTTAGGCAAGCTGGACTCCCTGACGCGCATCAGCATGCAGCGCGAGCTGATCGCGCTTTGGCAGCAGCAGGGCTATACCAGCCTGCTGGTGACGCACGATATTGAGGAGGCGCTGCTGCTGTGCGAAAGGGTGCTGGTGATGTCGCCGCGTCCGGGGCGAATTATTGCCGAATTTACGCTGCCGTTGCCCTTCCCGCGCCACCGCGATAATCCGCAGCTGGTCGGCCATCGGCAGGATATTTTGCGCATCCTGGGCCAGGCGGAGGACTGGTAGGATTCGCGATGGGAAGTCTCTCCCGGCGGCAACGTTCCGCTGCGCCGGGAGAGCGTTGGGTGCTTAAAAGTCCATCTTCACCGTAAACTGCACTTCGCGCGGGTCGCCAATCTGGTTGCCCAGGTTGTTGGTACCGATTGAAGAGGTGTAGTAGGTCTTATCGAACAGGTTCTTAACGTTAACCTGCAGGGTGACCGGATACTGCAGCTTCATCTTGTAGGCGGCGAACGCGTCCGCGACGCCGTACCCCGGCAGGTAATAGTCCGCGCCGTTGGTGGCGGAACGCTTGCTGACCGCGTGTCCCCCGGCGCCGAGCGTCAGGGTGTTGCTGGCGTAGACGTTATGCACGTCATAGGTCATGTACAGCGAGCCGGTATGTTTTGGCACGTTCGGCATCGGCTTGCCGGCATAGTCCGGATCGTCGAGCACCTTAGCGTCGGTATAGCCGTAGCTGGCGATGATGCTCAGGTTGTCGGTGAGTGAACCGGCGACGTCCATCTCCACGCCCCGCGAGCGCACCTTGCCCGCCGTTTTGGCAATGGTTTCATCCCCGACCGTTTCGTTGTACAGCACGTTGCGCTTATCGATATCGAACAGGGCGATATTGGCGGTCACGCCGCTGAACAGCTCAAACTTGGCGCCCAGCTCATAAGAGGTGGACTCTTCCGGCGGCAGGTTGCCGATATAGCTGGCGATGGACGACTGCGGCATAAACGACTGCGCCACGTTACCGAACAGCGAAATGGTCGGCGTCAGCTTATAAACCAGGCCAAACTTCGGCGTCCACTTCTGGTCGCTGCTGTCGGTATTGACGTTAAACGGCCGCCCCTTGCCGGCGTACTGGGTGTAATACTGGTAGCGCACGCCGGCGACGGCGATCCAGCTGTCGTTGAGGTAGAGCGCGTCCTGCACGTAGGCGGCGTAGCTCTCCTGCTGGATGCGCTGATCGCTGTCGGACGCCGACACGCTGGTGCATTTATCGACGGCGCCGTAGACCGGATTGTAGATATTGAATCCCCTGGTATTCTTACAGCGGATCATGTCGGTGCGCAGCAGATCGTAGTTCTCGTAGGCGATACCGCTGAGGATCTCGTTGTAGAAACCGCCAATCACCACGTCGCCCTGCAGATCGGCACGGGTCGAGTGCATCTTCTGGGTTGAGCCGTGGGTGGCGTCCACGCGGCGGGTCAGGTCGCCGGTGGCCGAATCATAGGCCATGACCCGCGCCTGATCGTCGTTGTAGTGATCCTGGCTGTAGCTGTAGTCAAAGCGGGCGGTCCAGGCCTCGTTAAGCCGGTATTCGGCGTTAATCTGCGCCAGATCGGAGTAGCCGTCGGTAATATTAAACGGCTCGTCGAAGCGGGTCTTACGATCGACGTTGACCGCCTTTTTGGTATTGAGATCGAAAATCGTCCCGCGATCGAACGGCGTACTGTAGTCGCGATGCGAGTAGGCCACGTTGACCGTGGCGCGGTCGCCAAACCAGGTCAGGGAAGGGGCGATAAAGCTGCTCTTCTCTTTGCCAAAGCTGCGCCAGTAGTCTTCATTCTGATATTCGCCGATGACCCGGTACGCGAGGCGCGTCCCGTCGATGGGCCCGGTGACGTCAAACTGACCGGTGCCGCCGCCAAAGCTGGTGGAGGTCGCCGAAATCGAGCCGCCGAAGGTTTTTTCCGGGCGTTTGGTCACCACGTTAATCAGCCCGCCGGGATCGAGAATGCCGTACAGCGTCGAGGCCGGGCCTTTCAGCACCTCCACGCGCTCGGCGGCAGCGTTGAAGCTGCGCGGCAGGACGGTGCGCAGCCCGTTGGTCATAATAGAACCGTCGCGGTTGGCGCCGAAACCGCGGCGGGTAAAGGCGTCCTGGGTGCCGCCGAGGGTATTGGTCTGCACGACGTTGGCGACGTTATACAGCGCCTCGTCAAGCGAGGTGACGTGCTGATCTTCCAGCACCCGATCGCTGACGGTGTTAACCACCTGCGGGATATCCAGCAGCGGCATTGAGGTCAGCGTTGCGGTCGCGCTGCTGAGGGGCTGATAGCCGCTGGTGGCGTTCTGCTGGCTGCCGTCGGCCACCACCGTGATGGTTTCGTCGGCGGTATTTTTATCTTTTTCCGCCGCGGTTTGCGCGGCGATAATCCCCGGAGAGGTAAAGGAACCCAAAAAAATCAGTGAAAAAAGTGCACGCCCTTTCAATGTCGTGAAAGGGACAGTTGATTGCGTCATTTGTCTGTTTCTCGTGAACGAATCCGTCCTTTGCGGACAGAAAAAGCCAATTAAATCATTGCCCTTAAAAATATTATCTATCCGTTATCCGCTATAATTTGCGCTCAGATATGTAATTGAGAATCATTCAACCACGTAGCAATGTAGTAGTAAACGTTATGTAAGATAAAAAAGCGCTGCCAGCGAAAGCGGCGTTTCGGCGGCGGAATGGACAGCGAAAATAGTATTTATCTTTATGTTTTTAATCGGTTTAATTCAGATTGTGTCGCTACGCCAGGCTACAGGTGGCGCCTTTTCGCTGCGCGTAAAACAGAGTATTGACTACTACATTCATTCACATCATGATCAAAAGAGAATGAGATGTATTTTTGTTTGAGTGCAGTCCGAGCGGGCCTGATGCCACGCCGCTGCGGTGCGGGAGCGAGTTATGCCACAGCGGGTGATGCCTGCAGAGCAGGGGATTGTGCTGGATTCCCTGTCGGCCGGATACGGCCAGACCCTTATCGTCAACGATATTAATCTGACGATCCCCCACGGCAAAATGACGGTACTGGCCGGGGCCAACGGCTCCGGGAAATCGACCCTGCTATCGACCATCGCCCGAATGCTCAAGCCGCTCGGCGGCTGCGTGCGCCTCGATGGTGAGGTTATCCACGAGCTGCCCACCCGGACGGTATCGCGCCGGCTGGGGATACTGCCCCAGTCGCCGCTCACCCCGGAAGGGCTGACGGTTTTCGAGCTGGTGGCGCGCGGGCGCTATCCCTGGCAAGGGCTGATGCGCCAGTGGTCGGCCGACGACGAGCGGGCGGTGGAGGAGGCGCTGGCGCTGACCGGCACCGCGGAGTTCGCCCATCTGCCGGTGGACAGCCTCTCCGGCGGCCAGCGCCAGCGCTGCTGGATAGCGATGGCGCTGGCCCAGCAAACCGCCACCATTCTGCTCGACGAACCCACCACCTGGCTCGATCTGCGCTATCAGGTCGATATTCTCGAGCTGCTGCAGACCCTGACCCGCGAACACGGGCGCACGGTGGTGACCGTCCTGCACGACCTGAATTTTGCGGTGAACTATGCCGATACGCTGGTGTTTCTTAAGCAGGGGCGCATTGCCGGGGTGATTGGTGAAAATGAAACCTGTACGCCGGAGCTGATTAAAACGGTGTTTGACGTTGACGTGCAGATGTCGCTGAACCCGCAAACCGGTAAACCATTCTTTATGCCCTTTCGCGCCCGCCAGGCGGCCGGACAATGAGCGCCAGCGCGCTGATGCTCCGGCGCCGACGCGCCCGGCCGCAGCTGGCCGTGGTGGTGCTGACCCTGCTGCTGATCGGCGGCTCGCTGGTGCACCTGGGGCTGGGCGCGCGCTGGATTGCGCCGCCCACCATACTGCAGGCGCTGCTCCATTACGATCCGCACAGTTTTGACCAGCGGATTATTGTCGATTTACGCCTCGTGCGCCTGGCCGCCGCGCTGCTTACCGGCGCCGCGCTCGGCATCGCGGGCATGCTGCTGCAGACGGTGATCCGCAATCCGCTCGGCGAACCGCATATTCTCGGCCTCAATGCCGGCGCGTCGCTGGCGGTGGTGGCGACCTCGGCGCTGGGCCTCGGCGAAGCGGCGTTCGGCCGCCCGCTGACCGCCGCCTGCGGCGCAGGGCTGCTGTTTGGCGCCGTGATGCTGCTGGCTTCCTCCGGACGCGGCGGCATGACGCCGCTGCGCATCACCCTGTGCGGGGTGGCGCTCTCGGCCTTTGCGTCGGCGGTGACCGCGGCGGTCCTGATTCTGGACGAACAAACGCTGCTGGCGATGCGCACCTGGCTGGCGGGCGATCTGGCCGGGCTGAAGTGGCAAACGCTGCGCGCGGCGCTGATCCCGGCGCTGGGCGGGCTGCTGATCGCGCTCGCCATCGCCCCGCGGCTTAACGTCCTGGCTTTGGGGGATAAGGTCGCCCTCGGACTGGGGGTGAAAATTGCCCAAACCCGGCTGCTGGGGCTCGCTGCCATTGCGCTGCTGTGCGGTTCGGCGGTCGCCGTTGCCGGGCCGATCGGCTTTGTTGGCCTGGTGGTCCCGCACGTGGTGCGGCGGCTGATCGCCGAGGACATTCGCCTGGCGCTGCCGCTGGCGGCGCCGGTTGGCGCCCTGGTGCTGGTGCTGGCGGATATTGCGGCGCGCACCCTGGTGGCGCCCCAGGAGCTGGCAACCGGGGCGATGACCGCCCTGGTGGGCGCGCCGCTGTTTATCTTTATTGCCGCGAGATTCTTTAAATGAAAAGCGCCGCACGTCGTGCCGGATTCCGCCCGCTGGCTGCCGGGAGTCGTCATATTCTGCTGCGCCCGGCGGCGCTGAAGAGTGCCGCCGGGCTGCTCGCCCTGATAGCCATTCTCGGCGCGTTTGGCCTGACGCGCGGCAGCTTTCCGCTGCCTTCCGGGACCGTGCTGCGGGCGCTGCTGGATGCGGATAGCCTCAGCGGACAGCAGCGCTTTATTCTGTTCGATATCCGCCTGCCGCGGCTGTTTATGGCGCTGCTGTGCGGGGCAATGCTGGGGATGGCCGGCGCGGCGATGCAGAGCATCACCCGTAACGGGCTGGCGGACCCGGGGCTTATCGGCGTCAAGGAGGGGGCCAGCGTGGTGGTATTGGCGCTGATCCTGCTCTTCCCGGCGACGGCGCTGGCGTGGCGGCCGCTGGCGGGAATGGCCGGCGGCGTGCTGGTGGCGCTGCTGGTGCTGGCCCTGGCGCGCGACTGCTCGCGGCCGCGCTTTATCCTGATCGGTATCGGCGTCTCCTGGACCCTGGCCGCGGCGGTAGGCATTTTTATGACCACCGCCGACGTCCGCGACGTGCAGACGGCGATGATCTGGCTGGCGGGAAGCCTGCACGCCGCGACCTGGCCGCTGCTGGCGGTCGCCGCCTGCTGGGCGCTGCCCGGCGCGCTGATCCTGTTTCTTACCGCCCGCGCGGCGGACGTGGCGCTGCTCGGCGACCGCACGGCTATCGGCCTCGGCGTCCGGCTACAGCAGCTGACGCTGCTGCGCTTTTTTGCCCCGGTGCTGCTGACCTCCGCCAGCGTCTCCTGCGTGGGCAGCCTCGGCTTCGTTGGACTGATGGCGCCGCATATGGCGCGCTTTGTGCTGCGCGGCGGCCAGGTCTCTCTGCTGTGCGGTAGCGCGCTGATTGGCGCTCTGCTGGTTTTAGTGACCGACACCATCGGGCGGGTGGCCTTTGCGCCGCTGCAGATCCCAGCCGGGATTGTCATCGCCCTGGTGGGCTGTCCGTTTTTTATTCTGCTGCTCTGGCGTCGTCGTGATGCCCTGTAACTCTCAAGGATTGCTATGCGTTGGTTAGTTCCTCTGCTGCTTTGCGTGGCCGGTACCGCGGGTGCCGCCGCGGGTCAGACGCAAAAATTTACCGATGATTTAGGTCGGGTGGTGAACGTTCCGCTGCATCCGCAGCGGATTGTCTCGATGCACGATCTGGATATCACGATCCCGCTGATCGAGCTCGGCGTGCCGCCGGTTGCCAGCCACGGGCGTACGCGTCCCGACGGTAGCCACTATCTGCGCTCCAGCGCCCAGCTTACCGGCATCGATTTTGATAACAGCGATATTCAGTTTATCGGTACCGCGGATATCGATCTCGAAGCCGTGGCTGCGGCTAAACCGGACCTGATTATTACCGAGCCCAGCCGCCACGTCTCCGTGGAACAGCTGGAGAAGATAGCCCCGACGGTGAGCATCGACCATCTGCAGGGCAGCGCGCCGCGCATTTACGCTAAGCTGGCGCAGCTGACCGGCTCCGAGGCGCGGCTGGCGGTGCTCGAGCGGCGCTATCGGGAGCAGATTAAGCAGCTGAAGGCGGCGGTCGATACGCAGAAGATTACCGTCTCGGTGATTCAGGCCAACGGCGGTAAAGTGACCGTCCATCACGCCTATCACGCCCTGGGCCGCGTGCTGCGCGACGCCGGCTTCCGCTTTCCGCCGCTGATTGAGCGCATTCCCGACGGCCAGCGCATCGACGTTAGCGCCGAGCAGCTGCCGGAGCTGGATGCCGATTTCGTTTTCGCGACCTGGCGCTCCGATACCGGCGGCAAGCCGCAGGATGAGCTGCAGGCGATGGAGGCCGTAATGCCGGGCTGGTGCGACTTTATGCGCGCCTGCCGCAGCGGACGCTATATCCTGCTGCCGCGTGAGGACGTGATCTCCAACTCCTTCGCCGCCCTGAGCCTGATGGCGGCCGAAGTGCAGTCGCATATTGCCGGACGTCCGCTGCCGGCGGCGCTGAAATGAAAACGCCGGCCAAACGAGAGAAGGGGCGGGTTGACCTGTTTGGCGACCGTTTTCGCGCCCGGGCGCATCAGTTGTCGCCGCGCCTGCTGGCGGTGGTTAGCTATATCAACGACAATCGCGAGGTGGTGCTCGAGCGCACGGCGATGGAGATTGCCACCGCCACCCACACCTCCGACGCTACGGTGGTCAGGGCTATTCAGGCGCTGGGCTTTGCCGGGCTGCGTGAGCTGAAGCAGACCATGGAGCGCTGGTTCGGCCCGTCGATTACCTCCTCGGAGAAAATGCTCTCGACGGTCAACGCGCTCTCGACGGACGTCAATTCGAGCATCGATTTCGTGCTCGAGGGCCACCAGCGCGCCTGCGAGGTGCTCTCCCGCCCCGACAACCGCGAGGCGGTAGCCCAGGCGGTGGCACTGCTTACCGACGCGCGCCAGGTGGCGATTTTCGGCATCGGCGCGTCGGGGATTCTGGCGGAGTATACCGCCAGGCTGTTTAGCCGCATCGGTCTGCCTTCGTACGTCCTGAACCGCACCGGTTTTAGCCTCGCCGAACAGCTGATCGGCCTGCAGCGCGGCGACGTGCTGATCATGATGGGGCAAAAATCGCCGCACCGCGAAGGCATGACCACCCTGCGCGAGGCCCGACGGCTCGGTATTCCGACCATTCTGCTGACCCAGGCGGTGGACTCCCGCTTCAGCCAGGAGGCGCAGGTGGTTATCGAGGTGCCGCGCGGCGGCGATAACGGGCGGGTGCCGCTGCACGGAACGGTGCTGGTGTGCCTGGAAATGATGGTGCTCTCGGTCGCCTCTACCGCTCCGCAAAAAACCATGAAGTCGATGAAGCGCATCAACGAACTGCATAAAGCGATCGGTAAATCTGGCGGTAAGCGCAGCTAACTGCCAGATAAATCACCGCAGCGCAGGTTTGTGGTTGCATGCCATGCTGAGTATGTGTATTTTTATGCAAAATAAATGCATAAAAAGGATCTGTCATGGTTAAGAAGTGGATGAAAGCGTGCTGCCTGATGGCGGCAATGATTGGCACCGCGCAGGCGGCACAGGAAACCTACGTTGTCGGTTCCGGCGGCACCTATCGCCCGTTTGAATACGAAAACAGCCAGAAGCAGCTGGAAGGTTTTGATATCGACATCATCAAGGCGATCGCTAAAGCAGAAAACTTTGATATCAAGCTGGTCAACACGCCGTGGGAGGGGATCTTCGCGACCCTCAACACCGGCGATCGCGACATTATCATCTCCGGGATCACCATTACCGATAAGCGTAAGCAGATGGTGGATTTCTCCGCCCCTTATTTCCCGGCCGAGCAGTCGATCGTGGTGCCGTCGGATTCGAAGGTGACCTCGCTGGCGGCGCTGAAAAGCGAGAAGGTTGGGGTGGTGAACTCCAGCACCGGCGATATCGTGGTTTCTGACGTGCTGGGTAAAAACAGCACCGCCATTAAGCGCTTCGACAATACGCCGCTGATGCTGCAGGAGCTGTTTGAAGACGGCGTCAGCGCGGCGGTCGGCGACGTTGGGGTAGTGAAATACTACATCAAGCAGCACCCGGAGAAGCAGTTCAAGCTGGTGCCGGACGCGAAGTTTGAGCGCCAGTACTTCGGCATCGCCGTAGCCAAGGGCAACAGCGCGCTGCAGGCGAAAATCAACGCCGGCCTGCAGAAAATTGTCGCCGACGGCACCTACGCCAAAATCTACAAAACCTGGTTCGACGACAACGTCCCGACGCTGCCAGCGCAATAAGATCTATTTTTTGTCTTACTCACGGCTATCGGCTTTGACGATAGCCGTATTTTTTAGGGAAAGATTATGACGGGATTCCGTTGGGAGATCATCGAGGAGTACGGTCCGCTGTTTATGGACGGCGCCTTGATGACCATTAAATGCACCATTATTTGCGTGATCCTCGGCACCCTGTGGGGTCTGACCCTTGGGCTGGGAAGAATGGCGAAGGCCGAGCACGGGGTGTGGAAATACGTCCTGCGCTACCTGGTTCAGTTCCCGGTACGCTTCTACGTCAGCGCATTTCGCGGCACGCCGCTGTTTGTGCAGATCATGGTGGTGCACTTCGCGCTGGTACCGCTGTTTATCAACCCGCGCGACGGCCTGCTGGTCACCGGCGGGGTGATGAGCGCCGACTTTGCCCGCGAGCTGCGCTCTAACTACGGCGCGTTTCTCTCCTGCGTGGTGGCGATAACGCTCAACGCCGGGGCCTACGTCTCGGAAATTTTCCGCGCCGGTATTCAGTCGATCGACAAAGGACAGATGGAAGCCTCCCGCGCGCTGGGGATGCCGTGGTGGAAAACCATGCGCCAGGTGATCCTGCCGCAGGCGTTTCGCCGCATTCTGCCGCCGCTGGGCAACAACGCCATCGCTATCGTTAAGGACTCCTCGCTGGCGTCGGCGATCGGCCTTGCCGACCTGGCTTACGCCGCGCGTACCGTCTCCGGCGCCTACGCCACCTACTGGGAACCCTACCTGACGATCTCTCTGGTCTACTGGGTGATTACCTTCCTGCTGGCACAGCTGGTTAACCGTCTGGAAAAGAGGTTTGGCAAAAGTGATTCACATTAACAATCTGCACAAGCGCTTCGGTGACAGCCACGTCCTGCGCGGCATCAGCTGCGATATTCAGCCGCAGGAAGTGGTGTGCATCATCGGCCCCTCCGGGTCGGGGAAAAGCACCTTTCTGCGCTGCATGAACGCGCTGGAAACCGTCAGCGAAGGCGAAGTGGCGGTCAACGGCTTTGCCGTCCACGACCGCACTACCGACCTGAACAAGCTGCGTGAAAGCGTCGGCATGGTCTTTCAGCGCTTCAACCTGTTCCCGCATATGACGGTGCTGGAAAACCTGATCATGGCGCCGATGAACCTGCGCGGCATGGCCCGGCAGGCGGCGATTGCGCTGGCGGAAGAGCTGCTGGCAAAAGTGGGATTAAGCGATAAGCGCGACGCCTGGCCCTCCAGCCTCTCCGGCGGCCAGCAGCAGCGGGTAGCGATTGCCCGCGCGCTGGCGATGAAGCCGTCGATCATGCTGTTCGACGAGCCGACCTCGGCGCTCGACCCCGAGCTGGTCGGCGACGTGCTGGCGGTGATGAAAAATCTCGCCAGCGAAGGGATGACGATGGTCATTGTGACCCATGAAATGGGCTTTGCCCGCGAGGTCGCCGACCGGGTTATCTTTATCGACGGTGGGATTATTCAGGAGCAGGGCCGGCCGGAGCAGATCTTTAGCGCCCCGAGCAACCCGCGCACCGCCGCGTTCCTCAGCAAAGTGCTATAAGAAAAGCGGCCGCCAGGGCCGCTTTATCATATTGCTGCAGGCGAAACGGCGCGCTACTGTGCCGCTTCGCTAACCTCATCGTCCGAAACCTCATCGTCCGAAACTTCACGCTCGTTAGCCAGCAGCGTCTTCTCGTTTTTACCTAATCCCTGAATCAGCAGGAACAGCAGCCCGCTGGCGAAGAGGGTGACGATCAGACCGTCATATCCCGAAACGCCGATCGCCAGGCTACTGATCACCGGCCCGGCAACGCTCCCCGCCGACCAGAAGAAGCCCAATAGTGCGTTTATCATGATCAGCTTTTGCCCGGAGAAGGTTTTACCCGCGCGCACCAGCGACAGGGTATAGAGCGCGCCCGCCGCCGCCCCGAGCACCAGGCAGCCGACGATCAGCTGCATGCGCGAGCCGAGCAGGAAGGGCAGCGCCAGCAGGGCGAGGCAGAAGACCAGCGCGCAGCTGAGGTGCACCCGGCGGATGCCAAACTTATCGGCAATCCAGCCGAGCGGCGCCTGGAACAGCGCGTCGCCGGTCAGTACCACCGTCACCAGCAGCACCGCCATCGACTCGTTTAGCCCCTTATCCATGCCGTACAGCGGCAGCAGCGCGAGGATGCTGGCATCGAAGAAGGAAAAGCAGAATACGCCGGAGGCCAGAACCGGCAAAAATGCGCCGAGGCTACGCCAGCTGGCGCGTCCGGCGAGGCTCTCACGGCTGCCGCTCGGCAGGTGGCGCAGCATAAGCAGGCACAGGGCGGTCAGGCCGCAGATCGCCAGCAGCGCCCATGACTGATAGGCAGGGCCGGCGGAAATGAGCAGCGGCCCGGCCAGCTGGCAGCCGGTAAAGGCTGAGGCGTAAATCCCGGTCAACGTGGCGCGATTTTTACCCGCCGCCCCGCCGGTTATCCAGCTCTCTCCCAGCACGATGATTACTCCCGAGGCGAGGCCGGTCAGGAAGCGCGGCAGCAGGAGCTGCAGCAGATCGACGGTCAGGCAGGAGGCAACCGTCGCCAGGGCCAGCAGGATCAGGCTTGCGCTGAGCAGCACGCCCATCTCAAAGCGGCGGCACAGCGCGGGCGAGAGGAAGGAGGAGAGCATCATGCCCGCCGGCGGCAGCGCGGCCAGCAGGCCAACGTAGAGGGTATCAATTTGCTGCTGCGCAAGCTCAAGGCTGATAAGCGGCACCGTATAGCCGGTGATAAAGCCTACCAGCGAGGCGGCCATGATCATCGCCAGCGTGGGCGCTAAGCGATTGTGGTCTGGGTTAAACATTTTATTCCCGATAACGGAAGTCAACAGGTGGATAAACTGGCGAAGCGCCAACAGCCCTGCATATTAGTTAATCATATGGCTTCTGTCACCGTTGAAATGGCTACCATTAATTGAGAAGGGGGCCGCGGCCGCTCGCCAAAGCCCGCCGGGCGGACGTTTAGCGAGAGTTGTCAGCGCGCTGGCGAAAGGATATAACTCATAGAGCAGCCCGGCGCTCGCGGGGCGCATGGATAAAATGCATACCGATAACAACCCTCGCTCAGCGCTGATGCTGTGCAGGAAAGGAGTACGACATGGCAGTATCGCCTTCATCCATCGCCGAGGCTATTCGCTGGCGACGCGATTTTCATGCTTACCCTGAACTGGGCTACCAGGAACAGAAAACCTCCCGTCGCGTCGCCGAACTGCTGGCCTCGTTTGGCCTGCAGGTGCATACGGGGCTGGCGGGAACGGGGGTGGTGGCGACCCTGGAGAACGGCCCTGGCCCGGTAATCGGCCTGCGCGCCGATATGGACGCCCTGCCGATTACCGAACTCGGCGAGGTCAGCTACAAATCCCGCAATCCCGGCGTGATGCACGCCTGCGGCCACGATGGCCATACCGCGATGCTGTTGGCCGCGGCGGCACATCTGGCGCGCACCCGCCGCTTTCGCGGCACGGTGCATTTTGTTTTTCAACCGGCGGAAGAGAACCTCGGCGGCGCGCGCAAAATGGTCGAAGAGGGGCTGTTTACCTTGTTTCCAATGGACGCCATTTACGCGCTGCACAACTGGCCGGGGATCCCGCTGGGACAGGTGGCGATCAACAGCGGCGCGATGATGGCCTCCCTTGATGCCTTCGAAATCACCCTGACTGGCAAAAGCTGCCATGCGGCGATGCCGGAGAGCGGGGCCGACCCGATCGTCGCCGCCGCGCAGCTTATTATGGCGCTGCAGACGATTCCGTCGCGGCGCCTGTCGCCGCAGGAGTCGGCGGTGGTCAGCATTACGCAGATTAGCGGCGGGGAGGCGATCAACGTTCTGCCGGACAAAGTGGTGCTGCGCGGCACCTTCCGCTGCCTGAGCAACCCGGTTCGCGAGCGGGTAAAAGGGCTGATTGAGCGCTACGTGGCGACGCAGCCGCAGGTCTCTGACGTGCAGGGGGAGATTTTCTGGTATCCGGGCTATCCGGTCACCAGGAACCATCCGGCGCAGGCGCTGAGCGTCCGCGAGGCGGCGATTGCCGCGCTGGGCGAGTCGGCGGTGAACGCCGAGGTCAGCCCGTCAATGGCCTCAGAAGATTTTGCCTGCATGCTGGAAGCGTGCCCCGGCGCCTATTTCTGGATCGGTACCGATGGCGAAACGCCGTCCAAACCGCTGCATAACGCCGGCTATGATTTTAATGACGATCTGATCGAACCCGGGGTGCTGATGTGGACGGCGCTGGTGGAAAAACTGCTGCCGCAGGCCGGTGAAGCCTGACGCCTTGAGTGACAACGTCACGTCAGGGGAGGCGCGCGCCTCCCCTGATGCTTTTAGGCGTTAGCCGCGGCTTTCAGGCGCGCTTTCATCTCGTTGTAGGCGCTGAGCGCAAACTGTTCCGCCCAGCGCTGATCGGCAATGGCCTCGACCTTCACCGCGCAGTACTTGGTTTCCGGCGTTTTCGAGATCGGGTCGAGGTTATCCTGGGTTAACTCATTGCAGGCCCCCACCCACCACTGGTAGGTCATATAGACGGCGCCGCTGTTGATGCGATCGCTGATATCGGCGCGGGTGATAACCTTTCCGCGCCGCGAGCTGACCCACACCAGCTGCCGGTCGGTAATCCCCATCTGCTGCGCATCGGCGCGGCTAATTTGCACCCGGCCCGGCTCGTCGGCCAGCGACTGCAGCGCCGCGCAGTTGCCGGTCATCGAGCGGCACGAGTAGTGGCCGACTTCGCGCACCGTGCACAGCACCAGCGGATAATCGGCATCCGGCGTTTCGGCCGGGGCCCGCCACGGCGCGGCGAACAGCTGTCCTTTACCCGTCGGGGTATCAAAATGGTTATCCTTATAAAGCCACGGCGTGCCCGGATGATCCAGCGTCGGGCAGGGCCACTGCACGTGGTTCATGTCACCCATTTTTTCATAGGTTACGCCGTAGAACAGCGGGCATAGCTCGCGCATTTCGTCCCAGATTTGCTGGTTATCCGCGTAGTGCATCGGGTAGCCCATTTCGCTAGCCAGCAGGCTGATTATCTCCCAGTCGCGCTTGACGTTTCCCGACGCCGGGATCGCTTTTTCAAAGCGCTGGAAGCCGCGATCGGCGCAGGTGAACACGCCGCCGTGTTCGCCCCAGGAGGTCGCCGGCAGCAGCACGTCGGCTATCTCGGCGGTTTTGGTCATAAAGATATCCTGCACCACCACGAAATCCAGCGCCTCGATCCCCTTGCGCACCAGCCCGAGGTCGGCCTCCGTCTGCAGCGGATCTTCCCCCATGATGTAGTAGGCCTTGATCTCCCCGGTCAGCGCCTTGTGGGGCACTTCGGTGATGCGGGTGCCGACCTTATCGTCCATCAGCGCCGGGTCGATGCCCCAGGCCTCGGCAAACTTAGCCCGCACCTGCGGGTCGGTAACCTCCTGATAGCCGGGGAAGAGGTTCGGCAGAACCCCCATGTCGCAGGCGCCCTGGACGTTGTTTTGTCCGCGTACCGGGCCGACGCCGACGTGCTCGCGCCCGAGGTTGCCGGTGAGCAGCGCGAGGCTGGCCAGCCCTTTGACCACGTCCACCGCCTGGCCAAACTGGGTCACGCCCATTCCCCACATAATGGTGGCCGAAGGCGCGGCGGCAAACATGCGCATCGCCTGGCGCACCTCCTGCGCCGGCACCCCGGTCAGCGCTTCAACCGCCTCGGGTGAGTAGTCCCGCACCGCTTCCCGGTAGGCCTCAAGGCCTTCGGTAAAGCGATCGACGTAATCATGATTGTAGAGGTCTTCCTCGAGCAGCACGTGCGCAAAGGCGTTGACCAGCGCCATATTGCTGCCGTTATTGAGCTGCAGGTGACGATCGGCAATGCGTGCGGTTTCAATGCGCCGCGGGTCGCAGACGATGATCTTCGCCCCGTTCTCGCGGGCTTTGATCACCCTGCGGGCCACGATCGGGTGGGAATCCGCGCAGTTGTAGCCAAAGACCAGCAGGCATTTCGAGTTTTCAATATCGCTTATCGAGTTGCTCATCGCGCCGTTGCCCAGCGCCTGCTGGAGGCCGGCTACCGACGGCCCGTGACACACGCGGGCGCAGCAGTCGACGTTGTTGGTGTTGAGCACCGCGCGGGCAAATTTCTGCATCACATAGTTGGTTTCATTCCCCGTGCCGCGGGATGAGCCGGTGGTCATAATGGCGCGCGGGCCGTGCTGCTGCTTGATGGCCTGCAGCTTTTTGGCGGTATAGCGGATCGCTTCATCCCAGGTTACCGGGGTGAGCTTGCCGCCTTTCTGGTAGCGAATCATCGGCTGCTTCAGGCGCGGGGTGAGCAGCTGGGTATCGTTGAGGAAATCCCATCCGTAATAGCCTTTGAGGCACAGCTGGTTTTGGTTGGTCACCCCATCGGCGGCTTCGGCGCGGATAATTTTATCGTTCTCGACAACCAGCTTAAGTTTGCAACCCGCCCCACAGTAAGGGCAAACGCTCGTGATTTTTTTCATCAGTAACAGACCTGTTAACAGTGAATGAAGATCGTCGGTCAGGCCGGGCCCGGCCTGCCATCGTCATTGAGTCCTTGCGTCACGATGCTGACGTCAGGTGTGGCTGTTAAGCAGGAAGCGTGCCAAAAAATAAGATATTGATTTTTATGAGAAATTAAATTGGGGGATGCCGGGTCGTCGCGATGTCGTCACTAATGACGATGACGAGCGGCCCGGCCAGACGCCCCGGCGATGGCAGGCTCGCGCCGTCCGGCGGCGCGAAGGAAGGGGCGCAGGGCGGGGGATCAGGCCATTTTTTGCCGGAAGTGGGCGAGGGTTTGCGCGGCTAAACCGGCCTCCTGCGCCGCGCCGCAGATGGCCTGCCAGCTGCCCTCGTCCAGCGGAATGCCCTGTGCCAGACGCTCCTCGCGGTTGGCCTGCTCCCATTCGCCGGGCACCAGAATCGGAGCGTCCGCCTCGTGCGGGGACTGCTTACACCAGTCGATAAAGGCTTCAGTTTCGCTCTGCATCTGCGGAGCATCGAAGGTTTCCGGGTCCAGAATGATGGTGGTCATGCAGTTGAAAATGGCGTCAACGCAGGTTTGCAGGCTCTCCTGGTGGGTTGTCTGCCCGCCGGATACCGCGCCGCCGAGGATCTCGCACAGCGTCGCCAGGGCGTAGCCTTTATGCTGGGCAAAGGTCAGCAGCGCGCCCAGCGGCGAGGTCTGCATCACCGCCGGGTCGTTGGTCGGCTCACCGTGGGCATCGATTAACGAGCCGGCGGGCACCGCTTCGCCCTTGTGCCAGGCAACGCGGGTCTTGCCGAAGGCGATGGCGCTGGTGGCGTAGTCCAGCAGCAGCGGCGGCTGGCCCCTGCGCGGGAACACCACGCACAGCGGGTTGGTGCCGAAGCGGCTGTCCTTCCCGCGAAACGGCGCAACCATCGGGTCGCCAACGACGCTGACGAAGTGGATAGAGATCATGCCCGCCGCCGCGCACTGCTCGGCCCAGTAGCCGATGCGGCCGATATGGTGGGCGTTGCGCAGGGCGACGGCGGCCATGCCGTGCCGCTGTGCCTTTTCGATGCCGATCTGCATCGCCTCGTGGGCGACAACCTGCCCGAACCCGGCGTTACCGTCGAGGGTCACTACCGCCCCGGCGTCCTTCATAATGCTGGCATGCCGGTTAAGCTGTAGATGCCCCGCGGCGTGGGAGCGCACGTAGCTCGGGATCATCCCGACGCCGTGCGAATCGTGGCCGGCGAGGTTGGCGGCAATCAGATGGTCGGCGACGAGGGCCGCTTCGCTGGCGGTGCTGCCGAGGTGGCTGAAAAGGGCGACGACAAACTGATGCAGATCCGTAGCCTGAAAGCGATGTCCGGTAGGCACTGAGTCTCTCCTGTGGTGGGCGGTTAGCGTAGTTATTTTGTGATGTTTGCCGATCCATGCTGCTCTCCATGCCGATGAAGATCAAGCGCTTATGGAGAGTGCTGGCGTGAGGGGCAGAGAACAGAGTTGAGGCTGTCGGGACTGGTCGCCGGAGTGAGAATCATTATGATAAAAATCATATTCTCAATGATATGGAGAAAACCATAATGAACATCAGCTCAATCATTTTAGCCCTCGTCGCCGTTGCCCTGCTGGGTATTTCCGTCTATAGCCTGCTTAGCTATATTAAAGAGCGCCGGGCAATGCGTTTTAAATCGTTTCGCCAGCGCTGAATCACAAAGCCCGCGGCGTATTAACCGGCTTTATGATAATTTTCGCGCCAGGTCTTCGGCGATGCGTGATATTTCTCGCGGAAGCTTTTGCTAAATAACGGATGGCTGATAAACCCGCAGAGCCACGAAATCTGCTCGACCCGCAGCTGAGGTGCGCTCTCCAGCAGCGCGCGCGCGGCCTCTAAACGCCGCTCTTTAAGCACCGTCATAACCGAGGTTCCCTGTTCGTTGAAGGCGCGATCGAGGCTGGATCGCGAGCAGTGGAGCGCTTTTGACAGCAGGTCAGGGGAGAGATCGTGCTGCTGATAGTGCAGGGCGATAAACGATTTCGCGCTATTCACCAGATGCCCCAGCTTGCCGGAAGAGATTAATCCCTGCTGTTTCGCGATATCGCTCAGGACCAGCAGCGCCATATTATGCAGACCGTCGACAACGGTTGCCGTCTCCTTTAGCGACAGGCTCGCCGAATGGCTATCGAGCAGCATCATGTGCGATTTCAGAAACATCGTCAGAGGATGATTTTCCAGAGAAACAACCGGACTATTGAGCCTGCCGTTAAAAACCTCTTTGATTTTCTCGCTGCGCGGAATGATATAGAGCTGCTTCACGTCGTCGCACTGATACTGATAATAGTCATTGCGCTGATGAACAATCAGCATTCCGGGATTGACCTGCGCGGAGACGGATTTCTTTCTGCCGCTAATAAGCTGATGCCCCTGCACCAGCAGCGAAATATAGATCGACTGCTCCTCGACGCGATGCGGATCGAAGGTGGTCTGATTTTTCGAACCCATCGCACTACAATAGTCGCCGGAAATAGCGGATATAGTCTTATGCGTGGCAATAATCTCTGCGGGGCGGCGGTTGTTCGCCACTTCTATCCCATAGCAGCCGAGGTTTTGCGATATTTGCTGGTAACGCTCTTCCGGCGCGATATCCGCCGCGCTCAAAACGTGAGGAACGTACAGCGCAGTAGGTCTGGGCATGTTTTTCGCCTTTCTCAAGGTACTGCTGGCAGGTGAATTTTTATCCTTCGATTATAAGATTAATCCTAAGAAAAACCAGCGCCCGGCGGTTTTTTTACGCATTTTAATCGCCCGCGCGGGCGGGGGTTCTGCCGGCCGGATGACGGGCCTCCTCTTTTTATCAGAAAATATTTTTCCGGCGCGCTGAATATTATTTTGCCATTTATTAATGCATGCTTTTCGGGCGTATAAAATATATTTACGCCGCCTGCCATAGATTAATTATTTCGCGGCTAAACGCTTTATTTAGCCAAAAATGACCTGGCAACATCTGGCGGGACAAAAATAATTGCACGCTATCTCGCAGATAGCGGTCAATACGCATCGGCTCACGGGGATAAATTGGCCTCGTTTTCCAGCCGTTTCACCTGATCCCATTCCTCACGGCGCTGGAAAACATCATGCTGGCGCAGCGCTAAGCGGCTCCCCCGGCGTTGCCCGGGGAAGCCTGGGGCAGTTTAGTCAAGCAGCGAAGGATCGGCGTCGATCATCAGCTGTTTCATCTCCTCAAAATGCTGACGGGAAAAGTCGCTGATTTTTTCCCAGTCGGCGGCGGTTTTCTCCGCCACCTCATCGGACAGCACCTTCAGCGGCCGGCCGGTTGACCAGGCGGTGACCAGAATCTGGCAGGCGCGCTCGAGGGTCCAGATATCGTCAAACGCCTCGCCGATGGAGCCGGCGGTCACCAGTACCCCGTGATTGCCCATCAGCAGGCGGCGTTTATCCGCCAGCAGCCCCGCCAGCCGCGCCCCCTCGGCGACGGTATCCGCCATCCCGCCGTACAGCGTATCGACCGCCACGCGCTGAAAGTAGCGCGCGGTGTTTTGATCGATAGGCAGGATCTGCGGCTGCTCGAGGCAGGCGACGCTGGTGGCATACACCGGATGCAGATGCAGCACCGCCCGGGCCTGCGGCAGCCGCTGGTGAATCTGCCCGTGAATAGCCCACGCCGTGGCGTCCACGTCCGCGCGGTGGGCGTTCTCTTCATCATCGGCGTTCAGCAGCAGCAGATCGCTGGCGCGAATGCGCGAGAAGTGGCGCCACTTCGGGTTGAGCAGAAACGTTTTGCCATCCGCCGACAGGGCGGCGCTAAAGTGGTTGGCGACCGCCTCGTGCATGCCGAGGTGGGCAACAATGCGCAGCGTCGCCGCCAGATCGATGCGCGTTTGTTCTTCAAAAGAGTAGGCCACGGCGTTATTCCACTTTCGGCATCAGGTCGTTGAGGTCCGCCGCGGTCGGCGGCTGGAAGTTATATTTTTTCAGCAGGGCGGCGTACTCCGGCGTGGCGCTAAACTTCTTCAGCCCCTCCTCAAGCGCGGTCTTCACTTCGCTGTTGCCTTTTTTTACCCCGAAGCCGTTGAGCACCGGGTAGATCAGCGTCGTGGAGGAGATGGTGATGCGGTCGCCCAGCTTGTCGACCACGCCGCGCGCCACCGCCGCATCGGTGATCTGCGCCTCCACCGCCCGCGACAGCAGCGCCTGGGTGGTTTGCGGGTCGGTGGCGTATTCGCTAAGCGCTATCGGCGGCAGCCCTTTTTTCACGCAGTAGTCGGCGGAGAGCTTTTGCAGCTGCGCCAGCCACGAGGTGGCGCCCATCGAGCCAATCTTATGGCCGCAAAACTCCTCCGGCGTCTTCGGCTGATAGCTGGCACCCTTGAGGGCGAGGATCGACTCGCCGCTTTTCAGGTAAGGAACCATATCAATCACCTTCAGCCGTTCGGCGGTGATATACATCGACGAGTTGGTGATATCAAAGCGTCCGCCCTGCAGGCCGGGGATCAGATTCGGGAAGCGGGTATCGAGGTTGACCGCCTCGCGGCCCATGGTTTTGGCAATCCCGGCGAGAAACTCGATATCAAAGCCGGCGGGCTTATTGCTCTCAATATATTCGTAAGGGAAAAAGGTCATATCCGAACCGGCAATGATTTTTCCCGGCTGCAGAAAGGCCGCCTGGGCGCTGGCCGCGCTCAGGGCGCCGACGGTGCAGAGGAGCAGGGTATTTAAGCGTTTCATAGAGATCTCCAAAGTGGGGGGCAATCACATGCTGGCAGGGTCGTTTCCGGCCTGCTGTACGAAAAACGAGGCGCCGCGCGGCTTCTGCGGCAGACGAACATGATTGGCGGCGCTGCGCACCAGCCCGCTCTCCGTGCCGGCGACCAGCCGTCCGGCGTGGGCGCTGGGCAGCGGGTTGTCGCCGTACGGCAGGGCGTCTTCGGCGGCGTAAACGCTGATAAACAGGGTGCGCGGCAGGTCGGTTTCATTGGGGCTGGAGGCGTGGAGCAGCCGGGTATGCATAAAGCACACCGAGCCGGACGGGCCAAAGCAGGCCTCGGGCTGCTGGCAGTGGGTCGCCACCACCTCGTCATCTACCGCGCCGGTGAAGCGCGACGCCTGCCAGTGCGACCACAGCGGCCCCTTATGGCTTCCCGGCACCACGTTCAGCGGGCCGTTCTCCGGCGTCACGTCGCTAACCATCAGCAGGGCGGTGATGATGTCGTCGTTGCTGTGCGGCGTGAAGAGAAAATCCTGGTGCCATTTCACCTGGGTGGCGGTATGCGGCAGCTTGGAGTTAATTTTGCTGTGATGAAAGCGGGTGCCGCTGCCGCCGATAAGCTGGGCGGCAATCGCCGCCATCCGCGAATCCAGCGCCGCGCGCCGGTAGGCGGCGGAGATCTCCGTCGGCGAGCTGACGCGGCGCAGCGACGGGTGGTCGGGGCGATGGTCGCTTTCAAGGTCGAAGCGCGGGCGGCCGTCCTCGGTCGCTCCCCAGGCCTCGCCGTGGCGGCGGCTCTCCGCCACCCAGCCGTCGAAATCCTGCTGCAGCCCGGCGATCTCTGCGGGAGAGAGCACCGCCTCAACCACCAGAAAACCCTGCTGATGAAACTGTTCGATTTGCCACTGCGCGATCATATTTTTTCCTTTCACAAACGGAGCGGTTAAGCCAAAGAGACGTCTTTGAGGAAGGCGTCAACGCGCGGGTGATCGCCGTCGCGCATCGCCTGAGGCGTGTCGTCGCAAACCACGCGCCCTTTTTCCATAAAGACAATTCGGTCGGAAACTTTGAAGGCAAAATTCATCTCGTGGGTCACGATAACCATGGTGATCCCCTCATCGGCCAGCGATTCGATAACCTGAAGCACTTCGTTGACTTTTTCCGGGTCCAGCGCCGAGGTTGGCTCATCGAAGAGCATGATTTGCGGGCGCATCATCAGGGCGCGGGCGATAGCCACCCGCTGCTGCTGGCCGCCGGAAAGCTGGTGCGGGTACTTCCACGCGTGGTCGAGCATGCCGACCTTATACAGCAGCTCGCAGGCGCGCTGCCTGAGCTCCGCCTCCGCCGCCAGCCGGTGATAGCGCGGGGCCAGCAGCAGGTTGCCGAACACGGTCAGGTGCGGGAAGAGGTTGAAGCTCTGAAAGACCATGCCAATATTCAGCCGGTGCTCGGCGTTCTCCATAAAGCGCGGCTTCTGCACGCCCTGGCGTTCGAGGTGAATAAAGGGCTGGCCGTTGATGCGGATCTCGCCGTTATCGATCTGCTCCAGGCCGTTGAGCAGGCGAATCAGCGTGGTTTTGCCGGAGCCGGAAGGGCCGATGACCGACACCACTTCCCCGGGCTGGACCTGCAGGCTGACGGCGCCCAGCACCTCCACGTTGTTGTAGGCTTTATGCAGCTTCGAGGCCTGCAGCGCCGGCTGGTGGCTATCGATGACGCTGCGGGCAACGGCCGGACGGGCGGCGGTGGCCAGCGCCAGCATGTCGGCGTCGACCGGGCGGTTGGTTTTACGCTGGGTGACGTCGAGCCAGGTCTCCAGGCGCTTCAGCAGGAAGTCAAACACGGTGACGATCAGCACGTAGTAGAACGCCACCGCCGCCATGGTTTCCATCACCAAAAAGTTTTGCGAATAGAGGCGCTGGCCGACCATCAAAATCTCGGTCAGGGAGATGACGGAAACCAGCGAGCTGAGCTTAACGATCGCAATATACTCATTGGCCAGCGCCGGCAGCGCCACCCGCAGCGCCTGGGGAATAATCACCCGCCACTGCGTGCCGCCATAGCGCAGCCCTAAGGCCCGCGCGGCCTCGCCCTGGCCTTTGGCGATGGAGAGCAGGCCGCCGCGATGGATCTCGGCGACGTAGGCCGCTTCGCTGAGCACCATCGCCAGCAGGCCGGCCCAGAAGGGATCGTTGAGCACCACCGCAAATGACGGCACCGCCTGCGGCAGGTTATAAACGAAGATCAGCAGCACCAGCAGCGGCAGGCTGCGAAACAGCCAGATATAGAGCCGGGCGGGGACGTTAAAAAGCCTGCGCGGCGACTGCTTGGCGAGGGCGAGAATAAAGCCCAGCACAATACTGCAACCCCAGGTCAGCAGACTCAGTTTAATGACGGTCCAGGTGGCCTGCCAAAAATCTGCGTCGCTGAGCAGACTTAACATGTAGTTCCAGTTAAACATCATGGGCTATTTCACTCGCCATAATTAACGGACATGAAGACGATACCGATGTTCTAAAATGGGGCATCGTCACTATTTATCGGGCAATTACACTATGCTGGTACTCTTCGCCATCAGGCAATTAGTAAATTTTTGGTCTTTAAGTTTAAAAAAACTATATAGCCAGATTAATTTCAATAAATTTAAAGCAATGAGTGCGAAACAAGAACTAAACATTAAAAAAACAATTGCTGTTATTGGTCAACGGAATCGGCCGGTAAATTGGGCGTTGTGCCACAATGGGGCGCTTCGGGGATTTATTTGGTGCAGCCTGATTCATATTGGTGCAATTAAACCACCGGGGCTGGGGTTTTATTATTTCAGCGCATTTAGTGAGATAAATAATTCATTCATCCCTGCGGCAATGCGTCTTTTAGCCGGGGAGTGGCACGATGCTTGCAGTCGGCCTATCAGGAAACTATGCCGTTTCTGTGAGTAACAATATTTCATAAAGGGTAAGGCTATGACGCGATTCACGCTCAAACAACTTAAATACTTCGTTACCGTTGTGGAGACCGAAAGCATCGCCGAAGCCTCCCGACAGCTGCATATTGCCCAGCCGTCGATCTCGATTGCGATAAAAAACCTTGAGGGCACCTTCGAGCAGCAGCTGTTTATTCGCCACCACGCGCAGGGCGTTTCGCTCACCCCTTGCGGTCGGCGCTTCTACGAGAAAGCCAAGGAGCTGCTGCGCCTCTCCTGGGAGTTTGAACAAAACGCGCGCGCCGATAAGGAGCTGGTTTCCGGCACCATTTCGGTGGGCTGCTTTGAATCCGTCGCCCCGCTGTATATGCCAAAGCTGGTGGCCGGATTTAAAAGGATGTATCCCGAAATAACCCTTCAGCTCTACGATGGCGAGCAGCATGAATTAATGCACGGCCTGCATCGCGGGCGTTTTGATTTAGCCCTGGTCTACGATCTGGAATTAGGCCACTCGATCAGTAAAGAGACGCTCAATGCCCCGCATAATCCCTATGCGTTATTACCGGCCAGCCATCCGCTGGCGCAAAAAAAGAGCGTTACGCTGCAGGAATTAAGCCAGGAGCCGATGATTTTGCTCGATGCGGTGCCGAGTAAAAACTATTTTATTACCATTTTTAAAGAGAAGGGCTACCACCCGCAGGTGGCCTACAGCTCGCCGTCAATTGAGATGGTGCGCTGTATGGTCGGGCAGGGGCTGGGCTTCTCGGTATTAGTGACCCGGCCGCTTTGCGATATGACCTACGACGGCGAGCGGCTGGTCCAGCTGGAGATTGAAGATCAAATGCCGGCCTCAACCTTAATTATGGCGTACCTCGCTAATAATGAACCCACCCGGCCAACGCAGCTTTTTATGGACTATTGTCGCAGCATTGAGCTAACCCCGGCGCTGGTTTAGCTGGTAACTTCGATCGCGGCGGGGATATATATTGTCACGCGCCTGAGCGCCAGGCTCGAGGGCTATTTTATTTGTTATTTCGATCCCGGACAGTGCCCGACAAAATACTAACGTCCGGTGGGACAGGCTCAGAGGCTCATAAATTGCTATGACGAGTATCGTTTTATAATAATTTACCATTCGACGCTGGCTAAATAACCTGAGTCCGCTGACGCCCGGCGTCATCAACCCAATCATTTATCCAGTACAGGACGGTTAGCTATGCACAATCAGCGTTATCCGCAGATCGACCGGCAGACGATCGATACCTACCAGACGGATGGAGTGGTGTTACTGAAGGGCGCGTTCACTGCGTGGATCGACGGCCTGGCGAACGGCGTGGCGGAACTGATGGCCAACCCCAGCGAGTACGGGCACGCCAGAACGGTGGTGCCGAAGGACGGCTCCGCGCCCTTTTTCCAGGACTACTGCAACTGGTCACGGATCGCCGATTTTGAGCAGTTTGTCAGGCAGTCGCCGGCGGCGGAAATTGCCGCCGCCCTGATGCAATCGACCACGGCGAAATTTTTCCACGAGCACACGCTGGTCAAGCCCGCCGGCGGCAGCACGGTCACCCCCTGGCATCACGATCAGCCCTACTACTGCGTTGAGGGGCGGCAGAACGTCAGCTTTTGGATCCCGCTGGACCCGGTTGCGCAGGAGATTTCGCTGCGCTGCATCCGCGGCTCCCACCTGTGGGGAGAGGAGTTCAGTCCGACCCGCTTCAACGGCTCGAAGCTCTATCAGCACGGTCGCTTTAAGGAGCTGCCGGACATTGACGCCCATCAGGAGGAGTACGATATCGTCAGCTGGGCGCTGGAGCCGGGCGACGCGATCGCCTTCCACTACCGAACGCTGCACGGCGCCAGAGGTAACGCCACGGCGCGGGCGCGACGGGTCTTCTCCGCCCGCTGGGTGGGCGACGACGCCACCTTTGTTGACCGCGGGGGCGTGACCTCGCCGCCGTTCCCGGAGCTGACGCTAAAAGAGGGCGATGCCCTGGTTTCACCGCTGTTCCCGCAAGTGTGGCCGCGCGAAGCGCGGGGCTAATATCGTCGGGCGGCAATCATTAACGGCGGAAAATTATATTGCCGCTGCCGGCCTTCCGGCGGGTTAATTATTTTCCGCCGCCTCGGCGCTAAATCGGTGCCATTTTGCCGGCCAGCCGAATATTCCCGGTGCCGGCATCCCGCTACGAAAATGCCTGCTTAATGTTTTCTTAATATTTCATCTTCAATGATGCTGGCGACTATTCCGTCGACACACTTCTTATCCGTCTATATCGCGCTAAATAAGAGTTAAATTCCGTCAGCATCACAAAAGCCAGAAAAAAACCGCCCCCGGCGTTGCAAGCCGTGAACCCCTCGCTATATGTTAAATTTGTGTTTAATAAATGATACCTAAGGGTTGGTTTTATGTATAAGAAAATTGGTGGTTTAGTGGTTTCACTGACGGCAGTCTTCTCCGGCTCCGTTTTGGCGGCGCTCCCTCAGGGCTACCCGGCTGAATATCAAAAGGTGGTTGATGCCGGGAAGAAAGAGGGCAAGGTTGTCATCTATTCAACGACCGATACCAAAGCGGCGGGGCCGTTAATTAAAGGATTCGAGGCGCAGTACCCCGGAATTAACGTTGAATATAACGATATGAACAGCACCGAACTGTACAACCGCTACATCAGCGAGCAGGCGGCGGGCGGCGGCAGCGGAGACGTGGTCTGGAGCTCATCGATGGATACGGCGCTGAAGCTCGCCACCGACTACGCCGAAGAGTACGCCTCGCCCGAGCTGGGCAAGCTGCCAAAATGGGCGGTCTGGCAGCAGAAAGCCTACGGCACCACCTATGAGCCGGTGGTCTTTATCTACAACAAGCGGCTGATTCCGCAGGGCGACGTGCCGGACTCCCACACCGCGCTGGCGAAGCTGATTGCCGGCCAGGCCGACAAATTTAAAGGTAAGGTCACTACCTACGATATCGAAAAATCTGGCCTCGGCTTTATGCTGGCGGTGCAGGACAGCAAGGCCGACGCCAGCTATTTTAGCAACCTGGCGGGAATGGCCAAAGGCGGCCTGACCGTGCAATCCTCTACCGGCACCATGATGGAGCGCGTCTCATCGGGTGAAAACCTGATTGGCTTTAACATTCTCGGCTCTTACGCCGAAGCGCGCGCCAAAACCGATCCCTCCCTCGGCATCGCCTATCCCAAAGACTACGTGCTGGTCCTTTCCCGCGTCTCGTTTATTACCGCCGACGCCGGGCATCCTAACGCCGCGAAGCTGTGGTTCGACTACGTGCTGTCAGAGAAAGGGCAGAGCATCCTCGCCGGTCAGGCCGATATTCCCTCTATTCGTAACGATATCGAAGGCAAAAATGATATCGACGGGATGACCAAAATGCTGGGTAACGCCCTGAAGCCGATTCCGGTGGACGAAACCCTGCTGGAATATCTGGAACCGAAAAAGCGTCTGGAATTTATCAAACAGTGGCGTAGCGCGGCGGCTAAATAATCCTCCTGAGGCGCGACATCTTCCGCTGTCGCGCCCGTTAATACCCGGCAGGCTGCGTTAACGCCTGAGCAAAGGGATCGCATATGAACGTATTACGCCGAAAATGGCAGGGGCTGCCGCGCGGTATTGTGGTACTGATCGCGGCATTGGCTATCTACGTCCCGCTGTTATTTATTGTGGTGCAGAGCTTTCTCTCGGCGCCTTTTTTTGCGCGTTCGAAAGCGTTCAGCTTTGAAGCCTTCGAATTTATCTTTACCGACCCTGATTTTTATCTGGCGCTGAGGTCCGGCTTTATTCTGGCGTTCGGCCTGGTGGCGATCGCCATTCCGCTCGGGGGGATCCTCGCCTTTTTAATGGTCCGCACCGATTTGCCCGGCCGGCGCTTTATTGAACCCCTGATCCTGGTACCCATCTTCGTCTCGCCGATGGTGCTGGCCTTTGGCTACGTGGTGGCGGCGGGGCCGGTTGGCTTCTTCTCGCAGTGGGCCGAGCGGCTGCTGGGCTTTGTGCCGTGGAACATCTACTCGATGTTCAGCATCGTGGCGATCGCCGGATTAACCCACGTCCCGCACGCCTATCTCTATATCTCCTCCGCTCTGCGCAGCGTCGGCTCCGACGTCGAGGAGGCGGCCAGGACGGTCGGCGCTTCGCCGCTGCAGGTCATGACCTCCGTCAGCCTGCCGATGGTGCGGCCCTCGATCCTCTACGCCTGCGTGCTGCTGTTTTTCCTCGGCCTGGAGGTGTTCGGCCTGATGCTGGTACTCGGCGACCCCGAGGGCAACATGGTGCTGGCGACCTACCTCTATAAGCTGACCAATAAGCTTGGCACCCCCTCTTATCACCTGATGGCGGCGGTGGCGGTGGTGCTCATTTGCATCACCATCCCGCTGGTGATGCTGCAGCGTCGGCTGATGCGCACCGCCAACCGCTTTGTCACCATGAAGGGCAAGGCCTCCCAGGCGCGCGCGCTGCCGCTGGGCAAGTGGCGCTGGGTTGCCGGCGTGGTGGTGGTGCTGTGGCTGACGGTGACCATCGGCGTCCCGCTGCTTGGCGTGGCGATGCGGGCGTTTATTTCCAACTGGGGCGTCGGCGTGTCGCTGTGGGACGAGCTCTCGCTGGCGACCTTCCGCAACATCTGGCAGCAGCCGAACCTGCTGCGGGCCATCGTCAACTCGATGGCGATCGGTATTTTTGGCGGCGCGCTGGCGGTCGTGTGCTATCTGTTTGTCGGGATCGCCATGCACCGCAAGCCGGACAACGTGACGCGCTTTCTTGACTACAGCGTGCTGGTGCCGCGCGCGGTGCCGGGTCTGCTGGCGGGGCTGGCGTTTCTGTGGGTGTTTTTATTCCTGCCGATGTGGCTCGATCAGTCGCTGAAAAACGGCTGGCTCTCGGCGCTGCCGATGGCCGACTGGCTGCGCGAGCATCTTATCGTGCAGCTGCGGGCGCTGCGCAACACCATTTTTAGCGTCTGGCTGGCCTATACCGTGGTGTGGATGGCCTACGGGCTGCGCCTGATCTCCTCGACGCTGCTGCAGGTGGCGCCGGAGCTTGAGGAGGCGGCCCGCAGCACCGGCGCCTCTCGCGGCCAGGTGACCCGGCACGTCACGGTTCCGCTGTCGCGCTACGGCCTGATCGGCTCGTGGCTGCTGATGTTCCTGATCTTCGAGCGCGAATACTCCACCGGGGTGTACCTGCTTTCGCCGGGGACGGAAACGATCGGCTCCATGCTGGTCTCGCTGTGGGCGGCGGGGGCTATCGATATCGTCGCCGCGCTCTCGTTTATCAATATCCTGCTGGTGGTCATCGGCCTGGGTATCGCCCTGCGCTTTGGAGTGAAATTACATGATTGAGCTATCCGTAGAAAACCTGCACCTCACCTATGGCGACAACCCGGTTCTGAAAGGGGTGTCGATGACGCTTCAGCGGGGGGAAGTGGTGTCGCTGCTCGGGCCGTCCGGCAGCGGGAAAACGACCCTGCTGCGCGCCGTCGCCGGGCTGGAGAAACCCACCGCCGGGCGGATCACCATTGGCAAAACCGCGGTCTATGACGGCAATCCGCGCAGCGAAATCCCCGCCGAGGAGCGCAATCTGGGGCTGGTGTTCCAGTCCTATGCCCTGTGGCCGCATAAGACCGTATTTGAAAACGTCGCCTATCCGCTCAAGCTGCGCAAGGTCGCCAGCGGCGAAATCGCCCAGCGGGTACAGGCGGTGCTCGACCAGCTCGGCCTGGGGCATCTCGGCAGCCGCCATCCCCATCAGCTTTCCGGCGGCCAGCAGCAGCGCGTGGCGATTGGCCGGGCGCTGGTCTACAACCCGCCGGTTATCCTGCTCGACGAACCGCTGTCGAACCTCGACGCCAAGCTGCGCGAAGAGGCGAGGGTCTTTCTGCGCGAGCTGATTATCAAGCTCGGGCTCTCGGCGCTGATGGTGACTCACGACCAGAATGAGGCGATGGCGATATCCGACCGTATCCTGCTGTTGAACAACGGGGTGATCGAGCAGCAGGGCACGCCCCAGGAGATGTACGGCAATCCGACGACGCTGTTTGCCGCCGAGTTTATGGGCAGCAACAACCGCCTGCGCGGTAAGATAACGGCTCTCGAAAACGGCCGGGCGCGCATCGAGGGCGCCAGCTGGGCGCTGTGGGGCATGGCGGGAGAGGGGGTCAGCGTCGGCCAGCAGGCGACGGCGGTGATCCGCGTTGAGCGACTGCGTCTTGGCTCCTCCCCGGAAGACAACATGCTCGAGCTGCCGCTGCTGACCAGCATGTATCTTGGCGACCGCTGGGAATATCTGTTCCGCACCCGCGGGGATGACTTTGCTATTCGCGTCTACGGCACGGCGCTGCGCGACGCGGAGCATTGCCATATTACGCTTCCCGCCGGCGACCTGTGGATTTTCCCGACGCCTTAGGCGACAGCATAAAATCGGTCGCGGCGAGAAGGGCCGACGGCCGAAATAAACAGGGGCGGGCGGCGTGGTTAATGGCTGATAACCCTCGCCCGGCACGGCGCAAATAACCGCCAGATGCCGGGCGAAAGCAAAGTAATTAATATCCGTAATTAACTAACTTAACCGCTCAAATTGTTTAATATTTGCCGACGCCGGCGTTTGCACGCCGCCAGGCAGACATGTACCATAAACAAATAATAACATTTGTGATACATATCACTCTTTTTTTGGCACGGATAAGCACTACGCCTTCGGTGATTCCGCACGAGCTTCTGCATCCAGGTTATTTAATAAACGTTCTCATTATCAAGTTCCGGGAATATTTTTCCCGTTTTGGCGACTGGTTTTGAGGATCGACTAATATCCAAACGATAACGCGATAAATAATCACCTCGCCAACGGCGATTTTTTGTACGACTTAATGGATCGAACCAGCAGGTCCCGCGATGCGGAGGCTGAATGGTATCGGTTCCAAATTCGATATTGCTGGGCTTGTAACCTACAAAAGCAGCCATTTTAAATGACAGGAATGTGATAATGTCGAGTGAAAAAACCAACAGCTCGAGGCGTGATTTTTTAGTAAAATCAATGGCCTTGATTCCAACGGTCGTCATCGCTGGCGGCGGCGTCGGGGCCATTGGCGCCGCGGCTCAGGCCCAGGCATCCGACGCCGCAGCGGCGGCAAAAACGCCGGCCGGCGAGGGCTGGCAGCCGCAGTTCTTCAACGAGCAGGAGTGGGCGTTTATCAATGCCGCGGTGGCTCGCCTTATTCCGGCCGACGAGCTGGGGCCCGGCGCGCGCGAGGCGGGGGTTCCGGAGTTTATCGATCGCCAGATGAATACCCCCTATGCTACCGGTTCCATCTGGTATATGCAGGGTCCGTTTAACCCGGACGTGCCGAAAGAGATGGGCTACCAGCTCCCGCTGGTGCCAAAACAGATCTACAACCTCGGGATTGCGGACGCCGACGAATGGTGCCGCAGCCAGCATCAGAAGCCTTTTGCCGAACTGACCGCCGGGCAGCAGGACGCCGCGCTGAGCCAGTTTGAAGCGGGCAGCGCCGCGTTTAAGCAGCTGCCGTCCTCGCTGTTCTTCTCTTATCTGCTGCAGAACACCCGCGAAGGATTCTTCAGCGACCCGATTCATGGCGGCAATAAGGGCATGGTCGGCTGGACGTTGATTAATTTTCCCGGCGCGCGCGCCGACTTTATGGACTGGGTTGAACGGGGTGAACGCTATCCCCTCCCGCCGGTATCAATTAATGGGGAGAGGGCGTAACGATGGCCACCGTACTGAAAAAAACCGATGTCGCGATTGTGGGGTTTGGCTGGGTTGGCGCCATTATGGCCAAAGAGCTGACCGAAGCGGGCCTCAACGTGGTGGCGCTGGAGCGCGGCCCGATGCGCGATACCTGGCCCGATGGCGCCTATCCGCAGGTGGTCGATGAGCTGACCTACAACATTCGCCGCAAGCTGTTCCAGGACCTGTCGAAAAGCACGGTCACCATTCGCCATAATAGCGCTCAGGATGCGGTGCCGTATCGTCAGCTGGCGGCCTTCCTGCCGGGAACCGGCGTTGGCGGCGCGGGCCTGCACTGGTCCGGGGTGCACTTCCGCGTTGACCCGATTGAGCTGCGGATGCGCAGCCACTATGAGGAGCGCTACGGCAAAAGCTTTATCCCGCAGGACATGATTATCCAGGATTTCGGCGTCACCTACGACGAACTGGAGCCGTTCTTTGATAAGGCGGAAAAGGTTTTCGGCACCTCGGGCACCGCCTGGTCGGTGAAGGGAAAGGTGGTCGGGAAGGATCGCGGCGGCAACGTCTTTGCCCCGGATCGCTCGGACGACTTCCCGCTGCCGGCGCAGAAGAATACCTGGTCGGCGCAGCTGTTTGAGAAGGCGGCACGCGAGGTGGGCTATCACCCGTACAACCTGCCGTCAGCCAACACCTCTGACTCCTATACCAACACCTACGGCGCGCAGATGGGGCCGTGCAACTTCTGCGGCTACTGCAGCGGCTACGCCTGCTACATGTATTCCAAGGCCTCGCCAAACGTCAATATCCTGCCGGCGCTGCGCCAGGAGAAGCGCTTTGAGCTGCGCACCAACGCCAACGTGCTGAAGGTTAACCTCACCCCCGACCGGCAGCGGGCCACCGGCGTCAGCTACGTCGACGCCCAGGGGCGGGAGATGGAGCAGCCGGCCGATCTGGTTATCATCGGCGCCTTCCAGTTCCACAACGTGCACCTGATGCTGCTCTCCGGCATCGGCAAACCCTACGATCCGCAAACCGGCGAAGGGGTGGTCGGGCGCAACTTTGCCTATCAGAACATGACCACTATTAAGGCCATCTTCGATAAAGATACCGTCACCAACCCGTTTATTGGCGCGGGCGGCAACGGCGTCGGGATTGATGACTTTAACGGCGATAACTTCGATCACGGCGCCGCCGGTTTTGTCGGCGGCTCTCCGTTCTGGGTCAACCAGGCCGGGACCAAGCCAATCTCCGGCCTGCCGGTTCCTCCGGGCACTCCGGCGTGGGGCAGCAAGTGGAAAGCGGCGGTTGCCGACACCTATACCCACCATCTGTCGATGGACGCGCACGGTGCGCATCAATCCTACCGCCAGAACTATCTTGACCTCGATCCGAACTACAAAAACGTCTTCGGCCAGCCGCTGCTGCGCATGACCTTTGACTGGCAGGAAAACGACATCAAGATGGCGCAGTTTATGTTCGACAAGATGGCGCCGATTGCCAAAGCCATGAAGCCGAAATATATGCTCGGCAGCCCGAAAAACGCCAACAGCCACTTTGATACCACCAGCTATCAGACCACCCACATGAACGGCGGGGCGGTGATGGGCGAGAACCCGAAAACCAGCGCCGTGAACCGCTATCTGCAGAGCTGGGATGTCCACAACGTTTTCGTTATCGGCGCCTCTGCCTTCCCGCAGGGCCTGGGATATAACCCGACGGGAACCGTGGCCGCGCTGGCCTACTGGTCGGCAAAAGCGATCCGCGAACGGTACCTGAAAAATCCGGGTCCACTGGTGCAGGCATAAAGGAAGGCAAATGATGAAGATGCAATGGCTATCTGCACTGGTGCTCGGTGCGCTGAGTTTTTCCGCTTTTGCCGAAGAGGCCCCGGCCGACGGCAGCTTAATTAAACAGGGTGAGTATCTGGCGCGCGCGGGGGACTGCGTCGCCTGCCATACCAACGGTAAAGAGGGCCAGCCTTTCGCCGGCGGTCTGCCGATGGGGACGCCAATCGGCACCATCTACTCCACCAACATTACCCCGGATAAAACCCACGGTATCGGCGACTATACCTTTGAAGAGTTCGACGATGCGGTGCGCAAAGGGGTACGTAAGGACGGCTCGACGCTCTATCCGGCAATGCCGTACCCGTCGTTCGCGCGCATCAGCGAAGCGGACATGCGGGCGATGTACGCCTACTTTATGCACGGCGTGGCGCCGGTAAACGCGGCAAATCGCGACAGCGATATCCCGTGGCCGCTCTCTATGCGCTGGCCGCTGGTGTTCTGGCGCGGGATCTTCGCGCCCGCGCCGAGCGATTTTGTCGCTAATCCGCAGGTTGACCCGCTGCTTGAGCGCGGCCGCTATCTGGTGGAGGGGCTCGGCCACTGCGGCGCCTGCCATACGCCGCGTAGCCTGACGATGCAGGAGAAGGCGCTGAGCGAAACCGAAGGTGACGATTTCCTCGCCGGCAGCAGCGCGCCGGTGGACGGCTGGGTCGCCTCGAGCCTGCGCGGCGAAAACCGCGACGGCCTCGGCAGCTGGAGCGAGGCGGAGCTGGCGGAGTTCCTGAAAACCGGCCGCAACGATAAGTCGGTGGTCTTCGGCGGCATGAGCGACGTGGTGGAGCACAGCCTGCAGTATCTCTCCGACGAGGACGTGACGGCGATTGCCCGCTACCTGAAATCCCTGCCGCCGCGCGGCGGTCAGCAGACCCCTGCGCCGGTGGAGGACAGCGTGGCGAAAGATCTGTGGAAGGGAGATGACAGCAAGCCCGGCGCGGCGCTGTACGTCGATAACTGCGCGGCCTGTCACCGTACCGACGGCGCGGGCTATAAACGCGCCTTCCCGGCGCTGAAGGGCAACCCGGTGGTGCAGACGCAGGATGCGACGTCGCTTATCCACATCATCCTGACGGGCAGCACCACGCCGGCGGTGAAAAATGCGGTCTCTAACCTGACCATGCCGCCGTTTGGCTGGCGCCTGGACGACGGGCAGGTGGCGGATGTGGTCAACTTTATCCGCACCAGCTGGGGCAACAGCGCGCCGCCGGTCACCGCCAGCGACGTGGCGAAAGTCCGCAAGGACAGGTCGATCGTGCCTGATGAGAAGGCGCTCGGCAGCGCCGACATCTCGAAGCTGCCGGTCACCGGGCAGTAGCGGCCAGGAATGCGCCGTTCGCGCGGCGCATTCCGCGATTGCCGCTGCCGACTATGGTCTGATTTGAAAGGGCTTGCACTCATGCTGCACGCAGAACAACTCACCTGCATCTACGACGAGCGGGTGCTGTTTCAGGCGCTGACATTAACGGTTAACCGTGGCGAAATGCTGCAGGTGTCCGGCGATAACGGCAGCGGAAAAACCTCCCTGCTGCGGCTGCTTTGCGGCCTGGCGCGGCCGGAAAGCGGCGTCGTCAGCTGGCAGGGCGAGCCGCTCTCGTCGGTACGCGACACCTTCCATCAGCAGCTGCTGTGGTGCGGGCATAAGCCTGGCGTCAAGGCGGCGCTGACGGCGGATGAAAACCTGCGCTTCTTCTTTGCGCAAACCAGCCCGCGGGCGCGGGAAGAGGCGCTGGCGGCAATGGGGCTGGCGGGCTACGAGGACGTGGCGCTGAGCCAGCTCTCGGCCGGGCAGCAGCGCCGGGTGGCGCTGACGCGCCTGTGGCTGACTTCGGCGACGCTGTGGATCCTCGACGAGCCGTTTACCGCCCTTGACGCCACGGCGGTGGAGCGGCTGACCCGACGCCTGGAGCAGCACGTGCAGGCGGGGGGCAGCGTCATTCTCACCACCCATCAGCCGCTGCGGGCGCTGGCCTGTCCTCTGCGGACGCTGCGCCTCTGCGGCGAAAGGACGGTGGGCTGGTGATGCGGGCGCTGTTTTGCCGCGAAATGCGCCTCGCCTGGCGCAGCGGGGCGGAAATCCTCAATCCGCTGTGGTTTTTCCTGCTGGTTATCACCCTGTTTCCGTTCGGCGTGGGCGCGAACCCGCCGCTGCTGGCGCAGATTGCGCCGGGCGTGGTGTGGGTCGCGGCGCTGCTGGCGGCGCTGCTGGTGATGGATCGCCTGTTTCGCGATGACTGGCAGGACGGCTCCCTGGAACAGCTGCTGCTGCTGCCGACGCCGCTGGCGGCGGTGGTGCTGGTGAAGGTGGTTGCCCACTGGATAATGACCGGTCTGCCGCTGCTGATCGTCTCCCCGCTGGCGGCGCTGCTGCTGGGGATGACCGCCCACGACGCGGGCGTGCTGGCGCTGACCCTGCTGCTGGGTACGCCCACCCTGAGCTTTTTAGGCGCGGTTGGCGTGGGGCTGACGGTGGGGCTCAGGCGCGGCGGCGTGCTGCTTAGCCTGCTGGTGCTGCCGCTGTCGGTGCCGCTGTTAATCTTTGCCACCGCCGCAACGCAGGCCGCCTCGGCGGGGCTGCCGGTGGATGGCTATCTGGCGATCCTGGGGGCCTTTTTAGCCGCCAGCGCGACGCTATGCCCGTTTGCCACCGCCGCCGCGCTGCGGCTGACGGTGCAATAACCCGCTGCGGTCTTTCTGACGCGGTGATAAAAAACAGTCGTGTGAGTAAACGTCTATGTGGAAAGCATTACATCAACTGGCGATCCCCGAACGGCTATACGGCCTGTGCGGCCGCTGGATCCCGTGGCTGGCGACGCTGAGCGCGCTGCTGTTAGCGGTGGGGCTGGGCTGGGGCTTTGTCTATGCGCCCGCTGACTACCAGCAGGGGGAGAGCTATCGCATCATGTATCTCCACGTCCCGGCGGCGATGGGGTCAATGGGGATCTATGCCGCGATGGCCGCCGCGGCCTTCGTTGGCATGGTCTGGCAGGTCAAAATGGCCGACCTTAGCGTCGCGGCGCTGGCGCCGGTTGGCGCTGTCTGCACCTTTATCGCGCTGGTTAGCGGCGCCGCGTGGGGCAAGCCGATGTGGGGAACCTGGTGGATCTGGGATGCCCGTCTGACTTCTGAGCTGGTGCTGCTGTTTATTTATGGCGGCATTATTGCCCTCTGGCACGCCTTCGACGACCGCCGCCTGGCGGGACGCGCCGCCGGGATCCTCGTGCTGGTCGGGGCGGTCAATCTGCCGATCGTTCACTACTCGGTCATCTGGTGGAACACCCTGCATCAGGGGTCGACCAATATGCAGCAGAGTATTGACCCCAGCATGCGCCTGCCGCTGCGCATCTGCATGCTCGGCCTGCTGTGCCTGGTTATTACCCTGACGCTGATGCGCCTGCGCAATCTGATCCTGCGCCAGGAACGCCGCCGCCCGTGGGTGGCCGCGCTGGTGAATAAAGGAGCCTCGCAATGAGTCCCGCTTTTTCCTCCTTCGCCGCGTTTCTGGCGATGGGCGGCTACGCGCCGTACGTCTGGCTGGCCGCTGCCGCCGCGCTGGCGGGCTTTGGCCTGCTGACGGCGCATACCCTGTGGCAGCGCCGGGCGCTGTTCAGTGAGGTTCGGCGCCAGCAGGCCCGCGACCGGCGGATTGCCGCCGCGCGCGTCCGTGACCGGGAGGCCGCAGATGCAGACGCGTCGTAAGAACCGCCTCTATATCGTGCTGGCGGTGGCGGCCGGGCTGGGGCTTGCCGTCAGCCTGACGTTGTACGCCCTGAGCGCCAACATCGACCTGTTCTATACCCCAGGAGAGATTATCTACGGCAAGACGGAAACCCATGAGAAGCCGCACGTCGGGCAGCGCCTGCGCATCGGCGGCTACGTTCAGCCGGGCAGCGTCAGGCGCAATGCGCAAACCCTGGACGTCAGCTTTACGCTGTATGACGCCCGCGGCACGGTTGAGGTGAGCTATCGCGGCATTCTGCCGGACCTGTTTCGCGAGGGGCAGGGCGTGGTCGCCCAGGGCGAGCTGGATTTCCCCCGGCACATCATCGCCCGCCAGGTGCTGGCCAGGCACGATGAAAACTACACGCCGCCGGAGGTAAAGGACGCCATGAGTCCCGTGAATAAGGAGAGCCAGCCATGATGCCGGAGCTGGGCAACTATCTGCTGTGCCTCGCGGCGGGCCTGGCGCTGCTGCTGAGCGTCTATCCGCTGTGGGGCGCTTCGCGTCAGGATCGGCGCATGATGGCGCTGGCCCGCCCGCTGGCCTGCGCGCTGTTTTTCTGCATCGTCGGCGCCTTCCTGGTGCTGGTGCACGCCTTCGTGGTTAACGATTTTACCGTGCGCTACGTGGCGGAAAACTCCAACAGCGCGCTGCCGGTGTGGTATCGGGTGGCCGCGACCTGGGGCGCCCACGAGGGCTCTCTGCTGCTGTGGGTGCTGCTGCTGAGCGTCTGGACCTTTGCGGTGGCTCTGCTGAGCCGCCGCATGCCGCTCGACGCCGTCGCCAGAGTGCTGGCGGTGATGGGGATGATTGCCTTCGGCTTTCTGCTGTTTATTCTGCTCACCTCTAACCCCTTCACCCGCACGCTGCCGCTGTATCCCATCGATGGCCGGGACCTCAATCCGCTGCTGCAGGATATCGGCATGATCTTCCATCCGCCGATCCTCTATATGGGCTACGTTGGCTTCTCGGTGGCTTTTGCTTTCGCTATCGCGTCGCTGCTGGCCGGGCGGCTGGATACGGCGTGGGCGCGCTGGTCGCGGCCGTGGACCCAGGCGGCGTGGGTTTTCCTGACCCTTGGCATCGTCCTCGGGTCGGCGTGGGCCTACTACGAGCTGGGCTGGGGCGGCTGGTGGTTCTGGGACCCGGTGGAGAACGCCTCCTTTATGCCGTGGCTGGTCGGCACCGCGCTGCTGCACTCGCTGGCGGTAACCGAAAAGCGCGGCAGCTTCCGCGCCTGGACCGTACTGCTGGCGATCTCCGCCTTTTCGCTGTGCCTGCTGGGGACCTTCCTGGTGCGTTCCGGGGTGCTGGTCTCGGTCCACGCCTTCGCCTCCGACCCGACGCGCGGGCTGTTTATTCTCGCGCTGCTGGTCATTGCCATCGGCGGATCGCTGCTGCTGTACGCCATTAAGGGCGGACGAGTGCGGGCGCGCGTCGAGCATTCGCTGTGGTCGCGGGAGTCATTCCTGCTGAGCAACAATATTCTGCTGATTGCCGCCATGCTGGTGGTGCTGCTCGGAACGCTGCTGCCGCTGGTGCATAAAGAGCTGGGGCTGGGCAGCATTTCGATTGGCGAACCCTTTTTCAACACCATGTTTACCGCCCTGATGGCGCCGTTTGCGCTGCTGCTGGGCATCGGGCCGCTGGTGCGCTGGCGGCGCGACGCTGCGGCGAAGCAGCTGAAGCGCGCGGCGGCTTCAGCGGTCGTTACCCTGCTACTGGCGCTGCTGCTGCCGTGGCTGCTGGAGGACCGCATCGCGGCGATGGCGACGCTGGGCCTGATGATGGCTATCTGGGTGCTTATCTTCTCGCTGATCGAGGTGCACGAACGCGCTACCCACCGGCACGGATTCTGGCGCGGGTTAAGGACGCTCTCGCGTAGCCAGTGGGGGATGGTGCTCGGCCACGTCGGCGTGGCGGTGACGGTTATCGGCATCGCGTTCAGCCAGAGCTACAGCGTGGAGCGCGACGTGCGGATGAAGGCCGGCGACAGCATTGATATCCACCGCTACCACTTTGTTTTCGCGGGCGTGCGCAACATCGTGGGCGCCAACTGGACCGGCGGCGAAGGGGTGATTCAGGTCACCCGCGGCGGGCGGCCGGAAGCCACGCTGTATGCGCAAAAGCGCTTCTACAGCGCCAGCCGGATGATGATGACCGAAGCGGCGATTAGCGGCGGGCTGACCCGCGACCTGTACGCCGCGCTGGGCGAGGAGCTGGGCGACGGCAGCTGGGCTGTGCGCCTCTACTACAAGCCCTTCGTGCGCTGGATCTGGTACGGCGGCGTGCTGATGGCGCTCGGCGGCCTGTGCTGCATGCTCGACCCGCGCTACCGGCTGCGTAAAAAGCTGCAGGAGGCGCAATCATGAACCGCAGATGGCTTTTTCTCCCGCTGGCGCTGTTCCTGGCGCTGGCGGCGGCGCTGTTCTGGCAGCTGATGCGCAACGCCGACGGCGATGACCCGACGACGCTGGAGTCGGCGCTGGTGGGCAAACCGGTGCCGGAGTTTCGCCTCGAAGCGCTGAACGTTCCGGGCCAGCTCTACGATCGCTCGGTACTGGTCAGCGGCGGGCCGCTGCTGCTCAACGTCTGGGCGACCTGGTGCCCGACCTGTCGCGCCGAGCATCAGTTCCTTAACGGCCTGGCACAGCAGGGGGTACGCGTAGTGGGGCTGAACTACAAAGACGACCGCCGTAAAGCGGTGAGCTGGCTCGATACTCTGGGCAATCCTTACGCCATCAGCCTGTTCGACGGCAGCGGCATGCTGGGGCTGGACCTCGGCGTTTACGGCGCGCCGGAGACCTTTCTGATCGACGGCCGGGGAATTATCCGCTGGCGGCACGCGGGGGATCTTAATGAGCGGGTCTGGCGCGAGCAGCTGCGGCCGCTGTGGGAAAAATATCGCCGGGAGTCGGCCTCATGAAGCGCCTGCTGAGCGGCGTGATGGCGCTGCTGCTGTCGGGCAGCGCGCTGGGAGCCATTGATACCTGGCAGTTTAAGAACGAGGCCCAGGAGCAGGCGTTTCGCGAGGTGACCTCCCAGCTGCGCTGTCCGAAATGCCAGAACAACAGCATCGCGGATTCGAATGCGATGATCGCCGCCGATATGCGGCTCAAGGTTTACGAGCTGCAGCAGCAGGGGCAGAGCAAGAAGCAGATCGTCGCCTACATGGTGGCGCGCTATGGCAACTTCGTCAGCTATGAGCCGCCGCTGACGGCGGGGACGATCCTGCTGTGGCTGATCCCCGGACTGTTTGTGATTGCCGGTGCCGGGGTGCTGGTGGCGCGCGCCAGGCGCCGCGATACCACCGATGCGGCACTGAGCGAACAAGAGCGCCAGCGGCTGGCGGCGTTACTGAAAAAAGGAAATGATGCATGACTGCGTTCTTAATCGTGGCCGCGCTGCTGCTGGCCGGCGCCCTCGCGCTGCTCTATCTGCCCTGGCAGGAGAAAGGGGCGATCGACCGGGATCGGCTAAACCGGGCGCTCTACCGCTCGCGTTTAGAGGAGCTGGAGCAGGAAAACGGCGCAACCCGCGAGGCGCTGGTGGTCGATCTGCAGCGCACGCTGCTGGCGGATATTCCGGAGTCAGACACCCGCGCTCCCCGGCCCCTTGGCCGCCGGGTGCTGCTGCCGGGAGCGCTGGTGCTGGTCTGCCTCAGCGGCGGGCTGTTCCTTAAAACCAGCGATTTCGGCCAGGTGCTGCTCTGGCAGCAGGCGCAGCGCCACTATCCGGCCCTGCTGCAGCAGGTGCAAGACCCCACCGCCGCGCCGCTGCGGATGGATGAGATCGCCGAGCTTCGGCTGGGGCTGCGCAGCCGGCTGCAGGATAATCCGCAGGATCTCGCCGGCTGGCAGCTGCTCGGGCGTATCGGCCTGTTGCTGAACGACGGCGAGACGGCGATCGGCGCGTTTGCCCGCGCCCATCGGCTGGCGGCGGACGACCCGGCGGCGACCTTCGCCTACGCCAGCGCGCTGGTGCGGGCGGGGGATAGCGGGCAGATGCGGATGGGGGAGCTGCTGCTGCGCGAGCTGCATCAGCGGCAGCCGCGGAGTCAGCCGGTGCTGGAGATGCTGGCGCTGAGCGCGGTACGGAACGAGGATTATCCTCAGGCGGTTGAGGCGCTGCAGGCGCTGCTGGGGCTGTTGCCGCCGGGGGATGCCCGGCGTCGGGCGATTGAGGGGGAGTTGGCTCAGGCGCAGGGGCGGGCGCCGGCGAAGTAGGTTGGCGGGGGTGTTTTGTTCACCGTAGTGGGCTGTTCCGCTCTCTTTCGGGGGATTGAACCGCTCACATTCGGTGGAATGTTCCTTCCACTGTCGCGGAATGTTTCTTCCACATTCGGTGGAATGTTCCTTCCACTGTCGCGGAGTGTTCCATTCACATTCCGTGGAATGTTCCGTTCACATTCCGTGGAATGTTCCGTTCATATTCCGTGGAATGTTCCGTTCACGATGAATCCAGCGCTTTTCTCACACCCGCTGCGGGTGAGCGGCACGGGGGGCGTTTCGCCCGCCCCCCGTGGCCCCCGGCATGGCGCTGAAAACTGCCGCTGCGCGGTACGCTCCACTCCGGCTTCATCTGGCGGACCGGGCAGGACTCGACGTCCCTGTCTCGACCTGCCTCTCTGACCGCCTTATTCGTCCCATCCATGGGACTCACCCCTTCGGGGCCGACGTTAACGTCGTTCAAAAACGCTCCCGGCGTTTTTGTCCTGGCGGTCAGTCCTGGATGCGCGCCTGCGTTCCCGCCAGTTTTCTTGATGCGCCCTAACCCCCTCGCTGCCAGCCCGTTGTCATTAAGTCGCGATACCATTGCTGGAGGTTTTTTCAGCGGCAATTTTTATTGTTGGAAAGTTGGAAAGTTGGAAAGTTGGAAAGTTGGAAAGTTGGAATGTTGAAATGCTGAGTCTCCAGGCTTACGAGGAGTAATGCGCGCCGGGAATGTTCTGCAGGAGATTGTGAAGGGCTGACTTGTTTGTACTTGCGGCATAAAAAGGCCCCTGCGTTAGATCAGGGGCAAATCATGTCAGAGCTTAATATTATTAGTTGAATACCACGATTAATTAAATACTACGATTAGTTGAATACCATGCCGCCGTCGATCAGCAGCGATTGGCCGGTCATATAGTCGGAATCCGGGCTGGCGAGGAACGACACGCAGGCGGCGACATCTTCAGGCTCCGACAGGCGGCCAAGGGTGATGCGTTTGGCGAATTCAGCCGTGCCGTAGCCCAGCGGTTTGCCCGCCGCTTCCGACACCTGACGGTCAATCTCCGCCCACATTGGCGTCTTAACGATCCCCGGGCAGAAGCCGTTAACGGTGATGCCCAGCGGTGCCAGATCGCGGGCGGCGGTTTGCGTCAGGCCGCGCACGGCGAATTTACTCGAACTGTAGACCGCCAGCTCCGGGTTGCCGACGTGGCCGGCCTGGGAGCAGGCGTTGACGATCTTCCCGCCGTGCCCCTCTTTTTTGAAGGCCTCCACCGCCGCCTGCATCCCCCAGATGACGCCCTTAACGTTGATGTTATAGACCCGGTCGACGATCTCCTCGGTGATGGACTCGATCGGCGTTGACGGCGCGATGCCGGCGTTGTTGACGATAACGTTGAATCCGCCCAGGGCTTTACGCGCCTGCTCAACGGCGGCGAAAACCTGGTCCCGGCGCGAGACGTCGACCTTAATGGCCACCGCGCGGCCGCCGGCCTGGTTGATTTCAGCGGCTACCGCTGTGGCCGTAGCGTCGTTGTAATCGGCGATTGCCACGGCAAATCCATCCTTCACCAGACGCAGGGCGATAGCTTTACCGATGCCCTGACCGGCGCCGGTGACAAGTGCGACTTTTTGCATTTTCATTTCCTTTTGTAGTGACTCACAGTATTTGGCTGAGATGGAGCTGGCCCATCAGCAGAGGGTTATCGCGGTAATCGACCGGAATGGCGACCACCGCAGGGCCGTCGACATCCATCGCTGCGCGCAGGGTCGGCTCCAGGGCCTCGGCGCTCTCTACCGCGAACCCGCAGGCCCCGAACGCTTCGGCGTAGACTTTGAAATCGACCGGGCCGAACTCCACGCCGGAGAGGCGCTGATATTTTTTCTGTTCCTGAATCGCCACCATGTTGTAGCCGTTATCGACCCAGATGATGTGCAGAATATTGGCGTGCAGGCGCACGGCGGTCTCCAGCTCCATGCTTGACTGCAGGAAGCCGCCATCGCCGGATACCGAGACCACCTTGCGCTGCGGATTGACCAGCCACGCGCCGATTGCCCACGGCAGCGCGACGCCCATCGTTTGCTGACCGTTGGAGATCATCACCTGGCGGGCGCGGAAGCTGTAGAGGTAGCGGGCAATCCAGATATGGAAACTGCCCATATCGACGGTCAAGGTGACGTCGCTGTTGACGATATCCTGCATCGCCCGCACGATGCGCAGCGGGTGGAGCGCAAACTGATTCAGCTGCGCCCCGCGGCGGTCAAGCAGCTCCCGCTGGCGCTGGCGGTCGGCGAGGATGTCCGCCGCCTGCGGAGTTAACACCAGCCGATGTTCAATGCGCTGGGCCAGCTTCTCGAGGGTGGCGGCGATGTCGCCCACCAGCTCGATATCCGGGACGTAGTTCCGCTCTTCATAGGCCGGCAGCACATCGATATGCACCAGGGTTGCCGTGCCGCTGTTCCACATCGCCGGTTCGTACTCAACCGGGCTATAGCCGATGCAGATGATCAGGTCCGCCTGACGCAGCAGGCGATCGCCCGCCTGGTTATTAAACAGACCTACCCGGCCGGCGAAGCGGGCGAAGTTATCCTGATTTACCGCCCCGGCGGCCTGATAGGTGCTGGTGACCGGAATATGGCTTTTTTCCAGCAGGCGGTGCAGGGCGCGGCTGTTTTCCGGCTGGCTGGCCATCAGCCCGAGCAGGAAGATAGGGTTCTTCGCTGCGGCGATCGCCTGCGCCACGCTGTCAACGGCGCCATCCGGCGCGGCGCCCATCTGCGGCGCTCTGCTGGCGGGCAGCGTGCTGCCGCTGGCGGGGCCGTCAACGATATCCTGCGGCAGGCTGACAAACGCGCTCCCCGGACGCCCCTGTTCGGCGGCGCGAAAGGCGTTGGAGACCACCTCGGCCAGCGCGTCGGAGGCGGTCACCTCGACGGCGTATTTGGTGACCGGGCTGAACATCGCCACGGTGTCCATGCTTTGGTGAACCAGCTTGGCTTTATCCGCGCGCTTCACCGCGCCGCCCAGCGCCACCACCGGGTCGCCTTCGCTATTGGCGGTGGCCATGCCGGTAATCAGGTTTGAGCAGCCGGGACCGGAGGTCACCAGCGCGACGCCCGCTTTACCGGTAATCCGCCCGACCGCCGCGGCCATAAAGGCGGCGTTGGCCTCGTGGCGCACCGGAATAATGCGGATTGAGGAGTCGAGGAGGGAATCAAACACCTTGTCGATTTTGGCACCGGGGATGCCGAAGACCTGGCGTACGCCCTGGGCCTCAAGCTGGCTGACGATTAAGTCGGCACCGTGGGCCCATTGACGTTCGTGACGCGGTTTGTCCATCTGAAGCTCCTTAGTTTTCTACCGCACGAATAGCGGCATCGAGATTGTCAGGATGCAGGTCGGCCTGCAGGAAAGCGCTGTCGGCCGGGAGGTCAATCATCAGCTTGTGGATCTCGCCGAAGGTCAGCACGCCGCTATCGAGCTGGTAGTCCAGCAGATGGCCGCCGCCCTGGCGATCGTCGGTAATAAAGTGCTCGTGGTAGCCGGCAACGTTGAGGCCCTGCATATGCTGCGGGGTGCGAAAGCCGACCAGCGTCCCCTTGCGCTGGTTGAAGCGGAAAACCGGCTGGTCATCGAGCACGTCGGTCATCGCCCGATAGGGCGGCGTCTGCCGCGGCACGGTGCGGGTGTGGGCGTGGCGAAAGTGGCCATCAATATGCAGGGCGCAGAACAGGTTATCGGAGGGAATTTGCTGGTCGATAACGTCGTGCAGCTGCTGGCGGCTGACCGGGTGGTCAAAGGTTTTACGGTACTGCGGTCTGAACCAGGTCATCACCGCGAAGGGCGTTTTTTGATCCGCCCGGGCTTTACGCGCGCTGCCGTCGGCGCGCAGCTGGTAGACCTCGCTGCTAAAGGCAATCAGTTCGCCATCGAGTTCGTTAAAGGTGCCGAGACCGAAGTCGCCGTGGGTCAGCAGATCGGCGATGGTGGTGCTACCCTCATAGACCCCGCTCAGCAGCGCGCTCATCAGAGAGGTCTGATAGATAACGCTATCAGGGTGGTGGGCGGAGAAGCCGCGTACGGTTTCGCACAGGCTCTCCTGGCAGGTGCATTCAGGATAATGATTCACAATCCACTTCCTCGTTCAACAAATATAAGAAAGATTAAATAAATATTGACCCGATTCAGCTCTCAGTTCCAATATAGAATCCATGCTGGTTTGAGACGTTTACGATATGGAACTTCGCTATTTACGTTATTTTGTCGCCGTTGCCGAGGCGCGGAACTTCACTCGGGCGGCCCACGATCTTGGCATTTCTCAACCGCCACTAAGTCAGCAAATTCAGCGACTTGAGCGAGAAATAGGGACTCCGCTGCTGCGTCGTTTGACGCGGGGGGTTGAGCTGACGGAGGCCGGGGAGTCGTTCTACGTCGACGCGTGTCAGATCCTCGCCTTAAGCGATGCGGCGCTGGAAAAAACCAAGGGGATTGCGCGGGGCATGAACGGTAGCCTGGTGCCGGGGATCACCAGTTCAGCTGCTTTTCATTCGCAGATTTTCTCTTTGCTGTACCAGTTTCAGCAGCGCTATCCGGCGGTGGCCCTGCGCCAGGTCGAAGGCAATATGGCGACGCTGATGCATGCCCTGGGCGAGGCGGAGCTGGATATCGCTTTTGTGCGCCTGCCGTGTGAAAGCAGCAAGGCGTTTAATTTGCGCATTATTGCCGAGGAGCCGATGGTTATCGCGCTGCATCGCTCGCACCCGCTCTCCGGGGAAAGCGCGCTCTCTCTGGCGCAGCTGAGCGACACGGTGCCGGTTATTTTCCCGCCGGAGGTGGCGCCGGGCCTCTACGAGCAGGTTTATGATGGCTGCCGGCGTGCCGGGGTCGATATGAGCCGCGCCAGGCAATCTTCACAGATCTCGTCTTCTATTAGCATGGTGGACGCGGGCTTCGGCTTTGCGCTGGTGCCTCAGTCGATGACCTGTATTTGCCTTCCCAACGTCACATGGCATCCCTTGCAGGACGCGTCGCTGAAGACGGAGATCGCCATCGCGTGGCGGCGTTTTGAACGTTCGCGGACGGTAAAGCGTTTTCTGGAGATGTTTTAGGCGGGGCGCAGGGCTAGCAGGTATAGACGTTTGCCGCGGTTGGCCCGCGCAGGCCGTTAACCCGACGAAACTCAACGCGAATACCGGGCGTTATCGCCGTGGACTCGTTGGGGGATAATGCGGAAATATGAACCTGAACGTCTTTACGACCGTCGGAAGGGACGATAAGGCCTCTGCCGGTTTTATTATCAAAGCTTTTGACAATACCTGTCATTTTTTGGAACAAATAAACTCCTGGTAAAAATAGGAATGCGATAACCCTGGGTTATGCAAAGAAATACAATATTGATCTATTTAAAACCCGCCAGAGTGCGGGTTTTCTATTTGCCTGAACGGGGTAAAACCGATTGTCTCATTCGACCCAATAATAAGAATTATCTAAATAACGGGGCAAGGCACAATCAGCGTCGGGCATTTAGGGATTAGGCGGCGTTTCTGGGTGATGACTGGAAGAGTTTGTGGCAGTAAGGGCAGATGAGCTGAGCGCCTTTTTGTACTCGGCTAAAGCTATGTTCTGATTCCTGGGAGCAGTTAGGGCAGGAGCATTTTACAAGGTAATTACGGCGAGTTTTCGAGTCTTTTCGATCTGACATATGATTTTTTCCTGATGTAATGGCCTGCAACCATACATCATTCTTCTATCAATAGCTCGAAATGATTTCGTCGCGGGCGAAATAAACGCCTGATTGGTCAACGCTATTTACGCAATCCCAGCGGGGCGCGAGGACGATGCGGCAGCCGCGTCCTGCGCCCCACGCCGGTTATTGCGCGACCCAGCCGCCGTCCATATTCCACGCCGCGCCGCGCACCTGGGCGGCGGCGTCGCTGCACAGGAATAGCGCCATCTCCCCCAGCTGCTCCGGGGTAACGAACTCGCCTGAGGGCTGCTTTTCGGCCACCAGCTGCTCTCTGGCCAGCTGCGGGTCCGTGCCTTCGGCGATGCGCCGGTCGATCTGCTGCTGCACCAGCGGAGTCAGCACCCAGCCGGGGCAGATTGCATTGCAGGTGATGCCGGTTCTGGCGGTCTCCAGCGCCAGGGTTTTGGTCAAGCCGATCGCCCCATGCTTAGCCGCCACGTAGGCCGACTTATCCTTAGAGGCCACCAGACCGTGTACCGAGGCGATATTGATAATGCGTCCCCAGTTGCGTTCGCGCATGCGCGGCAGCGCCAGCCGGCTGGTGTGGAAAATGCTCGACAGGTTAATGGCGAGAATATCGTCCCATTTCTCGACGGCGAAGGACTCGACCGGCGCGACGTGCTGAATACCGGCGTTATTGACGACGATATCGACGCCGCCAAACTCGCGTTCGGCCCAGGAGAACATCGCTTCGATTTGCCGCACGTCGCGCAGGTCGGCGTCGTGGTAGCCCGGCGCGAGCCCCAGCTGCGCAACCTCGGCGCAGGCGGCCTGGCTATCGCCAAAGCCGTTGAGGATGGTCTGCGCGCCGGCTTTCGCCAGCACCCTGGCGATCCCTAAGCCAATGCCGCTCGTTGAGCCGGTGATCAGCGCGACTTTACCTTGAAGATTCATCTTATTTTCCTTAGCGTTACCGGTTAAACGATGTCAGTTACACGATACCGGTTAAATAGAAGACGGCAATCACGAACAGGACCGCCAGGCTCTTAATCACGGTGATGGCGAAGATCCCGCCGTAGGCCTGGCGGTGGCTGAGTCCGGTGATGGCAAGCAGCGTAATGACCGCGCCGTTGTGCGGCAGCGTATCCATCCCGCCGCTGGCCATTGAGGCCACGCGGTGCAGCACCTCAAGCGGAATATTGGCGGCGTGCGCGGCGGCGATAAAAGTATCCGACATCGCCGCCAGCGCGATGCTCATCCCCCCGGAGGCCGAACCGGTGATCCCGGCCAGCACCGTGACGCTGATCGCTTCGTTCAGCAGCGGGTTGGGGATCGCGGTCAGCGCTTTTGACAGCACCAGAAACCCCGGCAGGGCGGCAATGACCGCGCCGAAGCCATATTCCGAGGCGGTGTTCATGGCCGCAAGAATGGCCCCGCTCACCGCCGTCCGGCTGCCTTCGGCGAGGCGGCCGCGAATGTTGCGAAAGCCGAACAGCAGCACCACTAAAATGCCGGAAAGCAGGGCGGCTTCCACCGCCCAGATGGCGGTGATTTTGCCGGTCTCGGTGATGATAGGCTTCGCCAGGCCCGGCAGGCTCAGCTCGTGGGTTGGGCCGTACCACTGCGGGATCCAGCGGGTAAACAGCAGGTTCAGCACGCCCACCAGCAGCAGCGGCGCAATCGCAATCAGCGGATGGGGAAGATTAATATTGTCAGGCGTTTCCGGCTCATTTTGCAGATCCGTCCCGTAGCCTTCGCCGCGAGCCTGCGCCCTGCGACGCTGGCGATCCAGCCACAGCAGGCCAAAGGTAATAATAAACAGCGATCCAATCAGCCCGAGCCACGGCGCGGCCCAGGCGTTGGTGCCGAAAAAGCTGGTCGGAATAATGTTCTGAATCTGCGGCGTGCCGGGCAGGGCGTCCATGGTGAAGGAGAAGGCGCCCAGCGCGACGGTGGCCGGGATCAGCCGCTTGGGGATCCCGCTCTGGCGGAACAGCTCTGCGGCAAAGGGATAGACCGCAAAGGCCACCACAAACAGCGACACGCCGCCGTAGGTCAGCAGCGCGCAGACCAGCACGATGACCGGAATGGCGTGACGGCGGCCGAGCAGCCGGATCGCCGCGGCGACTATTGAGCGCGAGAAGCCCGAAAGCTCAATCAGCTTGCCGAACACCGCCCCCAGCAGAAACACCGGGAAATAAAGCTTCACAAAGCCGACCATTTTTTCCATAAACAGCCCGGTAAAGGTCGGGCCTACGGCGCTCGGGTCGGTGAGCAGTACCGCGCCAAGGGCGGCTATCGGGGCGAAGAGGATAACGCTATATCCTCGGTAGGCGGCCAGCATCAGTAGCGCCAGCGCGGCCAGGGCAATCAAAACACTCATCACGACTCCTCACTCTCATTGTTATTGTTGGGTACGGTACGAGAAGTTACGGTTTCAGGGCGTGGCGCAGCAGGTGCTCCCGGCGCGACTGAATACGGGCGTTGCGCGCCTCATCCCAGCGGTAAAACCCTTGCCCGCTGCGGGCGCCGGTCTCGCCCCTGGCAACCTTTTCCGCCACCAGATCCATCATCTGCGACCCGCTGGCGAGCTCCGGCAGCAGGTGCTGACAAATATCCTTGACCGTTGCCAGCCCGGTCATATCCGCGGCTTCAAGCGGGCCAACCATCGCGTAGCGGCGGCCGAGCGATGAGCGCATTACCCGGTCCACCACCTCCGGCGAGGCGATCCCGCTTTGCACGATGTGCAGCGCCTCGCGCAGCAGGGCAAACTGCAGGCGGTTGCCGACGAAGCCCGGCGCGGCGCGGTTTAGCACCACCGCCTCCAGCCCGGTGGCGGATAAAAATTCGCTCACCTGCAGCGGCAGCTCCGGGCGGGTGGCGTTGCCGGGAACGACCTCGACGAGCGGAATAAAATGCGGCGGGTGCCAGAAATGGGCGATCAGCAGGCGCTGCGGATGCTTCATCCCCTGCGCCAGCCGATCCGGCGGCAGGCCGCTGGTGTTGCTGGCAATCACCGCATCGTCGGCGATCAGCGCCTCAAGCTGCGCGTACAGGGCGTGCTTAAGCGGCAGGCGCTCCGGAATCGCCTCAATCAGCAGGGTGCAATCCGCCACGTCGCTCAGCGCGGTGGTGCCGCAGAGGTTGTCCAGCGCCGCGGCGCGGTTGGCGGCGTCGAACTTCCCGGCATCCTGTAGTTCGTTAAGAATGGCGTTGGCGACGGCGGCGATTTCGGCGATCCGCGCCGGATCGGTGTCGTAGATCCGCACCCGATGGCCGTGGCGGGCAAAGTGGCAGGCAATGCCGACGCCCATCAGCCCGCTGCCGAGTACCGCGATGTTTGGTTCATTCATGATGCCTCCCGTTCACGTTCAATGGTCATGGCGATGCCCTGTCCGCCGCCGACGCAGAGGGTTGCCAGCCCTTTACTGACGCCGCGCCGCTGCATCTCATACAGCAGGGTCACCAGAATGCGGCAGCCGGAGGCGCCGATGGGGTGGCCGAGGGCGATGGCGCCGCCGTTGACGTTCACCTTCCGGCTGTCCCAGCCCAGCGCCTCGCCGACGGCCAGCGCCTGCACGGCGAAGGCTTCGTTGGCTTCAATTAAATCGACCTCATCCAGCGTCCATCCGGCGCGCGCCAGCGCCAGCCGACAGGCGCTAACCGGGCCTATTCCCATCACCGCCGGGTCAACGCCGGCGACGGCGGAGCTGACGATTTTGCCGAGCACCGGCAGCCCCAGCTCGCGGGCTTTGTCGGCGCTCATCAGCAGCACCGCCGCCGCGCCGTCGTTTAGCGAAGAGGCGTTGCCGGCGGTGACGCTGCCGTCCTGCGGGCGAAAGGCCGGGCGCAGCTGCGCCAGCTGCTGTTCGCTGGTATCCGGGCGCGGCTGCTCGTCGTGCTCAACCCGCCGCGGCGCCTTTTTGCCCTGGCTGACGCTGACGGGGACAATTTCATCGTCAAAGCGGCCCGCTTCGATGGCCGCCGCCGCCTTTTGCTGCGAGAGGGCGGCGAAGGCGTCCTGGCGCTGGCGGGTAATGGCGAATTCGTCGGCGAGGTTTTCGGCGGTGATGCCCATGTGGTAGTCGTTGAAGGCGTCCCACAGGCCGTCCTGGATCATGCTGTCGAGCAGGGTGGTGTGGCCGAAGCGCAGCCCGGCGCGGGCGCCATCCACCAGATACGCCGCGTTGCTCATGCTCTCCTGGCCGCCGGCGATGACGATTTCCGCGTCGCCGCAGCGGATGGCCTGGGCCGCCTGCTGAACGGCCTTCAGCCCGGAGCCGCAGACCAGGTTCACCGTCACCGCCGGGGTATCAACCGACAGCCCGGCCCTTAAGGCCGTCTGGCGCGCCGGGTTTTGTCCGCAGCCGGCGGTCAGCACCTGGCCGAAAATAAGTTCATCGACCGCATCCGCCGGGAGCTGGCTACGGGCCAGCAGGCCGCGCACGACCTCAACGCCGAGATCCACCGCGGAAAGCGTGGCGAAGGCGCCGCGAAAGCTGCCGACCGGCGTTCTGGCGGCGCTGACAATCACAACCTCTTGCATAGGGATATCCTCAGTTGAAGCGCATTACACGCACGTCGTCAGGGACGACCAGGCGGCCGGCGGTTTTGCTGACAATCTCCGCGACGCTGACGCCCGGGGCGTATTCGCGCAGCACAAATGCCCCGTCGATAATCTCCAGCAGGGCGAGGTCGGTCAGCACCCGCTGAATGCAGCCGACGCCGGTGAGCGGCAGGGTGCACTGCGCCAGCAGCTTGGATTCGCCATCCTTTGAGGCGTGGGTCATCACCACGATGATGTTCTGCGCCCCGGCCACCAGGTCCATCGCTCCGCCCATGCCCTTGACCATTTTTCCGGGGATCATCCACGAGGCAATATTGCCCTGCACGTCCACTTCGAAGGCGCCGAGCACGGTCAGGTCGACGTGGCCGCCGCGGATCATGGCGAAGGACTGCGCGGAGTCAAAAATTGCCGCGCCGACGCGGGCGGTGACGGTCTGTTTACCGGCGTTAATCATGTCGGCGTCGAGCTGCTCTTCCAGCGGAAAGCCGCCCATGCCGAGCAGGCCATTTTCAGATTGCAGCATCACGTCGATGCCGTCGGGGATGTAGTTGGCGACCAGCGTCGGGATGCCGATGCCGAGGTTGACGTAGTCGCCGTCGCGCAGCTCCCGGGCGACGCGCATCGCCATTTGTTCACGAGTCAGCATAGTCAGAGGTTCCCCGCGCGCAGCGTGCGCTGCTCAATACGTTTCTCAAAGTTACCGACGATCAGCCTGTCAACGTAGATGCCGGGAGTATGAATGGTGGCCGGAGGCAGCTCGCCTGGGGGGACAATCTCTTCTACTTCCACCACCGTAATGCGCCCGGCGGCGGCCATCAGCGGGTTAAAGTTTTGCGCGGTGTGGCGATAGATAACGTTGCCGTACCAGTCGGCCTTCCAGCCCTTAATCAGGGCGAAATCGCCGCTAATGGCCTCTTCGAGGATGTAGTGCTTGCCGGCAAACTGGCGTACCTCTTTGCCTTCCGCTACCGGCGTACCGTAGCCGGTAGCGGTATAAAACCCCGGAATACCGGCCCCGCCGGCGCGAATTTTCTCTGCCAGCGTGCCCTGGGGGGTGAGTTCGACGTCGAGCTCGCCGCTCAGCGCCTGCTGGGCAAAGAGCGCGTTTTCGCCCACGTAGGAGGCCACCACCTTGCGCACCTGGCGGCTCTCCAGCAGCATGCCGAGGCCAAAGCCGTCGACGCCGCAGTTATTGGACACCACCGTCAGACCCTGCGTCCCGCGGCGCTTCACTTCGGCGATGAGGTTTTCCGGGATCCCGCAGAGGCCAAAGCCGCCCGCCAGTACCGTCATTCCGTCGGTTAATCCTTCCAGCGCCGCTTCGTAGCTGGCGACGCGCTTATCCAGTCCTGCCATGTTTCACCTCTGCTGGCTTGCGATAGGGTTATCATTGAGGGCGAAGACTGATTTGTTAATTTTGAATTTGTGACCCACTCATTTGGTTTTTTTATTAATTTATTGTTAACTAAATTTTTTCAATTAGTTAACAGGATAAAAAATGAGAATGAGTGTCAAACAGTTACGCGCGTTTTTAGCGGTAGCTCACACTCTGAATTTCGCTCACGCCAGCGAGAGGCTGAATCTTTCCCAGCCGGCGCTCAGTTTGACGATCAAGGGGCTGGAAGAGGTTTTAGGCGGCCCTCTGCTGCAGCGCAGCACCCGTAAAGTGACGCTGACGCAGGAGGGCGAGATTTTTCTACCGATGGCCCGCCAGCTGCTGGCGGACTGGGATAACGCCGAAGAGGCGATGCGCCAGAGCTTTACCCTGCAGCGGGGAAAAATCTCCATCGCCGCAATGCCCTCCTTTGCCGCGAACGTGCTGCCTGAGGTACTGAAAGCCTTCCGCGACCGCTATGCGGCGATTAACGTCACGGTTCACGACGTCATCAACGAGCAGGTGATTGAAATGGTTCGCGAAGGGCGGGTGGAGATGGGCATCGCCTTTGAGCCCGCGCCGACCAATAACCTGCTTTTTACGCCTCTCGCCGTCGATCGCTTCGTGGCGATTGTGCCGAAAGAGTCCCCCTTAGCCAGTAAAAGTCATCTCTCATGGCGGGAGCTGCTGACGCTGGATTTTATTACCCTCCAGCGGCCGTCGGCGGTGCGTCTGATGCTCGAGGAGGAGCTGGCGCGCAGCGGGCGTAAGCTCGACGTGGCGCTGGAGAGCCACCAGCTGGTGACGGTGGGGCGGATGGTCGCCAGCGGCCTCGGCGGCAGCGCGGTGCCGGCGCTGTGCCGCTCGCAGATGGCGGCGCTGGGGGCGGTGTGCCTGCCGCTGGATAACCCGCCGATTGAAAAATGCATCGGGGTGATCCACGCCGGACATATGCAGCTCTCAAAAGCGGCGCAGGCGCTGCTGGACACGCTGAAGGGTTTTCTTCCCGCCTGGCCGCAGGGACGGTATTTGCCGTAATGCTGACGCAGACCCGCAGCGCCGGCCTGGGGAATGAATTTCCCCGGGCAAGGGGACACTTTCAGCGGGGAGGACATAAAAAAACCGGCCTCGTCGGCCGGTTTAAAAAATCAGATTTTGCAGGCGTCGCCGCAATCATCATCGGCAACGATCGCCTGGGCTTTCTTATCCGCGTCTTCAAGGCGTTCAGCGTTACGCTCCTGCGCTTCTTCCAGACCGCTAAAAACCAGGTTGTCGAGATCAATTTCCATGAGTTACCCACTTTAGTTCAGTTTTGACCGTGGCCAGATTATAGGGCAAAACGGGCGAGGGGGCACCCCATGCCGTCGTTGATAGCACGTAGCGGTAACCCGCGCGCGTTTCCCCCAGCAGGTGATAAATAATGAAGCCGACTGCTAATAATGAGAGTTGACAGGCAGGATGAAATTAATTTCAGAATTTAAAGAATGATTACCTGACTATTTATTAAATGAAGGGACAACGAACGGGTAACTAAGCGTTGACTTGAATGATTTATGATATTATTGCCGTGATTATGGTTGATTCTATGGATCTTGATCGATGGCTATAACAGCAGCAGTCGCCATCAAAGAATGGCGAAAAAATAATAAACTCATTTGTAATGTTAAACTCAAATATAAGAAGGTGTTACGTCGATGCAGAGAAATACCTCTGGCAGGGGGCAAATATAGGGAATACCGGGCGCTGTGTGATAAATACGTTTGCGCCAGATTAACCGGCGCCACGGAGGGGCTGGTCAGCTTTCAGGATAAACCCTTCAAGGCCTATTTAAATAAGAAGTTGTCAAAGAGAACCAAACTCGATATCGCCTACGGCTCGTTGATTTTTATGGAAAAAACATTTTCCGCAGCGATCATGCCGCAGCTGTATAACGTGACGGAGTTTGGGCTGACGGTAGCGACCGTTCCGCTGAAAAATGGGACCAGCATTGACGTTAAGCTGCTGGCATCGCCTTTTCAGGAAGAAGGAGAGCTGATGCTGTTAATGCTTCTCGATAATAGACGCATCTACAGTCTCTGTTTTTCCTGTACCGCCGACGGCCGCGCTTATATTGGTGGCATTCAGGGGGGGAAAGACGTGACCGGTGATGAAATTAAAGTCCTGACTAAGGAGCTTTATGGTATCCGACCTAAAAATTTAATTATCACGCTGCTGTACGGTTTTTTACAGCACTGTAATATTAAAGAGATCTATGCGGTTGACAGCAATTTCCATGTGAAAAGCGACAAAGTAATGACTAATTACGCTGCGCTGTGGCTGGAAGTGGGCGGTAAGCAGCATCGTCGCGGTTGGTATAAGCTGCCGTCGCAGGAAATAAAGAAAAGCCTTGAAGAGGTCAAAAGTAAGCATCGCAGCCAGTTTATCAAACGTGAAAGTTTGAAGGAGCTGGCGCAGCATGAGCTTGCGGCTTCAATGCAGCAGCTTGGCGGGCGTCTTAGCGCCGGTTAATCTGCAGCGGCGGGGTTGTCGGTCAACAGGGGGCTGTTGGCCGGCAATCTCCCTCCATCTCCCGCTATTTACAACCCTCTCCCGCTATCTCCCATCATCGCCAGCGATTGCCCACTCTCTCCCTTACTCTCCCGTACTAGCAGGCACTAGCCCGCAATCTTCCGCAGGCTCCGTATCGCTCCTCACTCTCTCCGACCATCGCGCTATCTTCCCACCTCGCGTCGTGGTGCTTAAAACCGCTTCGTCTATCAACTTCCTTTTATAAATTAAAAAATTTTAAACATAAAATGCTGGATAGTTTTACATAAAATTTACAAACTCATATACTTTCTTACGTTCTTCGCTCCGTTCAGGAGCGTCCAACCAGTATGTTATGTGGTCTGTGCCTTAATTATGTAAATAAAGCACTGTTTAAAATAAATACATTGGTTATAACGACTAACGTCGTATGGGATGAAATATGGACGAACAACGAGGTAGCGGCAGAGGGATGTTCTTCACCGCCTGGCGCCTGCTATTTGTGTTATTGAGTTTTTGCATTGGTCTGTTCTTAGCTATCTGGGGCGGCAAGCTCCTCTCTCTTGGCGGCAGCGCCTGGTATCTGTTGGCGGGCCTTGCCTACATGGTTATCGCCGTCGGCTACCTTATCCGCAGTAAATACGTTCTTCCTTTCGCAATTATTACCTTCTTTTTGACCCTGGTCTGGGCGCTGTACGAAGTCCAGCTTAGCTACTGGGGACTGATCCCGCGGCTGGTGGTTCCCGCTCTGCTGCTGATGCTGGGCCTGTGGCTGTCCGCGACCCTGCCGCTCAAACGCGCGCAGATCCGCTACGCGAACCGCAGCGCCGCGGTGATTTTCATCGCCCTGCTGGCGACGCTGGTGTCGGCATTCTATCCGCACGGCGGCATCCATAACGGGGTGGTCAAAGCGGCGAGCGACGGCAGGCCGACCGAGACCGCGCAAAGCGATAACTGGGAATTCTTCGGCCGTGACGCTTCCGGCACCCGCTTCGCGCCTTATGACCAAATCACCCCGCAAAACGTCAAAAATCTGAAGGTGGCCTGGACCTATCACACCGGCCGTCGGCTGACCGGCGCCGGGATTGGGGTTGATGAGAATACCCCGCTGCAGATTGGCGATACCCTCTATTCCTGCACGCCGCTCAACGTGGTGACTGCTCTCGATGCCGACACCGGTAAAGCGCGCTGGCGCTTTGATCCGCACGCGCAGACCGCAGAGCACGTTACCTGCCGCGGCGTGGGCTATTACGATGCGCAGAGCGACGCCTCGCTTAGCGCCGAAGAGAAGGCCAGTCCGTCGCTGCAGCAGTGCCCGCAGCGGATTCTGGTCTCCACCGTTGACGCCCGTCTGCTGGCGCTGAATGCGAAAACCGGCGAACTGTGCGAGGACTTCGGCACTCACGGCAGCGTCGATCTGAAGCAGGGGATGGATAACACCGAAAACAGCAAGCGCTATCACCCCACCTCAACGCCGGTGATTATGGGGCACATCGCGGTGCTCGGCGGCTGGGTTCGCGATATCGTCCACGGCGAGCCCTCCGGCGTGGTCCGCGCCTTTGACGTGCGCAGCGGTAAGGTGGTGTGGGCCTGGGACGTTGGCCAGCCGGAAAACGTGACCGATCCGCAAAAAGGCCGCGTCTACACCCTCGAAACGCCGAACGTCTGGACGGTGCCGGGCTTTGATAAAGAGCTGAACCTGGTGTATCTGCCGACCGGCAACGGTCCGCCGGATTACTGGGGCGGCGATCGTAACGAGGCCAAAGAAAAGTACGGCTCCTCGGTGGTGGCGGTCGATGCCAGCACCGGTGAAACGAAGTGGGTTTTCCAGACCGTGCATCACGATATCTGGGATTATGACCTGCCGTCCCAGCCGGTGCTGTTCCACATGAAGAACGACCAGGGCGAAGAGGTCCCGGTACTGATTCAGACCACCAAAACCGGCCAAATCTACGTTCTTGACCGCCGTACCGGCAAGCCGGTGACCCGCGTAGAGGAGCGGCCGGTGGCGCAGGGCGGGGCGGAAGGCGAGCGTCTCTCGGCAACCCAGCCGTTCTCTACCGGTATGCCGCAGCTTGGCGTCGAGCCGTTAACCGAGAAATCAATGTGGGGCGTGACACCGTTTGATCAGCTGATTTGCCGCATTGATTTCAAAGAGTCCACCTATCTTGGAATGTATACGCCGCCGTCAGAGAAGCCCTATATCGAATGGCCGAGCCTGCTGGGCGGCATGAACTGGGGCGGCATCACCATCGATGAGCGCACCGGGACGCTGTTTGTTAACGACATGCGTATGCCGCTGAGAATGTCGCTGGTGCGCCAGGAAGATATGGCGAAATACAAGGTCTCCACCGACGAAGTCCCGGGCTTTATGGGGACCGTTCGTCCGCAGATCGCCGGGCCGTACGGCGGCGTGCGGATTGATATTCTGCAGTCCGCGCTGGGCGTACCGTGCAACACGCCGCCGTTCGGCACCATGAGCGCTGTTGACCTCAATAGCCGCCAGCTGCTGTGGCAGGTGCCGCTGGGCTCGGTCGAAGATACCGGTCCGCTGGGGCTGAAAACCCATCTGCATATTCCTCTGGGAATGCCGACCCTGGGCGGGCCAACCTCGACGGCTTCCGGGCTGATCTTCTTTGCCGGTACTCAGGATAACTATCTGCGGGCGCTGGATTCGGCGACCGGGAAAGAGCTGTGGCGCGCGCGCCTGCCGGTAGGCGCAGTGGCCGCGCCGCTGATCTACAAATCGCCGAAAACGGGTAAAGAGTACGTGGTTATCTCAGCCGGCGGCGCCAGCCACTCGCCGGACGTTGGCGACGATATCATCGCCTACGCCCTCGACGAGTAGCGCCCGCGGGCTCTCCACGCCTACCGAGGATTAGCTCCCCCCTGGGGAACAAAACCTGCCGCTGAACGAGCGGCAGGTTTTTTTTTCGCCCGCAGCCGGGCCGGACGAACTAAACGGCGTGGCAGGCGACGTGATGCCCCGCGGCGACCTCCCTGAGGACGGGGACCTCCCGGCGGCAGCGCTCGCTGGCCTGCGGGCAGCGGGAGGAGAAGCGGCAGCCGGGCGGCGGGTTTGACGGGTCAGGGATCTCGCCCTGCATCGCGACCGCCGGTTCACGCAGCGGGTCTAAGGTGGGCACCGCCGCCAGCAGCGCCTGCGTATAGGGATGCAGCGGCCGGGCAAACAGCGCGTCGCGGCTAGCGGTCTCCACCAGCTGTCCGAGATACATCACCGCCACGTCATCGCACAGATGCTCCACCACCCCGAGGTCGTGGGAGATAAACAGGAACGTGACCCCCAGGTCGTCGCGCAGGTCGGAAAAGAGGTTAATAATCTGCGCCTGGATGGAGACGTCCAGCGCCGAGATCGGCTCGTCGGCGATGATGAAATCCGGGTTGAGGATCAGCGCCCTGGCGATGCCGATACGCTGGCGCTGGCCGCCGGAAAATTCGTGCGGAAAACGGTTGTAATGCTGCGGCGCGAGGCCGCAAATCCGCATGACCGCAATAGTTCGGTCATACAGCTCCGCCTTGCTGCACAGCCCGTGCTCCAGCATCGCCTCACCGATGGCGTCGCCGATGCGAATTCGCGGGTTCAGCGAACTGTAGGGGTCCTGAAAGACCAGCTGGATTTTCGGCCGCAGCGCCCGCATCTCACGCGGGGAGAGCGCGCTGAGCTCGCGGCCGCGATACCTTACGCTGCCCGCGGTTTTCTCATACAGCCCGAGCAGGGTGCGCCCGACGGTAGTTTTGCCGCTGCCGGACTCCCCCACCAGGCCGAAAATGGTCCCCGGACGGATCTTAAAGCTCACGCCGTCCACCGCCCGCAGCTCGCCGGTTTGCTGCCCGAACAGCCCGTCGCGCAGCGGGAAGTGCTTTTTAAGCCCTTCGACTTCAATGACGTATTCACTGCTCATGCCACGACCTCCGCGAGCTCAGGATGAAAACAGGCGACCTGCCGGACGTCGCCCGCCAGCGGGGGGATCCCCTGGCGGCAGCGTTCGCTGGCGCGCGCGCAGCGGTCGGCAAAGGCGCAGTACGGCGGCAGGGCGGCCAGATCCGGCACCTGGCCGGGGATCGAGTAGAGGCGGCGCCGGCGCTCGCCGGGCACCGGGCGGGAGGCAATCAGCCCCTGGGTATAGGGGTGCTGAGGATGGCGCAGTATCCCGGCCGTCGGGCCCTGCTCAACGACCCTGCCGGCGTACATCACCACCACGTGCTCCGCCATTTGCGCAATCACGCCGAGGTCGTGGGTGATCAGCATCATCGCCATCCGGCTGGCCCGGGAGCGCTCGCGCAGCAGCTGGAGGATTTGCGCCTGCACGGTGACGTCCAGGGCGGTGGTGGGCTCGTCGGCAATCAGCAGCTGCGGCTGGCAGCTCAGGGCCATCGCGATCATGATGCGCTGCAGCATCCCGCCGGAGAGCTGGTGCGGGTAGCTGTTCATCAGGCTCTCCGCCCGCGCCAGGCCGACGTCGCTAATCAGCCGCGTGGCGTGCTGCCAGGCGGCCTTTGCCGATTCACCGCGATGGCGGATCAGCGGTTCGCACAGCTGCTCGCCGATGGTGAATACCGGATTGAGTGCGCTCATCGGCTCCTGGAAGATCATCGCCAGCCGGTTGCCGCGCAGGTCGGCCATTTTGCCCGCCTTCAGGCGCAGCAGATCCTCGCCGTTGAACAGAATCTCTCCGCCGTCGACGCGCGCCGCCTGGGGCGGCAGCAGGCCCATCAGCGACATCGCGGTGACGCTTTTGCCGCAGCCGGACTCGCCGACCACGCCAACGGTTTGCCCGGCATGAATGGCGAAAGAGACCTCCTGCACCGCCCGCACGCGGCTTGTTTCGCCGGCAAAGGAGACCGAAAGCTGGTTAAAGGTGATTAGCGGCGCGCTCATTTGAGCCTCTGTTTCATTTTGGGGTCCATCGCGTCGCGCAGGCCGTCGCCGAGCACGTTAATGGCGATAACGGTGATAAAAATAGCCAGCCCCGGCGGCATCCACAGCCACGGGCGGCGCTGGAAATCGATCAGGCTGTTGGCGGCGTCCATCATGTTGCCCCACGACGGGGTGGGCGGCACCACGCCGAGCCCGAGATAGCTGAGGGCCGACTCGCTCAGAATGGCGTTGGCGACCGCCATCGTCGCCATCACCACCAGTATCGGAACGGTATTCGGCAGCAGATGGCCAAACAGGCGGCGGCGCGCCGACAGGCCCAGCACCCGGGTGGCCAGCATAAAGTCGCGTTCGCGCAACGACAGGCACTGGCCGCGCACCAGCCGGGCCAGCTTCGGCCACTCCAGCAGGCTCAGCATTATCACCACCATGTAGATCCGCGACTCCGGGGAGAAATCGAGCTCCGAGAGCATCGCCCCGGCGACAATCAGCAGCGGCAGGCCGGGAATGGTCATCACCAGATCAGCCAGGCGCATGATCAGCCGGTCGGTCAGCCCGCCGGCGTAGCCGGAGACCGCGCCGAGCAGATAGCCGAGGGTCACCGACAGCAGCATAGTCAGAAGGCCGATAATCAGCGAGATCCGCCCGGCCAGCAGCAGGCGGGTATAGACGTCGCGGCCGAGGAAATCGGTACCCAGCCAGTGTTCGGCGCCGGGCGGCTTGTTGATCATCAACACGTCGGTGGCGTCATCTTTCCACGGCGACCACAGGGGACCGAGGACGCACCATGCCGCCATCAGCAGCAGGATGAGCAGACACAGCATCGCCAGCCGGTTGCGCTTCAGCGCCTGCCAGGCCTGGCGCCAGGGGGAGGGCGCTATCTGCGCCAGCGTCGGGATCGTCGCTTTACGCAGGCGACGGTTGGTTGAAAACAGGGAACTGAGCATCAGGACCTCACTCGGATTCGCGGGTCGGCCCACGCGTAGAGTACGTCGGCAATCAGGTTGCCGAGGATCGTCAGCACCGCCAGAAACAGGGTAAAGCCCATCAGCACCGGATAGTCGCGGGCGGCCAGCGAGTCGATATGAATATGGCCCGCCCCCGGCCAGTTGAAGACTTTTTCGGTGATGATGGCGCCGGAAAACAGCCCCGGCAGCTCAAAGCCGAGCAGAGTGATAATCGGCAGCAGGGCGTTGCGCAGCGCGTGCCTGAAGATGACCGTGCGTTCGCGCAGCCCCTTGGCGCGTGCGGTGCGGATAAAATCCATTTTCACCACCTCGAGCATGCTGGCGCGAAAGTAGCGGGTCAGGCTACCGGCCTGCAGCATCACCAGCGCCAGCACCGGCAGCGCCAGATGCGCCGCCACCTGCAGGATATAGGCCCAGCCGCGATCGTCGCTGCCGGTGTTGGTCATGCCGCCCGGCGGTAGCCAGTGCAGATCGACGGCGAACCACTTAATCAGCAGCAGGCAGAGGAAAAAGGTCGGGAAGGACATGGCGGCGAAGACGGCGATGCTGACCAGATGGTCGAACAGCGAGTTGGGCTTCATGGCCGAAACGATGCCCACCGTCAGGCCGATGCCCCAGTAGAAAACCAGCGCGACGCTGGCCAGCAGAAAGGAGTTCCACACGTACTGGTTGAGCAGCTGGCTGACCGGGATCTGGTACTGCAGCGAGAAGCCCAGGTCGCCGCGCAGCAGCTGACCCAGCCAGTGCAGATAGCGGGTGAACAGGGGCTGGTCGAGGCCGTAGATCGCCTTCAGCTCGGCGGCGCGGGCGGCGGTAAGGGTGATATTACCGTCGATAAAGTCGCCCGGGGTTTTAGCGAACAGCATAAAGATTATCAGGGAGGCCAGCAGCAGCATCGGCAGGGTCTGCAGCAGCCGTCTGAGGATAAAATTTCTCATAACATTCTCACGTTCCCCGCCGGTGAACCCCGGCGGGGACGATATTTACCTGGCGATTTTCACGTCCGGCAGGCTGCCGGTCAGACCGTTATAGATATCCGGCTTAAAGCCGCTGACCCTGGCGCTGCTGGCGGAGAGGATCTCGCGATAGCCGAGGAAGATAACCGGCGGGTCTTCCGCCAGCACTTTGTACAGCTGGTGGTAAATCGGCTTGCGCTGGTTGACGTCGAGCACCGAATTGCCCTCGCTAATCAGCTTATCGACCTGCGGATTGTGATAGCCCGACTCTTTCGCCTCGCTGCTGTAGAAGTCCCACACCCCGTCGTGCGGATCGTTCAGCGTGCTGGTGCTGAAGGAGGCCAGATCGTAGTTACCCGATTTGCGCTGGGCCATCAGGGCGTTGAAGTCCACCACCTGCGGTTTCAGCAGGACGCCAATCTGCTGCCAGTTCTCTTTGGCGATGGGGATCAGCGCATCGTTGAGCACCTTCTTGCTGACCAGCAGCGTCAGCTCCAGGCGTCTGCCGTCTTTCACCCGGATGCCGCCCGGACCGGGCTTCCAGCCCGCCTCATCCAGCAGCTTTTTCGCGCGCGCCGGATCGTATTTATACGGATTGACGCCTTCAGCGTTGTAGGCCCAGGAGATCGGGGCGATGGGCTCAATGGCGACCTTGCCGTAGCCCTGATACACCACGTCAATCAGCTTCTGCCGGTCGAGGCCGTAAATCAGCGCCTGGCGCACTTTGACATCCTGCAGCGCCGGGCGGCGGACGTTGAATTCAACCTGGCTGTAGTCGCTGGAGCCGTAGAGGTTGATGTTGGCGAAGCCGAGCATTTTCAGCTGTTCGATATCGTCCGGACGCGAGGTAAAGGCGTCATAATCGGTCTCGCCGGTCTGGAACAGCTGGAAGTTGGTGGACGGATTGGTGACGCGATAGATAAAGCGCGGCGTCGGCGGCGTACCGCGGTAGTAATGGCTGTTGGCGTGGAAGCGGATCTCCTGGCCCGGGAGATACTTGTCGTAGACGTAGGGGCCGTTGCCCAGCGGCTTGCCGTGCAGCGTGCGCAGATAGTCGAGCTGGCCGCGCTGATATCCCTTGCCGTAGTAAGCTTTGGAGAGCACCGGGCCGCCGATTTTGGCAAGCGTGGTGGCGCCCGGTTCGCTGGTGGTCACCTGCAGCGTCAGCGGGTCGATCACCTTCAGACCGCTCACGCTGTCTGCCGTACCGGCTTTGTATTCAGCGCCGCCGGTAATATTGGCGAGCGTGATGTCGGTATCGCCGTCGTATTTGGGGTCCAGCAGCACGGTGAGCGTAAAGGCCACGTCTTCGGCGGTAAGCGGCGAGCCGTCGCTGAAGGTCAGATTGGGGCGCAGCTTGATGGTGTAAACCTTGTTATCGGCGCTGACGGTCCAGCTTTCGGCCAGCCCAGGGACCAGGTTACCGTGGCTATCCCAGTCAATCAGCCGCGAAAAAATGACGTTGGTGACGTTTTCGTCCCAGCCGTTAACGAAGAAATAGGGGTTAAAGATGCCCTGCGGCTCGGAAATGCCGGCGACTACGGTGTCTTTACGCAACTTCGCGGAGGCCGGGATCTGGCTGACATCGGTAGCCGGGGTGATCCCTTCCTTTAAAATATCGTCCGCGCTGGCGGCAGAAGAAAATGCCACCGCGCCGCTAATGAGCGCGATTTTCAGAGCCAGCGAGAATCGCGAACGTTTGGTTTTTAATCCGGGCAGTAATCTGGACAAAAGTGCTCCCTCATCAAATAATTGCGCTTAAATTTACAATTCATGACGAAAGATAAGAGCCGCACCTCCGGCTGTCTAACACCGAAACGCTATGATTTATAGCGAATTGGAATTAGCAATAATACAGAATTAAAATGCCGGATTTTAGCTAAGGTGTAGTGATTTACGCTATCACCTCCGTGCCGAGGGTGAAGCGGTCCGCTACCCAGCCGTGCTGGCGCAGCGCGGCGAGGTCCAGCGGCTGCGCCAGGCGTACCCGAATCTGGCCGATGGTTCGCCCCTGGATATGCTCGCAGCTGCTGGAGAGCAGGCTGGCCTGGGCCCCGAGCAGGCCGGCGATCTGCTGTAAATTGGGCTCCCGCCCGCTGCTGCCGTCAAAGTGCAGCGTCACCACCTGGCGACCGGCGACCAGCGCCTCCGGCTCGCCGGGGCGCGCGTGATGCAGCGTCCCGGTCATGCTGCGGGTGACCTCGTGCTGCGGATTGCCAAAAATCTGCCACACCTCGCCCTGTTCAATAATTTTGCCCTGTTCGAGCACCGCCACCCGATCGCACAGCGTACGAATCACGTCCATCTCGTGGGTGATAAGGATAATGGTCAGGCCGAGGCGCTGGTTTATCTCTCGCAGCAGCGCCAGCACGGCGTAGGTATTCTCCGGGTCGAGCGCCGAGGTCGCCTCATCGCACAGCAGGATCTCCGGCTGGGTGACCAGCGCGCGGGCGATACCGGTGCGCTGCTTTTGGCCGCCGGAGAGCCGCGACGGCCAGCTGTCGCGCAGGGCGCTAAGGCCCACCAGCTCAAGCATTTCGTCGACCCGCCGCCGCCTTTCGTCCCGGGGAACGCCGGCCATTTTTAGCGGCAGCTCGACGTTCTGCGCCACGGTCTTCGTCGACATCAAATTGAAATGCTGAAAGATCATCGCCACCCGGCGACGCAGATCCCGCAGCTGGGTGGGGGCATAGCGGCGGGTCGGCTCGCCGTGAATGATAATTTCGCCGCTGTCGGCGCTTTCCAGGCGGTTAAACAGGCGCAGCAGGGTGGATTTACCGGCACCGCTGCGCCCGATAATGCCGAAGATTTCGCCCTGGTGAATCGTCAGGTTGATATCCTGCAGCGCCCGAACGCCGTTGGGATAGGCTTTGCCGATGTGGGTTAACTCAATATGCGGTACCGCGCTGGGCGCATTGGTCACGGTATTCTCCTTCGTTAGCCAGCAAATGGCGGCAGCGGTGGCGCTGCCGGGTCGATTTCAGCGCTCAAAAGCCGGGCAGAATTTTGCCCTTATAGCGGGTGAGAATGAAGTTGCGAACCGCCTCGGAGTGCAGGGCCTTCGCCAGCTTCTGGATCCCCGGATCGTTGATGTTGTCGGGGCGGGCCACCAGGTACTCGACGTACAGATCGCTGCCTTTTTCCACCAGCAGCGCCTTGTCGGTATCAATTCCGGCCTCCAGGGCGTAGTTGGCGAAGATAAACGCCAGGTCGACCTGATTTACCGCCCGCGCCAGCATCGCCCCCTCCAGCTCGCGGATTTTAAAACGATGCGGGTTATTGACGATATCCCGGGTGGCCGACTGCGGGTCCTGCGGGTTTTTCAGGGTGATGAGCCCCGCGTTGCTGAGCATCACCAGCGCGCGGCCGGTATTGACCGGATCGTTGGGGATGGCGATGGTGGCGCCGTCCGGCACCTCTTTAATCGATTTATATTTGCTGGAGTAGGCGCCAAACGGTTCGATATGGACGCCCACCACCGGCAGCAGATTGGTGTGCCGGGTCTGGTTGTAGTTATCGAGGAACGGCCGGTACTGGTAGTAGTTGGCGTCGAGGTTCTTTTCCGCCAGCTGCTGGTTAGGCTGAATAAAGTCGTTGAAGACTTTAATTTTTAAATCGACCCCTTCTTTCGCCAGCGCCGGTTTGACGAATTCGAGGATCTCGGCGTGCGGCACCGGCGTGGCGCCGACGGTCAGCGTTTCACTGGCGGCGGCCGAGAAAGAGAACAGGGCCAGCAGCCCGGCGGCGATAAGCGTTTTTTTCATCATTTTTTCCTTTCATGTTTGCGCAACGGATGCCCGTCAACCGGCTGCGGCAGCGGGAAGAGGGCGGGCATCCTTTATTTACGGCTTATCGACCGCACGAGGCGGTCGCCGCTCATTTGTAATATCTGCACCAGGGCAATCAGCAGCAGCACGGTGACGACCATGACGTCGGTCTGAAAGCGCTGATAGCCAAAGCGGATCGCCAGGTCACCGAGGCCGCCGCCGCCAATCACTCCGGCCATCGAGGTGTAGTCCACCAGCAGAATGGCGGTGACGGTCACCGCGGCCACCAGCCCCGAACGCGACTCGGGCAGCAGGGTATGCCAGATCAGCTGCCAGGTGTTGCCTCCCATCGACCAGCTGGCCTCCACCAGCCCGTGATCGACTTCGCGCAGCGCCGTTTCGACCAGCCGGGCGAAGAAGGGCGCGCAGCCGACGACCAGCGGCGGAATGGTGCCCTGCACCCCCAGCGAGGTGCCGGTAATGAAGGTAGTGACCGGGATCATCACGATCAGCAAAATGATAAACGGCAGCGAGCGCAGCACGTTGACGGCCAGCGACAGCAGGCGGTAAAGCCGCGGGGCGTGCAGCAGCCGGGGCTGGCCGGTCAGATAGAGCACGATCCCCAGCGGCAGGCCAATCAGGACGGTAAAGCCCAGCGACCAGCCCAGCATCGTCAGGGTATCGATAGCGGCCTGCGCGACGTCGCTCCAGTCTATTTCGGCAAAAAATTCCAGCACCGTCGCCACCCTAGTTCCAGTCGTGGCGCTGCGGGCGAACGCCGTTCAGCACCCAGTTGCCCAGCAGCTGATATTTCCAGCGCACCGGGTCGTGCAGGGTATGGACGCGGGCGTTGCGCCAGTGGCGATCGAGGTTATTGCCGCTGGCGGCGGCGCGGGTGCCACTGAGTTCAAACAGGCGGCTGGCGGCCTCCAGCGCCACTTCGGTGGTGAAGACCTTTGCGCGGGCGACGGCCACCGAAGCCAGGGCGACGTTCTCCTCGTTCAGCGCGTGGCGGTAGCGATCGAGGGTTTTCCCCGCCCGCTCCAGCAGCGCCTCGGCGGCGGCCAGCCGGCTGTCGATCTGCCCGATATGGTAGATGGTGAGCGGGTCGTCGCCGGCGCGTTCTACCCCGGCGTCAATCCACGGCCGGGCGAACTCGCGCACGAACGCCACCGTGTCGTTGAGTGCCGCCCGGGCGATGCCGGCATCGATGGCGGCGGTGGTGAGCTGCGCGAAAGGGCCGGCGAGCGTGGGGGTGGCGTAGGATTGCCACGTCGGAAACAGATGGAACGGCTGGACCGCCAGATCCTCGGCCAGCACCGTCCCGCTGGCGGTGTTGCGCTGGCCGAGGCAGGCCCAGTCGTCGACCACGGTCAGCCCGGCGCTGTCGCGAGGGACAAACGCCAGCTGCGCGTTGTCGTCGGCATCGAGCGCCAGAATGCCGATCCAGTGGGCGTAGAGCGAGCCGGTGCAGTAGCCTTTGCGGCCGTTGATATACAGTCCCTCCGCGCGCGCCTCCAGCCGGGTGCGGATATCGAGAACCGTTTTACCCCCGGTTTCTGAGAGGGCGTTGGCAAAGCGGTGCCCCTGCAGGACGAGGTTAAAGAAGAAGGCGCGCTGCTCATCGCTGCCCTGCAGGCGAATATCCTCCAGCAGGCAGTAGTGGTTCTGCGGGATTTGCCCCAGCGACGGGTCGGCGGCGGAGATAATGGCGATAACCTCCGCCAGCGTAGCGGCAGAGACTTCGGCCCCGCCCCAGCGGCGCGGCACGGTAATGCCCCACAGCCCGCTATTGGAAAAGGTATCAACGATCTCGGGGGGCACAACGCCGCTGCGGTCGCGCTCGGCGGCGCCGGGCCGCAGCACCAGCGCTATCTCATGGGCGATGGCCACCGCTTCTTCATCGCTGCTGATAACGTGCGCCCGCGGGGCGAAACGGGTGTAACTAACCGGCTGTGTGCTTTCTGGCATGCTGATCCCATCCTGATTACTGTGCTATATGCAAAAAATAGATAAATAAATAATCTATAATTCCAAAGAGTTATATGATCAGGTAGCAAAGGCTGTGCCAGAAAATTAAATTTTTATTTAGCTTAAAATCAAAGGGTTAGTTTTTCTCCCGCCGGGGGGAGATGCTGCAAATGCGGCTGGGCTGAACGCGGGCTGCTGCATTTGCGACAGCCCGCGGGCCAGTATTTCAGGGCAGCGGCCGCCATAGCGCGTCCGGATCGGCAAACCCTGCCTCTATTGCGGCGAAGAAGCGGCTGGCGTGCAGGCCGTCAACGAAGGCGTGGTTGAACTTACCCGCGACCGGGATTACGCCGTTTTTCAATTTGCCCCAGGTGAGGGCGGGCACCGCGGCGCCGACATAATATTCGGCATGGGTGATGGCGCTGAAATGCAGCCACGGCAGGCAGCTGGCGCAGAAGAAGTGCTCGCCGTTGACGATAAGCGGCGCCGGATCGGTGGTTTTTGCCGCCTCAATGCTCGGCGTTGCCGCCCGGCTAAAGGCGGCAAAATCGGCGGCGTTGTCGCACCACACCTGGCGAAACCCCTCCTGAGCGGTCATCACCGGCGTCATTACTGCTAGCTCATCGTATTCAATAATCTCGTCGCCCAGCATCCGCTGTTTGAGCTCAGGAATAGCGTTGGCCGCCCGCAGCAGGGCGTAGAGCGCCAGCTGGAAAAAGGAGACCTGCCGGTCTTTGGCGCATTCGTACAGCCGTTGCGCTTCAAGCGGTACGCAGAGGTTAAAGCTGGGGTTGGCAAAGGTGCGATAAAATTCGAAATGCTCTCGGCGATGCCAGGTTTCCCTGTCGATAACGTGGTAGGCGGGCACGGCGCGCTCCTGGTCGGTTCGGATGTCAGAGACGACTATGCGACGATTTCAATCAGATTGCCATCGGGGTCTTTGATCACCGCTTCATAGTAGCCGTCGCCGGTGGTACGCGGCGGAGAGACTAAAATGCCCTGCGCGTCGGCGCGCTGCGCCAGTAGATCAACTTTTTCTGCGCCACCCACCGCAATAGCCAGGTGCACCCAGCCGGTGTGGTTATTATCCGGCGTCCCTTCGCTGAGCCCCGGCTTGGTCATCAGCTCGATGGCAATATTGTCGCCGATCTTCACAAAGTAGGAGGCAAAGCCGTGATTCGTCTGGCTGCAGTACTTATCGTTAATCTCGCCGGCAAAGAAGTCGACCCAGAAGCGGGCCTGCTGCTCAAGCTGACGGGTCCAAAGCGCGATATGGGCTACTTTCATCGTGAATATCTCCTGACGCGTGTTGACAGAGGGAGAGCAGATGCATGATCATGCTCACTAATGCTCGATTACCTAACTAAAAGGATGTTAAATGCTCGATTATGCAGCATTCCCTCAGCAGCGACAAGCGCTCATTTGCCAGATCCTGCAGGAGAACGGCAGGGTGGTTTGCGCCGAACTGGCGACCAGACTGAACGTCTCGGAACACACAATTCGCCGTGATTTACATGAGCTTAGCAAAGGCGGGTTCTGCAAAAAGGTCTACGGCGGGGCGGTGATGAACCTGCCGGAGGCCGGTGACTATAGCGAACGCAAAGATAAAAACGCGGCAACAAAGCTCAGAATCGCGCAACAATGCGCAAGGCTGGTAAAGCCCGGCGGCTGCATTTTCATCGATACCGGCACCACCAACCTGGCGATGGCCGAGGTGCTGCCCGCCGAGCTGGCGCTGACGGTGGTGACGAACTCGCCGGAAATAGCCGCCGTATTGCTAAAAAAACCGCTCTATGACGTGGTGATTCTCGGCGGACAGATACAGCGGGCGTCCGGGGGATGCGTCGGCACCTCGGCGGTGGCGCAGCTGCAGGGGATTCTCTTTGACCAGGGGTTTATCGGCGGCTGCGCGATGGCGCCGGAGTCCGGCCTGACGGGATTTGACTACGCGGACTGCGAATTTAAGAAAGCGGTTATCAGGCAGTGTAGCGAAATTATTGTTGGCCTGACGTCTGACAAGATCCCGGCGGTGGCCCGCTTTGTGGTGGTTGAAAGCGGCGCTATCGATGTGCTGGTGGTGGAAGAAAACGTCAGCCGCGAGTACAGCGCCACCTTTCGCGAGCACGACATCCGCATTTATACGGTGTAATGACCGACCGGCGGCGGCTGAAATCCGCGTTCTTCTGAGGGCGCTCTTCGCCGGCGGCGACGCGTTCCCGATGGCCCCGCCACCGGGCAGGGCATTGACGCCGCTACCCGGGAAAGCGGTCTGACTTAGCCCATCGCGCTTTCGCGCAGGCGGGCTTTTAGCTTACTGTACTCATCAATGACGTACTGTTCGGCGGCGCGCTGGTCGGCAATCCGCTCAACGTTAACCGCGCAGTACTTGTACTCCGGCGTTTTGGTTATCGGGCTCAGGTTCTCGGTCACCAGCTCGTTGCAGGCGCCAATCCACCACTGGTAGGTCATATAGACCGCCCCCTTATTCGGCCGATCGCTAACCTGTGCGCGAGTGATGATGCGGCCCTTACGCGAGTTAACCCACACCAGCGCCTCATCCTCGATACCCAGACGCGCGGCGTCGGCGGTATTGATTTGCGCATAGCCAGGCTCGTCCGCCAGCGCGGCCAGCGCCGCACAGTTACCGGTCATCGAGCGGCACGAGTAGTGGCCGACTTCGCGCACCGTTGAGAGCACCATCGGATATTCCCCGGTGAGCCTGTCGATCGGCGCAACCCAGTCGCAGGTGTAGAACTGCGCCAGCCCGTTGGGGGTAGCGAACCTCTCTTTAAACAGATAAGAGGTCCCCTGGTCGGCGGCGGATTCGTCGCGGCACGGCCACATGATGTAGCCCAGCTCGCCCATCTTCTCGTAGGTGGCGCCGTAAAAGTCCGGACACAGATGGCGCAGCTCGTCCCAGATCTCCTGGGTGTTGCTGTAGCGCATCGGGTAGCCCATCCGGGTGGCGATCTCGCTGATAATCTGCCAGTCGGTTTTCAGATCCCACTGCGGCTCCACCGCTTTAAAGAAGCGCTGGAAGCCGCGGTCCGCCGCGGTATAGACGCCTTCATGCTCGCCCCACGAGGTGGAGGGCAGGATGACGTCCGCCGCCGCCGCGGTTTTGGTCATGAAAATATCCTGCACGATAACCAGCTCAAGCTCTTCAAAGGCTTTACGCACCGCCGAGAGCTCGGCATCGGTCTGCAGCGGATCTTCGCCCATAATATAGGCCGCCCGCACTTCGCCGTGCGCCGCCCGGTGCGGCAGCTCGCTGATGCGGTAGCCGGTGTGCGCCGGCAGGCTCTCCACGCCCCAGGCTTTGGCGAATTTCTCCCGGTTTTCCGGGAACTTAACGTACTGGTAGCCCGGATAGGTATCCGGCAGGGCGCCCATATCGCAGGCGCCCTGGACGTTGTTCTGCCCGCGCACCGGGTTGACCCCGACGCTCGGCCTGCCGAGGTTGCCGGTCATGATCGCCAGGCTGGTCAGCGAGCGCACGGTTTCCACGCCCTGATAGAACTGGGTGACGCCCATGCCCCACAGGATGGCCGCGGATTTGGCGCTGGCGTACATCCGGGCGCAGGCGCGGATCTCCTGAGCGCTGACGCCGGTTATCTCTTCCACCGACTCCGGCGTATAGCCTTCAACGATTTTGCGATACTCCTCGAAGCCTTCCGAGCGGCTGGCGACGAAGGATTTATCGTAGAGATCCTCTTTAATAATGACGTGGCCGATGGCGTTGAGCAGGGCAATGTTGGAGCCGTTTTTCAACGCAATATGCATATCGGCAATGCGCGCGGTTTCAATTTTGCGCGGATCGCAGACGATAATCTTCGCCCCGTTGCGTTTGGCGTTAATCACGTGATTTGCCACGATAGGGTGCGAATCGGCCGGGTTATAGCCGAAGATAAAGACGAGATCGGTATTATCAATCTCGGTGATGGCATTACTCATAGCGCCGTTACCGACCGACTGGTGCAGACCTGCAACCGATGGGCCGTGTCAGACGCGAGCGCAGCAGTCGACGTTATTGGTGCCAATAACGGCGCGCGCGAATTTTTGCATCACATAGTTGGTTTCATTCCCGGTGCCGCGGGAGGAGCCGGTGGTCTGGATGGCATCCGGGCCATACTTGGCCTTAATCGCGCTGAGGCGCGTGGCAACGTAGTCGAGGGCCTCATCCCAGGAGACGGACTCCAGCCTGCCGCCGCGCTGGCGGCGGATCATCGGGGTTTTCAGGCGCGGGGTGAGGATCTGGGTATCGTTAATAAAGTCCCAGCCGTAGTAGCCCTTCAGGCACAGGGTTCCCTGGTTATTTTTGCCCATCGCCGGCTCGGCGCGGATAATCTGCCCCTCTTCGGTCACCAGCTTTATCTTGCAGCCGGCCGCGCAGTAGGGGCACACGGTGATTGCCATTTTCATTGTGACAGGACTCCTTTTAATCATGCGGCAGCGAGGTCGCGATTAAAAAAACAAAAAAAAACCAAACCGGCTGCTGATACCGAGATCGACAGCCGCTTGTATCGCCGGAAAGCTCATCAGCAGCAGCAGGGTCGCGGCGAGGGTCAGGCGAAGTAGCATGGTGGTTTCTCCGCAAGCGGTTGTGCTTATTGGCAAAATGAAACGCGGCAGCGGGTTACCCCAATGCCGCACCGTCCAGCGCTACTCCTCATGCTGCTGCTTTTTAACCTTGCGCATTAATAACCACATGCGCACCGTGCGCGGCGCGCGATGCGCCCCCTGGGCTTCCGGCACCAGACCGGTGTGCTTGTTGTAGCCGTTGAAAAACAGGTTCAGGGTGACGGCGCTAAACGTAGCCAGCATGATCCCGCTGTGCAGCAGCGGCTGCAGTACCTCAGGGAATTTAGAGAAAAACTGCGTCGATAGCGTTGGCGTCAGGCCGACGCCAAGGCTGATGGCGACGATATAGAGGTTGTAGCGATTGGTGGAGTAGTTGATGCGGGCGAGAATACGTATCCCCGTTGCCAGCACCATGCCGAACATCACCAGCCCCGCACCGCCCAGCACGAACTGCGGAATAGAGGCCACCAGCACCGCCATCTTGGGCACCATGCCAAAGATAATCAGAATGGCGCCAGATGCCACGCAGACCCAGCGGCTATGGACGCCGGTGACGCTGACCAGGCCAACGTTCTGCGAGAAGGAGGTGTGCGGAAAGCTATTAAACAGCCCGCCGAATAGGGTACCGACGCCGTCTACGCGTAGGCCGCGAATGATATCCTGCGGCGTCAGCTTACGACCGACAATTTCGCCAAGCGCCAGAAACATCCCCATTGACTCAATGAAAACGATGATCATGACGGCGGTCATCGTGATGATTGATATTGGATCGAAGACCGGCGTACCTAACGCCAGCGGAGTGACCACGGCGAACCAGTGGGCGTCATGCAGCCCGGTGAGGTTAACCTCATTCATCATCATCGACAGGCCGAAGCCGAAAACGATGCCTAACAACACGGCGACGTTAGACATAAAGCCTTTGGCAAAGCGGGTGACCAGCAGAATAAACAGCAGTACGGCAAACGAAATCCCCAGATAAATGGGGCTGCCGTATTCCGGATTACCTTTGCCTCCGGCCGCCCAGTCGATCCCCACCTGCATAATGCTCAGACCGATGGACGTGATGACGACGCCGGTGACCAGCGGGGGAAAAAGCGGCATCAATCGTCCGATCAGCGGCGCCAGCAGGGTGGTAATTATCCCGGCCGCAATAGTCGCGCCGAAAATACCCATCAGTCCGATATCGGGATTCATGCCGATGGCCAGCATCGGCGTCACGGCGGCGAAGGTCACCGACATAATAACCGGCAGGCGAATGCCCATAAAACGTCCGACGCCGATACACTGCAGCAGGGTCACGACGCCGCAGCAAAACAGATCGGAGCTGATCAGCAGTGCGACCGTTTCCTTGCTTAGCCCCAGCCGGTCTCCAATCATTAAAGGGACGGCGACTGCGCCAGCATACATAACCAGAACGTGCTGCAAACCAAGAACGACCAGCTTCCCCGGGGATAAGACGCGATCCACCTCATCAATTGTGTGGGGGCTACCAGTGACCGATGGTGGTTGAGAATCAATGGCGCTCATAATGTATTTCTCCTTAATATCCAACGGTGGGCTTAGGAGCCAACCGGGAAGAGGGGTGAATAGAGAGAGTGCAAAGTTCGCTATTCCTTATGCTTAGGCAGTGCCAGTTTTTATTCCTGCCGGAAAAATAATGTTGAAATGAGTCGACTATCACAGAAAGAGGCGGTAACGGCCGCGCGCGGTGGGAGAAAAAACGCCGTGGAGAAAATAGCGTCTCATAATGAGAGGGATATAATCATTCTGACTCACAATATGATTCTGCAGCGCGTCACCCTGATATTTATGGCGAGTGAAGGCGATATTTTTTTGAGGCTGCTCGCAAAAATAAGTCCGCCACGATTGAGAATGTAAAAATCGCCTGATTATTGCATCGCGACCCTTTGTCAATTTCGGAATAATAACAAGGGAAGCCAATGAACCGATTTATTGTTGCCGACGCTGCGAGCTGCATCGGCTGCCACGCTTGCGAAGTGGCCTGCGCTGTCGCCCACAACGAGGATTGCTGGCCGCAGCGGCGGCATGATTTTCTTCCGCGTATCCACCTGGTTTCTCACCGCGGCGTCAGCCGAGTGACCACCTGCCGTCACTGCAACGATGCGCCCTGCGTTGCCTCCTGCCCGACCCAGGCGCTCTGTTTCTCCAACGACAGCATCCAGCTTAAGCCGGCGGAGTGTATCGGCTGTAAAAACTGCGCCGTTGCCTGTCCCTTTGGCGCGATCGAGATGGTGGCCGCCGGCGAGGATGCACCGCAGCTGGCGCAGAAATGCGATCTTTGTCACCAGCATCCGTCAGGCCTGCAGGCCTGCGTCAGCAGCTGCCCCACCGAGGCGCTGCGGCTGATGGATGAATCCGGGCTAAACCAGCTGCGTCGTGAAAGGCAGGCCCGTGCCGCCGAGGGTCAGCCGGTGCGAATGCGGGGCGACGACCGGCGGTCGGCCTTCTTGCGTAAGCCGCCGCGGGTGGGAGGGCAAAAGATCGCCGCCGAGGAGCGCAAGGCGCATTTCGCGGAGATCTATCACCCACTCGGCGCCGGTGAGGCGGAATATGAGAGCGATCGCTGCCTCTACTGCGCGCAGAAAGCATGGTGCAACTGGACCTGTCCGCTGCATAACCACATCCCGGATTTTATTCGCCTGGTGAATGAAGGAAAGATTATCGAGGCCGTGGAGCTGTGCCATCAAAGCAGCTCATTGCCGGAAATCTGCGGCCGGGTGTGCCCGCAGGACCGGCTGTGCGAAGGGGCCTGTACCATGAAGACCCAGGGTGGGGCGGTCACCATCGGCAATCTCGAGCGCTATATTACCGATAGCGCGCTGGCGATGGGCTGGCGGCCGCAGGCAGGGAGTGTCAGCCCTCGCGAGGAGCGGGTGGCGGTGATTGGCGCCGGGCCGGCGGGCCTGGGCTGCGCCGATATCCTGACGCGTGCGGGGGTAAAGGTTGACGTTTTCGACCGGCATCCGGAAATCGGTGGGCTGCTGACCTTCGGTATTCCGCCGTTTAAGCTGGATAAGGGCCTGCTGGCGGTCAGAAGAGAGATTTTCAGCGCCATGGGCATTCAGTTCCATCTTAACCACGAGGTGGGGCGCGACGTGGCGTTCGCCGATCTGCTGGCCGACTACGATGCGCTGTTCCTCGGCGTCGGCACCTACGGCCTGATGGCCGCCGGCCTCGAGGGGGAAGATGCCCCGGGGGTGATTCAGGCGCTGCCGTTTTTGATTGCCAGCACCCGCGAAGTCATGGGGCTGGAGGCGTCCGGGGAGTATCCGCTTACCGATATCGAGGGTAAGCACGTTGTGGTGCTCGGCGGCGGCGATACGGCGATGGACTGTCTGCGCACCGCCGTTCGACGCGGTGCGGCGAGCGTGACCTGCGCCTACCGCCGCGATGAGCAGAGCATGCCGGGTTCGAAAAAAGAGGTGGTCAACGCCAGGGAAGAGGGCGTGGCGTTTCAGTTTAACGTCCAGCCGCAGCGGATCCTCCGCGGCCGTAAAGGGGCGGTGCGCGCGGTGAGCATGATCCGTACCGAAATGGGCGAGCCGGGGCCGGACGGGCGACGTCGCCCGCGCCCGGTTGCCGGTTCCGAATTTGAGCTGGCGGCCGACGTGCTGGTGATGGCGTTTGGCTTCCAGGCGCACGATATGCCCTGGCTGCGCGGTCACGGCATCGACCTCGACCGCTGGGGGCAAATCTGTACGGGCGGCGAGGGGCGGGCCAGCACGCAGACCCGCAATGAGAAAGTTTTTGCCGGCGGCGACGCGGTACACGGTGCCGATCTGGTGGTGACCGCAATGGCCGCCGGGCGCCGGGCGGCGGAAGAGATGCTCGACCTGTTTAAGCGAAAGGAGAGCCTATGACCCGTTTTATTATTGCCAGCGCCGAGGCCTGCATCGGCTGTCGGACCTGCGAGGTCGCCTGCGCGCTGGAGCATTCCGCATCCGCAGCCATGTTTCAGCCGCGTCTGAAGGTCCAGCGTCTCGATAGCCTCAGCGTGCCGGTAGTGTGCCATCAGTGTGAGAACGCCCCCTGCGTGGCGGCCTGTCCGGTGGCGGCACTGAGCATGGGAGAGGATCGGGTTGAGGCCGATGCGTCGCGCTGCATCGGCTGCCAGAGCTGCGCGGTAGCCTGCCCCTTTGGGGCCATTACCGTGGAGATCGTTGCCGCGCATTCGCCGCTGATTATCAAATGCGATCTGTGCGCGAGCCGCGAGGGCGGTCCCGCCTGCGTGGCGGTTTGTCCGACCGCGGCCCTGAGCGTGATGACCGGCGAGCGGCTGGCCACGCTGCTCAAACGGCGTCAGGAGGCCGCCGCCAGCGCCCCGGGGATTTAGATCGCTGCTAGCGAGCGGGGAATGGAGATCGCTGTGGAGCGATCCCCAGGTCAGCTGAGAGGAGGTTCCGTTCACCGGACGTCTGGCAGAACATGCGGTCCCGCACGGAAATCGGTGCTGCGCACTGCGCTCACCTCCCGGCCTGCAGCCTGCGGTCGGCTCAACTCGACCTGCTCGCCCGTTCCGGGGCTCGCTCCTGTCTCGATTCGCCTCTTGCCGCCATCCCTGACGGCCAGCCCTTGTCTTCCGGCCTTCGGTTCGCCGATTTCAGCGGGGAGCCAGGGCCCCGCTGCATGCCTTTTCGCCACCTGGACGTTCATCATTGCGGTTGAGTCAGGGGGCAAGCGTACTCGCGCAGGTAAAAAAGCCGGTCAGCGATGCTGCTGACCGGCTTGAGGCCTGGTGGACTACCCGCTCTGGTGCAACGCTAAGACAGCGCGTCCATCCGCGCCCACATCTTCATCGCCGCTTGCTGAGCCTCGGCAAAGAGCGGTTGGTGATCGAAGCTAAACCGCCGGTTCTCGTAAATCATCACGCCATTGACTATCACGCTATGCACGTGGCTGCTGCCGAGACCGAAGGCGATATGCCCGGCGATATTCTCGGCGATAAGCGGCGTGGGCGACGGATAGTCGCAAATCGTCAGGTCGGCTTTGTATCCCGCCTCGAGGCGGCCAAAGCGGGCGTTAAAGCTGCGGGCGAGCAGTTCGTTGCCGTTGCTTAAGGCGCGGGCAAAGCCGTCCGGCCACAGCGGCCCGCCGGCGTCGCGGTGCTTAAAGAAGGCAAACTTCAGCTCTTCGAACATATCAGAGCCCAGGCCGTCGGTGCCCAGCGCCAGGTTGCGGAACGCCACCAGCCGCTGGTTATAGCCGACGTGGTTGTTCATATTTGAGCGCGCGTTATGCACCAGGAACCCATCCTGAGAATTGAGGATCTCAATATCTTCATCGGAGAGGTACAGGCCGTGGGCAACCAGCGTCTTGCGGTCAATCAGGTTAAATTCCGCCAGCCTGACCAGCAGGTCTTTACCGTAGCGATGATGGCTATGGCTAACGTCGTAACGGTCCTCCGCCGCATGGATATGCAGGCCGCGACCGGTGGCTTGCAGCGCCTCGCTGAGCATCGCCAGCCCTTCGTCCGGCAGGGTAAAGGGCGCGTGGGCGCCGATGTGCGCCTCAACAAGGTAGGGTTCGCGGCCCTTCTCCCGGGCGCTGTCAACTTCGTGGGCAAAGCGAATATTCTCCTCGACGCAGGCCCGGAGCTCCTTAAGTCCGCCGTTGCGATCGGTGGTCTCAAAGCAGGTCATTCCCCGCAGGCCGACCCGCAGAAAGGCGCTGCGCAGCTGGCTGAGCGACCCGGCGATATAGCCGGGCGAAGCGTGGTGGTCAATCACCGCGGTGCAGCCGCTGCGCACGGCTTCCATGGCGCAAATCAGCCCGCTGTAGTAGAGCGACTCCTCGTCCAGCGCGCGGTCGAGGCGCCACCACAGATTTTTCAGCGTCGAGATAAAATCAGGGCTGGCGGGGATAGTGGCCTGGATCCCGCGCGACAGGCCGGAATAGAAGTGGTTATGCGCGCAGACCATCCCCGGCATCACCAGCCGGCCGTGCATCTCTTTGACCGTGGCCTGGGGATAACGCTGAGCGAGCCCCGGAGCAATATCGAGGATCGCGTCGTTTTCAATCGCAATATCGATACCTTTCATGACCTTCGCCGGATAGAGCTGCGCGGCGGTGGCATTTTTCAGAATTAAGATACTCATGCTTCGACGCCTCCCAGCAGGTAGCGGTGGTTACGATGAACGTGGCTAATGATGCGGCAAAGATCGGTAACGGCAGGGGGAACGTCAGCGATATGGCCGCTATCGTCGATTTTTAGCAGCCAGGTGTGCTCGTTTTGCCGGACGTGAACGCTGTCGTCCTCGACGAAAAAGCCGGGGTTGCTGCTGTTGGCGAAATCCTGCGCCAGGCTAAAGACGGTAATTTTGTCTTTGTAGGGCTTGCCCTGCCACGGACAGAACTGCGCGCAGTTGCCGCATTCGTTGCAGTAGGCGTCGAGGTGCAGCGTCTGGTAGCGGTTCTGGAACCCCGGCACGGCGATTGAGACGTTGGCGCGGTTTGGGCACACGTCCACGCATTTGCTGCACACGTAGTTGCACTCCAGGCAGCGCTCCGCCTCCTGAGCCACGAATGCCTCCCGGCGATCCCTTGCCACCTCAGCGATGGCGATAGTGCCTTTGCGCTGGTAAATATCTGCCGGGTCGACGTTGTTCCACCGCTTATGCTGATGGTGGTTGGCAATATTTTCTCGCGCCAGAATCGCATCCGCTGCCCGGCGCGCGTTGCCGATCGCCGAGACAATGGACGACGGGCCGCGCTGAACGTCGCCGATAAGAAATACTCCCGGCAGCGCGGTTTCGCCCGTAGGATCTGCCGCCGGCCAGCCGCTGTCGTCCAGCGGAATGCCCATCGCCGCCAGCGCCGCAACGTCCTGCTGCTCGCCGATGGCGGTAATGACCGTATCCGCCCGCAGGGTGCGGGTTTGGCCGGTTGCCAGCGGGCGACGGCGGCCTTTTTCATCGGCGTCGCCGAGCGCCATCACCCGGACGGTGAGCGTCCCGTCGGCGTAGAATTGTTCAGGATTACTGAGAAACTCAAACGCGACGCCGTCCCGCTTCGCCTCTTCATACTCTTCGCGCCATGCCGGCATCTCCTGCAGAGAGCGGCGATAGACGATGGTTGCTTTCTCCACGCCGGGTACCCGCAGCGCGGCGCGGGCGCAGTCCATGGCGGTATTGCCCGCCCCGATGACCACCACCTGTTTCCCCAGGCTCAGCGTCTCTCCGCGATTGTATTCGCGTAAAAACTGCAGCGATTTTCGCACGTTACGGTTGTCGCCGCCGAGGCTGACGCCGCTGTTTTTGTCGGTACCGGTGCCGACCAGCACGTAGCGGTAGCCTTCGCCTCGAAGCTTCTCTACCGTCAGCTGCGGATCGCAGCCGTAGACGATATTAACCCCGTGGTTCACCACAAAATCGATATCGTGCTGAATCAGCTCCCCGGGGATGCGGAAGCGCGGAATGATGTTGCGCACCACGCCCCCGGCGTTGGCTTCGCGTTCAAACAGGGTTACCGGGTATCCTGCCCGGGCAAGAAAGTAGCCGGCGGCAAGCCCCGCGGGGCCTGCGCCGATGACCGCCACCGGGTTCAACGAACCGGAGCCGGCCGGCCGGTGCCAGCGCCGCCGGTACTCTTCCCAGCCTTTCTCGAGGGCGATTTTCTTCAGCTCGCGGATATTGAGCGAACTGTCGTAGTCGAGGCGGGTACAGTTGCTCTGGCACTGATGATCGCAAATATGGCCGGTAATCGCCGGCAGGGCGTTACGCTGATAGATAAGCTCCAGCGCGTCGGCATAGCGCTGCTCGCCCATTAGGCGAATATACTCCGGGATATCCTGCTTAATCGCGCAGGCGCTTACGCAGGGCGCGACGTAGCAGTCGGTGAGCGGCAGCGGCTCTGCGACCTCGATGCGGTCCGGCGATTTCCAGTGCTTCTGGGTGTACTCCATGCTGATGGCTTTTTCGGCCAGCGCGCTGAGGCGCGGGACGTCCACCTGCTGTAAATCCCAGCCGCTGGCCTGCTCCAGCTCGCGCATGCAGGCGCTTAGCCGCAGATAGCCGCCCGGTTTTAGCAGGTCGGTGGCCATGGTAATCGGGCGGATCCCGGTTTCAAATATCTCGCGGATTGTCAGCTGGCTGGCGCCGCCGGAGTAGGAGATAGGCAGCCTGCCGTCAAATTCGCGGGACAGCAGGGCGGCAACGTTGATGGCGAGAGGGAATAGCGCGCGGCCGGACATGTACATCTCATCGCCGGGCAGCGCCCCTTTGCGATTGATCGTCCCCAGAGTGTTGGTCAGCTTGACGCCGAAACCCAGCCTGCGCTCCTTCGCCAGCGCCATCAGGCGGTGCAGCATCTCCAGCGCCTGGTCGATTTTCAGATCGTGGTCAAAGGACTCTTCATTCAGGCCGATATAGCTAAAGCCGCAGGTATCGAGAATTTCGCGCACGCGCGGGTAGCCAAGCAGCGTCGGATTGAGCTTCACAAAGGTATTCAGCCTTTTCTCTTCCAGCATATAGCGGCAGATGGCCTCAATTTCATCGGGCGGACAGCCGTGCATGGTGGAGAGCGTGACGCCGCTCACCAGCCGGCTCGGGATGCGCTGGGCCAGCGTCGCCAGCTGCGGACGAATATCCTCCAGCTGATTGCCGATCACAAAGCGGTCGCTATGCGTCCAGCGGGAGAGCGTATCGCGATACTGCTCGAATTTAGGATGAAAGGCGGCATCGATCATATTGTCGATAAACTGCTGCATCGGCGGCTGCTTAATACCGTCGAGGTTATAGCCGACGCTCATATTAAAAATAAACGACTTGCCGGATTTTGACGGCGTGAAGGGGAATATCTCCTCCAGCAGGTGGAGGATAAACCAGGCTTTCAGATATTCATCCCAGGCTTTGAGCAGGGTAAATTCGGTGGACCACTCGGTGTTAAAACATTCGTCCTCGGCGTCGATACAGGGTTTTTCCAGCTCAAGGCGGTCGAGGATCTGCACGGTTTTCAGTTCAATAAAACGCCCGCCGGTGAGCCATGAGGTAATGATATTTTGCGCCAGCTGGGTGTGCGGCCCGGCGGCAGGGCCGATGGGCGTGGCGCAGCACTCGCCAAATACGCTCAGGCGCCTCGACGTTACCGGGATATAAAACTGCTGTTCCGGAATGCCGAATATTGAACGGTGATGCTGGTACTCATCGAAAATACGCGTCAAAAGTTCCTCAAACGGGACGGGACGCATAATATCACCCATAACCCTCTCCTTAGATTCATGTATGCGATCAACGTTGCCGGTACGAGCACACTATTTTCGAGGCTGCCGTCTTAGTAGAAAATAGGGTGCGGCGTATTCATTCCGGCGGATGGGAAAGGAACAGCAACATTCGCACCAGTTATTTAACCGGCGGCAGGATTAGGCATAAATTTGTGAAGGAACTCTAAAGTTGACGACGGTTATTGCCGCGAGAGCACCTGTTTAAATGAGAATTAAAATCACTCAGTAACGCGAGGGGAGAATAGCGTTAAAAATTATCGGCGAGCTATCACAATGATAATATTTGCTGTGCGGCTTTATTATTAAACGGGCAAACTATTCCGCCAAATGAATCCGCTAAATGAATAACGCACGCGCCGCCGGCAAATAAAACCGTCCGCCTGACCCCGCTTCCGCGACCCGGTTCACGAATCTGGCCTAAAAGCCGCGGCTGAGCATGAACCTTGCATACTCCATTCTGGCGTTAGGCCGTTGCCGTCAACGCCGTCCGCCGTTGCAGGTCCGCCGGCAGGATGTCGCCGATGGGGGGAATCGGCAGTCTCAAAGTGAGAAAACGCGGCCAGCCCGCAGATGACGCAGTGCAGAGCACAGGGCCCGGCCCACCCGGGCTGACCACCGGAATAGCCATTGAGGTTGTTATGAATATTTTCTCAGAAGCCGCGAGGCTTGAAGCACAGAACTGCCCGTTTGCGCTGGCGCAGATTGTCGAGAGCCGCGGCTCAACGCCCAGACACTCCGCGCAGATGTTGATCCGCGCGGATGGAACCATTGTCGGCACCATCGGCGGCGGGATGGTCGAACGTAAGGTCATCGATGAAGCGCTGGAGGCGATGGCTGAAAAGGCCTCGCGCATGTTTCACGGCCGGATGGCGCGCAGCGGCACGGATGCCGTAGGTTCCGACTGCGGCGGGGCGATGTCGGTGTTTATCAGCGTCCACTGCCAGCGGCCGCGGCTGGTGCTGGTCGGGGGCGGGCACGTCAATCGCGCCGTGGCGCAGGGCGCGGCGCTGCTTGGGTTTGATATTGTCGTCACCGATATCCATTCGGCCAGCCTCGATCCGCAGCTGTTTCCGCCGACCGCCCGGCTTGTGCATGCCGAAAGCTTTGCCGTGGCCGTTGAACGGCTGGCGGTGGGGGCTGATGATTTTGTTCTTATCGCCACGAATAATAAAGACCGGGAAGCGCTGGATAAGCTGATCGACCGGCCGGTGGCCTGGCTCGGGCTGCTGGCCAGCCGCCGCAAGGTGCAGGTGTTTTTACGCCAGCTGCGGGAAAGCGGCGTGGCGGAAGAGCATATTGCCCGTCTCCATGCGCCGGTGGGCTACAACATTGGCGCCGAAACGCCGCATGAGATTGCCGTCAGCGTCCTGGCCGAGATCCTGCAGATCAAAAACCAGGCTCCCGGCGGCCTGATGATGCCCGTATATCAGGATAGTGAGGAACAGAAAACGCTGGAGACCGCATGATGTGACCCCCTCGCGAGAGCCGCGAGGGGGTCGGGCTATCCCTCAATCAGGGTTCCCGTTTTGCCTTCTATCCCTTCCCGGGCCTTGCTCAGCATGGTGATTAAGGCCCGGCGCCCCGGCCGGGAGCGGGCAAACGCCGCGGCGGCCTCGACTTTCGGCAGCATGGAGCCTTTGGCGAAATGGCCTTCGGCAATAAAGCGGTCGGCATCGCTCAGCGAGAGCCGGTCCAGCCACTGCTGATTGGCCTGGCCAAAGTTGATGGCCACTTTTTCCACCGCGGTAAGGATAATCAGCATATCGGCATCGATCGTGGCGGCGAGCCTGGCGCTGGCCCAGTCCTTATCGATGACCGCGCTCACCCCGCGCAGGTGGTTCCCTTCGCGGACCACCGGAATACCGCCGCCGCCGACGGTAATTACCACCTGTCCGGCATCCATCAGCGCCTTCACCGTCTCTTTTTCGATAATATCGACGGGCTCCGGCGAGGCCACCACCCGCCGATAGCCGCGCCCGGCATCCTCTTTCAGCGTGTAGCCCTGGCGGGTCAGGAGTTTGGCCTCCGCTGCGCTGAAGAATGAACCGATGGGCTTGCTCGGATCGCGGAAGGCCTCATCGGCAGCGTCAACCTCCACCTGGGTGATCACCGTGGCGACCGGAACCGACATCCCGCGGGCGAGCAGCGCCTCGCGCAGCGCATTTTGCAGATCGTAGCCAATGTATCCCTGGCTGAGGGCGACGCAGACCGACATCGGCAGCATCGGGGTATGGGCCTCGGTTTTGGCGGCGGCTTCGAAGGCCAAATTGATCATCCCAACCTGCGGGCCGTTGCCGTGGGTCACCACGACCTGATGCCCCTGGGCAATGAGGTCAACAATCGCCTGCGCGGTTTGCGTCACCGCCTGCATCTGTCCGGCAAGATCGTCCCCTAAGGCGTTGCCGCCGAGGGCGAGAACAATTTTCTTACTCATCAGTTCCTCTCTTTAAAAGCGTGCGCCGCGCGTGAAATCCGGCGCGACTGAAAAAGGGTTACGGCGTATAAATCGGCCTTGTCCGGCGCTGCCGGTAAAGGTGCCGTGGCTGAAAATGACCCGGCCATGAGACAGCGTCTGGCGGATGGCGCCCTGGCAGATAAACCCCTCCCACGGCGAGTAGTCGGCGTTGTCGTGGAGCTGCTCGTGGCGGATGGTGGTGGTTCGTCGCGGATCGATAATGACCACATCGGCATCCGCGCCGGGCGCCAGCACGCCTTTTCGCGGCCAGAGGCCAAACAGCCTGGCCGGAGTGGCGCTGACGAGCGATACGAAGCGCTCCGGCGAGATCCTGCCGCTCATCACGCCGTGCGAAAACAGCAGCAGCAGGCGGTTCTCTACTCCCGGCAGGCCGTTGGGACAGCGGCTAAAGTCGCCGCCGGATAGCTGCTGTCGCTGGGCCATGGAGAAGGCGCAGTGGTCGGTTGCCACCACGTCAATGGCGCCATCGGCGATGCCGCACCACAGCGCGTCGTTGTGGCGAGCATTACGCAGCGGCGGACTGAGCAGAAACTGCAGCGCGTCGTCGCGCTCGTAGCAGCGCTCGTCGAGCAGCAGATACTGCGGGCAGGTTTCGACCCAAACCGGCTGCCGGCGCGCCTGGGCAAGGCGCAGATAATCGAGCCCCAGCCCGTTAGAGAGGTGCACGATATACAGCGGGGCGTTGCCGGCAAGCTGCGCCAGGTTGATCATCCTGGCGATGGCTTCGGCCTCGCACTCCGGCGGACGGCTCAGGGCGTGATAGCGCGGCGCGGTTTTGCCGGCGGCGAGAAATTCGGCGCGCTTTTGCGCAATCACGGCATCGTTTTCCGGGTGGACGGTGGTGAGCGCTCCGGCGTGATGCAGATGCTTTAGCGCCTGAAGAACTTCATCATCGTTAAGCTTGTACTGGTAGGTGAGATAGAGCTTAAAGCTGCTGATCCCCGCCTCAACCATCAGCGGGATCTCATCAAGAATGGCGTGGTTGATATGCTGGATCACGCCGTGAAAGCTGTAGTCGATGGTGGCTTTGTAGGCGGCGTAGCCGTGGTAGGCCTCAAGCTGATGGCGCAAACGGCAGCCGGCTGGCCCGAAGCCCATATGATCGATAATGGTCGTTGTGCCCCCGCAGGCGGCGGCGCGGGTGCCGGTGAAAAAATCATCGCAGCTGCGGGCGAGTCCGGTATCAATATTAAAATGCGTGTGGACGTCCACGCCCCCAGGCATCACGTAGCATCCCTCGGCGTCAATGATTTCGCAGGGCTGATCCACGGTGATGTCTGCCGCCAGCTGACTGATTAAGCCGTTTTCAATCAGCAGGTCCTGTTTTGCCTGGCCGTCAGCGTTGACGACGGTGCCATTTTTAATCAGTACGCGCATAAAAAGCTCCAGACTCCCGTCGCTGGCGGCGGGAGGTATTGCGGATAATCACTATTCTGTTGCCAGCCAGCTCAGCGGGATGGCGGCATACATTGCGGCACAGGTCACGAGATGCGATTTCCAGGTTTTTTCATTCGGGGCGTGGGCTTCCGGCTCTTTGCCGGGGCCAAAGCCGATGACCGGGATCCCGTGACGGCCCATGATCGACACGCCGTTGGTCGAGAACGTCCACTTATCGACCACCGGCGCTTTGCCAAACAGGCCCTCATAGGCGTTGCTGAGCGCCTGGACGGTAAAGTGGTTCTCCTCCACTTTCCAGGTTGGGAAGTAGCACTCTGTGGGGTAGACCAGGCCGGTCCAGGAAGGGCGGTCGTAGTTGTACATCGATACCACCGCCCCCGTTTTTTGTACCGCCGGCAGGGCGCGGATCTCGTCCAGCGCGCCTTCCCAGGTCTCTCCCCAGGTCAGGCGGCGGTCGATGGAGACGGCGCAGCTGTCGGCAACCGCGCAGCGGCTGGGTGAGGTAAAGAAGATTTCAGAAACGGTCAGGGTGCCTTTGCCGAGGAAGTCGTCATTGCCCAGGCGTTGGGAGAGGTCCTGCAGTTCATTAAGAATCGGCCCCATTTTGAAAATCGCGTTATCGCCGCGCTCCGGCGCCGAGCCGTGGCAGCTGATCCCCTGGACGTCGACGCGGATCTCCATGCGTCCGCGCTGGCCGCGGTATATCTGGCAGTCGGTGGGCTCGGTGCTGACCACGAACTCGGGACGAATGCCGGACTGCTCGATGATGTACTGCCAGCAGAGGCCGTCGCAGTCCTCTTCCTGAACGGTGCCGGTCACCAGCAGGGTATAGTCATCCTCGAGGCCCAGGTCCTTAATGATTTTTCCCGCATACACCATCGAGGCCATGCCGCCTTCCTGATCCGAGGTGCCGCGTCCGCCGATCAGCTCGTCGGTCTCCATGCCCTCATAGGGATCGAAATTCCAGTTTTTGATATTGCCGATGCCCACGGTGTCGATATGCGCGTCCATTGCCACCAGGCGCGGGCCGTGGCCGATATAGCCGAGGATGTTGCCCATAGGGTCGATTTCAACTTTGTCGAAACCCACCTTCTCCATCTCTTTTTTAATTCGCTGGACGACGCGCTTCTCGTCGCAGCTTTCGCTGGGTATGGCCACCATATCGCGTAAAAAACGCGTCATATCCTGCTGGTAGTGGTTAGCTTTTTCGAGGATCAGTTTGAATGGAATATGCTTAGCCATGGCTTGGTTCTCCGGTTCTGATTTTCCCGCCGCGCGGGATGAGTTGAAAGTATGCTGAGGCCTATCGTGCTGCCGGGTGTTTGCCTTCCCAGACCACTTCCCGGTAGTGCTTCACGTCGGTATCGCCTTCGGTGCTGATGACCAGCACGACGGCGTTGCTGTCCAGCCTGAGCTTGTGCATTAGCGCTTCGCGCTGGGGATGAAAATGTACGGCGGCCAGCACTCCGAGCCCGACGGCGCCGGACTCGCCGGAAATCACCCGCGGATCGCCGCCGGTGGGATTACCCAGCACGCGCATCCCGAGGGCGGCGACGGCGTCCTGGCAGGAGATAAACTGGGTCGCGCAGTTGCGCAGAATTTCCCAGCCCAGCGGATTGGGCTCGCCGCAGGCGAGGCCGGCCATGATGGTGGCCATTTCGCCGCCGACGTTGACGATTTGGCCCTTAACGCCGGAGCGGTATATGCAGTCGGCCAGCTCGGGTTCGATAATCACCGAATGCAAATTGTTGGCGCCATAGGCGTCCACGAGGTAGCCCAGCACGCCTCCCGCCATGGCGCCGACGCCGGCCTGCAGAAACACGTGAGTGGGGCGGGCAATGCCCATGGATGCGATCTGCTCGACCGCTTCGTCGGCGAGGGTGGCGTAGCCTTGCATAATCCAGGTCGGGATGCGGGTATATCCCTCCCAGGCCGTATCCTGCACCACCTCCCAGCCGTTTTGCTGCGCCGTTTGCAGGGTGAAGCGCACGGTATCGTCATAGTTCATTTCGGTGACGATGCACTCGGCGCCGAGCCGCCGGATGGCGTCGACGCGCTCCTGAGCCGATCCTTTTGGCATATAGATCACCGCGTTTTGCCCCAGCTGCTGCGCGGCCCACGCCACGCCGCGGCCGTGGTTGCCGTCGGTGGTCGTCGCGAAGGTCATTTTCTCCGTCATGCCGGGATTGAACGTGTCGAAGGAAAATTCGTTGATATCCAGGTGATATTTTTCGCACAGCAGCTGCGCAATGGCCCAGGCGCCGCCGAGCATCTTGAAGGCGTTCAGGCCGAAGCGCTGCGATTCATCCTTGACCAGAATCCGGCCGAGGCCAAAGAGGGCGGCAAGGTCGTTGAGGGCATACAGCGGCGTGGGCTTATAGCCGGCGATTTTTTGATGGAAGCAGCGCGCCTGCTGCGCCTGCTGGCGAGAAAAAAGCGGCGAACCCGTGGCGTTAAAAAACCGATTATCGGCAATATCCATTTTCAGTGAGAAAGCAGACATACTCTTTCCTTATCCTTCATGACGTGAGGGGGAGAGCCGGCCAGCGGCCGGCCTGAGGGGTTATTTGACGCGTTTTTGCGCTTCGTCCAGCAGCTGCTCTAGCAGCAGGCCGGGTTTGGCATATTTACGGCAGAGGATCATCGAGGCGATGATGTACGGCTTCCAGCTCGCTTCTTTATAGGTGGCGATGCGGTATTTTTCGAAGACCGCTTCGCTGACTTCGCCCTCGTCGCAGGAGACGCCGGTAATATCGGCGGGGAGACAGTGCATATAGAGCGCGTCGCCGCCGTTCGTCTGCGCCATCATCTCTTCGGTGCAGTGCCAGTCTTTATGATTCGCGTTCTGCGCCAGGCAGGCGGCTTCCAGGGCCTTCAGTCCGTCGCGATCCTCAGCGCGCAGCAGTTCGGTGCGCTTTTCCATGACCTTGTAGGGCGCCCAGGATTTCGGGTAGACGATGTCGGCATCCTTGAAGGCCTCTTCCATGCTGGTGACCTGGCGGAAGCAGCCGCCGGAGGCCTCGGCGTTGTTTTTGGCCACTTCGATAACGTCGGGGATCAGATCGTAGCCTTCCGGGTGGGCGAGGGTGACATCCATACCGAAACGGGTCATCAGGCCGATGATGCCCTGCGGGACCGAGAGCGGTTTACCGTAGCTCGGAGAGTAGGCCCAGGTCATGGCGACTTTTTTGCCTTTGAGTTCCTCTAGCGAGCCGAAATGCTCCTGCAGCCAGGCGAGGTCGGCCATGGCCTGGGTGGGGTGATCGATATCGCACTGCAGGTTGATAAGCGCCGGGCGCTGGGGCAGCACGCCCTGACGATAGCCGTCGTCGAGCGCTTCGCCCACCTCGCGCATATAGGCGTTGCCGGCGCCGAGGTACATGTCGTCGCGGATGCCGATAGCGTCCGCGCAGAAGGCGATCATGTTGGCGGTTTCACGTACGGTTTCGCCGTGGGCAATCTGCGATTTACCCTCGTCCAGGTCCTGCTGCGCAAGGCCGAGCAGGTTTAGCGCCGAGGCGTAGGAAAAGCGCGTGCGGGTTGAATTGTCGCGAAAAACCGAAATGCCCAGACCGCTGTTAAATACGTTGGTGGCGATATTTTCCGCGCGCAGGGTTTTTAATGCCGCCGCAACGTCCAGCACCTGTTTTAGCTCATCCGGGGACTGCTCCCACGTCAGCAGGAAGTCCTTCTGATGAAGATGCGAATCTAGCTTGTTGATATCCTTAATCAGGTCGTTAACAGTTTTCATTTTTTAAATCCTGGGGTGAGTGACGGCTTAATGATTGCTGTGCGGTCGGAAAAGGGTGGTGACGCAATAGCGACTGCCAGCGCTATATTTCTCCTAACAATAAGCATGCCAGTTCATCCAGCCTCAGGCGTAACAGGGCAAAAGTGGCGAGAATTATGCGAGGGTTGTCACGAAATATAGCTTCAGGTGGACAGGGGTAATAATAACTTCACGGTCTTATTCGAATGCGGGCGAAAGCAGGTTACGTCCCCGCAGAGATATACTCCCGGCGGCAGCGTAAAAAGCCACCAAAGTGATAAATACGCCGCGTCAATTCTCATATTGATATGAAAATGTGATACTTCTTACATATTTTCGTCAAGGAGTGAAAAAGAAACCTGCCTCTGTCAAATATTGTTGGCGGCTGAGTTAGTATCATGCCCGAAGAATAAGAACAATCACATATCCCAGATATCTCAGTTGGTTAGTGATATTAAAAGGTCTATTATGATGCCCTCTAACACATTTTCCGTTTTGATGCAGATTCAGCCGACCATCCAGCGCTTTGCGAGGATGCTATCCAGCGTGCTTCAGCTCGAAGTTGAAATTGTTGATAACACGCTGTGCCGGGTTGCCGGGACCGGCGTATATGCCAAATCACTGGGGCGCAAATTAAATACAGATTCGCGACTTTTGCGCTACATTATTGAAACAAAGAAAGAGAAGGTGGTCACCCATTCCCGCTTCGATCCCTTGTGTAAGGGATGTACCAGTAAAGATAGCTGTAAAGAGAAAGCTTTTCTGGGAACCCCGGTTATTTATCAGGAGCAGTGCGTAGGGGTCATTAGCCTGGTGGCATTAACCTGCGAACAGCAGGAGCGTATTAATGACAACCTGCGCGAGTTTTCCGATTATGTTCGCCACGTTTCGTCGATATTTGTTTCGCGACTGCTGGAGGATCAGGGCGGCAGCGATAATATCCAGAAAATGTTTTTAACGATGATCGAAAATATGGACCAGGGGGTTCTGGTTGTCGGTCACGATCAGAAGGTCAAATTTGCCAATCACACGGCGTTAAAGATTCTCGGGGCGAACCAGGGGAATATGATCGGTCAGCTGATTAATTTCAGGCCGCTGACCTTTGAGCATAATTTCACGCGCGGTCATATGCAGCACGTGATCTCATTCGATAACAAGACCGAAATGATTATTGGCCAGCTGCACGCGGTTCAGGATCAGTGGCTGTTTTTAATGGCCTTCCATCAATCGCACTCCTCTTCGAATTTAAGCGCCTCGGTGGAGGAGCCGCAGATTGCGCAGATGGTGGGAGAGTGTCGGCCGATGCGGCAGCTGAAAAAGCTGATCAGCCGCATCGCGCCCAGCCCCTCAAGCGTCATGATTGCCGGCGAAAGCGGCACCGGGAAAGAGGTGGTTGCCAGAGCGATACACAAGCTCAGCGATCGTCAGGCCAAACCTTTTATCGCCATTAACTGCGCCGCCATCCCTGACCAGCTGCTGGAAAGCGAGCTCTTCGGCTACGTCAAGGGCGCGTTTACCGGCGCCTCGGTGAACGGCAAGACCGGGCTTATCCAGGCGGCAAACCACGGCACGCTGTTTCTCGATGAGATTGGCGATATGCCCCTGACGCTGCAGGCTAAGCTGCTGCGGGCGATTGAATCGCGCGAAATCCAGCCCGTCGGCGCCAGCCATCCGGTGCCCGTCGATATCCGCATTATTTCGGCGACTAACCAAAATCTCGAGCAGTTTATCGTGGCCGGTAAATTCCGCGAAGATCTCTACTATCGCCTCAACGTGATCCCGCTCAGACTGCCGCCGCTGCGTGAGCGTCAGGAGGATATCGAGCTGCTGATCCACTATTTTCTCCATCTGCACACCCGGCGCCTTGAGCTGGTCTACCCCGGCGTGGCGCCGGAGGTCGTTGCCATGCTGAAGGGCTACCGCTGGCCGGGAAATATTCGCGAGCTGAGCAACCTGATGGAGTATCTGGTCAACGTGGTGCCCTCGGGCGAGGTTATCGACGCCTCGCTTCTGCCGCCCAATATTATCAGCGGCGCCAGGCTTGCCGAGCGTGAGCCTGGCGCCGCCGTCCCGGTGAGCATGCCGGGAGAAGAGGAGAGCGTCACGGCGCTGGAGGAGATGGAAAGGCAGATGATCCGCGAAGCCTTAACCCGCCACAGCAATAAAAAGCAGGCGGCAGATGAGCTCGGGATTGGCATTGCCACCCTGTATCGTAAGATCAAAAAATATGAGCTGGTGGGGCTGTAGAGGCGCCGGCCGCAGGGGCTGAAAGCGCCCCGCGTATCACTCTGAGAGAGCGGTTATCAAAATCGCTACCGGGCGCCCGCTGTGTTGGCGCTATTTGATGAATTCGGGGTTGTTCGTTTTTTGAGCATAATAGCTAAAGCGATCCGCCGCCGTGCTTGCTCGCTTCAGTCGCCATTTCATGGCCTTAACGGGATGAATGGCACCGTTCTTGCCTTGTGATGTTCTCTTCGGCCGCCGTGGCGGCCGGTAAGCAAACATGATAAGGACAGGAACATGGCGCAAACTAATGACAATATCGCTCCCTCATCCGTACCCTCGCAACACGCATTTTTTTCAAAACCGCGCATTATCGCCCGACCGGGATTTAACCGCTGGCTGGTGCCGCCGGCCGCGCTGGCGGTGCATCTCTGTATTGGGATGGCCTACGGTTTTTCCGTTTTCTGGCTGCCGATGTCACAGCTGGTGGGCGGTAGCGGATCGCTGCAGTGCCCGGTCACGATCTCCTTCTGGCAGCAGCTTTTTACCCGCGAATGCGACTGGAAAATCTCGCTGCTAGGCTGGACCTATACGCTGTTTTTTGTCTTTCTCGGCTGCTCTGCGGCGCTGTGGGGAAGCTGGCTGGAAAAGGTCGGGCCGCGGCTGGTGAGCTTCATCGCAACGCTATGCTGGTGCGGCGGACTGCTGCTCTCAAGCGTCGCCATCTATTTTCATCAGCTCTGGCTACTGTGGCTGGGGGCAGGGGTTATTGGCGGCGTCGGCCTTGGGCTGGGCTATATTTCACCGGTCTCGACCCTGCTGCGCTGGTTCCCCGATAAGCGCGGAATGGCCGCCGGCATGGCGATAATGGGCTTTGGCGGCGGCGCGCTGGTGGGGGCTCCTCTGGCAAATGCGTTGATGAATTTTTTCGCCGACGCGACGGGTAACGGCGTCTGGCAGAGCCTTCTGGCGCTGTCAGCCATCTATGCCCTGTTTATGCTCTGCGGTACCTTCGGCTATCGTCTGCCGCCGATGGGCTGGCATCCCGCCGGGGAGAAGGCGCTTAAAGTGATGAGCGCGCATTCCACCGTTCAGGTACACGTCAGCGTAGCCTGGCGCACGCCGCAGTTCTGGCTGCTGTGGCTGGTGCTGTGGCTGAACGTGACGGCGGGGATCGGTATTTTAGGGATGGCCTCGCCCATGCTGCAGGAGATTTTTGCCGGCAAGCTGCTGGTGACGACTCTGCAATGGCACGAGCTTAACGCCGACCAGCTGCGGCGCATCGCCACCATGGCGGCAGGCTTTACCGGGCTGCTGAGCCTGTTTAATATCATCGGCCGCTTCTTCTGGGCTTCGGTTTCGGATCTTTGCGGCCGGAAAATGACCTTTGCCATGATTTTTCTCCTCGGTGCCGCGCTGTACGGCTCCCTGCCGCTGATCAACCACGGCGGCTATGTCGCGATTTTCGTCTGCGCCCTGTGCGTTATCATTTCGATGTACGGCGGCGGCTTTGCCACTATCCCCGCCTATCTGGCCGATATCTTCGGCGCGCAGATGGTAGGGGCGATCCACGGGCGTCTGCTGACGGCATGGTCCGCCGCCGGTATTAGCGGCCCGGTTTTAGTGAATTATTTACGGGAATATCAGCTGGCCCAAGGGCTTGCTCCGCAGCGGGTGTACGATATTACGCTGATGGTCCTCACTGGGCTGCTGGTTATCGGCCTGATCTGCAACCAGCTGATCCGCCCGATACCGCAAAAATATGCCATGTCCGCCCAGCAACAGCAGCAGGCGAAAGGGCTGTATACGGTGAATGAGAACGCGCAGCTCAGCTGGGAGCCGCGGCCGTCGCGGGCGCTGATGGCCTTGAGCTGGTTCGCGGTAGGGGTGCCGCTGCTGTGGGGAATAGGGACCACCTTCCAACAGGCGGTGAAGTTCTTTGTGTAGCTATCCGTCAGGCAAGCGCCCGCCGGGGCATCGGCCGGGTGCTTGCTAAATCGCCGTTTATCAAAATAATTCCCATTCGACCCGTCGGTGATACACTACATACTGTGATCTTTGTCATACCGTAATTAAAACAGAGAAAAGAGACACTGCTATGCAACATATCATTGAGGGTTTCCTCAACTTCCAAAAAGAGATCTTCCCCCAGCGTAAAGAGCTCTTCCGTAGCCTGGCTTCCAGCCAGAATCCCAAAGCGCTTTTTATCTCCTGCTCCGACAGCCGTCTGGTGCCAGAACTGGTGACCCAGCAGGATCCTGGACAGCTCTTTGTTATTCGTAATGCGGGTAATATCGTGCCTTCCTTCGGGCCGGAACCGGGTGGGGTCTCAGCTACCATCGAGTACGCGGTTGTTGCCCTCGGGGTGACCGATATCGTGATTTGCGGCCACTCTAACTGCGGCGCGATGACGGCGGTTGCGACCTGCCAGTGCCTCGACTCCATGCCGGCGGTTTCCCACTGGCTGCACTATGCCGATGCGGCAAGAGCGGTTGTTGACAGCAAAACCTGGGATAGCGAAATCGATAAAGTGAACGCGATGGTGCGTGAGAACGTTATCGCCCAGCTTAACAATATCAAAACGCATCCGTCGGTAGCCGTCGGGCTGCGCGACGGTGCGCTGCGCCTGCACGGCTGGGTATATGATATCGAAAGCGGCGCGATTGGTGCCCTCGATAAAAACACCAAATCCTTCGTCTCGCTCTCTGAAAATCCTGAAGTTTTCTTCGAGTAGCTCTTCTACAGGGCATGGAAGCCCTGCATCCCGCACCTCGCCGTCATCCTGCTGATAAACGCTCCGCTACGCCCGCTCGGGTTTGATAGAGGCTTTGCCGATCGCCAGCAGCGCGACGCTCAAAATAAATCCCGTTCCGCTGAACAGATAGAGCGAGCCGGCGGCTCCGATAGCCTCAGCGCAGTATCCTGCGCCGAGAGAGACGATCGCCGAGACCGCCATTTGTCGCCGGTAGCTTCTGGCGATCGCGGCTGGCACCTGTTGCCGCTCGAAGTTTTTGAGCAGCGCGTAGACGGCGAGGGAGAACACGACGTTAGAGAAAATATGCGCCACAAAGACCAGCGCCAGCGCCACAGCGGGCCACGTCGCGAAGGGGATTAGCGCGTAGCACAGCAGAAAAATCGCCAGGCAGCCGATCTGCAGCCCGTTGCTGCTGCTGTTTTTTTCAAAACGCGCCGGGTTGAGCAGCAGCGGCCCAACCAGCTGGCCCAGGCTGCGGGTAAAAAGCAGCGCCAGAGCGGTTGTTTGTTCCGGCGAGCCTGATGAGAGCGCCCCGGGGGCCAGCCGCGGCAGCAGCGCCATTGCCGGCGCCCCCGCCGCGGCCAGCAGGGGCAGGAGCAGCATCGCGCGGCGCTGAGAATGGGTCAGCGTTTGCCAGCGCAGCGAAGAGAGGCTCCGGACGTGCTCGACAAACGGCGCGCCGACGCGCCTTTTCGCCCGCCCGAGGAGGATGAGGGCGGCGGCGAAGCTCAGCAGATCGATAAGCAGCAGATGAGTCGCGCTCATATATCCCCGCAGGACTAATCCCAAACCAATGCCGCAGAGCACGTTGCCGGCAAAAATAAGGCTTTCGAGCGTCGTGGCGACCGGGAGCTCCTCTTCGCTCAGGCCGGTTTTGAAAAGTTGACTCAGCGCCGGGAAGGTCATGCCGGTGGTGAACGCCCCGATCGCCTGAGCCATGAGCAGCAGCGGGATAGAGTCAATCGCCACGGCGTAAAACGGCACCGCCAGCCCGATAAGGCCAAGCCCTTCGCCGAGTATCAGGATCGTAAAGGGGCTCAGGCGCTGGCAAAAGCGTTCGCCCGCGATGCTGCCAAGCAGTCCGGGGACGGTGGAGAGAACGTAGGCAAGAGCCAGCGACGCGACGGGGGCCGAGAGCCGGATTAGCTCGCCAAACACGACGATCCAGGTGATACCGTTGCCTATCGAGGAGATCAGAAATGCGAGAGCGAGCAGGCGTAGCCACGGCTTATTCGCCATGGTCTGGAGAAGAATTCGAATCATTGTCATGTCCGTAATAAGCGAAAAATTGCTTTTCCAGCCACGGGCTAGCCGCCGTTAGCTGAAAATTAATACAACTGTTATCGGGCTTATTGTCAGGACATTACATAACCAGGGATCCGCCGGGGAGGAGTGCAAGTGTTAATTTAATATTGCATATTTGTAGCGTTGTCAACGCCGGCGCGCCGACAACGCTATCGGGTCCTCAGCCGTGCTGGCGGACGACTTACAGCACGCCATCACCGCCGTCAGAACACCAGACCTGGCCGGAGGTGAACGAGCAGGCGTCGGAGGCTAGCGTCACGTACAGCGGGGCAATTTCCACCGGTTGCCCAGGGCGACCGAGCGGGGTATCCGCACCAAACTGGCGGACCTTCTCCTCAGGTTGGCCGCCGCTGGACTGCAGAACCGTCCAGTAGGGGCCGGGGGCAACGGCGTTGACGCGGATCCCCTTCGGACCCAGCTGTTTGGCTAATGATTTGGTGAAGGCCACGAGGCTGGCTTTAGTCTGGGCGTAATCAAAGAGTATCGGGCTCGGCTTAAAGGCCTGAACCGAAGAGGTGTTGATGATAGCGCTATGCTCTTTGAGATGGCGCAGCGCGGCTTTGGTTATCCAGAACGGCGCGTAGACGTTGGTTTTGAAGGTGGCGTCAAAATCCGCCGTTGTGAGTTCTGCCAGCGAGTCGCAGTACTGCTGACGCCCGGCATTATTCACCAGAATATCCAGACCGCCCAGCTCTCTGGCGGCCTTTTCAACCAGCGCTTCGCAGAAGGATTCGCTACGAATATCGCCGGGAATAGCCACCGCCTTGCGCCCTGCGGCCTCAATCAGAGCGATGACCTCTTCGGCGTCGGCTTCTTCCTCCGGCAGATAGTTTATCGCCACGTCCGCTCCTTCACGAGCAAACGCAATGGCCACCGCGCGGCCGATACCCGAGTCGCCGCCGGTAATCAGCGCTCTCTTGCCGGACAGTCTGGCCGAGCCAACGTAGCTTTCCTCGCCATGATCGGGAACGGGCAGCATCTCCGATGCCAGGCCGGGAGGCGTTTGCGGCTGGTCGGCAAACGGAGGGCGGGGGTATTGTGCGCTGTGTTTGGCGTGGTCGCTCATATAATTTCCTCTGTTCAGGCAAATATTAAGCATAGGTCCAATGGGCGGCAGGAAAAGGTATTTTAGGAATTAAGTCAGCGGTGGTGTCGGTATTATTATGCTGCCACACGGCAATATCATGCGTAATTGTCTGATTAGCCGCGATGTTTTATTTCTGCGACCGATGTGGGGCGGGTAAAATTTTAGGATTATTCTAACGGCTGGTGCGGGGTTTATTACCTGGGGATGCGTGGGGGGGTTATTCTGCGGCCGGATGGCGTTAATTTTACGTTCTTTACAAATACGATTAATTTTACCGCTGAAAAAATAATCCGCCACCGCTTGATGGGTTGTCCTGTTGAGGGTTAGATGGGATGGGCCGAGATGTTTAAATTTATTTCTGGCACCGTTTTTATTGGTCTGGCCCGCCGTGTAAGCGGCCCGGCGGTTTGACACAGGCTTCCTGTCACTTACTGTTAACTCTCGACGGCAATGATTTGCCATAGCGCGAATCATTTTTCATAAACCAACCGAAAGGTAGCATTATGACAGAGCACAGAGGTGGATCGGGTAATTTCGCGCAAGACCGGGAAAAAGCATCTGAAGCCGGTCGTAAAGGCGGTCAGCATAGCGGGGGGAATTTTAAAAACGATCCCCAGCGCGCTTCAGAAGCCGGGAAAAAAGGCGGTGAGAATAGCCACGGCGGCGGGCGTAAATCAGGCGCCAGCTAATTCCCGCGCGGTCTGGAATAAAGCGTAACGCTATCGTCAGCGTTATATATCCTGCGGGCCGCTGGCCCGCATTTTTTTACCCACAGCGTCAACGCACCGGCAATAATGCTATATATCTGCGTCGTCTGTTAAACAGTCTGCTCTTTGCGTAATAACCGCAGCCAGCAGCGGAGGATAAATACTGTGTCCCAGTCTAGCGTAAATGACCCTGATAAACCGGCCCGCCATCCGGCAAAAGACGACCCCCGCGAACGGGGGGAAATTCCGCGTAAAAGGGATGATAGCGAAGATCGGCAAAAGGACCCCTGGCAGCCGGCTCCTGACCGACGCTAAGGGCAGGCACGGCCTTAGCGCCGATGCCCGCCCGCAAGCGTCAATGGCGGCTAGCGCTCGATAAACGGCAGCCACCGCCGCGGGCGCGCTGCCGGCTGCGATGCGGCTTTAGCCATCGCGGCGCCAATTTCCGCGCAGACCGTAAGCCCCTGAACGAACGGGCGGTCGTGCATGAGATAGGGCAGCGCACCAAACGCAATGCGCCCGCGAACGATCTCCGGCTCCAGCAGGGTGTAGTCTTCCCCGACGTCGGGAATAGCGTCCCCGGCGGCGAGGATCTGCTGGCGCAGCGTCGGGAACGGCAGGTCTTTGGTCTTCAACGGCTTCTGCCCTCTGGCATCGATAAAGACCTCAAAGGCATACCTGGACTGGCCAACGCTTATTTCCGTCAGGTTATCCTCAATGGCGATGGTGTAATCGGGTCCAAGCGGGAGAATGCTGATAACGCCGGCCTCGTGCAGCGCCAGCAGCCGGCGAATGGATTGCGACGGGATCGCCGCGTAGTTATCGATAAACACCCGCGCGAGGCCGGCGCTAAACCGCTCCGCGTCCCGTGAGTCGAGATGAGGGACGATGGACTGGACCGCTTCATGCAGTCTGAGGATTGCGTAGCGCCAGGCCACCGTGCGCCTGTCGCGCTTGTTGCGCTCGACCTCGATGAGATTCGCCTCAGCCCAGCGGAAAGGATCGCTCTTCCTGCGCGCGGCGAACCAGGCATCGTGGAAGCTGTCGGCGTTAAGCGAGTGCAGCGCTATCTCCCGGCTCCACTGCGGGTCGGCGGCGTCAATTTCCTGCGCCATCAGCGCGAAGACCCGGTCGAGCAGCCCCTCGGGTCCGGCGGCGATGTGCCGGGCAATCGCCTCGTCGCTGGCGATCGTTAAGGGTTCATAGGGAATGGGGCAGTAGAAGTCGGCTTCAGGCAGGATCCCGGAGCGGGACATCATCACCATTTCCAGCGCCTCGCTGCCGCGATCCAGCCTGAAACTCAGCGACCGGTCCTCCGCCTCCACAAACTCCCCGTGCTGCGCGGCAACCGCCATGGCGGCATCGATGCCGCTGAGCGACGTTCCCATAATTCCGACCCGACAGGGCGCGATGCGCGCGCTCATTAGCCCCGACCACGGGCTGGGGAAGTGGGCGCGCGGGGTGGTGTCGTCATCAGGCCAGACGTGGCCGGTGGCGATTACCGCAAGGTCAAAATGCGCGGGTTCCGCAACCCCCTGGGCGCAGAGCATCACGCCTTCGGAGGTAACGTGCAGATCCTCCACCCGGCAGGATTCATGGATCGTGACCTCAAATCCGCGCTGGCGGGCCGTCGCCACCAGCTGCAGAAACTGGTCATGGAAATATTCACCCAGCAGCAGGCGCGGCAGGAACTGGCGGACATGAAGAGACTCTTTACGCACCCCGTAGCGCGCCAGATGCTCAGCGCTCAGCCCCTGCAGCCAGTCGATATAGGTTGAGAAAATGGGGGGGATTTCGATGCTGGCAATGTTCGCCAGCATCATCCGCGCGGTGTCTTCCTTGCTATAGGGCATCCCGACGCCGGCCCGGTCGGCCTGTTCATAGATGGAGACGGCAAGCGGCACCGCGTTGTGTAAAAGGGCGTGAAAAGTATAAATTCCCGTCGGTCCGGCGCCGATAATCGCAATTTTCTTCATTGATATGGGCTCGTTGTTTTGGCGCAGCCATCCGTTATCTGGCTGACGCTGAAGGTGTAACTAAGGGCACTGAGCAAAGTATAAACGAGGGATCGCGGGGCAGCGGTAAAGTGCCTGTATCTGCTAGCGAATAGTTGGCGGAAGCGGCGGGAGCATCCTTTCGTTGAAGGGGACTTAAAATCATTTTTTGGTGTCGTCAATTGCGCAGCGTTAGTCTGCCCGGGATGCCGGTATGAGGAACTGCAAATTCTCGAAAGTAGGGGATTAATAATTAACGCGGACGGTGTTTTCTTTGAATCAATAAACAAATCCCGAATTTAAAGATTGTGATTATATTATGATTAAATTGTGTTTATTTAATGTGGATGTTATTCATTTAATTTTATGGGGTGTAATTAACTAACCTTAATTCTATTCGTATCTCACTGTTTTTATTGTTATATCTTTCTTTTCTTTCTGCTTATTAATTATGGGCTTGATAATGAATCTCATTTTTAATAACGTAGAGCGGCACAATAATCCTATTGAGCGCTGTTCGGAATACGCTATCAAAGAATAGCGTGGCGCGTTTGTCTCTTCGTTTTTCCAGGGCGGAATTTTTATTTTGGCGAAAAAGGGTAATTGATATCCCGATATAACATCGGGAGGCGCCTGCTTACGCCAAAACCAGAGAAGATGTTCTGTGCCTGGAGGTCGCTGCCGTTGTTTATCTGACGGATGAAGAAGGCGTGCCCCGACGGCAAAATAAGAAAACAGGGCATATTCCATGAAACATTATTCACACTACTCGCTGGCCGTGCTGATTCCTGTGGCTATCTGGGGAGTGGGGTCGCCGGCGCAGGCCGCTGACGACAGCACGCCAGACGAAACGAAGAGATCCGCTGCGGCAAACGCATCGGAGAAACACGACGAAACGATGGTCGTTACCGCAGCCGCCCAGACTCTCCAGGCCCCCGGTGTTTCCATCATCACTGCCGATGAAATCCGCAAACATCCACCCGCACGCGACGTCTCCGAACTGATTCGCACCCAGCCCGGCGTCAACCTGACGGGCAACTCCACCAGCGGTCAGCGCGGTAATAACCGCCAGGTCGATATTCGCGGTATGGGGCCTGAGAACACGCTGATACTGGTGGACGGTAAACCGGTGACCAGTCGTAACTCCGTGCGCTATGGCTGGCGCGGAGACCGCGACACGCGCGGTGACACCAGCTGGGTACCGGCGGAAATGATTGACCATATCGACGTTATTCGTGGCCCGGCGGCGGCCCGCTACGGCAATGGCGCAATGGGGGGCGTGGTTAACATCGTCACTAAACCGACCAGCAGCGAGTGGCATGGTTCCTGGAATACCTATATGAACGCCCCTCAGCACCGTAAAGAGGGCTCGACGAAGCGCACGAACTTCAGCCTAAACGGTCCGCTGTCGGATGAGGTCAGCTTTAATTTATGGGGTAACCTAAGCAAGACGCAGGCCGATGCCCAGGATATTAACTCCGGCCATGAAGCGGCACGAACCGGTACCTATGCGGGATCCTATCCTGCAGGGCGCGAAGGCGTCGTGAATAAAGATATCCACGGCAAGCTGCGCTGGGAGTTTGCGCCGATGCAGGCGCTGGAGTTCGAAACCGGCTACAGCCGTCAGGGCAACCTGTACGCCGGCGACACGCAGAACACCAACACCAGCACGCTGGTGAAAAGCATGTACGGCAAGGAGACCAACCGCCTCTATCGCCAGACCTACGGCGTGACCTGGACCGGCGGCTGGGATAATGGCGTGACCAGCAACAGCTATGCCCAGTATGAACATACCCGCAACTCGCGGATGAGCGAAGGGTTGGCGGGCGGAACGGAGGGCATCTTCTCCAGCAGCGAATTCTCGGATATCGACCTCTCGGACGTGCTGTTGCACAGTGAAGTGAATATCCCGTTTACCCTCGGGGTTGAGCAGAATCTGACCCTGGGCACCGAGTGGAACCAACAGCGGATGAAGGATGGCGTGTCGACCACCCAGTCTCTCTCCTATGGCTCCATCGACGGCACCCCGGCAACCGGGCGCAGTCCGTACTCCAGCGCGGAAATTTTCTCGCTGTTTACCGAAGACAATATCGCGCTGACGGATAGCACCATGCTGACGCCAGCCCTGCGCTTTGATCACCACAGTATTGTCGGTAATAACTGGAGCCCATCGCTGAACCTCTCCCAGGGGCTCTCCGATGACTGGACGCTGAAACTGGGGATTGCCCGCGCCTATAAAGCACCGAACCTCTACCAGCTCAACCCGAACTATATTCTGTACAGTAACGGCCAGGGCTGCTACGCCAGCAGTTCCGCCTGTTACCTGATGGGTAATAGCGATCTGAAGGCCGAAACCAGCGTTAACAAAGAGATCGGTCTTGAGTATAAGCACGAGGGCTATCAGGCGGGGCTGACGTGGTTCCGCAACGACTACCGCAATAAGATTGAGTCAGGTTACTCGGCGGTAGGCACGGCCAGCAACGGTACGACCAATATCTATCAATGGGAAAACGTGCCGAAGGCGCTGGTAGAAGGGCTGGAAGGCTCGCTAAATCTGCCGGTGAGCGAAACGGTCAGCTGGAGCAACAACCTTACGTGGATGCTGCAGAGTAAGAACAAGACCACCGGCGATCGCCTGTCGGTCATTCCGCAGTTCACGCTGAACTCGACCGTTAGCTGGCAGGTGCGTGACGATCTCTCCTTACAGAGCACCTTCACCTGGTATGGCCGCCAGAAACCGAAGCGCTTTAACTATAAAGGTGAGGCGGTGTCCGGAAGCGAGCTAAACGAAGTCAGTCCATACAGCATTGTTGGGCTAAGTGCGACCTGGGACGTCAATAAAAACCTGAGTCTGACCAGCGGCGTGGATAACCTGTTTGATATTCGCCACTATCGCGCCGGTAATGCGCAGACCACGGGGAACTCGACAACCGGGGCTTATCTGTATGGCGCCGGCGCGGAAACCTACAACGAGTCGGGGCGGACGTTCTATGTGAGCGTGAATACGCATTTCTAAAACATCATCAATCACGGGCCGGAATAGGTTGCTACTCCGGCTTTTTTGCCGTCAGCTAAAACGACAAAGGGCAGTTGATGAGTTGTCCGTAGCGTTTGCCGGGCGGATTGCTGGCGCTAAAAGCACCTGCGGTCCGTGCCGCTGACGGAACCGATCAGGACTGGAATCTCTGGTTAGCATCAGGCGTCGGGTATTAAATGGATTTGAATAACTTGGAACAGGGGATATCGGGTAGGGCTGAACGGCTGTAGAAAGCGCTTCTTTCGAGGAAAATGCACCAGATTAAGAAAATCTGGTGCGTCCGAGTGGACTCGAACCACCGACCCCCACCATGTCAAGGTGGTGCTCTAACCAACTGAGCTACGGACGCATTTGGTGCGTTTAATTGGACTCGAACCAACGACCCCCACCATGTCAAGGTGGTGCTCTAACCAACTGAGCTATAAACGCTTTATGGTGCGTTCAATTGGACTCGAACCAACGACCCCCACCATGTCAAGGTGGTGCTCTAACCAACTGAGCTATGAACGCAATGTTGTGGTGACAACGGGGACGCATATTAGCGATCGGGAGAGGTTGTGGCAAGAGGCAAACGTCACTTTTCTTGCAGAACAGACGCGATTGCGGAAGTTTTACTCATGTTGTCTATATTTTGCTGATGATCAAGGATATTTCTTGCCCATTTTTCCCCGGAAGGCCTTAGCGACCGCCCATGAGGAGCGCTTCCACCCGCCTGGAGGGGCGCCTGTTGACGGGCGGGCGCGGTATCGTAAATCCGTTGCGGACGCAAAGGGGGACGCGGCGGATAGCTGGCGTCGACTAACTATTCTCCCGGGTGAAAATAGAAAAAAGACTCGCGCTTGTTTCATGCGATATTTATTAGTTAAATGTATTTAACCTTCGGTAATAATTTGAGTGGTCAATATATTTGTGTGGGTTTTATTTATGGTGTAGGCATTTTCTTATATACGATATTAATATGATTATTTCCCCCGCGAGTTTAAATTTGATTTTGGTCACGAATTTATGACTATTAACGGCGTAACGTGGTTCTCGCACTCACTAAACAATCAAGGGAAATGAAAATGAGCACACATGAAGTTCAGGATTTAAAAAGCGAAGAGTTAGATGGCGCATACCCGAAGGCCTGTGTGGTGAATACCACCCGCTATCGCGTGCATGGTGAGATAAAATATGCCGCCTGCAGCACCGACAATTTTAACCTGCGGGCCGGGGCGCAGGAGTCTTTTGCCCGCGGGCTATGCCTGCTGACGCGGATTAATGCGGTAGTGCAGCTTGAAGACCGGGACGTACAGGCGAAGCCGTATACCTCAACCGGGACTTCATACAGCCAGTTCGCGGTCATTGAGGTTGCGCCAGGGGTATTTGAAGTGACGCGTCGTACTTAATAATAAGCAGCGGCGTAACGCTTTTGTATTTTGATATGAACAAGGTCGCTGCTGCGGCCTTTTTTAATTAAGGGAAGCGTTGGCTGTTATTTAAATATAAGGCGAAGGGTGAAGAGGGCACAGATTATCAGCAGGATCAGAATGAGCTCAAAACGATAGCGTTGCAGCATAGTGCTCTCCTAAAAAAATCGGCGCTGAAGCAGCGCCGATTTATTACGATACCAGACGAGCCGGATTAATTATGCAGCCGGCTGTGCAGCCGGTTTAGCGGCAGCGTGGTGTTTAGCTTTGTGGTGTTTTTTAGCAGCCTGAGCTTTCTGGGCTACGGCAGGTTTAGCTGCGGCTTTGTGGTGTTTTTTAGCGGCCTGAGCTTTCTGCGCTACGGCAGGTTTAGCGGCAGCTTTGTGGTGTTTTTTCGCAGCCTGAGCTTTCTGCGCTACGGCCGGTTTTGCTGCAGCTTTGTGGTGCTTTTTAGCAGCCTGGGCTTTCTGAGCGGCAGCCGGTTTAGCTTCTGCCTTTTTGTGTTTTTTTGCAGCCTGAGCTTTCTGCTCTGCGGCCGGTTTAGCGGCGGCTTTGTGATGTTTTTTGTGATGAGTGGTCTTGGCAGTGGTGCTGTGAGTTGCAGCAGCCGGAGCCTGAGTGGTGCTTACTGCATCAGCAGCGAAAGCAGCAGAAGACAGACCCATAGCAGCGGCAACGACCAGAGCTAATACTTTTTTCATTCTGATATCCTCGAAAATGTTTCTTCAGTTAACCCCACTGCGGGGCTGTTGAAACAACTATATGCCGGTCATGGCGCGAGTTCAGTGAGTGTTTGGTATCGGCAGGTAACCGAATGTACGACGCAGGCTGCGGGAGGGCATAAGAGGGTTTCCGCTAACGAGGAAGCGTTAGCGGAGTAGGGACGGGCTTAGCCGCGCGGCGTTTGGGCAAGCGTCTCGGCGAGCGCCAGTCGGCTCATGGGAACGCAATAGGCGGGCGTGCCGCGTTCAAAGCGCCATCCTTCGCTCAGCGGCCCGACGTCGAGGGCATCAAAACCAAAGGCGTCGTACAGCGCGGCGGCGATGGCTTTCCCCTCTTCATCATCGCCCGCCAGCGGCAGCGCCCGGCGATTTTCCGCCCCGGCGGCCAGGCCATCGCTTTCCAGCTGCGTCATCGGGATGGCGTTGAAGGCTTTGGTGATTCTGGCGGTGGGCAGGTTCCGCGCCAGCAGTTCGCTGGTCGTGGTTTGCCCGGAATCGAGCTCGGCAATGTCGCCGTCCCGTTGCGGGTAGTAATTGACCGCATCAATAACATGCTTATTTTTAATCCCGGCGACCGGCAGTGCGTTGATGGCGCTGAGGGGGACGGCAATCACCACCACCTCGCCAAATTCGGCGGCCTCGTCCGCGCTGCCCACCTGGCAGCCGATCATCGGCCGCAGGCTGAACAGCGTCTGCGGCCCCCGTGAGTTGCTGAGCATCACGTCGTGGCCAGCCTGCAGCGCAAGCTTAGCGATGGAGCGTCCTACAAACCCGGCGCCTATTATTCCGATCTTCATCTTTGACTCCTGACAAATTGCCTCGTTGAGGAAATAAATTTAATTCCCTCGTCACAGAAGATAAATCGTAAGATGGTTGCATGATAAACAACTCAAATGAGTGAATCATGGATCAGCTCATCAGCATGAAGGTTTTCGTCAAGGCGGCAGAAACCGGCTCATTTGCCGCCGTTGCCGAGCAGCTGCAGCTTTCGCCGCAGATGGTTGCCCGCCACGTAGCGGCCCTCGAGGCGCATCTCGGCACCTCGCTCATCGCGCGAACGACGCGGCGGCAAACCCTGACCGATATCGGCCGCAGCTACTATGAGCGCTGCCGTGTGGTGCTGGACGAAGTCGCTGAGGCCGACGCGCTGGCGCTGGAGATGAAGGCAACTCCTTCCGGCATTATCAGAGTCAATGCGCCGGTTACCTTTGGTTCGCACGCGCTCTCGACGTTTATCACCGACTATCTCGCCCGCTACCCCGAGGTTCAGGTTGAGCTGACCCTCAGCGACCGCATCGTCGACCCGATAGAAGAGGAGTTCGAGGTGATTATTCGCATCGGCGAGCTGGCCGACAGCACCATGGTCGCCTGGCCGCTGCGCCCTTATCGGTTAATAGCCTGCGCCTCTCCTGACTATATTTTGCGCCACGGCGAGCCGCAGACGCCGGCGGATCTGCAGCACCACTCCTGCCTGGTCTATGGCCACTGGTCGGCCATGAACGCCTGCCGCTGGCAGTTCACCAGGGAGGGCGCCACGGTGGAGGTTAAACCCGCCGGGCGCTTCCGTTCAAACGACTGGAAAGCGCTGATGAACGCCGCTCTCGCCGGGCACGGCATCACCCTCGGGCCGGAAGAGGTGCTGAGAGTTGAGGTTAAGGAGGGCAGGCTGGTGCAGGTTTTATCGGGATTTTCCGGCCCTTCGCGACCGATGCACGTGCTGGTGCCGGCAGGACGCCGACGCACGACCAAAATCAAATGCTTTGTTGAGGCGCTGAGAGAGGCGCTGGGCCCGCACGGACCCGGCTATCGCTGAGAAACGGCGCCCCGAAAGCGGGGCACCGCTGCCGGTTAGCGCGCTGCGCGCTGTAAAATGACGCTCGACGGCTGACGCTGGAGGAAGCGCATCCGCAGCATCATCAGGATTGCCGCAGAGGTTAAGCCGATAATGAACCCGCACCAGAAGCCGGCGGGCCCCATGCGCGGGACGACAATATCGGTTAACGCCAGCACATAGCCGCTCGGCAGTCCCAGAACCCAGTAGGCGGTAAAGGTAATAAAGAAGATTGAGCGCGTATCCTTATAGCCGCGCAGGATCCCGCTGCCGATGACCTGGACGGAGTCGGAGACCTGATATATCGCCGCCAGCAGCATCAGCTGGGAGGCCAGCACCACCACTTCCGGGTTGTCGTTGTAGAGAAGGGCGATCTGTTTGCGCATCAGGATGGTGAAAATCGCCGTGATCGCGGCCATGCAGACGCCAACGCCGACGCCGGTTCTGGCGGAGGTTTGCGCATCGAGGGTTGAACCCTGGCCGAGGCGGAAGCCGACGCGGATAGTAACCGCCGCCGCCAGCGACAGCGGTAAAACGAACATCAGCGAGCTGAAGTTAAGCGCAATCTGATGGCCGGCGACATCGATAATGCCCAGCGGAGAAACCAGCAGCGCAACCACCGCAAACAGGGTCACTTCGAAAAAGAGCGCCAGCGCGATCGGCAGCCCGAGCTGGACCAGGCGCTTGAGGACGGCAAAATCCGGCTTGCTGAACCCCTCGGCGCCGCGAATATCACGCATTGAGCGCGCCCGACGTACCCAGGAGATCATGCTGAAAAACATCACCCAGTACACGGAAGCCGTTGCCACGCCGCAGCCCACGCCGCCCAGCTCCGGCATGCCGAAATGGCCGTAGATAAAGATGTAGTTGACCGGGATATTCACCAGCAGGCCGATGAAGCCCATGACCATCCCCGGCTTGGTTTTCGCCAGGCCTTCGCACTGGTTACGCGCAACCTGGAAGAAGAGGTAGCCCGGAGCCCCCCACAGCAGCGCGCGCAGGTAGCCGACGGCTTTATCCGCCAGCGCCGGGTCAATATTATGCATTGAGCTGATGATATAGCCGGCGTTCCACAGCACCACCATCACCAGCACCGAGACGAACCCCGCCAGCCAAAAACCCTGGCGCACCTGGTGCGCGATGCGCTCACGGCGCCCGGAGCCGTTGAGCTGGGCGACGACCGGCGTTAGCGCCAGCAGCAGACCGTGGCCAAAGAGGATCGCCGGCAGCCAGATGGAGGTACCGATGGCAACGGCCGCCATATCGGTGGCGCTGTAGCCACCCGCCATGACGGTATCGACGAAGCCCATTGAGGTCTGGGCCACCTGCGCAAGGATGACGGGAATAGCCAGTGCTAACAACTGACGCGCTTCAATGAAGTACTTCTGCACCTGTACACCTTTATATTGTTGTTATTTTAAGACTAAAAAAGCCGCCGTTAATGGCAGCAAGAAGAAAAAGCAGAGGGATTAGCCAGTCTATTGTAGCGAGGATTAGCCATTAAGCCAGTGAAAAAATGGTAGGGCACGATGCGTGCTGGCAACCTTATTTACCACCTGTTATTGTTGCCGATTAATATATTGTGAGCCATTCCTGGAGGAGCAAAGCATGTTTACTGGCATTGTGCAGGGGACCGCTAAAGTGGTGTCCATCGATGAGAAGCCCAATTTTCGTACCCACGTGGTGGAACTGCCTGAGCACATGCTCGACGGACTGGAAACCGGTGCGTCGGTCGCACATAACGGCTGCTGTCTGACCGTCACCGAGATCGACGGCGCGCGCATCAGTTTTGACCTGATGAAAGAAACCCTGCGTATCACCAACCTCGGCGCCGTGCGTCAGGGGGACGTGGTCAACGTTGAGCGCGCGGCAAAGTTCAGCGATGAAATTGGCGGCCATCTGATGTCCGGCCATATTATGACCACCGCGGAGGTGGTTAAGATCCTGACCTCGGAAAATAACCGCCAGATCTGGTTCAAGGTCCAGGACCCGGCGCTGATGAAGTACATTCTGTATAAAGGCTTTATCGGCGTTGACGGCATTAGCCTGACGGTTGGCGAAGTCACGCCAACGCGCTTCTGCGTGCACCTGATCCCGGAAACGCTGCTGCGCACCACGCTGGGAGTGAAAAAGCTGGGGGATCGGGTCAATATCGAGATTGATCCACAGACGCAGGCGGTGGTCGATACCGTTGAGCGGGTGCTGGCCGCGAAAGAAGCCGTCCAAAAGGTGACGCAAGAGTCATAGTCGCGGGCTGCTCGCTACGATGGGGCTGCCGTTTAGCTCCCGGCCGCAGCCTGCGGCTCGCCGATTTCAGCAGCACCATTTCTCATCGCTGAACGCCCGCTGTTGCGGAAACAACGACGGGATGGGGAAAAAAAATGCCTGTCGGTGATGACACCGGCAGGCATGTTGAGTGCAGGTCAGGATCTAGCGCGCCACGCGCAGGCCGCTCTCGGCACCGCGAGAAAACACCACCTGCCACAGCTGAATATCGCGCGCGCGAAAGGCACCGGCGCAGGCGTTCAGATAATAGCTAAACATGCGCTTGAAACGCTCGGTGTAGTTATCGGCAATATCCGGCCAGCTGGCGAGGAACCGCTCGTACCAGGCCATCAGCGTGGTATCGTAATCGGCGCCTATATTGTGCCAGTCTTCCATCACGAAATGCGTTTCGCTGGCTTTTGCAATATGGCGTACCGACGGCAGGCAGCCGTTAGGGAAGATATATTTATTGATCCACGGATCGACGCTGAGGTCCGTTTTGTTTGAACCGATGGTGTGCAGTAAAAAAAGACCGTCCGCTTTCATATTCCGGTTGACGACATCGAAATAGGTGGCGTAGTTTTTCGGCCCCACGTGCTCGAACATACCGACGGAAACAATACGATCAAAACTATCATGTAAGTCGCGATAGTCCTGTAACAGGATAGTGACGTCTAATCCCTCACACCGCTGCTGGGCCATTTTTTGCTGTTCGGCAGAAATGGTAACGCCAACCACGCTAACGTGATAATTTTTTGCCATGTAATAGGCCAGACCGCCCCAGCCGCAGCCAATATCCAGCACCCGCATCCCCGGCTCCAGCTGCAGCTTACGGCAAATGAGATCTAATTTAGCCTGCTGAGCCTCTTCCAGAGATTGCGCCTCTTTCCAGTAAGCGCAGGAGTATTGCATATAGGGGTCGAGCATCTGACTAAAGAGGTCGTTGCCGAGATCGTAATGCTCTTTGCCGACAATCCAGGAACGTTTTTTACTTTGCAGATTGAACAGACGAGCAGCAGCAATACGCAGCGTATCTTTGAGATGGCGGGGAAGCTGGTTTTCCAGCCCGGCGCGCAGCACCTTGTGGAAGAAAATATCCAGACGCTCGCAGTCCCACCAGCCGTCCATATAACTTTCACCTAACCCCAGAGACCCTTCCTGCAGCACGCGCTTAAAAAAGAGGGGGTTTTTTATCCGTAGATCGGAGGGAGCGGGGCCATTAATTTCAATACCCGCACGACCGAGCAACTCAGCTGTAATTCGGTACCAGTCGTCATTTGGTACACTTACTTCTTCTATACACGATGAACTCATAGCTTCTCCATCACGCCCAAGTGATCAGAACCTTAAAACAGCGTAGACGCTTTTTTTGGCATTGTGAGAAATCTCACGGAAAATCCGTGAAGCTGCTATCCGACGTAGAACAGAGGAAGGGAGATAACCCTTGCCGAAAGGCCTTCCATGGTGAAACGGGAGGCGTCCTGCCCCCGTTAATATCGATAAACTTTCTATTTATGTGATACGGGATCCAGTATAGGCCCCTATTTTAAGGCTTTCAATAAAAACATATTAGCAGGCTAATTACTGGACCTTAACATCACTGAAACCATTCTATGCATGTGACGACTGGGTGCTGAGACGGGCGCTCCGCAGCTGCATCGCATATCCCAGTCCGGCCAGCACGATGGAGGCCAGCATCACGCTGGTGGTGGTGAGCAGCGGAGTGGCGATCAGCGTCGACACCAGCAGGCTGGTCAGGAAGCACAGTCCGAGCTGCAGGGTATTCTGCAGCGCGGCGGCGCGACCCGTCGCCTGAGGGAACGGCCGCAGCGCCTGGGCGACGACAATCGGGTAAATGGCGCCGTTAACGATAGCCATCACGCAGAAGGGGGCCATCAGCGCGACGATGGAGACATCCTGCTGCAGGCCCACCAGCCAGGTGGCGGCAACGCTGATGGCAAAAACGACCAGCAGCCACGGCAGCAGCTGCTGTCCCTGCCATTTCTGCAGCGCGGCACGACAGCCGTATCCGCCGATTAAAAAGGCGATAGTCTGCGGTACGTAGCTCAGGCCGATGGCGGTTGGCCCGTAGCCCATGTCGTGCAGAATAAACGGCGAACCGGTCAGCCAGGCGAAAAAGCTGGCGGAGCAGGCGGCGTAGATCAGCACGTTGCCGCTGTATTCGCGCGAGCGCAGCAGCGCCAGGAAGGTGAGTTTTTTCTGCGTGCTGCTATCGGGCTTGCTCACCGGCTTGAGGCGTAATGCAGGCAGCATCAGCAGCAGAGCGACGATAAACAGGGTCGCGAAGATAGCCTGCCAGTCGAAATGGGCGAGAAGCCAGCTGCCGAGCAGCGGCGCCAGGGCCGGGGAGAGGCCCACCAGCGGCATGATGGTGGCGAATATGCGGTTGGTGCGCTGGGCAGGATAATAGTCGGTGACCATCGCCTGCCAGGTGACCGCCGCTGCGCAGACGCCGATGGCCTGCACAAATCGCAGCGCCAGCATCAGGGTCGCGTCATCGACCCACAGCATGCCAAGGCAGCCGACGGCGAAGATCGCCAGGCCGCTGAGCAGCACCGGCTTGCGCCCATAGCGATCGGATACCGGGCCCCAGAACAGCTGGCCAAGGGCGAAACCGGCGAGAAACACGCTCAGGCTGGCGCTGACCGAGGCCGCTGAAGTATTCAGATCCTGTTGGATAGCCGAAAACGCCGGCAGATACATATCGGTTGCGAGGAAGCCGAGCACGCTGAGGCCCGCCAGCCAAACCAAAAATCCTTTCCCAGGTTGTTGCATAAAGTTCTCTTTCTTCTGATGCAGGTAAGATGCCGCAGAGTGTAGGGAGTGCATTCTGGCTTGTGAAACGCTAATATTTGTTACATGCGTTCAAAAAATTTGCAGGCAGAATATGTGGTCAGAATACTCCCTTGAAGTGGTTGATGCGGTTGCGCGCAACGGCAGCTTTAGCGCAGCGGCTCAGGAGCTGCATCGTGTACCCTCGGCGGTCAGCTACACCGTGCGTCAGCTCGAAGAGTGGCTGGCCGTTCCGCTCTTTGAACGTCGCCACCGCGACGTTGAGCTCACCCCCGCCGGGGTGTGGTTTTTACAGGAAGGGCGTTCTGTTATCAAAAAAATGCAGATCACCCGCCGCCAGTGTCAGCAGATCGCCAACGGCTGGCGCGGGCAGCTCTCGATCGCGGTTGACGATATCGTGAAGCCGGCGCGGATGCGGCAGATGATTGTCGATTTTTATCGCCACTTTCCGGACGTCGAGCTGATTGTTTTCCAGGAGGTGTTTAACGGCGTCTGGGACGCGCTGGCCGACGGCCGCGTGGAGCTGGCCATCGGCGCGACCCGCTCGATTCCGGTCGGCGGACGCTACGCCTTTCGCGATATGGGCATGCTGAGCTGGCACTGCGTCGTCGCCAGCCACCATCCGCTGGCGAAAATGAACGGCCCGCTGAGCGATGACACGTTGCGCAACTGGCCGTCGCTGGTCAGGGAAGATACTTCCCGATCGCTGCCGAAGCGCACGACGTGGCTGCTGGATAATCAGAAGAGGGTGGTGGTGCCGGACTGGGATGCCTCGGCAACCTGCCTGTCGGCCGGGCTCTGCATCGGCATGGTGCCGTCGCACTTCGCCCGCCCGTGGATCGACAGCGGTGAGTGGACGGCGCTGGCGCTGGAAAATCCGTTCCCGGACGCCGCCTGCTGCCTGACCTGGCAGCAGAGCGATATCTCACCGGCGCTCTCATGGCTGCTGGACTACCTTGGCGACAGCGAAACGTTAAATCGGGAGTGGCTGCGGGCGCCGGAATAGCCGACGCCCGGCAGGATTAGCGGCGGTAGTCGACGAACGGGCCGTCGATCACCGAGCGGCGCTCGACCAGCCGCGGGTGAACTTCGATAGACTGCGACTCTTCGCGCTTGTTGACGATGCGGTCCATCAGCATATTGAAGGCGGCTTCGCCGAGAGAGTCCTTTGGCTGATGAATGGTGGTCAGCGCCGGGCTAAAGTAGCGGGCGTTGCGCACGTTGTCATAGCCAATCAGCGAAATATCCTGCGGAACGCGCAGGCCCATTTCGTCGGCGGCGCAAATCGCTCCCATCGCCATGATGTCGCCGCCGCAGAAGATGGCGGTCGGACGATGCTGCTGGCTGAGGATCTGCTGCATCGCGCGGTAGCCGGACTCCGGCTCGAAGTCGCCCTGAACCACCCAGCTTTCCGGGACGTTAATCTGCGCTTCTTCCATCGCTTTCATAAAACCGGCCAGACGCCCGGCGCCGGTGTTGCGCTCCAGCGGACCCGGGATCACGCCGATTTCACGGTGGCCGCGCTCAACGAGGTAACGACCGGCCATATAGCCGCCTTCAAAGGCGTTATCGATAACCGAATCGGTAAAGTCGGCCTTGGACTCACCCCAGTCCATCACCACCATCGGGATGTTGCGGTACTCTTCGAGCATGGAGAGCACCGACTGCGGATATTCGGAGCACATCACCAGCAGGCCGTCGACGCGCTTTTGCGCCATCATTGACAGGTAGGCCTGCTGCTTTTCCGGATCGTTCCAGGCGTTGCCGAGAATCAAGGTGTAGCCCTTCTGGAAGCAGCTCTTCTCAACGGACTCGATAATCTCGGCGAAATAGGCCGCTTCGCTGCTGGTGGCCAGCAGACCGATCGATTTGGTGTGATTAACCTTCAGGCTGCGCGCCACCGCACTCGGAGAGTAGTGCAGCTCTTTGATGGCAGCCCATACCGCGTTGCGCGTCTCTTCAGCGACAAAGCGGGTTTTGTTAATTACATGTGAAACTGTTGTAGTGGAAACGTTTGCGCGCTTCGCTACATCTTTAATTGTTGCCATTACTTCTCTCTCCAGACCTTGACCTGATCGTCTGATTATCGATACGGAAACGTTTGCCTATACACACCCTGAGTACAATGTTCAACATTGCATCACGTCGGGAAACGACACAGAACGACAGGAAGGGGTCAATGGCCGATACGCTTTCAAATTAGCGTGGGATTTTGTCCGATCTTGCGGCAAAGGGGAAGAGTAAAAATGTGCATCACCCTAAATCTCAGAAGATTTTTATACAATATTGTGCAAAAATGAGCAGGCTCACTTTTCTTGTGGGGATAATCAGGGGGAAAATTGATGGATACAGATTTAAAGTTTTCGCTGACCACGACGATTATTGTTCTGGGCCTGATCGTGGCCGCAGCGCTGACCGCCGTACTGCACTAATTTTTTCGGGGGAGAGGCTCCTTTCCCCCTATCTCCGCGCATTATTATCAAATTCGCAAAAATCTTTTGCCATTTCGTTTACTTTTGTTTTTCTGTGATTGATGTCATGCTTTTCGCTTCTGATGAGATACCGTCGCTGAGGACGGTCTGCTGGAGTCATTGCATGAAGATCAACTTTCCCCTGTTAGCGCTGGCCATTGGGGCGTTTGGTATCGGTACGACCGAATTTTCCCCGATGGGATTACTGCCGGTTATCGCCAGAGGCGTGGATGTGTCCATTCCCGCTGCGGGGATGCTGATCAGCGCTTATGCCATCGGTGTGATGGTCGGGGCGCCGCTGATGACGCTGCTGCTGTCGCACCGCGCGCGCCGCAGCGCGCTGATTTTCCTGATGGCTATTTTTACCCTTGGCAACGTCCTCTCGTCAATGGCGCCGGATTACACCACGCTGCTGCTCTCGCGCATTATTACCAGCCTGAACCACGGCGCCTTCTTCGGCCTCGGGTCGGTAGTGGCTGCGAGCGTGGTTCCTAAGCACAAGCAGGCCAGCGCGGTAGCCACCATGTTTATGGGGCTGACCATCGCCAACATTGGCGGCGTCCCGGCGGCGACCTGGCTCGGTGAAACCATCGGCTGGCGCATGTCCTTCCTCGCCACGGCGGGCCTTGGCCTGGTGGCGATGGTCAGCCTGTGGTTCTCGCTGCCAAAAGGCAGCGCAGGGGAGCGGCCAAACGTGAAGGAGGAGCTGGCGGTATTGATGCGGCCGCAGGTGCTTTCCGCGCTGCTGACCACCGTGCTCGGGGCCGGGGCGATGTTCACCCTCTATACCTATATTTCGCCGGTGCTGCATACCATTACCCACGCTTCGCCGCTGTTCGTCACCGCAATGCTGGTGCTGATTGGCGTCGGCTTCTCTCTGGGCAACTATCTTGGCGGAAAATTTGCCGACCGCTCGGTTTCCGGCACGCTGAAGGGCTTTTTACTGCTGCTGATGGTTATCATGCTGGCGATCCCGCTGCTGGCGCAGTCGCAGGTCGGCGCGGCCATCAGCATGGTGGTGTGGGGCGCGGCGACGTTCGCCGTGGTGCCGCCGCTGCAGATGCGCGTGATGCGCGTGGCTCACGAAGCGCCGGGGCTCTCTTCTTCGGTGAATATCGGGGCGTTTAACCTTGGCAATGCGCTGGGCGCGGCGGCCGGTGGGGCGGTAATTTCCGGCGGGCTGGGCTACGCATTTGTTCCGGTAATGGGGGCAATCATCGCCGGCGTGGCGCTGATGCTGGTGCTGTTCAGCGGTCGCGGACGGCCGCAAGAGGCCTTTGCCAGCCGCTAATAATCACCGCAGAAGGGTTTCCCCTTCTGCGGTGCAGTTTTATGCCGCCAGATTAGCCGCGACAAACTTCCAGTTTACCAGCGCCCAGAAGTGCTCCAGATAGTTCGGACGGGCGTTACGGTAGTCAATGTAATAAGCATGTTCCCAGACATCCACGGTCAGCAGCGGTTTAGCGCTGCCGGTAAGCGGCGTGCCGGCGTTGCTGGTGGAGACAATTGCCAGGCTGCCGTCGGCATTTTTGACCAGCCACGTCCAGCCTGCGCCGAAGTTTTTCGCCGCCGCATCGGTGAACTGCGCTTTAAAATCAGCGAAGCTGCCGAAGGATTTAGCGATGGCTGCCGCCAGTTCGCCTTCCGGCTCACCGCCGGCATTCGGCGCCAGGCAGTTCCAGTAGAACGTGTGGTTCCAGACCTGGGCCGCGTTGTTAAAGACGCCGCCTTCGGAAGAACGAACGATCTCTTCCAAAGACTGGCCTTCAAAAGCGGTGCCCTTGATCAGGTTGTTGAGGTTAGTGACGTAGGCCTGGTGATGCTTACCGTAGTGGTATTCCAGGGTTTCAGCGGAAATGTGCGGCGCCAGGGCGTCTTTCGCATATGGTAATGCAGGTAATTCGAACGACATTGCTACTCTCCTTATTATATTAATGCGTGCAATAACCATGTAGTGCACAGGGAGATAGTAGCAAATTAAAAGATGTGGCAAAAGAGAGAGTTAACCTGCCGCAGGCGCGGCAGGGGGGCATCAGCGGATCGTTTTAGGCGTCATCACGCGGCGGGCGCCAACGTAGTGGCGAACCCAGTAATCTTCGCTTAACGAGGTAATCTGAATATCGCGTCCGGTACGCGGCGACTGGATAAATTTGCCGTTGCCGACGTAAACGCCGACATGATCCGCCGTGCCGCGACCGCGGGTGCGGAAGAAGACCAGATCGCCGCTCTCCAGCTCGCCGCGATCGACGGGGCGAGCATCGCGCAGGTGGTACATCTCGTTCGCCGTGCGCGGGATATGAATCTTCACCAGGTCTTTATAGGCGTAATAAACCAGCCCGCTGCAGTCAAAGCCGGTGCGCGGCGAGGTGCCGCCCCAGCGATAGGGCTTACCAATTTGGTCCATCAGCTTCGACATCGCGGTGCTCTGCGCTTTTTGCACCCGTACCTTATGCGCATCGGCCAGCGTCAGCGGCACTTCTTCCTCGGCAACCGGCTTGCAGCGCTTTTTATAGCCTTTACGCACGACGCACTTCTGCTTCACGCTGGCCATCGCCCGCGTCGGCTCGACAGTGGATTTAACCGAAGCCGCGCACTGTTTTTTATAGCCTTTTCGCAACACGCACTTTTTCGTTCCACCGGCGACCTGACGGTTTAATGCCGTTTGGCTCGAGGCGGTGGTGCGGGTAGGGTGTTTGGCGCGGGAGGAGGTCGATGCTTTCTTGCTGGAGGTTTTGGCGCTGGATTTTGTTTTCTGAGTGGAGACTTTTTTCTTGCGTTCGCTGGTGCCCTTTGCCTGATGCGCTTTCGGCGTGGCGGAGGCGTGCGTATGCCCTGAAGCATGCGCCAGTGGTGTAAATGAGATAGATGTAAACAGTAATGCGCAGAGCGAAATCGCGATTTTGTTTAGCCGCGCCACTGAGCAATCCCCTGATTAATTACAGACATGTACACATACCTGACCATGAATGACAAAACCCAACGATTCTAATGCATAAAAACCCTGAAAGTTAATACTCTTTTGTATCTAAAGTGCATATATAATTTTCTTCATTAGAATCAATTGGTTAAATTGGTCAATTCAAAATCATTCAAAACAAACTCATAACTATATTTCGATCTTATCCCACTCCCTTCCCCTGTCATCGCGATATTTTGCTGTCATGACCCCCGACTTATGCCCCAGAAGATGCTGTGCAAAGTCCTCTCCAGCCTGTTTATCGTACAATCGTGCTGACAGACTTCGTAGCTCATGAAAGCACGGCGGCTCGCCAGAGAAACTAAGCCCTGACAGCTCGCGCGCTTTCCTGAAATTACCCGATACTGTTGCGGGTGATAGTGCCTTACCTGCAGTCGATGAAATAATGTTTTTCCCGCCGGACAGATTGCGGCATTTCGCCAGAATTGCTTCGAGAGACATATCCAACTCATCAAGCCTCAATGCTACAGGTATGGCTAGTTTAGCCCCGGTTTTTTTCTGCTCTACGTAAAGATACCCCTCCCGAACATCCTCCCAGCTCATTGCGCATAAGTCACTGATGCGCTGCCCGGTAAGTACAGCCAGATCCATCGCCAGATTTACCCACGGAGAAAGCGCCTCAGCTGCCTGGTAAATTACCCGGTATTCGTCCAGCATCAATCGGGTGCGTTTTACCTCGAGTTTAGCGGTTCTCGTTGCCGTGACGGGGTTAACCGTGATATGACCCTCCGCTATAGCCTCCCTAAAAATATCGCTTAACGTCGACCTAATCAGCTTTGCCATTGCGTTCTTTCCTTCAGCTGCGTAATCGTTGAGGATCATGGCTATTTGCCTGGTGGTTATTTCCGCGATTGGGTTGTCCTGCATTCTTTCCTTTATAGACCTTAGTTTGCTCGCGTAGTCGATGAGTGTTTTTGGCTTCAGCCCCCGAGCCTGGAGGATCTTTTCGTAACGCTCCAGCCATGAATGAAAAGTAACGGAATCCACCTGGCTTATCCGCGCGCTGAGAGGGATATGGCCAGTATCCCCGAGCAACTCGATATTTGCCTGTATTGCCTCACTGACGGCAAGTCGTCGATTCCTGCCCAGACCATACTCCTTTCCGTTTCGGGGGTCGCGATAGCTGTAATAGCCTTCATTTCTGACATAGAGGTTAGGAGGCAAATCGCGCCTCTCATGGTTTCTTCTTCTTCCCACTAGCCATTCTCCGTAAAAGGCCACAGGTTGATGATTGAGCCGATTCAACCTTAACGGCTGTTTCCTGAAACAAATACTCCACACCATCTTTCTTCGGGGCCGGATAAATTTTGCTTTCTCTAACCCAACGGCGAACGGTTTCAAGGCTGCGCGGCCGCGGCTGCCGATCGTTCCATTCTTTTAAAGTAATAAGGGCCATGTTTACCTCATTACCGGCCTGTAAAGTAAACCAGGCCGGTCTAATAAATTGATAAATCGATATCAGGAAACCTGACCGGGTAAATTTCGGAGCCGCCGGGCGCAGTTCATGGCCGTGGCCACGTAGCTGCAATGCCGGTTCACTACCTCTACCGTAATTTTCGAACCCTGAATGATAACCGTGTAGGTGCGCTTCATTTTCTGGCGCCCATACTCACCGTAGAGCTCAACATGTTTGGCCAGCGCCGCATCGCATGCCTGGCGCCCCAGCGGAGACTGCTTGCTTCGGTTTATCAGTCGCATACTCACCTCACACAAAGACGTCAACGGGATCGCCGGCGGCGCGTGCGTTGTCGTTCGCTTCGCGGCGGAGTCCTAGCACATAGCCAACCGGATCCCAACTGGAAAGAATCGCGTTGAGTTCTTTCTGGCTATGCCAGGTCGTCAGGCGCTTCTTCAGTTCAGTGGCGCAGGCGCGCACATTCGCCCGGGTGGGGCCGGCCATCTTCATACAGAGGCAGAAGGTCAGCAGCAGATCGGAATACTCATCAGCTGCAGCGCGTAATGCCGCGGGGTCAATGCTGGCTTCGAGTTCGGGTAATCGATGTTTGAGGCTCATGCTGAACCGCCTTTACGTCGTGTACGCATTCTTTCGTTGTTTTTCTCTAATCGAGCTCGGCGTTGCTCAGGAGTTTCGCGGGAACGAACGCGAGCATTTGATTCGCGGTTTCTCCGACGGCGAGCATTGAGTGCTTCCTCTTCACTTCGGATATGCAGTCGCGGTTCGCCTTCTTTCGGCGCCGGCCACTCGCGTTGTTTGTTCACCCCCAGTTTTTCAACCATCGCCTGGGTGATCTGCTCGTCAGTGATACCGGCACGGAGCTGCGCATCCCACAGCAGGAATTGCATATCCGCCCACTCGGAGAGGTCGCCAGGCTCTGCTGCAGCCTCCAGCGCTTCTTTGCTGAGGTGCTTGAGCGGGCCAACCGGACCGACATTACCGAAGGTGGCCTGTGACCACTCGGCGTGCTCGCGGCGTACCCGGTCGCGCTCAGGTTCTAGCTCTGGTGAGGCTTCAATATCGCCAAATATTTGACCTGCTAATTTAAATCCAGGCATAGGCCAATAAGTAGGTGAGTAAGCGACAGCGCCACGGTCGGATACAAATAAATAGCCAACAGGCTTTAGTTCCGTCGATGGCTGCGGGGTGGTGTAGAGCTTGCTTATTCCGACTGGCAGGTTATTAGATTCGGCGCGGTCAAGACGCTCAAGTTCGGCAAGAATTAACGCACCAGCTTTAACCAGGTCGCGGCGAACGTCCGTTGGCTTCCACCACTCAGAGGGCCACGGCCACAATTCCGGAATATCGGCCCGAGGGTCGTCGTCTGCCATGATGTAGCACGCAGCGGCGACAGCCATTTCGCAGTGCTGATATTCGTCATCATGCTCAGGCGTCCACCCCTCCGCTGTAACCTGGCGCTGGCGCTCCGCCAGCACATCAGTAGCGGCGGCGGTGAGGGTGCGGGACTCCAGACGCTCGATATAGGCTTTCAGCACGTCGGCGCGGTGTTTTCCCAGCGGTTTCACGACGGCAAACCGCGTGCCTGCGTTCATCCAATCGGTTTTATCGCTCCACTCCATGTAGGCAGTGCGGAAGGACTCCAGCTCGGCGATGCGTTCCTCATATCGAGCAGCAATCGACACAGCTTTGGAGTAAGCCTTAAACCATTTTGATGATTGCGCCCGCACCTTCTCCAGTGCCTCTACCAGCTCGATGGTCTCTGCTGGGGACAGATGCTCGCCACATTCAGCATTGATTCTGGCCTTCTGCGCCAGTCCGGTAATATCAGTCATGGCTGGGCTCCTCGAATAACACTTCACCTTCGATACCGCCTAAGGCATAAACAATCGAACCATCTTCCTGGTATTCGATAGGCATAGCGCTCCAGCCTTCCCCTGCAGGGTTTTCGTCATCGCCAACCAGAATAAAACCGCCGGCAGATGCTGCCGCTTCGTAATATTCGCCTTCGGTCCACCAACCCTCGGTATCTTTGATGCATTTAACTTTCATGCTGATACTCTCCTATATCCTGCATATGGTTTTTCTCCGACAAAGGCATCCAGGGCTGAAATGTCTTCAGGATTTTTGACGGCATACTCAACAGGCTTATCGTCATACGTTGTGCGGTTCTTCTGAACCTTCCAGCCTCCGGGCGTATACGGGCAACGGCGGAACTTCACGCCATCTCCGCCAGTGACATACCAGGTACGGAATTCACCAGTTCGCGGCCCACAGTGAGTACCGCCTTGAGATTTCTCGGCACCTTCAGCGACAAAGCGCCATTTACGTTGTTTGCTCATCTCTTTACCGGGAGGGCGGACCCTCCCGCCTCCCTTAGCCCACGTATTCCGGTTTCATGTCGTCCAGAGTGATTCGGAACTGATCGAACAGTTCTTCACCGAGGTGGCGTTTACCGGCGTTGAGGATGCTCTCTGCTTTGGCGAACAGCTCAGAGGCTTCCGGGTCACCAGGGTTTGGAAGTGAATTGATCGCGGCTTCAACCTTGTTGCGAGCATCGACCAGGTAGTAGCGCTTCACTGCCTTATTTTTCAATTCAGTGAACAGAGCAGTACCAAGCAAGGTTTTCTGTGACTCGATATCTGCACGGATAGCTTTGGCCTGATCAACGGAGCTTGCTGCATCAATACGATCGCGTATTTCGTCGGCAGCAGTATCAACGTTAGTTCCCGACTCCTGCGCACTGGCCGTAGCACCTACCGTGCTTGTGATCTCATTCAGCGTGATTTTTTCAGCCTGAGTGGGGTTTATTACCTTCTCTTCGCGCTCGTCAATTTCGTCGGCGGTATAGACCCCGAGGATCACATCTGGGCAGTACAGTCGCGCCCAACGTTTAACGGCGAGATAGGCCAGTTGCTGGCGGGGGTCAGTCGCCCACAGAGTAGAATTGCGGACTTGTGCCTGCGAAAGCATCAGGACAAGCTCGCGAGGTTCTGATTCTCCTTTGAGGGTTGCCCAGGCGCGAACGCCCACGCCAGCTTCATCTTTCAAATTCCAGCCCGGAGCGATGTACTTCTTGTTCTGGCTGCTTGTCTTCTCGACGAAGCGTCCGACGATATTTTCCCATGCGCCAAACCATTCAAAGTGAATACGGTCTTTTGTCGGAGCCATGGTGTTGATCACTGCATTAACTAGTTGCGCTTCATAACCAAGCACACCGGAGTTACCAACGATGAAAGTCTTTTGCGCTACAGCGAAAGGATCCATTCCCCAGCGCGCAGCCTGCATAACGACTGCCATGCAGGAATCAGGCTTGCCGCGGTAATGTTCAGGAACGAAATTACCGCTGTTTGCCATCACCTCAGAGATTTTCAGGAGGCGGTTGAATAATTCGCCATTCGTCAGAATAGAAATGTTGTCGATTTTCTGGGTCTGGTTGTCAGTCGTAGTCATCAAATTGGACATAGTTATTTCCCCCTTAAGCCTGTACGCGCAGCGCTTCGAGACGGCGCACATCAAAATCGTTGAGCTCTTCGGCGTAGTCTTCGGTAATTGGCGCCGGCCACTCGCCTGTGTCGAAACCGTGAGCTATGGCGCGCATCGCTTTGCGATATTCCAGCATGCCGAGTTCAAGCAGCTCTTCGGATGCCTCGATGATGGCGATCCAGTGGTAGCTCTCGTCTTTGTTGACGAAAATCCAGAAAAACTGATCGAGGGCTGCGGTTTCGCAGTACATTGCAGCGCTCAGGTGGTAGTCGCGCTCGATGATTTCCCGGTGCAGTTTGGCGCGCAGGCCTTCCTGTTTGATATTCCACATGCTGATAGTCTTCAGGTCTGCGCCAATGCGCGGGCCTCCCATGTCGATCTCAAGGTCAGGACGCACACGGATTTCCAGGCCAGTCTCTTCATCAATACCGAAATAGCTCACCTCGACGGCGCGGCTCGGGTGTGTCAGCAACTTGCCGGCGGTCGGATGATTCAACAGTGCTTTCTGAATGGCCAGCGCAGTGCTTAGCTGCTGACGGGTAACCAGCACTTTTCCTTCCGGGTTCTCGCGCCAGGCATCCAGCAATTCGTCGGCGAATACCGCATCAGCATTAACGGATTTCACAATCTGAATGAGATCCGTTTTGGTGCCGGAGACTTTCAGCGGCTGCGGCTTCTGGGCTTCCTGTGCGACCAGGTCAGGATTAATGATTGCCAGCTGTTCCAGCAATGCGTCGCGGCTGCCGCTGGTTTTAACCGGCGCGGGCAGGGTGGCGTTGTATTCTTTGATGCAGGCCTTCATTGCCGTAGCAGTATGCTTAGTCCCATTCTCGATGCGCTGGAACTCTTCCGGTAGTTGCTCATATGACGCATAGGATTCGTCAACGGATGCCCCAAGCGGGAACGGCGCGGGCAGGGTGGCGTTATGTGCATCCAGCAATGCTTTGATATCGTCACTGCTCAACAGTGCCGGCAGGGTAGCGTTGTACTCATCGATAAAGGAGCGGATCGTTGCGGTGGTGGTGAATGCACCTTCGGGGATTACGGGCTCGACGCTGAACTCTTTGTCCATGTCGTCAGGCTGCAGCGCCAGTGCATGCACAAGGTTGCCCATATCCAATACCGGGGAGCGCACTTTCTGAATGGTTTTAGATACGTGGCGTGCGTCGAAATACATCAGGGATACTCGAGCATCCTTGACCATCGTGGAGCTGGTACCGTTGGCTGCGTGATAAACCTCATTCGGCAGGCCTTCATAGCGCCCCGGTTCGAAAAACTCAGGCCACTCCACCTTTAACTCTTCAGCGGTCGCGCTGAGTTCAGGCTGTGCTTCCGCCGGGGTTACGGCATCTGTTTGCGGATCAACTGCATCAACGCTTTCGCCTGCTGATATCGCATTTTCAACTTCGATTTTGACCGGCTTAGCCGCTTCCATCTGCACATTGCTGGTGGCCTCTTCTTTGGCGTTTGTTGGGGCAGGAGAGGCCATCAGGCCTTCGATGGAGAACATGCCAGCGCCGAGATTGGCGACTTGCGGTTGTTCTGTTTTCTCCAGCACTGCTGAGACCACATTTGGATCCGTCGGGTCGCTAACGACCTCGCCAAACTCACCGTGTTCTGTGGTCGTCTGTTTATCAACATCATCGAAGGTCTTTGTATCTGCGCTTGAATGGGCGAACCCTCGGGGGGCATCATTCCATTCCGGATAACCTTTAGAGGGTTCACCATTTTCATAGATGCCATTTTCGGTAAACCAGTTGCGAACCATTGCCCGCAGTTCTGAGGTATCTTCCTCACTGTTCCATTTAATGGCTCGGGTGACCCCGAAAATGCTGTGAGCGTCGTAGTCGAGAATGTCGGTGGTTTTGCCGAGGATCTTCAGCGCTTTTACATGAATATCCTCTTTCCGGTCTACCAGATCTTTCGCTCCGATGAGCTGAGGGCGGCTAATTTTGCCCGGTTCGGCATCCGGATAAAGTTGAGCAATGGCGATCTCAATGCCAAGATTCGCCATGCTCTGAGTTACAGCACGTTTGTAGCGTGGGGATTCAGTAGTAGTTTGTGTCTCTTGCTTTTGAACCCCTGAAATACGATTCCCGCCAGCCCACTCTTTGACCAAAATGCCGCGGTCAATATGCGGGGTTTCTATCCAGACTTTCAGGAAATTAAGCAACAAGCCGAGCTCAGTCCGCTTATCTTCGGGAAAGACCTTTTTAACGGCGTCGGTTAATTTCCAGAGATTGGCTGTCGTGAGTTCGTCGATCTCAGGGATGCTTCGCGTAGCCAGCAACAGGTTCTGGATGTAGTTGTTGTCAGTATCCATTTCCAGCGCGCCGATTTGGATACGCTGCCTCTGAGTGACATGGTGAGCAACAGCGTTGCTGATGAACTGAGAGATAATGAGTTGTGGTCTGCGAAGTTTCACGACCGGATAAAGTGTATTTTGATCGTCGTCTTCAGTGATATCGGCATTACCGACGCTGGACTGACCAACCAGAACTTCACCTGTCGACGTGTCGACACCATCCACGATGACAGTCCCGTTGTCCTGTCTCTCTTCTTCCTGGTGGAATTCGTCGGCAGGAACTGCGCCCGCCTTCAACTGCCAGGTGCGCTGGTCGTCGGCGAGTTCGTAACGGTTGCACCATTCGAAATCGAGCACGCCTTCAGCCGGCAGGTCGTTAAATACCGGGAAATCGGTGCGGATCGGCTTATTGTAGTCATGACCACGACCCGTTTCGATTCCCGCATCTTCCAGGTCTACTTCGAGCTGCAGGTTAGCGCGAGCTTCAGATTTCGCGGTGCGCCAGATAACTCCGTCAGGCTTACCTGATTTTTGAGTGGCCCTTATCAGATTAAAAAATTCCATGTCGTTGCCTCGATTTTGGATGTTAGAATCCACGGGCCATTGCTAGCGCCCATTGGGTGTTCATTGGTTTTTGGTAATTTCCGGTGGAACTTTGGTCGGTGTCACCGGACGTACAGCCCGCTTCGGCGGGTTTTACGTTATGCCTCGTTGGCCATCTGGTCGTATTGGCCACACTTCTTAGAGCAATACGTTCTTTCTCGTGGCGCCAGCTGCGAGCCGTGAATGATGAGGATGGTCATTTTCACTTCAGTGCCTTCCTCGATCTGCTTGCGGCAGTAAGCGCAGTGTTTCTGCATTGTTCCTCCTACATCTGCGCCGTAAATGCGGCGGGGTGCTCTTCTAAAACGCCCTTCAGTGGATAACAATCACCCTGAACGCCTTGCTCAACGGCTGCGTCTTTACAGGCCTTCTCGCTGTCGTAAACACCGAGCAAAACATCCTGATTTCCGCCTGTTAACATGCCGACGGTGAGCATCAGCGCGAACATCGTGCTCATGACGGGTCACCTTTTTGCGCGAGCTGCGTAACGAGACGGCAGAAAAGGCGGCGGGAAAAATAGCCGGTTTTTGCGATCAGATAACATACCCTGCGAGCAAAAACCTCGCTTTGCGTCAGGCGAACAGCCTGCTGACGAGCGGGCTGGCGAGCATAATCAACCATGAAATTACCCCTACCATTGGTTTGTAAGTGGCGGCCCAAAACAGAAGGCCGATAACTACCGAAATGACCATAGAGCGAATGCCGTTTTTACTCATTTCAGCTCCTGCCTTAACGCGGCAAACGGTGCTTGCTGACTAACCATTAATCAGGCTTTGCAATGCGGCGCGGGTGCCTCCCGGTGACGGTAGCCTGTTAACAACTACTGCCGGCTGCTTCTTTTCCACCCCACCCGGGAAACAAGGCGGTACTGCTTTAACTGAGCCGCGTGCGCATAGCCGCATTCACCGCATTGCAAAGCCTGCTGATTAGTTTTTCTGTCCCTTAAGGCCGGGTAGCCGAACGTTTTTTATCGGAGCAACGCAGCGCGTTGTTGATGAAATGAGTTTAACCATTACTAAACCTTTTTGTAAAGCGATAAGTAAACTTTTTGGTGAAGTAAATGCTAAACTTTTGCTGGGATTAGATTTTTAGAGGGAAAGAACAGAGTTGGTGGCGAAAAAAAACCGCCATATTGGCGGTTTAGATATTTGATAGCTATTAAAATCACTTTCTTGAAGCGAGTAACTCTTTGAAAAGCTCGTTAAATTTGTTGTATTTAGATTCAAAATCTTTGAGTGCTTCCCGCTTTGCCGAATCAGGAAATCCGCGAAAGTACTTTATGAGTTCTTCTTCTTCTGTACTTAGTTCTAAAGCAGCAAGTTTTGCAGCTGAGTTCTCATCATCAGCGTCAAGATAGCCGGCAGGCATGCCATAGTCTTTTTCTAGACGCCTTGCAGCCCTTTCACCAAAAGAACTCCGCCCATTTATCAGTTGCGATAAATAGCTCTTCTCTTTCTCTGGTAACGACTTTTCTGAGAACCACTCTTTAAGCCGTTTTCGTCTGATATCTGATGTCGTCATATGCGCATTTTGATTAGTAATTTATAAACAAGCAAATACTTGACTTTTGGGTTTAGTAATTTATAAACTCAAGCTACATTTACGAAGGAGCATGTATGCAACTCAAAGACTATCTCAGCATGAAAAGAGGAAACGCAAAAGCTTTAGCTGTAAAGCTTGAAGTTTCAACCTCTTACTTATCGCAAATGGCCTCGGGTAACGCAGCTATTTCACCCGCTCGCGCCATTCTTATTGAGCAACTAACAGATGGGCGAGTTACCCGAGCTGATTGTTTTCCAGATGAATGGCGAAGTATTTGGCCGGAATTTGTTCCCTCGGTCGAAACGCATAACGCTGATCAAGATCAGGGTCGGGGGTAGCGCATGCATTCGCTTCACTTCCAACAGAATACCGGAGCCGGTAGTCCCAGGCTGATAAACCGCAATCAGTCCGGCGGCCATGTTACTCATGATCAAATCCGTGCGGTTATCCGAGCTTGGTCAGCGTCGCTGGATAACCAGGATGTAGTCGCTGCACTGGTCATTGAGGAATGGGAAAGGCAGGGCGGTACCGGGCTAGATTTTCCTTCGGAACTGAGTCGCAGACGTCAGAAGTTGTTCCGCTGGCTCGATGGCGAAACGGAATATGCCCGAGAAAATATCAGGCAATTAATCCCGGCGATCTTAGCCGTACTTCCTCTTGAACTTCGTCACCGACTAATACCGCAGGACGATGCTTTATCGCGTCTGGCTTCAGCTATCAAGGAGTGCGCTGAAGCAAAGCAGGCCGTGATGTTGAACGCGCCGGAGCACCAGAAATTAAAAGAGGTCAGTGAAGGGATTACTTCGTTGTTCCGGCTAATGCCTGAGCAGGCAGGCGTGCTGATGAGCATGGTCACTTCGATGCTGGGGGGCATGTGATGCGTAAGCCAAAAAAATCGAAAGCCGGACTGCGCTAACAGTGCCGACTTTCTATGCGAAAAGACTGGATCAATTCACAGGGGAAATTATGAACGCGAAACAAACCAATATCAACAACGGGGGCGCCAATGGCTAAAAATTCGAAAGACGCTTACGGCGCCAACGGCAAAACCAACGTGCTGAAATTTGAACCCGAAAAGCTGCACTTGGTAACCGATAAGGCCCACCCGCTTTACGATGAGCGTGTTCACCTACCGATTGACAAAGGGATGGTGCTGAATATCAAGAAGCTGGGTGTTCTGGAGCCGATCACTGTCTGGAAAGACCCCGAAAACGGGCTTACCTGTGTGGTTGTTGGCCGTCAGCGCGTTCGCCATACGCTGGAAGCCAATAAGCTGCTGTTGAAAGAAGGTAAAAAGCCGTTGCTTGTTCCTGGCGTCGTTAAGCGCGGGTCAGCAAAAAAAATGACCGAGTACATGGTCAGTGAAAACGAAATTCGACGGCCTGACACGCCGTTAGGTCGCGCTAAGAAAATGTCCGACGCTCTGGATCGTGGTTACGACGAGGACGATCTTGCAATGTTGTTTGGCTGTAGCGTTCAGACCGTGCGCGCCACCCTGTCTCTGCTTGATGCCACTCAGGCCGTTCGGGATGCGGTCGAATCTGGCACTGTCACCGTCTCTCAGGCGCGACAGCTGGCATCAATGAAGCCAGAAGCACAGCGGGAGAAGGTAGCAGAAATCGAAGCTGCGACCGCTGGCACTACCGGACATGAAAAAACGCGCCGGCAGCGTCAGGTTCTCGGCGACACAAAGCCGCGTCTCAAATCCCGTAAGGAAATCACCCAGGCACTTCAAACCGCAAGCGGCGAATTTGCCGCGGCTTTGCGGTGGGTGCTTGGAGATGAAAACACACCAGTTTAAGCAACAGCGGGGTCTCTATGCGTGATTACGGCAAGGTGCATACATCATTTTGGATTAGCGATGGAATGCGGCGGGTTTCTGATGATGCCCGGCTGCTTGCACTGTACCTGCTCACTGGTCAACACACGAACATGATTGGGTGTTTCCGGCTGCCTGATGGATATGTTTCGGAAGACCTTGCCTGGACTCCTGAAAGGGTTTCGAAAGGGTTTGATGAACTGTCGGCGAACGGTTTCGCAACGCGTGATTCGTCCTCGAAATGGGTTCTGATACGTAACTTTCTGGCCTGGAATTCGGTGGAGAACCCGAACCAGGGGATTGCAGCTCTGCGATTGTTTGACCAGGTACCGGACAAATCCTCGGTTAAGCCAGAGCTGGCGCGGGTCATGGCCTCGGCCATATCCCATATCAGCATCTCGAAACTAAAGGGTTCCGAAAGGGTTCTGCAACCCTTCCTTAACCAGGAACAGGAACAGGAACAGGAACAGGAACAGGAACAGGAAGAAGATAGTTCGGGGCATGGCTACGCCACCCCCCCAAGCGATCAGGGTCAGAGCGAAGGCGATAACCCTGAACAGAAAAAAACATACCCGGATGAGTTCGAACTGGTCTGGTCGATTTATCCAAAGCGTGCAGGGGGCAACAGTAAGTCCGATGCGTTCAAGGCCTGGAATGCCCGCATCAGGGATGGAACAGCTGCTGAGGAAATTTACTCAGGCGTGGAGCGCTACGCGGCTTTCGTGAAATTTGAGGGAAACCTGAACACGCAGTACGTGAAACAGGCGAAGACGTTTTTCGGTCCCGGTATGCATTTCAGCGAACCGTGGGCGATTCAGCAGGCGCCAGGCACACGAGATCCCAATCAGATTTCGGAGCCTGACAAAACCATCCCATCGGGATTCAAGGGGTAGCGATGAAAAACATTGTTGGTACCGGCAGCGCGCTGGAGCGCCTGAAACGAATTATTCCAGCGAGTGTGCAACCAAAATTCGGCACAGTCGCAGAATGGCGCGCCTGGCAAGAGTCCGAAGGGCGGAAGCGCTGCGAGGAACTGGAGCGGGAAAACCAGAAGACTCGCGCTGAGAAAATTTTTGGGCGCGCGGGTATTCAGGATCTGCACCGCAGCTGCACGTTCGCAAATTACCAGGTGAACGGCGATGGCCAGCGCCGGGCGTTAACGCTGGCAAAAAGCTACGCGCAGAACTTCGGTGACGGGTTTACCAGTTTTGTATTCAGTGGCAAGCCGGGTACCGGGAAAAATCATCTGGCCGCGGCGATCGGAAATTATCTGCTGCAGCGCGGGCATACCATTCTGGTGGTCACGATACCTGACCTGATGCTGCGGGTTCGGGAATGCTACGACACGGGAAAATCGGAAGCGGAACTACTGGACGACCTTTGCCGGGTTGATCTGCTGGTGCTGGACGAAGTGGGCATTCAGCGCGATAGCCGGAATGAGAAAGTCATTCTGAACCAGGTCATTGATCGCCGGCTTTCGTCGATGCGCCCGGTAGGGGTCCTGACCAACCTGAATTATGAATCGCTGGTGGAAACCCTCGGCGCGCGGATCCTCGACCGTCTCCAGATGGATAGCGGTATCTGGGTCAATTTCGACTGGGATAGTCACCGCAAAAATGTGCACCATTTGCGCGTTGTGAAGTGAGGAGATTATGGCTAACAAATCGCGCGAACAACAGCAGGCGAGCGTTCAGAAAATTATCGAACTGACTCTGGCGAGAGGCCGCCTGACGGTGAAAGAGGCCTGCGCCGAACTTCATATGTGTCGTGATTCCGTAGGAAAACATTTTCGTGCTGCGGCGCGTTCCGGAAAAGTCGTCCGCTATGGGCGTCTCGGGTTGTTTCGAGACCAACGAGCAACCATTGATTTTGATCTCAACAGATTTAGTTATCGTAAGAGCTCAGGAGCAGGCAAATGAGCAAACAACGTAAATGGCGCTTTGTCTTTGAAGGAGCTGAGCAGCGGGAAGGCGGTCATTATGTCGATAAGCCAGAGGCCAACAAATGACTAGAAACTTAACTGAAAAACGTATCGCTGAAATTCTCGCTCGCGCAGAAGTTTGCGACGACTCTGTTTTAACAGATTACGCTGATATAGCGTCAGCAATGCGCGAGCTACAGGAACGCCGCAAGGCTGAGCAGGACAGGGACCCACTAGCCTATACCGATGAGCGAAACATAGGCTATATCAACCAGGGTAGAGATACAGCGCATCTGTGGGGCGAGCAGAACTCAGAGCCAGCAGATGTCGCGCTCTACCGCCACGCGCAGCCAGCGCGGGTAGAGACCGAGGATTTATACAAACTCGCTAATCACATAGCCAGCAGCAAAAGCGGGCTGCCTGATGAATGGCTGGACTGGGCCAAGGAACTGGAAACTGATATTCGCCGCGCCGCCGTGCTTCAGGTAGGCAACTCTCTGGTAATTCCGGATTCTATCCGCGACGCTCTGCTCAAATCACTGGCCGCGATGGAATTCATGGGCGATACGCTGAATAACCTCGACGCTGTTTGTACCGAAGATGTTGGATTTGTAGCCCCAGCATTCGACGCGGTTCGTAGTGTGCTCGCAGCCGCCCAGCAGGAGGTGAAATAGTGGATCCTTCACGGGAATATGCCTGTGGTCGCAAAGATGATTATGAGAGAATAACCGAAGTCTTTTAGTGAATATTTATGTGTTGTAACTCAGATCTGAGCTAGCGCTCTTACGATACAGAGCTTAAGCTCAGCTGACAGGCAGCTTTGTGCCATAAGCGGACATTTTGAACTACCTAACGTTATATTTTCTCCTGATTGACGCGTGACGAAAGTTCCTGATGGCTCTCTTTTCGTTCGCTGTAGCGATCGGCAAGGTAACTGCTTTGCCCCTTGAACAGGAGAGTGATTTTAAATAACTCCTCGGCGACATCGACAATGCGGTCATACCAGGACGAAGGTTTCATTCGCCCGTTTTCATCGAATTCCTGCCAGGCTTTAGCGACTGAAGACTGGTTAGGAATAGTGAACATCCTCATCCAGCGGCCAAGAATTCGCATCTGGTTCACCGCATTAAAAGACTGCGAGCCGCCACATACCTGCATTACAGCGAGAGTTTTGCCTTGAGAAGGGCGGACCGCGCCTTCGCTTAACGGGATCCAGTCGATCTGGGCCTTCATCACCGCACTCATTGCCCCATGCCGCTCAGGAGAGCTCCACACCATTCCATCACACCATCTGACCAGTCCGCGCAGCTCTATGACTTTTGGGTGTGTATCCGGAGCATCATCCGGCAGGGGTAAACCTGAAGGATTAAACAGCCTGACTTCCGCCCCCATCGCCGTCAGCAGGCGACCCGCCTCTTCTGCTGCAAAACGACTGTACGAACGCTCTCTTACCGAGCCATACAGAATCAGAATGCGTGGAGATTCATTGAGCTGTAGGTGCTCAGCAATCTTTTTATCGAAACAATCAGCGTTCAGTGCAGGAAAGTGTTCCATTATTTCTCCTCCGGGATATTACGGTGATTTCAAAGCTAATGCATATGGTTTACCATATGTATATTCTGAAGGGAACGGAGTAATCAATGCTACAGCCTGTTCAGCTTTTTAAAATCCTGTCGGATGAAACACGTCTCGCCATTGTCATGCTTCTCCGGGAGTCCGGCGAACTATGCGTATGCGATATATGTGCGGTCACTACTGAGTCACAGCCCAAAATATCTCGCCATATGGCTATTCTGCGTGAAGCAGAGTTAGTGCTTGACCGCCGGGAAGGCAAATGGATTCACTACCGTCTGTCTCCCCACATGCCAGCGTGGGCGGCTGAGACGATCACGACGACCTGGCAATGTATGAGAGAAGATGTGGGTGAATGGCTGTCAAAATCAGCCTGTACATCATGCTGAGAATTTTGCATCACATATACATAACCATATGCAAAGGAACCTGAAATGATTTTGGCAGGGAGTATATTTATACTGACGCTGGTCCTGGTCATCTGGCAGCCCAGAGGTCTAAGCATCGGTTGGAGTGCAAGTATCGGAGCAGTGTTGGCGCTGGGAACGGGAGTTATCCACATTCATGATATCCCTGTAGTCTGGAACATCGTCTGGAACGCAACAGCGGCATTCATTGCGGTGATCATCATCAGCCTGCTGCTCGATGAGTCCGGTTTCTTTGAATGGGCCGCGCTGCATGTTTCCAGATGGGGTAACGGGCACGGCCGCCTGCTGTTTACCTGGATAGTACTGCTTGGCGCAGCTGTTGCTGCTCTGTTTGCTAACGACGGTGCCGCGCTGATACTGACGCCAATTGTGATTGCAATGCTGCTCGCACTGGGGTTCAGCCAGGCGACGACGCTGGCCTTTGTTATGGCTGCGGGATTTATTGCCGATACCGCCAGCCTGCCGCTGATAGTTTCCAACCTGGTGAATATTGTCTCGGCGGATTTCTTCGATCTGGGCTTTACGCAGTACGCCTCCGTGATGGTCCCTGTGAACCTTGCGGCCATCGCTGCAACACTGGCCATGCTCCATCTCTTCTTCCGCCGCGATATTCCGGCCAGATATGACGTTTCACTGCTCAAAACGCCTGCCAGCGCGATTAAAGATCCAGCGACGTTCAGGGCGGGCTGGGTTGTTTTACTGTTCTTGCTGACCGGTTTCTTTGTTCTGGAGCCGCTGGGGATCCCTGTAAGTGCGATAGCAGCAGTTGGGGCTGCGGTGCTTTTCGTGGTAGCAAAGCGTGGTCATGCCATAAATACCGGGAAAGTGCTGCGCGGTGCGCCCTGGCAGATAGTGATTTTCTCGCTGGGTATGTATCTGGTCGTCTACGGCCTGCGTAACGCTGGACTGACTGAGTCTCTTTCAGCCGTACTCAATATGCTGGCAGACAAAGGTTTATGGGCTGCTACGTTCGGTACCGGCTTCCTGACTGCGTTCCTGGCGTCTGTGATGAACAATATGCCGACGGTACTCATTGGCGCATTGTCTATAGACGGGAGCACTGCGTCCGGCATAGCCAGAGAGGCGATGATTTATGCCAATGTGATTGGCTGCGATTTAGGTCCTAAAATCACCCCGATAGGCAGTCTGGCAACCCTGTTATGGCTTCATGTGTTGGCACAGAAAAACATGACCATCACCTGGGGGTATTACTTCCGCACGGGCATAATCATGACTCTGCCCGTGCTGTTTGTCACTCTGGCCGCGCTGGCGTTACGGCTCTCCGTCACTTTGTAATGAGATACAGATATGAGCAACATTACCATCTATCACAATCCGGCCTGTGGGACCTCACGTAACACGCTGGAGATGATCCGTAACAGCGGTAACGAACCAACCATTATTTATTATCTCGATACTCCCCCGACTCGTGATGAACTTATCAAACTGATTTCAGATATGGGTATTGGAGTACGTGCATTGCTGCGTAAGAACGTCGAACCCTATGAGCAGTTGGGTCTTGATGAAGAGAAATTTAGTGATGAGCAGTTGATTGATTTCATGCTTCAACACCCGATCCTGATTAATCGGCCGGTAGTCGTTACGCCGCTTGGCACTCGTCTTTGCCGCCCTTCAGAAATAGTGTTGGATATTCTACCGGAAGGTCAGAAAGGAGTGTTTACCAAAGAGGATGGCGAGAAAGTCATTGACGAAATGGGGAAACGGGTTAAGTAATCTGCCCACTTCAAAATATCGGACGCCTGTTAATGCTTTGCGGGCGTCCGCTTTTCGCTCTCAGGAGACCTACAGCGTCACGTGTTTGTCTGCTGTGTGCCAGGAGCGGACTTTACTCTCTTACATTTTACGGAATGTGAGTGCGCTACAAATGTGGATCAAGGCTCCAGATACCACGAGCCAGTGACGCGTACTACTTCGATACGTCCGGCCGTAACAAAAAATAAACCTTGTCAATTCAACCCGCTACGGCGGGTTTTTTTATGCAACTACTGATAGAAAAGTTAACAATTCGTTCTCTTAAGATATTGAACATTTATCGGCATGGGTGTACTGTTTATTTATACAGTATATCGATGTCGAGGTTACTATGAGAATTGAAATCACAATCGACCGCAAGAAGGTGTTGCCAGATGGTGCTGAGCCTGCCCTTGAAGCTGAACTGCTGCGGCGGTTCAGCCAGAAGTATGAGGACTGCAAATTATCAGTACGTCGCTCCGGGGCTGATAGTCTGAGTGTTTTGGGTGGTATTGATGGCGATAGAGAAACGATAGAAGAGATTCTGCAGGAAACGTGGGAAAGCGCCGACGACTGGTTTTACTGAATTGGCTTTAGTTGGTAGCAGGCATTTTTGTCAGAGCATCGCATACAGCGTTTCCCTCAGATGCAGCTGCCAGACATCTTTTTAGTCTGAATGTAGCTCGGGGAGGGGCGATGGATATTGAAGAGGCCATTCGTATAATCAAAAAAGGTGGCGAATACCGAATAAAATGCAATGGTGACCAGGTTATCGTCCTTGAAAAGATCAGCGAAAAGCAATTTCTAGCTACCATCGAAGAGTTTGTAGAATTGTCTATTGAAGCTGGGATAATTGACCCGGCATATATAAACTTGCCATAATCAATTTGCCGCCTGAACAACGGCATCGGAGTATTGCAGCGCCACCGGAGAATCACGATGGCGCATTTGCACCTAATAAAGCAGTCACAAGGCATACTGATCCCCGCCACGCAGGAGACCAGCGAATTTCTGCAATCAAAATGCAGGCTCGGCGCCGTCCTGGAAGCCGACTATAAACTCGTCCGCAACCCGGCGTTTCATCGCCGCTACTTTGCTTTACTCAATCTCGGCTTTGACTACTGGGAACCTACCGGCGGAGCGATCTCATCCAATGAGCGCAAGCTTGTGTATGGCTACGCCAGTTTTCTAGCCGCCTATGGCGGTAACGAATCAGCCCTTCTTGATGCCGCAGAACAATACCTCGATCGCGTAGCCGAGAAACGCGCCGGCAGCATCAGCATCTGTAAATCTTTTGACGCCTATCGGACGTGGGTCATTGTCGAGGCAGGGCATTATGACGCCATACAACTGCCAGACGGAACGCTAAAAAAACATCCCCGTAGCATTTCTTTCTCCAGCATGGACGACACCGAATTCCATGAATTGTACAAGGCGTCGTTGGATGTTCTCTGGCGCTGGATACTCTCCCGTTCATTCAACAGCCAGATGGAAGTCGAGAACGCCGCAAACCAGTTACTGAGCTTCGCGGGGTGAGGACTATGAAGAAATCATGGTTCGCACATACCGAATGCACAACAGCCCAGGCAGACGAGCTGGTGGCTAAATACCGGCAGCGGGGCATCAAGGTTGAACGCAGTTTAAACCCAGACCTTATTACCTGGACCGTCAGCGCGCAGCTGGTTGAGGACAAGAACCCTCCGCGGCCGGATTCCCGCTGGCGTAATCGGATGTGGGGGTGATTATGGCAAACCTTCGCAAAGCGGCTCGTGGCCGCGAATGTACCGTGCGGATACCCGGGTACTGCAACGGCAACCCGGAAACCAGTGTTCTCGCGCATTACCGTCTGGCGGGAACGTGTGGTACCGGGTGCAAACCTGATGATACCCAAGCGGCAATAGCCTGCTGCGGGTGTCATGACCTGATCGACGGCAGAAAGAATACCACCGATTACACCTACGACGAATTGCGCCTGATGCATGCCGAAGGTGTGCTCAGGACTTTGGCCTTATGGAAAAAAGAGGGGCTACTGAAAGCATGAAACTCGAAGCATCACTCAAACACTTCAGCCCCCAGGGCACGCAAATTAGCGACAGCATGAATAAAACAGGAGCACACAACAATGCGTGATATGTACGAAGTATTAGACCGTTGGGGCGCGTGGGCTGCAGCTGACGGTAACGGCGTTGACTGGCAGCCAATCGCTGCAGGATTTAAAGGCCTACTGCCACATGGCAAAAAATCACGTCTACAGTGCGATGATGACGAAGGGATCATGATTGATGGTTGTGTTGCTCGATTGAAGAAGCACAAACCTGAAGAGTACGAGCTGATAATCGCTCACTTCGTTGTTGGCGTTTCGCTAAGAACGATTGCGAAAAAAAGAAAATGTTGTGATGGAACTATTCGCAAGGAACTTCAAATGGCTATGGGATTCATTGACGGTTGTCTAGCAATGCTTGCTCAGTGTATGGCATAAAAAATAGAATAGATTTACTGTCGACTTTTCAAAAAATGCAGGGAACTGTTTATATCCAACGTAAATAAGGCCTCCATAAAACATGGCTGATGCGAGATGTTTAACAGTTCTCATCCTATTTTTAGCTTTATCGATCAGCCTTATAATGCTACTCTTTATACTGTCTGCGCTATCTTTGATTTCTTTGTTTTCTTCAAACTTTAAATACTTATCGAAAGCAGACTCCACCCGAAAACGTAAGTTGTCGAATGTTTCATTGAATATCTCAACGGAAATGTAATTGACTCTTTTTATCATCCAAAGCCCAACGATAATTAATATTGCTTCGGTTGTTTCATTAGCCTTAACTAAGCCACCTGCTGCTATTAGCGCACCGGGAATAGTCAATGCTTTTGTCTGGTTAGATGATATAAATTCATTAATCTTACTTGTGAACTCAAGATTTTTCTCATCGAGTTCATTGAGTATTTTATTTACAGAAAACCTCTTTGTGTAAACCTCATAAAGTTCGTCATATTTTTTTCTAATGTGCTCAGTCGAGTTAAGTAAGTCAAGGAAATTAAATAGGCTATTTGCCTTAAATACTTCGTTTATAGCCGAGCGTATAACAAGTTTTCGCTCGCTTTTATGCAAGTCTTTGATTTTTATTGTGTCGAACAATTCCTTTATAATTTCATATTTAAGAGATGCGTTAGATAGGCTCTCAATTTCACTATATTGCAAAGAATGCTTAAGTTCGACTGTAAAGCTTTTGTTATCATTGGTGAAAAATAAGACAGAGCAATCGTTATTGTGATGATCGGAAATTAATGAAAGAATATCTTTCCACATAAAGAAAATATGGATTTTTTCGATGCTTTCATTTTTAGTGGCAGGGAAAATTAAAGGTGTTCCGATGATGTAATTATTCGGAAGTGAGCTTAGAGTGTTTACTCTAGACCAAAAGGACTCAATATTCTCATAAATTAAAGAATCGTTCCAGGATAAAGCTTGGCGATCCAGCCAAACTTCATTCTTTTCAATGCAATCTGTTGCCTTTTTATAACCTAATGACTGTAATAGTCTGATTATTTCAGGGCTATTTACGGTAATAATGCTTTCTTCAAGACATATGACAGTATAGGAAGCCTCTACTCTGCTTGAGGCCCCATTTAAAACCTGTGCTAGTCTTGATAAGTCATCAGCAATTGTCATTATTAACTGTCTCTATATCTTTTGAGTTCATCATAATCTGCTTGACTTAATTTTATCACAACTTCGCACTTATTGTCAGTGAGAATTACAGGTTTGTTAGAGTTTTCATCTCCAATAGCTCCACGCATTATTTTCAACTTAAAATTGTTATCGTTATCAGCCACTTCAATTGTAAGTGCACTCTCTGCAGCTTTAGGGGTGGGTTCAAATTGAGGGTCAATCTGGAAACCATTTATATTAACAAAATCGACAAATGTGCCCCTGCATTCATGTGTATCAATAAGGCACTGGTCAATTATTTTAGAAATATCTTCAATCTTAACGGATTTATTTCCGCTTTTATCTTTTGATTTTTTATCTAATAAGCCTTTGACTTCGTTGTCAATCATATCACGCAGTACACGACCAAGTGAGTTTTTGTTAGCAAAAATATCTATAGCGCTAAATAATTGTTGAATACTTCTTTTGTTGTCTGAATCATGTCGGCAACCTAATGATTCTTTGAAAAAATCGCTTTTAGATTTGCCTTGCAAGAAATGGACATATGAGTCTCCTTTGTTTTCTGGATAGCTAGCTTCAAATAAAGTTAAATCGAACATTGCAGCCTGTCGTAAAGCATCGGTATTTATTGGATTTAGTCTTGTTGGAGTCAATTTATCCGAATCAAAATCATAGGCGCTTTGTTTATCAACCATTACAATTAGAAGTCTACCCAAATCCTCTGGCTCAGCTGACCTGTAGTGGATGAAAACAACACACCCCCCCTGAAGTTGGGCAACTCTCGATTCGTTATTAGCATTATACTTGAGCTTGTCGATTATGGTTTTGGATAACTCAGTGAATTCATTGTTTTTATTAATGTATTTTTTTAGAATTATTGGGATTGAGAAGGGGGTGCTATCTGAATCAAGAAAATTATGGAATTTGTTTTTTCGGCTAAATTTTTTCTCTATCCTGGTTATGAATTCAGATGCGACTTCATTTTTTAGATCCCAAACTTCGCCTAATCGATAATCAAATACTCTTGAATCGTTTTTTTCGAGATTTGCTGTAACAGCACCAATAGGAAAATATGATTGTTTGTCCAGCACTACAACATGGGGGGTGGCTCCGCATTTATCACAAGCTACTGTGGGGTCGTCAAGAACATTGCCACATTCTAAACAAGTAATATCCATTATATATCCCGAATTATAAGAATAAATTAATATGGTTAAAAATTTTATCAAAACCCTAACGCGTACGCAAAAACTATCGTACTCTGTTAGGGGTGGTCACTTCGACACACCGCCTAATCTTCTAAATCCTGTCAGAAATGGCGGTATTTTGCTTTCCGGCGATACGACAGGGATGCTCGCGAGATGCAATGCATCAGTACCCCTGTCATAGCGTCGTACGGCAATCTATAAAAGCTGACTTTAGTTACAGCAAATCAATGTATTGACGAGCTCGCACTATCCCAGCTAATTTGAGCATGTGGTGAATCCCCCTATGCGGAGGGGCGGAAACAGCTTAAATGGAATCCTTATGATTCACTCGGACCGCAAGCCATGGTTGCTGACCAAAGGCTTACTGAGAGGCACTCAGCACCACACCCCAATTTAAGCCCACGTTAACTCGTGGGCTTTTCTATTTCAGGCTCACGGGAATCATCCTCGACGCGTGTTGTTGTTATTCCAGCCCGTGAGCTTGACCCCTTTCTAAAACACAGCGCCATCCGTATATCGGAGGTGAGAGACTATGAAAATGCCTGACAAAATCTTCTCGGCGGCCTCGTACTGCACGTCAGGCGGCCTGATATGTACCGGACTGGCGAAAACCTATGACTGGTTTCATGGGCTGGACTGGAATTTTATTGCTCTGGCAAGCGGCGTGATAATTGGCGTCGCTACCTACCTGACTAATCTCTACTTCAAGCGCCGCTGGACGAAGATGTATCAGCAGTCTCTCGATCGTGGCTATGGCGGCCCACCTCCACAGGATAATTAAGATGGCTAACCTGAAGACAAAACTCAGCGCGGCCATGCTGGCGCTGATTGCCGCTGGCGCCTCAGCTCCAGTACTGATGGATCAGTTTCTGAACGAGAAAGAGGGTAACAGCCTGACGTCATACCGTGATGGTTCCGGCTTCTGGACGATTTGTCGGGGGGCAACCCGCATTGACGGTAAACCCGTGACGAAAGGCATGAAGTTAACCCAGGCCAAATGCGGACAAGTAAACGCCATCGAGCGCAACAAGGCACTGACGTGGGTCGACCAGAACATCAAAGTTCCGTTGACCCCGCCGCAGAAAGTCGGTATCGCTAGCTTCTGTCCGTACAACATTGGTCCCGGAAAATGTTTCCCCTCAACGTTCTATCAGCGCATTAACGCCGGCGACCGAAAAGGTGCATGCGAGGCTATTCGCTGGTGGATTAAAGACGGTGGCCGCGACTGCCGCCTGACAAAAGGGCAGGCCACCGGCTGTTATGGCCAGGTCGAACGGCGAGACCAGGAAAGCGCGTTGACGTGCTGGGGATTGGATCAATGAGCCGCTTAACCGCCATTTTCAGCGCAGTAGTAATTTTGCTGCTTTGCTGTGTTTTCTCATGGCGAGCCGGCTGGAGCTCTCATGCTGACCATATCAACGCTCAGGCAGCGAAGAAGAAAGAGAAGGCCGAAAAAGCTATTCAGCCGGTAGAGCAAAAGGCCGCTTCCGCCTCAGAAGAGGGCAAGGTCATCTACCGAACCATAACCCGCGACGTGGTGAAATATGTCCAGTCTCCGAATCGTACTGTGTGCAGGTTTGACGATGATGCTGTGCAGCTGCGCCAGCGTGCCATCGACGCTGCCAACGCCATCTCCGGATTTGATGAACCCTCCTTGCAAGGGAAGTGACGCCGGCAAAGACAGCGACGAAGACCTGCAATCTGATATCGAAACAGCCCAGTGTCTTCGGCAACTCCGGTTAGATAAATATCGCTGGCAAGCCTACTATCGGGCGATAAGCCAGTAGCAGGACTACATCCGCAAGCAGTGTCTGAAGTAGGGATTACAGAGCCATGTCAAAGCGGCTCACCAATCGTCACCGCTTCCTACCGCCATTTATTCTTACGAAAATCCTTACGAAAGGTTGAATGCTCTCGGCGTCTGCCACGCACATGAGCAACGAGGAAGTATACAGCAAGAACCAAAAACACTACTGAGATTCCCAGCGTGATTATGTCAGTCATTGGATTACTCCTAGGTGGCTTACGATAATTCCTACTACGTATTGCATTAATGTGATGTGTGTCAATGTTTATTTGAGATGTTGCGGCGGTCTCCCGCACGCAGTTTCCGAGGTGACGATGCTCATTCTCTTCATTCTCCTGTCGATATGGCTCTGTCGACTACCGGAGAGGCCGGCCTTGCTAGCAGTCAGTCCATATATCTCTACGCTGGCCCACTCAACCGAGTATCCAGCACGCAGTAAGGGGCTGCGCTGAGATAAGAGCCGCTACAAGAAATCGCCTCGCAATAGCGGGGCTTTTTACTAACCGAGGAATTCCAATGACTGTACGTGCAAAATTTCAATGTAACAGCATCAACAAATCGCCAGACAACTCTACTGCTGTCGTTAATATGATGGCGGTAACGACCGGCAGTGCGGAGAACGAAACCTGGTCGAAGTATACCCCTAGCGGTCAACTGCAGATGGTCATCTCTAACCCCGCAGCGGTAGAACAGTTTGAGCAGGGTAAAGAGTATTTCATAGATATCACCCCGGCCGAGTAGGGCATTACAGAGCCACCTTGCGAGTTGGCTCGATAATGTTCTCCACATCGTACAGAGGGTACCGGTTTAAATCTTGAAAGTGGACAGTAGTTTCGTTTACCTGGACTGAAGCCTAAGTGCCGATCAAGCTTCAGGAGAACAGTTAATCAGTTACTTAATAGGTTTACTTTCAGAGGGAAGGAAAATGTTTCCGCAGTAGGGACAGATTAACGTTACATCATTTTTTATTCTCGATAGGGTGTATGTTGACTGGCGAGAACAGTGAGGGCAGGTGCTTTTTAAAGGTCTGAGTGTACGTATCTTGTCTTTGAGCGTCGACATGGCGTTTGTCCTTAGTGAGTGATTGCTAACCATACACTATAGGACAGGGGATAGCTCACTTTATAACCTCCCTAGCCCTGTGGTTACTTGCTTTTTGTGCGAGGGATATGGCAACAAATGACTAAAGCTAATTTCGTTAGGAAAAAGCTATTACCGAAACGCTGCACCAGCTCAATTGTAAGTAAACCATCCAACGGATTTTTAACGGTTTTCACTGAGTGACTGTGATAATGTCCAAACAACATCAGGGGCCGTCACATGATCTCATGCGATGAAGTTTAGGACCATGGAAGGTCAAATTTACGGATTTTCGCAAAAAAATGACTATTCACAGTGATATCGAGGCATATTTCTTACTTCTACTCAGCATGTGGCCAGTGTTGATAACTTTGTGTATCGCAATGTCTTTAGCTTTTTACGGTGTGTTAATGCGTAAAACTTCAATTATTTTCATAGTGCTTGCAATGGCTATTGGTGTATTGGGCTGGTTCTATACGTGACTGAGCCAGTAAGGTTTCGAATAAATAAACAAAGACCAAGGTCGCTGATGCGGCTTTTTTATTGGCCATACAGGAGCCATTCCAAAAATAAGAAAACATGAGATTGTTAAGGGTATTGCTTTGTCTTATGTTTAAGGCGTCAAGTTAACCTAAAGGAACAATTATCATGTCTAAACGTCGCACTCTCAAAACTGCACTGGCGGCGGTTATTTCACTTGCTGTGCTTGCTGCTCCTGTTTACGCAAACCCAGGTAATGGTAATGGCGGAGGTGGGCATGGTAACAGCGGCGGCGGTGGCAATCATGGCAATAGTGGCAACCACGGGAATAGCGGAGACCACGGGGACAAAGCTCAGGGGAACGGTAAGTCAGGTGATGAACATGGAAATCGTAAAAATTACGGTAAGCCAGACCATGTAGACTCAGACATCAGCTTCTCTCGAGCACGTTCTTTGGCGGTGAACTACGGGTTGGTTGGTTATCAGGCTTTGCCGCCGGGGATTGCTAAGAACTTAGTGCGTGGCAAGCCGTTACCTCCAGGGATTGCAAAGAAAACGCTTCCAGCATCGATGATCAACGACCTGCCATATTATCCTGGTTATGAATGGCGAGCAGTTGGTGATGATTTGGTATTAGTCGCATTAAGTACGGCTATCGTTACTTCAGTAATCAACGGTGTTTTTGACTAAAATATCTATGATAAACGCGCCCTGCCGGGCTATTTAATGTCATCACAAAGGCCACCTCCGGGTGGCTTTTTTAATGGTATTACAGAAGGTACTACGAATAGTGACTTCGGTAATGCTCCCCACATCGCACGAGGTAAGAAATGGCAGAAATCACCGCAGAAGAACAAATTCGCCTTAATCTGCTTTCCGTCCTGAACTACGACACAGCAGCCGCTGCTAAGGCGATTGCATTCGTACAGGACAGTCAGTTGAAGTATCAGATTTTCATCCAACAGTACAACCGGGTTGTAACCGAATCGGAAGTGGTAGCTAAGACCATCAAAGCGATTCAGGAAGCGACTGAAGCGCTGGCGCTGTTTGATACCGCTGCCGATCAGTCCAGTTGAGGCATTACAGCAGGCACTCAGTGAATGCCTGTGATAATGTCCGATTACAATAGGGGCAGTTACATATTCTCATGTGATGAAGTGTAAGAGCTATGGAAGGTTAGATTTTCGGATTTTTGGGGTAAATATGATTATTCACAGCAACATCGAGGCTTACTTATTGCTTTTACTCAGCATGTGGCCAGTTTTGATAGTTCTGTGTGCCGGGATGTCATTTGCATTTTTCGGTGTGTTAATGAGGAAAACAGCAATCACGTTTATCATCATTGCAATTGTTGTTGGTGTGTTGGGCTGGTTCTATACATGACTGAGCCAGTAAGGTTTGAAAAATATACAAAGACCAAGGTCGCGGATGCGGCCTTTTTTATTGGCATTACAGAAGCCATTCCGAAGAGTGGCTTCGATAATGTAGCATTAAGATTACTGATTCTCAGTAATCAGACTTGGCGAGAGAGGTTCCGCTGAAAAAACCTGATTTCCGTTCATCTTTAACGAACCATTCGCAATAATATTGACCTCTTTCATCATCAAAGTAGCTTACGGTCATCAGTGGTCCACCAGACTTTAGTTGGACAACAGTGCCATCTTCCAATTTTTCAGACATTTAGTCCTCCATATCAAAATAATGCATGATCATAACTTACAAATTAGTGTTTCGCTGTCACTAGTACCCCATTGATTTGCATAACCAATATGTACTGACAACTTCATAAAGGCTAGGGATATTTATGGCAAAACCGGACTGGGGCGAGCTTCAGCAACGGTTCCTGTCCGATCATGCCGTAACCGGCGTATCACCGAAGGATTGGTGTGAAGCGCAGGGACTGAACTACGCTACCGCCCGTCGATATATCAAAAAGCCTTCTGCGCAAACTGCGCAAAAACCTGCGCGGAAGAAATTGCGCACTGCGCAAAAGGAAAAGTGCGCAGAAGAGCTGGTGTACGATGACGATCTTACTGCTCAGCAGCGCCTATTTGTCGCGGAATACCTGAAGGATGGCAACGCCACACAGGCAGCCATTCGCGCCGGGTACAGTAAAAAGACCGCAGAACAAATCGGTTATCAGCTGCTTCAGAAAACTTCAGTTGCGCAGGCCATTGCGCAGCAGCAGAAAGCGTCCATTGTGCGCACGCTCGGCAGCGCCGATGAAGTGCTCGAACAGATGTGGCAGCTTGCCACCTTCGATGCCAATCAGCTTTCACAATATCGCCGCGGAAGTTGTCGTTACTGCTGGGGCTTCGGTCACCAGTATCAATGGCGCGATGCAGTCGAGTATGAAGAGAAGCGACTCGAAGCGCTTGAGCGCAAAAGACGCGAGCCTCTCGACGTTGGCGGTTACGGCTATGACCACACCAGCGCGCCTAATCCTGAATGCCCTCGTTGCAATGGTGACGGCATCGGCCAGCCATTCTTCGCTGATACGCGCAAACTGGCGCCGGATGCCGCGCTTGCCTATTCCGGCGTGAAGCTCGGGAAAAATGGCGTAGAGATAACCGCCATCAGCCGCGAGCGCATGTACGAAGCGGTTATGAAACGCCTCGGCCTGGCTGACAGTGAATTTGCTCAGCGTCTGCAACAGATTGAAATCGAGCGCCGGCAGCTGGAGGTCGAAAAATTACGGAAAGAGCTCGCAGCTGATCCGGAAGATGACGAACCAACGCCGGTAGCGATCAATATCAACGTCGTGGATGCAAGAGTGAGGGAAGAGGATGGCTATAGCACCGACGCTTAACATCCCTCAGGCCCGCTTTCTCGCGATGCAGAAAAAATTCAGAGCATTTGTCAGTGGGTTCGGTAGCGGGAAAACCTGGGTGGGATGCAGTTCCATATGTAGGGGGATGTGGGAGCACCCTAAAATCAACCAGGGCTATTTTGCACCAACGTATCCCCAGATCCGCGACATATTTTATCCCACGGTTGAAGAGGTGGCCTTTGACTGGGGCCTGAATGTCAAAATCAACGAAGGTAATAAAGAGGTTCATTTCTACGCTGGGCGTCAGTATCGCGGAACGACAATCTGCCGCTCAATGGAGAAGCCGCACACCATCGTTGGTTTTAAAATCGGTAATGCGCTGATTGATGAACTGGACGTGATGCCCGCCAAAAAGGCAGAGTTAGCCTGGCGGAAAATCATTGCCCGTATGCGCTATAACATAGCCGGATTACGGAACGGGATAGATGTCACCACGACGCCTGAAGGATTTAAGTTCGTCTATCAACAGTTCGTCAAAGCGATCCGCGAAGACCCGGAGCTCGCAACTCTGTATGGACTGGTGCAGGCTTCAACATTCGATAACGAAAAAAAACTGCCAGATGACTATATTCCTTCTCTTCTGGCGAGTTATCCGCCTGAGTTGATTAAAGCGTACCTGCGCGGCCAGTTTACCAACCTGACCAGCGGGACGATTTACCACCAGTTCGACCGCAAGCTGAATAACTGCAAAGAAGAAGAGCAGCCGGGTGAGCCGCTTTATATCGGTATGGATTTCAACGTGGGGAAAATGGCCGGGATTGTTCACGTTCTCCGCCTCGGGCTTCCCTGTGCCGTAACGGAAATCATCAAGGCTTACGACACCCCGGACATCATTCGCATCATCAAAGAGCGGTTCTGGCTGTATGACGGCCATGACTACCTAAAGGTGCGGGAAATCTACATTTACCCAGACGCCTCTGGCGATTCCCGAAAATCAGCTCATGCCAGCACTACGGACATTGCCCAGCTTAAGCAGGCTGGTTTCAACGTGATCGTGAACAATTCAAACCCGCCGGTAAAAGACCGTATCAATTCGATGAATGCCATGTTCTGTAACGGCAACGGCGAGCGTCGCTACAAAGTAAATGTGAAGCGGTGTCCGGTCTATACGGAATCGCTTGAGCAGCAGGTATGGGGTGAAAACGGCGAGCCAGATAAAAAAGCCGATAACGATCACCCCAACGATGCCGGCGGCTACTTTATCGTGAAACAGTTCCCGATCATTAAACCGACAGGCAAATCAACACCACTTCGGATGTAAAACCATGCCAGATATTTCAACACCCAATCTCGATTACAACGACATGATAGAGGCGTGGGATATCAACGATGCGTTGATGGGCGGCACGCTCGAAATGCGTCGCCAGGGTGCGACGTATCTCCCCAAGTGGCCTAACGAGGACCCCGACAGCCACAAAGAGCGTTTAGCAACAGCAACGTTACTTCCGGCATATGAGGAAGCCATCAAACAGAATATCGGGAGGGTGTTTGCTGAGCCGACAGTGTTGAGTGAGGACACGCCTGAACACATACAGGAGCTGGCACCCGATATTGATATGGAAGGGAACCGGCTCGATGTCTGGGCGCAGCAATTTTTCAGCATCGGATTTCAATACGGTCTGGCGCATGCGCTGGTGGATTTCCCGAAAGTTGACCCGGAGACGGTAAAAACCAAAGCCGACGAAAAAGCCGCAGGATCCCGCCCGTATGCCACGATGCTCAATCCCCGCCAGGTTATCGGCTGGAAGTCGAAAGTGGTCAAAGGGAAGGTGGTTCTGACCGACTTGCGTATTAAAGAGGTGATCGTTGTCGATGGCGAAGATTACGGGCAGACAAAGGTGGAGCAAATTCGCCATATCATGCCCCGCAAAGTCGAAATTTATCGCCGTAACAAGGGGGATAACGGCGAAAGTCAGTGGCAACTTCACGACGAGTGGGAAACCAGCCGTGATGATATTCCCCTGGTGACGCTCTACACGAAACGAACAGGATTTATGCGCGGCTCTCCACCGCTGCTAAACCTGGCATTGCTGAACATCAAGCACTGGCAGAGCCAGAGCGAGCAAGACAACATCCTGCATGTCGCGCGTGTTCCGCTGCTGGTGGCTTACGGTTTGGCTGACGGAGAAGCGTTAACCATCGGATCTTCTACTGCGACCCGTTTCGACGATCGCGAGCGGCAGGGCCTTGAGTATGTTGAGCATACCGGCGCGGCCATTAGCGCCGGGAAAACCTCACTGGAAGACCTGGAAAACCAGATGCGTCAGGCCGGTGCCAAGTTGCTGCGCGCCGAAAACACCTCAACCAAATCTGATGACCAGACGCATGAAGAGCACATGCAGGAGAATTCACCTCTTTATACGATGGCAAGCTCACTGGAAGACGCGCTCGATAACATCCTGCAGATCATGGCGGAATGGCTGGACGAAAAAGAGGGCGGTAATGTTGATGTGCGTACCGAGCTGGATGTTTCGGCACAGACATTCGACTCTGCGGCCGCGACGGCGGTTCAGTCACTTCGGCAGGGTGGAGATATTCGCCAGATTGATGCGGTTCGCGTGCTTCAGGCGCTGAAATTCATCGACCCGGACGCGAAACCGGAAGAAGTGATCGACGAACTGAGGAACCAGCAGGTGACGCTGGCCGGCGGCCTGAATAATCCAGGTGGTTGAGATGGCAACGGCGAATGAAAAACTCAGTGACGAAAGCCTGGCTCACGCGATTTGGGTGAGTCAGTACAGCACCGGCGTCGCGAACAGAATGATAAAAATCCTGAATGACAGCGATGCAGAGCTGACGGCCAGGCTGCTGGTGGCAATGGAGACCCTCGATGCGGAAAGTTTCACGGTGTCGAGGCTGGAATCTCTTCTGGTCAGCGTCAGGGCGCTAAATCGTGATGTGGTTCAGTCGATGAGTGAAAGCCTTGCCGGTGAGCTGCAGGAGTTGGCGCATCATGAGGCAGGATTTCAGTTAAGTCTCTTCCAGTTTGCGATCCCTGATGATGTGCTGGCGCTTCATCCGCTGGTGGGCATTTCCCCGGACGCCGTTTATGCCGCGGCAATGGCCCGACCGTTTCAGGGGCGGTTACTAAGCGAGTGGGCCAGCAGCCTTGAAGCCGACCGTATGACACGCATCACCAATACCGTCAGGCAGGGCTTCCTGCTGGGCGATACAACGGAGCAGATTGCGCGTAAGGTTCGCGGCCATGCTAACCGTGGCTACCAGGACGGCGCGCTGCAAATGAGCCGGTCAAACGCCGGCAGTATTGCCAAAACAGCTGTAGGGCATCTGGCGGCAACTGCGCGCCAGAGTTTTGCGACGGCGAACGACGACATTCTGAAGGGCAAGCAGTGGCTATCCACTTTGGATAACCGGACATCAAAAGATTGCCGGATTCGTGACCGCCTCAAATACACCCTGGATGGTAAACCCATCGGCCACAAAATCCCCTACCTGCAGGGGCCGGGGAAAATTCACTTTTGCTGTCGCAGCGTCGAAACGTACATCCTCAAATCGGCGGACGAGCTCGGTATTGCCGTAGGTCAAATATCAGATAGCTCCCGCGCTAGCATGGATGGTCAGGTGCCTGCGGATACCGATTATCAGGGCTGGTTCTCGCGACAATCATTCACGCGGCAGTCCCAGATTGTTGGCGTGACGCGCGCCAGGCTGATTCGTGATGGCGGCATGACTCCTGATGAGTTTTACAGCGACAAAGGCGAATGGTTGACGCTTGACCAGCTACGTAACCGTGACACACAAGCGTTTAAAGATGGCAGAATGTGATAGGGTAAATTCGTGGTGAATGTAGGATGCTGACCTGCGCGCCAAAGCGTCCCGTGAGAAACGGGCAAGCCGGAAACCAGATTCACTTCGGTGAATCCCTGCCGAACGTTTTATCGTTTGCCGTGGCAGCACCGGCCGCCACACTTATTCTGTCTCATTCAGGGGGCTATTAAGCATGAAGATTTTTTTAAGGGGCGGGCCAAGAGATGGTGAGTCCGTGCCCGCTCACACCGATGACTACGGTGTACCATTCGAACGAGTTCAATTCCCTCAGCCTGTTTCTGATGCATCCCCAATGTTTGACAATGGTTTTGATGCCTATGATCTCGAACAGGGTATCCTGGTATATACGCTCGAAAAGATAGTAATAGACGGAAAACTGCATCACTACGAATATCACTATCAAGGTCGTTAAGGCGGCCTTTTTTAATATCTGAAATTCACCACAGGCTGCCTCCGGGCGGCCTTTTTTTATTGCCGCAATCCGGATGGTGAGCGGTGCAACGGTCGGATGACCATGAAAAGGTACCAACATGAAACTGAAGACAGCAGAAGTAAACGGCAAGCAGTATGCAGAAATTGACGCGAACGGTCTGCCCGTCTATGTCCACGACGACGGCCAGGAGGTCGGTTTTGATGCCGTCCAGGCGGTGGGGAAAATTTCAGCCCTGAATGGTGAGGCAAAATCTCATCGTGAAGCCAAAGAAGCTGCCGAAGCCAACCTGGCTAAATTTGCCAAAATCGGTGACCCGACTAAGGCTCTCGAAGCGCTCGACATGATGACTAAAATCGACCAGAAAAAGCTGATCGAAGCCGGTGCCGTTGACCAGGTGAAAGCGGATATCACCAAATCGTTCCAGACTCAGCTTGATGAGGCGAACCAACGCGGCGACAAACTGGAATCGCAACTCTATCAAGAAATGATCGGCGGCCGGTTCTCTGGTTCGAAATTTATTGCCGATAAAGTGGCGATCCCGTCGGACATGCTGCAGGCCCGCTTTGGTCAGTCCTTCAAAGTTGAGGATGGCAAAGTCGTTGCCTATGACGGCTCGGGTAACAAAATTTATTCCCGCTCTAAGCCGGGCGAGTTGGCGGCCTTTGATGAGGCGCTGGAATTCCTGGTAGAGCAGTACCCGCAGAAAGACCACATCCTGAAGTCCAGCGGGAATCAGGGTGGTGGCTCTCGCCAGTCTCAACATGCACTCGGGCAGAAAACGATGAAACGCGATGCGTTCTCCAGTCTGAGCCCGGTGGAGCAGCAATCGACCCTCAAAGACGGTATTACCGTCGTCGATTAATTCTTTTGCCAGTCACCGGATGGCGGCTGGTGCCAGAGCTGGATAGCTCAACAACCCTAAATTTTAATCTCCAAGGAAACCATGCACATGGCTAACACGCTTACCGGGTTGATCCCGACTATCTTTACGGCTCTGGATACCGTATCTCGCGAGCAGGTCGGTTTTATCCCGGCCGTATCGCGCAATGCCAAAGCTGATGCGGCGGCGAAAGACCAGACAGTAACCGCTCCTGTTGCGCCAGCGGCAACTACTGTCGATATTACGCCAGGAGCCACGGCGCCGAATGACGGCGACCAGACGATCGGCACCGTTGATGTCAAAATCACTAAATCCAAAATGGCTCCGGTCAAATGGAATGGTGAGGAACAACTGGCACTGGGGCCTGCGGGTTCATACAACACCATCCTGGCGGATCAGTTCAAGCAGGCGTTCCGTGCGCTGGCAAATGAGATGGACGCGGATCTTGCAGCTCTGTACTTCGCTTCCTCCCGTGCTGTTGGAACAGCTGGTACAGCTCCGTTCGGGGTCGCTGGTGATTTGTCTGATGCGGCAAATGCGCGTCAGGTCTTGTCCGATAACGGCTCCCCGACTACGGATCTGCAAATGGTCCTCGGCTCATCGGCTATCGCTAACCTCCGCGGTAAACAGTCTGTCCTGTTCAAAGTGAACGAGTCTGGGACTGATGCGCTGCTGCGTGAGGGGATCGTGGGGCGTCTGGAAGGTTTCAACATCCACGAATCTGCACATGTTAAGAAACGTACTGCATCTCAGGCTGCCGGGTATCTGGTGAATGGTGCAAAAGCTGAAGGCGAAATCCTGATTGCGATTGATACCGGGACTGGTGCTTTTGGCGCCGGTGACATCGTGACGTTTGCCGGCGACAGCAACAAATACCTGGTTGCTGCCGCGACCGCCACGACCATCACCCTGGCAGCTCCGGGCTTACGTCAGGCGCTGGCCGATAATGCCGCTATTACTGCTGGTGGTTCCTACACCGCAAATATGGCATTTGACCGCAATGCGTTCCTGCTGGCGGCTCGTACCCCGGCGATGCCGCAGGGCGGGGATACTGCTGATGACGTAATGAACGTTACCGACCCGGTATCCGGTATCACTTACCAGGTTGCGCTCTACCGTCAGTACCGCCAGGTGCGTTACGAAGTTGGTCTGTCCTGGGGCGTTGCAGCGGTGAAAACTGAGCATTCTGTTCTGCTGCTTGGTTAACAATTATGGGGCTTCGGCCCCTTTCTTTTTTCTGGGGTAATTATGGCTGGATTAACCAAAGAACAGCGCGCAGAACGCGCTGCAGGAAAACTGGCAACCGCACTGGTTGATACCAATACTCATGCACCGCAGGCACCGCAGGCACCGCAGGCACCGCAGGCACCGCAGGCACCGCAGGCACCGCAGGCACCGCAGGCACCGCAGGCACCGCAGGCACCGCAGGCACCGCAGGCACCGCAGGCACCGCAACTGGTGGTGATGGTTACCAATTTCATGGCATTCCCCGGCGCGCCGACCACCGCAGACGTTCATCCTGACGAAGTGGAAAACTGGAAGGCGCACGGCTGGAAAGAAACGGAGTGATGCATGATTACGTTCATCACCGTAGAAGTCGTCGATTCGATTCTCGGCGCCACCTGGACGGATGAAAGCAAAAAAGCCAAATCTGTGCTGATGGCTAATACCTGGATGAATGGCCTCAATCTGAAACTGCCATGCAATAAGGCAACTCACGAAACCATCATTCCTGACGATGTGAAACAGGCTGGCGCCTATGCGGCGCTGGCGGCGGCAAATGGCGGGCTGTATCAGCAGAAAACTGATTCGGGGGTGTTGCTGAGTAAGACCGTTGACGCTGACGACGTTTCTGTTTCCAAAACCTTCGCAGAACTCGCTACCAACAGCTCTGCATTGCTCGATTCTGATCTGCAGCTGGCTCTGGCCATGCTTAAGCCATACGGTGTTAATCAGTCGCAGGTGCGGGTGGTAAGGGGGTGATATGCAAAATCCTGATGTGCATTATGCCGGTGATGGGCTCGGCCCTCGCGATGTGTTTGTGAATGGAAACCCGATCAATTATGTCGTTTACGCGAACCTGGTAAAGGGGGTTGTTGAGTTTGCACCTCATCCATTGCGGGCTAAACGAAATGGTGAAATCTATACCCGTAGGCTTCGCGGTTCTGTGATCGTTAAATTCCGTCATAGCGGTGGTGAATGCGATGGGTATACGTGATGAGTTGCAGGGAGAAGTCGCCGCAGCATTCGATACCGACCTGCAGGATGCGGTTAAGGCGTTCACCGGCAGTTACACCGTTCGCGGTGCATGGGATCCGGTAACGGAAACCGGTAGCGAAACGGTGGTGGCCTATTCAGGGCGCGGTGTTCTGGCGCGGTACAAACTCCGCCGTATCGATGGCGTTAACATTCTTCACGGTGACCTTAAATTAACCGCCCTGGTTAACGAGGTGAACGATAAGCCGGCAGTCGGGCATTTCATCATGGCACCGGACCCGATTACCAAGGCGCTACAGCGCTATGAAGTTATAACGGCCGCTGCCGATTCCGCCGCGGCTGCGTACTCCATTCAACTGCGGAGGGCGTGATATGGCTAAGGGCTGGAGTATCGACCCGGCGACGTTTGCCGGGCTGGTGGCCGAGGATATCAAGCTTCGCCAGCGAACTATCGCCATTCAACTGCTGAATGAAATCGTGCAACGGTCGCCGGTAGGGAACCCTGAGCTGTGGGCCATTAATGCCACCGCAGTCCAGTACAACAAAGCGGTGGGCGAGTGGAACGAATCCCTGTATGCCGATCCTGCCAACCTGACGAAAACCGGGCGGCTCAGGAAGAAAGTGCAGGTTAATGATGGGATGGATATTAAACGTCCCGCCGGTTACCGCGCTGGCACCTTCAGGGCGTCACATTTCGTGAGTATTGGCGTCCCGGATTATTCGGTACCAGCCGAACCTGACACGCGAGGAACGATGACGTTTCTCAACGGCAAAAACATTATTGACCAGGCGCCGGCCTACTCGGTGATTTATATCCAGTCAAACCTCCCGTACTCCGTGCCTCTGGAGAACGGTCACTCAACACAGGCGCCTACTGGTGTCTATGCCGTCTCGTTTAATGGTGTGATTCAGGCCTACAAATGACCCTCACAGAAATTAGAAATGCTGTCATTTCCCGAATGGCGGCGCAAACCGCTATTGCCTCTGATGCGGTGGATTATCCCAATGGCCCGGTATTCGACCCCAGCGGTCGCAGCATCTGGGCCCGTCTAACCAACATATCAGGGCAGGCAGGTGCAACCGAAATCGGGGCGGGTCCAGTCGTTCACAGGACCGGCGTACTCATTATCCAGCTCTTCGTCCCTGTAGGCTCAGGCACGCTTCTGACTACCCAGACGGCGGACAAATTAACCGAGCTTTTCGAGTTTCAGGACGACGGAAGGCTGAGTTATTTCGCCGTCTCAGCTGTGCCCGCCGGTGAAACCGATGGCTGGTCACAGCTAAATCTTCAAATCCCTTATCGCGCTCTGTAGCGCACAAAAAAACAGGAGGCTCCTGTGAGCTCAGGTGCAAAAGTAGTATCCGCGGTAATTCGCGAGACAACCCCCGGCATCACGCCTACTGCGGGCTCATGGAGTCTGCTACGTCGCACCTCGTTTGGTGTGAAACCAACGCAGAACACCAATGATAACGACGAAATCGGCGGCGACCGCATGGCGCAGGGCGTGTCCCGCGGTACGGTAGATGTCGGCGGCGATGTCGGCACGAGGTTTCGCTGGAATCAGCACGATGATTTCCTTGCCAGCTGCTTCGGCGCTGAATGGATAAACAACGTGCTGACTATGGGCAACGGGCGAATCACTTTTTCAGTGGCTACCTATGCCGGCGACGTGGGGATCGCTCAGATTGCCCGCGGCTGCCAGGTCGGTACTTTCCAGATGGAAATCCCGGGCGACGGGGACATTACCTCGACCATCACGTTTGCCGGTCTGGACTGGGAAACGAAAGGGGATGACACCAGCTATTTCACCACGCCAGTGGATACCGCCGGCGCGCTGCGATATTCATTCAAGGAGGTCACAAATATTAGGCTGAATGGTGTTGATGGCGGTACCGGCTTCTGCGTCGATACCTTCAATATCCAGTTCAACAACAACATGCAGGTGCAGCGCTGCGTCGGCACTGGTTCGGCGTTCGCCGGCGCCAACATACAAACGACTTTTACGCCCTCCGGGCAGGTTACTCTTTCGTGGTCAAAAGCAGCCTGGGAGGTCTATAAAAAAACCTTCACCGGCGAAACGGTGCCGTTCAGCTTCACCCTGGAAAATGCTGAAGGAAAATATACCTTCGATTTTCCTGAGGTTCAGATATCCGGCGACTGGCCGGACGCTGGCAATACCGATATCGTTCAGGTTCAGCTCGATATCACGGCAGCCAATACGCCGCCGACGATCACCCGCTTTCCTACCGTACCGGCAACGGCCATTAGCGTAGCGCCGGCGACGTCCTCCGGTGCTATTGGCTCCACTGTGAACCTTACCGCCACTTTAACCCCGGCGGACTCCAGTGACACCGTTGTATGGAGCTCTTCGGATCCGGCGATTGCCAGCGTGGTTTCAACCGGCCAGAAAACAGCGCAAGTTACGCGTAATGCTGCCGGTACCGCGACTATAACCGGCAAAGCACGGACCTTTACCGCAACCTCAGTAATTACCGTCACGGCCCCTTAATTTCCCTGACCCGTTCCGCTGAGTATCGCGGTTCGGGCTTTTTCATGGAGTTTTTATGCTGATCATTACCCCGAAAATTGACCTCAACGGTGAGCGCTGGTTTTTTCCATACAAAAAGCCTGAGGACAGCAAAAGGAAATACACCCCTGAGGAAGAGTCGTTGTTTAAACTCCGCCTGCTGGTGGCCAGTAGCGAGAATCCTCAATATCGATCACGTAACGCACTCGTTCGCCGTCATATCGATAAAATGGACGCCGGTTATCAGGTCGGTACCAAGAATTTTGATCTCGCGTCCGTCAGCGACATCGATTCAGTTGATGATCTGCTAATCGATAACTGTGCCCGCTATTTGCTGAAAGGGTGGGAAGGCGTCGGCGAGCTGGTGGATGGTGTGGAGGTTGCGATCGACTATACACCGGAACTCGGGGCCGTCATGCTGAAACAGCACCCGGCGCTATACTGGCTGATACTGGCTGAGGCCGCAAACATTGCTCAGGGTAAAGAGCAGCAAACTCAGGAGACCGTGGGAAAGCCTTAGAGGCGCAGAAATGGTTAAGTGAGTTTGCTGGGGAAAGGGGAGATAAGGCTAAGTGGAAACGCGAAAAACTTGGCTTACCTGCCATCCCCGAACCTGAGATCGACGGTGTAACAGCAGAAGTTCTTAACGCCTACGCCATCATATCCCGATCGCGGCAATACGTCGGCATGGCTGGCGTGCCGCTGCCGCTTTCGTTGGGCGATATTGAGCGCTACCTGGCTTCGCGCGCTGTCCTGATTGACCGTACAGAGTTCGATGCTGCGATAATGGCGCTGGACGATGCCTGGCGAGATGTCTGGGCTGTAGAGCAGAAGCGGCAGAGCAAAATCAAATAGTCGTAGCATTGCCCGGCATAGTTCGTGTGTTAGGATGTTTCCGATTGCAATCTAAAGGAAACAAATAATGAAAAAAATAGTAATGGTAGCTTTTGTTGTTCTTCTGGGTGGTTGTGCCACAAAGCAATATCCGCAGGCTCCGGCAGTAACAGGGGAGGAATCAGCTGCATTAGATTGCACCGCGATTAAGCAGGAAATTGCCAAAACTCACAGTATCCAGAGTGAGATCGAGACTACGGGGCAATTTGACGGTCGTACGGTACTTGGAGCCTTGGGGGATTTCGGTATTGGTAATGGCATGGCTAAAAGTGAAGCGCGTAAAAAGGCTCAAGCCCGCCTTCAGCAACTTGAATCTATTAAAGCTGTCAAATGCTCAGATAACAGTGTTTCAGGTTAATTTCGGTCGCCACCTCCGGGTGGCTATTTGCTGATGGGAGTAGGGATGTGGAAATACTGATCATTTGCGCAATCATCGGGTGCATTCCGGCAGCTATAGCTAGTAGTAAAGGGAGGTCGTTCTTTGTTTGGTGGGTATACGGAGCGTTACTTTTCATAGTTGCTCTGATTCATTCACTAGTAATAAAGAAGGATATAAGAGCGTTTGAGAAATCCCAGTTAGATGAAGGCTTGGTGAAATGTCCGTTCTGCGCAGAAATTATCAAGCCTGAAGCGATTAAGTGCAAGCATTGCGGGAGCGACGTTACCCCTTCGAAGACAATAGTTTGCGCTGACGATACTGAGGCCAGTGATAGGCTGGCTGACGTCAATATAAAGTTGATAGCAGGGATTGTGCTGACGGTCTTTGCGGCGATTATCGGCGCAATAATGTTTTACCGTCAATGAATTAAAAGCCTAACAGTTTCAAAAGCTCAAACCTCGCTTCGGCGGGGTTTTTTATTGCCCGGAGAAAGGTAAATGACTGAACAAACATCCCGCCTTGCGATCGTTCTTGATAGCTCCGGGGCAGAGAAGCAGGCAGACAGCCTAACTGTAGCGCTTGATAAAATGACCCAATCTGGTGATAAGGCTGTAACCAGCATATTCAAAGTGACAAAAGCGACTGACGAGGAAAAAGATGCTCTCAATAAATTACGAGCAGCCATTGATCCGGTTGGTGCTGCAATTGATACCGTAGGTCGCCGCTATAGTGAGCTGAAAAAATACTTCGATAAGGGACTAATTGACGAGGAAGAGTTTCGTTCGCTGTCTAAGATGCTGAATGACACCACTGAGGAATTAAGCGGGGTGGCTCAGGCTCAGCGTGAAGCAGAGAAGGCTGGAAAATTAGCAGCCGCTCAACAAGAGGCTCAGTCTCAGGCATTTCAGCGCATGCTGGATAAAATCGATCCTCTGTCAGCAGCGCTTCGTAATCTCGAACAGCAGCAAAGTGAACTGAACACGTCTCTCGAATCAGGAAAAATTAACTCTGCTCAATACGATTCTTACAGTAAAAAACTGCAGGAGACTCGACGGGAAGTTACTGGGGCTGCCCAGGCCGAACGTGACGCAGCAAAAGCACACGATGAGCAGGTTGCTGCCCTACGTCGGCTTGAGGCGCAGATTGATCCCGTAGGGGAAGCATTTCGACGTCTGAACGAACAGCAACGACAATTGGATAGTGCGAAAGCATCCGGGATGTTGTCACCACTGGCATACGATCGCCTGAACAGCAAACTTTCGGAGTCCCGTGATGCGTTGGAGAAAACCCAGACGCAACTGGGTAGGACGGGACAGTCTGCCGCTCAGACTGCCAACGCTATGCGCATGATCCCCGCTCAGATGACGGATATCGTAGTCGGCCTGTCAACCGGTCAAAGCCCGTTCATGGTGCTCATGCAGCAGGGCGGCCAACTGAAAGATATGTTCGGCGGCATTGGACCGGCGATTAAAGGTGTTGGCGGCTACGTCACTGGGCTGATCAATCCTTTCACTTTGGCTGCTGCGGCTGTAGGTGTATTGGGCCTGGCGTATTACAAAGGCTCCCAAGAACAGGATGAGTTTTATAAGTCTCTCACCATGACCGGTAATCAGGTCGGCAAAACATCCGGTCAACTGGCCGATATGGCTGCCCGCGTTGGCGTGACTACCGACTCAACTACCGGAGCTGCGGCTTCAGTCCTTAACCAACTTGTATCTGCCGGGAAAGTGGCTGGAGATTCACTGGAGCGCGTGACTACTGCCGTCGTTAAAATCAGTGATGCAACGGGTATCGCCACTGAAAAGCTTGTGGGTGACTTCAACGATATTGCTTCTGACCCGGTAGCAGCCATCACTAAACTAAACGATGAGTACCACTTTCTTACACTGGCAACGTACAACCAGATTAAAGCCCTGCAGGACGAGGGAAATCAGCAGGAGGCCGCTCGTGTCGCGACTGATGCCTACGCCAACACCATGCAGCAACGGGCAAGTGACATTCATGAAAATTTAGGTCTTCTTGAAAGCGCGTGGGACTCTTTGGGTAAAACCGCGAAAGGTGCCTGGGATGCCATGCTTAATGTCGGACGTGAGCAAACCCTCGCCGATAAGCTAGCCACCTTAAACGAAAATATCGCTGAAGCGCAGAAAGGACAGGCTGAAGGTGGGTTCTGGAATGGGTTTAATGCTCGATTTAGCAACCTTCCTGAAATGCTCAAGCAAAGGGACGCCATTCAGTCGCAAATCACAGCTGAAGATACGCTAAATGGAATATTGTCAGACCACGACAAAGCAGAACAGAAGCGCATTAAAACTCAGCAGGAGGCGGACCGTGTTAATCAGCAATATCTCAGCAATGCAGATAAACGCAACCAAGCCATCAAGCAGCAGAGCGAGTTCCTGAAGGCTGGCGCAATCACGGCGGAGCAATACGCTAAAAACGTTTCCCGCATTAACGAGATGTATAAAGACCCAAAAGCACCAAAAACGCCAAAGGGTAAATCCTACTCCGAGGACGCTGCAACCCGACTCCTTGACCAGATAAACCAGCAGACTGCCGCTATGCAGTCGCAGCTAGACGCCGGCGACAAGCTGAACAGCGCGACGCAGGCACGGTTTAAGTTCGAACAGCAGATCGCTGACCTCAAATCTAAAACGCAGCTCACAGCCGACCAGAAGTCGATCCTTTCCCGTTCTGATGAAATTTTGCAGGCCTATAAGCAGCAGGAGGCTCTGCAAAACTCTGTCAAGACGCTGGACGACTACCGGAAAATGCAGGAGCAGGTTAAGTCTAAGGATGAACAGACTAACGATCTGCTTAAAACCCGCCTTGAGCTTCTGGAGAAGGCAAAAGCAACCGGGCGGCTGAAGCCCGGTGAATACGAAAAGACCCGCGCAGATATCTATCAAAACACCGATAACCAACTGCCATCTACAGTGCGTAGCGTTGTGGGCAATGCCACACCGACCGGCGGGCAACTGTCTGGCACATTTGGAGGGATGCAACAGCAATATAGCCAACTCGATCAGGCCCAAAAAGATTTGGACGCGTGGCTTGCTCGTCAGGAAGAGGCATATGTAAAGGCCAGTGTCATAACGGCCGAGGGTGAGGCCAGGATGCAAAAAACCCGTGCTGATGCTGCAAATGCTGCTGCGGTTATAGAAGCCCAGAAAAACGCCATCATTACCAGCACTACGCAAAGCATGATGGATAGCGGGTTGAGTATTCTGGCTAATGGTTTTGGTGAGCAATCAGGAATATACAAAGCTGCATTCGCGGCCAGTAAAGCTTATGCCATTGCACAATCTGTAGTGTCTATTAACGCTGGTATTGCACAGGCTGCAAATATGCCTTTCCCATCAAACCTGATAGCAATGGCATCGGTGGCAATGGAAACCGCAAGCATTGTTTCCAATATTAAAGCCGTTGCCGATACAGGCTTTGCTGCCGGTGGCTATACCGGTCCCGGTGGTAAATATCAGCCTGCTGGTGTCGTCCATAAGGGGGAATATATCTTTGATCAGGCATCCACGAACCGGATCGGGGTTTCAAACCTTGAAGCGCTACGAAACGGGCAACCGCTTGATGCAACCTTGGGGCGCTCTGGGTACGGTACAGGCGTGCAGAACGTCAGCAATAATCAGCAAACGACTGTAATCCAGCCTACCGTTACTGTGCCGCCAATAACCATTAACGGGAACCCGTCTGATGCGACTGTGATGCTTGTACAACGGGCCGCTCGCGATGGTGCCAAGCAAGGTTATCAGCAGGTAGCTAATGATCTCGCTAAAGGGGTTGGGCAGGTACATAAGGCGCTAACTGGTGGCTATAACACTGGCAGGAGGCAGGGATAATGCCTGATATCTACTACCCCCACGATTCCCTCCCCATGCCGCTTCAGGATGGGTACGGATTCCAGCCGATCAGCCCGTTAAAACGGACTCCGCTTACCACAGGTCGTTCGCGCCAGCGCCGGGGATATACCTCAACACCTACCGAAAATAATGTTGCATGGTTTATGGAAACGGATGCTCAGGGGCTGGCATTTGAATCCTGGTTCCGGGATACGCTTTCCGATGGTGCTGCGTGGTTCATGATGAAACTGCAAACCCCTGCAGGGGTTAAGTTCTACAAATGCCGTTTTAAGGATATCTATCAAGGGCCAGTGCTGGTGCCCCCGCTTTCCTGGCGGTATTCAGCGACGCTGGAGCTGTGGGAACGTCCTCTTATTCCGGTTCCGTGGGGGAATTATCCTGAGTGGATTATTGGCAGCTCATTACTCGATATCGCGCTTAATAGGGAGTGGCCTAAACATGACGATTCTTAATCGGCTTTATGCCAGTAGTGGCTCTGAGGTCATCATTGAAACCCTGCAAATTAATATTGGTTCTACAGTCTATTTTTTCTGTAAGGGTTATGAGGATATAACAGCAACGGTTGAAAATGGTGATGTGCTTACCTTTTCTGCTGCGGGCATTGATATCGCCCTACCAGCTAGAAATAGTGACGGCACCCAGGATTTGCAGTTTGCTATCAGTAATATCGATGGCGAGGTGAGTACTGCTATTCGTAAAGCCCTCGCAAATCTTGAAATCGGCTCGCTGACATATCGGCAGTATGTTTCCACTGACCTGAGTGCGCCGGCGACTGTGCCATACACCCTGGCGATCAAATCGGGCTCCTGGACGGCAATACAGGCGCAAATCACCGCCGGCTACATGAATGTGCTCGATACCGCATGGCCCCGTTTCCGCTACACGCTGAATGAATTCCCCGGTTTACGCTACATGAGTTGAGGTCCCTCAATGTTCAACCCTGACAAATACCGTTCAGTCACCTGGCTGAAGGGCGGCAGAGTGTACCCGCAGCTCGACTGCTTTGGCATCGTGAATGATATCCGGCAGGATCTCGGATTACCCGAATGGCCAGATTTTTCCGGTGTGACGAAAGATGGTGGTGGCCTCGACCGCGAGGCGAGAAAACTGATGCTTCGCCTCGAGCGCTGCGAACCTTGCGAGGGTGCAGGGGTGGCTTGTTACTCAGGCTCCATCGTGACTCACGTAGGCGTTGTGGTGATACTGGACAATCAGCTGCAGGTCGCCGAATGCAATCCCGGTTCAAACGTAACGTTTATGCCCGTATGGCGGTTTAAGCGCCGGTTTATCAAGGTGGAGTTCTGGCGATGACGATCCGCATTTTTCCTTCCCGGCTGCCGGGTGAGCCGCTGGAGAAGCACGAGCATGGTACGCTGACTTTGCACGATTGGATGTTGAAAAACGTCAAGGATTACGCGGAGGCAACCAAACATCCGATTGCCGTTGAATTAAATGGTAAGCCCCTTCCTCCAAATGAGTGGCCTTTGTGCCTGTTAAAGCCAGAAAGCGATATTAAAATGTTTCCGGTTCCCTACGGTACTGGCCTTGAAATTGCTGCCTGGGCAGCGATAGCCGTCGCGGTTGCTTCTGCTGCCTATTCCATTTACATGATGTCCACGATGGATAAGGGGGGAGGTTATTCATCTACAAATGGCCTTGGACTCGATTTAAACCCGGCAAAAGCAAACACCGCAAAACTGGGCGATGCGATCCGCGAGCTGTTTGGCCGCTATCGCATTTACCCTGATTACGTGGTGCAGCCGGTTACACGGTTTGACCCAAATGACCCGACTCGCATGATCGTTGAAATGTTTGTTTGCCTGGGGGTGGGTAATATCGCCTTTACAAACGGTGATATTCGCGTTGGTTCGAGTCCAGCAACCTCGCTTGGCACCAAATTCTCCTGTAACGTTTTCTCGCCTGGTGCAGACGTGTCCGGCGATCATCGTAGCGAAAACTGGTTTAACTCAACCGAAGTTGGCGGCACGTCCAGCGGTAGCGGGCTAGATATGGCCCAAACGTCGCCTGACTCGTCTGACATTAACGCTGACAGCATGACTGTATCAGGGCCCCTGGTGTCGTTCAGCGGCCTGATCGACGACAATCCGCCGTCAGGTGGAGGCATAGGGTCTCTCCCTGAAACAAACACTCTTCCGGATTCATGGGTTCCTGGGGCGATAGTGACCCTCAACGCCCCGGCTAATTATCTGGTTTCGACATCTTCGGGTTATAGCGTTATCGCCAGCGATACGTTAGCCGAACTTGAACCGTATTCCGGCATGCCGGTTACTTTGGCTATCAATGGTGCTGATTACGATCTGTTTATCGCAGCGTACACGCCCCATCAAAATGCGGTCCCTGGTGTTGGTGGAACGGCGGCAAGTTTACGGGGAAACGCTGCGCCGACCACATATGATTTTTCTGTTAGCGGGGAGACGTTCGATCTTCACTGGCAGGGAATCACTTACACCATCTCGCTGGTAGCGAACTATGGCACGATGCCAGATATGCTGGTCGCGATTAACGGCGGCCTGACGGGCTCGGGTTTGATTGCGCATGATGATGCCGGGGTAGTGCGTATCGTAGAAATTTCCAGTCCGTGGAAGGGCGGAAGCATCACGTCCTCAGCATTGCCGATTTCCGTTTTTGGTAGTGCGCCGGTATTCACTTCTGGAACGGCATCTACCGGCGGCAGTCCTGCGATAACAGCTAACGTGACGCTGGCGTATGGCAGTGCCTCGGGAGAGGCGTTCTCAGGCATCCCTGAGGGCACACAGCGAATGTCGCTGGCGCACCAGGGCGGTGAATACCAGATAATTGAGGTAGACGGCGTCTCCGCTTCGGTAACCCGTCTTGTTGGCGGTGTTGTTGATTCATCATGGCCGGGGTTCTCCACTCGCACGATGATCGATTACAGCGCAACAGGGATTAGCGATAACGATAGCTGGATGGGACCGTTTTTAGCGTGCCCTGACAATGAAGTCGTTAACGCATTCGAGGTGAATTTCTCGTTTCCGTCAGGTATTTGCGGTTTCGACAGCAAAGGCAAAAAGCGTATCCGACACTGCGAATGGGAAATTCAGTACCGGGTTTATGGTTCAGGGGTTGGATGGACAAGTAAACAGGGCGTTTATGCCCTGCAGAACGTCAACGGGTTGGGGTTCACTGAACGGTTTGACCTTGAATCACCTGGCCTCGTTGAGGTCCGTTGCCGCCGGCGGAATGAGCAGGGTTCGAATAACGCCAGGGATTCGATGTTCTGGCACGCCCTGAGAGGGCGGTTGCTGTCCCGGCCATCATCCTATGCTGGCGTGATGCTGATGGCGGCCACGGTTGAAACCGGCGGCGTGCTGGCGGCACAGTCAGACAGGCGCGTTAGTGTAGTCGGCACGCGTATGTATGAGACCGGTGCAGCACGGAGTATTTCCGGCGCGCTGTATCACGTAGGCCGCTCGCTGGGACTGGCGATGGACGCCGAGGCGATTGATGTGCTGGAGTCTGCCTACTGGACGCCTGGCAGCGAGTATTTTGATTACGCCACCGGAGACAGTATTTCTTCGCTCGAAATGCTACAGAAAATCACAAATGCGGGCAAATCATATTTTCTGCTTAGTGACGGGCTGGCATCGGTTGGCCGGGAGGGGATCAAAAACTGGTCCGGCATTATCAGCCCTCATGAAATGACGGAAGAGTTACAAACCACGTTCTCTGCGCCGTCGGCGGATGATTACGATGGCGTCGATGTGACATACATCAACGGGACAACCTGGGCGGAGGAAACGGTGCAATGCCGGACTCCGGACAACCCGACGCCGATGAAGGTGGAGAAATATACGCTTGACGGCGTCCTGGACCCGGATCGTGCTTATCGAATCGGTATGCGTCGCCTGATGAAGTATTTGCATCAGCGCCTTGGGCACACGACCAGCACGGAGCTTGATGCGCTGGTCTATCAATTCGGCGATCGTATATTGCTCACTGATGACATTCCGGGCAATAAAACGGTGAGCTCTCTCGTCGTCGATATGACTACCGATGGCGGCCAGACCACCTTTTTGGTGACAGAGCCGCTCGACTGGTCGTTTGAAAACCCGCGGGCGATTTTACGTTACCAGAATGGTTCTGCCTCTGCTTTGCTGGTGGCCACGCGGGTAGGGGATTACGAGCTTACAGTTCCGTGGCAGCCGGCCTTTGACGATATCCTCCTGGACGATCCCTGCATCGAACCACCGAGACTGATTTTCTGTAGCTCCACGCGCAGTTTTTACGACGCTATTTTTGACGAAATAGGATCGCCGTCAGACGGCACCTGCGCGATAACTGCTCGCCAATATTCAGAAGTTTTCTATCAGTACGATAACGCCACCTACCTCGGCAACATCGCGTAACACCCACTAAAACCCCCGATTAACTCTTTTCGCACAAACCCTCGTTTGCGCGAGCGCTATTTTTTGGAGCAAAAAACATGGCCTATGTTCCACCTGTGGGGCAGACAACAGACCCCGATATTTTTCTGGATAACGTCAAGCGGGCCGACGAACTGGTGAACGGTCCGGCGGCCACCGTTCCCGACCGCGGAGGGGAGCCACTTGATACCTGGCGCCAGATGATGGCGAAAAACGATGAGATTCGGAAAAACATCATTCCGCTGGATAAACAGCGTAAAGACCTGCCCGAGGCTCAGGCCGATATCGCGAATATTCCTCCGGGTTCGACGACCTACGTCCGCAGCCCAGATGGCAGCGCGCTGGCTATCGAGTACATGAATGTTGGTGGTGTGCTGACGCCCACTGGCCGCCGTATGTTTTCTCAGAGAGCGGTTGAAGGCATCATTCCCAGCCTGGTGGGACCCGGAGTGAACCTGTTCAATAAGGGCGCGGTGATTAAAGGCTTTTATCTGTTTGAGGGTACAGGCGTCCCCCAGGCAAACGCAGATTATTGCTATTCGGAAAAAATTATTGCCATTGCAGGCGGCGCATATACCTCCAGAACGCTGACCCGAGTAGTCAGCTGTTTTGACAGTAATGATAATTTTTTATCTGATTTGTCATCGGTTCTGGCGTTTACTGTTCCTGCTGGTACTGCATATTTCATTGTTTCCGTACCGCTGGTAATTATTGATGCTTACCAGGTAACGTTCGGTGCGGGTGAAATGCCCTACCGTGCATACCAGTCTGTATTGCGGAATGAAATCAAAGGCGCGCCAACAAATACGTATAAATCGCTGGGGTTTGCTACCGGGAAAAATTTGTTTAACCCTGCCGAGGCTATGCCCGGTGTGCATCTTTCCAGTATCGGTACCATCCTGACAGATGCCGATACCAGCATGACCGTATCGGGATACATTCCTGTTGACCCGACTCAGCCTCATTGTGTCGATCATCAGTGGAAGGCGTCTACATACTATGATGTAAAAGGCATGTTTATCAGTCGCCAGTATGATTCGACTTACTCCACCAAACCCATCAATCTGCTAAACATACCGCCCACAGCGGCTTTCATGCGCATTGAAGTTCCGACAACCGTAGCAGCTGTCACTATGGTTGAGAGAAACGATAAAGCGACGGAGTTCGAAGAATACTGCTCAAAGGCACCAACGGAATTTTCAGGAACTCCGCTCATTTTTGCTGAAGAAGTCCAGCCTTTAACAAAGCATGATCTATACGGGTCAGGCACTAATATTTTCAATAAAAACAAGTCTGTAGATGGATATATAAACGAATATGGCGCATGGTTTCCGGTGCCATCTGGGAGTGGTTCCGTTTATATCACATCTGAGTATATTAAAGTCGCAGCGGGTGAAGGGATACGCTCAAACCTATCAATGCGCTTTATTGGCTTTTATGATGTGAATAGAAAATATCTTTCATCCATGACTGCAACAACCAGCGTCACCGTCCCCGAATCAGCAGAATATATCCGTGTTACGACGCTACTATCGAATAAAGATGCCATGTTTATCGCTAAAGCAGCAGCACTGCCACCGGCTGAAGGGTTTGTGCATGTCATGCGGAAATCACTTTCTGACGGTTTTCCGGTCCGTATACCTGGTGACATCGTCAATGCTGATGAACTGGATATTAACTTTGTTTCACATGGCTTAATGGCGCTCGGGAAAAACCTTTTTAACAAAGAAACCGTTCAGTCCGGGTATATCAATGAATCGGGAACATTCATATCCCCTGATTCACGATACGTGTATTCAGATTATATCTCGCTCGAATATAACACTGCCTATGCGTTCTCAGTTGGCGCTCGCTTTATTGCGTATTACAACGCCAGTAAAGCGTTTATCCGCTCTGACGCATCATCTGTGCAGGCGCTGACATCATTCGTGACTGATTCAGCAATCGCGTACGCACGGATCACTTTTGGATCTGACCGATATAACGATGCTCAGGTTGAGAAGGGGGCGACCGCAACCGCATTTGAGGAGTATGCGTACTATTACCTGTCTGAGATGCCCGACGGAACGCCGGTCAAAATGAAAATCGACGGTGAGGTCGCGACAGAGACTATCCCTGATGTTTTCGGCATTGAGCGCCTTCGCGAAACGCATATGCGAATGACAAAAATGACGTTTGGCGATGCTGTGCGTCAGGTTGTGGCAATGTTCGGCGACAGCTACACCAGAACGTCGCCGCGTTACGTGCTGAAAGTCGCGCAGATATTATGGCGCTATTTCAACAATGGAGGAATTGCTGCGACGGTGCCGCCAATCGGTTACGGCTGGCGCTCATTCGGGTATGACGGAAACGGCGATAACACCGATGTTATCGGCACGAAGGTCAACCGAACCGGGTTTACCTGCGCTTATAACACCGGTCACGGCCCGGATATTTCGTCAGTGACGGCAGCGGCCAACGGCGCGACGATTTCATACAGCCAGAATTTTGCGCTGGGCTTTGATTCGTTCCTGTTCGCTGAGGGCGGCTCCGGGGTGATTCAGTGCCAGGCTACGGGGGGTGAACCGGTCACGATTGACCTTTCGAGCTATCCGGTGGGGATGCAGATTTTACCGCTGGCGCTGCCGACAACCGGTAGTGGCACAGTAACGTATACGGTCATCACTGCGCCTGTAACACTCTACGGTGCGAATATCCTTAATCAAACCGCGTCGGGTGTATTAGTTCATAAAATGGGGGGGAGTGGCTCGCATAGTAACCACTGGGTCAACGCGATGGATCAGCGCTGGCTTGATGCGTTTGAGAATCTGGGTGCCGATCTCGTGACGATAATGCTGGGAACTAACGACCAGGGCGCGCAGCTCTCCGCCTCAACATTCCGTACCAATATTCTCACGATGATTGATCGGGTGCGTTCTGTGCGGCCGACTGCCGATATTTTACTGATTTGTCCGGCAGAGAATAACCGACCAACGGGAAATTCAATTCCTATGACAACCTATGCGGAGGTGATGTACAAAATTGCGCGGGATGATCGTGATGTGGCCTTTCTGAATCTGCAGGCGTCCTTCGGTTTAAATCATGAAGATTACGCCGCTGGCTCAGCCAGACCGTGGATGATAGGTGACGGGTTGCATCCTGACCCGTCGACAGGAGGGTACGCTATTGCGGGTGCAATCGCGCGAGCGTTAGGGATACCTATATTTTTGAAATAAAGATAGGCGGCTATCAGAAATCACTGATAGCCGCTTTAATTAACGATAAATAGTTACATTATACGTTTATGACGTTCTCCAAATTCAATCCGTTACCTTTAACAATATTGTCCTTAACAATCGCGCTGGACATAAAGTCGGCGCTGGAGGCTGACATACCTTTAGCATTTCCTTTAATGATATTGTCTTTGATAATAGCGTCCGTTAACCAGGCGCTCACCCCTATACCGTTTTGCCCGTTATTAAGGGCCATGACGCCACGAATAATTACGTTTTCCGCAGCACTACCAAACTGAACACCGCTACCGCCATTACGAGAGTAAGAACCGCCATTCACAGAAACTTCTCTGATATTAGTAGTAACACCCGTCGCAGCGACAATACGTAACCCATGAGTTTCGTTATCTTCCGAAATACAGTTATCGAAGTAATAACCCCGCGCATTATCCCCGATGGCTGCATCGGTGTAGTCAGCTGTTTTATAGATAGCAAAACCGTTACCGTTGCCGTACCGCATTTGCCGGGGCGTGAAGTAGGGATTCTGGATATAACCGGCCCCATTCTCAATCGCCTTACAGTCAGAGAATAACGCGTTCTTTCCGTAACGAATCCCGGCAACCTGACTGCCATTATCTGCAGCAAAGCCGTTTAGGTTACGGAATGCAGTACAGTTGACGAATGAGACACCATTCCCGCCCGCGTTACCGAACCCGACGGCGTTACCCTCGCTGTAGCAGTTCACAACGTTGATACCCACCGGGAAATCACCGATAACCGTTTCGCCGCTGCTCTCACGGTGGTTATGCCATTCAAAGAACATGCCGTGGCCGTAATTATTTCGGTTAATGCAGTTGATAACCTGAATCGGCTCCTGTCCGGCGAGGAACGCCCCGACCCCGATACCCATCCCGGCACATGAGCCGTCCTGCTGGCCCTGCCCGCATCCCTCCGTAACGATATTATCCAGTATCCCGGACATAATCATGTCCACGCCGAAGCCGGTAATGCCGGATTTATTGATCCAGACATTACGAACGACCAAGTCTTTAACATACTCCATGTTGATCGCACGGCCAGCCCTGGGCGACAGCAGATCAAGGTTAAAGCCCAGGTTTTCGAACGTGATTTTTTCGTAAACGTGATCGCTTAACTTTTCGTTCTTAAACGGGATGTCCGCACCAGAGATGATGGTGTTATACATACCGTCGCCGTAGATGTGGTTGTGGCTCTTGATATAGCAGCCCGAGACTTTATAAAGACCGCTCTCCATATAAACCTTGCCGCGTTTCTGGCGCTCCATCTGCAGGCAGAGTTTTTGCAGCAGCGGTGTGTAGTCATAGCCTAATGTTTTATCAGGACGTCCTGCTAACTCGTACAGGTTATATACGGGCCCGGACAATTCAAAGAAGCTATGATTACCTCCCCGGCCAGTGACTGACAGATTGACAGATGTCGAGTCTCTACGTCCGTCAGAGCTGTGAGTGATTCCGACGAACTCCACATCATCAGTATCGAACAGGTCCAGCAGCGTTAATGTTTTGATGCCCGCCGAGAATAGCACCGCGCTTAATACGTTACGATCGGCATCCAGTTTGACCAGCGGGACGCTGGCCGCACTACGGAAGGATAATGTTACCGTCGCATCTTTCGGTACCGCCGCCCGGTCAAACAGGTAAGTTACGGAGCCTGCCACGCGGATCATGGTGCCGTTATCGTCATAGCCATATCCTGGATAGATATCGCCATAGGGGTTGGACGCAGGTCCCTTAACAGAATAGTTTTCATTCTCGTGTGGGCTGAATACTATAACCTCCGGCTCGTTTAGCCCGCCATCCAGATAATGGTTAGCCGCGATAAATCCGTCGTCTTCAATACGGGTCACCGCGTATGCGTATACATTATTCGCGGCATACGTAAATGTGAGAGTGCCCCCAAGGTATTTGCCGACAACATCATAGTGGCATCCCATGTTAAGACTCGCACCTACTGAGGTCGAATTCTGCGCCGTTTTCGCCTTTACAACGTCGCCTTTTTTTACAGGGATCAATGGCGTGGACATAAAACTCAGGTTCGGGTCTACCCGCCCAAAATTGGTATTTGAGTGGACGATCCCCGTCTCCCACGTCGCAGGCGCATACCTGTATTGTTTGACCTTATCGCCGATCGCATATTTACGCTTGCGTATGACTGACGGGAGTGTTTCGGTCGCATACGCCGCCACGTAAATCGTACATGCCTCAGTCGCTGTATACAGGTGCTCGGTGTATGCTGGTCCGGCGACAAAGGTAAAAGTCAGGGGGGCGAAAACACTAGGCGAAATAAGTTTCGACAGTACCGGTATCCCGCGATAAACGGTTGTCGTCTGGGTATTGAGATTAACTTTCGCATAAATTGACTCACCTGCTGCCAGGTCAACAGCAAACAGTTTATGAGAGGCGCTCTGAACCAGCGCGCCGTTTACCCCGATGTAGTTCCCCGGCATCACCGCCGCAGACGATCTCGCGTCAACATCATCGTAATAAACGTCAGCTGCTTTATTCTCGACCAGGTTCTGGGTGCTCGGAATAGCGGTATCCAGAACCGAGTCGATTTCGCGACGCTTGACCAGACTGGATGTAATGGAATAGCTCGAGTCAGCCGCTGCAGTGGGTAAGGCCCCGGCAGTCAGAGACATGACCACATAGCCATCGGCTGGCGCGGTATACCGGTACTCTTGTATTCCGGTTGCGTCGGTACCAATAACACCTTCTACAAAAGACGCAGCGGATTCATTCGCGAAGAATGCAATCCCATATCCGGTAGCGGCCATCGCCAGTTTTGCGGTAATCACACCTCCTGCAGCGACTTTAACAAACCCGGTATTAAAACTGGTCGTGGAGACCGTCGGATAAGACGTCGGCGAGGCAACGCTCACAAACCCCGGCACGGGAAATGCCTCTACACCCCCGGCAGCTACCGGGTCTCCGGCCAGCGAGGTAATCGTTTTTTCGAATTCCTCATACGAGGTATAACCACCTGATTTATCTTTGTTGTCAACAGTGAGGATGTCTTTTAGGACGTTGCAGGAAAACGTTGATGATGTGGTGACGCGGGTCGCCAGAATAATAAAACCGTCTGCAGGTACCGTGAAAATGCGCTGATAAACAGAGGAACCCACCCCGGCGTTATCTGCTGAAATGAACACCTGATTGACGTCGTAAAATGCAATGTTCGCGAAGGCGGCCCCGTTACTGGTTGCTGTCAGGATGAGCTTTTGCCCCTCTTTCACTGAGAGGAACGTTGAGTTGCGCCAGTTCGTGGACGGTACCCGCGAGCCATCAGCTTTGACGATGTAGTTTGAACCGGTCAGGTCACTGAGAGCAGCCAGCGGGGTAGAACCCACCAGGCTATTCATGTAATCGATGATATCGGAATTCTGATACCCCGCTTTTGACCATGCGGAACCATTCCACAACCACAATGTACCTGTTGCGGTATCAAGGCCCACCTGATTTGCGTTGGCAGGTGTAAATGCCAGCAACTCTGCTTCACTGGCAAAACCGAGTATTCCGCCCAGTTGGGTAATTTTTCTCTGCAGGAGTCGCCATGATTCCAGCGGGTCACCCGCGCGATCGGGAACTGTGGCTTCCGGACCGTTCACCAGTTTATCCAGGCGCGTGGCGTTATCGAGCAGCACCTCAGGAGACGAGCTCCCCAACGGCGGATTAAAAGCCATAGTTTTTGCTCCAAAAAATAGCGTTCGCGCAAACGAGGGTTTGTGCGAAGTGATGGAGCTTTTTACAATCAGCTTTTTCAATGGGTTACAACATGCTGATTGGTTATGCCAGGGTCTCAACAGTGGACCAAAACCTAGATTTACAGAAAAATGCGCTGATTCGTGCAGAATGTGAGCTGATTTACGAGGATACGGCGAGCGGAAAGAACTCCCGGCGGCCAGGGCTTAAACGCACGCTTCGGCGGCTCCGGCCTGGTGATGTGCTGGTGGTTTGGAAACTGGATCGGCTGGGGCGAAGCGTGCGTGACCTGATCACGCTGGTATCGGAGCTGCAGGCGCGCGGGGTTAATTTCCGAAGCCTGACCGATAGTATTGATACCAGTACGGCCGCCGGCCGATTTTTCTTTCACGTAATGAGCGCCCTGGCGGAAATGGAGCGCGAATTGATAGTGGAGAGGACTCGCGCAGGTTTAGCCGCGGCCAGGGAGCAGGGGAGAGTCGGCGGCCGCCGGCGGGTGATGACTCCGGAGGTTGTCGAGCAGGCGCGACGAATGCTGGATAACGGCGCGACCCGGCAGCAGGTGGCTGACCTGATCGGGGTAGGTGTGAAGACCATTTACAAATATTTCCCTGCGGGGTAAGGATGCTCACCTGAGAACCGTATTTCAAGCAAAAGGACATGATTATATCTTGGCCCGGTTGCTATAGATTGATGAACCGACAGGTGTTTAACTGAAATGTCATATGTTTTTGTAATGAATTGAAATGTAATTATTTAAGAGGATGATTGGATGAATTAAGATGTGACGTTACACGACAATTTTTATAATGCTCGCACATCTAAATTTAGAAAGATAAACCAATGAATTTAAAATTTTAATAACACATTTCCAGGGAATAATCTTCGGTTTGAAGGTTATGTGTCAAGAGTTTTCAAAGAATTGTCTGATGGACTCCTTTTCACCAAGGTATTCAAAGCCGAACAAACGAATTTTAACTTGGTTGTAAAACCATGCATTATCATGCCGTTCAATTACTCCCCCGGTATGGAAGCATAACCCCGTTGCTGCCCGAATAATCGCATATTTATCATTGCTGAACCTGACTCTATGGATGCAGAAAGGTTGGTTTACGTCTCCAAGAACACGGCTGGCAATGATATCCCCTTCAATAAAAACATCTTTCCTGCTTTTCATAAACCTTCCTTCATCTCAGTGATAAGCTGTTTTAGTACTCTGTATTGTTCAAATGCGAAAGTGCTGATCAGCCACCAATACACCAACATTCTGATGGTCTGAATAATAGCCCACAGGCAGGGCACTCCAGAACCGCATTTTTCCGTAATTTACCTGCTTTCTGATCGGCCCGGTGGGCACATACCGGGCAAGCCACGTGAACGGGTCTTTCTTTAAAATGCCTGAGTCCATTTGTATAAGACATAAATTGATACTCTATGGAATGTAATATTCATTATACGCCTTTAAACAAGATTATTTAGATAATGTTATGTGGATTTATTACTAAATCAGCAAGTCAGACCCGCAGACCACCTGGGTGATTTGTGATATAATACCCTTCCGTGAGAAATTTATAATGAAATCAGAAGACATCCTCGACTGGTACCCGGCGCAATTGCCACCAGTGAAAATTATCCTTGGTGAAGCCGTGCTGGCCGTCGGCAAACAGGGGCGCCCCATTAACACCCGGACGTTGCTTGAGTACCTGCAGGTGATGCAGGACAAACAAAAAAGAAGGGATGACAAAACCGCGATGAAGACCGCAATTGATGTTCTCCGGGACAATCAGCGCACTAACGGCAGACGTTAATGCGCACGCTAAGCCAGCGTCAGTTCTGAATGATATCAATGGTATGGAATTGTCCGTCATCCATCAGCGGAATGCTGTCATCGGGGAGGATGATGCCGTCCAGAGTGGCCTGGTATTTCCCGACGCCACGTGAAACGCTAATGTGATACTGACTGTCGCCGTACTGATATGTCATGGAAAACGACGGCCAGTTGTCCGGCAACAGAGAATGAACGGTAAGGGAAGTACCGCAACGTTTTATCCCCAGCAGCTCCTCTGTCAACAAACGGTATGCCCAGCCTGCGGAACCGGTATACCAGCTCCATCCGGCACGACCTGTATGCGGCGCGACGCTGTACACATCAGCGCTCATGACGTAGGGCTCCGCTTTATATCTTTCCACTTCACAGGCATCCAACGTGTGGTTTATCGGGTTGATCATTGACCACAGCTGCCACGCGCGTTCTGCATTCCCCATCCGGGCAAACGCCATCACCGCCCAGATGGCGCCATGAGTATACTGCCCCCCGTTCTCTCGCACTCCTGGCAGATAGCCCTGGATATATCCCGGATTCAGCCCGTGCCCATCGAAAGGTGGCGTTAACAGTTTGATTAGCCCGGCCTCGTTATCCACCAGATGCTTATCCAGCGCCTGCATCGCCATGACGCTACGCGCCCGGCTGGCGACCCCGGACAGTACCGACCAGCTTTGCGCAATCGCATCAATTCGACAGTCTTGCGACGTTTTTGAGCCCAGGGGAGTACCGTCGTCAAAATATCCTCGCCGGTACCATTCACCGTCCCATGCCGAGGTTTCGAGATTTTTTTGCAGGCGCAGCGCCTCTGAACGACACATTGAAGCGACGCTGGCATCCTGTCGCCGATCGGCAAGCGAAGCGAAGCGTTGTAAAATATCGTACAGGAAGAAGCCCAGCCAGACGCTTTCACCTTTCCCCTCAATGCCAACCTGGTTCATCCCGTCATTCCAGTCGCCGGCCCCCATCAGCGGGAGACCGTGCTGCCCGAAGCGTAATCCATGCTGAATAGCTTTGACGCAGTGTAACCATAGCGTCTCTTCGGTGCTGCTGATGACCGGCGTGTCGTAGACGGACTCTTCACCCGGATGGAGCGGGCGACCTTGCAGATAAGGAATATTCAATTCCAGTATTTCCGTGTCCCCGATCGTTTCGACATAGTGACAGACTGCGAGCGGGAGCCAGAGATAGTCATCCGAACAGCATGTACGCACGCCGTTACCGTGAGGAGGGTGCCACCAGTGTTGCACGTCTCCCTCAACAAACTGTCGTGTTGCGCACAGCACTATCTGTTCGCGCATCCTTTCCGGGGCGGCGTGACTGAGCGCCAGCGTATCCTGCAGCTGATCGCGAAAACCAAATGCGCCGCCGGACTGATAGTAACCGCTACGCGCCATAAGGCGACTGGCTATCGTCTGGTACAGCAACCACCCGTTGACCAGTAAGTTCACGGAGGTGTCCGGGGTATTGACCACCATTTTATCGAGTACGTGATGCCAATAGCGGTGAACGTTGTTCAGCTCCTGGCGGACGGTATCCTCATTCAGATAGCGGGCCAGGGTCTCCTGAGCCCGGCTATGATTTTCATCCACGCCAAGGACAAAAATAAACGTTCTCTGGTCGCCATCAATTAGCGTGGCCGCGGATTGTACTACTGCGCAGGGATCCAGCGCGGCCCCCGTTTTACCCGAGAGCCTGCGCAGCTTCATGGCGTCCGGATTTTGCAATGAACCGTTTCGGCCAATAAACTCGCGGCGGTCGCCCGTCAGCGAGCAGTCGGAGCCGCTGACGGCAAAAAATGCCGTGCGCTCGCCGCCGTTAGCGCCGTAAAAGTTGTTGGCCATCACCCCGCAACCGCCAGAAATATTGACTGGATACGTAACGATATGGGAGGCCGAACGGGTTTGTAAATCCCCAAGCGTCCACTCCGCATAGCCGGTGACGGACAGTTTACGCGTTCGTCCCGAATTATTACTGAGCGTCAGGATCGCCAGTTTAACCGGTGCCTGTTCGGCGACCAGTATCGTCAACTCACTGTCTATCCCGCTCTCCCGGTGGGCAAACACGCTGTAGCCAAAACCATGACGGGTCAAATAGTCGCCGTGGCCGCGCACCGGCAGTATCGTCGGCGACCAGCACGCACCGCTCTCTTCATCACGCAGATAGAAGGCTTCACCACTGCGGTCGCTCACCGGATCGTTTTCCCAGGGCGTTAAGCGGTATTCATGGGCATTTTCATACCAGCTGTAGGCCTGTCCCGCCTCTGAGATAACGCTGCCAAAATCGGCGTTTGCCAGCACATTTGACCACGGAGCTGGCGTCGGCTCGTTTTCCCTGAGGACAATCTGATACTCCCGACCATCCTGAGAAAAGCCGCCGAGCCCATTGAAATGGCGCAGCTGATGGGTATCAGGCGTCCAGTCGGTATGTCGATTGCCCTCCGCTGCAGGGTGCGGAATTAGCAACCTGGCCTGGGGTTTTAGGGTATGAATGCGCTGGTTAAGCTGTTCACTTAGCCCGCCGGCTCGATCATCAAGGTACAGGCAGGCGACGCTCATCAGAAGCTGCTTATCCTCGGCGGAGAGATGCTCGCCATTACGGACAAAAATCCCGCCTGATTTATCCAGCAGGCTGGCTCCCGACCTGGCATAAATCAAATCCATAATCTGGTTTTGCAGCGCCTGCTGGTAACCGCCAGGGCTCTCATTGAGGATCACCAAATCGACCTCCAGCCCTTTCTGGCGCCAGTATCGGTGCGCCTGAATAAGTGTTGTTACCGAGGCGATACCCTCTTCGCTGGTGATACTGAACAGCACTATCGGCAGATCGCCTGAAATCGCCCAGCCCCACAGGCCGGACTGACCTCGCCGGTTACGGCTGATAATCTGGCCGTCGGCGCGCAGCTCGTGACAGGGGTAAAGCACCGCGCTGGCGAGACGGTTAAACAGCGTGGCATCATCTTCACTGGCGTTCATCTGGCGTAACACCACCAGACTGTGGGACCAGGCCAGTTCAAAGATGCGGTCAGCGATGGGGTGATCTCTGTATTTTTCAAGCAACGCCAGGCTGTGCTGGCGGCTTTCGCTGATACCGTAAACGATATCGATAGTGACGGGCTGTCCCGGCAGTAGCGTGATAGCGTGGCGAATCGCCAGTATCGGATCAAGAACGGCCCCCGAGGTATTGCTGAGCGGTCCTTTTTTTACGCTTGTCAGCGCATTTGAAGGGGTTCTGCCGCGGCCAATAAATGCTGCCCTGTCGGTTTCAAACGAGATGCTCTTACTGTTATTGCCATGCACGACCACCATGTGAAACATGCACGGGTTCTGTTCGTCCAGCGAACGCGGGCGGCGATGGCACAGGATCGCGTCACGATCGGGGTTAATCTCGGTCTGGATGAATAAATTGCTGAATGCCGGATGGGCCCGATCGCTGGCGTCGGACGCCAGCACCACTTCGGAATAGGTTGTCAGTTCAAGGTCGCGCGGCATTCGCCCCCTGTGTACCAGCGTGAGCCTCCGTAGTTCAATATCATCTTCCGGGGAGACCACAATCTGGGTTCTGACACTCAGCGATCCGAAAGTACGCCTGTATTCAGCGCCGGCATCGGTAAAGATCGTCTCGTCGCCGTTATCGGCGTCTTTGCCGGTGGGATGCCAGGTATTGCTCCAGACTTCGCCCGTTTGCGAATCGCGGATATAGCAGAATGCTCCCCAGTTATCCCGGGTCGTATCGCTGCGCCAGCGCGTGAGGGCAATATTGTTCCAGCGGCTATAGCCACCGCCACCGGGGGTCAACATCAGATGGTAATGACTGTTGGACAACAGCTGAACTTCAGGCACCGGCGTATCTGCTCCGGTGAAAATACGCGGTTCGTAGCGAACGGGTTTGACCCTTCCTTCATGGGATTCGAAATGACGGCGCGGGCTGTAGAGATCGACCGCATCCGGCACGCGCTCCTGTAACAGCAGGCTCGCCGAGCGGAAGACGGTACTGGACATGAATCGCTCCGTCATCGGGGCGTTAAGCAGCACGTGAGCCAGCGCCTGAAATGCCATCCCCTGATGGTGCGCCATCCAGGACTGCACGACGGCATACAGCTGCCCGGTTGCGAGGCGGGAGGGAGTATAGTCCAGCGCTTCATAAAAACCGTATTCGCCGCGCGCGCCGTTTTTTTCCAGGCTGAGCAGATTCTCGCAGGCTTTCTGCGGAGAGATCGTTAGCGCCAGCAGTGTCGCATACGGGGCGATGACCATATCGTCAGCAAGTCCTCGCCGCAGACCGAGGCCCGGTACGCCAAATGCCTGATACTGATAATTGTGCTGAACATCAAAAGCATGATAACCGGACTCCGATACCCCCCACGGCACCCCACGCTCTTTGCCCCAGCGTATCTGACGCTTAACCGCGGACTGGCTCATTTCATCGAGAAGGCTACCGGGCCAGGTGGGCATCACCAGGTTCGGCATCAGGTATTCAAACATCGAACCGCTCCACGACATCAGCGCGGTTTCATGGTCAATGGTGGTGAACAACCGTCCCAGGGCATACCAGCTTTTTAACGGCAGCTGGTTAGTCGCGATGGCGAGAAAACTGGTCAGACGGATTTCAGACGGCAGAAGATCGTAATGGCTTTTATCGGGTGTGTTCGTATCACAGTTGTAGCCGACGCTGAGCAGGCTGGTCGCCTCGCTGTACAGAAAAGCAAAATCCATTCTCGCATGATCGTTCAGCCGCTGTTCAAGTTCAGTGATAATCTTCAGCCGCATGCGGGCCAGCGCCGTAGCCGATGCCGGAGGCGTTCCTTCGCCGCAATAGCTCGCGCCGGCAAGCCAGCTCAATGTCGGCAGCATCTGTTCGCTATACGTCTGAGGTATCCAGCCAAGCAAATGCGACCATTCATGGCAAAGCTGCACCAGCTGATGCTCAAGGTGTCCTGTCCAGCGCACCACAAGGCTGCTCTCCTGAGCGCACTGCGTCGTCAGATGGTTACACTGGGCGCGCATTTTTTTAAGTTCGTTGAACAGCTGCGCCGGAGGCAGCGACGCTGCGTTCAGGCAGTGCTTGCGCAGCAGTCGCAGACCGGTTGGCGCGTTCTGACCCCAGTGTTTTTCCAGAATGATTATCGTATCGTTCAGTCCGGCCAGGATCTGCTCGCTGTTCAAAACCGGCTGATGACGCATGGCGGACAGGCCTTCGCGCAATGTTAGTAAATGGCCGGCCATATTGCCGCTGTCAACGCTCGAAACATAGCGTGGGCTGAGGGGCGCGAGCGTGCGGGTGTCATACCAGTTAAAGAGATGGCCCCGGAAGTGTTCCATTTTATCCATTGAGTCGAGAGTCATCGTCACGCGCTGTAAAACCTCTCCCCCGGGCAGGTAGCCAAAATCCCAGGCGGTCAGGTTGGCCATCAGGGAAAGTCCGATATTGGTGGGGGAGGTGCGATGTGCGATGGTTGGCTGCGGTATTTCCTGGTAATTGTCCGGTGGAAGCCAGTTCTCTTTTGCCGTGGCAAAGGTTTCAAAGAAGGCCCAAATTTCGCGACTCGTCTGACGCAGCAGCTGCTTCTGTTCCTGGTTCAGCGAAATCGCCTTACGTTCAGGCTGGCGGCTTAGCCAGCTCAGCAGCAGGGGGGCCAGACACCATAGAACGCCGACGGGCAGAGCGATAGTCAGAAGCCGTGGGGAAAAATGAAAAGTCATCATCGTCAATGCCGCCCCGGCGACAACATTCAGCCACATCGCCCGATAAAAACGAATCACCGAAACGCCGGGCTGATGGCCGTCGGGGCTGTGGCTGGTCCACTGGATGAGATTGCGCTGACTGACGCCAAGACGCCAGAGCGTCACGGCAATGGCGTACAATGAGTATCCGGCCTCATGCGGCAGTATCGCAAAATTGAGCCCGATACGGGAAAACCGTTTCAGCGCCCCGGCCGCGACGAGTGGAATATGCAGCCGCAAAGGGCGACGAAGCGGTTTATGCAGAAGGTCGTGGCTGATACTCAGCGCTGAAGGCAATAACCACACCAGCGCCAGCGCGCCAAGCCAATAAAGCGGGTTGGGGACCAGCAGCAGGGAGCAAAAAAGAAGCGTCAGCAAAGACGGGCTGACCAGACTGCGGCGTAAATTGTCGAATAACTTCCAGCAGGAAAGCGCCGATAGCGGGTTTTTATCCCGGGTTCCATCCGCCTTTCTGATGTACGGGCTGAGCCAGTTAAGCAGCTGCCAGTCGCCACGGATCCAGCGGGTGCGGCGGGCAACGTCTGACAGATAGTTGTTCGGGTACTGCTCGTAGAGTAAAACTTCACTGAGTAGCCCGGAGCGAGCGTAGCACCCTTCGAGTAAATCATGGCTGAGGACCAGATTTTCCGGGCAGGCGTTGGCGGTGGCCAGGACAAAGATATCGACGTCATAAATGCCCTTACCAACGAACGATCCTTCGCCGAAGAGATCCTGATAGATATCTGAAGACATCATCGAATAGGGATTATTACCCGGCACGCTGCTGCGCATGGCGGCATAGCGTCCCTGTCCGTTGCGCGGCATTTCCTCCGCCATCCCGGGCTGTAAAATGCCGTACCCTTTGACGACCCTCTGCCGTAGCGGATCATACTCTGGCAGGTTGAGCGGATGCGCCATTGTCGCGACCAGCTTATGCGCCGTGTCGCGCGGTAACACCGTATCGCTGTCCAGGGTGATGACATATTTAATATGACCCGGCAACAGATGCGCTGGCGCATCTGCGACGCTGGAAAATTGTGCCGCGGGATGGCGCAACCAGTTGTTCAGCAACGCCAGCTTTCCCCGTTTGCGTTCATAACCCATCCATTTTTCCTGCGTGGGGGCCCATTCTGGCTGTCGGTGCAGAAGATAAAAGCGTGGGCGGCTGGCTGGATAACGGCGGTTAAGATCCTCAGTTTCCGCGATGGCCTGTCTGAGCAGCCCGCTGTTTTCTGGCGGTTTTTCAACGGCGGAATCGGCAAAATCGGTGAGAAGGGCGAAGCGGAGGTTTTCGTTCTGATTACCCAGCCAGCACACTTCCAGGCTGGTGAGGAGCTTGCTGATGCTTTCGTGACTTGTCAGCATACAAGGGACCACTACCAGGGTCGCGCAATCAGCCGGAATTCCAGCGGAAAAATCCATTCGCGGCAGCGGTCGGGGTATTCGAAAGCGAGTGGTCGCTTCGCTCAACAAATCGTTCATTAACTGACTGACCGCCAAAATAAGCGGCAATGCCAAAAGTATCAGCATCCAGCCCATTCCCTGCTGCGCGGTTTCGTGCAAAACTCCGGCCGTCACCGCTGTCGTCAGCAGGCTCAGGCTGCCAAGCCATGACAACAAGGGGATTTTGTTGAAACTATGCCGCAGGCGTATCAGCCCTGAGGTATCTGCGGAAAGCTGTACTTCCAGCAGCTCGCGGCCTCCACCGGCCAGATAATAACCAATATGATGCCCCGGCGTGCCGGGCGCATTTTCCACAGAAAGGGCCAGTACTCGGCTGGCTACCTCTGACTCGCTGAAACGACTGTCTCTGGCCAGGATCTCGATGACGTGGCGGTAATGATCCCGGGTATCAAAGTGCATACGGGAATAGGTGCCGGCAGGATCGAGACGCAATGTCTGTTCTACGACGCTGATTGCCTCGGCGAAATCAGCCCAGTTCGTTTCGCTCAGCAAACGCAAGCCCGCGATGCTGTTGCTGACGGAAAGCTGGCTGGCCGCAAGCTGTTGATTGAAGCGGTGAATGAGAACCTCGGTTGTCACGCCCTGTTCAGCAAGACGCTGGTCCACCCAGGTCAGCGGCAGAGCCAGCGCATTGCCGCGCCCCTGCAGGCGGCGTACCAGTTCTGCGACAAACGCACTGCTCAGCGGCGGCCGCGCGCGCGCCATGTCGGCGACCACCATGATTAAGTCTGCCGGAGTATTCTCGGCACATTCGAAAATCCGCGTAATCCATGTATCTGCCAGGCTGCGCTCTTGCTGGGCTTTTACTACTTCCATACTGACGCGACGCAGATTTTCGATTAGAGACAGACGCAGCATGCCCGGTAGCGCCCAGACCTCGCCTAACGTCAGCGGCGTCACCTGTTGATAGGCCGCAATATAGCTGGTCAGGCTGGCCACATCCCAGCGCCCGTCTCCGTGGGCAATAGCTTCAGATGCAATATCGTAAATGCGCGGGCAGTGGTGAGGCGATGCCAGGGACGGGAGGCCTTTGCCAAAGCTTTTTGGCAGGTGCTGGCGGACAATGCGGATTTGTTCCTCAATCAGGTAGTAATTATCAAGCAGCCACTCACCCGCGGGCATGATGCTCGATTTTTTCCCGGCATTGAGCGCATAACAGTTTTGCGTGATCGCAGCCTCATTATCCCCCAGCCGTTTAAGAAGATAGTAAGGCAGCTTGTCCGGCGACAACTTATGAGTATGCGCCAGTTTCTGGCCGTAACGTTCCATCTGAGGCGTCGAAAACAGCTCAGAGCGCAAGCTATTTTCGCTTGTTGAGTCGTTGGCAGGAGACGGCACCAGTTCAGGGGCTTTCGTAGACATACGGGAGCGGCTAAACCATGCCCGGGGATTCATTTTCATAGCGTTGCTCTGATGCGACATTAACGCGCAGGAGCAGTTGCGAAATCAGTTCAGAAACGTTCTCTCAGGATGGGCGTAAGGCATCAGGGATTTAACAGCTGCCGGTCTTTATTTCAGTATAGAACACCGATTTGTACGTGAGCCGGCGTAAGGGGTTAGCGTGGCGAGACAAAAAGGGCCTTACATCCCGGGCATAGCATTGCCTGCTTTAACCGAATCTTTGATGCAGGCTGGGGGGATTTTAAGCCGCAGATGGGGCAGGTGGCGGTGGACGTTCCACCGATGAGCTTCATTGCGTAATCGAGAAATGACATGATGATTAACCTTTCAATGAATGTTTTTTAGTCTACCATGTCTGGCTAAAATTTAATCTTTTTAATGTTGGCGCTTGCTATTTATATTTGTTATGTCATGAATGATTGTTTAACACATTGTTTTTAAGTTTTTTTTTATGGTTCTTATCTAAGGCTAGGTAATCAGCTTTGGTCTTTCATATTACTAACTGTGCGCGATACCGTATGCCAGATGAAATGTTTTGCAGACACAATTCCATCGGCGGCAATCTCCCCGGCTTCCTTACCTCCAATATCCTGTCTCATCCATTCACGAGCGGCTTCTGGAACCAGTACGAGCGGCCCGCGGTCGTGAATATCGATCAGCTCTTGGTCGGCGGTTGTAGTCACTATCCGATTTGATACTGATGGCTTTGTGGCGTAACTAAGAGGCACGGCAGGGAAAATGCTGCTGTAGGCAGGTCACAAAAGGGTCTTAAGTTATTGATAAATAGTGACTGGATTTGTGGTGCAATGTGGTGAACTGCAGTGTATTTTTTAATCTATTATTATTATAACATTATGATTTATATGCGTATTATGTGTTTTGTTTTCACTTTTGTATCTAAAGTGTCGTTTGATTAACAATTGCAAAAAAATATGGCAGACATTGACCGACTTGTACAGAAAGTGCGCAGCACGGCGGCGCGCCAGCTGATAAAGTCACATTTATAAGGCAACTTCTGGGCACAGAAGATAAAATATAGAGAGTGAAAAAAATGTTATTATCTGTCCTGCGTTCAGGACGCTACAATGACAAATTACTGCCGTATAGAAGTTAAGGAAGCATGACAATGAGCACTACCGTAGAAAAAATCGAACGTCAAATCGCTGAAAACCCGATCCTGCTGTACATGAAAGGATCGCCAAAACTGCCAAGCTGCGGCTTTTCCGCTCAGACCGTGCAGGCGCTCTCCGCGTGCGGCGAACGCTTTGCCTACGTAGATATCCTGCAGAACCCGGACATCCGCGCGGAGCTGCCGAAGTATGCAAACTGGCCGACCTTCCCGCAGCTGTGGGTTGATGGCGAGCTGGTTGGCGGTTGCGACATCGTGATTGAAATGTATCAGCGCGGTGAACTACAGCAGCTGATCAAAGAAACGGCGGCGAAGTATAAAACTGACGAGCCGAAAGCAGAATAATTTTGCTACCCGTAAAAAAGCGACTTCCGATGAAGTCGCTTTTTTTTGTCTCTTATTCCGCTTCAGGCAGCGGCAGCGGCCATCCGCCAAGGCGCTTCCAGCGGTTAACTATCTCGCAGAACAGCTGGGCAGTCTGGTCGGTATCGTACAGCGCAGAGTGCGCCTTGGTACCATCAAACTCCATACCGGCGGCGAGGCAGGCTTTGGACAGCACGGTTTGACCGAGCGCCAGTCCGCTCAGTGCGGCGGTATCAAAGGTGACGAAAGGGTGGAACGGATTGCGTTTTAGCCCGGCGCGCTCGGCGGCAGCCATGGTAAAGCTGAGATCGAACGTGGCGTTGTGCGCCACCATGATGGCGCGATTACAATCGCTGTCCTTCATCCCTTTGCGGACCATTTTGAAAATAGCGTGCAGCGCGTCGTACTCGCTCACCGCGCCGCGTTCAGGGTCGTTAGGGTTGATGCCGTTAAATGCCAGCGCTTCGGGCTGCAGGTTTGCACCCTCGAAAGGTTCAACATGAAAATGCAGCGTTTCGTCCGGCATCAACCAACCTTGCTCATCCATTTTCAAGGTAATGGCAGCGATCTCAAGCAGGGCGTCGGTTTTGGCATTGAACCCGGCGGTTTCGACATCGATAACCACAGGATAAAAACCGCGAAAACGGTCGCACAGACCATTAAGTTGAACGTTCTCGGACATCAGATTCTCTTTACTGGAAAAAAGTAGCGCGCATTATGGCAAATTTTGCCGTGCCTTGCAGCAGTCAGGGGATAAAACAGCGGGCGCCGATCGGCGCCCGAAACCGTTAGTGGCCGAGGCCTTTTCCGGCGTCTTTCTCTTCGATCAGCTCGATTTTGTAACCGTCCGGATCTTCAACGAAGGCGATAACCGTGGTGCCGCCTTTAACCGGGCCGGCTTCGCGGGTGACGTTGCCGCCGTTCTGGCGAATACGTTCGCAGGCTTCTGCCGCATTATCCACGCTCAGGGCGATATGGCCGTAGGCGCTGCCGAGATCGTATTTGTCCACGCCCCAGTTGTAGGTCAGCTCGATAACCGCCGTATCGCTCTCCTCGCCGTAGCCAACGAAGGCCAGCGAATATTTATATTCGGTGTTTTCGCTGGTACGCAGCAGCTTCATGCCGAGCACGTTGGTATAAAACTCGATAGAACGCTGCAGATCGCCAACGCGCAGCATGGTGTGAAGTAAGCGCATGTTTGTATACTCCTGTTTTACAACAGCCTGTTGGCCGTCGTATTTGAAAATGGCCAGAATGGCATCAGAAACGGACAAGGCGTTTCCGGCACCGGAGCACTATAACGTAAAAAGGCGGCCTTTTCAGGCCGCCCGTCCGATAAGAGGCATCATGCGCTAAAAACGAATGGCCGCCGGGCCCTGAGCGCGCGCCGGTCGGCTACGATTTGCGCAAATCGATGCGCAGGATGCGTTCCTTCGCCCCTTCGACAAATACGTCAGGATCCCAGTCGCGGTTGAATCCTTCCTTTATACCGACGAACAGAGTATCCCCGTCTGCCGATAGCACCATCTGGTTTGGATAGACCGGCGTGCGGAATTCACGGGTTACGGCATAGGTTGTGGCATCGACAACGCTGAGGGTGCCGCTGGTGAAATTGGTGACGTAGAGCTCGTTATATTTCGGGTTGTACCTTACCGCGTTGGCCCCGGCGCCGGTACGCACGTAGCCCAGCTGCCTGCCGTCGCGCAGGTCGAAAATATAGAGCCCGTCACGGGGGCCGCTGCGGTCGTCATGGTCGAAGGCGACGACAAAGACCCTGGCGGAGTCGGCGTGTACCGCCAGATTCTGCGCGCTGGGAAGCCGCGGCTGCGTGTTCTTGAGGGCAATGGTGCGCAGCACCTGCTGCTTTTTCGCGTCGATCTCGTTGATGTAATCCCGGCCGCCAACGTAGATCTTCTGCGTTTTTTCATCGAGCGTCAGCCCATAGGCCGTGCCTTTATAAGCCTCTTTGATCTCGCCTTTGAGCGCCAGCGTGGTGCCGTCGAGCATCAGCAGCCTGTGCAGCGGCTGCGTACCCTGCGCCGTTTTCAGCATATTGCTGTAGCTGACGAACAGGGTATCGGCATCCTGGCTGTAGACCATATGGCGCAGATGCTCGAAGCGAGAATCGGCGGCGTTAGGCGTTTTAAAGCTGAGCCTGTCGCTGGTTTTTGTCAGCTTCCCGGTGGCGGTATCCAGCAGGCTTATCCGCAGCGAGGCCGACTGGGTGTGGCCGATATAGAGCCGATGCTGCGGCTGATTCATCGCCAGAGAAAACGCCCGGTACGGCATCTCGTAGCGATGTTCAATTTTCAATGACGTCGGGTTAAAGGCGTATAGATAGCCTCTGTTCGCCTCGCGGTTCACGCGATCGGTCACCGCCGCAAAGACGTACTGATGGGCGTTATCGAAAGCCAGTTCGTAAATCCCTTCATCCGCCTGCTCGAGATAATTGGTTTTCTGGGCGAAGCGTGAAGTCTCGCGCGCCGGCGGATCGATGGCTAACGCCGAGGCGGGCAGGAGGGCCGCAATAAGCAGGCATCCCAGTCGTGTGCTTAAGTTGGAGCGATTCATTTTTTATTCCTGATATGAACAGTGGGGGCGCGGGACAAAACCAGGGCTTTATCCGGCACCGGGTTTTAACTCAGAACTGGATCTCCCCGCCGAAGATCCAGGTTCGCCCGCGGGCGGTGGTATTCACCGACGCTCCCTCCCGGGCGTTATCGAGGCTCTGGTTCATGCGGTTCAGCGCTTCGGCGTAATCGCGGTTGGTGACGTTCTGCACGCTGAGGCGCAGCTGGACGTTGTCGGTCGCCTGCCAGCTGCTGTAGAGGTCGATAACGGTTGGGATATTCGGCATGTCCTCTTTCGGTACGGTATTGCTGTCGCTGATGCCCTCGGTACTCAGGCGTTTGGTTTTACCGGTAAATTTGACCAGGCTGCCGACGGTTAACCGGCGATCGAAGAGGCGGCCGCCGACGTCGAGCGTGGCGTAGCTTTCGGGCAGGTCGCTGAGGTCGCTGTAGGCAAAGCTATAAACCGTGCTGGCGATCGAGGTGGGCTGATCGGTGTGCTGCTTGCTCCAGGAGAGGTTCGCGTAGGCGAAGCCGATATCATATCCGGCCTCAATTTCGTAACCTTTGCTGGTGACCTCTGAGGTGCTGTTGACATAGACGTTGGCGTTAAAGTCGCCCAAAGAGTTGTCGAAATCCTTGCAGAGCTGACCGTTGTTGCACAGCAGGAAGGATTCGCTGGTAATGTAATCCTTAATCCGCGTGCGGTAGGCCAGCGCCTTTAGATGAAAGCTGTCCTGCTCGTACAGCAGGCCCTGCTTATTGATATTAAAGCCGGCCTCCCAGGTCTGGGCTTTTTCCGGCTTGAGGAACGGGTTCATCGATGCGCCGCCCTCGTTAGCGAAGAAGACCTCCTGGACGTTTGGCGCGCGGGAGGAGCGGCTCCAGCTGACGAAGGGCTGCAGCCACGGGGTGACCTGGGCCGAAAACGTCGCCGAAGGATTGAGGCTGTTATCATCAAGATTGAGATGGCTCTCGCCCTGCGGGAAACACTTTTCATTGTCCGCGCAGGCGGGCTTGAAGCCTGTCACCTGGCTGCGGGTATAGTTAAGATTGAGATCCAGCTGATAAATATCCTTGTTCAGCGTCAGGCTGCTGTACAGGGCCGAGATCTTTTGCTTGCCGGCGGGAGCAAAGGCGTTGTGATCGGTCTCAGTATTCTGCACAAAGCGCCGGGTATAGCGGGTATCCATTAATTTCCCGCCAACCTGGAATACGGTAAACAGATCCTCACTTATTTTAAATCGACTGATGTTGCTAATATCGATAGCGTTGGATTTATTGGTGGTGGACGAACTGTTGAAGTTATACAGCGATTCCGGTTTGTACGCCTGATTTCCACGGCTGGTGCTGGCCAGCAGGTTTAATTCCACCAGCTCGTTCAGCGGGGCGTAATTATAGCGCAGGGCGTAATCGTCGCTGGTGATGTCGCGACGGGTAAAACTGTTGCTGTAATTACGGCCGGAAAACTCAATTTTATTGAACTGGTCCGGGTTAAAGTTCAGCTTATAAAGCTGGGAGCGTGGTTCCTGGCGCAAATATTTATTATCTTCGCCGATGAAATCTTCGCTGCTGCGCCCGCCGCCGTTTTTATAGGTCGCATAGGTTCGGCTTCCGCTGATGCCGACCAGCGCGCCGAGGGCGCCGCCGTTTTCGAAGATATCGGTCTTGCCGGCAACCGCCACCATGCCGGTGCGGCCAAGGCCGTTATCGCCCACCGAGAAACGGGAAAGAACCCCCGTCTGGCGCCCCTCGCGCAGCACGTCATCGATGCCGATGGTGCGCATATTGGCGCTGCCTGCGAGGGCGTTAACGCCCTGAGAACCGGCGCTGCTGCCGCGCGTCACGTCGACTTCGGCAAGAAAGTTCGGGTCGAGCGGAACGCCGGCGGCGGTGTTGGCGCCGCCGTGATAGTTGGCGGGCGCCATGCCAAAGTAGGTCTGGGTCACGCCATCGACCATCGTATTCACCCGGCCCAGCCCGTTCATGCCGCGAATATTGACGCTGATCGAACCCTGCAGCGGATCGATTTGCGTATAGGTCCCCGCCATACTGCGCAGTGAGGCATCCAGGCCCTGCAAGTTCTTATTTAGCGTACGCGAACTGTAGGCCCCGGGGCGGGCGTAGCTCTCCTCAGAGGAGCCGACCTGATTTTTCTCGGCCAGCGGGTTATCGGTAATCGTGAGGGGAGAGAAGACCGACTCTCCCTCGGTTTCTGCCGCAAAGCTATGGCCGTGGACAATAATAAGCCCGGCCATAATCCCTTTGGCGATTTGCGATTTTTCCATAATCAAATCCTGTTTTTGTATTTTATCAACGCAGCAAATGAGCAACATTACCCGCCGCAGCCAAACGACCGCGCCGCGATAAATTGCGCATAAAAAATAAAAGCTCCGCCACCGGCAGGGTTAATTTCCCTGCCGCGGTCGGTGATGCAGAAATGAATCAGTTAAATGACGCTATTTAAATTTATTAATCGGCCGGCGGTTAATACCGGTAATGCCCAGGGTTATATTTTTAATAGCCCAAACTCCACCGGCAGGGTGACCTTCTGGACGCCGTTTCTGAGCATCTCTTTTGGCGGCGGCGGCAGCGGTCGGGCGCTTTCAAGCGCAATAAGCGCCGCCCGATCCAGCGACAACGTGCCGGATGAGGTGACCAGCCGGGTGCTGAGTATTTCACCGCGCTCATCGACGCTGAAGGCGATAACGGCCGTCCCGGTGCGTTTGCGCCGCCTGGCGTCGTCGGGGTAGTTGCGCATTTTGTTGATTTTGCCCTTCACCAGCGATTCCCAGCTGATTTTACTCTGGCTGACGCTGGCGGCGTCGGTGTCCAGCGGCGCCGCACTGCGCTGCGTCCGCGCGGATTGTACCGGCGGGGCGGCCAGGCTGGTGGTGGTCGAGTTTCCCTTCTCTTCTTTACGCTCCTGGGCCGATTTCTTCTTCGTTTCGGTTCTCTTTTTGCGCTCTTTTTCCGGGGCTGCCGCCGCCAGCTTAAGCTCTGCGTCATCCTGCACGCGAAGCTTCGGCAGCGATTTGTTACGCAGTACCTCGCGTTCGGTCATGGCGTCTACCCTGCGCTGCTGGCTGACGCCCGGCGGCAGCTCGGGGCGAATGAAGGAGACCTCCATCTCGGGCGCGTATTCAATCATCACCGCGGCGGGCGTCGACTCGGGCTGCCTGAGGGAAAAATGGAGAATAAACGGCAGCACCAGCGCCGCGTGGAGCAGCACGCTGCCTGCGGCGCCCTTGAGCCACGGCGCGCGCGTGAAGATCGGGGGCGTATTCATCGCGCTCTTCATTTTGCCGCCGGCACGGGCCAGATATAGTCAGCCTGTTTGGCCGTCAGGCTGGTGCCGTCGGTGGTGAGCATCACCACCAGCGGCTTCTCCGCGCCTAAATCGGCGAGATGCAGGGGCACGCCGACATCTTTGGCGGCATGGTAGCCGCCGGCAATCAGCAGCGCCGGGCGCGGCGCCTGGATGAGCTGTTTGGCCATAAAGCGATCGCGATTCTGCTGAATGGCCATCATCGCGATGACCTGCTCGCCGCTGATTTGACCGTCGTGCATCAGGAAGATGATAGCCGACAGGGCTTCATGCACCTGCGGGCGAGAAGAGCGCTCTCCGCTCGGGAATGCGGGGCGCTGATAGAGCTCGTTGACCTGCTGGCGGCTAATGTTGGCGGCCATCAGCGGCCAGGGGCCCTCGAGGGCCGTCATCACCAGGTCACGATAGAGATCCCACGGCCAGCCGCTGTTCCAGCGCATCGTTTCCGCCGCGCGGGTGGCGCTGACCGGCGCTCCGGCCGCGCTGGCCTGCTTGACCCTGTTGACCGCCTCCTGCTGGCTGATATCGATCATCTCCAGCAGTACGCTGCCCTGAGGGCGGGATTGCGCCAGATTTTTTAGCAGCCACTGCTCAATCTGATGATGGCGAACGTTGGTGTGCTCTTCGCCGACGATGACTATCGGGGCGCTGCGTATCCTGGCGATAAGCTGTGCCGGCGTCAGGGTGCTGCCGGAGGCTGTATCCACAATACAGGCGCAGGCCTGAACCGGGGCGGTAGCCGGGGCTGGCGTCGTCGAGGATGCCCCGTGGCATGCCGTCAGGGCCAGCGTGCCGCTAACAACCAGAGATTTTAACAAGCATTCCATATTAAACATAAATATCCGTTTTCTGTTTTATTGGTGGCGTTTATTTCTATGTTGAGTATTTTTGCAGAATTATATATAACAATGATAATGATTATCAAGATCATTCGCATTATCACTTGTAGTGTGGGTTTAACCGAAACGTCGGGCCACGCGGCAGGGGTGTTGCACGGAGGGGCTGGAGGCGGGGAGCGTCCAACGGCGGTCGGGTTTGCGTCCTTCCCTGGACGGAACCCCGGCGTATTTTAGCCATCCGTGGAGCGGCTGATCTCCTCCCAGGCATCGATCCCGGCACTCATCTGCTGAAGCTTCTCTTTCACCAGGGTCACCGCGTCACTCCCCAACAGCAGCGACGCAGGAGGGGCCGGATGGTGAATCAGCGCCAGCATCGCCCGCGCCGCTCTGTGCGGATCGCCCGGCTGGTGGCCGCTGCGCTGCATCCGCGTTTCGCGAATGGGGCCGAAGCTGAGGTCGTAATCGTCTATGCTACGGGCTGAGCGCACCATTGAGCGTCCGGCCCAGTCGGTGCGAAACGATCCCGGCTGAACCGCCGTCACCGCGATATTAAAGGGCTTAAGCTCTTTGGTTAAGGTTTCGGAAATACCCTGCAGGGCGAACTTACTCCCGCAGTAGTAGCTGATGCCGGGCAGGGTGATGAATCCGCCCATTGAGGTGATATTCAGAATGTGACCGGCGCGGCGCGCGCGGAACCAGGGTACAAAAGCTTTAATCATCGCCACCGCGCCAAATACGTTGACGTTGAATTGCGCCACAAGCTCCTGGAGCGGCGACTCTTCCATGATCCCCTCATGACCGTAGCCGGCGTTATTGACCAGCACGTCAACCGCGCCTATTTCCCGCTCTACGGCATCAACAAGCGGCGGGATGGCGGCAAAATCGGTGACATCCAGCACTCTGCCAAAGCACTGACCCGGCGACAGGGCCTCAAACTGCGCCCGGTCGCTCTCGTTTCGTAGCGTTCCGACCACCCGATGTCCGGCGCTGAGCGCCTCTTCGGCCAGCGCCCGGCCAAATCCGCTGCTGACGCCGGTGATGAAAAATAGTTTTGCTGATTGCATATCCACTCTCCTTCGTTAAGTTGAGCAGGCAGAATAGGGCCGAACGGCGGTATGGCGTAGCCCCGATCCTCTTTGGTCTTTGCCTGTTCCTATGAGCCGTCTGGACGCGACGGGCTGGGGGTGGCACACTTCGCGCAGGTTCCCGCTTCTTTAACGCAGGCTTTATGACAACGACCGATGACCGGCAAATGGTGATGCTGCTGGACCGCCTGACCCCGCAGGAGGGCTACAACCTTACCGCGCTGCCCGACGTCCGCTTTTTGCGATCGAACCGACCGCTGCAGCGCACGCCGGTTTTATACGAACCGGGGATCGTTATTGTGGTGCAGGGGAGAAAGCAGGGGTTTCTTGGCAATGATGTCTATTTGTATGATGCCCGGCATTATCTGATGGTCTCCGTACCGGTGCCATTTACCATGGAGACCGATGCCAGCGCAGCCGAACCGATGCTGGCCATTTACATTCGCCTGGACTTCACCTTAGCGGCAGATCTGCTGCTGGCGCTTGACGGTCGCGGCGCCCCCGTCGTCGGCGCGCCGCGAAGCATGATGTCGAGCCTGATGGATGAGCAGGTCGGCGGCTCGGTGTTACGCTTTCTGCAGATTATGTCTTCGCCGCTGGATGCGGAAATGCTCGGACCGTCGATGCTGCGGGAGATCTATTACCGGGTACTTACCGGCGAGCAGGGACCGGCGCTGCGCAGCGCCCTGGGGATGCAGGGCCAGTTTGGCAAGGTGGCGAAAGCGATCCGAAAAATCCATGCGCAATACGCTGAGAGCCTTGACGTTAGCGCCCTGGCAAAAGAGGTCGGGATGAGCGTTCCGACCTTTCACAGCCACTTCAAGGCGGTAACCAACACCTCGCCGATGCAGTACCTCAAATCAACGCGCCTGCATCAGGCCCGGCTGCTGATGCTGCGCGGCAACCTTACCGCCTCCGCCGCCGGCGTGCGGGTCGGCTATGAGAGCATTTCTCAGTTCAGCCGCGAGTTTAAGCGGCTTTTTGGCCTGACGCCGGTGCGTGAAGTTGAGCGCATGAAGCGCAATTTTTCCCTGCCCGCCCCGGTTACACCCTCCGCGTTTGTCTCATCGCATTGAGCCGGCCGCTGGGGAACATTCAGCGGCCCAACGCCCCGCATACGCTTTATCATCGGCCCGCACTATTCGTTTTTAATCTCCGCCGGGCGCGGCGGATAATAAACAAATTAGCGCTTGATTATATTACAACTCTTTGCCCATCACGCTTTATTAAATATGTATGTACGATGCATTATTAATTACGTTCCAAAGAAACTAATTCTCCCGTTCTGAATTATTTTTCATATTAAATTAAAGATCTTCTAAGATACAATTTAATTCATTTGTAGAGAATTTTGCGATAAAATCCTGGGAAACGAATTTATCGCAGAGTAGCTGTGCTGCAAAACACCTCCGCGCCTGCCTTCCGCTGATGTTGATTCTGCGGCCTGCCGCAGAAAAGACGTTTCTGGAACCCGTCTTGATTTTGTTTTAATCAACGCTATCTTTGTATTTCCATTACCTGATGAGCTGGAGGGTTATATGCCTTCTCCAAAGGATCCTGATATTTTTGAAGTGCCTGAAATACAATCTCAGCAATTAACGGCGTCGCAATCAGATAAAGTTCAACCCAATGTTAATTTATTTCGCGGAGAGGTGGAGCTGTTTGTTCCTTTGGTTAATTTAGACATGAATAACGGGCTGTCTGTTAAAATTGCGGCGCAGTACGGCAGCAACGTTGGGATGATTGCCAGCAACTGGAATCTCGATGCGCCGACGGGAATATTAGGCATGGGCTGGACGCTTCCTCTGGAACGTATTCACGCCGAATACTCCGGCTCAGCTAGCTGGAGCGATGTGATTCTGTATTACGTTCGCGATGGCGTCAGCAATCGGCTATATCGCAGCCTCAACCCCTGGCAGCGCGGGGAGCTTCCCATCAGCTATCGCGCCGAGATGGACGAGCGCGCCCCGTCGCCGCAGCTGATTTCCGCGCTGGCGCAGCAGGGGCTCGCGGTTTCGGCTGAGGCGCTTATCGTAGCGGTCGAGGGGGCGGAACAGTGGACAATCAGCGACCCGCTTAACGAACTGGAACTAAATATTAGCGCCACACAAAGCAGGTTGATTATTTATGACGGGGGTTATCATTACGAATTACAAAGCTTTACCTATAGCCGTATTAGTTACTACCCGCGCTATGAACGCTGGAGTATTGTTGATAAACAGGGAATAACCAGTAGCTTTGGCGGCGGAGTGAGCCAGCAAAACGATGAAAAAAATAATATGGCGCAAAGCATTGAGTGGGCGGTTAAGTGGGGGAACTGGCACGGCTCGAGTATTGTTACCCATCACAACCAACGACGCACGCAGCAGCAATATCCGATATCCTGGTATTTGACCAGCTCAAGCAATAGCTGGGGGCAAAAAAATAATTACTACTACCAGCAAACTCGCCAGTCGGTGGGTGCCGATGGCCTGAGCTATACCAAAGCCATTTATTTAAGTCGAATTGTCGATTGTTTTTCAAGGGAAGTGCGACTGAGCTATGCCGATAAAATATTCGAACCGGAAAGCGCCAACGGTCGTCGTGAATATATGGATGCTAATAAATCCATTCCGAATAATGTTCCTGATGCCTTTCAGTCGAAATATGAAAGCAAATATCTGAATTATATTGAGGTTGTTAATGAGGATGCGGATTTATTATATACCGTGCGCCTCGGCTACCGGCTTGATACCTTTCTGACGCTGCCTGAGAACGCCTCTCCGCTGCTGCGAGGTAATGCCTGCAAGCGGCTGTTAACCTCGGTGGTCGTCGAACAGGCCAACGGCGCGGCATTACCCGCAGAGACCTTTGATTACTGTTCGGCCAGCGATCCGAACCCGGGCGCGCTCAGGACCCACGTTTATCCGGAAGGTGCCACGGTCTGCTATTTCTATGAAAAACAGGATTTTCCGGAGAATGCCAGGACCTTGCGCGTTGACTCGCCGGTGCCGGGCAGCGAACCGCGCATCTGGTTTGGCCAGGATTACGCGGTGCTGGTCTGGTATAACGGCAATGACCAGAGCGGCCAGATATCCGTTACGGTATACACCTGGTGCGGGCGCTGGATCGCCTGGCGGCCTGCGGTTCCAGCCTTTGGCGATACCCTGAATCTTGAACAGCTGCAGGTTCATAGCCAAAACGACTTTTTTACCCTCTCATGGCCGCGCGGTAACGGCCTCTCATCGGCCGTTTACGCCTACCATCGCGACAACCGGATCCTCGGCAACTGGCTGGAGTATGACGCAAACCCGGTGGTGCTGCCGACGATGTTCCTTGAGGTCACCGCGGGCAGCCGATTCTTTGTGCTCAATGACTATCACAGCAATATCGTTACCCGTTTTACGTGGGACAATCTGGCGCGCCGTTGGCAGAACGCGGTTATTTACGACGGCAAGGGGGTTATCCCAGGGCAGGGCCGATACTGGCTGGCGGCCAGCGGGAATATTCTGTTTGTCCTCAAATACGACATTACGGGGGCGCCGGGCAGTAAAAATAATCATATCGATCTGCATTGCCTGTCTGAGGATAACCAGTGGCGGCTGCAGGACAGCCAGCCCGAGCATCAGATCAGCATCGCCGGCACGCTTTTGGCGGCCAATTTCGCCTTGTCCTGCGCCCCGTGGGTCTGTGCGGCAAGCTATGTAACCCATCAGGCGGAAACCTCCTTCGACTATGCTCTCTCCCTGTTCACCTGGGATGAGCACGAGCGCTTTAATCCGGTCACCACGCGTCAGTATCGCCAGCTTTGCGCCAGTACCGCGGTGAAAAATGTCGCCTGGGTTGCCCAGGTGACCCCGAGCGGATTGATTGCCAGCGGCCCGAATTTACTGCGTTATACCGGCGTTGACTGGTTAGAAAATAGCGAGCTGCAAATACGTACGGTGCCGGATGACCAGAGCCTCTACTGGTTTGCCATTGGTAATGACCTGGTGCTCAAGTGCGAGAATACGCCTGACCGTATCGTCGGCATGGCGCAGGTTTTTGATCCCAATACGACCTCTTCGCAGTGGCTCACCGCGCCGATCTCACTGTATGACGCCCAGCCCGCCCAGCCTCGTCTGAGCCACTACTACCCGACGGTGAGCAATGATTTCGTGTCGTTTAACACCGGCCTGTACTATCGGGGCGCCTCCACCGACTGGGTCGCGCCGCTGCAAATGCCGCTCCAGCCGCTGCTGCCGGCGAATGCCAGCATCACCTCGCTTATCAATCAGGCCCCGGGTTTTATGGTCTGGCTGCGCCAAAACGAAGAGGTAGCGCAGAATACCCAGGTTTACCAGCTAAGCAACGGGACGGTGCAGAATGCGGGCATTCTCAACAGCAATTTCTATCAGCTAATCGATGCCCAGGGGCAGATGCAGAACAGGAACGGACAGGCCCCTTCTGGCCCGGACAGCTTTGTCACCTACTCGCCGATGAACGCGGCCTTCAGCCAGGCAAGCAGCCTGTTTCTGCACCGCTATTTGCGCAAATCTCTGTCGGAAAATCTTAGCGCCCGCGCGGTTTATAAGGTGGAGATCCAGCGCGGCATGGATACCGTCACCACGTACTATGATTTTGACGCCGCCTCGGCCAGCGTTGATAGCTCCGGCACGGTGGCAAAATTCTATCAGGTCAGCTCGTGGGTTGAAGATAAACAGACCTGCGGCTATGAAACCTACCGCTACTTTAACGGGATTGCGCAGAATCTACCGGGAGAGAATCCCCGCTCACCGGCGGTACTCGACGGACTGCTGATTGAGAAAATCGGCATTGATGCCGGGGGGCAGGTTGTCAGCAGCGAGCAAACGGAATGGCAGGCGCAAAATGCCATTTTACTGACGCCGCAATCGACGCAGGAGAGCCCGATAAACGGCGCCTTTGTTCTGGCGAAAGCGAAGCAACAGACCCTGGATGGCGTCAGCACCCGCAAAGAGAGCCGCTACGATATGGCTACCGGAGAGGCCGTTGAGCAGCAGTCCGAGTCCTACAACGTCGAGGGTGTTAAAGAGACCCGAATCCAGACGATGCGGCTGGGCTGTCAGGCTTACCCCGAGCTGTTCTATGCCAACGTGCTGTCCGCCGTCGTTCAAACGCAAAAGAGCACCCGCCTCGGCGACGCCGAGGCCATTATTGAATCGGTGGTGGCCACCACCTGGCAGCCCTCCGCCGGACCGCAGATTGCGGACGGAGTGCGGCTCGCGGTGATGGCCGTTGCGGCGCACTATCGCTGGCTTGGCGGCGAGGAACCGCCCGACTTTAACTTTAGCGCCTGGCGCGGCGATCGGGCGCCGCCTTACGATTTTTCGCAGTTTACCGGCTGGCTGTGCCAATCCCGGGTGGGGGTGCGCAGCGCCGCCGGGCTGGTGCTGGAAACGGAGGACGTGTCGGGAAATACCGAGACGGCGCTGTACGACGCGCGACAGCAGTATCAGGTCGCGAGGATACAAAATGCGAGCAGCGCACAGCAGGAGTGCAGCTACTACGGATTTGAACGCTACGAGGATCCGCAGTGCTGGCAGCCAGCCGGCGGCGCGGGGATAGTCTCTGGCGACTGTTACACCGGCAATGCCAGCCTGCGACTGATTTCCGGAGGCAGCCTGCGCGGCGTGCTCTGCCCGCAGCGTCAGGACCGGACCTACGTGCTGGGGTTCTGGTACTGCACGGCGGACGGTTTTTCCCCGGCGGCGCAGGCCGGGTGGCAGGCGGTACTGCGGGCGTCGGGCGGCGAAACCGTTGCCAGCTTCTCCTTCGATTTTGCCGCCACGCAGGGGGAGTGGCGCTACGGCTATCTGCGGCTCGATCTCGCGGCGTACGCGCAGTCGGGCGTGCTGCAGGTGGTGCTGGAGGCCATAAACGCGACGGCGCAGGCCGTGCTGCTCGACAACGTGCGGTTTGTTCCTGCACAAAGCCGCTTTGCGGCAACGGCGTATAGCGTGAAGTACCGGCTGCGTGCGAATCAGCTGGGGGCCGGCACCATGATGCGGCGCTACTATTACGATCGCTATAACCGCTCTGCGGGCACCAGCGATGACTATCTGAACGCCGTCAGCACGCTGACCTACACCTTCTTGTCTCGTCAGGCGCACGCGGCGTTTGCACCGGGTGAACCGAATCAATCTCTAACCATCAGCGCGCTGGGCGGGGGGGAGATGACCACCTTTAGCGAAGGGGAAACGTGGCGGCGTACCTGGCAGCTCTCGGGAAGTCCCGAAGAGTGGCGAGTCGACAGCGGGCAGCTATCGCATATCAACCCGGCGCAGAGCGGTTCGCTAAGCAGCCCGCAGCAGGATAAGCCGTTCGCGCTTTCTTGCGAGCTGTTCAGCGTCGCGGGAGGCGCGCCGCAGTCCGCGGACGATTTCACCCTTTCCGTAGGGGAGGCGGTGTCACTCAAGTGGTCAGCGACCGCCGCGGCCTGGCGCGGGACGCTGGCCGGCCAGCCGCTGACGCCCGTGGTTGAGCAAAGCCTGGTGCCGCAGAGCTGTCTGCTGATTTGCTCCCCGTCAGCGCTGCTGTTTTATGCCAATAACCAGCTGATATTCAGCGCCACGCCGGGGGGGGCCGTCGGCCAGAGGGTGACTATCTCCACCGGCAAAAATGCGCTCGGGATCCAGAACCTCGCCCTGGTGCGGGAGCCTAAATTCAGCGTGGTGTTTCAGGATGGGGCGGCCTATGCACACCAGTACCAAACGCTTTTCGAGGCCAACGCGCTTGTCCGCCAGGCGATCTACAGCGCGCGCGGCCAGCGGATTGTGGTCACCAAAAACGGCCTGGCTCGCTTTGGTTCCGTGGGGATGTCGCGCCCTCTGATGCGCTATAACCCGGATTTTGTCCAGATTGATGACTTCCTGACCCACCTGGATAGCAGCGGCGCCATGCAGGGTGAGATATCCCAGTACTACAACGGGGAAAACGGCGTTTCAGACGACCTGCAGTACCCCTATTTGCGCAATCGGCTGGAGGCATCCCCGCTGGATCGGGTCGTGGAAGTGGGGAAACCCGGGAAGCGTTTTGCGATCGCCGATATGGCAACCACGCCGGAGGAGCAGCGGCATACGCTGAAGTATCGTTACGGGAATAACGGCAATATTCCCCTGGCGGCAGCGCAAGGCTTGCCGGATAAACGCTATTTTGTGCAGGTACAAACCAGCCCCTTAGGCGTCAGCAGCAGCCTGCTGCTCGATAGCAACCAAAATGAAATTATTCGCACCGGTAGCGGGATCGTCAGCAAGGATCTTCTCTCGCTCAACGCCGAGGGCCGCCTGACGCGACACGCTTTTCCCAACCAGTTTGCCGATAGCATTAGCCAGAAGGCGGCGTTTTTTGAACTGCAGCAGTACGATCGCCTCGAACGGCGCGTGCGCTTGTCCCACCCTGATATGGGTGAGGTGAACTATGTCTATAACGCCGCCGGGCTCATCCGGTTTATGCAGGATGCGCAAGGCGCCAGCGCGGGATATTACGTCTACTTTAAATACGATGGCTTGAACCGGCTGGTGGAAAAAGGGATCTATTCCGGCCCGTGGCAGGCCAGCGTTCTGCGGGGCAGGGCCAATCAGCCGCAGTGGCCGCAGGCGGACGCCGCGCAGCGGATCCAAAAGACGCTTCAGTACGTCGGTTACGACAACGGGGATATCAACGGCCTGGGTAAAGTGGAACAGACGCGGGTTTTTAACGCGCTGAATACCACCGTCAGCCAGGAGACGCTGCGCTACGACAGCTGCGGTCGGGTGGAGCACAAGCGGGTGCAGCTGACCCAGGAGGGTCAGCTCCTCGATGACAGTACAACCTCATTCAGCTACACCTTCGGGGGTAAGGTGTCGCAGGTGATTTACCCCAAAAGCGACCGCAGCGGGTTCCCTGCGGTATGTTATCAATATGATGAGCTGGAGCGGGTGGTCGCCATTGGATCGCCGCAGGCGCCGCAGCTGTATCAATCTTTCCGCTGGGCGCCGGATGATAATCCGCTCTCGGGGACCCTGAATGCCGGGCTGCAGGAGCAGGATTTTACCTACTACTCGCCGGGATGGCTGCAGGCCAATACCGAGCCCCAGGCGCATCAGGGCTTTGAAGAGAATATTCTCAGCCGCTATGACGATGGCAAGGTGCAGGAGGTCGAATCCCGCTTCAGCGGCGAGTCGGCTCAGGGGCTGAATACGACGGTATCGGTGAGCTACGATGAGCTCAACCGCGTTACTCAGGCCCTCTGTCAGCAGCAGAACCTGTGGGATCTGCGCAACGTTACCTACGATCCCAACGGCAATACGCTCTCGCGCATCGCAGGCGGGCAGCCCCAGCAGCTCAGCTATGTGCCGGGAAGCGACAAAATCGCCAGCCTGAGCGGTGCTGAGAGCGCCGACTGGGATTTCACCTATACCGCAAGCGGCGCGGTGAAAACGGTCAGTCGTTCAGAGACGGCGGATCGCAGCAGCCTGACGTTCGACTACGTTGCCGGCAGCCTCCAGGTCGCGTCTATATCCCTCAGCGCGGATGACAAGCAGCTGCAGTTCGCCTACGGCAATAAAGGGCTGCGGGTCATGAAGCAGCTTATCGCCGGCGATCGGCAAATAACCCGGCGGATCTACCTCTTCGGTCTCGACGCGCAGCCGCTGTCAGAAGTTGTCGGAAATGACGTCACGCATTACGTCTACGGCCCGCAGGGCCTGGTCGCCTTCTTCTGTGAAGGGCAGCGCTACGCGGTCATCAAGGATCACCTCGGATCGGTGCGCCTGGTGCAGGATAGCCAGGGCCTCGCCGTGGCGCAGTTTACCTACGACAGCTTCGGGCGGCTGGTCGGCAGCATCGGCAACACTGGCCTGCTGCGCTACCGCTATACCGGCCAGGAGTGGGACGAAGAGACCGGGCTATACAACTATCGGGCGCGCTTCTACAGCCCGCTGACCGGCACGTTCTACGCGGTCGATCCGAAGAATGAAACGGCCAGCCCTTATCTGTATACCAGCAACGATCCCTTTGATTACACCGACCCAACGGGAGAGTCTCTGCTGGGCGATATTTTCAGCTGGATTGGCCAGGTGCTGATCTCGACTCTGGAGATCGTCGCGGCGGTGGCGCTCGATGTGGTAACCGACGGTGCCGCCATCGCCACGCCACTCTCTGGAGCGCTGCTCGGGGCGGGATTGAGCACGGCGGCGGCGGAGGTGGGGGCGGCTGCGCAGCATAAATCCCTGAGCTGGGCCGACTTTGGCGAAAACCAGGCCGTAGGCGCGGTGTCGGGAGCCTTTACCTCAGGCGTCGGCTCTCTGGCCGAGGGCGCGGGCAATGCCGTGGGAACGGTGGTGCAGAGCTCTCTCAAAGGCGGCGTCAACGCGGTGAAAGCCGCCAACTTCGTCACCCGGGTTGGCGTCGAGGCGGTAGGCTCTACGCTGGGAGCGGTGACCGGGAAAATGGTTGAAAACGGCATCAACGGCAATAACGTGACCCTCGGGCTGACCAGCAGCTTTGGTATCGGCCTGGTCAACGGCGTCACCGGCAGCCTGATGACCAACCTGGGTAAGGGCTTTCTGGGCGCTCAGCCCACCTGGCGGGATAAGTGGATCGTGGCCGGGGTAACCGGTGCTGCTGCCGGCGGTACCGGTGCGCTGGTAGCCAACGGCCTGAATGATGAAAAAGTGAATGGCGTGAACCTTGAAATTGCCTTCTCGCTCGGCGCGGTCGGGGCGCTGGTCTCCGTCAGGCCGAACGCCCGATTTGCGCCGGACCATGCGGGGCCGACCGTCGAACGCCCGGCGATTAACGACGGCGATATGGGCAATCGATTTATTACCAACGATATGCTGTAAACCCAATAACAAAAGAGCCACAAAGCATCCCTTTATGGCGCGGATTTGTGCACGCCACAAGCAGGAGCAGTAAGAGGCCCCGGTATTGAGCTGCCATCGGGGAAAGAGTCCTTACGCATGAGGAATCAATCAATGTCCCAAAATCAAAACTATCTTGCTCTGGTAAACCAATTTGGCCTGGACATAAATGCTTTAAAGCAGGGCCAGACGCTGAAAACCACGGTGATGGTCTCATCCCTGGCGGATTTTAAAGCACTTTTCGCCGGTAATCTGTCGGCACACAGCAGAACGTTAACGCACGGTCAACTGCAGGCGAACGCCGCCGCTTTCCAGGACGACAGCCACGCGCACCTGCTCCATCGTCTCACGTCGTACGTCTACGGCGATCACCTGCTGAGCCCGGCGGACCAACAGCGCGCTGCGGCCTATTTCCCGTTAGAGGTGGATGTTGAGAGCGCCGAGGATGTGACTATCGACAGCGCGGTGCAATACGGCCCCAGCGGCAAACCGGTACTACTCAACTACCGCAAGCTGACGTTCAGCGGCAACGGCTCCATTACCGCCATAAACACGGTGCTGAGCCTGAATGCGGAGATTGTGGAGATCGTCAGCAGCAGCGCCAGCTCCGGCAGCGAACCCTATCATATAGCCTCCATCGGCAAGGAGGGGGACTCCGGTGCCGCCGGAAGCAACGGCAGCAGCGTGACGAACCAGGCGGCAAACGGGAGCAATAAACAGCCGGCGTCGCCGGGCGTGTGTACCGGCGTAGGCTCCGGCGGCGATGGGGTACAGGGAGCGAATGGAGGAGACGCCAACGCGGGGGAGTTTGGCCTCGACGGTAAGCCCAACTTGCAGGCCAATATTACAATTTCCCAGGACATCATCGGAACCCTGGTGGTGTTTACCCAATCGGGCGGCGGCGGCACGGGAGGCAAAGGCGGCTCGGGAGGTACGGGCCAGAAAGGGGGTGATGGCGGGCACGGCTGCGATTCAGGCTGCGAAGGTACCGACGGCGGCAACGGGGGTAACGGCGGCAACGGCGGCCACGGTGGTGCCGGCGGCGACGGCGGGAATGGCGTTAACGGCAACAATGTCTACGTAACCGTTCCCATCGGCAAAACGTCGCAGGTTTACCACTTTAGCCAGACTTCGGTGCCCGGATTTGGCGGCAGCGGCGGTGCCGGCGGCAGCGGAGGAGAAAGAGGCGGCGCCGGTTCGGGCGGCAAGCATTCCAGCAACGGCCGCGAAGGTGCCAACGGCACCCCAGGCAACGCGGGCGCGCCGGGGAAAGGAGGGACGATCAACGGCAGCCCGGGAAGCATTTATGTCGTAGCAGGCTAGCGCGGTGTAAAGCCGGTTTGGCGCCCTGCGCCGGGCCGGTTCAATTTTCCCTCTGGCGGACTGACGAAGATGATGCCACGAAAAACTGATTTTTTGTCCATTGCGCTCCGACTGGGTCATGATGTTGAGGCGCTTATGGATGGTCACGAAATTATTACCTATCAACGGATCCCAACCCTGGAAATCGCACGGGAGGTGCTGTGCCGCGCATCTGCGGAAATCCGGCGACGGCGCAGCCGCGTCTTTTATCAGGGGATCGCGGCCAGACAGCGGCTGGCGCAGGGGATGCACGACCGGGGCGAGGAGTTTGTCTACGCCGACGGCGTGATTCATCCCCGCGATGCCGTCGGGCTATCGCATCATTTACCTCTGCCGGTGAAGCTGGTTTCGGTAAAAGAAAAGGTGGTCAAAGCGAATGAAGTCTGGGATCTGAGCGTCCGCCACGACCAATGGGGGCTCGACTACATGGAGGAACTCTACACGACGGTCAATATTGAACGCCTGATTCTGGAGCCCGGCGCGCGGGTGATTATCCAGGGGAACGTCTTTTCGCTGCACTGCCAGAAGATAGAACGCAGGGGCAATCATCTCCTGCGCGACGGGTACGACATCGGGATTTTGCCCACGCCTTTCTCGGTTGACCGGCGGCGAGGAGAATATCACGGGGTACACGGCAGCATCGGCCGCAGCGGTGAAGGCGGCGAGCATGGGATCGGCATGAAGTCAGGCGGTGGTTTACTGGGGCCTTACTGGAGTAATCCTGACGCGAGCGGCAGGAGTGACGGCGCGGCGGGTCAGGCCGGGGCTGCGGGTGGGCACGGTGGATTTGGCCGCCAGGGCGGAATGGTGAAGCTTGCCGAAATCTACGTTGAGGAGCTGATCAACTTTGCCGGGCTGCCGCTGCGAATATTCACCCAGGCCGGGCCGGGAGGCGATGGCGGTAACGGTGGCGACGGCGGTGCCGGTGGCAGCGGCGGCCATGGCGGCGAGGGATTACTCACCCGTAGCGACAGGCGGCCGCCGGGACGGGGCGGTGATGGCGGTTCGGGAGGCCGGGGCGGCAACGGCGGTCAGGCCGGTAACGGCGGCATCTCGTCCAGCCTCTATATTGAGGTGCCGGAAGCGCTAATCCCCGCCGTTTCGCTGACCGCGCTTGCCAGCATGCCCGGAACGCCGGGGCGGGGCGGTGAGGGCGGTAGCGGCGGGGCCGCAGGCGCGGGCGGCAGTCTTGCCGATGAGCAGCCCGGCGCGGTCGGTGGCGTCGGCATAAAAGGCGAGCCCGGAGAGAAGGGAACGGCGGGTAAATCTCGTCCCGCGGCGCAGGTCTTTATCAACGGCTCTCCCCACGGTGAAATTTTACAGCACAAGCCCTGCAGCGAAAAAATTCAGGTATGACGAGCGTGATACGCGGTCGGAGGGGATACGTGAGCGGATAGATGAACGCGTCGCTAAGCGGATTGCGGGCGGGCAGATGAAAAAATAGCGGCGTCAGGCCGCCGCTATTGTTTTGTCGCTATAAAAGAGGGTGTTACAGCGTAGGGTAGTCGGTATAGCCTTCTGCGCCGCCGCCATAGAAGCTCTCCGGACGCTGCGGGTTCAGCGCCGCCTTGTGCTTCAGACGGGCAACCAGATCCGGGTTGGCGATAAAGTCGCGGCCGAAAGCCACGGCGTCAATCAGCCCTTTGCTAATCAGATCGTTAGCCTTTTCAACCGTGTAGGCACCCGCGCCGATGATGGCGCCCGGGAAGCGGTCGCGAACCTTCTGACGGAACTCATCGCTGTACGGCTGGCCGCCGGCCCAGTCCGGCTCGGACATGTGCAGGTAGGCGATGCCGCGTTTAGCCAGCTCTTCAATCAGATACAGGGCGTCGGCTTCTTCGTTCGGGCCATTATCGACGTTCTGGAAGCTGCCGATTGGCGATACGCGGATACCGATGCGATCGGCGCTCCACTCTTTACTGACCGCATCAACCACTTCCAGCACCAGGCGAGCGCGGTTTTCAACGCTGCCGCCGTATTGATCGCTACGCTGGTTAGAGGTTGGCGACAGGAACTGGTGCAGCAGGTAGCCGTGAGCCGAGTGCAGCTCAACGAGATCGAAGCCGGCGTCGCGAGCGTTGCCTACCGCCTGGCGGAAGTCGTTGACGATCCCCGGGATCTCATCGAGCTCCAGCGCACGCGGCATCGAGGTATCGGCGCGCACGGCGTGGCCGTTCTCATCGCGCAGCGACGTACGGGTGCCGGCGCTGATTGCGGAAGGCGCAACCGGCGCCGCGCCGCCTGGCTGCAGGCTGTTATGCGAGATACGACCGGTGTGCCACAGCTGTACGGCAATATGTCCCGCTTCGGCGTGAACGCCGGCGGTGATTTTCTGCCAGGCCGCGATTTGCTCCGGACTGTGCAGACCCGGGGCGCCGGCATAGCCTTTAGCCTGGGCGGAAATCTGCGTCGCTTCGGAGATAATCAGCCCGGAGCTGGCGCGTTGGCGGTAATACTCGGCCATCAGCGGAGTCGGGATATCGCCGGGCTCGATGCTGCGCAGGCGGGTTAACGGAGCCATAAACACACGGTTAGGTACGGTGACCGCACCCACTTTCAACGGGGTAAACAATTTTGATTCGGACATAATGACTCCTGAGTAGACCGGTCGTCTTGAAATGAGTTAAATAAAAACGCCTGTTAAACGCCAGGCGCGGCAATAATACTTTTGGCATGGGCAAGGGCGCTTTCAAGCGGCGTTGCGCTGCGCGTAATCTTGGCCTGCAGGTTGGCGCCCAGCCATAAAGAGTAGAGCACCTGCGACAGCGTTAACGCGTCGCCGCTGAAGACCAGGCTCCCTTCATGACGGCCCTTTTCCAGCGCTTCGCCAAGCAGGGTAATAATCTGGCTGGCGCCTTTATCCATCTCGGTACGCATCGACTCCGACAGATCGCAAACTTCCGCCGATAGCTTCACCGTCAGGCAACCGCTGATAATGCCCTGCTGGCAAAACTGGGTCAGCGTATGCTGATAGTAGGCCAGCAGACGATCGCGATAGTTGCCTTCGCCGTGGGCGAAATGCTCCACCAGCCGCTGCAGATAGCCAGCGTAGTGATGTTCCAGCAGCGCAACCCCGTAAGCTTCCTTCGAGCGAAAATAGTGGTAGAAAGAGCCCTTCGGCACTTCCGCCGTTTTCAGCAGTTCGCTCAGGCCCATCCCGGTAAAGCCGCGGTGCATGCACAGCTGTTCGCCGGTGGCCAGGATATGTTCGCGGGTATCGCATTCGCTATGTTTGTTCATGCGGCTCACTGTAGTAGACCGATTGGTCTAATGCAAGCGATAATTTTAAATGATGTGTGGCGCAGAGGCTGAGCAACAAAAGTTGCCAACCGCGGATGAAACGTCTTCAATGAGAGAGAGAACGAGGTGACCGGAGGCGTGAGGTGGCAGAGCAGCTGGAGTTTTTCCCGGTACAGAGTCCGTGCCGGGGAATTTGTCAGTCGGACGAACGCGGCTACTGTCGCGGCTGTTTACGCAGCCGCGAGGAGCGTTTCGGCTGGCAAACGATGAGCGACGTACAAAAGCAGGACGTTCTGCGGCTGTGTCGTCAGCGCCTGTTGCGCAAATTACGCGCGGCTAAGGCGGAAACAGCGGAAGAACCGCAGCAACCCTCACTGTTTTAATGGCAAAAATGAGTATACTCAAAGCACTTTTTTGTTGAGGACGTTGTTATGGTTCAGCGTATTGCTATGGCCCCGCAGGGGCCGGAATTCTCGCGTTTTGTTATGGGCTACTGGCGTTTGATGGACTGGAAAATGTCCGCCAAAGAGCTGGTCGGCTTTATTGAGCAGCACCTGGATCTTGGCGTCACAACCATCGATCATGCGGATATTTACGGCGACTATCAGTGCGAAGCGGCGTTTGGTGAAGCGCTGAAGCTGGCTCCGCATCTGCGTAGCCGGATGGAGATCGTCAGCAAATGCGGCATCGCCACGATGGCGCGGGCGGAAAACACCATTGGTCACTACATTACCGATCGCGACCATATTGTGCTCAGCGCCGAGCAGTCGCTGCGCAACCTGGCCACCGACCACCTGGATCTGCTGCTGATTCATCGCCCGGACCCGCTGATGGATGCCGATGAGGTCGCCGAAGCCTTCCTTGCGCTGCACCACAGCGGCAAGGTGCGCCACTTCGGCGTCTCTAACTTCACGCCGGCCCAGTTTACCCTGCTGCAATCGCGCCTGCCGTTTACGCTGTCGACTAACCAGCTGGAAATCTCCCCGGTGCATCAGCCGCTGCTGCTGGACGGCACCTTAGATCAGCTGCAGCAGCTGCGGATCAGGCCGATGGCGTGGTCCTGCCTGGGCGGCGGTCGTCTGTTTAATGATGAAAGCTTCCAGCCGCTGCGCGATGAGCTGGCCCGGGTGGCCCAGGAGCTGAATGCCGAAAGCATTGAGCAGGTGGTTTACGCGTGGATCCTGCGCCTGCCGTCGCAGCCGCTGCCGATTATCGGCTCCGGCAAAATTGAGCGCGTCCGCTCCGCGCTGGTAGCGGAAAAGCTGAATATGTCCCGTCAGCAGTGGTTCCGCATCCGCAAAGCCGCGCTGGGATACGACGTCCCGTAAGCGCAGCCAGAGCGCTCGCGGCGCCGGTGATATGCCCGATAATCCCGGATACGGCCCGCGCCGCTATCCGGGTTTTTTCTTTTAGCGCCAGCGCCTCACGCGGTTCTCTCTTCTATCGTTCCGGCAACCGGGGCCTGCTCCAGCTGCGACAGCGCGCAGTAAAGACGCCAGATAACCGCCGCCAGCTCCTTCGCCGCCGGCTGATGGTGATGATTAAGCGTGTCGCAAATGCGCTGCAGCTCCAGCAGCGTTGACGCCAGCGGCCGCTGCTGAACGCCGCGCTCGCTCATCACGTCCCGCAGCAGGCTGATGCACAGGTCGCGCACCTGAGAGAGCGGGTCGGAGCGGGTCTCCCACTCCCGAAGCTGCCACACCACGTGCGAACAGTTAAGCAGCACAACCCCCCAGCGCAGCAGCCAGCGGCGCGCCAGAGCATCCTGGCTGTTGCTCAGCTGGCTGATATGGTGATAAACCAGAGACTCAAACTCGTGCTCGCTATGCTGCGGATGGCGGCTAAGCTGGTCGACAAAGTGACGCCGTAACGCTTTGATGTGGCGACGGCTCTTGCGCGCATCCGAGCCCGGGCTTATCACCGCGAAGGCAAGCCAGGCAAGGCCTACGCCGATGATTTTTCCGAGGTTATCGTTAAGGAATGCGGCAAAGTCGTATACCGGCGGGTTGGTCACCGAAATAAACGAGCCCATAAATACGATCAGCTGCCCCCACAGGCCCGCCAGTTTCGGCATCTGCAGCTTGAGCAACTGCATGGTGGTGAGCAGCGGAAAAAGAAACAGCAAAAATTGCCACAAATCGGTTATCTGCACCATCAGGCCGAACTTCACCACGAAGCTGAACAGCGAAAGCAGCACCAGGGTGCGCATCAGCAGCGTCAGCGATTTAAACGGCGAGGGCGAGACGGAGTAGAGCACGCAGCAGATGGCGGCGAGGGTGAGCGCGGCGGCGCTGGACTGCCACTGGGTGCTGATGCCCCAGGCCCCGACCATCACCAGCGCGCAGAAGGTCCGCACGCCGTTCCACAGCGCTTCCGCCTGGTCAGTGTGGCGGGCCAGCGCGGGCGCCGAAGGGACGTTGAATTCGGTCACCGCCGTCGCGTTTTCCACCCGCGCTATCCAGCGGCTGCTCCGCAGATAGAGGCGGCAGAAGTAGCGCAGACGCATCCAGAACGCCAGATGCCGATAGTCGGCGGCGGCTCCGGGCGCCAGCGGGGCAATAATGCGGGCGACGGAGTAGAGATCGGCGCGCGGGCTGGCCAGCTCGCTCAGCAGGGTCTCCAGTACTGCGCGAGTATTTTTTGGCGCATCGGGCCAGTTGACCAGCAACCGGCGCAGGCTGGAGATGACGCTGGTCATACGCAGCTGCTGGTGCAGCAAATAGTTCAGCAGCGGGTTCTGCCGGCGGAAGCGATAGTGGCTCCAGAAGGCCTGAATGCGCAGCAGGTTCATGGTGAGGATCTGACCAATAACGCTTTCGTGGGCGGTGCGAATCGCATCGGTGGTTTCCGGCACCCACAGCAGGCTGGCGTGCTCCAGCAGACGAGCGTGCATATTTTTTAGCGCCGTCAGCAGCGTGGTGCCGTCGGAGGTGCTGGGCAGGATCATCATCATGACCCCGCCGCAAAGGATCCCGACGATGACTTCGCAAACGCGCGACTGGGCAATGGTCCACAGTTCGTTGGCGTCGGTCACGTTGATGACCGGAAAGGCAATAATGGCGCAGGTATAGCCGGCAAGCTGGAAAGCGTAGGCCACGTTGTTGGTGTACATCGCGCAGGCCCAGGTGCAGAGCGCGATCCACGCCGAGATGCTGAATAAGAACAGCCACGGATCGTTCAGCGTATGGCCGGCCAGCAGCAGGGCGGCGCAGGCGCCGAGCAGGCTGCCGGCGATGCGGCCAAAGCTTTTGCTGATAACGCCGCCGACGGTAGGAAAGCTGACCACCGCCGCCGAGGTCATTGCCCAGTAGGGTTCGTCCAGGTTCAGCCAGTAGGCAACGCTCAGCGCCAGGCACATGGCAATGCCGTTGCGCAGGGCGTATCGCCACTGCGCCCGGCTGGCCTTAACCCACGGAAGCGCCCGCCACGTCAGGGCCTGCACCTTCACTATGGCCGGCCAATGGAGACGGTGCAGGTGGTACCGGAGATAAGCGTTATCTCCGGCGGCAGGCCGCTCAACTCGATGCGTACCGGCACCCGCTGGGCCAGGCGAACCCAGGGAATATTCGGTTTAATATCCGCCACCAGCCCGGCGCCGCTTTCAACGCTTTGGTCAACAATGGCGCGGCCAATGCTGGAAACGTGACCTTGTAACTTTTGCTTGCTGCTATACAGAATAACCTCGGCGCTATCGCCGGCGCGGATATGGCGCAGCTTGGTTTCTTCAAAATAGCCAATAACGTAGAACGAATGGCTGTCTACCAGCGCGAACAGAGGGCGGCCAACGGAGGCGTAGTCGCCCACGCGGGTGGAGAGATTGGTGACCCAGCCGTCAACCGGCGCCTTAATCACGGTCTGGCTGAGCTGCCACTGGGCGTGTTCGAGGCTGGCCTGGGCGACGCCGGTTACGGCTTTGGCCGCTTCGAGGACCGCATTCGCGGTACTCAGCGCAGTGCCGGCGCTTTCAAGATCTTCGGCGGAAATAACGTTGCGCGACAGGTCCCGGCGGCGGGCGGCGTCGCTGGCGGCCTTCGACTGCGCGACCTTAGCTTTCGCCAGCTCGGCGCGGGTTTTAGCCAACTGAGCCTGGGCGTTGAGTAGGGCAATACGATAGGGCGTGTCATCGATCGTAAACAGCACATCTCCGGCCTTCACCAGCTGGTTATCGCGGACGTTGAGCTGCAGAATGCTGCCGGAGACCTGAGGCGTGATGCCGACCTGCTCGGCGCGCACCTTGCCGTCGCGGGTCCACGGCGATTGGGTGTAGTAGTTCCAGACCAGCCAGGCGGCAATAATCGCCAGCGCAACAATCAGTAAAGTTGAGAAGTATTTTAGTTTTTTCATCGAGTTAACATTACCAGACGGTCAACAGAACCAGTGCAAGACACACTGAAAGCGCAAACAGGGAGAGATCCATCAGCAGCGGGTGCCAGATCTCGCCGGCGTACATCCAGTCGCGCAGCTGACGATGCAGCACCAGCCAGATGAAGAATCCCAGCAGGACGGCTTTAAATAAGGGGGGGAAATAGATAGAAGCGCCAAACACCAGGTCCTGGAGCGACAATCCGCAAGCGTTAAGACTCAGTTTCACAAGCAAAAATCCTTTGCCGTTGCAGGGAGAATGTCAGGTAATGCTATTATTTGCATTGTAAATCATTGTTTTCATATTAGTGAATCAGGTAATTCATTTGTTTTGATTATTTAAATGCTGCACACTATTCTAAAATCAGTATAATAACTTAGCAAGCTAATTATAAGGAGATGAAATTGGAATCGCCACTGGGTTCTGATCTGGCACGTTTAGTGCGCGTCTGGCGCGCGCTGATCGACCATCGCCTGAAACCTCTGGAGTTAACGCAGACGCACTGGGTCACGCTGCATAACATCCATCAGCTGCCGCCTGAGCAGTCGCAGATTCAACTGGCGAAAGCCATCGGAATTGAGCAGCCCTCTTTGGTGCGTACGCTGGATCAGCTGGAGGAGAAAGGTCTTATTTCTCGCCAGACCTGCGCCAACGACCGGCGGGCGAAGCGTATTCGGTTGACGGAAAAAGCGGAGCCGTTGATCAATGAGATGGAAGAGGTTATCAGCAAAACGCGCGATGAAATTCTGGCCGGCGTCTCGACGCAAGAGGTTGAAATGCTGCTCGGTTTGATTCGCAAACTGGAACACAATATTCTGGACCTCCAGGCAAAAGATTAACCTGTCCAGGGCCTTGATCTCTCAAGGCCCTTCATCTTTTTTTACTTCACCTCACTCCACACGACGACGCGGTTGCGTCCGCCGCTTTTCGCTTCATACATTGCCGTATCCGCCCGCTTCACGCACTCCTCGGCGCTCAGGCTGCCGTCAACGGCGGTAAATACCCCGGCGCTGATCGTCATTCTTTCCGGCAGGGCGTCCTGTCGCTCGTTGACCGCGAGACGGATGCGCTCGGCGATAGCGCTGGCGTCCTCTGGACCGGTATTCACCAGCAGCAGGGCGAACTCTTCACCGCCAATGCGGGCGGCCACGTCCTGCGGACGAACGTTTTTTTGCAGCACGTCGGCGGTAAACTGAATGACTTTGTCCCCCTGCACGTGCCCGTAGCTATCGTTAATGCGCTTAAAGTAATCGAGATCGCTGACAATTACCGACAGCGGCTGGGATGCCGAGGCTTTCGTCAGCTGCGCGTTGAGGGCGTCGTAGAAATAGCTGCGGTTATGCAGGCGGGTCAGCGGATCGCGGATTGAGTTTTGGTAGGACGTCAGGTATTTATTGTTAGAGTGACGGTACAGCGTAAAGACATCACACAGCAGGACAAACAACATAAATAACGTGCTGATGGCTTCGAACGTCCGCGCGTGATACCACGAATACAGCATGTCGCTCTGTGGCATGAGCACCAGCAGCGTGAATATATAAGCCGAACAAAAGAATGCGCCGCTATACCAGAATATATTTTTCAATCGGCTTATATAAATTAACAGCGTCAGCGTTATTAGCCAGCTGGCGACTAAAATTCGCCCGATAAAATTATGCCAGAGCGGGGAGAACTGATGGCTTAAATTGTCGACCAGCGCGATATTCAATAGCGGATGATTGCTTGAATAAAGCCACGACAGAGTAATTATCAGGATGGTAAAGCTCAGGCAGCCCGTCAGAATAAGCGCATGTACCCTTTTGGTGAGACGCGGGCTATGGCGAAAGCGATATAAAACAATCGCGATAGTGAAGAGTATTACCATCATCGCGTTGCGGAAGGTAAAGAAAATCAGCGCGTCGTTGGCGTTAGGCATGGGGCCCTGGCTGCAGAGAAACCAGCCCGAGTGGCCGCTTAGCGTTCCCAGCATCAGCAGCGCCGACCCGGCGAAGGCGCAGGCAATGGCGGTCAGGTACAGGCGCTCCCGAACGCACCAGTACTTCATTATCATGAAGCAGGAAATCGTGAGATGTAATATCAATAAAAATATTGTTAGCACCGGCAATAGCACCGGGCTGGCCGTAGATGTACGACTAATTAATGAGGAGGCAAATAAATGTATCAGACCGGTGGCAATAATACAGATAAGTAAATAGAGTAACACCTTGTTTAATAAAGGCCGTGAGTTAATTAGCATCTTCTTCATCCCTGGAAAATAATACGGCACGGAGCGACGTCATTGTCGCGCATGATGATGTGGGGCAGGGGTTATAATAAGGCCGCGCGTGCGTTTAATATTGCGCCAGCGCAAATCTCCGTTCGTTAACGCCGCGGCGAGCTGAATCCAAAAGGAGAAAGAGTGGGGTCAATAGATTGATATTTGGGGAATAATGCGGCCCCGCAAGGCCGCATGAAAAAAGATTAACGCGGGGAAACGGTGACCTGGCTGCCGCTGCCGGCAATCGCCACGCGCTGACCGATGGAGAACGGGGTGCTGCCCTGTTTCTGGACCACCAGAATGGTGTTGCCGTCGTCCTTACGGATTTCCAGCTCAACGCCCTGCGTTTTATTCATTGCGCCCTGGACGCCCTGACCGGCTACGCCGCCCGCCACCGCGCCTGCTGCCGTTGCCAGCGAACGGCCCGTGCCGCCACCGATGGTATTACCGAGGAATCCACCCAGAACTGCGCCGCCGATAGCACCGATGGCATTGCTGTCATCGCCGCTTTGGATCTGCACCGCGCGGGTATGCACGATGGTGCCGTAAGTCACGCTCTGGACCTGTTTGGCTTCGGATGCGGAGTAAACATCACCGGAAAGGCCGCTGCTGCTCACGCAGCCCGCAAGAGTAAAACCAATCATCGAGACAGCCAAAACACGTAAAATCATTTATGAATCTCCTTCACCAAATAGTGTTCTGTTGAACTTCCATGTGGTCAATTATATGGCATTTAAGCGTCGGCTGGCATAGCTTCCGCGTGGACAATACAAAAAATAATAAGCACAGACGTCTTAACCATAGCTAAACGTACGCGCTTTACGCGAAACGCCGCGTTGATAAGCGCGAGGCTTCGGGCTTCTCTGCTCAGGCTTTGGCGCCGTTTGAAAGCGGCTAAAACCTGATTATCTGACAGCGGGAATGATTTAAGGTTTATCCGTTTTCGTGTTAAAAAAAATTATTGTCCCATAGCAATGACCCCGTCTTTATGATGGAGTGTCGCTATACCAGAGTCATGGAATGAAGGAAGGCGTATGAAATCAGGTCGCTTTATTGGCGTAATGTCCGGCACCAGCCTGGATGGCATCGACGTTGTTCTGGCGGTAATTAATGAAAGTATTGTGGCCCAGCAGGCCAGCCTCTCCTATCCCATCCCTGTTGCTATAAAAGAAGAGATTCTGGCCATCTGTCAGGGACAGACGCTCACTTTATCGCAGCTCGGGCAGCTTGATACGCGCCTCGGGCGGCTGTTTTCCGATGCGGTGCGGGCGTTGATGCGCCAGGAAAATCTGCAGGCCTCGGAGATTGTTGCGATTGGCTGCCACGGCCAGACGGTCTGGCACGAGCCGATGGGCGATGCGCCTAATACCCTGCAGATCGGCGATAACAACCAGATTGCCGCCCATACCGGCATCACGGTAGTGGGGGATTTTCGCCGTCGCGATATGGCGCTTGGGGGCCAGGGCGCGCCGCTGGTTCCGGCCTTTCATCATGCGCTGCTGGCCCATCCGGTCGAGCGCAGGATGGTGCTAAACATTGGCGGCATCGCTAATCTCTCGCTGCTGGCGCCCGGCCTGCCGGTACGCGGCTACGACACCGGTCCGGGCAACATGCTGATGGACGCGTGGATCTGGCGCCAGTGCGGCAAGCCGTACGATAAAGATGCGCAATGGGCCAGCGAAGGCAAGGTGCTGCTGCCGCTGCTGCAGGAGATGCTCAGCGATCCGTGGTTCGCGCTGCCCGCGCCGAAGAGTACCGGTCGCGAATACTTCAACTACGGCTGGCTGGCGCGGCATCTGGCGCGCTATCCCGGCGTTAGCGCGCAGGACGTTCAGACCACCCTGACGGAGCTTACCGCGGTGACGATCGCCGAGCAGGTGCTGCTCAGCGGCGGCTGCGAACGCCTGCTGGCGTGCGGCGGCGGGGCCCGTAATCCGCTGCTGATGGCGCGGCTGGCGGCGCTGCTGCCGGGTACGGAGGTCTCTACCACCGACGCGGCGGGGATCAGCGGTGACGATATGGAAGCGCTGGCTTTTGCGTGGCTGGCGTGGCGGACTATCTCCGGGCTGCCCGGCAACCTGCCGTCGGTGACCGGCGCCAGTGAAGCCTCCATTCTTGGCGCTATTTTCCCGGCAAATGCGCCGCAGAATCAGAGTTAACTGAAATCGCTCTATTTTATTAACCGGTAAACTGGATGAAGTGAGTGGAGGGTCAACACCCTCCTGGACCGGGAAAGTCGAAGGCAACCAAATGAAAAAAATCCTTATCGCAGTGATCCCTTTTATGCTCGCAGGCTGCAGCTATTACAATCAGTTTGCCGAGCGCATGCAGACCGATACGCTGGAGTATCAGTGCGATCAGAAACCGCTGACCGTTCATCTCAATAACGTCCGCCAGCAGGTGAGCTTCATTTACGATAACCAGCAGCTGAATCTGCAGCAGGGACTCTCGGCGTCGGGGGCTCGCTACACCGACGGCGTGTACGTCTTCTGGTCAAAAGGCGACGGGGCTACCGTCTACAAGCACGACCGCGTGGTGCTGGAAAACTGCCAGCTGCAAACCGCCAAACGTTGAGATTTCCGTCCCGGGGGCGCACAATAACGCCACCCGAAGACTCTTTTCTCAATGGCCATGTCAGACAACGACGAATTGCAGCAAATCGCGCATCTGCGCCGAGAGTATACCCGTGGTGGCCTGCGTCGCCACGATCTTCCCGCCGAACCGCTGACGCTGTTTGAGCGCTGGCTCCGACAGGCCTGCGATGCCCGCCTGGCCGACCCTACGGCGATGGTGGTGGCCACCGTTGATGAAAGCGGCCAGCCCTATCAGCGCATCGTGCTGCTAAAGCACTATGACGAAAAGGGGCTGGTGTTTTATACCAACCTCGGCAGCCGTAAAGCGCACCAGATCGAAAAAAATCCCCGCGTCAGCCTGCTGTTTCCGTGGCATATGCTGGAGCGCCAGGTGATGGTGACCGGCAAAGCTGAACGTCTGTCGACCCTGGAAGTGGTGAAGTACTTCCACAGCCGCCCGCGCGATAGCCAGATCGGCGCCTGGGTCTCCCAGCAGTCGAGCCGTATTTCTGCCCGCGGCATCCTTGAAAGCAAATTCCTTGAGCTGAAGCAAAAGTTCCAGCAGGGCGAAGTGCCGCTGCCGAGCTTCTGGGGCGGATTCCGCGTCAACATCGAACAGATGGAGTTCTGGCAGGGCGGCGAGCATCGTCTGCACGATCGTTTTCTGTACCAGCGGCAAAACGAAGGCTGGCAAATCGACCGTCTGGCGCCATAAAGGACGCAAAATGTTGCTTTAAGCGCTGGTGCTACGTTCCCCGGCGCTTTATTCTATAGGCTTCATTTTTCACGCTGCATCGTAGCCATCCGTGCCTGCTCGCTCCGGTAGCTTACTCGCGTAAGTGCCAGTGGATCCCCACGCGTGCCGCTGTGATGCAGCCTGAATCATTTTGTGCAGTATTTTTTCGCGTCTGGCGAAAAGTCGTGTACCGGCAAAGGTGCAGTCGTTTATACATGGAGAATTTGATGGCAAGCAGTAACTTGATTAAACAATTGCAAGAGCGGGGGCTGGTAGCCCAGGTGACGGACGAGGAAGCGTTAGCAGAGCGACTGGCGCAAGGCCCGATCGCGCTCTATTGCGGCTTCGATCCTACCGCCGACAGCTTGCATTTGGGGCATCTTGTTCCATTGTTATGCCTGAAACGCTTCCAGCAGGCAGGCCATAAGCCTGTGGCGCTGGTGGGTGGTGCGACCGGTCTGATTGGTGACCCGAGCTTTAAAGCCGCCGAGCGTAAACTGAACACCGAAGACACGGTGCAGGAGTGGGTTGATAAAATTCGCAAACAGGTCGCGCCTTTCCTCGACTTTGACTGCGGTGACAACTCGGCTATTGCCGCGAATAACTACGACTGGTTTGGCGGCATGAACGTGCTGACCTTCCTGCGTGATATCGGCAAGCATTTCTCCGTCAATCAGATGATCAATAAAGAAGCGGTTAAGCAGCGTCTGAACCGTGACGATCAGGGCATCTCCTTTACCGAGTTCTCCTACAACCTGCTGCAGGGCTATGACTTCGCGTGCCTGAACGAACTGCACGGGGTTGCGCTGCAAATCGGTGGTTCGGATCAGTGGGGTAACATTACCTCCGGTATCGACCTGACCCGTCGCCTGCATCAGAACCAGGTATTTGGTCTGACCGTTCCGCTGATCACCAAAGCGGACGGCACCAAGTTCGGTAAGACCGAAGGCGGCGCGGTATGGCTGGATCCGAAGAAAACCAGTCCGTACAAATTCTACCAGTTCTGGATCAACACCGCGGATGCCGACGTCTATCGCTTCCTGAAGTTCTTCACCTTTATGGAAATTGACGAGATCAATGCCCTCGAGGAAGAAGACAAGAACAGCGGCAAGGCGCCGCGCGCGCAGTACGTGCTGGCGGAACTGGTTACGCGTCTGGTTCACGGTGAAGAGGGTCTGATCGCCGCTAAACGCATTACTGAGAGCCTGTTTAACGGCAACCTGAGCGAGCTGAGCGAAGCGGACTTCGAGCAGCTGGCGCAGGACGGCGTGCCGATGATTGAAATGGAACAGGGCGCCGACCTGATGCAGGCGCTGGTGGATTCCGAGCTGCAGCCATCCCGTGGCCAGGCGCGTAAAACCATCGCCTCCAACGCGGTGACCATCAACGGTGAAAAACAGGCCGACCCGGAGTACGTCTTCGGTGATAGCGATCGCCTGTTTGGTCGCTATACCTTACTGCGCCGCGGTAAGAAAAATTACTGTCTGGTCTGCTGGAAGTAATTGCGTAAAGGCAGGGGCGTGGGAAACCACGCCCCTTATTTTTTGCTGTCAGGTATCCAAGATGAAGAATATCCTCGCCATCCAGTCCCACGTTGTGTTTGGCCATGCCGGCAATAGCGCCGCCGAGTTTCCGATGCGCCGTCTTGGCGCCAACGTCTGGCCTCTCAACACCGTGCAGTTCTCAAATCATACCCAGTACGGTAAATGGACCGGCTGCGTTATGCCGCCGGCGCACCTGAGTGAAATCGTGCAGGGCATCGCTGATATTAATCAGCTTCAGCGCTGCGACGCGGTGCTCAGCGGCTATCTGGGATCGGCGGAACAGGGCGAACATATTCTCGGGATTGTTCGTCAGGTGAAAGCGGCCAATCCGGCGGCAAAATATTTTTGCGATCCGGTGATGGGCCATCCTGAAAAGGGTTGCATCGTCGCGCCGGGCGTGGCCGAGTTTCACGTGCGCCATGCGCTGCCTGCCAGCGACATTATTGCGCCGAATCTGCTGGAGCTGGAAATTCTCTGCGAGCATCCGGTGGCGAACGTCAGCGAAGCGGTAGCCGCCGCGCGCGAGCTGATTGCTCAGGGGCCGGAAGTGGTGCTGGTGAAGCATCTGTCGCGCGCCGGGATTAGCATGGATCGGTTTGAAATGCTGCTGGTGACGCGTGACGAAGCCTGGCATATCAGCCGTCCGCTGGTGGACTTTGGCCTGCGTCAGCCGGTAGGCGTAGGGGATGTAACCAGCGGCCTGCTGCTGGTGAAGCTGCTGCAGGGAGCCAGCCTGCGCGATGCGCTGGAGCACGTTACCGCTGCGGTATACGAAATTATGCTGGCGACTAAAGGAATGCAGGAGTATGAGCTGCAGGTTGTGGCGGCGCAGGATCGCATTGCGCAGCCGGAGCATCTCTTCAGCGCCACGCAGCTCTAGGCGCCGATAGCCTGCCCGGAATCGCGTCCGGGCAGGGACATCAATCTTACTTCAGACCTTCCGCTTCCAGCGCAGCCGCCACCGACGGGCGCGCGGCGATGTGCTTCATCCACGCCTCGATATGACGATAGCCTTCCATATTCAGCTTCACCGCGTACGCCCAGCGCAGTACGGTAAACAGGTAGCCATCGGCGATGGTGAAGCGATGGCCGTTAAGCCACTGCTTATCCTGCAGCGATTCGTCAATGTACTGCAGCTTCTTCTCCAGCTGCGCGCGTACCGTCGGTTTGTAATCCTCCGGCGTATCCGGACGAAACAGCGGGGTGAAGCCTTTGTGCAGCTCGGTGGCAACGTAGTTGAGCCATTCCAGAGTCTGGTAGCGGGCAACGGTGCCCACCGGAGCCAGCAGCTGCCGGTCCGGGACGCGGTCGGCAATGTACTGCATAATCGCCACCCCTTCCGTGAGCAGCAGTTCGTCGTCAAGCAGCAGCGCCGGAACCTGGCCTTTCGGGTTAATCAGCAGGTAATCATCCCCGTTTTCAAGGCGTTTTTTCATCACGTCAACGCCCTGTAAGGTGAAGTCCAGCCCGCTTTCGCGCAGGGCGATATGCGAAGCAAGAGAACAGGCGCCGGGTTTGTAGAACAGTTTCATCGGTAACTCCTCGTGGCTGCAGTATTCTGTATGTTAGTCCGCCCAGGGGCAAAAAAAAAGCCGCTAACGAAAGGTTAGCGGCTAAATTAAAGGGTTTTCCCGACGCGATTAGACGGTTGCTGTCTCGCGCTCTTTCGCGACGCTATCGTCGTCCAGAGTCATACGATTCAGCTTCGGCGCCGTCAGCAGCATCAGCGCGGCGATAACCGCCGTCACGATACCAATCTGCATGAAGACGTGGCCGTAAACGTTCAGAGAGACCAGCGGGTCGGTCACGTTTTCCGGAACGGCCATCAGGTTAGCAATCTTACCGGCAATAATTGCCGCACCCGCGGTGGTCAGGAACCAGCTGCCCATGATGAAGCCCATCAGACGCTGCGGAACCAGCTGGGCAACCATTGCCAGGCCGAGGCCGGAAATCATCAGCTCACCGATACTCTGCAGTGCATAGCTCAGGATCAGCCAGTTTACCGACACGATACCGGCATCGCTGGCGAACTTGGTGCCCAGCGGCAGCACCAGGAATGCGCCAGAGCACAGGATCATCCCGATAGCGAACTTGTGCGGCATCGGCAGACGGTCGCCCATCTTGTTATAGATGGCGGCCAGAATCGGGCTACCAACCATGATCCAGAACGGGTTCAGCGCCTGGAACTGCTCCGGCTGGAAGCTGATGCCCATAATCGCGTGCTCAACGTTGCGGATGGCGAAGAAGTTCAGCGAGGTCGGCATCTGGCTGTAAAGGACGAAGAAGACGATCGCCTGCACCATCAGAATGAAGGCGACAATCATCTTACGACGCGCGGCGCCCTTCATAGCGATAGCTTCTTTGGCGAAGATGATGACGATACCCAGCGCGACCACGCCCAGAACCATACGGGCGATGCCCTGGTTATGCAGCAGCCAGGTGGCAATCACTACCAGGATAACCACGCCCACGATAGTCGCCAGCAGTTTGCCGTAATGAACCGGTGCGAAGTCGGGTTTAGAACCGTAGTTTTTCACCCATTTCTTGCAGAACATAAAGTTCACAAGCGTAATCAGCATGCCGACAAAGCTCAGGGAGAAGGCGATACTCCAGCCGAACTTCGCTGCCAGCCACGGAGTAGCCAGCATAGAGAAGAACGAACCGATGTTGATGGACATGTAGTACATGGTAAATGCACCGTCCAGGCGCGGGTCGTCTTTCTCATAGCAGGTAGAGAGCAGGGAGGACGGGTTCGCCTTAAACAGGCCGTTACCGACGGCGATAGTCGCCATACCCATATAAACGATAGCGGCGTCGTGTCCGGAGTACGCGACCAGTGCGTAACCGATAGCCAGGACGATAGTCCCCAGCATAATGACGCGCTTGGTGCCGAGCACTTTATCGCCCAGCCAGCCGCCGATAGCCACGAGGCCGTAGACCAACGCGCTGAAGGAGGAGAAGAGTGTAATAGAATCCGCTTCTGACATACCCAGCTGTTTGACCAGGTAAACGGCCATGATCCCTTGCAGGCCGTAATAACCAAAACGCTCCCATAATTCGATCGAGAAGATCAGATAGAACGACTTCGGCTGCTTGAAAGCGTTCAAACTCACGCTTTCTGCTGGTTTATTGTTTGCAGTTGACACATATACCTCTTTTTTTACATCCCATATTAACGGGGGGTGTTCGGGGCGCAATCTTCGATGACCGCCGCCTTTATAGTTATTCTGGAGGGAAAACGGCAGGTAATGTTCACTATCCTGACCGTTCAGGCAATACCTTTGTAATAATCTGTTACACATAACCAATGCATTATAATACGCAGGTCATTCAAATGTTATGCAGAGTTAAACTTCACCGTTTTGCTATTGGTGATATTTTTATCTGTCTGCATCCGCAGGATGGCGCATAAAGGCGATATATTCTACTGATTAGCCTTGAATCTAGTGATATAGGCCATAATCCTAAAAAATGATGGGGTATTGTCCTGATAAGCAGGGCTGCGCTATTGCAATTGCTGGCTTTCATTATCAAGTGAGTAACAACAAATTAACATAAAGTTGCGTGAATGATCTGGATCACAAATGTATATAAAATTTTTCGTCGAAAAAAATGATTAACCTGGATGAGCGTTATATAAGCAGAGGATTGCCCTGTTAACAGGCGTGGATATGGCGGAAGTGGCAGGGTGGAAAGGGGCTTAACAGTACCATTACCCCAGGCAGGGTAATGGCGTTGTTCAGGTTCAGGCAGCGTAGACCTTCTCTTTGAACTCGCAGAGGTCCTCAATCAGGCAGGAACCGCAGCGCGGCTTGCGGGCAATGCAGGTGTAGCGCCCGTGGAGAATAAGCCAGTGGTGGCAGTCCACCTTAAATTCGGCGGGAACCACCTTCAGCAGCTTCTCTTCGACCTGCTCGACGTTCTTACCCGGGGCAAACTGCGTCCGGTTGCACACGCGGAAAATATGCGTGTCGACCGCAATCGTCGGCCAGCCGAAGGCGGTATTGAGCACCACGTTGGCGGTTTTGCGCCCGACGCCGGGCAGCGCTTCCAGCGCGGCTCTGTCCTCCGGGACTTCGCCATTATGCTGCTCCAGCAGGATCCGGCAGGTCTTAATGACGTTTTCGGCCTTGCTGTTAAACAGGCCGATGGTTTTGATATATGACTTAACCCCGTCGACGCCAAGGTCGAGCATCGCCGCCGGAGTATTGGCGACCGGATAGAGCTTTGCCGTCGCCTTATTGACGCTGACGTCGGTCGCCTGCGCCGAGAGCAGCACCGAGATCAGCAGCTCAAACGGCGAGCTGAAGTTGAGCTCGGTGGTGGGATGCGGATCGTTATCTCGCAGGCGGGTCAGAATTTCCAGACGTTTACTCTTATTCATCAGGCTTTCCCTGCGGCATCAGAGGGCGCGACGACCGGGGCTTCGGCGATTGCCGCCCGGGCCTTGCGCTGTTTGCTGCGCTCATCGATGAGATATTTGACCGCCAGCATCATCCCGAGGCCGATAAACGCACCCGGCGGCAGCATCGCCAGCAGGAACGGGGTGTCGGTATGGAAGACTTCGATGCGCAGCGCTTTTGCCCAGCCGCCGAGCAGGCTATCGGCGCCGTCAAACAGCGTACCGTTACCAATAATTTCACGCAGCGAGCCGAGGACAAACATGGCGCAGGTGGCCCCCATGCCAATCGAGAAACCATCCAGCGCCGAAAGGGCCGGGCCCTTTTTCGCCGCGAAGGCCTCGGCGCGACCGACGACAATACAGTTGGTCACAATCAGCGGGATAAAAATCCCCAGCGACTGATAGAGGCCGTAGGCGTAGGCGTTAATCAGCATCTGCACGACGCTCACCACCGAGGCGATGATCATCACGTAAATAGGAATACGGATCTCGGCCGGCGTCCAGCGGCGCAGGCTGGAGATGGTCAGGTTGGTGAGGGTCAGCACCAGAGTGGTTGCCAGCCCTAGCCCCAGCGCGTTGGTGGCGGTGGAGGTCACGGCGAGCAGAGGACACATCCCCAGCAGCTGGACCAGCGCCGAGTTGTTTTTCCACAACCCCTGGACAATAACGTCTTTTACTTCGCTCATGGTCTAGTCTCCACAGGCGGTGAATTCGGGAATCTGCGTTGGCAGCGTTTGTGCGTACAGGCCGGCGCGCTTAACCGCGTTGACGACCGCGCGCGGCGTAATGGTCGCACCGGTAAACTGGTCAAAATCGCCGCCGTCTTTCTTAACCGCCCAGCGGCTGTCGCTCTGTCCATGAATAACTTTACCGGCAAAATGGGTGATCCAGTCAGAAAGACGCAGCTCAATTTTATCCCCGAGGCCCGGCGTTTCGTGATGCTCGGTGACTCGGGTGCCGAGGACGGTGCCTTTAAAATCTGCGGCAACCAGCAGCTGAATGGCCCCGGAGTAGCCGTCCGGCGCGGTGGTTTCCATGACCGCGCCCACCGGGATGTCGTTATTTTTAGCGATCCAGATCTTATGCTGCCCTTTGCCCAGCGCCGGGGCGGAGGCCAGATAGCAGCTCTTCAGCAGATCGTTATTATACAGCTCTGCCGGCAGCACCTGGTCAAAAAGCGCCTTTTGCTGTCGTGACGCCTGATCTTCAATCGTCGATTTGGTCAGCTCATTGATAGCCGCCGTCAGGCCGGTGGAGCCGGCGGCGAAGAGTGCCAGCGTGATGCCGTGTTTGCGCATGCTTTTTAACATGACGGGTCCTCAGCGGTGGCCGTACACGCGGGGCCGCGTGTAGTAATCAATCAACGGAACGGTAATATTCGCCAGCAGCACGGCGAAGGCTACACCGTCAGGATAGCCGCCGAAGCTGCGAATCAGCCAAACCAGCAGGCCTGCCAGGGCGCCGAAAATAAGGCGCCCGCGGTTGGTGGTGGAGGCGGTTACCGGATCCGTCAGAATAAAGAACGCGCCGAGCATGGTGGCGCCGGACAGCAGATGTATCTGCGGCGCGGCCAGGCTCTGCGGCGAGAAAAACCAGCCGAGCGTGGAGCAGACGGCCAGGCTCAGCAGGAAGCTGAGCGGGATATGCCAACGGATCGTCTTCTGCCACAGCAGGAACAGCCCGCCGACCAGATAAGCAATATTCACCCACTGCCAGCCAAGCCCTGCCAGAGCGCCGCCAAAAATCGGGTACTGGAGGATCTCCTTCACCTCGTGGCCCGCGTGCAGCGAGGTTTTAAAGGTGTCCAGCGGCGTGGCCTGGCTGATACCGTCGACCCCGAGACGCATGGCGTTCATATCGCCACCGGCGGCGGTGTGGCCGGTGAAAATGACCCGCAGCGCGTCGCTAAAGCCTGGAATGTGGGCCGCAATTTCCTGCGGCGGCAGCCAGGAGGTCATCTGCACCGGGAAGGAGATCAGCAGCACCACGTAGCCAATCATGGCCGGGTTAAAGGGGTTATGTCCCAGCCCGCCGTACAGCTGCTTGGCGATGATCACGGCAAAGGCGGTACCCAGTACCACCATCCACCAGGGGGCAAGGGGCGGAATGCTGACGGCCAGCAGCAGGCCGGTCAGCAGCGCAGAGTTGTCGGCCAGAATGGCGGCAACATTCTGCTTGCGCAGCTTGAGGATAGCGGCTTCGGTGCCCCAGGCGGTTAAGGCGGCGAGAATAAGCTGCAGCACGGTGCCCCAGCCGAAAAACCAGGTCTGCACCACGATGCCGGGCACGGCGGCGAGCAGCACCAGCAGCATAATCCGCGAGGTCTGACGCTGGTTGTGGGTATAGGGAGAGCTTGCGATTCTGAAAACCATTTAATCCTCGTTAACTGCCTGCCGGGATGCTTTCCTGGCCTGAACTCGGGCGATTGCTTCGGCAACTGCAGCCTTGCGCGGATCGTCATTGGCGGCGGACCCGACGTCGCCCGCCTGCTGCTGCTCGGCATTGCGGGCCTTGGCGCGGGCGATAGCGGCTTCTACCGCGGCCTTACGCGGGTCGACGGCTTCGGCTTCCGGCGCGACGGTAGTGGCCTCAGCCTGCTGCTGCTCGGCCTTGCGGGCCTTGGCGCGGGCGATGGCGGCTTCTACCGCGGCCTTGCGCGGGTCGACGGCTTCGGCTTCCGGGGCGGCAGTAGTGGCCTCAGCCTGCTGCTCGGCCTTGCGGGCCTTGGCGCGGGCGATAGCGGCTTCTACCGCGGCCTTGCGCGGGTCGACGGCTTCGGCTTCCGGGGCGTCGGCAGTGGCCTCCGCCTGCTGTTCGGCCTTGCGGGCCTTGGCGCGGGCGATGGCGGCTTCTACTGCGGCCTTACGCGGGTCGACGGCTTCGGCTTCCGGGGCGTCGGCAGTGGCCTCCGCCTGCTGTTCGGCCCTGCGGGCCCTGGCGCGGGCGATGGCGGCTTCTACTGCGGCCTTGCGCGGGTCGACGGCTTCGGCTTCCGGGGCGTCGGCAGTGGCCTCAGCCTGCTGTTCGGCCTTGCGGGCCTTAGCGCGGGCGATGGCGGCTTCTACTGCGGCCTTGCGCGGGTCGAGATCTACGCCGGCCGACGGCTTGGGCGCGGACTCAGCCAGTTCGTTTTTACGGGCGCGCGCCTGCGCTTTACGCGCTTCGCGCGCGGCGATGGCTTCACTATTGTCCGGCTTAGCGCCCGCCTGAACGACGATCGGCTGCGCTGCGTCCTGCTGTTTTTCGCGCACGCGGGCGAGGGCGGCGTTAATCGCCGCGCTATCTTTGGCGGCGGGCTGCACGGCGGACTGTTTATGCCGCTCGAGGCGCGCGGCCTTATCGCGCTCCAGACGCGCCTGGCGTGCTTCAAAACGGGCTTTGGCTTCCGCCGCACGCTTCTCTTCCAGACGAATCTCCGCGATCTCGGCCTTCTCCTGACGGAAGTACTGCACCAGCGGAATATTGCTCGGGCAGACCCAGGCGCAGGCGCCGCACTCAATGCAGTCGGCCAGGTTGTGGGTCGTGGCCTTGTCGTGCTGCTGGCCTTTGCTAAACCAGTACAGCTGCTGCGGTAGCAGATCGGCAGGGCAGGCATCGGCGCAGGCGCTACAGCGAATGCAGCCCTTTTCCTCTTCCGCTTCGCCCATTTCGCTGGCCGACGGGGCCAGCAGACAGTTGGTAATTTTGACCACCGGCACGTCGAGCCACGGCAGGGTAAAGCCCATCAGCGGGCCGCCCATAATCACCATCGGCTCAGCGCTGGGGCAAAAACCGGCATCATCCAAAAGATGGCGCACCGGCGTGCCCAGCCGGGCCCAGACGTTGCCCGGGCGCGAAACCGCTTCCCCGGTTAAGGTCACTACGCGTTCGGTCAGCGGTTCGCCATCGATCACCGCGCGTTTAACCGCGTAGGCGGTGCCGACGTTTTGCATCAGGATCCCGATATCGGAAGAGCGGCCGCCGTGGGGCACCTGCTTCCCGGTGAGGATCTGCGTCAGCTGCTTAGCGCCGCCGGAGGGATATTTGGTTGGGATCACGCGCAGGGAGATGCCGTGCGCATCGCTCAGTACCGCACGCAGCATGGAGATTGCCTGCGGCTTGTTGTCTTCAATGCCGATCAGCACCTGGCTCGGTTGTAAAATATGGGCCAGGATGCGAATGCCGTCGATAATCTGCGCCGCACAGTCCTGCATCAGACGATCGTCGGCGGTGATGTAGGGCTCGCACTCGGCGGCGTTAATAATCAGGGTGTCGATTTTGTCGCCGCCGCCGCGCAGCTTGATGCCGGTCGGGAAGCCGGCGCCGCCCAGCCCGGCCACGCCGAACTGGTGGATGCGCTCGATAAGCTCTTCGCGGGATTTGCTTTGGTAGTCACTCCAGCCGTCGCGTTCAATCCAGCGGTCTTCACCATCGGCATCAATGATAACGCTCATCTCCGCCAGCGCGGAGGGGTGCGCCGTCGAATGCGGAGCGATGGCGCTGACGATACCCGACGTCGGGGCGTGAACGGGCAGCATTTTTCCCCAGCCGCGGGTAAGCGGCTGGCCGCGCAGGACGCGATCGCCGGGCTGCACGCAAAGCTCGCCCTCTGCGCCAATATGCTGCTTAAGCGGAATAACGAACTGCTGCGCAAGGGAGACCTGGCGCAGCGGCGTACCGTTTGACTGGGTTTTCATCTCCGGGGGATGAATACCGCCGTTGAAATCCCAGACCTTGTCTTTTTTGAACGCGGAAAATAGCTTAAACATGTTGTTCCACAGGAATGATGCGCACCGGGATGGTGTGTAGATCCCACTTCCAGGTTTCAGTGGTCGCCGCAACCGGAACCATCTCTATACACTGCGTCGGGCAGGGCGCGACGCAAAGATTACAGCCGGTACAGAGGTCGCTCATCACCGTATGCATCGCGCGGGTCGCGCCAACAATGGCGTCAACGGGGCAGGCCTGGATGCATTTCGTGCAGCCAATACAGTTCTTTTCGTCGATGACCGCCAGCATACGCGCGGGCTCAGCCTCCTGAGCATCGCCGTCAGCAGGCTGCGGGTCGACGTTCAGCAGGGTGGCAATTTTTAACATCACCGCTTCGCCGCCGGGGGCGCAGCGGTTGATTTTCTCGCCCTGCAGGCCGACCGCTTCCGCATAGGGGCGACAGCCGGGGTAGCCGCACTGGCCGCACTGGCTTTGCGGAAGAAGTTCGTCGATCTTCTCAACGACCGGATCGTCCTCCACCTCAAAGCGGCGGGAGGCGTAACCCAAAATTAAGCCGAAAATCAGCCCGAGAAGGCTGATCGCAACGACGGCTATCCAGACAGCGCTCATATTACAACTTCACCAAACCACTAAAGCCCATAAATGCCAGCGACATTAAACCTGCCGTCACCAGCGCAATGGCGTTACCGCGAAACGGCGCCGGGACGTCAGCAACCACCAGACGCTCGCGAATGGCGGCAAACAGCACCATTACCAGAGAGAAGCCGACCGCCGCCGCAAAACCGTACAGCGCGGACTGCAAAAAATTATGCCCAAGGTTAATATTCAGTAGCGCAACGCCGAGCACGGCGCAGTTGGTGGTGATCAGCGGCAGGAAGATACCCAGCAGGCGGTACAGCGCCGGGCTGGTTTTGCGCACCACCATTTCGGTGAACTGTACGACCACCGCAATGACCAGAATAAAAGCCAGCGTGCGTAAATAGACCAGATTCAGCGGAATAAGAATCCAGGTATCAATCAACCAGGCGCAGATAGAGGCCAGGGTCATCACAAACGTGGTGGCCAGCCCCATTCCCATGGCGGTCTCCAGCTTTTTGGAAACCCCCATAAACGGACACAGTCCAAGAAACTTCACCAGCACGAAGTTGTTAACGAGGACGGTACCAATAAAGAGCAGTAAATAATCAGCCATCAATTCGACCTGAAACGGAAAAAGCCGCCTATTATCGAATAAAACGATACCGGCGACAACAGGTTAACTGTGGGGTTATTACGGATTGACGAAGGTCCGCTTAACCCGTTCGGAGCGCTTGAAGTAAGGAACCAGCAGCGCGGCAGCAAGAAGAGGGAACAGCAGCTGGCGCAGGGCCAGAACGTCCGATATTGGCGAAAAGGCAAAGGCTTTAATCGCCAACAGCAGAGAGATCAGCAGCCAGATAATATAGTGCTTCGGCACCACCTTCCGCCGTTTGAAAAAGGCCAGCGTCAGCCACAGGGTGTAGTACCACATGGCGACGGCGAACAGCAGGGATGCAATCCACAGGATAAGATTCCCGGCGCTCATTGCGCTCAGCAAGGAGAACGTTTGGGGCGCCATGAGCGCGTTGGCAAAGATAAGCAGCGATAGCGAAGCGCTTAACAGCGCAACCAGTAGCCACGCAAGCGGCCCCAGCAGCCATCCGCCAATTCGTTCTGCAGAGTCAGAGGACATACTTTCTCCCGGATTTAACGCCAGTGAAATACCCGTTGAGCGTCAGGCTGCGCGCGCATGCCTGCGCAAGCGTCTGTACATTCGCGCTGCTCGCCCGGCGGGCCGGCGCTCAACCTGTTCAGGTACGGATCAAAATCAAGGGCGGGAGTATAAGCAACTGGCGTGCTTCAGAACAGTTTTTATTGCACGTAACGCCAGACGGACTTGGGAACCTGGCCAATATCGAACAGTTTACCGCCAGAAACCAGCTCGGCCCGGCGATGGTCAGCGGCGCGGTACATATTAACAATCTCTTCGTTATCGGTCAGGGAGTAGTTAAGGTGGTCAAAAAGCTTTTCCAGACTTTCCAGCGAGCTGATTTTACGAAATTTTAATAAATAGTCCTGAACGGTCATTTGCGTATCCATTTTATAATCGGAATAAATATGAGCCTGTCCCATTAGGTTATTTGATTTGCCATTTTGGCCCAGGGCCGTGCTCACATCCTCACGCACTTCGCGCGCGCTGCGGTTGTTCCACGCTCCCGGTATCACAAACAGCGGCACCGTTACCCGGCGGGATCGCCTCTAAGTCGAATATTACCAACTTTCAGTAAACCTGCTCTAAACCAGCGGCACCTTATTAACGGTGCCTGGGCGGAATTATTTCGGTTGTAAATACTAAAGACAAGAACTGATTACATTCCTGGTGTAGTAACAAGAAATTTAAGAATATTCTAGCGCTGAATCAGGCGCCGGACGGCGCCTGGAGGAGAAGATTAACGCTGTTGGCCGCGGCTGGCAATAACGTTTTGATACCAAAAATAGCTCTTTTTCCGTTTGCGGGCGAGCCCCTGCTGATGGTCGACAAAAACGAAGCCGTACTGTTTCTGATAGCCGTTCAGCCAGCTCAGCAGGTCGATAAATGACCAGGGATAATAGCCGCGCACGTCGGCGCCGGCGTCGATCGCTTTTTCCAGCGCACTAATGTGGGCGCTGAGGTAGTCGATACGCGGATCGTCGACAATTTCGCCGTCAATAATCGGATCTTTGGCGCCCAGGCCGTTTTCGGTGATGTAAATCGGAATATCACCGTAGCGCTCCTTGATCATCATAATGCCGTCCGTTAACCCCTGGGGCCAAATTTCCCAGCCCCATTCGGTATAGGTGCTTTGCGGATTACGCACGAAGTGGAACAGCCCCTCAACGCCAGGCTCGCCGCCGCTTAATCCTTCCTGCGGATGGGCTGAAACGGTTTCGCGGCGATAGTAGTTCAGGCCGATAAAATCGCTGTGGTTTTCACGCAGCAGCGCGTCATCGCCGGGGGCAAAGCGCGGCACGCCCCACAGCGCCTGGGTTTGCTGCAGCAGCCCTTCGGGATAGGTGCCTTTTAACACCGGATCGTACAGCCAGTGGGTATGGATAGCGTCAGCCATCTCGGTCGCCAGGCGATCCTCTTCGCTATCGGTGAGCGGCGTATGCGGCTGCAGAACGTTGACGAAGCCAATCTCACCCTTAATACCCATTTCACGAAACGCTTTAATCGCCATCGCGTGGGCCACAAAGACGTGGTGACAGGCCTGAATGGCGCGGGCCGGATCGCGCACCGCCGGCGGATGGCAGCCGTTAATGTAGCCATGACCAATAAAAACGATGGTCTCGTTAAAGGTGGCCCACAGCTTGACCCGAGAACCGAAACGCGCATAGCACAGGCGCGCGTATTCGGCGAAGGCCTCCGCCGTGCTGCGGGCCTCCCAGCCGCCCTCATCCTGAAGCGCCTGCGGCAGATCCCAATGGTACAGCGTGATCATCGGTTCGATATTGTGCGCCAGCAGCTCGTCGATCAGATCGCTATAAAACTGAACGCCGGCTTCGTTGACCTCGCCGCGGCCGCCGGGCAGCAGGCGCGGCCAGGAGATGGAAAAACGGTAGCTCTGCAGGCCCATTTCGGCCATCAGCGCGACGTCTTCGCGAAAGCGGTGGTAGTGATCGACGGCGACGTCGCCGTTGGTTCCCTGGAAAGTAGCGCCCGGCTGGTGAGAGTAGATGTCCCAGATCGACGGCCCTTTCCCGTCGGCATCGTGGCCGCCCTCAACCTGATAGGCTGCGGTAGCGGCGCCCCATAGAAAATTTTGCGGAAATGCGGCCATGAGAAAAGCTCCTTAGCAAATGATAAGGAGAGTGTAATAAAGGGTTATACGGAGATGCAACCGGTTTCAGAAACCGGTTGCATACTTGCGAAGCGGGTCACTCTTTAGCGTTAACGCTATTTTGCCTGCACAACATTAGCGGGAGGCGGGGATTGGTAGTTATCAATGTGATGCGCGATAACCAAAAGCAGGGCCGAAACGCCAAGAACAACCCAACCTATAAGCTCTACAATTCTGCTGAAAACGGCTGCCATAATTCTGCTATTGAAAGTTAAAACAGAGCTAAATGTTACTAAATGCCGCGAACAACGCAAGTATTAGCTGGCGAAGTTTTCACGACTGGTGCAAGAGTGAGCGGTCGACAATGCATAAGCAAAGCTAATAAGACGTTTGGGTCTTATAGTTATGGTGACCCCCCGAACTTTTCGCCAGAGAGGTTGCAAGATGAGTGACAATATTCGCGTCGCAATAATCGGCTACGGGTACGCCAGTAAAACGTTCCATGCGCCGCTGATAAGCGGTACACCGGGAATGACGCTTGCCGCGGTGTCGAGTAGCGATGAAGGTAAGGTGCGGATCGATTGGCCAGCGGTGTCGGTTGTGGCCGAACCCCGCCAGCTGTTAGACGACCCCAACATCGACCTGATCGTGATCCCTACGCCGAACGATACCCACTTTCCGCTGGCAAAAGCCGCGCTGGAGGCGGGAAAGCACGTGGTGGTGGATAAACCCTTTACCGTGACACTGTCACAGGCCCGAGAGCTGGATGCCGTTGCCAGAAGCCGGGGACGGCTGCTTTCGGTGTTCCACAATCGCCGCTGGGACAGCGATTTTTTGACCGTTAAATCATTGATTAACGAAGGGCTGCTGGGGGAAGTCTGCTATTTCGAATCGCACTTCGACCGCTATCGTCCCCGGATACGCGACCGCTGGCGGGAGCGGGGCGGCCCGGGGAGCGGGATCTGGTTCGATCTTGGCCCCCATCTTCTCGATCAGGCGATCTGCCTGTTTGGCCTGCCGGTCAGCATGACCGTTGATCTCGCCCAGCTGCGCCCGGGGGCGCAGTCTACCGACTATTTCCATGCGGTGCTGGTTTACCCACAGCGTCGGGTGATCCTCCACGCCACTCTGCTGGCGGCGGCGGAAAACGGCGCGCTTTATCGTGCACGGATCGCGGGGAAGCTATATTAAATACGGTCTCGACCCGCAGGAAGAGCGGCTAAAAAACGGCGAGCGCCTTCCGCAGGAGGACTGGGGATACGATATGCGCGATGGAATTCTGACACGCGTTGACGGAGAAGATCGCAGCGAGGAGAGCTGGCTAACGCCTGCCCGGCCATTACCCGGCGTACTATGCCGCCATTCGCGATGCGTCTCAACGGGAATGGGGAGAATCCGGTACGGCGAGCCAGGCTATTCAGATTATGGAGCTGATTGAGCTGGGGATTGAATCAGCAAAGCATCGGGCGACGCTATGCCTGATCTAACAGGCCTGATCTAACAGGCCTGATTTAACAGGTCTGATTTAACAGGTCTGATTTACGATGAGACGCCCGGCAGGATTGCTGCCGGGCAGGAACCTAGACGCGCTGCACGCGCTGGATCAGTGCCGCTTTTTCCTCTGCGCTGAGGAAGGCGAGCGCCAGACCGTTGATTTGCGCCTGGCGGATTTGCTCGCGGCTGAGGCCCGCAGCCGGGGCGGCAACGTTATATTCATGAATAATATCGACGCCCTGTACCGCCGGATCGTCGGTGTTAATCGAGGCCAGCACGCCGTGCTCGAGGAAGGTTTTTAACGGATGCTCGGCCAGCGACGCGACGGTGCTGGTCTGAATATTCGAAGTCAGGCAGGATTCAATCCCGATACGCTGCTCGGCTAAAAAGTCCATCAGCGCCGGATCCTGCACTGCCTTGACCCCGTGGCCGATACGCTCAGCGCCCAGCTCACGAATGGCCTGCCAGATGCTTTCCGGGCCAGCCGCTTCTCCGGCGTGGACGGTAATGCGCCAGCCGGCGTCGCGGGCCTGGGTGAAGTGTTGCATAAACAGGGTACCCGGGAAGCCGAGCTCATCACCGGCCAGGTCGAGTGCGGTAATGCCGTCGCGATGGGCAAGCAGCGCGTCAAGCTCCTGCTGGCAGGCGGCCTCGCCGAAGGTGCGGCTCATAATACCAATCAGCCGCGCTTCAACGTTAAAGTCGCGGCTCCCGTCGCGCACGCCGGCAATGACCGCCTCAACCACGCCGTCGACCGGCAGCTGGTGGGCCATCGCCATATAGCGCGGGGAAAAGCGCAGCTCAACGTAGTGCAGGCCGTTGCGCGCCGCGTCTTCTACGTTTTCATACGCGACGCGACGGCACGCTTCCAGCGAGGCGAGCACCTTTACGCCCCAGTCAAGCTTGGCAAGGAAGCTCACCAGATCGGGTTCGTTGCTGGTGACCTGGACATGCGGACGAAGGGTATCGAGGGTGGTTGCCGGGAGCGCGATGTTAAACTGGCGGCCAAGATCGAGAATCGTTTGGGCCCGGATGTTGCCGTCAAGATGGCGATGAATGTCGGTTAATGGCAAAGTTGAATCAATCATGGTCGCACTCATTTTTTAGTAAAAGTGCACATCATTATACAACAGGGTTATAACTGTTTAAAAGTATTGAAAAAAATCCTGTCTATACAAGCATCTGGCGGCGCTGTGGGAACCGCTGGCTCTGTTTAAGATCCCGCATGGCGATTTTGTCCCCGCCTTTGCCGCGCGTCTATTGCTGCCTGCGCGCATTTTCAGCAATCGCGGCGCCGGTGAGGGCGTTGACAGTATGCCGGAGAATATGGTTGTATTGTACAACTATGTTGTCAGGGCGGTTTTATGAATACTGAAATGCAGATCGTTGAAGAGATACGCGTGGCTTCCCGGCAGATGGTGCGGGAGCTCGGATTCATGAACAACACTCTGGCCGCGAGCTCATACTCCCCCTCGATAGTGCATACTCTGCTCGAAGTGCATGCGCAGGGCCTAATGACGGCGGCGCAGCTGGTGCAGATTCTGGGCCTTGAGAAGTCCAGCGTTAGCCGCATGTTGGCAAAACTGGTCAGCGCCAACGAGCTGGAAGAGGTGCCGTCGACGGAGGATGCGAGGGTCAAACACCTGGGCCTGACGGCAAAAGGCCGGGAAACGGTGGCGAAAATTAATCAGTACGGTAGCGAGCGGGTGATCGCCGCGCTGAAAAAAATGAATCCCCATCAGCAGCAGACCGTGTCACAAGGGCTTAAACACTACGCCAGTGCCCTGGCCGCCTGTCGCGAAAACAGCGAGATCGCTGCCCGGGATTCGCTTGAAATTATTACCGGCTATCACCCCGGCACCATCGGGCGCATCGCGGAAATGCACGGTAGCTACTATGCCAGAGAGCACCATTTCGGCGTTTTCTTTGAATCCAAAGTTGCCGCTGGCCTGGCTGATTTTGCGGGCCGTCTGGATAAAGCCTGTAATCAGATATGGCTGGCCGTGTTGAACGGGCGCATCGTGGGCTCTGTGGCGATTGACGGCGAGGACCTTGGCAACGGTGAAGCGCATCTGCGCTGGTTCATTCTCGATGATGGATGCCGCGGCAGCGGCGCGGGCAGAAAACTTATCGCCGAAGCGATGAGGTTCTGTGAAGAGAGCGGCTTCAGTTCCGTTCAGCTCTGGACCTTCAATAAGCTTGCGGCCGCGCGTCGGCTATATGAATCGTTTGGCTTTACGCTGGCCAAAGAGTGGCAGGGCGATCAGTGGGGAAGCCTCATCATCGAGCAGCAGTTTACCTGCAGGTTGCGCTAAATATTCACGGCTTCTCGGTGGGGACAGAAAATAATGCTTGCTATCAATGGTTATCTATGTGATCAATAGCAGGTCGGTTTGGTACACAGAACCAATAAAGCGGTTTAGTAAAGCAGTCCTCATCTCAAGCGTTATTCCTAAATAATCCTTTTTTCGAGCTTCCTTATCGTTATTAATTAATTTCTGTGATGCGAACTTTTTCGCCGCAAGGCTTTGAACATTGGGATAATACTTATGTCTGGTAAGATGATTGGTTTAGTAAAATGGTTTAATGAAGGTAAAGGTTTTGGCTTTATTTCTCCAGTAGACGGCAGCAAAGATGTTTTCGTACATTTTTCTGCGCTGCAGGGTGATGGCTTTAAAACTTTATTTGAAGGGCAGAAGGTCGAATTCACTATCGAGAGCGGTGCCAAAGGCCCTGCTGCCGGTAATGTCGTTCTGCGCGACTAATTAATTTCGCGTTTTTATGAATCTGCGATAACGATGACGGTGTAATCCCGAGTAGTCAGATTGATAAAAAATGCGTGCGGTTGAGCTAAGTCGGCAGTATCTGCTGGCTTTAATCGATGCGGTAGATTGGTTTTTGTCTGAAATTTCAGCAGACTGAATGCCGTATGTTGTGCTGTAGCGTGAAGAGTTCCGTGGGCTGATGCAACTTAATCATCACCCTGAGCTATCGTACGTAAAAGGAGTGACCGCCTCCTGAAACAGGACACTGTTTTACATTGTGTAAATTTTTGTATTTCGTACGCCTGCGGGCAAATTAAAAACTAACAACATCCAAATAATCGCTGATAAAGTAACATGGTTTGATCTGAAGTGATTTTCAGATTTATCGTTAAGAAATAATGACAATGATGTCTTTCTTTTACCAACCATTCGAACAGTGATTTCCGCTGTCATTGAAGGTCAAGAAGAACCTTCAGTTAAATATGGCTAAATGCCCCTGCGGTAGTGAATGTTGTAGCAAATAAAAGGCTAACATCATGACTGACCACATTCATTTCAGGTGCCCATGCTGCCATGGGTCACAGTACAGAACATCAAACTATGATGTATCTGAAAGCAATCCATTCGGTGCGAAATGTATCTTTTGTAAATCTTCGATGATTACATTTGATAATATTGCCCCCTATATTTCGGCAAAAGCCGCCGTATCTGGATTACGCAATTAATCAAAAGGCCCCGCAAGGGGTCTTTTAACATCTGTGCGACGGTGCCAGGTTCTACCACGGCAGGATTCAAATGCTCGCTGGGCGCTTATGCTCGCGCATCTGACAGTCTTCAGTGCGAACCGCAACCGTACATCTAGCCCCGGCCATCGCCGGGGTTTTGCTATTTTAGCGCTCAGCGTCGGCCGCGCCGCAGAGCGCGTGGGCCAACGGCAGTCTGCCGTCTGCGCTCATAGCAAAACGCTATTAATCATAGTGAATCAGTATTTAATTTTGGCGATGAGATTTTCTATAGTTCCAGGTGCTACTTTTCCTGCAATGACTGGCAGGCTATTTTAAAAAGGACTCCGGGACTATGGTATTCACGCTAAAAAAATTTGCTGTTTCGCTGGCCGTTGCCGGCTCGCTGCTGCTGACCGCCTGCGGCCCCGCGGGAGGGGATCCTAATCATATCAAGGTGGGGATCAGCGCCGGTATTGACCAGCAGGTGTGGTCGGTGGTGCAAAAGGTGGCGAAAGAGAAGTACAACCTCGACGTCGAAGTGGTGACCTTTAACGACTTCGTCCTGCCGAACGAGGCGCTCAATAATGGCGATCTCGACATCAACGCTTTTCAGCATAAGCCGTATCTGGATAAGCAGATTCAGGAGCGCGGCTATAAGCTGGTAGCGGTGGGGAATACCTTCGTTTACCCCATCGCCGCCTATTCGAAGCAGATTACCGCTATCGACCAGCTGCCGGACGGCGCGCAGGTTGCCGTGCCGAACGATCCGACTAACCTTGGCCGTTCGCTGCTTCTGCTGCAAAAGCAGGGGCTGATTACTCTTAAAGAGGGCACCGGCCTGCTGCCGACGGCGTTGGATATCGTCAACAATCCGAAGCGCTTAAAAATTGTTGAGATTGAGGCCCCCCAGCTGACGCGCGCGCTGGACGACAGACAAATATCCCTCGCGATTATCAACACCACGTTTTCCAGCCAGGTCGGACTCTCGCCGAGCCGTAACGGGCTGTTTGTCGAAGACAGGCACTCGCCGTACGTCAATATTTTTGCCAGCCGCATCGATAATAAAGACAGCGAGAAGGTGAAAAATTTGGTCAAGGCGTATCAAACCGATGAGGTGGCGGCGGCTGCAGAGGAGCTGTATAAAGGCGACGCGGTTAAAGGCTGGTAATCTCTTTTCGGTATCAGGGCCTCGCCCTGATACCGAATATCGCTTATTTGTTGAGCATTTTATTGTAGACAAAAAAGTCCGTATCGCGCACGAAACCGTTGCGTTCGTACAGCGCCTGAGCCGGAGCGTTGTCGGTGGCGGTACTGAGCATGATAAAGGCGGAATCTGTTTCCTTCGCCAGCTGCTCGGCGCGCTCGATAAGCTTCTGCGCGACGCCGTGCTTACGCGATTTGCCATCGACGAAAAGATCGTACAGCAGCCAGATCCTCTTCATTTCTAATGAGCAGAACAGCGGATAGAGCTGTGCAAACCCGGCGGGCTGGCCGTCAATTTCCGCGAAAAAAATAACCGATTCATTCAGCTCTAAACGCTTGAGAATAAACTCACGGGCCTGTATCGGCTGGGCTTCTACCTGATAAAAATTACGATAACCTAGATACAGCGGCAGAATTTTATCGACATCCTGGGGCTGGGCCTGAAATATGTTCATTACGTACCTCACGCTAAAAGTAGGCTAATTGTATTACAAATAGCTTTCAGGTAAACCGCAAGGGAACGGGGACGGGCCGCTGTACGGCGAGGTTGCCGCACGCGTGGCGTCAGGCGAATTACCCTGCGGGCGAAATAATGCGTGGGAATCGCGATCGAAATCATATCGTAGCCAAAAAATAGCCGCTTATCCTTCTGGCCTCGCTGCTTTTTTGGCCGAACGGCAGGCCGGCGGCCTGCCGTTTTTACCGACCTATTTCTGAATCAGATAGCGGATGGTCGGCCCGTCCTGCTGAATATCCAGAACGGTGTAGCCGTAGTTTTTCGCATCGTGCGGAATATTGTTGATCGACTGCGGGCAATCGCTGACCACTTCGAGAATTTCCCCCTTCTTCAAGGACGGCATTGCTTCAAGCGTCGCGACGGCAGGATAGGGGCAGGGCTCGCCGACCATATCGAGGCGGTAATCAGGAACGATAGTTTTCATGCGGTGTCCTTAGCGCCGGCAAGGGCGGCGGATTTTTGACGGAAAAAGCGTTTTTCCCAGGCAATGACCAGCATCAGGGCGATAAACAGCAGGAGATAGGTGACCAGCAGGCCGCCGAAGGGACCGAAGGTGGTCAGCAGATTGACCTTATCCCAGCGGGTGGCCAGCGCTGGTGACAGGTCGTCCCAGAAGTAGGCCAGAATGGTTGAACCGATAACGTTGCCCAGACCGACCCACCAGTAGTGAACCTGGCCTTCAACGGCGCGATACATCCAGCCGGTTTCACAGCCTCCGGCGAGAACAATCCCAAAACCGAACAGCAGACCGCCGATGACCGCATTGGGGCCGGCCCACATGATCTTCGGTTCCATTCCGAGCTGCACGTAGCTAAAGATACCGATTGCGCTGGCGGCCATGCCGAAAATAATGGCTTTGGCCATATAGGTCCGGCCGGTTATCCACATATCGCGAAACGCCGAGGTGAAGCAGATCTGCGCCCGTTCGATAAGCAGGCCAAAACCGACGCCAAAGAGCATGGCCAGTCCCAGCTTCGGCCGGTCGACTGCGGTCAGCAGACCCCAGGCTATCATGGCGAAAAAGACCAGCATGCCGAGACGAAAACGGCGCCGGGCCTGCTGAGGCTTTTGGGTTAACGGCGAGGCCGCGGAGACTTTCTGCATCCTGACCGGAATGCGAAAAATGGGCAGCAGGGTGAAGCGGGCGCCAAACCAGGTGCCGATAGCGGTGGCGATAGCGAAAAACCAGGCGTGCAGTGAGAACTGGGGGATCCCGGTGAAAAAGGCCGCCAGATTACAGCCCATCGCCAGGCGGGCGCCAAATCCGGCAATAATACCGCCAGCGACGGCCTGGATAATGCGGATTCGGCTACGCGGCATGCGCAGCTTAACGTTATTTGCCCACAGCGCGGCGGCAAAACAGCCGCCGAACATGCCGATAATCATCATTCCGTCGATGCGGGTTAACGGCGTCCCCTCAAGATGGATGAGCTTATAGTAGCCCCACTGCTCGCTGTGCACGCCGGCAAGCTGCAGCAGCTGTCCGCCCCAGCGGGTAAATTCGCCGGTAACGGCCCAGAAGGTGCCGGTAATACCAAAGTAATAAGTCGAAAGAATACCTGCGGCAATAACCGCCGGAGCGGGTGCCCAGAATTTAATCAGGTAGGTTTGTTTGAACTGCTGCCATGTCATAGAAATGCCTCTGAACTCAGAAGGTAAATCACCCCCGACGGGGTTTAAGAGCAGGGGATAATACGCTGGTGGTCATGACAAAACGCTCGACGGGATCAAAAGGCCTATTTTTCCTGCGTACAATTAGCGCCCGCGGCATAAAGCAAATATGTCATTCAGGCTACCGTTTTATGACCAAATCATTAACCTTGCCAAGGTCGCTAAAATAGCGAAAGATGACCGCGTTCGGGCCTGAATACTGCTCAATGAGATCCTGAGGGATATATGAGTCAAGACGTTACGTTAAAAATGTTAAAGCCCGATTTTGATATGGAAGTGTCCGGGTTGGTTTATGGCTATCTGTTCCGTGAAGGTAACGCGCCGCGAAAAATATCCTCGAATGAGGTCTGCGCCGAATATCATGAGCTGGTGGGCGAAAATGATTTCGTCTGGCTGCACCTCAACCTGAATCATGCCACTGCCGAAAAATGGCTGATGGCGCATTTTCCCGTCGACGACTTCTTCTTTGAGGAGATCCGCGATGGTTCCCACACCACGCGCATCGAACGCCAGGGCGACAGCCTGTTTGCCGTCCTCAACGACGTGCTGTTTAACCCCAAAGAGACCACCTCTGAAACATCAACGCTGTGGCTCTACTGCAGCCAGAAGCTGGTGGTGACGGCGCGCTATAAGCCGCTGCGCTTCATTGAGTGGATGCTGCCGCGGCTGGCAGCGCTAAAGGTAAGCTCCTCTACCGAGCTGCTGGCCTTTTTGCTGGAAGAGCAGGAGGAGGTGCTGGAGCAGGTGGTCAGGCAGGCCAGCCGCCACGTTGATGCCATCGAAGAGCGGCTGCTCAGCAACCACGTTCAGCGCAACCGTGCCGATCTGGCGCGCCTGCGCCGCATGCTGCTGCGCTTTCAGCGCCTGTTGGCGCCGGAACCGGCGGCGATGTTCCGTCTGCTGAATCGCCCTCCGGCATGGATTGACCGGGCGGTAGTTCAGGAGTTTCGCCAGTTCACGGAGGAGTTTACCGTGGTGCTGAATGATTTATCCGGCCTGATCGAGCGGATTAGCCTGCTTCAGGAAGAGATTACCGCCAGGCAAATGGAGCAAAGCAACCGCACGCTGTATACCCTGACGGTGATTACCGTTCTGGCGTTGCCGATTAACATCGTGGCCGGCTTCTTTGGCATGAACGTCGGCGGCATTCCGCTGTCGGCCAACCATCATGGTTTTATGCTGCTGGTGCTCATCGTCGGTATCTTTACGGTCGGCGCCGGGTATCTGGCCTTTCGGCGGCGGGACGATCTTTAGGCGTCAGCTATTATTTTCGGTAGAAGACCGCGGCGTCGGCCTGCGCTACCTTATTGCGAGGGATTATCAATAAGGAGTTAAGGGATGACGAGACTCGGCGCAATGCTGGCCCCGTGCCTGCTGTTGCTTCTGCTGTCGGGCTGCGCGACCGACGGCGTTAAAAAACCATTATCACAGCCGAAGCTGCTGAAAAAGAGTGAACCCGTCTATCCCGTCGTGGCTTCCGCCAACCGTCTGACGGGCTACGTCCGGGTTGTCTATGATGTCAACGCGCAGGGCAAAATTGAGGAGCTGCGGATTGTGGACTCACAGCCCCGCTATCTGTTTGATGAGGCGGTGGTGAGGGCGATGGCGCAGTGGGAGTTCGAGAAGAATAAACCGTACAACAACATGGAGATGCGCTTTCGCTTCAGCTTCTTGCCGGTCAATCCACAGGGCCAGTGAGGGCGGGTGAATGCGCGTTACGCAGCGGCCCCGCGTAACGCGCAGCTCTAGGTTAGAGAGCGCAGGGCGGCAATCAACCCCTGAACCCCTCTCTCAAGCTTGACCCGCGGACACCCGGCGTTGAGGCGCACAAACCCCACGCCCTCCTCGCCGTAGGTCGAACCCGGCATGATGGCAATCTTTTGCTCGTGGATTAACGCCTGCTGCAGGGCGCTGTCGTCAACCTTGAGCGCCCGCAGGTCAATCCACGCCAGATAGGTCGCCTCCGGCGGCTGCCAGTTCAGCTGCGGGAAAGCCTGATTCAGCTCGCGGGCAATATAGCGCAGATTTTCCTGCAGATAGGCCCGCAGCGCGTCCAGCCAGCCGGCGCCTTCGCGATAGGCGGCAATATGGGCAACCAGCGCCGGGACGCAGGGCGAGGAGAGGCCATCCCGCGATTTCAGCGCGTTGAGGTAGCCCTCGCGGGTAGCAACGTCGTCAATCAGGCCATAGGCGCCGGTCAGCGCCGGAATATTGAAGCTTTTCGACGCCGAGGTAAACAGCGCCCACGGGCCGCGGGCGACGTCGCACCACGGCGTATGCCGGTGGTTTTCCCAGGTCATATCCATATGAATTTCGTCGCTGATAACCTTGACGCCGTGCTTTTCGCAGAGCTGGGCCATCGTCGCCAGCTCGTCGCGGCTCCACACCTTGCCGGTGGGATTATGCGGGCTGCAGAGCAGCAGGATTTTATTGCGCGGCTCGGCCAGCGCCCGCTCCAGCTCGGCCATATCGCAGCGCCACTGGCCGTGGTGAGCGACGAGCGGGACCGGGACCAGCCGGCGCTGGTTGCCGGCAATGGTCTTATAGAAGGCATCGTAGGCCGGCGTATGCACCACCACGCCTTCGCCGACCTCGGACCACTGGCGGAGGGTTTCCGCCACCATATAAATCACCGATGGCCCGTAGACGATGGCATCGCTCTCGACAGGGCTCTGAAAACGGCTGGCGAACCAGTGGCTAACGGCGCTGAGGAACTCGTCGTTTTTCCAGCGGCTGTAGCCAAGAACGCCGTGGGCCAGGCGCTGGCTGACGGCGTCAAGAATGCAGGGCGCGGTGGCAAAATCCATGTCGGAGATGGTAAAGGGCAGCAGGTCGGCGGTGCCGAAGCGGTCGGCGACGTAATCCCACTGCGTACACCAGGTACCGTGGCGATCGACGGGCGTTGAGAAATCAAACATCGGAACTTCCTTAATCTGAACCCCCCTCCTGGCGGGAGGGGGCGCGGCGTTTATGCCTGGACGGTATTCATCAGGACGCTCATCTCATCCTTCACCGACTGGACCTGCGGCCCAATGACCACCTGGAGATTATGCTGATTAAGCTGAACGACGCCAATGGCGCGGTTGGCCTTCAGCGCCGCGGCGTCGACTTTGCTCATGTCGCTGACCGACAAGCGCAGGCGGGTAATACAGTTATCCAGGGAGGTGATGTTCTCTGCGCCGCCCAGTGCGGCAAGGATCGCCGGCACGTTATAGCCGGACTTGCCGACGCTACCGGCGGTGGCTTTCTCAAAGGCGGCGCTGTTTTCGATATCGCGACCCGGCGTTTTGAGGTTAAAGCGGGTGATGGCGAAGCGGAAGATACCGTAGTACACCGCGAACCAAACGGCGGCGACCACCGGAACCAGATACCACTTGGTCGAGAGCCCGTGCAGGATGCCGAAGACCACGAAATCAATCACGTTGCCGTCGGTATTGCCGATGGTTACCCCGAGCACCGCCATGATGGTGAAGCCGAGGCCGGTCAGCAGGGCGTGGATGAGGTACAGCGCCGGAGCGACGAACAGGAACAGGAACTCCAGCGGCTCGGTGGTACCGCCAATAACGCAGGCAATGACGCCGGAGATCAGCAGACCTTTAATTTTGTGGCGATTTTCCGGGCGTGCGCAGTGGTACATCGCCAGCGCCGCGCCCGGCAGGCCGCCGAGGAACGCCGGCATTTTGCCCTGGGAGAGGAAGCGGGTGGCGCTTTCGGAGAAACCGTGGGTTTCCGGACAGCTCAGCTGGGCCTGGAAGATAGTCAGCGCGCCGCTGACGCTGTGGCCGCAGACGTCCATGGTGCCGCCCGCTTCGGTAAAGCGGATCAGCGCCACCAGAATATGCTGCAGGCCGAAGGGCAGCAGCAGACGCTCGCCGGTGCCGAAAATCATCGGGCCAAAGTTGCCCGCGCTGTTAATGACGTTGCCCAGCGCGTTGATACCCATCGCAAAGATCGGCCAGACCAGCGGGATGGCGAGGCCGACCAGCCCCATCACCACGGTCGTCGCGATAGGCACAAAGCGGGTGCCGCCGAAGAAGGCGAGCGCATCCGGCAGGCGGATATTGTGAAAACGCTCGTGCAGCATCCAGATAATAATCCCGGCGATCACCGCGCCGAGGATCCCGGTATCGATCGACTGAATGCCGATAACGTTCTGGATATTGTTGGCTTTAAGAATGGCCGCATCGGTGGTTGGCAGAATGCCTTTCGCCGTCAGCCAGAAGTTGACCGCAAGGTTCATTACCGCATAGCCGACGAAGCCGGCAAAGGCGGCGACGCCTTTATTTTCGCGCGCCAGGCCCAGCGGAATGGCGATACAGAACATCACCGGCAGGAAGCTGAAGGCGAAAGAGCCGATCTTGCTCATCCAGACGAACACCGCCTGCAGCAGCGGGGTATTGAGCCACGGCTGGAGGGTCAGTACATCATGGCTGCTCAGGGAGCTGCCGATGCCCAGCATGATCCCGCAGAATGAGAGCAGGGCCACGGGTAGCATAAAGGTTTTCCCTAACTGCTGGAAAAATTCCCACAACGTAATTTTTGGGGCTGTTTTCGCCGTCATAACACGAATCCTGCTGCTGAGGTTATTGGTAGGATGTAACGTCACGGAAAGATAAAACGTTTTACCAATTTTTAGTGCGATAAAAATCACATAATCACGCGATAATAACGTTTATAAAGGTCACTCATTGATAAAACGTTTTATCGACAGCCACAGGGAGTCGGTTGCAGGCATGGCTATCGCAAGAAAGATCACCATTAACGATGTGGCCCAGGCCGCGGGCGTTTCGGTCAGCACGGTGTCGCTGGTGCTGAGCGGCAAAGGCCGCATCTCGTCCGCCACCGGCGAACGCGTCAATCAGGCCATTGAGCACCTGGGCTTTGTCCGTAACCGCCAGGCGGCCTCGCTGCGCGGCGGGCAGAGCGACGTGATTGGCCTCATCGTCAGCGACCTCTCGAAGCCCTTCTACGCGGAGCTTACCGCGGGGCTGACGGACGCTCTCGAATCCGCAGGCAAGATGGTCTTCCTCACCCAGGGCGGGCGTCGGGGCGAAAAAATGCTCCAGCGTTTTGAAACCCTGGTGTCGCAAGGGGTCGACGGGGTGATTATTGCCGGCGCTATCGACCAGGGTGGCGAGCTGCGCGACCGGGCGGCAGAGGTCGGCATGCCGCTGGTCTTTGCCTCCCGGGCCAGCTACCTCGAGGATATTGATTTAATCCGCCCGGATAATATGCAGGCCGCGCAGATGGTCACCGAACATCTTATCCGCCGCGGGCATCAGCGTATTGCCTGGCTGGGCGGGCAAAGCTCGTCGTTAACCCGCGCCGAGCGGGTGGGCGGCTACTGCGCGACGCTGCTGAAGTATGGCCTGCCGTTTCATAGCGAATGGGTGGTGGAGTGCGAGTCGAGCCAGAAGCTGGCGGCGGAGGCGATGGCTTCACTGCTGCGGCAAAATCCGACCATCACCGCGGTGCTGTGCTACAACAGCGTCATCGCCACCGGCGCGTGGTTTGGCCTGATGCGGGCAGGGCGCCAGAGCGGTGAAGACAGCGTGGAAAGCTATTTTGAGCAGCGGATTGCGCTGGCGGCGTTCGCCGAAGTGCCGGAGGCCGCGCTGGATGACGTGCCGTTAACCTGGGTGACCACGCCGGCGCGAGAGATGGGCAAAAGCCTCGCCGGGTGTATTCTGCGTCGTCTTGAAAAGGGGCCGGAGTCCGCGCGCAACCAAATCATGCCGCCGCGGCTGGTGACCAGAAAATAGCCCTCCGGAGAGGGCTATTTCGCGTCTTACTGCTGCGGCGTCACCGGCGGGACCAGCTCTTCCGGCTCCGCGCTCTGCGGCACGGAATCTGGCGCCGCGGGAACCGACAGGCCGAACATCCCGGCGAACTCATCCAGCGGCATTTTCTGTCCGTTCAGGGTGACCTGGCCTTCGGCATACTGCAGGCTGGAGGTGATGGCGTTATTCTCCATGGCGGTGATGCGGAACATCTGTCCCATAGCCGCCAGGCCTTTGACCTGCTGATCGGCAAGCTTCGCTGCGTCAGCCGGCTGATAGCCTTCCAGACCCGCAATCTGGGTCATAAATTCGGTCGCCATTTCTACCGGAACGACCAGTTTGCCGTCCAGAGACTTCACGCTGCGGTCAATCTCGTCGGCCAGGGTTTGCGCCGGTGCGGTAACCACGGTCGGATCTTTCAGCAAAATAGAGAGATTAAAGGTGCTTTCGCCCTTCGCGTTGCGCCAGCTCAGCGGGGCGATGGTCAGCGACGGGTTGCCTTTCAGCAGCACCGGCAGCGCCTTAAAGAAGGTCTCGGTCAGCGCCTGCTGGTAAAGCTCAGGGTTCTGCGCCAGCTCCGGCTTCGCCATCAGCGCCTGCGCTTCGCTATTGTACTGCTGGCTAAACTGGTGCCACGCCTGGCCGTCGAGATTATCCAGCTTCACGGTCAGCCTGCCGCTACCCAGATCCTTATTTTGCAGCTTGAGGCTGTTAACGGTGTAATCAAGCTGGCTATTGATGCCCTTGCCGTCTTCGGTCAGCGTCGATTTGCCGTCGATATTCATCCCTTCCAGCAGGGCCAGCTCTTTGCCTTCGACGCCAATCGCCAGCTTCTCAAGCGACACTTTTTGCTTGCCGATGCGCTCGTTAAAGCTGGTCATCTCGGTGGCGCCGTCGGTTTTCAGATTGCTGAAGTTCAGCTGCACTTTCTGATTGTACTCGTTGACCGCGTTGATCTGGCCGCTGCCCGCTTCACCGGTCAGCGCGATGGCCTTGCCGTCACGATCGGCATTGAGCTGGAACTGACCGCCGCTAAAGGTGACCTTTTCGTCGCCTTTACTGTAATCCAGGGGCTTAAGATCGATAGCCGACCGGCTGTCGCCGCTGTAGGCAATCAGGGTGTCAATGGTAAACGGCGTGCTGCCTTTAGCGATATCAAACAGCGCCTTACTGGCTTCGTTGTTGACCAGGGTGGTTTTGACCGACGCCATCGACGGGCCAAAGTGGCCGCTCTTCAGCGCCGCCAGCGGGAACGGCCCGTGGCTGACGACTTCGTCAAAAACCAGGGGCTGTCCGGCGGCGAGCCAGCTGCTCTCTTTGCCCGCGGCCGGCTTCACAACCAGCTGCAGGTGGCTGCTGAACAGGCCGCGCTGATAGTTCTGCCAGCCCAGCTCCAGCCCGGCTTCCGGGGCGCTGTTTTGTAGCTGAGCATTGGCCTGCTGTACCACCTCGGCGATCCGGCTTTCCAGCTGCTTGCCCGTATACCAGGAGCCTCCGGTCCAGACCACGCCCAGAGCCACGATAATTCCTGCTGCGACCAGCGATTTCTTCATAGTATTTGTCCATAAATAAAACCAGGCGCAAGAAGCCGCCTGGTTGTGCTGTCATGATGGGTCAAAGTCTAGCAAGAGCGGCTAAAAACTTCAGTAACTTACGGGAGCTTATTAAAGACGCGCGCCAGACGGCCGCTGCCGCTTACCGCAACCGGCGATTCATCGCTGGCAATAAACGCCGACTCGCCGGGCTTCAGGGTCAGAGACTGCTCGCCTTTGCGGATCGTCGCTTCGCCTTCGACGCAGAAAATAATCGCCGCGCTCTGCTGGGCGAGAGTGGACTCCTGTGCCGACAGCGCGTGCAGGGAGAAGGCAAAGTCATCGACCGGGATGGGGAAGTCCAGCTCGGCACCGTGCTGCTGCGGCTGCGTCAACAGCTCGGCGGCCGGTTTGGCTTCGAACTTAACGTTGGCAACCAGCTCCGGAATATCGATGTACTTCGGCGTCAGGCCGGCGCGCAGCACGTTATCCGAGTTGGCCATCACTTCCAGCGCCACGCCCTGCAGGTACGCGTGCGGCGTTTCCGCAAACAGGAACATGGCATCGCCAGGGTTCAGCTTCACCACGTTGAGCAGCAGGGGAGAGAACAGGCCGCTATCGTCCGGATAGAACTCGGCGATCAGGCGAATGGTCTGCCACGGTTCGCCCTGTTCGGCGTCGAGCGCCGACTGCAGGACGCTTAAGGCGTGAGATTTTTCTTCGCCCTGCATATTCAGCAGGCTGGCGAACAGCTGGCTTAAGCGTTCAGCATCCGGGCTGCTGAGGAACTCGCCGATCGCCGGATGGGCGCTGGCAACCGGCTGCAGAAGCGCGGCGATTTCGGCAAATTCGCGGAAGGCGTTCATGGCCAGGAACGGGGTCAGGGCAAATACCAGCTCCGGCTTGTGGTTCGGATCCTTGTAGTTGCGCTCTGCGGCATCAAGTGGGATCCCGGCGGCATTCTCTTTGGCAAAGCCGATTTCAGAGGCCTGCTTATTCGGGTGCACCTGAATCGACAGCGGCTGGGCGGCGCACAGCACTTTAAACAGGAACGGCAGCTCGCCGAAGCGCTCGGCGACCTTGCTGCCGAGCAGGCTGGCTTTATCGCTCTCGATAAATTCGCGCAGCGAGCGCGGGCTGCCGCTGGCATCGAGGATCTGTGAACTACTTTTCGGGTGCGCGCCCATCCACAGCTCCGCCATCGGCAGATTGTCGGGGTTAGCGATGCCATAAAGTTCGGTTAATGCGGTGTGACTTCCCCAGGCATAGTTCTGTACTGAGTTAATGAGCTTCTGCATTCTCAATCCCTGTTTCCACTTGATAGTTATCGCTCTATTAAACCAGTAAACGCCTGAGAATCAACTGCTGAAAGAAAAAGTCGACCTTGTCTCAGTTTTTGTTAAAAAATTGTGTAAAATCGATCGACTCGCTTTTCTACAGGCAAATGGAGTGTCTGCCTGAAATATAATCAGCCAAGCAGTAAGTGAGAGCACAATGTCGAATAAACCGTTTGTTTATCAGGATCCTTTTCCCCTCAAAAAGGATGACACCGAGTATTATCTCCTCAGCAGTGACTACGTCTCCGTTAGCGAATTCGCCGGTCAGGAAGTCCTTAAAGTTGAACCCCAGGCGCTAACCCTGCTGGCCCAGCATGCCTTCCACGACGCCTCCTTTATGCTGCGCCCGGCGCATCAGCAGCAGGTGGCCGATATCCTCAGCGACCCGGAAGCCAGCGAAAACGACAAATACGTCGCCCTGCAGTTCCTGCGTAACTCCGAGATCGCCGCTAAGGGCATTCTGCCGACCTGCCAGGACACCGGCACCGCCATTATTACCGGCAAGAAGGGCCAGCGGGTGTGGACCGGCGGCGGCGATGAGGCCGCGCTGGCGCAGGGCGTCTACAACACCTATACCGAAGATAACCTGCGCTATTCGCAGAACGCTGCCCTCGATATGTATAAAGAGGTTAACACCGGCACCAACCTGCCGGCGCAGATTGACCTCTACGCCACCGACGGCGAGGAGTATAAATTCCTCTGTATCGCCAAGGGCGGCGGTTCGGCCAACAAAACCTATCTCTACCAGGAGACCAAGGCGCTGATCACCCCGGCGAAGCTGAAGGACTACCTCGTCGAGAAGATGCGCACCCTCGGCACCGCCGCCTGTCCGCCGTACCACATCGCTTTTGTTATCGGCGGGACCTCTGCGGAATCGACGCTGAAAACCGTGAAGCTGGCTTCCACCCACTATTACGACGGCCTGCCAACGGAGGGTAACGAGCACGGCCAGGCGTTCCGCGATCTTCAGCTGGAGCAGGAGCTGCTGCTGGCAGCCCAGGAGCTCGGCCTCGGGGCGCAGTTTGGCGGCAAGTACTTTGCTCACGACATCCGCGTTGTGCGCCTGCCGCGCCACGGCGCCTCCTGCCCGATTGGGATGGGCGTCTCCTGCTCCGCCGATCGCAACATTAAGGCCAAGATCAACCGTCACGGGATCTGGCTGGAGAAGCTGGAAAGCAATCCGGGCAAATATATTCCTGAAGCGCTGCGCCAGGCGGGCGAAGGTGAGGCGGTGAAGGTTAACCTCAACCAGCCGATGAGCGAGATCCTGGCGCTGCTGTCGCAGTATCCGGTGTCAACGCGCCTGTCGCTGAGCGGCACGATTATCGTCGCCCGCGATATCGCCCACGCGAAGCTCAAGGAGCTGCTGGATAACGGCGAGGCGCTGCCGCAGTACGTTAAAGATCACCCGATCTACTACGCGGGTCCGGCCAAAACCCCGGACGGCTACGCTTCCGGTTCGCTGGGGCCGACCACCGCCGGGCGCATGGATTCCTACGTCGATCTGCTGCAGTCGCACGGCGCGAGCATGGTGATGCTGGCAAAAGGCAACCGCAGCCAGCAGGTAACCGACGCCTGCCACAAGCACGGCGGCTTCTACCTGGGCAGCATCGGCGGCCCGGCGGCGGTGCTGGCGCAGCAGAGCATCAAGAGCCTCGAGTGCGTGGCCTGGCCGGAGCTGGGAATGGAAGCTATCTGGAAAATTGAAGTGGAAGACTTCCCGGCGTTTATCCTGGTGGATGACAAAGGCAACGACTTCTTCCAGCAGATCCAGACCTCGCAGTGCACGCGCTGCGTGAAATAAGCGTCCCCGCCTTTGGGTGAGTGCCTGCCGGTTAATCTGCCGGCAGGCACTGCTTACCCGCCGCTGTTGTGCTCCTCGGCGCGGTTATTTATGCCGCTTAGCGGCACGAACGACTAAAACAAATTATAAATCTGACCAATACTTAACGCTTTTAAGCCAGTGGGCTTTGTCGTAATTACCTACTTTTTATTCAAGGAGACAGTAATGACAACGCATCGCAGTGAAAAAGACTCTATGGGCGCGATTGATGTTCCTGCCGACAGGCTATGGGGCGCGCAAACCCAGCGTTCGCTGGAGCATTTTCGTATCTCAACGGAAAAAATGCCGGGCGAACTTATCTACGCTCTGGCGTTAACCAAGCGCGCGGCGGCGAAGGTAAATCAGGATTTAGGTCTGCTGGCCGGCGAAAAAGCGCAGGCCATCGTCGAGGCCGCCGATGAAGTGCTGGCGGGAAAGCATAGCGCAGAGTTTCCGCTGGCTATCTGGCAGACCGGCTCCGGCACCCAAAGCAATATGAATATGAATGAGGTTCTGGCAAACCGGGCCAGCGAGCTGCTGGGCGGCGTGCGGGGCATGGAGCGCAAGGTGCATCCGAACGATGACGTCAACAAGAGCCAAAGTTCCAATGACGTCTTCCCGACGGCGATGCACGTGGCGGCCATTATCGCCCTGCGCGAGACGCTCATTCCCCAGCTTAACGTGCTGAGAAAAACGCTCAGCGATAAATCCGCCGCCTTCAGCGATATCGTTAAAATCGGCCGTACGCACCTGCAGGACGCCACCCCGCTGACGCTGGGGCAGGAGTTCTCCGGCTGGGTCGCCATGCTCGAACATAACCTCCGCCACCTCGAGCTAAGCCTGCCGCATCTGAGCGAGCTGGCGCTGGGCGGTACGGCCGTGGGAACCGGACTGAACACCCATCCCGAATACGCGGTGCGGGTCGCGGCAGAACTGGCGCAGAGTAGCGGCCAGCCGTTCGTTACCGCGCCGAATAAGTTTGAGGCGCTGGCGACCTGCGACGCGCTGGTCCACGCCCACGGCGCGCTGAAGGGGCTGGCGGCGTCGCTGATGAAAATTGCTAACGACGTGCGCTGGCTGGCCTCGGGCCCGCGCTGCGGTATTGGCGAAATTGCGATTCCGGAGAATGAGCCGGGTTCATCGATCATGCCGGGCAAGGTCAACCCGACGCAGTGCGAAGCGCTGACCATGCTGTGCTGCCAGGTGATGGGCAACGATGTGGCGCTGAATATCGGCGGCGCTTCCGGCAACTTTGAGCTTAACGTCTATCGCCCGATGATTATCCATAACTTCCTGCAGTCGGTGCGGCTGCTGGCCGACGGCATGGAGAGCTTCAACGAACACTGCGCGGTGGGGATCGAACCCAATCGGGAGCGCATCAACCAGCTGCTCAACGAGTCGCTGATGCTGGTGACGGCGTTGAATACCCACATCGGCTACGACAAAGCGGCGGAAATTGCCAAAAAAGCGCATAAAGAGGGGCTGACCCTGAAGGCCTCGGCGCTGGCGCTCGGCTACCTGACGGAAGCCGAGTTCGACAGCTGGGTACGCCCGCAAGAGATGGTCGGCAGCATGGCTACTCGCTAGCCAGCCACAGGTGCAGGCGCGGGATCAGCAGACGAAGCGCCTGCGCCTGGGGTTTATAGCGATACTGCACGTTGTCGGCATCGTAGTTCAGCAGTTCACCGATATCCGGCACGCTAACCCCCTGGCTGCCGGATATCAGCGTAATCAGCGGCCCAGGGCAGGCGTACTGCACCTGCTTTTGCTCGCCGGCGTACCAGACGCGGGCGATAGGCTGGACTTTCACCGGCCGCTTAATCTTCAGCTTTGCCCGCTGCGGCAGGGCGGCGATATCCTGGTACTCCCTCTCCAGCTTGCTCTGCCACTGCTCGCGCGTCCACGGCGGCACCGCGCGCGGCGACTGCAGGCTTTTTTCCAGCTGCATCAGCACCTCATCGCGGGTTAAATTCTTGATGACGTGCTTATTGGCCCAGCCAAAGCGGATGGTGCTGGGGTCGAACAGCGGCGTCAGCGTGCGGTAGGCGCTAAGGGTGATTAATCCCGGCAGATGGCGATGCACCCACTCAAAGCGGGCCGCGGCGGGGAGGGCGGAATCGACGGTAATGATTTTTTCGAAGGCGGCTTTTAGCGCGTTGATGCTGGCGATTTTTTGCCGCAGGTCGGCCTGCTCCTCGGCGCTGGTTTGCAGGCAGATAGTCCCGGGAAGGCGCACCGCGGCCTTGCTGCTGCGGCTTTCCGATTGCTGCTGGATAAACAGATGGCCGTAGTGCCTGAGGGCCATCTCCAGCGCCGTTTTACCGATATGCTGCACGACCTGAATCGTCTCAAGCGGATCGTGCTCGGCGTCTTTACTCACCGCCGGGAGCTCAAATACCCGCGCGGCAAGCAGGCGACAGCGGCTTAGCGCCAGCTTCAGCTCCTGCAGCTCCCGCTCAAGCTGGCGAAAGGTGCCATTGAGTCGTTCAACGAGGTCATAATTTGCCATCTGCGCCACCTTAGTTACAACATACTAATCGGTTTTTAACTATACGCAGGCCGCAGCGCCTGCGCAAGGGGGGTCAGCCAGAGGTAAAATTCGGCAGCTGGTGGTAGATAGGCCAGCTAAAGCTGAAGCAGGCGCCCCCCAGCGGGCTGGTGCGGCAGCTCACCTCGCCGGACATCGCCTGGGCGATGCTGTGGACGATAGCCAGCCCGAGCCCGCAGCCGCCGGTGGCCCGATCGCGGCTGGGGTCAAGCCGGACAAACGGCTCGAACACGCGCTCGCGCTCGGCGGGGTCGATGCCCGGACCGTCGTCGTTGACCTGCAGCGTCGCCCGCGATCCCGCCAGCGTCAGGCTAACCTGAATTCGCTGGCTACTGTAGCGCAGCGCGTTGTTGACCAGATTATCAAGCACGCGCTCCATCAGGCGCATATCCAGCGCGCCGTAGTCGCCGGCCACCACCTCGTGAAGGGTCACCTCGCGCTGCGGGTTTACCATCTGAATATCTTCCACGTGGGCCTCAATCCAGGCCGGAAAGTCGGGGGTGGTCAGGCTCAGCTCGTTTTGCGGCCGGTCAAGGCGGGCGTAGGTTAACAGCTCTTCGATAAGGGCTTCCAGCTGGCCGATATCGCGGTTTAGGGCCTGTGATTCGGCGGCGGTGAGATTTTCACTCATCTCAAGGCGGTAGCGCAGGCGAACCAGCGGCGTGCGCAGCTCGTGCGCAATGCCGTCGATCAGCTGCTTTTTGCTGGCGATCAGGGCATTGATATTATCGGCCATCTGGTTAAAGGCCACGCCGAGCCGCTCAAAGCTGGACATGCTATCGAAATGGATACGCTCGCTAAAATGCCCCTCGCCGAAGCGCTGGGCGGCGGTCTCGATGCGCAGCATATCCTGCCAGTGCGGGCGCATCCAGACGAAGACCGGGAACGCCAGTGAAATGGCGATAAAGGCCATCAGCGCGACGTCCAGCAGGCGCATCTCATGTAAAAAATAGAGATAGGGCACCGGGCCCACCGACAGCACGTAGTGGCTGCGCGGAATACGCTGAATAAAGGTGTACTCATCATCGAGGGCGACGATGTCGCCGGCGCGCAGATGCTGCATTGAGCTCTCCGCCAGCTTGAATTTGCTCAGCGGTTCAATATGCAGATCGAACGACAGATTGAGGTCCAGCTCTTTGAGCGTTTTGCTCCAGTCGCGCGGCGGAATTTCCCGCAGCTCGCTGCGCATCAGATATAGCGAGCTTTTCATCAGATCGTCCAGCGACTGGCGGCCCGCACGCTCGGCGGTAAATTTATACACCAGGCCGACCAGCATAGTCATAACCAGAAAGCAGACGAACAGCAGGAGGTAAAACTGCACAAACAGCTTTTTCATAGCCGGACCCGTTAATTAATTGTCCCAGGCGTGGGGGGCAAACAGATAGCCTTTGTTGCGCACCGTTTTGATACGGTAGGGTTCCGTTGCGCTATCGAGAAGCTTTTTACGCAGGCGGGAAATGGCCACGTCGACGCTGCGGTCCATACCGTCGTAGGTAACGCCGCGCAGGTTTTTCAGCAGCGCATCGCGATCCATAATTTGTCCCGCGTGGGTCGCAAGCTCCCACAGCAGTTCGAAATCCGCCGTAGAGAGCGCGACGCTGTCGCCGGCGAGCAGCACCTGGCGGTTCACCGGGTCGATGGAGAGTGAGCCAAAGGCGATGGTTTTATGCGGCGTCAGCGAGGTGGGCGCGGAGGTGAGCGGCACGGCAACGTGCTGGCGCAGATGCAGGCGCAGCCGTGCCAGCAGCACGGCGGGTGGGGTGGTTTTGAGGATATAATCACTCGCGCCCATCTCCAGCGACAAAATATGGTTCATATCGCTATCAAGGGAAGTCAGCAGCACGATGGGACCCTGCCACTGCCCGCGCAGGTCGCGGCAAAGCGTCATCCCGTCCTTGCCCGGCAGCATGATGTCTAATAGCACCAGATCGGGTTTTTCGCGCGCAATAACCTCTTCCGCCCGGTCGCCGCGTGGTTCAACCACCACGTCCATATCATGCTTACCCAGATAGGCGGCGATCAGCGCGCCAACTTCCGGATCATCCTCAACGAACACGATCTTATTCATATTTTATATGTATATGTAAAAGGTTAAACATACACCGCCAGCAAATTGCCTGCCATTACTCTTTTATAAACAAATGTTCTTCCGCTATGCTGGCGTAACTTGTTGTTTAAATGTTAAGGCAAAAGGCATGGGGCTGTTGATTAAATCGCTGCTCGGGGCGCTGGTGGTGGTACTGATTGGCGTACTTTCCAAAACCAAAAATTACTATATTGCCGGGCTCATTCCACTATTTCCGACATTCGCCCTGATCGCTCACTATATTGTCGCCAGCGAGCGCGGGATTGAAGCCCTGCGCACCACCATCGTATTTGGGATGTGGTCAATCATTCCCTATTTTATCTACCTGCTGTCGCTCTGGTACTTCACCGCAACGATGCGCCTGCCTTACGCGCTGGCGGGCGCCGTTGTGTGCTGGAGCCTGTCTGCCTGGCTGCTGATCCTCGGCTGGAGCCGTTTCCACTAGCGCAGGTGGCGGCCACCGTCGACGGCGAAGGAGCGGCCGGTGACGAAATGGCTGCTGAACAGATAGTCGAGCAGTTCGATAATTTCCGTTTCGCCTGCCGTAATTTTCATCAGCGATTTATCCAGCGCCTGCAGGCGATATTCGGCGTCGTCGCCTTCATTAAACATAATGAGCGAAGGGGCGATGGCGTTGACCTTTATTTCCGGCGCCAGCTTGCGGGCGAAGGAGCGGGTCATATTATCCAGCGCCGCTTTACTGGCGGCGTAGGCGATGTGCTTATCGCTGCCGCGCTCAACCACGTAGTCAGTGATATGAATAATATCGCTGCCCGCGTGGCCGTGGCCGCGCAGCAGCCCTTCCAGGGCGTGATTGAGCAGATAGGGCGCATTGACGTGAATTTGCATCATGCTGGCAAGCACCGTGCTGAGCGGCGTCCCCGGCTTTTCCGCCATCCAGCCGCTGGCGTTATGGATAACCGCGCGCAGGCCGCCGCTGGCGTGGGACTTCACCGCTTCGGCGAAGGTTAAAATCCCGTCGTCGGTGCTAAAATCCGCCTCCAGACAAACGGCGCCGGCCGTACGCAGCGCATCAATAGCCGGATAGTGGGTACGATAGCTGACGATGACGGGCTGCTGTTGCTGAAGAAAATGGTGTGCCAGAGCGAGGCCGATTCGGCGACCTCCTCCTGTAATCAGGACCGGGCGAGGCTGTAGTTCAGCCATGGGTATCTCCTTTGAGTTCCGCGGCAGGGCGACCGCTTACCCCACCAGCATCCACGTTGCCGGTACGGCGGCAACCAGCAACAAACCAATTAAGGCTAATTCACGGCGTTTAAGCATGCGATCGTGCTGGTGCGTACGGCGGGCGTACAGGAAAACCAGAAGACCCGGAGCGTAAAGTATCACCGACAGCAGTAAATGCACAGGGCCCGACGCATATAATAACCATAAGCCATAAGTGCACGCCCCGATACCCACGGCCTTATGCAGCGGGCGGACGGCAATTTTCAGCAGGAAGGCGCCGACGAGCAGATAGGGAACGAGGATCATCTCGGAGGCGATGGTGAGCAGGGTACCGTAATCCGAGCCGGTCAGCCAAATCAGCACCAGCGAGGCCTGGACGCTAATATTGGTTAGCCACAGCGAAGCAGAGGGCGCATTGTTGCGATTTTGCCGGGCAAACAGACGCGGAAACGCTTTGTGGGTGGCGGCCAAATAAGGAACTTCCGCCGCCATGATGGTCCAGCTCAGATAGGCGCCGCAGACGGAAACGATCAGCCCGGCGGCGATGATCACCTCGCCCCAGGAGCCCATCATTCTGACCATCAGCCCGGCCATCGACGGATTACGCATTTCCGCCAGCTCCGGACGGGCGATAACCCCCAGCGAGAGCAGCGTGACCAGAAGATAAACCACCAGCGCCGAAAGTACGGCCAGCAGCGTCGCGCGGCCAACGTCGCGCTTATTTCGCGCGCGCGCTGATACCACCACAGCGCCCTCTACGCCGATAAACACCCACAGGGTGATCAGCATCGTATTCTTCACCTGCTCCCACACCGGCACGCCGAGCGCCAGGCCGCTGAAATCAAGCGTGAAGGTCTCTAAACGGAAGGCCATCGCCGCGAGAACGATAAAGGCGCCGAGCGGAATAAGCTTCGCCAGGGTGGCGACCAGGTTGATGCCCGCCGCCGTTTGCACGCCGCGCAGGACTAAAAAATGGACCACCCACAGCAGAACCGATGCCCCGACGATTGCCTGCCAGGTATTGCCGTTGCCAAAAATGATCGAATCTGGCGCGTCGGTGAAGAAGCTCAGCGCCGCAAAGACGATAACCAGGTAGGAGACGTTGGCGATGACCGCACACAGCCAGTAGCCCCAGGCGGAGCAGAAGCCCACCAGTTCGCCAAATCCTTCGCGCGCATAGGTAAAAATACCGCCGTCGAGATCGGCGCGAATGCGGGTCAGCAGGAGCATGGCGAAGGCGAGGAATAAAATGCCCACGCCGGTAATGGCCCAGCCGATCAGCAGGGCGGACGGGCTGGCCACGGCGGCCATATTTTGCGGCAAACTGAATACGCCTGCGCCCAGCATTGAGCTGAGAACCAGGGCGGTCAGGGCGCTAAGGCCCAGTCTCTTTTCCATTGCAATCCCGAAGTGACAACCGTGAAGTAAAGAATATTTATTTGGCTAAATCGCATAAAATGGACGATTACGCTAAGGCGCGGGATTTTACGGAGTGTCTTGTGCGCATGCAATGGCGGCGGATGAAAAAAAGCAAAAAGGCGGCAAAGCGCCGCCTTTTTGTTCAGCTGAGGTGTCGTTATTTATACAGGTCAGCGCTGATGGTCATGTTACCACCGCGTTCCTGCCACTGGCGGGTGATATGGTAATACTTCGCGCCTTTCTTCGCCGCACGTTTGGCCACCTGGTAAGAAACTTCGGTCATATTGCCGTAGTTACCGGTGAACTTAATGCTATCGAACGGGGCCATCTGCGCCGCGGTGATCTTGTTCACTTCTTCAATCTGTGTGCCGTCAGGGAGCGTGACAGTGTAACGCCCGCCTTTAGAGGACTGCGTTTCGAAGAAGCGGCCTACGCCGGTACCGGAGCCGACGGCTGCGGTGGTTGCCACGCCGGGGATTTCCACGTTTTTAGCCGCGGCGCCGCCTTCAGCCAGCGCTGCGCGCCCGGCTTGAGAATCGGCAGGAATGGCGTCCGGACTTTGCAGAACGCGTTTTTTGGCATCGGCTTTATAAACATAAGCGGTGATGCGCTGATTGCCGCCCTGGTTAGCATCCACCTGACGAACGATGAAGAAAGAGGCCGCGCCTTTTGCTTTCGCCGCTTTGGTGATGGCATCGTTGACTTCAGGCTGGCTGCGATAGAAGCCCTGCACGGTCACGGTGTCAAACGGTTCCAGCTCAACGGCCTGGTCTTTCGGCAGCTCCATGATCCCATTAATCATGCGATTTTTTGGGGCATCGGCCTGCTGAGCGTTGTCTTTATAAAGATCTGCCGTTACGCGCCAGTTACCGCTGTTGCCATAGTCTGAGGTGTCGACAACATAAAAGGAGGCTGCGCCGTCTTTGTCGGCCTTGCGGGAGACCGCCTTAACCGCATCGCCAATCGCAGTAAAACGGCCGGTGATGACCACGCGATCGTAGGGCTTCAGCGCCGCCGCCTGCTCCGGAGTCAGCTCGGTCGCTGCATGGGCAGACAGCGCGGTCGTAGCCAGGAGAGCAGACGCCAGGAGTGAGTTCTTAAGATTCATAAAAATAGTCCTTTGCCTTGCGCAAACCATGTACAGGTATTGTTGTTGACTGAAAACGCTCGATTATTGCATTTAAAAGGAGTGACTGTCTGCGTCAATTTTTGCTAACCGCCCGAAACGCGCGTCACAATAATATAACATTTTCCGATATGTTGAAAAAACAGCCTCTTGACCAGCAAAATCGATAATCGATATCGCTTTAATAAGTTAATGTAATGTTAATGCGATGTTCTGGCAGGCGATTAATTGCGTATTACGGCTTAAGCTAAGCGAATTATCAGGCTCGCTTATAAATTTAAGGTAAATATTGCTGCCTGACGCAGTTTGTCGCGCGTTTTACCAATAAAATCAAAAATTCTGTTTTATCGCAGTAGATCACAATCGGTATTTTCAGTAGGTTATAAAAAGTTTGTTACTGTTTCATTTTTTTCAGTCGAATATCTGAACCGGCGCGTTTTGCCGGCGGATCGTCGGCTGTCAGAAGAGAAAACCATCATCAAAAACCGATGAAAGGGAAAACTATGCGTATCGGGGTACCAAAAGAACGGTTAGCCAATGAAACCCGCGTAGCGGCCACGCCGAAAACGGTGGAGCAGCTGCTCAAGCTGGGTTTTACCGTCGCAGTTGAAAGCGGCGCGGGCCAGCTGGCAAGTTTCGATGACGAGGCGTTTGCTCAGGCAGGCGCTGAGGTTGTGGACGGCGCCGAAGTTTGGCAGTCACCTGTTATTCTCAAGGTGAATGCGCCTGACGAGAATGAAATTGCTTTACTGAATCCAGGCACCACGCTGGTGAGCTTTATCTGGCCGGCGCAGAACCCGGAACTGCTGGCAAAACTCTCTGCCCGCAATGTCACCGTGATGGCGATGGATTCGGTGCCGCGTATTTCGCGCGCCCAGTCGCTGGATGCCTTAAGCTCGATGGCCAACATTGCCGGCTATCGCGCCATCGTCGAGGCCGCGCACGAATTTGGCCGCTTCTTCACCGGGCAGATCACCGCCGCGGGCAAGGTTCCGCCAGCCAAGGTGATGGTGATCGGCGCCGGCGTTGCCGGCCTGGCCGCGATTGGCGCCGCCAACAGCCTGGGGGCGATCGTTCGCGCGTTCGACACCCGTCCTGAGGTCAAAGAGCAGGTGCAGAGCATGGGCGCCGAGTTCCTTGAGCTGGACTTTAAAGAGGAGGCGGGCAGCGGCGACGGCTATGCCAAAGTGATGTCCGAAGCCTTTATTAAAGCCGAAATGGCGCTGTTTGCCGCCCAGGCAAAAGAGGTCGATATCATCGTCACCACGGCGCTGATCCCCGGCAAACCGGCGCCGAAGCTGATTACCCGCGAAATGGTTGACTCGATGACTTCCGGCAGCGTGGTGGTCGATCTGGCCTCGCAGAACGGCGGCAACTGTGAATACACCGTGCCTGGCGAAGTGGTGACCACCGCCAACGGGGTGAGAATCATCGGCTATACCGATCTGCCCGGCCGCCTGCCGACCCAGTCATCCCAGCTCTACGGCACCAACCTGGTCAACCTGATCAAGCTGCTGTGCAAAGAGAAGGACGGCAACATTGCCATCGATTTCGACGACGTTGTGGTACGTGGCGTAACGGTTGTTCGCGACGGGGAAGTGACCTGGCCGGCGCCGCCGATTCAGGTCTCCGCCCAGCCGCAGGCCGCCGCGAAGAAGGTTGAAGCGCCTGTTGAACCGAAAAAACCGGTTTCGCCGTGGCGCAAATACGCGCTGATGGCGCTGGCGATTATCCTGTTTGGCTGGCTGGCTAACGTGGCGCCGAAGGAGTTCCTTGGCCACTTTACCGTCTTTGCGCTCTCCTGCGTGGTCGGATACTACGTGGTGTGGAACGTGTCGCACGCGCTGCATACGCCGCTGATGTCGGTCACAAACGCCATCTCGGGGATTATCGTTGTCGGGGCGCTGCTGCAGATAGGCCACGGCGGTTGGGTCAGCGTGCTGAGCTTTATCGCGGTGCTGATCGCCAGCATTAATATTTTTGGTGGTTTCACCGTCACTCAGCGCATGCTGAAAATGTTCCGCAAAGGATAAGGGGTAACAAATGTCTGGTGGATTAGTTACAGCTGCATACATTGTTGCCGCGATCCTCTTTATTTTTAGTCTCGCAGGGCTGTCAAAACACGAGTCGTCTCAGCAGGGCAACTACTTCGGCGTTGCCGGGATGGCGATCGCGCTGATCGCCACCATTCTGGGGCCGGACAGCAGCAACGTCGCGTGGATCCTGCTGGCGATGGTTATCGGTGGCGCCATCGGTATCCGTCTGGCGAAGAAAGTCGAAATGACCGAAATGCCGGAGCTGGTGGCGGTGCTGCACAGCTTCGTCGGCCTTGCGGCGGTGCTGGTGGGCTTTAACAGCTACCTGCAGCATGAAACCGGCATGGAGCCGATTCTGGTCAATATTCATCTGACCGAAGTGTTCCTCGGCATCTTCATCGGTGCGGTGACCTTTACCGGTTCTATCGTGGCCTTCGGCAAGCTGTGCGGCAAGATGTCCTCCAAGCCGCTGATGCTGCCGAACCGTCATAAGCTGAACCTCGCGGCGCTGGTCGTCTCTTTTGTGCTGCTGGTGGCCTTTGTTCGCACCGATAGCACCGCGACGCAGGTTCTGGCGCTGCTGGTAATGACCGTTATCGCTCTGGCGTTTGGCTGGCACCTGGTGGCCTCCATCGGCGGGGCGGACATGCCGGTCGTGGTATCGATGCTGAACTCCTACTCAGGCTGGGCGGCGGCGGCGGCGGGCTTTATGCTGAGCAACGATCTGCTGATCGTCACCGGTGCGCTGGTCGGCTCTTCCGGTGCGATTCTGTCCTACATCATGTGTAAGGCCATGAACCGCTCCTTCTTCAGCGTCATTGCCGGCGGATTTGGTACCGATGGTTCCTCGTCCGGCAGCGATGATGAAGTGGGCGAGCACCGTGAAATTAGCGCAGAAGATACCGCTGAAATGCTGAAAAACTCGCACTCGGTGATCATTACCCCGGGCTACGGGATGGCGGTAGCCCAGGCTCAGTATCCGGTTGCGGAAATCACCGAGCGTCTGCGCGCTCGCGGTATCAAGGTGCGCTTTGGTATTCACCCGGTTGCCGGTCGTCTGCCTGGGCATATGAACGTGCTGCTGGCGGAAGCTAAGGTTCCGTACGACGTGGTGCTGGAAATGGATGAAATCAACGATGACTTCACCGACACCGACACCGTGCTGGTTATCGGCGCCAACGATACCGTTAACCCGGCCGCGCAGGACGATCCGAAAAGCCCTATCGCCGGTATGCCGGTGCTGGAAGTCTGGAAAGCGCAGAACGTGGTGGTCTTCAAACGGTCGATGAACACCGGCTACGCCGGCGTGCAGAACCCGCTGTTCTTCAAGGAGAACACCCACATGCTGTTTGGCGATGCTAAAGCCAGCGTGGATGCGATTCTGAAAGCGCTGTAAGGCCTGAAGAGCGCGGACGAAAGTCGCTATAAAACGTTTGCTTCTGAAGCCGTCTCCGTTGAGACGGCTTTTTTATATAGCGCGCCAGCCCACTTATTGCTCACAAATTAATCGCTACGGGGTGCTATAATAGGGACGTTTTTTCAACACACTGAGGATATTATGGATACCGAATTAACCCCCGCGCAAATGGCCATCGAATTTCTGCGTCGTGACCCTACCGCTTTAACCCCCGCGCAGTACCTGAAAAAATTTAAACTTCTCGAGCTGGAATTTGCCGATTTAATGTCGCTCTCCTCCATTGAACTGAAAGAAGAGATCGACCACGCCTGGCGCTTAGGTATCCATTAAAAAGTATCGCTTCAGCTGATATGCATCGCTGATGAAGGGGGCCGGAAGGCCTTTTTTACGCTCTGTGCGAGGCGGCGGGCAAAAAAATCCCCCGCGGTGGCGGGGGAGTTGGCGACGACGGTTGGCGACCAGAGATCAGTCGTCGTCTTCGTCGTCCAGTTCAACCGGCGTTTTGTACTGATCCGGTTTCAGCACCAGCAGATCGCAGCGCAGATGGTCGATCACCTGCTCGGCGGTGTTGCCGAGGAAGGCCGCCGACAGCCCGGTACGCCCGATGGTGCCCAGGACGACAATCCCTGCCTGCAGATGCTCCGACAGATCGGGGATCACCTCTTCCGGCAGACCCTTTTCGACGTGGGTGCGGCTCTCGTCAATCGCAAACTTTTGCCGCAGCGTTTTCATCGCCAGCAGGTGCTGGCCGCGAATGGCGTCGTTGTAGATGCTGGGATCGAAATCAGGCAGCTCAATGGCGATATTGATAGGCGTAACCGGATAAGCGCCCACCAGGTGGACCTCGGTGTGGTTAACCTGTTCCGCCAGCTCAAGCGTCTCTTTGACCAGTTTCTCATTCAGGGAGTCGTGGTAGTTTTCTTCGCTGGCAAGATTGACCGCCACCAGCGCTCTGCCGCCCTCTGGCCACGGCTGGTCTTTAACCATCCACACCGGGCACGGGCATTTACGCAGAAGATGCCAGTCGGTAGGGGTGAAGATGACCGCTTCCAGCCTGTCGTGCTGGTGCGCCATTTTCAGCACTAAATCATGCTTGTCGCTGAGGATTTCCTGAATGATGGCTTCGAAGGGGCGGTTGTGCCATACCACCTTGATGTCAATCGGGATCCCGGACTCGATATAGAACCGGGCCTGCTCTTTGATCCAGGCGCTGCGTTGGCTGATCACGCCCTGGCGCATAGCCGTTCGCTCATCTGGCGACAGCAGGGTCGTCATCTCATATGAGAAATCATAGATCGGCAAAAAGGCTTTAATGCGGCCACCAATCCGTTGGTGTAGGTATACCGCGCGCCGCAGTGCGGGCTGGTCGTCCTGGTTAGGATCGATTACTACCAGCATGTTCTGATACTTCGCCATACAGGGTCTCCTTACAACTGTAACTGCAGTCTGTAATTAAAAAGATAACCTATATAGATGAATTGAAACAGGGGATGACCCTGGCCAGATCAACAAATAAGAAAAAAATTAGCGATCTGGCGAAGGGATCGGGCTATCAGGCGACGTTGCGCGCCTGACCAGCCAACTGAGCGAGGAGGTCGCTGTTTTCGATGGTGATGTATTTACCTTTAACCGCCAGCATGCCGCTTTTCTGGAAACGACCCAGCAGGCGGCTGATAGTTTCTACGGTCAGGCCGAGATAGTTCCCGATATCGCCGCGGGTCATGGTCAGACGGAACTCACGAGGCGAGAAGCCGCGCTGGGCAAAACGACGAGAAAGATTGTAGATAAAGGCCGCCAGGCGCTCCTCGGCGTTCTTTTTGGAAAGCAGCAGGATCATATCCTGATCGCCTTTAATCTCGCCGCTCATCAGGCGCATCATCTGCTGACGCAGATTCGGCATCTTGCCTGAGAGGTCGTCCAGGGTTTCGAAGGGAATTTCGCAGACCATTGAGGTTTCCAGCGCCTGAGCAAAGCTCGGGTGGAGACCGGTGCCGATCGCGTCAAAACCAACCAAATCACCCGCCAGGTGGAAGCCGGTAATCTGCTCGTCGCCCTGTTCGGTGATGGTATAGCTTTTGATGGTGCCTGAACGAATGGCGTACAGCGACTTCAGCTCATCGCCGGCTTTGAACAGGGTCTGTCCTTTCTGGATAGGCTTTTTTCGCTCGATGATATTATCAAGCTGATCAAGCTCGTGCTCGTTCAGAGTAAAAGGGATGCAAAGCTGGCTGATGCTGCAATCCTGACAATGGATTGCACAACCGCCAGACTGAATGCGTCGTATAATTCTCTTTTCCGGGATCATAAGTCTGCTCAAGCCTTAATTGATATTGGTCAATTTTAACATCTTTTTGGTGAGCAGGTAAGCCTCGAACCGATGAAACACGTAATATTAAAAGGGGAAAGCGATTACCCCCTTTATCTCATTGATAAGAAATAAGATGTCTCAGCATATTTGATTGTAAAGTTGCCGGATGCTTCCGATAAAAGGCACTTACGGTCAAAGAAGCAAATACCCCTCATGGCGCAATAACCACTCTTTACGCTGCACGCCGCCCGCGTAGCCGGTCATGGTGCCGTTACGTCCGATGACGCGGTGGCAGGGCACCACGATACTGACCGGATTAGAGCCGTTGGCCGCCCCGACCGCCCGCGCGGCGCCTGGCCGACCTAATGCCTCCGCCAGCTGACCGTAGTGCATGACCTGGCCGCAGGGGATGGTACGCAGCGTTTTCCAGACCTCGCGTTGAAACGGGGTGCCCGCCGTCGCCGTCGGCAGCGTTTCGATAACCGCAAGGTCACCGGCGAAATAGTCGCCAAGCCTGCTGCTCAGCCCGCCCGGGTCATGAGAATCCACGCGCTGGTACCCTTCATGGCGATAGTGCAGCTCCAGCAGCTGCTCCATCCGCGCGCTGTACTCCTCCCACTCAACGGCTCGCAGATGGAACTGCTCGTCGCAAACGATCCATAGCGGCCCGACCGGGGTATCGATTTTGTCCTGAAGCAGTATCAGCATCGTTTTTCCTTATTACCTGATTCAAATGATTATTACTGCACCCTGAACACAAGATATCACGTCATCCTGGTGGGCAACTATACTCCATAAAGGTGAACGGCGAGCGGCGTGGCTGAAGGGGCGAATCTATGAATATGTTTTCCATTTTGCTGCTGCCTGCAGGGCAGAAGCAAAACCAAATCGCAGCGGGTCCGGCGATATTTAATTTTGTATTAATTACGCCGCGCGGGTCTGAATGGATTTTGCTACTTTCTCCGGGCGGTAAATTCCCCTATGCGGAGGAGCGTTCAGTTCATCTCTCTATGCAGTTTGTCATACGCACGCGGATTAGTTTGAACTGGCTAATTCATCGGGAGGCACCCGACGCCGCAATACACTATACAGGCATTCCTTGAGTCAATTATTTGCCAGCACGTTATTAGTGCTGGCTTTTTTTTGTTAACGTGAAAGGTGATGGTATGCAATATATGCTAACTGGCGTTTTGATATTGATTATCAGTGGTTTGCTGTTAAATGCTGTCTCTCTTATGATCGAGTCGCTTTATAAGCTAATGAAAGATATGCACTTAAAGAAAAAACATTTTTAGGTGCCTCAGCAGGTCCGGCAAGCGTATTGACAGCGATCGCTTGCCGACCTGTTATTCCCCTCCGCCATACACCCGTTCAGCAATCCAGCCGTTATTCTCAGTAACTTCCTCAGGCGTCACTGCTGGTCACCGCGACGATCGCGCGGGTTGAGTGCCGGTGGCTACGGGCGCAGGAGCCGGTGCGCCCGACGACAAACGCGTTGAGGGCGCGCGGTGCGACGGCTATAGTAGCCTCCGATAGTCGCCGGAGGAGTGCTGATGAACCTTGATGACAAATCGCTATTTCTGGATGCCATGGAGGATGTCCAGCCGCTGAAGAGCGGCAACGACGTGCTGTGGCATCCCGAGCGCCACGCCCGCACCCCGCAGCGCATCGACGCGCTGCAGCTGGATAACTTTTTGACCACCGGCTACCTCGACGTGCTGCCGCTGGCAACGCCGCTGGAGTTCAGGCGCGAGGGGGTACAAAGCGGCGTGCTGGACAAGCTGCGGCTGGGGAAATACAGCCAGCAGGCGAGCCTCAATCTGCTGCGCCAGCCGGTCGAGAAGTGTCGGCAAATGCTGTTTGCCTTTGTGCACCAGGCGCAGAAGGAGTCGCTGCGCAACGTGCTGATTGTTCACGGCAAAGGGCGCGATGACAGCGCTCACCCCAATATTATCCGCAGCTACCTGGCGCGCTGGCTGGAAGAGCTTCCCGAAGTGCAGGCGTTTTGCGTCGCCTCCGCCCATCACGGCGGCAGCGGAGCGTGCTACGTCGCCCTGCGCAAATCGGCCGAGGCAAAGCAGGAAAACTGGGAGCGCCACGCCAAACGCAGCCGCTAGCGCAGCAGCAGCGTCAGCTCCCGGGCCGCTTTTTGCAGCTCTGGCAGCACCCGATCCAGCATTTCACGAGTTGAAACCTGCCCGGCATGGACGCCGACGTTCAGCGCCGCCTGAACCTGTCCCTGCGGGTTAAACAGCGGCACCGCCAGCGAGCGCAGCCCCATCTCCAGCTCCTGATCGTTCAGCGCGTAGCCCTGCTGGTGGACGCGCTTGAGCTCGGCGCGCAGCTTATTCACCGAATCCACCGTTTGCGGGGTGTAGCGAATCATCGTCACCCGGCCCAGCATATCGTTCAGCTTCTCCTCCGGCTGATGGCTCAACAGCACCCGGCCCATCGAGGTGGCCCAGGCCGGCAGCCGGCTGCCAATATCCAGATCGATAGTCATAATGCGCGAGCTGGAGGCGCGGGCAATGTAGAGAATATCGTCGCCGTCGAGGGTGGCGATGGAGCAGGACTCGTTAAGCATTTCGCTCAGATGCTTGAGCACCGGCTGGGCCGAACGCGCCAGCGGGGTTGAGGCCAGCCAGGCGTGGCCGAGGGCGAGGATGCGCGGACGCAGCTGAAAATTCTTACCATCTTCAGCATAGACAAACCCCAGCTTGCCGAGCGTATAGAGGCAGCGGCGCACCGCCGCGCGCGGAATACCGGTCTTCTGGCTGATCTGTGAGATCGACAGCACCGGGCGCTGCGGGGTGAAGGCCTGAATCACCTCCAGCCCGCGGGCCAGCGAGGCCATAAAGTTCGGGTCGCCCTTAAACGGGTCGCTATCGCCGGTCAGTAAATCGTCTGGATGCTTCTCCATTTTGTTCTCCATATTTGCCATCGATCACATTCTTTCGCTAAAGATATACGATGTTCGATTATCGCACCATATTTCGATTATCGCCCTTGACCAACATCGTTAAGCGGGTCACATTTTGTGCGAACAACGTATATAAGTGCGATTACCGCACATAAAGGAGCGACCTGATGATTGATAAAAGCGTGTCGACGCTAAGCGATGCCATCGCCGGGATCCACGACGGCGCGACCATCATGATCGGCGGTTTTGGTCCCGCCGGTCAGCCAACGTACCTGATTGATGCCCTGATTGAGCAGGGCGCCCGCGACCTAACCATTATCAACAACAACGCGGGCAACGGTGAGGTGGGCCTGGCGGCGCTGCTGAAGGCCGGACGGGTGAGCAAGATGATCTGCTCTTTCCCGCGTCAGGTTGACTCGCAGATTTTTGACGACCTCTACCGCCGCGGCAAGGTTGAGCTGGAGCTGGTTCCGCAGGGCAATCTGGCGGCCAGAATCCAGGCCGCCGGCGCCGGACTGGGGGCGGTATTTACCCCGACCGGCTATGGCACGCCGCTGGCGGAAGGCAAAGAGACCCGCGAAATCGACGGGCGCCACTACGTTCTCGAATATCCGATTAAGGCCGATTTTGCGCTGATTAAGGCTCATCACGCCGACCGCTGGGGCAACCTGGTGTACCGCAAAGCGGCGCGCAACTTTGGCCCGATCATGGCAACCGCCGCCAAAACCACCATCGTTGAGGTCTCCCGCCTGGTCACCCTCGGCGAACTGGACCCGGAAAATATCATTACTCCGGGGATTTTTGTCCAGCGCGTCTTCTCGCTGGAAAACACCGTTACCGCACAGAGCGCCTGAGGAGCCAGCGATGCAAAAATTAACTCGTGATGAGATGGCCCAGCGCGTGGCGCGCGATATCCCGGAAGGGGCCTATGTGAACCTCGGTATCGGTTTACCGACCCGCATCGCCAACTATCTGCCCGCGGATAAAGAGGTGTTCCTGCACAGTGAAAACGGCCTGCTGGGCATGGGCGGCAGACCGCAGCCCGGCGAAGAGGATCCGGAGCTGATTAACGCCGGGAAAGAGTACGTCACGCTGCTCAAAGGCGGCTGTTTCTTCCACCACGGCGACTCCTTTGCCATGATGCGCGGCGGCCACCTCGATATCTGCGTGCTGGGAGCCTATCAGGTCTCTGCCCGCGGCGATCTGGCCAACTGGAGCACCGGTGCGCCGGACTCGATCCCGGCCGTAGGCGGGGCGATGGACCTGGCTATCGGCGCGCGTCAGGTCTTCGTGATGATGGATCATCTGACCCGCGACGGCGAGTGCAAGCTGGTCGAGCACTGCAGCTATCCGCTGACCGGCGTTGGCTGCGTCAGCCGAATCTACACCGACCTCGCGGTTATCGATATCACCCCCGGCGGCCCGGTGGTGCGGGAAATCTTCAACGGCCTCTCTTTTGAGGAGCTGCAGCGCATCACTCCGGTGGCGTTGACCTTCGAACATCTGGCGAAAAGCGCGTAAGGAACCTATGATGAATCAGGCATTTATCTGTGATGCGGTGCGTACACCCTTCGGTCGTTTTGCAGGCACCCTGGCGCCGATGCGCGCCGATGATTTAGGCGCGCTGCCGCTCAAGGCGCTGCTGGAGCGCAATCCGGGACTGGATCCTTCACGCATCGATGACGTGATTTACGGCTGTGCAAACCAGGCCGGCGAAGATAACCGCAACGTCGCGCGCATGGCGCTGCTGCTGGCCGGACTTCCGGAAACGGTTCCGGGCAGCACCATTAACCGTCTGTGCGGCTCGAGCCTTGATGCGATCGGCGTCGCAGCGCGGGCAATCAAAAGCGGCGAGACTCAGCTGATGATTGCCGGCGGAGTAGAGAGCATGTCGCGCGCGCCCTTCGTCATGGGCAAGGCCGAAAACGCCTATAGCCGCAGCATGCAGATTGAAGATACCACTATCGGCTGGCGCTTTATCAACGCGCGGATGAAGGCGCTGTATGGCGTTGATTCGATGCCGGAAACCGCCGAAAACGTGGCCGCTGATTTTGCGATTTCGCGCGCGGACCAGGACGCCTTCGCCCTGCGCAGCCAGCGGCGAACCGCCGAGGCGCAGGAGGCCGGGCGCTTTGCCGATGAGCTGATTGCGGTCTCGATCCCGCAGCGTAAGGGCGAGCCGCTGCTGTTTACCCGCGATGAACACCCGCGCAGCACCTCGCTGGAGGCGCTGGCGAAGCTAAAAGGCGTGGTGCGCGCCGACGGTTCGGTGACCGCCGGCAACGCTTCCGGGGTCAACGATGGGGCCTGCGCGCTGCTGCTGGCCAGCGAGCAGGCGCTGATGGCGAACGACCTGCAGCCGCTGGCGCGCGTTGTCGGCGTGGCGACCGCCGGGGTCGCGCCAAGAATTATGGGCTTCGGTCCGGCTCCGGCAGTACGTAAAGTGCTGGCGCTGACCGGGCTGACGCTGGCGCAGATGGACGTGATTGAACTGAACGAAGCCTTTGCTGCCCAGGCGCTGGCGGTGACGCGCGATTTAGGCCTGGCCGACGACGCCGCGCACGTTAACCCCAACGGCGGGGCGATTGCCTTAGGCCATCCGTTGGGCGCCTCCGGCGGGCGGCTGGCGATGACCGCCGCCTATCAGCTGCGGCGCACCGGCGGGCGCTACGCGCTGTGCACCATGTGTATCGGCGTCGGCCAGGGAATTGCGCTGATTATTGAACGTGTTTAAGGAGCCAAAATGAGTTTGCTGACCCCGATGATGCGCAGCAGCTCGCTGACCGCCTGGTTTAGCGACGCGCAGCGGGTACAGGGGATGCTGGATTTTGAAGCGGCGCTGATCCGCGCCCAGGCCGCCTGCGGGATAGTGCCTCAGGCGGCCGTCGCGCCGGTGGTCAACGCCTGCCGGCATTCGCTTATCGATTTCTCCGCGCTGGGAGAGGCGGCGGCCGACGCCGGGAATCTGGCGATCCCGCTGGTCAGGCAGCTTACCGCCTGCGTTAAGGCTGCGGACCCGCAGGCCGCTCGCTACGTCCACTGGGGAGCCACCAGCCAGGATGCTATCGACAGCGGTCTGGTTTTGCAGCTGCGCGGCGCGCTGGCGGAGACCGATTCGCTGCTGCAGCGCCTGATGGCTGAATTTGCGCGGCAGGCGCAGCGGCATCAGCATACGGTGATGCCGGGGCGCACCTGGATGCAGCACGCGCTGCCGGTGACCTTTGGCCTGAAGTTGGCGGGCACTCTCGATGCGCTGCTGCGCTGGCAGCAGCGGCTGCGCGAAATGCGCGCCCGCGTGCTGGTGCTGCAGTTTGGCGGCGCGGCGGGCACCCTCGACTCGCTAAAAGGGCACGGACCGGAGGTCGCCGGGCGGCTGGCGGCCGAGCTTGGCCTGGCGCTTCCGGACACCCCGTGGCACAGCCAGCGCGATCGGCTGCTGGAAGTGGGGGCCTGGTACGCCGGGGTCTGCGGGACGCTGGGTAAATTTGCCAACGACTTTTCGCTGCTGATGCAGACGGAAGTTGCCGAAGTTGCGGAGCCGGTCGCAGAAGGCCGCGGCGGTTCGTCGACGATGCCGCACAAGCGTAACCCGGTCGGCTGCGCGGCGATCCTGACGGCGGCTCAGCGTACGCCGGGCCTGGTGGCCTGCCTGTATGCCGGCCAGGTTCAGCAGCACGAGCGCGCGCTCGGCGGCTGGCAGGCGGAGTGGGAGACGCTCCCTGAGCTGATTACCCTCGTCGGCGGCGCGCTGGAACAGAGCGTCGAGCTGGCGCGCGATATGCAGGTGTTCGCGCAGAAAATGCGCGCCGATCTCGATATGACCCACGGCCTGATTATGGCCGAAGCGGTGACCCTGGCGCTGGCGGAGTTTATCGGTAAGGCCGACGCCCATCATCGGGTCGAGGCGCTGTGCCGCCAGGCGATTGACCAGTCGCGCCCGCTGCTGGCGCTGCTGGAAAGCGACCCTCAGGTCAGCCAGCATCTTAGCGTAGCCCGTTTAACCCAGCTGCTGGACCCGACAACGGCTACCGGCAGTGCGGAAATTTTTGTGCGCCAGGTCGTGGCGCGTTACCAGGAACAACATGATGAACCTTGATTACCAGATTGACGGCCCGGAAGGTGCGCCGGTTATCGTTCTTTCCAACTCGCTGGGCACCACCCGGTCGATGTGGCAGCCGCAGCTTGGCGCGCTAACTGCGCGGTTTCGCGTGCTGCGCTACGACACTCACGGTCATGGTCAGACCGCTAAAAGCGGTAAGGTGACCCTCGCCCAGCTTGGCGAAGACGTTATTACGCTGCTCGATCATCTGCAGATAGAGAAAGCCTGGTTTTGCGGGATTTCGATGGGCGGACTGACCGGACTGTGGCTGGGACGCTTCGCCCCGGAGCGATTTTACGCCATTGCGGTGGCCAATACCGCCGCGCGAATTGGCGACCAGGCCAGCTGGCTGTCGCGGGCGCGGGCCGTCCGTCAGGAGGGGATGGACGTGGTGGCCGCCGGCGCGGCGGATCGCTGGTTTAGCCACGCCTTTCGCCAGAAGGCGCCGGAGGTGGTTGCATCCTTGTGCCATCAGCTGACCCATAGCGATGCTGAGGGCTATGCCGCCTGCTGTGAAGCGCTGGCGGCGGCCGACCTGCGCAGTGAAGTCGGGCACATCAGTCTGCCAACCCTGATTATCGCCGGGGAAAGTGACCCTGTCACGACGGTGGCGGATGCCAACTTTCTCCATCAGCAGATCCCCGCCTCGCAGGTGGTGGTGGCCTCCGCATCGCATCTGTCTAATATCGAAGCGGCGGGCGCATTCAGCGCCGCATTACTGGGATTCTTCCGGGGAGAGCAGCATGGATGACAAGGCGCGTTATCAGCAGGGAATGGCGGTACGCCGTCAGGTGCTGGGCGATGCCCACGTCGACCGCACGCTGGATAAGCTGACCCCGCTCAATGAAGAGTTTCAGGACTTTATTACCCGCTACGCGTGGGGCGAAACCTGGACCCGACCGGGGCTGGAACGCCATACTCGCAGCATGATCACCATCGCGATGCTGATCGCGCTTAATCGCGAAGCGGAGCTCAAAATGCATCTGCGCGCTGCGTTTAATAACGGCGTGACCCGCGATGAGCTCAAGGAGCTGATTATGCACTCCGCGCTCTACTGCGGCCTGCCTGCGGCCAACGCCACGATGCACCTGGCGCAGCAGGTATTTGACGATCTGGACGCGCAGCAGGCATAGGCCGCGTTCTCAGGCCGGGCCGCGAGCGTTTGCGGCCGGCTCTCCTCGCGTTAACCCTCTTTTTTGTTTATCTCTTCCGGCGCAGCGGCGGGCGCGGCGTACCAGTTTTCCTTCGCCACCACCACCGGCTCCTTCGGCTGCAGGACAAAGTTAGGCGACATTATCTGCACGTTAAACTCGTTGAACACGTCCAGCACGCTGCCGTGCAGCGCATTACGCCCTTCCGGTACGGTGGTTTCGGCAAGCAGCCGTACCTGCAGCTCGTAGGAGGTGTACCAGTCCATCAGCGCCAGCTTGCGCACTTTTGGCGGCAGGTCAGGGTCGATGCCTTCAGCGCGGTGCGCCGCCAGCTCCAGCAGGGCGCAGACCTGGCGCCACGGCGTATCGTAGCCAATCGTCACGCTAACGGTCAGGTTGACCCCCTGGCCGGGGTTCTGCGCGCTGAGGTTAATGATTTTGCCGCTCACCACCACCGCGTTGGGGACGGTGACGATGTAATTTTCACGGGTCTGAATTTTGGTAGCCAGCATGCCGATTTCGCTGACCTGACCCTCATCGCCGGCGATGCGGATCCAGTCCCCTTTGTGCAGCGCGCGCGAGTAAATCAGTACCAACCCGCTCATGGCATGATTCATGATGCCGGTTGATCCCAGGGTTAACATCAGGCCGAAAAAGACGCTGATGCCCTTAAAGGCCAGCGAATTAGCTCCGGGGAGAAAAGGGTAAGCGGCGGAGAGGGCAAACAGCCAGATTGCCGCGGAGATAAGCCTGCGGGTGGCGCCGACGGTCTCCGGGTGCAGGCCGGGAATATGCAGGCGGCCGGCTTCAACCTGGCCGAGCAGCACCTTGACCAGGCGGATAATAAACCAGGTTATCAGGAAAATAATCAGCACAATCAGCAGGCCGGGCAGCGAAGAGATTATGGACAGCGCAATCTCCTGGATAACTTTCAGCGACCAGTCGCCCAGCGATTCGCTCCACACGCGGGTCCACGGAAAGAGGCCGAAGGCCCAGCTCAGCCAGACGTAAAGCGCCAGAGTGCCGAGCAGCACCATCAGCAGGGCATAGAGCCGGGTTTCAATATTGCCGAGGAAGCGCCGCCAGTTCTGCGGGATCCAGCTGCGTTTCTCGAGAATGCGCAGATTGAAAAAACGCCGCACCCGCCGCCACGAACGGTACGCGGCGTAATAGAGCAGGGCCAGCGCCAGGGCCCCGGCCAGGGTTTTGCCGACCGACAGCAGCAGATATGAGCGGTTGTACTGTTCGCGCAGGGAGGTCCGCTGCGCCTCAATCCGGGTGAGCGCGCGCTGGGCCGCCTGATCGAGGGTCAGATCGTCGCCTTCATCAAGATCGGCCTGGCTGAGCAGCATCACCGGTTTGTTGTTCATCATAAACAGGCGGCCAGGCAGGTTGTAGCGGGTAACCGGCACCACCTGCAGCGGCTGGCTGATATCGGCTTCCGTGAAGGCGCGCAGAGTATTACGTACCCGCAGCACGCGCTCTTCGGGGGTGGTCTGGCCGAAGGTTGCCTGCAGCATGACGATCGGCTGGTGGAAGATAAATACCGTACGCGCCCGCTCGCGATCCGTTGGCTGCTCGCGCGGCTCGGCGGCGTGGAGCGGAAGCGCCAGCAGCAGCGTAAACCATGCCAAAAACAACGCCCGTACTCTGTTCATAAGCCGCACCCGGAAAGAGAGAATTATTGTTATTTTTCAGGTGCTCTAAGGCAGTGACTGACCTGAACCTGCTTTGAGCATAGCCGAGGGTCAGGCGAATTCAAGACTCGCCTGCAGGAGCGTGCCGGTGCCCGGGAAGCGGCAGGGGACGCCCCATCCTGACAAAATGTGCGATCTTCTTGACACAGCATTGACAAATAAATGCCTGGTCAGTAATTTCATTTGTAATTATTGACCAGGCAAATATCATGAATAAGCATCCGGGTATTATCAATAACAAGTTCCATCTGGGTTTATTAATCCATCTGGCAAACCAGTATAAAGATCAGCTTATTAGCCAGTACTTCTCCGGCATGGATATCACGGCCGCGCAGTTTAAGGTGCTGATCAGCATCTATAAGGGCGTCACCAGTCCGGTTGAGATCAGTAAAAATCTGGTCATGGACGCCGGGGCGATGAGCCGCATGGTGGATCGGATGGTCAAGCGCGATCTCATCAGCCGTTCGCCTAATCCGCAGGATAAGCGGCAGGTCGTGCTGGCGCTGACCGGCAAAGGCGAGCTGATTTGCGAGCGCTTTGTTAATGAAGCGCTGGCGTCAATCATCAGCGACCTTACCGCCCGACTGACCCCCGACGAGTCTCGTTTACTGGTAGAGCTAATGACAAAAATGCTGCCAGACGAAATTGTTGCTCCTCATCGCTAACGTATTCAAGAAGGTCCGCACAAGATGGAAACCACACCTGCACAGCACGCCGAGCGCGGCAGCAAGCGCAAACGCAACTTTATTATTTTACTGATTATTCTGCTGCTTGCCGCCGGCGGCGGCGTGGCATGGTATCTGCTGTATGCCCGCTACTATGAATCGACTGATGATGCCTACGTTAACGGCAACCAGGTGACGCTCACTCCGCAAATCGGCGGCACGGTGACCCAGGTCACGGTGGACGAGGGGGATTTTGTGCAGAAGGGGCAGCCGCTGGTGCTGCTTGACCCGAGCGATACCGAAATTGCGCTGCAGCAGGCGGAAGCCAATCTGGCCAACACCGTGCGCCAGGTTCGCGGGCTCTACAGCACGGCGGATAACTACCGCGCGCAGGTTGCGGCGAAAAGGGTCGCCCTGCAGACGGCGCAAAACGACTACGCCCGGCGGCAGAAAATCTACCAGAGCGGCGCCATCGCTGCGGAAGATCTCTCCCACTATCGCGACGCGGTCACCAGCGCGCAGAGCGACTTAGCCGCCGCTCAGGAGGCGTTACGCACCAACACGGCGATGGTTGATGACACGGTTATCGACAGCCATCCCGAAATTAAAAGCGCGGTAGCCACGCTGCGTCAGCGCTATCTGGATAATTCGCGCAGCACCATCGTTGCGCCGGTCAGCGGCTTCGTCGCCAAACGCGCGGTCCAGCTCGGTATGCGCGTCGATTCGGGAACTACCCTGATGGCTATCGTGCCGCTGAATGAGGTGTGGGTCGATGCCAACTTCAAAGAGAGCCAGATGAGCGCAATGCGCCTGGGGCAGAAAGTGACGCTGAGCGCGGACCTCTACGGCGACGACGTGGAGTACCACGGCACCATTGAGAGCCTGGGCATCGGCACCGGCAGCGCGTTTTCGCTGCTGCCCGCGCAGAACGCCAGCGGCAACTGGATCAAAATCGTCCAGCGTCTGCCGGTGCGCATCACGCTGGACCCGCATGATATGCAGAAAAACCCGCTGCGCGTGGGGCTGTCGATGAACGTTCGTGTTGATATTCGCGATACCGACGGTCATCTGCTGCCGCAGCAAACCGTTAGCGCCCCGCGTTTCACCACGGATGTGTATCAGAACCCGCTGGAACAGGCGGACCAGCTGGTGGCTAAAATCCTTCATGACAACAGCAAAGCGGTAGCCGCCGGCGCCCGTTAAGAGAGACGTTATGCAAGATAATGCCGCATTTACGCCGCCCAATATGTGGCTGGCGGTGCTCGCGCTGTCGCTGGCCACGTTTATGCAGGTGCTGGACTCCACGATTGCCAACGTGGCGCTGCCGACGATCGCCGGCAACCTCGGGGTGAGCGCCGATCAGGGGACGTGGGTTATCACCTCGTTTGCGGTGTGTAACGCCATTGCGCTGCCGCTGACCGGCTGGTTTACCCGGCGCTTCGGTCAGCTAAAGCTGTTTATCGGCTCGGTAGTGCTGTTTACCCTGACCTCGTTCCTGTGCGGGTTTGCCCACAGCATGACCGAGCTGATTATCTTTCGCGCCCTGCAGGGCTTCTTCGCCGGGCCGATGTTCCCGATGTGCCAGACGCTGCTGCTGGTTATCTTCCCGTCGAGCAAGCGCAGCATGGCGCTCGCGCTGCTGTCGATGGTGACGGTCGTGGCGCCGATTGTTGGCCCCATAACCGGTGGCTGGATCACCGATAACTACTCCTGGCCGTGGATTTTCTACATCAACGTGCCGATCGGCATCTTTGCCGCGATTGTGGTCTGGACGCAGATGCGCGAGCGTGAAGAGACCACCACCCACGCGCCGATTGACTACATCGGCATTGCGCTGCTGGTGCTTGGCGTCGGGCTGCTGCAGGTGGTGCTGGATAAAGGCAACGACCTCGACTGGTTCGCCTCAATCCATATCGTCATTATGTCGGTAATTTCGGCGATATCGCTGGTTTCGTTCGTTATCTGGGAGCTGGGCGAGCGCCATCCGATAGTCAACCTGCAGCTGTTTAAGGACCGTAACTTTGCTATCGGTACGATCTCGCTGACCCTGGGCTACGCGGCGTTTTTTGCCATCAACATTATTCTGCCGCAGTGGCTGCAAACCCAGATGGGCTACACCGCCATTTGGGCCGGGCTTGCCGCCGCGCCGATGGGCGTGCTGCCGCTGGTGATGACGCCGATTATTGGCCGCTACGCCAATAATTTCGATCTGCGTATTCTGGCTTCGCTCTCGTTCCTGACCATGGGAGCTTCCTGCCTGATTCGCGCGCAGTTCAACACCGACGTCGATTTTCGCACCATCGCCGAAGTGCAGCTGTTTATGGGGATCGGCGTGGCGTTTTTCTTTATGCCGATCACCACCATCGTACTGTCGAACCTCAGCGGGGCGGAGGTGGCGGAGGGTTCCGGTCTGGCAACCTTCTTCCGCGTGCTGGGCGGCTCGTTTGCCTCCTCGCTGACCACCTGGATCTGGTCGCGGCGGGAGGTGTTCCACCATGCCAACCTGACCGAAAGCGTCTCCGCCTATAATCCGGCGGCGGTGGACTATGTGGAGAAGATGGGCGGAGCGACCCAGCAGCATATGGCGCTGATCGATAAAACTATCGAGCAGCAGGCCTATATGATGTCGACCATCGACTATTTCTGGGTGTTAGGCTGGGGCTTTATGGCGCTGATCGTGGTTATCTGGTTTGCCCGTCCGCCGTTCAGCCGCGCCGGAGCGCCGGGTGCGCCGTCCGCCGGTCACTAGCCGCGGGGTGATAAAAAATGTGCCTGTCGATTTAGCGGTGTTCCGTTCACCGGATGCCTGAGGCGATAAAAGCGGCCTGTCCGCATGGTCACCGCATGGTTTGAATCATTGTTGCTATCCGCAACGATGGACGTCAGGTGGCGAAAAGGCTTGCAGCGGGGCCCTTGCTCCCCGCTGAAATCGGCGAACCGAAGGCCGCAAGACAAGGGCTGGCCGCCAGGGATGGCGGCAAGAGGCGAATCGAGACAGGAGCGAGCCCCGGAACGGGCGAGCAGGTCGAGTTGAGCCGACCGCAGGCTGCAGGCCGGGAGGTGAGCGCAGTGCGCAGCACCGATTTCCGTGCGGGACCGCGGGGATTGTTAAGGGGAAGAGGGTTATCTTCCCCTTAACCCGGTCACCTGGCAGCGGGGCCGCATGTTCTGCCCAACGTTCGGTGAACGGAATACCTCTTAACTCATCGACGAATCTAGCGTCGGGCGCAGCCGCTGCACTGTTTGTTCTGGATCTGCTGGAAGAAGTCGTTGCCTTTGTCATCCACCAGGATAAACGCCGGGAAGTCTTCCACTTCGATTTTCCAGATAGCCTCCATTCCCAGCTCCGGCCAGGCCACGCACTCGAGGCTCTTGATGCTCTGCTGCGCCAGCACCGCCGCCGGGCCGCCGATGCTGCCCAGGTAGAAGCCGCCGTGCTTGTGGCAGGCGTCGGTTACCTGCTGGCTGCGGTTGCCTTTTGCCAGCATCACCATGCTCGCGCCGTGCGACTGCAGCAAATCGACGTAGGAATCCATGCGCCCGGCGGTAGTCGGCCCCAGCGAACCGGAAGCGTAGCCGTCCGGGGTTTTGGCCGGACCCGCGTAGTAGAGCGGGTGATCTTTAACGTACTGCGGCAGCGCCTCGCCGTTATCCAGCAGCTCCTTGAGCTTCGCGTGGGCGATATCGCGCGCGACGATAATCGTGCCGCTCAGCGACAGGCGCGTTGAAACCGGATGGGCGGAAAGCTGTCCGAGGATGTCGCTCATCGGCTGATTGAGATCGATGTTGACGACCTTGCCTTCACCCTGCTGGCGCAGCGCTTCCGGAATATATTTGCCCGGATTGCTTTCCAGCTTCTCAATCCAGATCCCGTGACGGTTGATCTTAGCCTTAATGTTGCGATCGGCGGAGCAGGAGACGCCCATCCCAATCGGGCAGGAGGCGCCGTGGCGCGGCAGGCGAATCACGCGAATGTCGTGAGCAAAGTACTTGCCGCCAAACTGCGCCCCGAGGCCGAGTTCCTGGGCGGCCAGCAGCAGCTCCTGCTCCAGCTGCACGTCGCGGAACGCCTGGCCGTGCTCGTTGCCCTCCGTTGGCAGACCGTCGTAATAGTGGGTGGAGGCCAGCTTCACGGTTTTCAGCGTCGATTCCGCAGAGGTCCCGCCGATAACAAAAGCGATGTGGTACGGCGGACAGGCGGCGGTGCCGAGGGTGCGCATCTTCTCGACGAGGTAGTCCTTCAGCTTCGCCGGGGTGATCAGCGCCTTGGTCTCCTGGTAGAGATAGGTTTTGTTGGCCGAACCGCCGCCTTTTGCCATGCACAAGAATTTGTATTCGTCGCCGTCAACGCTATAGAGGTCAATCTGCGCCGGCAGGTTGGTGCCGGTATTGACCTCTTTATACATATCGAGGGCAGCGTTCTGCGAATAGCGCAGGTTGTCCTGAATGTAGGTGTTGTAGACGCCCTGCGCCAGCGCGGCCTCATCGCCGCCGCCGGTCCACACCCGCTGGCCTTTTTTACCCATGATAATCGCCGTGCCGGTGTCCTGGCAGGTGGGCAGAATGCCCTTAGCGGCAATCTCGGAGTTACGCAGGAACTGCAGGGCGACGTATTTGTCGTTTTCGCTGGCTTCCGGGTCGAGCAGGATTGATGCCACCTGCTGCTGGTGGGAGACGCGTAGCATAAAGGCCGCGTCGTGGAAGGCCTGCTGGGCCAGCAGGGTGAGCGCTTCAGGCGCAACCTTGAGAATCTCCTCGCCCTCGAACCCGGCGACGCTGACGTGCTCTTTGCTCAGCAGATAGTATTCAGTCTCATCTTTCGCCAGCGGAAACGCTTCCTGATAAACAAACGGTTTAGTCGACATTGTTTAAGCTCCCTAAGAGTAAAACCGCCGGGAGTAACCCCGACGGTTGTGAATCAGAACATCATGGACATCCACGGATAGCCAATCAGCAGCAGGGCGGCCAGGAAGATGGCGCCGAAGATGGTGCCGAGGCGCCAGTAGTCTTTGGTCGGCAGATAGCCGCTGCCGTAGTAGATCGGGCTTGGGCCGGTACCGTACGGGGTGATGATCCCCATAATGCCCAGCGAGGTGACCATCAGCAGCACGAACACCTGCATATTCATTCCCGGAATGGTGGAGGCGATGGTCAGCATCGCCGGCAGCAGCGCGGTGGTATGGGCGGTGGTGCTGGCAAACAGGTAGTGCAGCAGGAAGAACGCCAGCAGCAGGACGACCGTTGCCACGCCCGGCGAGATGCCGCTCATTAGCGCGCCGCCCTCTTTACCCAGCCAGGCGATAAAGCCGGTAGAGGAGAGGCCGTCCGCCAGCGCCACGAGGGTGGCGAACCAGACAAAGGTATTCCATGCCGCTTTATTATTGGTGATATCGTTCCAGGACAGGACCCCGGTCCACAGCATCAGAACGATAACCAGCAGGGCCGCCAGCGCCGGCTCAACCCACTCGGCGGCGAAGATCCACATCGTCAGCGCGAAGCAGACAAACACCAGCAGCAGAATTTCATTACGCGACAGGCGGCCAAGCTTTTCCAGCTCGCGTGCGGCCCACAGGGGCACTTCATCATTGATCTTCACCTCCGGCGGATAGAACCAGTAGGCCAGCAGCGGCATCACCGCAATCAGCAGCACGCCCACCGGCAGGAAGGCGATGAACCAGGTGCCCCAGGAGATATTGATACCGACGATACTTTTCACCAGCGCCAGCGCCAGCAGGTTAGGCGCCAGCGCCGAAAGGAACATCGAGCTGGTGATACAGGCGGCGGTAATGGCGACCCACATCAGATAGGAGCCGATGCGGCGGGCGCTAGGGTCGTTAGGCTTAGAGCCATACAGCGGCGGCAGGTTGGCGATAATCGGGTAAATGGTCCCGCCGCTACGGGCGGTATTCGACGGCGTGAAGGGCGCCAGCAGCAGGTCGGCAAAGGTGATGGCGTAGCCCAGCGTCAGGCTGCGGCGGCCAAGGTACTTCACCAGAATCAGCGCCAGACGGCGCCCAAACTGGGTTTTGTCGTAGCCCGCGGCAAACATAAAGGCGCCGAAAATCAGCCACACGGTAGAGTTACCAAACCCGCTGACCGCCCACTTAAATGAGGCGCCGGCCAGCTTGAATTTGGGGTCCGCCAGCTGTGCCGGGTCGAACAGCAGCCACTGGCTGCAGAGGGCGATAACCACTACCCCTGTGATGCCGATCACCGCTCCGGGGAGGGGTTCGAAAATCAGGCCGACGATCACGCCAACGAAAATGGCGAAGTAGTGCCAGGCATAGGGCGGCAGGCCGTCAGGCACCGGGACGAAGAGCAGCATTACGGCCACGATAATGGGCAGCGCCATCATCAGCAGACGACGCTTATCAGCAGCCTTAGGACTGGCTGCGCCGGCAGGCGATATGGTTGTCTTTTTCTCTTTCATAATGAGTATCTGCAAGTAGTTAAAAATAAGGTTGAGCCATCGGTGATTTTTTCGCTTTCTTTAATTTCAAAACTTTCTTTAGTTATTAATCGTTGGTTTTTATTATCACCGTGACGGTTATTTAACGCATTTTTTAGGGCGCTAAATTAAATTCGTTTGTTATTTATATATTGCTCTTTGATGTCGAATTGCAATTGATTGAGATCAATAAATCCAGGGGTCTGGCGTTTTTTTTATTTTGCGCAATAACCCTGTGGGATAAAGGGGTTATTTGTATAAAATACCGCTAAATGTTAAATTCTAGTCGATTTTTAGCGTGTGATTAACAAGATGTTTTGATTTAAAGTGTTGATTTTTATTGTTTTAAATGGGAATTAGTAATTTTATTTTCATTAACAAAAGTGTCTTGTTTGTTATCGGTATTATGCTTTGTGTAAACATTGTATTTTAAAATAATAATACGATAGGAGTAGTGATGTTATTGTGAGTATTAAATAGTTTTTTAACTAACGTAAGTGATTTGGTAACTAAAAAATTCGCTATATTATTAACATGAAAACAGGAATTAAAAACACAACCAAAAATAAATTCCTTAGCGAATTCTGAATTTCAATATTTAAAATCTGGAGTATTACTATGACCAGTAATCAACGTATTTTGCAGCCCTTTACCTTGCCAAACGGAACTGAGCTAAAAAACCGCCTGTTTATGGCGCCGATGACCACCTGTACCGGCTATTATGACGGCTCGGTCACCAGCGAGCTGGTAGAGTACTACCGCGCCCGTGCGGGCAGCATCGGGACCATCATCGTCGAGTGCTGCTTTATCGATAACTATGGCCTGGCCTTCCCTGGCGCCATTGGTATCGACAGTGATGAAAAAATTGCCGGCCTTGCCAAAATTGCCGAAGCCATCCAGGCGGAAGGGTCGAAGGCCATCCTGCAGATCTATCACGGCGGCCGCATGGTCGACCCGCAGCTTATCGGCGGCCGCCAGCCGGTCGCGCCGAGCGCGCTGGCCGCCCCGCGCGACGGCGCCGCGATGCCGCGCGCGCTGAGTACAGAGGAAGTCGAGGAGACCATCGCGAAATTCGGTGACGGCGTTCGCCGCGCGATTCAGGCCGGTTTTGACGGCGTCGAAATCCACGGCGCCAATACCTATCTTATCCAGCAGTTCTACTCCCCGAACTCTAACCAGCGCGACGACTGCTGGGGCGGCAGCCGCGACAACCGCGCCCGTTTCCCGCTGGCGGTGCTGGATATCACCCATAAAATGGCCGGCCAGTACGCGGACGATGCTTTTATTATCGGCTACCGCTTCTCGCCGGAAGAGCTGGAAGAGCCGGGCATCCGCTTTGACGACACCCTCTACCTGCTGGAAAAGCTGGCGGCGCGGGGCCTCGACTATCTGCACTTCTCGGTGGGCGCTTCGCTGCGTCCCTCCATCGTTGATACCCGCGATCCGACGCCGCTGATTGAAAAATACTGCGCGCTGCGCTCCGCCAGCCTCGCGGAGATTCCGGTGATGGGCGTTGGCGGGGTTGTCAACGCCGCGGACGCCGAGCAGGGACTGGATCACGGCTACGATCTGATCGCCGTCGGACGGGCCTGCATCGCCTACCCGGACTGGACCGACCGCGTTGCCGAGGGTGAAAACCTGGAGCTGTTTATCGACAGCACCCGCCGCGAAGCGCTGCATATTCCGGAGCCGCTGTGGCGCTTCTCGCTGGTGGAAGCGATGATCCGCGATATGAGCATGGGCGACGCGAAGTTTAAGCCCGGCGTCTTTGTCGAAAGCGTACAGGATGAGGCCGGCGAGCTGGTGATCCACGTCAGCCTTGAGAACGACCGTATCGCTGACGTTGAGCTGGCCTCTGCCGCGGTACAGACCGTGGAGTTCACCACCAGCTTTGAAGAGATCCGCGAGCGTATTTTGACCGCCAACACCCCGCACGTTGACGCCATCTCCGGCGCCACCAGCCAAAGCGAAGCGGTGAAAAAAGCGGTATCCAAAGCGATGCTGAAATCGAGCAAAGCGCTGGCAGTTGAGGAAGGCGGCGACGATCGGGCGGTGAAAAGCTACGACGTGGTGGTGGTCGGCAGCGGCGGCGCGGGTCTGGCGGCGGCGATTCAGGCCCACGATGAAGGCGCCCGCGTGCTGATCGTTGAAAAAATGCCGACTATCGGCGGCAACACCATTAAAGCCTCCGCCGGGATGAACGCCGCGGAGACGCGCTTCCAGCGGGTAAAAGGAATTGTGGACAGCAAAGAGCTGTTCTTTGCGGAGAGCCTGAAGGGCGGGCATAACAAAAACAACCCTGAGCTGCTGCGCCGCTTTGTGGAGAACGCCCCCGAGGCGATCGAGTGGCTGGCCCGTCGCGGGATCATGCTTAACGACATCACCACCACCGGCGGAATGAGCATTGACCGAACCCACCGTCCGCGCGACGGGTCGGCGGTCGGCGGCTATCTGATCAGCGGCCTGGTGCGCAATATCAGCAAACGCGGGATTGACGTGATGCTGGATACGTCGGTCGAAGAGATCCTGATGACCAACGATGAGGTGAGCGGCGTGCGTCTGCTGAACGACGAGCAGGAGCGCATTGAGGTGCAGACGAAGAGCATCGTGGTCGCCACCGGCGGCTTCAGCGCCAACAGCGCGATGGTGGTCAAATACCGTCCGGACCTCGCCGGCTTTGTCACCACCAACCATAAAGGGGCGACCGGCGGCGGCATCGCGCTGCTGGAGCGCATCGGCGCCGGCACCGTGGATATGGGCGAAATCCAGATCCACCCGACCGTTGAGCAGAAGACCTCATACCTGATTTCGGAGTCGATTCGCGGCGGCGGGGCGATTCTGGTGAGCCAGCGCGGTCAGCGCTTCTACAACGAAATGGCGACCCGCGATAAAGTCTCGGCGGCGATTATCGCGCTGCCGGAGCAGTACGCCTGGATCGTCTTTGACGAGCACGTGCGGGCAAAAAACAAGGCGGCCGATGAATACATCGCCAAAGGGCTCGCCACCAGCGCCAGCTCCCCGCGCGAGCTGGCGGAGAAGCTGGGGATGGATTACCATGCCTTCCTTGCTACCCTTGAGCGCTACAACGGCTTTGTTGAAACCCAGCGCGATGAAGATTTTGGCCGCACCACCGCGCTGCGGGCGCCGATAAACGAAGGGCCGTTCCACGCGATCCGCATCGCCCCGGGCGTTCACCACACCATGGGCGGGGTGACGATTAATACCGCGACCGCGGTGTTAAATACCGCTCAGCAGCCGATTCCTGGCGCCTATGCCGCTGGGGAAGTGGTCGGCGGCATCCACGGCGGCAACCGCATCGGCGGCAATGCGGTGGCGGATATCATTATCTTTGGTACCCTGGCAGGCCACCAGGCGGCAATACGCGCCAGAGGATAACATTTAGCGATTTGCCCCGGCCGCGCGCCGGGGTCATCCACAGGAGCTGCAACCATGTCTGACGACAGTCGCGTCTATAGCTACTCCGCCGTGTTAATGGGTTCACCCATTCTGCTTAAGCTCTTGCGTCACGATGAGCAACTCGCCTCACGTACCTTCCAGTTAATTAAACGCTATGAAGACTTGCTTACCGTCAACCGCGCTCAGTCGCAGGTCATGGATATTAACCATGCCGCCGGTCGCCATGCGGTGGCCGTCAGCCGCCCGGTGTTCCAGCTGATACAGTGCGCGAAGGCCGCCAGCATGATGCGGGATAGCGCCTTCAACCTGGCGATTGGCCCGCTGGTCAAGCTCTGGCGCATCGGCTTTCAGGGGCGCAGCGTGCCGGCGGCGACAGAGATTGCCGCCCGCCTGCCGCTGACCCGGCCGCAGGATGTGATCCTCGATGAGGCGGCGGGCAGCGTGTTTCTTGCCCAGCCGGGCATGGAGATCGATCTTGGCGCTATTGCCAAAGGCTACATTGCCGATCGGGTGCGCGATGACCTGCGGCGCCAGGGCGTCGACGCGGCGCTGATTAATCTCGGGGGGAACGTGCATACCCTCGGGGAGTGGTCCATTGGGCTGAAAAAACCCTTTGCCGCATCCGACGAGCTGGTGGGCGCGATTGCGGTGAGCGGCCAGTCGGTGGTGACCTCCGGCATCTATGAGCGCTATTTCGAGCAGGACGGCAGGCGCTGGCACCATATTCTCGACCCGCGCAGCGGCTATCCGCTGGATAACGAGCTGGAGAGCGTGACCATCATTTCTGACGACTCCCTCGACGGCGATATCTGGACCACCCTGATCTACGGCCTGGGCGTGGAGAAGGGGCGCGCGGCGCTGCGTCAACGGGAGGATATTGAAGCGATTTTTGTGACTAAAAATCGCGAAGTGATCCTCTCATCGCAGCGCCGCTTTCGCTTTCAGCTGCTGGATAGCGGCTATCGGCTCACTGACTGTACTGCTTGAGCAGGCCGTACTGCTCGGCGACCAGCCGATAGCGATAGACCGGGCGGCCGGTGGCGCCGTAGTGAATGCTGGTGTAGAGGATATTAATCTGTGCCAGCCAAATCAGATATTTGCGGCAGGAGACGCGGGAAATATTCACCGCCACCGCCAGCTCGTCGGTGGAGAACTCGGTCGCCGGGTGGGCATCGATCCACTGGCACAGCGTGCGCAGCGTTTGCGAGGTGAGCCCCTTCGGCAGCTTGCGCGCGTCGGTGGCTTCCGGCGCGTCGCCGTGCAGCAGGCGGTCAACGTCAGCCTGTTCATAATATGTCTGTCCGGTCATCAGCTTTCTTTTCTCGCGCCAGGCGGTTAACGCCTCCTCAAAACGCGGGAACTGGAAGGGCTTAATCAGATAATCGATAACGCCGTAGTGCATCGACGTTTGTACGGTTGCGGCATCGGCGGCGGAGGTGATCATAATTACGTCGATGGCGCGGCCGGAGGCGCGAATGGTCGGCAGCAGATCCAGGCCGCTATCATGCTGCATATAGACGTCGAGCAGCACCAGATCGATCTCCAGCTCGCCGTCGTTAATCATCTCCCGGGCCTTATTCAGCGTCGATGCGGTGCCGCAGCAGCGGAAACCGGAAATCCTCGCCACGTACAGGCGGTTCAGCTCGGCGACCATGGCATCGTCATCAACAATTAATACATTTATCACGCACTGTTCCTTTTACTATCCCAGGGAAGATGAACAAAAAATTGGGTAAATACGCCGGGTTCGGACTCGACGGCAAGCGTCCCGCCCAGTTCGCGCAGCTGCTGGCTGGCAAGAAACAGGCCGACGCCGCGATTCTCGCCTTTGGTGGAGAAGCCTTTATTAAAGATGGCGTCGATATTGGCCTCCGGGATCCCCGGGCCGTCGTCGCTCACCTCGCCGCTTAGCCAGCCGTTTTGATAGTGTAGCAACAGGCTGACTTCGCCCTCGTGCTGGCCGCTCATGGCGTCCAGCGCGTTCTCAATCAAATTGCCCAGCACGGTGACCAGCACGGTAATCTGCTTTTCGTTCGGGCAGTCGGGGACGAGGCTCTCTTCCGCGAGGCTAAGGCTAAACCCGCGCTCTTTCGCGCGCTGGATTTTACCAATCAAAAAGCCGGCGACCACCGGAGATTTGATGCGATGCTGGATTTCGCCGATGTCCGCCTGATAATTATGGGCGGTTTGTAGCACGTACTCCTCCAGCTTGTCATAGCTTTTCATATTCAGCAGGCCGAGGATCACGTGCAGCTTATTCATAAACTCATGGGACGTGGTGCGCAGCGCATCCACATAGTTGACCATGCCGTCGAGGCGCTGCAGCAGCTGGCTGACCTCGGTTTTGTCACGGAAGGTGCTGATGGCGCCGACGGTGGCATTCTGGCTGCGCACCGGCACGGTGTTGCTGATGAGCAGCAGGCCGTTGCAGCCGAGCTCGCGGTCGTAAATGGGCCTCCCGGTGCGCAGGACCTCCTGCAGATCGGCGAGCAGCGGCGTATGGGCGAGGGTTTTATCGGGGCCGCTGAACACCATTTCGCGCGCGGCGGGGTTGATCAGGGTCACGCGTCCTTCGGTATCGACCGCCACCACGCCCTCTTTTAACGAATGCAGCATCGCCTGGCGCTGCTGGAACTGGGTGGAGATCTCCTGCGGCTCAAGGCCGAGCAGCACGCGCTTGAGGCCGCGAACCAGGCTCCAGGTGCCGATACCGCAGACCAGGGCGCTGAACAGCACGGTAAAGAGGACGTCCCAGCGGCTGTTGGCGATCTGGGTATCGACCTTGCTGAGCGAAATGCCGATCGCCACCACGCCAATTTGCCGATGGTTCGCGTCAAAGACCGGCGTAAAGGCGCGCAGGGCGGGGGCCAGCACGCCGTGGTTGACGGCAACGTTCTCCTTTCCCTGCAGGGTGGGATTAATGTCATCGCCGATAAACCGCTTGCCGATGATCAGGCCGTTGGGGTGCGAGTAGCGAATACCCTGCATATCGGTAACCACCGCGAACAGGAGATCGTTGCGCCGAACGATCGCCTGCGCCAGCGGCTGAATAATATTGCTGTCCGCCGGCAGGGTCAGGCCGCGCTTTACTTCCGGCATATCGGCCAGCGTTCGCGCCACCGCCAGGGCGGTGTCCTTCAGCCCGTCGCGGGTGGTATCACTGATTTGGATAAACCACAGCGCGTACACCAGCAGCAGCACCGATCCCAGCACGCTGCCAATCATCAGCGTCACGGCGGTACTCAGCTTCATGCTCTTACGGCGCCTGCGTGCGGGCGGTTCCTGCTCCGCTAACTCGTTCATAACAACCCCAGGGTAAACAGCGAAGGCCTATTATCGCTGAAGGTGTGAATTTCTTAAAGGCATGTAAAAAAGCAATAATCCCGCCGCCGGGAGCCGGGAAGCGTGACCCCACTCGCAGGAGGCGAGGTTAAATATCCCTATAGTAAATACGGAGTTATTTAAATGGAGGTTTTTATGAGCAGTAAGCCAACCGCTTCAATGACGGAACGACGCCACCCTGATACCCGCCGCATCGATAGTCTCACCACCTATGACATGCTCACGCTGCTGCACGCCGACGGCCGGCAGATTGCCAACGCCATCGACGCCTGCCTGGAAGACATGACCCGCCTGGTCGATAACGCCGCCGCAACCCTGAGCCGCGGAGGGCGGCTGGTGATTGTCGGCGCCGGCGCATCCGGCCGCGCGGCCCTGCAGGCGGTCAGCGAGTTTGCGCCCGAGGAGAAACACTCCCTGGTTGGGCTCATTGCCGGCGGGCCAGCGGCGGCGCTGCAGGAGATGGAAACGGCCGCTAACGACTACGATCTCGGCGCCCTTGAGCTGCAGGCGCTGCGGTTCAGCGATAACGATATGCTGCTGGCGCTGACGGTCAGCGGCAAAACGCCGTGGGTGTGGGGCGCGATGCGCCACGCCTGGTCGCTCGGTGCGCCGGTGGCGGTGCTGACCCAGCATGCGGATAGCGAAGCGGCGCAGCTGGCCGATATTATCGTTGCGCCGCAAACCGGCCCGGAAGCGGTGGCGGGGTTTGGTAACCCAAAAGCGCAGCTGGCGCAGCGGCAACTGCTCAACATGCTGACCACCGGGCTGGCCATTCGCGGCGGCAGGGTCTTCAGCAACCTGCGGGTCGATCTGCAGGCCACCAGCCCGCGCTGGGCTGAACGGCAAATTGCCATCGTTATGGAGGCCGCCGACTGTTCGCGCAGCGAGGCGAAAGCCGCGCTTGCCGCCTGCAACCAGCACTGTCGAACGGCGATATTGATGCTGCTCGCCGGGCTTGACGCGTGGCAGGCGCGGGAGCTGCTGATGGAAAACAACGATCATCTGCGCATTGCGTTACGCAATAAAACGCATCAGCTGGCAGAGTCGCAGAGTTAATGATCAGCGGCGCGCTATATTTCCGCGCGCCGCTATTTTTTGCCTTATGTAACTAAATAAACCGGCGCATGTGCCGCCAGCCCTCTAATTATCGCCCTGCGTTGACCCGTTTTAATTTCATTAATCATTTCCTGGTTTTTTAAGTTAAAAAAGTGAAATCAAATAATTGATTAACTGTGCGGAAAATGTAAATGATATTTTAAAATATAATGAAAGTGCGTTAACATGTTTGCACTTATTTCATTATGCTATGCGATAATTCTATTATGCCTGCAATAAAAAACTCGATCTTATCCCTCACCGCGCTGGCGATGTTCGTCAGTACGGCAACCTACGCAAATACCGACGCTGCAAAGAAAACTGATTTTCTGCTGATTGGCGGCGGGATCATGAGCGCCTCGCTCGGGACCTGGCTGCAGGAACTTCAGCCGGACTGGAAGCAGGTGATGGTAGAGAAGCTTGACGGCGTGGCGCTGGAGTCCTCGAACGGCTGGAACAATGCCGGTACCGGCCACTCGGCAAACATGGAGCTGAACTACACGCCAGAGCGTGCGGACGGCTCTATCGACGTCAGCAAGGCGCTGGATATCAACGAGCAGTTTATGATCTCCCGTCAGTTCTGGACGGCGCAGGTCAAGCGCGGCATTTTGCGCGACCCGCACTCCTTTATTAACTCCACCCCGCACATGAGTTTCGTCTGGGGCGATAACGTGGATTATCTGCAAAAGCGCTATACCGCGCTGCAGCAAACCGCCTTATTCCAGGGAATGAAATTCTCCACCGACCATGCGCAAATTAAACAGTGGGCGCCGCTGGTGATGGAAGGGCGCGATCCGCAGCAAAAAGTAGCGGCCACCTGGACCCCGGTCGGGACCGACGTCAACTACGGCGAAATAACCCGTCAGCTGATCGGCAGCCTGAAGAAAAGTAATAACTTCTCGCTGCAAACCTCCTCTGAAGTTACCGCCTTTAAGCGTAATGCCGATAATTCGTGGCACGTGACGATTAAGAACGTTAATAGCGGCGACGAGCAGACGATTGACGCGAAATATGTCTTTATCGGTGCCGGCGGCGGCGCGCTGAAATTACTGCAAAAGACCGGTATTCCGGAAGCTGACAACTACGCGGGCTTCCCGGTGGGCGGCTCCTTCCTGATGACCGAAAACCCGGCGGTGACCAAAGAGCATCTGCAAAAAGTTTATGGCCAGGCCTCGGTCGGCGCGCCGCCGATGTCGGTTCCGCATCTTGACGCCCGCTTCATTGACGGCAAGCGCGTGGTGCTGTTCGGGCCGTTCGCCACCTTCTCAACTAAGTTTCTCAAAAATGGTTCGATCTTCGACCTGCTGAGCACCACCACTACCGATAACGTCCTGCCGATGACCCACGTTGGTCTCGACAACTTCGATCTGGTCAAATACCTGGTGAGCCAGGTGATGCTTAGCGACGACGACCGCTTTGCGGCGCTGAAAGAGTACTATCCGGCGGCGCGTAAAGAGGACTGGAAGCTGATTCAGGCAGGCCAGCGCGTGCAGATCATTAAAAGAGACGCCGAGAAGGGCGGGATCCTGAAGCTGGGAACCGAAGTGGTGGTTGACGAGCAGAAAACCATCTCCGCGCTGCTTGGGGCTTCTCCGGGCGCCTCTACCGCCGCGCCGATTACCCTGAACGTGCTGAAGCAGATGTTCCCGCAGCAGTTCAGCTCCGCAGAGTGGCAGAGCCGCATCCACGCGATCGTGCCGAGCTATGGTCAGAAGCTGAACGACAGCCCGGCGCTGACCCAGCAGGTGTGGGACGATACCGCCGCAACGCTGCAGCTGACCAAGCCGCCGGTGATTGATATGACCCACTCCCAGGCCGCCGCCGCGCCGTCTGCCGAGCTTAAGCCTGCGGAATCTCCGCAGCACGATATGGCGCTGTAGCCGCCGTATTAACTCCGCCCGCGCGCGTCATGCCGGTCAGCTCAGCAGCTGACCGGCATTTTTTTTGCCTTATCCGCCCCTGCGCCGCCTCAAGGCCCGTTCGGCCATTCCTTGCTCTGCGTTAAAGCATTTACCGGCGTTACGGTTATACTGGCTTGAATTCACTCGATAAATAGTGAGCCGCGGCGGAAATAGGGAGTGCAGCGCAATGAAAGATGACATTAGCCAGGATATTACCTTCCGTAAGCTGGCGGTATTTATGATGTTTATGACCAAAGGCAATATCGCCAGAACCGCCGAAGCGATGCAGCTCAGCGGCGTCAGCGTCCACCGGGCCCTGCATACCCTCGAAGAGGGGGTGGGCTGCCCGCTGTTTGTGCATAAGGGACGCAACCTGCTGCCGCTGCCGGCGGCCTGGACGCTGCTGGAGTATTGTCAGGACGTTACCACGCTGATGACGCGCGGGCTGGAGGCGACGCGAAAGGTCGCCGGCGTCGGCCAGGGACGGCTGCGCATCGGCACGCTCTATTCGCTCACGCTGGAGACGGTCCCGCGGATCATCATGGGAATGAAGCTGCGGCGGCCCGAGCTGGAGCTGGACCTGACGATGGGCTCCAACCAGATGCTGCTGGATATGCTGGAAGACGACGCCCTGGATGCGATCCTTATCGCCACCAACGAGGGGGAGTTCAGCGACACCGCGTTTGACGTGGTGCCGCTGTTTGAAGACGATATTTTTCTCGCCGCGCCGGCGGCCGAACGGCTGGATACCGCAAAACCGGCCGACCTTCGCGACTATGCCGACCGTAAATTCGTTTCGCTTGCGGAAGGATTTGCCACCTACGCGGGCTTCAGGGAGGCCTTTCAGGTTGCCGCCTTCGAGCCTGAAATCGTCACCCGGGTCAACGACATCTTTTCGATGATAAGCCTGGTGCAGGCCGGCGTCGGCTTTGCGCTGCTGCCCGGGCGGATGAAAAAGGTCTACGAAAACGACGTGCAGCTGCTAAAGCTGGCGGAACCCTATCAGATGCGCCAGCTGATCTCGATTGTCTATTCCCACCATCGCGAACGCGACGCGGACCTGCTGGCGCTGGCGGCGGAAGGGCGGATGTACGCCCGCAGCCTCAACGGCTGAGGCGCTTCGCCAGGTGCTGCGCCACTTCAACGCTGTTTCGCTCCATGCAGATGGCGTCGCCCTGCCAGCCTGCGAGGTAGGTCAGCCCGGTCAATACGCTGCCGGGCGGCATCTCAATCGCCAGCCGCGCGTCGCGCTGATTGGCCGCTAGCATGGCGTCCTGCCACTGTACGGTGCGCGCCATGTTGAAGGCTAAATCTGCGGCGATTTTCTGCGGTTCCCACAGCACGCGGCCGGTGGATCCGCTAAGATACGCCCGCGATGGTCGTGACAACGTCACGGATTCAAACGCCTGAGCTAATTCTGCCGCTGGCTTATCCAGCAAAGCACAGTGCGACGGTACGCTTACCGCAAGCCGGGCCGCCTTGCTGGCTCCGGCGGCCAGCGCTTTTCTCGCAACCTCCGCCATATCCTCATCCCGGCCGGCAATCACTATCTGCGTTTCGGCATTGAGGTTGGCAATGAAGGTGTGGCTTCCCGCCATCAGTTTTTCAACCTGATTCAGCGTGAGGCCAATAATAGCCGTCAGGCCGTAGCCCTGCGGATACGCCTGCTCCATTAACTCCCCGCGCAGGGCGACGAGGCGCAGCGCGTCGTGAAAGTCCAGCGCGCCGGCGACTACCGCTGCCGGGTAAGCGCCAATCGACAGGCCGCTGACGATATCCGGTTTGACTTCGTGGCGAATAAGCTCTCTGGCCCACGCCACGCCGGCAATCAGCAGGCAAAGCTGCACCGCGCGGGTATGTTTCAGCGCGTCGGCAGTGTCGAGCAAGTTGGCTTCATCGCCAAGTACGGCGCGGACTTCGGCAAGAACGGCCTCGCCGTCGGGCAGGTTTTGCAGCATTCCCGGGCGCTGGGTGCCCTGGCCGGGAAAGGTAAAGAGGATTTTCATCATGACTCCCTGTGCCACGGCGTCGCGGTGAGCTGCGGTCCGGTGGCGGTTTTCAGCAGAACGCGTCCTTCGCGCAGCCATTCGTTGAGCGCAAACGCGCCAAAGGGCGTTTCAATCTGGGTGTCGGCGCGGCACGGCAGCTTTTCCACCTGCGCCTGCCACTGCCGCAGTTCGTCGTCGGTCAGCGGTTCAGGAGCGCGAATCAGTAAATCGAGATCGCTGTCGGCGTGCAGCACGGGAATTTCGGTGGCAAGGGCATAGGCCGTACTGCCGGTAATGCCCCAGATCCACGGCCACGCAAAGGTGGTCAGCAAAATAGCCGCCTGAACGGGCGGCTGGGAAACAAACGGCGAGTGCAGCAGGCGCTGGCGTTCGACCAGCGCCTCCGGCGTGACGATGCGGGCAACGGATTCGGCTTTTACCCATCCGGCCGCGCGCTGTTCGCGCTTTATGCCGCGCACGCCCACCGGGATATCGCCGCTGTCATTCACGTCGCGCCGCACGACCACGGGCAGGCCCGGCTGCCACTGGCTGGCTACCCACGCCTCCTCGACGTTGAGCAGGGCGTCGCGGCTTTTCAGCCACAGCAAATCGTGAGGGCGCGAGGTGAATGTCATATCAGATACCTGAAGTTAAAGTGATGAACAGCGGTAGCGACAGGATACACAGAACGGAACTCAACAGCAGCACGGCTTCTGCATCCGGCGACTGCACGCCAAAGCGGTTACCGAACACCACGCCGAAGAAGCCCGCAGAGAGCGCGATCATCAGGATAGCGGTGATTGCCACGGAGCCGTGCAGACCGAAAGCCAGCACGATAGCCCACGCGATAAACGGCTGGATCAGCAGCTTGGTGATGGTCGCAATGCTCACCATGGCGTTCAGCTTCAGCTTACGGGCAGACAGAATCACACCGGTCAGGAACAGCGCCGCCGCGGTGGCTGAGAGGCCGAGCGGTTTGATTGCCGCCAGCACCAGATCCGGCATCTTGATGCCAATTGCCGAGAGGATCACGCCGAGCAGCGGGCCCATCACGATCGGTTTTTTCAGCGAACGCCACATCAGCACCGGCAGCATCGCCAGCGTAGAACCGCTGTTTTCACCGGCGGCGCGGGCTTTTTCACGTTCCAGAATCAGCAGACAGAACGGCGTCATCAGCACGGAGCCGCAGGCGATGGAGACGGCCACGGAAAGCGACGTCGCGGAGCTTTCACCCAGCACGCTGCCGAGAATCGGCAGGCCAAGCGCGGCATAGTTCGGCAGCGCCACGGTGAGGGTCAGCACGGCGGCATCCTGCGGGGTCTTTTTAAAGACGCCGGTGGCCAGGAAGTAGATCGCCGCATAGGTGATCCACATCGCGCCGGTCAGCACCACAATCAGCGGCGACTGGGCGACGATGCCTGCCCACGGGGTCTGCACGGTGGCGCTGAACAGCGCGGCGGGCAGGGCAAAGTCCATTACGAAGATATTGAGCAGCGACACGTTTTTGTTGTCGACCATTTTGGCTTTGCCGGCCCAGAAGCCCAGCAGCATGATCAGAAAAATCGGCGCAAGGGCATGAACAATTACATAAGTCATAGATCACCTGTAGTAAGAAAAAGAAATACGCGTCATCCTTCAAGCTGCCTCTGCGTTGACTGCTTCGTTATTCGGCTCATCCGTGAGCCTCACCCTTATCAGGGCCGCTGCGAGCAGCGTTCAAATCTGTTCCTGACAGATTTGTCACCCCAGTCACTTACTCAAGTAAGCTCCTGGGGATTCACTCAGTTGCCGCCTTGATCCAACTTGAATGATTTAGCGTATTGGGCTAATTGCGATGTTTTTATTTTTCTAAAAGCAGCTTGCCGTGGGCGCTATGCTGCGCCCGACGGTTGCTGCTTTCGGCAGGTCTTTTTTTACGTACTTCGATGTTGCCCGTTACCAGCTGGCGCGCATCCGTTCGCGCACCAGGGCAGAGCTACGGCGATTCTCCGCGCCGAGACGGTTTTTCAGGCTGGGATCTTTACGTGCATCCGAGATGGCTTTCTGCACGGTAAGCTCCACCAGCGCCAGGTCGGCATCGGACGGCGCATCCGGGTTGCTGAGATTCAGCAGATCGGAGAGCAGGCCGAGGGTGGCGTAGCTGCTGACGTCATAGGCCATTGGCGGAATGGTCGCCGCCAGTTTTTCCAGCGCATCGACGGTGCGCAGGGTGATGCGGGCGGCGGACTCTTTGCCCATCGCATGCACCAGTACGCCTTTATCGTTGATGGCAATCAGGCGATTAGCCTGATAACCGTGCGCCAGAAACGCCCCGGACATCGCCTTGCCGACGATAAGACCGATCACCGGATGGCCCGCCAGGCGCGCTTTGGCGTAAGCACCGGCGGCACCGGCGAGCGCCTGATGAATGCCGAACGCTTCTTCACGGCGTCCGTAGGCCTGACTTGGGACGTCGATGACCGCCACAATCGGCCGCTTCACGTCGCGGTTCGCGTCGGCATCGATGGTTTCATTCACCACTTTTGCCAGCGTCCAGCCTTCCAGCAGGCCCACTTCGCCTTTCGCGGCGCGCGGATAGTGATTATTGGCATCGGGCACCACGGCAATGAAGCGCACGGTCTCATTGTTCAGCTCACCGTCGGCGACCTGTACTGAAGGGCTCAGGCCAGTCATGCGCGGCGCATTTGGCGCCAGTTTTTCCAGCCACAGGGCTCCACGGCTATTGGACTGAGTCATCATTTCACCTCCCCGGCGAAAAGCTGTTTGATCTGCGCGGTATCGGCCTGCTGACGAGTGTCAAAGTTGCTCAGACGGGTCAGGAAGTCGGCATATTTGTCGCTGCGGTTTTGTGCCGGAACGCCTTTGGCGATGGCGTCGTTCATGGCGGTTTTCACCGCGTTGACGCCGTCATCGACCAGCGCATCGACCAGGCAGCTGGCATAGCGGATTTCGCCGCCGGTCATGCTCCAGATAAACGGCCGATCGCGGGAGTCATACTCTTCGATCCCGGCTTCCTGCTCGATAACCTGCGGGCCGTTGAGGCCAAGACGCGCTTCGCGGGTGACGATCAGGTAGCTGCAAAGGGCGGCGGCAATGGACATCCCGCCGAAGCAGCCAACGGTACCGGTAATGATGCCGACCACCGGCGTGTAGCGGCGCAGATCGACAATCGCGGCGTGGATATCGGCAATGGCTGCCAGGCCAAGGTTGGCTTCCTGCAGGCGCACGCCGCCGGTTTCCAGGCACAGCACCGCCTGGGTCGGAATGCCGTTGCGGTTATCTTCTGCCGCCAGCTCGAGCGCGGCGGCCATTTTGGCCCCGGAGACTTCGCCCATGCTGCCGCCCTGGAAGGTGCCTTCGATGGCAATCACCACCGCCGGCTGGCCGTTAATGGTGCCTTTCGCCACCACCATGCCGTCGTCGGACTGCGGCACAACGCCCTGCGGCGCGAGCCACGGCGACATAATGCCTTCGAACGGATCCAGCAGCTCGCGGTAGCTGCCGTCATCCAGCAGGGTTCTGGCGCGCTCGCGAGCCCGTAATTCGATAAAACTGCGATCGTTACGCATGAGCCACCTCTTCAAATACCTGTTCGATACGAATGCGCGCCACGCCGGGCGTTGCGCCGAAGTCGTGAATGATCAGCTTGCCAGCAGGCAGGCCGTTGATCAGATTCAGGCGATCGAACAGCGCATTCCAGCGGCGGGTGCTGTTGTCCACGGAGGTGGTGATATCAATACTGAGGGTTTCCCCGGCGGCTGCGGTGAACAGCACTTCCATATCACCGGAACCTACGACGCCTGCCAGAGCTTTACCGCTGAAGGTGCGGCTGGCAGGAAATGACAATGTAATGTGTTCCATAACATCCTCTTTAAATTGAGCAAGACGCGGGCTGGCTGACCCTGTCAAGAAACAGCGTGGCGGCGAGAAGATCCGCGGCGCCACCGGGCGAAGCGTTAAGGGCGAGCATCTGAGCATCAAGTTCAGCGAGCGCCTCGCGGCCTTGTACAGTGACGCAACCACCGGCGTTCAGTACCGCGCGGGCGCCTGCCTGCATCGCTTCCAGACCGGGCATGCCGGCTCGTGAAAGCACACAGGTATCGCTGAGCGAGGTCATGATCGCCATCAGTGCGTCAAGGCGGGCTTCGCTCTCGTTGGCCCCCATTGCACGGCTGCGCAGCAGCTGCGGTAGCGCGAGCTGCATCACGTGCGGAAACGCCTGCTGCGCCTCTTCACGTGCACCGGGTACCCGGTACTGATGCGTGGCTTTCAGCCCTTTACTGAAGGTCTTTGGTGCGGCACCGTCCGGCAGGCGGGCGAGCAGGGCAGCGGATTGTGCAATCTGCTGTGCGCCTGCGTTACCGCCATGCATCGCCACAGCGCTGACCAGTAAACCGAGCGCCCAGATGGCACCGCGGTGGGTGTTCACGCCCCGGGTGGCTGCCATCATCTGCTGCTCGCCTTCGCGCCCTAAGCGGCCGACGGTTTCGCGCAGGGCGATGTCGGCGGGGCGCTGCCAGCTATGCTGGGCCAGCTGTAGAAACGTTGGGGCCAGGCTGTGCGCCGAGCGCTCCATCAGGGCCAGGGTGAGGTCGTGATGGGCACCGTTTCCCCGGCTGTCCACCAGACCCGGCTTCGGGCTTAATCGCGCTTCGTCGATCAGACAGTCGCGGGCGATGAACGCCAGCGCTTCTGCCTGCACCTCGGCATAAGTCTGTGACAGGAGTTTCATTACCAGCTCCGGAATTTTGCCGGTGGGTTATAGAGTCCGTCGGACCACTCCACCAGGTCGGCTACGCTGCCGGCGGCCAGCAGGGAGCGGGTCGCGTCGCTGCGGCGAATGCCGATATCTTCCGGATAAACTACCTTGCCGCTCTGGCGCAGCGCGGCAACGCGCTTCGCGTCGACGCCAAGGCCGATGTCGGTGATCCCGGCGACCGCCGCCACCATCGCCCGGCGCTCTTCCAGGCTTTCGGCGCGGTAGAGGTAGGCAATGCCTTCTTCGGTGAGCACGTGGGTAACGTCATCGCCGTAGATCATCACCGGCGCCAGCGGCATGCCGGAGGCTTTCGCCACCTCGATAGCATCGAGTTTCTCGACGAAGGTGGGCTTCACGCCGGCCTGGAAGGTTTCGACCATCTGCACCACCAGCTTTTTACCGCGCTGCATCGGATCCGGTTCGGTGATCATGTTCAGCCAGGCTGGCGTAGCATGACGGCGACCGTGAGGATCGTGACCCATATTCGGCGCGCCGCCGAAGCCGGACAGACGGCCGCGGGTCACCGTTGACGAGTTGGCGAGGCCGTCAACCTGCAGGGTTGAGCCGATAAACATATCGACCGCATATTGCCCCGCCAGCTGGCAGAAGGCGCGGTTCGAGCGCATGGAACCGTCGGCGCCGGTGAAGAACACGTCCGGACGAGCGCGAATGTACTCCTCCATCCCCAGCTCGCCGCCGAAGCAGTGCACGCTTTCCACCCAGCCGCTTTCGATGGCGGGGATCAGCGTCGGGTGCGGGTTGAGCGTCCAGTGCTTACAAATTTTGCCCTTCAGGCCGAGGCGTTCGCCGTAGGTCGGCAGCAGCAGCTCGATGGCGGCGGTGTTGAAGCCGATGCCGTGGTTCAGGGACTGCACCTGATGTTCGGCGTAGATGCCTTTAATCGCCATCATCGCCATCAGGATATGCTCCTGCTTGATCAGGCGCGGGTCACGGGTGAACAGCGGTTCGATAAAGAACGGCTTATCGGCGACGACCACGTAATCAATCCACGAGCCCGGAATATCGACGCGCGGCAGATCGCACTCGTCGTCGACCAGTTCGTTCACCTGGGCAATCACAATGCCGTCGTGGAAGGCCGCCGCCTCAACCAGCGCCGGGGTGTCTTCGGTGCTCGGCCCGGTATAGAGGTTGCCTTTGCGATCCGCTTTATAGCCGGCAATCAGCGCGACGTTCGGCGAAAGATCGACGTACAGGCGGGAGTAGAGCTCGATATAGGTGTGAATGGCGCCGATTTCCAGCAGACCATCCTCCAGCAGCTGCGAAATGCGCAGGCTCTGGGTGCCGGAGAAGGAGAAGTCGAGCTTGCGGGCGATACCTTTTTCAAAAAGGTCCAGATGCTCGCTGCGCCCGACGCTCGGCATGATCATATGCAGGTCGTGGACTTTTTGCGGGTTCACCTCCGCCAGCATGCGAGAGAGGAAGTCGGCCTGCTTCTGGTTATTGCCTTCCAGCACCACGCGATCGCCGGGGGCGAGCAGGTGCTCCAGCGCGTCGACCAGCTGTTCGGTGGGGATAACCTTACCGGAGACGTTGGCGGCGGTCAGTCGCCGCTGCTTTTCCGTACGGCGGCGGTTCCAGACCCGTCCCGTCGTTTGTTCGGCATTCATTATTAACCTCCTGATTCGACAAATCGTTTTGACTGTCATGGTGTGGAAGTTAGTGTGCGACGCGAGGCGCAGGGCATCAATTAAGCCCGCGGGCAGATTGTTAGCATAAGAGTAATGAATGACGGACGCGGGATGTGACGAGGATCAATAATGCTAAAGGAGTAGTGGTCTACGGGCCGGCTGGCCCGTAGTGGAAGTAGGGAGGTTAATCCTTGCTGAGGTCGCTCAGCAGGAAGGCGATGCTCTGTCCGCTCTCGCTCTGTTCAAGGGCAATTTTGACAATGATGGTCAGCGGTACCGACAGCAGCATCCCCACCGGCCCCAGCAGCCAGCCCCAAAAAATCAGCGACAGGAACACCACCAGCGTTGAGAGCCCGAGCCCGCGTCCCATAATCCGCGGCTCGAGAATATTGCCGAACAGCAGGTTGATAACCAGATAGCCCGCGAGCACGATCAGCGCGTCATACAGGCCGCCGAACACCAGCACCTGTAAAATAGGCGGAATGGCCGCCAGCACCGAACCGATATTGGGAATATAGTTGAGCGCGAAGGCCAGCAGCCCCCACACAAAGGCAAAGCGCACCTCCAGCAGCACCAGCATGCCCCAGACGACCAGCCCGGTGACCAGGCTAATGGCGGTTTTCAGCACCAGATAGTGCGAGACGCTGTCGAGCGCGCGCTGGATTGCGCCCATGCCTTCAACCGGGCGGGTCATTAGCTGCTGCAGCTTGGCCGGCAGCTGCGGCACCTCCAGCAGCATAAACACCACCGTCAGCAGCAGCAGGAAGATCGACGACATGGCGTTAGAGAGCTGGGTGAGCAGGCCGGTGACCATCGTCATCACCGCGTTGGGGTCAATATATTTGTTCAGCTCGACGACGGAAACGGTAAAGCCGAACCTTTGCAGCCACGGGGTGACGGTCTGCACCGGTTCTGATAGCGAGGCGCGATACTGCGGCAGGGTGCGCGCCAGCTCGTTGAGGGAGGTGCCGAGCGAGGCCAGCAGGACTATCGCCAGCATCACGATGGCGCTGATTAAGAGTGAGATCGCCAGCACCCGCGGGACCCGGCAGCGCACCATCAGCTGCACCAGCGGGTTAAGGACCACCGCGAGAAACAGCGCCAGAACGAAGGGGACGATAATATCCGCGGCGAAGCGGATGCCGGTAAGGATGATGACCAGCATGCCCAGCATGATGACAATCTTTAATCCGTTAAGAGTGATGATGGGTTTGGCCATGCGAATCCCTGAAAATAGAGCCTGTTTTCCTCACATTGTAGACGCAGATGCGGATAAAAAATCACGACTTTTTTGCGTGTACAGCGTGGAGTTATTGTTCGTGACGCCTCTGCCGCCGGCGATAAAATCATCAGGCGACAAAATTAAAATAACGGCGCGCCATCATAATGGCGATCGGCATCAGAAAAAGCTAATCTAAATCAAATAGCCGAGGTAAAGAAATGCAAAGGCTTTGAGTATAATGTAGCATTATGCTACAAATTAGCTGTGTATAACTACCGAGGACAATTTTCATCCGCAATGACGAGAAGCAATACCGCGGATAATTGTAATTTTATGGACAATCAGTTCAGTATCTATATTTGTTATCTCCCTTCGCTTTCCCGCACAAACTCACGCTTTGCTGGCGAACAGCACTGGCGTTCAGCGCTTTAGATCCCTCTCTCTGCCTGAGCTGGCGCAGCGTTGCGCACGGCTAAATCTACGTCAGAATTTTTCGGTTTACCTTTGCTGTAGGCCGTAATGGATTATATTCTCAAGCAGGAGAAGGGATCATGTTTTATTGGATTTTATTAGCACTTGCTATCGTAGCAGAAATTACCGGGACCCTTTCGATGAAATGGGCGAGCGTCAGCGGCGATCGCACCGGTTTTATTTTAATGCTGGCAATGATTGCGCTTTCCTATATTTTTCTGGCCTTCGCGGTTAAAAAAATTGCCCTCGGGGTGGCCTACGCCCTGTGGGAAGGTATCGGTATTTTGCTGATCACGCTGTTCAGCGTCCTGCTGTTTGACGAGACGCTCTCGGTGGTCAAAATGGCGGGTCTGGCGACGCTGGTGGTCGGGATTGTTCTCATCAAGTCCGGCACCAAAAAGGCGGTGAAGCAGCCAGAAGAGAGGACCCATGCAACAGTTTGAGTGGATCCATGCGGCCTGGCTGGCGCTGGCCATCGTGCTGGAGATTGCCGCTAACGTCTTCCTGAAGTTTTCTGATGGCTTTCGCCGCAAGATCTACGGCGTGATGTCACTGCTCGCCGTACTGGGCGCGTTCAGCGCGCTTTCGCAGGCGGTGAAGGGGATTGAGCTGTCGGTGGCCTATGCGCTCTGGGGCGGCTTCGGTATTGCCGCGACCATCACCGCCGGCTGGGTCCTGTTCGGCCAGCGCCTGAACAGTAAAGGCTGGGTCGGCGTGATGCTGTTGATTATCGGGATGGTGTTAATAAAACTGGCCTGATTGAACGCCGCCTGCGCGGGCAGGCGGCAAAATCTGTTCTCTGTATTACTCTTTAAAAAAGAGTATATTCGGTGCGTTTTTTCCCAGCCGCGATGAGGATAGATAATGGTTAACTTGCCTGGTTGGCGTCATCTTCCTTCGGCCAAAACGCTTGCGGTCATTATTCTCCTCGCCGGAATTGGCCTGATCGCTTCGGTTATATCTCTGCTTTATCTGTCGCAGCACCTGATTGGCATCAAAGCGAACGAGATCGACCGCCACCGCTCGGTGCTTTCGGTTAACGGCGCGGTGCAGACCTCAGTGAACCGCGTGATGTCGCTGGTGCTGGATAACTCCATCTGGGACGACGCCGTTAAGCAGGCCTATGCCCCAACGCTCGACACCAAATGGCTGTTTGATTCCTGGGGTTCGGGCTTCAAAATAAATAACCTCTACGACGGTACCTTCGTCCTCGATCAGCACTACCGGGTGCTGTGGGGATCGTTTCGCAGTCAGTCCTTTAACGAGTCGGATATCGGCTTTTTCGGCAGCGGTCTGCAGTCGATGATCGCCCAGCACGGCGCGGCGCTGCGCAGCGGAACCAGCGCCTGGGCCGGGATAACCCGAACCCGGGAGGGCATTGCCTTTATCGCTATTGGCCTGATACGCCCGACCGTGGGCCGCCTGCAGGTGTACGACGATACGCGGCGCTATCTGGTGATTACCCGACACATCAACCCCGATATGCTGCAAAAGCTCGGGGATACGTTTCAAATTCGTCATCTGCATACCACCGAAACCAGCGGTGACTATAGCGTGGCGCTGCGCACCAACGGCGGGGAGATTATTAGCTACCTCAGCTGGCAGCCGCGGCTGCCGGGGGCGGAGGCGGCTCAGGCGGCATCCGGCAGCATTCGCCTGATCGCGCTGGTGGCCGCCAGCCTGATCCTGCTGTTCATCCTCTTTAGCTGCCTGGGGCTGTATAAGCTGGCGCGCGGGGAAAAGCTGGCGCGTAAAATTGCCATGACCGACTGGCTGAGCCGGCTGCCCAACCGGCGGGCGCTGATTGAGCGGCTCAACGTGGTGTGTGAACGATCGCCGCACGAGATGCAGAGCGTGGTATTTATCGATCTCGATGGCTTTAAAGACGTTAACGATAACTACGGGCACGACGTCGGCGATGCGCTGATTACCCACGTCGCCCGCGCGCTGCAGGAGAAGGTCCCCGCCGGAGGGATGCTGGCGCGCATGGGCGGGGATGAGTTTGCCATGACCGTCGGCGGCGAGCAGGCGATAAGCCAGGCGTCGGCGTTCGCCTGGGCGGTGCTGGAAATGCTGAAATCGCCGATTGACCTGAGCGATCGCAAAATCTATATCAGCGCCAGCCTCGGGATTGCCAGCGGAGCGCCGGCCCTGTGCTCCAGCACCGAGCTTTTCCGCCGCGCCGATATCGCCATGTATCATTCGAAGAAGACCGGAAAGGGGCGCACAACCTGGTACGACGAGGCGCTGAGCGACGCCAGGCAGTATCAGCTGAATCTGGAAAACGGCATCCGTCAGGGGCTTGAAAACGACGAGTTTGACGTCTGGTATCAGCCGATAGTCAACGCCGGAACCCTGACCATCGAAGGCGTGGAGGCGCTGATACGCTGGCCGCGTCGGCCCCAGGGCGCGCTGCCGCCTGACGCCTTTATCAGCGTCGCCGAGAGCAGCGGCCTGATTTACGCGCTCGGCCAGTTTGTGCTCCATCGCGCCTGCTGCGACCTGCAGCCGATGGGGGATCTGATGCTGTCGGTAAATATCTCCCCGGCGCAGTTTCGCGACCCGGAGTTTGAGTCGCGGGTGGTGCAGGTCCTCGCCCGCTGCCATTTCCCGGCCCGCCGCCTGCAGGTTGAAGTCACCGAGAGCTACGTGATGGAGAACCCCGAACGCGCCCGCGCGGCCATTGAAAACATGAAGGCGCTGGGGGCGGCCGTTGCGCTGGATGATTTTGGCATCGGCTACTCCAGTATTGGCTATCTGCGCAGCTTCAGTTTTGACACGCTGAAGATCGATAAATCGCTGGCCGGGCTGGTAGACACCGACCCGCAGGCGGCGGAGCTAGTGCGCGGTACCGTGCGCATCGCCAGCGCGCTGGGCATGACGGTGGTGGCGGAGGGCGTGGAAAATCAGCAGCAGCTGGCGCTGCTGCGTCGTGCGGGATGCGACAAGCTGCAGGGCTACTATTTCAGCGAGCCCATGCCGATTGCCTCTTTGCTTCAGCTGCGCCAGCAGCAGGGGTAGCGGTTACTCGCCGGCCAGCGTCTCCAGCTTGTCACGAAAACCGGTTACCGAAATGGCCCGATTGTCCGCGCGCCAGCGATCCTTCGGCCCCGGCGCCGAGCTCTGGACGGCAATCACCTGCCAGCCGCCTTCGGTTTTTAACAGCAGCGGTGAACCGCTATCGCCGGGTAAGGTATCGCACTGGTGCGACAGAACCGAGGTCTGGGCCCAGCCGGTCACGATGCAGTCCTGATGGTTGTACAGATTATCGAGGTGATCTTCCGGGTAGCCGGACTGGGTCACCTTGCGCTCGGCGACCTTTAGCGCGGCGGTCAGGTCGGCCTTACTGCCGGGAAACAGCGGGATCGGGTCGATTCCGGAAGGCGCATAGCGCAGCACCACTAAACCAAAGTCCGAAGGCGCGGCGGCGGAGGGGACTATCCAGCCGTCACCGTCGGCCTTCAGGCGCCTGCCTAATGACGGGTCCACCCGACCCTCGACGCCGTGAATTTCATAAACCCAGCCGTTTTTGCGCGAGATAAAGCGCAGGGCGACGACTTTATCCGGCTTGCCCTTTGGCGGCGTCAGCAGGCAGTGCCCGGCGGTCAGCGCCAGGTTGGGGGCGATAAGGGTGGCGGTGCACAGATTGCCGCTGGCCGTTTCCAGCTGGCCAATGGCGTCCCACGGGGCTTCGGCGGGGTTGCTTACCGGCTTGCGGTCATCATGACCAAAAAACAGGGTCTTGATATCTTTCGCGCTCATGCCGTCATCGTCAGCCTGTGCAAACAGAGGAAACAGGCAAAATGAACACAGTAATAACAGTACGTCTCTACGCATATCACTCTCTGAGGAGATAATTATACTCACCATCCTGCTGGCCACCCGAGTGCGCCGGGGATGATTTTGGGTATATTGAAAGTAGCAGGAGATTTAAGTTTATGAAAGTTAACAGTAATTTTAATTAAATCACTACACCGTTAGCCCCCGGTAAAATTGCCGCTTCGCACGCAAAGAAGGTCGATAACTCAACTAGTTAGCGCGTATTTTTTGCTGCTGTCATTTCCGCAGAAAGCGGCCCTGGAAGCAACAGATATCGGGTTACAGAAAGTACCAAAAAGAGGGCGCTATCTGCGCCCGGTCATGATGCGTTTTTCCGGCGTTTGTTAATAATAATCATTAGACTAATGCTATATAAAACAAACAACTTCACAAAAAACCGTCCTTTTTTACACCATTTGTGCTTACTTGCAAAACGAAACATTTTCTCACTCAAAACGCTGTTATTGATAGCAGCCGTTGAGCAAACAGAGATGTTGTCCCCGCGATGATATCGGTGATTTCTGGCTCCAGTCTCGGGAGGACGTATGTCGAAAAAAGGTATTCGTGCGTTGGTTTATGTATCCGTTGTGTCCGTCTTTATCTGGGGTGCTGCGGGGTATCTGGTGGCGCAGGCGGTCAGCGTTTTGTAAGCCATCACCACATCGCTGCGCGTCATTGCGGGGCTTTTCCCCGCCGAAGGATCCCGTCGGGAAAAGGCCCCGGGACGTGCGCGAGCAAAAATGCCTGCAGCAGAGCAATCGGCTGCGGGCTGAGCGTATTTGCAGACCACACCAGATAGTATCCCTCACCGGTAGCGACGGCCTGCGAAAACGGCAGCGTCAGCAGTCCCGCCTGCAGCGCCTGCTGGCTAAGTAGCAGATCGCCCACCGAAACGCCGTGACCGCTCATGGCCGCCATATTGCCCTGTTCCAGGCTATCGAAAACCAGCCCCTGAGAGAGATCTACCGCCGAATGCTGCCCGCTATGCTGCAGCCAGCGCCGCCAGTCCCGGCGGTCGGTGGTCGGGTGAATTAGCGGACAGGAGGCTAAATCTTCCCGCGCCGCCGGCGTCATTGCCGGCGCGCAGACCGGGATCAGCCACTCGGCGAACAGCAGCGTCTGGCGCTTATCCGCGCCAAAGTTCCCGTCGCCAAGGAGGATCGCGCAGTCGTACGGCTCCCGCGCAAAATCCACGCTGTCCTTATCCATCCATACGCTGCTGAGCTCGATTTCAGGGCGCTGATGCTGCTGGCGAAAGCGCTGCAGTACGTCCAGCAGCCAGCGCATGGTTAGCGTCGAGGGCGCCTTCAGCCGCAGCTTTCCCGCCTGTCGGCGCAGCGTATGGCAGGCCCTGTCGATGGCCGAAAAGCTCTCCTCCAGCGCGTTTGCCAGCTGCCGCCCGGCATCGGTGATGATCACTTTTGGCCCCTGACGAATAAACAGCCGGCACTCGAACCACGCCTCCAGGGTAGCGATATGCCGGCTGACGGCGCCGGGAGTGACGTGCAGCGCGGCCGCGGCCCGGCTAAACGAGCCCAGACGCGCGGCGGTTTCAAACGCGCGCAGGGCGTAGAGGGGAGGCGTCGACATCGTTATGGATCTCTATAGTGAGTCATACTCACATTCAAACTCACCATTTCTCGTTTTTCAATCTGTTAATCAAAGAACAGAATGCAGCAATCTAAATTATTGAGTGAGTTATTATCATGAACTACATGCTGGTGGCGGGATATTGTCTGACGGTCGTGGCCCTGATTGCGACCCCGGGGCCGGTGGTGCTGCTGGTGACCGGGACGGCGGCGCGGGAGGGTTACGCCCGGGCGATACGGACGATGATCGGCGGCAATCTGGCCTCGCTGCTGCTGATAGCGGTCGCTGCGGCAATGCTGACCGGCGCGCTGCACCTCGACCCGCAGGCGCTGACGCTGGTGGCGATCGGCGGATCGCTGTACGTTGCCTTTCTGGCGGTAGGAATGCTGCGCGAAACCTCAGCCGCTCGCCCGGCGGCCCGGCGCGGCGGGCTGACGGTGGGATTTATCACCGCCCTGGGTAATCCCAAAGACATTCTGTTTTTTGTCGCGTTTTTTCCGCAGTTTATTCATATCACCGCCGATAGCGGCACGAGCCTTGGGATCCTGACCGCGCTGTGGGTGGTTATCGACCTTAGCGTACTCTCACTTTATATTCTCGCCATTCATCGCTGGCTGACGCCGGCGCACACCCGGCTGTTAACGATGATGTCGGCCGCTTTCCTGCTGGTCATGGCCCTCTACGGCCTTGGCTACAATCTTTGGCAATTCATCGGGAGCCGGGCCTAGGTCCGCGTAAAGAGGCTATGGTTGAAGGGGGCTACCGGGAAGGAGAGTTAACGATGATCGAGAATGACGCGCTGCGCGCAGCGGCGAACGGTGAAAGAGACGATATTGCGCCCGCGCTATTCGCCGCCGAGCTTCTGGCTGCCCGGGAGAGAATTACGCAGCTGGAGCGACAGCTGGCAACGCCGGTGAGGCTGCCGGTGTGCTGTGCGAGTCCGGTCTGTGAGATTGAAGCAGGCTATGCGGCAGGGGTCAGCGACTGTCGAAATGCGATACGTCAGGCGGGTTATCCGATCGAAGGGGATGATTAAGCGGTTCCGCGTTAGTAGAGAAAAAAGCGGGTCGCAACCAGCGCACAGATAATCAGCAGGATCAGAATGAGCTCGAAACGGTAGCGCCGCAGCATAGTATCCTCCAGAAAAAAACGGCGCTGAAGCAGCGCCGATTTATTACGATACCAGACTAACCGGGTTAATTATGCAGCCGGCTGTGCAGCAGGTTTAGCCGCAGCGTGGTGTTTAGCTTTGTGGTGTTTTTTAGCGGCCTGAGCTTTCTGCGCTACGGCAGGTTTAGCAGCGGCTTTGTGGTGTTTCTTCGCAGCCTGAGCTTTCTGCGCTACGGCCGGTTTTGCTGCAGCTTTGTGGTGCTTTTTAGCAGCCTGGGCTTTCTGAGCGGCGGCCGGTTTAGCTTCTGCTTTTTTGTGTTTTTTTGCAGCCTGAGCTTTCTGCTCTGCGGCCGGTTTAGCGGCGGCTTTGTGATGTTTTTTGTGATGAGTGGTCTTGGCAGTGGTGCTGTGAGTTGCAGCAGCCGGAGCCTGAGTGGTGCTTACTGCATCAGCAGCGAAAGCAGCAGAAGACAGACCCATAGCAGCGGCAACGACCAGAGCTAATACTTTTTTCATTCTGATATCCTCGAAAAGGTTTTTTTCATTCAACCCCACTGCGGGGCCGGTGAAAGAACTATATGCTTCTCTTTTCGAGCTTTCCGTGAGTGTTTGGTATCGGCGTGTAACCGAATGTACGACGCGGATCATTATGTAGAAATAATGCGCCGGGACGTTGCCCGGCGCGGAGTTTTACAGATAGCGGGAGGTCAGATGCTGGCGGAAGTAGTCGCTGTTCAAATCTTCCCCGGTGGCGTTGTGAATCAGCTGGGAAGTGGTGAAGCGGCTGCCGTGCTGCCAGATGTTCTGCTGCAGCCAGTCGAACAGGCTGGAGAAGTCGCCGCTGGCAATCTGGCTCTCGAGCTGCGGTAAGGCGCGTCTGGCGGCCGCCATCAGCTGCGCCGCGTACATCGCTCCCAGGGTATAGGAAGGGAAGTAGCCAAAGCCGCCGTCGGTCCAGTGAATATCCTGCATACAGCCGTTGCGATAGTTACCGGTGGTGGAGAGTCCCAGCCAGCTCTGCATTTTTTCATCCCACAGCGCCGGGATATCGTCAACCTCGATGTCGCCATCGATCAGCGCTCGCTCAATCTCATAGCGCAGAATAACGTGCGCCGGATAGCTGACCTCATCGGCGTCCACGCGAATAAACCCGGGCTTAACGCGCTGATTCCAGGCAATGAAGTTCTCGCTGCTGAACGCCGGCTGCTCGCCGAAACGCTGGCGTACGGCGGGCAGCAGACGGTTTAAAAACGCGTCGCTGCGGCCGAGCTGCATTTCGAAAAAAAGACTTTGTGATTCGTGGATCGCCGTCGAGCGGGCGAGGGCGACCGGCTGATCGATCCAGGTGCGCGGCAAATTCTGCTCATAGCGGGCGTGGCCCGTTTCGTGGATAACGCCAAACAGCGCGCTCAGCAGATCGTCTTCGTTGTAGCGGGTGGTGATACGCACATCCTGCGGCACGCCGCCGCAGAACGGATGGGCGCTGATGTCCAGACGCCCGGCGTTGAAGTCAAAGCCCAGCACGCGCATCGCTTCCAGCCCGAGCTCGCGCTGATCGGCAATGGGGAACGGGCCCTGCGGCGCGATGAGCGGATGCTGGGCCTGTTTCTCAACCACGTTCGCCAGCAGCGACGGCAGCCAGGACTTGAGGTCGGCAAACAGCACGTCCAGCCGGGCGCTGGTCATATCGGGTTCAAAAATATCCAGCAGGGCATCGTACGGCGAACAGCCCTTAGCTTCGGCGCGCAGGGCCGCCTCCTGGCGGCTCAGCTTGACGACTTCGCGCAGGTTATCGGCGAAGCCTTCCCAGTCATTGGCCGGACGCTGGCTGCGCCAGGCGTGCTCGCAGCGGCTGCCGGCCAGCGATTTAGCCTCAACAAGGCTCTCCGGCAGCAGGGCCGCCTGAGCGTGCTGGCGGGTCATTTCGCGCAGGTTGGCCTGCTCAACGTCGTTAAGATCTTCCTGCAGGGCATTGTGCAGCGCCTGAGCCACGCTCTTATCGGTCAGGATTTGGTGCTGCAGCACGCCCAGTTCCGCCAGCGCCGCACCGCGCGCCGCGCTGCCGCCCGGCGGCATCATGGCGAACATATCCCACCCGGCGATAGCGCCCAGATGTGAAAAGCGCGACAGACGCTGGAAAGTATGGGTAAGCTGCTGATAGTTTTTGTTTTCTGCCATAGTAAATTCTGACCTGTTGCAAGTGAACGAGAGGCATAGCCTGTTGACCCCTACACTATCCTGATCCTCCGGACGGGTCGAGCGACGCGAGTGAATTGCCTGCCGGGATTGGCGATGCGCTGAACTGCACAAATCTTCCAGACAGACGTAAAAGGATAGACAATGCTGATGGCGTGGGGGAGAGATTATGACAAACGACTGGCTTGAGCTGCGACAGCATGCAGATTCGGGAATTGAAACCATCAAGGCGCACTTCGAGGGGCATGCCTACGATCCGCACTGGCACGACAGCTATCTGGTGGGGATAACGCTGTCCGGGACCCAGCAGTTTTCCTGCCGCCGGGAGCGCCATCGCAGCCATCCCGGCGACGCTTTCCTGCTTGAACCCGGCGAGATCCACGACGGCGACGCGCCGGTGGCGGGGGGCTTCACCTATCTGACCTTCTATCTCGACGAACGCTGGCTGACGCACACCCTGCAGGGCCTCTACGAGTCGGTTCCCGGCAGCTACTCGCTCCATTTTCCCCGCACCCTGACCCGCGAGCCGCGTCTCGTTCGGGCTATCGGCGAGACGTTTTCGACGCTGCACGGCAATGAGATGCGCATCGTGCAGCAGAGCCGTATGGATGACCTGCTGGCCGAGCTCACCGCGCACTGCAGCTGGCGGAAAAAGCTGCCGTCGCATATCCGGAGCGCGGCGGTGGCGCACCGGGCGAGGGATTATCTGTATGCGCATATGGGGGACAATATCGGTCTTGCCGACCTGGCGGCGGCCACCGGGACCGATCGCTTCACGTTGACGCGCTGTTTTAAGCGCGAGTTTCACCTCGCGCCGCACGCGTGGCTTATCCAGCTGCGGCTGGCGAAAGCGCGCCAGCTGCTGGCCTGCGGCGAGCTGCCGGTGGACGTCGCCGCCGCGACGGGGTTTGCCGATCAAAGCCATCTTGGCCGCTGGTTCCTGCGTTCGTATCGGCTCACCCCGGCCCACTACCGGCACCTCTGCACAAACCTTCCAGACGTTCGCAGAAAATAGCCGCACAGTGGTGGCTCCTGACAACAAGGAGTCACCTGTGGATCTGCTGCCCTATCTGCTGTTTGCCTTCGTCGCCTCCATTACTCCTGGGCCGACGAATATCCTGATCCTCACCAACAGCCAGCGCTATGGCGTACGCGCGACGCTCTCCGCGGTGGCGGGGGCCTGCGTCTCGGCCAGCGTGATTGTATTGATATCCGGCGCCGGTGCCGGGGAGCTTCTGCATCAACATCCGCTGGTCCGCCAGCTGATGAGCTGGACCGGCGCGCTGTGGCTCAGCTGGCTTAGCTGGCAGCTGTTCAACGCGCCGGCGCCGAATTTGCATACGTCCACCGCGGCGCGCTTTACCGCCCGCGCCGCCGCGCTGCTGCAGATAGTTAATCCGAAGACGTGGATGATGGCGCTGGCGGTGGTTGGCCTGTTTGCGCCCACCGGCGACGGGGCGATATGGAGCATTGCGCGGATGGCGGCGTGGTTTTTAGTGATTTCGCTGCTGTGCCTGGCGGCGTGGGCGTGGCTGGGGCAGATCGTCAACCGGGTCTTTCGCACCCCTGCGGCGCTGGTTCGTTTCCAGCGCGCGATGGCGCTGCTGCTGCTGATTTCCGCGTGGGCGGGAATGCTGTAGCAATCCCGCGACGGCGGCGGTCATCATAATGTCATCATGATGTGGCCAGGATAGCAGATTGTTTCTCAGCCAGCGGCTAAACTCATAGGGAGCCAGGGCCGCTGATGCGGGGTTAATATGAATCCGTTCACCTTGCTGTTTATCGCACTCCTTTCAATCGACGCCGTCAGAGAGCTGCTGGGGGCCTCATCGATACTGGGAATGTGGTGAGCAGCGTGGCCGTGAAGGCCACGTGATTACTCGCTATTTCAGACGCTTGTGCAAACAGGCGCCGGTAACGAGTGCTGCCATCAGCATCAGGGCAATAAAGCCGCCAACGCCATTCCAGCCGTAGTTATGCCAGAACACCCCGCCTAAGGTCCCGGCAATGCTGGAACCCAGATAGTAGCTAAACAGATACAGCGATGATGCCTGGCCGCGGGCGCGGCGCGCGCGCGGGCCAATCCAGCTGCTGGCGACCGAGTGCGCGGCAAAAAAACCGGCCGAAAAGAGCAGCATGCCGCTGAATATCAGCCACAGCGAGGGGAAAAGCGTCAGCAGCAGGCCGCCAAGCATCACCGCGATAGAGACCAGCATTACCGGGCCGCGTCCGTAGCGGGCGGTCATGGCCCCGGCCTTCGGCGAGCTCCAGGTTCCGGTCAAATAGGCGACAGAGAGCAGGCCGACCACCGCCTGGTTCAGCGACCACGGCGACATCATCAGACGATAGCCGATGTAGTTAAACAGCGTCACGAAAGCCCCCATCAGCAGGAACCCTTCGAGAAAGAGCAGCGGCAGGCCGCGATCGCGCCAGTGCAGGCGGAAGTTAATCAGCAGCGATTTTGGCCGCAGCGAGGTCGGGCGGAAATGGCGCGACTCCGGCAAAATTCGCCAGAACATAATGGCCGAGGCGAGGGCAAAGCAGCCGATCGCCGCCAGCGCCACGCGCCAGCCGAAGAAGTCGGTAAACACCCCGGTGAGCAGGCGTCCGCTCATGCCGCCGATCGAATTGCCGCTGATGTACAGCCCCATCGAGAAGGCCACCACGCTGGGGTGGATCTCCTCGCTCAGGTAGGTCATGCCAACGGCCGCCACGCCGCTGAGCGACAGGCCGATCAGCGCGCGCATGATGAGGATCCCGTGCCAGGTGGTCATGACCGTTGACAGCAGGGCGCAGCAGGAGGCCAGCACCAGCGCGGTAACCATCACCTTTTTACGCCCGATGGCATCCGAGATGGGACCGGTAAACAGCAGCCCGACGGCGAGCATGGCGGTGGAAATCGACAGCGAAATACTGCTGCTGGCCGGCGTGATGCCGAACTCGCTCGACAGCACCGGCAGGATCGGCTGCACGCAGTAGAGCAGGGCAAAGGTGGCGAGACCGGCAGAGAACAGCGCCAGGGTGACGCGCATAAACTGAGGAGTACCGCGTTTAATAAACTGATTTGGCTGGGATACCACATTATTGTCGATGACTTCGCTTGCCGGCGCGATGTCAGCGGTAGTTGTACGACTCACGGAAAATCCTTGCTGAGAAACTCGGGGTTAGGTGACCTCACAGATCACATTTTTAGAGTATGAAAATGTAAATATTCTGTCTAATATATTAATAATCTCAAATAAGACGTTTTAAATATGAATATCGAGCTGCGCCACCTGCGCTACTTTATTGCCGTCGCCGAAGAGCTCCATTTTGGCCACGCGGCGGCGCGGCTGAACATCTCCCAGCCGCCGCTGAGCCAGCAGATTCAGATCCTCGAGCAGCAGATCGGCGCCCGGCTGTTTGCCCGCACCAACCGCAGCGTCAGCCTGACGGCGGCGGGAAAGCAGTTTCTTGCCGATAGCCGCCAAATCCTCACCCAGGTTGAGGATGCCGCCGCCCGGGCGGGACGTCTGCACCACGGCGAAACCGGCGAACTGCATATCGGCTTTACCTCCTCGGCGCCGTTTATTAAGGCCGTCTCCGATACCCTGTCGACCTTTCGCCGCCGCTATCCGGACGTGCATATCCAGACCCGGGAAACCAACACCCGGGAACAAATTGTGCCGCTTAACGAAGGAGCGTTAGACCTCGGGCTAATGCGCAACACCCGGCTGCCGGAAACGCTGGTGTGGCAGTGCATTCTGCGCGAACCGCTGCTGGCAATGGTGCCCAGCGATCATCCGCTGGCGCGCCAGGATGCGGTCAGCCTGGCGGAGCTGGCGCGTCAGCCGTTCGTCTTTTTTGACCCGCACGTGGGTACCGGTCTGTACGACGATATTCTCGGCCTGATGCGCCGCTACGGCCTCACGCCGACGATTGCTCAGGAGGTCGGCGAGGCGATGACGATTATTGGTCTGGTGTCGTCCGGGCTTGGCGTATCCATTCTGCCAGCCTCTTTTAAGCGGGTTCAGCTCAATGAAATGCGCTGGCTGCCGATCGTCGAGCAGGACGCCGTTTCCGAAATGTGGCTGGTCTGGTCGAAGCATCGCGAGCAGGGGCAGGCGGCACAGCGCTTCCGGGAGCAGCTTCTTCACGCCGCTTTGATGCACAATTAGGACAAAATCAGCTCAAAATTGTGCGGTAAATCACAAGGCTAAGCAAAAATTTGACGTGCACCGTCGAAGTGCTTCACCATAGCTGAAAGTTTATTTCGAAGCGCGAAAATAAAGGGAGTCAACGGTGGTAGCGGATAGTCAGCCTGGCCATATCGATCAAATAAAGCAGACCAATGCAGGAGCAGTGTATCGCCTGATCGATCAGCTTGGCCCGGTATCGCGCATCGATCTCTCCCGTTTTGCCCAGCTGGCGCCGGCCAGTATTACCAAAATTGTCCGCGAGATGCTGGAAGCGCATCTGGTGCAGGAGACGGAAATCCAGGATCCGGGCAGCCGCGGGCGTCCGGCGGTGGGCCTGATGGTGGAAACCGAGGCCTGGCACTATCTTTCCGTGCGTATCAGCCGGGGTGAGATTCACCTCGCGCTGCGCGACTTAAGCAGCAAGCTGGTGGTCGAGGAGCAGCTCGAGCTGGCGCTGCAGCACGAACAGCCTTTCCTGAGCCGGGTCGTTGAGCATATCGACCGCTTTTTTATTCGCCATCAAAAGAAGCTGGAACGCCTGACGGCAATCGCCGTGACCATGCCGGGAATTATCGATACCGAAAATGGCATCATCCATCGGATGCCGTTTTATGATGACGTGAAGGATCTGCCGCTTGGCGAAGTGCTGGCCAACCATACCGGTGTTTCGGTTTATATTCAGCACGATATCAGCGCCTGGACCATGGCGGAGTCGCTGTTTGGCGCCTCCAGAGGGGCGAGGGACGTGATTCAGGTGGTGATTGACCATAACGTCGGCGCCGGGGTGATTACCGACGGCCGCCTGCTGCACGCCGGGAGCAGCAGCCTGGTGGAGATCGGCCATACTCAGGTCGACCCTTACGGCAAGCGCTGCTACTGCGGTAACCACGGCTGTCTGGAAACCATTGCCAGCGTCGAGAGCGTGCTGGAGCTTACTCAGGTACGGATGACCAAATCGATGAGCTCAATGCTGCACCAGCAGCCGCTGAGCGTTGAGTGGCTCTGTCAGGCGGCGCTGCAGGGCGATTTGCTGGCTCGCGATATTATCAGCGGCGTCGGCCAGCACGTCGGACGAATTCTGGCGATCATGGTTAACCTCTTCAATCCGCAAAAAATACTTATCGGCTCTCCGTTTAGCCTCGCGGCGGATATCCTGTTTCCGGCTATTTCTGACTGCATTCGTCAACAGTCGCTGCCGGCCTATAGCCGACACATTACCGTCGAAAGTACCCAGTTCTCCAACCGCGGAACTATGGCCGGCGCCGCGCTGGTTAAAGATGCCCTCTATAACGGATCGCTGCTGATACGACTGTTACAGGGTTAACATTTTTTCATAGTCACACTAAAAATTGCGCTATCTCAAGCTGGCATTCGCCGGCTTCGCGTAGACTTTTCCCACAGTTTTCTATCCATTTTCTGTATATATCCGCACGATTCGCGCAGCCGGAAGGCCGCTACGCAGGGAATCCCGACGCCTTACTTCGCTAAGTGTTCAGGGTGAGCGAGGAGCGCTAACCGCTATGCCGCCTGAAGCATGACGGGTATATATTTCATCAACATAACTGTGGGGTTAGTGATGTTTAAGCGTTTCTTTATAACAGGTACTGACACCGCCGTCGGGAAGACGGTGGTTTCTCGTGCGCTGCTGCAGGCACTGGCCGCTGAGGGCAAAAGCGTCGCCGGGTACAAGCCTGTAGCGAAGGGCAGCAAAGAGACGCCGGACGGGTTGCGTAACAAAGACGCGCTGATTTTACAAAGCGTGTCGACGCTGGCGTTACCCTATGATGCTGTCAATCCCATAGCGTTAAGCGAAGATGAAAGCAGCGTGGCGCACAGCAGCCCCATCAACTACGGGCTGCTGACGGACGGACTGCAGCGCCTGAGCGGCCAGGTCGACCACGTGGTGGTTGAGGGAACCGGCGGCTGGCGCAGCCTGATGAACGATCTGCGTCCGCTGTCCGAATGGGTGGTGCAGGAGCAGCTGCCGGTGCTGATGGTGGTGGGCATTCAGGAGGGCTGTATCAACCACGCCCTGCTGACCGCGCAGGCCATTGCCAATGACGGCCTGCCGCTTATCGGCTGGGTCGCCAACCGCATTAATCCGGGGCTGGCGCACTACGCTGAAATCATCGACGTCTTAAGCAAAAAACTGCCGGGTCCGCTGATCGGCGAATTGCCCTATCTGCCGCGCGCCGAGCAGCGCGAGCTGAGCCAGTATATTGACCTGGCGCGGCTAGGTGAGGTGATGGCGGTAGATCGAGTCCTGGCGTAGCGTTCGCGACAGCACCGATGCCAGCACGCTGGCCATCAACAAGCCGGGCAGTAGCGCATATTGCCCGGTCATTTCACAAATCATCAGGGTCGACATAATTGGCGCGTGCGTTGTTGCCGCCAGGAAGGTCGCCATTCCGGCCAGACCCAGCATAATCGCCACCTCAGAACCGTGCAGCCACAGGCCGGTGAAGCTGGCGAACAGCATGCCCATTGCCAGCCCGACAAACAGCGTCGGCGTAAACACGCCGCCGGGCGCGCCCGAGCCGCTGCTGGCCAGTACCGCAAGCAGCTTACAGGCGAATACCACGGCGATTGCTCCCAGCAGCGGCGGCGACTGGAGATAGCTCTGTACCGTGCTGTAACCGTTCCCCCACACCGCCGGCGTCAGCAGCGACAGCAGGCCAACGATGACGCCGCCGAGCGCCAGCTGCCAGGGCGGCGAGAGGCGCAGGCGCAGAAAGCCGCGATGGCTCCAGCCCATCAGCCAGACGAAGATCGGCCCGCAAAGCCCGGCCAGCAGGCCGGTCGCCAGCATCAGCCCGTAGTGAACGGCGGTGAGGGGAAGGCTGAGCGTCACCTGGTAAAGGGGCTGCTGGCTGCCGTTTAGCAGATGGCTGACCAGCAGCGCGACAACCGCTGAAATAACCACCGGGCCGAGCGAAGCCAGCAACAGCGTACCGAACAGAATCTCGGCAATAAACAGGCTTCCGGCCAGGGGGGCGTGATAGGCGCTGGCCATCCCGGCGGCGGCACCGCAGGCTACCCATAATTTCCACTCCTCTTTGGGCGTGAAGCGCCGGGCGAACAGCGACGCCGCCAGCGCCGCCAGCAGGATCATCGCCCCCTCGCGGCCAATGGCGCTGCCGGTGGTCACCACCAGCAGCGAGGCGCAGGATTTTATCAGGCTGGCCGGCGTATCGAAGCGGCCGTCGCCGGTTTCCAGCGCCTCCATATAATCGGTCGGCGCGTGCGGACGCTGGCGGGTGCGGCGCTGCCAGAGCCAGAGCAGGGTGCCGGCGGCAAATCCTCCGGCCGCTGGCGTCAGCAGCCGTCGCCACCACGGCAGCGATTCGGCGGCGTTGACCAGGCTTCCGCTCCGATTGCTGAGGAGCAGCGCCTCCAGCTGCCCCATCGCGGCATGAAAGAGCGCCACGGCGAGCGCTGCCAGAATACCGATCAGCGTGGCGACCAGCAGGCGGCGAAACATGACCTGAATATCAGGATAAGCAGGCAAACGATGCATCGAACATTACGCGTTGCGGGAATGAGTGCCTTATTGTGCAGGGGAATAACGTTATAAGCAAAAGCGATAAGTGCCTCCTTTGCCGCCGCGCAGCGGAGAAAAGGAGGAACGGAAGATACTTTATGTGACGTTGTCACTCATGGGTTGGGCATCCGAGATCCGCGAGATGGCGACGAGACTAGCGATAGAGCGGTTTGTCGGCGACGACAAGAGTCAGCGTGTCTTGCCACTCCGCCAGCGTGGCCTGGCTTAGCTGACCCAGGGCCTGGTAGAACGGATGCCCGGCTTCGCTGACGAAAACCGCCAGGAAGCGGCCAGACCAGGGCAGCAGATGCCGGGCCAGCAGCTGCGAAAAGGCCTCATCCTGCCCGGACTCGCATAGCCAGGCGGCCAGCAGCAGCAGGGTGCCAAAGCTATCTTCCGGATCGTTGTTCTGCGCGGCGCGGGCGATGCCGTTCTGCCGCATCCACTCCCTGAGCTCCAGCGTCGAATCGCCGAACAGGACATTCTCTTTATCCAGCCAGACGGAGCCCCACGGCGGTGCCGGCAGGGCCCAGGGGCCGATAAACAGGCGCTGCCACGCCTCGGCCAGCGGCTCGTCGTTGTGTTCGGCGAAGCGGGCAACCACCTCAGCGGGCACCGCAAAGGGCCACTGGGCCTGCCAGCTTCCGTCGCGCAGGGCGCTGACCAGCGGGGCGGCCTGCTCGCTTTGCGGGGCAAACGAAAATAGCGCGCCGAGGGTGCGGGCGCTTAGCGCGACGGCGTCGCGGAATGGGGGTTGCATCATGCTTATATTCCTTACTGCGGCGCGGCTGTCCGCGCACGAAAAATTAACCAGCAACTGCCGTGCCGACGGTCATATGCAGGCCATAAAACAGGCTGCGGCCAATCAGTTCTCCGGCCAGTACCAGCAGCAGCCCGAGGCATAACCCGCCGGTACGCGGGCGGATGCCGCGAATGAGCGGGCACAGCCAGCAGCCGAGACCAAGGGCCAGCAGCGCGATGCGCCAGGTTTGCCAGAACCCGTACCCCGGAACCAACGCGCCGGCGCGCTGCACCGAGCTGTGAATATCGCCGAGGCCAAAACCCTGCAGCACGACGATGGCAATGCTGGCCAGCAGCGCCAGAACGCTCAGCGAGGCGAAGACGCTGCCGTTAAACGACACGTTGGCTGCACGCAGCAGCAGTGCGGCAAACAGCGGCCCGCAGAGCAGCAGGGTCAGAAAAAAGGCGCCGGTGGTATAGCCATTATACCATGTCGGAACGGTATCAATCTGGTAAACCCGGGTCATCGCAAAGACAAAAATGCCCCCCAGCAGCATGCTCACGGCCAGCCACGGCGCGCTCAGCGCGGCGGGCATTTTGCTGGTGACCGCCAGCAGCCACCACAGCCCGCCGACGGCAAAGAAGATGATGCCGCTGGCGATTTCGTTACTCAGCGCCGACTCGCCGAGGCGATTGAGCGAATTGAACGCCCGCAGCGGTGAACCAAGGTGCAGCATGGAGGCGAGAAAGCCGACCCCCATCAGCAGCCAGATAGCGATCATGCTGCGCACCAGGCGCTGCCGGGCTTCGGAGTTATTTTTCAGCGACAGCCAGCCCAGGCCGCTGACGATCAGCGCTCCCGCCGCACACTGGCCCAGCACCGTAAACAGCACCAGCGGCCATTCATGCCATCCGTTTCCCATACTCGTTCTCCTTAGGCTTTGGCAATTTCAACCAGGTTGGTGTGCTGAGGATTGCCTTTCGCCAGCGGCGACGGACGGTGGGTGGTCAGCGTATTAATGCAGGCGCCGCGGTCGACACGATCCCCGTCCATATTGGCGTCATGCCACGCACCCTGGCCCATCGCTGAGACACCGGGCATAATGCGCGGCGTTACTTTTGCCGGAATGCGCAGCTCGCCGCGCTGGTTAAAGACGCGCACCATATCACCGTTTTTAATCCCGCGACGCTCGGCGTCCAGCGGGTTAATCCACACCTCCTGGCGGCAGGCGGCCTGCAGAATATCGACGTTACCGTAGCTCGAGTGGGTACGCGCTTTATAGTGGAAGCCAAAAAGCTGCAGCGGAAACTGGCTGCGCAGCGGGTCATCCCAGCCTTCGAAGGTGGAGGCGTACACCGGCAGCGGGCTGATGGTGTCGTCCGCCGCAAGCTGCCAGCTGGCGGCGATATCGGCCAGCCGGCTGGAGTAGATCTCAATTTTGCCGGAAGGCGTTTTTAGCGGATTGGCGAGCGGGTCGCGGCGGAAATCGCGATAGGCGACAAAATGGCCCGCGGGATCCTTACGCTTATAGATCCCCATGGCTTTAAGTTCGTCGTAGGCGGGCAGCGCGGGGTCTTTCGCCAGCATCAGGGCGTAAAGATGCTGCAGCCACTGCGCCTGAGTACGTCCTTCGGTAAACTTTTGCAGGACCTCATCACCGAGGCGTTTTGCCACTTCGCTGAGGATCCAGTAGATCGGTTTACGCTCAAACTTCGGCGAGGTGGCGGGCTGAATAAAGATCAGGTAGCCCATATTGCCGGCGTAGTCGTTGGGGATAATATCCTCCTGCTCGACGGTCATCAGGTCCGGAAGCAGGATGTCGGCATATTTAGCCGATGAGGTCATAAAGTTATCGATCACCACGATGGTTTCGCACCTGCAGTCGTCCTGCAGGATTTTGTGGGTCCGGTTGATGTCAGAATGCTGGTTGATAATGGTATTCCCGGCGTAGTTCCACAGGAACTTGATCGGCACGTCCAGCTTATCCTTGCCGCGTACGCCGTCGCGCAGGGCGGTCATTTCGGGCCCGCGCGCGATGGCGTCGGTCCAGCTAAAGCAGGAGATGGCGGTTTTCACCGGGTTAGTCAGCACCGGCAGGCGCTCGATGGTGATGGTATAGGTTGATTCGCGCGCGCCGCTGTTGCCGCCGCTAATCCCGACGTTGCCGGTCAGAATCGGCAGCATGGCGATGGCCCTGGCGGCCAGCTCGCCGTTGGCCTGGCGCTGCGGCCCCCAGCCCTGACAAATATAGGCCGGCCTGGTGCTGCCGATCTCTCGCGCCAGCTTGACGATGCGGTCGACCGGAATGCCGCAAATCCGCGACGCCCACTGCGGCGTTTTAGCGGTTCCATCATTCCCTTCGCCAAGGATCCAGGCCTTATAATGGCTGTTTGCCGGCGCGCCTGCGGGTAGCGTTTTTTCGTCGTAGCCTACGCAGCAGGTATCAAGGAACGGCTGGTCGACAAGGTTTTCCGTTATCAGTACCCAGGCGATGCCGGCCACCAGCGCCGCGTCGGTGCCGGGGCGAATGGGGATCCACTCGTCTTCGCGGCCGGCGGCGGTATCGGTATAGCGCGGATCGATAACGATCATTCTGGCGTTGGAGCGCTCGCGAGCCTGTTCAAGATAATAGGTAATCCCGCCGCCGCTCATGCGGGTTTCCGCCGGGTTATTGCCGAACATCACCACCAGCCTGCTGTTTTCGATGTCGGAGGTGCTGTTGCCCTCGTTGCTGCCGTAGGTGTAGGGCATGGCGCAGGCAATTTGGGCGGTGCTGTAGGTGCCGTACTGGTTTAAAGAGCCGCCGTAGCAGTTCATCAGGCGGGTTACCGGGGAAGCGGAGGGCGACGAGCGGGTCATGTTGCCGCCGACGATCCCGGAGGAGTAGTTGATGTAGACCGCTTCGTTACCGTACTCTTTAACGATCCGCTGCAGGCTGCCGGCCAGAGTGTCCAGCGCTTCGTCCCAACTGATGCGGGCAAACTTTCCTTCGCCGCGCTTACCGACTCGTTTCATCGGATAGTTCAGGCGGTCGGGGTGGTTGATGCGTCGGCGGATAGAGCGGCCGCGCAGGCAGGCCCGCACCTGGTGATCGCCATAAATATCCTGCCCGGTGTTATCGGTCTCAACCCACACCACTTCGTCATCGCGTACGTGCAGACGCAGCGCGCAGCGGCTGCCGCAGTTCACCGAGCAGGCTCCCCACACCACCCGTTCTTCGCCCTGGGTGGCCTGCTGAACGGCCGCCGCCGCGCCGTGCAGGCTAAACGGCAGCGACACTGCGCCGGCTGCTAATGCCAGTGAACCGATCGCTGAGGATTTAATTAGCGTGCGACGGCTGAGGCCGCCGTCATATTCCGGATAAGACATTACTCACTCCCTGATTGTTATTATGATGAAATTCCGCCGGGTTCTGCATTCGAGCGGATGGGAGATCCATAATACTTATATAGAGGTAGATGAATATTATCCCTGGTCAACCCAGGGATAATATCCTTCACTTGAAGCAGAGGGCGGGTTACTGCGCTTCGCTGTCGGTGCCGGCGCTGCGGGTATAGGTGATTTTAAAGGTGTCGTTGGCGCAGTGTCCGACAACCTGAGCGCCGGGCTGGTCAGGCTGGTCGCTGGGGACGATGCTCAGGCTAAAGCCCGTCGCCGGCACGCCGTTATTGATGATTTTCTGCTGAATATCGTTTTTTACCCGTTCGCAGGAATCCGGTGCGGCAAGCGCTGATGTCGAACCCAGCAGCAGAGCCGCGCAGAGCCAGGGGGATATTTTCATCATAAACTCCTTATTGACGTCATCCAGATTTAAGCATAGCAGAACTGGTGTAAACAATTGTATTTGCTAATATGATTGCATAGGGATACAGAAGGAATCGGGCGTGAACAAACTGTTTTTACTGGTTTTGGCGACCATGGCGCTCAGCGCCTGCGATAATCAATCCGCGCCGCAGGCCTTTACGCCAGAAATGGCGAGTTTTTCCAACGAATTTGAATTTGACCCGCTGCGTGGCCCGGTGAAAGATTTCAGCCAGACGCTGCTCGATGAGCATGATGAAGTGGTGAAACAGGTCAGCGGGCGATTATCCAGCGAGGGCTGCTTCGATCTGCTGGCTTTCCAGGATCGCGAAAATAACACCGGCGCCACGCTGCTGCTCGACGCGAACTACTATCTCGATGCGAAAACGCGTGAAAAGCGCCTGCGCCTGCAGGGAAAGTGCCAGCTTGCCGAAATGCCGTCGGCGGGCGTGAGCTGGGAAACGGATGACAATGGCTTTGTGGTGACCGCCCGCGGCAAAGAGACCACGGCCAGCTACCGCTATGATGACGAAGGCTATCCGCTAGGCAAAACCACCACCGCCAAAGACGAGCGCTTTACGGTGGTCTCAACGCCGGCGGCCGATCCGCGTAAAAAGCTGGACTACACGGCGGTGAGCACATTCAACGATCGTGAGCTAGGCAGCGTGCGGCAGACCTGCGACTACGACAGTCACGACAACCCGGTGAAGTGCGAGCTGCAGGTTATCGATGAAAGCGTGCAGCCGCCGTTAACGCGCCACTACACCATCAAAAATAGCATCGAATACTACTGAGCCGTTGGCTTCAGCAGCGTCGGGCCCTGCGGGCGGTGTTCGCTAAGGTACTGATGCTGGAACAGGCACATCCGAATAGTATTGCGGTATTCGCCGTTAATGAAAAACTCGTGAATGAGCTCGCCCTCGACCATAAACCCAAGCTTGCGGTAGATGTGGATCGCTTTTTCATTTTCGCTGTCGACGATGAGGTACAGCTTATAGAGGTTGAGTACGGTAAAGCCGTAGTCCATTGCCAGCTTAGCGGCGCGGGTCGCAAGACCTCGCCCCTGATAGTCCGGGGAGATAATAATCTGAAACTCGGCGCGTCGGTGGACGTGGTTAATCTCAACCAGCTCGACCAGACCGGCTTTTTCCCCGTCGCACTCAATCACAAACCGGCGCTCGCTCTGATCGTGAATATGCTTGTCATAGAGGTCTGAGAGCTCGACAAAGGCCTCATACGGCTCTTCAAACCAGTAGCGCATTACGCTGGCGTTGTTATCGAGCTGGTGAACAAAACGGAGATCTTCGCGCTCTAGCGGGCGCAGCTTGACGGTATGAGCGTCGGTCATGGGTGTTCCTGTGCAGCAATGCTGGCGATAATAATGAATTATGGCGCCCGCAGGCGCCATGCGTGACGGGTTACGGCGCTACGGTACGGCCGGTGCGGCGATCGAGGCAGCGCAGGGTATTCGGCTCCCAGTAGGCGTTGACGTTCGCGCTTTTCTGGCAGTTATCCTGGGCATCAAAAGCGACGTCGGCCTTATCCCATTCTTTCTCGGTGCGCGTGTTGACCTTATGGCGCAGAGTGCGGGTGTCGTTCCACTGCTCTTTTTCCATGGCGGCGTTCTGGCGGCTCTGCGCGCTATCGCCGGATTCAATCACCAGCGTGTCGGTTTTAGCAAAAGACGAGGCGGTGAAGGCCACGGCGCTTAGCGCCAGCATGGCGGTCAGGCACCAGCGTTTGTTCAGTGTCATTTTCATCACGGTTTCCTTTGAGTGATAAAAAGGGATAGCCCTTAATATGAGTTTACTACATCTCTTTTCTACGGCATACCCGACAAAAGGAAGTGGGAGCGGGGCAATTATCGCGTAGAATGCCGCCACTCTCTGCGCTATTTACGTATCTTTAATGCTCAAAACCACGCTGCTTTTTTTCGCCACCGCCCTGTGCGAAATCCTCGGCTGCTATTTACCCTGGCTCTGGCTAAAGCGGGGCGCCACGCCGCTGCTGCTGCTGCCCGCCGGACTCGCGCTGGCGATGTTCGTCTGGCTGCTGACCCTACACCCGGCGGCGAGCGGACGCGTTTACGCCGCCTACGGCGGAGTCTATGTCTGCACCGCGCTGCTGTGGCTGCGCTTTGTTGACGGCGTAAAGCTCAGCCACTACGACTGGGCCGGCGCGGTTATTGCGCTGTGCGGAATGCTCATTATCGTCGCCGGATGGGGTCGCGCGTAGCCAACCTTACGGGCGCAGCGCCGGGGCAGATGATGCGCCGACCGTGCGGAATCGCGCCTGTTTCCACCTCTGTTTACCGCGTTTCTTCAGCCAGCGGCCGCCGCGTCAGGCCCGGGCATTAATGTGACCAATAGCATCTTTTTCGATCATTATACTTGTATGGTAGTAGGTCTGGTGATTTAATTTTATTCACTAACCGCAGAGATGTAAGGAATAAAAAAAGATGAAGATCGTTGCCGCTGAAGTTTTCGTCACCTGTCCCGGACGTAACTTTGTCACCCTAAAAATCACCACCGATGACGGCATCGTTGGGCTGGGGGATGCCACCTTAAACGGTCGCGAGCTCTCCGTCGCATCGTACCTGCAGGATCACCTCTGCCCGCAGCTTATCGGCCGCGACGCGCAGCGTATCGAAGATATCTGGCAGTTCTTCTACAAGGGCGCCTACTGGCGCCGCGGGCCGGTGACCATGTCGGCTATCTCTGCCGTCGATATGGCCCTGTGGGATATTAAAGCGAAGGCGGCGGGGATGCCGCTGTATCAGCTGCTGGGCGGGGCATCACGTGAAGGGGTGATGGTTTACTGCCACACCACGGGCCACTCCATTGACGAAGTGCTGGATGACTACGCTCGCCACAAAGAGATGGGCTTTAAGGCCATCCGCGTGCAGTGCGGCATTCCTGGGATGAAGACCACCTACGGGATGGCAAAAGGCAAAGGTCAGGCCTACGAGCCGGCGACCAAAGGCCTGTGGCCGGAAGAGCAGCTGTGGTCGACGGAGAAGTATCTTGATTTTACCCCGCAGCTGTTTGCCGCCGTGCGCGAAAGATTTGGTTTCAACGAGCACCTTCTGCATGACATGCACCATCGCCTGACGCCGATCGAGGCCGCGCGCTTTGGCAAGAGCATCGAGGAGTATCGTCTGTTCTGGATGGAGGATCCGACGCCGGCTGAAAATCAGGAGTGCTTCCGCCTGATCCGCCAGCACACCGTGACCCCCATTGCGGTCGGGGAAGTCTTTAACAGCATCTGGGACTGCAAGCAGCTGATAGAGGAGCAGCTGATTGACTATATCCGCACCACCGTGACCCACGCCGGCGGGATCACCGGCATGCGCCGTATCGCCGATTTTGCCTCGCTTTATCAGGTACGCACCGGCTCGCACGGCCCGTCCGACCTGTCGCCGGTCTGCATGGCGGCGGCGCTACACTTTGACCTGTGGGTGCCGAACTTCGGCGTCCAGGAGTACATGGGCTACTCCGAGCAGATGCTCGACGTTTTCCCGCATAGCTGGACGTTCGATAACGGCTATATGCACCCAGGCGAAAAGCCGGGGCTGGGAATTGAGTTTGACGAGAAGCTGGCAGCGAAATATCCGTACGATCCGGCCTGCCTGCCGGTGGCGCGGTTAGAAGATGGCACCTTGTGGAACTGGTAAGGAGAATAAAATGAAAAGTATCGTTATCCGCCAGCCCAATGAGCTGGTGATTGAGGAGCGCGCGCTGCCAGAGCCTGCCGCGGGGGACGTTCGGGTCAAGGTTCAGCTGGCGGGAATATGCGGCTCGGATAGCCACATCTATCGCGGACACAACCCGTTTGCAAAATACCCGCGCGTTATCGGCCACGAATTCTTCGGCACTATCGATGCGGTTGGCGCCGGGGTGACGGATAAAACCGTGGGCCAGCGGGTGTGCGTGGATCCGGTTATCAGCTGCGGACGCTGCTATCCCTGCTCGGTAGGCAAACCGAACGTCTGCACCTCGTTGGTGGTTATCGGCGTGCACCGGGACGGCGGCTTCAGCGAGTATGCGGTGGTGCCGGCGAAAAACGCCTGGCAGGTGCCAGACGGCGTGTCGGACAGGCATGCGGTAATGGTGGAACCCTTCACGATCGCCGCCAACGTGACCGGGCAGGTGACGCCGACCGAGCAGGACGTGGCGCTAGTTTACGGCGCCGGGCCGATGGGCTTAACCACCATCCAGGTCCTTAAGCAGGTCTACAAAGTCGGCCAGGTGATTGTGGTTGACCGAATCGATGAACGGTTGCAGATGGCCCAGCGCAACGGTGCCGACCGCACGATCAATAACGGCGAGCACTCATTAGCCGAGGTGTTAGAGGTGAAGCCGACGCTGATTATCGACGCCGCCTGCCACCCGACAATATTACAGGAGGCGGTTACGCTGGCTTCACCGGCGGCCAGAATTGTCCTGATGGGATTCTCTACCGAGCCGTCGCAGGTGGCGCAGCAGGGGATTACTGGTAAAGAGCTGTCGATATTTTCCTCGCGGCTAAACGCCAATAAATTCCCGATTGTTTTGCGCTGGCTGGAACAGGGGCTGATTAATCCGGAAATGTTAATTACCCATGCCTTTGACTATCAACAGGTCGCTGAGGCAATTGAGCTGTTTGAAAATGACCGCAAGAGTTGCTGTAAGGTTTTATTAACCTTCTGACAGCCAATACAACGCCAGACTCTATATCCTACACAATTAGAGATTATAAAGATGACGACAGTAAAGAATGAGAGAACAACCTCCGATCTCATCCGCGCGGCTGTATCCGGTTGGTTAGGTACCGCGCTGGAGTTTATGGATTTCCAGCTTTACTCTTTAGGCGCCGCGCTGGTATTCCATGAAATATTCTTCCCCGAACAGTCTGCGGCGATGGCGCTTATTTTAGCCATGGGGACCTACGGCGCAGGATATATTGCCCGCATCGTCGGGGCGTTTATTTTCGGCAGAATGGGCGATAGCATCGGCCGCAAAAAAGTTCTTTTTATTACCATCACCATGATGGGCATCTGTACGACGCTGATCGGCGTTTTGCCCACCTATGCCCAGGTGGGGATCCTTGCGCCGGTGCTGCTGGTCACCCTGCGCGTGATTCAGGGGCTGGGCGCTGGCGCGGAAATATCCGGGGCCGGCACGATGCTGGCGGAATATGCGCCGAAAGGTAAGCGCGGCATTATCTCTTCGCTGGTGGCGATGGGAACCAACTGCGGCACCCTCAGCGCTACGGCAATCTGGGCGGTGATGTTCTTCCTGCTCGACCGCGAGCAGCTGGTGGCGTGGGGCTGGCGTATTCCGTTCCTTGCCAGCGTGGTGGTGATGATCTTCGCCATCTGGCTGCGCTTGAACCTCAAGGAAAGCCCGGTATTTGAAAAAGTCGCCGAGGGCGGCAGCCGGAAGAGCGCCGCCAGCAGCCAGGAGAATAGCTTTGGCGCGATGCTGAAGAGTAAATCATTCTGGCTGGCAACCGGCCTGCGCTTCGGCCAGGCGGGCAACTCGGGGCTGATTCAAACCTTCCTTGCGGGCTATCTGGTGCAAACCCTGCTGTTTGATAAAGCGATCCCGACAGATGCGTTAATGATTAGCTCGGCGATCGGTTTTATCACTATTCCGCTGCTGGGCTGGCTTTCAGATAAAGTAGGGCGGCGCACGCCGTATATTATCGTCAATATTTCGGCGATTATTTTAGCCTACCCGATGCTGGCAATTATCATGGATAAAAGCCACAGCGTGAGCACTATTATGGCATCGTTGGTTGTTATTCATAACGTGGCGGTACTGGGCCTGTTTGCGCTGGAAAATATTACCATGGCCGAGCTGTTTGGATCGCGTAATCGCTTCACCCGCATGGCTATCTCAAAAGAGATGGGGGGGCTGGTTGCCGTGGGTTTCGGCCCGGTGCTGGCGGGTATTTTCTGTAATATGACCGACTCGTGGCTGCCGGTGGTGGTGATGCTGATTTGCTATTCGGTGATCGGCTTACTGGCCGCCATCCTGATGCCGGAAGTGCGCGACCGCGACCTGAGCCTGGCAAACGATGCTGCCGATACGCTCCCGCTGCGTAAAGACGAAAAATCCGGCCAGTATATTTAAAAAAAGAGTCTGGCTCTGCGTCATTATCATCTCTGCTGATAGCTGGAAAGTATTTATTGATATTTAGATGGCCTCCCGGTCGCGCTGATTATTTTCTCTGGCGACTGTCCGGGAGCTCTGACTCTATTTTACATATTACGCAGAGAGTCAGGCGCCGCTGCGGATATATTCTCTGCATCTTATTGAGCAATGGACGTGATTGTTAAGAGGGGAGTTATGGCATTAATTAATGAGCGTTTTATGATGAGTAACGATCGTGGCGTAAGCTTATACAATGATATTGCTAAGGATCTGCCGATTATTGACTATCATTGTCATCTCGAGGCCAGGGACATTTATGAGAACAACGCCTTTGCTAATATAAGCGAGCTTTGGCTGGCCGGCGATCATTATAAATGGCGGGCCATGCGGGCTAACGCTATTGATGAACGTTTTATTACCGGCGACGCCGCAGCCGAGGAGAAATTCCAGGCCTGGGCGGAGACGGTCGAGTCCTGCTTTGGCAACCCGCTTTATCACTGGACTCATCTTGAGCTGCAGGCCTATTTTGACTGCGATGAAGCGCTGAATCGCCAAAGCTGGCGCCGAATTATGAACCACTGCAACGCGCGGCTGCGGGAGAACGCGTTCACGCCTCGCCAGCTGATCCTGCGCTCGAATGTCGAGACGATCTGCACCACGGACTCGCCGCTGGATACCCTGCATTACCACAAGCTCCTGAAGAGTGATGACGGCTTTCCGGTGAAGGTACTGCCCACCTTTCGCCCAGACGGTTTCTTCGAAGAGAACCCGCAGGCGTTCTTCATCTTTATGCAGCAGCTCGCGGCCATAGCCGATGTGCCGATCGCCACGCTGGATGATTTTGAAAGGGCGCTAGCCAACCGCGTCGACTATTTCCACGATGCCGGATGCCGCATCTCCGATCACGGTTTACAGGCTCTGGTCTGGCGCGAGGTGTCTCGGCAGGAAGCCGCAAGGCTCTTTGCGCAGAAGCTCAGCGGCCAGGAGCTGACCGCCGAAGAGCAGCATGGCCTGAATAGCGCGATTTTTGTGCTGCTGGCAAAGCACTACCGGCGCTGCGGCTGGGCGATGCAGATTCATTTTGGCGCCATTCGTAACAATAACAGCCTGATGCTGGAGCAATCCGGAATTAACTCTGGCTTCGACTCCATTGCCGATCAGCCGGCGCTTGCCGGCAGTTTGAATCAGTTTCTCGACGGCCTGAGCCGGCGCCATGCGCTGCCGAAAACCATCGTCTACAACCTGAATGCGGCCTACAACGACGTCGTGGCATCGGCCATTGCCAACTTTCAGAGCGCAGAGCACGGCGTTAAATCGCCGATCCAGTTTGGCTCCGGCTGGTGGTTTAACGATACCCGGCGCGGCATGGAGAGTCAGCTAAACACGCTGGCCGATCAGGGCTTACTAATGAATTTTATTGGCATGCTCACCGACTCCCGCAGTCTTATTTCGTATCCTCGCCATGATTATTTTCGCCGTATTCTTTGTAATTTAATTGGCGGCTGGGTGACGCGCGGTGAAGTCCATGATGATGAAGTGATATTAACCAGAATGATAAAAAACATCTGTCACGATAATGCGCAAGCATATTTTAAATTTTAATATTCATCCTGATGTGAGGATTTGATATGGCTCGGAGTAATAAGAAAATTACCATCCCGGTAAGTATCGGATATGGTATGACCGATATTATGGGGGGCGGAGCGTTTACCGTAATTGGTGCCTGGCTGCTGTTTTTTTACACCACCTTTGTGGGCCTCTCGCCCATTGAAGCCGCCTCTATTGTGGCCATTGCACGTATTGTGGATGCCATCGTTAGCCTGTTTATGGGCAGCTTTACCGACCACTTTTATAAGAATTACTTAGGTAAGAAGTTCGGCCGCCGGCGCTTTTTTCTGCTGATCGGCGCGCCGCTGATGCTGGTCTATGCGCTGCTGTGGCTGGATGGCATGAGCTACGGTTTCTACCTTGCGGTATATCTGGCGTTTGAGATTATTGCCGCCATGGTCTTAATTCCCTGGGAAACCCTGCCTTCGGAAATGACTAAAGATTTTAATGCGCGTACCAAGCTTTCAACCTGCCGCATGTTTCTCTCCGCTTCCGGAACCTTTCTCGCAACCTTTATTCCCGGCCTGCTGATTAATCACTTTGGCGAAAATGACGCCAGCGCCTATTTCATCAACGGGGTGGTGTTTGCGGTGCTGTTTATGCTCTGCGTGTTTATCTCGTGGAAGGTCACCTGGGAACGTGAGCTGACGCCGGAAATGCAGGCAGAGTTAGAAAGTAAAGCCGTGGAGAAGACCTTTGCCGAGAAGATGAGGTCCTTTGGTCATCTATTTAAGGAGTACGCTTCGACCCTCAAGGTTCGCGCGTTTCGCAAGCATCTGGCTATTTATCTGTTCTCGTTCACCGCGAAAGATGTTTATAACACGGTGTTCGTCTTTTTCTGCGTCTACTGCCTGAACGTCTCATCTTCGCTGGCGGGAACGCTGCTGTCGATGAGCATCGTGGGCCTGCCGGTTACGTTGGCGGCCGGTGTCGCTATTATCAAGTACGGCCCGTCGCGTCTGTACGTCTTCGCCTATTGCCTGATGATGCTGTGCCTCGGCGGGCTGTTCCTCGTTTATCAATTCCCGACGGACAATAAGGTTCTGCTGCTGCTGATCCTCGCCGGCGTGTACCAGGTGGGGCGCTGCGTCCTTGAATTTACGCCGTGGAACGTTTTCCCGTTTATCCCGGATATCGATGAAATGATCACCCGCCAGCGTCGGGAAGGCCTGTTCGCCGCCGTGATGACGTTTTCGCGTAAGACGACGGTGGCGATCGCCACGTTCGCGGTGGGGCTGCTGCTGCAAAGCGGCGGTTTTGTGAAGGGCAGCGTCAATCAGCCGCAGGAAGCCATTGATACCATCGCCATACTGCTTTTCGCCGGTACCGCAGGGCTGCTACTGATCGCGCTGTGGCAGGCGCTGACCTTCCACCTCAACAAGCAGACGCACAAGATCTTTGTCGATGAGGTCGATCGCCTGAAGGCCAACGGCATCAAGCAGAACGTCACCCCCGAAGCGCGACGCATTGTTGAAGACCTCACCGGCTACGACTATGACCAGCTGTGGTGCGATATCCCGGCGGAAAAACGTCGCCCAGAGCCGGCACCTTCGGCGCAAAGTTAAGCAAACCTGTGTGATAGCTTCTGGTTAAAAACAAAAAAATGCCAGACCTGTCACACAACATTGTATTTCTGTCGTACCAATCGCCCGTTAATTAATGCAAATCAAAACATAGGCACTCACGGGCGGTAATCTGGTATGGCAGTCAACACTCATACCGTTTCTATACAGCGAGTCTAAAGATGCAAAACACGCTTTTAACAGCCAGAGCAACGCTTCCTTCTTACGATCGCAGCACCCTTATTTCCCGTATCGTTCACCTCGGTTTCGGCGCCTTTCACCGCGCGCACCAGGCGGTCTATGCCGATATTCTGGCCGCGGAACACGGCAGCGACTGGGGGTATACCGAGGTAAACCTGATTGGCGGCGAGCAGCAAATTGCCGATCTGCAGCAGCAGGACCTGCTGTATACCGTCGCCGAAATGTCGGCGGAAGCCTGGACCGCGCGGGTGGTCGGCGTCGTTAAGCAGGCGATGCATGCGCAGGTTGCGGGGCTGGAAAGCGTGCTGGCAAAAATGTGTGAACCGCAGGTGGCGATTGTTTCGCTGACCATCACGGAAAAGGGCTACTGCCATTCACCGGCCAGCGGTGAGCTGCAGCTGGATCATCCGCTGATTGTTGCCGATATACAGAATCCGCATCAGCCGAAGTCCGCGCCAGGCGTTATCGTGGAAGCGCTGGCGCGCCGTAAAGCCGCCGGTTTACCGGCATTCAGCGTGATGTCCTGCGACAATATGCCGGAAAACGGTCACGTATTACGTAACGTGGTCTGCGCCCTGGCGCGGGCTATCGATAGCGAGCTTGCCGACTGGATCGCCGAAAGCGTGACCTTCCCGTCAACGATGGTCGATCGCATCGTTCCGGCAGTGACCCCCGCGACCCTGGATAAAATCGAACAGCTGACCGGCGTGCGCGATCCGGCCGGCGTCGCCTGCGAGCCGTTCCGTCAGTGGGTCATTGAGGATAATTTTGTCGCCGGGCGCCCGGAATGGGAAAAGGCGGGCGCCGAGCTGGTGGCTGACGTTGTGCCGTTTGAAGAGATGAAGCTGCGTATGCTCAACGGCAGCCACTCCTTCCTCGCTTATCTCGGCTACCTTGCCGGGTATCAGCACATTAACGACTGTATGCAGGACCAGAACTATCTTCGCGCCGCCCGCAGCCTGATGCTCAACGAACAGGCGCCGACGCTGAAAGTGCAGGGCGTCGATCTGGCTCGCTACGCCGGGCTGCTGATCGAACGCTACAGCAATCCGGCGCTTCAGCACCGGACGTGGCAGATTGCGATGGACGGCAGCCAAAAGCTGCCGCAGAGAATGCTGGATTCGGTACGCTGGCATCTGGCGCAGCGCAGCGATTTTAGCCTGCTGGCGCTGGGCGTAGCCGGCTGGATGCGCTACGTTGGCGGTGTCGACGACCGGGGCGAGGCGATTGAGATTTGTGACCCGCTGCTGCCGGTGATTCAGCAGGCCGTGCGCGCGAGCGCCGATGGCGAAGCGCGGGTGAACGCGCTGCTCGGTATCGAGGCTATCTTTGGCGCCAGCCTGGCGCAGGATCCGCGCTTTGTCGATGCGGTGACTCAGGCCTATCTCTCGCTGCAGAGCCGGGGGGCGAAGGCGACCGTTGCGGCCTGGGCACTGGCGCAGTAATCGTGCTTCAATGCCGCCGGCTCCGGCGGCATTAACGCTGCTTTGGCGAATAGCGTTCGCCAGCGCGTCTTACCCGTACGTCATTCCGCCGATCTTCACTCTTTCTGCAATAAATATGATCCGGGCCATTGCATATACATAACTATAGCTATCCACAGTTAAATAAATATAAGCTGTGTTTGTTTTAATGGCTTATGTATTTATTAGGCCGATTGTTTGTTCTCCATTTAGAGTGTTTATGGCATAGTGAAGCCTCTGGAATACACTTCCTCAGGAAAAAGGAGAGCGGGCTATGTACAAAAAAATTTTATTGCCTGTAGATGTTTTTGAAATGGATTTAAGCGATAAGGCGGTACGTCACGCTGAATTTTTAGCCTCAGCGGAAAACGGCGAAATTACGTTATTAAACGTCCTGCCAAACAGCAGTCGCTCTATTCTTCGCGGTTTTGCGGCCGATATTCATAAATTCGAAGCCTTTATGAAAGAGGAGTCGGAGAAAAAAATGAAGACCCTGTCGCGTCTGTTTTCAATCCCGCCAGAGCGTCTTCATACCCGGGTCGTGTTTGGCAACGTGCGTGATGAAATATTAGCTATCAGCAATAGCGATGAGTATGACGTGATTGTTGTCGGCTCGCGCAAACCGGGTATTTCCACCCATCTGCTGGGCTCTAACGCCGAGTCTATTCTACGCTACGCTAAAATACCGGTGCTGGTGGTTCGATAACGGCCCCGGTCTGCATCTTTAGCGGCAGGAGAGTGCACCTGCCGCTAGCGCAACTACTCTTCGCTAAACCAGTCGCGGTTTTCCTGGCGAATTAATAGTACCGACTCGCTAATTTCGTGCAGGTGCAGATGCATCGCCGCGTCTACCGCGTCGGCATCGCGATTTTCCAGCGCCTTGAAAATTTGGTGATGCTGACGCAGCAGCATTTCCGGCGAGCTGATGTGATCGAGGCTCATATAGCGTACCCGGTCAATCGTCGCCTTAATATTCTCCACGGTGTCCCAGGCAAGCTGGCAGTCGGCAATAAGCGACAGCTTCTGATGAAACTCATCGTCCAGCTGGAAGAAATCATTGAGCTGCTGGCGTTCAACCGCCGTGCGCTGCTGATTAAGATTTTGCTCAAGCTGATAAATTTGTTCGCTGTTGACCATTCCCGCCGCCCGACGCACCACCGCACACTCGATGGCCTGGCGCACGAAGCAGCCGTTGCGGACCTGCGAAAGGGATATTTTATTGACGTAGCTGCCGCGCTGCGGACGGATTTGGATCAGGCCATTTTCCGCCAGCTTAATAAACGCCTCGCGCACCGGCTGACGGGAAACGTCAAAGCGCACGGAGACTTCCTTTTCAGACAGCGGCGTGCCGGGTGGGATCAGACAATGGACGATATCCCGGCGGAGGATCCGATAAATCTGCTGATTTACCGGTTGTGTTGGATTGAGCTGTGATTCTACGGCCATTGATGGTTACTTTTTAATGGATTATGTGCGCTATTTTACGCGTTTTTTGCCTTTGCGCCCATACCCGGCCCGCAGGCCGGGCAAGGGGATTAGCCCTGACGGTGCACGCTGAGGCCGGCGAAGCTTTGGCTAACCGGCATCATTTCCAGAGTATTAATATTGACGTGTTTCGGCAGGTTGGCGACCCACCACACGGCTTCCGTCACGTCGTCCGGCGTCAGCGCCTGGGTATTTTCGTAGGCTTTGCCGGCTTTCGCGTCGTCGCCTTTAAAGCGGACGTTGGAAAACTCGGTGCCGCCCACCAGACCTGGCTCGATGTCGGTGACGCGAATCGCCGTGCCGTGCAGGTCGGTGCGCAGGTTGAGGCTAAACTGACGCACGAAGGCTTTGGTCGCCCCGTAGACGTTACCGCCCGCATAGGGCCAGTTGCCGGCGGTTGAGCCGATATTGATAATATGGCCGCGGTTGCGCTCAACCATCCCCGGCAGCACGGCGCGGGTCATATAGACCAGCCCCTTGTTGTTCGTATCGATCATATCTTCCCAGTCTTCAACGCTGGCCCTGTGCGCAGGCTCCAGCCCCAGCGCCAGACCGGCGTTATTGACCAGCACGTCGATGGCCTGCCATTGCGCAGGCAGGCCGGCCATCATCTCTTCGATGGCCGCGCGATTACGGACGTCGAGCTGGGCTGTATAAATGCCGTCGCCAAGCTCGTCTTTCAGCGTTTGCAGACGTTCTTCACGACGTCCGGTGGCGATCACTTTATGCCCATTCTCGACAAAGCGGCGGGTCATGCTCTCACCAAAACCTGCTGTTGCTCCGGTAACCAGGATAATCATCTTACTGTTCCTCAACGCTTTTGTGTCGTCATACCATAGCATGCGTTAACGCGGACCGGTAACGGAAATCACCGCGCCTGGTGTGGTTACAGGCGATGAAAAATGAGGCACAGCCAGGCGGCACTTCGAGAATTGATTGCGGTCAATCAATGAGTTGCCTAATCTAACCTGATGCCCGCAGCCTGGAGATAATAATGTCGGAAAATAACCCCTTTTTAAGCGTCAGCCTGCTGCCCTATCAGGCGCCGCGTTTCGATCTGATCGAGGATGAACACTACCGCCCGGCCTTCGATGAAGGCATGCGGCGCCAGCGCGAAGAGATTGCCGCGATAGTGAATAATCCGGCGCCCGCGGATTTTGCCAATACGGTGGTGGCGCTGGAGCTGAGCGGACAGCTGCTGTCTCGCGTGACCCGGGTCTTTTTTGCGATGGCCGGGGCGCATACCAATCCGCTTCTGCAGCAGCTTGATGAGCAGTTTTCCGCCGAGCTTGCGCAGGCGGGCAACGATATCTGGCTTAACACGGCGCTGTTTGAACGCGTGCAGCGCGTGTGGGAGGATCGTGAGCATCTGCAGATCGATGCGGAGTCCCGGCGCCTGCTTGAGGTTACCTGGCAGCGGTTTCTGCTGGCCGGCGCGCGGCTGGCGGAAGAGCAGAAATCGGTGCTGCGGGCGCTGAATACCCAGGCCGCGGCGCTGCAGAGCCAGTTCCAGCAGCGGCTGCTGAGCGCGGCAAAATCCGGTGGTCTGGTGCTTGATTATCTGCACCAGCTGGACGGGCTGAGCGCGGAGGAGATCGCCGAGGCCGCAAAAGCGGCGGCTGAAAAGGGTCTCCAGGACCGTTGGCTGCTGCCGCTGCTCAACACCACGCAGCAGCCGGCGCTGCTGTCACTGCGCAGTCGTCAGACCCGGGAAAACCTGTTTGCCGCAGGCTGGACGCGCAATCAGAAGGGCGATGATAACGATACCCGCGAACTGCTGCTGCAGCTGGTGGCGATCCGGGCGCAGAAAGCGGAGCTGCTGGGCGCGGCTGACTACGCCAGCTGGTCAATGGCCGATCAGATGGCGGGCGCGCCTGCCCAGGCCTTTGAGTTTATGCGCCGAATTGCTCCGGCCGCACGAGCAAGGGCCGAGCAGGAGCTGGCGGATATTCAACAGGTTATTGATGATGAAGGCGAGGATTTCACCGCCGCCGCCTGGGACTGGCCGTACTATGCGGAGCAGGTGCGGCGCGCCAGGTTCGCTATCGATGAGGCGCAGCTAAAACCCTATTTTGCGCTCGATCGCGTACTGCTGGACGGCGTATTCTGGACCGCATCGCAGCTGTTTGGCCTGCGCTTCGTCGAACGTTTCGACATTCCTGTCTATCATCCTGACGTGCGGGTGTGGGAAATTTTCGACGCTAACGGCGCCGGTATGGCGCTATTTTACGGCGACTATTATGCGCGAGATTCAAAAAGCGGCGGCGCGTGGATGGACGTGTTCGTTGAGCAGTCCACGGAGCTGCGGCAGCAGCCGGTTATCTACAACGTCTGCAACTATCAAAAGCCCGGCTCGGGCCGCAGCGCGCTACTGTCGTGGGATGAAACCATCACCTTATTCCACGAATTCGGCCACGCGCTGCACGGGCTGTTCGCCAGCCAGCGCTATGCCAGCCTGTCGGGAACCAATACCCCGCGCGATTTTGTCGAGTTTCCGTCGCAAATCTTTGAGCACTGGGCCAGCGAGCCGCAGGTATTTGCCCACTACGCGCGTCATTATCAAACCGGAGAGGCGATGCCCGACGCGCTGCGCGAGAGCATGTACCGGGCGGCGAAGTTTAATAAAGGCTACGACATGAGCGAGCTGCTGGCGGCGGCGATGCTGGATATGCACTGGCATAGCCTGGCGTCGGCGAAGGTCCCGCAGGAGGTGGACGCCTTTGAAGCTGCGGCCCTGCGCGCGGAGAAGTGCGATCTCGCCGCCGTACCGCCGCGCTATCGCAGCAGCTATTTTTCGCATATTTTCGGCGGCGGCTACGCCGCGGGCTATTACGCCTATCTGTGGACGCAGATGCTGGCGGACGACGGCTACCAGTGGTTTGTTGAGCAGGGCGGCCTGACCCGTGAAAACGGCCAGCGCTTCCGCGACGCGATCCTGTCGCGCGGCAATAGCACGGATTTAGCTGAACTTTATCGCCAGTGGCGCGGGCACGATCCTAAGATTGAGCCAATGCTAAAAAATCGCGGGCTGAGCGAGTAGGCAATTTTGCCAGGCAAAAGAGAGCCGGGCGTGGAGCCCGGCTTATTTGCGTGAAATTCATCTTGCCGAAAAGTCTGCAAATTTCTTCCAGGCGATTGAGTTCAATAGCGGCCGATTTGACCGCTGCTCTATCTGTACCGAGACTCATTGATTACCGGTCAGGGGATAGACCGGTGGTTTATTGATTATGGTATCAACGCAGGCCTGGCCCATGAAAATGTCCGCCGCCCGGCCCGCCACCAGGTCCACCGCCAGGTCCTCCAGGCGGAAGAATACAGCCGGAAAGAGACATCGCCCCGCAGAGCACAAAAACTAAAAGCACAATTTTTTTCATAAAAACTCCTCAACAGCCAGGAGGCTAATTTCAAAGCATAAATGTGAATATTTAATGGAGGACCTTAAGCTTCCTCTCGCCATACGGATTAAATAGGATTAATCCGCGGCAAAACCGGACAGGGCGAGGGTTCCTGCACGCTATGAGCGCGCTGACGAAGATGGCGCGCGAATGAATAGCCATAACGCGCCCGCGTGCGGGGCTCGTGGCGACAGGAGCACGGGGGCGTATCGCCGGGTTCCGTCACCGTCGAATGCGGTCGCTTTTTAGTTTTCTATATCAGGAGACTTAAATGATAATTGCTCAAATTTCAGATATTCACGCAGGCCCGGATAATAGCAATCTCAGCCGATTTGATAGCGCGTTAAAATGGCTCTATGCGGTTGAGCCGGACGCTTTAGTTCTCACCGGCGATCTGATTGATAACAGCTGGTTCGAAGGCTATGAATCCATTTATTCCCGTCTGGACATCCGACGTTTTCCGACGTTTATCCTGCCCGGTAACGCTGATAATAAGTCACTAATGCGCAGCGTATGGGGCGAACGCTTTTGGTCCGTAACTCCCTTCGCAGAAGGTCTTCATTTTGTTGCAGATATGGGCGAACTGCGCCTTATTGGATTAGATAGCACGATCCAGGGATCGTCTGAGGGCGCAGTGGGTAATCATCTTGCGTGGTTAGAAAAAAGCTTATCGTATGAAGATGACGCTCCCTCTATGCTCTTTTTACACCATCACATAATCCAAAGCGGTATTCCTGCTATGGATCACATCATGTGCAAAGATCACGCCCAGCTTGGCGAGTTTTTACAAAATAGTTCTCGTCAGCCCATTGCCATCGCAACCGGACACGTGCATCGACCGATAGCTGGGATCTTTTCCGGTATCCCGGCATATATCTGCGGATCAATTTGTCCTGCCAATCCTTTGTGGTTTGGCACAGAAATCGTTCCCCCCGTTAACGATCCCCCGTCATTAATGATTCACCGTTTTATTAACCACGCCTTAGTTAGCCACCACGTCTCGATTTAAATTATCAGGCTTGCGCGAGCCCCCGTTACTGGGCTCAGGGCAACGCGCGCTCAGGGTATGCTGTTATAAGCATGGCGAAAGGCCTCTTAAAGGGAATGGCATATATACCGAATACTTCGAGGGTAAATAGTTTCAGCGTGTATTAATGACAAAAATTGACAGTTGTTCGATATTTGTATGAGTTTTAGACTTTAGCCGCAACTTATGGATTGTTCTTTGATTATGGGAATAAAAATGAAAAAAAGTACCGTTGCGGTAATGATGATGGTCACTGTTTCAGGGACGGCTTATGCGCAGTCAGCACAGTTCACTCCGAATTTCTCGCCAGAAAGTTTTACTGTATCGACTTCCGCCGGGATGCTGAGTGGAAAATCTCATGAGATGGTTTATGACGCAGATACGGGGCGTAAAGTTAGCCAGCTGGACTGGAAAATAAAGAACGTCGCTATTCTGAAAGGCGATATAGCCTGGGATGCCTACTCCTTCCTGACGCTGAATGCCCGCGGCTGGACATCTTTGGCTTCTGGATCTGGCCATATGGATGATTACGACTGGATGAACGACAGTCAGCCCGGATGGACGGACCACTCGTCCCACCCCAGCACCACCGTCAATTACGCCAATGAATACGATCTTAACGTGAAAGGCTGGATATTCCAGGACGATAACTACAAAGCTGGCGTCATTGCAGGCTATCAGGAAACGCGTTTCAGCTGGACGGCAACCGGCGGCGCTTATAATTATGATAACGGTGCCTACACCGGCAATTTCCCGACAGGTGAACGTGGTATTGGCTACAGCCAGCGATTCTCCATGCCCTACGTGGGCCTCGCGGGTCAGTACCGTATTAATGACTTTGAATTTAATGCCTTGTTTAAATTCAGTGATTGGGTCCGGGCGCATGATAACGATGAGCACTATATGCGCGATCTGACCTTCCGGGAAAAAACGACGAATTCACGCTATTACGGTACGTCAGTGGATGCCGGATATTACATCACGCCGAAAACCAAAGTTTTTGCCGAATTCACCTACAGTAAATATGAAGAGGGCAAGGGAGGCACTCAGATTATTGATACTAACAGCGGCGAATCAGCTTCAATCGGCGGTGATGCAGCGGGCATTTCGAATAAAAACTATACCATCACCGCCGGGCTGCAATATCGATTCTAAGTTTACTTCAGGAGCGCTCGCAGAGGCGGCATCACCGATGCTCGCCTCGTGCGTAGAGAATGCCGCAGGGAATATAGTGTGAAGGGAACTCTGCGCAGAGTTTTACCCGTTATTCTCGCCGCCGCGCTGATCAGCACCTGTACCGATACGCCTGGGCAGAACGGGCTGATGTACCGGGCCGGTGACGACCTCAATTCTGCCGCCGCCGCGAACGACAGCACGCGCCTTACCAGTGCTTAACCAGCGTCTCACCAATCTCGGCAATCTGCCGGTTCCGCTCATCCATTGAGGCCTCGGTGCCGGTTAAATAAATAATTACGATGCGCGCGGGCTGCCCGTCCGGGCCGAGGGCGGCGATAATACCGCGCGACCCGCGGTTGCCCGCGCCGGTTTTGTCAGCGATAAACCAGCCATGCGGCAGCGCCGAGCGCAGCAGCGGGCCGGCAACCTTATCGTCAACCATCCAGCTGCGCAGCTGCTGTCGCGATGCGGCGGAAAGCACGCTGCCGGTGAGCAGATTGCGCAAGGTTTTGGCCATCGCCAGCGGCGTGGTGGTATCACGCGCGTCGCCGGGCAGGGCCTCGTTAAGCTCGGTCTCCCAGCGGTCGAGGCGCGAAGTCTGGTCTCCGCTGCGACGCAGGAAGGCGGTCAACCCCTGCGGGCCGCCGACGCTCGCCAGCAGCAGGTTAGCGGCGGTGTTATCGCTAAGGGTGATTGCCGCAGCGCACAGTCCGGCTACCGTCATGCCGTCGGCGAGGTGCTTTTCGGTCACCGGGGAGTATTCAACCAGATCCTGTTGACGGTAGCGGACGCGGCGATCGAGCTTCTCCTCTCCGGCATCCACGCGCGCCAGTACCGCCGCGCAGAGCGGCACTTTAAAGGTGCTCATCATCGGGAAACGCTCGTCGGGGCGATAGCTTGCCAGCAGCCGTCCGCTGGCTAAATCCAGCTCCGCGTAGCCTACTCTGGCCTCGAGCTGGCGCTCAGCGGCTTTGACCTGGTTTACCGTCGCCTCATGCGCCCAGGCGGGCAGGGCGAACAGGGCGAGCAGGAGGATCGGGGCAAAAAGAGAGTGGCGCATTCCGGTGACTGTTCCTTCGTTTTTATTTCTTCACGCCGCTATGGGTAAAGCCCGGCGACGCCCGCACCTGAAAATAATGCGAAATAAGAGTTGTGAAGATTCACAATTTCTCTTTTTTCCTTCATCATTCGTCAGCTTTTAGTCGTAATAATCAATGCTTAGCTCAGTATAAGAAAGAGTTTTTTTATTTAGGGCCGGTATGAACTATAAGAATGTACTGAAGGTAGCGCTATTGCTACCAGCGGTCGGCTATCGAACGTTAATCATTGACCCCAATCCGGGAGGAACATGGTGGACCTGCTAATTAAGGTCATGCTGGTGGGGGGGAAGGCGGATGGCCTGCTGGTCAGCGTCGCCGATACCGCGACGGAACTTTCCGTCACCGCCGCGCAATATGGCGCGAAATCCGGGCAGCCGCTGAGTTATCGGATCGTGTCGCAGACAATCGATAATGAGCGTTACTTTTTTGGCGTGTTTAGCGATACTCATGACGACACGGATAAACTAACCAGAGTTGCGCTGACCCGGGGTATGAAGAAATCGCTGTGCTGAGCCTGTGCCGGACGGCAGACCGCCGTCCGCTCAGGTGGCGTTTCCCCGGCGACAGCAAATGATTTCGCGATCTTAGGGAGCACCATGATCCACCATCTCCGCATACAAAATTTCAGATCGGTAAGGGATATCGAGCTGGATCTGGGGGCGCTGAATATCGTCTTCGGGCCGAACGGCTGCGGCAAGTCCAATATCTACAAGGCCATCCATCTGCTCACCGCCTCCGCGGACGGTAAATTCTCCAGCTATATCAGCGATGAAGGCGGCCTCGAAAACATCATGTGGTCCGGAAAGAGCGCGCCCACGGCCCGCTACCCGAAGCGGCTGCAGATCGCCTGCCTGACGGAACAGTTCGACTATGAGCTGCAGGTTGGGTTTCCGGAAAAGCTGCCGTATCCCACCCAGTTTATGCTCGATCCGATTGTGAAAGAGGAGTCTATCTGGCTGGCCGGCTTCTCCCGCCGCCCCTCGGCCAGAGTGCTGCAGCGGAAAAATCAGGCGGCGTTTCTGATTGACGTGAACGGCGAGAAAAACACCTTTACCGAAGCTATCTACGAGAACGAGTCGATCTTCGGCCAGCTTGGCGAACCGCACCGCTTCCCGGAAATATCCCGGGTCCGGGAGACCATGCGCCAGTGGCGCTTTTATCACGAATTCAATATCGGCCGCCACTCCGCGCTGCGCCATCCGGCGGTGGGCTATCGCTCGCCGGTACTGGATAGCGACGGGCACAACCTGGCCGCCGCGTTTCAGACCATTGTCGAAATTGGCGCCGTGGAGCTGCTGCACGAAATCCTCGAGAGCGCCTTTCCGGAGTGCCGTTTCTTCTGTGAAAATGAGAATTCGCGCTTTTCGATAAAGATGCGCCGCGAAGGTATTTACCGGCCGCTGCTGGCGGCGGAAATGTCGGACGGCACCCTGCGCTTTCTGTGCCTGGCGGTGGCGCTGCTGAGCCCAAGGCCGCCGGCTTTTCTGGCGATTAACGAACCGGAAAACAGCCTGCACCGGCAGATGTTTCCGGCGCTGGCGCGGCTGATCGTTGAAGCATCGCGCTATAGCCAAATCTGGCTGACCAGCCACTCGGCGGAGCTGACCGAGCTCATCTCTTCGCTGGCGGAAAGCCAAATTTATGAGCTGGAAAACAGCGGCGGTGAGACCCGAATCAGGCGCTGATAGCCCGCCGTGCGGCGGGCGTTATGCCTCAGACGGCGTTGTTATATCCCGGAGCCGGCAGCAGCGTTTTGCTGCCTTTGAGGGTAAACAGCGAAAGAAGCGTAAAGCACAGCGTAATCGAGCCGAGGATCAGGTAAGCCTGATGGAAGCCCACCGTGTCGTACATGCGTCCCACCCACGCCGAGAGCACGACGCCGGAGAGCTGTTTCGATAAGTTGAAGCCAATCAGGAACAGGGTGGCAGAGAGCTTCGGGTTAAAGGCGGAAGAGATATATTTGAAGGTGCCGACCAGCAGGAACGGAACTTCAAACATATGCAGCATTTTTAATATCACCACTTCAACCGCGCTGGTGGCGAATGAGGAGCCGAGAATGCGCACCGACATAATTATCCCCGCGGTCAGCAGCGCATTTTTCGCCCCGATGCGGTTAACAATCGCCGGAGCGCAGAACATCACCAGCGCATTCAGCAGCTCGCCGCCGGTGGTGACAAAACCAAAGACTTCGGTTCCGCGCTGCGGGCTGGAGAAGAAGCCTTTAAAGAAGTTAGCAAACTGCTGATCGAAAACGTCATAAACGCTGGCGACGCCGACCACGTAGATAATAAATCCCCAGAACCGCGGCATGCGCAGCAGCTCGGCGGCAACGCGCAGCGAGAAGGCCTGGCGGTTGGCGCCCAGCGCGTCCATCACCTGGGCGCTATTGCTGCTTTCCGGACGAGAAAACCACAGCAGCACCCCGAGCGCCAGCGCGAAGCCGGAGGCAATCCAGAAGGTAATATTCGGGTCGATACCAAACAGGATCCCGGTAATCGACGCGCAGATAGCCCAGCCGACGCAGCCGGCTACGCGCACCTTGCCGTATTCAAAACGGTTGGCGCGGCTGACGCGTTCGATATAGGCCTCGACCGCCCCGGAACCGCTGGAAAAGACGATCCCCAGATAGACGCCGCCCACCAGCGCCCCCAGAATAATATTCATCTGCAGCAGCGGTGAAAAGACGAATATAAAGAACGGGGCAAACAAAATTAATAGCACCACGATCGTCCACAGCAGATGCTTGCGCAGCCCGAGCTTGTCAGAGATCAGGCCAAATATCGGTTGGCAGATAATGGCGAACAGCGAAATTGAGGAGAAGACGATCCCGGTTTCCGTTTTGGTTAAATGGTTAACGTCCGCCAGCCACACCGGGAAAAAGGGGAAATAGGCCGACATAATGAAGTAATAGAAGAAAAAGAACAGCATGAAATAGATAAAGTTATGCCGTTCTCGCGGCGCGAGCTCAGAGAATTTCATAGAGAGGTTCCATTTTTATTATGCCTGTAGGGTTGGGGGTGTGACGCCCCGTTTATACCGCTCATACTTCAGGTTGCATGTGCGCTGCTTTTCCTCGCTCACCCCGGCCTGACGTCAGTAAGCCGTCGGGTTTCCTGCCTGCAACGCGAATTATTCCGGGTTTATACCGTCATGATCCAGGCGGCCGGCGGGCGATTCGTTTGCTGAATCACCCGCGGCGTAGCCCGACTATTCCGGGTTTATTACTGGAAATGAATGCTTACCTGATACTGCCACTGCGTTTCCTGAAGCAGCCACTGCGGCAGCACGCTCGGAGTCCAGGAGTCATCGCCGCCGACGCCCATATGCTGGCCGTCGAGGGTGATCCAGACGCCGCTCTCCGGGCGCATCAGGTGCCAGTGGTCGGTTGCCATCAGCTGCGCGGTACCGTAAGGCTGCACCGAGAAGTGGAAGTGGCCCGCGACGTGCCAGCGACCCCAGTCCAGCGCGGTGCTATCGCAGCGTAGGCCGTTTTCGGTGGGGAAGATGTACGGCGTGCTCATCTCCGCAAGGGGCAGCTGCCAGCGGGAGAACTCCGCGCTGCTGCGGCGATCCGGGTAGTTTTCATGCGGGCCGTAGCCGAGCCACGAGACCGGCTGCTGCTGATCGGCGACCTGGAAGTTGAGGCCGACTCGCGGCAGCGGCGGCAGGGTACCGGCGCGCTCGCCGTCCACCGCCAGGTGTAGGCGGCCTTCGCTATCAAAGGTCATACGCCAGCGGCTGACGATGACCACTTCATCGCCGCGCAGATAGTGCCAGCGGCTGTCGATGACCACCTCATGGGCCAGACGCTGGGCTTCGCAGCGAACGCAGCGCGCTTCAAGGTCGTACAGCCCGGCGCTTTTCCAGCGCTCAACCCAGGCGTTAGGGTCGATGCGTTCCACTTCGCTGACGCCGATATCGTTATCCAGCGGGGCGCGAACAAACTGGTCGCGCAGCGGGGTCAGCAGCTGCTCCACGCCGTCGGCGCGCCACTGGCTGAGCAGGCCGCTTTGCCGAACGACGGTCCACTGCTGCGATCCCAGGCTAACGACATAGAAAGACTCATCGATCTCCAGCGTCGGTGCGCTACCGGCAGGCGCCGGTTTGGCGAGCGCCAGCGGGGCGGCGAGGGCAAACTGCTGCCAGGCGACGCGGTGTTCGGCCGGCGACCAGGCGGTAGCCTGCGGCTGAACCACCTCCAGCAGCAGCCAGACCTCTTTCGCTCCCTGAGGCAGGGTCAGGGTATCGCACAGCGTCAGCTCCGCCTCGCCCTGCGGGATGAGATCGAGGGCGGTGCTGCCGCTGGCGACGGTTTCGCCCGCTGACTGTACCTGCCAGCGCAGCTCTTCATTATTGGTCGCGCGGAATAGATATTCGCTATTGACGCTAACCCGCAGCGGCGACTGCGCCAGCAGCGTGAACTGGAAGAACTGCTGGGCGTGTTTGGCCTCAATGAGCGACGGATGCTGGCGGCGATCGGGGAAAACCAGCCCGTTCATGCAGAACTGACGGTCGTTGGGTTTATCGCCAAAATCACCGCCGTAGGCCCAGCCGGTGCTGCCGTCCTCGAAGGTTTTGCTAATAGCCTGATCCGCCCAGTCCCAGATGAAACCGCCCTGCAGGCGCGGATATTCGCGAAACGCCTGCCAGTAGTCGGCGAAGTTGCCCAGGCTGTTGCCCATGGCGTGCGCGTATTCGCAGAGGATCAGCGGGCGCTGCTCGCCCGGCAGGCTGATCCACTTTTTGATGCCCCATTTCGGCACCGCCGGAATGAGCTGGTCGCGCTCAACGCGGGCGTACATCGGGCAGATAATATCGGTGGCGCTGCTGTCCGCTCCGCCGCCCTCATACTGCACCGGACGTGAAGGATCGTTGCGCTTGATCCAGTGGTAGAGGGCTTCATGGTTGTCACCGCCGCCGGATTCATTGCCCAGCGACCAAATAATAATCGACGGATGGTTACGGTTGCTTTGCACCATGCGCGTCACGCGGGCGCTAAACGCCGGCAGCCACGACGGGTCGTCGGAAAGGCGGTTCATCGGCACCATACCGTGGGTTTCGATATTGGCCTCATCGACCACGTACAGGCCGTAGCGGTTGCAGAGTTCGTACCAGCGGGAGACGTTCGGATAGTGCGAGCAGCGCACGGCGTTAAAGTTATTCTGCTTCATCAGCAGGATATCCTGCAGCATATCCTCCTCGGTCACCACCTGGCCGCGCTGGTGATGGTGCTCATGGCGGTTAACGCCGCGGATCAGCAGCGGTTTGCCGTTAAGCAGCAAAAGCCCGTTGCTTATCTCGACCCGGCGGAAACCGATGTCCCAGGCTTCCGCTTCAATCAGCCGATCGCCTTGCCACAGCGAGACCACCGCGCGGTAGCAGTGCGGCGTTTCGGCACTCCACAGCGCCGGGCGCTCGACCGCCAGGGTTAAGCTGGCGCGCTCGGCATAGTTACCGCGCTCGTCGATGACCGGCGAACCGGGACGCTGACGGATGCTGGCAACCTGTTTATCCCCCTGCCACAGGCTGACCTCGGCGGTCAGCGCGTCGAGCTCCCCGGCAGGCGCGGCGATGGTCAGATCGACCGCCAGCTCGCCGTCGCGGTAGAGCGCGTCCAGGCTGGGGGTGATTTGCACGTCGCTGAGGTGCTGATGGGGCTTATTGAGCAGCCACACCGAACGGAAAATGCCGCTCATACGCCACATATCCTGATCTTCCAGCCAGCTGCCAGCGCTCCAGCGCATCACCATCACGCACAGGCGGTTATCGCCCGGCTGCAGATACGGCGAGAGGTCAAACGCGGCAGGAAGGCGGCTGTCCTGGGAGTAGCCGACCCACTCGCCGTTGCACCACAGGTGGAAGGCCGAGTTGACGCCGTCGAAGATCGCCTGGGTCTGGCCTTCCGCCAGCCACTGCGGATCAACGGTAAAGGTCAGCGAGTAGCAGCCCGTCGGGTTATCTTCCGGCACGCGCGGTGGCGTGGTGTCGATGGGATAACGGACGTTGGTATAAATTGGCGCGTCGTAGCCTTCCATTTGCCAGTTTGAGGGAACCGGTGTGCTGCGGCTGTCCGGCAGATCGGCGTCGATCCAGCTGGCGTCAACGGCAAACGGGCTGCGGGCGTAGGAAAACTGCCAGCGTCCGTCCAGCAGACGACGGCGATCGCCGGGCAGATTGTTGCGCGCGTCGGCGATATTTCGCCAGCTGGCAAAGGTCGGGTGGGCCGCCAGGCGGTTAAGGTGAGTTATGGTCTGGTTTTGCCAATCTTCACGCGCCAGCACTTCGTGGAACAGCGGAGAGCGGGCGGCGGTTGAGTCGTGTTGTTGCATACGCATACCTGACGGATAAGTGAAGGAAATGTCATTCGCTAGACAAGAATGAACGTGTTATCAGGTATTTTTCCTTGTGCCGCAATATCATTGGAAATGAAACCCATTGACGATCACGAAATGCCGGAATTAGAGCTGATTTTTGTCGTTAATTAGACATAAAATGTTAGCGTGAGACATTTAACCAATACCTACTGAATTTTGGCGACCAGGAGAGGACTATGCAGCGGCGTTCGGCAACCTTAGATGATGTGGCGAAAGAGGCCGGAGTCTCCCAGCAGACGGTCTCCCGGGTGCTGAATAATCCGGACGTGGTCTCTGACCGCACCCGCGACAAGGTGATTCGCGCGATGCAGGCGCTGCACTATGTCCCTAACCGTTCCGCCCAGCTGCTGGCGGGGAAGGCGGCGCCGTCCATAGGGCTTATCACCGCCTCCTTGACCCTGCATGCGCCATCGCAAATTGCCGCGGCGGTGAAGCTGCATGCCGGCATGCACCGGCTGGAGGTGTCGATCGCCATGCCGGAACAGACCGACTATGCGTCGCTGCAGGCGCGGCTGGACGAGTTTCGCGCCCAGCATATCCGCGGGGCTATCGTCAGCCTGCCGTTGGAGAGCAGCACCGCCGAGCGCCTGGCCGCTGAGAACCCCGATATCTCCTGCCTGTTTCTCGACGTCTCTCCTGAAACGGACGTCTCCTGCGTGCGCTTCGATCACCGCGACGGCTGCGGCGCCTGCGTGCGTCATCTGTGGGAATCCGGGCATCGGGAGTTTGGCCTGCTGGCAGGGCCGGAGAGCTCTATTTCTGCGCGAATGCGCCTCGGCAGCTGGCGCGAGGCGCTGCATCGTCTGGGCATCAGCCGGGAGGTGACGGTCTTCGGCGACTGGAGCGCGGCCAGCGGCTGGCAAAAGACCTTTGAACTGCTGCACCTTCAGCCGCGGATCAGCGCTATTGTGGTAGCCAACGATCAGATGGCGCTGGGGGTGCTCAGCGCGCTGGCGCAGCTTAACCGCACCGGCAGCAGCGCCATCTCGGTGACCGGCTACGACGATACCGCCGATAGCCTCTACTTCCAGCCGCCGCTGACCACCGTCGCGCAGAATTTCGATCTGCTGGGGAAAAGGGCCGTGGAGCTGCTGGCTCAGCAGATGGCGACGCCGCAGATGCGCATTCGCGAACTCCTGCCCACTACGCTGATTGTGCGTCAGTCCACCTGGGCGTACGGCGCCGAGCCCGCCCGCGATCCGCTGATTGCTCAGCTAAAAACGCTGGTGGAAAAGCTTTAAGTTGGTTGGTTTAAGCTTCATTGAAGTAGAGGGTGCTAAGGTGCGCGACAGGCGTAAAGAAAGATGGACTCTTTTTTTGCGTACAATGCAAAACACAATCTATCCATGCAAGCATTTATTTACCGCCATTTCACTGGCGGTTTTTTTTCGCCCGTACCTTGCTCGCACTTTGCCCACGCGATGCCCACGCCGCCATGGCGTATTTTATTTAACGCTACCATTTGCGTACTTATTAGCCGTTTATCGGAATAAACACGCTGTTTTTGCAGTAGGCGGTGCGCCGGTCTTCCCGGGTTAGAGTTTTCAACCCAGCATAAAATGCTGTGAGACCATACGCGGCGGGGAAGCCTGGTGCGCTTCCTTCTGCGGCTATCCTGGCGGGTGCTGCGGGCGAGCGACAATATAGCCGGGGCTGAATTGGTGAATCTTATATTTTGCCGCCCTCGCAGGGTTAAATACCGCTTCGGCGATAATTGCATAATATCTGTACCCTTAACGGGCGAAAAAAGAGAACGGCGCCGTCTGGCGCTCAAGCGCGCGGTTGCGGAATTCATAATTACCATCAATGGATGCGGCGCAATTAATATAATAAAATAATTAATTGTCCAAATTTAAATTTAACCCTTTGTTACAGATGGAGTTTATTATTCAGGTGATAATTCAGGTTCTTTTACAACATTAAGGATAATCTTTCGTGAATAAATTTGTGCGTAATACCCTGATTGCCGTTGCCATCACCACCGGTTTCTCCGCTGCCGCTCAGGCTGCCAGCGCGAGCGACGTTCCGCCGGTATCTCAGGACCCGGTGGTTCAGCATCTTAAATTAAGCAATGAGCAGGTGACTAAAATAAAAGCGCTGCATCAGGAATTTGAAACTAACGTGAATAATATCAAAATTGACGGTTTCAAAGAGGGCGCGCTGGTGGAGACCATTCAGTCCGGGAAGTGGGACGATGCGAAAGTGAAGCAGCAGCTGGCGGCCTTTGGTCAGCTCGATCAGCAGGTTCGCTACTACCGCGTAAAATACTATTTTGGCGTCAATCAGGTTCTGACGGCGGAACAGCGCACCCAGGTTAAAAAAGATCTCAGCGAAGCGCTTAATTAATCCGCTCCCGCCAGCAGTGGCGGGATCCCTTCGGGGAAGGTTTGCCAAAACGGCGCCGGAATAACGCTTTGCGGCACGCCCCCTTGAGGCACTCTCTTTTGAGGCAAATGTTTGAGGCACTATGAAGAAATTCACGCTCGTCGCGCTTAGTCTGCTTGCCTTCACCAGCCTGCCGGGCTTTGCCGGCAGCAAAACGGTGGTGGAGTATGGTGTTGTGCAGCAGAGCCAGATTATCAGCAGCCAAACGCGCTCCCACCCTCTGCGTACCGTCGCCGCCGGGGCGCTAGGGGGCGTAGTGGGCCATCAGTTTGGTAACGGTAAAGGACAAACCGCCATGACCGCCGCGGGCGCGGTGGCCGGAGCCGGGGTTTCTCGCCATCGGCAAAGCCAGCAGCAGGCCGTTCAGCAGCTTGAGCTGACGATCAAAATGCAGTCGGGACAATTAATTCAGGTTGTTCAGCAGGTTGATGGCAGCCTGACCTTTAGTCAGGGCGATAAGGTTCGCGTTTTGACGTCCGGGAGCAATACCCGCGTCGATAAATCCGTTTAGTTAACGGTCCGGGCCGTCGCCCGTGCGTAAAAAACGTCCTCTGGTGCCGGCAGCAGAGGGCGGCTTCAGGCCTTCGCTCGTCGGGCCGTTAGCGTTTTTCCAGGCAGGCTAAAATCCACCGAATCCGCTCTGTTCCTTGCTAACCCTATCTGTTTACTCGATTAATCAGGGGATGGATGTGCCCGACCGCGCTATGCTGTTTGCTCAGGCAGGTCAGGATCACGCTATCGGACCACTGGCATTGACTGCGCCCGCGATGGGTTGACGATGAGTTAAATAAAGCGCTGATAAGAAGCCCGACAAAAAGGGTGAGCAGCGGGAATGCGAGCGAGGTTTTCACTTTATAACGGTCCTGGCGGTCAAGGCGATTTTCAGTACCCTACACTAAAAATGTGACAGTTATCCCATTTATGTTTTGTATGACCGACCCGGTCACCGGGAATGACGACCCTTCAGCCAGCGGCCAACAATCCCAACGGGCGCGTCGAACCGCGTGACTTTAGCGGCCAGAAAGTATACGATGCGTATATGTTTTATTACGGTATATATATATGGGAATTGTAAAAATTTCAGATCTGCTGCATGACGATATCCGCGACGCCAGCCGAGCCATGTCGCGGTCGGTGAACGCTCAGGCCGAATACTGGATCCGCGTGGGAATGATGAGCGAGCTTTATCCCGAGCTTAACCATCAGCAGATTAAGCTGCTGATGCTCAAATCAGGGTCTGACCGTCTGCTGGAGGTGATCAATGCCATCCATTCCCATTAAGACCGCCGAAGAGCTGGCTCTACAGCGCCATGCCGGGGAACTGTTAGCCACCGTTTTTGACATGCTGGACGCATTTATCCAGCCGGGCGTCACCACGATGGAGATTAACAATCGCGCCGAGGATTTCATCGTCAACCAGCTGCACTCCCGGCCTGCCAGCAAGGGGCAGTATGATTACCCCTACGTGCTGAACACCTCCATCAACGAGGTCGTGTGCCACGGGATGCCGAAGGAGACGGAGCACCTGAAATCTGGGACGATTGTTAACGTCGATATTACGCTTGAGAAGAACGGGCTGATTGCGGACTCCAGCAAAATGTACCTGATCGGCGACGTTTCTCCGCTCGCTCGCCGGCTGGTGAAAACGACCTATGAAGCGATGTGGAAGGGGATCAAGGTCGTGAAGCCCGGCGCCACGCTGGGCGATATTGGCCATGCGATTCAATCCCATGTTGAGAAGAATGGCTACAGCGTCGTCAGGGAGTACTGCGGCCACGGCGTAGGCAAAGAGATGCATGAAGACCCGCAGGTGCTGCACTATGGTAAACCCGGCGAAGGGGCCGTTTTGCAGCAGGGAATGGTCTTTACCATCGAGCCGATGGTCAACCAGGGCGACAGCAAAACGAAGCTCAAGAAAGATGGCTGGACGGTGGTGACCCGCGATAAGAAGCTCTCGGCGCAATGGGAGCACACCATCGCGGTGACCGACACCGGCTTTGAGGTCCTGACCCTGCGCCAGGGGGAAGAGCGGCAGCTTTAACAGGCCCGCTCCGCCGACCGCCTCATCGATAAGAGACGGTCGGCGATGAACAGGATCCCGTCAGCCGTTCGCCGGATCCTGCTTTTGCTTCAGCCACAGCCCCAGCTCCTTAACGACCTCGACCACTTTTGCCAGCCTGAGACCGTCGGCCGTCAGGTTGTAAACAACCTTAACCGGCACTTCGGGATAAACGGTACGCTGCACGACGCCGGCCTCTTCTAACGCCCTGAGATCCATGGTGAGCATCCGCTGAGATATGGCGGGGATATCGCGACGGAGGTCGCTAAACCTTTTCGGTTTTTCCAGCAGGTACGACACAATAAGTAAACGCCAGCGGCCGCCAATCAGATTCATCGCAACTTCGACGGAACAGCCGGAGATAACGTCTTTCATGTTAATACTCGGTATAATTTATGTACCTACACTACAATAATGTGCCTTCTTTAAAGTATCAACTAACTTTGTTAACCTCGCGCTATACTTAAACGGCGAGGGTGTTATTGCATGAAACTTTATTATTCTCCGGGCAGCTGTTCGCTTTCTCCCCATATTGCCTTACGTGAAGCCGGTCTTGATTTTGAGCTTATTCGCGTCGATACCAAAACCCATACCTGGGGTGCCGGGAATAACTATTATGATATTAATCCGCTGGGCTATGTCCCGGCCTTAGAGACCGCCGACGGGGATATATTCAGGGAGGGCGTCACGCTTATTCAATATATTGCCGATTTAGCCCCCGACGCCGGACTGGCTCCCGCCAGCGGGACCCTCGCGCGCTATCGCCTTGAAGAGTGGCTGGTTTTCTTCAATAGTGAAATTCATAAAGCCTTTATTCCCCTCTTTTATAGCGAGCACGGCGGGGCCTATATCAATATTGCGCGCGAGAAGCTGCTTTCGCGTTTTGCGTGGCTCGACCAGCAGCTGGCGGATAAAGCATTTATCACCGGGGCGCAGTTCTCGATTGCCGATGGCTATCTGTTCGCGCTGGTTGGCTGGGCGCAGGCGGAGTGGCTGATATCGGTTTATAACCTGGATATTGACCTGACGGATTATAAAAATATTGCCGCATGGTATCAGCGGGTGCTGGCGAGACCGGCGGTCCGCCAGGCGTTAAAGGAGGAGGGCATCGACTTCCTGCCTCTCATATAATACCACCCAGTTCCTGTGCTATTATGGCGCTCCACCAACGCTTATAGGGATGAAAGGATGTTAGAAGAATATTTTGGTAATGCTGCCACGGCAGAAGAGAAGAAACGACTCCTTGCCGTCCAGGCCGCCTTAGAAATCTCGAAAGCCGCCGTCTCTTCATCAACCGCGAATTCAGGGATCCGCAGCCAGATGGATCTGCGCAACGTGGCGCAGGAAGTGGCTTCATTAGCTGACGCTATTCAGGATGCGCTCGAAGAGAGCGAGTAAACGCAGAGTGGGCTAAGCAGCCCTCAAGGCATAAGCCCCCTGGCGTATTGGCCGCAGGGGGCCTTCACAACAGCACGCCGCCTGCCCACAAGAAAGCAGCCCTGGCCGGCACGACTTGATTAAAATCAATTTTTTTGTCAAAATCCCGCCTCAAGCATCAAGTATTTTGAAGTTCACACGGATGAACAGAGCCTCAGAACGAGCACAGGGACCCGGAATGAAGTATCTATTTGCAGTTATGTTGAGTATGACCTTATCAGGATGTACGGCCGGCGATTGGATTGACGCGGCGGGTGGAATAATGCAGGCGAAAGACCAGCAGCAAAAAGACGACCGAACCAAACGTATTAAAGCTGCCAATAAAGCCGCTGGCTATTAATCACGCAAAATAATAGCCGCGGCGCCGCGGCATATTATTTATCCTGACGCTACGTCCTCCCTATTTCCAGGCGCGGAAGAGGTCAGGCAACCGGCGGCGGCCAATCCGCCGCCAGTACTGCGCAATATCAATAACGCTCCCGCCAGGCTATTAATTCTTATTATCCGCGTGCTGACAAATCTCGCCGAGCTTTATTACCGCCGCTATCAGCTGTGGCGTAGGTTCGCAGGCGCAATTAAGCCGGAGATAATGGGTCATATCCTGGCGCGGGGAAAAAAGCTGGCCCGGACTGACGCCAATTCCGGCGTCAAGCGCGGCGCGGTGCACGTCCAGCGCGTTAATGGATTTAGGTAGCTCCACCCACATTAGGAATCCGGCCTGCGGAATGACCACCCGGGTTTGCTCGGGAAATTGAGCCGCTACCGTGCTGGATACGATGTCGACGCTTTTTTTGATCCTGCTCTTCAGGCGTAAAAGGTGACGATCGTAGTCCCCTCTGGACATAAAATCGCTTACCGCCGCCTCCGTCAGCGGCGAGCCGGCCCAGTCGCTGGCCAGCCGAATTTTCATCACCTCTTCATAGTAGCGGCCCGGCGCGATCCAACCCGTGCGCCAGCCTGGCGTCAGCGCTTTCGACACCGAGGAGCAGTACAGCACGGAGCCGCTGCGGTCAAATGCCTTACACGCCGGCGGACGGGCGGCATCCCCGACCAGGTCGCCATAGACGTCATCTTCAATCAGCGGAACGCCGTGTCTCTCCAGCATCGAAACCAGCTCCCTTTTGGCGGCTACCGGCATCACGGCGCCCGTTGGGTTCTGCGCGCTGGGAGAGACCAGCACCGCGGCAGGGCGATAGTTGACGATGGCCTCATTCAGCGCCGGAAGGGAGATGCCTTCCTGCGGATCGGTGGCGATTTCCAGCGCCTTGAGGCCCATTGACTCCAGAAGCAGCAGTGCGCCGAACCAGGCGGGACGTTCGATCGCCACAACATCCCCGGCAACGCAGACGGCCTGTAGCGCCAGGCGTACGGCCTGAGTGGCCCCGCCCGTGACGATCAGTTCGTCGGGGCCGAAGGTCGCGCCCCACTGGACGGCCCTGCGGGCTATCTGATAACGCAGATCGGCTCTTCCCGGCGGCATGCTGTAGGTCTGCCCGCAGGCCTCCAGACGCCGGCTTGCGGACTGTAGAACCCGCTGCAGCCGGGCCGCCGGCAGCCAGGCCGGATCGGGCTGCGCGGCACCGGGCGGAACCAGACGACTCTCCTGACGGCTAAACAGCGTTCTGGCGAGGGTCGACATATCCACGGAGACCGGCGCGGCGTTGGGGATCGCGCCAGATGTGACCGCGGAGGCGACGAGGTTGACGTAGTACCCGGAGCGCGGGCGGGCGACGATCAGCCCTTCGGCTTCCAGAAAACGCAATGCTTCCTGGGCCGTCGGGATGCTGACCTGCTCCCGTTCAGCCAGCTTGCGTACTGAAAGCAGGCGGTCGCCGGGATGAAGCGCGCCGGCAATGATGGCCTGTTGGAGCGAAAGGGCAATGCGCTGATAGCGGGGAAGCATGGGATCTGTACAGGCTGGTTTTCAATAAATCTGAATATATCCCCTTAGCGCCCGTAACGCTATTCTCGGCTGCAGATGACGAAACCACGGAGATTGCCATGAAAGCTAAAAATTTTGACCTTGCCGCCTATTTTCAGCGCATTGATTATCACGGGTCGGCACGGGCGGATGCCGCAACGCTGCATGACGTTATGCAGAGACAGCTCTTTTCAATTCCGTTTGAGAATATCGACGTGCGGAACGGGAAAGGCGTTTCGCTGGTCGCGGAAGATATTGTCGAAAAACTGATCGGACGGCAGCGGGGCGGATATTGCTACGAAGTTAACGCGCTGTTTGCGATGGCGCTTGAAGCGCTGGGGATCCCTTACCAGTTTGCCGCCGCGCGCCCGATGTTCTATCCAGCCCGTCGCCCGCGAACGCATATGGTGGTCATTGCTTTTGTCGACGGCAGGCGCTGGCTGTGCGATCTCGGGTTTGGTCATTATGGAATACGGGCGCCCGTTGACCTCGCCATTCTTGATACTGAACAGCCGCAAAATCCGGATACCTTCCGTCTCAGCCTCGATGCGACAGGCGTGTATACGCTGCAGGCGTGGGTTGATAGCGGCTGGCACAACCAATACAGTTTCGATCTCTCGCGCCACGAGCTGATCGATTTTGAGCCCGCCAACTATCTGAATTCTACCCACCCGGACACCGTGTTTGTCAGGCAATTAGTGGTCGTGTTACACCATCCCGACGGCAGAGATATTCTCTCCGGACAGGCGCTTAAGACGATCCGCGGCCAGGAGACGCGCCAGCGGCAGCTCTCCGATGACGAGCTCCCGCAGGTACTGCGCGAGACGTTCAGGGTGACGGTGCCTGAGCCCGCTTCAACGGCGGCAGATAAATCGCTCGTCAGCTGATTATTTGTCAGCAGCGGCGGAGATTATCCGGCCTCCACCGCTGGGCACGAGCGCGCTGATGGCGGCGTTAACGGAGGATTGACCGCCGCTTATGGCGCCAGTGTGGCCGCTGGCAGCCCTTTTCCGGGGAGTCTGACCGGCCAGCGGACTTCTCCGACGCCGTTCAACTGGGGTCGGGAGAATAAAAAGCCCTGGAAAAGACGAATTCCGATGGCGTGGAGCCAGCACCACTCAGCAATGCTCTCCACGCCCTCGGCGACGACGGCGATCCCGAGGTCTTCGCAGCATCTGACCACGGACACCACAATCGCCTGCTTGGCTCCGCTCATATGAATATTGCGCACCAGCTCGGCGTCGATCTTAATTTTATTCGGCTGGAAGCGGGTCAGAAGCGAAAGTCCAGAATAGCCGGCGCCAAAATCGTCAATAGCCAGGCTCATGCCGGCCACGCGAATATCCTTCAGCACCTGCTGAAACTCGGTAAAACCGGAGATAACCTCGGTTTCGGTGACTTCTATTATAATTTGCTCCGGCTTTAGCCCGGCGTCGCGGATTTTATCCAGTAAAAACGCCACCGAGCCGGAGCGGTTATACAGCGAGCCAGGCAGCAGGTTAACCGCCAGCCGCTGCTCGCCGAGGTTAATGCTGCCGGCAAGCGAAAAGGCGTAGGCTTTGGTTTCGAGATCGAAATCGTAGCGCTTCTTTTCCGGCACCGAAGAGAACATCTCCGCCGGTGAGCCGCCAGATGGGCTGCGGATCAGCGCTTCAAACGATGAGATATGGCCGCTTTCCGGCTCGACAATCGGCTGAAGCGCGAACTGGCAGGGTTGCCCGGGAGACAATCCCGACAGCGGGCAGAGCGAAGGGGTGCCACGGCTCTCCATAGTCCACAGCGCGGGATTGAGCCCTTCCGGCAGAATATAGCGCCCGCCGTGCGCGATAAAGGCCTTGATAAACTTGAACATCCGGTCATCCGCAGAGAGCGTGTTTCTGAACTCACCTAAATGGAGGATCTGTTCCGTCAACGCCCCCGGCTTGTTTAGCTGCAAATCAAACAGATGCATACCGATATCGCGAAACCGCCGGTAGGCAGAATAATCGCGCATTAGCTCCACCACGTCGGTGTGGCGCGGGTCGTTGCGGATCTGGCTGAATAGCGCATCGACCACCTGCTCATCGCCCTCCAGGACCTGAAAAAACTGCGACCCACTAAAAATCAGGATACCGGTGACGTGGAGATTTGTGTTTTTCTGTCGTGCCCGGCTGACGAGAGTGCCCAGGCCGGTTGGCTGCCAGGCGGGAGCTAACTGACTCCGGTAGATCAGTGTGGTCAGCATATATTTCCTTGTTGGATCGGACTAATGGGTGCCAGTCTGCGCGAGGGAATAAGTCCTGGCCCGAGGTCCTCTGACCTAAGCGGGTACGGTGTTCATGCCTTTGCCAATTATCAGGGCGTGACGCTGGTATTTTCGAGTGTCGCTATCACGCTGAGAGTCGCTTACTTTACCCTGAACGGCGCGCTATTCCATGTTTATCTTAGTTCTGCCGGGCGTTTGAGGGAATCGCTCTCAGCCTGCTCGTCCGCTGGTGCATAAAGCGTGCCTGCGCGAGCGTAATAACTTTTGCATCCACAAATTAACAAGGAGTGGTAATGAAACTGATTGGCATGCTGGATTCACCCTATGTGCGGCGCGTAGCAATATCGCTGGCGGCTTACGGCGTGGCTTTTGAACACCTGCCGCTGTCCGTGTTTAGCGACTATGCGGCCTTTGCCGAGCTGAATCCGGCGGTGAAAGCCCCAACTCTGCTGCTGGATGATGGCACGGTGTTAATGGATTCCACTCTGATATTGCACTATCTGGAAGCGCAGGCGGATGCCGCCTCTAAGCTTTTGCCCGCGGATATTGCGGCGCTGGCGGAAGATAGCCGTCTGCTCGGGCTGGCGCTCGCGGCGGGTGAGAAGGCGGTGCAGCACGTCTACGAGCATCGCCTGCGGCCGGAGGAGAAACGGCACCAGCCGTGGATAGACCGGGTCACCCGGCAGCTGTTGGCGGATTGCGCCGCATGGGAGGCCGGGCTGCAGCATCGTCAAATCAACGACGCCCGGCTGGATCAGGTCGCCATTACCAGCGCCGTGGTGTGGGGGTTCATTCAGATGATGATTCCAGAGGTGGTCAGCGCCGGCGACTATCCGCGCCTGCAGGCGATCTCTCAGCAGCTTGAGGAGCTGCCGCTGTTTGCGAAATTTCCCGCGCAGAGCTGAGAGCTGAGAGCTGAGACGGGGCATCGTTCTTTGTCCGCGATCGCGGCGCGGCGTTCACCCACGGCCCGGCGGGTCGGCATCGACTGCCGCCGGACGTTACTGCTGCGCTATGCAAAGGGCGGGAAGGAGGCCGCCGTTCCCGCGCGGGCCTACCTCAGCGGCATACGGTATTCGATCATCCCGCTTTTGCTGGCTATCCAGTCGTAAAGCCGCTGCCCGCGCAGGTTCGTTTCATGCGTATGCCAGTAAAGGTGGGCGCAGTGCCGCTTTCTTGCCTGCCGCTGAACGTGCTCGATAAGCCGCTTACCAATCTGCTTGCCCCGCACATCGGCGCTGACAAAGAGGTCCTCCAGATAGCAGTAATCCGTGTCGGCCCAGGTCGAACGGTGAAACAGGTAGTGCACCAGCCCGACGACGGTTCCGTTCTCTTTTGCCACCGCGCAGTACACCGGCTCGATGGGATTAAAGAAACGGTTCCAGGTTAGCCGGGTGGTGCTTTCCGCAATATCGACGCGATAAAACGTCTGATAGTTTTTCCATAACGCTAACCACTGCGGGTAATCATTTTCGGCAACGATCTCGACAGTAATATTGTCTGGATCGCCGGTCATTGCTGCTCTGTGCATCGCTTTTCCTTGTTTATGTCATGACCCGATTGTCTCTGTGCCGGTGATGTTAGGGGGATTTTTGGTTCCAGGTAAGTCACGCTTTTTGTATATTTATAGGATCCACTTTTACCAAAAGGACGTGGGCACCTGTGAAAAAAGCCGTTTCTCCTCTGTTTCAGGATCTGCTGTTAGATAGCGGGACCATCAAGGATCAGGTCTATCATGCTCTTCGCCGCGCTATTCTCGACGGCCGCCTGAGCGCGGGCGCAAAAATTCCCTCCAGCCGCGCGTTGGCCGAAGTGATGGGAATTTCGCGTAACTCGGTGATTGCCGGCTTTGAGCGCCTGAGCGATGAGGGCTATCTGGTCACGCGGGAGGGCGCGGGGACCTTTGTGGTCACGCATATCCCCGACTGGCTTATCCATACGGACGGCGCGGGTGGCGGGCAGGTTGACGATCCGCCGTCGGTCGGGTCGCTGAATCCGGATATCACCGCGCTGCGCCCCCTGTGGTCAGAAAGCCAGGCCGGAGGCGGCGCAAACCGCCTGTTTGCCGTAGGCGTCGGCTGCACCGATCTCTTCCCCTACGATCTCTGGGGCCGGCTGCTGGGGAGAGTCTGGCGGCAGTCGCGCCGCGAGATTGGCCTTCACGCCAGCCCCAATGGTTATCAACCTCTGCGGCGGGTGATATGTCAGTACATTCAGTCGACGCGAGGGGTTAACTGCACGGAGGATCGCGTGATTATCGTCAACGGTATCCAGCAGGCGCTGGATATCACCGCGCGCTCGCTGCTTTCGCGCGGGGATGAGGTGTGGCTCGACGATCCCGGCTATAACGGTGCCCGCGGCGCTTTTGCCTCGGTAGGGGCAACGGTCAGGCCGGTAAGGGTCGATAGCCAGGGAATGGACGTTGACCACGGGATGGCGCATTATCCTCACGCCCGGCTGGCCTATACCGCACCCTCGCACCAGTTTCCGCTGTGCGCCACCCTTAGCCTCACGCGCAGGCTGGCCCTGCTGGAGTGGGCCGAATCCCGGCAGGCCTGGATCTTCGAAGACGATTACAATAGCGAGTTTCGCTACGCCGCGCGTTCATTGCAGGCCCTGCAGGGGCTGGATAAGCATAATCGGGTCATTTACGCCGGGACGTTCTCGAAGATGATGTATCCGGAGTTTCGCCTCGGTTTCCTGGTCGTTCCCGGCCATTTACGCGAACAGTTTGCCACGACGAAATACTTCTCCGATCTGTGCAGCGGCTATCTTGAGCAGGCGGTGCTGGCCCGTTTTATCGCAGAAGGCCACTACGCCAGCCACGTTCGCCGGGTCCGCAAAGCCTGCTATGAGCGTAAGCTGGCGCTGGCCGCCGCGGTTGAGCGCTATCTGCCGCAGAAAATGACCGTTCATCCGACGGATTCCGGCGTGCATCTGGTGTGCTGGCTGCACGGCGGCCTGACGGCAGAATACGTGGTGGAGAGAGCCCGCGAGCTGGGGATGGGGATCCAAACCTTTGCCCGCTACTGCCAGCGGCCAATGGAACGAGAGGGAGTATTGCTGGGCTTTGCCAACCATTCGCCCGCAACGCTCGAGGAGGGGATTCGCCGCCTTGCGCAGGCGCTGTGATGCTTGTCAGTCAGATGTGACGATACGTTATTTTTCCGGCTTATTATTCCGCCCGCCCGCAATAATAAGCCGGGGCGAGTGAACCGTTAGCGCTAAACGTGTTCTGCTCGTGCCGGCTTTTAAGGTCATTGTGTCTGCCACGGACCGTATGGAAATATTCTCTGCACGACTATCTTAACTATCGCCGTCGGTAACGTAGTAGGTTACCGAATAGCTATGGCTCTCTTTGATACCGCGAGTGACCAGGCCGGCTTTGGCTGCCTCATCGACCTTATAAAATACGCGTCCGGTTTCCGAGGCCGTTATTTTATTCAGTTCATCGGCGGAGATTTTTGTACAGGTCGAATAGATAGTGCGAAACAGGACGTTGTAGCTTTCAGCATCTTCCAGAATGCGCCTGGCCTGATCGGGTTTCAGATAATCCGCTTTGTCGTTCCACGCGGCGGCAGGATGAAGCATGAATCTGGCAAGCGGCATGGCGTAACGCTCATCCGATCCGCAGTAAATCATGGTTGCCGCTGAGGCTATCACTGAAGCATCGATCATATTCAGTTTGATCGCACTCTTGCGCAGCGCTTCATAGGCCACGTACCCGGCGTCCATATCCCCGCCTTCGCTGTTGAGATATATATCGATATTCTTGATATTGCGGTACCTGCCTGCTATTTCTGCAAGCGAGGATAATAACCAGGTGACGGTTCGGTTATTGATCGCGCCGTTGAAGTAAATGGCAGCCTCATTAACGCTGGTATTCTTGACGGTATCGGCTTTGATATAATAAACGTTGGCCTGTGCGCTCAGGGGTAACACGAGAGCCAGCAGGAAGAGCGGCCGCTTATTCATGGATAGGATCGTCCTTGGTATCAGGAAATTTTTAAGATATCGATGTAAGTTGCTTAATCAGCTGGAATGAGGCGCAATAAAGCAGATAAATAACGCCACCAGCCGCGTAATGTGATAGCACATGGCGCGTAAGGTATGGCTGATCTGCATCAGTTCTGGCACGGTCTGTTGAAAGATTAATGATGCTCGGGTTCAGTATTTCTCCGCAGGTTTGCTTTGCCCCGCGAAGGCAAACAGCAGTATGGCCAATAGCGCAATGAGGCCGTGTACCAGAAAGGCATGGCCGTAGCCCCACTTCTCAACAACGGCTCCGGCGACGACGCTGCTAAGGGTCGCGCCAATGCCCTGCACGGTTAATACGCTGGCAAATCCGAGGTTAAAGTGGCCCGTCCCCGCCAGCAGTTTTTCCAGCACCAGCGGTGTCAAAATGCCGAGCAGGCCAGCCCCGAGGCCGTCGAGAATTTGCACGGGATAAATCGCATTGAAATCGTGCGCCTGTGCCGCAATCACGCCGCGTATCGGTAGCGTAGCCAGCGCGAACAGCACCAGATATCGCAGGCCAAATATGCGAATAGCGGCGGGCACCAGCAGCGCCCCGACAATGGCCGAGGCCTGGCCGACCAGCATGATAATCGCCGTGGTTTTAAAGGGCTGATCCAGATTGATGGCATTTTGCTGGATCAGCAAACGCGATATTGGCGCATTGGCGAAATGGAACAGCATCAGCGTTAGCGCAAACACCAGCAGCCCGCGATCGGACCACAGAACCCGCAGCCGTGAGGGTGGCTTGTGCTGCCTGTTGCCCGGCGTTTCATCCTGTCCGCGAGCCACCTCATGGTCAATGTCATCGGGGTTGATTGTTAATGTTGCCAGGACGGTGACGACGGCGGTTATCGTCATCAGCGTTGCGACGCCGGACAAGCCGGCTTCACTGCTGATCCACCATGTCGCCATCAGCAGCACAATGTTGCCGGTGTGGTTCCACGCTTCGTTATAGCTCACCTGTTGAGTGAAACCGCTGCGTCCGACCAGGCCCAGCGAGATAGCCACCATGGTGGGGCCAATCAGCAACCCTGCCAGCGCGGTTAAGATTTGGGAGACAAAAACCACGGGTTTACTGGGCCATAAAATAGCGGCAAAAGCCAGCAGGGTGGTTAACAACACCGGCACAATAAGTAGGCTGCGCTTGGCGCGGGTGGCATCGACCCACGCGCCGGCAGGAACCCCGGCAAACAGCCCGATAGCGCCGCCGGTGGTTGCCAGTAAGCCCAGCTCAAAAGCCGTCCAGCCCTGGGTGATAAGCCAGGCATCGAGAAAAGGTCCGAGTCCATCCCGTGCGTCGGCGAGAAAGAAGTTAAGGACCGCCAGTGAAACAAGCGTTCGGGTACGCAGAGGAAGAGTGCTGAGTAAAGACATTATGCGATTCCATGCAGAACGAAAAGAGCAAGCAGCAGCGTTGGCGGCATCACCAGCAGCCCCAGTTTGAAAAACTGCCCCACGCCGACGTGCAGCCCCTCCCGGCGTAGGGCATTGAGCCACAGAATGGTCGCCAGCGAGCCGGTAACGGAAAGATTAGGGCCGAGCGCAACGCCGATCAGCGCGGCGGCAGAGATCGCCGGCGCAGGCGTCGCAGATTGCAGGACCGATCCGGCCAGCAGCCCTACCGGAAGGTTATTCGCAAGGTTACTGACCAAAGACAGCGCGCCGCCAACCATCAGCCCCGAAGCCTGCGGCCAGCGCGTGGTCACCCGCGTTAAGGCATCAGAGAGAGGGCCGATCGCGCCGCTATACTCCAGCGCCTGCACGAAGACAAACAGGGCGGCAACCAGTGGAATAACGCTCCACGAGACGGCTTTAACCACGCTGAGCGGCGATTGCCCGCGGCGGAACCAAACCAGGAGCAGCGTTAGCAGAGCAATCATCAGCGTGGGCATACCGAGGTCGATGGCGTTCCAGGCGCAGGCGGTTAAAATCACGGCCGCACCAACCAAACCGGCCACGGCCAGCCGCCCGCTGCGGCTCAAAGGGCTGGGGGAGATGTCGCTGTGGAGGCGTGGCGCAATGTCGGCCCGCAGCCTCCAGCGCAATAGCGCATAGGTCGCGACAATGGCGACCAGCGAAGGCAGCGCAAACAGGGCGAACCAGCGGGACAACGGCGGCATCGAGGTACCGAATACCACCAGATTGGCCGGATTGGAGACCGGCAACACGAAGCTGGCCGCATTCGCAATGAACGCGCAAATATAGAGATAGGGCAGCGGGGAGGCGCCAACCGCTCGGGTAACGGCAAACACCGCCGGCGTCAGCACCACGGCCGTTGCGTCGTTGGAGAGGAAAACGGTCACCAGCGTTCCCACCGCGTATATCAGCAGGAATAGGCGAGGTCCGGAGCCGGCAGCCCGGCGCGCCGCCATCGCGGCTAACCAGTCAAAAACGCGCTCCCGGCGGGCGAGTTCGGCCATCAGCATCATGCCCGCGAGGAACAGGTACACTGAGGTTCCTCGGCGGATCCCCGCCATCGCCTGGGCGAAGGGCAGAAGGTGAAATATCAGTAAAATCAGGACACCTGAGGCTGCCCATATCGCCTCAGGTAGACGAAACGGCCGCAGTATCACCGCCACGGTTGCGCTACCGGCAACCAGCCAAATCCACGGGCCGGTTTCCATTAAGGCTCTCCGCGATAGAGAGGCTGAAGTGAGGAAAGGGTGGCGCCGACGCTCACGGCCTCAAGCGCCTGCCCATACTGATTACGCGTTCCAAGCCCTGCTGCGGCGAACGGCATTCCCGCCTCCAGCGATCTCTGCAGCGAGCCGGGAGGAAAATGCACGATGCTGCCATCATTGAGGATCGCGCCGTTGATTTCACCGCGAGGGCCGGTCAGAACGGTATCGATAGAACCCGAGACTTCAAAGCGCTGTAGCGTATTCGCCCGCAAATGAGGGGGGATGCCCTCATCCTCGACTGTCGGGGGGCGATCGACCAGGGCCTGCCCCGTGGCGACGTTGATAATACTTTCGGCTTTTACCCGCTTTGCGGTTTCCATAAAACCGCTAATACGCACGGATTGACCCGGCGCGGCTTCTGCGGCAAGCCTGGCGCCCATATGGGGTGGGAAAGCGACGACAACACCGCTTTCCAGCTGTAATCCATCGACTTCACCGAAGGGGTTGATAAGCAACCGCCGCACCTTACCTTCCGCGACCGAGATCGGCTGTTGCGAAGGCGGGGTAGCCGAAAGTAGAGGCAGAGGAGCGGCCGGGGGCGGTACAGCGATAGCCGCTGTCAGCCCGCTCAACGCCGCTGCCAGAGTGATAACAATCAACGACACTTTCATAATAACTCCCGAGAAATACAGCAATGATTTCTCTAAGAGCAAAGAGCGTGCCAGCTAAGAAAATGCGCCACCGGGCGCGATGCGGGGCGGATCTGTCACAAAGTGTCCGATAATGTGACAGCGTGCTGTCCGCCGTACGGACACCCTGGTTATTTAATGTCTAACTGCTCAAGCTTACGATAAAGCTGCTGGCGCGAGAGGCCGAGCCGACGCGCGGCATGGGCCCGATTATTATCGGTGGCCGCCAGGGCTCGCATAATCATCTGCCGTTCAATAACGGCGAGGGCTTCCTGCAGGGTTCCGTCCCAGTTCAGCTGCGGAGCGGCATCGGCGGCCTGAGGCGTCCGTAGCCCTAATCCTAACTGCTCGGGGCCAACCGTCGGCCCCTGGCTTAGCACCGAAGCCCTTTTGATGGCATTCTGCAGTTCACGCACGTTCCCCGGCCAGATATGCGCCAGCAGCGCCTGGCAGGCCTGCTGGGAAAGACGCTTTGGCGGATGGCTCTCCGACTGGCGTAAAAAATGCTCCGCCAGCAGAATTACGTCTCCCGACCTTTCCCGCAGCGGGGGCAGGACGATAGTGATGACCTGTAATCGATACCACAGGTCTTCGCGGAAGCGCCCCTCCTGTACCGCCAGCGGCAGGTCGTGATGCGTGGCTGCGATGATGCGTACTTTTACCGGATGAGCATGCGTTCCGCCGACCGGCGTAACCTGCCGCTCCTGCAAAGCGCGTAAAATTTTCGCCTGCACCGGGAGCGGCATATCGCCAATTTCGTCTAAAAAGAGGGTTCCTCCCTGAGCGGCGCGGAACTGACCAGGACGGTCCGCCACGGCGCCGGAAAATGCCCCTTTCACATGACCGAACAGCTCACTCTCAATCAGCTCTGCCGGGATTGCCGCGCAGTTGACCGCGATAAAAGGGCCGCTAGCGCACGGCCCGCTACGGTGTATCTCGCGAGCCACCAGCTCTTTCCCGGTTCCCGTCTCGCCGCTAATCAGCACCGTGGCATCGCTATTAGCCACCTGGCCTATACGTTTAAAAATCTGGCGCATTGCTTCGCTGCTGCCAACCAGATCGTCGTCAGCCAGGGGCATATCGTCGGCGGTGCTGCCTGAACCATGCTGATTTTCTGCAATGCGATCCAGCGCGCGCGTCAGCACCTCTTCAAGCGCCGCGCGCCCGATGGGTTTTGTCAGGTGATCAAAAGCGCCCATCCGCATGGCTTCAATGGTATTGCCGCTGCTGGCGTAGGCGGTGAGCATGATGCAGGGGATGTCGGGGGCGAGCGCCCGGGCCTGGCGCAAAAAAACCAGCCCATCATCGCCAGGCATGCGCAGATCCACAATGGCGATGTCGATATCGCCTGTGCGAAGCTGCTGCATCCCTGCCAACGTACAGTCGGCTTCGATCGCCTGATGATTTAAGTCGCTTAATGCCTCGACCAGGCTGGCGCGAAACGCGCTATCATCATCAACAATCAGCACTCTGGCCATGTCAGCTCCATCTCAAAACGCGCGCCTCGCGCGCTATCTGCCAGCGAAATATTGCCGCCGTGGGCATGGACTATTTCACGTACCAACGCCAAACCGAGCCCGTAACCGTCCGGGCGGCCGGTGATAAAAGGGTTAAACAGCCGGGCGCGCAGCTCATCAGACACGCCCGGGCCATCATCGGCGACCCACAATAGCAGGTTGCCATTGGCGCGGCGCCTTGCGCCTGTCTCAATCCGACCGCCGTTCGCGACATGCGCCAGCGCGTTTAATATCAGATTATCGAACGCCCGGGCCATTTGCGACGGGTCAAAGAGTTTGCGGTCATTCATGTGGGCGGGTAATTCAGGGTCAATCGTCAGCGTTAGCTCAATCTGACGCCGCTGGGCGGCATCCGCGTGGGCGTTTATTCTCTCCAGCAACCACTCTTCAATGTTAACTTTCTGCCGCTCAACGCGAAACGGTTGCGTCAATGCCAGCAGGCTGGAAACGAGCCGGTTGATCCTTTCCGTTTGTTCTATTACCACCAGCAGGGCGCTTTCGGCTCGCGCTACGCGGCTCGCCTGCGGGGCATGCAGCGCGTTTTCGGCCTTCATCTGAATGGTCGCCAGCGGGTTGCGAATCTCATGCGCCAGCCCGGCAGAAAGCTCGCCGAGCGCCGCGAGCTTTTCCGCCTGCGCCAGCTCGGCAGACAAGCGTGCGGATTCGCGCTGGGCGTAAGCCAGCCGCTGCGAGTAATCATTCAGCGCGACCGTAACCCTATCGAGGTCGGCTAATCCCGACAGCTCGGCGAGCTCCGGCGCGGAGGAGTCAAACTGAGTTCTGGATTGCTCCAGCACTCCCGCCAGATAATGAACGCCGCGGGACCAGCGGGTGAGCGTCCAGCCCAGCCAGCTGCCGGATAAAAGGACAAAACCGAGTAAAAGCGCCATCGCCAGCACCAGCCGGTCGAGGGCATCACCCGTTATGGTCGGCACGCGGGATAGCGTCCAGGCAACCAGGGCCGAATTTTGCTCCAGCGGGCATGCGGAAAAAATGACCGCCTCACGCAGGCCGGGACGTACGTCGGTAACGGAGCGTTTCCCATCCAGGGCGCGACGGCTGGTGGACTCAATTCGCTCCAGTTCAGCGCTGGGCGGATCGCGTTTGATGCCGCTGCCGTCATAGGTCGGGAAAGCGTAGGCGACGACTCCCGAGCCCATGCTCCACAGCCCGCCTTCGACGCCGGGCCGGTCTCTCAGCGTGAGATCGATAACCGCCTGCGCGCCGGAAACCCACTGTGGGCTCAGGTTTATCTTCCCGGCGTCGGCGCTAAGACCCGCGCGGGTTGCCGCGATCCGCAGCGTTTCACAGCTGGCGGCGGTGATCTGGCGCTCGCGTCGAATCTGCTCATCTGCCCCCTGACGGCTGAGTTCGAAGATAAGCCATCCTAAAGTAATAGAGACCGCCGCAAAGCTTAACCATATAAACAGCAGCCGGCGTAGCAGGGTATTGCTGCGTAACATCATGTACCTTCGATCCTGGTGGCAGGGAGTTTTTAGAATCAGCTCAAACTATTTATCGCGCCACTCTTTGGCGAGGACGGCAAACACCAGCGTATTTTCGTAGACCACGGCTTCATTGTCCGTGATAAAAGAGACGTGCTCCTTAAAACATCCTTCGAGGCGCATACCGAGGTGACGGCAAATATTTTGTGAAGGTTCATTATAATCAGCGACATAGGCATATATTCTTCGGGCGTTTTTATGATTAAACAGGTAGTCGAAAAACGCCTGTGCCGCTTCGCGGGCGAACCCCATACCTTCATATTTTTTATTCAGCAGCCAACCCACGCCGTATGTATCAGGGGCCGGTTCCCGGCTGTTATCCGCAAAAAGCTCGCCAATCAGCGCACCGGTTTCCTTCAGGCTGATGGCATAGTCGTGTTCCTCTTTTTGCCGGCGCGTAATTTCGCGAACTGCCTCCTCAAGGGAGTGAAGTTTTTGATCCATAAAACAGGCTACGCGCGGGTTTGACAAATATTCGAACATATCCTCGGCGTCATTATCCTGAAAAGATCGGATGATTAGCCGGGGAGATTCAGTATATTTCATGGGGTCATTCCGGTGTATAAGCGTTGATCGATTTTATCGCTAACGGCAGGGGATCGCCTATGAGATTGTGTATCGCGAGGCAATATTTTATGCGTGACGCAGGCCTTCGCGACGAACGCTGCACGGGCGTCGATTGAGATGGCGGGTATCGGTTATCGGGTATCGCTGAAGCGGGCGGCGGTCATACACACGGCAAAGCGTAGCGGGGAGGGCGGAATTTTTTTTGCGCTGGTTCTACGCGCAGGGTCTTTTTTCGTTATATTTACATTCCCGGCATTTCTTTACAAAGGGCAATCCTCAGCATAAATATTTTTGCGCCTGGCACTGGCCGTCTCGTTTATTTTATAGTCTTAATAGCTACTTGGCTTAAAAATATTTTTTCTGCCGCTGCGTTATTTTTCTTTAAATATTTTATTATGTCTGGTGTTAAATTATTAATAATTTGACTCTCGCGCTCAGTGTCCTAGCCTTAAATCTCGAAGGCGATGATTTGCAGGTCTGAATCATTATTAAGTAATCATCTGGAGATAAAATTATGACAGAGCACAGAGGCGGTTCAGGTAATTTTGCAGAAGATCGGGATAAAGCATCTGAAGCCGGTCGCAAAGGCGGCCAGCAAAGCGGGGGGAATTTTAAAAATGACCCAGAGCGTGCTTCCGAAGCCGGTAAGAAAGGCGGGCAAAATAGCCACGGCGGCGGCCGTAAATCTGACGGCAGCTAAGCCGTAAAGGACCCTATTGTACCGCGTTCAGAATATCAATAGTCCGTGCGGGTCAGCCGACCCGCATCGTTTATTTACAAGGTTACCCCATGAAAATTCAAAGCATTGAAGACGTATTTATTCATTTGTTATCGGATACCTACAGCGCCGAAAAACAATTAACTCGCGCGCTCGGTAAGCTGGCACGGGAAGCGAGCTGCGACGAGCTAAAAACCGCCTTCAGCCAGCACCTCGATGAAACCCACGGCCACGTCGAGCGCATTGATAAGCTGCTGGAAGAAAATAGTAATATCAAAGTTAAAAGGATTAAATGTATGGCGATGGAGGGGCTGATAGAAGAGGCCAAAGAGGTTATTGAGAGTACCGACAAAAATGAAGTGCGTGACGTCGCGCTGATCGCCGCGGCACAAAAAGTGGAGCATTATGAAATTGCTGCCTACGGCACGCTGTGTACGCTGGCAAAACAGCTGGGATATAACGCCGCCGGAAAATTGCTTGCCGCAACCCTGGAGGAGGAAAAAACGACCGATATGAAATTAACCGATCTGGCCCTTAGCCATATTAATCAGGATGCCCAGCAGGCCGTTTAATTTTATTCCAGCAATAACCCCTACAGCATTAAGAGGTTTTTATGACCGACGTTGAGAATTATCACGACTGGCTGCGGGATGCTCACGCTATGGAAAAACAGGCTGAGTCGATGCTTAAATCAATGGCGAAACGCGTCAATAATTATCCGGAATTAGGTACGCGTATTGAACAGCATCTTTATGAAACTCGCCAACAAATTACGCTGCTTGATGGGATTATTTCGCGTAATCAAATCTCCCGCTCGGTATTAAAGGATTCAATGAGCAAAATTGCGGCCTTAGGACAATCTATTGGCGGCATGTTTCCGGAAGACGAAATTGTTAAAGGCGTTATTAGTAGCTACGTTTTCGAGCAGTTCGAAATAGCCTGCTATACCTCTTTGATAACGGCAGCGGAAAAGGCCGATGATGCCCACTCTATTCCCGAGCTGCAGAGGATTCTTGCCGAGGAGCGAGGAATGGCGGATTGGCTGCTGCACCATATCCCTGATATTACAGAACAGTATATTCTGCGCTCGCAAACGCCCGGGGTTGACGCTAAGAGATAATCCTCGAAGGGGCTATTTCGTCGTCTCAGTATAATACGGCGGCTTTATCAGCCGCAGCCGGTGGGGAGAGTACCGCACGCGTATCGCAGTCTCCAGTCATCAGGGCGGTGGGCGAGCAGGCCATCATAAATTTATCGGGGGCGTGATGAAAATAATACCGATTTTAATTATCTCTTTATTAGCAACGCTGAACGCACATGCGGATGAGAAGGGCGGGTTTAACGGTAACGCGGCGCCGCCGCCGCCGCATAAGCTGGATGACGGGTATCGCGGCATGGAGGACGCCAGGATAATGACCGTGGAGCATGCGAAAACTATGCATGATGGCGCCACTATCTCGCTGCGCGGTAATCTTATCGAACGTCAGGGCGATGACCGCTATATTCTGCGGGATAAAACGGGAGAAATTACTGCGATAATTCCGGCCGCTGTTTTTACCGATCAAGAAGTGAAGCCTGACCATCTGGTTAGCATCAACGGTAGCCTGGATACCAAAATGACGCCGCCCGTCGTGCGGGTCGACAGGCTGCAAAAGCAGGCGCCAGAGTAAAGCCGGGTCGCGCGGGCTGATTTATTTGACGCGGCTCGCGTTCAGGCTTATCGCGATTTTCACCCATTCTGATTATCCCCCCGGGCCGCGGAGGAAAAGGTAAGCGCTATCGCTTGCGGCCGGACGCGGCGTCGGAGAGCCACAAATCTGTCAGCGGACGCGGGCACTCTCTTTCTGGCGTTGCTGCCTGCGCTTCCACTCATCGACAACGTCACCCAAACTTTTGGCGACATCGTTACGGATCCATGCCATGAATTCACGGTCAAACCGAAAGTCCTCCCCACACTCCTTGAGCATAAAGCGGCGGACGTTTTGCGTATTCTTATACTCTTTATCAACAACGGTCGTACGTGTGAGCAATGTGCTATGCCAGTCAATTTTCACCTTTCCCGCTCCCGTGGTCAGTCATCACTAAGACGCAGTGCTATAACTTAACCCAACGGGTAGCAATGTTGAAATATCCGCTTCCCGCGTAAAAACGGCCTCTGAGGAATATCTGACGCCGTCGGAATAAAAGTGCACGGTGAATGACGGGGGAGAGAGTCGGTTAAAAAGCAAAAAGAGAGCAAAAAGAGAGTGAAAATCTCTCAGTAACGGGCATGATGCTATTGATCGTTGAGCCTCTATTTAATCGTTTATGGATGACATATGAAAACGCCAATGCTGGAAACTTCACGTCTTTATCTTCCACCGCTTCAGGCCGAAGATGCCCTGCAGATTCAGCAAATATTTCCGCAATGGGAGATTGTTCGTTATCTTGCCGCCGGCTTTCCGTGGCCTTTTCCGCAGGACGGCGCCAGCCGTTATGTCAACCAGATTGCGCTGCCTGCCTCGGAGCGAGGAACGGCCTGGTACTGGACAATCAGGCGCAGGGAAGATCCGTCGGTGATGATTGGGCATATATGCCTCTCGGATGAGCAGGACAACAATCGCGGGTTCTGGCTGGTGCCTGAGTGGCGGCGCAAAGGCTATATGACCGAAGCCTGCCGTATCGTGACGGATTTCTGGTTTAACTCTCTAAACCGGGAAGTCCTGCGAGCGCCGAAGGCCAGCGGAAATGACGCCTCCAAAAAAATATCGCTGAATGACGGAATGCGCCTGATTCAAACCGGTAAGAAACAGTATATAGAGGGAGAGCTGGACTCCGAATTATGGGAAATAACCAGAGAAGAATGGAACCGTCAGAGCCGAGGCTGACCGGCCTCAGCCGTGAGCTAATACACGTGCGCAGCAGGCCGGTCTGTTCATCACATATCTAAAACGAGGGCTTTTATCTTTTCTGCCTTTTCAAAATGATCCAGCTTCATCTCCATGATCCACCAGTGCGCAACCTCCATCAGCAGCTCAGGGTCATCATTTTTATTGGCAAAAAAGGCATAGAATGAAAGCCCCACGTTACTGCCCTTAGCCACGATTTTTGCATCACAGGTGGTGATGATTTTTTCCTTCATTGCTGCCCGCACGTGCTCTCCTGTTTATTCGCAAGATCTCAGACTGTTTCAAATAATATTCGCGGCCGCGACCGGCGATGCAGGTCATGCAGAAGCAGGGGAAATGCTTTTCTCCTGCGCGCCCTGAGAGGACCCAAACGCGCCTTGCTGCGTCAAATTCCGCTATTTTATGCGCTTACACCTTACATGAACCCGGTCACAAAAAATGCATAAAGTTTTTAGCCTGCAGGGAGCACGGCGCTACAGGTTAATTTTGTTAATGGCCCGTTACAGCTTGTCGTAACTAAATGTTAAACCTGATTCATGCGACAAACGCATCAGTCCATGAGTTTATTGCGCTTATTTACTTTATTTTACTGAGCCAGTCTGCTGCAACAGGCGCGGTGAAAGCGTCAATAACAAACTGGAGATTAAGATGCATTCCTCTCACGCAAGCATGACGGCCTGGGGCAGAGCCAGCGCGATATTGCGCGTAACCTCTGGCAATTTTCTGGAGCAATTTGATTTTTTCCTGTTCGGATTTTATGCCACCTACATCGCGCATACCTTCTTTCCTGCCAGCAGCGAATTTGCCTCGCTGATGATGACTTTCGCGGTCTTTGGCGCGGGCTTTTTGATGCGTCCTGTCGGCGCCATCGTACTGGGCGCCTATATTGATAAAGTTGGCCGACGTAAAGGGCTGATCGTGACGCTGTCCATCATGGCCGCGGGCACCTTCCTGATTGTCCTCATCCCCTCCTATCAAACGACTGGACTCTGGGCGCCGCTGCTGGTGCTGGCGGGTCGTTTATTACAGGGTTTTTCAGCGGGCGCAGAGCTGGGCGGCGTGTCGGTTTATCTGGCTGAAATAGCCACCCCTGGGCGCAAAGGCTTCTTCACCAGCTGGCAATCCGGCAGCCAGCAGGTGGCCATTATGGTGGCAGCAGCCATGGGCTTTGCGCTTAATGCCGTCATGGAAGAAAGCGCCATACGTGAATGGGGATGGCGTTTGCCTTTCCTGTTCGGCTGCCTGATTGTGCCTTTCATCTTTTTCCTGCGCCGCAGGCTGGAAGAGACCGAGGAGTTCACCAGCCGCCGTCACCATCTGGCAATGCGCGAGGTGTTTAAAACCCTGTTGGCTAACTGGCAGGTGGTTATCGCCGGCATGCTGATGGTTGCCATGACCACCACCGCATTCTATTTGATTACCGTATATGCGCCGACCTTCGGTAAGAAGGTACTGATGCTCAGCGCTTCTGACAGCCTGCTGGTGACGTTGCTGGTTGCGATTTCTAACTTCCTGTGGCTGCCGGTAGGCGGCGCGCTGTCCGACCGTTTTGGCCGCAAGCCGGTCCTGATTAGCATGGCCTTGCTGGCCCTGGTCTCCACGTATCCTGCGCTTAGCCTGCTGGCGAATGCCCCCAGCTTTTCCATGATGCTGGCGGTGCTGCTGTGGCTCTCCTTCCTCTACGGCCTTTACAATGGCGCGATGATCCCGGCGTTGACCGAGATTATGCCTGTGGAGGTGCGGGTTGCCGGTTTCTCGCTGGCTTACAGCCTGGCAACCGCTGTTTTTGGCGGATTTACGCCGGTTATTTCTACCGCGTTGATTGAGTTCACCGGCGATAAGGCCTCTCCCGGCTATTGGATGAGCTTTGCGGCCGTATGCGCCTTGCTGGCGACGCTTTATCTCTATCGCCGCAGCGCGCTATCGCTGCAAGCAGCAGGTTAACCAGAGGGCAGATAATGAAAAAAATGAATCCTTTACTCCCTGTCGCGCTGGTGCTTGCTGTTGTCAGCCCCCAGGTGCTGGCAAAAGACGTCACCGTCATGATCTCAGGCGGCTTCAAAGCCGCGCTGGAGAAACTGGCCCCACAATTTGAAGCAGCCAGCGGCGATAGCATCATTTTGGTGTCCGGCCCCTCAATGGGTAAAACACCTCAGGCCATTCCCGCGCGGCTGGCGCGCGGCGAACGCGCCGATGTGGTGATCATGGTGGGCGAGGCGCTGGAAAATCTGCAAAAAGAGAACTGGCTACAGCGTGGTTCGCGCGTGGAGCTCGCCGACTCGTCGATTGGCATGGTGGTCAAGCAAGGCGCTCCTCAACCCAGGTTTAAAACGACGGCGGAGCTGCGCGATACGCTCCTGCATGCTAAATCCATTGCGTATTCTGATAGCGCCAGCGGCCGCTATGTCAGCAGCCAGCTTTTCAAAAAACTGGGTATCGAAGAGCAGGTAAAAGAGAAGGCGCACATGATTGAGCGCATTCCTGTGGCATCCGAGGTGGCAAAAGGAACCTATACGCTCGGGTTCCAGCAGGTCAGTGAGCTGCTTCCCGTCCCGGGCGTGACCTTTATTGGCGAGCTGCCGGAAAACCTGCAGTACATTACGCGCTTTGCCGGCGCGGTAACCGCCAATGCCGATCATCGCCGGGAGGGTAAAGCGCTGCTGGATTTCCTCTCTTCCGCCGAGGCGCAAAGCGTCATTCGAACCACCGGTATGAGAAGCGTGAAGGCAGAGCAACCGCTTAAACCGCGCGATAGAGTTCAGTAAGCAGTTTTTCCAGCTCGGCGGCGACGTAGGACTGCATGCGTCCGCGGCGCCTGATCAGTCCCACCGTGCGCATCACCTGCGGCTCCGTCAGCGGCAGGTGGGTAAGCACCGAATGCGCTATCGTCGGCAACGACATCGCGGGAACGGCGGCAATGCCGATTCCCGCTTCAACCATACCCAGCATGGTCGTCACGTGGCGGGTTTCACAAATGCTGGGACGCTGTGGAATGATGTGTTCCAGCATCTTGTCGAGCAGATTGCGGTTGCCGGAAGTCTTATCGAGCCCGACATAATCCTGCTGATAAAACTCGTGCCAGGTCAGGCTTTTTTTACCGGCGAGAGGGTGGTCTCGTCGGCAGGCGGCCACGTAGGGGTCCCTCACCAGCGGTAAAAATTCGATATTGGGCTGCATGCTCATCTCAAAAGAGATGCCGAAGTCGGCCTGGCCGCTGGCAACCGCTTCAATGACGTTTCCTGCGCTGCTATCGATAAGCTTGACGCGTACCCGTGGATAGCGGGTCTGGAAGCGGCGAATAATGTCAGGCATGAAATAGTAGGCCGCCGAGGGCACCGTAGCGACGGTGACCAGCCCCACGCGGTCCTGGCTGACCTTGTCGATATCCGCTAATACCAGCTCAACGTTTGCCAGCAGCTGATCCGAACGCTCGGCAAAGGTTTGCCCATAAAGCGTCAGGGTGACGCGGCGGGTCGTTCTGTCGAATAATTTAATGCCCAGCGCGGATTCCAGCTTCTCTATTCTGCGGCTCAATGCCGATTGTGACAGGCAGATGGACTCCGCGGCACGCCGAAAGTTACCGTATTCAACCAGCGTCCGGAAGGCGTAAAGATCGTTGAGATCGAAATTAACGGGCATAGCGGCGGACAATCCTTTTAGAGACGATAAAAGCTTAAGGGAAAGATGATAGTCACATATTGGATAACGGCAACATAATACCCGCGCCGGCTGTCGCTACGGCGCGTAGCATCAGGTCATGACTGGGGGGAATCGCGACTTTTTGCATCACAAAGCATTGTTTTGCATTTTGTGATGCTGTTTTGATATAGACATTGCAAAGTAATGCATTTCGTGCCAGGCTGTTTGCATCGAGGAGTTCACTATGTTCATTGAAGATCGTTTAAACAGAATTAAAAAAATCATTCAGGAGAACAAAAGTGTCTCGATAGAAACACTTGTCTCGCGAATGGGGGTGTCTAAAGACACCATCAGGCGTGACCTGATTAGGCTCGAACAGGACAATGTCATCAAGCGGACTCATGGCGGGGCGGTGATCAACAGCCGTGATGCCCTGATTTTTGATTACAGCCAGCGCTCGGGAACCCTTAACCCGGTTAAAGAACAGATTGCTAAAAAAGCAGCTGAGTTAATCCAGGATAACGCCAGCGTCATTTTTGATGCGTCGACCACGGTCGAAGCCGTTATCCCTAAACTTGCTGATAAGCACATACTGGCAATAACTAACTCTTTAACCAATGCCAACCGGCTGGCTAAAAATGCAACAGCCGATGTGAAGATTTTGCCAGGGAAACTGCACAAAGAGCAGCTCTTTTTGTTCGGCAGTGAAACCATTCAGAAATTAGCTGAATATCACGTTGACTATGTTTTGCTGGGAATTTTCGCCATTTCTGACAAAGGCGTTTTCATTCATACCGAAGAAGAAGGCCTGGTGAAAAGGCAGATGGTCATGCAGGGAACTCGGGTCATCGCCCTGGCAGATAACAGCAAAATTAATACCACAGGCTTTTTCAAGGTGTGTGACCTGTCTCTGATCGATTGTCTTATTACGGATATACGTCCTGATGACAGTTTTATTCAGGCGTTGCAGGAAAGCGACGTCGAACTGATTCTGACCGCTACTTGATTGCGAGGTAAATTATGTACTCTAAAGATATCCAGCTGCAAACTGTCGAACCCCCGCGCAAATTCACCGATGTCTCCCCTGTATTTTTAAGCGATGCAACTGTGCTCGAACGAAAAAATAAAGTACTGGCGAGAATGAATGAGGAGGGTTTCGATGCGCTCGTTATCTATGCGGATAAAGAGCACGGGGGTAACTTTGAGTACCTGACCGGGTTTGTTCCTCGGTTTGAGGAAGGCCTGCTGATCCTCGACAAATCAGGTAGCGCAACGGTTATTCTGGGAAATGAGAACCTGAAAATGGCAAACTATTGCCGTATCCCGGTTACCCTGAAGCATTGCCCGTATTTCTCTCTGCCTAACCAGCCAATGGATAACGAAAAGTCGCTTGAAGCGCTGTTCATTGAGTCGGGCTTGCACACCCGCTCTAAAGTTGGCCTGGTCGGCTGGAAAATGTTCACCTCTACCCTGGCCGATAATAAAGCCTATTTCGACCTGCCTTATTTTATCGTTGAGGCTGTTAAAAACAGCATCGCTCCAAACGTGGTCCTCGAAAATGCCGCCCATCTGTTTATTCGCGGTGATAAAGGCGCCCGAAGCACAAATAATGAAAACGAAATTGCCCACTATGAGTACGGCGCAAATCTGGCTTCCAACTCTATTCTGGATGCCATGAACGCGGTAGCACCGGGTATTCGTGAAACCGAACTCGGTGCGCTGCTGGCCGCAGAAGGGCAGTATCAAACCGTTGTGACAATTGCAGCAGCCGGTCAACGTTTTGAAAAAGCGAACTTCTACCCGACATATAAAAAAGTGGAACGCGGCAATCCTCTTTCACTGACCACCGGCTTTAAGGGCGGGCTATCCAGCCGCACCGGCTTCGTGATAGCAGACGAGAGCGAGCTCCCTGAAAATCAGAAAGATTATCTGGATCGGGTGGCAAAACCGTATTTTGCGGCAGTCGTCAGCTGGCTGGAAAACATCAAAACAGGGATGCCTGGCGGCGAATTGTACGATCTGGTTGAGTCAGTTCTGCCGAAAGCACAATACGGCTGGCACCTCAATCCGGGCCACCTCAGCGCGGATGAGGAGTGGATGTCCTCTCCCGTCTACCGTCATTCAGAGGAAACGCTGAAGAGTGGGATGATTATGCAGATCGATATTATTCCCTCTGTAGCGGGCTATACCGGAGTCAGCGCAGAAGAGAGCGTCGCGTTAGCCGATGCCGCGCTGCAGAAAAAAATCCAGGCGTCTTATCCTGAACTGTGGGCACGTATCTCCGCTCGCCGCGAGTACATCCGTAATGTGCTTCATATTAATATTGCGGATGAGGTGATCCCGCTGGCGAATACGGTGGCGTATCTGCGGCCGTTCTTGCTGGCGAAAGATAAGGCTTTTGCCGTTCAGTAACCTCTCCCCCCCAAACAGGGAGGCGTGTTTTTGTGACGGAAGTCATATAATAACGCCCGGTTATTGTGATGTTGTTTGCATTAAATGGATTTTGCACTATTGAATCAGCCCGCTATATCTCTGCGGGTTTTTTTTCGTCCAGCGAGCCTCGAACAATCGTCAGGCTGACGGCTGCTTTGGGCAGCTACCGCGCATATTGTTGAGCGCTGGCAAAGGTTTTCAACATCGCTACCCGCGCTCTTCATTATTTAAAACGCATGACCGAAGAATATTAACGGGGCGTCCGCTGCGTTTTTGACAGCCTCAGCAGCAACAGCCATATCAGCACGGCTGCGCCAAGGTTGTAGAGCATGCCAGCCACAAAGGCAGAGGCATAGAGCCCGGCGTCGGGCGCTGCGTGCGTCCCTGAAAGTGCCGCCTTAAACAGAATGCCGACGACGGCAACACCCAGCGCTGCACCAACCTGCTGGACGGTTGAGACAATGCCGGATGCCATACCTGACGTTGATTCATCCACGAAACCCAGCACCAGGTTTAGCAATGGCGTCATGATTAACCCCTGACCGGCACCGACCATGATGAGCGCTGGGATCAAACGGATGGGTTCCAGTTCAGCGCCCGCCATCTTAACCTCTGCAATGAACACGGCGATGAAGACGGCATAAATCAGCGCACTGACCACAAGGGCAGAGGTTCCCCACCTGGCCACCAGTTTCGGCGCGGCAAGCGATGCCAGCACAAACCCTGCGCTACAGGGGGCAAAAATAGCTCCCGCCAGGAACGGATTCAGACCGAGGCCGGTTTGCATCAGCAAGGCAAAACAGAGAAAAAATGAGCTGGATGTTGAGTAGACCAGCAGCACCAGCAGCGCCCCTGACGCGAAGCGAGGCTGGGCCATCAGGCGCATATCGACCAGCGGCCAAAGACCCGCGATCCGGCGACTTTCCTGCTGCCGGTAAAAAAGACCGAGCAGGGCAAGCGCCACCAGCGGTGAGCAAAGACTCCACAGAGGCCAGCCCTGTTCGGGGCCTTCTATCAACGGAATCAACAGCAGCGCAAGTCCCATACTGACCAGCGCCATTCCCGCCCAGTCCAGTCGGGGCCGGTGCGGGGCGCAGGACTCTGGGATCCATCGCGCCGTAATAATGGCGAGCACTCCCACCGGCACGTTGATAAGGAAAATGCTACGCCAGCCAAGGCCGAAAAGGTCCGCATGAACCATCCATCCGCCGAGAACTTGCCCGGCAATGGCGGCCAGCCCCAGGATCATCCCCAGCAGGCCAAAGGCTTTGCGCCTGTCGTTGTCATCAAAATTAACGCGGATGGATGCATAGACCTGAGGGAACAACAGTGCGGCTGCCAGTCCCTGCAAAACCCGGGCGCAGATAAGATAACCCGGGCTGGCTGCCAGCCCACAAAACGCCGAAGCGAGCGTAAAGCCGGCCATACCGATGATGAACATTCGACGGCGGCCAAACCGGTCCCCCAGACGCCCGCCGGTAATTAATAAAACGCCAAAGGCGAGCTCGTAACCTGCGACAATAAAACCAATCTGCGCAAAACTTGCGCCCAGCCCGCTCTGAATAGTGGGGATGGCAATATTTACCACAAACAGATCAAAAATGGTGACGAAACCCGCCAGCAGCAAGACTGACAGCCCGGCCCAGGGCGGCGTTCTACTGGCGATGCGTTGAGGAGAGTGCGTTAAACAAAGGTTTGAATTCATATTGCATATCCATGTTTAGAAGAATATGCGACGATTCTCTCTTTATCATTAAACCATTACAATTTAACACATTATGCTATTACTAAAAGCAACGAGATAACCCATGCGCACACTGAATCGAACACGCCCCGACCTGGCGGCTTTCCTTAAGGCGCATCGGGAACGCCTGTCGCCTGCCGAGGTAGGGCTCCCCAGCGGGAACCGTCGCCGGACGCCGGGGCTTCGACGGGAAGAGGTCGCTGCACTCGCCGGCGTGGGCTTAACCTGGTACACGTGGCTGGAGCAGGGGCGCGATATTGGGGTGTCGGCCATCTTTCTGGATAATTTGTCCAGAGTGCTGAAACTTGATGCGGCTGAACGTCGCCACCTGTTTATGCTCGCTCATGAGCGACCTCCCGCTGAACCAGGAAAAACCTGGTGCGTGCTTCCGTCACTCGTGCGCCGCCTGATGCACGACCTGCCGCATCCTGCTTTCGTGCTTAACCTGCGCTGGGACGTGCTGGGTTTTAATGCCCCTGCGGATGCGCTTTTCCGTTTCGGCAACCACCCAGTGGAGCGGCGCAATCTGCTCTGGATGCTGTTTACCGACGCGGCACTTCGCCAACGGATGGTGGACTGGGATGAACAGGCTCCGCTGATGCTGTCGAGCTTTCGCCGCGATTTCACCCGTGCCAGCCAGAGTAAAGACATTACCGGGCTAGTGGATGAGCTGGAACAGGTTTCGCCTGAATTCAACATCTGGTGGCGACAACAGCAGGTTCATGCGCAATGCAGCGGCGTTAGCCATTTGCGGGTAGACGGTAAATCGATAGCGTATGAATTTACCTCGTTGACCGTTGATGAAGACCGACACCTGAGGTTGGTCGTCTATGCGCAACAGCAGAAAGAACCAGGGTTAAATGAAAAATAAAAGGGGAGGGCTAAGCGAATAAGTTCTCATCGATTGAGGGCTGTCTGATGAGGCGGATTTTATTTTCCCTGGCGGTGAGCATGTTAAAACCCGTGAGTGCATTCGGACGGTTATGCCGTGAAGAATGGCCTTTTGATTACTACCAGACCACGATCCCGGCATGCTGTTTTGCCAGAGTAGCTGTGCGCACGCGCTGATCCCGGGTCAGACAGGTGTAGCTTCCGGTTGCCCCCGGGATGCCCATAGAATCAACCCGCGCTTCAGTAAGGGGGGAAAGAATATGGCTACAGCCCTTTTCAGCCACGCCGCCGGTGGTGACTGGGGTTCATGGAAACGCGGGCAGGCCGGTAAACATAAGCGTTGCTCCTCAATGATTTTACTGATGTTGTTCTTCGATGAGAGCAACTTCAAACCACAGACCGGGCATCATTTTTTCAAGGCCGTCGGTCAGCATCTTCCCGGCTTCGTGGAGCGTCTCCAGCGGCATCTGCGGCAGACTCTCCAGAATGAACCACATTTGCTGAGCTTCCACGCCTAAACGGGTTCTGATCCCCTGTCGCCAGTTCCAGCGACGGCAGGTCACGCCGATATCATCACACCAGATAACCTCGCCTTGTGAAGGATATTCAACGGCGGTCTCACCCTCTTTGACGGTATCAAAAGGCTCTGTTCCTTTTGCCACCGCCAGACGCGGCGACCCCTGATAGGCCGAGATATTCTCTCCACCAACCGGAACGGCGTAGCGGAGACTAACGGCATTATAAAGATCAACAATGGGATCGAGCGCTGGCATCGTTCCGTCACGCAATACGCGCTTACGTAACGCATCAGCTGAGCAAGGGGTGCGTTTAGGTTTTGCGCCAAACTTTGGAAAAACGTCGGCCCATGCGGCGAGATGAGATTCCGCCCATTCAGGCTCACCGGCCAGAACTGCTTCACATGCTTCCCGCAGCGCCGTTTCTCCAATATCGGGGTTAAGCACTGGCGCAGCTTTTACGGAGATACTGAGTGCGCGAAAACCTGGAGCAATACGATAAATTTCAGGGGCAATTGACGGAGATACTGTTAGCACGTGATAATCCTGTAATGACCAATTTATCCCATGATAATGACCAATGACCAAAAAAGTCAATATAATGACCGATGCGAACTCTATCGTCAGCACCGTGAATGAAGCCGTATCTCAGCGGATTAAGCTGTATCGTAAGCAAAAGAAAATATCCCTCGATGAACTCTCCCGTCGGGCGGGCGTCAGCAAGGGAGCGCTGGTTGAGATTGAGGGATGCCGTGCGAATCCCAGCATTGCCCTGTTATGCCGCCTGGCTGCCGCGATGGGCGTTTCGGTGGCTGATTTTGTGGATGTCAGCGCCAAACCGACCGTGCATCTCATTGCTGAAGATGAAATCCCAGAACTATGGGAAGGGGAAAAAGGCGGGAGAGCAAGGTTGCTCGCAGGGTCGGGTGGCCCTGATATGACCGAGCTCTGGATGTGGGAAATGCAGCCGGGGGAAAAGTTTGCTTCCCCCGGTCACCCTGAAGGGACGCTTGAACTGTTTTATGTTCAGACGGGCACGCTCACTCTGGGCGTACAGGACCATCTGTATCTGGTGAAGACGGGGTGTTCGGCAACGGCCAGAACGGACCTTCCTCATTTCTATGAAAACCAGGGGGAAAGCCCACTGGTTTTCATCATGACGGTACATGAAAAAGCATCCTGAGTGTGGCCCAATATAGAAACCAGCCCTCACCAGTATGACTTGCCTCATCACAAGTAAGTACAGAAGGATACGTTCAGTGGATAATCAGCATCTGAGTTTTACCAAAGACCAATTTACTGTCACAACCGATCCTGCTTTTTTCCAGCTGGAAGCCATTCACGATTACCTCTCGCAATCGTCCTGGGCGCCCGGCATTGATGCTGAAACGGTCAGGATATCCGTCCAGAACAGCCTTTGTTTTGCGCTTCTGGATGGCACAAGACAAATCGGCTTCGCCCGTCTGGTCACAGACTATGCCACTTTTGGTTATTTGTGCGACGTCTACGTGCTGAACGATTATCAGAAGAGTGGCCTTGGTCGTTGGCTGATTGAATGCTGCCAAGCCCATCCGTTGATGTCACACCTGCGACGGATAATGCTGGTCACCGACAGCGCCCCCTGGCTATACCAGAAACTGGGGTATCTCCCGTTGAACCGACAAGATTTTGTCTGGCAGATCAATCGACCAGACATTTATCGTCAACCCGGAAAAAAATAAAACGGCCCGGCCGCACTCATTATCCGCATTTGGCACACAGCGGACCTCCTGTGGCAAATATAACGCCTGCCAGGAGGCCCCTTTATCTTTTTATTTGTCGATTATGCCCTTCTAAAAAAGGGGGCGCCGCTTGAGCATTACCTCAGCCTTGCCGGGCTTTTCAGCATCCAAATCAGTGCCATACTGCAGACCATGACGGCCGCTGCCAGTAACGCCATTGTCTGAAGGCCAACTCTCGTCGACACCAGGCCTCCGACAAGCGCGCCCGTACCGATTGCGGCATTGAAAATAGCGACGTAGACGGCTGATGCGGGCTGCGCCGTATTTCCCGCGCTACGTAGCAACCAGGTTTGTAAGCCAACAAATACGATGGCTATTCCTGCTCCCCAGATTGCAAGCAGCGTACCGGTGAACCCGATCGGAAGCGATGATCCGCTCTTCATGCCCAGCATACCCAGCGCGCCTGCGCTTAGCAGCAGTGAGGTCATAATCAGGATCTTGATATGTCGATCGATAAGTTTGCCGGCAATGAGATTCCCCAGTAGTCCGGCGAGTCCTGAAATAAGCAGCAGAACTGAAATGGTTGCCGTCGGTATCCCGTGGGTCTGAGTCAGCAAGGGCTCAAGATATGTGAAGGCGGCAAAGTGGGCGGAAATAATGCAGGCGGTGGCGCCGAAGAGTGAAAGCAGCAGTGGATTTTTAAATATCCCGACGTAAGTCCTCAGCCTCAGCGGCTGCGGTGACGCCAGCGCGGGAAGCGTCCAGAGTAACGCCACGGCGGTAGCCAATGAGAGCAGGGCTATCGCGGTAAATGCCAGCCGCCATCCGGCCATGTTGGCAATAAAACTCGATAGCGGAACACCCAGTACGCTGGCCGCTGAAACGCCGGAAAAAATGACTGAAGTGGCCAGCCCCAGCCTATCGGCCGGAACCAGCTGTATGGCCACGGTGCCAATTAATGCCCAGAAAGCGCCGTGTGCGACTGCTCCTGTCATCCGTGCCGTCATAAACGTCGGCATGGTGTGTGACTGCGTCGCCGCCAGGCAGGAGAGCGCCAGAATCAGCATTAGCGCAATCAGCAGCGCCTTGCGTGAAAACCGGGGAGGGATCGCACCGGCCAGCAAAGCGGCAAGCGCGGCCACCCAGCCGTAGGCGGTAACGGCAAGGCCCGCTCCCGCTTCCGTCTGCTGTAAATCTTTCGCCAGCGCGCTGAGCATGCCAACGGGCGCCAGTTCGCTGGTCACAATCGTAAATGCGCTGATCCCAAGTGCGGTTACCGCCAGCCATGCGCGCGTGGGCACCGGGTTTACCTGTAAAACGCTGTCGTTCATTTAATGTATATCCCTGGAAAAATTGGAGAAAAGAATTGGTTTAGCCGATGCGATCGGATTTCTGCGTCGTTCCTCGTTGCCATCTCGTGGCGTGGCGTGCAGTATCATCCTGAGATAAGTGATAAAACAGCCCTGAAAACGGAGAGCCGTTTTCCATAAACGGAAAAAGATGAAAGCAGATTTTAACTGGGACGATACGCGTGTTTTTCTGGCTGTCGCCCGCGCGGGTACGCTAAGCGGCGCGGCAGAAAGCATGGATATGGGCATTGCCACCCTCTCAAGAAGGCTGGACCGGCTTGAGAAGTCGCTGGCTGTCCCTCTTTTCAGTCGACATCAGAGCGGCTACCGGTTAACGGATGATGGCGAGGCTCTGCTGGAACACGCCGAGGCGCTTGAGTATGCAGGACTGGCATTTGGCGAGATGGCGAGGCAGCAGGGGCACGTTGCCGGCCATGTCCGGCTGGCTACGTCGGATAATCTGGCCGCGCATTTTATATTGCCTTCATTCAACGCGTTGATGGAAAAGCATCCCGACCTGCGGGTGGAAGTGCTCAGCGGCGTGCAATCCGTCAATCTGCATCGACGGGACGCCGACTTAGCAATCAGGATGGTCAAGCCCGATAGCGGAAATCTGACGCTGAAGCGTCTCGGGAGCGTGGGATTTGGCTTATACGGCGCAGCCGGCTATCTAAAAACGTGCGCTGAAGGGCCCGCTGACTCGGCGCTCAGTCACGCGCAGTATATCGGGTGGCCGGAATCTCATCAGCATCTGCCCGCTGCACGCTGGGTGACGCGGACGCTTCGCGGCAGGCCGTGCCGGATGGAAGCAAACACGCTGGTGGCACAGCTGGCGGCTGTGTCAGCCGGCATAGGCCTTGGCGTGTTGCCGCACTTTATGGCGAAGAAAAACGGCCTGCAGTGCGTGAATGCGCAGATCGGCGTCGATCAAACCCTATGGCTGGTGATGCATTCCGACTTAGCCAACTCGCGGCGAGTGAGAGTGGTCGCCGATCATTTAATTGCCCTGTTTGATGAAATAAAAGATCGGCTGACGCTGCCATAACCCTGAACCCAGCGCCCGGAAGCGTCAGGAGCTAACGAGCAGTCTGCCATGAGGCGGGCAGGGGGAGGAGGCGGAAGGCCGGCTATCCGCGTTATGCCGTATTCATCGCATGATAGTTGAAGCGTCATTGTTGCAGACTGAACCTACGAAACGCGCAAATAATAATGAGTTAATTAAGTTTCTGGATGATTTATTGAAACGATTATGTGAAAAAATCAAATACAGCTTTACAGAAAACCCGCTTAATCTGGCCATCTTTTTTCTATAGTCTACGGGGTAACAGGAATGCCGTCGGGCAATAAAAAACAGCTGTATTAGATTATGCATCTATAAGAATGCGGAGAGAAAATGATCTTAATTTTTGCAATGTTTATGTTCTCCCTTACCATGTCAATTTCGCCTGGCCCAGTCAATATGGTCATTATATCATCAGGGGCGAGTCATGGATTTAGAAAAACGCTCCCATTTGTCTCTGGTGCGACAATAGGATTTACTCTATTACTTATATTCGTCGGTTTTGGCTTCTATGCGATCATTGAGAAGTATCCACTCTTCTTCAAATACCTCAACGTTGCCGGTTCGGCGTTTATAATATACCTGGGTTATAAGATAGCGTCATCCCGACCTGAGTTATCATTAACAAAAGCAGAGACCCCTGGTTTCGTACAAGGTCTTTTACTTCAATGGCTCAACCCCAAAGCCTGGATCGCCTGCGCATCCGGGGTGGTATTGTTTTCTGAACCCTCAAACAATACTCCGCTGACGGTCTTCATCATTATTTATTTCCTGGTGTGTTATTTCTCATTGGCTGCGTGGGCCGTTCTTGGGAATAAAGTTTCGATATTACTTAACAGCACCCAGCGCATCCGTACTTTTAATTTCTTGATGGGCGGATTGCTGATTGTTACTGCCAGCTACATGCTCTTTTCCCAATGAACGGCGATGTTAACGACTGGTTGTATTTGATTTCCAGGAATTAATGTATTTTTCAAATTAATCATAATTTATGCGATTCAAAAGAGTGGTAAATTTTATTGATTAATGTGTAGGCGATACTGCTGGTCGATATATTGGAAGGCCAAATTGCATAAACTTTTAGTGGCTCTAATGACCAGTCGGGGAGAACCTCCTGCATTTCTTCGCGCGTAATATCCTCCTGGCTGAGATAGCAAGGGGGAGCCGCTAGCCCAACCTGTTGTTTTGCAAGAGTGTAGGCAGCTTCGACATTATCAACGTAAACCGTTGGCGTGTACTTGATTAAAGCTACCTCTCCATTTTTGTGCCTGAACTCTCGATTGTCCTGTCGCATACTCAGGCCAATCCAGGGCATTTTTTCTAAGTCATCAGGATGGTTGACAGGTGGGTAATTGCTTAGGAATTTCTTTGACGCAACAACGCGGCGAGGCAATACAAAAAGATGCCGCGCTTTGAGTGAGCTGTCCGGCAGTTCGCCAATTCGAAATGCAACATCAATACTATCGGCAATGATATCTTTACGCGTGTCGCTATAAGAAATATTCAGGCAAACGTCCGGGTACTCCTTTATGAAATCTGCAAGATGGCGAGTGAATTCACTATTTATAAACACTGCAGGGAGAGAAATATGCAGCTTATTGGTTGTTGAAATAGAACGCTGCTTAAACTCGATAAATCCCTTTTCATAGAGTTCTAACATAGAGTTTGCGGTCTCGAGCAAACTTGCGCCATCGTGAGTCAGGGATAGTTTTCGGGTATTCCTGTATAGCAAAGCACTTCCCAGATTTCGCTCAAGCTTAGATAGATGTGTGCTTGCCGTCGCGGTAGTAAGCCCTAAAGCTTCTGCACCACCTGAAATTGATCCAGCCTCTACAATTTTTGCAAAAACAATCAGGTAACGGATGTCATCAATCATTTATATTCCTGTGTTCACTAAGTAATTTAAAGTCTGAGGATCGGCGGAAATGATTCAAGGATCTTACTCGCGATCCTTGAATCTTCAATGGATAACTCAACGCCTCGAGCAAATTAACCAAGGCGGGCAACGCCACCGTCGATCAGCAGACCGTCAGAGCCTACGCCATTGTGGCGGTGGCACAGGAGACGAATTTGCTCGTTGCTCAGTTGTTCAGCAACGGAACGATGGCATACCAGGGAATCATGACCTGGCCCGTGATATTTATGAAGGAGTAAAGCTGTCATGGAGTCAGTTAGTCCAGAGCCGCTGATTCTATTGCGTATTACAATACATTCACTGGCTGGATGGATAAAGCAACACGTTGCTCACTGCAATGTCCGTTTCTGGCACTGTGCTGACGGGGCGTGGAGCCAGCTCTTCGGCGCAGAACACTTTACATTTCCCAACGGAAAGCGGACTACCTCCATACCTAAAAAGGTATGACTGAGCATCATTATAGTATTGGAAAGAATGTCATACCTGTTATTAAGATTGAATCACCCGCCAGACAGGGCGAACTAATACGCAGATACAGGTGATCATTCTATGAGTAACGCAATAACTAAAGTCCAGAACGCCAATGCACGCCGTGGCGGTGATGTATTGTTAGAGGTTCTGGAAAGTGAAGGGGTGGAATATGTGTTTGGTAATCCAGGTACAACCGAACTGCCCTTCATGGATGCGCTGTTAAGAAAACCGTCAATTCAGTACGTGTTAGCTCTGCAGGAAGCGAGTGCAGTAGCCATGGCGGACGGTTATGCACAGGCAGCAAAAAAAACAGGATTTCTGAATCTGCATACCGCCGGTGGTTTAGGCCACGGCATGGGAAACCTGTTGAATGCAAAATGTTCACAGACACCACTCGTGGTGACAGCGGGGCAGCAGGATTTACGCCACACGACAACCGATCCATTATTGTTGGGTGATCTGGTCGGTATGGGCAAAACGTTCGCTAAATGGTCACAGGAGGTTACCCACGTTGACCAGCTACCGGTATTAGTTCGCCGGGCTTTCCACGATTCTGACGCTGCACCGAAAGGCTCCGTTTTCCTGTCGCTTCCGATGGATGTGATGGAGGCGATGAGTTCTATCGGGATCGGGGCGCCTTCCACTATTGACCGCAATGCAGTCGCGGGTTCGTTACCTTTGCTGGCAAGTAAGCTGGCGGCATTTACTCCGGGTAAGGTCGCACTGATTGCCGGTGACGAAATTTACCAAAGTGAAGCGGCCAGCGAGGTTGTTGCTCTTGCTGAGATGCTTGCCGCTGACGTGTACGGTTCAACATGGCCAAACCGGATCCCCTACCCAACAGCACACCCCCTCTGGCGGGGCAACCTGTCCACTAAAGCGACGGAAATTAACAGAGCATTAAGCCAGTACGATGCTATTTTTGCACTTGGCGGTAAGTCGCTTATCACCATTCTTTATACAGAAGGTCAGGCGGTACCGGACCAGTGTAAAGTGTTCCAGTTATCAGCCGATGCGGGCGACCTGGGACGCACCTACAGTAGTGAACTCTCAGTGGTTGGCGATATTAAATCATCGTTAATGGTGCTACTGCCCGAACTGGAAAAAGCCACGGCAAACCATCGCGGTGATTATCAACGTCGTTTTGAAAGCGCGGTTCATGAGTTTGAATTGATTAAAGAAAGTCTGCTGGGGGAGGTTAAGGAACAACAATCTGCTACGGTAATTACGCCACTCGTGGCTGCGTTTGAGGCAGCAAGGGCGATCGGACCAGATGTGGCAATTGTTGACGAGGCGATTGCAACCAGCGGCTCGCTTCGCAAATCACTCAACAGTCGCCGCGCGGATCAATATGCCTTTTTACGTGGCGGTGGTCTGGGGTGGGGGATGCCAGCAGCTGTGGGCTATTCTCTCGGTTTGGGAAAAGCGCCTGTGGTGTGCTTTGTGGGAGACGGCGCTGCGATGTACTCCCCCCAGGCTCTCTGGACGGCCGCACATGAAAAACTGCCGGTGACCTTTATTGTAATGAATAACACGGAATATAACGTATTGAAAAACTTCATGCGTTCACAGGCAGATTATACTTCGGCGCAAACAGAACGCTTTATCGCAATGGATTTGGTTAATCCGGCAGTTGATTATCAGGCACTGGGTGCATCGATGGGGCTGGAAACCAGAAAAGTTCTCCGTGCCGGGGATATCGCCCCGGCAGTTGAGGCCGCACTGGCGAGTGGCAAACCTAACGTGATCGAAATCATCATCAGTAAAAGTTAATTGGTAATCCGTCCGGCCTGTGCTGCATCCAGTTTATCCCTGATACTGCGGCACAGGTTCACAAAACCCGGTAAAGCCGGGTTTTTGTTCTTTGTCGACCACATCAGCATATTCTCCACCATATTCGGATTTTCCAGCCTCCGGTAAACCACACCACGCAATTGGGCATTCTCCATACTTGCGGGAATAAGCGCCACACCAACGCCATGGGCCACAAAATTCATCACAGACTGCTGCACGGAGGCTTCCAGCCCTATTTGCGGGCTAAATCCGGCCTTGAGGCACTGATGAAGGATGGAATCATAGAGCATCGGTGCGCTCTGGCGCGGAACAGTGATGAATGGGTCATCACAGAGTGATTCAAGCCTGAAATGCTCGCTTTGAACCTGGGGGTGATTGGCAGGAAGCGCGGCGATTAGCGGCTCACGCAAGAGCACCAGTGAATGAATCCCCGGAGTGGCCGTCTCGGAGAAGCTGATTGCCGCGTCTAATCGACCATCCTGTAATGCGGCATTTAAATCAGAGGGGACCATCTCCTGAAAATGCAATTCCACATCAGAATAGGTATCCCGGTGCTGCATGGCAACATGAGGCACAACGCTATAGCTGGCATACATTGTTGCACCTAAATTCAGAACACCTTTCTGCCCTGATTCTACTGCCCGTACGTTATTACAGGCCTGCTCAAGCATTACCAGCACCGCGCGGCAGTCCACCAAAAATTGCTCTCCGGCAAGGGTTAAACTGACACCTTTAGCGGCCCGCTTAAATAGCTTTGCACCGAGGATGGTTTCCAGCTGGGCTATTTGCCGGCTTAAGGGAGGCTGCGAAATATTGAGTTTACTGGCGGCTTTGCCGATGTTTCCGGTTTCAGCAACAGTGCAGAAGTTAATCAACTGATTAAGGGTCGGTTTCATGAGCATTCCTGAAGCAGGTTCATACCTTCTATGGTATCACTTGTTTGCAGGGCGGAGATTCACATGAAGTTAAGCGTTCTGGTGTTCGAGTAGAAGTAGGTGTGTGGCAATACCCCATCTGACGGCTATGCATTTCCCATCCCAGAAATCGAGTACAGAGTAACTTGCATTGGGGTGAGCGTACCGCGAAAAGTTATCGATAGTTCCTTCTTTAAGCACCGCCAGTACTCCCTGACTGACTTGCCCATGCGTGACAATACATACGCTCTGATATTTTGTGGTTTCTTGTAGATTTTTGTATGAAACCTATTACCCGTCGGGTTGATTGTGCTAATGACTATCCCTCTGGTGGACAATACTCGGCATCAAATGTGAATAACACATGCGCAAATAGGATTTTAATTCAGAAAACGAACTGGCAAGTTCCACTTGATTAACATAATCCAATGTTTTTACGCCAGCTTCTGGCACAAAGCGTGCTCACCCTTCTGACGTCTTGTTTGCTGACTTCCTTCGTGACTTGCCGTAAACATGTTGTAGTGCGATACTCGTAATGACATTTGTATTTACAAGAGGTGTGGGACATGGGTAGCATCAACCTGCGTATTGATGATGAACTTAAAGCGCGTTCTTACGCTGCGCTCGAAAAAATGGGTGTAACTCCCTCTGAGGCGCTTCGTCTCATGCTTGAATATATTGCTGAAAATGAACGTTTGCCGTTCAAACAGATACTCCTGAGTGATGAAGATGCTGAGCTCGTGGAGATAGTAAAAGAGCGTCTTCGCAATCCTAAGCCAGTGCGTGTGACACTGGATGAGCTCTGATGGCATATTTTCTGGATTTTGACGAGCGTGCACTAAAGGAATGGCGAAAGCTGGGCTCGACGGTACGTGAACAGTTGAAAAAGAAGCTGGCTGAAGTGCTTGAGTCACCCCGAATTGAAGCGAACAAGCTTCGTGGTGTGCCTGACTGTTACAAGATTAAGCTCCGGTCTTCAGGCTATCGTCTTGTATATCAGGTCATAGACGAGAAGGTTGTCGTCTTTGTGATTTCTGTTGGGAAAAGAGAACGCGCGGAAGTTTATAGCGAGGCGGTCAAACGCATTCTCTGAAATAAAGCAGGACATCTCTGTTTCGCAGTAAAGGTGCCACTTCTGCTTTGCGTTGACAGAGATGAAGGCTATGAAACTGCCACGAAGTACCCTGATCTGGTGTGTATTAATAGTGTGCCTAACACTGCTGATATTCACTTATCTGACCCGTAAATCGCTCTGCGAAATCCGGTACAGGGACACGAGCAGGGAGGTGGCGGCTTTTATGGCTTACGAATCCGCTAAGTAGCCAACCCCGGCGGGGAAACTCCCGCCGTTCAGGGGCGGAGATTGTCTGGACAGGCCTGAAGCGCCTTTATGAAGGGGTTGCCGGTTCGCTGGCAACCCCTTTTTCCTTTAAAGCGATGCAATGACTGGCTGCGAGAAAATCGGCCGATTTTTTTTTGCTTTTCCATAACCCTCCTGTTTGCTCTCTCATTCATCTAACCCAGGTTGTTTTCTCTTCTGATGCCGCACTTATTACCTCTTTGATGAATGTAGACTGAACTTAGAGGTGTCCGCTTCCGACAGGGAGTGGGTGGGGCGCTGAGAGGCTGCGTTGAGCGACGATCTGCCCTGGCAACTTTAGCGAAATTTGGATATTTTTACTCAACTCTTCTGCAGAAGGTAATGGCAATGACCTTAATTAGGGCACCCGAATTAAAAGATATACCGTCTTTAAACAAACTTTTTTTACAATTGGGCTATCAGACAGATGCTGAACGCTTAAAACAACATATTAATCAGAAGAATACCAATCTTAGTATCCTGGTTGCTGAATCAGAAAAGGAACTCTACGGGGTTATTGTGGTGAATTTTATCACGCCTGTTCATGAAGACGGCTTATGGGCATTAATTTCAGCTCTGGTCATAGGTGAATCGTCGCGAGGGGCGGGAATCGGTCGGAAACTTCTCATCGCCGCTGAGCGAATCGCCCTGGATAAGGGATGTTCTCAGATTGAGCTTTCAAGCAGTGAAAGCAGAGTCAGAGCGCACAAGTTTTATGAAAGCAACGGTTATAAGGAAGTGAGAAAACGTCTTGTTAAACTCCTCGCTAACATGCCCATTGCTAACTAATTCCCCATCAGTTTTGCAACGTCCGCTGCTGGCACGGAGCGGTCTGCAAAACACTCAAACTTCCAGCGCGCGCTTATCGTCGGTCTTCAGTAAGGTCCCTGAATAGGGCATCTTGCAGGTGAACCCTTTATTTTATGACCAATGCCTGAGGGGCGGAGCTTTTATCTGCAGGTTATCCGCCCTGGCGCTAAACCCGGCTGGACGCATATGGAATGCATGCATTCTTGTCATTGGTGTCTGTGGGGGGGGAGGTGTCTCTGTCGTGCCTCAAAGTATGAGTGGTTTTCGTAGGGACCAGATTAGTTATCATCCCTTATCAGGTGCTGAAATTGAACTCGATCTCATCCTCGGCTATCGCCACTTACCTCCAGTACATGCCTTCGTTCTTTCTGCCGAAGAGAAGCGGAGGGTTTATCGCATTCGCTACGTAATTTTCCAGCAGCGGGTAAGAGGACGCAGACTAACCAGCGTATTAGCACTTCTCATAGGGGATGATAAGGTAGGGAAGTAAAAGCACTATTGTGAATTTAATTTCACTATAGTAAATTTAAGTAGACTTATTTTGTATGTAAATGCACAAAGCAATGACCACGTTAAGGTAGAAAAAATGTTAAAAATCAGAACGTCACGACCATCCGAAGCGTCGGAAATCATCCAAATTTGGAAAAATTCTGTCGATGCTACGCACGATTTTCTGACCGCCCACGACCGACAAGAGATCGAAAAAGAAGTTGTCAGTTTTTTTTCAGAAACCCCTGTATTGGTAGCAACAAATCAGGAAGACCAACCGCTAGGATTCATGTTTTTGCATGAGGGCCATCTGGAGGCACTTTTTGTCGATGCTTCTGCTCGCGGACTTGGCGTCGGAAAACGGCTGATCTCACATGCGCTGGCTCTGCATCCTGATTTAAGCGTCGATGTAAATGAACAAAATCAGCAAGCTGTAGGGTTTTATCAGCATATGGGCTTTCAGCTTACAGGGCGTTCCGAGCTGGATAATCAGGGAAGGCCTTACCCCCTGTTACATCTACGCAAGTCTAATGTGATGTAACCCGGTTACCAGGGCAATATCATTGATTTTTTTGACTAAAAGCGACGATGTAAGAACAGCTCTGCTCGCTATCAGGATTGCTCATTTGGTACTCGCTTGCAAAGGTAAGGGCCAGACAGTCACCGGCTTGTAAATGATGGGTCTGATGATTGACCCGAAAATCAAGGCTGCCGCTCAGCATCCAAAGCGTTTGCCCGGAAAGGTGCTCACTCGCAGAGGCGGGTATCGTCAGTTGACCCATCGCGGGAATTTCAACTTTTATAATTTCCGGGCATGCCCCCGCTGGGGACAGCGACCAGCGGGTAATGCCGGATTGTTCGTCTGTCCAATGCTGCTGCTGATCGGCGAAACGAACCAGTGAGTTCTGATGTTGCTCAAGCTCCGCAAAAAGTTTTGATAGCGTTATATTCATGGCGTTGGCTAAACGACTCAGGATAGTTGCGCTGGGGCTGGAGGCGCCTCGTTCAACTTTGCTAATCATGGCCTGACTGACGCCCGATCGTTGGGCAAGCTCCGTTACCGTCAAGCTGCGAGCCTTTCTGTGTTTAAGCAATAAACGTGCAATGTCGCTATCTACTATCTGATTTTTAGATGTTTTATCCATTTTTACCCTCACTTTTGCCAGTCTGATTATGCCATCACATAAATTGGGCTGAAATAAATGATTTTGTCAGTCTAAAAATTCCGCCTGTCAGGTCCTCTATGAGCAGAGGTTATGGGATGCTTTATGAGCGAGTATCCTGAAATCACATTTTATTGATTTCACCACTTTATGCGGAAGATGACGATATTCAGGAAGGAGTCAGGACGCGGGAAGTTGACCGATAGTTGAAAGAAATACTACCGGGGGGCATTTCAGTTCTGGTCCACAGATCGCCAACAGACGAAGCCGGAGGGGCTTTATCAGACGCCCACCAGGCGCGCCACCTCGGTGGCGCTGGCGAAACCAGAATTTTTACTTTGGCGGCTATTGCTCATGGTGCTGTTCCGCTGCGGCGATGGCTCGTTCACGTATAATGGCATACTCGGCCAGGCGGGTTAGCGACGGCTTCGGCGTTTCATACCACTCTTACGGATGGAGCTGACGTTTATCGCGGATCAGGGCGATAGCGTCGTCGAGAGTGGGGAAACGTTGCGGGCACTCCAGGTGCATAGTTTGTTTATCTCCGGGGCATAGCGCGTGTAGAAAAGTGTGCCTGTCAGAGAGCGCTGCCGACAAGCGGATTAGACGGGGTATTCATTCTTGTCAGCGGCGGCAGTGGCGGCGATCCAGTCCCGGAATCGTCGGCTTATTCGCTGCAAAATAGCGGACTCATCGTACACCAGGTAATACGCGATCGGTGATTCGATGGCCACTCTGAGGGGATTAATGAGGGTTCCATTTTTGAGCTCCTCCCGGACCAGCGCACTGCGGATAAGCGCGATCCCTTTTCCTGCCAGTGCTGCTTCCAGAACTCCGTTTGAGTCGACAAAAACAGGGCCTTTATTCGTATCGGTATCCGGGAGCCCCGCCGCATTAAACCAGATCGCCCAGTCCATGCGATGTTCATCGTGGAGCAAGGTATACCGGGTAATATCAAGGGGGGAGGACAAGGGCAGCGTCTGGGGGATAAGACGCGGGCTACAAACGGGCTGGAGCCTGTCGTTAAGAAGACATTCAGATTCGAGTCCGGGATAACGCCCCAGGCCGTGTCTTACCGCAAAATCTATCCCTTCTGACAATAAGTCTACCCGCCGGTTAGTGGTGCTGATTTGCACCTCCACTCCGGGGTTCTCCTTTTCAAACCCCGGGAGACGCGGCAGCAACCACTGGATCGCAAAACCACTGGTGCAACTGATGGTTATCTTATTCGGTTTACCTTCATTCATCAGCCGCAGTGTCGCTTCTTCAATCTGGCTGAACGCCGGGCGGATCGCGCGCAGATAAATGCGGGCTTCATCCGTCAGCTCCAGACTTCTGGGGCTACGGATAAAGAGCCGTATGCTGGTCATATCTTCCAGCTTGGCAATTTGCTGGCTGACCGCACTGGATGTCACGCATAATTCTTCCGCCGCTTTTTTCATACTTAAATGTCTTGCTGTTGATTCAAAACACATAAGTGCATGTAAAGGTGGGAGTTTCATAATACGTCCGACTCTATGCGTTAGTTAAACTTAATTATAAAAGAAAAACTTGCTTGTGTGTTTACTGACATACTCTTACAGTTTTTTCATGTTTAAGTTTTGTTAACTTAAGTCATATATACAACATTTTTCCTTTAATAAAAAGAGGGGGCTAAATGCGTATTGCAGACTACATCCGGCTAATAGTTCTTGCAGCCATCTGGGGCGCCAGTTTTTTGTTTATGCGTATAGCCTCTCCCGAGTTTGGGGCTATTAATACGGCATTCCTGCGCGTATTATTTGGCCTTTTGGGGCTGGCGGTCATTATTTTTGTTCTGAAGTCTTCATATAACTTTGAAGGGAAGTTTAAATCTTCTCTTATTCTGGGTGTGATTAATTCCGGGCTGCCGTTTTTCATGTATTGCCTCGCGGCACGATGGCTACCTGCGGGGTATTCCGCCGTACTTAACGCGACGACGCCGCTGATGGGCGCATTAATTGGGTTTGCTTTCTTTAGCGAGAAACTGACGGCACGGAAATGGGGCGGCGTGGTGCTTGGCCTGGTCGGAATCATGGTCATTACCACCATCGGTGAATCGCAGTCCACTAATGAAACCCTCGCCGGGGTTATCGCTTGTCTGGTAGCGACCGGGTGCTATGGCATCGCGGGTTTCCTGACACGCCGGTGGATCTCAAACAATGGTGGGCTTGATCCGAAAGTCGTTGCCTTTGGCAGTCAGATCGGTGCGACGTTGTTTTTGTTGCCCTTCTTTATCTGGAGCAGCACGACCGGACCATCGATTAACTGGCTGCAAGGCAACGTGTGGGCAAGCGTGGTGGCTGTCGGTCTCATTTGTACAGCCTTTGCCTATATTCTCTATTTTCGACTTATCGCGGATATTGGGCCCCTGCGCTCACTGACCGTGACTTTTTTAATTCCCCCCTTCGCGGTGTTGTGGGAATATCTGGCTCTGGGGGAAACCATTAATGAAGGCTTTATTATTGGCGCCATTATTGTATGTGTTTCAGTATGGCTGGTTGTCAGCCCGGGAAAAGCACCGATGGTCTTAAAGAGTAAAGTGACAAAATAATATTTCAACTAATTAGTGGTGCTACAGAGTCCCGGGAGAGGAATTCTATGTCACACAATATTCCGCTATCTCCATTACGGATGTTTATCGAAGTCAGTCGTCAGGGAAGTATGAAACTTGCTGCAGAAAATGTGTATCACAACCGGTGTCGTTAGCCAACAAATCCGTCATCTTGAGGAACAGATGGGGAGCAAATTGTTCTCACGACAAGGTTAACGCCCGATGCAGAGTATTCCCGGCCTCAGCGCACGGGATGTGGTTGGACGGGGATTTGAAAAGATAGCCAACGGTTGGGCAAAAATTGTTCCGACGGCTCAGAATCAACTGGTCATTTCAGCTCTGACGGTGGTTGACCACTGTCGTTTCAGCGCGACTGCCCGTATTCAGTCGTAGCTGGCGTGCGACGTTCGACAATGCCGACTGTATTTTTTAGTCCCGCCATATAAGGTCCCCGAAAAGCTGGCACAGGGCCTCCGGTACCGGTGCAACGTCCGGGGCTGAAACCAGCGCCAGAAATTGTGCTTCGAACAGGGTGTACTCCTCGTTGGTCAAAACAGCTTAATGTTGTCCTGGTTAATCACAAACTGGACATTCCGGTTTTGCCGTTAAGAGGTTAAGCAGGGATCGATTGACCCACTTTCAATACGCCGCCATGCGGCTACTCACTCGCGCCAGAGATAAAAAATCCACGCCAGGCGTGGATTTTAAAGAAAGCTGCAGAGCAGGGGGTTAGCGTTCACGCCTTGCCATCAACAGCGCCAGCTCGACTAGGCGACTGGAGAATCCCCATTCATTGTCGTACCACGCCAGAATTTTGACCATATTGCCGCCAATCACCAGCGTTGACAGACCGTCGATAATGGAAGAACGCGGGTCACCCTGGTAGTCGCTTGAGACGAGGGGTTCATCGCTATAGCCGAGGATCCCTTGCAGCGGCCCCGCGGCGGCGGCTTCACGAAACGCATTATTGACCTCTTCTGCCGTCACATCCCGCTCAAGCGTTACGGTCAGGTCGACAATGGAGACCACCGGAACCGGTACGCGCAGCGAGTAGCCGGTTAAGCGGCCATCGAGCTCGGGAATGACTTTGCCGAGCGCCTTCGCGGCACCGCTGGAGTAAGGCACAATCGACAGTGCCGCAGCGCGGGCACCACGAAGATCTTTTTCCGGCTGGTCGTGCAGCGCCTGGCTGTTGGTGTAGGCGTGGGTGGTGTTCATCAGGCCATGCTTAATACCGAAATGCTGGTGCAGAACCTGCGCGGCAGGCGCCAGACCGTTGGTGGTGCAGCTGCCGTTGCTGACCACGTAGTGCTTATCCGGAGAGTAGAGGCCGTCGTTCACGCCCATCACGATGGTTAAATCATCGTTTTTACCGGGGGCGGAGATAATCACTCGCTTTGCGCCGCCGCTGTGGATGTGTGCCGCCGCTTTGTCACGGTCAGTGAAGAAGCCGGTGGCTTCAATGACGATATCGACTTCACTCTGACGCCACGGGATGTTGGCCGGGTCGCGTTCGCTGAACACGGTAATGGGATTACCGTCAACCACAAGCTGCCCCTCACCGGCGGTGACCTCGGCGTCGAGTTTTCCGAGCAGCGAGTCGTATTTCAGCAGATGTGCCAGCGTTTTACTGTCTGTCAGATCGTTGATTGCCACAATCTGAATATCAGGATTACCCAGTGCAGCACGCAGTACGTTGCGTCCGATACGGCCAAAACCGTTAATACCGACCTTTACCATGATCAACTCCTTATCTGTTGTCTCTGCAGGTAATGTAGGCCGGTCGTCAGTTGGCGTAAATGACAAAAAAGGATCACTTTACGCCATTTTGCGGCAGTGAAAGCGCTGGCGATATTCACCGGGCGTGAGGTGAAGCTGTTTTTCAAATAGCCGTCGCAGGTTAATGCTGCTGCCAAATCCGCTTTGTTCGGCGATACGATCCAGCGTCTCGTTGGTCTGCTCCAGACGCTGGCGGGCGGCGGCCAGGCGGGCTTCGGCGACGTAGCGCGCCGGCGAAGCGCCGGTTTCCCGGGTAAACACGCGGGTGAAGTTGCGCGGACTCATGGCGACTCTTGCCGCCAGCTTATCGACGCTGAGATCGGCGGTGAGGTTCTCGAGCAGCCAGGCCAGTAGATCGTTAATCGGGCCCAGGGTGCTGGTCTGCTGAAGGTTGTAGCGGCTAAACTGCAGCTGGCCTCCGGGACGGCGCAGGTACATAACGAAGTCCTGGGCGATGTCGCGCGCCAGGCTGAAGCCGTAGTCCTCTTCCACCAGCGCCAGGGTAAGGTCAAAGCCGGAACTGACCCCGCCTGATGTCCAGATGTGTTCGTCCTGAACGTACAGCGGACCGCCTTCGACGCGCACCTGGGGAAATTCTGCCTGCAGGGTTTCCAGCAGCTTCCAGTGAGTGGTGGCTCGTCTGCCGTCCAGCAGCCCGCTTTGCGCCAGCAGCATCGCACCGCCGCAAATGGATGCAATGCGGCGGGCATGGGGAGCGGCAAGGCGCAGCCAGTCGACCACCGCAACGCCTTCCTGCGGGTTTTGACCTCTGCCGGTGATAATGATGGTATCGAGTGGCTCGCGAGGGTCTATCTCATGCAGGCGATGATCTGCCAGTAGATTTAAACCCGACTGACCATGGATAACCTGATGCGGTTGGGTTGTCGCTAACTGAACCTGGTAACAGGCGTCCGTAGCGCCTTCCTGATGCAGGCGGTTGGCCTGCATCAGAATGTCGGCAATACCGGCGGATTCGAACAGCATGCCGCCATCGGGGACAATAATGAGTATCTTTTTCATGTCCTGAAAAGTAATCCTTTTACAGAATAAGTCAACAGAACATGCGCAGCCGGAAAAAGGCGCACCGCCTCAGGATGATGGCTTGACGCTGACTGAACGGAGGTGCCTGCTGACGTCCGCTTTTGGGCTGTGGGTTCAAGGGGGCGGGCTATACGAATCTGAAGAAGCGGAAAACCATCGTTAAATTTATATCAGTGGCGACAACCCCACCATTAATCAGATTTCATTCCTGAGCTAACTTTTCTAACTCAGAAAAGCCCCGATGATCTATTTCCGGTAAGCATGAGGAACTAATATGGCCGGTTTTCAGATACAGAATTTAAGTCCGGCGATTTTCAGGTGGTAAGCCCTGCCACTACAGGTCTTTCGTTAATATATCAATATCCTGCGCAAGGATATTAAGCACAGCATTAACATACTCATTCCTGCTTCCCTGATGCCACATCGCGCACAGCGGTAACCCTTCAATACTCTCAACCGGGGCCAGTGGCAGATACCGCACGCCGTCCGCGTTCATATTGCAGTAAGAGGAGGGGACGAGCGCCACTCCCAACTCTGCTGCGACAAAGCTCAGGATGGTCTGCTTTTCTTCGGCATACTGAGCAATAACCGGGTGCTTACCCGCAGCTCTGAACAGGTTCATCGTCAGGTCATGGCTGTGAGGGCGGGTGCGTCTTTCCGGCACGATTACCGGCTCGTTGCAAAAATCTTCAATACCCACCTGTTTGAGATTCACCAGCCGATGATGAGCAGGCACCGCAAGCACACAAGTTTCATGGGCAATAAATCGGGTGGTCAGGGAGACGTCAGTCTGTTCTGGTGGCCGAACAAACACCAGATCCAGCCAGCCGGAGGTCAACCGGGGGATCAGACTGTGCGATTTATCTTCGGTGATATGAATATCGGCATCAGGGAAAGCACTGACGAACAGATTGAGCAGTTTCGGCAGTAATCCCCTTGCCGCGCTGTCAATGGCGCCGATCCGCAGCGTTTTTTTCTGCAACGCGATGTTGTTATGAAACCTCAATCGTAGCGCATCAAAGTCCGCAACAACGGCTTTGGCCTCTCTCAAAAAATCAGCGCCTTCCCGGGTCAGAGACACATTACGGGTCGAACGATTCAGCAGACGCAGACCCAAATCCTCTTCCAGCAGCCGGATAAAACGGCTGAGTGATGCAGGCATCATTTCAAGCTTACGGGCAGCCCTGCCAAAGTGAAGCTCATCACCTAACACCACGAAGCATTTCAACTGATTTATATCCATTTATTATCCGAATTCAGATTGTGCAAATTATTTATATAAACCGGTGCCGATGATAAAGCCAGTCAAAACAGCATACTGTGTTCACAACTAAACGATAAGTTAACAACAAAACGATAACAACCCTACATGACTGTGGAGCATCCTGATATGCACAACGACCTCGAAAAAAAGGTGATGCGCAAAGTAACGCTGCGAATTATTCCTTTTATCATGCTTCTGTATTTTATCGCTTTTCTTGACCGGGTTAATATTGGCTTTGCCGCCCTGACTATGAATCAGGACCTGGGGTTTTCTCCGATGGTCTTCGGGATGGGGGCCGGGATTTTTTTTCTTGGCTACTTTCTGTTTGAAGTCCCGTCTAATTTAATTCTGCATAAAGTCGGTGCCCGTATCTGGATAGCCCGCGTCATGATCACCTGGGGGCTGGTCTCCGGTTGTATGGCATTTGTACAGGGCACGACCAGTTTCTATATTCTGCGCTTTCTGCTCGGCGTGGCCGAGGCCGGTTTCTTCCCCGGTATTATTCTTTATCTCAGCTACTGGTTCCCGGCCGTAAAACGTGCGCAGGTCACTGCCATTTTTATGGCGGCGGCACCGCTCTCTACTGCACTTGGATCACCTATTTCTGCAGCCCTGCTGGAGATGCACGGGCTGATGGGGTTTGCCGGCTGGCAATGGATGTTCGTGCTGGAGGCGATCCCGGCCTTACTGCTGGGCATCGTTGTCCTGTTCTGGCTCACCGACCGTCCGGCCAAAGCGAAATGGCTGACTGAAGAAGAGCGTACCTGGCTGCAAAATACCATGCAGGCTGAAGAGCAGGCTCGTGCCGTAGGGAAAAGCCATAGCAGCGCATGGCGCGGCCTGGCGGATAAGCGGGTTTTGGCACTGGCGCTTGTCTACTTCGGAACATCGGCCGGCCTTTACACCTTGGGGATCTGGGCACCGCAGATAATTCACAGCTTCGGCGCCTCATCGTTTGAAATTGGCTTCCTCAATGCTTTCCCTGCGGTGATCGGCGTTGTTGCCATGATCCTCTGGGCCCGTCACTCCGACCGGACCCGCGAGCGCAGCTGGCACGTTATTGCTGCCTGTCTGCTGGCGGCTGCCGGGCTGGTGTATGCCGGAAGCGTCAGCACCCTTTTCTCGGTGATTATCGCACTGACCCTGGTCACCGTCGGGATCAGCGCATCCAAGCCTCCGCTGTGGAGCATGCCAACTCTGTTTCTGAGCGGGCCGGCAGCCGCCGCGGGCATAGCAGCCATCAACTCGATTGGCAACCTCGGTGGTTTTGTCGGGCCGATGATGATTGGCGTCATTCGCCAGCAAACCGGCAGCTATACCTGGGGGCTCTATTTCGTGGCCGGACTGCTGATCGTTTCAGCCCTGACGGTGCTGATTTTAGCCGGAAAAGCGAAAAGGCCACAAAGCGCAGAACTTCATCAACCTCATATCCATTAATCTACACGGAGAAACACCATGCGTAACTACTCTATTGCCGCTATTCCTGCTGACGGTATTGGCCCTGAGGTAATCTCAGCCGGCATTGAAGTTCTGAAAGCGCTGTCACATCGAGATCCGCAGCTGAAATTTGATATCCAAACCTTCGACTGGGGCTCCGACTACTATAAGCGCTATGGCCTCATGATGCCGGAAGAGGGGCTACAGATGCTGAAAAGATTCGATGCTATCTATTTCGGCGCGGTCGGCGCACCGGATGTACCCGATCACATTACCCTCTGGGGGCTTCGCCTGCCGATTTGCCAGGGATTCGATCAGTACGCGAATGTGCGCCCGACAAAAATTCTGCCGGGTGTGACGTCGCCGCTGCGTAACCGGGGACCGGGCGATCTTGACTGGGTCATCGTGCGTGAAAACTCCGAAGGCGAATACTCCGGGAACGGTGGACGTACCCATAAAGGCCTGCCGGAAGAGGTTGGCACCGAAGTGGCGATTTTCACCCGCGTAGGGGTCACGCGCATCATGCGGTATGCCTTTAAACTGGCTCAGTCACGTCCGCGTAAATTGCTGACAGTAGTGACCAAATCCAATGCGCAGCGTCACGGCATGGTGATGTGGGATGAAATTGCGGCTGAAGTCGCACAGGAGTTCCCGGATGTGCAGTGGGACAAAATGCTGGTTGATGCCATGACGCACCGCATGACACTGCATCCGCAGACCCTTGACACGATAGTCGCCACCAATTTACATGCCGACATTCTGTCCGATCTGGCGGGTGCGCTGGCCGGCAGCCTTGGCGTGGCTCCGACGGCGAATATCGATCCTGAGCGGCGTTTCCCTTCGATGTTCGAGCCAATTCACGGGTCAGCCTTTGATATCACCGGTAAGGGCATCGCTAACCCGATCGCTACTTTCTGGACTGCGGTACAGATGCTGGAGCACCTGGGGGAGCACGAGGCCGCTGCGCTGATAATGGAAGGGATCGAGTATGTCTGCACCCGCGGCATCCTGACGCCCGACGTGGGCGGCACGGCAAAAACGGCTGATGTCACCCGCGCCGTCGTGCAGTTCATCGAATCCCGTTCAACCGTTGCCGAGAGTGCATAACGATGAGAAACGATCGGGCCGCAGCGATACTGGAGGATATCTTTAAACAGGCGGTTGACCGTGCCCGCCCCGGGCCTGTGGTTACGGCTGCGCTGCCGCAGAAACCCACCGGACGTTGTATCGTCGTGGGCGCAGGGAAGGCCTCGGCCGCCATGGCTGCGGCGGTGGATGCAGCCTGGCCAGACGTGAATGTCAGCGGTGTGGTGGTGACACGCTACGGCCATGCAGTGCCTGCCGGGCGTATCCGTATTCTGGAGGCTTCCCACCCGGTTTCAGATGCGATGAGTGAAGCTGCAGCAATGCTGATTCTGGAAGCTCTGCGTGGCCTGACACCTGACGATCTGGTGCTGGCGCTGATATCCGGTGGTGGCTCCGCCGTGATGGCATTACCCGCGCCGGGCATCACGCTGGCCGATAAACAGTCGGTTACCCGAGCTCTGTTGCACAGTGGGGCCAGCATCAGGGAAATGAATCTGGTGAGACGTCATCTGTCGGCGGTAAAAGGCGGCAGGCTGGCTATACAGGCGCAGCCTGCACGAGTGGTTTCACTGATTATCAGTGATGTGCCGGGGGATAATCCGGCTGATGTGGCATCCGGTCCGACGGTGGCTGACAGCAGCACGCCAGGAGATGCGCTGAAGGTGCTCGAACGCTACGGTATTCCGGTCTCCGCCGCGGTTCGCCATGTGCTGCGACAGCCGCCTGTGTTGTTAGATGCGCTGGCCACCGGTGAGGTCCGGATGATTGCCACCCCAGCAATGGCATTGCAGGTCGCAGCCAACGCGGCGCGTCATCACGGGATTACCCCACTGATACTCGGTGATGCTATAGAGGGTGAGAGTCGGGAAGTGGCAACCGTAATGGCGGGCATAGCTCAATCGGTGAAGCGGTACGGTCAGCCGTTGAAGGGGCCGGTCGTGTTGCTGTCGGGAGGTGAAACAACGGTTACGGTTAGCGGTGGAGCGGCGGGGAAAGGCGGTCGTAACACCGAGTTTTTACTTGGGTTAGCTTGCGCACTGAGGGGAGAAGGCGGTATCTGGGCTATCGCGGGTGACAGTGATGGCATAGATGGCACGGAGGATGCGGCAGGCGCAATAATTTATCCTGATTCGCTGGCGCGCGGAAATGCCAGCGGGCTGGATGCGTATCGCTACCTGAACGCCCACGACAGTTACAGCTATTTTCACGCAATTGATGATTTGCTGATAACAGGTCCAACTTTAACCAACGTTAATGATATCCGGATAATACTTATAGGCTAACCTCCCGCTCTCTCTTTACCGGAGAGAGCGGGAGACAAATCATTATTCATTGTGAAACCGCCGGCTTCACAGGGCATGTTTTTGCACTAATCCATTCTCTCGCATTCGCGTCAAAGATCCGGGATTTCATGGCACACGACAGTCTATTCATGGAAAAGCTGAATGGTAACTGGCGCTTCAGAGCATGCCGGAAAGTCTCTAAATGCGCATGGCGCGATAATGCGGGATACTTACAGCACGAACCACCTTCCTTTCAGTCTCAGTGATGTACTAAGCCGCCATCAACAGCATATTGGCTTCCTGTAACGTACGATGCATCATCGGAGAGCAGAAAGAGCGCTACGGCGGCGGCTTCATCCGCCGTTCCGGCACGCCCAAGAGGTACCTGACTGACCACAAAATCTTCAAACTGCTGGCGAGATTCTTCCGGCATGAAATGCCTGAAGTTCGTTTCAATTGGGCCGGGCACCAGGGTATTTGCGCGAATGCGTCGTCCAGCAAGTGCGGAAGCCCAACTCTTAACCATCGCAATAACGGCACCTTTGGTTGCGGCATAAAGGCTTGTCATTGCAGCACCTTCATAAACTGACGAAGAAGATGTTACCAGAACACTGGAACCGGGGTTAAGGGCGTCGGAGAGTGCTGCCAGTTGTAGCATCGGACCACGGACGTTGGCATTCATCATTTGATTAAACGCATCAGCTGTAACAGATTCCGGAGAGCCAACTTCTGCGAACCCAGCATTAAGCCAAAGTCCATCGAGAGAGCCCCAGTGGCTGATTGCAGTTTGTAACTCGCAAATATCTGATTCGCTGGAAGCATCACTTTTGAGAATCAGAGATGTTTCAGGCAGTAGACGGCGGGCGCGCTTAAGACGTTCTTCATTGAGTCCCGTAATAGCGACCTGACCACCTTCATTAACGATGCGCAGAGCGCCAGCAAGGCCCATGCCGCTGGTGCCACCAGTGATGAGTATGCGTTTCCCCTGAAACCGGTTCATGATTGCTCCATCATTGTATTCAAAATCAGCTCTAACCTTACGAAAGTTAATCATTGGCGTCATCTGTTTCTATAAGCAACGATAGCAAGGTAATCCATGCATCGTTTTTGCTTTCTCATTTCTGCGCTATCAGGTCTCAGATACAACCAGAAAAACGCGCATTTGAACTGAAGAACATTCACATCAAATCCGGCATTCCACGGAAACACCGGATCTCAGTTAACCCCTCAAGGCGGTTTAATCAGACAGCTGTTCTTTGGGGCTAGCGGTGAGTAAGCAGGAAAATCGCTGTAACCTCGCTCATATCCCCCAAAGAAAGCGTCACGGTTGTAGGCAGCGAGAGGAAATGCGTTTCGGATATGCTCTGGAAGGTCCGGATTCGGGGGAAACAGACGACCAAAAGCAATCAGGTAGCATATGCCAGCCATTATCCTTTTCAGCCGATCCCAGGGGCAGGGTAAGCGCGGCTGTTCTGCCCTAACGTCCGCCAGACCAGTAATGCGCATAGCACCGTGATGGCGGCGAGAACGCGAAATAGCCAGACATAGGCGGAATCATAGCTTTCTCTCAGCAAGGCATGAGAAAGACCGGGTAAGAGAGCCGCCGCCCGTGCCGTGTTTCCGCCGCCAAGCCACGTCGCCGCGTTATCAATAATGTCTGGCGCATAGCCGGGAAGGACTCTTCTGAGGCTGAGCGCGTTCATTTCAACTAAAAATGCTGAAACCATTGCCAGCGCAATACCCTCGCCAGCCACGCGAACAGTGTTAAACAAACCCGCTGCCATACCGGCTTTTTCGACAGGCACTGAGGAAATGGCCAGACCATCCATCAGCCCCCACGGAAGTGCCGCCCCGGCGCCGGTTAAAGCCAGCGCAAATAGCAGAAGCGTGCCGCTGGTGCCCTGCAACGCCTGCCCGAGAATAAGCAATCCTGCCGCAGAGAGTATCAGCCCTGCGGCCGAAACCGATCCCGGAGTAAACCAGCGGGTCAGCAGAGCGGCAAACGAGGGAAAGATCAGCATCGGTGCCGTCAGCGCCATAAGATAAAAAGCACTTTGCGTCTCGTTCAATCCGTCACCCCCCATAAAATGCAGCGGGACGATAATCAGCAGCACCACGTAGCAATAGCAGGTTGCCACCGGCAGCAGCAGGACGCCGACGAAACGCGGGTGCCGCATAAGTGATATATCGAAAACCGGATAGGTAACTTTCAGGCAGCGGGCCGTGAACGCGGTGAACAGCACCAGGGCGGTGATAAACAGCGCCAATCCGCGAAGTGAGAAAAATCCCCAGGTCGGCACCAGCATTATCCCCGCAGTAAACAGAACCAGGGCTGCGGTGAACAGCGCTAAGCCGGCATAATCCACCTTTTGCCGGGAGCCTATTTGCGCGGCGGGTATAAACAGGGCGCCAGCCAGCATAACGGTTCCTGAAAGCAGGGCGATCGAGGCATAAACCCACCGCCAGCCTAACGCGTCGGTTATATACCCGATCGCCAGCGGTCCGAATGCTAATCCTGCCCCAAACAGCGTACCCAGTACGCTGAACGCCCGGGTTCGGGCAACGCCATCATAGAGCTGAGCCAGCACCGCGCTGCCGCCGGCGAGCGTCATCGCCGCCGCTACGCCCTGTAGCGACCTGAGCACGCCGATCGCGGCCGTATTTTCGGCCAGGCAAATGAGCAGGCAGCTAAGACAAAAGAGAAGCAAACCGAGGATGAATACCCGTTTTCTGCCTACGGCATCCGCAATAACGCCGGCGGACAGCAGAAAGCCGCCGAAAGTCAGCATAAATCCATTAGTCAGCCATGACAGAGCGGCCGGTGAACCGCCCAGCGCATGGCTGATAGCCGGAGTGGTCACCACACCGCCGGTAAAACTGAACGGCAGCAGCATGGCGGCTATAAAAACTGAGGCCGCGGCAGGACTTCCCGGGCGCCGAAGAAACGATGTAGTGAAAGAGAGCATCTGATGACCTTTGTTGGCGGAACAATCGTGAGCAACAAATAAACTTCAGCCATCTTATTGCGGACAATTAATTAGATAAATAGACTGAATATACCGACAGAATAGAGATAAAGTTCATAATCAATGGATAGTTTCACCTCACTGACCTCCTTTGTAAGGACTGCGGAAACGCTGAGCTTTGTACAGGCTGCAAGGTTGCTCGGCATTTCAGCTTCAGCAGTTGGCAAAAATGTGGCCAGACTCGAACAAAAGCTGGGCGTCAGGCTCTTCAACCGCAGTACGAGGAGCGTCAGCCTGACGGCGGAGGGGGCGGTATTGCTGGTTCGCTGCCAGCATATTCTTGAGCAGTTACAGGAAGCGGAGGCAGAGTTGACCAGCAGCATCGGTCAGCCCGCGGGAAAACTCAGGGTTTCTCTTCCGGTAATCGGCTATCGGCTGCTGCTTCCACTTCTTCCTGCTTTTACCCGCCAATATCCGCAGATAGAGCTGGATCTGGACTTCAGCGATCGGCTGGTAAACATCATTGATGAAGGGTTCGATGTGGTGATTCGAAGCGGTGACCTCGCTGATTCGAGGCTGACGTCGAAAACGCTCGGCAGCTTCAGTTTTGTTCTCTGCGCCAGCCCCGCTTATCTGAAGGAATATGGCACGCCGGGGGCGGAGGAGGATTTAAGCGCTCACCAATGCGTTCTTTTCCGCTTCCCCTCGACGGGTCTAATACAGCCGTGGGAGCTGCGGGGGATCACCGTAACAGGAGACTTCACCTGTGCTTCGGCGTTAACCGCCAACAATATTGAAGCCGTTATCGGCATAAGCGCGGCGGGGATGGGCATAAGTTACGTACCCGATTTTGTCGTTCGCGACGCGCTGGAGAAGGGGGATTTGAGCGAAGTTTTACCGGGTTCGTGCGTCAGGCAGGGGCATTTTTGTGCGCTATGGGCCGCCAGACGCCACCTCTCTTCGAGAGTACGCTGCTTTGTCGATTTCCTCGCCGAAAACTGGACGAAGTGATCCAGCTTTCAATCGCTCTGCGCGTCCCGTTGCTCCGGACATTCAGGTTTTGGCGATCGGCGCGCTGCGTAGCGGACGACAAATCACGGCCAGGGCAACGCTGCTGCATAAGGGAAACAGCGCCAGCAGCAGCCAGGGATAGATGGCCCGCGTGGAGGGTATGAGCGCGTCATCCAGCAGCGGGCCAAACAGCACATTACCCGCCAGCACCGCGAAGCCTCCGGCGGTGGCCAGCGCGCCATAGTGCGCACCAAGCGTCGACTCGTCGGCAAACCAGGGGATCAGATCCTTTGCTGACGGCACCAGCAGCATCTGCCCCAGCGTCAAAAGCGTCACAAAACAGGCCGCAGGCATTAACCGCAGCCAGCCTTCCGGCGGCTCTGCGGCTGCGAACATCGCCACGCTGGCAAAAGCGGCGGAGAGCAGCAGAAATCCCACCGGTAAGATTTTGACGGCCCCCACTCGCCGCGCGAAGCGCGCAAGCGGAAGCTGAAAGGCAATGATAAGCACCGAAGCCAGCATAAAAAGCGGACCAAGATCCTTCTCGCTGCCCCCCGAGCGCTGAATCTCCACCGGTAGCGCCAGATAAAGCTGGTTGTAGCTTAATAGCCACGAACTATAGGCAATGATAAAGGCGACGAAGCGCGGCTGGCGGAAGGTTGTCCACCAGGGGAGAATTTTTAGACTCTGCTTCGCGTGATGAGCGGCAGGGAGGCAGAAGAACAGCACCACGAGCGCGATGACAAAAACACCGGCCCCGGCCAGCACAACCTGGCGAAAGCCGAAACCCGTAAGCAGGGCGCCAGCAACCGGGCCCAGCACGGCGCCAAGTTCGCCGCACACGGCAAATAGCGCGAACCACTCCGCGCGGCTGCGCTTTCCGCGTGCCTCGCTTTGCGTCCCCGCTTTTGCCAGTAGCGCTTCAATTGATGGGGAAAACAGCGCCCCACCGATACCGGTCAGGCAGGCGCCCAGAATAATCGCCCACAGGGAGTGGCCGAATGCCAGCAGCAGATAGCCCGCAACACGAATAAGGCAGCCGCAGAGGATAACGCCCCTGGCGCCGTATCGGTCAGAGAGCGCGCCGCCGATGATAAACATGCCCTGCTGGGAGAAGGTGCGCAGCCCGAGGATCAGCCCGATCGCGCCGCCGGAGAGCAGCAGATCGTCGCGTAAAAAGAGGGCCAGGAAGGGGACGACCGCGTAAAAGCCGATGTTGAAAACAAACTGGCTGCCCAGTAACACGGGCGGCCGAAGCGTTGTGGCAGGTCGCAGGGAGAAAGGAGACATGCTACCCGATCCTAAACGATATAGTGAATGTGCTTTTTGCCATGGAAGCGGGAGATCTCAATTTTCGTTTTCACCCGAAACACCTCCCAAAGAAGCTCTTCGGAGAGAATGTCTTCGGGCGTCCCGGTGGCGATGATTTGCCCGTTCTGCATCACAATCAGCGAATCACAGAACATCGCCGCGTGGTTGAGATCGTGAATAGCCACAATGCTGGTGACCGGAAGCTCACTGATCAGCTGCATCAGCTGCATCTGATGGTGAATATCCAGATGGTTGGTCGGTTCATCGAGCAGAATTTCGCTGGGCGTCTGCGCCAGCGCGCGCGCAATGTGCACCCGCTGGCGCTCCCCGCCGGAGAGGCTCTGCCAGCCTTGCGCGCTCTTTTCCAGCATATCCACTCTCTGCAGGGCGGCAGTGACGGTTTGGTCATCGTGCGCGCTCCAGTTAGAAAAAGGCGAGTGATGAGGAATACGCCCGAGCTTTACCACGTCGCGAACGCGCATATTGGCGTCGGTCATGCCGTGCTGCTCAACGAAGGCGACCCGGCGGGCAAGCTGCTTTTTGGCGATGCGGGAGATGTCCTGGCCGTCCAGCTTTACGCAACCGGCATCCGGGCGACGCAGGCCAGCGAGGATGCGCAGCAGGGAGGATTTACCGCAGCCATTAGGGCCAAGGAGCCCTACGGTTTCGCCACGAGAAACGTTCAGCGAGACGTCGTTGACGATGACTTTTTTGCCTACCTTCCAGGTAATATTGTCGGCGGAGATACTCATTACTTATTCCTTGAACGGTAGATAATCACGGCAAAGAAAGGAACGCCGACCAGCGCCGTCACCACGCCGACAGGAAGACTTTGCGGCGCGATCAGCAGGCGCGACGCAATATCTGCCAGCACCATCAGGATCGCGCCTGCCAGGGCGCTGGCAATCAGCAACGTCCGGTGCAGGGGACCAAAGAAGAAGCGCATAATATGCGGAACCACCAGCCCAACAAAGCCGATGGAGCCCGCCATACTGACGATGGTGGCGGTGATAAGCGCGGTGACGGTGAAGAGGATCAGGCGCACCCAGGGCACGGCAATGCCCAGCGACGCGGCGGCATCATCGCCAAAAGTGAAGGCATCCAGCGCCCGGGAATAGTAGAGGCAAACGGCAAGCCCAATCAGCACCACCACGAGCACCAGCTGGAATTCAGGCCAGCGCACGCCGCTAAAGCTGCCCAGCAGCCAGAACATCACATCCCGCGCCTGCTGGGCGCTGGCAGAGGTACTGATGGTGTAAGCGGTAATCGCATTGAACAGCTGGGAAGCCGCAACGCCGGCCAGAATGGTGCGTTCGTTACCGCCGCGCGCGCCGTTGGTCAGAAAGGCGACGAAGGCAAAGGCGGCAAACGCCCCGGCGAATGCGCCGGCGGAAAGCGAAACCGCCCCGGTACCGATGCCTAATACGACGACGGAAACGGCGCCGGTTGACGCACCTGCGGATACGCCGAGCACGTAGGGCTCAGCCAGCGCATTCTTCAGCAGGCTTTGTAGGACTGCGCCGCAGATAGCTAACCCGGCGCCACAGCAGGCCGCCACCAGCGCGCGGCTCAGACGAAAGTCCCAAATCACACTTTCATAAATGCGGCTGAGCGGAACCTCGGTCAGGCCCATTCTGTTACTGATGGCATAAAAGACGTCTTGCAGCGGGATCGAGAGTTCACCCACGCTAACGCCAATCGCAATGACCAGGAATAACGCTACGACGAAAAGCAGGAGCGAGGTCGTCAGCCATAACCCCTGTCGGGACTGAACAACGGCGGTCGTCATCAGTTCAGACCCAGCTTTCTGAGCTGCTCGCCGACCTGTTCAGCACCGTAGATTGTCCTGATTGTCGGGTTCATTGCCTGACCGTCCATCACCACGATATGCCCTTTTTTCACCGCATCCAGCTGGCTAATGGCAGGGTCGCTTTTGAGGAATTTGATTTTTTCCTCTGCGTTATCCAGCGCCCAGCGGTTACGGTCCAGACTGGATACCACGATCACGTCCGGATTTGCAGCAATAATGCTTTCCCAGCTTACCGTCGGCCATTCGGTCTCAGAGGTGATGGCGTTATGCCCGCCGAGCACGTTGGCAATAAATCCGGATGCGCTGTTTTTACCGCCCACATAGGCATCAGCGGAAGGGGATGAACTTGAGAACCAAAAAACAAAAGAGAGATCTTTTTTGTTTTTACCGAACTCCTGGCGCAGGTCCGCTTCACGCTTTTTGAAATCAGCAACTACCGCCTGGCCACGATCTTCGACATTGAAAATTTTGGCAAAATCTTCAATTTCTTTATAGAGATAGGTCATATCCCATAGCTTCTGGCGGCTGCCATACATATCGCCGGTGGCTTTTTTGGTGGCGCACATCCCCGGAGAGACATAGCTGTTTACACCAAGGGTCAGCAGATCCTGGCGTTTGGCGACCTTACTTTCTGGGCCGAGCAGCAGCGGGGACTGGGCGGGGACGAAATCTGGATTTTGCGCAAGAACGGATTCGAGGGTAGGAATTTCTACCGTTAGCGTTTTGATTTTTGCATTCTGTGCCGCCAGCTGGGGCAATACTTTGGTCGGCCAAAAGGCGCTGGCAACCACCTTATCCTGCAGTCCCAGCAGGAGCAAAATCTCGACCGTATTTTGTCCCAGCGCCACGACGCGCTCGGGCGATTGGCTAAACGTCTCTTTATACCCGCAGTTTTCAAGGGTCAGAGGATATGTGGTTGCCTGAACAGAGCTGACCGAAGCAAACACCATACCTAACGCGCAGATGACCTTTTTCATTAAACGCTATCCTTCATTAAAATCGTTGGCGAAATCCAGGATCTATTTTTAATGCAAATGAAACGTATTACAGAATGCCGGGTTTTATACAGTGGCCGATATAGGGTGTCAATGAGAGATAATTGCCGGGCGTTATCATCGCCGTGAGCAGGCAGAGGTTGGGGAACTGGCGGTCCGCCGCGCAGGGGGATGAAGCCCGGCGGTTCACTAAAACGAAATGGCCGGCCGGGGATGCGTTATGCCAGTGGATGAGCGTAAACCCGCGTATTAGCCGTAGTGCAAGTCTCAAATAGGGTGGTTAAGCCGGTATTAAATTCCATCCGGAGCCAGCGTCGTTATCCTGATGCCGTTCATGCTCTCAATACCGCCATTTATAACGATGGTTGTATTTCCGCTTTATCATTAAACTTCACGTCCTTGCTGCAGTACTACGGAGAATAAACAGATGGAAAATAACCCTGAACTAGTCGTGCTTACCCTGGTGTGCCTGATAACGGCGTTGATGTGGCTTCCTTATATCGTCGCCAGGGCTTCTGGCGTGGGGGTGCTGACAGCGCTGGGAAATCCCAACCCGACGGCGACAGACGTGGCGCCCTGGGCGCAGCGCGCGCAGAAGGCACACGCCAATGCCGTAGAAAATCTGACTATTTTTGCTCCGCTGGTGCTTATCGCCGCCTTCCTTGATGTGAATAATCCTGCAACGCTAATGGCAGCAAAAATCTATCTGATTGCGCGAGTCGTCCATTATGTGGTGTATACCGCGGGTATTCCCGTTATCCGGACTCTCGCTTTTCTGACCGGCTTTGGCGCAACCCTGACTTTTGCCTTCACAATTCTCAGCTCAGTTTTCTAAGGTGCAGTAACGAGAATCGGTGGTGTCGATATTCTTGATAACCTCTGCGAGTGGGGCCTTGACCACGCTTCGCAGCGTCGGAGTCTAACGTTAACTGGCATAGGCGGGGAGAGGGGGTTGTGTGCTAAGGCGAGTTTCATTCTGCCAGCTGGACTCTCCGCGGCTATTCCACGCGGCCTGATGTGGCGAAGGATATATTGCTCAACTGCTGATGCATGAAATCAATTAGCGCTCTTGTTTTAGCGGGCAAATAGCGCCGGTCTGAATAAATTGCGAACAACTGCAGTGGCGCTACCGATTGTTCAAACTCAATCTCGATTAACCGACCATCGCTAATATAGGGCTGGCAGGCTTGTTTAGAGAGAATGGCAAAACCGACGCCTGAGACCGCGGCTCGTCCTGCCATCTCGCCGCTGTTTACCCGATAATGACCTCTGACCTTAATGGTTTCGAATCCCCCCTTTTTATTGACGAACTGCCAGGGCGCGCCTTTCAGCGCGCTTACCGTTGTAATACAGGGTAATTCTTCAAATTGCTGTATCCGAGAAGGGGTGCCATACCGCTGAATGAGGCTGGGGGCTGCCACGATGGTGCAGGGGATCGTCAGCAGATGACGGGCGATGTAGTCACTGTCATCCATCTGACCGCGGCTGACAATGACCGCTAAATCCAGATCCTCGCGCAGGGATTCGAAACCTGACAAATTGGTGACGCAGCTGATCTCCAGCTCCGGGTGCTGACAGGCGAAATCGGCGACAACAGCACCCAGCAACGCAGGACCTATCTCATTGGGAATGCAGATACGTAATGGGCCCTTGAGCTGCATTTGCCGCAACGTCAATTCGGTCTCAGTTTGCTCAAGCGCCTCCAGCAGTGGCTTCGCTCGGGTATAGAGTAGCTGTCCCGCCTGGGTGAGTTTCATATGGCGGGTGCTGCGCTCAATGAGCTGAAGATTCAGTTTGTCTTCTAACTGAGAAATGCAACGACTCACGTTTGAGGTCGGCATTGCAAGGAGTTTCGATGCCCCCACAAAACTTTCTCTTTCAACCACGGCAATGAACACTTTCAGGGTATTAAAATCAAGAGCCGGACGCATCAACTATCCCAAATATGATAATAATGAGTGCCACTTTTACCATCTAATGAATATTTTTGATAGGGGTTAAACTCGGATCTCTTTCATCCACAGGTTGCTTGCTATGTCACTGGTCACGCCGACGTTTAATCATAAAGCCCTTATGCGGGTTGCCATGGTAATGGCTTTTATCCAGTTCGCTAATGCGCTGGAATATATGATGTTCAACCCTATTTTTGCTTTTATGGCCGCCGATTTCGCCGTCCCCGTCTCCTTCTCAGGCTATGTATCCGGCATGTACACCGCGGGGGCCGTCCTTTCGGGAATTATCGCCTTTTACCGGATTGGTCGTTTCAATAAGAAACGTTTTTTAATCGCCAATATGGCGCTGTTAGGCCTGCTGACATTTTTGACGACCTTCACCTCCAGTTTTAGTCTTCTGCTGACGCTACGATTGTGTGCAGGATTAGTTGGAGGGACGACAATGGGGGTGGGTATAAGTATATTGATAAACAACGCCCCGACTCATTTGCGCGGAAAGATGCTGGCGACGGTCATTGCGTCATTTTCGATGGTAAGCATTGTAGGCATGCCCACGATATTATTTTTGTGTGCGCATTATGGCTGGCATGTCGCTTTATGGTTAATAAGTACGCTTTGTGTGTTGGCATTGCCGCTGATTGTATTCATCATCCCCCGGGAGCCCGTCTCTTTCGACCGGCTCCCCGCGCAGCCTCTCGATGCGGATACTTTACTGTTTGCCTCCAGTAATGCGCTTGCACAGTTTAGCCCCATGCTGGTGGTTCCTGTTCTGGTGCCCTTAATGACCCAGCAGCTGGGCGCTTCGCAAGACCTGCTGCCCTGGCTGTTCTTCGCCGGAGGGGTGGCAGGTTATCTGTCTACAAAAATGACCGGCGTGCTCACTTCCCGTTTTTCCGTTTTGATGCTGGCTACCGGGTCAACCATAGTCTTTATATTGAGTCTGCTAATACCCATGCTCGGCTATCAGCATGCGGCGTTATTTATGACGTTATTTCTCGGTGCATCCTACAGTCGCCTGGTTTCATCTTCGGCGGTGGCGATTCAGTTTCCTGATGACGGGCAGCGCGCTGGATTCTCTTCATTACAGACATCAATAATGTATCTGATTACAACCGTCGCATTTTTCCTGTCCGCTTTTCTATTACCTGAACATGGCATGGCGCCACAAAATATCAACAAGCTGCTGGCAGTATGCGCAATTTCCGCATCAGGGCTGCCAGTTAGCGTTATCATTCTGCAAAAGAAACTGGCTAAACGGACTCTCCGGCCTGACCACCCGATCGTGGATTAGCATAACGTCGGCGCCTGACTCTGAGCTGGCAAGTGCGGCTAGCGGATGTAAAAAAAGAGCCGTTATCCGGGCTTAACGATGCGGGAGTGTATTAACTAAGGCGTTTTTTATTCCTTATTGTTAGCGTCACTTTGGTTTATTTGAAAACCAAGCCACTAAATAACACTATTTACTTTAGCGGGCGGGGGGTATTTATCGACATATATAAATAATCAACAATTCACGCTGCCTGCAGATTTGCAGGCAGGTACACGATAAAATTATGCTAAAGGGATATCCTCAAGACGAGTATAAATGTCCAGTCCGTTCTGACGGGCAATGTCAATATCCATATCAGCACCCTTTGAAGCGCCTTCTATACGATAAATAGCAGAGCATTTTGTGATAAGTCGGTGGGCAACCGGATAGATCATGGACTCACCGATCTCATCGTTGATGGATTCAGAACCGGCAGCCTTCGCCAGCGGTAACGCCAACCATTCGCCGATAACGGGGATATGTCCTCGCTGATATACCGCCAGCGCTGCCTTTTCCAGCCTGTCGAGATTGGCGTCGATAAGCTCTTGTTTTCCATCCGTTCCGCTACGGTATGGCCCAGCAATCAGAATCAGTTTTACAGTCATGAAAACCTCATAAAATGCCTTTCAGCGTGATGTGATAAAGCAACACTTCAGTCTCTATTCCTTCGCCCGCATCCGTTTTGTCTCGCGTAGCGAATTCTTGATACTGCGTATTTCTGCACGTTTTTCTGCCGCGGTGACGCCTGTATACGGGGTGTTGCTATCATAACCAGCATTATCGTGCATATTCAAGATAATTCATGCATAAAAGGACAGCTACATGCTCACCCGTCAGCGTGAACAGCTCGTTCCAGAACAACTTCTTTTAGATGGCGAGGTTCTCTCGAGAGAACTGAGTGCGGGATTTGACGTTTCAGAAGAGACTATTCGACGGGATTTGCACGAACTTGCGGCTGAAGGGCGTTTGCAACGCATTCACGGTGGCGCTTTACCTCCATTTTTAGCCATCGCCACGCTTCCCGGGCATAAATCATGAAAAGCGCTTAGACGTTAAGCGCAGCAAGGATTGTGGCTTCCATTTTCTCGGGGGTGGTGAAGGGGGCAAAACGCTTGAGCGGTTTGCCGTCGCGTCCGATCAGGAACTTAGTGAAGTTCCACTTGATCCGCCCCCCCAGCACGCCGGGTAGTTCTGCTTTCAGGTAACGAAACAGCGGGTGCGCAGCGCCGCCGTTGACCTCCACTTTCTCGAACATCGGGAAGCTCACACCGTAGTTGATGTGACAGGTCTGAGCGATTTCGTCGGCGCCGCCGGGTTCCTGCTTACCGAACTGGTTGCAAGGGAAACCAAGCACCACCAGTCCCTGGGCGGCGTACTTCTTGTAGAGCGCTTCAAGGCCTGCGTATTGTGGCGTGAAGCCACATTGGCTGGCGGTATTCACCACCAGCACCAGTTTTCCCGCATAGTCGGCCATGGAGATGGGCTGGCCGGCCAGGCTGGTGGCAGTCAGTTGATGAAAGGGGGTCATAGCGGGATCCTCAAAGTAGAACCAGTTCTCTGCGCTACATCTTTGCAAAGTCGAACGAAAAGGACAACACGCCATGATATTGGTGGCCTTCGATTTTGCCTCGAATCAATCCTGGCGCCATCTTCGGACTGCTATGAGCGAACTGCGGCCTTAATTTCCACAACCAAACCGGCCTGTTTTTATACTGCCCGTTGCAGTATTTCGCCGGGCAGGCCATCAAAATCCCTGAACTCACGGGTGATAAAACGATTATTCGTCAGGATCTTTTTTGATGCCAGATTTGCAGGATCGATAATCGCAATGAGCGTCGATATTTCACTATTTCTACGCGCCTGCTCAATCAGTATTGTCGCCACCTGGCTTGCAATACCAAGCCCCCAATACTCCGGCAGCAGCATATAGCCAAGCTCAGCGGTCTTCGGTTGATCGGCCACGGATGCCAGTTTGGCGAGGCCGATAAAATTACCCTGCTTATCATCCGTGATTCTGTAATAGCCTAAATCGGAGTTCTGGGCATTGTCGTCGAGTAGGCGTTTGAAATCACGGGAGGCCTCATCGCAGGGCACGGCACGCTCGGTGATCATCGCCATAACATCGCTATTGCTGACGAGTTTTAAATAGTCAGAAAAATGTGTTGCTGAAAACTTTTCTAATAACAAATCCATTTATTACCTCACAAACTATTAGCGACCAAAGCAAGGTCAGGGTTATTTACCTACAAGCCGGACAGTATTTTGATTGTATCAATATAGGCGCGAGGTGCCGACTGCTTAGCAGGGTATGTGAAGCTAATGTCCTAAACAATGATGGCGATGAAATTTACTATTCTGCGAGGTTGCCCGCGACAAAAAACTTTTACATCATGGCATGAACCTATTTCCCGCACTGGAGAAAGCCACAATGGGCGCGATGAAAAAAAGGATTGTCGTTGTAGGGGCAGGGATCACCGGCGCTTCTATTGCCTGGCATCTTGCGCAGCTTGAATTTAACGTCACGGTTATTGAGCAGAATGTGCCCGCGTCAGGGGCGACCGGCAGCGCGTTTGGCTGGCTTACCGGCGCGGTGAGTGATGATGCGCCTGATGTGCTTCTCCGGCGCGCCGCACTCGCAGACTGGCGCAGGCTGGAAGAACAGATTCCGGAACTGCAGATTAACTGGAGTGGTTCATTAAAATACGGCCCGGCGTCTCAGGCCTGCCTGCCGGGCGAACGCCTCCTGCAAAGAGCCGGAATCGCCAGCCTGGAGCCAGCGTTGAAAGTTCCTCCCTTAGAAGCCCGCTATGCGGCAAAAGATGGCGCCGTCGATGCCAACCAGGCGACACGCCTATTACTGAGTAAAGCCTGCTGTCAGGGTACGGTACTGCATAACCAAACGACCGTGACGGGGATTTGCCTGACCAACGGCAAGGTGACGGGGGTCCTGACCTCCGAGGGGAAAGTGGAGGCGGACTGCGTTGTGCTGGCCTGTGGTACGGGTATTCCCGCTTTAACTGCGCTAATGGGTACCCCGGTGCCGATTTTGGCTTCTCCCGCCATATTGCTGCGCTTTGCGGCTCCCCAGTGCGTCGTCAAGACAATTATCGCAGGCGACGATGTTGAGGTTCGGCGTGCGCGCAACGGGGATTTATTAGCCGCAGAGGATTATCCGCAAAACGGCAGAGTGAGTGAAACGGTTAGCGCTGCCGAGGCCTCAGTAACAAACAGGATCAGGGGCGCAGAGTCGGCTTCTCTCAGCCAATACTCAATAGGGGAACGTCCTTTCCCGCAGGATGGGTATCCCGTTCTGGGGTTCACCGATGAGAGTCGGGGCGTTTATGTCGCCGCCATGCACCCGGCGGTGACGTGCGCAGCGACGATCGGTAGGCTGGTTTCTGTCGAATTACGCGACGGTGTGAGCGCTGAGATCCCGGCGAGCTACCGCCCCTCACGCTTTATGCATAACCCTTTGTTGTGAAATCAATATATTGAAAATGCTGGCCGGCGTTCTGTGTCTTAATCCTTGGCATATTATTGCGGTCCCCCTTTGGTGCGATGCGGCCAAATCGCTACGCTACCAGGTCGGCGATGCGCGAGCAGCCGACATCATCTATAGAAGGAAAGAGCCGCCGGCCTGGCATTAATTGATGCCAAAGCTGGTATCAATTGAGATTTGATATATCATGCCAAACTCATGTACTAGTTCAGGGGTTCGGAAAGTGACTTTTACCAGCATTGAAGACGTCAGAAGCCGTATCGATCGGATAGATAGCGAATTGGTCAAAACGATCGCTCAGCGCGCAGAATGCGTTAAAGCCGCTGCCGCGTTTAAAACCGATAGCTCCGCCGTGCGTGCGCCGGAACGCGTGCAGCAGGTTATCGATCGGGTTCGCGAGAAAGCGACGGAGGCAGGGCTGCCGGAGGTGATTATCGAGAAAGTTTATCGCTGCATGATTGGCGCATTCATTGAGTACGAGCTTGAGCAGCATCAGCAGCTTCAGCAGCAAAAAATGGATGTTGCTCGATAACCAGGCCTGCGCGCAGCGCAACGGCTGCCCGGGACAAATTGTTCACCCGGCCGTGCGGGGGAACCGGTTTTTTTGCGCTTTGGCATAATTTAGATAGATGTAGTCTGTTTAGCTATATTTTGAAGGCTTTGAGTATCTTAAAGTCTTTCTTTTTTGAGAGAAAGTCAGAGAGATGTCAGATACAACACCATAAGTGGCACACCGTCGCACTGTTAGCGGGAATTCTTTATATTGCCGCTAAGCTGCGAGTTCCTTATGAGTAATATCTCAGGGCGATATTTTCTCAACCTTGTATAAAATAAAGCCCTTTTCAGGGCTTTATTTTCGGCGGGCTGTGGACCAGTGGTAAAAATGAATGGTTTGTTACGTCAGCGTTTCCGCTGGTGTCCGGCGTAGCAGCATTCAGAGCCTTATTTAATGCAAAACAGGTCAAATAAACCGGGCTTTCGCTGCCCATTTTTCGGGAAAGCCCTGAGCGCTTAATGCGGGCTCAACGCTGACCAGAGAAGCTTTAACAATTTTGTACTCAATGAAGGGATCCTCTTTCATAAAGCGATCGACGGCGTTCTTGTCCTCGCCGTAAAAGAGGATGTACCCGCCGGCATGATTGTCGAGGGGGCCGGCAAAAAGGATTTTTCCCTCTTTAACTCCTCTGACAAGCCATTGTTTATGCGCTTCAAGATGAGCGGCAATATCTTCTTCCGGACACAGATATGTCAATGTAACAGCGTGCAGCATGGTTAATCCTCACGGATACAAACAGGGTGGATGACCTGAGAAACCGAGCTCATGGTCTGATAACATTCGCGTGCTTTAACTTCTTCTCCTTTCGATGAGTCTGCCCGCCTGGCCTATCCCGGATGCGTAATCCCGGAAGATTGGGCAGAAAGCGCGGCTCAACGTTCATTTCTGCATTCAGCCTTGATGCCTGCGCCAGGTCAGAGGCGGTTCATCGTATTTTGGCCGATGGGTTAAGAGTGGTTTACGCTGTGGGCCGCTCTCTTAATCAGTGCCGCGACCTCAGCAGGGTGTGAAATCATTGACAGATGGCCCGAGTCAATCCGTGTCGCGTGGGCGCCAGCTTGCCGGGCAAAGCTCGTCTGCACTGAAGCATTTAGCGCGTTGTCATTTTCCGTAATCAGATACCACGAAGGCTTGCTATGCCAGGCTGCCGTTCGTACTTTTTCCATAAAGGCGCCAGCGGCAATCGGCTGCTGCGTCGCAGCCAGCAGGCGAGCCTGGGACAAAGGGAGATCGTTTGCCATCACCCGATAAAAGTCATCCGTATCATCAAGCCAGAACAGACCGTTGTTATCCGCCGTCATCCCGTCCATTGGGGCGTGGAGGCGGGCCAGCGCCTGCGATACCGACTCTCCGCTATCGGGAACCAGTGCGGAGAGGTACACCAGCCCCTTAACGTTAGGGGCGTTTCCTGCCTGAGTGATGACCGCGCCCGCCCACGAGTGGCCGACGAGCAGAGTGTCGCCCTGTTGACGCGCAAGAACGCGTTCAGTCGCAGTCACATCGTCCTGCAGTGAAGTCAGCGGGTTTTGAACGGCAGTGACGTGATAGCCGTCAGCCTGCAGCAGCGGGATAACGGCTGACCAGATGGAGCCGTCGGTAAAGGCGCCGTGAACCAGAACGATATTTTTGATGTCAGGTTCCTCCGCCCGGAGGGGCGATATGTATGCGAGGAGCAGGCACAAAATGAAATATCCTCTACGTAGGTTAGCTGCCAGCAAATATTTCATCGGTCGTGTCTCTGTCGTCGGGATGATATGAATGCAGCCAGTGTAACGATCTCGGGTGAGGGGTTTGAAGTGTCTTTAACGACATGTATCATGCTAAATCGGACAAATTTTCCGTCAGGATCTCATCATGCGAATTGCGTTACTGGCACTACCGGGGAGCATGCGTTCGGCGCTTGCCGGGCTTGGCGACATGTTCTGGTTAGCCAATCAGGTGATACGGCAAAATCCGTCGGTCAATGCCGATATCTCCCGGCTGGCACCGTTTTTTGACGTCAGGATTGTGACGGCGGATGGCAAACCGGTTACCGACGTGCAGGGACGGAAAATTGACAGCGACTGTTCGTTTGATGAGTCCGGTAGCGTCGATTTAATTATCGCCAGCGGGATACAGCTTGATGAACAGAAAAACCCGATTGCGGGGGAGGCGGTCTCCATTGCGGCAGAGTGGCTGAAGGCAAAATATCAGCAAGGAAGCCGCATTGCCGGGGCATGCGCCGGTGGGTTTGTGCTCGGGGAAGCCGGTTTGTTGGATGGGCGGGTCTGCACCACAACCTGGTGGTTATATCACTCATTCAGATCGCGTTATCCGCTGGCGAAGCCCGTGTGGGGAAAAGTGCTGGCTGAACAGGACAACATTATTACTGCGGGTGGGCCGCTTTCGTGGGTTGACCTTGCTATCTACGTAGTGAGTCATCACGCCGGTAAAGAGCTGGCTAAACTGACCGCGGATATGGCCGTTGCCGACAGCCAACCTTTATCGCAGCAACTCTATGCGCCTGCCGGATTTCTTAACTCAAGGCATCCTTTGCTGATCAAAGCTGAACACCTGGTGCGTTACCAGAACCCGGCAATCACCGTCGAGCAGCTGGCTGCAGCCCTGAACCTGACGCCGCGCACGCTGAATCGCCGAATGATCGCGCTGATTCAGGAAAGCCCGAAAAACTTCATCACGCGGGTTCGTATTGAAACCGCGTCGCTTCTCCTCGAAAGCCCTGACCAAACGGTCTCTCAGGTCGCCAGCGCCTGCGGATACGGCGATGAAACGGCGTTCAGGCGGGCCTTCAGCCGCATCATGGGCATGTCCCCGGGCAATTACAGGGAACGCGTCAAAACCAATTCATAAAAATTCAGGCGATGCGCAACCGATCTCCCTCATACATTAGGACTTGATGGTCAATGTATCGTCTTCTCGCCGCGTCGGGGATCTGTTCGAGAAGCACGGCGGCGAGCCTGGCCATTTTGCCTTGCGCGGGATACAAGGGCTCCTGCCCGGCCAGGTAAAGAATGAGTTCGCGGAGCAGGGGCGTAATGGCAAGCGTGCAGCAGGCTGCGGGCATCACCGCCGCACCGGGCTCAATAAAAAGAAAGCAGGTGCGCGCATTCTGCGTTAAGCGACAGCTGTGAGGCGGCGTGCCGGGGAGGAACAAGCCACAGCGCACCTTCTACTTCGCAGCTGACGGCGCCGTGTAAAGAGAGGATCGGCTGACCTTTTCGGTGAGCATGCGGGCTGGGACCCAAATACTCCCCCGTCGATCCCACGTGCAGAGCGACGGCTGCCATTCGGCGATTTACAACAACAGGATCGGTGAAAAAATGATGATATGTTCTTCATGCGTGAATTATTAAACAGGAATAGAAGATACCTCTTCTAATCGAAAAATAATGCTGGCGAACTACTGTTATTTCAGCTGTGAAATCTGTTTGCGTACCCACTGAGCGCCACAATAAACACCTTTATGCTAGCAGAATATAGTGTAGGTAAGGGGAGTAATGGATGGTAACTGCATAAGTAATGCATAATTGTTTATAAAATAAAAACGACACCTTACAAAGAAATCAAAATAATAGCAAGTGCATTATTTGGTATTGAATTTAAAAAATAATCTATTTTATAATAAGTCAGGACAATAGCCATCCACGAAGACCGTTGCTCTTATACTTGTTACGGATTAAATAGTTTTAATGGATCTGGTTTATTACACAATGGGTTGAGCAACCCTGGATGTTATGGAGCTATTTATGAAACAAAACCCATTCGCAGTGATAGGGTTAAGGAGCTTAATATTAGCAATGTCGTTAATAATCCTTGCTACGGCACTGATTGTTAGCTGCTACGCGGCCTATCGAGTTCAAAGGCAAGCTTTACTGGATAGTGCGTATGATTTCAACAGATTATACGCGCAAAAAATAGCATCCACCCTGGATGGACTCTTATACGATACGCAAAAGCGGTTGCAGTATTCATCTGAAAGAATGATAAGCCTTGCCGGCGATCGGCATAAAATTGACGATGAACTCCAAAGATTAATAAATCAGGATGATACGTTTAATGGAGTTTTGCTGATTGATTCAAACGGGAAGATAACCTCGAAACAACCCGGCGATTTGCATTATAGTGATAGCTTCCTTGCAAGCGTAGTAGATCTACAAAAACTAAGAGCGAACAAGGTTTATTATAGTGATGTTCTTCAATCGAACTCAGGTGATTATTTTGTTTTTATCTCAACGAGAATGATGGACTCTGCAGGAACAATCAGCGGATTTCTGCTGGGCATTATTTACATTAATAAAAGCAAAGCGCTGCATACCCTAACCGAAGATAATTTCAATCGTGATGGTACCGTTACCTATATTGTCGACAGAAAACAAGTTATTATTCAACATCCTGTACAGCGCATCCAGGGCGACGTGGCCTTAAATAATAAAATGCCTGAAGTCGTGCTGGGAGGACTGGCCGGGGATTGTTTTATAGAAATATCCACAGATGAATCCCTGCTTACTGGCTTTGCTCCGGTGAAAAATAGCGGGTGGGCGGTCATATCACAAAGATCCGAAGCCAAAGTTTTATCCTCTCTGCAGAGTTTAATCAAGCAACTGGTCGTTTGTATCATACCTTCATCCGGTGTTATCGTGGCAGGGGTCTTTTTTTTAACCCATCTAATATCGAAGCCCTTAAGACAAATAGCCGCTGTAGCTTCTGGAATAGATAAGTATTATAGCCTTGATAAAATAAGAAAAATTCATGCCTGGTATTATGAAGTGGATAGCATTAAAAAAAATATGTTTAATGGCGCCGGGCTTTTGCAGGAAAAAATGAAGGACTTAAGCCTGCAGGCGCAGACCGATCCGCTGACCGGACTGGCGAACAGAAGAACAATGGCTGCCGCCATAGAAAAACTAGCAAGTGCAGGGCAATCCTTCTCTTTAATTGCTGTGGATATCGATCATTTCAAAAAAATCAACGACAGATTTGGACATGATGCAGGCGACTTTTTACTGCAAAAAATATCGATACTCATTAATCAGAGTTCACGAACGGGTGATTTGGCTTGCAGAACCGGTGGCGAAGAGTTCCTGTTAATACTTCCGAGAACCACCTTGACGCAGGCGGTCGAGATCGGCGAGCGTTTAAGGCTTATGATCGAATCCACTTCGTTTGGCCGAGTAGGGAGAGTAACAGCATCCCTGGGGGTTTCCTGTTGGCCAAATGAAAATAAAACAGTACAGCAAATAATTAAGGTCGCTGATGATAATTTATATGTTGCTAAACAAAATGGTAGGAATAAAGTAGTATCAATGGAATGATTTTCACTTTTTAATTAAGTAGCGTTAATGGTGGTCTAATGTTTATAGATATAGAAGAGTACGCTCGGCGAATTGCCGAGGGCGACTTTGCGTCCAGCTCAACATCAGCCGACGGCGTTTTTTTAATATTTGATGGTAAAGTTGATTTAGAAACAACAGCATATCTTAAGCATTCATGTCATGAACCCTATACTGCGGAGATGTGTTGGAGCCAGGCTGTTGCCTGGGTCATTACAAGGGATAGAATGATTAAACCCTCGGTTGATTTGAATATTAATATATCAAGAGTCGTCAAGGCTGCACAAGAAATTGGCTATGATGCTGAAGTGAATATAAATGAAAAACAATACCCGGTCGTTTTCTTTAAAAGAAATCACAGTGAGGATCACCATTTCTATGGTAACGAAAGCTTTAGTGTCGCTATAGACAGGCTGAGGGCTGAATTTTTTTATATTGGATTGTATGAAAATCCAGATCTCATTAGAAAGTGGAATTTTGAACGACTCAAATGCTTATGTCTAACCGGAGCCTCTCTGTAGCGATTGCGCAGGTACTGTACCTCAATCATTGGTATAAATTGATGCTGCCGCAATTCGGCTTCCATTCAGCGGAGCAGGAACGTATAAACATGACCGTCTCGCTGCCAACTCCCCGGAAGCCGGGAGCCATACTGCAGGTGCTTATCGGAAGTAGAGAGTATTGAGTCCAGAAAATGATTGTTATCCATGCAGTGACTAAGGGAATCTCGCTGGTCATATTTCCAGTAGGAGATATTTTAAGCCAGTCGGGTTGATGAAAGGGCCGACAGGAATGCAGCTAAATGAAGGACGCCGGCATTTTATGCCGATGCGTGTAAAACGACAGGCCGCGCCGCTGTCTGGCTGTTAAACGCTCTCCGGGTATAAATAAAGAAATGAATGTTTTCTTGAGTTTATGTAAACGTAATTTACGTAAATAAATAAAAGATGAAAAAGGAAGCATCTTCTTTAATTGCGCATGCGGAATATTTGTAGGAGAAACTCAGGTTTGAACAATAAATTTGAATGCCAATCAAAATTCACATTTATGTTAACTTAATGATTGATTTATTAATTGAATGAAGTCATTTTGTGTTTTTTGTTACATGAAAGAGTCTGAGTAAATGCGTCTGATAAACTCACAATCAGCTTATGGTTTTATATCCATAACCCTGCACTGGCTAACGGCTGCTGTAGTGTATGGGATGTTTGCGCTCGGGCTGTGGATGGTGACCTTAGGATATTATGATACCTGGTACCATAAAGCTCCGGATATCCATAAAGGGATCGGTATCCTTTTAATGATGGGGCTAATCATCCGGGTGTTGTGGCGGTTTATATCCTCTGCACCTCAGCCGTTGAAAAGCTATTCAAAGATAACTCGCCTGGGTGCCGGTTTCGTTCACGCGTTACTTTATCTGGCTCTTTTCACTATTGTCATTAGCGGCTACCTCATATCAACAGCCGATGGCAAACCGATCGCCGTCTTTGGCTGGTTTTCTGTACCCGCGTTCATATCTGACGCCGCGATACAGGCTGACACTGCGGGCGTAATACACCTGTGGGTTGCATGGGGCGTCGTGGTGGTATCTATTCTTCATGGCCTTATGGCAATTAAGCACCATTTTATTGATAAAGACGCAACGCTGCTCAGAATGCTGGGTAAAACGTCAATACACTCTGGAGTAAAAAAATGAAAAAACACCTGCTGGGACTTTCGCTGTTTACCGCTCTGTTCGTTTCAGGTTCTGCTTTAGCGGCGGATTATAAGATTGATAAAGAGGGCCAACATGCATTTGTAAACTTCAAAATAAAACATCTTGGCTATAGCTGGCTGTATGGGACATTTAAAGATTTTGATGGCACCTTCACCTATGACGAAAGCAACCCATCGGCCGATAAGGTCAATGTTAAAATTGCTACCGGCAGTCTGGACACCAATCATGCTGAACGTGACAAACACCTGAGAGGGGCCGATTTCCTCAATACGGGCAAGTTCCCTGAGGCGACATTTGTATCGACGGCGGTCAAAAAGAGCGGTGAGAAGCTGGAGATTACGGGTGATTTGACGCTGAATGGCGTTACCCGACCTGTTGTTCTGGATGCGAAACTCATTGGTCAGGGCGATGACCCGTGGGGTGGCAAACGTGCCGGATTTGAGGCCACAGGCAGCATCCACCTCAAAGACTTCAATATTAAAAGCGACCTGGGCCCGGCCTCACAGGATGTCGAGCTTATTATCTCCGTAGAAGGCGTCCAACAGTAATTGAATGAATCCCGGATATCACCGATCCGGGATTGACTTCGTTAATATGGGGTAAACCTTTTTCTCAGAGGTCAGAACAATATATCGCAACGATCGCCGTAAACCTACTTAGTAACCTTCCCGTTATCGCGAATGCAGGACGCCAACCGCTGGCTAACGCGATGTCTACCTACAAGAATTTGAGAATAGATATTGATGAGAAACCTGTAGAATCGATGCGGGCACTCTTTTTCCCTGCAATACCTGAGGCGCTATTTATTGAGCGGATTTCCAGGCACAGACATTTAAGACAATCAGAGTGATGAAAGGAGCTATAGGGATGCAGCTAAATGATAAACATCAGGCATTTTATGACGATTTGTGTAAAGCGCTTGGCCGGGCGGTGGTCTTACTTAAAGAATCGGGTCAGCCGGTAACAGAGCAAACGTTAGATTTGATGCTGCAAAACCACAATACGCAGACCGAAGATCTCTACCTTACCAAAATTTATACAACCGCCAGACGGATTATTCGATAATCCGCTTCAACGATATTTGTGATTAATCTATCTAAAATGCGCCGGGAAGACGCGGGCCCGGTGCTATCAACGCCGCTTTCGTTCAGGGCGGTATTCGGCATAGCGTAATAAAGCAGAACGCCCCTTGATGCATCAGCAGCAAGGGGCGTTTAAGGGTGGGGATTATCGTCGTTCATCAGTCATCCCATTTGTGGCTTAGGTACGCGGCAATAAAACCAAAGAACAGAATTGTTCCCAGAACTGCCATAAATACATGCATATTTCCCAGCATGATTAACCTCCATCGAGTTTTTATTTGCGCTAAGGTTGTCCTTATTGAACAGGGTGTACGGTTGTTGCAGCTATAGTAGCCCGCGCAACTTCAACCGGATGTTAACAAAAGGTATAATTTAAGATCTCAATAATGATGCCCGCGGCGCAAGCGGGCGGGCGAAGAGGGGGATCAGAGGGCGCGTTCAAGTACGAAAAGATAGGCTTCCCGTGACCAGAAAAGGCCGGTGCGGCGCCTTTCCACGGACATCGTTTTCACTTCCCAGCCCTGCATGGTGTATTCATTCAGGAAACGGCTCATCTTGTCGGGGTCAGCTTTAGCCTCACCGAAAAACATACTTCCCAGTATCCCTTCCTTATAAAGCACCACGCGACACTCTTTTTTCATTGGAACCAGCTCCTTGCGTTAGATAAATAAATTAAAGTTATTGTGCTCTGCCGCTACGGTTTTACAACCGCGGAGGCAGAAAACTGCTTGCGATACTGTAACGGGCTGAGGGCAAACTGCTGGCGAAAATGATGGCGCAGGGCGCCGGCATTGGCAAAGCCGCAAAGCTCGGCGATCTTCTCCACGCTGAGACGGGTGTCGCTGAGGTGCTGCGTGGCGCGCAGCAAGCGCTCATCCAGCAGCCAGCGCGCCGGGGTTTTGCCGGTTGCCGCCTCAAAGCGGCGTAAAAAGGTTCGCGGGCTCATGCCGACGCGCTGCGCCAGCGAGGCGACGCTGTGGCTGACCGCCAGCTGCTGATGCAGAAAATCGAACAGCAGCCCCAGACGCTGGCTTTCCCGCGCCTTCGCCACCGGGCGGACAACCTGCTGGGCCTGGGCGCCGTCGCGGTGCGGGGAGATAACCAGCCTGCGGGCAACCGTATTCGCTGCATCAATGCCGTAGTCTTCGCGCACCAGATGCAGACATAAATCAATCCCGGCGGCGCTGCCTGCCGATGTCATCACGTTCTCGTCGCCTACGTATAACACGTCGTCGATCACCTCTATCTGCGGATAGCGCTGGCGCAGCTGGTCGGTATAGCGCCAGTGGGTGGTTGCCCGGCGTCCGTCGAGCAGGCCGGCGGCGGCGAGCACGAACACGCCGGAGCAAATCGAGATGATGCGACAGCCGCGGGCGCGGGCGGCAACCAGCGCCGCGCAGAGCGCTGCGGGAACCGGGGCATCAATTCCGCGCCAGCCGGGGACCACAATGGTCTCCGCGCTGCTGAGCAGATCCATGCCGCCATCGGCCATCAGCCGTATACCGCCGGTCGCGCGGAGCTCGCCGCTGTCAACGGCCGCTACCGCAAACTGATACCAGCCGGCGCCCATTTCCGGGCGCGGCAGGCCGAAGATCTCGACCGCCACGCCAAATTCAAAGGTGCAGAGGCCGTCATAGGCCAGCGCAACCACCCGGTTAGGTGACAACGTCACGGTAGAGATTGGCATGATTTCAGCGTTTTCTGTCATGGTTGCCAGCGGATAAGAGAGTGAAGGTGTCATTAAATAAGTGGTATCACAGACAAGGAGAATACGCCATGAGTGTTGTTACCGAATTTACCCCTGCCGCACCCGCCGAAGCCGCCGCCTGGTTCGGCAAAAAGCTGGGTCTTGAAACAGATTGTGCTGACGTCCACCGGGCGATGAGCGAAGGCGAGGCCGATTTCGTCCTGCTGCACGTCGTCGGCAGTGCGGAAACTTTTGCCCGCCGCCACCTCCCAGGGGCGCTGCATATTCCGCATCGACACATTGATGCCGCCAGAATGAGCGAATGGCCGATGGAGACGCTGTTCGTGGTTTATTGCGCCGGTCCGCACTGCAACGGCGCGGACGTCGCGGCGCTGCGGCTGGCGCTGCTGGGAAGACCGGTGAAGATGATGATCGGCGGCCTGACCGGCTGGCAGGACGAAGGGCTACCTTTCGCCGATTAAACCGGGCGGCGGTCAGCCTCTGGAGAGTAAGCTGACCGCTGAATGAAATTATTTCATCAGCCATGAAATTTTCTCGTTTGCCGATCGGCGTGCTGCGTGCCAGTATTTGGACATATAGCCATCCAGAAGTCTATGAATTCAAATAATGAACTATCACGGTGGGCAACTAAACTCGCCCGCCGCTAAGGAGACACCATGCAACGCTCACAGGCCCCGTTCCGTGCTGATATCGTCGGCAGCTTCCTGCGCCCAAATGCCATCAAGCTGGCGCGTCAGCAGTTTAGCGAAGGCGCTATCGATAGCATGCAGCTGCGGCGGGTGGAGGATGAAGCGATTCGCCAGCTGGTACAGCAGCAGTGCGACTGCGGCCTGCACGTGGTAACCGACGGGGAGTTTCGTCGCGCGTGGTGGCACTTTGATTTCTTTGACGGCCTGCAGGGTGTCGAGCGCTACGATTCGGACCACGGCATCCAGTTCAACGGCGTGCAGACCCGGGCGCACGGCATTCGGGTGACCGGCAAGCTGGCGTTTGGCGAACATCCGATGCTGGAAGACTTCCGCTTTCTGCAAAGCATCAGCGGCGACGCGCAGCCAAAAATGACCATTCCCAGCCCGAGCGTGCTTCATTTCCGCGGCGGACGCAAAGACATTGACGCCACCGTTTATCCGGACCTTGCCGACTATTTTGCCGACCTCGCGACCACCTGGCGCGACGCGATCCGCGCGTTCTATGACGCCGGCTGCCGCTATCTGCAGCTGGACGATACCGTCTGGGCCTACTTGTGCTCCGACGAACAGCGCCAGCAGGTGCGCGACCGTGGGGAAGACCCTGACGAGCTGGCGCGGATCTATGCCCGGGTGCTCAACCAGGCCCTCGAAGGCAAGCCGGAGGATTTAACCGTCGGTCTGCACGTCTGCCGGGGCAACTTCCGCTCCACGTGGATCTCCGAAGGCGGCTACGAGCCGGTGGCGGAAGTGCTGTTCGGCAGCGTTAATATCGATGCGTTCTTCCTGGAGTACGATAACGACCGCTCCGGCGACTTTGCGCCGCTGCGCTTTATCCGCCCGGGTCATCAGCAGGTTGTGCTGGGGCTCATTACCACCAAGAACGGCGAGCTGGAAAATCCTGAAGGGGTGAAGGCGCGGCTGGCGGAGGCGGCGCAGTATGTTTCGCTGCAGCAAATTTGCCTCAGCCCACAGTGTGGCTTCGCCTCTACCGAAGAGGGAAATGCGCTGACCGAGTCTCAGCAGTGGGATAAAGTCCGCCTCGTCACCGGGGTTGCCGCTCAGGTCTGGTAACCTCTCTTCTTAGCGCAGCGTTGCACCGTTTTGAGGCAACGCCGCGCCTCCCTTTATATGCTCCCGCCGCGCGCCGCGCGTTCAGGTTGTTTTGCAACCTGGCATCTTTTTTGCCTTATCACTTCCGGTTAGTCGTTAATTCATTTTTTGTTTTTGCGATATTCAGGAGTGAACATGCAGCGTCGAACACTATTAAAAGCTTTTGCACTCTCCGCCTCTGTCATCAGCATGGGCTACACATTCCCGGCTTTTGCCGCCGACACCATTAAGGTCGGCATTATGCATTCACTCTCCGGGACGATGGCCATCTCCGAAACGCCGCTCAAAGACGTCGCGCTGATGGCGATCGACGATATTAACGCCAAAGGCGGCGTGCTGGGCAAAAAGCTCGAACCGGTGGTGGTTGACCCGGCCTCGAACTGGCCGCTGTTTGCGGAAAAAGCCCGCCAGCTGCTGACCCAGGACAAGGTGGCGGCGGTCTTCGGCTGCTGGACCTCGGTATCGCGTAAATCGGTTCTGCCGGTCTTCGAGGAGCTCAACGGGCTGCTGTTCTATCCGGTACAGTACGAAGGTGAAGAGATGTCGCCGAACGTCTTCTATACCGGCGCGGCGCCAAACCAGCAGGCTATCCCGGCGGTGGAGTACCTGCTGAGCGAAGACGGCGGCGGGGCGAAGCGTTTCTTCCTGCTGGGGACGGACTACGTCTATCCGCGCACCACCAACAAGATCCTGCGCGCCTTCCTGCACGCCAAAGGGATTCAGGATAAGGATATCGAAGAGGTCTACACCCCGTTCGGCTACAGCGATTACCAGACGATAGTTGCCAATATTAAGAAATTCTCTGCCGGCGGAAAAACCGCGGTGGTTTCAACCATCAACGGCGACTCCAACGTTCCGTTCTATAAAGAGCTGGCGAACCAGGGACTGAAGGCTACCGATGTCCCGGTGGTTGCCTTCTCGGTGGGGGAAGAGGAGCTGCGCGGCATCGATACCAAGCCGCTGGTCGGCAACCTCGCGGCGTGGAACTACTTTGAGTCGGTCGATAACCCAACCAACAAACAGTTCGTGGCCGACTACCGCGCCTATGCAAAAGCCCACAAGCTGCCGAACGCCGATACCGTGGTTACCAACGATCCGATGGAGGCCACCTGGGTTGGGCTGCACATGTGGGCTCAGGCGGTGACCAAGGCCGGTACGACCGATGTGGACAAGGTTCGCGCGGCGATGGCCGGGCAAACGTTCAAAGCGCCGTCCGGCTTTACCTTAACCATGGATGCCACCAACCATCATCTGCATAAGCCGGTGATGATCGGTGAAATCGAAGGCAACGGTCAGTTCAACGTCGTCTGGCAGACCAACGACGCGGTGCGCGCCCAGCCGTGGAGCCCGTGGATCGCCGGTAACGATAAGAAGCCCGACCATCCGGTAAAAACCGTCAGCAACTAAATGTCACATAGCGTCACCTTCCCGGGCTACGGCCCGGGCGGGTGGAACGTGCATTAACGAGCGTCCGGGCGATCCGGAACGCCACAAGGAGAGCAATCATGAAGGCGCTGCGCATCATGGGTTACTACTTCGCGCTGCTGGTGATGATTTTGCCGTGGCGCGCGCAGGCGGCGGACGCGGATGATTTCGTGACGGCAAACCGCAGCCAGCAGGCGCGCCTGCTTGAGCAGTGGGCCGCCGCTCCGCAGGCCCAGCGTCTGCCGCTGCTGCGCGCCTTAGCGGCGGAAACGCTGCAGGTTGATAGCAGCGGCCACGCCTTCAGCAACCAGCAGGCGCTGGGCGCGGCGGCGGAACCTTCAGGCAACCCCAAACCGGTGCGGCTCACCAACCGCCTGCGCAACCTGGCCGCCGGCGCGCTGGCGACACACCTGCTGGTGAGTGACAGTGTCACTGAAAGGGCGGCGGCGGTGAAGATCCTTCAGCGGGAAGCCACCCCGGAAATGAGCGGGCTGCTGCAGCAGCGGCTGGCGGCAGAAACGGATGACGGCGTCAAAACGCAGCTGGAGATGGCGCTGGCTCGCCTTCAGCTCAGCAGCCCTGCCAGAGAGCAGCGGCTGGCGGCGGTTGAGCGGCTGGGCCACTCCTCCGACCCCGAAACGCAGGCGCTGCTGATGCCCTTTACCGATGCGCAGCATGAGCCTGATGCCGGTGTACGCAGCGCGGCGGCCGACAGCCTGAGCCAGATTAAACAGCGGCTGCTGCTCGGCGAAATTCTCGGCCAGGCCTTTATGGGGCTGTCGCTTGGTTCGGTGCTGCTGCTGGCGGCGCTGGGGCTGGCCATCACCTACGGACTGCTGGGGGTCATCAATATGGCCCACGGCGAAATGCTGATGATCGGCGCCTACAGCTGCTGGCTGGTGCAGCAGGCGCTGTCCCAGTTTGCCCCGCAGTGGCTGGCGCTCTATCCGCTGATTGCGCTGCCGGTGGCCTTTCTGGTCACCGCCGGGATCGGCATGGCGCTGGAGCGTACCATTATTCGTCATCTCTACGGACGCCCGCTGGAAACGCTGCTGGCGACCTGGGGGATCAGCCTGATGCTCATTCAGCTGACGCGGATGCTGTTTGGCGCGCAAAACGTCGAAGTGGCGAACCCGGCGTGGCTCTCCGGCGGCATGCAGGTGCTGCCCAACCTGATCCTGCCGTGGAACCGTCTGGCGGTGCTCGGCTTTGTGATCCTCGTTCTGTTCTTTACCTGGCTGATTCTGAATAAAACCCGTCTGGGCATGAACGTGCGGGCGGTGACGCAGAACCGGGCCATGGCCGCCTGCTGCGGCGTGCCGACCGGGCGGGTGGATATGCTGGCGTTTGGTCTCGGCTCCGGGATCGCGGGCCTGGGCGGCGTCGCGCTGTCGCAGCTCGGCAACGTCGGCCCGGAGCTCGGCCAGGGCTATATCATCGACTCGTTTCTGGTGGTGGTGCTGGGCGGCGTCGGCCAGCTGGCGGGAAGCGTGGTGGCGGCATTTGGCCTCGGGATCTTTAACAAAATCCTCGAACCGCAGCTGGGCGCAGTGCTGGGCAAGATTCTGATCCTGGTGCTGATTATTTTGTTTATCCAGAAACGCCCGCAGGGGCTGTTCGCGTTAAAAGGCAGGGTGATTGACTGATGAGCCAACCGATGACCTTACGACTTGCGCGCAACGCGCCGCGGCCGCTGCGGTGGCTTGGGCTGCTGGCGATCCTCGCGCTGCTGAGCATGCCGTTTCTGGCGCTGCTGCCTCAGTCGCATCCGCTGGCGGTGCCGACCTGGCTGCTGACCCTGACCGGAAAAATCCTCTGCTACGCCGTTGTCGCGGTGGCGCTGGACCTCGTGTGGGGCTATGCCGGCATGCTGTCGCTGGGCCACGGCATCTTCTTTGCGCTGGGCGGCTATGCGATGGGCATGTATCTGATGCGTCAGGCGGCCGGCGACGGTCTGCCGGCGTTTATGTCCTTCCTGTCGTGGACCGAGCTGCCGTGGTTCTGGTGGGGAACCCAGCACTTTGCCTGGGCGATGCTGCTGGTGGTGCTGGTTCCCGGGCTGCTGGCGCTGGTGTTCGGCTGGTTTGCCTTTCGCTCCAAAATCAAAGGGGTCTACTTCTCGATAATGACCCAGGCGCTGACCTACGCCGGCATGCTGCTCTTTTTTCGCAACGAGACCGGCTTCGGCGGCAACAACGGTTTTACCGGCTTCACCACGCTGCTCGGCTTCTCCGTCACCGCGACCGGCACCCGCGCGGCGCTGTTTATGGCGACGGTACTGCTGCTGCTGTTAACGCTGTGGATAGGCTTTCGCCTGGCGACCAGCAAGTTTGGCCGCATTCTGACCGCAGTGCGCGACGCCGAAAACCGGCTGATGTTCTGCGGCTACGATCCGCGCGGCTTTAAGCTGCTGGTGTGGACGCTCTCCGCCGTGCTGTGCGGGCTGGCGGGGGCGCTGTATGTCCCGCAGGTGGGGATCATTAACCCAGGCGAAATGTCGCCGACCAACTCGATTGAGGCCGCCATCTGGGTGGCGCTCGGCGGGCGCGGAACCCTGGTCGGCCCGGTGCTGGGCGCGGGGCTGGTCAACGGCGCGAAAAGCTACTTCACGATGGCGATCCCGGAGTACTGGCAGCTGTTTCTTGGACTGATTTTTATCATCGTCACGCTCTTTTTACCGCGTGGGGTGATTGGCCTGCTGCGTAAAGGAGACCGCTAATGCAACCGGATGACGGCCTGTTTACCCGCCAGCTGCCGACGGATCGCTTTCGCGAGCAAACCGACCCGGTGCTGCAGCTGGAAAAGATTAACGTCAACTTCGACGGCTTTCAGGCGCTAACCGACCTCTCGCTGCAGATTGGCGTGGGCGAGCTGCGCTGTATTATCGGTCCCAACGGTGCCGGAAAAACCACCCTGATGGACGTGATTACCGGCAAAACCCGGCCGCAGAGCGGCAGGGCGCTGTACGATCAGTCCATCGACCTGATGTCCCTTGACCCGATAGCCATTGCCCGCCAGGGGATCGGGCGCAAGTTTCAAAAGCCGACGGTCTTTGAAGCGCTGACGGTGGCTGAGAATCTCGAGCTGGCGCTGAAAAGCGATAAATCGGTCTGGGCCAGCCTGCGGGCGCGGCTGAGCGGGGAGCAGGAGGATCGCATCAGCGAGACCCTGCGCCTGCTGCGCCTCGATGGCGAGCGCGGGCGCCAGGCGGGGCTGCTGTCGCACGGGCAGAAGCAGTTCCTTGAAATCGGCATGCTGCTGGTGCAGGAGCCGCACCTGCTGCTGCTGGATGAGCCCGCCGCCGGTATGACCGACGCCGAAACCGAATACACCGCTGAGCTGTTCCGCACCCTCGCCGGCGAGCATTCGCTGATGGTGGTTGAACATGATATGGGATTCGTTGAAACAATTGCCGACCGGGTAACCGTGCTGCATCAGGGACAGGTGCTGGCGGAGGGCTCGCTGCGCGAGGTGCAGGCCAACGAACAGGTGATTGACGTTTATCTTGGACGCTAAGGAGCGCCGATGCTGCAGGTTAACCAGTTACATCAATACTACGGCGGCAGCCATATTCTGCGTGGCGTCGATTTTGCCGCCCGGCCGGGGGAGATTACCTGCCTGCTGGGGCGCAACGGCGTCGGAAAAACCACGCTGCTGAAGTGCCTGATGGGGCTGGTCCCGGCGCGCAGCGGCGAGGTGATATGGCAGGATAAGACCATCACGGCGCGTAAGCCCCACCAGCGCGTACAGGCCGGGATCGCCTATGTCCCGCAGGGGCGAGAGATCTTTCCCCGTCTCACCGTTGAAGAGAATCTGCTGATGGGTCTGTCGCGCTTTTCCGCCCGCGACGCGCGTCAGGTTCCGGAGGAGATCTATCAGCTGTTTCCGGTGTTAAAAACAATGAAGCAGCGGCGTGGAGGCGATCTCTCCGGCGGTCAGCAGCAGCAGCTGGCAATTGGCCGGGCGCTGGCAAGCCGGCCGCAGCTGCTGATCCTCGACGAGCCAACGGAGGGCATTCAGCCCTCGGTGATAAAGGAGATCGGTGAAGTTATCCGCCAGCTGGCGAACCGGGGCGATATGGCGATCCTGCTGGTTGAGCAGTTCTATGATTTTGCCGCTGCCCTTGCCGACCACTATCTGGTGATGTCGCGAGGGACAATTATTCAGCAGGGAAAGGGCGCGGATATGGAATCCGAGGGCGTGCGCGGGATGGTGGCTATCTAAGCCGCAATAACCGTTCAGCGCGACGCCTGACGTCGCGCTGAACGGAGTCTATTTACGTAACAATCGCTGCAGCCGGGCCTGGCGCCAGCTGCGGGTCATTCCGCCGAAGACAAACAGCCGGGCCGCTCTCACCAGCAGCAGCGCGCCCCAGATGGCGGCGACCCACGCTGACCAGTCGCTTGCGGGGCTGTTGACCCGGTTGAGTACCGCCAACAGGACGCAAACCACCACCGCGACCGACAGCGAGCGAAAGAAGCGGCTCTCCTGATGGACCCGCTCTTTGGCTTCCTCAATGCGTAAATCGAGCGACTCTTCGTGACCGACGGGCGCGTCGTCGCTGAGACTGGCCACGTTAACCTCAAATACGGCGGCGAGGGCGCTGAGCGTTTCCAGGCCCGGGCGATCGCCGTTTTCGATGCGCTGAATGGTGCGCACGCTGACGCCGGCCAGTTCGGCTAACTGCTCCTGAGACCACGCGCGCTGCAGACGTAACTGTTTAACCTGATTAATACCGTTCATTTTTCTATCTCCGGATGAAACCTGAGATGAAGCCTGCAGGTTTGCGCCGTTGGCCGCCACGATCCTCTGCCGACAGTAACCCGACACCGACCCGACAGCCCCGTGGCGGCAGGCTTCAGGCGCTGGCGACCGGATAACTTTTTTGCCGCGGAGGATTGTTCATGCCGCGGAAAATCATCAGCCACGCGGCGATAATCGCCACCATCAGCACCACAAACAGCGACCAGTGCGGCATATGGGTCAGAATCGCCCCGGTGATCATCGGATTAAACGCGGCGCCAAGCCAGCCTAACGACTGGGCGGAAAAATAGCTGGCCTTCATGCCCGCCGGCGCAATGTTGTCGATCAGCATATATTCTCCTGGCGCATAGATAACCTCGCCAAGGGTAAAAATCGCCGCCGACACGCCCCACAGCAGCAGGCTGCTGCCGGAAACAATAAACCCGCCCAGCCCGATGACAAAGCATAGCGTACCGAAGGTCATCAGCGGGCGGATATTGCGCGCGTTCAGCCTGCGTCCGACGGCGTACTGCAGCGCCACTACCACCGCGGCATTGACCGGCAGAACGACCGCCACCACTTTCTCGGCAAAGTCGCTGTCGGCGACCACCAGCACGTACTGGGAAATGCAGGAGGCGAAAGAGCCGCCGACAAACGACGCCAGCAGCCCGGAGAGCGTAAACCACATTAGCGCCCGATCGCGCAGCAGCACCGAGGGCGACCACGGGCTGGCGCTATCCGCAGCGATTGCCGCCGAGGTCCGCTGGACGAAGAGCTGGATAAACACCAGCGGAAACGCGGCGCAGGCCGCGGCCAGCCAGAACGGCAGGTTAATGCTGTGCATCACCAGCAGGGTGCCGAGCGGGGGGCCGACGGTCCAGCCGATATTGAGGAAGGTATAGTTGAGCGAGAAGATCCGCGCCTTCTTCTCCGGCGTTAGCACGTCGGCAAACCACGCCTTCAATACGGTGGAGAAGACGGAATAGGCGCAGTTGATCAGGGCGAAGAAAAAGACCACCAGCGGAACGCTGTTTACCAGCGGGATCGCCACAAACCCGCAGATAAAGGCGGTCACGGCGACCAGCATATAGCGCTTTTTATCGAACTTATCGGCCAGAATGCCGAACCCCATGCTGAACACCACCCCGACCGTCAGGGCGATAGACATGGCATAGCCGATTTTATCCACCTCCAGCTGATACTGGCGGGTAAGAAAGATGGTCATAAAAGGGAGCGTCGCGCCGCGGCCGATGGTGAGCAGCAGCGATGAAGCCAGCAGCGCTATCGTTGAGCGCCTGAGGGTCGGTATCATTTTTTCCTTGCCTGATAAATGTTATTTTTTTGTAGTGCTGTTCACAAATAACATGCTCTTTCAGGCTTGTATAGCATTCCCCTATGACAAAAGGGGCATAGCGGCCCTGCTAAAAATAATGATCTATCCGAATGAGGATTTTTCCGTTACTTTGATTTCATTGATAAAAATTCGCGTAATGGCCAGGACAGGGTATGACACGTAAAGACGGACTGCTGGCGCTGCTGGTGGTGGTCGTTTGGGGGCTTAATTTTGTGGTGATTAAGCTCGGGCTTCACAACATGCCGCCGCTGATGCTGGCGGGGCTGCGTTTTTTACTCGTCGCCTTCCCGGCGCTGCTGTTCGTGGCGCGGCCCAAAATTCCCCTGCGCCTGCTGCTGGGCTACGGCCTGACGATAAGCTTTGGGCAGTTCGCCTTTCTGTTCTGCGCCATCGGCCTCGGCATGCCCGCCGGGCTGGCGTCGCTGGTGCTGCAGGCGCAGGCGTTCTTCACCATTATTCTCGGCGTGTTTACCTTTGGTGAACGTCTGCAGGGCAAGCAGCTGGCCGGCATCGCGCTGGCGATTTTCGGCGTGCTGGTGCTGGTAGAGGCGAGCCTCGGCGCGCAGCATGTGCCGATGGTCGGGTTTATGCTGACCCTGGCGGCGGCGCTGAGCTGGGCCTGCGGGAATATCTTCAATAAGAAAATCATGTCGCGGCAGGAGAAGCCGCAGATCATGTCGCTGGTGGTGTGGAGCGCGCTGATCCCGGTGCTGCCGTTTATGCTGGCCTCATACCTGCTCGATGGCCCGCAAAAAATGGTTGCCAGCCTGGTGCAGATCGATCTGCTGACCGTGCTTTCGCTGCTCTACCTGGCGTTTATCGCCACGATTGTCGGCTACGGGATTTGGGGTTCGCTGCTCGGGCGCTACGAGACCTGGCGGGTGGCGCCGCTCTCGCTGCTGGTGCCGGTGGTGGGGATGGCCAGCGCCGCGCTGCTGCTTGGCGAAACCCTGAGCGGGCTGCAGCTCACCGGGGCGGTGCTGATTATGGCCGGGCTCTATATTAACGTCTTTGGCCTGCGGCGGGTTCGCGTCAGCGCACCGCGGGGATAAAAAAAGCCCCGCAGTGCGGGGCTAAAAGACCGGAGTCGTGCGGTTAATTGTAGTACGGCACGCCTAGCTCATCTGACTTGTCGCTACCGGCAGCCATATGATTAAAATCAAACGGCGAATCGTTATGTTCGGAAGGCATTATCATCGCATCGCGGTGGTTATGGCGAACCGGGGTCGTGGTTTGCTCCGCATAGCTCTGGCCTGAAGCCAGGGCGACCAGCACAAGGGCAGCGGCAGCGAATAGTTTCATGATTTCCTCAATACGTCTTTTTGCAGGCGATTAACAACAGTTGTTCAGTGGCATTAGATAGCGGGATTCACCCGGCATATTTGTCATGCGATATTTATGCGGCGGAACGTCGAAATAGTTTTTAAAGGTTCGGGTCAGCGTTTGCTGTGATTCAAATCCGTAGCGCTCCGCCAGGTAGAGAATCGGCTCGTTGCTCTGCTTGAGCTTCTGGGCGATCTCGGTCAGCTTGCGGCTGCGGATGTACTGGCCTAAGGAGTGACCGGTCTCTTTCTTGAACATTCTTTGCAGGTGCCATTTAGAGTAACCTGAGCGCTCAGACACTTTCTCCAGCGACAGCGGCGATTCCAGGTTATCTTCGATCCACGACAAAATACTATGGATAGTGATGGCGTCGTTATTGCGTCTGGACATCATCTTACCTCTTCTTATTACGGCAGGACTTTCTTGAGTAAATACTCAAGGGTGACCACTTCATCCGCCGACAGATTTTTTGTTAATTCCTGGTGCAATTTCTGACCCACAACCTGATGACATTGCTCACATAGCGCCGCGCCGTCTGGCGTTAACTGCACCAGCACGCCGCGTTTGTCAGTGGGGTTGGGTAACCGTTCAATCCAGCCTTTACAGACCAGGCGGTCGAGCATGCGCGTCATTGCGCCTGGGTCGACCGAGAGCACGGTTTTCAGCTCAACGGGGGTAATGCATACTTCGCAACGAATGGAACAGAGCACCCGGAACTGGGTGGAAGTGATATCCATCGGAGAGAGGTACTCGTTGAGCAGGCGATCTTTTTTCTGGTTAACCATCTGGATCAAGCGACCGAGGGGGATCATTTCGTTAAACAGGTCACTTGTGCTTTTCACAATGGTTGCCCAGGCAATTATTTAATTGCTGTGGATATTATTGCCTAGGCAATCATAAGTCAACCTGATGAATTAGCTGATGACACGATTTGCTAAAGCGGCAATAAATAGCGCCGATAGCGGGGGCGAGACGGCGCTGGCGCGGCGGCAGAAGCAAGATAAGCGCTGGCAAGACCAACGGCATAAAAGCTATACTTGCGCCGGAAAACTTTTTTAATAGTGTAATATTAACAGGGCCTTAATTAATCATGATCGAACTCTTTAAAGCGATAGGGTTAGGGTTAGTGGTGATATTGCCGCTGGCAAACCCGCTCACTACCGTGGCCTTGTTCCTCGGGTTAGCGGGCAACATGAACAGCGCCGAGCGTAACCGACAATCGCTGATGGCTTCGGTGTATGTGTTCATTATTCTGATGGTCGCGTGGTACGCCGGTCAGGTGGTCATGAGCACCTTTGGCATTTCGATACCCGGACTGCGTATTGCCGGAGGGCTGATTGTCGCCTTTATCGGTTTTCGGATGCTTTTCCCGCAGCACAAAGCGCACGATTCGATGGAAGCGAAGATGAAATCGGAAGAGCTGGTCGATGAGCCGAGCGCCAATATCGCCTTCGTGCCGCTGGCGATGCCGAGTACGGCAGGTCCCGGGACCATTGCGATGATCATCAGCTCGGCGTCGACGGTGAAACACGGCGTTGATTTCCCCTATTGGGTGGTGCTGGTGGCGCCGCCGATTATCTTCGCCCTGGTAGGGATCATTCTGTGGGGCTGTCTGCGCAGCTCCGGGGCGATTATGCGTATGGTCGGGAAGGGCGGCATCGAGGCGATCTCCCGCCTGATGGGCTTCCTGCTGGTGTGCATGGGCGTGCAGTTTATTATTAACGGGGTGCTGGAAATCATTACCACCTATCATGCCTGACGGGGAAACAGCCGATCAAAAAAGCCGGACAGCGTAGCGCTATCCGGCTTTTTTATTGCCGCTGTCAGGAGTGGTGGGGCTGCTCTTCCAGCGACACCGGCCAGCGGCGGAAAATCATCACCGCCCAGACCAGCGCTACCAGCGCCGGAATGGCTCCGACGTAGCCGATAGAGGCCATCGACAGATGGGTGCTCACCTGGCTACCGACCAGCGCGCCGGCGCCGATACCGATATTAAAGATCCCCGAGAACAGCGACATCGCAACGTCGGTTGCGTCCGGGGCCAGCGCCAGTACCTTAACCTGCATTCCGAGGCCGATAATCATAATCGCCACGCCCCAGAAGATGCTCAGCAGCATCAGGTGGTTGGCGTTTTGCGAGGCCGGCAGAAGCAGCAGCAGACAGGCCAGCAGCAGGCCAATCGCCATATTAATCAGCCCCGAAGCGTGCTTATTGCCCATCTTGCCGAACAGCACGCTGCCGATAATCCCCGCGCCGCCGAGCACCAGCAGCAATACGGTGGCGAAATTACCGCTCATACCGGCCACCGTCTGCACAAACGGCTCAATGTAGCTGTACGCGGTGTAGTGCGCCGTCACCACGATAGCGGTCAGCAGATAGATGCTGAGCAGCGCCGGGCGGCGAAACAGCAGCGGCAGGCTTTTCAGCGAACCGGAGTGCTCGCTTGGCAGCTTCGGCAGCAGCTTGTAGAGACACACCAGCGTGACCAGCGCGCCAAGACCGATGACCAGGAAGGTGGTGCGCCAGCCGAAATACTGACCCACGATGCGGCCGATGGGAATACCAAAGACCATCGCCAGCGCGGTGCCGGTGGCGATCAGGCTCAGCGCCTGGGCGCGTTTTCCCGGCGGCGCCATGCGGATCGCCAGCGCCGAGGTAATGGACCAGAACACCGCGTGTGCAAAGGCGATACCGATACGGCTGATCACCAGCACGTTAAAGCTCCACGCAAAAAACGACAGCACGTGGCTGGCAATAAACAGAATAAACAGGCCGATCAGCAGGCGGCGGCGCTCCATCTGGCTGGTGAGCAGCATAAACGGCAGCGACATCAGGGCCACAACCCATGCGTAAATAGTCAGCATCATGCCGACCTGGGCGGTTTCCATCCCAAAGCTGCCGGCAATATCGGACAGCAGGCCGACCGGCGCGAATTCGGTGGTATTAAAGATAAAAGCGGCGATCGCCAGCGTGACTACCCGAAGCCACGCGACCCTGCGTGAAACCGTGTTTGTAATCATAGGTTTTGAACTAGTGCTTAGAGGAAGAAGAGAAGGCGATCTTAAAACGATTGCTGCTGAAAATACAATCATTTTGTGATCTGCGTCTCATTTTTCCGTTGCGGTGATAAACGGGCTAACAGATTAATTTCTCTCTGGATCGTGTGCACATCGCGCTTTTATGTCATGTTGAGGATAAGTAATAAAAAAGGACTATAGCGATGCAGGAAATTGATTTTTATCTGGTAGATGCTTTCAGCGATCGTAACTTTGGCGGTAACGCCGCGGCGGTATGCCCGCTCACCGAGTGGCTGCCTGACGAGACGCTGCTGAAAATGGCGCAGCAGCATAATCAGTCGGAGACCGCCTTCTTCGTGCGCACCGATGAAGGCTATGAGCTGCGCTGGTTCACCACGCAGTATGAGATTGACCTGTGCGGCCACGCGACGCTGGCGGCCTCGCATGTTATTTTTGAATACCTTGACCATCCGTCCGCCACGATCGTATTCAGCACCCGTTTTGTCGGCGAGCTGCAGGTGACGCGCAACGGTGACTGGCTGACCCTCGACTTCCCGGCGTGGTCGACGACGGAAGTTGCCAACCCGCCCGCCGAGCTGTTGGCCGGGCTGGGAATTAGCCACGCGCTGGAGGTGCGGGTCGGGCGTGACTATCTGGTGGTGCTGGCGGATCGTCAGCAGGTTGAGGCCGTCCGTCCGGACATGCACCAGCTCCAGCGGCTCGGCAAGATGGTCTGTATCAGCGCGGCGGACGAGGAGTACGACTTCGTTAGCCGTTTCTTCTGTCCCGGCGAGGGCGTAGCCGAAGATCCGGTCACCGGCTCGGCCCACAGCATGCTGATCCCTTACTGGGGCGAGAGGCTTGGCAAAACGCAGATGCAGGCGCGTCAGGTATCGGCCCGCGGCGGCGACCTGCGCTGTCAGTGGCAGGGCGAGCGGGTGCTGATTGGCGGCCAGGCGGTAACCTACCTGATTGGCAAAATTGCTCTGCGCCAGGTCAACGCGTAAAAGAGCGCGCCGCTCAGGGAGGAGCGGCGCGATAAGTTAATGCTATGAACGACCGGCCTACGCGTGCGCTACAGTGGCTCAAAAAAAGGAGCCAGCAATGTACACCATCGCCCCAACCTCGTTGTCCCATCCCGACCTGACCGCCCTGATTGCCCAACTGGATGCTTTTCAGGAATCACTCTATCCCGCAGAGAGCAACCACCTTGTCGACCTGAGCCAGCTACAGGCGGAGTCGGTTATCGTGCTGCTGATCAGGGATGACAGCCAGCAGGCGGTGGGCTGCGGAGCTATCGTCCTTGACGACGATGGCTTTGGCGAAATGAAGCGGGTGTTTATCGATCCTAATCATCGCGGGCAAATGCTGGGCGAACGGCTGCTGGAGGCGCTGGAAAGCGAGGCTCGCCGCCGCGACTGCCACACCGTGCGCCTCGAAACCGGCATTTACCAGCAGGCCGCCGTCAGGCTCTATACCCGCAGCGGCTATCAAACGCGCAGCCCCTTTGCCCCCTATCAGGAAGATCCGCTGAGCCTGTTTATGGAGAAACTGCTCGTTGCCGATCTTCGTTCAGCAGCGCTATAAACGCCTCCAGCTGGCGGGTTTTCGCCCCGCGCCGCCACACCAGCCAGGTCGTTAGCCAGCGCCACTCTTCGGCCAGCGGCCACGCGGAAACCTGCTGATGGCCGGGCATGCTCTCCAGCATGCTGCGCGGGATCAGCGCCAGCCCGGCGCCGGCAATCACGCACGCCAGCATGCCGTGATAGGACTCCATCTCATGGATCCGTCCGGGGGTGGCGCGATCGGCGTGGAACCAGCTTTCAAAATGGCGCCGGTAGGAGCAGTTGGCGCGAAACGCGTAAACGTTGACGCCGTTCACCTCGCTGGCGCGCGTAATCGGCGTATGGCCTACGGGGGCGACGATCATCATCTCTTCCGGGAACACCGGCAGGCCTTCGAGGCCAGGGTGCACCAGCGGTCCGTCGATAAATGCCGCGCTCAGGGTGCCCTCCAGTACGCCGTCGATCATATTGCCGGAAGGGCCGGTTGAGAGCGCCAGGTGGATTTTCGGGTAGCGCTGGTTATAGAGCGCCAGCGCTGAAGGGATCCTGACCGCAGCGGTACTCTCCAGCGACCCGAGCGAAAACAGCCCCTGCGGCTCATCGCCGGTCACCACCATTCTCGCCTCATCGACCAGCGCCAGGATCTGCTGGCTATAGCGCAGAAAGCTATGGCCGGCGGGAGAAAGGCGCAGGCGCTGGTTCTCGCGGATAAACAGCTCTACGCCGAGGTCGGCCTCCAGCTGGCGAATGCGGGTGGTGAGGTTCGAAGGGACGCGATGCACCTTCTGCGCGGCCTGGGTAATGCTGCCGGTGGCGGCGACGGCGTTGAACATCTCAAGCTGGGTCAGGTCCATAGTATTCTTCTTTTGTGAACGGGTTGCTTAATATTATTCATTTTCAATGAATGGAAGCGTAAGCCAGAATGAGGTCAGTTCGCAATCAACATTCGCCATCAATACAGAGAGAATAACGATGAATTTATCTGCAACTCATGCGGTTTCCGTGAACCCGACCACCGGTGAAATTGTGTCGTCTCTGCCCTGGGCTACTGAGCAAGAGGTCGATGCGGCGATTGGTCTTGCGGAGCAGGGCTATCGTCAGTGGCGCGCCGCCAGCGTAGCCCAGCGCGCCGATGCGCTGCGTCAGGTCGGCAGCGTCCTGCGCAGCCGGGCGGAAGAGATGGCGCAGATGATAAGCCTGGAGATGGGCAAGCCGATTGCCCAGGCCCGCGGCGAAGTGACCAAATCGGCCAATCTCTGCGACTGGTATGCCGAGCACGGTCCGGCAATGCTGGCAACCGAAGCCACCCAGGTCGAAGAGAATAAGGCGGTTATCGAATACCGCCCGCTGGGCGCCATTCTGGCGATTATGCCGTGGAACTTTCCCCTGTGGCAGGTCCTGCGCGGCGCGGTACCGATCCTGCTGGCGGGAAACAGCTATCTGCTCAAGCACGCGCCGAACGTCATGGGCAGCGCGGCGCTGATCGGCGATATCTTCGCTGAGGCCGGGCTGCCGGCCGGCGTATTTGGCTGGGTTAACGCCACCAATGACGGCGTATCGCAGACCATTAACGATCCGCGTATTGCCGCGGTGACGGTAACCGGCAGCGTGCGCGCCGGGAAGGCGATCGGCGCCCAGGCCGGTGCCGCGCTGAAGAAGTGCGTCCTCGAGCTGGGAGGGTCGGATCCGTTTATCGTGCTCAACGACGCCAGCCTCGACGAAGCGGTGAAGGCGGCGGTCATCGGACGCTACCAGAACACCGGGCAGGTGTGTGCGGCGGCGAAGCGCTTTATCGTCGAGGCCGGGATTGCCGATGCGTTCAGCAAAAAATTCGTTGCCGCCGTTGCGGCGTTGAAAATGGGCGATCCGCGCGATGAGGCCAACTATCTTGGGCCGATGGCGCGTTTCGACCTGCGAGACGAGCTCCATCAGCAGGTGACGGCGACGCTGGCGGAAGGGGCGACCCTGCTGCTCGGCGGCGAAAAGCTTGCCGGTGCCGGTAACTACTATGCGCCGACGGTGCTGGGTAACGTGACCGCAGAAATGACCGGTTTCCGCCAGGAGCTATTTGGCCCGGTTGCCACCATCACCGTGGCTCGCGACGCCGCGCACGCTCTCGAACTGGCTAACGACAGCGAATTTGGCCTGTCGGCCACCGTCTTTACCGCCAGCGTCGAAGAGGCCGACCGCTTCTCCCGCCAGCTGGAGTGCGGCGGGGTCTTTATCAACGGCTACAGCGCCAGCGACGCGCGGGTGGCCTTTGGCGGCGTGAAGAAAAGCGGCTTCGGTCGTGAGCTCTCGCACTTTGGGCTGCATGAGTTCTGTAACGTGCAGACCGTATGGAAAGACCGCCGCTAATCGACGTTAGCGCCTGACGCCCGTCGCCGCGCTCTGCTATACTCGCAGCCCGAATTTGGATGTGGGCAAGGAGCCGGGTGTGGCGACGGTCATCAATAATGCAATGCTGGATGCAATTCTGGCAGAAATCAGGCCGCTGATTGGGCGCGGCAAGGTGGCGGACTACATTCCGGCGCTGGCCAGCGTGAGCGGCAATAAGCTTGGCATCGCGATCTGCACGGTTGACGGGCAGCACTATTTTGCCGGTGACGCCCATGAGCGTTTTTCCATTCAATCCATCTCTAAAGTGCTCAGTCTGGTGGTGGCGATGAACCACTATCAGGAGGAGGAGATCTGGCAGCGGGTGGGGAAAGATCCATCCGGCCAGCCGTTTAACTCGCTCCTGCAGCTGGAAATCGAGCAGGGAAAACCGCGCAATCCCTTTATTAACGCCGGGGCGCTGGTGGTGTGCGATATGCTGCAAAGCCGCCTCAGCGCGCCGCGCCAGCGGATGCTGGAAATTGTCCGACGCCTGAGCGGCGTGGCGGATATCGCCTACGACCCGCTGGTGGCGCGCTCCGAGTTTGAGCATTCGGCGCGCAATGCGGCGATTGCCTGGCTCATGAAGTCCTTCGGCAATTTTCATAACGACGTCGCGACGGTGCTGCAAAACTATTTCCACTACTGTTCGCTGGAGATGAGCTGCGTTGAGCTGGCGCGGACCTTTCTGTTCCTCGCCGATCGCGGCATGGCGCCGCATCTCGATACGCCGGTGATCGCACCGATTCAGGCGCGCCAGGTCAATGCCCTGATGATGACCAGCGGGATGTATCAAAACGCCGGGGAGTTTGCCTGGCGCGTCGGGCTGCCGGCAAAATCGGGCGTGGGCGGCGGGATTGTGGCGATCGTTCCCCAGGAGATGGCCATTGCGGTATGGAGCCCGGAGCTGGACCAGGCCGGAAATTCGCTGGCCGGGATCGCGGTGCTGGAGAAACTCACGCAGAAGGTGGGAAGGTCGGTATTCTGATGGATACGTTCAACGGTTTATTTAGCCGGCTGCAGCGGTCGGCCTTTCGTTCCCGCTTTAAGCTGGGAATAAAAGAGCGGCAATACTGTTTCGATAAAGGCGCGGAGACGATTGACCAGCACGCGGCGGATTTTATTGCCCGCCGACTGGCACCGGCGAATATCCCGAACGACGGCAAGCAAACGCCGATGCGCGGTCATCCGGTATTTATCGCCCAGCACGCCACCGCCACCTGCTGTCGCGGCTGCCTCGAAAAGTGGCACGCGATCCCGCCAGGCCGGGCGCTGAGCGCCGACGAGCAGCGCTACGTTGTGCAGGTTATTCACCATTGGCTGGTGCTGCAGATGAATTCTCCCGGCCATTGATAGTGAGCAACAATCAGGCATATGTATGCCTGATAAATATTCTCATGCTATGATAATCCGCTAACTAATTATTAACATAATAATTGCCTGAAACAATTAGACGGATAATTACTGAATGTCTTCACTGTCGATTCGGTCATTCACGCTGTTTCGTGAGGAGCAGCCCGTGCGTGATGCGCTGGTGTTATTCACGTTAACGCTGCTGCTTCATTTCTTTGGCGCCATGCTGCGCCTGGTGCAGGAACTTTCGTTTTTCTGGCCGCTGAATGCCGTGATGGCAGGGATCTTCGCGCGTTACGTCTGGCTAAACCGCAGCTATTTTTACGCGGTTTGCTTTGCCGCGATGCTGGTTTATGACGGCTTAACCTCGCGCTGGGGAATGGGCTTTGCTTCGCTGCTGATTAATTTCTCCAATATTGTCTTTATTGTGACCCTGGCACAGCTGGTGCTGTGGGATAAACGACGCGCTGATTCTATGCCAGGGCCAATTAATGCGCTGAGCCTGTTTTGCTATTGCCTGCTGGCGGCGCTGCTGTGCGCGGCCGTCGGCGCGCTGGGTTCGGTGGACGTCGAGCGCGCCACCTTTATTCCTCAGCTGGCGGACTGGTTTAGCGAGCAGTTCTCGACCGCGGTGCTGATCCTGCCGTTTATTCTGACGCTGACGCTGCCTTCCGCGCTCGGCGCCTTCCGCTTCCGTCAGCTTCTGCCGGTTATCGCGCTGGTACTGTCGATTATTCTCGGGGTTAGCGTGGGCGGAGCAGGGAGCATTACCTTCCCGCTGCCGGCGCTGATCTGGTGCGCCATTCGCTATCCGCTGCCGCTGACCTGCCTGCTGACGTTTATAACCGGCATCAGCGAAATTCTGCTGGTGGCAAACTCGCTGATTCATCTCTCTCCCGACGCGCGGATGCAGCCGTGGCAGCTCTTCTCCACCCGTCTTGGCATCGCCGCGATGCTGATTAGCCCGGTGATCGTCGCCTCGAGCGTCGAGGCGATAAATAATCTGGTGAAACAGCTGGCGCTGCGCGCCGATTTTGATTTCCAGACGCGCGTTTATTCGCGCTCCGGACTCGGCGAGGCGCTGAAGCGGCAGCCGCTGGCGGAAGGGCAGCTATTGACCGTAATGGTGCTGGATATCGACGGCTTTAAGCGGGTCAACGACAGCTGGGGGCACGAGTGCGGCGATTGCGTTCTCGCGCAGTTTGCCCAGCAGGTGCGCCAGCTGGCGGGCGAGCAGGGAATGGTGGCGCGCATCGGCGGGGAGGAGTTCGCGGTGGCGACCCTGACCTCATCGATGCAGGAGAGCCAGGCGCTGGCGGAGAAAATCCGCCAGGGCGTTGAGGCGCAGACCTTTGTCTGGGGACAGAATCAGATCCGCCTGACCGTGAGCATGGGGCTGGAGTCTCGTCCGGTAGGAAACGAGCGGATAACCGAGCTCTTTAATCAGCTGCTGATGGCCGCCGACGACTATCTGGTGAGCGCCAAGAAAGCGGGGCGCAATCGCGTTTGTACCCCCGGACTGGCCTGAAGGCGGTAATAAGAAAAAACGATAGTGATTTTGCTTGTGTTAAATTTAAGTTAAAAACATAGTGATGTGGTCAATTTTAAGGAACCTATCATGACCACATCCTTTTCCCTGCGCACGCTCTCGCGTGAAGAAATCCTCGACCAGATTCAACCGTTAACCGACATTTTGACCAGCTGCGTGAACGGCGGAGCGTCGGTCAGCTTTATGCTGCCCTTTTCCGCGCAAACGGCCAGCGACTTCTGGCTGCGGACGGCGCAAAGCGTTGCTGCCGGAGAGCGTATTGTGATGGTGGCGGAAAATGAACATCATCAGATTGTCGGTACCGTCCAGCTTATTGTCAGCCAGCCGGAAAACCAGCCACACCGTGCGGACGTGGCTAAACTTTTGGTTCACCAAAATGCCAGACGGCAGGGGCTGGCCAACGCGCTGATGAACTATCTGGAGGAGGTCGCCCGCGACCAGGGTAAATCCGTGCTGGTGCTGGATACCGCAACAGGCAGCGGCGCCGAGCGCTTCTACGTTCAGTGCGGCTGGGAAAAAGCCGGGGAAATTCCGCGCTATGCGCTGATGCCGGACGGAAAGATGACCGCCACCTCGTTGTTCTATAAGTTCCTGCAATAACCGCCGATGGTTTGATCAAAACGGGGTTTTAGTCGTAGAGAAAGCTGATAAGTTATTACACCAATTACCCAGGTTGTATGACTACTCTATGAGGGAACCCATTGTGAAAGCACTAAATCGTCGCGATTTTCCCGGCGCGCAGTATCCTGAACGCGTTATCCAGTTCGGCGAAGGTAACTTCTTACGCGCCTTTATCGACTGGCAGGTCGATCTGCTCAATGAGCATACCGACCTGAACGCCGGTGTCGTCATCGTGCGCCCCATTGAGAGCGAGTTCCCGCCGTCGCTGAGCGTACAGGACGGCCTCTATACCACGATTATTCGCGGGCTGAACGAGAAGGGCGAGGCGGTTAGCGATGCGCGCATGATCCGCAGCATTACCCGGGAAATCAGCGTCTATGCGGACTATGCCGAATACCTGCGCCTGGCGCACAACCCGGATATCCGCTTTGTGTTTTCCAATACCACCGAAGCGGGTATCAGCTACCATGCGGGAGACCGCTTTGACGATGCCCCGGCGGTAAGCTATCCGGCTAAGCTGACGCGCCTGCTGTTTGAGCGCTACAGCTGCTTCTCCGGCGCCAGCGATAAAGGCTGGGTCATTATTCCCTGCGAGCTTATCGACTATAACGGCGAAGCCCTGCGCGAGCTGGTCCTGCGCTACGCCAAAGAGTGGGCGCTGCCGGAAGCCTTTAGCGCCTGGCTGGATGAGGCGAATACCTTCTGCTCAACGCTGGTGGACCGCATCGTCACCGGCTATCCGCGCGATGAAGCGCTGCAAATCGAACAGCAGCTCGGCTACAAAGACGCCTTCCTGGCGACCGCCGAGCACTTCTATCTCTTCGTTATTCAAGGGCCTAAATCGCTGGCTGCGGAGCTGCGCCTCGATAAGCTGGCGCTTAACGTCCTGATTGTCGACGATATTAAGCCCTACAAAGAGCGTAAAGTGGCGATTCTCAACGGCGCGCATACCGCGCTGGTGCCGGTTGCCTTCCTGGCAGGGCTGGATACCGTCGGGGAAGCGATGAACGATAGCCAGATCTGCTCGTTCGTCGAAAAGGCGATTTACGAGGAAATTATTCCGCAGCTGGACTTACCCCGCGAAGAGCTGGAGACTTTCGCCAGCGCGGTAACCGGGCGCTTCCGCAATCCCTACATTAAGCATCAGCTGCTGTCGATTGCGCTCAACGGCATGACGAAATACCGCACCCGCATTCTGCCGCAGCTGCTGACGGGGCAGGCGAAAAACGGTAAACTAGCCCCCCGGCTGACCTTCGCGCTGGCGGCCTTGATGGCGTTCTATCGCGGCGAGCGCAATGAGCAAAACTATCCGCTGCAGGACGATGCCGAATGGATGGAGCGCTACCGGGCGCTGTGGTCCGCGCATCGTGACGCGCAGCTGAGTACGAGTGAACTGGTGAAAGCGGTGCTGTCGGTCGAGGCGCACTGGCAGCAGGATTTGAGCCAGGTTCCCGGTCTGGTGGAGCAGGTAACCCTCGACCTCGATGCCATCCTGCTCAAAGGCATGCGCGAGGCGGTTACACCGCTCTGCTGATATCCCGTTCAAAACGTTGACCCGGCGATTGCCGGGTTATTTATCCCCTCGAAATAGTTACAACATACATTAGGTCGCCGATTAAATTGAGCGAGCAGACCTGATGCTCCAGCGCCGCTTCGTTCTACAGAATGGGATATGGCGCATTCTCCACGCCTGAATCCGAGGGCGCGGTCTCCTGCTGATGCCGAAAACTAGCGTAAATGTGCAAATTCACGGCCTCGATCGCGTTCTGGGACGCCCTGATGCCGCGGCTCATCTATAAATGGGCCTCAATTCAGCACAGCAGGAGTCAACATGATGTTCAGAAGAGGGTTTCTTTTATTACCGGCTTTACTTATCTGTATCCAGGTTCACGCCGATCCGGGGTTTCGCCAGCTGGCGTTGACAGACCCGCAGGGGAAAAGCCTGGACGTGGCGGTATGGTATCCAACGTCTGCAGCAGGAAAGACGGAAAATGTCGGCGCCAATCCCGCGTTCGAAGGGGTCGCCGTTATTCGTAATGCGCCTGCGCGGCCCGGAGCCCACCCTCTGCTGGTTATCTCTCACGGCTATAACGGCAACTGGCGCAATTTATCGTGGATAGCGGCAGCCATGGCCGCCCAGGGATATATTGTCGCGGCGCCGGATCACCCCGGAACCACCACCTTTAATCAGGATCCGCGCGATGCGAAGCGCCTGTGGCGACGTCCGCAGGATCTCAGCCAGGTGATTGACTTCACTCTGCGCTCTTCCGCGCTGGTCGGGGAGGTCGACACCGGGCGAATTGCCGCTTTAGGCCACTCTCTCGGCGGATGGACGGTGATGTCGCTGGCGGGAGCCCGCTTCGATTCCGCCCGCATGCTGAGCGACTGCCAGCACCATGCGCAGCGAGGCGACTGCCGGTTAACGCAAAAGCTCGGCATCGATGGCGCCCGCTCGCAGGATGCGCGCTTTGCGGACCTCAGGGATGCCAGAATCAAGGCGGTGGTCTCTCTGGATCTCGGCTTCGCCCCCGGCTTTACCCCGCAGAGCCTGCGCGCGCTCGGCATTCCGGTACTGATCCTTGCGGCCCAGGGGGACAAGCTGGCGGACCTCGATGCAGGGCAGGAGTCAGGCTATCTTGCGGCCAACCTGGATCCGCAGCGCAGGCAGTATGAGGTCGTTGAAGGCGCCACTCATTTCAGCTTCATGCAGCTATGCAAGCCTGGCGCCGAGGCGCTTATTGAGGAGGAGACGCCCGGTGACGGCATCGTTTGTCGCGACGGTAGCGGAGGAGACCGCGCCGCTATTCACCAGGCGCTGATACCTAAGATCGGCAGATTTCTTAATTCGGCACTGGATTACCGCCCGCCTGCTGACGAAACGAAGTAGGCGACAGGCCGCAAATGCGCTGAAACTCGCGGTTAAAATTGGACTTGGTGGTAAATCCGGACTCGAACATGATTTCGGTAACGGGCAGCGGGGTGCTGAGCAGCAGCGCCTGCGCCCGTTCAATCCTTAAACCGTTAATCCACTGCGAGACGTTACACTGGCTGATAGCATTGACCGCCCCTGAGAGCTGGCGTGCGGGGATCCCGGTTTTTCTGGCGAGAAGGCTCAGCGTCAGGTCGGGATTGAGATAGAGCTCCGTCTCCCGTACCTGCTTCTCGAGGCCGGCGTAAACGTTTGCCAGCTCTTCCTCCGGCAGCGCGGCCCGCGTCGGGAGCGCGGCTTTACTCTCAGCTTGCGCAACCGCAGCTGGCCGTCCGGCGATAACGATAGCCGCCGCAATCAGCGGAAGGAGCGCGGCCTGAAAACCCATCACGATCGCCGGCGCCAGCCTGCCGCCGGTCAGGCTGAAGTCAAACGTCACGGCAAGGTCGGTCAGCGCCGATAGACAGAGAAAACAGCCGGCAAAAAAGGCCATTTTCGTGGTCTGCGGCGACTCGCTGAGACGGCTGAGGGTGAAGCGGTGCTCCCCGCGCCATGCGAGGCGCAGCAGGCTGCACCCGTAGCCGGCAAAAAGTAAAAACAGGACCGGATCCGTCGCCGGCGGCCAAACAATCCTGATAATGAGAGCGAGAGCGGCGGGGGCGAACAGCAGCAGCAGGTGACGCCGCCGGCCAATCTCAGTCAGCGAGACAAAACAGTGCCAGGCCAGCGGCGGCAGCATTATGGCCAGCCCGGACTGGATATTGCGCAGGATGCTGGATTCATATTCCCAGCGCAGCGTGCTGACGGTAACCAGCACGATACAGGCAAGCACGAAACGCAGAGTGCCCGCGTGGCGCTGTTTTTGCGCAAACAGGGCCGTTGCCAGCAGGATAAGCAGGGCGGATAAGGTAATAAGCGGAAAGGGAACTGAAAGCATGTCAGCCGTACCAGTACGGAAAGTTAGCGGGAATAATTACCGGGAATAGTTACACATATCCCGGCGCGCTGTCGCCTCCGACGTGATGTTCTGCAGGCAGGCGTTTATTGATAATTTATTCCCGAGTGCTGGAGGATCTCACCTTTAGCCGGCCGGCCAGCATCACGTGCGTCGCCGCATCCTCCTGATTGCACAGATACTCCACCGCCAGTCGCCCTAATTCGCTGTAGGGCAGCTGAATACTGGTGAGCGGTGGGGTGAGCTGTTCGGATATTTTCTGATCGTCGTATCCCGCCAGCAGGATATCCTGCGGCAGCCGGACGCCGTTGACCGCCAGCGCCTGATAGCAGCCGATCGCCAGCCAGTCGCTGGCGCAGAAGATGGCGTCCGGGCGATCCTGCTGCTCCAGTAGAGAGCAGGTGGCGGTAAAGGACTCGCTGAACTGCCAGTTGGTCCGGCGCACCAGGCGCTCATCGTACGCCTGTCCGGCCTGCTCCAGCGCCGCCTGATACCCCGCCAGCCGCTGGCGGGTCGCCTCCATCCAGCTTTCGCCGGTGATGTGCGCGATGCGCGTCGCGCCCATAGAGATCAGATGACGGGTCACCTGAAACGCGTTGGCGTAGTCGTCGGGAACAAACGAAGGCAGCAGCGGCGAATCCGGGTCGCGCTGGTTGAGCAGGACCAGCGGCAGGCGGGTGCAGTCCTGAAAATCGGTCATATCTACAAGCGTGGTCACCGGGGAGGCGAGAATAATGCCGATACAGTTACGCTGTTCCAACTGGCGAATAATATTAATCGCCAGCTCGACGTCGTCGCCGTAATCATAGACGGTCAGCAGCACTTCATTGCGCCAGGCCGCTTCCCGCGCCTGGCTGATGGCATCGATAAAGGGATCGTAGCTTTGCAGGGTGCTGACCAGCAGCGCCACTTCTTCCTGATTTCGCGGGGCGTGAATCGCCGGTAGGCGGTCGTAGCCGAGCTCGGTCGCGACGGCGATCACCCGCTGACGGGTCTCCTCGCTCAGCTTGATATTCCGGGACTGATTAAGGACCAACGATACCGTTGCCTGTGACACACCCGCCGTACGGGCGATATCGTTCATTGTGACTTTGTTTTTCCGCTTCATCATCCCTCTCCCCTTGAGAAACCGCATTATACCTTAACGACCCGGCACATAGGCAGACTAAAGCGCTGCCGTTGACCTTTCCTGCGGCTCATCGGGCACGGTTTGTGACCCTCATCGCTTTTAGCAGCCACAGGGCCGGCAGTGGCAAATTGCGCCGGTAGCGCTTGAAGTAATCGTCTTCGAGGAAAATAATGGCCTATTCACATTGAGGTGGGAGAGTACGATGGTCATCAATATTCGCGAGCTGCAGCCGCAGGACAAGTTGCAATGGCTAGGGTTGTGGGAGGGCTACACCTGTTTTTACGGCAGCCCGCAGCCTGACGATGTGACGCAATACACCTGGCAACGCCTGCTGGACGGCGCATCTCCGGTTATCGGCCGGGCGGCGGTCGTCGACGGCCGGGTGGTTGGCTTCGCTATTTGCGTCCTTCACGAAGGAACATGGGTGAAAACGCCCGTTTGCTATCTGGAAGATCTGTTCGTTGACCCGGCAATGCGCGGACGCGGAGTCGCCAGAGCGCTGATGCAGGCGCTGCATGCGGAAGGGAAAGCGAAAGGGTGGTCGCGCCTCTACTGGCATACGCGTGCTGATAATCCCGCCCGTAAGCTGTATGATGAATTCACCCCGGCGGATGAGTATGTCCGCTATCGGGTGATGCTCTAAGCCGCCAGCGATAAGCAGTTGTTAAGATTTTCCCTGTCTAATAGCGGAAAACGACTCAGGAGAATCAAAAATGGAAAAACGCATCGAGACGACCGTTAATTTGATCATCTTTCTTTCACTGCTGGCTACCGCCTGGGATCTCTCCCTGGTGCACCATCTCCCCTGGTAAATCCGGCAGTACGGCGCCCGCTGCGGCGCCGTTAGTTAGTTAGCCCTCAACCTGTCCCGCCAGCATTTCACCGCGGCTAAAGCTCCAGTCGTCGGTATGATTAAACTGAATCACCACCATCACATCATCGGGGGCAATGCCGAGCTCTGCCTGCAGCCGGTCGCACAGTCGCCGATAGAGGCGCTTTTTCTGCTGCGCGCTGCGCGGCTTGCCGGCAAAAATATGAAACAGCACAAAGTCTGCGCTGCGCCCACCGCTGAGGTAGTGCGGATCGACGATGCGCCGGGCGTCGGGCAGAACGTCGATAAACTGAAATTTATCCGCCGCGGGGACCGCAAACTCGTCCACCAGAGTTTGATGAAATAGCGCGGAAAGCCGCGCAGTCCACTCATCGTCATAGCCGGCGCGAATCGTTATTCGGGTCAAAGGCATGCTGAATCCTCCGGCGGTATGCAGGAGAGCGCGGTGACGGCCGCGGGCCAGCCGGCATAAAAGGCCAGGTGGGTGAAGACTTCGGTTATTTCAGCGCGGGTCAGGCCGTTGCTCGCCGCAAAATCAATATGCCACGGCAGCTGTTTTTCTCTGCCCAGCGCCGTCAGGGCGGCAAGGGTGATCAGGCTTCTTTCTCTCGGCGACAGCTCGCTGCGGGCCCAGATATCGCCGAAAAGCACCTCTTCGGTCAGCTGGGCGAGCTTCGGCGCGATCCCGGCCAGGTTATTGCGGTTAGGTGATGCCATCGTTCATATCTCCGGTTGTCATAAGAGGATGAACAGAGAGTGGCACAGGGAAATACTTCTTAATATCGCAACATTTTTGATAATCAATCCTGAAAACCGGGACGATTGGCGGTGCAGGCCGGGCGACATTGTGCGCGCCCGGCAGATGCTATCAGCCAGCGGCCCGGCGTTGGGCGACGATAAACAGGCGAGGGAACAGCAGCAGTACTTTTCCGTTACACTGTAACGGATAGTGCTCCTGCAGCAGCGTCAGATAACGGTTGAGAAAGGCGTCGCGCTGGCTGTCGTCGAGGCGCAGCAGGTAAGGACGCAGCCCCGTCGACTGCAGCCAGTCAATAATCGCCTGATGAGAATCGAGCTGATGGTAATAGGTGGTGCGCCAGATATCGACCTCGCAGCCGCTGGCCGTCAGGATGTCGTAATACTGCCGGGCGGTGGGAAGCGGGTGGCGTCCGCTGTCAGGATGCCCAAGCTCCTGGGCGACCTGACGCATCAAAGTATGCGACGGCTCCTGCCAGTTATCCGGCATCTGCACCGCCAGAATGCCGTTATCCGCCAGCTGCGCAACGAGCTGCGGGAACAGCGTCTGGTGGTCGGTAAGCCACTGCAGGGAGGCGTTGGCGTAAATTACATCCGCCGCACGCTCGGGCCGGTACTCGCGGATATCGGCGGTAACGAAGCGACACGCCGGCAGCGACCGGGAGGCCTCTTCCAGCATCGCCGGTGAATTATCCACGCCGATCACCGTCGCCGTGGGCCAGGCATGATGCAGCAGCGCGGTACTGTTCCCCGGCCCGCAGCCAAGGTCAACGGCGAGGGTAACGGGATGGTGGGCGATACGGGCGAGCAGTTCGGCTGCGGGGCGGGTACGCTCGGCGCCGAACTGTAGATATAACGAAGGATTCCAGTCTGCCATCGATGACTCCGGGTTAGATAAACTCGTTCATCAGCATAGATGGCATTGACCGCGGGTAAAATGATTTTACCCATTTTTATGCTTTACGTGACAGCGTCACGTAAAACGGGGGCGGGTGAAAGCCTTACGTGCGTTCGCCGGCTTAATCGGCGTCCTTTAGCGACTCCGCGCGTTTAGCGGTGGCATAGACAAAATCCAGCATCGGCTCAAGATCGGTATCGTATCCGGCCTGGATTATTTTCCCCCGCAGCCACTCAATCTCGCTGGTAATATCCGGGTGGAAAATATTGTTGTCCTGCGCTTTACGCAGCCATTTCAGCAGGAAGTTATTTTTTCCTCTGATCCCGCCCGCTTTCTTCGATTTTCCGTGTATTTTCAGCGCGATTAATATGCAGTAATAGAAATGAACCCGCTGATTAAAACTTTGATGCATGTATGTATTTCCCGCCAGACTCAGGAATTCACCGTCGAGGTCAGTGATTCGGATTGGCCATGATAACGGGCACGGATCGTTTATTATTCGATCTCTGATATCTCACCCGTATCGCCAGTACGCCCGTTGCCGGGCGTTGAGCGGATGGTGTCACGGATGCCGAATAACAGTCAATTCTTGATTACTTTTTTACCTTTTTCGGCGGGGCGGCCCGCCGAATACAATTCCTCAGGCCCGCCGCAAAGCGGCGCGTTGTTGCAGGTATACGCGGAATATCAAGATAAATGCCATCACCACAACCGCCGCCGCCAGCAGATAAATAGTTCCCAGGCTGTAATACCCGGCAACCCAGCCGGCAACGGGGCCGGTCAGGCCGAGCGCCAGATCGAGGAACGCCGAGTAGGTGCCCAGCGCGGTGCCCTGGTTCTGCTCCTCAACCTGTTTCACCGCCTCGACGCCCAGCGCCGGGAAGACCAGCGAGAAACCGGAGCCGGTCAGGAAGGCGCCGATCCCGGCCACCCACGCAGACGAAGCCTGCCAGATAATCAGCAGGCCGATGCATTCGATAACAAAGCAGGCCAGCGACACCGGCACGCCGCCGTAGCGGGTGATGGTGTTGCCGAGCACCAGACGAATGCAGATGAAACCGACGCTGAACAGCGACAGCGTAAACGCCGCGCCCTGCCAGTCGTGGGCGGAGAAGTAGAGGGTAATGAAGGTGGCTATCACCCCGAAGCCTACCGTCCCCAGCGCCAGCCCCAGGCCGTAGGGCCAGATTTTGCGCACCACCACGTGAAAGGGCGCGCGAACCCCGCCGCTAACGCTGACGTCCTGGCGCGTGCGGGCAAAAAGCAGCCCGATAAAGGCCACCGCCACCACCACCACGGCAAAACCGCTAATGCCAAAATAGCCGTTGAGCAGCACCCCCAACGGGGCGCCAACCGCCATCGCTACGTAGGTGGCGACCCCGTTCCAGGAGATAACCCGGGAAGTATGGATCGCGCCGACGGTTTTAATTCCCCACAGCGTCGCCCCGGTGGCGGTAAAGCTCTCGCCCACGCCGAGGAAAATTCGGCCAACCAGCAGCGCGGCGACCGCCAGCAGCGGAACGGATTGCAGCAGCACCGCAGCCAGCGTAAAGACCCCGCTCAGCAGGCAGCAGACGATCCCGAGGCTGACGACTTTTTTCGGCCCCCAGATATCGGCGTAGCGCCCGGCGTGCGGCCGGCTGAGCAGGGTGGCGATGTATTGCAGACTGATCACCACGCCGGCAATAAAGGTGCTATAGCCGAGCTGATAGTGAATGTAGCCGGGTAAAACGGCGAGCGGCAGGCCGATCGACAGATAGCAAATGCAGGTAAAAACCACGATCGAAATGATGCGCAGGTTGAGCTGAGTCTGAGTGGCAGCAGGTGTCATAACGTCAGGTATTTAAAACAAAAGGGGGATTAGCATAGCGCAGACCCTGCGGCCAGCACGAGCCCAGGATGTGATTTCCGCACGTTTCACTTAAACCGCCGCAAGATGAAATTTATGCCGTTGCTGCTGCCGCCAAATTTATCTAAAATCCACTCTTTCGGAGAAAGAAAATGTCCGTCACCGATTCCCTTCTTGCCTTTTCATTTGCTGCGCTGCTCCTGACCTTAACCCCGGGTCTCGATACCGCCCTCATCCTACGAACCTCCGCCGCGGAAGGCGGTAAAAAAGCCTTTCAGGCCGCGCTGGGTATCGACGCGGGATGCCTGATCTGGGGGGCGCTGGTCGCGCTGGGCTTAGGCGCGCTGCTGGCGGCATCGGAGCTGGCCTACAGCCTGTTAAAATGGTGCGGCGCTGCCTGGCTGTGCTGGCTGGGCCTGCAGCTGATCCTCAGGCCGCGCCGCGCCTTTGATGCCGGAACGGCGGCGCCCGCTGGCGGTAACTGGTTCTTAAGGGGGATGTTAGGCAACGTGCTGAACCCTAAAATGGGCGTCTTCTACGTCTCGTTTCTGCCGCAGTTTATCCCCAGCGGCCACTCCCCGGTGGTCTGGACCTTTCTGCTGGTCGGCATCCACGTGCTGCTGGGCACCCTGTGGTCCTTAACCCTGATTATGGCTACCCGCTATGCGTCGGGCCTGCTGAAGGCGCCGGGATTTATCCAGTGGATGGACCGGGCGACGGGCGGCGTATTCATGCTCTTCGCCGCGCGGCTGGCGCTCAGCAGCCGCCAGGCCATTTGATTGCCTGGGCAGCGGGGCCAATTCGCGGTATATATCTCATCTCGTATATCAACCTCCAGGAGGGAGTATGACAGCCGATTTAGCCGGAATTGAGGTGCTGTTCGTCGCCGGGTTTGGACCCATTACCCGCAGCGCCGAAAGCAGCCGATCGTTTTACGCCGAGGCGCTGGGTTTGCCTTTGAAGGCGATGGAGGGTAACCCCGACTACCTGCTCACGGAGCAGGACGCGCTGGCCGGGGTGAAGCACTTTGCGCTGTGGCCGCTGGAGCAGGCGGCGCAATCATGTTTTGGCGTTGACCGCTGGCCGGCGGATCTCCCGCAGCCCCAGGCGTGGATCGAGTTTGAGGTGCGCGATATTCAGGCGGCCAGCGACGGCCTGCTGGCGAAGGGTTACCGCCTGCTTATCGCCAACCGCGTCGAGCCGTGGGGGCAGACGGTGACGCGTCTGCTGAGTCCGGAAGGGCTGCTGACCGGCATCACCATCACGCCGTGGCTGCGCGACGAGTAGATGCTTTCCGTCCTCGCCTCTGCTGCGCGACGGCTTGCGCCAGCAGCGGAGGCGGGGCGTTTCCCGCTTAATATCCTGCATATTTCGTTGACCGACGAAGCATTTCCCGGCGTTTTCCTCTAGTTTCCCGTTCTGACGATCCGCGGCGCCGATCCAACGCCGCTTGCCTGTCCGTCAATTTATAATCATACTAATTTGAGAATTTAAAATATAAATAATTCTCTATTTGAGATTAATCATTGAAAGGAGTGCGCAACGTGACTGAATGCAGGCCAGAACTGAAGGCTTTCCTGCTGGCGCTGGCCGGTTCGGTGGTGCTGATCGTCGGGATGGGGTACGGGCGCTTTGCCTTTACCGGGATCCTGCCGCTGATGCTGGATGAGCATATTTTAACGCTGCGTGAAGGCAATCTCGCGGCCTCGGCGAACTACGCGGGCTATCTGCTGGGGGCGCTGATGCTGGCGAAGGCCAGGCCGGGCGATGCGAAGTGGTTAAACCTCGCGTCGGTACTCTTAACCCTGCTGTGTCTGGCGGCGCTCGGCTGGCTACGCTCGCCGCTGGCCATTATTGCGGTCAGGGGCGCTGCCGGCGTGCTGAGCGCGGTCACCCTGATCGCCGCCTCGCTGTGGCTGCTGCAGCATATGAAGCATCACAACGGCGCGCCGATCCTCTATTCGGGCGTCGGAATGGGCATTTTTCTCTCGGCGGAGTTTATTTCGCTCGCCAAAAGCCACGCCTTGACCAGCCAGCAGATCTGGCTGATCTGTGCCGCCAGCGCCGCGCTCCTGTTTTTGCTGGTCCTGCGCCTGCTGCTCAGCCCGTCGGACTACCTCGTGGACTGGAAACCGACGGTATCGGCTCAGGCAGCAGGTGCAGAAGGCCAGCGCGGAGAAGCATGGAAGCTATTGATTATCTACGGCTTAGCCGGATTCGGCTATATCATCACCGCGACCTATCTGCCGCTGTTTCTCTCCGGCTCGCTCACCGATATCGACCCGGTGCAGCTGTGGGCGCTGTTTGGCCTGGCGGCGGTTCCGTCCTGCTTTGTCTGGCACCGGCTGGCGCTTAAGCTCGGCTACCGGCGGGCGTTTACCCTCAACCTGATGGTGCAGGCGACCGGCGTGATCCTCCCCGCCTGGAGCCACTCCCTGGCGTTTTGCATGCTGAGCGCTCTGCTGGTTGGCTTCACCTTTATGGGCACCGTGACCCTGGCGCTGCCGGAAGGCAGGCGCCTGAATCACCTGGTGACATTCAATATGATCGCCGCCATGACCGCCACTTACGGCATCGGGCAGATTATCGGCCCGCTGGCGGCCGGCGTTCTGCACGCGCTGACCGGCTCCTTCAACGCCGCTCTCGGCACCGCGGGCGGGGCGCTGTTCGTGGCCGCCGTACTGGTGACGCTCGGCAAACCCGCCGGGCAAAGGCGGGAGCGCTAAATATCGGCCGCCAGCAGCAGCTGCTGGCGCATGGCATCCAGCGCCGGCGAAGCGTAGCCTTTGCGCCACACCAGCTGGGTCATCGCCGTGCCGACCGGCTGCGTCTCGCAGCCTTCGGGTAGCGTCATGAGCGCCAGCACGCTCTGCGGTACGATCCCGGCATATCCCCCCGAGGCAATGCAGGCAATCACGGCGTGATACGAGCCGATCTCCTGGACTTCAACGTTTTTCACGGCGGACAAAAATGCTTCCCCGCGCTGGCGATAGCTGCAGCCCTGGGCAAACGCCGCCAGCCTGAACGCTTCCTGTCCGGCAGGGGTTATCAATACCAGCTCCTCGGCAAAGAGAGGCAGATACTCCAGCGCCTCCGGACACTCCGGCTCGCCGCTGGCGTCCGGCGGCAGGCTTACCAGCGCGCAGTCGAGCGCAGCGCTCAGCACGCGTTCGACCAGCTGCCGGGTAGGCATGGTTTGCAGGGTGAGGGCGACCGCCGGGCACTGCTGATGAAAGCGCGGCAGAATTGAGGTTAAGCGGCTGGCGGCAGCGGCCTCCATCGCCCCCATCCGCAGGCTCCCGGCGGGCTGCGTCGGATGCAGCGCCTGCTTCGCCTCTTCGGCCAGGCTGAGGATCCGCAGCGTATAGTCAAGAAAGCGCTCCCCGGCGGCGGAGAGCCGCATCTTTTTATTGCCGCGCACGAACAGCTCGACGTCGAGCTCCTCCTCAAGCTGCTGGATGCGCGTGGTGATGTTCGATTGCGCGCGTCCCAGCCTCTTAGCCGCCCGGGTGACGCTGTGCTCCTGGGCGACAATTTTAAAGATTTCCAGCGTGCTGTGGTTCATGTTTTTCTTCTAAATATGGAATTAATATTGATCTTAGCATCTCGAAAAGAGATGTTAAGCACTGAATATCACAAATCTACGCAGGATCAATCATGAGCAACCGCCTGTTGCAGCAGCTTGATATCGTTTATCCCATTATACAGGCCCCGATGGCCGGCGTATCCACGCCCGAGCTGGCGGCGGCAGTCAGCAACGCTGGCGGCCTGGGCTCGCTGGGATTGGGCGCCTCTTCGGTTTCCCAGGCGCGGGCGCTGATCGACAAAACGCGGCGGCTCACCGAAAGAGCGTTTAACGTGAACCTTTTTTGCCACCTTCCGGCACCCAGAGACGAGCAGGTTGAAGCCCGGTGGCTTGAGCGGCTGCGTCCGGCGTTTGCCCACGCGGGGAGCCAGCCGCCGGCGGCGCTGACGGAGATTTATCAAACTTTCCTCGGGCACGAGGCGATGCTTGAGCTGCTGCTCGAACTGGCGCCGCCGGTGGTCAGTTTTCACTTCGGCATTCCGTCCCGGGAGGTCATTCTCCGCCTGCAGGAGAGAGGCATCGTCACCATGGCCACCGCCACCAGCGTTGAGGAAGCCCGGCAGATCGAGGCGCAGGGTGTGGATATCGTGATTGCGCAGGGCTACGAAGCGGGCGGCCATCGCGGGATCTTTGACGAACGCGGTGACGACCAGCAGCTGAGCACCTTTACGCTGGTCCAGAGTCTGAAGCGAGCGGTGGGCCTGCCGATTATTGCCGCTGGCGGCATTATGGATGGCGCGGGAATTTACCGCGCTATGAGCCTCGGCGCCGAGGGCGCGCAGCTGGGGACCGCATTTCTGCTGTGCCCGGAATCGGCGGCGGACAGCGGCTATCGTCAGGCGATTAAAGCCGATCCTGACCCGCAAACCCTGCTCACCGCGGCCATTTCCGGCCGTCCGGCGCGCTGTATACACAACGGCTGGCGCGCGCTGGCACACCAGGTTCCGGTCTCTGAGATCCCGGCCTATCCGCTGGCCTATGCTGCCGGTAAGGCGCTGGCGACGGCGGCTAAAGCGGGAGGGGATGAGCGCTACGGCGCCCACTGGGCGGGACAGGGCGTGGGCCTGATCCGCGAGCTGTCGGCAACGGAGCTGATGGAGACCTTAATTCACGAGTGCGGCTTGCACCAGAGGCGAGAAAAAGAGCAGGAGAGATAAAGGGCGGCGCCGTCAGGAGATCGCCCTTGATGAACCTAACGACGGTGCGCCAGGCGGCGAACCAGGCGGTCACCGGTCATCTGCACGCCCTGGACCATCGCCACCAGAATCAGTACCGTGCCCACCATCACCTCGTTATTAAAGCGCTGGTAGCCGTAGCGGATCGCCAGGTCGCCCAATCCGCCGCCGCCGATCACACCGGCCATCGACGAGAAGCCAATCAGCATAACGATAGTTAGCGTCACGCCGGCCAGCAGGGTCGGCAGCGCTTCCGGCAGCAGAGATTTAAATATCACGTGCCAGATGTTGCCGCCCATCGACAGAATCGCCTCAATCCGCCCGTAGTCCACCTCGTCCAGCGCGTTTTCCGTCAGCCGGGCGAAGAAGGGAAAGGCGCCGATGGTTACCGGCACCACCGCGGCGGTGCTGCCGAGGGTGGTGCCGATAATCAGGCGGGTAAACGGGATCAGCGCAATCAGCAGCACAATAAACGGCAGCGAACGGCCGAAATTGATCGCCGCCCCCAGCAGCGCGTTGAGTTTTGGCATCGGCAGCAGGCCGTTTTTGCGCGAAATAAACAGGATAATCCCGGTCGGTAGCCCGAGCAGAACGGTAAAAAATGTCGCCAGGCCGACCATATAAAGGGTGTCCAGAGTGCCGTCAACCAGCAGCGGCCAGAGATCTTCCCAGCTCATGCTACTCCGCATAAAGGCCTCCCGTGAAAGCCGTGACGAGCGAGAAAGTCGCGCTCCGTTTGCGGGTCGTGGAGCAGCGACTGGCGCAGTTTTGACCACGGTGCCACCAGCAGATCGGCAATTTTTCCGCTTTCAACAATCTCTCCTTTTTCCAGCAGCGCGGCGTGATCGCACAGGGTTTTAACCACTTCCAGCTCGTGGGTGATCAGCACGATGGTCAGATGAAGACGCTGATTGATATCCGCCAGCAGCGCCAGCACCGAAGCGGTGGTTTCGGGGTCCAGCGCGCTGGTCGCTTCATCGCACAGCAGCACGTCGGGCCTCGCGGCCAGCGCGCGGGCGATCCCCACGCGCTGCTTCTGCCCACCCGAAAGCTGGGAGGGAAAGGCCTCGGCCTTATCGCTGAGCCCCACCAAATCGAGCAGTTCCTCTACCCGGGCCCGCCGGGCGGCCTTTGCCATCCCGGCTATTTCCAGCGGCACCGCAACGTTGTCGGCGACGCTGCGCGCATGGAGCAGATTAAAATGCTGGAAGATCATGCCGGTGCGCAGGCGATAGGCGCGCAGGGCCGATTTATCCATCTGCGTAATATCATGCCCGTTCACAATAATGCGGCCCGCAGTGGGCCGCTCCAGCAGATTCAGACAGCGTATCAGCGTACTTTTGCCCGCGCCGCTGCGCCCAAGGATGCCGTAAACGGCGCCCTTAGGGACATGCAGCGAGACATCGTTAAGCGCCGGTCGGCCCGTTCCGGCATAAGTTTTACTCAGCCCCAGCACCTCAATCATGACTGCGGCGCGACCGGTATCACCGAGCCGTTGTACTGTTTGCGGATAAATTCCGCCACCTGCGGCGACGTCAGATCCTTCGCCAGCTGCTTGATCCGCGGATCGTTGGCCAGGGACGGATTGGTGACGAGGATGTTGGCGTAGGGGTTATGCGCCGCGCTTTCCAGACCCAGCGCATCTTTTGCCGGCGTCAGGCCCGCTTCCAGCGCATAGTTGCCGTTAATCACCGCGAGGTCGACGTCGTCGAGCGAGCGGGGGATTTGCGGGGATTCAATCTCAAGAATTTTGAGATGTTTAGGGTTCTCCACAATATCCTTTGGCGTTGCCAGAGTGGTGGCCGGGTCGGTAAATTTCGCCGCCAGCTTAATCAGCCCCTGGCTCTGCAGCAGGAACAGCGCCCGGCTCAGGTTGGTGGTGTTATTCGGCACCGCGACGGTGGCGTTTTCCGGCAGGGATTTGAAATCTTTGTGTTTGCGCGAGTATATACCCAGCGGTTCAATATGCACCGTCGCCGCTACGGTAAAGGTTTTACCCAGCGCTTTTTCCTGATCTTTCAGATAGGGAACGTGCTGGAAATAGTTGGCATCCACGTCGCCGTTAGCCAGCAGCTCGTTGGCGTTCACGCCGCTGGTGAGCTCAACGATCTTCAGATCGAGGCTCGGATCGATTTTCTTGATGTAATTCAATATCTCGGCATGTGGTACCGGGTCAGCGGCGACGCGCAGCGCGGCGGCCTGCGCCGAGGTCCATGCCAGAGAAAGAGACAGTGCTACCCCTGCCAGTTTGAAAGCGGCATTTTTCATGGTGTTTTCCTTTATTGTTATGTTTAAACGATCAGTTGTTCGGCGCGTTCGCGAAACACATCCTGGTAGTAGCGTTCGGCAACGTCCGGATGCGAGCGCAGGCGCCCCTTCAGGTAGTTCCAGCCCACCTCCCGCAGCAGCGGATTTTGCGGATCGCTATCCGGCCCGAGCGCCTCCTGCGCCAGTTCAGGCGGCAGGGTGTAGACCGGAACCACGGCGTCCAGCTGCGCGCCGAGGAAGAAGGCGATAGAGAGGCGCTGCTGGTCCGCCGGCGGCGAAATGACGCGATGCACCGTCGCGCGCAGATAGCCATTGGTCGCCAGCTCAAGAAGTTCGCCAATATTGACCACAAAGCTGCCGGCCAGCGGGGTTGCATCGATCCAGCGGCCGGGTGCGACTTCAACCTGCAGCCCTTTTTGCTCATCCTGGAGTAAAAAGCTGAGGAACCCGGAGTCCTTATGCGCGCCAACGCCCTGGGTGCTTTGCGTCTCCTGCTGGCCGGGGTAGCGGATCAGTTTGATATGCTCGTTAGGCTGCTGGCCGTAGAGGGTATCAAAGGCGTCATGGGGTAAATTCAAGGCTTCGGCAAAGGCGCGCAGCACGGTAATACCGACCTGCGTCATCGCGCTTTGCCAACGCAGCAGCGTTGGTTTCAGCTCAGGCAGCGCGTCCGGCCACAGGTTAGGTCCCTGCAGGCGCTGCCAGCGCGGCGCATCGTCGCCGAGGGTCAGAGCAGGGCGCTCGGCGCCAATATCGAACTGTTCGCGCCAGTCCGGCTGCCCGCGGGTCAATTCCGACGCGGCGCGGTTATAGCCGCGAAAGTGCGGGGAGTGGATCATGGCGACCGGCTGCTTTTGCGCATCGGCCAGCGAAAAGAAGCGGCGGGAGAGCTGCTGCACGCTGTGCTGCAGTTGGTCATCCACTCCGTGATTGATCAGGTAAAAGAAGCCGATATCGCGCGCGGCATGGCGCAGGTCGGTGAGAAAAGCGGATTTCTCAGCGGGATCTGCGTAGCGGGCAAGATCGAGAATCGGCAGGGTGGTTGCGTTCATTGTGTTCTCCGAAGGCGGTATGCGTATATTTTCGGGTATTCAGATTCAGGGTTCGGGGACAACAACAGCGCATAATCATTTCCTCAGTCAGGCGGTCAAACACAGCTTGCCCTAAGCGAAAATAATCAACCAATAACCTTCTTTTCTAATTTATGTCCGTAGGGGGTTCAGTGCTTTTGCGAATAGTAGATAAGGGCAATAGCGCGCTAAGTCCGCCTCGCGAGTTGCGCGGGGCGAAAGGAGTCAGTATGGTGTGCGCAATTTCTCAGGTATTTCAGGACAGGACATTATGCAGCCTTCAAAAGATCCCCTCCACGGCGTCACGCTTGAGGCGTTACTCAACGCACTGGTGGCGAAATATGGCTGGGCGGAGCTGGCAAAGCGCATCAATATTAACTGCTTTAAGAGCGATCCCAGCGTCAAATCCAGCCTGAAGTTTTTACGCCGGACGCCCTGGGCGCGCAAGGAAGTGGAAGAACTCTATATTGATAGCCTGGAAGATATTGCCGATGAGCGGGAGGATATGCCGACCGACGGCCCGTGGGCAAACTGGCAGAGTAAGAAAGAGCAGCGCTAGCGGCGGTTAAGGTGCCTGCCTGCGCATCTGCCGCCACTTCACGGTGTGATAAATAAAATAGCCGGCGGCGCTAAAGGCAGCGTCAGCGGCATGACGATAAAAAGATATAGCGTGCCAATTCGGTAGCCATCAATAACCTCAAACACGCGCGCTGAGGTCAGGTGGAGCAGCGTATCGTCAGCCCCTTTTTTGGCAAAGGGATACAGCAAAATAGAGACCCAGCCGAGCGCAATAAACGGCCAGCTGACGTTATCGTATAAGCCGTAAATAAAAAACCCGAAGAACAGCGCGCCACACGCCAGCTTGCCGATAAACTCCGGACGCTTAATAAAAAGCAGCGCCGGATGCGCGATGCGGACCTTACTCTGCCGCGGCCTGCGGCTTCCCGTTTTCCGCGATCGGCGGCGGCTGTTTTTTCTGCTCACTTCCTGTTAATTATCCTGCTTAGCCGGGATGCAATAGCGCATACGCCATAGTGATATTTAGCGGCGAATTGAGCAAATATAATTCAGCCGCGCTGCCAAAAAAGGCGGGCGGATATTCTGCCTATATCTCTTCGCCAGGTGAAATAGCGCGCAGGGCGCCCGGCGCCTTGCCGGTAATACGCTTAAACGCGCGGCTAAATGCGGCATGGGAGCTGTAGCCCAGCTTAAAGGCCACTTTTTCCAGAGCCTGGCCCTCATGGGAGATGTACTGAACCGCCAGCCGCATGCGTAATTCGGTCAGATAGCGCGCGGGCGTCGTGCCGGTCGCCGCCAGAAAGCGCTCGGCAAATACCGAACGCGAAGTTCCGGCCTCGCGGGCCAAATCCTCAACCTTCCAGTTAACCCCGGGCTGCTGATGCATCACGTAGATAGCTCTCGCCAGCTTCGGATCGCGCAGCACCTGCACCCAGCCGGTGGCGTTGCCGCAGCCGCACTCAACCCAGCCGCGAACGATCAGCGCCGCCACCACGTCCGCCAGCCGCGCGAGGATCCCCGCATAGCCCGCCTGGCGGGTGAGGGTTTCTCGCTCCATCGCCGCCAGCAGAGGCTGGATTTCCGGGCGGGTATTCAGCAGGCTGCTGACCATCATCACCTCCGGCATCGCCTTGACCAGCGGCTGCATGCCGCCGAGCTCAAAGTCCATACAGCCGCTGAAAATAATGGCGTTGTCCTGCGCCGGCTGCGGGCCCTCGTTTTTGATGCAGCACACCGTACTGCACACCGGCTCGGTAGGCAGCTGCTGTACGTTGACGATCTGCGCCCCGGCGTCGGACATCAGCGCGTGGCCGTCGCCGTTGGGGATAAACAGCGCATCGCCGCTCTCGAGAGCCAGCTGCTGGCCGCTGGCCATGCGCAGCACAACCGGGCCGCGGCTGATGAAGTGAAACTGCGCCTTGCCTGGCACATAGCTGAAGGCCACCCCGAACGGGCGGCCGGACTCAATGCGCCGGTAGTTGACGCCTGAAAGACGCATGCCGCGCAGCAGTTCGCTGGTGAGATCGATGGCCTGATGGGTCATAACGCTATTCCCGGACGAATAATCAATAATGGCAGAGTATGCATCATAGATCGTCCGATGAGAAGTTTCTAAGCTGTGTCGGATTGTTAACTGTTCTGGAGAGATGTATATGAGTTCCTGCATTGTAGCCGATGAGAGCCAGCTAAACGCCAAACCCGCATGGCGGGCCGTTTATGCGCTGGCGCTGGGCGTTTTCGGCCTGATTGTTGCAGAGTTTCTTCCCGCCAGTCTGTTAACGCCGATGGCGACAAGCCTGGGCGTAAGTGAAGGGATGGCGGGGCAGGCGGTGACCGCGACGGCACTGGTGGCGCTGGTTACCGGGCTGCTCATTACCCCGGCGACCAAAAATATCGATCGCCGCTGGGTGCTGATGTTTTTTTCGGTGCTGCAAATCATCTCCAGCATGATGGTCGCCTTTGCGCCTTCGCTGGAGTTTTTACTCCTCGGCCGCCTGCTGCTGGGGATTGCCATCGGCGGGTTCTGGTCAATGTCCACCGCGACCGCGATGCGCCTCGTGCCCGCCGCGTTTGTACCCAAAGCGCTGGCCATTATCTTCTCCGCCGTATCGGTAGCGACCGTCGTGGCCGCGCCGCTGGGCAGCTATTTAGGCGGGATGATCGGCTGGCGCAACGTGTTTATCATCTGCGCACTGCCGAGCCTGGTGGCTCTGTTCTGGCAGCTGTGGGTTCTGCCCTCCATGCGTCCGGAAAGCGCAGGCAGCTTTGCGACGCTGTTTAAGGTTCTGCGTCGACCGGGGATGCTGGGCGGCATGCTGGCAACCATTTTGATTTTCAGCGGCCATTTCGCCTTCTTTACCTACCTGCGGCCGTTTCTGGAAACCGTCGCCCAGGCGAGCGTGGAGGGGGTTTCCTTGATCCTGCTAGGCTTTGGGCTGGCGAACTTTGTCGGGACCTCTATTGCCGGACATTTACTGGCCCGCAGCCTGCGCATGACGCTGGCGCTGGTGCCGCTGGTGATGAGCATTCTGGCGCTGATGATGGTGTCCTTCGGCCATCTGGCGCTGCTTGACGGTCTGATGGTGGCCATGTGGGGCTTCGCCTTTGGCCTGGTGCCGGTAGGCTGGTCAACCTGGCTTGCCACCACGGTGCCGGATGAGGCCGAAAGCGCCGGGGGGCTGCTGGTTGCCTCCATCCAGCTGGCCATCAGCGCCGGTGCGGCCGGCGGCGGGGCGGTGTTTGATATCACCGGCGCCAGCGGCGTCTTTACCGGCAGCGGTCTGCTGCTGCTCAGCGCGATGGTCATTGTCCTGGTCGGCGTCCGGGTAAAACCGGTCCCGAGCGGAGAGTAAAAATAAAAGCGCCTACGGGCGCTTTTTTCGTTTAGCCGTTAGCCGGGCCGCTTCAGCGATCGGCCGCTCGGCGCTTTTTTCTTTGCCGCCCTGGCACCGGTTTTCCCCGCTAGCTCAACAAGACGCCTGAAGGTCGGGCACTCCATATGCGAAGGTGCCGGGCAGTCGGCGACGTGGCGAAGCGTGTCGCGCAGGGCGGTGAGCTGCTGGATCTGGCGGTCGATGCGGTCGGCCTGCTGGTGCAGCCCGGCGCGCGGAAGGTCGGGCGAACCCTGCTTGCCGAACATGCTTGCGATCTCATCGAGCGAAAAGCCCGCCGCTTTGCCCATGGTGATGAGCTTCAGATGCAAAAGCACGTCGTGCGGAAACTGTCTGCGCAGCCCGTGGCGTGAAATTGACGCGATCAGGCCGATCTCTTCGTAGTAGCGCAGCGCCGAGGGCCTGATCCCGCTCAGGGCCGAAACTTCACCGATATCCAGAAATTTCATGCTTGACCTCAATTCGACTTGAAGTCGTAGCATGCTCCTGAACCGAATTTCCGGCAAGAGGGCAATGCGATGACACAGGTGGAATTACCGAACCCGAAACACAAACAGGCGGCAATAACGACGGCGCTCGCGCTCTGTATGCTGCTGGCCTCGCTGGGCACCAGCATCGCTAACATTGCGCTACCCACGCTGGCCGCGGCCTTTTCCGCCCCTTTCCCGCAGGTGCAGGCGGTGGTCACCGTCTATCTGGCGGCGCTGACGATCTCGGTGCTCGTTGCCGGTCGCCTCGGCGATAGATGGGGACTGAAGAGCATGCTGATGGTCGGCCTCGGCCTCTTTATGCTGGCCTCACTGCTCTGTAGCCTGGCCGCCAGCCTGTGGTTTTTAACCGCGGCGCGGGCGCTGCAGGGGGCGGGAGCCGCTTTCCTGATGACGCTGAGCATGGCCCTTATGAGACAGGCAGCCGGGAAGGATCGCATCGGCCGGGCGATGGGGCTGCTGGGAACCACCTCGGCGCTGGGCACGGCGCTCGGTCCCTCCTTCGGCGGGCTGCTGATAGCCTGGGCGGAATGGCGCAGCATTTTCTGGGTTCAGCTGCCGATCGCCTGCCTGGCGCTGCTGCTGGTGTTTATCGTCCTGCCGGCCGATCGCCGCGCGCGCGCCGAGTCACGAATAAGCCAGCGTCCGGCGCCGATCGGCCCTCTGGTGCCCTGGCTGCTGGCCAATCTTTTGGTAGCTGCGGTGATGATGGCCACCCTGGTGGTGGGGCCGTTCTATCTCGGCAGCGCACTTAATCTGAGCACCGCGGAAGTGGGCTTTGTGATGGCTATCGGCCCGGTGGTCTCTATCTTTTGCGGCGTGCCTGCCGGCCGCCTGGTTGACGGCTGGGGAACCCGCCGCACGCTCTACGTGGGGCTGATCCTGCTGACGGCAGGAGCCTTTATGCTGGCAGAGCTGCCGAACCGGACGGGCATAATCGGCTACGTGCTGTCGGTGATGGTTCTGACCCCCGGCTACCAGCTCTTTCAGGCCGCCAACAATACCGCCGCGCTGCTCGACGCGCTGCCGGGCCAGCAGGGCACGGTCTCAGGACTGCTGAGCCTCGCGCGGAATATGGGGCTGATCGCCGGTGCGGCGGTCATGGGAAGCGTTTTTTCGTTTGCCGCCGGCACGCAGGACCTCGTTCACGCTCCGGCGTCGGCCATTGGCGGCGCCATGCGCTTCACCTTCCTGCTTGCCGGCATCATGATGACCGCCGCTATCGGCGTCGTGCTCGCCGGGCGCCTGAAAAAATAACCCTGCCGCTGCCGATCAATCCAGCCGCGGCAGCTGACCGAGGATCTGCTCCAGGGAGAGTCGCTCCTGACCGCTCAGCGTCTGCAGGGGGAACGGCAGGCACGGCGCCGGCGCGATGCCAAGGATCTCGGCGACGGTGGCGATCGCACGCAGGCTTCCGTGGCGGTGATAGAACGCCCACAGCGGCGCAAGGTCTGCGCTAAGCCTGAGCGCCTCGTCTTCATCTCCGCGCTGGGCCGCCCGGGTCAGGCGCAGAGCGTAGCGGGGGAAGAGTCCGCCGAGTACGGAGTACCAGACGCCGCAGCCGGCAATCAGGCCCGGCGCGGCGCGGGCGTCGCCGCTGATGCCGAGCGTGACCTGTCCGGCGATCCGGCTCTTCAGGGCGGCGATGCGCTGCGAGGCGGCGCTCCACTCTGCCGCAAGCTCGCCGAGTTTTATCGAAGCGACGTGGTTAAGGTTCGCCAGGGCGACCAGCAGGTCGTCGGAAAAGTGAAACCCGGTGGTTGCCGGATTATCGTAGACGCACAGCGGGACCGATAGCCCGGCGGTGACGCGGTCATACAGGCGAAACGCTTCATCGGCGCTCAGTTTCTGATACGACAGCGGCGCCAGCAGCACGCCGCTAACGCCGGCGTTTTGCGCATCCTCCGCCAGCCTCATGACCTCATCTGCGCTGATGTTGCTGATGCTGGTCATCACCGGAGTACCGGACGCGGCGTCGACGGCGAGGCGGGTGACCCTGAGCCGCTGCTCCCGGGTCAAATAGGCGTAGCTGCCGGTCGAACCCAGCGCGCCTATGGAATCCACGCCGGCATCGACCAGGTTTTCAATCAGTGACACAAACGACTTCTCGTCGATCTCCGCCCCCGCCAGCGGGGTGAGAGGGAATGCGCTCAGGCCTGTAAACATCGTTGATTCCTTTAAATAAAATGGGAGTAACCCTGGCGACCACTGCGTTTTATCGGGCAAACTTTCGCGATCCGCTCACGCACAGAATAACGCCTAAGGTGACGAAAACCATTACCGGACTGACCGTTTCATGCAGCAGGACCGCCGACAGCGTCAGGCCAAAGAACGGCTGCAGCAGCTGGAGCTGGCCGACGGCGGCAATCCCGCCGATTGCCAGCCCTTTGTACCAAAAAATAAAGCCGATCAGCATACTGAAAAGCGATACGTATCCTAACGCCGCCCAGGCCGGGGCGCTAATGCCGCTGAAGGTCGCCGGCAGGGTTATCACGGTGGCGATCAGCATGAAAGGCAGCGAGATAATCAGCGCCCAGCCGATCGTCTGCCAGCCGCCGATAGCGCGGGTCAGCTTTGCGCCCTCGGCGTAGCCCAGGCCGCAGACAACGACGGCGGCCAGCATCAGCAGATCGCCGGTCAGCGACGCCGAGGCGCTTTGCGCGAGCGCGAAGCCCACTACCAGCAGGCTGCCGATGACCGAAAAGATCCAGAAGGCCGTTTTGGGGCGTTCACCGTCGCGCAGAACGCCGAAAATGGCCGTGGTCAGCGGCAGAAGTCCGAGAAACACGATGGAGTGTGCAGCGGTGACGTGCTGCAGCGCGAGGGCGGTCAGCAGCGGAAAACCCACCACCACTCCCAAAGATACGATGGTCAGCGCGACGAGCTGCGAAGCGTGGGGGCGCCGCTGGCGAAAGCACAAAATCAGCGCGCAGGCCACTATTCCGGCAATAGATGCGCGCAGAAAGGTCAGAAAGAAAGGGGCCATCTCCAGCACCGCCACGCGCGTGGCGGGCAAAGAGCCGCTGAAAATAATCACGCCGAGCAGGCCGTTGAGCCAGCCGGAAACGGCGCCGGGGTCGGCTTTATGTACCGCTGAATTCACCACTGTAACCTCGTCTGTTTGTTCACGTTTCCGGGCTTGAGCCTGGGGTCAGCGGATGGTAGCCTCGCTAATCTAATACAATCAAATTATTGTCATGGATACATTTGATGAAAGCCCGCTACAAAGGCATTGTTGATAAATTCGCTGAGGCGATACGAAACGGCGAGATAGCGCCGGGAACGCGCCTGCCGACGCACCGGCAGCTCTCCGCGCAGGAGCATATCTCTTTGGCGACCGCGACCCGGGTCTACAGCGAGCTGGAGGCGATGGGGCTGGTGAGCGGCGAAACCGGGCGCGGCACCTTTGTCAGAGAGCGGTCGCTGCCTGCGGGTCATGGCGTCGATCAGCAGACGGTGGCGACGGACGTGCTCGACCTGAATTTTAACTATCCGGCGCTGCCGGGGCAGGGAGAGATGCTGCGCGACGCGCTGCGGCAGCTTTCGGCGGCCGGTGACATCGAGTCGCATCTGCGCTATCAGCCCCACGCCGGCAGGCTCGGTGAGCGCGAGATGATGGCCGGACACTTTTGCCGGCACGGATTTCGGCCGACGGCGGACAACCTGCTGATCGTCAACGGCGCCCAGCACGGGCTGACCGTCACGGTGATGGGGCTGCTGAGGCCCGGTGACGTCGTTGCCGTGGATGCGCTGACCTATTCGGGGTTCAAAGCGCTGGCCGAGCTCTACCATCTTGAGCTTATCGCCATTCCGTCCCTCGCTGATGGCCCGGATTTAGCGGCCCTCAGGCAGATCTGTCAAAAAAGACGCGTCCGGGCGGTCTACGTCATGCCGACGCTGCACAATCCGCTGGGCTGGGTACTTAGCCACCGTCAGCGCAAGGCGCTGGCCGAGATTGCCCGCGCCCACAGTCTGCTGATCGTCGAAGATAGCGCCTACGCCTACCTGGTGCGACGGCCGCCGCCGCCGCTGGCGTGCTATGCGCCAGAGCGCACCGTTTATATCAGCGGATTTTCAAAAAACGTGGCGACCGGCCTGCGGGTCGGGGTGGTTATCTGCCCTGAAAGCTATCGTTCCGCGCTGGAGAGAGCGATTCGCGCCACGACCTGGAATACCCCCTCCGTACTGACGGCGCTGGTCTGCGGCTGGCTCCAGGACGGCACCATCAGCCGCGTTGAAACGCTAAAAAGAGCCGATGCGCGCCGGCGGCAGGCGGTGTTAAGAGAGGCGTTGGGCGATCTTCCCTGCGTGAGCCATCCGGACTCCTATTTTGCCTGGCTGCCGCTGCCGGATGAGGCGAGGGCGGATCGGGTGGTCAAGGCGCTGATGGACGACAATATTTCCGTTTCGACGGCGGCGCCTTTCTGCACCGCGCAAACCGTCCCCCAGGCCATCAGGCTGGCACTGGGATCGGTCTCGACGGAGAGTTTGCGGCCCGCGCTGGTTAAGGTTCGCGAGGCGGTGGAAGCAGAACGCTATCGCTAGCAGCAGGGCGGCCGTCACGCCTTCACGCAGGCCGCCCCGCGAGTCTATGCGGCTTGTGGCGTCAGCCGATAGTGCGACTGCACTAGGCCTGAAGGGAAGCTGCGGCTTGATAGCAGCGTCAAATCGATATCCTGGGGCAGAGATCCGAACAGCGGCTTGCCCGAACCGAGCAGGACGGGAACGGTCGTGATAATAATATCGGCGACCAGCCCTTCGCGCAGGAAAGACTGGATCAGCTGCCCGCCGTCGATATAGACACGATGCGCGTTCTGCGCCGCCAGGTCGTCCAGTACCTCCTTCGGCGCGCGGCGGGAAAACTGCACTTTACCCTTCAGCGCCTCGGGCACGGGGGTATCGGCCAGCTGGCGGGAGAGCACCAGCACGGGCCGGTCATAGGGCCATTCGTCGAAGGCCAGCACCTTCTCATAGGTTCCCCGGCCCATCACGATCCAGTCTTTGTCCGCGATGAACGCCATATAGCCGTGATCTTCCGTCGGATCGTCGCGCTGCAGCAGCCAGCCGATATCGCCATCCTGCCGGGCGATGTAGCCATCAAGGCTGGCCGCAATAAAAACGTGTGTGGTGACCATCGGGCGCTCCGTATTCAGGCTGCAGATAGTAAGTTGAGTTTAGCGGCCCTGATGACGCGGGCATAAACGCAGAGAAAAACGCAGGCCTAAAAGTACGGAAAAATTCCGCCGAGGACAAGACGCTAAAATCGGTACTCAAGAGGCGAATTTACGACGGCCCGTCCGGCCACTTACTCAAAACAGGCGCTGCGCTCATAGCACTCGTCGCAGCTCGGCGAGCGGCAAACGACCTCTCCCTGCTGAAGCAGGCAGCGCTGGCGGTAGAAGAACTTTTTCCAGCGCATATTGTGTTCGTTCATTACTACCAGCTGCGGAAAGCAGTCGCTCATCAGCAGGCGCAGCTCGGCCCGTGACGCCAGGCCAAGATCCTGCCAGAGATGGTTATAGGCCAGAGAAACTTCGGCGACGATCTGCGCCATCGGGCCGGCATCCTGCTGCATCCACCCCGCCAGCCACGTAGCGAGCTGCCTGCGCTCCTCTTCGCGGGTGGCGTTCAGCTCCGCCATCAGGCGGCGGCGGGTGAGCGCCTCGCCGTCCAGCGGCGTTTCGACCTGAGCCAGGCGCTGACCTAATGCCAGCCAGTCGCTCTGGCTGAGCCCCATCCGCAGGGGAAAGCTGCCTCTCCCCGCGTGATAGAGCAGCCACAGGCGGTTTAGCCAGTCGCGCGGTGGCATCAGGCGACCCCCTGCTGCGCCCGCGCGGCGGGCCAGCTGCCCCGACGCTGCTGCCACCAGTCGGGGAGCACCTCGGAAACCGGCCGCCATGCCCCCTCGACGCAGGGCTCAATGCCCGCCTGCTCCAGCTTTTGCCACGGCGCATGGCCGATGCGCACGCAGAATACGGCTTTAACGTCCGCCAGCAGCGCAAGGATCGCCGCAAACCTGGCGTCGTTATCCTGCGGCTCGCAGCCGTCGCTGCCGTGGCAGTATTTCGGCGTAAACCGCTCATTGACCAGCACCATGCCGGCGGCCGACAGGCTGTAGATGTAGAAGCGGTCGGCGTGACCAAAATGGCTGTCAATCACGTCTCCGCGGCCTGAGGCCACCGCAACCAGGCAGGCGTCGTCGGCCTCGGACTCGCCGCGGGTGGCGATGCTGGCATGAAGCTGGGCGCGCTGATGGAGAATCGGCAGCCAGGCGGGGAGGCTTGCCGCGGCCGGCAGCTCGGTAAACTGCTGGCTGCGATCCTCCCCCAGCATACCGATAGCGTCGGCGCGGCACTGATGGCAGTGGGTCATCTGCGGCATCACTTCGCCGCAGCGGCTGCGGGTGGCAGCGAGCATTTCGGCATCCGGCTCCGGCTGGCCGTTAAGGCCAAAAACCGTGCCGTGCTCCGGTCTGGCGATCAGCGGCATAATATTGTGAATAAAAGCGCCGCTGGCCTGCAGCCGACGGCTAACGTCGGCCATGCCGCTGTCGTTAATCCCCGGGATCAGCACCGAGTTTATCTTCACCAGCACCCCTTTGGCGGTCAGCCGGCTCACGCCCTCCAGCTGGCGGGCGATGAGGATCTCTCCGGCTTCGCGCCCGCTGTAGCGCTCGCCGTCGAGCCAGAGCCAGGCATAAATTTGCGCGGCAACATCGGCATCCAGGGTATTAATGGTGACCGTGACGTGATCAACGCCGACATCCAGTAGGCGATCCACCGCGTCGGGCAGCATCAGGCCGTTGGTTGACAGGCACAGCTTCAGGTCCGGCAGCTGGTCGCGTATCAGCTCGAGGGTGCGGAAGGTGCGGGTGATATTGGCGAGCGGGTCGCCGGGACCGGCGATCCCGACCACGGAAAGCTGCGGGATGGCCTCGGCGACCTGGCGTACTTTGAGCACCGCTTGCTCAGGCGTCAGCAGCGTTGAGGAGACGCCGGGGCGGGATTCATTGCTGCAGTCGAACTTGCGGTTACAGTAGTTGCACTGCAAATTGCAGGCGGGGGCGACCGGCAGATGCATCCGCGCAAAGCGGTGGTGCCCGCTGCGCGAATAGCAGGGGTGCGCAGCGGCCTTATCGGCAACGAAAGGCGTTAACGCGCCGCTGTCCGCAGAGTGACAGGCTTTACCGGCAGGGAAAGAGGAGCAGGAAGTCATGGTCGTACCTTCATGGTTGGGCGATACCTTCCTGCTGCAAATGCTGTACCAAACGCCAATTCACTAACCAACTGAAAATTAAAGGTAATATTAGGCAGTAAATTGTCGCAATTCCGCCCGATTGCTGACAATGTCCTGAACCTCACACGACGGGTCAGATTCGCGGCATGGTGATGTCCATAATCTGGATCCGATAGGCGACCTGGCGCGGCGTCATCCCGAGCAGGCGCGCCGCTTTGGCCTGCACCCAGCCGGCTTTTTCCAGCGCGGCGATCAGCCGCTGGCGCTCGTCGAGCGTATTATCGAGCCAGCCATCCTCTGACGGGCCGCTGGCGGGGAGCGCTTTCGGCATCGTGTCGTAGTGATTGAATAAAATCACGTCCCGGTCGATCAGCCCGCTCTCCGACATCACTGCCGAACGCTCAAGGCAGTTTTCCAGCTCGCGCACGTTTCCCGGCCAGCTGTACTCCATCAGCAGGCGGATCGCGCCGTCGCTTATTCGCAGCGTCCGCCCCTGATTTTGGGCGATTTTGCGTACCAGAAAATGCGCCAGCTCGGCGATATCCTCCTGGCGCTCGCGCAGCGGGGGCAGGGCGACAGGCATCACGTTGAGGCGATAGTAGAGATCTTCGCGGAAATGCCCCAGCCGCACCTCCTCTTCCAGATGGCGGTTGGTCGCCGCGATGATGCGCACGTTTACCCGCAGGGTTTCATCGCCGCCCACGCGCTCCATCTCTCCCTCCTGCAGGATGCGCAGCAGCTTGGCCTGGAATGAGGCGCTGCTTTCGCCAATCTCATCAAGAAACAGAGTGCCGCCGTCCGCCAGCTCAAAGCGGCCCTTGCGCTGGCGCACCGCCCCGGTAAAGGCGCCTTTCTCATGACCAAACAGCTCGCTCTCCAGCAGGGTGTCCGGCAGCGCCGCGCAGTTAAACTTGACGAACGCGGCGGCGGCGCGCGGCGAATTATGGTGAATGGCATTGGCAATCAGCTCCTTGCCGGTTCCGCTCTCGCCGCGCACCAGCACCGTGGTATCCCAGCGGGAGACCTGACGAATGATCTCCATAATCTGGCGCATTGCCGGGCTTTTACCGACCATCGTGTCGAGGCCAAAACCGCGCGCAGGCGCGCAGGTGCGCGGCCGCTCGGCTCTGGCGAGGGGCTGAGCTGGCTGCTGCGCGGAAGTCGGGAGGATCATCAGGCGAATGGTCTGGGCTATCAGGTTAGCCACGGTTTCAAGAAATCGCGTGCAGGCCGGGAGCCGCTCGTCCTGACGCACCATCGGCTGCGCCGACAGCACGCCAATGGGCTGAGCGTTGGGCCCCATCAGCGGCACGGCGATAAACGGCAGATCGTAATCATAGAGGCTGAGGCGGTCGAGAAAGCGCCGATCGTCGGCGACGCGCGGCAGCACCAGCGACTGGCCCCGCGCCAGCACGGTGCCGACCAGTCCTTCCCCCGGCCGATAGCGGATCTGCGTACTGCCAGGCAGCGTCTGACCATCCGTCTGCTGTAGCGCTTCGATGCTGAGAATTTCCTGCTCGCTATCGTAAAGGCAGATCATGCCGTGCTGCATAAAGGCGTCGTTGTACAGCACGCTCAGCACCTCCTGGAGCGTCTTGCTGGCCTCGGTGGCGCGGCTCAGCACCACGCTGATGCGCTGCATGGCGGTGAACTGCTGAGAGAGGTCAAAGCGCCTGACGGTGGTGTCTGAGTCGGGTTTGTGGGTCATAGCTCGCCTCCGTTCAGGGTGTTAAAGAGGGGGAAGCGCAGCACAAGGCAGGTTCCCCCCTGCGGACGGGAAGTCAGTTCGATGGCGCCGCGATGGTGGGCGACCAGGGTCTGGATGAGCCGCAGCTCCATCCCCTTGCCGGGAGAGTTTAAGGCATCGGGGGAATGGGTATAGCGCACCTGCAGCAGCGGCACATTGTCGTTGAGGTAGAGCGAAAGCCAGCCCTCGTCCTCTTCGGCGTAGAGCTGCATCTCCAGCGGCACGGAGGGCAGCTCGGCGGCGAGGGCCAGCGTGCGGTCAAACCACAGGCTTAAGCAGGCCAGCAGCTGCGTGCGCTGGCCGAAGCCGATCAGGTGCGGGGAGGCCATATCGACCAGCAGCACGCCGCGATCCTCGAAGCGGGTGCGGTAGAGCGCGCACAGATCGTCGAAGAAGGGCTGCAGCGGCCAGGCGGCGTTGCTCTCCAGCTCCAGGGAGGGCCGGCAGCGCTGCAGGCGGGCCATCGCCTCTTCGCCTTCGCGCCACGCGGCCTCCAGCGCCACGTTACCGCCGCCTTCGCCGTTGAGCCGGCGGGCCGCCGCCAGCATGTTGATCGGACAGTTAAGCTGAATTAGCGCCGCGTCGAGCGACTCGCGAATGGCGGCCAGCAGCTTACCGGCGGTCATCTGCTGCTTGAGCCGGTCGAGGCGGCCCTGCTCGTGCTGCTGGCGCTGCTGCGAGCAGTCGGTGATAACGACCAGCGTGCGCGCCGGGGCGCTGTCGACAAAATAGCGGCTGGCTTCTTCGCTAACGCCGGGCAGCGCCCAGCTGGTCACCGACAGCCAGCGTACCGCGCCGCGCACCGCCAGCGGCAGAATTTGCTCCGCGCCGGGCCCCATTTTGCGCGGCGAAACCTGCAGCTCAACCAGCAGCTCTTTCCCGCCGCAGTCGGCGCAGAAGGTTTTGTAGGCGAGGTTATCCATCACCACCCGATCCTGCTCGTCGACCACCACTACGGCGGCGGGAATATTATTGAGCACGGCTTCCATCAGGGTCATGTGATTGCGCAGGCGCTGCTCGAGGGTGTAGCTGACGCTGATATCCCGCTGCATCGCCAGATAGTGCTCCAGCTCGCCCTGGGGATTGAGTACCGGCGTGATGTCGATATCCACCAGATAGAGCCCGCCGTCGCGGCGCTGATTGATCAGCTGGCCGCGCCAGGGCTGGCGCTGGAGCAGCGTTTGCCACATCTGCTGGTAAATTTCGCGCGGCGTCTGGCTGCTGGCCAGCAGCCGCGGGTTCTGGTTCAGCAGCTGCGCCAGCGAATAGCCGGTCTGGCGGCAAAACGCCGGATTGGCGTAAATGATATTGGCTCTCGCATCGGTCAGCGAAATCGCCACCGACGCCTGTTCTACCATGGTAAAAAACAGCCCCGGATGTTGTTGAGTCAGCGCGCCGGCAATCGCCTCCGGCACGGCGTTATCGAGCATCATATTCAGGGTCATCGCAAACTCCTGTGTCGCAGTTATGACAATTTGTCCGACACCGCGACGCCAACGCCGCGGTGTTATTCGCATCCTGATAACCATGCAAACCGTGCGCCCTTATCAAAGCGACCTGATGAAACATTGATCCGACAGCGGAAAATCGCGCTTTTTTTGCGTTGTTGCGGCCCGGACGGGCCCGCTGTGGGCGGAAGAAGGGCGAAGGGGCGATCGTTATGGGGCAGACCTGGGCCGCGGTGGTGCAAATAAACCTGGCACAGCCTTCGCAATACCCCTGGCGACAACTGGTGTTTTAACCCCCTTCCCGACAGGAGCGTAACATGGCGAACATTGGCATTTTCTTTGGCACGGATACCGGCAAAACGCGCAAAATTGCGAAGCTGATCCACAAGCAGCTGGGCGACGTTGCGGATGCCCCGGTCAACATTAACCGCACGACGCTGGAGGCGTTTTTGGCCTATCCGGTGCTGATTCTGGGTACGCCGACGCTGGGCGACGGGCAGCTGCCGGGCCTGGCGGCCGGATGCGAGAGCGAATCGTGGAGCGAATTTATCCCGGCCCTCGACGGCATCAGCCTGAGCGGTAAAACCGTGGCGCTGTTCGGTCTCGGCGATCAGCAGGGCTATCCGGACAACTTCGCCAGCGGAATGCGCCCGCTGTATGACGTCCTGAGCCGCTGCGGGGCGCAGATTATCGGCAGCTGGCCGAATGAGGGATACGAGTTCAGCGCCTCATCGGCGCTGGAGGGAGAGCGGTTTGTGGGACTGGTTCTCGACCAGGATAACCAGTTCGATCGCAGCGAAGAGCGCCTGAGCCGCTGGCTTGAGGAGATCAAACGCGTGGTGCTGTAAGTTTTCGCGGGTAGCCGCAGGGCTACCCGCACAGCCCCGGCTGGCGCGAGATTGAATCCTGCAGCCACCGGCGCTGATGGCGCTGCTGGCTTTGCTGCCACAGATAATCGCGGGCGCTCTCCAGCGCCTGCTGCTGCTCCATCGGCACGGCGGGGAGAATCGCTTCGCACCACAGCAGGTGCCATCCCAGCTCGCTGGCGACCGGCGGGCTCAGCGCATTCTCCGCGAGCGAAAACAGCGCCGTCTCCAGCTGCGGATAGAGCAATCCCCGGCTAATCCAGCCTAAGCGTCCGCCCTCCAGCGCGCTCGGGCACTGGGAATAGCGCTGCGCCAGCGGCGCAAAGGCATCGCGGGAGGTGCTGATTTGCTGATGCAGCCCGAGGATTTGCCGATGAACCGCCTCGAGGTCGCCATCGACCGTCAGCAGCAGGTGGCGGGTCAGGCGCTGCTCCGGGCGCATAAAATGCGCCTGATGGTGAAGATACCAGGCCTGCACCGTTGACGGGTCCGGCTGCGGCACCTGCTGCGCCAGTTCGGCAAAGGCGATCTCCAGGCGGGTGTGATGCAGCACGATGGCCTCGCGCTCCTCGGGGGTAAAGCCGCCGTCGCTAAGCCAGACCCCAAGCGACGCGGCCACGCTATCCCTCAGCTCTGGCGCAATATCGTGCGCCGGTGCCAGGGTGACGATAGCCAGCTCCATCTGACGCTGGCGCTGCCAGGCCTGCTCAAAGGCCTCGCTGTCGGCGGCGTTTAATGCCGCCGGTTCACTGTTCCAGCGGCTGCGCGCCAGGCGCTGGCGGCCAAACCGTTCCCATGCGTTCATGATTATCTCTCCTCGACGAGGCTGATGGCCCCAACCGGCACGGTAAACCAGCGGCCGCTAAAGTCGACGGTATAGCTGTCGCCGCGCTCGCCCCGATCGGTCGCCTCGATGCGCCCCTGTTGACCAACGTTAACCACCACCTCGCCGTTGACGGCCAGCGGCATTCGGCAGGTGACGGTATCGCCATATTGCAAATTTCCGGCCAACCACGGCTGGGTGATGGGGATCAGCTCCTGCTCGCGGCAGCCGATGACCCGGTCGCCCTGCGGAAAGTGGATCTGGTAAATAATCTGATCCTGTAAAAAGACGCCCCAGTCGCGGACAAAGCCGGTGCTGCCGCGCCTGACCAGCAGCTCGCCGGGGGCGAAGCCCGCCACGGTGCCGTCGTTACGGATCGCGCGCACCACCCGCACTTCGTCGCTGAAGGTAAATTTTGGCCTCATTCTTCCTCCTCCTGAAACTGCTGCCGGTAGCTTTCAGCAAGCAGCCGTCGCGCCAGCAGCCACGAAGCGCGGGCGTTCTCTTCCAGCCGGTTCTGCAGCGGGACTTCGGCGCGCAGCTTGCGGTGAAAGGTCGTCAGCACCGGCAGGCAGCAGCGGCCGAGCCGCTCTGGCTGATAGGGTACGGCGAAAAACTGAAAGAAAGACTCGGCGGAGCTCAGCTCGTCCACGCCGGGAATTTGATAAAACCACTCCATGATTATCCCCCTGTTCGCAGCGCGGTCGCGCCGTAGAGTTCGTCATATATCGCGACCAGCTCATAGTCCCGCGGGCTGCGCTTGCCGTGCTCGGCAAAGCGGCGGATGGCGGGCAGCAGCTGGTTAATTTGCGCTGAGCTGAGGTGATAGCCCATGGCGTCGAAAATGCCGTTCACTGCCTGACGCCCGGAGTGTTTTCCCAGCACCAGCCGGTAGCTGCGGCCGACCAGCGCCGGGTCGATCGCCTGATAGCTCTCGCGATCGCGCAGCAGCGCCGCCACGTGGACGCCCGACTCGTGGGTAAAGACCAGCTCGCCGACCAGCGGCTGCTGCGGGTCGATGGGGCGCAGCGCCGCCGTCGCTACCTGCTGGCAGAGCGCGGGGAGCGCCGGAAAATAGACGCCGGTTGCAACGCCGAGGCAGCGCTCAAGGCCCAGGGCGACGGTTTCCAGCGCCGCGTTGCCCGCGCGCTCGCCGAGGCCAAGCACGGTGGTATTGACGCTGGAGGCGCCGGCGCGCACCGCCGCCAGCGTATTGGCGGCGGCGAGGCCGAGATCGTTATGGGCATGCATCTCGATGTCGCCGGGCCAGACTTCGCGCAGGGCCGAGATGTGCTCGAAGGTGGTAAAGGGATCGAGTATGCCAACCGTATCGGCGTAACGGAGGCGGGCCGCGCCGGCGTCCTGCGCCACCCGGGCAATATCGTGCAGGGTCTGGCCGCTGGCGCGGGAGGCATCTTCGCAGCCGATGCACACCTGCAGGCCAAGGGTCCGCGCAAGCTGAATAAAGGTCGCCAGCCGCTCCAGCAGCAGCGCCAGCGGTTCGCGCAGCTTGTACTGCCGCAGCTTATCCGAGGCCGGAATGGAGATATCCACCCAGTCGATGCCCAAATCGGCGCTCTGGCGGATCTCCTGCGCGTTCATCCGACACCAGGTCATCAGCGTGGCGTGGGGAAGCTGGCGGCGCACCAGCTGGATCCGCGCAAGCTCCTCATCCCCCATGGCCGGGGTTCCCACCTCCAGCGCCGTAATTCCCGCCGCATACAGCGCCTCGGCGATGGCTACCTTCTCGCTGGGGCGAAAGGCCACGCCGGGGCTCTGTTCGCCGTCGCGCAGCGTGGTGTCGTTGATCAGCACGCGTCTCATCGTCGTCTCCGCCTTAGCCATAAACCGGCGTAAATGCGTCCGCCGTCGGATGCGGCCTGCCGTCCTGCCAGTAGGGCGACAGCGCCCGCAGGCGTTCAACAATCGGCGGCAGCATGGCAATGACGTAATCCATCTCTTTTTCCCGGGTGTAGCGCGAGAGGGAGAAACGGATGGTACCGTGGGCCGCGGTGTAGGGAATATTCATCGCCCGCATCACGTGCGAGGGCTCCAGCGAGCCAGAGGTGCAGGCGCTGCCGCTGGAGGCGGCAATCCCGACCTGATTCAGCAGCAGCAGGATCGCTTCACCTTCAATAAACTCAAAGGCCAGATTCAGCGTGCCGGGCACCCGCGGCTGGCCGCCGCCCATCACCATGACCGATGGGACGCAGGCCTGCAGGCGCCGTTCGAGGCGATCGCGCAGCTGGCCGGTTTGCGCCATGCCCGGCAGATGGATCTGCGCCAGCTCGCAGGCCGCGCCCATGCCGACGATCCCGGAGATGTTTTCCGTTCCGGCCCGTCGCCCGTACTCCTGATGGCCGCCGCGCAGCAGCGGGCGAAAGCGCGTTCCCCGCCGCAGATAGAGGCAGCCGACGCCCTTCGGGCCGTGAAACTTATGCGCCGAGCAGGAGAGCATGTCGATGGCGGTTTTGCCGACCGCTATCGGCAGCTTGCCCACCACCTGCACCGCGTCGCAGTGGAACAGCGCGCCCTGTTGATGGGCCAGCTCCGCCATTTCGACCACCGGGAAAATGACGCCGGTTTCGTTATTCGCCCACATCACGCTGACCAGCGCGACCCGGGGAGTGAGCGCCGCCCGGAACTGCGCCATATCCAGCGCGCCGTTGCCGTCTACCGCGATACGGTGGATCAGATAGCCCTGGCGCTCCAGGTGCTCGCAGACCGCCAGCGTCGCCGGATGCTCAACCGCGGTGGTGACGATCTCCCGCCGCTCCGGCATCAGGGCCACCGCCGAGGCGATGGCGGTAGCGGTAGCCTCGGTGGCGCAGGAGGTAAAAATTATCTCACTGGGATACTCCGCCCCGAGCAGCGCCGCTGCCTGCTGATGCGCCCGCTCCAGCGCCGCCTGGGCCGGAATGCCAAAATCATGAATGGACGAGGGATTGCCGTAAAAATCGGTTAAAAAGGGCATCATCGCTTCGAGAACCATCGGGTCTAACCGGGTGGTGGCGTTGTTATCGAGATAAACCTGTTTCATCTTGTCCCCCTTGGGTCAGTTAACCGCGGCCTATGCCGCCACCACTTCCATATAACAGCCGGTACGTTCCATCAGCTTTTGCTGCAGCCAGGCCAGGGTCATGTCGGTCATCATGCAGCCGCTGCAGCTGCCGGAAAGGCTGACGGTGACCTGGTGGTTGGCGACGTTGAGCAGGGACATATCGCCGCCGTCGGCCTGAATATGCGGGCGCAGTTCGGCGATGGTGTCGACCACGCTCTGCCAGTGCGGATCTTTGCCGCTGGCGACGGGGAGGGGCTTCTGCGGCTGTTCGGCGAGGATCGCCGCCAGCGCCAGCTCGATTTGTTCATGGCAGGAGGTGCAGCCGCCGCCGGCTTTGGTGTAGTTAATCACCTCCTCAAGCGTGGTCAGGCCGTTGTTGAGCACCGCGCGGCGGATATGCCCTTCATCGACGCCGAAGCATTTGCAAATCAGCCGACCCTCTTCATGCTCTTCGTCGAGGCTCTCGCCGCGAAAGTTGGCGATGGCCGCACGCAGCGCCTCCTGGCCCATCACCGAGCAGTGCATTTTCTGCGGCGGCAGTCCGTCGAGGTAGTCGGCGATCTGCTGGTTGGTGACCTCTGCGGCTTCGGCCAGCGTGCGGCCGACGATCAGCTCCGTCAGCGCGGAAGAGGAGGCGATCGCGCTGCCGCAGCCAAAGGTCTGGAACCCGGCCTCCTCGATAATTTCAGTTTGCGGGTCAACGCGCAGCATCAGGCGCAGCGCGTCGCCGCAGCTCAATGAACCGACATCGCCCACCGCGTTGGCGTTGTCCACCACGCGCGCGTTGCGGGGATTAAAAAAATGGTCTTTCACTTTCTCGGAGTAATTCCACATGCTGTCAGCTCCAGGGATGATGACGGAAAACGCCGGGGCGCGTTCCACCGCAGAAAGCGCGGTGGTAGCGATCAACAAGCAAATGCAGTACCAATGCGTAAATACGTTTATTTTTAAAGAGTTAGAATCCACATCTGACAATACCGCCCGACAGTGTCGCTATTTTTTGTGGGGTTTGTCACAGAAACGACAGGGTTAGCCCCGCGGGTCGCGATCCTCCCGCCACTCCTGCTCCTCGAGCAGCCGGGTAAAGCGCTCCGGGTCGCGCCTGCGGGCGCTTTTACGCTGCTCTTTGGCGTACCAGTAGAGCTGGATCTCCTGCAGTAAATCGACAATTTTGGTGTCGGCGGGCACGCGTTCTGCGCGCACGCCAACCTGCAGCAGCTGGCGAAAAATCGCATCGCCGATGGCGACGCAGAACAGGGTGACGCAGTCCTCAAGGGCGTGGATCCGTGGGCCGATCCTCTCCGCCTGATGGCCGCTTTCGACCGTGAAATCAACCACCCTGATCAGGGTGACCCGATCCGCCTTGACGCCATACACCACCAGCCGCGGCGTGGCGCCAAAGTGGCGGTCGACGTGGCGATAGTCGGAGCTGGCAAAGGCGACCTTCATGGACCACTCGTCGGAATGGACCATGTCAAACTGGCGGTTAATGGGCGGCATAATCGGCTCCTGGGGTGAAGGGCGGTTCGGCGTTCTGGCGCAGCGGCGAGCGGTAAAGGGCGACGTGGCGGTGGCGCTCGCGCATCAGGTTGGCCAGTTCAAACAGCGTATCGCGTATCCCGCTGTAGCCCTGTCGCACCCGGCGGAACTCGCCGAGCCGGTCAAAGAGAGGGAAGCCGGCGCGGATCAGCGGTAGCGCGAACTGTTCCGCCAGGTCGCAGGCGTGAGAATTGGCCACCAGCAGGTCGGCGGGCTGCGAACAGAGCAGGGTTTGCAGATCCTCCAGATCTCCCGGCACCACGCGTTCGACCGGCAGCTGGCGCAGGCTGGGATGGCCGGTGGGGGCGACCAGCGGACCTGGGCGCATTCCCTGGCTGGCGGCAAAATCGCACCACGCTGCCAGCAGATCGCCTTCTGCCGCCATCGCCATGCGCTGGTCCTGGAGCCACATGTGGCAGTCGATCATCGCGTCCTGCAGCTGTCCACGCTGGCGCTCAATCCACTGCGGAACGCCGCGCCCGGAAATCTTCGCCAGCTGATGGATGAACGTATCGCAGTGCTCAAGGGTCATCAGGTGCGGCAGGGCGATAACCTCGCCGTGGCTGCGCCGGGCCAGCAGGGAGGAGGCCCGGCTCAGCGAGGCGCCGATGGCGAAGCTGCACAGGCTCTGCCCCATCTGCTCTATCTGGCGCAGCGGCGTCCCGCCCTGGGTGACCGGCGAAAAATCCCCCTGCGCGAGGTGCCCGTCCATCGATTGTGCGAGGTCCGGCAGGATCGTCGCCTGCAGGCCGAAGGCCTCCACGTAGCGGTGCAGCAGCTCGATATCGCCGGGGGAGCAGAGGTGGCTCACCAGCAGGTTGACCCGGCGATTTCGCTGGCCGGCGCGCGGCGTCGGCGCGACCCACTGCTCGATGACGCTCTCCAGCACGGCGCTGAAGCCGTTTTCCATCGAGCCATAAAAATCAGGGCTGTTGACCGTCAATATCGCCACCCCTTTATGCCGGGGATACTCCTCGCGGAACTGGCGCACGATCCGGGACATGTCGCTGCCCTGGGCCTCCGACAGCCCGGTGCTGAGCAGGACGATGGCCTGCGGAGTGTTGCGCTGGCACAGGGTGTCGAGGGCGGTAAAGATATTGCCGTCCGCGCCCATAATCGTCGAGGTCGGGTCCATCGCCGTCGACTGCAGAGGCACCGGGTCATGGAAGTGCTGAATAAAAAAGACCTTGGCGAAGGCGCTGCAGCCCTGCGCGCCGTGGACCAGCGGGATGCAGTGTCCGATCCCGAGGCTGGCGAGGATTGCGCCGAGCGGCTGGCCGGTTTTAACCGGACTGACCGCCAGCGGTTTATCGGTGCGAAAAATTTCTGCCATGCTGTGCTCCTTAGTGCCAGGGGGCGCGGGAATGGGTTTGCGGCCAGACCGGGCTATTGATGGTCTGGCAGATCTGACGGGCGAGGGTGACGATACCCTGATAGCCGGCGAAGGCGTGCTCGCGTTCCTGATTGATATCGAGAAACGGCAGCCGGGCCTTGTAGGCGGTGTACATATTGCGCCCGCCGGCGATCATCAGGTCGGCCTGGTAGCGATAGACCACGTCCAGCAGGGTGCGGGCGTTGCCTTCGTCGAGCATGACCGCCTCTTCGCCCATCAGCTCGCGGATCCGCTGTTTATCTTCCTCGGTGGATTTGCGCGTGCCGGTCGCCACCACGCTCATCCCCAGATCCTGCAGCGCCGACACCACCGACCAGGATTTAACGCCGCCGGTGTAGAGCAGCGCTTTGCGCCCGCGCAGCTGCTCGCGCCACGGCCTGAGCGCCAGCTCCGCCGCCTGCTCCTCGCGCGCAATCAGCGCCTCGGTGCGGCGGCACAGGTCGTCATCGCCCAGCAGGGCCGCCAGCTGACGCAGGGCGTCGGAGGTCGCGCGGATGCCGTAGAAGCTGCCTTCGAACCACGGGGTGCCGTAGCGCTGCTCCAGCGATCTGGCGACGTTAATTAACGCCCGCGAGCAGACCAGCATATTGGCCTGCGCCCGGTGCATGGTCTGGATTTCAGCAAAGCGGCCGTCGCCGGAGAGGCTGCCGAGCACGCGGATCCCCAGCTCATCGAGCAGCGGCTGAATGTGCCAGAACTCCCCGGCGATATTAAATTCGCCGATCAGGCCAACGTCGTGGCGATGCTCCGGGGCGAACGGGGATGCCTCCGGCCAGGGGGCCGGTTCGCGCTGGCCGATAACCCGCTTGACCATCACCTCGCCGGCCAGCCGGTTGCCGAGGTTTTTACTGCCGTAAAAACCGGCGGCGTCGATGGCGATAACCGGCACGCCGGTGGCGGTCTGCGCGGCCTGGCAAACCGCCTCCAGGTCGTCGCCCTCCATTGCCGGCACGCAGGTGTTGTAGATAAAGACCGCCGCCGGGCGGTAGCGGGTGACGATATGGCGAACCGCGTGAAACAGGCGGCGTTCGCCGCGGCCCATGATCACATCCTGCTCATTAAGATCGGTGGTGAACCCCAGCCGGTTTATATTCGGCCCTGAGCTCATGCTGCCGCGGTTATCCCATGAGCTGCCGGCGCAGCCGATGGGGCCGTGCACCAGATGCGCCACGTCGGCGATGGGCAGCAGGGTTATCTGGGCGCCGTCGAACGCGCAGCCGCCGGCGGTGGCGCCGGGTTTTGGCGCGCTACAGCCGGACTTCTGTTTATGGTTATGTTCGCAGGCGGGCTCATCCAGCAGCGCCAGAATTTCATTTCCCTTCATAGTGACCTCGTTGACCGTGGGGGATGATGATGGAAATGCAATTCGCGATCCACGCGGTGAACATTGATTTTTAAAGAGAAAGTCTTGTGAGCTTTGCGACAAAGCCCACAATCGAACGAGAATGTTGTGGGTCGTGGAGCGGGGCGAGAAAAAAAGCCCGCGGGGTCGGCGGGCAACGGGCAAATAACAGGGGGTTAAAAGACGCGCTCCTGCAGCGGGTTATCCCTGTGAAGTCGCTTCGCCAGCCACGGCGGCAGGCGCCCGGCCAGCAGGGTGTTGATGGCCTCGCACTGGGCCTGGATAGCGGTGCCGGGCGGCGCTTTCATCGGATGGATCTGGTGGCGGATCAGCCGGGCGGCGGCGGGACCGCCGATCTCCTGGCAGAACAGCAGCTGACAATCGTCAACCAGCCGGGCGCGTACTTCGCTGGCCTCCTGGCTATCCGGCGCTGACGGATAGCGGCGCAGATCGTGCAGCCAGCCGCCTTGCTCATCAAAGGCATAGATAAAGAACAGACGCCCCTGGCCGAAGTGGCCGTTAATGAGCAGGCCGTCCTGGGAGCAGAATGCGGCCAGCAGCTGCGGCGTCCGCTGCGCGGGGCGGGCGATGCTCAGATGAACGGGCAGCGCGCCCCGCAGGCAGGCCATCACCCGCGACCAGCGGGCGGGGGACATCACGGCGGTGGTTGACGGAAAGGCGGCGGCGAGGCGCGGCTGCGTTAAGGTGGCCAGGCGCTCCGGGGTCAGGATCTCGCCGCTCTCCTGCGCCAGCCAGTCTAAGATTTGCGCCGGCGGCAGATCCGGCAGCGTCTGGAACAGCGCCAGCAGGCGCCAGAAAAGGGTATCGTTGTCGGACATCGCCGGCTCCTTATATCAGCGTACTGCGGGTGGCCCGCAGGCTTATCGGGAAGGTGGGCCGCTCCGGCTGCGGGCTGACGTAGTAGCGTCCGCCGCCTTCCAGCGAGATTGCGCCGCCCCAGCGGTCAACGTCGTTATGCTCAATCTGTATCACCCGCGCCTCCAGATCCCGCCTGGCGATATAGGCATACAGATCCGCGCCGCGCTCACGAAAAATCACGATGGCCATAGGCCCCTCCAGGCCCCGCTTGCGCGGGGCGGCTAATGGTTAACGGACGAGGTCGAAGCTATAGTCGGTTTTGCCTAACTGGCTGGTGTCGTTATCCAGCTTCTCCAGCACGGCGTTTACCAGCGTGGTAACGATGTTCATCGCGCCTTCATAGCCCCAGGTGGTCTGGCGGTGCAGATGATGACGGTCGAACAGCGGAAAGCCGAGGCGAATAAGCGGAACTTCAAAGGCTTTGCCCTTCGCCAGGGTGTCGCGCTGGATAAATTTGCCGTAGGAGTTGCCTATCATAAAGTCCGGCTGACGGGTGAACATCAGCGAACGGAAGTGCCACAAATCGCAGTTGATGAACACTTCGCTGTCGCGGCCGTAAGGAGAGGCCTCCAGCATTTTCTTCATCGCCTTCAGCCAGCGTTTGTTGGCGTTATGGCTGAGAATAACCGTTGGCTCGCAGCCGAGCTCCAGCAGGAAGCGGGTCAGCCCCATCACAAAGTCAGGGTCGCCGTAGAGGCCAAATTTCTTGCCATGCAGCCAGGTGTGGGAGTCGAGCATCATGTCGACCAGCCGCCCGCGCTCAAGGGTGAGGGCGTCGGTAATCGGCTTGCCGCTGAGCTGGCTGACGGTCATCAGCAGCTCGTCGGTGGCGGCTAACCCCAGCGGGACCGCCACGTCGGTCGCCGGCTGGCGCCACATCTCCTGCACCACTTTTTTGCTTTTCAGCAGCTGCCACGGCTGCAGGAGCAGCGTATCGATGGCGTCCGGGGCCTCCTTCATCTCCTGCTGGGTGGTGCCGCCGGCATACATCCGATAGTGACCGTCGGCGGGGGTATCAAGGACCTCCGACGGGTCGGAGAGCAGGCTGCACGGCACCGCCATCTGCGCCATCATCCGCTTCAGCACGCGGAAGTTGCCGAGATAGGTCTCAAAGCCGGTCACCAGGTTGAGCTTTTGCAGCTTGCCCGGCTGCCCTTCATAGCCGGCGGTAAAGGTTTTGGCGAACCCTTCGAACATATTGTCCCAGCCGGTGACGTGGCTGCCGATAAAGCTTGGCGTATGGGCGTGCGGCACGGCAATACTGCTATCGACAAAACCGTCCTTTTTGGCGTTGGCGATAAACGCCTGCAGATCGTCGCCGATAACCTCCGCCATACAGGTAGTAGAGACCGCGATGATCTCCGGTTTGTAGAGCGCGCTGGCGTTCTGCAGCCCGAGATTCATATTGTTGTTGCCGCCGAAGACCGCCGCGTCTTCGGTCATCGAGTCGGACACGCAGGCGATCGGCTCTTTGAAATGGCGGTTAAAGTAGGTGCGAAAATAGGCCACGCACCCCTGGGAGCCGTGAACATAGGGCAGGGTGTTGGCAAACCCCAGCGAGCAGAGCACCGCCCCAAGGGGCTGACAGGCTTTCGCCGGGTCAACGGTCAGCGCCTCGCGCTGAAAGTTCAGCGCTTCATATTCGGCGGTGGTGGTCCAGGCGAAAACCTCCTGCACGCGCTGCGCATCGTGCGCCTCTTCCAGTATCCGCTTACTGCGGAACATCTCCTGGTATTCGTCCTGTTCGAATAGCGGATAACAGCTATCAATTTTATCAATCGTTTGGCTCATGGTGTTCTCCTCCCGCGCCACAAATCGGTGAACTAACGGGACAGTAAATGGGCAATCACGCAGACTTCAGCCACGGGGCGATCAGTTCGTTCCACGCCGGGTTGTTTAGGGTCATATCCATATCGCGGGCAAAAATGGCGAAACCATCGTAGCCGTGGTACGGGCCGGAGTAGTCCCACGAATGCATCTGGCGGAACGGAACCCCCATTTTCTGGAAGATATATTTCTCCTTGATCCCGGAGCCGATAAGGTCGGGCTTCAGCGCTTTGACAAACGCCTCCAGCTCGTAGCTGCTGGCATCATCGAACAGCAGGGTGCCTTCCTTAAGGTCCGGCAGGGTGCGGTCGTAGTCGTCGTTATGGGCAAACTCATAGCCGGCGGCGACGATCTCCATGCCGAGATCTTCATAGGCGCCAATGACGTGCCGCGGACGCAGGCCGCCCATATAGAGCAGCACCTTGCGCCCCTCCAGCCGCGGGCGATATTTGGCGATAATCGCCGCCATTTGCTCCTCGTATTTGGCGATCACCTTCTCGGCGTTGGCGCGAATGACGTCGTCAAACTGGTCGGCAATTTTGCGCAGCGATTCGGCGATTTTGGTCGGGCCGAAGAAGTTGTACTCCATCCACGGGATCTGATGCTTTTCTTCCATGTGCCGGGCGATGTAGTTCATCGAACGGTAGCAGTGGACCAGATTCAGCTTAACGAAAGGGGTGTTCTCCATCTCAACCAGGGTGCCGTCGCCGGACCACTGGGCGACCACCCGCAGGCCCATCTCTTCGAGCAGAATGCGCGAGGCCCAGGCGTCGCCGCCGATGTTGTAATCGCCGATGATTGCCACATCGTAAGGGGTGGAGGCAAACGGCTGCCCCTCACGATTATTGAGCACCCAGTCGCGAACCACGTCGTTGGCGATATGGTGCCCCAGCGACTGCGATACGCCGCGAAATCCTTCGCAGCGCACCGGGATCACCGGCTTATCCAGCGCCTTGCTGCTGGCGTTGGCGACCGCGCTGATATCATCGCCGATGAGCCCCACCGGGCACTCCGACTGGATGGTGATGCCCTTGGTGAGCGGGAACAGCAGCTCCATCTCTTCAATCAGCTTAGTGAGCTTTTTATCGCCGCCGAAGACGATGTCGCGCTCCTGAAAATCGGAGGTGAAGTTGAGGGTGCCGAAGCTGTCGACGCCGCTGACCCCGGTGAAGTAGTTGCGACGCCCGGCGCGCGAGTACTGCCCGCAGCCGACCGGCCCGTGGGAGATATGGGCCATATCCTTAATGGGCCCGAATACCACCCCTTTGGAGCCGGCGTAGGCGCAGCCGCGCACGGTCATCACCCCGGGCTGCGATTTACGGTTAGAGATAATGCACTTGCCGACGCTCTCCATTTGCGGATCGCTGACCATCATGTGCTTTCTGCGCTCTTTACGCGCGGTTTCGGGAAAGACTTCCAGGACCTCCTGGATTAGCGCGAGATTACGTTCGCCTGTTGCGTTGGTCATGATGATTGTCCTGTGCTCAGGCCGCGTTTTCTTCGGCGGCGGTTTTACCAATGATGCTGGTGTCTTCTTCTTCCATGATGCCGAACTCCATCAGCAGCGACTCCAGTTCATCCATGGTGCAGGGCGTCGGCACCACCTTCATGGTGTTGTTGACGATCTTGTTGGCCAGGGTGCGGTACTCATTGGCCTGCTGGCAGTTCGGGTCGTACTCGATAACCGTCATCCGGCGAATTTCCGCGCGCTGCACGATGTTGTCGCGCGGCACGAAGTGGATCATCTGGGTGCCGAGCTTCTCCGCCAGCGCCACGATCAGCTCATCTTCCCGGTCGGTCTGACGCGAGTTACAGATCAGGCCGCCGAGGCGGACCTTGCCGGATTTGGCGTACTTAACGATCCCCTTGGAGATGTTGTTGGCGGCGTACATCGCCATCATTTCGCCGGAGCAGACGATATAGATCTCCTGGGCTTTATTTTCACGGATTGGCATCGCGAAGCCGCCGCAGACCACGTCCCCGAGCACGTCATAGAACACGAAGTCGAGATCGTCCTCGTAGGCACCTTCCTCCTCGAGGAAGTTGATTGCGGTGATCACCCCGCGACCCGCGCAGCCGACGCCTGGCTCCGGGCCGCCTGATTCTGCACAGCGCACGTCGCCGTAGCCGATTTGCAGGACATCTTCGAGCTCGAGGTCCTCCACCGAGCCCACTTCCGCGGCCATCTCCATAATGGTGTTCTGTGCTTTAGCGTGCAGGATCAGGCGGGTGGAGTCCGCCTTCGGATCGCAGCCGACGATCATCACTTTCTTACCCATCTCCGCCAGGGCGGCGACGAGGTTCTGAGTGGTGGTGGATTTGCCGATACCGCCTTTACCGTAGATAGCGCATTGACGCATGGTCATGGTGACTTCTCCTGTTGTTGAGTGTTTGCCATCTGATAAGTGCAGGGAACATACCAGCCGTGCCAATCAATTTAACTAATTGATAAATAATCAGTTAAATTTTATCGACCGCGGCGGACGTAAAACAAAACGGCACAATAGGGCCACCAAATGTGGGAAACAGAACAATTCCGCTCAGCCAGCTAATAAGAGGAGGCTTTGTCGGCTGTTCAACAGCTTGTCGCGCGCTGTGTCTTATTCCGCGCAATCTCTTTGCCTCATCACGCGCTTCCTGGCACCTAATTCGCTGAATTCACACAAACTATTCCGCTATGCGCGAGCTGGCACGGGCTGTGCTTGAGGCACAGACAGGGTTTGCCGCCAGCTGATGCGGCGAAGATGCCTCTCACCTTCGAGGAATGAACAATGTCCGGAAAAATGAAAACAATGGATGGCAACGCTGCGGCGGCCTGGATCTCCTACGCCTTTACCGATGTGGCGGCTATCTACCCGATCACGCCCTCCACGCCGATGGCGGAAAACGTCGATGAATGGGCGGCACAGGGGAAAAAGAACCTGTTTGGCCAGCCGGTGCGCTTGATGGAGATGCAATCGGAAGCCGGCGCCGCGGGGGCGGTGCACGGAGCGCTGCAGGCCGGGGCGCTCACCACCACCTATACCGCGTCGCAGGGGCTGCTGCTGATGATCCCCAACCTCTACAAAATAGCCGGTGAGCTGCTGCCGGGGGTTTTTCACGTTAGCGCCCGGGCGCTGGCGACCAACTCGCTCAATATCTTCGGCGATCATCAGGACGTGATGGCGGTTCGCCAGACCGGCTGCGCGATGCTGGCGGAGAACAACGTTCAGCAGGTGATGGACCTCTCCGCCGTGGCGCACCTGGCGGCGATAAAGGGGCGTATCCCGTTCATTAATTTCTTCGACGGCTTTCGCACCTCGCACGAAATTCAAAAAATCGAGGTGCTGGAGTATGAGCAGCTGGAAACGCTGCTCGACCGGCCCGCGCTGGAGAGCTTTCGCCGTAACGCGCTGCATCCGGATCATCCGGTCATTCGCGGCACCGCGCAAAACCCGGATATCTACTTTCAGGAGCGGGAAGCGGGGAACCGCTTTTACCAGGCTCTTCCCGAGCTGGTGGAAGGCTATATGGCGCAAATCAGCGCCATTACCGGACGGGAGTACCATCTGTTCAACTATTCCGGCGCGGCGGATGCCGAGCGGGTGATTATCGCGATGGGATCGGTGTGCGACACCGTCCAGGAGGTGGTGGAGACGCTGAACGCGGCGGGAGAGAAGGTCGGCTTGCTCAGCGTGCACCTGTTCCGCCCCTTTTCGCTGGCGCACTTCTTTGCTCAGTTGCCGACATCCGTCCGGCGCATTGCCGTACTCGATCGTACTAAGGAGCCCGGGGCCCAGGCCGAGCCGCTGTGTCTGGAGATTAAAAACGCTTTCTATCAGCACGACGATCCGCCGCTGATTGTCGGCGGCCGCTATGCGCTGGGCGGGAAGGACGTTCTGCCCAACGATATCGCCGCCGTGTTTGACAATCTCAACAGGCCGCTGCCGATGGATGGCTTCACGCTGGGGATTGTCGATGATGTCACCTTTACCTCATTGCCGCCGCGCCAGAAGGCGCTGGAGGTTTCTCACGCCGGCATCACCGCCTGTAAATTCTGGGGGATGGGCTCGGACGGCACGGTTGGGGCGAATAAAAGCGCGATCAAGATTATCGGCGACAGGACCGATCTCTATGCGCAGGCCTATTTTTCCTACGACTCGAAAAAATCCGGCGGCATTACCGTGTCGCACCTGCGCTTCGGCGACCGGCCGATTACCTCGCCCTATCTGATCCACCAGGCGGATTTTATCTCCTGTTCGCAGCAGTCCTGGGTTGAACGCTATGAGCTGCTGGATGGGTTAAAGCCGGGGGGGACCTTTTTGCTCAACTGCAGCTGGTCCGATGCCGAGCTTGAGCAGCACCTGCCCGCCGGGTTTAAGCGCTATCTGGCGCAGGAAAATATCCGCTTTTACACCCTCAACGCCGTTGATATTGCCCGCGAGCTGGGGCTGGGCGGGCGCTTTAATATGCTGATGCAGGCGGCGTTCTTTAAGCTGGCGGCGATTATCGATCCGCAGACCGCCGCGAACTATCTCAAGCAGGCGGTGGAAAAGAGCTACGGCAACAAGGGGGCAAGCGTCATTGAGATGAACCAGCGGGCGATTGACCTCGGCATGGCGTCGCTGCATCAGGTGACGGTTCCGCCGCACTGGGCGACGCTGGATGAACCGACCCCGCAGCCCTCGGTCCTGATGCCGGACTTCATCCGCGACATCCTGCAGCCGATGAACCGCCAGCGCGGCGACCAGCTGCCGGTTAGCGCCTTTATCGGCATGGAGGACGGCACTTTTCCGTCGGGTACCGCCGCATGGGAGAAGCGCGGCATTGCGCTGGAGGTGCCGGTCTGGGATCCCGACGGCTGTACGCAGTGTAACCAGTGCGCCTTCATTTGCCCGCACGCGGCGATCCGCCCGGCGCTGCTGAGCGGCGACGAGCTGGATGCGGCACCGGCGGCGCTGTTGAGCAAGCCCGCGCAGGGGGCGAAGGAGTACGGCTACCATCTGGCTATCTCGCCGCTGGACTGCTCCGGCTGCGGTAACTGCGTCGATACCTGTCCTTCACGCGGCAAGGCGCTGAAAATGCAGCCTCTCGATAGCCAGCGCCGAATGGCGCCGGTCTGGGACTACGCGCTGGCGCTGGCGCCGAAAAACAATCCGTTTCGTAAAACCACGGTTAAAGGCAGCCAGTTTGAGACGCCGCTGCTGGAGTTTTCCGGCGCCTGCGCCGGCTGCGGGGAGACGCCCTATGCGCGCCTGATCACCCAGCTTTTTGGCGACCGGATGATGATTGCCAACGCCACCGGCTGCTCCTCTATCTGGGGGGCCAGCGCGCCATCCATTCCCTATACCACCAACCATCGCGGCCATGGCCCGGCGTGGGCGAACTCGCTGTTTGAAGACAATGCCGAGTTTGGCCTCGGCATGATGCTCGGCGGCCAGGCTATCCGCAAACAGATCGCCGATGATATGACCTCGGCGCTGGCGCTGCCGGTGAGCGAGGCGCTTAAAGCGGCGATGAGCCAGTGGCTGGCGCAGCAGGATGAAGGAGAGGGAACCCGCGAGCGCGCGGACCGGCTAAGCGAACAACTGGCGCAGGAGAAAGAGCAGTCTCCGCTACTCGAGCAGCTCTGGCAGAACCGGGACTACTTTACCCGACGCTCGCAGTGGATATTTGGCGGTGACGGCTGGGCGTACGATATCGGCTTCGGCGGTCTCGATCACGTGCTGGCCAGCGGGGAGGACGTCAATATCCTGGTGTTTGATACCGAGGTCTACTCCAATACCGGCGGGCAGTCGTCGAAATCGACCCCGACGGCGGCTATCGCCAAATTCGCCGCCCAGGGCAAACGCACCGGTAAGAAAGACCTCGGCATGATGGCGATGAGCTACGGCAATGTCTACGTCGCGCAGATTGCGATGGGGGCCGACAAAGATCAGACCCTGCGCGCGATTGCCGAAGCCGAGGCCTGGCCGGGACCGTCGCTGGTGATTGCCTATGCCGCCTGTATCAACCACGGGCTGAAGGCCGGGATGAGCTGCAGCCAGCGGGAGGCGAAACGCGCGGTGGCGGCGGGATACTGGCATCTGTGGCGCTATCATCCGCAGCGCAAGGCGGAAGGCAGGACGCCGTTTGTCCTTGATTCCGAAGAGCCTGAAGAGAGCTTCCGCGACTTTCTGCTCGGCGAGGTGCGCTATGCCTCGCTGCACAAAACCACGCCACATCTCGCGGACGCGCTGTTCGAACGGACGGAGGAGGATGCCAGAGAGCGGTTCAGGAAGTATCAGTCGCTGGCCGGGGACGAATAACGCCGAGCCGCAGAGCCGGGATGAAAGGAGACAATGCAGAGGGATTTGCTCTTTAACGACTTTCCGTAACCAATGTTGACAGGGGAACGCTATGTTTACCGGTATTGTCCAGGGGATGGCGAAAGTGCTGTCCATTGAAGAAAAAAGCCATTTCCGCAGCCACGCCGTAGAGCTGCCCGCGGCTATGCTGGCGGGGCTTGAACCCGGCAGCTCGGTGGCGAATAACGGCTGCTGTTTGACGGTCACGCGTATTGAAGGCGCGCGGGTGAGCTTTGATTTAATGGACGAAACCCTGCGGGCGACCAGCCTCGGGGCGCTCAGGGAAGGTGACAGCGTGAACGTTGAGCGCGCCGCCAGATTCAATGACGAAATAGGCGGACACCTGATGTCAGGCCATATTATGACCACCGCCGAAGTGGTGCAAATCGTGGCCTCTGAGCACAACCGTCAGATGTGGTTTAGTCTGCGGGACCCGGCGGCCATGAAGTATATCCTCTACAAAGGCTATATCGGCGTGGACGGGATCAGCCTGACCGTGGGTGAAGTGCTGCCGCTGCGTTTTTGCGTGCACCTGATCCCGGAGACGCTGCAGCGCACCACGCTGGGGACGAAAAAGGTCGGTGAGCAGGTGAATATTGAAATCGATCCGCAAACTCAGGCGACGATCGATACCGTGGAGCGCGTGCTGGCCGCCGTCGCCGAAGAAAAGGGACGCCAGGTCGCCCCGTTTGCTGCCTGGCCGCACCCTTAGCCTGTCACCTGGAGCACAATTTTGCCTATGTGATCCCCGCGCTCCATCCTGGCGTGCGCCAGCGGGGCATCCTCAAGGCGGAAAACCTGATCAATGACGGGCCGACACTGGCCCGACGCCAGCAGCGGCCAGACCTGCGCGCGGAGCTCGGCGGCGATGCGCGCCTTCTCCTGCGCGGTTCTTGCCCCGGTAATGGTCGCGCGCTTCAGCGCCATGGCCTGCAGGTCAACGCCGTCTGCGATGGCGCCGCCGAGGAAGCCGATCACCACCAGGCGGCCGTCGCGCGCCAGCGCGGTCAGATTCGACTTGAAGTAGGAGGCGCCCATGATGTCGAGAATAATATCGACACCGCGTCCCCGCGTCTGGCTGAGGATGACGGCGGCAAAATCATCGGTACGATAGTTGATGGGTTGCCCCCCGAGGGCGGCAACGGCGGCGCATTTATCCTCCGAGCCTGCGGTGGCAAAGCACTCGATCCCGAAGGCTGCGCACAGCATTAGCGCGGTGGTGCCGATGCCGCTGGTGCCGCCGTGGATGAGGACCCGATCGCCGCGTTTGGCCTTAGCCATTTGAAACAGATTGGCCCACACGGTAAAGAACGTTTCCGCTATCGCGGCAGCCTCGATCATGCTCACGCCCGTCGGGACCGGCAGGCACTGCGTCGCGGGTAGCAGGCAGTATTCCGCGTAGCCGCCGCCGTTGGTCAGGCCACACACCTTGTCGCCGATCGCCCAATCAGTGACGTTGTCACCTATCGCCACAATATTCCCGGCCACTTCAAGGCCGGGTACCGGAGTGACGCCGTCGGGCATAGGGTACTTTCCCTGCCGCTGTATCACATCCGGACGGTTTACGCCCGCAGCGGCAACGTGCACCAGCACCTCATCGGGGCCGGGCAGCGGCAGGGGCGCTTTGCGAACCCGGAGCACCTCAGGTCCACCGGGAGCGGTTATTTCAACCTCGTTCATATATTCAGGTAATGGCATCGTTGTTCTCGTTGTCAGATTTCCGGTACACCGCGTCAGGGCGACTGGCGGCGAGTGCGGCTGAAAAGGGTTCATCAGCATTGGCGCCGTTCATCGCGCCGCGACGTCGGCAAGCGGCGTTTCTGCGGCCAGCTTGCCGGGATTGTTGGAGGCCAGCGGGCTGTCGCCGGTCAACAGGCGCCGGTCTTTGTGGACTTTATCTTCAGCGGCATCGGGGGCGGGTAAGCCGGTCATGATGATCTCCTTATGGGCGATTTACATTACAGCTTTAGCTTAGGTAAACCGGCCACAGGCCGCAATGAGGGATAGCCTTCAGCGACTGACTCCCGGAATCTTCTGGACACGCGGGTTAACGGCTGGAGATGAGGACGGCCCGTTGTTGATGGCAGAGCAACGCTCGCCCTGGCTATTGCGGTAGGTCTGCCGCGTGATTGCTCCCCTGATTGACCGTGACGCGATAAACGAACGCTTAAATACCCGCTCTGCCGACGCTGAGGGGTATTTAAGCCGTGACGTCCTTTCAGGTTTAGTGATTAAGGTTTAGTGAATAACCTGCGACAGAAACGCGCGGGTACGTTCTGATTTTGGATGGGCGAAGAACTCCTGCGGCGGAGCCTGTTCGACAATCTCGCCGCGGTCCATAAAGATAACCCGGTCAGCGACCGTGCGCGCAAAGCCCATTTCATGGGTGACGCACAGCATCGTCATGCCGTCTTCCGCCAGGCCAATCATGGTATCGAGCACCTCTTTGACCATCTCCGGATCAAGCGCTGAGGTGGGTTCATCAAACAGCATGATTTTTGGCTTCATGCACAGTGAACGGGCAATGGCTACGCGCTGCTGCTGACCACCGGACAGTTGCCCCGGGAACTTATGCGCATGCTCAGCAATACGGACGCGCTGCAGATAGTGCATTGCCAGCGCTTCCGCTTCCTTCGTTGGCATCTTACGCACCCAGGTCGGCGCCAACGTACAGTTCTGCAAAACGGTCAGGTGAGGAAAAAGATTAAAGTGTTGAAATACCATGCCAACTTCAGTTCGCACCCGTTCTATGTTGCGGACATCATCGTTGAGATGAATGCCATCAACGACGATACGCCCTTGCTGATGTTCTTCCAGGTGATTGATGCAGCGGATGGTGGTCGATTTACCCGAGCCAGAGGGGCCGCAGAGTACAATCCGCTCGCGGGGCTTCACCTGCAGGTTAATATCTTTCAATACGTGGAACTGACCGTACCATTTATTCACATTTTCGAGCGAAATCATCATCGCTTCAGCAGAATTAGTCATAGAGTGTGTCATGTAAAACCTCAGTGCGATGTACGCCCGGTGTGAAAGCGCTTTTCCAGATACTGGCTGTAGCGCGACATGCTAAAACAGAAAATCCAGTAGACGAGAGCGGCAAAAACGTAACCCTCCGTCGACATGCCAAGCCAGGTGGGGTCAACCGTTGCCTGCTGTACGCTGCTGAATAGATCGAACAGGCCGATGATGATCACCAGGCTGGTATCTTTAAACAACGCGATGATGGTGTTGACCAGGCCGGGAATAGTGAGCTTGAGCGCCTGGGGAAGAATGACCAGAAACTGTGTTTTCCAGTAACCCAGCGCCAGCGATTCAGCCGCTTCATATTGCCCTTTGGGCAGCGCCTGTAATCCGCCGCGCACCACTTCCGCGATGTAGGCCGACTGGAACAGAATAACCCCGACCAGCGCGCGCACCAGCTTATCGATGGTGGTGCCTTCAGCCATAAACAGCGGCAGCATCACCGAGGACATAAACAGCACGGTAATCAGCGGCACGCCTCGCCAGAACTCGATAAAAATCACCGACAGCGTGCGAACGACCGGCATGGTTGAACGACGTCCCAGCGCCAGCAAAATCCCCAATGGCAGCGCCCCGGCAATCCCGACAGAAGCGATAATCAGCGTCAGCGTCAGACCACCCCACTGGCGGGTCTCGACGCGATCGAGGCCCAAAAAACCGCCGTACAGCAGGACCCAGACGAGGAGAGGATAGGCCACCGCCCAGCAGGCGATATAGCGGCCCCGGCGCGGCATGGATTTGATAAACATCGGGATGATGGACAGCAGGCCAATCACCAGCGCGAGGTTGATACGCCAGCGGAGCTCGTGAGGATAGAGCCCATACATAAACTGGCCAAAGCGCGCGTGGATAAACACCCAGCAGGCGCCTTCTTTGGTACAGTCGGCGCGGGTTGTACCCAGCCAGTTTGCCTTGAACACCAGCCAGTTCAGCGCCGGGGGAATCAGGGTCCAGATAATCCACAGGCACAGCAGCGTCAGCAGCGTATTGAACCCGCTGGAGAACAGATGCTTACGTGCCCAGGCCCAGGCTTTACTCGCCGGATTGGTGGGCGCCGGGGGTGTTTCATGTGTGGTAACAGACATAGTCATTCCGTTCTCTTAACGCTCAACCAGCGCGATTTTGCGGTTGTAGATGTTCATCAGCAGCGAAATAATCAGGCTGATGATCAGGTAGACCGCCATGGTGATGGCAATGGTCTCGATAGCCTGGCCGGTCTGATTCAGCACCGTACCGGCAAACAGAGAGACCATATCCGGGTAGCCGATCGCCGCCGCCAGCGACGAGTTTTTCACGATGTTGAGATACTGACTGGTCAGCGGTGGAATGATGACCCGCATTGCCTGGGGGATGATCACCTGCCGCATGGTCACCGGATTTGGCAAACCTAGCGAGCGGGCCGCTTCACTCTGTCCATGTGGGACCGACTGGATACCGGAGCGAATCACTTCAGCAATAAACGAAGAGGTGTAGATCGACAGCGCCAGCGTCAGCGAAGCCAGCTCCGGGATCATGACGAACCCGCCACGGAAGTTAAATCCACGGAGCTGCGGGATATCCCAGTGGGTGGCGGCGCCAAACAGCATATGCGCTATCAGCGGGAAGACGACGATTATCGCTGCGGCTATCGGCCATGTGCGGCGCAGCTGACCGGTCTTCAGCTGGTGTTGGCGGTTGTAATGCCGTAATCCAATGCTGCCGGCGATCGCCAGCGCCAGGGCGATAACGAATGGCCAGCTGCCTGGCGCATAGGTGGGCCACGGGATGTAAAGACCGCGGTTGCTGACAAACGCCAGATCGAATGCGCTTAATGCCTCGCGTGGGCCAGGGAGATTACGCAGCACGGCGAAATACCAGAAGAAAATCTGCAACAACGGCGGAATATTGCGAAACGTCTCGATGTAAATGGTCGAGAGCTTGCGCAGCAGCCAGTTATCGGACAGACGCGCGAGACCGATAAAGAATCCGAGAATGGAGGCGAAAACAATGCACAGCGCGGAAACCAGCAGGGTATTGGTTAACCCCACAAGGAAGACGCGCGCGTAAGTGTCACCTTCAGTGTAATCAATCAGGTGTTGGATAATGCCGAAACCGGCACTGCGCTCAAGAAAACCAAAACCGGATGTAATACCGCGATTGGCCAGGTTGATCACCGTGTTGTGGATCAGATATCCGACAACGGCAAACACGGCGACAATGGCGACTATCTGGTAAAGCCAGGCGCGAACCGTAGGATTACCGAACGAAAAATCCCTTTTTACGGTTGGGCGTTGAGACATGTTGAAACCTCAATGAAAAAATCGCACCGGGTACCGCGGGGTGCGGTACCCAACTGGAAGGCAGATTAGCGTACCGGCGGTGCGTACTGGATGCCGCCCTGGTTCCAGAGCGCATTCTGGCCGCGCGCGATTTTCAGAGCGCTGTCTTTACCGACGTTGCGGTCAAAGCTCTCCTGGTAGTTACCGACCTGTTTAATAATGTTGAACGCCCATTTATTGTCGAGCTTCAGGTCTTTGCCAAAGTCGCCTTCAGAGCCCAGCAGGTGAGCGATGTCCGGGTTGGACGGTTTTGCCGCCATCTGATCGACGTTTTTCGAGCTGATCCCCATTTCTTCAGCGTTGAGCATGGCGTACAGCGACCATTTAACGATAGTGAACCAGTCGTCATCCCCGCGGCGCACGACGGGCCCCAGAGGCTCTTTCGAAATAACTTCCGGCAGAACGATAAACTCATCCGGTTTGCCCAGCTTAATACGCAGCGCGTACAGCTGAGACTGGTCGGAAGCCAGGGTGTCGCAGCGGCCGCTGTCGAGGGCTTTCGCTGATTCGTCAGAGCGGTCAAAGGTCACCGGCGTGTATTGCATTTTGTTGGCTTTGAAGTAATCGGCTACGTTCAGCTCGGTATCCGTACCGGCCTGGATACAGACGGTGGCGCCATCCAGCTCTTTCGCGCTTTTGAGGCCAGCCTTTTGGTGGGTCAGGAAGCCGATGCCGTCATAATAGTTGACGCCCGCGAATATGAATCCCATTCCGCCGTCGCGTGAAGAGGTCCAGGTGGTGTTACGCGATAAAATATCCACTTCGCCTGATTGCAGGGCGGTAAAGCGCTCTTTTGCCGTCAGCGGGGTGTATTTAACCTTGCTGGCATCGCCAAACACCGCTGCCGCAGTCGCGCGACAGACATCAACATCAATCCCGGTGAATTTGCCGTTCGCATCGGCGTAAGAGAAGCCCGGCAGACCATCACTGATACCGCATTGAACAAACCCTTTCTTCTTAATTGCATCCAAAGTGGTGCCAGCATGTGCCTGCTGTGCGACCGCGAGCAGAGAGGCTGCGGCGACAAGGGTGGAGAACATTATTTTTTTCATAAATCATCCTGTGTGGATAAGTCGTGTTGTTATGTGGTTGTGTTGAGCACTGTACCGTGCGTTTTTTCCTGTGGCGGTCCGCCGTTTTTGTTAAGGCAATTTTGATGCCATGTTTATAGATCGCTGAAATTCATAGGAAGAGCGCTTTGTTATCTGAATCATCAGCAAAGTTACGGTTACGCATGAGCACTAAAAGGGAACAAGACGAGTCATCGTGGGCAAAATGAGTGCAAAAGTTTCACGATAAGAAAGCAGAGTGCACGACGAAGAAGGGCGCATGCTGACGGGGTCGGCATTTCATTCACTGGCAGGCCTCAAGGGATAGCAGGGTGAGGCCAGGAGAAGAGGGGCGTAATACCGCAGACGGGAGCGTGAGATTTACCGGCAAAACCTCAGCGTATTAACTGCAACTATCGTTACCATTAAGGGGGTTACTGTTTCATTCGTTGCGAATGCAAAGGTGGCAAAACGCCGGGTAACATCCCAGATAACGGGCATCAGTTCATACCGAAGATGCCAGGGTAATGTTTAATTCGTATTGGCAACATTCAGCCCCGACGGATAATAATATCGTGAGTTAAAGGACCGTGCGGGCGCTCGGTTAGGATGGCCGGTTTTAGCCTGGCGCTGATATTCGTTGGCGCGATAACGATTTTTCCTGCTTCTACGCACTATCGAGGGAGTTAATCTATGTCGATACAGGTCGGGATCTATATTTTTGATAATGTTGAAGTCCTCGATTTTGCCGGGCCTTATGAAGTCTTCACCTGTGCCTCCAGGGTTCATCGGGGTGAGATACCGTTGTTTAACGTCTTTACGGTAGGCGAAACGCGGGAAACCATACGGGCCCGCGCAGGACTGCAGCTTTCCCCTGAAGCCACGATAGATAATCATCCCCCCATAGATTGCCTGATTATCCCTGGCGGGATTGTTGATGCGGAGCTGGCAAAGAGTGGCGTCATTGAATGGATATACCAGCAATCGTTAAAAACGGTAATTACCGCTTCAGTGTGTACCGGCTCTTTTTTGCTCGCTAAATCCGGCATTTTATCCGCTAAATCCGCCACCACGCACTGGGAGGATATTGCAGATTTCCGCATGATGTTTCCACAAGTCTTAGTAAAAGAAGGATTACGTTGGGTAGATGAGGGCGCCATTGTCTCCTCCGCCGGGATTTCAGCGGGTATTGATATGAGTCTGCATTTAGTCGAACGCTTTTCTGACAGAGCGCTTGCGGAGCTTACCGCGAAACAGCTGGAATTTGACTGGACCGAGAACAAACCAACGATTTAGGGTGCTGATAGCCTCCAGCCTGCAGGCTCTTTGTGAACTGCACCCAGTGAGGGAGAAAGTCAAAGTTTGACGTATAGCATTTGCTATACATAATCGTTGTGCTATGCTTGTAAAGCAAACGCTATACAAGGGAGTCTTATGAAATCAGATGTTCAACTTAACCTTAGAGCTAAGGAATCGCAGCGGGCGCTCATAGATGCGGCTGCGGAAATCCTCCACAAGTCACGTACAGATTTCATTCTTGAAATGGCCTGTCAGGCTGCCGAGAATGTGATCCTCGATCGCCGGGTATTTAACTTTAACGATGAGCAATATGCGGAGTTCATCGATATGCTTGATGCACCTGTCGCAGATGATCCCATCATCGAAAAACTGCTGGCAAGGAAACCCCAGTGGGACACGTAACAGCACCAGAACCTCTGTCCGCTTTTCATCAGGTGGCTGAGTTCGTCAGCGGTGAGACTGTACTCGATGACTGGTTAAAGCACAAAGGCCTTAAAAACCAGGCTCTCGGAGCCGCCAGAACGTTTGTGGTATGTAAGAAAGATACAAAGCAAATAGCTGGCTTTTACTCTCTGGCCACCGGGAGCGTCAATCATACTGAAGCGACAGGGAATCTTCGGCGTAATATGCCAGATCCCATCCCTGTCATTATACTTGCCCGCCTTGCTGTCGATCTCTCATTGCGCGGAAAAGGGCTTGGCGCTGATTTACTTCATGATGCAGTGCTTCGTTGCTATCGGGTTGCCGAGAATATTGGTGTACGTGCAATCATGGTTCATGCGCTCACAGAAGAAGCCAAAAATTTCTACATTCACCATGGTTTCAAACCATCACAAACTCAGCCGCGAACATTGTTCCTCAGACTCCCTCAGTAATGCAAATGGACTCTTTCTCTGATGCCTCGGTTAATCTGTCCAACTTTTTGGGGTCAGTACAATTTGCTGGGCTAATCGCTTTAGTCGGCAGCGGGTGAACCATCGCGGCGCAGCGGTGAGCGGCTAAAAAAAGAATGTCACCCACGATCCGCGCCGATAAATAGCGGATCGTTCTTCTCTTCGCCTTTTATATCCTCGCAAGAGTCTGAATATGCTATTTTCAGCAAAAATGGCAGGCGGCGGAAATCTGTTTTTCAACTTTCGATATGTTTTTTTCTTGTTTGTCTTGATAGCCTTCGCGGCAATATAGTTTTAGAAAAGAAATAAATGCCACCGTTGCGCATTTATCAGGGATAGCTCGCTGCGAAAATAAAATAATGATTGCTATTAATAAAATCAGTAAAAGTTTTACTGGCGAACCAATACTAAAAGAGGTGTCGCTTGCCATTAATACCGGAGAAGTTATCTGCATTATTGGCCCGAGCGGCTCAGGAAAAACGACATTATTGCGCACGCTGAATTTTCTCGAACCTGCCGACAGCGGAAAAATAGAGATCGATGATGCGGTTGTCGACTGCGCGAAAGCCGGAAAAAAAGAGATTGCAAAAATACGCGCGAAAACCGCAATGGTTTTTCAGTCCTGGAATTTGTTTCACAATCTCACCGCGTTGCAAAATATCACCGAAGGCCTGATTTATGCGCAGAAACGACCCCGTCAGGAGGCGGTGGCGGTCGCCGAACGGCTGCTAAAACAGGTCGGGCTATTGCATAAAAAAGACCATTATCCGAACAGCCTTTCTGGCGGGCAGAAACAGCGTATTGGCATTGCCCGCGCGTTGGCAATTAACCCGGCCGTGCTGTTGCTGGATGAACCGACTTCAGCCCTCGATCCGGAAAAAGTGGGCGAAGTCCTGACGCTTATCCAGGACATTGCCGCTAACGGGCAAACGATGATTATCGTGACTCATGAAATGGAGTTTGCCCGTCAGGTCGCCTCCAGAGTGGTGTTTATGGAAAATGGCGAGATCGTGGAGCAGGGGCCGCCTGAGCAGATTTTTGGGGCGGCGTTGCACACGCGGACGCAGGCGTTTCTGGCCCGATTACGTTTCCACGCCTGAGGTCAACGCGATGAATCCACAACCGCTATTTACTCTCGACGATCTGCTGTTCATTGTGCCGAAATTACTGGAAAACCTACCGGTCACGCTGGGCATTACGCTGGCCTCTCTGCTGCTCGGCCTGGCGCTTGGGCTGGTGGCGGCGGTCCTACAGTTTAGCCGTTCATCGCTACTGAGCTGGCTTGCGAAAGCCTATACCGATGTGCTGCGCGGGGCGCCGCTGGCTCTGTTAATCCTGCTGTTCTTCTTCGGCGGCAAACTGATCCTCTCAGCGCTTGAGCTGCCGGCGTTACTGATTAGCGATATGACCTTTGCCATATTATCTATTTCGGTTGGCATTAGCCCCTATTTTGCAGAAATGCTGCGCTCGGCATGGAACGCCGTAGATGCAGGACAAAAAGAGGCGCTACGGAGTCTGAATATTCCCTGGTATATTGGCATCGCCCATGTCATTTTCCCGCAAGGGCTCATTATCGCCATTCCCAATTTTGGCAATCTGTTAATCAACCTCGTAAAGATGACCTCGTTGGTTAATATTATCGGTATTGTTGATATTTTTGGTCGGGCACAGAAAATATCGCAGAACAGCTATGGTGCGAAGCAGGTCGCGGCATTTATTAGCGTCATTCTTATTTACTGGTTGCTTAATGTTATTATCTTTTATCTCACTACCCGCATTGAGAAAAAGTATCAATATTTACTGGAGTAAAACACGACTATGTTTAGCATCGATTTTATCCGGGATAATTTCGCCTTTATACTCAGCGCGCTACCGATAACCTTGCTGATTACCTTTTTATCTTTAATTTTCTCGACGCTGTCAGGAGCCATTCTGGCCTGGGTGATGATCCGCAACGTGCCTTACGTGAAATATCTGGTCACGGTGTTTATCTCTTTTGGGCGCTCGATCCCCATGCTGGTGATGCTCTATTTTGTGTTTTACGTCTGGCCGTGGCTTGCAAACGGGCTTTTTGGTGGAGCGCAGGATACCCCGTTCAGCTACAAGCTCTCGCCGCTGGTGGCCGCCGTAGCCGCGTTTTCAGTGGTGTTTAGCGCGTATTTCGCAGAGACGTTTCGTTCGGCGTGGAATTCGGTTGAAAAGGGGCAGCGAGAAGCCGCCTGGTCGATAGGCCTGACCGGTTTTACCCAGTTTCGGCGCATTATTTTTCCGCAGGCGGCGGTCTCCGCTTTACCCAACTACACCAGCGTCCTGATTGACCTGATCAAGGATACGTCGCTGGTTTATACCATCACGGTGGTTGATGTGATGGCAAAGGCGAATATTGCTGCAGCGCGTGGTTTTCATTACGTGGAGGCCTACTGCATCGTTCTGATTATTTATATTGCGCTCTGTCTGGTGCTTACCCGGATATTGCGACATATCGAGGCGTATCTCAGTAACCGGTGGAAAAGCCATGCGCCAAAAGTGGTTCCATCTCACTCATTTTGGGGAAAGAAGTATGTTCAAAAATAAGGTGTTAATGTTGGGTTCGCTGCTGTTGGCAATGCAGGTAACGATGGCCCAGGCGGCCGAAAAAAGCGCGAATGCGCAAACCGTTGAGGTGGTGGTCAATGCGAACGGATTCCCGTTCAGCTTTGTGGATGATAATAACAACATTACCGGCTACGACGGTGAGTTACTAAAAATCATCGATCGGCAGCTCACCAACTATAAGTTCCATTTTAATGCGGTCTCCCGGGATGCGATGATCGTCGGTTTGTCCACCGGCGCCTATACCCTCGCAGCGGATCATTTTTATCTCACGAAAGAGCGCGCGGCACAGTATGCGCACTCAGGCCAGCCTTCGGGTATCAGCGACCTGCGTTTAATTGTGCGTAACAACGAAAATGATATTCATACGCTGGGAGATCTTGCCGGCGGTAAGAAGAAACTGGTGCCGATTCATACATCTGATGCGCGCTATACCGTTATCGATAACTACAACAAAAAGCACCCTGGCCAGCAAATCAATCTCCAGCCGAACGGCGAGCAATCTGCGGCGGACATTTTCAAAGCCGTTGCCTCAGGAGAGTACGATGCGGCTATTTACCCGATTGGCGCATTATTGGCGTTAAACAAAGCCCTCAATCTTAATCTGAAAGCCTCTGAGTCCGTCGGCTTGTTCCCCAACGTCTATTTATACAAAAAGAATGCTGACCCGAAACTGATTGAAGCCGTCGACAATGAGCTTGCCGCCCTCAAAAAAGACGGCACGCTCGCCGAACTGTCCCGCAAGTGGTACGACGAAGATGTTTACGCTTTACCGGGGGCGGAAAACGTCAAAGTGAACACCGACTGGGAATGATTGTTTAGGGGAGTGCTGCCTGATGAAGACACAACAGCCCGCTTCGGGGCACAACGCGCCGAGCCTGGACGACGACGTTACCCTTGCGCTGCGCGCGATCACCGAAAAGCGCGCCGCAACGCTTGGCTATTTGCTTGATGAATCCCGGCAGCGCAATCAGCCCGACGATTATGCGCGCGCCGCTATCCGCCGTTATGGCCGAGATATCGGGCATTCCGTACGCGCGAAGATGCGTCGCGGCAACGATTTGCAGGAGTTTGCCGCTCTATTTACCCGCGGGCTGGAATCGCGGGTTTACGAAATGGAGACCGTTTCGGTCAGTCCGTCAGAGTTTATTGTGCTGTTCCATTATTGCCCTTACGTCAACTGCTGGCGTCAGCAGGGGCGCGATGCCCGCCAGATTGAGACGCTGTGTGATATTTGCATGGCAGGGGATCATGCGTTAACCGATGCATTCGAGGGCATGCAGTTAGCGGTTGAGGCCGCGCTGGCGCGGGGTGATGCTGCCTGCCGCCTGCGTTTCTACCAGACTCAGGAGGCTTAATGACAACATTAAAATGGGATCACGCCGTTCAGTTTGTGAACCAACCGGACGAAGCGATTGCCACGTTTGCCGACCACAAGCTCAACGCACTTGCCGGCGGGCGTCATCCTGGCTGGGGGACCTGGAATGCGCTCAGCTATTTCGGACTGACCTATATCGAATTTCTCGCCATCTACGATCGTGCCGAGCTGGCGTCGGCGCAGGCCGATTTTTTGCTCTCCCGCGACGCGGCACAGCTGCTGCCGGAAAACCAGGCGCTGCATCGGGTGGCGCTGCGCACGGATGATATTAACCAGACGCATGCGGAGTTGCGCAGCAAGGGGCTGAATGTCTCTCCGATTGTCGACGGCCAGCGTAACGATCCGCAGGGCAATATCATTAGCTGGCGTATTTTCACCGTCGATGGGGATTTTAACGGCCTGCCGTATCCCTTTATTCTGCAGTGGGGAGAGGGCGATGACGCACGGCTGACGCGGCTACGTGCTCAGGGGCTCGACGGGCCGCATCCCGCAGGCGAGGTCACATTGCAGAGCGCAGTTTTTGCGGTGCAAGACCCGCAGGCCGCGCGTGCGCACTGGCACGCGCTGTTCGGGTTCAATGAGCTGCCGGAGGGGCTGGCTGTGGGGCAACAGCGCTTTGTTTTTCTCCAGGGGCAGGACAACCGGTTAGTCGAACTGGTCTTTAAGGTCTCTGACCCGGCGCTGAAAGGCCAACGCTTTCGCGTCGGTAACGGCGAATATCGCTTTCAATAAGGAGTCACTGCGCATGGCAAATGTACATTTTATTGGTGCCGGACAAATGGCGGAGGCCATTATTCGAGCCTCGCTGGCGGCGGGGACGCTGCGCGCGGAAGAGATTTCGCTGGAGGATATCGATCCGGGCCGTATCGCAGCGCTCGCTGAACGCTATGGCCTGGCGCGGAAACCGCCGCAAGACGATGCGTTGCGCGAGGCCGAACTGGTGGTGCTGGGGATCCGCCCGCAGGACAATTTGTCGAGCGTGGCCGAACGTATTCGGCCTCATCTTTCTGCCGCAACGACGACGATCTCACTGATTGCCGGGGTGACGCTGCACAAACTCGAAACCGTATTGGGGGCGGAAAACCCCATTGCCCGGGTTATCCCTAATACGCTTACCGATACCGGCTTTGGCTACAGCGGGGTGGTTCTGAACGCGCAGGCAATTCCCGAACGGGTGGCGCCTTTTCTCAGCGGTTTTGGCAAGGTGCTTTACCTGCCGGAACGGCTTATTGATATCTTTACCGGCTTCGGCGTCGCCGGGCCGAACTACATTTATTACTTTATCGAGTCGTTTACCGATGCGGGCGTGCTGGCCGGCCTGTCGCGCGCGCAGGCAACTGAGGTGGTTCTGGAAAATCTGCAGGGGGCGATAGAGATGCTGCGCCTGAGCCAGAAACACCCGAGGCAGCTACTCGATATCAACAACTCGCCGGCTGGCGTCGGGATCCATGGGCTGTATGAGCTTAACAACAGCGATTTCGCTGCAGGTCTGCAACGCAGCGTGCTGGCGGCGGTGAAACGCACCCGTGAGTTGGGTGAGGCGCAGTAAACGTTATCAGGAGCGATCGCTATGAAGAGAAAAAACACGCTATTCCTCGCCGGACTCCTCTGCGTGATGGGGACGTTGGGCACCTCTGCGGCCTGGTCGGTGACCCCGCAATCCCCGATAGCCTGGGGGGAGCGCTGGAAAAATTTGCCGCCAACGCCAGCTCCTGTCGCCGCGTTAAAACCCGCGTATGCTAGCGTAAACGGAATCCAGCTCTATTACGCCACCACCGGGGAGGGAACGCCGGTGGTTTTGCTCCACGGCGGGCTGGCGAATTCCGATTACTGGGGTCAACAGGTTGCAGCGCTGGCGAAGCATCATAAGGTCATCGTAGTTGATAGCCGGGGCCATGGACGCAGCACGCGTGACGAGCGCCCTTACAGCTACGACTTAATGAGTGATGATGTGGTGGCGTTGCTCGATCATCTGAATATTAAGAAAGCGGATATTGTCGGCTGGAGCGATGGGGGAATTATTGGGATCGATTTGGCTATTCGCCATCCGACCCGCGTGAACCGCATTTTCTCCTTTGCCCCCAATACGAAAACCAGCGGCGTCAAACCTGATACCGAAAAGAACCCGGTCTTTGCCAGCTATATCGATCGGGCCGGGAATGAATATCGCAAGCTGTCAAAAACGCCCGACCAGTACGATGCCTTTGTCGAACAGATAAGCCATATGTGGGCCACACAGCCCAACTGGAGCGATGACGATCTCAGGAAAATCACGGCCCCGGTGCTGATTGTTGATGGCGATCGTGACGAGGCCATTGTGCGGGAGCATCTGGAATATATTGCTAACACCATCCCGAATGCCGGGTTGTTGATTTTACCCAATACCAGCCACTTCGCGTTTATTCAGGCACCGAAAGAGTTCAACGAGGCTATCCTGAACTTTATCGATTACAAGTGAGTGCATGGCGGTGAAAAAAGTACCGCGCAGTAAAAGCTGAAATGAGCGAAAGGGTGTGAAAGACGATGACCATCCGGCATGGACGCCATTTCGTTGTGCAGAATATGCGGCTGAACTGCTCTATACAACCCGTATCGCGCATCTCCCGAGTGTGCTGAAGTATGCTAAAATTTGTACAGCTCAAAGCCCAGGATAAGCAGCATAATATCAGCACCTTAGTCAATGTGAGGGAATATGGATAATGCGCGATATAAACGGGATGGCCGGCAACGATATCCCGCATGGCTGTGGTGCGGAAGTTTATTTCTGGCTACATGGCACTGTTCTGCGGATGAAATAAACCTGTACTCACTCAATACGGGCTCATACGTATATCATTTAACCAACAACCACGGGCAGTATACTGAGAATTTTGAAAATAACTTCATCTCCGTGGAGCGTAAATTCTCAGAGGATTCAAAATACAGTTTTGTGCTAGGTACGATGAAAAACAGCTTTGATGACCGATGCCTGGCTGCCGGTGTAAGAAGAGATTGGGTAGGGTGGGATACCGGCTGGGTTTTCAAAGGAATATATGGCTACGTGGGTGAGTTTTTCTTTGATGCTTTCAGTGATTGCGGCGATCATGGGTCTTATCATGATTTTAAGAAAGCAACAGGAATAGGCTTTTCTCCCTATATCTATCATGGCTTTCAGTATAACTTTACCTCTTACTTTGGGATGGACGTTGGCATCATCATTCCATCCGTATTTGTCATTACAGCACAGTGGAGCTTTAGGTAAAACCGGCGGCCGCCATGCTTTCAGGTGAGCGGCGATTTCGATCTCGCGAATCGCCGCTGAATCAGTCAACTCATCGTATCTTTCAACGTAGACGCGCCCAGTAGCGACATAGGCGGGCGCGCGATTTTCGAACCTGCAGCGAATAACAACCATCGACCAATCTGGCCGCCCGAGCTTCCTGCTTTACCCCCTTCCAGAAAACCATCCCACTACAAATAAGAATAATAATTATTTTCATTAAGTAGTATGTTGTACTCGTCCATGACGAGAAATGTCTCATCATTGCGGAACATAAGACCAGACGAGTGGGCGCCGACGTTACCTGTGCTGAGGTGCTGCATCAATATAATTTATGGGGATAAGATGATAAGAATATCAATCCGTGCAGTGCTGTTGGCCTCCGCTGTTGCGATGTCAACCGCCACAACCGCATTTGCCGCCAGCCAATGGGAAACGGCGGAGACTACCTTTCCTGGCAGTATCCGCGCCGGTTCAAGGGAAGTCCCTGTTAAGCCCGGCGATAAAACCGAAGTCACGATTAAGAACCTTCCGGCGGGCGCAACCGTCACCTTGCTGAATGGCGCTGAAGCCCTGATCCCTCAGCCACTGACCGCCGACGGGAAGGGAACGCTCAATATTCCGCTGACCGTTCCGGCCAATGCCGAGATTGGCCTTCATCCCCTCACCGTTATCACGCAAAACCCGGCGAGCGTTTCACAGGTCATGTTGAAACTGTCCAGGATCGTTCCCCCGAAAAACGCCGATGCTTTCAAGCTGCAAACGGCTCCCGTCGGTGAGCGGGCGTACCAATCGGCCGTTTCAGCCGATGGGAAGCTGTTCGTGACCTCTGCACGCGGACCGAAGGACGGTAGCCGTCTATTGAGACTGAACGCCGAAACGCTGGCTGTCGAAGCGGAGGCCGTACTGCCAAAAGATGAAAAGGGCAAACAAATTGGCGTCTTCGGCGTCGGTGTTGACAATGCCCATAAGCATGTCTGGACGACGAACACCCTTGCCGAGACGGTGACCGTGTATGACGCGAACACGCTTTCCGTCGTCAAGGTCTTTCCGGAGGGTTCGGTCCCGCATCCGCGCGACGTGATTATTGATGAAGCCCACAATCGGGCCTATGTCAGCGCTGCGCTGACCGGTTTTATCGAGGTATATGACACCAAAACGCTTGAACACGTCGGTCAGCTGCAGTTCGTGGCGGACCGTGGCCGCGACCTGTTTTACAGCACAGATCTTGCCCTCGACAGCAGCGGAGGGAAGCTCTACGGCGTTAGCCGCGATACGCCATGGGTAGGTTGGATTGATCTTAAAACGGGCAAGAGCACGACGGTGAAAGTACCGCAGGCGCAAGGTGCAACTGATATCGCGCGCGATCCGGCAACCGGCCGGATCTACGTCACTTCGCAGGAGACGAACAATGTCGTGGTTCTGGATCCGAACGGCAAGGTTCTCGCTGATACCTATATTGGTGCCGGGGGCGTAGCTGTCGTCTGGGATGCGGTGACGTCGCAGGTTTTCGCCGCGACGCGCGCGGGCGGAACGGTTGCAGTCCTGGATCGGGACGGCAAACTGGTCGCCAATATTCCGATGGATGAGACGCCAAACCACCTGACCATCGCGCCTGATGGTGCCGTTTATCTGGTGTCGATGTATGGCGCCGCCGGGGATAAGGTCCAAACCGGCTCTGTGACGAAAATCACGCCCAGGCAGTGACGGCATGAATCGGCTGCGTGACGCGTGGCTCGCTGGACCACCAGGTCCGGCATAATAATGAATCCCCGGCCGCCCAGAGACTGGGGATTCATCCATGGCGTCAAAATTTGCCGGATGTGCGGCAGGATCTCTTTAGCCAGCGATGGACCTCTCAGATTTTCTGGGCACCACCTTATCGAATTCGTCAGATTATCTCCTTAAAAGATATAGATAAAATAGTCATCGCGCCTGTTTTCTTAACGATTAAATATTATTCCTTTCCATTTAAATGTCTTGACAAAATTCACGACAAAGATAAATTTGAGCGACCGCTCTAATTTGTCATGTTCGCCTGCGGGATCTAAAAACGTCACACAGCGATTAACCAATACAGGCCATAACCACGGAACTCACTGACATGTCATACTTTTTTCAGAGAACGAAAAGTAAAAAATCGAAAATGTTAGCGGTTGCATTTTCTTTCGCCATTTCCACGGTTCCAGTCTTAGCAAATGCTTCTACAGCAGAGAGTTACAATATCGCCGTTTATAGGGGGCAAGCCGGCTGTTCGGGGTGTTCTGAAATGGTGGTTAAATCTCTGGTCAAGACGGGTCTGCCGCTGAGGATTTCTTATGTGGGTGAAAAAGAACGGCTGAAACTCAATGCTCAAACACTCAAAAAATTCGATCTCTATATTCAGCCTGGCGGCGGTCAAGATATTCCGGGATCTTATCAAGCGCTTGGGGATGAAGGGGCTGACGCAATCCGTCAGTTTGTGAAAAGCGGCAAATCTTTTATGGGTATCTGCATGGGAGCATATCTTGCCGACAAAGACTGGATAGGGCTCATTGACGCGCCTCTGGAGTCCGAAGTGGCAAGACCAGGTTCAGACGCCTTAGATCAGGGAGATTATACCCTGCAACTTACATGGAATAATAAGCAAGAGCCTTTTTACTATCAGGATGGACCTTATCTCAACGGCAGCAGCTCAAGCACCGGGTTCCAGGCGCTCGCTTATTATGAGAATGGAGATATCGCCATTGCCCGGTACAAATACGGGAAGGGGAACGTCATATTATCAGGCCCGCACCCGGAAGCCGATGAGACCTGGATAGATAGCACTGCGGTAGGCAATACGACAGCCGAAAGTAAAATGCAGCGTATTTTGAGCTATCTTGATATAAAAAAGAGCTAAGGTCTGGCGCACATTGCTCAACACGCTCAGGAATGGTTTTTAAGTATTTTAAACACCAGCTCGGATATTTCATCAAGAAAAGCACTGCGTTTATTTTCTGAGTAATCGAGGATCAACAGGCTGGAATACCCATCTATTAATGCATTTATTTGTCTGGCTGATACGGAGGCGTTTTTCAACAGGAACTCGCCTTCCTTAAGCCCAAAGCTAATGATGTCTTCAAGAATAGTGATCCACTGTAGTGATTGATTGTGCACTAAACTAGCATAGTCAGCATCACGCGCTGCCAGCGGCCAAAGTTCAAGATAGAGCAGCCAGTGCGCTGATGGTGCATCAGGTAACAGCGTCCTGATATAGAGGCGGACTCTGTCGCTAGCGCTCATATTTCCCGAGGTACTCAAAAAATCATGGCATTCTTGTATGTCATTATCAAACATATATTTAATAGCCGCTTTTTTCAAGGTTTCCCAGTCGCTATAATAATGATAGATATGACTTCTTGAGATGTTCAGCTTTTGAGTTAAATCACGAGTTGAGACATTGCTTAATCCTTTTTCTCTGAAAAGTTGCAGAGCAGCTATTTTTATCAACTCAGAAAAATTTGCCGTTTTCAAGATTCAACCTTTATGATTATCAAGCGTAATGAAATTATAACATAACGCCTGTAACCTTGCACGCGCTCAACTCCCGATACTATATCTATCAATCACTAAACAAAGTAGAACAATATCCTCTGCACTTTATTAAAAATAAACAAGGGCAGGGTGCCGCTGGCCGATTTCTTGATAAAATAACGCGTAGATGATTATCATTTTTCAAACACCCCAGTCTCTACTGCCTGAAAAAACTCAATAAGCTTATGGGGAGCATTTTCACCCAGAATGTAGTCGATCGTGATGTGCGTATCCGTGGCCTCATCTTTGCTGCGCAAGAACATCGCCTCCTCATAGATACCCAGTGCGGCATCGATGTTGTCCGTGTTTGTAGCAATTAATTTCCCCAGCTCAACGGCATCGAGCATACCCAGGTTGGCGCCTGTACCATTCGGAGCCATAAGATGTGCAGCGTCGCCAATTAAGGTCACGCCGTGGACACGATCCCAGCGATGCTCATCGGGTAGAGAATAAATGGGACGGGGTATTAAAGGCGTATCTCCCGCAGTTATCAGAGCGGTAAGGTAGGGGGTCCAACCCTGAAATTCTTTCTGAATCAGAAGATTAGTAGCTTCAACATCGCTAAAGTCGATGCCGTCAACCCAACTCTGTGGTCGCATGAACTGAGCATAAGTATGAATGATGTTACCGGCTTCACGATGCGCCGTCAGGCAGGTACCAGGCACCATACAAAACATATTCCCCGGCCCTACAGCACCTGCAGATTCAGGATGACGATGGTCAACATCGTGCAGGAAAGTTTCTATTAAGGTTATACCGGCATAGGATGGCCGTGCATCCGATACCAGATGGCGTACTTTTGACCATGCGCCATCTGCTCCAACGAGTAGCTGGCTCGTCGCTGTCGAACCATCTGCAAAAGTTAAGTGGTGACGTCCTTCACCATCCGGCATAACGCATGTAAGCTTCTTCCCCCATTGTATGGTACCCGCTGGAAGGGAATCGATCAGGACCTGTCTCAGATCACCACGAAGGACTTCAGGCCGCTGGCCGTTATCTGGCTGATCAAATAAAACTTCCCCCTGAGGTGAGAGTATACGGGTTGCGCCTCCCCCTTTATGAATGATTGCATGGAACTCATCGGTAAGACCGGCTGCTTCAAGAGCGTACTGGCCGCTGCTCTCATGTATATCGAGTTGCCCACCCTGGCGACGCACTTCTGGTGATGGTTCGGCTTCATAAATGACTGCGTTAATGCCATGAACATGCAGGATTCGGGCGAGCATCAACCCGCTAAGGCCGGCACCCGTAATCGTCACAGAGAGATTCATCAAAACTTCCTCTATCGTTGTGGATGTTATAAATCTTATCTTTAAATGATTTCATCCTTCCTGCGTTGCTGAAACCCTATGGCTCACCATGAATAACGCTGAGAGAACGAGCAGTACAGCCCCACCGGTGAGTACCCACCCGGCGTGCTGAAAGGCGACTAAGTGACCATTATCATGGACAAGTCTGACGTAGTACGCAGTCACTAATGCGGTTCCTGCCATAGCGCCGACACGCTGCAGGATGTTCAGAATAGGCGCTGCATCAGCTACATGACGGGTTCCCGCCATAGCCAGGCCTGCTGCCATTGCTGGCACAGTCGCAAGGGCTAAACCGAACCCGCGGACGGCTATCGCCATACCAACAAGCGTATAGCTGCTGCCGGCATCGATCATTGCTAAGGGCAATGTGGCACATGCCGCGAGAACGCCGCCAATGATAAGCACAGCTCGTGGCCCCAGCTTATCAGAAAAGTAACCTGCTACAGGAAATCCTACCGCAGAGCCGATTAACTGAGGAGTCAGCAGCAAGCCCACATCAGCCAGTGTTTCATGGCAAACGTCACGGAAATACAAAGGAAGCAGGAACTGTCCCCCAAAATTCACCGCTCCGCCAAGAGTCATCAATACAGCAGATAACGTGAAGCCACGATGTTTAAAAAGTCTGAGGTGAAGTAATGGCGATTCAGTGCGCAAGGAACGGTAGATAAACAAACAAGTAAACAGTGCGCCCAGGCAAAGTACGATAATGTCCCAACCGTTTTTGCCACTGCTAAGGCTTATCCCTTTCAGTCCTTCCATCAGCATGGGGAGGCTGCAAAGGATAAGTATCAGTCCCACCCAGTCCAGAGAGAGAGGCTTATCACTTTTTATTGTCGGACGGGGAAGTAACTTCCATCCAGCAAGACAGGCGCATAGACATAACGGCACATTGATCCAAAATAACCCTCGCCATCCGCAGCTTTGAAGTAGAACTGCACCAAGAGACGTTCCTAATAAGGGTGCAATGACGATGGCAACGCCAATAGTGCCAATGACCCGCCCCAGGCGCTCACGACCGACAGCCAGACCAAGGATGGTCTGTCCTGCCGGCACGAGTAATCCACCGGCCAGACCTTGCATAATTCTTGCGGCCAGTAGCACCTCGAAACTCGGGGATAAAGCGCAAACTGCCGAGAAAATCCCAAATAAAATCAGTCCGTAGAGCCAAAGCTGTGTCGCGCCAAACCGCCTTACAGCCCATGCGCTAATCGGAACTCCCGCAGCAAGGGCCATGAGGTTAGTTGGCGTGTCAGCCCCGTCACGGGACAGCTGGAACGTCGCTGCGGTTTCGCTGACGCCGAAGACCCACAAAGTCGATCTTCCATCGCTTAATTCAACCGTTACGCCGTTGAGAGTGCCTGCGAGCTGTGCCGCAGTCTGCTCCTGCGTACCGCGCTGAATTTCGTCACTATCGGTACCTGTTTATTCCCTGATATCTTCATAAAGAAATATCAGCAGGAATAGTCACGTCCAAATAAAATATTAGTTTCCCGCCTGTTTATTGTTGGTAATAAATAGTGGGCAGCTCAATGCAAAATGAATTAAAACCGATCGTCCCGGCGATATCGGGTTATTTTCGGCCGCGCCTAATACGGCATGAACCGTAAAAAGCCCGCTACCATCTGGCGGCAGGAGCACCACCATGACTGTACAAACCCAGAATCGTAATAAAAAAAGCACGCTGTCTATGCGTGCCGCCCAGGAAGCCAAAAATGGCATCGCAGAAACCCTGGTCAACCTCAACACCACCCGGGAAGGGCTGCAGGAAGCCCACGCGAGTACGCGGCTGGAGCGGGATGGTCTGAACGAAGTCGCCCATGACAAGCCGCCTCACGCGCTGATCCAGCTGCTGATCGCCTTTAACAATCCGTTTATCTACGTGCTCGGCATTCTCGCCAGCATCAGCTTCTTTACCGACTACTGGCTGCCAACCAGCCACGGCGAAGAGGGCGATCTGACGACTGTGATTATCATTGGCACCATGATTGCACTCAGCGGCCTGGTGCGTTTCTGGCAGGAACACCGCTCGGCTAAATCCGCCGAGGCACTGAAAGCGATGGTACGCACCACCGCCACGGTCGTTCGTCGCGAACACGCCGGGCAAAAAGGGACCCCGCGTGAAATCCCGATGCGTGAACTGGTCGCGGGCGATATCGTGCAGCTCTATGCAGGCGACATGATCCCGGCGGACGTCCGCCTGATCGAGTCACGCGACCTGTTTATCAGCCAGGCCGTTCTGACCGGTGAAGCGCTGCCGATTGAGAAGTACGACACGCTGGGCGACGTGGCGCAAAAATCCGCGCACGACAGGGCGTTCGACAGTGAGAATCTGTTGGATATCCCTAACATCTGCTTTATGGGAACCAACGTCGTCAGCGGCACCGCGCAGGCGGTGGTGGTGGCGACCGGGCCACGAACCTACTTTGGCTCGCTGGCAAAAGCGATTGTCGGTACCCGGGCACAAACGGCGTTTGACCGCGGCGTGAACAGCGTCAGCTGGCTGCTGATCCGCTTTATGCTGGTGATGGTGCCGGTGGTGTTCCTGATTAACGGTCTGATGAAAGGCGAATGGTGGGATGCTCTGCTGTTTGCTCTGGCGGTCGCGGTTGGCCTGACCCCGGAAATGCTGCCGATGATCGTCAGCGCCAACCTCGCCAAAGGTGCGGTGGCCATGGCGAAGCGCAAAGTCGTGGTTAAGCGTCTTAACGCGATTCAGAACCTGGGCGCGATGGATGTGCTGTGCACCGACAAAACCGGCACGCTGACGCAGGATAAAATCATCCTTGAGCACCACGTCGACACGCACGGGCAGAAAAACGCGTCCGTGCTGGCGCTGGCCTGGCTCAACAGCCACCATCAAAGCGGCATCAAAAACCTGATGGATCAGGCGGTCATCTATTTCTCTGAAAATGAGTCGGGCTTTGTGAAACCTCAGGGTTACAGCAAGGTCGATGAGATGCCGTTCGACTTCGTACGCCGCCGGCTGTCTATTGTGGTGAAAGACAATCAGGGTAACCACCTGCTGGTGTGCAAAGGCGCGGTGGAAGAGATGCTGAGCATTGCGACCCAAATGGAAGAGAATGGCAAGGTCGTCACGCTGGATAATCAGCGTCGAGACGCCATGCTGGCAATGACCAATGACTACAACAAAGACGGCTTCCGCGTCCTGGTGGTAGCGACTCGCGACATTGCTAAAGTTGAGGCGAAAAAGCAGTACGGCACCGACGATGAGCACGACCTCATTATTCGCGGTTTCCTTACCTTCCTCGATCCACCGAAGGAGAGCGCAGGCCCGGCTATTTCAGCCCTGATGGACATTGGCGTCGCGGTGAAAGTTCTGACCGGCGATAATGCGATTGTGACCACACGCATTTGCCGCCAGGTTGGGCTGGAGCCCGGCGAGCCGGTGCTCGGTCCTCAGATTGAGCAGCTGAGCGATGCTTCCCTGCAGCAGTTAGTGGAAGAGCGCACGGTGTTTGCCAAGCTGACGCCGCTGCAGAAATCTCGCGTGCTGAAGGCCCTGCAGGCTAACGGCCACACCGTGGGCTTCCTCGGCGATGGCATCAACGATGCGCCAGCCCTGCGTGATGCTGACGTGGGTATCTCGGTCGACAGCGGCACCGATATCGCCAAGGAATCTGCCGACATCATCCTGCTGGAAAAGAGCCTGATGGTGCTGGAAGAAGGGGTCATCAAAGGCCGCGAGACCTTTGGCAACATCATGAAGTACCTCAACATGACCGCCAGCTCCAACTTCGGCAACGTGTTCTCGGTGCTGGTCGCCAGCGCGTTCATCCCGTTCCTGCCGATGCTCGCGATTCAGCTGCTGCTGCAAAACCTGATGTACGACATCTCCCAGCTCGCGCTGCCGTGGGACAAAACGGATAAAGAGTTCCTGAGCAAGCCGCGCAAGTGGGATGCAAAAAACATTGGTCGCTTCATGGTCTGGATTGGCCCGACGTCGTCCATTTTTGACATGACCACCTTTGCGCTGATGTGGTTTGTGTTTAGCGCCAACAGCGAGCACATGCAGACTCTTTTCCAGTCCGGTTGGTTCGTCGAAGGCCTACTGTCACAGACGCTGGTCGTGCATATGCTGCGTACTCAGAAAATCCCGTTTATTCAAAGCACCGCCGCATGGCCGGTGATGATGATGACCGGGCTGATAATGGCTATTGGTATTTACGTACCATTCTCACCGCTTGGGCCGTTAGTCGGCCTGCAGGCGCTGCCGTGGCAGTACTTCCCATGGCTGGTCGGCACGCTGCTCGCATACTGCTGCGTAGCACAGGGCATGAAGGTGTTCTATATCCGTCGCTTCAAGCAGTGGTACTAGGTCGACGCTCAAAAAGGTAATACGGTGCCACTTCGGTGGCACCTTTCAGGCAGGCAACACAAGCTGGAAAGTATTATGGAAAAGCAATATTCCATTATTTCTTTGATTAAAAATAAAACCATTACGCTGATGATCTTATTTTTAATAAAAATTACCCGCACTCTTCGCGTAAGTGCCCTGGCATGGTACGCAGGAGGACGACTTAGCTACCGACACGCTAAAGCATTACTGAATTTCGCCAGCGGCATACAGCGCTATTCGATCAGGCTACTGCAATTTATTACGACACCCGCCCAGAAGAGGGGGAATTAATCATGTCCGGCACTACTTTGTTAATTCACCTGGCTGGCGCCATTGCTTTGTTGCTTTGGGGCAGCCATATGATTTCGACGGCGCTTCAGCGCGGCTTCGGTACACCGCTGCGTAACTGGATGGGACGCCACCTGACTAATCGCTGGATAGCGCTGCTTTCTGGCGTCGGCATTACCGGTATTCTACAAAGCAGCACCGCGGTCAGCATGATGGCGACGTCCTTCACCGCTGCGGGTACCCTAAGTCTTGCCCCGGCTCTTGCGGTGATGCTTGGTGCCAATATCGGCTCGACACTGGTGGTACAGCTGATGAGTTTCAACACTGAAATTGCCATCCCGCTACTTTTCCTGGCCGGTTTTATCGTCTTTAAGCTGCGCGACAATTCCAGTTTTGAGAGCGTAGGCTGCGCCTTGATTGGGCTCGGCCTGATGCTGCTAGCCCTTCATCTACTTGGCGGAACGCTGGAAGCGATTAAAGTGACCCCCGTTTTCCATGCCGTGATGCAGGGACTGCAGGGGGATATCTTAATCTCTCTGCTCGTGGCTGCAGTCCTGACACTCATTTGCCACTCCAGCGTGGCAACTATTTTGCTGATCGCCTCCCTGGCCGGTACGGGCGCGATGACCCCAGCTACCGCACTCGTGCTGGTACTTGGCGCGAATATCGGCGGCGCGTTGCCGCCGGTGCTGAATGCCGGCTATGCGGCGGCTCGCCGCCTGCCCATTGGCAACCTGATGGTTCGCCTGTCTGGTTGTGCACTGATGCTATTACTGCTGCCGGTGTTAACGGATGTCGCACTGAGAACAAGGCTGAATACGCCACAGCTTGTGGTGTGGTTCCACACTGCCTTTAGCGCACTGCTTGCACTGCTGTTTATTGGCTTCACCGCGCCAATGGCCCGCTTTCTGGAGCGACTCCTTCCTGAAGAGGAACGTGTTGGCGACCTGGGTATGCCAATGTATCTGGACGATGCCGGCCTGGAAGTGGCCTATATTGGCCTGTCTAACGCGGTTCGTGAATCGCTCCGAGCCGCTGACATGCTCACAATCATGCTGGATCGCCTATTAGTACTGTTTGAGACCCAGGAAAGACAGGCCGCCAAAGAGATCCGTCATCTTGACCAGTCGGTCGATATGCTTAGTGCGGCGGTTCGCGCCTATCTGGCAGATATTGGGCAGGATGGGCTCAACGATTCGGACGCCGATCGTGCGCAGGAAATCCTGATGTTCGTCATCAATGTCGAACATGCAGGAGATATCCTTTCCAGCAATCTGACCCAGCTGGCAATGCGCCGTGCGCACCGGGGCGAACTGTTTAGTGATTTTGAGTTGCACAATATTCGTCTGCTGCACGCGGAGCTGCTCACCAGTCTACGTCTGGGTGTTACCGCGTTTATGCATGAGGATTTGTCTGCTGCCCACCATCTGGTGCTTCGCAAGGAGACCATCCGTCAGCTCGAAGCGTCCGCCAGTCGCGAGCATTTTAAAAAACTGCGCGAGGACAAAAATGCCTGGGCAGAATCAGGCGATATTTTCCAGCGGGTATTGAGAGACTACCGCCGCGTACACCACCATATTGCCGCCGTAGCCTATCCAGTCATTGAGCGCCTTGGCGATAAGTCGCAGCATTTTATTCGAACGACATCGAACGTTTAATAATAATTACCGCCACGTGCGGATGAACATCCTTTCAAGGAAAACAACTTTAAGGTACAGAACAGTGAGAGTTTTAATCTGCTCAGGTCGCTTTTATGCTGACACCCATACGCTTACCCATGTACTGGATTTATATGCCCGTACGCAAATAATAGATGTGCTTATCCACGGAGGCCACCAAACGCTGGGCGGCGCGATAGAAACCTGGGCCCGCGGTATCGACGTTCATGTTATTCGCTATCCGGCAAACTGGATGCTGCACGGGAAGTACGCGGAAACTAAGCGTAATCTTTTTATGCTGGAAGACAGCCGCCCTGACGTGCTACTGGCTTTTTCAGGCGGTGAAGACACGGCGGAGTGCATAAAAATGGCGCAAAGGGCAGGGATCCAGGTGATTGAGGTTTAGCCCAACCCGGTCAGGCGGCGCCAGGCATAAATTAGTCACATTTATTACGGTCGGTCAGCATAATGTGTATTTTTCGTGCTTAAGATGTCCGCATGTAGGTTATGTTTCAGCCTTTGCTGAAGATGTCTTTGCTCCGGGTCTGGAGTTGCTGCAGGACTTCCAGCATGTCGTTCTGGTCCAGACTTCGTTGTGATTTCTTGCCGGGTTGCTTCTTTTTTCTGCGAGAGGTCTGGCCGTCAATGGACGGCAGGGCCTGTGAGCGGATATTGTCCCGTTTGTCCTGCACCAGTTTTATCATCTCCAGAGCACGTCCCAGACGCTGTTGTCGATGATGGCGCCCTGGTCCAGCTCTCCAGGCCGGTCGTAAATGGTAAAGGGCAGGGAAGTGCCGTTGACCCGGAGCTCAAGGTCACCATCCGGGTATTGCCAGACCTCGATGTACTTCCCCTAAAAACGTCGATTTTCTTCATTATCTTCAAGCAGATAAAGCTTTTTATCGTACGGTAATGTCAGGTTTTTCGAGACCTTACGCTGCTCGCGCCAGGTGAATGTCGCCTGCAGGTTTTCGTCGTTATCCATCTGGCGAAGTACATCAAAATCGTGACGTGACGGCTTTGCAAACCGACGCCATGAACTCATCAGCAAAGGCGTTTTCGGCCTCAGGTGTGCTGATACCGCGGAGCCACAGTTCCCGAACAAGCGCTGTTCACTGCCATCAATCTGGATGAGTTCGCCGGTGCAGGCCCGACGTGGGCGTGGCTGATGCATACGAGGTGGCCGTAACTTACGTGGGGTCCATAAACCGTCCCGGGTCATGAGCTTACGCACAGTCTCTTTAGCAAGATAAAGATCATGAATCTCAGCAAGCTTCTCGCAGGCTAATGTCGGTCCAAAGTCGGCGTAACGTTCGCGGATAATGCGCAGCGCACGCTCAGCGAGGCCGGGCATCAACTGTCGGTTACCAGGCTGACCACGTCGACGGTTAACCAGCGATAGCGGTCCGTGTTCACGACAGCGCTCGAATAGCCGGCGGCAGTGCCTGTCAGAGATCTCAAGTCGGGTTGCTGCAAGACGCGTGGTAAGACGCCGGTCGATAACGTCCTGCAGGATCCTGAGTCGGTTTACATCGTTCATCGAGAAAAACTCTGTTCCGTATGCCGTCCTGAGTCTCATCCTTTGAAAGCAGCGATCGCTGTGGCGAGACTGTAGCGGGATTGGTCAGCGACGGACATCTAAATTTAGCCTCTACATCATTAGTGCGTATAATGTATATTATGTTAAATAACCTCCATGAGTCTATTACTTCATGGTTTACTCATGCGGCCACAGAAATCAGCATGTTGTGATTTTTGAATTAGTATTCAGTGGACTTATTTGCCCTTCCCGATAGCTTTTTATGCCCATCATTAATGTTGTAACTGTCGGGTGTGCAGAAGCGCCCTTTTGGCATTTCCAGCTTATTATTTTCAAAATATTTATACCAGCGCGAGGCTGTAGCCCAGATGGCTTCAGGACTCGATGCACGAGTTTCCAGCCCTGGGGTGAGATCCATCCCCGCACCACTATATAAACTTTCCAGCATGCAGGCGGTAGGCAGCCCAATACCATCATTAATCGGCGTGGGAGTTCTTGCGACGCCCCACGCAAAAGCCAGCCAACGGAGAATATGCTCGAGTGCGTCAATATAGTTGCGTCCCCTCTGAAAATGAGGAACCGAATTCAGTACGTCTTCTTGAGCTTTTGGAAAAGCTATCAATGCGATATTTTTCCATTGCTCAGAATCCTTAAAAATTGAGACCGGTGATTCCACAACGCCATTGCGCTCAGTGGCAAAAACACCTCCCTGGGGTTGGAAAAGTGGAATATGCAGCACTTTCGATTTCTCCACATTTTCAGCGTTAGCACACAGCAGCACCGAGGTAGACCAATACGAAGGCAACATATCAAAGCGCAGTTGTGACTGGCCAGCACGAATTCGCCACGACAACGTATCCGTACCACCAAGCAGCAAAATGTATGACTGCGTCAAAGGCTCTTTACCTTTAAGCGCATTAAAGGCACGTAACAACCACTCAAGGTTGTTCTCATTATCGGCGCGTTTTTGCTCAACCAGTTTAGGGTTCTTTTCTGAACCTGGGGCATAATTCATGACCATTATTATTCTCCAGAAGCTAAGTATTAACGTTGATAATCGGATACGTTCTCGTAGAAACGGCAGGAGAAGCTGGGTAAGTAATGGGATAATAATTCACCGTCATATTTACCCCTGAACCTGAACGAGTAAATTCGATAATTGCGACGTGATTGCCTCTCATTCCGTAGAACTTTTCAAACGGGCTGAACTGATTTTTTTCACCAACATATTTCGGAGGGGTATCGGGATCGGAATGTCTTTTCCAGTCAGAATTTTTACCGAATAATCCCCCTATTGTGTGTTTGGCAATATTCGACTGGTCAACTCCTGGCGTCAGGCACAAACTGGTCGGCGAGCAGATGACCTCTGTCAGAGTGGTCCTTTTCGTCCGGGTATGGTTAGCTTGAGCCACTCTGTTCCAGTGCACATCTCCCGTCAGGAAGATCACCTGCACACCACTCTCACCAAGTTTATCAATTGATTCCATAAGTTTCGCAAACTGTGTTGTATAGTTCGCGAGCTCAGCATCTCCCATTTTGTTTAATAACAATCCCGTTGGTTCGCAAAACAAGGCCTGCCCTGTGGCAAGTACACCGATAAGCGGCTTACCGTTAATTTGGTGATCCAACAGATTATCCCGCCATTTCTCGACGGCCTTCCACGCGCTGTCAGGCATAAGTCCAGCCGGGCTGGTAAAGTTTTTCTGTCGATAGCTTCGCGTGTCCAGGAACAACATACTGAGTGGCTCAATTTCCAAAAGCGTCCAGGGTTGTTGGGAAGCAGGAGTGCCTCCCAGTTGAAAATCCTGTAAAAGCTCTCTTGCGGCAACTTCCCAATGATTAATCCCATTTGCACCTGGCTCCGGTCCCGTCCCCTCTTTCCAGACTTGTTCCCAAGGGTAGTGATCAATCTGCGTTCCCCGAAAGGCAAGCACGCAAAGGCCACTGGCATGACAGGCGGCAAACCCGTAAGCATCACCAGCAACATCGTTCAACAGTTCGGGCGCGCCAAACCCCGCCGCTTTTAATATGCCCGTCAACTTCTCTTTTTCTCCAGAATCTTTTTTTTCTGCCCTTAGATATGCCAGCCGTGATAATTCTGCTGCCAGCGCGATTTCATCTGGCCAGTCAGAATCACACAATAATGTTATATCTTGTTCAGGATGATAAAGTGAGTGATTATCTGCACTATAAGCAACAGGCATATATTCTCCCTATCTGTTGATACAAACGTTTATGGTCTCACGCTACTGTCAGAAAGCCGAATTAATAATTATAAAAGCCATCACCCAGGCAAGGCATTGTCACTAAAAGAAAATCAGAATCTATATCTTGTCCGAATAACCGCCATACGTTGGCATATGGTCATGCCTGTCAGTATGGTTATAGGTTAAGGTATTGCCCTCTTCACAGCACTGCTCCAGTCCCTGCTTCCTCTTGCGCGGCAAAAGCGGCATATCCTTTCACATTTAAGGTCATCTTTGAATCTCCGAAAAAGAAGTGAAGCGACATGATGGTCACGTGGTGGCCATCATGTTGTGGGATGATTAAGAGGGTTTATTGCGGACGCAATTCGCCATATTTATTCGGAAAGCGAGTCTTTGTTTGCTGGGAGGAAAAAAAAGCCAGGATATGACCAGTTTCCTTTTCAGCAGCCTTTCAATGGCTGGTTCATCTGCGACAGGTGCGTCAAGCATATCAATAAATTCAGCGTATTGCTGATCATTGAAATTGAAAACACGGCGATCAAGAATCACATTCTCTACCGCCTGGCAGGCCATTTCTAAAATAAAGTCTGTGCGCGATTTGTGAAGGATTTCCGCAGGCGTATCTATAAGTGCTCGCTGGGATTCTTTTGCTCTAAGGTTGAGCTGATCATCGGATTTCATAAGATGACCTCATATATAGCAATCTCTTTACGATTATGACACGACAATGCCGTATAGCAAATGCTATACGGATGAGCCTCCTATCTCTTTGTAGAACAATATGAGACTGATATTATGCCACAGATTTTTCTTGAACAATGACATTCGTTATCCAGCCAACTGCTTTTGAGCCTCCTGTTCCATCTTCGGTGACAAAGGCATCGGAACAATCAGGATTTCCGTCAATCAATTGTTTAACGGCGCTCAAGCGTGCATTTTTCCCAACAATAGCAAATGCCTTGAATATTTTCGTGAGACTCGCATCCTGAAGTAGGTCATTTAATGTTAAACTATTTTTTTGTGTTTGATCAATAAATTGTTTAGATAGAAATTTATAAACCAAACTCAAATGAATGATGTAGATTATTTTTCCTGTACTATCAACAACTGGAAGTCGATTTCGCTGATGGTTTTCCAAAAAATCAACAATGTCTTTTTTTATATTTACTAAGCCAGGATCATTGCTGGGCGGAAATAATTTTAAAGTTGTATCAGCAGACATATCTAACATAGCATCAGTGACCGGTATACTTTCAAGTCGCTGCTCTGGGGTTAGTTGACGTAATAAATTAGTCGCCTGCTGTGCGGCTGCAGCATAATTCTCCCGAGAGAAATAGAACGCCAGAACGGTCCCAACCCAAGTACCAATAAGTGGCAGGATAATAGTGAGAACATCTTTGATATCACTAAATTTTTTCGCATTTTCTTCGGTGTAAAACACAGAAGCAATTGCGCAAAGGCCGAGGAGAGACACAATAATCAAAGAGATATAAAGAACATGCTTCCCAATTTCTGTTCTAGTCCTGGCTTCTGAATCGGAAAAAGAATTCTCAGTGACTTGTATGTTGTCTGCCATGGTTTACTCCTATTAAATGGATTGCATAAATTATCTTACGATTAAGACTTCGATAATATAACGACTAAAACGGGAAGTAACTATTATGCACGCATGTAATGGATAAAAAATGAGTTAGTCAGAGACTATTCACCGATTATCCTAATAAAATCCTTGTTATAAGCGGAGCGCGTTCTGCCGGCAACTTCATAACCGTTCTTGCTACCATCGTCATTTGTATTACCTTCGATAGTCTGGAAAACGTCATATGTACCGCCAAAACCTATACCAGTATGGCTGTAGTCACCCGCAGCACGTCTGACTAAGAAAATGTATGTTTGACCGAGGGACGTCCAGGCACTCTTGTCAGATAGCAGGTCAGCTTCTCTAACCAGGTGACCACTCAATTGGGCCTGGGACGCAAGGATATTACACGATAGTGATCCTGCAATGGGCAATGATAGCCCCAACTCTATGCCAGCCTGTTCAATGATAAAACTGACAAAACCTGCACACCAGAACCATTCAGGACCATCATATCCCCCGGTATACACACGAACCCACGGTCCCCTATTGTCGCCACCATACTCCCTGGGGTGATTGGCAAGATGCTGCTTAGCGACACTATGAATGCGCTCTGCTAATGTCGTTCCCTGACTGTCTGCGAGGGCTGAAATGAGGGGGGTTACAAGTCTATCCCATGTTGACTGATCTACTGTTCCACTCTGAGGTAGTTCGTTGCTCATCTGAAAATGCTTAACGCAACAGGCCGTCGCTGGGCCATAGTCACCGTCGATTTTAGTCCCAACATTATGGTGGTAGAGCCACTCTTGCACGCGCTTAACGCCTTCCCCCTTACTCCCAATCCCAAGGGGGCCAGGGAAATCAATTTCGCGCTTTATAATATTTGAATATTGGTTTTCTTTCATTGGGGACTCCTTTTTAGGAATGAGACTGACTTCACTAACCATGCAATAGTTAATATCGTCGCAGCATAAATTTACTTATTGACTCGCTTGTAGATTATTACGTTACATACACCTCATACTTCACCACAATCAGCTTTCGCGTGCATAACATAATGACGATTGCTCAATACCAGCATAAAAACAAACACATCCCGACTTAATAAGTTAGGGGTAAATAAAACTAGTTCACCCTAATATTTATAAGTATAATGGTGGCAATTGAATGTTCACTCATTCATATGAATGACTGAGTGAAATAAATCAGCCATAGATAGCCCGAATGATGAGCAGCAACTCAGACTGATTGCGGGTATGCGTTTTCCGGTACAGAGCGCTGAGATGGGTTCTGATGGTGGTGATGGAGACACCCAGATGCAAAGCACACTCATCCGGGGTCATTCCCCTGAGCAGCAATTCTGCGACCGTATTCTCGGCAGGTTTGACATTAAACAGCTCCATTAATGTGCTGCGAGCGACGAAAGGTTCTGGGATGATAATACTGGCTACTCCGGGGAGGCGCGTAGCCGGAAGGACCAGGATCGGTTTCGCATTACGCCCGAAGGTGTAGCACAACCCTGCCCTGGGAGCGGTATCTGTCTGGGTGGCTTTTCCGATGGCCTGTTTAAGTTTTTTACTGTCGGTATCCAGACTGAGGGTGTCAGTGCCGGCGGACCAGATCAACCGGGCGTTTTCACGTTGGTAGCTTTCCGCATGAGCACTGGCGTAAAGAATTTTCCCAGCCTGATCGACAAGCCAGACCGGGTAAATACCATTGTCCATGACGGCATTCTGATATTTAATTGTGTCTCGAAGCTGTTCAAATCTGGCATGAAGTTGGCTGGCAGTTATTAGCGCCGGAATGAGGCGCCGGAACACGGCAAACTGGATAGACTGCGGATAGATAGCGTCATTGGCCGTCATCAGCGATAAATAGGTGGAATACCCGTTGACGGTACAGAGCTTGACACTGGTCAGATAATTCAGGTCATTCGGATGATGAAACTCATTGTAATAAATACTGTTGGCAATAAATTTATCCCCCAAGAACTCCCGGTCTCGGTACATCTGTCCGATAGGTAACCCAGTCAGTATTTTTTCAGCGGGGTCAATTGCCAAAAACACATCACGGTAGGCCGTAAAGACCTTTTCATCAAATAGAAATGAATCTGTCATCAGATGCGCATTACCTTTATCATAAAATAATAATGCCGCGTACTGATGACCTGTTAGTAACGTCAGTTTCTGTAGTGCGGGTTTCCACAATTGAGAATCCATCGTGGCCATCAGAATAGTTTCCAGGATATCGAGGTAGATGAGTTCCGGATCAATGGCCATAATGATACCTGCTGCTCAGTGTTTAACCTGACGAAAAGTGCATATGATACCCATACAACCATCATAGTCCCTATGACCATCGGGGTACATTTGGAACTCGCTGACACGGCTGAAGAAGGCAAACTGGCTGAACCAAGCAGTGAGCCGGGCCGACGCCGACGGGCCAGTGACACCACACACGTTTCGGCACAGCTACATCATGCGCATGCTCTATCACCGGCAGCCTAAAAAAGTCATTCAGGCACTGGTCGGTCATAAGAATCCACGCTCGATGGATGTCTACACCCGCATGTTAGCTGCAACCCTAGCCGTCCCGTTTACGGGCGATGGTCGTGATACGGCGGATATTCCCCGGCGACCTGATTTCAGGTTTGTGCTGCCTTTCTTTCCAGCCCACTGCATCGATCTGGCTGTGCGACTGCAGCACATACGGGTATTTACAGAGTACCGCCAGGTCCGTCTTCCGCGGATGTTTTTCCACTTCCTCATACCGCAGACAATATGTGCTATACGGCGCATGATTGCATCAGGCTAGTTTCCTTGATCGCACAGAGTCCGGCTTCTGCCAGTAAGGAAAACCAACACAGGTAACGCGTTAACTTACTCTTCTCTGACAGCCGTTAGATTTTCGCTTAGTCCAGACAGCATGACGAACTTATTCAGAAGGTATGGCTCCGGACTGTGCGTTAGCCTTTCTCTGCTATGTTTTCCAGGCCCGCCGACTGCGGAGCAGTACCACGTGATAACCCATCACAAATTTTGCTGCTCTCTGGGCAGCAGGGAGCGAGGCGAGACGCCGAAGGCTTTGCGGAAGGCGTGGCTGAAATGAGAGAAATCGGAGAAGCCGAAATCCAGTGCCGCCTGGGACACGCTGCTGACGCGTCCGCGTTCGATGGCCTCTCGGCTCGCCCGCAGCCTCTCCTGCCAAATCACGGCCATCGGCGTTTTTTTGTGGCGGGCGAAAGCACGCGTGACGGTGCGAACGGAAACGTGGTGCGCCCGTGCCAGGCTCTCAATGTTCAAATCTGGCTCAACAAGTTGCCGCCGGATGTAATTCATCATCCGGGCGTAGAGATCGCGCTCAGCACTAACGTTATCCAGATCCTGCAATTCCAGACTCAGTACCAGCAGATCCAGCATTGTCTGGGAGAAACGACCAGAAATATCAGGGTTGTTCAGGCAGTCGGGCATCGCTGTCGCCTGACGCAGCATTTCACGCAGCGGGATCACGCCGGGGCGGCTGTCGTCCAGTACCATAGCGGTGAGGTTTTCAATCCTCGGCAAACGACCACTCAGCAGATGCCGGGGCACCCGTACCAGATGGTTATCGCGCCCACCCAGGCTGAAACTGAAAGTCTGTGCGGCGTCGTATAGCACCAGACTATCCGCCGCCAGCGCCGCCTTGCGCCCCCCCTGTTCAAGCTGGCCGTACCCTCCCTGCATATAGCCCAGCCACAGATCGTCGTCCGGGCCCTGTCTCAGATAACGGGCGGTGCGTTCCCAGCGGTGCAACGGCGCGGACAACGAACAGATATCCACCATGCCCACCCCGCGCACCGCAAGCCGGGCATCAAAGTCGACCCCTGCCATGGGCACACTGGCGGCCGGAATGCAGTGACGCAACACAACGTCGTTCCAATACTCGAAGCGGCGCGACTCGGCAACGCCAACGGTCGAATAGTAGGAGCTGCCGGCAGACTGCATGATGCTATTCATTGTTGCTCACCTCACACCTTGGTTCCCGCATATACAACAGGCACGGATTGACTGGCAGCAACTATCGTGCCAGCACACAGATGCCCCACTCCATCGCTCACGCGCATCTGCGCTAAGTCAGCGGAAATATGGCTGAAAATCCGTCGGCGCCCCTGGCGTCCCCTATCGCGGATGGCGTCGAGAAAGCGGCAACCGCACTCCAGGCGTGCACACCTGCGCTACCACGGCGCATCACGCTATGAGCCTTTTCAGCCTCACCGCCCGTTGTCCCTGCCAGCCAAACGACTGTCCCTATGAAACAAGTACGCAGCAAATTTCTCCCTAATATCAGTAACCGTAAGGTCTTCCGGCCACGTCGGTTCCGGGAATAAACAAAGAGATATCAGACATGAGGGTAACGTTATGACGGTTAGCGGCACCACATCTCGCATCAGCCTGGTCGCCTGCACACTCTGGCTGGCGATGAGCCCGGCCCATGCGGTCGATCTCAACTCACAGGATCTCATTCCGGCTCCTGCCGGTACCGATGCCATTCTGGGGTATTTCACCTACACCACACGAGACAGCTTTACCCCCACAGGTGGCGACGAAATTAAGCAAGACACCGGGCTGGACTCCTTCGTCAGCATCTTTCGTTACGTCCACTACATGGATGTGGGTGGCTTCACCGTCGCGCCGCAGGTGCTGATGCCCTACGGACGCCTTTATAACGGCTCCCTGGGCGGCGCCCGACTCGATTCCGCCAGCGGCCTGGGCGACCCCATTTTGGCCGCACCGGTCTGGCTGGTGAACAACCCCAGCACCACCTTCGCCATCGTGCCCTACCTGTACGTCCCTGCCGGTTCCTACGATGCCGGGCGCACGCTCAACGTTGGTGAGAACCGCTGGAAGTTCGACCTGCAGCTCGGCGGCGTGCAACAGCTTGGTAACGGTTTCGCCACGCAGCTGTCCGCGGATGCGCTGTGGTATGGCGATAACGACGATGCCACGGGCATCGGTACCGGCCGTCTCAAACAAGACAATACCTACCAATTTCAGGGCTGGCTAAGCTGGACGCCGCCCGCAGACAAGACATGGACCGTCTCCACCGGTTACGCCAAATTGTGGGGCGGTAAACAGCAGATCGACGGCGTCGAGAACGGACAAGCGACGCGTTCGGATCAGGTAAGGCTGGAATTGTCGAAATTCATTACCCCTACGGTGCAAGTGCAGGGCTTGTTCCAACGCGACATCAACGTCGATGGCGGTTTTAAGGAAGATCTACACACCACCCTGCGCGTGTTGAAACTGTTCTGATTGAACAGCGACCGCGACATCCCCTTCCACTCACATGTTACGGAGAAATCCACCATGAGCGAACAGCAGCAAAAGCCGTCTCTCTATGAACGTCTCGGCGGGTATGACGCCGTTTACGCCTTCGCCGGCGAAGTGTTGAAGACCTGTATGAAGCATCCCGACATCGGCCATATCTGGGCGCACGTGTCCGAGTCTTCATTCCAGAAAGAGCATATCAACTTCGTTGACTTCTTGTGCAAGCACTGGGGTGGCAACACCGTCTATCGGGGACGAGATATGGTGACCGCGCACCGCGGCATGGGGCTGACCGAGGTGCACTGGAAAGCCGTGTTCGAGTCTATCGACGAGTGTTACGAAAACTTCAGTGTGCCGCAGGATATTCGTGAAGAGGTCACCGCCTTCCTGACCCAGTTCAAGCCCGCCGTTATCGGCAGTCCTTCGTACCGCGATGTGGTGCTCTCGCACCCTGACATGGACGTCACCAAGGGCATGAAAAGTGTCGGTATCCACTGGCCCAAAACAGATAAGCCGTCTTAGGACCCTATGGACACCCGCGCAGCAAGCGGGTGTCCATTTCAGCCAAACGACTGACCCGCATAACCAAGTCATGATGGCGAAACGGGCTTATGTTCAGAACAGGTGTATGAGCAAGTAAGAGAAAAAGGAAACAGTATGGCTATTCAACGTCCCACAGCCGAACAATTGCAAGAACTTGCCAGTCGGCTGCATATCAGCCTGACCCCTGCTCAGTCCGAGGAGTATCTGGCGCTGATGCAGGCGAACTTCGACGCCTACGATCTGGTCGACTCGCTGCCCGACGAGATCCCGGAAGTCCGCTACCCACGCGCCGCTGGTTATCGCCCGACTGGCGAGGAAAATCAGCTCAACGCGTGGTATTACAAAACCGAGGTGAAAGGTGCGGCGACTGGCGCGCTGGCCGGATATACCATCGCTCTTAAGGACAATATCTCGCTGGCCGGAGTACCGATGATGAACGGGACCTCCACGCTGGAAGGTTTTGTCCCGGCCTATGACGCAACCGTTGCCACGCGCCTGTTGGACGCCGGCGCAACTATTCTCGGCAAAGCCACTTGCGAGCACTTCTGCCTCTCCGGCGGCAGCCACACTTCCGACCCGGCCCCGGTGCACAATCCCCATCGTCATGGCTATTCCGCCGGAGGTTCATCCTCCGGCAGCGCCGCACTGGTGGCGGCGGGAGAAGTGGACATGGCGATAGGCTGCGATCAGGGCGGTTCAATTCGCATCCCTTCCGCCTTCTGTGGTACCTACGGCATGAAACCGACCCACGGACTGGTGCCTTACACCGGCATCATGCCGATTGAAGCGACCATCGACCACGCAGGCCCGATCACCGCCAACGTGCGCGACAACGCGTTGATGCTGGAAACCATCGCCGGCGACGATGGGCTCGACCCGCGCCAGTATGCCCCCCTCGTGGAGACTTACACCTCCGCGCTGGGCAAGGGCGTGCGTAATCTGAAAATCGGCATTCTGACCGAAGGATTCCAGCTGCCAAACATGGATACACAGGTGGCGGCGAAGGTGCGCGCTGCCGTCGCCCGCCTGCAAGAACTGGGAGCCATCGTCGGCGAAATTTCCGTGCCGGAACATGCTCTGGCGGGCGCGCTCTGGTCCCCCATCGGCTGCGAGGGGCTCACGGCGCAGATGATGCACGGCAACGGCATGGGCTTTAACTGGAAAGGCCAGTACGACGTCGCTCTGCTGGACAAACACGCTCACTGGCGCGAGAGCGCCGATGCCCTCTCCCCGTCGCTTAAAATCTGCATGTTTGTCGGGCAGTACGGGCTGGAACGCTATCATGGTCGCTATTACGCCAGGGCGCAGAATATCGCGCGCCGGGCCCGCGCCGCCTACGACCGGGCACTGGGAGACTTCGACCTGCTGGTGATGCCCACCGTACCTATCGTCGCTCAGCCGATACCGGAGCCGGACTGCTCCATCACCGAATATATCTCGCGCGCTTTCGAAATGATCGGCAACACCGCCCCGCAGGACATCACCGGTCACCCGGCCATGTCTATCCCCTGTGGCATGGTCGACGGGCTCCCGGTGGGCATGATGCTGGTAGGACGTCATTACGCTGAAAGCACTATCTATCAGGCCGCCTCCGCTTTCGAAGCCTGCGGCGACTGGCGGAAGTTTTAACCTTAACTCTCGGGAAGCATAAAATGAGCCATAAACACGACCACGACCACACCGAACCACCAGTAGACATCGAGTTACGTGTCCGCGCACTGGAATCCCTGCTACAGGAAAAAGGACTAATCGACCCTGCGGCTCTGGATGAGTTGATTGACACCTATGAGCACAAAGTCGGCCCGCGCAATGGCGCACAGGTTGTCGCCAGAGCGTGGAGCGACCCGGAATACAAACGTCGACTGATGGAAAACGCCACCGCCGCCATCTCAGAACTGGGTTTCTCCGGTATACAGGGCGAAGACATGTTGGTGGTTGAGAATACGCCGGACGTGCACAACGTGACCGTCTGTACGCTGTGCTCCTGCTACCCCTGGCCGGTACTGGGTCTGCCACCTGTCTGGTACAAATCAGCCCCCTATCGTTCACGTATTGTCATCGACCCACGCGGCGTTCTGGCCGAGTTCGGGTTACACATTCCCGAAAGCAAAGAGATTCGCGTCTGGGACAGCAGCGCCGAGTTGCGTTATCTGGTACTGCCTGAACGTCCGGCGGGCACAGACGGCTGGAGCGAAGCGCAGTTGAGCGAACTGATCTCGCGCGATTCGATGATTGGCACCGGTGTGGTTACCGCACCATAACGAGAGGAGAAAACCATGAACGGAATACACGATCTCGGCGGTATGCACGGCTTCGGCCCGATCCCTACCGAGGAAAACGAACCCTATTTCCACCATGAGTGGGAGCGCCGGGTATTTCCAATGTTCGCCTCGTTGTTTGTCGGCGGACACTTCAACGTCGACGAATTTCGCCATTCCATCGAATGTATGCCTCCTGCCGACTATCTGCAGTCGAGTTACTACGAGCACTGGCTGCATGCATTCGAAACCCTGCTGCTGGCAAAGGGGGTGATCACCGTTGACGAGTTGTGGGGTGGCGCGAAGCCCACCCTCTGTAAGCCAGGCACACCTGTGCTGACGCAGGACATGGTATCGATGGTCGTCAGCACCGGCGGCTCTGCTCGCGTCAGTCACGACGTTGCGCCCCGCTTCCGGGTGGGAGATCGGGTACGAACGAAAAATTTCAACCCGACCACCCATACCCGTCTGCCCCGTTACGCACGCGATAAAGTCGGCCGCATAGAAATTGCTCACGGTGTGTTTATCACGCCAGATACCGCGGCGCATGGCCTGGGCGAACATCCCCAGCATGTCTACAGCGTCAGTTTCACCGCGCAGGAGCTGTGGGGAGAGCCGCGCCCGGACAACGTGTTCATCGATCTGTGGGACGACTATCTGGAGGAAGCATGAATACTGCGACACCACACGATTACGCCGCCGTCGGGTTACCGCGCGATGAGGAAGGGCCCGTATTCGATAAGCCCTGGCAGGCAAAAGCGTTCTCACTGATCGTCCATCTGCACCGGGCCGGGCTCTTCCCGTGGGCAGAATGGGTACGGACATTCAGCGAGGAGATCAAAGCTGCGCCAGCCCAGCCTGATGAAAGCGTGAATGATGCCTACTATCGCCAGTGGGCAGCGGCGATGGAAAAAATGATAACCGCCCTCGACCTGATCGTGCCGGAGGAGTTCACCCGGCGGACACAGGAATGGCGGCAGGCGTATCTCAACACGCCTCACGGCCAGCCAATTGTACTGGCGAACGCCAGTTGCCCACCGGCACATACCCATCATCACCTTCCGCTGGGCGTGCCGGTGACGGTTAGCCCGGCGCACTCGTCCAACAGCAAAATCGACAATGGAGTTACATCATGAGTGATATCACCCTGAATACCCACGCCCCGGTCGCCCCGATCCCTGTCGCGGAACTGCTGCCCTGGGCGCTGTTCACCGCCTTGCTGGCGCTGCTGGCTATCTATTTTGTTGGCGCAGAGCAAGGCGCAACGTCGATGTTTTCCGGTACCCAGGTGCATGAATTCTTCCACGACGCACGTCATCTGCTGGGCTTTCCCTGCCACTGAGGAGGCGGAAATGATTGGGAAACTGTTATTTAAAGGGATGATGGCCGGCATTCTGGCCGGACTGGTGGCATTTGCCTTTGCACACCATTTCGGCGAACCGCAGGTCGATCGCGCCATTGGGCTGGAAAAAAGCATGTCCGCTCACACTCACCAACACGGCGCGTCAGCAGACGGCGGAGAAGAAGAAGAGGTGTTTAGCCGACAGACCCAGTCCGGGATCGGCCTAATGGCCGGTATGGCGCTGTTCGGCGCCGCACTGGGCGGCGGCCTGGCGCTGGTGTGGGCTTTTAGCTACCAGCGCTTTGGGCCATCGAACCCGCGTTTGCTGGCGTTGTGCCTGGCGCTGGTCGGCTTTCTGGCCATGAGCCTGATGCCAGGTCTGAAATACCCGCCCAATCCGCCCGCAGTCGGCAACCCGGATACCATCGGCTATCGTACCGGGCTGTACTTCGTCATGATGTTGCTTTCCATCGGCATCGTCATCGCGTCCGCGTGGTTATCACATCAGCTAATGCCGCGCCTCGGCAGAGGAAATGCGATGATGTGGGCAACGCTGTTCGCCGTGGCGCTGATGCTCGTGGTTTGTGCCCTGATGCCGACAGTGAACGAAGTGTCCGACCACTTCCCGGCGGACCTGCTGTGGCGTTTTCGCATAAGCTCCTTCGGCACGCATCTGGTGCTCTGGAGCGTCATCGGTGTAGCGTTCGGTGTCTTAGCCGAACGCACGCCGGCGACACGCGGACAGCGCCCGGCCTTCCGGCGCGGTTAACATTATGAGAGCGTCGCTAACGCTGATTTGTCAGGGAGAAACGGCAGCTTCCAGAGGTTCACATTTTCCCTGTGATGACCCTCTGGAGGCGCGGGAGTGGCAGCGGGCGCAGCGGTTACCAGGCAGTGCCGCCCGTTATCACAGCGTCTGGATCTCCCCAGACACCGCCGCCCGACAAACCGCAGCAGCGCTCTCTTTACAGGGCACCCTGGTGGCAGAGCTGGCGGAACCTGACTACGGCAGCTGGGCCGGTCGGCCAATACGTGAGGTGATGGCGCAAGACGCCGAAGCTTTCCACGCCTGGCTGGAAGGCGCCCCGCCCCCGGGCGGAGAGTCGCGTGCTCAGCTGTTGGCGCGCTATGGCAGTTGGCTGGCCAAATGCGTCGATATGCAAGGTCGTCACTGTGCAATTGTGCCCGCCGCCGCAATTCGCGCCATGATCGTCGACGTTCTCGGCGCGCCACCTCAATCATTTTCACGCATCGACATCCACCCGCTCAGCATCACCGAACTGCGCAGCGACGGACGGCGCTGGAATTTTTGTTTATTGAAAGACCGCGCAACTGGCGGTTAGGTCAACTCGCCCCTCGGTGCACTGAGGGGCGGTTTCGGTCAGCCAGATGAATCCTGACGCTGCACATCAACCGCCACTTCCAGAGCCAGCGTTGCCCCGCCATCGAAAATAACGCCCTGTAACGGAGTCACATCGGCATAATCCCTTCCCCACGCCGTGACGATATGCTGCCCCTGAGGCATAAGATCGTTGGTCGGATCAAACTCCAGCCAGCCGATATCAGGGATAAAAATGGCAAACCAGGCATGTGACGCATCGGTTCCGACGAGTTTTTCCTGCCCCTCCGGCGGCAACGTTTCAATATAGCCGCTGATATAACGCGCGGGTAAGCCGACAGAGCGCAGGCAAGCGATCGCCAGATGGGCAAAATCCTGACAGACGCCGCGCTTTTCCTCTAAAACCTGCTCGGGTGGTGTTGTGACGCTGGTCGCAACCGGGTCGAAAGTAAACTCCGTAAAAATACGATGTGTGAAGTCCATCGCCGCCTGGATCACCCCTGCATTATCGTGAAAAATATCGGCAGCATAGCTGGCCAGCCGTTCGGAACGGAGGATTAAACCGGAATCGAGCAAATACTCTTTCGCCATTCGCAGATCCGCCGTCCCGGACTCCTGCAGCAATCGACGATACTCACCGCAGGTGAGCGGGTGGTCATATAGCAGGTTCGCGTGGTTTATTTCATCAATATCAAAGTAGCTTTCCATCTCAATGGTTAGCTTGTCGTGCGGAACCTGGATCGAGAAATAAAACGTCAGATTGCCGAAATAATCACTCCCCTCGCTCTGATAAACGGGCATCGGCGTCACCGTAATCCGCCGCAGTAAACAGCGTTGATTTGCCGTATCGCGCGGCAGAAGATGCGTCATGTTGTAGCATAACGTCACGGGTGAATTGTACTGGTACTCCGTCAGATGACGTACCCGGTATTTCATAAGTCAGTCTTCCATTGCGCGTTAATCAACTGCTGGGGTCCATCTGCATGATCGAAATACTTGTCGCTCAGCAGGGTCGTAAATTGCTCCAGTTGGCTGATTATCTGCGTCATGAGCGTATCCAGCTGTCCACGCAGCTCCGTTTGTTCATCGACCTGCGCCAACATGTCCAGTTCGGCCAGCTGAATATCGGTCAGTGATTTCATTATCGGACGCATGTCGGATGTCAGGCTGGAAGTCTGACCATCCTGTCGCGGTAGTTCGAGGAGGTATTTGCGCAGTCGATCGATCTGATAAATCAACGAACGCGGGTTGCTGGCGTCCAGCATCAATAAATCCAGACCAGAAATGATGTTCATGCGTCCGCGATAGCGGCGACGGAAAGAGATCAGTGCCTCTACGCTCATCAGTACCGATTCTAAAATTTGCTGTTGCTGTAAACCAGGAAGAGCGTGGGTCAGCGTGTGTTTGAGTAAAATGGCGGTTAGACGCGCCCGCTCCGCACGGCGGCCAATCTCCTGAAACCGCCAGTCCATTCCACGCAGCATGCTTTCATGATTCAGCCCGGACAAGGCCAGTAAAGAGGTGACCAGATTGTCCAGTGACTCTTCCGGCAGTTCCGGCAGCCCATCCTGATAGGCCACCTCCACCGCCCGAATACAATCGCGTAACTCATTGAGAATAATTCGGGTATCGGCCGAGAGCATCTCTTTTACCTGCTCGCCACAGGTCAGCATGCTTTGGATATTAAATTTAATCGATCCGGCGCGTTGGCCATCACAAACCAACGAAGAAAGCTCATGATTCTGGTCAGCGCCCGCGTCTGTTTCAGGCAACGTGCCGGTGAGCGGAAATAATGCCCCCAGCAGGACATCGCGGCTCTCAGGCATAAACAACTCAACTCCGTTAAGCTGTTTGAAAAGAGTGCGTATCACGCGCAGGCTCATTTCAGCGCGTTCCGCATAGCGGCCAAACCAGAACAGGTTCTCGATAACGCGGCTGGGCAGATTTCCCTCATCACGAGGAATGGAGTCCGTCAGCGGCTGCTGCGCTATATCGGGTTTTTCCCCCAGTATCCACGTATCTTTACTGCGTGCGCCGGATAAATCACTAACAATAAATTCATCAGCGGACTCAGCTACCCGTGATAGCGTTCCGGGCATGACGCAGTACCCCTCCGGGGTGGCGACGGTAAACGCGCGGAAAATACTGGGCCGATATTCAATTTGTTGATTATCCCAGACCGGTACGCGCGAGCCGGGTATGTATACCTGAGCCACGTAGTTGTGCGGGTTGGCGGTGATTTGCTCAATGGTGAGCATCCGATTGCGCTCATCCAGGCTATGACCGTAAATGCTTTTGCTATCAAAACTACGCCAGGACGGTTTGATTATCAGGTGTTCAAGGTTACGGATCACAAAATCGCGATCCTCAGCGCGACCGCACCACCAGGTCTTAACCGTCGGGATCAATAGCGGTTCGCCAAGCAAACACTGACTAATTTCTGCGAGAAACGCCAGCAGCGCCGGCGCTTCAAGAACCCCTGAGCCCAGAGGGTTTGCCAGCACGACGTTACCGCTGCGTACCACTTCAAGCAGCCCCGGCACGCCTAGCCGCGAGTCGGAACGCAGTTCCGTTTGGTCGCAATAAGTATCATCCATACGGCGTAAAATCACATCAACTTCCGACAGGCCATTAAGGGACTTCAACCATACCCTGCCGTTACGCACGGTCAGATCGCCTCCCTGAACCAGCTGAAAGCCGAGATAGTTCGCGAGATAAGCATGCTCAAAATAGGTACTGCTGTATGCGCCGGGCGTCAGCACCACGATCCGCGGGGTCTCTGTTTTGTGACTGGCAAGACCGGCTAACGTATGCCGCAGTGCGTGAAAGAAGCCGGAAAGCCGCCGGACGTTGCTGTTGCGAAACAGCGACGGCAGCACGCGAGAAACGGCGATTCTGTTTTCAAGCACATAACCGGTGCCGCTCGGCGCCTGGGTACGATCGCCAATAGCCACAAACTGTCCATCACCGCCGCGAACGAGATCGACTGCGTGGAAGATGAGATTATGCGCGCCCGGCAGACGTATACCGTGGCACTGACGCAGAAAGCCAGGATGAGAGAAAACGATTTCTGACGGGATTACGCCCTCTTTCAGCAGCCGCTGTTCACCGTAGAAATCTTTAAGTATCAGGTCGAAAAGCAGCGAGCGCTGCGCCAGGCCACGTTCAACGGTTAACCACTCGTCCTCCACCAACAGATTTGGAATGATGTCCAGCGACCAGACGTTCGGCGACAGCGGATCGCCATTGAGGTTATAGGTTGCGCCATCGTCGCGCAAAATACGCCTTGCCTGACGAAGACGGTTTTCCATCCCTTCTATACCCATCTCGCCGACGCTGTTCATGACCTCAGTCCAGTGTGGGCGGATGGTGTTCGCCGGATCGCAAGCTTCGTTATAGACGTCTGTCGTAGAGGGATCGACAGAGAAAGACGCCGGCTCACAGGCCGGCGTGATTGATTCAGAAAAAGAAGCTGTCATGTATTCTGATTACCCGGCTCAAAGCTAAATCCTAGTATACTTCCTGCGGAGATCCAAAGTATGCGGGTATTCATCGCCCGGTTCTTCTTCCGGAGGAGCCATTGGGCGTGGAACCTGCTCATGCTCATAGAATGTCCTTAACGCGCTGAATGCTGGAGGAGGCGTCAAGACGCCCTGGGTGAAGCCATGATCCCAGAATCGATTGACGCGCCTTGCCTCAGCTTCGTTGCTGTTGACCGGTAGCGTCTCATAGTGACGTCCGCCCGGGTGGCTGACGCGATAGCTACAGCCACCAATGGAAAGACCGTTCCAGGTATCAATCAGATCAAACACCAGGGGAGTATTCACCCCAAGAGTCGGATGCAGCGCCGAGGTTGGCGCCCAGGCGCGATAGCGCACCGCCCCCACCATCTCCCCTTTCTTTCCGGTCGCTCGCAGCGGTACGCGGCGACCGTTGCACGCCAGCACATAGCGTCCTTCAGTCAAACCGGACAGGCGCACCTGCAGGCGTTCGACGGAGGAGTCAACGTAGCGAGAGGTCCCGGACTGCGTCACTTCTTCGCCCAGGACATGCCACGGCTCGATCGCCCAGCGAAGCTCGAGCTCAATATCATCAATTTGCTGGCGACCATAGTGCGGGAAGCGGAACTCTTCAAACGGCAGCAGCCATGACAGTTTGAAGGGATAGCCATGCCGCTGCAGGTCATCCACCACTTCTTTTACGTCCTGCCAGACGAAATGCGGCAACATAAACTTATCGTGCAGTTGGGTGCCCCAACGGACCAGCGGCTTGTGATACGGCTGGTTCCAGAAACGCGCCACCAGGCAGCGGAGCAGCAGCAACTGCACCAGCGACATGCGGGCGTGCGGCGGCATTTCGAAGCCGCGGAACTCCAGCAGCCCCAGACGGCCGCTACTGCTGCCTGCCGCGTACAGTTTGTCGATGCAAAATTCTGAGCGATGGGTATTACCGGTGATATCCACCAGCAGGTTGCGCATTAGCCTGTCCACCAGCCATGGGGTATCAACCAGCCCTTCCGGCATGTTCTGGAAGGCTATCTCCATTTCGTAAAGCGCTTCATCCCGTCCTTCATCCGGACGCGGAGCCTGACTGGTTGGGCCAATAAACATTCCTGAGAATAAGTAGGAAAGACCCGGATGGTGCTGCCAGTATGTCACCAGGCTACGCAGGAGGTCGGGACGCCGCAGTAGAGGGCTGTCGGCAGGAGTGGCCCCGCCTAAGGTCACGTGGTTACCGCCCCCGGTACCGGTGTGCCGGCCATCAAGCATAAACTTCTCGGCCCCCAGTCGGGTCTGTTGCGCCTGCTCGTAGAGCGTTTCAATATTATGGACCAGCTCATCCCAGTGGCTGGCCGGGTGAATATTGACCTCGATAACCCCAGGGTCGGGGGTTAACAGCAGCTTCTGCAAGCGAGCATCTTTTGGCGGCTCATAACCTTCTATCACCACCGGTAGCTGCAACGCGCTGGCCGTCGCTTCGACGGCATGAATCAGGGCAACATAATTCTCCAGATGGGTGACTGGCGGCAGGAACAGATGGAGCTTGCCCTCGCGCGGTTCGAGGCACAGCGCGGTGCGGACCACGCTTTTACTGCCGTTAACTGCCGATTTTTGTTGCTGCAACGCCTGCTGGGCAACGGTGGTGGCCGCCTCTTCCCCGATCGCAAAAACCGGCAGCGGTTCGCGAGGCTCGAAAGGATCGCGTTCGACGACGCGCTCATCTTCGGTGAGCGGCGGCAGCGAATTGAGCGGCAGACGGTAACCCATGGCACTGTCTCCGGGGATCAGCGTAATCAGCCCTCCCCGCATCGGCCAGCGGCTACTCCGCCACCCTTGACCATCAAACTCGACGGGCAGAATGTAGCCCGTTGCGCTTTCCATACCGCGGCTGAGTAAACTGGCCAGCCGGCGCCGTTCAAGGTCATCATCGAGACTCGCCTTTCTCGGGTCGGCCCCTTCCGGCAGCGCGCGCTCAAGCCACAGGTAGTAGAGCGCGTCTTCATACCCGGGTTGCAAATAGCCGGCGTCGATGCCTAGCTGCTGACACAGCGTCTGACCAAAGCGCTCCGCATCAGCGATGCCGTGGCCGTAATCCCGATCGACGCGGGCAACGAGCTCCGGATCGTGCCACAGCGCCTCTCCGTCGGTGCGCCAGAAGCACCCCAGCGCCCAGCGCGGAACCTCCTCTCCCGGATACCACTTACCCTGACCATAGTGCAGCAGTCCCCCATGACTGAACTGCGCTTTTAGCCGCAGCAGCAGGTCTTTAGCGAGACGTAATTTGTCCTTGCCCAGCGCCTCGGTGTTCCACTGCGCAGAGTCCATATCGTCGATGGAGATAAATGTCGGTTCGCCCCCCATGGTCAGGCGCACATCATTGGATTGCAGCTCAACGTCTACGGCGCGGCCCAGCGCGTTGATGTTCAGCCACTCATCTTCGCTGTAAGGCCGCGTGACGCGCGGATCTTCATGAATGCGTGTGACAATGTTGGTATAGCTGAACTCACATTCGCATGGGTCGGTTGCGCCGGTAATCGGTGCCGCAGACTGCGGGTCCGCCGTGCAGGCTAAAGGAATATGCCCTTCGCCGGCAAACAGGCCGCTGGTCGGATCCAGCCCCACCCAGCCAGCGCCGGGGAGATAGACTTCACACCAGGCGTGCAGATCGGTGAAATCCTGTTCCGGGCCTGACGGACCGTCGAGCGCTTTCACATCGGCAGTCAACTGCACCAGATAGCCGGAGGCAAAGCGGGCTGCCAGCCCCAAATGACGCAGGATCTGCACCAGCAGCCATGAGGTATCCCTGCACGAGCCTTTTTTCAACGTCAGCGTTTCCTGACAGCTCTGCACGCCGGGCTCCAGGCGAATTCCATAGTCAATTTCGTTGGCCAGGCGGCTATTGAGCTGCACCAGGAAGGTCACGATGTGCACCATTTCCTCGCAATCAACGGTATCCAGCCACGCGTCAAGTTCAGGGCTCTGCTCGGTGACCTTAAGATAAGGTGCGAGTTCTTCCTGCATCAAAGAATCATAAGCAAAGGGAAAATGCTCGGCATACTCTTCAATAAAGAAGTCAAACGGGTTGATCACGGTCATGTCCGCGATCACCTCCACCGCGAACTCCAGGCGTTTCGTTTTTTCAGGAAACACCAGCCGCGCCTGATAGTTGCCGAACGGATCCTGCTGCCAGTTAATAAAGTGGTCTTCGGGCGTCACTTTCAGGGAATAGCCATGTATATGGGTACGTGAATGAGGCGCTGGGCGTAGGCGCAAAATATGCGGCGCCACGTTGATCAAACGATCGAATTCGTAAGTCGTTGTATGTTGAATCGCAACCCGGATGGTCATACGGCATCCCCTTGCAGGAAAAGAAACCAGTTATCGGTAATCAGGTGATGAAGCGCAATCAGGCTGAGCTGAACCTCATTGAGGTAGAGACTAAATTCGCGGTTCAGATCGTGAGAATTATCGACGCCCCGGGTTGCAAGCAAAAGACTGTCAATGTGATCCGAAACGGCCGACGCCCTCGGCAGCTCAGCGGCAGCCAGCTTGATTTGCTGCAGGCAATAGCGCTGCGAACGAGGGAAATGCCCATCCGTCAGGAGCAGCGTGACCACCAGCGAGCCTTTAATCGAACAGCGCATTACCCGGCGAAAGCTGAGATAGGCGCTTTGCGATTTCAGGACCTTAGACCACACCACCTGGCCTAACTTGATGCTCTCCTCCTCACGCGCCTGCATCATCAGGGAATTTGCCGCGTCAAGAATGCGCGTATTCATGTCGGCGCGCTCCAGATAGCGCCCCATGTTCAGAAAATGCCAGCCGGCATCGCGGCTCATCGACCCGGTCAGCAGGCCGATAATTTTCTGACATCCTTCAATGACGTTATTGAGATACGTATGTCGTTCAGAGCGGTTGATCCCCAGGCGGATGTTCTGTCTGGCGTACAGATCCAGTTCATTGATCAGCTCCCACATCTCTCCCGGTACCACATCACGGCTGGTACGGATATTTTCACGGACCATTTTTAGTGACGACAGCAGAGAGTCTGGGTTGCTCTCGTCGGCCAGCATAAACTTCAGCACATTGCGTTCGTCTTTAATTTTATAGCGCTGGCCAAACAGGGCGACGCCGCTGCTAATTTCGATCAGGTTATACCAGGAAACAGCGATATCCCGTGGCAGATCGTAAAGCAGATCGTCATACACGCTGACTAACCGCGCGATATTCTCCGCGCGCTCCAGATAACGCGCGCTCCAGTACAGGCGCGCAGCAACTCTTGATAGCATGTTCATTATTTTTTGCTCTCCACGATCCAGGTATCCTTACTCCCGCCGCCCTGGGATGAGTTAACCACTAATGAGCCTTTTTTCATCGCCACCCGCGTCAACCCACCGGTTGTCACGTAAGTCTCTTTGCTTTGCAAAATGAAGGGGCGTAGATCGAGGTGGCGCGGCTCCAGATAATCTTTCGCGATGAGCGCCGGTGCGGTAGAGAGCTTCAACGTCGGTTGAGCAATATAGTTGCGTGGATTCGCCTGGATCAGTTCGGCAAACTGCTGCTGCTCTTTTTTGGTCGAGTGCGGCCCGACCAGCATGCCATAGCCGCCGGATTCGTTAGCCGGTTTCACCACCAGCTTATCCAGATTCTGCAGAACGTATTCCCGTTCATCATCATTCTGGCAAAGGAAGGTTTCCACGTTCGGCAGAATAGGCTCTTCGTCCAGATAGTAACGAATCAGTGCCGGAACATACGCATAGACGACCTTGTCATCCGCCACCCCGGCGCCAGGCGCATTGGCCAGCGCCACGTTTCCGGCTTTCCATGCCCGCATCAGGCCACGCACCCCGAGAACAGATTCGGGATCAAATACTTCCGGGTCGAGGAACATATCGTCAATGCGTCGGTAAATGACGTCCACCCGCTCCGGGCCGTAGATCGTTTTGGTGTAGACGCAGTCGTCGTCGCCAACAAACAGATCGGCGCCTTCCACAAGCTCGACCCCCATTTGCTGGGCCAGAAAGGCGTGTTCGAAGTAGGCAGAATTATAAATCCCCGGGGTCAGCACCACGATTTCCGGGCGTTCAATCTGCCGGGGCGACAGGGCCGCCAGGGTTTCCAGCAGCTGTGCCGGATAGGCGTCAATGGGTTTGATATTCTCGCGTTCAAACAACTCCGGCAGAACGCGCTTGGTGATGGCTCGGTTTTCCAGCATATAGGAGACGCCGGAGGGAACCCGCAGGTTATCTTCCAGGACGTAGAACTGCCCGGTTTCATCACGGACTAAATCGGTCCCACATATATGCGCCCAGACGCCATAAGGTGGCGACATCCCGACACACTCGGGGCGAAAATTTTTCGACTCCTTAATGATATATTCGGGAATGATGCCATCTTTGATGCAATGTTGTTCGTTATACAGGTCATTGATAAAGCGGTTCAGCGCGGTAAGTCGCTGCTTCAGACCGGTTTCGGCTATCGTCCAGTCCTGAGCATCAATGGTGCGGGGAATAATATCGAATGGCCAGATCCTGTCGATATTTCCTTTGTCGGTATAGACCGTAAAGCTAATGCCCATTTCCTGTATTGTCGCCTCTGCCGTCAGACGACGCTTTTCAAGTTCATCCGGCGCAAGCGAATCCAGACACTGAATCAAACTCTGTGCTGAACGGCGGGGATTGCCCTCATGGTCGATCAGTTCGTCGAAATAGACGTCGGCTTTGTAGTTTTTTATGAGTTTATGCATCAGCATTGTATCCGTGTTAAATCGCCGATCGTGGCAATATATGCTTCACCTACACAGAACTAAGCCTTTTCATTTTCCATAAAATGAATGTGGCTTTTTACCAGGTGTCATATCAACACCAGTGAGTAAATTAGGTTATCGTCAATAGAGACTGATATGTTCTGTCAATTAAACTATGCGGGTATATTGTGAGTCAGGCATCCTCTTAAAAAACACGGCAAATATGAATATTGGAATCGACGTAGAACTAACTCATGACAGCGTTGATTATCCACTCCTCGCCTACAATAATATCTGCACTGCGTATGGCCCCCACAAATTGGCGGTGATGCGCTGAGATGTTTATTCCTTCATCTAAGTATAAGCATAAAGCATGCCACTAATTAAATTGTTAAATATCAGTGTGATGAGATAAATATTGCTGTGTGCATCGATTCATGATGCCTCACGATGATGCAGGCTGATTTTTGTGGGGCACCAAAATGAAACATTACCATTGCGTTTATTCGAGAGTTTCAATCATCGAGCATCTTAAATAGACAACATTGGCAAAGTTCATGACCGAATTTCAGCACAGGGGTTATGCGTATACTATCCACAGGGTTAATCCAGCAGTTTCATTTCCAGCGCACGGCTCATTGCCTGAGTGCGACTGTTGACTTTGAGCTTGCTGTAGATGTTCTTGAGGTGCCATTTCACCGTCTCAACAGAAATAGCCAGGGAACGCGCAATTTCTTTGTTCATCTGGCCGTCGGCGACGAGGTGTAATACCTGAAGTTCTCGCTCACTGAGCGCCCAATGAACATCATGGCTTTCGCTCTGACGCGGTATTCCTCCGCCCTGAACACCCTGCTCTACCCTGTAAATCTGTGTTGTGCCCTGCTCTTTGCAGGCCGCAGAGGATTCGTCCATATAGGTAAGCAAAGGTTGCAATGTCTCGCCGGCATCAAGAAAAATACGCTGGAGATTCTGTTGCTCAGCCAGGTGCAGGACTGGCTGCAATGCAGTCCTGGCCGCCGCGTTTTCGCCGCTCTTCCACAAGGATAACGACCATAGCGTACGCAGACGCGCTGCGGATAGCCAGTCACCCCGACGTTCCTGCTCAGTAACCAGTCCGGCCAGTAGAATGCTGGCTTGCGGCGCCTGGTCTGACGCCAGAAGAAGGCGGCTGCGGCTGACGGCTGCATGCTGAGCGATCGCACGTTGACAAGGATGTTCGGCATCCATTCTGCTATGGACCGCCAGTTGCTCGAGTTGCCGCTGCCGTTGCTCTGCGCCGGGATAATCCCCGCACTGCAGGCGCACTCTAACCTGCTCGGTTAACAACAAAGCCTGCAACCGCTGCCACCCGCGAGAGATCGCAAGTCGCTGCGCATGTACCAGGAGTCGTTCCGCCTCATGCGGCATGTCGTCATGCAAAGCCTGACGCGCAAGATAGGTATAGCAACGACTCAATGCATCGGGTGGACTGAACCGATCGATGAGTTCGAGTCTATCTGCTAACAGATTATCGAGTGAGTCAAGGCTCCGCTGTTCGTAAGCAATTTCCGCCAGCAGCGGTGCCAGCGTTGCGCCGCTGGTCGACTGGGAGCCGGTATAACGCTCAGCCTGACGCAATGCACTTTCGGCATACCGCCCGGCGTTCTCCAGATCGGCCTGGCAAAGATGGCACTGGGTGATGATAAAAGCACGGTAAACCGAGACAAACAGATTATCCAGGGGGCTTTCCGGGCAGGGCATATACCGTTGAACCTCCAGGGCCTCAGCGTAGCGCTGGTTCACCACGTGGCAGTAGCTAAGAATATTGCATATCAGGCCATCAACCCAGGTGTCTCCGCAGGGCACTTCGGCCAACAGCGGCTGAACAATAGCCATACTCTGCGGAATATTTTCAGCGAAGGCTTCGCAAATCGCGCGCACAACACGCAATTTAAGCCAGGCGCTGCGGGTCATACTCGCACGGTGATTAACGACCATTTGGTCGAGATTATCGAGCAACCTTCTCGATTCATCAAAGCGGAAATAGTGCGCCAGAGCCCAGGCCAGATTGATTTGGAGGTCAATACGCGAAGGGTCATTGCTGTCGGGTAAATGATGCATCCAGGAAACCAGGGTATCTATATCCCCTTCTTCCGCCAGTGACTGCGCGCTGGCGCCATCCTGTCCGGGGCTATGAACGGGCTTGCCCGCGGCGAGTGCATGACGTACCGCCTCGGACCACAATCTCTGCTCAACGAACCAATGACTGGCTAGTTCATGTAACTTGGGGTAGATATCGTTGCTCTGCTGCAATATCGCCCGCAGGGTCTCCTGCAAAAGAGGATGGTAGCGAAACCAATAGCCTTGTTCATCAAGGGCTGACAAGAAAAGGTTGTGTCTCTCAATCCATACCAGCATGGCTTTACCATCGTCACGTCCTGTAACCGCATTGCATAACCCGGCATTTACACGATTGAGGAACGAAGTTTTCACCAGAAAATCGAGCACCTCCTCCGGCAGAGGGTCAAGTACCACCTCTTTCAGATAACGGGCGATGGAGCGCGTACCTCCACGAATGTTGCGCAGCAGATGTTCTGGATCATTCTGCAATGCCGGGGACAATGACGCGATCTTCATACCCGCAATCCAGCCCTCTGTCGCGGACAGCAGCCGCAGCGCATGCTGATTGCTAAGCGGTACGGCAATCGTCTGGCTGAAATATTTTCGCGTCTCTTCGAGCGTGAACTGCAGGTCTCGATCATAGATTTCCACCAGCTGGTCCTGCGCCTGAAGCTGACTCAGGGACAGACTCGGGTGGATACGGCTGCCGATGATCAGATGTAACGCGGCAGGTGCATGCCTGAGCAAATAGCCCAAGGCTTCATATACACCAGCATCATTAATCATGTGGAAGTCATCGATGATCAGATACAGGTCGTGTGGACAGTAATGTAGCTGGTTAATCAACCCGGCCAGCAGCTGTTGAGAGTTAGCGGGCTTCTGTTCTTCTATGTTGCGCCAAAAATCGGCGTCCCAATCGCCATAGAGCGGACGCAATGCCTGCAGCAGATAAGGTATGAACTGCCAGACGTCATCATCCTCCTCATCGAGGCTAAGCCAGGCAACACGTTCACCCTGGTCGATCATTTGCTGATGCCACTGGGCTAATAGCGTGGTTTTACCAAATCCAGCCCCAGCGCAAACGACGCCCAGACGGCGCCACTGAATTTGATCGAGGAGTCGGAGAAGCCGTGAGCGCTGTAGTAACGGGATAGAGGAGCGTGGCGGGACGAATTTGGTCAGGATGAGCGGCAAGCCTCTCGTCAGCCGCAATGGTCCAGAGACCAGTGATGTTGATTGGCGACCTGCAAAATCCGATGGCTTCATCCGTGGTTGTCTGCTCGTATTGTTTTTATCAATTGTACGCCAGAGCTCGGGATGACATGGGACTGCCCTTCTGGATAAGTACACAAAATTTATAAAGTTTGACCTCAAGCATGAAAACCCCCACCAACCCACCCATGAAGGTGGCTTCGCACTCTCTGCTGGCGCTCGTAGATTCATTGCATTGGTGTGGTTAGGGTGCACCCACCCTGTTAAATAACCCCGCCCGGCCGACCTTTATTGAGGAGACTTAAATGATGCTTAGCAAACAGGCGTTGCTACAGGCTTACCGCAAGATGCGCGAGATCAGGACATTTGAGGAGCGTTTGCATCAGGAAAACACCAGCGGTGATATTCCAGGCTTCATCCACCTTTATACCGGTGAGGAGGCCATTGCTGTGGGAGTTTGCGAAAATTTAACGGACGCTGATTTCATCGGTTCTACGCACCGCGGACACGGCCACTGTATTGCCAAAGGCTGCGATATTCACGGCATGATGGCTGAAATATTCGGTAAGGACAGCGGATTATGTCGCGGCAAGGGGGGCTCGATGCACATTGCCGACCTCTCAAAAGGCATGCTGGGTGCGAACGCTATCGTTGGCGGAGCGCCTCCGTTAGCCATTGGCGCTGCGCTGACGGCCAAAACCCTGAAGACCGGCAACGTCGGCGTCTCTTTTACCGGTGACGGCGGTTCTAATCAGGGCCTGGTTTTTGAAGCGATAAACATGGCAGTCGTGCTCCAGCTTCCTGCGATTTTTATTTTCGAGAACAACGGTTATGGCGAAGGTACCGGCCATGACTATGCCGTCGGCGGTCGTGATATCGCCAGGCGCGCCGCCGGCTTTGGCTTACCGGCAGTGACGGTTGATGGCACCGATTTCTTTGCCGTTTACGAGGCCACCGCAGAGGCGGTCAAGCGCGCCCGCGAAGGAGGTGGTCCGAGCGTGATTGAGGCCAAAGCCTTCCGTTGGCACGGCCACTTCGAGGGCGATCCAGCCCTATATCGTGCTGAGGGTGAAGTTCAACGTCTGCGTGAACAACATGATCCGCTGAAGATTTTCACCGCCAGGGTCAAGCAACATGTCACCCAGGAAGAACTGGCGGCGATCGATGCGGAAGTTGAAGCGCAGGTCGACGATGCAGTACTCAAAGCCCGCGCCGCTGCCTATCCGGCTCCGGAAGACCTGTTGACCGACGTTTATGTCTCTTACTGAGGGTGATAACAATGACTATAAAAACCTATCGTGAAGCGGTGAAGGAAGCCCTGGCCCAGGAAATGGAGCGTGACGAACGCGTGGTACTCATCGGCGAAGACCTGCGTGGCGGCCATGGCGGAAATGCGCCAGAAGAAGCGAGGATAGAAGCCTTTGGCGGTGTGCTCGGCGTAACTAAGGGGCTGTGGACGCAGTTTGGCTCTGACCGGGTGATCGATACGCCAATTACAGAGTCGGCGATCGTCGGCATGGCTGCCGGCGCCGCGGCAACCGGTCTGCGGCCGGTGGCGGAGTTGATGTTCATGGACTTTTTCGGCGTTAGCCACGACGCACTGTACAACCAGGCTGCCAAATTCCGCTACATGTTTGGTGGCAAGGCCAAAGCACCACTGGTCATGCGTGGCATGATCGGTGCGGGTTTCTCTGCAGCGGCCCAGCATTCGCAGTCACCCTATAATATCTTTGCGACCACGCCGGGACTGAAGGTGGTGGTGCCGTCGACGCCTTATGACGTCAAGGGGCTGCTGATCCAGTCGATTCGTGACGACGATCCGGTGGTGTTCTGCGAGCATAAAATGCTTTATGACCTCAAGGGCGAGGTGCCGGACGAGATTTATACCATCCCGCTTGGTGTAGCCAACTATACCCGCGAAGGAGACGACGTCACCATCATCGCGCTGTCGGCAATGGTACACAAAGCAAATCAGGTCGCCGACAAGCTGGCCAGGGAGGGGATCTCGGTTGAGGTGGTCGATCCACGCACCATCTCGCCACTGGACGAAGAAGGTATTCTGGAGTCGGTGGCTTCCACAGGCCGCGTGGTGATTGTCGATGAATCAGCGGCGCGTTTTGGCTTTGCTCATGATGTCGCCGCGCTAATTGCTTCCCAGGCATTCCATTTCCTCAAGGCGCCGATTGTACTGGTGACACCACCGCACACCCCAGTGCCGTTCTCCCCTGCCCTCGAAAAGCTCTGGATCCCTGACGTCGGGCGTATCGAAGCGGCCGTCCGCCAAGTGCTGGAGGATTAAGTCATGAGCGATATCAAGACGCTTGAAATGCCGAAGTGGGGTCTTTCAATGGAGGAAGGTTTGCTCGCTCGGTGGGCCATCCAGGAGGGTGAAGACTTCACCAAAGGCCAGGAAATCTGTGAAATTGAGACCAGCAAAATCGTCAATGTGCTGGAGGCTCCCTTCGCCGGTACGCTACGTCGGATACTAGCCCGACAGGGAGATACCCTCCAGGTAGGCGCAGTTTTGGCGCTGGCAGCTGACTCTTCAGTCAGCGAGGCTGAGCTGGACGCCTTCGCTGCCAGTCTGGCTACGGTGCCGCCAGCGGCCCCTGTCGCCCAGGCTACCGAGCCTGCTGTCGCGGCTATCGCCATCGGTAAGCCGCCTGGCGTTGTCCCGGCCCCATCCAACAAGCCCCTGGCATCCATTGGGCAAACCGAGGTACCCGTCAGCCTGCAAGGCACGACCAATGCGGCTCAGGTTAATGCCACCCCCCATGCGTTGCGTCTGTCTGCACGGTGGGGTGTCGACCTGCAAAAGGTCCGCGGTAGCGGGCGTGACGAGCGTATCTCTGTCGCTGACCTGGAGAGCGCGATCGTTGCGGCCGGAGGCCGTATAGCCTCACCGAAGCCGCCAGTGCGTTCCAGCAAAGCACCTCGCTCCCATGCCGACGATAGCCAGGTATCGGCAACCCCGCTGGCGCGTCGTCTGGCCGGGAAAATGGGGATCAACCTGCACGACTGTCGCAGCAGCGGTTCACACGGGCGAGTCAGTCGCGATGATGTGCTGGCAGCCGCTTTGCTGCTTGATGGTCTGCCGCAAGCCGGAGCGGTTCAGACGGCGCCACCGGCAGCCTTTGAGACTTTGCCGCTGTCCGGTATGCGGCGGGCGATCGCTGCTCGCTTGCAAATGTCCAAGCAAAATTCACCTCATTTCCGTTTGACTGCCGATCTCGATCTGGAGCGACTATTAGCGTTGCGGAAGGAAATCAACAGCGCAGTGCCCGGCGTCAAGATATCGGTTAACGATCTGCTGGTTAAGGCCTGTGCCCTGGCGCTGGTGGCTGTGCCGGATGTTAACGTACAGTTTGACGAGGCAACGCAGAGCATCCGCCGTTTTGCCAATGCCGATATTTCGGTGGCCGTTGCGCTGCCAGACGGGTTAATTACCCCTATCGTACGTTCGGCCAACAGCAGATCGGTAAGCGAGATCTCCAACGAAATTCATTCTCTGGTCACCAAAGCCAGGGCGGGCACGCTCAAGCCCGAAGAGTTCCAGGGCGGCACCTTTAGCTTGTCAAACCTGGGTATGCTCGGAGTACGGCAGTTTGATGCCATCATAAATCCACCGCAAAGCGCGATCCTCGCCATTGGCGCCGGCGAGCTCCGGGCGGTGGTACGCGACGGACAGATCGTCGCACGCCATCAACTGACCGTATCGCTGTCCTGCGATCACCGGGTAATCGATGGCGCGCCAGGCGCGGCTTTTCTCCAGCAGCTCAAGCGACTGGTTGAAACACCGACCCTGCTGTTGATCCAGGAGACGAGCGATGCACGATAAATACGATGTACTGATAATCGGCGGCGGACCCGGGGGTTATGTCGCCGCCATCCGTGCCGGCCAGCTAGGGCTTCGTACGGCCCTGGTGGAAAAACAGCACCTGGGAGGTATCTGCCTGAACTGGGGCTGCATTCCAACCAAGGCGCTGCTGCACGGCGCAGAGGTGGCGCACAGTATCACCCATGCCAGCCAGCTGGGTTTCACTTTCGGCGAGGTGAATTTCGATCTGCAGAAACTGGTGCAGTTTAGCCGCTCCGTATCGCAACAGCTGACCGGCGGGGTTGAGTACCTGTTGAAGAAGAATGGCGTCACGGTGATAGACGGCACAGCCCGATTGCGTGGTAAGGGACAGATAACGGTAGCCGATGCCAGAGGAGAAGAGCACGACTACCGTGCCGACCACGTTATCCTTGCGACGGGTGCCCGCCCGCGAGCGTTACCAGGCGTAGTGCCGGATGGTGAGCGTATCTGGACCTACTTCGAGGCGCTGCAGCCCAGGTTCTTGCCTAAATCTTTATTGATCATCGGTTCAGGCGCCATCGGCGTCGAATTCGCCAGCCTTTATAACGATCTTGGCAGCGACGTGACGCTGGTCGAGCTAGCCGCGCAGATACTGCCGGTTGAAGACGCCGAAGTGTCCGCCGTGGTGCGTAAATCATTCGAGCGGCGCGGCATTCACGTGCATACCCGGACTCTCGTGACGCAAGTGCAGGTCACCGATACCGGGGTGCGCTGCACCTTGAAAAACGCCGACACCGAACAACTACAGGAGGTCGAACACGTGCTGTTGGCGACGGGCGTGCAGCCCAATGTTGAAGGTCTCGGGCTGGAAGCCCTCGGAGTCGTGTTGGATCGCGGTTTTATCAAGACGGATGCTGCCTGCCGCACCAACGTATTCGGCCTTTACGCCATCGGCGATGTAGCCGGTCCACCCTGCCTGGCGCACAAGGCCAGCCACGAAGGAACAATTTGCGTCGAGACGCTGGCTGGCGTCGAAGGCATACACCCTCTTGACCGCGACTATGTGCCTGGTTGCACATATGCCCGGCCACAGGTTGCCAGTCTGGGCTTGACTGAGGAGACGGCGCGGGCCAGAGGACGGCCGATCAAGATAGGTAAGTTCGCCTATCAGGGCAATGGTAAGGCGCTGGCCAGCGGTGAGACGGAGGGGTTTGTTAAGACCATTTTCGATGCCGAAACCGGCGAGCTTCTGGGGGCGCATATGGTTGGCGCACAGGTCACCGAACAGATCCAGGGTTTTGGTATCGCCCATCACCTGGAGGCCACACATGAGAGTCTGTTATCGATGATTTTTGCCCATCCGACGCTTTCAGAAGCCATGCATGAATCGATCCTCGCGGCCATCGGTCGGCCGCTGCATCAATAAGTCAATAAAGAAGGCCGCGATAGCTTCGTTGAATGAGGTTACGCCCTTCCGGTTTCAAATGTGTTATTGGGTCAATCAGCGGGTTTCTTATGCTCGTTGCAGGCAGAATTCCCTCCAGCCATCTACTCATGTTAGCGGCTGGGGGGCGTTTCTCGTGAGAACAGGGAGCCTTCCCCGCGCTATGGAATAAGAATGAAATTTATTGCCCACATTTTTGACTCAGGATCCATGATGAGACGGTATTGAGCGCCCCTGGTGAATATGAGTATTTCCCGGACAACAGAAACAATCCCTGTTTCCACAACGGCCACTGAGAGGCAAGCTGATAATCAAACCATTCGCTGCGTAAAAGTCCGTGAGTCGCCCCCGGCAGCTGCATGATACAACGCGGTGTGTCCAAAGGAAGTGCTTTGGTCCAGACAGCGACAGTGTCATCAGGGTCTACATTCCGGTCATCCTTACCCATCAGAATTAATACCGGCGTCCGCATGACGGAAATATATTTCGTCGCATCAGCCCGGGAATTTCTGCGCTCGAAGTCCTGACGCGTACACTGGGTGTTACAGGGGAGAGACGCCGCTTCTTCTGTAAACTGGCGGTCAAAAAGTACGGCTTCATGTTTTTTAGCGGCCAGCACATCAGTCACGGAGTGACCCTCAGCTTTAAGCCGTTGTCCTGTATAGTATATGCCTTGATTCCGCCAGTTTATCGCAGCGCCTATCAGCACGGCAAAGTCAGCTGCTGCCGGTTGGCTTGCCGGAGGTACGACCCAGCCAGCCTGCGAGAACCCAAGATAACCTCCGCGACTGTTTTTCAGTTCTGGCTGTTCTCTCAGTTTTTGTAACGCTAAAACGGCCTCCTCTGAGCGATCTGACATTGTCTGTGCCAACCAGTTACCTGTACTTTGACCCACGCCTGGTTTATCCCATGAAAAAACGGCAATTCCCTGCGAGATAAGGAAGTTAACCAGCGGAATATATCCGCCTTCTGACCAGCGATCCTGCGGCCCGTCGCCATGAATGAGAAGCACAACCGGGGGCGACATCTTGCCAGGAGGCATAATTAACGACCCCTCCAGGAGATCCTGATGATGCTTGAAAGATATAATACGTTGCTGACCGGAGTCTGAAATATCGAACTCGGATAAGCGACTTAAAAAAAACATAACAAGAGCAATAATAACAATTAAAAATGACACGACATATTTAAGCATACAAAGCTCTTTGGTTATTTGTACATATAAAAACAGTTCGGTCATTTAATTGATTATGAAAACTATGAGAAACGTCTTTCATTTTCGCTTCCTGTCAGCCCTAATCCACACGATCCAGTATTTTTCTGTGTTCAGCTTGCGCCACCGCAGAAAAAATAGCGACTACCATTTTTCATGTTCTATCGGCGCTGATCCCGTTAGCAATGAACCAGTCGGAGCCGCTGCCAGGGTAGTTAAGATGGTTTACGGCTTTTTTACGGGCCAACAAAACGACGAAATCAGCAACTAAATCTGCAAGAGAATGAATACCATCTGCAATTAATCCCCGAGCGCCGGAAAATGGGCTATCCAGCGCAGGGAACCGCTGGATAGCCGCGACAAAAGATTATCTTCTACTCTAACCAGCCGGCATCGCTCTCACCGGGTCGACAGGCCCTCTTCACCCGGAAAGCTCTCTCCTCTGCGTCATTTTTAATGGCAACCCGAAAATTTAACCCCACATATTTAAGCCCGGACTTATAGCGATCATTTTCAACAGCAGGCAAACGACATTTAATGAGTAATACTTACTCGCTCATTTCGTTCAATGCCTGGGACAATGTCATCAGATTCGGTGGCGTTTCATTCAGGTTCAGTTGCTGCAGGAGAGCATGCAAGTGATCGCTCATGAGATTCTGCGCGCGTTGAGTATCCCCCTCCTGTAGCGCAGCAATAATATTTTTGTGTTCATCACACTGGCAGTGCGTGGTGACATCCTGCTGGTAAAGCATAACTATCAGCGAACTCAGTATCATCAGATTATCGAGGATACCGCGCAGGACGTCGTTACCGGCGATCCGCGCCATAAGCTCATGAAACGCGCCGAGTTCGTAGACAATGCGCCGACGATCCTGAGCATGAAACGACTGGTGTTCGTTATGCTGCTGACGTGCTATCTCTTCCGCGAAAAGCGCCATTCTCTCCGGCGTGATGCACGAAATGATGGCACACTCAATGGCGCTACGGGCAATAAAGACTTCGTGAGCCTGTTTTGCCGTTGGCCGGGCAACCATTGCACCGTAGTTGGGTTCTATGATGACAATCCCCTGACCCGCCATGCGCTGTAGCGCAGTTTGCACATGATTGCGGTTTGCCTGTAGCGCCTCGACGATTTGCGCCTCAATTAAGCGCGTTCCCGGACGTAGCTTATGCTGCCCGATAGCCTGGGTGAGCGCTTCCACCACCCGGTTAACTTCACGCTGCTTTGGCGTCAGTTTTTCACTCATTGCGTTCTCTACCCTGATTTATTCTCTGGTCCAGACCCTTTTCCCACGAAAATAGACTGCCTCAACGGCAGGCAAACGCGCAACTACTTGTGCCGAACAGGCTGCATTCAGCAAGATAAAACTGGCCTCATCGTTCACTTTCGGCCAGGCCCTGTCGCCACTGTCTGTGAGTGGCAGGCAATTCCCGGTGGCGATGGCCAGCGCCCGACTCAGCTCAAACTCGCTACCGCGCGTATAGAGCCGCGCCCAGTCGTGCGCTTTATCCAGCATACTGGCGGAGCCAAACGGCGACCAGTGATCGATAACGCTATCGGTACCGCTTAGCAACCGCACGCCGCGTTCGCGTAAATACGGTAGCGGCATAACGCCCTTGCCTAACGGCAGACAGGAGGCTAGTGATACCCCAAGCTCTGCCATCTGCCCCGCCAGCTCGCTCAGCTCCGCTGGTTCGATTTGCGCCAGACAGTAGGCGTGACTCAACGTCAGCTTCCCGCGCAGCGCCGGCTCCCGTTCCAGCGCATCCAGTAAATAGCGGATACAGGCAATACCGGTGGATTTATCCTCATGCAGATGGTAATCAATGCCCTTTCCTGCTTCGACGGCCAGTTCCAGCGTCGCTTCCAGCGAACGGACCATATCACCGTCCGCTTTTGACGGATCCAGGCCACCGACCCACTCACAGCCCAGCGCCAGGGCTTCACGCATCAGCGACAGCGAACCCGAGCGCAGCAGTCCGTGCTGCGGAAAAGCCACGATCTCACACTGGAGCTTCTCCCGCCAGGGCGCCAGAGCCTCCAGCAAATGCAGCAGGCTTTGCAGACCGCTTACCGGCTCGATATTACAATGGCTGCGAACGTACGTCGTTCCCTGCTGCTGCACCAGCTGCAATAGCGCGTGCGTGCGCTGCACCGAGGTCGGCAGCAGCGTGGGCAGTATCTCCTGTTCAAGGACGATCATCCCAAAGATGTCCTGTGCCCCGCTCTCCCGCGCCGCACGCCAGGGACCGCCGTAAAAGGTTTTATCCAGATGAATATGCTCGTCGCGGGTGGCCGGGAGCATCAGATATCCCCCGGCATCTAGCCAGGCGACGCCCGGCAGACGCTGGGTACCGGCGTAGATAGCGCTAATTCTGCCGTCCACAATATCGAGGGTAAACTCCGCACACTCGGTTCCCTGCACCACGCCCTGTCGGCGAATGAACCCCTGCTCCAGGCGGACGTTAGTCAACAAATAGCGTTCACTCATCGGCGTTTCCCCGACTGCAGAGTGGAAAAGAGGAAGGCACAATCTCTGCGAGCGGAGGATGATTAACCGTGCGTTCCGGATAGCTGCGCAGAATATGGGCGAACACGTTCTGCGACTCTGCGTGCAGTTCCGCGAGGTCGTAACCGGCCTGTACCATGCGTCCTTCCCAGTAGACCTTACGCCCGGCAACGATAGTACCGGTGACATCGCGTCCGTTGCCACTGAGCACCAGCGCGGTGATCGGGTCAAATATCTGCCCCAGCGCAGGTTGATTAAGGCTCACCACGATCATATCCGCCTGGCAGCCCGCTGCGAGTCGCCCCAAATCGTCGCGCCCCAGCGCCTTCGCCCCGCCGAGGGTGGCCATGCGGTAATAATCCGCGCTGCTGGCGGCGGCGATATCACCGGTCACTACCCGGGTAAGGATCGTGCCCAGATGCATATTGCTGAACATATCCGGCGGGAAGGTATCGGTACCGAGCGCCATATTGACGCCTGCGGCCCTGAGCTGTGGATACTGTTCGAGATATTTCGCGTGACGACCGGACACCATCGGACAGGAGACCACCGTCGCCCCGGAACGCGCCAGGCGATCGATATCCTGCGCTATTCGCTGTGGGTCAGGCCGTTCGCCGCCCAGAAACTGGCCATGCGGTAGCAGCATCCGCCGGTTTAGCAGCCCGACGTCTTCAAGCACCTCCAGCGAACTCTTGCCATTATAACGACGGGCGATTTCGCCGATCTCCAGCTCGCTCTGGCAACAGTGCAAGCGGGTTGGACAGGCCAGCTCCGCCACCAACGCGGCCAGTTCGGCGAGCCACTGCGGATCGCCGCCTTCAATTCTGTCCGGCGCCAGCATCCCGCTTAGCGTCGGCACACCGCGCTGTCGCAGACGCTGGAAAAAGCGCTGCGCGTCATCCAAGCCGCGGCGGGCCTGGGCTCTGTCCTCGCGGCGGCTAAAGCGCCCCGAAGCGTCGGTAACATAATATCCGGCCATAAACGCCGGGCCTAGCCAGGCTCGTGCGCCGAGGGACTCCGCGACGTCCGCAGCGTAGAGATATTCATCGAAGTCTTCTGCCCACTGGCGATAGAGGATCGAGGTTATCGGGGCAAAACTGGTGATCCCGTTACGCAGCAGCTGGCTATAGGCATAACGCTTGGCAAAGTCGAGCTGTTCCCGGCTATACAGATCGCGCCGCAGCCAGTCATCGGCAACGATCCGCCCTTTTCGCCAGCCCGGCTGATTGTCGAATGCCAGCACGGTGGTATCTAAATCGCCCAGCGCATCCAGGTCGATAAAACCAGGGCCAACCAGGCTGTTACCCGCGTTAATCTCTTCATCAATATGGCCCGGATAATCGTGACCGACAAAGAGGATTTTATCCCGCTGATAGACCACTTCGCCGTCGGCATACAGACAGTGGTCGCCCTGGCGGTAGCCCACCACCCAGGCGGCACGAATGCGCGTTGTTTTATCAGTCATTAAAAGAGGCACTCCCCGTTGTTCGCCACCAGCACACCGCCTTTAAACACCTTCCGCTCGACCGGAACCTCCACCAGCGCTTCCACCATACTCCGTCCGGGGATCAGGACCAGATCGGCGCGGCAGCCTGGCTCAAGACCATAGTTCTCGAGCGCCATCACTCGCGCCCCGCCGTGCGTAATGGCGCGCGTTGCGCGCATAATTTCGCTATCTTTACGCCAGCGATAGCGCAGGCCCATGGTGACCGCACGCTGGATCATGTCCCCGTTGCCATAGGGGCTCCAGGTATCGCGCACCCCATCATTTCCTGCGCAAATTGCCACCCCGGCACGGTCGAGGATCTCCCACGGCGGTACGGCGATATCTGCGGGCGCGGTCGTCGCGACGCTCACGCCCAGCTCCGCCATCTCTTCGGCAAAGCGCTGCTGCCGGGCAGGATCCAGCATCCCCAGACAAAAACCGTGGCTAACGGTCACGGCATGCTGTTTCTGATAGCGGCGGGTAAATTCCAGGATCAGTTCAAGGCTAAATGCGCCCAGCTCGCCGCGTTCGTGCAGATGAATGTCGATTTTTTTATTATGTCGACTGGCCAGTTCAAAAATAATCTGCAGGTGGCGCTGCGGGTCGCGGTCAAAAGAACACGGATCCAGCCCGCCGACCAGCTCAGCGCCCATTTCCAGCGCCCGCTCCAGCAAGGCTTCGCTGCCGGTATTTTGCAAAATACCGCTTTGTGGAAAGGCGACAATCTCGATATCTACCTGCTGCGCCAGGCGTCGGCGCGTCTCCAGCACCCCTTCCAGATTGGCCAGCCCAATCTCATTATCAATATCCACGTGAGTACGGATAAAAGAGGTGCCAGCCGCAATGCCGCGCCGGGCGATGCGCTCAGACTGAAGCTGTGCATCGGGGACCTGTTCATGGCGGTAGGTGCGTTCGTTGGCAATAATTGCCGCCAGATCGCGCGGAACATCATTGATATACCACTCGCGGCCCAGGAGCGTTTTATCGAGGTGGGCATGACCGTCCACCAGGCCGGGAAAGGCCTGAAAACCACGACCATCAATCACAGTGGCATGCTCAGGCGGAGCCAACGCTCGCGCTCTGGCCGCAATCTTCCCGTCCTCAAGCAGCAGGTCAACGGGTGAAGAGGAATCAAAAGGCGTTACGCCTTTAAGCAAAATGGCGGTCATTTACGATACCTTCGCTAACGGAATAGAGGTGGAACAGGCCATCACTTCAACCGGGAAATGGCACTCAAGCTGATGATTAGCGCTGAGGTTGTGCGCCGGCGGCATCGTCTGGTGGCACAGCGGTTTGGCATAAGGGCAGCGCGGCGCAAATGCGCAGCCTGGCGGTGGCGCCAGCGGGCTGGGCGCTTCACCACGAATCGGTTCCCGGGCAATGGCGGGCGTATCAAACTGTGGGATAGCCGCCATCAGCATCCGCGTATAAGGATGCGCGGGACGAGCGAAAATCTCCTCGACGCTGCCCTGCTCGACCAGTCTGCCGAGATACATGACTCCGACCCTATCGGAGATATGGGAGATCACCGCCATATTGTGGCTGATAAAAAAGTAGGTAAGCCCATTTTCTCGCTGTAACTTGCGCATCAGATTAAGCACCTGAGCCTGAACCGATACATCCAGCGCCGAGGTAGGTTCATCGCAGATCAAAAAACCCGGTTGCGTCGCCAGCGCGCGGGCAATCGAGATACGCTGACGTTGACCGCCGGAGAATTCATGAGGAAATTTATCCAAATCCCCGGCAGCAAGCCCGACCTGCTCCAGCAGCTCGCCGCAATACTCTCTGGCCTGGCGGGTGGTGCCCACCTTTTTCGCCAGCAGCAGCGGTTCTGCCAGCGAACGACCGATGCGCCAGCGAGGGTTCAGGCTGGCATAGGGATCCTGGAAGATCATTTGCGTGCCGTTTTGCCCCGCTGAACCGGATATTTGCGCACTGCGCCAGGCGTAGTTTATCTCGCCGGACGATGGCTGATAGAGCCCGGCCAGCGCGCGGGCAACGGTCGATTTTCCGCATCCCGATTCACCTACGATGCTGAACGTTTCTCCCTGGCGAATGGTAAAGCCGATGCCGCGGACCGCATGCAGCTCCTTTTTCGCCGCCGGGCGAAAGAGCGACGTTTTTTTCTCCCGCCCCAGATTAAAGCGAATATGCAGGTCGCGGATGGTCACAACTTCCGGGGCAAGGCCCGATGGCTCGTTCATAGCGATTCTCCTTGCGGATGAAAGCAGGCCAACTGGGCCGCGTGTCGGTGGTGCATCAAGGGCTGCTGTTCGCGGCATTGTGCGCTGGCATGCGGACATCGAGGGTTAAACGCGCACCCTTGAGGTAGCGCGTTCAGCCGCGGCATCGCGCCATCAATTTGCTTGAGATACTCATGCCGTTCGCTCATTGACGGAATGGACTGAATCAACCCGCGGGTATAAGGATGTTGAGGATGCCTGATAACCTGCGCGACTGGCCCGGTTTCGACAATGCGTCCGGCGTACATCACCGCCACTCTTGAACACACTTCCGCGACCACCCCCATATCATGCGTGATCAGCATCACCGCCGTACCATGCTGTTCGCATAACCGGCGCAGCACTCCCAACACCTGAGCCTGCACCGACACATCCAGCGCCGTAGTGGGTTCATCGGCAATCACCAGCTGCGGGTCGACGCACAGAGCCAGCGCAATCACCACCCGCTGGCGCATTCCGCCGGAGAGTTGGTGCGGATACTGATCGATGCGCTGGAGCGGGCTGTTAATCCCGACTTCCGTCAACAGCGAAACCGCCCGCTCCCGCGCTTCGTTAGCCGACAAGGGAAGATGGGTACGGATGGTTTCAATGAGTTGCTGTCCAATGGTCAGTACCGGATTAAGGCTGGTTAGCGGGTCCTGGAAAATACAGCTGATTGCTTTGCCGCGCAGTTGACGCCGGGCTTCATCGTCCAGATTATCGATACGCCGATCGCCAAACCAGATTTCGCCGCCCCGAATGCGCCCAGGGGTTTGTAACAGCCCGGCGATAGCCGCACCGGTCAGGGATTTACCCGCCCCTGATTCGCCGACCATCCCGAGGATCTCACCCGGCTGCATCGTCAGCGTCAAATCGTGAATCGCCTGCAGGTTGCCTTTGCGGTGCAGGAATTCAATGCTCAAATTTTTTACTTCCAGTAACGCCTGTAGAGAAGCCGTCATTATCTTTCCTCTTAGCGCAGCTTAGGGTTGAGGGCGTTGAGCAGCCAGTCGCCCAGCACGTTAAACGCCAGCGAAAGAACGACCAACAGCGTGGCCGGGAACAGCACAATCCACCACTGCCCGGAAAAGAGATACTGGTTGCCTTCATTGATGAGCGTCCCCAGCGACGGCTGGTCCGGCGGCATACCGACGCCGAGGAAGGACATCGTGGCTTCGGTGAGAATGGCGACGCCGAGGTGCAGAGTCGCCATCACCAGCACCGGGCGCATCACGTTAGGCACAATGTGCGCCAGCATGATGTGCAAGTGGCTACCGCCGCTGATTTGCGAAGCCATGACGTATTCCCGGCCCTTTTCCAGCAGCGTAAGGCTGCGCACCGTGCGGGCGTACTGCATCCAGCCCGTCAGGGCAATGGCGCCAATCAGAATAGCCGGCGCAAAATGGCCGATATACTCTTTCGGAATGGCGACGCGCGCGACGCCGCTGACCAGCAAGGTAAACATAATGGTGGGGATGCTGAGCATGGCGTCGGCAAAACGCATAATGAGCGTATCCACCACGCCGCCGAAATAACCGCTCAGTACCCCTAACGCCACGCCAAGAGCGACGGACGCCAGGACGCTCAGGCCGCCGATAATCAGCGAGATATTCAGGCCATAGAGCATCAGGGAGAGAATATCTCGCCCCTGAACATCGGTGCCCAGCCAAAAGCGCGGGTCGCCGCCCGTCATCCACGCGGGGGGTAATTCGGAATCCATTAAATCAAAACCAGCGGTATCGAAAACATTATGCGGCGCGATCCAGTGGCTGAATAAAGAACAGAGTAGAATCAGCGCACAGCAGGTAAAAGCGACCACGGCACTTTTACTTTGCCAGAATAACCATAAAAAATCGCTATCAAGAAATGTGCGCCAGCGCGCCACAATGCGGGTGACAAAATTTTGCCCGGCCGCCGTATCTGAATAATGACGAGGTTGCATCACAACTCCTTATTGCGCACGCATACGTGGGTCGATCAGGTAATACAGCAGATCGACGATGGTATTAATCACAATAAATATCAGGGCGATAAATAACAGATATCCGGATAGCACCGGGACATCAACATAGTTAATGGACTGAATTAACAGCAGCCCCATCCCCGGCCATTGAAAGACGGTCTCAATAACAATCGCGAATGCGATTAGCCCGCCAATTTGCAAACCAATCACCGTGACCACCGGCAATAATGCGTTGCGCAGCGCATGGCGAAACCAGATGCGATAATTCTCGATGCCGCGGGCGCGGGCAAATTTAATATAATCAGCCTTCATCACTTCCAGCATTTCCGTGCGCACCAGGCGCATAATGATGGTTATCATCGACAGAGCCAGCGAAAGCGCCGGAAGTACGATGGAACGCCAGCCGGATGCAGTAAGCAAACCGCTCGACCAGAAACCAATCTTGACGGTTTCGCCGCGGCCGCTGGAGGGGAACCATCCCAGCCATACCGAAAAGACGATAATCAGCATGATGCCGATAAGAAACCACGGCAGTGAGACGCCAATCAACGAGAGGATCTGCACACTCTCGCGCAGGATTTTATTGCGCGTGATGGCGACCCAGACCCCAAGCGGAAAGCCGACGGCCAGCGAAATCACCACCGCGACAAACACCAGTTCCAGAGTGGCAGGAAGTCGTTCCATAATCAGCTGGAATACCGACACCTGGTTGTAGTACGAGATGCCGAAATTACCGTGCAGCAAACGGGTAATGTAATGTAAAAACTGGATAAACACCGGGTCATTTAATCCCAGGCTTACGCGCAGCTGCATTCTTTCCACTTCTGTGGCGCTTTCCGGCAGCATATTTGCCACCGGGTCGCCAAGATACTGAAACAGAATAAAAGAAATCAGCGCCACACCGGCCAGTAACATCGCGGCCTGAAAAAGCTTGCGCAATAAAAACAGCATATTGCCTCCGGGCAACAATAAAAGCCTGCACTAATAAATGGGGACCAACGCCGCCGTATTCCCCTCGCGGGTAGCCGAAGATGTTTATCCCCAATAATAACCTGGCAGCAGACAATTAATTATGGTGTAACGCTACCGTACCAAAGCCGCTGTACGTTATCTGGCGTCTGCTTTAATTGTAGGTTTTTACTCATGGCCCACACCACCGGTTCGAAATGCATCGGTAAGAACGGCAAATCTTTATTGGCAAGCGCCACCGCCTGGCTGAGTAAAGCAATACGCCTGGTATTATCGAGTTCACCGACCGATTGGTCGATAAGCTTATCGGCGTCTTTATTGCTGTAGCGCGGAATATTAAAGGTGCCTAAGTTTTTACCGTCGTTGGTATGGAGCAGCTGTACCGCGACGCTGTAGGGATCCATAATCGGCAGGTTCGCCCATCCCAGCACGCCGACGTCGGTGCGACCGTTGACCAGAATCGGGTCATAGACGCTGGCCGGATGCACGTTGAGGTTGGTTTTCACGCCAATTTTTGCCCAGAAGCTTTGTACGGCCTGGCACCATTGGGCCGCATTGATATAGGTTCCTTCCGGGCAATCAAAGGCCAGATTGAAGCCGTTCGGGTAGCCTGCTTCAGCCAGCAACGCCTTCGCTTTTTGCGGATCGTACTGGATATCCGGGCTGCTGGCCGCGCTGTATCCGGGGATCTCCGGCGCCAGATAGTTATTGGTTGGCTTCGTCAGGCCGCGCATCACCTTCTGAGTAATCGCCTCGCGGTTGATCGCCATCAGCAGCGCCTGGCGCACGCGCAAATCTTTCAGCGGATTCCCGGCCTTTTCATTTTTAGCGTTAAGATTATCGCGCATATTCAGGCTTAAATAATCCACCCGCAGCGAGGGGCTGATCTGCATATTGATCCTCGGATTACTCTGCAGGCGCGGAATATCCTGTAGCGGCACCGAGGTCACCAGATCGTATTCCCCCGCCAGCAGCCCTGACAAGCGTGTGGCATCAGATGTCACCGGTTTAAATACAATCTTATCGATGTTGCCGCCATGGGCCGCATTCCACCAGTTGGGGTTGCGCACCAGCACCATCTGGGTGTCGCGCTGGCGGCTTTGCAGAATAAACGGCCCGGTTCCGTTAGTGTTGTTGGTGGCGTAACCTTCCGTTCCCTGGCTGATATCGGTGGGTTTAAGGGCGTTGTGTTCCGTCAGCCACTCCTTATCCATTATCATCACGCCGGTCAGCTCATTTAGCGCGATACCTGTTTTCTTAACCAGATGAATATCGACAGTATATTTGTCTACCGCAACAGCGTCCTTGATTGTCGATGCATTAGCACGGATACCCGAGGCCGGATCGGTCACGCGGGCGATTGAAGCCACCACATCGTCGGCGGTGAAGTCGTTGCCGTTATGAAATTTGACGCCTTCCCGCAGCTTAAAACGTAGCGTCGTATCGTCAGTTTGTTGCCAGCTGGTCGCCAGCCAGGGCTGAATTTTAAGATTGTCATCACGCTGTACCAGCGCTTCATAAATATGATTCTGGAAAGTTAATGCCTTCGTCGAGGCATAGGCATCCGGATCCAGCGTAGGAATATCAGCGTCCGTCGCCCAGCGAACCACATTTTCTGCACTAGCCTGCTGACACACCAGCCCGAGCACACTTCCCACAAGGAGCGATAGCACTAATTTTTTCATCATTCACCACTCAGATTATTTGCTAGTAACATTGCTAGCAATTGCAATAACGATGCCAGGTTGTCTATTTTTGATTCAATTCAGGATCAAGGATCCATTCGGCGCTGTCGTTCCAGACGTCCATCATCGTTATCTCCCCTCCCTGCACTTCATAGCGGTCGAGATAGCGGTTTCCTGCAAACTCACGCCCGTCAGGCCAGCTGCCATAGAGCGTGCCGGTGCAATAGATCACCGTATGATTGTCGCCTTTTGCCATCCATTCGAAGTCTCCGGGCTGCTTCTTGACCCAACGATAGCGGTCGGCATTAAACGCCGTTACCTCGTGGACGCGGGCCATACGCCGCTTACCGGTAAAGGTTATCTGGACGTTTTCCGCCATCAGCGCGGCGGCGCGGTCAGGATCCGGCGCCATTGATGCCTCCAGGAAGTCTTTAACTATCGATACGGCCTGTTCATGTACGGTTGTCATCTTGTTTATCCTCGAGTAAGTGCACTGCTTAGGTTCAATAAATGTGTTTACGGTGCAGACCCTGCTTCTTTATGAGGCCTGGGACAGATAGCGCGCGGCGATTTCCCCCGGCGTGGTAAGCCAGACGTCATCACACTGTGCGACCAGCCGCGCAAGGGTCTGCTTAAGGTGATAAAAGCGAAAAGGCTGGCCGACGATATAAGGGTGCAGCGCAATGCCCATCACCTGCGGCTGCTGGCGGCTACGTTGAGAGAGTTCACTGAATTGATCTTCGATCATCCTGCAGAAGGTCTCGATCGAGACGCCATTGGGAATGATGGTCGGGATATCGTTGATTTCCTGCGGATAAGGTACCGACAGCAGTGTACCGCTGGCGGTTTGCATCGGGGTCGGCAGGTCGTCATGCGCCCAGTTCAGGTTATAGCGGAACCCCTGCCGGTGCAGAAAATCGGGCGTTTGCTGGCTTTCTGAAATCCACGGCGAAAGCCAGCCGGCAACCGGTTTACCCTGGAGTTCACTTAGCCGCTGCTGGCAGTAGCCAATCAGGCGCTCTTCATCCGCCGGGGCGAGAGCGCCCTGTCGTTGTGAGTTCGTGTGGCCATGAGCAATCAGTTCGCTTCCAGGGATTGAAAGCCAGCGTTCAAGCAGGTCCGGACAGTAATCCAGAATCGAGGTATTGCAGATCACCGCCGGCGGAATGGCCAATTCGGCAAACAGGTCAGCCAGATACCAGGCCCCGACCCGGTTGCCATAATCACGCCAGCTGTAGTTAAGAATATCGAGTGGGTTTGCCACCTGAGAGAGCTTCGCTCCCTCCGAACAGCCAAAAGCAAAATGTTCCAGATTGATGGCCACATACAGTGCCAGCCGCTTCCCTTCCGGCCAGGAGATAGCCGGAGTCGCGGCAGGGGAACGCCAGGGGAAACGTTGGTGATCCTTTAATTCCCAGATAATTTCAGGTGTTGACATTGTAACTCCTCTTGTCCCGGTTCGGGACTCCTGACAGACAAGAGCAACTTTCGTACCAAACTAGCATCATTGCTAGCAATAAAGGCGTTCAATAGTGCTTCAGGGAACTCGCTCAGGCTGTATTGCTCGCGACCAATTTCTGTTATGGAAGCTTAAGGAACAACGTCCGCTCCTGAGATGGCGAAGCCAGAAAGCTATAGTGGATATACAACCGTCCCGTTTGTGTCCGGACGTATCACTCGACAGCCCTTTGTCTTACTACCTTGCGTATCGCCCAGGCGGTGACGGCCTGGCGAAAATGGGTTACTTCCGCGAGTGGGTGAGCGGGCAAGCCGGGAAATTTAATAATGCGCCAAAAGAGGCTCAGTAAACCGCGCCGCTGCCAATAAGTCATGCTGTTCAAGGGCCTGATTTTCGCCATGCCCATCACATTATAAATAGAACTCATATCCGCGGCCGGTTTTTTGAACCAGACACTTGCGCATGCCTGCCTTAGATAGCCAGCACAATGGGACATTCGATTCCCCTCTCCTTTTCTATCGTGCCCGCCCCTGGGCTGCATTGCGTAACCGCATCACGTTCGTTCGCACAGCCAGTCGTGCACGATAACCATGGAGTGTCTATAACATCAGGACTTTCCTCACCGGAAAGAGATCGGCCCATTGTTGCTTATAGCCCCAGCCCTTTCCATTCCGGCCAATCGAGAAGTACAGCGTCTTATTATCTCGCCGGCACCGCTCCTGCGCCGCCAGGATATTTGTCCACATCACCAGGCTCCCCGGACTGAACGAGGATAGCTGCGGATCGAATCCGCCGTTCGGCACGTCCACATACAGAAAGCTACGGCTGTCCGCGCAGAGCATCAGATCGAGGGCACACGGCGCCCCGTGAAAGAAGAGCGCATTCCCGGAGACCATCTGAGGCAGCGCGCTAAACAGCGCTTCAATCCTGAATTTGTCATAGCACCTGACGGAATCCACAAACCGGGATCTGAACAGCGCGACGTAGAGGTCCGCAATCTCGCCGGCGGACATCTCAGCCAGGGGCCGGATTTCCCCGCCTGCAGTGATAAAGCGTTTCAGTTCACCATTTCGCTTCCGGGTCGTTTTCGTCGAAAACGTCTCTTTAATTCGGTACACCTCAGGCGCCTGGCCAAAGGCCGGAATGGAATTGCGCACGCACCCCCGCAGGACCGACGACAGTCGGTTGGTTTTCGTCGGGAGAATCACCTTCTGATCGGGGGCCGCGGGCAGAATGATTTCGTCATAGGATACGGGATAATCCTGCCAGACGTTCAGACCGGGATATTTTTTATCCGTCACGAAATACGCGGCGGTGATATCCCCGTTATGTTCGGTATGCCAGAAATCGAATGTTAATTTTTTTTCATCCATAAAAAAGCGCACAACGTCCGGGTGCATATTCACGCTGCCTCCGTACTTCAGGTATGTTTCCTGATAGAGGTCAAAATCCGAAGGTACCCATCCGCACAGCGCATGCTTTAATGTCATGTTTAATCACCCTGTATTCCGAGGTAAATACCGCTATTGTTAGCAGAAATAATCAGATGGCATCCGGTCCGTCTTAATATGCGCCGTCCGGGGCGATAAACGCGACGCAAACCGGCATTTCCGGCACCGACTGCGGGCAGTGAAACCAGAACGCTAATTCGGCAATATGGCGTTTGCGTCTTTATACCGATCGCGGCTGGCTTTATTATGCTGGTGGGGCGTTTCGTCACCTGGCCATAGGCCCACGCTTCACGGATAAGGTCAGTGCTGCAAATAAACCATGACGTAGACCGCTTTAGAAGGACGCCCCGGATAATAGGGTCACGCTCTCTTTGCTGAGCGAGCGCGGTAGCGAATCCAGGACGCCTTCTTTATTCAAGGCTAATTCAATTTATTTTTATAGATCTGAACCAGCTCAGTTATCATTTCGCGACACAGGATAGATGTCATCAGATGATCTTGCGCATGTACCATCACAAGCGTCATCGTCGTTTTCCCCATCCCTTCGTCTTCTTCTATCAGCTTAGTCTGTATGGCATGCGCTTCTTTACCCGCTTCAGCGGCCATCTCAAGTAATTTGCCGGCATGATCAAAATCACCCGCTTTCGCATGATTTAATGCTTCATAGCACAAACTTCTGGAATGGCCGGCATTAACAATAATACCCATAACGACTTCTTCGGTATCTAACATACTATCCTCATCAAAATCCATTATTCACGGAAACTTCTGCAAACCATTCACCGCTCTGTTTCACGGTGCGAACTTGAGAATCCAGGTCCAGGCTAATGAAACCATATCGGTTTTTGTAAGCATTCATCCACGACCAGTTGTCAATAAAGGTCCATAAATGATACCCCTGGCATTGAGACCCTTCGCTAATAGCACGGTGCACCCACTTCAGATGCTCCCGAATAAAATCAATTCGGTAATGATCTTTTACCTGCCCGTCATCAGCAATAAACCGGGTCTCATTCTCAACACCCATGCCATTTTCAGAAATATAGCAAGGGATGTTTCCATAGTTATCGCGCAGGTTGATTAAGATATCGTAAATACCCTCTTCATAAATTTCCCAGCCACGATATACGTTCATTTTACGGCCAGGCATTTCATAGTTTTCAAAAAACCAATCGGGCATGAACGGTGAATCAGGATTGATCATCGTTGCTCTGGCTTTGACTCTCCGCGGTTGGTAATAGTTGACGCCGAGGAAGTCAACCTTACCCTGCTGGATGATTTCCAGGTCTTCACTTTCGTATTCTGGCAGCTGATCGTAGGTCTTTAAAATCTCTATCAATTCGACCGGATAGATACCATTTATTGCTGGCTCCAGGAATGAACGGTTGAAGAACAGGTCAGCAATAAACGATGCTTTCAAATCCTCTTCATTATTAGACCGTGGGTATGAAGGCGTCAGGTTAAGCACTATGCCAATTTTACCGGACAGCCCCATGCCTTTATACGCTCTTACCGCTTTACTGTGTGCCAGCATGATATGAAACGCAACTTGCGCCGCGCTGCGGAAATTTACATTATTCGGGTAGTGGAAGTCGTATAAATATCCCCCTTCCACAACGACAACCGGCTCATTAAAGGTCACCCAGTGCTTAACTCTATCACCAAACAGTTCAAAACAAACTTTGGCGTAGGTTTCATAGGCTGCAACCGTTTCCCTGCTTTGCCATCCTCCGCGCTCCTGCCAGTATAGCGGCATGTCGAAATGGAAAAGCCCGAAAATCGGTTCAATGCCATTCTCGATTAAATCATCGATGACATTATTATAAAATTCGACGGCTTCCCGGTTGATTTTTTCGCCATCCGGCATTAATCGGGCCCAGGAGATAGATGTCCGGAAACTGTTATGTCCAATACGCTTCATCAACAGAATATCTTGATGATAATTCTTATAAAACGTGGATGTTTCAGCCGGTCCAATTTGCTCATGAAATCTGTTCGGCTCAAGATTATACCAATGATCCCATATGTTTTTTGCTTTTCCATCGCCATCAACCGAACCTTCTGATTGCGTCGCAGATGAAGCGCTCCCCCACCAAAACCCATCCGGGAATTTATATTCCATACATCACCTCATGACTTAAAATATTTAAAATTAACGTATTAAACTTTTTCTGACTTTAATTCAAAACTTTTTTCATTTTTACTTTCAACGTTTGAATTATCGGCTGCCAGCAATGTTTTCTCGTATGCTTTGACGAACGGGTAATACATTAACGCGGCGATAGCCATACAGATAAAGCACAGTATTACCGGAGCAATAGCCCAGTTAGTCGCCCATGATGCGCCAATAGGTGCGGGAGTCGTCCATGCGGTCATCATAACCACTTTCTCTACCAGCCCCAGATCGATGGCATACCATGCAAGAATGGCGTTAATCACAGGGATAAACACAAACGGAATGAACAAAATCGGGTTCATGATGATCGGCGCGCCGAACAATATCGGTTCGTTGATGTTGAAAAGACCGGGTACAAAGCCCATACGGCCGATAGTCCGAAGATGAGCAGCCCTGCTTCTGATCAGCAGAATTGCCAATGGTAAGGTTGAACCCACTCCTCCAATAAACAGGAAATGATCCCAGAAGCCTTGTACAAAAGTATGCGGGATCGCTTCTCCTGCTGCCAATGCGGCCTGGTTAGACGCAAGGTTCGCCATCCAGAAAGGGTTCATGATCCCGGTAACAATCATCGTCCCATGTATACCCGCGAACCACAGGATTTGGCACAACAGCACGGCCAGAATCACTGCTAAAAGGCTATCCGATGCCGCGACTAAGGGCTTAAGCATCGCCATAATAGCTTCAGGTAAAATCATACCTGTAGCATGCTCAATGAAAAGATTCAGAGGATGTAAGGTAATCATAATAACAATGACCGGGATCAGCACCTCAAACGACCGGGAAACACCAGGCGGCACCTGCTCCGGTAATTTAATTGTGATATTCCGTTTTTTCAGCCAACGATAGACTTCTGTCGCGTATATTGAACAAAGCAACGCGGTGAAGATACCTTGACCAGAAAAATACTGCATTGACAGGGCGCCGTTCTTAAGGTCGGCAGCAACCAGCATAAACGACATCAGCGAAAGAAGACCCGTTGTTATAGGATCTAAAGAGTATTGTTTTCCTAAACTTGCCCCTACCCCGACTGAAATAAATATGGTCATTAACCCCATACTCATATTAAACGGTAACATCAACTGTTCGCGATAGTTTGCAGAAAAATTCAGCCAGGCTTTCGCAAATTGAAAAGTGGTATTACTTGATATTGGCGGAAAGATAAAAACAAGCATAAAGCTGCCAACAATCATAAACGGCAGCGCGGCGATGAATCCATCACGTATTGCCAGGACATATCGTTGCTGAGCAATAACACCGGCCATCGGCGCAAGCCGTTTTTCAATGATGCCAACCAAAAAATTATAAAATGAGTTCATCTGCTGTTTCACCCTACTGTCATTTAGCCAGTTCTAATGCAATATCCAGAACCCGATCTCCGCGCAGCATCCCATAGTCCAGCATCTCGATAGGTTGGACTTTAATTCCATAAACGGACGCTTTAGACGATAAATTATTCTGCATATACTTAATTTGCGGTCCAAGCAGCACGACATGGTAGTTGGGCATATTTTCATCAAACTCAGCCACGCCAAAAGCCTTGATTTCAACATCCAGGTTCTTCGCTTCTGCGGCTGCTTCCATTTTTTTAACCAGCAGGCTTGTAGACATACCTGCGGAGCAACAAAGCATGATCTTTTTCATTTTTAAATCTCCATATTGATAGTTCGAAGCAATATAAATCCATATCATTTTTTAGGAAATCGATTTCAAGTATAAATGCCGTAATCGTGACAGCGATCACTATCCTGATTATAAAAAACAATAAATATCAATATGTTATAAAAAACACATTCAAATTTTCTCTTCATCACCATTTTCACCACGGTACGATACCGGTATCAAACACAATCTTTACCGCAGTCGTCACCGATGTAACCCACTGCGCCAGCCCGCCGTTCAGCGAAAACCTGCGGAAGTGCCGGTGCAGCTATCCGCTCTGCCTGCCGCTATGCCGCATGAAATCTCACGCTGCCATACCCTGACTGCCCGGTTGCCTTAGAGGCAAAACCGCCAAGGTTTGAGCGCTACAGCTTAAGGAGTGAATGACTACAACCCAGACCATTATGAAACCGATATCTAAAAATAATCAGGGGAATTTTAATTTTATGGAATGATGAACTTGTTGCATTTTTAATAAAATATTTATTAAATTCAATGAATTATCAAATATTAACAAATGTGACGAATCGCACACTTCATGACAAAAGGTTAAAATTCAGTTGATCATGAAACCGATTTCTTGGAGATTAAATGCCAGTCGATGTCTAATGCTGATTTAAGGCTGCCTAAACGCCTTAAACGGGATCTAAGATGACACAAGCGAAACGGGGTCAGGCGAATGCCCCTCTTATCTCATTGTGACTTTTTAATTATGCAAAACTTCGATGGGGATATGGCTCAGGAAATTAATTGATACCGGGATATCTTTGATACGCCAAAAGTGTAAATCAGCAGCGATCTCAGCGCCTGAAAACGAACGCTGTCGCAGCGTATTTAAATTCCCCATTCATCTGGCATTAGTTTGCAGGTTGAGATTAGACAACGCGAGTTGAATTGATATAGAACAGTTATCGCTATCACAGCGCTGATGATTGGTAAAAGAACAATCATTATTTTGTTCACTATTAAGCTATTAACCCAAACGGTTGATCTCATCATTGATCAGCTGCGCCGCGACTTTCATTTTATTTCATGAAGCAAGGGGCGAACTGAATGCTAACAAAAAAACAAAAGTAAGGGATTAATCACCCATTGCTTTAATAGCACTACCCTCTGGATTAAAACTTTTTACTTAAAGACTCTTAACTTATCAATACACTTTGAAAAGGGATTATTATGAAAAAGAACTACCTCGCACGTTCAATTATGCTCTGCTGCGGAATGTTACTTTCCTCACAGGTAACGGCGAGTGAAACCATTGGTTTTCACGGCTATATAAGAGCCGGGTCCCTTTTTGATGCCAGAGATAACTTTAGCAAAGCGGGTTATGCGGATGAGATTGATAAAAACATGGGCCGTCTGGGGGCTGAAGTTGACAATAGCTGGGAAGGTCGGCTGAATAAATTATGGAATTTAAATGACGGTAAATCTGTCGATATTCATCTGACAATCGAGTCTAAAGGTGATGGGTTACAAACCCGTGCGGCACCGCGCGAAACAGGCATTTCAGAAAGCTACGTAGAACTCGGCGGCATTACCCCGACGGGTAAACTATGGGGTGGCCTGAGATACTACGATCGTGAAAACTATGTATTCACAACCGATTATTTCTATACCGATTACTCAGGTACCGGTATTGGGGTTAAAGACCTTGAATTGGGTGGTGGCAAATGGGATATGGCTTACATCGTCAGTAATGATGCTAACCATACTGAACGCCCGGATGGCAGTTCGGCGATCATGCACACCGTGCACTCCAGCGCAAAATATGGCGCATGGGATTTTGAGATTGCCGCTAAACAGATGCCAGATAACTCATTTATTGGTGATGACAACAAATATGCAACTAAAGGCATAGAAGGAACCGTCATCTACTCCCGGGATGATTTCTTTGCCGCCACCGGCGGTTTTTCAAAAGTCATTTTACAGGCAGGACGCGGGCTGGGTTCCGGAGATCTCCTGGGAGCGACATTAACGGATACGTCGATGTATCGTAAAAGCTCTCTGTATCAGAAAACAATGCAGGATGTAAATAACGGCTATAAACCCTATCAAACTAAGGTCCAGGAGGGCGACCAGTCCTATCGTATGTTTGTATGGGGAGGCTGGTATGGTGCTAACGTCAATATTTTACCCACCTTCACCTACCAATATAATGACTATGAAGCAGGCCACCATGACTCATGGTATGCAGCATCATTACGCTCAGTTTTCCCGTTTAATGAGTTCTTCTCAATACAGACAGAAGTCGGCTACGTCGATAACGATCTTGTCGTGAATAACATGGACCAGGGCAGCCGCTCCAGTAAGATTAGCTTTGTTCCGACATTTACCGTTAACACCGGAATGGGGCCATCACCGGAGATTCGACTGCTCGCGACCTATGTCGATCGTAAATACAATGTGAGCTGGATGGACAGCCGTGGCGACTTCCTCGTAGGTGTCCAGGCCGATATGTGGTGGTAATGACGCCAGGTCGATAGTAAAGCGGATCTAACGATCCGCTTTACATCAGATGCAGCGCTCAGCGCACGATCAGAATTTTATAATACGCAATCTTAAAACTTACTATCACCGGGTCTCTGTTAAGCATGAAACATAAAAAATCTTCGCTAAATCTCTCTCTGCTCCTGCTCAGCCTGATGGTTACTGGCTGTCATTCATTTGTAGCATCGACATCAGGCACGAGCGCTCATTCACTTCAGGAACAGGTGGCCATCGACCGGAATGCGCTTGCGGCAAAGGCAGCCATTGATAAGCTCAGCAATATTAAGTACACCCCTATCCAGGGTGATAGCGTCATGGCCCAGATCAATGAAAATAGCCAGGTTTTTTCTTTTAACTCAGAGAAAAGTTATGTTGCGGCCTATTCTGTCGAAGGTAAACAGGTGGGTCGGTCGGTAAAATTAGGTTCGCCACTCGATTTTAGCGTGTTCATCCCTTCCGTGATGATTTTAGATGAAAACTTTAACGTTGTTAATGTAATAAAAAGTAGCCACTTCCCCTACAGCGAGGATTCATTCGGCGCCAACCTTTACAAAGGCACATTCTCATTACCGGATGGTTATACAAAACTGTATTTGTTAATTTACACAACCGCTAAAGACGCTTCCGGAAGTACCGTTATTGACAATGAATTGTTACAAAATAGTATGCGTTACGACAGGGTTTCTGATGTTGGTAAATTTTCTAAGCTAGCCGTCCCCCATTCCACCACGGGACGTATAAAGCTTGAACTTATAAAAAGTGCTGATGACCGCTATGTTACAGAAGAGGCCCCGGTAAGGACGCCTGTATGTCTGCAAAATAGGCCCAACACTGCTGCTGGTATAAGCGCACAGGAATATTATGAGAAAATAAGAAAAGCCTTATCTTTCAAAGACTATGAACAAGCCATTCAGTATGTTCGTGAAGCTGAGTGTTCCGGATTTACAAAAGCCAGAGATGTTTTCTTTTCTGTGATTGAGGATAATGAAAGGAAAAATTTATAGTTGAGAACTCGCCATATCTATCGTAACCTTGCTCGATGGGTAACCATGATGATTCTATTGAACCATTAAATGTAATAGAGAGCCACGTGAAGAAAGCCAGGATGAAAAGCACGACAGTCTACGATATTGCTCGTGTCGCAGGTGTCTCTGCAAGTACTGTTTCTCGTATATTGACAGGATCGGCTAAAGTTGCTGAAGAGAAGCGTATTGCGGTCGAACAGGCTATAAAAGAGTTAGATTTCCGGCCCAATCTCATGGCGCAATCATTAAAGAGCGGCCAGTCAATGACGCTTGGCGTGCTGACACAGCATCTTGATAGTCCGTTTTCTAATGAAATGTTGCGTGGTGTGGAAAAAACCCTTGAAGGTACCGGCTACGTTCCTGTTGTCGTGAGCGGTCACTGGAAGTCGCAGCAAGAACTCGATCGTATGCAGTTATTGATTGACCGTCGCGTGGATGGAATAATTATATTAACGGGACACGTTAGCCAACAAAGTCTCATCGAGTTATCCCTTCAGGTCCCTATCGTAGCCGCCGGCCATGATATTAATACAGCGCAGGTTCGTTCATTTAATGTCAACAATAGCCTCGGCGGTTATATGGCGACGCAATACTTATTAGATCTTGGGCATCGAAAGATTGCGCATATTCTTGGCAAGATGGATCAAAAGGATGCGGTTGATCGTCTAAATGGCTACCGCCAGGCCCTGAGCATTGCAGGCATTGAGTATAATCCAGACCTCGTTGTACAAGGTGACTTCAGCGAAGAAGGTGGTCGCCAGGCGATTAAACATCTGGTCGCCAATAATATTGATTTCAGTGCCGTATTTTGTGCCAACGATCAAACCGCATACGGTGCGATACTCGGCCTCAAAGAGGCTGATTTAGACGTGCCTGATGATATTTCCGTGATTGGCTTCGATGACCTGCCTTTTTCAACATATAGTAACCCTCCCCTTACCACCATCAAACAGCCCATTTATGAAACCGGCGTTAAGCTGGCGCAGACGCTGCTTAGCTTAATTAATGGCGGTGATGATGAAGTAACAAACGAAAGTGAATCCCTGCTTCCTGAGCTGCAGATTGTTAACCGGAAAACCGCTCTGGAATTCAAATGATTTACCCTTTATCCGTAAGCTTTTCCGATCAATATGATTTTACGGAAAGCTCACGGATGTTTAAATTCTCTCATTAATCATCCCGATAAAAAACCCTTGCCTTTATCGTTCGGAGGGTTTTGTCTGATGACGCCGGTCTACTCTCCTGCCCGCCTGAAAAATGAATACGGCTCTTTTCCCGGTCTGCACCCATCATTCGATAATTGTTAAAGATATCAATTACTATAATAACCCTGTGCAATTATTAAATCTTTGCTGCTACAGAGGTCATGCTGTGTTTATGAAAATAGCCCCGCAATACTCAGACAGCCGATATGGCGTCAATAACGGATAATCTGAATATCGGGTTTGTTGGCCAGCCGTGAGAGACCGGATAAACGGCATTTAAGACCAGAAAAGCCGACTCGGCGCGGCTCAAGGAAATAGCGGGACTATAAACGGCGTATGGCTACCGGCGCTGCCGGCGAGAAGGTCTGAGATAGCATCCCCAGTCAACGCTCCATCGAAACGTAGTCCCGGGCGGACAAGAAAACACCAGCGGTCGGCTGACTTAAATGGCGGTGATGATGCTGACCAATAAAACGAACAGGACATCCCCCTCCTTGCCAGAGAGCGGCGAATAAGCCCCCCGGTTGCTGCCCCCACTCAGCCCATTCCATCACCCGTCGGGCTTATTGTTAGCCATAAAAAAAGGTGCGGCATATATCACAATGCCGCACCTCATATTATATCTTTAGCTTTACTTGTTCAGATAACCTTCATCGATATAGCTGGTTGTCCAGAAGAAAGGCGCATTCCAGTTAATAGTGACTTCATTCAGAGTCCATGCGCCAATTTCATCTTTCCAGCATGTTTGCCCGGTACAATGTCCTTTGAGACTGGCAGCGATAGGATCGCTGAAGCTAATCGAGTTCGGCCCACCGGACATCACGCCTGGCGGCACCAGCGGTGATGACGGATCGAGCTGCTGAGCCCAGAATCTATGGTGCGGATTCTTGAGCGGCCGGCTACCGTAACCCGACACATAGGATTGATCGAGCGGGTTGCGTCCGAGAACATAATCCATGGCGTCAGACATCGCCTGGACATATTTGCGGTCGCCGGTGAAATCATGCGCCAGCCCAAGGAAAATACTGCGGTTCATCAGGTTCGAGTTAGAACCCCATGGATACTCCACTGCAGAATAAGGAATCAGATACCCCTCAGTCTGTACGCTTTGCGCGTAGGCATTCGCAGTATTAATAATCGTCTGTTTGGCTTTTTTAACGTCTTCAGCAGGAAGATCGTTCGGCACCAGCGCCAGGGTAATTGTCCCGGCAGCAGAGACGTCCTGCCAGAAGAGATCGCCCGTCGCGTCTTTATCGCCCTTAGGGCTGGTGAGGTAGTAGCGCGAGTTTTTTATCGCATCGAGATATTCAGCTTTGCCTGTTGTGGTAAACAGTTCCGCCGCAGCCCAATAGAACTCATCATCCACTTTGGTATCATCATACGGGCCTGAACCGACAAAGTTGTCGTAGGCAAAAACGTTTGGATGCTTATTAGCCGATTTCCATGCTTTCTCTGCCGCTGCGAGGCAGCGTTTCGCATAGGCTGCGTCCGTATCTTTCCAGACGCGCGCGCATTGCGCTGCGGTCGCCGCCAGATTTAAGGTCGCTGCAGTACTCGGCTGGCTTAAATAACGCGGCTGGGGATCTTTATGTGGCGGAAGCGGCATGCCGGTCCAGGCCTCATCGGCCACTTTATGAAACGCCATCCCTGAAGCATCGATCTCTGTCAGCTTGAGCGCCTCAAGATGACCGGACTGATCGCCGACGGGTACCCACGCCTTCTTGCCATCAGGGACCTGCATTGCCAGCATAAAGTCCATCATCCAGCGCGCTTCATCCAGAAGATCGTTCTTGCGATTGTTATTTTCGGGGATTTTTACCTTACCATCGCTAAATGCGCTTTCCTTAACGTTGCGAGAGTATTTCTCGTGTTCAAAGAAATTCATTAAGGTCCATGTGGAAATACCGCCATTCACAACGTATTTACCCTGGTCCCCCGCATCGTACCAGCCACCGGTAACATCCAGCTTGTAATCACAGCCAGGCCATTTATTGCCTTTGGCGTCTGTCTTATTAAAGCACGTTACTCGTTCTGACGGATGCCCTGCCGGACGGGCAAGATCGGGCCGTTGAACGTACTGTTTCTCGATAGGAATACCGCTACGCTGCTGGTAGAAGAAAGAGAGCGCATCGTACTTCAGCTGTTGATAGAGTTTGCTGCTGATATTAAATGGGTGGCTCTTTTTATCACCTACCACCAACGTTAACTTGTCTGTTTCTTCCGTGTACTGGCTGAAATCGATAATATGCACATTTTCATTTGAGGCACGATTGATACCGAAGGGTTTAGTCTGACCCTCGGCGACTTTCGTCCCCACGCTATTGAGTAGAGTCCAGCTCAATGGCTGAGTCGAATCACTCACCATGGTTGCTCGCTTCAACGCGTGCGGCAAGTATCCGACCTGGTTTACCCTAATCGGCGCAAAGTTCGACGCGACCTTCAGCCGAGGCCCCTTCAAAGAAACGTTGCTGAGGCAAACCGTGGTCGGAGACTGAGTGCCCAGCTGAAGCTGGAACTGGGCCTTCTCGTCTGCTGATTTAGGGGTGAATTTAAAATTAAAGTCTTTTCGTGTTTCGTTTAATTCAACGTCCTGGGCGAAATAGTTCGTATATGGCGCGCCATCTTGTTGAACCAAAATTTTGGCATTAATTGGCTTCCTGGTTACCGCTGTAAAGCTAAGATTATAAGACTGGCCTTCCGCCAGAGGGATCCCGGACTGAGCAAAAATGACATCCCAGGGATTCGCTCCACCGTTAGTGAAGGTAAAGCAGCCCATATTGTCTACACGATCCAGCTTGCCTCCTGCGGCCCACCAGCCATCCGTCCCCGCGGCAAAACTCCCATTATTCACTAACTCCTCTGCCGGGCTGGCACTCTGTTGAGTGCTACTACCATCGCCGTTAATGCAACCCTGTAAAGCGAAAAGACTAGAGAAAATGAGTGAGAACTTAACTGTTCTGCGTGTGTTCATTGAAAACTCTCCGAATTAAACACCCTAAACATAATGATTCCAAAAAATAGACAACAGAAAATAGATCACCGATGAAATAGATTGATACGGCAGTCACCATCGCCTTGTGATAAATCGACCTGTTTACGCTCTAAATGTTTTGTAGCTTATCTTGAGTAGTAAATTCTTATGCGTAGCCTATTCCAAAGTAACGATCGGCGCGGTCGGTGTGACCGAAACGATAGTGACTCAATAGCGGTAAGAATAGCTGACACAGGATTTCCATCAGAAACTACATGTAATGCACCTTGGGTCATGTACGACTTCATTGCCATCATAGCCACATCACGATCCTTCTGAAATCGATTTCTAGCCAGCTGTGCGATTTTTGTGATTCCCATCTCTGTTTCGAAGATGGGCCTTGCTGCTCCTTCATCAAGATATAGATTGCAAAGGTTGTTCATGCTCTTATAGCTCACGGATACGGCATGCATAAAACATGAACACGTCACTAGCATGCGAGTGAAATCGATTTCTATAAAAACTTACTCTGGGGTTTGTGTATGAAAATCATGCTGGGGGCTAACTGTGCATTGGTGGCCTTATTGAGCGCAAATGTCGCGTTGGCATCGAATGAAGTTGCCGTTGCGCCTTACTTTTCCGACTGGCCGGCGATACATAGCGCCATTGCCAAAGATGAAGCGATTGAGAATAGAGTCAAAGAGATTCTTACAAAGATGACCCTTGATGAAAAAATTGGCCAAATGCTGCAGCCCGATTTTCGGGAAATCACCCCTGAGGAAGTGGTTCAATATAAAATTGGTTCGGTTCTTAACGGTGGCGGAGGTTGGCCTGATAACAATAAGCACTCTCTGGCCCGGAGCTGGGTCACTGAAGCAGATAAATACTGGGTCGCAACGGATAAGGCCTTTGCCGGTCGTGGTTTCAGAATTCCCTTTATGTGGGCTACCGATGCGGTTCATGGTCATAACAACGTCTACCAGGCCACTCTCTTCCCACATAATATTGGCCTGGGAGCCGCCCACGATCCGGATTTAATTTATAGAATTGGCCAGGCAACGGCTCTCGAAGTTGCCGCGACAGGTCTTGACTGGACCTTTGCTCCCACCGTCGCGGTGCCACGTGACGATCGTTGGGGACGCACCTACGAAGGTTATTCTGAGGATCCCTCCATCGTCTATGCCTATGCAAAAGAGATGGTCAGGGGCCTACAAGGTTCTGCATCTGACCTGAAGGGACAACATCACGTTATTTCTACCGTTAAGCACTTTGTTGGCGATGGCGGTACGCTGTACGGCGTTGATCGCGGTGATACTCATTATTCAGAGGATGACCTGCGTAATATTCACGCGGTCGGATATTTTTCAGGCCTGGATGCGGGCGCTCAGGCCGTAATGGCGTCGTTTAATAGCTGGAAAAACGATAAAAATTCCGCTCGGGGAATTAAGGCCGGGAGCGAGTATAACGGCAAACTGCACGGCAGCTATTATATGCTCACGCAGGTACTTAAGGACAAAATGGGTTTTGATGGCGTAGTCATATCCGACTGGAACGGCCATAGTGAAATCTCAGGTTGTAGTATGGGAGACTGCGAAGCCGCAGTGCTGGCCGGCATAGATATTTTCATGGTGACGGCAAGAAAGGACTGGATGTCATTTCGCACCAGCTTACTCGATAGTGTGAATAACAAAACCCTCCCAATCTCCAGAATTGACGACGCCGTCAGTCGCATTCTGAGAGTCAAAATGCGGGCCGGTATGTGGGACAAGCCTATGCCGTCTCAGCGCACCCTTGCAGGAAAACAGCGCATTCTTGGGAATCCTGACCACCGCGCCCTGGCAAGGGAGGCGGTACGTAAGTCCTTAGTATTGCTAAAGAACAAAAATAACATTTTGCCCCTTAGCCGAGACCTCAACGTGCTGGTTGCCGGTAGCGCCGCGAATGATATTAGCAAGCAAATTGGCGGCTGGAGCCTCACCTGGCAAGGGACGGAGAATAACCTGTCTGATTTCCCTGACGCCGTTACCGTCGCCGGCGCCATTGAGAAAACCATTGGCAAACACAACGTAATGACCCTCTCCTCAAGCCAGCTGGATCTTAAAGAACGGCCCGATGTGGCTATCGTCGCCATGGGCGAAGACTCATACGCAGAGTGGTTAGGTGATATTCCTGATAATAAGACGCTATCCTACTCCGAGCTGAAGGCTGGCTATTCCGGAGATCTCAAGTTATTAAGACAACTCAATAAAGCCGGCATCCCGACGGTTGTTATTTTGCTTTCTGGCAGACCGCTCTACGTCAACGAAGAGATCAATCTTGCCGATGCATTCGTTGCCGCCTGGTTACCAGGCACCGAAGCAGAAGGCATTACCGATGTCATCTTCCGCGACACTAACGGTACGATAAGTCATGATTTCCAGGGGGCTTTGTCGTTTTCATGGCCAGCACAGAAATGTGCGACCACAATCAACGCGGCGCCAACTAATATCGCTGGCTGGCAGCGTCCGGAATTTGAACAGAAGCCGGATAAAGCGCATGTGTTATTTAATTTTGGTTACGGATTGACCTACAACCCGCCTTCACGAACGGCGGCTAATTATCAAGATTTGGATCGCTTACCGCTCGATAAGCGTCGCCTGGGCTGCCGGGAGTTGAGCATGGAAAAATCGCCGGTGGCCACCACCCGCCTCGAGCTGTTCGGTGAAAAAGCCTCCGATGAGCATCGCTTAAGAATGGGAGATGAGAGTAACTGGACCGGTACCGAGGTATCAATAAATGGTAAATCCGCGATGCAGTATATTAGCGTACGCCCTGTCGATTATAAACGTCAGCAGGATGCGCGCGAGGTAACATTTATGGGAACCAGCGAGAGTACCGGAGCATCTATTCAACTCCAGACAACCAACGTTAAAGGCATTAATCGGAATAATTATCTCAAGGCAAACAGTAATTTAATGGTGACTTTGCGCGTTAAGAAAAACCCCGATCGTAAAATGGAAATAGGTATGCAGTGCGGTTGGCCATGCGCTTCCTCTATCGCTATCAACGAGACCTTAAATACTCTCCCGTTAAATAAATGGGTCACCCTGAGCATTCCGCTAACCTGTTTCAAAGAAAATATGGATTTTTCTAAAACTAATACACCCTTTATTCTGACGACCACGGCGAATGCCAAACTCGATTTGGGATTAATTAACTGGACTCCCGCAGGCGTTAATCCGGAGATGGATAACGTCGTTCCGGTTAATTGTGACGGAACCCGAGGTAAATCCTCGATGTAAGTCACCGTGGCAAACCCTATCCGACAGTCTCTGTATACGGCTGTCGGGTAGATAGCCTATCAGGAGCACCGGCTATCCGCTTTCCCCGTCCGCAGAGATTAATCCCGCCGTTTACCGTAAGCCACGGGCGATGCCTTCCCTTTCCCTTTAAGCCGATAAAATACCTCGTTTATTTGCCAATCCCCCGGCAAACCCCGGCGCCCGCGCGCCTGCTTTCATCCGGCTGAGGTCAGAAGGTCAATCATGGCCCGGGTTGCCGCCGATTGATGGCGGTGAGGCGCATAAATCACGGAAAAAGGCCGCGATCGTCCGCGATATTGTGGTAACACTTCGATCAGCTGACCACGCTGCATTCGTTCGCGGACGATAAATTCGTAGCTCTGGCAGATACCCATCCCCCGTTCAGCCAGCGATACCACCCCGAGTACGTCATCCGACGTTTTTATCGAAGAAGCGGGTAGCCAGTCGACATCATCCCCGCCATCACGAAACACCCAGGGCGCAAGGCGGCCGGTGCGAGGCATGACAAAGGGCAAGCAGAGGTGCCGCTGCAGCTCTTCCAGCGTCCGGGGCGTCCCCATTCGCTGTAGGTAATCGGGCGAGGCGACCAGCAGCAGCGCGGCATCCTCTAGCTTGCGCGCGACCAAACCGCTGTCTGGCAACTGACCCAGGCGAATAGCCAGATCGTAGCCCTCCGCCACCAGGTCAACATTGCGATTGGTAATGTTCAGCTCCACCTGAACCTGCGGGTACTGCCGGGCAAAGCGCGCCAGCAATGGCGGCAGGCGGTAGTGCCCGTAGGTGGTCGGCACGCTCAGCCGCACGCGGCCGGTCAGCTCTCCTTCCTGGCTCTGCGCATCGCGCCCGGCCTCATCGAGCAGGGAAAAGGCCGCGCGCGCCTGCTCCAGATACAGCCGCCCGGCCTCTGTCAGACTAACGCGGCGGGTGGTGCGCTGCAGGAGCTGTCGCCCGAGACGAACCTCCAGACGGGAGACCGAGCGACTTAACACGGAGGGGGTGGTCGACAGGGCGACGGCGCCAGCGGTAAATGAGCCGTGCTCAACGACGGCAATAAAGACTTCAACATCGCCCAGATAATCAAATTTCCGGCTCATTTTGCTCTTCCGGGAACAAATGTTTTTCAATTTCGCTAATTTATCTCCACTTTGGCGATGAGTAAAGTGACGGCAATTCATCACCGGGAGCGCAGCACTATGAGCCACGCCTTTTTCTCCGCCGTCATAAAACCTGCCCCACGGGCGTCGGTAAACTCTGGTGACCGACAGGCCAACCGGCTGTTCCCGCGCGGATGCATCAGCGACGCATGCTCGACCCTGCTGACGTCTCGATTTCCTGACTTATTCATTCAACGGAGCACATTTATGCCTAACCGTACCCGGAGTATGTCCGCCATTGCGATGGCGGCGCTGTTCTCTTTTGCCAGCGTAGCCAGCGCGGCAAATTTGGCCTCACCAGAACGCTGGCGCAGCTATGCTGGCGTAAGCTGGGATACCCCACAGGACGGGGCTATTCCGGCGGTTTTCTCCGGATCGGTTAATGCCCCCATCGCCGGTATCCATTTTGACGCGAAAGGCACGGCCTTTGTCAGCACGCCGCGCCTGGTGTCAGCCGAGGCGCCGGCCACCTTAAGCATCCTCGATACCCAATTCCAGTCGGGTCCGGCACGCCTGACCGCCTTCCCGTCTCTGCAGGGAAATGCGGTGAATTCCGCTGCCGATAAGAGCCTGCGCAACGTACTCGGCTTCTATGTCGACCGCCACAACGGCTGGCTGTGGGCGCTGGATATGGGCTTTGTCGCAGGTGAAACTGAATCGCCGGTGGGGGCCCAGAAGCTGATGATTCTGGATCTGACGTCTGGCCGCACGGTTAAAAGTATCGCCCTGGACGGCGTGGCGGACCGCAAGGCGAGCTTCCTCAACGACGTCGTCGTCGATGAGAAGCGCCGCATCGCGTACATCTCCGACAGCGGAACCCGCAGTGCTCCCAACAATCAGGTAGGTCTCATCGTCGTCGATTTCGCCACCGGCGCGGCGCGGCGGGTGCTCGATCGCCACCCGGACCTGCAGATTGAAGCGGGGGTAAAAGTTGTCTCGCACGGGGCCGATGTCTGGCCGGGTAATCCGCTGCTGATCGGTATCAACGGCATTGCGCTCTCTCCGGATGCCGGCACGCTGTACTGGACGGTGACCACCGGCACCCGGGCGCATGCGCTGCCGACGGCAGTTCTGCGTCAGAGCGGCTCAACCGATGCGCAGATTGCTGACCAGATCCAGGATATTGGCACGGTGGGAGGCAACACCGACGGTATCGTGACCGACGCCGGAGGCAATCTCTACATCACTGATGTCACCCGTAACGGCATCGTCAAATACGACCCCAGAACCCAATCAATGTCGCTGATTGCTTCCAGCGAGGGGGTACATTGGCCCGACACTCCGGCAATCCGACCTGAGGGGGACCTGATATTCACCTCAAGCAGCCTGAACGATCATTTCGCCGGAGCGGTAAAACCGGGGCATGAACGCTACGAGCTGTGGCGTTTGCGCCTGGATGCGGCTAACGACAGCAACTGAGCGGGGAATATGCCACGGAAATGCGCCGCGGCCGTTTCCGCAATTCACGCCCTTCCCCCTTCGTACAGGGTCTGGCCTCAGCGAGGCAGCAGCTGCTCGAGCGCCAGGCCCGCCAGGCTTACGGTTTCCTGAAGACGCGCCAGGCTATCTCCCGCCCGCGCTTTTGCCGAAAGTCCGGCCATCAGCGTACTGACAAAGTCGGTTAGCCGCTCGGCGTCCTGCGGATAGCGCCGGGCGATATAGGCCCGAATACTGTCTTCTGCAGCAGTATGCAGCTCGCTCGCGGCCTCGCGCGCAGGCCGGTCATTGCAATGGATACCCTCCAGCACCATGCATCCGGCGGCCGTCGGGTCGGCAACGTAGCGCCTTGCCGCATCGTGCAGCACGGACATCAGACACTGCACCACCGGACGGTCATCGCGCAGAAGTTCCGCAAAGGGAATCGCCCCGGTGCGGCTATAGCGATCCAACACGCGGTTATAGAGGCCGAGCTTGCTGCCAAACGCGGCGTAGAAGCTGGGCGGATTGATGCCGAACGCCTTTGTCAGGTCGGCAACGCTGACCGCGTCATAACCCCGAGAGTGAAAAAGGTGCTGCGCGACTTCAACGGCCTGCAGCGGATCAAACTGACGCGGGCGTCCCGGGGTGCGGCTCTGTTTTGTAGTACCCACTACATTACTCCTTGACAGCGTGATTTGCCGAAGCATATTGTAATCCTCACTACAATATCATGAGGAACGAGCTATGACTGCATCACAACGGAAATCGGTACTGGTTTTGGGCGGGAGTCGCGGTATTGGCGCGGCTATCGTGCGGCGTTTTGCTGCAGACGGCGCCTCGGTTGTCTTTAGCTACGCCGGATCGGCGGAGGCGGCGGCTACGCTGGCGGCAGAAACCGGCAGCATCGCGGTGCAGGCGGACAGCGCCGATCGCGAGGCGGTGACGGCGCTGGTGCGCGACAGCGGGCCGCTGGATCTGCTGGTCGTCAACGCCGGGATCATCCTCTTCGGCGATGCGCTGGAGCAGGACAGCGATGCCGTCGATCGTCTGTTCCGTATCAACATTCACACCCCCTACCATGCTGCGGTCGAGGCGGCGCGCAAAATGCCGGATGGCGGACGCATTATTGTTATCGGCTCGGTGAATGGCGATCGCATGCCCATCTCAGGAATGGCTTCCTATGCCGTCAGCAAATCGGCGCTGCAGGGGCTGGCGCGCGGCTTAGCGCGTGATTTTGGCCCGCGCGGGATTACGGTCAACGTCGTTCAGCCCGGCCCTATCGATACCGATGCTAACCCGGAGAGTGGCCCGATGAAGGAGCTGATGCACAGCTTTATGGCCATTAAACGGCACGGCCGTCCTGAAGAGGTGGCGGGCATGGTTGCCTGGCTGGCAGGCCCCGAGGCTTCCTTCGTCACCGGCGCCATGCACACCATCGACGGCGCGTTTGGCGCATAGGCCGATAAAGGCCACCGCGGGTGGCCTGTTCCCCCTTCCCTGAGAGTTGTTGACGATCCGGCGCGCGAAATGTGGGTCGGCACCGCTGGCCGAACGCATTCCATATGGTATAATTTTTGTACCAAATGGGAGGTTTGCCATGAAAGTCTATTCCCCGACCGAGAACGCAGAAAAAAAACTTAGCCCCTGGCACGCCATCGGCCTCGACGCTGAGGACGGCATTGCGCTGATGGGTAAAATTAGCCACGGGCTGGAAGGTTCCGTCGCCCGGCAAATTTCCGCATGGGCGGAGATCACCCCTGCCGAACTGCGCAAAATGTCAGGCATTGCGAATACCACCTTTAACCGCAGCATTAAATCGCGCTTTTCCGCCGACCAAAGCGAGCGCCTGGTGCGCATTCTTCGCGTTATCGAGCGGGCGGTGGAGCTGTTCGAAGGTGATAAAGAGGCGGCGCAGAAGTGGATGAATGAACCCAACCGCGCGCTCGGCTGGAAAACACCGGCCGAGGTGGTCTCTTCTGAAACCGGCGCGCTGGAGGTGATGCGCCTGATCACGCGCGTGGAGCACGGGGTCTATTCGTGATCCTCTACCGCCTGACTAAAAGCCGCTTTCTGACGACCGCCTGGTCTGGTTTTGGGGCGAAAGAGGCCGGCGGCCGCTGGAACAGCGTTGGCACGGCGATGGTCTACTTGTCGGAAGCCGCCTCGCTGACCATGCTGGAAACGCTGGTGCACATCAATGCGCCGCAGCTGCTGGATGATTTCACGCTGCTGAGCATTGACGTACCGGACGACCAGGTGCTGACCGTCGATCCGGCCTCACTCCCCGCGGACTGGGCCCGCGAGGATGCGCCAGCCCGGCTGGCACGCTACGGTGACGAGTGGGCCGCGAGCGCGGCATCAGCGGCGTTACGCGTACCGAGCGCCCTGTCGCCGGTGGAGTATAACTATCTATTCAATCCTCAACACCCTGCCGTTTTCGATCTGCTGGCAAGCGTAAAGAGGATCCCCTTCCGCTTTGATACTCGCCTTAAGGCGTAATGAACCGCATCCCGCAGTCGCTCCTACCGCACTGACATCACAGAGAGGGGCTACTCGTTGCCCCATTGGTTGAGAAATTCCGCAATATCATCGATCCGCGACTCCGCTATCCCGGCGTCGGCGGCCAGCTCTTTCTGCACGTCTTCGCTGATCTCTTCGTTAGCCATCAGGCGGGTGATCAGCGCCTGGAAATAGGCGGCCAGCGGATCGCGTTCGGAGTCGCTGACCGGTTTAGCTGATTCAGTCGCATACTCATCCACGATGTCATAAAACTTCAGCGGTATTTCATTGGTCATTACGTCTTTCCTCATGGGTTGATATTGATTGACTGAACGCCCGACGCGTAAACCCGCCACTTTTACCCGGCGCAGGGTTACGCCCCGTCGGACGATTCTACCCTATAATTCAACGGCGCACGCCCTTCTCTCTGCGCATCAGCCGCAATGTTAACCGCCGGGGGACAATGAAGATTAAAGCGTAAGCATCATTTCGTGCCACGCCATGCCGCCGTGATCGGAGGCCGATGGCTTGATGTACTGAAAACCGAAGTGGGCGTAGAGATCGACGTGACGGTCCTTGCACATCAGATGAACGGTCTTCTTATTCATCGACCGCATCTGCGACAGAAATTCGCGCATCAGCAGAGATGAGTAGCCTTTACCCTGGAAATCGGGGTGCATTACCACCGACATAATCACCACGTTGGGCGCCGCGGCATCGTGCCCGACCAGCTCCTTAAACTCCTCATCGGACATCACCACCTCCCAGGCACAGCCGGCGTTGATGAAGCCGACGATTTCACCCGCGATCTCCATGCACAGGAAGCCCTGCGGATACCGCGCGATGCGGGTCGTGATTTTTTCTAACGTCGCGGCTTCATCGCCCTCATAAGAGGTGATTTCAATCGCGTAGCAGCGGCTGGCATCGGCGAGCGTCGCCTGGCGTAAAACGGGGGTAGTCATGACCTGAACCTCTTTATACTCATGTGGTTGCGAGCATAATACGCTGCAGGCGGCCGCTTTGCGCGGCATTCTCGATGCCACAGCGTTATTCGGGCCTACTGCCCGGCCAGATGGCGGTCAATCATTCGCTGCACCGAGCCGTCCTGCTGCCATTGCGTCAGCAGAGCAACCAGCCGTTGATAGGACCCGTCCCTGCGTCGAGGAACGCAAATCGCCTGGTTTATCTGAACGAAACTATCGGCCAGCACGCGAAAGCCGGGGTGCCCGGCGGCGGCGCGTTCGAGCGGCTGGCGGATGCCCGCGGCCATATCGCCTTCGCCGCTGAGAAACGCATCGATGGCCGCCTGCGATGAGGCCAGACGGTTAAGCGTGGCGAAGCGCAGCTGCCGCGTCAGGTGCAGATCGTAAGCCGCGCCCTTGCCGACGTTAATCACCACGCCCTCTTTGTCCATCTCGGCGACGCTCCGCCACGGGCTCTGCGCCTTGACCAGCACGGTCCCCTGAATAGTGATATAGGGCTGGGTGAAGCGCAGCGTCTCTTCGCGCGCAGGATCGATCGCCAGAAAGGCAATATCCCAGATATCATTTTGCGCATCGTCCACCACCTTACCCGCCGCCGGATAGGTGACAAACTGCGGCGTCGCGCCCAGCGCTGCCGCAATACGCCCGGCAATCTCCGGCGTAATCCCACCCGGCTGCCCGTCTGCAAGGGTCTTTGCCAGAACGGCGTTGCCGAGGTTAATCGCGAAACGTAGGGGGTTGGCGGCGCTCATGTACTCTCTCCCGGAAGCGATAATATTGAGGGGCTGAATTGCACCGGCTGCCCGGCCTGACGCGCGAAGACCCGGCAGCCGGCGATGCTAAATACGCTTAGCGCCCCCAAAATATAGCGTCATTTGCGCACGCCGTGCAGAGCCGAAGTCCGGCTATTTCGCCTAAAAAGCGCGGAACGGCGTGCTGGATCGCTTCCGATTCATCATCGACGGTTATTCTCGCCATCCTGACAACCGAGAGCCCGATGCCGCTCAGCGCGGCCCAGGCCACCCTGCTGCTGGGGGCTATTCTCAGCGATACGGTTGCCCTCAGCGGTCCCACCACCACGGCGCGGGACCGCGAGGCGGTGGCGATGTTGCGCGAGATTGCCGGCGTTGATTACCACGCCTTCGTCGCCGGGCTGCTGGCGGAGAAAACCTCTCTGGCGGGCCAGTCCGCCGCGCAGCTGCTCCATCGCGATGCAAAAAATTACCGGATCCACGGCGTCGCTCTGCTGCTCGCGCAGATTGAGGTGCGCGACATGACCGGTATCAGCCCGCATTTACCCGGGCTGAAGCAGGAGATGGCGCGCGCCAGGCTCGATATGGGGCTGGAAATGGTTGTGCTGATGCTAACCGACATTACCCATCACCATTCCGTCCTCTACTTCACGCCCAACAGCCTTATCCCCAGCCAGCAGGTCTCCCTCCCGGGCATGACCAGCAGGAAAAAAGAAATTCTGCCCTGGCTGACCGAGCGCCTGGCCGCAGCAGATGAGTGATTGCAGTACGTAATGCGCCGCCCCGCTCAGGAGGCGGCGTGGGATTATGCCTCGCGGCGGGAGACGTAATCTCGCGGGGCTTCGCCGGTGTAGATCTGCCGCGGGCGATAGATATTCAGCGGCGCTTCGTGCATCTCATTCCAGTGGGCCACCCAGCCCAGCGTGCGGCCAACGGCGGTCACCACCACAAACATTGATGAAGGCAGCTTCATCGCCTTCAGGATCACCGCCGTATAGAAATCGACGCTGGGCGACAGGCCGTTCTCCACAAAATAGGGGTCGGTCAGCGCCACCTCTTCAAGGGCCATCGCCACCTGCAGCAGCCGATCCGACATTCCCAGCTCGGCAAGCACCCGGTGACAGGTATCGCGCAGGATCGCGGCGCGCGGGTCCAGGTGACGGTAGCGCGAGTTACCGAAGCCGAGGCGACGGAAGGCCTGCGGGTCGCGCTTCGCCTTACTCAGGAACACCGGCACCTGATCCACGGTTTCAATCTCTTCCAGCATCCGCATGCTGGCTTCGTTGGCCCCGCCGTGCATCGGTCCCCACAGGGAGGCCAGGCCCGCCGCCACGCAGGCAAACAGGTTCGCCCCGGAGGAGCCGGCGGCCCGCACCGTAGTGGTGGACGCGCACTGACCGTGATCGGCATGCAGCACCAGAATCTGGTTCATCGCCTCCTCAATAATCGGATTCACCACATACTTCTCCGCCGGAACCGCAAACAGCATATGCAGGAAGTTCCCCGCATAGGAGAGATCGTTGCGCGGATAGGGCGCGGGCTGCTCGATAGCGTACTTATAGCTCATGGCCGCCAGCGTCGGCATTTTTGACAGCAGGCGCGTGGCCGCCAGGGCGCGGTGTTCAGGGTTTTCTACGTCCAGCACGTCATGGTAAAACGCCGCCAGCGCCCCGACCATCGCGCACATCAGGGCCATCGGATGGGAGTCGCGACGAAAGCCGCTGCACATCCGCGACATCTGTTCATGCACCAGCGTGTGGCGGGTGATCGTATTGCGGAAAGCCTGATAGCTGGCTTCATCCGGCGCCTCGCCCCGCAGCATGATATACGCCACCTCGAGGAACTCGCACTGCCGCGCCAGCTGATCTACCGGGTAGCCGCGGTGCAGCAGCGTGCTGTTATCAGTATCAATATAGGAGATCGCCGACCGGCAGCCGGCGGTATTGGTAAAACCCGGGTCGAAGCTGCAGAGCTCCGACTGATTGAGCGCGCGGATGTCAATCCCCACGCGGCCCAGCGTCCCGGAGACCGTCTCCAGGGGAATAGGCTGTTGCCCAGCGAAAGAAAGCGTTAGCGGTTTAGTGGCCATCCTGTAAAGTTCCCCCTGTACAACAAACGAGTCATCAACCTGAATCGATTCTCCAGGCACAATCTTCAACATAGCCGCAGCGCGGCCGCTATTCTTTGATATGAATAGCTAAAAGGGGTAATTATTGCCGCCATCAATCAATAAGCGCCGCGGATACGTGACAGCGTCACCGATCAAACCATCCCCAGATAGGCGTTCCTGACCTCCGGATTGTCGAGCAGCTCCCTCCCGGTACCGCTGAGCCGGATCTGGCCGTTGACCATCACGTACGCCCGGTCAGAGAGCTTCAGCGCGTGGTGGGCGTTTTGCTCCACCAGAAAGAGCGTCATCCCCTGCGCCGTCAGCTCGCGCAGGATCTGAAAGATTTGCTTCACCACCAGCGGCGCGAGGCCGAGGCTCGGCTCGTCGAGCAGCAGCAGCTTCGGCCGGCTCATCAGCGCCCGGGCAATCGCCAGCATCTGCTGCTCGCCGCCGGAAAGCGTCATCGCCCGCTGCGTCCGCCGCTCTTCAAGGCGGGGAAACAGCTGATACATGCGGCGCTTATCCTCTTCCTGATAGCGGCTGCCAATCGGGATGGTCCCCATCAGCAGGTTCTCTTCTACCGTCATATCCGCAAAAATCCGCCGCCCCTCCGGCGCCTGCGCGATGCCGTTGCCGGCGATAAAATGGGTGGATTTGCGGCTGATATCCTCCCCGCGATAGAGGATCTGCCCCTCGGCAATGCGCGGCTGACCAAAAATGGACATCAGCAGCGTGGATTTACCGGCGCCGTTGGCGCCGATCAGCGCCACCGTCTCTCCCTCATTGACCGTCAGTGAGACCTGGTTCAGCGCCTGAATCTGACCGTAAAAGACGTCCACCTGGCGAAACTCAAGCATCGGCTGACTCATACCGCAATCTCCTCTTCATCCGCGCCCAGATAAGCGGCGATAACGCTGATATTCGACTGGATCTCCTGCGGGGCACCGCGGGCAATCACGTCCCCGCGGTCGAGAACGATAATATGATCGGAGATCTTCATCACCATCCCCATATCATGCTCGATCAGCAACACGGTGATGCCGTGATGCTGGCGCAGGAAGCGGATAATTCGGCTAAGGGCGTGCGTCTCCGCAGGGTTCAGCCCCGCGGCGGGCTCGTCGAGGCAGATCATCTCCGGGCCGGTGCACATGGCGCGGGCGATCTCCAGCCGCCGCTGCTGGCCGTAGGAGAGCGTGCCGGCCAGCCGGTTGGCACAGTCCACCAGATCCACCACCTCCAGCCAGTAGAAGGCGCGGTCGAGGGCCTGATTTTCGGCCTTACGATAGCCGCGGGTGTTGAGGATGCCGGCCACCAGGTTGCGGTTTACCTGCATATGCTGGGCCACCAGCAGGTTTTCAATAACCGACATCTCGCGAAACAGGCGGATATTCTGGAAGGTCCGCGCCAGTCCGGCCCGGTTCACCAGATGCGTGCCGCCGAACATTTTGTAGTAGATCCTCGACCCCAGACGCGCCGGGTGCAGAAAATCATCGGGACGTATCTTTTGCCCGAGGACCTGAATAACGTCGGTCATCGCGGCGTGGGCGTTGAGCACAATCGCCCCGCCGGTGGGGCGATAAAACCCGGTCAGGCAGTTGAATACCGTGGTTTTCCCCGCGCCGTTCGGGCCGATCAGCGCGGTTATCGATCCCCTTTCCACGTCAAGGTTGACGTCGTTAAGCGCCTTGATACCGCCAAAATGCATCATCAGATGCTCTACCCGCAGAATACTGTCGCTCATGGTGCCACTCCCTTGCGCACGGAAACCCCCGTGCGGCTGGTTCGCACCAGCCCGCGCGGCCGCCAGATCATCATCAGTACCATCAGCACGCCAAACAGCAGGACCCGATACTCATCGAAGCCGCGCAGCAGCTCGGGCGCAACGGTCAGCACAAAGGCCGCCAGCACCACCCCCAGCGTTGAACCCATGCCGCCCAGAACGACGATGGCCAGAATCAGCGCGGACTCAAAAAAGGTGAACGACGTCGGGTTAACAAAGCCCTGGTAGGTGGCGAAAAAGACCCCGGCAATACCGGCGGTCGACGCGCCGAGCATAAAGGCCGAAAGCTTCACCAGCACGTGGTTGAGCCCCATCGCGCGGCAGGCAATTTCGTCCTCGCGCAGCGCTTCCCACGCGCGGCCGATAGGCATCCGCGTTAGGCGATGTTTGATAAACAGCACCAGCACCACCACCAGGCACAGCACGCCATAGATAAAGATAAACTTGAGGTTGGGGTTGTAGCTAACGTGCAGAAACTCGTGGATTGGCACCCCGCCGTCCTTCGCCCTGCGCCCGAACTCCAACCCGAACAACGTCGGCGCCGGCACGGAAATGCCGTTCGGCCCGCCGGTAAAGCTGACCCAGTTGTTCAGCACCAGGCGAATAATTTCGCCGAACCCGAGGGTGACGATCGCCAGATAGTCCCCGTGCATGCGCAGTACCGGAAAGCCAAGCAGCGCCCCCGCCAGCGCCGCCATGATGGCCCCCAGCGGCAGCATCGCCCAGAACCCGAGCCCCAGATACTGGTAGCCCAGCGCCAGGCCATAGGCGCCAATCGCATAGAACGCCACGTAGCCCAAATCAAGCAGCCCGGCGAGCCCCACCACGATATTCAGCCCGAGCCCAAGCAGCACGTAAATCAGCCCGAGAATGGCCACCGTCAGCAGATACTTGGTGGCGATAGCCGGAAAGATGAGCGCCGCCAGCAGCATCAGCGGCATAATCCAGCGCAGCCGCGAGCGATAGCCGACCGAACGAACGTACACGCCGTCATCGGCCCCTTCAAAACGGGCGATAAATTTGCGTCCGCCGCGGCTTTGCAGCAGCAGGCTCAGCAGCAGCCTCCCCACCATCACCACCGCGACGATGACCGCCACCCGCCGGGTGGAGAGTTCAAAACTGTAGCCTTTCAGCACAATGCCGACAATCGGTCCAAACACTATCAGCGCACACAGCCCCGCCAGCACGCTATCAATCAGGCCTTTTTTAATATCCAGCCCTTGCCTGCGCGATACTTCACCCATGTTTTACCCCTTAAACCTTTGCGACCATCGGACGACCCAGCAGCCCCTGAGGGCGAAAAATCAAAATTGCCACCAGCAGAGCGAAGGAAAACACGTCTTTGTAATCAGAGTTCACCATCCCGGCAAACTGGGCCTCAGCCACCCCCAGCAGCAGGCCGCCGAGCATCGCGCCCGGCAGGGAGCCAATCCCGCCCAGCACCGCGGCGGTAAAGGCCTTAATGCCGATGATGAAGCCGATATAAAAATCGAAGGTGCCGTAATTCATCGTCACCAGCACGCCGGCCAGCCCGGCCATCGCGGCGCCGATCATAAAGACCAGCGAGATAACCCGGTCGGTATTAATGCCGAGGATCGCGGCCATGCGCCGATCCTGCTGCGTCGCGCGGCAGACGCGCCCCAGCCGGGTATGGTTAATGACCCACGAGAGGATAAGCATCCCCGCCAGCGCGGCAACGAGAATAAATATTTTGGTCCACGTAATTTGCACCACGCCGTCGCCAACCTCGAAGCGCAGCACCCCCGTCAGCAGGGTCGGGATCCCCTGCTGGTTCGGCCCCTGGCTGATTTGTACATAGTTCTGCAGGATAAGCGACATGCCGATTGCCGAGATGAGCGGCGCCAGGCGGGTGGAGTTGCGCAGCGGCCGATAGGCGATACGCTCGATCGTCCAGCCGTAGACGCCGGTCACCACGATGGTGAACACCAGGGTGCCGAAGATCAGCAGCGGAAAGGAGTGAATGCCGAACCACGAGAGCAGCGCCAGGCCGATGGCGCAAAGGTAGGCGGAAACCATATAAACTTCGCCGTGCGCGAAGTTAATCATTCCGATAATGCCGTAAACCATGGTGTAGCCGATGGCAATTAATCCGTAAACGGCTCCCAGCGTCAGCCCATTAATCAGTTGTTGCAGAAAAAACGCTTCCATAGAAACCATCCTGCCAGTAAGCAGGCAGCGCACGGCAGGCTCCCGCCGTGCGCTGCCTTCAGTAGTACGACGCCCTTTTTACAGGGACAAAGAGTTCAGCAAACGGCTAAAGCTGATGATACTTGCCCTTGTCATCCCATGCGTAGACCACATAATCCGACACCTTCAGATCGCCTTTACCGTCCCAGGCCTTTTTGCCCATCACCGTATCGACGCTATGACTTTTCAGCCACTCGCTGGCCTTAGTGTTGTCGGCGCCCACCGCGTTATAGGCCGCAGCGATAGCCTGGATCGAGGCATAGGCGTAAAGGGTATAGCCTTCCGGTTCGAAGCCGCTGGCGCGGAACTTCTCAATCACCGTTTTGCCCTCAGGAATGGTGCGCGGATCCTTACCAAACGTCATCAGCACGCCGTTGGTAAACTGCGGGCCGCCGGCGGTGGTCACCAGCTCCTCAGTTACGACACAGTCGCCGGAGAAGAATTTCGCCTGCAGCCCCTGCTCCCGCATCTGCCGCACCAGCGGGCCGGCTTCCGGATGACAGCCGCCGAAATAGACCACGTCAGGCTTCAGCGCGCCAATTTTGGTGACCAGGGCGTTGAAGTCCTTCTCACCCCGCGACAGCCCTTCGTACAGCACCTCTTTGGTGCCGCGTTTTGCCAGCGCCGCGCGGGTGGCGTCGGCCAGCCCCTGACCGTAGGTATCCTTGTCATGAATGACGGCTATTTTCTTCGCCTTCAGCACGTCAAGCATATAGTTCGCCGCAATCGCCCCCTGCTGATCGTCACGGCCGCACATGCGGAACATATCCTTCATCCCGCGCTCGGTGATCAGCGGGTTTGTTGACCCCGGCGTAATCGTCAGGATCCCCGCCTCGTCGTACACTTCGGATGCCGGCATCGTCGATGATGAGCAGAAGTGTCCGACAACCGCAGAAACCCCCGACTCATCAACCAGACGGTTGGCTACCGCTACGGCCTGCTTCGGTTCACAGGCATCATCCCCCTGCACCAGCACAATTTTTTCGCCCTTAATTCCTCCCGCCGCGTTAATGTCTGCTACCGCCTGCGACGCCCCTTTCCAGTACTGGGCGCCATAGGAAGCATTGGGTCCGGTGAACGGCCCGGCAACGCCAATCTTCACATCCGCCTGTGCGCAAAATGCCACGCTCATACAACCTGCAATCGCAAAATGAAGAGTCAACTTTTTAAGTTTCAGAGACATTCAGATATTCCTCAGCGATTTATAACCTGGCGCCATTAAATGACGCGGAAAATATCACTTACCGTTTTGTTTGCCGAAGGCCGTTATCCAGCCGCAGCGGCTAAAGGTGGAAGAAGCAAAAACCCCGCCAGGAAGAAATGACATGACAGATCGCTTACTAATAGATGAGAGCAACGCGTAACAGCCGCGGTCACCGCCACCGACCAACGTGCATTTCAGGACAAGTCAGGAGATAGGTTGCCATCACGTGGCGAATTGAGGACTGCGGCATCCGTTCCGACCCGCGTGCTAAACATAGTTGTTCCTGGCAGGCGTTGCGCACCGGGCTGGTGCAAAAGTGCGAAAACGATCATGGGCGTGAAAAATTTTGTTGCAATATTGTGAACAAGCTAGCAAGAGCGATCGTTTCGCCCCGCGGTTGCCCTACGTAATGCAAAAAATAGATTACGCGTGCCCAAACCGCAGCCGATTTAACGCAGACCTAAAAAGCTAAAGGCCGACGCCGACGGCGGGCCCGGATAATTCCCCACATAAAGGATTGACTTAACAACGCATAATACGAAAATGCTTCTTTTACGCGACCAACAGAATAAGCCCACGTCTATGATTATCCGCTCCCGTCGCTTTTTTATCGCTACCCTGGCCGCATCCGCCGCGGCGGTGGCGACCGCCTTTATCCTCGCCAGCTGCAGCAGCCAGCCGCCCCGTTCGCTGGTTACGCCGCTGCCGCCGGCGGTTAAACAGACGGCGCTGCCAAAAACGCACGAGCCGGTACGCGGCGTCTGGCTGACGACGGTCTCGCGCCTCGACTGGCCGCCGGTGGGGTCGATCATTGCCAGCAGCCCGGAGAGCCGGATTAGCCAGCAGAAGGTGGCGCTGATTGCCAAGCTCGATAATCTGCAGCGCCTCGGGATTAACACCGTCTTCTTCCAGGTCAAACCCGACGGCACCGCGCTGTGGCCGTCAAAGATTTTACCCTGGTCAGATATGCTGACCGGCGCCATTGGCGAAGACCCGGGCTACGATCCGCTGCAGTTTATGCTCGATGAGGCGCACAAGCGCGGGATGCGGGTTCACGCCTGGTTTAACCCCTACCGCGTGTCGGTGAACACCCGCCCGAAAACCGTCGCCGAGCTCAACCGCACGCAGTCGCAAAGCCCGGCCAGCGTCTTTGTCCTGCACCGCGACTGGATCCGTACCGCCAGCGACCGCTTTGTTCTCGACCCGGGTATTCCGGAGGCTCGCGACTGGATAACCCGTATCGTCGCCGAAGTCGTCGAGCACTACCCGGTCGACGGGGTGCAGTTTGACGACTATTTCTATACCGAAACGGCGGGTTCGGCCCTTAACGATAATCAAACGTTCCAGCAGTATGGTCAGGGGTTTGCCAGTAAGGCGGACTGGCGCCGGCACAATACCCAGCAGCTGATTGAGCAGGTGTCGCGCACCATCAAGCAGATTAACCCCAGCGTGGAGTTTGGCGTCAGCCCGGCCGGCGTGTGGCGCAATCTCTCCCACGATCCCGCCGGCTCAGACACCCGCGGCGCGGCGGCTTACGATGAGTCCTACGCCGATACCCGCCGCTGGGTACAGCAGGGGCTACTCGACTATATCGCGCCTCAGCTCTACTGGCCGTTTGCGCGCGACGCTGCCCGCTATGACGTACTCGCGAAATGGTGGGCGGAGGTCGTCAAGCCAACCCACACGCGGCTCTATATCGGCGTGGCGCTGTACAAAGTCGGCGAGCCGTCAAAAAATGAACCCGACTGGATGGTTAACGGCGGCGTGCCGGAGCTGAAAAAGCAGCTCGACCTCAACGATGCGATCCCCGAAATCCAGGGCACCATTCTGTTCCGCGAGAACAATCTCAACCAGCCCCAGACCCGCCAGGCCGTCAACTATCTGCAGAGCCGCTGGGGAAATTAATCTCTGCCGCCTGCGGAACCCGTTTCGCAGGCGCTTCCTCTCCACTTCCTCGGCCCCGTGCATCGCACGATGAGCCGGGCGCACTTTTTTTTCACCTGCGCGCAACTTTTTCCCCCGCTGCGGCGAATTGAATAGCTGAGATGAATGAGTTTGGCCAAACCGGCACTCCCCCAAATCGCAGGAGCAGATAATGACACGCATCAAAAACCTCATCCGTACCCTGACCGTAACCGCCGCCCTCGGCCTCTCCGCCACCGCGTTCAGCACCAGCGCGGCGTTGCCCGTGGGCGCGAAAGCCCCGGATTTTAAGCTGCAGGGCGCGCTCGCCGGCAAGCCGATGACCTTCTCCCTGCAGCAGGCGCTGCAAAAAGGGCCGGTGGTGCTCTATTTCTTCCCGGCGGCCTTTAGCGCCGGCTGCACCATTGAAGCTCATGACTTTGCGGAAGCCACCGACAGCTTCACTAAAATGGGGGCCACCGTGGTTGGCGTGACCGCGGGCAATACCGACCAGGTCAGCGACTTCTCTAAGCTGGAGTGCCGGGATAAGTTCGCCGTCGCGGCGGACCCGGGCGCTAAGGTCGCCGCCCAGTACCAGACGCTGATGGAGATGAAAGGCAAAACGCTCTCCGATCGCACCTCGTACGTCATTGCGCCGGATGGCAACATCCTGCTGAGTTACACTGATAGAAACCCGGATGCACATATCGAGAAGACGCTCGCTGCCGTGAAGCAGTACGACGCCTCTCACCCGCAAACTCATTAAGTAAAGAGGCCAGCGATGTTAACCGCGATGCTGGCCGCCTTTATTGGCGGCATCATTCTCAACTTTATGCCCTGCGTTTTTCCGGTGGTCTCCCTGAAGGCGCTGGGGCTGCTGCGTCACGCCGATAACGCCGCCAGCGCCCGCCGCGAAGGTCTGGCGTTCTTGCTCGGCGTCGTGATTACCATGATGGCGCTGGCGGGCATTCTGCTGGCGGTGCGCGCCGGCGGCACCGCGGTCGGCTGGGGCTTCCAGCTGCAGTCGCCGCTGGTGATCGCGCTGCTCTCCCTGACGATCCTCGGCGCGGCGCTTAACCTGCTTGGCGTCTTTGAGGTCGGGCTGACGGCGCAGCGCGTCGGCGGGCTGGATATCGGCCGCGGCGCGTTTATCCGCTCGGCGCTCACCGGCGCGCTGGCGATCGTCGTCGCCACGCCCTGCGCTGCGCCCTTTATGGCCAGCGCGATTGGCTACGCGCTGGTCCAGCCGCCGGCGGTGTCGTTAACCATCTTCCTCGCGCTGGCGTTCGGCTTCGCCGCGCCCTTTACCCTGGTGTCGCTCTTTCCGCCGCTGGCCAGAATATTGCCGCGCCCCGGCCCGTGGATGGATATCCTGAAACGCGCGCTCGCCTTTCCGATGTTTGGCGCCTGGGCCTGGCTGGTGTGGGTTCTGGCGCAGCAGGCCGGAAGCGCGGCGCTGGCCGCCCTGCTTGCCGCCTCGGTGGTGCTCAGCTTCGCCGCCTGGCTGTACGGCATCGCGCAGCGTCGCGCATTCCAGGGCAAGGGGCATCGGGCCCTGTTTGCGCTAACCGCCGCGCTGGTTGTGGCGGTTCTTGCGCCGCTGCCGGGGCTGGTTAAGCCCGCGGCCTCCTCGCCGGAGCTCGGGCAGACGGCGGAGGTGTCGTCCCAGCGCTGGACGCCGCAAACCGTCGCCGCCCAGCGCGGTCACGGCAAGGCTATCTTTGTGAACTTTACCGCCTCCTGGTGTATTACCTGCCAGGTGAATGAAAAAACGTCGCTCTCCACCCAGGCGGTGAAAGAGGCGCTGGTAAAAACCGATACCCTTTATATGGTCGCGGACTCGACGAAATTTAATCCGGACGTCGACGATGCGCTCAACCAGTTCGGCCAGGGCGGACTGCCGCTGTACGTGGTTTATCCGGCCGACGGCGGGCCGCCGAAGGTCCTGCCGCAGGTGCTGACGCCGGGGATTGTGGTCAATGCCCTGACCCAGGCCGCCGGCAAAAAAGCGTAATAACAAGGCGGACTATGCAAACAAACGATAGCGCGCGCGAAAGCTGGCCCGCGCTAATGGAGCAGGCGCAGGCGGGCGACAGGCTCGCCTACACCCGGCTGCTCAAGGCGCTGGTGCCGACAATCCGCTCGCAGGTGCGCAAACGGATCGCCGATGAGGCGCTGGTGGAAGACGTTATCCAGGATGTGCTGCTCAGCCTGCATCGGGTACGTCACACCTACGATCCGGCCTTTCCCTTTCTGCCCTGGCTGCTGGCGATTATCTCGGCCCGCACCGTGGACGCCCTGCGACGGCGCGGGCGCTATCAGCACTGGGAAATTTCTGACGAGTCGCTGCCCGAGGCGGCCGCCGCCGACCCGCCGCGCCAGGAGAGCCGGGAGGAGCTGGCGGGCTACCTGCGTCAGCTTCCCCTGCGCCAGCGCGAAATTGTCGAGCACGTTCATCTGCGCGAAATGAGCCTGGCGGAAGCGGCTACCCATAACAATCTCAGCGTGGCGGCGGTGAAATCGCTGCTGCATCGGGCGTTGAAAAACCTGCGCCGATTTGGAGCCCACCATGACCGATCATAATCTGCTTATTGAAAAACTCGGCCGCGAAATGCGCCCGGTCAAACGTCCGTGGCCGACCGGCTGGCGCGTCGCCGGCTGGCTGGCGCTGGCCCTGCCGTGCGCCTGGGCCGCCAGCCTGCTGGTACCGCGCGGCCTCACCGACTGGTCGCAGCCCGGCGCGCGGCTGGCGGTGGTGCAGCTGGTGCTGGCATTTCTGCTCGGAACGTTAACCATTCGCCGCGCCTTTACCATGAGCATTGCCGGGCGCCGGAGCATCAGCTGGAAGGCTCTGTTGCCCATCGGCCTGATGTGGCTCGGTCTGAGCATCAGCAGCATTCCCGGCGACGCGCCGCCGCTGCACGATGACGACAGCGTCAGCTGCTTTACCTTTCTGCTGGTCGTCAGTACGCCGATGATGGTGCTGATGATCGCCAGCCTGCGGCGCACGCGGGCGCTCTATCCGGCGCGGAGCCTGGCGATGGCCGGGCTCGGCGTTGCCAGCCTGGCGGTGAGCCTGCTGGCGTTTTGCCATCCGGTGCATCTGCACCTGCTCGATTTTGCGCTGCACCTGGCGGCAATCGTCACCATCGTCGCGCTGACGGTGATGGTTGGCAGGCGTTGGGTTAGCGTGAGCTAACCCGCTAGCCCGCTAGCCCGCTCTGCAGGCGGGCATGGTTTCTGAGGGTGTGCGAGATAATGGCCTGGTAAACCGTCGGGGAAAAATCCTCCGGCAGCGACGCGCTGACCGTCTCGACCGCCCGCGGCAGGTTATCGGCAAAATAGCGCAGGATCTCCAGCATCTGCTGCTGCGCAAATCCCACCTCTTTTGCCGTGGCGAGGAAATGACGCGGGTAGATGGTCTGAATCTCCGTTTTCCGCCCTTTCGACGCTTTCAGGCTCATCGACAGCTTAAGGTCGCTGATATGCAAACCCGCGCCGCCGAGCAGCGGAAACGCCGAGATAATGTCGTAGAACGGCGTCAGGCGGTAGCTGCCGCCGGGCTGCAGGAAAATGGAAAAATTCTTCGCATGCCCGTCGGTGGCGCCGATCAGCCATTGAAAAACGATGAACTTCATAAAATCGGCGCGATCCTTCAGCGCCTCGCTGGAGCCGAGCAGAAACGCCATGATGCTGGCGATCCCCGGCCCGCCGTCGGACTCGTACTTCATCGAGGAAGGAATGCCGAACGCCTGGCACAGATCCTCCTGCGGCAAGCGCAGCAGCCGCGTGTTCTCCTGCGCCCAGCGGCGGTCAAAACGCGCCACCGCCAGCGCCCGGATGCTGCGGGTGGTAATAATTTCCGCGTCCGGCACGGCAAAGCCCAGCGCCCGCGCGAGGGCCAGACAGAGATATTCGTTATCGACGCTCTCGCTGAGATCCAGCACCGCGTCCGGCTGCCTGATCTCGCCGATCGGCAGCTTAATAATATGCGTCGTTGGCGTTGTCGCCGTCGGTATGCACCAGCGGTCGTCCATCTTCAGCAGCGCCGTTTTCTCCTGGGCGCCGGCGACCGATATTCTGAACTCCTCCTGGCCGTTAATCATACCCAGCGGTATATCCGCGCGGTAGGCCGTCAGCAGCGCGTCAAGCCGGGCGTCGTCGAGCGCTTCCCAGGTCAGCGCGCCGGTCGCCGGAGCGGCGCCTTCGGGCAGAAGAGTGACCGCCCCGACGCTGTCGCGCCCCACCTCGGCCAGCAGGTCGAAGGGCTGCTTTGAGCGGGCCTGATAGCGCTTAACAATACGGTCACGCACCAGCGGGCTGTCGGGCAGCAGGTTGTCGAAGTAGTTAAACACCGCATCCGAAGTGATGTTGCCGAACTGCAGCGGCAGCGACAGGGAGAGCGGGCGGGCGCGCGGGTTTTGGCCAGCGCGGTTCATAGCGGAACTGATGCGCGCCGTTGGCCAGCTTGACCAGCTCCCCGACACGTTCATTGTTCATCCACGTCACGAGCATTGCCATTACCACTCCAGATCCCGTTGACTATCCTGTTGCTCAGGACCCGACGTGGCGCCCTTTTCGCACACCACCATCGTCATTTCAAGAGATTGTAAAATCTTAAACAGCGTGGTGAGAGTGGTTTTGTCCGGATGGTTTTCGAAGTTCGAGATCGTCGCCTGCTTAATGCCTATCCGGCGGGCCAGGTCGCTTTGTGTCCATCGGTTTTTTTGCCGCACCAGCTTGATATGGTTTGCCAGCTGGGCCGGGCTGTAGATCGTCGGAGGCGTTATCATAGTCTTATCTATCCTCTTGTGGGGATAAGACCCTATTTATACCCTGGTGAGGATAATGTCAACTTTTGGCCGGGATATCCCCACAAGAGGATAAAGACGTTAATATCCTCTTGTGGGGATAAAACGTCAAATATCCCCTGTTAAGGATAATGCGTGCGGCCCGATCGCCGCGCTCGGCGATCGGGCCAGGATTTACCCGCTCATCAGCTCATCATAGAGGACGCGCAGGCGCGTACGCAGGTAGAGCACAGCTTTATGCTTGCGCGATAGCAGGGCCTGCTCGCTGGCCCCGCACTCTGCGGCCAGCTCTTTGTAGCTGTAGCCCAGCAGCTCGGTCTTTTCGAAGACCTCCCGCTGGGCGGCGGGCAGTTCGGCTAGCGCCTGGTTCAGCTCCTCCCACAGCAGCTCCTTCAGGTACTCGTCCTCCGGCGTTTGAGGCACCCCAAACAGGGTCTCCGCCAGCTCATCTTCCGGGAACTCGCCCTCCTCATCCCCGGAAAAGTAGTCCGCCAGCGGCAGCTCGCGCTTTTTGCGCGCCCGGTCGGTCATTTCGTTGCGCGCGGCGCGGAACAGCCAGGCGGCAACGTTCTCCACCGGCTGCTCGACCGTCATCAGCTGCCAGGTCACTTCCTGCAGAATATCATCAGCTTCGTCGCGTACCGACGTGCGGCCGCGAATAAAGGCCTTCAGCCGAGATCGGCAGGCGTTGAGCGCCGAAACAAGCAGTGACTCCCCCGCCGCTGCACCTTTCATTTCGCTCACTCGCTCGGCGTCGTTTTAGACGCATCGTCTGCCGGCTGCGCGGGCTCATTGCGGCGATCGCGCCAGCCGCAGTGCCCGCGGCGGTCGCGGTGACCAAAGCGCTGCATAAACTCTTCGCGCTGCTCGGGATTCATCTGCATCCAGCGTTCATGCATGCGCCGACGCTCGCGTCCCATGCCGAACATTCCCGGGCGGAAGCCAAGGCCGCCGAAGAGGATCCGCGACAGCGCCAGCAGACCTAAGGCCTGCCAGAAGCCGATGCTTTTAACGCCAATAATCGCCGGCAGCAGCGCGTTCCACAGCGACATCACCACCAGCCCGAGTAGCGCGACGATCGCCACGCCAACGATCAGCGCTTTGCCCATCCGGGGGTGGCCAAAGCCGTAGTGACGGCGGTTGTCATGCCTATCGAAATTTCTCATCCTGTTGCTACCTCATGATTGTCGTGAATAGGAACTGCTGATGAGGTAGACGAATGAGCCGGAGAAATATTGCTAACAATTTTAAAAAAGCGGCTAAATATATTCATGCGCTGAATTTTGGGCAGCGAAGTTGCGCGCGCTAAAAGCTCATCGCCAGGCCAACGCCGTAGCCCTGGGTATTTTCACCAAACATATAGCGCGCTACGAGGCGGGTGCGGCTGATAAAAAAGTCATACTTGCTGCTATCCAGCTCCAGGCCGATCCCCAGCGAGCTGAGGCCGTTGAAGCCCAGCTGCCCGCGCTGATCGCCCAGATACTCGGTATGGGCCCCTTCGAGAACGTAGCGCACCGGGCTTTTCAGCAGCGTCCAGTCGGCGATGGGTGCCCGGCGACGAACGTAGAGCCCGAGGTTTTCGGCGCTCGCCTGACCGCTGACCGCCTCGGGCGTATTGCCGAAAGTCTGCAGGCTCATGGCCGAGTAGCGAAGTTCGATATCAATATCCTGGGCGGGAGAAAACAGCTCGTAGTCCAGCATCAGCGACCCGCCCAGTCCGTAGGCGTTGAGCCTGCCGCCGTCGAGGAATTGAAAATCGGCGTCCCTGCGCCGCTCAATCGCCCAGCTGCCGATACGTACGTCGCTGGCCATCGTGCCGAGCATCACGTTAACGATGGGCCGCAGCACCAGGCTGCCGCCCCACCGGTCTTTATAGAGCCGGAAATCCCAGCCGACGCCGCCGGTGGCGGTGAGGCTGTTCCAGCGGGTCGGTATTTTGCGGCTTTCGCTGCCGTCGCTGAGCACAAACTGCGGATCGTAGCGGCTGTAGCCCATCGTGCCCTCAAGGTAAATCGGGACGCTTTCGCTCATCGTCGCGCCGCCGCCGAACTGGGTAATCGACAGCTTGTTCTTCTCGTTAGTGCCGGAGCCGATATTAAGATCGCTGGCGGTAACGTCGGGAACGACGGTATAGCTCATCAGCATCAATACCGCGTTCGCCCGCTGCTTTAAATGGCCGCCATCGACGGCGAAGGCAGGCGTCGAGACCAGCAGCAGAGCGGCAGCCAGCCTGGAGAAGGTGCGGAATAAGGAAACGCTCATAGCTTAGTGGTCACCTCGTCCGCCGATTAGCGATTAGCCTGACCCAACGGGCCCGTTTGCTATCCAGTATAGCGGTACTCCGGCACCGCCGGGCGGTATTGCGCCACGCCTCAATATTTTTCAACCAGATACAGCCGCACCTGGTTTCGTCCCTCTTTCTTCGCCGCATACAGCGCCTTATCGACGCGATTGAACAGCTGGTCGATCTCTTCGTCATCCTGATGGTCGGCGACGCCAATGCTGACGGTCACCGGGCCGGGGTGATCCGCCAGCTGATAGCCGCTGACCGCGAGGCGAATGCTCTCCGCCATCTGCAGCGCCATCTCAATGGACCGCTCCGGTAGAAATAGCAGAAACTCCTCGCCGCCCCAGCGATATATTTTGTCCTGATGCGTCACCGTCGATTCAAGGATCCGCGAAATTGTCAGTAAAACCTCATCGCCTTTCTGATGACCGTAGCTATCGTTAATGGCCTTAAAGTTATCGACATCAACCAGCAGCAGGCAAAAGCCGGTGGGCTTAAACGCGGCGGAATCCACGATGCGATAAAATTCGCGCCGGTTAAGCAGGCCGGTGAGCGGATCGTGCGAGGCGGAAAACTCGAGCTCTCTTCTTAAATGCACCTCTTCGGTCACGTCGTGCACGATGCAGAGCATCAGGCGAATATTGTAGAGCACTACCGGACCGGCGTAGGTTTGAACGTGGCGAATGGAGCCGTCAGCAAGAATATGGGTGAAGTTGAGCGGCTTATGGCCGCCGGGCAGGCTTGCGACGTTGCGCATGATAGGAAGAACGTCCCGGCCGAGAGTATTAATTTGCCAGGTGTGCTTCGCCCGCATCTCATCGGCGGTGTAATTATAAAAGCGCAGCGCGGCAATATTCGCGTCAATAATTCTGCCGTCGCGGTGAGGATCGATTAATAGCATGGGGGCAGAGTTGGTCATAAAAAAACGCGAGAAAAAACCGTTGCTGCGCCGCTGATAATGCCGGGAGGTGGTATTGATTGATTCATTTTGCTCAAGCAGCTTGACCGCCTCGAATAGAATCAGGGAGTCATACTCTTCTGATTTAATCAGCGTGGTTTTACAATAAATCGAGGTCTGGCCGTCGAGGGAATTAATTGTCCAGACTTCAAAAATCTCGGCAATATTTTTGAAGTAATAGAGATAATTCTGCAGGCTGACTTCCGGACAGGTTGAGAATGTCCCTTTGCGCATCTGGTCCAGCGACATATCGCCGCTGAGGGCTCTGGAGGCCGGATTGCCGTAAAGTATGCGTTCTTTAAAAGGATGAACCACCCAAATAGGGGTGGCTAACAGGTCGAAAATAATTAATTCTTTTAATAGCATGCCGCCCTCCACCCGCCATACATCGTCAATCTGAAATCCAGTCACATGAGCATTCATCGCCTGCTGGCGAAAATAAAGCAAATTAATCAGAGAGTTCAACGGGATGACGAAGAATCGCCAATTATAGCCACCTTTTTAATAACAAACGGTGTCTGCACCAGCAAAAAACGCTATTCAGCGCAGCTGACCGGCACAGACAACTATTATTCAATCCATTTCAAATGGATAGAATAAACTAGCAGAGTTGGTAGTTTCTTTTTCATCCGCGCTATGCGGGTCACGGCCCTCTTCCCGCAGGTATTTTCTCTCGCCGGGCGCCTATTTTTCTATGCGCTCAAGCTGGGTTTTATCCGCCTGCGCGGCGCTTTCCGCCAGCCTCTGAAACTGCTCCGGCGTATAGAAGCTCTGCGGAACCGGCAGCGACTGCATATCATGCCCGGGGTGGATCTGCAGCTGTCCGAGGTCGGCAAGCGCAAACCCGGCCACCTTCTCCGGCATCGTCAGCAGATAGGGCTCGGCGCGCTCGAAAGGCACCGGCGTGGGCAGGCGATTGGCGCGCAGATCGTAGTTACGCTTTAACACCAGAAACTTATCCGGCACCCGGCGATGGCTGTTCCACCAGTCGCCGTCGAGCTGGCGGAACATCTTCTCCGTCTCGCTCCTCGGCGCGACCATCAGCTTAACCAGCACCTTTTTCAGCGCGTCGGTCATCGCCCGGTTGTAGTCGTCAACCGACCCGGCGTGCCCCTGCAAAATGACGTCGATCGCCAGCCGCGCCCCGAGAAGATTGGAGTAGAGATCTTCCGGCGAAAATGCAGAAATCTCCTCCGAAAAGCCGGGCACCGACTGGAAACCGTACCACTGGGCGATCTCATGCCACTGGGCAATTTCATACGCCAGATGCCCCGCCAGCCAGGCGGCGATCGTGACCCGCGCGGAAACTGACGCTGGCGGCATAAACGCGTTGAGCTGCACGCGCCTGACGCCAAGCTCCTCGCTGTAGAAAATGCGCCCGGACTGCCCGAGGTTAGGGTAGATCCGGCTGTAGAGATAGAAGGTGTAGTCGGCGGTATCGCGAACGTGGGCGATATCAATAAAGCCGCCGCGGCGGGTATAGATCAGCCCGTTTTTTTCGTCACTCAGGCCCACCAGGTTTTTCACGGCGCCCAGCGCGCTATCGTTGTAGTGATGCTCACCGAGGGTATCGAGCGTCAGCACGTTGCCTATCTGATAAACCGGGATCGGCACGCCAATGGCCCTGACCTGCAGGTCGTAGCCAAACGCGCAGCAGGGTCGCAGAGACTCCGGCGGCGCCAGTTGGCCCACTACCGGCGTCACCCGAGGATGGGTGATGGTCGGCAGTAAGGGATCTTTCGCGCACACGGAGAACGCCGCCGCCAGCAAAAACAACCAGCCATTACGCATTAACATCGTCTCCAGAACATAAAGCACGCTCGCGGCAAGCGGCAGGTTGAGAGGCTAAAAACGGTACTCTCCGGCAATAAAGAAGCTATTGCGTTCGTTGAAACCAATCTCGGTTAACAGGTTAAAATTCTGCGTAATCTCATACTGGGCGCCTATCAGCATGTTCCACGGCGAAGAGAGCCGCTGCTTAACGTCGAACTTGCCCTGGTCATCTTTATTCACTGCGGCAATCAGCGGCTGCAGCTCGGGCGGCATATGCAGATCCGACAGGTTGCCCTTAAACTCCTGCTGCACGTCCTGATACATGCTGCCGACCCAGATGCTCAAATTCGAGGGGCCGGCGATCCCCTGCATGCTGAAGCGATAGCCCACCCGTGGCGATACGGTGATGGCCGAGATCTTACCGTCGAGGATATCGAAATCGGTGCGAGTATAGTTGGTGTCCACCAGGCCAAACCAGTTGCCGTATCCTCCGGCCAGCGTAAAGCCGGTGCCCCAGGTGGTGCCTTTAAAGTCGAGCGCAAAATCGATGTTCTGCAGCTGGCCGCTGTCGTGCAGGCGGTGGACGGAGCCGGCAATGATTCGGTCGATGCCGGTGTACTTTGATGGGTCGGCATCCACGGAGACGTTGGAAACCGACGAGCCACGGGTGTGGCCGGCAATCCCGTAGATATTTAAAAAGGGAAAGACCCACATATCGAGACGCAGATTCTCGGTCTTACTTTTCTGCCGCGTGTGGCCGGCATCAATAGCAAACATATCGCTCGGAATAAGGTGATTGCCGAGCTTGAGCCCGGAAAAGCTGATGCTGTCGACCAGGATATCCTGGCGAATATTCATGTAGCTCAGGTTGATCCCAAACGGCAGCGGGATCGCGTACCCGCGCGCCCTTGCCTCATCGCCCCAGATAGGAAAGTAGCTGTCGCCGTCGCCGGAAGCCGCGTCACCGCCGCTGGCTCCCCAGGCGCTGCCGGAGGTGAGCAGTAGCGTTATTATGGCTTTAGTCCATCTCATTTTTTTCATCTGACCTTAAAGTCCGGAACCCACATTAAAATAGACCGCCTGCTGGTGCTCGCTGAAGGCGACGTCAATGCCCGTATGTAAGCCGTACTGCCGCGCTATCAGGTAGCGAAACCCCGTCCCCCACGCGGTTTCCGTTTGTTCCCACAATCCGTGCGCTTCATCGGCGGCGCTACCGATACCGACAAACCCCTGCAGGATCCAGCGCGGCTGAAACTCCCAGGCGAGCTGAGTTTGCACCGTGCTGACATAGTCGCCCTGATAGCGATAGCTGGCGATCCCGCGTAGCGCAATATAGGGACGCGCCATCGGGGTGAGATGCCGGTCATGGTGCGTGAGGGACTGATAGTCCCCCGCAAAGGCCAGGGTTAGCGTCCGGCTCAGCGGAATAAAGTATTTACCGTTAAGTGAAAACTGGTTGTACTGATAGTCACCCCCGAGCATGGAGCGGTAAAAACGATACTCGCCCTGCAGCGATAACCCCTTCTTAGGGTAGAAAAAGTTATTGGTTGTGTCATATTCCGCCACCACGCCCAGCGCCGACGAGGTGCTCTGCTGGCCCAATACCCGCTGCCAGACCCGATTGACCAGCGGGCTGTCGGTGGAGATATCGGTTTTGGCGTAGACCTGCGACGCGCCGACGAAAACCGGGGAGTCGCCGACGCGGAACAGCAGCTTTTGCAAGCCGCCGTAGCCTTTGGTCCGCGTACTGATGCTGCGGTTTTGGCTAAATCCCACCACATCGCCGGAGTAAATATCGAGGTTAATATCGGCATAGCCGAGCATTACCAGGTAGCGAATATGGTCGTGATTCCAGCTATGACGATGGCCGCCGCCGACAAACCAGGTGCCGTTCTGCGTCCCGCCGCCGCCAAACGCCGTCATCGGCGGCGGAATGTAGTTCTCGCCTTCGCGGGTGCCTTTACCGTGCAAAAACAGGCCGAACAGGCCCCCGCCAAAGCCCACGGCAGGTTCGGTAATCACCAGCGGTACCGGCAGAAATCCGTAGGGGTTGTCCTGCAGATACTGGCTCATATCCAGCATGCTATCTTCAGGATCGAAAAATTCCCCCGCCGTGGCGGGCGCGGCAAGCGGCACGATCAGCGCCAGCAGCAGCTGGGGGGAAAACGGCTTCATGCACTCTCCAGGCGATAAGGGGTTTTAATACCCAGGTCACTGAAGAATAATGGCTTTCAGCTTATGAAAATATATAGTACGCGCCGCGGAAGTACCAATTGCCGACGGCCGATTTTTTCCTTAATTTTGGATAAAAAAGCGTGCTAAATCACACTAATTACCTATAACACTTTTCCTAATTCTGCACGCCGTTCGCTTTTTAGTCAGATCTCTAGTGACACTGTCACTTAAACCGCCCCAGCGCCCCCGAAGCAATGAGCCGCCGTCGGGATTGTAATCAAAAAGTGAATGTCGTATAACATGGCCCTACCGAGGGGTGTCCCGTGAGGGCTGAGATGGCGTAAGCCGAACCCTTTGAACCTGATCTGGGTCATGCCAGCGAAGGGACGGGTCGGCAATTTTGCCAGTTTTCCGCCATTGCCTGTTCATACTTCTGCACGCCCGGATCTCCCCTTATTCAGGAGGTCCTGTGATTCTTCCCGCATTTACCCAAGGCATCTACGGTCGTCTGCGCCAGCAGGCGGGACGCGACTGGCAGCACTACGTCGCGCATCCCTTTTTACACCAGCTGGCTGACGCCACCCTGCCCGAACCCGCATTCCGCCGCTACCTGACGCAGGACTATCTGTTTTTGATCCACTTTGCCCGCAGCTATGCCCTGCTGGTCAGCAAGCTGCGCACGCTGCCGGAGATGCGCGCCGCGGCGGCATCGATGAACGCCATCCTTAACGAGCTGCCGCTGCACGTCGGCTACTGCGCCGACTGGGGGCTGGATGAAGCCACCATGGCCGCAGAGCCGGAAGCGGCGGAGACGGTTAACTACACGCGCTACGTGCTGGATATCGGCCATTCCGGCGACGCGCTGGATCTGCTGGCCGCGCTGATGCCCTGCGTGGCCGGCTACGCGGAAATCGGGCTCGGGCTGCTGCACGGTCCGCAGACCCGCCTGGACGATAACCCCTACGCCTCGTGGATCCGTAACTACGGCGACGAAGGCTATCTCAACGGCGTCAACGCGGCGATCGCCCTGCTTGAAACCCTCTGGCAGCAGCGCGGCGGCGAGTCGAGATTCGCTGAGCTCAGCGCCATCTTCACCACCGCCACGCGGCTGGAGGCCAACTTCTGGCAGATGGGGCTGAACGCGGTAACGGAGGCGTCGGCGTGACGCCCCCGGCGATCCACGTGCGGGAACTGGGTTTGCGCTTCGGCGCGCGGGTTGTTTTTGCCGATTTGTCGTTCGATATCCCCGCCGGTCAGTGGATCTCTCTGCTGGGCGCCAGCGGTGCCGGAAAGACCAGCCTGCTGCGCATCATCGCCGGCCTTGCGGCGCCCACCTCCGGCCAGGTGTACGCCAGCGACGGGCAGCCCGTCGCGAAACGGCTGGCGTGGATGGGCCAGAAGGACCTGCTCTATCCGTGGCTGAGCGTGCGCGATAACGTCGCCCTCGGCGCGCGCCTGCGCGGGGAGCGCGTCGACCGCACGCGCGTGACAACCCTGTTGCGCCAGGTGGGGCTGGAGCAGTGCGCCGACGATCGCCCGGCGTCGCTCTCCGGCGGCATGCGTCAGCGCGCGGCGCTGGCCCGCACGCTGTATGAAGACCGCCCCGTGGTGTTAATGGATGAGCCCTTCTCCGCCCTCGACACCATCACCCGCACGCGTATTCAAACCCTGGCGGCTGAACTGCTGGCCGAGCGTACCGTGGTGCTGATTACCCACGATCCAATGGAAGCCTGCCGCCTGAGCCACCGCCTGCTGGTGCTTTCTCCGTCTGCGGGCGGGATCGACGACTCGCACCATCTGAGCGGCCTGCCGCCGCGCGCGGCGGACGATCCCGCGCTGCTGACCAGCCAGGCGGAGCTGCTGCAGCAGCTAATGAGGGCCGACGGATGAGGGGCAAACTTTTTCGCGGCGCGGTGGTGTTTAGCGGCCTGCTGCTGGTCTGGTGGCTGGTGACACGCAGCGGGATCCCCGCCTTTCTGCTGCCTTCTCCCTCGGCGGTCGCCGGCGCCCTGTGGCTCAACCGGGCGTATCTCGGCTGGCATACCCTGGTGACGCTGAGCGAAATTGTCAGCGGGCTGCTGCTCGGCGTGCTGCTCGGCGTGGTGCTGGCGCTGTGCATGATTATCTCGCCGCGGCTGCAGCGCTGGCTAATGCCGCTGGTGCTGACCAGCCAGGCCATCCCGGTGTTTGCGCTCGCCCCTCTGCTGGTGCTGTGGTTTGGCTTCGGGATGAGCGCCAAGGTGATGATGGCGGTGCTGGTGATCTTCTTCCCCGTCACCTCCGCGTTCTTTGACGGCCTGCGGCGGGTCAATCACGACTATCTCGATCTGGCCCGCACGATGGGCGCCTCCTTTGGCGCCCAGCTGCGCCACGTGCGGCTGATGGCCGCGCTACCGGCGCTGGGATCCGGCCTGCGGATGGCCGCCGCCGTCGCGCCGATTGGCGCCATCATCGGCGAATGGGTGGGCTCTGCCGAAGGGCTCGGCTACGTCATGCTCAACGCTAACGCCCGGCTGCAGACCGACATCTGCTTTGCGGCCCTCTTTATTTTAGTGCTGCTGACCGTCCTGCTGTGGCTGGCGGTTGACGCTTTCTTGCACCGGCTGATCGACTGGACGCCGGAATAATGACCTGTACGGATAATAAGGAATACCATGAGTAAACGTATTTATGCCGGGATGGCCCTTAGCGCGCTTATCAGCGGACACGCCGCGGCGAACGAGAAGCTAACCCTGGTACTGGACTGGTATATCAACCCGGATCACGCGCCGATTATGGTGGCGGAACAGATTGGCGCCTTTAAGGAACAGGGCCTCGACGTCAAAATCATTCCGCCATCCGACCCGGCGCTGCCGCCGCGGCTGGTGGCCGCTCGCCAGGCCGACCTCGCCATCACCTATCAGCCGCAGGTGCATTTTTTCGCCGATGAGGGGCTGCCGCTGGTGCGCGTCGGGACGCTGATTAACTCGCCGCTCAACACCATTATTGCGCTGGACAAGAACATCAAAACCCCTGCTGACCTGAAGGGGAAAAAGGTGGGCTACTCGGTGAGCGGCATCGAGCAGGCGACGCTGGCAACCATGGCGCAGTCGGCGCATATCGACCCGCAAAGTATCAAGCTGATTAACGTTAACTTCCAGCTGACCAGCGCCCTGCTTGCCGGCCAGGTTGACGCGGTTATCGGCGGCTATCGCAATATCGAAGCGCTGGAGCTGAAGCTGCAAGGCAAAGATCCGCAGGTCATGAACGTCGAGGATTACGGCGTGCCGGCCTACGACGAGCTGGTGATTGTCGCCAACCGCGATGAAGCGCACGCGGAGAAGATCAAAAAGTTCCTCGTCGCACTGCAAAAAGGCGTGACCTGGCTGCGCGCTCACCCGCAGGAGACGTGGCAGGCCTTCGCCGCCGCTCACCCTGAGCTCAATACCGAGCTCAACAAGCAGGCGTGGCTCAAAACGATCCCGCTGTTCGCCAGCGATCCCGCGACGCTGGACAAGCCGCGCTACGAAGCCTACGAACAGTTTTTATTTAACAACAAGTTGGTTAAAAAAATCACACCTTTATCGCAGTACGCTATCGAACTGCATTGAGTAACCTTACTGCCGGCGGAACTATTTCCGCCGGCAGTATCAACGAAGCGGTAATAAAACAAGGCATAAATCCACACTAATAATTACACTTTTTATGGTTTTATGAATGTTAAAATAATCGCTATAAATCAATAGATTAACATTAAATTTAACAATGTAAAAATAACGTAAAAATAGCGCAATAAATAAAACATTGAATGCGGATTTAAAAAGCCATATATTGTGCGCGCTTTATGAATGGCGATTCATTTTCTTAAACCAATTATTCAACCAGAGTTCAACCGTAACCCTGGTTGTGGGAGTGATATGATGACGGATAAAGTCCGTATTGATACTTTAAGTGCAGATTTATTGGACGCAAACAACGAAACCTTTTTGGCCCGTCAGGCCGAATTCGAATCGAACGTCAGAAGTTACCCGCGCAAGCTGCCGCTCGCGATTACCAAAGCGGAAGGCGTATGGCTGACCGATGCGGATAACAAACAGTACCTGGACTGCCTTGCCGGTGCTGGAACCCTGGCGCTTGGTCATAACCATCCTGACGTGCTGCAGAGCATCCAAAGTGTCATTACCAGCGGCTTGCCGTTACATACTCTCGATCTGACAACTCCGTTAAAAGATCGCTTCTCCGAATACCTGCTCTCTTTATTACCGGGCGAAGGTAAAGAATACTGCCTGCAGTTCACCGGCCCGTCCGGTGCTGACGCCGTTGAAGCGGCGCTGAAGCTGGCGAAAAAATACACCGGCCGTTCTTCGGTGATCAGCTTCTCCGGCGGCTACCACGGGATGACCCACGGCGCGCTGTCGGTGACCGGTAACCTGTCGCCGAAAGAAGCGGTTAACGGCATGATGCCGGAAGTGCAGTTTATGCCGTACCCGCATCAGTACCGCTGCCCGCTGGGTATCGGTGGTGAAGCCGGCGTGAAGGCGCTGACCTACTACTTCGAAAACCTGATCAACGACGTTGAAAGCGGCGTACGCAAGCCTGCGGCGGTGATCCTTGAAGCCGTTCAGGGCGAAGGCGGCGTGAACCCGGCGCCGGTCGAGTGGCTGCAGCGCATCCGTAAAGTGACTCAGGAACACGGCATTCTGCTGATTATCGATGAAGTCCAGGCCGGCTTCGCGCGTACCGGCAAGCTGTTTGCCTTCGAGCACGCGGGCATTGAGCCGGACATCATCGTGATGTCAAAAGCCGTCGGCGGCGGTCTGCCGCTGGCCGTACTCGGTATCAAGAAGCAGTTTGACGCCTGGGAGCCTGGCCACCACACCGGCACCTTCCGCGGCAACCAGCTGGCAATGGCTACCGGCCTGACCACCCTGCGTCACCTGAAAGAGAACGACATCGCCGGTAAAGTCGCGGCACAGGGCGAGTGGCTGAAAGGCAAGCTGGCCGACATGCAGAAACGCTACCCGGTCATCGGCCACGTTCGCGGCCTGGGTCTGATGATCGGCATCGAAATCGTTAAGCCGAACGAAGCTCAGGATCATATGGGCTGCTACCCGGCGGACGGCGCGCTCTCTGCCCTGCTGCAGAAAAAATGCTTCGAAGCGGGCCTGATCCTTGAGCGCGGCGGTCGTAACGGCTGCGTCCTGCGCCTGCTGCCGTCGCTGCTGATCAGCAACGCGGAGCTGGAAATTTTCTTCGACAAATTTGAACAGGCCCTGCTGGCCGCCGGCGTAAAACCGGTCTGAGTGGAGTAAGTGACCGCCATGTCCCAATTGAATCCGATCCTTGCCGGTTCGCCGCAGAGTATTGAGGCGTATCAGCAGGTTATCGCTCAGACCAGCCAGGCCGTCGCGCAATGGCTCAAGCAGCCTGAGATGTATCAAGGCAAAAGCGTCGCCGAGCTGCGCGAGCGCATTACCCTTGAGTTCACCGAACAGGGTCTGGGCAACCAGGCGGCGATTGAACGTGCGATCGAGTACTTCCTGAAAGACAGCCTGTCGGTGCATCACCCGCAGTGCGTGGCGCATCTGCACTGCCCAAGCCTGGTGGTAAGCCAGGCGGCGGAAGTGCTGATTAACGCCACCAACCAGAGCATGGACTCCTGGGATCAAAGCCCGTCAGCCACCATCATTGAGATGAAGCTGATCGAGTGGCTGCGCGCCCGGGTGGGCTACCGGGCAGGCGACGCTGGCGTATTTACCAGCGGCGGCACCCAGAGCAACCTGATGGGCCTGATGCTGGCGCGCGATGCATTCTTCGCCCGCCAGGGTCACTCGATTCAGCAGGACGGTCTGCCGGGCGATATTCGCCAGTACAAAGTGTTCTGTTCTGAAAACGCCCACTTCTCGGTGCAGAAGAACATGGCGCTGATGGGCCTCGGCTACCGTTCGGTCACGCTGGTCAAAACCGACCGCTTTGCCCGCATGGACGTCGAAGACCTGAAGGCGAAAATTGCCGAAGCGCAGGCCAAAGGCGAGCAGATCATGGCGATCGTGGCAACCGCGGGCACCACCGACGCCGGGGCTATCGACCCGCTGCGCGTGATTGCCGGCATTGCGGCGGAGCATCAGATCTGGCTGCACGTGGATGCGGCCTGGGGCGGCGCGCTGCTGCTTTCCGAGCACTACCGCGATTATCTGGACGGCATTGAGTGCGTGGACTCCATCACCCTGGACTTCCACAAGCAGTTCTTCCAGACCATCAGCTGCGGCGCATTCCTGTTAAAAGACGCGCGCCACTACGAGCTGATGCGCTATCAGGCGGCCTACCTGAACTCCGAGTTCGATGAAGAAAACGGCGTACCGAATCTGGTGTCCAAATCGCTGCAGACCACCCGCCGCTTCGACGCGTTGAAGCTGTGGATGGCGCTGGAAGCGCTGGGGCAGAAGCAGTACGCGGCAATTATCGATCACGGCGTGACGATGGCGAAAAATGTCGCTGAATACGTTGCCAGCCAGCCGACGCTGGAGCTGGTTATGGAACCGCAGCTGGCAAGCGTGCTGTTCCGTTCTCGCCCGCAGCAGACCGCGGGCAGCGACGATGCCGCCATCGCCCTGCTCAACCAGCGCATCGGCGACGCGCTGCTCGACTCCGGTCGCGCCAACGTCGGCGTCACCGAGCACAACGGCGTCACCTGCCTGAAGCTGACGCTGCTGAACCCAATCGTCACCCTTGATGACGTGAAGGTGCTGCTGAACCTGGTTGAACGCACCGCCCAGGAAGTGCTGGCAAAGTAAGCTGAACGCCCGGATTACGGCGCCTGCGCCCGATCCGGAGTTCCGCCCCTTGCCGCCCCGCCCGGGACGTTAGCCTCCCGAAAGCCGATAACTCACCTTATCGGCTTTTTTTACGCCTCTCCTCGCGCCACGTAGCCGATGCGATAACGCTCTCCTGCCGCCGACGGCGTATCGCCAACGCTCACCTCCATCAGCCGCCAGCGGCTCACGTCCCACGCGCAGAGCGGCCCCTGCAGGTCGAGGTTTGCCAGATCGCTGAACGGCGCAATGGCGCGTTTTTCAACCCTCAGCCACGTCTTATCCATCACATCCGCAACCTCCGGGACCCGCAGCGCCAGCCAGCTTTCGATGTGCGGCCAGCCAAAGTCCTCGCACAGGCGGGCAAAACCGGGACTCTGCAGAAAGCGCGCCATCGCCCCGGCGTTTTGCCAGACGTACAGCGGCGCGTAGCGGTTCTCCGCCGCGGGCATCGCGCGGTCATCGCGGCGGGAGTAGAGATAGATTTTAAATACCAGGCCGGGAAAACCGTCCAGCTTTGGGCCGCCGTCGCTAATGCGGCGCGCAATAATCGACATGTCGTAGTCGGCGGGCAGCGTAAAGCGGTATTGCATAACGATCATGGTCGCTCCGAGGGGAATGTTGACGTTGGGGCCAGTGTGGTGCCACAGTACTCTCCTGAAAATCGAATAATTCAGGAGTTATCGTCCTGAATAAGAGGATGATTATGGAAAAACTCACGCCGGCGCTGGATCTCGATGCGCTACGCACCTTTGTGACCGGGATCGAATGCGGCAGCTTTGCCCAGGCGGCGGTGCGCCTGTCGCGCTCCACCTCGGCGGTCAGCGCTCAGCTTAAGAAGCTGGAGATGCAGTGCGACGCCGGGCTGGTGGTGAAACAGGGCCGCCACCTGGCACTCACCGCTGAGGGCGAAAAGCTAATGGGCTATGCCCGCCGCATGCTGGAGCTCAACGATGAGGCCCTGCGCGCCCTCAAAGGAGAACGGCTGAGCGGCGAAATCCGCATCGGGATGCAGGAGGATTTTGGCGAATCCCTGATGCCGGGGATCCTCGGCCAGTTTAAGCGCCACCACCCGCAGCTGCGGATCGTCGCCAGGGTGGACCGCAACCTTCCCCTGCGTCAGGCGCTGGCGGAGCGCGCGCTGGATATGGCGCTGTTATGGCAAACCGACAACGCCGGGCACACCTTAGGCCAGTGCCCGCTGGAGTGGATTTATCATCCGGACCTCGACGTCGCCGCCCTGCTGGCCGCGGGCGAACCGCTTCCGCTGGTAATGTTTGAAAGCCCGTGCCTGATGCGCTCCAGGGCCATCGCGGCGCTCGATGCGGCGGCCATTGCGTGGCAGGTGATGTTTGTAAGCCATAGCCTCAGCGGGGTCTGGGCGGCGGTGCAGGCCGGATTAGGGCTGACGGTGAGAACCAAAATCGGCATGCCGCAGAACCTGCGTTCCGCCGGCGGGCTGCTGCCATCGCCCGGCAGCCTCGCCATCGGCCTCGAAGAGAACCCGCTGCAGGCGCGCAACGCCCCCGCCTGCAAGATGCTCGGACAGCTGATGGCGGAGGCGCTGAGCGTGTTGACGAACAGGTGACAACGTCACCTGCTCATGACCACTGGCGTGTTGTTTGCGGTTTAATTCAGGTTCTCGCCTCGCGCAATAGCTGCTGGATAACCTGCTCCTGGCGGGCGTAGTCCCCTTCACCAAAAGCGGTGTAGCGCAGCTGGCCGCGGGCATCAAAGATGTAGTGTGCGGGCCAGTAGCGGTTGCCGAAGGCGTTCCAGATGGCGTAGGTATTATCCGCCACCACCGGATACGGCAGCCGCCATTTCGCCACCGCCTCCCGCAGCGCCGGAAGCGAGCGCTCCCACGGATACTCCGGCGTATGCACGCCGATCGTCACCAGCCCCTGCCCGCGATACCTATTCGCCCAGTCGCGCACGTACGGCAGGGTATGCTGGCAGTTAATGCAATCCCGGGTCCAGAAATCGATGAGTACCACCTTCCCCTTCAGCGCTTCCCCGTTCAGCGGCCGGGAGTTAATCCACGCCGTTCCCCCGGCCAGGGAGGGCATTGCGCTGGTTGGCTGCGCGGCGACGATCGGCCGCAGAACGGTTTTTTGCGGCGGCTGCGGCAGCGCGGCGCTCAGCCGCTGTTCAAGGCGATTGGTCAGGCTGCTGGCGCCCTGCAGATAGCTATCCGCGCCGCTGGCGATCAGCGCCACCGAGGCCAGAATGCCGGCACCGGCAAGCTGGCGCAGGCGCTGGGTTAAGGCCAGCCCGCTGCGCAGGCGGGCAGCCAGGCGTGAGCCAAACAGCCACAGCAGCGCCAGCATCAGCGCGCAGCCGCTGCCGTAGGCGGCCAGCAGCAGGCCGGTCGTTGCCGGGCTGGCGCTCAGAACGGCGAGGCTCAGGATCGCCCCGAGTACCGGCCCGGCGCAGGGCGCCCACAGCAGGCCGATGGCGAGACCGGCGAACAGCGCCGCGGCGCCTGCGCTACGGCGGTAGCTGTGGCCGTTGAGGCGGTTCCCCAGCGCCACCAGCGGCGACGTCAGGCGCTGCGCGACGCGCGTCGACAGCAGGCTCAGGCCCACCGCGGCGAGGAACACTAGCGCCAGCCAGCGCCCGGCGATGGTCAGGCTTACCACCTGCTCATTCGCCACCGTGACCAGCAGCGACACGCCGGTAAACATCAGCACCATCCCGCAAAGCATCAGCGCCAGATGGCCCGGCCTGCCGCGAACGTTTGCGAAAATCAGCGGGATAACCGGTAAGGTACAGGGGCTCAGCAGCGTCAGCATGCCGGCAAAAAAAGCAATCAGGACGGACATCATCATTCTCCTTGTCGTGCGATAGCGGCCAACGGCGGCAGCAAACGCATTACAACAGGCGAATGTATGGGCAACGTGTCGGGAACTAGGGGTTTTTGTCAGCCAGATTGTCGGCGACGGCGTCAGATACAGAAGCATACAAAGCCCCGGCATCGAGAATAAGAGAAGCCGTAAGTCCGCCCCGCTCGCCGTTGCGTAACAGCAGCTTCCCCCGCATCTGCGCCGCCAGCTGAGCGGCGATAGCCAGCCCTAACCCGGTTCCACCGCTATCGCGGTTGCGGGAGTTCTCCAGGCGATAGAACGGCTGCAGCACCGCCTCCAGCGCCTCCTCCGGGATCCCGGGCCCGTCGTCCCGCACCTGAATGCAAGCGTCGCCGTTTTCCCGAAATTCAAGGGTAATCTCTACGCTATCGCCGAACTTAAGTCCGTTATCGATAAGGTTAGTCATGATGCGTCGCAGCGCCTGGGGCTGGATCAGCAGCGTATCGGCGCCCGCGGTGGGCTTAAAAGTGACCGGACGGCCGACGTCGGCATAATCGCAGGCAATGCTGTCGAGGAACGCATTCAGGCTCAGCCGCTGGCGCTTCTCCTCCAGCGGCTGAGCCGAGCGGGCAAAGGCGATCCCCTCTCTGACCAGGCGGGTCATGTTATCAAGGTCCTGCAGCAGCTTGTCGCGAAGCTCCGGCAGATCCGCCATTTCAACCCGCAGCTTCATCCGCGTAATAGGCGTTTGCAGGTCGTGCGAAATCGCCGCGAGGATCCGCGCCCGCTCCTCGAGATGATCGCGGATCCGCGTCTGCATGGCGTTAAAGGCGCGGGCGGCATGCTGCACCTCCACGGGCCCCTTCTCCTCCAGGGTTCCGGGGACGTTTGTCGTCGGCTCAAGGGCGTCAATGGCGCGGGTAAAGCGGGTCATCGGGCGCACCACCTGGCGAACCGCGTACCAGGCGCAAAACAGCAGCAGCAAAAACTGGATAAGCAGCACCGCCGGCAGCCAGCGGGCAATCACCGGCAGGCGCGGCCAGAGGTCGATGCTCAGCGGTGCGCCGTCGTGGAGAGTGATGTGGGCCTGTATATGCTCCCGCGGACCGGGTACGGCGATGATGCTCAGCGGATAGCGGCCGCCCAGGGTCTCCTGCAGCGAGCGCACCGCGTCGCGGGAGCGCCAGCTGGTAGGCCAGGCCCCGCTTTCGCCTGCCGCCAGCCGGTAGCGGTAGTTGCCGCGCGCCAGCCGGGCCAGCCATTTCGGGCGCTCGGCGGCCGGCAGTCGGTCAAGAATCGCCACGCTGGTGGCGACATCGTACTGCAGGTTGCCCAGCATCACGCTGCGGGCGCTGCTCATTCGTTCATAGAACAGCAGCGAAAAGGTGAGCGCGTTAGCCAGCAGTAAGGCAAAGAAAATCATCAGCATCAGGCGGGACTGCAGCGAGCCAGGCCAGAGCTTCACTCGCGCGCCTCGCGGATAGAGACCGGCACGGAGAGCACGTAGCCTTCGCTGCGCACGGTTTTGATATAGGCCGGTTCGCGCGCGTCTTCTCGCAGCCGCTGGCGCAGGCGGCTGACCAGCAGATCGATGGAGCGCTCAAACAGCTCCGCATCGCGGCCCTGGGTCAGATTCAGCAGCTGGTCGCGGTTCAGCACCCGCTGCGGATGGTCGAGAAACACCCGCAGCAGGCGGTATTCCGCACCGCTCAGCGCAACGAGGGTACCGCTGTCGTCCAGCAGATGGCGCGCGGAGGTGTCCAGCAGCCAGCTGCCGAAAGCGATAAGCCGACCGGCCTCGGTAATTTGCAGATTAGGCGGCAGCGCCCGCGTGCGGCGTAAAATGGCCTTAATACGCGCCAGCAGCTCGCGGGCGACAAAAGGCTTCACCAGATAGTCGTCAGCCCCCATCTCGAGGCCGAGTATCCGGTCGCTGTCGTCGGTGCGGGCGGTCAACATCAGCACCGGAATATCCTGCCGCCCGCCGCGGAGCTGGCGGCAGAGAACCAGTCCGTCGTCGCCGGGCAGCATAATATCCAGCACGATCAGATCCACATGTTGGGCCTGCAGGACCGCCCACATCGCCTTGCCGTTGGCCGCCCCGGTCGCCCGATATCCCGATTTATTCAGATAGGTGGTAACCAGCTCGCGAATGTCGCGATCGTCATCGACAACCAAAATATGGTCAATATGTTCCACTGCAGGCTCCGCTAAGAATGGATTCAACTCAAAAATAATATGCGCTGGCGCCGGAAGCGCAAACCACACTTTCCGGCGCCCGGCCTACAGGCGATCGGCGTCAACGACCGCCTGCACGAAATGAGTCGGATCCTCCTGTGGCGGATTGTGGCCGATATTGCCGGTAAAATCGCGGTGCTGATACCTGCCGCTAAATTTTGCCCGGTAGCTTGCCGCCGCCGGATGCGGCGCGCCGTTGTTGTCACCTTCTATAGTGATGGTCGGGACGCTGATGGCGGGCAGCTGCGCCAGCTTTTGCTCATAGGCGGCGTACTTCTGCTCGCCCTTGTCGATACCCAGCCGCCAGCGATAGTTGCTGATAGTCACGGCAACGTGATCCGGGTTATCCAGCGCCCGGGCGCTTTTCTCAAACGCGCTGTCGCTAAACTTCCAGCCGGGAGAGGCCTGGCGCCAGATCAGCTTTGCGAAGTCATGGGTGTTCTGGCTGTAGCCCTGCTGGCCGCGCTCGGTGGCGAAGTAGAACTGATACCACCACGACAGCTCCGCCTGCGGCGGCAGCGGTTTTGCGCCAATCTGCTGGCTGCTAATCAGATACCCGCTCACCGAAACCAGCGACTTCACCCGCTCCGGCCACAGCGCGGCAACGATATCCGCCGTGCGCGCCCCCCAGTCAAACCCGGCGAGGTCGGCCTGTTTGATTTTTAACGCGTCCATCAGATGCACGATGTCGGCCGCCATGGCGGAAGGCTGGCCGTTACGCGGCGTCTCCGGCGAGAGAAAGCGCGTGGTGCCGTAGCCGCGCAGATACGGCACAATCACCCGAAACCCTTTTTGCGCCAGCGCCGCACAGTGACGGGTGAAAGGTGTGGTGTTCATCAGAATGCCTCTTGTGTGTTGAATGACGTACACAGCAAAACACGGCGATGTATCTGCTCTATACGTCAGACAAGGCGCTTTTGTCTCACCCTGTATCGCCGGACGGCTTTGATACACAGTGATACAAAAGTCGCGACAAGAGGCGAAGGAAAAAGGCCGTAACGGCGTTTTAGCCGCGGGAGAGGTAGCGCGGCGCCGGTTCCGACTGCGCAAAGCCGGGCAGCATCGTCAGGCGCGCGGCGTTGAGGGCGTTCCACTGCGCTTCATCGTGCAGCGGCGGAATGGTGACAAATTCACGGCGATCGAAACCCGCCAGCGCCGCATCCACCAGTTTATCGACCTCCATCACGCCGGGAATAGCATCCACGTCTTTGCCGCTATGCTGCCAAATCTCGGTGCGGGTCGCCGCCGGCAGCACTGCCTGGACGTAGACGCCCCTGGCGGCCAGCTCGACGTTGAGCCCCTGAGAGAGAAACAGCACAAAGGCTTTGGTTGCGCCATATACGGTCAGGCCCATTTCCGGAGCCAGTCCGACAACCGAGGCAATGTTGACAATCGCCCCCTCGCCCGCGGCCGCCAGTCGGGGCGCGATAGCATGAGCCAGCCGGGTCACCGCCGTCACGTTGAGGGCGATCAGTCGGGCGATCTCCTCGCTGCTTTGGCTGAGGAAGTCGCCGGGAATTGAGGTGCCGGCATTGTTGATCAGCACGCCGATGCGCGTATCTTCCCGCAGACGCTGCTCGACGGCGGCAACGTCGTCATTGTTCGTCAGATCGGCGGTTAAAATGTCCACCTGCACCCCGGTCTCGCTGCGCAGACGCTGGGCCAGCGCGGTAAGGCGTTCGGTATTGCGCGCGACGAGAACCAGATCGTGGCCGCGTTGGGCAAAGCGTTCGGCGTAGACTGCGCCAATCCCGGTCGATGCGCCGGTTACCAGTACGGCTGATTTGCTGCTCATTCTGTACTCTCCTGGATTTATACATGATGGTCGTCATGAATAATGTCACAGGCTGGGTAAGCTGTAAATAATGTTATATGATGGTCATCATAAATAATTTTCAGCGCGGGATAACGCCATGAGAGTGAGCAGAAAACAGGTCGAAGAGAATAAGCAGACAATCCTTGCCGCCGCCGGTCGTCTGTTTCGCGAGCGGGGTTTTGATGCGGTCACGGTCACCGATATCATGAAATCAGCGGGCCTTACCCACGGCGGATTTTACGGCTACTTCAAATCAAAGGATGAGCTGATCGCCCTGACCCTGGCGGAGCTGAAGGCGGCGAGCGGCGCCGTTGAAAACGGCAGCCCGCCGCAAATCGAACGCTACCTCTCCCCTGAGCATCGGGACAATTTTGCCAGCGGCTGCCCGCTGGCGGCGCTGGCTGCCGACACCATCCGCCAGTCAGAGCCGGCCCGGAGCGAAATGACCGCCGGGCTGAAGCAGCAGATAGCCAATCTGAGCAAGACCGTGAACGGGGAAGATGACGCGGCGAGGCACCGCGCGGCCGTTGGCAGCTGGTCGGCGATGGTCGGGGCGGTGATTCTGGCGCGAATGACCAGCGATCCGGCGCTCTCGGACGAAATACTTCGCGAAACGGCGGCCTGGCTGCAGGAGAAAGCGCCGCAGGCTTAAGCCGTTCGGCGATCCGGGGTCAGATAGTGCGCGACAAAGCGGGTCAAAATCGCCGAGGCCACCGGGCTCTCCTCAACCGCACCGCTCAGCCTGTCCGGGTCAATCCCCTCACTGCGCAGCACCGCCTGGCGGTAGTAAATCAGCGAGCGGGCAATCTCCGGGGTGATTTCGGGGTGGAACTGGGTCGACAGCGCGTGGGCGCCGTAGCGAACGATCTGATGCGGATCGTGCTCTGACGAGGCCAGTACCGTCGCGCCCGGCGGCAGTTTGGTCACCGTTTGCAGGTGCGTCAGGTGGGCGCTGAAAGGCTCGGGATGCCCGGCAATCAGGCTATCGTCAAGGCCAGCGGCCGAGAGGGAAATGGTTTTACTCCCGGTTTCGCGCCCTGCCGGATGGTAATCCACCTCGCCGCCCAGCGCGTGGGCCATCAGCTGATGGCCGTAGCAGACGCCAAACAGCGGCATCTCGATGGTCATCGCGGCGCGGATCCACTCCGCGGTCATCTCGCTCCACGCCAGGCGATCCGTCACCATATCCCAGGAGCCGGTGATCACCGCCAGCGTATCGTTATCCGGCGCCGGAAGCGGCTCGCCGGCAAATACGCGCACCGCGCTGATCTGCTCCCGCCACGGCGCCAGCAGGTCGGCGAACCATCGCGGCAGGTCGCCGTGATCGGCGACAATCTCCTGCGGCGGCGTGCCGGTCTGCACCAAAAGAAGCGTTTTTCTGCTCAACGACATGGCGATACCTTTCTCATCTCTCAGGTTTGCGTAAGGCTTCACTATGGAGAAAAGCCCCGTCGGCGGCAAAGAATCAATTCACCGGCGATTATTCCCGGACGGTATAACCGTCCGGGGAGCGTTTTCTTCTCTACTGCGCGTCGGCGCTATCGACCTGAGGGACGTTAGCCTGCGCGCCGCCCTCTGCCGCCGCCGGCGCGTTAGCCGGGTCGAAGATATGATCAAGAATGGCGCGCGCCGTAGGTCCTGCCACCACGCCGTCGCCGCCGCCGTTCTCAAGGATCAGCGCCATCGCCACCCGCGGATGCTGATACGGGGCAAACAGAGTATAGAAAATGTGGTCACGCAGCCTGACCGGGATCATTTTCGCATTGTAGGTCTGGTTCTCCTTCAGGCTGAAGACCTGCGAGGTCCCGGACTTCGCGGCAATCTGATACGGCGCGGTGTGGAACAGCTTGTAGCCGGTGCCGTTTGGCAGGTTGGCCATGCCGTACATCCCGTTGCGCACAATCCCCCAGTACGGCGACTTCGGATCGCCCACCTGCGGCGTGTTTTGCGGCGGCTGATAGCGCTCAACCTTATTGCCGCGCTTCATGGAGTAGAGCAGATGCGGGTTCTTCACCTTGCCGTTGTTGATCAGCGTCGTCAGCGCTTTCACCATCTGGATCGGGGTGGCAATCCAGTAGCCCTGGCCGATGCCGACTGAGATAGTATCCCCTTGATACCACGGCTTCTTATGGATCCGCTGCTTCCATTCGCGGCTCGGCAGCACCCCCGAATACTCTTCATTGAGGTCGATCCCGGTTGGCTGGCCGTAGCCAAACTTGCTCAGCCAGGTGTGAATCCGGTCGATCCCCATCTCAAACGCCACCTGATAGAAGAAGGTATCCGCCGACTCTTCAATGGCCTTGGTAACGTTGAGCATGCCGTGGCCGGTTTTCAGCCAGTCGCGGTAGCGGCGCTGGGTGCCGGGCAGCGTCCAGGTCGGCGCACCAAAGAAGGTGGTGGTGGGCGTAATGACCCCGGCCGAGAGCGCCGAGAGCGCCATATAGGGTTTAACCGTCGACGCCGGCGGGTAGAGCCCCTGGGTGACGCGGTTAATCAGCGGCCGGTCGGCGTTATCGAGCAGCGAACGGTAGGCCTTATAGCCAATGCCTTTCACAAAGGGGTTGGGATCGTAGCTCGGGCTGGAAACCATCGCCAGCACCCCGCCGTCGCGCGGGTCGACCGCCACCACCGCCGCGCGCTGCCCCTTGAGCACCGATTCAATGTACTGCTGGAGGTGCAGATCGAGCGTCAGATAGATATTTTTGCCGGCGACCGGCGGCACCTCTTTCAGCAGCCGCACCACCCGCCCGTGGTTATCCACCTCGACCTCCTGGTAGCCGGTGGTACCGTGCAGCTCCTGTTCGTAATAGCCCTCAATGCCCTGCTTGCCGATATTGTGGTCGGCGGCATAGTTCTCGGCCTCGCCGTTTTTGGCCAGCCGCTGCAGATCGCTATCGTTAATTTTCGAGACGTAGCCGACAACGTGCGCCAGCTCGGCGCCGTAGGGGTAGTCACGCTGCTGGTAGTTCTCCACGGTGACGCCGGGGAAACGGAATTCGTTGACCGCAAAGCGCGCCACTTCGACGTCGCTGAGCGCGGATTTTAGCGTCACCTCTTTGTAGCGGCTGTTGTGCAGCATATCGTCGCGGAAGCCGGCGATATCATCGGGGGTTAAATCAACGATCGGCGTCAGCTGCTGCAGCAGCGCCTTCATGTCAGCGATTTTGCTGGGGATCACCTGCAGGCGATAGAGGGTGATGTTCTGGACCAGCGGAACGCCGTTGCGATCGAATATCAGCCCGCGGCTCGGCGCGATAGGCAGCATTTTAATATCGTTCTGGTTCGAGCGGGTCTGATAGAAATCGTGCTGCCTGACCTGGAGGCGATAGAGGTTGACGATCAGGATGCTAAAGCAGACCACCACCAGGATAAAAGCCACCACGGCCCGGCGAATAAACAGCATCTCTTCCGCTGAGTGATCGCGAATTTCATCTCTCAATAGAGTCATTGGCGGTAATTCACCTGAGTTTCAATAAGAAGCAAAAAATTAAAAGCGGGGAAGGATAGCCTTATCGGCGCGGGAGCCCTACGGAAAGGTTGCTAATGAATTGGCAGAAATGTTTCAGCATGTGAGTAGCGCCAGCCCAGGGCGGGCCGACGCTATTTTTTCAGAATATGTGACACCGTCACCTAGCGCGCCAGCCAGGCCCGCCATCCGCCGTAGGCCGTAATATCGGTCGCCCCCTGCAGGCCGTACCCCTCGCAGATAAAGCCGCTGAGCCAGCGCCCGTCCGCCAGCTCCACTTTACCCAATCCTAGCGGAGCCGGGATCACCGCCAGGAGCGATCCCAGCTCGGCGGAGGGCAGCTCCCACACCTCCACCGCAATGGCCGCCCCGCCGCTCTCGTCCCGCACCATTCCCGGGCGCCTGCCGTCGGCCAGCGCGTAGAGCCGATAGCAGGCCGCGCTTTCCGTCGCCGCCAGCAGGCGTCCGCCCCGCTCCCGCAGCTGTCCGTTTAGCGCCAGCCCGTCGAGATGGGCGCCGCAGACCACCAGCGCCTGGCGATCGTGGCAGGCGCTAGCCGCCGGCGGCTCGGGGGCTATCAGCGCCCCGCCAGGCAGCGGCAGAGGCTGCGCCCGCTGGAAAGCATCGGCCAGCCCGAGCAGGTACTGGTCGGTGAAGGCCCGGCCAAAGAGCGTCACGCCGGAAGGCAGACCGTTCGCCAAAAAGCCCGTCGGCACGCTGACGGCCGCATAGTCCAGCAAATTCATAAAGTTGGTGTAATAGCCCAGATCGGCGTTGCGTTTCACCGGCTCGGCTTCCAGCTCCGCCAGGGTGACCGGCCGCGGATAGGTCGGCGTCAGGACGCACTCCACGCCGTCGAGCAGGGCATCACATTGCGCCTTATAGGCCTGCAGCTGATACATCGCCTGAAAGGCGGCGACCGCGTCGGTTTGCGGCGCCTTCGCCAGCACGTCGCGGATCACCGGCAGGACCGCCTGCGGTTCCCGTTCAATCAGCGGCCCCGCCACCGCGTAGCGCTCCGCCACCCACGGCCCGTCATACAGCAGGCTGGCAGCGGCGAGAAACGGCGCCATATCGATGCTCACCGCCACGCCGCCAAGGGCCAGCAGCCGCGCTTTGGCCTGTAAAAACAGCGCTTCACTCTGCGCGCAGCCGAGGAAGTTGAGCGTCTGCGGAACGCCGAAGCGAAAGCCCGGCGCGGGGGCCCCGAAGGCCTGCGCCGCGTTCCACTGCGGATTACGGCGGCTGTAGGCATCCCGCGGATCGACGGCGGCGGTCAGCGCCAGCAGCCGGCTCGATTCGGCGGCGGTGGCGGTGAAAAAGGTCGTGCAGTCGAGCGTCCGGCAGGCCGGCACCACGCCGGCGGTAGAGATCAGCCCTTTGCTGGCCTTCAGCCCGACCAGGTTGTTTAGCGATGCCGGAACTCGCCCGCTGCCGGCGGTGTCCGTACCGAGCGCAAAGCTGGCGACGCCGAGCGCCACCGCCAGCGCCGAACCGGCGCTTGAACCGCCCGACGGATACGCAGGGTGCACGGCGTTGCGGCAGCGCCCGTACGGCGAGCGCGTGCCATTGAGGCCGGTCGCAAACTGGTCAAGGTTGGTTTTACCGACCGGAACCGCGCCCAGCGCAATCAGCTGAGCCACAATCGTCGCGTCCCGCTCGGCGGTATAGGCGAACGCCGGACATCCTGCGGTGGTGACGATCCCGGCAAGATCGATATTATCCTTAATGGCAAACGGCACGCCGTACAGCGGCAGGGTCTCCGGCGAGACGCCGTCCAGCGCCGCCAGCCAGGGCTCCTGCTCCTCTGCCGTCAGAATATGAATAAACAGCTGATACTCTGGGTTCAGCGCGCTGGCCCGCTGGCGCAGCTCCGCCATCAGCGCCCGGGGCGTCAGACGACCGTCGCGATAGCCCGTCGCCAGGGTACTCAGGCGTAGGTCAAAACTGTGCTGATTCATACGTTTTCCTCCATTATTACCGCCACCCGTTGCCCGGCGCGAACCGAGGCCCCCGGCTGGACGTTCACCTCGGCAATCACCCCATCGCAGGGGGCCAGCAGCGGGATCTCCATTTTCATCGACTCCAGCACCAGCAGAACGTCTCCGGCGCGAACCCGGCTGCCCGGCGCGGTTTGCACCTGCCACAGGTTGCCGGAAACGGGGCTTTCTACTCCCTGCTGCCCGCTCTGCAGCGGCGCGTCTGCGCCCTCTTCAACCGCCGCCTCCTGGCTCTCGAAATGCGCCTGACCGCTGGCTATCCAGCGCTCGCGCTCCTCGTTAAACGCGCGCTGCTGGTGCTGGCGGAAGGCGTCAATGCTCGTGGCCTCGCGCTCAAGGAACTGCTGATACTCCGCCAGCCGCAGGGTGCTGTGCTCAATGTGCAGCGGATAGCGGCCGAGCGGAAAATCACGACGGATCTGCAGCAGCTCTTCGGCGGATACCGGATAGAAGCGCAGCTGGTCGAAGAAGCGCAGCAGCCACGGCTTGCCGGCAAAATCGGCCACCTCGTGATAGCGATTCCACATCTGCAGCGTGCGGCCGACGAACTGGTAGCCGCCGGGGCCTTCCATGCCATACACGCACAGGTAGGCACCGCCAATCCCGACCGAGTTTTCCGCCGTCCAGGTGCGCGCCGGGTTGTATTTGGTGGTCACCAGCCGGTGGCGCGGGTCGAGGGGGGTGGCCACCGGCGCGCCGAGATAGACATCCCCCAGCCCCATCACCAGGTAGCTGGCGTCAAACACCGTATCCCAGACCGCGCGTTCGTCGGGCAGATCGTTAATCCGCCGGATAAACTCAAGATTGCTGGGGCACCAGGGCGCGTCGCGGCGAACGGTGGTCATATATTTATCGATAGCCTTGCGGCAGGCCGGGTCGTCCCACGACAGCGGCAGGTGCACCACGCGCGTGGGAACCTCGAGATCGTCGCTAACGCACACCGTCGCCCATTCCGCGCGCACCCATGCCAGCAGCGCCTCCAGGGTCAGGGTTTCCGGCTGGAAGTGAACCTGCAAAGAGCGGATCCCTGGCGTCAGGTCGATAACCCCCATCCGGGCCTGCGCCTCCAGCGTCTGCATCAGCGCGTGGATACGAAAGCGCAGAACCAGATCCAGCTCCGCCTCTCCGGCCTCCAGCAGCAGATGGGTATCGCCGGAGAGCCGCGCCACCAGGCGTTTACTGCCTTCCCCGCAGCTCATCACTACCGGTGACGCCAGCGGCGCCGGCTGCCAGCCGATAGCCGCCGGTTCAAGGGTCGCCAGCTCCTCGCGGCGGCCCTGCGCCAGACGACGGGCAGTGGCTAAATCGACCGCCGCAAAGCGGACCTTATCGCCGGCTTTCAGCTGCCCGAGCTGCCACAGGTCGGCCTCAATCACCGTGACCGGGCAGACAAATCCGCCGAGGCTCGGGCCGTCCGGACCGAGGATCACCGGCATATCGCCGGTAAAATCGACCGCCCCGACAGCGTAGGGATTATCGTGAATATTCGACGGATGCAGCCCCGCCTCACCGCCGCTGTCGCGCGCCCACAGCGGTTTCGGGCCAATCAGCCGCACGCCGGTGCGGCTGGAGTTGAAATGGACCTCCCAGTCGGTGGCAAAAAAGGTAGCGATATACTCCGCGGCAAAGAATTCCGGCGCGCCGTGGGGGCCGTAGATCACCCGCAGCGTCCGCACCGCGTCCAGATGGGTCTGCAGCGCAACCGGCAGCGTGGTGCCAGCTTCTGCGCCGGGCGTCGGCGCGAGGTGCAGAACGTCGCCGCTGCGCAGCGCGCGTCCGGCGTGGCCGCCAAACTGTCCGAGGGTAAAGGTGCTTTTACTGCCTAAATAGTCCGGCACCTGAATGCCGCCGCGCAGGCAGAGGTAGCTGCGCACCCCCGCGCCGCTGACCGGGCCGATTTTCAGCGTCGCGCCGGCGGGAATAGTAAAGACGCGGTTCATCGGCTGGGCCACGCCGTCGAGGGTTACCGCCACCGCTGCGCCGCATATCGCCGCCTCGGCGAGGCAGTTAAACTTCAGCGTTGGTCCGCTGAGGGTGATTTCCAGCGCCGCCTCGCCCTGCGGATTGCCGAGCAGCCGGTTGCCGAGGCGCAGCGCGCGATCGTCCATCGGCCCCGACGGCGGAACCCCCACCGCCCAGTATCCGAGGCGCCCCGGATAGTCCTGAACGCTGGTCTGGGTCCCGGCACTCAGCACCTCGACGGTTGCCGCCCGATAGCTCAGCTGCTCGAGGCAGCGGGTCCAGGGTTCGCCCTCGGTAAAGGGGGCGAAAGCCAGAATCTGCTGCAGGTAGAGACGATTGGTTTCCACGCCGTACAGCCGGGTTGCCGCCAGCGCTTCGCTGAGACGGGCGATAGCCCGCTCGCGGTCGGGCTGCCAGGCGATCGTTTTTGCCAGCATCGGGTCGAAGAACGGCGGCACCTCGCAGCCGGCCTCCACCCAGCGGTCAATTCGCAGGGTTTCCCCATCCGCCGGCGGGAAGGTCGCTTCGCTGAGCAGCCCCGGCGAGGGCTGGAACTGGCGGCCGGGATCTTCGGCGTAGATCCGCGCCTGAATCGCGTGGCCGCGCGGCTGCAGATCCGCCATCAGCCGGGACAGCGGCGGCAAATCCCCCGCCGCCAGGGCGACCATCCAGCGCACCAGATCGACGCCCCAGACCTGCTCGGTCACACCGTGCTCGACCTGCAGGCGGGTGTTGACCTCGAGAAAATAGAAGCGCTGCGCCAGGCTGTCGTAAACAAACTCCACCGTCCCGGCGCTGCGGTAGCTGACCGCTTTACCCAGGGCGATGGCCGCCTCGCACAGCGCCTGCGCCATGCCCGCGGGCAGGTTAGGGGCCGGCGTCTCCTCGATAACCTTCTGGTTACGTCGCTGAATCGAGCAGTCGCGCACGCCGAGGGCGATAACTTCCCCCTGCCCGTCGCCAAAGATCTGCACCTCAAGGTGGCGCGCGCGGGAGATATATTTTTCAACGAACACGCCGGCATCGCTAAAGTTGTTCTGCCCGAGGCGGCGGACGGTCTCAAAAGCCTCCGCCAGCTCGTCGGCATCGTGGCACACCCGCATGCCGATCCCGCCGCCGCCGGCGGTGCTTTTGAGCATTACCGGATAGCCAATCTCCTGCGCGGCGCGGCACGCCTCGGCGCTATCGGCCAGCAGATCGGTTCCTTCCAGCAGTGGCAGCCCCTGCGCTTTAGCCAGCGCCCTGGCGGTATGCTTAAGGCCAAAGGTCCGCAGCTGCTGCGGCGTCGGGCCGACGAATACCAGTCCGGCGGCTTCGCAGGCTTCGGCGAAGGCGGCGTTTTCCGAGAGGAAACCGTAGCCGGGGTGGATCGCCTCGGCGCCGCTTTGCCGCGCGGCGGCGATGATTTTCTCCACCACCAGATAGGTTTGCGCCGCCGGGCCGTCGCCAAGGCTAAGCGCTTCATCGGCTTCGCGAATATGCAGGCTGCTGAGATCGGCATCGGAATAGACGGCGACGCCTTTAACCTGCATATCGCGCAGCGTGCGCAGAATTCGGCAGGCGATGGCGCCACGGTTGGCAATAAGTAGCGTATTGAACATAAGCGGGACTCACATCAGGGCGGGTCGTCCCGCAGCAAAATAGCGTTCTTCCCGGGGTCGTCCCCGGGGCGCGTCGGCGTCAGGATTTGCGCGACGGCGTACTGTTCAGGCGTTCGGCGCGTACGGCAAACAGGCGATAGGCCATCAGCCGCCAGCGCTGCCAGCGGGTCAGTTCCATACCAGCACCTCCGCCGGGGTTGGATTCCAGCCGTTGCACGGGTTATTGAGCTGCGGGCAGTTGGAGATCAGCACCATGGCGTTACACTCCGCGCGCAGCTCGACGTATTTCCCGGCGGCGGAGATACCGTCTTCGAAGGTCAGCCCGCCTTCTTCCGTCACCGGCACGTTCATAAAGAAGTTGATGTTGGCGCCGATATCACGCTTGTGCAGGCGGCCGTCGTGCAGGCAGGCGCAGAGGAAGTTGTCCCTGCAGCTGTGCATATAGCGCTTATCGGCGGCATAGCGCACGGTGTTACTCTCCTGAGCGCAGGCGCCACCGAGGGTGTCGTGGCGGCCGCAGGTATCGGCAACGATGGTCAGCAGCGGCCGGCCAAGATTCGAGAACAGCACGCTGCCGGCGGTCAGATAGACGTTCCCCTGACGACGCAGCGTGCGCTGCGGATCGTAGCGTTCGCGCGGGTTATCGGCGTTATAAAACAGAGTGTCGATAGCCTGGTTGCCTTCAAGATCGAGCAGCCGCAGGGTTTGTCCTTTCTTCACTTCGAACAGCCAGGGTTCGCCCGCCGGGATCACGTGACGATAAACGGCATCAGCCGGGTTGCGGGGACTGGTAACAAGGCTCATGGTCGGCTCCTCAGAGGGCAAAAAGTTGGGTATTGGCAAACGCGCGCTGGTTTTCATCGCGGGTGAGCAGCGAGGCGACCGCCGCCTGGGCATCGTCAGCGTCGAACCAGCTCAGCTGGACCGGACGCGGGGCATACTCCGTAGAGGGGTCCTGCGGATGCGGCAGCGCGGTAAGGACGATCAGCACGTCCATCGGCGCAAACAGCTCGACGTAGCGCCCGGCGCTGGACGGCGCGGCGCAGAAATGGAAGCTGCCGTCGGCGGCGACGGTGACCTTGCTGAAGAAGTTGACCACCATCAGCAGATCCTCCAGGCCCAGATCCCATTTGCCCATTTCAACCAGCAGGTTATCGACGCCGTTGCGGTAGTAGCCGTTGCGCAGCTCCTGGTAGCGGCCGGCGCCGTACTTTTCTAAGGTCTCTTCGGCGTTGAGCACGCCGCCAAAGGGATCGTGCCAGCCGCTGCTATCGGCGACGATCCCCGCCAGCACGCGGCCCATATCAGAGTAGAAGCAGTGCCCGGCGGTCAGGCGCGCGGTGTGCTGCCCTTTCAGGGTATCCGGCAGGTTCAGGCGTTCGCTCTTTTCATGCGGATTGAGCATCATCATGCTGACGTTAGCCTCGCCGTCGATATCGGTCAGGCGCAGGATTTGCCCGCGGCGCAGAATAAACGAGGTATGGCCGCCGCCCGGGACAAACTCTTCGCGCAGGCTCGGTGCGGAGTGAAAAAGTGGCTTCATCTGACTATCTCCTTAATGCATAAACGTTGTTATCGCTGCCGGTGCCGAGCATCTGCGACATGCGGGCTTCGTTAAGCGGTATGTCGTAGGTCACGCGCGCGCCGTAGGCGTTGGGCGCCTGCGGGTCGTGGCGCACCTTGTCAAAGACCAGCAGCCGGGTTCCGAGATTGAAGCCTTCGGCCAAATCGTGGGTGACCATAAAGACCGTCATCCGCGTTTCGCTCCACAGCTGCAAAAGCAGCGCGTGCATATCCTTGCGGATACCCGGGTCGAGGGCACCAAACGGCTCATCAAGCAGCAGAATACGCGGCTGCATCACGAAGGCCTGGGCGATAGCCAGCCGCTGCTGCATGCCGCCGGAGAGCTGCGCCGGGTACTTATCGAGCGCGTGGGAAAGGCCGACTTTCTCCAGCATCTGCGCCGCCCGTTCGCGGGCGAGCCGCCTGCGGGCGCCAAAGAGACGGCCAAGCAGCGGCGAGGCCGGCAGCTCGAGGCCAACGGTCACGTTATCCAGCACGTTGAGATGCGGGAATACCGAATAGCGCTGGAACACCACGCCGCGGCTGCGGTCCGGCTCGGCGGCCAGCGGCTGGCCGTCAAGGGTGATGGTGCCCCGGGTCGGCTTCTCCTGGCCCAGCAGCAGGCGCAAAAAGGTCGATTTCCCGCAGCCGGAGGCCCCGACCATTGAACAGAACTCCCCCTCCCTGACCTCGAGATTGATGCGCTCCAGCACCACGTGGTCGCCGTACTCCTGCCAGATATTTTTAATGGCAATAAAGCTCATGCCCGGCCTCCTTCCGCCCACGGGAAGCAGGCTTTATGCAGCTGCCGCAGGGCCAGATCCATCAGCCAGGCCAGCAGGGTTATCCAGATGACGTAGGGAATAATGACGTCCATCGCCATATAGCGGCGAACAAGGAAAATGCGGTATCCGAGACCGGCGGTGGCGGAAATGGCCTCCGCCGATATCAGAAACAGCCACGCCGAACCCAGCAGCAGACGCAGGGAGATAATCAGGCGCGACAGCAGCTGCGGCAGCACCACCCGCAGCACCAGCGTCCAGCTGTTGGCGCCGAGGGTCTGCGCTTTAATAAACAGCTCCGCCGGAATTTCCCGCGCCCGCTGCTCGAGATCGCGCGCCAGCATTGGCGTCACCCCAATAACAATCAGCATCACCTTGGAGAGCTCATCGAGACCAAAGACGATAAACAGCACCGGCAGGATCGCCAGCGGTGGGATCATCGAGATCACGGTCATCAGCGGCGACAGCGCCGCGCGGTAGAGCGGGAAAACCCCGGCGGCGATACCGATGCTCAGCCCTATCAGCGAGGAGAGCGCCAGCCCGGTCAGCAGGCGACTCAGGCTGATCAGGGTGTCGGCCCACAGCAGGTATTCGCCGCTGCGTTTGTCCGGCGTGAACGCCATCCGCTCGACGGCGGCGACCATTTGCGTCAGTCCGGGCAGCAGCTTGTCCTGCGGATTGGCCTCCAGCCGCAGCGCAGAGCCGATAACCCAGGCGGCGATCAGCAGCACAAAGGGCATCAGCATCAGCATCATTCGCATGCCCTGCTGTGGATGGCGGTTAATTTGTCGCATGGCGTTGACTCCCGTCAGCAATCATTACAGCTGGCCCGCGGCGGCCATCTTCAGGTAGCTATCGTCGAAGCGCAGCTTGACGTTGCCCGCGTCGCCGACGGTGACGTTGCCCGGGAAACTCATGCCGATAAAGTCAGCGCTCTGGGCGCCCTCGCCCAGCAGCCCTTTGTCAAAGGAGAACTGCGCCACGCGCTGCATGGTTTTGGCCAGCTCCGGGGTGGAGATAAATTTGAGGGTCTCGTCGGGAGTCCAGAACAGATGGGTGGTTTTCAGCTGCGCCTCATAGCCCGCGAGGTCGGTGCCGGAATCGGCCGCCATGGCGCTCAGCGCCGGCTTATCCCCGGCCTGCATTTTGCTCATCATCTCAAACCACGCGCCGGTCAACGCCTTGCCGAGAGCCGGGTTGTCCTTCAGGGTTTGGCTGTTGACCACCATCATGTCGATAAGCTCTCCGGGCACCTGGGAGGAGCTAAAGACTTCGCTGGTTTGTGGGGTCTTTTTGATAACCGACAGCTGCGGGTTCCACGCCACGGCGGCGCGCACGCTGCTGGTGCCGAAGGCCGAGACAATATCGGCGTCAGAGGTATTGACCACTTTGACGTCTCGCTCCTGCAGTCCGGCCTTTTCCAGTCCGCGAACCAGCAGATAGTGCGAAACCGAGAGCTCCGGGAGGTAAACCTGCATCCCCTTGAGGTCGCTCAGCTTTTTGCCCGCGCCCTTCAGCACCACGCCATCGTTGCCGTCAGAGTAGCTGCCGGTGATCAGCGCGGTGGTATCCACCCCGCCGGCGGCAGGAATGGTCAGGGCATCCATATTGGTCATGGTGCAGCCGTCGAACTGGCCGGCGGTATACTGGTTAATCGATTCGATGTAGTCGTTGAGCTGCACGATATTGATCTTGATACCGTACTTGCTGGCCCATTTATCGATGATTTTTTCGTTGCTGATGGTGCCCCAGGGCATCCAGCCGGCATAAATCGTCCAGCAGATGTTGAACTCTTTTTTCACCGCGGCAAAGGAAGGGAAACTGGCCAGCAGCGCCAGGGACAGGACAAAAGAACGGAGTAGTGGCGATCGCTTCATGATGAACCTCTGGTTGGCACAAAAAACAGGAGCAGCGCGACACCTACTGGTGCTGCTGTCTCCCGGGCTTTTGTCCCGCCGTGTAACCTCGCAGAGGTCGCCAGCTCTCGGACCAGTCATTCACCTGCGTGAACCGGAACCCTAGCCAGCTATTTGATCATCTAAATTGTATGGTGCGCTGCCTTCTGTTTTTATCTTGCAAAGCATATGCCAAAATAATAATTAGCATAAAATCAACAGGATGGAATATTAACCGCCACCAGCACACCAGGATGGGGAGCCGTTTTGGGGCAACGCGTAGATTTGGTGCAGAGGGAGGCAGGCTCGCGCCTGCCGGGGCGTTATTTGCGCGCTTCAAAGGCGATTTTAACCGCCATTCCTGCCAGCACCGTCGCCATCAGCCAGCGCTGAAAGCGCTGCCAGAGCGGGCGACCGGTAAGAAACCGCGACACCTCGCCGGCCATCAGCACAATCAGCGCGTTGACCGCCACGCTGATCGATGCCTGGGTGAAGCCGAGCACCAAAGACTGGCTGAGAATGCTGCCGTGGCCGGGGGAGATAAACTGCGGTAAGAGCGACAGATACATAATGGCGATTTTAGGATTCGCCAGATTGGTAATAAAGCCCATCAGAAAGAGCTTACGCCCGCTGTCTGCCGGCAGGTCGCGCACGGCAAAGAGCGAACGTCCGCCCGGTTTTATCGCCTGCCAGGCCAGGTAGAGTAAGTAGACGACCCCGCTGATGCGCAAAATATCGTAGGCATAGGGCACCGCAAAAATCAGCGCGGTAATCCCCAGCGCCGCGCACAGCATATAAAAGACGAACCCCAGCGCCACGCCGCCTAATGAAATCAGGCCGGCGCGTTTGCCCTGGCAGATCGAGCGCGAGGTCAGGTAGATCATATTCGGCCCGGGGGTCAGCACCAGCCCCAGGGCAACGAACGCGAATGTTATTAACGAACTCAATTCAGGCATAGTTTATCTCCACCAGACAAAGTTATGCCCAGGCGCGCGGCGGTCGCGACCATGCTCCCCGACAGTATTCTGTCTCAAGGCGCCAGTTACATGGCCGTGAATAGTAATAGCCTGTCGCTCACCGCTCAGCAACCCCTCAAATTTCGCCGCTTATGCCCGGCTTCGCCTGATGGGTAATGCCGGTGTTGCCCGCCGCCGCTGGTGCATAAGATTTTTCCTGGTGGGCTGGCGCTTTTATCGCCAAACGTGCCGCGACGATTTCCTAAACTAATACGTTAATACTATGGTTAGTAAGTCGCTTTTACGTATTTCGGAGCTTAACCACAAATAACATATGGATTTCTTTATCACCCGCTGTTAAAAGGATATAACTATTAATTCCGTAGATTTATTCAAGTATCACTTATTGAAAGCAGTGTATATCGTAATGGCATTCACAAAAGTAAACGGAGCCTGATATGAGCACGTCTAACGATTCATCTAACAACGCGTCCGCAGGGAAGTGTCCTTTTCATACCGCGGCGCCCACGCAAAGCGCCGGCGGCGGCACAGCTAACCGAGACTGGTGGCCAAACCAGCTGCGTGTGGATCTGCTGAACCAGCACTCCAGCCGCTCGAATCCGCTGGGTGAAGAATTTAACTACCGGGAAGAGTTTAAAAAGCTCGATTACTCCGCGCTAAAAGCCGATCTGAGAGCCCTGCTAACCGACTCCCAGGAGTGGTGGCCGGCAGACTGGGGCAGCTACATTGGGCTGTTTATTCGTATGGCCTGGCACGGTGCCGGTACCTACCGTACCGTTGACGGGCGCGGCGGCAGCGGCCGCGGCCAGCAGCGTTTCGCCCCGCTGAACTCCTGGCCGGACAACGTCAGCCTGGATAAGGCCCGCCGCCTGCTGTGGCCGGTCAAACAAAAATATGGCCAGAAAATCTCCTGGGCCGACCTCTACATGCTGGCGGGGAACGTGGCGTTGGAAAATGCCGGTTTCCGTACCTTTGGCTTCGGCGCCGGACGCGAAGACGTGTGGGAACCGGACCTCGACGTTGACTGGGGTAATGAAAAAGCCTGGCTTGAGCACCGTCATCCGGAAAGCCTGGCGCAGCAGCCGCTGGGCGCCACCGAAATGGGCCTGATTTACGTCAACCCGGAAGGCCCGAACGCCAGCGGCGAGCCGCTCTCCGCGGCGGCGGCGATTCGCGCCACCTTTGGCAACATGGGGATGGACGATGAAGAGATCGTGGCCCTGATTGCCGGCGGCCATACGCTGGGTAAAACCCACGGCGCGGCCGTCACCAGCCACGTAGGCGCCGAGCCGGAAGCTGCCGGCATTGAGGCTCAGGGTCTCGGCTGGTCCAGCACCTACGGCAGCGGTGCCGGGGCGGACGCTATCACCTCGGGCCTTGAGGTTGTCTGGACCCAGACGCCGACCCAGTGGAGCAACTACTTCTTCGAAAACCTCTACAAATATGAGTGGGTACAGACCCGCAGCCCGGCTGGCGCCATTCAGTTTGAAGCCAAAGACGCGCCAGACCTGATCCCCGACCCGTTTGACCCGGAGAAAAAGCGTAAGCCAACGATGCTGGTTACCGACCTGACGCTGCGCTTCGACCCGGAATTCGATAAGATTTCTCGCCGCTTCCTCAACGATCCGCAGGCGTTTAACGAAGCCTTTGCCCGCGCCTGGTTCAAGCTGATTCACCGCGATATGGGGCCAAAATCCCGCTACCTCGGACCGGAAGTCCCGAAAGAAGACCTGATCTGGCAGGACCCGCTCCCGGCTGCTGTCCACAGCCCGAGCGAGGCGGATATTGCCACCCTGAAAACCGCCATCGCCGATGCGGGCCTGTCGGTGAGCGAACTGGTTTCCGTTGCCTGGGCTTCGGCTTCCACCTTCCGCGGCGGAGATAAGCGCGGCGGAGCAAACGGCGCGCGTCTGGCGCTGGCGCCGCAGAAAGACTGGCCGGTCAACGCCATCGCGGCGAAGGTTCTGCCAACCCTGCAGGCGATTCAAAAAGCCTCCGGTAAAGCATCGCTGGCCGATATTATCGTGCTGGCAGGCTCGGTCGGCGTTGAGCAGGCCGCCGCTGCCGCGGGCGTATCGGTCACCGTGCCGTTTGCGCCGGGCCGCGTGGATGCCCGTCAGGATCAGACCGATATCGAGTCCGTCGGTTTGCTGGAGCCGCTGGCGGATGGTTTCCGCAACTATCGCCGTATTGAAGGGGGCGTTTCTACCGAGACGCTGCTGCTGGATAAGGCCCAGCAGCTGACGCTGACCGCGCCGGAGCTTACCGTGCTGGTCGGGGGTTTACGCGTGCTGGGCGCCAACTTTGACGGCAGCCAGCACGGCGTCTTCACCGACCGCCGCGGCGTTCTCAGCAACGACTTCTTCGTCAATCTCCTGAGCATGGCGACCGTCTGGAAAGCCACCGACGAACGGGGCGAACTGTTCGAAGGCCGCGATCGTAAGAGCGGCGAGAGCCGGTTCACCGCCACCCGCGCCGACCTGGTGTTCGGTTCCAACTCGGTGCTGCGCGCGCTGGCAGAAGTTTACGCCAGCCAGGACGCGCAGCAGAAGCTGGTCACCGACTTCGTGGCGGCCTGGACCAAAGTGATGAACCTCGACCGTTTCGATCTGTAATCTCCCACCCCGGCAGGCTTCTCGCCCGCCGGGGCTTCTCTCTTCCCGCCCTATCCTTGCCGCAGCTGCTGCAGCCGACTGTAGGTTCGCTGAATATCTTCCCGCTCAACTCCCGCGACCAGCTCGGGTAATCCGCATTCGCTCACCAGCACCAGGCGACACTGCTTCTCATAGAGCACATCCACCAGGTTGATAAACCGCTGCTGCGCCGCCGGTCCCGCGTGACCTAAAGGCGGCACCGCGTCCAGCAGCCAGCATGAATGGCTTTCGCACAGCGTCAGGTAGTCCATCACCGACGTCGGGCCCTGGCACAGCTGGCTGAAGGTAAAATGTAAAAAAGCCGCCGGCGCGGAGGCCACCTCAAGGGTGCGATACCCGACCGGCAGCGTCAGCGCCCTGGCGGCGGGCTCGGGTAAAGCATGCCGCCTGCGGGTGTGGTCCGACGGCCGGATCAGCAGCAGGCCCTGGCAAAACGGGCTCTCCGCCGGCGCGTGGCGCGCCCGGTAGTCCTCTTCACCGTCGAGCGCGACTACCGTCATATGCTGTTTAATTAACGCAATCGAAGGCAAAAAGCGCGCATGGTATAGCGGATCTTCCAGCAGCCGTTCCGGAGGGTAGTTGGAGGTTGCCATCAGGACGACGCCGCGCTGAAACAGCTGCGCCAGCAGCGGCTTAACCAGCATCGCGTCCGCCGGATCGTGGAGATGGAACTCGTCAAAACAGATCAGTCGGCAGCCGTCGGTCATCTGCGCGATGACCGCAGGCAGCGACGGCGAGGTGGGCGCGTTCAGGCGCTGATGCAGTTCGCGAAAAAAAGAGTGGAAGTGCACCCGGCGCTTAGCCGCCAGCGGCAGGCCGGCAAAGAAGCTATCGACGAGCAGGCTTTTGCCGCGCCCGGTGCGCCCCCAGACGTAAAGCCCTTTGCCGGGAGCGGCGCTTTGCGCCAGCAATCTCCGCCCCAGCGCATCAAGCTGCGCAACCAGCGCCTGCTGGTCGCTATCAAGGCTCAGAGCCAGCTCCCGAGCCCGCTGCGCCATCAGCGCGGTAAAACTAAAATCGCTCGTTCCTTGCATGATTCTCTCCTTTCTGGGTCAGCGGCGGCGGTTCAACGACGGCAGTGTAGGGACAATTGCTTGCCTTGACCACACCCAGGCCAGCCGGAGAGCGTTAACCGCACCGGCGGCAAAAAAACGCCGCCCGTTACGCCGGTTCGCCGCTGATTTCCGCCACCAGCCAGCGCTCAAAATCCTCTAATGCGCTCTCGTTAATCCCCGTTTCAACCGGCTTGACCAGGCAGAAATTTTTGTTCAGCCGCGCGGAAACCGGCCAGGGGGCAACCAGCGCCCCGCTGCTGAGCTCGTTTTCGACGTACACCTGCGGCACCAGCGCAACGCCAAGCCCGGCCTGCACGGCGGAGATGGCCATTTCATGCAGATCGTAGCGCACGCCCCGGGACGGATTGTCCAGCGCGATGCCGCTCTCCTCGGCGTAGCGCTGCCACGCATCCGGATTTTGCCGTCGGTGAATACGCGGCAGCGCGTTCAGCTGCACGCCGCTGTCCCGCGCGGTCAGCAGCGAGGGATGGCACACCGGGACCAGCTTTTCCTGGAGCAGAAAGCGGATACGCATTCCGGCCCACGCCGGGTGCTCAAAATGAACCGCCGCGTCAAACCCGCTGCCGGTCAGAATAAAGGGGTCCGTATGGGCCGCAATATTCAGCGTGATATCCGGGTACCGGCGGTTAAAACCGCTGAGGCGCGGGATCAGCCAGCGGCTGGCGAAGGTCGGCAGCACGGCGATTTCGAGGCTGCGGCTGCCGTCGGCCATTCCCGTCAGGTACTGGGTGTCCCGGTCGAGGCGCTCAAGCGTTTCGCGCACGCGGTGGGCGTAGCGCGCGCCGTTCGGGTTCAGCCGCACGCGGGTTCCGGTGCGGTCGAATAACCGGCAGTTCAGCAGGGCCTCAAGTCGCCCAATCTGCCGGCTGACCGCGCCTTCGGTCAAGGAGAGCTCCTCCGCCGCGCGGGCAAAATTACCGTGCCTTGCCGCCGCGTCAAACGCCTGTAACGACGCGCTGCTGGGCAGTTTTCTTCGCATGATAGCGCCCCTGGATATGAGAACCTTTAGTGACGAAATGTCACTACATGATGAGATAATATCGATTCAGGCGGCTAAATACAGCCAGTAACATGATGAAATATCAGCAATGCGCTGTTCACCTTCATGCAGAGGCCCGTTTATGCTTTATACCGTTGAATGCACCTATACCGACCCGACAAGCGAAGCCGAATGGAATGATTTTTACACCCGGGTGAAGCTCCCGGCGCTGCTGAGCGTTGACGGCTTCAGCACCTCCCAGCGCTTCAGGGCCCTCACCCCGGGCTGCCCGGCCTGGCTGGCCATTCACACCGTTCGCGATGCCGCGGTCCTCGCCGGCGCGGAGTACCGTCTCAAGGGCGGCGGCAGCTTTGCGCAGTGGCAGGCCAACATCGGCGACTGGCGTCGCGGTCTTTATCAGTGTGCGGAGCCAGCTCCGGCGGTGGCCGCAGAGCAGATCCTGCTGCTCACCGGGCAACCTCTCGACTTTATTGACCACGAGCTGGGCTACCGGCCGTGGCTGCTGCGGGCCGCCGGTCTGGATAGCGCCTCTGAAGACCGGCTGGCATACGTGATTCCGGCAGACAAGGCCCGCCTGCTCGCCGCTGCGGCGGATATCTGTCTGTATCGGCCGATAACCGACCAGCTGTATCCCCAACAAGGAGGCATTCATGAGCATAATTAAACCCATCAGCCGTCGGGTTGGCGATTATCAGGTGACCGCGTTGAGCGACGGGAATATGTCCGTCAGCCTCGGCATCCTCTCCGGCATTGATCCGGCAGATGCGGACGAAAGGCAGCGCGCGGCCGGGGTAGCTGACCCGCAGGCGTTGCATATCAACGCCTATCTGATCCGCGGCCGAGGGCGCACGATCCTCGTCGATTCCGGTACCGGCGGTCGGAATAACGCCGGAGGTCAGCTCCCCGCGCGCCTTCGCCAGCTGGGCATCGCGCCGGCCGACGTCGATACGATCCTGCTGACGCACGGTCACCCCGACCATATTGGCGGACTGCTCGATGCCGACGGCGAAGCCGTCTATAAAAATGCGCGGCTCTATCTGCACCCCCGCGAGGTCGCATACTGGCAGGATGACGTTCTGATGATGCGCGCCAGCGAGCGGGTTCAGGGTAACTTCGCGCTGTTTCGCCGCACCCTGGCAGCCTATGAGGGGCGGGTAAACCTGCTAACGGGCGATGAGCTGCTCCCCGGCATTCATCCGGTCTGGCTGCCCGGGCACACGCCGGGTCACAGCGGATTTCGTATCGATGCCGGCGATAAGCCCCTGCTGATCTGGGGCGACATTGTGCATTTCCCACACATTCAGTCGGCCCTGCCGGCCGTCGCAGTCGCCTTTGACGCCGACCCCGCCGAGGCGGCAGACACCCGGAGACGCATTCTGGCGCAGGCGGCAGGCGAGCAGTGGCTGATTGCCGGCATGCACCTCGCCAGCGCCGGCTTTGCCCGGCTGGAAGCCGTTGATGACGGTTACCGGATTGCCTATCAGCAGGACTGAAGATCGGTGCGGTACTCTTCCCCGCAGCGGGAGGACGGAAAACAGGCCACAGAGAGCGGGGAAAGATACGGCATTCTCAACTTTGTGGCCTCAGCGTGCGCCTGGGCTCATTTTCAGCGCTACTATTTGCGCGTGTACCGAACCCAACGTGAGAGGGAATTCTTTATGAGCGTGCCGCAAACAAAATCAGAATTACTCAGCGCTATCGATAAAAACTTCGACAAATTAATCGGCTACCTGCATGCCATACCGGCAGAACTTACCGCAGAGCGCGCAATGGATGGCCACGCCAAAGGCAGCCAGATGAGCATTCATAACCTCGTTTCTTACCTGCTGGGCTGGAATGCGCTGGTCGTAAAGTGGATCGTTTCTGATGCTAAAGGGCTCGCCGTCGATTTTCCGGAGACCGGCTATAAATGGAATCAGCTTGGCCTTCTGGCGCAAAAATTTTACTCAGACTACAGGGATTTAAGCTACAGCTCGCTAATCGCTGAGCTGCAGACGGTCAACAATGAGATAGTGCGGCTGATTGACGAGCGCAGCGATGACATTTTGTACGCAAAGCCCTGGTACACAAAATGGACGATGGGGCGAATGATCTCATTTAACACGTCGTCACCTTATGCGAATGCCTGCGGACGCTTAAGAAAGTGGGCGAAAGAGAATGATATCCGCTTACAGTAAACGCCTGGGCGCAACGAGTCCGAATGAGTCATCCCCGTCCGCCGGCGGCGGCGGCGGTTACGCCGGGGCGTCATCGATAGTGACATTGATAACGACATCGATAACGACATCGATAACGACATTGATAACGATATCGATAACAACATAGATACGCTTCGCGACGCTAATCCCCTCTCCCGTCTTCGCCACCCGAACCTGATCCTGCGGCCCGTTAGTCATTTCATTCAAATCCACGGCACCCGATCGCGAAAAACCAGCGTATTCCACAACCCCTGAGAAAATTAACCAGATATCCATCTGAAGAATGGATATAGAGCGGTCGATTAAAAATTTAATACTATTAACAATCAATTAACATTAGCAGGCAAACATTTTATCTGAGGAAAATAATAATATGTCTACCACCCACGTTCTGGGGGATGCGCCCTTTGCCCCCGCAGGACAGCCCCACTCCAGCCTGACCAGCCGCATCGATGCCCTGCCTGCCTCCTTCGGCCTGTGGTCATTTATCACCCTGCTGGCGCTCGGTGGTTTCTTCGAGCTGTACGATCTTTTTCAGACCGGGTACATCAGCACCGGCCTGCTGGCGGAGAATATCTTTCACGTCGGCGCGCAGGGCATTTTCGGCATATCGGATCAGGCCGCCTTCGCCTCGGCGACCTTTTTCGGCCTGTTTATCGGTGCCAGCCTCCTCGCGCCGCTGGCGGATAAGCTCGGCCGCCGCCTGACCTTTATGTTTGCGCTCGCCTGGTACGGCGTATTCTCGCTGCTGATGGCCTTTCAGAGCAGCGCGGAGGGGGTTATTTTCTTCCGTTTCCTCGTCGGCATTGGCCTCGGAATTGAGCTGGTCACCATCGACACCTACTTAAGCGAATGGGTGCCCACCCACCTGCGCAACAAAGCTTTCGCCTTTGCCTTTTTCATTCAGTTTCTCTCGGTGCCCGCCGTGGCGCTGATGTCATGGATGCTGGTGCCGATCGCCCTGTTCGGCCTGAGCGGCTGGCGCTGGGTCATTATCTTCGGCGCGCTCTGCTCGCTGGTTATCTGGGTCATTCGCAAGAAGCTGCCGGAATCGGCCCGCTGGCTGGAAGTCAAAGGCCGCAACGACGACGCCCATGCGGTGATGTGTGAGATGGAGCAGCGCTGCGGTATTGCCCCCTCGCCGCAGCACCGGATCCAGGCCGGGACAACGAAAACGCAGACCGGTACCTTCAAGGAGATTTGGGCGCCGGAGTATCGCAAACGCACCATCATGCTGATGGTCATGAACTTCTTCCAGGCGATCGGCTTTTTTGGCTTCGGCAACTGGCTGCCGGCGCTGCTCTCAGGCCAGGGCGCGAGCATAACCCACAGCCTGCTGTACGCCTTTTTCATTACCCTCGCCTATCCGATTGGCTGCCTGTTCTGCACCCGCTTTGTTCACCGCTTCGAGAACAAATGGCAGATCGTCCTCTCCGCGCTGATGACGGTGGTGTTCGGCACCCTTTTCGCCCTGCAAAATAGTCCGGTAATGCTGGTTATCTGCGGCTTTATGATCACCTGGTCCAACGCCTGGCTGACCATCAGCTATCACGCCTATCAGGCCGAGGTGTTCCCGACCCACATTCGCGCCCGGGCGGTCGGCTTCTGCTACTCGTTCAGCCGCCTCTCGACGGCCATCACCAGCATTCTGATCGGCATCATTCTGCAGTACGCCGGTGCGCCGGGGGTGATCAGCTTTATCGTGGCCAGCATGCTGATGGTGATGCTCTCGGTCGGTATTTTCGGGCCCAAAACCCGCGGTATCAGCCTCGAAAAAATCTAGCCACACGCCTTGTCGCCGGAATGCTTCCGGCGGCAACGGCGGCGCGTATGCCGCTGGCTGAACGAAAGTGACGCCAGCAAACGCCGGACCGCTTAGCCAAATATCGCCTGCGCGTCGGCAAAGCATTTTTCCGCCAGCGACGACACCGGCTCTTGATTGCGCATAATCAGCGCCAGCATCGAATCCACTGCCGTTTCGGCAATTGGGATAATCTCCAGGTTGTCGCTCAGCGCCTCCAGACCGTTGTTGAGCGGCATAATGGCGCAGCAGATGCCCGCCTGCACCGCCTGTATGATCTGGAACGTGGAGTCGCTTTCAAAGACGTATTTCGGCGTCAGCCCTTTGCCCTTAAAGCTCATTTCGATCGATTCGCGGTAGTACATCCCTTTGGTGAGAAAGCCGAGCGGCAATGCGGCCAGCGTCTCCCAGTCGGGGATCCCCGCAGCGAACTGAAAGTGGCGCCGATCGTGCAGCAGCCCCATTCGGGTCGCCGGGAGCCACTGCACGTTGAAAAGCTGGCTATCGACGTGGTGCAGATAGCAGATCCCGAGGTCGAGCTGGTTACGGCTCACGCCATCGATAATCTGCTCCGAGGTCAGCGACAGCAGGCTAAACTGCAGCTCGGGATACTTTTCGCTCAGGGGCTTAATCAGCTGCATCGGGTTGAGGCTGGCCAGCGGCACCATGCCGACCCGCAGCTGGCCAACCATCTGCCCGCGGCAAATGGCTGCCTCCGCCTCCAGCCCGTCGTGGGCGGCCAGCAACGCCCGCGCCCACGCCAGAATGCGTTCCCCTTCGGGAGTAAAGCCCTCGAAGCGCTGCCCGCGCTGGATCAGCACGAGGTTCAGCTCCTCTTCCAGGCTGCGAATGCGCATCGAGAGCGTCGGCTGGGTGATATGACAGGCCGCTGCGGCCTGGCCAAAATGGCGGGTCCGGTCGAGGGCGATCAGGTACTTGAGCTGTTTAATATCCATGATTGATCCACTTATTTGCGCTCGCGCGTAATGGTGCGCCAGCGCGATACAGAGCGCTAGTGTAGCCCAAATATGTTAGCCAAATGTTATTTTAAGGCCTAAAAATGCCCGCTGCCGGCGCCGCCAAACGCGCCGCACGCTTGATTTAAGGGCTGACGCTGCCAAACTGGGTACAGGGCTATCGGTAAACGGAGGGGCAAGGTGAAGCGCTATGTACATCAGGTTGAGCAGCACAAAGTTCCGGTCGCCGGGCTCGAAGCGCTGTCGCTATTGACCGAGCACAGCTTCTCCCGCCACTCTCACGACCGGTTCGGCATCGGCGTGTTTACCCACGGCGCCCAGCGTTCGTGGAGCCATATCGGCAAAGTTGACGCCGCTGCCGGCAACGTCATTATGGTCAACCCCGGCGAAATTCACGACGGCGCGCCGCTGCACGGCCCTCGCGGCTGGCAGATGCTGTATATCGATCCCCATTTAGTTGAGCAGGCGCTCCCCGAGGGCGCAAAGGCGGAGGATATTATCCTGCGCCCGGTGGTTGAGGATCCTCGGCTGAACGGGCTGATGGCGCGCATGTTCAGCGAAATCCGCGCCGCGTCCCCCGACGGCGGCGCCGTAGAGGAAGCCTTTCTTCTCTGCCTGATGCAGATCTCCCGCCGCCACCTGCTGGTGAAGCCGCCGGGAGAGCCCGGCTCGCCGGGCATCGCTCTGGCAAAAGAGTATCTCGACGATGCGCCGGAAAATAAGATAACCCTCGAGCATCTCGCCGCGCTTTGCGGTATCAGCCGTTTCCAGCTGATACGCGGCTTCGCCCGCGCAACCGGGATCACCCCGCACGCCTATCTGATCCAGTCCCGCGTGCGGCTGGCCCGCAGGCTGCTGGCGGAGGGGAACGGCCTGGCCGAAGCGGCGCTGATGGCGGGCTTCGCCGATCAGAGCCACTTCACCCGCGCCTTCCTGAAGCAGTTCGGGATGACGCCGGGATACTACCTCACCGCAATCGGCTAGCCTGCCTGCAATTTTGTTCAATACGCGCCGGCTTCGCTGCGAAATACTCAGGCTCTTTCCCCTTAAACGAAGAGCATGCTATGTCGCTTATCACGCCTGAATTTCTTATTACCTCCCTGATCGTTGTCGTCGCCCCCGGCACCGGCGCGCTCTACACCATTGCTACCGGACTCTCCGCCGGCAGCAGAATGAGCTACGCCGCCGCGCTGGGCTGCACGCTGGGGATTATTCCTCATATGCTGGCGGCGGTAACCGGACTGGCGGCCATTCTCCACGGCAGCCCGCTGGCGTTTGAGGGCGTGCGCTATCTCGGCGTCGCCTGGCTGCTGTATCTGGCGTGGATAACCCTCAGGCAGCGCGGCTCGCTGCGCCTCGACGCGGCAGATACCGCGCGGAGCGCGGGTAAAATCGTCACCCACGCGGTATTGATAAACCTGCTTAATCCCAAGCTTCCGCTCTTTTTTCTGGCGTTTTTACCGCAGTTTATACGCAGCGATTCCCCCTCGCCGACGGGAGATATGCTGCTGCTGGGCGCCATTTTTATGCTGATGACCCTGCTGGTGTTTATGCTCTATGGCGCCTTTTCCGCCGCCATGCGCCGCCACGTCCTCACCCGCCCGGCGATCCTGCGGGGTCTGAGCCTGGGCTTTGCCGCCGGTTTTGTTGCGCTGGGCATCAGGCTTATTCTGACGCCGCGCTGATACGGGGCCTCGCCGGCGGCGGCTGCCGACGACGAGGTGCAGGAGGTGCTAGCGGAGGCCCGCGACGGGCAGGATCTCTTTCGAGCGCAGCGTCAGGCGAACCGGTACCGATTTGTAGGACGGCGTCCCGCTCTCTTCATCAAGATAGTTGAGCGGAACCAGAACGTTAGCCTCCGGATAATAGGCGCCCACGGTGCCCGGCGCGATGCTGTAGGCCACCAGCGTAATGTCCTCAAGACGCTGGTGGCTGTCCGGCAGCGCGGTACTGATATCCACCCGGTCGCCGTGCTCCAGCCCCATATTTGCCATGTCCTGCTCGTTCATAAACAGCACGTCGCGGCGGCCAAAGACGCCGCGATAGCGGTCATCGAGCGCATAAATCGTGGTGTTGTACTGGTCGTGGCTGCGCAGCGTCACCAGGCGCATAACGTCCTCCCCGCCCACCTGCACGTTTTCATGAACGCCGTGGAAAACCGAGAACATCGCTTTGCCCGTTGGCGTCGGCCAGACTCGCTCGGTGGGCGGCAGCGGCATGCGGAAGCCGCCCGGATGACGAATGCGCTGGTTGTAGTTTTCAAAGCCGGGAACGGTGCGTTCAATCAGCTCGCGGATGCGATCGTAGTTTGCCACCAGCGCCAGCCAGTCAACTTTGGTGTTCGCCAGCGTCGCCATCGCCATCCCGGCCACAATCGCCGGCTCGGAGCGCAGCTGCGGTGAGGCCGGCTTCAGCTTGCCCGACGAGGCGTGGACCATCGACATCGAATCCTCAACGGTAATCGACTGGCGGCCGCTTTGCTGGACGTCGAGTTCGGTACGTCCCAGACAGGGCAAAATATAGGTCTCTTTAGCCACCAGCAGGTGCGAGCGGTTGAGCTTGGTACCAACGTGTACGCTCAGCTCCAGCCCCTGCATCGCCGGGAAGGCCTGCTGACGATCGGGCATGGCGACGGCAAAGTTGCCGCCGAGGCACAGCAGCGCCTTCGATTTCCCCGCAATCATCGCCTCCAGCGCCTTCACCGCATCGTGGCCATGCGCCTGCGGCGGAACAAAGCCGAACTCACGCTGCAGGCTGGCGAGGAAGCTGGCGCTCGGCTTTTCGGTGATCCCAACGGTGCGGTTGCCCTGCACGTTGGAGTGCCCGCGCAGCGGACAGATCCCGGCGCCCGGTTTGCCAATATTGCCGCGCATCAGCAGCAGGTCGGCGATCAGGCGCACGTTTGAGGTGCCCTTGTTATGCTGGGTGATCCCCATGCCGTAGGTGACGATGGTGGCGTTGGATTTGGCATAGGCCGCGGCGACGCGCTGCAGGTCGTCGCGGGTCAGGCCCGATTCGCGCTCGATGTCGTGCCAGCGGGTCAGGCGCAAATCATCGGCAAAGGCGGGAAAGTTCTGCGTATGTTCGGCAATAAAAGCGCTGTCGAGGACATTATCCAGATCGTCATCCATCTGCAGCAGCGCCTTGGCAATGCCCTTCAGCGCCGCAGCGTCGCCGCCGGCCTTGACCTGGAAATAGGTCGAGGCGATGTTGGTTGAGCTGTAGGTCGCCATTTCGATCACGTTCTGCGGGTCGGCAAAACGCTCCAGCGCCCGCTCTTTTAGCGGATTGAGGACAATTATCGGCACTCCGCGCCGCGACAGCTCGTGCAGGGTTCCCATCATCCGCGGGTGGTTGGTTCCCGGGTTGTGGCCGATGGAAATAACCAGCTCGGTTTGCTCAAAATCATCCAGCGAAACCGTCCCTTTGCCAATGCCAATCGACTGCGGCAGCCCGACGCTGGTTGCCTCGTGGCACATATTGGAGCAGTCAGGGAAGTTGTTGGTGCCGAGCTCGCGAGCGTAAAGCTGGAACAGCCAGGCGGCTTCGTTGGAGGCGCGCCCTGAGGTGTAAAACTCGACCTCATCCGGCTGCATGCCGCTGACAATCTCGCCGATTCGCGTAAAGGCGCGCTCCCAGGAGACCGGGCGCAGGGTGTCGCTGGCGCGATCGTAGACCAGCGGATCGGTTAAGCGGCCGTAGCCTTCCAGCTCAAAATCGCTTTTCGCCAGCAGGGAACTGACCGTATTGGCCGCCAGAAACTCGGCGGTGACGCGTTTGCTGGTCGCTTCCCAGGTCACCGCCTTGGCGCCATTCTCGCAAAACTGGAAGGTCGACTTGTGCTCTTTGTCCGGCCATGCGCAGCCCGGGCAGTCGAAACCGTCCGGCTGGTTGGTGCGCAGCAGCGTCGCGGGGGCATCAAGGGCATCCATCTGGGTGCGAACGGCGATGGCGGTGGCTTTCAGCGCGCCCCAGCCGCCGGCCGGGCCGTCATAGGGATGAACCCCCGGCACTGCGCGTCTTTTCTTGTTCATGCTAGCTCCTGAATGCACCGTCGATAAGCAGGTAAATGCGTGCGTCAGACCGCCTTATCAGAGCGATCGCACTGTTTTTTGGCCGCTCGCCGGCGCGAGGTGAACATCCGCCGCCGACGAGGGTTTTTGTTAACGAAAGAATAACAATCGAGGCCGAGACTGTATAATCAATGTTATCTATCACGCATTAGATTTAACTTATTTAACATTAGCAGCGCGGCGGGGATCAGGTCAGGTTGTAGTACCTGTCGGGCTGAACTTTTTCCGGCAGCGGATGCTGTCCGGTCATGTCCAGCAGATTGCGCTCGATGGTATTGCACATTGCGTTGAGCGGCAGATCGTTGGCGGCAATGCCGAACGGATCCTCCAGCTCTTCCGCCAGCGAATCCCATGACAAAAAGGCGTAGGAGATAAAGACCGAGACAAACGGCGTCATGTAGTGCAAATCGCCGACCAGCGCAAACGGCAGCAGCGTGCAGAACAGGTAGACGGTGCGTTGCAAAATCAGGGTGTAGGCAAAAGGCACCGGCGTCGTCGCTAAACGTTCGCAGCCGCCCAGCACGTGCGCCAGCTCGTCCAGCTTATTGTCCATCAGGCCGTAGGTGATATCGCTGACCTTCCCCGCTTCGCGCAGCTGGCCTAGCTCATGCCCCACCAGCAGCAGGATGCGGTTAGTCGGCATCGAGCTGGCGATAATTTCCGCCACCGCATCGCGCGGCAGCAGGCGGTAAAGGTCGGCGCTGGGATCGGTTTTTCGCAGCTGATGTTTCAGGCTCCAGCTAAAGGCAATCAGGTAGCTGGCTATTTTTTTATGCGTTTCTGCGGCGGCCGGCAGAATATTTTTCAGCTGGCGCATCAGCGTGCGCTCGGCAATTAATACCGTTCCCCACAGGTTGCGCGCCTCGACGAAGCGGTTATAGCTGGCGCTGTTGCGAAAGCCGAGAAATATCGCGATGGCGATACCCAGCAGGCTAAACGGCGCAACGGTTAAATGGATCCCCAGCTGTTCATACCACTGATAGCTAATAATCGCGATAATCGACATCAGCACGTTTAGCAGCAGGCGAAAGACGATTTTTGACAGCACCGAACCGTGCCAGTCAAACAGACGAAGGAACCAGTGTTGTTCTGGTCGGATAATCATTGTACTACTTCCTGATGAGCGCCATTGCGCATGGCTTAATATTATCTATTACGCCATTGGCTTATTTTATTGAGCACTAACACGACAATGCGTTAATTGCGTTAATTATTGACCACTAATAAGAGAGGGATTAATGGCCCGTTAATTATGGTCTCTTTTTATTTATCCGGCAATACGCGGATCCCGGCGGTAATAAAACGCCGGATCGGTTAACCCCTCTTTTATCAGGGCTAACCGGGCGGCAGGGTTACAGCACCCCGCCGTTCATCCGCCGCATCGCGCAGTGCCAGGCTCCGTTACGCACCGAGGCGCGCAGCACGCGGGCAATGCCGTGCACCGCCAGGCGGGTGGCCTGCCGCTGCAGGGGATTCATCCTGAGGGAGAGCATCTCCTGCGCCCAGGGCGGCAGCAGATCGACCCCCGCGCGCATCATCAGCTGGCCCACGGGCTGACTCAGCCGCCCGGGCAGGCGGGTAGCAAACAGCACCTGGGCGACCTCCAGCGTACGTTCGTCGCAGCGCAGGCGCGGGCGCATATCCTGCAAATACTCCGCCACCTGGCGCGGAGTGAGCGGAATATCCCGCGCGCCGAGGCGGCGGGCAATCTCTCCGGCCTCGGCAAAATACTGCGCCTGGCGCGCTTCGCTCACTACCGTTCGCCGGTAGCGCAAATGCGAAGCCATAAAGCTGCTGCACTCGGCCACGTGTACCCAGGTTAATAGCGCCGGATCGCTGGCTGCGTACGGCGTCCCGTCGCGGTCCTGCCCGCTGACCCGCAGATGAATCCCCCTGATCTTCGCGATCAGTCGCTCGGCGTCGTCGGTGGTACCAAAAGTAGTGGCAGAAATGAACTGGCTGGTGCGCCGCAGGCGGCCAAAGATGTCTTCGCGGAAGTTAGAGTGATCCCAGACGCCGGCCAGCGCCAGCGGGTGGAGCATCTGCAGAAGCAGCGCGCTGATGCCACCGCAGAGCATTGAGGTAAAGTCGCCGTGTACCGGCCAGATAGCCGAGCGTGGGCCAAACAGCCCCGGCTCGCCGAGCGGGCGTTCAAAATCAATCTCTTTCAGCGCCATGCCGGTTAAACCCAATACCTGCGCTTCAATCATACCGCGTATGCTGGTCATTACTGTGCCTGCTCCTTTTCATCACAGGCAAAACATACCATTAATTGACGGCGGACTCATTTGCCGGCAGCGGCTTTTAGGCACAATGCGCGGTGCCCGCAGGCTGCGGGCACGCGGTGGCGTCAAGCCGGGAATAGCACAGGAATGGGCGTTTACGGATTGAGCTTATATTCCAGGCTCACTTCGGCATTGAGCACCTGCGAAACCGGGCAGCCCGCTTTCGCTTTGTGAATGATGCTTTCAAACGCCGCATCGGCAATGCCCGGCAGCACGATCTGGCTCTGGAGCGCCACCTTAGTGATGGCGAAGCCGCTGGCGGATTTATCGAGGGTCACCACGGCGACCGTATCAATCGAGGTTGGCGTATACCCTTCTTCACCCAGCATCAGCGATAGCGCCATCGAGAAGCAGGCCGCATGGGCCGCACCGATGAGCTCTTCCGGGTTGGTACCCTTCACGCCTTCAAAGCGGGTATTGAAGCCATAAGGTTGCTGGTTCAGCGCCCCGCTCTCCGTTGAGACGGTTCCTTTACCGCTTTTCAGATCCCCTTCCCAGTGCGCTTGACCTTTCTTATGAATTGCCATGGATTCGCTCCTTTTTTGACGTTAAAGGAGTAAGTATAGGAGCGGATAGCGGATTCGGCCTGCACCATTTACCCCGGGAGGTGATTTTGCCCCGCTACCCGGCGTCGATATTTTTACTCATATTGATACCGGTGATCCCAAAGCCGCTGGCCTCGTACAGGCGGCGCGCGCGCGCGTTATCCCCGGCGACCCGCAGCTTTATCTGCGCAAAACCCTGCTGTCGGAGATCGTTTTCCAGCGCCGCCATTGCCTGTTTGCCCAGCCCCTTCCCCTGACTGTCGGGGTGAATATAGAAGTCGCAAATAAAGGCCGATCGCATTTTGGCGTCCGGCTTATACCACAGGTAGCCAACCTGCCGCTCCGCGTCGCCGACACGTTCAATCAGGCAGAGTAAAACCTGGCCCGGCGTGCCCGCGCCTTCAGGGAGGCTCTCGGCAATCTCCTGCTGCGCCTGGGCGCGGGCAGCCTGAGCGGAAAGGCCGTAGTTATCCGCAATTTCAACGGCGTAATCGGGGATAAAATAGGCGAGCCAGGCCGCATAGTCGGCCTCCTGCATCGGTCTGAATATCATCATTGTTCCATTCCTTTAGTGACGTGTTTAACGGCTGCTAGCCGTTCGCGGGCTGCGCCAGTCGCTGCTGTATATCGTCGAGAAACAGCTGCAGCGCGCTGGGCTGGTAGTCGCGCGAGAGGTAGAGGCCAAAAACGCTCAGCGGCTTCGGCGTCCAGCCCGGCAGTATCGCCTTCAGCGCTCCGCTGCTCAGCGCGCGCTGCGCCTCAAGCTCGGGGAGCATCGCGATACCGCAGCCGGCCACCGCGGCCTCCAGCAGCAGGGAGGAGATCCCGGCGCTTAAATTTCCCGATACCGCCACCGCCGCGCTCTCCCCCTCGGGGGAGATAAACTGCCAGGTCTGGGTGGCGAAGTGGCTGTAATGCAGGCAGTTGTGCTGGCTCAGGTCGTCGGGGGTCTGCGGCTGCCCGTTCAGCTGCAGCCAGCGCGGCGAGGCGCAGAGCACCGACCGGCAAACTCCCAGCCGGCGGGCGATGGCCCCCGGCTCCGGGTTATCGGTGATGCGGATTGCCACATCGATGCGTTCGCCTATCAGGCTGACCGGATGGTTGTTGATATCCAGCTCAAGACGCAGCTGCGGATAGCGGGCGAGAAAATCCGGCAGCAGCGGCGAAATAAGCTGCATCGCCGTAAAGTGGGCGCAGGCCACCCGCAGCGTACCGCTGGGCACCGCCCGCTCGGTTTGCCCGGCAATTTCGTCCGACAGCTGCGTCAGGCTGCGCGTTTTTTGCAGCACCTTCTCTCCGGCGGCGGTGAGCGTTAGCCGGCGCGTGGAGCGGTGGATCAGGCGGCTGCCGGCCCAGTGCTCCATCTGCTCAAGATAGCGGCTGACCATCGGCCGCGACATGCCCAGCGCCCGCGCGGCGGCGCTGAGGCTGCCCAGCTCGCAAATGCGGATATACACTCTGGCGGCGATAATTCTATCCATACGTCGTTTCCATCTGCACGTTTTATGAAACTCAGCATCTCTTTTTTCAGGAATTTTCGCAAATCAGGAAATACGTAAAATAGCGTTATTCACCCGACATTGAGAAAACAATCATGAAACTATCGACCCTTGCCATCGCCACCGCCCTGTTCAGCAGCGCCGCCTTCGCCGCACCGCTGCAGCTGCAAACCTATAACCCGCAGGATAAAGGGATTTTTGCCGTCAACTCAACGCTGGCCTCCGGCCCTCACGAAGCAGTGCTGTTTGACGCCCAGTTCAGCGTCAAGGACGGCGAGAAGCTGGTAGAGATGATCCGCAAAAACGGCAAGCCGCTGAGCCGGATTGTGATCACCTCCGGCGATCCGGATTTCTACTTCGGCCTTGAGCCGCTGGTTAAAGCCTTCCCGCAGGCCAAAATTGTCGCGACACAGGAAGTGGTTAATCACATTAACGCCACTAAAGCCGCGAAGCTGGCCTACTGGGGACCGCAGATGAAAGACGGCGCCCCGCAGCAGGTCTATGCTCCGCAGGTGATTGAAGCCCACACCTTTACCATCGACGGCGAGAAGGTCGAAATCCGCGAGCCGGATAGCTATGCCGCCTTTGTGTGGATCCCGGGTAACAAGGCCATTCTCGGCGGTACCGGTGTCGCATGGGACATGCACGTCTGGACCGCCGATACCCAGACCGCTGAAAGCCGCCTCCAGTGGCGTAAAACCCTCGACGATATGGCCGCGCTGCATCCGCAGCAGGTGATTCCGGGGCACTATCTCGGCACGCCGCCGGCAGGCGACCGCGCAATCGTCTTCACCCGCGACTACCTGCAGCAGTTTGAGCAGGCGCTGCAGAACCATAAGGATTCCGCCGGCGTGATCAAAGAGATGAAGCAGCGCTGGCCGAAGCTGGCGGAAGAGAGCTCGCTGGAGCTGAGCGCAAAGGTCAACACCGGCGAGATGAAGTGGTAGCCGCAGACTGTTCCTAATCCGCGCACATGAGGTTGCCATTGGTGAAAATATAGACCACCATAGAGTGCGCGGTTCGGTTAACGGGCCGCCGTTAGGGTTATATTTCGTCCGGTTTCGCCGGGCTTGTCCTTGAAACAGAAGTGGATTAAGGAGTAAGAATGAAATCGAACCATCAGGCACGTCATCTTCTCGGTCTGAACTATAAGCTGTCCCAGCAGAAAAAAGTGGTGCTGGACGGCGATGTGGAAACCACCATCAACCACGCTCATGCCACCGGCCGTAAACGCCGCGCGGGCTAATTTCTCGACTGAGTGATGATAAAAACACCGTCCTTTTGCCAGGATGGTGTTTTTTTAACGCTATCCCCCCTCTTTAACAGCAACTGCTCTATACTCTGCCCGCAGCATTCCCTGCCAGCCCGCTCGTCTATCGCCGCGCCGGGCCTGAAGCGAATATCAAGGAGTTAGTGCGATGCAATTCACCCATAAAAAAAACCGTTCCCTGTACATCCCCTACGCGGGCCCCGTCCTGCTCGAGTTCCCGCTTCTCAATAAAGGTAGTGCCTTCAGCATTGAAGAGCGCAGCAGCTTCAACCTGCTGGGCCTGCTGCCGGAAGTGGTTGAAACCATCGAAGAGCAGGCCGAGCGCGCGTGGATCCAGTATCAGGGGTTCAAAACCGAGATCGACAAGCACATTTACCTGCGCAATATCCAGGACACCAACGAAACCCTGTTTTATCGCCTGATTGGCAACCATCTTGAAGAGATGATGCCGGTCATCTATACCCCGACGGTCGGCGCCGCCTGCGAACGCTTCTCCGAAATCTATCGCCGCGCCAGGGGCGTATTTATCTCCTACCAGAACCGACATAACCTCGACGATATCCTGCAAAACGTGCCTAATCACAACGTTAAGGTGATCGTGGTTACCGACGGTGAGCGAATCCTCGGTCTTGGCGATCAGGGCATCGGCGGAATGGGCATCCCTATCGGGAAGCTGTCGCTGTACACCACCTGCGGCGGGATCAGCCCGGCCTACACCCTGCCGGTCGTGCTGGACGTCGGAACCAACAATCAGCAGCTGCTCGACGATCCGCTGTATATGGGCTGGCGCCACCCGCGTATCACCGATGATGAGTACTATCAGTTCGTTGATGACGTTATCCAGGCCATTAAGCACCGCTGGCCGGACGTGCTGCTGCAGTTTGAAGACTTTGCGCAGAAGAACGCCATGCCGCTGCTTAACCGCTACCGGAATGAAATCTGCTCGTTCAACGATGATATCCAGGGCACCGCTTCGGTCACCGTGGGTACGCTGATCGCCGCCAGCCGCGGCGCCGGCAGCCAGCTGAGCGAACAGAAAATTGTCTTCCTCGGCGCCGGTTCCGCCGGCTGCGGTATCGCCGAGCAGATCGTCGCCCAGATCCAGCGTGAGGGCCTGAGCGAGGAAGCCGCGCGCCAGCGCGTCTTTATGGTCGATCGCTTCGGCCTGCTCACCGACGCGATGCCGAACCTGCTGCCGTTCCAGAGCAAGCTGGTGCAGAAGCGGGACAATCTGCAGCAGTGGGATACCACCAGCGACGTCCTCTCTCTGCTCGACGTGGTGCGCAACGTCAAGCCCGATATTCTGATCGGCGTTTCCGGCCAGCCGGGACTGTTCACCGAAGAGATTATTCGCGAGATGCATAAGCACTGCCCGCGGCCGATCGTCATGCCGCTGTCGAACCCCACTTCCCGGGTAGAGGCGACGCCGCAGAACATTCTTAGCTGGACCGACGGTGAAGCGCTGGTTGCCACCGGCAGCCCGTTTGCGCCGGTGACGCTGAAAGGCAAGCAGTACGTGATTGCCCAGTGCAATAACTCCTACATCTTCCCGGGCATTGGTCTCGGGGTGATCGCCTCCGGCGCTTCGCGGGTCACCGAGGATATGCTGATGGCCGCCAGCGAAACCCTGGCGAAGCACTCGCCGCTGGTGAACAACGGCGAAGGCCCGGTGCTGCCGGAGCTGAAGGATATTCAGACCGTGTCGCGCGCCATCGCCTTTGCGGTAGGTAAAGTGGCTCAGGAACAAGGGGTGGCGGTGAAAACCTCCGCTGAGGCGCTGCTGCAGGCGATAAGCGATAACTTCTGGCAGCCGGAGTATCGCAACTACCGCCGGACGTCGATTTAATTGCTATTCACCTGAACAAGCTATTCGGATAAACATCTGGATAACGGCAAACGCGGCGGGCCTCAACGGGGCCCGCTTTTTTTGCTCACCGCTTTTGCCCTGCCTCCCTTTACCCGCCTCCCTGCCATTTTTAGCCGCTGGCAAAATCGACGATCTCCCTCTACACTGCCTGCACCCATCAACTAACTGAATAGAAAAGGAGGATCCCATGCCGTACTGTGAAATGTTTAATTTTTCACATACATTTGGCGATCGCACCCCCTCAAGCGTTATCGGTATCGTGCTGCGATAACTTTAGCTTGAGCGAAGAAACCAAACCTTAGTCCCCTTCCCTCGGGCTTACCGGGTTATCGTCAGCGATGTTTGACGAGGCATTTCCATGCCTGTAACTCTTGAGTAAGTTCACAATGAGCACATTCTTAACCGCACAATCTCTGTACGTTGAAACGGCATTTGGCCCCTTATTCAACGATCTCTCCTTTACCCTCAAAAAAGGCGACCGCGTTGGCCTGATTGGCTATAACGGCTGCGGAAAAAGTACCTTACTGCAGGTGCTCGACGGCACGCTTACGCCCAATTCCGGCCGCGTGGCGCTGGCTAACCACTGCCTGATGGCCCGCGTGGAGCAGCATCTGCCGCAGGCGGTATTAGCACAATCGCTGGTGCAGGCGGTACTCGCTCGCCTCCCCGCCGCGGGTCGGGAAAACCATCGCTGGCAGGCGGAGCGCCTGCTGGCTGAAATGGGTTTTGACGGCGACAGCTTCGAGCAGCAGGCGGCCACCCTGAGCGGCGGCCAGCATACCCGACTGCTGCTGGCGCGGGCCCTGATCCAGCAGCCTGATCTGCTGCTGCTTGATGAACCCGGCAACCATCTCGATCTGCCGACCCTGCTGTGGCTGGAAAGCTTCCTGCAAACCTGGCAGGGGAGCTTCGTCGTGGTGTCGCACGACAATCTCTTATTGGATGCTGTAACTAATAGTAGTTGGATCCTGCGCGACAGCAGCCTGCACGCCTTCTCTCTTCCCTGCAGCGCCGCTCGCCAGGCGCTGCAGGAGCAGGACGAAAGCGACGCCCTGCGCCATAGGGCCGAGCAAAAGGAGATCGACCGCGTCACCGCCAGCGCCAGGCGGTTAGCCACCTGGGGCCAGGTCTATGACAACGAAGATCTCTCGCGCAAAGCCAAACAGATGGAAAAACAGGTACTGCGTCTGCAGGAGAACCAAACCAGCGTGACCGCCGGAACGCCGTGGCGGCTGGCGCTACACGGCGACGCGGTGCAGGCCGACCGGCTGCTGGAGATGGAAGGACTGCCGGTCCCGCCGGCGCCGGGCCTGCCCGCCCTCTTTACCACCGGGCTGGCGCGGCTGAAAAGCGGGGATCGGATCGCCATTATGGGGCGCAACGGCGGCGGAAAATCGTCGCTGCTGCGCCTGCTGTGGCGACAGCTGCAGCAGCCGACGCCGGACGCCGGGCTGCGCCTGCATCCCCGCCTCAGCCCGGGTTATTATGACCAGACGCTGCATCAGCTGGATGATAATCACAGCCTGCTGGAGGCGCTTGAGGCCTTCGCTCCGGCGCCGGAGGCGCGTAAACGCGCGCTGATCTCCGCCGGCTTCGGCTGGGCTCGTCACGGGCAGAAAGTCAGCACCCTCAGCGGAGGCGAGCGCTCCCGCCTGCTGTTTGTCGGGCTGTCGCTGGCGCGCTATAGCCTGCTGCTGTTAGATGAGCCCACCAACCATCTTGATATGGAAGGCAAAGAGGCGCTGGCGGATACGCTGCGGGACTACCCCGGCGGCCTGCTGCTGGTCAGCCATGACCGTCAGCTGATCGCTCGCAGCTGTAACCGCTTCTGGCTTATCGACGACCAGGGCCTTAGCGAATGGCACGACGTTGACGAGGTCTATGCCCGGCTGAGCAATGCGACCGGCCGCAGCGAACGGCCAGCGCAGGCACCAGCGGCGCTAACGCACGTGGAGGAGAGCGACGCGCTGCTGGAACGGTTGATTAGCCTGGAGCAGCGCCTGGCCGAGGATATGGCGCGCAAGCCTAAGCATCAGAAACCGCAGCAGCAGGCGCGGTGGCAAGAGGAGATCGCACAAATCAATGCCAGACTGAGTTAATACCCAACCCGCCCGGCCCACGGCGTCAAGCCTGGGCCGGGCTGCGTGTGGCAGATTACTGCGGCTGCTTCGCTTTCCAGGCATCCCATGCCTGTTTAATTTCCTGCTTCGCCGCCGCGGCATCGTTAAAGCCGTTCAGCTCGACCTTTTTGCGGCCCTCCGGCAGCTGCTTATAGACCCGGAAGAAGGCCTGCAGACGCTCCTGCTCCATTTTCGGCAGATCGCTGATGTTCTTAATATCATCATAGGTCGGGTCAATTTTGCTGGCCGGAACGGCGATGATTTTATCGTCCTTCTCACCGCCATCGATCATCTTCAGTACGCCAATCGCCCGCAGCTTAATCAAGGTGCCGGGTGCCATCGGCGCACGGGTGTAGAACACCACGTCAAGCGGATCGCCATCACCGGCCAGCGACTGGGTCAGCGAACCGTAGTTGGCCGGATAAGCCACCGGCATCGACTGGAAGCGATCGGCGATGATAAAGCCGGTTTTGGCGTCAGTTTCATATTTGATAATGCCACCGGTCGGAATTTCGGTAACCGCATAAAACTCCTCCGGATTATTTTCCGGCTGCGGGAAATCCAGCACGTTGTGGGCCTGAGCGGCGGCGGAGAAGAGCAGTGTTGCGGCGAGGATGTTTTTTACCAGATGCATTGGGTTATCACTCTGTTGTTATAAGAAATTGTCCGCTAACAGCCTGCCGGTCGGCGATGAAAGGAATATGACCAATTCATGACATAAATATTAACCGCCATAATATTGACCAACAAACGAACCTTTTGCTACGCACGACGATCATCGCCACATTTTTACCTATTCAACTTGCATTGCGCGGCATAAGCGTTAATCCTTAATGAGTATTATTCACAGAGAATGCGACGTAATTTGTCACTAATATCAAGGAGAAAATATGAAAGCTGCCGTTGTCACTCACGACCATCAGGTCAATGTAACGGAAAAAACGCTGCGTCCCCTGCAACATGGCGAAGCGCTGCTGAAAATGGACTGCTGTGGCGTCTGCCACACCGACCTGCACGTCAAAAACGGCGATTTTGGTGATAAAACCGGCGTCATCCTCGGACATGAGGGCGTCGGCGTGGTGCTGCAGGTCGGCCCCGGCGTCAATTCACTGAAACCCGGCGATCGCGCCAGCGTGGCATGGTTCTTTGAAGGCTGCGGCCACTGTGACTACTGTAATAGCGGCAACGAAACGCTCTGCCGCTCGGTAAAAAACGCCGGTTTTACCGTTGACGGCGGCATGGCTGAAGAGTGTATCGTTACCGCCAACTACGCGGTAAAAGTGCCGGATGGCCTCGACTCCGCGGCGGCCAGCAGCATCACCTGCGCCGGCGTCACAACCTACAAAGCGGTGAAGGTCTCCCACATCAAGCCGGGCCAGTGGATTGCGATCTACGGCCTCGGCGGCCTGGGTAATCTGGCGCTGCAGTATGCGAAAAACGTCTTCAATGCCAAAGTTATCGCCATCGACGTCAACGACGAGCAGCTGAAGCTGGCCGCAGAGATGGGCGCCGACCTGACCATCAACTCCCGCAACGAAGATGCGGCGAAGGTGATTCAGGAGAAGACCGGCGGCGCCCATGCCGCGGTGGTCACCGCCGTCGCGAAGGCCGCCTTCAACTCCGCCGTTGACGCGGTGCGCGCCGGCGGACGCGTGGTGGCCGTTGGCCTGCCGCCGGAAGCCATGAGCCTCGACATTCCGCGCCTGGTGCTGGACGGCATCGAAGTGGTGGGTTCGCTGGTCGGTACCCGTCAGGACCTGATTGAGGCCTTCCAGTTTGCCGCCGAAGGGAAAGTGGTGCCGAAAGTGACGCTGCGCCCGCTGGGCGATATCAACGCCATCTTTAAAGAGATGGAACAGGGGCAGATCCGCGGCCGGATGGTTATCGACTTCCGCCGCTAGCCAATGCGCCTCTCCCGGATCGGGGAGAGGCGTCTGCTCAGGTTATACGCACGGCCCCGTCGCGCACCCGTACATCATGACCAGCGGGAAGAGTGGTGCCAGCGGGATCAGCGCAATGGTTCCGAGGGTAGAAAGCGTTTGCGTCCGATCGTTGATCGAGACGACCACCGGGCTGGAGAGCCGCCACGACTCTTCAAGCTCGTTCGGGTCCCCTGCCGTCCAGTAGCCGCTCGCTTTAAACAGCACGCCGAGATGTTCACTATCCAGCGCCGTCGCTTTATATTCCCTGGTTAATATCGTCTGCTGCGCCGCGTCCAGTTTACGCTTATCAAGCACCACCAGATATTCCGCCACCACCTCATGCTGCTCAACCGCAAAGTTTACCCGCACGCCCGAGGCGACTTTATTAAAACGCTGGTAGAAGCTGCTGTAGCGCTGATACTCCTGCGGAGCGCCGTCGCGATAAAAGCGATAGGTGTATTTGTTGGACACTGCAATAACACCGGCCGAGATTGGCTTAACTTTCGTTATGGTATCGGTCGGCGGTAAATTCGGCGCCGCGGTGCAGCCGGTCAATACCGCCACCGCCAACGCCAGTAAATATTTCAGCATTACCCTTTTCCCGTTTAGCGACATTCATTTGTCAGCCATTAATCTATCAACCCTAAGTATCATCTCAATCTTTTTATTAAATTATGGGATGAGTGCCAGACGACAAAATAAAAAATGCTTAACGCATTCACCCCGCAGTTAAGCGGCAAAAGAGGCTCCCGCCAACGCGGCGTCATTTGAATACTGAAGCGTATTAATGCTTTTTACGCACATGCTTAGCGCAATTCCTTCGTTCCTTTGTCAATAACCGCGCCGGATGATGACAACACAATAGATAACAAAGGAATTCACCATGCAAAGCCGTTTTCGCCTGCCCGCGCTGGCAGCACTCTTTTTATCAGGCGCCTTTTCCGCCTGGGCCGCCGAAACTCCGGTTAAAGGCGGCACCCTGATCTACCTTGAGCAGCAGCCGCACACCAACCTTTATCCGCCCGCCGGCGGCTTCTACCCCAACGGCGGGATCCTCAACCAGATCACCGATAAGCTGACCTGGCAGAATCCCAAAACCTTAGCGGTCGAGCCGTGGATTGCCGAAAGCTGGACCACCAACGCCGACAAAACCGAATATACCTTCAGGCTGCGTCCCGGCGTGACCTTCTCCGACGGCACCCCGCTGGATGCCAACGCGGTCGCGAAAAACTTCGATACCTACGGGCTGGGGAATAAAGCCCACCGCCTGCCGGTCTCGGAGGTGATAAACAACTACGATCGCAGCGAGGTCATCGACCCGCTGACGGTAAAGTTCTATTTCAAAAAGCCGTCGCCGGGCTTCCTGCAGGGCACGGCAACCATCGGCTCGGGGCTGGTATCGCTTAGCACGCTGCAGCGCAACTTCGAGGAGCTCGGCGATGCGCGCAATATTATTGGCTCCGGGCCGTTCAGCGTTAAAGATGAAAAGCCGGGCCGCGAGCTGACGCTGGTTGCCCGCAAGGATTATCAATGGGGGCCCAAAAACCTGCCGCAGCAGGGACCGGCGAACCTCGACGGCATTACCTTTATCGTGACCCCGGAAGATAGCGTGCGCATCGGCGCCCTGCTGGCGGGCCAGGCCGACTTTATCCGCCAGGTGCAGGCCTACGATGAAAAACAGACCACCGACCAGGGCTTTATCCTCTACGCCGCGCCAACGCGCGGGGTGAACGACAGCCTGAGCTTCCGCCCGGACAACCCGCTGGTTTCCGACCTGCGCGTGCGCCAGGCGCTGCTGCATGCCACTAACGCAAAGCAGGTCGTCGATACCCTGTTTTCCACCAACTATCCGCAGGCAACCTCCGCCATCGCCAGCTCGGCGGCGGGCTATGTCAACCTCAGCGACAGGCTGACCTTCGACCCGGCTAAGGCCAACGCCCTGCTGGACGAAGCGGGCTGGAAGGCGGCGGCCGACGGCATTCGCGCCAAAGATGGCCAGCGGCTGGCGCTGACGGTCTACGAATCGCTGCCGCAGCCGCAAAATAAAGAGGTGCTGCAGCTGGTTGCTCAACAGTGGCGCCAGGTCGGCGTGGCGCTCAGCGTCAAGGCCGGAGACGCCGGCAGCAGGACCCTCGATAACCTCGATCCGCTGAAAACGCCGCTCACCGTGTCCGAAGTCGGCCGCGCCGACCCTGACGTGGTGAAAAGCATGTTCTTCCCGGGCAACCGCGATGCCCTGCTGCAAAAAGGCGGCTCCAGCGACAAGGTGCAGAGCTTCCGCGACGATAAGCTCAACGCCCTGCTTACCGCCATCTCCGCCGAGGTTGACGCGCAAAAGCGCCTGCAGCTGACCGGCGACGCTCAGCGCTATCTGCTGGATAACGCCTACGTGATCCCTATCTTTGAAGAGCCGCAGGTCTTTGCCGGAGCGAAATGGGTGAAAGGCGTCAGTTTTGAAGCGGTTGGCCGCCCGTCGTTCTACGGCGCGTGGCTCGACAAGCGCTAAGGAGTCGACGATGAGCCACTATCTTCTCAGCCGGCTGGGCCAGGGTGTCCTGGTGCTGTGGGCGGCGTTTACCCTCTCCTTCGTGCTGCTGCAGGTTCTGCCGGGGGATGCGGTGCTAATCAAGTTCCAGAATCCGGACCTTGGCCTCAGCCCGGCGCAAATCGCCGAAATGCGCCTCGCCTACGGCGCCGATAGTCCGCTGTGGCGGCAGTACCTGCACAGCCTGCTGGCGATGCTGCGCGGAGATTTTGGCTACTCGCTGCAGGCGGGGATCGCGGTCAACGCTCTGCTCGCCAGCAATCTTCCGCAAACCCTGAGCCTCGCGATCCCGGCCTTTATCGCGGCGATCGCGCTGGCGTTTACCCTCGCCTTCGCCGCCCGGCTGCCGGGGCTACGCTGGCTGAGTAACGCCCTGCAATCGCTGCCGGTGCTGTTTATCTCCCTGCCCACCTTCTGGCTCGGCATCGCCCTGATTCAGCTGTTCTCTTTCCAGCTGCGCTGGGTCCCGGTGATCAACCCCAGCCCGCTACAGGGGCTGATCCTGCCGATTATTGCCGTCGCGGTGCCGATCTCCGCGCCGCTGGCGCAAATACTGCTGCGCAGCATGGACCAGGTTGCCGCGCTGCCTTTTGTCGCCGTCGCCCGGGCGAAAGGAATGAGCGAAACCGGCGTGCTGTGGCGGCACGTCATCGGCAACGCGCTGCTGCCGGTGCTGAACATCGCCGGCCTGCTGCTGGGCGAGCTGATCGCCGGGGCGCTGATTACCGAAACCGTATTTGGCCGCGGCGGCCTCGGGCAGCTCACCCAGCAGGCGGTGAATAATCAGGATATCGCCGTCCTGCAGGCGGTGGTGATGATCTCGGCCCTTGGCTTCGTGCTGATTAATCTGCTGGTCGATCTGCTGATGCCGCTGTTCGATCCTCGTCTGAAACCGCTTGCCGGAGGTGCCCTATGAGCCTGGTTGATTACGCTATCGCCGCCCGCCGTCGGACGTTTAGCCGGCGCACCCTGCGCCTGCAGCCGGGGCTGTGGCTGGCCTGGGCGGTCATCGTTACCGCCGTGCTGCTGGCCGTCGCGCCGCAGCTCTTTACTCCCTATAGCCCGCTGGAAGGGATACCCGGCGCCCAGCGCCTGGCGCCGCAGGCCGGACACTGGCTCGGCACCGACCAGCTGGGTCGCGACCTGTGGGCGCGAATTGTCTACGGCGCCGTGCACTCCCTCAGCGCGGCGCTGGCGGCGGTCGCCATCGGGCTGATCGTCGGCAGCGCGCTCGGCACCCTTGCCGGCGCCGCCGCCGGACGCGTGGAGTCGGTGGTGATGCGGCTGGTTGACGTCCTGCTGGCGATCCCTTCGCTGCTGCTGTCGCTCACGGTGATCATCATCCTCGGCTTCGGCACCGTTAACGCCGCCGTGGCCGTTGGCGTCGCCGCGATTGCCAACTTTGCCCGCCTGGCGCGGGCGGAAGTGGTCCGCGTACGCCATAGCGATTACGTCGAGGCGGCTTACGGCAGCGGCGGGACCTTCTTCGCCGTCTTCTGGCGACATATTCTGCCGAACTCGCTGACCGCCGTGCTGGCTTTCGCCACCCTGCAGTTCGGCCAGGCAATCCTCGCGCTCTCAACCCTGAGCTTTCTCGGCTACGGCACCCCGCCGCCGGTCCCGGAATGGGGGCTGCTGATTGCCGAAGGGCGTAACTATCTTTCAACCGCCTGGTGGCTAACCACCTTCCCCGGCGTAGCGGTGGTGGCGGTGGTGCTCGCCGCCAACCGCATCAGCCGTCAATTTAGCGGAGAACGCGCATGAACGTATTAAGCGTTGAAAACCTGCGTATCAGCTACCGCTCCCGGCAGGAGTGGCGCGAGGTGGTGCACGGCGTCAGCTTTAGCATCAGGCGCGGCGAAATGCTGGCGTTCGTCGGCGAGTCCGGCTCCGGCAAGACCACCACCGCCCAGGCGATTATCGGCCTGCTGGCAGATAACGCCCGCCGCGACGGCGGGAAGATCGTCATTAACGCGCAGGATATCAGCGGCTGGTCGGGTAAGCGGCTCGATAGCCTGCGGGGGGCGCGCATCAGCCTGGTGCCTCAGGACCCGGGCAACTCGCTGAACCCGGTGCAGACTATCGGCGCCCAGGTCGGGGAGATCCTGCGTCTGCATCAAAAGCACAGCGCCGCCGAGCGCAAGAGTCAGGTGCTGGCCCTGCTGGAGAAAGTCGGCCTGAGCCATCCGGAACAGCGCTTTAACCAGTATCCGCACCAGCTCTCCGGCGGCATGAAGCAGCGGGTGCTGATCGCGATAGCCATCGCCCTGAAGCCGGATTTAATCATTGCCGACGAGCCCACCAGCGCCCTCGACGTCACGGTACAAAAGCGCATTCTCGACCTGCTCGATACCCTGCGCCGCGAATCCGGCACCGCGGTGCTGTTTGTGACCCACGATCTGGCGCTGGCGGCGCAGCGCGCCGAACGCCTGCTGGTGTTTCGCCACGGCGAGATTCAGGAGCACGGCGCTACGGCAGACGTGATCCGCACGCCGCAGCACGCCTACACCCGCCAGCTGCTCAGCGACCTGCAGGGGCAAAACCTCACCATCGCCCCGGCGGGCGGGCGCGGGCTGGCGACGCCGGCTATTCGCCTGGAAGGCGTCAGCAAGCGCTTCTCGTTGGGCCATTCGCATCTGCAGGCGCTGGACAGCGTGAGCTTCGAGGTGCGGCGCGGCAGCACCCACGCGCTGGTCGGCGAATCCGGTTCAGGGAAAACCACCCTCGCGCGGATCCTGCTCGGCTTTGAGCGCGCCGACAGCGGCGAGATTGCCATTGACGGCATCAATGCCGGACATTTAAGCCGCGAAGCGCAGCGCCAGCTGCGGCGCAAAATTCAGTTCGTCTACCAAAACCCGTTCGCCTCCCTCGACCCGCGCCAGACGCTGCAGGAAATTATCGAGGAGCCGCTGAAAAACTTTGACCGACTCAGCCCGACCCAGCGGCGCGCCCGCGTCGAGGCGGTTGCCGCCAGGGTCGCCCTCGCCCCCGAGCTGCTGGGGCGAACCGCCCGCGAGCTCTCCGGCGGCCAGCGCCAGCGGGTGGCGATTGCCCGCGCGCTGGTACTGGAGCCGACCATTCTGGTGCTGGATGAAGCCACCTCGGCGCTCGACGTCACGGTGCAGGCGCAAATTCTTGCCCTGCTCCAGCAGCTCCAGCAGCAGCTGGGGCTGACCTATCTGTTTATTACCCACGATCTGGCCACGGTGCGCCGCATCGCCCACAGCGTGACGGTGCTGCGCGCCGGCCTGGTTGTCGAGCACGGTGAGGTTGGCCGCCTGTTCGCCGCGCCGCAGCACGATTACACCCGCGAGCTTATAGCCGCTATTCCTCATTTTTCCACCTCAAGCAAGGAGGTTGCATGACGCGTAAACGTCTGGGCTTTTTCACCCGTCTGCTGGACGACGCGGCGCCGAAGGAGCGCTATCGCCTGGCGACCGAGCAGATCCGTCACGCCGAACGACTCGGCTTCGATAGCGCGTGGATTGCGCAGCACCATTTCCATGAGCATGAGGGCGGCCTGCCGTCGCCGCTGGTGTTTCTCGCCCATGCCGCCGCGCATACCGAGCGTATTCGCCTCGGTACCGCCATCATTACCCTGCCGATGGAGGATCCGCTGCGCGTTGCCGAAGACGCGGCGGTGCTGGATCTGCTCGCGGACGGGCGGCTAGAAGTGGGCTTTGGTTCGGGCGGCACGCCGACCTCGTTTTTACCCTTTGGTCTTACCAGCGAGCGGCGGGGGGAGGTTTTTGCCGAACACCTGCATCTGATCCAGAGCGCCTGGCGCGGCGATTCACTGGCCCATCCGGATAACCATCTCTACCCGCCGGCGCCGCAGCTCGCGGAGCGCATATGGATTGCCACGTTCTCCGCCGAAGGGGCTATCCGTGCGGGCCAGGCCGGGCACGGGCTGATGCTCTCCCGCACCCAGCCGCGCCCCGTCGGTCAACCGCAGCTGCCGCTGGACGCCATCCAGAATCCGATTATCGACGCCTACCTCAGCGCGCTCCCGGCGGGGGTCGCACCGAGGATCCTCGCTTCACGCACCGCGTTTGTTGCCGACAGTCGGCAGTACGCCCTGCAGGTGGCGGAGCCGGGCCTGCGTCGTCAGGCGGCGGCGCACCGCGCTGCCGGACATCAGCTTATTGGTGACACTGTCACAGATTATCTCTCTCAGCTGGATGCGCACGTCGGCGATGTCGAACAGGTGAAGGCTTCGCTGGCGCAGGATAGCGTGCTGGCGCGGGTGACCGATATTTCGTTCCAGGTCCACTCCGTTGAACCTTCGCATCGCGACACGCTGCGTTCTATTGAGCTGATCGCTCAGCATATTGCCCCGCAACTACAGTAAGGAGTCACCATGACACTGAGTCAGGATATTTTGGCTGAGCTGGCCGATATTGCCCCGAATTCCGCATTGGCCGAGGCCCGCGCGGTGCGCGAAGCGGCCACCCGCCATGCGCAGGGCAGCTATGAAACGCTGTTTGGCCAGGAGGAGGAGGATTTCCCGCTGAGCGAGCGCTTTGCGGTGGCCGCGAAGGTGGCCAAGCTGCACCAGGCCGACGCCCTCGCCGCCCACTACGCCGGATTTGGCCTTGCCGACCCGACGTCGCCGCGGCTGATCCCGGCGCTGGGATTTGCCCGCCTGCTGACCTTTACCCCAATCGAGGCCACGCCGTCGGCGCTGCAGGCGTTAACTCACGCCGGCTGGAGCCTGCGGGCGGTGGTCACCCTCGCCCAGCTCATCGCCTTTGTGAGCTTCCAGAGCCGGCTGATCGCCGGCCTGCGGCTGCTGAACGGTAAGCCAACGGCCAGCGCGGAGACGCCGGTGGTTGCCGGCTTCTGGCATACCGCGCCGCAGACGGTCAGCGGCAGGCGTGCGCCGGTGCACTTCACCCGCGACGAGCTGGGCTGGGAGCCGTGGATCGCCGCCAAACCGCTGGACGAATTCAGCGAGGACGAGCGCAACATCCTGGCGAAATATGGCCACAGCGACTCGCCCTATTTTCGCCTGCTGGCCCGCAACCAGCCGCTGCTGGAGCAGCGCACGCTGACCGACAAGGGTATTTTCTATACGCCGGGCGGGCTGCCGCGCGCCGAAAGGGAGCTGGCGGCGACGGTAGCCAGCAAAATTAACGGCTGTATTTATTGCGCTTCGGTGCACGCCCGCAAGGCGGCCCAGCTGGCAAAAGAGGAGACGGCGGTGGAAACCCTGCTGGCAGTGACGCCGGGAGATAACCTCGGCGACGGCCAGTCGGCGCGCTGGCAGGCGGAAATTGATTTTGCCGCCGCGGTCTCGGTCACCCCGTCGGCGCTCAACGCTGCCCATCTGGCCGCCGTTGAGCGTCAGGGGCTCGATACCCTCGCCCAGCTCGACCTGCTGCAATCCGCGGCCTTTTTCGCCTGGGCAAACCGCCTGATGCTGACCCTCGGCGAGCCGTTTACGGATTGACTCTTCGGCCCCGCGCGCCGCACCAGGCGCGGCGCGCGGCGGCTAGCGGAGGCTGCGCTGATAGCGAGCGTAAATCAGCAGCGAACTCATGGCGAGGAAGGAGAGCCCGGCGGCAGGCAGCGCAACCGAATTCCAGCCAAAGCCCCAGGTCAGCATCATTCCCCCGCACAGGGCGCCAATCGCGCTGCCGAGGTTAAAGGCAATCTGTCCCCCCGCCGCCCCCAGCATCTCTCCGCCGCGGGCGTTTTGCAGCAGCAGGATCTGCAGCGGCGCCGCGAGCGCAAACAGACCGGTACAGCAGATAAAGGCCAGCAGCAGCGCCGCCGGCTGACGATCGCCGAAGATAAACATCAGCAACAGCACCACGGCAATCATACCGTCGGTGGCGGCGGCAATGCGCAAAGGGCTAAAGCGGGCGGAAATTTTGCCGCTGAGCACGTTGCCCAGCACCATTCCCAGACCCACCAGCATCATAATAAAGATGATCGCGCCTTCGGAAAAACCGGCAACGTTAATCATAAACGGCTTGATATAGCTGAACCACGCAAATACGCCGGCGTTACCAAACAGCGTCGCGGCAAATATCAGCCACGGCGCCGGTGATTTTAAAAAGTAAAACTGTTCGCGCAATCGCGTCGTCGATTTATCAAACAGCGTCGGCACCCAGCGGATAATTGACAGGAAGACCGCGACGTTAAACAGGGAGAGGGCCATAAAGGTGTCGCGCCAGCTAAACTGGTGCCCGAGCCAGGTTCCGGCAGGCACGCCGATCAGGTTGGCCACCGTCATCCCGCCTATCATCCCGGCGACCGCCGCGGTGACTTTTCCCGGCGGGGCTATTTTCGACAGGATAATCGCGCCGACGCCAAAAAAGGCGCCGTGGGGGAAGCCGGAGACCAGCCGGCCGACCGCCAGCATGGCGTAGCTCGAAGAGAAGGCAAAAATGGCGTTACCGATAACGGTGAGCGCGGCGAGAAATAGCATGATCGATTTTAACGAAAAGCGGCTCGAAATCAGCGCCATCACCGGCGCGCCGATCACCACCCCGCAGGCGTAATAAGAGATCATATTGCCGGCGACGGGGATCGAGATCCCTACGTCGTGGGCCACTTCCGGCAGTACGCCCATGATGCCAAATTCCGCCATTCCCAGACCAAAGGTGCCAAGCGCTAACGAAAAAATCGTCTTTTTCATACTTCTGAACCTTAAATAACGCAGGCCTGCCCCGGCCGCAAACGGGCGCGACGGCAGGCCGGGCAACGTGGCAAACAGGTCAATCCCGGCGGTATAACCCTTTGTTTTTACTTTCGGTCGGCATTATTGACTATTCGGCAACCGCAGGCCAGACAAAAACGTGAAGTGACCTGTTTATCCATATAACGGCGCGATCGCTGCATGAATATCGCTTCTGCCGCTTAATTAGCGGGCGGCGCGGCGGCGGTGAATGAATATTTTCCGCCGTACGCTGGCGCTGTTATTACACTTCATAGTAGAGCGCTGACCCGGCGCGATATACGACGGAGAAGAGCCCATGGGAAATAAGAAAAAGAGCAAAGCCATCGACAGCGTCGGTAAAACCGAGCCGCTCGGCGAAAAAGAGTATCAAAAGGCGCTACGCAAGCTGCACGTTGAGCTGGTCAAGCTGCAGCTGTGGGTCGTCAGCCAGGGGCTGAAGGTCTGCATTGTGTTTGAGGGGCGCGACGGCGCGGGGAAAGGCGGCACCATCAAAGCCATCACCGAGCGGGTTAGCCCGCGCGTGTTTCGGGTTATCGCCCTCCCGGCCCCCACAGAGCGCGAGAAGAGCCAGCTCTACTATCAGCGCTATATTCCCTTTTTACCCGCCGCCGGAGAGATAGTGATCTTCGACCGCAGCTGGTACAACCGCGCAGGCGTCGAGCGGGTGATGGGCTTTTGTACCCCCGAGCAGACGGATAAGTTCCTTGAAGGCGCGCCGATGGTCGAGCGGGCGATGGTCGAGTCCGGGATCATTTTGCTGAAATACTGGCTGGAGGTGACCCCGGAGGAGCAGGAGCGCCGCCTGCGCGACCGCATCAACGACGGGCGCAAGATCTGGAAGCTGTCGCCAATGGACATCAAGTCGTTTAACCGCTGGGACGACTACACCGCCGCCAGGGACGCGATGTTTGCCGCCACCGATACCGCCTGGGCGCCGTGGTTTGTCGCCCGTTCGGAGGAGAAGAAGCGCGTTCGCCTGAACATCATTACTCACCTGCTGGCGCAGATCCCCTACAAGAACCCGCATATCGATCCGGTTAAATTGCCCAAGCGCAAAACGGGCAAGAGTAAATCCAGCGAGTACCCCTTCCGTTTTATCAAGGAACATTTCTAGCCTCTCCCGCCGGCTCCCGCATCGGCGGGAGCCTCTTCGCCCTACCTGTTTTGGCGATCGTCAATGGCACAATTCGCGCTTTACCTCAAGTTAACCTGAGGTATTACCGTTGTCGGCAGAACAAAACGACCTAACAGGAGCAGCATGATGCAGGAAGTAGACAGCGGTTTTACCCACGTCGCCTTTATGGTGCGCGATCTGCAAAAAAGTATCGATTTTTATACCCGCTACACCGCCATGCAGGTGATCCACCGGCGCTCGCCCGATCTGCCCTCCGCGCGCCACGTGGCGTGGCTGAGCGACCGCACCCGCCCGTTTGCGCTGGTGCTGGTGCAGACGGATAGCCACACCGATACCCCGCTTGGGCCCTTCGGTCACCTTGGGGTAGCCTGCGCGACGCGCCAGGAGATCGATGAAAAAACCGCGATAGCGCGCCGCGAGGGCGTGCTGCGCAGCGAGCCTGAACAGCTCGGCGAGCCGGTGGGCTACTACGTGTTCTTTGCCGACCCGGACGGCAATACCCTCGAGCTCTCTTACGGCCAGCGGGTGGGGCTGGAGGTCCTGCGCGGCGAAGGCTAAAAAAAATGGCGCGACATCGGTCGCGCCATGCAGAATTCCGCGGCAGGCCTATTTTATCCCCTGCGAACTCTCTTTCTTCGCCTCCAGGCGCTCGACGTCGCGGTACCAGCGCGGGTGGTGTTTTTTCGCCCAGCGGCGGCTCACCTTGCCTTCAACCATGCCTTTAATCGACCCCTTCACCCAGAACGCCATATACATATGGATCAGGATGGCGTGGATCAGCACAATCGCCGACGCCGCGTGGATCAGCAGGCCGTAGCGGATGACCTGAATCGGGAAATAGTGCGCAAACCAGGGCCGCCAGATAATCACCCCGGTCACCAGCAGCACAAAAATCATGCTCATGATGGTCCAGAACATCATCTTCTGCCCGGCGTTATATTTCCCGACGCGCGCCACCTTATGCTCGTTGCCTTTCAGCACCTCAACAATCCCCTTCAGCCACGGAATATCCTGCTTGTCGGGGATGTTATGCTGCACAAAACGGACGAACATAAACATCAGGGCGATAAAGATAACCACCCCAAAGAAGGGATGCAGAATGCGCCCCATCTGCGGCGTACCGAAAGTTTCCGTCAGCCACTGCAGACTCGGGAAGAAGAACGAGATCCCGGACAGTGAAACCAGAAAGAAGCAGATAACCACCGTCCAGTGACAGGCGCGGTCGATAAACTTCGTGCGCACAATCATCTTCGATTTACTCATCATGTTCCTCCTCATCGTCATCCACTTCCTTGTTCGGTCCGATACCGATGTAGTGATAGATAAGCCCGGCAAAGGTGGCGACAAAGCCCAGTGCCGAGAGCGGCTTCAGCGCCCCTTTCCACAGATTGATGCTGGTATCGATTTTCGGATCGTTCGGCAGCTTGTGGTACAGCTCCGGCTGGTCGGCGTGATGCAGCACGTACATCACGTGCGTGCCGCCCACGCCCGGCGGGTTGTACACCCCGGCGTGCGGATAGCCGCGCGCCTTCAGCTTGTTGACCCGCTCCTGCGCCACCTCCAGCATCTCTTTCTTGCTGCCGAAATGAATCGCCCCGGTCGGGCAGGTTTTCACGCACGCCGGCTCCTGACCGACGCTGACGCGGTCGACGCAGAGCGTGCATTTATAGACCCGGTTATCCTCTTTATTGAGGCGCGGGACGTTAAACGGACACCCGGCAATGCAGTAGCCGCAGCCAATGCAGTTTTCCTGCTGGAAGTCGACGATGCCGTTCGCGTACTGAATAATCGCGCCGGCCGAGGGGCAGGCCTTCAGGCAGCCCGGATCTTCGCAGTGCATGCAGCCGTCTTTACGGATCAGCCACTCCAGCCTGCCGTTCTGTTCGGTTTCGCTAAAGCGCATCACCGTCCAGGATTTGGCGCTGAGATCCGCCGGGTTATCGTAAACCCCGACGCAGTGCCCCACCTCATCGCGGATATCGTTCCACTCGGAGCAGGCCACCTGGCAGGCCTTGCAGCCCACGCAGGATGACACATCGATAAGCTTGGCGACTTCCGCCTTAAAGTCCCGCGCGCGGGGCGCGGGAGTGATAGGGTTCGTCGCGGAGCGTTTAATAATGTCCTGTGTTTCCATCGCCATTGAATCGCCCCTTACGCTTTCTCGATGTTGACCAGAAACGCCTTATACTCCGGCGTTTGCGAGTTGGAATCGCCGACGTTCGGCGTCAGGGTATTGGCGATGTAGCCTTTACGGGCCACCCCTTCAAAGCCCCAGTGCAGCGGGATCCCGACGGTTTCCACCTGCTGGCCGTTGACGTTAAGCGTCTGCAGGCGCCGGGTCACTACCGCCACCGCGCGAATAAAGCCGCGCATGCTGCTGACCGTCACGCGATCGCCGTTGGCAATCCCCTTGGCTTTCGCCAGCCCCTCGCTGATTTCGACGAACTGCTCCGGCTGCGCGATGGCGTTAAGCAGCGCGTGCTTGGTCCAGGTGTGGAAGTGCTCGGTCAGGCGATAGGTGGTGCCGACGTACGGGAACCTGTCTTTCTTACCTAAGCGCACGGCATCCTCTTCGTACAGACGCACCACCGGACTGGAGATAACGTTCGGGTGCAGCGGGTTGGTACCCAGCGGCGTCTCCATTGGCTCGTAGTGCTCAGGGAACGGACCTTCCGCCAGCTTATCCAGCGCAAACAGCCGGCCGAGACCCTCCTGCTGCATGATAAACGGACCGGTTTTGCTCCCCGGCGGCGCGGTGTTGAAGTCCGCAATATCGTTCCCGACCCACTTAGCGCCGTTCCACTGGATCAGCATCCGTTTCGCATCCCACGGCCTGCCGTAGATATCCGCCGACGCGCGGTTATAGAGCACCCGGCGGTTTAGCGGCCACGCCCAGGCCCAGCCCAGGGTGTTGCCAAGGCCCGACGGATCGGCGTTGTCGCGGTTGGCCATCTGGTTGCCCTGCTCGGTCCAGCTGCCGGTATAAATCCAGCACGAGGATGAGGTTGAGCCGTCGTCGCGCAGCAGCGCGAAGCTGTTCAGCAGTTGGCCTTTTTTCGCCACCAGCGCGCCGTTGGCGTCGTAGAGATCCGCCAGCGCGTAGCCGTTGCTCTCTTTTGCCACCTCTTCCGATTCCGGACGATCCGGCTGCTTGTAGTCCCAGGCCATTTTCAGCAGCGGCTCGACGCCTTTGCCGCCCTCGGCGCGGTACATTTCGCGCAGACGGTGGTAGATACCGGCAAGGATTTCGCCGTCGTTGCGCGCTTCGCCCGGCGCGTCCTGGCCCTTCCAGTGCCACTGCAGCCAGCGTCCGGAGTTGGCGATAGAGCCATCTTCTTCGGCAAAGCAGGTGGACGGCAGGCGGAAGACTTCCGTCTGGATCGCCGCCGGGTCAACGTCGTTGGACTCGCCGTGGTTTTGCCAGAAGACGGAGGTTTCGGTCACCAGCGGATCGATAACCACCATGTACTTCAGGTTGCTGAGGCTGCGCACCACCTTGTTTTTGTCCGGGAAGGACGCCACAGGGTTAAAGCCCTGGCAGAGGTAGCCGTTGACTTTGCCGCCATCCATCATGTTGAAGTACTTGATAACGTCGTAGGCCTGATCCCATTTCGGTAACCAGTTAAAGCCCCAGTCGTTCTCTTTTTGCGCCGCGTCGCCGTAGAAGGATTTCATCAGGCTGACGAAGAACTTAGGATAGTTGCTCCAGTAGTTCACCTGCTCGTCCAGCGTCGCTTTTGGCGTGTTGGCCTGCAGATAGCTGTGCAGATCCGTCTGCTTTTCCGCCGGCAGCGTCAGATAGCCGGGCAGGCTGGTTGACAGCAGGCCAAGGTCGGTCAGCCCCTGGATATTAGAGTGGCCGCGCAGCGCGTTGACCCCGCCGCCCGCCATCCCCATATTGCCGAGCAGCAGCTGGATCATCGCCATGGTGCGGATGTTCTGCGCCCCGACGGTGTGCTGCGTCCAGCCCAGCGCATAGAGGAAGGTGGTGGTGCGATCCGCCGCGCTGGTGGAGGCCAGCACTTCGCACACCTTGAGGAAGTCCGCTTTTGGCGTCCCGCAGATGTTCTCCACCACGTCCGGCGTATAGCGGGAGACGTGCTGTTTTAGCAGGTTCCAGACGCAGCGCGGGTGGGTCAGGGTTTCATCGCGTTTGGCAAAGCCGTTTTCATCAAACTGGTAGTTCCAGGAGGACTTATCGTACTGGCGTTTTTCAGCGTCGTAGCCGCTGAACAGGCCGTCATCGAAGGCAAAATCATCGCGCACCAGCAGGTTAGCGTTGGTGTAGTGCCTGACGTATTCGGCGTTAATTTTGTTATTTTCAATCAGGTACAGCAGTACCCCCGACAGGAAGGTAATGTCGGTGCCGGAGCGGATTGGCGCATAGATATCGGCCACCGATGCCGTACGCGTAAAGCGCGGATCGACGACGATAAGCGTCGCATCGTTATTGTTCTTCGCTTCTAACGCCCAGCGGAATCCCACCGGATGTGCTTCAGCGGCGTTGCCGCCCATCACCATCACTACGTTAGCGTTTTTGATATCAACCCAGTGGTTGGTCATCGCACCGCGACCAAATGTTGGAGCAAGACTTGCTACCGTTGGTCCGTGTCAGACGCGCGCCTGGTTATCTACCGCCAGCATGCCGAGAGAGCGCACAAACTTCTGCGTCAGCATGCCGGTTTCATTACTCGCCGCGGACGCGCAGAGCATCCCGGTGGAAAGCCAGCGGTTAACCGTTACGCCCTGTTCGTTGTTCTCAATAAAGTTGGCGTCACGGTCGGCTTTCATTAGTTTGGCAATGCGATCGAAGGCCTCATCCCAGGAAATACGCTGCCAACTGTCGGAGCCCGGCGCGCGGTATTGCGGGTAGCGCAGGCGGTTTTCGCTGTGCACGTAGTCCAGCAGGCCCGCCCCTTTCGGGCACAGCGCGCCGCGGCTCACCGGGTGATCCGGGTCGCCTTCGATATGATAAATTGCTTCTTTCGCGTTCTTCGCGCCGTCGCCCAGGCTATACATTAATAGCCCGCAGCCCACGGAGCAGTATGTGCAGGTGTTGCGGATCTCTTTGGCGCGCAATAGCTTGTAGTTACGCGCCTGAGCCAGCGCCATTTTGGGTGCAAAACCCAGGGCAGCAGCTGTTGTTCCGGCCATACCGCCTGCGCAGATTTTGAAAAACTTTCTGCGGCTGACGTCCATTGATTTTCTCCATGCAGGAATTTTGTTCATCGCGGGGGGGAAACTAACAGCAATGTCCCTGTTTTTATTGCGTCAAATCAATGTCGAAAACGCTCGCCCCCTTAATAGTCAGGCCCCGCAGCTTTAATTACTCCCTTAGGATTAACGGCTGATGAAAATATCGGCCGGGCGGAATAGAAAAGTGTTATAAATCGAAGCTGAATTCGTATTGGCATCAGGTTTAAGATGGAAAAGAAAAAGGCAACGTTAACCGGACTGGCGGCTATTGTGCTGTGGAGCACCATGGTCGGTTTGATTCGCGGAGTGAGCGAAGGATTAGGTCCGGTAGGCGGCGCGGCAATGATCTACAGCCTCAGCGGTATATTGCTGGTGTTTACCGTTGGCTTCCCGCAGCTGCGGCAGATCCCGCGCGCCTATTTACTGGCCGGCAGCCTGCTGTTTGTCAGCTATGAAATCTGCCTCGCGCTTTCTCTGGGCTTTGCCGGCACCCGCCAGCAGGCGATCGAAGTGGGTATGGTCAACTATCTGTGGCCCAGCCTGACGATTTTATTCGCCATTCTCTTTAATCAGCAGAAAAGCACCTGGCTGGTTATTCCCGGCTTATTTATTGCGCTGTTTGGCGTCGTTTGGGTATTAGGCGGTGAGCACGGCCTGAATATTGATGAAATTATCAGCAACGTCGTCTCCAGCCCCCTGAGCTATATTCTGGCATTTGTCGGCGCCTTTATCTGGGCGGCCTATTGTACGGTGACCGCCAAATATGCGAAAGGCAAAAACGGTATCACCCTGTTCGTATTATTAACGGCGCTGACCCTGTGGCTGAAATTTCTGTTCAGCGAGCAGCCGCCGATGATCTTTAGCTGGCCGGTAGTTATCAAGCTGGTGATGGTGGCGGTGGCCCTGGGGCTGGCCTACGCGGCGTGGAACGTGGGGATCCTCCACGGCAACGTCAGCCTGCTGGCGGCGGCGTCGTACTTTACGCCAGTGCTCTCATCGGCGCTGGCGGCGGTACTGCTGAGCGCGTCCCTGTCGTGGTCGTTCTGGCAGGGAGCCGGCATGGTGTGCGCCGGCTCCCTGCTCTGCTGGTACGCGACCCGACGCTAGCCGAGATCGCCCCCGGCCACCGGCAGCGTAACGCCGGTGATATAGCTTGCCTCATCGCTGGCGAGAAACAGGATCGCGTTTGCCTGTTCCGCCAGCGTCCCGTAGCGATGCATCAGGCTGCTCTGCACCGTTTGATCGACCACCTGCTGATACCATCCCTGCTCCTGCGCCGTCGGCGTCTCGCGATTGCGCGGCGTCAGGCGCGCCGGGGCCTCGGTGCCGCCGGGCGCTACCGCGTTGATGCGAATGCCGCTGCCGCTGTACTCCATGGCAATCGAGCGGGTCAGCGCGTTGACCCCGCCCTTGGCCGCCGAATAGGGAACCCGGTTGACGCCCGCGGTCGCCACGGACGAGACGTTAACGATGGCGCCCTTGCCCTGGCGTAGCATCCACGGCAGCGCCGCCCGGCAGCCCCATAGCGTCGGAAACAGCGACCGGCGGATCTCCTGTTCAATCTGCTGCGGCTGATATTCGGCGAAGGGCCGCGCCCAGATGGTGCCACCAATATTGTTAATCAGCACGTCGAGGCGGCCGAAATGGGCCACGCCTTCGGCAAAAACCTGCTCGGTGCTCGCCCACTGCTCAAGGTCAGCCTCCAGCGCCAGCACGTCGCAGCCGGACTCCGCCAGCGTCGCCGCCAGCTCGTGTACGTAGCGGGAGCGGTCGATCAGCAGCAGCCTCGCGCCCTCGCGCGCCGCCTGCTCAGCCGTCTGCCGACCGATCCCCTGGGCCGCGCCGGTGATCGCCACTACCTTATCCTGAAATCGCATGCTCTCTCCTTATGCCGCCGCGCTCTGGCTGGCGATAAATTTTTCATACCAAAAACCGGCCGGCGCAACGCCGCGGTCGCGAAGCGCGGAGGAGACCGCGTTAACCATCGGCGGCGGACCGCAGAGGTAGATATCAACATCCCCGCCGTTAAGCATGGACTCATCGAGATGGTCGGTGACAAACCCACGCTGCGGACAGCCGCTTTGCGGGTCGGCCACCACCGGCAGCCAGCGGTAGCCGGAGAGCTGGCCGACGAAGGCGTCCAGCGCCTCGGTTTTGACCAGATCGCTATCGCGGGTAACGCCGTACACCAGGGTCACCGGGCGGGTGCTGCCCTGCTGCACGAGGGTGTGCAGCATCGACAGCAGCGGTGCCAGGCCGGTTCCGCCGGCGAGCATCAGCAGCGGACGCTCGCCGCCGCGCAGATAAAAGCTGCCCATCGGCCCGCTGAGGATCAGCCGCTCGCCGGGCCGCGCGCGCTGCGTCAGCCACTGGCTCATGATGCCGCCGGGCACGTTGCGGATCAGGAAACGACCCTCACGCGCCCCGGAAAGGGAGCTAAAGGAGTAGGCGCGCACGTGGGGGGTACCCGGGACCTGAATATTGATGTACTGCCCAGGCAGAAACGCCAGCGCTTCGTCAAGCGCGACCACCAGCTCAAGGGCGCTCTCCGACAGGGCGTTGACCGCCACCACCGCCGCGCCGACGCTGGCCAGCGCGGTTTTGCACTGCGCCGCCGCCACCGGCACGTCAATCACGCAGTCGCTGGTCGGGATCATCTGGCAGGTCAGCACCTGGCGCGCGGCGGCCTCCTCGTCGCTCAGCGCCTCTTCGAGATAGTCATCGCCCAGGGCGTAATCACCGCTGGCGCAGCGGCATTTACAGGTGCCGCAGACGCCGTCCGAACAGTCCATCGGCAAATTCACCTTCTGCCGATAGGCGGCATCCAGCACCTTCTCCCCGGGGTTGCAGTGGATAAAGCGGGTGATGCCGTCCTCAAAATTGAGCGCAATATTAAAGGTCATAAGCCCCTCTTAAATATGGTAAACGTCGATGACCTGACGGATGTAGTCGTTGTTCAGGCGCACAGTTTTTCGCACAATCTGCGGCCTGCCGTCCTCGACGGTGAGGGTGCAGCAGGTCGAGCCAAAATAGGCATCGGTCTGCTGGTAGCGATGGCTCCAGGTCACCCAGCTGTAGCGCACCTCCAGGCCCTGCTCGCCTTCGCCCGTCAGCTCCACGTTGCTGATCGTGTGCGTGGTCCGCGGCTCCGGGGTGCTGGCGCCGGAGCGTTCCGTTTTGATGCGGTACACCCGGTCCTCAAGCCCCTCGCGGTTGGGGTAGTAGATCAGCGAAATCTCGCGCTGCGGGTCGCGGGTGAGCCGGTCGTCATCGCCCCACGCCGGCATCCAGAACACTACCTTCGGGCTGTAGCACGTCAGCCATTCGTCCCACTGGCGGTCGTCAAGCAGGCGGGCTTCGTAGTAGAGAAACTGGCGAACCTGTTCAAGCGTCAACATTACGCCACCTCCACGCGCTGGGTAATCGACTGGTCGTAGCGCTGCTGCTCTTTATCAAGCGCCGCCAGCATCACGTTCTGCCAGTGGTGGTGATGGGCAATGTACAGGGCTTCATCCTCCGACTTGACACCGCTCAGCAGCGGCGTAAATCCGGCGTGCCGGGCGTGCTCATCCGCACCATCGACCCAGTGCAGCGCGCCGCGGCTGAGGTCGCTCCACGCCAGGCTCTCGCCGAGGTAGCCGCGCTGGCAGGCGCTGAACTCTTCGAGGTCATCCGGGGTGCCCATTCCGCTGACGTTAAAGAAATCCTCGTACTGGCGAATACGCAGGGCGCGGGCCTCGTCGGGCTCCCCTTTTGGCGCAAAGCACCAGATGGTCACTTCGGTTTTATCGACGGCGATCGGGCGGATCACGCGGATCTGAGTGGAGAACTGATCCATTAGGTAGACGTTAGGATAGAGGCACAGGTTGCGGGTTTCGTTGACCATCTGGTCGGCGCGCAGCTCGCCAAACTCCGCCTGCAGGCGCGCCCGGTGCGCGTAAACCGGACGCACCTCCGGATTGAGCGCGCGGGTCCACAGCAGCATATGGCCGTTTTCAAAGCCGTAGCCGCCGCCAAGGCTTTTCGACCAGCCGTTGGCGTCCACCGAGTGCGTCCCTTCCGCTTCATAGTTGCGCCGCGACATCGTTGAGGCGTAGTTCCAGTGCACCACGCTGACGTGGTAGCCGTCGGCGCCGTTTTCCGCCCCCAGCTTCCAGTTACCCTCATACACGTAGCTCGAGGAGCCTTTGAGGACCTCCAGCCCTTCGGCCGCCTGATCGACCATCAGATCGATAATCTTCAGGGTCTCGCCGAGATACTGCTCCAGCGGCTGCACGTCGTCGCTGAGGCTGCCGAACAGAAAGCCGCGGTAGGACTGAAAGCGCGGGAGCTTTTTCAGGTCATGGGAACCCTCGTGTTTAAACGTCTCCGGGTAGCCGCCGGTGCTCTCGTCTTTCGCTTTTAGCAGCTTGCCGCTATTGCCAAAGGTCCAGCCGTGGAACGGACAGGTGAAGGAGTTTTTATTCCCGGTTTTGCGCCGACACAGCATGGCGCCGCGGTGCGCGCAGCTATTAATAAGCGCATGGAGCTGGTTCTTTTTATCCCGGGTAATAATCACCGGCTGGCGCCCGAGGGTCAGGGTATAATAATCGCCGGCCTCGGCAATTTGACTTTCATGGGCGAGAAACGCCCAGTTTCCTTCGAATATATGCTTCATTTCAAAATCAAATAGCTGGCTGTCGGTAAATATTGAGCGATGGCAGCGATAAATATGCTTTTCACGGTCAACAATTAATGCGTTGCTAATTTTAGCTTTTAACGTTGCGTACGTTTTTTGCATGAGTCAGGTCCTCCTGCATTATTCAGGATTAAAAGGCGGTGGCGAAATGATGACGACGCTGTACGAATTAATTAAGGCGATGATACCGGTAGCCCGGACAGGACGCGACGCCGCTGCCCGGGTTAAAAGCGCGGCTTACTCCTGCGCGCGCAGACGAGTGCCGCGCTGCTCTTCATCGGCGTTTAGCGCCGGGCAGAGGGTGAAATCAAAGCACACTTCGGTATGCGCGCCGTCGAGCTTACGCTGCTGGATAAGCTCGCGATCGGTGATTTTAACCGGGTCGGCGATCAGCCCGTCGCGGGTAGCAAATGCGAAGTCATCCCACAGGTATTTATCGCCATTGAGGTTAATCTGACTGGTTAAATGCCTGTGGCCCGGAGCCGAAACGAAGAAGTGAATATGCGCCGGGCGATTACCGTGACGCCCCAGTTGGTCAAGCAGCTTCTGGGTCGGGCCATCCGGCGGGCAGCCGTAGCCGGAAGGCATGATGCTGCGCACGCTGTAGCGGCCGTCGGCGCCGGTACGAATGCGGCGGCGCAGGTTATACTCCCCCTGGCTCTGGTCGAAGAAGGAGTAATTCCCGAGGGTGTTGGCGTGCCAGATATCGACCACGGCGTTCGCTACCGGGCGCCCCTGGGTGTCGCAAACCTGGCCATGCAGCCACATGACCTCACCCGCATCTTTGCCGTCATCCATCCGCGCGTGGCCATCGCTCAGCGGCGCGTTGGCGACGTACAGCGGCCCCTCAATCGTGCGCGGGGTGCCGGTTTCCCGGTGCTGGGCAGCTTCGATAGCGTCCTGGCGCAGGTCGAGGAAGTGCTCGATTCCGAGGCCCGCCGCCAGCAGCGCCGCCTCCTGACGCCCGCCCAGCTCGTGGAGATAGTTCACCGCGTGCCAGAACTCTTCCTGGCTAATATTATAATCATCGATCAGGGTGCACATATCTTCGAGGATGCGATGGACGATGGCTTTAAAGCGCTCGTTGCCGCCGGGAACGTTCAGGCCGGCGCTTTCACGTAATAATTTCTGCACGACTTCTTGTTGTACGAAAGAATTTTTCATCACGATTCTCACTTATTGCTTGCAGCTTATTTGTAGGGTTTACGCCGATATAAACCGGCGCGAGGTTAATTATTATTATTTATCGTCTTCACGAATCGATGATGGATGACGGCAGAGCGCCTCCACGCGTATTTCCATAAACGGGTACAGCGGTAGCCCCATTAATATCTGATGCAGCTCTTCGGCGTCCCGCACGTCAAAAATACTGACGTTGGCGTACAGCCCGGCGACGCGCCAAATATGCCGCCATTTACCTTCCCGCTGCAGCTGCTGCGAGTAGGCCTTTTCACGCTGCTTGATCTCCTCAATTTCGGCGCCGGGAAACCCCAGCGGAATATTGACGGTCATATCCACTTTGAACAGCATTTCTCTCTCCTGTGCGCGCTTACGCTTTACGGGTATAAAACTGCAGCTTATCTTCGTCGAGCTCGACGCCGAGCCCCGGCGTCTGCGGCAGAACGACCTGCCCCTCGGCGAAGGTCAGCGGCACGCTGATGATGTCGTCCTTCAACAGCAGCGGGCCAAACATCTCGGTTCCCCACTGCAGCGGCAGCGTTGACCAGGCGTGCAGCGACGCCACCGTGCCGACGCTCCCTTCCAGCATGGTGCCGCCGTACAGGCCAATGCCCGCCGCCTGCGCCACCCGCGCGAGGGCCAACACGCTGGCCGGACCGCCGGCTTTAGCAATCTTCAGCGCGTAGGCGCCGCTGAATCCCTGCTGGGCCAGGCGATAGCCGTCATAATGGGTAGCGACGGCTTCATCCGCCAGGATCGCGGTCTCGACGCGGTGGCTAAGGCGCACCAGGGCGGCGTTATCCTGCGCGCTAACCGGCTGTTCGATAAGGTCGACCCCCATCGCCGCCAGCTCGCGGCAGCCTCTGGCCGCGGCGGTGGCGTCCCACGCCTGGTTGACGTCAACCCGGATGCTGGCCCGGTCACCCAGCGCCTCGACGATCGCGCGGGTGTGCCTGAGGTCGGTAGCCAGCTCCCGGGCGCCAATTTTTAGCTTGAACGCCTGATGGCGGCGTTCGCTCAGCAGCCGCTCACCTTCGGCAATGTCCTTCGCGGTATCGCCGCTCGCCAGCGTCCACAGCACCGGCAGCGAGGTCTGCAGCGCCCCGCCCAGCAGCGCCGAAACCGGCAGCCCCAGCGCCTTGCCCTGGGCATCGAGCAGCGCGGTCTCAATCGCCGATTTGGCAAAGGTATTGCCTTTAATGGCGCCGTTCATGCGCTCGGTGAGCGCGTTGAGGTTATCCGCCGGCTGGCCCTTGAGCAGCGGCGTCAGATAGTGGGTAATGGCGGAGACGATGGCCTCCGGGCTTTCGACGCCATAGCTCAGGCCACCAATGGTGGTCGCCTCGCCGATCCCACAGATGCCGTCGGAGCGCGTGAGGCGAATAATCACCAGCGTCTGGCAGCCCATGGTGGCCATTGAGAGTTTGTGCGGGCGAATGGTCGGGACATCAACCAGCCAGCTTTCAATGCGTTCTACGGTCGCGGTCATCTTCTGTTCCCAATCGTGAAATAGCCGGCCCCGGGATCTTCGCGCAGCGTCCGCTGCGGCACCGGTAAGGTGGCCAGGCGCGGCGGCTGCATAGTCGATATCGGGTATAACTTTTTGTGCCCCCAACCATAACGGGAGGTGACGATGCCTTTGACAATAGGGGGCAGCCACCGGCACGGTCAACGGCGATAATCGAAATGTTGTGCGATTATCGACGCGCTTGTTAAATTGAGGTTAATAATGTGATCCGGGTGGGAAAACGCGCACATTCCGCCGCCGCCCGCTGTGCGCAGGGTATAGTGATGCCCGCGAGCTTTGTCTTCGAATGGAGAGGAATTCAATGAGCGATAGATCCCCAACCACCCTCAGCGCCAGGCAGGCCGAACACGACCCAAACTTTATGCTGTCGCTGGCGCGCGGGCTGGAGGTGCTCAACGCCTTTACTCCCCAGCGCCAGCGGCTGACCATTTCGCAGCTCAGCCAGAAAACGCAAATTTCTCGCGCCGCCGTGCGCCGCTGCCTCTATACCCTGGCGGCGCTGGGGATGGTACACAGCCCCGATGGCCGCAGCTACGAGCTGCTGCCGCGCGTGCTGGCGGTGGGCCACGCCTACCTTGCCGGCACTCCGCTGGCAAAAGTGGCGCAGACCGCGCTGGATACGCTGGGCAAAACGCTGGGCGAGTCCTGTTCGGCCGCCACCCTCGATGGGGATAACGTGCTGTACATCGCCAGAGCCGCGGTCAACAACCTGCTCAGCGTCGACATCGGGCGCGGCAGCCGCCTGCCCGCCTGGGCCACCTCGATGGGCCGGGTGCTGCTCAGCGCGTTGCCGGAAGAGCAGCTTGAGGTGACGTTGTCACGAGCCGTGTTAATGCGCTACACCCCACATACGGTCTGCGATCTGCCGGGATTGCGCGAGGAAATTGCCAAAGTCCGCATGCAGGGATACGCGCTTGCGGACAGGCAGATTGAGGTTGGGCTGTGTTCGCTGGCGGTGCCGCTGCTGTCGCGCGGCGGCCAGGTGGTGGCGGCGCTCAACGTCGGCGTGCCTGCGGCCGCGATGAGCGCCGGAGCGCTAAAAGAGCTGGCCCTGGCGCCGCTGCGCCGGGCCGCCATGGAGCTCTCTCTCCAGCTATAGGGCGTCACTCACCGGCGGCACTTTCGCGAGGCTGCGCCAGATCCCCATTGCCAGCAGCAGCAGCAGGACGCCAGCCGTTGCCAGGACGATGCTGTGGGCGCTGATAAACGCCGTTTTGGCCGCCTCAACCAGCGCATGGGCCGGAATAGCGGGCATCGACTGGGCCAGATTTATCGCCTCGCTGATGGAGGAGGCGGCCTGCTCCGCCGCGCCGCCGTCAATACCGTTCGGTAATACAATTGACGAGCTGTAGCTGCGGGTCAGGATCAGGCCAAAGAGCGCTATACCCAGCCCGGCGCCGAGCTCATAGGCCATCGTTTCAATCGCGCCCGCCGCGGCCGCCTTCTCTTTTGGCGCGGCGGCCATAATCGCCGAGCTGGAGGCCAGCAGCGCGCTGGCAACGCTGAAGCCCAGCATCGTCATCAGCCCCCACGCCAGCCACGGCTGGCTGCTAAAGTCGGTCATCGACAGCCCAAGGAAGCTGAACGCGCTGAGCAGCATCCCGCCGGTGGCGACCTGACGCAGGCCGAGGCGCGAGACCATCATCCCGGCGATCGGCCCGCTAAACCCGCTGGCCACCATCAGCGGCAGCATAAATAACCCGGCCTCAAACGGCGTTTTACCGTGCACAAACTGCAGCTCCTGCGCCATCAGCAGTTCGAAACCCACCAGCGTAATCAGCGCCGTCATTGCCATCATCACGCCGCTTAGAATAATGCGGTGCGTGAAGAGGCGCATATCCACCATCGGCCTCGCCGATGAGAGCTGCCGGCGCACGAAGGAGAACAGCATCCCCGCGCCGGCGAGGGCTACCAGTCCGGTGATCCACAGCTCAAGCTGCCCTTTGAGCGCCGTTTTGGCGCTAAAGACCAGCATCAGGATTGCCGTAATCAGCATCAACGCCTGCAGCATATTTAGCGGCTGCTCGCGTCGCGCGGGCTGGCGCGGCACCATTCGCGCGCTGAAGGTCATAACCACCAGCACGATGGGAACGTTGAGCAGGAACACCGATCCCCAGTAGAAGTGCTCCAGCAGCATTCCGCCCACCAGCGGGCCGAAAGCCGCGCCGCCTGAGCCAATCGCCGCCCACAGGCCCAGCGCCATGTTGCGGTGGCGGGCTTCAGCAAAGGTGTTACGAATGCCGGCCAGCGTCGCCGGGACGATCATCGCGGCCCCGATGGCCAGCAGCGCCCGGGAGGCAATCAGCACCATCGCGCTAGGGGAAAAGGCCGCCGCCAGCGACGCAACGCCGAAAATCCCGCTGCCGAGCAGCAGTAGGCGCTTAAAGCCAATTTTGTCGCCGAGCGCGCCCATCGGCAGCACCATACCGGCCATCACTAATGAATAGATATCAATGATCCACAGCAGCTCGTTGCTGCTGGTTCCCAGCGATACGCTAAGCGTTGGCGCCGCTACGTGCAGCACCGTGGCATCGATCGCCACTGGAAGATAAACCAGCAAAATCGCTATTAGCGTTAACCATTGCCGAGACATACTACATTTCCTCAATTAACTAAATTGGACACGCGTCCAGGAATGCGATCCTGCCGGATTGTTGAACGACTGTCCAACTTTTTGTTACTATCGATGAAAACCACTGTGCGGCGGGAGCATATGAACTATTTAAGTCGGGAAGAGCGGCGGGAAGTTATCCTGCAGGCGGCGATGCGCGTGGCCCTGCGCGGCGGCCTTGGCGCAATGACCGTTCGGCAGATAGCCGGTGAGGCCGGCGTGGCCACCGGGCAGCTGCACCACCACTTCACCTCCATCGGCGAGCTGAAGGCCCACGCCTTCGTCCAGCTGATTCGGGATATGCTGGCCATCCAGCTGGTTGACGATGCGGCGAGCTGGAACGAGCGCCTGTTTTCTATGCTCGGCAGCGAAGATGGCCGGCTGGATCCGTACATTCGCCTGTGGCGCGAGGGGCAGCTGCTTTCCAGCAGCGATAGCGAGATCAAAGCGGCCTACCTGCTCACCATGAGCCTGTGGCACGAAGAGACGGTCAACATTATTCAGCGCGGAACCGCGGCCGGGGAGTTTCATCCCGGCGATAGCGCGGAGAATATTGCCTGGCGGCTCATCGCCCTCGTCTGCGGCCTGGACGGCATCTACGCGCTGGGAATGAAGGAGATTGATGACGCCGCCTTTAGTCGATATATAAACCATTACATAACACTAGAGCTTTTACGCCTTCCTGAATAATCCCTGGCCTCTCCCGCCGCCACCCTCGGGAGGCGGCTGACACCGTTCTCGCGGCGCGGCCCACCTGCGGATAGGGCCGACACCCTCTTTTTCTTTACAACTTAACCTACAATTTATTTACATTTTGTAACAAATAACAACCCTCTATTCACCGCGTGTTTTCTGCTGCCCCGCTTTTTTTATCTATTCTTTCAAACATTACAATAATTAAAACGACCAGCCTGCATAACAACCGCTGCTTTATTTTCTATTTTCCGCTTTTCAGATCGCTATTTTCTTTGGTTACGGTGCAATCGAGGGCAATATGCCAACACAAAATGAGAAAGATAATCATTACCTCTTAAAAGACTGGAGACCCGAAAACCCGGCATTTTGGGAAAACAAAGGCAAAAAGATTGCACGAAGAAACCTTTGTATTTCAGTTGCCTGCCTGCTACTCGCCTTCTGCGTCTGGATGTTATTTAGCGCCGTAGCGGTCAATCTTAATAAAGTCGGATTTAATTTCACTACCGACCAGCTCTTCTTATTAACCGCCCTTCCTTCGCTTTCCGGGGCAATATTACGCGTGCCCTATTCGTTTATGGTGCCAATATTTGGCGGGCGCTACTGGACGGTGATCAGTACCGTTATATTAGCGATCCCGTGCCTGTGGCTCGGTTTCGCGGTGCAGGACCCGGCGACGCCGTACTGGATATTTATCGCCATCGCCCTGCTGTGCGGTTTCGCCGGCGCCAACTTTGCCTCCAGCATGGGCAATATCAGCTTTTTCTACCCGAAGGCTAAGCAGGGCAGCGCGCTCGGCGTTAACGGCGGGCTGGGCAACCTCGGGGTCAGCGTGATGCAGCTGCTGTCGCCGATTTTCGTGTTCCTGCCGCTGTTTACCTTCCTCGGCGTGCGCGGCACCGAACAGCCGGACGGTTCGATCCTCTGGCTCGGCAACTCGCCGCTGATCTGGGTTCCCCTGCTGCTGATTGCCACCGCCGCCGCCTGGTTCGGCATGAACGATATCGCCGGTTCCAAAACGTCAATTCGCGACCAGCTGCCGGTGCTAAAACGTCCGCATATGTGGCTGCTGAGCCTGCTTTATCTCGCCACCTTCGGCTCGTTTATCGGCTTCTCCGCCGGCTTTGCGATGCTGGCGAAAACGCAGTTCCCGGACGTCAATATCCTGCAGCTGGCCTTCTTCGGGCCGTTTATCGGCGCCCTGGCCCGCTCGTTTGGCGGCATTATCTCAGACCGCCTCGGCGGGGTTAACGTGACGCTCGCCAACTTTGTCCTGATGGCGCTGTTCACCGGCCTGCTGTTTCTCACCCTGCCGGGCTCCGGATCCGGCAGCTTCCTCGCCTTTTACGTGGTGTTTATGGGGCTGTTCCTCACCGCCGGCCTCGGCAGCGGCTCCACCTTCCAGATGATCGCCGTGATCTTTCGACAAATCACCGTCGATAGCGTCAAAAAACGCGGCGGGACCGACGAACAGGCCCAGCATGAGGCGGTGACCGATACCGCCGCCGCGCTCGGCTTTATCTCCGCCATTGGCGCCGTTGGGGGCTTCTTCATCCCCAAAGCCTTTGGCACCTCGCTGGCCATGACCGGCTCTCCGGTCGGCGCCATGAAGATCTTTTTTGTGTTTTACGTGGTTTGCGTGCTGGTGACCTGGCTGGTCTATGGGCGCCGCAAGCCGGCAACGAAATAAACAGAACAAGAAATACATGTTGAGCAGTGTAACCACGGGGGCGCAATCCCCCGTCAGGAGATAATGTCATGAGCAAACTACTGGATCGCTTTCGCTACTTTAAGCAAAAAGGCGAAAGCTTTGCCAACGGCCACGGTCAGGTGTACAACACCAACCGTGACTGGGAGGATAGCTACCGTCAGCGCTGGCAGTTCGATAAGATTGTCCGCTCCACGCACGGCGTAAACTGTACAGGCTCATGTAGCTGGAAGATCTACGTTAAAAACGGCCTCGTCACCTGGGAAACTCAGCAGACCGACTATCCCCGCACACGCCCTGACCTGCCGAACCACGAGCCGCGCGGCTGCCCGCGCGGTGCCAGCTACTCGTGGTACCTCTACAGCGCCAACCGCCTGAAGTACCCGCTGGCGCGCAAGCGGCTGATTGAGCTGTGGCGCGAGGCGCTGACGCAGCACCCGGACCCGGTCAACGCGTGGAACAGCATCATGCAGGACCGGCAAAAATGCCTGAGCTACAAGCAGGCCCGCGGCAAAGGCGGGTTTATTCGTTCAACCTGGAAAGAGCTCAACCAGCTGATCGCCGCCGCCAACGTCTGGACCATTAAAAACTACGGCCCGGACCGCGTGGCCGGCTTCTCGCCCATTCCGGCGATGTCGATGGTCTCCTACGCCGCCGGTACCCGCTATCTGTCGCTGATCGGCGGAACCTGCCTGAGCTTCTATGACTGGTACTGCGACCTGCCGCCCGCCTCACCGATGACCTGGGGCGAGCAGACCGACGTGCCGGAATCCGCCGACTGGTACAACTCCAGCTACATTATCGCCTGGGGCTCCAACGTCCCGCAGACCCGGACGCCGGACGCCCACTTCTTCACCGAAGTGCGCTACAAAGGCACCAAAACCATCGCCATCACCCCGGACTATTCGGAGGTCGCCAAGCTCTGCGACCAGTGGCTGGCGCCCAAACAGGGTACCGACAGCGCGCTGGCAATGGCGATGGGCCACGTGATCCTCAAGCGCTTCCACCTCGATAACCCCAGCGATTACTTCCTCAACTACTGTCGCCACTACACCGATATGCCGATGCTGGTGATGCTCGATCGCCGGGACGACGGTACCTGGGTGCCCGGGCGCATGCTGCGCGCTTCGGACCTGCTGGACGGGCTGGGCGAAAGCAACAACCCGGAGTGGAAAACCGTCGCCTTCAACGCCGAAGGAGAGCTGGTGGCGCCCAACGGCTCGATCGGCTTTCGCTGGGGTGAGAAAGGCAAGTGGAACCTCGAGCAGCTGGCGGCCGGTAAGGCGACCGAGCTGCGGCTCTCCCTGCTGGATATCAAGGATTCCGTCGCCGCGGTGGGCTTCCCCTACTTTGGCGGTAACGAAAACCCGCACTTTCGCAGCGTGAAGCAGGAGCCGGTGCTCATCCATCAGCTGCCGGTGAAGCAGCTGGCGCTGGCAAACGGTGAAAGCGGCCTGGTGGCGAGCGTTTACGATTTGGTGCTCGCCAACTACGGTCTCGATCGCGGCCTCGATGACGCCAACGCGGCGCAGGATTTTGCCGATCTTAAAGCCTACACCCCGGCCTGGGCCGAGCAGATCACCGGGGTGTCGCGCCGACACATCGAGCAGATCGCCTGGGAGTTCGCCGATACCGCGCATAAGACCCACGGTCGTTCGATGATTATTCTCGGCGCCGGCGTCAACCACTGGTATCACATGGATATGAACTACCGGGGGATGATCAACATGCTGGTGTTCTGCGGCTGCATCGGGCAGAGCGGCGGCGGCTGGTCGCACTACGTGGGCCAGGAGAAGCTGCGCCCGCAAACCGGCTGGCTGCCGCTGGCCTTCGCCACCGACTGGAACCGCCCGCCGCGCCAGATGAACAGCACCTCCTATTTCTACAACCACTCCAGCCAGTGGCGTTATGAAAAGCTCACCGCCCAGGAGCTGCTGTCGCCGCTGGCCGACGCCAGCCGCTTTAGCGGCCACCTGATTGATTTTAACGTCCGCGCCGAGCGCATGGGCTGGCTGCCGTCGGCGCCGCAGCTGAGCGTCAACCCGCTGACCATTAAGCAGCAGGCCGATTCCGCCGGACTCTCTCCCGCCGACTTCACCGCCCAGGCGCTGAAATCCGGCGATATCCGCTTTGCCAGCGAGCAGCCGGATAACGGCAAAAACCATCCGCGAAACATGTTTATCTGGCGCTCCAACCTGCTGGGCTCGTCCGGGAAAGGCCACGAGTACATGCTCAAATACCTGCTGGGCACCGACAGCGGTATTCAGGGCGATGAGCTGGGGGCAACGGACGAGGTGAAACCGGAAGAGGTGGAGTGGCAGACCGCCGCCATTGAGGGCAAACTCGACCTGCTGGTGACCCTCGATTTTCGCATGTCGAGCACCTGCCTGTTCTCCGATATCGTCCTGCCGACCGCCACCTGGTACGAAAAAGACGATATGAATACCTCGGATATGCATCCGTTTATCCATCCGCTCTCCGCCGCCGTTGACCCGGCCTGGGATGCGAAAAGCGACTGGGAAATCTACAAAGATATTGCTAAAGCCTTCTCCGAGGTCTGCGTCGGCCACCTTGATAAAGAGACCGACGTGGTGCTGCTGCCGCTGCAGCACGACTCCCCCGGGGAGCTGTCGCAGCCCTTTGACGTCTTCGACTGGCACAAGGGCGAGTGCGATCTTATCCCCGGGAAAACCGCCCCGACCATCGCGGTGGTTGAGCGCGACTACCCGGCGACCTGGGAGCGCTTTACCTCTCTTGGCCCGCTGCTCGACAAGCTGGGCAACGGCAGCAAGGGGATTTCGTGGAATACCCAGGATGAGGTCGATTTCCTCGGCAAGCTGAACTACGTCAAGCTCGACGGCCCGGCCAAAGGTCGTCCGCGCATCGACAGCGCGATAGACGCCAGCGAGGTGATCCTCAGCCTGGCGCCGGAGACCAACGGTCAGGTGGCGGTGAAGGCCTGGCACTCCCTCGGCGAATTTACCGGCCGCGATCACACCCACCTGGCGATCAACAAAGAGGATGAGAAGATCCGCTTTCGCGATATCCAGGCCCAGCCGCGAAAAATCATCTCCAGCCCCACCTGGTCCGGCCTCGAGAGCGAACACGTGTCGTACAACGCCGGCTATACCAACGTGCATGAGCTGATCCCGTGGCGCACGCTTTCCGGCCGCCAGCAGCTCTATCAGGATCACCCGTGGATGCGCGCCTTTGGCGAGAGCCTGGTGGTCTATCGACCGCCGATAGACACCCGCAGCGTCAGCCGTATGAAGGAGATCCCGCCCAACGGCTTCCCGGAAAAAGCGCTGAATTTCCTGACGCCACACCAGAAATGGGGCATCCACTCCACCTACAGCGAAAACCTGCTGATGCTGACCCTGTCGCGCGGCGGGCCGATCGTCTGGCTCAGCGAAGCCGACGCGAAGGAGCTGGGGATTGAGGATAACGACTGGATTGAGGCGTTCAACGCCAACGGCGCCCTCACCGCCCGCGCGGTGGTCAGCCAGCGCGTGCCGCCCGGAATGACCATGATGTACCACGCCCAGGAGCGAATCATGAACATTCCGGGTTCTGAAGTCACCGGCAGGCGCGGCGGGATCCATAACTCCGTCACCCGTATCTGCCCGAAACCGACCCATATGATCGGCGGCTACGCGCAGCTGGCCTACGGCTTTAACTACTACGGCACCGTCGGCTCTAACCGCGATGAGTTCATCATGATTCGCAAAATGAAAAACATTAACTGGCTGGATGACGAAGGTCGCGATCAGGTACAGGAGGCGAAAAAATGAAAATACGCTCACAGGTCGGAATGGTGCTGAACCTCGACAAATGCATTGGCTGTCATACCTGTTCGGTCACCTGTAAGAACGTCTGGACCGGGCGCGAAGGCATGGAGTATGCCTGGTTTAACAACGTCGAAACCAAGCCCGGCATCGGCTATCCGAAAAACTGGGAAGACCAGGAGGAGTGGCAAGGCGGCTGGATCCGCGGGATCACCGGCAAGCTCACGCCGCGCCTCGGCAGCCGCGTCGGCGTGCTGTCTAAAATCTTCGCCAACCCGGTGCTGCCGGGGATCGACGACTATTACGAGCCCTTTACCTACGACTATCAGCATCTGCACTCCGCCCCCGAAGGCCAGCACCTGCCTACCGCCCGCCCGCGCTCGCTGATCAGCGGCAAGCGGATGGATAAAATAACCTGGGGCCCCAACTGGGAGGAGCTGCTCGGCGGCGAGTTTGAAAAGCGCGCCCGCGATCGCAACTTCGAGGCGATGCAGAAAGAGATGTACGGCCAGTTTGAAAACACCTTCATGATGTACCTGCCGCGCCTGTGCGAGCACTGCCTCAACCCGAGCTGCGCCGCCACCTGCCCGAGCGGCGCCATCTACAAGCGTGAAGAAGACGGCATCGTGCTGATCGACCAGGACAAGTGCCGCGGCTGGCGCATGTGCATCAGCGGCTGCCCGTACAAAAAAATCTACTTCAACTGGAAAAGCGGCAAGTCGGAAAAATGCATCTTCTGCTATCCGCGCATTGAATCCGGCCAGCCGACGGTCTGTTCGGAGACCTGCGTCGGGCGTATCCGCTATCTCGGGGTGCTGCTGTATGACGCGGACCGCATCGAAGAAGCGGCCAGCACCGAGCATGAAACCGACCTCTACGAACGTCAGTGCGACGTGTTCCTTAATCCGCACGATCCGGCGGTGATTGAGGAGGCCCTGAAGCAGGGGATCCCGCATAACGTCATCGACGCCGCGCAGAAATCACCGGTTTATAAGCTGGCGATGGACTGGAAGCTGGCGCTGCCGCTGCATCCGGAATACCGCACGCTGCCGATGGTCTGGTACGTGCCGCCGCTGTCGCCGATCCAGTCGGTTGCCGACGCCGGCGGCCTGCCGAACAACGGCAGCATTCTGCCGGCAGTCGAAAGCCTGCGTATTCCGGTGCAGTATCTGGCTAACCTGCTGAGCGCGGGCGACACCGGCCCGGTGCTGCGCGCCCTGAAGCGCATGATGGCGATGCGCCACTACAAGCGTTCCCAAACCGTAGAAGGCGTTACCGATACCCGCGCCATCGAGGAGGTCGGCCTCAGCGTCGAGCAGGTAGAGGATATGTACCGCTACCTGGCGATCGCCAACTACGAAGACCGCTTCGTGATCCCCACCAGCCATCGCGAAATGGCGGAGGACGCCTTCCCGGAAAAAAACGGCTGCGGCTTTACCTTCGGCGACGGCTGTCACGGCTCGGACACCAAATTCAACCTGTTTAACAGCCAGCGCATCGATGCGATCAATATCGGGGAGAGAGACTAATGCGCATCCTCAAGGTAATCGGTCTGCTGCTGGAGTACCCGGACGCCGTGCTGTGGGACAACCGCGAGGAGGCGCTGGCGCTGGTCAGCGCCGATGCGCCGGCCCTGCTGGCGTTTGTTGAACCGCTGCTGGCCGCGCCGCTGCTCGACCGTCAGGCTGAGTGGTGCGAAGTTTTTGAACGCGGGCGCGCCACCTCGCTGCTGCTGTTTGAGCACGTACACGCGGAGTCCCGCGATCGCGGCCAGGCGATGGTCGACCTGATGAATCAGTACGAGCAGGCCGGCCTGCAAATCGACTGCCGCGAGCTGCCGGACCATTTACCGCTGTATCTGGAGTATCTCAGCACCCTGCCACCGGAGGGCAGCCGCGAAGGATTGCAGAACGTCGCGCCGATTCTGGCGCTGCTCGGCGGGCGGCTGAAGCAGCGCCAGTGCGAGTATTATCAGCTATTTGACGCGCTGCTGGCGCTGGCAGGCAGCAAACTTAATAGTGACAGTGTCACGAAGCAGGTGGCGGGTGAAAAGCGCGATGATACCCGCCAGGCGCTGGATGCGGTGTGGGAAGAGGAGCAGGTGAAATTTATCGAAGATAAAGCCACCGCCTGCGACAGCTCCCCGCTGCAAAACTATCAACGACGCTTTAGCCAGGACGTCGCGCCACAGTACGTTGACGTCCGTGCCGGAGGCCCGAAATGATACAGTACCTCAACGTCTTTTTTTACGATATCTACCCCTACCTCTGCGGCACGGTGTTTCTGCTCGGCAGCTGGCTGCGCTACGACTACGGCCAGTACACCTGGCGCGCCTCCTCGAGCCAGATGCTCGACAAGCGCGGTATGGTGCTGTGGTCAAACCTGTTCCACATCGGCATTCTCGGCATCTTCTTCGGCCACCTCTTCGGCATGCTGACGCCGCACTGGGTCTACTCGTGGTTCCTGCCGATGTCGCAAAAACAGCTGATGGCGATGATCCTCGGCGGCGCCTGCGGCGTGCTGACGCTGATCGGCGGCGCGGGCCTGCTGGTCCGCCGCCTGACCAACCCGCGCATTCGCGCGACCTCGTCGACGGCGGATATTCTGATCCTCAGCATCCTGCTGATTCAGTGCATTCTTGGCCTGACGACGATCCCCTTCTCCGCCCGGCACCCGGACGGTAGCGAGATGCTCAAACTGGTGGACTGGGCGCAGGCGGTGGTGACCTTCCACGCCGGCGCTTCGGCGCATCTTGACGGCGTGGCGATTATCTACCGCGTCCATCTGGTGCTGGGGATGACTATCTTCCTGATATTCCCCTTCACCCGGCTGGTCCACGTCTGGAGCGCACCGGTCGAGTACCTGACCCGCCGCTACCAGGTGGTGCGATCCCGGCGTTGAGGGGGAGGCCCGGCTGGCGTAGCCGGGCTATCAGGGCTGCAGCATTCCGTGATGCAGCAGGAATTCCCACCAGGGAATGCCAAGAACCATATGGACCAGAAACGTGCATAGCGCCACGAGAGTGCCGATCGTCCACCACGACTTGATATCGTTATACCCCGACGCGAAGATAATCGGTCCCGCTGCGCCGCCATAGTGGGTAATGCAGCCGCCGTAGGAGTTTGAGAACAAAATGGCCAGCGCCAGCAGCACGGGCGCCGTTCCGGTGACCAGCCCTACCGTGGCGAAGACCGGCACCATCGCCGCTACGTATGCTCCGCCGGAAGCAAAGAAATAGCGCACCAGCACGCTCAGGAACACGATAATGACGATGGTCATATTGCCTGCGCTGAGGAAATCCAGATGCGCTGACAGGAAATCCGCCAGCCAACGGAAGAACCCCACCTTGCTGAGGGTGGCGCTGAGGCCAATAATTCCGCCATACCAAATCAGGGTATTCCAGCCGCCTTTATTTTGCTGAACATCACTCCAGCTGATGATATTAAACAGCAGTGCGCTCCCCATCGCGATAATAGCCACCGACGATTCATTCAGACCAAGATGACGAGAGAAGATCCAGCCTAATAGCGCGGCGATAAATACCACCACTAACCCCTTCTCTTTGTTATTCATTGGCCCAAGATTTTTAAGCCCGTCATTCGCAATGCCAATATTATCGATTCGTTTAATCTCCGGGGCGGACACCTTATAGCAGATATAGGGAATTAGACACAGCATCAATAATCCCAACGGCGCCCCTGCCAGCATCCAGCCGATCCAGCTAATATGAATATGGAAAATATCGGAAATTAACTGTAGCGCTAACGCGTTGCCGGCAAAGCCCGTTAAAAACATATAGCTGGTCGTTTTGGTGACCATATACACGTTGACCATCAGATAGCGGCCAGCTTTACAGGGTGATTCCTTCGGCGTTGAGCCTAATACCATCGCGATACTGTTGATAATGGGAAACACGACGCCACCTGCACGCGCCGTATTTGATGGCGTGGCGGGCGCCAGCACCAAATCCAATAGCGCGGTGACATATCCCAGCCTGAGCGTTGTGTTGCCAAATTTGAGGATAAACCAGTAGGCGAGCCGCTTCCCCAATCCGGTGGTGACGAACGCCGCGCTAAGCGTAAAGGCACTGAACACCAGCCAGGTTGTACCTGAAGCATACCCGCTGAGGACGTCCATTGACTTCACCGGTGAATCGGCAAACTGGGTAATCGTAAAACAGGTTAATGCGACAGCAACCAGCATAATAACGGGTTCGGGATACGGTTTAATAACCAGCCCGACGATAGCGGAAAGGTATATTCCTGCGAGAATCCAGGCCTCCCGGCTCAATTCATTAGGCGGAGGAATGAATGTCGATAATAATATCACCACCGCAAGTAATATTGTTTTTAATACATTTGGTTTAATCATATCTCACCCATGAGAAATGTTCCCTGAATAGCAAAGGCCTCTCCCCGGAGAAACCTCCGCTGACTAAAGATGATTGTTCTAAAATCAATAACCGCTACAGATTAACCACTCGAATATTATCATCCTCGGCGGATTGATATTCAGTAAGCGTGTCGAAACTGAGATAGCGGTAGATATTTTCATTTGCATCGCTAAGTTTAACGGTATGGCTGAAATATTCGTCAACGGTTGGCATTTTCCCCAGGATAGCCGCAACGGTACTTAACTCAGCCGATGCCAGGAAGACTTTGGCATTTGTGCCCAGACGGTGCGGGAAATTTCGTGTGGAGGTTGACACTACGTGACTCCCTTCCCGCACCCTCGCCTGATTCCCCATGCAGAGGGAACAGCCGGCTGGCTCGATTCTCGCACCCGATTGAATAAACTGGTTAAAGTAGCCCTCTCTGGAGAGCTGTTGGGCATCCATTTTGGTCGGCGGCGCCAGCCACAGACGCGCCTGAGTTTCTTTCGTATCCGCCATAATTTTCCCTGCCGCGCGGAAATGGCCAATATTGGTCATGCAGGAGCCAATGAAAACTTCGTCAACTGGCGTACAGGCCACCTCTGAGAGCAGACGGGCGTCATCCGGATCGTCCGGCGCACACACGACCGGTTCGGTGATTTCAGCAAGATCTATGTCAATAACGGCCGCATATTCAGCGTCAGGATCGGCGGACAGAAGTGACGGGTTCGCCAGCCACGCCTCGATCTCAGCAATACGCTTTTCGAGCGTGGCGGCGTTCTCATAACCCTGCTTGACCATCCAGCGCAGCAGCGCCGCATTTGAGCGAAGGTATTGCGTAACGTTCTCTTCCGCCAGGCGCATCACGCACGCTGCGGCAGAACGTTCAGCGGACGCATCGGCCAGCTCAAACGCTTGTTCCGCGCTCAGCGTCTCCAGCCCTTCTATTTCAAGGATTCGTCCGGAGAAAATATTGCGTTTATTCTTCTTCTCCACCGTCAGCAGCCCCTGCTTCCTGGCATAGAGCGGAATGGCATGCACCAGATCGCGCAAGGTGATCCCTTTTTGCATATCACCGTTAAATCGCACCAGTACGGACTCGGGCATATCCAGCGGCATAATGCCCGTTGCCGCGGCAAACGCCACCAGCCCGGAGCCGCCCGGGAATGAAATCCCCAGCGGGAAGCGGGTATGCGAATCCGCGCCGGTACCGACCGTGTCAGGAAGCAGCATGCGGTTGAGCCACGAATGGATGATGCCGTCGCCCGGCTTCAGCGCCACGCCCTTACGGCGGGTGATGAACTGCGGCAGGGTTTCATGCAGCTGGACATCAACAGGCTTAGGATACGCCGAGGTGTGGCAAAAAGACTGCATCACCAGATCGGCGGAAAACGTCAGGCAGGCAAGATCGGTGAGCTCATCGCGCGTCATCCCCCCGGTGGTGTCCTGAGAACCCACGGTGCTGATTTTCGGTTCGCAGTACTGCCCCGGACGGATCCCCGAAACGCCGCAGGCTTTACCCACGATTTTTTGAGCCAGCGTAAAGCCAGCGCGCGATGGCACCGGTGTGCCGGGCTGGCGAAAAACCTCCGATGGCGACAGCTTCAGCGATTCCCGCGCTTTGGCCGTCAGGCTGCGTCCAATAATCAGCGGGATACGCCCGCCTGCACGCGCTTCATCCAGTAACACCTCGGTTTTAAGCGCGAATGTCGTTACCAGATGCTGGTTTTCCGTCTCACGAATTTCGCCCTGATACGGATACAGGTCGATGAGCATTCCGGTCGCCAGCGCGGAGACATCCAGTTCTATCGGCAAAGCGCCGGAATCCTCCAGGGTATTGAAGAAGATAGGGGCGATTTTGCCGCCAAACACAACGCCACCATTACGTTTGTTGGGGACAAAAGGGATGTCGTTCCCGATATGCCACAAGATGGAGTTGGTAGCAGATTTGCGCGATGACCCCGTTCCCACGACGTCACCAACGTAGACCAGCGGCCAGCCCGCCTCTTTTAATTCTGCCAGCTGGCGCAACGGACCGCGTACGCCCGGCTCGTCAGGGGTTACCCCTTCCCGGGCGTTGCTGAGCATAGAAAGCGCATGCAGCGGAATATCCGGGCGCGACCAGGCGACGGGGGCCGGAGAGAGATCGTCCGTGTTCGTCTCCCCGCTGACCTTAAAGACTTTCAGCGTGATCTTTTCTGGCACCGCAGGCCGACGCGTAAACCATTCGGCACGTGCCCAGGATTCGAGCACCCTTTGAGCCCAGGCGTTACCGCTCTTCGCTTTGGATTCGACCAGACTGAATTTTTCAAAAATAAGAAGCGTAGCAGACAGCTGCATTGCGGCAAGCGGGGCCAGAACGGGGTGGTCAAGCAGCTCAATCAGCGGCCTGACGTTGTAGCCGCCCTGCATTGTGCCCAGCAGCGTGGTGGCCTCTTCGGGTGAAAGCCCGCTGATGCTGTGCTCCCCACGCGCGACCTTAAACAGAAAATCGGCTTTAACTTTTGCCGCAGGATCAACCCCGGGCGGCACGCAGCGGGTTAATAAATCAATGAATGCCTGATGGTGTTCGGACGCGTTATCGATTAATGCATTAACGACCGCCTGCGTTTGTTCAGCCGTTAACGGTTTTGCCGGAATCCCCTCGTTTGCACGCAGCGTCACGTGCTGATTGTAATCATCTAACATATGCTCTCCTGTTCAGGACAAAGCTGCCTGAGAGTTAATCGTAAATAGGTAAATGTCGTTAAAGTTGTTCGCAGAATTCCGTAAGTCGTTCGAGTCCGTATTGCCATTCCCCGTAACCAGACTCCGAATTAATATGCCCGGCTTCGCCGATATCGATTAAATGACCGCCCCAGCATGTGGCCCAGTACTGGGCTCGGGAAAAAGGCATCAGGGGATCGTTTTTACTCGCGAACAGGATGCAGGGAACGGATAGCGTCGTCGGCTGGATAGCCTCCTCCAGCCCAAAGAAAGCCGGTTCTGCCGGCGCCACCATAACGAGCCCGGCCACGTTGACCTGCTGCGTTTGTAAGAGCCTGCAGGACGCCAGGGCCCCAAAGCTGTGTCCAACGAGGACCGCAGGCAGCCGGGAAACCGCAAGTTCTCGCCTGATGGCCGACACCCAATTTTCAATATCGGGCGCTAACCAGTTTTTCTGCTGTATGCGTTTCCAGAAAGGTAAACGTCGCTCCCAGCAGCTCTGCCAGTGATATTCATCGCTGTCTCTCAGGCCCGGTACCAGAATCAGGGTGTAACGATCGCTGAGCTGCTGCAGGCGCTGTTCAATCATGACGTTTTCCTTATTTCGCTATTATTCGCGTGGGAATTTCGACAATAACCACCCAACGGCAAGGAGATCTGCGCTACCGCCGGGGCTTAAATTTCTTTTGACGCATTCCGAATTCATTCTGGTTAATGCTTTATCTAATTTTTCTGACGTCAGGTTTTTAATGTTTAATAATCGTCTGGCGTAGCGTCGGACATAATTCAACCCGGCGATCCCACCGCGCGAAAGAAGATTCGTGTCGGGATTTTCTGCCATCAGCCCAAGCAACATTCTCAGCAAGGCCACACGTTCAGGTTCCCCCTGCCGTAACGATTTTTCCAGCACGGGAAGACCCGCGGTGCGCGCGGTCATAAAACCGCTGGCCGCTTCCCCCCTCGCCCCGGTGAACCCAAACGTCTGGAACAGCTGCTCGCCCTTCGTTTTTGCGACGCCCGATTTTTTCAGCTCCAGCTCGACAATGCCGGTACAGATAAGACGGGTTTCATTGCACAAGCTGCGCTGAGTGAGAGCTTCATCCCTTTGGCTCAGACGCCCTGCGGCGGCGCACAGCAGCCCCAGGGAGAAGATCCCGCCTTTATGGGTATTCACTCCGCCTGTAGCTGCAAACATCGCCTGTTCACACGCCAGTCCCGTCGGCCTGATTGCCCGCAGCGTTTGCATTCCCCCAAGCGATGCGGTCTCCTTGCCAACGTTAAAAAACAACGAAAACCAGGGAGCAACCGCCGCGATACTGGCCATAAACACGGTGAAGTTCATGTCCTGATGGGCGCCGCTATTGTCGCGATCCACCAGGCCCGGTTTCGGCGTTAAGGTGATTTCCCGATACATGGCTTCGGCCGCCAGTTCAGCGACGGAACGCTGAACACCGCATTCAGGATGCCTGGCAGGCAAAATAGTCATCGATTAACGCCTCCATGCTGCGCGTAAGTTCGGCCTGCGAATGACGTCGCGCGCGGGAGCACGCGTGCGCAGGTTCATGACAGATAAAGCATCTGCGCATCGGCTGCTGGATGGCATCTCTTTTCAACAGCCCCGTCTTCGGGCAGATGATATCGATATCCCAAAGCCGTCCCAGGCGATGGGTATCTTCAAGATGCGCCGTAACGTGCTTGATCATCCATGCCGGTGCCGCCACCGACCAGAGGGCTTCAGGCCCTGTCACCGGCCGCAACGTCTGGTGCCGACAGACGCGCCAGTGATGCCGCTGGAACACGGCACCGAGCGTCTCATCCGCAACGGCCATTACTCGCCTGGCGAGCTCGGTATCTTTGCGTTCCCCGGGCCAGACCAGCGTGACGGAAACCACGGTATGCTCAGACTGAAATAGCCACGCCTGCTGCCGTTTCGCCCGCTGCTCTCTGGCTGTCAGGATTTGCTCCAGAGAGACGATGGCGTTAGAGGCCTTATCCATCATATTGATTACTCCTTAACCTGGCGGACCACATCAATCACGCTGCCGTCGCGATAGCGCACCACGCCGACGATCCGCGAGGTAAATTCAACCGGCTTAGGCTCACCCGAAATAAGCAACGCTTTTTGATGCAACGCGTCGATATCGACAACGGCCAGGCCCGCAGCCATCAGACGCTCGCGGATCTCCGGACGGGCCGGATTGACGGCAATGCCGTGATCGGTCACCAGAACGTCAATACTTTCGCCTGGCGTCACCAGAGTTGTAACGCGTCTCACCACGGTAGGAATGCGGCTACGGATCAGCGGCGCAACCACAATGGTGAGATTGGCCGCTGCGGCCACATCGCAATGCCCGCCGGAAGCGCCACGCATGACGCCATCGGAGCCGGTCAGGACATTCACGTTAAACTGGGTGTCCACTTCCAGGGCGCTGAGAATGACCACGTCCACCCTGTCGCAGCAGGCCGCTTTTGCCGCCGGATTCGCATAGACGTTGGTTGATATCTCCACATGGTCGGGATTGACCGCCATTGACGCAGCTGCTGCACCGTCAAAGCTTTGCGTGTCGAGGATTTTTTCAATTAGCCCTTTTTGATGCAGATCGACAATGCTGCCGGTGATGCCACCCAGCGCAAACCGGGCGACAATGTTGTGCTTCCTCATGCGGGCTTCCATAAAGCGCGTACAGGCCGTTGACGCCGCGCCGGAACCGGTCTGAATGGAAAAGCCGTTGCGGAAATAGCCCGAGTGTTCAATAACGTCAGCGGCCGAACGCGCAATCATCAGCTCACGCGGATTGCTGGTGACCCTGGCAGCGCCGACGCTGATTTTTGCCGGATCCCCTACGCTCTCTATCTGAACAACATAATCAACCTGATCCTGGACGATACTCGCAGGCAGGTTCGGGAACGGTTTGAGGGTTTCGGTGAGAAGGACCACTTTTTTGGCGTATTTCGCATCGACCATCGCATACCCGAGCGAGCCGCACTGCGACTTCCCGCCGTTGCCGCTGGCGTTGCCGTATTCATCGCAGCAGGATACCGCCAGAAACGCGACGTCGATGGCAATCTCACCCTGTTGAATCAGGTTGACTCGCCCGCCGTGTGAGTGGATTTGTACCGGCTCGTCCATCAAACCGTGTGATATCGCGTCGGCGAGATCGCCACGCATGCCTGATGTGTAGATTTTGCTGATGACGCCGTTTCGGATGTGTTTAATCAGTGGCGTATTACAGGACATTAAGGAACTCGAGGCGAGCGTGAGTCCTTTAAGCCCGCGTTCAGCCAGCTTATCGATAACATAGTTGATGACCTTGTCCCCCTCGCGAAACGCGTGATGGAAGGAGACCGTCATACCGTCATGAAGATCGCAGCGCGCCAGGACATCGTCGACGCTGGCAAACAGTTTGCGCTGATATTTTTGCTGAGCGTCAGAAAGATAAGGCGTCGCGGCATTAGCGCCGCTGAACGCAACGTATTCACGTCGGGTACCGGGAATGTCATGCAGGGTTTCAGTGAGGTTTGTCATCATTTTTCCTGTAAGGGTTATTACTGACGAATGCCGGACGCATTTCTGCGTTCGATAACAACGCGGGCATGGTTGATAATTGGCGCATCGATCATTTTGCCGTTCAGCGAAATCACCCCAAGTCCGTTACGTTCACCTTCCTCTGCCGCTGCAATAACGCGCTCTGCATAATCCACCTCCTCCTGAGTTGGGGCATACGCGTTATGGAGAATCTCAATTTGTCGCGGGTTAATCAGCGATTTACCGTTGAATCCCATTCTGCGGATCAGGTCCACTTCCTTGAGGAAACCGGCCTCATCATTCACGTCGGCGTAGACCACATCAAAGGCATCGATACCCGCGCCCCGCGCGGCATGTAAGACCGCGCATCGGGCGTAGAACAGCTCCGTCCCATCGCCTCGCTCGGTCTGCATGTCCATCACGTAATCAAATGCCGCCAGCGCAATGCCCATCAACCGCGCGGAAGATTTCGCAATAGCAACGGCATTAATAACGCCTACAGCGGATTCAATCGCCGCCATCAGTTTTGTTGAGCCCACGGGACGTCCGCAACTCTCTTCAATACGCACAATTTCACGTTCAAGCTGATGAATATCTTCAGGGGTGTCGGTTTTGGGTAAACGAATAACATCAACGCCAGCCCGGACGGCAGCTTCCAGATCCTTTAAGCCGAAAGGCGTATTAAGCGGATTAATTCTGACAACGGTTTCTATATCGTTATACATAGGATGCTGCAGGGCATGGAATACCAGCAGGCGAGCGCTGTCTTTTTCTTTCAGGGCAACGGCATCTTCCAGATCGAACATAATAGAGTCTGGTTTATAAATGAATGCGGTTGAGAGCATTGCGGCGCTTGAACCGGGTAAAAATAACATACTGCGGCGTAATTTCTTCATTATAACGTTTCCCATACAATATCTTCCCGGGCCATTCCTCTGAGCAGCGCAGCCTGCATGCGCGCGCGGATCACACAGTCCAATGCGCCTTTATCATCGACAACGATCAGCCCCTGCTGGATATTCAATGCTGCAAGTGTTTCATTAACGACCTCGGTAATACGGTCGCCAAATTGCTTGTAGACTTCGCTTTGGATGACCACATCCAGCCCGCTCTCTACGGGACTCACCTTCACCATCAGGTCGCTTGATTCCAGCGTCCCCGCCATGGCGGCTTGCACAATTTTCATATAACTCTTCCTGTGTGATAACGCGGTTAAACTTCTGCCGGCAATCGTTCTGCTAAACAAGACGAATGCAGCACTCCGCTATTCAGATAAACGCGTGTTGTTTCAGGCACCATATGACTGGCGGCAGAAAAATTTCTTTCACTTATTAAACGTCGAACGGCGGACGCAGAGACCGGGATGTTATTGCCATCCGTTTTTCTCGCTATTTCATGCACCCGAATAGTGGCAGCGATGCCGGTTTCCTCTTCCAGCCAGCGATGCATTGCACGGTTATAGTCCGCGGTCAGCTGACAGAATGGTTCGGTACCTACAAAGCGATGACGTATATTCAGCGCGGGGGCGATGTAATTCCTGAACAGGGTTAAATCGATGGCGGCATAAACTTTATCAATCACCTGTTTGTCTTTCAGGAAATAACCGGGGAACGTGCCGCGGGAAATAATATAGGCGGAGCCCGGATGAACCGTCACATTGTGCAGATGCCGCGAGCCGTCGCGAACCATCGCAAGCCGCTCTTTGAAAGAAAAGGCGGAAACATCTTCCTGCACCACAAAAACATGCAGCCAGTCACACTCGCGCGCGGCGTGTTCAATTAAATACTGGTGCCCAAGGGTAAAGGGATTGGCATTCATGACAATGCTGCCGATCTTATTGCCCTGCACCAAATGGTGGCTGCGAAGCTGGCTGCAATAACGGTGAATACCGATCGGCGTGTTCTCCATTAACGCGGCTCGATTCACGATCGTCACTAGCGGATAAAATCCGCACCCGCGAAACGATTTTACATTTCCCGGACAGGTAAAAAGAAAGAGATGATGTTCGCCGTTTTGCGCCGCCTGAAGCTCTGCCTCATGCAGTAACGTCAGGCTTAGTGAAGTCCCCCGCCACTCGGTATCGATAGCAATGCATTTTAAGGTATTCCCGGCAATTCCGGCGCAGGCGACAAGCTTGCGCTGATAGCGCGCAATGACAAACTGGGCGATATCGTCGTCGATGCCTAAACCATTTGTCTCCAGAAAGCAGGCGATCTCCTCTCTGGTATTCCCCTGGCCGGATTGAATGACCTCAAATTCTGGCGTTCTGGCGGTGAACATCTTATTTCTCCTGAGAACCGCGATTAAACAGCCCGCGATTCTTGCAGCGGTTGAGCTTCCACAATGGTATTCATCAGGCGGCCGATATTTTCTATTTCCACTTCAACCCGATCGCCATCATGCATAAAGAGCGGTGGATTGCGTTTTTTACCGACGCCGCCCGGTGAGCCCGTAATAATGACGTCCCCGGCGCTCAGTGAGGTGAAAGTGCTGATATACGCGATAAGATCGGCCACTTTGTGGATCATGCTGCCGGTGGAGTCATCCTGGACCAGCTTGCCGTTAAGCCAGGTATGTATGGTTAAGGCGTGGGGATCGGGGATCTCATCTACAGTGGTCATATAGGGCCCAAAGGCACCGGTCTGTTTCCAGTTTTTACCGGCCGTGAACCAGGCGTGCTGCCAGTCGCGCACCGAGCCGTCCATATAGCAGCTGTAGCCAGCGACGTGGTCGAGCGCATTGTTCGTGGTTATTTGGGAACCTGGTTTGCCAATAATGACGGCCAGTTCACCCTCATAATCGAACTCGCTGGAGTGAACAGGCTTGATCACCGGTCGGGCATGTCCGGTTTGCGAATCAGGGAATCGGATAAACAACGTCGGCGCGCTATTCGTCTCCGCGAACTCTTTTCGTTTTTCGGCGTAATTCATGCCCACGCAGAAAATCTTTCCGGGTTCATCGATGACGGGTAAAAAGGTAATGTCTTCCAGAAGGATATCTGCAGGGCAATCGATATATTGCCTTGCAACCTCAAGCGCATCCCACTGAAGAAGATCTTTTAGGGTTGCATACTGATGACCGATTCTATTACCCAAATCGATAATGCCGGACTCAATAGCTATTCCGTAACTTCTACGGCCGTGATGAATATAACTCGCTAATTTCATGTTGATACCTGATTAATATTCGTGCCCATACCGTGTTCACGCCTTACAGCGTGAACACCTTGCCAGCTTTTATTCAGCGGACTGCGCGGGTACCAGTGCCGGTTTCGTACCGGACGCCAGATAGGTAGCCACAACAACGCCGACCCCGAGTAACGCCAGGATGAATCCCGTCATCCCCTGCCAACCCATTGAATGGAAGACAAAACCGTTTACAAAACCGACAACCGAACCGCCCATGTAATAGAAGAATAAATAGAGCGCGACTGCCTGGCCTCTTGAGTGGGTAGCATTTTTACTGACCCAGCTCAGGCCGATGGAGTGGCAGCCGAAGAAGCAGCCGGTGAAGATAACGGCACCCGCAATAAAGGTGACGACATTCGCGGTCAGCGTCAGCAACATCCCCAAAGCCATAATCAGGAACAGCACTCTCAGCACTTTCATTGCGCCATATTTAGCCGATAAACGCCCTGCCTGTGGAGCAGTAAAGAAGCTCAGCGCGAAGCTAAAGGAGAGCAGGCCCGCGTTGGCTGGAGATATATGGAAAGGTTCGCCTTTAAGGAAGAAAGCAAGGTAGTTATAAAGTGAGGTAAATGCGCCAAAGATAATAAAGCTAATAACAAAAGCCAGCGCCAGATTTTTATTTTTAAAATGTGATGCAGCACCTTTCACCATGCGCATCACGTTGAGATTTTGCGTCGGCGTGAAATTACGGGATGCCGGCAGCAAAAAGTTAACCAGAATGGCAACCACAATAAGACTCACCGCAAAACCGTAGAAGATGGTATTTATGGAGATATGATCGATCAGCTGGCTGGCAATAATACGCCCTGACATTCCCCCCATCGAGTTACCGAAGACAAAATATCCCGTGACGATTCCCGCCGCCACCGGTGCAACTTCTTCGCTGATATACGCCGTCGCCGCTGCGGCTATGCCGCTTAACGCCAGACCAATCACCGCGCGCAGAGCCACCAGCATCGCCCAGGATTCGACCAGCGGGCACAGCAGCGTTAAAACACCGCCCAACAGCAGCGACACAATAATTAATCGCTTTCTGCCATAGTGGTCGGATAAGGTTCCGGTAAAGAGCAGCCCAATAGCCAGCAGTGCAGTTTCAGCAGATAAAATAATACTTACCTGACTGACGGGAACGTTGTATTCCACCGCCAGCGTAGGAAGCAGTGGCTGAATAAAGAAAAGAGAAGCAAGTTCAGCAAGCCCGGATAAGGCTAACGCCAGAATGACACGAATATGACTACTGGCCTTTACGGAATCCGAGTCTTTCAGGGTATTTTTAGCATGCGTTAACGCCATAATAACCTCAGTATTATAGTTTGGGTACAGAGTGGTTTTTTATCTAACCTTTCAGGTCAGGATGTTTTTATTTAAATCGCTTCTGATAAAACGTTTTCCGGCACGCAAACGACGCCTTCAAATAATTTTCGCGACGTGCGTATAACCGCTGCGCGAGTATTTTCGATCTTGTCTCCGTCTCGTAACAATGACACCGTAATTTTTCCGCTGGGATGTTCAATATCAATAATGTTGGTGAATAAATCTCTGGGCCGGTCGGCGATAAGGGTATGGGCAACAGACCCTTCAATCAGCGTTGCGGTTGAAATGCCAATCGAGCCGGTAATGGCCAGCGACTTATGGCAGACGTGTGGCATAAAGTAGCGAACCTGAAGCGTTCCTCCGTTGCACGCTCGGCTGAGCAGAACGGGTTTCGGAATCACTTTCGATGAAACATCGCCAAGCCCCATTGCCTCACCCGCCCTACAACGCAGGCGTTCAAGCTTCGCCTTGAAGGTTGTATCCGCATCCAGTTCTGCCGGCGACTCCCCACCCGTTTTTCCCAGCTGGGCTGCATCTATCAGCACCATCGGCATGGCCATGTCGATACACGTAACGGGGATACCCTCAAAAACGTCCGTCACGCTGCCGGTCGGGAGCAGCTTCCCTGTTTTAGAGCCTGCAGAATTGAGGAAGGTCAAACCAACCGGTGCCGCAACACCCGGTACGCCGTCGATTTGGGTATCACCTTCGTAAACCACCCGATAATCAGGCGTCTGAACTTCTGCATCAACCAGCGTGCCGGTATTCAGGTTACGGATGCGGACCGTCGTCACCGGACTTTGCGCCTTAACCAACCCCTTTTCGATGGCAAAGGGCCCCACCGCGCAAAGCATATTGCCGCAGTTGGGCGTGGTGTCGACGCGTCGCTCGTTAACCATGACCTGCGCGAACAGATAATCGACGTCGGCATCCGCACTGTCGGAAGGACTGACGATCGCCACTTTGCTGGTTTGCGGACTTCCACCACCGATACCGTCAATTTCGAGCTCATGGCCTGCGCCCATTAACGCCAGTAACACGGCGTCGCGTTCTTCATTTTCAGACGGCAGATCGCTGGCCAGAATAACCGGGCCTTTTGACGTACCGCCACGCATTAATACGCAAGGGATATTTAACATGTGTTTTTCTCATTTCGCTTTTTCTCAGGAACGCAATAAGGTTTTCATACTCGGGTTGATAACTCTAATGTCAAAAAAAGCATCATTAATTCGTTTTACACATAAATAGCGCGTGAGTTACCGTAGAGAAATAGAAACGAGAAAGGGATGCTGAGATGCAACATGAATTACAGGGCATACAAGCTTTTGTAAAAATTGCAGAAATCGGATGCTTTACAAAATCATCTCAATTTCTTCACATATCACAACCTGCATTAACACGTAGAATCCAAAAGCTTGAAGAGAGCCTGGGAACGGCGCTGTTTGAACGCTCGACGCGGAGCGTCAAATTAACGGCGGTGGGCAGAGAGTTTTTGCCTAAGGCAAAGAATTTAATCGATTTTTATGAAAGCTCAATATTGAGTATTAAAGAGATGGCGACGCATCAGGCAGGGGTTATTACCGTTTCCTGTATCCCGACCGCCGCGTTCTATTTTCTGCCATCGGTGATACGAGATTATAACAATGACCATCCAAACATCCGTATTCGCATACTTGAGCACAGCGCCAGCGATTGTCTCGAAGCGGTGTTAAATGGCGATGCAGATTTCGGCATAAATATGATAAACATCACACATCCTAATATCGATTTTTCGCCGTTGGTCAATGAACCTTTTGTTCTGGCCTGTCGGCGCGACAATGAACTGGCACAAAAACCGCTGGTAACGTGGGAAGATCTTGCCGGAATGAAGTTAATTGGCGTCAGACGCTCCAGCGGTAACCGGTCGCTTATCGATCAGGCCTTCGAGAAAATGGCCTGGCAACCTAACTGGTTTTACGAGGTCCGACACCTGTCTACTTCACTGGGAATGGTGGAGGCGGGCCTCGGCGTATCGGTGGTTCCCAGCCTGGCAATGCCGACTGATGAACATCATGTTCTGGTCAGCCGCCCGCTGATTGAACCCGTCATTCGACGTACCTTAGGGCTTGTGCAGCGTCGCGAAACGCCGCTGAGCCCGGCGGCGGAGAAATTCAGAGAGATGTTAGTACAGCTGTGGTCTGGCGAAGATAACAGTCCGTGGATTAATAAGTTTAGCCAGCTCTAAGCCCCGCCAGGAGAAAGGGGCCGACGCCCCTTTATGCCCTATTTACCCGCCTGTGGATGCGTTTCAAAGCCAGCCATTACCGCCGTCAGTTCGGCCAGCGAAAAGCCGTGTTTCGGATCCTCCACCCCGAGGCCAAATCGCGTTTGCAGCGTTTCATACAGCGCCACCACGTCGGGTAAATCAACCTTCTCCACCACCCGGCTGCTATCCCAGTGGGTGAAGTGGAAGTTGGTTAAGGTCATCTTCCCGCCGTCAACCAGGTGGCGGCACAGCAGCAGGTGGTGGCGAAAATGCGACTGCGGCCAGTGGGCGGACCAGAAGTTACCCATCACGTAATCGGCGGCAAACTGACAGCCTAAATCGAAATGATACATCGACTGCCAGTGCTCGTGATGGCTGAACTGCAGCGTCCAGCGCTCGCCTTCGTGCAGCAGGCGATAAACCCCGTGCGGGGTCTGCTGCTCAACGTCAGCCAGCAGCCTGATGGGCGCCGTCAGCGTTTGCCCGCCGAAGCCGACGTCGGCAATCCAGCGCTCGCCCTCCGCCTCAACCAGCAGCAGGCGGTGGGTTCGCGGCGGCATCTGCGGCGGATTCGCCAGCACCACGCGCCCCAGCAGGCTGCGTACCGTGAAGCCAATTTCACTTAACGCCCGCTCGAGCAGGCCGTTCTGCTCAAAGCAGTAGCCGCCGCGGCGGGCGTTAATCAGCTTCTCCTCCAGAGACCGATCGTCCAGATGGATCTCCCTCGGCAGCAGAACGTCGAGGTTCTCAAACGGGATCGCGCTGTTGTGGTGGATATGCAGCGTCCGCAGGGTGTTAATCGACGCATCAGGGGTTCCCGTCCAGCCCAGACGAGAAAAATAGGCGCGTAAAAATGGGCTCATCAATGTCTCCAGCATTCGGTGTGCGTCATTTATAGCGTATTTTTCCCGCCTCACCGGTATTTTTGTGCGGTCGAGCGGCTCAGCGCGCGCTGCGCTGCATCAGCGCCAGGGCGCTCAGCATCAGCGTCAGGCCGGTGAGCAGGGTCAGCGTCGCCATCGCCATCCCCTGTCCCGCTGAACCCTGCTCAAACTGACGCCAGATAAACACCGCCACGGTCTGGGTGCCCGCCGGAGCCAGCAGCAGGGAGGTCACCAGCTCGCGCGAGGCGACCGCAAACACCATCAGCATCGCCGCCAGCAGCGCCGGAAACACCAGCGGCAGGACGATCAGGCGCAGCGCCTGCAGCGGCGAAGCGCCGTGGACCCTCGCCGCCGGTTCCAGATTATTACCAAGCTGGCGCAGGGCGCTGCCCACGTAGCGCACCGGCCACGGCAGCAGCAGGCAGCAGTAGGAGAGCAGCAGCATAAACCAGCTGTTATACGGCGAAACCGGCCAGAACGGGCGGTTCCACAACAGAATCAGCCCCACCCCGACCACCACGCCGGGCAGCGCCGCCGGCATCAGCGACAGCGCATCGATAATTGCGCTGCCGCGGATTTTTTGGATCAGCACCAGCCACGCCGCCACCAGCCCCAGCAGGCCAACAATCAGCGCCGAGGCCAGCGCCAGCGAAAGGCTGGTCCCCAGCGCCGAAAGCGCATCGCCCTGCTGGTTAAACAGCGCAATAAAGTGGTTAAAGGTAAAATTATCCGCGCCGATCCCGCCCGACAGCGTGCCCATCAGGCTGGTGACCACCGTCGATGCCACCGGCAGCACCACCGCCAGCCCGGCGACCGTCGCCATCAGCAGCAGTGCCGGAACGGTAAACCAGCCCGCCGTCGCCCCGCTGTTCTCACCCGGTTTGCCGGTCACGCTGGTCACTTCTTTATCCCCCACCAGCCGGCGCTGCAGCCACCAGGCCAGCAGCGCGACGACGATCAGCAGCAGCGAGAGCAGCGACGCGCCGTTGAGATCGATAGGCCAGTCGGCGAGCTTCTTCTCGATTCCGACGGTCAGCATCACCACGCCCGCCCGGGAGCCCAGCGCCGCAGGAACGCCGTACTCCTCAATCGCCAGGGTAAACGCCAGCAGCATGCCCGCCGCCAGCGCCGGAGAGAGCATCGGCAAGGTGATATGCCAGAAGGCGCGCCAGGCGCTGGCGCCGTGCACGCGCGCCACGATAGCCAGCCGCTGCCCGCTCGCCAGCAGGCTGCGGGAGACGGCAAAATAGACCACCGGGAAAATATTCAGCGCCATCACCAGCACGATCCCGCTGCGGCTGAACAGCAGATCGTTGAGATCCCAGCCGGTGAGCTGCTGCAGATAGCCGTTGCTCTGCAATACCAGCATCCACGACAGCGCGGCGATATAGGGCGGCGTGAGAAAAGGAATTAAGAACAGCAGGTCCCACAGGCGCGGCAGCGGCAGATTGAACAGCCCGCGCAGCACGCCGAGCGGGAGCCCGATGGCGACGCTGACCAGCGCCACGCCGCCGGCGATCCACAAGGTGCCGCCGAGCATTGCCGGCAGCTGCGGATCGGCAAACAGCGTCGCGACGCCGCTAAACGCCCCGGACAGCGAACCGGCGCTGAAGTGGGGAAATATCGCCTGTAAGACGATAAAAAACAGCGGCAGCGCCACCAGCACCAGCAGCGCCGCTAGCGTGGCGCCAGAAATGAGTTTTTGATTCACCGTATTTTCCTGCAAGCGAGGGTCCCCCCGCCGCGGCGAGGGGAAGGCAGATTACTGCGCGAAGAGCGTATTGAAGCGGGCCAGCACCGCGCGGCGTTCGCTGCTGCCGTCGCCGCTGGTCGGCAGAACCTTCAGCTCGTTAAGCAGCGGGCGCTTCGCCGGCACGTCGGACCGCGCCGGCATCAGCCAGGCATCCGCCACCATCGCCTGGCCTTCCGGCGACAGGACGTAGTCGACAAAGGCTTTGGCATCGTCAGCGTGCGGGGTAGTTTTCAGGATCATCATCGGGCGCGGCGCAATCACCGTTCCGCTGGCCGGGAAAATCACCTTCAGCGATTCACCCTGGCTAATATTGCCGTAAGAAACGTAGTCCACCGCGCCGAATACCGCCGCTTTCGCGCCCTGCATCACCGGCGTCACCGCCTGCGCATTCGGCCCGCTGACCACCATCCCGTTCTTTTTCAGCGCATCGAACAGCGCCCAGGCCTTATCGCCCATCCCATTCTGCAGCCCGATCAGCAAATCCAGGGATGCGCCGGACAGCGCCGGGTCCGGGGTGGTCACCTTATCCTTAAATGCCGCTTCCGTCAGGTCACGCCACTCCTTCGGTTCCGGCGTGCCGCTTTTGCTGTTCCAGACGATCCCCAGCGCCGAAATGCCCTGCGCCACGTAATCAGCCGATTTCAGATTGGCCGGGACCTTATCGGCGTTGGCGCTTTGATACGCCAGCAGCCAGCCGCGAGCGTGCAGATCTTCCGCGGTGTCCCACGAGGCGGAGATCAGCACGTCCGCCTGCGGGTTGGCCTGCTCGGCCTCAAGCCGCGCCATCACCTTGCCGGTGGTGGCCTGGAAGATATTGACCTTAACGCCGGTTTTCTTTTCGTAACCGCTGGCGAGGCCTTTCGCCAGCGTGCCGGGACCGGCGGTGTAAACGGTTAGCGCGTGGGCGCTGGAGATCATCGTGGCCGACAGCATCATCGCGAGCGCTGCTCCTTTCTTAAATGTCATAACGGATTTCATGCGGGTTCCCCTGAGGATGAAGTAACAATGCGGACGGCAGCAACGCTGCCCGCCGATAAATGCACAATGCGGTCAGCCAGCAGCTCTGCTTCGCGGCGGTCGTGGGTGACGTAGACGGCGGTGATGCCAAGCTGGCGCAGCAGACGGCTCATCTCGATGCACAGCGACTCACGCAGCTCGCTGTCAAGATTAGAGAGGGGTTCGTCAAACAGCAGCACGCGAGGTTCGGCGACGATTGCCCGCGCCAGCGCGACGCGCTGCTGCTGGCCGCCGGAGAGGCCGGAGGGTTTACGCTCGGCAAAGCCGGTCAGCCCGACCCTCACCAGCGCGGCGTTGACCCGCGTCTGGCGTTCACCGCGAGGCACGCCGCGCATGCGCAGCGGAAAAGCGATGTTTTGCGCCACGGTCATGTGCGGCCACAGGGCGTAATCCTGGAAAACCATGCCGATATCGCGCTGCTCCGGGGCCATACCCCAGCCGGCTTTCGCCACCAGGCGGTCGCCAAAGCGGATTTCGCCGCTGGCGGGTACGGTGAGCCCGGCCAGCAGGCGCAGCAGCGTGCTTTTGCCGCAGCCGGATGGCCCTAGCAGCGCGACGATGCTGCCCGCTTCGATATGCAGATCGATATTATTGAGAACGGTATTGGCGCCGAAAGCGAAGGAGACGCTATCAAGCTTGATGCCGGTAAGCGCGCGCATTATCGCCCTCCCCGTTGGGAAAGCGATACTCTACCGACGGTCAAAAACCGCCGGGCCGCGCCCACCTGCGATAAATACAGGGGAGCTAACATGTTGTTATCCTCTTTGGGACTTAGTGCCGCCAACTATAGGGAGCCTGGATGACGTATTGATTACATTTTCATTGCGGCTTAACGTGTTGTCTGGCATCAGACCCATTTACCAAGGAACGCATATGAGCCGCTTTCGCCACGTCGAACTCCAGTACGCCAGTCGCCTGCTCAATCACGGCCCCACCATTATGATAACCAGCTATGACGCGCAATCCGGACGCCGCAACGTGATGGCCGCCGCGTGGTCGATGCCGGTGGAGTTCGCGCCGCCCCGCGTCGCCATCGTGGTCGATAAGAGCGCCTGGACGCGGGAGATAATTGAGCGCAACGGGACCTTCGGCATCGTGGTGCCGGGCGTGGCAGCCGCCAGCTGGACCTACGCGGTCGGCAGCATCAGCGGGCGCGACGAGGATAAGTTCAACGCCTACGGCATTCCGGTGGTTAACGGCCCGGAGCTTGGCCTGCCGCTGATTGAGGAGAAGTGTCTGGCGTGGATGGAGTGTCGGCTGCTGCCGCCCACCGCCGCTCAGGAGCAGTACGACACCCTGTTTGGCGAAGTGGTTTCCGCCGCCGCCGATGAGCGGGCTTTCGTCACCGGACGCTGGCAGTTCGACGATGATAAGCTCAATACGCTGCATCATCTCGGCACCGGCAACTTTGTCGCCAGCGGACGCCACGTTCGGGCGAACACGCCGGAAGAGTAGCCTGCCTGCCGCAGCGGGCGGGTTAATGCCGGCCTGCTTATCCACACCGATGCCGGGAGCCCGCCCTTTTAGCGTTGACCTTGCCCTGGCCCGATCATATAGTTAGGCGCCATACTATATTTCGGAGGCCGCAATGGAGCTTGAACAAAAATACCGCGCTCTGCTAGAGGAGGCTGAACGCCATCAGCTTGCCGATCTCGACAATATTCGCCTTTGCTTTCAAACCCTGTCGCTGGCGGCCGCCATCGATCGCGATTGTGCCGCGCTGCTGGCGCCCTGGGGTCTTTCCGAAGGCCGCTTTGTGCTGCTGTTTCTTCTCAACGCCGCGCCGGAAGGTCTGGCGCCCAACGTGCTGGCGGAAAAGGCGGGAGTCACCCGCGCAACCATTACCGGCCTGCTCAACGGTCTGCAGCGCGATGGCCTTATTGAACGCCATGCCGACGCTCTCGACGGTCGGGCTATGCGAATTGGCTTAACGGTCAAGGGTAAGCAGATCATCGATAGCGTTTTTGCCCGGCATAGCCGCTGGATTAGCGGGCTCTTTGCCGGTCTCTCGGCCGAGGAGCGGGCCCTGCTCGCCGGGCTGCTGAACAAAGTCGCGGCCGCTACGCTGACGGCACAAGGAGCAACGTCATGAGCGAAAATGAGAAACGTAAAGGAGCAACCCGCGTCGCGGATATTCCTGCCGGGATCCTGCAGGCCCTCTCGCGAGGTGAGTTAGCGAGTGCTAACCTGACGGAAGTTCTGGCGCTAAGCCAGTCGAGGCTGCTGCGTGCGGTTTTCCCGGCGCTGCCGCCGTCGGCGCTGGCCGCGGCGGAGAGCCTCGATGCGCAGGGTATTGTGAAGCGCATGGCAGGCATCGCGCACCTGCTGTTGAGTGAGGGCCAACCGGCGACACTCCAGCGCTGCCTGGCGCACCCGGCGGATACGGTTCGCGGCTGGGGCTGCTTTATGCTCGGCGCGCGGTCCGATTTGACGCTCAGCGAGCGCCTGGCGGCAATTCGCCCGCTGGCCGATGATGCCCATTTCGGCGTACGCGAATGGGCGTGGCTGGCCGTGCGCCCGCGTCTGATACCGGAGCTGGATCTGGCCATCGCCGAGCTGGTAACGTGGACCGCCTCGCCTTCGGATCGCATTCGCCGCTTTGCCAGCGAGGCCCTGCGTCCGCGCGGCGTCTGGTGCGCGCATATCGGCGAGCTCAAGCGCCAGCCGCAGCGCGCGCTGGCGATCCTCTCCCCGCTGCGCGCCGACCCCTCGGTCTACGTGCAGGATTCCGTCGCCAACTGGCTCAATGACGCGGGGAAAGATAGCCCCGACTGGGTGCAGACGCTCTGCGCCCGCTGGCTGAGCGAATCACCGTCCCCGGCTACTGCGCGTATTTGCCAGCGCGCAATGCGCAATTTAGCCCGCGCCAGCCGCTGACGCAGCGGCGGCCTCAGCGCTGCAGCCGGCGCCGGTCTTCGCTGGGAGTGAGGCCAAAAACCTTTTTATAGAGGGTGGTAAAGTGGTTGCTGTTGGCGAAGCCGCATAAATAGGCCACTTCGGTAATGGTCATATCGGTTTCACGCAGTTTTACCCTCGCTGAAACCAGGCGCAGGCGTTTTATATAATTATCCGGGGTTAATCCGGTCGCCTCTTTAATATGGCGAAAGGCAGTGCGGGTGGTCAGGTGAAATTTATCGGCCAGCAGCTGCCAGTTATGCTCTTCAAAACAGTGGTCCTGCAGCCAGGTGAGTAATTTATGTAATTTATATTTTGTGTTGCTATATTCCGCTTCACTTTCAGCATGCAGTATCGTCGTCGCCAGCTGAAAGAAAGTCGCCTCGCGCAGCGCGCTGTTTTCACTGCGCTGAAAATCCGCCGAGAATATCTTCTCAACCAGCCCCTTACAGATATGGCGGGTATCAGGGGCCAGCCAGCCGTAGCAGGAAGCCTGCTGTGCGGAGAATTTGCGTAATAGCGCATCAACATTCTGCAAATAATGAAATTCAACGAAAGGGTTAATCAGCACGTTGATTAACTTGAGCGTTCCGAGCTCATCATAATAATGCACGTCCCCCGGCTGCACGTAAAAAACGTCCCCCTGCTGAATATACAGCGGTCGGCCGTTAATAACGTGCAGACCATGCCCGTGCTCGACGATCACCAGTTCAGCAAACTCGTGGCTATGTTCATGGCTGTTATCTTCGGGGTCGCTGGCGTACATCGCCAGCTTGTCCTGCGGATGGGCGAAATAATACTCAACGGTCAGTGTCATCATTAATGAAGTCCAAAACGGCATACGGCGCAGGGGCAAGATAATGCATTTTACCGGCGCTCACGAGCCAGATTTATGGAATTGTGATCGCCAACCAGCCCATCACACCATCAGTGCCATTTCCCGCGGTGCGTTGGCATTGCCAGAGTGGTTGACGCGGGCGGCGGCGTCTTATGCTGCGGATAAATAAACGTAGAGGACGCAGTATGTCACAGGCTATCCAGCACAACTCTGAGGTCACGATGACCCGCCACGAGGACTTTTTACGCGCCGCCGAGGCGCTCAGGCCGGCGCTCAGCAGCCGGGCTTACCCACCGCAGGCGGTTATCGATGCCCACGCCGATCCGCAGGCCATCTTTGGCTGGCGGGCGCAGCCGGTCAGCACGCCCGAAGCGCTTTATCAGCGCGAGCTGACCAGCGGTGACAGCTTTATCATTGATTTCGGCAGCCACTACGTCGGCTACCTCTCTTTCGCCTGCTCCGCCGTCGGCAGCCCGCCGGATGCCCCGGCCCATCTGCACTTTACCTTCGGTGAAACCCTCAGCGAAGTCTGCGAGCCGTTCAGCGAATATCAGGGCTGGCTGAGCAGCAGCTGGCTGCAGCAGCAGGACCTGTGGCTCGACGTGCTGCCCGCAGAGGTTAACCTGCCCCGCCGCTACTGCTTTCGCTACCTGAAGGTGGAGGTGAAGGCCGTATCGCAGAAATTCCGCCTGCGGGTTGGACAGATTCGGCTGAATGCCGTGACCTCAGCGAGCGAAACCTGCCTGCCCGGTACCGCGACGGACCCGCAGCTGCAGGCTATCGACCGGGTCTCGGTAGTGACCTTGAAAAACTGTATGCAGGAGGTTTTCGAAGACGGGCCTAAACGCGACCGCCGCCTGTGGCTTGGCGATTTACGCCTGCAGGCGCTGGTTAACGACGTCACCTTTACCCACCACGACCTGGTTCGCCGCTGCCTGTACCTCTTTGCCGGCCATACCCGGGAGGACGGCATGGTCTCCGCCAACGTCTTTGTCCAGCCAGATGTGATCGCCGACGATACTTTTCTCTTTGATTATTCGCTCTTTTTCGTAGATGTTCTCTACGGCTATCTGCAAAGCACCGGCGATAGCGCCACCGCTCAGCAGCTGTGGCCAACGGCGCGCCGCCAGGTTGAGCTGGCGCTGACCCGCTGCGATGACGCCGGTCTGGTGCGCGATAGCGACGACTGGTGGGTCTTTATCGACTGGCAGGCGTCGCTGAATAAACAGGCCGCGGCGCAGGGCGTGCTGATTTACTGCCTGCAGCGCGCTATCTGGCTGGCAGAACGTTTTGAACCCGAGCTGGCAGCTGCGCTCGGCGATCGTCTGCAGGCGCTAAAAGCGGCGGCCCAGCGCGAGCTTTGGGACCCGGAACGGGGCTTTTTCGTTAGCGGCACCGGGCGACAGGTGTCCTGGGCCTCGCAGATCTGGCTGGTGCTGGCGGAAATCGGCAGCGCAGAGCAGCACCGGGAAATAATGCGCAATTTACGGGAAAATCCCCCGGCCATCGCCATGAATACCCCCTACCTGCGCCACCACTTTGTCGCCGCCCTGCTGCAGTGCGGGCTACGCGACGAGGCCATCGCGGAGATCAAAGCCTACTGGGGGGCGATGGTCGATTACGGCGCCGACACCTTCTGGGAGATTTTTGACCCGGCGCAACCTGACTTTTCACCTTATGGCAGCAAGCTGATCAACAGCTATTGCCATGCGTGGAGCTGTACCCCGGCCTGGTTTATTCGCCAGTACGGACTTTAACAACAACAATAAGCGAGCATATTTTATGGCAGAAACAACCTTTAGCCTGTGGCGGCAGCGCCTGGGCTACGGCATCGCCGACCTCTCCTGCAACCTCGTGTGGCAGCTTATCTCTCTGTATCTGATGTTCTTTTACACCGACGTAATGGGGCTTCCCGCCTATTATGTCGGCCTGATGTTCCTCGTGACCCGCCTGGTGGATGGCGTCGCCGACGTGCTGATGGGGCTGGTGATTGATAACACCACCACCCGCTGGGGGCGCTGTCGTCCCTATCTGCTGCTTGGCGCAGTCCCCTTCGGGCTGCTGTGTGTTTTGGCCTTCTACGTGCCGGATTTCGGCACTACCGGCAAGCTGCTTTACGCCTTCATCACCTATCTGTGCCTGTCGTTTCTCTATACGCTGGTCAATATTCCGTTCTGCGCGATGCTGCCGTTCCTGACCAGCGATTCGCGTGAGCGAACCACCCTCTCGGCGGTGCGAATTCTGCTGGGCTCCCTCGGCGCCACGATTGTTGCCGTCGCGACCCTGCCGCTGGTTGGCGCGTTGGGCAAGGGCAGCCAGGCCCACGGCTTCTTCTATACCGCGGTCATTTTCGGCGTCATTGCGACGTTCTTCCTGCTGGTGAGCTTCCGCAACGTTAAGGAGAACATCAGCATTACCCAGGAACGAATGACCCTGAAACGCGCCTGGGTCAGCCTGCGCGCCAACCGTCCATGGTGGGTATTCGCCAGCAATATTTTCCTGATGTGGGGGGCGTTCTTCTTCCAGACCGGCGCGCTGGTTTACTTCTTCCACTACTACGTGGGCAACAACGATCTGACGGCCATCGTCGCCGGGATCTCCACCTTCGTTCCGCTGCTGGGCACTCTCACCGTGCCGCTGCTCGCCAGGCGGATGAAAAAGCGTCACGTCTACCTGATTGCCAGCGCCATTAACCTTGTCGGCATGGGCATGATGATGGCTGCGGGCGTCAACAGCTGGGGGCTGATTGCCGGGGCGATTGTGCTGTCCCTGGGCGCCGGCCAGCGTACCGCCATTTACTTCTCCATGCAGGCCGATCCGGTGGATTACGGCGTGTGGAAAACCGGCATCAACACGGCGGGAATTTTAACCTCAATCAACGGTTTCTTCGGCAAAGTTGCCATGGCCGGTGCGGGAGCGATTACCGGCGTACTGCTCTCTTCCGGCGGCTACGTCGCCAATCAGGCGCAGAACGAGAGCGCGATGCTGGCGATTAAAGCCTGCTATCTCTACATCCCGGCGCTGCTGATTGTCGCGTCGATGCTGTGGATTGGCCGCTTCTATCGTCTCGACGATGATTACGAGCAGATCCGCGCCGACCTCGACGCCGGTCGCCGTGCGCCGCCGGAAAGCCCGTCCGCCGGCGGCGAAAATCACGCCATGTAAGGCGTCCCCACCTCTTTACCTCTGAAAGAAATAAGGATTCTCATGCGTATCTCTGTGATTAGCGCAGCGGTTTGCTGCGCCCTTTTTTCGGCCTACGGCGTCTGCGCCGCGCCGCTGACCATCGAACAACGGCTGGCGCAGCTCGAAGCCCGGCTCAATCATGCGGAGCAGGAAGCGGGAGACGCCAACCGCCGCGCGCAGCAGTCAGAACAGCGCACAACCGCGGCGGAACAGCGCGCGGCAGCGGCGGAGAAACAGGTGCAGGCGCTCAGCCAGCGGACCGCCGCCAGCGAGCAAAAGCAGCAGGTCACCAACCAGCAGATCAATAGCCAGCTGGCGAAAACCTCGCCCGGCGACGGCTTTGAGTTTAACGCCTACGCCCGCTCCGGCATGCTGGTGGATAGCCACGGCAAAGGGGCGCGCGGCGGCCCGGGGATCTCCCCTGCCAGCTCGCTCAACGGCGATGCCCACGTTGGCCGTCTCGGCAACGAGAAGGATAACTACGTAGAGCTCAGCTTTGGCAAGAAAATGACCTTTAGCGACGGCTCGTGGGCGCATTTCAAAACCATGCTTGCCGATGGCGCCACCAACCCGGACCCGTGGGTCCAGGATAACGACAGCCACCATCTGAACGTGCGCCAGCTGTACGTCGAAATGGGCGGCTTTGCCGATTTTTCCGGACCCTTTGAGAAGTCCTCTATCTGGGCGGGCAAGCGCTTCGATCGCGACAATTTCGATATTCACTTTACCGACAGCGACATTATGTTCCTCGGCGGTACCGGCGGCGGCATCAACGACGTCAGTTGGGGCAGCCATTTGCGCGGCGATTATTCGGTCTATGCGCGCAACTTTGGCGATCTGGGTAGCGATAATTATGAAGATAACGATATTCAGAACCTGATGTTCACCGCTAACCACTTCTGGAACAACTGGCAGCTGATGACCACCGCGATGACCGCCCAGGGCAATGATTCGCTGAAAGATAACACCTCGACCACCGGCAGTTATGCCCTGCGCAGCGACAATACCGCGAAGAACGGCTACTACGCGATGCTGGCCTATCACGATAAGCAGCAGTTCTTCGGCCTGGCGCCGGGGGTATCCGAAAGCGCCTTACAGTACGGTGGCGGCCTTGGGGCCGAAGCGCGTCAGCCCGGCAGCGATGGCGATCTCACCGAGAATGCAAAATCCTTGCGCTTTGCGTCATACGGTATTTTGCCGCTGGGGAAAAACTGGGAGCTGGCGCCGTCAGTCATCGCCCAGCATAGCGAAAGCCGCTATCGCGACGGCGACCGCTACGACTGGGCGACCTTCAACCTGCGGCTTTCTCAAGGCATCACCCGCAATTTCGCGCTGCTGTACGAGGCGTCGTGGCAGTATATGGACCTGAACCCCAACGGGCGAACCTATCGCTACAACGACGAAGTCCATCAGTATCAGGCGGTGAGCGGTGATTTTTATAAGCTGACCTTCGCTCCGACCTTTAAGGTTGGCGACGTGTTTGATATTAAAGCGCGGCCGGAGATTCGGTTCTTCGTGACGTGGATGAACTGGGATAAGGCGCTGGATCGCTACGCCATTAACGATGATTTCGGCAGCAAAGGCTTTACCGCCGGCGGAAACTGGAACTTCGGCGTGCAAACCGAGATTTGGTTCTAAGGCGTGAGTCCCGGGTAAGCGGCGAACCGTTCGGCCCGGGCGACAAAGAGCAGCGGCTTTTGTCGCCCGGGCAGGCGCTGAGTGCCGCCTTCGGGAAAGCGAAGCAGCTACATGCTGTAACCGGGTTTCTTAATCAGCTGCGCCATCTGCGGGGCGATTTCGCTGTCCCACACTTGCTGCCAGTCGCTCGGGTCAACCTGCTTCAGGGCCACGCTCACCGAGCTCTCCTTGCTGTTCAGGTGCTGCACTAATACGGCGGTGATATCGGCGGCCAGCGCCGTTTTTTGCTCATCATTCAGCTCGCGAGGAAAACACTTAATATCAACATGCGGCATAGCAGACTCCTTATTGTCAGAACGATAAAACTACCACAGCCCGGGCGCGCTGGTTTTCATTTTGTGCCTTAAATCAGCTCGTTGCGGCGTAATACCGCCTCCAGCTCGGCGCGTTGATATACCGCATCCGCGACGGCAACGAATTTCGGCGTGTGCGCCTCAAACCACTCCCGCCCCGGCCCCCACGAGCACATGACCGCGATATAGCAGTCCAGCAGGCTTATCCGCTCGCCCAGCGCGTAGGGCCCGGCGACGAGCTGCTGCTCGAGCCACAGGTAGAGCGACTGGCGATAGTTCACGCAGTTTTCCCGCAGCTGCTGCGGTGCATCCGCCGCCCAGCGCTCAGGGTAATCCGCGTAGGTGAAGGTGGGATAGACGTTGGCAACCAACCAAATCAGCAGGCGCTGAAACGGGTGTCGCTGCGGCGTTCCTGGCTCGGGCGCGAGGTCCGGCCGCTGGTCGAGGATGGTTAAGGCAATCGCGGCAGATTCGCTCATCACGCTGCCGTCCGCCAGCTTAAGGGTGGGTACCTGACACAGCGGGTTTATCTGCATCAGGCTGTCGCGCTGCGGTCCGGGTTTATCAAAACCCTCAACGTTAACAAAGTGGTACGGGATTTCGGCCAGCGTCAGCATCAGCTCGCTGATTGCCGACCCCCAGCCCGGTACGCCATAGACGGTGATCATGTTCGGCCTCCACGGTAAACGTCGGGTGTCGGGTGAAAGCCGGAAAAAAGCCCGTCGCGCGCTATTTAACGGCGTGCCTACGCCGACTCTCGCTCCAGCAAATGATAGCCCAGATCGATAATTGCTTCCCCTTCCCCCACGCCTTCAATGCGGTCGGCGAGGAGGGTTGCCGCGCGTTCGCCAATCGCCTGGCGATCGACGCTTACGGTGGTAATCGCCGGTCGGTTGCTGGCGGCAAAATCCAGATCGCCGAAGCCCATTACCGCTAAATCCTTCGGCACGCGCAGGCCGCGGCTTTCCGCCTCCATTATCGCCCCCTGCGCCAGGGTATCGGAACTGCAGACGATAATATCGAACTCGCCGGCGTCAAGCAGCTGGGCCAGGCCGCTGCGCCCCAGCGCCAGCGAGGCGGGAAGCGGCACCGCCACCTGATGCACATCGCTCATACCGCCTTTGACCAGCCGGGCGCACAGCCCCTGCTTACGCAGCGCCGCTCGCGCGTCCCCTGCCCACAACAGCCCCGGGCGTCGATAGCCCTTGTGCAGCAAAAACTCGCCTATCGTCTCGCCAACTTTCTCATGCGAAAAGCCCACCAGCATATCCAGCGGCGTCGGGGTCAGATCCCAAATCTCCACCACCGGGATGGCGGCGTTGAGGATGGTTCTCTTTAGCGCCGGCGCATGCTGAATGCCGGTCAGCACGACCCCGTCCGGGCGACGGGAGAGCAGGGTTGCCACCAGCTCCGCTTCGGTCTCCCGACTGTAGCCCGCGACGCACAGCAGCATATGGTAGCCGCGCGCCGCAAGGGTATCGCTCAGCGCCTGGATGGTGTCGACAAACATATTGTTGTTGATTTGCGGAACCACGACGGCAATCAGCCGGCTGCGTCGCGAAGCCAATCCGCCGGCCAGCGCATTGGGAATGTAGCCCGTGGCCTGCACCGCCTGCAGCACCTTTTCCACCGTTTTAGGCCGCACCAGCTGCGGCGTATTGAGCGCCCGACTGACCGTCATTGATGATAACCCCGCCGTGCGGGCAACATCATCCAGCGTCGGCACGCGCGTCGGTTTTCTGCTTTTCACGGCTAAGCCCCTGTGTTGAGTCGTTCCCAGCGGGCATTATTGATGATGCCCCAGCCAATTGCCAGCACCCGCCCGCGCATCTGCATGAGAATCAATAACCTGAGAGATAAAATGTTATCGCTATCATTAATAGTTGTGCTATTTCACAGATTGTTTTGGATCGTGATGTCACTTGCATAATTTTACCACTAATAACCTAAAGTTGTGATCGTTTGTACAAATTAAACGCACTCCTGTGGTCGAAACACTAAAGCTGGATTAAAAATGTTAGCGCAAACATTTTATAACTCATAAGGAACATGCCATGACCACCAGCGCCAATTCCAGCTCCGTGACCTACGCCAAAACCACCGGCGTCAAAACCGCCGCCGAAACCGGCGACCGCATTGAGCACGTTAAGCTCTCCCTGGCTTTTCTCCCCTTAGCCACGCCGGTCAGCGATGCCAAAGTCCTCACCGGGCGGCAAAAGCCGCTCACCGAAGTCGCGATTATCATCGCCGAAATTCGCTCCCGCGACGGTTTCGAAGGGGTAGGTTTTAGCTATTCCAAGCGCGCGGGAGGCCAGGGAATTTACGCTCATGCCAAAGAGATTGCCGATAACCTGCTCGGTGAAGACCCCAACGATATCGACAAGATCTACACCAAACTGCTGTGGGCGGGCGCCTCCGTCGGGCGCAGCGGCATGGCGGTACAGGCCATCTCTCCGCTTGATATTGCGCTGTGGGATATGAAAGCCAAACGCGCCGGGCTGCCGCTGGCGAAGCTGCTCGGCGCCCATCGCGATTCGGTACAGTGCTACAACACCTCCGGCGGTTTCCTGCATACGCCGCTGGATCAGGTGCTGAAAAACGTCGCCATCTCGCGGGAAAACGGCATCGGCGGGATCAAGCTGAAGGTGGGCCAGCCGAACACCGCCGAGGATATCCGTCGCCTGACGGCGGTGCGTGAAGCGCTGGGCCCCGATTTCCCGCTGATGGTTGACGCCAACCAGCAGTGGGACCGGGAAACCGCCATTCGCATGGGGCGTAAAATGGAACAGTTTAACCTGATCTGGATTGAGGAGCCGCTCGACGCTTACGATATCGAAGGCCACGCGCAGCTGGCCGCCGCGCTGGATACGCCGATTGCTACCGGCGAGATGCTGACCAGCTTCCGCGAACACGAACAGCTTATCCTCGGCAACGCCTGCGACTTCGTGCAGCCGGACGCCCCGCGCGTCGGCGGTATCTCCCCCTTCCTCAAGATTATGGATCTGGCGGCGAAGCATGGCCGCAAGCTGGCCCCGCATTTTGCGATGGAAGTGCATCTGCACCTCGCCGCCACCTACCCGCTAGAGCCGTGGCTGGAGCATTTCGAGTGGCTAAACCCGCTGTTTAACGAGCAGCTTGAGCTGCGCGATGGGCGGATGTGGGTTTCTGAACGTCACGGGCTGGGCTTCACCCTGAGCGAGCAGGCGCGCCGCTGGACCCAGCACAGCTGCGAGTTTGGCCAGCGCCCCTGATGCTTGCGCCGGCTATTTCCCGGTCCGGGAGCGAAAGCGCCGGGGCCGGGCTGGGGGATAAGCGCATCCCCCACCCTTGCGTAGTCCGGTCAGCTTATGGCCGGGGATAGTTATTAACGACCGGCGGACGGCACTTTATTCCCCCTCCCGCCCCTGACTTGCTGTACCCACATCACCAACCCTGAAACGGAGTTGAAAAGTGAATACACAATTAAAACGCAGCAACGTGCGTTACGGTATTTTATTATTTCTTTTTTTGGCCACCGTATTTAATTATGCCGACCGCGCCACGCTGTCGGTCGTCGCACCGATTATGAGTAAAGAGCTCGGCTTCGACCCGGAGGCCATGGGTCTGGCTTTTTCCGTGTTCGGTATTTCTTACGTGATAATGCAAATCCCCGGCGGCTGGCTGCTGGATAAATACGGCTCGCGGCTGGTGTACGGCTGCGCGCTGATCGGCTGGTCGGTGGTGACCATGTTCCAGGGGACGATTTTTCTGTTTGCCAGCCCGCTGGTGGTGCTGGTTATTCTGCGCCTGATGATGGGCGCAATAGAAGCCCCGGCCTTCCCCGCCAACAGCCGCCTCAGCGTGCAGTGGTTCCCGAATAAAGAGCGCGGATTTGTCACCTCGGTATATCAGGCGGCGCAGTATATTTCGCTGGGTATTATCACACCGCTGATGACGATCATCCTGCATAATTTAAGCTGGCACTATGTTTTCTATTATATTGGCGCCATCGGGGTGGTCCTGGGGATATTCTGGCTGGTTAAGGTGAAGGACCCGTTACATCACCCGAAAATAAATCAGCAGGAGCTTAAATATATTCGCGAGGGCGGCGGCGAGCCGGAGCTAGGCAGCAAAAAAACGCAGCACAAATTAACCCTCGCGCAGATTAAAAGCGTCTGCGTAAACCGCATGATGATTGGCGTCTATATCGGCCAGTTCTGCGTCACCTCCATTACCTGGTTCTTCCTGACCTGGTTCCCGACCTACCTTTACCAGGCGAAGGGAATGTCGATTCTGAAGGTCGGTTTTGTCGCCAGCATTCCGGCCATTGCCGGGTTTATCGGCGGCCTGCTCGGCGGGCTGTTTTCCGACTGGCTGCTGAAACGCGGCCATAGTCTGACCACTACCCGCAAGATACCGGTCATCTGCGGCATGCTGCTCTCCTGCGTCATCGTCGTCGCTAACTATACCGCTTCTGAGGTGGTGGTTATCGCCGCCATGAGCCTGGCCTTCTTTGCAAAAGGCTTTGGCAATCTCGGCTGGTGTATCCTCAGCGATACGTCGCCTAAGGAGATGCTGGGTATCGCCGGCGGGGTCTTCAATATGTGCGGTAACCTCGCGAGCATCATCACGCCGCTGGTGATTGGGATCATTATTGCCAATACGCACTCGTTTGATTACGCCATTCTCTACGTCGGCTCGATGGGCGTGCTCGGCCTGCTCTCCTATCTGTTTATTGTCGGGCCGCTGGATCGTATCAACCTGACGCCTCGCGCGGCCTGATTATCAACCCTGGCGAGAGTTCGCCCCCGCTGTTTCGCAACACACTCCTGCGGAACAGCGGTTTTTTAGTAGGTAATCCCCGGCGGATTGACCACCGACTGCGTTACCGCCTCCCCCTGTTCCCCCCAGCGCGCCAGCACCTGCTGGTACTCGCCGCGGGCTATCGCCCCGTCGAGCGCCGCCTGCAGCGCGTACACCAGGCCGCTGCCCTTTTTGGTGGTGGTGGCAACGTAAGCCTTTTTCGGCCCCAGGCCGACGACTTTGGTCGTGCCGGTCAGCGCCGCTTTGTAGGCCGCCACCGACTGCGGGCCAAAGAACACGTCGGCGCGTCCGGACTGAATATAGAGATTACCCGAGGCGTCGTCGGTCAGGTACACCGGCAGCGCCGGCTGGCGCCCCGCCGCTTCGTTCTCGGCGTTCCAGCCGAGCAGAATACGCTCCTGATTGGTGCCGGAGCCGACGATCACCTTCCGCCCGGCAAGATCCGCCGCGCCGTTCACCCGGTCTATCGGGCTGGTGGATTTAACGGAAAAGGCCAGGGAATCGACGCGATAGGTGGCGAAATCGAATTTCTGCTTGCGCTGCTCGGTCACCGCGATATTCACCAGCGCCACGTCGTAGCGCCCGGAGGTGATGCCCAGCGGCCAGTCCTCCCACGCCGTCGGCACCAGCCGGAGCCGGAGCCCCAGGCTGCCGGCCAGCAGGCGGGCGATATCCGGATCGCTGCCGATACGCGTGCGGTTATCGCTCGCCAGCAGCGCCAGCGGCGGTGAATTCAACGCCGAGATAGCCACCGTCAGCGTCCCGGGCTCAACGAAGCGATAATTGGCCGGGATCTGCGCAATCGCCCGGCTGTCCGCCGTCACCGGCAGCGGCCGCTCGTTGGCCCGCAGGTCAATCTCCGCCTGCGCACCCGCCGGGATAATACCCATCAGTAATGCCAGAAGTCCTTTTCTCATGCCGGAAGCACCTTCGATAAAAATTGCCGCGTGCGCTGATGCTGCGGATGGTTAAGGACCTCATCGCTGCTGCCCTGCTCAATGATTTTACCATCGACCATAAAGACCACCTGATCGGCGACCTCGCGCGCAAAACCAATCTCATGCGTCACCACCACCAGCGTGGTGCCGGAACGCGCCAGCTTCTTGATAACGTCAAGCACCTCGCCCACCAGCTCAGGGTCCAGCGCCGAGGTTGGTTCGTCAAACAGAATCACCCGCGGCTTGAGGGCCAGCGCCCGCGCGATGGCAATGCGCTGCTGCTGACCGCCGGAGAGATGCCGCGACCAGGCATCGGCTTTGTTGCGCAGCCCCACCACGTCGAGCAGATCGTAGGCCTGCTCGATGGCCTCCTTGCGGCTGGCTCGTCCGTGGGCAATCGGCGCCTCAATCAGGTTTTCCAGCACCGTCAGGTGCGGGAACAGGTTGAAGTTTTGAAAAACGTAGCCGACGTTCACACGCTGGCGGAGGATCTCTTTTTCCTTCAGCTCGTACAGCCTGTCGCCCTGACGGCGATAACCGATATAGTCGCCATCAATTTGGATAAAGCCCTCATCAACCCGCTCGAGGTGGTTAATGGCCCGCAGCAGAGTGGATTTCCCCGAGCCGGAAGGCCCGAGGATCACCGTTACCGTGCCGGGCTCTATCTCCAGGGAGACATCGTCCAGCGCCTTATGGCGGCCAAAATATTTGCTGACGCCGGTAATCGAGATGTGGCCGTTATGAGAGTTGGGCATGGACGGGCTCCTGCGTCTGCGGTGAACGAGAGGCTTCGGCAACGCGAGTGCGGCGCGGGCTGTTCACCGCCGAGCGGCGCTCGCTGCGCGCCAGCGCGCGTTCGACCAGATATTGGATAAGCGACAGTACGCTGGTGATCGCCAGGTACCACACCGCGCCGACCATCAGCAGGGGGATCACTTCCTGGGTGCGGTTGTAAATCATCTGAATGGTGTAAAACAGCTCCGGCATCGCCAGGACGTAGACCATCGCCGTCCCCTTGGCGAGGCTGATAATTTCATTGAAGCCGGAGGGCAGAATAGTGCGCAGCGCCTGCGGTAGAATAATGCGCAGGGTACGCCGCCACGCCGGCAGGCCGAGCGCCGCCGCCGCTTCATACTGACCGTGATCGACACCGAGGAAGCCGCCGCGAATAATTTCCGCGGTATAGGCACTCTGCACCAGCGTCAGCCCGACTACCGCGGTGGAGAACTGCCCCAGCACGTTGATGGTTTGATAGCTGCCCCAGCTGATGCTGGTAAAGGGAATACCGAGCGACAGCGTGTCGTACAGATAGGAGAAGTTGTAGAGAATAATCAGCACCACGATCAGCGGCAGCGAGCGGAACAGCCAGATATATCCCCAGGAAAGGCTGCTCAGCAGCCACGAGGAGGAGAGCCTGGCCAGCGCCAGCAGGCCGCCAAAGATCACGCTCAGCACGGTACCGAGCAGGGTCAGCAGCAGCGTTTGCCCCAGCCCTTCGAGGATAACCGGATCAAAGAACCAGCGCGCGAAGACCGCCCACTCCCAGCGGGGGTTAAAGGCCACCGATTGCACGACGACGGCCAGCACCAGCAGCGCCAGCACCGCGCCGACGGCGCGCAGCGGATAGCGCGCCGGGATAACTTTTATCGTTTCAGATGTTTTCATCATTGCTCCTCAGGCGCTCTGGCCTAGCGCGCTAACCGCCAGCGCTTTGCTAAACCGCAGCCGTCCGTCATAGGGCGGCTGGCTGTACTCTTCCGGGTTGCGGTCGAGGTCGAACTGCGGCTCATAGCCCTGGCTCAGATAGAGCTTCACCGCCTCCGGCTGACGAAAGCCGGTGGTCAGGTAGATATGGCTGTAGCCCGCCAGCACCGCCCGACGCTCCAGCTCCTGCACCACCTTTGCCGCCAGCCCCTGCTGGCGCAGCGCGTGGTGAGTCCAGATGCGTTTAATTTCGGCGGTGTTGGCGTCTTTGGGCTTGTAGGCGCCGGTGGCGATAATCTCCCCCTCGCGCTCGAGTACGATAAACAGCCCCTGCGGCGCCAGATACCATTCGGTTAGCTCAACTTCGGCATCGCGGGAAAAATAGTCCCCGTAGCGCGAAGCGTACTCGGCAAACAGGCCGTCAATAACCGGCTGCAGCTCAAGGGCTTCGGGTGAAACATCGCGGAATACGTCGCTCATACTGACTCCTGTTAATCGCCCAGTCCGGCCGGATTAATCTCTGACTGCGGGATGCTCTCGACGCCTTCCCCCCAGCGGTTAAGCACTTTGGCGTAGTCGCCGCTCTGGATAGCGCCGTTCAGCGCCGTCTGCACCGGGGTGACCAGGCCGCTGCCCTTTTTCACCGTCACCGCGATATGCGCCGCCTTCGGCCAGCCGCCGTCGACGCTGCCAACCAGTTTGGTTTTGCCGGTGAGCGCCGCTTTCCATGCGCCAATCACGTTGGGGCCAAAGAAGGCATCGGCGCGACCGGACTGCAGGGCGAGGGTCAGCGCGGCGTCATCCTTGGTGTAGATCGGGGTAAAGGGCTTCAGCCCCTTCTTCAGATTCTCCGCGTTCCACGCCAGCAGAATGGCCTCCTGGTTGGTGCCGGAGCCGACGATAATGCGCAGGCCGGCAATCTCCTCCGCGGTGTCAATTTTGTTCAGCGGGCTGGTGCTCTTGACGTAGAAGCCCAGCGAATCCTTGCGGTAGGTGGCGAAATCAAACTTCTCTTTGCGCTCTTTGGTCACCGTAATATTGCTGATCGCGGCATCATATTTGCCGGAGACCACGCCGAGCGGCCAGTCCTCCCACGAGGTCGGAACCACGTTCAGCTGCAGGCCGAGGCTATCGGCCACCAGGCGGGCGATATCCACCTCGCTGCCGAGCAGGGTTTTGTTATCGTCAGAAAAGACGGTGAGCGGCGGCGAGTTCAGCGCCGCGACCGCGACGGTGAATTTTCCCGGTACCGCGAGGCGCAGATCCTTCGGCAGCTGGGCAATCGCCTGCGGATTTTTTGCCGTATGCACCGGCGCTTTGTTGGCTTCGAGGCTGACCCCGGTGCCGTTGATATTGACGTTCTGCGCCCACGACGAAGCGCTTGCGGCCAGGGCGAGCGCGAGGATAAGTGACTTTTTCTGCATAGCGGGTGTTCTCTTATTATTGTTTATTGTTGTTGGAATTGATTGACCGGCTCGGCCAGCCCTAAGCTTGCACGCAGGGTGGTGCCGGGATACTCCTCGCGGAACAGCCCCCGCTGCTGCAGAAGCGGCACCACCTGGTCAACAAAGCGCGGGAAGGCGTCCGGCGTGCCGCCCTGGATAATAAAACCGTCGGCGGCCCGCTGTTCAAACCACTGCTGCAAACCGTCGGCGACCTGCTGCGGCGTTCCGGAAAAGCGCGGACGCGGGCTGGCGGCTTCCAGCGCCACCTGGCGCAGGCTCAGGCCTCGCTCGCGGGCGCTGCGCTTGATCTCATCCGTGGTGCTGCGGAAGCTGTTTTGTCCGAGATCGCCGATGTCCGGGAACGGCGCATCAAGCGGGTACTGCGCAAAGTCGTGATGTTCGAAATAGCGTCCGAGGTAGTTCAGGGCATCCTCAATCGAGACCAGCGCGGCGGTGGTCTGATACTGCTGCTCCACGTCTTCGGCGCTGTCGCCCACGATGACGCTGACGCCCTGGAAAATATGCAGCGAATCTTCCTGACGGCCATACGCCGCGAGCTGACCTTTAACGTCGCGATAAAACGCCTGCGCCTCCTCAAGAGAGTCCTGATGGGTAAAAATGGCGTCGGCATGGCTCGCCGCCAGCTTTTTACCATCATCAGAAGCGCCTGCCTGAAATATAATGGGGCGCCCCTGCGGCGTGCGGGCAATATTCAGCGGACCGGCAACCTTAAAAAAGTCGCCATGATGATCGAGGGCATGCAGCTTATTTTTATCAAAGAACTGGCCGCTGGCCTTATTGCGCACGAAGGCGTCCTGTTCCCATGAATCCCACAACCCTTTAACCACCTTTAGATATTCATCCGCGATGCGATAGCGCAGCGCATGGTCGGGGTGCTGAGCGCGGGAGAAGTTTTTTGCCGAGCCCTCCAGCGGGGAGGTGACGACGTTCCAGCCCGCCCGGCCCTGGCTGAGATGGTCGAGGCTGGCGAACTGCCGCGCGGTGGTAAAGGGCTCGCTGTAGGAGGTTGACAGCGTGCCTACCAGGCCGAGGTTGCGGGTCACCGCCGCCAGCGTGGAGAGCACCGTCAGCGGCTCAAAGCGGTTTAAAAAGTGCGGGATGGATTTCTCGTTAATATACAGGCCGTCGGCGACAAATATAAAGTCGAGCTTACCCTCTTCGGCTTTTAACGCCGTTTGCTTAACAAACTCAAAATTAATGCTGGCATCCGCCTGCGCTAACGGGTGACGCCAGGCGGACATATTTCCCGAGGCGCCGTGTAATATGGTGCCAAGACGCAGCTGTCGTTTTTCAGACATAGTTCACCCTTCCCTTGCCGGTAATTAAAATTTAAATTTGCTGTAAAGCCCGTTCCGCCAGGGTCGCAAAATAGCGCGCCGCCGGGGCGATTAAATTCTCATCCGGATTAAATCCGGGATGGTGGAGACCGAATTCGCTGGCGCTGCCGATGCTGACAAAGGCGCCGGGAATATGCTGCAGGTAGACGGCAAAATCTTCCCCACCCATATGCAGGTCCGCGTGATGGGTGCGGTAGCCGACCTCGTCGGCAACCTCGCTGGCAAACGCTGCCCAGCGCTCATCGTTCACCAACGCCGTTGGCCCGGAGTACCAGAAAACGTCGATCTGCGCGCCGAAGGCGCTGGCAAAACCGGCGGCGATTTCACTTACCCGCGCCTTCACCCGCTGCTGCACTTCGCTGCTGTGGGTACGCAGCGTCCCTTCCAGCTCCACGCTCTCCGGCAGGACGTTCCAGGTGTTGCCGCCCTGGATCCGCGTCACGCTCAGCACCACCGAATCGAGGGTATTAACCTCCCGGCTGGCAACGCTCTGTAGCAGAGTGACCAGCTGGCTGGCAAGCAGGATGGCGTCTTTGCCCTCGTGCGGGCGCGCGGCGTGAGCGCCTTTGCCGGTAACCTTAAAGACGAAGCGATCGACGTTGGCATAAAAGGCGCCGCCGCGGGTGGCAAACTCCCCAACCGGCAGCCCCGGCTCATTGTGCATCCCGAAAATAGCCGCCACCCCTTCCAGAGCGCCGGCGCGGATCAGGGTTTTGGCGCCGCCAAAATTCTCTTCCGCCGGCTGGAACAGGATCCGCACCCGGCCCGGCAGCTGCGCTTCGCGCTCTTTGAGCAGCAGCGCGGCCCCCAGCATCACGCTGGTGTGAATGTCGTGGCCGCAGGCGTGCATCACGCCTTCGTTTTGCGAGCGATACGCGAGGCCGGTCGCTTCTTCGATCGGCAGCGCGTCAATATCCGCCCGCAGGGCAATGAGCTTTTCGCCGCTGCCCACCTCAACCACCAGGCCGGTTTTCAGCTCGTAGGGCAGCAGGCGCAGGCCGCCGCTTTGCAGCCAGTCGCGGATGCGCGCGGTGGTAGCCACCTCCTGCAGGGAGAGCTCCGGGTACTGGTGCAGCTCGCGCCGCCAGCGGATCAGCTGTTCAGCAAAGCTCATGGCAGCACCTCCGCACCCTGATGGGCCTGGGCCAGCAGGCGCAGCGAGTTGAGCCGCGCCTCACCTTCGGCGACCGGCGTATCGATGATGAATTCGTCAATTCCCCACTCCGCGTGCAGCTCGTCCAGCTGCGCTTTGACCTCCTCGGCGGTCCCGGCCAGCAGGGAGGATTCGCGGCGGGCGATGCGCGTCGGGGCGCTCCCCGCCTGGCGGGCAAAGGCGATCCCCTGAGCCTCGCTGCCAACGGTCACGTGCTGGCCGTTTTCCAGCTCCACGCCCCAGACCTCAACCTGCTGCGCGAGATCCCGCGCCGCCGCACGATCCTCGGCGACGATCGCCTGCACGGCGATAATGGCATCCCGGCGGCTCAGCGTGCGCCAGCGGGTCAGCACCTCGCGAAGCAGCGCTTTGTCGCCGTTAAGGTGGGCGGCAAAGACAAAGTTCCAGTCAAGCTGGGCGGCGAGACGAGCGCTCTCAAGGCTGGCGCCGAGCAGGAAGCCGTCCGCGCGCCGGGGCGGGATCGGCGTTGCCCGCACGCTCTCTTCGCCTTCAGCCTCGGTCAGCGACAGCCAGTTATCAAGCTGGGCCAGTTGGTCGGCAAAGGTGCCCTTATCTTTCTGATTCAGCCCCTGCTGCAGCGCGCGGGTGGAGAGCGGCAGGCCGCCGGGCGCTTTGCCGACGCCAAGATCCACCCGGCCCGGCGCAATAGAGGCCAGCAGGTTGAAGTTTTCCGCGACTTTATAGGGACTGTAGTGCTGGAGCATCACCCCGCCGGACCCGACGCGAATCTGCCGGGTCTGGCCGAGGATCCAGGCGATCGCCAGCTCCGGCGACGGGCTGGCTAATTGATCGGTATTATGGTGTTCGGCTATCCAGAAGCGATGATATCCCCAGGCCTCAGCCTGTTGCGCAAGGGTTAAAGTTCGGGTCAGCGCCTGAGCGGCCGTTTCCCCAGCCGCAAGCGGACTTTTATCCAGAATACTGATTCGATAAGACATTTCGCAGACTCGTATTAACTAACGTGTCTGCATTATTAGAATCTGGGGAGGCGGCTGAGAAACAATTTATTTACATGTGCTCTGCCGGAAAATAGATATACGGGCTTAATGCTGAGCAGGCTGCGCTGTCAACTGGCGGAGAAAATCCTCCGTCTGACGCCGGTTACGCAGGCGCACAAAGCGGATATGCTGCCAGGCCGGGTCGGCCGTATCGGCAAGGTAGCGCTGGCGATTGTGACGCCAGGTTTTGATGGTCCACCAGATAATGGATTCGCGGCTAAAAAAGGAGCGACGGAAGCTTTCGCAGTTGCCGGTACCGGGCCACAGCTCCTGATGGCGGCTGGCGCGGGCGGCGGCGCGACACACCGCCTGCCGCAGCGTGCGGCAGAATCCGTAGTCGAGCCAGACCACCAGATCGACATCGCGCCATTTGATCTGACGGCTGCGGTTATAGTTGCCGTCCAGCACCCAGCCCGGCGCGGCGGTAGCGGCGGCTAATTTGGCGAAGAACGCTTCGTCCGGCGTGCCCTGCCACTGCGGAAGCCAGTAGAGCCGATCCATTTCGATACAGGGAAGCGCCAGCTGCCGGGCAATCCGCTGGGCGAGAGTCGATTTTCCGACGCCGCTGGTCCCTACTACGTTGATTTTCATCCTGCGCTCTCAGCCGTCCTTTGGGGTAAGAATATTAACCCACAAACGGCGCGTCGGGGATGAAAATTCCGGCTCAGCGCCTGCGCTACCCGGCTACGGTCGCGTTTAGCAGCCCTGGTACTGCTCGTCGCTGACGTGCTCCTGCCAGGTCACCGGGCTGCCGTTCTCCGCTTCGGCGATGGCAATATGCACCATGGCGGTGGTGCTGCTGGCGCCGTGCCAGTGCTTCACGCCCGGCGGGATCCACGCGATATCGCCCGGGTTCAGCGCCTGCGGCTCTTTGTCCCACTCCTGCAGCCAGCCGCGTCCCTGGACCACAATCAGCGTCTGGCCCAGCGGATGCGTATGCCAGGCGGTACGCGCGCCGGGTTCGAAGGTGACCGTCGCGCCGCCCACTTTCGCCGGCTCGGTGGCCTGAAAAGGCGCGTCGATACGCACGTCGCCGGTAAACCAGTCTGCAGGACCTTTTCGTGATGGCTGTGAGCCGCTGTGGCTAATATTCATGATGCTCTCCTCTTAGGTGTTGCACTAAAGATAGCGCAAGCGCCGGGCCGCGATTAGACTGCAAAATAAGAAAGGAACCATGAGCCAAATTCATTAATCCGGAAAACGATGCTTAAAGACAATATTAACGACCTGCTGTCATTTATGGCGGTGGCCCGCGAGCGCAGCTTTACCCGCGCCGCCGCCCAGCTCGGCGTTTCCCAGTCGGCGTTGAGCCACGCCATGCGCAACCTGGAGGCCCGGCTCGACGTGCGCCTGCTGACCCGCACCACCCGCAGCGTCGCGCCAACCGAGGCCGGCGAAAGGCTGTTTCAGCGCCTCGGTCCGCATCTGCAGGAAATTGAGCAGGAGCTCAGCGCCCTGCGCGATACCCGTGAGCATCCGGCCGGCAATATCCGCCTTACCGCCGGCGAGCACGCCGCCAGCGCGGTGCTCTGGCCGACGTTGAAACCCTTTATGCTGCAGTATCCTGACATTCATATCGAAATTACCGTTGATAACGGCCTGACCGATATCGTCGATGGGCGCTTTGACGCCGGGATCCGCCTCGGCGAACAGGTGGCGAAGGATATGATTGCGGTGCGTATCGCCCCCGATATGCGCATGGCCGTCGTCGGCTCGGCGGACTACCTTGGGCGCTACGGCACGCCGCAAACGCCCTATGAGCTCGACCGCCACCGCTGCATTAATATGCGCTTACCGACCCTCGGCGGTATTTATGCCTGGGAGTTTGCGCACGAGGGGCGCGAAGTGCGCGTTCGCGTTGACGGACAAATCACGCTAAACAGCCTACCGCAGCGCATAGATGCCGCCGCCGCGGGCCTCGGGCTGGCCTATGTCCCGGAGGATTCCGTTGCCGAAGCTCTCGCCGACGGCCGGCTGGTGCGGCTCCTCGAAGCCTGGACGCCCTCCTTCACCGGCTACCATCTTTATTACCCCAGCCGCCGCCAGCACACCGCCGCCTTTTCCCTGCTTGTGGACGCTCTACGGCGCTGAACCCATTGATATATAAGCAAGTGCGGTGCAGAAATGTTTTACGTGCGTCACTATCACGTTGCGTGTAGGATGCTGCGCCATGCTCTGCTTATCTCCTACGCCAGAATGATGAGAAAGCCAGCATAACGTGCTGCCAGTCGGCGGTGCGAGGACCACTCATGGACATTGACAGGAAAATGGGTACATCAATGAATACAAAACACAACGCCGCGGCCGAGCATCAGGCCGCAAAACGTCACTGGCTCAACTCGCAGGAATCGGGTTACCACAAGGCAATGGGCAACCGCCAGGTGCAGATGATCGCCATCGGCGGCGCAATCGGCACCGGTCTGTTCCTCGGCGCCGGCGCGCGCCTGCAGATGGCGGGGCCCGCGCTGGCCCTGGTGTATCTGGTCTGCGGCCTGTTCTCCTTCTTTATCCTCCGCGCGCTGGGCGAACTGGTGCTGCACCGGCCCTCCAGCGGCAGCTTCGTCTCCTACGCCCGCGAATTCCTCGGTGAAAAAGCGGCCTACGTTGCCGGCTGGATGTACTTTGTCAACTGGGCGATGACCGGCATTGTCGACATCACCGCCGTGGCGCTCTATATGCACTACTGGGGCGCGTTCGGCGACGTTCCGCAGTGGGTCTTCGCCCTCGGCGCGCTGGCAATCGTCGGCACCATGAATATGATCGGCGTGAAGTGGTTTGCCGAAATGGAGTTCTGGTTTGCGCTGGTCAAAGTGCTGGCGATTGTTGCGTTTCTCGTGGTCGGGACCATTTTTCTCGGCAGCGGAAAACCGCTGGACGGCAACGCCACCGGCTTCCACCTGATTACCGATAACGGCGGCCTGTTCCCGCACGGCCTGATGCCGGCGCTGGTGCTGGTGCAGGGGGTGGTGTTCGCCTTTGCCTCCATCGAACTGGTCGGCACCGCCGCCGGGGAGTGCAAAGAGCCGCAGACCATGGTGCCGCGCGCGATCAACAGCGTGATCTGGCGTATCGGCCTGTTCTACGTCGGCTCCGTGGTGCTGCTGGTGCTGCTGCTGCCGTGGAATGCCTATCAGGCGGGGCAAAGCCCGTTCGTCACCTTCTTCTCGAAGCTCGGCGTGCCCTACATTGGCAGCGTGATGAATATCGTGGTCTTAACCGCGGCGCTCTCCAGCCTCAACTCGGGCCTGTACTGCACCGGGCGCATTCTGCGTTCGATGTCGATGGGCGGCTCCGCGCCGCAGTTTATGTCGAAGATGAGCCGCCATCAGGTGCCTTATGCCGGGATTCTGGCGACGCTGGCGGTCTACGTCATCGGCGTATTCCTCAACTATCTGGTGCCGTCGCAGGTCTTTGAGATCGTGCTCAACGTGGCTTCGCTGGGGATTATTGCCTCGTGGGGCTTTATTGTGGTTTGCCAGATGCGGCTGCGTAAAGCGATCGAGGAAGGTAAGGCGGCGGAGGTGAGCTTCAAAATGCCGGGTGCGCCGTTCACTTCCTGGCTGACCCTGCTGTTCCTGCTCAGCGTGCTGGTGCTGATGGCCTTTGATTATCCGAACGGCACCTACACCATCGGTTCAATTCCGCTGATTGCGGTGCTGCTGGTCGCCGGCTGGTTTGGCGTTCGTCGCCGGGTGGCGGCGGTTCATAGCACCGCACCGGGTGCGCAGACGGCGCAAAAATAGCGCGATTGCGGTTTGGCCGAAACCGGTCAAACCGCACTTTTCAACAACGATCCAGACTTAGTTATCTTTAACCAGCTGCGAAACGTCGCTGCTGTTAATTTGACGCTGGTTGCCCGATTCGTCGGTGTAGCTGGTCATGCCGGTATCTTTATCCAGCTGTGGCTTGCCGTGGGTCACAATGGTCTGCCCACTTTTCGTTGTCATCACATAGTTCGAAGTACAGCCCGCCAGTAAAGCCAGCATCGCGCCGGCGCACAGAACCATAAATGGCTTATTCATATCGTCTCCAGAATGATTACCACTCTCCCGCAGCAGGCGGGAAAGCGCTGATTGTAAAGCCATTACGTTAATACGGCTAACAGGTGTTTGTAACAGAGGGTGATTCAGGCGAGCAGGAGGGGTCTCCCCCTCCGCTAAATCTTTACAGCGCGATGCGGATAACGTCATCCGGCTGAGTGGCTTCTTTCTGACGGGTTGATTCCTGCTTCACGCTGACGTACAGCGTTTTACCGTCGGCGGAGAGCGCGAGGCTGTTAGGGTAGGTTGGCGTTTTGATGGTTTTCACGACCTTGTAGGTTTTACCATCGATCACGCTGACTTCGCCGGCCTTACGATGGGTCACGTAGGCTTCATTGCGGGTTGGGTTGAACAGCACCGCCAGCGACTCCGGCGCGGCGATTTTCTCCAGCACCTTGCCGTCGCGCAGATCGACAACCAGCACTTCCGGCTGCTTGCCGTCGGTGACAAAGGCGCGATGGCCCGCGGTGTCGAGGCTCAGGTTCAGGTAGAAGTGCTCCTTACCGTCATCCTGCAGCTTTTTACGGCTCAGAATTTTGTTGCTGTCGCTGTCGATAGTCAGCAGCTCGCCGTCGGCATTGGTGGTGTAAATGCGCTTCGCGTCAGCATCAACCGCCAGCCCGGTCGCCATCGCGCCGGTGTTGGTAATGGTCTCTTTCAGGGTCAGCTTGTCGCCATCAACCACCCAGATAACGCTCTCTTTACCCAGCCCGGTAATATAAACGGTGTTGGTCTTCTCATTCACCGCCAGCTCGCGCGGCGCCAGCGGACGCACGGTTTCGCTGCGCTTGCGGGAGTCAAGCACCAGACGGCCTTTCACGGCGCCGGTTTTGGCATCAATTGCGGTAACGGTGCTGTCGGTGGTGTTGCCAAACCACAGCGTCTGGGTCGCGTTGTTGATCGTCGCCCCGAACGGCTTGAGGTCGTTATGGATAACCTGAGTGACCTCCAGCGTCGTCGGGTCGAGGCGATAGACGATCCCGCCTTTATCCAGCGAACGACTTTGCGAAGTCGCGACCCATAGCGCATTTTCCTGCTGGCTATAAGCCATCTCGTATGCGCCCTTTCCAACCGCCTTGCGCAGCATTTCTTCCGCCGCGTGAGCGCTGAAGCTCCCCGCCAGCAGCAGTGAAGTTAACAACAGTGAACGGCGCAGACGCGGCGTGGACAGATGACGTAATGACATGACGACTCCCTTTGATAAAACAAATATGTGCCTGCTCGACAGTGCTTCCGTGACGTAAAGTCATGGCTTTACGCTATTTTATAAATGCGAATAGTAATCATTATTTAACGCAAAGTGGAGCGTTAATTGCGCTCGCGGGCGAAAAAAATAGCCAATAGTTGCCATTATTTAACTAAACTTCCGTTAATAATTTTCAAAAAATTACAAAAGAGTTAACATATGGAGATATGTTCCGTTTGGTTCGTTTTGCGAGTGTTTACATGAAAATCCTTTCCGTGCGCACGGTTGCGCTTCCCGCCCTCCTCTTGCCGCTGGTCGCTATGGCTCAGTCCAGCCCCGAAGGCGAGCAGACGATGGTCGTCACCGCGGCCCCAACGACGGTCTCTGAACTCGATACCCCCGCCGCCGTCAGCGTGGTCAACGGCGACGAAATGCGCCGCGCCGCGCCGCGAGTCAACCTTTCCGAGTCGCTGGGCGCGGTGCCCGGCCTGCAGGTGCAAAACCGGCAGAACTACGCTCAGGACCTGCAGCTCTCGATTCGCGGCTTCGGCTCTCGCTCCACCTACGGCGTGCGCGGGCTGCGGATCTACGTTGACGGCATTCCGGCCACCATGCCCGACGGCCAGGGGCAAACCTCCAATATCGATATCGGCAGCGTAGAGTCGCTGGAGGTTCTGCGCGGGCCCTTCTCCGCGCTGTACGGCAACTCCTCCGGCGGGGTGATTAACGTCACCAGCCAGAGCGGCAGCCAGCCGCCGACCATCGAAGCCAGCAGCTATTACGGTAGCTTCGGTACCTGGCACTACGGCATGAAGGCCACCGGCGCCGTCGGCGACGGTACCCACGCCGGGGACGTCGATTACACCGTGTCGACCAACCGCTTCACCACTCACGGCTACCGCGATCACAGCGGCGCGCGGAAAAATCTCGCCAACGCGAAGCTCGGCGTGCGTATCAACGACGTCAGTAAGCTGACGCTGCTGTTCAACAGCGTGGATATCAAAGCCAACGATGCCGGCGGCCTGAGCTACGACGAGTGGCAAAGCAACCCGCGCCAGTCGCCGCGCGGCGATCAGTACAACACCCGCAAGTCGACCAAACAGACCCAGGCCGGTTTGCGCTATGAGCGCCAGCTGAGCGAGCGCGACGACCTGAGCGTGATGATGTACGCCGGCGAGCGTGAAACCACGCAGTATCAGTCGATTCCACGCGCGCCGCAGCTTAACCCGAGCCACGCGGGCGGCGTGATTGACCTCACCCGCCACTATCAGGGCATCGATACCCGCTGGACCCACCGCGGCGAGCTGCTGGTGCCGGTGACCTTCACCACCGGGCTTGATTACGAAACCATGAGCGAGCGCCGCAAAGGGTTTGAAAACTTCGTGATGGCCAACGGCGCGCCGCAGTACGGCGAAGAGGGCAACCTGCGCCGCAACGAACGCAACCTGATGTGGAATATCGATCCTTATCTGCAGACCCAGTGGCAGCTGACGGAGAAACTGACTCTCGATGCCGGGGTGCGCTACAGCTCGGTGTGGTTCGATTCAAACGATTATTACATTGCCCCGGGGAACGGCGACGACAGCGGCGACGCCAGCTACCACAAATGGCTGCCGGCGGGTTCACTGAAGTATGCGCTGACCGATGCGTGGAACGTCTACGCTTCCGCCGGTCGCGGCTTTGAAACGCCGACCATCAACGAGCTCTCCTATCGCTCCGGCAACCAGGGCGGCCTGAACTTTGGCCTGCAGCCCTCAACCAACGAGACGTTCGAAATCGGCAGCAAAACGCGGATCGGCAACGGCCTGTTCACCGCCGCCTTATTCCAGACCGATACCGATAACGAGATTGTCGTTGACGCCAGCAGCGGCGGTCGCACCAGCTATAAAAACGCCGGCAAAACCCGCCGTCAGGGAATGGAGCTGGGGCTGGATCAGCAGTTCGCTGAGAACTGGCGCCTGAAGGCCGCCTGGACCTGGCTGGATGCTACCTACCGGACCAACGTCTGCGATGACGCCAGCTGCAACGGCAACCGCATCCCGGGGATCGCCCGCAATATGGGCTACGCCTCGTTTGGCTATCAGCCGGATCGCGGCTGGTACGCGGGCAGCGATATTCGCTATATGAGCGACATTATGGCTAACGATGAGAACACCGCTAAGGCGCCGTCGTGGACCGTCGTTGGGCTCACCAGCGGCTATAAGTGGAGCTACGGCAACATGGATATGGACGTTTTCGGCCGTATCGATAATCTGTTTGACCGCAGCTACGTCGGGTCGGTGATCGTCAACGAGTCCAACGGCCGCTACTACGAACCGGCACCGGGACGTAACTACGGCGTTGGCCTGAACCTCGCCTGGCGATTTGAGTAATACCCAGCCGCCGCCCGGGGAGTCACGCCGGGCGGCGGCGTTAACGCGCCGCTCCGGCTACGACCTCATCGTCCCTCTTCGCCCCGGCAAGCACGGACCAGGCGGCAAGCCTACATACGCCAGCCTGTAGTCGGGAGATTCGTCTTCCCCCACCATCATAATGCGGCGTGCATCACGCTTTGTTTTATCCTCCCTCGTCTGTTGTGCTCCAGGGCGTTACCCTTATCACAAATATCGCCCATAAAAAGGAGCCGCTATGGCACTGCCAATCATCCTTGATTGCGACCCGGGTCATGATGACGCCATCGCTATCGTTCTCGCCCTCGCCTCACCCGAACTGGACGTCAAAGCCATCACCTCCTCCGCCGGTAACCAGACGCCGGAGAAAACCCTGCGTAACGTGCTGCGCATGCTGACGCTGCTGCAACGCCAGGATATTCCGGTGGCCGGCGGCGCGCGTAAGCCGCTGATGCGGGAGCTGATCATCGCTGACAACGTTCACGGCGAAAGCGGGCTCGACGGCCCGGCGCTGCCGGAGCCTGATTTTGCCCCACAGAACTGTACCGCCGTCGAGCTGATGGCCAAAACGCTGCGCGAAAGCCCGCAGCCGGTGACGATTGTCGCCACCGGCCCGCAAACCAACGTCGCCCTGCTGCTGAACGGCCACCCGGAACTGCACGATAAGATCGCACGCATCGTGATGATGGGCGGCGCGATGGTGCTCGGAAACTGGCAGCCCGCCGCCGAGTTCAATATCTACGTCGACCCGGAAGCGGCGGAGATTGTCTTCCAGTCGGGTATTCCGGTGGTGATGGCCGGGCTGGATGTCACGCATCGGGCGCAGATTCATGACATGGATATCGAACGTTTCCGCCAGGTCGGCAACCCGGTAGCCACCATTGTTGCCGAGCTGCTCGACTTCTTTATGGAGTATCACAAGGATGCTAAATGGGGATTCACCGGCGCCCCGCTGCACGACCCCTGCACCATCGCCTGGCTGCTGAAGCCGGAGCTGTTCACCTGCGTTGAGCGCTGGGTGGGCGTGGAAACCCAGGGGAAATATACCCAGGGCATGACGGTGGTCGATTATTACTTCCTGACCGGTAATCAGCCGAATACCACGGTCTTGCTGGATGTCGACAGGGAGGGTTTTGTAGACCTGTTAGCCGAGCGGCTGGCGTTTTATGGCTGAATTTAGATTCAGCGAGACGTTAAGAGTTGCGATACTGCCTTCTGGATAAAGACGTGCCGACCGGAAGCGTCGGCAGTTTGCAGCGTATCAGGCGACGAGTTTATCAGGCTCTGGACCTGTCTGTCGTTCGTCAATGCTCCTGACTTTGGTCTGCCCGCGTTGGATCGATCAGAGCGTTAAATTCAATATCGTGACCGACAAAAAGCGTTTACACGGGAAAAGTATACAAGGATAACGGCTCCGCAGAGCCGTTATGACTAGCGGTGTATCAGGTCCAGTCTTCATAGCCGTTCTCGTGGATCCAGACAATCCCTCCTGGACATTCCTCAAATGTGAACCACAAGCCAGAGTATAAGTCCTCTTCGCATTATTCCCCTGTATGTTACTTCCCCCGTCCCCCAACACCTGCGCGAACTCCTTCCCGAACATATTGAGCTTATCGCTACTCTGTTTTGGATTAAAAACTTTAACTAACTGGCCAGTATTGGTTTTCTGAAAGGAGAACGAACAAAGAGACGGGTTAAGGAAAACCCCGGAGAGCGCGCCATTTCTGGCGCCTTGCAGATCGTCGCCCCGGCGCACGGCGGCGCCGGGGCATAGGCGTTACTCGTCCGGCGAAACGCGGACCACGACTTTACCGAAGTTCTCACCCTTCAGCAGGCCGATCAAAGCGCGCGGGGCGCTCTCCAGCCCGTCGATTTGCTGCTCGCGGTACTTGATTTTACCTTCCTGCACCCAGCGCCCCATCTCCTGCTGGAACTCGGCGATACGGTGGCCGTAATCCTGGCTGATGATAAAGCCCTGCATCCGAATCCGTTTTTTCAGCAGCGTGCCCATCAGCAGCGGCAGACGGTCCGGCCCGTCGGGCAGCGAGGTCGCGTTGTAGCCGCTGACCAGGCCGCACACCGGCACCCGCGCCGCGGTATTGAGCAGCGGCAGCACCGCATCGAACACCTTGCCGCCGACGTTTTCATAATACACGTCAATACCCTGCGGGCAGGCCTGCGCAAGCTGTTCGGCAAAATCGGGTGCCCGATGGTCGAGGCAGACGTCAAAGCCCAGCGTCTCGACCGCATAGCGACACTTCTCGCTGCCGCCAGCAATTCCGACGGTGCGGCAGCCTTTAAGCTTAGCAATCTGCCCTACCGTTGCGCCCACCGGCCCGGTGGCGGCGGCGACCACCAGCGTCTCGCCGGCCTTCGGCTGTCCAATATCCAGCAGCCCCATATAGGCGGTAAAACCGGGCATGCCCAGCAGGCCGAGCGCCCAGGACGGATGCTCCGGCTGCGCGCCCAGCTTCACCAGCCCGCTGCCGTCAGACAGCTCATAATCCTGCCAGCCGCCGTAGCCCAGCACCCACTCCCCGGGCGTAAAGTCAGCATGATTTGACGTCACCACCCGGCTCACCGTACCGCCCACCATCACCGCGCCGATGGCGACCGGCGGCGAGTAGGACGGCGCATCGCTCATGCGGCCGCGCATATAGGGATCTAAAGAGAGAAACACGGTGCGAAGCAGCACCTGTCCCGGGCCCGGAGACGGCACATCGCCCTCTTCCAGACGAAAGTTTTCTCCGGTCGGCTCGCCGTGTGGACGAGAAGCCAGCACCCAGCGACGGTGACGTTGCGAATTAAAAGCCATAGCAAACTCCTCTTTTAAAGACCTGTACTGAGGCTAGCCGCAATTACCGCCGCCTGCATTGGCATTATGAGGCAGATTGATTCAGCCTGACGACCAGATAGATGCAGGAGGAGGCGGATTCATTGATAAAGCGGCAATCGTTCGGCGGCCCCAGCTCCAGGCAGTCCCCCGCCTGCATTTCATGGCGCGTGGCGCCTTCAACAAACACCAGCTCGCCCTGCTGCAGCCAGATCAGCTGGCGCGCCAGCGCATAGGAGGCCGCGGGCATCGGAACATCGCTGCCGGCGGGAAGTTCCACCTGCACCAGATCGATAGGCAGGTCGCTGCGCGGCGAGACGTGACGGCGCAGATAATGGCTCTGCGGATCGCGCCACACCGGCTGGTTGGCAAAACGCAGCAGCTTACCTTCCTGCATCTCCGCCCGGGCGATCAGCGTCGACATGCTGATGCCAAAGGCGCCGGAAAGACGCCCGAGCATCGACGCCGTCGGGCTGCTCTCAGCGCGTTCGATTTTGTGGATCATCGCCCGCGACGCGCCGGCCCGTTCCGCCAGCTCGCTCAGAGACCAGCCTCGGGACTCTCGTTCGATCCGAATGCGGGAGCTGATGCGCTGATTGATGTTGTCTTCGATAGTATTCATAGCGTAGTACTATAGTGTATGGCAGGCGGCGTAACAAGGTGATGAAAGCTAAGGTATTTGCACGGCTCTGATTCACGCCTCTTCGCCTGAGGCCGCGCCGGCCAGAGCTGCATAGTAAAAAATTATGCCTAAAACAGATGACAGCGTCGCGTACATTATTGTAATAATAACGTACTACTATAGTGTACAAAACTTGAGGTTTGCTATGACCATCCGCTATGCCTGTAAAGAGGATTGTGCGGCAATTGCCGGGATCTATAACCACGCGGTGCTGCACACCGCCGCTATCTGGAATGATAAAACCGTCGACACCGATAACCGCATTGCCTGGTTTGAAGCGCGCCAGCTGGCCGGTTTCCCGGTGCTGGTGAGCGAAGAGGACGGCGTGGTGACCGGCTATTCATCCTTTGGCGACTGGCGCGCCTTCGACGGTTTTCGCCATACCGTTGAGCATTCGGTCTACGTACACCCCGATCACCAGGGAAAAGGGCTTGGCCGCACCCTGCTTGTGGCGCTGATTAATGAGGCCCGCCGCCTGAAGAAACACGTGATGGTCGCCGGCATTGAGGCGCAGAACCACGCGTCGCTGCATCTCCATGAAACCCTCGGTTTTGTGACCACCGGCCAGATGCCGCAGGTCGGCACCAAATTCGGCCGCTGGCTTGACCTGACCTTTATGCAGCTTCAGCTCGACGATCGCCGCGATCCGGATCCCGAGGCATGAATCAGTCGCTGACGCTGGCCTGCCTTATCGCCGCCGGGATCGGGCTGGTGGTGCAGAATACGCTGATGGTGCGCATTACCCAGTCCACCTCCACCATCCTGATTGCGATGCTGCTTAATTCGCTGGTCGGGATTGTTATTTTCGTCACTATATTGCTCCTACGCCACGGCGCGGCGGGCTTTCATGAGCTGGCGGTTAGCGTGAAGTGGTGGACGCTCATTCCGGGCCTGCTGGGGTCGTTTTTTGTCTTTGCGAGCATCAGCGGGTATCAGAACGTCGGCGCGGCGACCACCATTGCGGTGCTCATCGCCAGCCAGCTGGTCGGCGGCCTGATCATCGATTTAGTGCGCGCCCACGGCGTGCCGTTTCGTGCACTGGTGGGGCCGTTTTGTGGAGCGGTCATGCTGGTGATTGGCGCCTGGCTGGTAGCCAGACGCCAGTTCTGATGCGGATATCAGAGGATAGCGCCACCCCTGGTCAACTGCTCACGCCGCCCCTCCTGCTCTTCCTGGTGCTGGCGTCCGTGATGAGCAATGGTGGTGCGTAGACGCTGCTGCTGGGTATAGCGATCGTCGCGATCGAGTTCAGCATCATCGCTCAGCTCGATCAGCAGCTCATTCATATGGGTAATCACCCCTTCGGCAATCGCCGCGTCTACGCGGGCGATAACCTCATCCAGATGTGCCATCCTGCTCTCCTTGTGGCTTAATTCAGTTTTACCTTCGAAAAATCGCTGCCCATCAGGCTCACGCTATAGCCGCTGACGTTGCTGCGCGTGGCGTAGAAGGTTTTGCCCGTTGCCAGGGTAATCCACGGCGCCTGCTGATAAAAAATCTCCTGCGCCTCGCCGTACAGCTTGGCCCGCGCCTGCGGATCGCTGACCAGCAGCGCTTTTTTCACCAGCGCGTCGTAAGACTTATCGCACCAGCGGGCAACGTTAGAGCCGGTTTTGATGTTATCACAGCTTAAAAGCGTGCCGGCAAAGTTGTCCGGATCGCCGTTATCCGACATCCAGCCAAACAGGGCGCTGTCGTGTTCGCCTTTACGCATCCCGGCGAGATATTCACCCCACTCGTAGCTGACGATTTTAGCCTTGACGCCAACCTTGTTCCAGTCGCTCTGAATCATCTCCGCGATGCGGCGGGAGTTCGGGTTATACGGCCGCTGAACCGGCATCGACCACAGGGTGACCTCTGCGCCATTTTCCAGGCCGGCCTGCTTGAGCAGCGCTTTAGCCTTCTGCGGATCGTAGTCGTAGTCCGGGAGATCTTTCTTATAGCCGAGCATATTGGCCGGCAGCGGCGATTTCGCCACGGTGCCGGAATCGAGGAATACCGCTTTAACGATCGCCTGCTTGTCCGTCGCGTAGTTCAGCGCCTGACGCACCAGCAGGTTATCGAACGGCTTTTTCTCGGTGTTAAACGCCAGATAGCCGACGTTCAGCGCCTCAACCGAGTGCAGCGCCAGATCCTTATTGCCTTTGATGACCGGGAACTGCACCGGTGAAGGCGCCGGAATGATCTGACACTCGTTGGTTTGCAGCTTCGCCAGCCGCGTCTCAACGTTTGGCGTGATTGAGAAAATCAGATGCTTTGTTGGCACCTCGCCTTCCCAATAGTGCGGATTGGCAATATAGCGGATCTGGGAATCCACCTTATACTGCTGCAGCGCGTACGGGCCGGTACCGATAGGCCAGGTATCGACGTACTCCGGGGTGCCCTTTTTCAGCATCGCGTCGCCATACTCCGCGGAGAGAATGGAGGCGAAATCCATCCCCCAGTCGGCGAGGAAAGCGGCATTGGGCTCAGACAGCACGAACTGGACGTGATAATCGTCGAGCTTTTTCACCTCTTTGATCAGCTTATCCAGCCCGACGTCGTGGAAGTACTCGTAGCTGCCCTGGGAAACGTTATGGTACGGGTGTTTTGCATCCTGCTGGCGCAGCACCGAGAAGAGCACGTCGTCGGCGTTGAAATCGCGGGTCGGCTTGAAGTATTTATTGCTGTTGAACTGAACGCCTTTGCGCAGGGTAAAGGTCCAGGTTTTGCCATCCGGCGAAACGGTCCAGTCGGTGGCCAGCGAAGGAACCGGCGTATTTTTCTGCGGATCGAAGGTAATCAGGCGGTTGTAGAGCACCTGCGAGCTGGCCACAAACGAGGGGCCGGAGCTGGCTATCTGCGGGTTGAAGGATTCCGGCGAGGCTTCGGAGCAGTAGACTAGCGTATCGTTACCGGCCGCCGAGGCCGCAGCGGCCGGCAGCAGCAGCGCGCTCAGCGCCAGAGCAAGGCGAGTTTTCCCTGTAGACATGGTTATAAACCTTATTAATTTGTTATATGCCCTCTAATAACAGCACAGCAGGAATCAACCGGCAAATAATCAATCGGTATCAGGTTATGCTGAAAACGCCGTTTTCGCCGATTTATTCAACACTCGCCGCCTTTTTGCACCGTTTAATCGGCTGAAGTTGTGAACTGCCTAAAAAGCTTGAAAAATAGCGTGCGATAACCGCCCTCTCTGCCCCGCGAAATCTCCCCGCCCGGTACACTCGGAAAAACGCGAAAAGATGAGGTTTCCCGATGAGCTTAACCTGCAGCCTGTACACCAACGGCCGGTGGCACGACGCCGACGGCGGTGCCACCTTTACTCGCAGCCATCCGCTGAACGCAGAGGCGCCCTCCACCGCTGCTGCCGCGAGCCTCGCCGACGCCCGGCGCAGCGTTGAGGCCGCGGCCGCGGCATTCCCACAATGGCGCGATACTCCCCCTGGCGAACGCCGCCGCCTGCTGCTGAGCGCTGCCGAACAGATGCTGCTGCGCGAAGCCCGCTTTATTGCCGCTATGGCGGCAGAAACCGGCGCAACGGCGCACTGGTCCGGCTTTAACGTCCATCTGGCCGCCGATATTCTGCGCGAAGCCGCCGCGCTCACGACCCAGATTGAGGGACAGATAGTGCCGTCAAACGTGCCGGGAAATCTGGCGATGGCCGTGCGCCAGGGCGCCGGCGTCGTGCTCGGGATGGCGCCGTGGAACGCGCCGCTGATCCTGGCGACGCGGGCGATTGCCACTCCTCTGGCCTGTGGCAACACGGTGATCCTCAAGGGTGCCGAGCTGTCGCCCGCCTCTCAGGGATTAATGATTGAGGCCCTCGCCGCTGCCGGCTTCCCCGACGGCGTGATCAACTATCTGACCTGCGCGCCTGAGGATGCACCGGCGTTGGTCGAGTCGCTGATTGCCCATCCCGCGGTGCGGCGGGTCAATTTTACCGGCTCCACGCCGGTGGGCAGGATCGTTGCCCGCACCTGCGGCCAGCATCTGAAGCCCGCGGTACTTGAGTTGGGTGGTAAAGCCCCGCTGCTGGTGCTCGATGACGCCGATCCCGAACAGGCGGCTGCGGGTGCCATATTTGGCGCTTTCGCCAACGCCGGGCAGATCTGTATGTCAACCGAACGCATTATCGTCGACCGCGCGATTGCCGATGAGTTTGTCGCACTCATCAGCCGCCGCGCGGCGAACCTGCCCGCCGGTTTGATCGGGCCGGTCGTCGATATGAAGACCGTGACGCGCTGCAATGCGCTGATTGACGATGCGCTGACAAAAGGCGCCAGGCTGCTGTGCGGCGGCAAAGCCACGTCGGTGCAAATGGATGCCACCCTGCTGGACGGCGTCACCCGCGACATGCGCATCTGGAGCGAGGAGTCGTTTGGGCCGGTGAAAGCGATTATCCGCGTCAGCGGTGAAGAGGAAGCCCTGGCCGTCGCGAATGAGAGCGAATACGGGCTTTCATCGGCAGTATACAGCCGGGACAGCGCCCGGGCATGGAACGTCGCGCAGCGCTTACAAACGGGGATTTGCCACATTAATGGCCCCACCGTTCACGATGAGGCCCAGATGCCGTTCGGCGGCTGTAAATCCTCCGGCTACGGGCGCTTCGGCGGGCGCGCAGGCGTTGACGAGTTTACCGAACTGCGCTGGATAACCCTGCAAATGCAGCCCCGCGAGCTGCCGTTTTAACCCATTCCGCCGGCTGGCGTCGACAGCCTCAGCAGCCGCTGGCGATCGCGGCCGCCAGCGCGGCAGGATTTTCCCAGGCCATCGAATGCCCGGCGTCGGGCACAACCCGCAGCGCGATCCCTTGCGCGACGACGTCCTCGGCTTCCTGTGCCGGGAGCGACAGCTCGCCATAGATAAGCGTCTTCGGACAAGAGAGCCGGCAAAAAAGGGTGAACCACGATGGCGTTACGCCGCAGACCAGGCTGCTTGCCCCTCTCAAGACGGCCCAGGGGGCGCTGTTCTGCAGGCACCCGGCCCAGGGCGAAGACTCCGCCGCCAGCATCTCAGCATAGCCTCTGGCGACAAACGCCGCTTCGCTCTGCGCGGCAATCGCCCGGCTGTATATCCCGCCGCCGGCGTACAGGTTGGGCTCGGCCACCAGCAGCGCGAGCACGCGTTCACCTAAGCGTTCAGCCGCCTCGATGGCAATACTGCCGCCCATGCTATGGCCGTACAAATAGCAGCGCGACAGCTGCAGGTGGTCAAGGAGTTCTACCACCACCTGCGCCTGCTCCGTGGTGCTGTAACCAAACTCAGCGGGTTTATCGCTGTAGCCGTAGCCCGGCAGATCGATAAGCACCACCCGTCGCCCGCTCAGCGCGGGATCGGCAGCCACTCGAGGATAATCGTACGAGGAGGCGCACCCCAGACCGTGGATAAAAACGATCGGCTCGCCATCGCCGGGCAGATCGAGCCAGCGCACGGTGGCGCCGGCCAGAGAGGAGAAGAAACCGTTCATAGATAAGCTCCCGCCAATAAATACTGTGCTTTTATACAGTATTGCTTGACGAATGCCAACGCTTTCTGCATCAGAATAGCGAAACGAGGAGCGCGGTCGGGAAGCTAAACGGCCAGGTTGCACCGATCAGCAGCGCGGCCAGCAGGCGAATCAGACGGCTCTCGTTGGTTAAAAACCAGCTGATAACGGCGCAGATAAATCCCATCACCGCATAAAAAATCAGCATCTTTTGATATAGGGTCATTCTTAGTCCTTCCCTGAAAACGCCTTTACGACGCGCCTCTTTCAACTGCGGAAAGCGGACCAGAGATTAATGCATGACAATGTAAAAATGCTGCGCGTAGCCGACAGAAAACGCCCGATTCATCCTTGTCTGATAGCACATCCTGTGACCTCGTACTATACCTGTAAGGGCTTACTCATAAAGGTGGCGTTATGGATGTTTCCAGCAAAACCGTAATTCTGATTAATGTCGGCGCAGCATTTGCGCTTATTAGCCTGTTATCCGTTCGTTTTGGTTGGTTTTACTGATTTATTTCTCAGCAAAGAAACCTAAAAAAGCAGCCTTAATGGGCTGCTTTTTTACGATTTGATAGCGACCGTATGGGCGGCTTCCGCCTGTGAAGTAGCCTGCAGCACGGCGATAGCCTTGAGGTTCTCAGGGTTATACGCCGGCAGCGGATTGATCTTTTCGCTATCCCATTCGGCGGCGAGACAGACGGCTTCACTTGCCCCCTGCTGTTCGCAATCTAAAACACGCTGAGCGGGCAAGTTGCCATAGAGAATGGCGCTGGCGCAGGCCACCAGCACAAAAAATGCTATGTTTTTCAAAACAAAATCAACTTCAAAGTAACAAATTATGACAAATTTTCGCATGGCCTCCCCGTTAAAGTCAAACGCCAAACGGCCGCAAACATTTAATAGATACAAACTTGATCTAACCATTAACATTAATTAAACATTAACTTTAATTAATAAAGTCGTTGCTAAGAAATAAATCTGAAATACATTTCGCCAATACTGCTGATACGCTTAAAAAAAGAGCCCGGGGCGGCGCATGGGCTGGCAAATAGCATTACAAAATAAATGGATATAGAAAGTTAGGATGCCAGGGAAATAAATTAACCGCACTTTTTCAGAAAAACGATCCTCCTCAACCAGAGATCCGCCCTTTGCCGTCAGGAAGTATCAGATTATGCTTAAAAAATCAGCATAAACTCACGTCTAAAGACAACTAACAATAATGTATGACGAAGCGTTCTATTAGCGGAAAATGCGATACTTCTTAAATCTCGTTTTGCTGGCGGAGCGACAACTATGCCGACAACCTCAAGGTTGGTGCGGCCTTAAGCCGATCCCTGGCGTCCTGACCTGCCGGCGCTTCATTTGAAACGGAACAAATACTATTTGCGTTATCTCAAGGATGAATTTACATTCATAATCATTGGTTATGAATAATTTTCCAGTTGCTCATTTTAAATTTGAGGTGGTATATGTCCGGGATTGCCGTGCTTATAGTGGCGTTAATATTGCTGGTTATCGCAGTCTACAATCTTATTTCTTACGTGCGCGAACGCCGTCAGTCAAGCCTGCCGAGTAAGAAGAATAAACGCTAGGCACATGGATTTACCTGCCTGAATAGTATCGGCAATAGCGAACACTTTATTTACCCTGCCCTTTTGTGCGTATTAGCTCGCGCGCTTAGCTGCGTGAGAGCGTTGCGCCGCTGCACCCTCTTTCAGACATTGATGGTGTAGACCGCCCCTTCCCTGCTCCCGCTGCCCGTTTTTATATTTCCCGCGCTAGCGCTGCCGCCTGCTGAGTATTGCAAAGTGGCCCAGGGTTACGCGCATCGGGAAAACGGCGAGAACCCGGGCGCATCCAGAACCGTCCGCCAGGGCAAAATAGCGGGCGCGTTTTGAACGATGCACACCTCAGCCTCGCTGGGGTGAGTCCCCTGGAGAATAGGCGCATGGCGGCCAGCGAGGCCGGTTGGGACGAAGGCGCAAAAAAAGCCCCTGCACTGTTAATGCAGAGGCGAGGATATTTGCGAGCCCCATCCGGCGCTTATCTCCGGCACTCATCATGGCTTAGCTCTTGAAGGGGCGTAAGAATAATCTCATATCACTGCGCCATTTGTCTTAGCAATTCCTGCCATTGATGACTATTAGCACGCTAACATGATTGCAGGGTGATTATTGCGCCCCCGCGCCTGCGGTTTGTCGCCGCCGACGGGCCTGAACGGGCCCCGTCGGCGGCGTGCTGCTCATCAGTGCTTGATCATCACGTGGCGCACGACGGTGTAGTCCTCCAGGCCATACATCGACATATCCTTCCCGTAGCCCGACAGCTTTTGCCCACCGTGCGGCATTTCGCTCACCAGCATAAAGTGGGTATTCACCCAGGTACAGCCGTACTGCAGGCGCGCGCTGAGGCGATGGGCTCTGCCGACATCCCGGGTCCACACCGACGAGGCCAGACCATACTGCGAATCGTTGGCCCACGTCAGCGCCTGCACCTCATCGCTGAACGCGGTGACGCTGACCACTGGGCCAAACACCTCGCGCTGGACAATATCATCCTCCTGCTTCGCCCCGGCCAGCAGCGTCGGCTGGTAGTAGTAGCCTTTCCCCGGCGCTCTGCTGCCGCCGGTCACCACTTTGATATGCGCCAGCGCGCGCGCGGCGTCGACGGCGGCGCTCACCCGATCGAGGTGCGCCTGCGAGCTGACCGGCCCCAGCTCCGTCGCGCCATCCTCCGGCGGGCCGATTTTCAGGCTGGCAACGGCGGCCCCCAGTTTCTCCACCAGCTGGTCATAAATGCCCTGCTGAGCGTAGATGCGGCAGGCGGCGGTACAGTCCTGGCCGGCGTTATAGAAACCGAAGGTCCGCACGCCCTCCACCACCGCGTCAATATCCGCGTCGTCAAAGACGATAACCGGCGCCTTACCGCCCAGCTCCATATGCGTACGCTTAATCGAGGAGGCCGTATGGCCAATGATATGCGCGCCGGTGGCTATCGACCCGGTCAGCGAGACCATCCGCACCTTATGATGGCCGGTCAGCGGATCGCCAACGGTTTTGCCGCGGCCAAACAGCACGTTGAGGACGCCGGCCGGGAAGATGTCTTTTGCCAGCTCGGCCAGCTTCAGCGCAGTTAGCGGCGTAATCTCTGAAGGTTTAATCACCACGCAGTTCCCCGCCGCCAGCGCCGGGGCCAGCTTCCAGGCCGCCATCATCAGGGGGTAGTTCCACGGCGCGATGGAGGCCACTACCCCAACCGGATCCCGGCGGATCATCGAGGTATGCCCTTCAAGATACTCACCGGCGGCCATTCCGGGCAGGCAGCGCGCGGCACCGGCGAAGAAGCGAAACACATCCGCCACCGCGGGCAGCTCGTCGTTAATCACGCAGTGCAGCGGCTTGCCGCAGTTCAATGACTCCAGTTTGGCGAGGGTATCCGCATGGGCGGTAATCACGTCCGCCAGCTTGAGCAGGCACTCCGCGCGGGTTTTCGGCGTGGTCTGACTCCAGCTGACAAAGGCCAGATCCGCCGCCTCAACGGCCGCATCCACCTGGGCCGCCGTCGCCTCCGCAATCTCCAGCAGGGCTTCACCATTAGCAGGATTGAATACCGGCACCAGTTCGCCTTCACCCGCCACTAATTCGCCGTTGATCAAAAGGTTATGTTGCATAGTATGATCCTGTACACGTCAGTTATTTGCCGTTTTCAGCGCTTGTGTCGCCGTCACGGGTGAGCCACCAGGCTCCTAAAATCGGAATGGTCGTCACCAGCATCACCAGCAGCGCGACAACGTTGGTTATCGGCACATCGCGCGGGCGTCCCAGCTGATTCAGCAGCCATAGCGGGAGCGTGCGCTCGTGTCCGGCGGTAAAGGTGGTGACGATTATTTCATCAAACGACAGCGCAAACGCCAGCATTCCTCCGGCCAGCAGCGCCGACCCCAGGTTGGGCAACACCACGTAGCGGAAGGTCTGCCAGCCCGTAGCGCCTAAATCCATCGACGCCTCCACCAGGCTCCAGGAGGTCCGGCGAAAGCGGGCGATCACGTTGTTAAAGACCACCACCACGCAGAAGGTGGCGTGCCCGACAACGATGGTAAAGAGACCCGGTTCGAGGTTAACCGCCTTAAACGCCGTCAGCAGCGCCAGGCCGGTAATGATTCCCGGTAGCGCGATGGGTAACAGCAGCAGCAGGGACACGGCGTTCTTGCCAAAAAAAGCGCTGCGCCACAGGGCTCCTGCAGCCAGCGTGCCAAGTACCAGCGCAATAGCGGTCGATAGCGCGGCAATCTTCAGTGACAACGTCACTGATTCGATGATATCGCCCCGCCCGGCCGCTTCGCTAAACCAGCGCAGCGTCAGGCCCTGCGGCGGAAAGCTGAAGGCAGCGTCTTCGGTGTTAAAGGCGTACAGGGCGATGATCAGCAGCGGAAAATGCAGGAAGATAACCCCGCCCCAGGTCGCTATTTTCAGGAGCAGCGGCGCGCGTTCAGAGTGCATCAAACGCTCCCAGGCGTTTAACAAACGCCAGATAGAGGGCAATCAGGACAATCGGCACGAGGGTAAACGCCGCCGCCATCGGCATATTGCCAATCGCCCCCTGCTGGGAATAGACCATATTGCCGATAAAAAAGCCCGGCGGCCCCACCAGCTGCGGCACGATAAAATCGCCCAGCGTCAGCGAGAAGGTAAAAATCGACCCGGCGGCAATACCGGGAATGGCCAGCGGCAGCACCACGTGGCGAAAGGTTTGCCGCGGCCGGGCGCCGAGGTCGGCCGACGCCTGCAGCAGCGACGCCGGTATACGCTCCAGCGCTGCCTGCACCGGCAGGATCATAAACGGCAGCCAGATATAGACGAAGACCAGGAAGCGGCCCAGCCCCGAAGTCGACAGCGTATTGCCGCCCACCGCCGGGATCGTCAGCAGCAGATTCAGCGCGCCCTCCAGCCCAAGGTGGCGAAGAAACCACTGCGCCACGCCATCCTTTGCCAGCAGCAGCGTCCAGGCGTAGGCCTTAACGATATAGCTGGCCCACATCGGCAGCATGACGGCGATATAGAAAAATGCCTTCATCTTGCCGCTGGTGTAGCGCGCCATATACCACGCCATCGGCAGCGCCAGAACCGCGCTGGCCAGCGTGACCGCCAGCGCCATCACCAGCGTGCGGATAATAATGTCGTAGTTGGCCGGGTTAAACAGCGCCTTGAGATTAGCCAGCGTCAGGTCGGTAGTGACCGACATGGTGAAATCGTCGAAGGTGTAGAAGCTTTGCCACAGCAGCGTTAGCAGCGATCCCAGATAGACGATACCAAACCACATCAGCGGGCCAAGCAGCAGTAAAAACAGCCCCAGCGAGGGCCGGCGCCAGAATAGTCCTGACAGGCGGCCGGAAGGCGCGTTGGCGATGAGCGTTGTCATATCAGCCACCGTTATCCAGAGAGACCATCGCCGCGCGCGACCAGGAGGCCAGCACCCTTTGCCCCGCCTGCGGCGCGCTCAGCGCAGCAGCACCGTCGCTATTGGCCTGGCTCACCAGCAGCCTGCCGCCCTCCGCCAGCTTTAGCTCGATTCGCGTTGCCGCGCCCTGATACTGCACCGCCTGCACCACGCCCTCGACCTGAACCTCGCCACCGCCGTTGAGCCGGATATGTTCCGGACGCAGCGACCAGCTGCCCGCCATGCCGCATAGCCGGGCCGAAAGCTCGGCGTCAAAGACGTTGGCCGTGCCGACGAACCCGGCGACGAAGGCCGTTTTCGGCCGCAGGTAGAGATCGTGCGGCGCGTCGACCTGCTCGATGCGCCCGTGATTAAACACCGCCACCCGGTCGGACATCGACAGCGCTTCGCCCTGGTCGTGGGTGACAAAAATAAAGGTGATCCCCAGCGCCTGCTGCAGCTTTTTCAGCTCCAGCTGCATCTGCTCACGCAGTTTTAAATCCAGCGCCCCCAGCGGCTCATCCAGCAGCAGCACCCGCGGCTCGTTAACCAGCGCGCGGGCAATCGCCACCCGCTGGCGCTGGCCGCCGGAGAGCTGGGAGGGTTTGCGCGCGTGGACAAAGTCGAGGGCCACTTTTTCCAGCGCCTCCTGCGCGCGGCGGTGGCGCTCTTTTTTACCAATCCCCTTCACCATCAGCCCGTAGGCGACGTTATCGAGGATCGACATATGGGGAAACAGCGCGTAGTCCTGGAAGACGGTATTGACGTCGCGCTGCCACGGCGGCAGCTCGCTGGCCTGCTGGCCAAAAATGGCAATCTCCCCGCCGGAGAGCTGTTCAAAACCGGCAATCAGCCGCAGGCAGGTGGTTTTGCCGGAACCGGACGGCCCCAGCATCGAGAAAAACTCGCCGTCGCGGATGGCAATGCTTACGCCATCCACCGCGCGCACGTCGCCATACAGCCGCGAGACGTTATGGAACTCTACCGCATACGTCATTTCACGCCTCCGGCCGCTCAGCGGCCGCCCATAATCGCGATATAGTCCTGAGTCCAGCGGCTGTAAGGGACGAACTTGCCGCCTTCCGCAATCGGGGTCTTCCAGAAGGCGATTTTGGCGAACTGATCATAGCCGTTGGTTTCGCAGCCTTTTTCTCCCAGCAGCGCGCTGGCTTTACAGCCCTGCGGCACCACCGGCAGCGAACCGAACCACGCCGCTACGTCGCCCTGAACCTTCGGCGTCAGCGACCAGTTCATCCATTTATAGGCGCACACCGGGTGCTTAGCGTCGCTGTGCAGCATGGTGGTATCCGCCCAGCCGGTCACTCCCTCTTTCGGGAAGACGGTGGCGATAGGCTGGCCTTCAGCCTTGAGGCCGTTGGCCTGATACGGCCACGCGCTGGAGGCGACCACGCCTTCGTTTTTGAAGTCGCTCATCTGCACGGTGGTGTCGTGCCAGTAGCGGTGAATCAGCCCGCGCTGATCGCGCAGCACCTTCAGCACCGCCTGGTACTGCTCCTCGGTAAGCTGATAGGGGTCGGTAATACCGAGCTGTGGCTGGGTGGCCTTGACGAACAGCGCCGCGTCGGCGATATAGATCGGGCCGTCGTAGGCCTGCACCCGGCCCTCGTTGCTTTTACCGTCGCTAAGATTTTGTTTTACAAACACCACGTTCCAGCTGTCCGGCGGGGTCGGGAACACTTTGGTGTTGTACATCAGCAGGTTTGGTCCCCACTGGTAGGGCGTACCGTAGACTTTACCACCCACGTTGAACCACGCGCCTTTCTCCACCCGCGGGTCGAGGGTCTTCCAGTTGGCGATCAGCGCCGGATTAATCGGCTGCACGCGCTTGCCCATAATCAGGCGCAGCGACGCGTCGCCGGAGGCGGTCACCAGGTCATAGCCCCCTTTCGCCATCAGGCTGACCATCTCATCAGAGGTGGCGGCGGTTTTAACGTTGACCTGGCATCCGCTCTCTTTTTCAAACTGGGTAACCCAGTCGTAGTTTTTATCCGTCTGACCGCGTTCGATATATCCCGGCCAGGCAATGATATCCAGCCGGCCTTCGCCTTTATCCAACGATGTCGGCGGCTCGGCGGCCTGCGCGGTCAGGAAGGCCATACCCAGCACACAGAGGCTGCCACGGGCAATTTTTTTGCTCATCGGGTGTTACTCCTGTCACAACAAAATTAGCGGCAGCCGTGCCGTAAAAATATCTCCCTTAATAACAGTAGACGGCGCGCTATGCCCCTCACGGGAAATTTATTCAGGTTGTGACAAGGGGCGCATTCCGTAAAAATCGGCAAAAGCTGGACAACAATATGGATTATAGACAAGGAGTTAGGGACAGAGAATGGGTATGCGAATTTCCTATGATCGATACCGGTAAAATAATGACCGGTATCGTTGGATGATAATATTTAGTTATTTTCCGCGAGGCGTTAAGTCGTAGAAAAAATAAGTCTAAGGCTCAGCCAGCAGCTCACGAATAAGCTCGCCCAGGCGTTTAACCCCCTGCTCTTCTCTCTCCCCCCAGCCCCAGGCGGTATTGAAGCGGAAGAATGAGGTCCAGCTGGCGGTGGTGGAGAACATTTTTCCCGGCGCAATGCTGATGTTGTCGCGCAGGGCGCGCGCGCTCAGCTCCCCGGCATCGGCGCCCGCCGGCAGCTCAAGCCAGAGAAAGTAGCCGCTGTCGCTATGGTGGATTTTGACTTCGGCGGGCAGATGGCGCAGCAGCGCTTGCCAGGCCTGCTGCTTGCGCTCGGCCAGCTGACGGCGCAGGCGCCGCAGATGGGCGTCGTAGCGGCGGGTCGACAGATAGTCCACCAGCGCCATCTGCATTGGCGAGCTGGTCGACAGCGTGCTCATCAGCTGCAGCTGCTGAATGCGCCGGGCGTGTTTGCCGGCGGCCACCCAGCCGATGCGAAAGCCCGGCACCAGGCATTTGGAAAAGGAGCTGCAGTGAAGCGTCATATCCTGGCGGTCCCAGAATTTGGCAGGCAGCGGCTTCTCGCGACCAAAATAGAGCTCGCTGTAGACGTCATCTTCAATCAGCACCACGTTGTAGCGCGCCAGCAGCTCGACCAGCCGCGCCTTTTTCTCCGCGCTGAGGGTAAAGCCGAGCGGATTCTGGCCGTTGGTCATCAGCCAGCAGGCCTTCACCGGATAGCTCTGCAGCGCCTGCTCCAGCGCCGCCAGATCGATCCCCTCTTTGACGTCCGTCGCCACCGACAGCGCTTTCAGCCGCAGCCTTTCCAGCGCCTGCAGCGCGCCGTAGAAGCAGGGATTTTCCACAACCACCCAGTCGCCCGGCTCCGTGACCGCCTGCAGGCTGAGGTTGAGCGCCTCCAGCGCGCCGGCGGTGATCACTATCTCATCCGGTGAAATGTTCATTCCCTGCAGCGCGTAGCGGCGGGCAATGGCGTGGCGCAGCTCGTCGTTACCCGGCGGCAGGTTTTCAATCACACTCATCGCCGTTGCGGTTTTGCTGACCTGCGCCAGGGAGCGGTTTAGCTGCTGGAGCGGAAACAGGCGCGGGTCGGGAAAAGCGGAGGCAAAAGGCAGCATCGAGGCCTGGCGACTGGCCTGCAGCACTTCAAAAATGTAGGTATTAATGTCCACCGATTCGTGCCGGGTCACCTGCGCCGGCGGCGCCGGCTGGCGCGACTTAACCGGCTTAGGCGCAACGTAGTAGCCCGACTGCGGACGAGCGATAATCCGCCCCTGGCTCTCCAGCAGCTGATAGGCGTGGCTGACCGTCATAAAACTCATTCCGCTGCTGACAACCTGCTCGCGCAGCGAGGGCAAGCGGTCGCCGGGCTGCCAGACGCCGAGCGCAATCTGTTCGGTCAGCTGCTGTGCCAGCTGTTGGTACTTTTTCATAGGTGAGCCCGCGGATGAACGTTGTGGCCTATAGTATAACAGCTGATAAATAATGGCAGTTTATAAAAACTGTTATGCACTAAGCCTGCGGGCGATCTTTTAACCCGCCGCTGCGTCGTGTGGATACTGCGCCGCAGCGGGGCAGCGTTTATCCCAACGTCGGCTATTCCCGCAGACCATTCGGCAGCGGCGGCTGAGAAAAATCCATAACAGTCACCCGACTGTTATGGGAAAAAAGAGCCTTTCTGCCTCTGCAACCAAAGGCAGGCGACGCCTAAAATTGCGCTGAATCAATTTTTATTGCGGAGCACTGCATGTTTGGTCTTGATGCATTCCACCTGGCGCGAATTCAATTCGCCTTTACCGTGTCGTTTCATATTATCTTTCCCGCCATCACCATCGGGCTTGCCAGCTATCTGGCGGTGCTGGAAGGGCTGTGGTTAAAAACCAAAAATCCCGTCTGGCGATCGCTGTACCACTTCTGGTCGAAAATTTTCGCCGTCAACTTCGGCATGGGCGTCGTCTCCGGGCTGGTGATGGCCTATCAGTTCGGCACCAACTGGAGCGGTTTTTCTGAGTTCGCCGGCAGTATTACCGGGCCGCTGCTGACCTATGAGGTGCTGACGGCCTTCTTCCTCGAAGCCGGGTTCCTCGGCGTGATGCTGTTCGGCTGGAACCGCGTCAGCCCCGGCATGCACTTCTTCGCCACCTGCATGGTGGCGACCGGGACCATAATCTCCACCTTCTGGATCCTCGCCTCCAACAGCTGGATGCAGACGCCACAGGGCTTTGAGGTGGTCAACGGCCAGGTGGTGCCCGTCGACTGGTTTGCGGTGATCTTCAACCCCTCATTCCCCTACCGCCTGCTGCATATGTCGGTCGCGGCCTTCCTCAGCAGCGCGCTGTTCGTCGGCGCCTCGGCGGCATGGCATCTGCTGCGCGGCAATCAAACTCCGGCCATTCGCGCGATGTTTTCGATGGCCCTGTGGATGACGCTGATCGTCGCCCCCATCCAGGCGATGATTGGCGATATGCACGGTCTGAACACGCTCGAGCATCAGCCGGCAAAAATTGCCGCCATTGAGGGACACTGGGAAAACCGGCCGGGGGAACCGACGCCGCTGCTGCTATTCGGCTGGCCGGATATGCAGCAGGAGCGCACCCGCTACGGCCTCGAAATCCCGGCGCTCGGTAGCCTGATCCTCACCCACAGCCTCGATAAACAGGTACCGGCGCTGAAGGAGTTTGCGCCAGAGGACCGCCCCAATTCGACCATTGTATTCTGGTCATTTCGCCTGATGGCCGGCCTCGGCATGCTGATGATCCTGCTCGGCGCGCTGGCGCTGTGGCTGCGCTACCGCCGGCGGCTCTACCACTCGAAGCCCTTCCTGCGCTTTGCGCTTTGGATGGGGCCATCGGGGCTGATTGCCATCCTCGCCGGCTGGGTGACCACCGAGGTGGGCCGCCAGCCGTGGGTTGTCTATGGCGTGCAGCGCACCGCCGACGCCGTTTCCGCCCACGGCGACCTGCATATGACCATCAGCCTGCTGACGTTTTTCGTGGTCTACAGCTCGGTCTTTGGCGTCGGCTATAGCTATATGCTGCGCCTGATCCGCAAAGGCCCGCAGGAGGTCAATCCGCCGGTAAGCGGCACCCCGGCGCGTCCGCTTTCCGCCGCCACCGGCAATATTGAGCATAAGGAGTCCCATTAATGGCTATCGACCTGTCGGTAATCTGGTTTGCCATCATCGTTTTCGCCACCCTGATGTATATCGTCATGGATGGCTTCGATTTAGGGATTGGCATTTTATTCTGCACCATCCGCGACCCCGAGGATCGCAACGTGATGGTGAACAGTGTGGCCCCGGTGTGGGACGGAAATGAGACCTGGCTGGTGCTCGGCGGCGCGGCGCTGTTCGGCGCCTTTCCGCTGGCCTACGCGGTCATTATCGACGCGCTGGCGATCCCGCTGACGCTGATGCTGGTTGGCCTGATCTTTCGCGGAGTGGCCTTCGAATTTCGCTTCCAGGCCACGCCGTCGCACCGGCCTTTCTGGGACCTCGCTTTTCTTGGCGGTTCCCTGCTGGCGACCTTTGCCCAGGGCGTGGTGGTCGGCGCGGTCATTAACGGCTTCCCGGTCAGCGGCCGCGCCTTTAGCGGCGGTATGCTCGACTGGCTTACGCCGTTCACCCTGTTTTGCGGCCTGGGGCTGACCATCGCCTACGCGCTGCTGGGCGCCAGCTGGCTGGTGATGAAAAGCGAGGAGCCGCTGCAGGAAAAAATGCGCGGCGCGTCGCGGGCCCTGCTGCTGGCGCTGCTGGCGGTGATGGCCGCTATCAGCCTGTGGACCCCGCTGGCGCAGCCCGCTATCGCCGCGCGCTGGTTCAGCTTACCGAACCTCTTTTTCCTGCTGCCGGTTCCGCTGCTGGTGCTGGCACTCAGCGTCTGGCTGTGGCGGGCGTTAGGCAGCCACGACCATCACGCGCGCCCTTTCCTGCTGACGCTTGGGCTGGTGTTCCTCGGCTTTAGCGGGCTGGGGATCAGTATCTGGCCGCATATTATTCCGCCGGCCATCACCCTGTGGCAGGCCGCCGCGCCGCCGCAGAGCCAGGGATTTATGCTGGTAGGCGCGGCGCTGATTATTCCGGTGATCCTCGGCTATACCTTCTGGAGTTACTACGTATTCCGCGGCAAAGTGCAACACGGTGAGGGGTATCATTGATGAATCGATTATGGCTTAAGCAGATAGTCTGGATGGTTGCGCTGTGGGGCGGCAGCGTGCTGGCGCTGGCGGCGGTGAGTATGGGTTTTCGCCTGTTAATGACCGCTGCCGGGCTAAAAGTCTAGCGTTTTATCTTAACCGTCAATCAACCGGCAGCGCATCTGCCGGTTTTTTTATCTTCCGTCAGCCGGCGCTGACAGAGCCTTTTCCCTTCTTTGACTGGCGTAGAAAAAAGCTCAACAACCAGCAGGCATAGTGGCTGCACTCGCCCCCATACGGAACAGGATATGATCAGGAGATGCGTTGCGACGCTGCTGCTGCTGTGTGCGCTCTTTTCCGGCCACCTGCTGGCCCGTCAGCAGGGACACGACTACTTCCCGGTCCCCAGCCTCGAACAGCGGCTGCTGCACGAGGCCGATTGCGACGAATTACGCAGCCAGTACGACGATGCGGCGTCGAACCTGCGCGAACAGCACCGCTGGCAGAACGCCCGCCGGGCTAAAACCTATTCCCGCAGCTAATCCCGGCGTCGATCAGGCGCCTTTGCGTTTGGGCAAGGTTTTCAGCAGCTCGTCCGGGCTGACGGAGGCAACGATGCTCCCCGGAAGCGGCATTTTCAGAATATGGTTCTTCATTTTGCCCACCACGTGCATTTCGCAGGGACGGCAGTCAAACTTCAGCGTCAGCACCTCGTCGCCGTGGATCAGCTGCATCGGCGTAGCTTTCCAGCTCTTAATCGAACCTTTAGCCTGTTTCGGACACAGGTTAAAGGCAAAGCGCAGGCAGTGCTTGGTGATCATCACCGGCACGTCGCCTTTCTCTTCGTGCGCTTCATAGGCGGCATCAATCAGCTTCACGCCGTAGCGCTGATAAAACTCGCGCGCCTTGTGGTTATAGACGTTCGCCAGGAACGAGAGATGGGTTTCCGGATAGACCGGCGGCGGCACGGACACCGGCTTGCGCTGGCCGCGAGGCACGGCGTCCAGGCGCGCCCGATCGAGACGCTCTACCGTTTCACGACGCAGCTGATTGAGCAGGCCGTTGGGCACAAACAGCGCACCGGGCAGCGCTATCTCAACGTTGCGGGCGAAATAGATGGTCTGGCCTAATTTCGCCACCCCGTCGCGCAGGTTGGCCAGCGCCTTATCGGCCTGGGTCGCTTCGGCAAACTCACCGTCGAGGGTGTGGGTCACGCTGACGCCATCCTCGCAGGTCATCGTCAGCACCAGCTGTTCCTGCCAGCCGCTGAGGGTGATATCTACCGCAATCCGCCGCTCGCTGGAGGTCTTTTGCAGCGCCTGCTGCCAGTTGTGGTCGAGGTTGCGGTTCAGCGCCTGATGCGGGCGCGCCTTATAGAGATCTGCCGGCATTTCGTTTGGCCATACGCGGTAGCGGTTTTCACCGGTTTTCTCTACCGTATTGGCGCGAAAACCGACAATTTCGCGCTTGATCATCACGTTCAGACCATCGCCGTTGGTCAGCGCTTCGCTCACCTCAACGTCAAGATGGTCCTTGCCCACCTTCAGCACTTCGCCCACCGGCAGGCCGATAAACTTCGGCGAATCGAACGCGCCGATATCCCCTTTACGCGCGTTAACGAAGTAGTCGGTGCTGCCGCGATGGAAGGTTTTATCCGTGGACGGCACGAAGAAATGCTCGGTACGTCCGGCAGAGGAGCGCGCAAGATCGCCCCGGTCTTCAATGATTGCGTCCAGCATCTGACGATAGTGGGCGGTAATGTTCTTCACGTAGCTCATGTCTTTGTAGCGGCCCTCAATCTTGAAGGAGCGCACGCCGGCGTCGATCAGCTGGGCCAGGTTGGCGGTCTGATCGTTGTCTTTCATCGACAGGAGGTGTTTCTCATAGGCCACGACCCGGCCCTGGTCATCTTTCAGGGTATACGGCAGGCGGCACGCCTGAGAGCAGTCGCCGCGGTTGGCGCTGCGGCCGGTCTGCGCGTGGGAGATATTGCACTGCCCGGAGTAGGCGACGCACAGCGCGCCGTGAATAAAGAACTCAATCGTCGCGTCGGTGTGTTCGTAGATGGCCTTGATCTGCTGCAGATCCAGCTCGCGCGCCAGCACTATCTGGCTGAAGCCGACGTCGGAAAGAAACTTCGCTTTTTCAACGCTACGGATATCGCACTGGGTGCTAGCATGCAGCTCAATCGGCGGGATATCCAGCTGCATCACCCCCATATCCTGCACGATCAGCGCATCAACGCCGGTTTCATACAGGTCGGTAATCAGGCGCTGCGCGGGCTCAAGCTCATCATCATGCAGGATGGTATTCAGCGTCACAAAAATCTTCGCACCGTAGCGATGGGCGAAAGGCACCAGTTCGGCGATATCGCTGAGGCTGTTGCTGGCATTGTGGCGCGCGCCAAAGCCCGGTCCGCCGATATAAACCGCGTCCGCACCGTGTAAAATAGCTTCACGGGCGATCCCGGCATCGCGGGCAGGGCTAAGAAGTTCAAGATGATGGTTTTGCAGGCGCATACGATCGTCGTTATCCGTTATAGGGGGCGAAATGGCGGCTATTGTAGTCAGAAGTGGGCAGAGACCAAAACAATTTCCGCCGCCGCCGCGGGGTGAATTTTCAGATTCTGGCAAAGCATTGAAGGAAAAGCTATTTCCCAGCGAAAACGGCGCAGGGTAAAGTCACCGCGTATTCCGGATTTTCCTCGTCACGTTGTGGATTGTTTTTATCAGTCATCTTGATTGGCCGCCGGCTAACCCCCGGCGGCTTTTTCTTTGGGGTAGTGAATGAGCGAATGAAAATGGGCCGTCTGCGCGCCGCTGTTGCGATAGGCATGCGCCAGGTCGCCGGCAAAGCGCCGCCCTTCCCCCGCCTGCAGGGTCTGCCACTGCCCCTCAAGGCACAGCTCCAGCGCTCCGCTTATTACCACCACGTGCTCGATCACCCCTTTTTCATGCGGCGTTGACTCGCTGAGCGCGCCGGGAGCGAGGGTGATAGAAAAATGGTCAAAGCGCAGCTGCGGATCCCACGGGAAAACCGGCGTCACCACCATCGCCTGCTGCTGCGGGTCGAAGGCGGCCGGCGCGTCGTCGTCATCGGCGACGATAAACGTCGAGAAGGCCACGTTCAGCCCGGTGGCAATTTTCCACAGCGTCGCCACGGTCGGGCTGGATTCGTTGCGCTCAATCTGCCCGAGCATCGCCTTCGACACCCCGGTCTCCTCCGCCAGACGCGACAGGCTCCAGCCGCGCTGTTGGCGCAGCGTTTTCAGGGTTGCCGCAAGATGTTGCGCAATATTCATTCCACCTCCTGATTTTCTCAGCAGAAATTATACGCGTATTAATATGATTCTACAGGGCGTTTAATTGCGAAAAGCGCCGGCGGTACTCCCGTGAGCCCACGCCAAACTGCTGATTGGTTACCGGAAACATATCGCACAATCCTGAGAAGCGGATGAAATTAGCTGCTGGCAACATAGAGCAATCTGCTATCGCCGCCGGGAGTCGATAGCGATCACATTTCTGCAGCGGCAGGCGGAACAGATCGCCGCACTTGTGCGCTATAACGCACAGTGATACATTTCACCGGATGTTATAACGCACAAGAGGTTACCATGCGCTCGTTCTCCCTACCGCTGCCGACGCTGCTCGCCGGCTTTATCGCGGTGCTGGTTGGCTACGCCAGCTCTGCGGCCATTATCTGGCAAGCCGCCGCCGCCGCGGGGGCGGATGCCGGACAAATCGCCGGCTGGATGACGGCGCTGGGTTTGGGCATGGGGGTCAGCACCCTCGCGCTGACCCTGTGGCGTAAGGTGCCGATCCTCACCGCGTGGTCCACTCCCGGCGCGGCGCTGCTGGTCAGCGGGCTGCAGGGCGTAACGCTGGAGCAGGCGGTCGGGGTGTTTGTTTTCGCCAACGCCCTTATCGTGATCTGCGGGGTGACCGGCCTGTTTGCCCGCCTGATGAAGATCGTGCCCCACTCGCTGGCGGCGGCGATGCTGGCCGGGATATTGCTGCGTTTTGGCCTGCAGGCCTTCTCCAGCCTGCAGGGTAATCTGCTCCTCTGCGGCGGCATGCTCGGCGCCTGGCTTATCTGCAAGGCCCTGCTCCCGCGCTTCGCGGTCGTGGCCGCCCTGCTGGTGGGGGCCGCCATCGCCTGGGCCAGCGGCGAGGTGAGCGGTGAACACCTCAGCCTCTCTTTCGTTGCGCCGGCCTTTATCGCACCGCAGTTTACCCCCTCTCTGCTGCTCAGCGTCGGGCTGCCGTTTTTCCTCGTCACCATGGCGTCGCAAAACGCCCCCGGCTTCGCCACGCTGCAGGCCTCCGGCTATCCGGTGCCGGTGTCGCCGCTTATCGTGGCGACCGGCGGCCTGGCGCTGCTGCTGTCGCCGTTTGGCGTTTACTCCATCTGTATTGCCGCGATCACCGCCGCGATCTGTCAAAGTCCTGACGCCCATCCCGACCCTCAGCGCCGCTGGCTTGCGGCGGCGGCGGCCGGCGGTTTTTATCTTCTGGCGGGCATTTTTGGCGGTTCGATTACCGCACTGATGTCGGCCCTGCCGGTTGCATGGATCCAGATGCTCGCCGGGCTGGCGCTGCTGGGCACCCTCGGCGGGAGCCTGTTTCAGGCGCTGAATCATGAGAGCGAACGCGATGCGGCGGTGGTGGCCTTTCTGGTCACCGCCAGCGGGGTGACGCTGGCGGGCATTGGTTCCGCCTTCTGGGGGCTGCTACTGGGCGGGGTGAGCTACGCTCTGCTGTCAGCGCTGCGCCGCGCGTAGCTGCGACGGCGTCAGGCCGGTGGCGCCTTTGACGCGGTTGCTGAAATGGCTGGCGGAGCTGAAGCCGCAGGCCAGGGCGATATCGGTCAGCGAACGAGCGCTGTGGCAGATAAGCTCCTGCGCGCGGAGCATGCGCCGCTGCATGACGTACTGATGCGGCGCCATTTTCATCGACTGGCGGAACATGCGCGCGAAGTGATATTCGCTGAGCGCCGTTTCCTGGGCCAGGTCGGCCAGCGTCAGCGGCTGGTCAAGGTTCTCTTCAATCCACGCCAAAAGCGTGCGCAGAACGTGCGGCGCCAGGCCGCCGGTAACCGTTGGCAGGCGCCACTGGACGTTCGAATAGTGCTGGATAAGGTGGGTCAGCAGCAGCGTGCTGGCGGAGCTCAGGGTCAGCTGGTTGGCCTGCTGCTGCCAGTCGTAGTCGAGGAGAAACTGACGATAGACCGCGGTGATTTTATCATCCCGGGAAAAGGTCTGTTCCTGCAGGCTAAACGAGGCCGGGCTGCGGTCCCAGACCTGTTCCCCGACGCGTCGCAGATGCGCATCGGTGCAGTAAAGGTGGACAAAAGAGAGGTCGCCGCGGATATCCCAGGTACTCTCCGCCCCCTTTGGCATCAGGCAGAAACGATCCGGCCCGCCGCCGTTTTTCCAGCCCTGCGGCGTTTTCTGATAGCTTTCGTAACCGTCGGCAACGTACAGGCTCAGCGTATGGTGGTCGCTACGTACCGTCACCGTATCGAGGTTGTTGTACCACGCCGCCAGCTGAATGCCGGAGTTCAGCTCAACCGTTTCCCGCAGTACGGCTTTTTGTTGACGTAATGTTTCGAAAGTCCCGTAAGCCATAGCCTTCACAAATCAGATTCCGCAAACCCGTAGTCTATGAAGAGTCGACGGCGGATACCAGACCTCGCGGTCTCCTGAAGCAAAATAAGCGCAAGAATTTGCAAGTCAGCAACAAGATGGTGACAGCGGCGCGGGCCAAAAGCGGCCACACTGCCCGGGAGTGTTCTTACGGGAGAGATATTTTGAACGCATTACTCTATGGGCTGGTCGTCGTTATCTGGGGCACCACGTGGATTGCCATCTTTCTACAGCAGGGGCCGGTCGCCGCGCCGGTATCGATTTTTTGGCGCTTCGCCGTTGCCAGCCTCACCATGCTGGCGATCCTGCTGGTTACCCGCCGCCTGCGCCCGCTGGCGTGGCGCGATCATCTGTTCTGCGTCCTGCAGGGCTGCTGCGTGTTCTGCTTTAATTTCTGGTGCTTTTACACCGCAGCGGCGCATATCAACACCGGGCTGGAATCGGTGATTTTTTCTATGGCGGTGCTGTTTAACGCCATCAACGGCTTTATTTTCTTCCGCCAGCAGCCGCCGGGTCGTTTCTGGCTCGCCGCCGCGCTGGGCCTCGCCGGGATCGTGACGCTGTTCTGGGACGATCTGCTGCAAAACGGCCTGAACGCCTCGCTGCTGTGGGGCATTGGCCTTAGCGCGCTGGGAACCTACGGCTTTTCGCTGGGGAATATGCTCAGTATCCGCCACCAGCGCCGGGGTCTGGAAACGCTGACCACCAACAGCTGGGCGATGCTCTACGGAACTCTGGTGATGGGTGCCATCGCCCTGATACGCGGCGATGATTTTTCGCCCCAGTGGACGCTGAGCTACATGGGCGCGCTGCTCTATCTGGCCCTCTTCGGTTCCGTTATCGCCTTCGGCGCCTACTTCACGCTGGTCGGGCGAATCGGCGCCAGCAAGGCGGCCTATAGCACCCTGCTGTTCCCGCTGGTTGCGCTGACCATCTCGACCTTTTATGAAGGCTACGTCTGGCACGGCAATGCCATCGCCGGACTGGCGTTGATTCTGGTGGGTAATCTGGTGATGTTCGCCCGGCCGGAGCAGTTTTTCCTGCGCCGCAGGCTGGCGTAAACGGCGGTCGCTATCCGCGCTTCCCGGCGGCGCGATACCGCCGGGAAGACGATGGTTCGCGCCGTCGGCGGACGGCGCGGCGGGCTTATCTCTGCGTCGAGTCGAATTTCACCGCGTCGATAGCCATGTCGTCGATAACCTGCTTCAGGGTATCAATGGTCATCGGCGTATTTTCGTTGGCCAGGTTTTTCCCCTCACCTTTACGCACCACTTTGATCACCGGCTTGTTGGTGGCAGCATCAATCAGCTCCCCTTCAAAGTAGAGGCTGGTATCCATCGTACGGTGCCCGGTTGCCATTTCGGTCCCCGCAACCACCATCGCCACCGGCACCACTTCATAGAACTGCAGACCCTCTTTGCTGGAGTCCACGCCGGTGATCGCGCCGCGGAAGATCAGGCTGCGCGGGCCTGCAGTGGTCGCCAGCGGTTTACGCTCGGCAATCGCCTGCTTCATCTGCTTATTGGTGTAGTTAAGGATATCGCTCAGCGCTTTGGCCCCAACCTGGGTGGAGGGTTTCGGGATCGGGTAATAGGTGATTGGGTTGTAGACCACGTTATCGTAGTTTTTCGGATTGTAATCCGGGGAGATCCAGCGCAGTTCCGGTTTACCGGACGCCGAGGTGGTCTCTTTTAATTTGGAATAATCTTTTAAAAACCCTGAATACCGATCGGGTTGGGCAATTTTAGCCGCACAGCCGGTTAAGGCTAACAGACCAGCAAGAGCGGCAGCTTTAAATATAAAATGAGTACGCATGATGAATCCCTGTAAATGCAGTTGTCGGCAAGGTTTATAGCAAAATAGCAGAATAAGTGTTGTGACAAAAAGGGTGAAATGCCAGAGGCTGAGAAAAATAAATCCGCCACGGTGGGCGGATTGAGATAAGCGCTTTATTTTATATCAACCTGATAAAAAATATGCTTGCCAAACGGGTCAATCTCGTAGCCGGAGACATCTTTACGCACCGGTTCAAAAATAGTCGAGTGGGCAATCATGACCGCCGGCATTTGATCGTGCATCATCTGCTGGGCCTGTATGTAGAGCGCCTCGCGCTGCGGACGATCGCTTATCGCTTTCGCCTCGCTAATCAGCTTATCGAACGGCGGATAGCACCACTTCGCCGAGTTGGAGCCGCCGTTGGCCGACTGGCAGGTAAACAGCGGGCCGAAGAAGTTATCCGGATCGCCGGTTGCGGTCGTCCAGCCCATCAGGGCCGCCTGATGCTCGCCGTCTTTGACGCGCTTGAGGTATTCACCCCACTCGTAGGTCGTGATTTTGGTCTGTACGCCAATTTTCGCCCAGTCCGCCTGAATCATCTCCGCCATGCGCTTAGCGTTGGGGTTATACGGGCGCTGGACCGGCATCGCCCACAGGTCGATGGTCATGCCGTTGGCCATCCCCGCTTCCTGCAGCAGCGCCTTCGCCTTCTGCGGGTCATAGTCATAATCTTTCAGCTCGGCGTCCGCGCTCCAGACCCCCGGCGGCAGCAGATTTTTCGCCGCCGTCCCGGTGCCGTGGAATACGGCTTCGATGATTGCCGGTTTATTAATCGCCAGCGCCAGCGCCTGGCGCACTTTGACATTATTCAGCGGCGGCTTTTGGGTATTGAACGCCAGAAATCCGGTATTCAGACCCGCCTTACTGAGCAAATTAATATTGTTATTTTCCTTCATTCTCGGCAAATCCGCCGGGTTAGGGAACGGCATAACCTGGCACTCGTTCTTTTCCAGTTTGGCATAACGCACCGACGCGTCCGGGGTGATGCTAAATATCAGGCGGTCAAGCTTCGCCTTGCCCTGCCAATATTCCGGGAAGGCAGTATAAAGAATGCGCGAATCTTTTTGGTACTGGGCGAGCTTAAACGGCCCGGTGCCGATCGGATCGTTGTCGACGCGCTCAGGGGTTCCCGCTTTAAGCATCGCATCCGCGTACTCCGCCGACAGAATCGAGGCGAAATACCAGCCGAGATCGGCGACAAACGGCGCTTCCGGATGGGCTAAGGTAAAGCGCACCGTATATTCATCAGGCTTATCAATTGCGGTGATCAGCTGACCAAATTCGAGGCTTTCGAAATTGGAATAGTTGCCGTTGGAGACGTTGTGGTAAGGATGCTGCGGATCCTTTTGCCGCATAAAGGAGAAGATAACGTCATCGGCATTAAAATCCCGCGTGGGGGTAAAGTACTTGTTGCTTTGAAACTTCACGCCCTTGCGCAAATGGAAGGTGTAGGTTTTACCATCCTCGCTGACCTCCCAGCTTTCGGCGAGGCTCGGCTGCAGCTCGGTGGTGCCAACCTTAAAGTCCACCAGCCGGTTATAGACCGGAACCGCGCTGGCATCGACGCTGGTACCGGAGGTGTAGAGTTGAGGATTGAAGTTCTCCGGCGATCCTTCGGAGCAGTAAACCAGCGTTTTGCCCGCAACGGTGGAACTGACCGTCAGAGCGGCGAATGCCAGGGCAAGCGTTGTGAGTTTGCGTTGCATCAGGTTTCCTTTTTAATTTGTCAGCTAATGAATAGCTTGTTGTTTTCTTATCCATACATAACACTAAAGCCTGATTGCAAACACCTGAAAAAATAATAAATAAGGAACGTCTATGTCATCTCCACTCGCCGAACGGCTCACCCAGCGCTTCTTCCGCTATCTCGCGATTAGCAGCCAAAGCGACCCTCGCGCCACCACGCTGCCAACCACCCCAGGGCAGCACGAGATGGCGCGCGAACTGGCGCAGGAGCTGCGTCAGCTGGGACTGGACGATATCGAAATTGACGAGCATGCGACCGTCACCGCGGTGAAGAGAGGCAACGTTCCCGGGGCGCCGCGGATCGGCTTTATCACCCATATCGATACCGTCGACGTCGGGCTATCGCCGGACATCCACCCGCAGATCCTGCGCTTTAATGGTGAAGACCTGTGCCTGAATGCGCAAAAAGAGATCTGGCTACGGGTTGCCGAACACCCGGAGATCCTCGCCTATCCCGGAGAGGAGATTATTTTCAGCGACGGCACCAGCGTACTGGGGGCCGATAATAAGTCGGCGGTGACGGTGGTGATGACGGTGCTGGAAAGCCTGACCCCGGAGCATCGCCACGGCGATATCGTGGTGGCCTTTGTCCCGGATGAGGAAGTCGGCCTGCGCGGCGCGAAGGCGCTCGACCTGAGCCGTTTCGCCGTCGATTTCGCGTGGACCATCGACTGCTGCGAGCTGGGGGAGATTGTCTATGAGAACTTCAACGCCGCGGCGGCGGAAATCCGCTTTACCGGCGTCACCGCGCATCCGATGTCGGCGAAGGGCGTGCTGGTCAACCCCCTGCTGATGGCCACCGAGTACATCAGCCACTTCGATCGCCAGCAGACCCCCGAACACACCGCCGGACGCGAAGGCTACGTGTGGTTTAACGGCATTCAGGGGGACCAGAGCAGCACCCTGCTGCAGGCCAGCATTCGCGATTTCGACCTCGACGGCTTTAACCGCCGCAAGCAGCAGATTGGCGAGGTGGCGGCTAAAATCGCCGCGCGCTACCCAACGGCAAAAGTTGACTATCAGGTGAGCGATACCTACAGCAATATCAGCAACGCGATCGGCGAGGACCGCCGGGCCATCGACCTGCTGTTTACCGCGATGGAGAGCCTTGGGATTACGCCCAAACCGACGCCAATGCGCGGCGGCACCGACGGCGCGGCGCTATCGGCAAAAGGCCTGCTGACGCCAAACTTCTTTACCGGCGCGCATAACTTCCACTCAAAGTTCGAGTTTCTGCCGCTGCGCGCCTTTGAGGCCTCTTACCACACCGCGTTCGCGCTCTGCCTGCTGGCGGCGCGCTAGTCCGCCTTACGCGCCAGCATGGTGGCGAAGCGCAGCTTGATACGATGACCGTTGGCGTCGGTGCGGTGCAGCTCACCGACCTCTTCGTTGTACTTGAGGAACGTCCAGCCGGCGTAGTAGCTACGCAGCTCTTCCGGCTTAAAGGCAAACGGGAAGCCAACGGTGCACGGATAGTCTTCGGTATCCATCGCCGCCACGATCAGGTTATAGCCGCCCGGTTTAGTGCAGCGCTGCATGTTGGCGATAAGGCCGGGGATGGTTTTCGCTTCGAGAAACATCATCACCACGGTGGAGAGAATAAAATCGTACTCCCCGTCAAAGCTCAGCGTATTGAGGTCCTTGATTGCCGACTGCAGGTTAGCAATCCCCTCCTGCGCGCGAATCGACTCCAGATTATCGATGCTCGCCGGATTTTTATCCCAGGCGGTAACGTCATAGCCGTTGGCCGCCAGATAGAGGCTGTTGCGCCCGTTTCCGCAGCCGAGATCGAGGGTTTTGCCCGGCTGCATCAGCGTCGCGGCGTGGACCACTTCGGAGTGGGTGCGGGTCATACCATATTTTTCAGTAAAGTAGTTTTCGTCACGGATAGTCATGCTTAATCCTTATTTTTTAACAGAGTGGCGCGCTCGACGCGGATCAGCAGCTTACCGCGCACCAGCAGCAGGAAAGTGCGAATCAACAGCAGCCCGATAATCAGATTGGTAAAGACGAACAGCGGGATCGCCAAAAAGTGGAAAAAACCGTTCGGCTGGCTATGGCCAAGATGCAGCCCGGTCGTCGCCAGCGCCGAGATGCCGAACGAGAAGCTCCAGAATGAGGCGTTGAACGGCTGCTGCAGATACCACGGCATCAGCCGCAGCATAAACAGCAGCTGCAGCAGGCCGTAGCCGAACAGCAGCTTAGCGAAGGTGTCCGCCTCCCCGCCGTTGACGCTCAGCCAGGCGCTGCAGGCCACCAGCGCGGGCGCCAGCTGAATGCCCAGCGAGGTGCGCAGCGCGGCAGGCAGCTCGCCGTCGCTGCGCAGCCGCTGCAGAATAACCGGCTCCAGGCTCAGCCAGGAGAAAATCCCGGCGCCAAGGAACACCAGTCCGGCATCGTTAAAGCCCAGCGCGCCGCAGGCCATGGCACTGATGAAGTTATTGGCGACCGTCGGCAGATAGAGACCCGGCGTCGTCGCGTCGCTGGGGTGATTGCCGCGCCACAGCCCGGCGCTTTGCCAGGCCGAATAGGCGAGCTGCAGCGCCACGCCGATGATAAACAGGCCCAGCGAGAGCGGACGACACCACGGCACGAAGCCGATGGAGACCAGCATGGTGGTTGCCGGAAACAGGCTGACGAAGCTGCCGGCAACCGGGTGGCGCATCTCCTGGCGAACGCTCCACGGAAAGCGGATCGCGCGGGTGATAAACGCGATGGCCAGCAGCGCCCATATCGTGGCCGCCAGCACCACCAGGCCATCGCCAACGCGGCGGCTTACCGGCCAAATGGTGCTGGCATAGCGCCAGGCAAAGCCCATACCGATAATGCCCAGCACCATGCCAAAATAGCCCGCGGGTAGATTCAGCACCCGTTGCCCCGACTGTTGTTTATTCATTTTATTTAATTTTTCAATTTATCTTTAAGGTGCATTTTAAAAGAACCTTCAAAAACGCGCTACGGAGATTTTTGCTATGTTTATGTTAACCAAAAGTAAAGGGAGCCGCAGATGAACAAATATTGCCTGGGCGCGCAGGTTCGCCAGTTTCACTATCACGAGGACGGGGTTAAACATAGCGTAAATCTGCGGCAAATTGTGGCCTTACGTGATTTCGCCGACGTCAAAGCGGGCAGCGAAGGCGGCTGGCTGGACGACGAGGCCGCCCTGAGCCAGGAGGGTGAGTGCTGGATTGACGATGCCAACAGCGCCGTTTTCGCCGGGGCGCGGGTTGAAGGCAACGCGCGGCTCAGCGGCACCTGCACCGTCAGCCATTACGCGATTATCGGCGGCAACGCCCGGCTGGAGCGCGCCGACGTCAGCCACCACGCCCATATTAGTGACAACGTCACCGTTATCGATTCGCAGGTGCGCGGCCGCTGTCGGCTGGCCGACGAGGCGCAGATCCTCCCTCGCTGCCTGGTTATCGCCGCCCAGGGTCTTACCGACGACGGCGACAAAATCCTGCAAATTTACCAGCGGGCTACGGTCAGCGCCTCGCGGATCGTCCATCAGGCGCAAATTTACGGCGACGCCTTTGTCGAGCGGGCCTTCGTTGAGCATCGGGCGGAGATTTTTGACCACGCCCGGCTGGAGGGCAACGAGATTAACGACGTCTGGGTTTGCGATAATGCGCGGGTATATGACCACGCGCGGCTGATCGCCGGGCGCGAAGAGGATGCCATCCCGACCCTGCGCTACAGCTCTCAGGTCGCGGAAAATGCCGTGGTGGAGGGCAACTGTCTGCTTAAACATCGGGTGATGGTCGGCGGTCACGCCCGGCTCTGCGGCGGCCCCATCCTGCTGGATGACGAGGTGTTAATTCAGGGCCACGCCCGCATCAGCGGCGACGTGGTGATCGAACATCAGGTGGAAATTACCGATGACGCGCTGATTGAAGCCCTTAACGGGGAGGCCATTCACCTGCGCGGCCGCAAGCTTATCAACGGCGCGGGCCATATTACCCGCACGCCGCTGGCCGGCTTTCTGTCACCGTGAATCACTCCTCGCCGACGCGATAGTCGATAATCCGCCCGTAGATATTCTGGTCGTCATAGGCGCCGTTGAGATACTCCGCCTGCTGCAGGCAGCCTTCGAGGGTAAAGCCATTGCGCAGCGCCACCTGGTTACTTTTGTGGTTGGCAACCCGGCACTTAATCACAAAGCGGCGAACGATACCGCTGCGCGCGTAGTGGTCGATAAAGGCCTGCAGCGCCTGCGAGAGCAGCCCCTGGCCCTGGTGGCTTTCGTCAATCCAGTAGCCGATATAGGCCGTTTTGTTGATCGGTTCAATCTGGTTAAACGACAGGACGCCAACCATTTCATCCTGCAGGAACAGCAGGAACATTTTGGCGTAGCCGCGCTGATGGAGCATGACGTTGCCCTGCACGTGGCGTCGGGTTTCATCTTCACCGCTCACCGCCGCCGGCCAGCTCAGGGAGTTCTGCAGCCAGCGCTGGTTTTTTTCCACCAGCCGGTGCAGGACGGTGACGTAGCGTTCATCAACGGCGCGCAGCACCAGCCCGTCGTTAACGACGATCTCTTCCGCTGCGGGGGTATTTTCTGTGGTCATAGCACTCTCTCACTACGCGCAGGCCGACCCGGGCGCATTCGTCCAGGTCGGCCTGCCGGGCGGTTACTTCATCACCCGGTCATCGACGTAGCGACGCTCGTCTGCGGCCGGTGGGAAATACTGATACAGCCAGGTTTCGCTGATCGCATCGCCCTGACAGCGCAGGAACATGCGCATCTCTACCGGGTCGGTGGAGTCGTTAGTCGGGTACCAGTCAAAGAGGATCCGGTAGCCGTCAAAGGGTTCAACGTAGAGGATCTCTACCTGCTTCGCCTCACCGCTGGAGAGGGTGATCACCGGCTCGATGCCTCTCGGCGCCGCGGCCTTCAGGTCGCCGCCGACAAAATCAATCGCAAAGCGGCGGGCCCACTTGTCCGGATAGTGCTCGCCAGGCGCCCAGCCTTCCGGGAAGCCGCCCATACCGGTGCGGGTTGCCAGCACGCGGGCCAGCGGTGAACGGACCGGCGGCTGCGCGCTCCAGTAGAGGCGGTAGCTGAAGTCCAGCTCATCCCCCGCCTTGATCGCTTTTTCCGGCTGCCAGAAGCAGACGATATTATCCAGCGTCTCGCCGGTGGTCGGGATCTCCATCAGGCTGACCGCGCCCTTGCCCCACTGGTTACGCGGCTCGACCCACAGGCTTGGGCGCTTGTTGTACCAGCCCATAATGTCCTGATAGTGCGAGAAATCGCGGTCGAGCTGCAGCAGGCCAAAACCGCGCGGGTTTTTGTCCTGGAAGGCGTTGAACTGCAGCTTCTGCGGGTTATTCAGCGGACGACACACCCACTCGCCGTTGCCGCGCCACATGGCGAGACGATCGGAGTCGTGAATTTGCGGGTGGATGGTATCGCAGGTCCGGCGCTCGTTGTTGCCGCAGCTGAACATGCTGGTCATCGGCGCGATGCCGAGCTGCTTGATGTCCTTGCGGGCGTAGATGTGATTTTCCACATCCATGATCACCTGCGTCTCCTGGCAGTTGATGACAAACTTGTAGGCGCCGGTCACGCTCGGGCTGTCGAGCAGCGCGTAGACGGTAAAGATGGTGGCGCCCGGCTTGACGGTTTCAAACCAGAACGAGGTAAAGTCCGGGAACTCTTCCGGCGTGTCGGTAAAGGTATCCACCGCCAGGCCGCGGGCGGAGAGCCCGTACTGGTAAGTGCTGTCCACCGCGCGGAAGTAGCTCGCGCCGAGGAACGCCACGATATCGCGACGCGCCAGCTCCGGCGCTTTGAAGGCGCGGAACCCGGCGAAGCCGAGGTCGGTCTGCCCGACCAGCTGTTTGGTGTCTACGCCGGCATCGTTGTAGTTAAACAGCTCCGGGCGGAAGTGAATTTCACGCGCCTGCTGGCTCTGCGTATCCAGCGAGAACATACGCACCCGGCGACGAAAGCCCATGCCGACGTGGAAGAACTGGATATCCAGCTTGCGATCTTCGATATTGTTCCACAGCGAGTGCCCGGCATCGTACTGAATGCTGTTATAGGCCTGCGGGGTCAGATTCGCCAGCGTCGGCGGCAGGTCGCGCGGAGCGCCGCCCCAGGGCTGACGGGAGAGATCGTGGGCCATCCCTTGTAACACGGAGAAGTCAAAGCGGCGCGTCAGCCCATCGGCAATGCCTGATTCTTCAGCAAGCGCGGCTTTTGAGAAAAGAGAGGCGACTCCTGACGTTCCGCATACGGCGGCAACTGCCATGGAAGATTTAAGAAAACGTCTGCGGTTCATGCCTGAGAAAGCGTCCTTCTGTTGTGCCAATTGGGAGGCAACGCGACAAACAGATGCGTCGTGAATTTCGCTCACTCTAGACAAAAACGATTAATAATCCAATTGTTGGCGACAGAAAAAGCGTGAAAAAAATATGTCCACCGGACCAGACCTAATTCCCCGCCGGAGAAACCGGCGGAGAATGAGGCATTATTTGACGCTCACGTCGATGCCCGGGAAGTATTTCGCCGCCAGCCGGGTGATGGTGCCGTCGGCGCGCACTTTATCAATCGCCGCATCAAGCTGTTTTTTCGTCGCTTCATCGCCCTTGCGCAGACCGTAGCCAATCCCGCTGCCGAGGATGGTATCGTCAGCCACCGGCTTGCCGATAAAGCCAAAACCTTTGCCCTGCGGCTTGCTGAGGAAACCGGCCTGCCCGGCGGCGGACATCACCAGCGAAGCGTCGATGCGCCCGTTGAGCAGATCGGCCCACGCCATATTCTGATCTTTATAGGAGACCACGCTGACGCCGTGCTTCTCCCAGTGCTCTTTGGCGTAGGTCTCCTGAATCGAGCCCTGCAGCACGCCGATGGTTTTCCCCTTCAGCCCTTCCGGAGTCGCCTGCATACCGCTGTCGGCTTTACCGACCAGCTGTGACGGAATGCGGTAGATAGGCTGGGTAAAGTCGATGCTCTTGCGCCGCTGCTCGGTAATGTTCATCGCCGAGTTAATGGCGTCGAATTTCTTCGCCACCAGCCCCGGGATCAGCGCATCAAACGAGGTCTCCACCCAGCTGCACTTGAGCTGAGCGGCCTGGCAAATCGCCATCCCCAGATCGATATCGAAGCCTTCCAGCTCCCCGGCCGAATTACGGCTTTCGAACGGCGGGTATTCCGCTTCCACGCCGTAGCGTAATTCGCTGGCGGCGAGCGAAGAGAAGGTGCAAATCATCCCCAAAGCGAGGGTAAAGGCTTTTATTTTCATCGTGTGGCTCCTCAACGCGGCTTAACGTGACACAGCGCCTGCGCGCCGGCCCGTAACGTGGCTTCATCTTTAGCAAAAGAGAGACGTATCAGTTTGTTATCAGTACCATCCGCGTAAAACGCCGACAGTGGAATAGTGGCGACGCCGTAGTCGACGATCAGCCTCTTCACCATTTCGCTGTCGCTTTCGTCGCTGAAATGGCTGTAGTCCGCCAGCATGAAGAAGGAGCCGGCGCTCGGCAACAGGCGGAACGGCGAATCCGCCAGCTGCTGGCGCAGCAGATCGCGCTTTTGCTGATAAAACGGCGCCAGTCCCAGCCAGGATTGCGGGTCGGTCATCTGCTCAGCAAACGCGTACTGCATTGGCGTATCGGCCGAAAACATCAGAAACTGATGCACCTTGCAGATTTCCTCCATCAGCGCCGCCGGCGCAACGCAGTAGCCTACCCGCCAGCCGGTCACGTGGTAGGTTTTACCGAAGGAAGAGACGATCACGCTGCGCTCTGCCAGCTGCGGATGGGTGGCCATCCCGTGGTGCTGCGCCCCGTCGAAGACCACGTGCTCATACACCTCGTCCGACAAAATAACGATATCGGTATTGCGGGTCAGCGCCGCCAGGCGGGCTAAATCGTCGGCGGAGAGCACCTGGCCGCTGGGGTTGTGCGGCGTATTGATAACGATCATCCGCGTCCGCGGCGTGATGGCGGCGGCGACTTCGTCCCAGTTGATGGCGAAATCGGGCACCGTCAGCTTGATCGCCACCGGCGTGGCGCCCTGCAGGCGCACGATCGGCCCGTAGCTGTCGAACGCCGGTTCGAAATAGATAACCTCATCGCCGGGATGCACCAGCCCACCGATGGCCGAGTAGAGCCCCTGGCTGGCGCTGGCGGTAATCAGCACTTCGTCGTCAACGTCGTAGCGGGTGCCGTAGAGCGCGGCGATTTTCTCGGCGATACGCTCTTTCAGCACGCGCAGCCCGGTCATCGGCGCATACTGGTTATGCCCTTCGGCCATCGCCCGCGTCACCCCCTCAACCAACCGGGTATCACAGGCAAAATTGGGCGCGCCCTGAGAAAGGTTGATCGCATTATGCTGCGCGGAGAGCTGGCCGATGACGCTAAAAATGGTCGTGCCGACATCGGGTAGTTTGGAGCGGGTGGTCACCGGAGAAGTGAGGCGCATGGTTAATCCTTTCTCATTATATTTGCATAACCATTCAATCTAAAGGGACCGGCGGCGACAAACGAAATGTTGTCATAGTAGCCATGAGCGCTGATCATGGCTGAGGGGAAAAGAGGGCCAGCCGCAGGCCGGCCGCGGCAGGAATTACTTGCTGGTTAAGGTGTTAAAGCTGGTCATCAGATTGCGATAGTCCGGGATGTGGTTCGAAAACAGCGTCCCCAGCCCTTCAACATCATTTCTCCAGTCGCGATGCAGCTCACAGGCTGCGCCAAACCACGACATCAGCTGCACGCCGGCCTGCGACATCCGATCCCATGCCGCATCGCGGGTAATCGGGTTAAAGGTCCCCGAGGCGTCGGTTATCACGAAGACATCGAATCCCTCTTCGATGGCCGACAGCGCCGGAAACGCCACGCACACCTCGGTGACCACCCCGGCAATAATCAGCTGCTTCTTGCCGGTCGCCTTTACCGCCTTAACGAAATCTTCGTTATCCCAGGCGTTAATGTTCCCCGGTCGGGCGATATAGGGCGCATCCGGAAACTGCGCCTTCAGCTCGGGTATCAGCGGACCGTTGGGGCCATTTTCAAAGCTGGTAGTCAGGATGGTTGGCAGGCCGAAGTACTTAGCCATGTCGCCAAGGGCAAGGACGTTGTTCTTGAATTTATCGGGGTCGATATCGCGTACCAGCGACAGCAGCCCGGCCTGATGATCGACCAGCAGCACGGCTGCATCACTCTTATCCAGACGAACGTAGGGTTTAGCCATGACCTTTTCCTCATATCAACAACGGGTGATCCCACCGGAACGGGCGCTCCGGCAGCTGTTTTTGCAATAGGGCTGATAATAGTTTAAGCGCGGGCCGCTGATTAGTCGGTGAAAGTGCAACGCATTGTCCCATTCCCGGAACGAAGCGTGGCATACTGCCTATGATCAAAATGCATAGCTGGAGACGACATGTCGCGGAGCGCCCTGCCTTTTAATACCGTCGAGACCTTTCTGGTGACCGCCAGACACCTCAACCTGACCCACGCCGCGCGCGAGCTGTGCCTGACCCAGGGCGCGGTGAGCCGCCAGATTGCCGCGCTGGAAGGTTGGTTCGGTTTCCCGCTGTTTGAACGCCACGCGCGCGGGCTGCGCCTGTCGCCTCAGGGCAGCGCCCTCTATCCGGAGCTCCAGTCGGCGTTTGGCCGCCTGGTCACCGTCGCCGAGCAGGCGCGTCAGCAGCAAACGGTGGTGCGCCTGAAGGCGCCAACCTGCGCCATCCGCTGGCTGGTGCCAAAGCTGGTGGCGATAGAACAGCGCCACCCGGAGCTGCAGATAGCCCTGACCACCACCACCGAACACAGCGTTAACTTCAAAACCGAGCCCTACGACGCGGCGATCGTTTTCGGCACCCATCACAGCGCCGGCGATCTGCTGTTCGAAGAGGCGCTGACGCCGGTCATTAGCGGCAGTACGCCCTGCGACGCCCGCCTCGACGGCGTGACGTTTTTACATCCGACGCGGGATAAAACCGACTGGTCGCTGTGGCTGACGCACTTCTCCCCCGATGCGCCGCTGACGATGCGCAAAAACCAGCACTTCGATACCATGGATCTGGCGATCACCGCCGCCATGCAGGGGCTGGGGATCGCCATCGCCGATGCGACGCTGGTGGCGGAAGATCTGCGGGTTGGCCGCCTGGTGCGTCCTTTTACCCTGAGCGTGAAAACCGGCGCCAGCTACCGCCTGCTGGTGCGGGCATCGCAGAGCAAAGCCGATGGCCTGGCGCGGTTTCGCGAGGAGCTGGTTAATCCAGCGTCACGTGATGGCGCATCACCCGGCGGAACAGCGCCAGCCGCGCGCGCATAAAGCGGTTCTCCAGCTTAAACCCCACCCGTTTATGCAGCCCGATACGCAGCAGCCGATCGCGACCGCGCCGGCAGGCCAGCCAGCGCACCGGACCCGGCAGCTCGCTGCAGCCGCTGCCGGCGAGGCGGGCGAAGCTGGCCCAGTAGTCGGCTATCTGCCCGGCAAAGGCTTTATCGCCCTCATCGGCGTAGCCGCGCACCGGCTCGGCGAGCGCGAGGGTATCAAAGACGTAGGGAACCTCGTCCCCGTGCCACGCGCCGTGCGGATAGGCCTCATCCGCAGCCTGCGGAACGTAGTCGAACCAGTAGCGCCAGCAGGGCTGTCCGACCCGCTGCTGGGCCTGCATCACCACGTAGCCGAGGGTGGTGAACGCCATGTCCCGGCACACTTCGCGGCCGAGCGCCGCGTCGCCCTTCACGCCGGGATAGAGCAGCTTAATCAGGCCGAGGCCGAAGCGCCGCTCGCGGCGCAGCTTCTGGATCTGCCCGGCGATATCAACGCCGAAGACCGCCATTACGCTGGCCTCGTCGCTGTTCGAGCCGATCATCACCGGCATGGGATGCTGACGACCGGCGAAGAAGGTCTCCAGCATCGGCTGCGGCAGCACCGCATCGCCGACGATGGGCGCCGGGCCAACGCTCAGCGGCGCGGTCAGCGACCAGAAGGCGTCGGCGGGGATCGCCCGCAGCTGCTCGGCGCTGGCGTCCGGCAGCGAAAAATGCGCCGCCAGCAGCCGCCCTTTCTCCAGCGCCCTGGCGCGCGGAAGGTCCGGCAGCGTATAGCCGCTTTGGACGATCGCTTTATGGAATAGTCCTTTGGCCTTCGGCGAGACCATCAGCGACAGCACGCTGCGCGCGCCGGCCGATTCGCCAAACAGGGTGACGTTTGCCGCATCCCCGCCGAAGGCGTGAATGTTCTCCTGCACCCACTGCAGGGCGGCAATTTGATCGAGCAGCGCGAAGTTATATATCCGCTCGCCCTCCTCGCCCTCCAGCGCCGGGTGCGCGAAGAAGCCGAGATGCCCCAGCCGGTAGTTCACCGTCACCACCACGACGTCCCGGCCCGCCAGCGCCTGCCCGTCGTACGGCGGCAGGCTGCCGGCGCCGATGGTAAAGCCGCCGCCGTGCAGCCAGACCATCACCGGCAGCGGCTGGGTGCGGGCGGCTGGTGCCCAGACGTTGAGATAGAGGCAGTCTTCCGAGAAGCGCCCGGGATCGCCGCCCCCCAGCTCGCGACAGTACTCAATGTCCTGCCAACTGGCGGCGGAGAAGGCGTCGGCCCGGCGGACGCCCTGCCAGCGCGCCGGCGGGCGCGGGGCGCGCCAGCGCAGTTCGCCAACCGGCGGCGCGGCGAAGGGGATGCCGCGCCAGATGTGGATCCCCTGCTCGGCGATCCCGGATAACGTGCCCTGGCGGGTTTTCACCAGCGGCGTAGACGGATTCTGCATGACCTGCTTCCTTTTACGGTTTATGCCAGCAGAGTACCGGTTTCAGAGCAGACCGCAACGCCGTTTACTGCGTTCCTCCGCCTGCTGATAGAGCGCAAACTCGTCGAGCACCGGGCAGCCGAGGGCCGTTTCGAAGGCGTCGCGGCTGGCGTTGCCGTGGCTGCGGGCCTGCGTTTCGTTACCCAAATTAGACTGGAAAATCCCCGCCGCGCTCACCGGCAAAAAGTCTTCGTAAATAATCGGTTGGGCAATCAGCCAGCCGCGCTCGATCAGCGGCTGCGGATCGTCGCCGGGGCCGAAAGCCTGGCGATGGGCTTCTCCCGCTGGCGTCAGCCGATAGCGGAACCACGCCAGCCCCTGCTGGCGCAGCAGAAACTCGCTGTCCGGAAACTGGCTGAACACATCCTGCAGGTGGCGCTGATGATGGAGGTTGTCTTTACCCACTCCGGCCTCGTTCAGCAGGCGATCGTACAGCGCCCGCCCCTTCGGCGTCAGCGCGATCCCGCGCTGCTCGATTTCGCCAAAACGCGCGCTGTGGGTACCTTTATGCTCCCCGGCGAAGATAACCGGCTCCTCCAGCGCCTTAAAGCTGGTCTGGCGCAGCAGGATCGGCACCTCCCGGCGCGGCGGGCCTTCAATCAGCGCCTTCGGCACGATGCCGCACTCCGGCATCAGGGCCTGAACCCGGTCGATATCCAGCGTGCGCGGCGTCAGGTGATTGATATGGCAGCCCGGGAAGCAGACCACGTCGGCAATCAGCCGATGCTCGTTCTGCAGGGCGTGATAGGTTTCATCATCTACCGTAGCGTGGCTGTGCCAGCGGAAGGTCTCCAGCGCCTCGCGCACGAACTCCCGCGCTTCAGCGGGCGTGAAGGCGCCGCGCTCTTCGTACTGCGCAATCAGCTCCCGACAGCGCGGGGTAAAAATATCGCGCTTAGCCAGAATCTGCGCCGCCCGCTGACGCAGTTCGTCGCTGGCGATCAGCTCGAGGCGCAGCAGCGAGGTGAAGATACGGAACGGATTGCGCGCCAGGGCGGCGTCGTCAACGGGACGAAAGGCGGTGGAATGGACCGGCACTCCGGCCTGGGAGAGATCGTAATAGCTCACGGGGTACATCCCCATGATGGCAAACATGCGGCGCAGCGTCGCCAGCTCTTCGGCGGTGCCGACGCGGATCGCGCCGTGGCGCTCAACGTTCAGCCGGGCCAGCTCATCGGCGTTCGCCAGCTGCTCATGCAGCCTGGGGTTGTTCTCCAGCACCGCCAGATTGACGTCCGCGACCAGCTCGAGGAGCGTCCCGTACTGCGGAACTTCCTGCTGATACATCGCCGACATAGCCTGTGAAAATTGTTCCCGAATCTCATCAGCCGTGATGGTGTTCGCCATGATGTCTTACCTCCAGTGAATACTTCCTGGAGTGTAGAGAAGGCCTCCCGCGCCAGCAGGAAGAATTTACAAACTGTGATGCGGGTAACCTGCCCCTGCCCTTTGTCCCGCGCGGGACATAACCCTGAGTTATGGAATAGACCCTTTAATTTCACTTTAAATTAACAAAACATTTACACACACTGTTTCTGGCGACATTAAAACAACAAGCCCTGTACCGAATAAAACGGAGTACGTACCCTATGAACGATAAATGGTCCCCGCGCGAGGTGGTTCATCGCGACTATAACAGCCATCCTCCCGCTTACGCCCCAGGCTACAAAACCAGCGTTCTGCGCTCGCCGCGCAATGCGCTGATCTCCCTGCAGAACTCGCTTTCTGAAATTACCGGTCCGGTGTTCAGCCACGATGACCTCGGGCCGCTGGATAACGACCTTATCCTTAACTACGCCAAAGAAGGCCTGCCGATCGGCGAGCGTATCATCGTCCACGGCTACGTTCGCGACGGCTTTGGCCGGCCGATGAAGAACACCCTGGTGGAGGTCTGGCAGGCCAACGCCGGCGGCCGCTACCGGCATAAAAAGGATAGCTATCTGGCGCCCATTGACCCCAACTTTGGCGGCTGTGGCCGGGTACTGACCGATGAAAACGGCTACTACTGTTTTCGCACCATCAAGCCGGGGCCCTACCCGTGGCGCAATCAGGTCAGCGACTGGCGTCCGGCGCATATTCACTTTTCCCTCTCCGGCGACGCGTGGGCGCAGCGCCTGATCACCCAGATGTATTTTGAAGGCGACCCGCTGATTAAGCAGTGCCCGATCGTCAAAACCATCAATAACGACGATGCCATTCGCACCTTGATTGCCGAGCTGGATACCCATGCCGCCGTGCCGCTGGATTGCCTGGCGTACCGCTTTGACCTGGTGCTGCGCGGCCACCGCGCGACGCTATTTGAAAACCGCACTCAGGGGGCCGCCCGATGAAAGACTATTTACCCGAAACCGCCTCACAAACCGCCGGCCCCTACGTTCATATCGGACTGGCGCCGGATGCCGCGGGCTTCCACATTTTCGAGAATAACTTTGGCCCGCGGCTCACCGCTGCGGATACCGAAGGTGAGCGTATTACCATTGAGGGGCGGGTTATTGACGGCTCCGGCACGCCGGTGCGCGACGTGCTGCTGGAGATCTGGCAGGCCAACGCCGCCGGGCGCTACGCGCACCCCGACGACCGGCAGGCCAGCAAACAGCGCGATCCGGCGTTTCGCGGCTGGGGCCGCAGCTGCTCCGACTTCGACACCGGGATCTGGCGCTTTGAAACCATCAAGCCGGGCGCGGTTGTCGGCCGCGACGGCCGAATGATGGCGCCGCACGTCAACCTGTGGGTGGTGGCGCGGGGGATTAACATTGGCCTGAATACGCGGATGTACTTTGCCGACGAAGAGGAGGCCAACCGGGCCGATCCGGTGCTCAATCTGATCGAGTGGGAGGTTCGCCGTCAGACGCTGATTGCCCGGCGCGAAGTACGCGGCGGCGAAATTGTCTATCGGTTCGATATTCATCTGCAGGGCGAGAACGAAACCGTCTTTTTCGATCTTTGAGACCCTTGCGCCCCCGGCATGCCCCGGTTCTCCCCGGGGCATCGGCTTTTTGGCGTCAGGTAAAATTATTTGTAATATAACAAGAGTAAATGTTAATAATATTTTGCCATTGGGTTATCAAATTTAAACAATATCGCTTGTCACTCATACCGCTCTGTTTTTAGTATCAATTATGGAAAAAAACGCTCTCTTTAGTCAGCGCATTCGCTTGCGCCATCTACACACCTTCGTGGCCGTCGCTCAACAGGGAACGCTGGGGCGCGCGGCTGAAACACTTAATCTTAGTCAACCCGCTTTATCAAAAACGCTCAACGAGCTGGAGCAGCTGACCGGAACGCGGCTTTTTGAGCGCGGGCGGCTGGGCGCGCAGCTGACGCTGGTTGGGGAGCAGTTTCTCACCCACGCGGTAAAGGTCCTCGACGCGCTCAATACCGCGGGTCAGGCGCTCAACCGCAAAGAGGGAATGAACCCCGACGTGGTGCGTATCGGCGCGCTGCCTACCGCCGCGCTCGGCATTTTGCCGACGGTAATCGGCCAGTTTCACCAGCAGCAGAAAGATATCACCCTGCAGGTCGCCACCATGAATAACACCATGCTGCTGGCGGGTCTGAAATCGGGGGAGATTGATATCGGTATTGGACGCATGTCCGACCCGGAGCTGATGAGCGGCCTCAACTATGAGCTGCTGTTTCTGGAGTCCCTGAAGCTGGTGGTTCGCCCAGGTCACCCGCTGCTGCAGGAGACGGTGACGCTCAGTCGGGTGATGGACTGGCCGGTCGTCGTTTCACCGAAGGGGACCATTCCCCGCCAGAATGCCGAAACGCTGCTGCAAAGCCAGGGATGTAAAATTCCCGCGGGCTGCATAGAAACGCTCTCGGCGTCGCTATCGCGCCAGCTGACCGTCGATTACGACTATATCTGGTTCGTCCCTTCCGGGGCGGTGAAGGACGATCTGCGGCGCGGCCTGCTCAGCTCGCTGCCGGTACCGACCCAGGGCGCCGGGGAACCGATCGGTATTCTGACCCGGGTTGATGCCACCCTCACCTCCGGCGCGCAGACCCTGCTCAGCGCGATTCGAAAATCGATGCCCGCCTGAGCCTCAATTCCGGACGGAGCGCCGCCCCTCGGCGCCTCTTCCGGGCAAACCTGCTCCCCTTCCGGCATCCGTAGCCTCCCGCCAGGCCCGGTTTGACTCCCGCCAGGCTCGGCGGCGCCCGAGGGCGGATAACGCCGCTTGCTTAGCAGCGTAATCAATTAGTGCGAAATTATTTATTAACAATTGCGCAAACTTCAGTAACAGATTTATCATTGCCACGATTTCACCATACGGTTCACATGAAATCAAAATTAGCGAAAAACCCTCTTTCATGAAGCCATTTATCGCTTCACTCAAAAGACACACATTTATTTTTTGATTCATTTGGTTCACACCTGAGAACGGGTGGTTAAGGAGACAACATGACAACGGGTCACGCGCCACGAGGATTCCCCCGGATCCTGAAGTGGCTTCTCGCCGGGCTGATGCTGATAATCGGCCTGGCCATCGGTATTCCTGGCATAAAGCTCGCCACGCTCGGCGGCAGCCTCTATTTCAGCCTGATGGGGCTGGCGATGGTTATCGCCTCCGTACTCATCTTCCGCAACCGTCGCAGCGGCATCCTGCTGTACGCGCTGGCGTTTGTCGCGTCCATTATTTGGGCCATCAGCGATGCCGGATGGACCTACTGGCCGCTGTTCTCGCGCCTGTTTGTCTTCGGCGCGCTGGCGCTTCTTTCGGCCCTCGTCTGGCCTTACTTGTCGGCTAAAGCGACCGCCAAAGGCCCGGCCTTTGGCCTCGCCGCAGCGCTGGCCGTGGTGCTGGCCGTCAGCTTCGGCTGGATGTTCAGGGCACAGCCGCTGGTGAGCGCCACCGAAGAGGTGCCGGTTAAGCCGGTTGCCGCCGGCGAACAGCAGAAAAACTGGGAGCACTGGGGCAATACCACCCACGGCGATCGCTTCGCCGCGCTGGATCAGATTAACAAGCACAACGTGAATCAGCTGCAGGTGGCGTGGGTCGCCCACACCGGGGATATTCCGCAGAGCAACGGCTCCGGCGCGGAAGACCAGAACACCCCGCTGCAAATCGGCGATACGCTGTATGTCTGCACCCCTTACAGCAAGGTGCTGGCGCTGGACGTTGATAGCGGCAAGGAAAAATGGCGCTACGATTCGAAAGCCACCGCGCCGAACTGGCAGCGCTGCCGCGGGCTCGGCTATTACGCGGACGGTGTGGCCCAGTCGGCCCCGGCGGCTGACGTTCAGCCGGCCGCCTGCTCCCGTCGTCTGTTCCTGCCGACAACCGACGCGCGCCTGATCGCCATCGACGCCGATAGCGGCAAACCCTGTGAAGCCTTTGGTGAACACGGCGTCGTCGATCTGAGCGTTGGGATGGGTGAAATCAAAGCGGGTTACTACCAGCAGACCTCGACGCCTCTGGTGGCGGGGAACGTGGTGGTGGTCGGCGGCCGCGTGGCGGATAACTTCTCCACCGGCGAGCCTCCGGGCGTGGTGCGCGCCTACGACGTCCACAGCGGCAAGCTGGCGTGGGCGTGGGATCCGGGTAACCCGAGCCTGACCGGTCTGCCGCCGGAGGGTCAAACCTACACGCGCGGTACGCCTAACGTCTGGTCAGCCATGTCTTATGATGCGAAGCTGAACCTCATTTATCTGCCGACCGGCAACGCCACGCCGGACTTCTTTGGCGGCGAGCGCACCGCGCTTGACGATAAGTACAGCTCGTCGATCGTCGCCGTCGATGCCACCACTGGCCGGGTACGCTGGCACTACCAGACGACCCATCACGATCTGTGGGACTTCGACCTGCCGTCGCAGCCGCTGCTGTACGACCTGCCGGATGGCAAAGGCGGGACCACCCCGGTGCTGGTACAGACCAGCAAGCAGGGCATGATCTTTATGCTCAACCGCGAAACCGGTGAGCCGGTTGCCAAAGTTGAGGAGCGTCCGGTTCCGCAGGGCAACGTGGCGGGCGAGCGCTATTCGCCAACCCAGCCCTACTCCGTCGGCATGCCGATGATCGGTAACGAAACGCTGAAAGAGTCCGATATGTGGGGCGCCACGCCGGTCGATCTGCTGATCTGCCGCATTGCCTTTAAATCCATGCGCCATGAAGGTATTTTCACCCCGCCGGGCGAAGATCGTTCATTGCAGTACCCGGGCTCGCTGGGCGGCATGAACTGGGGCAGCGTGTCGGTCGACCCGAATAACGGCCTGATGTTCGTCAACGATATGCGTCTCGGCCTGGCAAACTATATGGTGCCGCGCGCCAAAGTGGCAAAAGACGCCAGCGGGATTGAGATGGGTATCGTGCCGATGGAAGGTACGCCGTTTGGCGCAATGCGCGAACGCTTCCTGTCGCCGCTGGGCATTCCGTGCCAGAAACCGCCGTTCGGTACCATGTCGGCGGTGGATCTGAAAAGCGGGAAGCTGGTGTGGCAGGTGCCGGTCGGCACCGTTGAGGATACCGGCCCGCTGGGAATTCGGATGCATATGCCAATTCCAATCGGCATGCCGACCCTCGGCGCATCGCTCTCTACTCAGTCCGGCCTGCTGTTCTTCGCCGGTACCCAGGACTTCTACCTGCGGGCGTTTGATACCGCCAGCGGTAAGGAAATCTGGAAATCCCGTCTGCCGGTCGGCAGCCAGTCCGGTCCGATGACCTACGTTTCGCCGAAAACCGGCAAGCAGTACATCATCATTAATGCGGGGGGCGCGCGTCAGTCTCCGGATCGCGGCGACTATATCATCGCCTACGCGCTGCCTGACCAGCAGTAAGCGCGGCATCCTGTAAAAGTCATACCTGCCGGTGAAGCCACCGGCAGGTATTTTTTTGCCCAGGCGAAGCGCCTCGGCGTCGACGGTAGCAGGCCGCGATGCCTGCCAGCCGTGATTACTGGTCGCCGAAGTGAATAACGGTACGAATTGATTTACCTTCGTGCATCAGGTCAAACGCTTCGTTGATCTGATCCAGCGGCAGGCGATGGGTGATAAACGGATCGAGGCGAATTTTGCCCGCCATCGCGTCCTCAACCATGCCCGGCAGCTGAGTGCGCCCCTTCACGCCGCCGAATGCGGAACCGCGCCATACGCGACCGGTTACCAGCTGGAACGGCCGGGTTTTGATCTCCTGACCCGCACCGGCCACGCCGATAATCACGCTCTCGCCCCAGCCTTTATGGCAGCACTCCAGCGCCGAACGCATGACGTTGACGTTGCCGATACACTCAAAGCTGAAGTCCACGCCGCCGTCGGTAAGCTCAACGATGACGTCCTGTACCGGCTTTTCGTAATCACGCGGATTGATAAAGTCGGTCGCGCCCATCTCTTTGGCGAGGGTGAACTTATCCGGATTGGTATCGACCGCCAGAATGCGCCCGGCTTTCGCCTGTACCGCGCCCTGAATCACCGCCAGACCGATTCCACCGAGGCCAAATACCGCCACCGTATCGCCCTCTTTTACCTTCGCGGTGTTGTGAACGGCACCGATCCCGGTGGTCACGCCGCAGCCCAGCAGGCAAACTTTCTCCAGCGGCGCCTGAGGGTTAACTTTCGCCAGCGAAATCTCCGCACACACGGTGTATTCGCTGAAGGTGCTGGTGCCCATATAGTGATAAATCGGCTCGCCGTTATAGGAGAAACGGGTGGTGCCATCCGGCATCAGGCCTTTGCCCTGGGTGGCGCGAACCGCCTGGCAGAGGTTGGTTTTGCCGGATTTACAGAATTTGCACTCGCCGCACTCGGCGGTGTACAGCGGAATAACGTGGTCGCCCGGCTGCAGGCTGGTCACCCCTTCGCCGACTTCAACGACAATGCCGCCGCCTTCATGCCCCAGCACCGCCGGGAACACGCCTTCCGGATCGTCGCCGGAAAGGGTAAAGGCATCGGTATGGCAGACGCCGGTGTGGGTGATTTTGACCAGCACTTCGCCTTTTTTCGGCGGCGCGACGTCAATCTCAACGATCTTCAGCGGCTGGCCCGGGCCAAACGCGACTGCTGCACGTGATTTCATAAGGGTCTCTTCCTTCGTCGTGATTTATTTTAAGTAGGATCGTAGCAGATGGCCGACTTCCGCCATTCTTATCGCTCTCTGGTCGGGGGTGGTTTCGCCGCTTACCAGCTCATCCTGGAGATGAATTTCCACCATCTCCCCCATCAAACCGTTGGTTGCGCCGCGAATTGAGGCGATCTGCTGCAGGATTGTCATACAGGACTCGCCGGACTCCAGCGCGCGCTCAAGCGCCTCGACCTGCCCGCGAATACGGCGCACGCGGCTCAGCGCGCGTTTTTTGTCTTCAGGTGAATGTGGCACGGTGACGCCCTCCATATCATATAGGGGGGTATACTATATTTAATTACGCAAGCTGGCAAATTGAAACGCCGCTTTAACCGTAGCACAGCGGCGCCGTTTTGGACTCAGTTCAGCTCCAGCGCCATATCCACGCAGCGTAAATCGGCGTTAGCCAGCTTTGATGGCAGCCATTTTTCACCGAGCGCGACAAAGCCGTGGCGCAGATAGAAACCGGCGGCGTTGGGCGTGGCTTCCAGCGTGATCCGCGTCAGCCCCCGGCGGCGCGCCTCGGCGATTATCGCCGTCACGATGAGCCCGGCGTAGCCCTTACCGAAGCACTCCGGGCGGGTAAAAATCGCCTCCACGCTGCCGGCGCGCAGGTCGAGATAGCCGGTAGCGGCCGTTCGCCCGCCCTCCTCTTCAACCACGTAAAAGGGGTTGTCGCGCACCGCATGACGATAGCCTTCCGGCATCATCTCCGGCGTCCAGGCCCGCAGAACCTCAGCCTCATAGCTTTCACGACAGCCGTGGCGTATCGCCTGATTGCGGATCTCCCATAGCGTCGGCGCTTCGTCCGGCGCGGCAAGTCTGACTCTCATCTTCATTCCCCTTTTCCCGTGGATGCGATCAGATGTATCACAGTCTGCGGCAAAAGAGATAAAAAAACCCCGCACGAGGCGGGGTCTGAAGGTAGAGAGCCAACGGGCGCTAGCGCCTGCGCGGCATCATGCGCAGTAGCGTATTGTCTTTCCACAGATAGTGATGCATCAGCGCCGCCAGCGCATGCAGGCCAACGACAAAGTAGCCGATATTCGCCAGCAGGCTGTGTACGCCCTTCAGCGTGTCCACCAGCTCAAAATTACTTTGCGCCGCATAGGGCATCGTCAGACCAAACGCATACCACGGGTTACCGCGGTTATACATCATGACCATGCCGACGATCGGCAAGGCGATAAACAGCAGATAGATAACCAGATGCCCGAGGTGCGCGAAGCCGGTCATCATCGGCGATGGCTTCGGCACAATCGGCGGTGCGGGCGACTTCAGACGCACCAGCAGGCGCACCACCATCAGTACGCAGATGGAAATGCCGCAGGAGACGTGAATCATATTAATCAGCGGCCGGTCGCTGCGGGGGAAAAAGCCCCGTAGCTCCATGGCAGCATAGGCGCCAACCACTAATAAAAATACCAGCCAGTGGATGCCTATCTGCAGGCCGGAGTATTTATCGCGCATGGAAAACCCTTAACAAAACTGTGATGTCGACAACATAACGACCTTTTGTTAAAAATTCATTAACTTTTACGTAGTTAGAAAAAACAATCGCAACGAATCATGCATTTATTGGCAATACAAAGAGTTACAACGTCGCGCCCGGTACCAAAGTCCTGGTGCTGAGCGAACGCAATGAATAACTACACCTCGCTCCTGTTCACTGGGGATACGCGCCCAGGTGGTGGGATAAACCTGCGCTCATCAATGCCCGTGTAGAAACCGCAGCAACCAACCGGATGTTTAGGCCTCTCTGACAACATGGCGGGCGATCTGTTTTGCGGATGGCGGGTTTGAGTGGAGCATGAAGGTGACAAGAAACAGCCCTATTTCATCCACAGGAAAGACGGCAACCCCATCTTCATGGCTGCTGCCTTTCGAGCGCGGGGATGAAACTGAGGGATTTTTGATGGTGACCGCTGCCGCCGCTCAGGGGCTGGTCGATATCCACGACCGTCGGCCGCTCGTTATGGTTCCTGAAGCTGCGCGCGAATGGATGAGGCAGGATATCGGAGGGAAAGAGGCGGCGGAGATAATTGCAGCTGGTGCGGTACCAGCAGACCATTTCACAGGGCACCCTGTTTCCCGCGCGGTGGGTAACGTTAAGAATCTGGGGCAGGAATTGATTGAGGCTATCAAAAACCAATAGCTTTGATAATGTCCGGAATGTGCTGTGAGTTAAACCGATGGATGCAACACATTGACTAAAAGGGAACGGGTCAAAGTATCTTTATTGCGCTGCTAAATGCGCAACTATAATTAAAACGGTTGTTTTTTTAATGGATGAAATTATGAGTTCACTCAACATGCATTTCAACATTCTAGCCGGCTACAACGCCTGGGCGAATGAACGGTTATATTCCAGCGTTGGAAAGATTGGAGAAGATGCTTACCGTAAAAACTGCGGCGCTTTTTTTGGGTCTATCGAGGCGACGCTGAATCACCTGCTCGTGACGGACAGGATATGGAGGCATCGTTTAAACGCATTACCGGAAACAGGGTATCGGCTGGACCAGATACTGTTCGATAGTGATTTTCCCGGTCTGGAAACGGCGCGAAGAGAAGAAGATAAAAAGATCGTTGATTTTATCATCGGATTATCAGAAACCGATTTAGCTGGCATAGTCTTCTACCGGCGGGCTTCAACACCAGAACTTAAGCAGCAGGTAATCTGGTCTGCTCTGGCTCACTGGTTTAATCATCAAACCCATCACAGAGGGCAGGTCCATGCAATGTTGCACCGCGTATCCGAGGAAGCACCCGAACTGGACTTGCTGATATATCAAAGGCAGCTAAACGATAAATATTAAGTCGGTTAACTTCATCCAAAGTGAAAAACGCCGCCGCGTGAGCCGTCATCCGAATCCCTCAATGGTGAATCTACGTGACGGACACCACAACTTTGCTCTTACACCTTAACTTCGCTTAAGGCGTTTTATTTTCAAGGTGACCTCATCGCGCTGGTGTTTCCCAGCCAGCGAAGTATGTCTGCGGCCAGCCTGTCGCTGGCCAGGCCAAAGGCCTCGACAACCTCGCTCATCGAACTACCGCCTATGGGCTGGTGTATCACGAAACGCTGGCTGGCTATCACGCGACGATCGGATGTTTGCACCAGACGCGCGTCAAACTGAATCAGCACTTCGCCTTTTTTACCGCTATAGACCCCCTGGAATGATGATAAATCCCCCCCGAGTTCAAAATCAGCCTGCAAATTATCTTCATCACTGCTGACAGAAATGAAACGGCCATCAGTGCGCAATTCCTGCGTCAGACGATTACGAATCAATACGGGCACCGAATCACTCCAGCGCGCCCCGCTGTAGACTGTTATCTCAGCACCCTGAGGCTGAACCGCAATGCGTGAACTGTTGATAAACTGGCTGGTACCAGGCTGCATAACACGCAGCGATCGGTTTGTGGTTTGACCGCTGGCAGGCGCTCCCGGATGAGCGGGCAATAACCAAACCTGCGAAACAGGTCTTTGCGGCAACACCGTGCATGCGGCCAGCGGCAGACATACCAGCACAATCAGCAGCCTTAGCTTCTTGAGAGGTAAACAGGAAAGCCTAAGAGTAAAAACGGCCATTATGGGGTAAACTCCTTCATACGTTCAGGGCCTCTTAACAAGGCGGCTGGGTTTGCTTCCAGGCTGTTGATCGCTCCGCGTAAAGTGGCCAGGGTTTTGCGTAACTCAGTTAAGGCTGGCCCCAGTTCGTTAAATCCCTGAATGCCGTTGTTAAGTGAATGCTGATTATCGATGACGATCTGATTCAACAAACTGCTCGTCTTTTGCAATAGTGCCAGGGTATTGGCCGCATTATTAACCAGATCTTTCCCCTTACCGTCCAGCAGCACGTTTGCATTGCGCATCAGACGGTTGGTTTGCGCCAGCGTCTCGTTACTTTGTTTTGTCACTATCGCCAGTTGCTGCAGGATGGTACTGATATCTTCACGCTGACCGGCCACGGTATCAGTAATTTTTTCCAGGTTGTCTAACGTTTTGACTATTCGCTGCTGATTTTCCGTAGTGAGGACCTGATTTAAGCGTAACAGGACCTCATTAACGTTGGTCATTACATCTTCGCCATTTGTAAGCAACTGGTTCAGCGGAGAAGGGGTGGCAATGATTACTGGGATCCTCTCGTTATCTCCCTCCAGCACTGGGCTGGTTTCACTTCCACCGCTAAGCTGAATAATTGATGTCCCGGTAATACCGGCCATAGCCAGCCGTGCCTGGGTATCCTGACGAACGGGCGTAGAGGCCTCAACTCTGATCCGGGCCCAAACCTTACCGGGGTTATCCCTGTCCAGACGAAGCTGAACCACCTCACCGACCCTGATCCCGCTGAAATTAACCGTACTTCCCTGGGAAAGGCCGCTCACGGCTTCGCTAAATACGATATCGTACGTGTGGAACTGGCGATCTCTGTCAGACTTGCTCAGCCACAGGCTAAACAACAGTACCGCTGTGAAAATAATGAGAGTGAACAATCCAATGAGAACATGGTGAGCGCGAGTTTCCATTTTTTATTGCCTCTCTTGTAACGTCGCCAGGGTCTGCTGTGCTGCTCGCCCGCGTGGGCCGTGGAAATATTCCTGAATCCAGGGCTCCGGCGTTGCTGCCACCACGTCCAGTGAATCCACGACTAAAACTTTTTTTTGTGAAAGCACCGCTACCCTGTCGCAGATTGTATAAAGGGTATCCAGATCGTGGGTAACTAAAAATACGGTTAATCCCAGCGCATTGCGTAGCGTGGCAATGAGATTATCAAACGCGGCGGCGCCGATAGGGTCCAGCCCAGCGGTTGGCTCATCAAGGAACAGGATTTCCGGGTCCAAAGCCAGCGATCTCGCCAGTGCAGCGCGTTTCACCATGCCTCCTGACAGTGAGGATGGATATTTATCTCTGGCGCTGGCGGGCAAACCGGCCAGCGCGAGTTTAACCTGCGCCAGCTGCTCGGCGTTGCGGCGATCAAGCCCCGCGTACTCAATAAGCGGCAGGGCCACGTTCTCCGTGACCGTCAGCGAGCTGAACAATGCCCCTCGCTGAAACAGGACGCCAAAACGTCTTTCTAGCACGGAGCGGCGCACGCCGCTGAGTTCCGTGAGATTTTCACCAAAGACCTCAATTCGTCCGTCCGTCGGGCGACGAAGACCGACGATGCTACGCAGGAGCACTGACTTCCCGGTACCCGATCCGCCCACTACGCCCAGTATTTCGCCACGCCGCACGTCGAGGTCGAGGTCGACGTGTACACATTGCGGACCGAAGCAGTTACGCAGTTTACGAATGCGAATAATGGCATCCTGACTCATGTCTTTTACCATCCCATCTCCATGAAAAACAGTGCCGCAACCGCATCCAGCAGGATCACCACGAATATTGAATGCACAACGCTCGCGGTTGTATGCTCTCCCACCGATTCCGCGCTTCCGCTGACCTTAAACCCTTCAAGACAACCGATGACGGCAATCAGAAAAGCAAACACCGGCGCTTTAATCATTCCCACCCAAAAATGCTCAAGGCCGACGTTGTTCTGCATTATGGTTAAAAACATTGTCGGGGAGATATCCAGCGTTAAAGCACAAACCACAAGCCCACCCAAAATCCCGCTGATCATGCCGATGAAGGTCATCATTGGCAGCGCCACTAGCAGCGCCAGCACGCGTGGAAGCACCAGCAGTTCAACCGCATTTAGCCCCATTGCCTGGATAGCATCAATTTCTTCATTGGCCTTCATCAGGCCAATCTGTGCAGTGAAGGCACTGGCGGTTCGCCCGGCCATCAGTATTGCCGCCAGCAGCACGGCAAATTCGCGCAGGAATGAAAACGCCACCAGCTGAACGGTAAATATACTGGCGCCGAAAGTGGAGAGTACCGATGATCCCAGGAAAGCAATTACCGCGCCGACCATAAAGGTCAGCATCGCGATGATAGGCACGGCATTCAGGCCAATTTGCTGCAGATTAGCGACCAGTGAAGTCACCCGCCAGCGAGCAGGACGCAACAGGGTGGCAAAAAGTGCCTCCATCGTCAGCCCGATAAACCCGATGAGGGCAACCAGGTTCTGCCAGAAGCTTTCCACCGACTTACCGATGTTCGCCAATAGCTCGGTCACTATCCCCGGCTGATGCTGCGCAGGAGGCGCGACGTAATCCGCTAGTGCCGATCTGACTGTTTGCAGCAGGACACGACGCTCTATGGGAAGCGTTGGTGCAATACGTTCGAGCTCAAGTACCTTTTCTTCACCCATAAGCTTAACCAGCAGCGTGGCACCCGCGGTATCAAGTGTCCCTAACTGGCTCAGGTCGAAAATGGCGTTCGAAAGGAGTTGCGGCTGCAACGCCCTGACGGCAGGCTCCAGATGAGCATAATGCGCTAGCACCCAGTCACCGGAGGCAGTGATACGCGGAGGATTTACCGTCTTATCAATATTGAGCAATGTAGCGAGCGTCTGTTCAGTCATCATGAGGGCCTGTAATTACTCAATCTGTTCACGTGGCCTGAAGTCAAACCAGAAAAAAGATGTCATTACTCAAAACCTGTTGCCGGGTTGAAACAATGAACCCGCAGCATCCTTTTGAAAGTCGAAATCATAATAGGTCCCCAATAGTACGCCGAACGCCAGTTACTCAGGGTGCCTTTACAAAAATTTTATCAGGAAAAATAAATACCTGGCCGGGATATTAATCACACCAGATAATGAAAGTTGACGCTTCATACCGTACGGTAAGCATAGCAGCAATGACCCGCTCCCCGTTGATTAACACACTGTGATGTTAGTAATGCCTTCATAAGTCACATGAGGACGTCCCCATGAAGAAGCGTTTTTCCGACGAACAGCTCATCAGTATTCTCCGCGAGGCCGAAGCCGGAGTTTCTGCCCGTGAGCACGCCATTTCAGATGCCACGTTTTACACATGGCATAAGAAGCATGGCGGTATGGAGGTGCCTGAGGTTAAGCGCCTGAAGTCGCTTGAGGAAGAGAACGCCAGACTCAAGAAGCTGCTTGCTGAAGCCATGCTGGATAAGGAGACGCTTCAGGTGTTTTTTGGAAGGCTTTTCGGATCCGCCAGCAGACGTGGAAGGGCCATAGGAACCTCCCAGTACGTTTTAGGATCAACCAGTATAACCCGGGCGACATCCCGTAACTGATAAGCAATCTGATGCCCTGCGGCACCGCCGCCAATGATGACGACAGTTTTCTCTAGTATGAGAACGGACTGACATGATTTTTTCCTTCATTTCGGCGAGAGTTTCAGCGCGATGTAAGCGCACTGTATACCGGGCTGTTGCGAATTGAGGCGATTGTTCGTTCGCCTTCAGCCAGTGAAGCGGCCGTTGTATGGACAGAGGAGGTCCCTCGGATAAGTGGATACGGATGCCCGGCCGCTGAGCCGATCACAAATTCGGCCTCTCCATGAGCCATGATATTGATGGCTCCATTACCTTCTGCGAAAATTGCCAGCTCACGTTCGAGCAGGGTATCCCCGGTCTCCAGCTCGCCGGCGTTAGTTGCCAGCCATGCGATGTCATGATCTGTCTGTGGCTGATAAGTCCACCGTTCACCATCAGCAAGTCGTACATGCAGATAAGTCATTGATGATGGTGGAGGAACAGGACTCGTCCTGCCATTGTAATGTCCCAGTAATACACGGGCCGGGCCATCGTGCTCGAAGCGATCGGCTTCGAAATAAAGGCTTTCCGCCGGTGCCAGTTCCAGTTCAGGTGGTAAAGCCACCCAGAGCTGAAAACCTCGCATGACGCTACCCGGCGATGGCTCGCCTGCATGCCAGACACCAGAGCCTGCGCGCATCCACTCAACTGATCCATCCGACATGGAGCCCTGTTTTCCTGTGGTATCTCCGTAAGTCATACTGCCTTCAAAGAAGGCAGTCAGAGTGGCTATACCTGAATGCGGGTGAGGAATGAAACCGCGGGTATTTGTTGGAGTGAACTCAAACATATCCAGAAAAATGAACGGCTTGATATATTCTCCCAGATCGCTCGGGCTCAGTAATCGTGTAATGGGTCCTGAGCGATGGCCCGGCGTACGGTAGGCAATGGCGCGACTCACCCCCCTGCTCTCCAGATAATTGGTCATGGCAAAATTCTCCTTCAATATACAATTCTGGCTGTGTGCGATGTTTCACGAAGGGCCGGAGCCACTTCATATCCAATAAGTTTGATTGAACGAGCCATTACCTCAGATCCTGCACTGGCAGCACTCATCTGAAATGACAGCCGGTCAATCCCTCCCAGTGATGTGGACATCGCCCGGGCTTTGGCTATTACGGTGGCTGGGTCGCCAACGAGGAATGCACCTTCAGGGCTACAGGATGCATCAAATTGCGCACGCGTCACGGGCCCCCATCCCCGCTCTTTGCCCACTCGTGAGAATGCATGCAGCCAGCCCGGGTAGAATGCGTCTTTGGCTGCATCCGTTGTGTCGGACACAAAACCGGTAACATGCAGTCCCACCTTTAGCTGTTCGTGCTGGTAACCGGCCCGAATACCGGCCTGGCGGTAGAGGTCAACTAACGGCCGGAAACGAGCCACATCGCCGCCGATAATCGCCACCATCAGAGGCAACCCCGCAGTGCCGGCCCGGATGAAGGACTGTGGTGTCCCGCCAACACCAACCCAGACCGGCAGCGAATTCTGCAGTGGTCGGGGATAGACGCCCTGGCCCGTAAGCGCCGGACGGTAACGACCTGACCATGTGACATGCGTTTCCTTGACCAGTTGCTGCAGCAGTCCGAGCTTCTCTGTAAATAAAGCGTCATAGTCATCCCGGGAGTGACCGAACAGCGGATAAGCTTCGGCAAAAGACCCGCGTCCAACGGTGATTTCAGCACGGCCCTGTGAGAGCAAATCCAGCGTGGAAAAATCCTGAAACAGCCTGACCGGATCAGCCGTACTGAGAACAGATACCGCACTGGTTAATCTGATCTTTTTCGTACGGGCGGCCGCGGCTGCAAGGATGACAGCAGGGGATGCATCGGCAAAATCAGGACGGTGATGCTCACCGACTCCAAACACATCGATACCGGACTCATCGGCAAGTGCGATTTCTTCCAGCAACGCCGCGAGACGTTGTGCCGGATCCGGTATGCGTCCGCTGCCGGCCTCAGGTAATAATGAGGCGAAACTGTTTATACCTGTCTCCATCAAGAAACTCCTGATCGTCGGTTTATTTCTCTAATCCCGGCAACAGGTCAGATAACCCTTGTTTCAACAGAGTTCTTCGCGCTGGCGAGTGCAGTTGCCCTGGATTCATCTCCCAGAGCAAGCCCTTCCGCACGAATAACAGTGATATCTGTGAGTCCGATGAAATTAAGCGCAGCGGTAAGCAACGTTTCCTGATGGTCTAGATGGGCTAACGGACTGGTACCGCTGTAGACACCACCGCGGGTTGAAGCGACATACACTTTTTTACCTGCAGGAAGTAGTCCCTCCGGACCATTCGCGGTGTAATGGAATGTCCGCCCCGCGACAAGTACACGGTCAAGCCACGCTTTTAGTTGGCCAGGAATAGAAAAGTTGTACATCGGAACGCCAATAATAATGATATCCGCTGAGAACAACTCATCGATGTAGGTGCCGCCAAGAACAATGTCATTCCCTAACGATTCTGAAGACGGTGCATTTCCCTGAAACACAGCCAGATGGGCGGGGCTCAGGTGCTGTAATTCATCGTCAACCAGATCGCGACGCAGAAGTGTGGCTCCAGGGTTTAATTTCACTTCTTTAGCGACGATTTCAGCTGTCAGGCTGCGACTGGCAGAGTTGCTGCCAAGGATGCTCGAGTCGATATGCAGAATAGTGGTCATAATAAATCTCCAGGGATTGGACTGCGGTCATTGTGAAAAAGTAGTGCCGCCACAATAATTGCACCTCCAGATGCATCTGAATAGACGCTATAATCTTATGGATACCATCTGATAATTCGATACATGTGTGAGGGCTTATGCTTGACGGAATATCACTCGACCAGTTACGAACATTTGTTGCCGCGGTCGATGAAGGAAGTTTTTCGGCCGCTGCACGTCGCCTTGGCCGGGCTCAGTCAGCAGCCAGTGAGCTTGTGCGTGGGCTTGAGCTGCAATTGGGCGTCACCTTATTTGATCGTTCCGGGCGTTATCCACTGCTGACACCTGCAGGCTCTGCATTGCTTGTCAGTGCGCGAAAAGCCGTTTCTATTGTGGATGCAATGAAATCGCGGGCAAAAGGTATGGCGGCCGGGATGGAACCTGAACTGGCTGTGGTTGTGGATGTTTTTTTTCCCATTGATGCCCTGGCGGGAGTCGCTAAAGAGTTTCGTCAACAGTTTCCGGCAGTACCGCTCCATGTGTACGTAGAAGCTCTTGGTGCTACGTTCCAGCCCGTTCTGGACAGACGAGCCACTGTGGGTATTGTTGGTTTCCTGCCGCTGGCGCCCCCCGGAATCATCACTGAACCCTTAGTGAATATTCCTTTTGCAATGGTCGCAGCGGCAGAGCACCCGCTGGCGGCGTATCCAGGCCCTATCCCGCAAAGTGAACTCGCAAAGCATGTTCAACTGGTACTGACTGACCGTTCTGAACATTCAAAAGGTCGCGATTTTGGCGTAATGTCTCCCGATACATGGAAACTCGCTGACCTGTTTGCCAAACGCGCATTCCTCCTTAACGGACTGGGATGGGGAGGTATGCCTCTCCACGCCGTGCAAGCCGATCTGGACAGTGGTCGCCTTGTGCGTCTGTCCATTGAGGAAGAACCTCAGGGTGGCGTCAGTATGTTGATGTCAGCGGTGTATCGTGTGGATAATCCGCCGGGGCCGGCAGGGCGCTGGCTTATCGACCGAATTCAGGCCTGTTCCAGCCACAGGCAGCTATGATAGTCACGAATATCGTTATGCTGGCCATTGTGGCCAACAACTCCGGAGTTTGAGCGAAAAGTCATCAGCTTAATGAATGGCGCTATGAAAAGGGGAACCGGGAAAAAACCTCAGAGTAGTAGTCATAATTCCCCCTCCCAGACGGTAGCACCATCAAGAAGTAGCAAGAAACTTTTGTGACTAGCAGTCTGACGCATCAGGCTATGTAATTAAAGTCCGCTGCGTGCCAGGAGCGGCCATTGTCGACATGGTATTCGCCACGGATAATCTCAATCGCCTATGTGGTTACGTTCCATCGCTCTTAAAACCTTCGCTACAGAATCAAATACATCCATTCTCTGCATATCATGCGGGTATTTGGTGTATTCATAACCTTCTATGGCGAGATCCCATGTACTTTTCTTAAATTCACACTGATATAACTGCACTGTTTTGTTTAAAATCAATGTCTCTAATATATTGTTATTTTTGATAATTTCATCAAATCCCTTATTGTTTATCCCGATATAAATACCTGTTACCGATTTTAGATCAATAATTTTATCAATTAAAACAGTGCCTTCCTTATGTAATGATTCTGTCTTCTTTATTATTCTGATTTCTTCTTCATATTGCCAATGCGATGATTTAGTAAGTAATAATTTACTAATTATATCAGTATCATAGATGTTTTCTTGACTGATTTTTAGTTTGCTTTTTATTCGGCTACCTAAATAAACAACATCACCTTTCGGAGCTGTAATCAGGCATTTTGCTTCATCATCGAATCCTGCTTTCTCAGTATCGATTGCTACAACAAAACCCTGATGCTTATCAGCATAATGTGACCACATCAATACGTTGAGTGGATTTTTAGAAAGGCATAAGCAGGCAAGGCTTTGATTGATCTCATACCTCATAGTTAATGATTCAATTGATTCATCATCAAGTGCATATCCATAACTTTCGAAAGGATCATTAAACTCACTGTGAGGGGTGAATTTTATAGAGATGTACCCATCCTTGAAGAATCGATCTAATGATGCATTGTCTATGTATTTGTACAAAATCATAAAATAATCAGAATAATTTATAGGTGTTATCAGTGTACAGCCTTTCGACAAGGTAGGTGAAGAGATCCTCTGTCATGTGAATTAGGTTACCCGAAAGCGAACTTCCGCTCCTAGCTCTCAGAGGACAGAGGACAGAGGACAGAGGACAGTCCGTCCGCATCGAGCTGCTATGTGCCATGAGCGGACATTATTGCCAACCAAATTATCTAGAAGAATAGCTCCTAAGGCACTGATAGCCTCTACATATCTACCAGCAGCTTACTAAGATTTATTTTTCACTCAAATGACTAACCAGCTACCACTGACTGTTCGTCTAATTTTGGATTATTAATATCCATTGTTGCATCAATACATATTTTCCTAACATAAGTGATACCTGGTAAAGAGCGTGTGTGAAGACGCCCTGCCAATTCTTTTGAACGAGTTGGCCACATGTTAGCATGAAGGGTCATGGGCAAATGAGGTATAGGCGTAGGCCCCCAAATTCCCCTCCGATAAACCATAACTCCATCCACAAACCATTTAATCTCATCAGGTCCCCATTCAATCATGTAATCATGAAACTCTTCTGAAGCATCAAACCCTAAAGGAATAAAGTTTGGTGTGCCACGATACCCATAATCAAATTTTGCTCCTTCATCACCAGGATTATAAAAAACATTGATCAGCATATGGTCAGGCCTATTCCCAACAAACTCAATATCGATTTCTTGACGAGGCGAATCTCTATGTAAAAAGAAGCCAGTTACTATCCCTGGGATTTTTGCCGCCCGTAAGGATACCTCGAATCTACCATATAGAAATTTCATCCTACTTGAAATCGCGGCGGCACTAAACTCTCTAACTCCTAACTGTTCCGCTTTGACAACAAAATCTAATCCACTAATATCATTTTGAATCACATTTTGAGGTCGAAACAGCCCAAGATTCCCAGGAAAAGTATCATCGCGAACCTCCCAATATTCATTGTTAATATTTTGCAGTGAATCAATGATGGAGAAGTTAACAAGGTCTTTTTTAATTCGCTTCGGATCGGGCTTTATAAAAAAACCATTGCCTGACAAATTTTTTCTTTCTAATACCCAAGGGGAATTGTCATGCGTCATGCTAATGTCTGAATCATTAAATTTTTCTTTGACGTTATCTTCTATAATCTGCCTGGAAACAATATCATCTATTTCTGGATACATTGAGATGGGCGGAGGGCATTGAAGGTATTCACATATAACCTTCCATTTGTTTTTTTCACCTAAAGGCAGTATCACACAGTCAGTATCACTAAGATCTTTAATTATATTGGAGGTCACCTCATCGATTTTCATTGAATCACTAATGGTAACTATAAATTTTGCTTGTGGATATTCTTTTTTTAATAAAACGACATTCCTACTGAGGCACCCGACATTTACATAAGCGTTGAATTTACCCCCTCCTGAATTATCCAATAGTTTTTTTAAGTCTTCATCGGGAAGTCGATCAATATCACTGCAACACTTATAACCAAGCATGGATAGTGCCATACCCAAAGAAGAAATGCCTGAACCGTTTGCGCCAAATGAAAAAACAGGCCAATATACTGGAAGCTCATTAAAGTTTGAAGCTTTTTCATTGTCAATAATGCCAACCTTCACTAGGGTAGGTAATATTGAATAGGAATTGGATGAGTTAAAATCCAATCTCTGCGCAATGATCGATTTATGCACTGCTCTCACATCGAGTTTTTCATATTGATGATTTATCCATAAGTCAATTGGTCCATAGGTTGGTAGGAGTGAGAGAATTTTATTTGCTCCTTTTTTAGATAATACATATCCTGAAAAATACCATAATCCTCGTTCTGGTTTAAATATATGTTCAGAAATTATTTTCTTTTTCGCACCATTCATAACCTCTTTAAACGACAAATATAAGATATCAAACTTAGGTGAAGATCTATCACCCTGAATCATTTCAAACCAAGCGGCATCTAATATTTTGGCGAAATCTCTTTCGAAATACACGTCATCTTCAAGAACTAAAGCATACTCATCAGGGCCTTCTGCAATTAGTCTGATAACATTTATGTGCGATAATGCTACAGCAATTTCTGCCTTGCTCATTTTTATTGGTACATCGAGATCAAATTTATCAGGTAAAATTCTTGGTTGAGGATCAACATATAATTGGTCTGCTAAAGTATAATAAGGGATAACTTCTTCCTCATTGAAGGTATCTGACATTTCCCTAGCATTTATAGCGGAGAATCTGGTTAATTGCCCAGTTAATTTTTTATTGGATTTATCTCGTACTTTATCCAACTCTTTATTTAAATCTAGCCATCTGACTGTTTCACGATCTAAGTTTATAGCGTAAATCCTACTGATACCCTCCCCGCTTTGATCTAAAGTGTTAAATGTTGATGATTTTTGTGCTGGGAAAAATAACCGAGAGCGTAAATAAAAAGAGTAAATAAAACGGTTAATGCCTTTTAGATGTTTATTAATATTCATAAGTAAAGGTTCCTTTTAATTCATCATGCGCCAATTTCTATAATCAGATCTATATTCTAATTCCCACTTGGTTTCTGCAATTTTTTCCCAGTTTGATATAACCGTGATTTGGGATGGTAAATCTATTTCTTCACGGCATGAAAATATAATTTTAGATAAATTACCTGGGCCAGTTATTGACTGAATGTCTGTAGGAGGGAGGCTTGACTTATTAAGTAAGCATGTTGATTGCTCCAGTGCTTTATCAACTATAATATGATGAGGCGGAGCAATTAACGGATTGTTATTGAAATAAAAAATCCAAGATTCTTCATAAGTGTTTCCCTCAGTGAATATCTCTGGGGGAATCATAGAGTCGGTTGTTATATCGTAGCATAGAGGTTGTATTTTTAATTTATCATCAGTAAAAAAAACATTTATATCACTACCTAGATAAACATCATCAGTATCAACATAACCCCCCCCATTTACCGAGATGTAACATAATCGAAAATAATCTGATTGCATAGCAGGATGAGTGCATTTGGCAAAAGCTTCGCTGTGTGTTTTGTCTAAATTATGCTCAATGAATTTTTTAGCACTTACACAGTCATATAAATAATATTCATACCCAAAAGACTCTAGAACATTCCATGATTTCATGCAATGTCTGACATCATTAGGGATATTATTGGCTGAGTCCCAAAACTGAATGATTTTTTTTGGTATAGTGCATGAAGAAATGGGGGGTGGGTAAATCTCGCCAACAGGCTGTTGAATAAGTTTTCTGATAAACTCCGAACGCTGTTGATAGTTCTCTTCTTTAGCTTCATCTGATTCCATCATAGGTTCCTTCAAAAAACTAATGTTTAAAAAAGATAAAATATAAGGACGAAAACAAGTAATTAACTATAGTATTCTAAACCAGCGTGGATTTTTATCAATGTGAACTTTTACTTTAATGAGACATATTTTTATAATGTATTTTGCCAAAGCTCGTATGCCAGCCAGAACTCAATTTGATAAGAAAACCAGTCTTGGATAGCGCAAAGATCATAGTCCGCTCCTCGCTCTAAGCAGACTTTAATAGCTGCAAAACCCCTAATGTTAATGGCTGAATCACCTGACTTTGAATCGGTCACAGAACCTCGTAGTATGGCGCGGTGATGGCATTTCTCGCTTCATCTGCCATGCGGTCTGGATTCCCTGCCCTGCAAAATACAGCATCCCCCTGCCGTCCTTCGCGTTGAGATGGTCGCCGCGGCGATTACATCCCGGCAGTCCTGGGTCGGGGTCAGTATTTTCACTGATGCACTATTGCCGTAATACGGCTCGTGCACCGTCACTTCCGAATAAAATCCACGAAGGCCCGCAGCGGCATCGGCAGATGCCTTCGCCCGGAGTAGTAGAGAAAAAAACAACCCGCTGGCGCGCTAAAGGCATCCAGTAAAACCGACAACCTGCCTGCGGCCAGGTCCTCGCGGACCATCGCCTCGTAGACGTACGCAATACCCGCTCCGTCACGGGCGGTCTGGATCATCAGCTCGTCGTCGTCTAAAACCAGCGGGCCGCTGGCTTCGATGATCAACGGCCTGCCCTCAGACTGGAATTCCCAGCAATAGCGTTGACCGCCCGGGAAGCGACGGGAAATGCAGGCATGAGCGAGCAGTTCGCCAGGCGTTTGCGGTACGCCGCGTAAGGCCAGGTAGGACGGTGCCGCAACGCACACGAAACGCTGTGGCTCCCCGACCGGCACGGCTACCATATCCCCGGCCAGGCTCTCGCCAAAGCGAATACCTGCGTCGAATCCATCATCCACGATGTCGACCATGCCGTCGTCGGTCACAATCTCAAGCTGCACGCGCGTATACTTCGCCACGAAACTGGCCAGGATTGGCGCCAGCACCAGCTTTGCCGCCGGACGCGGTACATTCAGGCGCAGCGTACCCACGGGCTCAGCCTGTAAGGCCGTTATATCCACCAGCGCGTCGGCGACATCCCTGAGTGCGGGAGTTAGCCGCGCCAGCAGGCGCAGACCTGCCTCGGTCGGCGTTACGCTGCGCGTGGTGCGGTGGAGCAAACGCACGCCCAGCCGTTCTTCCAGACCGCGCAGAGCGTGGCTTAAAGCTGAGGCGGATACACCTCTCTCGGCTGCAGCCTTACGGAAGCTCCGGTGGCGCGCCACCGCGGCAAAAGCGTCAAGTTCATGCAAATTGATTGTCATATTAATGAATATTATTCAGTAGTTCATCAAGGATACCACGGCTTATCGCTTACTCCATACCGTGTGACACTGTTGTTTTCTAATAGGCAGGAAGGTTTAAGCATGAAACAGCAACGACTTGGTTGTGCCGATTTCACGATATCGCCCATTGGCCTGGGCACCTGGGCGATCGCTGGATCGGGCTGGGAATTTGGCTGGGGGGAACAGAATGACGCTGAAAGCCTGGCGGCACTGGAATATGCGGTGGAACGCGGCGTCAACTGGATCGACACCGCTGCGGTCTACGGTCTGGGCCATGCCGAGGAAATTGTCGGCAAGCTCCTGCGCCGCGTGCCTCCCTCACGTCGCCCGCTGGTATTTACGAAGGGTAGCCTGGTCTGGGATCGAACGAGCCGGCAGATTTCTCACTCGCTGTCTCCGGAGTCGCTGGAACGGGAGATTGACGACAGTCTGCGTCGCCTGCAGATCGAGACCATCGATCTGTATCAGATCCACTGGCCAGCGTTCCCTTCAGGTGGCCCGGACGAAGGCATTGAGGCGGCCCTTACGGTGCTTGCCAGGGCTCGTGAAAAGGGCAAGATTCGCGCTATCGGCGTATCCAACTTTGACGTGGCTCAGCTCAGGCGTGCCAGGATGGTAACGGAGATCGCCTCGCTGCAGCCACCCTACTCGGCGCTTATGCGCGATGCTGAATCCAATATCCTGCCGTTCTGCGAGCAGACCGGCACCGGCGTCATAGCCTATTCCACACTGCAATCGGGTCTGCTTACCGGTGCGATGACCCGCGAACGCATCGCCGCCCTGCCCGACGACGACTGGCGTAAAACCCGCAGTTCGGACTTCAAGGAGCCACGCCTGACCAGGAACCTGAATCTGGTCGAATCCTTCCGCCGTATCGGGCAACGCCACGGGCTGACTCCTGCAGCGGTAGCGATCGCCTGGGTACTTCGTCATCCGGCAGTGAGCGGGGCAATTGTCGGCGTACGCCAGCCAGCGCAGGTTGATGGGCTGCTGGGCGCCGCGAACTTAATCCTGAGTGCGGCCGAGCTGGTCGAGATCGCGATGTCGCTGCCTGAAGGCTCGGGCACCAACGTCCCCGAGGCTGCGGCCTCCTGAAAGGCGATTTGTTATACCGCCATCTCACTCTCCCCCCGGCATTGAGGTAAACGCTGAGGTAAATCTTAAATCCTTTACCGGGCGGGAGTTTTAATATTTCGGCCATATCTTAAATGGTAAAATTCGCGCCGGTTGTAGACCCCCTATGACCAAGGTCCGCCCTTGTGCTCTGGCACAGGGATCCCGGGCGGGCCACCTCATCACGCCCCGGCATCGAACCGGCATGCCGTGCGAAATGTAACCGGGACGGTCAACGTGCACCGTCGCATGCGAAGCGCAACAAATAGCCGCCCCCTGGCCTGTGTCAACCCAATGATCTGGCAGTTGCCTGCCGCGGCTTCAATAAGCATGGTTCATCGCGCTGATAGCCTCATGCGTTATCAACTGGAAGCTGTCGGCCCATATTAAGAAGCTGAGCCGCCCTGCTTAACCGCATCGTAACCGGCACGCCATCGGTACTTGTCGAGCCGCAGCGACGTGAGGAAAAATTTGCCGCAGGCGGGCTTCACGTCGTTGCCAGCGAAAATCCATTAATCCGCATGCGGTAGCGCGGTCAGCGCCACGTTAACTGCCGCCAGCAGCCGCGATTGCGCAACGCCGTCGCGAGCCTGAACCGACAGCCCGTGCAAAAAGGCGGCGAAATAATCACCCAGGCCGTCAGCGTCGGTCGCGGCTGGCAGCTCGCCGCTTTGCACCGCCTGCCGCAGACGGTCGATAATCTGCTGCGTGCGCTGAAGACGATGCTGGGCCAGCCAGGTTTTGATGTCGTCATTGTCCGCGCTGACGCTGGCCGCGGAGGCGACCACCATACACCCCTGCGGCAGATCCGGCTGGCAGTACAGATGCACAGCATCCATCAGCAGCGTTTCAATTGCCTGGCGCACGCTGTTCCCGGCGGCAAAGGCGCGATCCGCGAAGCCCCCTTCCCGCTGTTCATAATCCGCAATTGCTTCCCGAAAAAGCTGTTCTTTTGAACCGAACGCCTTGTAAATACGCGCGGAGGCGATACCCAATTCGGCCACCAAATCCGACATTGACGTCCCTTCATAGCCCTGTCGCCAGAATAGATTGCGCGCTTTCAAAAGCGCCAGCTCACGATCGAATTCGCGCGGTCTGCCTGCCATTACGTTGCTCCAGTTTGCCCGATATTGAGTGCGACAGGATCGCTTAAATCATTGAGATTACCAACGCATTTATAATTTTCGCTTGCGGTTATCCGTTTTTACTCCTATTGTTTGTCAATCGACAAACAATAGGAGTTTACGATGAGAACCCTCAAAGGTCCATCCCTGCACCTCGCTCAGTTCAGCGACGAGGTTGCCCCGTTCAACAGCTTACCTGCGATTGCCCGGTGGGCCGCGGAAACCGGCTTTAAGGCATTGCAGATCCCGGCATGGGATCGGCGTCTCTTCGACGTGGCCACCGCGGCGGAAAGTCAGACCTACTGCGACGATGTTACCGGCATGCTGGCGGAACACGGCCTGGTAGTCAGCGAACTGACCAGCCATATTTTCGGCCAGCTGATGGCGGTACATCCGGCCTACGACAGCTTATGCGACAGTTTTGCGCCGCCCGAAGTGCACGGCAATCCGCAGGCCCGCGGCGAGTGGGCCCGACAACAGCTGCTGATGGCCGTCAAAGCCTCCGCACGCCTTGGCCTCAGCGAACTGGGTACGTTTTCCGGCTCGCTGGCCTGGCCGTATCTCTTTCCCTTCCCGCAGCGTCCGGCCGGGCTTATCGAAACCGCTTTCGACGAGCTCGCCAGACGCTGGCTACCGGTGCTCAACGCCTGCGAGGATTGGGGGATTAATCTGTGCTATGAAATCCACCCCAGCGAAGATCTTCATGATGGCGTGACGTTCGAAATGTTCCACCAGCGGGTGGGCGAACATCCCCGCTGTCGGGTGCTTTTTGACCCCAGCCACATGGTGCTACAGCAGCTCAACTACCTGGAGTTTATTGATATTTATAAGGACGTGATCGGGATGTTCCACGTTAAAGACGCCGAGTTTAATCCCACCGGTCGTCAGGGGATCTACGGCGGCTATCAATCATGGATCGATCGCGCGGGCCGCTTCCGCTCACTGGGTGACGGTCAGGTTGATTTCAAAGCCATTTTCGCAAAGCTTGCGCAATACGATTATGCCGGCTGGGCAACGCTGGAGTGGGAATGCTGCCTGAAGAATCCGCTGGACGGTGCCCGTGAGGGGGCGGAGTTCATCCACAGCCACATCATTCACATCACCGATAAAGTATTCGACGACTTCGCCGGCGCGCCGGTAAATCCTGATCAAATCAAAAAATTACTCGGCATTTTCTAGGCCAGAACATTTCAAGGAACCCCTCATGGAACAACAATACGACGAGATCCTCTACGCGGATCTTGAGGCGCAGCACGTCTATCCGAAGGTTAATGGGCAGCGCATCCACTGCGTCGTGGCGGGAAAAGGGCAGCCGGTACTGCTAATACCCGGCTGGCCCCAGACCTGGTATACCTGGCGCTACGTCCTCCGCGCGCTTGCCGACGCCGGTTTTCAGGCGATCGCGGTTGACCCGCCCGGCATCGGCGATTCCGATAAGCCTCTCGGCGGTTACGACACCGGCAGCGTTGGCGCCGTGCTGCACGCGGTCATGGCGCAGCTGGGGCATCAGCGCTACAGCCTGGTGGGCCACGATATTGGCATGTGGATTGGCTACGCCATGGCGAGCGATTTTCCGCAGGCAGTTGAGCGACTGGTGCTGACGGAAGCGGTGATCCCGGGGCTGGCCCCTGCCCCGTCGATTTTTGTCGCGCCGGAGGAGAATATTTTTCTTTGGCACTTCATGTTTAATCAGCTGGCTGATTTACCGGAAACCCTGACCTACGGCCGTGAATCACAGTATCTCAGCTATATATTCAACCGCTGGTCTCATCGCCGCGATCGGGTAGCCGCGGAGGTTTATATCGCCGCTTATTCAACTCCGGGCGGGCTGCGCGCGGGCTTCGATTACTATCGAGCGATCCCGGAGACCATTCGGCAGAACCAGCGCCGGGCGAAAACGCCCTTAACGATGCCGGTGCTGACGGTGGGAGCTGAATATGCAACGGGTGATGCGCCGCTGACGACCCTGCGCGGAAATGCCCACGATCTGCGCGGCGAGACGGTGGCCGACTGCGGCCATTTTATTACCGAAGAGCATCATGAGGCGTTTATCGGCCTGATCGTCCCCTTTCTGTCAGAGGAAACTCACTATGCCGCTTGATCCGCATATTGCCGACTTTCTCGCCGCGTCGTCGCCAGCGGATGCCCCGCCGCCCGCCACGCTGGCCGAGATGCGCGCGGCCACGGAAGCCGGTTTGCTTCAGCTCCAGGGGGAGATGGAAACCAACGGTGGCTACAAAGACTATGTCGCTACCGCTGATGATGGTCACGGTATTGCCCTTCGCGTCTATACGCCAGCCGGCTTAAACGCAGAAGTCGCGCGGCCGGCGATGCTGTTTGCTCACGGTGGCGGCTGGTGTCTGGGATCGCTGGCGCTGTACGATCGGCCCTGCCAGGCGCTGGCCAATGCTACCGGGCGGGTAATCGTGTCCGTGGATTACCGACTGGCGCCGGAGCATCCGTTTCCACGACCGTTAGAGGATGTTTACCAGGCGCTATGCTGGGTCTACGAGCAGGCGCCGCGTTTAGGTATCGACAGCCGCCGCCTGGCGGTGGGCGGCGATAGCGCCGGCGGGAACCTTGCCGCGGCGACCGCGCTGCTGGCACGGGATCGCGGCGGCCCACGCATTGAGCATCAGCTGCTGCTGTATCCGGCGTTAAGTCGCGATATGGCAACCGAGAGCTATCGCGCGTTCGCTGAGGGCTACTATTTAACGCGCGATGCGATGACGTTTTGCTGGCACAGCTATCTGGGAGAGCGTCGCCATCCTTACGCCGAACCGCTAAACGCGGCTTCACTGTGCGGTTTGCCGCCGGCAACCATCCTGAGCTGCGAATACGATCCGCTGCGCGATGAGGCCGAAGGATATGCGCTTCGGCTTGAGGAGGCCGGGGTGGCGGTACGCTGCGAACGACTGCCGGGCATGGTGCACGCCTGTATCCATATGTCAGGGTTGACCCCGGCGGCGCGTCGGCTGTTTGAACTGGCACGCAGCTAAGCAAGCCTGACGGCACGTCCCCGACGCCTTTTATCAACGATGGCCCGGTTCAGCCAGGCAGCTATTGGTGATAAAAATCAGGGACGTGCCGCTTGCAGCCCAACCTCCGCTCTCCCCGCAGCCAATACCTTCGAGAAGCAGACCGCCTCTTCTCGGCCGATATAGGGGCCGTAGTTTTCAATCCGCGCGTAACCATTTTTCTCATAAAAACGAACCGCCCGCTGGTTAACTCGCCGGGTCTCAAGCCAAAGCTCGCGATATCCCATACCCTTTGCCGATGTCTCCAGCAAAGCGAGTAAGGCGTGACCAATACCATGAGCGCTGCGGTCGGAATACATCCTTTTCAGCTCGGCAATATCCTGCGTTAAGGGCCGGATCGCGCCGCATCCTACGGCATCACCGCGCGTATTTCTTGCCAGAACCCAGAGCGTTCGCTCCCCGTCCATTGCGTCAACGGTGAAATGGCTCTTGCCACTGTCGCCGGTGATCGCGGCAAGTTCAGCGGACAAAGACTCGATCAAACCACAGGATTCGGGCGAAAATGGATCCGCTTTCTCTACTGTTATCATGGGAATAGGTCCTTTATCAAAGCGTTGGTCAGCATAGAGGATGCTGGCCTGGGGTCGATAATAATAAATCCCGAAGGCAGCCTTGCCGGCTGCCTCGATGGACGCTGCGCGCGATGTCCTGACGTATACGGCACTCACCTGTCAGAATCAAAGTTCCAGTCAACAGCGGTCGAAAGCGTGACAAACGGGCCCGCCAGCGTTCTGTTGTGGTGACCAATAATTTCGTTTGCCGATAAATGCGGGTTATCCATTGTGGTATGCGCATCCGCAATCAGCACGGTGCTGAAGCCCAGCTCCGGCGCTGCCCGGCAGGTAGTGTCGACGCAAAACTCTGTTTTCATTCCGGCGATAACCAGCTGCTTGACGCCTCTGTGGCTGAGCTGAAGCTGCAGTTCGGTATCGCGAAAACAGCTGGGATGCTTTTTAGTCAAAACGATGTCCCGCTCGGCGTCCACGTCGAGTTCGGGTATCAGCTTTGTTAGCGGGCCGTGCTCTGAGAAGGGGGAATCGTCAGGCCCAATGTGGCGAACAAAAAAGACCGGCACCTGAGCACGCCTCGCTTTGGCTATGAGCAGACGGATATTTGACAGAACCGCGTCTGCACAATGTGGAGCAGCCGGGCCCCGGAAGAGTCCCTCCTGCATATCGATAACGATTAGCGCTTGTTCAGATGAAATCATGATGTGTCTCCATTCAAAATGTGATGAACGGAGAGCCGTGCCTCCCCGTCCGGACTGGCGGGGAGTGGGTATCTGTTTTGTCAGGAGCCAGCCACAGATACGCTCACACCGCCGCAGGTTGCGGTGGTGGTTGTGGTACGCGTCGTTGCTGGCTGAACTGACTGAATCATTTTCCGACCTTTACGTATTCGTTGCGCAGCGATAACCAGAAATAGCAGGCATCACTCAAAAGTACTCTCATCTTATAGCACCGCTTAAATACCAAATTCAAGAGAGGAGCACGGCCCTACCCGCCCTCTTTTTTCGCTCTGTGCCGACCTGCGCCCGACCTGGACCCCAGGCGGATACTATTCGATTTAAAGATATCGTTAACCCTGGCCCATCGCTCCACGTTCCCTCCATAATCTGAGCAATATAAATCAATCATCCCCCGCCAGAATGTTCATTCTACTCAGGGGGAACCATGAACAAACTCAATTACTCGCTTAAATATATCGAATATTTACTCAGAAAAAGCAGAGTCTTTTTTACCACAGATCTTTACTATCATACTGCCGCGCTGACTAAAGCTTCAGGAAACGCATCAAACCTAAGAAACCCAGTGACGCTGAATGAGAAAATTTGTCATCGAATGATATTTGACCGCAACGCATTTTATACCTTACTGGCTGATAAGCTGGCGGTGAGAGAGTATGTAAATTCAAGAACCGAGTTGGTTAAAACCATCCCTTTAATTGGTGTCTACAACAGAGCCGATGATATCGATTTTAACAAGCTGCCTGAAAAATTCGTTTTAAAATGTAACCATGATAGCGGTAGCGCGGTAATTTGTACGGACAGAGAAAAGTTCAACCCGGTTAACGCGCTAAAAAAACTACAGCTGGCACTTAAAAAGAACATGTATTACACCACCAGAGAATGGCAATATAAGAACATCGCTCCCGTCATTCTCTGTGAAAAATTTATCGACTTATTTTCCGACAAGGATATAAGCAACACCCCAGAAATGTTAAGAATACATTGTTTTCACGGCGTGGCTTGTTTTGTCGAGGCGGATTTCACTAATGAAAACGGCAACGAATTCATTAATGTATATGACAGATCGTGGAATTTGCAGCCATTTCAGATGGAATACCCAAATACGCCAGACGCCGTAGCGGAACCAAAGTCATTTCATAACGCCATCACCGCCGCTCAGGAACTGGCCAAAGAAATTGACTATTGCCGCGTTGACCTGATGTTGCAAGGCGATGAGGTCTATTTCAGTGAAATCACATTAAGCCCAAAACGAGGCAAACTTAAAATCACTCCGGCGCTGTGGGATGCTAAGCTAGGAGAAATGTGGCAATTACCCATCTAAAATAAGGCTCAACGGAGCCTTATTTATCAGTAGGTTTTTTCAACCTTCGCAGCGGGCCATGATAGCGTAAACACTGAGTGATTATCGCCTGTTAACGTATAGCTAACGTCACCTCCGTGCGCCAGCATAATAGCCTTAACGACCGATAGCCCTAATCCACATCCATCAGGGTTAACGCTTCTTGCATATTCGCCACGCTGAAAAGGTTGGAATAAATATTTCTGTAGCTCTTGCGGGATCCCTGGCCCCTTATCCTGCACCAGGATAAAATTATTTTCCCCTGAGACACCATTTTTCAAAATTAACGTTCGTGATGTTGAATATTTCAATGCATTATCAAAGAGAACCGTCAGGCACTGAATAATCCGCAACGGATCGCAGATACAGTGCTGCTCTTTGAGCTCAGTTAAAATAGTAAACTGCTCTCGTCGAAACTCCGGTAAAAAGATATCAAGGGCGCTGGTCATGGTGGCGGAAAGATCGACCTTCTTGAGCGTAAGAGTATACCCGGCGCCGCCGGAGGAGCTGACAACCCGCAGGTCTTCGATCAGATTAGTTAACCCTTCCGTTTGCTTAAGCAGGTTTCTGAACAGTACCGGTTCGGGCTGAAACACCCCGTCAACCAGACCCTGAAGCCTTCCTCGCAGAATCGTCACCGGCGTTCTGAGCTCATGAGCGATCGCCGCATTCCATAAATTCCGCTGAACATCCAGGGTCTGCAGTTTTTGCGCCATTTCATTAAAATCATTCACCAGATTATTCATCTCCCCCAGCTGATAGCGGGTGCAAGATGCCCGTGCATCAAGGTTTCCCTGGGAAATTTGTTTCAGGCTGGAGGCGACAGCGTTTAGCGGAGTCAGTATTCTTGACGACAGCTTAATGGTAAAGAACAGGGAAACGACAAGACTGGTTACCGAAGCCATCGCTATCCACATCCAGTCCTGCATGGTCATAACATCTTCATTACCTGCGGCTGTCCCTCCCGGCAGATAGTCGATCAAAAAGCTGTAAAATAAATAAGACCCCACTACGGCGATAGCAATAATAGTGAAGGTGAGTGACAGCATATACGTCAATATTTGCCGACTCAGAATCGTTTCTTTATTCATTTCTTTATTCATTTATTTTCACCCAAGCGGTAACCCAGACCTCGAACGCTTTCAGGGATCCCCTTGAGGCCCGCTAGTTCGAGCTTTTTCCGCAGCTTACTCATGTGGCTATCTACCGTGCGATCGAGGGTATCACCTTCCGGCAGGCAGGCATCAAGCAGCTCTTCGCGGGAGCACACCTTTCTGGGATACCTTGCCAGATAGGTCAGGAGTTTGAATTCAGTTGTGGTTAACACCGGGGTGACGGACCGATCCCCTACGGTAATTTCAATAAAGAAATCATCCGGGTAGATTGTCATAAATGGCGTTCTTAAGGGCCTTGAATTCACCAGTTCGGTATTCTGCCTGGTTCGCCGGAGCACCGCTTCGACTCTCGCGATAACTTCAGAGGGATTAAACGGTTTTATCACATAGTCATCAGCTCCCAGCCTCAGGCCCATCAGCTTATCGACGTCCTGATCCAGGGCGGTGACCATGATGACCGGTACATTGCTCTCTCTGCGCAAGGTCGTCAGGACGCTCCAGCCATCATACACGGGCAGATGGATGTCCAGTAAAATGAGATCTGGCTTATGTAAACGATTCAGGTTCAGGGCCTGCTCGCCATCGGCAGCCCTGAGCGCCCTCATTCCCGCCCGATGCAAATAGCTTGTAAGTATGTCGGCAATTTCATCATCGTCTTCGACGACAACGATCAGATTATTGTTGTTCATTTTATCTCCTGCCCGTACGGATCATCGCTATTATTTTACGCTGAAAAGCTGGCCTGTCGTTATTAATTTACCCGCACTGAAGAGACTCATCGCAGGGGAATAAATGGCGCATAATTTAGCTGTCCGATAACGACGTGACCATCAGACCATCGGGTTGTAAAAAAGTTGCAACGGCAATTAATTTTTACGGCGGTGCAAAAATACCCGCAGGGAAAGTGTCAGACGACCTGTCCATACTCGCTACACAATTCAGATATAAATGCTCAACATTGTCATGCAACACTCGGCCATCAATAGCCATTGCTGAATATGATTCCGCTCATAACAGCAATTCTCGATAATACAATCGAACGGTCATAGACTACTTCATTATGGTAATGAGCATGCATATTATAAAAAACGTCTACCCCCAAAAAATTATCGATTCTATTTTATTCATTCTAACATCATGGGGGATGTTGTATGCCTGGCTGTTTCTGATGCATCATGTCGAAGAGAGAGTCGCTACCACAATACTATCATCACCGTTCATTTATGTCTGCATAGCCGTATCGGTCCTGTTGTTCCTCAAGCAAAAACAGGCGGGGGCGTTTAAAGATCTCTCGATCGTGACGTTCTGGCTTGCAGTGATATTTATTTATAGCGCTGTGGTTTTTAATCTGCTTTTGAACATAATGCCGGAAATCGCTGATATCGTATTTTATTATGAGTTTTTCCTGGTGATATTCTTCTGTGGCTCACCCATGTTTTTACTTATCCGGTTGATCTCAGCCACGCATTAACATGAGTACTCCTGACAGCTCAACCCGGCGTAAAAGCAGTATCGAGGAAAAGCCCGACATTATTTGCCTCCACACTGTCTCCATAAACATCTCATACAGGGTCAATATCAGCCTCGTAGAATCAGCATGGTGCTCAATCTTACCCGGGCTGTAACCGGGATTTTGAGCCAAAAAACGCAACCATTTTGGGCCGGTGATGCCCATGACAGAACGGATGCGCTTTCAGGCGCACAAGAAGAAATAACGATGATTTATAAAGATACCGCGCATCCACCAGCCCCTTCCGAGGTGGGTAACTCACTTAAAATCCTGGCAATCCGCCACAGAAAAAAACTGTTCGTCACTTTTTTTCTTGTCTTTGCCGAAAATATCGCCTTTCTGCTCTACCCCGTAGCGGCGGGTATCGCGATAAATGCCATTCTTGCCGGACAGACGGTCAGCGCGGCCATATATGGCCTGATGGTTCTGTTTATGTGGTTAATCGGCGCGGCAAGACGCAGTATCGATACGCGTACCTTTGCCAGGATCTACGCCAGGCTTGCCGTGTCGGTGGTGGTCTCCCAGCGAAAATACTCGCTTAATCATTCGACCATTGCCGCCCGCGTGACGCTCTCGCGCGAGTTTGTTGATTTCTTTGAAATGCATCTCCCTCTGCTTATCACGTCGGTCATTTCACTTTTCGGCGCGGCAATAATGCTGTTATTGATTGAGTTCTGGGCAGGGGTTATCTGTTTGGTCATTGTGGCAATCCTGATGTGTTTTGTGTCCGGATATGCAGATAAAAATGAGTCGTTATACCGACGCCTGAACAATCGTCTGGAAAAAGAGGTCGAATATGTTCACAAGGCGGTGCCGCTGGCGCTGAGCAGGCATTATTCCATCCTTGCGCGCCTCCGTATCGCATTATCAGACAGGGAAGCGTGGGGATATTTAGCCATTGGTATCCTGATATCTTTACTTTTTACCATAACCATCATCTGGATGACGCTAACACCGGGCACCAATGCCGGCCATATTTATTCCGTGATGACCTATATGTGGATGTTTGCGACGAGCCTTGACGACGCGCCGCAGCTCCTTGAGAAATTCTCACAGCTCAGGGATATCGGCAAACGAGTCACGGCGGATGATGAGGTTCGTGTATCAAACGAATCGTTTTGATTTTCCTGAACGTTATATTTGTTGACTGGAAGTTTATCTGATGCCGCATTTTTTTATTGACCGTCCCATTTTCGCCTGGGTGGTCGCCCTGTTTATTGTTCTGAGCGGAATACTGTCGATCCCGCGCCTGCCGGTAGCGCAATATCCGGCTGTCGCTCCGCCGGGTATTATTATCTCGGTCAGCTACCCCGGCGCCAGCCCGGATGTAATGAACACCTCTGTCGTTTCGCTTATCGAACGCGAGATTTCGGCTGTGGATAATTTACTCTATTTTGAATCCTCAAGTGATACCACCGGCATGGCTTCAATTACGGTCACCTTCAAGCCGGGAACCGATATCAAGCTCGCTCAGATGGACCTGCAAAACCAGATTAAGATCGTGGAGGCGCGTCTACCGCAGGCGGTGAGACAAAACGGCATCAACGTTGAGGCGGCTAATTCCGGATTCCTGATGATGGTGGGATTAAAATCCCAAAGCGGAGCATATGAGGAAGCAGATTTAAGTGATTATTTCGCCAGAAATGTCACCGATGAACTGCGACGCGTGCCGGGTGTTGGGAAAGTGCAGTTATTTGGCGGGGAAAAGGCCCTTCGCATATGGCTGGACCCAATGAAATTACACAGCTATGGGCTTTCCGTCACGGACGTATTAACCGCACTCAGTCAACAAAACGTGATTGTTTCGCCCGGCAGAACGGGAGATGAGCCTGCCGTTCCCGGCCAGGGCGTCACCTACCCGATTAACGTCAGAGGACAGCTCTCTACGGTTGAGGAATTTCGCAATATCACGATTAAATCGGAGGTCTCAGGCGCGCGCCTGAAATTATCTGATATTGCCCGCGTAGAGTCCGGGTTACAAAGCTATGCATTTGGCATTCGTGAGAATGGCGTTCCGGCAACGGCAGCGGCTATTCAGCTCTCGCCGGGAGCAAATGCTATCAGCACGGCATCGGGTATTCGCGCGCGGCTGACGGAGTTGTCAGCCGTGCTTCCTGAAGGAATGGAGTTTACGGTTCCTTTTGACACCGCGCCTTTTGTTAAGCTTTCAATTATGAAAGTTGTGCAGACCTTTGCCGAAGCGATGGTGCTGGTCTTCCTCGTGATGCTGCTTTTTCTGCATAAAATCCGCTGCACTATTATTCCCGCCATCGTGGCCCCTGTGGCTTTGCTGGGAACCTTTACGGTGATGTTATTAAGCGGCTATTCGATCAACATACTGACCATGTTTGGCATGGTGCTGGCGATCGGTATTATCGTCGATGATGCGATCGTTGTGGTGGAGAACGTCGAACGTTTGATGGAGGAAAAAGGGCTCTCCCCCAGGGAGGCCACACGAGAAGCTATGGATGAAATCACCCCGGCAATTATTGGCATTACGCTGGTACTGACCGCGGTATTTATTCCTATGGGTTTTGCCAGCGGATCCGTCGGAATTATTTACCGACAATTCTGCATTTCTATGGCGGTGTCCATTTTATTATCGGCATTTCTGGCGCTGACGCTCACCCCTGCCCTCTGCGCAACGCTACTCAAGCCGCACAGCGATGATCAAAGTAAAAAAAGATCCTTTTCCACGTGGTTCAACGCGCGTTTTAATCGCCTCAGCGCCTTTTACGAATCCGGACTGGGATTTGTTCTGAAGCGGAGCGGACGCATGATGATGCTCTATACCGCGCTATGCTTTGCGCTGTATGCCGGACTCTCGTCATTGCCTTCGTCATTTTTACCGGATGAAGATCAGGGCTACTTTATGTCGTCAATCCAGCTTCCAGCCGACGCGACGATGCAGCGAACGCTTAAGGTGGTGCAAAAATTTGAGGATGAAATCGCCACTCAGCAGGCCGTTGAAAGCAACATTATGATCCTCGGATTTGGCTTTTCAGGCTCAGGCCAGAACTCGGCCATGGCGTTCACCACCCTGAAGGACTGGAAAAAACGCGTGGGCACGACCGCGCAGGATCAGGCTGACTCTATTCAGTCCACAATGGAAAACGTGCCTGATGCGGTAACGATGAGTCTGCTTCCCCCGGCGATTTCCGATATGGGGACATCATCCGGATTTACCTATTATTTGCAGGACCGGGCCGGTAAGGGCTATCAGGCACTCAAAAAGGCGGCGGACGGTCTCGTGCAGCACGCGAATCAAAGTCATCAGCTGTCAGACGTCTATATCGATGGGCTCCCCGAAGGCACCAGCCTTACTCTCGACGTGGACAGAGAAAAGGCGGAAGCGATGGGCGTGTCGTTTGACGAAATTAATCAAACGATTTCTGTCGCCACAGGTTCGAATTATGTCAATGATTACACCAACAAGGGCCGGGTTCAGCAGGTAATTGTCCAGGCCGATGCGCCGCACCGTATGCAGCCGGAGCAATTATTAGCCCTATCGGTCAAGAACCGTTCGGGGCAGATGCTGCCTTTAGCCACCTTTGTGACGCTATCCTGGAACGTCGCCCCGCAGCAGCTGAGCCGCTATCAGGGGTATCCTGCCATACGCATTACCGGCAGCGCCGCCGCAGGGCAATCCACAGGTAACGCCATGAAGGCAATGGAGGCGCTGTCGCAACAGCTGCCGTCAGGTTTCGCAGGAGAATGGGCGGGAAGTTCATTGCAGGAAAAAGAGTCCGCATCGCAGTTACCTGGGCTAATTGTGCTCTCGGTGTTGGTCGTATTTATGGTCCTGGCGGCGCTGTATGAAAGCTGGTCTGTTCCATTCGCGGTTATGCTTGTTGTTCCCCTGGGCCTGCTCGGCGCGGTTATCGCCGTTACCGCGGTCAATATGACCAACGACGTCTTCTTCAAGGTAGGCCTGATAACCCTTATTGGACTTTCCGCCAAGAATGCAATCCTGATTATTGAATTTGCCAGACAATTAATGAGTCAGGGTATGGGTTTGCTCGAAGCAACGCTGATCGCGTCGAAGCAGCGTTTACGCCCGATCCTCATGACATCGCTGGCTTTTACATTAGGCGTCGTACCCTTGATGCTTGCCAGAGGGGCGAGTGACAGCACCCAGCATGCAATAGGAACGGGCGTGTTCGGGGGCATGATTAGCGGAACTTTACTGGCTATCTTCTTTGTTCCCGTATTTTTCGTCGTCATTACGCGGTTTATTAAAACCCGTAAAAAAGTCTAACCCCAGCCCGCTCTCCCGGCCAGCTACCGCACCTGCTGGCCCAAAAGTTAATCACAAGCTGATCGATGCAAAAAAATCCCGAATATGGACTGCACCCCAAAAGTTGGACACCCAACTGAGTAAGATGCAGTTTTTTATGGCAAAACCAAAACATTCCCTCGAACCCAGACTGGCTGTGGTCAGCGACTATCTCGCCAGCAATGACGGGACGCGACGAATCGTAGAATGCTTTGGTGTCGAAATAACCTCTGTTCGTCGCTGGGTCAGAGCCTGGAAATTACACGGCATCAACGGGATAGACGGAAAAAGGACCACCACTCTCCGGTGTTCCGGATTACTGTTGTCCGGACCATTCTTGCTGAAGAACTTTCGATGCTCGAAGCGGCCGCACGGTTTAATATCTCCGCTGAAACTGTTGTCCGGCACTAGGTTAATGTCTACAAAGACGCAGGTGACAAAGGACTTCTGAATATAAAACCAGGGCGGAGCAAAGACATGGCAAAACCCAAAAAAGCCTCACCACTTACCGATGCAGCGCTGGAAAATTGTCTCCCAAAGAGTTACGGGCTGAACTCCGTTATTTGCGTGCAGAGAATGCTTACCTAAAAAAGCTGAAGGCCTTAGTTTAAGTGGGTTACAGATGTGACAGAGTTCCCGATACAGGGCAAAAACTTTATCTGTCGCCAGTACTTGATCTTTTTAACCGGGAAATCATCTCATACAGCCTGTCGGAAAGGCCGGTGATGGAAATGGTTAATATCATGTTGCGTGATGCGTGATGCGTGATGCGTGCGCGAAGCTAGAGCCCAAACTTTAGCTACTGACAAACATGCCATCGGAACCTTCTCCGGATTCGACAAATAACAATCTCCCCTATATCGCGGTCGTCTACACGAGATTCCCCCCAGTTCCTGCTCACGTCATCATTCTCATCGCCGAAGAAGCGCAATGGAGAGCAAAAAACAGCCTTGACACTGTATAAATATACAGTATAAATAAAGTGAGCAACAACAGCGGAGAATATTAATGGAAATTTCAACAAATGATGATGACCTTCGTGCAGATTTAGCTTCAACAGCGATTGATAAAGGAGCTTCGTTAGTTGCTCTCGAACAAGGGGGTTCAGTTCAACAAGCAATAAATTTTGTCATGCCAGAGTGGTTTGGTGCAAAAGGAAACGGCATTGATGATGATTCAGTTGCATTTACGCTCGCGGCTAAAACAGGGAAAAACATCTCTCTAAGATCCGATGCAAGGTATTTAATTTCCTCACCTGCGGTTTTGGCTTTTGTGCCAGGATTTATTGATGGTTCACGACGAGACATACTTGGTAACGGTGCGACGATTATCACCACTGGCCCCTATGAACCGTTTCATCAATATTCAGACGAAACCAATACGGCCACTACGGTCATCAAGTATGGCTGGAATTATTATGCTTTAAATTTTGAAGGTTATACTGATAAAGACGGAGCATGGTCCATTGTTAACAAGTCTATTGGCTTATCCTTTGGATTTGGTCGCGCAGAGAAAATCACTGGGAAAGGTCTATGCAATGTAATACGGGCGTATGGTAAAACGCTAACGCGAGATATTTACGGGGACAACCTTAGAAATGCCCTCTATAGTTGCTACACCTATCCTGATGATAATGTCACTGGGGAAAACCAATTATTTAATGCCAGCATTGGATGGTGCTCTGGGGATGGTCTGGTATTAAAAGGACGCAATGTTCAGGTTGATAACTTTTCGTATGAGTATGCAGGTTGCATCACACCACAGAATGCCGATGAGATATCCAGAAAGGCCGCAGGTAAGGCTGGAGAGCCTCGCGGCGTAGCAATCTCAATTGGAGCTGATGAGACCCAAGGGGGAGATATAGTCATAACTAACGTCACCGGTAAGTACTACGGTGCCGGAGCATTCAGCTTTAATGGTGACAACATCTCCTTAGGCGGAGTATTGAATGTTGGCAGCCATTATAAAGAAAACTTTATCGCAAGCCTAAGCGGTAGTGTAGCCTGGCTCAATATTCAGAATTCCTACATTGGTTTTATTCATGCGAAGGATGTTTATTCGGGTTTTGGCATAAACGCCGGAAGCGAAAACTTTCGTTTCGAGGGTATATCGATAAGAAGCAAAATGGCTATAAATGGTGCTGTATTGTGTTCTGCCACGGACTCCAGCACTTCTTCCATCACGCGCGGTTCCGTTGGTCCGATTTACCTCCATGGTGAAAGCACAGTTAATAATGATATTTATTTAAACACCGCTGGCATTGTTTTTGAAGGCTTCTACATTGCGCAAATGAACAACCAGCAGGGCGGAGTTTCAGTAGAATTCGCAAAAGCCTGCTGGGTACATAAACTTGATTTAATCGCTACAACATCAGCCGCCACTAATACATGGGTACGTTTTTCAGCGAACGCACGGGTCGATCAATACAACTCTGAGCGGGCATTCGGGACGGCGTTATTGGTGCGTGATGGCGCCGTACCGTCTCTTGGTAGCATAAACCTGCGGAATAAATTTGGAAATAGCGCCCCAATAATTATCCAGGGAGATGGTACAGCCATTCATAATTGGTCCACCTGTACCATTACTGGCTCTACAACCGGCCGGCCTGCTATTTCAGGGAGCCTGATAATGGAGGGTTATAGCGGACCAACCTGGAAATTAGCCGCTTCAGGAATAAATGGCAGCGTATGCTATCCAGATAAAACAACCAAAGTTCTGACGGAGTAATACTAATGACTATCACAGCGAAAGTAGTGAGACTTTATCTGAAAGGCGTAAGCGTTTAAGAAAATGGCACAGCAGCTGAGCATATTGATGTTTTCGAATCACAGTAATATGCCCTGGATGCTATGGGGTGGCGATTGTTAAATGAGGAAGAGACGCCAACCTGAATAATGCCCCTTTAAAATACCAACCAGCATTTATTTGCACGGTTATAAGATTCTATTTTTCAACGAAAAAATAACGGAGGTTTAACTTGAATACTTGTTCTGATATTACAATGCTTCGTGCAATTATACCAGATTCCAATGGTGATGTGATCTATCTTAAATCTTATTATTCAGAACAATTCCCCGCTCAGGGTGGAGGTTTATTTATTGCGAGGCAGGATAGCGCAAGAGCAGATGATGACGGCATCGTTATTCGTTCCACAGCAAGTTGGATATGGATACGTTCTTTAGAAAAATCAGGCACCGTTTCACCATATATGTTTGGGGCAAAAGGTGACGGTATAAATGATGATACTTTATCCATCCAAAAAGCTCATAACTATGCAAGATCTCAATCAACTCTGAATGGTAATAGATTAATTAAAAACGGAACACTCTCATTTGGCACTGGCCACTTCAAATGCAGATCCTCTCTAAAGCTCGATCTTAAAACCATCGATTATGATTTCTCAGGGGCTTTATTGGATTTTACGGAGATTCCAGCAGGAGTCAGTGAAACAGAAAGAAATGTTGCAATTCAATGGCAAAATGATAGTGGATATACTCAAGGTAATTTAAGCGTTAACAATTTAAGGATGATTGGTCCGGGCATAGATTCTTATGTTGATGGCATGACCTTTTCAACATCATTGTCCGGTAGTTACCCACGAAACTCGTTAACATTCTTTGGTGGAGGGATGGACAATTTCGCATATGGCTTAACCGGGACCAAAAATTTTTACTTTCTGCGGATGTATGGGTTTACCTTCAATCATTGTGATGTCTGTTATTACTTCCCAGATGGCGCTCAAGATTCAGGCGAGGAGATGAATTTCCATAGTTGTGTTTTCACTCAAAGCAACTGCGCCGTAAGACTACACTCAGGTTTCAGCTACTTCTTCAATTGCTCTTTTGATTATATTTATGGCAACAAGGGTCAGCAAAACCCCACAGGGCACGAAGGGAAGTATATTCATATTGAAGGCGGGCAACACATTTTCCGGGATTGTCACGTTGAAGGATATGGTCCTCAAAACTATATTATCAACATTCCTGATAATAAAATATGCAAAGTTAATTTTTGCGGTGGATTATTTTCGTTTAGAGCTGGCGCAGATCAGATCAAATACCCTACAACATCCAATCCATTCTACTGTGGAAATAAATCCCGGGTGGTTTTTGAGAAAGTTAATCTTGGAGAAATGCAAGCATTAGGAGATGCTAATGTTACAGGATGGTTTGATGGGAGCGGTTATGTTTCGTTACGTGATACCCAGCTGCCTCCTTTTTGGCCAAATTTACTGACGCAAGTTAGAACAACGCCTACAGTTCAAGATAACTGGCTTGATAGTTCTTGCTACAACGGTGGACCAGAAAATGTTCAGTGGACAGAAGAAGTTTGGGTTTTACCACCAGGCGGCACTAATAATGTCAGAAAATCCAGATATGGCTGGGGGACAGATGTCAGCACGAATTTTAGTATAAACAGGAGTAACGGCTATATCTCTTTGGGGCGCAATAGCGCCGCAGATGATGGGACATTTCAGGCAATTCTTGGCACTATAAAACTTAAGGGTTATGGAAGTGTAATCCATCACATTAAGGCAAGCACTTATGCTGGCACGGGTCAGTCTTGTCAAATAAGAATTATTTGGGCGAAACTAATCGAACACGGACCAAACCAGGATAGAGAGCCTCAAATAACGCTTCAGCAGAACGGTCATGTTTATGAATATAAATTCAGTGGAACTAACTCGACTCTAAAAACAGTCGTTATGCCCGGCCAAATGCAAGGAGAAATTAACCAACCTCCGAGTATTGACAGAGCGCCGGATTGGGCCACTCATGCGTTTATTCTGATAGACACTTCAAAAATTTCATATGAGTTTGATTTACGTATTACCGATGTTTACATGCGGCAAGTTTAAGCCATCAATCAAAATAGCGGCTATCATCATTGATGGCCGCTCTTAATTAATGAAAGTTCCGGTGGCTGCTGAGACGGACTTAATTTAGTGAGGCAGAACAGGCATCAGCTAGCCTGCGGTTTATCGAATTTTTCCTCAAGCGGCTCCATGGCAGGAGGATATACGGGCTATAGCAAACGGCACTCATCGCTTTACGATAGCCCCTTAACCCCTCCGATAGCGCGTAATTAGCGGTATGTTATATTGCCTCTACTTATTTCATTACCAGACTGTACCCATATGGACATTACCTTAATGCGGCACGGGAAGCCTGAAATCGCAGCCCGCCGCGGCGGGCGCTGGCTTAGCGCCCACGAAATGCACGCCTGGATAGCGGATTACAATGCGGCCACGGTAGCTGAAATGCCCTGCCCGAGGACAACATCCGCCTGCGAGGCCGGCGACTATATCGTGTCCAGCCCCCTGCCGCGCGCGCTTACCTCTCTCTCTACGCTGGGTGCAAACCCGCACGCTATCCTCCACGAACTCAGCGAAGCGCCGCTGCCGGTTATCAACGTTCCGCTAATAAAATTCCCCTCCGCTATCTGGCTGATACTGTTCCGCCTGCTCTGGCTTACCGACCTTGCGCGCGGTTCTGAAGCAAAAGCTGAAGTCCGGATGAGAGCCGCCAGGATGGCGCGGGAGCTGATCGACGCGGCGGCGCGATACGGCCACGTGGTCAGCATGGGACACGGCATTTTAAACAAATTTATTTCGCTGGAATTAACGCGGCTGGGCTGGATAAAAATTGCGAGTACCGGTTCAGGCTACGGGAGCTATGTCACCTGGCGTTCCCCGACGGGGAGGCTCTGACCGCCCCTGATATCACACAAGCTGCTGCGATTAGCGCCTCGCATAGCGGTGCACCATAATGGCGGTCGGCCGCCATTGTCAGAACCTGCTGTCAGCCGACGGAGCGGCAGAAGCGGCTTATGTTCTGCGCTAAAAAACTGATAAAATGCGCAAAATTTTTAAGATACGTGAAAACCTATGCCAGGAAAAAAACTGCATCTGCGCACTCTCATGCTGATGTTGTCCGTCGGAGGGATCCTGCTGACATCAATGCTGCTGCTCAGCGCCCTGACGTTTTTCCAGAAGGGCAATATTGAGAACCGGCTGCTTGAGAACAACCTCGCTTACGCCCGTAAGCTGGCGGATACCACCGACCGCTACCTGGTGACGGCGCAGCGGGAGCTCACCTACAGCGCCGGGCAGATAAAAAACCTTAACGACCCCCAGCAGCTGAAGAGCGAAGCGGAAAGGCTGCGCCTGCAGTCCGGCTTTTTCAACTCGGTGGTTATCGTTAATTCCGACGCCGTTATTGCCGCCGCCTCCCCGGAAAGCCTCAAGCTGGTGGGAATAAAACTGCATTCGAGCGCCAGCCGACAGGCCATTACCTCAAAGAAGCTCTTTATCTCTGAACCGTTCATTTCGGCGGCGGGTAATTACGTGGTGTTTGTCTCGCAGCCATTATTTAGCCCCGGCGGCGACTATCTCGGCTATATCGGCGGCAGCATCTATCTGCAAAAAGAGAGCATGCTCAGCGATATTCTAAGCATGCATTTCTATGAAAATACGACGGACGTCAGCGTTATCGATAATGACGGAAAAATCATCTTTAATCGCAATCCGGCGCGCGTGGGAGGCGAGTTTCGCCCCACTCCCGGCCTGCAGGCGCAGATTATTAACGCGCAAAATGGCCACTTTTTTGGCGATGACAAAAGCGCAGACAGCCTGGTCGGCTACGCCAGCCTGAAGCAGGCCGACTGGAAGATTATCATCTCGGGGGCGTCGGAAAGCGTATCGCGTATATTAATGCAGACGGTGGTTAACGCCTTCTGGTTCACGCTCGCGATCATCTTCCTGACGGTGACAACCGTGACGATTTTTGCCGCCATCATTTCGGCCCCGCTGGAGAAACTCGCCGAATTCACCCGCGCGGAAAACAACGCGTCCACGCGCAAAAAGCTGGCCAACATTAACGTCTGGTACAAGGAAGCGGAGCGCCTTAAAGAGGCGTTCAGCCAGCATCTGCAAATCATGGCCCGCCGGGTCAACGCCCTCAGCGATGAAACGATGACGGACCCGCTTACCGGACTCTATAACCGCAAAGGGTTCAGCACGCTGCTGAAACAGTCCTCCCATCGCGCCGAGCGCTGCGTCATTGCGATTGATATCGACCATTTCAAAAAAATTAACGATCTGCACGGTCATGACGGCGGGGATGCGGTGCTGGTCACGTTCGGCGAGAAGCTGCGCAACCTCTGCGCCGACGGGCAGGTTGCCTGCCGGTTTGGCGGCGAGGAGTTTGTCGTATTCCTCCCGGACACCGGCCTGACTGCGGCAGCCGAAGTGGCGGAGCGTATCCGGGTGGAGATCGAGCATGCCGATTTCCCCCACGCCGAAAAGGTGACCATCTCCCTCGGCGTTGCCGGGTTCAGCGAGAGCGTAAACGACGTTTACAGCGTCCTGCGCAAAGCTGATTTAGCGCTCTATGAAGCCAAACGCGCCGGCCGCAACGCCGTGGTTATCGCCGACGCCGAAGGCTTTTCCCGCATCTGAACGGCCGCGAACTACTGCGCCACGCAGGTGCCATAATGCTGAGAGGCAAAAATGCCTCCCGGCATAACCATATTGCGGCTATCGGAGGCTCGCGACGCCAGGCCTAATTCATTCATCATGCAAATATATTCCTCAGCATTCACAGCCACCATCGCATCATCAACATATGGAATGATTGGCGCCCACTTTTCAGGAGGCGTTATGTCAGCTTACTCTTCATCTTTACCCCATTGCCCTGCTTGCAGCTCAGCGTTAACCGCGGCAATCCCCTGGGGAGATTTTCATATTTTAACCTGCCCCAATCATGGAACCTTCACCGTAACCGACACCGCCGTAGCCATGGCAAACGCCAGCCAGAAGCACAAAGCCGCTCTGGCGGTAAAAGTGGCGGAAGGGAGCGGTGCGGGAAGCGCGGCGATGATTTGGTCAGGCGATCTCGAGAGCGCCTGAGCCCGGCAGGATCAGGCCCGCAAACTCGCTTTTAGCGGCCAGCTTCCGCCCTCCCCGCGATGAGCAAACGCATGAATGTTTCTGTCGCGTTTTTTCAAAAGCTTAGCCGCCCGGTCGATTTTGCGGGTTGCCCAAATCGACCGACTGGAGTATGCCTGTATGAGTTTTACCCTCTAACCGACTCACCAGGAGATTTTCCATGAGCAAGCTTGGAATTAATGGATTTGGTCGTATCGGACGTCTGGTATTACGCCGTTTATTGGAAGTTAACAGCCCACTGGAGGTCGTGGCCATTAACGATCTCACCTCGCCAAAAGTGCTGGCCTATCTGCTAAAACATGACTCTAACTACGGTCCCTTCCCGTGGAGCGTCGACTTCACCGACGATGCCCTGATCGTTAACGGTAAGAGCATCACCGTCTACGCGGAGAAAGAGGCCCGGAACATTCCGTGGGAAAGCGCGGGCGCGGAGCTTATCGTTGAGTGCACCGGCTTCTATACCTCGACGGAAAAAGCCCAGGCCCACCTCAGCGCCGGGGCGAAAAAGGTCCTGATCTCCGCTCCCGCCGGGGAGATGAAAACCATCGTCTACAACGTCAATGACGACACCCTCACCGCGGACGACACCATTATCTCCGTCGCCTCCTGCACCACCAACTGCCTGGCACCGATGGCGAAAGTGCTCCACGATGCGTTCGGCATCAGGCTCGGCACGATGACCACCATTCACGCCTACACCGGCACTCAGTCGCTGGTGGACGGCCCGCGCGGTAAGGATTTACGCGCCTCGCGCGCGGCGGCGGAAAACATCATCCCGCACACCACCGGGGCGGCGAAGGCGATTGGTCTGGTGATTCCCGAGCTCAGCGGCAGGCTGAAGGGCCACGCCCAGCGCGTGCCGACCAAAACCGGATCGGTCACCGAGCTGGTGTCGATTCTTGAGAGAAAGGTCACCGCCGAAGAGATCAATCAGGCGATGAAGAACGCGGCGGCGAATAATGAATCCTTCGGCTATACCGAAGAGGAGATTGTCTCTTCCGACGTAATTGGCAGCCACTTTGGTTCGATTTACGACGCCACCCAGCTCGAAATCGCCGAGGCCGGCGACGTTCAGCTGGTCAAAACCGTGGCGTGGTACGACAACGAATACGGCTTCGTCACCCAGCTCATCCGCGTGCTGGAAAGGTTCGCTAAATAAGCAAATAAAAGCGGATAGCCCTCGGCTATCCGCGTCTTCACCCGCCGCTTAGGCCTGCAAATAGACCACCTGGGTCTGCAGGTACTCGTTCAGACCGTGGCGACCGTCGGCGCCGCCGATGCCCGATTTGCGCCAGCCCGCATGAAAGCCCTGCATGGCCTCAAAGTTTTCGCGGTTGATGTAGGTTTCGCCGAACTTCAGCCCCTTAATCGCCTTCATCGCTACGTTCAGGTCGCGCGTATAGATGGACGACGTCAGCCCGTAGTCGCTGTCGTTGGCCATCGCCAGCGCCTCCTCAAGCGTGTCAAATGCCACCACCGGCAGCACCGGGCCAAAGGTTTCTTCGTGGACAATATCCATATCCTGGCGCACGTCCAGCAGCAGCGTCGGCGGATAAAAATAGCCGCGACCGCCGGTTGCTTTGCCGCCGAGCGCCAGGCGCGCGCCCTGGGCCAGCGCTTTGGCTACCTTCTGCTCGACCCGCTCCAGGGCGGCGGCGTTGATCAGCGGCCCCATAGCGATATCATCCCGCTGCGCCGGGTCGCCAAACTGTACCGCTTTCAGCGCTTCGCCGAGGCGGTTAACAAAGCGATCGTAGATCCCCTTCTGGACGTAAACGCGCTCGACGCAGTTGCATACCTGCCCGCTGTTGATCACCCGCGAATCGACCACCGCCCGAACCGCCAGCTCGAGGTCGGCGTCATCCATCACAATCGCCGGCGCCTTGCCACCCAGCTCGAGGCACACTTTGGTGATGTTTTTCGCCGCGGCGGCCATGATTTTTTCACCCGCGCCCACGCTGCCGGTCATGCTGACCATCGCCACTTTCGGGTTCGCCGCCAGCTCCTGGCCAACGGTCTCCCCGCGGCCCAGCACGAGGTTAAACACCCCTTTCGGCAGGCCGATATCATCGACTATCTGCGCAAAAGCGATGGCGTTATTGGGGGTGAACTCGCTCGGTTTGATCACCATCGTGTTGCCGGTCAGCAGCGCGGGGGCGAGCTTGCGGGCAATCAGGAAGAACGGGAAGTTCCACGGCAGAATGCCGGTGGTCACGCCGAGGGCGCGTTTGAACACGAGGATATTCTCACCGGGACGGTCGCTTTGCACGATTTCACCTTCGTAGCGCCGCGCCCACTCGGCCATATAGTCGAGATAATCGGCGGTAAAGGAGACCTCCACCGCCGCCAGCTGCTGGGTCTTCCCGCCCTCGGCAACGATAAGCGCCGCAATCTCGCCCGCGCGTTCGCGGATCCCGACGGCGATTTTACGCAGCCAGCCGGCGCGCTCGATAGCCGGCAGCGCCTCCCAGCCCGGCTGCGCGCGTTCTGCGGCATCAATGGCCCGCTGCGCGTCTTCGGCGCTGCCGTCGGGAATGCGGGAGAGCAGCGCTTCGGTGGCAGGATTAAGCACGTCAATCCAGGCGTCGCCGCGCCCGGCAACAAACTGACCATCAATATACATCGGGTGCTGAACGGGTGCTGTCATAGCCTGCTCCTGTGGATTTATTGTTTTTAACAAGTGATTTATTTGTTAAAAATCTATCCATAACGGGCAGCCGGAGCAGTGCATACGCGTGATTATGTGAATTACTTCATAGAATCGGGCCCTAAGCCCGGAGAAAAAGTTACATTCAGGTAACACAAACTGCCCGTTTGCGGCAAATCCGGCGCAAACGGGCAAAAATCATCAGCCTAAGGTGCGATCCCCGAGGGCGTGGGTCAGGAGGCTATCTTCACGCAGCTGGCGCCACGCGCTGACAATCTGCGGAGGCGTATCAACGTGGGCAATAAAATCTTTGCCCAGCGGGCCGTATCCCTGGGGGCTGTCCTGCAGGCGCGGCAGCTCGCCAAGGAGTAGCGCCAGATAGCGCCCCACCGGCCACAGCCCCTGCGCCGCGCCGCTGAACGCGAGGCCGCTCTCCGCCGTATTGTGCAGCTGCGGCACGTAGCCCGGGTAGCTGTACCAGCGCGGGAGCGGATCTTCTCCCTGCCAGACGCGGGCGAAGGTGGCCATCGTGCGCCGCTGCATGGTCGGGTCCTGGATAACCACCCCGACGCGGTGCGCCAGCCCCTCGGCCTCGAGCACCTCGCGGCTAAAGCGCGCGTTCTCGCCGCAGTTGGTCGAGCGCGCTTCCGCGACAATCCGCTCGCGCGGTATGTGCCAGTACTGATGGGCGATATCGGCAAGAATATGCGCCTCGGCGCGCCCCGCAACCGGCAGCGAGCCATAGCGCGGGTCGTTGCGTACCGCCTCATAGAGGAACGACGTTGAATGGCCAATTCCGCCGCTTATCAGCAGCGGAACCTCGGCCTCGGCCGCCAGCCGGCAGGCGGCATCAATGGTTGGGATCACCGCGTTGCCCGCCAGTACCACCACCTCAAGCGGCGGCTTCTGCGCCAGGGTGGAAAAATCGTCCTGCGCCAGCCATGCGCCGACGAGGTTCGCTGCCGCCAGCGTATCGGCGGACAGCGCCGGGAAACTATCTGACATACTCTCTCCTTTTCAATTTGCGCGGCGACAACGTCCTGCTTTATCGCCGCGCAGCCGATTAGGCCGATTGTATCCCGTCAGGCGTTAAGTTTCTCCAGCCGCGTTTGCCCTTCTCGCTTCTGCTTTATCTTCCAGCACAGCCACAGCGCGATAAACCACAGCGGCGTGGCGATCAGCGCCTTCAGGGTATCGGGGTCGAAGATCATGATAAAAATAGCGAAGGCAAAAAACAGCAGGCTTAGCCAGCTCATCGCCACGCCCGCCGGCATCTTAAAGGTCGAGCTTTCATGCAGATCCGGGCGCTTTTGCCGATATACCAGGTAGGCGACGAGGATCATGCCCCAGCTGAAGACCACCATGATGGCCGCCAGCGTCGAGACGATGGTGAACAGGGTCATCACGTTCGGCACGAGGAACAGCAGCAGCGTGCCGCTGAGCATGCAGAAGCAGGAGAACAGCAGGCTGCGCACCGGAATGCGGGTGTGGCGCGACAGGATGCGGAACTGCCCGTGAGCATGCTTCTCAACCGACAGGCCGTAGAGCATGCGGGTGCTGGAGTAGACCCCGCTGTTGGCCGACGACATCGCCGAGGTCAGGGCTACAAAGTTAATCACCGCCGCGGCGGCGGGCAGGCCGGCTTTGGCAAACAGGGTCACGAACGGGCTGGCATCGGGCGACACGCCCGGCCACGAGGCCACGGCAATAATCACCACCATCGACAGCAGATAAAAAATGATGATCCGCAGCGGCAGCGCGTTGATCGCCTTAGGTAAAATCTTCTGCGGATCGCGGGTCTCGGCGGTCATTGTCCCGAGCAGCTCAATCCCGGTGAAGGAGAAAATCGCTATCTGGAAGCCGGCCAGGAACCCGGTGACGCCGTGAGGCATAAAGACCGTCGGGTCGGTGATATGGTGCAGCGAGGCCTTCACGCCGTCCGGCGAGGTCCAGCCGATGGCAATCATCCACGCGCCGGTCACAATCAGCGCGATAATCGTAATCACCTTGATCAGCGCAAACCAGAATTCAGCCTCGCCAAACATCTTCACCGACAGCAAATTGAACAGGAACAGAATGCCGAGGGTGCTCAGAGCCGGCATCCACGCCGACATCTCGGGAAACCAGTACTGCATATAGCTGCCGCACACCACCACGTCGGCGATACAGGTCACCACCCAGCTCAGCCAGTAGGTCCAGCCGAGGTAAAAGCTCGCCTGCGGCCCCAGATAATCGCCGACGAAATCGGCGAAAGAGCGGTAATCCAGGCGGGTGAGCAGCACTTCGCCCATCGCCCGCATCACCATATAGGTAAAAAAGCCCACCAGCAGGTAGATCAGCAGGATCGAGGTCCCCGCCACCGCAATATTTCGTCCCGCCCCCATAAACAGGCCGGTACCGATAGCGCCGCCCAGCGCAATCATCTGAATGTGCCGGGCGCCAAGGCCGCGTTTGAGCTGCGACGGGCACTCCCCGTCGATGGCAGGATGCTCCTGCCCCTCGCGTTGATGTTGAGTCATGTCGATTCCTTCAGAGAGGCAAAGAAAGGCATGGCGCGGCAGACTTCAGCAGCAAACCGGCGCGTTGCCCGCGAGCCACTCCCGCATTCGGAAACAGGATATAGGGAGCCTGGGCATCGATAACCCACGTCTTCTCCGCCTGGCGGGCAATGACCTGCCCGGCGGCAAGCGCGGTGAAGTTTTCGATTTTAGGATCGAGGTGCAACGTGAAGCGATCGTCACCCTTGATGATGCTCTCCTGAACCACAAAATGGTGCATCGGCTCCTTAAGGCGCGACGGCAGCGCCCCGCCGCCAATCGTCGCCCGCAGCGCCGCGTCGGCGGCGGCAAACAGGCTCAGATCGTTCTCACCAAAGGGCATCACCTTGCCCAACTCGAGGGTCGCGCTTTCGGCGGCAAACGCCTCGCCGGTAAAGTGGGTGAAGGTCCCGCCGGGTTCGGTATGCCGCACCACCGCGTCCATGCCGCTGGCGGCGAGCAGCCGATAGAACTCGGCGCTGTACTCCCCCTCCCGCGCGGGCAGAAGCGCAAACTGGCGGTAGCGCGAGCCGCGGATGGCGGTATGCAGATCGAGATGCGCTCTGGCGACGGGGCCGTGCGCGTCGGCCGCCGTATAGAACGCCAGGGTCGCCGCCTCCAGCTCTGCCGCACGCCGGGACTCGTTGCCCGGCGCAACGCGCAGATGACGCCCGCCGAACAGGCGGTTGAGGTCGTTATGCAAATAGCGGCGGGAGGCGCGGATCGCCGGCAGGTTGCCGAAGACGATCAGCAGCGCCTGCGACAGCGGCTGCCGGCCCTGGCTCAGCGCATGCACAATCTCCAGCAGCAGCTCTATCGGCGCGGTTTCGTTGCCGTGGATCCCGGCCGAAACGATCGTCGCCTGCCGCCACGGGCTCTGCGGCAGCAGCTGCAGCACGCCATCCGCCAGCCAGCGCGCCTCGATTTCTGCGGGGAACGCCCACTCTGTCAGCCGGCAGTGCAGCAAATCATTCACCTTGTTGTCCATTCCCGGCCCCTTAGCGCTGGAAGTCATAGATGCAGCCCAGGCGCAAAATCTGCGTCAGTTCATCAAGGGCCCGATAGACCTCGTTCAGGAGCTGCGGGTCGGCCAGGTCGCGGGCATGGAGGCGATCGCGGTAGTGCTTCTCAACCCACTGCGTGAGCTGCAGATAGCGCGCGTCGTCCATCAGGCTGTGCGGATTCACCGCCGCCAGCTCGGCGTGGTTCAGCACCACCCGCAGGCGCAGGCAGGCCGGGCCGCCGCCGTTGCGCATGCTTTCGCGCAGATCGAACACCGCCAGCTCGTCGATCGGCGAGGCGCTGTCGCTCACCAGCCCGCTCAGGTAGTGCCAGACGTTCTCCCGCTGGCGGCACTCTTCCGGCACCACGATCAGCATTTTGCCGTCCGGCTTACTCAGCAGCTGGCTGTTGAACAGGTACGAGGCGACGGCGTCATTGAGCCCCACCTGCGCCTGCGGAACCTCAACGCTGACAAACGGAATATCCAGGCGGGCCGCTTTTTCCCGCAGGGTCTCCAGCAGCGCCTGCTGCTGCACAAAGGCCTGCTGATGATGGAACAGCACGTGGCGATTGCTCACCGCAATGACGTCGTTATGGAACACGCCGCCGTCAATGGCCGCCGGGTCCTGCTGGGCAAAGACGGTATATTCCGGGTTCAGCCGATGCAGCCTCGCCACCGCCTGGCTCGCCTCCAGGGTCTGGCGCGCCGGATATTTTTGCGGGGCCACGCCGCCGCTGGCGCGCCTGCCGTAGACAAACAGCTGCAGCCCCTGGCGGCCATAGTCGTAGCAGAAGCGGTTGTGGTTTGCCGCCCCTTCATCGCCCAGATCGCCGTGCTGAGCGAGGGCATGGTGATGAACGAAATAGTTTTCGTCGGCAAAGGTCGCGCGCAAAATCGCCGCGGTGGTGGGCGCTTCCTGGGAGCGGTGCAGCTTATTGGTCAGGTTGGCGACCGTAAAGTGCAGCCTGCCGTCAGCGCTGTCGGCGGATGGCGATACCGTTGCCGCGTTGGCGGTCCACATCGATGACGCGGAGCTAAAAGCCGAGAGCAGATGCGGCGCGTCGGCGGCGGCGCGGGTAATCACCTGCTCATCGCTGCCGTAAAAGCCCAGACCGCGCAGGGCGGCGATATTCGGCCGCGGCTGCGGCGGTAAAATCCCCTGAATAAAGCCCCTGTCAGCGAGGGCCTTCATTTTGCATAAGCCCTGCAGCGCCGCCTTCTTCGGGTTGGATACGCCGTCGCGGTTATTTTGCGAGGCTTCGTTACCGACCGACAGCCCGGCGTAGTGGTGCGTTGGCCCAACCAGGCCGTCAAAATTAGCTTCAAAACCAGACATAGTGTCCTCACAGAATCCGTTGTCAGAATGGCAGGCCGGGCGACGTTGCCGCCGGCAGCGTCAGCGTTTCGCTAATCAGCGAGGCCATCGGCCAGGCGCAGTAGTCCGCCGCGTACCAGGCCGACGCCCGGTGGTTGCCGGAGGCGCCCACGCCGCCAAACGGCGCTTTGCTGGAGGCGCCGGTCAGCGGCTTGTTCCAGTTGACGATCCCGGCGCGCGCTTCGTCGCTGAACCTGGCGAACAGCGCCGGGTCGGCAGAAATCAGCCCCGCCGCCAGCCCGTAGCGGGTGTTATTCGCCATGCGGATCGCCTCATCAAACTGCTCATAGCGCACCACCGTCAGCAGCGGGCCAAAATACTCTTCGTCGGGCACGTCGATCCCGGTGACGTCGATAATCCCCGGCGTGAGCAGCGTAGAGTTCGGGTCCGGCTGGGTCATGCGCAGCAGCACCTTGCCGCCGAGGCGTTCCAGCTTGTCCTGCGCCGCCAGCATTGCCTGCGCCGCCTGCAGCGAGATAACGCCGCCCATAAACGGCTGCGGTTCGGCATCCCAGCGGCCGGCGCGAATGCTGGCGCTGGCGGCAACCAGCCGCTGCAGCAGCGCGTCCCCCTGCTCCCCGTGTCTGACCAGCAGCCGGCGGGCGCAGGTGCAGCGCTGCCCGGCGGAAATAAACGCCGACTGGATAATCACGTGCAGCGCCGCGTCGATATCGGCCGCGTCGGCGACGATCAGCGCGTTGTTGCCGCCCATCTCCAGCGCCAGCATCTTCTCCGGCTGGCCGCCGAGATAGCGGTGGAAGTGGGTGCCGACGGAGGCGCTGCCGGTAAACAGCACCCCGTCGATATCGCGGTTTTCCAGCAGAGCCTGGCCGGTCTCTTTGCCGCCCTGAATCAGGTTGATAACCCCTGCCGGGATCCCCGCCTGCTGCCACAGCTGAACGGTCAGCTCGGCGGTTGCCGGGGTCAGCTCGCTGGGCTTAAAGACCACCGTGTTGCCGGCAATCAGCGCCGGAATAATATGACCGTTCGGCAAATGGCCGGGGAAGTTGTAGGGGCCGAAGACCGCCATCACCCCGTGCGGCTTGTGGCGCAGCAGCGCTTTGCCGTCCGGCATCGCCGATTCGCGATCGCCGGTACGCTCGGCGTAGGCGTCGATGGAGATCGCCGCTTTACCGATCATCGCCTGTACTTCGGTGCGGGTTTCCCACAGCGGCTTGCTGGTTTCGCGAGAAATCATCTCCGCCAGCGCCTCTTTATGCGCATCCAGCAGCGCGGCAAACCGCTGCACGCAGGCAATACGCTCCGCCAGCGCAAGATGAGACCACGCATAAAAAGCGCCGCGCGCCGCCGCGCAGGCGGCCTGCACCTCCGCCGCTCCCGCGCTGGCCGCCCGCCACAGCGGCGCCTGGTTTTCCGGCGCCAGCTTGGTTAACGGCGCGCCCGAGCCCTGCAGCCACTGTCCCGCTATAAAATGTGCGTTTATCGCCATGATGTTCTGCTCTCCGGATTGAGTGTTACCGCATGAACCCGGTCAGTCTCGCTAACCTCGAGGGCGTCCAGCGCGGCGTGTTCGCATTGGTGATTCTCTTCCGGGGTCAGCAGCACCGCGCGGAAGCGTTCAAACTGGTTATTGGCGACGATGATCGGCGCCGCCCGCTGCGCCATGACGTGCATGGCCGGGATAAACTGACTCTCGCCGATCGCTCTGATGCTGTCGGTTTGCGCTTCAAGCACCGGGCCGGCGTCAAAAATGTCGACCGACCCGCGCCAGCTGAAGCCCTCTTTTTCGAGGATCGCCCGCGCCGGTGAAGTATTGGCATGCACCTCGCCAATCGCCTGGCGGGCGTTTTCCGGCAGCAGCGAGACGTAAATCGGATACGCCGGCATCAGCTCGGCAATAAAGGTTTTCATGCCGGTGCCGGTCAGCCGGTCGGCGTCGGCAAACGGAATATCGAAGAAGTGGTGGCCCAGCGCATCCCAGAACGGTGAATTGCCCTGCTCATCGCTGCGCCCGCGCAGCTCGGCGAACAGATGCGGCGAAAACAGCTCCCGGAAGGCGGCGATAAATAAAAACCGCGCTTTCGAGAGGAACAGCCCGTTGCGGTTTTTTTGATACTCCGGGTCGAGAAACAGGGTACAGAGCTCGCTGTGGCCGGTGTGGTCGTAGCTCAGGTTCAGCAGCTCCTGATTTTTATAGACCCCCAGCTCCTTCGAGGCGCGAACCGTGCGCTGCAGGCGGAAATTGTAAAAGGGTTCGTCGAGCCCTACCGCCACCTCAATGGCGCTGACGCCTACCGCCCGCGACAGGTCGGTATCCTCCAGCACAAACAGGAAGCCCTGCTGCCCGCGAGGGAGCCTGCCGGCAAAGGTGTCAACGCTGCGCTGGATCCGCGCGGCCAGCCGCGCGGGATCGTTGGGGAGCGACGTCATGCCAACCCCCGCCCGTGATGCGAGGCGGATGATGTCGTCGAGATCGTTTTCCCTGACGGGACGAAATAGCATCATAAACCGTCTCCCGAATTAACGCGTCAGGCGGGCGACGGCACGATCGAGGCGCACAAAGGCTTCCTCAATGTCCGCCAGCGGAATATTGAGCGCCGGGGCAAAGCGCAGAACGTCAGGCCCGGCAATCAACGCAATCAGCCCCTCCTGCGCCGCAAGGTTAGTCAGCGCTTTGGCCTGGCCCCGCAGGCGGCTCGCCAGCTCGGCGCCAATCAGCAGCCCAACGCCGCGCACCGCGCTGAAGAGATCGTACTTCGCGTTGAGGGCATTCAGCCCCGCGACGATCGCGTCGTGGCGCTCGCCAACCCCGGCCAGCAGGGCCTCATCGAGCTGTGCCAGAACGCCGTTGGCCGCCGTTGCCGCCAGCGGATTGCCGCCGAAGGTGGTGCCGTGGGTTCCCGGCTGGAAAACCTGCGCCCACGCCTCTTTCGCCAGCATAGCGCCAATCGGGAAGCCGCCGCCCAACCCCTTGGCGCTGGTGAGAATGTCCGGAACCACGTTGTAGTGCTGGTAGGCGTAGAGCGCGCCGGTCCGCCCGGCGCCGGTCTGCACTTCGTCAAAAATCAGCGTGACGTCATGCCGATCGCACAGCTCGCGCAGCGTGCTGAGAAACGCCGGGTCGGCCGGAACCACGCCGCCTTCACCGATGATCGGCTCAACGATAACCGCGCAGGTGCGCGCTGAGATGGCGGCGGTGAGCGCCGCGATATCGTTATACGGCAGATGGGTAATATCCGGCGGCAGCGGCGCGTAATCGCAGGAGTATTTCGGCTGTCCCCCTACGGATACGGTAAACAGCGTGCGGCCGTGGAAGGCGTTGTTGAAGGCAATGATTTCGCTTTTATCGGCGCCGAACTTGTCGTGCGCATATTTGCGCGCCAGCTTCAGCGCCGCTTCGTTGGCTTCTGCCCCGGAGTTGCAGAAGAAAACCTTATCGGCAAAGGTGGCGTTAACCAGCGTTTTAGCCAGCTGCAGCACCGGCTCGTTGGTATAGCCGTTGCCGATATGCCACAGGCAGTCGAGCTGCGCCTTTAGCGCCTCCACCAGCGCCGGGTTGCAGTGCCCAAGAGCGTTAACGGCGATACCGCCCGCCAGGTCGATATACTCTTTACCCTGCCGATCCCATACTCTCGAACCCGCCGCTTTCAGCGGAATAAACGGGGCTGGAGAGAAGCAGGGAACCATATAAGAATCAAAATCTTCACGAGTAATACTGCCTGACATAACACTTCTCCGGAACAATGGTTGACAATAATTAAATTTGTCAGTCGTGGATATTTGAAATTAACAATTCCCGGCCGCCGTTTTTATTGCGAGCGAATCCGTTGCGCGGAGATGAAATTCAGCGCAGGAAATAAAGCCCTTATCAATGCAGGGGTAATTGTTAAGTCACGGTTAACACCTTGTGTATTGCGTGCTCTCATGCTGGGGCCTGTCGTGCCGTAAAGTCAATACGGTATCACGGCATTTATTCACTTTTTGAAGATCATCAAGGTAATGAAAAATATAGATAATTTATTTTTATATTCACTAATTTGCATAGAGTATGCATATCAATGCACTGCATGAGGTGGGTTTTCAGTGCTTAGTTATTCACTTAAAAAATAAAATTTCTAACAAAAATGTAAAATTCGCCATTGCCGTCAAATACTGCTTTATAAAATTGGTGATATTATTCTTCACACAGAGTTTACTGCTGTAGCTATTCCACGGTTTCACACGATATAAATAACACTGAGAACAGGACTCTTATGGAAAAGTTATCTTACGCATCTGAAAGTAGTGCATCTCCCTGGACCACCTATCTGCGCCAGATCGACCGCGTAGCGCCTTACCTGGGCGACCTTGCCTATTGGGTGGAAACCCTGCGTCACCCGAAGCGCGCGCTGATCGTCGATATCCCGGTGCAGATGGATGACGGCACCATCCGCCATTTTGAAGGCTATCGCGTACAGCACAATCTTTCGCGTGGCCCGGGTAAAGGTGGTGTTCGCTACCATCCGGACGTTGACCTCAACGAGGTGATGGCGCTTTCTGCCTGGATGACCATTAAGTGCGCGGCGGTCAATATTCCTTACGGCGGTGCGAAAGGCGGCGTTCGCGTTGACCCGTTCAGCCTGTCGGAAGGCGAGCTGGAGCGTCTGACCCGCCGCTACACCAGTGAAATCGGCCTCATCATCGGACCGCAAAAGGATATCCCGGCGCCGGACGTTGGCACCAACGGCAAAGTGATGGCGTGGATGATGGATACCTACTCCATGAATCACGGCACCACCATCACCGGCGTGGTTACCGGTAAGCCAATCCACCTCGGCGGTTCTCTCGGTCGCGAAAAGGCCACCGGCCGCGGCGTGTTTATCACCGGTCGCGAAGTGGCTGGCCGCTTCGGAATTGAAATTGAGGGCGCGAAAGTTGCGCTGCAGGGCTTTGGTAACGTGGGTAGCGAAGCGGCCCGCCTGTTCTCCGAAGTTGGCGCTCGGGTGGTGGTGATTCAGGACCACACCGCGACGCTGTTCAACGAGGGCGGGATTGATATGGCCGCCCTGACCGCATGGCAGGCGGAGAAGAAGCAGATTGCCGGCTTCCCTGGCGCCCGCGAAATCGACAAAGAAGCCTTCTGGACCACGCCGATGGATATTCTGATCCCGGCGGCGCTGGAGGGTCAGATCACCCGCGAGCGCGCGGAAAAAATCAGCTGCAAGCTGGTGCTGGAAGGCGCGAACGGCCCGACCTACCCTGAAGCCGATGACGTGCTGGCCGAGCGCGGCGTAATCGTGGTGCCGGACGTTATCTGTAACGCCGGCGGCGTGACCGTCAGCTACTTCGAGTGGGTGCAGGATATGGCGAGCTTCTTCTGGAGCGAAGAGGAGATCAACGCCAAAATGGACCGCATCATGACCGATGCAATCGTCCACGTCTGCGAGAAAGCCTCCGAGAAAGAGTGCTCTCTGCGTACCGCAGCCTACATCGTTGCCTGTGAGCGTATTCTGATGGCGCGTAAAGATCGCGGGATCTATCCGGGCTAAGGCTCGACGACGATCGCCACGACAGCCCGGGCCCTGGTCCGGGCTTTTTTTGCCCTTTCATCGCCCGACGCGCGCGTCTTCTTGCGGGGACGTGAGCAAGAGTGCTGTTTATTTTTGCAGATTATCAGCACGGTGGCGTTTTCCGTTATCGATCGTTCCCTATTCCTTAACAATCTCCTCCACGGGTCAACGGCAAGAGGGCGTTTCGCCCGCCCCCGTGAGCCCGGCATGGCGTTGAAAATTGCCGCTGCGCGATACCGTCTCAGCATCCAACTTCCACCGCCGCCCCGTACATTTTACGTACAGTCCATTAACAATTTTTCTATTTAACCTTGAATTCGCCAATCCGTCGGGCATAAAATCATTAGAGCTCTAATGACTTTGCGGAAGATTATGGATAACCGACAGCTCACCTTTTCCCATTTACTCTACCTTACCGCCCATCACTGGCGGCTGGCGGTCAACCGCCGGCTCAAGGACCTCGGCATGAGCCAGGCCAGCTGGGTCGCGGTCTCGGCGATTGCCCGCAACGAGCAGCCGCTCTCGCAAAGCGAGCTGGCCCAGGAGCTGGGCGTAGAGAGCGCCACCATCGTCCCGCTGATCAACCGGCTGGTGGAGCTGGCGCTGGTGGAGCGCGTAAAAACCGACAGCGACCGGCGCAAGCGCCTGCTGGTTGCCACCGACAAAGGCCTTGAACTCTATCTGCAGGTCAAAACGGTGGCCGATGATTTACGCGAAGAGATCTTAAGCGCCATTAGCCCCGAAGAGCGGCAGCAAACCCACCTGGTGCTGGAAAAGCTGCTGCGCGAGGTGGAGAAAAAGTAATGCCTCGCCGTCCTGAAAACCCCTACGTGCCCCACGACTGGGCGCCGCATGAAAAGCCGGCGATCCTCGGCTCGCCGTCGACGCCGATTCACTCTACGCCAAAGCGTATCGCCTACGGCATCGTCGGGCTGCTGGTCTGCCTGACCGGCGCGCTGGGCAACGCGGTGGTCACCGCCAACCTGCAGAACCTGCAGGGAACCTTCGCCGCCTGGTCGACGGAGATCGCCTGGCTGCCTGCGGTCTACGTTATGACCAACGTCTCGATCAACCTGCTGCTGGTAAAATTTCGCCAGCAGTTCGGCCTGCGCGCCTTTACCGAAGGCTTCCTGGTGCTGTACGTGCTGGTGACCTTTTTCCACCTCTTCGTCAACGATCTCAGCTCGGCCATGATGGTTCGCGCCGCGCACGGCATGGTGGCGGCGGCGCTCAGCTCGCTGGGCATTTATTATCAGGTGCAGGCGTGGCCCGCCCGCCACCGCCTGAAGGCGCTGACCATCGGGATAACCGGCTCATCGCTGGCGATTCCCCTCGCCCGCCTCTTCTCCACGGAGCTGCTGCAGCTTGACGAATGGCGCGGCCTCTACTTTTTTGAACTGGGGCTGGCGCTGGTCTCACTCGCCTGCGTGATGGTGCTCAAGCTGCCTCCCAGCGATCGCAAGAAGGTGTTCGAGAAAAAGGACTTCATTACCTTTATTCTGCTGGCCCCCGGCATGGCGCTGGTCTGCGCCGTCCTCTCGCTGGGCCGTCTTGACTGGTGGTTTGAGGCCCCGTGGATCGGCTGGGCGCTGGCAGGCGCGGTGGTGCTGATTGTGTCGGCCATCGCCTTCGAGCACAACCGCAGCAACCCGCTGCTCAACACCCACTGGCTCTCCAGCGGCAGTATCCTGCGCCTGGGATTAATTATGCTGCTGATGCGGATCGTGCTGGCGGAGCAGAACACCGGGGTTATCGGCTGGCTGCAGTACGTCGGGCTACAGAACGAGCAGATGACCCAGCTGGCGTGGTCGATCTTCGCCGGGATCCTCTGCGGAATTATCGCCAGCTGCCTGACGCTGAACCCGCAGCGGCTCTACTGGCCCACCGCCACCGCGCTGGCGCTGATCATGGTAGCCTCGCTGCTCGACAGCCAGTCGACCATCCTGACGCGTCCCGAGCAGCTGATGTTCAGCCAGTTCCTGCTCGGCTTCGGCAGCGCCTTCTTCCTGGCGCCGGCGATGCTGGCCGGGATCGGCGGGGTCATTGCCGACCAGCGCAACCTGGTGAGCTTTTCGGTGCTGTTTGGTATGAGCCAGAATATCGGCGGCCTGCTGGGGTCAGCGATCCTCGGCACCTTTCAGACCTGGCGGGAAAAGTTTCACTCCAGCCAGCTCGCCGACCAGATAACCACCCTGAATCCGCTGATTGCCGAGCGTCTTCAGCAATACAGCCAGATGTATCAAAGCCAGATTGGCGACAGCACGCTGCTGAACGTTCAGGCCAGCACGCTCTTGCAGAACGCCTCAACGCTGCAGGCCAATATTCTTGCCTACAATGACACCTATCTGCTGACGGCGATGATTTCCGCCGGCACGCTGATCTGGGTGTTCTGGCGCCTGATAAGGCTGCGTATTACCGCTCGCATTGCGCTTAAGCGCGCGACGGGAAACAAATAACAAAGATAATTTTTACTCTGGAGTCGTTATGAGTCAGCAGGATGCCGCCAGGCAACAGGCCAATACCCGCAATAATATTCGCGTGGTCTCTATTTTTACCGCCGCCGCCATTGGCCTCGTTGGAGTGCTGGTGATTTTATACGCGTGGCAGCTGCCGCCGTTTACCCGCCACAGCCAGTTTACCGATAACGCCTACGTGCGCGGGCAGACCACCTTTATCAGCCCGCAGGTCAGCGGCTATATCACCGCCGTCAACGTTCAGGATTTTGCCCAGGTTAAGCCCGGGCAGACGCTGTTCCAGATTGACGACCGGATCTACAAGCAGCGCGTCCATCAGGCACAGGCCACCCTGGCGATGAAGGAGTCGGCGCTGAAAAATAACCAGCAGCAGCGCAGAAGCGCCCAGGCGGTCATTGCCCGCAACGAGGCCGCGCTGCAAAACGCCCGCGCGCAGAATCAGAAAACCCAGGCCGATTTAAAGCGCGTGCAGGATTTGACCGCCGACGGCTCGCTGTCGATTCGCGAGCGCGACTCGGCAAGGGCCAGCGCCGCGCAGGGCGCCGCCGATATTGAGCAGGCGAAAGCCACGCTGGAAATGTCGCGTCAGGATCTGCAATCCACCATCGTCAACCGCGACGCCCTGGAGGCCGACGTTGCCAGCGCCAGGGCCGCGCTGGAGCTGGCGGATATCGATCTGCAGAACACGCGGATCGTTGCGCCAACCGACGGACAGCTGGGGCAAATTTCCGTCCGGCTCGGCGCCTACGTCAGCGCCGGTACCCACCTGACGTCGCTGGTGCCGCCGCAGCACTGGGTGATCGCCAATATGAAAGAGACCCAGCTGGCGCACATTCGCATTGGCCAGGCCGCCACCTTTAGCGTCGATGCGCTCAGCGGCGAGAAGTTCAGCGGCGTCGTCCAGAGCATCTCCCCGGCCACTGGGGTTGAGTTCAGCGCCATTTCACCGGACAACGCCACCGGCAACTTCGTCAAAATTGCCCAGCGAATTCCGGTGCGCATCGCGGTTGATGAGGGGCAGAAAAATAGCCAGCATCTGCGCCCCGGCATGTCGGTGCAGGTCACCATCGATACCCGTGAGGGAGAGAAGCCATGATGCGCCGACTCTCCCTTGCGCTGGCGCTCGGCGTCGCGCTGGCCGGCTGCCGGTCGGCAGACGTGCCTCCTGCCGCGCCGTCGCTGCAGATCCCCGCCGCCTGGCGTGCCGATATTGGCCCCGCCAGTCCGCTTGAGGGCTTGTGGTGGCGCAACTTTCACGACAGCCAGCTCAATCAGTACGTGGAGCAGGCGCTGCGCTATAACAGCGATGTGCTGATCGCCCGCGAGCGGGTGAATGAGTATCAGGCGCGGGCCTACGCCGCCGACAGCAGCCTGTTTCCGTCGCTTGACGCCTCGTTGACCGGCAGCCGCGCCCGCGCGCAGTCCACCGCCACCGGCCTGCCCGTCCACAGTACGGTCTATAAGGGCGGGCTGACCGCCAGCTATGACGTCGATATCTGGGGAGCCAACCGCAGCGCCGCCGACGCCGCCGAGGCCACTCTTGAGGCGCAGAAGGCCGCCGCCGCTGCCGCCGATCTGACCGTCGCCACCTCGGTGGCCGCCGGCTACCTGACGCTGCTCTCTCTCGACGAGCAGCTGCGGGTCACCCGGCAGACGCTGAAATCCCGCGAGGACGCCTACAACATGGCTAAACGCCAGTTTGAGACCGGCTACACCTCGCGCCTCGAGCTGATGCAGGCCGATTCGGAGCTGCGATCTACCCGGGCGCAGATCCCGCCGCTGGCGCATCAAATTGCCCAGCAGGAGAACGCCCTTAGCGTGCTGATCGGCAGCAATCCGCAGGCCATCAGCCGCCAGGACTTTGCCCATTTGACGCCGCTGGCGCTGCCGTCGCAGCTGCCCTCCAGCCTGCTGAACCGCCGACCGGATATCGTGCAGGCCCAGCGCCAGCTGCTCGCCGCCGATGCCACTCTTGCCTCTTCTCAGGCCCAGCTGCTGCCGTCGATCAACTTAACCGCCACCGGCAGCATGCAGGACCGCACGCTGCCCGACCTGCTCGATAACCCGCTGCGGCTGTGGAGCCTCGGCGGCAGTATTCTCGCCCCGCTGCTTAACCGCCAGGCGCTGAACGCCCAGGTCGACGTCTCGATGGCCCAGCGTAACCAGGCGCTGTACGGCTATGAGAAAACGGTGCGCGGCGCGTTTCGCGAGGTCAACGATAGCCTGGACGCCATCACCCGCTACGGCGAGCAGCTGACGGAGCTGCAGGATCAGGAGGCGGTGGCGCAGGAGACGCTGCGGATAGCCGGAAACCGCTATCGCAACGGCTACTCCTCTTATCTCGACGTTCTTGACGCCCAGCGCACCCTGTTCTCGACGCAAACCAGCGTCGTGCAGGTGAAAAATAACCTGCTGCTGGCGCAGGTTGATTTATATCGGGCGCTGGGAGGCGGCTGGTCTGTTTCATCAGGGACGTAATACAGGAAATTAGGCATGCAACAACAATGGTCTGCTGTAGATAGTTATCTTGTTGAATCGCTGATCCCGTCCGACCCGCTATTGCAGCAGGTGTTAGAGAATAACCAGCGCGCCGGCCTTCCGGCCTACGACGTTGCCGCCAACCAGGGACAGTTTCTGGCGCTGCTGGTGCGCATCACCCGCGCCCGGCGGGTGCTGGAGATCGGCACGCTCGGCGGCTATAGCACTATCTGGATGGCGCGCGAGCTGCCGTCGGACGGCGAGCTGCTGACCCTGGAAGCCGACTCGCACCATGCGCAGATCGCGCGGCAGAATCTTCAGCTGGCGGGGGTGGACGATCGGGTTGTGCTGCGCGAAGGCCCGGCGCTGGAGACCCTTGAGAGCCTCGGCGATCGCCCCGCTTTTGATCTGATCTTTATCGATGCCGATAAGCCCAACAACCCGCACTATCTGCAGTGGGCGCTGCGCTACTCCCGCCCGGGAACGCTGATTATCGGCGATAACGTGGTGCGGGAGGGTGAAGTGACCAATCCGCACAGCGCCGATGAGCGAGTCCAGGGCGTGCGGCGGTTTATTGAGATGATGGGCAGCGACCCGCGCCTGACGGTGACGGCGCTGCAGACGGTGGGCAGCAAGGGCTGGGATGGGTTTACGCTGGCGTGGGTCAACGGGTAGCGTTTGTACGGTTCGGGTCGGGCTTAGCTGATGGATCGCCGTGAAACGGTGGTTTGGGCGAAGGCTGCTTTTTAAGCTCCGTTCATTTCCGTGGAATGTTCCGTTCACCATTGGTCCCGCATACTTCTGTTTACTGCGGCATAGGTGAACGGCCCAGGGCCGGTTTCGCCCGGCCCTGGGGACCCGGCATCCCGGCAAGAAAAATCGTCGCTGCGCGATACCTTCGTCTCCGCCGTCTGGCTATTCGGGGACGGCAAGAGGTAACTTCCCTGTAAGGCTTGCCTCCGCCAGCATCCATGCTGGCGGCCCCGGCCAGCCGCCTGCGCCTCAGCGATTTTTAGCCGGCCCAACCCCCCTGCTGCACGTCCCGATGCCTCATGCCACGATTGCCATTACTGAAAAACCTTCAGCAGCAGCCTGGCTACAGCATGGCCACGGACCGGCAGCGCGGGGGTTAAGGCGCATCAAGAAAACTGGCGGGAACGCAGGCGCGCATCCAGGACTGGCCGCCAGGACGGCGGCCAGAGAGGCAGGTCGAGACAGGGACGTCGAGTCCTGCCCGGTCCGCCAGATGAAGCCGGAGTGGAGCGTACCGCGCAGCGGCAGTTTTCAGCGCCATGCCGGGGGCCACGGGGGGCGGGCGAAACGCCCCCCGTGCCGTTCACCCGCAGCGGGTTTGAGAATAGCGCCAGATTTACCGTGAACGGAATATTCCACGAAACTGGACGGAATATCCATACCACCAGCATCCAACGCGCTTATTCGCCCAAACCACCCTAAAGCCCGCCGATCAGGCGACGATCTGCTCCATCGCCTGCAGGATCCGCTTATCGGAAATCGGGTACGGGGTACCCAGCTGCTGGGCAAAGAAGCTAACGCGCAGCTCCTCGATCATCCAGCGGACCTCCTGCACGTCCTCATCGTCGCGCCGCGCCGGCGGCAGCTTATTCAACCACTGCTGCCACGCCTGCTGAATACTCTCAATCTTCAGCATCTGCGCGCGATCGCGATGGGGATCGACGGCCATTTTCTCCAGACGCTTTTCAATCGCCTGCAGATAGCGCAGCGTATCCCCCAGCCGGCGGAAGCCGTTGCCGGTGACGAATCCGCGATAGACCAGCCCGCTCATCTGCGCCTTGATATCCGACAGCCCCAGCGCCATGGTCATATCCACGCGCCCTTTCAGCCGCTTGTTGACGTTGAACACCGCGGTCAGGATCTGCTCAACCTGTTTGGCTATCTCCACCACCGTATCGTTGAGCTCGGCGCGGACCTTCTCGTGCAGCTTCGCAAAGCCCTCTTCCGTCCATACCGGCCCGCCGGCCTCGTCGATAAGCTTATCGACGCCGCAGGAGATGCAGTCGTCAATCAGGTCCAGCACCTTACCGTAGGGGTTAAAATAGAGCCCCAGCTTGGCTTTATTCGGCAGCTTCTCGTGCAGATATTTAATCGGCGACGGAATGTTCAGCAGCAGCAGCCGCCGCAGACCGCGCCACATCGCCTGCTGCTGCTCGAGCGGATTGTCGAACAGCTTAATGGCGACGCTGTCACGTTCGTCCACCAGCGCCGGCCAGGCCTTAACCCGATAGTTGCCGCGCTTTTGCTCATAGCTTTCCGCCAGCGTGCCGAAGCTCCAGATATGCAGCCCGCTCTGCTCGATACCGTCATCGGCCACCGCGGAGAGCGTCTCCTGCACTTTCCCCTTCAGCGCGTCCTTTAACTCCTGCAGCGAACGGCCTTCGGCGAGCTTCTTGTTCTTATCATCCACCACCCGGAAGGTGATTTTTAGGTGATCGGGCACCTGATCCCACTGCCAGGCCTCGCGGTCGATGGTCACGCCGCTCATCCGCCGCAGCTCGCGCTCCAGCGAATCCAGCAGCGGCAGCTCCAGCGGCGTCGCCCGGCCTAAAAAGGCTTCGGCGTAGTTCGGCGCCGGGACAAAGTTACGCCGCACCGGTTTCGGCAGCGACTTAATCAGGGCGATAATCAGCTCCCGGCGCAGGCCGGGGATTTGCCATTCGAAGCCGGCCTCCTCTACCTGATTGAGCAGCGGCAGCGGAATATGCACCGTCACCCCATCGGCGTCGGCGCCCGGTTCAAACTGGTAGGTCAGGCGCAGCTTGAGGTTGCCCTGATGCCAGAAGTTCGGGTAGTCCAGCTTGCTGACCTGCTCCGCGCCCTCTTTAATCAGCATGCTCTTTTCGAAGTTGAGCAGATCCGGCGTCTCGCGGCTGGCCTGCTTCCACCAGTTGTCGAAATGGCGCGCCGAGATGACGTCATGACTGATGCGCCGATCGTAGAACTCAAACATCGTCTCGTCATCGACCAGGATGTCGCGGCGGCGCGATTTGTGCTCCAGCTCTTCGATCTCTGTTCGCAGCTTGAGGTTATCGCGGAAGAAGGTGTGCCGGGTCTGCCAGTCACCCTCCACCAGCGCGTGGCGGATAAACAGCTCGCGGCACAGCGCCGGGTCAATCTGGCTGTAGTTCACCTTGCGGGCGGCAACGATCGGCAGGCCGTAGACGGTCACTTTCTCCGTCGCCATCACCGCGCCCTGCGCCCGCTCCCAGTGCGGTTCGCTGTACGAACGCTTAATCAGATGCTGCGCCACCGGCTCCACCCATTCCGGGTCGATGCGCGCGGCAATGCGCCCCCACAGGCGGCTGGTTTCCACCAGCTCGGCAACCATGGTCCACTTCGGCGGCTTCTTAAACAGCCCGGAGCCCGGGAAGATCGAGAAGCGGGCGTTACGCGCGCCGGTAAACTCCTGCTTGTCGGTATCCTTCATGCCGATATGCGACAGCAGCCCGGTCAGCAGCGCGGTGTGAATTTCGCGGTACTCCGCCGGTTCGCTATTGACCGGCAGGCCCAGCTCTTTCACCACCTGGCGCAGCTGGGTATAGATATCCTGCCACTCGCGCACCCGCAGATAGTTAAGAAAATCAAGGCGGCACTGGCGGCGGAACTGGTTCGACGACAGCGCCTTCTGCTGCTCGCCGAGGTAGTTCCACAGGTTGACGAAGGCGAGGAAGTCCGACTCTTTATCGTGGAAGCGGCGGTGCTTCTCATCCGAAGCCTGCTGCTTGTCCATCGGCCGTTCGCGCGGGTCCTGAATCGACAGCGCCGAGGTGATGATCATCGCCTCGCGCACGCAGCCGTGCTTTTGCGCTTCCAGCACCATTCGCGCCAGCCGCGGGTCAACCGGCAGCTGGCTGAGCTGGCGGCCCATCGGGGTTAGCTTATAGGCGGCCATCTGCTCGTCGGTGGTAATCGCCCCGAGCTCCTCCAGCAGGCGCACGCCGTCCTGGATGTTACGCTTGTCCGGTGCCTCAACGAACGGGAAGGCGGCGATATCACCCAGCCCCAGCGCGGTCATCTGCAGAATAACCGACGCCAGGTTGGTGCGCAGGATTTCCGGGTCGGTAAACGCCGGGCGCGACAGGAAATCGTCTTCGGAATAGAGGCGAATACAGATCCCTTCCGATACGCGACCGCAGCGGCCTTTACGCTGGTTAGCGGAGGCCTGAGAAACGGGCTCAATCGGCAGGCGCTGCACCTTGGTGCGGAAGCTATAGCGGCTGATGCGCGCGGTGCCCGGGTCGATAACGTACTTAATTCCCGGCACCGTCAGCGAGGTTTCCGCGACGTTGGTCGCCAGCACGATGCGCCGCCCGCTGTGGGACTGGAAGACGCGGTTCTGCTCGCTGTTCGACAGCCGGGCGTAGAGCGGCAGCACTTCGGTATGCCGCAGGTTGAGCTTATTGAGCGCATCGGCGGTATCGCGAATCTCCCGCTCGCCGCTCATAAAGATCAGGATATCGCCGGGACTTTCATGGCCCAGCTCATCCACGGCGTCGAAAATCGCCTGCAGCTGATCGCGTTCGGTGTCGTCGGCCTCTTCCACGATCGGCCGGTAGCGGACTTCGACCGGATAGGTGCGGCCGGAAACTTCGATAATCGGCGCGTGGTTAAAGTGGCGCGAGAAACGTTCCGGGTCGATGGTCGCCGAGGTGATGATGATTTTGAGGTCCGGACGCTTCGGCAGCAGCTCCCGCAGGTAGCCGAGCAGGAAATCGATATTGAGGCTGCGTTCGTGGGCCTCATCGATAATGATGGTGTCGTACTGCATCAGCAGCCGGTCCTGCTGGATCTCCGCCAGCAGAATACCGTCGGTCATCAGCTTGACCATGGTGTTGTCGCTGACGTGATCGCTAAAGCGCACCTTATAGCCGATGCAGCCGCCCGGCTCGCTTTGCAGCTCCTCGGCGATGCGGTTTGCCACGGTGCGCGCCGCCAGACGACGCGGCTGGGTGTGGCCAATTAAGCCTTTCACCCCGCGCCCCAGCTCCATACAGATTTTTGGCAGCTGGGTGGTTTTACCGGAGCCGGTCTCCCCCGCCACAATCACCACCTGGTGGTCGCGCACGGCTTCGAGGATCTCCTGCTTTTTCTGGCTTACCGGCAGGTTTTCCGGATAGGTGATCGCCGGTCGCGCCGCTTCACGCAGCAGGACTTTCCCTGCCGCCGCCGCAATCTCCTGCGCCATCTCCCGCAGAATAGTCTGCTGGGATTCAGGATTTTTAACCTTCTTCACGCCGTGCAGACGGCGGGAAAAGCGTGACCTGTCGCGCAGCATCAGGCCGTCAAGCTGCTGGAAGAGCTGGGGGAAGGTGAAAATTTGTTGTTCTGTCATAGCGTTATCGGGCAGTGCTCTGCCAGGAAAAATCTCTTTTGAAGTATTGCTGTAGATTACCACAGCTGATCATTTCATGCCTTGTTCAAAAAAACTGAACACGGAGTTCGATTTATTGCGCTTTCTCTGTGGCATGATTGTGAATAAAGTGTCAGCAAGCACCAGGGCATCGACCCGTCAATCTCATATAAGGAAACACCCATGAGCAAAGTATTAGTTCTCAAATCCAGTATTCTGGCAGGGTACTCGCAATCCGGTCAGCTGTCCGACTATTTTGTTGAACAATGGCGTGAAAAGCACGCTGAAGACGTTATCACCGTGCGTGACCTGGCAGCAAATCCGATTCCGGTACTGGATGGCGAACTGGTGGGTGCTCTGCGTCCGAGCGATGCGCCGCTGACTCCGCGTCAGCAGGAAGCGCTGGCGCTGTCCGACGAGCTGATCGCCGAGCTGCAGGCAAATGACGTGATTGTTATCGCCGCGCCGATGTATAACTTCAACATCCCGACTCAGCTGAAAAACTACTTCGACCTCGTGGCTCGCGCTGGCGTCACCTTCCGCTACACCGAGAAAGGGCCGGAAGGTCTGGTTACCGGTAAACGCGCTGTTGTTGTTACCAGCCGCGGCGGCATCCATAAAGATACCGCGACTGACCTGGTCACGCCGTACCTGTCGACCTTCCTCGGCTTCATCGGCATCACCGACGTGAACTTCGTCTTCGCTGAAGGCATCGCTTACGGTCCGGAAGTGGCGGCCAAAGCGCAGAACGACGCCAAAGCGGCCATCGATAGCGTAGTTGCGGCATAATAGATTTCCACTCCCACCGCCCGGTGGGAGTTTTTTCTCCCCATCACCCACTTTACGAGACGCCTCGTAACATCAGCAGCTCATTCCGTCAGAAAACCATTCAACCTGTACGATAGCGCTCACGGCTTGAGGCAACCCGTCTCCGACCTGCGGGCACCCGCCTGACAGATGGCCGTAAAATTATGCATGGGTACCATGTACACATGAAAGTGTACATGGTACCTTAATAAGGAGCGTACTCATGTGCTGTGCGATTGAATTTATCGAAACACCGCTGTTTACCCGGCAGATACAACAGCTTGCTACTGACGATGAGCTTCGGGCGCTGCAGAAAGAACTCATTGGCAATCCGGATGCCGGGGATATCATCCAGAATACGGGTGGCTTACGGAAAATCAGGATGGCGACAGGCTCTCAGGGGAAAAGCGGCAGCGCGAGGGTGATCTACTTCCTCGCAACCGCTGAGATTATCTATCTGGTTTTGGCTTACCCAAAAAGCACTAAAGATAGCCTGACCGATGCTGAAAAAGCGCAGCTCAAAAAACTAGCAAAACAACTGAAAAATGAGGTGTGATATGAGTTTTTTTGATGAGCTTCAAACGTCTCTCAAAGAAGCCGTGGATATCAAAAATGGCGATAAAGCCCCGGCCCGCGTGACTCGCTATGAGATTGCTGACGTGAAGGCCATTCGAGCGCGGCTGAACGTTTCCCAGACGGAAATGGCGCAAGCGCTGGGAACCAGCGTGGATACCATTAAAAGCTGGGAATCCAGACGACGCAACCCAACGGGGCTGGCGGCAAAAGTGCTGGCGGCGATTCAGGCGAACCCGGCGCTCTTTCAGGAGCTGGCTAAATATTAGGCCCTCCATGCCGGAGGGCTATGGTTCAGGATGATGATTTCGGCCGCAGGCTTTCGTCAAACTCCAGGCGCTTTCTCTGCGGTTCCACCTCTTTCAGCGGCTCCACCTGATGCAGCGTTTGCTGGCAGCGTTCGACCAGCACCTGATACTCCCGCGTCCCCTGCTTTTTCCACGCGATCTCCTGCTCGCTCAGGGTGCGAATCGCCTTCGCCGGGCTGCCGACGATCAGATGGTTGGCCGGCATCTCGGCTTTGGCCTTAACGAACGCCGAGGCGCCAACGATGCTGTTTTCGCCAATCGTCGCGCCGTCGATAATCACCACGCTCATCCCCACCAGCGCGTTGCGGCCGATGACGCAGCCGTGGAGGATCGCCCCGTGGCCGATATGCCCGTCCTCTTCGACCACCGTATCCTGGCCGGGAAAGCCGTGCATCACGCAGTTATCCTGAATGTTAGCGCCGTCTTTCACCACAATACGCCCGAAATCACCGCGCAGGCTGGCGTTGGGCCCGACGTACACGCCTTTCCCGAGGATCACGTCGCCAATCAGCACTGCCGTGGGGTGAACGTAGCTTTCATCGGGGACCACCGGGGTCATTCCGTCTATCTGATAAATCGGCATCGGCTCTCCTTAAGCGGCGGTCAGGCCGCCAAAACGTTGAAAATAGAGCGGCCCCGGCGCAGGCAGTTCGCCGACCGAGCTCTCCCCGTGCTCGCTCACGAAGGCCAGCGCGCCGGGGGCGACGCGTTGATAAATATTGATGCACAGCTGGCGCGCGGTCTGCCCCAGCCAGTGCGCCGGCAGCAGCTCCTCCGGCAGGAGCGGATCTTTGAGCACCACCCGACGATAAAAATGGATTAACAGCAGCTGGATCTGGAAGCAGCGCTCTGCGGTCAGCTCCGCGCTATCGACGTCGCGCAGCAGCGGCAGCAGCGGGCGAAACAGCGAAATAAAGGTTTCGTACATCGCGTTTTGCTCGGTCAGATGCCAGCACTCCTCAACGCGCGCGCGCAGCGCCGCCCGGGAGAGCGCCAGCGGAGAGTGCGCTTCAAAACAGATGACGTTCTCCGCCACTCCCGCCTCATGCAGCAGCGACTGGACGTCCGCCAGCTTCTGCGACGGCGAGGCGAGCAGGCTCGGCGCGAGCGCGCCAAATCCCTGCCACAGAAGCTGCTTTTTCACTTCCGCCAGGGTGTTTTTTTCCAGCCCCTCGGAGAGCAGCAGCAGCCAGGTGCCGTCCCACTCCGGGGCGCCGGCGCGATAAATTTTGTGCTCCGCGCGGCGGGTCAGGCGCAGCCCCTTGTCGCTCAGACGATAGAAGCTGCGGCGGCCGATGCGCACCACGTCCAGCCACTCCTCCTTGTTGAGGCGAAACAGCGCCGTACGCACAAAGCGTTCGCCAAACCCCAGCCCTTCAAGCAGGGCCGCCACGCTGCCGAGCCACACTTCGCCCCCGCGCTGCAGCAGCGAATCGCCGTACAACGAGGCGATCAGCGAGGTCCCGCTAATCGGCATCGCCGTTACCGCCTGTTGAATAAAATTATCAAGCCTGCTCATCTGATTCATTCCGTTGCTGTTATTAGTCCATGACGAATCATAGCACAGGGAGCTCCCGGCAGGCGCGCGGCGTCCCGCCGGGGGTTTCATCGCCCGGCCGGCTGTAATGCGCGGGCCGGGAGGCGCTGACCTAGCCGTTGGCGGCAACCTTGCGCAGGTCGAACACCCGGCAGGCTTTGCCTTCTGAACGCGGGATGCTGCCGCAGTTGACGATGCTGATATCGGTGGAGATCCCGACCATCGACTTGATGCGGTGGCGCAGCTGATGGCAGATCTGGCAGCGCTGCTCGTGGGTCAGCGACAGGCTGCTCTCTTTCAGCTCCACGCGTACCGAAAGTGAATCAAGATGGCCGCGGCGATTGACCTCCAGCTGATAGTGCGGCGCCAGATGCTCCACCTTGAGGATCTCCTCCTCCAGCTGCGACGGGAAGACGTTGACGCCGCGAATGATCAGCATGTCGTCGCTGCGTCCGCTGATGCGATCCATCCGCCGCATGCTGCGCGCGGTGCCCAGCAGCAGGCGGGTCAAATCGCGGGTGCGGTAGCGGATCACCGGCAGCGCCTCTTTGGTCAGGGTGGTGAACAGCAGCTCGCCGTGTTCGCCATCCGCCAGCGGCGTGCCGTCGTGCGGGTTGACCACCTCCGGGTAGAAATGATCTTCCCAGATGGTCGGGCCGTCGGCGGTTTCCAGACACTCCATCGCCACCCCCGGCCCCATGACTTCCGAAAGTCCGTAGATATCCAGGGCGGTGATCCCGAGACGGCGCTCGATTTCCGCCCGCATTGCCAGCGTCCACGGCTCGGCGCCGAATACGCCAACCCGCAGGGAGCAGCGGCTGGCATCGCCGCCCATCTGCCGCTCGAGCTCTTCAATCAGGTTCAGGCAGTACGAGGGCGTAACCATAATCATATCCGGCTGAAAATCGCGGATCAGCTGCGCCTGTTTTTCCGTCTGGCCGCCGGACATCGGGATCACCGTGGCCCCCAGACGCTCCGCGCCGTAGTGCGCGCCAAGGCCGCCGGTGAACAGGCCGTAGCCGTAGGCAACGTGGATTTTATCCTTCGCCGTGCCGCCCGCCGCGCGCAGGGAGCGGGCGACGATGTTGGCCCAGGTATCAATATCGTTTTGCGTGTAGCCGACCACCGTCGGCTTGCCGGTGGTTCCCGACGAGGCGTGGATACGCACAATCTGCTCCATCGGCACCGCAAAGGTATCGAACGGGTAGTTATCGCGCAGATCCTGCTTGGTGGTGCACGGGAACTTGCTCAGGTCGCTCAGCTCATGGAAGTCGTCAGGATGGACCCCCGCCGCGTCAAACTTGCGGCGGTACATCGGAACATTGTCGTAAGCGTGTTTCAGCGTCCACTTCAGACGCTGGGTTTGCAGAGCCTGTAATTCGTCACGAGAAGCGTTTTCAATCGGATCTAATTTTGTATTAGTTATCATTTTAGGGTACTCGCAGGTAAATTAGCTCACACTCGCTCGAGGATCATGGCAATGCCCTGACCCACGCCAATACACATCGTACACAGGGCGTAGCGCCCGCCGCGGCGCTGCAGCTCCAGGCTCGCGCTCAGCGCCAGCCGGGCACCGCTCATTCCCAGCGGGTGGCCGAGAGCGATGGCGCCGCCGTTGGGGTTAACGTGCGCGGCATCGTCCGCCACGCCCAGCTGTCTGAGCACCCCCAGCGCCTGGGCGGCGAAGGCTTCGTTCAGTTCAATGACGTCCATATCGTTAATATTCAGCCCCGCGCGCTCCAGCACCTTGCGCACGGCGGGCACCGGCCCGAGCCCCATCAGCCGTGGTTCAACCCCCGCCGTGGCCATCGCCACGATGCGCGCCCGCGGCGTCAGCCCCTGGGCCAGCGCCTGCTGTTCGCTGGCGATAATCAGCGCCGCGGCGCCGTCGTTAACTCCGGAGGCGTTTCCGGCGGTGACCACGCCGCCCTTGCGGAACGGGGTTTTTAGCTGTGAAAGCTGCTCCAGGGTGGTCTCCGCCCGCGGATGTTCGTCCTCGCGAACGGCGCTGACCGCCCCTTTCTTGCCGATAATCTGTACCGGTACGATCTCCTGCGCCAGGATGCCGTTACGCTGGGCTTTCGCCGTCAGCTGCTGGCTGCGCAGGGCGAAGGCGTCCTGATCGGCGCGGCTAATATTTAACAACTCGGCTACATTCTCCGCCGTTTCCGGCATGCTGTCAGTGCCAAATTGCTGCTGCATGAGCGGGTTCACAAAACGCCAGCCGATGGTGGTATCAAACAGCTCCGCCTGACGCTGGTAAGGCGCGCTGGCCTTGCCCATCACAAACGGTGCCCGCGACATCGACTCGACCCCGCCGGCAATCATCAGGTCGGCGTCCCCGGCCCTGATGGCGCGGGCGGCAAAGCCAATTGCGTCCAGTCCGGAGCCGCACAGGCGGTTGATGGTGGTACCGGAGACGCTCTGCGGATAGCCCGCCAGCAGCGTCGCCATATGCGCCACGTTGCGGTTATCTTCTCCGGCCTGGTTGGCGCAGCCGAAAATCACGTCGTCAATGCAGCCGGGATCGAGGCGCGGGTTGCGGCTCAGCAGCTCGCGCAGCGGAATGGCGGCCAAATCGTCGGCCCGCACGCTGGCGAGTGCCCCGCCGTAACGGCCGATCGGCGTACGAATGCCGTCACAAATAAAGGCGTCGCGCATCAAACTTCTCCTGTGATTGTGCCGCCGATGCGGTGCGATTTACCGCGAAACAGGGCGACAATTTTCTGTTGTTGGTTAACGATGTCGATGTCGTAGACGCCGGTCAGTTTGCCCTGCTGCCTGACCCGCGCGGTGGCGACCAGCCGGTCGCCGGCGAAGGCCGGGCGCAGAAAGTCTATGCTCGCCGCCGAGGCTACCGCCGCCAGCCCCTGGCTGTTGCAGGCGTAGGCAAAGGCGGTGTCGGCGAGGGAAAAGAGCTGCCCACCGTGGCAGGTTTGATGGCCGTTAAGCATGTTCGGCGCGACGGTCATGGTCATCTGCGCGTAGCCTTCGTCCATCTCAATAATGTCGATCCCCAGCGTTTGGGCGCAGGTATCGAGTTCGTACATCGCGCGCGCGTTGCGCCAGGCCTTATCGTTCATGATGCATCTCCAGCAGCGCCTTCTGGCGCAGTAGCGAACAGGGGCGATAGCGCTCCTCGCCGTAGTGCTGCTGGAGGTTTTCCAGCAGGTGCAGCACGCGGTTCCAGCCCAGTCGGGCGCCCCACGCCAGCGGACCGTGCGGATAGTTCACCCCGAGGCGCATCGCGGTGTCGATATCCGCCGGCTCGGCCACCCCTTTCTGCACCGCATCCAGCGCTTCATTTACCAGCATCGCCACCGTGCGCCACACCAGCAGCCCCGGATAGTCGGCAATCTGCAGTACTTTTTTGCCCTGCTGCTGAAAATAGTGCACCGCTTTATCGGTGGCCGACTGCGGATTAGACTCCGCGCTCGCCAGCACCACCGTCTCCCCGGCGCTGTGGTCATAGACCACTACCGGACGGCCGTACTGGACGCTCAGAGCCTCGGCGGTTTGGCCTTCGGTCTCCATCAGCAGCAGTTCGTCAAGCTCAGTGACGGCGTCACTTTTACGGCGAATTTTCAACGCGCCTGCCGGGTTGGGCACCGCGCTGAGGGTCAGTTCCGTTTGGGCATCCAGCGGCCAGCGGTAGACGCCCTGCCCGCTCTTTTTGCCCAGACGCCCGGCCAGCGCCAGCTCCTGCTGCAGCAATGAGGGAAGGAAGCGCCGGTCCTGCCAGAAGGCGTTGAACACCGAACAGGTCACCGCGAAGTTGACGTCCTGGCCGATCAAATCGGTCAGCGCCAGCGGCCCCATCGGGAAACCGCCGCCGTCGCGCAGCGCCGCGTCAATGACCTGCGCGGGAGCGACCTGCTCCTCCAGCGCGCGCCAGGCTTCGGCGTAGAACGGCCGCGCGACGCGATTGACGATAAACCCCGGCGTTGAGCGGCAGCGTACCGGCTGCTTGCCCCACGCGGTGACGCATCGGCACAGCTGTTCGACCACCTCCGGCGAGGTGGCCAGGCCGCTGACCACTTCCACCAGCTTCATTACCGGCGCCGGATTAAAGAAGTGCAGCCCGGCAACGCGCTCCGGGTGCTTAACGTCGGCGGCAATCGCGGTAATCGAAATCGAGGAGGTGTTGCTGGTGAGCAGCGCGGAGGGCGAGCAGATCTCCGCCAGCTGGCTGAACAGCGCTTTTTTGACCTCAGGACGTTCGGAAGCCGCTTCAATCACCAGCTGCGCCGGTGCCAGCGCGGCCAGCTCCGTCGTCGGCACGATACGGGCCAGCAGCGCCTCGGCCTGCTCTGCGGTCAGCCTGCCGCGCGCGACGCGCGAGGCCAGCCGCTGGCGAATACCGTCCACCGCGCGGGTTAGCGCATCGGCGGCGATATCGTAAAGCAGCACCTGATGTCCGGCACCGGCGGCAACTTCCGCAATCCCTGAGCCCATGGTGCCGCCGCCTATCACGGCGACGAGATGCAGTGTTGTGCTCATAGGCTATTTCCCGCTGAACTGTGGAGGACGTTTGGCGAGGAAAGCGCTTACGCCTTCGCGGTAGTCGGCGCTGCGTCCGGCCATGCGCTGGTAGTCGCGTTCCAGGTCAAGCTGGGCATCAAGGCCGTTGGTTTCCGCGGCCAGCAGGGCTTGCTTAATCAGGCCGAGACCAAAGGTCGGCTGCGCCGCCAGATGGCGGGCCAGCTGCAGGCTGGTGTCCGCCAGCTCGGCGTCTTCCACCAGCTGCCAGATCATCCCCCACTGGGCGGCCTGTTCGGCGCTGAGCTTCTCGCCCAGCAGCGCCAGCCCCATCGCCCTGGCGCGTCCGGCAACCCGCGGCAGGAACCAGCTGCCGCCGCAGTCGGGCACCAGCCCGAGCCTGCTGAAGGCCATCACGAAGCTGGCGGATCGCGCGGCGAGCACCATGTCGCAGCCCAGCGCCAGCGTTACCCCGGCCCCGGCCGCCACGCCGTTAACCGCCGCAATCACCGGCTTAGGCAGCGCCGCCAGGCGGCGCACCAGCGGGTTATAGAAACGCTCCACCGACAGCCCCAGATCCGGCGCCGGGCCGCTAGGGTCAACGTTGCGATCGTTAAGATCCTGGCCGGCGCAAAATCCGCGTCCGGCACCGGTGATCAGCAGGCAGCGCACGCTGTCGTCGCGCTCGGCCTGGGTCAGAGACTCGGCGAGCTGCTGATGCATCAGGTCATTAAAGCTGTTCAGGCGATCCGGACGGTTAAGGGTAATCGTCATCACGCCCTGTTCTACGGTGCTGAGAATAAAAGCTTCCACCATTAGCGTCCTTTAAATTGCGGGGTACGTTTTTGTAAAAAGGCGTCGATGCCTTCGCGCCGATCTTCCGTCGCGCTGAGCAGCGTAAACAGCTGGCGCTCCTGCTGGAGCCCGGCCTGCAGCCCCACCTCCTGCGACTGGCGCAGCGCCTGCTTCGCCGCCCGCAGCGCCAGCGGCGAGTGGCGGGCTACGGTGGCGGCCAGCCTGAGGGCATATTCATCGGTTAAGGCCGGCGGATAGATATCGCTCACCAGCCCGGCCTGCTGCGCTCGCCGGGCGTCGATGGCTTCGCCGCTCAGCACCATGCGGCTGGCCAGCGCCTTGCCGACGCAGCGGATCAGCCGCTGGGTGCCGCCCGCGCCGGGCATCATGCCGAGGGTGATTTCCGGCACCCCGAAGCGGGCGTTATCCCCCGCGACCACCAGGTCGCAGAGCAGCGCCAGCTCGCAGCCCGCGCCGAGGGCGTAGCCGTTTACTGCCGCAATCAGCGGTTTCGGGAAGGCGTCAATTCGCGCCCACAGGCGGGGGCGAAGATCATCGAACGTGGCCGGAAGATCTTTTTCCGCCATTTCGTTCAAGTCGGCGCCGGCGGCAAAGAAGCGCTGGCCGCCGCTAATCACGCAGGCGCTCACGCCCGGATCGGCCGCCGCGGCTTCCAGCGCCTCGGCAAGCAGCGTCAGCAGCGCATTATTGAGCGCATTGCGCGCCTGCGGCCGGTTGAGGGTCAGATGCAGCACCCGCTCGTGGCGGCTCATCAGCAGTTCGCTCATGCCATCCCCCTGGCGTCAAAATCCACCACCACGTCGCCGCTGGTCGGCAGCGCCTGGCAGCTGAGCACGTATCCGGCCGCCAGCTCCTCCGCTTCGAGGCTGTAGTTTGCCGCCATCGCCACTTCCCCGCGCAGCACCTTGCATTTGCAGGTGGCGCAGACGCCGCCTTTACAGGCGAACGGCAGATCCGCCCCCTGACGCAGCGCCGCGTCGAGAATGCTGTCATCCTCCGCGCTGAGGGCCACCAGCCGGTCACGGCCGTCCTGACGAATGGTCACGGTTCGTCCCTCGGCCTGCACCCCGGTGGCGCGCTTAACGCTGCTGCCTGGGGTATTAAAACGTTCAAGATGAATGCTGTTCGCCGCCATTCCCAGCTCCCACAGCGCGGCTTCCGCGTCATCCATCATCGCCGCCGGGCCGCAGATAAAGGCCTCGTCGAAGCGGCTGAAGTCCAGCAGCCGGCCGGAGAGCGCGCGCAGCTTATCGCCGTCGATGCGCCCCTGCAGCAGGTCGCTGTCCATCGACTCCTGGCTAAACAGGTGCACCACCTGCAGCCGCTGCGGATAGCGGTCTTTCAGGTCCGCCAGCGCCTGGCGAAACATCATGCTGTGGCTGCTGCGGTTGCCGTAGATCAGGGTGAAGCGGCTTTGCGCTTCGGTGGCGAGCGTGGCGCCAATAATCGCCATCATCGGCGTTATGCCGGAGCCGGCGGCAATCGCCAGGTATTCGCCGCGCCGTTCGGCCTGCGGCCGGTAGCCAAAATGGCCCTGCGGAACCATCACCTCCAGGGCCATGCCCTGGTGGATATCGTTCTGCGCATAGCGGGAGAAGCGGCCGCCGTCGATGGCCTTTACCGCCACGCTGATTTCGGCCGGGGAGCGGCTGCGGCAGATGGAGTAGCAGCGCCGCAGCTCTTCCCCGCCGAGGCGGGCTTTCACGGTCAGATGCTGGCCGGGACGGAAGGCGTACTCGGTCTGCAGCGCGTCGGGGATCGCAAAGGTAATGGTCACCGCATCGCGGGTTTCCGGCTCCACTCTCGCGACGGTAAGCGAATGAAACGTCGTCATGGCAACCTCAAATACATTTAAAGTAATCAAAGGGTTCGCGGCAGCTGTCGCAGCGGTAGAGCGCTTTGCAGGCCGTGGAACCGAATTCGCTAATCAGCGAGGTGTGGACGCTGCCGCAGCGCGGGCAAACCACCTCCTGCGGCATATCGGCGTGGCAGGCGTGCCCCTGCGGCGGGCTGATCCCGTACTGGCGCAGGCGCTCGCGGGCCGCCTGATTCATCCAGTCGGTGGTCCACGGCGGGTCAAGCTGCAGGACAATATGCACCGGCGTGTAGCCGTGGCGGGCCATCGCCGCGCGGATCTCGCCCAGCAGATGCTCCGTTGCCGGGCAGCCAGAGTAGGTCGGCGTAAAGCCAATCACCCAGCCCTCGCCGCGCGGCGCCACGCTGCGCACCATCCCGAGGTCGGTAATGGTCAGCACCGGCACTTCCGGGTCGGGGATCTCGCTGAGCAGGGCCCAGATAGCGTGCACGTCGGCGGGGGCGATCGCGGTCAGTCGTTGCATAGCTACCTCCTGCTACCACTGCTGGCCGGGATAGGCGCGCTGCAGATACTGCATCTCCGCGAGCATCGGTCCGAGGTGTTCGCTGTGCAAACCCTGCTTGCCGCCGCTGCGAAACGCCGCTTCCTGCGGGATCTGCAGACCCGACTCCAGCAGCGCGGTATGCACCGTGTTCTGCCACGCCCCCTGAAGCTCGCGCGGGTCGACGGCAATTCCCTGCTCGACCAGGCTCAGCTCCAGCGCGTCGGCCATAAACAGCTCGCCGGTAAAGCGCCACAGGCCATCGACCGCCTGCTGCATTTTTTGCGCGGAGAGCGGCGTGCCGTTGCCCAGACGTTCGAGCCAGCCGCGGCTAAAGCGCAGGTGGTAGCGCACCTCCTTCAGCCCCTTGGCGGCGATCGCGGCAATTTGCGCATCGCGACTCTCTACCAGGCGGGTGAACAGCGCCACGTGCCAGGCGTCAATAAAGAACTGGCGGACGAGGGTGTCGGCGAAGCTGCCGTTCGGCTGCTCCACCAGCAGCAGGTTGTGAAACTGGCGCTCGTCGCGGCCAAAGGCGAGAGTGTCTTCGTCCCCGCTTCCCGCCAGCTCCGCCGCGTAGGTAAGGAAGTTACGCGCCTGCCCGAGCAGGTCGAGGCCGATATTGGCCAGCGCCAGGTCAATCTCCAGCTCCGGCGCGTGGCCGCACCACGCCCCCAGGCGCTGGGCCAGCACCAGGCCGTTATCGCCCAGACGCAGGGCATAGGTTGCAACGGGATTCAGGTTATTCATCGCTGCCTCACATATGTTCCATGCCGTCCGGCACGCTGTAGAAAGTAGGATGGCGGTAGATTTTGCTCTCCGCCGGGTCAAAGAATTCGCCGCGCTCTTCCGGCTGCGAAGCGATAATTTCGCTGGCCTTGACCACCCACAGCGAGCAGCCTTCGCTGCGGCGGGTGTAGACATCGCGGGCGTTTTCCAGCGCCATCTGGTCGTCGGCGGCGTGCAGGCTGCCGACGTGGCGGTGCGAAAGTCCCTGTTTGCTGCGGACAAAAACCTCATATAACGGCCAGTAAACGTTGCTCATGGTGGTGCTCCTTACGCCGCGTCGCGGGAGTGTTGTTTTTGCGCGTGGGCCAGCGCGGCTTCCCGCACCCATGCCCCCTCTTCCCAGGCTTTACGCTTGGCGGCCAGCCGTTCGTGGTTGCAGATCCCGCGGCCGCTAATGACCTCGTTCAGCTCCTGCCAGTCAATCTCGCCGAAACGGTAGCGGCCGCTGGCCTCGTCGAAGCGCAGCTCGGCGTCCGGGACGGTCATTCCGAGCAGCTCGACCTGCGGCACGGTGTTGTCGACAAAGCGCTGGCGCAGCTCATCGTTGGAGTGCAGCTTGATCTTCCACGCCATGCTGCGCGCGCTGTTGGGCGAGCTGTCATCGCTGGGGCCAAACATCATCAGCGCCGGCCACCAGAAGCGGTCGATCGCGTCCTGCAGCATCCGCCGCTGTTCGTCGCTGCCCTGGGCCAGCACCATGCAGGCTTCAAATCCCTGGCGCTGGTGGAAGCTCTCTTCCTTGCAGATTTTGACCATCGCCCTGGCGTACGGGCCGTAGGAGGTGCGGCACAGGGCGACCTGGTTGACGATGGCGGCGCCGTCCACCAGCCAGCCGATCACGCCGATATCCGCCCAGCTCAGCGTCGGGTAGTTAAAAATAGAGGAGTACTTCATCCGCCCGTCGAGCATCTTCTGATAGAGATCTTCCCGGGCGCAGCCGAGGGTTTCCGCCGCGCTGTACAGATAGAGGCCGTGGCCGGCCTCATCCTGCACTTTAGCCAGCAGGATCGCCTTGCGGCGCAGCGTCGGGGCGCGGGTGATCCAGTTCCCTTCCGGCAGCATGCCGACAATTTCCGAGTGCGCATGCTGGCCAATCTGGCGGATCAGCGTCTGGCGGTAGGCGTCGGGCATCCAGTCCTGCGGTTCGATGGCCGTATCCTGCGCGATGCGCTGGTCAAAGCGTTGTTCTTCTGTCACGTCATCACCTTTATGATTCCTGTAAATTCAACAAATCAATTTTTGTGAATCACTTTGTTTTATAAAAGTTACACTCTGGTTAAATAAAACCACAAATTTTGTTTGTCTTTTTTGTGACGATCGCCGCAAAACATTCCACTAACAGCGTAAATACAACAGCATACGGCACGAACTCACGACATCATCGATCACAATGTTAATAAATTATTAAATATAGGCTTGCATTTAATGATTCATAAAATAACTATTTATAGATATTTCACGTAACACATCTGGAGATTCGCGATGCAGCAGTTAGCCAGCTACTTATCCGGCGCCTGGCAGACCGGCCGGGGCCGCACCCGTACTATTCACCACGCCATCAGCGGCGAAGCGCTATGGGAAGTCACCAGCGAAGGGCTGGATATGGCGCAGGCGCGCCGCTTTGCCATCGAGCGCGGCGGCAAAGCGCTGCAGGCCATGACCTTTATTGAGCGCAGCGCGATGCTCAAGGCGGTGGCCAAACACCTGCTGGAGCACAAGGCCGACTTCTATGCCATTTCGGCGCAAACCGGGGCGACCCGCGCCGATAGCTGGGTCGATATCGAAGGCGGCATCGGCACGCTGTTTACCTATGCGGGACTGGGCAGCCGGGAGCTGCCGGACGATAATCTGTGGCCGGAAGATGAGCCGGTCCCGCTGTCAAAACAGGGAGGCTTCGCCGCCCGCCACGTGCTGACCTCAAAGTCCGGCGTGGCGGTGCATATCAACGCCTTCAACTTCCCCTGCTGGGGGATGCTGGAGAAGCTGGCGCCAACCTGGCTGGCCGGGATGCCGGCGATCGTCAAGCCGGCTACCGCCACCGCCCAACTGACCCAGGCGATGGTGCAATCCATCGTTGACAGCGGCCTGGTGCCGGAAGGCGCCCTCAGCCTGATTTGCGGCGGCGCGGGGGATCTGCTCGAGCATCTCGATAGCCAGGACGTGGTGACCTTCACCGGCTCCGCAGCCACCGGCCAGCAGCTGCGCGTGCACCCGAACCTGGTGGCGAAATCCATCCCCTTCACCATGGAAGCCGACTCGCTGAACTGCTGCGTGCTGGGGGATGACGTCACGCCAGAGCAGCCGGAGTTCGCGCTGTTTATTCGCGAAGTGGTGCGCGAAATGACCGCGAAAGCCGGGCAGAAATGTACCGCAATCCGCCGGATTATCGTGCCGCAGGCGCAGGTCAGCGCGGTGAGCGAGGCGCTGATCGCCCGGCTGGAGAAGGTGGTGGTGGGCGATCCGGCGCAGGAAGGGGTCAAAATGGGCGCGCTGGTGAATAGCGACCAGCGCCGGGACGTGCAGGAGAACGTCAATAAGCTGATTGCGGCCGGCTGTGAAATCCGCCTCGGCGGCCGGGCGGACCTCAGCGCCGCCGGGGCCTTTTTCCCGCCAACGCTGCTGTTCTGCCCGCAGCCGGATGAAACCCCGGCGGTGCACGCCATCGAAGCCTTCGGCCCGGTAGCGACCCTGATGCCGTACCAAAACCGCGAGCATGCGCTGACCCTCGCCCGGGCGGGCGAAGGCAGCCTGGTGGGGACGCTGGTCACCGCCAGCGGCGAGCTGGCACGATCGTTTATTCTCGGCGCCGCTCGCTGCCACGGGCGTATTCAGATCCTCAACGAAGAGTCGTCCGCCGAGTCTACCGGCCACGGCTCTCCGCTGCCGCAGCTGGTTCACGGCGGCCCGGGACGCGCCGGAGGCGGCGAAGAGCTCGGCGGCCTGCGGTCGGTGAAGCACTATATGCAGCGCACGGCGGTTCAGGGCAGCCCGACCATGCTGGCCGCCATCTCCAGACAGTGGGTTCGCGGCGCGCAGGTGGCCGAAGACCGCGTTCACCCATTCCGCAAATATTTCGAAGAGATCCAGCCCGGCGACAGCCTGCTGACGCCGCGCCGCACGCTGACCGAGGCGGATATCGTCAATTTTGCCTGCCTGAGCGGCGACCACTTCTACGCCCACATGGATAAGATTGCCGCCGCCGAGTCGATTTTCGGCGAACGGGTGGTGCACGGTTACTTCCTGATCTCCGCGGCCGCCGGGCTGTTCGTCGATGCCGGCGTCGGGCCGGTTATCGCCAACTACGGCATGGAAAATCTGCGCTTTATCGAGCCGGTGAAGCCGGGAGACACTATCCAGGTACGCCTGACCTGCAAGCGTAAAACGGTCAAACGCCAGCGCACGGCGGAAGAGAAAGCCACCGGCGTCGTCGAGTGGGCGGTAGAGATATTTAACCAGCACCAGCAGCCGGTGGCGCTCTACTCCATTCTGACCCTCGTTGCCCGCCAGCACGGCGACTTCCCGGCCTGACGGCAAAACGCCCTTCCCATCGCCCCGGAACATAGCCGCAACGTCCTTCCGGGGCATAACTGGCAAATCTGACAAACAACCTGGCAAGAGCAAACAAACGCCTGATGGCCCGGCGCTGATAGCTTAGTGCTACTGAAGCCGACTTTCGCAGCGGCAAGGCACAACACAACAATAAGACGAGGTCACAATGGCAAACGGCTCGATCCTTTCCCCGCGTAAGACGGCTTTGGCCCTGGCTGTCGCCCTGTTTTGCGCCTGGCAGACGCCGGTACTGGCGCACGGTAGCGAAGCGCATATGGTCCCGATGGACAAGACGCTGCAGGAGTTTGGCGCCGACGTGCAGTGGGACGACTATGCCCAGATGTTTACGCTGATCAAAGACGGCGCCTATGTCAAAGTGAAGCCCGGCGCCAAAACGGCCATCGTCAACGGCAAGCCGCTGAACCTGCAGGTTCCGGTGGTGATGAAAGAGGGTAAAGCCTGGGTTTCCGAGACCTTTATCAACGACGTGTTCCAGTCCGGCCTCGATCAAACCTTCCAGGTTGAAAAGCGCCCCCACCCGCTCAACTCCTTAACCTCGGCGGAAATTAGCGAAGCGGTCACCATCGTCAAAGCGGCGCCGGAGTTCCGGGCGAATACGCGCTTCACTGAAATCTCCCTCCACGAGCCGGATAAGGCGGCGGTGTGGGCCTTTGCGCTGAACGGTACCGCCGTGGACGCGCCGCGTACCGCCGACGTGGTGATGCTCGACGGTAAGCACGTTATCGAAAGCGTGGTCGATTTACAGAACAAGAAGATCCTCTCCTGGAAAGCGATCAAAGACGCCCACGGCATGGTGCTGATCGACGATTTCGTCAGCGTGCAAAACATCATCAACGCCAGCGATGAGTTTGCCGCGGTGCTGAAAAAGCACGGCATCACCGATACCAAAAAGGTGATCACCACCCCGCTGACCGTCGGCTACTTTGACGGCAAAGATGGCCTGAAGCAGGACGCGCGACTGCTGAAGGTAGTGAGCTATCTGGATACCGGCGACGGCAACTACTGGGCGCACCCGATTGAGAACCTGGTGGCGGTGGTCGATCTCGAGCAGAAGAAAATCATCAAGATTGAGGAAGGTCCGGTGATCCCGGTGCCGATGGAGTCCCGCCCTTACGACGGCCGCGACCGCGTGAAGCCGGCGGTGAAGCCGCTGGATATCACCGAGCCGGAGGGCAAAAACTACACCATCACCGGCGATATGATCCACTGGCAGAACTGGGATTTCCACCTGCGCCTGAACTCGCGCGTCGGGCCGATTTTGTCCACCGTGACCTACAACGACAACGGTAAAAAGCGCCAGGTGATGTACGAAGGCTCCCTCGGCGGGATGATTGTGCCGTACGGCGATCCGGACGTCGGCTGGTACTTTAAGGCCTATCTCGACTCCGGCGACTACGGCATGGGCACCCTGACCTCACCTATCGTGCGCGGCAAGGACGCGCCGGCCAACTCGGTGCTGCTGGATGAAACCATCGCCGACTACACCGGCACGCCGACCACCATTCCGCGCGCCGTGGCGATCTTTGAACGCTATGCCGGGCCGGAGTACAAGCATCAGGAGATGGGCCAGCCCAACGTCAGCACCGAGCGTCGCGAGCTGGTGGTGCGCTGGATAAGCACCGTCGGCAACTACGACTACATCTTTGACTGGGTCTTCCACGAGAACGGCACCATCGGCATCGACGCCGGCGCCACCGGCATTGAGGCGGTGAAGGGCGTGTTGGCGAAGACCATGCACGATCCGAGCGCCAAAGAAGATACCCGCTACGGGACGCTGATCGACCATAACATCGTCGGCACCACCCATCAGCATATCTACAACTTCCGCCTCGATCTCGACGTTGACGGCGAGAACAACAGCCTGGTGGCGATGGACCCGGAAGTGAAGCCGAATACCGCCGGCGGCCCGCGTACCAGCACCATGCAGATTAACCAGTACGCCATCGATACGGAACAGAAAGCGGCGCAGAAATTTGACCCGGGTACCATCCGCCTGCTGAGCAACACCACGAAAGAAAACCGGATGGGTAACCCGGTGTCGTACCAGATAATCCCTTACGCCGGCGGGACGCATCCGGTGGCAACCGGCGCCAAGTTTGCCCCCGATGAGTGGATCTATCACCGCCTGAGCTTTATGGATAAGCAGCTGTGGGTCACCCGCCATCATCAGGAAGAGCGCTACCCGGAAGGCAAATATCCGAACCGTTCGATTCACGATACCGGCCTTGGTCAGTACGCAAAAGATAACGAGTCGCTGGACAACCACGATGACGTGGTGTGGATAACCACCGGCACCACCCACGTGGCGCGCGCCGAAGAGTGGCCGATTATGCCTACCGAATGGGCCCACGCGCTGCTGAAGCCGTGGAACTTCTTCGATGAAACCCCAACCCTGGGGGAGAAGAAGAAGTAGCCGCTGCCCTGCTGAAGCAAGACGAGCTAACGCCGCCGGAGCCCTCTCCGGCGGCGTTTTTTATTATCAGGCTCCGCCGCTGTTCCATGACTGAACCTTGGCAGCCCACTCTTTACAGAGATCAAGCCGCCGGCGGCACATCCCCCGCTTTATTTGCGGGCAACCCGCCGAGATGTCGCTAAACGCAGCCCGCCACTCGCCGACGTCCAGCAAGCTGGCGCCGGATGATGCGGCGGCCCGTAACGGTGGGAGCAGATGGCGTGGTTGAGCATATTCAGCACCGCACGATAAAAGCAGGATGATAGCCGAGTTTGCGCGCTGGCCTACCCGTCAAGAGTGTGGCGAGCGGGGACGACAAAATCAGCGGCAATCAGATCCTTAATGCGATTCAGGCGCGGGTTCTCTTTTCTGCGATGCCAGACGAGGTAGAGATGGCTGCCGGGTGAAACCTCCGGCGGCGTTGGCGAAACCAGCCGTCCTTGCGCTAACGCCTCTGCGCAGTGATAGTCCGGCAAGACGCTCCAGCCCTGCCCCTCAATCACCATCTGGCGAATAATTCGCATATCTGCCACCGTTAACGCGGCCTGAACCGACGGTTGCGTCTGAAACATCTGATGCCATAGCGTTCTTATCAACGGCAGCTCTTCATCAAAGGCGATTAACGGCAGCTGGCTCAGCGCTTGCGCCGTCGGGTTACGGCCAATCTGCTCGCTTAACGCCGGGCTGTGAACCAGCAGCATTCTTTCGCTGTGCAGCAGAAAATAGCGATAGTTTTTCTCATCGGGGATGCTGGCGGTGATCGCAAAATCGACGCTTTCATCCTCCAGCATCGCGTAAATTCGCGACCTGTCGCCAATGGTAAAACGCACCTGATACCCCGCCTGAATCAAGCGGGACAGGGTAGATGAAAAGCGATAGTAGACAAAGTCCGAAGAGCCGACAAAAAAGACCGTACCACCAGCATCAGCCTGTGGACGATAGCCGGCAATTTTGGCCTCTATGCCATCAATAAAGGGCGCCACCGAGCGTGCCAGCTCCTCGGCCGCAGCCGTCGCCACCACTCCCCGTGCCTGGCGAACAAAAAGCGGTTTGCCGACCAGAGATTCCAGCGCCTGTATGTGCTGTGAAGCCGCGGGCTGGGTTATTCCCAACGCCTCGGCGGCGCGTGAAAAGGAGCCGCTGCGGTATGCTTCAAGAAATGTCCTCAGGTGGGTCAGGTGGCTCATACAGATTTGCTCTCAGACTATCGGGCCTTCAGGCTACCGCATCCCTGGCTGAACCGCCAAGGCGGCGACGGCTAATTTGCCACAGCAGCAGGCCTAATCCCAACAGCGACAACATCGCTCCGGCTATCCCCACATAGCTAATTCCGACGCAGGCAATGGTCACACCGCCTAATACGGAGCCAAGCGCAATTCCTGAATTAAAGCCGGCAATGTTCAGCCCGGCGGCCACCCCGTGCGCATGCGGCGCATGCAGCTGCGCCACGCCGATCAGCCTTGCCTGCAGCGCCGGAACGGCGGCGAACGTGAGCATGCCGAGCAGCGCAATCAGCACACCCATTATCCACGGCGATGAGCTGAACAGCCAGACTCCTGCGGTCACAATAACGATCCCCAGCACAATACCCCCCGAAGCCCGATTAACCCCCAGCGTATCGGTCATTTTGCCGCCGAGGATATTGCCTAACGCCGCCATCACGCCGTAAATCAGCATAAACAGGCTAATCGTCGCCGTTGTGACGCCGGTAAGAGAGGTCAGCACCGGGGCAATATAGGTGTAGGCCGTAAACGAGCCGCCGTAGGCCAGCGCGGTGACCAGCGCGCCCGATAGCAGAGCCGGGTTCACCAGCGCCGCAAGGCTCGCGAAAACCGTCGCTCCCCGATCGTTTTTGGCCGTAGCAAGCGGATTCTTCATGCCGAACAACAGGCCGAAGAAGCCGATTGCGCCGAAGAGACCGATTGCCGCCATAACGTAACGCCACGACACGTGCTCAGCCAGAACGGTACTCAGCGGTACGCCTATCGCCATCGCCAGCGTAAAGCCACCGAAAACCACGGCCACCGCCCCTCCCGCTTTTTGTGGCCCTGCTAAACGCGCGGCGGTGCTGGACGCCACGGCAAGAAAGAGACCATGCCCGAGTCCCGCCACGAACCGTGCGCTCAGCAACCACGCGAGATTCCCGGCAAAGGCGGCAACCACGCTGCCGAGCGTAAATACCACGGCGGTCGCCAGCATAACGTTTTTTCGGCTCCAGGACGCCGTGAGCGCGGTGAGTATTGGCGCGGCAACGGTCGCGCCCAGCGCATAGGTCGTTACCGCCCCGCCGCTCTGTTCGACGCTGACGCCCAGACCGTGGGCCATCACGTTCGTCAGGCCAATTGGCACAAATTCAGCCAACCCCAGCGCGAACGCGCTAATGGTAAAGATATAGATAACGAGTGGCATAAACGCCTCCAGTAAGAGAGAGGCGTTCACCTTAGTTGGCGTGCACATATAAATGAAATTATCCATTTTATGGAATATATAATCTATTTTATATGAACCGTATCGTTAGCCGACCGCTGAGGCGGCCGGGTATTTATCAGCCCGGCCCGTCGCTGGCGGCGGCCAGCAGCGGTACGATAAGATCGCTCATCGGCGTCGGGATACCGTGCCGGCGAGCGCGTCGCTGCACCACGCCGTTGCGAATATCCCACTCCAGCGGCAGCCCGGCCTCGCGGTCGATAAGAATGGAGGTGCTCAGATCGGCGGGCGCGCGGTGAAAGACTTCAACGATCTCCTGCGGCACGCTATCGCTCAGTTTTGCGCCCTCGGCGCGCGCGACGCTCAGGCACTCGCGCAAATAGGCTAAGGCCACGGCGGTAATATCCTCCCGGGCAAACATGCCGGCGCGACGCCCCGCCAGCACCATCAGGCCGGCGACGGCATTCTGCAGCAGCTTGCGCCACGCAACGGTCGTGAAATCATCGGCCAGATCCACGGCGCAGCGGGTCCCGCGCAGCGCGTCCTGCACCCGTTTGGCCTGCGCGGTGTCGGGTATCGTCAGCCTCGGGGCCGCGCGCAGCCAGACGGAGGCGTCAGCTTCCCGCAGCGCCGGGAACCACACCACCGCAGGCAGCACCGTGGCGCCCGCAACTCTGGCGGCAAACTGCTCCTGCTGCTCAACGCCGTTTTGCAGCACGCAAACCAGGGTATTTTTATCGCACAGCGCCGTCAGCCATGCGCTAATGCCGTCAATTTGCGTCGCCTTCACCGCCACGAAAACCAGGTCGAACGGGCGCGTAACGGTCGCGGGATCGGTCAGTACCGGACCGGGAACGGTGATCTGTCCGCCGTCAAAGCGCAGCGATAGCTGCGGATGAGCGGTACGCCCGCAGACCGTCGGCGTACGACCGACCTCGTGCAGCGCTGCCGCGATGGTGGTACCGATGGCGCCGGGGCCTATCAGCGCAACTGCAGGTTCTTTCGACATGACGATCGCCTCCTGTTGAGTCAGTTCCCACCCTGGCGGCGGGAAGGAAAACAAACAGTAGCGATAAATCATCGCTTTCGGCAAGCCCTGCCGGTCGGAAAACGCTTATTGGCGGCCCGCGGTCGGTTTAGCGGCTGACGGTCAGGGCGACGCTGCCGCGATTGTTATCGTACATCTGCCAGGCGTCGTTGGCATAAGCATATAGATAGCCGCTCCTGGCCGGCGTAAAGCGGCATCCGCTGCCAATGACGAAGATCTGATGCAGCTGCTGAGGGACGGCGGGAGCGGCGCCGGCGCCGTTGGCGACCACGCCGATCAGCGCGAACCACGGCGCCGTGCCAACCCGCCTGCTCAGCCAAAAATCGACGTCCTGGTTTTTGGTCGCCCCCTTCCACAGCATCTCCAGCTTATCGGCCACGGAAGCCAGAATCTGCGCCGCCTCGCCGGGGTAAAACTTCCCGTCATCGGTGCCGTCGGCATCGCAGGGAATCGAGCTGTCCATCCATTTTCCCGAGGCGCTGAACCGATACTCGACGCCCGCCTCCAGCCAAACCCCGGTTTCGTTCCAGCGCTCACGAGAAAAGACGTCGAACGTTACCGGATGCGCTGGCGTCAGCGCCCTGAGGCGTCGGTAGCCGCCGTGGAGCAGCGACGGCTGGCTTTGACGCTGCAGGACGCTGTTATCAACGTCGGCGCTGCCCGCCACAATCTGCGGCACCCCGCGCGGGCAGGTGTGCAGCAGCTTAAACACCCCGGTCACCGAGTCGTGCAGCAGAGCCTGGGGATCGGGCTTGAGCTGGGTAGCGATATCCGGATGCAGCTCAAGGCCGAGATCGCGCGCTTCGGACATCATCCACCGCAGGGGGATATCCGATAGGCCGCACTGCGCGTAGCCGCCGCCAACGTCGGAGTGCACGCCGACGAACCAGCGCTGCTTCACCCGCGGGTTTGCCGCCACGTTATCCCACAGCGTCGGGATAAAGCTTTGCCGCTGCTCGTCCAGCGCCAGCGCGTGGCGGGCGTTTTTGACGATCGGGCTCAAGGAGGTATCGTGGAACGCGTACTTTTGCGGGTCGTCCAGCAGGTTGGCTAAGGCCAGGTCGTCAGGGATCCCCAGCGACCCCACGGTTTCCCAGACGCCAATAAAATAGACAGGCACGCTCTCTTTGGTGGGATTTCCCGTGGCGACCTCATAGAAAGGCCGCCCGACGCTGGCTATCACCGCCGGCGCGCTGGCCGCCGGCTGGCGGTAAAGGCTGAACAGCGCGTTGATGTCCTCCCAAACTTTATCGTCGCCGGTTCCGGCTCCGCCGGCATTTAATAAACCGCAGCGCGAGATCATTCCGCCAAGGCTTCTCACCGTATAAGCCCCGCGGCTAAAGCCAAATAACCATATTTTATCGCCGGGTCGATAGTTGGTGGCGAGCCAGTAATAGGCGCTAATAATATTTTTATCCAGACCGTCGCCTATACCACCGCCAATATAACGATCGACAACCCCGCCGTCGGTGCCGACGCCGGGGTGATAATAGACGCGCTGGCCGCTATTTTCCGCCACGGCGTTGCGCAGTTTGACCACGTTCGTCGGCGCGGGTTTGCCATCATCAAGCTGCTGGGGGGTGTTCCAGGTACCGTCACAAAAGACCAGTAAGTTCATATGAACCTCATCGACAGGCCGCATTAAGAGAGGGGTGTTTGACAAATTAAAAATAGCAGACGTTTATCGAGCAGGGGCATCGGAAAAGAAGTAGATCGGAGGGAAGCGTTGCGCCATGCGGCGCCCGAAATTCGCGGCCAGGTAAGCGGCCGAACCTCAGGCGCCGGGTCAGCGGTTAATAGCGCACGCAGACCGATTTGGTTTCACACCAGTCGTCCAGCCAGTCCGGGCCGAAGTCGCGCCCGGTACCGGACTGCTTCATGCCGCCAAACGGCAGGTTGGCGTCGATAAGCGTATGGCTGTTGACCCAAACCGTGCCCGCCTGCAGGCGCTCGGTGTAGCTCAGCGCCTGGCTCAAATCGCCGGTCCAGACGCTGGCCGTCAGGCCAAAGTCGCTGTCGTTGGCGAGACGCAGCGCCTCTTCGCCATCGGCAACGCGCACCAGGTTCACTACCGGGCCAAAGACCTCCTCTCTGCTGAGCCGCAGCCCGGCATCGGGGTTAATCACCAGCGTCGGCGCAATGTAGTAGCCCTTGCCGTCCGGCCCGCTGCTGCCGGTAATCAGCTCGGCGTTCTGCTGCCGCGCCTGATCGAGATAGGCGGCGACCTTGTCGCAGTGCGCCCGGGAAACGACCGGGTTAATGTGGGTTGATTCCTGCATGCCTGGGCCGACCTGCAGCGACTTCACCGCCTGCTCAAAGCCGCTCACCAGGGTATCGAACAGCGGCGCTTCGATATAGATCCGCGAGCTGGCGGCGCACACCTGCCCCTGATTGAGGAAGCTGCCGGTCATTAGCCCTTCAATGACCCACTCCGGGTTGGCGTCTTTCAGCACAATCGCCGGGTTTTTGCCGCCCAGCTCAAGGGTCACGCGGGTCAGCCGGTCGGCGGCCACGCGGGCAATCTGTTTGCCGGTTGCCGTCGAGCCGGTAAAGCTCACCTTTGCCACCTGCGGATGCGAGGTTAACGCCGCCCCACACTCCGCGCCGCTGCCGGTGACCACGTTAAATACGCCGTCAGGCACGCCGGCTTCGCTCGCCAGCTCCGCCACGCGCAGCAGGGTCAGCGGCGTGGTCTCCGAGGGCTTAATCACGATGGAGCAGCCCGCCGCCAGCGCCGGCATCACCTTCCACATGCCGATCATCAGCGGGAAGTTCCACGGTACGATCCCCGCCACCACGCCGACCGGCTCCTTGCGGGTCCATGCCTGGTAACGCGCGCCCTGCGGGAACGGAATCGACACGTCCAGCGTGCGGCCGCTGATTTTGGTGGCCAACCCGGCGGTGTAGCGCATCCAGTTCAGCGTACAGCCGACTTCAAAGGCGCGGGAGATATTAATCGATTTGCCCTGCTCGAGGGTCTCCAGCTGCGCCAGCTCCTCGCCGTGCTGCTCAACCAGGTCGGCAAAGCGCAGCAGAATACGTTCCCGATCGGCCGGCGTGCGGCCGGCCCAGCTGCGGGAGACAAACGCGCGCCACGCCGACATCACGGCGCGGTCGACGTCCGCGGCGCCGGCGTCCGCCGTGCTGGCTATCGCCTCCCCGGTCGCCGGGTTCCAGACGGTCAGCCGCTTTTCGCTCTGCGCCGCCTGCTGGGCGCCATCGATATACACGCCATGCTGTCTGTCTAAAAACTGCTGTACGCTGGCAAGCAGCGCTACCTGTGCTGTGGACATATCGCTTCCTTATTCCTTACGGATCGTGAATTCAGTCTACGACGCGCTCAGGCTTCGCGCTTTTTTCTCTGTGACATTCGTTTTTGCCGCTGTGACAGCCGCCGCAATTAGGCATATTGCGCGGGCAAAAATGTGCCTCAGGTAATAGTTCTTTCATATACTCCGCGCTTCGCTCTTGTTTGGCGCAGCGTAAATGCAACAATGCGAAAACATTATTATTACAAGAGACGAGCTATGGCGGCGGCAGATAACGGACAGGACTACCAGCGCTGGTTGGCGAAAATCAATCAGGTCTGCGGAAACTTTGCCGCACGTCCGCTGGACAGCGATTTTCACGGGGAGATTGACGCCAGCTATGCCGGCAATCTCAAGGTCAGCACCGTCACCGCGCGCGGCGTCAACCTGTACCGCACCCGCAACGAAATCAGGCGCGATAACGATGCCTGGTTTTATACCGTATTCCAGCTCTCCGGCCAGGCGGCCATTGAGCAGGACGATCGTCAGGTAGTGCTGGAAGCCGGCGATATCACGCTGATCGATGCCTCCCGCCCCTGCTCTATCTTCTGGCAGCAAACCTCGCGCCAGGCGTCGCTGCTGCTGCCCCGCCAGCTGCTGGAGCAGCAGCTGCGCGGGAGCGAAATCAGCATCGCCACCCGCCTGGGCAAGTCCCTGCCGATGGTGCAGCTGAGCCAACGCCTGCTGCACGAAAGCATGAGCAGCCCGGCGCTTTCGCAGAGCGAGAGCGAGGCCGCGCTGGAGGCCATCGTCTGCCTGCTACGCCCGATGCTGCACCATCACGACGCCCAGCCGTCGCGTCGTGAGAAGCAGTTTCAGAAAATTATGGCTTTGATTGATGAGTCGATTCAGGCGGAACATCTGCGCCCGGAGTGGCTGGCCGGTGAAACGGGGATGTCGGTGCGCAGCCTCTACCGGCTGTTCGCCGATAAGGGGCTGGTGGTGGCCCAGTATATTAAGAACCGCCGTCTGGATCTGTGCGCGCGGGCGCTGAGCAACGCCCACGATGATGAAAAGCTGGCGGGGATCGGCTACAGCTGGGGCTTTAGCGACCACAGCCACTTCTCGACCGCCTTTAAGCAGCGCTTCGGCGTTTCACCGGGAGAGTACCGCAAGCGCTGCCGTTGATTACTTACGCAGCCATTTGCCGTTCAGGCCCTGGACGTATTCACCCGGCTGCGCCCGCGTCACCAGCTTCTGACCGGCCATTTTCGCCACCTCATCAACCGGCAGATTGTTATCATCCGCCAGCCGCTGATAGCCTTCGCTGCGCGCGGCGTTGATCTGCTTCACCAGATCCAGCGTTTCCCGGTCCTGGCGCAGCGGGGCAAGATAGCCGCTCTGCGTTTCGCCAACTCGTCCCTGCTCCCGCGCTTCGCTGAGCGTCAGGGCCATCGCCGAGGTGCTAAAGAGTGCCAGCGCCAGGCCGGCCGTTAATAGTCGTTTTCTCATCGCCACCTCAGAACAGGTCGCTACGCGACTTGAGCAAATCCTCGACGTCCTTATCCACTTTGATATGAATCTCATGTTCAATTTTGACATTCATATTGATGGTGATCGGCTCCTTCGATGCCGCAATCTCAATCCTCGGCGTACAGCCCGTCAGCAGTATCGTCGTTGCCAGCAGCATCGTTAGCAGTTTTATCATCGTTGTTCCTTAGAGCCTGTCCCAACAGGCGTACAGTGTTGCTTATCCTTACAGCGCTGAGCGGGAAGCACCGCATTCTGTTCAAGCCATGCCTGCAGGTTGTCGCCAAAGCGCAGGCTGCGCCACAGGTCAAAAATGTTCTCTTGATGAGAGTAGTTGAGATGCACCGTATTACTTCTCTCCCCGACGCGGCTGGTGCCGCTAATCGTCGCCTGCAGCGTCAGGACGCCGAGATTATCGAGATTAATGCGCGTCCACGAGCGGGCGATCTCCATATAGCGCAGCCAGTTGATCGCCGCGCCCGCTGAAATATTGTCCTTCACCATCGCATCGGCCATATCCGGGTCAAGGCGCAGGGTCATCGGACCGGGGTTACTCAACCAGCCGTCCTTGACTATCCATTTTTCGTTATCCAGCCACAGCGGCAGCGCGCCGTTAAACGCGCCGGACATGGCGAACTGTTTGATATTCACCGCGCTCACCAGCTCGCTGCTGGAGATGTGCCGCAGGCGCAGCAGCGCCGGGTCGTGCTGCGGCATGCGCAGCTGCTGCATGGTCAGCTGGCCGCCGAGAATATCGACGCTGACGTTGCTGAGCTGCAGCGGACTGCTTTCGCTCCAGGGATACGAGCCCTGCAGGTCGGCGGTGAGATTCCGCGCCGTCACCTGGTTAACTATCTCGCCGATACGCAGCGAAACCGGCCGCCGGGTGCCGAGCTGCCAGGTCCCCTGGCTAAAGCGAAACGGCAGCACAAAATCGACGCCGTTGATCTGATTATCCGGCATCCAGGCGCTCCCGCCTTTCAGCACCCCGTGCCCGCCGGCCTCAAAGCCCTGCTCGGCGGCGGCGGAGAAGGCGACCTGGGCGTACAGCGACCCTTCGCGCAGGTTCATTCTCCACTCCGGCGGCAGCAGCGGCTGGAAGACGGTCAACGACTGCTTCGGCCACCACGCCTGGCCGCGCAGGCGCTCGCCGTCCCAGCGGCCGGTCAGCCGCACGGGGCCGATTTTATTGGCGTGCAGCGACCCGTTAAACTGGAACCAGGTCGGGTCGCGCCCGTCGAGGCTAAACTTCAGCGTGGAGGGCGGCAGTTCGCTGCCGCTGCTAAAGCTGGTTTTGCCGGCATCCAGCGACAGCGCGCCGGTCAGCTTCGGATGCTGTTCGTCGCGCAGCCAGCGAATCGGCTGTTCCAGCGTCAGCCGCGGGGTGCTGACCAGCATGGTGCCGTACTGCAGCTTATCGAAGCCGGTCGACAGGCTGTTCAGGACGATAGCGCTGTCCACCCACTCTCCCGCGCCCTTCACGTCCCAACGCGCCTGCATCGGCGTGAAGTGCCCCTCTCCCCAGTAGCGCCACTGCCAGCGCCCGCGGTCGGGCATAAAGTTGTCGGCCTTGCCGTCAAGATGCAGGACGAAGTCGCCCATCTCCTGCTCGTGGGCGCGCAGAATCGCCTGCAGCCGGCCGTCGACGCCCTGCTGGGTGACCTTGACCCCCGCCAGCGGCAGGCGTATTTCATCGATATTGAGAGAGTCAATCACCCGCCCGCGCGAGCGCAGCAGCGCGCCGGGATGGAAACTCAGCTCCGGGGTGGTCAGCGGACCGCTCAACCTGGCCGGCAGCGCGGCGTAGACGATAAGATCCCCGAGCTTCGCCTCGCCGGTGAGCCGCAGCGGCATATCGCTGCTATCCATACTCAGCTTACCGGGCCCGACGTTCAGAACCGCGTTGCCTTTTCCGGCCTCCCCCTGGGTCAGCACGTTCAGGCGCCCGCTGACCTGCATATTCTCGGTTCCCTGCTGCCAGTCGTCCACCGACAGCGCCACGCGGCCGCTCAGCGGATAGCCGGCATATTCGGTGCTCCAGCGACCGTCGCTGATCGCAATGCGTTCGGGGGTAATTTCCCACGGCAGGTCGAGCATCGGCCGCACCTCACCCCGCGGCGTCACCAGCAGCTGCCCGCGGTTTTTCTGCCACTCCAGCTCGGCGTCAACCAGCCCCGGCTCCTGTGGAAATTCGAAGGTGCTCAGCAGATGGCCGTCAACCGGGAAACCGTCAGGCACCAGCGGCATATTGAACTCACCGACCAGCCTGACCGGCGCCTGGCCTTCAACCAGCCGCGCGGAGAAGTCGCTGACGGTCAGCGCCTGGCCGCGCAGGCGAGCCTGCACGGTGACCTCCGGCCCGCTGTAGCCGATATCCTGCTGCGTCGGCGTGAGCGACATCACCAGCCGCCCCTGCCATCTTTCCCACGGCGACAGGCGCAGATTCTCGATGGTCAGCCAGCTATAGGGCAGCATCGACTGCCACTCCGCCAGGGTGCGCGGCGCGCCGGGGGCGGGTTCACTCTCCGGGAGTTTGCTCAGGCAGACGCTGTTGATATCCAGCTCATCGAGATGCAGGCGCCAGCGGCTGGGGTGGGAAAGCTGGGCGTTGGTGACCCTTGCCAGCTCGCAGTCGCCAACCATATAGCGTAAATCGGGGATACGCAGCGCGGTGCGCGTCAGGCGCGGGCTGTCGTTTAGCGAGATCCGCGTCCCCGCCGGCAGCCAGATCCCGGCGAGCGTCGGCACCCAGTGGGTTAGCGTCGACAGCAGCGCCAGCGGGAGCAAAAGGAGTGCTAACACCAGCGCGATAGCGGCTTTATATTTACCCTTCATGGGCGCTTAATATCCTGAATCAACAAAAGTATATGCCGAATGTAGCGCGTATTGTGGCACGTTCGACCAGTGAGTTAAAGTTTGCGTCCTGCCTAAGAATAGCCGCTGCGCCGCCATCGTTGCGGCGATTTTTGACCCACCGCTGATTTAGCCTTCATTTAGCCAACCCCTGTCACACTGGCTAATCATCATCAGAGCAGGCCGGAGGGGAAGCGTGGCGTTTATCTACTCGCTGATTGAGTCGGCGCAGGACCACTATGCGCTGCTGTTGCTGCTGGTGTTCCTGCTGACGTTCAGTAAATCCTGCGCGATCGTCTCGCTGCTGGTGCCCGGCACCTCAGGTCTGCTGCTGCTCGGTACCTTCGCCTCCGCCAGCTTCGGGCATTTCTTGCTAATGTGGCTCAGCGCCGGGCTTGGGGCAATCGGCGGATTCTGGCTCTCCTGGCGGGTGGGAAGGCGCTATCAACACCATCTTCACCGCCTGCGCTGGCTTAGCGCCGAGCGCCTCGCCCGCAGCCGGCTGTTTTTACGCCGCCACGGGGCCTGGGCGGTATTTTTCAGCCGCTTTCTCTCTCCGCTGCGCGCCACCCTTCCGCTCGCTAGCGGGGCCAGCGGCGCCTCTTTCTGGCGCTTTCAGCTCGCCAACGTCAGCTCCGGTCTGCTGTGGCCGCTGATCCTGCTGGCGCCAGGCGCCTTTAGCTTCAGCCTGTGGTAAAAACGCATTATGTTTTAAAGCGATACCTCCACGCAGAGATATACTCTAGAATTATGATTATAACCTGTTATTTAAACTAATTTTTAAAAATTGTACGATTATTTTAAATATGCTACCGTGACGGTATAATCACTGGAGAAAAGTCTTATGAAAATCGCTGTTTATAGTACAAAGCAGTACGATAAAAAGTACCTTCAGCATGTTAATGATACATATGGCTTTGAACTCGAGTTCTTCGATTTCCTGTTAACCGAAAAAACCGCCAAAACGGCCAACGGCTGCGAGGCGGTGTGCATTTTCGTTAACGACGACGGCAGCCGCCCGGTGCTGGAAGAGCTGAAGTCGCACGGCGTGAAGTACATCGCCCTGCGCTGCGCCGGCTTTAATAACGTCGATCTGGACGCGGCCAAAGAGCTGGGTCTGCGGGTGGTGCGCGTGCCGGCCTATTCGCCGGAAGCCGTCGCCGAGCACGCCGTCGGCATGATGATGTCGCTGAACCGACGCATTCACCGCGCCTATCAGCGCACCCGCGATGCCAACTTCTCCCTTGAAGGCCTAACCGGCTTTACCATGCACGGTAAAACCGCGGGCGTTATCGGCACCGGGAAAATCGGCGTGGCAACCCTGCGGATCCTCAAAGGCTTCGGCATGCGCCTGCTGGCGTTCGATCCTTACCCAAGCGCCGCCGCGCTGGATCTCGGCGTCGAGTACGTTGACCTGCCGACGCTGTACGCGCAGTCGGACGTTATCTCATTGCACTGTCCGCTGACCGATGAGAACTATCATCTGCTGAACCATGCGGCGTTCGATCAGATGAAGGATGGCGTGATGGTGATCAACACCAGCCGCGGCGCCCTGATTGATTCACAGGCGGCAATCGACGCCCTGAAGCACCAGAAAATCGGCGCGCTGGGGATGGACGTCTATGAGAACGAGCGCGATCTGTTCTTCGAAGATAAATCCAACGACGTGATTCAGGATGACGTGTTCCGCCGCCTGTCGGCCTGCCATAACGTGCTGTTCACCGGGCATCAGGCGTTCCTCACCGCCGAGGCGTTAATCAGTATTTCGCAAACCACCCTCGATAACCTGCGCCAGGTTGACGCCGGTGAAGCGTGCGCCAACGCGCTGGCCTGATATCCTTCCCCTTTTGTGCCCTCCCCCTGCGGGGGGCACATTCAGATAAGCCCCACAGAATTTGCCTGCAGTACAGTTACACTCCGCTTACCTAAAAGATGTGAAATATTTCTGGAGAAAAAATGAATAAGTTTGCTGCACTGCTGGCGGCAGGAATGCTGCTTTCCGGCTGCGTATATAACAGCAAGGTGTCCACCAGCGCGGAGCAGCTTCAGCACCATCGGTTTGTCCTGACCAGCGTCAACGGTCAGCCGCTCAAGGAGGGCGCGAAACCGCTGGAACTGAGCTTTGGCGAGAAGACGTTCGTCTCAGGCAATATGTGCAACCGCTTTAGCGGCGAAGGCAAGGTGTCGGACGGCGAGCTGAAGGTCAAAGAGCTGGCGATGACCCGGATGCTGTGCGCCGACCCGCAGCTTAACGAACTGGACGCCACGCTCGGCAAAATGCTGCGCGATGGGGCGCAGGTCGATTTAACCGAAAATCAGCTGACGCTGGCGACCGCCGATCGCACGCTGGTGTATAAGCTCGCCGATCTGGTTAACTGATTCCCCCGTCCGGCTGGCGCCCAACGGTGCCTCAACGCAGCGGGCACGAGGGTAGCTCACGGCGCCCGCAGAGGCAGGAGTGCTGCTTAGTAGTTACCGCAGCTGCCGCCGGCCAGAGCCTGCTCGCTGCAGCGCTTGCCGTTAGGCAGCGCGCACATCCCTATCGCCGAGCCGTCCAGCTGACGCGCCACCGACAGCGAGCCGCCGATCATCGCGCAGTTTGCCTGCCCGGTACTGCTCATCGCAGCGCGCATGCCCGGTGATACGTGGGCCGCCGTCGCCTGCTGAACGGGTTCACTACTGCAGGCCGACAGTAATAACGCGGCACACCCAACTAAAAACGCAGCTCGCATCGTCTCTCCCCTCGGAAACATCTTAAAATAAACAAACCCAAGAATAATAGGCAGCCCGGCGCCCGACGTCGAGAGGCGAAACCGCTATTTATGCGCTCCATTAACATTTTCTAGCAAATTTCCCGCCGAACAGCCGATTCCCGGCAAGATATCCCCTCACTCCCCCGCAGATGAATAACCGCAGCGGCTCTCGGCGGATAAAATTGTTGTGAGATCGATCATGTTTTAAAACATGCAGGTTGACTTAACGGGCAGCTGAAAATAGCTTACCGAACTATGATATCGTTTTCATAAAAATTCTATGGCCACCATAAAAGACGTAGCAGAAAAAGCCGGGCTTTCCGTCACCACGGTCTCCCGCTTCCTGAATAATCATCCCTATATCTCTGATGATAAAAAAGAGAAGATTCTGGCGGCGATGAAGGCGCTTGATTACGAGCCAAGCACCGTTGCCCAGCAGATGCGCGGCGTCAAAACGTACCGTATTGGGGTGCTTATCTCGCGCATTACCAACCCCTTCTTCGCAAGCCTGGTCGATGCCCTGGAAGTCACCGCGCGCAAAAATGGCTACTCGGTGCTGATTGTGCAAAACCACGACAGCGCCGGGGAGGAGAAGAACTGCCTCGACCTGCTGAAGAAAAAAATCATCGATGGCCTGATTTTGTGCGCGGTCGAGAGCAATAAGAACGTGCTGGAGAAGTACCAGCAATACGGACCGATCCTGCTGTGTAATACCAGCCTCGAGGCCACCAGCCTGCCGGTGGTCAAAGTTGACGATCGCCGGGCGACCTATAACGCCGTGACCTACTTGATCAGCAAAGGCTATAAAAATATCGCCTATTCTACCGGCGGCACCTTCGAGCAGAAAGGCCACGGCAGTCGCAGAAACCAGGGCTTTATCGACGCCATGCAGGCCGGAAAGCGGGATATCAATCCCGCGCTGATTTTCCGCCAGATGCATACCTATAAAGACGGGCAAGGCCTCGCCGCCAAAATGCTGCAGATGGCCGCCAGCGAGCGCCCCGACGCGATTTTTGCCGGCAGCGATGAGGTCGCCTGCGGCCTGATTGCCGGCCTCACCGCCGGCGGCGTTAACGTACCGGCAGATCTTGCGGTGGTGGGCTTCGATAATTTGCCGGTGGCGGAGATGATCAACGTCCCTCTCACCACCGTCAGCCAGCCGATTGAGCAGCTGGGCAGAATTTCCGTTGAACGCCTGCTCGCGCTCATTAGCGGCACCCGCTATCAGTATGACGAGCAGGATCTGCACTCTGAATTGATTATCAGAGCGTCCGCTTAATTTTTTTATTTCAATATGGTATCGATATCATATCAAGGAGAAGTGATGAACACACCCCAGCAGCGCGCATGGTGGAAGGAATCCGTCGTCTATCAGATTTACCCAAAGAGCTTTTATGACAGCAACAACGACGGGACCGGCGATATTCGCGGCATCATTGCGAAACTCCCCTATCTCAAGACCCTGGGGATTACCCTTATTTGGGTGTCACCGTTTTATCAGTCGCCGATGGCGGATAACGGCTATGACATCGCCGATTACTTCGCGGTGAATCCTGATTTTGGCGATATGCAGGACGTGGACGACCTGATAGCGCAGGCCGGAGAGATGGGGATAAAAGTGATGATTGATCTGGTGGTCAATCATACCAGCGACGAGCACCGCTGGTTCCGCCAGGCGCTGGCGAACCCGGACTCCCGCTACCGCGATTACTACATTTTTAAACCGGCGGTTAACGGTGCGGCCCCCAACAACTGGCGCTCTATTTTCGGCGGCAGCGTGTGGGAAAAAGTACCCGGCGAAGAGACTTACTATCTCCACGTGTTTCATAAAAAACAGCCCGACCTGAACTGGGAAAACCCGGCGCTGCGCGAAGAAATTTACGCAATGATTAACTGGTGGTTGGCAAAAGGGATCGCCGGGTTCCGCATCGACGCCATTACCTTTATCAAAAAGGATCAGGACTTCAGCCCGCTGCCGCCAGACGGTATCGACGGTCTGGCCTCCGTCAAAAGCAAGGCCCGCAACCGGCCGGGGATTGAGCTTTTCCTCAACGAACTGAAGCAAAAGACCTTTAAAAAATTTAACTGCGTGACCGTCGGTGAAGCCCCTGGCGTACCGCTGGAAGAGTATGAGCGCTTTATCGGACCGGAAGGTTATTTCGACATGATATTTGACTTCCACGCCGCCGATATTGACGTTGAAAATGGTTCAGAGTGGTTCAGGGAATGCGACTGGAGCGTCAAGGCGTTCAGGGAAACCCTGTTTGCCAGCCAGCTGGCCTTTACCCGTGCGGGATGGGGCACCACTTTTATTGAGAATCACGACCAGCCTCGCGCCCTGTCGAAACTGGTGCGCGACGCTGACTATCAGAACGAGATCGGCGCCACGGCCCTCGCAGCCATGTACTTTTTCATGCACGGCACGCCGTTTATCTATCAGGGGCAGGAGCTGGGAATGAAGAACTTCTGCCGCAGCGAGATCAGCGAATTTAACGATATCTCAAGCCTCGATAACTACTACCGTTCGCTGGCGGAAGGCTTTAGCGCCGAGGAGGCCATGGGCTTTGTTAACCGCCGCTCAAGAGATAATTCGCGCACGCCGTTCCCGTGGTACGACGGCGTCAACGCGGGCTTTAACAACGGCGCTACGCCGTGGCTGGCGCTGTCCACTGACGATACCTCGCTGAACGCGCAAAGCCAGCTGGCGCGAGCCGACTCGGTATTCTCTTTCTACAAAAAGATGATTGCCCTGAGAAATATCGACTTCCCTGAAACGCTGATTTACGGCACCTTCACTCCGCTGGAGGAGGCTGCAGAGAGCGTTATCGCCTATGCAAGAAGCTCGGCAACCGAGCGCCTTATTTCCATCACCAACCTCAGCGCCAAAGAGCAGCCGTTTACCCTGCCTGACGGGGAAATCGTGCTCAGTAATTACAGCAACGTGACTTCTACCCTCAAACCCTACCAGACCATTCTCATTAAGGGATGCGTTAAAAATGAACAAATATAAAAATATCGCGGTTGATATTGTTAATACGATTGGCAAGGACAACATTGCATCGGCCACCCATTGCGCGACGCGTTTGCGCTTACAGGTGAAGGATCGCGAAGCCATTGATGACGAAAAAATTCGTCAGATCGGCGAAGTGAAAGGCGTATTTTATAATTCAGGTCAGTATCAGATCATTCTCGGCACCGGTATCGTCAACAAAGTTTACCAGGCCTTTGTGGAAGAGTTCCAGGTGGCCGAAGTCAGCAAAGACGAGATGAGCCGGCAGAGCACGGGCAGGCTGCAGCGGGGCATCAGAAACCTCTCTGACGTGTTCGTGCCGATCGTCCCGGTGCTCGGCGCCACCGGCCTGTTTCTCGGTCTGAAGGGGGTTATTTTTAATGATACGGTGCTGGGCTGGTTTGGCAGCAACGTGCAGGATATCCCGGTTTATCTGCAGACGTTAACCACCGTCCTTTGCGATACCGCCTTTGCCTTCCTCGCGGCGTTTATCTGCTGGTCGGCATTTAAAAAGTTTGGCGGCACGCCGATTATCGGCTTTTTAATTGGCCTGATGCTGGTTTCACCGGCGCTGCCCAACGCCTACGATGTGGCATATGGCAACGCCGCACCAATATATATATTTAGCTTTATTCCGCTGGTCGGCTATCAGGGTTCGATCCTCACCGCGCTCATTACCGGTATTATCGGCGCGAAGCTCGAGATCTATTTCCGCAGAGTCATGCCGAACTCGATGGACCTTATTTTCACGCCCTTTATCGTCATCCTGATTGCGATCGCCATTGCCCTGCTGGTATTAGGCCCGCTGGTGCACGGATTCGAACATTATGCGGTGATGGCGATTGGGCAGTTCCTCGCCCTGCCGGCAGGAATTGGCGGCCTGCTGATCGGTTTTATTTATCCCATCGCCGTGATGACCGGGATGCACCATATGTTCATCATGATTGAAACGTCGCTGATTGCCGGCACCGGCTTTAATCCGCTGATTACGGTCTGCGCGATGTACGGTTTTGCCAACGCCGCCGTGTGTCTGGCTATTTCGCTGAAATCAAAGAACGTGGCCTTTAAGACCGCCGGCATCTCCGCCACTATAACGCAGCTGCTGGGGGTCTCAGAGCCGGCCCTGTTCGGGATTGTGATGCAGTCGGGGATCCGCGCCATTGTTGTGATGCTCACCAGCTCCGCGCTGGGCGGCATGGTGCTCTCGCTGATGGCGATCAAGGCTAACTCTTATGGCCTGGCGGTGCTGCTCTCTCCGCTGATGTACCTCTATGACCGCTACCAGTTTATTAGCTATATCACCGTCGGCATCGCGGTATTTATTTTTGCCTTTATTGCCACGACTCTTTTTGTTAATACCAATAAACCCGTGGCCAAAAAATGATAACCCGCAGCTAGCCGCCACCTGACGGCTTAATCACCGCAACATAATTTTTGCTGGCACACACTTCCGTGCTGCAGGCTTGCCTATGCCCGCAGCGCGGGAATTCTCTGCACAGGGATTAATAATGAAAGCCTATACCCTTACGCTTTGCGCGCTGGCGCTGCCGTTATCGGCGCACGCCGCCGATATTACGCTTAATGCCATCAACGCCCGTCTGGAAAAACTTGAAGCTGAATTAAAACAATCAAAAATAGATTTACGCTCCGCCGAACAAAAAATTGATAATGCGGAAAAGAGAGCCGCCGCCGCCGAGAATAACGCCAACCAGGCCCGGCAGCGCCTGCTGGCCGTTGAGCAAAAAACGGATCGCGATATTGCTTCAATAAAAAAACAGCCGCTTAACCAGGACCCGGCTGAAATTAAAATCGGCGGCTATGCCCGCACCGGGATCCTCACCGGAAAGCAAGGGGCCACCAGCACCGTCGGCCCTTCCCTGACGCCGGCCGGAAGTACCGGCGGCAGCGTCGGCCGTCTCGGCAATGAATCAGACACCTACGTCACCGCCGATATTAACTATCTGCGTCGCTATGATAATAACGCTAAGCTGCGTTATTACATGAAAATTGCCGAATGGGATAAAACCTATAATACCGACAGCGCCTTTAACGGCCAGATGAACCTGCGTCAGGCGTTTGCCGAAATGAGCGACCTTCCGGCCTTTTCCGGGGCGTTTAAGCACGCAACCCTGTGGGCAGGCAAGCGCGAGGATCGCGATAACTTCGATATTCACTGGCTCGACTCCGACATGATGAATTTAATCGGTACCGGCGCCGGTATTTATGACGTTAACCTGGCCGGCGACGTCAAAACCAATCTGGCGATTTACGGGCGTAACTTTAATGATATTGATGCCATGGAGAACGTTGAATATAACAACATGACCGGGGCCGCCAATACCTATATTCAGAACTATACCCTGTCGCTCAATAATAAATTAGGCCCGTGGCAGTGGATGGTCAACGGCCTCTACTCTAAGGATAACGATAAGCGTATTAATGACGGCCTGGCGACGGATAAAGCGGCGTCCAAAGGCTTCAACACCATGCTGGCGTATCATGGCGACACGTTCTATGGGCTCCGGCCCGGACTGTCCAAAACGGTGCTGCTGTATGGCCAGGCGCTGGGAGCGGAAGTGCGCGGCCCGGGGTCGGACGGCTATCTGATCGATAACGCCTGGACCGTTAAATTTGCCTCCTACGGCATCACCTCCCTGACCGACCGGCTTAGCCTGGCGCCGCTTATCGTCGCCCAGAGCAGCAATAGCCGCTACCTGGACGGCGACCGCTACGACTGGGTCACCCTCAACGGCAGGGTTATCCAGGAGCTCAATCAGAACTTTGCCCTGCAGTACGAGGCCAGCTACCAGTATATGGATATCGACCCGAAAGGCTTTAACGGCAACCGGCACGCCCGCGGGAGCTACTACAAGCTGACCTTTGCTCCGACCTTTAAAATGCACAACGTGACCGACTTTTTCGAGCGCCCGGAAATTCGCTTCTTCGCCACCTGGATGAACTGGGACAAAGCCCTGGATAGCTACTCCACCACCGACACCTTTGGCAGCGCGGGCTACCACAGCGGAGGCACGCTGATCTTCGGCGCCCAGCTCGAGACCTGGTTTTAAACGGCGTCCGCGCGCCGGGCGCGGGGCTTAGCCGCCAGCGCGCCCGGCGCGTTCAGACTAATGGCATAGTAATCAGCAAGATAGCAGCCACTGGTTCTCCTCGCCCGGCGCGCAGGCAGGGAGAACCTCATGGATCAATTTGTGCACTCGAAAGCCGCATAACTTCAAGGGCATACTGAAAGCCCCTATACTCACTCCATATAATTACAGGATCCGCCGCCGTTTTGCGGGTCCCTTCTTTTTTGTTTGCGCAATGTTAGGGTCTCTTTTTATGATTACTATCGACGGTAATGGCGCGGCCGCTTCTGTCGCGTTTCGCACCAGTGAAGTTATCGCCATCTACCCCATTACCCCCAGCTCAACGATGGCCGAGCAGGCGGATGCCTGGGCGGGTAACGGGCTAAAAAATATCTGGGGCGACGTGCCTCGGGTGGTCGAAATGCAGTCGGAAGCCGGGGCTATCGGCGCCGTGCACGGGGCGTTGCAAACCGGGGCCCTTTCGACCTCCTTCACCTCCTCGCAGGGCCTGCTGCTGATGATCCCGACGCTGTACAAACTGGCCGGTCAGCTGATGCCGTTTGTCCTGCACGTCGCCGCACGTACCGTCGCCACCCACGCGCTCTCTATTTTCGGCGATCACTCCGATGTGATGGCCGTGCGCCAGACCGGCTGCGCGATGCTCTGCGCCAGCAACGTCCAGGAGGCGCAGGATTTCGCCCTGATTTCGCACATTGCGACCCTCAAAAGCCGGGTGCCGTTTATCCATTTCTTTGACGGCTTCCGCACCTCGCACGAAATCAACAAAATCGCGCCGCTGGCGGATGACACCCTCCGCAGCCTGCTGCCGCAGGCTGAGATCGACGCGCATCGCCTGCGCGCGCTCAATCCCGAACATCCGACAATCCGCGGAACCTCCGCTAACCCGGACACCTATTTCCAGTCCCGTGAAGCCACTAACCCGTGGTACGACGCGGTCTACGAGCATGTTGAAACGGCGATGGACGATTTCGCCGCCGCCACCGGCCGTCGCTATAAACCGTTCGAATTCTATGGCCATCCGCAGGCCGAACGGGTGATTGTGGTGATGGGTTCCGCCATCGGCACCTGCGAAGAGGTGGTGGATGAGCTGCTCAGCCGCGGCGAGAAGGTCGGCGTGTTGAAAGTGCGGCTCTATCGCCCCTTCTCCGCCGCTCACCTGCTGGAAGCGCTGCCGGAAAGCGCGCGCGCCGTCGCCGTGCTGGACCGCACCAAAGAGCCCGGCGCCCACGCGGAGCCGCTGTACCTCGACATCATGACCGCGCTGGCGGAGGCGTTTAACCGCGGTGAACGAGAAACGCTGCCGCGCACCATCGGCGGCCGCTACGGCCTGTCGTCAAAAGAGTTCGGCCCGGAGTGCGTGCTGGCGGTGTTTAACGAGCTGAACGCGGCGAAACCGAAGCCCCGCTTTACCGTCGGTATCTATGACGACGTCACCAACCTCTCTCTGCCGCTGGGGGAAAACACCCTGCCGTCGGAGGCGAAGCTGGAGGCGCTGTTCTACGGCCTGGGCAGCGACGGCAGCGTGTCGGCGACCAAGAACAACATCAAAATCATCGGCAACTCGACGCCGTGGTTCTCGCAGGGCTACTTCGTCTACGATTCGAAAAAGGCCGGCGGACTCACCGTTTCGCACCTGCGCGTCAGCGAGAAGCCGATTCGCTCTTCCTATCTTATCTCGCAGGCCGATTTCGTCGGCTGCCATCAGCTGCAGTTTATCGACAAATATCAGATGGTGGAGCGCCTGAAGCCCGGCGGGATTTTCCTGCTGAATACGCCGTATGCCGCCGATGAGGCGTGGTCGCGTCTGCCGCAGGAAGTGCAGGCGATGCTCAACCAGAGGCAGGCGCGCTTTTATATCGTCAACGCCGCCAAAATTGCCCGCGAATGCAGCCTCGGCGCGCGTATCAATACCGTGATGCAGATGGCGTTCTTCCATCTGACGCAAATTCTTCCGGGCGACAGCGCGCTGGCCGAACTCCAGGGCGCGATTGCCAAAAGCTACAGCAGCAAAGGCAAGGAGCTGGTTGAACGTAACTGGCAGGCGCTGGCGCTGGCCCGCGAGTCGCTGGCCGAAGTGCCGCTGCAGCCGGTCAACGCCGCCAGCCCTAACCGCCCGCCGGTGGTCTCCGATGCCGCGCCAGACTTTGTCAAAACCGTCACCGCCGCCATGCTGGCCGGCCTCGGCGATGCGCTGCCGGTCTCCGCTCTGCCGCCGGACGGCACCTGGCCGATGGGCACCACCCGCTGGGAAAAACGCAATATCGCCGAAGAGATCCCTATCTGGAAAGAGGCGCTGTGCACCCAGTGTAACCACTGCGTCGCGGCCTGCCCGCACTCGGCGATCCGCGCCAAGGTTATCTCTCCTGAAGCGATGGAAGCGGCCCCGGCCAGCCTGCATTCGCTGGACGTAAAATCCCGCGATATGCGCGGCCAAAAATACGTGCTGCAGGTGGCGCCGGAAGATTGCACCGGCTGTAATCTGTGCGTGGAGGTTTGCCCGGCCAAAGACCGGCAGAACCCGGAGATCAAGGCCATCAATATGATGTCGCGCCTTGAGCACGTTGAGGAGGAGAAGGTCAACTACGACTTCTTCCTCAGCCTGCCGGAGATCGACCGCAGCGCGCTGGAGCGCATTGATATTCGTACCTCTCAGCTGATAAGCCCGCTGTTTGAGTACTCCGGCGCCTGCTCCGGCTGCGGCGAAACGCCGTACATCAAGCTGCTGACCCAGCTCTACGGCGACCGGATGCTGATCGCCAACGCCACCGGCTGCTCGTCAATTTACGGCGGTAACCTGCCGTCAACGCCGTATACCACCGACGCCAACGGGCGCGGCCCGGCGTGGGCCAACTCGCTGTTTGAAGATAACGCCGAGTTTGGCCTCGGCTTCCGCCTCTCCGTGGACCAGCATCGTCAGCGCGTGATGCGCCTGCTGGGGCAGTTTGCCGACGCGATACCGGCGGAGCTCAACGATGCTCTGCACGCCGAGGCCACCCCGGACGTCCGCCGCGAGCAGGTGGCGGAGCTGCGCCGCGCGCTGGTCGGCGTTGAGGGAGCCCAGGAGCTGCTGACCGACGCCGACGCGCTGGTGGAAAAATCCATCTGGCTGATCGGCGGCGACGGCTGGGCCTACGATATCGGCTTCGGCGGCCTCGACCACGTGCTGAGCCTGACCGAAAACGTCAATATCCTGGTGCTCGACACCCAGTGCTACTCCAACACCGGCGGCCAGGCCTCGAAGGCTACACCGCTCGGGGCGGTCACTAAATTTGGCGAGCACGGCAAGCGTAAATCGCGCAAAGACCTCGGCGTCAGCATGATGATGTACGGTCACGTCTACGTGGCGCAGATTTCGCTGGGCGCCCAGCTAAATCAGACGGTGAAAGCGATTCAGGAAGCGGAGGCCTATCCGGGACCGTCGCTGATTATCGCCTACAGCCCGTGCGAAGAGCACGGCTACGATCTGGCGCTGAGCCACGATCAGATGCGTCAGCTGACCGCCACCGGGTTCTGGCCGCTCTACCGCTTCGACCCGCGCCGGGCGGATGAAGGTAAGCTCCCGCTGGCGCTGGACTCTCGCCCGCCGTCGGACGCGCTGGCGGACACGTTGCTCAACGAGCAGCGCTTCCGTCGCCTCAACGCCCAGCAGCCGGAGGTGGCGGAGCAGCTGTGGAAGGATGCCGCAGCCGATCTGCAAAAACGCTATGAGTTCCTTGCGCAGATGGCCGGTAAAGCGGAGAAGCCCGCCGTCGAAAGCTAATTTGTACCGCGCCTGAGCGTTGCCATAAAAAAAGCCCGAATAGATATTCGGGCTTGTCATTTTACCGTTTAAATAGCCCGTAAGAGGACAGCGAGCTGCGGCAGCAAAAATGCGGCTGACAATAAACAAAGGCATATAACGCGCGAATAATATCCCATTAATTTTCCGCCGTATAATTTTTATTTTATATGTGTTTTCTTTATATATTCACCAAAGCTATCGCCGTAACAACGGTATTATTTATTTTAGATTTTACTTATATCGTAACAATTGATACTTACCCGGATTTAACAGCCTTCATTTAGCATGAGTTTACTTCCTCGCAGGAAGTCAAAACAAAAACATTAAAGGAATATCTAAATGAAAAGAAAAGTACTGGCCCTCGTTATTCCGGCATTATTAGCTGCTGGCGCTGCTCACTCCGCCGAAATTTATAACAAAGACGGCAATAAGTTAGACCTCTACGGTAAAGTAGATGGTTTACATTATTTCTCCGATGATACTAACTCTGATGGCGATATGAGCTATATCCGCCTCGGTTTTAAAGGCGAAACTCAGATTAACGATCTGCTGACCGGCTACGGCCAGTGGGAATATAACGTTCAGGCCAATAATAGCGAATCCGATACCAATAACGCCTGGACCCGTCTGGCATTCGCCGGTCTGAAATTCGGCGACTACGGTTCGTTCGACTATGGCCGCAACTACGGCGTACTGTACGACATTGAAGGCTGGACCGACATGCTGCCGGAGTTCGGCGGCGACACCTGGTCGAAGGCCGACAACTTTATGACCAACCGCGCTAACGGCGTGGCAACCTATCGCAATAGCGACTTCTTCGGTCTGGTGAACGGCCTGAACTTCGCGCTGCAGTATCAGGGCGCGAACGAAAACCAGGTGTCAAACGAGCAGCAAGGCACCGGCAACGGCGGCGACCGCTCGGTTAAAAACGCCAACGGCGACGGCTTCGGTATCTCTTCGACCTACGATCTGGGCATGGGCGTCAGCTTCGGCGCGGCGTACTCCAGCTCCGACCGTACCAACGAGCAAACTCACCGCTCGACCGCCGGCGGCGACAAGGCCGACGCCTGGACCACCGGCCTGAAATATGACGCCAACAATATCTACCTGGCCACCATGTACTCTGAAACCCGCAACATGACCCCTTACGGCAACCAGAGCGGCACGATCGCCAACAAGACGCAGAACTTTGAAGTCACCGCTCAGTACCAGTTCGACTTTGGCCTGCGCCCGGCGGTCTCTTTCCTGATGTCGAAAGGGAAAGACCTGAACAACACCGACGGCGACAAGGATCTGGTGAAATATGCCGATATCGGCGCGACCTATTACTTTAACCGCAATATGTCCACCTACGTTGATTACAAAATCAACCTGCTGGACGAAGACGATAGCTTCTATGCAAACAACGGCATCGGCACCGATGACGTTGTGGCGCTAGGCCTGGTTTACCAGTTCTGATGCCGTGGCCCGCTGGCGACAGCGGGCCTATGCCCCTCTTTCTGCCGACATTTTAATCAAATCAAAACAATATACCTGTTGCGTTAAAATAGTCGTCCAGTGGATGATATATTGCTTAAAAGACCGCTCGTAAAGGACGCCAGCAATGCATCATCATCCCGTAAAATCATCACGAATTAGCTCCGTCGCCTACGACGAAGCCTCCGGCATCCTTGAAATACGCTTTCGTGACAATAAAACGCTACAGTACTGCGACGTTCCACCGCGGGTGTTTCACAACTTTCTGCAGGTCGTTTCAAAAGGTCGTTTTTATGACGGGGTTATCAAAGGTAAATTTACCGAACGTGCCGCGGTCTGAAGCCAAAGTGTGACCCTGGTCATTGTACATATTGCCCCTGAATGTCGTACACTTTTAAAGGTTAATTAAACAGGAGGTTTTATGACCAGAATAATTCTTGTACCCATAGATATTTCTGATACAGAATTAACTCAACGCGTTATCAGCCACGTTGAAGCCGAAGCACGGATTGATGATGCCGAAGTCCACTTTCTGACCGTGATCCCCTCTCTTCCCTATTATGCCTCGCTGGGCATGGCCTATACCGCAGAGATGCCGCCGATGGATGAGTTCAAGGCGGATTCCGAAAAGCGGCTGAAAGAGGTGGTGAAGCAGTTTGCCATCCCTGAAGACCGGGTGCATTTCCATATTGCCGAAGGTTCGCCGAAGGACAACATTCTGGGGCTGGCGAAGTCGCTGCCGGCAGATCTCGTCATCATCGCCTCGCACCGCCCGGATATCACGACCTACCTGCTTGGCTCTAACGCCGCGGCCGTCGTGCGTCACGCTGAGTGCTCCGTACTGGTTGTTCGCTAACCTCGCAAGCCCGCCGCCGGTGCGGGCTTTTTATCTTAATCCTTCGCCGATGAAACGCTCTTAACTGTGCTGGTGAATCCGTACCCTACACGCCACAGACTGATACTCCGATGTCAGGCGCCATAAGTGATACAGAATGAGTGACAGGCTCGCGCTTATGCGACAGAGCCTGTACAGGGTCCTTTCTGCTATCCAGCCTCTGTACTATCAGAAACTGTACTTTCCCCCTAGCGTCGCGGATGTGTCGCTGTACCCCTTGTCGCCAAGCTGCTGAGCGACATTACCCCAAAGACCAAACTGCTTATTGAGCTGACCTTCTACTCCCATTTTCAACTCAGCAATATTCTTTGCGCCATTCTGTTTCACCACGACACCATCCATACGACTGGCAAAATCATGGGTGTTATGCAGCCAGTTCACTTCCGCGAACGGTTGGAAGGTACTCTCCTTACCATCATCGATTTTTGTGGTGCTGATGTAAGTTTTCGCACCCAGACTGGTCTGGACATTACCATCCCCTTCTCCGACAACTTCCGTACCGTTTAGCTCTGTGTGTTTATCGGCCTTCACACCCATCCAGGTCAGCGCGGCTTTAGGCTGGATGAAGTACGACTGTAGGCCGTCTTCAGCCTGCCCCAAACGGAAGGTATAACCGCTTTCCACTGACGCGGTGAAACCCTGCGAGTCATAGGCTTCACTGCTCATCCCTTCACCAGTCACCCGGTTTTTAAACCAGCTGTACTGTGCCCAGGTGCCTACATACGCCCCGGTCTTGTCCGTTTTGTTGGCATACCAGGTACCGTACACGCCAGTGCTGTAGCCATTGATCGAGCCATCTGCACGGTAGCCATTGGCATTCGATATCGTGTTACTTTTGCTGTTCGCATAGCCTGCCATAACCCCGAGATGGTAGAGGTCATCACCGTTCGAGCTCCACTGGGCAATCTCCCCTCCGATCTGCAGAACGTAGCGGTTAGCCTGCGTTTTCAGTTGACCACTGCTGTCCCGTGAACGGTTATGGCCTCCTTCATTGCGCAGCCACATGCTGGTCACTTTCTTCTCGCCAGTCAGGGCGTCGGTGTACTGCGTTTCCCCGATAAGGTCGTGAACACGCGTGGTGAACAGGTTGTTAGCTGCCGCTAAATTGGCAGCATAGGCACCGGATTCCGGACGCAGCACCTGAGTAGTATTACCCTGATCTTGCCAGCTATTCAGGTACCAGTTGCTGGCGTTACTGCCCTTGCCGCGCACCAGTGAGTAATCGTAGGCCCCTGCTGCAATACGACCATCCTGGATAAAGACGCCGTCGGATTGACCATTGACCGAAATAATCTCGATACCATTCAGGGTCTGCGCTCCGCTGCCGCCGATATTGTTAAACAGGACAGAAGAGGTACCGGAGGTATTGCCGTTAACGATCAGCTTATCCGTTACCGAACTGTCGTCACCCAGTACGGTATCAAACGTCAGCGTGCCGCCATTGCCAACGTAGTTGCCGTTAATAACGGTGGTATCGCCGGCGCGTTCGTTCGCCATGGTCAGACTACCGGAGTTAGTGAGCGTACCGACCTGGTTAAGCGTGGTGGTCTGCACGCCGTCACTGGAAGAGCCGCTGGCAGTCATCAGGATACCCGCGTTAATAAGGGCGTTAGCACCTGTACCGAAGTCGCTCGTGTCGCCTGACATGTCCCACGTACCTTCGATGGCATTGGTGACGGTATTTCCTTCGTTTCCGAGCTGAACTTTACCGATAATGCGGCCGGCATTGGTGATGGTGCTGGTTCTACCCTGGGTAATAATGGCGTTGCCATAGGAGGGAGCTTCAATCTTGCCGGTGTTGGTGATGGAGGTCGGCCCGTCGCCATTGTTCTCAGCATAAATTCCGTTCCCCCAGCTTGCGATATCACCGCTGACGTTAATCGTCATATCCGTGGCGTTACTGCCATTAACGGCATAAATCCCATGCGCCCCGGAGACTGCGCCTGATGCGGTGATGTCGGTCATCCCGGTGCCATTATTCGTGGTATTAATCCCGTCCCCTCCCACACCGATATTACCGCTGGCTTTAATCGTCATGTCCGTAGCGGTGGTATCGTTATTGGCATAAATCCCGTGCCTGCCGCTGCTGATATTGCCTAATGTGGTAATGGCGGTCACCCCGGTGCCATTGTTGGTGGCATTAATCCCGTCCGCCCCAACGCCGAACGTGGAATCAGCGGCAATCGTTAATCCCGTGGTGTTACTGCCATTAACGACATTAATCCCCACGTTTCCGCTGTTAATAGTGCCTGTTGTTGTAATGACGGTCGCCCCGGAGCCATTGTTCGCGGCATTAATCGCATCCTTCCCGACGCCGAACTCGTTATTGGTGGTAATCGTTAATCCCGTAGTGTTGCTGCCATTGACGACATTAAGCCCGACGTTTCCGCTGTTGATAGTGCCTGTTGTTGTGATGACGGTCGCCCCGGAGCCATTATTTTGGGCAGAAACCGCGTAGGACCCACCGTTGACATGACCACTGGTGCTAACCATCATGTTCGTGGCGCTATTATCATTAATGGCAGTAATCCCGGTCTCCCCGCCGACAATCTTCGACTGATTCTCATCCTTAAATATCAGGTCCCCCCCACTGTTGGTAAGCTCGAGAGCGTGCACATCCGTAGTATCGACACCAAATCCGGGCGTTGTGGAGACATTCAGCGATGACCCGCTCAGGTCTATACCATTCGTTTCACTCCCGGAGCAGACATAGGTCATCGCGTCGGCTGAATTACAGGGACCGGCTGCCTGAACGGAGGTAATAAGCCCGGTGATAATGACCGGCGTGGAGAGAATGGCAAGTCTTACAGAATTAGCTAATACGTTACGCTTCATAGGATAATCCACTCTGGTATGATTGTTATGGTCCAGGTTCCTGTAAATGCTGTGTTCATTGTTGTTGCGTCATGACGAGCTGAATATATCGCTCTCAATACCGCCACTTGCTCACAAATTGGTCCTGGTGCTTTTGGATGAAAAAACAAATAAAAAAAATTAATAAACATTCATTCTTAACGGATAGTTTCCGGGATTAATCCATTACCAGCAGTGGCATTTTGTCGGTGTATTCCCCGCGGGAAATCTGTACACATACTTTTACCAGGCCGGAACGGCTATTCGCCAGAAGCACTTTAGCGGGCTATTATCCCAGCCATTTTGACACTGCCACATGCTTTGCTTTATTGGGTAACGCCAGCTTGCGCGAATTTCACAGCGCACCTTTATTTGCACTGAGTTAATGGGATTGCAGCAGCTATACCAGTCGCGATATATCCTGCGATGTCGCACAAAAATTTTGCAGCGCATCGCAACCCGATGGCTACAGTTCATTTAGCAGATGCAAAGTCAGCATAATAACAATGACTGGAATTAAAACCGCAAAAGGCCTTGCAACTCCCTGAGGGCCTGCCCTGGTAGTTTTATCTTAAAAATCTTTTTCAGCCTGTGGCATCGTTCTTTCGCGTATATTAAGCAAATTAAAGCCGTGCTCCAGTCGAGATAAAGAGTACTGTTTGCCTTAGTTGGCGCCGGTGCCCACTGAAATAGATAGGGTTACCGGCCCTGAACTAATATTAAACGACAGCATTCATGCTTCACGAAAACTTTCGTAAAATTCAGCCTGGTGCTGATAAATCGAAAAATCGTCTCGCCAGCAAATACCTTTCCTGAGGGATGACACCGCTACAACGATATCAAGTTTTTTTAACCTGCATACGTGTAAACACTCCGCCAGAACAGCAGGACATCATCCTGACCCTTTTACACGCACCTTCTTCCCTACTATTTGAAATAATATAAATCGATATTCCACCAAAGGAAATCGGTTTCACAAATAAAAATACATAATCGTGATGCGGATCACAATGATTATATTATATGCATAAATATCAACATCATATAAAAACAAGCGCACTGCATAGCAAGATAATTTCTACGATGAAATCGATTTCTTATGGATGCAACTAATACCGTACCGTGAAAGTGGCGCCGACCTGCCACGTTCAATATGCACGTCACCGATACTCGGTAGCGCATAAGCTGGTTGGTCCGTGTCTGTTGCTAAAGGCAGGCCAGATGACGATCGCGCGCGGGCATCAGGGGCAGCGTGTAACCCGGAAGCCGTCAGTAAGATTTAAATGGCGCAGATCGTTTTTAATGAAGAGCGGATGGTTAGACAGGTCCTGAAGGCTTGGGCTGGCACTGAAGCCCGGCAGATTGAACGTTACCGACAAGGCTTTCACTACAGGGAGTATGGCGCCAGCGATCCCCAGGATCTGCGCGTTGTTTTAATCCCTGGAAAGCGGAATGAGCAGCAGAAGCCCTGCTACTCTCACCGCAGTATTGGTCGTAGATGGGAAGCCGCAGTAAAACGCGCTGGCATTCGGCGTCGGAATCCGTACCATACGCGACATACTTTTGCCTGTTGGTTGCTATCAGCCGGTGCTAACCCATCTTTTATTGCTAACCAGATGGGGCATGAAAACGCGAAAATGGTTTACGAAGTCTACAGTACATGAATTGAAGAAATGAATGGCGATCGGGTAACGATGCTCAACGCCAGGCTTGAACTGTGATTTAACCTTGCCCCTTATCTGCCCCTTTTTGTTTCAGAGAACGTTAATAATGCTTGATATTCAGCAAGTTACAAAGAAAGAGAAGTACAACATCGACAAGTTGCAGAAGCGCCTGCGCCGCAACGTCGGCGAAGCCATTGCCGATTTCAATATGATTGAAGACGGCGACCGGATTATGGTTTGCCTTTCCGGCGGGAAGGACAGCTACACCATGCTGGAAATCCTGCGCAGCTTACAAAAAAGCGCCCCCATCTCTTTCTCTCTGATCGCGGTAAACCTCGACCAGAAGCAGCCCGGCTTCCCTGAGCACATTCTGCCTGAGTACCTGCAGCAGCTCGGCGTCGAGTATAAGATTGTCGAAGAGAACACCTACGGGATCGTCAAAGAGAAGATTCCTGAGGGCAAAACCACCTGTTCGCTCTGTTCGCGCCTGCGTCGCGGGATCCTCTATCGTACGGCCACCGAACTCGGCGCGACTAAAATCGCCCTCGGCCACCACCGCGACGACATCCTGCAGACGCTGTTCCTCAATATGTTCTACGGCGGCAAGATGAAAGGCATGCCACCGAAGCTGATGAGCGACGACGGTAAGCATATCGTTATCCGCCCGCTGGCCTACTGCCGTGAAAAGGATATCGAGCGCTTCTCGCAGGCGAAGGGTTTCCCAATTATCCCATGCAACCTCTGCGGCTCTCAGCCTAACCTGCAGCGTCAGGTGATCGGCGACATGCTGCGCGACTGGGATAAACGCTATCCGGGGCGCATCGAGACCATGTTCAGCGCCATGCAGAACGTCGTGCCGTCGCACCTTAGCGACGTCAGCCTGTTTGACTTTAAAGGAATTACCCACGGTTCTGACGTGGTTGACGGCGGCGACCTCGCGTTCGATCGCGAAGAGATCCCGCTTCAGCCTGCTGGCTGGCAGCCGGAAGAGGATGATGCCCAGCTGGACGAGCTGCGGCTGAACGTGGTGGAAGTGAAGTAACCCGCCAACAGGCGTCTCAGCGCGGTGGCTGAGACGCTCTTGCCTACTCTATTTCAGCAAACGAACCCGGCAGTTCTTGCCCTTAATCTTGCCGTTCTGCAGCAGCTTAAACGCTTTGTTGGCCACGCCCTGGCGCAGCGCCACGTAGACGTGCGCCGGATGAACGTTGATCTTGCCGATATCGGCGCCATCGAATCCCAAATCTCCGGTCAGCGCACCCAGTACGTCCCCTGCGCGCATTTTGGCCTTCTTACCGCCGTCAATGCACAGGGTCGTCATTTCGGCTTCCAGTGGTACGATCGTGCCGCCGGTCGGCGCGTTCATCCAGTTCAGCTTCAGCTGCAGCATTTCCGCCAGAATATTGGCGCGCTGGGCCTCTTCCGGCGCGCAAAGGCTGATCGCCAGCCCGCTTGCGCCGGCGCGTGCGGTACGGCCGATGCGGTGAACGTGAACTTCCGGGTCCCAGGCCAGCTCGTAGTTAATCACCAGCTCCAGGGATTTAATATCGAGACCGCGGGCCGCCACGTCGGTTGCGACCAGCACGCGCGAGCTGCCGTTCGCAAAGCGGATCAGGGTTTGGTCGCGATCGCGCTGCTCGAGATCGCCATGCAGCGACAGCGCGCTCTGCCCGGCAGCGTTGAGCGAATCGCAAACGGCCTGGCAATCCTTTTTGGTATTACAGAACACCACGCAGGAGGCCGGCTTGTGCTGGCTGAGCAGCTTTTGCAGCAGCGCGATTTTGCCTTTCTGCGAGGTTTCGAAGAACTGCTGTTCAATTGCCGGCAGCGCGTCAACAGAATCGATCTCGATGGTTTGCGGGTCGTTCTGCACGCGTCCGCTAATCGCCGCAATGGCCTCCGGCCAGGTCGCGGAGAACAGCAGCGTCTGCCGCTCGGCGGGCGCAAAGCGAATCGCTTCATCAATGGCGTCGCTGAAACCCATATCGAGCATTCGATCCGCTTCGTCCATCACCAGCGTCTGCAGCGCGTCCAGTGAGACGGTGCCCTTCTGCAGGTGATCGAGCAGGCGTCCCGGCGTGGCGACGATAATATGCGGCGCGTGCTGGAGTGAATCACGCTGGGCGCCAAAGGGTTGGCCCCCGCAGAGGGTGAGAATTTTAATATTCGGCAGAAAGCGCGCCAGGCGACGCAGCTCGCCGGCGACCTGATCCGCCAGCTCGCGCGTCGGGCACAGGACCAGAGACTGCGTCTTGTACAGCGTGGCGTCAACCTGCTGGAGCAGGCCGAGGCCGAATGCGGCCGTTTTTCCACTGCCGGTTTTTGCCTGCACGCGCACATCTTTACCGGCCAGAATCGCCGGCAAAGCCGCCGCCTGGACCGGGGTCATCGCAAGGTATCCCAGCTCGTTCAGGTTATCGAGCTGGGCGGCGGGCAAAACGTTCAGTGTTGAAAAAGCGGTCACAATTTTTTCTCGTGTTAAAGGGCGCGCAATTGGCAGGCGCGTATCCTCGCAGAATTGCGCCTCTGATGCGACAATTTAATCGGTTCGTCGTCCGGCGGCGGATCGGGTAAAGGATGCGGACGAGGCCGCGGGTCCGGCACCGGCGTCGGGTCGTTGGGTTCAGGTGAAATAGGTATTGAATGTAAAGGCTGGTATCGCATTTTGACTCTCCCGGTTATGAGCGGGTGTACCACCCATTAAGCGTAGAAGCTGGCCGCAGGAGAGCAAAAAAAAAGCCGACTCAATAAAGTCGGCATCGTACGAATCAATTGTGCTATGCAGTAATTCAAAAAAGGAAGTAAGACAATATGGAGCGCAACGCCCATCGCTTGACGTTGCATTCACCTGCGAGAGAGATATTGCCCCGAATGGGTAGATGGTTTATTGATTTCGCTCAAACATTGCCGGTTTTTCGCAATCGGACGCTGATAAAAGGCGATTATTTACAGCCATTTACTGCGATGTAACCACCACGCAACACCGCCAATCAGAACAACTAACATCACGCAAAAGATGGAGAAGCCCAGATGCCACTCATTACCGGGGATCCCGCCGAGGTTGACGCCAAACAGGCCGGTCAGAAAGGTACTGGGCAGAAAGACCATTGCCATCAGCGACATGGTATAGGTTCTGCGCGACATCGCCTCCTGCATAATTTGCGCGATCTCATCGCTCATTATCGCCGTGCGGGCAATGCAGCTATCGATCTCATCCAGGCCGCGGCCGAGGCGATCGGAGATATCCTGCATGCGCCGACGCTGGTCGTCATTCATCCACGGCAGACGTTCGCTGGCCAGCCGGGAGTAGGCATCGCGCTGCGGGGCCATATAGCGGCGCATCACTATCAGCTGCTTGCGCAGCAGGGCCAGGAAGCCGCGCGGAGGGACCTGCTGATCCAGCAGATTATCCTCAAGGTCGATTATCCGGTCGTGCAGCTGTTCGATAAATTCGCTGGCATGATCGGTCAGCGCATCGCAGATATCCACCAGCCAGCTGCCGCAGTCCACCGGGCCGGTACCTTCGCGCAGGTCGCCGAGCACGTCGTCCAGCGCCAGCACCCGCCGCTGGCGAGTAGAAACGATCAAACGCTCGTCCATATATAAGCGCATCGCCACCAGCTGATCCGGCCGTTCGTCGGTACTGCCGTTAATGCAGCGCAGCGTAATCAGCGTACCGTCGCCGACCCGCGTCACCCGTGGCCGGGTGCTTTCGCCCGCCAGCGCATCCCGCACGCTGTTCGGCAGCAGCGGCGTTTCCGCCAGCCACTGTGCGCTATCGGCGTGGGTGTAGTTGAGATGCAGCCAGCAGGGATGCTCTTTATCGATAGTGTCGCTATCCGTCAGCGGTTTTACGCCGCCCTGTCCGTCAAACTGCCATGCAAAAACGGCATCCGGTACATTCAGTTCCGCACCTTTAATCGCCTCCACCAGACCTCCGTCAACTCAGGCTTAATTTTCGTAGTCTAGCCTGACGCCTCCGTTAAGCAAGGGCTAAAACAAGCAGGGTGCTGAATTCGCTGATAAAAGCCGCTGCCCGAGAATGCTGGCGCCGATAAGGCCGCCGTCGCTCGCGTGGCGGCCCGCAACGATCAGCGGCCGCGCTGTTTTCAGCAAAATCTTACGCCGCAGGGCCTCGTCAAGGCGGCTAATCAGCGCCGCCTCGCTCGCCATGCCCCCGCCGGCCACTATTCGGTGCGGCCCGAGAATATTGACCGCATGGGCCAGCGGCTCGCTCACCACCTCCAGCCACGCGGCGAGAGTCAGGGCCTGGGGTTCGCGGCCCGCCAAACCCTGGGCAACAATCTCCCGGCTGCTCAGCGCCTGGCCGCTCAGAATATGATGCAGCCGCTCAATGCCTCTCGCCCCGCCTAAGGTGTCGAGGCACCCAGTCTGCCCGCAGCCGCAGCGCAGGCGCGGCAGGCTCAGGCTGTGCTCGCCGACCTTTAGCGCGGTCTGCACGATTGGCGCATGGCCCCACTCGGCGCTGATCCCCTGATTACCGTAAAGAATATTGCCATGAATCGCGATGCCGCCGCCGATGCCGCTGCCGAGAATAATCCCCAGCACCACCGGGAACCCCTGCGCCGCGCCGCCGCTCGCTTCCGCGAGGGTAAAGCAGTCGGCGTCATTGGCCATCACCGCCGGACGCCGCAGCTCCGCGCTAAGGGTCCGGGTCACGCTGACGCCCTGAAAAGGCGGCACGTTGCTGGAGAGAATGCGATCGGTGGCGACATCCACCACCCCGGCGCAGGAGAGCGCCAGCGGGCTCTCTGCCGCTAGCCTGTCGCCGTAGCCGGCAATGATATCGCCAATCGCTGCGGAAAAATCGCCCCAGTTGCCGGTGGGAACAGGGCGCTGGCGGATATCGTCGATAGCGCCCGCGGTTTCGGAGATGGCGCTTTTGATAAACGACCCGCCAATATCGAGACAGAGCACCGGCGCGTTCACAGGCGAGTGTCCAGCAGGTCGCGCAGGCCGTCGCCGAGAATATTAAACCCGAGAACCGAAAGGACGATAGCCAGCCCTGGCCACAGCGAGATCCCAAGGCTGATCCCAAGGAAGTTGCGCCCGTCGCTCATCATCGTGCCCCATTCCGGCATCGGCGGCTGCACCCCCATGCCCAAAAACGACAGCGAGGCGGCGGCCAGAATCACCGAACCGCCGGTCAGGGTGGCCTGCACGGTAATCGGCCCCAGCGTGTTGCGCAGAATATAGTGAATAATCTGCCGCCGGTAGCCGATCCCCAGCGCGCGCGCCGCTTCCATATACTCCATATTTTTAATGCCCAGCGTCAGGTTGCGGCTCAGGCGGGCGTATACCGGCACCGAGAAAATGGCGATCGCCAGCAGCATGTTTATCAGCCCCGCCCCCAGTACGCTCACCAGCAAAATAGCCAGGACGATCCCGGGAAAGGCGAAAATTACATCCATAATCCACATAATGATGTGGTCGACGCTTTTGCCGCACAGCGCCGCCATAATGCCCAGCGGCAGCCCCATCGCCAGCGACAGCGCCACGCTGACCACCACCTCGATAAGGGAGATCCGCGCGCCGTATATGATGCGAGAAAAAATATCGCGCCCGTAGTCGTCGGTGCCCAGCCAGTGTTCCGCCGAAGGCGCAGAGAGAATATTGAGGAGATCCTGGTCATAGGGATCGTAGTGGCTCAGCCACGGCGCAAAGAGCGCGCCGAGAACAATTAAGGCCACGATAAAACCGCCAATGGCGATCGACGGATGGTCTATTCCCCAGCGCAGGCCGTTCATCAGGCCATTGCGCGATTTGGCGAGTGAGATTTCAGACATATTAATCAAACCTTATTTTCGGGTTGATCCTGGCGATAATCATTTCGCCCACCAGATTCATCACCACCACGCTGGCGACCGTTATCATCGTCACGCCCTGAATAACCGGATAATCGCGATAGCGCACGGAATCCACCAGGTAGCGCCCGATGCCCGGCCAGTTAAATACCGACTCCGTCACCACCGCTCCACCGATCAGGCTGCCAAAGTTGAGCGCAATAATGGTCACGATGGGGATGAGGGCATTGCGCAAGGCATGCTTAAAGTAGACGTAGAACGGCGCCAGCCCTTTGGCCCTGGCGGTGCGAATATAGTCTTCACCGAGCACGTCCACCATGCTCGAGCGGGTCATGCGCGACATCACCGCCATCGGGAAAATACTGAGGCACACCGAGGGCAGAATATAGCTTTTCCAGCCCTCGGCCCCCAGGAGCGGCAGCCAGCCCAGCTTCACCGAGAAGGTGTCCATCGCGATCAGGGCCAGCCAGAAGTTGGCGATTGAGGCGCCGGCAATAGCGATCAGCATCAGGGCGTGATCGGCGGCATGATTGCGATAAATCGCCGCGCACATCCCCATCGGAATGCCGAGCACCACCGCCATCAGCCACGCCAGCAGCGCGAGGCCGAGGGTATAGGGCGCCCGCTCGCCCAGCTCGGCGGAGACCGGCTGCCCCGATTTTAGCGAAATGCCGAAGTCGCCTTTGAGCATCCCAACCACAAAGTGCCCGTACTGCAGCGCCAGCGGATCGTCAAGCCCGAGGCGGGAGTGCATGCGGCTCACGTCGTCCTGGGTCGCCTGCGGGCCGGCCATCAGCCGCGCAGGATCGCCGGGGAGCATCCTGATCGCCAAAAAGACGATCAGCGATGCGCCGAGCAGGATAAGCGGCAAGGAAAGCAGTTTTTTGATGACGTAGACTTTCATAACGACTCCAGTCAGGCCCCTGCTTTACGGCTTCTGGGCGTTGATAACGATAATTTCGCCGCCCGGCTCCATCCGCACGCCTTTGATATCCGCGCGGGTGGCGTAGAGATCGTCCTGGAAGTAGAGCATCACGTGCGGCGCATCCTGCATGATGACCTTCTGCGCCTGCACGTAATCGGCGATGCGCGCCTTGTCATCCATGGTGGTCGCCGCTTTGTCCAGCAGGTCGTCGAGGGTCGGGTTTTTATAGAAGCCGAGGTTGGCGCCAACCGGCGCGGCGCTCTGGGAGTAGTACAGCGGACGCAGCTGTAAATCGGATCCGTTGAGGCCGGAGGACCAGGAGGCAAGCACGGAATCGGTGCGGTTCGCCAGCTTTTCAGCCGCCGGTGCAAAGGCAGCCTTGCTCCAGACGCCGCTTTCCATCTGCTGAATATTCAGCTTAACCCCCACCTTGCCCCACATCGCCTGCAGGATTTGCGCGGTCCGGGCGTCTGGCCCCTGTACGGCGATATTGATGTCAAATCCCTGCGGATAGCCGGCATCCTTGAGCAGCGCTTTGGCTTTGTCGATGCTGTAAGCGTATTCGTTGAGCGACTTATCGTAGCCTTCATTCACCGGCGCCAGCGGCGAGTTAGCGGCGGAGGCGTAGCCAAACATCACCGCCTTCAGCAGCGCGTCTTTATCCGTCGCCAGATTCAGCGCCTGGCGCACGCGGACGTCGTTGAGCGGTTTCTGCTCAACGTTGAGCGCCACCCAGAATACCGACGCGCCCTCGCCCTGCTCCAGCTTCACCTGCGGATTGCTTTTCAGCTGCATACCGAACTGCGGCGGCACCGGGTTAATCACGTCAACCTGGCCGGAGAGCAGCGCCATATTCATCACCGAAGGCTCCGAGCTCCATGTCCATTTGATTTGCTCCGGGCCGCCGTTTTCTCCCCAGTAATGCGGGTTCTTTTTCTCTAAAACATACTCCCCGGTTTTATATTCCTGCAGCATATAGGGGCCGGTGCCGTCCGCTTTGCGGCCAATGGTGCCGGCTTTGTCCGCCGCCGGACTGACCATTTTCGCCGCGCCGCCGGTGAGTAAATTGAGGAACGAGGGGTAGACTTTTTTCAGCGTAATTTCGACGCTGCCGTCGTCAATTTTCTTCACCGACGCAATCACGTTGCGCATCCTCGAGCTGGCGGCCAGGCTGCCTTTTGGATCGATATGGCGCTGAATGTTAGCCACCACCGCGTCGGCGTTAAACGGCGTACCGTCATGGAAGGTGACGTTCTTGCGCAGCGTGAAGGTCCAGACCTTGCCGTCCTCGCTCACCTGCCAGGCCGTGGCCAGCGCGGGGGCGATTTTGTAATCGGGGGAGAGATCGACCAGCCCTTCATACATCGGCTTGAGAACCGTGTCGGTGAAGGTCGCCGTCTGGTCGCCGGGATCCATGCTGCGCGGCGCTTCATTTTGCATCACATTCAGCGTCGCCGCCTGCAGCGCCGTGATATTGCCTACCGCCAGAACGCCTGCCAGAACGGCAAGTCGATATTTGCTCATCAATACCTTCATCGCGTACCCCTGCCCGTATGTTATTTCGCCAGTTGTGGTCATTATGTTGCTATTAAGTTTTGTTTTTACACATAACAAAATTCTTTAAATGTGACATTAGCCACCATTAGCGCTTAATTAGGTAATAAATTTAACTTATATGCGATCAATTAGTTATTTTTGTGAAGAAACTGATTGCTAAATCAGCAGGGCGCAATTATGTTCAGAAAAAAGCGAAGGGTCGGGGCACTATGCTGAACAAACTCCAACAACAACTGGTTCATCTGGTCTGCAGCGAAGAGGGGGCCAGCCGGGCCGACCTCGCCCGCCTGACCGGCATGAGCAAGCCGGCCATCGGCGCGCTGGTCAAAGAGCTGCTGGCCGCAGGCGTCCTGCAGGAGAGCGCGATGGCCGCCTCCAGCGGCCAGGGGCGGCCTTCGGTTACCCTGTCACTTTCCCCTGATGCCGCCTGTGCGATCGGCATCTCCTTGATCGACCATCAGTTGGTGGTGGTGCTGATGAACGGCATCGGCGAAAAGATGGCCGAGCGCCATCTCACTCCCGAGGTCGAGATCCCGGCGCTTATCCAGCAGCTGGCGGCGGAAATTGCCGACCTGCTCAGCAGCGCGGCCGTTAACCGCCAGCGCCTGGCCGGCATCGGCTTTGCGCTCTCCGCCTTCGTTGACGCCGCGCAGTCGGTTTGCGTACAGTCCGCGCTGATGGGCTGGCATCAGGTTCCGCTGGCAGAGCTGCTGAGCCGCGCCACCGGCGGGATCCCGGTGGTTATCGAAAACGATACCCGCGCCCTGGCGACCTACGAAAAGACCTTTGGCCATCTGCGCAAGTATCAAAGCGCGGTCGCTATCTCCCACGGCAGCGGCATCGGCAGCGCGGCGGTGATTTACGGGCGCATCTGGCGCGGCGCCCACGGCGGCGCCGGGGAAATCGCCCACTGCACAATCGTGCCGGCGGGTAAGCCCTGCCGCTGCGGGAAGCGCGGCTGCCTCGACACCGTGGCCTCCCTGACCGCCATTTTTGAACAGGCGCGCATGGAGGGCATCGAGGCCACCAGCCTCGCCGAGCTGGAGGCGCTGGCCCGCAAAGGACACTCCGGGGCGATCCATATCCTGCACCAGGCCGGCGACGCGCTCGGGATGGCTATCTCCCATCAGATTCAGACCCACGATCCGGCGGCGATCATGCTGGCGCATCAGCCCGATAGCTTTCAGGGACTGCTCAATACCGTGATGCAGCAGGCCATCGAAACCTATCTGCTCCCCGGCATGGCGGGGAAAACGCCGCTCATCTACCGGCCGCTCGAGCAGGACAGCTGGGCGCTTGCTGCCGCAAGCGTGGCCCTTACTCACGTTTTATTTCCTGAATATTAACGAGGTCCCTATGCGCATTGCCGTTGGCGGAATACACATTGAATGCAGCACGTTCAATCCCGTACTGACTCACGAGGACGAATTTCGCACGGTCGAAGGTGACGCGCTGCTGGCGGCGCCCTACTTTCAGTTTCTCAAGGACTATCCGGCGACCTTTCTGCCCACCCTGCACGCCCGCGCCATCCCCGGCGGCCCGGTCGCGCGTGCCGCCTATGAGAGCTTTAAGGCCGAGTTTCTGACCCGCCTGCAGGCGGCGCTGCCCGTTGACGGCCTCTATCTGGCGATGCACGGCGCGATGTACGTTGAAGGGTTGGAAGATGCCGAAGGCGACTGGATCGCCGCCGCCCGAGCCTGCGTCGGCGACGCCTGCCCGATAGCCGTTAGCTACGATCTGCACGGCAACGTGACCCAGCGCATTATTGACGCCATTGATATGTACTCAACCTACCGTACCGCGCCGCATATTGACGTTGAAGAGACCATGCGCCGCTCCGTCACCATGCTGGTCAACAGCATCACCACCGGCGTACGGCCCGGGGTGGTCTGGGCGCCGGTGCCGGTGATGCTCCCCGGCGAGCGCACCAGTACCGAAGATGAGCCGGCGAAAAGCCTCTACGCCACCCTGCCGGCAAGCGATCGCCTTCCCGGCGTGCTCGATAGCTCGCTGATGGTGGGCTACGTCTGGGCCGATGAACCGCGCGCCACCGCCGCCGCCATTTTTACCGGCACCGACCTGAAGGTGCTGAAACAGCAGGCGGAGAAGCTGGCGCAGTCCTACTGGGACGCGCGCGAGGCGTTTGCCTTCGGCTGCCGCACCGGCAGCGTGGCGGAGTGCGTGAAGGAGGCCATCGCCAGCCCGACGGCGCCGGTTATTCTGGCGGACTCCGGCGATAACCCCACCGGCGGCGGCGTGGGCGATCGCGGCGACGTGCTGGCCGAGCTTCTGCGCCAGCATGCCGGCAATACCCTGGTCGCCGGCATTGCCGATGCCCCGGCGACCCAGGCTGCCTTTCGCGCCGGCGTTGGCGCACAGCTTGAGCTAACCGTTGGCGCGCAGCTCGACCCGGCTGGCGAAAGCGTCAGCGCACGCTTTACCGTGAAGCATCTTCTGCCCGCGGGCGCGCACGGTAGCGCTAACCAGGCCGTGTTACAGGTCGACGGCATCACCGTGGTGGTCGCCGACCGTCGTCGCCCCTATCACGATCTTGCTGATTTTAGCGCGCTCGGCTTAGATCCGCGCCGGGTGCAGATTCTGGTGGTCAAATCGGGCTACCTGTCGCCGGAGCTGGCGCCGCTGGCCAACCCCAACCTGATGGCCCTTTCCGAAGGGGTGGTCGATCAGGATATCGAGCGCGTGCCGCGCCGGCGGATGCTCACCCCGACCTGGCCGTTCACCGGCACGCTTGAGTTCACGCCGCGGGCGTTCGTTTCCGCCAGAGCCCCTTTTGCCGGGGAGTGCTGATTGATGAATACCCCGACGCCTTCTCCGGTGCTGAGTGTAGACAATCTGTCGGTCTCGTTTCGCCGCGGCGACAGCTGGCAGAAAGTGGTGCGTAATATCAGCTTTACCCTTAATCCGGGCGAAACGCTGGCCATTGTCGGCGAATCGGGTTCGGGGAAAAGCGTCACCGCGATGGCGATTATGCGCCTGCTGTCATCGCGCAATAGCCGCACGGAGGGCAGCGTGAGCCTTGGCGGCAGGTCGCTGCTGGCGCTGCCGGAGGAGGAGATGCGCCGCATCCGCGGCGCCGAGGTGGCGATGATTTTCCAGGAGCCGATGACCAGCCTCAATCCCGCCTTTACCATCGGGCATCAAATCGCTGAAGTCTTTATTCATCACCAGGGATTATCCAAACGCGAGGCCAAGCGCCAGGCCATTGCCCTGCTGGAGAAGGTCCGTATTCCCCACGCCGCGCAGCGCTATGACGAGTACCCGCATCAGTTTTCCGGCGGCATGCGCCAGCGCGCCATGATTGCGATGGCGCTGGCCCTCAGACCTAAGCTGCTGATTGCCGACGAACCGACCACCGCCCTCGACGTGACGATTCAGGGGCAGATTCTCGATCTGATTAAAACGCTGCAGGCGGAAAATAATACCGCGGTGCTGTTTATTACTCACGACATGGGCGTGGTGGCGGAAACCGCGGATCATACGCTGGTGATGTTTCGCGGCGATGCGGTGGAGTGCGCGCCAACGCCGGGGCTGTTTTCCGCCCCCCGGCAGCCCTACACCCGCGCGCTGCTGGCCTCGGTGCCGGCGGCCGGTGAAATGACGGCCGTTAGCGCCCCGTGCCGGTTCCCGTCGGTGGATTTACAAACCGGCGAAACCCAGCGCTATCCCCCCGAGACCGCGCTACCCGACCGCTCGCAGCCGCCGCTGCTGTCGGTAAAGAATCTGGTGACCCGCTTCCCGGTTAAGCGCGGTTTTTTCAATCAGCTAGCCGGCCATATTCACGCCGTGGAGAACGTCAGCTTCGATTTGTGGCCGGGAGAGACGCTCTCGCTGGTGGGCGAATCGGGCTGCGGAAAATCGACCACCGGGCGCAGCCTGATCCGCATGATTCAGGCGCAGTCCGGCGACGTGACGCTCAATGGCTACAGCGTCCTGCAGGCCGACCGCGCGCAGCAAAAGCGCCTGCGTCAGGATATGCAGATGATTTTTCAGGATCCCTTTGCCAGCCTCAACCCGCGGCTAAAGATCCTGGAAACGCTGATTGAGCCGCTGCTGGAAAACGGGCTGGCCACGCGCCAGCAGGCGCTCGCACGCTCGCAGGAGCTGATTGAAAAGGTTGGGATGAGCGTGTCGGTGCTGAACCGCTATCCGCACGAGTTCTCCGGCGGCCAGCGTCAGCGTATCTGCATCGCCCGGGCGCTGGCGATGAACCCGAAGGTGATTATTGCCGATGAGTCGGTGTCGGCGCTGGACGTGTCGGTGAAGGCGCAGGTGGTCAACTTAATCATCGAACTGCAGCGCACCATGCAGATCGCCTTTCTGTTTATCTCGCACGACATGGCGGTTATCGAGCGCATCAGCCACCGGGTGGCGGTGATGTATCTCGGCGAAATCGTCGAGATTGGCCCGCGTCAGGCGATTTTCACCCACCCTCAGCACCCGTATACGCAAAAGCTGATCGCGGCAATTCCGAAGACCGATCCCGCGCGCCGCCATCTGCTGCGCGAAGGCAGTAACGACGAGCTGCCGACGCCGTTTCGCGATAAGGCCTGGCAGCCCCCCGCCCGCACCTATGAACAGGTTGGTCCCCAGCACTGGGTGATGCGCTAGCCTCCCCGCCCGCAGGCCCTCTTGCGAGGCGCCTGCGGGAGCGGTAATCAGAACCTGTAGTTCATGCTCAGCGAAACGCTGCGCGGCTCCCCGTACACCGCGGAATCATCGAGGTAGGCGTCATATTCACGATCGAAGAGGTTGTTGATATTGGCGTGAACAGGCTCACCAGCAGGTAGCTGCCCTGATACAGGCGCTGCGTTTCGCCATCCGGCCCGCTGAGGTCTTTGTAGACCCGATTCTGCCAGGTTACCCCGCCGCCGACGGTTCGCACGGGCAGCGCCGGGATACGATAGCGCGTGAAGAGCTTGCGCTGGCGCGGGATTTCTTTTGCCGTAAAATGCTGTATTATGCGATTTATTGCAGCAATTTGCAGGATTGAAGACCGTGCACAAAACCGCCAGACAAAAATACCTCCTGGATATCATTAGCGAAAATGGCCAGGTCAGCATCAGCGAGCTGGTCGACAGGCTGCAGGTTTCCGCGGACACCGTTCGCCGCGACCTGACCGATCTGCAAAAGCAGGGGCTGGCGCAAAAGAATCACGGCGGCGCTATCGCCCTCGACCTGTCAGCGATGAACCGCCAGGGCAGAAACGCTCTGCTGCCGAAGACCAAACAGCGGCTGGGTAAAATGGTGGCGGAGAAAATTCCCGCCGGCTCGACGATCTTTTTAGATGCCGGCAGCACCGTGCTGGCCGTCGCCAGCCACATCAAAGAGCCAATGACCGTCATCACCCCCTCTTTAGACATCGCCCAGCACTTCAGCGACCGGGCGGATATTCAGCTGATCCTGCTCGGCGGAAGGTGGGATATGCAGCAGCGTCTGTTTGCCGGCAGCGCCACCCTCGCGCTGCTCGCGCGCTATCGGGCTGATATCGCTATTCTCGGCGCCTGCGCGCTGCATGCGCAGCTGGGCTTAAGCGCCAGCCAGGAGGCCGACGCCGAGATCAAGCGCGCCATGCTGGCGGCCAGCACCGAGTGCTGGCTGGTTGCCGACCATATGAAACTGAACCACTGCGAGCCCTATCTGGTCGCCGGATTAGCCGAAATTCATCAGCTATTTTTAGATACGGCCTGGGAAGAAGCCGGGGACGATATTTCAACGCACATCAACATTGCTGACGCTCAATAGCGTGGAGAGAATAATGAACAAAGTTATCGCCGGTGACGGTAAGAACATTAATATTGCGCTGATCGGTTATGGGTTCGTGGGCAAAACATTCCATGCGCCGCTGATCCGCTCGATTGACGGCCTGAAGCTGGCCGTCGTCTCTTCTCGCGACGAGGAGAAAGTTAAGCGCGACATTCCCGATGTTACCGTCATCGCCTCACCCGAAGAGGCGATCCGGCATCCGGATATCGATCTCGTGGTGATCGCCTCCCCTAACGCCACCCACGCCCCGCTCGCCAAACTGGCGCTAAACGCCGGTAAGCACGTGGTGGTTGATAAACCCTTTACCCTCGATATGCAGGAAGCTCGCGAACTTATCGCCCTGGCGCAGGAGAAGCAGCTGCTGCTCTCGGTATTCCACAACCGCCGCTGGGACAGCGACTTCCTCGGGATCAAGCAGGTTATTGAGCAGGGGCTTATCGGCAACGTGAAGCACTTTGAGTCGCATTTCGACCGCTTCCGCCCGGAAGTTCGCGTGCGCTGGAGAGAGCAAAACGTGCCGGGAAGCGGCCTGTGGTTTGATTTAGGCCCGCACCTGATCGATCAGGCCCTGCAGCTGTTTGGCCTGCCGCAGTCGGTGCAGGGCAACATCGCCACTCTGCGCCAGGGCGCGGAGATCAATGACTGGGCGCACGTGGTCTTAAATTACCCCCAGCACAAGGTCATTCTGCACTGCAGCATGCTGGTCGCCGGCGGCAGCGCGCGCTTTACTGTTCACGGTGACCAGGGCAGCGCGGTCAAACAAAAAGCCGACCAGCAGGAGAGCCAGCTGCTGGCGGGCGTCATTCCCGGCAGCGCAGGCTGGGGCCAGGATGACGATAGCCTGAGCATTTTTGACGCGCAATCGCAGGTTCAGGAAGTGGGCGCGCCGCAGGGCGATCAGCGTCAGTACTACATCAACGTGCGCGATGCGCTCACCGGCAAGATTGAAAACCCGGTGCAGCCGCTGCAGGCGCTCGCCGTCATGGCCGTGCTGGAGGCCGCCGTTCTCTCCGCAGAAACCGGCACGCTGCAGACGTTAGCGCTCACCGCCGACGAGCTGGCCGCGCTGAAGTAATCGTCGTATAAACATGGCCTGCGGCTTCGCAGGTCATGTCCTTCCCCCGGCTTCAGCCCAGGGCTTCGTTTTCCGGCACGATCCCCATCATCTTCCAATAATGCGCGGTAAGCCGCGACGTCGCCAGCGCGACATTGCGATCCAGCGCGGCCTGCAGCAGCCGCTCGTTGGTCGCGCCGTGAATACCCCGGCGGCCTATTTGACGACGGGCAAATCGGCGTAGCGGGTCGTATAGCCGGGCGATAGCATCTCACGCTTCATCGCCCAGCTTTTTTGAATGCCCTGCCCGGCAAACCACACGCTGCCGCGACCCGAGCGATTCAGTCTATCCACCACCTGCATCAGCGCGGCGCTGTTCGCCTGCGGCTGATACTCATCAAAGAGGTTGAGCTGCGCCACGCCCTGACTGAAGAAATCCCCCAGCATGATACCGGCTTTCATATAGCGAAAGCCGTCCTTCCACACTCTGTCCAACGCGTGAATAGCGACGCGAATAATGTCCCGGGTATCGTCGGAAGGCGTTGCCAGCCGACCGCTGGCCTGGGGAGCGTAGAAGGCTTCATTTTCGGCGTGCGGGCTGGTCCGCATAAAGACGCTAACCGCGCGGCAGTACTGCTTCTCTACCCTGAGCTTTTCCGCCGCGCGTTCAGCATAGGCGCAAACCGCCTGATGCATATCGCTATATTGGGTAATGCGGTGGCCAAACGAACGGCTACAGATAATCTGCTGTTTGGTCGGCGCAAACTCATCCGTCTGCAGGCAGGATTCCCCCCGCAGCTCGCGCACCGTGCGCTCCAGCACGACGTTAAAGTGCTTACGTATCACCCAGGTAGAGCTGTCGGCAAGCTGCAGCGCGTTTTCGATGCCCATCAGCTCCAGCTTTTTTGCGATCCGACGACCCACGCCCCAAACTTCATGCACCGGCACCAGAGCGAGCAGCTTACGCTGGCGATCGCGATTCGATAGTTCGACCACGCCGCCGGTTTTACTCCACGTTTTAGCCGCGAAATTCGCCAGCTTGGCGAGCGTTTTAGTCGGCGCGATGCCAACCCCAACCGTAAGTCCGGTATGCTTCAGGACCCGAGCGCGCATTTGCTGGCCGAAGGTCTCAAGCGGCATATAGCTGGAGATACCGGCTAAATTAACGAAGGCCTCATCGATGGAGTAGATTTCAATCGCCGGCGCCATCTCCGTTAGCGTCATCATCACCCGGTGGCTGAGATCGGCATAGAGGGCATAGTTCGAGCTAAAAACAGCCACCTGCAAACGCTGCAGATCGTCTTTAATTTTGAAATAAGGCGCCGCCATGGGAATACCCAGCGCCTTTGCCTGCGCCGAGCGTGAAATAATACAGCCATCGTTATTTGACACCACCACCACCGCTTTTCCCTGCAGGTCTGGCCGGAAAACGGTTTCGCAGGAGGCATAGAAGCTGTTGACATCAACAAGCGCGAACATGTCGGTGTGATTTTAAGCTGAAGGTGACCACGCCGAATATTTGCAGCTCCTCTCCCGGCTGACAGACAACGGGGGAATAGCTGAGGTTACGCGGTATGAGCTGAAGGACAGGCCGGGTTTGCAGCTCCTTGACGGTAAACTCGCCGGCGACGGCAGCAATCACAATATCGCCATGCTCCGCGGTTAGCGAGCGGTCAACCACCAGCAGGTCGCCATCATCAATCCCGGCCCCCGTCATTGAATCACCGCTCACCCTGACAAAGTAGGTCGCGTTTGGGTGCCTGATGGCCAGCTTATTCAAATCAAGGGTATCCTCGACATAGTCCTGGGCCGGGCTGGGAAAGCCGCAGGGAACAAGATCGCGAAACAGCGGCACCAAAAACCGTGGCGACGACTCAACCGGCTTGTAGAACGTCAACATAAACTCACCTGGCATAATAACTGTGTTTATATACAGTATTAATAAATCATCAGGGTTAATCAAGCCGCTCATGCTCCGTTATCGCGAAGGCCTTGAAGTTCGGCCATATTTAGGCGGATGCTGCGGCTCGCAGCGCCAGGCGGCGCTAAAAATAACGCGTCTCTGGCAATCTCACGCGATTCGTAGCAGGATAGATGCTTGCAAGCAGCGCGTTATGGTGAGGTACCATAACCACAAACTATGGCGATTCGTCCGACATACTGAACGGGAGATTCTTATGTACTACACGTTAGGAGATACCACCCTCCACTTTTATCGCTATCAGTGCCGTTTCTACGTTGCCCACTGGGATGGCGGCAACGTAATGACCGACAAGTTTAAGCAGTTCATCGAGCTGATTACTGAAAAAACGGGAATTGACGCGAAGAACGTCGAGGCGGTTGCGCGAGACTATTTTAACAACGTCGATTAACGGTTGTTCAGTAGCTGAATAACCGACCACCGCTTATTACGTACAAGCCCTGTGCTGGCCGGCTGGCGAGGCGGAAAATGCGCGCTGTTCTCCCTCTCGCCTTGACACTGTACAAAAAAACAGTATAACTACTGCCTACCGTTACAGGAGCCAAAGCATGTTTGTAGAACTGGTTTATGACAAAAGAAATTTTGAAGGGTTAGCCGGGGCCAGAGAGACCATTATGGCTGAACTCACCAAACGTATTCACCGCATTTTTCCTGAAGCTGACGTTCGCGTTAAGCCGATGATGACGCTGCCCGCCATCAATACGGATGCCAGCAAGCATGAAAAGGAGCAGATCAGCCGCGCCGTTCAGGAGATGTTTGAAGAAGCGGATATGTGGATGACCGCAGACGAATAAACCAGGCCGCCGCGTTGATATCAACAGCGTTTTTTCAGGGACCAGCGTTAGCATTACCCAATACTGTTCCCTGGATATCAATTTGCCCTGCAAATATTTTCCCTGGCCACCGGCGCTGCTCGCCGGCCGTTTAAATACGCTCTCCTGTTCACCTGACTTAAATTTATCCGCGACCAGAGAAACAAGTAGCGGCATCAACACCAGACACAAACTGACTCCCTGAATATTACGTAATTTTATATTCACAATCTGAATATAATGAAACCCACTGCAGATTATCCCGACCATAGCGGCTGAGGAATAACTCCCGTCGTACCCATAGCCCTTTTTTCAGGCAACGTTGCCGCAAAATATTCTGGCAACGGCCGGCAGCTTACGCGGGCAACACCGATCGGCGGCATCCTTTTCCCTACGCATTCCCTTCACGGCGATTTTCGTCCGAGGGTGAGCCTATGTTTCTAAATTGTTTCAGTCAGTTAGTTCATGAAAACGGCACAAATGATGCTCACTTTTGGCCCTCACAGCCCAAATCCCCTCTAGCATCTTTAAGCAAAATAGCGGCGATTAATTGAAATATTATGCTACACCGATGCGAAGGCATCCATATGAAAACCCAGCATTCATTCATAAACATCATTAAAAAATTTTTTTTGATAACTATGAAAAATATTTCATTAGGATTTTTCTTAATGCGAGAGTAAATTTCTTCGCATAAAAGCAAGAATATCCATAAATTTCTCGGGGAATAAACGCGTATGGCGAATTTACTCTTTTTAGCACTGGCGGTCGCACTGCTCCTGGTCGCTGTTTTTTCTCTTATTTCGTATATAAGAGATCGCAAGAAACAAAAGTTTACCTTCAAAAAAAGACGCTAGCGGCAACAACGTTAGGGGGACGAGCACGCGTTGAGTCCCTTTAACCTACGCAGCCGGGCGCGCGCAGGGGCCGTCCTTGACGGTATCTCTTTGAAATAGCTTAAATAGCCAGAATTACTGCGCTGTACCCAGGCTTGGGGAAGCGAGAAATATATTATTGCATCACGTCAGGCCATCGCATCCCGAACGGGTTCTGTTTATTTTTATTTGCGGAACTATTGCTCAGGTACGCAGTCTGATTACTGTCTGTATAAAACTATCGAGACTGCTGTGACCACACTTATGATTGTTGTAACAACGCTTGCCGTGCTTAGTCTGTTCGTATTGAGTCTGGCAAAAGTTGGAATCGCTGTATCCAATAACCCCGACGAGTTCTGATTGCTCTTCGGGCCATCGTCGAATCACCAAACTCCCTGTCGCTGATCCTACATACCGCACGTCAGCGATTATCGTTTTTCCGTACCGCCGCCCTCTTCTTTTTTGCAGAACCCTCTCCTTTGCAGAAGCGCTTTACCACCGCGGGTGCCCGCCGCTTCCTTCCGCTGCCGTCACCTCTCTCCGATCCGTCACCCGGAGCCGCTGACGCACTGGCCGAGGAGACGGCCGGCAAACCTACTCCTTCGTTCGCTTACGCCGATATTTACGCTTAAATTTAAGATCGATGGCAAAAATAACCACGATAACACCGACAAGCCATAACAGGGTGGCACCAGTTTCAGCAACGTTCACAACATCCCTTTATCCATCACTTAATGTTATGGGTAACATTAAGAACCATATAAAACCAGTAAGCAATCGTTTTCGTTACAATTGTATGGCAAATAAATGGCGGAATGTCGCATCCGCAAGCAACAGCTCAGAAATCCGCCGCCGGCGGATGGAATGAAGCTCCCAGGGCAGAAATTGACGGTTCGCATTCCCTCTTCCACCAGGCTATATCTTAGACACCTTTATACGTACAGGAGTGATGATGGTGAGCAAGAAGATTCTGATGCTGGTGGGCGACTACGCCGAAGATTACGAAACGATGGTGCCGTTTCAGGCATTGCAGATGATTGGTCATCAGGTTGACGCGGTGTGCCCCGATAAAACCAAAGGTGACTACATCATGACGGCGATCCACGATTTTGACGGTGCCCAGACCTATAGCGAAAAACCCGGCCACCGCTTTGTTCTTAACGCCGACTTTTCCGCAGTGAAAGAACAGGATTACGACGCGCTGCTGATCCCCGGCGGACGGGCGCCTGAATATCTGCGCCTGAATGAGGAGGTGCTCAAGCTGGTGCAGGCGTTTGACCGCGCGGGTAAGCCGATTGCCGCCGTTTGTCACGGCCCGCAGCTGCTGGCCGCGGCCGGCGTGCTAAAAGGACGTACCTGCAGCGCCTATCCGGCCTGTGCTCCGGAAGTCCGGCTCAGCGGCGGACACTATGCCGACATCGGTATCGATCAGGCGCACGTTGACGGCAACCTGGTCACCGCTCCCGCCTGGCCCGCACACCCGCAGTGGCTGGCGAAATTTGCCGAAGTGCTGCAGCAGCAATAGGTTGAACCGACACGTCAAAGCGGGCGAAGGCCGCTGGCAGGCGGTAATGGCGTGGAGAACCGCGCCATTACCGAATCACGATGAGATAACGAACTACGGGTGCTTGGTTATGTACTCGTCCCATAACATTATGTTTGATAATGGTTTTTTCTTATCTGCAAAAACCGATACCGACATTATTACCGCAGGCAAAAAAGTTTCTGTTTGCCGCTAATATCGCTCTCGCCTTAAGAGGCGCAAACGCATTTTGACTGGTTCGCGATGTTCGCCGCCATGAACCTGCGTGCATCATCGGTCTGGACGCGTCAGCAGTTGAATTGGCAACCCACCGGCCCCGGCCTGCTCGACGATTTGCAGAATATGGATTACGCCTCGCTATTATCGTCCCGATAGCCCCTTCCCGGCGCCACATTGCTGGAGCCGGGTAAAGCGGGTTTACCGGTTAAACTCCCAACTGGCAGAGGTTGCCAGCGCCCGTTCGAAAGCCTCTCGCCCGCTTCCCGCCAGCCACGACTCAAAGGATTGCAGCTGCGGATTCATTTGCCGCATCGTCTCCAGGGAGGCGTGCCCCACCAGCCGTCCATCATCCACCAGCGCGGTCAGCTTTTGCAGAAAGGGATTGGCGGCCAGCACCTCATCGGAAAAACGAGAATAGGGAATCAGCCGCCCTGCTGCTGCGGAGAACCGTTCCTGAAGCTGCTGACCAGTGACGACATCGCTGGCGATGTCAAACGTTTTACCTTTAAACCGCTCTGGCCCAGCGTAAATCGCGGCGACAATTTTACCGATATCTTCAACCGCGATAACCTGCACGAAGCCTTCAGGCTGCATAAAAAAGGTAAAACGGCTTTCATCAAGCCCGAAACCGGGCATCACCAGCAGTTCCATAAACATGGCTGGTCGCACGATAGTCGAAATAATTGGCAGCGTACGAATATAGCGTTCGATTTCAGCTTTTGTGTCGAAATGCGCAAGACCCGTTGGTTTATCACCCACCGCGCTACCTGAAGAGTAGACCAGGTGCTGTACACCGTACTCGACGGCAAGACTGGCGATCGTCTTACCATAGCGAACTTCATCGTCGTCGGTTACCGTCCCTCCCGGTGAACTGGGCTGGACGCTGAAAACGCCGTATACGCCTTTCATCGCATCTCTCATCGCGTCGACATCATCGAACGTCCCGGTCACCATTTCAGCACCCGAATCCCGAAGGGCGAGCGATACCTGAGAGGAGGGATTACGCACCATAACGCGTACCGGCCAGCCGTTATTGAGTAGCGCCCTTGCCACGGAGCCGCCCTGCTGACCCGTTGCGCCGAAAACCAATATGAAAGATCGGTTATTCATCATTATTGTCACTCGCCTCCATCCAGCCATAGTTCCCATGCCCGTCGACGCTAAGCCAGCCGCAGGACTGTCCGGCGAAATGTGCGCTAAGCCACAGGGCATGATGTTCCGCACACCACGCCATCGCCCAATGTCGGGATTTTTCCGCCTGCTCGTGGTCGCCGCAAAACACCGAATTCCATGCCGGGTGGCTAAACTGCAACGGTGAATGCACAATATCTCCGGCAAAAAAGGCATATTCACCGCCGCAGGACAATATCAATGCCGCATGATCGGGGCTGTGCCCGGGCGTTGGCACATAGCATATTCGTCCGCCAAACAACGGCTGTGCAGCAACATCTATTGTTTCCAGCAGGCCCGCTTCAATCACCGGCAGCAGGCTGTCGAGCCATAAATTCCGGTAGCGTTCGCTGTCTTTTACCCGCATCAGCTCTTTCTCAGAGCAGAAATATCGCGCATTAGGAAACAGCGGCACCCAACGATTTTCACGCCAAACGGTATTCCAGCCGACATGGTCAGTATGCAGGTGCGTCATTAATACCAACGTCACCTCTTCCGGCTTGATACCTGTTGCCAGAAGGTTCTCCAGATAGGGCGTGTCTAACTGATGATAAAACGGATTATTCCCGCGATCGCGGTCGTTACCGGTCCCGGTATCAATCACAATAATATCGTCGGGGGTGCGGACGACCCAACTATGTATTGATAGTGAAACCGGTTGGTTAGCCTCATCAGAATCCGCTGACTGGAGAGAGTCTGGATATAAATCCGCTACCGAAATGTGAATTTCACGTTCCAGCACTTTAAAAATAACGCTGTCGCCTGTTCGATACTGTTGCATCAAGCCCTCCGCGCATGGTTGATTTTTCCGGGTGATGTTCACTATCCTTCTGGCAGGAATAACATTCAAATTGATTATTATGATGAAGAAAATCATTGAAAATGATTTCAGCCGAATAGATTTGAATCTGCTGACAGTCTTTCTGGTGCTATACCGGGAGGGCAGCGTCACCCGCAGCGCAGAGGTTCTGCATCTGGGGCAGCCCGCCATCAGCGGGGCGCTGAAACGGCTGCGCGAGATGTTCAACGACCCGCTGTTTGTACGCAGCGCCAAAGGGATGCTGCCGACACCGCGCGCTGAAGCGTTGATGGTCAATATGCAGCCGCTGATGGAAAACCTGCATACGGTGATGTTTGGTGCACAGGACTTCTCTCCCGCCACGGCAAAGCACACCTTTCGACTGGGCATGAGCGACTGGAGCGAGCACTGGCTGATGCCAGATTTATTGCCCGCCATCGCCCATGAAGCACCGGGCGTGGAGCTGCATATTGTCGCCGCCGATCCCTTTCAGGTTCGTCGATTACTGGAAGACGATGTTATTGATATTGCCGTTTCGCTGAATAAGCCGAGCACCGGTGAAGTCGTCAGCGAGCCGGTCATGACGATGGGGGTTTCCACGCTCTGGTCGCCACAACAGATCCCTTGTGATGGGCCATTGTCGATAAACGACTTTATCGCTTATGAGCACATCATGGTGTCGTATCGCGAATCAAACCACAGCGAAATTGACCGCCAGCTCGCCGATCAGGGGTTACAACGTCACGTGCGTTATGTGACAGCGAATTTTTCTACCTTTCCTCTGCTGTTAACCACCATGCCGGTTTTCGCCACGGTTCCCGACGGGCTGGCCCAACGCTGGCAGCAGCATTTTGCTTTGCGCTCCAGCGAAACGCCCGTGAATTATCCCACTTTTACGCTGTGCATTTTGCGCCACAAGCGCCGGGTACAGGATCCTGCGCTGAACTGGTTGATGGAAAAGTTAAAACAGGCCATGCAGAGCACTACATAACCTGCTGGTGCAAAACTGCACGGCTCCACTCATAAAAAGCGCGAACCGAAGGCGGAAGATAGCGGTTTTGCGGATAGACAAGGGAAAGCGGCAGATCGAAAGTAAAATTGTCCATGCAGGAAACCAGCGCCCCACTCTTCAAATATGGCGCAACCAGATAGCTGGCAACACGAATGAGTCCAAGACCTTCGATACCAGCCTGGATGTAGGCATCCGTATCATCAACGACTAGCGTCTCTTTCATACGGATCGCACAATCGCCGTCATCACGTGTAAAAAACCACTCGGTGGTACGTCCGGTGCGGTGGTTCAGGTAGCCAACTGCATGATGCCTTTCCAGATCGTCAAACGTCACTGGCTTGCCATGGCGCTCAATGTACGTCGGCGACGCCAGAACCACCCACCTAAAATTCGCCAGAGGTCGCGCGACCAGCGTCGTTGAATCCTCGATCCTGCCGGTGCGGATCACGCAGTCATACCCTTCCTGAATGATGTCTTCCACGTTATCGCTGGAACAGAGTATCAACTCCAGTTCGGGATACTGGCGCAGAAATGCCGGGAGCCGGGGAAGAATGCAATGTCGGGCGAGAGACTGCGGCATCCCGACTTTAAAACGGCCTCTGGGCTGTGCAGTTCTGCCGGGAAATGAAGACTCCATTGTTGCAATATCCGCCAGGAGACTTTTGCACTCATCGTAGTAACGGCGGCCCTCTGCGGTCACGCTAAGTTTGCGGGTGGTACGCTGTAAAAGCTGAATCCCCAGGTATGCCTCCAGCGCCTTAACGACCCGCGATACCGTTGAACGCGGTAGCCCCAGCACTTCTGCCGCCCTGGCGAAGCTATGGGTATCTACCACGTGAACATAGACCTGCATTGATTCCAGCTTATCCATATTCCCACCGTGCCTGAACGCGTTGATTATCCCATTTTTACGAACAGTCTAACCTGTATTCATCGTCTTATCGAATGAGGCACGCTGACGTAACCTTTCTCTACTCGCAGAAAACAGGCGATTTAACAAAGTGAGGTTCCACATGAAAGAACGTAATATTAAGACGAGCGAGAGAGTATTAGTGCTGGGAGCGGGACAACTGGGGGCCGCCGTGCTGGACTCACTGATTCCGGCTGTCACGCAGCACAATGGCGCCGTCTCCGTTATCGTGTCGCCCGGCTCCTGGGATACACAAGGCAAACTGCAATCTGAAACTCATCAAAAACTGTCTGATGCGGGGGCAGAATTTATCGCTGTCGATGTCGCCGCTAGCGCGATTGAATCATTAAAAAACTACTTTGCGGATTTTGATACCGTAATTAACTGCATGGGGTTTGTCGCTGGCGCAGGTACCCAGATAAAAATTACCCGCGCGGTGCTGGAAGCTGGCGTTAGCCGCTATTTCCCCTGGCAGTTTGGCGTGAATTACGATGTGGTCGGCAAAGGGAGCGGTCAACCCGTCTGGGACGAGCAGTATGACGTCAGGACGCTGCTGCGGGAACAAAACACGACGCAATGGGTCATTGTTTCAACCGGCATGTTTACCAGTTTTCTCTTCGAACCGGCATTCGATGTGGTGAATTTATCCGAAAATACCATCAATGCGCTTGGGGGATGGAACACGCAGGTGACCGTCACCTCTCCTGCGGATATTGGCCGACTAACCACCGAAATTTATTTGCATCAGCCGCGAATCATAAATGAAGTGATATTTGTCGCGGGTGAAACAACCTCCTATGGAAAACTGGCGGAAACCGTTGAACGCGTGACAAATCAAACCTTTGCCAAAGACGTATTGACCCTACCCACGCTACTGGATGAACTGCGTTTAAATCCGGGTGACCCGATGCTTCGCTATCGTGCAGCTTTCGCCAGGGGAGACGGCATGTGGTGGCCGATGATCAACACCTGGAATGTACAGAATAATATTCCGACTCAGGATATTGAATCCTGGCTAAAAACAGTCATTTAATTGAAACGCTGGCATCAGCGTGAAAGTATCTGTCGCAGCGCCAGACCCGCCAGGCGTACGGTTTCCCGTAGACGCTCCAGGCTATCCCCTGCCCGCGCTTTCGCGGAGAGACCAGACATCAGCGTACTCATAAAGTCGGTCAACCGAACGGCGTCCTGCGGATATTGCCTGGCAATATAGTCCCGAAGGCTATTTTCAGCGGCAGTATGCAGCGCGCACGCCGCCTCGCGAGCCTCGGGATCGTTGCAATGGGTGCCTTCCAGCACCAGGCACCCGGCAGCGGTCAAATCAGTAACGTAACGTCTCGCTGCCTCGTTCAGAACATCTATCAAACATTCAACTACTGGGCGATCGTTACGCAAAAGCGACGTAAAAGGGATCGCGCCGGTATGGCTATAGCGCTCCAATACGCGGGTATACAGCCCGAACTTACTGCCAAAGGCAGCATAGAAGCTGGGCGGATTGATGCCGATCGCTTTTGTCAGGTCAGCAACACTGACTGCGTCATAACCCCGTGAGTGAAAAAGGTGTTGCGCGGTTTCAATGGCCTGCACGGGATCAAACTGGCGGGGGCGTCCCGGGGTGCGACTATTTTTTGTAGTGCTCACTACATTACTCCTTGACGGCATGATCTTTCGAAGCATATTGTAATCATCACTACAATATCATGAGGAACAGGTTTATGGCTGCATTACACAAGAAATCGGTACTGGTGTTGGGCGGGAGTCGTGGTATTGGCGCGGCTATCGTACGACGCTTTGCTTCAGATGGCGCTTCAGTCGTTTTCACCTACGCCGGATCGCCGGAAGCCGCAGCGAAACTGGCAACGGAAACCGGAAGTACCGCAGTTCAGACGGACAGCGCCGATCGTGACGCGGTGATAAAGCGGGTGCGTGACAGCGGGCCGCTGGATGTGCTGGTGGTCAATGCCGGTATCGCCATTTTCGGTGATGCGCTGGAGCAAGATAGCGATGCCATCGACAGCCTGTTCCGTATCAACATTCACGCGCCTTACCATGCTGCCGTCGAGGCGGCCCGTAAAATGCCTGAAGGCGGGCGCATTATTGTTATCGGCTCCGTAAATGGCGACCGTATGCCGGTCCCGGGAATGGCGGCCTATGCCGTCAGCAAGTCGGCCTTGCAAGGGTTAGCACGCGGCTTAGCGCGTGACTTTGGCCCGCGCGGGATTACGGTTAACGTCGTGCAACCCGGTCCCATCGATACCGATGCCAACCCGGAAAATGGCCCAATGAAAGAATTGATGCACAGCTTTATGGCTATCAAACGGCATGGACGCCCTGAAGAAGTGGCGGGAATGGTCGCCTGGCTGGCAGGCCCGGAAGCGTCATTTGTGACAGGAGCCATGCACACCATCGACGGTGCGTTTGGCGCATAATTGTATGATGACCGGCACTTCCTTAAGCGGTAGAACGATTATCGGGTTACCGCTTTTACCCTCCATCAAATGAAAATCTCACATCACCATCCCAGCTTTGTTGCCCCTTTTGTCGTCTGAACGACCTCACCGGTTTTGATGACGCGATGATAACCATAAGCATCAGCGTATTTCGTCATGCCCGTCGCAGCATCCACCTCAGGCGCTCCCTGAGTTTCAATATGCTCTCCCGACCGGGTTGTCATCGTGTATGTCGTTGTGCATCCGGTCAACATCAGTACCACAAAACCCAATACTGTGGAAATAATAGGCTTTTTCATCTCAATATCCCGTAAATAATATAATTTTCTGTACATTACCGAAAATTAAGGGAGCGGGATGAATGATTGTTGCTTTATCAGCTTTTGACGACTCCCCGCTCAGATTGAGCGAGGGTCTGAAAGAGAACCTGGCGCAACAAGCCGCGCCAGTTCTGGGTTTAGCGATGGTTGCCTGACACCATCAGGCAACCGGTACTGATTAGTGCTTGACGATATACATTGTCCGGCTATAGGCGACATCTTCCGGGTTGGTAATCGGATAGCCCTTCAGCCACGGCTTAATCAAACGTCCGTTGGTGTATTGATAAATTGGCGCAATGGGCGCTTTGGCCATGATTATCTTTTCTGCCGCGTTGTAATCATCGTTACGCGCCTTATCCGACGTCTCCTGCGCCGCCTGGGCTAAGATCTTGTCATAGCTCGGATCGTTAAAGCGGGAGATATTGCCGCTATGGGTCGAGGTCAGCAGCGACAGGAAGGTGGAAGGCTCGTTGTAATCGCCCACCCACGAGGCGCGAATCACGTCAAAATTACCGGTGTTTCGGCTATCGATATACGTTTTCCACTCCTGATTCTGTAGCTTGACGTCGACGCCGAGGTTTTTCTTCCACATTGACGCCACCGCGATGGCAATCTTCTGGTGGTTTTCCGAGGTGTTATACAGCAGCGTCAGCTGCAGCGGACGGCCAGGGCCATAGCCCGCCGCCTGCAGCAGCGCCTTGGCCTGCGCGTTCAGCTCGGCCTGGCTCATGCTCTCCGCCTGCGAGGGCTGCGGCGTAAACCCTGCCGTCACGTCCGGGGTGAAGTGCCAGGCCGGCTTTTCGCCGGTTCCCAGCACTTTTTCCGCCATCAGGCGGCGGTCGATGGTCAGGCTCAGCGCCAGGCGCACGCGCTCGTCGGCGGTCGGCCCCTTCTGCGTGTTAAAGGCGTAGTAGTAGGTGCCCAGCTGCGGCGGGGTGTACACCTGCCCCGGAATATCTTTCAGCAATTTTTGGTACAGGTTTTTCGGGAAGGACTCGGTGATATCGATATCCCCGGCCAGGTAGCGCTTGGTCGCCGACGACTCCTGGTTAATCGGTACAAAGGTCACCTGCTGGATAACCGTTTTGCCATTATCCCAGTAGTGGCTGTTAGGGACGACAACCAGCTTTTCGTTAACCACCCGGTCTTTTAACACGTAGGCCCCGTTGCCGATAAGGTTGCCCGGACGCGTCCAGTTAGCGCCGCTCTCGACGTTCGCTTTCTGTACCGGATAAAACGCAAAGCTGGCCGTCAGATTGCTGAACCACGGCAGCGGCTTATCCAGCTGCACCCGCAGCGTGCGCGCATCTACGGCGGTAACCCCCAGCGTATCGACCGCGGCCTTACCGTCGATAATATTTTGCGCATTTGTTATGCCCGCCAGCGCGGCGAACCAGGCAAAGGGTGACGTCGTTTTCGGATCTACCAGACGCTGCCAGCTGTAGACGAAGTCCTGCGCCGTAACCGGGGTACCGTCCGACCAGCGGGCGTCATCGCGCAGGGTAAAGGTCCAGACCCGGTTATCGTTGCTCTGCCAGCGGGTCGCCACGCCGGGAATAAGATTGCCCTTAGCGTCCTGGTTGACTAAACCTTCAAAAAGATCGCGGATCACCTGAATTTCCGGCAAGCCCACGGCTTTAGCGGGATCTAATGAGGCCGGCTCATCTTTAATATGCCGTACCAGTACCTGTTTCTCGGCTAAGACGGTACCCGGAGGGACATCCGCCGCCCAGGCCAGAGATGAAACGCTGGCTAACCACAGCGCGCCGCATGTCAATGTGACAGGATACTTCATAAGATCCCCTTTAAAATAAAAAAACCAGAGCTGGCAGAAGGATGATTATTTGTTTCATCACCTGAAATTGCAAACGGCTTGTGATAGAAAATTGACGCGTATTCTGATTTCATCGTCCAGGGAAACTAATTGATTCCGGGACGGTTTTACACAACACTGCTGAAAATAACCTGCTAACAGGATGCCCTATGCCCGTTTCTCGTCCTCGTACCCAGCGCGGCGCCTTTCCGCCCGGCACCCAGCGCTACGGCCAGTCACATCTTGGCGCACCGCTGCTGTGGTTCCCCGCGCCGCTGGCCGATAGCCGCAGCGGCCTGATCCTTGCCGGCACTCACGGCGATGAAAACTCGTCGGTGGTCACCCTCTCCTGCGCGCTTCGAACCCTGAAGCCCGAACTGCGTCGCCATCACGTCGTGCTGGCAGTTAACCCCGACGGCTGCCAGCTCGGGCTGCGCGCCAACGCGCGCGGCATCGATCTCAATCGCAATTTTCCCGCGGCAAACTGGAAAGAAGGGGAAACGGTCTATCGCTGGAACAGCGCGGCCGAGCAGCGCGACGTCGTGCTGCTGACCGGGGAAAAGCCCGGCTCGGAGCCGGAAACCCAGGCCCTGTGCCAGCTGATCCACCAGATCCACCCGGCGTGGGTGGTCTCGTTTCACGATCCGCTGGCCTGTATTGAGGATCCTGGCCACAGCGAGCTCGGCCAGTGGCTGGCCGACGCGTTCGCCCTGCCGCTGGTCGGCAGCGTCGGGTACGAAACGCCCGGCTCTTTCGGCAGCTGGTGCGCCGATATCGGCCTGCCGTGCATTACCGCAGAATTCCCGCCGATATCCGCCGACGAGGCCACGGAAACGTACCTGCCGGCGATGATCGACCTGCTACACTGGCACTCTCAAAGATGAAGAACGCCGGTGCTGAAATGCAGCGCCGGCTCCACATCAACCGCCAGCCAGGTCGGGCCATCGAGATCGGCGAAACGCGCCAGCGGAGCCAGCGGCAGCGCCGCTGAAATCGCCCGCGAGGTGCAGAGCATACAGCCGAGCATGCGCTCAAAGCCCTGCTGCTCCGCCTCCTGTGCGAGAAACAGCGCTTCGGTCAGGCCTCCGGTTTTATCAAGCTTGATGTTCACCATCTCATAGCGCCCGCGCAGCCGCGGCAGGCTGTCGCGGGTGTGGCAGCTCTCATCGGCGCAGACGGGCAGCGGATGAATAAAATTCTCCAGCGCCTCATCGGCGTCCGCCGGCAGCGGCTGCTCAAGCATCGCCACTCCGATATCGGCCAGCAGCTGGCAGCGCGCCGCCAGGCCATCGCTGTGCCAGGATTCATTGGCGTCAACAATCAGCGTGGCCTCCGGCACCGCGCTGCGAATGGCGATCAGCCGTTCGCTGATAAGGCGATCGTCAAGCTTGACCTTCAGCAGGCGCGCGCCCTTTTCCCACAGCGCCGCGGCGCTGGCCGCCATCTGCTCCGGGGTGCCGATCACCACCGTCTGCGCCGTCACCACCCGGTTCGGCAACGCAACCCCCAGCAGCTGCGGAATGCTTTTGCCCACGCTACGCGCCTGCAGATCCCACAATGCGCAGTCGACGGCGTTACGCGCCGCCCCCGCAGGCAGCAGATGCTGAAGCTGTTCGCGGGTCGCGCCGCTTTCCAGCTGCTCGCCAATCGTCAGAATTTGCGCCATAACCGAGGCAATGCTCTCCCCATAGCGAGGGTACGGCGTGCACTCGCCGACGCCCTTCACGCCATTCTCCTCCACCTCTACCACCACTACCTTCGCCTCGCTGCGGCTGCCGCGGGCAATCACAAACGGGGTATGTAGCGGCCAGGCTTCTTCGTACACTCGCAGGTTTCGCATTCCCAGGTTCCTCCAGGGGAAACGTTAAATAGGATTTGCCGTGCTGATAACGGATGTCATACACTACCCGTGACGTTAACTATATGTAAACAGGAAGATAAACATGTCACAAACCGTGCATTTCCAGGGCAACCCCGTTGCCGTTCAGGGCACCATTCCGCAGGCAGGCGCAGCCGCGCAGCCGTTTACGCTGGTCGCCAAAGATCTCTCCGACGTCGCGCTGAGCCAGTTCGCCGGCAAACGTAAAGTACTGAATATTTTCCCAAGCATCGATACCGGCGTGTGCGCGGCATCGGTACGTAAATTTAACCAACTGGCATCCGAGCTGAACAACACCGTTGTGCTGTGCATCTCCGCCGATCTGCCGTTCGCTCAGTCCCGCTTCTGCGGCGCTGAAGGCCTGAACAACGTCGTCACCCTGTCCACCCTGCGCGCGCCGCAGTTCCTGGCTGATTACGGCGTTGCCATTGCTGCTGGCCCGCTGGCCGGCCTGGCCGCTCGCGCAGTGGTCGTTGTTGATGAAAATGACCAGGTTGTTTACAGCCAGCTGGTGAATGAAATCACCGAAGAGCCGGACTACGATGCGGCCCTGGCTGCGCTGAAAGCGTAATCAGCCTCTGCCCCGGACCGCGCTTCACGCCCGGCCCGCATGTTCTAAGCCCTCGTTTATCGGGGGCTTTTTTATTTTCGCGGCGCATAGCGGGAGATAAACCGCGCAATCGCCGGGCCGGTCAATAAGATGGTGAACAGGCGCAAGGTCTGCATCGCCATGATAAACGACATGTCGGCTCGCGTTCCCGCCGCAATAATCGCCACCGTATCCAGGCCCCCGGGGCTGGTCGCCAGATAGGCGGTCATAAAATCGAGCGGCAGCACCTGCGTCAGGCCAAACGCCATCAGCGAGCAGAGTAAAATCAGGCCGATGATGGAGGCGAGAATCTGCGGCAGAGTCTTTAGCGCCAGCATAAAAATCTCCCGATTAAATTTTAGACCAACGCTCCAGCCAATGGCGGCATAAGCCAGCGCCAGCAGCCATTCCGGCAGCTCCAGCATCAGCCAGCCCTCTCCCTGCACCAGCGCCCCGGCCAGCATCGGCAGCAGCATCACGCCGGAAGGAAAGCGCATGCGCAGGCCCAGCCAGCCCGCGGCGGCGGTCAGCAGCAGCGTCAACGGCAGCTGCCCGCTGATGGCGGGAAACCAGACGATCTGCTGGCTCATCTCCTGCGCCTCGCCGTCAGAGGCAAAACGCACCACCAGCGCCGCCGCGCCGGCGACGAACAGCACCCGCAGATACTGCATTAAGGCCACCAGCCGCACGTCGGCGCCGTAATCCTGCGCCATGACCACCATCGCCGAAGCGCCACCCGGCGAGCTGCCCCACGCGCCGGTTGCCCCGGGTAGCGAGCTGTAGCGCACCAGCAGCCACCCGGCCAGCGCGCTGAAGGCCAGCGTAGCGAACAGAATAAACAGCACCAGCGGCCAGTGGCCGAGCAGCACGCCAAAAATTGAGGGTGTGAGGGTTTGGGCGATCATGCAGCCAATAATGGCCTGAGCGGCGATAAAAAAGGGTCGAGGTACGCTGATTGTCGTGCCGCGCAGGCTGAAGGTTATGCCGGCGATCATCGGCCCGAGCAGCAGCGCCGCGGGCAGATGTAGCCAGAACAGCACAAACGACAGCGCGGCGGAGAGGGTCAGGAGTTTCAGCCACGACAGCAGCGGGCCAGGCGACATTACCATCTGAATTCCTGGAAAATAAGTTTGCAGCACGTTGGCCGACGGTCAATCCCGCCGGCCAACGAGGCTACGCTATTCTTCACTCTTCTTTTGGCTGAGACCATACTCGCGCAGCTTATTGGCAATCGCGGTATGGGAAACCCCCAGACGCTTCGCCAGCTTACGGGTGCTCGGGAAGCTGCGGTAAAGCTGGGTCAGAACGGAACGCTCAAAGCGACGAGTAATATCGTCCAGCGAACCTTCCATCGCCTCTTCGCCTACCGGTAGCGAAGCGACGTCGCTATCCGGCAGCAGGATATCCTGGGGCCGCATTTCGTAGCCATCAAGCTGCGTCAGCGCACGATAAACCGCGTTCTTCAGCTGGCGAACGTTGCCAGGCCAGCTATAGCGGGTCAGCACCGTACTGAGATCGGCGGAAAGCTTCGGCCGCGGGATCCCCTGCTCGTCGGCAAACCGGGCGACGAACAGCTCGGTCAGCGGAATGATATCCTGCGGGCAGTCGCGCAGCGGCGGTAAATGCAGGGTCAGGACGTTAAGGCGGTAGTAAAGATCTTCGCGGAACAGACCCTTCTGTACCATCTCCACGAGGTTTTTCTGGGTGGCGCAAATCACCCGCACGTCAACGTGAACCTCGTGATCTTCCCCCACCCGGCGGAAGGTGCCGTCGTTAAGGAAACGCAGCAGCTTCGTTTGCATGCGCGGCGACATTTCGCCGATCTCATCCAGCAGCACCGAGCCGCCGTTAGCCTGCTCAAAGAAGCCTTTTTTGCCCTGAATGGCATCGCCAAACAGCTCGCTTTCCACCGCGTCTTCCGGGATAGAACCGCAGTTCAGCGCCAGATAAGGCTTGCTCGCCCGCGGGCTGGCGAGGTGGCAGGCGTGCGCCAGAAGATCTTTCCCGGTACCGGTATCGCCGACGATCAGCAGCGGCGCGCTGAGCATCGCCAGCTTGCGGGCCTGCTCAACTACGTGGCGCATTTTCGGGCCGACGGCGAGAATTTGGCTGAACGCGCTGGTATCCTGGGTCGTCATGGTCTGCAGCTGACGCCCCATACGCACGGTGGAACGCAGCATTGCCACCGCTCCGGTAAGCACGCGTTCGCCGTGCTCGCCTTCGAGGTAGACCGGCGTAATCTCCAGAACAAAGTTCTGTCCGCCAATCACCACATGCTCGCTGTGCGACTCCAGCGGGCTGCTTTCCAGCCAGCGCTGGATGTTAAAATCGGTAATCAGCTGGGCCACCGGGTGATTGCGCAGCCGCTCCTGGCTTTGCGCAAATAGCTGGCAACTGGCCGGGTTCGCCAGCTCGACTTTCCCTTTGGTGTCCAGCGAGAGCACCGGTTCCGGCATCGCCACCAGCAGCGCCGACAGCGCAAGATGCTCACGCTCAGACGGCATCCACGGCACGGTGCGCACGTCGGTCACGCCGGCGATACGGCGGATTTCCGCCATCAGGCTGCTAAAATTAGCGAACTCCAGCTCGGCAAAATTGAGGTAGATCCGGCCAATAGGGTCGATGTCGATACCGCGGAGGTCGATCCCTCGCAGCACCAGCAAATCGAGCAATTCACGGGTCAGACCAAGACGGTCCTCACAAAAGACTTCAAGACGCATAGGAGTTTTCACCCTAAAAAGGCCAATGACGGATGAATAATAGGACAGTTATTTGCTGGCGTGAAGATAGCTGTCAACAAATATTGACAGTATGGCGGAAAAATGGCCGCTGTGGCGTAAAGGCGAGCGAAGAAAAGCGAGAATGCGCCGCTGGCCGCCGGGGAGCGACGGCCAGATCGGCTAAGAAGGTTATTCCGGGCGGGCTTTGCTTTTTTGCAACGTCTCTTTCAGCTGGCCGATCAGCTCGCGGCGGAAATCCCCCAGCCGTGGCTTATCGTCAGCGATCCACGGCAGCGGGCGGCACAGCTCCATCGCTTTGATCCCCAGCCGCGCGGTAAGCAACCCGGCGCCGATGCCCTGCGCCGCGCGGGCCGATAGCCTCGCCGCCAGATCCTGCGACATCCAGTCCATTCCGACCTCCCTCACCAGCTCGCTGGCGCCGGCGAAGGCGATATTCAGCAGCACCAGACGGAACAGGCGCAGTCGGCTGTAGTAGCCCAGCTCGATGCCGTACAGGGTAGCAATCCGGTTAATCAGGCGTAAATTACGCCAGGCGATAAACGCCATATCCACCAGCGCCAGCGGGCTGACGGCGATCATCAGCGTCGATTCCGCCGCCGAGCGGCTGATTTCGCGCCGCGCCTGGGCATCCAGCACCGGCTGAACCAGCTGTGCATACAGGCTTACGACTTCACGATCGCTTTGCGTTTCGTGGATCGCGGCATACCAGCGCTGGAGAGCCGGGTGCGCCTGATCGAGCCCGGCCTGCTGCGCAAGCTTTTCGCAAAACGCCCGCCCTTTTCCGACCGCATGGCTGTGCATTAGATCGCGGGCCTCGTCGCGCTCGTGGGCGCGCTGGCGCAACCGCCACAGGCGCCGCCATTCGGTGGCAACGGAACCGACGCCCGCGCCAACGATCAGCGCCCCGGCCGCGCAGCCGCCGAGCGCAATCCAGTCCTGCGTCTGCCATGCGGTCATCGTCCACTGCACGCCCTGCGCCACCACGCTGACGCCAAATATCGCCAGCCCGGCGCTGACCATCCGTCGCCACAGGCTGCGCTTCGGCCGCAGAACCGACTCTACCACCGCTTCCGCCGTGCCCTCTTCGTCCTCTGTCAGCAGGTCAACCCGCGCCGGGGCGAACTTTTCTGCGTCAGCGCCGGCAAACGCGCGGGCAGACTTTAGCGCCTCGGCAGGCTCCGCCTGCAGCGGTCCGTTGAAATCAACGCGTGGTTTTAACGGTTCGCTCATCGCAATTTATCTCCAATCAAAAACTCAAGCGCCGCGTCCAGGCGAATATGCGGCAGCGGCTTATCGACATCCATCACCCGCGGGCGGAAATTCTCAAACTGAAAGCCCTGCTGCTGCCAGAACGCCTGGCCCGGCAGGCGCGACGGCACTTCGCCGGGATAGATGGTCAGCGGCTGGCCATCGCTCAGCCGATCGCCGCGCAGCGCGGGAATGTTCTCGCCGTTGACCGCAATCAGCCCGCCCTGGGTGGCCTGAATCGACGCCAGCCCCAGGCAGTCCATGCTAATCCCTTCGAAGGCCGCATTTTGCCACGCGTCCTGAATCAGCTGCTGCAGCAGCGACACCATGTTGGCATGCTGATCGACGGTCACGTGATCGGCCTTGGTCGCCGCAAACAGCAGCTTATCAATCACCGGGGAGAACAGGCGGCGGAACAGCGTCCGCTGGCCGTAGTGAAAGCTTTGCATCAGCTGGGTCAGCGCGAGGCGCATATCGTTGAAGGCCTGCGGCCCGCTGTTCAGCGGCTGCAGGCAGTCCACCAGCACAATCTGGCGGTCAAAGCGCAGAAAATGGTCCTTGTAGAAGCCCTTAACCACCTTCTCGCAGTAATATCTGAAGCGCTCGCGCAGCATCCCGGCGTTGGTATGCTTGTCCGCCTGGGCCAGCCGGGCTTCGCCGACGGCGTCCACGTCCGGCCAGGGGAAGAACTGCAGCGCCGGCGCGCCGGCCATATCTCCGGGCAGCACGAAGCGGCCCGGCTGAATAAAGTGCAGCCCTTCGCGCTTGCAGGCGTGCAGATAGTCGGTCCAGGCGGCGGCAATTTCCGCCAGCCGGTTTTCATCGGCCGGCGCCAGCGGATCCAACCCTTCGCACAGCTGGCGCCAGCGCGCCGACCACTCCGCGCGCTGGCCCTGCAGCAGCCCGGTCATTTGCCGCGACCAGCCGAGGTAGTCCTGCGCCAGCATGGGTAAATCCAGCAGCCATTCGCCGGGATAATCGACGATTTCCAGATACAGGGTGGAGGTGTCCTTGAAGTGGCGCAGCAGCGATTCGCCGGAGCGGTAGCGCAGCGCCAGGCGGATCTCGCTGACGCCGCGGGTCGGCGTCGGCCACATCGGGGGCGAGCCGTAGAGCTGAGCCAGCCCTTCATCATAGGTAAAACGCGGAATGCCGAAGTCGCGCTGCGGGACGCGCTTGACGCCCAGCAGGCGCTCTTCCCTGACCGCGCTGAGCAGCGGCAGGCGCGCGCCGGAGTGGATGTTCAGCAGCTGGTTGACCAGCGCGGTGATAAAGGCGGTCTTGCCGCTGCGGCTAAGGCCGGTAACGGCCAGACGCAGGTGCCGGTCAACGCCACGGTTGACCAGCGCATTGAATTCAGTTTTAAGTCGCTTCATTGCCATCCCATGCTATCCGTAATATTTCAGGCTAGTGCTTTGAAGAAAGTGCTTTAATCATAAGCCATTAGGTGGGGATAAGCCGAGAAGTTATAAAGTGCGGCACTGCGATCCCCGCCCGCTACTTCATGTTGCGAGTTAAGCGATTTGCCAGGCGGCTGAGCAGCGGCTCGAGAGCAACCGCCAGCAGCATTTTCACCGGCCGACGCGCAACCGACTTGATTGCCCAGCCGGCAACGCCCGCCGGGCCATAGCGCAACGCGGTCAGCAGCACCAGCCGGCCGGCGATTTTCAGCCCGGGTTTCATTTTTTGTCCTGCCTGCTGCCATTTGATGTTCATAGGTGACCTCAGTTTAAGCTACAGCTGACGAAAGCGGCTGCGCAGGGTAAAGGTGTCGGAGGTGACGTAGCGCTCCATTTCCCGCAGGCGCCGTTCGCTGGCCGCCAGTTCGCGATCCGCCTCGGCGAGCAGCTCGCCGCTGGCCGGTACTTTCTCGCCGTTCAGCTCGCTTTCCGGTATCGGATCGAGGGCAAACGTCAGGATAATATATGCCACCAGCACAAAGAAAAAGAGACCAAAAATCATCGCCAGGACGGTTATCAAACGCACCAGCTTAACCGGCACATCAAGGTAGTGCGCGATCCCGGCGCAAACGCCCTTCACCATACCGCGCTGGGGAATTCGCCACAGTTTTTTACTCAAATCGAGTCCGGCCATTATTTGTCTCTCCAGTTTGGATGCTCAGCATCAAGAATGTCTTCCAGCGTCTGAATCCGTTCGCGCATGCGCTTCGCGTCATCGGTCAGCTGCAGCAGGCGCTGCTGTTCATTCTGTGACAGGCTGCCGCTGGCAGAACGATTGTTGTAGTGCAGCCAGAGCCACACCGGCAAAACGAACAGCACAAATAACGTCAGGGGTATGGCAATAAAAAGCGTACTCATGTGTACTCCTTACAGTGAGTGAGCGGCGGCGCGTCACGGCGCCGCGACGCTTGATCCTTCAGGCTGGCGGCATCGCCTGCCCCGGTCTTTCGACCGGCAGCGCGGCCTGAAGGATTTTGCGAATGTCATCAGTTATTTTGATTCATTTTGCTTTTCAACGCCGCCAGCTGTTCGCTGATTTCGTCGTCGGCTTTCAGGTCAGCAAACTGCTGGTCCAGCGATTTTTGCTTGCCGAAGCCGTGGCTTTCCGCTTCCGCTTCCATCTGATCGATGCGGCGTTCGAAGGATTCAAAACGCGCCATCGCTTCATCAATTTTACCGCTGTCCAGCTGACGACGCACGTCGCGGGACGAGCTGGCCGCCTGGTGACGCAGAGTCAGAGCCTGCTGACGAGCGCGCGTTTCGCTGAGCTTGTTCTCCAGCTCGCCGATCTCTTTTTTCATCCGCGCCAGGGTTTCATCAACCAGCTGCGCCTCATTTTCCAGGCTGCCGATAAGGTCGGTGAGCTTCTGTTTTTCCATCAGCGCGGCGCGGGCGAGATCGTCTTTATCTTTGCGCAACGCCAGCTCGGCTTTTTCCTGCCATTCGGCCTGCTGCGCGAGCGCCTGCTCAATGCGTCGACTCAGCTGTTTCTTTTCAGCCAGCGCGCGTGCCGAAGTCGAGCGGACTTCAACCAGCGTATCCTCCATCTCCTGGATCATCAGGCGAACCAGCTTCTGCGGGTCCTCCGCTTTCTCCAGCAGAGAGTTAATGTTGGCGTTCACGATGTCGGCAAAACGAGAAAAAATACCCATAATTTCAATCCTCATAGTTCTGTTATCAGGCAACGGCCTGTGCAGAGACTAATACAAATAGCGTGCCAGTTTTTTATCTTATTGATTTTAAAAGGCATGGTTGTTATATGCGCAGCGGGTTGCTAAAGTAACCTGGTGAATCACACGACTAAATGGCGAATTTCATCATGGCGGAATACAAGGACAACCTGCTCGGCGAAGCCAACAGCTTTCTTGAGGTGCTGGAGCAGGTCTCACGGCTGGCGCCGCTGGATAAGCCGGTGCTGGTGATTGGCGAACGCGGGACGGGTAAAGAGCTGATCGCTAACCGTCTGCACTTTCTCTCATCCCGCTGGCAGGGGCCGTTTATCTCCCTCAACTGCGCCGCGCTGAATGAGAACCTGCTGGATTCCGAGCTATTTGGCCACGAAGCCGGCGCCTTTACCGGCGCCAGCAAGCGCCATCCGGGACGCTTTGAACGCGCCGACGGCGGGACCCTCTTTCTTGATGAGCTGGCAACCGCCCCGATGCTGGTACAGGAAAAGCTGCTGCGGGTAATTGAGTACGGGGAGCTGGAGCGCGTGGGCGGCAGCCAGCCGCTGCAGGTCAACGTGCGGCTGGTGTGCGCCACCAACGCCGATCTGCCGCAGATGGTGGAGAGCGGCCATTTCCGCGCCGATCTCCTCGACCGCCTGGCCTTCGACGTGGTGCAGCTGCCGCCGCTGCGCCAAAGGCAGAGCGACATTATGCTGCTGGCAAACCAGTTCGCCATTCAGATGTGCCGCGAGCTGGGGCTGCCGCTGTTCCCCGGCTTTAGCGAGCGGGCGACCGCAACGCTGCTGGGCTACCGCTGGCCGGGCAATATCCGCGAGCTGAAAAACGTGGTGGAGCGCTCGGTGTATCGCCACGGCACCAGCGACAGCGAGCTGGATAACATTATTATCAATCCCTTTCAGCCGCAGCAGCCTCTGCCAGCCGTCGTCGAGCAAACCCCGGACGGCCCCGCGCTGCCGCTGGATCTGCGCGCTTTTCAGCAGGAGCAGGAAAAAAGCCTGCTGCAGTCCAGCCTGCTGCAGGCAAAGTACAATCAGAAGCAGGCGGCGGATCTGCTAGGACTCACCTACCACCAGCTGCGGGCGCTGCTCAAAAAGCATCAGCTCTGAACCGTTCTCGGCAGCATCAGCGCGCTGACCGCCGTCGACCCCAGGCACAGCGCCGCGTTGAACCACAGCGCGTACTGCGCGGCGCTGGCCATGCCGAGGGGCAGAAACAGCGCGAAAAGTGACGCCGTCACGGCTATCCCCATGGCGCCGCCCAGCGAGCTGCCCATTTTGTAAATACCGGAGGCCACCCCGACTTTGTTCTCCGGCGCATTAACCACCGCGGTGTCCGTCGACGGCGTCGCGTAGCAGCCCAGCCCGAGGCCAAACAGCACGTTGCTAAAAAAGACGGTCACGATATAGAGCGATTTATCAAGAAAGGTGCAGGAGATAAGCAGGATCCCAACGGCGGTGAAAATGGGGCCGGTCATCATCGGCAGCCGCGCGCCGTAGCGCTGCAGCAGCTTCTCCCCGACGCGAATCATGACCAGCACGGTGACCAGATAGCCCAGCGTCATCATTCCGGTCTCCAGCGGGGTCATGTTGTGGCCCTTCTGTAGCCAGATGCTGGTAATCATCATGGTGCCGATAGCGCCGTTGAGCATAAAGTTCGACAGCACCGCCGCCCCGTAGGCGCGATTGCGAAACAGCGCAAAATCGATCAGCGCCGCGTCGCCCTTGCGCCGTCCGCTGAGGATAAAATAGCCGCCCGAAAGCAGCGAACCGGCCAGCAGCGACAGCGACAGCCCGCTGCTCCAGCCCCAGCTATGCCCTTTGCTGATAAACAAATTCAGCAGCACCAGCGAGACAATCAGCGTTAACAGGCCGCTGACATCCAGCTTCTGCCGCTCCGCGCTTTGGCTGCGGCTTTCCGGCGTACCGCGGAGCAGCAGCAGAGCCGCCAGCGCCACGACGATGGAAAAGACGAAAATCCAGCGCCAGCCAAGACCGGTGGCAATCGCGCCGCCGACGAATGAACACAGGCCGCTGCCGCCCCAGGATCCAATCACCCAGAAGCTCACCGCCCGCTGGCGCGCCTTGCCTTCGTACCAGGTTTTGATCAGCGCCAGGGTCGCCGGCATGATGCAGGCCGCCGATAGCCCCTGCAGCACGCGGCCCGTCAAAAACAGCCCCGGGCCCTGGGCCACCACCAGCAGCGCGCTGCCGACAATACTCAGCCCCAGGCCCAGATGGGTCATGCGCATGCGGCCAAACTTATCCGCCAGCCCGCCGCTGGCTACTACGAAACATCCGCTGAACAGGGCGCTGAGGCTGACCGCGAGGGTCAGGGTTTCGAGGGAAATGTCGAGACTGCTTTTCATCGCCGGCACGACGTTAATCACCGACTGGGCAAACAGCCAGAACGTCAGCACGCTGAGTACGATACCCGCCAGCAGGCGATCGGTACCGACGAACGACGTGGCGCTCAAAGATACGGAACTCATAATTGGGATCTCCCGTCGCAGGTGGTTAACGCAGATAGTCTTCCGTCAGGCCGCACCACAGCGCCGCGCCCTTGAGGAGGATCTCGTCGTTGAAGTCGTAGCCGGGGTTATGCACCATGCAGCGTTCCGCTTCATCCCCGGCGCCGATGGTGAAGTAGCAGCCGTGCGGATTGTGCTCGAGCATAAAGGCAAAATCCTCGCTGCCCATAAACGGCTTCACCTCCCCGACCAGCCCGGCGCCGAACAGCGACGTCGCCACCGCGCGCACTCTGTCGTTGGCGGCAGGATCGTTTCTGAGCACCGGACTGCCGTTGACGTGGGTCAGCGTGGCGGTGGCATTGAAGCTTTCCGCCTGCGCGACGGCAATATCGTGGATCCGCTGCAGCACGGTTTCACGCACCTCTTCATTCAGCGTGCGTACCGTCAGCTTCATCAGCACTTTGTCGTTGATAATATTCGGCGCATGCCCGGCCTGAATGCTGCCGACGGTCACCACCGCCGGCTCAAACGGCGTGATGTTGCGCGACACGATGGACTGCAGCGCCAGCGTGATGTGGCAGGCCACCAGCGTTGCGTCGACGGTATGCTCCGGCACCGCGCCGTGGCCGCCAACGCCTTTTACCTCGATATGCAGCGTGTCAGAAGAGGCCATCATCGCGCCGTCGCGCAGGCCGATTTTCCCCAGCGTTTGCCCCGGCATGTTGTGCAGGCCAAAAATGGTGTCGCAGGGAAACTTATCGAACAGCCCGTCCTCAACCATTACCCGACCGCCGTACAGCAGCTCCTCCGCCGGCTGGAAAATCAGGTGCAGCGTGCCGTTGAACCGGCGGGTGCGCGCCAGATACTCGGCGGCGTAGAGTAAGGTGGTGGTGTGCCCGTCATGCCCGCAGCCATGAAAGCGGCCGTCGACCTGGCTGGCCCACGCTTTCCCGCTGGCCTCCTGCATCGGCAGCGCGTCCATATCCGCCCGCAGGCCAAGGCGACGCTCGCCGCTGCCGACTTTTAGCGTCCCGACCACGCCGGTCCCGGCCAGGCCACGGTGCACCTCATAGCCCCACTGGCCAAGCAGCCGGGCGACCTCATCGCTGGTTTTATGCTCTTCAAAACCAATTTCCGGCTGCTGGTGAAAGCGACGACGGAGGGCAATAAACTGCGCTTCATTAACCTGTAGTGCTTCAATAAGGGGATGTGTCATTTTTATTATTCCTGTTGTGGTGTTTGCGCGACACTTTCGAGTTTATGCTGCCGGACCGGCTTTAATACGCCTTTTTTTGTTTTATATTGACGGGATATTGAGAAGTGTTTTTCATATAAATCGGTTATGACAAAAAATAACACGCTGTTTTTTGTCTTTACCAGGAGGCGACGGTGGAACATCATTCAGGCGACTTTAGCGTCGCGGTTCGCGATATTCGTCAGCTCAGCCAGCCGGAGAGCGACGCGCTGACGCTGCTGTGGACGCTGCAGGGCAGCGTCAGCCTGCATGACGGTGAGGGGCATCAGCTGCTGGATGTCGATCGGCTGAAAATAGTGAACCGCAACCGCCCCTGGCGTCTGAGCAGCCGCGAGCCCAACGCGGTGATGGTTCTGACGCTCTCCGGCAGCTGGCTGACGCGCCTCGACGGTGATTTTTTTACCTTCGACTACCAAACTTCCCTCGACACCCGCGACGCCGACGATAGCCTGCGCCGCCTGATGCGCCAGCTGCTGGTGATTGAGCTGGTGAACCACCAGCCCCGCTATCGCCTCGAGGCCAACCGCTGGCTGAGCGAAATCGTCCTGCTGCTGGCCACCCGTTTTACGCAGCCGATCGCCGCCGGCACGAGGCGCGGGACGGAGAACTGGAGCCGGCGGATTGCCCGGGTCGTCGCGCGCATAGAGGCCAGCTACCGGCAACGGCTATCGCTGCACGAGGTCGCCGCCGCCGAGTTTGTCTCCGAAGCCTGGCTGTCGCGTCTGTTTCACAAAGAGGTCGGCATGAGCTTTGTGCAGTACATCACCACGCTGCGCCTGAACAAAGCCGCCGAGCAGCTTATCGGCACCCGTAAAACGGTGCAGCAGGTCGCTCAGGAGCACGGTTTTGCCAGCACCCGCATGATGAGCGATCTGTTTAAACGCCAGCACGGCCTGACGCCGCGACAGTATCGCCAGCAGCGCCCGCAGCCGACGGCGGATGCAGCCCGCCCGCGCGCCGGAGCCGGCGACGACTGGCAGCCGGTGGCCGTCGAGCGGCTCTACGCCCGGCTAAACGAGCCGGAGATAAAAGGCTGGGACAGCCCGCCGCTGCTGCTCAATCCCCAGCAGACGCGCCAGATTGATCTCCGCCAGTTTCCCGAACGCACGGCGCCGCTGCGCCATACCCGGATGGTCGTCACCGTTCGCGAACTCGACGATTTACTGCGCGAAGACGTGCGCCGCGAGCTCGAGCAGCTGCACGGCAGCCTGCCGATTTACGCCATCGATATTAACGACCCTTTTCTCAGCAGCCGGCTGTTCGGCACCGGCTGGGACGACCCGCAGATGGCGGGCTACGCCTGCTGGTATAATCTGCAGCGAATTTTCAGCTGGCTGGCAAAAATGGGCTGGGGAGTGATTTTGCATACCGGACTGACCACCCGCTGCGACCTGCTCCAGCGCTTCTTACGCCTCGCCGCTAACCATTTCTCCCCCGCCACGCTCGCCAGCTGGCGCTTTGTCTGGCACTGGTCGCCCCAGGCCAGCGAAGAGGCGCGCCTGCACGCCTGGCGTCAGCAGCGTGAAACGCTGCAGGCTTTACTGTCGCAGCCGCAGCTGGGCGTCTGGCACCGCTTTAGCGAAGAGGCGATGAGCGACGATCCTTTTCTTGCTTCGCCGATCCTCGCCGAAGCCGATTTTCTCGCCTGCCAGGCCGACGCCAACGAGCTGCTGGATCTGGCGCAGCTGGATAGCAGCAGGCTGGCCTCCAGCGAGAGCTATCCGGTGCACAAGCTGCGGCAGATCCAGGCCGCCCTGCGCCAGCACCAGCTCGCGCTTCCCCTGTGGCTGCTGTCGTGGAATACGCTAACCGGCAACACCCGCGACACCAACGGCCGCTTCTTTCGCGGCGCGCTGCTGATGGATAATCTGCTGGGGCTGGCCGATCGGGTATGGCTGGCGGGATTCTGGCTCAATTCAGGCCTGCAGGGAGAGGCGCGCGCCAACGGCAGGCTGGATACCTCCAGCCTGGCCCTGCACTACCTTCACGGTCTGCCGCGTCCGGTGTACTGGGTTCTGTGGCTGTGGCGGCGCCTGCGCGGCGAAGTGCTGATGGCGGATAAAAACCTGCTGCTGCTGCGCCACAACGGGCACTATCAGCTGCTGCTGCGCAATACGGTCGTGTTCAACCCCTGGCTCTCCAGCGAAGAGACCTTTACCCAGCGCTTCAGCCAGCCCTACAGCATTCAGCTGCTTGGCCTGACCGGGCGCTGGCGGATTAAACAACATCTTTTCGACCAGCATCACGGGGCGCTGTTTCCGCTGTTTGAAGCGTTTCGCAGCCGCAGCGGGCCGGATGACGAAGACTACGGCTGGCTGATGCACCAGGCGCGCCCGGCGCTGAGCGTCGCCGAGGAGAGCCCGCAGTCTGGCTGGCATCGCGTTGATTCTCTGCAAAGCAACGCGCTGGTGCTGTATGAATTCTCGCCGCTGAATGAAGAGCCTATCGGGTTTCCACCTGCGGCTTCTGTTCCCTGATCCGGGCGGCGATTTTAATCCGACTCTCTTCGCTGGCCGGATTGAACACCATCATGTTCAGATCCGCGCGCCCCTCGACGCTAAAGGTCGAGAATTCCAGCTCAATCATCCCTATCTGCGGGTGGCGCATGCGCTTAAACCCTTCCCCGTGCCCGGCGACATCGTTACTCCGCCAGTAGGCGTCAAACTCCGGGCTTTGGCGGGAAAGTTCGGCAATCAGCCGATCGGTGTCTGGAGAAGCGCCCACCCGCGCGACGTCGGCGCGAAAGGCGCTGACGATAAGCCGGGCAACGGCATGCCACTCCTCCAGTGCGCCGCGGGCCTGGGGGTTGGTAAACAGCCGGCGCAGAATGTTACGCTCGGCCAGCGGCAGCTGCCCGTAGTCGGTCAGAATGCAGGCCGCAGCGTGGTTCCACGCAATAACATCCCAGGTCGCCGTTTTGATAATCGCCGGCACCTGGAGGACATCAAGCACGCGCTGCAGGCGCGGAGTGATATCGTCGCTGACGATGAGTCGGGACTCCGGCAAATGCCCGAACGCCAGGATAAACAGATGGTCGCGCTCCGGCGTCGTCAGCCTTAGCCCGCCGGCAATGCGGCTAAGGACCTCCCGGGAGGGCGCGCCTCCGCGCCCCTGCTCCAGCCAGGTGTACCAGGTCGGGCTGATACTGGCGAGCTGGGCGACCTCTTCCCGCCGCAGCCCGGGCGTGCGCCGTCGGCCGGCCTGAAAGCCAAACGCGGTCGGATCGAGGCGTAACCGTCGCGCCCGCAAAAATTCACCAAGTGCATGGGTTGAGGAGTCGGTCATCGTTAGCCTGTTAGTTTTTATACCCTGATAATGTCTCTACTTTTATAGTATCGCGTTAAGACTACCATAGCCTGGATACTCATTCTGGAGGTAGATCATGCGCATTTTTCTCACCGGCGCGACCGGTTTTATCGGCTCGCGTATTCTCACGGAACTGCAGGCCGCCGGACATCAGGTCATCGGCCTCGCGCGCTCTGACGCCAGCGCCGCTGCCCTGACGGCCGCCGGCGCTGAAGTGCAGCCCGGCACGCTGGACAGTCCCGAAACGCTGCTGGCGGCGGTTAGCGCTGCCGATGCGGTGATCCACACCGCCTTCGATCATGATTTCAGCCGCTTTGTCGCCAATTGCGAAAAAGACCATCGGGTCATTCTCGCCATCGGTAACGCGCTGGCGGGCCGGCATTGCCCCCTGATTATCACTTCAGGCACCGCCATGGGCGACGCCGACGACGGAGAGCCGGCGAGCGAGTTAAACTTCAATCCCGCCCACCCAAACCCGCGCGTGGCCTCAGAACTCGCCGGCAACCAGCTGCTGGACGCCGGCGTGGACGTGCGGGTGGTGCGCCTACCTCAGGTTCATGACACCGTCCGCCAGGGGCTGCTGACGTACTATATTCAGCAGGCCGCCGAAAAAGGGGTCGCGGCGATCGTCGGCGAGGGCAATAACTGCTGGTCGGCCGGGCATATCAACGATGTGGCCCGGCTGTATCTGCGGGTGCTGGAACGAGGTGAGAAAGGTCGGCGCTATCATGCCGTTGACGAGGAAGCGGTGCCCTCAAGGCTGATTGCCAACGTGGTGGCAGAAAAGCTCGGCATTCCGCTTAAATCGTTAAGCGCCGAACAATCTGTGGCGCATTTCGGCTGGTTTGCCGCCTTTGCCAATATGGATTTACGCGCCACATCCGCCCTGACCCGCCAGCAGCTCGACTGGCTGCCGCAGGGCCCAACGCTGCTCGACGACTTGAATAATATGGACTACCGAGGCGTGACAACGTCACGATAAGCGCGGGCGAGCTGCCGTCGCCTTCCCGCTTTACCGCGCTCCGAGGCCTCTCCCGGCCGCCGGAGCGCGCATTCCCGCAGGCCTGCCCGGTGCGGTTAAAGATTTGTAACTGGTAAGATGTGCGAATGTGAATTATCATCTGCGCTATCATCTTTCAATGGACTGAAAACGCACATGATTCCGGTTAACATTCATACTCTTAGTCGCTATGCGGCGCATGTCAGCTTAACCCATACGATGAAAAGCCATCGCTCGCCGGCGCTCTCCGTGATGATGATATTTTCCGATCTGTGTATTCGCTCAACCCGCGACGCCTATCTCCAGCAGGGCTGGGAAATTAACGAGAAAAGAAGCGGACTGGTGCTGCGCACTTTTGTCGCCGTTCATCACGACGGCGCCGAGTTAGAAATCACCCCTAAAGACTATATCGGACGCTATAATCGGCTGCTGCCGCTGGACTAACCCCACTCTTTTTACCCCTTCTGACCTCGCGCCTGCCGGCAAAAATCGCCTAAAAAAAAGACAAATAAAAAAGGCGATTGTCGTATGTTTGTAAGCTTAAGGGTGTATAACAGGGCTCGGACGCCACCAAAGCTAAGACGAGGTGCAGTTGTGGGAATCATTAAAGCCAGCAGTTTAGAACAAGCAGAAGCGCTCCTGAAGTCCGGTGAACCCATTAAGATCGAGCTTGATTTTGAGCTCGACTCTGATGCGTTTTTTAACTTTGCTATGGAATATTGCACCAACGGAACCAAACTCACCCGTAACGACGATCGTTTCGTGGTTTCACGTAAGAAAGTCGCTTCCTGAATGAGCCACCCTGCGCCATTTTTAGCCTCCGTGCGGCGCAGCCTGCGGGATCCACAAAAGAGAACAAGCGTTAGCCAAAAAATTGATGGCTAACGCATTTTCACCGCTAACAGCGTAATAAGGTAAACACGGGACTTCATAGAGGGTTAAACCGTGAAAAAGTTACTGATATGTTGCTTGTTTGGTGAAACCGCCGGTATTTTAGCGAAAAGAATGCAAAAAATAGCCGATGCGCAGGATCTGGATCTGTTAATTAGCGCCGTGGGTATTGAGAACTACCCGAGCGTGGCCCCCGCGTATGACTGCGTGCTGGTCGCGCCTCACATTCAATATAAAATAAATGAATTCACCCACGCGCTGAACCATCATCAGGAGATTGCCGTTATCGAGAGCTTACCTTATGCATCTTTCGATGGTGAAAAGGTGCTGAAGTTTGCCATCGCCCATATGCCGCAATCACTTTTCTAATATCGCCGTAGCCTTATATACGCGACGCCGTGCGGATTGACAGTGGATATGCGATCCGCACCGATTGAGTATCACACCACGCTTTCATAACTTCGCGCCTTCCCTGCTCGCCAGCCTTATCTGGGGCAGGAGCTCGTTGGTCACCGGCTCTTCATACAACTCGACAGCGCAGCACCGCGGCCACCCGCCGTTCGCCCCTGATAAAAAGGGAGGTGCCTTTCACCGCCATTGGCAATTATACTCATAGCGTCTGCCGCATATTTCAGGGAACCTGGCACAACATCGCACGGTGGAAAAATGAACATAAAAGAAAAAAAGATCGCCATTATGTGCATTGTCTCTTGTTTATTTATTGGCTATCTCTGCGCAAAAATGGCGCTTTATACTTTTGATAAAAATAAAACCGAACAATATTCTAAAACCCTATTAACCAGAACCATTTTAGTCATAAAACAAATCGATGAGATTTATGCGGATGCGGTTCGAATATCGCCAAGCCGGCCCTGCTCAGCCGATTATCTCAGCAGCATCCGGGCGCTTTTATGGTCTAAATCGCTGCTGAAAGATATTGCCTATATCGACGGCAAAAGCATGCGCTGTTCGGCGCTGTGGGGAACCTTCTCGCCGCCAGAAAATATTACCCACACGCCTGCCGATATTATCTATCGCGGCGGAACGTGGTATCTCGATAAAGCGATAAATCAGGAATTCAAAGCCAGCATTTATGCCAAAGGCAACCTCGCCATCACCGTTTCTCCGTTCCTCTTCAATCGCTTCACCTCTGACCCGGAAAACAAAAGCGTCAGCGCCATCGTGGGTAACTACGATCACAGCCAGCATATCTTTTTTATCGGCAACGAGACCGCTGCGGTGTATCACACCGAGCACGGCGGCGAGCGTTATAAAAAATACGCCTTATCCAGAGCCTGCAGCAAGGAGTACGATCTTTGCGTGGTCTCCGGCATGTCTCCACAGGGTATTAAAGATATTCCGTGGGCAATAAAGGCCGCCGCGCTCATGCTCTCGACGCTGATTGGCGTCCTGCTCTCGATCAGCATCAACCTCTACATTCGCAAAAAAAGCTCGATTCTCACCCGACTCCAGTACGCGCTGCGTAACGATCGGTTCAGCATCGTCTATCAGCCGATCGTCTCGCTGGATCGCGGAGAAACGGTGGGCGTTGAAGCGCTAATACGCTGGAAAGATAATGAGCTGGGCATTATTCCCCCGGACGTCTTTATTCCCCTGGCGGAGAAGCGCGGGGTGATTAACCAAATCAGCCACTACGTTGTCAAAAAATCAATTAATGAGCTACATGACGTTATAAATAACCACAAAATATACCTGAGTATTAACGTCAATTCCTCCGACCTGTTCTCTAAAGCCTTTAAAGACCATCTCGATACCGTCAGCAACAAGTTTAATATTCCGCCGCGGCTGATCGCCCTCGAGTTAACCGAGAGGCAGACGGCAAACCTTGCCAGCCTCGGTGAGAAAATAGCCCGCTTCCGCGCGGCAGGCTATCAGATTGCGCTTGACGACTTTGGTACCGGTTATTCCAACCTCGACTGGTTATCAAAACTGGCGGTGGATAAAATAAAAGTCGACCGCACCATTACGGAGTCAATTGGTACGGACTCAATTAATTCCGCCCTGCTCAATAACATCATCACGCTGCTGAGCAATATGCACAGTCAGGTTATCTTTGAGGGCGTAGAGAAAGCGCATCAGAAACGTTTTCTTGAACAGCGAATACCGCAGGCCAACGTTCAGGGATGGTATTACGCCAAACCCATGAGCGCCGGCGAGCTGAAGAAATATCTCTTAGCCACCAGCAGTCCGGCAGCCAGCGATCCGCTGCCATAACATCCCGCCGGCGGCCGGTGATCAAAGCCCTAAGTCGTTGCTAACTGGAGAAGTTAGCCAGAAAAAGATACCATGTCTCACCAGACAAGGCTGCGCCCGGCGCACCCAAACTCAAGCGCCTTATATTTTGCGGCATTTGCCGCTGGCGCAACCAGAGCGGATGACCCGCCGTGCCGTGCATGAAAATTTAAAAGAATCTGAATGTGTCCAAAAATACGCCAGCCCTCTGCCTTTTGACCCGTAGCTGGCCCGCAACAGAGCGAAAGATGAATCCGAACGCCTTACCTGGCCAGGCGCACCTCCGCCTGCCGGGCGCTTTGCTGCTGATGCGGAACCCTTTTTTATCGTCGTCCTGCCCCGGAATGAGAATGCCTGGGTGGTTTACGGGATATACTCAAGGTGAAACCCGGCGCGGTCAGGATCGGGCCAGAGCGTTGAGCGGTTCACCGCCAGGCACCGCGGCTAACGACGTCTCAGGACGATAAAGGGGATGAGAAATGTCATTGAATATTAATAAGACAGAGCGTTGCTCTGGAATCATAAAACCACTATGCGCCTGAAACTATGCTCTCTACTGGCAGCCGTATCGATGCTGTGCGGGCAGGCCGTTGCCGCCCCCGCGCTACCTGCTCACGCCGATATTCGCGATAGCGGCTTTGTCTACTGCGTTAGCGGCCAGGTTAATACCTTTAACCCGCAGAAAGTCAGCAGCGGCCTGATTGTCGATACCCTGGCCGCCCAGCTCTACGATCGTCTGCTCGACGTTGACCCTTATACCTACCGTCTGGTGCCCGAGCTGGCCGAAAGCTGGGAGGTGCTGGACAATGGCGCCACCTACCGCTTCCATCTGCGCAGCCACGTGCCTTTCCAGACGACGTCGTGGTTTAAGCCCAGTCGCGCCTTTAATGCCGATGACGTCATTTTCACCTTTAGCCGTATCTTTAATCGCGACCACCCGTGGCACAACGTTAACGGCAGCAGCTTCCCCTATTTCGACAGCCTGCAGTTCGCCGACAGCGTGGAGAGCTTGCGCAAGCTCGATAACCAGACCGTCGAATTCCGCCTGAAGCGCCCGGACGCCTCGTTCCTCTGGCACCTGGCGACCCACTACGCATCCGTTATGTCCGCAGAGTATGCCGCCCAGTTAACCAAAAGCGATCGTCAGGAGCAGCTCGACCGCCAGCCGGTGGGCACCGGCCCGTTCCAGCTGGAAGAGTATCGCTCGGGCCAGTACGTTCGCCTGCAGCGTCACCCCGGCTACTGGCGCGGCAAACCGCTGATGCCGCAGGTGGTGGTCGATCTGGGCTCCGGCGGCACCGGCCGCCTGTCGAAGCTGCTGACCGGCGAGTGCGACGTGCTGGCCTGGCCCGCCGCCAGCCAGCTGACTATTTTGCGCGACGACCCGCGCCTGCGCTTGACCCTGCGTCCTGGGATGAATATTGCCTGGCTGGCGTTCAATACCGCCAAGCCGCCGCTGGATAATCCGCAGGTTCGCCACGCCCTGGCGCTGGCAATCAATAACCAGCGTCTGATGCAGTCTATCTATTATGGCACCGCGGAAACCGCCGCCTCGATGCTGCCCCGCGCCTCCTGGGCCTACGATAACGAAGCGAAGATAACCGAGTACAATCCGAGCGCCGCCCGCGCCCAGCTCAAAGCGCTGGGGCTGGAAAACCTCACGCTTCGGCTGTGGGTGCCCACCAGCTCGCAGGCCTGGAACCCCAGTCCGCTAAAAACCGCCGAGCTGATTCAGGCCGATATGGCGCAGATTGGCGTAAAGGTGATCATTGTTCCGGTTGAGGGTCGTTTTCAGGAGGCGAGGCTGATGGATATGAACCACGACCTGACCCTTTCCGGCTGGGCCACGGACAGTAATGACCCGGACAGCTTTTTCCGCCCGCTGCTGAGCTGCGCGGCGATTGCCTCGCAGACCAACTTCGCCCACTGGTGCAACCGCGAGTTCGATGAGGTGCTGCAAAAGGCGTTAACCTCGCAGCAGCTGGCTTCGCGCATTGAGGCCTATAAAGAGGCGCAGCATATTCTCGCCCGCGAGCTGCCGGTGCTGCCGCTCGCCTCGTCGCTGCGTTTACAGGCCTACCGCTATGATATGAAAGGTTTGATCCTGAGCCCGTTCGGTAACGCCTCCTTTGCCGGCGTTTCGCGGGAGAAAAAAGACGATGTGAAAAAAGACGACGTCAAAAAAGATGAGGTGAAAAAACCATGATCATTTTTACCCTGCGACGCCTGCTGTTACTGCTGGTCACGCTCTTTTTTCTGACCTTCGTCGGCTTCAGCCTGAGCTACTTTACGCCGCACGCTCCGCTACAGGGCGCGTCGCTGTGGAACGCCTGGCAGTTCTGGTTCACCGGGCTGCTGCACTGGGATTTCGGGGTCTCCAGCATCAACGGCCAGCTGATTTCACAGCAGCTAAAAGAGGTCTTCCCGGCCACCATGGAGCTGTGCATTCTCGCCTTTGGCTTTGCCCTGCTGGTGGGGATTCCCGTCGGTATGCTGGCCGGCATTATGCGTAACAAGTGGCCCGACACCCTGATTAGCGCCCTGGCGCTGCTCGGCTTTTCGATTCCCGTTTTCTGGCTGGCGCTGCTGCTGACGCTGTTCTTCTCCCTGACGCTGGGCTGGTTCCCGGTCTCCGGGCGTTTCGATCTGCTCTACGAGGTCAAAACGGTGACCGGGTTTGCGCTGATCGACGCCTGGCTGTCCGATTCGCCGTGGCGTCATGAAATGATCGTCAGCGCCGCACGCCATATGGTGCTGCCGGTTCTGACCCTTGCCGTGGCGCCAACCACCGAAGTGATTCGCCTGATGCGCATCAGCACCAGCGAAGTGTACGACACCAACTACGTGAAGGCCGCCGCCACCCGCGGCGTGTCGCGGCGGACGATCCTGCACCGTCACGTGCTGCATAACGCCCTGCCGCCGGTTATTCCGCGCCTGGGGCTGCAGTTTGCCACCATGCTGACGCTGGCGATGATCACCGAAATGGTCTTCAGCTGGCCGGGGCTGGGCCGCTGGCTGATCAACGCGATTCGTCAGCAGGATTACGCCGCCATCTCGGCGGGCGTGATGGTCATCGGCGCGCTGGTCATTACCGTGAACGTGCTATCTGATATTCTGGGAGCCATGGCTAACCCTCTGAAACATAAGGAATGGTATGCCTTACGATAGCGTGTACCTGGAGAAGCGCCCCCCGGGAGCGCTGCGCACCGTGTGGCGCAAATTCTACGGCGACACCAGCGCCATGATCGGCCTGTACGGCTGCGCCGGGCTGCTGCTGCTGTGCGTTTTTGGCGGCTGGTTTGCCCCTTACGGCATCGATCAGCAGTTCCTTGGCTACCAGCTGCTGCCGCCCTCATGGTCGCGCTACGGCGAGGTTTCGTTCTTCCTCGGCACCGACGATCTCGGCCGCGACGTCCTGAGCCGTCTGCTGAGCGGCGCGGCGCCCACCGTCGGCGGCGCGTTCGTCGTCACCTTCGGCGCCTCGCTGTTTGGCCTGGTGCTCGGCGTGATTGCTGGTTCGACCCACGGCCTGCTGTCGGCAATGCTGAACCACGTCCTCGATACCCTGCTGTCGATTCCGTCGCTGCTGCTGGCGATTATCGTCGTCGCCTTTGCCGGACCGCACCTGAGTCACGCCATGTTCGCCGTCTGGCTGGCGCTGCTGCCGCGCATCGTGCGTTCGGTCTATAGCATGGTGCACGATGAGCTGGAAAAAGAGTACGTTATTGCCGCCCGGCTCGACGGCGCCTCAACGCTGAATATTCTCTGGTTCGCGGTCCTGCCCAATATCACTTCCGGGCTGGTGACCGAGATTACCCGCGCGCTGTCGATGGCGATCCTCGATATTGCCGCGCTGGGCTTCCTCGACCTCGGCGCGCAGCTTCCCTCTCCGGAGTGGGGGGCGATGCTCGGCGACGCGCTGGAGCTGATTTACGTGGCTCCGTGGACGGTGATGCTGCCGGGCGCCGCCATTATGATTAGCGTCCTGCTGGTTAACCTGCTGGGCGACGGCATCCGCCGCGCAATTATCGCCGGGGTGGAATAATGCCGTTACTCGATATTCGCAATTTAACCATCGAATTCAAAACCAACGAAGGCTGGGTCAAAGCCGTCGATCGCGTCAGCCTGACCCTGAACGAGGGCGAAATTCGCGGGCTGGTCGGCGAATCAGGTTCCGGTAAGAGCCTGATTGCCAAAGCGATATGCGGCGTAACCAAAGACAACTGGCGGGTCACCGCCGACCGCATGCGCTTCGACGATATCGACCTGCTGCGGCTCTCCAGCCGCGAACGCCGCAAGCTGATTGGCCACAACGTGTCGATGATTTTCCAGGAGCCGCAGTCCTGTCTCGACCCTTCCGAACGGATCGGCCAGCAGCTGATGCAGAACATTCCCGGCTGGACCTTTAAGGGCCGCTGGTGGCAGCGTCTCGGCTGGCGTAAACGTCGGGCGATAGAGCTCCTGCACCGCGTGGGTATCAAGGATCATAAAGACACGATGCGCAGTTTCCCCTACGAGTTAACCGACGGGGAGTGTCAGAAGGTGATGATCGCCATCGCCCTTGCCAACCAACCGCGTCTGCTGATCGCCGATGAGCCGACTAACGCGATGGAACCCACCACCCAGGCGCAAATTATCCGCCTGCTGACGCGGCTGAATCAGAACAACAGCACCACTATTTTGCTGATCAGCCACGACCTGCAGATGCTGAGCAAATGGGCGAACAGAATCAACGTCATGTACTGCGGACAGACCGTGGAATCAGCGCCGAGCGAAGAGCTGGTCACCACGCCCCATCACCCCTACACCCAGGCGTTAATCCGCGCGATCCCCGATTTTGGCAGCGCGCTGCCGCACAAAAGCCGACTGAATACCATGCCCGGGGCCATTCCGCTGCTGGAGCAGCTGCCGATCGGCTGCCGGCTCGGGCCGCGCTGCCCTTACGCCCAGCGTAAATGCATCGAAGCCCCGCGGCTGACCGGCGCGCGGGCGCATCTGTACGCCTGTCATTTCCCGCTGAACATGGAGAAAGAGTGAAATGGTCGAAACGTTGCTCGAAGTCCGCAATCTGAGTAAGACCTTTCGCTATCGTACCGGCTGGTTTCGTCGTCAGACGGTGGAAGCGGTCAAGCCGCTGAGCTTTACGCTGCGCGAGCGCCAGACTCTGGCGATCATCGGCGAGAACGGCTCGGGGAAATCCACGCTGGCAAAAATGCTGGCCGGCATGATTGAACCCAGCGCCGGCGAGCTGCTGATTGACGACCGTCCGCTGGAATTCGGCGACTACTCGTTCCGCAGCCAGCGTATCCGCATGATTTTCCAGGATCCGTCAACCTCACTGAACCCGCGCCAGCGCATTTCGCAGATCCTCGACTTCCCGCTGCGTCTGAACACCGAGCTTGAGCCGGAGGCGCGGCAGAAGCAGATTATTGAGACGCTGCGAATGGTCGGCCTGCTGCCGGACCACGTCAGCTACTACCCGCATATGCTGGCGCCGGGGCAAAAGCAGCGTCTGGGCCTTGCGCGCGCGCTGATCCTGCGGCCTAAGGTCATTGTCTGCGATGAGGCGCTGGCGTCGCTGGATATGTCGATGCGTTCACAGCTGATCAACCTGATGCTGGAGCTGCAGGATAAACAAGGTATTTCATATATCTACGTTACCCAGCATTTAGGCATGATGAAGCATATTAGCGATCAGGTTCTGGTGATGCATCAGGGGGAAGTGGTGGAGCGCGGCAGCACCGCTGACGTGCTGGCTTCGCCGCTGCACGATCTGACCAAGCGGCTGATCGCCGGCCACTTTGGCGAAGCGCTGACCGCCGACGCGTGGCGCAAAGACGGTAAATAGCCCTTCAATCACCCGGGTAAGGCTGGCGCCTTACCCGGGCCTGTTACTTAGCGGTGCCCGCAGGCGCGTTCTCAGCCCGGAAGTATGGTTTGCGCCGGCAGCACCCGCCGGTCAAAGCGACGCAGCGAGTAGTACAGCAGCCCGGTGGCGAACCAGCCGATAATCCACGACACGTCGTTACCGGCGAATATCCACGTCAAAGAGCCGTGGAACAGCGGGTTCTCGATAAACGGCAGCTGGATAAGCACCCCCACCACGTAGATGGTTATGGCGTAAATATTCCAGTAGCCGTAGCGTTTTTTCGGATCAGACAGCGCGGGAATATCCACGGCGCCGGCAGAGATAAGATAGTAATCGGTGAGGCTAATGGCGCTCCACGGAACGAAGAACGCCAGCAGGAACAGCAGGAAATGGGTGAAGTTCTTCAGAAACGCCGGCTCGCTCAGCAGGGCGATAATGCACGATATGGACACCATCAGAACCACGAAGATGAGGCGCGATCGCTGCGATAGCGACGTCTGGCGGCGAAAGCCGGAAACGATGGTGCTCAGCGACATAAAGCTGCCGTAGGCATTGAGCGTCGTGAAGGTGATTTTGCCGAAGCAGATCGCAAAGTAGATAACCATCGCCATCACCTGGCTTTTACCTAATCCCACGATAAAGCTCACTTCATGTCCGGGGAAAGCGCTGCCAGCAATGGCCGCCGTCAGCACGCCCAGGGTCATTGACGCCTGGGTGCCAAGCACCGTCCCGCTAAAGACGCAGAAAAAGGTTTTCGCGCCAGACACGTTGCTCGGCAAATAGCGCGAGTAGTCGGAAACGTAGGGACAGAAGGCTATCTGCCACGACGAGGAGAGCGACACGGCCAGCAGGAACATCGGCAGGGAGAAATGGCTATTCTGCGCGATGGCCGTCAGGTCTGCGGAGAGCAGCAGCGTAATGAACAGATAGGCAAACGCCAGCACGCCGACGATGCTCGCCACTTTGCCCAGCTTATGGATAACCCGATAGCCCAGCACGGCAATGACGATGATAATCGCGCTGAACAGCAGCATGCCGGTGACGTTTGAGACCGACAGCAGCCTTGCCATCGCCTGCCCGGCAAGGACGGTGCCGCTAGCGGAAAAACCAACGTACATAATGCAGACCAGCACCAGCGGCACCACCGCGCCAAAAACGCCAAACTGCGCGCGGCTGATGATCATCTGCGGCAGCCCCAGGCGCGGGCCCTGCAGGGCATGCAGCGACATCACCGCGGCCCCAAGCACCTGCCCCAGCAGCAGACCAATCAGCGACCACACCACATCACCGCCCAGCACCACGGCCAGCGCGCCGGTGACGATAGCGGTAATCTGCAGATTGCCGCCAAACCACAGCGTAAACTGGCTGAAAGGATGTCCATGTCTCTCGCCTTCGGGAATAAAATCGATCGAGCGCGTTTCCGTTATGCGCTGCTCACTGCCTTTTGACTGCCCATCTGTTGAAGAAAAAGAAGACATAGTTTCCTCGCTATAATCGGTGTTCTTGTTGCGTCGCGTTTTTCACCGACGGTCCGCTATGCCAGCCAGTTCGCCGGCTGTTTTTTAATCGTCGCGACCGCTTTAGCGATTTCTGGGGCAAGCCAGCGATCGTCTTCCCACGTCGCCACGCTTTGCCGCAGCAGCGCCAGGCCGTGGCGGGTGCCCCGCGCCAGCATGTCGATGGGATGGAACTCCAGCGCCTGAGCGGCGAGTAAATACTCGATCGCCAGAATTTGATACAGGTTGCTCAGCAGACGCTGAAGCTTCAGCGCCGAGCCGGTCCCCAGGCTCAGGTGATCCTCCTGCAGACCCGAGGTGACAAAGTTATCGAGCACCGCGGGCTGCGCCAGCTGCTTGTTTTCCGCGCACAGCGAGGCCGCGACGTACTGCGCAATCATCATCCCGGAATTCACCCCCGGCTTTGCCACCAAAAACGCCGGCAGGCCGCTGACGAGCGGGTTAACCAGCCGATCCAGACGCCGCTCGGCAATGGCGCCGAGCTCGGCCATCGCAATCGCCAGCAAATCGCAGGCCATAGCCACCGACTCGCCGTGCGGATGCGCCTGGGAGACCACTCGCCAGCGATCCAGCGTCCCGAGAATCAGCGGGTTATCCGTGCAGGCGTTCAGCTCAACGTCGACCTGCCCCGCCGCGTGCGCGAACTGATCGCGACAGGCGCCGTGGACCTGAGGCATAGAGCGCAGACTCAGAGCGTCCTGGGTACGCACTCCCTGGCTGGCCGCCAGCAGCGGGCTGTCCGTCAGCATCTGCCGTAAGCGAAGGCCGCAGTGCTGCATTCCCGGGCTGGCCTTCAGCGCGAGGATCTCGGCGTCAAAGGCCACCGCCTGCCCGCACAGGGCTTCAAAACTCATGGCACCGGTCACATCGGCCCAGTCCAGCAGCCGGGCGGCATCATCCAGCGCCAGGCAGGCCATGCCGGTCATACAGGGCGTACCGTTGACCAGGCTTAGCCCCTCTTTTGCTCCCGGCGCAATGGGCTCGAGCCCGGCCTGCGCCAGAACCTGCTCGGCGGGAACGACCTGCCCCTGCCAGCTCACGTCGCCGATCCCCATCAGCGCCAGGCCGATATGTGCCATATGGGTCAGGTAGCCCACCGACCCTTGCGACGGGACCTGCGGCGTAATCTGCAGATTCAGGAAGGCGAGCAGCTGCTCAACGATGGCGCAGGAAATCCCCGACTTCCCGTGGCTGTAGTTGGCGATCGCCGCGCACATAATGGCGCGCGTGTGCGCTTCATCCAGCAGCGGGCCAACGCCGCAGGCGTGGCTGAGCAGGGTGTTGCGCGATAGCTGCCCGAGCTGCTCTTCGGGCAGCGTGATATTGCACAGCGCCCCCAGGCCGGTATTAATGCCGTAGGCTATCTGCCCGGAGTCAATAATGTGCTGAACAATCGACCGGCCCTGGGCAATGCGCTGCCAGGCGCTGTCGCTCAGCGCCAGCGCGGCTTTTTCTCGCGCTACCCGCACGACGTCCTGCCAGCATAACGGGGCGTCCCCCCACAGCACGCGTTCGCTCATACTGGCTGCCCCGGCTGATGGTGGCTGGAAATAAACTGCTGAAAACGCGGCGATGCGTGTGAACCAAAGAGCGCGTCCGGCGGGCCGTCGCAGTCGATCGTCCCCTGATGCATAAACACCACGCGGTTGGAGACGTGGCGGGCAAATCCTAGCTCATGGGTCACCACCAGCATGGTGCGCCCCTCTTCTGCCAGGCTGCGCATCACTTTCAACACCTCACCGACCAGCTCCGGGTCCAGCGCCGAGGTCGGCTCATCGAAAAGCATCACTTCCGGATCCATTGCCAGCGCACGGGCGATGGCCACCCGCTGCTGCTGCCCGCCGGAGAGCTGCGCCGGGTAGAAGTCCTTGCGGTTCAGCATGCCAACGCGATCGAGCAGCTGCTCCGCCTGTTCAATACACTCCTGCTTACTGCGTTTTAAAACGTAGTGTGGGCCTTCGATAACATTTTGCAGTACCGTCATATGCGACCACAGGTTGAAGCTTTGAAAAACCATCCCCAGCCGCGAGCGGAGGCGCTCAATCTGCTTCGGGTTGGCCGCCAGACGGTGGCCGCGGGCATGATGCTTCATCTCGATGGTTTCACCGCCGACGCTGACCACGCCCGCATCCGGCGTTTCCAGCAGGTTAATGCAGCGCAGGAGCGTGCTTTTTCCTGAACCGCTGGCGCCAAGGATCGAAATCACATCGCCTTTTTGCGCCTGGATAGAAATCCCCTTTAACACCTCGAGCGAACCAAAGGATTTGTGGATGTCGCTGACTGACAGCGTCACGGGACGGGAATCGTGCATACTACTCTCCTTTCGCGGCGGTATTGAGTGAAACTGTGGCAGGGTTTTGCCGGGTGTGCGGCGTCAGGCGACGCTCCAGCAGGGCATAAAGCTGCACGATAATAAAGTTAAGTAGCAGGTAGATCGCTGCGGCGCAGAGAAAGACCTCCATCGTCCGGTAGGTTCGTTGGATAATCTGCTGCGCCACGCCGGTGACGTCCCATACCGTGACCAGGCTGGCCAGCGCCGTCGATTTCACCAACAGAATCGCTTCGGTGGAGTAGGCCGGCAGCGCGTAGCGCAGCATCACCGGGGCGACAATCCTGCGCAGCAGCAGGAAGCGCGACATTCCGCAGGCCTGGCCGGCCTCAATCTGGCCGATGGGAACCGCCAGCAGCGCCCCGCGCAGGATTTCGGCCGTATAGGCCGCAGTGCACAGCGCCAGCGCCAGCACCGCGCAGATGAACGGCTCCCGCAGCAGCGGCCATAAAAAGCTGTGGCGGATAACGCCGAACTGCCCCAGCCCGTAGTAGATCAGAAACAGCTGAATCAGCAGCGGAGAGCCGCGAAAGATCAGAATGTAGCCTTTCGCAAAACCGCTCAGCAGCGGCCAGCGGCTCATCCGCAGCGCCAGCACGCCCAGCGCCAGTACCCCGCCGCAGATAAACGAGCTGATAAACAGCCCCAGCGTCACCGGCAGTGCGGTGCAGAGTTTTAAAAACGTGTCGCTGAGGAAGGCGAAGTCGATAAACATAGATTCTCCTTAGACCTGAGCCGCCGCGCGGCGGGACCAGGCCCGATTGAGACGAATTTCCGCCCGAATAAATGCCCGGTTAGAGAGTAACGTCAGGAGCAGGTAGCAACCGCCGCCAATCAGGTAGAACAGGAAGTATTCCCGGGTGGATCCGGCGGCTATCTGGCTGGCGCGCATCAGCTCCACGATCCCGGTAACCGAAACCAGCGCCGAGTCCTTCAGGCTCATTTGCCACACGTTGGACAGCCCCGGCAGCGAGTAGCGCACGATTTGCGGCAGCATAATCCGCTGGAAAATGCGCCAGCGCGGCATGCCGATGGCCAGCGCCGCCTCGACCTCACCCGGCGTCAGCGCCAGACGCGCCGCGCGATAAACTTCGGCCTGATAGGAGGCGGAAATGAGGCCGATAGCCAGCGAACCTATCAGGAACGGCGGGATTTCAATAAAACCATCGGCGCCAAACAGCTGCCCTACCCACGACACCAGCCCCGACCCGCCAAAATAGAACAGGTAGATAACCAGCAGCTCAGGGATGCCGCGAAACACCACCGAATAGGCCGAGCCAAACCAGCGGGCCGGCGCTCGGGGCGACAGCTTTGCGGCGGCAATGATGCCCCCCACTACCGCCCCCACCGCAAGCGCGGCGAGGGACAAAAGAAGCGTTGTCAGTGTTGCGCTAAGGATGACCGTCCCCCAGCCGTTCTCACCAAAACTCAGCAGACTTGCCATCTTCAACCTCGCTTATGGGGTGACGTCACTCTTAAACCATTTTTCACTCAGCTTTTTCACCGTTCCGTCGGCCAGCGCGGCCTGAATTGCCGCATCGAGCTTCGCTTTCAAATCGGCATCCGCATGGCGAACGCCCATCGCTTCGCCTTCCCCCCAAATGGGGCCGCTCAGCTGCGGGCCGCTGAAGTTCAGGTTGCTATTTTCCGGGCGCGCCAGGGTGGTATTGGCAAAGGTAATATCGTCAAACACCGCATCAATACGCTCGGACTGCAGATCGAGAATCGCATCCGCCGAGCTGTTGTATTCACGAATATCCGCGATATCTTTGAAATACTTGTCAATAAACGGCGTATAGACGGTACCGGAGGCGATACCAATGGTTTTCCCTTTTAGCGCCGCCCGCAGCGGCGCAATCGCCGCCTGAATCTCTTTTTCGTCATCGTGGAGCTTGATGGTGTGGCCGGCGCCGGTCGCCGGCGGCAGCAGCGTGCCTTTTACCGCAATAAATGAGGCCGGCGTGGCGGCATAAGGCTGCGTGAAGGTGACCACCTGCTTCCGCTCAGGGGTGATCACAATGGCATCCATAATCACGTCGTATTTGCCCGCGTTCAGCCCGGCGATCATCCCGTCCCAGTTTTGCACCACCAGCTTGCACTCAATCCCCATGCGCTGGCAGAGATTTGCCATCAGCTCGGGTTCGAATCCGCTCAGCTTCCCTCCCGGCAGCGTCAGGTTCCAGGGCTCATACCCTCCTTCGGTCGCGATGGTAATCGACTTCCACTCCTTCGCATTGACCGATCCACCGCAGAGCAATAGTCCAGAAAACAGGGCTGACAGGCAGGTCTGACGAAAGGTGATGCTCTGATTCATGATTGATTCTCCTGATGCCATTAAAATAGTTGCCGTGCGGCTGCTGCCAGGCGGGTGTAAATCGCAGATGACAGATCATGTATATACAAGCATTGACAATTCCATACACTGTTCCGATGATGGATTTGTGAACCAGGCTGTAAATAATTTGTAATTGAATTGAAAAATAGATGTATCAAAAAATTTACATGTATTCACATATAAGGTGGTATGCCCGCGATGATTATGCCCTTTACATTTTCCTCCCTGCCCGTCACGCCGTGGAAAAACGGCGGCGGCGAAACCCGTGAAATCGTCAGCGTGCCGTCGCCTGATGCGCCGTTTCTCTGGCGGGCCAGCATCGCCACTTTACAAAGCGACGGGCCGTTTTCGGCTTTTCCGGGCGTAGATCGGGTGATAACGCTAATAGACGGCGGTTCGCTGTGGCTGCGCGGCGGAGATATCGCCCATCACCTGCACCTGTGGGAGCCGTGGGCCTTTGCCGGCGAATGGCCGCTGGCCAGCGAGGGGATTGCGCAGCCGGGGCTGGACTTCAACATCATGACCCAGCGTAGCCGGGCCACGGCGCAGGTGAGCGTGGTATCCACCGCGCGGCGGCCCGGCGCGGCGGGTGTCGCCTGGGTGCTGCAAGGTCGCTGGCAGTTGGGAGAGCAGCTGCACGCTGCCGGGAGCGGCATCTGGTGGCAGGATACGCCGCCGGGGGAACTTCTCCCGCACTCCGCCGACGCCAGGCTGCTGCTGGCGAGCCTGAGCGTACGTTAACCGCATTTTGCCCGGAGAACGGCGCCGAACGCCCGCGATATCCGGTGATATACTGGAGAGTACGCGATGGCAGGGATACGATAAGCCGCCTGCGCTGACCGTGAAGGTTGACGCCCATGAACGCAGCGGTAGCGCCGATGTCGCCCGCGGGATGTCGGCTATTGCTGAAAAATAGCGTGACACAGGGGGTCGTCAGTGGGATATAATTCTCGGCTAAATTTGAGTTATTTTGAAATAACAACACTAACTACATGATTGTTAAAGTAAAAATAAGCAATAACGATAAGGATTAAAGCTATGGGTTTTCTTTCCGGTAAGCGCATTCTGGTGACTGGCGTTGCCAGCAAACTGTCCATCGCCTACGGTATTGCGCAAGCAATGCACCGTGAAGGGGCTGAACTGGCGTTCACCTATCAGAACGACAAACTGAAAGGTCGTGTGGAAGAATTTGCTGCGGCACTGGGTTCCAACATCGTACTGCCGTGCGACGTGGCTGAAGATGAGAGCATTGAGTCTCTGTTCACCGAACTGACCAAAGTATGGCCGAAATTCGACGGTTTCGTTCACTCAATCGGTTTCGCACCGGCCGATCAGCTGGACGGCGACTACGTTAACGCGGTAACCCGTGAAGGTTTCAAAATCGCTCACGACATCAGCGCATACAGCTTTGTGGCGATGGCGAAAGCCTGCCGCGAGATGCTGAACCCGGGCTCCGCCCTGCTGACGCTCTCCTACCTGGGCGCAGAGCGCGCAATCCCTAACTACAACGTGATGGGCCTGGCTAAAGCGTCTCTGGAAGCGAACGTACGCTACATGGCGAACGCGATGGGTCCGGAAGGCGTGCGCGTCAACGCCATCTCTGCCGGTCCGATCCGTACTCTGGCAGCATCCGGGATTAAAGATTTCCGTAAAATGCTGGCCCACTGCGAAGCCGTCACCCCGATTCGTCGTACCGTGACCATCGAAGATGTCGGCAACAGCGCAGCGTTCCTGTGCTCTAACCTCTCTGCGGGCATCTCCGGTGAAGTGGTTCACGTTGACGGCGGCTTCAGCATTGCCGCTATGAACGAGCTGGAACTGAAATAAGTTCTTTGCCCTCCTCACGCCCGTGAGGAGGGTTTTACTCTGCTGCTGCTGACGACCTTTCGCGCCATCTCTCCCGCTCTGTTATTCCAATCAGCTATTTGTTAGCACGTATCAATATTTTCTCCTGCTCCAGGGTTACGCCAGGATAGTTATGCATAGATGGCCCACAGAAGTGCGGCCGGACACATATCGATCAAGGAACGCCCATGGAGCAACGCCGCGTGTATGGCAAAAACCACTGGTATCACGAGACCCAGTCAACAATCTGCCCGGTGGATGTATTACCGCTCGTCCCTGAAGCCGCGTATGTCGAAGACCGTTTTTTACTCGACCTGACGTTGCCCGCAGAGCTGCTCCACGCGCATGCGGGCTGGCTGGCGCCGGCACGATGTTTGGCCGACGCGCTCTTTCCGACCTCCGTGACGGCGAATCGTCTGCAAACTTTTAGCGCCTACGACCGCCTGAGCACGGCGCTCACCGTCGCGCAGGTCTATGGCGTGCAGCGGCTGTGTAACCACTATGCGGCGCGCCTGGCGCCGCTGCCTGGCCCGGACTCCTCCCGCGAGAGCAATCGTCGTCTGGCGCAGATCACGCAGTATGCGCGCCAGCTGGCCAGCTCGCCCTCGGTCATTACCGCCCTCTCCCGCAGCCAGCTGGACGAAGTGGGCTTAACCAGCCGCGATATTATCCTGATTAACCAGATTATCGGTTTCGTTGGCTTCCAGGCCCGCGCGATCGCCACCTTCCAGGCGACGCTGGGCTTTCCGGTGCGCTGGATGCCGGGAATGCCGCAGCAGGAGGATGCGCCGGCAGAAGGCTTTGCCGCCGCGGACGCCGACTGGCTGGCCGACGTCAACGACAGCGACCTGCGCTACGCTGACGACGATCGCCAGGCGCGGCTGGTCAGCTGGCAGCAACATCCCGGCCTCGCCGAGCTGGCGCCGCTGCTGGCGGTCCATGATGCAATCCTCAGCGCGCAGGATGAGCTGCTGACTCGACTGAGTGAAAATCAGCCGTTTGCGCCGCTGGTCGCGCTGATTGCGGCACGGATCAACGGCAGCGTCAGCTGCTTTAACGCCTGGGCGCGAGAATGGTCCGGCTCGCCGACGTTTCCTGAGGCGCTCCGCCACGACGATCGTGCGCTTCAGGCGTGGGGCGAAAGGCATCAATCCGAACGCGCAATCTATCTGGCGGTGCAGCTGTTAACCCGCTCCCCCGACCGCTTCAGCGCCGCTCAGCTAACGCCCCTCACTGAATACGGGCTTTCCCGAACTCAGGTTATCGATATTCTGGCCTGGTGTGGGCTATGCGGCTGGATCAACCGGCTGAAAATCGCCCTCGGCAATGTTGGTCAACGGACGTAAAATGCCAAACAGCGCTTGCTGCAACAGGCATAATCGCGTAAAAATGACAGCCGCTCTTTTAGCCACGAAAATACCAAATTATGTTTCAGGACAACCCGCTGCTAGCGCAGCTTAAACAGCAACTGCATTCTCAGACTCCTCGCGTTGAAGGGGTCGTTAAGGGTACGGAAAAAGGCTTTGGCTTCCTCGAAGTTGACTCGCAGAAAAGCTATTTCATTCCGCCGCCGCAAATGAAAAAAGTGATGCATGGCGATCGTATTACCGCCGTGGTCCATACTGAAAAAGAACGTGAAAGCGCGGAGCCGGAAGAGTTGATCGAGCCTTTCCTGACGCGTTTCGTTGGTAAAGTGCATAAGAAAGACGATCGCCTGTCTATCGTTCCCGATCATCCGCTGCTGAAAGATGCCATTCCGTGCCGCGCCGATCGTAGCGTCAGCCACGATTTCAGCGAGGGTGACTGGGCGGTTGCCGAAATGCGCCGTCATCCGCTGAAAGGCGATCGCGGCTTCTACGCCGAATTAACCCAGTTCATCACCTTCAGCGACGACCATTTCGTGCCGTGGTGGGTTACCCTGGCGCGCCATAATCTGGAAAAAGAAGCGCTAGACGGCGTGGCTACCGAGATGCTGGACGAAGGGCTGGAGCGCCGCGACCTGACGGCGCTGGCGTTCGTGACCATCGATAGCGCCAGCACCCAGGATATGGACGATGCGCTGTATGTGGAAGCCGCCGCTGACGGCAAGCTGCAGCTGACCGTCGCGATCGCCGACCCGACCGCCTGGATAGCCGAAGGCAGCAGGCTGGACGACGCGGCAAAAATCCGCGCCTTCACCAACTACCTGCCGGGCTTTAACATCCCGATGCTGCCGCGCGAGCTCTCCGACGACCTGTGCTCGCTGCGCGCCAACGAAACGCGCCCGGTGCTGGCCTGCCGCATGATCCTCTCGGCCGACGGTACGATTGAAGACGATATTGAATTCTTCGCCGCCACCATTGAGTCGAAAGCGAAGCTGGCCTACGACAACGTCTCCGACTGGCTGGAGAATAGCGGCAGCTGGCAGCCCGAAAGCGAAGCCATCGCGCAGCAGATTACCCTGCTGCAGGACCTGTGCCTGCGACGCAGCGAATGGCGTAAAACCCATGCGCTGGTGTTTAAAGACCGTCCGGACTACCGCTTCGTGCTGGGTGAGAAAGGTGAAGTGCTGGATATCGTTGCCGAGCCGCGCCGTATCGCCAACCGCATCGTTGAAGAGTCGATGATTGCCGCCAACATCTGCGCCGCTCGCGTGCTGCGCGACCGTCTGGGCTTTGGCGTTTACAACGTGCATACCGGCTTCGATCCGGCCAATACCGAACAGCTTGCCGCGCTGCTGAAGACCCATGACGTGCACGTCGATCCGCAGGAAGTGCTGACCCTTAACGGCTTCTGCAAGCTGCGCCGTGAGCTGGACGCACAGCCTTCCGGCTTCCTCGATAGCCGCATCCGTCGCTTCCAGTCCTACGCCGAAATCAGCACCGAGCCGGGCCCGCATTTCGGCCTTGGCCTCGAAGCCTACGCCACCTGGACCTCACCGATTCGTAAGTACGGCGATATGATTAATCATCGCCTGCTGAAAGCCATCATTAAAGGTGACACCATCGCGCGCCCTAATGATGACGTAGCGGTGCAGATGGCAGAACGCCGTCGACTGAACCGGATGGCCGAACGCGACGTCGGCGACTGGCTGTACGCGCGCTATCTGAGCCCGAACGCCGGCACCGATACGCGCTTTGCGGCGGAAATTATCGATATCAGCCGCGGCGGCATGCGCGTGCGCCTGGTTGATAACGGCGCGGTTGCCTTTATCCCGGCACCGTTCCTGCACGCCGTCCGCGATGAGCTGGTCTGCAGCCAGGAAAACGGCACCGTGCAGATTAAAGGTGAAACCGTCTACAAGGTGACCGACGTTATCGACGTTAAGATTGCCGAAGTCAGAATGGAAACGCGCAGCGTGATTGCCCGGCCGTTCGCCTGATATTGCCCCTCAGCGGCTCCCGACTCAGGGAGCCGTTCTTTTAGCCAATCCCCGTTCACCGCCCGCGCCTGCGCTAAAAACCTCCCGATGAGATAGGTTGTGCGATCTTTTCACTTCTCTTTTGCATCCGTTTTTTGCATCATTGATTTCATTCGCTTTTGTAACCAGGATAATACTATGTCTGATCTGAATGCCCGCCTGCTCGCCCAACGTATCGATACCGTGCTGGATATTCTGGTTGCCGGAGACTATCACTCCGCGATTCATAATCTGGAGATCCTCAAGGCGGAGCTGCAGGCTCTTGCTAACGATGAGCCGGAAAGCAAGCCCGGTCAGCCGAAAGCCCCCTGGGAAATCTGACAGCCCTTCGCGCCGCAGCCGACCGTACAGCGTCGATTGCCCGTAAAATAGCCCCCTAACTGTGATGTTGCTATGAACGCCCGACAACAAAGTATTTTGCAAATGGTCATCGATAAAGGCCGCATGAGCGTGGCCGATCTCGCGAAAATGACCGGTGTCTCTGAAGTGACCGTACGTCAGGATTTGAATCTGCTGGAAAAGCAGAGCTATCTGCGTCGTACTCACGGTTTTGCCGTGCCGCTGGATAGCGAGGACGTAGAAACCCGCATGATGACCTATTTCGCCATTAAGCGTGAGCTGGCTATGCGGGCCGCTGAGCGGGTTTCGTCCGGCGAGACGGTATTTATCGAAAACGGTAGCTGCAACGCCCTGCTCGCCCGGACGCTTGCCGAGCGTGGCGATATCACCATCATTACCGTCAGCAGCTATATTGCTCATCTGCTGAAAGAGACGCCTGGCGAGGTGATCCTCCTCGGCGGGATCTACCAGAAACGCAGCGAGAGCATGGTCGGTCCGCTGACCCGGCAGTTTATCCAGCAGGTTCATTTCAGCAAAGCGTTCATTGGCATCGACGGCTGGCAGCTTGAGACCGGGTTTACCGGGCGGGATATGATGCGCGCGGACGTGGTTAACGCGGTGCTGGAGAAAGGCTGCGAGGCCATTGTGCTCAGCGACAGTTCAAAATTCAGCGTCGTACACCCTTACCCGCTCGGTCCGGTTGGGCGCTTTGATCGCATCATTACCGATAGCAACCTGCACGATACCGCTCGTCAGCAGCTGGCTGACAGCGGTTTAACCGTCGATATCGTCAACGTCGCCTGATCTGCTCCCCTTCTTCTATTCCTTTCTTCGTCGCCCACTCAGGTGGGCGCAGGCCGCGCCGCACCACGTCTGAGAGTATTCTGAGCCGCCAATTCAGACTTTTTACCTGCCGGTAAAGTTTAAAAAAAGTAGAATTATTGTTAGCGATATAACAGGAAGTGACTATCACCCGCGTGATTAAAGTAACACCTGCGCAACTAAACTTCATGGAATAGCCCTTAACGCATAGTTCACGCTATGCTTTAAAGGAAGTTGTATCCATGAATAGATTATTCAGGAGAAAAATATGATGACTTCAATGAGCAAAAAAATGGCTGCAGCTGTTCTGGCTGTAACAGTGGTAATGTCCCTGAGCGCGTGTTCTAACTGGTCAAAACGCGATCGTAATACCGCCATTGGCGCCGGTGCTGGCGCGCTGGGCGGCGCGGTATTAACCGACGGCAGCACCCTGGGTACTCTGGGCGGCGCAGCGGTCGGCGGGATTATCGGTCACCAGGTAGGTAAATAAGTTTTAAATCAGTTCAAATAAAAAATAACTGCTCGCAGATTTTCTGACTTACGCACCGGAAAAAATCAGGGCCACGGTATTTACCGTGGCCCTGTTGTTATTATCAGCCGCCGGCCAGCTTGACCTTCATGCCCTTAGCTTCGAGCAGCGATTTTATCAGGTCGCGCTTATCACCCTGAATTTCAATCACCCCCTCTTTTACCGATCCGCCGCAGCCGCATTTCTTTTTCAGCTCAGCGGCCAGCTTCGCCAGCGCGTCATCGTCCGCGTCAATGCCAACGATCAGGCATACACCCTTACCTTTACGGCCGCTGGTCTGGCGCTGAATACGCACCACGCCATCGCCTTTAGGGCGCTCGACAACCTGCTTCGGCTCATCGATACGTCCGCTCTCCGTCGAGTAAACCAGACGGCTGTTAGAATCGGTCATTAGGCCCCCTTGTTCAGCGATGCATTAATCTGGCGTAAGGTCGCCGCCGGGTCGGCAGACTGCGTCACCGGACGACCGATAACCATATAGTCCACGCCCGCGGCCTGCGCCTGCTCCGGCGTCATAATGCGGCGCTGGTCGCCCGCATCGCTGCCCTCGGGACGAATGCCGGGGGTCACCAGCTTAAAGGCCTGGCCCAGCTCCTGTTTGAAGCGCGCCGCTTCCTGCGCCGAGCAGACGACGCCATCAAGGCCGCAGCGTTGGGTCAGCGCCGCCAGCTTGGCCGCATGGTCGGCCGGAGAGAGCGTAATACCCAGCTCCTGCAAATCACCGGCTTCCATGCTGGTCAGCACGGTGACGGCAATCAGCAGCGGCGCATCTTTGCCAAACGGCAGCAGGGCTTCGCGCGCTGCGGTCATCATCCGCGCGCCGCCGCTGGCATGGACGTTGACCATCCAGACGCCAAGCTCAGCCGCCGCCGCAACGGCATGCGCGGTGGTGTTAGGGATATCGTGAAATTTGAGATCGAGGAAAACTTCGAAATTACGCTGGTGTAAATCGCGGACAAACTGCGGCCCCAGCAGCGTAAACATCTCTTTGCCAACCTTGAGGCGGCAGTCCCGCGGATCGATGCGGTCGACGAACGCCAGCGCCTTATCGCGGTTATCATAATCGAGAGCCACAACAACGGGAGAGGATGTGACAACGCGAGAAGAAGATGTAGCAGTAGACGTCATGACCAGACCTTAATTGTTGATGGGCGCCGGGCTCGGCGCAAAAAAGGTAAACGGGCAGCATTCTACCTGCGATAAGGGGAAAATAACAGGCTGCGTTTCAGCACCTGCCGGACGATGGCGGCGCAATGGCCCAACGACGGCGCGGTGCAAAAAACCATCAGAATGTTGTAACTAAAGAAGGGCTTTTTTTAAATCTTACTGGCCGTCAAGGCCGCGAATCGGTTTGATGGTGGACCACGAGCGGCAGGACGGGCAGTGCCAGTAGAGGCTGTGGGCGGTAAAGCCGCATTTTTGGCAGCGATATCGCGGCTTGCTGCGTACCTGCTCACCGACCATATTGCGCAGCACGCCGAGGCTCTCTTTCGCGCGCCCCTCTTCCGCTTCGTTAAGGTGGTAGTCCATCAGCTTATGGAAAACGCGCATCGTCGGATGGCGCTCCAGCTGACGGGTGACGTAGCTTTGGGCCGCTTCAATCCCCTCGCGCTGCTCGAGGATCTGCGCCAGCATCAGCTCGGCGGTCGCGCCGGTATTTTCATCGGCGCAGCGGCGGAGAAACGCTTCCCACTCGTCGATTTTACCCAGCTGCTGGTAGCAGGTCTGGAGCATTTCGAGGGTCTCGCCGACCAGCTCTTTGTCCTGATTGATCACCCGTTCCAGGCTTTCGACCGCCTTCGGATAATCGCCCTTTTCCATCCACACCCGGCCCATCATGATCGACACCCTGGCGCTGTTGCGATCGGCCGCGGCGCCTTTTTTCAACAGCGACATGGCCTTTTCCATATCGCTGTTTGCCATCTGCTGCAGCGCCAGCTCGCACCAGAAGTTGGCGATATCGCCGCGATGCTTCTCTTTGCCGAGCTTCACCAGACGTTCGGCTACATCAATGGCGGACTGCCAGTCGCTGGTGGCCTGATAAATCTGCAGCAGCTGCTGCAGCGCGCTGAGGCGAAAATCGGTTTCATCCACCAGCTGTTTGAACATGTCCTCCGCGCGGTCATACAGGCCGGCGGCCATATAGTCACGTCCCAGCTGCTGCACGGCAAGCAGGCGCTGATCGTAGGTCAGCGAGGCGCTTTCCATCAGGCTTTGGTGAATGCGGATAGCCCGGTCAACCTCGCCGCGGGAGCGGAACAGGTTGCCGAGAGTCAGGTGAGCTTCAACGGTGCCGGTATCCTCTTTCAGCATATCGAGGAACAGATCCACGGCTTTATCCTGCTGATTGCTCAACAGGAAGTTAACCCCGGTCACATAATCACGTGACAGGCGGCTAGCGTCGTCCTGTTTGGACTGTTGTGCACTTCTGCGCCCCATATACCAGCCGTACGCGGCGGCTACGGGCAAAAGCAGAAACAACAACTCCAGCATAAACGATTATTCCTTCACCGCAGGGGTACCTGCGTCGACTGGCGCTACGCCCGCTGGCGCAATCTGATGCTCAAGGCGCTTAACTTTGCGCTCGGCGCGAGCCAACGAGACGCGAACCCGCAGCCAGAAAAGGCCGCAAATCAGCCAGCCAATAGCAAACCCTGCCGCGAAGAGCACCGCCAGCAGCGTTGAAATACGGAATTCACCCTGTGCGAGTAAATAGTTGAACGTAACCAGTTGGTCATTTTGCGCACCCAGCGTCACGGAGATGACGAAGATCGCGAGTACCAGTAAGAAAATGAGTAAATATTTCACACTACTTCCCGTTATGTGGGTTGCGCGAAAAAATCCCGCGTTCAGCCCTATAAAGTATCATTTTCGCTGCAGCGGTGGAATGGAAAAGCACGACACCACTGCAGGATATGGGGCCGTATGGCGCGAAAAACAACGTTAGCCCCGTTATTGCGTCCGTTTCTTAATATCCTGCGTCTCTTCCCCAGGCGGCGTCAGCGGGCCACACAGCCGCTGGGTCAGCCAGGTGGCCAGCGTCACCAGCAGCCAGGAGATAAGCGTGGCAACGAGCAAATCCTGCGGCCAGTGCATTCCCAGCGCCAGACGGCTCCCCATCACCGCGGTGGCCCAGACCATCAGCAGCGCAATGGTTAGCCAGCGGCGGCGCGGCCACAGCAGCCCCACGCCGAGCAGCGCCCAGCTGGCCGCAAACATGGTGTGTCCGGATGGAAAAGCAAAACCGGTCTCTTTCTGCCAGTGTTTGCGCAGGAATTTAGGGATCCCCTGCTCCTGAACCAGCTGTTCATGCACCAGTTTAGCGCGTTCTTTGCGTTTTAACGCGTAGAATTGATCGACCGGAACCTGCTGCGTTTTTTCCAGCCAGATAACGAAGGGACGCGGCTCCTGCACCTGGCCTTTGATCCAGGACTTAATGCCCTGTCCGAGCAAAATAGCCGCGGCCAGAATCATAAACAGCACCACCGCCGCCCGCAGGCGAAAGCGCAGGCACCACAGGAACCAGCCGCAAAGGATCGTATGGGTGATGATGCCCCACGGCTGAGTCACGCTCTCGGTAACCCAGTACAGCAGCTTTAACCCCTGCTGCGGAAGTCCAGGATGCCACTTCCAGCCGGTCAGCCAAACCACTGCGGGCATAATCATTAATAGTGCCGCACCGGTGGCGGTTCGTCTGGCAATCGACAGCATTTCATCTCCTTAATCCTTTCTGCCGACTATCATAACGGAAAGTGGTTCGTTTGTGCGCTTTACGCGCAGGCAGCAGTGCGTAATTAGGAGAACCTCACGGCATTGTGGCAAAATAGCGGCAAACAGAAAGCACATTCAGGTGCTGACAAAGTCTGGAGAATCACATGCAGCTTAAACGTGTGGCAGAAGCCAAACTGCCAACCCCCTGGGGCGATTTCCTGATGGTGGGTTTTGAAGAACTGGCAACCGGGCAGGATCATGTCGCGCTGGTTTTCGGCGATATTTCGGGCCAGGCGCCCGTCCTGGCTCGCGTACACTCTGAGTGTCTGACGGGCGATGCCCTTTTCAGCCTGCGTTGTGATTGCGGTTTTCAGCTGGAAGCGGCGCTGTCGCACATCGCCGAAGAGGGTCGCGGGATCCTGCTGTACCATCGTCAGGAAGGCCGCAACATTGGCCTGTTAAACAAAATCCGCGCCTACGCCTTACAGGATCAGGGCTACGACACCGTAGAAGCGAACCATCAGCTCGGCTTTGCCGCCGACGAGCGCGACTTTACGCTGTGTGCTGATATGTTCAAGCTGCTGAACGTTGAACGCGTCCGCCTGCTGACCAACAACCCGAAAAAAGTAGAAATTCTGACCGAAGCCGGGATCAATATCGTGGAACGCGTGCCGCTGATCGTCGGACGCAATCCGAAAAATGCCCACTATCTGGATACCAAAGCCGCCAAGATGGGGCATCTGCTGAATAACTGATTCGGCAGCATAGATTCAGGGCCAGCGATTGCTGGCCCTTTTTTTTACAGCATATTGCGGATCACATAGTGCAGAATGCCGTCGTTCTGATAATAGGTCAGCTCGGTGGCGGTATCGATACGGCAGCGGCAGGCAATCACCTCCTGCTTCCCGTCCGTCCGCGTCAGGGTCACCGGCACCGTTGCGCCGGGTTCTAACGCCTGCAGCTGGCTGATATCAATCCGCTCTTCACCGGTGAGCCCCAGCGTTTTGCGGGTTACGCCCTGCGGGAACTCCAGCGGTAAAATCCCCATGCCGATCAGGTTAGAACGGTGAATACGTTCAAAGGATTCGGCAATCACCACCCGTACGCCGAGCAGGCGCGGGCCCTTCGCCGCCCAGTCGCGGCTGGAGCCGGAGCCGTACTCTTTCCCGGCAACCACCGCCAGCGGCGTCCCCTCATCCTTGTAGAGCATGGCCGCGTCATAAATCGCCACCGGCTCGCTGCCCGGCAGGTGTCGGGTCATGCCGCCCTCAATGCCCGGCACCATTTCGTTACGAATACGGATGTTGGCGAACGTTCCGCGCATCATCACCTCGTGGTTACCGCGCCGGGATCCGTAGGAGTTAAAGTCGATACGCTCTACGCCTCGGTTTTGCAGATAGCGTCCGGCGGGGCTTTCCGCCTTGATGCTTCCCGCAGGCGAGATATGGTCCGTGGTCACCGAGTCGCCGAGCATCGCCAGAATCCGCGCGCCGCGAATATCCTCAACCGGTTTGGGCTCAACGCCCATCTCATCGAAGAACGGCGACAGGCGGATATAGGTTGAGTCGCTCTGCCAGTCATAGGTATCCGAACGCTCGACGCCAATGGCCTTCCATTCAGGCGTGCCTTCGAAGACCTCGGCATACTCTTTATGGAACATCTCGGTGGAGACCTGCTCTACCGCCCGCGCAATCTCCAGGCCGCTCGGCCAGATATCCTTCAGATAGACCGGCTGACCGTCTTTGCCAACGCCCAGCGGGTCGCGGGTCAGGTCAACGTTCATATTGCCGGCCAGCGCGTAGGCCACCACCAGCGGCGGCGAGGCCAACCAGTTGGTTTTCACCAGCGGATGAATGCGCCCTTCGAAGTTGCGGTTGCCGGAAAGCACCGCGCCTACGGTCAGGTCGCCCTTTTTAATCGCCTCTTCAATCGGCTCCGGCAGCGGACCCGAGTTACCGATACAGGTGGTGCAGCCATATCCCACCAGGTTAAAGCCCAGCGTATCGAGATAAGGCGTCAGTCGCGCATGCGCGAGATAATCAGAAACCACCTTCGATCCCGGCGCCAGCGAGGCTTTGACCCACGGCTTCGGCTTCAGGCCGAGCTCCACCGCCCGTTTTGCCAGCAGGCCGGCGGCCATCAGGACGCTGGGGTTGGAGGTGTTGGTGCAGGAGGTAATGGCGGCGATGGCCACCGCGCCGTCCGGCAGCGAATACTGCTGTCCGTTCAGCGTATAGTCGACCGGCCGTTTGTCTTTCTGCGCGTGGTTGACCTCCAGCTCGGTGCTGGCCGCAAAGGCTTTCGGCACATCGCCCAGCGCGACGCGGTCCTGCGGGCGCTTCGGCCCGGCAAGGCTTGCTTCTACCGAGCCCATGTCCAGCGCCAGGGTGCTGGTAAATACCGGCTCATCGCCGGTCAGGCGCCACATGCCCTGCGCTTTGGCGTAGGCTTCCACTAGCGCCACCTGCTCTTCACTGCGGCCGCTCAGGCGCATATAGCTGAGGGTCACCGCATCGATCGGGAAGAAGCCGCAGGTTGCACCGTACTCCGGCGCCATGTTGGCGATGGTTGCCCTGTCCGCCAGCGGCAGCGAATCCAGGCCGTCGCCGTAAAATTCGACAAACTTACCCACCACGCCGTGCTGGCGCAGCATCTGGGTGACGGTGAGCACCAGGTCCGTCGCGGTGATCCCTTCGCTTAATTTACCGGTCAGCTTAAAGCCGACGACGTCGGGGATCAGCATCGAGACCGGCTGGCCTAACATTGCCGCTTCAGCCTCGATGCCGCCTACGCCCCAGCCGAGCACGCCGAGGCCGTTAATCATGGTGGTATGCGAGTCGGTGCCGACCAGGGTATCGGGCCAGGCAAACCATTCGCCGTTATGCTCTTCGCTCCACACGGCCTTGCCGAGATACTCGAGGTTGACCTGGTGGCAAATGCCGGTACCCGGCGGCACTACGCTAAAGCGGCTGAACGCCTGCTGCCCCCAGCGCAGGAACGCGTAGCGCTCGTGGTTACGCTCCATCTCCAGGCGAACGTTCTCCTCGAAGGCGTCATCGTTACCAAAGCGGTCTACCGTCACCGAGTGGTCAATCACCAGGTCGACGGGGGAAAGCGGGTTAACCTTAGCGGTATCGCCTCCCAGGCGTTTTACCGCTTCGCGCATAGCGGCGAGGTCCACCACCGCCGGCACGCCGGTGAAGTCCTGCATCAGAACACGCGCCGGACGATAGGCAATCTCCCGATCCGCATGGGCCTGCTTAAGCCAGGCGGCCAGGGCGTGGATATCCTCTGCGGTGACCGAGTCACCGTCCTGCCAGCGCAGCAGGTTTTCCAGCAATACTTTGAGCGATTTCGGTAACCGGGTCAGATCGCCCAGTTCTTTAGCGGCCAGCGCGAGGCTGTAGTAGTGGTAGGTTTTATCATTGACCTGTAGCGTGTCCTTACTGGCTTCTCGTAGGGTTGACGACATAGCTCCTCCTTTATCTCAGGGATGGCATGCCCTGATGCTCCTCAGGGTTTATATTAAAGATAACACATACCAGGCATAACACTTTGATAACAACCCGAATTGCTAAAATCGGCAAAACCGCATCAAAGATATTGCACCAAAATAGACAGCATGAATTTTGTGGTTATAAAGAGATGAGTTCAGGAGGGATATTATTAGCTGAAAGAGTAACAGGTAGCGAAATGTGAAAAAGAACTAATCGCCGGTTCAGTGACGATTAGTTCAAAGGAATGGATTGTTGATTAAAAACCATCGTGGCGAAATATATCCTCCTGAATGCCGTTGGTTTATTAAACTGGAATAAACACCGAGGTTCTTACTGTCATAAAAGTGACATTTTCAGCGAGACGAAAAAGTGTCGCTTAGCTCACGATCCAGACGTTACAGATGACGAGTGCAACGATACTCCAGAACATAGCAAGCCCGATGAACACAGCGCCCCAGGCCCGACTTCTCAACACAGGATCCACTTCCGTCTTGTCACCGGCCTGTGACATCGCCAACTTCATATAATCGATATCACTTATCATATCTTCACCACCAATCGTTAAAATTATCAGGTACAGTTAAATATTAATTACGGACACTCTATTAATCCAGTGAATTTTGCCCAGAATTATTATCTTTAACCGTTAATTTGATCGGGGTAGGTATAATTGCAACCCTGTTAAAAGGAATAATGAAATTTGTGAGTTATACGAGGTTTACAATGTTAAATACGGTCCATTATAGGTATTGGCATCCCGGGGATGGGATGCCGAATATTTAGCCGAATCATTTCTCAGGCAGTTTAATATCCTTAAACATCGCCTCAATATCTTCATTCGAGCGTAAAGCCACCGCAGTATCCACCACGTCGCGCGTCAGGTGCGGCGCAAAACGTTGAATAAAATCATACATATAGCTTCGCAGGAAGGTGCTGCGACGGAAGCCTATTTTCGTGGTGCTGTGGCTGAAAATGCCGTTGGCGTTGAGCTTCACGAGGTCCGGGTCGGACACCGGATCGACCGCCATGCTCGCAATAACCCCAACGCCCAGCCCCAGGCGAACGTAGGTTTTGATGACATCGGCATCGGTAGCGGTAAACACGATGCGCGGCGTCAGGCCGGCGCGGTTGAACGCGGTATCGAGCTCGGAGCGCCCGGTAAAGCCAAAGGTGTAGGTAACCAACGGATACTGGGCCAGCTCTTCAATCGTTACCGAGCCTCTGGAGGCGAGCGGATGCTCAGGGGTCACGACAATCGAACGATTCCAGTGGTAGCACGGCAGCATCACCAGGTCATCGTAGAGATGCAGCGCCTCGGTCGCGATAGCAAAATCGGCATTCCCCTTCGAGACCGCTTCTGCGATCTGCGTTGGCGACCCTTGATGCATATGCAACGAGACGCGCGGGTAGCGTTCGATAAAGCCCTTAATCACCCCAGGCAGCGCGTAGCGCGCCTGGGTATGAGTGGTCGCCACGTACAGCGACCCCTTATCCGGCCACGTGTGCTCGCCCGCCACTGACTTGATGGCGTCAACCTTCGACAGCACTTCGCGGGCAATGCGGATAATCTCCTGACCGGCAGGCGTCACCTGAGTTAAATGCTTGCCGCTGCGGGCAAAAATCTGAATACCCAGCTCATCTTCCAGCATGCGGACCTGCTTGCTGATGCCGGGCTGCGAGGTATACAGGCCTTCGGCGGTAGAGGAGACATTTAGATTATGGTTAACAACCTCAACGATGTAGCGGAGTTGCTGTAGTTTCATGGCTGATATCCGTTAACGCGTAAAATGAATTCGCTTGATACAGTTGACGTTCAGGCCGCCTGCCGGCAGAGAGGCTGCGCGCCGCTGCCGCCCCTGCGGTTTGCCGCGCTGGCACCACAAAGCGTCCTGAAGCGAGAATGTAGTAAGACGATTTAATAATAAAAAAGGGATTAACTATAACCACTATATCATTTATATCTACAGTGTATAGACGCTAACGGAAAATAATAAGGCGGTTATAAGCCCGGATAAATGCGGCAAAACTTCAAGGATTTCAGCAATCAACGGGAAAAGAAAAGGGCCGCAGTGCGGCCCTTTTGAGGGGTAAGGCGCTTACTTTTTCGCTTCAGTCCACTTGCCGTCGATGTAGAAGGCTGACCAACCGGTCGCTTTGCCATCTTTTTCCGACGCAACGTACTGCTGCTTGGTTTTACGGCTAAAACGCACCAGCGTTTTATTGCCTTCCGGATCCTGCTGCGGCGCATCGGCAAGATAACGCAGCTTCTCGGCGAGGCGGTCACGGAAGCGGTACAGCTCCTCAACCAGCGGCGCGCGAGTTTCGCGGGATTTCGGGAAGGTGTTTGCCGCGAGGAACACGCCGGCTGCACCGTCACGCAGAACAAAATAGGCGTCCGATTTCTCGCACGGCAGCTCCGGCAGCGGAACCGGATCTTCTTTCGGCGGCGCCACTTCCCCGTTACGCAGAATTTTGCGCGTATTCTTACATTCGTCGTTGGTGCAGGCCATGTACTTACCGAAACGACCCATTTTCAGGTGCATCTCAGAACCACATTTCTCACACTCAACTACCGGGCCATCGTAACCCTTAATGCGGAACTCGCCCTCTTCAATCTCATAGCCGTCGCAGGTCGGGTTGTTACCGCAGACATGCAGCTTACGCTTAGGATCGATGAGGTAGCTGTCCATTGCCGTGCCGCACTTCTGGCAGCGACGCTTGGCGCGCAGCGCGTTGGTTTCGGCATCGTCGCCTTCCAGCACGTTGAGTACTTCGTTTTCCGGCACCAGGTTAATGGTGGTTTTGCAGCGCTCTTTCGGCGGCAGCGCGTAGCCGGAGCAGCCGAGGAACACCCCGGTGCTGGCGGTACGAATGCCCATCTCACGACCGCAGGTCGGACAGTCGATGCTGGTCAGCACCATCGGGTTAGGCTGCATGCCGCCCTCTTCCGGATCCTTCTCCGCCGTTTCCAGCTGAGCGGTAAAGTCACCGAAGAAGTGATCCAGCACCTGCCGCCACTCGGCCTGATGGTTCGCCACCTGGTCGAGACGGTCTTCCATCTGCGCGGTAAAGTCGTAGTTCATCAGATCGCGGAAGTTCTCTTCCAGACGATCGGTGACGATCTCACCCATTTTTTCCGCATAGAAGCGACGGTTTTCAACCCGAACGTAGCCGCGATCCTGAATAGTCGAAATGATCGACGCATAGGTTGACGGACGGCCAATACCGCGTTTTTCCAGCTCTTTAACCAGCGATGCTTCGCTGAAGCGCGCAGGCGGTTTGGTAAAGTGCTGCGCCGGGCTAAGTTCAACCAGGCTTAAGCTATCGCCCTGATTAACCACCGGCAGGACGCGGTCTTCATCGCCCTTGCGCAGCGCAGGCATGACTTTCGTCCAGCCATCAAAACGCAGCGTACGGCCGCGCGCCTTGAGCTTAAAGTCGCCGGCTTTCACCGTCAGGGTGGTAGAGTCGTACTGCGCTGGCGTCATCTGACAGGCGACAAACTGGCGCCAGATCAGCTGATAGAGCTTCAGCGCGTCAGATTCCATACCTTTTAAATCTTCCGCCATCACGTTCACATCGGAAGGACGAATCGCTTCGTGCGCTTCCTGCGAGTTTTCTTTGCTGGCGTACTGGTTGGCGTTCTCCGGCAGATACTTTTTACCAAAGTTATCGCCGATGTAGCCGCGCACCATGCTCAGCGCATCCTGACTCAGGTTGGTAGAGTCGGTACGCATATAGGTGATGTAGCCGGCCTCATACAGACGCTGCGCCATCATCATGGTTTTCTTCACCCCGAAGCCCAGACGCGTGCTGGCCGCCTGCTGCAAGGTTGAGGTGATGAACGGCGCGCCCGGCTTGCTGCTGGTCGGCTTATCTTCGCGTTCCAGCACGCTGTAGCTGGATTTCTCCAGCAGCGCGACGGCAGACATGGTCTCATCGCGGTTAACCGGACGGAACGGCTTATCGTTCTTGTGCGTGACCTGCAGCGCTAAAGCGTCGCCGCCAGGCGTCGTGGTGCTGGCGTCAATCTCCCAGAACTCTTCCGGGACGAAGGCTTTAATTTCGCGCTCACGTTCGACCACAAGGCGGACGGCAACGGACTGAACGCGGCCTGCGGAGAGGCCACGCGCTATTTTTTTCCACAGCAGCGGAGAAACCATATAGCCCACAACGCGGTCCATAAACCGGCGCGCCTGCTGGGCATTAACGCGATCGATGTTCAGTTCGCCCGGCTTGTCAAAAGCCTGACGGATCGCGTTTTTAGTAATTTCGTTAAATACAACGCGGCTGTAGCGTTTTTCATCACCACCGATAACTTCCCGCAGGTGCCATGCAATGGCTTCCCCTTCGCGGTCAAGGTCAGTTGCGAGATAGATGTGGTCGGCTTTTTCAGCCAACTGCTTGAGTTCTGAAACTACCTTTTCTTTACCCGGGAGTACTTCATAGTGCGCATCCCAGTCATGCCACGGGTCGACGCCCATGCGATTGACCAGAGCGCTACGTTCGTCCTTTTTAGGCTTTTTGGCCCCTTTGGTGGCGGTAGAGTCGGCGCTCTTTTTGGAAGCTGAGCCACTGGTCGGCAAATCGCGGATATGACCGACGCTGGACTTAACCACGTAGTCATTACCCAGATACTTATTGATCGTTTTGGCTTTTGCCGGGGACTCAACGATAACGAGAGCTTTACCCATATTCACCTTTACCTAATTTGATTCATCCAGGAATACATCGCACATTGATTCACCATCCGCTGGCGACGTCCGTCATATGTTGCGTCGTCGTCGAAGGATATCAACCCTCTGCACGTCCGGCCTCACGTCCATAAAACCAGATAGCCGGGTTTACTGACTTTGTCTAGCCAGGCGACATAGCACGAATAATTTTTGGCCGAATGTCAAGCAAATCTGCTGCCAGATCGCTGAAAGCGTCACACTGTACCTGATAAAATTCGTTACGCAACTTTATTAGCATGCAAAAACGAATCCTGCCAGTAAAGTCATGTTTCTTAGGCCGTTGTCAGTACCCCTGCAGAATAAATGGAAAATTTGCCCCTGCCCGCCGCGCGGCGTAAACTATTGCGCGAGGAATCACAGGAGGCCGTAATGCAAGGTACAACCCAACCCATCGATCGCCAGACGCTGCTTGAAAAAGCCAATAAACTTATTCGCGAACATGAAGATACGCTAGCCGGGATCGAAGCCACCGACGTCGTTCAGCGCAACGGCATTCTGGTATTTAGCGGCGAGTTTTATCTTGACGAGCAGGGTCTGCCTACGGCGAAGAGCACGGCGGTATTTAACATGTTTAAATACCTGGCGCACGCGCTGTCTGAAAAATATCATCTGGTCGATTAAGCCCTTGCGTGTGGCAGGGCGCTAAACGATAACGCGAGGCCAGGGCCTCGCGTTATTTTGCCTACATCAGCGGTTTTTGTCCCCGCTGCCACCAGCGCAGCAGCAGACGATCGGCGCTTTCAGCGGCGCTGCCGGTGAAGCGGTCAAACATCTTTTTCCTCTGCTGATAGCGCACGCTAATCACGTCGTGGCTGTCGATCAGCCCCAGCAGCAGCTCATCGCTGGTTTCTACGGCATCGACCAGCCCTTTCTCCAGCGCCTGAACGCCGTACCAGTGCTCGCCGGTCGCCACCTGCTCAATATCCAGCGTCGGCCGCATTTTGTGGACGAAATCTTTAAACAGCTGATGGGTATCGTTCAGATCTTCCCGGAACTTACGCCGCCCTTCGTCGGTGTTTTCACCGAGCATCGTCAGGGTGCGCTTGTACTGCCCGGCGGTGTGCAGCTCAATATCGATATCCTTGTTCTTAAGGAAACGATTAATGTTTGGGATCTGCGCGACCACGCCGATGGAACCGAGAATGGCAAACGGCGCCGAGACGATTTTATTGGCCACGCAGGCCATCATGTAGCCGCCGCTGGCGGCAACTTTGTCTACCGCCACCGTCAGCGGAATTTGCTTGTCTCGAAGGCGCTGCAGCTGCGAGGCGGCCAGACCGTAGCCGTGCACCACGCCGCCGGGACTTTCGAGGCGGATAATGACCTGATCGCGCGCTTTCGCCGTTGCCAGCACGGCGGTGATCTCTTCGCGCAGGCTGCTCACCTCGTGGGCGTCCATGCTGCCTTTAAAGTCGAGCACCCAGGCGCGCGGTTTGCCGTTTGGCTCCGTCGAACCAAGCTTCGCCCGCGCCTTCGCGGCCCTGGCTTCCTGCTTGAGCTTTTTCTTTTGCGCTTTATGCCAAAGCTTCTGCTGCGGGCCATCGAGCAGCGCTACCGCGAGCTCCTCCCGCATCTCTTTATACTGCTCGCTAAGGTTGGTGACCCGCAGCTCCCCGCGCTGTTTCTTACGCTGAGCGAGGTTAACGATAATTGCGGCGATAACCGCAATAGCGACGACAACAGTCGCGATTTTGGCCAAAAATAAGCCATATTGAGCAAGTAATTCCACGTTTTCACCTTGTGTAAACCACTGACGTTGAAGCACAGTGTACATCAGCCTTTGCCGGGAAGTCTCTGCGCTTTGTGTCCTGTGCGAGGCGCCTTCTTGTTTTTTTCAGCGACGATGAAATCGTTGCAAGATATTAATTCCGCAAAGAGTTTCCGCTTCGCCGATTGCATTACCCGGCCGTTTCAGGCATAAAACGCAAAAGTGAACGACCGAAGAGAAAGCGTGACCCGTCAGCAGGTCACCCAAGGAGTCACCGTGCACTATCAGCCGCAGAATCATTTATTGAAAGATCGCATCATCCTGGTGACCGGCGCCAGCGACGGGATCGGACGCGAAGCCGCGCTGACCTACTCCCGCTACAGCGCCAGCGTTATCCTGGTCGGCCGTAACGAAGAGAAGCTGCGCCGCGTAGCGCAGGAAATTGAGCAGGACGGCGGGATCCCGGCGCCCTGGTTTACGCTCGATCTGCTCACCTGCACCCCGCAGGAGTGCCAGCAGCTGGCACAGCAGATAAGCGTCCACTACCCGCGCCTCGACGGCGTATTGCACAACGCCGGTCTGCTCGGCGACGTCTGCCCGATGGACGAGCAGAAGCCGGAAGTCTGGCAGCAGGTTATGCAGGTCAACGTCAACGGTACCTTTATGCTGACCCAGGCGCTGCTTCCTTTATTACTCAAGTCCGAGTCCGGTTCGCTGGTTTTCACCTCATCAAGCGTAGGTCGTCAGGGTCGCGCCAACTGGGGCGCCTACGCGGCGTCAAAATTTGCCACCGAAGGGATGATGCAGGTGCTGGCGGAGGAGTATCAGAGCCGCCACCTGCGGGTTAACTGCATCAATCCGGGCGGCACGCGCACGCAAATGCGCGCCAGCGCCTTCCCGACGGAAGATCCACAAAAGCTTAAGACCCCCGCCGATATCATGCCGGTTTATTTATGGCTGATGGGCGACGATAGCCGTCGCAAAACGGGAATGACCTTCGATGCCCAACCGGGGCGCAAACCAGGAATTGCACAATGAGTGAAGAACGCCACCGCGAACGCCAGCAGCGGGTAAAAGAGAAGGTCGACGCCCGAATCGAGGCAGCCCAGGAAGAACGCGGAATTGTTATCGTCTTTACCGGCAACGGCAAAGGTAAAACCACCGCCGGTTTTGGTACCGTTACCCGCGCCATCGGGCACGGCAAAAAGGCCGGCGTGATCCAGTTCATTAAGGGCACCTGGCCCAACGGCGAACGCAACCTGCTGGAGCCGCACGGCGTCGAATTTCAGGTAATGGCGACCGGCTTCACCTGGAATACCCAGGATCGCGAAAGCGATACCGCCGCCTGCCTCGCCGTGTGGCAGCACGCTCTGCGCATGCTGTCAGACGAGAGTCTCGACATGGTTCTGCTCGACGAGCTGACCTATATGGTGGCCTATGACTATCTGCCGCTTGAAGAGGTGCTTAGCGCGCTGCGCCGTCGTCCGGCGCAGCAAACGGTGATTATCACCGGCCGCGGCTGCCATCGCGACATCGTGGAGCTTGCCGATACCGTCAGCGAATTACGCCCGGTTAAGCACGCCTTTGACGCCGGCATTAAGGCGCAGATGGGCATTGACTACTAAGCGCCAGCCTCTCCAGCAGCGCGCCGTTTAGCGCCAGGCACAGGCAATCCTCGCCCTGAGCCAGCACGCTTTCGACGCTGTTTTGTCGGGAAATAAAGCGCTTACGGTATTCTGTCGGCGTCAGCCCGCAGTATTTTTTGAAGGCGGCAATCAGGTACTTATGCTCCTGAAAGCCGCAGCTATGACTAATTTCGGTGATCGGCGTGCGGGTATCGCGCAGCAGCGTCTTCGCCTTATTCAGCCGCACCAGCGTCAGATACTCCTTGAAGTTGTGCCGGCTCACCTTCTTAAACAGCCGCGAAAACCACGAATAGCTCATTCCGCTGCGGCTCGCCACCTCGCTGAGGGTCAGCGGCTGGTCAAAATGCTGGTTAATAAAGTCGATGCCTTTCTTTATCATCGCCTCTTCGCGCAGGGAGCTTTCCGCCTGCGGCACCGCGTCCCCCGCCAGCGTCAGCGCATCGAGCAGGAGATAGATAGTCGCGATGCGTTGGAACGGGGCGCGGTTGTCAATCAGCTGGCTGAGCAAGCTCAGGAGCCGTTGACGCACGACGCCATCGGCCTCGCTGCCGCCGCGCCCCGCGGTGCACCAGCTCAGCACCGGCGCGGGATGGAGCTCATCGAACAGGCCCGGTGAAAACTGCACGGTCACCAGCTGGCTGCCGGCCTCCTCCGCGCACAGCGAATGCACCGCCTCGGCGTTGATGTACAGCATGTCTCCCTGAGCCAGCTCCACGCTCTGCTGGCCGACAACGATAGCAAAGCGTCCCGTCAGCACGGTTATCAGCTCCGGCGCCGGGTGCCAGTGCGGTTCGCAGTAGCGTACCTCGGCGGCAAACGCGTTCAGCTTCTCGGCATCAAAAGCAATCAGCTCGTAGCCGCTGTTCACCGTGTGCCGCCCGGCTTCCGTCGCCGAACGGGGGTGAGTGACTGAAAAGGGAAACATGCGCCATCTCCTGTAGTCGGGCGGTTATTCGCGCCCGGCAAGGACGCGATTCAGCTCATCGCTGTCAATATCAAGCGCCAAAAACTCCGTCAGGGCGATCAGCAGGCCGCAGAAGAGATCCGGCGCCAGCTGGATCAGTCTCTCGCGGATCTGCGCCGGCGGCAGCTGGCTCTTGCGCGCAATCAGGGCAACCACCCGGTCAAGCGCCTCGGGCTGCTGGATCAGCTGCTGCAGCGAATTGTCGTCCCGCAGCGGCACGTAGCGCGGCGCAGTGGCCACTTCGACGTCGGCGACGAGAGGCAGATCGCGCGAAGAGCCGCCAATCCGCACCTGCCAGAGGCCCGGAGTGATAACCCAGTCCGAAAGCCCTGGATGATAGCAGGCCAGGTCGGCAATCGGCAGCTGCAGGCTGACGCGACGGCTCTCGCCGGGGGCAAGGGCTACTTTACAGAACGCCTTCAGCGCCCGATCCTCGCGGATCAGCTCACCGTCCGGCGCGCTGACGTACAGCTGCGCGATCTCTTTCCCCGCCCGATCGCCGTCGTTGGTCAGGGTGAACGAGACGGTCAGCGTCTCGTCAGGCCCGACGCGAGAGGCGGAAAGTTCGGCCTGGCCGTAGGTAAACCGGCTGTAGCTAAGGCCAAAGCCAAACGGGAACAGCGGCGTCATCCGGCGTTTGTCATAGTAGCGATAGCCGACAAACAGCCCTTCACCGTAATGGTGACGCAGGTTCTCTCCCGGGTAGTTGAGCCACGCCGGCGTCTCTTCCAGCGTATTCGGCACCGTCACCGTCAGTTTACCGCAGGGGTTACGCTGGCCGAAAAGAATTTCCGCCACCGCCCGCCCCATGCCCTGCCCGGCGAAGAAGGTTTCCAGCAGCGCTTTACACTCCGCCAGCCACGGCATCACCACCGCATCGCTATTGGCCAGCACCACCACCACGTTGGGCTGCACCGCCGCCACCTCGCGGATCAGCCGTTCGTGTACCGCGAGGATGTTTAAATCATGACGGTCGCCGTTTTCGCCATCCTCACCCACCGCGGTACTGACGAAGATAACCGCCACGTCCGCCTCCTGCGCCACCGCGCACGCCTGGGCCAGCGCCTGTTCATCGCAGCGCTCGTCATCCGGAGCGCCAACGGCCCAGGTCACGGTAAAGTCGTCGCCCGCCAGGTCGAAGATCTCGTCCAGCGGACGATCCAACAGATAGGGTACCGTGGTGGCACAGCCCGATCCCTGAATCACCGGCTCCTGCGCCGGCTTGCCCAATACCGCAATCCGCCGGCTGCGCTCCGGGGTCAGCGGCAGGAGGTTATCTTCATTTTTCAGCAGGACGATTGACTCGCCGGCCAGCTGCTGCGCCAGCTGGTGATGGGCCGTGAAGTCGACCCGGGTCTCCGGGCGACGGTTGCACTGCACCTTTTCCAGCAGCGCCAGCATTCTCCGGCAGGCGCGGTCGACCACCGCCAGAGGCACCTCTCCTGACTCGATCGCCGCCAGCAGCGTCCGCTTGTCGCGGCGGGTTTCCGGCATCGCCAGATCGTTGCCCGCCAGCAGCGACGCCGGGCGGTCCTTGATGCCGTACCAGTCGGACATCACCAGCCCGTCGTATCCCCACTCATCCCGCAGTACCTGGGTGAGTAAAAAGGGATCCTGCGAAGTTTGTACGCCGTTGAGGCGGTTGTAGGAGGACATTACCGTCCACGGCTGCGATTTCGCTATCGCCCGCTGGAATCCGGCGAGGTAGATTTCACGCAGCGCCCGCTCTTCGATTATCGAATCCATCTCGGTACGGCGATATTCAGAATTATTGGCGGCAAAATGCTTGAGGCTGGCGCCTACTCCTTCGTGCTGCAGGCCGTTGATCAGCGCCGCGGCAATATCGCCGGAGACAACCGGATCTTCGGCATAGTATTCATAACCCCTGCCGGCGAGCGGCGTGCGGCGAATATTGATGCCGGGCCCCAGCAGGATCCCGACCCCCATCTGCTGACATTCGCGGCCCAGCGCCTGGCCCATCTGATAGACCAGCTCCACGTCCCAGCTACAGGCTAAGCTGGAGCCGTTAGGAAAGCAGGTTGCCGGCAGTGAGGCGCTGAACAGCGCTTCGCTGCCGCCTTTTGCCGCCGGTTCCTCCGCGCTGACCAGGTCAGCGGTTTGGGTGATGACCGAAATAAAGTCATCCATGCTCCACTTTTCGCTGCCGTCGATTTGTGCGCTGCTGTAGCGCACGCCGTAGGTTCCGTCGGTCATCACGATATCGTTGATACCATGCTGCGGCAGCGATGCCGTGCGCCACAGGCCGCTGCCGGTCAGCAGCGCCACTTTTTCCTCTGCCGTCATGGCCGCAATCACGGTATTAAATTCACTCTTCATCTCTCTGGCTCCCTGAGGTTACAGCGCATTCTGCTTGCGCAGGCTAATTTTATGGACAATATCGCGGTAGGTTTTTTCATCCAGCGAATAGCACGCCACAAATATGGCGCTGAGGGCAAACATGGCGCCGGGGAATAATGTCATCAAAATATTAATCCCGTTAATCGCGCTCGCCGTGATATTCCCTGCGTCATAATGATAATAGTCCAGCATCCATCCCGCGCAGCCACCGCCAATCGCCATCGCGATTTTAGTGATGAAATTAAAGAAGCCGTAGATCGCGCCTTCACTGCGCACGCCGTGATGCCATTCGGCATATTCTACGGTATCGGCAATCATCGACCACATCGCCACAAAACCCATCCCCAACGTAATACTATACAGGCACACTCCGGTCATAATCAGCCACAGGTTATTTCCGGCCACAAAATACTGCATCATCACCCCCAGGATACCAATCCCCAGAGCAATCAGCGTCATTCTCTTTTTACCCATCAGGGCAATAACTTTTTCAGAAATAACCGTACCGACGATATACGCAGCTGACTGAATCAAAAAGAAGGTCGCGGTATAGCCTTCGCTGCCAATGATATATTTAATAAAGTAGATCGCTATCGCCATCCAGACGGTATAGGCAATATAGAAAAACACCGTAAACAGCGACAGGTTAAGCAGCGGTGTATTGCCCGTTACCGCACGCAGCATCTCGCGCAGCGTCGGCGCAGGCGCCTCATCCTCGTCTTCGCCCACCCGCTCTTTAGTCATGCCAAAACAGGCGAGGAACAGAAAAGTGGCCAGCAGCGCAAAGCACGAAACCGCGAAAACGTAGCCCGTCTGTTTATCCGTAAACGGCGAAATTAGCAGGTCGGCGGTCGTCGAAACAATTAAATAGCCAACGATCGCCAATACGAAGCGATATACCGACAACGACGAACGCGAGGCTTCATGCTGCGTCAGGCGGTTGGTCAGCGCCGAGTACGGCGTATTGACCGCCGTATATGCCAGGCAATATATCGTATAAGAGATTAAGGCAAAGTAGAATTTCGCTTCGCTGCCAAACGGCACGAAGCACAGCACCGTCAGAAAGCCCAGCGGAATCGAACCGTATAATAACCAGGGACGCAGCTTACCGTAGCGGCTGTGCGTTTTATCAATCGCCAAACCAATCAGGATATTAAAGATAGCATCAATGACTCGGGCAATAACAAATATCAGACTGGCCTGCACCGCGCTAATGCCATAAATATTGGTATAGAAGAAGAGTAAAAACAGCGAGACGAAACCAAATGATAAATTAGAAGCAAAGTCACCGAAGCCGTAACCTACTTTCTCTTTAACGCCGATAACCACATAGCTGGCCGATAGTTTTCCTGCTGTATCCATTTTTGGCTACCTGTTTTTGTAATCAGTGTTGCCAGTATATGGCGTTCGCCGCCGCTTCACTTTGCGTTATTTGTCCGGGTATTTCCTGTTTTTTGTCTTTATAAGGAAGTGTGAAAGGAGTCACATCAGGAAGGGAAAATAAGCGTCCGGCGGGAGCCGCCGGACGCGTCAACATCAATCTTTGCCACGACCCGCAGAGCGGCGGTTATTGCTGCTACCTACCTGGCTATGGCGTTTAACCGCGCGGCGGATCTGGTTCGCCTTCACGCGGCGACGATCTTTTTCTACCGCCACTTTAGACGTGGTTTCTGCCGGCAGCTCCACCAGCTCGCGCAGGTAGTTAGTCTGCGCCAGATCCAGCTCGGTATAGCCGCCGCGAGGCAGGCCTTTCGGCAGCAGAATGTCGCCGTAGCGCACGCGGATCAGGCGGCTAACCTGAACGCCAACCGCTTCCCACAGGCGACGAACCTCGCGGTTACGCCCTTCCGTCAGGGTGACGTTATACCACTGGTTAATGCCTTCGCCGCCGGTGAATTTGATGGTTTTGAAGGCAGCAGGGCCATCTTCCAGCTGCACGCCGCGGGACAGCTGGCGCAGTTTGTCTTCATCGACCTGACCGAACACGCGCACGGCATATTCACGCTCAACTTCGCGGCTCGGGTGCATCAGTCGGTTCGCCAGCTCGCCATCGGTGGTGAACAGCAGCAGGCCGCAGGTATTCACATCCAGACGGCCTACCGCAATCCAGCGCGCGCCGCGCAGCTTTGGCAAGCGGTCGAAGACCGTCGGGCGGCCTTCCGGATCGTTGCGGGTGCAGAGCTCGCCTTCCGGCTTGTAGTAGGCCAGAACGCGGCAAATTTGCTCCGCGGACTCTTTCACCGAAATCAGGTGACCATCGATACGAATTTTTAAACCAGGGACAATTTCTACGCGATCGCCGAGGGTGGCGATTTTGCCATCGACGCTGACGCGGCCAGCTTCGATTTTAGATTCAATTTCACGGCGGGAGCCGTGGCCGGCGCGGGCCAGCACTTTCTGTAGTTTCTCGCTCATTGAGCTTCCTTAAGGTGTCGCCTTCCCAGGCGTCTGGTATACTTTGTAAAACAGCAGGCTAAAACGCTCTAACCTGCTGTTCTGTAGATACTTTTCAAATAACAGACGCTCACCATCTTCAGCCGATGCCGGACGCGCCCGTATATACGTGGCCGAACATACTACACTAACTTCGAAATGAAAGCTTCTTCGCGTTGCATTCGTCGGCGAATTCGCGCCGTTTTTTGTGCAGCGCAGAGTGAATTATGTATCAGCCTCGCGCTTTTATCTCCCCCGCCCGGCGGTTATTTCAGCGCGATTCGTCCTCCGGCTTAGCGTGCTGGTAATAGAACGAACCCGTATCGCAGCGGAAGCTGGAAAACTCCGCCGGACGGTGGAAATAGTATCCCTGCGCTTTCTGGCAGCCCAGCTGCTGCAGCTGCAGCTTCACGCTTTCGTCTTCGATGCCCTCGGCAATCAGCGGCACTTTAAAACCGCGGGCAAGCACAATCAGGGAGTTAATCACCGATTTGGCTTTATCATCCCCCAAATAGCCGCTGACAAAGTGCCTGTCAATTTTGATGCTGTCGAAGGGCAGCGTATGCAGATACGAAAGGCTGGAGAAGTTCGCGCCAAAGTCGTCGAGCGCAATGGCGATCCCGTGGCGGCGCAGATAGTTCAGCATCTTGCTGATGCGCTGCACGTTGCTGGTCAGCACGCGCTCGGTAATTTCAATGCACACGTTGGCGTTTATCAAACCGCTGCGGCGAATCGAGTCCATCAAATGCCAGGCAAAGTCCTGCTGCAGCAGCTGGATCGCCGAGACGTTGATATAGATAACAAAATCCTTCGGCGCGCCGCGGGCGATCATCGCCGCCAGCTCCCGGCAGGCCTCTTCGATCACCCATTTCCCCAGCGGAATAATGAGTCCGGTCTCCTCCGCCAGCGGAATAAAGCGATCCGGCGGCACGTTGCCCAGCGCCTTCGAGTGCCAGCGAATCAGGCACTCGCCCTCGCGGCAGTGCTCTTCATCTCCCTGATCGATAATCGGCTGCAGTACCAGATGGAATTCATGATGATGTATCGCATCGCTAAGATGCTCATGCAGGCGGATGTTGTAGAGCTCATGCTCGCGCATTTCGCTGGCAAACAGCGAAACGACGCCGTTACCCTGCTTCTGCGCATGTTTTAGCGTGATCCAGGCTTCCTGCAGCACCTGAGTGATGTTTTCGCTGGTGACCTCGGTCATGACCATGCCCACGTTACCGGTATAGACGTATTTCTTGCCCGAAGGATGCTGGTCCAGACCTTCGCCAATAAACAGCTGGGACAGCATATCGCGGTAGCGCTGGTAGTCCTTCTGCTGATTAATTCCCGGGAACGCCAGAATCAGCTTATCGACTTTATCCCGGGCGATCAGCGTGTCCGTCGGTAGCAGGCTCCGCAGACGGCTAACGAACTCGTTGATAAAGGTATCGCCGTACTCCGCTCCCAGGGAGTTAATAATGGTGTTCATATTGCTGATATGCACCAGCCCCACCAGGTTTCGCCGGCTGTACAGCGCTTCCTGCTGCAGCAGCCCCGCCCGGGTGAGAAGCCCCGTCATGCTGTCTTCTTCAATTTTCTGCCGCTGACTTTCAAAGCTCTCCGCCAGCTTGTGCGACAGCGCCATAAAGGTGGTTTCCAGCGAAATAATTTCCGGGAAGTGGCGCTTATTGTCCGGCGGCGTCCAGCGGTGGGTCGCCAGCCGGTCAGCTTTACGCACGATCTCCTGCAGCGGCTTGGCCACCCGCGACAGAACCAGGAAAACAATCAGCAAACCGGAGGTCAGAACGATAAACAGCATCCCCATCGTCATCATCAAGTACTTCACCACCGAGTGGGTAAGCACCCTGGCGGGGCTGATGATAATGCCCTTCAGTTTCAGCAGCGACTGGCGGTCGTGGATGGCGAAGACGTCGACATAGTAGCTATCGCCATCGATCTCAATCGAGCGAAAACCGCTCTGCAGGGGACGCGGCAGCGCTTTATTGACTGCGCTGATGACCGGTATACCGGTTTTATCCAGAGTTGGCAGCACGACCTCAGACTGCTTAGCATCCTTTAGCATGGCCTGGGACAAAGCCGGAAGCGAAGACGAGAGCAGCTGGTTGTGTTCGTTGACAATCAGCAGCATGCTTTCAGGAAACGGATTGAATTTCTGCAGATTTTTATTGAGTTCGTTGAGATGCAGTTCGCTGGATACCACGCCAACAAACTTGCCCTGGCGATTAAACGCCGGCGAGCTAAACGCGACGGCAACCTCCCGATTATATTCATAATCATGAAAAGGCTTTATCCAGTGAGGGTTGCGATCTTTTTCCGCCGACGTAAACCACGCCCGCTGATAGATGTCGTAGTTATCCATGATCTGCTCGACGGCAGAGTCCGGGCTAAGGTGATGAAACGACATCAGCTTGTGGTGAGTACCGGCATCTTTGAGGGTCAGGTAATCGTCGTGGGTGCGGTGCTTATCATGGGCGATCTGCACGAAATCACCGTTTACCCCGCCAAACTCGACCACGTTGAGGTACTGCTTCTCGGTAAAAACGTTGTTGATGTTATTCACCATTTCGCCAATCAGGCTGCGTACCGCAATGGAGTCCCCCTCCTCGCGGCCAATGGCGTGCACGATAATCGCGTTGGACTGGATCGGCACGTCAATATATTCGTGGATTGCGGCCTCAATCGTCGCCTTTTTGGCGCTGAGGATATTTTCGCTGACCTCATCAAAAAAGGCGTATCCCTCGTAGTAAAGGAAGGCGTAGACGGTGATCAGCACCACGCTAACCGTCGCCAGCAGCGTCAGCAAAACGGCGTGGGTTAACGACAGCGGGTAGCGCTTAATCGAGAACTGCTTTTTTAAAATTTGCATAGATGCTCTGCCCTGAAACGCGCCTGTTATTCCGGTTTGATGAGTAAAACACCGTCTTGCGGAACAAAATGATCGAACGGCTTCGGTCGCGAATAGTAGTAGCCCTGCGCCAGGTCGCAGCCCATCTCCCGCAGCTTGGCGCCCATTTCGGCGGTTTCAACGCCTTCGGCGACCAGGGGAACATCAAAGCTTTGCGACAGCATCAGAACGGATGCGATCACCGCCTCACTTTTCTTGTCATCAAGGACGTTCCTGACAAACCCGCGATCGATTTTCAGGCAATCGAACGGCAGCGAGTGCAGATAGGAGAGGCTTGAGTAGCCGGAACCAAAATCATCGATGGCCACGGAGACGCCCAGCCGGCGTAAATAGGCCAGAATTTCGACGATCCTGTGGGTATCGTGAAGCAGCACGCTTTCGGTGATCTCAATGCAGATATTGCTGTTCATTAGTTCATTGCGATGAATTGACTCCAGCAGATGATGCGAAAAATCAGGCTGCTGAAGCTGGACCGCGGAGATGTTGACGTGAAGCTTGAAGTCCCGAGGCGCGCCGCGGGCGATAAACATCGCCAGCTCGCGACAGGCGGTTTCGACGATCCACTTGCCGAGCGGTACGATCATGCCGGTGTTTTCCGCCAGGCCAATAAACTTGTCCGGTGGGACAAAGCCCAGCACGTTAGACTGCCAGCGAATCAGGCATTCGCCTTCATTACAGGCGAGCTCGGGGTCAAAAGGCACGATCGGCTGCAAAACCAGGTGGAAGCCCTCCGTTTGCAGATCGTCGCACAGCGCCTGATGCAGGCGCAGGTTATTGACCTCCTCCTCGCGCATCTGGGGCGTGAAGAGCTCGCTGGCGCCGTTGCGCTGGAGCTGGGCGTGCTGCAGCGCCAGGCTGACGTTCATCAGGCACTCGCTAATATTCTCCTGCGACAGCGTCTCAATCACCATTCCCACGTGGCCGGTATAGATGTGCGATTCGCCGGACATATCCGTCGTGGTCAGGCGGAAAACCGAGGAGAGCAGCGAGCAGTAATAGGTCACATCCTTACTCTCGTAGATGCCATCAAACGCGATGATGAACAGATCTTCCCGGTCGCAGCAGCAGAGCGCCCCTTCTGGCAGCATCGCGCGCAGGCGCTGGGTAAACTGTTTGATAAACTGCCGCGCCAGCTCGTTGCCCAGCACGTTTTTGACCGAGTTGTAGTTGCTGACATGCACCATTGCCAGCAGGTTTCGGTTCTCATACAGCGATTCGGTATGCAGCAGACCGCTGCGGGTTAAAAAACCGGTTTCAACATCCTCCTCCAGCTTCTTGCGCTTAAATTCGAACGTTCCCGGTAGCGCCAGCGCCACCTTATTCAGCGCCTCATCCAGGCTGGCAATCTCCGGGAACAGGCGCTTACGCTCTTTTTTCCACGGAGTCAGCCCCAGACGAACCTTACCCACCACCTCTTTCAGGGTGCCGGTGAAGTGAGAAATGATCAGCGCCAGCACCACCATCAGGGCGAAGACAAACAGCATGTTGCTGAAGGTCATCATCAGCCGCTGCTTTTTCATTTCGGCAATCGCGGCGTGTCGCGGCGCGATAAGCACCGCTTTCCACTTCAGTAAATGCTGGCGATCCTGCACATCAAACGCGGTCGCCAGGTATTCGTCTCCGCCGACGCGAAACGTCAGCATCCGCTGGCGGCCGTCCGATTTCAGCAGTTGGCGAATCACGGGCTGGTTTTGCTGCAGCAGCGCGCCGGCGCCGACCTGCACCACGATATTGCGCCTGTCGTCCGCAATCAGCAGCGAGTCGTTTTTTCCCGGCAGAATGCTGTGCAGGTACTCCCTCATATCGGTCGGCATCGTTTTGCCGGTCACCACGCCGCGAAACTGCCCCTGGCGGTCGTACACCGGCAGGTGATACGCCACGACCGGGCCGTCGGTCAGATACTCCGTGCGCCAATACGGCAGCTTTTGCCGCCGGGCTGCGCTAAACCACGGCTGCTGCTGAACGCTGAAGCTCTCGTTGACCTTGACGATATTGGAGTCCTGGGTGATACCGCTGTATTTCACCAGCCGCTGAGAATTGGCTTCCAGGGTGCGCTCAAGATATATTTGATTACTGTGATTGGCGCGCGCAATAGCATAATAGCGGCCGTTCCTTTCAGCCCAAGAGAGGCTCTTGAACGCCGGGGTAGTATTAAAAGCGTGGGCCGTTAAATAGACCATCTCTGGAATAAGCTGGGGATCCGCCGTGCTGTTTTCGACGCCCTGCAGATACTGCAGTAATAAATTACTGACCTGCTGGGGATAGTCGAAAAAATCTTCCAGCTTATGCTGTATCAATTCACTCTTGCCGAGCAGCAGCTGTTTATTCACCACCTCATCGACCTGATGCGACTGGTAATTAAACAGCCCCGTCAGGCAGAACACGCTAACGATCAGCGAGAGTAATGAAACGATGAGAACACTTTTCAACAAAGTGAACGGATACGCTTTAAGAGAAGACTTTGCCATAAATCACGTTACTTTATAAATTCGTTGTGAGTGAAGCGATGAAATAACCCTGCCGATAGCTCTCGGCAGAATAATCAGATTGACGCCAGCGGCTGGCTGATGGCCGTTACCGGCGGGGCGCTGGTGCGATTGCGGCCCATTTTTTTCGATTGATAGAGATAGGCGTCGGCCTCTGACAGAAGCTTGTCGAAAATATCGACGATATTCCAGCGCATGGCCTTGCCGTAGCTGAGGCCAACGCTGACGGTCAGAGAGAGCATTTTGCTGCCCCATTCCACCTGCATACTCTCTATCTCCTTGCGGATCTCTTCTGCCAGCAGATAGCCTTCGCCGCCCGGTTTACCCGCCATGATGACCGCAAACTCCTCGCCGCCAAGCCGCGCCACGATGCCGCGCTGGCCCACCACGTTCTGCACCCGAACCGCAAATGCCGCCAGCACCTTGTCGCCGCAGTCGTGGCCCCAGGTGTCGTTGATATTTTTGAAATGGTCGATATCAAGAACCAGTACGTTCAGCGGCGTATCGCGCTCGCCATCGTGCAGCTCTTTTAGCCGCTCGTAGAGGCCAAAACGCGAATATACGCGGGTCAGGTAGTCGTACCTGACCTGATGAGAAAGCTGCCTGACCAGAGTATTGATGGCCTGAACGCTAACCGCGACAATCACCGGGCTAATGGCAATCGACGCAATCCCCAAACGGGCCGAGATTATCAGGGGAACATGCCCCACCAGGCTGATACCCCCGGCCTTTTGATCGACCATCAGCACCTCAACCACCCCGGCCAGCAGCGTGAGCAGGCAGGTCGTGGGCAGCGAGTAGCTAATTGCGCACCAGATTAGCGCCGGGAGAATCATTGACAGCGTCCCCATACTCCCCGCCGTGCCGGTGGCAATCGAGATAGCCAGCGAGACGGCCAGCAGCCCCACCGGGATCAGTCGCCTGAGCTCGGTGGGACGAAACGGCTGCTGCGCCGTACAGATTAAGACAAACGGCAGAATCAGTACGCTGGTGGTAAACTCTTCGCTAAACCACACCGGATAAATACGCCAAAAATCGATCTGATGGGATAGCGAGAAAAAATAGCTGCCTGGCCCGGAACATGCGACCGCCGTTAATAAGCAATAGCTATACAGGCGAAATATCGTTATTTTGATAAAACTTTCGCAACGCTTTTTTTCGCTGATAATCATCCAGCTGAGCATCGCCACAAAGGCAATATCAGAAAAGTCAGTGAGCAGTTCGCTTACGCTGCGGCTCCCCACTGCCAGGCTGCAAAATAAGGTCGCGAGAATAAAAATCGTAAAATAGTGAAACTGACGCAGCACCCGATGGCGAATAAACAGCCCGGCCAGCACCGCATTCATCGGCCAAAATAATGCAATGTCATTATGCCGAATCAGACGTCCGGCGGCATATAGCGCGACCGTCGTAGAAAACAGCACCACGGCATTAAATAATGGATTCTCCTGCTTAAAAAAATCGGCAGGGGTGATTGTCAGCTTATGCATAATATTGAGGTTCTAATCAGGAACGATGTCTGTAGCAGATATCGTAAGCGAGCTAATAATACGGCTGAGAAAAGAATGCCTCAATATCAATGTTATCTTAAAATAAATATTGTGTGCAGAACGCGGAGTGAATGCCGGGCGCAGCGCCCGGCGGAGGGGAAAAAGATTACAGGAACGGCTTCACGTCGCCGACGCCTTCACGCACGACGATCGGCGCATCGTCGGTCAGATCGATAACCGTGGTCGGCTGCTGGCCCAGATAGCCGCCGTGGATAATCAGATCGACCAGCTTCTCCAGCCGATCCTTAATCTCTTCCGGATCGGACTCGGTGAATTCGCTGCCCGGCAGCATCAGCGAGGTGGAGAGCATCGGCTCGCCCAGGGTCTCGAGCAGTGCCTGGGCAATCGGGTTCGACGGCACGCGCATGCCGATCGTTTTACGCTTTTCCTGCAGCAAACGACGCGGCACCTCTTTGGTCCCTTTGAGGATAAACGTGTAGTTGCCCGGCGTGTTGTTTTTAATCAGGCGAAACGCCACGTTGTCGACAAACGCGTAGGTCGAAAGCTCCGAGAGATCGCGGCACATCAGGGTGAAGTTGTGGCCATCCGGCAGCTGACGAATGCGGCAGATCCGCTCCATCGCGCCCTTATCTTCAATCTTACACCCCAATGCGTAGCCTGAATCAGTGGGGTAGACAATCACCCCGCCTTTACGCACGATCTCCACCGCCTGGTTAATCAACCGCGCCTGCGGGTTGTCCGGATGGATGTAAAAAAACTGGCTCATACTTCCCTCTCAATTTTATTCTGCGGCCGTTTCCCAGCTGTGCCAGATCCCTTCTACACCTGCGGGTAGCCAAAGTTTACGGCCCAGCTCAATCCACGGGCAGGGCTGATGGAAATCAGAACCCTGGGAGCCCAGAAGACCAAACTGGACGGCATACGCGGCGAGCTGCGTGCGCTCATGCGGCGCCTGCTGACACTGGGCCAGCTCCATGGCATCGCCGCCCTGCTCGCTAAAGTGGGCCAACAGCCTTTTCAGCCACTTGGCGGAGAGGTCATAGCGCCCAGGATGGGCGACAACCGCTTTGCCGCCAGAATGATGAATGACATCAATCGCTTGTTTTATTGTACACCACTGCGGCGGAACGTAACCGGTTTTCCCGCGGGCGAGGTATTTTTTAAAAACATCGGCCATATTGCTGGCGTGGCCGGCTTCCACGAGGAAGCGGGCAAAATGTCCGCGGGTTACCGCCCCGCCGTCGGCAAGCTTCATCGCCCCCTCCCACGCGTCGGGGATCCGCGCCTTATCCAGCCGCTCGGCAATCATCTGCGCCCGCAGCTGGCGGCGCGCCTTCTGCTCATCAAGCAGAGCCAGCATGGCCGGGTGCTCAATATCAATATTCAGACCCACGATATGAATTTCATGGTTTTCCCACAGAGTGGAAATCTCCACCCCGGTCACCAGCGTCAGCGGCAGGCCGGCGCGGGCAATTTCCGCCCGTGCGGCGGGAATGGCCGCCACCGTATCGTGATCGGTAATCGCCAGCGTCCCCACCCGCATCTGGTGGGCACGATGGACAAGTTCTTCTGGAGTCAGCCGCCCGTCAGAGGCGGTGGTATGGCTATGCAGATCGTAAATCACTGCGTAAAGGGTATCGCTCAAGGTGACTCCTGCTGGACATGGACTTAAATAAGCGCATTATCATACCGACTCGCGGAGAAAATCTGCAAACAGGGGTTGACATTATTCCTCTGGACTAGTTAACTAGTACGCAAGTTCACATGAAGGGGTATCACGATGAAAACGCAAACTATCACTCTGCACGGCTGGTGGCGCACCTCCTGATAACGGGCGGCGTGATCGCGTTTTGCACTCAGCATACAGATACCCGGCCCGCCAATGAGCGGGCTTTTTATTGGACAAATTATTATACCGAACAGGCGAGAACAATAATGCAAACATCAAAACCGGCACTCGAGCTTCTCACCAGCGACGCCATCTATCGCGAAAACCCGACGGCGCTGTTCCACCAGCTGTGCGGCGCGCGTCCGGCAACCCTGCTGCTGGAATCCGCGGATATCGACAGCAAAGATGATTTAAAGAGCCTGCTGCTGGTTGACAGCGCGCTGCGCATCACCGCCTTAGGTGACACCGTCACTATTCAGGCGCTTTCCAGCAACGGCGCATCGCTGCTGGATTTACTCGACAACGCCCTGCCTGCGGGCATCGAAAATCTGCGTCAGCCGAACGGCCGGACGTTAACTTTCCCCCCGGTCAGCGCCCTGCTGGATGAGGATGCTCGCCTCTGTTCTCTGTCGGTCTTTGACGCCTTCCGCCTGCTGCAGGAGCTGGTCACCGTGCCGCACGACGAGCGCGAAGCGATGTTCTTCGGCGGCCTGTTTGCCTATGACCTGGTGGCCGGTTTCGAAAACCTGCCGCCGCTGGAAAGCGACACCGCCTGTCCGGACTACTGCTTCTACCTGGCCGAAACGCTGCTGGTTATCGATCACCAGAGCAAAAGCACGCGCATCCAGTCGAGCCTGTTCACGCCGCTGGCGAGCGAAAAGCAGCGTCTGACGCAGCGCATCGCCCAGCTTCGCCAGCAGCTCAACGAGCCGCCGGCACCGCTGCCGGTCACGACGGTCGAGCATATGACCTGCGACTGCGACCAGAGCGACGAAGAGTACGGCGCCGTGGTCCGCAAAATGCAGCGCGCTATCCGCGCCGGCGAAATTTTCCAGGTGGTGCCATCGCGCCGCTTCTCTCTGCCCTGCCCGTCACCGCTGGCGGCCTACGACGTGCTGAAGAAGAGCAACCCGAGCCCGTACATGTTCTTTATGCAGGATAACGACTTCGCCCTGTTCGGCGCGTCGCCGGAAAGCTCGCTGAAGTACGATGCCGTCAGCCGCCAGATTGAGATCTACCCGATTGCCGGTACCCGCCCGCGCGGCCGCCGCGCCGACGGTTCGCTGGATCGCGATCTCGACAGTCGTATCGAACTCGAAATGCGCACCGACCATAAAGAGCTCTCCGAGCACCTGATGCTGGTAGACCTCGCGCGTAACGACCTCGCCCGCATCTGCACTCCGGGCAGCCGCTACGTGGCCGACCTGACCAAAGTCGACCGCTACTCTTTCGTGATGCACCTGGTGTCCCGGGTGGTCGGCGAGCTGCGTAACGACCTCGACGTGCTGCACGCCTATCGCGCCTGTATGAATATGGGCACCCTGAGCGGCGCGCCGAAGGTGCGCGCGATGCAGCTGATCGCCGCCGCGGAGGGTAAGCGTCGCGGCAGCTACGGCGGAGCGGTCGGCTATTTCACCGCCCACGGCGACCTGGATACCTGCATCGTGATCCGCTCAGCCTACGTGCAGGACGGCGTGGCCACCGTTCAGGCCGGCGCCGGTATTGTCCTCGATTCAGTGCCTCAGTCCGAAGCAGATGAAACCCGAAATAAAGCCCGCGCGGTGCTGCGCGCAATTGCCCAGGCTCACCACGCGAAGGAGACTTTCTAATGGCCGACATTCTGCTGCTCGATAATATCGATTCTTTTACCTATAACCTGGCAGACCAGCTGCGCGCCAACGGCCATAACGTCGTGATTTACCGTAACTCGGTTCCGGCACAAACCTTAATCGAGCGTATCGGCACGATGGACAATCCGGTGCTGATGCTCTCCCCGGGCCCGGGTACGCCGAGCGAAGCCGGCTGCATGCCGGAGCTGCTGATTCGCATGCGCGGCAAGCTGCCGATCATCGGCATCTGCCTTGGCCATCAGGCGATTGTTGAAGCCTACGGCGGCTACGTCGGCCAGGCGGGCGAAATCCTGCACGGTAAAGCGTCCAGCATCGAGCATGACGGCCAGGCGATGTTTGCCGGCCTGACTAACCCGCTGCCGGTTGCCCGCTACCATTCGCTGGTCGGCAGCAACATTCCGGCCGGGCTGACCATCAACGCCAACTATAACGGGATGGTGATGGCGGTGCGTCATGATGCCGATCGCGTTTGCGGCTTCCAGTTCCACCCTGAGTCGATTCTCACCACCCAGGGCGCGCGTCTGCTGGAGCAAACGCTGGCCTGGGCGCTGCAGAAGCTGGAGCAAACCAACACCATCCAGCCGATTCTGGAAAAGCTGTATCAGGCGGAAACCCTGAGCCAGCAGGAGAGCCACCAGCTGTTTTCTGCGGTCGTGCGCGGCGAAGTGAAGCCGGAGCAGCTGGCCGCCGCCCTGGTCAGTATGAAGGTGCGCGGCGAGCAGCCGCAGGAGATTGCCGGCGCCGCCACCGCCCTGCTGGAAAATGCCGCGCCGTTCCCGCGTCCTGACTACCCGTTTGCCGATATCGTCGGCACCGGCGGCGACGGCAGCAACAGCATCAATATCTCTACCGCCAGCGCGTTTGTGGCCGCAGCCTGCGGGCTGAAGGTCGCGAAACACGGTAACCGCAGCGTCTCCAGCAAATCGGGCTCTTCCGACCTGCTGGCCGCATTCGGCATCAACCTCGATATGAACGCCGATAAATCCCGCACCGCGCTGGATGAGCTGGGCGTCTGCTTCCTGTTTGCACCGAAATATCACACCGGTTTCCGCCACGCGATGCCGGTCCGTCAGCAGTTGAAGACCCGGACGCTGTTTAACGTCCTTGGGCCGCTGATTAACCCGGCGCACCCGCCGCTGGCGCTGATTGGCGTCTACAGCCCGGAGCTGGTGCTGCCTATCGCGGAAACCCTGCGCGTGCTGGGCTACCAGCGGGCAGCGGTCGTCCACAGCGGCGGCATGGATGAGGTGTCGCTCCACGCGCCAACGGTGGTCGCCGAGCTCCATAACGGCGAGATCAAAAGCTATCAGCTGACCGCAGATGACTTTGGCCTGACGCCTTATCACCAGGAGCAGCTGGCCGGCGGCACGCCGGAAGAAAACCGTGACATTCTGACGCGCTTACTACAAGGTAAAGGTGAAGCCGCTCATGAAGCCGCGGTCGCCGCCAACGTGGCAATGCTGATGCGTTTACACGGGCATGAAGACCTGAAAGCCAACGCCCGGCAGGTGATTGACGTGCTGCGCAGCGGAGCGGCCTATGACAGAGTGACCGCATTAGCGGCAAGAGGGTAAATAATGCAGACCGTTTTAGCAAAAATCGTTGCCGACAAAGCGATTTGGGTAGAAGCCCGCAAGCAGCAGCAGCCGTTAGCCAGTTTTCAAAACGAGGTCGTCCCGACGCAGCGTAACTTTTACGATGCCCTGGCGGGAACGCGCAGCGTGTTTATTCTCGAGTGCAAAAAAGCCTCGCCGTCGAAGGGCCTGATTCGCCAGAATTTTGACCCGGCGGAAATCGCCAGAGTGTATAAGAACTACGCCTCGGCCATCTCGGTGCTGTGCGATGAGAAATATTTCCAGGGCAGTTTTGATTTTCTGCCCATCGTCAGCGCCATCGCGCCGCAGCCGATACTGTGCAAGGATTTCACCATCGATCCTTACCAGATCTATCTGGCGCGCTACTACCAGGCCGATGCCTGCCTGCTGATGCTGTCGGTGCTTGACGATGAACAGTATCGCCAGCTCGCCGCCGTCGCGCACAGCCTCAATATGGGCGTGCTGACCGAAGTGAGTACCGAAGAAGAGCTGGAACGCGCCATTGCGCTGAAGGCAAAGGTGGTCGGGATCAACAACCGCGATCTGCGCGATATGTCGATTGACCTCAACCGCACCCGCCAGCTGGCGCCGCGCCTGGGCCATGACGTCACCGTGATCTGCGAATCCGGGATTCATACCTACGCCGAGGTCCGCGATCTCAGCCACTTTGCTAACGGCTTCCTGATTGGCTCCGCGCTGATGGAGCACGATGACCTCGACGCGGCCGTCAGGCGCGTGCTGCTCGGTGAAAACAAAGTTTGCGGCCTGACCCGTCCTCAGGACGCGCAGGTGGCCTGTGAATCCGGCGCCATCTACGGCGGGCTGATTTTTGTCCCTGGCTCACCGCGCGTCGTCAACGAGGCGCAGGCTAAAGAGATTATCCAGGCCGCCGGGCTGCGCTACGTCGGAGTATTCCGCGATGCGCCGGTCGAGGACGTGGCCGAGCGCGCAGAGAGCCTGCAGCTGGCTGCGGTTCAGCTGCACGGCAGCGAAGATCAGGCCTATATCGACGCGCTGCGCGCGCGGCTGCCGGAGCAAATCCAGATCTGGAAAGCGCTCAGCGTCGGTGACACGCTGCCGGAACGCAGCCTGCATCACGTCGATAAATATCTCTTCGATAACGGCCAGGGCGGCAGCGGTCAGCGCTTCGACTGGACGCTTTTACAGGGCCAGGACCTGGGTAACGTCCTGCTGGCAGGCGGACTCGGTGCCGATAACTGCGTAGAAGCCGCCAAAAGCGGCTGTGCCGGACTCGATTTTAATTCAGGCGTTGAGTCGCAGCCGGGTATTAAAGATGCCAGCAAGCTGGCCTCGGTTTTCCAGACGCTGCGCGCATATTAAGGAGCAATGCAATAATGAGTACTTTACTGAACCCCTATTTTGGCGAATTTGGCGGTATGTACGTCCCGCAGATCCTGATGCCCGCCCTGCGCCAGCTGGAAGAAGCTTTCGTCAGCGCGCAGAAAGATCCTGAGTTCCAGGCTGAGTTTAGCGACCTGCTGAAGAACTACGCCGGTCGTCCAACGGCCCTGACCAAATGTCGTAACCTGACCGCAGGCACCCGCACCACGCTGTACCTCAAGCGTGAAGATCTGCTCCACGGCGGCGCGCATAAAACCAACCAGGTGCTGGGCCAGGCATTACTGGCGAAGCGCATGGGTAAAACCGAAATCATTGCCGAAACCGGCGCCGGCCAGCACGGCGTGGCCTCCGCGCTCGCCAGCGCGCTGCTCGGCCTGAAATGCCGCATCTATATGGGCGCTAAAGACGTTGAGCGCCAGTCGCCAAACGTCTTCCGCATGCGCCTGATGGGAGCGGAAGTGATCCCGGTGCACAGCGGCTCCTCCACGCTGAAGGACGCCTGTAACGAAGCGCTGCGCGACTGGTCCGGCAGCTACGATACCGCTCACTATATGCTCGGTACCGCAGCCGGCCCGCACCCGTTCCCGACCATCGTCCGCGAGTTCCAGCGCATGATCGGCGAAGAGACCAAAGCGCAGATCCTCGAGCGCGAAGGCCGTTTGCCGGATGCGGTCATCGCCTGCGTCGGCGGTGGCTCCAACGCTATCGGCATGTTTGCTGACTTTATCGATGAAACCGACGTGGGGCTGATCGGGGTTGAACCTGCGGGCCACGGAATTGAAACCGGCGAGCACGGCGCGCCGCTGAAGCACGGTCGCGTGGGTATCTATTTCGGCATGAAATCACCGATGATGCAGACCGATGATGGCCAGATTGAAGAATCTTACTCTATCTCCGCCGGGCTGGACTTCCCGTCGGTGGGCCCTCAGCATGCGTTCCTCAACAGCACCGGCCGCGCCGACTACGTGTCGATCACCGACAACGAAGCGCTGGAAGCGTTCAAAGAGCTCTCCCGCCATGAGGGGATTATTCCGGCCCTGGAATCCTCCCACGCCCTGGCCCATGCGCTAAAAATGATGCGTGAAAATCCGGAAAAAGAGCAGCTGCTGGTGGTTAACCTGTCCGGTCGCGGCGATAAAGACATCTTCACCGTACACGATATTCTGAAAGCGCGAGGGGAAATCTGATGGAACGTTATGAGACGCTGTTTGCACAACTGAAATCTCGCCAGGAAGGCGCGTTTGTTCCCTTCGTCACGCTGGGCGATCCCAACCCGGCGCTGTCGCTGCAGATCATCGATACGCTGATCGAAGCGGGCGCCGACGCTCTGGAGCTGGGTATTCCCTTCTCCGACCCGCTGGCCGATGGCCCGACTATCCAGGGCGCAGCCCTGCGTGCGTTCGCCTCTGGCGTGACGCCGGCGCAGTGCTTCGAGATGCTGGCGGCAATCCGTCACAAGCATCCGACGATCCCTATCGGCCTGCTGATGTACGCAAACCTGGTGTTCAGCCCCGGCATTGACGCCTTCTATGCCGAATGCGCGCGGGTTGGCGTGGATTCCGTGCTGGTCGCCGATGTGCCCATCGAAGAGTCGGCGCCGTTCCGCCAGGCGGCAATGCGGCACAATATCGCGCCCATCTTCATCTGCCCGCCGAATGCCGATGACGAACTGCTGCGCCAGATTGCCTCTTTTGGTCGCGGCTATACCTATCTGCTGTCGCGCGCCGGGGTCACCGGGGCGGAAAACCGTGCCGCCCTGCCGCTGCATCATCTTATTGAGAAGCTGAGCGAATATAACGCCGCACCGCCGCTGCAGGGCTTTGGTATTTCCGCAGCCGATCAGGTGACCGCCGCGATTGACGCCGGCGCCGCCGGGGCAATTTCCGGCTCCGCCATCGTCAAAATCATCGAACGTAACCTCAGCGATCCGCAAACGATGCTGGCCGAGCTGAAGGCTTTTGTGCAGAGCCTTAAAGCCGCCACTAAAGCAGCGTAGCGCCCCGACCGCCTGGCCATTCGTCAGGCGGTTATTTTTTGCTGCAGGCTGTCCGCGTATTTACGCGTCAGGCGAAACAGCGCCAGCACATCCTCCTGCGTCCAGTCCATGAGCACCTGATTCATCAGCCGCGTTCTGGCTAACGCGATACGTTCAATCAGCGTCTGACCCTGCCCGGTCAAGGTCACTTCACTAATCCGTCGATCGCTAACGTTGGGCTGCTTCAGCGCCAGGCCCTGCGCCTCCAGCTTTTTCACCTGCCGGCTGACGGTGGTGTAATCCCGTCCCAGGCTATCCGCCAGCTCAACCACGCCCACCGGCCCATAGCGCCCTATCGCCACCAGCAGCGGGAAGAGGATCTGATCGAGCTGCACCCCGGCGGCCTGCAGTATCTGCTCATCGCGCACCGGCAGATTCATCACCCGGATGATATCCAGCAGCGCGCCGTGAAAGTCGGTGATATCGTAATCATTATGTGCATCTTGCATATATTATTTAACCCGGTGTATAGTGCCGTTATCTGATATGTGCATTTTACACGTAATTCTTCCCGGAGGTAACACCATGAAAGCAGCCGTCGTATTCGAACTCCAGCAGGGCCCGGTGTGGGCCGACTTTGCCGATCCGCAGGCCGATGAGCATCACCTCCTGGTCGACGTACGCGCCGCCGCCATCAGCCACGTCGTCAAGGGCCGGGCGAGCGGCAAGCACTACAGCTTTGACGGTCGTCTGCCCTTCGTGGTGGGCATCGACGGTGCGGGAACCCTCCCCGACGGGCAGCGCGTTTACTTCGCCTTCCCTCGCGCGCCCTGGGGCAGCATGGCGCAACGGGCGCCGGTGGCGGCGGCTAACTGCCTGCCGCTGCCGGATACGCTGGATGATGTTACCGCCGCCGCCATGGCCAACCCCGGGATGTCGGCCTGGGCTGCGCTGGTTAAACGCGCGGGCTTTATCGCCGGTGAGACGGTGCTGATCAACGGCGCCACCGGCAGCGCCGGACAGCTGGCCATCCAGATCGCCCGCTATCTGGGCGCGAAAAAAGTGATCGCCACCGGGCGTAATGCGCAGACGCTGGCCGCGCTCGACGCGGACGTCTGCATCAACCTGAGCGCGGATGACGCGACTTTGTGCGCTCAGTTCGCCGAGCTTGCCGCAGGGCAGATTGACGTCGTCGTCGACTATTTGTGGGGGCATAGCGCCGAGCTGCTGCTCCCGGCGCTGGCAAAAAGCAGCCCCGGCCATGCGCCGGTACGCTATGTCCAGGTCGGCTCTCTCTCCGGGGCGGATATTTCACTCAACGGCGCGGTGCTGCGTTCGGCGCCGCTGCAGCTGCTGGGCAGCGGGATCGGCAGCCTGTCGATGGCCCAGCTGCTGGCGGCAACCGGGGAGATGCTGCAGGCCGCCGCGGCCGGCGGGTTTACTATCGCCACCACGCCGCTGCCGCTGCGGGAAGTGGCGGCCGCCTGGCCACGCGACAACAGCCAGAAGCGCAGCGTTTTCGTGATCGATTAAAAAAATCGCTTCCGCACAAAAGATGGGGTTGATATCTTAAATGAGAAACATTATCTTTCTCATTACCGAATAGTTGAGCAAAACACTCAGGTATTCGGTACGACATTGCTCACATTGCTTCCAGTATTTTTCGCCCGCATTCGTTGCGGGCTTTTTTTTACCCCTGGTGCGCCCGACGACATACGCTAAGCACCTGCTGACGCAACCAGCGGTGGCCGGGCTCCTGCTCCTGTCGGGGATGCCACATCTGTGAAACGGTGATTTCCGGCGTCTGTACCGGCAGCTCAAAAACGGCGATATCGGCCGCAGGGCCGTCGCCAATATAGGATGCCGGCACCAGCGCAATCAGCTGCGAACGGCGGGCCACCGCCAGCGCGGCGGCAAAGCTGGGCACCACGGCGACAATCTTACGCTGCAGGCCGAACCCGGCGAGGGCGTCATCAACCGGCCCCCGCACCATGCCATGACGAGACGTAATCACGTGCCCGCAGGAGATATACGCTTCCCGGGTCATGCGTGCCGACTGCGCCAGCGGGTGGCTCTTCGCCAGCACGCCGACGAAGCGATCGCGGAACAGCGCCTGCAGGCGGATTTCCGGCCCCATATTCTTGAGTACGCCAATCTCGAGGTCCACCCGCCCCTCGCGCAAAAACTGCGGATCCTTCTCGGTCTTCGCCACAAAGGTGAGCGTCACTCCCGGCGCATCCCGCGCGCAGGCGGCAATCAGCGCCGGGGCGAAGGTTTCGACGAAGCCTTCGTTGGTGCGCAAGGTAAAGGTTTGCACCAGCATCGGGAGCTGGAGCGGCGAAAGCGACGCGTTCAGGACCGAACGCACCTCGAACAGCACATTCTGCGCGCGCGCTTTGATATTTTGCGCATGTGGGGTTAGCACCATTTTACGCCCAGCCCTGACCAGCAGCGGATCGCCGGTCGCGTCGCGCAGGCGGGTGAGCGTCCGGCTCATTGCCGATGCGCTGAGCCCCAGCCGTCGCGCCGCCCCGGCCACGCTCTCTTCGGCCAGCAGCGCGTCGAGGGCAACGAGAAGATTAAAATCGGGATCGGTCATAAGGTATCCTGCCGTAAGATAGAGCGTGCGGCGCATGCTAATAGTGCACATGTTGCGCCTTCCGCCTGATATAGCCTATGACTATAGTCAGATCCTCACTCTTTACTGCGGATTTCGACTATGACCCCTCTTACTCATCACAGCATTTTAATCGTCGGCGCCTCTCGCGGGCTGGGCCACGCGATGGCCGCCGAATTTTTGCAGCACGGCTGGAACGTTATCGGCACCGTACGCGATATTGAGCACCCTACGCCGCTTCACCAGCTCGCCCGGGATAACCCCGGCCGGGTGCGCCTTGAAACGCTGGACGTCTGCGACGACGAGCAGCTGGCCGCCCTGGACCACAGGCTCTCGGGAAGCCGCCTGGAGATGCTCTTTGTCAATGCCGGAACCACCAACCGCGATCCTTCACAGACCATCGGCGAGGTCTCCACAGCGGAGTTTATGCAGGTGATGCAGACCAATGCCCTGGCGCCAATGCGGGTCATAGAGCGCCTGCAGCGCCACGTGACCCCGTCGGGATTGCTCGGCGTGATGTCTTCCGGACAGGGAAGTCTCGGCAATAACCTTAGCGGGCAGCGCGAGCTGTACAGAGGCAGCAAGGCCGCGCTGAATATGTTTATGCGCAGCTTTGCCGCCCGCGCGGCTGCGGCGACGCATCCGATGGTGGCGATGGCGCCGGGCTGGATCCGCACCGCACTGGGCGGCGACACGGCGCCGCTGACCATCGAGGAGACCATCCCCAGCCTGGTCAAAGTGCTGCTGGAGAAACGCCAGCGCCCGGGGCTGGAGTATCTGGATTATCAGGGCCGCACCGTGCCGTGGTGATGGGTACAGAACGGCAGGCGGGGTAAGGCACAAAGGCATCGAGAGCCGGCAGAGAACCACAGCAGGCCCTGGTCATACCGCGGCCAGGGCGGCAAGAGGCCTGGAATCGGTAACATCGGGATGGGTTCATCAACGGGGAGCACTCCAGCCCCTTTCGCGGGTTCGAAAAATAGCCCGCTTTCTACAGGGGATAACCCACCGAAAACGACTTAAGTTTTGCATAAGCGTCAAGACGGTCTGTATGTAACGCCTGATTTTATTTTATACTTAAAAAATATGGGATTAGGACAGGAACCAAAGCGATGAAATTCGCGAAGTGGTTAAAACGTATCGTATTCTCCTTACTTCTTTTAGTGGTTGGCGCTATTGGGATACGCCTGTATGACATTCAGCGCGGACCCGACCTGCAGCTCTGGCATACGTACGTCCCTGATGAGATGGACGCGGATGAGATCGACAGCGCAGACTGGAACGATTACATCAAGAGAGAAAATTCGCTCTTCAACGAAGTTAAACGTAACGTCACGGATAAGCTTGATGTTCAGCAGCAAACTGAACTGAATCGTTACTATGCCGATAGCCCTATCTATCCGGACACATTCCCAACAAACTGGAATCGGTCTTACATCATGATGCCGGACGCCAGGCCCAAAGGGGCAGTGGTGTTGTTGCATGGTCTGACGGATACCCCCTACAGCCTAAGGCATATTGCTAATAACTACCGTCAGCATGGCTATATCGCCATTGGGATCAGATTACCGGGGCACGGCACCGTCCCTGCAGCATTGACCGACGTGAACTGGCAGGACTGGCTTGCCGCAACGCGCCTTGCGGTGAGAGAAGCGCAAAAGCTTGCTGGTCACGATGTGCCGCTGCATATGGTCGGATTTTCCAATGGCGGTGCTCTGGCGATGAAATATACGCTGGACGCACTGGATAATCCCGGCCTGGCTAAGCCACAGCGCGTGATCCTGATTTCGCCGATGATTGGTATTACGAGCTTCGCGCGTTTTTCCGGCCTGGCGGGTTGGCCTGCGTTTCTACCCGCATTCGCCAAAGCCGCATGGTTAGGCATAATGCCGGAGTTCAATCCGTTTAAATATAACTCATTCCCGACCAATGCCGCCCGCCAGTCGTTCCTGCTGACAAAGGCGCTTCAGAGCCAAATTATCACTGACTCGCGTAACAAAAAAATGGCAAGCCTACCTCCGGTGCTGACATTTCAATCGGTCATGGATTCAACCGTCAGTACGCGGGCGATCGTCACGGCGTTGTACAACCGTTTACCGGATAACGGCAGTGAAATAGTGTTGTTCGATTTGAATCATGCGGTGAGGTTTAATTCGTTATTACGCAGAACATCATACACCGCGCTGTCCCGGTTGCTCCCTGCAGCTCCGCGGCTTTATAGCACCACGATCATCACTAACGCGAATCCTGGCACGACAGAAATGGAGATCCGCACCACGCCGGCCGGGAAAACAGAACAATCTGTGGAAAAACTACAGGGGCAGCGCTATTTGCCGGACGTCTACTCCCTTTCCCACGTTGCTCTCCCCTTCCCTTTAAGTGACTCCTTATATGGGCGCTATCCACATCCGCTAAATCAATATGGTATCAGCCTCGGGACATTTGCTGCCCGTGGCGAGCGCTCGGTGCTTGTTGTTGGGCTGGATTCACTCATGCGCCAGTCTTCAAATCCATTCTTCCCCTATATGATTACGCGGATCGATGAAGGAATCGACGCCGGTGCCGCCGCCGCTCCCGGCAGTGATTGATTTCGGCTGCGGCGTCGAATGACCCGGTCGCACCGGCAAGGCGGGTCATATCATGATCCGCCTTGCCGGAATTTTGCAGTAGAAATCAGAACCGATATTCCGCAGAGAACATAAACACCCACGGATCCAGGCGGGTACTGACCTTCTGGTCCACGCCGCCGGCTTTGAATTTCACATCGGTGTCGATATCCATGTACCACACCGACACACCACCAGGAAAAGAGTAATGACATGTTTTTTAAGAGAAAATCCTTGTATTAGCATGTCAAAATAAGGTTTTATTGCGCGCATTTAACATGTTGATTTTCCTGAAAATAAAATTTTTTTGCAGAACGATCTTTTTGTTTGAAATGTAATAATTCCTCATCAAAAGACCGGTTTTCAAGACCGGAGAAATGAATATTAAAATCAATACGATACTTTAAAAAACACGTTAATTACTCATATTTAGAACCTATTTTAATCAAGAAGTTAAGCACTTCTGGTGATTTAGTATTCCAGCATTTTTTGAACGCACTATCCTCATATGCTGATACTTCCCCTACATTTTATTTGAATGTTAGGAATACTCGCGACAGTTGTGAACGCTGTGATGAAGCGAAGATTTTGTGACTGTAATCACAACTGACGACTTAGAGATTGTCGACATGCAAAGTGCTGGGCAATCGTGCCGTCTTTTCCGCGGAGTACACTTAAGATACTGTGTCGTGTAAAGAGATTAATGTACATAGCCAGAGTAAATCTGTTGTAGACAATATTCTAGCTCTGATATGGTATAGGAAATCTCTTCTGTTAACGTGGGATATGTAATGAAAAAAAAATTTTGCGGATTTTACACTCCTAAACAAAATGATTATAAGAAGATATGGAATGATAAAGATACGATATTTATTTTTGATACAAATACTTTATTAAATTTATATAGATGCGAAGAACAAACAAAGGATGATATATTTGCAGTGATGAAAATGTTATCCTCCAGGTCATGGTTTCCATTTCACGTATGCTTAGAATATCAAAAAAATCGAATTAATGTCATTTCTCAAAGCATAAAAAGCCTTGAAAAACTTAAAAAAGGCATTACTTCTCTTGTCAATTCAACTGACAATGCACTTTCCGATGCTCAAGTAAAAAAACATTTGTACGCTTCACTATCTGAAGAAGTTTCTTCACTGAAAGATTCTTTATCCACATCAATCAATGATTTTATAAAGCAAAAAATTGAACCGAGAATAAAAATAAAAGAAAAAACTAAGGAATCAGATCTTATCAGAAAAAATCTTGATGAAATCATTGGGGAAAACTGTGGAGAAATTCCCGAACAAGATTTAATAGACACTATTAATACTGAAGGTGCGCTAAGATATTCTAAAAAAATCCCTCCAGGCTTTATGGATGAGAAAGAAAAAGGAGAAGGCATAAGTTTTTATAACGGAGTGGAGTTCAAAGATAAATTTGGCGATTTATATTTATGGAAGGAAATATTAAACTTTGCTAAAAGTCATGATGACTGCAATATAATATTTATTACTGATGATTCAAAAAAGGACTGGTGGTTCAGTCATGATAATAAAACTATCGGGCCAAGCGAACCTCTGCAAACAGAAATTTACTTTAATAGTAATATTAAAAGCTTTAGAATGATAAGTCACTCTAGTTTTTTATACGAAGCCGGAGAATACTTAGAAAACTCACAGATAAAACAATCATCGGTTGATGATATTAAAGAAATCTCATCCGAGAGTTTCAACAAAGCAATAAAAACGTTGTTCAACTCAAATTCACACACTTCTTCGAAACCATCTGGCCTTTATGATTTGTCAAAATCAGACATTGTTAGTTTTGATTATATTATTGACAAGCCATTTGAAACCTCATTTTTGAAAGAGAACATTGATACTATTGAAGACATAATTGACATTTATAATCATTTCCAATCCAAGTATGAAGAACTAAATAAAAGATACATTGAGTTAAGTGAACTTGTAGACTTTGAGTATGATATAACCTCTGACAATATGGATTTATACAATGAGAGAATATTGCGATTAAAAAAAATAAAAACAAAAATGAACCAATTATGCAACTCACTTGATTTGTTCAAAACTGTTGTAAACACTTCCGAAGTTACTGGCATTCAAGCAAACACTGAGATCTTAATATCTAATATCTCAGTTCAAATTAAAACAATAAAAAGGATGTTGTTTAGTTTGAAAAGAGTGTTGAAATAACTGAATGTATTAAAGGGGGAGGTTATTTTACAATTAAAATATCTTTAAATTGTGTTGTATAGCGCGGGGATACCATCTCGCGCTTCATTTGCCAGGCGGTCTTTATCCCCTGCCCTGCAAAATATAGCGTCCCCCTGCCATCCTTCGCGTTGAGATGGTCGAGAACTTCCATTAACTTTTCGCTGTTCTGCCGTGGTGCGTTGTCATCGAACCGATTCAACTGTGCCACGCCCTGGCTGTAGAAATCCCCCAGCATTACTCCTGCTTTCTGGTAGCGATGCCCGTCTCGCCATATCGCGTCGAGGCATTTCGTCGCCGCGGTGATGATGTCGCGGCTGTCCTGGGTTGGCGTTAGCAGCTTTACCGATGCGCTGTTACCGTAGTACGGTTCATTCAGCGCAAACGGGCTGGTTTTAACGAACGCAGAGATGAAGCGGCAGTACTGATGCTCGCCACGGAGTTTCTCCGCTGCGCGCGATGCGTAGCTGCAGATCGCCTGCCTCATCTCATGGTATTCCGTAATTCGGCCGCCGAACGAGCGGCTGCAGACTATTTCCTGTTTTACCGGCGCGAACACCTCCACCACGCAGCTCCCGCACGGTTCGCTCCAGCACCACATTAAAATGTTTCCGGATAAAACGGATATCGGTATCAGCCAGCTGCAGCACAGTTTTAATCCCCATAGCCTCTAGTTTTTTACTGATGCGGCGCCCGATGCCCCACACTTCATGAATCGGCAGTGCGCCCATCAGTTTGCGCTGCTTCTCAATATTGGAAAGATCCACGACCCCGCCGGTCTGCCGCTGCCATTGTTTAGCCGCATGGTTTGCCAGCTTGGCGAGTGTTTTAGTTTGGGCGATTCCCACGCCTACGGTTAGATGTGTCCTGCATAACACTGTCTCACGTATCTCCCGGCCAAAATCGGTAAGGTCCCGGCAGTTACGAACACTGGTGAAATCGCAAAAAGCTTCATCGATACTGTAAATTTCGCACCGCGGTGAGAGCTCTTCCAGCGTCGTCATCACGCGATTGGACATATCTGCGTAGAGCTCGTAATTACTGTTGAAGCTTTCGCGAGCTATCGACGACCAGGAGATCTCCCTCACTGATGCCACCCTCGATCATGCTATCTCCGGCTGCCTTAACGAAATAAGTAGTTGCATAAAAAAACCCGCCGTAGCGGGTTGAATTGACAAGGTTTATTTTTCGTTACGGCCGGACATATCAAAGTAGTACGCGTCACTGGCTCGTGGTATCTGGAGCCTTGATCCACATTTGTAGCGCTCACATTCCGTAAAATGTAAGAGAGTAAAGTCCGCTTCTGGCACATAGCTGTCAGATCAGATGTAATTACCCATCCGCACTGCAATATATTAGCTCAAACATCTCATCATATTTTATTGGAACTGTTCCGTAAGCCGCTTGCCAGTTGCGTAAACGCTTCAATAATTTTTGGCAGCGCCTGCTGCGGATCGTCGCTCGCAGCAATCCAAAGTGCGGAATTCAGCGCGGCACTGTTTAACAGATGTGCAGCGGCATCCGCGTCAACCGATTTAAGTACACCTCGTTCGATCAAATTTATGACGGTCTGTCGGGTGGATTCGAGGCAACTATTTTGGCTGGGCCATTGTGCAGGATCCCCAAGGAAAGCCGGGCCATCAAGCAGAACGATACGCCTTACTTCTGTATCCAGCGCCATCTTAATGTAGGCAATCCCTTCAGCCAGCAGCCTTTCCCAGTCGTCACCGGCATTCGCGGCGGCGGCTTTGGCTCGTTGTGCCATTTCACCATCTACTTGAGCAACAACAGCGGCAAGCAGCCCCTTTTTATCACCAAAGTTGTGGTATAGCGCCCCGCGTGTCAGGCCAACGCTGGCGGTTAATTCATCCATCGATGCGGTAGCAAAACCTCTTTCGGCAAAGTGCTTCCGGGCTGCCGTAATCAATTTGGCTCGGTTCTCTTCCATTGTTTCGGCACGGCGTTTGGCGGCCATACGATCTCCTTTTTGACATACGTAACGAATGTCATTTGACATACGCGGCGTATGTGTGATTAATTCAACATACGCCGCGTATATTAAATCAATTTTGCATACCGCGCATCCCGCATCACACATTGACTTAAGAAAGGAAATGCCATGATCCAGCGTGAACCTATTTTCCCTGTTAACCGCCATGCTCTCTATGAAGAGCACGGTTATTCCGCCGCGATCCGTTCTGGCGATATGTTGTTCGTTTCCGGTCAGGTTGGCAGCCGCGCCGACGGTACGCCGGAGCCGGATTTTGCCGCACAGGTTCAACTTGCGTTTGATAACCTGGCAGCAACGCTTGCAGCTGCTGGTTGTACATTTGACGACCTACTTGATGTCACCACTTTTCATACTGACCCGGAAAATCAGTTTCCGAAAATTATGCAGGTGAAACAGTCAATTTTCCCGAAGCCCCCTTACCCGAACTGGACAGCTGTTGGAGTTACCTGGCTTGCGGGATTCGATTTTGAAATTAAGGTCATTGCCCGAATTCCAGCATCAACCTCCGCAGGTTGAAAGGCCTTGATGTTAGTGGCGGCCTCATCAACGAGATGAGGCCGCCACCATGAAAAGCGTTGTTTCAGAACCGACATCATATCCGCTTCTGGCACGAAGCGGTCATCTGACAGACCTGAAGGTCCGTTGTGAGTGAGGAGAGGACATTCCAGCTTTGCCCTGCCCCGGACATCTGAATTTAGCCTGGGCATTGCAGTGTAATAGCTGAAGAGTGTCAGGACATTTCTGGCACTCTTCAGACAGTGTTCATCTGAACTGGCTGGGCTTATCTATTAGGTGCTTCCTGCTGCAGGGGCTTTTTCGCCGGAGCGGCTTTTGACTTGCTGCTGGAATAAATGAAAAACAGCGCGATACCCAGGCAGATGATGGCGCCGAGTCGGCTCATCGAGAACGGAATCGACTCATTGCCCAGCCAGCCGAAGTTATCGATCAGCATGCTCATGGTCAGCTGGCCAAAAATGACGGCGACCGTGGCAACTGCAGCGCCAATGCGCTGGACGGCCAGTACCATAATGACGATATACGGCACGCCAAACATTGCACCCAGCAACTGCCATTTAGGCACGTCCATCAGGGTTAGGGTGTGTTTGGGTTCGAAGAAGAAGATCAGCAGTCCCGTCACCAGCGCGCCAATCGAAAATGTCAGGAACGCACTTTTGAATACGCCAACCTTGCTGCCCAGTTGGCCGTTGATAGCAGCCTGGATACTCAGCATGGCACCACCGACGACAGCGAGAAGAATCATCATAATAGTCATAATATTACCTTACCCCTGTGCAACCATAACCAGCGCTGTAATGATGAAAATCAGCGCGATGAAGCGTTTGCTGTCAATTTTCCTGTGCCGCGTACCGAGAAGGCCGAAGTGGTCAATAATCAGGCTCTTGGAGACCTGGCCTGCCAGGATGCCGATCATGGTCATGCCAATGCCGATTATCGGCGTTGCCACGGTCAGGATGATGACGTAAATCGGCCCAAGTACGCCGCCAAGCAGGTGCCAGGAAGGCTGCGCAAAGAATGACGGGCTGTTACGCGGGCTGAAAAACAGCATCAGCAGGAAGGTCAGCGCCGCGCCCACGCCAAATACGCTGAAGGTGGCCCAGAGGTCACCGACCTTCCCACCCAGTGGCCCGAGCAATCCTGCCTCTACGGACAGTCCCATGCCTCCGGCAATTACAATTAAAATCAGTATCAGTTGCATAGCAATCAATCTCCAGTTCTTCAGACGGAGAAGATTACGCCTTAACATGAATGAGAAAAATGCCATAATAAGCTAAACACCTGTGTAGAATATGCATTAATGAATGAGCCAAGAAACATCAGCATACGCACCCTGCTGATTTTTATAGACGTTTATGAAGCGCAGAATTTCTCTGTGGTGGCGCGGCGGGAAGGGATATCAGCCTCTCAGGTATCGCGCGTCATCCATCAGATGGAGGATGCGCTCGGGCAGCAGCTCTTTTACCGCAATACCCGGGCGATCATCCCGACGGAAAGCGGCCATCTTTTCATACGCTATGCGCGGGCCATGACGGGAAGTCTGGAGGAGGCGCGGCGGGAACTCAACGAGAGAGCACTTGAGCCTTCAGGAATGGTCCGCATAAACGCACCGGTGTTCTTTGGACAGCGGCATGTGGCACCAGCGTTACCCGGCCTGACTGAGCGATATCCGAGGCTCAGCATTGAGCTCACATTGACCGATGATTATATCGATCCGCACAGGGACCCGGCTGACGTAATTTTCCGGATTGGCGCGCTGACAGATTCCTCATTTCATGCACGCGTGTTTGGCCAGCAGTTCTATCATCTTGCCGCGTCACCGGATTACATCCGCCGGCATGGCATGCCTGAATCACCTGAAGAGCTTGCACGTCATAAATGTTTGGTCTATCGAGGTTCATCAGGAGCAAACCGCTGGTTGCTGCGCAGGCAGGAAGAGGAATGGGTGCACTATCCCGTCTCGCCCCTGATGTCATCCAATAATGCTGAAACTCTGCTGGTTGCTGCACTCGGAGGGATGGGAATCGTGCTGTTTCCTGACTGGCTGATTGGAGACCGGCTAAAGAGTGGTGAGCTTGTCGGGCTGCTGCCGGATCTCGACAAGTCCATAAAAACGGAGCCGCAGCACATCGCGGCAATCTATCCGAATACCCGCCACCCTCCGCTGAACGTTCGGACGATTATCGATTACTACCTTGACGCGTTCGGTTCACCGCTTTACTGGCAGTCTGAATAAGATATCCGTCATTATTGCACTTCTTGAAACCGGCTTTGACGCATTGAAGGTACCGGGAACAGGGTGTAAACACTCAGATCCTGCTCGGTCATACGAACAAAACAATGACCGACAGGTACAATGACTCACGCGGAAAAGAATGGAAAAAACTGGTCATATAATGACCAGTTTTACTGGAGTTTTGCAGAAGAATTCAGAACCGGTATCCCGCAGAGAACATAAACACCCACGGATCCAGGCGGGTACTGACTTTCTGGTCCACGCCGCCGGCCTTAAATTTCACATCGGTGTCGATATCCATGTACCACACCGACATATTGAGCAGCCAGTCGCGGTTAATCAGATAGTCCAGACCTACCTGCCCGGCGGCGCCCCACGAATCCTTGAGGCTCAGATCGGAGAGCCCGGCGTCTTTGCCGGTATCGTTAAAGTCTTCGTTAAAGAAGGTGGTGTAGTTAATACCGGCGCCGATATAAGGGCGCACCTTGCTTTGCGCATCGCCAAAATACCACTGCGCCATCAGGGTTGGCGGCAGCTGGTGTACCGTGGCGATAGTGCCCGTCGGGCCGGTGCCGACCTTATGGCGAAACGGCGTGGCCGCCAGCAGCTCGATGCCGATATTATCTGTCGCCATATAGGTGAAGGTTAATCCCAGCTGCGTGTTATTGCTGACGTTAAAACTGCCCAGACTATTTAACACGTTGTCAGAACCTTCCGTCGGACGCACGGTGGCCGAACCTGCGCGAATGAAAAACTCTCCGGCTTCGTGCGCCCAGACGCCCCCGGAAAGCGTACTCAAAATTAATCCTACCGCTGCTAACTTCTTCATATCCACTTCCTCATTATGGTTATTCAGCGCGGAGAATATACCCACAATGAGTTAAGTTTGATCCAACATAGATCACACAAAATCATTAGTTTTAACATTTGTTGATCCAGATTAATTTTTACAGCAGGATGCAATAAGCGAATGATTAAGCAGATCAATTTTCGCCATATTTCGTCGCCGACGCACCGGCGCCCCGCTTTTACGGCGACAGCGCCCGCGGCAAAAGCCATACTCAGCGGGATACGGCGCTCACTCCTCTTTACAAAGATATACTTAGCCTGGCGTGAGCAGAGGCTGCTACGCTGAAGCGATTTGCGGTACAATCGCCGGCTAGTTAACACCTGCAATACTCAAGGAGAGTGCATGTCTATCACGGCGAAGTCCGTCTACCGTGACACGGGAAATTTTTTTCGTAATCAGTTCATTACCATTTTGCTGGTTGCGTTGTTGTGCGCGCTAATAACGGTAGTCCTTGGTCACGCGTTTTCACCCAGCGAAGAGCAGCTCTCGATTCTGAGCGAAGGCGATAATCTGGCGGGTAGCGCAGGCTTGTTTGAGCTGGTACAGAACATGACGCCGGAGCAGCAGCAGGTTCTGCTGCGCGCCTCTGCGGCCTCAACCTTCTCCGGACTGGTGGGTAACGCCATCCTTGCAGGCGGCGTGCTGCTGATAATTCAGCTGGTCTCTGCCGGGCAGCGCGTCAGCGCTCTGCGCGCGATTGGCGCCGCGGCGCCGGTTCTGCCAAAGCTGCTGCTGCTGATCCTGTTCACCACCTTCCTGGTGCAGATCGGGATGATGCTGGTGCTGGTGCCGGGCGTGCTGTTAGCCATCGTGCTGGCCTTTGCTCCGATTATGCTGGTGCAGGATAAGCTGGGGATCCTCAGCGCTATGCGCGGCAGCATCCGCCTGGCGTGGGCAAATATGCGCCTGGTGGCGCCGGCGGTGCTCGGCTGGCTGCTGGCCAAAACCGCGCTGCTGCTGCTGGCTTCCAGCTTTGCGGTGCTGACGCCAAACGTCGGCGCGGTGGTTATCAATACCATCAGCAACCTGATTTCCGCACTGTTGCTGATCTATTTATTCCGCCTGTATATGCTTATCCGCAACTAAATTTAACCAGGGTCGGGAAACCTCCCGACCCGCTCTGAACTACGGAACCTATGCATGAAGCAGTTTCTGGATTTTTTACCGCTGGTCGTCTTCTTCGCATTCTATAAGCTCTACGATATCTACGCCGCCACCACGGCGCTGATTGTCGCCACCGCGGTGGTGCTGATCTACACCTGGGTGCGCTATCGCAAAATTGAGAAAATGGCGCTGATCACCTTCGTGCTGGTCGCCGTTTTTGGCGGCCTGACGATCTTCTTCCATAACGACGAGTTTATTAAATGGAAGGTGACCGTTATCTACGTGCTGTTCGCCGGCGCCCTGCTGTTTAGCCAGTGGGTCATGAAAAAGCCGCTGATTCAGCGCATGCTCGGCAAAGAGCTGACGCTGCCGCAGCACGTGTGGTCACGTTTAAACCTCGCCTGGGCGGTGTTTTTCATCCTCTGCGGGCTGGCGAATATCTACATTGCGTTCTGGCTGCCGCAGAACATTTGGGTCAACTTCAAGGTCTTTGGCCTGACCGCCCTGACCCTGGTCTTCACCCTGCTGAGCGGCGTCTATATCTACCGCCATATGCCGCAGGATGACAAGTAATCGATAAAGGCCCGTCGCGCTGATTGCGCGTTTAACGCTAAAAAGCACGCCTGCGGATTCAAAAAACGCAAAGCGTGCTTTTTTTTCGCCGCAGCGCAGGGTTTGCGGCAAAATCCGGCCTAGGGTTTGCTCCTGCTGAGGGCGGCAAACCAGTCATACTTCTGCCGCGTGCCGATCTCTTTTTCTCCCTCATCTAACTTGATGAGAAATCTGCGCTTATTGATGTCATCCAGGTTAAAGAAGTAAGGCGCCAGGCGCTGCGATAAGGCCCCGTACATTGCCTGGGCGATCCCTTCCCCGGCCTCTTCCCCGTGCTTCTCGAATTCATCTTTTATCGCCTGGAAATCGTCGTTCATGCCCGCGTCCTCAACTTATACAGAGGAAGTGAGTATGATTTAGCCGTCATACATTTTCCATACCCCTTAATTTTTTAGCCGGCCCGGCGCTGGCTAACGGCCAGAGCAGCAACGGCTATTCTCACGCGGCGGTTTTCATAGTAGCATCGCGCCAGATCTTCATTGACCCTGACAGAGTACAGAATGACAACAACGGATCTCGTCCCGAAGGGCGAAATGGTTTTACGCACCCTGGCAATGCCGGCAGATACCAATGCGAATGGCGATATTTTTGGCGGCTGGCTGATGTCGCAGATGGATATCGGCGGCGCGATTATGGCCAAAGAGATTGCCCACGGCCGCGTGGTTACCGTCCGCGTGGACGGCATGACCTTTTTGCGCCCGGTGGCCGTCGGCGACGTGGTGTGCTGCTACGCTCGCTGCGTAAAGCGCGGCAATACTTCTATCACCATTAATATCGAAGTGTGGGTGAAAAAGGTCTCATCTGAGCCTATTGGCCAGCGCTACAAGGCAACGGAAGCGCTATTTATTTACGTGGCGGTGGATAACCAGGGCAAACCGCGCGCCATTCCCGGCGAGTGACACATTGCCCGGCGTGCCGGGCAATTTATCGCTTACAGGAAGCCGAGCAGAGAAAAGCAGAAGTAGCCGATAATAATGATCACCACCGGCAGAACGTACAGCGGGAAATACTGCACCAGGATGGTGTGGCGCGGCACCACGATACGTTCGGCGATTTGCTCCCGCGTCAGACCTTCCGCACCTTTGGCCTGTTCCAGAATCAGCTGATCCTCAACCCCTTCACGAAGGAACTTCGCCTGGCGGCTCATGCGCGCGCCGGATGCCTGCAGCGCCATCCCGACGAAGACCAGAATATAGATTATCCAGAAGCCAACGTTGAGGCCGTGCTTAAAGTCCGGCAGCGGCGAGTTGTACCAGAAAAAGTTAAGAAACGGCGTATTAAAACGCATCATTTCAATCATGACGTGCGCAAAATCCATCATCACCGCGTCAATACCCGGCTTCTTCTCGCTGTGCTCATACATAAACTTCAGTACGGAAATCAGCGTCGATAGTATCGCCGGAATAAAGATGACCCACCCCAAAATACGTTTAAGTACTGCAATGCGTCCAGCTTGTTGATACGTCATGGGTTCCCCTTGTTTAAGACGCCTTCACTGCCAAGAACCAACCGGTCAGGTTCTAAGTCTACCTTCACTGGCGAATTTCGCCCAATAAAGCGCGGTATGATATACCATGAACGCAAATTGGTTATCGACTTACGCTACAGGAGAGGGACATATGTCAGCCAGGCGCCAAATTCATGCCGCAATCTTCGATATGGATGGATTACTGATTGATTCTGAGCCGCTATGGGATCAGGCGGAGCTGGAGGTGATAGCCAGCCTCGGGGTAGATACCAGCCGTCGCGGCGAACTGCCCGATATTCTCGGGTTACGCATCGATTTAGTGGTGGACCTGTGGTTTGCACAGCAGCCGTGGACCGGGCCGGATCGCGCCGACGTCACCGCGCGTATCATCAGCCGGGCCATTGAGCTGGTGGAAGCCTCGCGCCCGCTGCTGCCGGGCGTGCGCGAAGCCGTGGCGCTGTGCAAGGCCCAGGGGCTGAAGATCGGCCTCGCCTCCGCCTCGCCGCTGCGGATGCTGGAAAAAGTGCTCACCATGTTTGAGCTGCGCGACCAGTTTGACGCCCTGGCCTCCGCCGAACTGCTGACCTACAGCAAACCGCATCCGCAGGTCTATCTCGACTGCGCGGCAAAGCTCGGCGTCGACCCGATGCACTGCGTGGCGCTGGAGGACTCGATTAACGGCATGATCGCCTGTAAAGCGGCGCGCATGCGCTCAATCGTGATCCCCGCCGAGGAGCATAGCCACGACCGTCGCTTTGCCCTCGCCGACGTTCAGCTAACGACGCTGGCGGCGCTTAGCGTCAGCGACCTGCGCGGCTAACATGCCGGCGTGATGAGGGAGCAGCGGCTGCCTCATCACATAAAATAAAACACCGTTTCATTTTTAATTGTATTTTCCCGCAGGTGCCTCTATGCTGGCTGTAACGGCGTGTACTCACGCATACATCAGCATACGGAGGGACATATGGGACTTAACGCCTTCGATCTTACGGGTAAGGTCGCGATCGTGACGGGATGTGACACTGGACTGGGTCAGGGAATGGCCGTCGGGCTTGCCGAAGCCGGGTGCGATATCGTCAGCGTCAACCGTAAGGTCCCGCACGAAACCGCAGAAAAAGTCCGGGCGCTGGGCCGCCGCTTCAGCGCGATTCAGGCGGATCTCAGCCGCCAGGACGAGATAAGCCAAATCGTGGCGACAGCCGTTGCCGCCATGGGGCGGATAGATATCCTGGTCAACAATGCCGGAACAATTCGTCGCGCCGACGCGCTCGAGTTTAGCGAGCGCGACTGGGACGACGTCATGAACCTCAACCTGAAGTCGGTGTTCTTTTTATCCCAGGCGGTCGCCCGGCAGTTTATTCAGCAGGGCGGCGGCGGCAAGATCGTTAACATCGCCTCGATGCTCTCCTTCCAGGGCGGAATTCGCGTCCCCTCCTATACCGCCTCAAAGAGCGGCGTGCTCGGCCTGACCCGCCTGATGGCCAACGAATGGGCGGAACATAGAATTAACGTTAACGCCATCGCGCCGGGCTATATGGCGACCAATAATACCCGACAGCTGCGTGACGATAGCGAGCGCAGTAAAGAGATCCTCGACCGCATCCCCGCCGGGCGCTGGGGGCGACCGGACGATTTGCAGGGACCGGTGGTGTTCCTCGCCTCCGCCGCGGCGGATTACGTGAACGGCTACACCCTGGCGGTGGACGGCGGGTGGCTGGCACGCTGACAATTTTGTGACAAAGAGTTACACCGTCACCTCTTTCACACACTGTATAAAAACCCTATACTGTATGAATTGACAGTTTAGGGTTTTTATCATGACGGCGGAAGGCCATCTCTTCTTTTCTATCGCCTGTGCGGTATTTGCTAAAAATGCGGAACTCACGCCCGTGCTGGCACAGGGCGACTGGTGGCATATCGTCCCGTCCGCGGTGCTGACCTGCCTGCTGCCCGATATCGATCACCCTAAATCATTTCTCGGCCAGCGGCTGAGCTGGGTCTCCAGGCCGGTGGCGCGCGCGTTTGGCCATCGGGGATTCACCCACAGCCTGCTGGCGGTATTCGCGGCGATCACCCTGTTCTATCTGAAAGTCCCGGAAAGCTGGTTTGTGCCCGCCGACGCGCTGCAGGGGCTGGTGCTCGGCTATCTCAGCCATATTCTTGCCGATATGCTGACCCCCGCCGGGGTGCCGCTGCTGTGGCCCTGCCGCTGGCGTTTTCGCCTGCCCATCCTGGCGCCGCGCAAGGGCAACCAGCTGGAGCGCGCGCTGTGCATGGCGCTGTTTGTCTACGCGGTGTGGATGCCGCAGACTTTCGCCGATAATAGCGCCGTTCGCTGGTCGTCCGGCATGATTAATACGCTGCAGATAACCTTCAATCGCTTTATTAGTCAGCAGACCGGGCGATAAATAAACGAAATATCAAATTAGTTATAATCAATTCCATTTGAATATAAGGAATGAATTCCGCTTCTGCTAACCTTGCGCCATAAGAGCTGGTCCACAGGCCAGCCCAGGTAATAAAAAGATATCAGGAGAACGGGGATGAACTTTCCACTTATAGCGAACGTTATCGTGTTCGCGATTTTGCTGTTTGCGCTGGCCCAAACCCGCCACAAACAGTGGAGCCTTGCCAAAAAAGTGCTGGTCGGTCTGGTCATTGGCGTCGTATTCGGTCTTGCGCTACAGCTGATTTACGGCTCCGACAGCCAGGTACTGAAAGATTCCATTCAATGGTTCAATATCGTTGGCAACGGCTACGTACAGCTGCTGCAGATGATCGTCATGCCGCTGGTGTTCGCGTCTATTCTGAGCGCCGTCGCGCGCCTGCACAACGCTTCGCAGCTGGGTAAAATCAGCTTCCTGAGCATTGGCACCCTGCTGTTCACCACCCTTATCGCTGCCCTGGTGGGCGTGCTGGTGACCAACCTGTTTGGCCTGACCGCCGAAGGGCTGGTACAGGGGAGCGCGGAAACCGCCCGCCTGAACGCTATTCAGAGCAACTACGTCGGTAAGGTCGCGGACCTCAGCGTTCCGCAGCTGATCCTTTCCTTCGTGCCGAAGAACCCGTTTGCCGACCTGACGGGCGCTAACCCGACCTCCATCATCAGCATCGTTATCTTTGCCGCCTTCCTCGGCGTCGCTTCTCTGAAGCTGCTGAAGGATGACGTCGCCAAAGGCCAGCGCGTTCTGACCGCCATCGATACCCTGCAGGCCTGGGTGATGAAGCTGGTGCGCCTGGTGATGCAGCTGACGCCGTACGGCGTACTGGCGCTGATGACCAAAGTCGTGGCGGGCTCCAACCTGCAGGACATCATCAAGCTCGGCAGCTTTGTTGTCGCCTCCTACCTCGGCCTTGGCATCATGTTCGTGGTCCACGGACTGCTGCTGGCGGTGAACGGCGTGAGCCCGCTGAAATACTTCCGTAAAGTGTGGCCGGTGCTGACCTTTGCCTTCACCAGCCGCTCCAGCGCCGCGTCTATTCCGCTGAACGTGGAAGCGCAGACCCGTCGTCTGGGCGTCCCGGAATCTATCGCCAGCTTCTCCGCCTCCTTTGGCGCCACGATTGGTCAGAACGGCTGTGCCGGCCTCTATCCGGCCATGCTGGCGGTGATGGTCGCCCCCACCGTCGGGATCAACCCGCTCGATCCGCTGTGGATTGCCACCCTCGTCGGCATTGTGACCGTGAGCTCCGCCGGTGTCGCCGGCGTTGGCGGTGGCGCAACCTTCGCCGCGCTGATCGTTCTGCCGGCGATGGGCCTGCCGGTAACGCTGGTCGCGCTGTTAATTTCGGTTGAGCCGCTGATCGATATGGGCCGCACCGCGCTGAACGTCAACGGCTCAATGACCGCCGGGACCCTGACCAGCCAGTGGCTGCGTCAGACCGATAAAACCATTCTTGAGAGCGAAGACAACGCCGAACTGGCGCATCGCTAGCCTCAGACCGGGATAAAAAAAACCGCAGATAGCGCGCGCTACCTGCGGTTTTTTTATTGCTCAATTCTGCGCTCAGGGAGCCAGTTCGTTTTCCTGCCGGGTTTGCATCGCCCAGCGCTGCGCCGATTCCGGCACGCTAAACGGCGGAGAACGACGAAAGTGCTCTCCGAGCAAAATAAAGGCAACGTACTTCCCCCGCAGCAGCCACACATCGCGAAAACCGTCCATTTTGACGGCGTGTTCCGGCGGCGCTGGCTCCGCTCGAGGCACGTAGCTAATGACAGGGCGATTTTGTTGGCGAAGTGTTTTCATAGCTCATGGATTCACTAAACAAAGCGGGAACAGAACCGCCATCATAGCCGAAAATCCCCCTTTGCGTCGCCCCCTCTTGCCGCTCGTTTTGCTCCAGCAAGGCACGATGGCCGTAATGTTCTATAGTTAGAAGGGTTTTGGTTCAGCAACGACCATTTTCAGTAATGGAAACAGGAGACGAGCAATGTCTGATAAACACCATAACCCGCAGTACCCCCTACCGTCTGTAGACGATGACCGCGAAGCGAAACCCGGTCTTGACTCGCTGGCCCCTGATGACCAGCAGTGGCGCCCAACCCCGCACCCCACCGCCCCTGGCGAAGAGCCAACCGCCCCCGGCAGCCTGAAAGCACCCGATACGCACAGCGACAAGCTTGACGCCCTACAGAGCCAGCGTAAAGGCGGGGAAAATTTCCCGCTCACCACCAACCAGGGCGTCCGCATCGCCGACGATCAGAACTCCCTGCGCGCGGGAAACCGCGGCCCGACGCTGCTGGAAGATTTTATCCTGCGCGAAAAAATTACCCACTTTGACCACGAACGCATACCGGAGAGGATCGTCCACGCCCGCGGTTCGGCCGCACACGGCTATTTTCAGGCCTATCGCAGCCTGAGCGACGTCACCAAAGCCGATTTTCTCGCCGACCCGGCAAAGAAAACGCCGGTATTTGTCCGCTTTTCTACCGTGCAGGGCGGCGCCGGCTCCGCCGATACGGTGCGCGATATCCGCGGATTCGCCACCAAGTTCTATACCGACGAGGGGATTTTCGACCTCGTGGGCAACAATACGCCGATCTTCTTTATCCAGGACGCGCTGAAATTTCCTGACTTCGTCCACGCCGTGAAGCCCGAACCGCACTGCGCCATGCCGCAGGGGCAAAGCGCTCACGACACCTTCTGGGACTACGTCTCCCTGCAGCCCGAAACGCTGCATAACGTCATGTGGGCGATGTCCGATCGCGGGCTGCCGCGCAGCTACCGGACGATGGAGGGCTTTGGGATCCATACCTTCCGCCTGATAAACGCCCAGGGTAAGGCCACCTTCGTCCGCTTCCACTGGAAGCCGGTGGCGGGCAAAGCCTCGCTGATTTGGGACGAGTCGCAAAAGCTGACCGGGCGCGATCCCGACTTCCACCGCCGCGATCTGTGGGAAGCCATTGAAGCCGGTGATTTCCCCGAGTATGAGCTCGGCCTGCAGCTGATCCCCGAAGAGGATGAGTTTGCCTTCGACTTCGATCTGCTGGACCCAACCAAGCTGATCCCCGAGGCGCTGGTGCCGGTGCAGCGGGTGGGCAAAATGGTCCTCAACCGCAACCCGGATAACTTCTTTGCCGAAAACGAACAGGCGGCGTTCCATCCAGGCCATATTGTGCCGGGGATCGATTTCAGCAACGACCCGCTCCTGCAGGGGCGCCTGTTCTCCTATACCGACACGCAAATCAGCCGCCTTGGCGGGCCCAACTTCCATGAAATCCCGATCAACAAGCCCACCTGCCCGTACCACAACTTCCAGCGGGATGGCATGCACCGGATGGATATCGACACCAATCCCGCCAACTATGAGCCAAATTCGATCGGCGATAACTGGCCGCGCGAAACGCCACCCGCTCCCCGGCGCGGCGGCTTTGAATCCTACGCCGAGCGCGTGGATGGCGAAAAAATTCGCCAGCGCAGCCCCTCCTTCGGCGAATACTATTCGCATCCGCTGCTCTTCTGGCGCAGCCAGACCCCGTTTGAGCAGCAGCACATTATCGACGGCTTCAGCTTTGAGCTGAGTAAGGTGGTCAGAACCTGGATCCGTGAGCGGATGGTCGATCAGCTGGCCCATATCGATATCCGGCTGGCGGAGGCGGTAGGGAAAAATCTCGGTATTGCGCTTAGCGACGCCCAGCGCGCCATCACGCCGCCGGCGGACGTCAACGGCCTGAAAAAAGATCCTTCTCTGAGCCTGTACGCCATTCCCGACGGAGAGGTCAAAGGCCGCGTGGTGGCGGTATTGCTCAACGACCGTCCGCTTGCCCAGGAGATGCTTACTCTCCTGCAGGCCCTGCGGGCGAAAGGCGTCCATGCTAAGCTACTTTTCTCACGGATGGGGGAAGTCAGCGCCGATGACGGGACCCTGCTACCCGTTGCCGGAACCTATGCCGGCTCGCCTTCGCTAACGGTGGATGCGGTGATTGTTCCCGGCGGCAATGCGGCCAGCCTCAGCGCCAGCGGCGACGCGCAGTACTATCTGCTGGAGGCCTACAAACACCTGAAGCCCATTCTGCTGGCCGGCGATGCGCGACAGTTCAAGTCGCTGCTTCAGGTTGCCAGCCAGGGCGAAGAAGGGATTGTCGAGACCGACGCCGTCGACTCACCGGCGATGGATAATCTGTTAGCCCTGATGAAGGCGCATCGGGTGTGGTCCAGAAGCGGGAAAACGGCGACGATCCCGGCATAGTAAAAGGCCCGGCGGCGTCACCGCCGTCGGGCCCTTATCACCGGCAAACCCATTGTTTAGACGTCGCGGTAGGTACCGAGACGATAGCCGCGTTCGGCAACCGCATATTTCAGCGCCTCGGAGGTCAGCACCTCCAGCTCCGCCAGCCGCGGGTGGCAGTAGGCGCTGCTCATGATGGCGTGGTCAATAAACGCCGGATGGCACATCACCTCCAGCGACGCTTCTTCCCGCTGGATTGAATCATCCAGGATCTGCAGCAACAGCGCTTCAGAAATCGCCTCCCCGTAGAACTCGCTGGCAAAACCCTCGCTGCTGCGCGCCGCATCCTGATCCAGGCCGTCGCGCTGCGCCAGTTGGCGGTCAATACGCAGCGCCACGCCCTTCTCGCGGGCAAACGCCGCCACGATGGGGTACACCGGCGCGATCATATGCACATGGTGATGGCTGTCAATATGCGTCGGTTCACAGCCAAACAGCTCGATAAACCGGCGATACTGGCACTCCAGCTCGTGCGCGATCTCATCCAGCGGCAGGCTACCCTCTTCCACCATCTGCCAGATCCACTTCCCCAGACGCCCTTCACGGACGAGACCCGGCATCGCGGAGAGCGGCTCGCCCAGCGTCAGGACAAAGTGCATCCCGACGCCCAGCTCGGGCACGCAGCGGCTGAGCTGGGCCGCGTGGCCGATCGCCGCGCCGTTAACCAGCGCCGTGGTGGAGGTCACCAGCCCGTTCTTGCAGGCTTCAATAATGCCGTAGTTCTGCCCCTTGCTGAGGCCAAAATCGTCGGCATTAACGATTAACACGCGTTCCATCAGCCGCTCCCGTTACTGTTTCAGTTTCGCAATCGTCGCCGCAAAGTTGGGCAGCCACTTTTCATGCGCGAGGATCATTTCACGCGCCAGCATTTCGGCATCGCGGTCGGAGTGAATCAGCGGGCTCAGATTGAGCGCCAGCAGAACATCGTTCAGCTCACCGCTTATCGCCGCCTGGCTCGCCGCCACTTCAAAGCCCTTGATGGTGTAAATAAGCCCCTGGACTTTCTCATCGAAATGGGTGATGCGCGGCGTCGGCTTCGCCCCATCGCGGCCGAGCGTACAGGTCATCTCCACCGCCCAGTCGGCCGGAATATTATCGATGTGCCCATTGTGCGGGATATTCACGTAGTGCTCGGTCTGCTTATCGTTGTAGATAGCGTTGATCACTTCGCAGGCCGCGTCGGAGTAATAGGCTCCGCCGCGCAGCTCCAGCTCCTTCGGCTTAACGTTGAGATCCGGGTTTTTATACAGCTCGAAGAGCTGTTTTTCCACCTTCTGCACCACCTGAGCGCGCGCGCCGCCCTTATAGTACTCGCCCATTTCAATCGCCAGCATCTCTTTTGGCTTGAAGTAGTACAGCAGATAGGAGCACGGGATCAGGCGCAGGGAGCGGATCAGCCCTTCGCTGAACGGCAAGTCGAAGATGTTTTTCACCGAGTTGGCGCTCAGGCTGCCGGAGGCGACGCCGTCCAGCAGTTCGTCAAAGCGCGATACGCCGTTCACCAGCACGTCGCGGACAAACACGAGGTGGTTGAGGCCAAACAGGTCGATATTCAGCTCATCGCTCGGGCTCACGCGCAGCACGTCGGTGATAAACATTTTCATGCCGATCGGAATGTTGCACACGCCGATAAAGCGCCGGAAGCCCGTGTGGCGATACACGGCTTCGGTCACCATTCCCGCCGGGTTGGTAAAGTTAATCACCCACGCGTCCGGGCAGATCTCCTGCACATCTTTAACGATATCAAAAATCACCGGAATGGTGCGCAGGCCTTTGAACAGGCCGCCGGCACCGTTCGTTTCCTGGCCAAGATAGCCGTGGCTAAGCGGGATACGCTCGTCTTTCTCACGCGCCTTCAGCTGGCCAACGCGCAGCTGAGTGGTGACGAAGTCCGCGCCTTCCAGCGCCGCGCGGCGATCCAGGGTTTTGTAGACTTTCAGCGGAACGCCGGCTTTTTCGACCATCCGCTCGCAGAGAGCGTGGATAATATCGAGCTTCTCCTGCCCTTCCGCCACGTCCACCAGCCACAGCTCCGTAACCGGCAGCTCGTGATAACGCTTGAGAAATCCTTCGAGGAGTTCAGGGGTATAGCTGCTGCCGCCGCCGATAGTAACGATTTTTAATTTCTGGCTCATCATATTCTCCCTTGTGGCGCCACGAATTGCGCGTAGCCCACTCGCCGTATCAATACGGAGAGTTAACTTGAATATTTTCCAGCGCGGAAGGTTCCGCTCCGGTTAATTAAGGATGGTAAGCTTTTTACGATAATTGCTTGGCGTAAATGAGGTCAGCTTTTTGAATGTTTTAATAAACAAACTGGGGCTGCTGTATCCTGATTCGTAAGCAATATCGGTTACCGAGTAGTTGGTAATTTCCAGCTGTTTCTTAGCGAAGTTGATGCGAATGTCATTAATAATCTGCATCGGCGTTTTACCATAATAGCGTTGGGTCGCTCGGGTTAAATATTCCTGAGTTTTCCCGGAGAGCTCAACCATCTGTTCAAGCGCCCCTTCGCCAAATTTATGTTTATCGTGCATATCCTCGACGGTATTTTTTAGCCACTGCGGAATAACATCCTGCACCGGCTCCTCGCGGTAATGCCGTAAACGGTTAATGGTATAAAACGAGACCAGCTCAATAAATTCGTCAAATTCAGTTTCGCGAAAGTTCAGCGAAGCAATCACCGATTCGATGTAGCTGAGAAAGGTGCTTTTGACCGCGTAGACCTGAGAAGCAACCAGACCAAACGGCAGCAGCGGCAGATAGTGTTTCTCAAAGAAACTGCGGCTGATGCCGACGTTAAGAATGCGCGTCGCGCCAAACTCGTAAAAGCTTTGATGGTGCGACCCCATTGGGATGAAGACAAAATCCCCGCGCTCCAGCAGCACCCGTTTGCCGTTAATCTCCTGATAATAGCGCCCGGTCAAAACGATGGTGTATTCGTAATAGTCATGCTGGTGAAGCCCGCTCACGCTCTCGGTCTTGTTGTAGATAACCACATGAAAATTATTCCCGTTGAAGAGCTGCTGTTCGCGGGCGGTACTAATTTCTGTGGTCATCATCTTTGGCTGCCTCATCGTGTAGATGGCCTATTGTACCTTCTCATGGAGTTCAATCAATTCGGCAACCAGTTCGCGGGCCAGCATTGAGGTCATCAGATGATCCTGCGCATGAACCAGCACCAGGCTGACCTTCATTTTTCCTTCGCCCTCATCGCTCTCAATCAGCTGAGTCTGTACGCGGTGGGCTTCGCTCAGCGCCATCCGCGACTGCTCCATCATCGCTTTCGCGGCGGCGAAGTCGCCCTGTTTCGCCTGCTTCAGCGCGGCATAGGCCAGGCTGCGTGCCTGTCCGGAGTTGATAATCAGCCCCATCACCACCTCTTCGAGGTCATTCTCAGGCATCTCTGTTGCTTCAATATGGTCCAGATCAAACATAATATTCCCTCATTTCTCAGGCGGTACGGGAAGCCTCCCGTACCGCTCGACATCAGAATTTCAGTGCGTTAGCGATATCTTCTTCACTCTCTTCCTGCTCGATGGTGCTTTGCGCTTTATTAGAAATCGCGACAAACGGCAGGTAGACCAGGGTCGAGATACCCAGGTTGAACAGCGCCACCAGCAGAGCAGCGACGCTGCCGTTACTGTTAAAGAAGGCGCCGAGGCCGGTCGGCATGGTCCACGGAGCCAGGTTGGTCACCGGTGGAATAATCCCCATGCTGTAGGCCGCCAGGGTGATGGCTGCCAGAATCGGCTGCACCAGCACGAACGGGATAAACATCACCGGGTTCATGATAATCGGCAGGCCGAACAGGATCGGTTCGTTAATCTGGAAGATGCCTGACGGCAGCGCCAGCTTAGCAACCTGACGATGGTCAGCGCGGCGTGAGCCGATAAAGATGGCGATAATCAGACCCAGAGTCGCACCGGAACCGCCCAGCAGGATGTAGGAGTCGAGCATCGGCTTGGCCCAGAAGTGGAACTGTTTGCCCGCTTCGATGGCCGCTTCAACGGAGCCATATTGGTTATACAGCGCGATGTTTTCCAACGCCCACGGGGTCATGATGCCGTTATCCAGCGCGGTCAGCGCCAGCGAACCGTGTACGCCAAAGAACCACAGCAGGGAGTTGAAAATAACGTACGCCCAGCCGACGACGCTACCCATCGCCGCCAGCGGCGTGGAGATGGAGTCCATAATAATCTGGTGGAAGTTGCTGCCATACGAGGCCAGCAGCCAGGAGACGATGCCGAAGATCGACAGGATCAGGAAGCCCGGGATCAGCGCCGAGAAGGAACGCGATACCGATGACGGCACGCTCTCCGGCAGGGTAATGACCCAGTTGCGGCGAATAACGAAGGTGAACAGCTCCGCCACCACCAGACCAATAATCATCCCCGATATAATGTTTTGCCCGCCCAGCCAGTTGGCGCCCACGGCGTAGGCGTCGCCGACGCTATAAGGGGTGACGGTCATAAATGCCGCGACGGCTAACAGCCCGGCGGCCATCGGGTCGACCTTGCGCTCTTCCGCCAGCGCCGCGCCGATGAAGAACGGCGCCATCAGCGACATAATGCCGAGCGTACCGTTATAAACGTTACCGCCGATGGCCTTAAAGCTGTTTAAGGTTTCAATGGTTGAGGCATCCAGGCGGATCCCCATTGAATAGAAGAACGAGCCTTCACCAAAGCTAAGAAATACGTTGTTAATTAATACGAACATGGCCCCGGCGAGGGTCAGCGGCATTAATTTAATAAAGCCGTTTTTAATCGCATTAATATGCGGTTGCTTTCCTATTTTAACAGCAAAAGGAAGGAGTACCTTTTCAAGCGAGTCAATCACTTTACTCATAGTCAATACCCTTTAAAAGCCGTAACCGTGCAATTACGGCATAATGATGAAATTACTCTTTGACGGGAAAATAAACTCTTTAATATTCGGGTAGCCGGCAATATTCATATTTCATGAAAGCGAAATTGACTTTACCCGTTACCCGAAAAGTGAGTTTTAAAATTAAATTATTGTGCAGCAGCTTTCTTAATGGCCGCAACGGCCGCTTTCAGAACACCTAATCCATCAACCTTGCCGTACAGCGCAGAGTCGATCACTTCCACCGGCTTATTGGACAGCAGCCGCTGAATCTCGGGAAGCATATATGCAATCTGTGGGCCTAATAAAATCACGTCGGCTTCCGGCCCCTTTTCCCCGGCGAGGGTCTCAGGAAATGCTTCAATAATGACCGGCACCTCATATTTTTCAGCCTGGGCACGCATTTTGGATACCAGCAGCGAAGTGGACATTCCAGCCGAGCAGAACAGATAGATATGTTTCTTTTCCATGAACGCTTCCTCAATTTGTAGAACCTGGCGGCCTCCTGACAGAATATTATGCCGAAGAACCGGGTAAGGCCTGACACTGTTCAATTGATATTGTTTATGCATTGAGTATACGGCATCCCCTGGCACCTGGATAATTCCTGGTTAAGCAAAATTGTCTCTCATTGACCTCGCGTTTTGACTACCTTCACATTTCCCTCAAATAATTCGCGCAATTAAATAAGCATCAGCACGCATAAAAAAGCCCGACCAGAGGTCGGGCATTCGTAGAGCTCAGTATCACGTACTACTTGCTGTTGCGCGGGTCCGTATCGTACTCCGAGCAGGTCTGGTAGCCGGAGTTCATGACATGACCGGTCTCGTCAAGCGCGACAAAGTAGGTTTCCATTTTACCATCCCGTTGACCCAGGATGTAGGTCTGGCAGGTGCCGCGGGCGTGGATCATCGTCACCTCAGATGACGGTTTGCCCGCCACCTGCAGTACCTGGGAGCGCGACATCCCTTTTTTGACATCTTTAACAACCGGCTGTGTGAACTGGTCTGCAGTACGATCGTAGGCTGTACAACCAGCCAGCATGGTCAGTACTGCCGCTGCGCCCATAAGTCCTGCTAAATTCTTATTCATATTCCGTCCTCTTTTATTTGGCGTGTGAATAAGCCTGGAATAAATATCGTTATTTTTCAAGCCGAAGGTCGATTTAAGCGAAATTTCCGTGCGATATGCCGGATTAGCCCGCCGCAGCGTGCCGTCAGCCGGCCGCCGCGCGTACCATAAAAAAATCGTATGTCATTGATTGCCTTCTTTTGCAGCACTCAAAACGACGATCCTTGTCGTTTCAACGGCAAAGAGGTAGCTTTAAGCCATGCTGGTTGCCAAACAGATTCACTTTCCGGAGGGCGCGATGACGCTACAACAAGAAATTATTCAGGCGCTGGGTGCCAGTCCCCAGATCGATACAGACGGTGAGATCCGCCGCAGCGTAGATTTTTTGAAGTCCTATTTGCAGACCTATCCCTTTATTAAGGCGCTGGTTCTGGGCATCAGCGGCGGCCAGGATTCAACCCTGACCGGTAAACTGTGCCAGCAGGCAATTAATGAGCTGCGGGCAGAGGGTGACGATAGCCGCCAGTTTATCGCCGTGCGCCTGCCTTACGGCGTGCAGGCGGATGAGCAGGATTGCCAGGATGCCATCGCCTTCATCCAGCCGGATCGCGTGCTGACGGTCAATATTAAGGGCGCGGTGCTGGCCAGCGAGCAGGCGCTGCGGGAAGCCGGGATTGAGCTCAGCGACTTTGTTCGCGGCAATGAAAAAGCGCGCGAGCGCATGAAGGCGCAGTACAGCATCGCCGGCATGACCCACGGCGTGGTGGTCGGCACCGACCATGCGGCAGAAGCGATCACCGGATTCTTTACCAAATACGGCGACGGCGGCACCGATATCAACCCGATTTTCCGCCTCAACAAGCGTCAGGGTAAACAGCTGCTGGCGCGCCTGGGCTGCCCGGAGCATCTGTACAAGAAGCTGCCGACCGCCGATCTGGAAGACGATCGCCCGTCCCTACCGGATGAAGCCGCGCTGGGCGTCACCTACGATAATATTGACGACTATCTGGAAGGCAAAACCCTCGACGAGAAGACGGCCAAAATTATCGAAGGCTGGTACCTGAAAACGGAACACAAGCGCCGGACGCCGATTACCGTCTTCGACGACTTCTGGAAGAGATAGTCCTGCCCCATCGCCCCGGCGCCGGCCGGGGTTATTTTTTGTCCTTTTCGCCCTCTCCCCTGGCTGCTATACTGGTTAAATAAACAGCATCAGGAGCCATTGTGGTCAGAAGGCAATCCGCCCCGCGTCTGGAGTTTGAAGCGGCGGCAATTTATGCATATCCCGAACATCTGCGTCCCTGGCTGGCGTCTTTGCCCAGCCTGCCGGGCGTCTATCTGTTTCACGGCGAAAGCGATACCCTGCCGCTCTATATCGGTAAAAGCGTCAACATTCGCAGCCGGGTGCTGTCGCATCTGCGCACCCCGGACGAAGCCGCCATGCTGCGCCAGGCGCGGCGCATTAGCTGGCATCGTACCGCGGGCGAACTCGGCGCGCTGCTGCTCGAAGCGCAGCTGATTAAGCAGCAGCAGCCGCTGTTCAACAAGCGGCTACGGCGCACGAAACAGCTCTGCTCGCTGCTGCTGAGCGACGCCCGCCCGCAGGTGGCGTATGCCCGCGAGCTGGACTTTTCCCGCCAGGAGCATCTTTACGGCCTGTTCGCCAACCGCCGCGCGGCACTGCAGGCGCTGACCAGCCTCGCCGATGAACACCGGCTGTGCTACGGGCTGCTGGGGCTTGAACCGCTCAGCCGCGGCCGGGCCTGCTTTCGTTCCGCGCTGGGGCGCTGCGCCGGCGCCTGCTGCGGTAAAGAGAGCGTTGAAGCCCACAACGCGCGGCTGCACGCCAGTATGGCGCAGATGCGGCTGGTGTGCTGGCCCTGGCCGGGCCCGGTTGCGCTGGAAGAGAAAGGGCCCGATATGACCCGCTATCATGTGATTCATAACTGGCTGTGGCTGGGGGCGGTCGAGACGCTAGCGCAGGCGCAAACGCTGACGCAGCTGCCGGCGGGCTTCGATCATGACGGCTACAAAATTCTCTGCAAGCCGCTGCTGCGCGGCGATTTTACGCTCCACCCTCTCCAGCCAGGGTCCTGACAAACGAAAAAACCGCCGGTCCTGCCCAAAGCCTGACGGCGTATGTTGGGCAGAACCGGCGGTCTTCATTCCGCGGGCTGAATTACTCAGCAGATGGAGGCATTTTACCTTCCGGCGCTTTACGATCTGTCAGATGCTTCTCAAAATTAGCATTGAACTGTTTTTTCTGTTCCGGCGTCAGAATGTTGTAAATCTTATTCTGGGTTTCGATACGAGAGAGCGCCATATCTTTATGCTGCGCTTCCATCTTGTCGATTTGCGCTTCCGCTTTCGCCTTATCGAAGGTATCGCTGGCAATCAGCGCATGCATCGCGCGGCGCTCGTCGAGAGACGGACGTTTCATATTTTCGCGCTGGCTCTTCATGATGTCGCGGATCTGCTGTTTCTGCGCATCGGTCAGGTTCAGACCTTTAAACATCATATCGTGCTGGCCGCCAGGCATACCTTTATGGTGCATCATAGGTTTGCTGTCGGTCGGGGCCGCGGTGGTGTCCGCAGCGTGAGCAAGGTTAGCGGCACCCAGGGCCAGAGTAGAGGCAACAAACAGAGCAGTAATCTTCTTCATATTCAGTCCTTACTTTAAGTTATTCTTACGGCCTGATGCCGTGTTGACGAGATAAACTTTACGACGTTTATCGTCAATTAGTCAGAGCAAGCGTAAAACAATGAAAGTGTAAAAAACATTTTCTCACCAATTGTGGAGAAAATAAGGAAAATGAGGAGATAATTGCAACGAAAAATAATTAAGAAGCTGTTTTATAAAGAAATCGTGGAGATTATAAAGCAGCAGAGATTAAAAACAAAGCGGTTAGCCAGGAATAATCTGTAATCAAACGTCAGAGCACGAAAAAATAAGATTATACAAGACGACCGACGGTGAGAATTTACGCCGCCGCGGTCAGGCAGCGGGCGTATTTATGTTCAGGGCAGCCGCTCCAGCATCAGCCCGGCGCGCAGGCCCAGCGCGACCGAAGGGTTCGGAAACAGCACGTACTCCTCGGCCTTTTCCACCACGTAGCGGGTCTCACCGTCCTCCGCCAGCAGCGTCCCGGCACTAAACGGCGTAAAGTTAAGCGTCTGCGCCGACATATGCAGCTGAAAACGCTCGCTGGCGCGGGTGATCTGCTGTACCACCCGATAGCGCAGCGCTTCGTGCCCCTCTTCTACCGCCAGGTCGCCGACCAGTAAACGCATCAGCGCGCGCTGGGTCACGGCAAACTGTGTCAGATCGTTCGCGCCAAACGGCAGCGCCTTGCCCAGCTCAAGGGTGCAGGCGAGCGCCGTAAAGCGGTCGCTGCTGAAGTGGGTAAACGTGCCCGCCGGCTGCTGATGAAAGACCAGCGCCTCCAGCCCCGCTGCGCCCAGCCAGCTAAGGAAGGCGTCATCCCACGGCGCCGGTCGCGCCGGAAGCACCCCAAAACGAACGTGATGCGATCCGCGGATGGCGGTATGCAGATCGAGATGCCAGCGCGCGCCGCTGGCGTCGGCATAAAACCGCGTCAGCACCGTTTCCAGCCGCCGCGCCCGCCTCGTTTCATCGCTGGCGGGGAAGCTCTGCCAGCGTCCGCTAAACATGCGGTTGATGTCGCTATCGAGATAGCGCCTGTCGGCCCGCAGCGCCGGAGGATTACCCAACACCACCAGCAGCCGCCAGCGCAGCGGCAGCTCGCCGCTGAACAGCTGCCGCAGCAGGATGTCGGTCATCTCTACCGGCGCGGTTTCATTACCGTGAAGTCCGGAAGAGAGCACCAGCGCCCGCTCGCAGCGCGCATGCGGCGTGAGCTGAAGCACGCCGTGGTCCAGCCAGTGCCAGCGGAAGTGCGCCGTTTCACCGTGAAAATGATGGGGCAAACGCCCCGCGAGGGTTAATGCCAGAAAGTCGTCCACTGCGCCACCTCTATTGCTGGAACGGGTAAACGGAACCGAGCTGCATAATCTGCGTCAGCCGGTCAAGGGCCTCGCGTCCTTCGCTCAGCAGCTGCGGGTCAGCCAGATCCGCCTGCGTCAGACGATCGCGGTAGTAGCGCTCGACCCAATCGTTAAGGGCGATGAACAGGCGATCGTTCATCAGCACCGCCGGGTTGACCGCCCGCAGCTCCTCTTCCGTTAGCACCACCCGCAGACGCAGGCAGGCCGGGCCGCCGCCGTTGGCCATGCTCTCGCGCAGATCGTAGACCTGCAGCTCATCGATGGGGTTGTCCTGCTCCAGCAGCCGGTTCAGATAGCGCCAGACGCCGGCGTGCTCCTGTGCCTCCTGGGGCAAAATAAGCCGCATCGCGCCGCCGGGTTTGCTCAGCAGCTGGCTGTTAAACAGGTAGGTCGCCACCGCCTCTTCAACCGTCACCGCGCTGGTCGGCACCACCACCGGCGTAAATCCGGCCACCTGTCCGGCCAGCCGATGCAGCAGCTGCGGCTGATCGACAAACGCTTCTTCATGGCAAAACAGCACCTGCTGATTGCTCACCGCAATGACATCGTTATGAAAAACGCCTTTATCGATAACCGCCGGGTTCTGCCGGGCGAAGACGATCTGCCGGGGGTTAACCTGATTGAGCCGCGCGACGGCCTGACAGGCCTCCAGCGCCTGGCGCGCCGGATAGCGAGTGGGCAGGCCGTCGCCTCCCTGCTCGCGGCCATAGACAAACAGCTGCAGGCCGGGCGCGCCGTACTCGCCGCCGAGGCGGTTATGGTTCGCCGCGCCTTCATCGCCAAACAGCGCCACCTGCGGAAGCGCCGGATGCACGGCAAACCGCCGCTCATCCGGGAAAATGGCGCGCAACAGCGCCTCGGTGGTCGGCGCCTCGCTGGCGCGGTGGAATTTGTCGTTCAGATTGGCGACGGTCAGATGCACCCTGCCATCCAGCGAATCGGCAGAAGGCGACACCGTCGCGGCGTTGGCCACCCACATTGAAGAAGCGGAGCTGGCCGCGGACAGCAGATCCGGCGCCTGCCGCGCGGCGCGCTCCACCACCTGCGCATCGCTGCCGGTAAAACCAAGCTGGCGCAAAAGCGCGACGTTTGGCCGCTCCTGCGGCGGGATCACCGCCTGCTGATAGCCCGCGTCCGCCAGCGCCTTCATTTTTTTTAGCCCCTGCTTCGCCGCCAGCTGCGGGTTCGATACCCGATAGCGATGCTTCGTCGAGGCCTCGTTGCCAAAGGAGAGCCCGGCGTAGTGGTGCGTCAGGCCAGGCAGCCCGTCAAAATTCACTTCCCACGCGTTCATCATGCCGTTCCTTGCCGAAAGTCGAGGCCCGGGCTGAGGGTTTCCGGCAGCGTCAGCTCCGGAGACTCCAGGCTTGCCATCGGCCAGGCGCAATAATCCGCCGCGTACCAGGCACCGGGACGATGGTTGCCGGACGCGCCGATGCCGCCAAAGGGTGCGGTGCTGGCGGCGCCGGTCAGCGGTTTGTTCCAGTTCACGATCCCGGCCCGCGCCTCCAGCAGCAGCTGGTCAAACTTCTCGCGCTCGGCAGAAATCAGCCCGCACGACAGCCCAAAACGCGTGGCGTTGGCCAGCGCGATCGCCTGCTCAAATTCGTCATAGCGCCAGACGCAGAGCAGCGGGCCAAAGACCTCTTCGTCTTTCACCCCGGCAACATCGGTCAGCTCGACGATCCCCGGGGTCAGCAGCGAGGTTCCGGCCGCCAGCAGCCGCGGCTCCAGCAGCGTTCTGCCGCCGTTGGCGACGTGCTGCAGCCAGGCCTGATGGACCTTCTGCGCCGCCTGCGGAGAGATTAAGCCGCCGAGGAACGGCTGGGGCTCAGCGTTCCACGCGCCGGGAATGAGCCGCTGCGCAACGGCCACCAATCGCGCCAGGAACGCATCTCCGGCCTCGCCGCGCTTCACCAGCAGACGGCGGGCGCAGGTGCAGCGCTGCCCGGCGGTAATAAAGGCCGACTGGATGGTCAAATGCACGGCGGCATCAATATCCTGCGGCTCGTCAACGATCAGCGGGTTGTTGCCGCCCATTTCGAGCGCGAGGATCTTCTCCGGCTGTCCGGCCAGCTGGCGATGCAGCTGAAAGCCGGTAGCGGAGCTGCCGGTGAACAGCAGACCGTCAATATCGGGCTGGCCGCTCAGCGCCTCGCCGGTTTCGCGCCCGCCCTGCAGCAGGTTCAGCACTCCCGGCGGCAGACCTGCTTCGGCCCACAGCTTCACCACCGCCTCGCCGCTCTGAGGCGTCAGCTCGCTCGGTTTAAACACCACCGTATTCCCCGCCAGCAGCGCCGGTACGATATGGCCGTTTGGCAGATGGCCGGGGAAATTGTACGGACCGAATACTGCCAGCACGCCGTGCGGCCGATGGCGCAGCGTCGCCGACCCGTCGCCCATGGCGGTTTGCGCCTCGCCGGTACGGCTGTGGTAGGCCTTGAGCGAAATGGCAATTTTATTGATCATCGCGCCAACTTCCGTCGCCGCCTCCCAGCGCGGCTTGCCGGTTTCGGCGGCAATGATGGCCGTTAGCGGCGCTTTGTTGGCCTCCAGCAGGCCGGCAAACTTTTCGACGATCGCCTGGCGCACGCGAAGCGGCGCTTTGGCCCACGCCGGAAACGCGCGCCGGGCGGCCTCAACCGCCTGCGCAACCTGCCCGGCGTCGGCGTCATTGCCCTGCCACAGCGGCTCGGCGCTTACCGGGTTGCTTTTACTGCGGGCCGGGCCGCGCCCGGTTTGCCAGTCGCCGTTAATCCATAGACTCATCACTTTTTCTCCTCGGGGATCAGGCGCACCATGCGGATACGGTCACCGGGGTGACATTTGAGGGCATCCAGCTCGCGGGCGCTCAGCAGCAGACGATCGGTATCGGGGTCGGCCTGCACCAGCATCGCGCGAAACTGCTGATACTGCTCGTTGGCGACCAGGCACAGCGGCCACTCGCCCGGCGCCGGCTGTCCTTCAGCCACGGCGACCAGCCGGCTTTTGCGAATCGCCCGCACCCGGTCGATATCGCACTCCAGGGTTGGGCCGCCGTCAAAAATATCGACATAGTTGCGATAGCGGAATCCCTCCTTCTCCAGCACCGCCCGCGCAGGAGCGGTTTGCGGATGCACTTCGCCAATGACCGCCCGCGCTTCATCGGATAAAAAGTCGATATAGAGCGGATGCTTCGGCATCAGCGCGGCAATAAACGCCTTCTGCCCGGTGCCGCACAGATAGTCAGCGCGGGAAAACTCCATCGCAAAGAAGCGTTTGCCCAGGCTTTCCCAGAACGGCGAGTAGCCGCTGTCGTCGATGACGCCGCGCATCTCGGCGACCACTTTTTCATTAAAGCGCTCGCGGAAGGCGGCCATAAACATAAAGCGTGATTTCGACAGCAGGTAGCCGTTGCCCTCTTTACGCCACGCCGGGTCGAGAAACAGCGTGCACAGCTCGCTGCTGCCGGTGTGGTCATTGCTGAGAAACAGAGTCGGCAGCGCGTTATAGACGTTCAGCTCTTTTGAGGCGTGCACCTGGGTGCCGACGCGGTAGTTGTACCAGGGATCGTTCAGCCCTACCGCCACCTCGACGGCGCAGATGCCCACCACCGCGCCGCTGGCCGTATCTTCAAGGACGAAGACGTAGCCCTGCTCGCCTTTCGGCAGCTCGCCGCGCCAGGTCTTTTGCGAGCGTTCGATCCGCGCCGCCAGCGTCGCTGCGTCGGCCGGCAGCGAGGTCAGGCCGCCGCCGGTTTCACCCGCCAGCGTCAGCAGCCCCGCCAGATCGCCCTGTTCCACCGGACGGATAACCATCATGATGACGCTCCCGCGAGGAAGTGACGGCAGGCCAGCTCAAAGCGATCCAGACCGGCGTTCACCTCTTCCTCACTCACTATTAGCGCCGGCGCGAAGCGCACCACGTTCGCGCCGGCAATCAGGATCATCAGCCCATCCTCCGCCGCCTGGGTACTGATGGCTTTGGCCTTACCGGCGTACTCATCCTTCAGCACGCAGCCAATCAGCAGCCCGAGGCCGCGGGTCTCTTTGAACAGGCCGTAGCGGGCGTTAATCGCCTCCAGCCGCTCGCTGAACCACTGGTGCCGCTGCTTAACGCCGTTCAGCACCGCCGGCGTATTGATAATCGACAGTACCTCGCCGGCGACCGCGCAGGCCAGCGGGTTGCCGCCGTAGGTCGTGCCGTGGGTACCCACGGTCATCACGCTGGCGCACTCTTCGCTGGCCAGCAGCGCGCCAATCGGGAAGCCGCCGCCCAGCGCCTTGGCGGTCGACAGCACGTCCGGCGTCACGCCGTAGTGCATGTAGGCATACAGCTCACCGGTGCGCCCGACGCCGGTTTGCACCTCATCGAAAATCAGCAGCGCATTGTGGGCGTCGCACAGCTCGCGCAGGCCGCGCAGGAAAGCCGGGTCCGCCGGCACCACGCCGCCTTCACCCTGTATCGGCTCGACGATAACCGCACAGGTATTGTCGTCAATCAGCGCCCTGGCGGAGTCCAGATCGTTATATACCGCGTGCTGGATCTGCGGCGGCAGCGGCGCAAAGTCTGCGGAATAGGCCGGCTGGCCGCCGGCAGAAACGGTAAACAGCGTCCGGCCGTGGAACGCATTCCTGAACGCCACGATGCCGCTTTTCTGGCTACCGTAGCGGTCATGAGCGTATTTGCGCGCCAGCTTCAGCGCCGCTTCGTTGGCCTCGGCGCCGGAGTTGCAGAAAAAGACGCGATCGGCAAAGGTGGCGTCAATAAGCTGTTTCGCCAGCCGCAGCGCCGGCTCGTTGGTGTAGCCGTTGCCGGTATGCCAGAACTTCCCGGCCTGCTCCGTCAGCGCGTTCACCAGCCGAGGGTGCGCGTGCCCCAGCGCGTTCACCGCGATGCCGCCGGCAAAATCGATATACTCTTTCCCCTGCTGATCCCACAGGCGTGAGCCCTCACCGCGTACCGGAATAAACGCCGCCGGCGCGTAAACCGGCATCATCCATTGATCAAAGTTGCTGCGCGTAATTGACTGAGACATATCGACCTCTTCCGGTAAATAAAAAGTATGAATAATGTTAAATATTATGAGTGGTTACGCTGTAAATGTAGATTGCACGCATCGTGCCAGCCAGAGGAAAAAATGCATAAACTGAGGTAGATCGCGGAATATCAATAGCTTACAAAAATGGAATATTCACATTAAATGCATAAATAGTGAATAACAATCCGATAAAGGCCGATGAACAGTGAATAAAACAGATAGTTTATTCATCAGTAAGATATAATTCTGTATTTGTGATCCTCTACGAAATTTATCGTAGATATTCGCCCTTTTTTGGCGCGGGACGCGCCAGAATGGTGCAGGATTTGGCCATTCGCCGCCGTGCGCCCGGCGCGGCGGACAATAAAATGCCTTCCGGCAGCCAGCCTGCCGAATTTCTGCTAACATCCCTGCACTATTCACCTTGCACAGTGGCAGCGACTATGAAATTTGTCTCTTTTAATATCAACGGCCTGCGTGCGCGCCCGCATCAGCTGGCCGCCATCGTCGACAAGCATCAGCCTGACGTCATTGGCCTACAGGAAACCAAAGTTCACGACGACATGTTCCCTCTCGAAGAGGTGGCAAAGCTCGGCTACAACGTGTTCTACCACGGACAGAAAGGCCACTACGGCGTCGCCCTGCTGACCAAAGAGACGCCGGTTAGCGTCCGTCGCGGCTTCCCGGGCGATGATGAAGAGGCCCAGCGTCGCATTATCATGGCGGAAATCCCCAGCGCATCAGGTAACGTGACGGTGATCAACGGCTACTTCCCACAGGGCGAAAGCCGCGATCATCCGACAAAATTCCCCGCCAAGGCGGCATTTTACCAGAACCTGCAGGACTACCTCGATAACGAGCTGAAAAAGAACAATCCGGTGCTGATCATGGGTGATATGAACATCAGCCCGACGGATCTCGATATCGGCATCGGCGAAGAGAGCCGCAAGCGCTGGCTGCGCACCGGTAAATGTTCGTTCCTGCCGGAAGAGCGTGAGTGGATGCAGCGCCTGCTGGGCTGGGGCCTGGTCGATACCTGGCGTCACGCCAACCCGGAAAACAACGAGCAGTTCTCATGGTTCGACTACCGTTCCAAAGGCTTCGACGACAATCGCGGCCTGCGTATCGACCTGCTGCTGGCCAGCACTCCGCTGGCGCAGCGCTGTATCGAAACCGGCATTGATTACGAAATTCGCGCCATGGAAAAACCCTCCGATCACGCGCCGGTGTGGGCCAGCTTTAAGCCGTAACCCACGCTGACCTGACTCTCCGCCCTCTGCCGGCGGAGAGTCTGATTATCCTGAGCAAAATCAACAAAGCGGCGGTAATCCGTTGTTGTGCTGCGCGATTTACTATACTGTCGCGCGCACCGTTATTTCCCGAGAACAGGCTCAAGGCGCGCGGTTTATACAGGAGGCCCCAATGCAAAAGAAGCCGTTATCGCGCTGAATATAAACTGCTGCTTGCCGCTATTCTGCTGTGCACTGCCGTCAGCGCCGTCTATTACTTCGGCCTCGGCGGGCTGCTGACCCATTTTCGTCATCTGCAGACGCTGATCGCGCAAAGCGGCGCCTTCGGCTATCTGCTCTATATCGCGCTATTTATTGTCGCCACGCTGTGCCTGATCCCTGGCACTATTCTGGTGGCGGTCGGCGGTATTGTCTTTGGCCCGCTGACGGGCACGCTTTTATCGCTCTGCGCCGCCACCGTTGGCTCTGCGCTCTCATTTCTGCTGGCCCGCTGGCTGGGCCGCGACGCGCTGCTGAAATACGCCGGCGATACGGCAACGCTGCGGGCAATCGAGCGCGGCATTGCCCGTAACGGCAGCGATTTTTTAATTCTGACGCGGCTGGTTCCGCTGTTTCCCTATAATATCCAAAACTATGCCTATGGCCTGACGGCCATTTCATTCTGGTCATTTACGCTTATTTCCGCGCTCACCACTCTGCCGGGTATCTTTATCTATACCCTGATGGCCAGCGAGCTCGCCAGGGCGGGAATAACCCTCGCGTTTATGCTTAAACTGAGCCTCGCCGGCATGGCGCTGTTTGGCCTGGTTCAGGCGGCGAAAATGTTTGCCCGCCATCGGCGGATCGCACCCGAGAATATCAAGGCTGAGGATGAGACCCGATAAACCGCGCCCGTTCCGCTACTATCGGCTCGCGACCGTCGTCGCGCTGGCCGCCGCGCTGCTTATCGGCTGGCGGGTGCCTGCCGCGAATGAGTTTATCCAGCGCAGCCTGGCGGCGTTCTCGGCGTTAGATCCGCAGGCCATTGAGCGCTTTATCGACTCGTACGGCCCGCAGGCGGCGCTGGTCTCCTTCGCCCTCATGATCCTGCAGGCCGTGGTCGCCCCGCTGCCCGCCTTTTTAATCACCTTCGCCAACGCCTCGCTGTTTGGCGCATTTTGGGGTGGCGTTCTCTCCTGGGCCAGCGCGATGGCGGGCGCGGCGCTGTGCTTTTTCATCGCCAGAGTCTTCGGCCGCGAGGCGGTTGAGAAGCTGACCGGAAAAACGATTCTCCGCAGCATGGACGCCTTTTTTGACCGCTACGGCAGGCACACCGTGCTGGTCTGCCGGCTGCTGCCGTTTGTTCCGTTCGATCCCATCAGCTACGCCGCCGGCCTCACTTCCATTCGCTTTCGCCAGTTTGCGATCGCCACCGGCATCGGCCAGCTTCCGGCCACCATCGTCTACTCCTGGGCGGGCAGCCTGTTAACCGGCGGAATCTTCTGGCTGGTCACCGGACTCTCTATTTTGCTGGCGCTGGCGGTGGTTATCGCTATCGCCAAAGCGCGCTATTCTGAACGTCAAAAGAGGAATTCACCATGAGTTTGCCGCCGCTGGACTCCGTTCCGCCGATCCTCCGCCCGCAGGCCTGGCTGCACCGCCGCCACTACGGGGAGGTGCTCAACCCCATTCGCTGGTGGGGGCGCATTCCGTTTATTTTTTACCTGGTGTCGATGTTTGTCGGCTATCTCGAACGCCGACGCTCGCCGCTCGACCCGGTGCTGCGTTCGCTGGTCAGCGCGCGTATCGCCCAGATGTGCCTGTGCGAATTTTGTATTGATATTACGCAGATGAAGCTGGCGCAACGCAGCGGCGGCCGCGATAAATTACTGGCGGTTGCCGACTGGCGGCACAGCGGGCTGTTCAGCGATAGCGAGCGGCTGGCGCTGGAATATGCCGAGGCCGCCAGCCTGACGCCCCCTACCGTTGACGACGCGCTGCGCGACCGGCTGGCGACACGCTTTGATGCCCGGGCGCTCACCGAGCTGACGGCGCTGATCGGCCTGCAAAATCTCTCCGCGCGCTTTAATTCCGCCATGGCCATCCCGGCGCAGGGCCTGTGTCGGATCCCGACCTCCGGGCCTGCAGATTCAAATCATAAGGAGTGAGTATGCGTTGTTGTTGGATTTGGCTGGCGGCGCTGCTGCTGCTGATGCCGCTGGCCGTCAACGCCGGCGAGAGCTGGCAGCAGACCGAAGCGCAGGCGCGCGGGCAAACGGTGTGGTTTAACGCCTGGGGCGGCGATCCGGCGGTCAACCGCTACCTGGATTGGGTCAGCGAAGCGGTTAAGCGCGACTATGCGATTGACCTGCGGATCGTTCATATTGCCGATGCCGCCGATGCCGTCAGGCGGATCCAGACCGAAGCGCGGGCCGGGCGCAGCCGGAGCGGCTCCATTGACCTGCTGTGGGTTAACGGCGAGAACTTTCACACCCTGAAAGCCGCCGGGCTGCTGCAAACCGGGTGGGCGCAGACGCTGCCCAACTGGCGCTATGTCGATCGGCAGAAGCCGGTCAGCGAGGATTTTTCCATGCCCACCGACGGCGCGGAGTCGCCGTGGGGCAGCGCCCAGCTCACCTTTATCGCCCGCCGCTCGCAAACCCCGGACGGGCCGAAAAGCCCGCAGGCGCTGCTGGCGTTTGCCGCCGCCCATCCGGGAAGCGTCACCTATCCCCGCCCGCCGGACTTCATCGGTACCGCTCTGCTGGAGCAGCTGCTTATCGAGCTGACCCGGCAGCCCGACGCCCTTCGCCAGCCGCCGCAGGCCGCGAGTTTTGCCGAGGTCACCGCCCCGCTGTGGCGCTATCTCGACGAGCTTCATCCGCTGCTGTGGCGCGAAGGCGGCGATTTCCCGCCCTCCGCGGCGCGCATGGATACTATGCTGGCGAACGGCACCCTGCGCCTCTCGCTCACCTTTAACCCGCTGCATGCGCAGCAGAAGGCCGCCAGCGGCGAGCTGCCGAAGGATAGCTACGGATTTGGCTTCACCAAAGGTACCCTCGGCAACGTGCACTTTGTGACGATCCCGGCCAACGCCCGCGCCTCGGCGGGGGCGAAGGTGGTGGCGAATTTTCTGCTGTCGCCGGCGGCGCAGCTGCGCAAGGCCGATCCCGCGGTATGGGGCGATCCGAGCGTGCTTGATCCACAGGCACTGCCGCCGGCCGAGGGCGATGCCCTGCGGCGGCTGATGCCGCAGAATATGCCGCCGGTACTGGCGGAACCGCACGCCGCCTGGGTTGACGCGCTGGAGCAGGAATGGCTGCGCCGCTACGGCACGCGCTGAGCCTGCTGGCGTGGGGCGCGATGGGGCTGATTTATCTGCCCCTGCTGCCCGCCGCAGGGCTGATGCTTGCCCCCGCGCTGCGTCTCTCCCGCTGGCAGGCGCTGTTTGCCGATCCGCAGCTGTGGCAGGCGCTCAGCGCAACCCTGGTCTCAACCCTGCTGGCGGTCGGCGGCGCGCTGCTGCTCACCCTGACCGTCACCGGGGCGCTGTGGCCCTCCCGACGCTGGCGGCGGCTGGCCGGGCGTCTGCCGCTGCTGCTGGCGGTACCGCACGTGGCCTTCGCTACCGCCGCGCTGCTGCTGTTCGCCGAAGGCGGCTGGTGGTATCGGGTCTGTACCTTCTGCACGCCCGCCGTCGATCGCTACGGCCTGGGGCTCGGCCTGACGCTGGCGGTGAAGGAGAGCGGCTTTTTGCTGTGGGCGATCTACGGCCTGATGGGCGAAAAGCGGCTGGCTGAGCAGGTCACGGTGCTGAAGAGCCTCGGCTACGGCCGCTGGCAGTGCCTGCACTGGCTTATTCTGCCGACGCTGATGCCCTCGCTGGCGATTATCCTGCTCGCCACCACCGCCTGGAGCCTGTCGGCGGTAGACGTCGCGCTCATCCTCGGTCCGGGAAATCCGCCAACGCTGGCGGTGCTGGCCTGGCAGTGGCTAAACCAGGGAGACGAACTGCAGCAGGCAAAAGGGGCGCTCGCCAGCCTGCTGCTGGTGGGTATTCTGGGGCTGCTGGCCGCCGGCGCGTGGGGAGCCTGGCGCCTGTGGCGTCGGCGGATACCGGACCTGCGCGGCGTGCGGCGTCTCCACTCCGGCGCGGGCGTCGGGCGCGTGGTGGCCATCGCCGTACCGCTGAGCGGCCTGCTCTGCGCCCTGTTTCTCGCCGCCGTCGCGCAAACCGCCGTTCCGGCAGGCGCCAGCGTCGCCAACAGCCTGACCCTGGCGCTCCTCTCCTGCGCGCTGGGCGGCATCATTTGCCTGCTGTGGCTGGAGTATGGACCTTCCCGCGGCGACGGTTGGGTCTGGCTGCCGCCGCTTCTCCCGGCGCTGCCGCTGGCGGACGGTCAGTATCAGCTGGCGCTCTACGCGTGGCTGGACGGGCGGCTCTTCACCGTCCTGTGGGGCCACCTGCTGTGGGTCGTGCCGTGGATGCTGTTTATTTTGCGCCCGGCATGGCGCAACCGCGATTCGCGCCTGGAGCTGATCGCCCGCACGCTCGGCTGGCGACGCGGGCGGATATTGTGCCTGGTTAAGCTGCCGCTGCTCGTTCGCCCGCTGCTGGCGGCGCTGGCGGTTGGCTTCTCGGTCAGTATTGCCCAGTATCTGCCAACGCTCTGGCTGGGCGCCGGACGCACGCCGACGTTAACCAGCGAAGCCGTGGCGCTAAGCAGCGGAGGGGATACGCAAAGCCTTGCCGCTCAGGCATTATGGCAGCTGCTGCTGCCCGCGATCTTCTTTACCCTCACCGCCCTGCTGGCCTGGCTGGCGGGCCGCTACCGACGAGGATTACGCTAGTGCTGACCGTGAACAACCTGACCCTGACGCTCAACGGCAGGCCGCTGCTGCGGAACGTTGAATTTTGCGTCGCCCCGGGGGAAGTGCTGACGCTGATGGGCCCCTCCGGGAGCGGGAAATCGACGCTGTTTGCCTGGATGGCCGGCGCGCTTGACGAGAATTTTCACGCCGCAGGCGAACTGTGGCTGGACGGCGAGCGCTGCGACGGACGCCCCACCGAGCGGCGGCGAATCGGCGTCCTTTTTCAGGATGCCCTGCTGTTCGATGGCTTTAGCGTCGGGCAAAACCTGATGCTCGCGGTTGCGCCTGAGGTTCGCGGTGCCGAACGGCGCGCCCTGGTGGAGCACACCCTGGATCGCGCCGGTCTGGCGGGGTTCTACCCTCGCGATCCGGCGACGCTCTCCGGCGGACAGCGCGCGCGCGTCAGCCTGCTGCGGGCGCTACTGGCTCGGCCGCTGGCGCTGCTGCTGGATGAGCCGTTTAACCCCCTCGATGCCGAACTGCGCGCCGATTTTCGCCGCTGGGTGTTCGACGAGCTCGCCCGGCTGGCGATCCCGGCGGTGCTGGTCACCCACGACGGCCACGATATCCCCGCAGCTGGCCGCTGCCTGCAGATGAGCCGCTGGCAATGAAAACCGCCCTGACCTGCGTTATCGCAAAGAATTCACCGCCGGGAGCGAGGAGAATAGCCGCTCAATTTTCTACTGTCGGGCATTTCGATGAAACGTGTTTCTCAATTGACCGCGCTCGCCCTGCTGGTTGGGCTTGCTGCTTCCTCCACTTTCGCTGCTGACGCCATGCCAGCGCTGACGCTCTCCGCCCTGCAACAACAGCACGGCGTCGCCATCGATACCCGCCTGAGCGCGTTTTATAACGGCTGGCCGCAGGCCAACGGCGGCCCGCAGGGCCACGAGCCGCAGGCGCTGAATCTCTCCGCCAGCTGGCTGGGCGCCATGAACGACCAGCAGCTCGGCGCATGGGCAGCCCGGCATCGGCTGCAGGCCGCGACGCCCGTTGCGCTGTACGGTAGCGATGAGGACAATGCCCGGGTTGCCGCTCGCCTGAAGGCCGCGGGCTTTACCCATATCAACACCCTCAGCGACGCCCTCAGCCAGCCCGCGCGCCTGCAAAAGCTGCCGCACGTCGAACAGCTGGTCTACCCTCAGTGGCTGCACGATCTGCAGCAGGGTAAAGCGGTCGCCGCCGCGCCCGCCGGCCAGTGGAAAGTTTTTGAAGCCGCCTGGGGCGCGCCGAAATTTTATCTGCTGAACCACATTCCTGCCGCCGGCTATATCGACACCAACGAGGTGGAGAGCGAACCGCTGTGGAACAAAGTCTCCGACGCGCAGCTGCAGGCCCTGCTGGCAAAAAACGGCATTCGTCATGACACCACGGTCATTCTCTACGGCCGCGACGTCTACGCCGCCGCGCGCGTGGCGCAGATCATGCTGTATGCAGGAGTGAAGGACGTCCGCCTGCTCGACGGCGGCTGGAAAACCTGGTCCGACGCCGGGCTGCCGGTCGAACGCGGCATGCCGGCGAAGCAGAAGCCGGAGCCGGACTTTGGCGCCGTTATCCCCGGACAGCCGCAGCTGATGCTGGATATGGAGCAGGCGCGCGGGCTGCTGCATCGTCAGGATGCCTCGCTGGTCAGCATTCGCTCGTGGCAGGAGTTTATCGGCACCACCAGCGGCTATAGCTACATCAAGCCCAAAGGTGAGATTGCCGGCGCGCGCTGGGGCCATGCGGGAAGCGATTCCACCCATATGGAGGATTTCCATAATCCGGATGGCACCATGCGCAGCGCCGACGACATTACCGCCATGTGGCAGCAGTGGAATATTCGCCCCGATCAGCAGGTCTCTTTCTACTGCGGAACCGGCTGGCGCGCCTCCGAGACCTTTATGTACGCCCGCGCGATGGGCTGGAAAAATGTCTCGGTCTACGACGGCGGCTGGTACGAGTGGAGCAGCGATCCTAAAAATCCGGTACAGAGCGGCCAGCGCGGCCCGGATAGCAGCATATAGCTGGCCTACGCCTGGCGCTGAACCTGCTTCAGCGTCAGGTAGCCGCTGTAGATGCGGGTCGCCGTCGTCAGCCAGCACAGTCCGCCGAAGACCCACGCCAGCCAGACGAAGTGCGCCGGAAACAGGCAGCACAGCACGAACAGCAGGATCGTCTCCGTCCCCTCCGTCAGGCCGCCAATATAGTAAAACGATTTATGCGCATAGCCCGGATTATCAATCTGGTGCTTTGCCGCCAGCGCCGCAAAGGCAAGGAAGCTGCTGCCGGTACCGATAAAGGCAAACAGCAGCCAGCCGCCGGCAACGGCGTTGTGCAGCGGATCGGCGAGGATAAAGCCAAACGGCACCAGCGCATAAAACAGGAAATCGAGCGCAATATCGAGAAAGCCCCCGGCGTCGCTTAGCCCTCTGCGGCGCGCCAGCGCCCCGTCAAGCCCGTCCAGCAGCCGGTTCACGACAATGGCCGCCAGCGCCGCGTAATACCATCCCGCCGCCAGCAACGGCAGCGCCAGTACGCCAACGGCGAAGCCCAGCAGGGTTACGCCATCGGCGGAGATGCCGGGGCGGTCGAGCCGCGCGGCGCAGGCGTTGAGCAGCGGCTTCAGGCGGGGGTGCAGATGGCGGTCGAGCACGGCATATCTCCAGCGGGCTAAGGGGTTGTCTGGGCGTCACAAAGGCGGTGATAATAGGCCATTATCCTTCATGGAACGATGATTCAGATGCTAAAAACCATTGATGTTGTGGCCGCCATTATTGAACGAGACGGCAGCATTCTGCTCGCGCAGCGCCCGCCGCACGCTGACCAGCCGGGAATGTGGGAATTTGCCGGCGGAAAGGTGGAGTCCGGCGAGAGCCAGGCGCAGGCGCTTGCCCGCGAGCTGCAGGAGGAGCTCGGCATCGTCGCCCTTCCCGCCCGCTATATCGCCAGCCACCGGCGGGAGGTCTCCGGCCGGCTGATTCATCTTCACGCCTGGTGGGTGCCCCACTTTAGCGGTACACCAACCGCGCACTACCACAGCCAGCTGCGCTGGTGTTCGCCGCAGGAAGCCTTAACCTTCAACCTCGCGCCAGCGGATATCCCCCTGCTGGAAGCCTTTATCGCCCAAAGCGCGTCTCTCCTTTCCCGCTAATACCGCCAGGCCGCCGTCATCGTTTTTAGTTATGACAGTCGGCGGATTATAAATTTTGCTTTCAGGATAACTTTTCCTTGCTTGCCTAACGATTGCTGGTGTTATAGTCGGAAAATCGGCTTTTTCAAGGGCCGAATCATAATAAATATCCATAAAATCATTCAGGTTGCATCGAGGCGGCAAGAGAGTCGTTCTCCGGCAGCTTACGCGAGTAAGCACACGGGGTAAGCGAGCGCTGCAGCGCCGGGAGGCGGGCTGAAGGATGACATGTATAAACGCAACCACAACTATAAGGGGAAGTTATATCTATGGATCAGACGTGCACTCTGGAAGGTTTTCTCGCCCGCGTTCAACAGCGCGATCCTCATCAAACCGAATTTGCTCAGGCCGTCCGCGAGGTGATGACCACCCTGTGGCCTTTCCTTGAGGAAAATCCGCGCTATCGCCAGCTCAATTTGCTGGAACGTTTGGTTGAACCGGAGCGGGCTATCCAGTTCCGCGTCGTATGGGTTGATGACCGTAATCAGGTTCAGGTTAACCGCGCCTGGCGCGTGCAGTTCAACTCCGCTATCGGCCCGTACAAGGGCGGCATGCGCTTCCACCCGTCGGTCAACCTGTCGATCCTCAAATTCCTCGGCTTCGAGCAAACGTTCAAAAACGCCCTGACCACCCTGCCTATGGGCGGCGGTAAAGGCGGCAGCGACTTCGACCCGAAAGGAAAGAGCGACGGCGAAGTGATGCGCTTCTGCCAGTCGCTGATGACCGAACTGTATCGTCACTTAGGCCCGGACACCGACGTACCGGCTGGCGATATCGGGGTTGGCGGTCGCGAAGTGGGCTTTATGGCCGGGATGATGCGTAAGCTCTCCAACAACAGCGCCTGCGTCTTCACCGGCAAAGGGCTCTCCTTTGGCGGCAGCCTGATTCGCCCGGAAGCAACCGGCTATGGTCTGGTCTACTTCACCGAAGCGATGCTTAAACGCCACGGTCTGGGCTTCGAAGGGATGCGCGTAGCGGTTTCCGGCTCCGGCAACGTTGCCCAGTACGCCATCGAAAAAGCCATGGAGCTTGGCGCGCGCGTCATTACCGCCTCCGACTCCAGCGGAACCGTGGTCGACGAAGCGGGCTTTACCCCAGAGAAGCTGGCGCGCCTGTGCGAAATTAAAGCCAGCCGCGACGGTCGCGTGGCCGGCTACGCCCGCGAGTTTGGCCTGCAGTATCTCGAAGGCCAGCAGCCGTGGTCCGTGCCGGTAGATATTGCGCTGCCGTGCGCCACGCAAAACGAACTGGACGTTGACGCCGCCCGCCTGCTGATCGCCAACGGCGTGAAGGCCGTTGCCGAAGGCGCCAATATGCCGACCACCATCGCGGCAACCGATCTGTTCCTCGAAGCCGACGTGCTGTTCGCGCCGGGTAAAGCCGCTAACGCCGGCGGCGTAGCGACTTCCGGTCTCGAAATGGCGCAGAACGCCGCGCGAATGAGCTGGAAAGCAGAGAAGGTTGACGCTCGTCTGCACCACATCATGCTCGATATTCACCACGCCTGCGTGGAGTACGGCGGCGAAGCGAAGCAGACTAACTACGTGCGCGGCGCCAACATCGCTGGCTTCGTTAAGGTCGCCGACGCGATGCTGGCACAGGGTGTGATTTAATCCGCAGGCTCTCCCGGGTCGCGCTTTTCCGGGAGAGCCGCTGACGGAGCCCAACGAAAAAGACCCCGCCTGCGGGGTCTTTGATTATGGATTGTCGGCAGGCGCATCCGCCGCCGACTTCTTGCCCTTGCCCTTGGCCTTCGCCCCTGGCTTGCCTTTGCTGAACGCTTTCTTAGCGCCACCCGGCGCAACGATACCGCGGAACTGACGCGCGGGCGTGCTGCGCGCCTGGTCGATAAGCTGATACAGCGTTCCCACCAGCGGCTGCATAAAGTCCTGATAGCGGCACTGCTTTTCGCTGATTTGCGTCAGCACCGATTCCCAGTGCGCGGTCATATCCGGCCGAGCGGCCATTTCGGGCAGGGAGTGGATCAGCGCCCGTCCCGCGTCCGACGAGTGGATATAGCGCCCTTTCTTGACTAAAAAGCCGCGCTTAAACAGCAGCTCAATAATTCCGGCGCGGGTCGCCTCGGTGCCCAGACCGTCGGTGGCGCGCAGGATCTTCTTCAGATCCTTATCCTGCACGAAGCGGGCAATCCCGGTCATCGCAGAGAGCAGCGTCGCGTCGGTAAAATAGCGCGGCGGCTGGGTTTGCCGCTCCACCACTTCGCCCTTCTCACACAGCAGCTCATCGTCTTTCGCCACCACCGGCAGCGGCGTACCGTCGTTCTCTTCGTCGCGCTCTTTATTACCCAGCAGCGCCCGCCAGCCGGCCTCGGCGAGGAAGCGCGCCTTGGCGACAAACTTGCCGTTGGCGATTTCAAGGTCAATCTGGCATTTGCGGAACACCGCATCCGGGCAAAACTGCATCAGGTACTGACGCGCGATCAGGCCGTAGACCTTGATCTCGTTCTCCGTCAGCCGCACCTGGCTGCTGCGCGCGGTGGGAATGATGGCATGGTGCGCATCAACCTTTTTATCGTCCCAGCAGCGGTTGCGGATCCCCGGGTTAACCGCCGGCTGAGGCAGTAAATCCGGCGCGTGGACGCCAATAGCGTTGAGTACCGTATGGCGACCGGCGAAATGCTCCTCCGGCAGGTAGCGGCTGTCCGAACGCGGGTAGGTGATAAGCTTGTGGGTCTCGTAGAGCTTCTGGCAAATATCCAGCACGTTTTGCGCGCTGAAGCCAAAACGCTTTGCGGCCTCAATCTGCAGCGCAGAGAGCGAAAACGGCAGCGGAGCGGGCTCCGAATCCCGCTTATCGTTGTAGGCGGTGACCAGCGCCGGCTGGCCGGTAATCCGCGCGACGACGTGTTCGGCCAGCGGGCGGTGCAGGAGGCGTCCTTCATCATCCTGCCAGGATTCGCAGGCATCGCTCGGCTGCCAGGTCGCGACAAAGCGCTCGTCCTGGGGAGTGACGATATGCGCTTTCACGTCGAAGAAATCCTTCGCCACAAAGTTCTCGATCTCTTCATCGCGGCGCACCACCAGCCCGAGCACCGGCGTCTGCACGCGCCCGACCGAGAGCACGCCCTGATAGCCCGCGTTGCGCCCGAGCAGCGTGTAGGCGCGGGTCATGTTGATCCCATACAGCCAGTCGGCGCGCGCGCGGGCCAGCGCCGATACGCAGAGCGGAATAAACTCGCTGTTGGCGCGCAGGCGAGAGATCGCCCGCTCAACCGCCTGCGGGTTAAGATCGTTTATCAGGCAGCGCTGCACCTGCTGACGCTTTTCCGGCGCCAGCTGCAGATAGTCGAGAACTTCATCCACCAGCAGCTGGCCTTCTCTGTCCGGGTCACCGGCGTGGATCACCTCCTCGGCGTCGCCCAGCAGCCGCTTGATAACGTTAAGCTGTTTGCTGACCGAGGGTTTCGGCTGTAGCTGCCACTTATCCGGGACGATAGGCAGATCGACCAGGTTCCAGCGCGCGTAGCGCCCGTCGTAGACATCCGGCTGCGCCTGCTCCAGCAGATGGCCAATACACCAGGTGACCACCTGCCCGTTGCCGCACTCAATATAGCCGTCACCCTTGCGATGCGGCTTGGGTAACACCTCGGCGATGGCGCGGCCGAGGCTCGGTTTTTCTGCAATAAACAGCCGCATGTAATCAACGGATCTCGATCATGGGACGTCCGCCGCGGGCGGTAACCAGCTCGCCGATAGCGGCCAGCGTCACGCCGGACGCCTCTGCCGCCGCGCGGACCTCGGCTTCAGCTTCCGGCGAGACCGCCAGCAGCAGGCCGCCGGAGGTTTGCGGATCGCACAGCAGATCGCGCCACTCCGCGGGCATTTCGCCCATCAGATGGCCGTAGCTGGCGAAATTGCGTCCGGTGCCGCCGGGAACCGCGCCGGCGAGAATGTACTCCTCCACGCCCGGCAGTTTGGGGATGTCGGCATAGTTCAGCTGCGCCTGTACGCCCGCCCCGCGGCACACCTCGCTCAGGTGGCCAAGCAGGCCAAAGCCGGTGACGTCGGTCATCGCCTTCACGCCGTCGATATTGGCAAACGCGGCGCCAGCGAGGTTCATCTGACACATGGTTTCGGTAGCCAGCCCCTGATGCTCAGGCTTGAGCAGCGATTTTTTCTCGGCGGTGGTCAGCACGCCGATCCCCAGCGGTTTGCTGAGGAACAGCCGGCATCCCGCCTCGGCGGTGCTGTTTTTCTTGATCCGCTCGGTGGGCACCACGCCGGTCACCGCGAGGCCAAAAATCGGCTCCGGCGCGTCAATGGAGTGGCCGCCGGCCAGCGCGATCCCCGCCTGCTGGCAGGCAAAGCGGCCGCCGTCAACCACTTCACGGGCGATTTCCGGCGCCAGGGTATTAATCGGCCAGCCGAGGATCGCTATCGCCATAATCGGCCTGCCGCCCATGGCGAAAATATCGCTGATGGCGTTAGTCGCGGCAATGCGGCCAAAGTCGAACGGGCTGTCGACAATCGGCATAAAGAAGTCGGTGGTGCTGATGATGGACGTGCCGTTGCCCAGGTCGTAGACCGCCGCATCGTCGCTGGTTTCGTTGCCCACCAGCAGATTGGGGTCAATAAATTTTGCCTGGTCACTTTTAAGGATAGTTTCCAGCACTTTAGGGGAAATTTTACACCCGCAACCGGCTCCGTGGCTGTATTGCGTTAAACGAATAGCTTGCTCGCTCATGGACATCTCCTGTCATTGCAATCCCGCTATGGTAGCGCCCAAACGTCAAGGTGGTAAGTACGACAGTCTGAAATCGCGAATAGTTGCTCATTAAGCAGACAAATATGCGATTTTGCGATAGAGAACAATTTTTTCAGCGTCATTTTAACTTTAACTAAAAGATGACAGAAATGTGACAGCAAAACGTTCTGCTCTCTCTGGAGTGATAACAACGAAAGGAAATTTTGATGAAAAAGCGCGTTCTCGCCCTTTGCCTGGCAGGCCTCTTCTCCGTTAACGCTTTTGCCCTGACGGCAGCGGGTAACGATGCCACGACTAAACCTGACCTCTACTACCTGAAAAATGCTCAGGCCATCGATAGCCTGGCGCTCCTGCCGCCGCCGCCGGAAGTGGGCAGTATTGCCTTCTTAAACGACCAGGCGATGTATGAAAAAGGACGTCTGCTGCGGGCCACCGAGCGCGGTAAGCTGGCGGCAGAGGACGCAAACCTCAGCGCAGGCGGCGTGGCGAACGCCTTCTCCGGCGCATTCGGCTCCCCGATCACCGAAAAGGACGCGCCGGCGCTGCACAAGCTGCTGACCAATATGATTGAAGATGCCGGCGACCTGGCGACCCGCGGGGCGAAAGAGAAGTACATGCGCATTCGTCCGTTCGCGTTTTACGGCGTCGCCACCTGTAACACCACCGAGCAGGATAAGCTGTCGAAGAATGGCTCCTATCCTTCCGGCCATACCTCTATCGGCTGGGCCACGGCGCTGGTGCTGGCCGAAGTTAACCCGCAGCGGCAGAATGAGATTCTCAAGCGCGGCTACGAGCTCGGCGAGAGCCGGGTGATCTGCGGCTATCACTGGCAAAGCGACGTCGACGCCGCGCGCATTGTCGGCTCGGCGGTCGTCGCGACCCTGCATACCAACCCGGCTTTCCAGCAGCAGCTGCAGAAAGCGAAAGATGAGTTTGCTAAACAGCAGAAGTAGCGCCTGAAGCAGCCCGGCGGCAGTCGCCTGCCGGGCAATTCATCCTCAGAAACGCACGACGAACGGCGCGGTGTCGGCCAGAGCGATGCTGGTTGATGCCTTCAGCTGCGGCGTACCCAGATAGAGGAAACCGACAATCTTATCCTGCTCGCGGCAGGCAAACCCTTCACGCACGATGGCGCTTTCGGTTAACGCTCCGCTGCGCCAGATACCGTTGAATCCCTGAGCGACCGCGGCCATCTGCATCGCCATGACCGCACAGCCCGCCGACATCTCCTGCTCCCACTTAGGCACCTTGGGGTGATCCTCACAGCGGGCAACCACGGTAATAATCAGCGGCGCCCGGAACGGCGCGCTGCGCGCTTTCTCGACGCCCTTTTCATCCTGTCCGGCCGCAACGGCGCCTTTTTCCAACAGCTGGCTGAAGCGCTCGCGCCCTTCATCGGCAATAATAAAGAACCGCCACGGCTGTAAGGTCCCGTGATCCGGGGCGCGCAGGCCGGCGCGCAGGATATTTTCCAGCTGTTCGCCGGCCGGGGCTGGTTCAGCCAGGCGCGAGGCGCTGCGGCGGTTAATCAGTAGGTCGAGAGCATCCATCTATGTGACTCCTGTGAGGTTATTTTTCATAAAATTAACATGCACACGAATTTTGTTACAGCCCGACGGGTGATTCCTGCTGACAAGCGCCGATGGTCTCTTTAGGATAGCCAGACGCGGCAGCCCCTGCGGTTAGCCCACTTTTGATAATGTTAGGGAGAATACATGCGAACCCTTTGGCGACTGATTGCCGGATTTTTTAAATGGACGTGGCGAGTACTTAATTTTGTTCGTCAGCTCGCGCTGAACCTGGTTTTCCTGCTGCTGGTGCTGGTTTGCTTCGGCATCTGGGCGCAGTTCAGCAGCACCACTACCGAGCATGCCGCCCGCGGCGCGCTGCTGATGAATATCACCGGCGTGGTGGTCGACAAGCCTTCAGCCAGCAGCAAGCTTGGGGTCATTGGCCGTCAGCTGTTTGGCGCCAGCTCCGATCGCCTGCAGGAAAACTCGCTGTTTGATATCGTACAAACCATCCGTCAGGCCAAAGACGACCGTAATATCACCGGTATCGTGCTGGATCTGAAAAATTTTGCCGGCGGTGACCAGCCGTCGATGCAGTACATCGGTAAAGCGCTGCGCGAATTCCGCGATAGCGGCAAGCCGGTCTACGCCGTCGGCAGCAGCTACAGCCAGGGGCAGTACTATCTGGCAAGCTTCGCCAATAAAATTTGGCTCTCGCCGCAGGGCGAAGTCGATCTGCACGGTTTTGCCACTAACGGCCTGTACTACAAATCGCTGCTCGATAAGCTGAAGGTCTCAACCCACGTTTTCCGCGTCGGCACCTACAAGTCAGCGGTAGAGCCGTTTATCCGCGACGATATGTCTCCGGCCGCCCGTGAAGCCGACGGCCGCTGGATAGGCGAGCTGTGGCAGAACTATCTCAATACCATCGCTGCCAACCGGCAGATCACCGCCCAGCAGCTCTTCCCCGGCGCTCAGGGCGTGCTCGACGGCCTGCGTAAGGTCGATGGCGATACGGCGAAATACGCCCTGGACAGCAAGCTGGTTGACGAGCTGGCGACCTCCACCGACATCGAAAAGGCGCTGACCAAACAGTTTGGCTGGAGCAAGGCGGATAACAACTATCGCGCCATCAGCTATTACGATTACAGCGTTAAGACGCCTTCCGACCAGGGCGCCTCGATTGCGGTTATCTTCGCCAACGGCGCGATCATGGACGGTGAAGAAACGCCGGGCAACGTCGGCGGCGATACCACCGCGGCCCAGATCCGCGATGCGCGCCTCGATCCGAAGGTGAAAGCCATCGTGCTGCGCGTTAACAGCCCCGGCGGCAGCGTCAGCGCTTCGGAAGTGATTCGCGAAGAGCTGGCGGCGGCGAAAGCGGCAGGCAAACCGGTGGTGGTTTCCATGGGCGGCATGGCAGCCTCCGGCGGCTACTGGATCTCTACCCCTGCGGACTACATCGTGGCGAACCCGAGCACCCTCACCGGTTCAATCGGCATCTTTGGCGTGATCAACACCGTTGAAAACACCCTCGGCTCTATCGGCGTGCATACCGACGGCGTATCAACGTCGCCGCTGGCGGATGTTTCCACCACCAAATCATTGCCGCCAGAAGTGCAGCAGATGATGCAGATGAGTATTGAGAACGGCTATAAGCGCTTTATTACCCTGGTGGCTAACGCGCGTAAGAGTACGCCGGAGAAAGTTGACCAGATTGCCCAGGGCCACGTCTGGACCGGTGAAGATGCCAAAGCCAACGGCCTGGTGGATAGCCTCGGCGACTTCGATGACGCGGTGGCGAAAGCCGCTGAGCTGGCGAAGCTGAAGCAGTGGCACATCGACTACTACCAGGAAGATCCGACCTTCTTCTCAATGGTGGTTGATAGCCTGACCGGCTCCGTTCGCGCCTCTCTGCCGACGGCGCTGCAGGCCTGGCTGCCCGCGCCCGTCGCGGCCGCCGCTAATGCGGTGAAAGCCGAAAGCGACAAGCTGGCGGCGTTTAACGATCCGCAGAACCGCTACGCGTTCTGCTTAACCTGCGCCAATATCCGCTAGCCCTCCTCGTTCGACAGCAAACCCCGGCCACAGGCCGGGGTGAGCAAATCCAACCAACATATCTGCATTCAAGTTAACGGGTATACCCTAAATAATACCGGCTGCAAGATGACGGCAAGTGAGCGAATCTCCGAGAGCATAAGCCACTATGTGACCAGGTAAACTCATTCAACCAGCGCATCTCTCCCTTTGCCATAACGGGTATACCCTAAATAATTCGAGTTGCAGAAAGGCGGCAAGTGAGCGAATCCCCGGGAGCATAAGCCACTATGTGACCAGGTAAACTCATTCAACCAGCGCATCTCCCCCTTTGCCATAACGGATATACCCTAAATAATTCGAGTTGCAGAAAGGCGGCAAGTGAGCGAATCCCCGGGAGCATAGGCCACTATGTGACTGGGGTGAGCAAGCGCCGCCAACGCATCTGCAGCTCGAAGTATGACGGGTATAGGCTGGGGTGAGCACACGCCGCCAACGCATCTGCAGCTCGAAGTATGACGGGTATAGGCTGGGGTGAGCACACGCCGCCAACGCGCCTGCAGCTCGAAGTATGACGGGTATAGACGCTGTATTTTTTTCGCGACCACTTTATACTGCGCCTGTCTACGTACAACCTAAGCGATGTTATGCAAAAGAAATCGATTTACGTTGCCTACACCGGTGGGACCATCGGTATGCAGCGCTCCGAACACGGCTATATCCCCGTTTCCGGCCACCTGCAGCGTCAGCTCGCGCTGATGCCTGAGTTCCACCGTCCGGAGATGCCGGACTTTACCATTCACGAATATGCCCCGCTGATGGATTCGTCCGATATGACGCCGGAGGACTGGCAGCATATCGCGGAAGACATCCGCGCCCACTATGATGAGTACGATGGCTTCGTGATCCTCCACGGCACCGACACCATGGCGTTTACCGCCTCGGCGCTGTCGTTCATGCTGGAGAATCTGGGCAAACCGGTAATTGTGACAGGGTCACAAATCCCGCTGGCCGAGCTGCGCTCCGACGGGCAGATCAATCTGCTGAACGCGCTGTACGTTGCCGCGAACTATCCGATTAACGAAGTGGCGCTGTTTTTCAACAACTGCCTCTATCGCGGCAACCGCACCACCAAAGCCCATGCCGACGGCTTCAACGCCTTTGCTTCACCTAACCTGGCGCCGCTGCTGGAGGCCGGGATCCACATTCGCCGCCTCGGGACGCCGCCGGCACCGCACGGCGTGGGCGAGCTGATCGTGCACCCGATTACGCCGCAGCCGATAGGCGTGGTGACGATTTACCCGGGGATCTCCGCCGACGTGGTGCGCAACTTCCTCCGTCAGCCGGTGAAGGCGCTGATCCTGCGCTCTTACGGCGTCGGTAACGCCCCGCAGAACGGCGAGTTTATTCAGGTTCTGACCGAAGCCAGCCAGCGCGGGATTGTGGTCATTAACCTGACGCAGTGTATGTCCGGCAAGGTCAACATGGGGGGCTATGCCACCGGCAACGCCCTCGCCCAGGCGGGCGTGATCGGCGGTTTCGATATGACCGTCGAGGCGACGCTGACCAAGCTGCACTACCTGCTGAGCCAGAATCTGGACGTTGAGACCATTCGCCGCCTGATGCAGGAAAACCTGCGCGGCGAGCTGACTCCCGATGAGTAAGGAGCTGATGATGACCAATCGAGCACTGCTGCTGGTTGATTTACAAAATGATTTTTGCGCGGGCGGCGCGCTCGCCGTGCCGCAGGGCGATAGCACCGTTGATGTCGCCAACCGGCTGATCGACTGGAGCCTGGCGCGCGGCGAAATCGTGGTCGCCAGCCAGGACTGGCATCCGGCAAACCACGGCAGCTTCGCCAGCCAGCACCAGGCCGAGCCCTACTCGCAGGGTGAGCTCGACGGGCTGGCGCAGACCTTCTGGCCGGATCACTGCGTGCAGCACAGCGCCGGCGCAGAGCTGCATCCGCTCCTTAAGCAGCAGGATATCGCCGCCGTGTTCCACAAGGGCGAAAACCCGGCGATTGATAGCTATAGCGCCTTTTTCGACAACGGCCATCGCCACAAAACTCAGCTTGACGACTGGCTGCGCGCGCGCGGGATCGCCGAGCTTATCGTGCTGGGTCTGGCGACCGACTACTGCGTCCAGTTTACGGTGCTCGATGCGCTCAACCTCGGATATCGCGTTAACGTGATTACTGACGGCTGTCGCGGCGTCAATATCCAGCCGCAGGACAGCGCCCACGCCTTTATGGCCATGGCCGCCGCCGGCGCGACGCTCTATACCCTCAGCGACTGGCTGGAAACCCAGGCCTGACCCCTTGCCCGAAGCCGCCGCTTCGGGCCACTCCCTTGCGCTTCCTCTGCGCGATTCATTGAGCTAACTCGCAGATTCAACAGGCTATTGCTGATAGTGTGGGCGGGCTATTTTTTCGCCACGCCATTCCGTGGCGTGTTTGCTTTTTTAATGTCAAAGAGGATCGTCCATGAAACTTTTGCCTTTGCTGGCAGCATTACCCCTGCTTTGCGCTTCTGCGGTCTCAGCTCAAACCCTGATGTCCGTCGGCTACTTTAACGGCGGCGGCGACGTGACCGCCGGTCCGGGCGGCGACATCGATAAGCTGGACGTGCGCCAGATCACCCACCTCAACTACTCCTTTGGCCTGGTCTACAACGACGAAAAGGATGAAACCAATGCGGCGTTAAAAGACCCTGCCCGCCTGCATCAGATTTGGCTGTCGCCAAAAGTGCAGGCTGATTTACGCAAAATCCCCGCCCTGCGCCAGCAGAACCCGGAGCTGAAGGTTCTGCTCTCCGTTGGCGGCTGGGGGGCGCGCGGCTTTTCCGGCGCGGCGGCCAGCGAGGAGAGCCGCGCGACGTTTATCCGCTCGGCGCAGGAGATCGTCGCGCAGTATGGCCTCGACGGTATCGACCTCGACTGGGAGTATCCGGTCAACGGCGCGTGGGGACTGGTCGCCAGCCAGCCTGCCGATCGCGATAACTTCACCGCCCTGCTGAAGGAGCTGCGTGGCGCATTTGGCCATAAAAAGCTGGTGACCATCGCCGTGGGTGCCAACGCCGAAAGCCCTAAAAGCTGGGTCGATGTCAAAGCTATCGCCCCGCTGCTGGATTACATCAACCTGATGACCTACGACATGGCCTACGGCACCCAGTACTTCAACTCGAATCTGTACGATTCAACGCGCTGGCCGACGGTGGCGCCAGCGGATAAGTACAGCGCCGATTTTGTGGTTAATAACTATCTTGCCGCCGGTTTAAAGCCGAGCCAGATGAACCTCGGCATCGGTTTCTATGGCCGGGTGCCAAAACGGGCGGTTGAGCCGGGCATCGACTGGAGCAAACCCGATGCGCAGAAAAATCCCGTCACCCAGCCGTACTTCGGCAGCGAGCAGATCGCGCTGTTCAAATCTCTGGGCTTCGATCTGAGCAAAGATACCTACGTGAAGTACAACGATATCGTCGCGAAGCTGCTTAACGATCCGCACAAGCGCTTTAGCGAGCACTGGGATGACCAGGCGAAAGTGCCGTGGCTGTCGGTGCAGTCGGCGGACGGCAAGGCGCTGTTTGCGCTCTCCTATGAAAACCCGCGCTCCGTGGCCCTCAAGGCCGACTATATCAAGAGTAAGGGGCTGGCAGGGGCGATGTTCTGGGAGTACGGCGCCGACGAGCAAAATCAGCTGGCTAAACAGCTGGCAGAGTCGTTAGGCATTAAGCACTAGCCTGCGGACCGTTACGGCCCCGCAGCGCGGGACTCGGCGCTCTGGAGGAGATGAGGTGTGTCGCGTCCTGGGATAGGTTATGATTGTTGCAATCGGCTGCGCCAGGCTTTGGCGCAGCTTTTCATTTGCTACAGGAGGCATGGGGCTTTATGGCTTTTATCCCCAAAAACTACGCCCGTCTGGAAGTCGGTTATCGCGAAAAGGCGCTAAAACTCTTCCCGTGGGTCTGCGGACGCTGTTCCCGTGAATTTGTCTATTCGAACCTGCGTGAGCTGACCGTGCACCATATCGATCACGATCACGGCAACAACCCGGAAGATGGCAGTAACTGGGAGATGCTGTGCCTGTACTGTCACGACCACGAGCATTCCAAGTACACGGAAGCCGATCAGTATGGTTCAACGGTGGTGGCGGGCGAAGACGCGCAGAAGAGCGTCGGTGAGGCGAAATATAACCCGTTTGCCGATCTTAAAGCGATGATGAACAAGAAGTAACCGGTTCGTAAAGCTTCAGCGCCCGGCGGCGAAACCCGCCGGGCCTGCGTAAGCATCCCCGCGCCAGCCGCTCAGGATTTAAACGTCGCAATAGGTTCTGGCGTAATGCCGAACTCCACCTTCAGCTGCTGCTTGCTCTTCATCACCATCTGCCCGTTGGTATCAATCGTCATATGCTGGGCCTGGACGTTGTGTCGCGCCTGCCACAGCATCACCAGCTGCAGGCTGTTCTCTTTCTGCTCCGGGGTTAGCGCCACCCCATCCGGCCATTTTCCCAGCTCCACCGCCGTGGCCAGACGCTGATAAACTTCCGGGGTCATACTGTCGATAATTTGCTCGATATCCATCGTCCGCTCAACTCCGCATTGGAATAATTTGCTGAATCGTTTCTCTAACCCTTGATCTGCTCGCCGTTATCATCGTCGTTGAAGCTTAACGACGCCGAATTTACGCAAAAACGCTCGCCGGTCGGCTGCGGACCATCCGGGAAGACGTGCCCAAGGTGAGCATCGCATTTGCCGCAGCGAATTTCCGTGCGCTGCATACCGTGGGAGTAATCATTCAGGTAGCGAATAGCCTCATCGCTCACCGGCTCAAAAAAGCTCGGCCAGCCGCATCCTGAATCGTACTTGGTTTGCGAGTGAAACAGCGCCGCGTCGCACACCAGGCAGTGGTAGACGCCGTCTCGCTTGTTGTGGAGCAGTCGGCCGGTGAACGGCGGCTCGGTGCCGTGATTCTGCGTCACGTAAAACTGCATCTCGCTCAACTCTTTTTTGAGCTCGTCCGAGGAGGGTTTATTCGACATGTGCATGCTTCTCGCTGTGAAAGGACAACTTTAACCGCTCGATTCTAACAAAACATTAACAATGAAGCGTGGACTTTTGTTCTAAACTTATTCGATGCCGATGGGCAGCTAGATAATTGTGATGCAAATCACATTTTTATCTTTAACGACCTTTAAAATTCCGCGCGCAGTCCCCATATGGAATTGGGCTCAAAGGGAGAGTGAGGCAAATCGATCGCGCAAAGGTGTGCTCAGGATTGATTTGTCGCAATGATTGACACGATTCCGCTTGACGCTGCGTAAGGTTTTTGTAATTTTACAGGCAACCTTTTATTCACTAACAAATAGCTGGTGGAATATATGACTATCAAAGTAGGTATCAACGGTTTTGGCCGTATCGGTCGCATTGTTTTCCGTGCTGCTCAAGAACGTTCTGACATCGAGATCGTTGCAATCAACGACCTGTTAGACGCTGACTACATGGCTTACATGCTGAAGTATGACTCCACTCACGGCCGTTTCAACGGTACCGTTGAAGTGAAAGACGGTCATCTGGTCGTTAACGGTAAAAAAATCCGTGTTACCGCTGAACGCGATCCGGCTAACCTGAAGTGGGACGAAGTAGGCGTTGACGTCGTTGCTGAAGCAACTGGTCTGTTCCTGACTGACGAAACCGCTCGTAAACACATCACTGCTGGCGCGAAAAAAGTCGTTCTGACTGGCCCGTCCAAAGACAACACTCCGATGTTTGTTAAAGGCGCTAACTTTGACAAATACGAAGGCCAGGACATCGTTTCTAACGCATCCTGCACCACTAACTGCCTGGCACCGCTGGCTAAAGTTATCAACGACAACTTCGGCATCGTCGAAGCGCTGATGACCACCGTTCACGCGACCACCGCAACTCAGAAAACCGTTGATGGCCCGTCTCACAAAGACTGGCGCGGCGGCCGCGGCGCATCCCAGAACATCATCCCGTCCTCTACCGGTGCTGCTAAAGCAGTTGGTAAAGTACTGCCAGAACTGAATGGCAAACTGACCGGTATGGCGTTCCGCGTTCCTACTCCGAACGTATCCGTTGTTGACCTGACCGTTCGTCTGGAAAAAGCTGCTTCTTATGAAGAAATTAAGAAAGCAATCAAAGCTGCTTCCGAAGGCGCAATGAAAGGCGTTCTGGGCTACACCGAAGACGACGTTGTATCTACCGATTTCAACGGCGAAGTTTGCACTTCCGTGTTCGATGCTAAAGCGGGTATCGCACTGAACGACAACTTCGTGAAACTGGTTTCCTGGTACGACAACGAAACTGGTTACTCCAACAAAGTTCTGGACCTGATCGCTCACATCTCCAAATAAGTTGAGATGAGAACCTGATCCAAAAAGGCGACTTCGGTCGCCTTTTTTTATGGCTTAACTCAGTACCTGCACACCAAGGATTGCACCATGATTAACAAAATATTTGCTCTCCCGGTTATTGAACAAGTTACCCCTACCCTCTCCCGCCGCCAGCTTGACGATCTCGAGCTGATTGTCGTTGACCATCCGCTGGTCAAAGCCTCCGTCGCCTACCAGGGCGCGCACCTGCTCTCCTGGAAACCAGCCGGAGAAGAAGAGGTGCTGTGGCTGAGCGGGAACACGCCGTTTAAAACCGGCGTCGCGCTGCGCGGCGGCGTGCCTGTCTGCTGGCCGTGGTTTGGTCCGTCGGCACAGCAGGGCCTTCCCTCCCACGGTTTCGCCCGCAATCTGCCGTGGACGCTGAAGGGCCATGATGAAGATGAAAGCGGCGTGATGCTGACCTTCGAACTGAAAAGCAGCGATAAGACCCGTCAGTACTGGCCGCACGAATTTACGCTGTACGCGCGCTTCAAGCTGGGTAAAACCTGCGAAATCGAACTGGAAGCGCACGGCGAATTTGAAACCACCTCCGCCCTGCACAGCTACTTCAACGTTGGGGATATCGCGGCGGTGAAGGTCAGCGGCCTCGGCGATCGCTATATCGATAAGGTGAACAACGCCCAGGAAGGCGTGCTGAGCAACGGCGAAGAGACCTTCCCGGATCGCACCGACCGCGTCTATCTCAACGCGGATGCCTGCAGCGTTATCCACGACGGCGCGCTGAACCGCAGCATTGACGTTGTCCATCATCATCACCACAACGTGGTGGGCTGGAACCCAGGCCCGGCGCTGTCCATGAGCATGGGCGATATGCCGGACGACGGCTACAAAACCTTCGTTTGCGTCGAAACCTGCTGCGTTACCGAGCCGCAGAAAGCCAGCGAAGAGAAGCCGTCTCGCCTGGCGCAGACTATTCGCGTCACGCGGCGCTAAAACCGCAGCGCTTCCTGAGCCACAGACGCAGGATCAAAAACAGGGCGTAATGGCCCTGTTTTTTTACGCATGACGCCGCAGGCGCTGCCGCGTTACCAGAACCCCACCAGCTTCATCCACGCGCCTCCCAGCACCAGCCAGATGAGAATAGACGCCACCGACACCACGAAACTGACGCCCCACCACTGACCCGCGGTGTTATAGCCGGAGCCAAACAGAGCAGGCCCAGGGCCGCCAGAGTACTGCGTCAGGCCCATCGACAGGTTAGAGGTATAGCCCAGCACCAGGGCGGCGAACAGCGGCGGGACGCCGACGGAAACGGCAACGGCCAGAAACGCCAGATACATCGCGGAAATATGCGCCATCGCCGACGCGAAGAAGTAGCGGGTATAGAAATAGACCAGCACCAGCAGTAAAAACACCGTTATCCATGCAAAGTGGCCGACGTAGCCGACAATTCGCTCAGATATCCAGCTAATCATGCCGTATTTATTGAGCGCGTTGGCCATCATCACCAGCACGGCAAACCAGAACATCGTATCCCAGGCCGTTTTTTCTTCGATGATATTTTTCCACGACATAATATTGCTGACCAGCAGCACCATCAGCCCAATAAACGCGGAAAGGGTGGCGGGAATGGCAAAGAAAATGTCGCCCACCGTCCAGAGCAGGATCAGCAGGACAAAATCAAGCGCGAGGATTTTTTCCGCCAGCGACATCGGCCCCATCTTGCGCAGCTCTTCTCTGGCGATCGCCGGGATTTCCGGCGTTTTCTTCAGCTGCGGCGGATAAATAGCGTACAGCACCAGCGGCAGCAGGATCAGCGAGGCGATCCCCGGCACGATCGCGCCGACAAACCAGGTCGTCCAGGTGATTTCAATGCCCTGGCTTCTCGCCAGTTCGGCGATCAGCGGGTTACCCGCCATCGCCGTTAAAAACATCGTACAGACGATGGCGTCAATCTGAGAAACGCAGAGCATTAAAAAGGCGCCGGCTTTTCTGGCCGTCGGGCCGGGCTCCGACTGGTAGGCGGTGGCAATGGACTGCGTGATCGGATACATAATGCCGCCGCCCCTCGCCGATGCCGAGGGAATACCCGGCCCGAGGACCACGTCAGAAAGTGCCAGACCATAGGCGACGCCCAGCATGCTTGAGCCGCATTTGGAAATAAACCACAGCGCCACCCGCTTGCCCAGCCCGGTCTTAATCACCGCCCGGGAGATAAACATCGCGATACCAATCAACCAGATCGTACCGTTGGCAAAGCCGGACAGCGCCGCGACTTTGTCGCTCTTGCCCGGCGAGAGAGGCGTTACCCCTAAAAATGCGGAGACGATCAGCGCGATCATCGTCACCGCCCCCATCGGCATTACCTTCAGGATGATGGCAAAGATCGTTGCGGTAAAAATAGCAAACATTTGCCATGCGTGAATGGCTAACCCATCGGGGGGAGGGATAAACCAGATAAGTGCGCCGAACAGGATTGTCAGGGCGGCTTTCCAGAGGGGAAAAGCCAGCTTCACGTCCAGGGGTTTGTTAGGTTCAGTCATGTGATTCTCCTTTTTCTTTTATCTTTAGGAGGAGAAGCACGGCTGAGCATTGATATCCATCAACGAATCACGTAGATACCGTTACAAAATCAGCACCCTTACACCATATCTAAGGGCGTTTTGCGCCCCGGCGCCGGAAAGGCCTGTTCCATCACCGCGATATCGTTCTCATCGAGCACCAACTCAAGCGCGGCAGCGTTCTCTTTGACGTGGGCAATGCTCCCGGCTTTTGGGATCGCCATCACCCCTTCGTGGCTGATGATCCACGCCAGCAGGAGCTGCGCGACCGTGACGCCCTTTTCCCGCGCCAGGCCGTTGAGAGCGGGATGATTCATGAGACCGTCGCGCAGGCGACCGGCCTGAGCCAGCGGGCTGTAGGCCATCACCGGCAGCTGCTGCTGCTGACACCACGGCAGCAGATCGTATTCAATGCCGCGCGATGCCAGATGGTACAGCACCTGGTTGGTCGCACAGCGTCTGCCGCCGGGCACCTGCCACAGCGCCTGCATATCGTCGGTATCGAAGTTGGAGACGCCCCAGCGGCGAATTTTGCCCTGGGCAACCAGCGCCTCCATCGCCTCGACGGTTTCGGCCAGCGGGAACTCCCCCGGCCAGTGCAGCAGATAGAGATCGAGATAATCACTCTTCAGGCGACGCAGGCTGGCTTCACAGGCCTCGCGCATTTTGTGCCCGCCGGCGTGCCAGGGATAGACTTTGGACACCAGCGTCACGCGGTCGCGCAGGCCGTGAATCGCCTTGCCCACCACCTCTTCCGCCCCGCCGTCAGCGTACATTTCGGCGGTATCGATAACCGTCAGCCCGAGCTCAACGCCCGCTCGCAGTGCAGCCGCTTCCTGCGCACGATGCGCGCTGCTTTGCCCCATATACCAGGTTCCCTGCCCGATGGCGGGAACCGCCTGCTGGTCGCCGAAACGGCGCATTTTTACGCTCATCGCTACCTCCTGTCACTATTGCACCACCGTAATGCAAAACAGGGCATTACGCCCTGTTTTGATGCACAGATATCTCTATAAAGATGCACTATCAGAAAGTGTAGGTGATCCCGGTAGAAATCAGGCCGCTCCAGGATTTGTCCACCATCGGGCTGTCGGTGATTTCGTCGGACAGACGGGTGTAGCGCGCCACGCCGTACACGCTCCAGTCGCCGAGGAAGCGATAGTTTGCCGACAGTTCGAGATACGGGTTCCAGCTGCTATCCGGGTCGTAGCTGCGCAGGCCGCTGCGCTCGGATTCGCGCTTCGAGACGCCGTAGTAGTATTCGTTCTGGTTGTCGCTGCTCCACTCCATACCGATACCCGGCGTTAAGGTCAGGTTGCCGTTGGTATAGCGATAGAGCCAGGCCATGTCCCAGGTAATGCCGTTGCTTTTGTCCAGCGTGTCGCCGGCCAGCACCGTACGCAGGAAGCCATACTGGGTATTGTGCACATAGGAGAGCCCGGCCATCATCGTCGTTTTACGCCGATCCAGCTTACGCATCTGCTCGCTGTCGCTGTCGCCGGGCTTAAAGTACATCGGCGACCAGTAGGCGGTAACCGACAGCTTATCGGTCTCGTCATTCCATAAATAGTAACCGCCGCCTAAGCCGCGGAACCAAAAGTTATCGCTTTCGTAGCTGATAGCCGGCACCGGGTAAACGTCAACGTCATATTGCTTATACGGGCTTTCGACGATACCCACGCCGGCCCCCAGCGTTAACTTCCCGTCGGCGTGCGCTGCCGAGACACAAGCCAAAAGACACACGCCTGGTGCCAGAGATTTGATCTTCTTCACAATCCATATTCCCGTTTGTCAAATAATCCGCGCAGGCAGTTTAACGTCGTAGGCCTCATGCCTCAAATTCTTTACCCGTCATTACAAAAAATGACTCACTCACTCGTCAATACGCGAGCCCATACCTGCGGCTTCATGACAACAGGATGAAGGTCCCCGGCAAGACGTGCGAAATAGCGGCCCTTTTTGGGATGAGTTATTGATATGTCATTGAAATTGATTTTTCGCTGCATGCAAGTTTTCTAAATGCATCTACGCTTTAATTTAGAAGGCGTCATTGCAGGGCGCGTTATCTTAATCTCGTCGACAACCTGGCATAAGGGTTGCTGGAGAATCAGTAGACGTCGCGCTCTGCTTACCTCTTCCGGGAGCACCCACTATTCATATGAACGCTCTCAACTTGTGCTAAATACGAAAGGACGGCATGCCATGAATATATTCGATCACTATCGCCAGCGTTATGAAGCTGCCAAGGACGAAGAGTTCACACTGCAGGAGTTTCTTACCATCTGCCGGCAAGATCGCAGTGCTTATGCCAACGCGGCAGAAAGGCTACTGATGGCCATTGGTGAACCCGCAATGGTCGATACGGCCCTGGAGCCAAGGCTGTCCCGTCTCTTTTCAAACCGGGTTGTCGCACGCTATCCGGCATTTGAAGAGTTTTACGGCATGGAAGATGCCATTGAGCAGATCGTTTCTTACCTGAAGCATGCCGCACAAGGTCTGGAAGAGAAGAAACAGATTCTGTATCTGCTGGGGCCGGTGGGCGGCGGTAAATCATCCCTTGCCGAGCGTCTGAAATCATTAATGCAGCGCGTACCCGTTTACGTGCTGAGCGCCAACGGCGAGCGCAGCCCGGTGAACGACCACCCGCTGTGCCTGTTTAATCCGCAGGAAGATGCGCAGATCCTCGATAAGGAATATGGCGTACCGACCCGCTATCTCGGCACCATTATGTCGCCGTGGGCGGCCAAGCGCCTGCATGAGTTTGGCGGCGATATCACCAAATTCCGCGTCATCAAGGTGTGGCCGTCGATTCTGGAGCAGGTTGCCATCGCCAAAACCGAACCCGGCGATGAGAACAACCAGGATATCTCGGCCCTGGTCGGTAAGGTTGATATTCGCAAGCTCGAGCACTACGCGCAGAACGATCCGGATGCCTACGGCTACTCCGGCGCCCTGTGCCGCGCCAACCAGGGGATTATGGAATTCGTCGAGATGTTCAAAGCGCCGATTAAGGTGCTGCATCCGCTGCTGACCGCGACCCAGGAAGGCAACTATAACGGCACAGAAGGGATCTCCGCCCTGCCGTTTAACGGGATTATCCTCGCGCACTCGAACGAATCTGAGTGGGTGACCTTCCGTAATAACAAAAACAATGAGGCCTTCCTCGACCGCGTCTATATCGTCAAGGTGCCTTATTGCCTGCGCATTTCCGAAGAGATGCGTATCTATGAAAAACTGCTCAACAACAGCGAACTGACCCACGCGCCTTGCGCCCCAGGCACTCTTGAAACGCTGTCGCGCTTCTCGATTCTGTCGCGCCTGAAAGAGCCGGAAAACTCGAGCATTTACTCTAAAATGCGCGTCTACGACGGTGAGAGCCTGAAAGATACCGACCCGAAAGCGAAATCCTACCAGGAGTATCGCGACTATGCCGGCGTCGATGAAGGCATGAACGGTCTCTCCACCCGCTTCGCCTTTAAAATACTGTCGCGGGTATTTAACTTCGATCACGCCGAGGTTGCCGCTAACCCGGTGCATCTGTTCTACGTCCTCGAGCAGCAAATCGAACGCGAGCAGTTCCCGCAGGAGCAGTCGGAGCGCTACCTCGAGTTCCTCAAAGGCTACCTGATCCCGAAATACGCCGAGTTTATCGGCAAAGAGATCCAGACCGCCTATCTCGAATCCTACTCCGAATACGGGCAGAACATTTTTGACCGTTATGTCACCTATGCGGATTTCTGGATTCAGGATCAGGAGTACCGCGATCCGGATACCGGCCAGCTGTTTGACCGTGAATCGCTGAACGCGGAGCTGGAAAAAATTGAAAAACCGGCGGGGATCAGCAACCCGAAAGACTTCCGTAACGAGATAGTCAACTTCGTGCTGCGCGCCAGAGCAAATAACAGCGGACGCAACCCGAACTGGACCAGCTACGAAAAACTGCGCACGGTTATTGAGAAGAAAATGTTCTCCAATACCGAAGAGCTGCTGCCGGTTATTTCGTTCAACGCCAAAACCTCTACCGACGAGCAGAAAAAGCACGACGACTTCGTCGACCGGATGATGGAGAAAGGCTACACCCGTAAGCAGGTACGTCTGCTGTGCGAATGGTATTTGCGGGTACGTAAATCGTCCTGACGTTCGGCAAGCCCGCTCGCAGCGGGGTAAGAGAGACCAGCAATTCGAGTTGCAGGGAGCTCCGGACGTTTACTCAGGTAAGCGTCCGGGGTAAGCAACGCAAATGCGGCTTGAAGTATGACGTGTATGGTTGGCAAATGCAGTACGGGGGGCATATGACCTGGTTTATAGACCGGCGCCTGAACGGAAAGAATAAAAGTGCGGTGAATCGCCAGCGCTTTTTGCGTCGCTACAAGGCGCAGATAAAACAGTCGATCTCTGAGGCTATCAACAAGCGCTCGGTGACCGATATTGAGAGCGGAGAATCCGTCTCTATTCCGACGGATGATATCAACGAACCGATGTTTCATCAGGGTCGCGGCGGCCTGCGCAATCGCGTGCATCCCGGCAACGACCATTTTGTGCAAAACGACCGTATTGAACGCCCGCAGGGCGGCGGAGGCGGCGGCGGTAGCGGCCAGGGGCAAGCCAGCGCCGACGGCGAAGGCGAAGATGGGTTTGTCTTTCAGATATCCAAAGACGAGTATCTCGACCTGCTGTTTGAGGATCTCGCGCTGCCGAATCTGAAGAAAAACCAGCAGCGGCAGCTGACCGAGTTCAAGACGCACCGGGCGGGCTTTACCGCTAACGGCGTCCCGGCGAACATCAGCGTGGTGCGTTCGCTGCAAAACTCGCTGGCGCGACGTACCGCCATGACCGCCGGCAAGCGCCGCGAACTGCGCGCGCTGGAAGCGGATCTGGACGTCATTAGCAAAAGCGAGCCTGCGCAGCTGCTGGAAGAGGAGCGGCTGCGCCAGGAGATAGCCGAGCTGCGGGCGAAGATTGACCGCGTGCCGTTTATCGATACCTTCGATCTGCGCTATAAGAATTACGAAAAACGGCCCGAGCCCTCCAGCCAGGCGGTGATGTTCTGCCTTATGGACGTTTCCGGCTCGATGGATCAGGTCACCAAAGATATGGCCAAACGTTTTTACATCCTGCTGTATCTGTTCCTCAGCCGGACCTATAAAAACGTCGAGGTGGTCTATATCCGCCACCATACCCAGGCAAAAGAGGTGGATGAACACGAGTTTTTCTATTCGCAGGAAACCGGCGGCACTATCGTCTCCAGCGCGCTGAAGCTGATGGATGAAGTGGTTAAAGCGCGCTACGACCCGTCGCAGTGGAATATCTACGCCGCGCAGGCGTCGGACGGCGATAACTGGGCGGACGACTCGCCGCTGTGTCACGAGCTGCTGGCGAAGAACATCCTGCCGGTGGTGCGCTACTACAGCTACATTGAGATAACCCGCCGCGCCCACCAGACGCTATGGCGTGAATATGAACATCTGCAGACGACCTTTGAAAACTTCGCCATGCAGCATATACGCGACCAGGAAGATATCTACCCGGTGTTCCGCGAGCTGTTCCATAAGCAGGGCACTACCACCAGCTAACCCTAAAAAATCAGCCAGTTAATGCTATTTTCTGGCTGATTTTCTCACCACCGCCGTAGTGCTATTCTCCCCTTGCCGCAGCACTTTTTCCCGTTTCACCATGCCCCTGCGCCTAAAGCCGCCTCGGGCCATCCGTCGCCGGGAAGGCTAGTACGAGCGCCACAGCGGGTCGCCTGAGCAATTATAGAGCTGATGAATAGCGACGGAGGCTTTACTCGCCCGTCGTGTTCACCTGATCGTTCATCAGGATATATCGGGCCTCTTCCCGCTTGTGCCGATCGATCAACGGGACCAGCCGTCTGAAATGCTCGCTGGCACAGTGGGCATCGAGGGCCGCATGGTCTGGCCACTCCTCGATAAAAATGAAATGTCCGGGGTCCTTTTCATCAGTATAGAGATCGTAGGCGATGCACAGCGGCTCCAGCCTGGTTGCCGCGACCAGCTCCCGGTATAACGGCAGAACGGTTGCAACGCATTCGAGCTTGATAAAATCTTCGGCAATGACTTTTAGCATAGGGTCCTCTCAGTGAAAACGGATACGCAATCGTCCCGGGGATGACCGGGACCTCGGCCGCACCGGGCCCGTTCGCGCCGACGTCCGTCATTTTTTGCTGGCAGCAGCATAGCGTTTGCTCTCGGGAAGTGCACGACGGCACGTCCTTCCCGGCAGAAAGTCAGCCGCCCCGAAAGCCCCAATCAGGCCTTTAGCACTGCGCAGCGATGACCAATGTGAAAGCAAATCCGGGCAACCGGCAGACGGGTGCCACGGAGATCAAGTCAAAGCGGTGAAACAGCTTCGACAACGTGCTGGAAAACGTAAGGATCGGAAAGGAGCTCAAATTCTTCGTCGTCCGGGTAAGTCACTGCTACGTGATAGTTTTCTCCCGCGAATTCCTTTACCGAATGCAGATCCTGCCAGTAGGTTGCCAGAAAGAAATGCTCCCGGTCTCCCTGGGTTTCCCGGCGTACGAACGCCCCCCGGTTTCCGCGTATGCTCCTTGAATGCTCCACGCCGGTCCTCTCAAGGTGCTTCGCAAAACCTTCCGCATGTTTAAGCGGAACACAGCCGTGCCAGGTCCTGACAATCATCAATTCTTCCTCGTGTGATGCTAAAGATATAACCATACCCCTGGAAAGCACCTTATGGTTTTTCCCGGAAGCGTCGCTGCGTAGTTCGAAAAAATTCAGGGTGCCAGCACAGGCTTCTTCACGGCTGTCGCTCCCCTTTTCGCTCACCGCGGACCCGCAAGCAAGGCCATCGCCCGCTTCAAGCCTGGAGCTTAACCTCTCAGAATAAGTACTGGTTTCCTATGATATATTTCACTGTTAATGATGGTTAATTTAAATTTTATCAACCATGCTTTTTATAATGATAAAACCAGACACTTCTGATGCCCCAGAGAAGTCGGCTTCGAACTTACCCAGGATATATAAATGCGCAACACGCTTATTCCCATTGTCGTAGCTGTGGCAATGTTTATATTGGGTGTTTTTATTCTGAATACACAATTCTGGTATACCGAGCGCGCAGACAGACTTGCTGGCGCAGAGCATGCGGTAAAGAATATGAATGTGATTCTTAATGAAGCCAGGCTTGCCACCCGGACGGCAATGAGTATTGTCGAAAAAGGCTGTGGCCCGGAAGAGCAATATCGGCTCGGCAGCGAAGCATCACTGCAGCCCCATCTCAGAACGATCATTATTCTCCGCCAGGGCGTGGTCTGGTGTTCATCCCTGCCGGGGAATCGCGTGCTACTTGTTAACGTTTCCGCATGGCCGAATTCACCTTTGTTCCTCATACCTGCCAGCGGCACCGTAAACGGTCTGCCTGTTCTTTTAATTCAGACAGAATTTGCTGACAGCCGTATCATCGTCACCGTGAGCGACAAGCATATCAGGGATGCCCTGGACATCCCGCTAAAAGGCGCCGGGTACGCACTGAAGGTAGGAAATACTCTCTTAGGTATCTCGGGTGACGTCACCAAGGCAAATGAAGCGCAGCATCATCTTCTACACCTTGCGGCTACAGAATATCCCTTCAGCATTCAATACGACCCCACTGCATTTTTCAGTCTGCAAAATCTGCTGAATATGCTCAGCCGGGCCGGAGGTGTATTACTGTTTTTACTGCTGATGTCCTGCCTTGCCGCTTATATTCTGAAGAAGTATCTGACTAAAAATACGTCCCCTGAAGAAGAGCTCCACCGGGCAATTGACGAGGGTGAAATCGTCCCTTTTTATCAGCCCATCGTCAATGGCAAAGACGGCACGCTGCGTGGTGTGGAAGTGCTGGCCAGATGGCGGCATCCGCTAGAAGGCGATATTTCACCGGCGTCATTTATTCCTGTAGCGGAAAAATCAGGCTTGATCGTGCCGTTAACGCAAAGCCTGATGGCTCAGGTTGCGTCTGATATGAACACCATCGCCAGTAAATTGCCGGAAGGCTTCCACGTTGGGCTTAACTACAGCGCTTCCCATATCGCTGCACCGACATTCCCTGAAGAGTGTCTGAAATATAAGGACAGTTTCAGCCGGCGCGATTTGAACCTGGTCATTGAGTTGACGGAGCGTGAGCCTCTGGAGATCAATGAAACACTTGTCCAGACTTTTAAGAAACTGCATGCAAATGGTTTTGCCATTGCGCTTGATGATTTTGGCACCGGCTACTCGGGGCTTTCCTACCTGCAGGACCTTCATATCGATTACATCAAAATTGATCAAAGTTTTGTCGGCAGGGTAAATGAGCATGAGGACTCGACGCTTATACTGGATTCCGTACTTGACCTGGCACATAAACTCTCGATAAGCATCGTTGCTGAAGGTGTGGAAACGCAGGAGCAGCTCGACTATCTCATGCGCAAAAAAATCACATTTATGCAGGGGTACTATTTCTTCAGGCCCGTCCCTTTCGCTGAATTAGTCACTATTTTGTTATCCAAACCGAAAGTACGGGTGCAGGTTGAGTGACAGGATCGGCCCGACATTCTGGCCGACGAGATAAACAATCGTTAACGCCCCCCTCTCGCTGTAAGCCCGACAGCAGCCTGCTTCGCGCCATCTGTCACGGATGTTGTCCGATCGGGTGCTGGCCACCGCCGTGCGGTAGGCCGTACCAAAAACGTCAGGAGGACGTTACTTTTCGCAGACAATCAATGGCAAACATTCTAATGTGTATGGGGCCAGACGGGCGATGGTACCCGTGTTGACACCTATAGTGAGTAAAGAGACCTACGCGACCATCAGGTTTGGATGACCAAAAAATAGACTGCAGCGGGGAGCGTTACTATGTTGACTAATCTCAGCAGTGATGACAGGAAAAGACGCGCGGCGATTGACCTGTTGAAAAATCCTGACGAAGGCCGGGACGACGCGTTAAAAAAATACACGCATCTGGTCTGCCAGCTGCTGAAAATGCCGATGAGCTTTGTGTCGGTTCTCGATGATGAAAAGCAATACATCAAATCCGCTCAAAATATCACCATCACGGAAACCAGCCTGGGCGAGGCATTTTGCGTACAGACCGTGAAACAGGGCGAAACGTTAATTTGTCATGATACACATCAGCACCCGGCCTTTCGTCGCTATCAGGCGGTCAGAGAAGCGCCATTCATTCGCTTTTATGCCGGATGCCCACTGAAAACCCAGGACGGGATACCCGTGGGCACCCTGTGCGTCTTAGATACTCAACCCAGAGTGCTTTCGGACGAGCAGATCGGTATTTTAGAGACGTTCGCCCAGCTGATAGCAGATTTCTTAGCGTCCTGGCACGCTGTCGGCTTCATCGATGTTGTCACGCTGTTACCCAATCGACAGCGACTTCTGAAGGACATCGACGTTTCGGCGGTGAGCACCTTCAGGCTCGTCATCATTGACTGTATTGATATGCCATTTGCCTACGAGATGGCCCGCTCATTGGGGATGATTGCCGTAGAAAATCTACTTCGTGATATGGCCGTAGAGCTGCAGGCTCGGCTGCCGTTGGAGGGGAAACTTTACGCCGTGGCGGTCGGACGATTTGCCTTTTGCACCCATACGCAAAAGACTCTGTCACTGGAAAATATCGCCTTAAGTCTTCAGGGAACCCAGGCCAGGCTCAACCCGGAAGTCCCCCTGGATTTGGATATCCACATGGGTGACTCCGGACTTTGTGATAACACCCTGACGCCGAATGAAATTCTGCGTCGTGCGATCAGCGCACTGCATGAGGCGATAAGCCAGAAACACCGTTTTAGTACCTATGATGACGCTCTCGATACCCGCAAGAAGAGTGACTTCAGCCTTCTGACCGAACTCAGGCAAACGCTGCAGGAAAACCAGGGGTTATATCTCGTTTATCAGCCGAAAATCTCGCTGTTGACGGGGCGTGTGACCGGTGCTGAAGCACTGCTAAGATGGCAGCATCCTAAAAACGGCGAAGTGCTGCCGGGAAAATTTATTCCTCTGGTCGAAAAGACCGGCCTGATGCGTGAACTCACGGCATGGGTAATCGATCACACTATCGCGCAGCTGAGTGCCTGGCGACGCCGGGGGCTTTCGCTTCCCGTGTCAATAAACCTGGCCGCCAGTGATTTTTCGCGACCCGATTTCGCTGAGCAGCTTGAACAGAAATTGCGGGATGCGCATCTGGATCCATCCCTGCTGGGGGTCGAGTGTCTGGAGACAGAGAAGATGCTTGAAAGTCCGGCCGCCCTTAACGGACTGGAGATGCTCAAACAACGCGGTTTTAAAATATCGCTGGATGACTTTGGTTCCGGATACAGCAACATTAACTACCTGCGGCAAATTCCAATGGACATCATCAAGCTCGACCGCTCTATTGTGAATAAAATTGACCGCGACAAAGCCAGCCTAATTATTGCGCGCAACGTTATCAGGCTGCTCAAGCAACTGGATTATGTCGTCCTGGCCGAAGGCGTCGAGGATGGCAAAACGGCTGAGATTTTAAAAGACCTGGGCTGCGATGAAGTTCAGGGATATTTTTATGCCAGGCCGATGGCATCTGTTGCCTTTGAAGCCTGGTACCAAGCCAGAAACGAAGCGCGGGAAAATAAGCCCTGAAGCGAACGCATTATCAGGGTAAAGGCGAAGGCTCTGCCGCTGCACGGGACGGGGTAAACCCCGCCCGGGCATATTAACCCGCGCCCCGTTACCGCTGGCGTTTAAGCGGCCCACCGAAATACCGCGGCGCCCGAAGAGCCTATCTTGCGGGCGTACGGATTTACTGCAAAGCGTTGAGGATGGTATATCCGGCGGTGATGCGCGCCGGGTTCGGGTAGCTCTTATTCGCTAACATAACAATCCCCAGCTGCAGCTGCGGGATAAACGCCACATAGGCGCCGAATCCCCCGGTAGAGCCGGTTTTATGTACCCATGAGGCGGCGACCGCCGGGACCGGCGGTTCTATCGCCGCTGCCGGATGCGGGGCCAGCGCCACCGCGTTATCGCCACCTTTCGCTATCGCCGCGCCATTGACCGGCCAGTTGAGCATCTCCCAGCCCAGCCCCTGATACATATCGCCAATCCGCCAGTAGCGCGCCTGCGCCATCTCGAGGCCTTTTCTGAGCGTGGGGCTGCCGGCCTCCCGGGGGGCCATATTGGCCTGTAGCCAGGCGGCCATATCCGTAATCGTTGATTTCACCCCGTAGGATTCGGCATCCAGCATACCGGGTGAAACGTGCACCGGCTGGCCGCTGCGATAGCCCCAGGCATAGTTTTTCTCTTCCGCAGCCGGAATGTTAATCCACGTATGGTTGAGCTTCAGCGGCCGCAGGACCCGCTGGCTCATGGCGTCTTCAAAACCGAGCCCGGAAGGCTTCACTGCCAGCATGCCGAACAGACCGATGCTGCTGTTGGCATAAACGCGCATGCTGCCCGGCGCCCACTGCGGCTGCCAGCGCCGGTAGAAATCGAGCAGCGAGGCCCTGTCCGTAACGTTATCCGGCACCTGTAGCGGCAGCCCGCCTGCGGTATAGGTTGCCAGATCCAGCAGCGTTATCCCCTGCCACCGCTTGCCGTTAAGTTCCGGCCAGTAGCGGCTGGCGTTGTCGCTGAGCTTGATTTCGCCGCGGGCCACGGCGTCTGCGCCCAGTACGCCGGTGAAAGTTTTGCTCACTGAGCCAAGTTCAAACAGCGTGTCCGTCGTGACCGGGCGGCCGCTGCCGACGTCCGCTTTGCCCCAGGTAAAATAGTACCGCTGGCCCTGATAAATAACCGCCACCGCCATGCCAGGGATCGCCTGCTCTTTGAGCAGAGGCTCGATGGTTTGGGTGACCACCTGAGAAATCTGCTGCTCGGTGAGCGTCTTCGGCGCAGCAAGACTTGCCGCGGTGAGCGAAAGCGCGGACAGTGCCAGAACGCCGTTCAACATTTTGTGCATGGGTAAAACCTTCCATAGAGTGAGAGAGAGTTCAGGGCCTGAAAACGCGCTAAGTCTGTGGGCTTTGACTCGCTCTGACAAACGATTAAACTTAGCATCTGCCTGCAGTTTTTCTAACACATACGGCCATGACCAGAAGCTATCTCCCACTGAATGCCCTACGCGCTTTCGAAGCCGCTGCCCGGCACTTAAGCTTTACTCGCGCAGCCGTTGAGCTCAACGTCACGCACTCTGCTATTAGTCAGCAGGTAAGATCGCTGGAAGAACACCTTAATTGTCAGCTATTTGTGCGGGTATCGCGCGGGCTGACGCTGACGACAGAGGGCGAAAACCTCCTACCGGTGCTGAACGGTTCTTTCGACATCATCGCCGACACGCTCGATCGTTTTAGCGCCCCGCAACGGCGAGAAAAACTAAAAATAGGCGTCGTCGGGACATTTGCGGTGGGGTTCCTGCTGCCCCGGCTGGAGGATTTTCGCCGCTGCTGCCCGCATATCGACCTGCATCTGTCGACGCATAACAACCGGGTCGATCCCGCAGCCGAAGGGCTGGACTATACCCTTCGTTTCGGCAACGGCGCCTGGCACGATACCGAGGCCATATTTCTTTGCGATGCGCCGCTCACCGCGCTCTGCACGCCGGCGATAGCCCAGACGCTCTACAAACCGGCAGATGTGCTTAAGTACACCTTGCTGCGTTCCTATCGCCGCGACGAATGGGCAACATGGATGACGACGGCCGGTGAAGCCCCGCCGGCACCGACGCATCCGGTGATGGTTTTTGACACCTCGCTGGCGATGCTGGAGGTGGCGCAGTGCGGGGCCGGGATTGCGATTGCGCCAGCCAGCATGTTTAGCCATTTGCTCAGCGCCGGGCGCATCGTGCAGCCGTTCCCGACGGAGATTGATTGCGGTGGATACTGGCTCACCCGGCTGCAGTCGCGCCCCGAGACTGTCGCCATGCGCGACTTTGCAGCCTGGATAGCGAAGCAGTGGTAAGCCATGACGCTATTCATTGCGAAAAATGTCCGCGGTTCGAGGGAGTGACCCCCATCAGGAACATGCCCGTTCACCCTGCTCCGGCTATCCGGGAACAATCAGCTGCAGCAGGGGATAACGCTCAACCCATCTTTTGGCGGCAACCCGGTGTTTAAATACGGACAACCTTTGCTGCTCAAACTGCGGCGTCGGCCTTAGGCGGAGCGCGAATAGATCGGCAAGGCCGTAGGGAGCAATAACCTCAATAAGGCCCGTGTCGCCTATTCTGACGGCGACAGCCGTGGCCGTTTCAGGCCAGTAGCGGATAGCATCCTCCGTAGAGCGGTACGGCGCATTGCCGCTATGGTGATGCATTCTGGCCTGGTTCTTCACCGACCAGTCGAACGCGGGGCTCACTTGATTAAGCGCGGCTTCCAGAAGGCGATCGCCATCGGCAGTGCAGCGCGCAGCGTCAAACCACACCACGTCAACGTCTCCGCCGACGGGCCGCTGGCCGTATCCATGCAGGTGGTCCCAGACCGCATCCCGCACGAATCCGGCGCCGATCCAGCCGTCGTTGAGCCTTAAGGTTTGAACGGCATAAAGCGCCTTCATCCTCACGGCATCGTCTAACAACACTCTCTGCAACGCCTGCTGATATTCCATCGTCTTCCTCACCTGTTCCCTTCCGGCTATTGTCGCTTTAGCCCCCGCAGCTCGCTCCGGGTTCCCCGATGCCCTGCATTAAACTGTCGCGGCGCGCCTCATATCTTCAGTGTATCAATGACGATTCTCAGGGCCGGCGACACGTTGCGATGGGGATAATAGAGGAATGAGCCCTCCATGCGCAGGCTGTAGGGCTGCAGCACGCGGATAAGCACGCCGCGCGCTAAATCATCGGCCACCAGCTCTTCGGGAACATAGGCCAGCCCCAGACCTAGCCGGGCGGCCTCTGCCTCCATGTAGCTGTCGGAGAAGACCCACTGCCCCTGCGGTCGGTGGGTCATTTTTTTACCGTCCAGATTGAGCTCCCACTGGTACAGGCTTCCGTCGCCAAACTGATAGGCAATACAGGGGTGCGCCGCCAGCTCAGCCGGAGTTTGCGGAAAGCCGTAGCGACGAAAATGCTCGGGAGTGGCGACAACGACCATCTCCATATCCGGCGTAATGCGTACCGCGATCATGCCGCTGCCCACCTCCGGCCCCAAACGGACGCCGGCATCGAATCTCTCGGCAATAATATCGACGAAGCGGCTTTCACTCATCAGCTCCAGCCGGATATCGGGATAGCGTTGCTTAAATACCGCGAGCTTTGGCAGGAGGCATTTATCAATGGCGTGCTGGCTGGCATTGATGCGCACCGTGCCGGATGGGGTCTGACGATAGTGCGCCAGCGTGGCAAGCCCCGAATCTAAGGCGTCAAATCCGGACTCGGCCGTCTGGTAGAGCTGCTCGCCCGCCTGCGTCAGGGATAACCTGCGCGTGGTGCGTACCAGAAGCTGGACGCCCAGCCTTTCTTCGAGCTCGCGAACGGAACGGCTAATTCCCGACTGCGCCAGCCCAAGCCGCTGGGCCGCTGCGGTGAAGCTCCCCTCCCGCACCACCTGCATAAACAGGTAGAGCTCATTATAGTTTTCCCGTTTTGCCATCAGTGCCTCCTGCGGTGCCGGGCGACATCTCGCCCGCTTCACCGCCCTTTCTATAACAATATGATATTAATCCTAGCACTTTACCCCCTCTAATCAGCACTATTTCTGCTAACTATAATGAGCCCCATGAAACAAAGCACCGCAGCGTTGTCCGGATGAAACCTGTACCTGTATCCTTTTTTCCAGGGGAATTTTTGATGAATACTTTCACCAAAAAACTGACGTCCGCTATACCTGCGATGCTGCTATGTGCATCATTAAGTGGAGTCACGACAATGAGTTATGCTGATACGACCAATCCAAATGCGCCCGTTTCGATGATTGAGAAATGGAATAAGACCTTCGCCGAAAGCAGTAAGGTGGATCACCGTAAGGTGTCATTCCAGAACCGGTATGGCATCACCCTGGTGGGCGATCTTTATCTCCCCAAACAGCGGGGAGATCGCCGGCTGGCGGCAATCGCGGTCAGCGGGCCTTTTGGCGCGGTGAAAGAGCAATCCAGCGGCCTGTATGCGCAGACTATGGCTGAGCAAGGCTTTGTGACGCTGGCGTTCGATCCCTCCTACACCGGCGAGAGCGGCGGTCACCCCCGCAACGTCGCCTCCCCGGATATCAACACCGAGGACTTTAGCGCGGCGGTTGATTTCCTCGGCTTACAAAAAGAGGTCGATCGCAACCGTATTGGCATCCTCGGCATCTGCGGCTGGGGCGGGATGGCGCTGAACGCGGCGGCAATGGATACCCGCATTAAGGCGGTCGCTACCAGCGTGATGTACGACATGAGCCGGGCGATGGGCCACGGCGTTGGCGAAGGCAAAGACCGTTATTCCACGGCCGATCGCCGCGCCGTCCTGCAGTACCTGAACGAGCAGCGCTGGAAAGATGCGCAGAGCGGAACCTTCGCCCATGCCGGTCACGACATCTACGTCGACCAGAACGGCAAAGCCAGCGCTGCAGAACGTATTCTGCCTGAGACCCTCCCCGCCGATCCTCACCCGGTGCTGAAAGAGTTCTTTGACTACTACCGAATGCCGCGCGGCTTCCACGAACGTTCGGTGAATTCCACCGGTGCATGGACGGCGACGACGCCTTTATCGTTTATGAATATGCCGCTGCTGAGCTACGCCAGTGAAATCACCATCCCAACGCTTATCGTGACGGGAGAAAAGGCCCACTCGCGCTACTTTGCGGAAGATGCTTTTAAAGCCGTCGGCAGCAAGCAGAAGGCGCTGGTTATTGTGCCGGGCGCGAACCACGTGGACCTCTACGACAACGTCGCCGGTAAAATACCTTTTGCGCGCTTCGAGCAGTTCTTCAAAGACGGCTTAAAGTAGAAACCTCGAAAGCTAACCTTTGACAAGCCGCCGGACGCTGGCCGGCGGCTTTTATTCCGATGCCTCCAGGCAGATGTTATCGAGCCCCGCTGACAGCATCGCACTTCATCCTTATCCATAATGTTGATCGCTATTGCATAAATAGCGTCCGTTCCGGCGCGAGCACCGCCAGCCCGGGGCGATATCCAGAGATGTAGCCCATGTCCATACTGAACCCTGTAACACCCCGCGCTGAAGAGCACGCCCACTGGGGCGGCATTTTTGCCATGACCCTCTGCGTTTTCGTGCTGATTGCCTCGGAATTTATGCCGGTCAGCCTGCTGACGCCGATTGCCAAAGATTTGGCCGTGACCGAGGGGCTGGCAGGCCAGGGAATTGCCATCTCCGGGGCGCTGGCGGTCCTGACCAGCCTGACCCTTTCCGCTATTGCCGGCAACCTGAATCGCAAATACCTCCTGCTGGGAATGACGGCTCTGATGGCGGTGTCGGGGATCGTTATCGCCCTCGCCTCCAGCTTTGCGATCTACATGGCGGGACGAGCCCTGATTGGTATTGCCATCGGCGGATTCTGGTCGATGTCTGCGGCCACCGCCATTCGCCTTGTGCCGCAGCACCAGGTCTCCCGCGCGCTGGCTATTTTTAACGGCGGTAACGCGCTGGCGACGGTGGTGGCCGCGCCGCTGGGTAGCTATCTCGGGGCGACTATCGGATGGCGCGGAGCCTTCCTGTGCCTGGTGCCCGTGGCGATCGTCGCCTTCATCTGGCAGTGCATCAGCCTGCCCAATATGGCGGGCAGCACAAGCCGCGCGCCGCGCGCAAACGTCTTTCGCCTGTTCGGCCGCCCGGTGGTCGCCATGGGCATGTTTGCCTGCGGCCTGTTCTTTATGGGGCAGTTTGCGTTATTTACCTACGTGCGCCCGTTTCTGGAGACGGTAACGCGGATAAATAGCTCCGGCCTGTCGCTTATCCTGCTCACTATCGGGGTGGCGGGTTTTGTTGGCACGCTGTTCGTCTCCGCGTTCCTCAACGCGAGGTTTTACCTGACGCTGATGGCCCTGCCTCTGCTGATGGCCGCCATCGCCGGGATGCTGATACTGGCCGGGCACAGCCTGTGGATGGTTGCCCTGCTGCTGGGCCTCTGGGGGATGTTTGCCACCGCTGCACCCACCGGATGGTGGACATGGGTAGCCCGCACCCTGCCCGAAGATGCCGAGGCCGGAGGTGGGCTGATGGTCGCGACGATCCAGCTCTCGATCGCCCTGGGTTCGACGGCAGGCGGCGTTGTGTTTGACCATTTCGGCTGGCAGTACGCTTTTGCGATGAGTCTCGCGCTGCTGCTCGGCGCCGTCGTGCTGACGTTTTTCACCGCCCGTCAACAAGCCGACGCGCGTTAATCACCGTCTGACGAATGCTGAGACGAGGATCCCATAGCGCTTAGCCGGGGATAAATAGCGTAGCCACGGATACAGCGTGGCTCCCATTAGCAGATGCCTGGCATTGATCGCGAAAACGGTCGCCGCAAGCGTGACTAGCGGCACCGGCTCTCCCCACAGGCCAAGCGCGGCGAACTGGGCGTAGCCGGCGAAAACCAGCAGGCTCATCATGGTCGCCGTAAGATGGCTTAGGCCCTCCTGCGAGGCCGCGAGGCCAAAGGCAGCGCTATCAACGCACTAGCCCTACAGGGACGCCGGTATAAAGTGGTTTATAACAGCTCCAGCCTCTCAGGCCAGATTGCGGCAGTGGAGAGCGGGCTGGCGGTCGCGGTGCTGACCCAGTGTAGCGCCCCGCCGCACCTGCAAATTTTGGGCAGGGAGCAGCAGCTCGGGCCGCTGGAGCCGATGGCGGTGGCCTTATACCGAAGCCGGGCGTCAAAAGAGTCTCTGGCGGTCGGGAGCCTGTATGAGTCGCTGCTGAGGACGCTGAGAACGTCGGCGGCGGACCCTTTCGCTTATCGCGACCCCGAGCAGCGCTGACGGCCCGTTTTATGCCCCGGACGATCGCCGCTAACTCATCGCGCCCGGTGCCAGCCCGGGATTGGTTGTCAGGATGGCGCGAGGTCGGTTCGATCGCCGCGCGTCGTCGGATGGGAGATAACGATAAATTCCACCGCAGAATCGCTATCGTTTCTCGCCTGGTGCTCTGACCCGGGGGGAATTTCCAGCCCCTGCTGAGCGCCGATCTCGTGCCTCTTCCCCGCCAGCTCCATGGTAAGAACCCCCTGCAGCACGAAGAAGAACTGTCTGGACAGGCAATGATAGTGGCGCTTTTCGCAGGTGCCCGGCGGCATTTTTTCGTGAATAATGAGCATGTCCTGGCGGTTGAGCAGATACCAACCGTCGCAGCTATCGCCCCAGACATAATGCTCAGCGTTCTCTTTTGAAATCATCGCCCTGCTCCTTTTTTAAGCTATCCGCTGCTCGGGGAAGTGACGGCAAGCTTACCGGGCAAGCGCGGCGACCGCCAGCGTAACGCATTGCTCAACGGACAGTTTTCCGCTGTCGAGCACCAGCCGCTCTCTGTTCCAGGGCTCATAATGCAGGCCGGTAACGTTATGCCACTCCGGCAGGATTAATCCCTTGACCTCTGATGTCCGGGTTTCGACTCGCCGGCGATGTTCATCCCTGTCGGAGCACACCACTTCTATCTCTAAGAAGTCGCGCCCCGTAGAGCGCGCAACGTCGCGGTAAGCATCGCGCGTGAGGGTCAGGGGGTTCACCGAATCGGCAACGACCGTCGCCCCCATCTTGAGGTTTTCCCTCGCCACTGAACAGGCGACAAAGTAGCCCTCAGGCCCCATCTCCCGCGGATGTTCATCCGCTTCGCGAATTGCCTGCTCGATGGTGTCTATCCGCAGATAGAAGGCGCCGAGTCGCTTCACCAGCGCCTGCGCAATCGTGCTTTTCCCGCTACCGGGTAAGCCGCTGAAAATAATGAACATCGTTGGTCCTTAATCTCCTTTTGGCCGGAGAATATCGTCTCAGGCAAGCATTTACTCCGCCAGGTAGCCGCCATCGATGGGATAGACGCCTCCGCTGCAGAACCCTGACTTTTCTGACAGCAGGAACAGGATAAAATCTGCCACCTCCTGCATTTTAGCCATTCTCTTTAGCGGATGGCTATTCGCAAAGGCGCGCTGAACGTCTGCGGGCAGTTGATTTATACGCGGCGTGCTGACGTATCCCGGAGCCACGGCGTTGACCCGCAGGCCCTGCTGCGCAAACTCCAGCGCGGCGGTTTGGGTGAGGCCAATAACGCCGTGTTTGGCCGTCGTGTAGGGCGCCAGCCCGGGAATACCGACCAGGCCATTGACTGAGGATAAATTCACGATCGCCCCGCCGCCAGATTTCAGCAGCGGCGGAATTTCATATTTCATACAGTAAAATACGCTGCTCAAAGAGGTGGCGATCACCCTCTCCCAGTTATCTATCGTCTGCTGCGCAATATTTTTATTACTTTCGCCGGTGATTCCCGCGTTATTAACCGCATAATCCAGTCTGCCAAAGCGGGACACCACCTCATCGATCATCCGCCTCACCTGCTCCGGCTGCGAAACATCGCACGCGATACCGGCGGCGGTGCGTCCATCCGCTGACAGCGATTTAGCCTTGCGCTCCGCCTGTTCGCGGGATCGACCGACCACGATCACCCGCGCCCCCGCCTGGTGTAATTGCTCCGCGACCACCTCACCGATGCCGTCGGTGCTGCCGGTCACTATTGCGACTTTGTGTTGAAAGCTCATGTTCGCTCCTGTAGAGAATGATGTTTTTTGCTCTACAGGAGTATATGAAAAGGCAGTGACAGCTTTTGTCAGTACTCGTCGTCCAGGCGAAGCCCCTCCTGCGCCCTCCATTTTCGCAATAAGCCGATCCTGCTTTCGTTATATTTATCGGCAAGCAGCGCGATTTGTATTATCCGGTCGGTTCTGAAGTGGCGAAAATCTTTTCGCAGTTCGCACCATCCGGCCAGCAGCCAGCACTCCTCCATATAAACCAGCGCCACCGGCCATATTACTCGGGAAGAGCGCCGCTCGTTTTTAGCGCAATAGGCTATTTGAACTTTATGTCGGTGATTAATTGCGTGGCGCAGCTCAGGAAAAAAAGCCTCATCTCTTTCACCCGGCCCGGTCAGCAATGACTGATACTCGATATGCTCCTTTAATTTATCAGGCGTCACCGAATGTATTTTAGCCAGCGTGCTTTTAGCGATCCTTTTAAAATCCGCATCGGTATTATGACAAACCCAGCTTAGCCCGAGCGTCAGGGCGTTAATTTCCTGGGCCGTAAAAACCAGAGGCGGCAGATGATAGTCCGACTTAATCATATATCCCATGCCGGAACTGCCCTCAATGCAGACCCCCTGCTGCTGGAGCGTCTGAATATCCCGGTAAACGGTGCGCACGCTTATCGCCAAATTTTCTGCAAGGGTCGATGCGGTAACCGGATAGCGGTGCTCCCGCAGGATCTGGAGCATTTCAAGGAGCCTTTGCGTGCGGGTCATCGCGTTTTCCTGTTATTCGCCGTGCCTCGTTGTGCACTTTGCCCGGCTGCGGGTGTTAATACCGGGACGGGCGCAGAGAATCAAACGCCGATCGGCAACGGCCTGATAATAGATAGCTGAAGAATACCCCATTCCTCAATGCGGCGGCATCTATCGCAGGCCTGATTGCAGACCATCTTTGAAACTCGCGGGCGGAGGCCAGCCGTGCGTTATCGGATAGCTGAGATGAGTCATCTATCTGCCGGTTATTAACCCAGCGCACGGACAGCGGCGTAATAATGGCGGCAACCACCGACAGCGCGGCAATTAACAGATAGCCGGACGACAGATTAATATGCTGCAGCATCAGTCCCATAATCACCGGGCCGACGAACATTCCCAGCGAGTAGTTTGATTCGCTCATCACCGGTTCGAGGTGATACGTTGTCTCTTTATGCGCCCAGCGCAGTGCTGAAAAGCCGCAGCCCGGCGAAAGAGAAGAGTAAGCCCTGCGCGTCGGGCAAACGACAGCCGGTGCGCCTCCCGCCGGGCGGCCAGGGTGAGGGTTCTGCGCCACACCGCGCAAAAATACCCCGCCGCCGTTCTTTATCTCTCTGATAAATTCCCTTAAAATTTTATCTGTTGCGCAAGATAATCAACAGCAAGGTAACTTTCTCGCTATGAAAACGCAGACGCGACGGGAAATCGGCACCCAGCTTTCATTCGCGCTTTACGGCGCGGCCAGCCGCATGAACCGGCTGCATAAGCCTTTCCTCGATCCGCTGGGGCTTACCTTCCCACAGTATTTAGTCATGCTTGAACTTTTTCGCATGACGCCCCGTACGGTGGGTGACATTGGCAACAGTCTCGGCATGGATACCGGAACTATTACGCCGGTATTGAAACGTCTTGAGCGCGCAGGACGCATCTGCCGCACCCGCGACAGCGCGGATGAAAGGCGCGTTCTCATCACCCTGACCGATGAAGGGAACGCCCTGCAGGACAAACTTTGGTGCATAAGCGAGCGCATAGAATCCGCCTGCCGGCTGTCGGAAGCCGAGCTGGCGGAGCTTCTTGACGCCCTCAATCATTTTGCGCAACCGGCTAAAAGAACCGCAGGGTGAGTGCTGCGGGAGAAGAGAACAGAGATGACGTTAAAGAGCTCGACAGGAACCAGCATGAAGCCAAAACAGGCGGAAATTATCCGCCAGTCCACGTCTCTGTTTAACAGGGAGGGATATCAGTCGCCGAGCATCGATCGTATTTCGGAGAACGCCGGCATCTCCAAAATGACGTTCTATCGCTACTATCCGGATAAAGAAGCGCTCATCCTGGCCATTTTACAGCTGAAAGAGCATGAGTTTATGCAGGCTCTGCAGAGCATTACTGCGGATAAACCCTCCCCGCGAGAGAAGCTGTTTGCCGTGTTTGAGTACTATAACAACTGGTTCACCTGCGAGGATTTCCACGGCTGCATGTTTACCCGCGCGCTGTTCGAATATGGCACCTCATCCCCGGCAATCCGCGAGAAATGTTCGCGGTTTAAATCGCGCCTCTACCAGTTTTTCCGCGATATTTTGCGGCTAGTCTTAAAACCGGAGCCAGCCGAGCGGGTGGCAATGATGATGGTCATGCTTATCGACGGTGCAATCGCCGCCCAGCAGGCGGAGTCGTCAGAGTGTCGGGAGATCCCCCCGGGTATGACGGCCTGGAGCGCGGCGAAAGCGCTTATTTACTCCGAAGGTGGAACGCTCTGATCCTCACGCCGCGCCGGGCGCATCCAGCGCCTGCAGGGACTCGAGCAGGCGATCGTAGTAATCGCAGCACGTCTGCAGTCGAAGCGCCGCGCCGGCGTAGACCTCCTCCAGCGCCGCCGGATATTTTTTGCCGATGGGGACAATAACGTTATTCAGCCATCCGTCGGCATGGCCGATATCCACCGTGATGTGTTCCGAATAGTAATGCACATCGCGCTCCGTCAGGCCAATGCGGCGGCACCCTGCAACGAGCTTCTGATACTGCGGCGGATCCAGCAGCTCCGTCATCGCCATTACGCCAAGGGATTTATAGTAATGCTGCCGGTTAACGCCGCCGAGCATGAAAGCGTTGTATCCGGCGAGCCCCTGCCAGTCATACAGATGGGCAAAATGGTTATCGGGTAAGGCAATATCCCGGCGTTTCAGCAGATCCTTATACAGATTAACGTGGGTGATCTCATTGCTTCCCTGGCCTATCTCATCCCAGAGGTTTTGCGCAATCTCCGCGCGGGTTTCCGGCATAGAGCCCACCAGCCCCATCGCCACCAGATCGAAGAACAGCAGGTTCAGCGCGCTATCGCTTTTGAAAAAATACTCTATTTGCGCTTCTGAAGCGCAAGCGGAGAGAAAGTCGAAAAGCGGATGGTGCGAGGCCGGGTGCCTCTGACATAAATCACGCAGCTCTTCGACGATATTCCCGGCGTTCAGTACCGGCTTATGGGCAATAAAACGTTTGTTTTCCACCCGCAGCCACTCTGACTCAATATAGCTTCTTACCGCAGAGAGCAGAGGGTGGAACTGGTTCTGCGCCGGCGCGGATAGTGGCTCAGCCAGCCAGGCCTGATAAAGCTTGAACAGCGCACCGTGGGCGCACTTTCGTGCCTCGGGGTCGCCGGCGGAAAAAGCCCTGGCGCAGGTGTTCTCCGTAAGATGCCAGACCCTGTCTGCGAGCAGCGGATTGGCCGTTAGCTTCAGCGAAAGTGCATTGCTGTGGATGAGCTGGTCGATCGTTTCATCCAGAGAAGGCATCGACACAGAGCCATGGCGCTCGTTACCGGTGAAATCATTCTCATTGGTACGCATTAATTTATCCCTGTAAAATGCATGGTATATATACGTTATAGTACAGCCATACACGCCGCAATAAGATTTTTAGCACACCCGCGATAAATAACTAAACCAATGATAATAATATAAAAATTTATAAACTTTATTTTATATTAAAAAAAAGTTGATGTGGTTAAAATTTTAACGTTACCATTTAGTACAGTTTTAAGCGATGAAAGGAATCAGCATGCCTTATCTGTTACTCACGCTGGCGGCCCTGTTCTGGGGGGGGAATTATGTCGTAGGACATATTCTTGTGCAGGGTGCAGATCCGATCCTCATGACCGAAGCACGATGGGCGCTGACGGCGCTGCTGCTGGTGGTGCTCTACCATCGGCAAATAAAGGAGAGCCGCGTGCTGCTGCGTGAAAATGCCCCTACGCTGCTGATCTTAACCCTCTGCGGGCAGGTAAGTTTCCCCCTCACGCTCTACATAGGCCTGCAGACGACCTCTGCGCTGAATGCGGCGATCTACATGTCCGCGACCCCCTGCATGGTCCTGATTATTAATCGTCTTATTTTCCGCGACCGGGTTTCGGCGCGTAACTGGCTGGGCGTCGTCTTCAGTACGGCGGGCGTGCTGATCCTTCTTCTGCAGGGCAACCTGCTGCATCCAGAGGGGCTGAGGAGTTTCCAGTCGGGCGATCTCTGGGCGATGGGATCGGCGCTGAGCTGGGCGCTCTACTGTTCCCTGCTGCGCAATAAGGACCGCCGCATTCCGGCGAACGCTTTCGTCGCCGTCAGCTCGCTCGTGGGCGCCCTTCTGCTGATCCCGGTGGTGGTATTGTGGCTCGCGCGCCATCCGGCCCTCTCTTTCGCCGCTTACCACGACGTATTTTTTCTCAGCGGCCTGGCGTACCTGGTTATTTTCCCCTCGTGGCTCGCCTATTTATTCTGGAATAAAGGCATCGCCGCCATCGGTGCCACCCGCGGTGAAATTTACACGCATATTATTCCTCTTTCCGGCGGGATATTAAGCATCCTGTTTTTACATACTCCACCGCACGTATATCACCTGGCGAGTGCCCTGTTAATCATGACAGGGATCGGCATCTGTTCCGTCGAGAAAAAAGCCTGCAGAAATTAAATAACCACTCCCGATGATTTAACCCGCTAACTTAAGGAAGAGCTTATTATGCTCAGGATGTATCTGTATCTTATTCTTGCCGCATCGGTATCGGCGCTGGCAACGGATATGATCGTGCCCGCGCTGCCGATCCTCCAGACGGCCTTCAATACAGATTACTCAACCATCCAGTTGACGATTAGCGGCTTTCTTGTGATATACGCAGCGAGCCAATTAGTATCGGGATTTGTCGGGGATAAATTTGGTAAATTACGGGTACTGACGTGCAGCTTTGCCATTTTCCTCGCCGGAAGCGTCCTCTGTTTTATGGCCGAGAGCTTAACGATGCTGCTGGCCGGCAGGGTATTACAGGCCGTAGGCGCCGGGGCCGGTCCGGTGCTTTCAAAAGCCATCGCCAAAGAAACGTTCCCCCCGCTGAAGCTAAAACGCGCGCTTTCCGATATCTCCTCAGCCAGTGCCGTCGTTCCTCTTATTGCCCCGCTGGCGGGGGCGGCGATCCTCGGGCATCTGAGCTGGAACGTGATTTTCCTGGTCATGGCGCTATTTAGCGTCCTGACCATGCTCCTCTCCCCACGCGCCCTCGCGCATCACGATCGGCTCGCCGCTTCCTCCACCGGCGGTTTTATCACGCCGGCATTTATCCACGGAACCTTGCTGGTTTCGCTGATCCTCAGCTCACTGTTTTGTTATATCTCGCTATCTCCGGCGATCTTTATGCAGCAGCTTGGTCTGAGTACGATGAATTATTCCCTGCTGTTTTCAGCATCGGTGTTGTTTTTCATTATTGGTAATCAGGCGGCGAAATTCGAGCAGTTCATCAATCCGTGGGTTTTATTTTCGCTAAACGCCCTGGCGGTTGCGCCATTTATCCTCGGCAGCCACTCGCTTAGTTTATGCGTTGCCGGCGCGATGGTTTTTAACTTCAGCCTTGGCGCCTATTATCCGACCGCTAACTTTATCGCGCTGCAAATTAAAGGCAATAAAACGGGGGTGGCCGCATCCCTCACCGGATTTATTCAAACAGCGAGCGCCGGAACCATTAGCTTTTTGGCGGTAAAACTGACGGATACCGGTATTGGTTTCGACAGGACGCTTGGCGTGAGCACCTTATCGCTGGCGATGCTGTCTCTTGTGGTAGTCACTTCAATTAAGGTAACACAATGGAAAACTGGCAAAAAAAGAAAATAGACAGGTCGTTGAAATATCAGTCCCGGGTATTTTCAGAGCATATTAATGAACTGGTGGCGGTGCAGCGAGAAGGAAAAGAAATTACCCTCGATGACGGGAGAAAAATGGTCGAGTTCGTCTCCTGCTCTTACCTCGGCCTCGAGACGCACGCGGCGCTGAAACAGGCGGTTGTTGACGCTATCGACCGGTTTGGAGTGCAGCTGTCGGTCGCCAGAACGCGAGTGAAGGTCGATCTCTTCCCGCAGCTGGAAGCACGTCTGAACAGAATCATGCATGGGGCCCATACCCTGACGTTCAACGCGGTGACTCCCTGCCATATTGCGGTCTTACCACTGCTGGCGTCCGGGACGCTGCCGAACTTTACGTTCAGCAAAAAACCCTACTTTATTATGGAGAAAACGGCGCATGCCACGCTGCAGATAAACCGCGGTCTTCTCCAGCAGTTCGGGGAAGTGGTCAGGATTGATTTCCAGAACGAGGCGCGAATTGAACAAGCCTTCCGCTACGCTTTCAGCAACGGTCTGACGCCGGTCTCAATATCAGACAGCGTAGGGTCAATGGGCGGCGTGGCCCCCGTGGCGCTCATCGTCCGCCTGGCGCATCAGTATGACGGCTATGCCTATATCGATGACGCGCACGGCACCTCTATCTATGGCGAATATGGTTCGGGATACGTGATGTCATGCCTCGACCATCAGCTTGACGAACGCATTATTATCGCCGGGTCGCTATCCAAAGCATTCGGCTCCCACGGCGGATTTATTGCCTGCCGCAGTGCGGAGACCATTAACTTTATCAAGACCTACGGAACCACCTACGCCTTTGGCGGGCCGCCGTCATTGCCCGGGATTGCCGCCTGCGTAGCCGCAGCCGATCTCCACCTCGACGGTACCGTTGCCGCCCGCCAGGAGAAATTGCACAACGTCATTCGCTATTTCGACGAAGTGTTTGCTAATACCGCAATCGTTAACCGGGGTACCACGATGCCGATTAGGGGGATCCTGATTGGTGACGAGGATCTCGCCATCACGATGTGCAAAAAAATGCACGACCGCGGCTTCGCCACCACCGTCGCGATGTATCCGACCGTTGAAGAGGGGCATGCCATTCTGCGCTGCGCCCTGTCGGCTCTCCACCAGAGCGGACAAATCGACAGCTTCCACGAAAGCTTCGAAAAATCACTGGCTGAAGCCACAAAATAGCAGCTGCTGGCCCGCGAAGACGGGCCGCTTACGGACATCACTCATATGAAAGGAACCGGGTTCCCTCTGCGGGGAACGTCTCTCATGGTGGCAACAATTATCGGCGGAGGCATGTTCGCGTTGCCGGTTGCCTTCGTCCACGTGTGGTATTTGAAGGGTCTGCTGGCACTCTCGGCGACGGGGCTCCTGATGCTGATGACGGGGCTGATCCTCGTGGATATCACGATGCGATTTCCACAGGGAGCAAGCTTTCATACCTTCACGAAAGCGCTGCTCGGTCCCGGCGCCAGCGTTGTCATCGGTATCGCTTTTTGTTTTGTGCTTTATTTGCTCACCTATGCGTATATATCAGGCGCGGCATCTATATTAAATGGCCTCATTCCTCCCGCCGGGATGGGCCGCGGCTGGCTGCCAATTGTCCTGCTGTCGCTGACGACCTCGGTTATTCTGTGGGCCGGCGGCAGGCTCCCCGGCTATATTCTCTCCTGCCTGATTGCGGTGAAGTTTACCCTCTTTCTGCTGCTGTTCGCAGGGGCTGCCGGCGGCGTGAAGCTGCTCAGGCTGCTGGAAACCACCCGTGGAACGTCGCTACAGTATTACCTGCCCGTCATTCCGGTATGCATTATTGCCTTTGGTTTTCATGGCAGTATTCCCTCCCTGACGAGGATGTACCGACGGGACAACCACCGCGCTATTACGCGCTCTCTCTATTACGGCTTCGCCGTCTCGTTGCTGATCTACGCCTTCTGGCTGACCATTACCCTGGGAGTACTCACTCCCCAGGCTATTCAGCATGTTAGCAACGAAGGTGGAAACATCGGCGCGTTTCTTGCGGCCCTCAATATCAACCAGCCCACGTCCGCCACCGGCCTGATGTTCATATCATTCGGATGCATTGCCGTTTTGGCCTCTCTGATGTCCGCCTCAATCGGCCTGTGTGATTATCTTGAGGATATACTCAATAAACGCTACCGCCGCGCCTCGCGGCCGCTGGCGATATTCCTGACCTATTTCCCTCCGGCCCTGGCCTGCATTTTCGCCCCACAAGGTTTTTTATCTGCGCTGGCCTTTGCCGGGATCTCATTGGTGCTGTGGAGCATATTACTGCCGCCCTGCTTGCTGATTAAGGCCCGACGCTCGTCGCTGCCTCCGGTATATAACTTCCCGGGCAATAACCTGCTGCTGAAATTTATCACTGTCGTTGGCGCCATGCTTTGGCTGCTGATGATTTACACCTTTATTTAACGATTAAAAATTTAAGCACTCACAACTCACTTATAAGGAAAACAGTATGTCTTTTATTAAACGCCGCACGGCGGCGGCGCTGGCACTGTCATCGCTAATGATGACCTGGGCTTGCCCGAGCCTCAGCGCCACCCCCTCCTTCGCCGATGATATCGACGTTCATAAGGAAAATACTTTCCCGGCGTGGTGGAAAGAGGCGGTTTTTTATCAGGTGTATCCGCGTTCTTTTAAAGATACCAACGGCGATGGCATTGGTGATATTCGAGGTATTATCGAAAAGCTGGACTATCTCAAATCTCTCGGCATCGACGCAATCTGGATAAACCCCCACTACGACTCACCGAATACCGACAACGGTTACGACATCAGCAATTACCAGCAAATCATGAAAGAGTACGGCACCATGGCGGACTTCGATACGCTGATCGCCGAAATGAAAAAGCGCAATATGCGCTTAATGATCGATGTCGTCATCAATCATACCAGCGATCGCCATCCGTGGTTTATTCAAAGTAAAAGCGGTAAAAACAATCCTTACCGCGACTACTATTTCTGGCGTGACGGAAAGGATAATCAGCCGCCGAATAACTATCCGTCATTTTTTGGCGGTTCGGCATGGCAAAAAGACGCGAAGTCAGGGCAATACTATTTGCACTATTTTGCCAGGCAGCAGCCTGACCTGAACTGGGATAACCCGAAGGTACGCGAAGATCTCTACGCGATGCTCCGCTTCTGGCTGGATAAAGGCGTTTCAGGAATGCGCTTTGATACCGTGGCGACCTACTCCAAAATTCCGGGATTCCCCGATCTCACTCCCGAACAGCAGAAAAACTTTGCCCAGCAGTACACCATGGGCCCCAACATTCATCAGTATATTCAGGAAATGAACCGGGAGGTGCTGTCCCACTATGATGTTGCCACCGCCGGTGAAATCTTTGGCGTACCGCTGGATCGCTCGTCGCAGTTCTTTGACCGCCGTCGTCATGAGCTGAATATGGCCTTTATGTTTGACCTCATCCGTCTTGACCGCGACAGCAACGAGCGCTGGCGCCACAGACCCTGGACGCTCTCCCAGTTCCGTCAGATCGTCAGTAAAATGGACACTACCGTCGGGGAGTATGGCTGGAATACGTTCTTCCTTGATAACCATGACAATCCTCGCGCGGTGTCGCATTTTGGCGATGATTCACCGCAGTGGCGGGAGGCCTCCGCTAAAGCGCTGGCGACAGTCACCCTAACCCAGCGGGCAACGCCGTTTATTTATCAGGGCTCTGAGCTGGGAATGACCAACTATCCGTTTAAAAAGCTAAGCGAATTTGACGATATTGAAGTAAAAGGCTTCTGGCATGACTATGTCGAAAGCGGAAAAGTCACGGCCGCGGAGTTTCTCGACAACGTGCGCCTGACCAGCCGGGATAACAGCAGAACGCCTTTCCAGTGGGATGACAGCCAAAATGCCGGGTTTACGTCCGGTAAGCCCTGGTTTCACGTCAACCCGAACTATGTGCAAATCAACGCGGCGCGTGAGTTAACTGAGAATAAATCAGTGCTCAACTACTACAAACAGATGATTCACCTGCGTCATGAGCTCCCGGCGCTGGTTTACGGCGCCTATCAGGATCTCAACCCGCAGGATAATAGCGTTTACGCTTATACCCGAACCCTTGATAACGAACGCTATCTGGTGGTGGTGAACTTTAAAGAACAGCCGGTTCGCTATGCCCTGCCGGATAATGACGCTATTGAACAGGTGATGATAGAGACCAATCAGCAAAGCGATACGGCAAAAGAGAGTACCGCGATCGCGTTGAGTCCGTGGCAGGCGGGGGTATATAAATTACGCTAAACCGGAACGGGACATTATTGCCATTACGTTTCGGCAACCTGTTTTTCTCTTAAACGGCGATAAAAATAGGCAGGCGATGATGCTCCACGGCTGCTGAAATAAAAATCACGGCCCCGGGACGCTATTTAAAAGGGAATCGGGGAAGTCGGTTAAGTTTATTAAACGGTAGCCATCGCGTTTTTAGCGCACGTGAAAATAGCCCCGGTCAGACGCCGTGACCGGGCATGATGGGCGCTCTCCTGAGGGAGAACGAACGCGATAAAAGCGTTTATAACCGCCTCAATATGGGGTTTGTCAACGACTATAAATGGTGTTTCTTTACTCTCATTTCATGAAGAGTACAAGTTCGACTCTATGGACTTAGTGTGATCGAGATCAAAGAATCAAAACTACTTATTTATGAGTATGAGTGAACGTAAACTTATGTAATTACAGGGTGGTAGAAATGGCAGTTAAGGATTTTTTTGTGCAAACAGAGCCCGGCAGGCGTCGTTATGGCGTGGCGCTCTTCGTGGGTATTATTGCGGGGGTAATGTCGGCGTTTGTCAAATGGGGAGCCGAGGTTCCTTTACCGCCGAGAACATTCTCCGGTGGCCGGGATGAGTTTAACCCGCCATATATTTTCTTACGTGATTACCTTGGCATCGATCCGACTCAGACGGTCTACACCTTTTCAGAACACATTATTAACCCGGTGATGGTAACGCATATTATTTTCTCTCTGGTGTTCGCCATTGGGTATTGCGTGGTCGCTGAGGTATTTCCTAAAGTCAAATTATGGCAGGGGGCATGGGCAGGGATTATCGCCACTATTGCCGTTCACTGGATTTCATTCCCGCTGCTGGGCCTGACGCCCTCCTTGCTCAATATACCCGCCGGGGAATATATCTCTGAACTGGTCGGACATATATTTTGGTTCTGGGCAATTGAGATGATCCGTCGCGATCTGCGCAACCGGATAACTCACCAACCTGATGCAGAAGTGCCCCTGAGCTCTCCGTTCAGGTAATCCGACGGGCGCCAACGCGGCGCCCCGGATGAGCAAGGTGCACAACGTTTGGCACCCTGCTCCCGTCTATGCCCGACAGGGTTCATCGGGCATAGCGACGGCAGGCAGAGGTTTACTTCAGCACCGGCCAGTAGCTGCGGTTAGCAGCAATTAAGTCATCGAGAATAGCTTTAGCCACCGAGGCGCTCGGCACCGTCTTAGACAAGGTGATGGCCTGCCAGAGCTTCTGATAGCTGCCCTCAACCCAGGCATCAACAACCAGCTTCTCCACCGCCACCTGCTGCTCCATCATCCCCTTCTGGAAAAGCGGAATTTTTCCCATCGCCAGCGGCTCCGGACCGTTAATTCCCACCAGGCAAGGGACCTCAACCATCGCCGTATCATCAAAATTAGCGATAGCGCCGTTATTTTCCACGATCAGCAGCATCCGCTCCTGGGTATTAAACGCGATGGCGCAGGCGAGGTCGACGATAAAGGTCGCGTGCGCCCCGGCGTGGAAATGGGCCTCGCTGGCGCTCTGGCGCACGACTATCTCTCTGGCCATATCGAACACCTCCTTCTCTCTTCCCGCCATGACCTCATTGGCGCGGGTAAAATTAGGGTCGGAGTGGGCAACCTCGTAATCGGCGTAGAAGTAGTATTTCAGGTAGGTATTCGGCAGCGTATCGGGATCGAGGGCGAAGACGTCTTTCACCTTTTTGAAGGTTTCAATCCAGCTCGGCGCTTTATGCTGAAAATCCTCTTTCGGGCTGCAGTACCCCAGCTCGGCAACGTGGTGCTTCAGGGCGGGCATTAAATCATTACCGGCTTTATCCGTAATACTGGTCCACCAGCCGAAATGATTCAGGCCAAAATACCTGACGTTCATCTCTTTACGCGACGAGAGCCCGAGGATGTCGGCAAACAATCCTTCAATGGCGACCGGCATGTCGCAAATATTGATAATCTTCGCCGTGGGGCGTAATCGACGGGTCGCCTCGGCAACGATAGCCGCCGGGTTGGAATAGTTAAGCATCCACGCCCCCGGCGAGTAGGTCTCCATATAATCCACCAGCTCAAGCACGCCGGCGATGGAGCGCATACCGTAGGCAATGCCCCCCGGCCCGCAGGTTTCCTGGCCGATAACGCCGTACTTAAGCGGGATTTTTTCGTCCTTTTCCCGCATCTCATACAGGCCAACGCGAATATGGGCCATCACGAAATCAACGCCGGTAAACGCCTCCTGCGGATCGGTTGTGAAGCTGAACGCAACCTGCGGATAGCGCTCCGCCACCAGAATGGTACAGGCTTCGCCGATAACGCGCTGACGCTCGGGGTTATTGTCATACAGCCGGATCTCGCTCAGGGGGAAGCGGTCCATATTTTCCAGCAGCATCATAACAATCCCCGGAGTATAGGTACTGCCACCGCCGGCAATAGTGACAACAAATTTATCTTTCATTTTCCACCTCTTTATTCATGAATATCTAAATAGCTATTTACGGCACTGCGGACTTTATTCACCCCTACGCCGTAGATAACCTGAACGTGATGACCGTTGATAATGACGCTGGCGCCGCCGCTGCTCTTCAGAAGGCTCTCCTGAATCAAAGCGGGGTCCCGCACGTCAACCCGCAGTCGTGTAAAGCAGTTATCGACAGAGCAGACGTTCCCTTTGCCGCCAAGCCCGAGGACCACCTGTTCACCCGATGCCTGACCCGCCGGACCGGCGCTCGCCTTTTTTTCAGCGCCGGGCTCGCCCTGCTCCCGGCCCGGCGTATTTAGCCGAAGGCGGGTGATCAGGAATTTACCGACGAAGTACATGGTCGCGGTTTCCATCAGGCCCAGAACCACAAAGATGGGCCAGCGCGTCAGATGCGCCCCTGCCGGGATGTTATAAACAATGAAATCGATAATGCCGTTGGTTGCACAGACCCGGACGTTAAGGAGCCAGGCCAGCATCTGGAAAAAGCCATCCAGCAGCGAATAGACCAGCCAGAGCAGCGGTGCGGTAAAGATAAACAGGAACTCAAAGGGCTCAGTGATGCCGACCAGAAACGAGGTGACGATCAGCGGAATAAGGGTGATTTTTAATTTCTGCTTATTTTCCGGCCTCGCGGTTTTATAAAATGCCAGGGCCATTCCCGCCGTACCGAATATTTTCACCATCCCGTAGGTTAAAAAACGCGCCGAATCGCTTAAGGCGCCGCCGGTATTACTGGCAATTTCGGCGAGAAAAATGGGCTTCGCCCCGACGACCGTTTGGCCGTCTATCAGCAGCTGCCCGCCGATGGAGGTAAACACAAAGGGCGACCAGATCAGGTGATGTAAGCCTGTTGGAATAAGAAAGCGGTTAAGAAAGCCGTACAGAAACACGCCCGCCGCACCGAAGGTTTTCATCACGCCGGTGAGCGCCGATATGCCATGCTCAACAATCGGCCAGATATAGACGGTGCCGATGGCAAACAGGCCCACCAGCGGGATCATGACGATCAGCACCAGCTTGCTGTTGCCGTAGATGGAGAACGCGCCCTGAAACTCTATCGCCACGAAGCGGTTATGGATAAACGCCACGACGCAGCCGAGAATGATGCCGAGAAACACCCCCATATCAATAACCTGGAAGCCAAAAATAAAGGTTTGGCCGCTGCCGTATAGCTGCGCATTGCTGCTGCCTTCGGCCAGCCGTTGCGTGAGGGTTAGCCAGCTGTTATTCGCCGCCAGATACATAAACCAGGTCATGGCCGCCACGAAAGCCGCTTCCGCTTTGCGGCTTTTTGCCAGCCCGCTGGCCAGCCCGAGGCAAAAGAAAAAGCCGAGGTTATTCATGATTGCCCAAAGCATACTGGAAACATATTTACCCAGTAGATAAAGCGTGCTGCTTTCGGCCACCCATAATTTATTGGTAGTGATGCTGAGTAATGCAATCAAAAGGCCAACGACCGGCAGATATAAAACTGGCCCAATCATCGCCTTCGAAAAGTCCTGTAATTTTTTAACCCCAACCATTGTCGACCCCTTTACCATCCGACGCCTGCCAGCGCCGCGGAACATGGAACTCAGCTTATGTCGAGGCCGAAATAAATCAGATCGGCAAAACCATCATTTGTGATAGAAGTCATATACCTTTGGGTGGAATAGATATATATGTAAAACCTTATTTTTAGATGACTTTGTGCCACCAGCTTTCATGCGTTAATTTATTTAGATACTAATCAATGAATTACTTGATATCTCGCAAAGTCACTCATCAACCTGAGACATCTATAAGTGATATATAAATCAATTGCAGGTGAGCTAAGAAATCGCATCAACAGCGATGAGTACGAAATCGGGGATGCGCTACCCAGCGAGAAGACGCTGGCTGAGGAACTGCAGGCGTCGGTGATGACTATCCGCAAGGCGCTGACGCTGCTTGAAGAGGAAAAGCTGATCGTCAAACGGCACGGCAGCGGCTCGTACGTGGCGCGCAAGAGCAACTACCACGGCGGCGAACTTGATGGGTTTAATTACCAGATGCATGTCGTCGGCGTGACCAATTACCGCAATAAGGTGATTGAATTCACCATGATCGACGCCCCGTTGGCGATCGCCCAGCAGCTAAAAATTGAGCCGGGGGAGAAGGTCTATTACGTCAGGCGCATTCGCCTTATCGACGACGTGCCCATTTTGATTGAAAACAGCTATATCCCGGTGGCGGTTTTTCCATGGCTGAGCATCGGCAATCTGGAAAGATCGAAATTTAACTATTTCAAGAAGGAGTGCAATATTTCCATTCTGGAGAGCCACCGCAGCTATTCCCCGGTTCTCGCCACCCGGGAACAGGCGGAGTTCCTGCAGGTACCGGCAAACAGCCTCCTGCTGCGGGTCCAGTCGCTCAGCTATACGCAGAATAATATCTGCGTCGATTTATCCGATATCTACCAGAACACCAACAAATACAACGTCAAGCATATCACCCGTCGTTAGGCCGCCAGCCTTCGAAGGCGGCGCGCGACGCGGCGTCCGTCTGCTCCCCTGACGCACGCATGCAAGCGGCGCATCGTGCAGCGCAGGGGAATCGGCTGTCCCCTCTGCCCACGATGCGCCGGATACCCTCTTTAACGCCAGGCGGCAGGGGCGCCGTTTCAGGTCGCCCCGTGTTTATCGCTGCGGCTACGCCTCGTACGCCGCGGTATGGAAATCAATCTCCCACTGCAGCACCTCGCCGTACAGCGCCGACAGCGCCTGCTTTTCGCTCTCATTAAGCGCCATTGCGCAACGGTCCAGCTCCTCCTTCAGCCAGCAGGCCTGGCGGTAGAACGCCTCCTCCGCATGCATCTCGACCCAGCGCCGCAGATCCGCGTCGCTCTGGCGGCCCTCGCTCACCCGCCGGCACCAGCAGTAGTACATCCACTCCGCGCCGAACATCAGGGTAATAATCTGTTCATAGCTCCCCTCCCGGGCGATGCGCAGCATGCCGTCGCGAAAGCGACGCACGCCGGGGCGGTCGTCCGGATAGTCGGCAGGATTAACCCGGCGCTCGGCCAGCACCTGTTCAAACCAGGCGATCTGGGTGTCCACCAGCGCGTTGAGGACGCCGATCAGCCAGCGCTGCTGGCGAATATCCGGCGCCTTGCTGACGCCGAGGGCAAAAATGGCAATCGCCGTGGCGACAAAGTTGCCCTCAAAGACCAGATAGCGGTTAAAAACCGCCTCCGGCAGGCTGTCCTGCTCGATATCGACCACAAAGCGGTGCTGCTGCATCGCCTGCCAGACCGGCTGATGTTCACGCAGCAGGCGCTCGCTAAAGTCCTCCATTACGCCTCCTCCAGCACGGCCTGAGCAACCGACATAAAGTGCTTCACCCGCGCCAGATCGACATCGTTCCACCAGACGCCGTCCACCTTCATGGTGCTGGCGACGATCACCCCCTGCGTGCGCCCGAGGATCTGGCAGACGTTGGCCGGCGTCACGCCGGAACCCACCAGCAGCGGCAGCTCGGTGGCGGCGCGGATCTCATCGATCTCCTCCATGGTGGCGCTATCGCCGGTGCGCTGGCCGGTGGCGATCACCGCGTCGGCCTCGAAGAAGTCCACGTCGCGGGTCAGCTCCTGAATCGAACGGTCGGCGACAATGGCGTGACTGCCGTGCTTGACGTGGCTGTCGGCAAAGACGCGAATATGCTCCGCGCGCAGCTGGCTGCGATAGCGCAGGGCCTTCGCCGCCGCCCCTTCAATAAACCCCTCGTTGGCGATATAGGCGTTGGCCCACTGGTTTACGCGGACGAAATCGGCCCCGCCGGCCAGCGCGGTCGCCAGCGCGGGAATCGCAGCGTTGGCCAGCACGTTAATCCCCAGCGGCACGCCGAAACGCTCGCGAACTTTCTCGGTAATGACCGCCATCAGCGCCGATGTTTCAGGGCCAATATCCTCTGGTTTGGCAAAGGGAATATCGCCGTGGTTTTCAACAATCAGGCCGTGAACGCCTCCCGCAATATAATTTTCGGCATCCCGAAGCGCTCTTTCAATAATAGCGCTCACTGATTTACCACGATATTTAGGCGTACCTGGAAAGGGGTCACAGTGAATGACACCGATGACCACTTTGCGACGAGAAAAAATATCTTGTATTGCGTTAGGTTTTTCTGCTGATATAGAAGTCATGTTATCCATCCTGTTAAGGGAACACTATGCGTGTTTACGTTATCGGTAATATTACCGTAGATGAAACCTGGTCTATTTCGGATATACCGAAAAAAGGTACCTCGATTCATGGCATTAAAGTTTCGCAGGATCTCGGCGGAAAAGGCGCGAATCAGGCGATTATATTATCCCGCTGCGGTATAGATACGCGCTTAATTGCGGCCACGGGAAATGACAGCAACGGAGCCTGGATACGCCAGCAGCTAATAAATGAACCATTGACGCTGCTACCCGTCGAAAATTTCAACCAACATAGCGACACCTCGATTATCTTAAATAGCGCCGATGGCGATAATGCCATTATTACCACTACCGCCGCCGCCGATACTTTTAGCCTCGATGATATTCTGCCGCATCTGGCAGAGGGCGCTGCGGGCGATATTGTGCTGCAGCAGGGTAATTTCTCGCTGGAAAAGACCCGGGCCCTGTTCCAGTTCGCCAAAGCGCGCGGGATGACCACGGTATTTAACCCTTCGCCGGTCAATCCTGATTTCTCCCTCCTGTGGCCGCTCATCGATATCGCGGTCGTGAATGAGTCGGAAGCGGAGCAGCTACAGCCCTACGGCGTACCCACCCTCGTCATTACCCAGGGCGCCGCCGGTGCCTGGCTGGTTCGCGATGGCCAGCGCCGGTTCTCTCCCGCCGCCGCCGCCGAGGCGCTTGATACCACCGGCGCGGGCGACACCTTTCTCGCCGTTATGCTGGCATCCGCGCTGCGGCGTGGCGTGGCGCCCGACGCTCTGGCGCTGGCTCATGCCAGCCGCGCGGCCGCCATCACCGTGAGCCGTCGGGGTACGTTCAGCGCCTTTCCCGACGGCCGCGAGCTCGCCGCCCTGCTCGCGGCGGACGATGCCTGAAGATTACTTAAACAGCGAGCGGTAGGAATCCACGTTCGCTTTGGTCACCACCGTAGCCGGAACCAGAATGGTTTTCGGCACGGTTTTACCCGAAGTAATCGTGTTCAGCGCCTTCAGCGCCTGGGCCCCCATCTGCTCAGGATCCTGCTGCAGCACGGCGGTAACGTAGCCGCCGTCGATGCCCGAAATCGCCTTCGCCGTCAGATCCCAGCCGAAGACCTTAATATCCTTCTGCCGCCCCTGGTTTTCCACCGCGGCAATAGCGCCGAGCAGCGCGGGTTCGCCGGTGGCGTAAATCGCCGTCAGATCCGGGTTGCCGGTAATCAGGTTCTCCGCCGCGGTCATCGCTTTATCCTGCACGTTCTGGCCGTCAACAACGTTGGCGATGGTAATTTTCGGGTTACTTTTCAGCGTCTCCTCAAAGCCCTTCTGCCGCTGGTTCTGAATCGCCGAGTTCAGGGCGCCGACGATCCCCAGCCGCGCCTGACCGCCCATCTCTTTCTGCACGTAGTCAACGAAGTATTTACCAATAATGCGTCCCCCTTCGATATTATCCACGCCGACCTGGGCCGCCTGAGGCCCCGCCGGTAATACCGCATCAATAGCAATCACCGGAATGTTAGCGGCGGCGGCCTCTTTTACCGCTGGCATAATTCCGTTGACGTCGATGGCGGCAACCAGGATGCCTTTAACGCCTTGCTGAATATAGTTTTCAATCGCATCATTCTGCGCGACGGGATTATCGTTGGAGTTGAAAATAACTAAATCCTTGCCGCTCGCCGTGGCCGCATCCTGCGCGCCTTTATTCATCAGATTAAAAAACAGCGCCTGCTGATTGATTTGCACTAACGCATAGGTTGGATTGGCGGCACTGGCGCAAGAAATAAAGCTAACCGATGCCAGCAGAGACGTTGCAACAGCAATAAAACGCAGTTTTCCGGTGTTAAATAACATCATCAGTATCCTCGTCGGGAATAATTGATAGCCAGCAGAGTTCCGCGCCGCGATGCGAACGCAGAAGGAGTATTTTTTTGGCGGGCAAATATCGTATCTGGCCAGCACGATCGCAGATCGTTTGGCTAATACCTGCTTGATGCATTCCGGCAACCGGTCCGTTTCGGTGCGCTACTGGAATGTTTTAAGCGGGTTTGGGAATGACTTCCCGGATGATGCGGTAAACTTCTTATACAATTCTCCGCCGATTAAATTTTGTCAAGTCTTTATTTAGCGCCGCCGTGGGCGGAAAAATTGCTGTATTGACCGCGCTTAACTATGTTACAGATAGCCGACTCTGGCAGAAATGGCGCAGGAAATGAGTATAAAACGCGTATTGTTATCCGATGTGGCAAAGCTGGCGGGACTGTCGAAGGCCACCTTATCTCGCTATATGAACAACAATATCGTGCTGCCGCAGGAAACTATCGACCGCATTGAAACGGCGATCCGCGAGCTGGACTATCGCGGAAACAGCCTGGCACGCCGCCTTAGCAAAGGGGGCAGCGAAACCCTCGGTCTGGTCCTCCCCGATATCACCAACCCCTTCTTCGCCGAACTGGCCGACGCCGCCGAGGAGGCCGCTTCGGCCAGCGGCTACAGCCTGGTGCTGTGCATCACCCGCAACAACCCGGAAAAAGAGTGCCAGTTCATTCGCTGGCTGGATACCTGCCAGGTCGACGGCCTGCTGTTCACCACCAACCGCCCCGATAACGGCCTGCTGCGTAAAGAGGTTCAGCGTCACGAGCGCATCGTTTTGCTGGATGAGGATATTCCCGGCAGCAAGGTGCCGAAGGTCTTTGCCGATAACGTCCAGGGCGGGCGAATTGCCACGGAAAAGCTGATCGCCGCCGGGCATCGCCGTATCGCCTTCGTCGGCGGGCCGGACAAGCTGATGAGCGTGCGTGAACGCTACCAGGGATTCTGCACCGCCATGGAGCAGGCCGGCCTCAGCTGGCCCCCCGAGTGGGTCATGTACGGCGACTACCAGCGCGAGTTCGGCCAGCAGGCGCTTAAGCGCCTGTTCAGCCAGCCGCTGCGCCCCACCGCCGTCTTTGCCGCCAGCGACTATCTGGTGCTTGGTCTGCTCGACGGGCTGCGCGCCTGCGGACTACAGGCGCCGGAGGCGCTGTCGCTGGTCGGCTTCGATGACGCTAACTATGCCGATTTTACCCAGCCGCGCATCTCCACCATCCGCCAGCCCGCGCGGGAGCTGGGCCGCACCGCGGTGAGCATCATGCTGCGCCTGCTGAATAACGAGCAGGATATCCCGGCGGAAACCCGTCTGCCGGTGGAATGGATTGGCCGCGATTCGATCAAGATTTGTTAAGCGCGTCCCAAAATGGCGCAAAAGCGCCCAATTTTGGCGCAAAAAACGTTCAACTTAAAATCTCTTTATTATAATTAGTAAACCGGTTTACTTATAAACCGTTAATAAATTCTTTCTGTTACATAGGGTTAAGTGATGGGGCTGCTGTGGTTTTTCTGCCCTGGCACGGATGCTGCAATGTTCTTACTGGCGAACAAATATCTTAAATAGCGTTTGACCTGACTGTGCTTGTGAAAGCTCCACTCCGCAGGTAAACCGGTTTACAAGGGCGTAAACCGTGTTGGATGGAGTCTTTTACCCACGACGGCAAACATTTTCCCGGCAATAGCGATGGGAGCGATCGGATGCAGCAGCCACAAACTATCCCGCCAAGGGTAGAGATGATCAATATCACCAAGACCTACGGGTCGATACGTTCCCTGCGCGGCGTAAACCTGGAGCTGGCTCCGGGCGAAGTGCTGGGCCTGGTGGGCGATAACGGCGCGGGGAAATCAACCCTGACCAAAGTGCTGTCCGGGGCGGTGATCCCCACCAGCGGCACTATCCGCATCGACGGCGAACAGCACCAGTTTACTAACCCGGCGGACTCTCGCCGCTGCCATATCGAGATGGTGTATCAGGACCTGTCGCTGTGCGACACCGTTGACGTTGCGGGCAACCTGTTTATGGGCCGCGAGCCGATGAAATCGGTGCTCGGCATCCCCTTCCTCGACGAGGCCAAAATGCACGCCGACGCGCGGGAGATGCTCAAGGGGCTGGGGATTTCCATTCCCGATACCCGCCTGCTGGTCCGCAACCTCTCCGGCGGTCAGCGCCAGGCCATTGCCATCGCCCGCGCGGCGGCCTTTGACCCCAAGGTGCTGATTATGGATGAGCCCACCGCCGCGCTTGCCGTGGCGGAAGTGGAGGCAGTTCTGGAGCTTATTCGTCGCGTTTCGGCTCGCGGCGTAAGCGTCATCCTCATCACCCACCGTCTGCAGGATCTGTTCCTCGTCTGCGATCGGATCATGGTGATGTATGAAGGCACCAACGTCGCCGACCGGCGGGTGGCCGACACCAGCCTGAGCGATATCGTAAACCTTATCGTGGGCGAAAAATTCACCGCTCGCTCAGCGGCAGCACACTGAGGTAACAGGATGAGTATCATGAACTTAAGCAGCTCCCGCATGATCCAGCATTCGCTGCCGCGCCGCCTGCTGCATAACCACTCTGGCGTGGTCAGCATCGCGCTGTTTTTCGTCTTCTGCTGCGTGGTGTTTTCACTCATTACCAGCAACTTCCTTACCGGGACCAACTGGCTGAATATCATTCGCCAGAGCGCCCCGCTGCTGATCGTGGCAACCGCGATGACCCTGGTGATTACCACCGGCGGCATCGACCTGTCGGTGGGTTCCACCCTCGCGCTGGTGGGCGCGCTCTCCGCCATCGCCCTCAACAACTGGGGTTTACCGTGGCCGGTTGTGCTGCTCGGCGGCCTGCTGCTCGGCGGATTAGTCGGCGCCATCAACGGCTTCTTTATTGCCTATGAAGGCATTCCGGCGTTTATCGTCACCCTCGCCACCCTCGCCGTGGTCCGCGGCATCGCGCTGCTGGTGACCCAGGGCTACTCGATCCCGGTCCCCGCCGACAGCCTGTTTACCTTTATCGGGCGCGCGTGGGTTGTGGGTATCCCGATGCCGGCACTGATCGGCATTATGATCCTGGTTATCGGGCATATCGTGCTGAATCATATGCGCTTTGGCCGCTACGTCACGGCGATCGGCGCCAACGCCGAGGGCGCACGTCGCAGCGGGATTAACACCAAAGCGGTGACCATGCGGGTGTATATCATCAGCGGAATGGCCGCCGCGCTGGCCGGCATGATCATTACCGCGCGCCTCGGCAGCGGCTCGTCCAACCAGGGGGAAGGCTTCGAGCTGCAGGTGATTGCCGCCGTGGTCCTCGGCAGCACCAGCCTGTTTGGCGGCTTCGGCACCATTATCGGCACGCTGCTCGGCGCGCTGTCGATTGCGGTTATCCAGAACGGGCTGATCCTGTCGCATATCTCGCCGTTCTACACCCAGATAGCCACCGGCACCATTATCCTGCTGGCTATCTGGCTCAACACCCGCATTCTTAACCCCACGCGATCTGCGGCGAAAGGATAGCTCATGAAAGGATCAATTTTTCGCCACCCCACTCCGCTGCCGGTCGGCGTCAGCAGCGGCTACGTGATGACGGTGCTCGGCCCGCTGCCGGTCAGCGAGATGGGCGTCACGCTGATGCATGAGCATATTCTGCTGGATGCCTCCGGCAAATGGGTACCGCCCTGCTGCTGCAGCGATCGCCATCTTGCCGAAATGCCGGTGAAGATGGAAAACCTCGGCGAGCTGTCGCTGAACCCGCTCATCAGCCGCGACAACTGCCAGCTGTTTGACGTCGACGTGGCCATTGAAGAGCTGACCAAATATCGCGCCCTGGGCGGGGAAACGGTGGTCGATCCGACCAATATCGGCATCGGCCGCGATCCGCTGGCGCTGGCGCGCATCGCTCGCCTCACCGGCCTGAACATTGTTATGGGCACCGGCTTCTATCTGGAGCCGTCGCACCCCGAGTGGGTGAAAAGCAGCAGCGTCGAACGGCTGACCGAGCGGCTAATTTACGATCTCGGCGGCGCGGAGGAGAAGCCGGAGGTGATCGCCGGGCTGATCGGCGAGATCGGCGTCTCCAGCCGCTTCACCGCCGATGAAGAGAAGTCCCTGCGCGCGGCTGGCCGGGCAAGCGCCGCGACCGGCGTGCCGATCGAGGTCCATCTGCCGGGCTGGGAGCGGCTGGGCCATCGGGTGCTGGATATTCTCGAACAGGAAGGTGCCGATCTGCGCCATACGGTCCTGTGCCATATGAACCCAAGTTTTGCCGACAAGCGCTATCAGCGCGAGCTGGCGCAGCGCGGGGCGTTCCTCGAATACGACATGATCGGCATGAGCTACTACTACGCCGATGAGTCGGCGCAGTCGCCCTCCGACGAGGAGAACGCCCGCGCCATCCGGGAGCTGATTGATGACGGCTATATCCAGCAGATTTTGCTGTCGCAGGACGTCTTCCTGAAGACCATGCTCACCCGCTACGGCGGTCACGGATATGGCTACATACTCAAGCATTTCGTTCCTCGCCTGCGCCGCCACGGCGTCAGCGGCGAACAGCTTGAAACCCTGATGATTGGCAATCCCCAGCGGGTATTTGGCGGATAAAAAGGAAAGTGATAATGAAGAAGAAAGTTTTACTGGTCGGTGAATCCTGGACCAGCACCTCAACGCACGTTAAAGGCTTCGATCAGTTTGCTACCGCCACCTGGCACACCGGCGCGACGGATTTTCTGGCCGCGCTGGCCGACAGCAGCTATGCCATCACCTATATGCCGGCCCACGCGGCGGCCACCGAGTTCCCGCTGACCCAGGAAGAGCTGCAGGCGTGGGATGCGATTATCCTGTCGGACATTGGCGCCAACACGCTGCTGCTGCACCCCGACACCTGGCTGAAAAGCCGCCGCACCGCCAACCGCCTGACGCTGCTGCATGACTACGTTGCCGCCGGCGGCTCGCTGATGATGATTGGCGGCTACTACAGCTTCCAGGGGATAAACGGCGGCGCGCGCTATCGCCATACCGCGGTGGAGAAGGTTCTGCCGGTGCGCTGCCTGGCGTGGGACGATCGTATTGAAACCCCGGAAGGCTGCTACGCCGAAGTCACCGAATCCCACGCCCTGTTTAACGATATTCCCGGCGAGTGGCCGTGGCTGCTGGGCTATAACGAAGTGGAAATGCACCCGGAGGGCAGGCTGCTGGCGACGGTTGCCGGGACCGGACATCCGCTGCTGGCGGTGCGCGAATATCAGCAGGGCCGTTCGCTGGTGTGGACCAGCGATATGTCCGCCCACTGGCTGCCCGAGGAGTTTGCGCAATGGCCCGGCTATCGCCAGCTGTGGATTAACTGCCTCGACTGGCTGACGGAACGCGGCTGATGGCGAACGCTACCCGCGAACTGGCCCGGCGGCTGCTGGGCTTTAACACCATCAACCCGCCGGGAAACGAAGCCGACTGCATGCGTTTTTTTGCCGACTGGCTGCGCGATAGCGGCTTCGAGGTTGCGCTGTCGTCGTTCGGCGAAGGGCGCTGCAACCTGATTGCCCGGCTGCCGGGGGCGACGGCGGGTAAGCCGCTGGCCTTTACCGGCCATCTCGATACCGTGCCGCTCGGCAATGCGCAGTGGCGCTTCGATCCCTTCGGCTCGCAGGTTGAGAACGGCCGGCTTTACGGGCGAGGATCCAGCGATATGAAGGCGGCGATAGCGGCGTTTGCCGTCGCCTGCGTCCAGCGGCGGGAGGCGATCCTCAAAGGGCGCGGCGCGGTGCTGCTGATCACCGGCGGGGAAGAGACCGGCTGCGACGGCGCGCGGGCGCTGATCGCCTCCGGCACGCTGCCGGAGATTGGCGCGCTGATCGTCGGTGAACCTACCGCCAATTACCCGGTTATCGGGCACAAAGGCGCGCTGTGGCTGCGCGCTGAAACCCGGGGCAAAACCGCCCACGGCGCGATGCCGGAGCTGGGGATTAACGCCATCTATCTGGCGGCGGATGCGCTGGGTAAGATTCGTCATTTTTCGCCAGGCGCGCCGCATCCGCTGATGAAGCAGCCCACGCTCAACGTCGGGCGCATTGAGGGCGGACTCAATATTAACTCCGTGCCGGACCGCGCGTGCTTTGATGTCGATATCCGCAGCGCGCCCAATTTACAGCACGCCGTCATTCGACAGCGGCTGAGCGCGCTGCTTGGCGAGAGCGTGACGCTTACCACCCTGGTCGATCTGCCTGCGGTGCTGAGCGAAGCGCGGCACGCGTGGATAGCCCAGGTTTATCAGCGCTGCCAGCCGCTGCACGATATGCCGCTGACGCCGCGGGTGGTGCCCTACTTTACCGACGCCTCCCTGCTGCTGCCCGCGCTGGGTAATCCACCGTGCATTATTCTCGGTCCCGGCGAGCCGTCGATGGCCCACCAGACCGACGAGTACTGCCTGCTCAGCCGGCTGGAGGAGGCCGAGCGGCTGTACGGGGAGCTTATCGGCGACTGGATGGCCTAGCCATCTTCAGCCGCCTGCCGAACAGTCCGCTTTGCGCAAGCGCAAGGCTGTTGCACAATGGGCTCACCGTTTTGCCAGGCGAAGGCGTTTCCTGATGTCACACATTAAAGGCTTAAAAGACTGGGTCAAACCGGCCCACTCTGCGGCGAAAATAGAGCGCATTGAAGCTTTTTTTAGCGGCCATGGGTACTCGCCGCATCGGCACGATACCTACGCTATCGGCCGCACGCTCTCCGGGGTGCAGAGCTTCAGCTACCGCGGCAGCCGGCGCCATAGCCTGCCTGGGGGGACGATGGTGCTGCATCCGGATGAAATCCACGACGGAGAGGCGGGGACCGAGGATGGATTCCGCTATCGCATGATCTATATCGAGCCGGCGCTGGTTCAAAAGATACTTGGCGGCAGGCCATTACCTTTTATCGCGGACGGACTCTCTACCGACCCGCGGCTATTTGCCGCCACTCAGCCCTTACTCAAGGCGATGGATGAGTCGTTTGAAACGCTTGAAGAAGACGATGCGCTTTACGATCTGGCCCACACGCTTGCGGCGGTAGGAGGGCAGCATTCCAGACGAAAAGTTTACGACTATCCGGCGGCGGAGCGGGCAAGAGAGTACATCCACTGCCGTTTTGACACCCCCATTACCCTGGATGAGCTCTCCTTTGTCAGCGGAAAAGATCGCTGGAGCCTCAGCCGCGACTTTCGCGCCCTCTTCGGCACCAGCCCTTACAGATACGTGACGATGCGTCGGCTGATACAGTGCAAAAGGCTGATGTTAACGGGCAAAAACCTGGCGGATATTGCCGTTGATTGCGGTTTTTCGGATCAAAGCCATATGACTCGCCAGTTTATCGGCAACTTTGGCGTTTCTCCCGGCCGCTGGCTGCGGTTCATTAAAAACGTATAAGGCAGCCTGCACGATCGTTCAATCTATCCTTTGTGGGATTCACTATGCTCGACTCTTCTTACATGAGGAGTCTGAAAATGCAGCAACCGATTAATATTGAACATAAACTTTCGCTTATCACCGAGCAATGGCAGCCCAAAGTCATTGCGGAGATGAATGATTATCAGTTTAAGGTCGTCAAAATCCTCGGCGACTTTGTCTGGCACGCTCATCCGGAAACCGATGAGGTGTTTATTGTCATCGACGGTGTTTTGACAATTTATTTCCGCGATGGCGAAGTGGCGGTGAATGCGGGCGAAATGTACGTTGTTCCGCGCGGAATCGAACATAAAACCTACGCACAAGCTGAAGCAAAAATCATGCTTATCGAACCCCGCGGCATAGTGAATACCGGCCATGAAGGGGGAGAGCGAACTGCAAAAAATGATATCTGGATTTAGCGTAGCCAAATAACGTCATCCCGGCGGACAAGCCCTCCCGACGCCATCTCAAGGATGTGGCGGGAAGGCGTCAATGGCTGCAGCCCTAAAAGCTGCAGCGACGGTCAGGCGGCGCCGATCATCAGGTCGAGGTTTTGCACCGCGGCGCCCGATGCCCCTTTGCCGAGGTTATCGAACACCGCCGTCAGCAGGATTTGCCCGCTCTCAGGATTGGAAAATACGCCCAGCGCCATCTCGTTGGTACCGTTCAGCCGCTGGGGATCGAGACGCTCAATCTCGCCGACGACTTCAGGCGTCAGCACCTTGACCAGCTCGCTATGGCGATAATGCTGCGTCAGGCAAGCATGTACTGCTGCCGCGTCGGCATGTTCAGGCAGCAGGCGCTGCTGAAGCGGCACGCTGAGGATAATCCCCTGGCGGTAGGCGCCGTAAGCCGGCATGAAAAACGGCGGCATTGAGAGCCCGGCGTAGCGCGCAATCTCCGGAACATGCTTGTGTCTGAGGCCTAAGCCATACGCCTGAAAAGCAGGGCCGGAGCCCGCTTCCCCGCCCTCGTACAGCTCGATCGCCGCCTTCCCGCCGCCCGAATAGCCGGACACGGCGTGAATGGAAACGGGGTAATCAGCGGGCAGCAGCCCGGCGTTAACCAGCGGGAGCAGCAGACCGATAGCGCCGGTTGGGTAGCAGCCTGGGTTGGTGACGCGCTTCGAGGCTCTGATGCGTGCGGGCTGGTCGGCGCTCATCTCCGGGAAACCGTACGTCCACCCGGAGACGGTGCGATGGGCCGAGCTGGCATCGATTACGCGCACCTGCGGATTCTCCAGCATCGCCACCGACTCGCGCGCCGCCTCATCGGGCAGGCACAGAATGGCGATATCGCATCCGTTGAGCATCTCCGCCCGGAGCCGCCGGTCTTTGCGCTGGGACGGGGGCAGAGTCATGAGCTTAATATCCGTACGGTGGCGCAGGCGGTCGTGGATTTGCAAACCCGTCGTGCCCTGCTCGCCATCAATAAATACGTGAGTCATCGTCATTTCCTTAAACCGGTTAGAACGTCAGTGCATGAATGTTGTGCCAAGTTTAAGTATTGGTAAAGTTGCATTATCCTAACGTCAAATTCAGTTTTTCTGAGGTACGCCAATGCGGGAGATCAATCTCGATCAGCTGCGCACGCTGATCACCATTGCCGACACCGGCTCCTTCAACGAAGCCGCCCGGCAGCTGCACCTGGCGCCGCCGACGGTCAGCCTGCACATCTCCGAGCTCGAAGGCCGCGTGGGGGCGAAGCTGCTCTCCCGCACCCGGGGCAAAGTCAGGCCGACGGCCATTGGCGAGAACATGGTCGCCCACGCCCGCCGGCTCCTTGCCGACGTCGCCTATGCGCTTGACGATATATCCCGCCAGGCTCAGGGGCTCACCGGCCAGGTCCGACTAGGCGCCTCCACCGGCGCCATTGCTTACCTCCTGCCCCAGGCCCTTGAAAAGCTGGCGCAGTCCCATCCGCATATTGACGTGCATATCACCATCCTGACGTCGCAGCAGACCCTTGAGCAGCTGAAATCCGGTTCGCTCGATATCGGTATTGTGGCGCTTCCGCAGCCGCGGAGCAGCGGCCTGAAGATTGACGCCTGGCGGCGGGACCCCGTTGTCGCGTTCCTGCCCGCGGACTGGACGGCCCCGGAGTTTGTGACCCCGGAATGGATGATTGCCAGGCCCCTGCTGCTCAACGGCTCCGGCACCCACCTGTCGCAGCTGACCAACGGCTGGTTTGCCGATACCGGCCATAGCCCCACGCCGCGGATCAAGCTGGATTATAACGATGCCATTAAAAGTCTGGTGGGTGCCGGCTATGGCGCCACGCTGCTGCCGCTTGAATCGGGTACCCAGCTAGCCGCCGATAGCCGCATCGCCATTCGCCCCTTACAGCCGCCGCTGTGGAGAGAGCTGGGATTAGCCTGGCGGGAGAGTGAAAACGAGCTTTCGACGCAGCACCTGCTTTCCGCCCTGCGGGAGCTGCGCCAGGCGTAGATTCATCGACCGCTGCCGAATGTGGTTGAGCGCGCGCGCCGCCGGATCGGCCGGGGCTATCTCCCCGTGGCCTCCCCGCGCAGGGTATCGGGCACGGCCTGTACCCTGCTGACCAGCTCCGCGAGGCTGCCGGCCTGCATCTTTTCCATGACCCTTGCACGATGCACCTCAACCGTACGCACGGCGATGCTCATCGCTTCGGCAATCTCGCGGTTGATCAGCCCCTTTACCACCAGCCCGAGCAGCTGGCGCTCCTTCGCCGTGAGCTGCTGATAGCAGTTCACTATCTGGCGCCGGGAGATCGCCGTCGAAGAGACCGCCAGCGCGTGTTCCAGCCCCGTTTGCAGCGCCTGAGCCGAAACGGGCTTCTGCAAAAAATCCACCGCCCCGCGCTTCATCTGCTCCACGGCCATCGGTACGTCGCCGTGGCCGGTCAGAAACACCACCGCCAGGGTGCTTTCGCGCCGTCGCAGGGCCTCATGCACCCGCTGGCCGTCCAGCACCGGCATGCGCATATCCAGCAGCAGCACGCCGTGCTGATACAGATCGGCCTCGGCCAGAAACCTTTCGCCCTGCTCCCAGCACCGCACCGCGTAGCCGAGGCTTTCCAGCAGAAAGGCGCAGGCGCGGGTCACCGCCACGTCATCATCCAGCAGATGTATTATCGCCATTGTCGCGCTTCTCCTCCCGATGGGTGAAATCCAGTATCACAGCCGCTCCGGCCAGCCCGTCGGGCGCCGCCCGGTTGACGATCGCTATCTCTCCCTGACAGTAGCGCACCAGCCGCTGGCAAATCACCAGCCCCAGCCCCATGCCCTCCCGGCGGCTGGTCACAAACGGCTGGAAAACCTGCTGCATCAGCGCGTCATCAATTCCGCCCCCGTTGTCCTGCAGCGTGATGCGCAGGCCGCCGGCTTCGCCAGTCGCCTCAAGCCACACCGCCGTGGCGCCCGCCTGCGCGGCGTTGAGGATCAGGTTAGCCAGCACCTGCTCCAGCAGAACCGGCGGCAGGGTTATCCTCAGGTCGCCGCGGGCTCTGTTGTGCAGCGACAGCGCGGGAAAATGCTGCGCCATGCCTAACAGCTGCCAGACGTGCTGCAGCGCATCGCCAACGGCGATGCTCTCCCACTCGTCCGTCGGGACGGGGTTTCCCTGCGCCTGGCTGACCCAGCGGCGCAGATTACGCACGGTATCGGCCCCGCGCTGCGCCTGCTGGTCAATATGCTCCAGCGCGGGCAGTAACGGATGCTGCCGATCCTCGGCCTGCAGACGGATCGCGCAGCCCTGCGCGTAATGGCGGATAGCCGAAAGCGGCTGGTTCAGCTCATGGGCGAAACCGGAGGTCATCTCCCCCAGCACGCTCATCTGCCTTGCCGTCGCCAGCGCCTGCTCCTGCTGGCGCAGCTGGACGCCATTACGCTCAAGCTGCCTGCCGCGCCGGCGCACCAGCAGCATCACCCAGACGTAGTTCAGCGTCAGCAGGAGCAGCGCCAGCGCCGTGGAGCCCATCAGCAGCCGATGCTGAATCAGCCAGCTTTTAACGTCCAGCCACAGACGCCGCTGCTGCGGATGCTGTTGCACCTCGCGCAGCAGGGCCTCAACCTCGGCGGTAGACGCCGGGGCCCCCCAGTGAAATGCCGCCTGCTGCGGCGCATTAAACAGCGCGCGGGTGACCCTGTCGGCGAGGGCATCGCTCACCGCAGGCAGCGCGGCAAACGACCAGTCGGGATAGAGCGGCGTGCTGGTTAAGCAGGGAATGGCGGTCGGCCGCTTTATCAGGGCGACGAAATCGCTTTTATTTATCAGCCCCTCGTGGTCCATTTTCTCCAGCAGACACACCGGGACAATCGCCGCGTCGATCGCCTTCTCGCGCAGGAGATAGATCAGCGCATCGGCGGGAAAGCCGCTAAACGTCAGGCGAAGGTCGCGCTCGGGGCGCAGGCCGCTATCGCTCAGCGCCTTGTATCCCAGCAAGTAGCCGCCGAAGGCCAGCGGGTCGATTGCACCCACCGTTTTGCCGATCAAATCATGAACGGCGGCGATCCCGCCGTCGCGGCGCACGAGGATCGCGCTGCCGGTGACGTTGCCCGCTGCGGGCGAAGAGCGCAGGGAGGCCAGCCAGCGCAGCGACGCGTGGCTGTTCAGCTGCACAAACTGCGCGGGGTTGGTCACCACAAACTGCACGCTGCCGCTGCTCACCGCCGCCTGCATCTGCGGCAAATCCAGCGGCAGAATATGAAACCGTTCACCCGGCAGCTGCTGATTGAGCTGCGCCTCCAGCGGCAGCCAGTGGCCGCGCGTGGCCTCCTCTCCGCGCATCGCGAGGACGCCCACCTGCCATGACCCCGCCCACGCCGCGCCGCTCAGCAGCCACGCCAGCCCCAGTAACGCCAGAGATCTCACCGTTTTCTCTCTCACCCCATCATCCATGCCGATTATGTTGTTTTAGATCAACAAGCCGCCGGGTATGTGGTTAACCACAATAGAGCCGCCCGGCGGCGATTTTTACACTGTAAATCATCGACATTGTTTATTCATCATACGTAAACCAACGGCGTGACCCATGTTTCGTTGTTGCCGCGTGAGGGGAGAAAATATGGACAGCAGTAAACGGCAGTTTCTCCAGCAGCTGGGCGTTCTGACCGCCGGCGCCTCGCTGGTGCCGCTGGCGCAGGCAAAATTTCCCCTGTCGCCGGAGCGTCACGGCGGGTCTGCGCAGCGGCGCTACGCGATGCTGGTCGATCTGCGCCGCTGCATCGGCTGCCAGGCCTGTACCGTCAGCTGCGCGATAGAAAACCAGACTCCGCAGGGGGAGTTCCGTACCCACGTCAATCAGTATCAGGTGCAGCTGGCGGATGAGGTGACCAACGTGCTGCTGCCGCGCCTGTGCAACCACTGCGATAGTCCGCCCTGCGTCCCGGTGTGTCCGGTGCAGGCGACCTTTCAGCGCGAGGACGGGATCGTGGTAGTGGACAACACCCGCTGCGTCGGCTGCGCCTACTGCGTGCAGGCCTGCCCCTACGACGCGCGCTTTATCAACCATGAGACGCAAACCGCCGATAAATGTACCTTCTGCGTCCACCGCCTTGAGGCCGGGCTGCTTCCCGCCTGCGTGGAGTCCTGCGTGGGCGGGGCGCGCATCATCGGCGATATCAAGGATCCGCACAGCCGCATCGCGCAGATGCTTCACCAGCATCACGACGACATCAGGGTGCTGAAACCGGAAAACGGCACCGCCCCCCACGTGTTCTATCTGGGGCTGGACGCGGCGTTTGTTAGTCCATTGATGGGACGGGCGCAGCCCGCTCTCTGGCAGGAGGTTTAAATGTCGCATTCAGCGCTGATTGCAGAGGTTCTGACCCAGCCGCAGGAGGTGAGCTGGCTCCCGTGGGCAGTGCAGTATTTCTTTTTTATCGGCATTGCCGCCTGCGGGGCGCTGTTTGCCTGCGCGCTGCGCTGGCGCGCCGGGAGCAGCGAAAAGCTGGAATACCTGACGCTGCTGATTACCCTGACCTGCGCGATAACCGCCCCGCTCGCGCTCACCGCGGATCTCCATCAGACCGCCCGCTTCTGGCACTTTTATGCCTGGCCCACTCCGTGGTCGTGGATGCCGTGGGGAGCCCTGTTTTTACCGCTGTTTACCCTGTTTCTCGGGCTGTGGTTCCTCGCGCTGCTGGCGCAGCGGCTGTGGCGTAAAAGTTACATTGTCACAAAATGGTTAGCCCTCGCCAGCGCCCTGCTGGCGGTCGGTCTGCTGCTCTACACCGGCCGCGAGGTATCGGTGGTGCTGGCCCGCCCGGTGTGGTTCAGCTACGCCCTGCCCGTCGTGATGTTCCTCAGCGCGCTGCAGGCCTTTTTCAGCCTGACAGCGGTGGCCGCGGGGGATGATTTTCACCTGCAGCGGCGGCTGGCGCGGCGGCAGCTCGCGGCCCTGATCCCGCTGGCTGCGGTGGTCATCATTTGGCTCAGCGGCGACACGCACTCCGGCCACGCCATTCGTCAGTGGCTGGCGGTCTCACCGTCGGCGAGGGGCTACGCCGCCGGCTGGGCGCTGCTGTGGGCGGCGTCGCTGGCCTGCTGCGGCCTCGCGCTTCGCCGTCCGCTGGCACTGCACGCGCGCGGGGCGCTGGCGGTCGTGGCGATGGCGCTGTGCTGGCTGATCCGCTGGACGCTGCTTATCCAGGTACAAAGGATTCCGAAATTCAACGCCGGGTTTAATCCCTACACCCTGCCCGCCGGCACCGACGGCTGGCTGGCGATCCTCGGCACATTTGGCCTGTGGGTGGCGCTGCTGATTATTGTGCGCGAAACCGTAAACGGCCTAGCAAGGAGAGTGCAACATGGCTAATTTAACCCGTCGCCAGTGGCTCAAAGTCGGCCTGGCCGTCGGCGGTATGGCAACCTTCGCCCTCAGCTATCGGGAGGTTGCCAGGCGCGCCCTCGACGGCTTGCTCAACGGCACGTCCGGTAAAATCACCCGCGACCGCATCTTTGGCAATGCGCTGATCCCTGAAGCGAACGCGCGGCCCCGCTGGCAGCAAAACCCGCAGCAGGTCATCTCCATGACCCAGTGCTTCGGCTGCTGGACCCAGTGCGGCGTGCGGGTTCGCGTCGATCGTCAAAGCCATAAGGCGCTGCGCATTGCCGGCAACCCCTATCATCCGCTGTCGCACGAGCAGCACGTAGATTCGGCGGTTCCTTTTGCCAGCGCAATGCAGCAGCTGGCGGGCGAAAGCGGCCTCGACGGCCGCTCCACCGCCTGCGCGCGGGGCGCAACGCTGCTGGAAGGGCTCTACAGCCCGCTGCGCATTCTGCAACCGATGAAGCGCGCAGGTAAACGCGGCGAAGGCCGATGGCAGCGCATCAGTTTTGAACAGCTGATCCACGAGGTGGTGGAAGGCGGCGATCTGTTTGGCGAGGGCCACGTTGAGGGCCTGCGCGCCATCCATGCCCCGACAACGCCGGTGGACCCGCAGCATCCCGGGTTCGGCCCCAAAAGCAACCAGCTGCTGGTCACCAATACCAGCGACGACGGTCGCGATACCTTTCTGCGCCGCTTTGCGCTGAACAGCTTTGGCAGCAAAAACTTTGGCGCCCACGGCTCATACTGCGGCCTGGCCTACCGCGCAGGCTCCGGTGCGCTGATGGGCGATCTGGATAAAAACCCGCACGTGAAACCCGACTGGGAGCACGTTGAGTTCGCGCTGTTTATAGGCACCTCCCCCGCCCAGTCCGGCAACCCCTTTAAGCGCCAGGCGAGGCAGCTCGCCAGCGCCCGCCTGCGTAGCGACTTTCGCTACGTGGTGGTCGCCCCGGCGCTGCCGTTGACCACGGTGATGGCCGACGATCGCGGCCGCTGGCTGCCGGTGATCCCCGGCAGCGATTCGGCGCTGGCGATGGCGATGATCCGCTGGATAATCGAAAACCAGCGCTTTAACGCCGATTACCTGGCGATGCCCGGGGCGCAGGCGATGCGCCAGGCCAGAGAAAAAAGCACCACCAACGCCAGCCATCTGGTGATAACCGATGAGATCCCGGGTCTGGCCGGGCAGCATTTAACCCTCGCCCATCTGAGCGCCGGCGGCGCCGATGAGCCGCTGGTCGTTAACGAGGCCGGCGAGCTGGTCTCCGCCGCCACCTGCCCGCGCGCGCAGCTGCTGGTCTCCCGCCGGGTCACGCTTGCCGACGGGCGCGAAGTGACGGTGAAAAGCAGCTTCCTCTGCCTGAAAGAGTCGGCCGAAAAGCTGACGATGGCGCAATACGGCCAGCGGTGCGGCGTGCCGGAGGAAAAAATCATCGCCCTGGCGGATGCCTTTACCCGCCACGGACGCCGGGCGGCGGTTATCACCCACGGCGGGATGATGGCAGGCAACGGTTTTTACAACGCCTGGGCGGTGATGATGCTCAACGCGCTAATTGGCAACCTTAGCCTGCAGGGCGGGGTCTTCGTCGGCGGCGGCCGCTTCAACGGTGCGACCGACGGCCCGCGCTACAATCTGGAGAGCTTCCCTGGCAAGGTGAAGCCCAAAGGGCTGAGCATTGCGCGCAGTAAAACAGCGTATGAATCCTCCGAAGAGTACCGCGACAAGGTGGCGGCCGGGATCTCGCCCTTCCCGGCGAAGGCTCCGTGGTACCCGTTCGTTGCCGGGCAGTTGACCGAGCTGCTGAGCTCGGCGCTGGAGGGGTATCCTTATCCGCTGAAGGCGTGGATCTCCAACATGACCAACCCGCTGTACGGCATTCCTGGCCTGCGGGCCGTGGCGGAGGAGAAGCTCAAGGATCCGCAGCGCCTGCCGCTGTTTATCGCCATTGATGCCTTTATGAACGAAACCACCGCCCTGGCCGATTACATCGTGCCGGATACGCATAATTTCGAAAGCTGGGGATTTAGCGCCCCGTGGGCCGGGGTTGCCAGCAAAGCCAGCACCGCGCGCTGGCCCATTGTTCCGTCGGCGACCGCGCGTAGCGCCGACGGTCAGCCGATCTCGATGGAGTCTTTTTGCATCGCGGTCGCCCGGCGCCTGGCGCTGCCGGGGTTCGGCGATAGTGCGATTACCGACGCCGAGGGCAACAGCTACCCGCTGAATCGCGCCGAGGATTACTACCTGCGCATGGCCGCCAACATCGCGTTTATGGGCAAAACCCCGGTCGCCGAGGCCGTCCAGGAGGACCTCACCCTGACCGGCGTCGAGCGTATTCTGCCGCTTATGGCGCAGACGCTGAAATCCGATGAGGTGAGTCGGGTGGCCTTTATCTACTCGCGCGGGGGCCGCTTCGCCCCCGACAAAAGCGGGCGCAGCGGCAACCAGATAGGCACTAGCTGGGAAAAACCGCTGCAGATCTGGAACGCGGAGGTGGCCGCCCATCGTCACGCTATTACCGGCGAGCGCTACAGCGGCTGCCCGACGTGGTATCCGCCCAGGCTCTCCGACGGCCGCGCTATCGATGAGCTTTTTCCGCCCAGGCAGTGGCCGCTGAAGCTTATCTCCTTTAAGTCGAACACCATGGGCAGCGCCTCGACGACGATCCCCCGGCTGCACCACCTTAAGCCGCTCAACCTGGTGGCGATGAATCCCCTCGACGGCCAGCGTTTCGGCGTGGCGCACGGCGACAGGGTGCGCATTATCACCCCCGGCGGCGAGGTAGAGGCGGGGATCAGTCTGCTGCACGGCGTGATGCCGGGGGTTATCGCTATCGAGCACGGCTACGGACATCGGGAGCTGGGGGCGGCGCAGCATACGCTGGACGGCGAACCGCTGCCGTTTAGCCCGCAGGTAGGCTCGGGGGTGAACCTGAACGATCTGGGGTTTGCGGACCCGACCCGCAGGGTGAGTAATACCTGGCTGGACTGGGTCTCCGGCGCGGCGGTACGTCAGGGGCTACCGGCGAGGATCGAACGGGTATAGCGCCCCGCGACGGTTGCGGTCGCCGGGCGCGGGCTAAAACCGGCGGCGTGAGCATCCCGTGGCGGGCTTCGGTCCCGGCGCGGTCTTTAGCGCGGGGCCGACATCCGAATCGGTGCTGCGCCTAGCGGCTCTTCAGCACCTGGGGATCGATCTGCGCGACGATCAGGTCGGCAAGATCGTGCTGCTGGTGCACCTTGCCGCATTTAACGATGATCTGCCGGGCATTGTCGTACCCCGGCGCCCACAGGCGGTTGTTCATCTGCACATCTTTGTAGACCGCAACCAGCGGTTTCTTCCACGCCGCCGCCATGTGCACGATCGACGTATCCGGCGAGATAACCAGGTCGGCTTCGGCAATCAGCGCCATCGCGTGGTGCAGGGTTTTAAACGGATTGACGCTCACCTTTTCCGCAAGCGGAATGCGAATTTCGTTGCGATGGTCGAGCAGAATAACGTTGACCCGAGGATACTCCGCCTGCAGCCTGGCGATCAGCGCCGACAGCTGCTCCTGCGACAGGCTGCGGTCCTGATGGCCGGCAAAAATGTTCACCACCGCTTTGGGCCCCTCAATAGCGGCCAGATGCTGGCGAACCTGCTGGTGGACATCCTGCGGAATATGCAGGTCGTAGGTCCCGAGATGTTTTTTATCCAGCTGCATATGCTCAGCAATAAAATCAAAGGTTTTGCTGACATGCCAGTTTTCACAATCAAATTTAAACGAGGTGGTGTAATGGTTAATTGATGGCCATTTATTAAAACCGAGTACGGCTTTTGCTTTTATTTGTCGAAGCAACAGCATTCGGTGTACGGGCATATCAAACAAAGAGGGGTCAATAACGATATCGTACTTATTATTTGCCAGCTCATTAATAACGGACTGAGGAACGTTGTGGGTAAATTTCCGCAGAAAAGCGGCGGAGTCGACGTTATCAGCCTCATAGATATGACGGATCCGCGGGTTATGGCGCATCACCTGGCTATTCGATTTGGTCAGCAGGAAATCCACGGTATAGCCCGATTCATGCAGGCATTTCACCAGCGCGGAATCGACGACTACGTCCCCGACGGCGCCTTCGTTGCGCATCAGCAGCACGGTTTTCGCCGAGCCGAAGTCGGCCTCACGACGGGTATGCTGGTCCCAAAACGCTTTTGCAATATAAACGCGCATCAGGTTGCGGACTTTCTTAATAAAATAATTACGACGCCTGTTCAGTTCCCTTATTTTTTTGAACTTCCGGGGGGATACCTGCACCGCTGCGTTTTCCATCATCATAACCTCGTTACCACTATCAACAGCACCTCGTTAGTCTGATTAAGGACTAAAGAAAATGAGAAAAGTTCGCTTGATTAATAAATTCCTTTCGCTTTAAGCAGCGCAAGGATAGTAATACGTTTCACTATTCCAGCATATCGTTACGCAGATAAAATGAGTGAAATATGGATTTAATGTGGAAGAATGCGGCGCTCGCCAACGGTTTTCATTCGCCACGGGGAGGATTAGACTGGCGGTTTTATCCCCGGAGAGAACCGCGCATGAACGCACCTGAAAAACCGAACACCCACCAACTGCTGCTGGCGCTGCTCGACGAACGCCAGGCCCGCTACCGGCTGGTCGAGCATGAGGCGATGGGGAAATGCGAGGCCGTTTCTGAAATTCGCGGCACCGCGCTCGGACAAGGGGCGAAGGCGCTGGTTTGCAAGGTGAAAGGCCACGGCGTCAATCAGCACCTGCTGGCGATCCTCGCCGCCGACCAGCAGGCCGATCTCGCGCGCCTGGCGCTGCACGTTGGCGGCAGCAAAGCCTCGCTGGCCAGCCCCGCCGAAGTCGATGCGCTGACGGCCTGCGTTTTTGGCGCCATTCCCCCTTTCAGCTTCCATCCGGCGCTGCGCCTGGTAGCCGACCCGCTGCTGTTCGAGAACTTCAGCGAAATCGCCTTTAACGCCGGGCGGTTGGACCGCTCAATTATCCTCAATACGGCAGACTATCTGCGTATCGCCCGTCCCGAGCTGGTTGCCTTTCGCCGGGAAGCCTGAGGGTTCTCCATCTCTGCCGCGCCAGGCCATCAGCAGAAAGCGCGCCGGCGTGATAAATAAGCCTGTTTATTCACGCTATTATGCGTAAAGTAGACGGGCTTATTATTTTGGCAAGGATCTCCTGACATGTTCGATACCACCCTGTTCGTTCTTCTGGGGCTGGCCGCGCTCGGCTTTATCAGCCACAACACCACCGTGGCAATCTCTATCCTGGTTTTGATTATCGTGCGCGTTACGCCGCTCAACGTCTTTTTCCCGTGGATTGAAAAACAGGGGCTGACGATCGGTATTATTATTTTGACCATCGGCGTGATGGCGCCTATCGCCAGCGGCACCCTGCCGCCCTCGACGCTGCTGCACTCGTTCGTGAACTGGAAGTCGCTGCTGGCTATCGCCGTCGGGGTGTTTGTCTCCTGGCTCGGCGGGCGCGGCATTTCGCTGATGGGCTCACAGCCGCAGCTGGTCGCCGGACTGCTGGTGGGCACCGTCCTCGGCGTCGCGCTGTTCCGCGGGGTGCCCGTCGGCCCGCTGATCGCCGCCGGGATCATCTCGCTGTTTATCGGAAAGTCGTAGTCAGGCTGGCAAGATAGCGTCCGGGAGACTGGCCGAGGCCCTTTTTGAACATGGTGATAAAGGCGGTCGTCGAGTCATATCCCAGGCCGTGCGCGGTCTGCTGCACCGTTTGCCCGCGGATCAGCATCTGTAGCGCGAGGATCAGCTGCAGCTGATGGCGCCAGCGGCGAAAGCTGAGGCCGGTTTCGCGAACCACCAGCCGCGCCAGGTTGCGCTCGCTCATCGCGAACTCCGCCGCCCACTGTCCGAGGGTTTGCCACTGTGCCGGCGCTACCGCCATCAGCTCCGCCATTTGGCGGATTTTCGGGTGCGCGGAAACCGGCAGCTGCAGATGCTCCTCCGGCTGCTGCGGCAGCTCGTCAAACAGCACCTGCACCAGCCGACGGGTGGCGGGAGCGTCGCTCTCGGTCGCGCTGCGCCCGGCAAGGGTCAGGATCAGCTCCCGCACCAGCGGAGAGATCTTCAGCGTGCAGCTGCGCTGCGGCATCGGCGCCGCTCCCGGCTCGATAAATAAAAAGCAGATCCGCGCCCCCGGCGTCGCGCGGTTGCTATGGGGCTGCTGGCCCGGTACCCACACCGCATACTGCGGCGGCACCATCCACATTCCGCTTTCCACCTCACAGGTCAGCGCGCCGTGCAGCGCGAGGATCAGCTGCCCTTTGCGGTGCTGGTGGCGCGGAATAAACTGCTCGTCCTCCACCACCCGAATATGGAACGCGAGAGCCGCCTCGTGCCCGCTGTCCGGGTCATAGCCGTCAAGATTTAATCCAATCATCAGATTGTCCGATATTAGCGATAATCTGTCATTTTAGCTTGATTTAAACATTCAGCAAACGCGCTATTGTAGCCTCCCTGTTTACTCGTTTGAGATAGCCATGAGTTCTGTTCTTCCTTCTGCCGGCCGCCGTAATCTGCTGCTGATTGCCGGTATTTTATTTATCGCCACCACGCTGCGCGTGACCTTTACCGGCGCCGCCCCGCTGCTCGATGCCATTCGCGCGGAGTACGGGCTGACCACCGCCCAAACCGGGCTGTTAACCACCCTGCCGCTGCTGGCCTTTGGTCTGGTTTCGCCGCTGGCGGCAGGCGTTGCCCGCCGCTTTGGTATCGAGCGCAGCCTGCTGATCGCGCTGGGGCTGATTTGCCTCGGCATCGGCCTGCGCTCGCTGCCTTCCGCGGCCATGCTGTTTGGCGGAACGGCCGTAATAGGCTGCGGGATTGCGTTAGGCAACGTGCTGCTGCCGGGCTTAATCAAGCGCGATTTTTCGCAGCACGTGGCTAAAATGACCGGCGCCTACTCGCTCACCATGGGGGCCGCCGCGGCGCTGGGCTCCGCCATGGTGGTCCCGCTGGCGCTGGCCGGCTTTGGCTGGCGCGGGGCGCTGTTGATGCTGATGGTCTTCCCGCTGCTGGCGCTGTTCATCTGGCTGCCGCAGTCGCGCAAAGAGGCCGCCGCCCCGCTGACCGCGTCAGGCGCCCTGCACAACCGCGGGATCTGGCGCTCGGCGCTGGCCTGGCAGGTGACGCTGTTCCTCGGCATTAACTCGCTGGTGTATTACGTGATAATCGGCTGGCTGCCGGCCATTTTGCAGAGCCTCGGCTATAGCGAAGCGCAGGCCGGCTCCCTGCACGGTCTGCTTCAGCTGGCCACCGCCGCGCCGGGTCTCGCGATCCCGCTGATTCTGCACCGCCTGAAAGACCAGCGCGGCATCGCAGTGCTGGTGGCACTGATGTGCGCCGTCAGCTCGGCCGGGCTGTGGCTGGCGCCGGGGCAGGCGGTTCTCTGGACGCTGATCTTTGGTTTCGGTTCCGGGGCGACGATGATTCTGGGGCTGACCTTTATCGGCCTGCGCGCCAGCTCGGCGCACCAGGCGGCGGCCCTCTCCGGCATGGCGCAGGCCGTTGGCTATCTGCTGGCCGCCTGCGGGCCGCCGGTGATGGGGAAAATTCATGATGCCAACGGCGACTGGCATATTCCGCTCATCGCCGTTGCGCTGACCGCCGTGGTGATGGCCATATTCGGCGCCCTTGCCGGTCGCGCCAGGGAGATTAACGGCTAACGTTCTTTTTTACCCCCGGCCTACGGCCCCGGCGTTCCGGGGTCGTGGCGGAGGTCAGAGCGCGCTATTGGCTGGCGGCGCGTAAAAAGGCGTGCACCAGCGGCGACGGACTTCCGGCCAGCGCGTTGCGCTCGTGCTGGAACAGGGTCGCGACAAAGAACGGATGCGTTACCAGCTCCACCGCCCGAATATCCCCCTCTTCGTCCCAGCCGGTCACCCGCAGGTCACCCTGCTCCAGCTCGCGGGCAAACTCCTCGGCAATGCCGTAGCTGCAGTGATAGCCCTCTTCGATGCTGTCGCGGCCGTAGGCGCGGGCAATCAGCGTATTCGCGCGCAGCTCAATCGCCGCCGTTTTCTCCACCAGCGAGCAGCTCAGCGGCGCAATCACCATTCGCCCTTCGCTATCCGTTTCCGCATGCGCCGCATCCTGCCAGCCCAGGACGTTGCGCGCATACTCAACGATCGCGTGCTGAAAACCGCCGCAGGTGCCGAGGAACGGAATACTGTTTTCGCGCGCATAGCGGATCGCGATAAACGCGCCGGCGGCATTTTTATAGGGGCTGGCGGGAACCACCCAGATGGCGTCGTAGTCGGCGAGCGCTTCGGCATCGTGGATATCGCTGGTTGCCAGCCAGTCATAGCGCAGAGGCAGCTCCAGCACGGCAGCAGCATCGTCGATGGCCAGGGGAATCGCTTTGTGAGCGACAACGTCAGGGTTGTAGTCGCCAACCAGGGCAATACGCAGGGGAGTGTTCATAGCAGGGTCCTTATGTCAGAACGATTTTCGGGCAACACAAGGAGCCTCAGGTTAGCGATCTCCCTCACGGAACACAATCCTTATTTTTCGCCCGGCGGGCGATCCGCATTTGGCGTGAGAGGCGCTGCCCGCGCTGAAAATAAATTAAAAGTCCTCTCCGCTTTTTGACTATCTTATTCAATTCCCGCTATTTATTTACCCTGCTCTTTTTGTAGCTACTTTGTTAAATAAAAAAACAGTGTTATTACTCTCGCAAAAAAGGAATTATTCACTTTATTTATAAATTAGCCTGTTAAATAATCCGTAATGATTTATTAAGCAGTAGAGGCAGCAAAATGCGTTTCAGTACCATGTCCGATAGCGAAATTATCTCTGAACTGTGCCGCAGAATTAAAGAAACGCGTATGCAGCTCGGGCTCTCCCAAATTGAACTCGCCGAACGTGCGCAGGTCGGCGCAGCAACCATCAAACGCGTAGAATTAGGTGAATCTGTTACCCTGAGCACGCTAATCGGAATATTGCGCGGTCTGGATCGTTTGCATCAGCTGGAGTCCGTTTTATTCGATTCGCACATTCGTACTTTTAATGCGCAAATCAACGCCACCGCCCCTCCCCGTATCCGTATTCGCAAAAAAGCGCAGCCGCCAAAAGAGAAATGCGCCGTTGCCGAAAAGGCCAGCGACGCGAACGCCACCATTAACGAATGGTACACCTCGTCAGCATCTCACAGCGTTGTCTGGTCTTTTCCGCCGGCGGAAGCAGAGAAAAAAAACTAGCCTGGCGGGGGAAATCGCCCGCCGGCTGAGATAGCCGCGCGGGCAAAGAATGGCCGAAAAAACCGCCTGCGGCGCAGGCGGCGTGAGCAAACGTCAGGATTCGCAGACCGCGACTTTAATCGCCAGCCCGCCGCGGGCGGTTTCGCGATACTTGGCGTTCATGTCTTTGCCCGTCTCAAACATGGTATCGATGACCTTATCCAGCGAAACCTTCGGATCGCTGGTGCGGTGCATCGCCATGCTGGCGGAGTTGATCGCCTTCACCGCCGCAATCGCGTTGCGCTCGATGCAGGGCACCTGAACCTGGCCAGCAACCGGGTCGCAGGTCAGCCCAAGGTTGTGCTCCATGCCGATTTCAGCGGCAATGCAAACCTTCTCCGGGCTGCCGCCCAGCAGCTCCGCCAGCCCGGCGGAAGCCATGGAACACGCCACGCCGACCTCCCCCTGGCAGCCAACTTCCGCGCCGGAAATGGAGGCGTTCATTTTGTACAATATGCCTACCGCGCCGGCGGTCAGGAAGTAGCGCATATAGATTTCCGGCGTCACCGTTTTGATAAAGCGGTCGTAATAGGCCAGCACCGCCGGCACGATACCGCAGGCGCCGTTGGTGGGCGCAGTGACCACCCGGCCGCCGGAGGCGTTCTCTTCCCCGACCGCCATCGCGAACATATTGACCCAGTCCATCGCGCTGAGCGGCGTTATGGACTGGCTCTGGGGAGCCAGCACGCGGTGCAGCGCGGAGGCGCGACGCGGCACCTTTAACGGCCCCGGCAGAAGACCTTCGGTGCTCATGCCCCGATTAATGGCGTTTCTCATGGTCTCCCAGATTTTCGCCATATTTTGCTCAACGCTTTCTCTGCCGTGGCGGGCAACCTCATTTTTCATCATCACCGCGGAAATCGACAGGCAGTTATCGTGGCAGTGCGCCAGCAGGTTGCGCGCGGAGTAGAACGGGAACGGGATATCGACCTCCGCATCCTGGCTCTTGCCGAACTCCTCCTCGGTGACGATAAAGCCGCCGCCGATGGAGTAGTAGGTCTGGAAGTGGACGATTTTTCCGTCGCAAAGCGCGGTGATGCTCATACCGTTCTCATGCAGCGGCAAAAACTCATTATGAAAACGCATGCACTCCACTACCGGGAACTCAATTTCCCGCTGGCCCTCTTCAATACGCAGACGCTGCAGGGTATTAACGTCACGGATAATCGTGGGAATGGCGTCGATATCAACGGTATCCGGCAAATAACCCGAGAGTCCAAGAATAATCGCAATATCGGTATGGTGGCCCTTACCGGTTAACGAAAGGGAGCCGTAGACGTCCACCACCAGGCGAGTCACTTTATGCAGCAGGCCCTTTTCCTGCAGGGTATCAACAAACTGTTTTCCCGCTTTCATCGGCCCGACGGTGTGTGAGCTGGAGGGCCCGATACTGATTTTAAAAATATCGAAAACGCTAATCATGTGGCACCCATAGGGTTACAAAGCAAAACGAATGCGCCTCCCGTGACGGGAGGCGCCGGGAGCTTAGCTGAACAGAGAGTAGAAGATGGCGGAGATGGCAATCAGCCCAATCACCACCACAAACGCGTTGCTGATGTGGCCGCTGTATTTACGCATGGCCGGGACTTTATTGATGGCGTACATCGGCATCAGGAACAGGATCATGGCGATAACCGGGCCGCCCAGGGTTTCGATCATCCCCAGAATACTTGGGTTGAGGGTCGCCACTATCCAGGTGGTCACCAGCATGAACAGCGCGGTGATCTTGTTCAGTTTGGTAATTTCAATGGTTTTGCCTTTACCGCGCAGGGACTTGATAACCATACCGTTAAAGCCTTCACGCGCGCCGAGGTAGTGGCCGAGGAAGGATTTGGTAATCGCGATCATGGCGATAATCGGCGCCATCCAGGCAATCAGCGGCGCGTTAAAGTGGTTTGCCAGATAGGAGAGGATGGAGATGTTTTGCGCCTTCGCTTCCGCGAGGTTTGCCGGAGAGAGGCTCAGCACGCAGCTGAACACGAAGAACATCACCGTCAGCACCATCATGATGTGCGCATAGCTGAGGATGCGGGCGCATTTACGTTCGGCGTCCTGACCGTACTCTTCCCGTTTCGCTACCGCGAAGGAGGAGATAATCGGCGAGTGGTTGAAGGAAAACACCATCACCGGAATAGCCAGCCACAGCGTCATCCACAGACCGTTACCGGTGGCGGCAGCGCTGCTGAACGACAGGGTATCCAGTACCGCACCGTTCCACTGAGGAATCAAATAGAGCGCCAGGACCATCAGCGCCGCAACAAACGGGAATACCAGTACGCTCATGGCCTTAACAATCATTTTTTCGCCAAAACGTACAATGCCCATCATGCCCACAATTAAAATCAGCGATAAAATTGCGCGCGGCGGAGAAACCAGGCCGAGCTGATGGGTAATAAAGCTGTCGACGGTATTGGTGATCGCGACGCTATAAACCAGCAGAATCGGGTAAATCGCAAAGAAGTACAGCAGGGTAATCAGCTTGCCGGCACCGACACCAAAATGCTCCTCCACTACTTCGGTAATATCTTCGCCAGGATTTTTACCTGAAAGCACGAAACGGGTTAAACCACGGTGGGCAAAAAAGGTCATCGGAAAGGCGAGGATGGCCATGATGATCAGCGGAATCAGGCCGCCACCCCCGGCATTAATCGGCAGAAAAAGCACCCCGGCACCAATCGCCGTCCCGTACAGCCCCAGCATCCAGACGGTGTCACTTTTTCTCCAGCCGCTGCTTTCGCGAGCAACGAGGGTATTTTGAACGCTTTCCATAATATGGCCTCAATAATATAGAGAGGAGTCAGATTTAACTGACTCTGTTTCAGGTAATAAATTGCTGTGTTTGTTTTGCTATTTTATTAAATTAAGCCAAACTGATGTATATACGGCGATCACATAACCTGATTTATCGCGAGGACTTTTAAAGTATCAAAAATAGCACCTGAAATTTAATATATTTTTAAGGTATCATTTTTAATACGTTATTATAAATAAGAGATTTTCAGAAGGCGTAAAATAATATATTACAAGAGCGCTATAGCGGAGAAAAGTCCCATTTTTAAACAAAAAAAAACCCGCAGAGATACGGGCTGATTTAAAGCGCAAAATCCATTTGTAGCAATAACAACTCAATGTGTCCTGCGCTATTCTATGCGTCGCACAGAAAAATAACACTCCTGATTCCAGGGGGATTCCCCGCTTTGACAACAGGCCGCCCGCCGACGACGACGCTTTGGTAGTCGGTGATGGCAGATGATAATATCGGTATCGCCAAACGCTGCCGTCAGCCTTCCGCGCCTGCTGCGGAATCAATGAGGCATTACGGTGAATTTTTTATACCGGAGAGAGCGATGCAAAAACCACTTCCCATTACGGCCGATGACGGGACGACCCGTTTGCTTTCGCCCCGCCCCGGCGGCGGTAAGCTACTGGTGAGCGCCTGCCTGATGGGGTTCCAGGTACGCTATAACGGCAGCGACAAGGCGCAGCTGGCCGAGACTCTGGCGCGCTGGCAGCGCGAAAACCGGCTGGTTATCCACTGCCCCGAGCTGGCCGCCGGGCTACCGGTGCCGAGACTGCCGGCGGAAATTGTCGACTCTCAGGGCGCGGAGGTGATGCAAAATCGCGGGCGCATCGTGGAAAGCGACGGCCACGACGTCACCGCACACTATCAGCTGGCCGCCTGGCTGGCGCTGAAGGCCGCCCGGGAGGAGGGCTGCGAGGCGGCGCTGCTCACCGACGGCAGCCCGACCTGCGGCAGCCAGTTTATCTACGACGGCTCCTTTAGCGGGCAGCGCAAACCGGGCTCCGGCGTGGCGGCCGCCCTGCTGCGCGAACAGGGTATTACGGTTTTTTCCGACGGGCAGATCCCGCAGCTGCTTGCCTGGATGCAACGGATGGAGAATAGCGATGATTCAATGTAAACGCGTCTACGATCCGGCCGACGCCGGCGACGGCTATCGCGTGCTGGTCGACAGGCTTTGGCCTCGGGGGATTAAAAAAGAGGCGCTGCGCTACGATGAGTGGTGCAAAACCCTGACCCCGTCCGCGGAGCTGCGCAAGGCCCTGCACGGCGAAGCTATCGACTTCGCCAGCTTCCGCGAGCAGTATTGCCGGGAGCTGGAAAGTCATCGTGACGAGGGGCTACGCCTGGCCACGCTGGCTCACCGGCAGCCGCTAACGCTGATCTACGCCGCAAAAGATACCCGGCAAAACCACGCGCTGGTGCTGGCCGAGTGGCTGGAAAACCTGCCGGTCGGCGAGGTTACGCCTTAGCAGGATGATCCCGGCGCCACAGCTCCCATTCATCGAGGGTTTCACCGCCGGGCAGCCTGCAGTCGCTACGCACGCCCTGCGGCGTCTGTACCGGTATCAGCTTACCGCCCTTCTCGCCGCAGTAGACCGAGGCCGGGTTCGCCATGCCGATTGACTTCGGCGGCGGCGGTGCATCCGGCGGCGTTGTCGGCTTCGCACATCCGGCCAGCGCCAGCGGCAGTAGTATTGTCATCCACTTCATTTTGACTCCTTCTATTGACCAGAGCCGCGATGAGGGCCCTGATTCTTCACGATTTCTCCATTTTAACTACACTTTTGCGCCGTAGAGTAGCCCTTGTTCTCGAATTGACCAGAGAACAGATCATTCCATAATCAATGAGTTTTTCCCCGTCGCCCCCGACGGGGCTTTTTTTTCCCCACTGCGACCGCAGGTATTCCCGCCGCTAATGTGTTAAATTTGTTGTATCTATGTTTACTTTTCGCTGTTAGCCGTTTCAGCCTTTTATCGGCGATAGCGCTCGGCGATCGGGAGCCGTACATTCATGTCAGATTTTATTCTTGCTCGCGTCTCGCAAACGCTCGCCAACGAACATTCGCTGGAGCTGTTGGTGCGACAACTGCTTGAGATGCTGGAACTTGTGACCCGAATGGAGTCGACCTATCTGACCCGAATTGATCTTAGCGCCCAGCGCCAGCTGGTTATGTATGCGCATAACAGTAGCGAAATGACGATCCCGGAGGGCTTTTCCGTCCCGTGGAACGAGTCGCTGTGCAAGCGCGCTATCGATGATAACTGCCTGTTCAGCAACGACGTCGCCAGCCGCTGGCGCTCGTGCATTGCCGCCCAGGAGCTCGGGATCACCACTTTTTTCAGTATCCCCGTGCGCCTGACCGACGGCTCGCTGTACGGCACGCTCTGTGCGACCAGCCGCCAGAAACAGCCCTACAACCTGGAAGGTGAGCAGGTGATGGGCCTGTTCGCCAACCTCATCTCGCACTACGTTGAGAAAGAGACGCTGGTCGAGCAGCTGCGCGCCGCCAACTCGGCGCTGGAGCTGCACTCCTACACCGACGAATTAACCGGCTTACCCAACCGTCGCGCGCTGTTCAAGCACCTCTCGACGATGTTCCCGCGCGCGCGGGAACTGCAGCGCAATATCTTGCTGATCTTCATCGATCTCGACGACTTTAAGGCGATCAACGATCGGTTCGGCCACCCGTGCGGCGATAGCTTCCTTGTCCAGGTCGGCGAGCGTTTAAACGCCCGCGTGCGCCAGGGGGATCTGGTGGGTCGCCTCGGCGGTGACGAGTTCTTGATTATCGGCGCGGGTCTCGAAGCCGAAGAGCAGCAGACGTTTATCGCCGCTCTGCGCAAGGAGCTCGGCGGGATTTACTTCCTCGCCGAGCACCGGATTAGCTACCCTGGCGCCAGCTTTGGGGTGATCGACGTGGATCCGCAAACGATGGATATGGAGAGCGCGCTGCGGGCCGCTGACGATGCGATGTATCAGGATAAAAAGTCGCGCCGCAAAGAGACCTTCCTGGATATTGACTAACCCGGCGGGATTTCCAGTATGATAGCGGACATCACTTGCAGGCTCAGGGACAACACAATGAAATTGGGTATTCTTTTCCCGGTAGTAATTTTTATTATCGCCGTCATTTTTCTTGGCTGGTTTTTTGTTGGCGGATACGCGGCGCCGGGCGGTGCTTCGTGAAAAAAAGCACTATTTTGATGATTGTTATCGCCGTTATTGCGCTGGCCGGCGTGCAGTTTGGCTGGTGGTAACCGCCCTTTACCGCCGCGCCTGAATTGCAGAGTTGTCTTATCCACTCAATAACTTAACGCGATACACTCACTTCACCAGCCGAACCCGTCGCCAGTCGCGGGCGGACGGCGGACTAACGGAGAAGTGAGAAATGAAAAAACCGATCGTGTTGTCGTTGATGCTCGCGCTATGCACGCTGTTATCGGGATGCATTGTTGATGATGGCTATCATCACAGACACCACCACCATCATTACGACGGCAGAGGCTGGTGAATAAAGGCGGATCAAGGCGAACATGGGTTCGCCTTGTTTCATTTAGTCCTGGCGGTCAGAACCTAAGAAGACGAAGCCCAGCGGAATGGAAAAAAGCAGCGTAAATACGATGCTGTAGACCGTCACCATCGCCCCTTGCAGGAAGAACATCGAGGTTGTCCATTCGGAGTACGGCATATTGTACTCGCTCACCACGCCGCCAAACGTCGCGCGTCCAACCACGGCAAGCGCGATGGCAAACACCACCGCTATCGACAAGAAAAATTTCTTACTGTTTTTATTGCTGATGAGTTTATGCAGAATCATCCGGGTTCCCTTTTATCTGACCGATAATCGGCTGTATATGTAACACCAATGCAATTAAAATTGAAGGGCTTTTGTTACAATCCAGAGATTATCGCTGCGGGCCGGCGCCACGCCACCGGCCGGACGGCTACGACTGCAGCGTCGCCAGGCGCGCGGCAAAGCCGACAAAGACCAGGCCTATCAGGCTGTTGCCAATTTTGGCGAGCTTCTTCTTCGTTTTAACGTAGCGCGTCACGAAAGAGCCGGAAACAATTAAGAAGCTCATGTACATGAAGCTAATCACTTCCAGGGTCAGCGCCAGAATAAAGAAGGCCAGGCCCGGCGTCTTCGCGCTGACGTCGATAAACTGGACGAAGAAGGAGACGTAAAACAGGATAGCTTTAGGGTTGGTGAGGCTGAGGGTCAGCGAACGCTTGAGGATCGCACTCGCCGGCTCGGCGTCGGTATCGCTATGCCCTTCCCGCTGCGTCAGCACCGCGTAGAGCATTTTGCCACCCAGCCACAGCAGATAGATGGCCCCGAGATAGCGCACGATATTGAACAGTACCGGCGTCGTCTTGATCAGCGTCGCGACGCCGGCAAAGGCCAGCAGCATCAGCACCGCGTCGCCAATAAACACGCCAGCCGCCGCCAGATAGCCCTTCCTGATGCCGTGCGCGATGCCGGTTTTGAGGACAAAAAAGGTATTTGGGCCGGGCACCAGGATGATAAAAATAGCCCCGACCAGGTAGGTCAAATAGTTCAAAACACCAAACTCAGCGAACACACTGCACTCCTTCGCGTTCAACAAGAAATATGATCGCGCTCACGTTAACGCAACTAACGTGATTTTGAAAGAGCTTACTCTGCCTGGTGGCTTAGTACAGAGAGGCTTCGCCCAGCGGACGCGTTTTGAAGCGTCGGTGAACCCACAGATATTGTTCAGGCGCGCGCAGGATCTCTTTTTCGATAACCCTGTTGATATAGGTGGCCGCTTCCTGCTTATCTTCAACAGGATAATCGTCCAGCGTGTCGCCGATATATAAGGTGTAGCCTTTGCCGTTCGCTTTTCGCACCATGCTGATGGTCAGCATTTTGGCACCCGAGAGGCGCGACAGAACGTAGGTGCCGTTGGTCGTTGCGGCCTGGGGCACGGAGAAGAACGGGGCAAAGACGCTGCCTTTGGGGCCGTAATCCTGATCGGGCGCAAACCACACCGCCTCACCGGCTTTCAGGGCGTGCACCAGGCCGGATAAATTGCGGCGATCGATCATCGCTTTGTTCGAACGCAGGCGTCCGCGGGTCTGTACCCACTCCATCAGCGGGCTGTTGTGCGGGCGGTAGGTTGCCATCATCGGTCGGCAGATGCCCATCGTACGGCCGCCGAGCTCAAGAGAGATAAAGTGCACGCCGACCGCCATGACGCCTTTACCCGCGCTCATCGCCTTTTCGAGATTGTCGAGACCTTCGACATCAAACCATTTCCTGACGCGCTCGTCGCTCCAGAACCACGCCATGCCGGTTTCAATTAACCCCATTCCCAGCGACATAAAGTTCTGCTCGATCAGCTTTTCTCTCGCTTCAGCAGACATGTCGGGGAAACAGAGCTCAAGATTTCTTCTGGCAATCTGCTCCCGGCGCTTAAGGAAGCGTCGCGACAGCTTACCGGCGCGGGTGCCGATGCGGTGAAGGAGCGGATAGGGTAATTGCACGAGCGACCAAAGAATGGCCAGGCCAAACCAGGTTCCCCAATTGCGGGGATGCAAAAGACTCTTATCAAAAGCGGAAGGCATCATTTTTCCTGTAAACATCCTAAATGAGGTAACGCTTAAGGAAAAAACGATTCCCTTCATCAGTCGTTAGGCGGTACATATAGCAAGTACGACAATAGTAATCTGCCTAAATTCACTCGGGCAAGTAAAAATGAACGCTGAGGGTAAAAAAACATAATGCCAGCACACTTGTTACAAAATGTAAATTAAAAATCAATAATTAATTAAGAATATTCATCTGTAAAATCATTTCCATGCTATTCATTTATACAAGCGCCAAACTTGCGCCTGCTGAAACGCCCTTTTCCGCCGCAGTTGCCGATATTGCCGTCGATCGGCAAAAGCCCGACGATCCGGCGCTGCCCGTGCCTTCAGCCGCCCTCAGGCGCGGCTTAATAATGACGCAGAACGAGGCGGCGCGGAATCAACCGTGGCATCGCCGGCGACAGCGGGAAGAATAAGGCCTTGCGCGCATATTCGGCCAAAAATTTACCGCCGGCGGGGAAGCGAAAAATAAGACTCAGCTTATTTTATCTTCCTGACAAATAATGACAGATATAGAGAGTTGTTTTTATTTCGAACGTTTATTGTGCATTATTTTTGTACAGTACGGCCTTTAGCCGAACAGCAGGCAATAAAATTAAGCTGCCGCCGCTGACGCCGAAAAAAGCGCATCATCGCCAGAAAGCGCGGACGATTCTCCCGCTTAAGCAGGCCATTACAGATGATCCTCAGGGCCTGGCGCAAACCTTCGTCTTTTATCAACCCCTGCGCCGACATCAGCGACATCGGTCCCGCGTGGCAGCGCACGGAGTCAAACCCCGCCTCTTCGAAGAGAGACTGCCAGCGCGCCTGGCTCATCGGGCTGACGTGAGATTTGACCACTCCCTGCAGCGCCATACGATCTCCCTCCCCCAGCGCCTGCCGGGTGTACATAATGTCGTGGGTCAGCAGGCGGCCGCCGGGCTTGAGCACGCGATAATATTCCGCCACCAGCTTTGCTTTGGCTTTATCGGCATACATGGTCAGCATCGCCTCATTAATCACCGCGTCAAAGGTGGCGTCGGGAAACGGCAGGCTCGTGGCGTTAGCCTCCATCACCAGAACCTTATTATCCACGCCCTCAAGAACGGTATTTTGCCGGGCCTTCGCCAGCGCGTCTTTATCCATATCGATGGCGTACACCCGACAGCCAAACCGTTTCGCCAGCTCTATTGAGGTGGTCCCCATATTGCAGGCCACCTCCAGTACCGTACTGTCCGAGGACAAATCGGCCTGGCGGAACAGCCACTCCGTCGCCTCTACGCCACCGGGCCGCAGCCGGGTTTTCCCCAGGCTGGCTAAAAATGTGTGTCCGGCCTTTTCACTCGCATTCATCTGCAGCACCTCACGATCCATAAGATGCATTATAAATACATTATTATTTTTGGTGAGGGAATATTGATAATGACTTTTATTTGCATTTGACCAGTGAGAAGCCGCCGCCGCACGCCAGGCGGAGATAAAATCAATTGTAATGGGTAACAATTACTTAAGGTGATAATCCGGCCTGGAGGCGCGCTTAGTGCTGCGTTTTAATTGTAATGAGAACCATTCTCATATTAACATATGCGCCATCGTTCCATTTTTCCTGAATCCGGCCATGTCCTCACTCTCCGCCACCGCCGCACCGCTGACGCTTGCTTCGCTGTATCACGCCCATCACGGCTGGCTGAAAAACTGGCTGACCGGCAGGCTGCAATCCTCTTTCGACGCCGATGACGTCGCCCAGGACACCTTTATGCGGGTGATGGGCGGTGAACCCTTAACAACCATCCGCGATCCGAAATCCTTTCTGTGCACCATCGCGAAGCGGGTAATGATCGATCTGTTTCGCCGCAATGCGCTGGAGCGCGCCTGGCTGGAGATGATCGCCCAGCTTCCGGAGGCGCTGGCGCCCTCCGCCGAGCTGCAGCAAATTCAGCTGGAGACGCTGCAGCAGATCGACGCGATGCTGGATGGCCTGAGCCAGAAGGCGCGGGAGGCGTTTTTGCTCTCGCAGCTGGAAGGCCTGACCTACGCCGAGATCGCCATACGCCTGACGGTCTCCGTCAGCTCGGTGAAAAAATATGTTGCCAAAGCGACCGAGCACTGCCTGATTTTTCGCCTGGAGAACGGTCTGTGAGCCCAAAGCTTACCGACTCCCGTCGCCAGGCCCTGCGCTCGGCCTCCCACTGGTATGCCCTACTCAGCGACGGCCGCCCCAGTCCGCAGCAGGAAGCCCGCTGGCAACAGTGGTACGAGCAGGACCACGATCACCAGTGGGCCTGGCAGCAGGTCGAAAACCTGCGTCAGCAGATGGGCCATCTTCCGGGCGCGCTCGCCAGCCGCGCGCTCAACGATGGTCGGGCCGCACGCCGTCAGGTGCTGAAAGGATTGATGCTGCTGGCCATCGCCGGCGGAAGCTGGCGGCTGTGGGACAGCGAGCTGGCGGAGGGACTTCGTGCCGACTACCGCACCGCCAAGGGGATGACGCGTCGCCAGCCGCTGGCGGACGGCTCGATTCTGACCCTCAACACCGACAGCGCCGCCGACGTCTATTTCGACGCGCGCCAGCGCCTGGTGCGCCTGCTCTACGGCGAAATTGCCATCCGCACCGCCCGCGACGAGAGCCAGCGGCCGTTTCTCGTGCAGACCCGCGACGGGAACCTCACCGCGCTGGGCACCGAGTTTACCGTGCGCCAGTTTGCCGATGAAACCCGCCTGGCGGTGCAGCAGCACGCCGTTGAGGTGCGCTTAGCGCACGGCCAGATTCAGCGGGTCGAGGCCGGAGAAAGCCTGCGCTTCAGCGCCGGGGCCTTCTCGCCAATACGGACGCTGAGCGCCGGGGAAGATAGCTGGACCCAGGGCGTGCTCAGCTTTCGCGACCGTCCGCTGGGCGAGGTTATCGCCACGCTCTCCCGCTATCGTCCCGGCATTCTGCGCTGCGACCCCCGCGTTGCCGATTTACGCCTCAGCGGCGCCTTTCCGCTGAGCGATACCGGGCAGATTTTGCAGATTATTACGCAAACGCTGCCGGTAAAACTGCAGTTTGCCACCCGCTACTGGGTCACCGTCGTACCCGCCTGAGAAAAAAAATACAAAAAATTCTCATTCTCCATTGTCCCTTTTCCCCTGCTCGTTCGACTTAACAGGTGAAAACAACCAAAACAATCGTGGAGAACAGATGACGCCTTTACGCGTTCTACGCAAACCAATGCCTCTGGTGATGGCAATCCGCTTAAGCCTGCTGCCGCTGATAGCGCTCGCCGCCGCGCCGGCCTTTGCCGCCGCGCAGTTTGATATTGCCGCCGGAGATTTAGATACCGCGCTCAATCAGTACGCCGCCCGCAGCGGCATCACCCTCGCAGCCGATGCCAGCCTGACCCGGGGCAAGCACAGCGACGGCCTGCACGGCAGCTACGACGTTGAGGATGGCCTGCAGACGCTGCTCGACGGCAGCGGCCTGCGGCTCAAAGCGCTGGGCAATAACGCCTGGACGCTGGAACCCGCCCCCGTTGACAACGAAGCGACGCTGACGGTTGTCGGCGACTGGCTCGGCGACGCGCGCGAAAACGACGTGTTTGAGCACGCCGGCGCCCGCGACGTTATTCGCCGCGCGGAGTTTGCCAAAACTGGCGCCACCACCATGCGCGAGGTGCTGAACCGCATTCCGGGAGTCAACGCCCCGGAGAATACCGGGACCGGTAGTCACGACCTGGCGATGAACTTTGGCATCCGCGGCCTCAACCCTCGGCTGGCCAGCCGCTCGACGGTGCTGATGGACGGCATCCCGGTGCCCTTCGCCCCCTACGGCCAGCCCCAGCTGTCGCTGGCGCCGGTATCGCTGGGCAATATGGATGCCGTGGACGTTGTTCGCGGCGCGGGCGCCGTGCGCTACGGACCGCAGAACGTGGGCGGCGTCGTTAACTTCGTCACCCGCGCTATTCCGCAGGATTTTGGCATTGCGGGCGGCGTCGAGGGCCAGCTGAGCCCAACCTCCTCGCAGAACAACCCCAAAGAGACGCACAACCTGATGATTGGCGGCACGGCGGATAACGGTTTTGGCTCCGCGCTGCTCTATTCCGGCACCCGCGGCAGCGACTGGCGCGAGCATAGCGCTACCCGCATTGACGACGTGATGCTGAAAAGTAAATATGCGCCCAACGAGGTGCATACCTTTAACAGCCTGCTGCAATATTATGACGGCGAGGCCGACATGCCCGGCGGGCTCTCCCGCGCCGATTATGATGCCGACCGCTGGCAGTCTACCCGCCCGTACGACCGCTTCTGGGGACGCCGCCAGCTCGCCAGCCTCGGCTATCAGTTTCAGCCGGACGCCATGCACAAGTTCAATATTCAGGGCTTCTACACCCATACGCTGCGCAGCGGCTACCTTGAGCAGGGCAAGCGCATTACGCTCTCGCCGCGCGAATACTGGGTGCGCGGAATTGAGCCGCGCTACAGCCAGAGCTTTACGCTCGGCGCTACCGCGCACGAAGTGGGCGTCGGCTATCGCTACGTGAACGAATCCACCCATGAGATGCGCTACTACACCACCACCGCCAGCGGCGAGCTGCCGAGCACCGCCAGCCCTTACGATCGCGATACCCGTTCCGGTACCGAGGCGCACGCCTGGTATATCGACGACCGGGTGGATATCGGCAACTGGACGATCACCCCGGGCATGCGCTTCGAACATATTGAGTCTTATCAGGACAATAACCTGAAGGGTAGCCGCGAGCAGGTCAGCTACAACGCCCCTCTGCCGGCGCTTAACGTGCTTTATCATCTCACCGACAGTTGGAATCTTTATGCTAATACCGAAGGATCGTTCGGCACCGTACAGTACAGCCAAATTGACAAGGCTGTGGAGAGCGGCAACGTGGAGCCGGAAAAGGCCCGCACCTGGGAAATCGGCAGCCGCTACGACAACGGCGCGCTGAGCGCGGAAATGGGCCTGTTCCTGATTAACTTCAATAATCAGTATGACTCCAACCAGACCAACGATACCGTCACCGCCCGCGGCAAAACCCGCCACAGCGGGCTGGAGACCCAGGCACGCTACGACCTCGGCGATCTCTCGCCGCGCTTCGACAACCTGTCGGTCTACGCCAGCTACGCGTACGTTAATGCTGAAATCCGCGAAAAAGGCGACACCTACGGTAATCAGGTCCCCTTCTCGCCGAAGCATAAAGGCACCCTCGGCGTCGACTATAAGCCTGGCAGTTGGACCTTCAACCTTAATAGCGATTTCCAGTCCAGCCAGTTTGCCGACAACGCCAACACCGTCGAAGAGAGCGCCGACGGCAGCACCGGCCGCATCCCGGGCTTTATGCTGTGGGGCGCGCGCGTCGCCTACGACTTTGGTCCGCAGATGGCCGACCTCAACCTCGCGGTCGGGGTGAAGAATATCTTCGACCACGAGTACTACACCCGCTCGTACGACGACAACAACAAAGGCATTTACGCCGGTCAGCCGCGCACCCTGTACCTGCAGGGATCGCTGAAATTCTGACACTGCCCGTTCGCCGCCTCGACCTGAGGCGGCGCTGGAGCTGATTGATATCGGCGGGACGGTTGAAGCGTCCCGCCATTGTGGAGTGAGTATGTTGGCTATTTTGCGTCTTGTCTTTGCCGCGCTGCTGGCGCTCGGCGGCCCTGCTTTTGCCGTGACGGTCGAGGATCTGCGGGGGCAGTTTACCCTCGCTAAAACCCCGCAGCGGATCGTCGTGCTGGAGCTCTCTTTCGCCGATGCGCTGGCGGCAGTTGACCTCAGCCCCGTCGGCATCGCTGACGATAACGACCCCGAGCGCATTCTGCCCGAGGTCCGCGCGCGCCTGAAGCCGTGGCGGTCGGTCGGCACCCGCGCCCAGCCCTCTCTGGAGGCGATTAGCGCCCTGCGCCCGGACCTGATCGTAGCCGATAGCAGCCGCCATCGCGGTATTTATGCCGCCCTGCGGCAAATCGCTCCGGTGCTGCTGCTAAAGTCGCGCAATGAAACCTATGCCGAAAACCTGCAGTCGGCGGCCATTATCGGCAAAGTCGTCGGCCAGGACCCGCTTATGCAGCAGCGCCTCGCGCAGCACCGCCGGCGGATGGCCAATTTCGCCGTTCAGCTGCCGGCAGGCGCCAGCGTAGTCTTCGGCACCTCCCGCGAACAGCAGTTCAACCTCCATTCGCGCGATACCTATACCGGCAGCGTGCTGAGCGCGCTGGGGCTGTCGGTTCCGGCGGCTATCGGCGGCGCGCCGATGGCGACGATCGGCCTCGAGCAGCTGCTGGCCATCAACCCGCAGTGGCTATTTGTGGCCCACTATCGAACGGAAAGCATCGTGCGCAAATGGCAGCAGGACCCGCTATGGCAGATGCTGCAGGCGCAGCAGAAGCAGCAGGTGGCCGCCGTGGACAGCAACAGCTGGGCGCGGATGCGCGGCATGTTTGCCGCCGAACGCATCGCCGCTGATGCGGTTAACATCATTCACCATCGGGCGGTCGACGGGCAGCAATGAAATCATCCCGCTCCGCTCTGCCGATCTGGGGGCTGCCGCTGGTCGGGCTGGCGGGCCTGCTGTGGCTGAGTCTGTTTGGCTTTTCGCCGATCCCCATTGCGCCGCTGGAGGCCCTGCAGGCGCTGCTGGCCCCCAAAAACCCCTCTCTGGCCCAGGCGCTGGTGCTTAATCTGCGCCTGCCGCGTAGCCTGGTGGCGATCGCGCTTGGCGCCAGCCTGGCGCTTTCGGGCGCGCTGCTGCAAATTCTGACCCACAATCCGCTAGCCTCGCCGTCCCTGCTCGGCATCAACAGCGGTGCGGCGCTGGCGATGTCGCTGACCAGCGCTTTCAGCCCGGCGCCGCTGGCGGGCTACTCTCTGGCATTTATTGCCGCCTGCGGCGGCGGCGTCTGCTGGCTGTTGGTGATGGCGGCCGGCGGCGGCTGGCGTCAGGAGCTCGATCGCAGCCGGCTGATCCTCGCCGGGATCGCCCTGTCAGCGCTGTGCATGGCGCTGACCCGCGTCACGCTGCTGCTCGCCGAAGATCGCGCCTACGGCATTTTATACTGGCTGGCCGGGGGCGTTTCGCACGTTCGCTGGCCGGAGTTCTGGCAGCTGTTTCCCTTTGCGGCGTTGATTATCCCCGGCGTGTTTCTGCTGGCGAACGCCCTGAACCTGCTCCACGTCGGCGACAGCACCGCCCACTCGCTGGGAGTAAATCTCTCCCGGTTGCGGCTGCTAATCAACGCGGCGGTGCTGCTGCTGACCGGCGCCTGCGTCAGCGTGGCGGGGCCGGTGGCATTTATCGGCCTGCTTGTACCGCACCTCGCGCGGCTATGGGTGGGCCAGGACTGCCGCGTCCTGCTGCCGATGGCGGTGCTGCTGGGGGGCGTATTTATGCTGCTGGCGGATATTCTCGCCCGCGCCCTGGCCTGGCCCGCGGAGCTTCCGGCGGGCGCAGTGCTGGCGCTGGTTGGGGCGCCGTGCTTTGTCTGGCTGGTCAGGAGGCGCGGATGAAAATGCGCATCGCCTGCCTGCTACTGGCGCTGCTGGCGTTAAACGTTATCTCCCTGCTTATGGGGGCCATTCCGCTGCCCTGGCGGGCGTTGTTCGAGGGCTGGAACGGCGCCAGCGAGTACCACTACGCGCTGACGCAGTATCGCCTGCCGCGGGTGGTGCTGGCGCAGATCGTCGGCGCCGCGCTGGCGGTCGCCGGGGTGCTGATTCAGGGCCTGGTGCGCAACCCTCTGGCCTCGCCGGATATTCTTGGCATCAACCACGCCGCCAGCCTGGCGTCGGTCGCCACGCTCTATTTTATCCCCTCGCTGTCCGTGCTGTGGCTGCCGCTGGTGGCGTTTAGCGGCGGCATGGCGGCGATGCTGGCGCTGATTGCGCTGGCCGGATTTGCCCGCCCGATGCGTCTGGCGCTCACCGGCGTGGCGCTGTCGGCCTGCTGGGCCAGCCTTACCGACTACCTGCTGCTCTCCCGGCCCCAGGAGATCAACAACGCGCTGCTGTGGCTGACGGGGAGCCTGTGGGCGCGGGACGGTTCATTCGTCGCTATCGCCCTGCCCGTTCTGGCGCTCCTGCTGCCGTTAAGCCTGCTGCTCAGCCGCGGCCTGGACTTACTGGCGCTCGGTCATGAGCGGGCCGGGACCCTCGGCGTCAATCTCCGCCAGCTTCAGCGCGGCGGCCTGCTGCTGGCGGTCGCACTCGCTTCGGTGAGCGTCGCCGTCTGCGGCCCAATCGCGTTTATTAGCCTGGTGGTGCCGCACCTCGTGCGCCGCTTAACGGGCGGCAGCCATCGCTACCTGCTGCCCGTTTCGGCGCTGACCGGCGGGCTGGTGCTGCTGTTGGCCGACCTGCTGGCCCGCACGATTCATCCCCCAATGGAGCTGCCGGCGGGCGTATTAACCGCCGTTATCGGCGCGCCATGGTTCATCTGGCTGCTGGTAAGGATACGTTGAATGGAACTAAGAACCGAAAACCTGAGCGCCGGCTATGGCGCAAAGCGCATTATCGACCGGCTGGATCTGACCCTGCCCGGCGGACAGATCAGCGCCCTCCTCGGGCCAAACGGCTGCGGTAAATCGACGCTGCTGAAGTGCTTCTCGCGGCTGCTGGCGCCGACCGCCGGTAAAATATGGCTCGGTGAGCGGCCCCTGCCTAGCTTTAGCCCGCGCCAACTGGCACGGCATCTGGCGCTGCTGCCGCAGCAGCACCACGTTCCGGAGGGGATTAGCGTACGCGAGCTGGTGAGCTACGGCCGCAGCCCGTGGCTGCCGCTGTGGGGACGCCTCAATGCCGACGATCGGCGGATAGTTGACGAAGCGCTCGAGCGTACCGGCATGACGCCGCTCGCCGGGCAGGCGCTGAGCGAGCTGTCCGGGGGGCAGAGGCAGCGGGCGTTTGTGGCGCTGATCCTTACCCAGCAGACGCCACTGGTACTGCTTGATGAGCCGACAACCTGGCTGGATATCAATCATCAGGTGGAGCTGATGAAGCTGATGCGCGAGCTGCAGATGTGCGGAAAGACGGTGGTGACCGTCCTTCACGATCTTAATCAGGCCAGCCGCTACTGCGACCACCTGGTGGTGCTGGAAAGCGGGAAAGTGCGGGCCCAGGGCCTGCCGGAGCAGGTGCTGAGGCCCGCGCTGCTGCGCAGCGTTTTCCAGCTGGAGGCGGAAATCCATCCCGACCCTATCTCACGGCGCCCGATGTGCGTGATGAAATAGTGCACACCTTGCGCTCGCAGGAGAATCAGTAAGTATGGAAGTAGTTCTGAATCACTTCAGGGTTACGCGTTTGCGTCAGGGCGGTCATCAGCAGGATGCGCGCTTTTGCCGGGTTCAGCGAGTCGGCCACCAGCCCAGGCTGGCTATCGTCGGCCGGGACCACGCCGCTGCCGGTGCGGGAGGCGCGTACCACCACGATGCCGGCTTTTTGCGCTTTTTCGATCCCAGCGGCGCTGCGCACGGATACCGAACCGGCGCCGGTTCCGGCGTAGACGATGCCGTCAACGTGATGGGCAATCGCCGCATCGTACATATATTCCGGGTCGTCCTGATAGCCGTAGATAATCACCACCTTCGGCAGCGTATTCAGCTGACGAACGTCAAAGACCGAGCGCAGGGTATGAATCTTATCAACGCGCGTTTCAAACTGCGGCTTGCCGCCGACGATAACGCCCAGGTAGCCCTCTTCCGGCGCTTTGAAGGTATCGAGGCTGTTAGCGTTGGTTTTGGTCACAAAGCGCGCGGCGCCGATGCGGTCGTTCAGCACCACCATCACGCCCCGCCCCTTCGCCTCGGGATCGGCGGCGACGGTTACCGCCTCCAGCAGGTTCATCGGGCCATCGGCGCTTATCGCCGTTGCCGGCCGCATCGCCGCCGTCAGCACCACCGGCTTATTGCTTTTCACCGTCAGGTTGAGGAAGTAAGGCGTCTCATCCAGCGTATCGGTACCGTGGGTGATCACCACCCCGTCAACGTCATCCCTGGCCAGCAGCTCATTCACCCGCTTAGAGAGTTTGAGAATAATATCGCTGGTCATATTTTCGCTGCCGATATTCGCCACCTGCTCGCCGTCCACCCGCGCCACCTTGCTCATTTCGGGCACCGCGTTGATCAGGGTCTGGACGCCAATCGCGCCGGCCTTATAGCCGGTGGTTTGGGTATTGCTGGCCGCCGACCCGGCAATGGTTCCGCCGGTGGCGAGGATCACGATATGCGGCAGGCGCGTTTCGCTGGCAGCCAGGGAGCTCATCGTCAGTAACGCAATCGCAAGTAATGCTCTAAAATTCATATTCACTCTTCCCCAAAATAGACATTTATCAAACTGGCGGAGAGTTAATGCAAACGGCTTGCCACTATTTATTTTCTTTTTACGGGCAAAATGGTTAACTATCGGGCAACAAAGGCTTTTTCATTCATTTTTCGCGCAAATTTGGTGCAGCGATGCTCCCAGGACGGGCGCGTCAGACGGTGAAACCGCCGCCGGGCTCACCGTTTATTATTTTTCGTCGTCCCGCTTCAGACGCCTTGCCATTAAATTATCAATACCGTAACGGACATGATCGACCTATTTTATGTGGATATCGCGAAGAGGGAATAACGATGCGTCTCGCCTTAAAATCAGCATTGATGCTTACCACTCGCGTCATACAGACAATCAATCCCGAACTCCACCTGCATATGCAGCGCACGGCGCTGATCGCCCTTGAGCTATCGCTGGCGCTGCAGCTGCCGCGTCAGCAGCAGCAGACCATCTTTTGCGCCGCGCTGCTGCACGACATCGGCGTGCTGGGCGACAAGCGGATGATTACCTCGCTCAATGCGATAGATAACCTGAACGATCCTCACCAGCATCGGGGGGCGGAAATGCTCAGCGGCCTGACCACCCTCGCGCCCATTCTGCCCATTATTCGCCACCACCACCTCAGCGCGGACTACAAAGGTAGCCTCGACGAGCATATCGTCTGTTTTGCCGACGCCTTCGAACGCCTGCTCTCCGCCAGCGAAGCCAACGCCGAGTATCAGACTGATATTATTATTGATAAATTCCGCGCCCTGCATCAGGAGCTGGATCCGCAGCTGTGCCAGACCCTGTGCCAGCTGGCGAAAAAGGAGCACTTCTGGCTGCATCTTAATCCCGGCCATATTCAGCGGATGCTGGAGATCATCGGCCCGATTAACGATCTGTACATCGATATCGACGGCCTGAAGGATATCTGCCTGTTGATCGCCAAAATCGTCGATACCTACAGCAGCTTCACCGCCAGCCACAGCATTATGGTCGGTGAAATCTCCTGGCAGCTGGCGCGCTATATGGATCTGCCGCCCGAGGAGTGTAAGAAAATCGAGGCCGCCGGCTACCTGCACGATATTGGCAAAATATTTATCCCGCTGGATATTCTGGAAAAACAGGGGGAGCTCGCCCCCGAAGAGCTGCTGCAGGTGCGCGAACATAGCTATATGACCGGCGAACTCCTCAGCGCCTTTAGCGAGCTCGGCGAGATTATTAACTGGGCCGCCAACCATCATGAAAAGCTCGATGGCAGCGGCTATCCGCTGCATCTGAACGCGGATTATCTGCATCTGCCGGACAGAATCATCGCCATCGCCGATATTTTTACCGCGCTAACCGAAAATCGCCCCTATCGCCAGGCGATGGGCTATCAGCAGGCATTACGGCTGATTGAAAACGATGTTATAAATGGCGCGCTGGACGCGAATGTTTTTGCCGTTTTATGCCAGCATGCCGACACGCTTCATCGCGACATCATCGGTAAAAAACGCGATCGGTCACCGCCGTAACCTGCCGGCAGCCTGCGGACAGGACGGGGTTCTATAATAAAAAAATAACGTTATAAATTCATCTGCACGCAAGGAAATTACCGGTGAGAATCGCCACCATGACCAACTGGGCCTACGGTATAACCGTCGCCCTGACCCTCGCCTCAGGCATTGCGATGCTGATGGCCTCAAACGCGGATACTGCCGAACGCCAGGCGGTACAGCAGCGTCAGATTTTCGACCAGCTTACCGAAGAAGTCGAAACCGACACCTGGGAGCTTTCAGACCTCGCGCGGACCTATGTCATCAATAAAAACCCTGACGTTTTAGAGGAGTATCGCCAGCAGGCTCAGGCGACGATCGCTATTGAGCACCGGCTAGGAAAGCTTAAAGATAGCGGCGCGACGCCCCAGGAGCTGGCGCTGCTGCGCGAGGGTTTACGCATTGCCGACGAGCTGCAGGACGAACAGCAGGCGGCGCTGGCTAGCGTTGCCCGCGGCGAAGAGAGAGAGGCTATCGACCTGCTCTACGGCAAGGCCTATGAGCGCGAGCTCGAACGGGTTCAGACGCAGATCGACCACTTCCGCCTGCTGCTGGATGGCCGGGCCAGCGGCGCTATTGTGCAGGCCACCGAGAAGTCCCACACCTGGCGCAGCCTCTCCGAGCTGATGGTCGGGCTGACGGCACTGATGTTCCTGTTTGTGCTAGGTTTTATTCTGCAGCGCCGGGTGCTGTACCCGGTTGTACGCCTGAGCGATGTCGTGCAAAGGCTCGCCTCGCAGGATTACGCCGTCGAGGCGCCTAACTTCACCCAGATTGATGAGATTGGCGATATGGCGCAGGCGATCCGCATTTTCCGCGAGAACGGCCTGGCGCGCCAGCGTCTGGAACAGGAGCGCGACGCTGACTGGGCGATCCGCGAGCTGCTGGCGCGGATGACCCAGCGCCTGCAGGGATGCGAGTCTTTCGAGGATGTGATTAAAGTGGCCGAGCTTTTCGCGCCCAACATCGCGCCGGAGATCCCCGGGCGGCTCTATATTCTCGATCTCGATCCCTGGCAGATGCGCAGCGTCGCCAGCTGGCTCTCGCCGCCGGATGAGCCCGAGCTCTTTCATCCCGATGACTGCTGGGCCGTGCGCCGCGGGCTGAGCCATCCTCCGGTCAACGGCGAGCCGGATATCGCCTGCTACCATCTGCCGGAGTCAAGCGCCCAGTGGTCGCTTTGCGTCCCGCTGATTGCCCAGGGAGAAGCCATCGGCCTGCTCTCCTTCAGAAACGTCACGCCGGCCACCGCCCCTTCGCGCGCCTACCTTGAGCTGATGGCCGAAGCGCTGGGCCTGGCGCTGGCGAACCAGCGCCTGCGCAGCGCGCTGCTGGAAAAGGCGCTTTTCGACTCGCTAACCGGGCTGCGCAATCGCCATCACCTTGAAGACGCCCTGCATACCCAGATGAACCTGGCGGTGCGCAACGGCACGCCGCTGAGCTGCCTGATGATCGATATCGACCACTTCAAGGCGATCAACGACAGGTACGGTCACGAGGCGGGCGATCTGGTGATTAAAAACGTGGCGACCATCGTTCAGCGCGCGGTGCGTGATATCGGCATGGCTTTCCGCTACGGCGGGGAAGAGTTTTTAGTCCTGCTCGCCGGGACCAACGAAGAGTCCGCCCTGGCCTGCGCCGAGGATATCTACAACAACGTTCGCAACATGACGCTGCGCTACGGCCTGAGCGAAATGGGTCAGATCGATGTCTCTATCGGGATTGCCAGCTTCCCGCAGCATACGCAAAGCGACAGCCTGCTGCGCGCCGCCGATGCCGCGCTGTACCGGGCAAAAGAGCTCGGCCGCTCGCGGATCGTCAGCTTCGGGATGCTAAAGACCGACTGAATTCAACCCGCTATTTTTCGCGAGGGGCCAGGGACGGGTGCATGGCTATTCCGCTGACGTTGCTCATCCCGCTGATGATGGCCTCGGTGAGCATCCGCGCCTTCAGCGGGATAAAGCGTCGGGTAGGATAGAGCGCATACAGCGCGAGCGGCTGCCAGCGGTACTCCAGCAGCACCTGGACCAGCGTTCCCTGTGCCAGCTGCCTGGCCACCAGCGGCTGCTGTATGCCGCCAATCCCGGCCCCCGCCTCCAGCGCGGCAATGAGCGAGAAGCTATTGTTGGCGCGAAAGACAGGGTTCAGGCGGACGCTCTCTTTGCCGCCCGCGCCTTGCAGGGTTAGTTCGTCTCCGGCGGCGAGGCCGCTGTAGCGAAGCGTCCGGTGCTGTGCCAGCTCTGACAGCCGCGCCGGCATCCCCGCCTGCTGCAGATAGTGCGGCGCGGCGACCAGCACGCGCTGAACGTTAGCCAGCCGTCTGACGACCTGGCTGAGACCTGCGGGCTCTCCCAGGCGGATGGCCAGATCGACGCCCTCGCTCACCACATCGGCAAGCCGGTCCTCCAGCGTCAGCTCGACGCTGAGCTGCGGATTCTGCTGCTGAAAGGCGACAACGATCGGCGTCAGAAGATGCTGGCCAATCCCCGTTGGCGCCTGCACGCGCAGCGTTCCGCTAAGTTTCTGCTGCTGCTCAAGCAGCGTCTCTTCCGTTTCGCTCAGCGCATCGAGGATTGGACGGATCTGCTGATAGTAGCGCTCGCCCGGCTCGGTCAGGGTCACCGAGCGGGTGGTGCGCAACAGTAACGCCACCCCGAGGCTCTGCTCGAGGGCCATCACCTGCTGGCTGACCGCCGGCTGGGTCAGCCCGAGGCTGCGGGCCGCGGCCGAGAGATTGCCGGTTTCAGCCACCCGGATAAAAACTTCCATCGCTTTGAGCTTGTTCATCGTCTTCACTTCAAAGATTTTGTTATTAATCTTATTACAAACGCCCCTCTTCTGCCTTCATCGCTAATGAATCATGCTCAGGTTTCACTTTTGACCCGCAATTCCACTTTCGACTCGCAAAGAGGTGCTTAGCATGAAGACTCAACAACATCAGCGTTTGGCCGTGGTTGCCGGCGCCAACGGCGTCGCCGGAAACAAGCTTATCGATGAGCTGGAGCGCTCCGGCTGGCAGGTCATCGGACTGTCGCGGCGGGGAGGCGCCTCGCGTCCCGGCGTTCGCTACCTGGCGGTGGACCTGCACGATCGCAAGGCGACGATGGCGGCGCTGGCGGATTTGCCGGTCAGCCATCTGTTTTATGCCGCCTATCAGCATGCCGATAGCTGGGCCGGACTGGTGGAGCCGAACCTCACGATGCTGGATAACGTGCTCAGCGCCGCCGAGCAGTCGCCCCGGCTTGTGCACGTCAGCCTGATGCAGGGCTATAAGGTCTATGGCGCGCATCTTGGCCCGTTTAAGACCCCGGCGCGCGAAAGCGATGCGGGGCATATGCCCCCGGAGTTCAACGTGGCGCAGCAGATGCTGCTGGAAGCGCGTCAGCCGGGAACAAACTGGCACTGGACGGCGTTACGCCCGTCGGTCGTGGGTGGGCTATCCACCGGTAATCCGATGAACCTTGCCCTGTCGCTGGCGGTGTATGCGGCTATCTGCAAGGAGCTCAATATTCCGCTGCGCTTCCCCGGCCGGCCGGGCGCCTGGCACAGCTTGATTGAGATGACCGATTCCGGCCTGCTGGCCAGGGCGACGCGGTGGGCGGCCACCAGCGAGGCGGCTGAGAACCAGGCGTTCAACGTCAATAATGGCGATCTGTTCCGCTGGCAGGAGATGTGGCCGCGTATTGCCGCCTGGTTCGATCTGCCGGTCGCCCCGCCTCTGCCGATGTCGCTGCGGGAGGTGATGGCGGATAAAGCGGCCATCTGGCAAAAAATGGCGGCCAAATATCAGCTCAGGGAGAGCAATATCGGCGCCATTACGGGCTGGGAATTCGTCGATTTCGTTTTCAGCTGGGACTACGACATGTTTGCCGATGGCAGCAAAATACGCCGCGCCGGCTTCCATGATTACTGTGAAACCGAGCAGATGTTCTTTCAGCTGTTTACCCAGTTCCGCCAGCTGAAGCTCATTCCCTGAGCGATGCCTGCGCGGGTTAACCCGCGCTGAATGAGCCTGGCCACGGCTCATTCAGCGTTAGCCGGCCGCCGCCTATTCGCATAGCTGAAATTTATCATCCAGACTTAAAGCAAAGACGTAGTCTGCGCAGGGATTGTGTTTTACACTGCGCGCTGCAAAAACTCAGTAGATAAACGATTAAGTAGGCGGTAATGGCGATGAACGGAACAATCACAACCTGGTTTAAAGATAAAGGCTTTGGATTTATCAAAGATGAAAACGGCGATAACCGTTATTTTCATGTGATTAAGGTCGCCAATCCGGAGCTGATTAAGAAAGATGCGGCGGTGACTTTTGAGCCCACGACCAATAACAAGGGCCTGTCAGCCTATGCGGTGAAGGTGGCCCCGGAAAGCAAATATATCTATATCGCCGGCGAGCGCATTAAGCTCACGTCGATCAAGTCTTACCTGGTCTACAGCGAAGAAGTGCCTGCCGATATCCGCATTGATAAAGAAAATGCGGTGCTCTCCGTGGGGGCGCTGATGGGCAGCATTCGGCCGAAGGCAGCCGCCGAGCCGGGTGAAATGCGCGCGCTGAAAAAGCTGGCGATCACCACCTTCCAGGGGACGACGTTAATCTTCTCGGAAGACGAGATAGACGTCGATGCCACGGTGAAAATGCTCAAAGTCTGAGAACCTGCGAACGGGCCCGCGGCTAAAGCCCCGCCTGCACATGGCGCAGCGTCCGGGACCAGGGCCGCGTTTTGCAAAAGCTATCCGCACCGCAGAGTGAATGAAAAGTCCGACAGGACTTTTCATCTGAACGCGGCGGCACAGGCAGATTTACCACATCAAATCATCAGGCACTTTGAAGTCGGCGTACGGATCGTCTTCATCCTGCTCTTCCTGACTCAGCGCGCTGTTTAAGACAATGCTGTTGGCATCGCGCTGGGCAATTTTATCGGCGACGACGGCGGGGATAATCGCGTATTCGTTCTCGCCGCTGCCCTCAGCAATCAGGCGCGCGATGGCGAGACGGCCGCTAATCAGCTGAGCGTGGGTTGGCTTATCGACCACGATTTTTTTAATTAAGTTGTTATCGGTGAAGTTAAAATCGATATTGCCTCTGGCGACGCTGATTCGGTTCATTTCAATCAACTGCTTGACCTGCGCTTTATACTCTTTCGATAAGGTGGCCTGCTTTTGCTGTTCGCTCAGCTGCTTATCACGCTCAAGCTGGGTCTTTTTGTTTTCTTCCACCGCCTCTCTGGCCTCACGCGCCTGAACCCGTGATTTTTTAGCCGTTCTTTGGACTTTAGCCATTTTCTTGCTGGTCACCAGACCCGCTTTTAGCATCTGCTCTTGTAAGGTAAGTTTTGTCATTTCCGCTTCTGAACCCGTTGAATAATGCGTGGGATTATACCCGTAATTTTAGCCGATATACCAGGCCACCTGCCCCGTTTGCGAGGGGTTTCCCAAACGGCGCGCCCGTGCAAAAGCGCTCATCCGCCTTAAGCCACTTAAGAACCTACGGGCAGCGATAAGCGGTACGCCAGCGATCGGCGACGGTCGGACGAAGAAACCGACGCCCGCTGTTAGCGCTTTTTTCATTCAGGGGCAGCGGCCTGGCGCAGGGCTTGCGTCATTGACCCTCATTATATATTTTAATCCCTGGCCCGTGCTGCCCGCCGCTCGCTTCCGGATGGAAAAGGTGAAAGCACGTCATTGACCCACGTTGCTTAGCTCACATCTTGTGACGATCGGGGTTTGGTAATGCGAGCGCCAAAACGCCCTGACGACAGGAGAAAATGATGTTTTCGATCGAGCAGGCAAAGCTTATGGCAACCAAACTGCGCAACTCCCTTGAGTCGCGCAACGTCACCCTCCCCCACTCTTCCGCGCTTGAAATTGTGGCGCAGCAGCTGGGCTATAAGGACTGGAATACGGCAGCGGCAAGGTTAGATCCCCCGGCGGCGCCCGCTGCGGTCTCATTTGAAAAAAGCATCCCCATTTTACGCATGTTTGACGAGCGCAAAGCGCGCGAATTCTACGTCGATTTCCTCGCCTTCAGCGTTGAATTTGAGCATCGTTTCGCGCCAGACCTCCCCCTTTATCTCGGGATCGGCCGAAACGGCCTGCAGATTCACCTCTCTGAACATCACGGCGATGCCAGCCCGGGAGCGACAATTTTCATACCGATGCGCAACATTGAATTATTCAGGGATGAGTTAAGGCACAAGAATTACGGCTACGGGCGGCCGGAAATCGTGCACCAGGCGTGGGGAAAAACCCTCGAGGTTCACGATCCCTTTGGCAACAGGCTGCGCTTCTGCAAAAGCTAATCCCCGCCAAAACCTCCGCGCAGCGCCCTTCCCCCGTCGGTTGATGGGGGAAATCCTCCACTCAAGGGCCGTGCGCAACGCTGACGCATTCTGCTGTTTCCCGGATCATGAAGATAGCTCATGTTGTAATGAAATTAAGTCGCTTTCGCTCATCTAACGCCTCTGGCATAAATACACAATATTAACTTATTGACAACATGAACAGCGGCGGACGAAAAGACCAGCCGCTGCTGGAAAATCACCACGCAAATTCAGTTTTCATGTTAGAACCAGGGATACCAGATCGCGATGAATAAAGACTTTACGTTTACGGTTAAGAGCACGCTTTTCGATGAAAACTATAACCCTTCTGAAAATACGCGTATTACCACCAACTTCGCGAATTTAGCCCGCGGGAAAGAGCGGCAGCAGAATTTGCGCAACACGCTGGTGATGATTGACAATCGTTTTAATACGCTGGCGCATTGGGATAACCCTAAAGGCGATCGCTATGCTGTCGAACTTGAAATTATTTCTGTTGAAATGAAGCTCGAAGCCAATGGCGAAACCTTCCCGGCGATCGAAATTTTAAAACCCAATATTATTGATAAAAAGACCCGGCAGCGCCTTGACGGTATTGCGGGGAATAATTTCTCATCCTACGTGCGAGATTATGACTTTAGCGTCGTGCTGTTAGAGCACAATAAGAACCAGGCGCAGTTTAGCATCCCGGACAACTTCGGCGTGCTGCACGGCAATATATTTAAAAACTTTGTTAGCTCCAGCGAGTATAAAGAGAACTTTAAAAAACCGCCGGTCATCTGCTTAAGTATTTCAAGTAAGGATACCTACCAGCGAACCGGCAACCAGCATCCGGTATTAGGTATCGAATACCAGCAAAACGGATCGTCTTTGACCGAAGAGTATTTCGGCAAAATGGGCTTAACGGTTCGCTATTTCATGCCTAAAAATAGCGCGGCGCCTTTGGCCTTTTATTTCACCGGGGATTTGCTGAGCGATTACACCGACCTTGAGCTGATCGCCACCATCAGCACCATGGAGACATTCCAGAAAATTTACCGCCCGGAGATTTACAACGCCAACTCCGCGGCAGGGCAATACTATCAGCCCAACCTGAATCACCAGGATCATTCATTGACCAAAATCGTTTATGACCGGGAAGAGCGTAGCCGGCTGGCTATTGAGCAGGGAAAATTTACCGAAGAGCATTTCATCAAACCATACCAGAATATTCTTGCGCAATGGTCTGCTAGCTGCCCTCTTTGATTAATAGAAAATAAAGGTCATCCATTATGAAAACGTTATTACCGACTTCAACCGCCGGCAGCTTACCGAAACCTTCCTGGCTTGCGCAGCCCGAGACCCTGTGGTCGCCGTGGAAACTGCACAACGAGGAGCTCGTCGAGGGCAAACAGGATGCGCTGCGCCTCTCCCTGGATGATCAGCTTCGTGCGGGGATCGATATCGTCAGCGACGGCGAACAAACCCGTCAGCACTTTGTCACCACGTTTATTGAGCACCTCAGCGGCGTTGATTTTGAGAAACGCGAGGTGGTTAAAATACGTAACCGCTACGACGCCAGCGTTCCGACGGTTGTTGGCGCCGTGGCGCGTCAAAAGCCCGTTTTCGTCGAAGATGCGCGCTTTTTGCGCCAGCTCACCAGCCAGCCGATTAAATGGGCCCTGCCGGGGCCGATGACGATGATCGATACGCTTTACGATAACCACTATAAAAGCCGCGAAAAACTCGCCTGGGAATTCGCAAAAATTCTCAATCAGGAAGCAAAAGAGCTGGAGGCGGCCGGCGTCGATATCATTCAGTTTGATGAGCCCGCCTTTAACGTCTTTTTTGACGAGGTGAATGACTGGGGGATCGCCGCTTTAGAGAGAGCCGTCGAAGGGCTGAAATGTGAAACGGCGGTACATATCTGCTATGGATACGGCATCAAGGCCAACACCGACTGGAAAAAGACCCTGGGCTCAGAGTGGCGGCAATACGAAGAAGCGTTCCCCAAACTGCAAACCTCTAATATTGATATCATCTCGCTGGAGTGCCACAACTCGCGCGTGCCGATGGATCTGCTCGAACTGATCCGCGGTAAAAAAGTGATGGTCGGGGCCATCGACGTGGCAACCAATACCATCGAGACGGCAGATGAAGTCGCCGCTACCCTGCGAAAAGCGCTGCAGTTTGTCGATGCCGACAAGCTCTACCCTTCGACCAACTGCGGCATGGCTCCCCTCTCTCGCCGGGTAGCCACGGGTAAACTCAACGCCTTAAGCGCGGGCGCGGAGATTATTCGCCGCGAGCTCGCAAACAGGTAGTCTCGTTACGGGGTGATGGCGATACTCGCCGACAGCCCGGCGACCAGCTCAACCCCTGCCGGTAGCCTGTCTATATGGATACGTACCGGCACCCGCTGCGCAAGCCGCACCCAGCTGAAGGTCGGGTTTACCTCCGGTAGACCCAGCCCGCCGGTTTCATCATTACTGTCGCCGATGCCGTGTCCGATACTCTCAACGTGGCCGGCGATGGTCGCTTCAAATCCCATCAGCGCGATCTGCGCGCTGTTGCCCACCCGAATATGGCGCAGCTTCGTCTCCTCAAAATAGCCCACTACCCAGAAACTCTGCGCATCGATAACGGCAACGGTGGTCACTCCGGCGGTGGCGTAATCGCCGGGACGCAGCCTGAGATGGGTGACGTAGCCGGCGACCGGCGCCCGAACCGTAGCATGGGCCAGGTTGAGCTGCGCCAGCTCCAGCGCCGCCAGCGCGCCGTGATAGTTCGCCGCCGCGACGTTCGCCGCGCTGCCCGTTTGCTGTAAATCCTCCTTCGAAATCACGCTGCTGAGCTGCGCGCGCCTGCGGGCGGCATCCTGGCGCATGGACATCTCATGGCGCCTGGCTTCAACTTCGGCCTCGGCGCTGGCTACCGCCAGCTTCAGCCAGTGCGGATCGATGGTATAGAGCACATCGCCCCGATTGACCCACTGATTATCCCTCACCGCCACGCCGTTCACCGGCCCGGAAACATCCGGCGCAATCCGCACCACATCCGCGCGAACCCGGCCATCCCGGGTCCAGGGTCTCTGGGCATAATGCTTCCACATCATGAAAGCCAGAATGGATGCCGCCGCGACCGCAATAAGCGTCAGCGCGTAGCGGCTCAGGAGAGACAGAAATGACTTCATGCTAATAACCCCAGCGCGTTCAGTCCCTGCAGCAGCAGGAAAAAGGTGAAAATATAGGTCGAGAGCCCAATCAGCGGACGACAGGGCAAACTGCGGTATAGCCTGCTGAAGGCGAAAAGCGCCACCAGCAGCAGCGTGCACAGCAGGGTCACCAGCGCGACCACCAGCAGACCGGGAACGAAGACTCCGCCAAAATTAACGTCACTCATCATCGGATGACTTCCTGTTTTGTTCACTTAAGGCACAGTGCAGATCGACAAGCTCGTCCGTCAGCCGACACGATAGGCCATCCGTCGCCGGCGCATAGCGGTCCGCTATAGCCAGGATCCGCTGGCGTAAGACGGCGGCCTCTTCCCCACGGGCCAGCCGGGAAAATAGCGCGTTAATCTCTTTCGCCGCCTCGCTCCCCATCTGAAGACGCAGGCGGCGTAACCGCATCACGCAGAGCCCCACGCGCAGATGGTGCAGCATGTGGTTGAGCGCCTGCCCCGACGATTGCCGGCTTCGCGGCAGGCGCGGCAGCAGGAGCGCCGTGCGGTCAATCATCAGATTCGTCCACTGCGCCTCATCCGGCGCAAACGTCCCCTTCAGGCTGCGCCTGACGTCGCGGCGGCAAATGCGCAGCAGGCGATTGATGGCGGAGTCTGCCTGCACCGTTTGCAGCACGCCCATGCTCGCCACGGCAAAACCGGTGGCGGCAAACAGGGCGATGGCCGTGTTGATCGCCACCGCGAAGTCGCCGCTATAGTGAGGGCCCAGCTCGCATAAAATGGGCAGCGTCAGCGTAATCCCCATGGCCATAAACGTGGTGGGCGGCCGCGCCTGCAGCGAGCCGGCGAGCAAATAGACAGGGGCCAGCGCCGCAACCAGCACGCTGAAATCGGTAATCTGGGGGAGAAGCACGAAGCTGTAGAGCAGGCTGGCCGCCACGCCATAGGCCGAGCCGACGATATACTTAACGATATGGGGCGCCGGAGTATCGAAACTGCCAAACAGCGTGCAGCAGACTCCGAGAATGGAAACCGCCGTGCCGCCATCGGGCCAGGCAGAGTAAATCCATACCGCGCAGCCGCTCGCTATTATCGTGAAAGCGCCCAGCGCGGTGCGCGCAGCCGACAGGCCGTCGCGGTGGAAAACGTAGCCTTTTACCGCCCTTCCTTCGGCCGCTATTTGCGCGGGCTGCGCATGGCGGATGGCGTCAGCGAGTCGCTCGCACTGCTGCAGCAGGATGATTGCCTGCTGAAGGTGACGAGCCAGGCTCACCTGCTGGTGTCGGGCAAACGTCTGCGCATCGGCCGCGAGCCGCGCCGTGAGGCGTGCGCTGCGTTCTGCCAGCGCGTCTCCCGCTATTTTCCGCTGCCCCGCCTCCTCGCAGGCCAGCCATGTTTTGACCTCCTCCAGCAGCCGCTGCAGATCGCCCGGAATGGCGCCGTTCATCTGCAGGCGATCGCGTAATTCGCAGCTGACCACCAGCAGCTGCGCCAGCCGGTCATGGATCGCTTTTCTGCCGTTGCGGGCAAACCCCGGGATCGCAAAGTCATAGGGGAGATGGTGATTGACGCCCTGCAGGAACTGCAGCGCCAGCGCCAGCTGCAGGCTACCCGCGGCCTCATCGGGTTTACCCGTTAGCGCGTGGGCGAGGGTCTGGCGCACGGCGCGCAGCGTATCCGCAACCTTGCTGTTAAACAGTCCGGATAGCCGCTTTGGCAAAACGTACCTGTGGACCAGCGCTGCACAGAAGATGCCGATGGTAATTTCCTGCACCCGGGTGATGGCGACATCAAAAATGGTGCCGGGATCGAGCACCGCGGGAAAGCCGATCAGGCTGGCGGTGTAACCGGCTAATACATACGCATAGGCGCGGGGCGTGCGCTCAAGCAGCGACAGGTAAAGACAGAAGGTGATCCAGCCGGCGAGCACCGCGCTGCAGACCAGCGGCATATTAACAAAGGCCGGCACGATCAGCACGGTCGCCCCGGCGCCGGCTATCGTGCCGATCAGGCGATAGACGCACCGGCTCAGCGACGCTCCCACCGACGTTTGCGACACAATGTAGACGGTAATAATGGCCCAGGAGGGCCTTTCCAGGCCGATGGATAAAGCGAGGTAATATGCCAGCATCGCGGCCGCAAAACTTCTCGCGGAATAGAGCAGAGCGCCGGCATCGCTCAGGAGGCCGGGCGAGGAGAGTAGCCCCCCCGCACGACGGAAGACCACGCTTTTAGCCCGCAGCAGGCGGGAGGGACAATCGTTTATTTGGCTCATGCCGGCAATTATTACCGGGTTGCGCATCTCATTAAATACTATATTCTGTCAAAAAATACCTAAATACTGCCAATACGATGCCGTCCCAATACGCCACCACATTCTTTGACCCGGACGCCGCAGGATCGCCGGCGGTCGCCCGGCAGCTTGATTTCGTTGATTACGCCGCGGAAGTGCCGGTCCACACCCACCGTAAGGGGCAGCTGATTATCGCGCTTTACGGCGCCGTTATCTGCCGCGCGGAGAACAACCTGTGGATCGTCCCACCCGACTGTGCCGTGTGGATCCCCGGCGGCGTCCCTCATAGCGCTAAAGCCACCTGGAACGCGCATCTCAACTATTTATTCATTGAGCCCGGCGCCGCGGCGCTGCCGGAACGCTGCTGTACCCTGGCGGTATCCGGGCTGATCAAAGAGCTGGTCGAGCGCTTAACCCGCGAGGAGGTCGGCTATTCGGCAGACAGCCACGCCGCCAGGCTGACCCGAGTAACGCTCGATGAGCTGACCGCCATGCCGCAGCAGAACTTCAGCCTGCCGGTCTCGGCGAATGCCAAAATACGCGCCATGGCCGATGCGCTGGTGAGCCATCCGGAGGATCGCAGCACGCTGCAGGAGTGGGCGAAGAGGCTGGCGCTCAGCGAGCGCTCGCTGGCGCGGCTGATGCAGCGCGAGACGGGCTTAACCTTCGGGCGCTGGCGCCAGCAGCTGCACCTGATTATTGCGCTACGGGAGCTGGCCAGCGGCACCTCCGTGCAGAACGTCGCGGCTCAATTGGGCTATGAGTCCGTGAATGCCTTCATCACCATGTTCAGAAAAATGATGGGCAGCACCCCGGCGCACTATTTCGCCGAGCGTAAAACCGCGGCTTCCTGACCGCGCAGGTGAATGAACGTGCGTTCACGGCGATATTTTAACCTCCGCATTTGGGGCGGGAAATTCCGCCCCTTTGCTCGCTCAGCGCTCGGCTCAAAATAGGTTCAGCAATCTGCGGAATTAACGGCGGACGCTATTGTCTTTAATGCAGTGCCCGTCATTGCAGCTCAGCGCATCGGCGGTGGCGACAGGATGTTTGGTGTTATCGCCGGTGACGGCAGCGGCGGCAACGGGGTGGTCGGACTTAGCCACAATGGTGGTGCGGGCGACGGGATGATTAGCAAAGGCAGGAAGCGCGACGGTAGCGAAGGCCAGGGCCAGAATGATTTTTTTCATCGTATTATCTCTATTAAGTTGGCCTGATATTATCAGCGCCGGACGTTGTTGAAACTTATTAACAAAAAATATCTTATTGTTATTTTCAGGTCAGAACAACAGCATTGATAAAGTTTATTTTTACACATCACAGCAGCGCTGAAATTATTTAAAATTAAACAAAATAGGCATTATTAAGGCATGTGGACAAATAACAGCCGCACCATCTTAATATAAACACTCGCTCCCTTGCTTGATTCTCTTTTTTCAGATGACGCATGCTCGCGTACCGACCCCGGCGAACGCCCGACGGTGAACGCTGGTTGAGGATATCCGCATCGGGAAAACGGCCCGTGTTGTGACAACATGGCGACAAGATCGCAGCCCTGCTAACACTGAAGATATTTTTTCTGGCATATTTATGTGCTATGGGTATTTCGCCGCACCAACAACGAAGATAGCCATCGGCAACCCCGTTTATCTTATTGATTTGAGGAGTATCATGAACAATGTCATTCTCAGCATAATCGCGAAAATCTCTTCTATGGACGCAGAAAGCAAACAGCTTGCTGCTCAGGTTGAAGCACAGTCATTACTTATCAGCGCCTTAATGCTGGCCATCGGCAAGGAAGGCGGCGTATCAGAACTGGTAGGCAGCGTTTCTAAGGCGATAAATTCCGTTCTTGAATCGTCCGAAGAGGTTCTGAAAACGGACGCTGAGCTTCTGTTGACCAAATTCCAGGAGCAAATCGCGCTGACGCAGTTGATCAGCACGCATGGCGAGGAGATAAACCCGGAAGCGACGGACGGTTCCTCCCCCTCTTCCGATCCGCGCCCTGATTGAGCCGGCAGCGATAAAAACAATGAGGGCGGCCTGAAGACCGCCCCGTTGATTAAAACGACATGGTTACGCCGGCGTAATAAGCGCGACCCGGTTCGTTATAGGTTGAAGCCCCCGCGTTCTCACGGTAGATCTGCTTATCAAACAGGTTGTTGATACCCGCATTGGCGCGCAGATTCCTGGTAATATCGTAGTTAACGTTCAGGCCAACGATGGAATAAGGACTAATTTCACGTTGTGAAAGGCCGTTATTGTTTTCAAGGGACGTTTCCGCATACTGGCGCGGTTTCTGCCGACCATATTGCGTCCAGTTAACGTTCGCGCTCAGATCTTCAGTGGCCTGCCATTCCAGCTGGGAGTTGATGGTAAATTCCGGGATCACCGACAGCGGATTGCCGGTCTTCTTGCTTTCAGAACGGAACATGTAGGTGGCGTTAGAGCGCCACTCCAGCGTATCGGCAATCAGAGGAATGGTCAGGTTGCCTTCCAGCCCTTCAACGATAGCTTTACCGCCATTCTCCCACTGCAGCACGTTATAGGCGCCGTTGCTGTAAATGGCCGAAGTGCCGGAGACGATTTTATTTTTGTAGTCATTGCGGAAGTAGGTAATACCCGCGGCATAGCCCGCATGACTGAATTCCAGACCCACCTCTTTGTTCACGCTAATTTCAGGGTCGAGATTGTCGTTACCCAGTAAATAGCATTGACTGAGGCCAATCGGGCAGCCGTTACCGCGCGTAGAAAGCAGGTAGCCCGGCGTTGACTGATAAAGATTAGGCGCTTTGAACGCGCGGGCGATACCGGCTTTCATGGTGAAATATTCCCCCAGCCCCTGCGAAATATTCAGGCCTGGGCTCCAGTTAGCGCCGAAATTATCGTGATAGTCAAAGCGCAGCCCCGGAATCACCTCGGTGCTGTCGGTCGCGGCAATATTATCCTCGAAATAGAGTGAGCTAATCGTGGCCGAGTTTTCACTGCTGCGCTGGGACGGATCGCCTGAGCTACCCGGTAAATAGAGGTTAGTACTCGACGACTGCATGGAGGCGGGATCGTTGAGCTCATCGCGGTTCCACTCCGCGCCGAGGGTCACCGTTTGATCGACCAGCAGCTGCAGCGGGAAGCTGACCTCCCCGCCCGCCCGATAGCTTTCCAGCCGGCTGGTTGAGTAGACATCGCTGTTGATCATCCCTTCCGTACTGCCGCCGGTGCCCTCTTTTAAACGGGTGTTATTGGTCTTTTCATAGTTAAAGTTAAGCCTGGACGTCCCCCAATCCCAAATACCGTTGTGAGTGATGCCATAGTTTTGCCGGTATAAGCGGTTGGTTTCATCGCCATAGAGCGACTCTACTAAGCCACCAGCGCTGCTATTACTGTTGCTGTTTTGCGTATCACCCGCGTAGATATTGCCCTGACGGCTATAGCCATAGGAGAAATCAACGATCTGGGCCGGGGTGATTTTCCAGGAGAGCACGCCGCTGATATCTTTATTACGCACGCCTTCGCGACCCGCTGCATAGGAACCGTTTTGTGCGGTATTGATGTCATAGGCATCGGCATCGGTGCGGTTGATATTGCCATACAGACGCATCGTTAGCGCGTCACCCGCCAGCGGGCCGCTGAGGTTGAAGTTAGCGCGTCGGGTGTCACCTTCTTTGCTGCTTTCCGGCTGATTGGTGAAGAGGGAGAGCGAGCCATGCCAGTCATTGGTGGGGCGTTTAGTAATAATATTGACCACGCCGCCCGCAGCGCCAGAACCATAGCGGGCCGCTGCCGGGCCGCGAATCACCTCAATACGTTCCACCATTTCTGCCGGCACCCAGTTGGTATCGCCGCGAGAGTCGCGTTCGCCGCGCCAGCTGTAGCGCACGGAGTTACGAGAGCTCACCGGCACGCCGTCAATCAGCACCAGGGTGTTTTCCGGGCCCATGCCGCGGATGTCGATTTGCCGATTGTTACCGCGGCTGCCGCTGGCGCCATTGCCGGTCAGGTTCACACCCGGCATTTTGCGGATGATGTCGGCAAGATCGTTAACAGGAGGGCTTTTTTGAATATCTTCTTCGGTGATAATTGACACACCGGGCTGCTGTTTGAGCACCTGTTCGGCGGTGACGAGCATCGTTTCGTCGTCAGCCAATTTCTCCGTGGCTTCTTGTGCAAAAACGGGTGAGCTGAGCAAGCCGGCCAAAAACAGCGCAATTGGGCGCTTTTTATCTAAAGTTACATTCACTTAAATAATCCCCAGAAGAGTTAATATTTGTAAGTAAATGCTTATGATAATGAGAGTGATTCTCATTGTACACACGCCGAAATAGATCCTCCTTTTTTTCTACATTATTTGATGGCTTTGCGGTTTATATGTAAATAAACGTAAGGCCATCGATAGAGGAACAAAGAAATAGATATTGGAAAATACTCAACCACCAAACACTCATTAATATTCTTATAAATCATAGTAATGAAAACAGTAATAACGCACCGCAATTATCTGGCTTTTGGTTCCTCTCCGCCGTTATGCCAAAAAGAGCTGCAGTTAATGAGCGAAAATTGAGGAGAAACCGTGCAGAAGATCATACAAAGCTTTACATTGAGCGCCATTATTTCGCCAATACTTGCCCCTCCTCAACGCTCGACGTAGGCCGCCCGATTGCGCCGTAATACCCAGCATATGAATGAGTTAAATCTTATGCTGTGGCCCTGCCCTGACCAATGTGCTCCAGTCACAATCAGACGTTGACGCCGAGGGCCGCCCGCTCGAATAACCGTTCACGATTCTGGATATAACGATCAGTATTAATTTTGAATTAAGTACTAACTGAAGAGGAATTCCGGGTCGGGTTACAGAGAGGATCGTGCGAAATTATGAGTGCCTGGTTTCAAGCGCCAAAATGGCTACCCGATTGCTGATTTCAACATATTGCATGGAGTGGCTTCGATGGCGCCGGAGGGTGATTTAAGGTGCAACAGTCACCCATACGCTGACCGCTTCAGTTTATCGACCAGGCTGCCTGATTAATCTACAACGCAGGTGAGTGTCAGGTAATTGATTTATTTAATATAAGAGTCTAAAACTTTCAGCACTACGTCTAAATCACCCTCACGTTTTGCTTCACTCTCTTCATGAACAATGTGTTCGCTCAGATGGCCTTTAATAACCTCACGCATCAAGCCATTGACTGCTCCACGAATGGCGGCAATTTGCTGTAGTACGGCAGCGCATTCATGAGGTTCATCGAGCATTTTTTTTAGCGCAATGACCTGTCCCTGGATTTTACTGGCCCGGGCCTTAAGTTTCTGTTTATCACGAATAGTGTGTGACATGCTGCCCTCTTAAAAGCTGTAAATTATTAGAGATTATATCATTGTCGTTCTACTGGGGGGTAGTATTTGGTACTGGGGGGGAGTAGAATTCCCGTCACGTATTCTACTATGTCGATCATCCTCATGTTTGAATTCACAACGCTTTTGCAGCAGGGCAATGCATGGATCTTCATCCCCAGCGCGATCCTTCTCGGTGCCATGCACGGCCTGGAACCCGGTCACTCAAAAACGATGATGGCGGCTTTTATCATCGCTATCCGCGGAACGGTGAAGCAGGCCGTTATGCTGGGCCTCGCCGCCACGCTTTCGCATACGGTAATAGTCTGGATGATTGCGGCAGGCGGCATGTATATAAGCCGCAAATTCACCGCTGAATCGGCTGAACCCTGGTTTCAGCTCATTTCTGCCGTCATCATTCTGGGCACTGCGGCCTGGATGTTCTGGCGCACCTGGCACGGAGAGCGCCTGTGGCAACGGGAGCAGGAAGAAGAGCATGCGCACGGCCATCATCATCATGCCGAAACGCGGATTATTGATACCGGCCACGGTCGAGTTGAACTCTCTATTTTTGCAGAAGGACAGTTAGCGCGCTGGCGTTTGCGCACCCTGAGCGGACGCAGCTGGCAAACGCGGGATGTGTCACTGGAGACAAACCGGGGGCAAGGCACTTCCTCGCAGGTTTTCGATTTTGTCGACATGGACGGTTTCATGGAGTCCACAAAGACTATCCCTGAACCGCACAGCTTTGATGTTCGTCTGACGCTGGGCCATCGCGGCCATGTTCATGACTACGACCTGACATTCCATGAGCACCATCACGATCGTTCGGTGCTGGCAGGAGTGGATGCATCATCACAGGAGTACCAGGATGCGCATGAAAAAGCGCACGCCAACGACATTGCAAAACGTTTTGCCAACCGGAATGTGACCACGGGTCAGATAATCCTCTTTGGTCTGACGGGCGGACTGATCCCGTGCCCGGCGGCCATCACCGTGCTTCTGCTTTGCATCCAGGTGAAAGAATTTTCGCTCGGTGCGGCGCTGGTTTTATGCTTCAGCGTCGGTCTGGCGATCACCCTGGTCACGGTCGGTGCTGCTGCGGCATACAGCGTGCGGCAGGCGACAAAACGCTGGAGTGGTCTTGATACGCTGGCGCGACGTGCTCCCTATTTTTCCTGCGTGTTGATTGCTCTGGTGGGGATTTATATGGGCTATCACGGCTGGACCGGCGTCATGCAGTAACTCGCTGAAGACTCTCTCCAGACCCGCTTTGCAATTCGACCTGAGCATGTGCTTGCTGAGGTCGAATATTCGGACCCTGCCCTTGATGATTAAGACAGATAAGCGGTTGCCGGTTAACCTTTACGCCATGTGCGCGATATTTCCGTTGTTTACCTGTCGCAGCGCCCGGTCATTGCCGTCTCCCCCTTATGTTCGATGGAAGTTCATAAAGGTTTGGGGCTTGCACACATTGATGTCCAGACCCAGTTGCGATTAATCTCGCGCTGGCTTTGGGCGTAAGACTTTTTCTGCAATGAGCAAGAGGCGCTGGCGCGTAACGAAACGTTGTAACTGGCCGAGCAACCAGTTTTTGCAACCAGTAATCAGATAACTACGGTTAGTATCAACGGCGTATAGCGCCTGTTTTACCACGCTTTCAGCCGACATTCGTTTACCCACTGAAGCCTCCTGCGCATTGACCACATCAAAAAAGGCCGTATCCGTTGCGCCGGGGCAAAGCGCCAATACGCGGATGCCGCGCGCGCGATATTCCGCCCAAAGCGCATTCGAAAATGAAAGCAAAAATGATTTCGTGGCACCATAAACCGCCATATAAGGATCCGGTTGCATAGCGGCTGTAGAGGCGACGTTAATAATCACACCGGAACCGCTTAGCAGCATTCTGGGCAGCATAGCGTGAGTGAGTTCGACGGGCGCCAGGCAGTTAACTTTTATTTCTTCACGTTGTCGCTCAAGAGATAGCGTTTCGAACGGCCCATATGTCGCAAAACCGGCGTTATTAATAAGAATGTCGGGATAAAGCCGTAATGCATCAAGTCGTGCCGCAATGTGCGGAATGGCATCAGATGCCATTAAGTCCTGCACAATGATAGTCACTGATACACCATGATCCCTTTCTAACTCGGCCGCGAGAACCTGCAGTTTTAGCTCTGAGCGAGCCGTTAAGATCAGTGCCACACCGCGAGCAGCCAGCTGTTGAGCGAAGACCCTCCCTATTCCTGAGGATGCCCCCGTAACCAGCGCTGTTTTCCCTGTATAATCAAAAGAATTCATACTATGTTTCCTGTTTGCCAATATGCGCACAACAAGATAAACCGTGCACTTAGGTCAACGGTCAAGAGTGATTTTATACGAGGTAAGGGCGGCAATATGAGAATCGGTGAGCTGTGTGTAAAAGCGGGGTTATCTAAGGATACGGTACGTTACTATGAAAGGCTGGGATTGCTGGAGAAAATTCCTCAACCTAATGGCAGCAACAACTATAAAGTCTATTCCGCGGTGGATTTGCAACGTTTAAAAATGATCAAACATGCCAAAATGCTGGGGTTTACTCTGGCAGAGATTTCTGATGTCTTAGCTGTCTGGATAGAAGACCAATTTACCGTTGCGCAAAAGCAGGCCTGTCTGCACCGCAAGCTCGAACAGCTTGAAGAGAAAGCAAAGGCATTAGCTGAGCTGAGGGCCGGACTGATAAATGCCCTTAACAAGGTCGGCGAGCGTTGTGTAGACGTATTTTGAGACGGTGCAGTTGACCTGCCAACGCATTGGTGACATATGCAATATGAAGCTCTCAGATATCCGGGATGACGGAACTGCGCCCACCTTTCATGAGCAGAGGTCTCTTTCTGAACGTTTATATCGTGAACAGGGTTTGGATACTCAAAACTGTTAGGCCATAAATCTAAGAAATGGCGGATAACTACAACGATGACCGAGTCCAAGAATAGGTCGTTGTAGGAAATAAATCGGTATGATTTTTCGTCGGTTTTGGGGAATAGTTTTGGGGAAGATTTTGGGGAAAGCTTTGGATGATAATAAAAACGGGAGCTCAATGGCTCCCGTTTTTGTCTAACCCAGAGACTGGATTACATGTTCGCGATAATCGCGTCGCCAAACTCGCTACATTTCAGCAGTTTAGCGCCTTCCATCAGACGTTCAAAGTCATAGGTCACGGTCTTAGCGGCGATTGCGCCTTCGGTGCCTTTAACGATCAGGTCTGCGGCTTCGAACCACTGCAGGTGGCGCAGCATCATCTCAGCGGAGAGGATAATGGAACCTGGGTTCACTTTGTCCTGGCCGGCGTATTTCGGTGCAGTACCGTGGGTCGCTTCAAACAGCGCACACTCGTCACCGATGTTCGCGCCCGGTGCAATACCGATACCGCCAACCTGCGCCGCCAGGGCGTCAGAGATGTAGTCGCCGTTCAGGTTCATACAGGCAATAACGTCATACTCGGCCGGACGCAGCAGGATCTGCTGCAGGAAGGCGTCAGCGATAACGTCTTTGATGATGATCTCTTTACCGGTGTTCGGGTTTTTAACCTTCTGCCACGGGCCGCCGTCAATCAGTTCACCGCCGAATTCTTCGCGAATCAGCTCGTAGCCCCAGTCTTTAAAGGCGCCTTCGGTGAACTTCATGATGTTGCCTTTGTGTACCAGCGTCAGCGAATCACGGTCGTTGGTAATGGCATATTCGATAGCAGCGCGAACCAGGCGTTTGGTGCCTTCTTCGGAGCACGGCTTGATGCCGATGCCGCAATGTTCCGGGAAGCGAATTTTCTTCACGCCCATCTCATCACGCAGGAATTTGATAACTTTTTCGGCTTCAGCGGAGTCTGCTTTCCATTCGATGCCCGCATAGATATCTTCTGAGTTTTCACGGAAGATAACCATATCGGTCAGTTCAGGATGTTTAACCGGGCTTGGCGTACCCTGGTAGTAGCGTACCGGGCGCAGGCAGACGTACAGGTCCAGCTCCTGGCGCAGGGCAACGTTCAGAGAACGAATACCGCCGCCAACTGGCGTCGTCAGAGGGCCTTTGATAGCAACACGATAGTCACGAATCAGATCAAGAGTTTCGGCAGGCAGCCAGACGTCCTGGCCATAAACCTGGGTCGATTTTTCGCCGGTGTAAACTTCCATCCAGGAAATTTTACGCTCGCCTTTATAGGCTTTCTCAACGGCGGCATCCACCACTTTCAGCATCGCTGGGGTCACATCAACACCGATACCATCACCCTCGATAAACGGGATAATCGGGTTATTAGGGACGTTCAGTTTGCCATCTTTCAGGGTGATTTTTTGACCTTCCGCCGGAACTACTACTTTGCTTTCCATTAACCTCTCCTTCGAGCGCTTCTGGTTCTGCTCTTCCTTTTCACACTAACCGAGCGTTGGCTTTATCCGCCCACTCCGCTACCGGGTGATCCCGCTAACCGGAGATTCGCGTCCGTGCCGCCTTCTAGTAGCGCGAATCAGTTTGAGCAATATTTTTGTTAAAAAATTGTGATGAGCATGTCAATACTACCTGAATGTTTGCATCCATGAAAGGCATTCGTAATTAGGCTATAATGCGGCAATTGACGGGGCCTGAAAATACCATGCAGAAAACTTCATTTAGAAAACATCGCGTTGAGCGATTCAGCTCACAACAAGTCACCAGACAACGTAAAGAACGCCAACCAACCAGCGTGATCTTGTTCAATAAACCCTATGATGTATTGCCGCAGTTTACCGACGAAGCCGGACGCAGCACGCTAAAAGATTTTATTCCGCACGCCGGCGTCTACGCGGCGGGCCGTCTTGACCGCGATAGCGAAGGGCTGCTGGTGTTAACTAACGACGGCGCGCTCCAGGCGCGGCTCACCCAGCCGGGCAAGCGCACCGGTAAAATTTACTACGTCCAGGTGGAAGGCGAACCGACGCCAGAAGCGCTGGAGGCGCTGCGCAACGGCATTACGCTCAACGACGGCCCCACCCTGCCCGCCGAAATTGAGCGCGTCGCGCAGCCCGAATGGCTGTGGCCGCGCAATCCTCCCATCCGTGAACGCAAGGCGATCCCCACCAGCTGGCTGCAAATCACCCTCTATGAAGGCCGCAACCGTCAGGTACGCCGCATGACCGCGCACGTGGGCTACCCCACGCTGCGCCTGATTCGCTACGCGATGGGCGGCTATACTCTCGACGGTCTGGACAACGGCCAGTGGCGTCAGGTCGAATAATCATCCCAGGAGTGGAATATGTTTAAACCGCACGTCACCGTAGCCTGCATTGTACACGCTAAAGATAAATTTTTAGTGGTAGAAGAGACCATCAACGGCAAAGCGCTGTGGAACCAGCCGGCCGGTCATCTCGAGGCGGATGAAACCCTGGTGCAGGCGGCCGAACGCGAGCTGTGGGAAGAGACCGGGATCCGCGCCACTCCCCAGCACTTTATCCGCATGCATCAGTGGATCGCGCCGGACCGCACGCCGTTTCTGCGCTTTCTGTTCGCCATCGAGCTTGACGAGCCCTGCGCTACCGAACCGCACGACAGCGATATCGACCGCTGCCTGTGGCTAAGCGCCGAGGAGATACTCCACGCGCCCAACCTGCGCTCTCAGCTGGTGGCAGAAAGTATCCGCAGCTATCAGGACGATCCGCGCCACCCGCTGTCGCTGATCGGCGCCTTTAACTGGCCGTTTTAACACGTAAAACCGGAGCCAGCGCTGACGGGACGCGGCGGCACTTTTGGCGCGCTTGCGCGCTATCCCCGCAGAGATAAGGCCAGTCAGCGCAGCGGCACGCAAAGTATGCCCCCTTGAGGGGGTGCCTGAGCCGCGACTGCGTGCTAGAATATGCCGCCTTGAAGTTCAATGTGGTGAGTATTCCAATGTCAGAAAATCCAAAAAAAGTGATCGTCGGCATGTCCGGCGGCGTCGACTCCTCGGTTTCCGCCTGGCTGCTGATCCAGCAAGGCTACAAGGTCGAAGGCCTGTTCATGAAGAACTGGGAAGAAGACGATGGTGAGGAATACTGCACAGCCGCCGCCGATCTCGCTGACGCTCAGGCCGTCTGCGATAAGCTCGGCATTGAGCTTCACACCGTCAACTTTGCCGCCGAATACTGGGACAACGTGTTCGAACTGTTCCTGGCTGAATATAAAGCCGGACGCACGCCAAACCCGGATATTCTGTGCAACAAAGAGATCAAATTTAAAGCCTTCCTCGAGTTCGCGGCAGAAGATCTTGGCGCCGACTATATCGCCACCGGCCACTACGTGCGCCGCGCCGACGTTAACGGCAAAAGCCAGCTGCTGCGCGGGCTCGACGGTAACAAAGACCAGAGCTACTTCCTCTACACCCTCGGCCACGAACAGATCGCCCAGAGCCTGTTCCCGGTCGGCGAGCTGGAAAAGCCGCAGGTACGTAAAATCGCCGAAGAGCTGGACCTCATCACCGCGAAGAAAAAAGACTCTACCGGCATCTGCTTTATCGGCGAACGCAAGTTCCGCGAATTCCTTGGCCGCTACCTGCCCGCCCAGCCGGGTAAAATCCTCACCGTGGACGGCGAGGAGATCGGCGAGCATCAGGGGCTGATGTACCATACCCTCGGTCAGCGTAAGGGCCTCGGCATCGGCGGCACCAAAGAGGGCAGCGAAGATCCGTGGTACGTCGTCGATAAAGACGTCGAGAATAATATTCTGGTGGTCGCTCAGGGCCACGATCACCCGCGCCTGATGTCGGTGGGGCTGATTGCCCAGCAGCTGCACTGGGTCGATCGCGAGCCGGTGCAAGGCACCCTGCGCTGTACGGTGAAAACCCGCTACCGCCAGACCGATATCCCCTGCACCGTGAAGGCGCTGGACGACGAGCGCATCGAAGTCATCTTTGATGAGCCGGTTGCGGCGGTGACGCCGGGCCAGTCGGCGGTCTTCTACAGCGGTGAAGTGTGCCTCGGCGGCGGCGTTATCGAACAGCGCCTGCCGCTGCAGGCCTGACAGACAGTTTTTACCGCCGATAGCTGAATCCGCTACCGGCGGCTTACAAGGAGCACGTGTGGCGAAGAATTACTATGACATCACGCTGGCGCTGGCTGGCGTTTGCCAGGCAGCCCGTCTGGTTCAGCAGCTGGCGCACCAGGGGCATTGCGATAGCGACGCCCTGCACGTCTCGCTGAACAGCATCATCGACCTCAACCCGGATTCAACGCTGGCGGTGTTCGGTGGCAGTGAAGCCAATCTTCGCCTCGGGCTTGAAACCCTGCTCGGCGTCCTCAACACCGGCAGCCGTCAGGGGCTGAACGCCGAACTGACCCGCTACACCTTAAGCATGATGGTGCTTGAACGTAAGCTTGCGGCAGGTAAAGGCGCCATGGATACCCTTGGCAACCGCATCGCCGGCCTGCACCGCCAGCTGGAACATTTCGATCTGCAGTCTGAAACCCTGCTCAGCGCCATGGCGGGCATCTACGTAGACGTTATCAGCCCGCTGGGACCGCGCATCCAGGTCACCGGTTCTCCCGCCGTGCTGCAAAGCCCGCAGGTGCAGGCGAAGGTTCGCGCCTCGCTGCTGGCCGGCATCCGCGCGGCGGTGCTGTGGAACCAGGTTGGCGGTGGACGTCTGCAGCTCATGTTTTCTCGTAATCGTCTGGTTAACCAGGCAAAACAAATTCTTGCTCATTTAACCCCGGAGTTATGATCTATGGAATTATCCTCACTGACCGCCGTTTCCCCTGTCGATGGACGCTACGGCGATAAAGTCAGCGCGCTGCGCGGTATCTTCAGCGAATTCGGTTTGCTGAAGTTCCGTGTTCAGGTAGAAGTACGCTGGCTGCAAAAACTAGCCGCGCACGCAGCGATCAAGGAAGTTCCTGCTTTTGCTGCTGACGCAATCGGTTTCCTTGATAAAATCGTTGCTGATTTCAGCGTAGAAGATGCGCAGCGTATCAAAACCATCGAGCGCACCACTAACCACGACGTGAAAGCGGTAGAGTATTTCCTCAAGGAAAAAGTGGCCGACGTTGCCGAACTGCACGCGGTTTCCGAATTTATTCACTTCGCCTGCACCTCCGAGGACATCAACAACCTGTCCCACGCGCTGATGCTGAAAACCGCTCGCGACGAAGTGATCCTGCCCTACTGGCGCCAGATGATTGACGCGGTAAAAAATCTCGCCACGCAGTACCGCGACGTGCCGCTGCTCTCCCGTACTCACGGCCAGCCGGCGACGCCGTCCACCATGGGTAAAGAGATGGCTAACGTCGCTTACCGCATGGAGCGTCAGTACCGTCAGCTGAACCAGGTCGAGATCCTCGGCAAAATTAACGGCGCGGTCGGCAACTATAACGCCCACATCGTCGCCTATCCGGAAGTGGACTGGCACCAGTTCAGCGAAGAGTTTGTCACCTCCCTGGGTATTCAGTGGAACCCGTACACCACGCAGATCGAGCCGCACGACTATATCGCCGAGCTGTTCGACTGCATGGCGCGCTTCAACACCATCCTGATCGATTTCGATCGCGACGTGTGGGGCTACATCGCGCTCAACCACTTCAAGCAGAAGACCATCGCCGGTGAAATCGGCTCTTCCACCATGCCGCACAAGGTCAACCCTATCGACTTCGAAAACTCCGAAGGCAACCTGGGCCTGGCTAACGCCATGATGCAGCACCTGGCAAGCAAGCTGCCGGTCTCCCGCTGGCAGCGCGACCTGACCGACTCCACCGTCCTGCGCAACCTCGGCGTCGGTATCGGCTACTCCCTGATCGCCTATCAGTCCACCCTGAAAGGCATCAGCAAGCTGGAGCTGAACGGCGATCGCCTGCTCGACGAGCTGGATCACAACTGGGAAGTCCTGGCCGAGCCGATTCAGACCGTGATGCGCCGCTACGGGATCGAGAAGCCGTACGAAAAGCTGAAAGAGCTGACCCGCGGCAAGCGCGTAGATGCCGAAGGCATGCAGCAGTTCATTGACAGCCTGCCGCTGCCGGAAGACGAAAAAGTGCGCCTCAAGGCCATGACGCCGGCCAACTATATCGGCCGCGCGACCACCATGGTTGACGAGCTGAAGTAAGCCCCGCTACCCTCTTCCCGCAGGGGAAGAGGGTTTTGCCACCTCGCGCGCCAGCGCCAAAAAAGCGGTCAGTCCGGCAGACGGATTGCGCCGACCGGGATAGTAAAGACACAGCCCCGGAAACGGCGGCGTCCAGTCCGACAGCAGCCGAACCAGTCGCCCTGCGGCAATGTCATCCATCACGTTTTGCTCCAGAAAAAAACCGATCCCGACGTTTTCAAGCACCGCAGCGCGGGCCAGCGAGGCCTCGTCCAGCGTTAGCGGGCCATCGATCTGCGGATGGACCACCTCCCCCTGCTTTTCCAGATGCCAGCGATAGAGAGAGCCGTCCGGCAGCCGCACGCGAATGCACGGATGATTTTGCAGATCTGCCGGCTCGCGCGGCGCCTCGCGGTTGGCCAGATAGCCCGGGGAGGCGACCACCGCATAGCGCTGCGGCTGCCCGAGGGAGAGGGCGATCATGTCATTGGGTATCAAATGGGCGACGCGGACTCCGATATCAAAACCCTCGGCGACGATATCTATCAGCCGCCCCTCCGTCACCAGATCGACGTGCATCTCCGGATAGCGCCGCAGGAACTCCAGCACCAGCGGCGTCAGAATCGCGCGCCCGGCAAACGGCGGCGCGTTAATCCGCAGCACGCCCGACGGGGTCTCCCGCCGCGAACGCACCTCCGTCAGCGCGTCGTGAACGCCCTGCAGCGAGGGGCCCATGCGCGCGATGAACAGCTGCCCGGCATCGGTTAACGCCACGCTGCGCGAGGTGCGATTAAATAGCCGCACGCCGAGGCTGGCCTCAAATTTGGCAACGGCATGGCTCAGCGCGGTGGTGGACACCCCGAGTTCAATGGCCGCCGCCCGAAACGTTCCCCGGCGAGCAATCGCCATCACAGCATCTAAATCAGTGAGCGCAATACGCGACATTATCCCGATTCCTTCATTGTGGCATCCCGGTTGGACCCAATTGTTTAAATTATAAAGAGTTCTTACAGTAAGCAGGTCATTTAATTACCGGAGTTTACCGATGAATATACCCGCAGCCGTCCAGCTTTTTTTTACCGCCCACGATGAAGATTCGATTGCCGAAGCGTTCACCGCCGACGCCGTGGTCCGCGATGAGGGTCATACCTACCGCGGGCGTCAGGCCATTCGGGCATGGCGGATCGCGGCAAGAGCGCAATATCAGTTCGTTGCCGAGCCCTTCGAAGCGCTGAGCCAGGACGATATCGTGACGGTACGCGCCAGGGTGAGCGGTAATTTCCCCGGCAGCCCGGTGGTGCTCGACTACCGCTTTCAGCTGGCGGATGCGCGCATCGCCCGCCTGGAGATTAAATAATGGCTGACTTTCTGACCTTCAGCGGCAAACGCGTTCTCATCACCTCCGGAACCAAAGGCGCCGGCGCCGCCACCGTCGCGCTGTTCAGCCAGCTCGGCGCGCGGGTGCTCGCCTGCGCCCGCCATTCGCCCGCCGTCCCCTCAGAGGCGCTCTTTGTCAAAGCCGATCTGAGCGACGAGGCGGGCTGCGCCCTGCTGGCAAAGCGCGTACAGGAGCAGCTGGGTGGCGTCGATATTATCGTGCATATGCTGGGAGGCTCTTCCGCGCCGGCGGGCGGGTTTGCCGCACTCGATGACGCGCAGTGGCAGCGGGAGCTGGCGCTTAATCTGTTTCCGGCGGTGCGCCTCGATCGGCTCCTGCTGCCTGAAATGCTCGAAAGGCGGTCCGGGGTGATTATTCACGTCTCCTCCATCCAGCGGACCCTGCCGCTGCCGGAAGCGACCACCGCCTACGCCGCCGCCAAGGCCGCGCTGTCGGTGTACAGCAAAAGCCTCTCCAAAGAGGTTTCGCCGGCAGGCGTGCGCGTGCTTAGCGTATCCCCCGGCTGGATTGAAACCGAAGCCGCCGTCGGCTTAGCCAACCGGCTGGCGGCGCAGGCGGGTACTGACTACGCTGGCGGACAAAAGATCATTATGGACGCCCTCGGCGGCATTCCGCTCGGCCGCCCCTGCCGGCCAGATGAGATAGCTAATCTGATCGCCTTCCTGGCCTCCGAGCGCGCCAGCGCCATCACCGGCGCCGAGTACGTTATTGACGGCGGCACCATCCCAACCGTCTAAGCTCAGCGCGCGTGGCGGCCTATTTGCCGGAGGCCACGCGGCGGGTCGCAAACCAGAACATGAGCGCCAGCAGGCTGACGACAGACCCCAGCAGGCACACCCCCTGCCATCCGGCGGCGGCGTATACCGCCGTCGTAGCGGCGGCGCCCAGGCCGCTGCCGGCGGCATAAAACAGCATATAGAGGCCCACCAGTCGGCCGTGGGCTTCCGGCCGGGTGCGAAAAATCATACTCTGATTGGTCACGTGTAGCGCCTGGCCGCCCAGATCCAGCAGCACGATGCCAATAAGCAGCGCCACCGGCGACCACGCCATCAGCGCGAGCGGCCACCAGGCGAGCAGCAGGATCACCAGCGCCGCGGCGCTGGTGCGCTGCCCGTAGCCCCTGTCGGCCCACTTCCCGGCACGTCCGGCGGCCAGCGCCCCGATAACCCCCACCAGCCCCAGAGCGCCGATAGCGGTATGGGAATAGCTATAGGGCGGCGCGCTCAGCGGCAGCACCAGCGCGCACCAGAAGATATTGAAGGCGGCAAACATCAGCAGCGCCAGCACGCCGCGAACCTGGAGTATTTTCTCCTGACGCAGCAGCGTCAGCATCGATGCCAGCAGCTGGGGATAGCTCAGCGGACTCCTTGCCGCCGCCAGCGCCGGCAGCCGTCGCCAGAGCGGCAGGGCAATACCCAGCATCAGCAGCGCGGCAAAGAGATAAACCCCGCGCCAGCCGACGAGGTCGCTGATGCCGCCGGAGAATACCCGCGCCAGCAGCAGGCCGATAAACACCCCGCTCTGCGCGGCGCCGACCACCCGCCCCTGCTCGTGCGTCCCGGCGGCGCTGGCGGCATAGGCAATCAGCCCCTGGGTCATCGCGGTGCCCAGCAGGCCTACCGCCAGCATGCTGACCAGCAGCATAAGCGCCGACGTTGCGGCGCTGACCGCCACCAGCGCGGCGATCAGCAGGATCAGCTGCGCGCCCATCAGCCGACGGCGATTTAGCCGATCGCCAAGCGGCACCAGCAGCAATAGCGCCAGCGCGCAGCCGATCTGGGTCGCCGTTACCACGCCGCCGACGGAGGCGTCGCTGATAGCAAACTCCCTCCCCAGGGCATCGAGCAGCGGCTGGGCGTAATAGACGTTTGCGACGCTCAGGCCGCTGCCGATAGCGAACAGCCAGACCAGGCCTGCGGGCATAGCCGCGACCGGGTCAGCGGGTGCCAGGGATGCAATGGATGCCTTCATGATTCTCTGCCTCACTAATCTGGTTTCAAAATAAAACCACTTGAAGGCTAGAGCATGTGGTTTTAAAATGCAACTACATTGCATCACGCCGAGGAGCGCGCATCGCGCGGCACAACATGATGAAAAACGAAACCTGTCCCGTCGCCCGCAGCGTGGATATTATCGGCGACCGCTGGTCGCTGCTGATCGTGCGCGACGCTTTTGATGGCATGAGCCGGTTTAGCGACTTTCAGCGCAGCCTGGGAATGGCGCGCAATATTCTCTCCGATCGCCTGCAAAAGCTGGTTGCCGCCGGTATCCTCAGAACCCAGGCCGCCTCGGACGGCACCGCGTATCAGGAGTATGTCCTGACGGAAAAGGGAGAGCGCCTGTTTCCCCTCGTGGTCGCGCTGCGTCAGTGGGGGGAGCGCTATCTTTTCGCCAGCGGCGAGCCACATTCCGTCCTGATCGATAAACGCACGCTGCAGGCGGTTCCGCCCATGGCGCCGACGGCCGAAGACGGCGCCCCGCTGTTGCCTTCGGCGACCGAGGTCCGCAAGGTGCAGGCGGACGGATAGCGGCCGGCGCCGCGCGTTTAAATATTCCGCCCGCTTATCAATGACCTGCTGCGAAAATAGCGGCCCAGCGAGAAAGCACGGGGAAAAATAATTGAAATTCGTTATTTAACAGCCGTTTATATTCAACGTGTATAATTAGCGCTAAACTATTCAAATCAAATAATGAATATGGAGAAGCGGCATGCGCGTACTCGTGGTTGAAGATAACGCTTTACTGCGCCATCACCTGAAAGTTCAGCTTCAGGAGTTAGGCCACCAGGTCGATGCGGCGGAAGATGCAAAAGAGGCCGACTACTATCTCGGCGAACACGTGCCGGATATCGCCATTGTCGACCTCGGCCTGCCGGATGAAGACGGCCTGTCGCTGATCCGCCGCTGGCGCAGCCACGAGGTGTCGGTGCCGGTACTGGTGCTCACCGCCCGCGAAGGCTGGCAGGATAAGGTCGAGGTGCTGAGCGCCGGTGCGGACGACTACGTCACCAAACCCTTCCATATCGAAGAGGTCGCCGCCCGCATGCAGGCCCTGCTGCGCCGCAACAGCGGCCTGGCGTCGCAGGTTATCTCCCTGCCGCCTTTCCAGGTCGACCTGTCGCGGCGCGAGCTGTCGGTCAACGAGCAGCCGATTAAGCTGACGGCGTTTGAGTACACCATTATGGAAACGCTGATCCGCAACCGCGGCAAAGTGGTCAGCAAAGATTCGCTGATGCTGCAGCTCTATCCTGACGCCGAGCTGCGCGAAAGCCACACTATCGACGTGCTGATGGGGCGTCTGCGCAAAAAAATCCAGGCTCAGCATCCGCACGACGTGATTACCACGGTGCGCGGCCAGGGCTATCTGTTCGAACTGCGCGGATGAAGGGTCCGCTACGGCATATTTTGCCGCTTTCCCTGCGCGTCCGCTTTCTGCTGGCGACGGCGGCCGTGGTGCTGGTGCTCTCGCTGGCCTACGGCATGGTCGCGCTGGTCGGCTATAGCGTCAGCTTCGATAAAACCACCTTCCGCCTGCTGCGCGGCGAAAGCAATTTGTTCTATATGCTGGCGAAGTGGGAAAACAACCGCATCGACGTTGATATCCCCGAAAATCTCAATATGCAGAGCCCGACGGTCACCCTTATCTACGACGCTAACGGCAAGCTGCTGTGGACTCAGCACGACGTCCCGTGGCTGACCAAACGTATTCAGCCGGAGTGGCTGAAGAGCAACGGCTTCCACGAAATTGAATCCGACGTCGACAGCACCAGCATGCTGCTGCGCAATAACCATGAGGTGCAGGAGGAGCTGGACGCGCTGCGCCAGCAGGACGATGGTTCTGAGATGACCCACTCGGTGGCTATCAATATCTATCCGGCAACCGACAAGATGCCACAGCTGAGCATCGTGGTGGTCGACACTATCCCGGTGGAGCTCAAACGCTCCTATATGGTGTGGAGCTGGTTTATCTACGTCCTGGTCGCCAACCTGCTGCTGGTGATTCCGCTGCTGTGGGTCGCCGCGTGGTGGAGCCTGCGGCCCATCGAATCGCTGGCTAAAGAGGTCCGCGAGCTGGAAGAGCACCACCGCGAAATGCTCAACCCGAATACCACCCGGGAGCTGACGCGGCTGGTCAGCAACCTGAACCGCCTGCTGAAAAGCGAGCGCGAGCGCTACGACAAGTACCGCACGACGCTGACCGATCTCACCCACAGCCTGAAAACGCCGCTGGCGGTGATGCAGAGCACCCTGCGCTCGCTGCGCAGCGAAAAGATTGACGTCAACGCCGCGGAGCCGGTAATGCTCGAGCAGATCAGCCGCATCTCGCAGCAGATTGGCTACTACCTGCACCGCGCCAGTATGCGCAGCGGCGGAACCCTGCTCAGCCGCGAGCTGCATCCTATTGCCCCGCTGCTCGACAGCCTCACCTCGGCGCTGAATAAGGTTTATCAGCGCAAAGGGGTCAACATCACCCTCGATATCTCGCCCGAAATTAGCTTCGTCGGCGAACAGAACGACTTTATGGAGGTGATGGGTAACGTGCTGGATAACGCCTGTAAATACTGCCTGGAGTTTGTTGAAGTCTCCGTCCGCCAGGCGAACGATAACTACCTGCATATTCTGGTCGAAGACGACGGCCCGGGGATCCCGCACGGCCAGCGGAGCGTGGTGTTCGATCGCGGACAGCGCGCCGATACGCTGCGTCCAGGCCAGGGCGTAGGCCTCGCCGTCGCCCGCGATATCGTCGAGCAGTACGATGGCGATATTCTTACCGGCGACAGCCTGCTCGGCGGCGCCTGTATGGAGGTGGTTTTCGGCCGCCAGCTGCCCGACGAGAGCGAAGGCTAACCGCCCTTCTCCCCTAATGACGCCTGCGTCCTGCGGGCGTCGCGGATCTCTGTGACCAGACGAACAAACGCTGCCAACAAAGAGGCAGTTTGAGGGATGGCGTGTATAATCCCAAACAGACACCTGCTGTGGAATATAAAAATGGATTATCAATTAACGCTTAACTGGCCTGACTTTATCGAACGCTACTGGCAAAAACGCCCGGTGGTATTAAAGCGGGGCTTTGCCAATTTCGTCGATCCCATTAGCCCGGATGAGCTGGCCGGACTGGCGATGGAAAACGAAGTCGATAGCCGCCTGGTCAGCCATCAGGACGGAAAATGGCAGGTCAGCCACGGCCCGTTTGAAAGCTACGATCACCTGAGCGAGAACAACTGGTCGCTGCTGGTGCAGGCGGTCAACAACTGGCACGAGCCGACGGCGGCGCTGATGCACCCGTTCCGCGCCCTGCCGGACTGGCGTATCGACGATCTGATGATCTCCTTCTCGGTTCCCGGCGGCGGCGTAGGCCCGCATCTCGATCAGTACGACGTGTTTATTATTCAGGGAACCGGACGCCGCCGCTGGCGCGTGGGCGACAAGGTGCCGATGAAGCAGCACTGCCCGCATCCGGATCTGCTGCAGGTTGACCCGTTCGAGGCGATCATCGATGAAGAGATGGAGCCGGGCGATATCCTTTATATTCCGCCGGGATTCCCGCACGAAGGCTATTCGCTGGAAAACTCGCTGAACTATTCCGTGGGCTACCGCGCGCCGAACGCCCGCGAGCTGTTCAGCGGCTTTGCCGACTATATCCTGCAGCGCGAGCTCGGCAGCCAGCGCTACGCCGATCCTGACGTACCGTCGCGCGAGCATCCGGCGGATATTTTACCCGTCGAGCTGGATCGCCTGCGCGAGATGATGCTGGAGCTGATTAACCAGCCTGAGCATTTCAAACAGTGGTATGGCGAGTTTATTACCCAGTCCCGTCACGAGCTGGACGTGGCCCCTGCGGAACCGCCGTATCAGCCGGATGAAATTTACGACGCGCTGCAGCAGGGCGACAAGCTGGTGAGGCTCGGCGGGCTGCGCGTGGTGCGCATTGACGGCGAAGTGTTCGTCAACGGCGAGAGGATTAACTCCCCGCATCGTCCGGCGCTGGATGCGCTGGCCATGCACCTGGCGCTCAACGCGGAGCACTTCGGCGATGCGCTGGAAGATCCGTCGTTCCTCGCGATGCTGGCGGCGCTGGTCAACAGCGGCTACTGGTTCTTCGAAGACTAAGCTAGCTTTCCCGGCCTGCGGGCCGGAATATGAGCTCCCTGCGTCCTTGGTTCGATTCCGAGCTCGGGGCACCAGACATTCAGAAACGGACGCTCTTTGGCGTCCGTTTTGCTTTATGAAGTCAACATGTTATCCCGTTCTTCATGTTCACTACTGTTCCTTGACATACACTGGCAGCCACCGCTTTTTGTTGGTAAAAAGTTGGTAAACTCAGTTCGGTGAGTTTTTTACCGACATCTACCTTACCGGAGGCCCGCCATACGCTTAACGGATATTGCAGTAAAAAACGCCAGGCCATCAGAACAGCCAACCAAAATTTCCGTTTGCCTTCGCTTTCCCGCTTAACCTGTTTTACCTGAGCCAGTCTGAGCCAGGGAGAATGAGAGCGATGCCGCCCTCATCCCCGTTCTGGTCGTTAAGCGTAAAGTGATGCTTTGCCTACAGACGAAAACAGACGCATTTTGTGTGCGACGACTTCTCGAGCCGCAGCCATCGGCTTGAGAAACAGCGCATTTGGCTCATGGCTGTTACCTTTGAGCTCCTCTTCCAGCGCCACAAAGAATGCCTTTTTCATATCGCTGGAAATATTGATTTTACCCACGCCAAATTGAATAGATTCGGCGACTTCGCTGTCCTTATTGCCGGAACCGCCGTGCAACACTAGTGGGATATTCAGACGCTGACGGATTTCCTGCAAACGTTCAATATCGAGCTTAGGTTGCATCCCCACAGGATAAAGTCCGTGAGAGGTACCAATCGCCACCGCAAGCGTGTCGACTCCAGTTTCAGCAACAAAACGTTCTGCCTGCGCGGGATCGGTATAGAGGATCTCGCTGTGTCCGCCCTCTGCACTACCCAGGGCGACACCGATGGTACCCAATTCTGCTTCAACGGAAACGTTCACCGTATGAGCGACTTCGACGACGCGTCGGGTAATTTCAATATTATCTTCTAGCGGTACTGCGGAGGCATCGATCATCACTGAGGTATAGCCAGTGCGGATCGCCCGCATAATATGTTCAAACGTCTGCCCGTGATCCTGATGAATAACGACCGGCACCGTGGCGGTTATCGCCAGTTCCCGCAAATAACCGATGAATGCATCCCCCACAAACTCATGTTCATCCGGGTGGATTTCAAGAATAACCGGTGAGCGCTGCGCTTCGGCAACCTCAATAACCAACCGGGCAAATTCCGCCGAGGCGATATTAAATGCGCCTACCCCAAATTGGTTTTCCTGTGCAACGCGCAGCAGATCTTTCATATTTATCAACATGGTTTAATTCTCCAGAACAGTTTGTGGAGCGTCTTTTTTAATAAAGCGCAGAATGAGGGCGGTCAAAATTGCACCTGCAAGAATGGCAAAGAGATAGCCCAGTACATTGGTAATAACATTGGGAATAAACATCACGAACACACCACCGTGCGGTGCTCGAGAGGCGCAGCCCAGCGCCATTGAAAGCGCCCCCGCCAGACCAGAACCCGCGACGATTGCGGGGATCACTCTCAGGGGATCGGCAACGGCGTAAGGGATTGCACCTTCAGTAATGAATGAAAGACCCAGCACATAAGTGACTTTGCCCGTTTCTCTCTCCTGTTCAGTGAATTTGCTTTTAAATAAGGTGGTTGCCAGGGCGATGCCCAGCGGTGGCACCATGCCCGCCGCCATACATGCGGCAATGGGCTCATAGATACCGGTGGACATTAAGCCAATGGCGAACATACATACCGTTTTGTTTAACGGCCCGCCCATATCAAAGGCAACCATCATGCCCATCATCAAACCCATAATTGCCGCATTGGTATTCCCCATATTGGCGAGGAAAGCCGTCAGGGCTTCGAGAAGCAGTTTGATCGGTTCGCCAATCACCAGAATCATCAATGCGCCGGTGATAAAAACGCTTAGCAGAGGGACTATCAGAATAGGCTTCAGGCCTGCGATAGCTTTAGGCAGGTTGATATACTTCACGATAGCAAAGGTGACGTATCCGGCCATAAATCCGGCAAGTAGCGCCCCCAGGAAGCCTGAACCGGTATGAATGGCCAGCATCCCTCCTACCGCGCCGGAGACAATTCCGGCGTTGCCGCTAATTGATTTACTGATCCCCAATGATAGGATCGGCAGCATCAGTGCAAATGCTGCTCCCCCACCAATATCGGAAAGCATTTTAGCGAGGGGGCTGAAATGCGGATCTCCCGGAGTGGCGGCTGTAATACCGAACGAAAAGCTCAAGGCAATCAATATCCCTCCCGCAACGACGAAGGGGATCATCAAATTAACGCCAGTGATCAAATGGACGTAAATTTGCGATAGTAATGTTGATTTATCTCCCGCTGTAGTAGGTTCATTGGCAGATTTCGCATCGCGGCTTTCCATCAACTCAGGCGCTAAATTACCTGAGACAATATCTTGTAATAATCCTGATGCATCTTTAGCTGCACGGGTGACTGAAACCCGAATGATTTTTTTACCTGTGAAGCGGGACATGTCGATAATTTTATCTGCGGCAATCAGAACAATATCCGCCAATTTAATATCATCGACAGTAAATATATATTCACTTTCTACAGCGCCCTGCGTTTCAACCAGTAGATTGAGGCCCATCTTCTTTGCATGTTTTTTTAAATTAGCTTCTGCAAGGTACGTGTGAGCAACGCCTGTTGGACAGGCCGTTATGGCTATAATGTTCAAGATATCTCTCCTGGGAAAGTTATTATTCTTCAGTATTGTTAACAATCAAACCGTATAGTTCCTCTTGTGAATTAGCATTAAGTAATTTTTCGACAGTGTCATCATCACCAAGAGCAATAGAAATTTTGGCGAGGACACGAATATGTCCGGCACCGCTATCAGCATCTTTTACGGCAAAAAGAATGACGAGTTTGACATCCGTGCTGTCCATCGTTTCCCAATCAACGGTATGCTTTAATTTCGCCACGGCGATACGTGTCTCTCTGACCCACGGTGATTTTCCATGAGGAATCGCAATTTGATTTTCGAAACCGGTAGAGCCTAATTCCTCACGGGCCAGAACATCCTGAATAAACCCTTTTTTATCACTTATCGCTCCTGCTGAGCACAGTCGATCGGTCATTTTTTCAATAACATCAAGTTTGGTATTGGCGACCAGGTCAGTCAGCACGCACTCTTTACTAAGTAGATCAGAGATGACAATCTTATCTAACATCATAATTCTCCTTAATATTTATATTCAGGTCTGACCCAAGACACTCAGTCACGCGGATAATATCTTTGGTTGAGAACAGGGCCGAAACATAAGCGATTGGCAGATTAATATCGTCGAGACGAATGGTGGAAATGATAAGGTCGCAAGCTTTCTGCTCCAGCGTTTCTTTCAGACGGGCACCTGGCACAATATCTACGATGTCCCACTCCGGAAATGCCCGTTTAATTCGGCTATACAATAGTTGTGAGGTACCAATGCCGCTGGAACAGACAAGAATAATCTTCTTGCTAATTTTTATTTTCTCAATGGCGGCCTGAATATAAACGGTCAGGTATGCGACTTCGTCGTCTGAGGCAGAGAGAAGCGCCTGCTGTGTATTGATTTTTTCGACCGTTGCCTTGACCGATGTGAAGACGGAAGTCAGCTCCTGTTTAATCTCTTCCAGTAATGGATTATGGATGGTAATGCCATAGGCTAGCCGGTTAAGCATCGGTTTGATATGTGATATCAGGGCACTTTTGAGAGTGGGGTCGTACGACAGATCGATAGCCAGCGACGCCGAAATCTCTTGTATAAGCTGTTCCACGTAATGAGTCGCCTCGTGGTTGCTATGCAGGTTTTCATCCGGCGGAGCGAGAGTGGAGTGAACTCCTGAAGAGACAATATACTGATAGATATAGCTCACTTCGATTGTCGGCAGTGAGGTGCTGTATTCTGTTTCCAGCCACTGGATGGCCTTCTCCGCAATATGCCACTCTTTATTCTCGGCGCGTACGTAATCATCATCGCAATGATCGCGAAAATGATTTTTAGCCCGTCGAATGGTGACTAAAAGATGTGAGAATAAATTGGTATAATACGGCTCACTAATTGAGGATTGCAGGTCCTCTTCGATGAGTGAAATCAGCGTCATGCAATTAGCGACATTTTTCTTGCCAAATTCCTTGATGAGCTGTACGCGTGAAAAGCGGTCGATACGGCTATCGGTCATCTGGTAATTATTGAGTACGCTATAAGTAATAATATCTTTTAAGGCTATGCGAATATTAAAATCATTACCTTCAATATAGGTTCCGGTATGATTTCTTATCATCGTTAGATTAAAAGACGCTACCCATGCCTCCACCTTTTTTAAGTCAACAACAATAGATGAACGACTAATGAAATATTTTTCTGCAAGCGCATTGATGGAGAGTGGAGCCGGAGAATGAGTTAATAAATCGGTGGCAATTCCGATAAGCCGTTTGCTTTTTAATATTTCCTGAATAGAACCATCACCGGAGTTGTGCGGCCGAGTGAGTACTTTAGTACCGACAAGTTTGAGGCCTAACCCAGGTTTGCTGTCAATGCGGTTCCCTTTATAACGATAGAAAGCATTGACAGTGTCGATATCTCTACGCAACGTGCTGACCGAAACATTTAAAATTTCAGCCGCGTGATTCGTTGCCAACCATTCATTTTCGTTAGCCAACAAGTTAATCAGGTTAATTTGTCTTTGATTCAGCACGCTCATTATCAACATCCTGGTGGAGATATGGGGCTTCTTTAATGTTAGTTATAGCAATGCAGGGAAAAAACTAAAATACCAAAGGATGAACAGAATAGGGTCATAAAGGTGAACAGATGTTGTGACGTGAGTCGTTTATTTGGAGAGAGGAGTCAGGCCCAAAGCCTCCAGTTAATCTTCTTGCCCCTCACGGTAGCAGTGGTGATAATTGATTTTATCGCTTTGAACTTGCCACGAGCGAGGTAGGCAGCGAAAGTCGACTTGCCTTCACCGCCTTTTGGGGAAATAACGGATATAATTTTCGCAGTTTGTACGTCCACTCGGATAACGTACAAACGCACTCATACATCCGGTTAATGCCTGCTAAGTGGTCGCGATGCCGGCAGCCCGGTTCAGCCGGGCGCTACTGCGCGCCCCGCTTTGCCGTCAGTTCGGCTATCCGCACGATAACCTGTACCGCCTTCTCCATCCCTTCCAGCGTCACGAACTCATGCTTGCCGTGGTAGTTATAGCCGCCGGTAAACAGGTTCGGGCAGGGCAAGCCCATAAAAGAGAGCTGCGCCCCGTCGGTGCCGCCGCGAATGGGCTTCATTTCCGGTTCGATATGGCAATCGACCATCGCCTGACGGGCAATCTCCACGACGTGCGGATGGGCGATCACTTTTTCATGCATGTTGTAGTAGCTGTCTTCAATTACCAGCTCGATATAGCAGTCCGGATGCAGCCCTTTGCCGACCTTTTTGGCGATCTCCATCATCCTGCGCTTGCGGGCTTCAAACTGCTTGCGGTCAAAATCGCGGATAATATAGTGCATCTCGGCGCGGTCAACGCTGCCCTTGATAGTCGACAGATGGTAAAAGCCTTCATAGCCTTCGGTGGTTTCCGGCGCTTCATCGGCCGGGACTTCGGCATGAATTCTTGCCGCCAGCGACAGGGCGTTAACCATCACCCCTTTGGCGGTGCCGGGGTGAACGTTATTGCCGACGATTTTAATGGTCACCGAGGCGGCATTGAAGTTCTCAAACTCCAGCTCGCCGACGCCGCCGCCGTCAACGGTGTAGGCCCAGCGCGCGTCGAAGGCGGCAACGTCAAAGTGCTTCGCCCCTTTCCCCACCTCTTCGTCGGGAGTAAACGCCACGCGGATATCGCCGTGGGGAATATTTTTCGCCTGCAGCGTCGCCAGCGCGGTCATAATTTCGGCAATGCCGGCCTTATCGTCCGCGCCGAGCAGCGTTTTGCCATCGGTGGTGATCAGCGTTTGCCCCAGCAGCTGATGCAGCACCGGGAACATCACCGGCGAGAGCACCTCGTCGCCGATGCCGAGGGCGATATCGCCGCCGCGGTAGTTTTCGACAATTTGCGGGCTGACGTGCTTGCCGCTGAAGTCAGGCGCGGTATCGACGTGGGAGATAAAGCCAATGGGCGGAATATCCCCCGCCACGTTCGCGGCCAGGGTTCCCATCACCGTCCCTTTCTCGCTTAGCGTCACGTTAACCAGCCCCATTTCTTCCAGCTGCGCCTGCAGCAGGCGCAACAACTTCCACTGCCCTTCCGTGCTCGGAACCTGACGCACGCCGGCCTTCGACTGCGTGTCTAAAGAAACGTACTGTAAAAAACGCTCAAGCAATTTATCCATGTGGCCACCCTCATCTTTTGTGACAACATTATTGATAAGCCCGAAAAGACAAATATTGCGTCAGGTCATTTTTAACCCGGCAAACAGGAATTTAATACATTAACTCGCGTAATGTTGTAAAGGTAAGCTATCTGCAGGCGACAAGGATTGGCGATCGGTAACCTTTGCCGTAGAATGCTTGCCCTTATTAATTATGTGCAGCCCCAAAGGTGGTTAACCACAAACCCCGCATCGGTAAGCCTTCCGCTGCGTCTACACGGGACAGAGTCAAAAATTGAATATACAACCGCGTTCACGTTCTCCGCTGGTTCAGCTGGCGGGAATTGGTAAAAGCTTTGATGGCAAAACGGTTATCGCCGATCTGAATCTGACCATCAATAACGGTGAGTTTCTCACTCTGCTTGGCCCTTCTGGCTGCGGTAAAACAACCGTTCTCCGCCTTATTGCCGGGCTGGAAAATGTCGATTGCGGACACATTCATCTCGAAGAGCACGATATCACCCACGTTCCGGCGGAAAACCGTCACGTCAATACCGTCTTTCAAAGCTACGCCCTGTTCCCGCATATGACGGTATTCGAAAACGTCGCCTTCGGCCTGCGGATGCAAAAAACGCCGGCGGCGCAGATAGCGCCCCGCGTCGTCGACGCCCTGCGCATGGTGCAGCTGGAGGAGTTTGCCCAGCGCAAGCCACACCAGCTCTCCGGCGGCCAGCAGCAGCGCGTAGCCATTGCCAGAGCGGTGGTCAACAAACCGCGCCTGCTGCTGCTCGATGAATCCCTCTCGGCGCTGGACTACAAGCTGCGCAAGCAGATGCAAAACGAGCTCAAAGCGCTCCAGCGCAAGCTCGGCATCACCTTCGTCTTCGTCACCCACGATCAGGAAGAGGCGCTGACGATGTCCGACCGCATCGTGGTGATGCGCGATGGCAAAATTGAGCAGGACGGCACCCCGCGCGAAATTTACGAAGAGCCGAAGAACCTGTTTGTTGCCAGCTTTATCGGCGAGATCAATATCTTTAGCGCGACGGTGATTGAGCGCCTCGACGAGCAGCGCGTTCGCGCCTGCGTTGAAGGCCGTGAATGCAATATCTACGTTAACTTTGCCGTTGAGCAGGGGCAGTCGCTGAACGTCATGCTGCGTCCTGAGGATCTGCGCGTCGATGAGGTTCACGACGCCAGCGAAGCCGATGGCCTGATAGGCTATATCCGCGAGCGCAATTACAAAGGCATGACCTTCGAATCGGTGGTCGAACTGGAAAACGGCAAAATGGTGCTGGTCAGCGAATTCTTTAACGAGGACGATCCCGACTTTGACCACCCGCTTGACCAGAAAATGGCCATCAACTGGGTCGAGAGCTGGGAGGTTGTACTGGCTAATGAAGAACACCAGTAAATTCCAAAATGTGGTGATTGCCACCATCGTCGGCTGGCTGGTGCTGTTTGTTTTCCTGCCCAACCTGATGATTATCGGCACCAGCTTTTTGACCCGCGACGACGCTAACTTCGTCAAATTGGTCTTTACGCTGGATAACTATGCGCGCCTGCTGGATCCGCTCTATTACGCCGTGCTGCTGCACTCGCTGAATATGGCGCTGATAGCGACGCTCGCCTGCCTGCTGCTCGGCTACCCTTTTGCCTGGTTTCTCGCCAGGCTGCCGGAAAAGGTCCGTCCGCTGCTGCTGTTTCTGCTGATCGTCCCGTTCTGGACCAACTCGCTGATCCGCATCTATGGGCTGAAAATCTTTCTCAGCACCAAGGGCTACCTCAACGAGTTTCTGCTGTGGCTGGGGGTTATTGAGACGCCTCTGCGCATCATGTACACCCCGTCGGCGGTGATTATCGGCCTGGTCTACATTCTGCTGCCGTTTATGGTGATGCCGCTCTACTCCAGCATTGAGAAGCTGGATCGCCCGCTGCTGGAAGCGGCGAAGGACCTCGGCGCCAGCCGGCTGCAAACCTTTATCCGCATTATCATCCCGCTGACCATGCCGGGGATTATCGCCGGCTGCCTGCTGGTGATGCTGCCGGCGATGGGGCTCTTCTACGTCTCCGACCTGATGGGCGGCGCGAAGAACCTGCTGATCGGCAACGTCATTAAGAGCCAGTTCCTCAATATTCGCGACTGGCCGTTTGGCGCGGCCACCAGCATTACGTTAACCCTCGTGATGGGCCTGATGCTGCTGATTTACTGGCGCGCGGCAAGGCTGCTTAACAACAAGGTGGAGCTGGAATGATCGGTCGACTGCTGCGCGGCGGTTTTATGACCGCCATTTACGCGTATCTCTATATTCCCATTATTATTCTGATCGTTAACTCGTTTAACAGTTCGCGCTTCGGCATCAGCTGGCAGGGGTTTACCACCCATTGGTATAGCCTGCTGATGAACAACGACAGCCTGCTGCAGGCCGCGCAGCACTCGCTCACCATGGCGGTGCTGTCGGCGACCTTTGCCACCCTGATCGGTTCGCTGACCGCCGTTGCGCTCTACCGCTATCGCTTTCGCGGTAAGCCCTTCGTCAGCGGAATGCTGTTTGTGGTGATGATGTCGCCGGATATCGTGATGGCGATCTCCCTGCTGGTGCTGTTTATGCTGATTGGCATTCAGCTGGGCTTCTGGTCGCTGCTGTTCTCGCATATCACCTTCTGCCTGCCTTTCGTGGTGGTGACGGTGTTTTCGCGGCTCAAGGGGTTCGACGTGCGGATGCTGGAAGCCGCGAAGGATCTCGGCGCCAGCGAGTTAACCATTTTGCGCAAGATAATCCTGCCGCTGGCGCTGCCGGCGGTGGCGGCGGGATGGCTGCTGAGCTTTACGCTATCGATGGATGACGTCGTGGTGTCATCGTTCGTCACCGGACCGGGCTATGAAATACTGCCGCTGAAGATCTACTCGATGGTCAAAGTGGGCGTGTCGCCGGAGGTGAACGCGCTGGCAACCATCCTGCTGATTCTGTCGCTGGTGATGGTTGTCGCCAGCCAGCTCATTGCCCGCGACGGCACCAAAGGCTCACCCAAACGGGCCTGATTACTGCAGCCGGTTCGGGCCTCGTCCCGGACCGGCAACTACCATAGCCTGCTGAACAGGCTTAAACCAGGGGACGTTAAATGAAAAAATGGTCACGCCACCTGCTCGCAGCGGGTGCTCTGGCAGTCGGGATGAGCGCCGCGCACGCGGACGATAGCAAAACGCTTTATTTCTATAACTGGACCGAATACGTGCCGCCGGGGCTGCTGGAACAGTTCACCAAAGAGACCGGGATCAAGGTTATCTATTCGACCTACGAGTCGAATGAAACCATGTACGCCAAGCTCAAAACCTATAAAGACGGCGCCTATGACCTGGTGGTGCCGTCGACCTATTTCGTCGATAAGATGCGCAAAGAGGGCATGCTGCAGAAGATCGATAAGAGCAAGCTAAACAATTTCAGCAACCTCGATCCGCAGATGCTGAATAAGCCGTTCGACCCGAATAACGACTACTCCATTCCCTATATCTGGGGCGCAACGGCGATCGGCGTAAACAGCGACGCCATCGACCCGAAAACCGTGACCAGCTGGGCCGACCTGTGGAAGCCCGAGTACAAAAGCAGCCTGCTGCTGACCGACGATGCCCGGGAAGTGTTCCAGATTGCGCTGCGCAAGCTGGGCTACTCCGGCAACACCACCGATCCGAAAGAGATTGCCGCCGCGTATAACGAACTGAAAAAGCTGATGCCAAACGTCGCGGCGTTCAATTCCGATAACCCGGCGAATCCGTATATGGAAGGGGAAGTGAATCTCGGCATGGTATGGAACGGCTCGGCGTTCGTCGCTCGCCAGGCCGGGACGCCGCTGGAGGTGGTATGGCCGAAAGAAGGCGGCATCTTCTGGATGGATAGCCTGTCGATTCCGGCCAATGCCAAAAACGTCGACGGCGCGCTGAAGCTTATCAACTTCCTGCTGCGCCCGGACGTCGCCAAACAGGTTGCCGAGACCATCGGCTATCCGACGCCGAACCTCGCCGCGCGCCGGATGCTCAGCCCGAGCGTTGCCAACGATAAGTCGCTCTACCCGGATGCGGAAACCATCCAGAAAGGCGAATGGCAGAACGACGTCGGCAGCGCCAGCACCCTGTACGAAGAGTATTATCAAAAGCTTAAGGCCGGTCGTTAATCCCGCGGCTCGCGCATCAGTATCTGGCCGAATTCGGCCCGCAGCTGATTCTTCAGGACCTTGCCGGTGGCGCTCACCGGCAGGGCATCAATGAAAACGATGCGGTCCGGTACCTGCCATTTCGGCACCCGCTGCTGGTACCACGCCAGCAGCGCCTGCTCCTCGACCTCTCCCCCTTCCGCCCTGACGCACAGCAGCACCGGACGCTCATCCCAGCGCGGATGCTGCGCGGCAATCGCCGCCGCGCTGCGAATGGCCGGGTGGGCAAGGGCAATATTTTCCAGCTCCACCGTTGAGATCCACTCCCCGCCGGACTTGATAATGTCTTTGGCCCGATCCTGAATCGTCAGATAGCCGTTCGCATCGACGGTGCCGATATCGCCGGTATCAAACCAGCCGTCGTCGGTGAGCGCCGTTTCGCTGCGACCAAAGTAGCTGGCCACCACCCAGTGACCGCGGACCTGCAGATACCCGCGGCTTTCGCCATCGTCGGGCAGCGGCTCTCCGTCAACGTCCACCACCCGCAGATCGATGCCAAAGATAGCCCTTCCCTGCCCCTCGGCCACCCGCTGGCGCTGCGCCTCGGTCAGCGCCTGATGTTTACCCAACGGCGTATTGATGGTGCCGATGGGTGACGTTTCGGTCATCCCCCAGGCGTGGATCAGCTCGATACCGTAGTCGCGGCGAAACGCCTCCGCCATCGAGGGAGGCAGCGCGGAACCGCCGACGAACGAGCGTTTAAAACAGGGCAGGCGGATATCCGATTTACGCAGCGCCGCCAGCAGCCCGGCCCAAATCACCGGCACGCCAAAGGCCACGCTGACCCGCTCGGCGCTCAGCAGCCGCAGCAGGCTCTCGCCGTCGAGATGCGGCCCCGGCAGCACCAGCCGCGCCCCGACCATCGCGGCGATAAACGGCGTTCCCCAGGCGTTGACGTGAAACATCGGCACCACTGGCAGTAGGGAGTCGCAGGCGGAGATCCCGGCGGCATCGGGCTGATTGCCGCTCAGCGCGTGCAGCACCAGCGAACGATGGGTATTGAGCACCCCTTTGGGTTTCCCCGTGGTGCCCGAGGTGTAGCACAGCGATGCGGGAGTGATTTCGCTCAGCGCCGGCCAGTCGTAGCCGGGATCCCCTGAGGCCAGCAGCTCATCGTAAAACAGCAGCGAATCGAGCTCGCTGAGCGCCTCTTCGCTGCGGGCTTCCATCAGCACAAAGTAGCGCACGGTGGTCAGATGGGGCCGCAGCTGGCGCAGCAGCGGCAGGAAGGTGGCGTCAAAAAACAGCACCTGATCCTCGGCGTCGTTGATGATAAACGTCAGGTGCTCAATCGACAGCCGCGGGTTGAGGGTATGGGTAACCCGCCCTCCCGAGCCGATGGCGAAATAGATCTCCAGATGACGGCGATTATTCCACGCCAGAGTAGCACAGCGGGCGCCGGCGGGGATGCCCAGCCGATCGACGGCAGACGCCAGGCGGCGCGCGTTATCCGCCACCGCTCCCCAGCTGCTGTACTCCCTCTCCCCGCTCGTGGATACGGAGACGATTTCGCTATCGGCATGATAGCGCGCCGCGTGATTGATTAACGTTCCGGTGGTTAAATCCTGATACATCATCGATGGGTGCATGGCAGCTTCTCCGCGGCGTCAGCGCGCTTTTCGGGCAAAAAAAGCGCCGATACGGGCGCCTTAGGGGATGATGCAAATTTTCTGGATTCGGTTTCGCGGCCAGCGATCAGGCGCGCACGGGATGCGCCCGCGATTTAATCAGCGCATCTTCCACGTCAAAATCGCTCAGCGGGTAGTTCGTCGCCACCATATAGAAGCGGCCATCCTGGGCTGGATATTCGTGGACGTTGTAATTCACCGTTCGCGGCTGGGTGCCGGAGGCTTCTTCAGCAGGGGAATGGGCATGATTCGCCAGCGGGTATTTCGAACGAACTTCAAGACGGTGGGTTTTAACGCCGCTGTAGATCTCGCCGTGATGTTCATCCCCGAGGATCAGGTAGTCAAAATACTCTGTGCGCATGCTTACACTCCCTTTCTGTTGCAAGAATGTAAGAAGATGTCATAAAAGAGCACGCAATACTGTTTTACCTGTCACATCATCGTATCAATTCCACAACCTCAGACGATAATGCCGGGAGCGCCGGGCGGCAATACGCCGGAGGGCGCTACCCGGTAACGCCCTCCGGCCCTGAGATCCGCGTCGCGCGATCAGAGATCTTTGAGCAGCTGGTCGATAAACTCCGGTACCACCTGGCTTGCGAGGCCATAGCGTTTTTCGGCAAACTCGCTGCCCACCTGGCTCGGCTCAAGGTTGAGCTCAACCGTATGCGCCCCCTGCAGGCGGGCCTCGTGAACGAAGCCCGCCGCCGGATAGACGTGCCCGGAAGTGCCGATAGCGATGAAAATATCGGCATCGGCCAGCGCGCTGTAAATGTCGTCCATTCCCAGCGGCATCTCGCCAAACCAGACCACGTGCGGGCGCAGCGGCGCCGGGAACTGGCAGCAGTGGCACTTGTCGTCCACGTTGACGTCCCCGGTCCACTCCAGCACCTGTCCGCTCCACGAACAGCGCACCTTCAGCAGCTCGCCGTGCATATGGATAACCCGGCGGTTGCCGGCGCGCTCGTGCAGGTTGTCGATATTCTGCGTCACCAGCACAAAACGATCCCCCAGCGCCTCTTCCAGCCGCGCCAGCGCCAGATGCGCGGCGTTAGGGGCGATATCCTGCCCCTGCAGCTGACGACGGCGGGCGTTGTAAAACGCCTGCACCAGCGCGGGATCGCGGGCAAAGCCTTCCGGCGTCGCCACGTCTTCCACCCGATGTTCTTCCCACAGGCCGTCGGCCGCGCGGAAGGTTTTAATCCCCGACTCAGCGGAAATGCCTGCGCCGGTGAGCACCACTACCCTGGGTTTTTCCATCGTTTCCGGAGCCACCTTATCCTCTTTAAAGAAAATTCGCTGACGCAGTCGCTCGCGCAGGCGTCGTTTATTGCGGCGAAAACGGCTCAATCGATGTAAGCGGCGCGACAACATAGCTACCTCTGTGATTAATCAGTCAAATGAAGGAAGGCCGCACCGCGCATTCCTCCCGCATCGCCGTGGCGCGCCCGCTCAATCCGAGGCACCCGGGCAACGGGAAGTAAGTGACGCGGCAGGCGCTGCGCCAGCCCTTCGGTTATTGCAGTAAAGTTAGACAATCCTCCGCCAACTACCAGCAGATCCGGGTCAACGATGGTTAAAATATTCCCCAGACACACCGCCAGCAGGTCAAGATAACGCTCGACGTGGGCGCGCGCTTTTTCATCGCCCTGCTGCCACAGCGCGACGATTTCGGGTGAGGTCAGGGATTGGTGATAAAAGTGCTGGTACAGCCAGGCAAAGCCGCGGCCGGAAAGGTAGTTTTCGATGCAGCCCAGCTGGCCGCAGCCGCAGCGAGTTAGCGGAAAGTCACGCCCCACCACCTCCAGGGCATCCACCGGCAGGCGGATATGGCCAAATTCGCCGGTGATATAGCTATGTCCGGTAATCGATTTGCCGTTGAGGATCAGGCCGCCGCCTACGCCGGTGCCAAGAATCAGCCCCATCACCAGCGGATAGCGGGTAAACTCGTCGTCCCAGGCTTCTGAGAGCGCAAAACAGTTGGCGTCGTTATCCAGACGCACTTCACGCCCCAGCCGGGCGCTAAGGTCGGCGCGCAGCGGTTTACCGCTGGCGGCAGGCACGTTGGCGGCGTACAGAGTGCCGTCCGCGGTCTCCGGCATTCCCGGAATGCCGATCCCGACCGAGCCCTGGCAATCGAAGCGGGCGTCCGCCTCAAGCACCAGCGCCTCTACCGCCTGGAGAAAATCTTCATAACTGTCCTGCGGAGTGGCGACGCGCTTTTCCCACTGCAGCCGCCGCTCCTTGTTAAATACGCCCAACGCAATCTTGCTGCCGCCAATGTCAAATCCGTAATACATTTCAGCAATTCCTCTTTCTAACCCTGCGCTTCACCTTGCAAAATGAAGCGCATTAGCGGGTCATGACGATAAATTACTGGCCACTCAGCACCCTCGCCGGGTCAATGCGGCTGGCGCGGCGGGCGGGATACCAGCTGGCCAGCAAACTCAGCAACAGTGCCGTCACCAGCACGTAAATGACGTCCAGCCAGTGCAGTTCAGACGGCAGGAAGTCGATAAAATAGATGTCGCCGGAGAGGAATTTATGCCCAATCAGGGATTCAAGGCCGTTAATAATCGACGTCAGCTTCAGCGCGCAAACCACGCCAATGGCGACCCCGATCAGGCTTCCGACCGAACCGGCAAGTAAACCATACCATACGAAAATCGCGCGGATCAGGCCGTCTTTTGCGCCGAGCGTGCGCAGTACCGCAATATCGCTGCTTTTATCTTTCACCGCCATCACCAGGGTGGAGACGATGTTAAAGCAGGCGACGCCGATAACCAGCACCATCGCGAGATACATAATGGCGCGGATCATCTGGATATCGCGATACATATAGCCGTAGGTGCCGATCCAGCTCTTGATATAGACGTAGCTGTTGGTGACTTCACCGGCGTCGCGCACCAGGGTGTTGGCGTGGAAGACGTCGGTGACTTTAATCGCGATCCCGGTGACGCTGCTGCCCATATCCAGATACTGCTGAGCATCCGGCATCGGGATCATGGCGAAGCTGTGATCGAGCTGGCCGCTCAGCTGCAGGATCCCGGTGACGTGCAGCCTGACGCGTTTCGGCTGCAGCAGCTGGTGCTCGGCGTCGGAGTTCGGGATCATTATCGATACCCAGTCGCCCTGCTTAACGTGCAGCGCATCGGCGACGCCCTTGCCTAAAATAATCTGCTGCTCGCCGGGCTTAAAACCGGCCCAGGCGTTGTTCTGCACGAAGGTCGGCAGCGAGCTCAGGCGGCTCTCCTGCTGAGGATCGACGCCCTTGACCTGAATGGCGCGCATGTTGCTGCCGCTCTCCACCAGCCCGGTAAAGTTGATATAGGGCGCCGCCGCAACGATGCCCTTGACCTTCTCAACCTTCGCCAGCGCCTCGTTCCAGTTGCTCCAGGGCTGCTTAACCGGCTCGATTTCCCCGTGGGGAACCACCGCCAGAATGCGGTTATTGAGCTCGCGTTCAAAGCCGTTCATAGCGCTCAGGCCGACGATCAGCACCGCCACGCCCAGCGCAATGCCGACGGTCGAAATCACCGAAATAAGCGATACCATGCCGCCGCGTCGACGGCCCCGGCTAAAGCGCAGGGCGATCAATAGGGATAACGGAGAGGCCATTACTCGGCCCCCATCAGGGTCAGTTCCGCGTTCAGGTGGCCATCACGCATCTCCAGCTGACGGTTCATCCGTTTTGCCAGTTGCAGATCGTGGGTCACCACCAGGAAAGCGGTGCGCTGCGCGATATTGAGCTCGCCCAGCAGCTGGAAGATGCTGTCGGCATTGCGGGCGTCAAGGTTACCGGTCGGCTCATCCGCCAGCACCAGCCGCGGCTTGTTAACCAGCGCACGGGCAATCGCCACGCGCTGGCGTTCGCCGCCGGAGAGCTCGGACGGACGATGGCTGCTGCGGTGCTCAAGGCCAACCGCGCGCAGCATCTCTTTTGCCTGGCGTTCGATATCGGCCGCTTTCTGCTTGCCGATCAGCAGCGGCATCGCCACGTTTTCAAGGGCGGTGAAATCCGGCAGCAGGTGGTGGAACTGATAGATAAAGCCCAGCTCGCGGTTGCGCAGGTCGGCGCGGGCCGCGGCGGAGAGCTGGCTCATCGGCTGGCCGGAGAAAATAACGTCGCCCGAGGTCGGCGTATCGAGGCCACCGAGCAGATGCAGGAGCGTACTTTTGCCGGAACCCGAGGTGCCGACAATCGCCATCATCTCGCCCTCTTCAATGCTGAAGCTGACATCGTGCAGCACATCCGTTTGCACGTTGCCTTCCTGATAGCGTTTGCACAGATTGTCGCATTGCAGCAGGATCTTATTCATAACGTAAAGCCTCAGCGGGTTGGGTGGCGGCAGCGCGCCAGGAAGGATACAACGTCGACAACAATGCCAGCACCATCGCCACCAGCGCAATCATCGTCACCTGCAGCGGTTCGATGGCTACCGGCAGCGCGGCGCCGTCAAGAAACGCGCCGATAATCGGCATCAAATTGTTCAGCTGGCTGGCGAGCAGCACGCCGAGCAGCGCGCCGAGCAGCGCGCCGACGATACCGGCGCTGGCGCCCTGTACCATAAAGACCAGCATAATCTGCCGCGGCGTCAGGCCGAGGGTTTGCAGGATAGCCACCTCGCCCTGTTTTTCCATCACCATCATTCCGAGCGAGGTGATGATATTAAAGGCCGCCACCGCCACAATCAGGCTCAGCAGCAGGCCCATCATATTTTTTTCCATCCGCACGGCCTGGAACAGCTCGCCCTTGCGCTCGCGCCAGTCCTGCCACTTCGTGCCTGCAGGCAGGGTTTGCTGGCTGAGCGTATCCACCTGCAGCGGCTGGTTCAGCCACAGGCGCCAGCCGGTAATATTTCCCAGCGGGTAGCGCATCAGGCGCGACGCATCGTCGATATTGGTCAGCATCTGGTAGCCGTCGACTTCGCTACTGGCGGCGAAGGTGCCGATAACGTTAAACAGGCGCTGGCTCGGCACGCGGCCCATCGGCGTAAACTGGCTGGCGGACGGCACCATCACGCGGATCTGGTCGCCGCGATTAACCCCGAGCTGGCCGGCCAGCTGCTCGCCGAGAATAACGTTATATTTCCCGGCCTGCAGGTCGCTCTGCTTGACGTTAACGAGGTACGGCGTCAGCGGATCTTTTTGCGCCGGGTCGATACCGAGCATCACCCCAACTGCGACGCTGCGCGCGCTTTGCAGCACCACGTCGCCGGTGGTCAGCGGCGCGACCCGGCTGACGCCCTGCAGCTTGACGGCGCTTTCCGGCAGCGTTTGCGGATTGATTGAGCCCTGCTGGGCGCTAAGAATGGCCTGCGGCATCAGCCCCAGGATGTTGTTCTGCAGCTCGCGTTCAAAGCCGTTCATCACCGACAGGACGGTCACCAGCGCCATCACGCCGAGCGTAATGCCAATGGTTGAAAGCCAGGAGACGAAACGACCGAAGCGGTCAGCTGCGCGCCCGCGCATGTAGCGAAGGCCGATAAAGAGTGCGGCAGGTTGGTACATGTATTCCATCTGGTTGCTGATAGCCGATGCACGAGTATATATGTCATAGCACAACGCGTAAATCACTGAAACGGTAAGTTTTTGTCGCCAAGCGGAGAAAAAGTAAAGATAAATCAATCGGATATTTGATATGTCAGTTCTTATCTATCAGAATCTTTCCCCGCAAACGAACATCCTTTTGTCATTCGGGTTGGCGAATTAAGGCCAATCGCGGATAATCAGAGGCATTGAATATCAGCGATTTGCCCCTACATCGTAGAGCGAATCACTCAGAGCCTATTGCGGTAGGCGTACTTTGCTGGCAAATAAAAAAGCCTAATGGGATAGGCTCTAAGGGATCCTGACAACCGCTATGTCTCAACAATATCGATACTCACTGCCGGTCAAACCCGGCGATCAGCGGCAGCTCGGCGAACTCACCGGCGCGGCCTGCGCGACCCTGGTCGCAGAAATGACCGAGCGCCACGACGGCCCGGTGATCCTCGTCGCCCCCGATATGCAAAACGCCCTGCGCCTGAATGATGAAATTCGGCAGTTTACCGACAGCATGGTCATCGCCCTGGCGGACTGGGAAACCCTGCCCTACGATAGCTTCTCGCCGCATCAGGATATTATCTCCTCCCGTCTGGCGACCCTTTATCAGCTGCCGACCATGCAGCGCGGCGTGCTGATCGTACCGGTCAGCACGCTGATGCAGCGCGTCTGTCCGCATAACTACCTGCATGGCCACGCGCTGGTGATGAAAAAAGGCCAGCGCCTGTCGCGGGATACCCTGCACGAGCAGCTGGATAGCGCGGGCTATCGCCACGTCGATCAGGTCATGGAGCACGGCGAATACGCGACCCGCGGCGCCCTGCTCGACCTCTACCCGATGGGCAGCGAGCAGCCGTATCGCCTCGATTTCTTCGATGATGAGATAGACAGCCTGCGCCTGTTTGACGTTGACAGCCAGCGCACGCTCGAAGAGGTGGCGGCGATCAATCTGCTGCCCGCCCACGAATTCCCGACCGATCAGGCCGCCATCGAGCTGTTCCGCAGCCAGTGGCGCGATCGCTTCGAGGTCAAGCGCGATGCCGAGCATATCTATCAGCAGGTCAGCAAAGGCACCCTGCCCACCGGCATCGAATACTGGCAGCCGCTGTTTTTCAACGAGCCGCTGCCGCCGCTGTTTAGCTACTTCCCGGCGAACACGCTGATCGTCAATACCGGCGAGCTGGAAGCCAGCGCCGAACGTTTCCAGAGTGAAACTCACGCCCGCTTTGAGAGCCGGGGTGTTGACCCAATGCGTCCGCTGCTGCCGCCGGAGCTGCTCTGGCTGCGCAGCGATGAGCTGTTCAGCGAGCTGAAAAAATGGCCGCGCGTGCAGTTAAAAACCGACCGTCTGGCGGAGAAAGCGGCCCATACCAACCTCGGCTATCAGAAGCTGCCGGAGCTGGCGATTCAGGCGCAGAACAAAGCGCCGCTGGATAACCTGCGCCGCTTCCTCGAATCCTTTAGCGGGCCGGTTATCTTCTCGGTCGAGAGCGAGGGCCGTCGCGAAGCGTTGGGCGAAATGCTGGCGCGCATTAAGGTTGCGCCAAAGCATATCTTGCGTCTCGAAGAGGCGACCGGCAGCGGCCGCTATCTGATGATTGGCGCCGCCGAGCACGGCTTTATCGATGGCCCGCGCGGCCTGGCGCTGATTTGTGAAAGCGATCTGCTGGGCGAGCGCGTGGCGCGCCGACGCCAGGACTCGCGGCGCACCATCAACCCCGATACCCTGATTCGCAACCTCGCGGAGCTGCATATCGGCCAGCCGGTGGTGCATCTTGAGCACGGCGTCGGCCGCTATGCGGGAATGACCACCCTCGAGGCCGGCGGCATCAAGGGTGAATACCTGATGCTTACCTACGCCAATGACGCCAAACTATACGTCCCGGTCTCCTCGCTGCATCTGATTAGCCGCTATGCCGGCGGCGCGGAGGAGAGCGCCCCGCTGCACAAGCTCGGCGGCGACGCCTGGGCGCGAGCGCGGCAAAAAGCGGCGGAGAAGGTGCGCGACGTGGCGGCGGAGCTGCTGGATATTTATGCCCAGCGCGCGGTCAAATCCGGGTTTGCCTTCAAGCACGATCGCGAACAGTATCAGCTCTTTTGCGACGGCTTCCCGTTTGAAACCACCCCCGATCAGGCCCAGGCCATCAACGCGGTGCTGAGCGATATGTGCCAGCCGCTGGCGATGGATCGTCTGGTCTGCGGCGACGTGGGCTTTGGTAAAACCGAAGTTGCCATGCGCGCCGCCTTCCTGGCGGTAGAAAACCATAAGCAGGTGGCGGTGCTGGTGCCGACGACCCTGCTCGCTCAGCAGCACTTCGACAACTTCCGCGATCGCTTCGCCAACTGGCCGGTGCGCATCGAAATGTTGTCTCGCTTCCGCAGCGCCAAAGAACAGGCGCAGATTCTGGAACAGGCGGCCGAGGGCAAAATCGATATTCTGATCGGCACCCACAAGCTGCTGCAGAGCGAAGTGAAGCTGCGCGATCTTGGTCTGCTGATCGTCGATGAGGAGCACCGCTTCGGCGTGCGGCATAAGGAGCGCATCAAGGCCATGCGCGCCGATGTCGATATTCTGACGCTCACCGCGACGCCGATCCCGCGTACCCTGAATATGGCCATGAGCGGCATGCGCGATCTGTCGATTATCGCCACTCCTCCGGCGCGCCGTCTGGCGGTGAAAACCTTCGTTCGCGAGTACGATGCGCTGGTGGTACGCGAGGCCATGCTGCGTGAAATACTGCGCGGTGGCCAGGTCTACTATCTCTACAATGACGTGGAAAACATCCAGAAAGCCGCCGACCGCCTGGCCGAGCTGGTGCCCGAGGCCCGCATCGCCATCGGTCACGGGCAGATGCGCGAACGCGAGCTTGAGCGGGTGATGAACGATTTCCACCACCAGCGCTTTAACGTGCTGGTCTGCACCACCATTATTGAAACCGGGATCGATATCCCGACCGCCAATACGATCATCATCGAGCGCGCCGATCATTTCGGCCTTGCTCAGCTGCACCAGCTGCGCGGGCGCGTCGGGCGTTCACACCATCAGGCCTACGCCTGGCTGCTGACTCCGCATCCGAAGGCGATGTCCACCGATGCGCAAAAGCGTCTGGAAGCGATCGCCTCCCTGGAGGACCTCGGCGCCGGGTTCGCCCTGGCCACCCACGATCTGGAAATTCGTGGCGCCGGCGAGCTGCTGGGCGAAGACCAGAGCGGGCAGATGACCACCATCGGCTTCTCGCTGTATATGGAGCTGCTGGAGAACGCCGTTGATGCCCTGAAGGCCGGACGCGAGCCGTCGCTGGAAGACCTGACCAGCCAGCAAACGGAGGTCGAACTGCGGATGCCGTCCCTGCTGCCGGACGACTTTATCCCGGATGTAAATACCCGACTCTCGTTCTACAAGCGCATCGCCAGCGCCAAAAGCGAGCACGAGCTGGAGGAGATCAAGGTGGAGCTTATCGACCGCTTCGGCCTGCTGCCGGACGCGGCCAGAAATCTGCTGGATATCGCCCGTCTGCGCCAGCAGGCGCAGAAGCTTGGCATTCGCAAGCTGGAGGGGAACGAAAAAGGCGGCATGATTGAGTTTAACGAAAAGAACCACGTCAACCCGGTGTGGCTGATTGGCCTGCTGCAGAAACAGCCGCAGCACTTCCGCCTCGACGGGCCGACGCGGCTGAAGTTTATGCAGGATCTCGCCGAGCGGAAAACGCGCATGGAGTGGGTTCGCCAGTTTATGCGCCAGCTGGAAGAGAACGCCGTCGCCTGACCGTGACGGAGAAAATGGATACGGTGATATTCATCGTATCCATTTTTTCATCCGACACATTCAGCAAACTTTACAAATGTTTTGCAATCCACCAGGGTTTCCCCACACTCCCCCGCGCCATAATTTGTCTCTGTTTCCGTAGGAAAATAACCACTTATTTATTATGGTCATAAACTCTTCGCGTATCTCTCTGTGGCTGGCGCTGGTTGCCGTTGTCGCCGCGCTGGCGCTTCCGGCCCATGCTAACACCTGGCCTTTACCGCCGCCGGGAAGCCGTCTGGTGGGGCAAAATCAGTTCCACGTGGTCCAGGATAACGGCGGTTCGCTGGAAGCCATTGCCAAAAAGTATAACGTCGGTTTTCTGGCGCTCCTGCAGGCTAACCCCGGCGTCGACCCCTACGTTCCCCGCGCCGGCAGCGTGCTGACCATTCCGCTGCAGACGCTGCTGCCGGACGCGCCGCGCGAAGGGCTGGTGATTAATCTCGCCGAACTTCGTCTGTACTACTATCCGCCGGGCAAGAATGAGGTGACCGTCTACCCTATCGGTATCGGCCAGCTTGGGGGCGATACCCTTACGCCAACGATGGTCACGACCGTCTCGGATAAGCGCGCTAACCCGACCTGGACGCCGACGGCCAATATCCGCGCCCGCTACAAGGCGATGGGCATCGAGCTGCCTGCCGTGGTTCCCGCCGGGCCGGATAACCCGATGGGGCACCACGCGATCCGCCTGGCGGCCTACGGCGGCGTCTATCTGCTGCACGGTACCAATGCCGATTTCGGCATCGGTATGCGCGTAAGCTCGGGCTGCATTCGCCTGCGCGATAATGATATTAAGACGCTGTTCAATAAAATTACCCCCGGAACCCGGGTAAATATTATCAACACGCCGATTAAGGCTTCCGTTGAGCCAAACGGCAGCCGGCTGGTCGAGATTCATCAGCCGCTGTCGAAGCACCTTGATGACGATCCGCAGACGCTGCCCATCGTGCTTAACGCCGAAATGCTGGCCTTCAAGGAGGCGCCGCTGACCGACCGGCCGGTTATGGAGCGCGCAATCGAACTGCGTTCGGGCATGCCGATTGACGTGACCCGCCATCAGCCGGATAGCGGGCAGGCGCTGTAATCGCCCTATTCTGCCTGGCGTCTTTCCGTCAGGCAGAACGTCCTTCCCCGGCGCCGGGTGAGCGGATTTGTGGGAAGAGAAGCCTCTTCCCCTTTAACCTCTTGTAACCATCTTCGCAATCCCGCGCCGAAATCGCTGCTGCGCGCTGCGCTCGGCTCAATTCGACCTACTCGCTCCTGCCTCAATTCACCTCTTGCGGCCTTCGGTTCGCCTTTTCCTCTGCACCGGTTTATCCGCGCGAAAGCGTCGGTCAAAACAACCGATATTATCCGCCGCAAGAGGGCGACGGGACTGCCTGCAACCTCACGCGAGGAAACGGGGATCGCAGCGATGCAAGACGTCCGCTGAGCGGAAAACCGCTTAACTGAGGGGGGTCTTTATGGTGTTTTATTGGGGAGAGAGCCGGACATTCAGACAGCGAGTCGCGGTCCATAAGGGTGTGGACCGCTTCGCAATATTGGCATAACAGGGGAACAACTTACTGCTTACTACCGCGGCCTGATAAAGGGGTCAGAACCGCGTTTGTCAGTGGCATGACAGAGGGAACAGCTTATTTGTAGATAACCGCAGTCCCGTGCAGGGTGTTAGGACCGGTTACCGACGTAATGCGGAATGAAGTCGCGCCCATTTCTTCAGCTTTCTGCGCCAGCTGGTCTTCCAGAGAGCCCAGGTTGGTACCGGCAGAAGCGGAAACGGTGCCGATTTTTTGCTGGCCAGCAGGAGTGGATTGCACTTCAACGGCGGCAAAGCTTGCGAAAGAGAGTGAGCTTAGTACGGCAGCGAGGGTCAGAGTTTTGATGGTTTTCATGATTATTATACCTATGCAGATGATTTTTATTAGGGTCGTAAGAATTAACTTAACGATCGATAGGTAAATAATAATGTGACCTGCATCACACGTCAACGCATTTTTATAACGATCGTTTAATTATTTATAAACAACTTAAAATTCATACATATATGAATTATTTATTTTTGGACTGACTCTGCTGGCAGGTTATGCCGTTTATTTTTATAATGGCCCTTCAACAAACCAACATAGGTACAGGCGGCATCATGACAACTGACGTTCAAAGTTGCACAAAAAAAAGCCGTGGCCGACCTAAAGTGTTCGACAAGGAAGCGGCGCTGGATAAGGCCATGACGCTGTTCTGGCAGCATGGGTATGAGGCAACCTCCCTTGCCGACCTGGTGGAAGCTACCGGGGCAAAGGCCCCTACGCTCTACGCCGAATTCGTCAATAAAGAGGGGCTGTTTCGCGCGGTGCTCGATCGCTATATCTCGCGCTTTGCCGCCAGACACGAAGCGCAGCTGTTTGACGAAGAGAAGTCGGTCGACCAGGCTCTGCGGGACTATTTCACCGCGATCGCCACCTGCTTTACCAGTAAAGATACCCCGGCGGGCTGCTTTATGATCAACACCTCCGCGGCGCTGGCGGCCTCCTCTACCGATATCGCCAACACCATTAAGTCGCGGCACGCTATGCAGGAGCAGACGCTGACCCAGTTCCTGCAGCAGCGCCAGCTGCGCGGCGAGCTCCCGGAAAACGGCGACGTTCGCCAGCTCGCGCAGTTCTTAAACTGCGTCCTGCAGGGGATGTCGATCAGCGCTCGCGAAGGCGCCGATTTCAGCAAATTAATGCAAATTGCCGAGACCACCCTGCGCCTGTGGCGGCAAATCCTCCAGCACTAACCCGCTCTGCTGCCCGGTGATCTCCGTCACCGGGCCTGCGTCTCCCCGGCACCACCCTCTGCCTTAACCCCATTTTCACTAATGTTTTCACACCTTTAAGCGTTAATTTGTTGTAAATGATATTGATAACAATAATCACTACGTGCAGAATTCGCATTTGAGTTTTTCAATTTGTTTCACCCTGTAACAATCGGTGCGCACGCGCCGAAAAAATAGAACAACAATGCTTAACAACAAAGCAATTAACTCATAAAAGGAATGCGAATGAACACGCGTCTCTGGGTGCTTAACCCACTGCTGCTGGCTACCACCCTCCCCGTCTTTAGCACCCAGGCGGCTGAAGAAAACCTGATCGTTAGCGCCAACCGTACGCACCGTACCGTTGCCGAAATGGCGCAGACCACCTGGGTTATTGAAGGTCACGAAATTGAACAGCAGGTTCAGGGCGGCAAGGAGTTCAAAGATGTGCTGGCGCAGCTCATTCCAGGCATCGACGTCAGCAGCCAGGGACGGACAAATTACGGCATGAATATGCGCGGTCGCGCGATCGTGGTGCTGATCGACGGCGTGCGGCTAAACTCCTCCCGCACCGACAGCCGTCAGCTCGACGCCATCGATCCGTTCAACATCGAGCACATCGAGGTCATCTCCGGCGCCACCTCGCTGTACGGCGGCGGCAGTACCGGCGGCCTGATCAATATTGTCACCAAAAAAGGCCAGCAGGATCGCCAGGTCGATCTCGAACTGGGCGGCAAAACGGGTTTTGCTAACAGCAACGATCATGATGAGCGGGTGGCGGCAGCGGTGAGCGGCGGTACCGACCACGCCTCCGGCAGATTATCGGTGGCCTATCAGCGCTTCGGCGGCTGGTATGACGGCAATAACGATGCGCTGATCCTCGATAATACCCAGACCGGTTTACAGCACTCCGACCGCCTCGACGTGATGGGCACCGGCACCATCAACATCGACGATAATCGTCAGCTTCAGCTGGTCACGCAGTACTATAAAAGCCAGGGCGACGACTACGGCCTGTACCTGGGGAAAAACATGTCGGCGGTCACCGGTGACGGCAAGGCCTACACCACCGACGGGCTGGACTCCGACCGCGTACCCGGCACCGAGCGCCACCTGATAAGCCTCCAGTATTCCGACGCCGACTTCTACGGTCAGAATCTGGTCAGCCAGATCTACTATCGCGATGAATCCCTGACCTTCTACCCCTTCCCGACCCTCGCTAAGGGCCAGGTCGGCAGCTTCTCCTCCTCGAAGCAGGATACCGATCAGTACGGAGCCAAAATTACCCTCAACAGCCAGCCGCTGGAGGGCTGGGACCTGACCTGGGGGCTCGACGCCGATCATGAAACCTTCAACGCCAACCAGATGTTCTTCGACCTCAACGAATCAATGGCCTCCGGCGGGCTGAATAATCAGGCCATCTACACCACCGGCCGCTACCCGGGCTACAGCATCACCAATCTCGCTCCGTTCCTGCAGAGCAGCTACGATCTGAACGATATCTTCACCGTCAGCGGCGGCGTGCGCTACCAGTGGACGGAAAACCGGGTGAATGATTTTGTCGGCTATGCGCAGCAGCAGGACGTCGCCAACGGGAAAGCCCGCTCGGCGGACGCCATTCCCGGTGGGAAAACTGATTACGATAACTTCCTGTTTAATGCCGGGATTGTCGCCCACATTACCGACCGTCAGCAGACCTGGTTTAACTTCTCCCAGGGCGTCGAGCTGCCGGATCCGGGCAAATACTACGGCATCGGTAAATACGGCGCCGCCGTTAACGGCAACCTTCCGCTGCTGTCGAGCGTCAACGTCGGTGATTCACCGCTGCAGGGGATAAAAGTTAACTCTTACGAGCTGGGCTGGCGCTACACCGGCGACAACCTGCGCACGCAGCTGGCGGCCTACTACTCAACGTCGGACAAAACCATCGTCGTCAACCGCACCGATATGACGATTGACGTTGAGTCCGATAAGCGGCGTATTTACGGCGTTGAAGGGGCGGTAGATTACGCCTTCCCGCAGAGCGACTGGAGCACAGGAGCTAACTTCAACGTCCTGAAATCGCAGGTGAAGAGCGAAGGCAGCTGGCAGAAATGGGATGTGACCCTCGCCTCACCGTCGAAAGCCACCGCCTGGGTCGGCTGGGCGCCGGACCCGTGGTCGCTGCGCGTGCAAACCCAGCAGGTGTTCGATCTTAGCGACGCCAGCGGCAACAAGCTTGATGGCTACAACACCGTCGACTTTATCGGCAGCTACGCGCTGCCGCTGGGTAAGCTGACCTTCAGCATCGAAAACCTGCTGAACGAAGACTACGTCACTATCTGGGGACAGCGCGCGCCGCTGCTCTACAGCCCAACCTACGGCAGCAGTTCGCTGTATGAGTACAAAGGCCGCGGCCGCACCTTTGGTCTGAACTACGCCCTGAGCTTCTGATAAAAAAAGCCCCTCACCCTGAGCGTGAGGGGCAAATATCAATAAACGTCTTTTTTACGCTTTGTTATTCAGGATCAGCTGACCGTTACTATCCAGCGGAATTTGCGTGCCGGGGTCATGTTCCATGCGAATCTTGCCCTGCTGTCCGCCAATTTTGTACGTGACGTCATAGCCCAGCATTTTATCCGATTTGTCATACACCGTTTTGCAGCGCTGCTGCGTGGTGGTGTAGGTATCGCCTTCCTGCATCGATCCCTGAATCTGGTTACCGGCATAGCCGCCGCCCAACGCGCCCACGACGGTGGCAACGCTGCGGCCACGGCCGCCGCCAAACTGGTGGCCGATAACCCCGCCGGCAACCGCGCCGAGTACCGAACCGGCAATGCGGTTTTCATCCTGTACCGGACGACGGTGGGTTACGGTGACGTTGCGGCACTCCTGACGCGGCGTTTTAACACTTTCTTTAATCGGCGTACTGGAGACCACCTGCGCATACTGCGGTCCGCGATCCAGTACGTTCAGACCGGCGACAGCTGCCACACCCAGCGCGGCGGCCACGCCAATCCCTATACCCGCCAACATTGATTTATTCACGGGGCATCCTCCGTTGTTGCTGATAGCGATAATTTTGCTATCTACCCGGGGAGCTTGCAAATGAGAAAGCGGATGAAAAATGCGAGGATATGCAGCAAACAGCGGGGATTCAGAGGAATCCGAGAGGATATAGCGAATCTTACAGGACGATATTCCGGATAATCGCCCGGCAGCGCGTTATCTGACCAGGCGACAGCTCGTCGCGCTCCGCGAACCCGGACAAGGCGTTAACGCCGTCATCCGGGAGCGGAGCGCCCGAGAATTAGTGCAGCTTCAGGCGCGGACGAATGATGCGGTTGATGCGCCCTACCAGCATCATCAGGCCGGTTTTAAAGTAGCCGTGCAGCGCAATCTGGTGCATGCGGTACAGGGAGATGTAAACGAAGCGCGCAATGCGGCCTTCGATCATCATTGAACCGCGCATCAGGTTACCCATCAGGCTGCCGACGGTCGAGTAGTTGGAGAGCGAAACCAGCGAACCGTGATCCTTATAAGCATAAGGTTTCAACGGCTTGTTTTTCATCTGCGCGAGGATGTTATGCAGCGCGCAGGTTGCCATCTGGTGAGCGGCCTGCGCGCGCGGCGGCACGAATCCGCCTTCCGGACGGGCGCAGGAAGCGCAGTCGCCGATGGCGTAGATATCCGCATCGCGGGTCGTTTGCAGCGTCGGCTCAACCACCAGTTGGTTGATGCGGTTGGTTTCCAGACCGCCGATCTCTTTCATAAAGTCCGGCGCCTTAATCCCGGCAGCCCAGACCATCAGATCGGCCTTAATAAACTCGCCGTCTTTGGTGTGCAGGCCGTTAGCATCGGCGCTGGTGACCATGGTTTTCGTCAGCACCCGCACGCCGAGCTTGGTCAGCTCGCTGTGCGCGGCGCCGGAAATACGCGGCGGCAGCGCCGGCAGAATACGCTCACCGGCCTCAACCAGCGTGACGTTCAGCGCTTCGTTGGTCAGCCCTTTGTAGCCGTAGCTATGCAGCTGCTTAACCGCATTATGCAGCTCGGCAGAGAGCTCTACGCCGGTGGCCCCGCCGCCAACGATAGCAATATTCACTTTGCCGCTGGCGCCGAGATCCGCGGAGTATTTCAGGAACAGGTTCAGCATTTCCTGATGGAAACGACGCGCCTGGTGCGGGTTATCGAGGAAAATGCAGTTCTCTTTAACGCCCGGCGTATTAAAGTCGTTAGAGGTACTGCCCAGCGCCATCACCAGGGTGTCGTAAGGCAGCTTACGCTCGGCCACCAGCAGCTCGCCCTTTTCATCACGCAGTTCACTGAGCGTGATGGTTTTGGTTTCGCGATTGATATCCGCGACTGACCCGAGCTGGAACTGGAAACCGTGATTGCGGGCATGAGCCAGGTAGCTCAGCGCATCTACACCTTCGTCGAGCGAACCCGTTGCCACTTCATGCAGCAGCGGTTTCCACAGGTGGCTATGGTTGCGATCCACCAGGGTGATTTTCGCTTTTTTGCTGCGGCCCAGCTTTTTACCCAACTGAGTAGCCAGTTCCAGTCCGCCGGCGCCGCCACCCACGATTACTATTTTTTTCAATGGTGTAGTCACGTGACCCCCTAAAATTATTAACCAATTGTTAATTAAAAGTTATAAAAATAGCCTTTAATTAACAACAAGTTACAGCATTGAAACCATTCAGCGGAATCGAGAATAACATGAACGGTTCATTGGTCATACCAAAATTGATATGCATCAAGTTTTACCGCATATTTTTTGCGCAGGCAATCACGGAATGGATAAAAAAAAGCCCGCGGTGCGTTCACACAGCGGGCTGGAGGGGGGCTATCAGCCGAGGGTTTTAAAGGCCTTTATCCGCTGCAGGTGCGGGGAGATACTCTTGAATTTATGGCCCTGTTCGTTATCCCAGATGATTTCATAGTAGTGGTGCAGCAGCTCAGCCGAACGCTGGCTGTCGAGCGCTTCATCCTTGCGGGAAAGCATCACCAGGCAACGATCGCGATTTTTTTCACGGAAGTTATTCACGCACTTCGTGCCGATATCCGCGTACTCTTCCGGGCGATCGATCTTCCCTTCCATATTCTCATCGGGAAACAGGTTCGGGTTAAAAATAGCCTGGCGGATATCGCAGAGGAAGCCAATCCGTTCCGCCCAGTAGCCGCCGAGACCGACGCCGCAAATCAGCGGCCGATCGTCGGCGTTGAGCTGCAGCATCTTATCGACTTCTTTTAACAAGTGCTGCATATCGTGTTTCGGATGCCGCGTACTGTAGCTAATCAACCGCACGTCGGGATCGATAAACTGCAGCTGCAGCACCTTTTCATGGTTACCGGGGCTGTTAGAGTCAAAACCGTGTAAATAGATAATCATCGCATCCTCACCAGACAACAACGCCCTTCAGGTTCGCTACGCGGACTTCGCCTCCTGCCAGCGCGCGTGGAGCTGCTCCAGCTGCGCGTTGACCCTCTTCCAACGGGCGGAATCCCTTAGCTCCTGACGGGTAAAGGAACCTTTATGATACAATTTCGTAACACGCTCTGCTTTGATCGGCGACAGGTTATCCAGCACGCTGACCGCACCCTTACGATTATTGCAGACCAGGATCATATCGCAACCTGCATCCAGAGAAGCCTGTCCGCGTTCGGCATAGCTGCCCATAATCGCCGCGCCTTCCATCGACAGGTCGTCGGAGAAAATCACGCCGTCAAAGCCTAACTCCCCGCGCAGTACCGTCTTCAGCCAGTGCGGCGAGCCGCTGGCCGGACGCGGGTCAACGTCGGTATAAATAACGTGGGCAGGCATAATTGCATCAAGGCGCTGCTCCGCAACCAGGGTGCGGAAAACGGCCATATCCCGGGCGCGAATTTCCGCCTCAGCGCGCGGGTCGCGCGGCGTCTCTTTATGCGAATCCGCGGTTACCGCGCCGTGACCTGGGAAATGCTTCCCGGTCGCCTTCATGCCCGCTTCATGCATACCGTCAATAAAGCAGCGCGCGATGGCCAGCGCCTTCTCGGGATCCTCATGATAAGAGCGCTCGCCGATGGCGGCGCTGATGTGGCCGACGTCAAGCACCGGCGCAAAGCTGATATCTATATCCATCGCGATCATTTCGCTGGCCATCAGCCAGCCGGCCTGCGCCGCCAGCCTGCCGCCCTCTTCCATTCCCAGCAGTGCGGCAAAGGACTGCGCGGCCGGCAGGTGGGTAAAGCCCTCGCGAAAACGCTGGACGCGCCCGCCTTCCTGATCGACCGCGATCGCCAGATGATTGTGCGAAGCTTCGCGGATCTGACGCACCAACTCGCGCAGCTGCGCCGGATCGTGATAGTTGCGGGTGAAGAGAATCAGCCCGCCAACCAAAGGGTGCGCGAGGATCTCCCGCTCTTCCGCATCCAGTTCAAAACCTTCGACATCCAACATTACCGGACCCACACTGACCTCTCTTATATTATGTGTCTAACTGACGCCAGGCCGCATCTGCCAGGGCGATAAACTGCCGGTCGCCGGTTTGCTGCCAGCGACGCTCGTACCAGCCTGCCATGAGCATCAATACCCACGGGCGCCAGCGCTGAATTTGTCGCCACAGCTGACGTTCATTCATCTTCGCCAGCCGGGCATACTCCGCCGTCAGCCGTCGCTGCTGTGCAGAATCAATCCACACGGCGGCAAGCTCCAGCGCAATATCGCCGTCGCCGGCATATTCCCAGTCGATCAGCCGCAGCCCGCCCGCGGTATGAACCAGATTGCCCGCATGTACGTCCATATGCAGCGGCGCCAGGCGCAGCGGCTGGGGCTCTCCGCGGCGTAGCAGACGCTTATACCAGCGCAGCCATAGCGGGGTTCGTCGCGAGCGATCGCTCTGCTGCCAGTAGCGTTCCAGCAGCGGCGCCAGCGCGATACGCCAGCCCAGGCACGGCTGCTGGTGCAGATGATACAGCACCCCGGCCAGCTGCGGGCACGGCGGCAGCGCGCTTTTCATTTCACCGACGCAGTATTCCACCACCATCCAGCGCGGGGAGTAAAAAATCGGCGACGGCGCAAGCGTATCCGGCATCCGGGATAACGCGCGATATTGACGAAGGAAATCGCTGGCGGGGGCGGCAGGATCGTGCGGCTGGCGTAATACCAGCCGCCGGGTGCCGTCGCTGACGATGCAGCTACCGCCGCTCAGACCGGCAAAGGCCGGATCGTCGAGCGGCGAATAGCGGGGGAAAAAGCGCGACAATAGCTCATCGCGCGTTAGCTTACTGTTGCTGAACTGCACCTTTACCTGACCAAATAATCTCGCCGGTTTGTACCAGCATCAGCTGCATCTTCAGCTCAGGTGAGTTGACGTTGCCGGTGGCATTAGAGTAGAGCACGTACTGGGCGCCAACGGTGCGCGCAATGCCCATCGCTTTGCTGCGGCTGCCGAGGCTATCCTGCGGTGACAGGCCAAGCTGCTGTTTCGCCACGCCGAGCTGCTGCTGCGAGACCAGCGTAAACTTGCCGTTTCCCGTCAGCGCATTGCGCAGGGCCTCGGTCGCCTCACCCGCGTTCAGCGTACCGTTCGTGCGGTTATTGACGCTATCGACCAGCAGAATACTGCCCGCGTTCACGCCGCCCGCCTGCAGCATCTGCCCGACCATCGGCTGTACCGCACCGCTCCAGTCATAGTGGCGAACGCGCGGGGTTGGCTGAGTCGGCTGCTGTTCATGCTCAATCGGACCCGGCTGCGCCGGCACTGCCGGAATGCCCGGCACCGTTGGTACCGTAGGCTGAGCGGGCTGCTCCGGTTTCGGCTGCGCCTCCCCTACCGGCGCGGGCTCCTGACGCTGCCCAACGCACCCGGCAAGGAATATCGCCAGTGCTGTGATCAACGCATAGCGACACATTTTAATCATCACAATTACCTCTTACAGATAAAGATAGAGTCGGGCCTTATGCGCCCCCAAAATATTTGCGCTACCGTAAAGCGTCACGGATGAGCGTGCGGGCACCGTTATGCTGCGTGCCGGCTCCAGCGGGTGCATCTCCAGCCCTCTGGCGTCATACCAGAAAAAGCGGTAATGCACGACGATCGGCTCCTGGCGTTCGTTGAACAGCTTTGAGGTCGCGGTGGCCTGAATCTCTGAGGCGGTGACCTCAGGCGCATCGGCGCTGATACCTGCGGCTAAGACGTTAGATTCCATCACCAGCGTCTGCTGCTCTCCCACCGGAATTTCCGCGTGAGAACCGCAGCCGGCCAGCAGCGCCGCCGCCAGAAGAGTGCCGAAATGAGCTGCGCGCATTGATTAGCCTTTGTGAGCCAGCATGGGACCCAGCGGGCGACCGCCCAGCAGGTGCATATGGATATGGTAGACTTCCTGGCCGCCGTGGCGGTTACAGTTGACGATCAGGCGATAGCCGTCGTCGGCAAGACCTTCATCACGCGCAATTTTCGCCGCGACGGTCATCATGCGACCCAGCGCCAGCTCGTGCTCCGTGGTGACGTCGTTGACGGTAGGAATCAGGATATTGGGGATAATCAGAATATGGGTCGGCGCCTGCGGAGAAATATCGCGAAAGGCAGTAACAAGCTCATCCTGATAAACAATATCCGACGGGATCTCCCGGCGAATGATTTTGCTAAAAATCGTTTCTTCTGCCATGACTGATTCCTTATTAATTTTTATACCGTGCTCTGGCCTGCCTCTGCAGATAAACGCGGATGCACAGGATTCGTCTAAGAGTATGAGCGAGTTACTCCCCCTCTTTCAACCCGAATGCACTTTTTCTTACGCGGCGGCGGACTTAGCTGATGACGGATTAAGCATATCCCTGATTCTGTCCCGGCACCGCCGTCGATAAAGCGCCTTTTTGCCCCCCTTCTTACGTCTGTTTACACATTAAATATAAATGCGTATATTTCTCATTTGTATTAACAACATGGACGCACCGCACTTCGGGAATGATTCGACCGCGGCCACAGAGCCCCGGCGTATAACGACAGTCTCCTCATTAAGGGTTAATCATGTCTTTCACTACCATCTCACGGGACGGCCGCCGCGCGCCGTCTCTTCTTGCCGTCGGTATTGCGTTAGCGCTCTACCCCACCCTCGGCCTTGCCGCCGACGCGACCGACGACACCATCATTGTAGAAGGAGCAACGCCAGCCGGCACCGACGAACAGCGGCAGGATTACAGCGTTAAAACCACCACCGCCGGAACAAAAATGCTGATGACCCAGCGCGATATTCCGCAGTCGGTCAGCATCATCAGCGAGCAGCGGATGCAGGATCAGCAGCTGCAAACCCTCGGCGACGTGATGGATAATACCCTCGGGATCAGCCGGAGCCAGGCGGACTCCGATCGCAGCAGCTATTATTCCCGCGGCTTTCAGATAGACAACTATATGGTCGACGGCATTCCGACCTGGTTTGAGTCCCGCTGGAACCTCGGCGACGCGCTCTCCGATACCGCGCTTTTTGAGCGGGTCGAGGTCGTACGCGGCGCCAACGGCCTGCTGACCGGGACGGGCAACCCCTCCGCATCGATCAACATGATCCGCAAGCATGCCACCAGCCGCGAGTTTACCGGCAATATCTCCACCGAGTACGGCAGCTGGAACAAGCAGCGCTACGTCGCCGATATGCAGAGCCCGCTGACCGAGGACGGTAACGTGCGGGCGCGTATTGTCGCCGGCTATCAGAATAATGACTCCTGGCTCGATCGCTACAACAGCGAAAAAACGTTCTTCTCCGGCATTCTCGATGCCGACCTCGGCAGCGCAACCAGCCTCTCCGCCGGCTACGAGTATCAGCGTATCGACGTCAATAGCCCAACCTGGGGCGGCCTGCCGCGCTGGAACACCGACGGCAGCAAGAACCACTACGATCGCGCCCACAGCACCGCGCCGGACTGGGCCTATAACGATAAAGAGTTCAACAAAGTCTTCGTTACGCTGAAACAGCGCTTTACCGATACCTGGCAGGCGACCATGACGGCAACCCACTCCGAGGTCAAATTCGACAGCAAAATGATGTACGTCGACGCGTACGTTAACAAAGAGACGGGAATGCTGGTCGGCCCCTACGCCAGCTATGGGCCGGGCTACGATTACGTTGGCGGAACGGGCTGGAACAGCGGCAAACGTAAAGTCGATGCCGTGGATCTGTTTACCGACGGCGGCTTCGATCTTTTCGGCCGCCAGCATAACCTGATGATCGGCGGCAGCTACAGCAAGCAGAACAACCGCTACCTTAGCTCCTGGGCAAACGTATTCCCGGATGAGATCGGCAGCTTCTCTGGCTTCAATGCGGCTAACTTCCCTGAAACCAACTGGGGCCCGCAAAGCCTCGCCCAGGACGACACCACGCGGATGAAGTCCCTGTACGCCGCGACGCGCTTCTCGCTGGCCGATCCGCTGCACTTAATTCTTGGCGTTCGCTATACCAACTGGCGTATCGACACCCTCTCCTACAGCATGGAGAAAAACCATACGACGCCGTACGCGGGCCTGGTTTACGACATCGATGATAACTGGTCGACCTACGCCAGCTACACCTCCGTCTTCCAGCCGCAGGATAAGCGCGACAGCTCCGGGAAATATCTGACGCCGATCACCGGAAATAACTATGAGCTTGGTCTGAAGTCGGACTGGATGAACAGCCGCCTAACCACCACCCTGGCGATTTTCCGTATCGAACAGGACAACCTGGCGCAGTCTACCGGTACGCCGATTGCCGGCAGCAACGGCGAAACGGCCTACAGAACGGCGGACGGCACGGTCAGTAAAGGAGTTGAGTTCGAGATTAACGGCGCCTTAACGGATAACTGGCAGATGACCTTCGGGGCCACGCGCTACGTTGCGGAAGATAACGAAGGCAAGGCGGTGAACCCCAACCTGCCGCGCACCAGCGTCAAGCTGTTCACCCGCTACCGTCTGCCGGCAATGCCCGAGCTGACCGTTGGCGGCGGCGTGAACTGGCAAAACCGCGTTTATACCGACACCGTGACCCCGTACGGCACCTTCCGCGCCGAGCAGGGCAGCTACGCGCTGGTGGACCTGTTCAGCCGCTACCAGGTCACCAAAAACTTCGCCTTACAGGGCAATATTAATAACCTGTTCGATAAAACCTACGACACCAACGTCGAAGGGTCGGTGGTTTACGGCGAGCCGCGCAACTTCAGCATCACCGCCAGCTACCAGTTCTGATTTATCCTCAGCGCTGACCAGCAGAACCCAGGGAGCCAGCCGGCTCCCTTTTTACTCGCTTAAGCCAATAAAAAAGGCAGCCATTCGGCTGCCTTAGTCTCCCCACATCACAACTTAGTTGGCGCGGATGTACTCGTCCATTTCAGTTTTCAGGTTATCGGATTTAGTCCCGAAGATCGCCTGAACGCCTGAACCTGCAACGACCACACCGGCAGCACCCAGTTTTTTCAGGCCAGCCTGATCAACTTTCGCTACGTCAGCAACGCTAACGCGCAGACGGGTGATGCACGCATCAAGGTTAGTGATGTTTTCTTTACCGCCGAACGCCGCGATCAGAGCCGGAGCCATTTCGCTGGTGGTGCCCACTTTGCTGTCTTCGGTTGAATCTTCACGACCCGGAGTTTTCAGGTCCAGTGCTTTAATCAGCACGCGGAAGACAACGTAGTACACGATCGCATAGCAAATACCGACAATCGGGAACAGCCATAGCTTGCTGCTGTTACCGGACAGGACGATAAAGTCGATCAGGCCGTGAGAGAACGATGTACCGTCACGCATACCCAGCAGGATACAGATCGGGAATGCCAGACCTGCAAGAATTGCGTGGATAACGTAGAGGATCGGCGCAACGAACATGAAGGAGAACTCGATCGGCTCGGTAATACCGGTCAGGAACGAGGTCAGCGCTGCGGAGATCATGATACCGCCCACTTTTGCGCGGTTTTCCGGTTTAGCGGAGTGCCAGATAGCGATAGCCGCAGCCGGCAGGCCGTACATTTTGAACAGGAAGCCGCCGGACAGTTTGCCCGCAGTCGGGTCGCCTGCCATGTAGCGCGGGATATCGCCGTGGAAGACCTGACCTGCCGCGTTGGTGTATTCACCAATCTGCATCTGGAATGGAACGTTCCAGATGTGGTGCAGGCCAAACGGTACCAGGCAGCGTTCAATGAAGCCGTAGATACCGAACGCCACAACCGGGTTCTGGTACGCAGCCCACTGAGAGAAGGTCTGGATAGCAGTACCGATCGGTGGCCAGATAAAGGAGAGGATCACGCCGGTGAAAATAGCGGCCAGACCGGAGATAATCGGCACAAAACGCTTGCCCGCAAAGAAGCCCAGATACTCTGGCAGCTTGATGCGATAGAAGCGGTTGAACATGTACGCTGCGATTGCACCGGAAATAATACCGCCAAGTACGCCGGTATCAGCCAGGTGTTTAGCCGCAATCTCTTCAGCAGGTAAATGCAGAACCAGAGGGGCAACAACCGCCATGGTTTTCACCATGATGCCGTAAGCAACGACCGAAGCCAGCGCGGATACGCCGTCGTTATTGGTGAAACCAAGCGCGACACCGATAGCGAAGATCAGCGGCATATTAGCGAATACTGAACCGCCTGCCTCTGCCATGACGTGGGAAACGACTTCTGGCAGCCAGCTGAAGTTTGCGGAACCGACGCCCAGCAGGATACCTGCGATAGGCAGTACGGAAACCGGCAGCATCAGCGATTTACCGACCTTCTGCAGGTTAGCAAATGCATTCTTAAACATAATTGAGAGTGCTCCTGAGTATTTGGTACTTTTTTACGTTTTCACGCATTGGCACGGGGGGAGAACCGTGCCGTGGACAGGACATCTAAGCGCCCTTTATTTATTACACAGAGTAAAATAATTGGCGGAATGATTGTTTGACGGCTATCACGTTTCAATCAGTCGGCGTGGGAAAATTTACATCAACTTACATAAGCTGTATCTAAATGTTGCCAAAATCCGCTCACCGCCCCTTTTGTGGCGGTGAACTTTACTCGCTTTAAGTATTAATTACGAGCCTTAAAATAATAGGAAGATCGGCGGGTTACAGGCGGGAGGGGTCGATATGGAACAATCTGGCGAAATTATCGGTGGTCTGCTGCGCCAGCTGCGCCAGCGAAACGCCCTTCAGAACCGCCATGTATTCGGCAACGTCACGAACCATCGCCGGCTGGTTCTCTTTACCGCGATGGGGTACCGGCGCGAGGTACGGCGAATCGGTCTCCACCAGCAGGCGATCGAGGGGAACGTAGCGCGCGGCATCGCGCAGCTGTTCGGCGTTGCGGAACGTGACAATACCGGAAAACGAGATATAGAACCCCATGTCCAGCAATTTACCCGCTGTCTCTCTATCCTCTGTGAAACAGTGTAGTACGCCGCCGCAATCCGTCACTTTTTCTTCCTGCAAAATTGTCAGCGTATCGGCCCGCGCGTCGCGGGTGTGCACAATTACCGGCTTGTTGAGCTTGCGGCCGATGCGGATATGATCGCGGAAGGACTCCTGCTGGCGGGGCTTGGTTTCCGGGGTGTAAAAATAGTCCAGCCCGGTCTCCCCCATCGCCACCACGCCCTCTTCCGCGGCCAGCTTGCGCAGCTCGTCAACGTCGTACGCTTCATCCTGGTTGAGCGGATGCACGCCGCAGGAGAAAACCACGTTGTCACGCTGTCCGACCAGCTCGCGCATCCCGCGATATCCCGGCAGCGTTGTCGCAACGGCAAGGAAGAACTTCACGTCACGCGCGGCGGCTTTTGCCAGCACATCGTCCACGTCTTTATGCAGGGTTTCATAATCCAGGCCATCAAGATGGCAGTGGGAGTCGACTAAAAACATAATGTCTCGCTCAGAGGTGGGAAACGGGCAGGACCGTCCCAGGTTGCAGGTAATGTTCCCAGCGCAGAAGGCGCTCGGTTAGCAGCAGTTCTCGGTTGACGCCGACCACGCTCAGCAGCTGCTCGCGGCAGGCGCTGACGTCCTGCGTAATGGCCTGCAGGCGGCTAGCAGGCAGCGCCTGCGCCAGCTGGTTGATTAGCGTCCAGGCATCGGGGTTGCTCAGCAAAGAGATCCCCTGCTGCCTTTTTTGTGCATCCAGCAGCAGCGATGCCAGCCAGTGCAGGCGAACGGCGGCCTGTTCATGATTGAGGATCGGCAGCAGCGTTAGCCAGTCGCCGCCGGTTAGCGCGTTTGCCAGAGTCTGGATGAGCTGCTGCCGGGCGGCCCAGCGGCTCTCCTCGAGCAGCTCCAGCGCCGCCGCCGGCGCATTAGCGCTCAGGCGCAGCGCGGCCAGCAAGGCGTTTTGCTCAAGCGTTACCTCGCGCTCAAGCCACGCCAGGCCATAGGACTCCGCCGGCGGAGCAAGATGATACAGGCGGCAGCGGCTGCGCAGCGTGGCCAGCAGCCGCGCCGGCTCCTGACAGGCGAGGAAGAACCAGGTATTTTCCGGCGGCTCTTCCAGCGTTTTCAGCAGGGCATTGGCCGCCGCATCGGTCAGCAGCGCCGCGTCGCTAATCCACACCACCTTGGCTCCGCCGAGGCGCGAGCGTTCGTAGAGCTTTTCATTCACTTCGCGAACGGCATCAATGCCGAGAGCGCTTTTGCCCTTTTCCGGCACCAGCGTGTAGTAGTCGGGGTGGGTACCGGCCTGCATCAGCTGGCAGCTATGGCAGTGGCCGCAGCTTTTGTGTCCTTCCGGCTGTCGGCACATCAGGTAGCGGCACAGCGCGTAGAGCAGCGCATCGCCGCCCATTCCGGGCAGCGCCTGAAGCAGTAACGCATGGTGACCCCGCCCGGCCTGATAGCTGGTGACTAACTGCTCGAACGGCGGGCGTAACCACGGATACCATTTCATGCGCGCTGCTCCGCCACCCACTGGCCGATCGTCGCACGGATATCGCGCGCGACCGCTTCCAGCGGCTGGGTGGCGTCGATGGTGCGGATCGTCGGGTCCTGCGCCGCCAGCTCAAGATAGCGCGCGCGGGTCCGGTTAAAGAAGTCCAGCGACTCCTGCTCAATGCGATCGAGCTCACCGCGGGCGCGGGCGCGCTTGAGACCTACCTCAGGCGTCACGTCGAGATAGAGCGTCAGGTTCGGGCGAAAATCGCCGAGCACCGCGTCGCGCAGCGTCGCCAGCATCGTCTGGTCAATGCCGCGGCCGCCGCCCTGATACGCCTGGGTTGAGAGATCGTGGCGATCGCCAATCACCCACTGCCCGCGGGCCAGGGCCGGTTTAATCACCGTTTCCACCAGCTGAACGCGGGCGGCATAAAACATCAGCACTTCGGCTTTATCATTAATCACTTCATCGCCGGTCGACTGAATATCGAGTACCAGGCTGCGCAGTTTCTCGGCGAGGATGGTGCCGCCCGGTTCACGGGTAAACAGCAGATCGCTGACGCCAGACTGTTCCAGCGCCTCCACCACCAGGTTACGCGCGGTGGTTTTCCCTGCGCCCTCCAGGCCTTCGATAACGATGTAATTACTGCGCATTTTTTTCCTTAAGAACTTTTAGATAATCCTGAACCGAGCGGTTGTGGCTGGACAGATTGGTATTAAACGTATGTCCACCCTTGCCGTCAGCGACAAAATAGAGGTACGGCGTTTTCGCCGGATGCGCGGCGGCGGTCAGCGAGGCCTCTCCGGGCGCGGCGATCGGCCCCGGCGGCATACCGCTAATCACATAGGTATTATAGGCCGTCGGGGTTTCGAGATCCTTGCGCGTCAGCCTGCCATTATAGCTCTCACCCATGCCGTAAATCACCGTCGGGTCGGTTTGCAGGCGCATGCCGATGCGCAGGCGGTTGATAAACACCGACGCCACGCGATCGCGCTCTTCCGCTACCGCCGTCTCTTTTTCGATAATTGACGCCATGGTCAGCAGCTGGTTTTGATCCTCGTACGGCAGGTTATCCATCCGCCCTTCCCACGCCTTGTCCACCTCGGCGACCATCTTCTGATGGGCCCGCTTGAGGATCGCTACATCGCTGGTATTGGCGGTATACATCCAGGTATCCGGCCAGAACCAGCCTTCGACCCAGTCCGGGTGTTCAAGGTCGAGCGTTTTCGCCACCGTTTCGTAGCTGTCGTCGGCCAGCGTATGTTTGACATACGGCGCATCGCGCAGCTGGCGCAGATAGTCGCTCACCCGCATTCCTTCGACAAAGCGTAGCGGGAACTGGGCCTCTTTGCCGCTGCCCAGCAGCTGGAGCATTTCGCGCACCGTCATTTGCGGCGTGAAGCGGTAGGTCCCGGCTTTGAAGTGCGACAGCTCCGGCTCAATGCGCAGCAGCCACTGGAAGACGCGAGGCCGGTTGATGACCTTGTCACCATACAGCTGCTGGCCCAGCGCGATGCGCCCGGTGCCGGCTTCCAGGGTGAAGATGGTCTCTTCTTTGATAAGCAGTTTGCTGTCAGCGAGATGGCGGACTTTCCACATGCCCACGCCTGCGGCAATGCCAAACACCACTAACAACAGCAGGATAAAACGTAACATTTTCTTCATGACTAACCAGACAGCTCACACAGTGGGGCTAAAAAATGATAAAGCTCGCGCGAGGACCAACGGCTCTCGTCCCAGCGGCGAACCGGCACCAGCGGCATCAGGGCGTTGCAAATCAGCACTTCATCGGCATCCCGCAACGCATCAGGGCCCGCGGTGACTTCGACAACGCGAAACGGCGATTGTGCCAGCCGCGCGATACAATACTGGCGCATGATCCCGTTCACGCCCGCCTGGTCAAGGCGCGGCGTAAATACCGCCATTCCCTTGCGCCAGAACAGATTCGCGGCACAGCATTCCGTAAGCCACCCTTCGCTGTCAAGAACCAGCGCCTCGTCGGCGTCCGTCTGCTCAAGATGAGAGCGGATCAGCACCTGCTCGAGGCGGTTAAGGTGCTTAAGGCCGGCAAGCGACGGGTTACGCCCCAGCCGTATCGGGCTCAGGGCCAGGGTGATGCCCTCTTCACGCCAGCGGGAGTAGTGCGCCGGCAGCGGGGATACGCTGAGGATACGGGTCGGCTGCTGGCACAGCGTACCGCTATAGCCGCGGCCGCCGGAACCGCGCGTCAGAATAACCTTGAGGACGCCGCTTTTCTGGACCTGCGCCAGGCGCAGCATTTCCTGTTCCAGCGTTTGCCAGTGGGTATAGGGGATCATCAGCTTTTCGCAGGCCTGCTGCAAACGCCGAAGGTGGGCAGGCAGCATCTGCACCTGACTCTCTACAATCCGCGCGGTGGTAAAGCATCCATCGCCAAACTGTATCGCCCGGTCGTTAGCGGCCAGGACGTCCTGTTCAAGGCCATTAATCAAGAACATAGTGGCTCCTTATCGGTGGCCCGCTAGTGTCGCAGGATGAATTACGCAGGACAAGCAGAGAAAGCTGAAGAAAAAAGAAGGCCCGCATAAATGCAGGCCTGAGTCATGGCTGGGTGAGGCAACTAACGCGCTTAGACCTTTTTAAAGATCAGCGAACCGTTGGTGCCACCAAAGCCGAAGGAGTTACACAGCGTGTACTCCATACCGGAAACCTGGCGGGCTTCGTGCGGAACGAAGTCCAGGTCGCAGCCATCGTCCGGGTTATCCAGGTTGATGGTCGGCGGAACCACGCTATCGCGCAGCGCAAGGATTGAGTAGATAGACTCTACCGCGCCTGCGGCGCCCAGCAGGTGCCCGGTCATAGATTTGGTCGAGCTAACCATTACGCTGCGAGCCGCATCGCCAAAGACTGACTTAACAGCCTGAGTTTCCGCTTTATCGCCCGCTGGCGTCGAGGTACCGTGCGCGTTAACGTAGGCAATCTGGCCCGGTTCAATGCCCGCATCGCGAATGGCGTTAACCATTGCCAGCGCGGCACCCGCACCGTTCTCCGGAGGAGAAGTCATATGGTAGGCATCGCTGCTCATACCAAAACCGACGATTTCCGCGTAGATTTTCGCGCCGCGTTTTTTAGCGTGCTCGTACTCTTCCAGCACCACCATGCCCGCGCCGTCGCCAAGCACGAAGCCGTCGCGATCTTTATCCCACGGACGGCTTGCCGCCTGCGGATTGTCGTTGCGGGTAGAGAGCGCACGCGCTGCGCCAAAGCCGCCCACGCCAAGCGGGGTACTGGCTTTTTCCGCACCGCCGGCAACCATAGCGTCAGCATCGCCGTAGGCAATGATACGCGCGGCCTGACCGATATTATGCACACCGGAAGTACAGGCGGTCGCGATGGAGATGCTCGGCCCGCGCAGACCAAACATGATGGTCAGATGTCCGGCCACCATGTTAACAATTGTAGACGGTACAAAGAACGGGCTGATTTTACGAGGTCCGCCGTTGGTCAGCGAGCTGTGGTTTTCCTCAATCAAGCCGAGGCCGCCGATGCCGGAGCCGATAGCTGCGCCGATGCGGTCTGCGTTCTCTTCCGTTATTTCAAGACCAGAATCCTGCATGGCCTGAACGCCAGCGACAATTCCATATTGAATGAAGGCATCCATCTTGCGCTGCTCTTTGCGCGAGATAATGTCATCACAGTTAAAATCCTTTACTAAGCCAGCAAATTTTGTTGCATAGGCGCTAGTATCGAAATGGTCGATCAGGCTGATGCCACTCTGACCGGCAAGGAGAGCTTTCCAGGTAGACTCTACGGTATTGCCGACAGGAGACAACATGCCCAGTCCGGTCACAACTACACGACGCTTAGACACGGTTGTCCTCCAGGGAGGGAAAATAGATTCTTGTGGGACAAACTAAAGATAAAACTCAGGCGGTCGAATGACCGCCTGGAGATGTTCACTTACGCCTGGTGACCGTTGATGTAATCAATGGCAGCCTGAACAGTGGTGATTTTCTCAGCTTCTTCGTCCGGAATCTCAGTATCAAACTCTTCTTCCAGAGCCATTACCAGCTCAACGGTGTCAAGAGAATCAGCGCCCAGATCTTCAACGAAGGAAGCATTGTTGGTAACTTCTTCCTGCTTAACGCCCAGCTGTTCGCCGATGATTTTCTTAACGCGTTCTTCGATAGTGCTCATACTCTTAAATTTCCTATCAAAACTCGCTTTCGCGATGGTTTTCGTAGTGTATAAAATGTTGAAAAATTTGCAACTAAATCCCGGCAGGTCGTACCACGATTTTACGCTATTTTGCGGCTGTTTGCCCTCATAACGCAAATCATTTTGCACAAAACCGTACCCGGAACCGCACAGACTGCGCGGTTCCTGAACGTTTTGCACAAAACTCGGTCAGACCATATACATTCCGCCGTTGACGTGCAGGGTTTCACCAGAGATGTAACCCGCTTCGTCAGAAGCTAAAAACGCAACCGCACTGGCGATTTCTTTTGCATCGCCGAGGCGACCCGCCGGAACTTGCGCCAGAATACCCGCACGCTGATCGTCAGATAGCGCACGCGTCATGTCCGTTTCAATAAAGCCCGGAGCAACAACGTTAACCGTAATACCGCGGGACGCGACTTCACGTGCCAGCGACTTACTAAAACCGATCAGACCCGCTTTCGCCGCAGCGTAGTTAGCCTGACCAGCATTTCCCATGGTACCGACCACAGAACCGATAGTAATAATGCGGCCATGACGCTTTTTCATCATAGCGCGCATTACTGCTTTTGACAGACGGAAAACTGATGACAGATTGGTTTCGATAATATCGTTCCACTCGTCATCTTTCATCCGCATTAACAGGTTATCACGAGTAATACCGGCATTATTAACCAGGATATCAACTTCACCAAACTCTGCGCGAATATTTCCCAGAACAGATTCGATAGATGCCGGGTCGGTCACATTCAGCAGCAGACCTTTACCGTTAGCACCTAAATAGTCGCTGATCGCCTGCGCACCGCTCTCGCTGGTGGCAGTACCGATAACCTTCGCGCCACGGGCGACGAGCGTTTCAGCGATTGCACGGCCAATCCCGCGACTTGCACCGGTAACCAGCGCGATTTTTCCTTCAAAACTCATGATATTCCTCTTTTATTGCTCAAGCGCCGCAGACAGCGCTGCAGGCTCGTTAAGCGCGGAAGCGGTCAGGGTGTCAACAATACGTTTAGTCAGGCCGGTGAGGACTTTACCCGGGCCCACTTCATACAGATGTTCTACGCCCTGAGAGGCCATAAACTCGACGCTTTTGGTCCACTGAACCGGGCTGTAAAGCTGGCGGATCAGCGCGTCGCGAATGGCGTCAGGCGCGGTTTCGCACTTCACATCAACGTTGTTCACCACCGCAATAGCCGGGGTGTTAAAGGTAATTTTTTGCAGCTCAACCGCCAGCTTTTCCGCCGCAGGTTTCATCAGCGCGCAGTGGGACGGGACGCTTACCGGCAGCGGCAGCGCGCGTTTGGCGCCGGCAGCTTTACAGGCGGCGCCAGCGCGTTCTACGGCTTCTTTGTTGCCCGCGATAACCACCTGACCCGGGGAGTTGAAGTTGACCGGTGAAACCACCTGGCCTTCGGCAGACTCTTCGCAGGCTTTGGCAATTGAGGCATCGTCGAGGCCAATGATGGCCGACATCGCGCCGGTACCTTCCGGTACCGCTTCCTGCATGAATTTGCCACGCATCTCAACCAGACGCACGGCATCGGTGAAGTCGAGAACCCCGCTGCAAACCAGCGCGGAGTATTCGCCAAGGCTATGGCCTGCCAGCAGAGCCGGCGCTTTGCCGCCCTGCTGTTGCCACGCGCGATACAGCGCCACGGAGGCGGTCAGCAGCGCGGGCTGGGTCTGCCAGGTTTTATTCAGTTCTTCTGCCGGGCCCTGCTGGGCAAGCGCCCACAGATCGTAACCCAACGCCGCGGAGGCTTCACGGAAAGTCTCTTCAATCACCGGATAAGCTGCTGCCATCTCTGACAACATGCCTACCGCCTGCGAGCCCTGTCCCGGGAACACAAAAGCAAATTGCGTCATCTCTAAATCCTTATACTAAAAACGAACCAGCGCGGAACCCCAGGTGAAACCGCCACCAAAGGCTTCCAGCAGAATCAGCTGACCGCGCTGAATGCGGCCATCGCGCACCGCTTCGTCCAGCGCGCAAGGGACGGAGGCGGCAGAGGTATTGCCGTGACGATCGAGCGTCACCACCACGTTGTCCATCGACATCCCGAGCTTTCTCGCCGTCGCGCTGATGATACGCAGGTTGGCCTGGTGCGGGACCAGCCAATCGAGCGCGGAGCGTTCAAGATTGTTCGCCGCCAGCGTTTCGTCAACGATATGCGCCAGCTCGGTCACGGCCACTTTAAAGACTTCGTTACCCGCCATCGTCAGATAGATCGGATTTTCCGGATCTACGCGATCGGCGTTCGGCAGCGTTAACAGCTCGCCGTAGCGGCCGTCGGCGTGCAGATGGGTCGAGATAATGCCCGGCTCGGTTGACGCGCCCAGCACAACGGCGCCCGCGCCGTCGCCAAAAATAATGATCGTCCCGCGATCGGTTGGATCGCAGGTACGCGCCAGAACGTCAGCGCCAATAACCAGCGCGTAGTCTACCGCACCGTTTTTGACATACTGGTCGGCGATGCTCAGGGCGTAGGTGAAGCCGGCACAGGCCGCGGCAACGTCAAACGCCGGGCAGCCGTTAATGCCCAGCATAGACTGAATCTGACAGGCCGAGCTCGGGAAGGCGTGGGTGCCGGAGGTGGTCGCAACAATAATCAGACCAATTTGCTCCGGCTTAACGCCCGCCATCTCCAGCGCATTTTTTGCAGCTTCAAAACCCAGCGTAGCAACGGTCTCATTCGGCGCGGCAATACGACGTTCACGGATACCCGTACGGGTGACAATCCACTCGTCAGACGTATCTACCATTTTTTCCAGGTCGGCGTTAGTACGCACTTGCTCAGGCAGATAACTGCCGGTACCAATAATCTTCGTATACATGTACGCTCAGTCACTCTTGGGTAACATACCCGCCTTGTTCAAACCGCTGGGGCGTCAATCCTGCTCGTTCGTCCCACTTTGCTGTCGGGAGTTCCCGTTTCTGCCGCCCCCCGGCAGTTCAAAGCCTGCTGGGTATAAAGATTCCAGGCGAGCGGCGATCCGTTGAGGTATCTGCCGCTGCACCGCCTGCACTGCCTGCTCTATTGCAACGCTAAAGGCGCGCTGATTGGCAGCACCATGACTCTTAATCACGGAACCGCGCAATCCTAACAGACAGGCGCCATTATACTGGTCGGGGTTGAGGTGACTGAATCGCCTTGCGAGGCTTTTTTGTAACCAACGTTTCAATAACAGCAGCCACCACGACCGTTTTTTGCCCTCTCCCTGCGATTTCAGCAGCGAAAGAAACATTCTGACAACACCTTCCATAGTTTTTAATGTGACGTTGCCCGTGAATCCATCACAAACCAGAACATCGGTTTTGCCCGTCAATAGTTCATTGGCTTCAAGATAGCCTATATAGTTGAGAGACGGCAGCGTTTTCAAAACCGCCGCGGCGTCGCGAATGCTGCTGAGGCCCTTCATTTCTTCTTCGCCAATATTCAGCAGCGCGACGCGGGGATTTTCAATACCGACAACTTCTTCCGCCAGTACCGCCCCCATCACCGCAAACTGGACCAGCATGGTGCTGTCGCAGTCGACGTTGGCGCCAAGATCCAGCACCACCGTTTTCCCCTTCTGCTGGTGCGGCAGCACCGTCACCAGCGCCGGGCGCTCAATTCCCTCAATGGGCTTGAGCAATAGTTTTGCCAGCCCCATCAGCGCGCCGGTATTGCCCGCGCTGACGCAGGCCTCTGCCCGCCCCTCTTTCACCAGCTCGAGCGCCATGCGCATTGAGCTTCCGCGGCTGCTGCGAATCGCCTGCGCGGGTCGCGCATCACTGGCAATAACTGACTGCGCAGGGATAACCTGCAGACGTGAACGTTGTTCGAAATCAGCTTTGGCAAGTAATGGCGTGATGGCGTCGGGGTCGCCGACTAAAAGAAGTGTGAGTTGCGAATTAGAGATCAGTGCCTGCAGTGCTGCAGGCACCGTCACGGAGGGACCAAAATCGCCCCCCATGACATCTAACGCCAGGGTTAGACGTGTCAAGGTATCGTCGCTGCCCGGTTCGGTTATTCCCCAGTTACCTGGGGAAATCCTCACTAAGCTTCACCACGCTTATACTCGTTGTCCTTCACGCTGCAGCACCGTTAACTGCGCGGGCTTCATACAGCACGAAGTTCATAGAGTATCGCGTGATTACTTAGTGATAACCTTGCGACCGCGGTAGAAACCGTCGGCAGTCATGTGGTGACGCAGGTGTTTCTCACCAGAAGTTTTGTCTACAGACAGGCTGGTGACTGCGGTCAGAGCGTCATGGGAACGACGCATGCCACGTTTGGAACGGGTTGGTTTATTCTGTTGTACGGCCATGGACCTTACTCCTCAATTACTTATTCTTTAAGCTGGCTAATACGGCAAATGGGTTTGGCTTCTGTGCCTCTGCAGGCAGTTCACCAAAAACCATGTCCGCGTCGGACACTTCACAGTGTTCAGAATCATGCACCGGAACTACAGGCAAGGAGAGAATAATTTCATCCTCAACCAACGCTTGCAGATCGATTTCACCGAATTCGTTAACCTCAATCGGCTCATACGCTTCCGGCAGTGCTTCGGCCTGTTCGTCATTTCTGACCGGGCTGAAACAATACGTTGTGTGGACATGACGAGGGAACGGTTTCCCGCAACGCTGACATTCGAGGGTTACTGATACCGTCGCATCGCCGGTTATAACGGCAAGACGCTGGTTATCAATAGCGAACGACATGCTGCATTCCACATCGGTGTCCACGCTGACTACAGAATCGGCCACACGTGCTACCTGATCGCGAGCATAAATGCCCTGGTAATCAAGGCGTTTTTGAGCCGTGCGAACCGGGTCGAGAGTCAGGGGTAATTTTACTTTTTGCATAGGGCGCGCATATTAACTTTGTAATGTCATAGAGTCAAAGAAAAAGGCAGCCTCAGGTTGCCTTTTGCCATTTATTCGCACACATTGCGGCCCATAGTTTAAAATGATGCTCTTCGAAGCGCTATATGTGGATGAAAAAATATGTCTGAGCTTATCCTGGCGTCGACCTCGCCCTGGCGGCGCATGCTGCTGGAAAAACTGTCCGTGCCGTTTGAGTGCGCGGCGCCTGAGGTCGATGAAACGTCTCACCCCGGCGAGTCCGCTCGCCAGCTGGTCGTGCGTCTGGCGCAGGCTAAGGCGCAGGCTCTCGCCGCGCGCTACCCGCAGCATCTCATTATAGGCTCCGATCAGGTTTGCGTCCTTGACGGCGAAATCACCGGTAAACCGCATAGCGAAGCGAACGCCCGCCTGCAGTTAAGAAAAGCCAGCGGCACCATCGTGACGTTTTACACCGGGCTGGCGCTCTACAACTCGGCGAACGGCCAGTTGCAAACCGAATGCGAGCCTTTTGACGTTCACTTTCGCCATTTAAGCGACCGGGAGATAGAGACCTACGTGCGTAAAGAGAACCCGCTGCAGTGCGCCGGGAGCTTTAAAAGCGAAGGGCTGGGGATCACGCTTTTCGAGCGCTTAGAAGGCCGGGACCCCAATACGCTGGTCGGCCTGCCGCTGATTGCGCTTTGTCAGATGCTGCGCAGAGAAGGCTATAACCCGCTGCTCGCCTGAAGCGCGGATCCCCGTTCTGAGCATCACCGCTGCGGGCTTATCGGCCCGCGCGGTGCAAGCGGCGGAGAGTGCATCCGCCGTTCCGTTACTTCTTGTCGCGTAGCACCTGCAGGCAGCGCTTCAGCTGGCCGTCCAGCGGCGCTTCAACGCGCATCACCTCACCCGTGCCCGGGTGGGTAAACTTCAGCGCCGCGGCGTGCAGGAACAGGCGATTGAGGCCGGTTCCCGTTAGCTGCTTATCAAATTCCCGATCGCCGTAACGATCGTCAAACGCGATCGGGTGCCCGGCATACTGCGTGTGCACGCGAATCTGATGGGTTCGACCGGTCACCGGGCTGCAGCGCACCAGCGTGGCGTCGGTAAAGCGCTCTTCTACCTTAAAGCGGGTTTCCGACGGCTTGCCTTCCTGATTCACGCGCACGATACGCTCGCCGCTTTGCAGGATGTTTTTCAGCAGCGGCGCCTGTACCACTTTGGTATGCGACTGCCACTGCCCGCGCACCAGCGCCAGATAATCCTTTTGCATCCCCTTCTCGCGCAGCTGCTCATGCAGCGAACGCAGCGCGGAACGCTTCTTCGCCACCAGCAGCACGCCGGAGGTATCGCGGTCAAGACGGTGCACCAGCTCAAGGAAGCGCGCCTCAGGACGCAGCGCACGCAGGCCCTCAATCACGCCAAAGCTCAGACCGCTGCCGCCGTGAACCGCGGTACCGGAAGGCTTGTTGAGCACCAGGATATGATCGTCTTCATACAGAATCACGTCCGCCAGGGCCGCGACTTTTTGCAGATGCGGGGAGACCGCGTCTTCCTCACGCTCGGCTACGCGGACCGGCGGAATACGGATCTCGTCGCCCGCTTCCAGCTTGTACTCAGGCTTGACGCGTTTTTTGTTTACCCGCACCTCGCCCTTACGCAGGATGCGATAAATCATGCTCTTCGGTACGCCCTTAAGCTGCGTACGCAAAAAGTTATCGATGCGTTGCCCCGCTTCATCAGCGGTAATGGCAACCATTTTTACGGTTGGGGTCTCAGTTTTCATGGTGCGCGATTCTAAATAGCCCGACGCATTAGCGCCACTCATTTTTATATGCTTATATTTATCATTATCCGGTTTTCACCGTATGGGTCATCGTCGTTTTGTTTGTTATTAGAACAATCTGTATACGCAGGTGATAAAACTGTGAGTAACCGGGTGATAAAAGGTAAAAGTCAACTTGCTATAACAAGCTCAGCAATGGAATAATGATGCCGTTTTCCGTGTTGAATCTTGTTAGAACAAGAGATTAGCGGAATGACCAATTTTGTCTGACCGATCATCAACGCAGCAATGGCGTAAGACGTATTGATCTTTCAGACAGTTAGCGGGCTGCGGGTTGCAGTCCTTACCGGTACAGGCTCTATGGATTTCACGTCGCAGGAAGGCGTCGACTCCGGGTATCCCCGGGAGCTCATGATAATCGCATGATTGTGATGAGCAGGTTAAGCCAACACGCCTGCAACGTGAAAGACGATAGAATATACGCAAAATTATTCGAGATGCGTCATGGCAGCAAGAGAGTGAATCCCCGGCAACCTGCATCGCCAGGTAACAGGGATGAACGAGCGCAGCCAGTGCAAAAGCAGCTCGATGCATGAAGTGTATAAATGGAATCTTCTCTGGTGATACATCCCAGGCAATTCCCCTGACAATTGCGCTGTGTTTCCGTTTGAAATGCAGGCGACCGACACTCTGCGCCTCTTAAGCGCGCGACAACCGTGAGGTTGGCGACGTGAAACAGACACGAGGCCATCGGTTTCCCCCGGCAAGGCGTTACTCTGCCCGCAGCTTAGTCGTCAATGTAAGAATAATGAGTAAGTTACGATGAAAAGAATGTTAATCAACGCAACTCAGCAGGAAGAGTTGCGCGTCGCCCTTGTTGATGGGCAGCGCCTGTACGACCTGGATATCGAAAGCCCCGGGCACGAACAGAAAAAAGCGAACATCTACAAAGGCAAAATCACCCGTATTGAACCTAGCCTGGAGGCCGCATTTGTTGATTACGGCGCCGAGCGTCATGGTTTCCTCCCTCTTAAAGAAATTGCCCGCGAATACTTCCCAGCCAGCTACAACGCTCACGGCCGTCCTAACATTAAGGATGTGCTGCGTGAAGGTCAGGAAGTTATTGTCCAGATTGATAAAGAAGAACGTGGCAACAAAGGCGCCGCGCTCACCACCTTTATCAGCCTGGCAGGCAGCTATCTGGTACTGATGCCGAATAACCCGCGCGCTGGCGGTATTTCCCGCCGCATCGAGGGTGACGATCGCACCGAGCTGAAAGAAGCGCTGGCCAGCCTCGAGCTGCCGGACGGTATGGGGCTAATTGTACGCACCGCGGGCGTCGGCAAATCTGCCGAAGCGCTGCAGTGGGACCTTAGCTTCCGCCTGAAGCACTGGGAAGCTATCCAGAAAGCCGCAGAAAGCCGCCCGGCGCCGTTCCTGATTCACCAGGAAAGCAACGTCATCGTGCGCGCGTTCCGCGACTACCTGCGTCAGGATATCGGTGAAATTCTTATCGATAACCCGAAAGTGCTTGAGCTGGCTCGCCAGCACATCGCCGCGCTGGGTCGCCCGGACTTCAGCAGCAAAATTAAGCTCTACACCGGTGAAATCCCGCTGTTCAGCCACTACCAAATCGAATCGCAGATCGAATCCGCTTTCCAGCGTGAAGTTCGTCTGCCGTCCGGCGGATCTATCGTTATCGATAGCACCGAGGCGTTGACCGCGATCGATATCAACTCCGCACGCGCAACCCGCGGCGGCGATATCGAAGAAACCGCCTTCAACACCAACCTTGAAGCATCCGATGAGATTGCCCGCCAGCTGCGTCTGCGCGACCTCGGCGGTCTGATCGTTATCGACTTTATCGATATGACCCCGGTACGCCACCAGCGCGCGGTAGAAAACCGCCTGCGCGAAGCCGTACGTCAGGATCGCGCGCGCATCCAGATCAGCCATATTTCTCGCTTTGGCCTGCTCGAAATGTCGCGTCAGCGCCTGAGCCCGTCGCTCGGCGAATCCAGCCATCACGTCTGCCCGCGCTGTAGCGGCACCGGCACCGTGCGCGATAACGAATCCCTGTCGCTCTCCATTCTGCGTCTGATTGAAGAAGAAGCGCTGAAGGAGAACACCCAGGAAGTTCACGCGATTGTTCCTGTGCCAATCGCGTCCTATCTGCTGAACGAAAAACGTGCGGCGGTAAGCGCTATCGAAACCCGTCAGGGCGACGTGCGCGTTATCATCGTGCCGAACGATCAGATGGAAACCCCGCACTATTCCGTGCTGCGCGTGCGCAAAGGCGAAGAGACCTCTACCCTGAGCTATCTGCTGCCGAAGCTGCATGAAGAAGAGATGGCGCTGCCAGCTGATGAAGAACCGGCGGAACGTAAACGTCCGGAACAGCCGGCACTGGCAACCTTCGTCATGCCGGATGCTCCGCCTGCGCCGGCATATGAAGAGCCTGAAGCCGTCGCCGTAGCCGCCAGCGCACCGACAGCGGCCGTGGCCTCAGCGCCGGCCCAGCCGGGCCTGATCTCTCGCTTCTTTGGCGCCTTGAAAAATATCTTCTCTGGTACGGAAGAAGCCAAACCGGCTGAAGTCCAGGAAGAGAAGAAAGTCGAAGAGAAGCCGGAACGCCAGCAGGAACGTCGTAAACCGCGTACCAATAATCGCCGCGATCGTAACGATCGTCGTGACAACCGCGAAGGCCGTGATAGTCGCGATAACCGTGAAAATCGTGATAACCGCGAGAATCGTGACAACCGCGACAACCGTGCCGAGCGCGATAACCGTGTAGAGCGTGCTGACCGCGATAACCGCAGCGAAAATGGCGAAGGTCGTGAGTCTCGTGAATCCCGCGAGGAGAACCGCCGTAACCGTCGTGAGAAGCAGCAGCAGAACGTCGAGCTGCGCGAACCTCGCCAGGCCACCGGCGACGAAGCGGAAAAAGCGAAATCCCGTGACGAGCAGCAGCCGCGCCGTGAACGTAACCGTCGTCGTAATAATGACGATAAGCGTCAGGCACCGCTGGAAGCCGTTGCCGTTAAGGTACAGGATGAGCCGGTTGTTCTGCAGGAAGCTGAGCTGGAAGAACGCGTTCAGAACATGCCGCGTCGTAAACCTCGCCAGCTGGCCCACAAGGTTCGCATCGAATCTGCGGTAGCGGAAGTCGCCGTAGAAGCAGCTGAAGCCGTAGTTGAGAAAGCGCAGCCAGACGTTGTTGTGGCTCCGCGTACTGAACTGGCGAAAGTTGACCTGCCTGCGGTGGTTGAGACTCACGTTGAGCACGAAGAGAGCAACGAATCCCGTGATGCTAACGGTATGCCGCGCCGCTCCCGTCGTTCGCCGCGCCATCTGCGCGTGAGCGGTCAGCGTCGTCGTCGTTACCGTGACGAGCGTTATCCGACCCAATCACCGATGCCGCTGACCGTAGCCTGCGCGTCGCCGGAAATGGCTTCAGGTAAAATCTGGATCCGTTACCCGGTAGCCCGTCCGAACGACCAGCAGCAGGAAGAGCCGCAGGTTCAGGCTTTTGTTGCCGAAACCGTCGCGCCAGCTGTCGTTGCCGAGCCGGCCATTGCCGAGCAGATCGTTAGCGAACCGGCCATTGCGGAAGTCATCGCACCGGTCGCGGCTGACGTCGCTGCCAGCGAAGCCGAAGCGCCGGAAGCGGCTGCGCAGGTTATCGCCAGCGAACCGCAGGCGGCGCCTGAGGAAGTCGTTGCTGAGACCGTAGCAGAAGCTGAAGCTGAAGTTGAGGTTAAAGCTGAAGCCATCGCTGAGCCGGTTATCGCTGCTGAGCCTGTCATCGCCGCTGAGTCTGCAGCCGTAGACGAAGAAGCCGTGGTTGAGCAGCCGGCTGCCGAGTCTGAAACCGCCGTTGTTGACGCCGAGCCTGCAGTCCAGGCAGAAGCGCCAGCTGAAGTGGAAGAAGCTGTGGCACCGCAGGTCGTTGACCAGGCACCGGCAGCAGCACCGGCCCCTGTCGCCGCGGTAGCACCCGCTCCCGTCGCTGCAGCGGTTATCGATACTGACCGCCACGCTACCGCGCCGATGACCCGCGCACCGGCTCCGGCTTACGAACCGGAAGCACCGCGTCGCAGCGACTGGGTTCGCCCGTCGTTCGCGTTCGACGGCAAAGGTTCTGCCGGCGGTCATAGCGCAACTCATCAGGCTACGGCGGAACCAACCCGTCCACAGTCCGTCGAGTAAGCGTTAAGTCTAAAAAAACCGGCCTCTGGCCGGTTTTTTTTATTCCCCTTCCGGGCGCTGCATACCCGCCACCTGCGGCATAACCTCGCGCATCAGGTCGAGAAACTTGCGTAAACGGGTCGGATAGTACCGCGCCCACGGATAGACCAGGTGGACCGGCAGCGAAGAGGCTCGCCACTGCGGGAACGGCTCGACCAGCCGTCCGGCGGCGATATCCTCCACCACCGCCCAGCTTGAAACGATAGCCACTCCCAATCCCGCCAGCGCGGTATTGCGCGCCACGTACACGCTGTCGGTACTCAGGCACGGCACGATGCCGAAGACCTGCTGCTGACTATGCTCCTGATGGAATAATTTCACCTCATGCTGATAAAAGGTGCTGATCGCTACCCACGGCAGCTGCGACAGCTGCTGGGGCGTTTCTAATGCCGGGTAGCGCGCCAGCAGCGAGGGAGAAGCAACCACGCTGCGCGGTACTTCAGCCAGCAGCACAGATACCGTCTCCGGATCGACTTCGGCCCCGACGCGTATCGCACAATCGATATTATCGCTGAGAAAATCGACGTTTTTGTCATTGAGCATCCACTCTACGGCGAGCTGAGGATAGCGCTGCAGAAAGCTGACCAGCGGCTCCAGCAGCTGCTGCTGACCAAACGCGTGCGGCGCACGTACCCGCAGCACGCCGACGGGTCGGTCATCGGCAATGCTCAGGTCGTCCTCCAGCGCCAGCCACGCATCAACCACCCGACGCGCATGCTGATAGCAGCGCTCGCCGTCGTCGGTCAGCTTCATCGCATGGGTGGTGCGCAGAATAAGCTTGCTGCCCAGCAGCCCCTCCAGCGACTGCAGGCGCCGGCTCACCGTCGCCTGAGTCGTGGTCATCTGCAGCGCAGCGGCAGAAAGCGAGCCGGCTTCGACGATTCGAATAAAGGTGCGCATCAGTTCAATTCGGTCTATACGTTCCTGCCGTTTCATATTTACCATGCCTATACGTTTAGCGTATAACCGTTTTACCACCACGCTATCTACCGCGCCAGCCGGATTCAGGGAAAAATAGCGCCATCGCATCTACGAGGGCTTTATCATGGCACCGACAACACTATCCCCCCGCGAAGCCGGCTGGATTATCTTCATACTCGCACTTGGCGCAGGTTTTAGCGTCGCCTCTATTTACTACGCGCAGCCGCTGCTGCCGCTGATGGGTGCCAATCTGCATCTTAGCGTCGAAGGCATGGGGCTGGTTCCTACCCTGACTCAGGCGGGCTACGCGCTGGGCATTCTGTTTCTTCTGCCGCTGGGCGATCGTCATGACCGCCGTACGCTAATTTTGATGAAAAGCGCGGCGCTGGCCGTGCTCCTGCTGCTGTGTAGCCTGACGGGGCAGCTCACTTCCCTGCTGATTGTCAGCCTGCTTATCGGTATGGCGGCGACGATGGCCCAGGACATCGTGCCGGCGGCCGCAATCCTCGCCCCGGCGGGAAAACAGGGGAAAATGGTCGGCACCGTCATGACCGGCCTGCTGCTGGGGATCCTGCTCTCAAGAACGGTGAGCGGCGTGGTCGGCGCGCTATTTGGCTGGCGGGTGATGTACCAGGCGGCGGCGGTGAGCATCGCGCTGATTGGCCTGCTGATGTGGCGGGTGGTGCCGCGGTTTGAAATTCACTCCGCGCTGAGCTATCCGCAGCTGATGAAGTCGATGGCGCATCTGTGGCAGCGCTACCCCGCTCTGCGCCGCGCCGCGCTGGCGCAGGGGTTCCTCTCCGTCGCCTTCAGCGCCTTCTGGTCAACGCTGGCGGTCATGCTGCTCGAACGCTATCAGATGGGCAGCGCCGTTGCCGGTGGATTCGGCATCGCCGGGGCCGCAGGCGCGCTCGCCGCACCGCTGGCCGGTGGCCTGGCGGATAAGTATGGCGCCGGGAAGGTCACCCAGCTGGGTGCCGCGCTGGTTACCCTCTCTTTTGCCCTGATGTTCCTGATGCCGGTACTGCCGCCTCACGGCCAGCTGGTGCTGATCGCCATCGCGGCTATCGGCTTCGACCTTGGCCTGCAGTCAAGCCTCGTGGCGCACCAGAACCTCGTCTACGGCCTGGAGCCGCAGGCCCGTGGCAGGCTGAACGCCCTGCTGTTCACCGGGGTCTTTATTGGTATGTCGCTCGGCTCCGTGCTCGGCAGCAAGCTGTACGTGATAGCCGGCTGGAACGGCGTGGTGATTCTGGCCGTCGCCGCGGGCGCAATCGCCCTTGCAATTCGCCTGCTGGAAAACGCACGGATCGCGGCGCTGCAGCGCGCAGGAGAATAAAAAAACCCGCTCCGCGCTGCGGAGCGGGTCTGTTTCTACCCGGCGTTTAGCTTCAGGCCGTGCGTCGGGCAAACTCTTTCACCCTAAAGCCCAGCAGCAGCAGGCTGGCAAAATAGGCCACCACGCCAACCCCCACCACCGCCATCAGGCGCAGCAGACGGAACGGCATGGTCCCCTGGGACCACTCCGGCATGATATACATCATCCCGAGCAGCGCCGCAGACATCACCAGCACCGCAATCACCAGACGCAGCAGGAAGGCAAACCAGCCCGGCTGCGGAGTGAATATTTTTTGCTTACGCAGCTGCCAGTAGAGCAGCGCGGCGTTGAGGCAGGCGGCAAGCCCGATAGAGAGCGACAGGCCGGCATGCTTCAGCGGGCCGATAAAGATCAGGTTCATCACCTGGGTCATAATCAGGGTGACGATGGCGATTTTAACCGGCGTTTTAATATCCTGGCGCGAGTAGAACCCCGGCGCCAGGACCTTGACGACGATGAGCCCCATCAGGCCGACCGAATAGGCCACCAGCGCGCGCTGGGTCATCGCCGCATCAAAGGCGCTAAACTTGCCGTACTGGAACAGGGCTACCGTCAGCGGCTTCGCGAGGATCCCCAGCGCCACCGCGCTCGGCAGGGCCAGCAGGAAGCACAGGCGCAGCCCCCAGTCCATCAAACGGCAGTACTCATCATGATTGCCGCTGGCAAAGCTTTTCGACAGCGACGGCAGCAGGATGGTCCCCAGCGCCACGCCCAGCACGCCGGAGGGAAACTCCATCAGGCGATCGGCGTAGTACATCCAGGAGACCGACCCGGAAACGAGGAAAGAGGCGAATATGGTGTTGATAATCAGTGAGATCTGGCTGACGGATACGCCGAGGATCGCCGGCCCCATCTGTTTTACTACCCGCACCGCACCGGCGTCTTTCAGGCTGATACGCGGCAGCACCAGCATGCCGATTTTTTTCAGATGCGGCAGCTGATACGCCAGCTGCAGCACGCCGCCGACGGTGACCGCCCACGCCATTGCCAGCATCGGTGGGTGGAAATACGGCGCCGCAAATAGCGCAAAGCCAATCATGCTGACGTTAAGAAAAGTCGGCGCAAAGGCAGGGACCGAAAAACGGTTCCAGGTGTTAAGGATCGCGCCAGCTAACGAGGCCAGCGAGATAAGCAAAATATAGGGAAAGGTGATGCGCAGCAGCTGGGTCGTCAGCGCAAATTTATCCGGGGAGTCGGCAAACCCTGGCGCGGTCACGGTGATGACCCACGGCGCGGCCAGCATGCCGAGCACGGTGACTACCGCCAGAACCAGCGTCAGCAGGCCTGAAACGTAGGAGACAAATACGCGGGTGGCGTCTTCGCCCTGCTTGCTTTTATATTCAGCCAGTATCGGTACAAACGCCTGAGAAAACGCGCCTTCGGCAAAAATGCGCCGCAGCAGATTCGGTAATTTGAACGCCACAAAAAAGGCGTCCGTCGCCATGCCGGCACCAAAAATACGCGCGACGATGGCGTCTCGCGCAAAGCCCAGCACGCGCGAAAACATGGTCATCGAACTGACTGCCGCCAGTGATTTTAAAAGGTTCATTGAGGTGTTTTCCACAACCCTGAAGTAAAACGCCCGCAATGGCGGGCGCTGGAAAGTGGCGATAGTCTACCGGGTTCGTCATGAATTACTACTGCCAGATGTTACAACGAATTATTCGCTCATCGCCTCGCGCCACAGCTTTTCAACGATGCGCTGGGCCAGCAGCGCCTGTTCGCCAGCGGTTTCGGGAACCGTCTGATTTTGCACGCATTCGATAAAATGACGCGCGCAGCCGACAAAGCCGCGCTGCTCGAGGGTGGTTTGCCAGCCGGGAACCGGACGCTGAACCACGCCCTGCCCGCGCTCTTCCTGCCACTCGCGCATATCGCGAACCTCATACAGGCCGCCGTCGGTAACCGCCTGCACCCACTCCCGCTGGCTACCGGCGCGCCGGTGCATACTGGTGGTGACCTCCAGCTGCGACGAGCTGAAGTGGTGCTCAGCATAGAGCATTTCGCCCTGGGCGGTGGTTTGCAGCAGACCGCCGCTGAGACGCGCCTTCCCGCCGGCCAGCCACAGCGCGGTATCGACCACATGCAGGTAGTCATCAAGCAGCGTAAAGCGCAGGTCGTGACCGACGCTGTCGCTGCGATGCTTATCCATACGCAGCGAGGCGGCATCGTCCAGATGCGCTTTCAGCTCGCGATAGAGCGGCGCAAAGCGACGGTTAAATCCGACCATCAGCGTTAGCCCACGGCGGGCGGCCAGCTCGACCAGGGATTCGGCATCGCTGAGCTTATCCGCCAGCGGCTTATCCACGCAGACGTGCACCCCGGCGCCAAGCAGCCGGCTGACGACCTCAAAATGCGAGGCCGTTGAGGTATGGACAAATACCGCATCGCACTGCGCCGCCAGCTGCTCCAGAGAGTCAGCGTAGGGTATGCGCCAGGTTTCGCAGACGCGCAGCGCCTTCTCTTTCCCCGGAGACCAGGCCGCCTGCAGCGTCCAGCCGTCCGCGGCGCCTAACACCGGGAGCCAGGCCTTCTGCGCAATGCCGCCCAGCCCCACCACTCCAACGCGTAGTTTCGCCGTCACGATTAATCCCCCAGATGAGCCAGCAGCGAGGCCAGCCGCTCTTTAAGTTCCGCCACTTCGGCCTCCAGCACCTCAACCCGGGTCTGGAGATCGTCTCCCGCCGGCGATACCGCTTCTACCGCCGTAATCAGCGAGTCCATATCATCGCAGAACAGATGCATGTAGCGGCATTCGCGCTTCCCCGGCTCGCGAGGCAGACGCGCGACAAAGGGGCCATCTTCGCGGCCTGCCAGCGTCTCGAGCACGCCTTCGATTTCCGCCATATCGCTAAATTCGTACATTCTTTGCGCCCGGCTGCGCAGCTCACCCGGCGTCTGCGCGCCGCGCAGCAGCAGCGTCGTGACCACCGCGACCTCCGCCGGTGTCAGCTTCAGATCGCCGAACTCGGAGTTGCAAAAGCGCTGTTCGTATTTGGTCACCCGATTGCCAAACCCGCTCACCGTGCGCAGGAAATGGCGCTTAACTAACGTATCCAGCAGGTCCTGGATATCGCTTTCGCTGAGCGACATCACCGGCTCGCGGTTGGTTTTCTGGTTGCAGGCGGTCACCACCGCGTTAACCGATAGAGGATACTGTTCCGGCGTCGTGACCTGTTTCTCCAGCAGGCAGCCAATAACGCGCGCTTCGTGCGCGGTTAACTGATATTTCATGCTCTCTCCTTAGCGACCCGGGATCCAGTCCGGTGTCGTCAACGCCGTCAATACGTGGTCACGCCACTGGCCATCGATTAGCAGATAATCTTTGGCGTAACCCTCTTTTTCAAAGCCAAGACGCGCCAGCAAATCGCCGCTGCGCTGGTTGTGCGGCATATAGTTGGCCATGATGCGATGGATATGCTGCGTGCGCTGCATATAGCGAATCGCCGAAGTCAGCGCTTCAAACATCAGGCCCTGCCCCTGCCACTTCTCGCCGATAGAGTAGCCGAGGTAGCAGGCATGAAACGACCCGCGCACCACGTTCGAAAAATTCGCCACGCCGACTATCTCTTTTTCTTGCGGATCGAGGAGCGCAAAGTAGAACGCCGATCCCTGCTTATGAAACTCCGAAATCATCGACAAGCGCGCCTGCCAGCCGGAGGGGTAGCAGTGGCTGTCATCGCGCACCGGCTCCCAGGGTTTTAAGAACCCTTTATTCTCCGCGTAGTAGTCGGCCAGACGCCAGGCGTCACGATCGTGGACCAGCCGCGTCACCAGCCTGTCCGTCGTCAAACGCACCTTTGGTACGTTACTGCGGTAGCCAAACATTCCCCTCTCCTGTTCCCCTGACTTATTACCCTGCACCCTTCACTATACCTGTCCTGAACGACGGTGTGAAAACAGCAACATACCATTTTCTGCACCATCTCCCCTTTTCGATGAATAGCCTCTATCAAACTTGCTTTTTGATAAAAAAATATTGTCGCAGGTACGCTGGGAAACGCCCGCTCTTCCCCGCACACTAGAAAGGCTAATCTCTATTTTCCCAGGAGGGGAAATGTCCCGCGTATCGCAGGCAAGGAGCCTGGGTAAATACTTCCTGTTGGTCGACAATATGCTGGTCGTTCTCGGCTTTTTTGTCGTCTTCCCGCTGATTTCCATTCGCTTTGTTGACCAGATGGGCTGGGCCGCGCTGATGGTCGGGATCGCCCTCGGCCTGCGCCAGCTGGTTCAGCAGGGTCTGGGGATTTTTGGCGGCGCGGTTGCCGACCGCTTCGGCGCCAAGCCGATGATCGTCACCGGTATGCTGATGCGCGCGGGCGGCTTTGCCGCGATGGCGGTGGCCCACGAGCCGTGGGTACTCTGGCTATCCTGCATTCTCTCTGGCCTCGGCGGGACGCTGTTTGACCCGCCGCGCGCGGCGCTGGTGGTTAAGCTGGTGCGTCCGCATCAGCGCGGCCGCTTCTTTTCGATTCTGATGATGCAGGACAGCGCCGGCGCGGTCATCGGCGCCCTGCTCGGCAGCTGGTTGTTACAGTACGATTTCCGCCTCGTCTGCAGCGTCGGCGCGGCGCTGTTCGTCGCCTGCGCCGGCTTTAACGCCTGGTATCTCCCGGCGTGGAAGCTGTCGACGGTGAAAACGCCGGTGCGCGAGGGGCTGGGGCGCGTGCTGCGCGACAGGCGCTTCGTGACCTATGTCCTGACGCTAACCGGCTATTACATGCTGGCGGTGCAGGTCATGCTGATGCTGCCGATTATGGTCAACGACATCGCCGGCTCCCCTGCCGCCGTCAAATGGATGTATGCCATTGAAGCGGCTATCTCCCTGACGCTGCTCTACCCGATTGCCCGCTGGAGTGAAAAACGCTATCGGCTGGAGCATCGGCTGATGGCCGGCCTGCTGGTCATGACGCTGGCCATGCTGCCGATCGGCTTAACCAGCAACCTGCAGCAGCTGTTTACGCTGATTTGCATTTTCTATATGGGGTCGATCATCGCCGAGCCGGCGCGTGAAACGCTGGGCGCATCGCTGGCCGACGCCCGCGCGCGCGGCAGCTATATGGGCTTTAGTCGACTGGGGCTGGCCTTTGGTGGGGCCTTCGGCTACGCCGGCGGCGGGTGGCTATTTGACGCCGGTAAAGCGGTCAACCAGCCGGAGCTGCCGTGGCTGATGCTGGGTATTATCGGCTTCATCACCTTTATCGCCCTGTGGTGGCAGTTCAGCGCCAGGCGCTCGGCCTCCGGCATGTTGGAGCCACGAACCTGATTCGCTGCGTCATGCCGGGCTGATTTTCAGCATTTTCCGCTAGCGCCTGTGGTGCTGGCAGGCCATGCTGCTTTGTGTCAGGATGAGTCCATGGCATTACGTTAAGGAACCCAATGAAAAAGATGTTTATCGTGGCCGCGCTTATCGTGAGCGGCCTCCTGAGCGGCTGTAATCAGCTTACGCAGTATTCGGTAAGCGAACAGGAAATTAATCAGGCGCTGCAGAAACGTAATCACTTCGCCAAGGATATCGGCCTGCCGGGCGTGGCGGATGCGCATATTGAACTGCACAATTTAACCAGCGCGATTGGTCGCGAGGAGCCGAATAAGGTGACTTTGAGCGGCGTTGCCAGCCTGGATCTCAATTCGCTGTTCGGTAATCAAAAAGCCACGATTGACCTTAAGCTGAAAGCGCTGCCGGTATTCAACAAGGAAAAAGGTGCGATCTTCCTGCAGGAAATGGAAGTCGTCGATGCGAAAGTCGCGCCGGAGAAGCTGCAGTCGGTCGTGCAGACGCTGATCCCCTACCTGAATCAATCCCTGCGCAGCTATTTTAACCAGCAGCCCGCCTACGTGCTGCGCGAAGACGCCAGCACCGGCGAAGCGCTGGCGAAAAAGTACGCGAAAGGTATAGAGGTCAAGCCGGGTGAGATAATCATCCCCTTCACCAATTAACATCACGGGCGCCAGGCGCCCGTTTTTTTACGGAAGTTGATGCAAAGGAAAACGTTTACGCTTATCCTTTGTGCCCGGTGAAAAACAGCCCTGATGACTGAACCTATTAGCCGGAGCCTTCCATGACAGCACAACCCCAGGTACTGAAAATCCGTCGCCCTGACGACTGGCACATCCATCTGCGCGATGACGATATGCTGGAAACCGTCGTGCCTTACACCAGCGAGTTTTACGGTCGGGCGATCGTGATGCCGAATCTGGCGCCGCCTGTCACCACCGTTGAAGCCGCCGTCGCCTATCGCCAGCGGATCCTTAACGCCGTGCCCGCCGGGCATGACTTTACCCCTCTGATGACCTGCTACCTCACCGATACGCTCGACCCAGCCGAGCTGGAGCGCGGATTTGAGGCCGGCGTTTTCACCGCGGCTAAACTCTACCCGGCCAATGCCACCACTAACTCCAGCCACGGCGTGACCAGCATCGATGCCATTATGCCGGTGCTTGAGCGCATGGAAAAACTCGGCATGCCGCTGCTGGTCCACGGCGAAGTCACGCATGCGGAAATTGATATTTTCGATCGCGAAGCGCGCTTTATCGAGACGGTCATGGAGCCGCTGCGCCAGCGCCTGCCGGGTCTGAAGGTGGTGTTCGAACATATCACCACCAAAGACGCCGCAGAGTACGTTCGCGATGGTAACGAGCTGCTGGCCGCCACCATTACGCCGCAGCATCTGATGTTTAACCGTAACCACATGCTGGTTGGCGGTATTCGTCCGCACCTTTACTGCCTGCCGATCCTCAAACGTAATATTCACCAGCAGGCGCTGCGCGAGCTGGTCGCCAGCGGCTTTACGCGCGCTTTTCTCGGCACCGACTCCGCGCCGCACGCCCGTCATCGTAAGGAAGCCAGCTGCGGATGCGCCGGCTGCTTTAATGCGCCGACCGCGCTGGGCAGCTACGCGACGGTGTTTGAAGAGATGAATGCGCTGCAGCACTTCGAGGCGTTTTGCTCGCTTAACGGCCCGCGCTTCTACGGCCTGCCGGTCAACGAGACCTTTGTTGAGCTGGTGCGCGAAGAGAGCGTTGTGGCAGAGAGCATCGCGCTGCCTGGCGACACGCTGGTCCCCTTCCTGGCCGGTGAAACCGTGCGCTGGACGATGAAAAAATAAAACGCTGCCCTCTGTTGTAAATCCGCAAATGATACTGTATAAATAAACAGTATATTACACAGGGGGCTATCATGCGCATCGAAGTGTCTATCGCCAAAACTACCGCCTTACCGAGCGGCGCTTTAGAAGCGCTGAATAATGAACTCTCCCGACGTATCGATCAGCAGTTCCCGGCCAAACCAAGCCAGGTAACCGTACGCTTCGCCACCGCTAACAATCTTTCTGTTATTGGTGGCCTTAAAGAAGATAAAGACCGGATAAGCGAAATCCTGCAAGAAACCTGGGAAAGCGCTGATGACTGGTTTATCCACGACGTACCCTGAGTCATTCGGGTTGTATGCAGACGGCGGCGCAAAATACCTCAGGTCGTTCATCGAGGTTTTTGCCTGTTCCAGGCTCATGCAGCTCGAAGTCTGACCGGTACAGCAAATTAATTTGCTCCCTCATTGTGCTTCTTTTGCCGGGTCGCCCCGGCTTTTTTATTCCCTCTTCCTGAATACTCAGACTTTTCTTTAATTTCCTGATTATTTCCTTACAAAATAATGTACAGCGGGACAAAATTTGCGCAAAAAAGCGGCAAAAAGAGAAAAGCTCGCCCCGCGCGCGTTAATTTCTCGAGTTTATTCTTAACACCTGATATAATTAACTTGCTTCAAAAAATATGCATTAAACCTCGAGAATTGTTGTCTTTTAACATATGAATAAGGGGTTATGATGGAAAAGAATAATGAAGTCATCCAGACCCATCCCCTCGTCGGATGGGACATCAGCACCGTAGATAGCTATGACGCGCTGATGTTGCGCCTGCACTACCAGAACCCCACTCATGAAAGCAGTAATGAAGCTGAAATTGGCCAGACTTTATGGCTGACGACGGACGTCGCACGTCAATTTATTTCTATTCTTGAAGCCGGTATTGCGAAGATTGAAGCAGGTGAATACCAGGTAAATGAGTACCGCAGACATTAGTGATTCTGCGGTCATCCATATACTCTAACTAAACGGGCACCGATTGGTGCCTGATTTATTTTCGGGCTTGTATAAGTGCGGGTTGTTAATTACCCTGCTAATAAAGCAAAAACCCGGAACATACCATGCAATACGACCTCATCATTATCGGCAGCGGCTCAACCGGCGCCGCCGCAGGCTATTACGCTCGTCGCGCAGGACTCAACGTTCTGATGATCGACGCCCACCAGCCTCCGCATCAGGAAGGCAGTCATCACGGCAATACGCGTCTTATCCGCCACGCCTATGGTGAAGGTGAACGATATGTCCCTCTGGTGCTGCGGGCGCAGCAGCTGTGGGATGAACTGGCGACCCTCAGCGGTGAAGCCGTTTTTGAGCGTACCGGGGTTATCAATCTTGGCCCGGCGGAGTCTGCGTTTCTCACCAACGTCATGAACAGCGCTCGTGAATTTGAGCTTAACGTTGAAGAGATGGACGCCCAGGCCATTATGGCCCGCTGGCCGGAGATTCGCGTGCCTGAGGGCTATCGCGGGGTTTTTGAGCCAGCATCAGGCGTTCTGCACAGCGAGCTGGCCATTGAAACCTGGATTCGCCTGGCCCGTGAAGCGGGCTGCGCGCAGCTGTTCAACTGTCCGGTCACCGCTATCGACCATCACCAGGACGGCGTCACTATCGACACCGCGGATGGCCAGTACAGCGCGCAAAAGCTGCTGATCAGCGCCGGTACCTGGGTAACCCGCCTGCTGCCGGAATTGCCGGTTCAGCCGGTGCGCAAAATCTTTGCCTGGTTCCAGGCCGATGGCCGCTATAGCAGCAAAAACAACTTCCCGGCGTTTACCGGCGAGCTGCCCAACGGCGACCAGTTCTACGGCTTCCCGGCGGAAGATAATGAACTCAAGATAGGCAAGCACAACGGCGGGCAGCTTATCTCCAGTGCCCAGGAGCGCACGCCGTTTGGCAGCGTGGCGACGGACGGTTCGGAATCGTTCAGTTTCCTGCGTAACGTCCTGCCCGGCATCGGCGGCTGCCTGCACGGCGCATCCTGCACCTATGACAATACGCCGGATGAGGACTTCATTATCGATACGCTCCCCGCTCATCCGCAAACGCTGCTCATCAGCGGATTAAGCGGCCATGGCTTTAAATTTGCGCCGGTTTTGGGCGAAATCGCCGTCCAGTTTGCCCGCGGAGAATCGCCAGCGTTTGATCTGACCCCCTTCTCGCTGGCCCGCTTTCAGCAATAATAGCCCACCCGCGGTGCCGCCACTGCACCGATAAAAAAACGGCCTCATCGGAGGCCGTTTATCACTGAGAGATCCTATGCGTCGCCTGTATGACTTACTGATCAACAACGTCCGCGAGCACTTTATGATCTATCTCGCTCTGTGGCTGCTGCTGACCATTATCGACCTCGTCTGGCTATGGTTTTTCTGACGTCTCAGGATCCGGGATCCCCAGTTTGGTATTCAGACGCCCGCGGGATTTATTGAAAATCTTATTCCCATTCTCACGCCCGGCCCGCAGCTGACGCTGCTCCTCTTCCGGCAGCTTATGCTCTTCCATACAGGATTCACTGCAGCATCCGGCAAACTTCTCCGCGCAGCTCGGACACTGGATAAACAGCAGATGGCAGCCGTCGTTCAGGCAGTTGGTGTGGCTATCGCAGGGCTCACCGCACTGATGACAGTGCGCGATGATGTCGTCAGAAATACGCTCGCCCATGCGCTCATCAAAAACAAAGTTTTTACCGATAAAACGCACCGGCAGACCCTGCTCACGCGCGCGACGCGCGTACTCAATGATGCCGCCTTCAATGTGCCAGACCTTGCTGAAGCCGTTATGTTTCATCCACGCGCTGGCTTTTTCGCAGCGGATACCGCCGGTACAGTACATAACGATTTTTTTATCTTTATGCTCCTGCATCATCTCAACCGCCTTCGGCAGCTGATCGCGGAAGGTGTCGGCGGGAATTTCCAGCGCCTGTTCGAAATGCCCCACTTCGTATTCGTAATGGTTACGCATATCGATAAAGATCGCGTCGGGATCGTCCAGCATCGCGTTAACTTCCGCAGCCTTCAGGTAGTCACCAACGTCAGAGGCATCAAAGGTCTCATCATCGATACCGTCGGCAACAATTCGGTCACGCACCTTCAGGCGCAGCACCCAGAATGATTTGCCGTCGTCGTCGAGGGCGACGTTCATGCGCAGCCCTTCCAGCGCCGGGTTGAAGGCGTACAGATATTCGCGCAGGGCCTCAACGCGGCTTTGCGGGACGCTGATTTGCGCATTGATCCCTTCGTGGGCCAGGTAAATACGGCCAAACACGTTCAGCTTAGTCAGCGCAATCCACAGGGCGTCGCGCGTCGCTTTTGGGTCAACGATGGTGAAGTACTTATAGAAAGAGATCGTCGTGCGCGGCTCGCTCTCGGCCAACATCTGCGCTTTTAACGTCTCATTTGAAATGCGGTTATGTAACACTGGCATGGTGTACCTGCTCGACATAAAAATGAGTAAAACAAACGGCCGGCATCATATAGTAAAAAGGCATTAATTTACATCCATACATTTCACGCTACATTTTTTACCGCAACCTTCGCTCTGATTTAACAATAAATGCCAACCGGGCCGCTGGTTTTGGCTGAACCATAAAAAAATGCGATAATATAACGCGTTGCTTAATTAAACAGGTATGAGATGACCCATTTACCTAAATTTTCCGTGGCGTTGCTGCATCCGCGCTATTGGCTACTTTGGCCAGGAATCGGCCTGCTGTGGCTCGTTGTCCAGCTCCCCTATCCGCTGATTTATCGCCTGGGTACCGCCCTGGGTCGACTCGCGATGCGCCTGATGACCCGGCGCGCAAAAATTGCCTACCGTAACCTGGAGCTCTGCTTTCCCGAGAAGAGCGAGCAGGAACGTCATCAGCTGATAAAACAAAATTTTGAATCCGTTGGCATGGGCCTGATGGAAACCGGTATGGCCTGGTTCTGGCCTGCGCGCCGCATTGCGCGCTGGACCGACTCTATCGGCGTCGAACATATCAGGGCCGTACAGGCACAAAAACGCGGCATTCTGCTGATCGGTATCCACTTCCTCACTCTCGAAATGGGCGCCCGCATGTTCGGGATGAATGAGCCGGGTATTGGCGTCTATCGTCCGAATGATAATCCGGTTATCGACTGGCTGCAGACGTGGGGACGACTGCGCTCCAACAAGGATATGATCGACCGTAAGGACCTGAAGGGCATGGTGCGGGCGCTGAAAAAAGGCGATGTTATCTGGTACGCGCCGGACCACGACTACGGCCCGGCCTCCAGCGTCTTCGTGCCTTTTTTCGCCGTCGAACAGGCCGCCACCACCTCCGGTACCTGGATGCTGGCAAAAATGTCGAAAGCCTGCATCGTTCCCTTCGTGCCGCGGCGTAAGCCCAACGGTAAAGGCTATGAGCTGATTATTCTGCCGCCGGAGTGCGATCCGCCGCTGGACGACCCACAGACGACCGCCCTGTGGATGAACCACATCGTCGAGAAGTGCATTCTGATGGCGCCGGAGCAGTATATGTGGATGCATCGCCGCTTCAAATCGCGCCCACCCGGCGTTCCTTCGCGCTACGAATAGCCGCCGTTATTACGCACAAAGCCCCCGTTCGGGGGCCACGACCTTAGCATTAAAAGCCCTCCTCCGTTGCAGCAATCCTTTCTCAGGCGCATAATTAGCAGGCTCATATTTTCAACTTTTGACCTGCAGCGCAGGCCAGTGGGATCCTATGTCGTCTGCCGATCTACCTGTTAACTGGAAACGCAATCTTACCGTCACCTGGTTCGGCTGTTTTTTAACCGGCGCGGCGTTCAGCCTCGTGATGCCGTTCCTTCCGCTTTACGTTGAACAGCTCGGCGTAACGGGCCACGGCGCCCTCAATATGTGGTCGGGGCTGGTCTTCAGCATTACCTTTCTTTTCTCTGCCGTTGCCTCACCGTTCTGGGGCGGCCTGGCCGACCGAAAAGGTCGCAAAATCATGCTGCTCCGTTCCGCGCTCGGAATGGCTATCGTCATGGCGCTGATGGGCCTGGCGCAAAATATCTGGCAATTTCTGCTGCTGCGCGCGCTGCTGGGACTGTTAGGCGGGTTTATCCCGAACGCCAACGCCCTTATCGCCACCCAAATTCCTCGCCAGAAGAGCGGATGGGCGCTGGGTACGCTCTCCACCGGGGCGGTCAGCGGCGCCCTGCTTGGCCCGCTGGCCGGCGGTTTTCTCGCTGACCTGTGGGGCCTGCGCCCCGTCTTCTTTCTCACCGCCAGCGTCCTGTTTATCTGTTTCCTCCTGACGCTGTTCTTCATTCGCGAGCAGTTTGTGCCGGTGGCGAAAAAAGAGATGCTTAGCGCCAGAGACGTCTTCTCCTCCCTGAAAAGCCCAAAACTGGTGCTCAGCCTGTTCGTCACTACCCTGATTATCCAGGTGGCGACCGGGTCGATTGCGCCGATCCTGACGCTGTACGTGCGGGATCTGAGCGGAGACATCAGCAATATTGCCTTTATCAGCGGGATGATCGCCTCCGTGCCCGGCGTGGCTGCCCTGATCAGCGCTCCGCGTCTCGGCCGGCTGGGAGATCGGATCGGGCCGGAAAAAATCCTCATCGTGGCGCTGATCCTCTCCGTTCTGCTGCTTATTCCGATGTCATTCGTCCAGACTCCGCTGCAGCTGGGCATTTTGCGTTTCCTGCTCGGCGCCGCCGACGGTGCGCTGCTGCCGGCGGTGCAAACGCTGCTGGTGTACAACTCCACCAGCCAGGTCGCCGGCCGCATCTTCAGCTATAACCAGTCGTTTCGCGATATTGGCAACGTCACCGGCCCGCTCATCGGTGCCTCCGTCTCCGCCAACTATGGCTTCCGGGCGGTCTTTTTGGTCACCGCCTGCGTGGTGCTGTTCAACGCTATCTACTCGACCATCACCTTACGTCAGCCGCGAAGCAGCGAACCCTCTGACGGCCGGGGCTCCGGCGATCGTTCGGTAAATTAGGTCCGCAAAGCCTCCTTGCCCTTGACGCATCGCCCGCCGCCTTCTATAGATTGGATCGTGTCCATTTCTCATTCTTCTTAGGGGGTTAGCCATGCCAAAGGATTCCGTTTTCTATGCCACGCTCGAAGAAGCTATCGATGCGGCCCGCGAAGAGTACCTGGCCAATAATCCGGAGAGCGACGAGGAGAGCGCCAACGTCGAGCAGCTGAATATCCAGAAGTACGTCTTGCAGGATGGCGATATTGCCTGGCAGGCCGAGTTTTTTGCCGACGATGAGGGGGAAGGCGAGTGCCTGCCGATGCTCAGCGGCGAAGCGGCGCAGAGCGTTTTTGACGGCGACTACGACGAGATAGAGCTCCGCCAGGAGTGGCTGGAAGAGAATACGCTCCATGAATGGGACGAGGGTGAATTTCAGCTTGAACCCTCACTGGATACGGAAGAGGGTCAGACGGCGGCCGATGAGTGGGACGAGCGCTAGCTAATTGTAGGGGCCGTGGCTCGCATCAAGCGGCAGCAGCAGCGTATCGAACACCAGCGAAAAAGGCAGGTCGAGGATGGTGATATAGCGCCACGGCGAGTCGCGAACATCCCACTGGACGCCGGGGTAATACTGATTGCCGTGCCCCTGCCCCGGCACCGTGCGGCTAATAATACTGCCGCAGCCGCTGAGTACCACGGTCATGACGATGACCAGCAAAATTCTCATCTGTAACCTCAATTCCTGGAGAAAAAAATACCGGCAAAATTGCCGGTATTTTTCTTAACGTGCGGCTTACTTCGTTTTTAACGCCAGCGGATTCAGCGCCAGCTTGCCATAGGCATCCACCCACGAAGAGTATTTCTCCGGCGCGGCCCATACGCGATAGTGCAGGCGCGACAGGGTCACCGGGTCGCTTAACAGCACCAGACGACGGTCGCGGTTAAGTTTATCCGGCGTCTCGTTCAGCGCCTGCTCAACGTGACGTTCACGGGCGATATCGAGGATCGGACCGTGGCGGTGACGAGCGGTAGCCATTGCCGTTGCCAGCGCGTTAAACGACGGGTTAAACACGGCGTGCATAAAGCCATCATCCAGCGAACGCTGACGGTTTAGGGTCAGGTAGGCGTCGGTATCTTTCAGCACCTGCGGCGGGGAGTACTCTTCCGGGATCAGGAACAGCTTCCAGCGTTTGGTACGCAGACCAATGGTCGCCCGGCTGGAGATCACCGACACAAACGGCGACAGAATCAGCGAGAAGACGATCGGCGCCAGCCAGAACAGGAAGCGCAGATCCAGCCACGCCATGCCGACGGCCCAAACCAGGCCCAGCAGCAGCTGTGAACCGTGGCGCATAAACGCTTCGCCCCACGGGGTTGAGTCGTCATCACGCTGCGGCGAGTTCCAGACCACTTCCCAGCCGAGGAACGCGCTGACCACAAATACGGTGTGGAACAGCATACGTACCGGCGCCAGCAGCACGGAGAACAGCACCTCCAGCAGCAGAGAGAGGGTCACGCGGATAAACCCGCCGTACTCTTTCGACCCTTTGCACCACACCAGAATGATGCTCAGCAGCTTCGGCAGGAACAGCAGCACCATGGTTGAGGCAAACAGGGCTATCGCCAGCTCAGGACGCCACTGCGGCCAGACCGGGAACAGCTGACGCGGCTGCAGGAAGTACTGCGGCTCGGTGAGCGCGTGCACTACCTGCAGAGCGGTCGACAGGGCGAGGAACATAAACCACAGCGGCGCGGAGAGATAGGACATGACGCCGGTCAGGAACACCGCCCGGTGTACCGGGTGCATACCTTTAACCAGGAACAGGCGGAAGTTCATCAGGTTACCGTGGCACCAGCGACGGTCACGCTTCAGTTCATCCAGCAGGTTCGGCGGCAGCTCCTCATAGGAGCCCGGCAGATCATAGGCAATCCACACGCCCCAGCCGGCGCGACGCATTAGCGCGGCTTCCACGAAGTCGTGCGATAGAATCGATCCGGCGAAAGAGCCTTCACCCGGCAGCGGCGCCAGCGCGCAGTGCTCAATGAACGGTTTTACGCGGATAATGGCGTTATGACCCCAGTAGTGCGACTCACCAAGCTGCCAGAAGTGCAAACCGGCGGTAAACAGCGGGCCGTATACGCGGGTAGCGAACTGCTGGCAGCGGGCGTAGAGGGTGTCCATCCCGGAGGCGCGCGGCGAGGACTGGATGATCCCGGCGTTCGGGTTCGCTTCCATCAGGCGCACCAGACCGGTCAGGCACTCGCCGGACATCACCGAGTCGGCGTCCAGCACCACCATGTAGCTATACTGGCTGCCCCAGCGACGGCAGAAGTCATCGATGTTGCCGCTTTTACGCTTCACGCGACGACGACGACGGCGATAGAAAATCTGCCCTTCCCCCTGGACTTCAGCAATCAGCTCCATCCACGCCTTTTGCTCCGCTACGCAGATATCCGGGTTGTAGCTGTCGCTGAGGATGTAAACGTCGAAGTGCTGCTGCTGGCCCGTCGCCTTCACCGATTCCCAGGTGGCGCGCAGACCGGCGAATACGCGATCGACGTCCTCGTTACAGATAGGCATGATAAGCGCCGTCCGATGCGCCGGATTCAGCGGCTCGTCGCCGACGGTGGAGGCGGAAATACTGTACTTATCGCGCCCCATCAGCAGCTGCAGGAAGCCCATCAGCGCCGTCCAGAACCCCGCAGACACCCAGCAGAAGAGGACCGCAAAGAGGATCAGAATGCCGGTTTGCAGCATATACGGCAGCAGCTGCATAAATGAAACCCACAGGTTCTGCCCTACCATGTCGGCGGGGTTGATTAACGCCCAGCCCTGATACGGCAGAATGGTTTTCATGTACCAGGTCGCAACGACGGTCTGCGCCAGCGTTAGCAGCAGCAGCGTGTAGCGACGGATGGTACCGGCGGTGCGCCATTTCTGTTCGTTTTCCTGCTCTTCTTTGGTCAGACGAGAAAGATAGCGCGGGGTGACATCGCGTCCACGCAGCCGATCCCAGAAGCGGCCGACCGGGTTGGTCCGCCACGGATCCGGGAACATAGAGGAGCGCTTCGCCTTCGGCATGGCGTGCAGCTGGGTGCGACCTTCATCATCTTTGATGAGCTGATCGCCCGCCAGCGCGTCCGGCCAGCTATGCTCCAGCCGCGCTTTCACCGACCCGAGAGGGGAATCGTCTTCGCGGGGAAAATCGTGACGATCGGCGTCCAGCGCTTCATGTACCGCCTTCAGGCTGGTATCAGGAAGTGCAGACTTCTCTGCACCCGACAGCGGTAAGGCGTCAATGTACTTGGTTATGTTATTCATTAGCAGGCAGCTGATAGCTCCAGGTTTCACTCAGCGTCTGGTCGGCATTGACCAGCGCAGCGCGCATTTCCGTGGTTTTCTTCGGATCTTTCACTTTCACGCGCAGAATCATACGCCAGCCCTTGGTGATCGGGTTGTAACGCACCGCGTTCTCCACGATCTCCGCGTTATCGCCAATGCTCGCCTGCGCCGTTACCGGCGTATCTGACGGCAGTTTTTTCATCTCAGCGCCGGTGAAATCAACGATGAAGGCGATAGTGCCGTCCGGCTGACGAATCAGGTTCGACTGCTTCACATCGCCGGTGGAACGACGGGTCTGCATCACGTAGGCGTTATCCGGCGCGTGCAGCTTGTCTTCATCGCGGCTGAAGGTAATAGAGTATTTGAAGTTCATCTCTTTACCCGGCTCCGGCAGCTGATCCGGCGTCCAGTAGGTCACGATGTTATCGTTAGTTTCATCGTTGGTTGGAATCTCAACCAGTTCGATTTTACCTTTACCCCAGTCACCTTTCGGCGTGATCCATGCGCTCGGGCGCAGATCGTAGCGGTCGTCGAGATCTTCAAAGCGAGAGAACTGACGTCCGCGCTGCAGCAGGCCAAACCCTTGCGGATTTTCCATCGCGTAGCTGCTGACGGCCAGATGCTTCGGATTGTTCAGCGGACGCCAGATCCACTCCCCGTTGCCGGCGAGAATAGAGAGACCGTTAGAGTCGTGCAGCGCCGGACGGTAGTTTGTCGCCGGAGAGGGCTGATTCGGCCCAAACAGGAACATGCTGGTCAGCGGTGCAACGCCCAGCTTACCGACCTTGTCACGCAGATAAACCTTGGACTGCACGTCCACCACGGTATCGCGACCCGGCATAATGACAAAACGATACGCTCCGGTTGCGCGCGGGGAATCGAGCAGAGCATAAATCGTCAGACGTTTGTCGGTCGCTTTTGGACGCTCGATCCAGAACTCGCGAAAACGCGGGAACTCTTCGCCTGAAGGCAGCGCGGTATCGATAGCAAGGCCGCGAGCGGAGAGCCCGTAAACCTGGCCCTGGCCCAGTACGCGGAAATAGCTGGCTCCGAGCATGCTGACAATTTCGTCATTCTTATCTTTGCTGTTGATCGGGTACAGCACTTTAAACCCGGCAAAGCCAAGGTCTTTGACCGTGTCTTTGTCATGCTGGACGCTGCCAAAATTGAAGTAGTCCGGGTTATATTTGATCTTATGCACGCTACTTGCAGTCACTTCGTTGATAGTGACCGGCGTGTCGAAGTACATGCCCTGATGATAAAATTCAAGTTTGAACGGGGTCTTCTGGTTGTTCCAGTATGCTTTATCGTGGTTAAACTGGATTTGCTGGTAGTCCGCGTATTTCATGTCACGGAAAACGGAGGGCAGGTTGCTCTTCGGCGCTTCATAGCCCTTCCCGGCTAACGATTTTGCCTCTTTTGCAACGTCATCAATGCTAAACGCCCATGCAGATGAAGTACACAGGGACAACATTACGGCTGCGCTTAACCAGCGCATTTTCATCATCTGTGGTTTATGTTTCATATAAGTAAGCACTTCCCCCTTTGTGTGCTTAAATCGATCCGATCTATTTTAATGGAAATTCAGGCAATCCGACAACATAATCCCTGCATTGTTCAGCTTAGCAGTACAGGTAATGGACAGTTCTCTGTCACTTTTGCACTTTGCGTGCTTATCCTGGAGACAGGTATCCAGAGTTGATGTAGGGTTGCTGAGAATTTAAACGTTATCACCTTGAGTGATAAGACGAATTGTCTGAGAATGTAGTGAAACTGTATGAATAATGCGCCAGTAGAACGTGAATATTTCTTCGATAGCATCCGCGCATGGTTAATGTTGCTGGGGATACCTTTTCACATATCGCTTATCTATTCCAGCCACAGCTGGCATGTTAATAGCGCCGAACCTTCGTGGTGGCTGACGCTGTTCAACGATTTTATTCATGCATTTCGCATGCAGGTTTTTTTCGTCATCTCCGGCTACTTCTCCTACATGCTTTTTCTTCGCTATCCGCTAAAAAAATGGTGGAAAGTGCGGGTCGAGCGCGTGGGCATCCCCCTGTTAACCGCCATTCCGCTGCTGACCCTGCCGCAGTTTATTATGCTGCAGTACGTCAACGGCAAAGCCGATAGCTGGCACGCGCTCTCAGGGTACGACAAATTCAACACCCTCGCCTGGGAACTGATCTCGCATCTGTGGTTTTTACTGGTGCTGGTCGTTCTCACCACCCTCGGGGTGGTGCTGTTCAAATGGCTCACCGGGCGCCGCACGGAAGGCGGCCCGAGCCTTGGTGACACTGTCACATTGTCTCAGCTGTCGATGATTTTTCTCGCGCTCGGCGTGCTCTACGCGCTGATTCGCCGCACGCTGTTTATTCTCTACCCGCCGATTCTCAGCAACGGCCTGTTTAATTTTATCGTCATGCAGACCCTGTTCTACCTGCCGTTCTTCATTCTCGGCGCGCAGACCTTTATCAACCCGCGCCTGAAAGCGCTGTTCACCCGGCCGTCGCCGTGGTGCTACGTCGGGGCGCTGCTGGGCTTTATCGCCTACCGCCTGAACCAGCAGTACGGCTCCGGGGACGCGTGGATGTTTGAAACCGAGTACGTCATTACCATGGTGCTCGGACTGTGGATGGTTAACGTGGTGTTTTCCCTTGGGCATCGCCTGCTGAACTTCCAGTCGGCGCGGGTGACCTATTTTGTCAATGCCTCGCTGTTTATCTATCTGGTGCACCACCCGCTCACCCTGCTGTACGGCGCGTGGATTGCTCCGGCTATCCAATCAAACACCTTAGGCTTTATTGCCGGGCTGATTTTTGTGGTGGGGATTGCGGTGATCCTCTACGAAATTCATCTGCGGATCCCGCTGCTACGCTTCCTCTTTTCGGGAAAATTCCAGACTAAAACGCCGAAGCCGCAGGTTTCGGCCAACGGATAGCCCCGTCGGGGCTGCGCCAGGCGCGCGGCCCCGGAGCAGGCCAGCGAAGATTATTTTTTGTCAAACAGAAGCTGGAACAGGTCGCGATAGATCGCGGCCATCGCCGGCTTATTGGCCTCCGCTGCGGTGGTCAGCTCGCGACGATATGCCGCGCCCTCGGTTAATATCGCAATCAGTTCAGTGGCGGCATCGATCTGCGCCGCCGACATCTCGGGACGAGAGTGACGGGTAAGCCGCCCGCCCTCCTCTTTCAGGCGCCGGTCGGCCTGCTGTAAAATTTCGCGCAGGCGCGGGTTTCTCGAGGCTTCGGCGTTAATCTCCATCAGCAGATAGCTGTCGGTTATCGTGGCGGCCGACGGCGGTATGACGCCAGCCAGCATCAATGCCATCCGCTCGAGGTCGTGATTGCCGCGAATCATCTCCTCCACCCGGGCGTGAACAATTTCGCTGACTATCGCCTCGATAATCTCCTCTTTGCTGGCAAATATGCGGTACAGCTGCCCTACGCTAAGCCCGGCCTCGCGGGCAATATCGGCAACGGATGCGCCGTGGAGCCCTTTTGCGGCAAAACATGCTTGTGCAGCAGAAACAATCTCCGCCCGACGAACGAGCTGCTTTTGCGCTACCTTTCCCTCAGCCACCAACGGATCTCCTTCATTGATAATTTCCGACGCCTGCCTGGCCAGCAGCGTCGGCTGCGCTGCGCTTATTGTGCCTGCAGCAGGCGGTGATAAATCTCAGCCGTTTCGGCATCAAAACAGACAAAGCAGACGCGTTCCAGCGGATTGTAGCGCGTGAGAAAGGCGTTCACCGTCCGCACGGCTATCTCCGCCGCAGCCTGCTTAGGGTAGCCGTACACGCCGGTACTGATTGCCGGGAAGGCAATAGAGCGGTAGCTATTCGCCGCCGCCAGCTGCAGGCTGTTTTTATAGGCATCGGCCAGCAGTTCAGCCTCCTGGCGATCGCCGCCGTGCCAGACCGGCCCAACGGCGTGAATAACCGCGCTGGCCGGGAGCTGGCCGGCGGTGGTGATCACCGCATGACCGGGAGCGCACTCGCCCTGCTGCTGACGCACTATTTTGCACGCGGCCAGCAGCTCCGGCCCGGCGGCCCGATGAATAGCGCCATCAACCCCGCCGCCGCCGAGCAGTGAAGGGTTAGCAGCGTTGACGATAACATCGACTGCCAGCGTCGTGATGTCTCCGAGAATAACCTCAGGTTTAACAGCCATTTCGCCTCCTGTCGGCAAACGTCTTAAGTAAAGCTTAGCGGTAATATCGCATGACGGCCCCGAGGACGAAAGCCCGAGGCCCGGCAATGCGCGATATTCGGTTGCCAGAATAGCAAGGGTATGTTGCGGATTAATATACTTTAATTGCACTGGCTTGCTGTTTTCCTCGCGCAGGCTCCCTTTTGCGGGCTACCGACCGGCAATCCGTTCAATTTTTCGCCTGGGCCAGGGCGTAACAATATGATTAGCCATCGAATAAAACGGCTTCGAGAGTACAGTCCGGGGGCGTGTTACGCTCGCCGTGGCGCAAAGGAGCGCTGCGCAAGCAGGGAAAGTGATGTACAGAAAAGCAAAACAGGACCTGAGGTCCTGTTTTAGGTGCGGGATAGCGCCGCTTAGGCTTCGTCGGGAGTTTCGTGGGCCAACGATTTACTCTTTTCCGCCCGCGCCGCCAGCCAGAGTCCGCTGTTTTTCATCGCGTAGCCAAAAACCAGCCCCAGCGCCAGAGAAGGCACAATCAGTCGCCAGTCGCCGCCGCCGGCAAAGGTTGCGCAGGCGCCGATAAAGGTTCCGGGCACGAAGGAGAGCAGTACCTGACGCGCCTGAATGCACATCAGAAACGCCACGATGCCGGTTATCATATAGCCGAGGATCTCCAGATGCGGCGCCAGCGCGCTGCCGTAGACGATAGCCTGGGCCCATATCACGCCGCTCATCACTGTACATGTAGAGATCAGCAGCCCTTTCAGGCCGCCCTGCGGGCAGGCAAAATAGGCCGTACAGCCGAGAAAGCCCGCCCAGCTCAGCAGGCCGAGCGCGACCGCCACCCATCCCCAGATCCCGGAGAGAATGCCCGTCGTTATTGCAATTGCGAGAAGTATGTTCATGGCGCGTATCATAGCAGATACGCACCCTCCAAATGCGATCCTGAGCACACTATCTGAAATGGCATTCTCTTTGTTGCATTTGAATTGTGATATTAATCACATTTACTCTTCGTTCTCTTCCTGCAGCTCGTCCCACATGGCGGAGAGCGCCTCGCGCGTCAGCGGCGCCATTGTCCGCCAGAAAGGCGTCACCGCATGGGCTTCGACCTTGCCGAGGAAGATCCCGCACCACGGCAGAATATAGTCGGCAAACAGCGTTTCCAGGGTCTCGCTTTCATCTTCCGTCGCATGATCCTCAAGCCACGAAGCGGCCAGCAGCAGGGAACCAATATGGTCGGCTCGCCCCTCTCCGGTTGGGATCCCGTGCTCGCTCAGAAAGCCACGAACTTCGGCCTCCGTAGCGCCCTCAACCCAGGCGCTACGGTACGGCGGGACGCCGCACTCTTCGCCGACAAACAGCGCGTTGTAATCGGCGGCCAGCGGCTGCACGTCGCAGCTTTTTTGCAGGCGCTCCAGCTGCTCATCCTGCTCCAGCGGCCAGCTTGCCGCCAGCTTGCCTTCACGAATAAGGGTAAACAGCGGCACCAGCAGCGGGTCCTGTGGCTGACGATAGTACAGGGAGCCCAGCACGCGGCAGAGGATTGAAAACTCGTTCATTCATTTATTCCAGTTAGACAAATTAAAGATCGGCAAACTCAGCGATCGCCGGCATCCCGCGAGATTCAAGGAAGTTCAGCAGCCGGCGCGGAGAAACGTTAAGGATCCTCTCCTCGGGGAAATTCACCTCATCGAGGATCTTGCGGCACTCCCTGAATTCGCCCAGCGTAAAGGCAGTATGCGAATCAGAGCCAAGGGCCACCCAGCCTCCGGCATCACGCACCGCGGCGGCGATGGCCCGGCAGTTATCTTCACTGCCTACGCGTGAAGAGATAAAAGAGGAGTTGTTGATTTCCAGCGCCACCTGGTATTTTGCCGCCGCTTCGGCGACGGCCGGGATATCGACCGGATATTTAGGGTTGCCCGGGTGGCTGATAATGTGCACCGCCCCGCTCGCCATCGCGGCGATCATCGCCTCGGTATGGGTTGCTTTGTCCTGCGGTGGAAAGACCGGCTCATGGAAGCCCGCAATGAACAGGTCCAGGGAGGTGAGCATCGGACCGGAGCAGTCAATTTCACCGTGGATATTTTTAATATTGGCTTCGATACCGCGCAGAATGCCAACGCCGTCCACCAGCCGCGGCCAGATGCGCATATTGACGAAGTGCCAGTAGTGCGGCGCATCGGCCATATCCGGGCCATGGTCAGTGATCGCAAAGAGTTTGATCCCCTTGCGCTTTGCTTCGGCAATGTAATCGTGCAGGGTGCTGTAGGCGTGGGTACTGGCGACGGTATGCATGTGCAGGTCAACAGGATACATCACAATCTCCTTCTCTGTTTGTGGCAAGAATAGCAGGAATCAGGACGTATGATTAGCAAAACCCCGCCGCAGCGGGGTTCTCTTTTAATAACCGCGCTGGCGATCGACCTGCCCGCTGACCGTTTCCCCTCGCTCGAGCTGGCTAATCGTACCGGCTATATAGGTAATCGCTTCCTGCGGCCGCGTCACCGCGGCGATATGCGGCGTCATTGCCACTCGCGGATGCGCCCACAGCGGGCTTGCTGCCGGGAGCGGCTCGCGGCTAAAGACATCAAGCATGGCGCCTTTAAGTTTACCGCTTTCCAGCGCCGCCAGCAGATCGTCTTCAACGACATGGACGCCGCGCGCCAGGTTGAGAACATAGCTGCCGTCCGGAAGCTGCGCCAGTAGCTGCTGATTAATAATGCCGACCGTCTCCGCCGTGTTGGGCAGCAGGTTGATCAGGACCCGGGTTTCGCGCAGGAATTCATTCAGCTCGTCCGCCCCGGCAAAGCTTTGCACCTGCGGCCACGCCTTGCGGCTGCGGCTCCAGCTACGCAGCGGAAAGCCCCATGCCTGCAGCCCTTGCGCAACCTTCGCGCCAAGCACGCCGGCCCCCATGATGCCGATGGTAAAATCTTCGCGCCGGTATTCATCGAGCGGCTGCCAGCGCGCCTGCTGCTTCAGCGCCTGATAATCGTCAAAGCGGCGGAACCAGTGCAGCACCTGGCTGACCGCATACTCCTGCATCTGCAGCCCCATACCGGTATCTTCCAGGCGGAACAGCGGAATCGATAGCGGCAGCATCTGCGGATATTCGCGCAGCTTGCTGAGGATCGAGTCCACCCCCGCGCCGAGCGCAAAGACGGCCTTTAGGTCGCGGCCCTGGAGCATTTCCACCGGCGGGTGCCAGACCAGCGCATAGTCGGCGGGCCGATCGTCGCCAGGCTTCCACTCACGTACGCGCGCACCGGGGAGCTGTTTTTCCAGCTCGGCAATCCAGTACGGGATATCAAACGTCGGGTGGTAAAAGATAATCTCCATTGTGACTCCTGATAGCTAATGTCTTAAGCAGGTTTGCGTTAGCGTCGTATTTTACTTGTTGTTTTCTATTGGTTTGCCAGCATAGCAAATTTCGCCAGGCCGGCGGGAAAAAGAGAGTGGCGACAAAAAAAACGATTGTCGTGCGTTTCACCAGCAGGTTGCGCGAAGTTTGGCTAAACGCGCGCTTTTTTTAAAAAGTTGATTGACGAGAGATACGTATTTCCCTAAATTAGCGCCCGTTCCCAGCGACAACGGGAACGACAATATGGTGAGGTGTCCGAGTGGCTGAAGGAGCACGCCTGGAAAGTGTGTATACGGCAACGTATCGAGGGTTCGAACCCCTCCCTCACCGCCATATTTGAAGAAGAGCTCGTACGCAAGTACGGGCTTTTTTTTCGTCCGTTTGTGCAGCCTGAACGGCGCTCTGCCGATGACCGATAACATACCGACCTTAAGTCTCACCGCAACAATGGCGCAGGCAAAGAGTCGGTTATCCTCGCCGGACATGCCCATCACGATGAGAGAGAAACCCACGCCCCGGCGCTAATCCTCCTCCATCCGCTGATACTCTTCGCTGAGGAAATCCACCAGCGCGCGCACCGACGGCAATAGCCCGCGACGTGAAGCAAAGACCGCATGAATCACCTCCCGGCGCGGCTGCCACTCGTCAAGTACCACCACCAGCTCACCCGCCGCCAGCCGATCGCGCGCCATTAATAGCGGCAGCTGAACAACGCCAATGCCGGCGACCGCCGCTTCGCACAGCGCCAGCATGTCGGTGGTCACCATTCGCGGCGTAAAATAGACCTCCGCGCGAGCGCCCTGCGGACCGCTCAGCTGCCATTTATGCTGATGTTTGCCGGCGGCCAGGCTCAGTCCCGGCCACTCGCTGAGTTCAGACGGCGCCTGCGGCTGCCCCATGCGCGCCACCAGCGCGGGGCTGGCAAACAGCCGGTGCCCGCGATCGGCCAGCACCCGCATCACCAGATCGCTATCATCGAAGGGCCGCGGGCGCACGCGAATAGCCACGTCAACCCCCTCACCGACCACATCAACCCGTCGGTTGGTTGCCTCCAGATGCACGTTCACCCCCGGATAGCGCTGCATAAAGCGCGCCAGCATCGGGCCGATATGCACATGCAGTAGGGTAACCGGACAGGTGAGCTTCACGCTGCCGCGCGGCTCAGAACGCAGGGTATCCACCGCCTGCTGCGCCGCCTCGGCCTCGATCAGCATCGCTTTGCAGTGCTGATAAAACGTCTGCCCAACTTCGGTTACCGCAAACTGCCTTGTGGTGCGATGAATCAAGCGCACGCCGAGCCGCTCTTCCAGCTGGGCAATGCGGCGGCTGAGCTTCGATTTTGGCTGATCGAGCGCCCGACCCGCAGCGGCGAATCCGCAATGATCCACCACCTGGACAAACCAGGCTAAGTCGTTGAGATCCTGCATCCTTCCCCCATCGTTCCATTTTTAGAACAGTATAGGTCATTTTTGCTATCTACCGGGATATTAGCCGCGCATCTAAGCTTATCGACATCGAAACAACCGCACAGGAGAGAACAATGAAACAGATTACAGGCGTCTATACCGCGCCATCCCAGCACTGGGTGGGTAACGGTTTCCCGGTACGCTCGCTGTTTTCTTATCAAACCCACGGCGAGCAGCTGAGCCCCTTCCTGCTGCTGGATTACGCCGGGCCGCATAGCTTCCCGGCGGGAAGCGGCAAACGCGGCGTTGGCGAGCATCCGCATCGCGGGTTTGAAACCGTAACCGTCGTGTATTCAGGTGAAGTTGAGCACCGCGACTCGACCGGAAAAGGCGGCGTGATTGGCCCCGGCGATGTGCAGTGGATGACGGCGGGCGCCGGGATCCTGCACGAAGAGTTCCACTCGGCGGAATTTACCCGTACCGGCGGCGAGCTGAAGATGATCCAGCTGTGGGTCAACCTGCCGGCCAAAGACAAAATGGCCGCGCCCGGCTACCAGAGCATCACCGCTGACCTCATTCCCCGCGTCGCGCTGCCGGATAACGCAGGCCACGTTCGGGTCATCGCCGGTGATTACGCCGACGTTTCCGGCCCGGCGCGCACCTTCTCGCCGCTGAACGTCTGGGATATGCAGCTGACGCAGGGCCACGACGTCTCGTTACGCCAGCCTGCCGGCTGGAGCACCGCGCTGGTTGTTCTTGAAGGTGAAATCAGCGTTAACGGCGCTGAAAATGCGCGCGAAGGGCAGCTGGTGGTGTTGAGTCAGCAGGGTGAAACGCTGCACCTGGGCGCTACCGCTGATGCCAAAGTCCTGCTGCTGGCCGGCGAACCGCTGGGTGAGCCTATCGTCGGCTATGGCCCATTTGTCATGAACAGCAAAACGCAAATCGCCGAAGCGGTGCGCGATTTTAATAGCGGCCGCTTTGGCCAAATCTGACGCTACAGAGGTACAAAAAATGTCTACTCCAGCTAATTTTAACGGGGCTCGCCCGGTGATTGACGTAAATGACAGCGCCATGCTGCTGATTGACCATCAGAGCGGCCTGTTCCAGACCGTTGGCGATATGCCCATGCCGGAACTGCGCGCCCGGGCCGCCGCGTTGGCGAAGATGGCCTCCCTTGCGGGGATCCCGGTCATCACCACCGCCTCGGTACCGCAGGGGCCTAATGGTCCGCTGATCCCTGAGATCCATGAGAATGCGCCGCATGCTCGCTATATTGCGCGCAAGGGTGAAATTAACGCCTGGGATAACCCGGATTTCGTGGCGGCAGTGAAGGCCACCGGGCGCAAAACGCTGATTATCGCGGGCACCATTACCAGCGTGTGCATGGCGTTTCCGTCTATTGCGGCCGTCGCCGATGGCTATAAGGTCTTCGCGGTTATCGACGCTTCAGGCACCTACAGCAAGATGGCGCAGGAGATAACGCTGGCTCGCGTCGTTCAGGCCGGCGTCATCCCGATGGATACCGCCGCGGTGGCGTCCGAGCTGCAGCGGACCTGGAACCGTCCTGACGCCGCCGAGTGGGCCGAGGTTTATACTAAAGTGTTCCCGGCCTATCAGCTGCTGATTGAGAGCTACGCCAAAGCACAGGACGTGGTGAAGAACGGCGAACAGCTTGATTCACAGCGTTAAAGCCACCGCCCCGGCGTTTTTTGCCGGGGCGGTGTTCATTGCTTGAGCGAACGGTAAGGAAAGAATAAATACTGCTTGACCGTTTTAGCGCAACTCCCTATAGTACCGCCCCGTTGCCCGCCCAAGGTGTGCAGCGAAACAATATGGTGAGGTGTCCGAGTGGCTGAAGGAGCACGCCTGGAAAGTGTGTATACGGCAACGTATCGAGGGTTCGAACCCCTCTCTCACCGCCATATTTGAAGAAGAGCTCGTACGCAAGTACGGGCTTTTTTTTTCGCCTGTTGCCTCCCCCATTCACAGGGAGCGCCCCGAACCGAAACAGCGCTCATCCGGCTACCGCCCCTGGTCTCCCTATGCTACTTTTATATACCCAACAACAACATGGATATAAAAATGAGCACGATTGCCGTTGTGGTTCTGACTTACGTTAAACCGCTGGATGACGTTGACGCCCTGCTTCCCGCGCACGTGGAGTGGCTTAAAAAGGGGTATGCCGACGGCTTGTTTCTGGCCTCGGGTCGCAAAATGCCCCGTTCTGGCGGCGTGATCCTCGCCAGGGGCGATGATATGGAAACGCTGCGCGCCACGCTCAGCCAGGATCCGTTCCAGCAATCAGGCGTTGCCAGGGCCGATATCATCCCTTTTGAAGCCACGATGGCCGCTCCCACATTACAAAACCTGCTGTAAAAGGAAATAACAAAGCCCTGGTTTCCTCTCCGAGGGGCGACGCCCGCTATTCATCACTATTTCGTCTCGTTTATCGATACGGCGGGGCATCTGACGATGCTCCGGCTTTGCTCGCGCCTCCTGACCCTGGGCCCCTCTTTGCAGTAGATTACGATCGCTGACAAATCTATACTTGGCGCACAATTTCATCCTAAGGCCTGGACATGACCTTCTCTTCCCCACAAAACAAACGCGGCGTGACGCCGGCTAAAGCCATGGTCGCGGCGATCAGCGGCTACGCAATGGATGGTTTCGACCTGCTGATCCTCGGCTTCATGCTGCCGGCAATCAGCGCTTCTCTGGCGCTTAGCACCTCTCAGGCGGGTTCTCTCGTCACCTGGACGCTCATTGGCGCGGTGCTGGGCGGGATTTTGTTTGGTCATCTCAGCGATCGCCTGGGGCGCATTCGCGTCCTGACCTTCACAATTTTGATGTTCTCCGTTTTTACCGGTCTTTGTGCGGTCGCCCAGGGCTATTGGGATCTGCTGGCCTATCGCACCCTGGCGGGCATGGGCCTCGGCGGCGAATTCGGTATCGGCATGGCGCTGATTGCCGAAGTCTGGCCCGCCCATAAGCGCAACCGGGCCTCGGCATGGGTCGGCATCGGCTGGCAGCTAGGAGTCCTGCTTGCCGCCTTTATCACCCCGCTCCTGCTGGACATCATCGGCTGGCGCGGGATGTTTCTGGTCGGCCTGCTGCCGGCGCTGGTCTCATTTGCCATCCGCCGCGGCATGGGCGAACCCGAGGCGTTTACCAAAGATAGCCGCGTCGCTGAGGAGATGTCGTTCACGGCGCGGATCAAGATGCTGTTTGCCGACAGAGCCACCTCGAAGGCCAGTATCGGCATTCTGATCCTGTGTTCGGTGCAGAATTTTGGCTACTACGGCCTGATGATCTGGATGCCCAGCTATCTCTCCTCCAGCTTTGGCTTTTCGCTGACCAAATCCGGACTGTGGACGGCGGTCACGGTGGTGGGGATGACCTTCGGCATCTGGCTGTTTGGCGTGTTGGCGGATCGCTTCCCGCGCTGGAAAATCTTCCTTATATACCAGGTCGGCGCCGTGGTGATGGTCATTATCTACGCCCAGCTGCGCGACCCTGTCGTCATGCTGTTTACCGGAGCGCTGATGGGGATGTTCGTCAACGGGATGATCGGCGGCTACGGGGCGCTTATCTCCGATACCTACCCGCTGAAAGTGCGCGCCACCGCGCAGAACGTGCTGTTTAATCTGGGGCGCGGCGTCGGCGGATTTGGCCCGCTGGTGATTGGCCTGTTCGTCAGCCACTGGTCGTTTACCGCGGCGATCACCCTGCTGGCCCTGCTCTATCTGCTGGACATTTTCGCCACCCTGTACCTGCTGCCGAAAAATCAGGGCAGCGAAGATGCGCTGGGGGCGATTGGCTAAGCCACGCACCGCGTCGGCGACGGCGTCGGAATAGGCTCCGCGCAGAAAAAACAAAGCCCGGGTTTCCCCGGGCTTTGCACTAAATTTAACCGCTAGTAGTAGGCTTTCAGCGCTCGCTGGCAGAGCATCGAGCGGACGCAGTCGTCGGTCGTAAAGCGGACAATACCAACCATCTCGTCTTCTTCAAAACGCGCCAGCGCATCGACCAGGCCAGACCTTACGCCAGAGGGTAAATCACACTGGGTAATGTCGCCGTTGACGATAACCGTCACGTTCTCCCCGAGGCGGGTCAAAAACATTTTCATTTGCGCAGCGGTCACGTTCTGAGCCTCGTCCAGAATCACAACCGCATTTTCAAATGTACGTCCGCGCATATAGGCGAACGGCGCGATTTCCACCTTGCCGATTTCCGGCCGCAGGCAGTATTGCATAAAGGAAGCGCCCAGCCTTCTCACCAGCACATCATAAACGGGGCGGAAATAGGGGGCGAATTTCTCGGCGATATCTCCCGGTAAGAAGCCGAGGTCTTCATCGGCTTGCAGAACGGGACGGGTAACAATAATTCTGTCCACATCCTTATGGATCAGGGCTTCAGCTGCTTTTGCCGCGCTAATCCAGGTCTTCCCGCACCCGGCTTCACCGGTGGCAAAGATCAGCTGTTTATTGTCGATGGCATTCAAATAATGCACCTGAGCGTCATTGCGCGCTTCAATCGGCGATAAATCGCGGCTGTCCCGCGCCATGCCAATGGCTTCTACGCCACTCATTTGCACAAGCGATGTGACCGATTCTTCTTCGCGCTGCTTATGGCTGCGCGAATCCTGTCTCAGCACACGTTTGGCCTCACGACGAGCTTTGGTCACTGCTTTTTGTCTTCCCATGGATAGCACCTTGCGTTGTTGGTTTACATCACACGCGTCAATATCGACGCGATTATGCGCACGAACGATTGAGGTTTGGCTTCCTTGTAAGCCATTGCTTGCCTGTCGAATTGACAACGGGTCACGGCTACGCGCACCGCTCACCCGGTCTGGGTTAGGATGGTCTGTAGTGACTGGAGAAATATTTGGGGTGTGGGAATCGCGGCCGGAAGTGTGGCCCCCGTGCTGATGAGTACGGTAAGAAGTTTTACATTTTCCGTTACAGCAATCGGGCATTCGCGATCTCCATAGTGAAACGACATCACTGCCGGGAACTACCGCGTCTGTAATAAGTACATCAAAAATAATTCTTAATGCAACTTATTTTTCACATACAGACAACAAATAATTTTCATTGCAGCTCTGGAGAGTTTCCGACAATTAGATTACAGAAAAATAACACAAGGCAGGAAATACAAAAAAAGAATGGAAAAACAGCAGAAAACGCCCTGCCCTTGCGGGCAGGAACGTCAGGCTTCAAGCAGGGACTGCGCCAGGTAGTGCTGGCTATCCTTGACGCCCGGCAGTGCAAAGAAGTAGCCGCCGCCGATCGGCTTGACGTACTCCTCCAGCGCTTCGCCGTTGAGACGCTTTTGCACCGTCAGGAAACCTTTTTCCAGATCGTGCTGATAGCAGACAAACAGCAGCCCCATATCCAGCTGCCCGGAGTTGGTCACCCCCAGCGAATAGCTGTAGCCGCGGCGCATCATCAGGCTCGACTGGGTCTGCGGCGTACGCGGGTTAGCCAGCCGGATGTGGCTATCGAGGGCGATAATATCGCCATCGGGATCCTTCGCGTAATCCGGCACGTCGTGCTCGTGCTGCATTCCCAGCGGCGCGCCGCTGTGCTTGTCGCGACCGAAAATAGTCTGCTGCTCTTTCAGCGGCGTACGATCCCAGAACTCAACGTGGAACTGGATAATACGCGCCGCCTGGTAGCTGCCGCCCGTCGCCCACGCCGGTTCTCCCTGCCCGGCGGTAACCCAAACTACCTCGTCCATCAGCGCGCCGTCGGTGCTGACCGGGTTCGCCGTACCGTCCTTAAAGCCCAGCAGGTTAACCGGCGTCTCCTTGCCTTTGCTCCGCGCGGCGCTATCGGAGATAAAGCCCTCGCGCTTCCAGCGGACGCTCAGCAGATCCGGAGTATGCTTAATCACATCGCGCAGCGCGTGGATCACCGTATCCTGGGTGTTGGCGCAAATCTGTAGCAGCAGATCGCCGTGACAGAGCGCGGCATCCAGCGAATCGTTGGGAAAGCGCGTCATCTTCTGCAGCTTCTTCGGCGCGAGACTCGCTAACCCGTAGCGCGCGTCAAACAGCGAATGGCCGACCGAAACGGTCATCGTCAGGTTATCCGGGGCGATCCACGGCCCGAGAATGCCCGAGTCCATCGGCGGCAGGCGCGGATTCGGCGTGTCCGGCGCCGGCCCGCCCTTGGTCAGGAAGGCAATACGCTGGGTCAGCAGACGAAACAGCCGCTCGAGGTCGGCCTTATCGCTGGCCAGCACGTCGAAGGCCACCAGCATCATCGCGGTTTGCTGCGGGGTGAGGATCCCCGCCTGGTGCAGGCCATAAAAGGGCTGCTCCTCCATACGCGCGTTGGGCGACAGCGTGCCCGGCGAGCTGGTGCTTTTGGCCGCATGCGCAACCGGACAGCCGCCGGCGATAGCCAGCGCGCCGCCTAGCGCGCCGATCCCTTTTAGTAACCGCCGACGTGAAGGTTCATTCACGTCGAATTGCTTCTGTTCTGCCATCGCTTTAGTCCAGACCCAGGATCCCGCGCAGCTGAGCCAGATCTTCCGCCAGGGTGGTGATCGGGCCTTTCAGCGCGTTACGATCCGCATCGGTCAGCTTGTCATAGGTCTCATAGCCGTCTTTGGTGCGGTATTTCGCGAGGATCGCGTCAACTTTCTTGAAGTTAGCGTCAACTTTCGCCAGCAGCGCGGCGTTCTCTTTTTGCAGCTGCGGACGCAGCAGGTCGACAATTTTCTGCGCGCCGTCAACGTTGGCCTGGAAATCCCACAGGTCGGTGTGGCTGTAGCGATCTTCTTCGCCGCTGATTTTACTGGCGGCCACTTCTTCAATCAGGCCCGCCGCGCCGCCCACCACTTTAGACGGCGGGAACGCCAGCTCGCTGATGCGCTTTTGCAGCTCCAGCACGTCGCTGTTCAGACGGTCGGCGTAGCTCTCCATGCCCTTGGTGCTGTTGTCGCCAAACAGGGCTTTTTCCAGACGGTGGAAGCCGGTGAATTTCGGATCTTCCTCCTTCTTCTCGTAGTCGTCTTCACGGGCATCAATGCTGCCATCAAGATCGGAGAACAGCTCGGCGATCGGTTCGATGCGCTCGTAGTGCTGACGCGTCGGGGCATACAGCGCTTTCGCTTTTTCGATATCGCCCGCTTTCACCGCGTCGGTGAAGGCCTTCGTGCCGCTAACCAGCTGGGCAGTTTGTGCCGTGACGTAGGCTTTATAGGCGGTAATCGCTTCGCCGAGGCTCAGCAGCGCGTCGGCTTTCGCCGCGTCTTGGGTGGCCGCACCGGTGACAATCAGCTTCCCTTTCGGGTTAGTCAGCAGGCCGCAGGTCATATCGTATTCGCCCGGCTGCAGGTTAGCCGTCAGCTTTTGCGTAAAGCCCGGCGCAATGTTTTCGCGCTCTTCCACGACCATCACGCCTTTAAGGATCTCCCACTCCAGCGCCTTCTGACTGTGGTTCTGAATGATGAACTGCGTTTTACCCGCTTTCACGGTCACGTTCATCGGTTCACACTGCTTGTCATTAACGGTCACTTTTACCTGCGGAATATCCGCAGCCTGGACGCAAAAGGCGGAGCTGAACAACGCTGCGACGGCAAGCTGCAGCGCATTACGGCGAAAATGAGTCATTATGATCATCCCTTTCGGTAAGTATGTTGTAACGATATATCCTGCGGCGCCCTACTTAAGCGGAGCGGTACGCGAGGCTGCTGGATTGCTACGCGGCGGCAGCGCAAACAGCACCAGCGCCGGAATCAAATAGATAAAGTACACCGCCACTTCGCTGACGGTCGGCGCTTCCTGATAGCCAAAGATGCCTTCAAGCAGCGTACCGAACAGGCTGTGCGTCGACAGCACGCCGCTCAGATCGAACGCCACGTCCTGGAAGTGGTTCCACAGCCCGGCCTCGTGAAAGGCGCGAATGGCGCCGGCGGCAAGGCCCGCGGCGACCAGCAGGATGAACAGGCTGGTCCACTTGAAGAACGCGCCGAGGTTAAGGCGGATGCCGCCCCAGTACAGCAGGAAACCGAGGACGACTGCGGTGGCGAGGCCAAGTATCGCGCCCAGCGGCGGCCAGATACCGACATCCTGCTGGAACGCCGCCAGCAGGAAAAATACCGACTCCAGCCCTTCGCGCGCGACGGCAAAAAAGACCATCATCACCAGCGCCCAGCCGTGGTTGTTACCGCGCTGCAGGGCGTTATCCACCGCCTGCTCCAGCTGCTGCTTCACGTTGCGCGACACCTTGCGCATCCAGAACACCATCCAGGTCAGGATAAAGACCGCGACCAGCGCCACGATGCCCTCAAACAGCTCCTGTTCACGCTGCGGAAATTCGCCGGTTGTTTCGTTGATAAAGGTCCCCAGGCCGAGGCACAGCGCCGCCGCGAGGAACACCCCAATCCACATTACGCCAATCCAGTTTCCACGCTGAGTGCGTTTCAGATAGCTGGCGATCAGGCTGACAATCAGCGCGGCCTCCAGGCCTTCACGTAACATGATGAGAAATGGAACAAACATGCAGACATCCTTAAATGTGAGCCGCAGTCAACGGATGCAAAGATAGGTAAATATTTCTGATAGTGATTATCATTACAATAATCAGAAACACAAGTGAAATGTGTAGAGAATGATGACGAGGTGTAAATTAATCGCTGGAAAATAATTACTTAGGCAAGTATTCGCCTGTGCCAGCGGCGAAGAACAGGATCGACGGTTTTTTCGCAGCAGATATTTACCGGGCGTAGCGGCTGTGGCTAAATAGCGGCCTTATTTATCTGCGAAAAGAATAATATGACTCAGTTTTTACACTTCCTGCTGGCGCTGGTGGTTATCCTCGGCCTTGCCTGGCTTGCCAGCTATGACCGACAAAAAATCCGCTTTCGCTATATTATCCAGTTAATTGTTATTGAAATTGCCCTGGCTTTCTTTTTTCTCCACGCCGAAAGCGGCCTGTGGATAGTTAAAAATATCTCCGGCTTTTTCACCTCATTACTCGGCTTTGCCGCTGAGGGCACCAACTTTGTATTTGGCGGCATGAGTGAAAAAGGCCTGGCCTTTATTTTCCTCGGCGTGCTGTGCCCGATTGTCTTTATCTCCGCGCTGATTGGTATTCTCCAGCACTGGCGCATTCTGCCCATTTTCATTCGCGTCATTGGCACCCTGCTGTCAAAGGTCAACGGCATGGGCAAGCTCGAATCCTTTAACGCCGTCAGCTCGCTGATCCTCGGACAGTCGGAAAACTTCATTGCCTATAAGGGCGTGCTCGGCGATCTCTCCTCTCGCCGGCTGTTCACCATGGCCGCCACCGCGATGTCGACGGTGTCGCTGTCGATTGTTGGCGCCTATATGAGCATGCTGGACGCGAAATACGTCGTCGCGGCGCTGATCCTCAATATGTTCAGCACCTTTATTGTGCTGTCCATTATTAACCCGACGCGACCGGGCAGCGAAGAAGAGATTAAGCTGGAGAAGCTGCATGAGTCGCAGAGCTTCTTTGAAATGCTGGGCGAATATATTCTGGCTGGCTTCAAGGTTGCGATGATTATTCTGGCAATGCTGATGGGCTTTATTGCCTTAATCAGCGCCGTTAACGCCCTCTTCGCTACCGTATTTGGCCTCAGCTTCCAGCAGATTCTGGGCTACGTCTTTTACCCGCTGGCGTGGCTGATCGGTATTCCGCTCAGCGATGCGCTGAACGCCGGGAGTATTATGGCGACCAAGCTGGTGGCCAACGAGTTTGTCGCGATGATCGAGCTGCAGAAAATTGCCGCCGGCATGACGCCGCGCGGGCTGGGCATTCTGTCGGTCTTCCTGGTCTCTTTTGCTAACTTTGCCTCGATTGGCATTATCGCCGGCGCCATTAAGGGGCTTAACGAGCCGCAGGGCAACATTGTTTCCCGCTTCGGCCTGCGCCTGGTCTACGGTGCGACGCTGGTCAGCCTGCTCTCCGCCAGCTTCGCCGGTCTGGTGCTGTAAGCGCGAGCTTGCGCCGCGAATATCGCCGCAATTAAGGCGGGGCATCGCCCCGCCTTTTCTTAAGCAAGAAGCCTTATTCAGCAATAACGCTTATTTAGAAATGAACGCAAACCTGGCGATCGACGCGCATCACCGACTCCTGGGCGAAGCGCGACTTATAGATCGTGCGCAGCGCCTCAATCCCCTCTTCGCTCTTCGCATCTTTCCCGTGGATCAGCATCAGCGCCTTGCTCTGCTCGCGCGCCACGCTCCCGTCGTTACCCAGCCACTGGCCCCGGGCGTCAAATACCGTCAGGCCGTCGCGAAAGCGCGGGGTGACGTCGCGGTCAACAAACTGCTGCCACTCCGCGGGGGTGATATCTTTACCCGCCGGACGGCTGAGGCCAAAGTACAGCGTGGTCTGCTCCATGGAATTGTCCGCCGGGCAGGCGCCGGCAGCCGGCGCTGAAACGGTCGTTTTGGCTGGTGCCACGCAGCCGCCAAGCAGCCCTGCCAGCACCAGCGCCATTGCACCCTGTCTGAAACTCATATTGCTATCCTCATTGTTATTTGTGCTCAGATATCAGCGTATTTTCAGAGAATTAGCAAGAGGGTTCCCGTCGGTCTCGGTCCGGCTGCGGCGAACCGCGGAGACAAAAAAGCCCGCCGGAGGCGGGCTTTAGCAGAAAGCCTATGCTTACTCTGCGGTCGCGCGGACCGGCGGCGCGGAGTGATAGTGGGCGTCGGCCTCGGCAAAACGCTGCTGCATGGATGCCGAAGGCGCTTTGCTCAGCAGGCTGAAGACCACAATCCCGAGGCTGCCAAAGATGAAGCCAGGGATGATTTCGTACAGGCCAAGCCAGCCAAACTGTTTCCAGACGATAACGGTCAGCGCGCCGATAACCATACCGGCCAGCGCGCCGTTGCGGGTCATGCGTGACCACATAACGGAGAACAGCACCACCGGACCGAAGGCCGCACCGAAGCCCGCCCACGCGTAGCTCACCAGGCCCAGCACGCGGTTGTCCGGATTGGCCGCCAGCGCGATAGCAATCAGCGCCACCACCAGCACCATCATCCGACCCACCCACACCAGCTCTTTCTGCCCGGCGTTCTTGCGCAGGAATGCCTTATACAAATCCTCGGTGATCGCGCTGGAACAGACCAGCAGCTGGCAGCTCAGGGTTGACATCACCGCCGCCAGAATCGCCGACAGCAGGATACCGGCAATCCACGGGTTAAACAGGATTTGCGCCAGTTCAATAAACACGCGCTCGGAGTTCTGATTTACCGCCCCGGCCAGCGCCGGGTTGTTGTTAAACCACGCGATGCCGAAGAAGCCAACCGCCACGGCGCCCGCCAGGCAGAAGATCATCCAGGTCATGCTGATACGGCGAGCGTGGACGATGCTGTGATGGGAGTCCGCCGCCATAAAGCGAGCCAGAATATGCGGTTGACCAAAGTAGCCCAGCCCCCAGCCCATCAGCGAGATAATGGCGACGAAATTAAGCCCCTTCAGCATATCGACGTTTTCAATGCTCTTTTGCTTAATCACCTCCAGCGAATCGCCGAAGCCGCCGACGGAAATAATCACCATCACCGGCGTCAGGATCAGCGCGAAAATCATCAGGCTGGCCTGCACGGTATCGGTCCAGCTTACCGCGAGGAATCCGCCGACGAAGGTATAAATAATCGTCGCGGCAGCACCGGCCCACAGCGCCGTTTCGTAGCTCATGCCAAAGGTGCTTTCAAACAGACGCGCACCGGCAACGATGCCGGAGGCACAATAAATAGTGAAGAACAGTAAAATAACCAGCGCGGAGATAATACGCAGCACCCGGCTTTTATCTTCAAAGCGGCCGGTGAAATAGTCCGGCAGGGTCAGCGCGTTATTATTCACCTCGGTATGAACACGCAGGCGACCGGCTACCAGCTTCCAGTTAACCCACGCCCCCAGCGTCAGGCCGATGGCAATCCAGCTCTCGGAAATACCGGAAAGAAATATGGCTCCCGGCAGCCCCATCAGCAGCCAGCCGCTCATATCCGAGGCTCCAGCGGACAGCGCGGTCACGAAGGGACCGAGGCTACGGCCACCGAGAATATAATCATCGAAGTTCTTCGTCGAACGCCAGGCAATAAACCCGATCAGTACCATGCCAAATATATAAATAGTAAAAGTCACCAACATCGGGGTGCTAATAGCCATGCAAATCTCCAGATTTTTTGTCGACAGCGTCCAGATTTGTCGTTTTATTCCACTACCGGAACGGGGTAATGGCACAATGGTTGTATTGGGCGACCGTATCCTGACGGAAGCTGCGGTTTTTCACAAACGATTTAACACAGCATTTACACTAATTCCGCCGATGACCAAACCTCATTTTGTTATAGGTTGCACTTCCTCACGTTTTTATTGGTTGCACCTTGTAAAACTGTTAACTAACGCAGGTAAATATGCCTTTAAATAAAGGTTAAATTACCGCTAATCCCATCATTAAATTTAACAACAAACCCATTTTTCAGCCTGACCCACAAGTTGCGATTAACAAGGTTGCACAAAGTTGCAACATAGTAGATATTCCTACGCAACCGCATAACCGCACAGAAGCTCAGCTCGCCGAATCATGCCGCCACAATACGGGTCGGGTCATGGATGAAGCGAATGACCAATAACAGGAGTTCATGACATGGGCACCACCACCATGGGCGTTAAACTTGACGAAGCTACGCGCGAACGCATCAAGTCCGCCGCCAGCCGTATCGACCGCACGCCGCACTGGCTAATTAAGCAGGCGATTTTCAACTATCTGGAAAAGCTGGAGAATGATGAATCGCTGCCCGAGCTTCCGGCACTGCTCTCCGGCGCGGCCAACGAAAGCGACGAAGCGGGTCCGCTGAGCGAAGAGCCGTACCAGCCGTTCCTTGAATTTGCCGAGCAGATCCTGCCGCAGTCGGTGGCGCGGGCGGACATTACCGCCGCTTATCGCCGCGCCGAAACCGACGCCGTGCCGATGCTCCTCGAGCAGGCCCGCCTGCCGCAGGCGCTGGGCGAACAGGCGCACAAGCTCGCCTGGACGCTGGCGGAAAAGCTGCGCAATCAAAAAAACGCCAGCGGGCGCGCCGGGATGGTGCAGAGCCTGCTGCAGGAGTTCTCCCTCTCCTCGCAGGAGGGCGTGGCGCTGATGTGCCTCGCGGAGGCGCTGCTGCGTATTCCGGATAAAGCCACTCGCGACGCCCTGATCCGCGACAAGATCAGCAACGGTAACTGGCAGTCGCATATCGGCCGCAGCCCGTCGCTGTTCGTTAACGCCGCCACCTGGGGGCTGCTGTTTACCGGCAAGCTGGTCTCCACCCACAATGAAACCAGCCTGTCGCGTTCGCTGAACCGCATCATTGGCAAAAGCGGCGAGCCGCTGATTCGCAAAGGCGTTGATATGGCGATGCGCCTGATGGGCGAGCAGTTCGTCACCGGCGAAACCATCGCCGAAGCGCTGGCCAACGCCCGCAAGCTCGAAGAGAAAGGCTTCCGCTACTCCTACGATATGCTCGGGGAAGCGGCGCTGACCGCCGCCGACGCCCAGGCCTATATGGTCTCCTACCAGCAGGCCATTCACGCGATCGGCAAAGCCTCCAACGGCCGCGGCATCTATGAGGGTCCGGGGATCTCCATTAAGCTCTCCGCCCTGCATCCACGCTACAGCCGCGCGCAGTACGATCGGGTGATGGATGAGCTCTATCCGCGCCTGAAGTCGCTGACCCTGCTGGCACGCCAGTACGATATCGGCATTAATATCGACGCCGAAGAGGCCGATCGCCTGGAGATCTCTCTCGACCTGCTGGAGAAGCTGTGCTTTGAGCCAGAGCTGGCGGGCTGGAACGGGATCGGCTTCGTTATTCAGGCCTATCAGAAGCGCTGCCCGTTTGTGATCGACTCGCTGATCGATCTCGCCACCCGCAGCCGCCGCCGTCTGATGATCCGCCTGGTCAAGGGCGCCTACTGGGACAGCGAAATCAAGCGCGCGCAGATGGACGGCCTGGAAGGCTACCCGGTTTATACCCGCAAGGTTTACACCGACGTCTCCTATCTCGCCTGCGCGAAAAAGCTGCTGACGGTGCCGAGCCTGATTTACCCGCAGTTCGCCACCCACAACGCCCACACCCTGGCGGCCATTTACCAGTTGGCGGGGCAGAACTATTACCCGGGTCAGTACGAGTTCCAGTGCCTGCACGGCATGGGCGAGCCGCTGTATGAGCAGGTGGTAGGCAAAGTAGCCGACGGCAAGCTCAACCGACCGTGCCGAATCTATGCCCCGGTCGGCACCCACGAAACCCTGCTGGCCTACCTGGTACGCCGCCTGCTGGAGAACGGCGCCAACACCTCCTTCGTCAACCGCATCGCCGATACCAGCCTGCCGCTTGACGAACTGGTCGCCGACCCGGTCAGCGCGGTCGAGAAGCTGGCGCAGCAGGAGGGCCAGGCCGGCCTGCCGCATCCGAAAATTCCGCTGCCGCGCGACCTTTATGGTCAGGGCCGCAGCAACTCCGCGGGGCTGGATCTGGCGAACGAGCACCGCCTCGCCTCCCTCTCCTCCTCTTTACTCAACAGCGCCCTGCACAAGTGGCAGGCCCTGCCGATGCTGGAGCATCCGGCTGCCGAAGGCGAGCTGCAGGCGATCGTTAACCCTGCCGAGCCGAAGGATATCGTCGGCCACGTGCGCGAAACCAGCGACGAAGAGGTACAGCAGGCGCTGACCAGCGCGGTCAACTGCGCGCCGATCTGGTTCGCCACCCCGCCGCAGGAGCGCGCGGCCATCCTCGAACGCGCGGCGATCCTGATGGAAGGCCAAACGCAGACGCTGATCGGGATTCTGGTGCGCGAAGCGGGTAAAACCTTCAGCAACGCCATCGCCGAAGTTCGTGAAGCGGTCGACTTCCTGCACTACTACGCCGGCCAGGTTCGCGACGACTTTGATAATGAAACCCACCGTCCGCTGGGGCCGGTGGTGTGCATCAGCCCGTGGAACTTCCCGCTGGCGATCTTCACCGGTCAAATTGCCGCCGCGCTGGCCGCGGGCAACAGCGTGCTGGCGAAACCCGCCGAGCAGACGCCGCTGATCGCCGCTCAGGGCGTAGCGATTCTGCTGGAAGCCGGCGTCCCGCCGGGCGTTATCCAGCTGCTGCCGGGCCGCGGGGAAACCGTCGGCGCCGCGCTCACCGGCGACCACCGCGTGCGCGGGGTGATGTTTACCGGCTCCACCGAGGTCGCGACGCTGCTGCAGCGCAATATCGCCAGCCGCCTTGATGCCCAGGGGCGTCCGACGCCGCTGATCGCTGAAACCGGCGGCATGAACGCGATGATCGTCGACTCGTCGGCGCTGACCGAGCAGGTGGTGGTTGACGTGCTGGCCTCCGCCTTCGACAGCGCCGGCCAGCGCTGCTCCGCGCTGCGGGTGCTGTGCCTGCAGGAGGAGATTGCCGACCATACGCTGACCATGCTGCGCGGCGCGATGGGCGAATGCCGGATGGGCAACCCTGGCCGCCTGACCACCGATATCGGGCCGGTGATTGATGCCGAAGCGAAAGAGAATATCGAGCGCCACATTCAGACGCTGCGCGCCAAGGGGCGCAACGTCTTCCAGGCGGTGCGCGAGAACAGCGACGACGCGCGCGAATGGCAGAGCGGAACCTTCGTTCCGCCGACGCTTATCGAGCTCGACAGCTTTGACGAGCTGAAAAAAGAGGTCTTTGGCCCGGTTCTGCACGTGGTGCGCTACAACCGCAACGCGCTGGATCGGCTGGTTGAGCAGATCAACGCTTCCGGCTACGGCCTGACGCTCGGGGTCCATACTCGCATCGACGAAACCATTGCCCAGGTCACCGGCAGCGCAAAAGTCGGCAACCTGTACGTCAACCGTAATATGGTCGGCGCGGTGGTTGGCGTTCAGCCGTTTGGCGGCGAAGGCCTGTCGGGCACCGGCCCGAAAGCGGGCGGTCCGCTGTATCTGTACCGCCTGCTCTCAAGCCGTCCGCAGAACGCCGTCGGCGCAACCCTCGCCCGCCAGGACGCTGAACGTCCGCTGGACGCCCAGCTGAAAACCCTGCTGGAAAAACCGCTGATTGCCCTGCAGCAGTGGGCCACAGGCCGGCCGGAGCTGCAGGCGCTGTGCCAGCAGTATAGCGAACAGGCGCAGGCCGGCACCCAGCGCCTGCTGCCGGGGCCGACCGGCGAGCGCAACACCCTGACCTTTATCCCCCGCGACCGCGTGCTGTGCGTGGCGGATAATGAACAGGATGCGCTGACCCAGCTGGCGGCAGTTGCCGCCGTCGGCTGCGAGATCCTGTGGCCGGACAACGCCCTGCATCGCGAACTGGCGAAGAAGCTGCCGCGCGAAGTCAGCGAGCGCATCCACTTCGCCAAAGAGGCCGATCTCACCGCCCAGTCCTTCGACGCGGTGATTTACCACGGCGACTCCGATCAGCTGCGCGCGCTGTGCGAGCAGGTGGCGGCGCGGGACGGGGCGATCGTTTCGGTACAGGGATTCGCCCGCGGCGAAACCAACCTGCTGCTCGAGCGCCTCTATATCGAGCGCTCGCTGAGCGTCAATACCGCGGCGGCGGGCGGCAACGCCAGCCTGATGACCATCGGCTAAGGCCGATTCCCGCAGGCGGCGTCGGGCAAAACTCTAGCCCGCCGCCGGGGGATCGCAGACCAGATGACAGCAGGCCAAAGCTGTGGTTAATTAAGGCTCCCGGACGGGGGCCTTTTTTATGTATGGGAGTGGAACAATGAAACGCACTTTACTCGCGCTTGCCGCCCTGTTAGCAAGCGGGCAGGCGCTGGCGGACGAATGCGCCAACGCCAACAATCAAATGGAGATGAACCAGTGCACGGCGGCGCAGTATCAGGCGGCCGACGGCAAGCTCAACCAGACCTACCAGCAGGCCCTGAAGCGTGCCTCAGCCAGCCAGCAGGCGCTGCTGAAGAAATCCCAGCTGGCGTGGATCGCGCTGCGCGACGCCGACTGCGCGTTTTTAACCTCCGGGGCCGAAGGCGGCAGCGTCCAGCCGATGCTGATCAACCAGTGCATGGCGGACAAAACCGTAGAGCGTGAATCGTACCTCTCCTCGCTGCTGCAGTGTGAAGATGGCGATCAGAGCTGCCCGCTGCCGCCGGCCAACTAGCGTACCCGGATCCCTTCAACGATCATCCGCTGAACGTTTTCCACGGTCTGCTGAAAGAACGCTTCATCACGCAGCGTTGCGCCGGTCACCGCCTCAATCTGGGTGGCAAAATCGGCGTAATGCTGCGTGGTGGCCCAGATCATAAAGATCAGGTGCTGGGGATCGACCGGCGCCAGCTTGCCGCTTTCAACCCAGCCGGAAACGATCGCCGACTTTTCATCCACCAGCGCTTTCAGATCGCCGGTCAGCTCTCCCATCAGCAGCGGCGCGCCCTGCAGCATCTCGAGGCAGAACAGCTTTGACGCCTGCGGATGGTCGCGGGAGACCTCCAGCTTCAGGCGTATGTATTCGCGGATCGCCACCAGCGGGCTGATATCTTCGCGAAAGGCCTTCAGCGGCGCCAGCCAGATGGTGAGGATCTGCTGCAAAACGGCAACGTACAGCGCCTCTTTCGACGGGTAGTAGTAAAGCAAATTGGTTTTCGATACCCCGGACAGCTCCGCAACCTGCTCAAGCCGCGTGCCGTGAATGCCAAATTGCGAAAACGCGTCCAGCGCGGCGGCGAGGATAGCCTCTTTCTTTGCGCTCACCGCCAGCGAACGCTTGCCGCTTTTTTTCTCGGCGCCCTGTGCCATTTGTTATCTCCTTGTTTCACCGCCATCAGCATAGCAAAAGCCCATCGCCGACACGACCTCCTGCACCCCAATTGCGCATGACTGCCGTTTTTTCGTGCACCAATTTTGACCATTTAGTCTACTTTTCTCAGCATCACATCCGGCAACCATTAAGCAACACATTAATAACATTAGCTTTTGTAAAACTGGCATCGTCTTTGCTTTATCAGATTAGCGAGGTGGCTCAGGGAGATGCAGGATGCAGCGCCGCACGCCTTCTTGTTTAACGACCGCAAAGAGGTGCATATGAAAATTGGTGTCTTCGTTCCGATCGGCAATAACGGCTGGCTCATTTCCACCCATGCCCCGCAGTACATGCCGACGTTTGAGCTGAATAAAGCGATTGTGCAGAAAGCCGAGCACTACAACTTTGACTTCGCGCTGTCGATGATCAAGCTGCGCGGCTTTGGCGGTAAAACCGAATTCTGGGATCATAATCTCGAATCCTTCACCCTGATGGCGGGCCTGGCGGCGGTAACGTCGCGGATCCAGATCTACGCCACCGCCGCCACCCTGACCCTGCCTCCGGCCATCGTCGCCCGGATGGCCTCCACCATCGACTCCATTTCCGGCGGCCGCTTCGGCGTTAACCTGGTCACCGGCTGGCAAAAGCCGGAGTACGAGCAGATGGGGATCTGGCCGGGTGACGACTATTTCGCCAGCCGCTACGACTATCTCAGCGAATATGTCCAGGTGCTGCGCGATCTGTGGGGTACCGGGAAGAGCGACTTTAAGGGCGACCACTTCACGATGAACGACTGCCGCGTCAGCCCGCAGCCGTCGCAGCCGATGAAGGTTATCTGCGCCGGGCAAAGCGATGCCGGCATGGCCTTCTCCGCCCAGTACGCCGACTACAACTTCTGCTTCGGCAAAGGGGTCAACACCCCGGCCGCCTTCGCCCCGACCGCCGCGCGCATGATGCAGGCGGCGGAAAAAACCGGCCGCGACGTCGGCTCGTACGTGCTGTTTATGGTTATCGCCGACGAAACGGATGAAGCCGCGCGCGCCAAATGGGAGCACTACAAGGCCGGCGCCGACGAAGAGGCGCTGGCGTGGCTCACCGAGCAGAGCCAAAAGGATACCCGCTCCGGCAGCGATACCAACGTCCGCCAGATGGCCGACCCCACCTCGGCGGTCAATATCAACATGGGCACCCTCGTCGGCTCCTACGCCAGCGTCGCCCGCATGCTTGATGAAGTCGCCGCGGTCCCCGGTACCGACGGCGTGCTGCTGACCTTTGATGATTTCCTCGGCGGCATTGACGCCTTCGGCGAGCGCATTCAGCCGCTGATGCGCTGCCGCGACCATATTGCCACCGCTACTCGCGAGGTTGCCTGATGATTACCCTTCCCGCTCGCCCGGAATCCCTCACCTTCGCGGCGCAAAACAGCGCGCTGATCGTGGTGGATATGCAAAACGCCTACGCCAGCCAGGGCGGCTATCTCGATCTGGCCGGTTTTGACGTCTCCGCCACCCGGCCGGTTATCGACAACATTAACACCGCCGTCGCCGCCGCCCGCGCCGCCGGAATGCTGATTATCTGGTTCCAGAACGGCTGGGACGACCAGTACATGGAGGCCGGCGGCCCCGGTTCGCCCAATTACCATAAATCCAACGCCCTGAAGACCATGCGCCGCCGCCCCGAGCTGCAGGGCAAGCTGCTGGCTAAAGGCGGCTGGGACTACCAGCTGGTCGATGAGCTCAGGCCGCAGCCGGGCGACGTGGTGCTGCCGAAACCGCGCTACAGCGGCTTCTACAACACCCAGCTGGACAGCATCTTGCGCAGCCGCGGCATTCGCCACCTGGTGTTCACCGGTATCGCCACCAACGTCTGCGTGGAGTCCACCCTGCGCGACGGCTTCTTCCTCGAATATTTCGGCATCGTGCTGGAGGACGCCACCCATCAGGCCGGGCCGGCCTTCGCTCAGCAGGCGGCGCTGTTCAATATTGAGACCTTCTTTGGCTGGGTCAGCGACGTCGCCAGCTTCTGCGATGCCCTGCAGCCCGCCAGCCCCATCCCGTTCCCGGAGGAGAAACGTTATGCCTAAACAGGTCATTATTCCACCCGGCACCACCACGCCGATCGCCCCTTTCGTTCCCGGCACGCTGGCCGATGGCGTGGTGTACGTCTCCGGTACGCTGCCGTTCGATAAGCAAAACAACGTGGTCTATATCGGCGACCCAAAGGCGCAAACCCGTCACGTTCTGGAGACCATCCGCAGCGTTATCGAAACGGCGGGGGGCAGTATGGAGGATGTGACCTTCAACAGCATCTTTATCACCGACTGGAAAAACTACGCCGCGATTAACGAAGTTTACGCCGAGTTCTTCCCCGGCGATAAGCCGGCTCGGTTCTGCATTCAGTGCGGCCTGGTGAAGCCAGAGGCGCTGGTGGAGATCGCCACGGTGGCGCATATCGGGAAGCCGGCGCTATGAAGCTCAATATCGCCCCTGCGCCTTATGCCGGCGCCCCGGTGGTGGTGCTGAGCGCCGGACTGGGCGGTGCCGGCAGCTACTGGACCGCGCAGCGCGCGTCGCTGGCCGAGCAATACCAGCTGGTGACCTATGACCAGAACGGCACCGGCGAAAACGCCGGCCCGCTGCCCGCCGCCTACAGCATGGCAACCATGGCCCAGGAGCTGTGGCAGGCGCTGGAGAAGGCAGGAATCACGCGCTTCGCGCTGGTGGGCCATGCGCTGGGCGGGCTGATCGGCCTGCAGCTGGCGCTCGACAAACCCCGGGCGGTCAGCGCCCTGGTGCTGGTTAACGCCTGGCTGACGCTGTCGACGCATACCCGCCGCTGCTTCCAGGTACGCGAGCGCCTGCTGCATACCGGCGGCGCCCAGGCGTGGGTGGAGGCGCAGCCGCTGTTCCTCTATCCGGCGGAGTGGATGGCCGCGCGCGCGCCGCGCATGGAGGCGGAGGACGCCCTTGCGCTCAGCCATTTTCAGGGTAAGGACAACCTGCTGAAGCGGCTACAGGCGCTGAAGCAGGCCGATTTCTCTCGTCAGGCGGCGGCGGTGACCTGTCCGACCCTGGTGATCAGCGCCCGTGACGATCTGCTGGTGCCCGCCTCCTGCTCGCGTTCGCTGCAGGCCGCGATCCCGGGCAGCCAGCTGGTGGAGATGGCCTGGGGCGGCCATGCTTGTAACGTCACCGATACCGCTACCTTTAACCCCATTTTATGCGACGGGCTGGCCGCAATGCTGCCCGCCGGCCAGGAGAGTTTATGAGTGAGAGTATTAGCCAAAGCGCGTGCGACACGCTGTTCAGACACGCCAGAACCCACGGCAGCTGGCTGGATAAGCCGGTGTCCGACGGCCTGCTGGAGGAGATTTACGCGCTGATGAAAATGGGCCCGACCTCGGCCAACTGCTCGCCGGCGCGGATCGTTTTTGTCCGCACCCCGGAAGGCAAAGAGAAGCTGCGCCCGACGCTCTCCAGCGGCAATCTGCAAAAAACTCTCAGCGCGCCGGTCACCGCCATCGTGGCCTGGGACAGCGCCTTTTACGATCGCCTGCCGGCGCTGTTCCCCCACGGCGACGCCCGCAGCTGGTTTACCTCCAGCCCCCAGCACGCCGAGGAGACCGCCTTTCGCAATAGCTCCCTGCAGGCGGCCTATCTCATTTTCGCCTGCCGCGCCCTTGGCCTCGATACCGGGCCGATGTCGGGGTTCGATCGGGAAAAGGTCGACGCGGCCTTCTTTGCCGACGGCGCCTGGAAAAGCAACCTGTTGATTAACATCGGCTATGGCGATGAGACAAAGCTCTACGATCGCCTGCCGCGTCTCTCATTTGACGATGCCTGCCGGCTGGCATAAGGAGCCTCCATGCCTATTGCGGATAAACAAAGCTTTCGCGACGCCATGGCCCAGGTCGGCGCCGCGGTTAACATCATTACCACCGACGGTCCGGCGGGCCGCGCCGGCTTTACCGCCAGCGCGGTGTGCAGCGTGACCGACGAGCCGCCGACGCTGCTGGTCTGCCTGAACCGTTCTGCCTCGGTGTGGCCGACCTTTAGCCAGCATCAGGCGCTGTGCGTCAATACCCTGGCGGCGGGACAGGAGCCGCTCTCCAATCTGTTTGGCGGTAAAACGCCGATGGCGGAGCGCTTCGCCGCCGCGCAATGGCAGCCCGGCGTCACCGGCTGCCCGCGCCTGAACGATGCGCTGGTGAGCTTCGACTGCCGCATCAGCCAGGTCGTCAGCGTCGGCAGCCACGACATTCTGTTCTGCGAGGTCGCCGCCATCGTTAAGCATCCGCAGCCGCGCGGGCTGATGTGGTTCGACCGCGGCTATCACACGCTTATGCGCCCAGCCTGTTAACCTTGAACCCGGGATATCATCATGGCACTTTTCGATTTTCCTCGCTGGCAGTTGACCTCCCCCTCCGCCGCTTCCGGCGTGGTGGCTCCCGATGAACGCCTTTCCGTCGGGCAAACCGTGGTTATGGGCGTGCAGCACGCGGTCGCGATGTTCGGCGCCACCGTGCTGATGCCGATACTGATGGGGCTCGACCCCAACCTGTCGATCCTGATGTCAGGCATTGGCACCCTGCTGTTCTTTCTGGTGACCGGTGGCCGGGTGCCGAGCTATCTGGGCTCCAGCGCGGCCTTTGTCGGCGTGGTCATCGCCGTCACCGGCTTTAACGGCCAGGGGCTGAACCCGCACCTGGACGTCGCCCTCGGCGGGATTATCGTCTGCGGCCTGCTTTATACCCTGATTGGCCTGGTGGTGATGAAAGCCGGCACCCGCTGGATCGAACGCCTTATGCCGCCGGTGGTCACCGGCGCAGTGGTGATGGCGATTGGCCTGAACCTCGCGCCGATTGCGGTGCGCAGCGTTTCAGCGACGCCGTTTGACGGCTGGATGGCGGTGCTGACCGTGCTGTGCATCGGCCTCGTGGCGGTCTTCACCAGCGGCATGCTGCAGCGGCTGCTGATCCTCGTCGGCCTGATTGCGGCCTGCGTGCTCTACGCGCTGCTGGCAAACGGCCTCGGGCTGGGCAAGCCGCTCGACTTTTCTCTGCTGGAACAGGCCGCGTGGTTTGGTCTTCCCCGCTTCACCTCCCCGACCTTTAACGGTCAGGCGATGATGCTGATTGCGCCCGTGGCGGTGATTCTGGTTGCTGAAAACCTCGGCCACCTGAAGGCCGTAGCCGGAATGACCGGGCGCAATATGGACCCGTATATGGGCCGGGCGTTCGTCGGCGACGGGCTGGCGACGATGCTTTCCGGCGCCGTCGGCGGCAGCGGCGTCACCACCTATGCGGAGAATATCGGGGTGATGGCGGTCACCAAAGTCTACTCGACGCTGGTGTTCGTTGCCGCCGCGCTGATTGCCGTCCTGCTCGGGTTTTCGCCCAAGTTTGGCGCGCTGATCCACACCATTCCCGGGCCGGTCATCGGCGGGGCCTCGATCGTGGTATTTGGGCTGATTGCGGTGGCCGGGGCGCGGATTTGGGTACAGAACCGGGTCGATCTGAGCCAGAACGGGAACCTGATTATGGTGGCGGTCACCCTGGTGCTCGGCGCCGGTGATTTTGCCCTCTCGCTGGGCGGCTTCACCCTCGGTGGGATCGGCACCGCGACCTTTGGCGCCATTCTCCTGCACGCTCTGCTTAGCCGCCGCGCGCGGGTAGCAGAAGCGCCTAACGCCACGGTATAAAGGGTGCCTTCCCGGTCATGCCAGACCGACCGGGATTAGGGGTCCGGGCGCTCCGCAAGCTCGGGCAGCGCCCCGGCCTCCGCCGGGGCCTCCTGCGTAGCGGAGGCCTTTTTCCGCTTAAGCTTCAGCTCGCTCACCAGAACGCCGGCCAGAATAAAAGCGCAGCCCACCAGCGCCAGCAGCGGTAAGCGCTCGCCGGCAATACGGCCAAAAATCCCCGCCCACACCGGCTCGCCGGTATAAATAAGCGTCGCCCTGGTCGGCGAGACGCTGCGCTGCGCCCAGTTCATGGTGACCTGAATAATGGCGCTGAAAATGCCCAGCCCCAGCGCAACGCCCAGCAGCCCCGGCGACATCGCAGGGATCGCTTCCCCTGCCGGCACCATCGCCGCAAACGCCACCAGCGACGCGGTGGCCAGCTGCACCACCGTCACCCGCCGAACGTCGACCTTTCCGGCCCAGGCGCTAATTAAGATAATCTCTGCGGCGATCGCCAGCGCGCTGGCGAGGGTGATCGCTTCGCCGACGCCGAGCGCCAGCAGATTATTTTCCGGCCCGGCCAGCAGAATCAGGCCCGTAAAGGCCAGCACCACGCCCAGGCAGGACATCACTCCCGGCATTTTGCCGAGGCACAGCCACTGCAGCAGCGGCACCAGCGGAACGTACATGGCGGTAATAAAGGCCGACTTGCTGCTGGAGATCGACTGCAGGCCCCAGGTTTGCAGGCTGTACCCCAGCGCTATCGAGACGCCAATCGCCACCCCGGCCTTCAGCTCAAGCCACGTCAGCCCGCGCAGGACGCGAAGCGATAGCAGAGCAACCGCCAGCGCCGCGGTCGCGAAACGCACGCCGACAAAAAAGAACGGCCCGCTGAGCGTCACGGCGTACTGTACGGCGAGGAAGGTACCGCCCCAGAACATGGTGATCACAATAAGGATCGCTTCCTGGGGTTTGATGGAGAATTTGAACGAAGACATAGCGCGGCCGGTAGCGAATGATTAGCTGGATAGTGTGCAATTAGCCCGCCGGGAGCGCAACCGTTGGCAATAAAAAAACCGCCGGCAGCTGCCGGCGGCGAGGGCGATGCGCAGGGTGCCAGGGAGATTAACCCCGCATCATAAAACGCCCGACCTGCGTCATTGGCGATAAATCAGCTATGACGATTGCCGTGGCTGTTTTTGCCCCCTTTTTTGCCCGCATCCGAGGCGCGCTGGGGATCGTTTTTAAAGTTCCCCCCGCTGTGTTGTCCACCTTTACGACCTGCTTCTGATGCTCTTTCACGATCCTCGGCAAAGTTGCCGGAACCGCCACGATGGTTTGCCATCACTGACCTCCGCTTGGTTAGACATCATGCTGCATTACGCGCAATACGCAGCCGCAGCGTCTGCGGCCTATGGCATGACCATTAGCGTATCGCGTGCCTTTAAGCGTAGTGAATGAAACTCATTCATCCGGCAAATAGTAACATCCTGCAACAGCTTTCAGCGCTGTCGGGATATTCCCGCCCCGCCAGTGCGCTAAGCTACTCTTATGGCAGACGAAAACAGCGCAGCGGAAAATGTATCTTTTTGCGACAAAGGCAATCTTTGCAATTTTGTTATAAATCAAATAAATGATTGTTAGATTTGCACTCTCCGCCAGACGCCTTATCTTTAAAGGTAGCCAGTCGTTTGGCTGGCCTATAACGCAACCGAGGAGTGATGCAAATGGCTAAAATTCTGGTGCTTTATTACTCAATGTATGGACACATCGAAACCATGGCTCATGCCGTCGCCGAAGGGGCGAACAGAGTAGACGGCGTGGAAGTGGTGGTGAAGCGCGTGCCGGAAACTATGCATGCTGAGGCATTCGCCAAAGCAGGCGGGAAAACGCAAAATGCGCCCGTCGCCACGCCGCAGGAGCTGGCAGAGTATGACGCCATCATCTTTGGTACCCCAACCCGTTTCGGCAACATGTCCGGACAGATGCGCACCTTCCTCGATCAGACGGGCGGTCTGTGGGCATCCGGCGCGCTGTACGGCAAGCTGGCCAGCGTATTCAGCTCCACCGGCACCGGCGGCGGACAGGAGCAGACCATTACCTCGACCTGGACCACCCTCGCCCATCACGGGATGGTGATCGTGCCGATTGGCTACGGCGCGCAGGAACTGTTTGACGTCTCGGTGGTGCGCGGCGGTACGCCGTACGGCGCCACCACTATTGCCGGCGGCGACGGCTCTCGCCAGCCGAGCGAGGAAGAGCTGGCGATCGCCCGCTACCAGGGCGAACACGTCGCCGGCCTGGCGGTTAAATTACACGGTTAACCCTTAGCAGGAGGATTTGCATGCCAACTCAAGAAGCAAAAGCTCACCGCGTCGGTGAATGGGCAAGTTTACGCAATACCTCGGTGGAGATCGCCGAGGCGATTTTCGAATTAGCAAAATACGATGAAAAGTTAGCGGAAAAAATCTGGGAAGAAGGCAGCGATGAAGTGCTGCCGCTGGCCTTTGCGAAAACCGATAAAGATTCGCTGTTCTGGGGTGAGCAAACCATCGAACGTAAAAACGTATAACTACGATGCAGCAGAATAAAAAAACCCGGAATTTTCCGGGTTTTTTTGTTTTATTTTGCCGCCTGGTTCATCACCGTTTTAAAGGTCTCCATCGGGCAGAACCCGTCGGCGTCCACCGGACAGCCGTTCAGCGCCAGGGTCACCCGCTGCGGCGGAGACTGCAGCGTCAGGGCGTCGGCGTTGCGCAGCTGCGCGGTACTTTGATAGACGTACTCAATCTTCATCAGCTCGCGGTTGCTGCCGCTGTCGTGCCAGCGCTGGAAGACAATTTTGCCGCCAATCGGCGTGCGCTCGTTCTGATCGTGCAGCTGATAGGGTTTAAAATCCAGCGCCGTCAGCAGCGAGGCGATATTGGAATCATGCCCCACCAGCAGCGTCACCTTCGCCGCCTGCGCCGCGTCGCCCACCAGCGCCTTGTCGATATACTTCACCAGCGGCTTCGCGACGTTGCGCGCCACTTCCGTTGAGGTAAACAGGCTATCCTGATAGCCGTTTTTCAGCTTCGACAGCACCTGCCACTGCTTATCGGTTTTGATTTCGCCCCACGCCACCTGGTCCTGCGGGAAGCCTTCGTAATACTGCAGGGTGAACGCGTCCACCAGCGAATTACCGACCTTCAACGGCCCGGAAACGCCCGGTTCCTGCTGATATTTGGCGCTGAAGGTGTCCTTCCCGTCGCTCAGCGAACACTGCTGCTTCTCTTTGCAGGAAGGCGAATTGCGATAGTCGGTCATCTCTTCGAGCAGCTTGTAGCTCTCGGTGAGCTGCATTTTTTGCCGCTCTGCCTCCATTGCCTGCACCGCTTTCTCGCTAAACGCCGCGGAGTCATCGGTGATAACCGGGTTAAAGGTCGGGTCCATGGTGCCCATTTGCGGCTGGTGGTGGACGGTTACGCCGCAGCCAGGAAAGGCGCCGGTGATAAAGAACTGGGCGGTCGCGACGGTGCGCTGCAGGCTATTAGCATAGGCATACACCGCGTTGTCCGGCGGGCACTCGCCGCTGGTCACCAGCTTCTGCTGCGCCAGCCACTCCCGCATATAGTGCCCCATATAGACTTCCAGCACCCCGCCCTTGGTGGTCAGCTGCCCGCCCGGAACGTCCCACTCCGGCCAGGATTTCGGCGTTGACTGCTCCAGCACGCTGCCGTTATTCGCCAGCGGCGCGCGCAGGTTGTGGCGGCTCATGATCAGCACCTGCTGGAGCTGATAGCCCTGCGGGGCCGCCTGATCCTGCGCCTGGACGCCCGCGGACAGCAAAACGCCAGCGGCAATCGCGCCGGCGAGTAGACTTTTTCTCATCCCTTAACCCTCAGTCAGTGATTAGCATCGTCCTGATTGTGACAAATTTATGACATTTTGCCAGACGACAGCGCGCAAACTGAGGCCGCGGGCATTCTTTTAGCGCCGAAGCCGATGGCCGTTGTGGTTCATCCACTCCGCCAGGCTGCAGCGCTTCGCGCATCGACAGCCCGAGCTCGCCCACTTCCCGGCGATCAGGTTAACGAAGCTGGTCATCGGGCAGACCGGGGGGGACAAAATTATTTTCCGCAGCCTGCGCCCTGGCCCGGTGAGCACGACAGCGTTGGATAAGCTCGGCCTCAGCGCGCAGGCGCTCGGCGCCCTGCATCAGGAGATTAAAAACCGGATCCCGCTCGGGCGGATGGGCACGCCGCAGGAGCTGGCGAAGGCCGCGCTGTATCTCGCTTCGGACGAGTCCAGCTACGTGGTGGGAAGCGAGCTGCTGGTGGATGGCGGCACGGGAAATCTCTCATCTCCCCGGCGGCGGTCGCGGTTACTCCGGCAGCGGCACCGCCGCCAGGGTGCAGATAGCCTCATGCTCTCCGCCGCGGCGATCGACCATCACCACTTTGTCTCCGGCCTTCTTGCCTTCGCAGGGCTTGAGCACCTGATCGACGATCCGTTCCCGGGTTTGCTGACGTTCGGTCTCTGCCTGTGCAGCAAACGAGACCAGGATAAGTGCCACCCCTGACAGGCTGACGACATGTTTATTACGCATTCAATATTATTCTCAGACAATTCGTACTCGCGTGCAGAGTAGCAGCCTCGAGGCCGCGCGTCTGTAAAATCGCTTAACGGAGTGTTACCCCGCCCGACAAAACAACAGGTTTACTCTGCGGCAGTTGTTAGGTTTTACCGATGGAAGAGTCATATTTCAGACATATCCCGATGCTATCTTAGCCGCGTATTTATAGAGTGCATCGTTTTCAACCAGGACCCAGGATTGTGTATGTCCGGTATTATTCTCCTTCTCGCCGCGGTCATTTTGCTGGGGGTTGCGCTTTACAGTTTGGTGTCATACGTCAAAGAGCGTCGCGCCAGCCAGCTGCCTTTCCACAAGAAGAAAAAATAACCCCCGTTCCGCGATAGCGACAAAAGAAAAGCAGGCTATGCCTGCTTTTCTTTATTCAGCGTCCACCTTTGCGCTACGACTCCCAGGCCTGCTCCGCTTTAGCGCCGTCAAACTGCGGCGGCGGCTTGCGAAAGCGCCGGGTCAGCCAGGTCAGGTACAGCAGACCGACCGCGGCCCACACCAGGCCCAGCGTCAGCGATGTCGCCTCCAGGTTCACCCACAGCACGCCTACCGTCACCGCGCCAATCAGCGGCAGCAGCAGATAGTGGAAGCGATCCTTCCAGGTTTTGTTATAGCCCTTGCGCCGCCAGAAGTGGTTGAACACCGACAGATTGACAAAGGTAAAGGCCACCAGCGCGCCGAAGTTGATCAGCGCCGTGGCGGTGACCAGGTCAAAGAACAGCGCCGACAGGGCGACAATGCCGACCATAATCACGTTCAGCGCCGGCGTCCGCCATTTCGGGTGGATATAGCCGAAAACGCGCTCCGGGAAGACGTTGTCGCGCCCCATCACGTACAGCAGACGCGAGACGCTGGCGTGCGAAGCCAGCCCCGACGCCAGGGTATTGACGAAGGTGGTGCAGAGGAAAATTGACTGGAACAGCTTGCCGCCAACGTAAAGCGCAATCTCCGGCAGCGCCGCGTCGGGGTCCTTAAAGCGGCTGATATCGGGGAAAAAGAGCTGCATAAAGAACGAGGCGGCGATAAAGATAACGCCACCGTACATGGCGGTGAGGAAAATGGCCTTCGGGATCACCCGCGCGGCGTCCGGCGTCTCCTCCGACAGCGTGGTTACCGCATCGAAGCCGAGAAACGAGAAGCAGACGATCGTTGCCCCGGTGATGATGGGGATCAGATGCGCGTTCTGGCTGATAAACGGCTGCAGCGACCAGACGGTCCCCACCCCTTCACCTTTATGCAGCCCCTGCACCACCAGCACGATAAAGACCACCATGATCGAAATCTGCACCAGCACAAACAGGGTATTGAAGTTGGCGACCAGGCTCACGCTCTTCAGGTTCGCAGCGGTGAGGATCGCCACAAACGACACCACCCACACCCACGGCGGAACCTCAGGGAACAGGGCGGAGAGATAGATTTTAGCCAGCAGAACGTTGATCATCGGCAGGAACAGATAGTCCAGCAGCGACGACCAGCCGACCATAAATCCGACGTGGGGGCTGATTGATTTTTGCGCGTAGGTGTACGCCGACCCCGCTTCCGGGAACTGACGCACCAGCTTGCCGTAGCTGATGGCGGTAAACAGCACCCCCGCCAGCGCCAGCAGGTAGGAGGCGGGGACGTGGCCGTTGCTGATACCGGAGACAATACCGAAGGTATCAAACACCGTCATCGGCGTCAGGTAGGCGAGGCCCATCATCACCACCTGCCAGAGCTTGAGCGACTTGCGCAGCCGGGGTTTTGCCGCCTCGGCCGGGAGGTTAAGAGAAGTATTAGCAGCCATAGACGCTCTCCCCCAGGCAGGCACGGGTTTGTGGGTACAGCGACCGGGTTACAAACCTGCTTAGCAAGGGGGTTAATCGTAAATAGCTGGGCAAAACGTACCGGCGAACGGCGGCGGGTTCACATTCATAGCGGCCCTCATGGCCCCCTTCTCCCTGCGGATATTTGAACATCTGCATCATCTCCTACCTCGTCACACACTGTGTCGTTAACTGAAGCCCCGCTGTCGCCTGCGCTCCTTAACGCGACATTCGGGAAACGGCTGGATCCCCAGCAAAATTTTCGGCCAGGCTCCGCTCAGGCCGTATGATGCTACCGATAGTTCTCACCCGTTGGCCCCTTGCGGGGCGGCGATCAGGCGTTTTTCAACATCCAGTCAATCTCTGTTTCGGTGATCAGGCGCTCAAACTGCAGCAGCTCATCATGCTTACAGGCATGGTAAACGTGGCAGAAGCGCTCGCCGAGCAGCGCTCGCAGAGCGTCGTTTTGCATAAACTCCCACAGCGCGTCGCTTTGGCGAATCGGGAACGGCAGCCCTTCCTGCTCGAGCCCGTTGCCCTCCACCTCTTCCTGAAGCGGCAGCGTATTGTTGTCCAGGCCGTGTAAAATCCCGGCGAAGATGGCCGCCATCACCAGATACGGGTTGGCATCCGCTCCCGCCACCCGATACTCGACGCGGTGGTTATGGCGATCGCCGCAGGGAATGCGCAGCGCCACGGTGCGGTTGTTGTGTCCCCACGATGCCTGAGTCGGGACGTACATTCCCGGCTGGAAGCGACGGTACGAGTTCACGTTCGGCGCCAGCAGCGCCATCGACGCCGGCATCAGGTCAATCATTCCGGCCAGCGCGCGCTTGAGCAGCGCGGAGTCTTCGCCCTGAGCGTCCGCCAGCACGTTTTCACCCTTATTGTTCTGCATGCTGATATGGATGTGCATCCCGCTACCGGCGTGCTCTTCATAAGGCTTGGCCATAAAAGTGGCGTGCATCTTATGCTTCTCCGCCATTAAACGCACGAGGCGTTTTAACGCCAGCGCATCATCGCAGGCGTCGAGCACGTTATCGGTGTGGTAAAGGTTGATTTCAAACTGTCCCGGCGAGGCTTCCGCAACCGCGCCGTCGGCCGGGATCAGCTGCAGCTGGGCCAGCTCGTCGATATCATTCAGCACGTCGGCGAAGTGGTTGAGGTTATCCACGGAGTAAACCTGGCTTTGGGTGTTGCGCACGTCGGTGCCCGGCGCGCAGGGCGGCTGGAGATAGCCTTCGGCATCGCGTTTGCGATCGAGTAAATAGAACTCCAGCTCTACCGCTACCACGGGGAACAGCCCGCGCTGGCGCAGCTGCTGCCAGAGGCGGTTAAGTACGTTCCGCGGCTCAACGTCAAAGGGAGCGCCATCTTCATCAATCATGGTCAGCAGCACCTGGCCGACGTACTGCGGATCGGCGGCGGAAGGCGTTAAGGTGCCCGGCACCGGGACGCAGGTGCAGTCCGGCTCGCCCATATCCTGGCCAAGGCCCGCCTCTTCAACCACGTTGCCCAAAATATCCATCGCAAAAACCGACGCCGGGAAGTAGCAGCCCTTCTCCAGCTTGCTGAGGCTGGAGACCGGGATGCGCTTGCCGCGGAAGCAGCCGTTCAGGTCGGTTAACAGCACGTCGACGTACTGGGTATCAGGGTAGCGTTCAAGGTAGCGCTTTACTTCAGAAGTAAATGCGCTGCCCCGTCTCTCTTCTGACTGCTGAACAAAATTCTCAACTTCTACGATATTGGTTTCCATCATTCACCGCCGTTGTGTTGGTTTCGGACTTCGGCCTGCTTGCCGTTAAATATAATGTCCACCCTTCGAATGTGTATGCAAACAAAATGTTTGTCAAATGTTAAATTAAGTTTGCAAACGGCTATTTGCGCTGCTAGATTGAGAAAATATTGAACGATATGGCCTTTTAACACCCTAAATGGTCATAATTTAGTCCACTTTGTGAGGGCGATCATGGAAAATATAATGTACAAGCCAGTTATTGGCGTCGTGATGTGCAGGAACAGGCTTAAGGGTCACCAGACCCAGACCCTGCAGGAGAAGTACCTGAATGCGATTATTAACGCCGGTGGGCTGCCGATTGCCCTGCCGCACGCCCTGGCCGAACCGGAAATGCTTGCCGCTCTGTTACCCAAGCTTGACGGAATCTACCTGCCAGGCAGCCCCAGCAACGTCCAGCCGCACCTTTATGGTGAAAACGGCGATGAGCCTGACGCCGATCCCGGGCGTGATCTTCTGAGCATGGCATTAATTGCCGCCGCACTCGAAAGGCGCATCCCCATTTTCGCCATCTGCCGTGGGTTGCAGGAACTGGTTGTCGCCACCGGCGGGACTCTGTATCGTCGTCTTTTCGAGCAGCCGGAACTGCTTGAACATCGCGAAGACCCCGAGCTTCCGGTAGAGGAGCAGTACGCTCCCTCTCACGAGGTTCAGGTGCAGGAAGGAGGATTACTTTCTCAGTTAATACCGGGCTGCAACACGTTTTGGGTAAACTCGCTACACGGGCAGGGAGCAAAAACATTAGGCCCACGTCTGCGCGTGGAGGCCCGCTCTTCGGACGGGCTGGCGGAAGCGGTCAGCGTTAACGACCACCCTTTCGCGCTGGGCGTACAGTGGCATCCTGAATGGAACAGTAGCGAATACGCCCTGTCGCGTATGTTGTTTGAAGGTTTTATCACCGCCTGTCAGAACCACGTTGCTGAAAAGCAGCGGCTCTGACCACTACAGTTAAGGAAATGCAAATATGAGCGATGACGGACTGGCGCCAGGGAAACGTCTGTCAGCGATCCGGCAACAGCTGGGTCTCTCACAACGTCGTGCCGCCGAACTGTCTGGGTTAACACATAGTGCCATCAGTACCATAGAGCAGGATAAAGTCAGTCCTGCCATCAGCACGCTGCAAAAGCTGCTGAAAGTCTATGGGCTGTCGCTCTCGGAATTCTTTTCTGAACCAGAAAAACCTGATGAACCGCAGGTGGTTATTAATCAGGATGACCTTATCGAAATGGGCAGTCAGGGCGTTTCGATGAAGCTGGTTCACAACGGAAATCCGAACCGTACGCTGGCGATGATTTTTGAAACTTACCAGCCTGGAACCACTACCGGGGAGAGGATCAAACATCAGGGTGAGGAGATAGGCACCGTACTGGAAGGTGAGGTTGTGCTGATTGTTAACGGTCAGTCGTATCACCTGGTTGCCGGGCAAAGCTATGCCATTAATACCGGCATACCGCACAGCTTCAGCAACACTTCGGCCGGTATTTGCCGAATTATCAGTGCCCATACTCCCACCACGTTCTAATTTTAGCCTGAGCAGGTTTCAGGTTTTCTTCAGGCCCGCGCCGGCGGATGAAATATTTCCACCGGCGCGAAGAGTACGCAAATAATCTATTTGCGCAGCGCGGTAATATCACTCTCCGCCGGCCTCAATAAAATGCGCCAATAAATAGCGCTGAACGGTATCTGACTCCGGGGAACATCTGTATCCCAACGCATCGGCTTGCGCTCTGGCCGAAGCCGCCCCGCGCTGTCTGGAAATACCGAATATTATTATCCGATTACTTTATGAATACTCTTACCCGCTTATATTATGATGGAGTCTATATATGGATTTTCAGCATCTAAACTACTGGCAGGAAAAAGCAAATAGCCTGCAACCGGAAACCCGTTTATTTATTAATGGTGAATATTGCGCCGCTGCCGATAATAGCACCTTTGAAACCATCGACCCCGCCGCTCAGCAAACGCTGGCCCACGTGGCGCGCGGTAAAAAAGCCGACGTCGAGCTTGCCGTTCAGGCCGCGCGCAGCGTCTTCGATCGCGGCGACTGGTCCCAGGCCTCGCCGGCCCGACGTAAAGCGGTGCTGCATAAATTTGCCGACCTGATGGAATCCCATCGCGAAGAGCTGGCCCTGCTGGAAACCCTCGACACCGGCAAACCGATTCGCCACAGCCTGCGCGATGATATTCCCGGCGCGGCCCGCGCGATCCGCTGGTACGCCGAGGCTATCGATAAAGTCTATGGCGAAGTTGCCCCGACCGGCGTGAACGAGCTGGCGATGATCGTCTGCGAGCCGATTGGCGTCGTAGCCGCGGTGGTGCCGTGGAACTTCCCCCTGCTTCTGGCCTGCTGGAAGCTGGGCCCGGCGCTGGCGGCCGGCAATAGCGTGATCCTTAAGCCGTCAGAAAAATCGCCGCTCAGCGCGCTGCGCCTTGCCGGGCTGGCAAAAGAGGCCGGGCTGCCGGACGGCGTGCTCAACGTCATCAGCGGCTTCGGCCACGAAGCGGGCCAGGCCCTCTCCCTGCACCCGGACGTTGAAGTCATCACCTTTACCGGCTCGACCCGCACCGGCAAGCAGCTGTTAAAAGATGCCGGCGACAGCAATATGAAGCGCGTGTGGCTGGAGGCCGGAGGCAAAAGCGCCAACATCGTCTTCGCCGACTGCCCCGATCTGCAAAAAGCGGTGAACGCCACCGCCGGCGGCATCTTCTATAACCAGGGCCAGGTGTGCATTGCCGGCACCCGCCTGCTGGTGGAAGAGAGTATCGCCGACGAGTTTCTCGCGCGACTGCAGGAGCAGGCGAGCCTCTGGCAGCCGGGCAATCCGCTCGATCCGAACACCACCATGGGGATGCTTATCGATAACACCCACGCCGATAGCGTTCACAGCTTTATTCGCGCCGGAGAGAGCAAAAGCACTCTGCTGCTCGACGGGCGCAAAAACCCGTGGCCGGCAGCCATTGGGCCAACCATTTTTGTCGACGTCGATCCCACCTCGACCATCAGCCGGGAAGAGATCTTCGGCCCGGTGCTGGTGGTGACCCGCTTCAAAACGGAAGAACAGGCGCTGCAGCTGGCCAACGACAGCCGCTACGGCCTCGGCGCCGCGGTGTGGACCCGCGATCTCTCCCGCGCCCACCGCCTGAGCCGCCGCCTGAAGGCCGGCTCGGTCTTCGTCAACAACTATAACGATGGTGATATGACCGTACCTTTCGGCGGCTACAAGCAGAGCGGAAACGGACGCGATAAGTCCCTGCATGCGCTGGAAAAATTCACCGAACTGAAAACCATCTGGATTGCTCTGGAGTCCTAATCATGACCGAACATACCACCAGCTATTACGCCGCCAGCGCCAACGCCTATGAGCCGTTCCCGACGCTGGATGAATCCATCAGCTGCGACGTCTGCGTCGTCGGCGGCGGCTATACCGGCCTCTCTTCGGCCCTGCATCTTGCGGAGATGGGCTATGACGTGGTGCTGCTGGAAGGCGCGCGCATCGGCTTCGGCGCCAGCGGTCGCAACGGCGGCCAGCTGGTTAACTCTTACAGCCGCGATATCGACGTGATTGAACGCACCTACGGCCCGGATGCGGCAAAAATGCTGGGCAGCATGATGTTTGAGGGCGGGGATATTATCCGCGAGCGCATCAAGCGCTATCAGATTGCCTGCGACTACCGCCCTGGCGGCCTGTTTGTGGCGATGACCCCTAAGCAGATGGAGACGCTGGAAGAGCAAAAAGAGAACTGGGAGCGCTACGGCAATAGCCAGCTGGAGCTGCTGGACGCCAACGCTATCCGTCGCGAAGTCAACAGCGATCGCTACACCGGCGCGCTGCTCGACCACAGCGGTGGCCATATTCATCCCCTGAATCTGGCTATTGGCGAAGCGGATGCCATCCGCCTCAACGGCGGCCGGGTGTACGAGCAGTCGCCGGTCACGCAGATTCAGCACACCAGCCCGGCGGTGGTCAGCACCGCCCGCGGCCAGGTCACCGCGCGCTACGTTATCGTCGCCGGTAACGCCTATCTCGGCGATAAGGTCGAGCCGGAGCTGGCGAAGCGCAGCATGCCCTGCGGCACCCAGGTGGTCACCACCGAGCCGCTCTCTGATGAGGTCGCGCGTTCGCTGATCCCGCAGAACTACTGCGTGGAGGACTGCAACTACCTGCTGGATTACTACCGCTTAACCGGCGATAACCGCCTGCTCTACGGCGGCGGCGTGGTCTACGGCGCCCGGGATCCGGACGACGTCGAGCGCCTGATTATGCCCAAGCTGCTGAAAACCTTCCCCCAGCTGAAGGGCGTGAAGATCGACTATCGCTGGACCGGCAACTTCCTGCTGACCCTGTCGCGGATGCCGCAGTTCGGCCGTCTCGATAAGAATATTTACTACATGCAGGGCTACAGCGGCCACGGCGTGACCTGTACGCACCTCGCCGGCAGGCTGATTTCCGAGCTGCTGCGCGGCGACGCCGAGCGCTTTGACGCCTTTGCCAAACTGCCGCACTACCCGTTCCCGGGCGGGCGCAGCCTGCGCATTCCGTTCACCGCGATGGGCGCCGCCTACTACAGCCTGCGCGATCGCCTCGGGGTGTAAGCCTCCGCGCCGGTCAACGTCATTAATTTTGCTAAAAGGTGTTAAACATGAGCAACAGCGAATTTCATCAGCGTCGTCTCGCAGCGACCCCGCGCGGCGTGGGCGTGATGTGCAACTTCTTTGCCCAATCGGCGCAAAACGCCACCCTGACCGACGTCGAAGGTCGGGATTACATCGACTTTGCCGCCGGGATCGCCGTGCTGAATACCGGGCATCGCCATCCGGAACTGGTCGCCGCCGTGCAGCAGCAGCTGCAGCAGTTTACCCATACCGCCTACCAGATTGTGCCCTACGAGAGCTACGTGGCGCTGGCCGAGAAGCTTAACGAGCTGGCGCCGGTACGGGGCCCGGCCAAAACCGCCTTCTTTTCTACCGGCGCCGAAGCGGTAGAAAACGCGATTAAAATTGCCCGCGCCCATACCGGACGCCCCGGCGTTATCGCCTTTGGCGGCGGCTTCCACGGCCGCACCTACATGACGATGGCGCTGACCGGTAAAGTGGCGCCCTATAAACTGGGCTTCGGGCCGTTCCCCGGCTCTGTCTACCACGTCCCCTATCCGTCGGCCCTGCACGGCATCACCACCCAGGACGCGCTAACCGCCATCGAACGCCTGTTCAAGGCCGATATTGAAGCCAAACAGGTGGCGGCGATTATTTTTGAACCGGTACAGGGCGAAGGCGGCTTTAACGTCGCGCCGAAAGAGCTGGTCGCCGCCGTTCGCCGCCTGTGCGACGAGCACGGCATCGTGATGATTGCCGATGAGGTGCAGAGCGGCTTTGCCCGCACCGGTAAGCTGTTCGCCATGGATCACTATGCCGATAAGCCGGACCTGATGACCATGGCGAAGAGCCTGGCAGGCGGCATGCCGCTCTCCGGAGTGGTCGGCAACGCGCAGATTATGGACGCCCCGGCGCCGGGCGGATTAGGCGGCACCTATGCCGGTAACCCGCTGGCGGTGGCCGCCGCCCACGCGGTGCTTAATATCATTGATAAAGAGGGGCTGTGCGCCCGCGCGAACGCCCTCGGCGAGCGCCTGACGGCAAGCCTGGAAGAGGCAAAGGCCTGGTGTCCGGGACTGGCGGAGGTACGCGGCGTGGGTTCGATGATTGCCGCCGAGTTCGTTGACCCGGCAAGCGGCGAGCCTTCGGCGGCGCTGGCGCAGGCGATCCAGCGTCGGGCGCTGGAGCAGGGTCTGCTGCTGCTGACCTGCGGCCAGTACGGCAACGTGATTCGCTTCCTCTATCCGCTCACCATCCCGGACGCGCAGTTCGCCAGCGCGCTGGCTATTTTGCACAACGTGACCCGCCCGTAACGCCCTCGGCCGGCGGCCAGCGCCGCCGGCTATTTCACCTCGCCGCTGATCACGCTCTGCTGCAGATAATGCTGGGGATAGTGCTGGGGATAGTGCTGCTGAAAATAGTGGCGCAAAAACTCCACGGTAGCGCGAATTTTAGCCGAGGTCGCCAGCCGCGACACGTATACCGCCCAGACGTTGGCGGGCTGGTAATAGTCCGGCAGCACGTGAACCAGATGGCCGCTGGCGATATTTTCACTGACGTCCCACCGGGAGCGTAAAGCGATCCCCTGACCGTCGAGACACCATTGATGCACAATTTCGCCGTGATTCGACGACAGCGGTCCGCCGACCTTAATCGCCCTCTCTCCCTCTTTGCCCTGCAGCTGCCATACGCCGAAGGGCCGATCGCGCTCTTTAATCACCAGGCACGGCAGGGTCGCCAGATCGCTAAGCTGCTTAGGCTGCGGATAGCGCGCGAGGAAGTCCGGCGACGCGCAGAGAATGCGCTGATTGGTCGCCAGCTTGCGGGCAATCAGGTTCGGGGCAATATCGTCCCCAACGCGAATATCTAAATCCACCCCTTCGCTGACCAGATCCACCAGCCGGTCCTCAACATCGAAGCGCAGCTCCAGCTGGGGATACTCCCGGGCCAGCGCCGACAGCGCGGGCGCCACCACCCTCCGACCGAAACCGAAGCTGCTGATAATCCGTAGCGTCCCCTGCGGGACCTGACGGACGTCGGAGAGTTCGTCCATCATCTGATCCACATCCTGCAAAATGCGCTGCGCCCATTCGTAGATGCGCTCGCCCTCTTCGGTAATGGCGACGCGCCGGGTGGTGCGATGTAAAAGCACCACGTTCAGGGCCTGCTCAAGCAGGGCGATCCGCTTGCTGACGTAGGCCGGTGAGACGCCCAGCTCTTCGGCGGCGGCGGCAAAACCGGCCCGGCGGGCGACCAGCATAAACACGCGGAGATCGTTAAGCAGCGGCAGATTATTCATAAAGTGTGTTTTATGTTTCACCAGTTGGCATGATTAATTATGAACCAGTCAATTATAGGATAGAGGGGAAGTCAATTTCGCAGGCCAACAAATGAGAACCCGTATGAAGAAAACCTGGCGCATTGCCGCCATTCCCGGCGACGGTATTGGTAAAGAAGTTCTGCCCGAAGGTATTCGCGTGTTGCAGGCCGCGGCCGAGCGCTGGGAACTGGCGCTCAGCTTTGAGCAGATTGACTGGGCGAGCTGCGACTACTATGCCCGCCACGGCAAAATGATGCCGGACGACTGGCATGCTCAACTCAAAGAATTCGACGCCATCTATTTCGGCGCCGTCGGCTGGCCCGACGCCGTGCCGGACCACGTCTCCCTGTGGGGATCGCTGCTGAAGTTTCGCCGCGAGTTCGATCAGTACGTTAACCTGCGCCCGGTGCGCCTGTTCGCCGGCGTCCCCTGCCCGCTGGTGGGGAAAAAGGCCGGTGATATCGACTTCTACGTGGTGCGTGAGAATACCGAAGGCGAGTATTCGTCCCTCGGCGGACGCGTGAACCCGGGCACCGAGCACGAGGTGGTGATTCAGGAGTCGGTGTTCACCCGCCGCGGCGTCGATCGCATTCTGCGCTACGCCTTTGAGCTGGCACAGAGTCGGCCGCGCAGAACCCTGACCTCGGCGACCAAGTCCAACGGTCTGGCCATCAGCATGCCTTACTGGGACGAGCGGGTTGAAGCCATGGCTGAGCACTACCCGGAGATCCGCTGGGACAAGCAGCATATCGATATTCTCTGCGCCCGCTTCGTGCTGCAGCCCGAACGCTTTGACGTGGTGGTGGCCTCGAATCTGTTCGGCGATATTCTCTCCGATCTCGGCCCGGCCTGTACAGGCACCATCGGTATCGCCCCTTCGGCAAACCTCAACCCCGAGCGCACCTTCCCGTCGCTGTTTGAACCGGTCCACGGCTCAGCGCCGGATATTTACGGCAAAAATATCGCCAACCCGATAGCGACCATCTGGGCCGGGGCGATGATGCTTGATTTCCTCGGCGCCGGCGACGCGCGCTACGAAGCGGCGCACAGCGGCATTCTGGCAGCCATCGAGCAGGTGATTGCCAGCGGGCCGAAAACGCCGGATATGCAGGGCACGGCCTCAACTCAGCAGGTCAGCGAGGCGATTTGTCAGGCCATTCTGCGCTGAGGGCAGCAGACCAAATAGAGGCCGCGTCGCTGACGCGGCCTGACTCTCGAAGACGCCGGGCTCGGGTATCTGCTTTTTCCGCGCCCTATTCAGGTCCGCAGAGTCCGCAGCGCTTTACAGTTCGAGTTCGCGGTGTAGCAGTTCAGCAATAGCGTCGCTGCTCTGTGCCATCACCAGCGAGTTTCTGAATGCTTCATGCATAATGCGCCGCGCCAAACGGGAGAAAATGCGCATATGCTGGTCGCCGGCGGCGTGCTTATTCAGCGTCAGCATAATGACAAACTGCACCTCGTCGTCGCCCCACGCCACCGGCTGAGCCAGGCGGGCAACGCTGATGGTCGATTGTTCGATATGTTCCGACTTGCTGTGCGGAATGGCGAAACTGAAGCCCAGCCCGGTGGAGAACACGGCCTCCCGCGCCCAGAGATCGGCCTCCAGCTTGCGTGGATAGCGGCAGCGGCCGGCCAGCAGAAGGTTGTCAGTCATGCCTTTAATCACCTCCTCTTTGCTGCGCCAGTCGCTGTTCAGGGTGATGCACTGGCTGGCGATCAGCGGGGCGTCCTGCTGGGTCATACGGAACTGGGCCAGCAGATGTTCCACCTCCAGCGAGGTTCGGCACCGCATCGCCTGGTTCAGCAGCTGGCGACACGCCCGGCTATCGAGCTGCGCCAGGCGCGATTTCGCGGCCGGAATTGACGGCGAGCTCATGCTCAGCTCATCCACTCCGAGGCCGACCAGCAGCGGCAAGACGGAGCCCTTCGCGCCCAGCTCGCCGCAAAGACCAATCCATTTTCCCTGGCGATGCACGGCCTGAACCGCGTGGTCCAGCGCGCGTAAAAAAGCGGGGTTGAGGCTGTTATAGTGACGCGTCACTTTCGCGTTATCGCGGTCTACCGCCAGCAAATATTGCGTCAGGTCATTACTCCCGATACTAAAGAAATCGACCTCTTCGCAGCACTGATCGATGATGAACATCACCGACGGCACTTCCAGCATGATGCCGAGCGGGATCTTCTCATCAAACGGGATATGTTCATCGCGCAGCGATTGCCTGGCTTCCGCCAGCCGATCTTTCACCCACAGAATCTCCTCCATCGACGAAATCATCGGGATCATGATTTTCAGCGAACCGTGCGCGGAGGCGCGCAGAATGGCCCTGAGCTGGGTATGAAACAGCGCCTGATACTCTTCATAAATCCGCACCGCACGGTAGCCGAGGAACGGATTGTTTTCAGCAGGAATATTCAGATAGGGCACCGGCTTATCGCCACCGATATCCATCGTGCGAATGATAATGCTGCGCCCAGCGGCCGGCTCCAGCGCCTGGCAGAAAATATTATAGAGCTCGGACTCGGACGGCGCGCCTGGCCGGTCCATATACAGCATTTCGGTGCGGAACAAACCTACCGACTGCGCCCCGTTATTGAATGCCGCAGCGGCTTCAACGGAGTGCGCGATATTTGCCGCCACCTCCAGACGCAGGCCGTCCTGGGTCTGCCCTTCCTTGTCCAGCCACGCCCGCTGCTGGCTATGCACCTGCGCCTGAACCCAGGCCTCCTGCTGATAATAGCGCGCGACCGCCTCATCGGGATTGACCACCACCAGCCCGGCGTTGCCGTCGATATGCACCGCCTGGCCGACCCAGGGGAGCAGCGCGTCCATATCGACGCCAACCAGCGTAGGAATATTAAACGAACGCGCCAGAATCACGGTATGCGAGGTGGTCCCGCCGCTGCGCAGCAGCAGGCCTTTGAGCAGGGTCTTGTCCAGTTCAAGAAACTGGCCGGGCGTTAGCTCTTCTGCCAGACAAACTGACGGCGCGTTCAGCTGTCCCGGCGCCGAAAAACGGGCCTCGCCGTAGATATGCTGCAGCAGCTGAAAGCAGATATCGCGGACGTCGAGCACCCTTTCCTGCAGGTAGCTATTCGCGGATTCGCTAAACCGGGAGCAGAAGTGCTCGCCGCTGGCGACAACCGCCTGTGCGCAGCTCAATCCGTCAAGCAGCCCGTCGAGCAGATGCTGGCGCAAGGAAGCATCGGTCGCCAGAGAACGATGCGCTTCAAGGATGGCGCCGGCGGTACCGTCGTTGTCCAGCAGGCGGAATTCGATATTCCTCACCAGGAGCAGCAATCCCTTATCCAGCAGCGCCTGCTCCTCTTCAATACTGCCGGCAGCGGGCAGCGGCCCGAGATCGCTAAGCGCAAGAGACTTCCGATGACTGAGCCTGCCTCCCGCACTCCCTCCACAGACGGGATGACCGCGAAATAGCGTCGGGTTCAGGCGGGAAAGCGATTCAGGAACCGGCTGCACGTCCACGCTGTTCACCCTTGCCAGCGGCGTATCGCAGTGCGGAAACTCCTCCACAATAAACGTCGACAGCGCGGCAAAGGCCTGCTGCTCGTCATCGCCGCTGATGATTAACTGACACTCATCCCCCTTAACGGTATCGGTACCGATGATGGCCAGCGCGCTTTTCGCATTCCCGCGCCTTGTGCTGCGCGTATTCAGCCAGTCAACGGTGGACGAAAAGGTATTGCAGCGCGTTTCGACCAGACTGGCCGGGCGGGCGTGAACGCCATTCGACAAATCGCATATGAATTTAATGACCAGAGCCATCGCCTTTCTCCTGAGCAATACGTTAGTTACCCAAAAGGTAAAGAAAGAACCCTGCCAGCACTACGCGAAATAACCCTTAATTACTGGACTATTGTACACAGCATTCTTTTTCATGCCCGCGGTCACAAATGCGGTATGTAAATTGGTTTTACACCCGCCAACGCTAAGATTTGAGGTGGATCGCAATTTTATTCTCACCTTACAAATATCCAGTAAATGCACTTTTTCTCTTCTATTTTATGTACCGCCATTTTCCTACTGTTGAGGCATCAATACCGTCACGAGCGAAGAGCACGCTCAGGAGCAAGCAATGAACGAACTGGTGCAAATACTAAAAAATACACGCCAGCATCTCATGACCGGCGTTTCACATATGATCCCCTTCGTGGTCTCCGGCGGCATCCTGCTCGCTATCTCCCTGATGCTGTACGGCAAGGGCGCGGTCCCGGATGTCGCCACCGATCCGAATCTGAAAAAACTGTTTGATATTGGCGTCGCAGGTTTAACGCTGATGGTGCCCTTTCTGGCAGCGTATATCGGCTACTCCATAGCGGATCGTGGGGCTCTGGCGCCCTGCGCCATCGGGGCGTGGGTAGGCAACAGCTTTGGCGCCGGCTTCTTTGGCGCGCTGATCGCCGGGATGATCGGCGGTCTGGTGGTCTATTACCTCAAGAAGATCCCGGTCCACAAGGTGCTGCGCTCGGTGATGCCTATATTTGTCATCCCGATCGTCGGCACATTTATAACCGCCGGGATCATGATGTGGGGGTTAGGCGAGCCGGTCGGTGCGCTGACCGCCAGTCTGACCGGATGGCTCCAGGGAATGCGCGAGGGCAGTATCGTCCTGCTCGCCATCATCATGGGCCTGATGCTGGCCTTCGACATGGGCGGCCCGGTGAATAAAGTGGCTTACGCCTTTATGCTGATTTGCGTCTCCCAGGGCATTTATAGCGTCGTGGCCATCGCCGCTGTCGGTATCGCCATTCCACCGCTGGGCATGGGGCTGGCAACGCTTGTTGGGCGCAAATATTTCAGCGCCGAAGAGCGTGAAACCGGCAAAGCCGCGCTGGTGATGGGCTGTGTAGGCGTCTCCGAAGGCGCCATCCCCTTTGCCGCCGCCGACCCGCTGCGGGTGATCCCCTCCATTATGATTGGCGCCGCCAGCGGCTGCGTCACCACCGCCCTGCTCGGCGTCCAGTGCTATGCCGGCTGGGGCGGGCTAATCGTGCTGCCGGTCGTGCAGGGTAAAGGCGGATTTATCGCGGGCCTGCTGGTCGGCGCCTGCGTCACCGCCGCCTGCGTCATCACGCTTAAGGCGCTGACAAAAAAGAAAACGCCGGCCGCTAAAGCCGATGACGAGCTGGATCTTGATTTCGAAATTAACTGAGAAGCAGAGAGGATAAGTCTATGACCCACATTATTGCCGTCACCGCCTGCCCGTCAGGAGTCGCGCATACCTATATGGCCGCCGAGTCGCTGGAGAGCGCCGCCAAAGCTAAAGGCTGGCAGATTAAAGTCGAGGCCCAGGGCTCTATCGGGATCGAAAACGAACTGACGGCGGAGGATGTCGCCCGCGCCGATATCGTGATCCTGACCAGAGATATCGGCATCAAGTTTGAAGAGCGTTTTTCCGCTAAAACCATCGTCCGCGTCAATATCAGCGATGCGGTGAAGCGCGCGGAGGCCATCATGCAAAAAATCGACGGCCATCTTGCACAGAAAGCCTGAACAGAGCGGAGCGCGCTGGCGCTCCGCCGGACTAACATGGAGTTTGTCATGACGAATCGTACTCAACGCTTAAAAGAGAGGTTGTTCGCCCAGCCGCGGGAGATCTCACTTGAGCGAGCGCTGCTGTATACCGCAAGCCACAAACAAACGGCGGGTGAGCCGGTAGTGTTACGCCGGGCGAAAGCCACCGCGTGGATCCTTGACCATGTGCAGATCTCGATTCGTGAGGATGAACTCATTGCCGGCAACCGCACGGTCAAGCCGCGGGCCGGGATCGTCTCCCCGGAAATGGACCCTTACTGGTTACTGAACGAACTGGACGGTTTCGCCTCTCGCCCCCAGGATCGTTTTGCCATCAGCGAAGAAGATAAGCGTATTTACCGCGAAGCGCTGTTCCCTTACTGGGAAAAGCGCTCGATGAAAGACTTTATTAACGCCCGGATGACCGATGAGGTTAAAGCGGCCGTCAGCACCCAGATTTTCAGCGTCAACCAGACCGATAAGGGCCAGGGGCATATCATTATCGACTACCCCCGACTGCTCAATAATGGCCTCGCGGCCCTGGTTGCAGAACTCAGGGCAGCAGCCGAAAGCGCGCCATGCAACCACTTCTATCAGGCCGCGCTGATTCTGCTGGAGGCCTCGCAGCGGCACATTCTGCGCTATGCGCTGCTGGCCGACGAGATGGCCGCCGCCTGCAGCGACGCCAGGCGGCGTCAGGAGCTCGCCGCCATCGCCGCGATCTCCCGGCATAACGCGGTTCATCGCCCGGAGGATTTCTACCAGGCCTGCCAGCTGTTCTGGTATATGAATATTATTTTGCAGCATGAGTCTAACGCCAGCTCCCTCTCGCTGGGGCGCTTCGACCAGTACATGCTGCCGTTCTATCAGACATCGTTAAATCGGGGCCAGGATCCGGCTTTCCTGCAGGAGCTGCTGGAGTCATTGTGGGTCAAGTGCAACGATATCGTCCTGCTGCGCTCGTCAAGCAGCGCTCGCTACTTTGCCGGCTTCCCAACCGGCTACACCGCGTTGCTCGGCGGACTAAGCGAAACCGGGCGCAGCGCGGTGAACGTACTCTCGTTTCTGGCTCTGGATGCGTATCAGGAAGTCCGGCTACCGCAGCCTAATCTTGGCGTTCGCATCAATGAACTGATCGACCGTGCGTTCCTGCGTAAGACCGCGGAAACGATCCGCTTTGGGACAGGTATCCCGCAGGTCTTTAATGATGAAGTCGTGATTCCGGCGTTTCTGAATCGCGGGGTATCGCTCGAGGATGCTCGCGATTACGCTGTCGTCGGCTGCGTTGAGCTGTCGATCCCCGGGCGAACTTACGGACTGCACGATATTGCGATGTTTAACCTGCTCAAGGTTATGGAGATCGTCATCCTCGAGAATGAAGGCAATCCCGACGTGAGCTGGAACGGACTGCTCAACCAAATCCGCGAAAAAATTCGCCACTACATCAAGCTGATGATTAACGGCAGCAATATTTGCGATATCGGCCATCGCGACCAGGCGCCGGTTCCCCTGCTCTCCTCTTTTATTCTGGACTGTATTGAACGCGGTAAAGATATCACCGAGGGCGGAGCGCGCTATAACTTCTCCGGCGTGCAGGGCATTGGTATCGCCAACCTTAGCGACTCCCTGCATGCGCTAAAGGGAATGGTTTTCGAGCAGCAGCGGATGAGTTTTGATGAGCTCATTCAGGTTCTCAAGGCCAATTTCAAAACCAAGGAAGGGGAAAAAATCCGCGCGCGGCTGATTAACCGTTTTGAAAAATATGGCAATGATATCGATGAGGTCGACAATATCAGCGCCGATTTGCTGCGTTTTTACTGTAAAGAAGTCGAGCAACATCTCAATCCGCGCGGCGGACATTTCACGCCGGGCTCCTACACCGTCTCAGCGCATGTGCCCCTGGGGTCAGTCGTCGGCGCCACGCCAGACGGTCGTCTGGCTGGCGATCGGCTAGCCGACGGCGGGCTCTCACCCATGGGCGGCCAGGACTCTCAAGGGCCGACGGCGGTACTGAAATCCGTCAGCAAGCTGGACAACTATCTTTTATCCAACGGTACGCTGCTTAACGTGAAGTTTACGCCAGCTACCCTTGCCGGCGACGGCGGCCTCAATAAGCTGGCTGACTTTTTGCAGGCATTCAGCAAACTCAAGCTTCAGCATATCCAGTTCAACGTGGTCAATGCCGATACCCTGCGCGAAGCGCAGCAGCGTCCCCAGGATTTTGCCGGTCTGGTGGTACGCGTCGCGGGTTACAGCGCCTTCTTTGTCGAACTATCAAAGGAGATTCAGGATGACATTATCCACCGCACCGCGCATCAGCTGTGAGGTTCTGGAGACGCGCGCCGATCGGGCGCGCATTTTTAACATCCAGCGCTACTCGCTGAACGATGGCCTGGGGATCAGGACGGTGGTCTTTTTTAAAGGCTGTCCGCACCTCTGTCCGTGGTGCGCCAACCCGGAATCTATCTCAGCTAAAATAGAGACCGTACGCCGGGAGAGCAAATGCCTGCGCTGTACGCGCTGCCAGCAGGATGTCGAAGAGTGTCCCTCCGGCGCATGGGAGCAAATCGGCCGCGACGTCACGCTGAATGATTTAGTTAAGGAAGTCCTCAAGGATGACGTTTTCTTTCGCACCTCCGGCGGCGGCGTCACCCTGTCAGGCGGCGAAGTATTAATGCAGGCCGGCTTTGCAACCCGCTTCCTGCAAACCTTACGCCAGCTGGGAATACGCACGGCAATTGAAACGGCAGGCGATGCGGCATTCAGCCGCTTTTACCCGCTCGCCAGACAGTGCAATGAGGTGCTGTTCGATCTGAAAATCATGGATATTGAACGTGCACAGGCTCAGCTGCGGATCGATGTACCGCGGGTGTTAGATAATTTCAGCAGGCTGGTGGACAAGCGCATTCAGGTTATTCCCAGGGTTCCGCTCATTCCCGGGTATACGCTTAGCGAAGCGAACTTCCGGCAAATTCTGGCGTTTCTGGCGCCCTTTAAGCTTCCTGAAATCCATCTTCTCCCTTTCCATCAATATGGCGAGCCTAAATACGCGCTGCTCGGCAGGAAGTGGTCGATGGCGAAAATTAAAGCCCCGGACGCCTCACAGATTGAGCCATTCAGGATGATGGCTGAGAAAGCGGGTTTTCACGTCACCATCGGCGGCTAGCGCCCGGAGGAGAATATGGAACTGAATATCGTAGCGGTAACCGCCTGCGTCAGCGGCGTGGCGCATACCTATATGGCGGCGGAACGTTTGGTAAAAGTCGGGCACCATGAAAAATGGCATATGAAAATTGAAACCCAGGGCGCATTAGGCGTTGAGAATAAGATCACCCCTGACGATATTACCCACGCCGACGTGGTGCTGCTGGTGACAGATATTGAAATTGACGATGCGCAACGGTTTATCGGCGTTCGAACCATTAAAACCAGTATCAAAACTTTTTTACTTCAGCCGCAGCAGGTTATTGAGGCGGTGAAGTGCATCATGAAAAAACCGGTCGTCTATCTGGACATTCCCTGAGCGTCTCTTCAGCAAAGGGCGGATCCCCTGAATCCGCCCTTATTGCGCTGGCCTACTTCACATCAAGCAACCATTTTTGCGCCGGCGTGAGACGACTTGCCGTTTCGGGTTTGAGCCAGCGCTGCTGGTCCTGCTGCGGCGTATCTTGTCTGTCAATATAGAGGCCGTGCAGCACGCGCCTTCTGCTGCCGATGTGATTACAGGTGCCGCCATGCCAGGTATGGGCGTTATAAATCATCACGCTTCCCGCTGGCGCGGCGAACACCACCTCGTCAGGATGCGGCAGTTCGGGGTCCTCCAGCACCTCCTCCGGCAGTTCCGGTCGCAGATGAGTGCCGGGAATAATGCGCGGTGCGCCATTTTCGGCGCTTAAATCATCAATGGCCCAAATCGTATTGACCAGATGCACTTTCGGAAAATCCGGCCGCGGCTTTTTCCAGTCGGCATGTAGCGGCTGGCTGCCGCCGTTGCGCAACGCTTCCCGCGCGTTGAGGCTGGAAACCTTAAAATCGCCCTGAAAAATATAGCGACAGGCGGAGAGGATCAGCGGATGAGACCAAACTTTCTCCCAAATCACCCCCTTGTTAATCAGGTTGGCAATACGGGTCGCCGTGGCTTCCTGATGGTGTTCGATGGCGAGATTATCCCCCTCTTTCTCAACAATCGCGTCGATAAGGTCCCGCATTGCTTCCAGCCATTGCGGGTCGGCGACGCGATGCACCACGGTGTAGCCGAGGGTATTCAGCTCCTCTTTCATCTTTTCTGTGAGCGCAATATTGGCGCCAAGCGCATCCAGATATACGGCAGACTGATGTTCCATATTTATTTCCCTTAACCTTTCGATAACACGAAATAAACTTTAAACGCCGGCCTGCTGAAATACATGAGGCTAATCCTACGAAAAACTGGATATCCGTACGCGGGAGAGCAAACTGTGATTGCCATCAAAATCTCCGTATCTGCTACCGCCCGCGGCGAAGCCAGCGCTCTGCAAGGTGATCCAATCGCGTCATTAATTTATAAAATAGTTTATAATCAAAAGGATAATAGCTATCTTTCGGGGTTTAGAGGATGATTGCGGATCTGCCTGAAATTCTACATCGCCTGGTCAATCAGCAGGATACGCTGCAGGTCAGATTCCCGGAGCCGGACGTATCGGTCCCTGAGCTGGCCTATAAAGTGCCCTTCCCCCGGCTGGAAATTGTCCTCGATGGCGAGCTTAAAGAGCGCGGTTTGCCGCTGTCTGATAGCCAGCTAACGCTATCGCAGGTGCTGTACGTGCAGGCAGGGAAATGGACGCTACCGGAGTGGACCGGCCCGGCTTCTACGCTGAGTATCCTGTTCGGCAGACAAAAGCTGGGATTCTGCATCCAGCGCTGGGATGGCAAGCAGCTGCACACGGAGAAGCAGAACGTCGCCCGACTGGGGCCTCGCGTCGGATCGTATCTGCTGTTGGCGCTGAATGAAATCTGCCTTCAGCCGGACCCGGTCACCGCCAGGCTGGTGGTGTCTGCACTATTAAACCATTGTCTTGAGCAGCTCGTCGGCCTTGAGATGCAGGTCAGCCGGAGCCGCGATCTGTTTTTGGCCGTCCAGGATTTTCTGGAGGACAATCTCAGCCAGCCCTTAACCCGGGAGTCGGTGGCGAAACGTTTCCATATTACCCCCAACTACCTCTCGCATATATTCCAGAAGTCGGGCTCCGTTGGGTTCAACGAATATCTGACCCGCGTCCGGCTGGAAAAAGCCAAAAAGCTGCTGCGCGGCTATGATTTAAAGGTCAAAGAGATCGCCCATAACTGCGGCTTCGTTGACAGCAACTATTTTTGCCGGGTCTTTAAACGCTACACCGAGCGCTCTCCTTCAGAATATCGTCGCCACTGCCGCAGCGCGCAGCAGGCGTAATCTCCGCCTCAAGCTGCGGCCCACTCCACCCGGCCGCGGCCTCTGTTTTTCGCCTTGTAGAGCGCTTCATCCACTTTCTTGATAAACGCCTCCTGCGGCTCATCGCGCCCGCGCATGCCGACGCCAATGCTCACCGACAGCGGGTAATCGCTATTAATCAGAATGGTGCGGACGTTCTCCAGAATCGACTGCGCCAGGCTACGCACCTCTTCTGGCGACATCCCGTCAACGATAATGGCGAACTCTTCGCCGCCAATCCTCGCCGGCTGTATTTTGTCGCTGGTTAATTTTGCCAGCTGCTTGCCGAGCGCAAACAGCACCTCATCGCCCATCAGGTGGCCGTAGGTGTCATTTATTTTCTTGAAGAAGTCGATATCGAGAATCATCAGCGCCAGCTGGTGGCCCTGCTTTTCGCGAATGGTATCGATAAAGAAGCGCCGGTTGGGCAGCTGGGTTAATTCATCCTTCAGCGACTGCGAGCGCGCGTCGACGTAGAGGATGTTAATGCGATCGATAATTTTGTAGATCCCGATAGTGGTCAGGAGCATGCCGGACAGGCGCAGCAGATCTTCGCAGTAGTAGCCCATCCATCGCGGCTGGACGAAAATCTCATCCATTAAATCGAAGGTGCCGCCGGCGATCCACAGCAGCAGCCCGTAGCGCACCCAGTTTACCGCCACGTGGCTCATTCTGACTTTTGCCGAATTCCACAGCATAAATACCAGAAACAGCAGGGCCAACAGATCGATATAGAGTCCGGAGTTGGCAAATATCACGTTCCAGGGGCCTAAGGGTTTTGAGATGAAAATACAGAGCGCCGATACGGCGATAATCACCAATAGCGCGGGCAGCAGGTTGGCCCGGCCAGCGGCCAGCGGGGCCTTGGGAGGCAAATGTTTTTGTAAATCAGGCATTGGCATGTCTCTCAAACAACGTTGTCTCTCTCAAAACGCAGCATACCAGCCCGATGAGATTCGGCACATCAAAAACCCGCATTACGGCGGCGTAAATCAGGAGCACTAAGGGGGTATCAACGGTGGAGGAAGAGAGTGGACTGACCCCGCGGAATTTTTCCAACTGACTACCAATCCATGGCGACGAGGTCAGTGCCGCGGATGGTATAGCGATCGCCGGCGGTATTTTTAGCATTTAGTGCTAATTTCTTTACACATCCCCCCGGTTTTCCGGCGCCAACGCGGGGGGGAAGAGCGTCAGGTCATATCGCTCAGGGCGAGGGTTGCCTGGCTAAACGCGGCGATCGCCAGCGCAACGTCCGCCGTCGTCACCGACTCCGCCGGGTGATGGCTGACGCCGCCTTTGCAGCGGACAAACAGCATGCCTACCGGCCAGCGTTCGGCCATCGCGATGGCGTCGTGTCCGGCGCCGCTCGGCAGCGACAGGGAGCAATCCTGCACCCGGCACACGGCCGTACTCAGCACCTGCTGCAGCCGCTGATCGCAGGCGGTGGCCGCAATCCGGTAGAACTCCTCGCAGCCAAACTGCAGGCCGCGGCGGTCGGCAATAGTCCGCGCATCGTCGAGCAGCGTATCCAGCAGCGCCTCCAGCGGATCCTCGTGCGGACCGCGAATATCAAGGCTCAGCGTGACCTCGCCGGGGATCACGTTGACCGCCCCCGGCGCGCAGTGCAGGGTGCCCACCGTCGCCACGAGGTTGCCCCCCTGCTGGCGGGTACGGCTCTCAATCAGCGTCATCCATTCGGCGGCGGCGGCCAGCGCGTCCCGGCGGTGGCTCATCGGTACCGTCCCCGCGTGGCCCGCCTCGCCGAGAAAACGGCAGTTCAGGCGACGCGCGCCGTTGATCGCCTCAACCACGCCCAGCGCCAGCCCCGCCTGTTCGAGGCACGGCCCCTGCTCAATATGCAGCTCCAGATAGGCGGCAATCTCCTCCACCCGGCGGGCAGAGCGCGCGACCCGCGTCGGATCGAGCCCAGCCTGCGCCATCGCCTGCGCCACGCTGATGCCTTTGGCGTCGGTCTGCGCCAGCCAGCCCTCGGGCCAGGTGCCGGTCACCCCCCGGCTGCCGAGCAGGGTGATGCCGAAACGGGTCCCCTCCTCGTCGCAGAAGCCGACAATCTCAATCGCCCGCGCCGGCCGTCGTCCCTGCAGATAGAGGCTGTGTACGACCTCGATCGCCGTCAGCACCCCCAGCATGCCGTCGTAGCGCCCGGCGTTGCGCACGGTATCGAGATGCGAACCCAGCAAAATAGCCGCCGCGCCCTCCTGCTCACCTTCGTAGCGGCCGCAGATATTGCCGACGCTATCCTGCCAGACGCGCATCCCGGCCTCGCTCATCCAGCGGGCGACCTGCTGGTTAGCCTGCAGATGCTGCGGTGAAAGATAGACCCGGGTCAGCGCATCGGCGCTTTCGCTGATCGCGGCCAGCTCGTCGGCCCGCGCCATCACCCGCGCCGCGGCCTGCGCCCACTCCGCCTGCTGGCGTACCGTCTGGCTCATTGCGGAGTCTCGCTGCGGTAGTGATCCCATGCCGCCTGCATGCCGGCGCCCTGGGTGGTGGCAAACTTGAGGTGGTTCAGCACCGACTCCAGGGCGCTGAGGGTGGTCATTACGCAATCCTTGCGCGCGTTGTAGCCCATCGTGCCGATACGCCATACCTTGCCGTGCAGCGGGCCGAATGAGGTGCCTATCTCTATCGCGAAATCGTCGAGCATGATTTTACGCAGCTGGTCGCCGTTGATCCCCTGCGGGATAACGACCCCGAGGACGTTGTTCATCTTGTGCCTGAGGTCGCCGAAGGTCTCCAGCCCCATCGCCTGGATCCCCTTCAGCAGCGCATCGCCGTGCAGCTTATGCCGGGCAATGCCGTTATCCAGCCCCTCTTCAAGGATCAGGCGGGCGCATTCGCGGGCGGCGAACAGCGCCGAAGTGGCCTCGGTATGGTGGTTGAGGCGCTCCGGCCCCCAGTAGTCCATGATCATGCCGAGATCGAAGTAGTTGGAGTAGATAGCCTCATCAACGCCGTCGAGATGGGCCTCGGTGCGAATCCCCTCTTCTACGCACTTGCGGCGACGAATAGCCTCCTCCATCCGCGCGCTCAGGGTCACGGGCGAGGTCCCGGACGGGCCGCCGAGACACTTCTGCATCCCCGCCGATACCGCATCCAGCCCCCAGGCATCGCTTTCGAGGGCGTTACCGCCCAGCGACGCGGTGGCATCGGTATAGAACAGCACGTCGTGGCGGCGGCAGATTTCGCCCAGCTCGGCCAGCGGCTGCAGCATGGTGGTGGAGGTATCGCCCTGCACCGTGAGCAGCAGGCGCGGGCGGACGCGCCGGATGGCGTCCTCAATCTGCTGCGGGCTGAAGACCTCTCCCCACGGCACCTCAATGGTATGGACCTCGGCGCGGCAGCGGCGGGCGATTTCGCACAGCAGGTGACCGAAGCGGCCAAATACCGGCACCAGCACCCTGTCGCCGGGACGGATGGCGGAGACCAGAATCGCCTCGATGCCGGCGCGCGAGGTGCCGTCTACCAGCATCGTCCAGCGGTTATCGGTGCGAAACACGCCGCGATATAGGGCCATCACTTCGTTCATATAGTGGGTCATCGCCGGGTCATACTGGCCGATAAGCTGGCTCGACATGGCGCGCAGCACGCGCGGGTCGGCGTTGATCGGTCCCGGCCCCATCAGCAGGCGCGGTGGCGGGTTAATTTGCGAAAACTGAGTGATATCCATCGTTAATTCCTTATTGATTTAAGCCGCGCACGGAGGAGATAAACTGCTTCAGCTCGAGGGTCTGCGGGTTGGCGAACAGCGTCTTGCTGTCGCCCTGCTCCCAGACGCGCCCCTGATGCATAAACACCACGCGGTCGCCCACTTCACGGGCAAAATTCATTTCATGGGTCACGAGGATCAGCGTCATGCCCTCGGCGGCCAGCTGCTCAAGGACCTTGAGAACTTCGCCAACCAGCTCGGGGTCCAGCGCCGAGGTTATCTCGTCGCAGAGCAGGACCTTCGGCGACATCGCCAGCGCCCGGGCAATCGCCACCCGCTGCTGCTGGCCGCCGGAAAGATTGGCCGGATAGTAGTCCAGGCGGTCGCCGAGCCCCACTTTTTCCAGCATCTGCCGCGCCAGCTCGCGGCACTCGGCGGCGCTCTTTTTCAGCACCCGCCGCGGGGCCAGCATCACGTTTTCCAGCGCCGTCATGTGCGGGAACAGGTTAAAGTTCTGGAACACCATCCCGACGGAGCGGCTAATCTCGCGGGCCTGCGAATCGCGGTCGGTGATGGTCATCCCGCCCAGCTTAATGCTGCCGTCCTGATACCCTTCCAGGCCATTGATGCAGCGCAGCAGCGTGCTTTTTCCCGACCCGCTGCGGCCGATAATCGAGATAACCTCGCCCATATCGATATCCAGATCGACGCCTTTGAGCACGTGGTTGTCGCCGTAGTACTTCTGCATCTGATTAATGGTGATGAGAGGCATTGAATTTGTTCTCCAGATAGCGGCTGTAGCGGGACAGCGGGTAGCACAGAATGAAGTAGCCCAGCGCCACCAGCGCAAAGACCTTAAACGGCTGGTAGGTGACGTTGGTCAGCATCGTCCCGGCCTTGGTCAGCTCGACGAAGCCGATAATCGACGCCAGGGCGGTACCTTTTACCACCTGCACCGCGAAGCCCACCGTCGGGGCAATGGCGATGCGCAGCGCCTGCGGCGCAACGACCCGGCACAGCGTCTGGGTGAAGTTCAGCCCCAGGCAGCGCGAGGCCTCCCACTGCCCTTTCGGCAGCGCGCGGATGCTGCCGAACCAGATATCGAGTAAAAAGGCGCTGGTGTAGAAGGTCAGCGCCATCGACGCGGCGGTCCACGGCGAGACGTCGATGCCGAACAGCGCCACGCCGAAGAAGGCGAGGAACAGCTGCATTAATAGCGGCGTTCCCTGGAACAGCTCAACGTAGCCGCGGATCAGCCGCCTGACCTGGCGGCCGCCGGTGAGGCGCAGCAGCAGCAGCGGGAGCGTCACCAGCGCGCCGCCGAGAAACGCCACCAGCGACAGCAGCACCGTCCAGCGCCCGGCCAGCAGCAGATTGCGGATAATGTCCCAGTCGGTAAAGGTGACCATCATGCCCGTACTCCCAGCCATTTTCGCCCTGCTGCCATCAGCAGCTGGCGCATTGTTATCGACAGCACCAGGTAGATCCCCGTGGTGACCAGATAGACCTCAAAGCTGAGGAAGGTTCGCGACTGGATCAGGTTCGCCGCGAAGGTCAGCTCCTCATAGGAAACCTGCGAAACCACCGACGATCCCAGCATCACGATGATGCACTGGCTCACCAGCGCCGGATAAATCCGCTGCAGCGCCGGCGGCAGAACCACCTGGATAAAGGTCTGCGTGCGGCTCAGCCCCAGCACGCGCCCGGCCTCCCACTGTCCCTTGGGGGTCACCTGAATCCCGGCGCGCACGATCTCGGTACTGTAGGCCCCGAGGTTGATCACCATCGCCAGCAGCGCGGCTTCACCGGCGGTCATCTTTAAGCCCAGGTTGGGCAGGCCAAAGACGATAAAAAACAGCTGCACTACGAACGGCGTATTGCGTATCAGCTCCACGTAGCCGCCCCAGATGCGGCTGAACCACGTCGCCCGCCCGCTGCGAATGGCGGCACCGAAAATGCCTATCGCCAGGCCGCCCGCCGTCGCCAGCACCGTCAGCTGCACGGTGACCCACAGCCCCGCCAGCAACTCTGGCCAGTGTGGCCAGAGCTCAGAAAAATGAAGTTGCTCCGTCATGCCGGGGCCTTATGCGCCAAAGCCTGCGGGCAGCGGCGCTTTCAGCCACTGCTGCGACAGCGCGTTGAGCGTGCCGTCCTTAACGCCCTGCTCAATCAGCGCGTCCACCTTCTCCTTCAGCGCCGGCTCGTTCTTTTTCAGGCCGATAAAGCACGGCGAATCTTTCAGCATAAAGCTCGGTACCGGCGCCTTCTGCGCATTTTGCCGGGAGATAGCCGCCACCACGAGGTTGCCGGTCGCCAGGTACTGCACCTGCCCCGAGAGGTAGGCTGACAGCGTGGTGTTGTTATCCTCGTAGCGCTTGATCTGCGCCTCTTTCGGCGCCAGCTCGCTCAGCACCATGTCCTCCACCGCCCCGCGGGTGACGCCGACGGTTTTGCCACTCAGCGCCGCCGCATCCTTCAGCTCGGCCCCCTTCGGCCCGAAAACGCCGAGGAAGAACGGCGCGTAGGCGCGGCTGAACGCAATCACCTTCTCGCGCTCCGCATTCTTGCCGAGGCTGGAGATCACCAGATCAACCTTATCGGTCTGCAGATAGGGCACCCGGTTGGCGCTGGTTACCGGCACCAGCTGCAGCTTCAGCTTCATCTGCTTTGCCAGGTAGCGCGCCATATCGATGTCATAGCCCTGGGGCTGGAGATCGGTGCCCACCGAGCCAAACGGCGGGAAATCCTGCGGCACCGCGATACGGATAACGCCGCGCTTTTCGATATCCTGCAGCTGGTCGGCTCTGGCCGCGCTCATTTGCGTAAACAGACAGGCGGCCCCGGCCAGTGCGATCAACAGTTTTTTCATGATGTTTACCCGTTACGTTAGTATGAAACAAAAGATTCTTTAAATAAACTTCTGCAACTAATGTGCCAGATATACGCCGCGCCGCTGCCGAGGCGGAAGATGCCATAAAAGAGTGATGAAACAAGGAAGAGAGAGAGAATGCGCGGCAATATCGCCTTCTCTCACCGCTGGAAATCCGCACTAAAATAATGCAAAGCACCAGACTGACGCCCCATTATCGCTGTTCGAGCTCGTCCAGCTGCTGATAAAGGGTGGCGATATCGTGAATCCGCGGGCGGCCCTTATCGAGGATCTCATGCAGAAAAGCGTTGGCCAGCAGGTTGATCAGGCTGTTGACCGAGCCGTAGCTATCGTAGGCCGAGACGCTATCGAGCGGCGCGCAGAGCTGCCAGCGCGCCAGCGGGAACAGGCCGTGCGCCTGCGGCTCGCACATCAGCAGCACCGGCACGCCGCTGGCCTGGAGCTGCTGCAGCAGCGGCCGAATAAGGCGCGGGCGGCGGCGAAAGGCCATCACCACCACCACGTCACTGGCCGACAGGTCCACCAGCTCCTCGCTCAGGCTCTGCCCCGGCTGGGGCAGCACCTGCACCTGACCGCGCGCCTGCAGCAGCTGCTGGCGCAGGTGCAGCGCCGCCGGATAGGCGTTGCGCATGCCGACGATGACCACCCGTTCGGCGCTCACCATCGCGTTAATCGCTTCGGCAAACTGGCGCGCGTCGAGGGCGTTGACCCACTGGGTCAGGTTGGCCATCTCCTGCTTATAATGGCGCGCCAGCAGCGTGTTTCCCTGCACCGCGTCGCGGTTATCGGTCAGCGGCATCCCGCTCTGGCGCAGGGTGCGCAGCTCGTCGCGCATATCCTTATACTTCTCGTACCCCAGCCGCTTGAACAGGCGGCTCACCGTCGCTTTCGACACCCCGCTCAGCTGCGCCAGCTCGGCGCTGTTGTAGCTAATCAGGTCATCAAAGTGATCGAAAATAAAATCCGCCACCCGCTGCTCCTGGGGCGACAGGGAGGCGTACTGCCCTTTGAGTCGTTCATCAAGCTGTTGCATAAGGCCCCTGTAACTTTTGTTTCATCGCACTATACCCGTCATATTCCGCGTTGCCTATGCGCTGGCGCTGCGTCTCGCGCTGTTGTCGCCGTTAATACCCGATCCGCGGCGCGTATGACCTTGAATATCTCTCCTTTCACGATGCGTGCCACTCCGGCAAAAAGCGCCGGCGGCAGGGAATGAAACTTTGGGTTCAGAAGTGGAACGGCTTTTGCACCCTGAGAGAATACATCGCGTCACGAGGACAACGAATGCACAGTCATGTATCCACCCGCGGGATGGCGGTCGCCCCCCATCACCTGGCCAGCCAAAGCGCGCTTGCCGTACTGCGCGAAGGCGGAAGCGCAATCGAAGCAATGGTCGCCGCGGCGGCCACCATCGCCGTGGTTTATCCGCATATGAACGGGCTCGGCGGCGACGGCTTCTGGCTCATCGTCCCTCCCCAAGGGGAGCCGATAGCAATAGACGCCAGCGGCGCGGCGGGCTCGGGGGCGACGCCGGAGGCCTATTCCGACCTCAGGCAGATCCCGCACCGCGGCCCGCGCGCCGCGCTGACCGTCGCCGGGACCGTCAGCGGCTGGGACGAAGCGCTCCGGGTATCGCACTCCCTGAGCGGCAAGGCGCTGCCGCTGGCGCGTCTGCTGGAAGACGCTATCGGCTACGCCAGCGACGGGATCCCGGTCACCGCATCCCAGGCCAGCGCCACCGCCGGCAAGTTTGCCGAGCTCCGCTCGCTGCCGGGATTTGCCGAAACCTTTCTGGTCGACGGCCAGCCGCCGGTTGCCGGCAGCCGCTTTCGCCAGCCCGCGCTGGCCAACACCCTCAGGCGGCTGGTCGACGAGGGGCTGGACAGCTTCTATCGCGGCCCGCTGGCTGAAACCCTGGCCGCGGGCATGGCGCAGTACGGACTGCCCGTCACCCTCGACGATCTCCGCCAGCACCGCGCCCGCCGCCCTGCGCCGCTAAAACTGACCCATCAGAACGGCGAGCTGTGGAACCTCGCGCCGCCGACCCAGGGGCTGGTATCGCTGGCCATTCTCGGCATTACCGATCGCCTGGCGATGGCCGAGGCCGACGAGGCGATGACCGTCCACCGCATCGTTGAGGCCACCAAGCTGGCCTTTAGCCTGCGCGACGCCCATATCACCGACCCGCGCCACCTCGATGTCGATATTCAGAGCCTGCTGGAACCGGCGGCGCTGCAGGCGCTGGCTGAGCAGGTCAGCGACCAGCAGGCCGCCCCGTGGGGCGCCGGCAAAGGTCCCGGCGATACCGTATGGATGGGGGTCATGGACGACAGCGGGCTGGCGGTCTCCTTTATTCAGAGTATCTACCACGAGTTCGGCAGCGGCGTGGTGCTGCCGGAGAGCGGGATTGTCTGGCAGAACCGCGGCGCCTCGTTCAGCCTCGATCCGCAGCATCTTCTGGCGCTGGCCCCCGGCAAGCAGCCGTTCCATACCCTTAATCCGGCGGCGGCCCGCCTCAGCGACGGCCGGGTGATGGTGTACGGCTCGATGGGCGGCGACGGCCAGCCGCAGACTCAGGCCGCCCTCTTTACCCGCTACATCCTGCAGGGCGTGCCGCTGCAGGAGAGCATCTCCCGGCCGCGCTGGCTGCTGGGCCGCACCTGGGGACAAACCTCCGACTCGCTGAAGTTGGAGGGCCGCTTTACGCCGCAGAGCATCGCCCGCCTGCGGGCGCTGGGTCATGAGGTCGAAGTGCTGGACGATTTCAGCGAGGCCATGGGCCACGCCGGCGCCATCGTCCGTCATCCAAATGGCCTCTTCGAAGGGGCATCCGATCCGCGCAGCAACGGCTCAGCCGCCGGTTATTAGGAGTTCAGCATGCAAAAAGTGACGCTCGACTGGAGCACGTACCTGGCACAAATGGAGCAGATCCTCGGCCTGGAGCTGGATGAAACCCGCCGCGCCGAACTTCAGCTGCAGTTCAGCCGCATCGCCGCCATGGCCGAACCGCTGATGGCCTTCCCCCTCGACGAACGCCTGGAAATCGCCGGAGTGTATAAAGCATGACGCTTAGCCAAATGACGATTAGCGAGATCCAGCGCGCCCTGCAGACCGGGGAGCTCAGCGCCCGGGAGATCGCCCGCCGGACTCTGGACGACATTGCGCGGGTCAACCCGCACATCAACGCCTGGACCACGGTGACGGAAGCGCGAATGCTGGCCGAAGCGGACAGCATTGATACCCTGCGCCGGGGCAAGCAGCCGCTGCCGCCGCTGGCCGGAGTCCCCTACGCGGTAAAGAATCTGTTCGATGTTTACGGACAGACCACCCTCGCCGGCGCCCGGCTGTTTAGCGAACGCGCCCCCGCCACGGCCGACGGCTGGGCGGTGCGCCAGCTCCACGCCGCAGGCGGGCTGCTGTCAGGGATGCTGAATATGGACGCCTACGCCTACGGCTTTACCACCGAAAATAGCCACTACGGCGCGACGCGTAACCCGCACGACCTGGCGCGCATCGCCGGCGGCTCGTCCGGCGGTTCGGCGGCGGCGGTAGCGGCCGGGCTGGTGCAGTTCGCGCTGGGCAGCGATACCAACGGTTCCATCCGCGTGCCGGCCTCCTTATGCGGTATTTTTGGCCTCAAGCCGACCTTTGGCCGCCTGTCGCGATCCGGCAGCCATCCGTTTGTTGCCAGCCTCGACCACATCGGCCCCCTCGCCCGCAGCGTCGGCGACCTCGCCGCGGTCTACGATGCGCTGCAGGGGCGCGATCCCGGCGACGGTTTCCAGGCCGATAAGGCCAGCGAGCGCACCAGCAACCTGCTGCCGCGCGGTCTCGAAGGCCTGCGCTGCGCGGTACTCGGCGGCTATTTTAGCCGCTGGTGCGATGACGACGCCCGCGCCGCCGTCGCCCAGGTAGCGCAGGCGCTCGACGCCCGCGAGGAGCTGCAGTTCCCCGAAGCCGAGCTCTCCCGCTCGGCGGCGTTTATCATCAGCGCCTCCGAAGGCGGCAACCACTACCTGCCCGCCCTGCGCCGCGAGCCGGAGCGCTTCGAGCCCCACTCCCGGGAGCGGCTGCTGGCCGGGGCGATGGTCCCGGCCAGCTGGTATATTCAGGCCCAGCGCTTTCGCCGCCACGCCCAGCGGGCGTTCCAGGCGCTGTTTGCCCACGCCGATATTCTGATCGCGCCGGCAACGCCGTGCAGCGCCACGCTCATTGGCGAGCAGACCATGGAGATCAACGGCCAGCAGCTGCCGGTTCGCGCCAGCATGGGGATGCTCACCCAGCCCATCTCCTTCGTGGGCCTGCCGGTCACCACGGTGCCGCTGCGCAGCGCCGCCGGGCGGCCGATTGGCCTGCAGCTGATCGCGGCCCCGTTTAATGAACAGGCCTGCCTGCGGGCGGCGCGCGTACTGGAAGAGATGGGGCTGACCGATGCCAGCCTTGCGGAGGTAATAGCATGATCGATCAGGACAATATTAACCGGCCTCGCGTTCTGGCCGAGGTCACGGCCGCCTTTTATCGCTATGAAGAGGCGCTGGTCAGCAACAACGTCGCGGTGCTCGACGAGCTGTTCTGGGAGGATAAGCGCACGGTGCGCCTCGGCGCCGGGGAGAATCTCTACGGTGCCGACGAGATCCGCGCTTTCCGCGCCGCCCGTCCGGCGGCCGGACTCCAGCGCGAGCTGCGCCACACGGTGATCGTCAGCTTCGGCGAGGATTACGCTGTCTGCAGCACCGAGTTCACCCGTGAGGGCAGCGATCGCGTGGGCCGCCAGCAGCAGACCTGGGTACGTTTTCCCTTCGGCTGGCGCATTGTCGCCGCCCAGGTGAGCCTGATGAGCTAATGAACGCGGCAGCCGTAGCCGGGCCGGAGCGAACTCCGGCCCGGCTATCGGCTAGCGACGAAACGGATAGGTTTCCCGCCAGCGGTCGGCAATCTGCTGACGGGTGCAGACCCACACCTGCTCATGCTGCTGGACGTAATCAAGGAAGCGCTGCAGGGCCCGAAAGCGCCCCGGCCGGCCCAGCAGGCGGCAGTGCATGCCGACAGACATCATCTTCGGCGCCTCGCGCCCCTCTTCATACAGCACGTCAAAGCTATCTTTGAGGTAGGTATAAAACTGCTCCGCGGTATTGAACCCCTGCGCGGTGGCAAAACGCATGTCGTTGGTATCGAGGGTATAGGGCACGATCAGATGCGGCTTACGCGAACCGTCGCCGCACGGCACCTCGACCCAAAACGGCAGATCGTCGCCGTAGTAGTCGCTGTCGTAATCAAAGCCGCCGTGCTCGACCACCAGCCGGCGAGTGTTGGGGCTGTCGCGCCCGGTGTACCAGCCGGTGGGCGGCCTGCCGAAGAGATCGGTTAACACCTGCACCGCCTGCTGCAGATGCGCGCGCTCGGTCTCGATATCCATATGCTGATAGTGGATCCAGCGCCAGCCGTGGCTGACCACGTCGTAGTTGGCCTCTTTGATCGCCGCCACGATATCGGGATGCCGCGCCAGCGCCATCGCCACGCCGAACACGGTCAGCGGCAGCCCGCGCTGGCTGAACTCGCGGTGAATGCGCCAGAACCCGGCGCGGCTGCCGTACTCATACAGCGAGTCCATCGACATATGTCGGTCAGGGTAGCTGGCCGCACCGATAATGTCGGAGAGAAACTGCTCGGAGCCCGCGTCGCCGTGCAGGACGTGGTTTTCCGCCCCCTCTTCATAATTTAAAACAAACTGTACGGCGATACGCGCATTCTGCGGCCACGGCGCGCGCGGCGTCTGGCCGGCATAGCCGCGCAGATCGCGAGGATAATCCTGATTAAAAAGCGCTGACTGCTGATCCATCTCCCACCTCTTTATTCATCACCATCAGTTAAATGACTGAAACCTGCCGCCTAAATTTTTTGCTTCCGGGAAAGCCAGGTCGCCCTGCTTGCTGGTCGACAGGCCGAGCGCCACCAGCGACTCGACCATTTTTACCGCCGCGCTGACGCCGTCGATGACCGGTACATGCAGCTCGCGAGTGAGCTCCTGCGCCAGCGTCGCCATCCCGCCGCAGCCCAGCACAATCGCCCCGCAGCCGTCCTCCTTCAGCGCCTGAATGCAGCGCTGACGTACCTGCTCCTGCGCCCGACCGCTGCCGTCCTCCAGCGCCAGCACCGGCAGATCGATAGCGTGCAGCCCGGCGCAGTGGTGGTAGAAGCCATACTGGTGCAGCAGGTGGCGGGCGATAATCAGCGTGCGCGGCAGCGTGGTGACAATGGAAAAGCGGGTGGCGACCAGGGTGGCCATATGCATCGCCGCCTCGGCGATGCCAACCACCGGCCCCTGCGCCAGCTCCCGCGCCGCCAGCAGCCCCGGATCGCCAAAGCAGGCGATCACGTGACCCGAGACCCCCTGCTGGCGCCCGGCCTTAATTTGTTCGAGCACCCCGACCGCGGCGATGGCTTCATCGAAGTGCCCTTCGATGGAGGGCACGCCCTCCGTCGGGCAGACCGCCACAATCTCGGTCCCCGGCGCGGCCGCCGCCCGCGCGGCGGCGCCGATGGTCTCGGTCATGGCGCGGCTGGTGTTGGGATTAATCACTTGTATACAAACAGAGGACATTACGACTCCTTGTAGCCGGCAAACAGCCGGGCGAAATCGGGCAGGGAAACGCCCGCGGTGTCAAAGCGCAGGCTGGCAACGATATGGGCAAAGTGGTGGGTCAGCGCCGCGCTCAGCGGCTGCAGCTCCCCGGCGCGCAGCAGCCCGATCAGCTGCCCGTGATCGTCGCAGCGGCAGCCCTGTCGCCACGGCGATCCCCATGCCGCAACGGCTAATGACGAGCGCTGGCTCAGGCGGGTGACCATCTCGGTAAGCACCTGGTTGGCGGAGATCGCCTGCAGCTGAATATGAAATTCGGCGGAGTAGCGGATCGCTGCCGGGCCGTTGCAGGCCTCATGCGCCTGCTGCTCCTGGCGAATAATCGCCTCCAGCGCCGCCAGATGCGGCGGCTGACAGCGGGCCAGCACGTCGGGCAGATTGGCGACCTCCAGCAGCTCTCGGGTGCGGAAGATCTCCCGCGCCTCTTCTTCCGTGGGGCTGGCAACCTGTGCACCACGCTTGGGCGTCAGAGTGACCATTTGCACAGCGGCGAGTCGCTGCAGCACCTTGCGGATCCCCGTGCGGCTGACGCCAAAGACCTCCGCCAGCGCCTCTTCCGGCAGCTTGCTGCCCGGCGGCAGCTGGTGTTCAACGATGGCGGTCATCAGCGCCTGATAGATGGCTTCATCCTTGTCCTGCAGGCCTGGCGCGGCGTGCAGACGATTTTCGTGACTCATTAACCGGCTCCGTATTCACGTTTCGACATCAAACTGTATACATAAAAATTAAATATTGCATACAAGATTAACTATTTTGGCCTAATTCCTGCAACAGCCTCAGCAATCCATATTCAGGGGTTTCATCAAGAGGAGCAGGTTTCATGCCACATTCACAAAATACGCATCAGGTTAAGGCCACGGGCTCCAGCGCCGGCTACAGTCCACGGCTGTGCAACGAGGATCTGGCGCCGACGCGCGACCAGAACTGGAGCTGGTACAACATCTTTTCCTTCTGGATGTCGGACGTGCATAGCATGGGGGGCTACGTCGTGGCGGCGAGTTTCTTTACCCTCGGCTTAGCCAGCTGGCAGGTGCTGCTGTGCCTGCTGGTCGGCATCTGTATTGTCCAGCTGTGTGCCAACCTGGTGGCCCGGCCGAGCCAGATGGCGGGCGTGCCCTATGCGGTGATCTGCCGCCAGGCGTTTGGCGTCTTCGGCGCCAATATTCCGGCGGTGATCCGCGGGCTTATCGCCTTTGCCTGGTACGGGATCCAGACCTATCTGGCCGCCAATGCGCTGATGCTGGTGATGCTAAAGTTCTGGCCGTCGCTGGCGACGCTCACCGCGAGCAGCTTCCTCGGGCTGTCGCATCTTGGCTGGCTGTGCTTCGCCACCATGTGGCTGCTGCAGGCGATGGTGTTCTGGCACGGGATGAGCGCCATCAAGCGCTTCATTGATATCGCCGGTCCGGCGGTTTACGTGGTGATGCTGGCGCTGGCGGGCTGGATTGTATACAAGACCGGCTTCGACGGGATCTCCTTTACCCTCGCCAGCAAGTCGCTGAGCGCCGGGGAGCAAACCTGGCAGATGATCACCGCGACCGCGCTGGTGGTCTCCTACTTCTCCGGCCCGCTGCTTAACTTTGGCGACTTCTCGCGCTATGGCAAAAGCATGGGTGAAATCCGCCGCGGCAACCGCTGGGGGCTGCCGTTCAACTTCCTGCTGTTCTCTATCGTTACCGTGGTGATTGTCTCCGGGACGCAGTCGCTGTTCGGCCGGATGATAACCGACCCGATTGAAACCGTAAGCCGCGTAGGCAACGACCTGGCGGTGGCCATCGGCCTGCTGACGATGATCACCGCGACCATCGGGATCAACATTGTCGCCAACTTCGTCTCCCCGGCCTTCGACTTCTCCAACTGCTCGCCGCAGAAAATCAGCTTCCGTACCGGCGGGATGATCGCCGCGGTGGGTTCAATCCTGCTCACCCCGTGGAACCTGTTTAACTCCCCGGAGCTTATCCACTACACCCTCGACGTGCTGGGGGCGTTTATCGGCCCGCTGTTCGGCATTCTGCTGGTCGACTTCTACCTGATTAAGCGCGGGAAAATCTCGGTGGACGATCTGTTTGACGATACGCCGAAAGGACAATACTGGTATCGCAACGGCTTTAACCCGAAGGCCATCGCCGCACTGGTGCCCTCCGTGGCTATCGGTCTGGTTATCAGCTTTATCCCCGCCCTGCATGAGGTCGCCAACTTTAGCTGGTTTATCGGCGTCTTCCTGAGCGGCGCCGCCTACCGCTGGATTGCCCGCGACGATCGCGTCGCCGTCTCCGCCACCGCGCGCTACGGCGCCCGCGCCGTGGCGCAGAAAGAGTAGTTTCCCCTCTCTGGCCGCGCCCTCCGGCGCGGCGTATTCCTCAACCGCGACGGCTGGCATTAATATTGCTTTAGATCTTGCTCAATGCGCGATTCAACAGGGAGCCAACATGGCGGAAACCATCAAGTCGTACGATGCTGCAATTCGCGGAGCATTTTTTGATATCGCCCGGGTCGCCGACGGCGCCGACGATATCGCCCGCCACGCGCGCTACCTTGCCGACGGCCTGCTGTTTATTGAGAACGGCACGATCCAGACGCTGCTGCCGTGGCAGGAGGGGGAGCAGTTTCTCCATCCGCACAAGGGATACACTGACCTGCGCGGCAGACTGCTGCTGCCGGGCTTTATCGACGCCCACGTCCACTATCCGCAAACGGAGATGATTGGCGCCTACGGCGAACAGCTGCTGGAGTGGTTAACCACCTACACCTTCCCGGTTGAAAGCCAGTTCGCGGACGAGGCCTACGCCACGGAGATCGCCCGCTTTTTTGTCAACCAGCTGCTCAGCCACGGCACCACCACCGCGCTGGTGTTCTGCACTCTGCACCCCGAGTCCGTCGATGCGCTGTTTAGCGAAGCGCTGCGCCTGAATATGCGCATTCTCGCCGGGAAGGTGATGATGGACCGCCACGCGCCGGAATACCTGACGGAAACGGCGGAACAAAGCTATCGGCAAACCCGCGAGCTGATCCAGCGCTGGCACCACCGCGGGCGCCTGGGCTACGCCATTACCCCGCGCTTTGCCCCCACCTCGACGCCGGAGCTGCTGTCGGCCATTCAGCAACTGCGGGAGGAGTTTCCGGATACCTGGCTGCACACCCATCTGAGCGAAAATCTCAGCGAGGTCGCGTGGGTGAAAAGCCTGTGGCCGGAGCATGAGCACTATCTCGACGTCTATCACCACTACCGGCTGACCGGCGAGCGCAGCGTATTTGCGCACGGCATTCACCTCGCCGACGCCGAGTGGCGCTGCCTGCACGAAACCGGCTCCGCGCTGGCCTTCTGCCCGACCTCGAACCTGTTCCTCGGCAGCGGCCTGTTTCGCCTGCCCGCCAGCTGGCAGCAGCGGGTGCGGATCGGCATCGGCACCGACGTGGGGGCGGGAACCACCTTCAGCATGCTGCGCACGCTGGGGGAAGCCTATAAAGTTGCCCAGCTTCAGAGCTATCGCCTGCCCGCCTGCGAGGCCTTTTACCACGCCACGCTCGGCGGCGCGCACGCCCTGCGCCTTGACGATAAAATTGGCAATTTCGAACCGGGAAAAGAGGCCGACTTCGTGGTTATCGACCCGGCCGCCACCCCTTTACAGCGGCTGCGCATCGGACGCTGCAAAGATATCTACGAGCAGCTGTTTGTGCTGATGACCCTCGGCGACGAGCGCAATATCAGCGAGACCTGGGTCAACGGCGAGCGCGTCTGGCACCAGCAGGGCTGACGCCCCCGCCGGGCCAGAACGCAACATTAGCTCCCCCGATAGGTCGACCAGCCGCCGGGGGCAATCAAAAACGGCAGGTGGAAGTGCTCATCGGCGTCCTCGGCGATCGCAAAATCGATCTGCGCGCTGAGGTAGAGCGTTTCCCGCCCGTCGCGCGAAAACCAGTCGCCGATCTCCGCCACCAGCCGATAGCGCCCGGCGCTCAGCATACCGGGCGCCAGCAGCGCAATGCGGCCCTGCTCATCGGTCAGACCGCTGGCGATCGTTTGCCCGCCCAGCAGCAGGTTCACCGCCACGCCCTGCGCGGGCCTGCCGCTGGAGATATCGAGAATATGGGTACTCAACGTATTCATTCGCCTATGACTCCCGTCAATCTTAATAAGGTAATTTCGCGCAGCTGCGCCAGCGCCACCCGCGTCTCTTCCGCCTCGTCGTGGTTCAGCCGCTGCGTCAGCGCCTGCAGGATCTCTTCCCCGCTGCGGCCTTTGGCGCGGATCAGGAAGACCCGCCCGAAGCGGGCTTCGTAGCGGGCGTTGCCCTCTTTCAGCGCCCGGGCAAGAGACGCATCTTCATCGTTGATGGCCCCCTGCTCGTGCCGCGACAGCGCGGCGTGCGGCCTCTCTTCGGGCAGCTTTTCACCAATGCGCGGATGGGCGCTCAGCGCCCGATCCAGCTCGGCTTCTCCCCAGCGCTGCGCGGCCTCCTTCGCGGCGGCCAGCAGCGCGGTGCGGTCGGGGTAAGGACGGCCCTGCACCAGCGCCGTCGCCCAGGCGGGGATCGCCACGCAGGGCTGCAGCAGGCCACGGGCCGCCTCGTCGTCCAGCCGGTTAAAGTCCTCAATCGCGATCGTCGCGGCCACTTCGGACATGTTGTTGCTCCTTATACCAAACGGCCCATACGGCTCGTTGTTAATAGCATTAGCGCAGGATTGCACAGAGCGGCTTGCACAAAGCAGGCCACATTCCCTCCGTGCGGGTCCGGATGCCGCGGGCGGGTGAAACGGTCGATTCGCAAGCGCCCGGTTTAAAATTTTTGATGCAATAAAAGGCAATTATTGCCCGATAACGCACCACTTTAGCGCATAACCTCCGCCGACGCCTCCGGCAGCCGCCTCGTGGCGCCTGTCGGCAAGCTGGTACGCAAATTGCTCGGTTCTTCACAACACATGCCACAGGAGAAGATAATGAAAGCATTAGTGATGGGTGCCGGTATCGGCGGCCTGAGCGCGGCGGTCGCGCTTAAAGCAGCCGGAATTAGCTGTGAGGTGTTTGAAGCGGTGCAGGAGATTAAGCCGGTTGGCGCCGCCATCTCAATCTGGCCCAACGGGGTGAAGTGCATGAACCTGCTGGGCATGGGTGACATCACCGAGACCTACGGCGGGCCGCTGCGCTATATGGCCTATCAGGATCACCGGCATGGCAAAACCCTGACCCGCTTTAGCCTTGCGCCGCTGGTCGAACGCACTGGCGGCCGCCCCTGCCCGGTCTCGCGCAGCGAGCTGCAGGGCGAGATGCTGAACTTCTGGGGCCGCGACGCGGTACGGTTCGGTAAGCGGGCCACCCGCGTGGAGGAGGACGATGACGGCGTGACGGCATGGTTTAGCGACGGAACCACCGCCCGCGGCGATATGCTGATCGCCGCCGACGGCAGCCACTCTGCCCTGCGCCCGTACGTGCTCGGTTTTACCCCCGAACGACGCTACGCGGGCTACGTTAACTGGAACGGGCTGGTGGAGATTGATGAGGCCATCGCCCCCGCCGATCAGTGGACCACCTTTGTCGGCGAGGGCAAGCGCGTCTCGCTGATGCCGGTCGCCAACGGGCGCTTCTATTTTTTCTTTGATGTCCCTCTCCCGGCCGGGCTGGCGGAAGATCGTAGCACCCTGAGGGCGGATCTTAGCCGCTACTTCAGCGGCTGGGCAGCGCCGGTGCAGGAGCTGATCGCCCGCCTCGATCCGGCCACCACCAACCGAATCGAAATTCACGATATTGAGCCCTTCGACCGCCTGGTACGCGGCAGGGTGGCGCTGCTGGGAGATGCCGGACACAGCACCACCCCGGATATCGGCCAGGGCGGCTGCGCGGCGCTGGAAGACGCGGTGGTGCTGGGGGAGACGTTCCGCGACGGCGGGGATATCGCCGCCGCGCTGCGCCAGTACGAAGCCCGGCGCTGCGAGCGGGTTCGTGACCTGATCCTCAAAGCGCGCAAGCGCTGCGATATCACCCACGGCAAGGAGATGGCGCTCACCGAGGCCTGGTATCGGGAGCTTGCAGAGGAGAGCGGCGAGCGGATCATCAACGGCCTGTGCGAGACGATACAGGGCGGCCCGCTCGGCTAGCCGCCTTCAGGGCCGCGGCTCCCGGTTTTCGCCGACGGCCCGCATCGCCTCCATCACCGCCGTCAGCTTCTGAATCGCCATCTGCGCCGGACGAGAGAGCTGGCGCGATGGCGCGGTGCACAGCGCCAGGGTCAGCGGGCGCAGCAGCTTGTTGCGCAAAGGGATAAACGCCAGCTGCCCGCTGTTGACTTCATCCAGCACGTCCAGCAGGCTCAGGATCGTGACGCCGCTGCCTTTGAGGACCAGCGATTTAATCAGCCGAATATCATTGCAGCTGATGCTGTTTGCCGGGGAAAAGTCGTAGTGCCGATAGAGCATCGCCACCCGGTCGTGCACGATAAGCGGCGCGCCGGGAACGATATGCCGCAGGTGGCTAAGGTCGCCTAACGACAGCGCCGCAGCCTGCGCGAGCGCACAGTCCGGGCGCATCACCACCCCCATCTCCAGCTCAACGAACGCCAGCACGCTGAGCCCCGCCTGGCCCTCCGGGTCGAGGATCAGACCAAAATCGACATCAGCCTGGCGAACCTTTTCGCTCACCGCGTGGCTATCCGCCACCCGCAGATTGAGCTCCAGCCACTGCCACCCGGTAATGATATCGGCCAGCGCCGCGGCAAAGCTGCCCTCCGCCAGCGCCTGCACCATGCCGATGCTGACGCTGCCGCGCTTTAGCCCCTGCAGCTCGTCAAACTGCTGGCGGGTCAGCTGAAACTCCTTTTGCCAGCGCAGCAGGTTGTCATAGAGCAGCTCTCCGGCGGTGGTCATGCGCAGCCCCTCCGGCAGCCGTTCAAACAGCGGCGTGCCGAACTCCTCTTCGGCCTGCAGGATCTGGCGGTTTATCGCCGAGGCCGAGATATGCAGCTTTTCAGCCGCCCGGCGCAGGCTGCCGCAGCGGGCCACCGCGGCGAAATAGATAGCGAAACGCGAAAACGGACTCATATCCCCCCTGTACTCTTTTTTGCAACGGGTTAGTGAATTAATGGCGATGGATGTCAACACCCTAATATGACAACAATAAACTCACAACAATTAAACAAATGCTTTTCCGTGAGCAGGAAGGAATATGATGAACAGAACCCACCCCACCCCACCGGCCCGCTGCACCTTCGAGCCGGACGACTGGCTCCGGCTGGCGAAATGCTGGCACCCGGTCGCCCGCGCCGAGGACGTCGGCGGCGCTCCGCTGAAGGCAACCCTGCTGGACGAACCGCTGGTTCTCTACCGGATTAAAGGTTCGGTGGTGGCGGCCCGCGACGTCTGCCCCCATCGCGGCGTCCCGCTGACCCTCGGCTCGCACGACGACGAAGGGATTATTTGCCCCTATCACGGCCTGCGCTTCGGCGAAGAGGGGCGCTGCAACCGGATCCCCTCCAGCCCCGACCAGCCGGTGCCGGCCAGGCTCCACCTGACCCACTACGCGGTGGAGGAGCGCTTTGGGCTGATCTGGGTGTGCATGGCCTTCGACCCGGAGAACCCGATGCCGCTGCCCACCATGCCGCACTGGCACGATGAGGGGTTTCAGCAAATCAACTGCCCGGCGTTTGAAGTCAACGGCTTCGCCGGCCGCCAGGTGGAGGGGTTTCTCGACGTGGCCCATTTCGCGTGGATCCATACCGATACCTTCGCCGACCCGGAGAATCAGGAAGTGCCGGCCTACAGCCCGCAGGAGACGCCCTTCGGCTTTATTGCCGACTACTGGAGCTCGGTCGGCAACTATCCGGCCAGCGCCGGTTTCCGCGCGCCGGAAGGGTTTCAGTGGCTGCGCCATTTCGAGATGCACCTGCCCTTCACCGCGACGCTAACCATCCACTTCCCCGGCGAAGCCCGGCTGGTGATTATGAACGCCGCTTCGCCGGTATCGTCGCGCGTCACCCGCATGTTCGCCCCGATTGCGCGCAACTTCGATCTCCACGTGCCGGTCGCGGACGTGCACGCGTTCAATCTGCGCGTCTTCGAGGAGGACCGGCTGATGGTCGAAACCCAGCGTCCGGAGAGACTGCCGCTGGACTTAACCCTTGAGGCGCACATTCCCGCCGACCGCAGCTCGATTGCCTATCGTCGCGGGCTGCAGAAGATGGGCTTTGGCGACTTTTTCCTCGTATAGGCGGAGGCATAAATGAGTGAACAGCTGCAGGTAGTCGTTGACGGAATGTGGCGCGAGGGCGATACCAGCCTCGCCGTCAGGCTGGTATCCAGCCGCGGGGAGCCGCTGCCCGCGTGGCGGCCAGGGGCGCATATCGATCTCCATCTGCCGGATGGGACCCAGCGCCAGTACTCGCTGACCGGCCCCACCACCGGCGCTGAGGGCTATCTGATCTGCGTCGCCCGGGATCGTAAATCGCGCGGCGGATCGCGCTATATCCACGAGGCGCTGCGCCCGGGGCAGACGCTGCGCATCTCTCCCCCGCGCAACCTGTTTATGCTGCAGCCCGCGGAGCGCGTTGTGCTGCTGGCCGCCGGTATCGGCATTACGCCGCTGTACGCGATGCTGCTGCAGCTCGAAGCGGACGGCGTGCCCTGTGAGCTGCACTACTACGTCAAGCGTCGCGAAAACGCGGCCTTCGTCCGCCAGCTGGCGCAGCGCTTCAGCCAGGGAAGCTGCGCCCTTTACTGCTCTGAGGAGGGGCAAAGCCCGCGTCAGCACCTCGCCACGACGCTCGCCGGGGCGCGGGCCGGAGAGCTTCTGTATCTCTGTGGGCCCCAGGGTTTTATGGCCTGCGCGCGCGAGGTCGCGGTACAAAAGGGTTGGCAGGAGGCGCAGATCCACAGCGAAGCGTTTCAGGCAACCGCGCCGGTCGCCGACGCCCGCGGCGAGGCCGATACCTTTACCGTCACCCTGGCGTCGTCAGGCGCGCAGTGGCCGGTGCCGGCGCACCTGACCATTGCCCAGGTGCTCCAGCAGCAGGGGGTTGCGATCCCGCTCTCGTGCGAGATGGGAATGTGCGGCGCCTGCCTCACGCCGGTTATCGAGGGCGTGGTCGATCACCGGGATACGGTGCAGTCCCCGGCGGAGAAAGCCGCCGCCGAGCAGCGCATCGCGCTCTGCTGCTCCCGCAGCCGTTCGCCCAACCTGCTGATCGATCTCTAACGGGGTCGCTTTTCACCGGCGCCAGGCTGCCGTAGAGCAGGCTGGCGCCCTGCTCGCTGACAAAAATTAAACGCCATCAACAAGCCATCAAAAGTCGGTCAATCATTCCCTAATCGAATAATTTTAATAAAAATTATTCATTTCCTTTCTGAATCAAATACCATCATATTTGTATGACAAATCCGGCATCGCCAGACGCCTGCTGCTGGCTGAGGGGAAGAGACGATCTCTCCCGGCGCACGATAAGCGTGACGAGCCTGACCAGCTGTCTGGATATTGCCTGTCGCAGCTTCCAGACCGGTGCTCAGGGATCATTCTGAACATCCACTATAAAATTGAGTACTATCCGAGTATTTGCCAGCCAGCTTTTGGCTGGCTTTTTTTTGGCCGTCACCGGCCTGATTTTTCGTTTTTCAGCAGGTCGCTTAATCTGCCACGGTTTTGCGCTAAGAGAGCGTTAAACGTCTCGCGGCTCTGCGGGTCTAACTCCGCCGCCAGCGCCTCGCGCTGCGCCTGCCTGCGGATACTCACCGCAAAATATTGCGTTATCATTATCTGGCCGCAGATATGCAGCGCTCTGCCCGCTCATTTGGCGGCACGGGCAGAACAATCCTCGACAAAAAAGTATCGCTATTTTAATGCATAAATACCCGCGCTTTCCCGGCGACCGCTAAACGCACCCTGGCCCCCGTCGTCCAGCCGGCCTGGCTAACGGTTTTGAGGATCAGCGGTTCACTCATCCCCGGCGCGGCCAGACTTAGGGTTGAGAGGTGTCCACAAAAATCGACGTCAACGATGGTGATGGCGCTTTCATCCTCCTGACAGAGGGTGACAATCAGCTGCTCCGGACGCAGCATAATCCGGCCGCTCCCCGCGGCGTGGTCATTATCGGTGAGCACCTCGCCAATAATGCACTCCGCGCGGCCGGCGCTGAGTCGGGCAGGAAGCACCAGCGCATCGCCAAGAAAGAGCGCGGTCGCTTCATCGACCGGTTGCGAGTAAACCGCAAAGGGGCTGCCGACCTGAGTGAAACGACCCCGGCGCATCACCGCCACCTGGCTGGCGAAAGAGAGGGCTTCGTTCTGATCGTGGGTCACAAGGATTGACGCCACGCCGCTTTGCGCCAGTAAATCGGCGGTGGCTCTGCGGGTGGCGGCGCGAAGCCCGGTATCAAGGGCCGAGAAAGGCTCATCCAGCAGCATCAGCGAGGGACGCTGCGCCAGCGCCCTGGCTAAGGCCACGCGCTGCTGCTGGCCGCCAGAGATTTCGTGCGGCCAGTGGGTCGCCAGCTGCTGGTCGAGAGAAACCATCTCCATCAGCGCCGCCACCTTACGCCGCTTCTCCTGGCGAGTATCGTCCAGCCCCCAGGCAATATTGTCCGCCACGCTAAGATGAGGGAAAAGCGCCCCCTCCTGCGGTACAAAGCCAATACCACGCTGGTGAGCGGGAATAAAAATCCCCTCGCCGTAGAGCGTTTTCCCCTGCATCACGATCCGCCCCGTATCCGGGGTTTCAAATCCGGCAAGAATGCGCAGCAAGGTGGTTTTTCCGGAGCCTGAAGGCCCGACAATCGCCGTACGGCTGCCCGGAGCCACCGTCAGATTGAGGTTATCCAGCACCTGAGCATCGGCAAAAGATTTAGAGAGCGCGGTGAGTTCCAGCATATTACAAACCTGCAATTTTTTTCGACTGTACATAAAGAATGCCGGTCAGCGGCAGCGAGATCAGAATCATTAACATCGCGTAGGGCGCGGCGGCCACGTAGTCAATCTCGCTGGTGAGCGCCCAAAAGCCGGTTGCCAGCGTGCGGGTGCCCAACGGTGAAAGCAGCAGCGTGGCGGTGAGCTCGTTGCTTACGCCGAGAAAGACCAGCGCAGCCCCGGCGGCGGCACCGGGTGCCGCGAGGCGCATGGTGACGCTCCAGAGCGCCCGGGCAGGACTTCGCCCCAGGCTGCGCGCAACGTTTTCCAGCTCGACCGGCGCCTGGGCAATTCCGGCACGCAGATTGATCAGCGCTCTGGGCATAAACATCAGCAGATAGGCAAGAAACAGCGTGACTTCCGTTTGATAGACCGGCCGCGCGTAGTGGATGGTGACCGTCACCAGCGCCAGCGCCGTGACGATACCCGGCAGCGAGCTGGTTATATAGTTGACCCCCTCCAGAAGGCGGAACACGCGGTTCGGATAGCGAACGCCCAGCCACGCGATAGGGATAGCGCAGGCGGTGGTCAGCAGGGCGCCGGCGGCGCCGGTCATCAGCGTCTGGCGCAGCGAGAGCCAGAGATCGGCGTGGGACCAGTTTGCCACTCCCCCCAGCCACAGCCAGCGGCAGAGCACAATCAGCGGCACGCCGAGGGCGAGCAGCACCAGGGCAAAAAGCAGCAGCTGCGCGGCGAATGCGGCCGGCGCGTTCAGCGTCTGCCGCTTTTGCTCGCGCGCGGCTCCCGCACCGATCCTCGCGTAGCGAGCTTTACCGCGCGTTGCCCCTTCCAGCAGTAAAATAGCCAGGCAGCATAGCGCGAGGACGCCAGCCAGCATATTCGCGGCCGGACCGCTGAACGTGGACTGAAACTGGTCATAGATCGCGGTGGTAAAGGTATCGAAGCGGATCATCACGTACAGGCCGTACTCCGCCAGCAGATGGAGCGCCACCAGCAGCGCCCCGCCGCAAATCGCCAGCTTCAGCTGGGGTAGTATCACGCTGAAAAAAACCTTCCATGGCGGCGTCCCGAGCGATGCGGCCACGTCTTCAAGCGTGGGATCGAGGCGTTTGAGCACCGCCGCAACCGGCATATAGATAAACGGGTAGTAGGCCAGGACCGAGAGGAAGACGCCGGAGGAGAGGCCGTGCATCGACGGCACGGCGCTCACCCAGGCATAGCTTTGGACAAATGCCGGAATGGCCAGCGGCGCAACGGCCAGCGCCGACCATACCCCGCGCCCCGCCAGCGTCGTACGCTCCGTCAGCCATGCCACCATCACCCCAAGCGTAATGCACAGCGGGATCGTCAGCACGGTCAGCCACAGCGTGTTGCTGAGCAACTCCCCCACCCGCGGGCGAAATACCAGCGCCTTGATGGTCTTCCAGCCGGTTTCAATGCCGACGGCGATGACAAAACCGGGCGGCAGCAGCGCAAGTAATGAAAACAGGACGGCTAATGCCACCATCGGAAACGCAGGACGCCTGCGCTCAGGCAGGCGTCCAACTTTTTTTCCGAGTATAAGACTCAGACCAGACATAAATTTTTCACTTCAGCAGAGATTACAGCAGGCCAGCCTGCGTCATCAGATCGATAACCTTTTTACCGTTCAGCGAAGAAGGCTCAACTTTTGGCGCATCCAGCTCACGCAGCGGCGTCAGCTTCGGGTTGGAGGCCGCATTGACGCCAACGGCATATTCAAAGGCGTTATTGGTGCGCAGCTCTTCCTGGCCCTGCTTGCCGGTGATCCACTTGATAAAGGCCTGAGCCTGCTGCGGATGCTTGCTGGAAGCCAGGACGCCACCGCCGGAAATGCTGACGAATGCGCCCGGGTCCTGATGTTTGAAGTAATAGAGCCCGGTATTCTTGCTGTTTTCGCCGGTTTTAGCCTGATCGACAAAGCGGTAGTAGTGATAGATAACGCCGCCATCAATCTGGCCGGCGTTGACCGCCTTCATCACCGTGCTGTTGCCTTTATAGGCCACAAAGTTGGCTTTCATGGCTTTGAGCCAGTCGAGGGTGGCCTTCTCGCCTTTCAGCGCCAGCATCGCGCTAACGATAGCCTGGAAATCTGCCCCTGACGGAGAGGCCGCCCAGCGCCCTTTCCACTCCGGTTTTGCCAGATCCATCAGCGAGCGCGGCAGCTGAGATTCACTGATTTTTTGCGGGTTATAGACGAACACGGTGCTGCGTGCGGCAATGCCAATCCAGCGCCCGTGTTCCGGGCGATACTCTGGTGCCACCTGCTTCAGGGTATCGGCATCCAGGGGGGCAAACAGCCTGGCGTTATCAACCAGCACCATCGACGGCGAGTTTTCGGTCAGGAAGACGTCTGCGGGCGATGCCGCCCCTTCCTGCACCAGCTGGTTGCCCAGCTCGCTGTCGCCACCGTTACGTAAGGTCACTTTAATACCGGTCTCTTTGGTAAAGCCATCTACCCACGACTTAACCAGGTTTTCATGCTGCGCATTATAAATAACAATGCCTTCACCGCTATCAGCTGCCAGAGCCTGCGGTGCCAGGAACATTGCCGAAGCGACCAGAGCCGCAGAGCAACAGGATAAGAGGCGGAAATTCATAGGCTAATCCTTAGTAATAGTAGAAAAATGGCAACCAAAGCAGAGCGAAAAGGATTAAAGCACAGCGAAAAAGGAATGATAATGAAAACAATTACCATCAAAACAAAACAGTTAAAAATACTCTGTTTAATAAACCGAGTGTTTGATTATTCTTGGTTTAAATTAAGGAACAACGAAAGATTAAAGTAACCTTAAGGCGATATTAATTTTTAAGCGCAATATTTAAAAATACGCGCGGTGTGGCATTTTATTGCGCCAGGAATAAAAACCAGGGCGGCAATTAGGGCAAGGATTGCACGCCGCCTGCTCGCCTGATTAGGCTATCGTGCTGGCCTGGTATGTGTGGCGGCCCATCCGCTTCGCTGTGCGTGGTTTATCTCGTTGCCAACGAAGCATATCAGGGTAGCGAACGTCCTCTCGGTTTCTCTTCTTCATCGCGGCTGGTGGATCCCTCAATTCATCGCTACGCTGAATAATTCACGCCCCGGCTGCGCTTTTTGCTCGCTCAGCCGGGAATGCTTATCGCTGAGTCGAAGGAGACCCCATGAGCGAAGTCAATATTGTTGCCACCCTAACCCCGCTCCCTGAGCATATCGAAGCGGTCAGGGCCGCTGCCCTGGCAATGGTCCCCCTGACGCATCAGGAAGCGGGCTGCCTGCAGTACGATCTGCATGAAAGCCGGGCGATTGCCGACGTCCGCCAGCTGCAGAATGAGGGCAAGGCGTCATTTATCTTTATTGAGCGCTGGAAGTCAGAGGAGGATCTGAAAAAGCACGTCGCCATGTCCTACCACGATGATTTTCTCGCGATCCTCGACGGCAGGCTGGAGAGTCTGAACGTTCAGCGGCTGACCCGCCTGTAGCGCTTTAAAAAACGTCATTATTCCGCAGTATGAGCTATCTCCCCCGCCCGCCGGGGAATTTATCATCTTGCTTAATGAGGAATAATGGAACGCTTATTTGTCTACGGTACGCTGCGTCCGGGCCACGCGAATGCCTATATTCTGGAAAATATCGGCGGAGAGTGGCTGCCGGGAACGGTGACCGGCACCTTTTATGCCCGCGGCTGGGGCGCTGCCGCTGATTTTCCGGGGATCGTCCTGAGTGAAAGCGGGCCGCAGGTCCACGGCTATCTGTTTTCGTCCGCAAAGCTGGCGGAGTTCTGGCCCGCGCTGGACGAGTTCGAAGAGGGCTACGACCGGGTGGAAGTTGAGGTGACGACGGCCGATGGTCGGCGCCTGTCCGCGTGGATCTATCAGCTACAGCCGCCGGCTCAGCCGTAGGATTTAACGCCCCGCATGGCTCACGGGGCGTTGGCGTTACCGCCTATTTGTCGCGCCAGCCCAGCGCCGGCGCAACCTGTTTGAGAATGGACTCAATAACGTGCACGTTGTAATCCACGCCCAGCTGATTCGGCACGGTGAGCAATAAGGTGTCGGCTTCGGCAATCGCTTCGTCTCTCTTCAGCAGCTCGATAAGCCGGTCCGGCTCGGCGGCATAGCTGCGCCCGAAGATCGCCCGCGTTTTCTCATCAAGCTGGCCAATTGTATCCCCGTCATCCCGGCCTGTACCAAAATACATCCGGTCGCGATCGTTCATCAGGGCAAAAATACTGCGGCTGACCGAGACGCGCGGCGTACGGGAATGCCCCGCCTGCGCCCAGGCCTCGCGGTATGCCCGGATCTGTTTTGCCTGCTGAATATGGAAAGGCTCGCCGGTTTCGTCATCTTTCAGCGTCGAGCTCTGCAGGTTCATCCCCAGCTTCGCCGCCCATACCGCCGTGGCGTTGGAACCCGCGCCCCACCAGATACGCTCGCGCAGCCCTTCGGCATACGGCTCGGGGCGCAGCAGGCCCGGCGGGTTGGTGAACATCGGCTGCGGATTCGGTTGGGCAAACCCCTCCCCTCGCAGCACGTCCAGCAGCACTTCGGTATGACGACGCGCCATGTCTGACTCGTTTTCTCCGTCGGCGGGCACGTAGCCAAAATGACGCCAGCCGTCAATCACCTGCTCCGGCGAGCCGCGGCTGATGCCAAGCTGCAGGCGACCGCCGGAAATCAGATCCGCCGCCCCCGCGTCCTCGGCCATATAGAGCGGATTTTCATAGCGCATATCGATAACGCCGGTGCCGATTTCAATCCTGCTGGTTTTTGCGCCTATCGCCGCCAGCAGAGGAAACGGCGAGCTGAGCTGACGGGCAAAATGATGCACCCGAAAATAGGCGCCGTCCGCGCCCAGCTCTTCGGCGGCAACCGCCAGATCGATGGACTGCAGCAGCGCGTCAGCCGCCGAACGGGTGGCGGACTGCGCCGACGGCGTCCAGTGGCCAAATGACAAAAATCCAATCTTTTTCATGACGTATTCATCCTGGTTTGCAGGGAAATTATCCGCAGGCCGGTATTAACCGCGATACCGTAAATCAGCGCCTGGCGAGGTTTAGGTCTACTTTACGCATTCGCTGATGGGAATAAATATCGTTTGTTTAACATAATGCATCAAATAAATTGACCGAGTCGCACCGGACCTGCAGGGCTCACAGGTCCGATTTGAGCAGCTTCAGCGCAACCGCCGACCGGCGGGCCAGGCTGATGCTTAGCCCTGCCCCGGCCGCCAGGCAGCAGGCGATGCACAGCACGGCGACGATAAACGCGTGGGTGATGGCGCCAGGATCGCCGCGCGAACCCAGTACGGCATAGAAAATGCCGCCAATAATCGTCACGCTAAGGGCGGTGCTGAGCTGTAGCGTCGAGCTGACCACGCCGGCAATCATCCCGGCGTAGGCCGGCGCAACGCGGCCGGTAATAATGTGCATCAGCGTCGGGAGCGCCAGCCCCTGGCCGAAGCCAATGATAAACAGCGCGGCTGACAGAGGAGCCACAGCTGGCGGGATACCGTCCGCGGTCGTCATCATCAGCCCGGCAAACCCCAGCAGGCCCAGCGTTTCCAGCCCCATGCCGATGGGATTGACGTAAGGACCGGCAATCCGTCTGCCAAACGGCGTTAACAGCGGGCCCAGCAAAAAACCGGCGCCGAACGGCAGAAAGATCAGGCCTGCCCGCAGTACGCTTTGGTGCAGAGCGCTCTGTAAATAGATCGAAAACAGCAGGAAAAAGACGCCAATCGAGTAGAACAGCAGCGCCAGCAGCAGGGAGAGCCCCATGCCCGGCTGGCGAAAAATCATCGGGTCGATAAGCGGGTCGCCGCCCCGCTGCGCAAGCCGGTTTTCATAGCGCCAGAACAGATAGGCGGCGGCCGGGGTGAGCGCCAGCGCCAGCCAGGACCACCACGGCCAGCCCGCTTCCCGGCCTTCGATCAGCGGCACGATAAGCAGACCCAGGGCGATGACGGAAAGCACCATCCCGCCCATGTCTAACCGGCGGGCCTGCCGCGCGCGGGTCTCTTTGATTAGCGGAATACCGAACAGCAGGACCAGTAGCGCAATCGGCAGGTTGACGAGGAAAATGGCCCGCCAGCCGCTATCAAAGAGATTTAAAGAGATCAGAATGCCGCCCAACGCCTGGCCGATAACCGATGCCAGGCCGAATACCGCCCCGTAAAGGCCGAGCGCGCGCGATTTTTCCGCTTCCGGGAAAATCGCCTGAATCGACGCCAGCGCCTGCGGAGCCATAATCGCGGCGGTGATTCCCTGCAACACGCGGCCGCCGATCAGCGCCCCGGGTGACCAGGCAAAACCGCACAGCGCCGACGCCGCGGCAAAGCCAATCAAGCCGGTGAAAAACATCCGCCCGCGGCCAAACAGGTCGCCCAGCCGCCCGCCGGTGATCAGCGTCACGGCATACAATCCTGCGTAGGACGATATCACGAACTGCTCGGCCGACGCCGAGGTCCCCAGCTCCCCCTGAATAGAAGGCAGCGCCACGTTCACAATGAAGAAATCCAGCGGCGGTAAAAAGGCCCCCACCAGCAGGACAATAAACATCGCCCAGCGGTGAGGCTCGGCTGAGTCAGGATTTAAGTGGGACATATACGGCCTCCAAATGGAACCAATCGATTCCAAATTAGATAAAAATTTAACCCGCGATAACGCGCATCGTGCAATCAACCACGGCGTGCATCTCCTCTTCGCGTGCGCCGGTTTTGCCCAGCACCCGCATACCTTCAATCTGACAAACCAGGAAACGCGCCGCCGCCTGCTCATCGCACTCGGGCAGCTCGCCGCCGATCTGACCGCGCACGATCGCCGCGGCATAGAGCTGCTGCAGCCGCCGGAACATGCGCCCGGTTCGCTCGGCCACCTGCTCGTCGCGCGCGGCCATTTCGGTGGTCAGCGACACCACCAGGCAGCCGCGCCGCCCCTTCTCGCCCGATGAGAGAGCGGCATAGCGCAGCAGCGAAGCGCGGATCGCCTCGGCGACCGATCCGGGCTGCGACAGAATATCCGCCGTCGCCTTCAGCCCGTCGGCGGTATAGAGATCCAGCGCCGCCAGCAGCAGCCCCTTTTTATCGCCGAACGCCTTGTAAAGGCTGCCGCGCGACAGGCCGGTCCCGGCGATCAGATCCGGCAGCGACGCCGCCTCATAGCCGAGATCCCAAAATACGTTCATCGCGTCGCGGGCGGCGTCTTCAAGCTCGAACTCCCGCGGACGCCCGATAGCAGACAGATTTTTCATTGATAAACCCAGATAAGAGGCTTAGATTATAAACCGATTGGTTCCTATACTAACAGCGGCTGAAGGACAAACGCAAGCCGCCCGCCGCGCAACGAAGGATTAAAGACGTCATGACCGATAGAACATTCATTATCCCCGCCGCCATGCGGACGCTTTCGGAACGCACCGGCTACGTGCCCGCCGTGCTGGTCGGCAACACGCTGTACTGCGCCGGGCAGGTGGGCCGCACAACCGAACTTGAGGTGATTAGCGACCCGGAGCAGCAGTTTATTGCCTGCTGGCGTAACCTGGAATTAGTGCTCAACGAAGCGGGCTGCAGCTTTGATGACGTGGTGGAGATGACCACTTATCACGTCGCTATGGCAGAGCATATGGATACCTTTCGCCGCGTGAAGAACGGCCTTTTCCCGCGAGGAAGAAGTGCATGGACCTGCGTAGAGGTCACGAATCTGGCCCATCCGGGCCTGCTGGTCGAAATAAAATGTATTGCCGTTCGCGGTGCGTAAACGCGGCCCAGCTGCGCGCCGTGCCATTGGCCGATGACGCGCCATCCTTCCACGCCGTCGTGGCGGGTAATTTGCGTGCGGAACGGGGGGAGGTAAGCGAAGCGAAAAAAATCGCGCGCGCTTTCCCGATAACGATCAGGCGCGCAGAGTCAGGTTATCGAGCAGCGGCTGCACTATTGTGCGGAAAATATCCGCATCGTTAAAGGCGCGCGCCGACAGCATGGCGCCGTGCACCGTGGCCATCAGCAGGCTCGCCTCATCCGCAGGGCTGCCGGCTAGCCGCAGGCGCTTTTCGCTTTCCCCTCTGCGCAGCAACGTGGCCAGCCATTCGGTAAGATCGGCGAAATGGCCGCTCACTTCGCGGGCCACTTCCGCCGGCAACGTCGGCAGCTCAACGGCAAGCATGGCGCAGATGCAAAACGGCGAGGAGCCCTCGCGAATGCAGGTCGCCCAGTAGTCGACGTAGGCCTGAAGTTCCGCCAGCGGGTCATTCATCTGCCGGGTCATCGCCTGCATTCCGGCCCGGGCCTCCTCCCGATACTCGGTTACCACCACCTTCACCAGCTCCGCCTTGCTCGGGAAGTGGTGATGAATGCTCGCCTTACGAATATTCACCTTTGCAGAGATATCGGCAAAGCTGAAGCTCTGGTAGCCACCGGTGGTAAGTAGCTGTCGGGTATAGGAAATAATCTCGTTTGCTTTCGGTGAACGCTCAGTCGTCATCGTCGGATCCGTGTGTGCATATCATGCTGAATAAGGGGAATATTATCAGAGCCCTGGCAGGAAACCTACCAACAGGTAGACCTGTCGCCAGTACCCGATTTAGTCGGCGGTCTCGGGCCAGATAATCCACTTGCCGACGCCGGAGGGCCTCAATATACTCATCGGGCATTGCCACAATGCCGTAGGCGTTACCGTCATCCAACGCGCCCGGATACCCCAGGGTCTCAGCAGAGAATAGGGGATCTATGCGGCGACGTTCCCATCTCAGGCGGCTATCAGCGACGACATCAGATCCGATAGCCCCTCGCCGCCTTTCCATCTGCTCTATCCGGAGAGGACAATGTTATGAATATTAGCGGTAACACCATTCTGATTACTGGCGCCACCCGCGGTATCGGCCGCGCGCTGGCCGAAGCGTTTTACGCCCGCGGCAATCGGGTCATCATCACCGGGCGCAGCCAGGCCCTGCTCGCTGAAATCACCCGCGCGCATCCCGGAATGACGGGCTTCAGGCTCGATACGGACGATGAGACGATGCCTGCCGCCGTGGCCTCAGAGGTCAAAAGGCGTTTTCCACAGCTCAACGTGCTGATCGCCAACGCCGGTATTTCGCGCAGCGAAAACTTCCTCACCGACGGCGGGAATACGTCCGTCGCAGAGGAGATAGTCAGGACCAACATACTCGGCACCCTCCGCTTCGCGGCGGCCTTCCTACCGCTGATTCAGGGCCAGGCTGACGCCACCTTTATGGCAACCAGCTCCGCGCTGGCATTTGTGCCTAAGGCAGATTTCCCAACCTACTGCGCCAGCAAGGCGTTCCTGCACTCGTGGCTGATCTCGTTACGTCATCAGCTGCGACATATCCCGGTAGAGGTTCTTGAGCTGTCGCCGCCGTACGTGCAGACCGGGCTGACGGGCAGCGCGCAGGCCGTGGACCCGAGGGCGATGCCGCTGGCGGAGTATATATCGAGGGCGATGGTGCTGATTGAGCACCGGCGGCACCCGAACGGCGAGATCCTGCTTGATGGCGATAAAAGCCGCCGCTGGGCGGAAAAAGAGGGCACGTTTGCGGCGCTTTTCCGCGCCATAAACCCGGATTAATCCCCCCAGCCCCGTGCCGAAAATCGTTCGGCACGGTTTTCGCCGACCTCAGGCGCTTATCGCCTGCCGCCGCCGGACATGCTTTCAAAGACGCCGTCGCGGCGCACTAAAGCATGAAACAGCGCGGCGGCCAGATGCAGCATCACGGTCATAAACAGCAGCAGCGCAACCGCTGAGTGCAGCGGGCGCAGGAGCGCATACCAGTCATTATTCACCGGCGCGATCGGCGGTAAAACAAAGGCCCCGCCGACGGAGATGGGATACCCCGCGGCCGACTGCATCGCCCAGCCGACCAGCGGCTGGAGGATCATCATGGCGTAGAGCATCCAGTGCGAAAGATGGGCCAGCCGCCGTTGCCAGCCGGGTATGGTGCCCGGCAGAGGCGGCACGGCGGTGTAAAAACGCAGCCACAGCCGCACCACCACCAGCAGCAGGATCATCAGGCCCAGCGGCTTGTGAATGGACACCAGCAGCGCGTGCAGGGACGAAACCGTGGAAACCATCGCCACGCCAATAAACAGCATCGCCATGATTGCCGCGGCCATCAGCCAGTGCAGCCAGCGCAGCGCCGGATGAAAATGGGTTACCTGTTTCATAAGTGGGCTCCTGACCGTTGGGACTGTTCGCGGGTGCGCGCGTTATAGGATTTGGCGTAGGCCGACGACCGCGCGTTGAGTAGAGGATCGTCCGAGGCGGCGATCCCGGTCGGCAGGATCAGCGGATCGTAGTTGATACCGTTGCAGGGGCCACTCTCCTGGGCGGTGGCGCTCACCAGCTCGAGCGTACCGGCATTGATGGTTTGACGATCGTCAGGCCAGAGCTTCGCCGCATCGTTGCTTGCATCCCCCGGTTGGGCGACGGTAATCAGCAGATCCCAGCGCAGCGGCCCCTGAGCCAGGCGCTGCGTGATATCGTGCTGCAGGAAATCCTTATCGCTTTTATCCGCCTCGCTCAGGGGCTGATAGCTGGTACGCGGCACCATGCTCCAGCGAACCAGATGTCCGGCCCCCGCCTTATCAATAAAGCGAAACGCATTCAGGCTGTTATAGCGATCGCTCGCCCAGCTGGACGAGGGGACGTACTGCTTTGCCCAGGCCAGATAGCGCTGCAGCTGAGGGTGCGAGCCGACAAACGCCTTCAGTCTGTCAGGGTCAGGCTTGCCGGTTGCCGGGTCGGGCAAGGTGACGGTTTGCAGTTCGTAGAACTCTTCCACGGTGGAGACCGGGAACAGCGGCATGGCGTTCATTCCTGTGCGCCACTGCTCCCCGTTCCCCTGCCTGAACTCCAGCGCCATGCTGCGCACGGGAACGGCATAATCCGGCGCGTTGGGGTTGCCGCCGGCGATGGCAAAGCGGCCCGTTACCGGGGTTTCTCCGGCGGCGAACAGCGCCGCGCGCGACAGCCCGCTGGCGTTGCCGTTAGAGATAAAACGGCCCACAACGCAGACGCCTTTGGCATGATTGCGTCGAAAGCCCGGGTGCTCGCCGCCCGATTTTTGCAGAACCGTCACCAGCTTGTCTGCGCTGAGGCGATTCGGCGCCAGCCAGCCGCCAGCCCACAGAAAGAGCAGTATCACGCCTAAAGGAATAAGGCCCACCAGCAGCAGGCGCGCTATTTTCTGGCCAGCGGAAAGTGAAGAGGTTGTCATATTTTCGCTCACACTATTAACATTGAACCCACAAACAAAAACGCGAGAAGCGATTCCCGCAGGAAAACTCTAATGGCCGCCAGCCGCTTTAAAGGCCGAGGCTTGCGTTAAGCAACCGACGCGTATCGGCCATAATTGGCGGGTGATTTTGCGACCGGAAAAACAAACCTACTAGTTGGTAGGTTTTCTGTCAATACTATCGCGCTTGCCCCATCGGGGGCGCGGAGGTTTTTCATTCGCAGGTTTTATTGGCTGAGTGAGCCGCAGCAGAAGCCGACTTCCTGCCGGCAGGCAGGCCTCTCGGGCCTGCTTACGGCGCCGCGATGAAGGGCCTGAGAGGCTACTTTTTTAATTGCCCAATGATCGTCGGCTTGCCAAAAAGAAAGCCCTGGACTTCGTTGCAGCCTTCATCTTTCAGGATTTTCAGCTGCTCCAGGGTCTCAACGCCCTCGGCAATCAGCGGGGTATTAATCGATTTACTGAGCGAGATAACCGCCCGCACGAAGGAGCGAACTTCGGTGTCGTTCTCAATGTTTTGCAGAAAACTGCGGTCCATTTTGATGAGGTCAAAATGAAATTCACGCAGCATGCTAATGGAGGAGTAGCCGGTGCCAAAATCATCGAGGGCAATACTGATCCCCATGTTTTTTATTTGATTGAGAACGTTAAACACCAGCTTTTTATCGACCATAAACGCCGTCTCCGTGACCTCGAATTCAAGGAGGCTAACCGGGAAACAGGTTCTCATTAAAATTCCGCGGACGTTGTCTATAAAATCACGATGGCGCAGCTGTACCGGAGAGATATTTACCGAAACCTTCTTGTGAATTTTATTCACCAGCGCTTCACGACATACCTGCTCTAATACCCAATAGCCCAGCGGTATAATCGTCGCGCTCTCTTCCGCCAGGGGAATAAATTCGTCAGGGTATATCAGCCCGAGTTCGGGGTGCTGCCAGCGTAGTAAAGCCTCATATCCCGTCACCTGTTTTCCGGAGATCGAGCGCTTTTCTTGATAATGAAGATAAAACTGGTCCTCCTTGATCCCCTGCCTGATATCCGAAATCATTTGATTGCGCTTACGCGTTCGCTCGTCCATCTCAGGTTCGTAGCGGCACACCTTATTGTCGATATCAGATTTGGCACGATACATAGCCAGATCTGAGTTGCTGATTAAGGTATTAAGATCGGTACCGTCGCGAGGAAAAACAGAAAAGCCGATGCTCGCAATGACTGAAACCGAGGTAGTGGCAAAATCATGTATTCCGCTAAAGCACCCCTGCAGCTTCTCGGTAAAGAGATCGAGTTCTTCGGCAGACTCAAACGGCTTTACCGCCACAAACTCATCGCCACCAAACCGGGCCACCAGCTCATCGTTCTTGACCATTTTAGCGACATTTGCCGAAACTCTTTGCAGCAGCAGATCGCCAATAAGATGGCCCTCAACGTCGTTTATTTCCTTGAACTTATCAAGGTCTATAGTAAAAATAGCCAGCTGAGGATAGTTATTACCCGCGATCAATCCTTCGACAAACGCAAAAAACGCCACCCGATTAGGTAGCCCGGTCAGAGAATCATATCTCGCCATCCATGAGAGCTTATCAATCACTTGCTTATGTACGGTAATATCCCGGGTTATTTTGGCGAAACCCTGTAAAGTCCCGTCGTCATCGCGGATAGCGTCTATTACTACGTGCGCCCAAAATGACGAACCGTCCTTTCTGTAGCGCCACCCTTCTCCCTCGAATTTGCCGGTTTTCAGGGCCAGCGCCAGGTTTCTCGCCGGCTCTCCTGATTGCTGCTCGCCTTCGCTGTAAAATATGCTGAAGTTACTGCCAATAATCTCTTCGCTGGTGTAGCCCTTAGCCTGGCGCGCGCCCTCATTCCAGCTGGCAATCGTCCCATCCAACTCCAGCATATAGATAGCATAATCTTTCACATTTTCGACGAAATGACGATATGAAATATCAGTTAACATTCTGTTATCCATATAAACCAACCCAACGGCGTAGCAGCGTATTGACAGAATCACGAAACAGAAATGTGAAAATGTGTTAATCACAATGTAACCCATCGCTACCGCTCTTGCCACAAGCATCTCTGGCCCGCAGTTTCGCCGCATCCGCCGCCAGCGCGCGCGTCGCCCCTTCTTGTACCTCAAGGGACGATGCGCCTGAAAAAGCCCGCTTTCATTATTTATCGCCGAAACTGTCGTCAACCATATTAATAAACAGCATCAGCATTGATGATGAAAAAAAATAAGCTCAGCAACCTGGTTCATGACCAAAAAAATCAAGCAAAAAAAGTGATGCTGTTATTTCAAAACGCGGCGTTAGCGACGTTAAGTACCGGTAAAATAGTGGCTCAGAAAGGCGCTATGCCGGGCGGCCGATTTAATTTACCGTCAGGCGCAGGGCTAAATCCTGCGGATAGGGATCAAAGTAGTTCTGCGTTAACAGGTAGCGATCCGGGTATTCCGCCAGGTAATGCTTCAGCAGCGTTAAGGGAGCGAGTAACGGCAGCAGCCCGGCACGATAGTGGAGGATCGCGTCGCGCAGTTCACCGCGCTGACGGGTATTCAACTGCTCACGAAAGTAGCCCTGAATATGCATCAGCACGTTAGTGTGATTTTTCCGCGAAGCAGGTTGCTTGAGGATCGCCATCAGCTTTTCGCGGTAGGCCACGAAAAAAGCGTCCAGATCCTGCCATTCGTGCAGCGAGGCGACGAACGGCCCGATCTCACGGTAGCGCGCCTGATGGTGCGCAAGCAGCTGCAGTTTGTAGCGGCTGTGGAAATCGAGCAGACCACGGCGATTCAGGCCGTTAGCCCGTAGGCTATTGAGCTCATGCAGGGCGAAAACGCGCTCGACAAAATTTTCACGCAGCTGCGGGTCGTGCAGGCGGCCATCCTCTTCTATCGGTAGCCACGGGTAATTCTCCAGCAGCGCCCTGGTGAAAAGCCCCACTCCCTCTTTACGCCCGCGATTGCCTTCTTCATCGTACAGCCGCACGCGCTCCATGCCGCAGCTCGGCGATTTAGCGCAAACGATGAACCCCGACAATTCGCCCAGGCGCGGAAGAGCATGCTCGGTGAAATCAGCCATTTTCTGCGTGACATCGTCGTGCGGTGCGTGGCTGAAACGCATACGAATATCCCCTTCCCGGGTTTGCAACAAACGCAACGCCGGGCGAGGAACCGGCAGGCCGATGGCCATCTCCGGGCAGATGGGTTTGAAGGTCACGCACCGTGCCAGCTCATCCATCACAAAGGCCATCCGCTTATGTCCGCCATCAAACCGTACGGCCGAGCCGGTTAAACAGCCGCTGATCCCAACAACAGGTTGCGTATTCATGACTCTATCCTCTTTACGGCGTTTTGCGTGTGAAGAAAAGCGTGGCTGTTCCCACGGTTAGGTCGAATTTCTTCATCTCGGTTTTGTTAAAAGACCGGCACATAGCGGCGCTTCAAACGCGTTCTGCGGTCAGTTGCACCACGCTAATGGTGCGGGCGTTGAACCCCGCTTCGCAGTAGCTGAGGTAATACAGCCACATGCGGCGAAAGCGATCGTCAAAACCCAATTTTTCTATGTCCTGCCATGCGTGAACGAAACGCTGTCGCCAGTGCACGAGCGTGCGGGCGTAGTCAGGCCCCATGTCGATCAGATTGCGGATGACAAAATCGGTGTGGCGGGTCATCAACGTGCTCATCGCCGTGACGCTGGGCAAAAAGCCGCCGGGGAAGATATAACGCTGAATAAAATCAACGCCTTTGCTGTAGTCACGGTATCGCTGATCCTGAATGGTGATGGCCTGAATCGCCATTTTCCCCCCGGAGCGCAGGCGGGCCTGGCAGGTGCGGAAGAAAGTGGGAAGGTAGCGCTGCCCCACCGCCTCGATCATCTCAACCGATACCAGCTTGTCGTACGTGCCGGTCAGATCGCGGTAATCGCACAGCAGAACCTCAACCCGCTCTTCCAGCCCGGCCTCGGCAATCCGGGCTTTCGCCCAGTGATATTGCTCCTGCGACAGCGTGGTCGTCGTGACGCGGCAGCCGTAATGGCGCGCGGCGTACTCCGCCATCGCCCCCCATCCGGTGCCAATTTCCAGCAGGTGATCGCCGGAGGTCAGCGCCAGTTGTTCACACAGACGCGCCATTTTCGCCCGCTGAGCCTCTGCCAGACTCTGCTCATCGGCGGTAAACAGCGCGCTGGAATAGAGCAGCTCTTCATCGAGGAAGTGCGCATAAAAATCGTTGCCGAGATCGTAATGTGCGGCGATGTTTTTCCGTGCCTGCTGGCGGTGGTTGCGACGTGCCCGGTGGTGAAGGCGGGCAATGGGCCTGCCCAGCAGGCGAAAACCGCGATCCAGCCGCCCCAGCACGCGCCGGTTTAGCGCCAGTATTTGCAGCAGCGGGGTGAGCTGCTGGGTTTCCCACTCCCCTTCCATCCAGGCTTCGGCGGCGGCCAGGCTCCCGCCCGTCAGCAGGCGCCAGTAAACGGCCGGCGTGAGAATCGCCACGTCGGCGCTCAGCGACGCGGCGGCGTCACCAAAATGAAACGTCTGCGCCCCCTCCCGCAGGGTCAGCGAGCCGTGGCGGATGCCGCCCAGCAGCCGGAAAAGCAGCCATCGCGCAATACGCACGTTGCACGGAATATCGGGCTCAAGCGCAAAGACGGGATCGGTCATGAGCGTTCACTCCTGCTAGCGGGATGAGGGTGGACGGGCATACGCTTGAGCCACAGCCGCAGAGCCTGCCAGTAAATGGCGAGCACGGTTTTCAGCGTCATCCACGGGATGCGTAGCTGCAGTGACCTCAGGTTTTTGCGCGTCAGCGGCCGGCGCTTCAGCATCAGAGTGGCGTCGAACACTTTCGACACCTTGTGATTCTCGATATGCATATAGAGCGTGCTGTCGGGATGGTTGAAGCGCCAGTGATAAACCATGTCCATCGGGTTGAAGGGGGAAACGTGGAAGGCTTTTTCCAGCGGACGCGGCGTCCGGGCATCGACCGCGTAGTAGTGACGCTCGTTCCACGGGGTATTGCGCACCTCGACCAGCACCCAACGCAGGGTGTCAGCGCGGTCGTAGCAGTAGTAGAAATTGACCGGATTAAAGTGCAATCCAAAGTAGCGAAACTGGGTCAGGAGCATGACGCGGCCGTCAGGCCGGATTCCCGTCAGGCTTTCGAGCCGGTTGAGCGCCTTCTCTTTCAGCGGCGTTCCCAGCGGGTAATCCGCATCGTGGAATGCGGCCGCGGCGAAGCGGTTGCGGCGCACGCCGACGCAAGGCAGCAGCGTCAGTTCATCCAGATCGAGCCAGCCCATAAACACGTTATAGCTAAACCGGTGCGTTTTCGGCTGAAGACGGCGATGGCGCAATACGCCCTGATACAGGCAACTGTTCATCTTAGCGCCCCTCTCCGGCGGCAATCCCCTGCACCACATCCAGCGCGCTACGCACCCCATCTTCATGAAAGCCGTTGTACCAGTATGCGCCGCAGAACCAGCTGCGCCGCTGGCCGTTAATCTCATGACGGCGAGCCTGTGCGCGCCAGCTTTTAGGGGTAAACAGCGGATGCTCATAGGCCAAATGCCGCCAGACATAGCGTTCATCTACCGGCGTATCCGGATTCAGGGTGACGCAGAACAAAGGGGCATTTGCCGGCAGGCCTTGCAGGATATTCATGTTGTAGGTGACGCAGGCGCGGGCCCGATCGTGCTCGCTCAGGCGATAGTTCCAGCTCGCCCAGGCGCGCTCGCGTACGGGTAGCCAGCGAGGGTCACCGTGTAATACCACCTCATTACGCTGCCAGCAGATGTCGCCCAGCACCTCACGTTCGGCCTTAGAGGGCTCAGCGAGCATGGCCAGGGCCTGCCCTGAGTGGCAGGCGAAGATCGCCTGATCGAACGTATGACTCGCAGCTGCAAGCTGAACCGTCACGCCGCGGTCATCACGGATAACCTTCTGCACGGGGGCATTGAGGTGTAGGGTCAGACGATCCCCCAGCTGCGCCAGCATGGCGCGAATATACTCCCGCGAACCGCCGGGTACGACGAACCACTGCGGGCGATGGGTCATATCCAACAGGCCGTGATGCTCAAAAAACTGCAAAAAAAGCGGCAGTGGAAAACGACGCATCTCCTGCAGTGACGAGGACCAGATAGCGGCCCCCATCGGCAGAATGTAATGGCGGGCGAAAAATGCGCTGAAGCGGTGCTGTTCCAGAAAGGTGGCGAGCGTGGCGTGCCGATCGACGTTGCCTAACGTCCCTTTTGCCAGCCGATTAAAACGGGCGATCTCTTTTAGCAATCCCCAGAACCTCGGGCTCACCAGATTGCGACGCCGGGCAAACAACGAGCTTAAGGTATGTCCGTTGTACTCCAGGCCGCTTTGCGGGTTATGCACCGAGAAGCTCATCTGCGTTTTTTGCCCGCTGATGCCCAGCTCGCTTAGCAGGCCGGTAAAACGGGGATAGGTGCGGTCGTTGTAGACGATAAACCCGGTATCAATGGCCCAGGCCCCCTGCGGCGTCGCGACATCGACCGTCGCGGTATGCCCGCCAACCGTGGGCTCTGCTTCGAAAAGCGTCACCTGATGATGCCCGGCGAGCCGCCAGGCGCAGGTCAGCCCGGCGATGCCGCTGCCGATAATGGCGATGTTCATGAGCGTACCATCCTGCGCAGAAATATACGCTGAAGGCCGGCAGGAAGAGCAGCAAGCAGGCGCAGGGTAAGACCGAACCCCGTCGGGAAAGCGATATCGTCTTTCCCTTTGGACAAGCCGCGCCGGATAGCCTTCACTGCGCTCTCCACGCTGACCCGTCCGGGCATAGGGAAATCATTTTTACGCGTCAGGGGGGTATCGACAAAGCCCGGCGAAACTACGGTGATGGCGATACCCCTGGGCTCCCAGTCCAGCCGCAGGCTGTTAGCAAACCAGGTCAACGCGGCTTTTGACGCCCCGTACGCCTCGGCGCGTGGGAAGTGCAGCCAGTGCGCCATCGAGCTGACCAGCACCACGCGGTTTCCCGAAACCAGCTGCGGTTCAAGCGCGGCCAGGCAGTTGACGGGGCCCAGAAAATTGGTGGTGATGACCCGTTCCACCAGGGCGGCATCCACCACCCCATTTTGCAGATATTCACAGGTCCCCGCGCAGAGGATCGTCAGCTCCGCGGAACAGCCCGCCAGCGCCTGGCGACAGGCGTCCCTGTCTGTCATATCGAACAGGCGTATGGCGATGTTTGGGCTGCAGCGCTGCAGGGCCTCCAGGCGGGCCCGATCCCGCCCGCAGGCGATGACGCGGTAGCCGTCATCGGCCCAGGATTTGGCGAGTCCGGCCCCAATCCCGGAGCTTGCACCCGTGATGAGGACAGTCATCATGGGCGCACCCTGCGCTTCACGCTGCGCACCGCCCATCCCAGCAGCGGGAGATGCTCGTAGATCATCTCGCCAGCATCGTAGTAGTCGCGCTGGCTAGTAATCATCTCGCCCTGAATCTTTACTACCGAGCATCCTGGCAACGTCAGGATCGCACCTCCGTCAATACGCGGGTGCGACCAGTGCATGGTCCAGGTCACGACAAAAAAGTGGCCGTCGCACAGCGGCGGATCGATGGAAAAGCGACAGTGCTCCACGTTGGCCAGAAGATGGGTGAAGTAACGCTGGATGGCGTAAAGCCCCCGGTGCTCACCAAACGGATCGATAAGCGTGGCGTCAGCCTCATAGAGCGCGGCCAGCGCCGATGGCGGCTGGTTATCCAGTCCGGCGTAGTACTCAACAAACCGATTGATAACGGACGGCATTGTGCTCATAAGTCTCATCCTGACGTTAAACAACGTAGCGCACTCGCATAGTTAAAACTTAGACAATTAAGTTTATTTGTCCAAGTTTATAATGATATTATTTTTTTACTTAATGTATTTCAATCAATTAAATTAAGTTCTTTAGGCGCTTAATTTTTGATAGTCACACGCAGGCACGCCACCTTGCGGTGGCGCGTGAGGAACAACATCGGCAGTGGACGAAAGAAACTACAGAGGAATAACTTCGAGGGAAACGCCCTGCTGCTGCCAGAGAACGATCTGCTTTTTGCGAACGGCGGTAAGCTTGCCGCTGGTGACCAGCAGCCATGTGCGCTCCGGGAAGATTTCCGGAGCCAGCGCGGCGGGCGGGACGGGAAGTACGTCAATGCGCTGCCCCTGGCCGGTGCGCTTGAGCGCTTCGAGCCAGATTTCACACGGATCGGCCAGGTGCCAGCCGGTAATCAGGGCGTTATCGCCGGGCGCTTTTTTATCTCCTTCAAGGCAAAACGAGGTGTAGGCGATAATAATGCCGTCGAGGATTTCGCGCAGGGTCATCATGGCAGGAATGTTGGCCGAGACTTTACTGCGCAGGGGGCGCAACACTTCAGTGACCAGCTCCGGGCGAGGATATTCGCGGCCAGAATCGTAAATTAACTGGCGCAGGGATTCGATTTTCCCCTCTTTGAGACGCTGTAGCATCGTCTCCTGGAGGTTGACCCAGTTGTTGGTACGTCGCGGGCCGGGGCGGGCCAGCAGCGGCTTAACCTGGCTGACAGGCACCCCTTTTTTGACCCAGTCGAGAATTTTTAGCGCCTGCTGGATATCGTCGTCGCTGTACTGGCGATGTCCGCCGTCGGTGCGCAGCGGTTTTAGCAGGCCGTAGCGACGCTGCCAGGCGCGAAGCGTGGTGGCGTTGATTCCGCAAAGCCGGGCAAATTCCCCGATGGAGTAAGACATAGCGGGTACCTGATCATAAAGAATACTCTCAATATACTACGAATCATTTCGGGTGGAATGAAGTGCGAAAAGTTTGCACTACACTTTACTCCCAACTGCACAGATGAAAGGAGTTCTCATGAAGCTATGGCCCGTTGCAACCGGTATTGCAATCGCCTTGACCCTGGTGGCCTGTAAATCCCCCACGCCGCCAAAAGGTGTGCAGCCTGTCACCGGCTTTGACGCCGACCGTTATCTGGGTAAATGGTACGAAATCGCGCGCCTGGAAAACCGCTTCGAGCGCGGCCTTGAGCAGGTGAGCGCCACCTACGGCAAACGCAGCGACGGCGGTCTTAGCGTGCTGAACCGCGGCTACGATCCGCAGAAAAACAGGTGGAGTGAGAGCGAAGGAAAGGCCTATTTCACCGGTCCGGCGACCACTGCGGCGCTGAAGGTCTCGTTCTTTGGGCCGTTTTACGGCGGCTATAACGTGATTAAGCTCGATGAAGATTACCAGTACGCGCTGGTCAGCGGCCCGAACCGCGACTATCTGTGGATCCTGTCGCGTACGCCAACCCTTCCGGAAGCAGTCAAGCAGGACTACCTGAACACCGCCCGTGCTCTGGGCTTCCGGGTCGATCGGTTAGTGTGGGTGAAGCAGTAAACAGGCGATCGCCGCGCCCTCGCTGACGCGGCTCTTAGGTTATTTCATCCGGATAATCAGCGTCGCTAAAGGTAGGGAAAGCGCTCTTCCCCACCTTTAGTACAGCCGTGCTTTCAGCGCTATTTATTCTGGCTTTGCCCAAGTACGTTGTTAATGGCTTCACTCCCACAGCGATCGTCGGACTCAGCCCCGCCGGTTCCCGCCATACCGACGGCACCAATCCACTGGCCGCGATATTGTACCGGTACGCCGCCGCCAAGGAGCAGTAGCTCGTTAACGGTATTCAGGTTCGCGGCATCCGGCGATGACTGAGACTGTTTGGCCAGCTGCCTGGTCGGCGTTTTTGTCGACAGCGCCGTGAAGGCCTTACGCCATGCGGCCTGGGTATTATGCGGCCCCACGTTGTCATCCCTCATCAGCGAAACCAGGTTCCCGCCGCGATCTACCACGGCGACCACGCCCTGACGATTCATACCGTGACAGACGGCCAACGCTTCCGTCGCCAGTTTCTGACTGAGCGCCTGGGTCATGTCATAGACGACCGCGGGTTCAGCAGCAAACGCGAAGCCCGATCCCGTGGCAAGGGTCAGTGCAAGCATAAAACGTCTCATTTATGCTCAGCTTCCCCGGTAGGTGGAGTAGCCGTACTGGCTCAGCAACAGCGGGACGTGATAGGTGGTGGTCGTATTCGTTATCTGGAATTCAACCGGGATTTCTGGGAAAAAACTCTGCTGTTTTTGTTCAGCGAAGTATTTCCCGGTTTTAAAAGTCACCCGGTACTCTCCCGCTTCAAAGGGCTTTCCCGGCCATAGCGCATCAATGCGGCCATCCTCGTTAGTGCTGGCCGTATTCAGAACCTTCCAGTTCTCACCCTGTTTCTGCTCAAGCGTCACGCCAACGTGCGGTGCCGGCAGCCCCGTTTGCTGGTTTAGAACATGGACGCTCAGCGGGTTTTTGCTGGCGGCAAGGGTAATACCGGGGGCAGCCAGAAGCATGGCGAGGGACAAGGCGGCAACGGACTTTTTCATAGTTGATTCTCCTGTGTTAATCACCGCACTTTTATACCCGAGTGGTTTTCGAAATAACCTGTCAGAAAGATGACCATATTGTCATCTGGCGCTGAAACGCTGGGGCGGTCATACAATTCATGGCAAACTGCGCGAATGAAACTATTACTCATTGAAGATAACCAGAGAGCCAGCGCCTGGGTGCGCAAGGGACTGGAAGAAGCGGGCTATATCGTGGATCACGCGGCGGACGGACGGGACGGCCTGCACCTGGCGCTGGCACACCCCTACAGCCTGGTCATACTGGATATTATGCTGCCGGGTATGGATGGATGGCAGGTGCTGCAAGCCCTGCGCACCGCCTGCAATATTCCCGTTATTTGCCTCACCGCCAGAGATTCGGTTGACGATCGGGTCAGAGGGCTGGAGCTGGGAGCGAATGATTATCTGGTCAAACCGTTCTCATTTTCTGAGCTGCTGGCAAGAGTAAAGAATCAGCTCCGCCAGCACCAGCCGTACAGCACTTCGCTTCGTGTGGCCGATCTGGTGATGGACTCGGTGCGCCTTCAGGTGACGCGCGGCGGCATACCCGTGGCGCTAACGCGTAAAGAGTTTATGCTGCTGTGGCTTCTGGCGAGTCGTCACGGTGAAATCCTGCCCCGGACTCTGCTTGCCAGCGAAATTTGGGGGGTTAATTTCGACAGCGAAACCAACATCGTGGATGTCGCCATTCGCCGCCTGCGACGTAAAGTAGACGATCCTTTTGCTAAAAAGCTTATTACCACGGTAAGAGGCATGGGATATTGTCTGACGGAACAGGAGCCCGGCGGTGTATAGCCCTTCCCTCACTCTGCGGCTGACGGCGATTTTCACGCTGATTATGACGATGGCCTGCAGCGGTATAAGCCTGATCCTTTATAACGCATTACGCAGCGAGCTTATCTGGCGTGACGATCAAACTCTTCTTAACCGTGCGGCCCAATTAAGGCAGTTACTTGAAGATGGCGCCCATCCCGGCTCCCTGCCGCTCTATTTCAATCGCATGGTCGATATCCGCCAGGATATTCTCAGCATCCGCTCACAGCATGAGCAAAACGTCAGTATTAACCATACGGGCGTTGCTTTGCCGGATATCACGCCCACGTCGATAAGCAGCCCACCCAACGCGAAACAGCTGCACCGCTGGGTCAACGCTGACGATACCGAAGTCTCAGCGCTTAGCCTGCAGGCAAATTCACAGGAAGGACCGATAACCATTACCCTTGCACGGGTTGCACGCGAGCGAGCGCTCATGCTCGAACGTTATCGCCAGCAAAGTATTCTGGTTTCGCTGGCCGCCATTCTGCTGTGTGCCGCCGTCAGTCCGATACTTATCCGTAGAGGGCTTCGCGCGATCGGTCAGTTAAGCAAGATCATGGCAGAAACCGGCAGCGACAGGTTAAATAATCCGGTGCCGCTTCAGGCGATACCGCAGGAGCTTCTTCCGCTCGGCGAGGCGCTTAATGCCATGCGCCAGCGCCTGTCGACGGACTTTATCCGTCTGACCCAGTTTGCCGACGACCTGGCTCATGAGATACGTACCCCCATCAACGTTTTATTAGGTCAGAATCAGGTTGCGCTTGGTCATGAGCGTTCAGCGGCGGAATACCAGACTCTGCTTGAATGGAATATTGAGGAGCTGGAGGGTCTGTCGCGGCTGACAGAGAATATTCTCTTTCTCGCCCGCGCCACGCACAACAATATCAAACTCAATGAACAAACGTTCCTACTCCATGACGCCCTGGAAACGCTGATCGACTTCCTGGAGCCCGTCGCGGAGGAACGGGAAATATTCATCGAGCTGAAAGCCGAAGGTAGCCTCACCGCGGATAAAATGCTCTTCCAGCGGGCGATGACTAACCTGCTGACGAATGCAATTCGCTATTCACCGGGAAAAGGAACGATATCCGTCGGAGCCTTTCAACGCGGTGAATTCGTTGAGGTTGAAGTCTCCAACGCCGGTGAAGTGCTTGCCGAGCCTGACAAGCTATTCGAACGTTTCTGGCGCGGAGACAACGTCCGCCACACCGCCGGTAGCGGACTGGGGCTGTCGCTGGTCAGCGCAATAGCCACATTACACGGTGGCAGCGCTTATTACCGGCACGCGCGTGGCAACAATATCTTCGGCCTCCGTCTGCGCGCCTGATCGATGACGCGGGTCGGATCGGTTGTCTGCTTCGCGCAGGCGATATTTCGGCCGTTGAGGGGAGCAGCAAAGATAAGGTGTTGTTCAGCATAGACAAAACCGAACAGCCCAGGACAGGAAGAGGGAAATTTCGCCGACGCTCAATGCTCCATCGCCGTGGAAAGGCAAACGATTGAGGGTGTCAAAATGGACAGTATGCCCGGCGAATAGACCAACACGATACCAACAGCCCAAAGCAAAAAGGGGCTACCTTTCGGTAACCCCTTCTTTTATTTGGCGGAAGCGTAGAGATTCGAACTCTAGAACCCTTTCGGGTCGCCGGTTTTCAAGACCGGTGCCTTCAACCGCTCGGCCACGCTTCCGGTATGGGGCGCACTATAAACACCTCCGTTCAGGCTGTAAAGCACGATTTTGTTCAACTGCCTTAAAAACAAACAAAACTGTGTTATTCGTCTGAAAATCAGGCGGTTTGCGCAGAATTTCAGCGCCAGCCGCCCTCCCGGCGTTAATGTTTTTTGATGTACATATCGCGGGTAAAGTAATACCCCAGCTTATCCGGCGTAAATCCGCCTATCCACGGCTTCACCAGATGCGTACGGACATAGTGGTAAACCGGGACTGCCGGGACATCTTTGCCCAACAGGTCCTCTGCCTGCTGATAAAACTTGCCCCGGGTGGCTACGTCAGGCGCTTTGGCCGCATTACGCAACGCTTCATCGTACGCAGGGTTGCTGTACTGGCTGGTATTTTCACTATCGCCGGTGCGGAAGTTATTGAGGAAGGTGGCGGCATCGTCATAATCGGCAATCCACGCGTAGCGCACCGCATCAAAATTATGCGTATGCATGGTGTCGAGCATCGTTTTCCACTCCTGATTTTGTAGCTTCGCCTCAACGCCGAGGTTTTTCTTCCACATCGAACTGGCGGCAATGGCCACGCGCTGATGCGATTCAGAAGTGTTGTAGAGCAAATTAAACACCAGCGGGTGGCTGTCATTATAACCGGCTTCGCTCAGCAGCTTTTTAGCCTCGGCAATACGCTTGTCGCGCGGCCAGCTGGCATAGTCCGGGTTATGCAGCTTTACGCCGCCGATATCAGGCTGGCTAATTAACCATGCCGGACGCTGCCCCTGCCCCAGAACCTTCTCTGCGATGATGTCTTTATCCAGCGCCATATTCAGCGCCAGCCGGACCCGCGGGTCGTTAAACGGCGGCCTGGTGGTATTGAATTCGTAATAGTACGTCGCCAGCTGCGGGGAGACGTTCAGCTGCTCGCCCATGGTTTTTTTCAACTGCGTAAACTGGTTAATCGGTAGCGTAAAAACGATATCGATTTCTCCCGCTTTATAGCGGTTAACATCTGCCGCCTCGGAGCTAATGGGTAGATAGGTCACTTTATTGATCACGGTAGCGGCATTATCCCAATAGCGCGGATTGCGCTCGGCCACGATGCGCTCGTTCACCACCCACCTGGACAGCTTATAGGCGCCGCTGGTCACCATATGCTCGGGTTTGGTCCACTTCTCGCCGAAGCGGCTGACCAGCACTTTATCAATCGGCACCAGAGACGGGTGCGCCAGCATCGGCAAGAACGCGGCGTTAGGCTGGTTCAAGGTGACTTCCAGCGTGGCGTCATCGAGAGCCTTCACCCCCAGCGTATCGGGCGTTTTTTTACCCTGCGCGATATCCTGCGCATTCACAATATGCATATTTCCCGGATAGCTGGCATAGGGTGATGCCGTAGCCGGGGAAACCAGCCGCTGCCAGCTCCAGACAATATCCTGGGCGGTAATTGCGGTCCCGTCAGACCAGGTGACGCCCGGACGCAGGTGGAACGTCCAGACGGTGTTATCTTTGTTGTCCCATTTCGCCGCCAGACGAGGCTGAATTTCGCCTGCCGGAGAGACGCTGACCAGCCCATCGAAGAGATCGCTGATGATGTTGAATTCCACGTCACTTTCGACTTTATGCGGATCCAGCGATGAGGGCTCGCTGCCGTTATTTCTGACCAGCTCCTGCTTCTCTGCCAGCGCGGTGCCGGCCGGGACCTGTGCTGCGAGAGTCGGCGCCGCTGCGGCGAGTAAACCCACCACCAGTAGCGCCCGCGTGATGTCGTTATATTTTTGTAATTTCATATCCCTTGCCTTTATGGTGCTTCGTTTGTACCCTCTCCACACTTAGCCACAGAATCGCCATAACGCAATATCTTTCAGTGACCTATCAGATTCCGATCGGGTTCCTGACGCCAAACGCACAAACGCGCCGCCTTACCGTCATTTATTAGAATAATATGCTGGTTCTCTGCGCTGAGGTCTAAGTAAAGATGGGTAAAAGCACTATGGCTTCTGGCGTGGTTTTTTTATGCTTCGTTATTAATAACATCTGTCATAAGAGAGTGACTCATGGATCGTATAATTACGTCGTCGCGTGACCGTTCATCGCTGCTCAGCACGCACAAAGTTCTGCGGAACACCTATTTCCTGCTCAGCCTGACGCTGGCATTTTCTGCCATTACGGCAACGGCAAGCACGGTCCTGATGCTGCCATCTCCCGGGCTGATTCTGACTCTGGTCGGTATGTACGGACTGATGTTCCTGACCTATAAGCTGGCCGACAAGCCATCGGGCATCCTCGCGGCCTTCGCCTTTACCGGCTTCCTGGGCTATATCCTTGGGCCGATGCTTAACGCCTATCTGTCGGCGGGTATGGGAGATTTGATCGGCCTGGCGCTGGGCGGTACGGCGTTGGTGTTCTTCTGCTGCTCGGCCTATGTGCTCACGACCCGCAAAGATATGTCTTTCCTTGGCGGCATGCTGATGGCAGGCGTAGTGGTGGTGCTGATCGGTATGGTGGCGAATATCTTCCTGCAGCTGCCGGCTCTGCATCTGGCAATCAGCGCGGTGTTTATTCTGATTTCATCCGGCGCCATCCTGTTTGAAACCAGCAACATCATCCGCGGCGGTGAAACCAACTATATCCGCGCCACCGTGAGCCTGTACGTGTCGCTGTACAACATCTTTGTCAGCCTGCTCAGCATTCTGGGCTTCGCCAGCAAAGACTAATCTCTCCCACGTTCTTCTCGGGCCCTGCTTATGCGGGGCCTTTTTTTTTGCTAAACTGCCGCCAGTTTTAGCGGTATGTGAAGAATTATGTTTATCTTTGAAGGCAGTGAAATTGAGACCGATAGCGAAGGCTATCTGAAGGATACCACCCTCTGGAGCGAAGCCCTGGCGACCGCCATTGCCGAGCGGGAAGGTATTGTCCTGTCGACTGAACACTGGGAGGTCGTGCGTTTTGTTCGCGACTTTTATCTGGAGTTCAACACCTCGCCGGCCATTCGGATGCTGGTGAAGGCGATGGCAAATAAGTTCGGCGAGGAGAAAGGCAACAGCCGCTATCTCTACCGCCTGTTCCCCAAAGGCCCCGCCAAACAGGCAACGAAAATTGCCGGGCTGCCCAAACCGGTGAAATGCATCTAGTACAGAATAGAGAACTTTTGCCACTCTCTGGTGGGCTGATGGGGCTCGATGTGCACCCGATCGACCCGTGCGCTGCGAGGCCCGCCCTCCTTCAGCCAGCTCACCAGCGCCGCCACCTGCTCCGCCTCGCCGCAGGCCAAAACCTCGACGCTGCCGTCGTCCAGATTGCGCGCGTAGCCCGTCAGCCCCAGGCGTAACGCCTCCCGCTGCGTCGTGTAGCGAAAGCCAACCCCCTGAACTGAACCATATACCCATGCCATCGTGCAGAGTGTCGCCATGATTGCTCTCCTTTTATTGCCAATAACTCTACGCTGAGAATAGCAAATTCTGGCTAGCGTACGTGCTTCGGCAACAGGCCATAGTGCTGGCGAAAGCGCGCCGTGAAGCGCGAACCGGACTGATAGCCGCTGTTGAGGGCGATTTCACCTATCGGTAATGAGGTCGATTGTAGCTGACCGAGGGCATAGGCCATACGCACCTCCTCAACAATCTGGCGAAAACTTTGATCTTCCTGCTGCAGGCGACGGCGCAGCGTCGATTCACCAAGAAACAGCATCTTCGCCACCCGCGGGACGCTCCAGGCCTGCGCGGGCGACAGCATGATAATTTGCCGCACCTGGCCGCTCAGGTTTTGCTGGCGCTCATTGAGCAGCGGCCCGGCGTAGCCCGCCTGATGCAGCGCCAGCAGCAGCCCCATCGCCTGATGATGCTGCAGCTCCGCCGACAGCCCGCTGCGCACCGCCTGCAGGACGTTTTGCCACATAAACAGCAGGTCCGGGGTCGCCGGTGCGCACAGGGAGGTGAGTCGTCCGGGCTGCGGCTCGCTCATATAGCGGGCCTTAAAATCCGCCAGCAGCTCCGGCGTCAGAGAGAGTAGATCGGAGCAAAACAGCCCCTTATCGGGCTGATTAATCACCTCGAGCTCAAGATCGGCGGGCAGAATAATCAGCTGCTGCGGCGTCGCCAGCATCTGGCTAACGCCCTGAACGATAATTTTGCTGCCGCGATTGACCCGGCACAGCGCGGGGGTAAATAGGGTCACGCGATGCAGTTTATACAGGCGCCTGGAGGTAATTTCCGCCGCGGTTAAGGCGTTATGGCGAAAGTTTATATTCTGCATCTGGCCATCCTTACGGGGTTAGCGCCCTGCCCTTGCCGTCAGCTGCGCGCTGGCGATAGCGTGGCTGTGCAACATAAATCCGACCAGCGCACCGCTGGCCTGTGCATCAATGGGTAACGTCGGCGTATCAAGCGCCCACACGGTAAAGCGGTAGCGGTGAGGCTTATCGCCAGCGGGCGGACAGGCGCCGCCAAAACCGGCATAGCCAAAATCATTGCGCCCCTGAACCGCTCCGCCCGGCAGTTTAGCGCTGTTTTTATCTCCGGCGCCAGCGGCTAAGCTCGTCACGCTGCTGCTGATATTCACCACCGTCCAGTGCCACCAGCCGCTGCCGGTTGGTGCATCCGGATCGTAGGCGGTGACGGCAAAACTGCGGGTCCCCGACGGCGCATTTTTCCAGGCCAGCTGCGGCGAGACGTTGCCGCCGGTGCAGCCAAAACCGCTGAACCAATGTACTTGAGCGAGGCTCCCTTCATCCCGCATATCGCCGCTGGTGACCTGAAACTGCGCCGCTGCCGCGCTGCCGCACGTCGCGAGCAGTAAAACCATAGCTAAGCCAAATCCTGTTTTCATTGCATTTTCCTCCATTGGGTTGAGGAAAACACTGTAAGATCCGCGGGTGATTTTTATTGTGCCAAAGTGCCTGTGTTTTGTGCCGAAACGCTCATCTGCCTGCACAGCGGGCATGGTGCTTGCGGCGGCCACATGTGCTAACCTACGCGCCATTTTTCGGTGCCGACATTCCCGTTGCTAAAGGTAGCCCCATGACAGATTCCATTTTCCCCCGCTTAGTGTTGACCAAAGGACGCGAGAAATCCCTGCTGCGTCGCCATCCCTGGATTTTCTCCGGCGCCGTCGCCCGTATGGAAGGTAAAGCCCGTTCCGGCGAAACTATCGATATCGTTGATTCGCAGGGGAAATGGCTTGCTCGCGGCGCGTTCTCTCCATCGTCGCAGATCCGCGCTCGCGTCTGGAGTTTTGACCGCAGCGAGGAGATCGATATTGCCTTTTTTGAACGCCGTCTGCAGCAGGCGCAAACCTGGCGCGAATGGCTGGCGGAGCGCGATGGCCTCGACAGCTATCGTCTGATTGCCGGCGAGTCTGACGGGCTTCCGGGCGTAACTATCGACCGCTTCGGCAATTTTTTCGTTCTGCAGCTGCTTAGCGCTGGCGCAGAATATCAGCGCGCCTCTATCGTTAGCGCGCTACAAACGCTGTTCCCGACCTGTTCCATCTACGATCGCAGCGATGTCGCGGTACGTAAAAAAGAGGGTTTGGATCTGGCACAGGGCCTGGTTACCGGCGAAATGCCGCCTGCGCTGCTGCCCATCACCGAGCACGGAATGCAGCTGCTGGTTGATATTCAGGGCGGCCACAAAACCGGCTACTATCTCGATCAGCGCGATAGCCGCCTGGCGACCCGCCGCTATGTTGCCGACAAACGCGTCCTCAACTGCTTCTCCTATACCGGCGGTTTTGCCGTTTCTGCCCTGATGGGCGGCTGCAGCCAGGTCATCAGCGTGGACACCTCTCAGGAAGCGCTGGACGTGGCGAAGCAGAATATCGAACTGAACCAGCTCGATCTCTCCAAAGCTGAATTTGTCCGCGATGACGTCTTTAAGCTGCTGCGTAAGTATCGTGACCAGAATGAAAAATTTGACGTGATCGTGATGGATCCGCCGAAATTTGTTGAGAACAAAAGCCAGCTGATGGGCGCCTGCCGCGGCTATAAAGATATCAACATGCTGGCTATCCAGCTGCTCAATCCCGGCGGGATCCTGCTGACCTTCTCCTGCTCAGGTCTGATGGCTACCGATTTATTTCAGAAAATCATCGCCGATGCCGCAATTGACGCCGGACGTGATGTACAATTTATAGAACAGTTCCGCCAGGCTGCCGACCATCCCGTGATCGCAACCTACCCGGAAGGTCTGTATCTAAAAGGGTTTGCCTGCCGCATCATGTAACTTGAAAAGCGCAACGTTGCCCGCATATAGCAGGTAATAACGTTTCCCAGGAGGTGCCTATGATTGCCAGCAAATTCGGTATCGGCCAGCAGGTTCGCCATACTCTGTTAGGCTTCCTCGGCGTGGTCGTTGATATCGATCCAGAATATTCGCTTGCAGAGCCGGCGGAGGACGAAATTGCGGCCAACGACGAGCTGCGGGCGTTGCCCTGGTATCATGTGGTGATGGAAGATGAGGATGGTCAGCCCGTTCATACCTATCTTGCCGAAGCGCAGCTCAGCAACGAGCCCAGCGATGAGCATCCGGAGCAGCCGTCAATGGACGAGCTGGCACGGACCATTCGCCAGCAGCTTCAGGCACCTCGACTGCGCAACTAGCAGAAAAAACCCCGCACCGGCGGGGTTTTTTATTTACTTCGCCAGACCTAATCTCGGGATTTCAATCGCCGGACAGCGGTCCATCACTACGGTTAGTCCTGCCTCTCGCGCCAGAACAGCCGCCTGCTCGTTAATCACGCCTAGCTGCAGCCACAGCGTTTTCGCACCGATGGCAATGGCCTCCTGAGCGACGCCCAGCGCCGCATCGGAGTTGCGAAAGACGTCGACCATATCCACTTTTTCCGTGACATCTGCCAGCGTGGCGTAGCCCTGTTGCCCCATGAGGGTTTTACCCGCCACCTTCGGTGAAACCGGGATCACGTGGTACCCCTGCTCCAGCAGATACTTCATCACCCGGTAGCTTGGACGGTCCGGTTTGTCACTGGCTCCCACCAGCGCAATCGTCCGTGTTGAGGTCAGAATGCCTGCGATATCGTTCTCTTTCATTTTATCCTCCCGCTATTTAGCCCAAGTGTAAGCTAATCCAGGCTAACCGGCCATCCACGCTGACTAGCGGATACGTCAAAATTTTTCACCCTGATGCTTGCAGCAGCAGTCACTTCCAGTAATCTGTCTGCAGGCTAAAATGTGGAATGAAATTATGGAACTGACGACACGTACGCTACCCGCGCGCAAACATATCGCTCTGGTTGCTCACGATCACTGTAAAGATATGCTGATGAAGTGGGTTGCTCGCCACCAGGCGCTGCTGGCTCAACACGAACTCTACGCAACAGGTACCACCGGAAATCTTATCTCCAGGGCAACCGGGCTTGAAGTGAACGCGATGCTGAGCGGCCCGATGGGCGGCGACCAGCAGGTCGGTGCGCTGATTGCAGAGGGGAAAATTGATGTGCTGATTTTCTTCTGGGATCCGCTAAACGCCGTGCCTCATGACCCGGACGTTAAGGCGCTGCTGCGTCTGGCGACGGTATGGAATATTCCCGTTGCGACCAATGCCTCAACCGCCGACTTTATTATCCTGTCGCCGCACTTTGGCGAGCCTCTCGATATTCTGATCCCGGATTATCAGCGTTACCTGGCGGAACGCCTTAAGTAGCCCCTGCTGGCGGCCAGGCCGCCAGCCGCTAAGGTTTTCTTGCTACCGGTACATCCAGCGCTTCCAGCATCTCCACAAACGCAGACGGCCGCTCTTTGTTGAACAGCAGCCAAACGCGAAGACGTGCACGAGTGATGGCAACGTACAGCAAGCGCCGCTCTTCTGCATCGGGAAAATCCTCCGGCTGCGGCAGCAGCGCCTCTTCCATGATCGACTCACGCGCCGGAGCCGGGAACGCATCATCACCATCCTGAAGCCCAAGGACAATCACGTAATCTGCCTGCTGCCCTTTGCTGGCATGGATCGTCATAAAATCGAGCTGCAGATTCGGCCATCGCGTAGCGGCCTTCTCCAGCGCGGCGGGTTTCAGGTGATGGTAACGCGCCAATAGCAGGATCCGCTGATCCGCTTTCACGTAGCCGCTCATCTTATCGAGCAAATCATCAAGCTTATCGTCCGCCAGCAGCGTAACGGCTTTTTTATCCCCGGCGGTCAGGCTGTTGAGCGGCTTGCTTAACTGGTGCGGGTTCTGTTGAATAAAACCGTTCGCCACTTCACCAATGCGACCATTAAAGCGGTACGTCGTATCCAGCGCGCAGCAGTCCCCTTCGCCAAAGTAGTGATTGAAAGCGGTAGTCAGCGAAAGCTGGGCACCGCTGAAGCGATAGATTGCCTGCCAGTCGTCGCCGACGGCAAATAGCGTGGTCTGGGTATTCTGCCGGCGCAGCGCGGCCAGCAGTGAGGCCCGCTGCGGTGAAATATCCTGAAATTCATCGACCAGAATATGCTTCCACGGGCTGACAAAACGGCCTTTATCAAGAATATTGATGGCCTGATGGATCAGGCCGGAGAAATCGACCGCATTTTCCTCTTTTAGCGCCGTTTTCCACGCTTTCAACAGCGGCGCCATTAATTTTACGCGCTTAGCAAAAAGCTCGCGTATCTCCTCCGGCGCGCCGGCGATCATCTCCGCCTGCGAACCGCCGTGCATACGCATCAGGCTGACCCAGCGATCGAGGCGGCTCGCCATTCGCCGCGCTATTTTTTTGTCCTGCCAAAAATCGGTTTCCGGAACCTGCCAGCCCATCTCTTCTTCCAGCCACTGTCGCCAACCTTTGGCGTGAGCTTTTTTCTCCCGGCACTGCTGCTGCCAGTTTTTCAGCAGCAGCGCCTGGCGCGCCGGACTGTCGCTCTCAAGCTGACTAATAGACGGTACTTTTTTACTGCCCTGCTGGATGATATGCAGAGCCAGGGAGTGAAATGTCCGCGCCGAAATATCTTCGGAGCCCAACCGCTCGCGAATGCGCTCATCCATCTCCTGCGCCGCCTGACGACCAAACGCCAGCAGCAGGATCTGCTCCGCCGCCGCTTCACCTCTGGTCAGCAGCCATCCGGCACGGGCAACCAGCACCGAGGTCTTGCCGCTGCCGGCGCCGGCAAGCACCAGCAGAGAGCGCTCGCCGTTCACTACCGCTCGCGCCTGCGCCGGGTTAAGCGGTGACGACTCCACGCCCGCAAAAAATGCGCCGTACTGCTCGAGCATCGAGGCCGTGAAAGCCTGATTGTGGGCCATCCGGGCCACCTCGGTATCACCCAGCCAGCTCTGACATTGACGCCACAGCTCGTGGCAGTTGTCGAAAGCGTCAAGCCGGCTGGTCGGTATCGGCAGTCCGGTGAGCGCCCGCCGAATTTTCCCCTGCACCTCGCTGACCTGCTGACGGGTCAGCCACTTGCCTTCTGCGTTGGAGCGGGCGATCTCAGCCAGCTGCTGGCTCAGCACGTCGGCGGCAATGGTGCTCATGTCCGCGCTCCACTGCTGCCATAGCGTATTCAGATGATGAAAGAAACGCTGGGTTTCATTCCATTCGGTACCATGCAAACGCACGACCTTGCCATCGGGGAGCACGAACTCAAGCTCGCCCCAGACCAGCCCACGCCGACAATGAACTGACAATAACTGATTGAAAGGTATAAGATACTCGTGGCTATCGCCGGAAACTTTTACCCCGGCGTTAAGCAGCTGCACCCTATCATAGGGATGCTGCGCCATGCGTTTGCCCAATGTTGTCGCTTTAAGTTCCATATCATGCCGAATTTCAATCAGGTTGGATGTTTTTAAGTTTAACCGCCAGTGACCGGGTGCTCCAGCGTAAAAAACGTTACAATGGCCGGGTCTTATTATCCACAGGAGTGAACGGAGGGTTTATGCGTACCATTCTGAATATTTTGAACTTTATCCTCGGCGGTTTCGCCACTACGCTGGGCTGGCTGCTGGCGACGCTGGTCAGCATCATTCTGATCTTCACGCTGCCGCTGACCCGCTCATGCTGGGAAATTACCCGACTCTCTCTTTTACCCTATGGGAATGAAGCTATTCACGTCGATGAGCTCGAGCCGCAGGGCAAGAATAGCCTGCTGAATGCAGGCGGTACCGTGCTGAATATTTTATGGTTTATTTTCTTCGGCTGGTGGCTGTGCCTGATGCATATCTTTAGCGGTATCGCCCAGTGCCTGACCATTATCGGTATTCCGGTGGGCATCGCTAACTTTAAAATTGCCGCTATTGCGCTGTGGCCCGTGGGACGCCGGGTTGTTTCCGTCGAAACCGCCCGCGCCGCGCGTGAAGCGAATGCGCGCCGTCGCTTCCAGTAATCGGACGGAATACTGACATGCTTAGCCCCCTGCTACGCCGTTATACATGGAACAGCGCCTGGCTCTATAACGCCAGGATTTTCATCGCACTTTGCGGCACAACCGCCGTTCCATGGTGGCTTGGCGAAGTAAAACTCACGATTCCATTAACGCTCGGAGTCGTTGCCGCCGCGTTAACCGATCTCGACGACCGCCTGACCGGGCGGTTGCGCAATCTGGCCATCACCCTGGTGTGCTTTTTTATCGCATCGGCTTCGGTGGAGCTGCTCTTTCCCTGGCCGTGGCTATTTGCTCTCGGTTTAACCCTCTCGACCACCGGGTTTATTTTACTCGGCGGTCTGGGGCAGCGTTACGCCACTATCGCCTTCGGCGCTCTGCTGATCGCTATCTACACCATGCTGGGGGTCACGCTCTACGATCGCTGGTATCTACAGCCGTTATTTTTGCTGACCGGTGCCGTTTGGTACAACCTGCTGACGCTGGCCGGACATATTATTTTCCCGATTCGCCCGCTTCAGGACAATCTTGCGCGCAGCTATGAGCTGCTGGCGCGCTATCTGGATCTCAAATCACGCATGTTTGACCCGGATATTGAAGACGAAAGCCAGGCGCCACTCTACGATCTGGCTATCGCCAATGGCCAGCTGGTGGCAACGCTTAACCAGACTAAAACGTCGCTGCTCACCCGCCTGCGCGGCGACCGCGGGCAGCGAGGTACCCGACGGACGCTGCAGTATTACTTCGTTGCCCAGGATATCCACGAACGCGCCAGCTCGTCGCATATCCAGTACCAAACGCTCCGCGACCGTTTTCGCTACAGCGACATCATGTTCCGCTTTCAGCGCATGCTATCGATGCAGGCTCAGGCGTGTCAGAAGTTATCCCGCGCTATTTTGCTGCGCGAACCCTACCAGCACGATGCGCATTTCGAGCGCGCATTTATGCATCTTGACGCCGCACTCGACCGCGTACGAGCCAGCGGAGAGCCGTTAGAGCAGGTCAAAGCGCTGGGCTTCCTGCTGAATAACCTGAGAGCAATTGACGCTCAGCTGGCAACCATCGAGTCCGCTCAGGTTGCCGCACCCGCGCACGGGACGACGGAAAATTTACTCGCAGAAGACCGTCTTAGCGGCTTCAGCGATATCTGGCTGCGCTTACGCCGTAACCTGTCACCGGAATCGGCCCTCTTCCGCCACGCGGTGAGAATGTCGCTGGTACTGTGCGCAGGCTATGCGTTTATCCAGCTAACCGGGCTCAATCACGGCTACTGGATACTGCTTACCAGCCTGTTTGTTTGTCAGCCAAACTATAACGCTACCCGTCACCGCCTGGCCCTGAGGATTATTGGCACCCTGGTGGGGGTCGCTATCGGTCTACCGATACTGCTGCTGGTACCCTCGGTCGAAGGCCAGCTGCTGCTGATTGTCCTTACTGGCGTCCTGTTCTTTGCCTTTCGCAATGTACAATATGCCCACGCCACAATGTTTATTACCCTACTGGTTCTGCTCTGCTTTAACCTGCTGGGGGAAGGCTTTGAAGTCGCTCTGCCGCGCATCTTCGATACCCTCATCGGCTGTGCGATTGCCTGGGCTGCGGTCAGCTTTATTTGGCCGGACTGGAAATTCCGTAACCTGCCGCGAGTTCTGGATCAGGCCATAAACGCCAACTGCCGATACCTCGACGCCATTCTTGAACAGTATCACCAGGGGCGCGATAACCGTCTGGCGTATCGGGTTGCGCGACGGGATGCCCATAGCCGGGACGGTGAGCTGGCTTCAGTGGTATCGAATTTATCAACGGAGCCCCGGGCAAATGCCGATATTCGTGAAACGGCCTTCCGCTTGCTCTGCCTGAATCATACCTTTACCAGCTACATTTCAGCGCTGGGGGCGCATCGGGAGAAGCTGACCACGCCGGAGACGTTGGCGCTGCTGGACGACGCAGTCTGCTACGTAGATGATGCACTCCATCATTCACCGGCCGACGAACAGCGGGTACAGCAGGCGCTCACCCGCCTGCAGACCCGGATCCAACACCTCGAACCTCGCGCCGATAGCAAAGAGCCGCTGGTGCTCCAACAAATCGGTCTGTTGTTAGCACTATTACCTGAAATCTGCCGCCTACAGCAGCAGGTGGCAGTTCGGCCAGAGTAAATAGCGGCCAGCCTTACCGCTGGTTAAGCGCCCACTCCTGCAGCTCCTGACGCCGTGCCGTCGGGAGCGCAGCGGCGTGAACGCCGGTAATTGCCCCTTCCAGTGAATAGAGAATATTCAGCGTGACGGCCTTATTCGACTCTCGCAGCTTTAGCCACGCACGCTGTGCACCAATATGACGCAGCGCCTGCTGATCTATTACCCCTGAGTTAATTAATAGTAGCTCCATATGAAAACTAATATTTGGCAGATCTTTCAACCTGCCGGAATAACGCTGCTGGTTCTTTTCTTTTTGCGCCGCCTGTAATGAAAGCGACGATAGTTTGAAAAGCATTTTACTGTCACACCAAAGAGTTTCATTTATCTGATAATATTTAAGCAAAATTGGCCGCCCGTTTTTTCGCATTTTTAAAAGCGGATTTTCATGAGCAACGCAATATGCGGCGCCCTGCTCACAAATCTTAAGATAGATCTCCCCCTCTGCAACCATCGCAAATACGGTGTTGTCTATTGCCAGGCTATAGCCACCAAACAAAGGACGGCAGATTATTTTTCCTAATGGCGACAAGCACTTCTGAAATTTATGAAACCGTAGGGATGATATTTTTTTCATGATTATTCCTTGGTTAATCATGCGAATACTGAGTCATTTAGTTAACGGATCCGTTAGTTCAGAAAATAAGTGAGTTCCTTTATTGCAGCAAGGTGATTTTAACGTTCGGCTCAATCAACTCACCATTTTGCGAGGTGCTTTCAAGAAATTACGCCTGTGCGAAACCTGATGTATTAAAGATAAAATATAAACGGAGCATTAATTAATAGTCGCACAAATAGTTTGTGCTCAGGGAGAGCAGCGCTAAACCTGGAGCATCGTAAAAATGTGCGACCAGGCTCGTAGGGCTTGCTGTTTATTGCGCAAAAATTTATGCCACGGCTTTAGCCTGGCGAGAGCAGGTCGTGGTGGGTATGGCCGACAACGTCGAACAAATTTCGAGCGACAACACGATAAATGAGGTTGATCTTTTCGCCGCCCGGATATACTGTATATGCATACAGTAACTACAGGCGGAAATAGACAATGCTTACTTCAGCTTACGCAAATCGTTCATCACTGACTTCTGCTTCAGTACGTCGCCACTCCCATGACGCCGTCGAACAACCAGCCAGCGGGCTGATTAGTGAGATTGTCTACCGTGAAGATCAGCCGATGATGACGCAGCTGCTGCTGCTTCCTTTATTACAGCAACTGGGTCAGCAATCCCGCTGGCAGCTCTGGCTGACGCCAAAACAGAAGCTGAGCCGCGAGTGGGTGCAATCCTCCGGCCTGCCGCTGTCGAAAGTCATGCAGATAAACCAGCTCTCCCCTTACAACACGGTAGAGTCAATGATTCGCGCCCTGCGTACGGGTAACTATAGCGTGGTAATCGGCTGGCTGGCAGATGAGCTGACGGCCGAAGAACATGAACGGCTGGTTAGTGCCGCGGAAGAAGGTCATGCGATGGGGTTCATCATGAGGCCTGTAGGAAATACGAGCCAGCATGGGAGACAACTGAGCGGGCTAAAAATTCACTCTAATTTGTATCATTAAGGCAAATTAGGATTAATCCTAGAATTTTTTTTGCGCAGTCCAAAGGCATACTTTTATAAGGGTTGTTTTTGTGCGGATGCCTGTCTGATGCGGTCTCGCAGGTTTCTCCGGTGAACGAAAACCAACCATATTTGTTAAATATTGTGTATACAACCCTTTTTTTTCATATGCCTGACGGAGTTCACACTTGTAAGTTTCGAACTAAGTTGTAGACTTTACATCGCCAGGGGTGATCGGCTTACGCTGCATGTATCAGCATAGTTAACAACAAGTCACGCCCCGGGTGAAGGATCTAACCGTGAGGTCTTTTGTACCTTCATGGCGAATTTTGGATGATAATGAGGCGCAGAAAATGAAAAAGACAGCTATCGCGATTGCAGTGGCACTGGCTGGCTTCGCTACCGTAGCGCAGGCCGCACCGAAAGATAACACCTGGTATGCAGGTGGTAAACTGGGCTGGTCCCAGTATCACGATACCGGTTTCTACGGTAACGGTTTCAAAGGCAACAACGGCCCGACCCGTAACGATCAGCTCGGTGCTGGTGCGTTTGGTGGTTATCAGGTTAACCCGTACCTCGGTTTCGAAATGGGTTACGACTGGCTGGGACGTATGGCCTATAAAGGCAGCGTTGATAACGGCGCTTTCAAAGCTCAGGGCGTTCAGCTGACTGCTAAACTGGGTTACCCGATCACTGACGATCTGGACATCTACACCCGTCTGGGTGGTATGGTTTGGCGTGCAGATTCGAAAGGTAACTACGGTTCTACCGGTACTTCCCGCAGCGAACACGACACTGGCGTATCCCCGGTATTTGCTGGTGGTATCGAGTGGGCAATGACTCGTGACATCGCTACCCGTCTGGAATACCAGTGGGTTAACAACATCGGTGATGCAGGTACCGTTGGTACGCGTCCTGATAACGGCATGCTGAGCGTAGGTGTTTCCTACCGTTTCGGTCAGGAAGAAGCAGCTCCGGTTGTAGCTCCTGCTCCGGCTCCGGCTCCGGAAGTGACTACCAAGCACTTCACTCTGAAGTCTGACGTACTGTTCAACTTCAACAAATCTACTCTGAAACCGGAAGGCCAGCAGGCTCTGGATCAGCTGTACACCCAGCTGAGCAACATGGATCCGAAAGACGGTTCCGCAGTTGTTCTGGGCTACACTGACCGCATCGGTTCTGACGCTTACAACCAGCAGCTGTCTGAGAAACGTGCTCAGTCCGTTGTTGATTACCTGGTATCTAAAGGTATCCCGGCTGGTAAAATCTCCGCTCGCGGTATGGGCGAATCCAACCCAGTTACTGGCAACACCTGTGACAACGTGAAAGCTCGCGCTGCACTGATCGATTGCCTGGGTCCGGATCGTCGCGTAGAGATCGAAGTTAAAGGTTACAAAGAAGTAGTAGCTCAGCCGCAGGCTTAAGTTTTACTACCGATAAAAAACCCCGCTGATGCGGGGTTTTTTTTGTCTCAAATTTGGCGCTAACGCGAAAAACGCTCGTGCATCGCGCTATCAGTCTTGCGGACTACTCTTTACCTAGCAATACCTGCAGGTCGTGCTTCAGGCTGGACATCTTGCTGGCATACTTCTCTTTATGCTCAGCATCCTCAATCAGCTGTACGATCGTTTCCGACAGCGTTTTTCCCCGTCGCTGCGCCAGACCCGCGAGACGCTGCCAAACCACAAACTCCAGGTCGATAGACTTTTTACGCGTATGCTGATGCTCAGCGTTAAAATGACGCTTGCGACGCGCGCGGATAGTCTGCTTCATCCGGTTCATTAGCTCCGGATTAATATGCTGATCAATCCAGGTGTTCACCAGAACCGGTTCATTTTCGAGCGTCAGCAAGACATCGACCGCGGCTTGCGCTGCGCTGGCTTCAATATAGCGGGTAATCAGCTCACCTTCCCGGTGCTTTTTAACCAGGTATTTCCATTTCCAGCCGCTTTCAAGATTTTCCAGTTGTTGATATTTCATTGCGATCTCAATGTGACCGTGTAACTCACTTCAGGATATCAGTTTTTTCTCGATGTGCTGAGAATAAATCATCATTCGTGATATGCATTGCGTCGTTATCGTTAACGCAAACACGATCCTCCGTGTGCTCGGACGCGGCATAAGGTATAATCGCGCGTTTTACATCTCACTAAAAAACAGCGACTTTGACCATTACGAAACTTACCCGAAACGACCTTGCTCCTGATACGGAAAGTTATCAGGCGCTGTTTGCACAAGCTGATTTAGCCCAGCCAGAGGCTTCCCTGTCAGGCGAACTGCAGCCCCGTTTATTCTATGCGTTGGAGCAGCTACTGGTGACTCCGACCATTTCACCGTTCATGCTGGTTAAGGCCCCGGAAGAGCCGGAATACCTGCAGTGGTTAGCTGCAGAGACCCGCAGCCTGTACCAACCGGCCGCGCCGCTTTACGGCGTGCGCTACCAGGTTAACGGTGGAAACGTCACCCTTTCACCAGCCAAAAGCGCCGATGATAATTTTGCCAGCACCGCGCCGGTTGAATCAGCCGACTGGATTGAAGCAGAGCAGCTTTTTGGCTGCGTGCGCCAGTTTAACGGCGAAATATCCCTGCAGCCGGGTCTGGTCCATCGCAGCAACGGCGGCGTGCTTATTATCGCCCTGCGCGCGCTATTAGCCCAACCGCTGCTGTGGATGCGCCTGAAGAACATCGTTACTCGCCAACGCTTTGACTGGCTCTCCATCGATGAGTCTCGCCCGCTGCCGGTCAGCATCCCGTCGATGCAGCTCAATCTGAAGATTATTCTGGTCGGTGAACGCGATTCATTGGCTGATTTTCAGGATATGGAACCTGAGCTCTCGGCCCAGGCGATTTACAGCGAGTATGAAGACAACCTGCAAATCGCCGACGGCGACACCCTGAAACAGTGGTGTCAGTGGGTGTGGCAAAACGCGCAGCAGCTTGAGCTGCCCGGGCCGGCCGCCGATGCCTGGCCGCTGCTGATTCAGGAAGGTGCACGCTATACCGGCGATCAGGAAACGCTGCCGCTGTGTCCGCTGTGGATTGCCCGCCAGCTGCGCGAAGCCGCCGCTTTCAGCGAAGGTGAGCTTATCTCTGCGGAAGAGATGCAGACCATGCTGGCTCGTCGTGAATGGCGCGAAGGCTACCTTGCCGAGCGGATCCAGGATGAAATCCTGCAAGAGCAAATTTTGATTGAGACCGATGGCGAATGCATCGGGCAAATCAACGCGCTGTCGGTGATCGAATTCCCCGGTCATCCACGGGCCTTTGGTGAGCCATCGCGCATCAGCTGCGTCGTCCATATCGGCGACGGTGAATTCATCGACGTTGAGCGTAAGGCAGAGCTGGGCGGTAACATCCATGCCAAAGGCATGATGATTATGCAGGCGTTCCTGATGTCCGAACTGGAACTCGAGCAGCAGCTCCCCTTCTCCGCATCGCTGACCTTCGAGCAATCCTACAGCGAAGTGGATGGCGATAGCGCCTCCATGGCCGAACTGTGCGCTTTAATCAGCGCCCTCGCCGGCGTGCCTATCAACCAAAGTATCGCCGTCACCGGCTCAGTCGATCAGTTCGGCCGCGTACAGCCGGTGGGCGGGCTTAACGAAAAAATTGAAGGCTTCTTCACCATTTGCCAGCAGCGCGAGCTGACCGGCAAACAGGGAGTCATCATTCCTGCGGCGAATGTTCGCCATCTGAGCCTGGCGCCAGAACTACAGCAGGCTGTCGCTGAAGAGAAGTTTTTCATCTGGGCGGTGGAAGACGTCACGGAAGCGCTGCCTATGCTGACCCAGCTGTTGTGGGATGGTGAAGGGCAAACTTTACGGCAAACCATTCAGGAGCGGATTGCGCAGGCGACGCAGCAAGAGAGTCGTCATCGTTTTCCGTGGCCGCTACGCTGGTTAGGTGGTTCAGGTTCTAACTGATCGGACTTGTTCAGCTTACACGTGTTAGCTATCCTGCGTCCCGAACTCAAAATAAGGCTTACTGAAAACATGGTAGATAAACGCGAATCCTATACGAAAGAAGACCTTCTTGCCTCTGGCCGTGGTGAACTGTTTGGCGCAAAAGGCCCGCAGCTGCCCGCGCCAAGTATGCTGATGATGGACCGCGTCATCAAAATGAGCGAAACCGGTGGCAACTACGATAAAGGTTATGTCGAAGCAGAGCTCGATATCAACCCGGACCTGTGGTTCTTCGGTTGCCACTTTATCGGCGATCCGGTGATGCCTGGCTGTCTGGGCCTGGACGCAATGTGGCAGCTCGTCGGCTTCTATCTGGGCTGGCTCGGCGGCGAAGGCAAAGGCCGCGCGCTGGGCGTAGGTGAAGTTAAATTCACCGGTCAGGTACTGCCGACTGCGAAGAAAGTGACCTATCGTATTCACTTTAAACGCGTTGTTAACCGTCGTCTGATTATGGGCCTGGCGGATGGTGAAGTACTGGTTGACGATCGTCTGATCTACACCGCAGCCGATCTGAAAGTGGGCCTGTTCCAGGACACTTCTGCTTTCTGATAAGCAGTAACGCTTAAAAAAGGCGAAGCCCCCGCTTGCGGAGGCTTCTTTTTTAAAGAGACAGTCAGGCAGTTTGTACCCTGTCCTCCATGGCTTCTCGCCAGCCTCCTAGCCAGTATGACCTTTGATTCAGGGTCTGGTAAGGACACATTTCTTTCGATCTTCCGGTTATCCCGGCCTGATATCCACGTTGATGTGCCCGTTCCAGGCGATCTCGTTTTTGTCTCTTCATGCCTCGTTTCCCTCATTCTTTGATCTGGTGGAAAAGAAAACAGTGGTCACTAAATATGCAACCACGGTTAACGAATACCGCGAATCAGAGGTAACGTCAATGCGCAAAATTCACGCCATTGTCATATTTGTGAGCTACATGAAAGTTCATTTGTACAAAAACTGTGAACCAGCACAAGTAACAATCTGACGAGACAAATAAAAAAACCGCCGTGGTTTTTCAGACCACGGCGGCTATTTAGCTTCATTAATTATACTTATGGCAGTCGATTCAGCTCGTTGGCAATAGCGGTCGCTTCCTGAGTCCAGGCCTGGGCCATCGTTTTCACCATCGCATCATAGCCGTCCTGCTGCTGCTTAAGCTCAATATTAAACGGACGCTTAATCAGCTGCCCCTGGTGCTTCAGCAGCCACTCTCCGCTGACGATAACTCGCCCGTCATAACGGCCATGGAAGCCGTTAACGGAGACGTTCAGCGTATCCTGATCGTTGCCCAGCGGCTGCGATGCCACCACCCAGCCGGGCAGCTGATTGCTCAGATTAGCGACCAGGGTGGTGCGCAGCTGCTGATCGAGCGGGCTGGCCCACAGATTATTACTCGCGATCACGTACTGCACGTCGGTGGTCTGATAGACCACCCCGTTGCCCGCCAGATAGTCAGGAATAGTGACCTGCTCAACCCACAGCAGGTTCTTCCCCTGATGGGCGGCGCTTTGCGCACCGCTTTGGGCGACCGGCAGCTGATAGTAGGTTTTATCCTCCCCGCTGCTGCTGCAGGCCGCCAGCGCGCATACCGCTGCCGCTACTAACCACTTTTTCATTATTTCGCTCCCTTCGGCTGCGGATCTTTTTTACCCTTGGCCTCAAATACCAGCGCGTTGCTCTTATCGTTGAGCGTTTTCAGTACCGGCTGCAGTTCACGAAGAACCTGATCCAGTCGCTGCATATCCGCAACCATCTTATTGTATGCCGCAGACCCCGGCTGGAAGCCCTGCATACTACGGTTCAGTTCGCGCAGCGTATTCTGCATATCGCCAGGCAGCTGCTGCATCGACTGGCTTGAGGTGATCTTATTCAGGCTATCCAGCGTCGTCTGAACGTGCTGCATTGTTTTTTCGCTCTGCGCCAGCGTACTGGTCGCCTGCTCAAGCAGCGGGTTAATCGGCAGATTGTTAATCTTATCCAACGCATCCATCAGGCGCTGCTGAATTTGCGCAAGACCGCCACTGACCGTCGGAATGATCGGATACGAGCCAAACTCATGCATCTTGCCGCGCGGCGGCGCTTTCGGATAGAAGTCGAGATCGATAAACAGCGCCCCGGTGATCAGATTGCCCGTTTTCAGCGAACCGCGCAGGCCGCGATTGATCAGATCCTCCATATGGGTGCGGATATCCGGATCGCCGCCAAGCTGGTTGATCAGCCGCTCCGGCTCGATGCGTACCTCTACCGGAATGCGATAATCGTCATTCAGCCGCTGATGCAGTCCTGGAATAAAGAACGGCACCTTGCCGACCGTGCCCAGGCGTATCCCGCGGAACTCCACCGGCGCGCCGGGCTGAAGGCCGCGAATCGAATCTTTAAAGAACATCACGTAGTCAATGTGCTGAGTAAAGACCGAATCCTGAATGCTTTTCTGATCGTCAAAAAGATGGTAACCGGTTTTGTTCGCCACCGGCTCGCCAAGATCCAGCCCTTCCGGAATATCAAAGCTCACCCCGCCGCCAAACAGCGTCGACAGCGATCCCATTTCCACCCGCATCCCGGCGGAGGTCAGATCCACGGCAATACCGCTGTCTTTCCAGAAGCGAACGTTGGTGGTAACCAGCCGATCGTTCGGCGCGTTGATGAACAGCTGATAGGTAATATTGCGCTTTTGCGGATCGAAGGTGCTGGTTTCAACCGACCCGACCCGATAGCCGCGAAAGAGCACCGGATCGCCTGGAGAGAGCTGGCCGGCCTTGTTGCTTTCCAGCAGGATACGGATACCCTTCGCATCCGGCGAGGCCAGCGGCGGCGAGTCCAGCAGCGGGTACTGCGCAGCATCCGAGCCTTTTGTTCCCGGTTGCAGCTCGATAAAGGCGCCGGATAGCAGCGTGCCAAGCCCGCTGATCCCTTCACGCCCGACCTGCGGTTTTACCACCCAAAACACCGTATCCTGATGCAACAGTTTCTCCATACCGGAGTTCAGGCGAGCCTTAATCTCTACGTGCGTCAGGTCGTCCGTCAGAGTGGCGGTTTCTACCACGCCGACGTCAACGCTGCGGCTTTTAATCCGGGTTTTACCACCCTCAATCCCCTCGGCGTTGGTGGTGATCAGCGTCACCTCCGGCCCCTGATGGCTATAGTGATAAAAAATAATCCACGCGCCGATTAGCACAGTGACGATGGGGAAGATCCATACTGGTGACCAGTTCTTCACCTTTTGCACTTTTGCTTCTCCGCTATTATTTTCCATGCTGCTGTATTTCCTCATGGCTTGAATCTGGTTCACGGTCCCACAACAAACGAGGGTCGAACGTCATCGCCGAAAACATTGTCATCACAACAACCAGCGCAAACATCACCGCTCCTATCGCAGGATAGATATTCATCAACCCTCCCATGCGCACCAGCGCCGAGAGTACAGCGATGACAAAGACATCAATCATTGACCAGCGGCCAACAAACTCCACTACTTCATAAATCAGATGCATGCGCTCTGAATCACGCGAACCATTGCCGTTGGCGTTCCAGCACAGCCAACCAATCGCGATCATTTTTAAGGTCGGCACCATAATACTGGCGATAAATATCACCAGCGCCACCGGATACGATCCTTCACTCCACAGCAGGATCACCCCGGCCATGATCGTCGACGGCATCTTATCGCCCAGCAGGTCGGTTATCATGATGGGCATGATATTGGCGGGGAGATAGAGCAGGCACGAGGTTATCAGCAGCGCCAGCGTCCACTGCAGGCTATGCTTGCGCCGCGCCGTCCCTTTCGTCTGGCAGCGCGGGCATACCGCGGCGTCAGCGGGTAAAATAGCCGTACAGCAGGAGCAGGAGCGCAGGCCCTGGCGAATGCCCGAGACGCCAATCTTCAACGGCTGTTTAACCGCAGGCATTGGCGCAATATCGTCCCACAGCCAGCGTCGGTCCACGCACTGCAGCGCGCGCAGCTGCAGCAGGCAGAACATACACCAGGGGAAAAAGCTCAGGCCAACGCCAATATCGCCGTAGGCCATGAGCTTCACGAAGCTCACCAGCACCCCGGCGAGAAATATTTCCGCCATTCCCCAGGTTTTGAGGTGGAACAGGATCCGCGCGAGGAAAGCCTTTAGCCCAGCGGGCATATGAACGCGATTGACCAACAGCAAAATCGATATCAGGCAAAAGGCCGGCACCAGCTGCACAAAGAGGAGAAAGAAGGTGCCGAGGCTGGCGTAATCTTCGCTAAACAGCACGTCGGGGATCTCCAGCAGCCCAATTTCACTGTTGAGGCCCCCTACTTTCATGTAGACGAAGGGAAACAGGTTTGCCAGCAGCAGCATAAACAACGCGACCAGAGCATAGGCTGTGGGACGCTGCCGAGGCGCGTCCCATGAAGTCGTTAACGTTGTTCCGCAGCGCGGACATACGGCTTTCTGGCGATGCTCCAGCTGGGGCAAAGCCACCAGCAGATCACATTGTGGACACAGGATATGCCGCGCAGCATGATGATGATCGCACATGAAAACTCCTCAGCTTATGCGCCGTTTTTTAATCCTTCGAGATATTCCCAGCGCTCAAAGGCCTTTTCCAGAGCCTGTTCCGCTTCAGACAGCTGCGCCAGCACCTGCTGCGTATGGTCATGCGACTGACCAAAGAAGGAGGCGTCGGCAACCTGATCCTGCAAGCTCTGCAGCTCGGCCTCCAGCTCTTCCAGACGCTGCGGCAGCTGCTCCAGCTCGCGCTGCAGGTTATAGCTTAGTTTGCTCGCTGCACGTTTGACACTTTCCGTTTTCGCCGGCGTTGCTTCAACATTTTTTTTAGCCACTGACTGTTTTTGCGCCAAAGACTGAGACTGCTGTCCGCGTGCGTCGTGGTAGCCGCCAACGTACTGGCCGATGCGCCCTTCACCTTCGAAGATCCAGCATTCGGTCACGGTGTTATCGACAAACTGACGGTCGTGGCTGACCAGCATCACGCTGCCCTGATAGCCGTCGATAAGCTCTTCCAGCAGCTCCAGAGTTTCGACATCCAGGTCGTTGGTCGGTTCATCGAGAATCAACAGGTTGCTAGGCTTCAGGAACAGACGCGCCAGCAGCAGACGGTTACGCTCCCCGCCGGAGAGCGCGCGCACCGGCGTCATCGCCCGCTTCGGATGGAACAGGAAGTCCTGCAGATAGCCCAGCACGTGGCGCGGCTTACCGTTAACCAGCACTTCCTGCTTGCCTTCAGCGAGGTTATCCATCACCGTGCGGTCCGGATCCAGCTCGGCGCGGTGCTGATCGAAGTAGGCCACTTCCAGCTTGGTGCCGACGTGAACCCGTCCGCTGTCCGCCTGCAGCTGACCGAGCATCAGCTTCAGCAGGGTCGTTTTACCGCAGCCGTTAGGGCCAATCAGCGCTATTTTGTCACCGCGCTGGATCTGCGCCGAGAAGTCTTTGACCAGCACCTTGCCGCCAACTTGGTAGTCAACGTTCTCCATCTCGAAGACAATTTTGCCCGAGCGTGACGCCTCTTCTACCTGCATCTTCGCGCTGCCCATCACTTCGCGGCGCTCGCCGCGCTCGCGACGCATCGCCTTCAGGGCGCGCACGCGGCCTTCGTTACGGGTACGACGCGCTTTGATCCCCTGACGGATCCACACCTCTTCCTGCGCCAGCTTGCGATCGAACTCCGCGTTCTGCAGCTCTTCAACGCGCAGCGCTTCTTCTTTTTCCAGCAGATACTGATCGTAGTTGCCCGGATAGGTCACCAGCTTGCCGCGATCGAGGTCGACGATCCGCGTTGCCATATTGCGAATAAATGAACGGTCGTGCGAAATGAAAATAATGGTGCCTTTGAAGGTCTTCAGGAAGCCTTCCAGCCAGTCGATGGTTTCGATATCGAGGTGGTTAGTCGGTTCATCCAGCAGCAGCACGCGCGGGCCGCTAACCAGCGCGCGGCCGAGGGCCGCTTTACGCAGCCAGCCGCCGGACAGCGAAGCCAGCTCGGCGTTAGCATCGAGGCCCAGCTGCTCCAGCACTTCGTTAATGCGGCTCTCCAGCTGCCACAGACCGAGGTTATCCAGCAGATCCTGCAGACGCGCCAGCTCGTTGAGGTTTTTATTGCTCGGGTCGGTCATCACCAGACGCGAAACGTCGTGATAGCCTTTAAGGTACGCCGCCTGCTCTTCGATGCCTTCGGCAACGAAGTCGTACACGGTGCCCGCAATATTGCGCGGCGGATCCTGCTGCAGACGCGCAACAACCAGATCCTGTTCATAAATAATGCGCCCGTCATCCAGACCCTGCTCGCGGTTGAGGATCTTCATCAGGGTGGATTTGCCCGCGCCGTTACGCCCAACCAGGCACACGCGCTCGTTATCTTCGATATGCAACTCGGCGTTATCCAGCAGCGGAGAGTCGCTGAAGGAGAGCCAGGCACCATGCATACTAATCAATGACATTCTTTATTCCTTTCAGGCTGCGGTAATCAGCCAGCAGTTGTGAATCTGACGGTTACGGGCAAAATCCTGAGATTGCGTTTTTTGCGTAATTTCCTGCGCTTTCAGGCCAAGCTGCGCCAGCCCGTCATGATCCATACGGAAACCGCGTTTATTGTTCGAGAACATAATCGTGCCGCCTTTACGCAGCAGACGTTTAAGATCGGTCAGCAGGCGCAGGTGATCGCTCTGTACGTCGAAGGTTTCTTCCATACGCTTTGAGTTAGAAAACGTCGGCGGATCGATAAAGATCAGGTCAAACTGTTCATCGCTCTCACGCAGCCAGCCCAGCACGTCAGCCTGCATCAGGCGGTGCGAACGGCCGGTTAAACCGTTGAGGCGCAGATTTCGCTCGGCCCACTCAAGGTAGGTGCGTGACATATCGACAGTGGTCGTGGAGCGCGCGCCGCCGAGACCGGCATGAACGCTGGCGCTGCCGGTATAGGCAAAGAGGTTGAGGAAATCTTTGCCTTTGCTCATCTCGCCAAGCATACGCCGCGCGATGCGGTGGTCGAGGAACAGACCGGTGTCGAGGTAATCGGTCAGGTTGACCCACAGACGAGCGTTATACTCCTGCACCTCGATAAAATCGCCTTTTTCGGCCATTTTCTGGTACTGGTTTTTGCCTTTCTGCCGTTCACGGGTTTTCAACACCAGCTTATTCGGCGCGATACCTAAGACCGAAATCGTCGCGGCGATAATATCAAACAGGCGCTGGCGGGCTTTATGCGCGTCGACCGTTTTCGGCGGCGCGTACTCCTGCACGACGACCCACTCGCCGTAGCGGTCGATAGCGACGTTATATTCCGGGAGATCGGCATCGTACAGGCGGTAGCATTCGATACCTTCCTGGCGCGCCCATTTCTCAAATTTCTTCAGGTTTTTACGCAGACGGTTAGCGAAATCTTCGGCAAGCGAAACCGCTTTACCGCCTTCGTTTTCGGCAATGTGATAGTTTTTCTGCACGCAGTCCAGCGGGCCGTTTTTAGCCTTAAACTGCTTGTCGGCCCGCAGCTGCAGGCAGCTCAGCAGATCCGGAGAAGCGCTGAACAGCGACAGGTTCCAGCCACCAAACTGGCTTTTCATCGTCCGGCCAAGCAGGCTGTGCAGCGCAATCAGCGCCGGCTCGCTCTCCAGACGCTCGCCGTACGGCGGGTTACCGATCACCGTTCCGTACGGGCCTTTCGGCAGCGGGTTGCTCAGCTGAGCAACGTCTTTAGCGGCAAACGTAATCAGCTCGCCTACGCCCGCGCGACGGGCGTTGCTGCGCGCGCGTTCAATAACCCGCGCGTCGACATCGGAACCGTAGAAGCGGGACTCATACGCCGCGAGGCCTGCGCGAGCGCGGGTCTGGGCTTCGGTTTTCACTTCTTGCCATACCGCATCATCGTGCTGGAGCCAGCCATTGAAGCCCCAGTGGCCGCGATGCAGGCCCGGTGCGCGATCGGTAGCCAGCATTGCGGCTTCGATCAGCAGGGTACCGGAACCGCACAGCGGATCGAGCAGCGGCGTACCCGGCACCCAGCCGGAACGCATGACGATCGCCGAGGCGAGCGTCTCTTTGATTGGCGCCATACCGGTACCGTCACGGTAGCCGCGCAGATGCAGGCCTTCGCCGCTCAGATCTAACGAGATGTGCGCCGTCTCTTTGTTCAGCCAGACGTTGATCCGCAGATCGGGATTTTCACGATCGACGTTCGGCCGCGGCAGATTTTTGCGCGTAAAGCTGTCGACGATGGCATCTTTTACCTTCAGCGCACCGTACTGGCTGTTACGAATCTCTTCGTTCAGCCCGCTAAAGTGCACGGCAAAAGTGGCGTCAGGGGTGAAAATCTCCGTCCATGGAATGGCCTGTACGCCGAGGTAAAGGTCCAAATCGCTATACACGCTACACTGGCCTAACGGCATCATGATACGTGAGGCCAGCCGGCTCCACATCAGGCTTTGATACAGCAGGCGCGTATCTCCCTGAAAATGGACCCCGCCCTGGACTACCTGGCAGTCCGCTGCGCCAAGTGATTCCAGTTCAGTTTTTAACAGCTCTTCAAGCCCACGAGCCGTACTGGCAAACAGAGAATTCATATCGTCACTTTTACTAAAAGAAAATTGGTGCGCATTATAGCCAATATGCGCCTCATGTCATAAAGTTAAAGGCTTATTTTTAAGCCCAGAGACTCCGCATGAAAACGCTATCGCGACTTTTTATTCATCCCGTCAAATCCATGCGTGGAATTGGCCTGACGCACGCGTTTGCCGATATCAGCGGCCTCGCCTTCGATCGCCTGTTTATGGTGACGGAAACGGATGGCACCTTCATTACCGCCCGCCAGTTTCCGCAAATGGTGAAATTCACCCCCTCTGTGCTGCAGGATGGCGTTCACCTGACCGCGCCTGACGGCAGCAGCGCTATCGTTCGCTTCGCTGATTTTGCGCCTCAGGGCGAGCCTACCGAGGTGTGGGGAAACCATTTCACCGCCCTGGTGGCGCCGTCAACGGTTAACCAATGGCTAAGCGGCTTCTTTAATCGCCAGGTTCAGCTTCGCTGGCTGGGCCCGCAGCTGACCCGCCGCGTGAAGCGCCATGACGCCGTCCCGCTCAGCTTTGCCGACGGTTACCCCTATTTACTCACCAACGAAGCCTCGCTGCGCGATCTGCAGCAGCGCTGTCCGGCCAGCGTCCGTATGGAGCAGTTTCGCCCTAACCTGGTGGTCACCGGCGCCGAGGCGTGGGAGGAGGATAGCTGGAAGGTGATCCGCATTGGCGAAGTGATTTTTGATGTCGCTAAGCCCTGCAGCCGCTGCATTTTTACCACCGTCAGCCCGGAACGCGGGCAAAAGCACCCGTCCGGCGAGCCGCTGGCCACGCTGCAACGCTTCCGCACCGCGGTGGATAATGGCGATGTCGATTTCGGTCAAAACCTGATTGCCCGCAGCAGCGGCGTTATTCGCGTCGGTGACGAAGTCGAGGTGCTGACGCGTGGGCCTGCCAGGGCCTACGGCGCGGGCGAAAGCGATGACGGTGAACCCACCGCAGCCCAGCAGGAAGCGACGGTTGATATTGAGTGGCAGGGGCAGCGCTTTACCGGGAATAACCAGCAGGTTCTGCTGGAACAGCTCGAGCAACAGGGGATCCGCGTGCCCTACTCCTGCCGGGCGGGCATCTGCGGCAGCTGCCGCATTCGGCTTGAAGAGGGGGAAGTCAACCCGCTGAAGAAAAACGCCGTGGCGGCGGATGGCACTATTCTGTGCTGCAGCTGCGTACCGAAGACCGACCTGCGCCTGGCGCCCTGAGGCCTGCAGCGGCTGGCGGGCAAAGAGACTCGCCGGCCTAAACCGCCTCGCCGAGGCTGTAGCTGGAGAGACCCGGCGCGGGCTGCAGCCTGTCGTTCATAATTTTAATCACGTCGCCAAGCTGCATCACTCGTCCGGCCAGGGTTAACCCCGGCTGGGCCAGCAGGCACAGGGCGGCGTTTTCGCCGGGCTCCACCACCAGCAGATTCACCTGCTGCCCGGTATCGCTGAGCCAGGCGCTGGCGGTATCGCCGCCGCTGGGCTGCCAGCTCTCTTCATGGCTGGTGAAATGCCAGCTTTTCGGCATCTGGGGCTTAAGAAAACGAATGGCGACCAGCGCGTTAAGGACTAATTCAGCGCGCTGCTCTTTAGATAATTCTATATCCCGGCATTTTTCTTCGAAGGAAAAATAAAGAGCGGCGTCGTCAACGCAAAATCCGGATGGCGCGAATGCATCGGGCGTGAGCATCCGGCGCGCAAAGCGCGAGCGGAACAACATGCCATTGGCCAAATCGAGCATCATACGATCGTGCTCTTCATCGTAATACCAACGCCAGTTATCGTCAGGTTTAATCCGCATTTTTCCCCCGTCCTCTTTCACTTCTATCTGTAATGCACGGCATACGGCAACAGAATTATTTCCAAAATTAAGAAAAGACTAAAATGTCTAAATAAGCAACAATGAGGGAATATAAAACAACCAGGGCCGGAAATAAAGCCCTGGGGGTGTTTCAGAGGGGGAAAAGATTAGATATTGGTAACAATTTCTTTAATCAGCGGCGGACCTTTAAAAATAAAGCCAGAATAAATCTGAACCAGCGTCGCGCCGGCGGCGATTTTTTCCCGGGCCGCAATCGCAGAGTCAATCCCGCCGACTCCGATAATTGGCAAGCGGCCGTTTAATTCTGTCGCCAGCATGCGGATAATCTCAGTGCTTTTTAATTGCAGAGGACGACCGCTGAGGCCACCGGTTTCATCGCAATATTGCATTCCCTGCACCAGCGATCGATCGAGGGTGGTATTGGTGGCAATCACGCCGTCAATATTATGGCGAACCAGGCTATCGGCCACCTGGATCAATTCCTCAAGGGAAAGATCCGGGGCGATCTTCACGGCCACCGGGACATATTTTTGATGCTTTTGCTGCAGCTCAAGCTGCTTATTTTTAATACCGGAAAGTAAATCATCGAGCGCGTCGCCATATTGTAAAGTACGCAGCCCTGGGGTATTCGGTGAGGAGATATTAATGGCGATATAGCCGGCGTAGGGATAGACTTTTTCCATACAAATCAGGTAATCATCTTTGCCCTGCTCAACCGGGGTATCTTTATTTTTCCCGATATTAATCCCAAGAATACCGTCAAAATGCGCCTTTTTAACGTTCTCGACGAGGTTATCAACGCCGAGATTATTAAAGCCCATACGGTTGATCAAACCTTCTGCCGCCACCAGGCGGAAGATCCTCGGCTTATCGTTACCCGGCTGCGCGCGCGGCGTCACGGTACCAATTTCGATTGAACCAAAACCCATTGCCCCGAGCGCATCGATACACTCGCCGTTTTTATCCAGCCCGGCGGCAAGGCCCAGCGGATTCTTAAACGTGAGCCCCATGCAGGTCACCGGTTTAGACGGCACCTTCTGGCGGATCAGCATTTCAAGCGGCGTTCCCGATACACGGCGTAATTGTTGGAAGGTTACTTCATGAGCGCGCTCAGGATCGAGCTGAAAAAGAGCTTTACGAACGAAGGGGTAGTACATGAACTCTCCTGGATTCCCGGTGTGCAAACCGGGGGCGTATTATGTTCGATCCTCAGCGGAAAGGGAATTGACCTGCGACAAAAAATCGTCCATCCGACGCAAACGTTTACTTTTTCCGCCCTGCTTTATGCAAATTTTGACAAAACAAGGGTGGAAAAATCATTTAGGTAAATAAATCGCCTCTGTCACACTGCCGGTAAATGTTATCAATAATAGATAAATGCGAACATTTGGTTATAAGGAGAGAGAGAACATGCGTGTCATCACACTTGCGGGCAGCCCGCGCTACCCTTCCCGTTCCAGCGCCCTTCTGGAATATGCCAGAGAGACGCTCTCCGCCGCTGATGTTGAAGTCTGCCACTGGCACCTGCAGAATTTTGATCCGGAAGATCTTCTTTATGCGCGTTTCGATAATCCAGCGCTGCAGACTCTTAATGAACAGCTGGCCGGCGCGGATGGCCTGATTATCGCCACCCCGGTCTACAAGGCCTCTTTTTCCGGCGCGCTGAAGACGCTGCTCGACCTGCTGCCAGAACGCGCGCTGGAAGGCAAAATCGTCCTGCCCCTGGCGACCGGCGGCACCATCGCCCATATGCTGGCGGTGGACTATGCCCTGAAGCCGGTTCTTAACGCCCTGAAGGCCCAGGAGATCCTCCACGGCGTGTTTGCCGATGATAGCCAGGTGACTGACTATCAGCACAAGCCGCAGTTTACGCCAAACCTGCAGGGTCGCCTCGACCACGCGCTGGAGACCTTCTGGCAGGCGCTTCATCGCCCAACCAGCCGCGCGCCAGCCCTGAAAGCAACCCGAGGGGTCGAACATGCGTAAACTCCTCGCTCCCCTGGCGCTCGGCGGGCTGCTGATGCTCTCCGCCCTGAGTCACGCGGCGCAGTCCGCACCGGACGCTCTGCGAATCGGCTATCAAAAAGGCAGCGTCAGCATGGTGCTGGCAAAAAGCCACCAGCTGCTGGAACAGCGCTACCCGGGCACCAAAATCTCCTGGGTGGAGTTTCCCGCCGGCCCGCAGATGCTCGAAGCGTTAAACGTCGGCAGCATTGACATTGGCAGCACCGGCGATATTCCGCCTATCTTTGCCCAGGCCGCCGGGGCCGATCTGGTGTACGTCGGCGCCGAACCGCCGAAACCCAAAGCCGAAGTGATTCTGGTGGCGGAAAACAGCCCGATCAAAGAGGTCGCGCAGCTAAAAGGCCGTAAGGTCGCCTTTCAACGCGGCTCCAGCTCCCACAACCTGCTGCTGCGCGCCTTACAGCAGGCGGGCCTGACGTTCAACGATATCCAGCCGATTTATCTTGCTCCCGCCGACGCGCGTGCGGCTTTTCAGCAGGGTAACGTCGACGCGTGGGCCATCTGGGACCCTTACTACTCCGCGGCTCTCCAGCAGGGCGGCGCCCGGGTTCTGAAAGATGGCACCGACCTGAAGCAAACCGGCTCTTTCTATCTCGCTTCACGCCCTTATGCGCAAAAAAACGGCGCCTTTATTGAGGGCGTGCTGCAGACCTTTAGCCAGGCCGATGCGCTGACGCTCAGCCAGCGTGCGCAAAGCATCACCCTGTTAGCCAAAATCATGGGTCTTCCTGAGGCGGTGATAGCCAGCTATCTCGACCATCGCCCGCCGACCACCATTACGCCGGTTAGCGCCGAAACCGCCGCTCGCCAGCAGCAAACCGCCGACCTGTTCTATGAGAACAAGCTGGTCCCGAAAAAAGTCGATATCCGCGCGCGCATCTGGCAGCCCGCGACCCTTCAGGGAGCGAAATCATGAGTCTGAATATGTTCTGGTTTTTACCTACTCACGGTGACGGCCGCTATCTTGGTACCGAGCAAGGCGCGCGTCCGGTTGATTACGGCTATCTGCAGCAGATTGCGCAGACCGCCGATCGCCTCGGATATACCGGCGTCCTGATCCCCACCGGACGCTCATGTGAAGACGCCTGGCTGGTGGCCGCCTCGATGATCCCGGTGACTCAGCGCCTGAAGTTTCTCGTCGCCCTGCGTCCGAGCGTGGTATCGCCAACGGTCGCCGCGCGCCAGGCGGCGACGCTGGATCGGCTCTCCAACGGCCGGGCGCTGTTTAACCTGGTGACCGGGAGCGATCCGCAGGAGCTCGCCGGCGACGGCGTATTCCTCGATCATACCGAGCGCTATGAAGCCTCGGCGGAATTTACCCATATCTGGCGCCGGCTGATGGAGGGCGAAACCGTCACCTTCAACGGCAAGCACCAGCGCGTGCGCGGTGCGAAGCTGATGTTCCCGCCGCTGCAGCAGCCGCGTCCCCCGCTCTACTTCGGCGGATCCTCTGAGGTGGCGCAGGATCTCGCCGCCGAGCAGGTCGATCTCTATCTGACCTGGGGAGAGCCGCCGGCGCAGGTGGCGGAAAAAATCGCCCAGGTGCGCGAAAAGGCTGCCCGTCACGGCCGTAAGGTTCGTTTCGGCATCCGCCTGCACGTCATCGTGCGTGAAACCAACGAAGAGGCCTGGCAGGCGGCGGAGAGCTTAATTTCCCATCTGGATGATGACACCATCGCCCGGGCGCAGGCCGCCTTTGCACAAACCGATTCCGTCGGCCAGCACCGCATGGCCGCGCTGCACAACGGACAGCGCGACAGGCTCGAAATCAGCCCTAATCTGTGGGCCGGCGTCGGGCTGGCGCGCGGCGGCGCCGGAACCGCGCTGGTCGGCGACGCCGCCACGGTTGCCGAGCGCATCAACGAATATGCCGAGCTCGGTATCGATAGCTTCGTGCTTTCCGGCTACCCGCACCTTGAGGAAGCCCTGCGCGTTGGCGAGCTGCTGTTCCCGCTGCTGGACGTCAATATTCCGTCAATCCCGCAGCCGCAGAACCTGCGTCCGCAGGGTGAAGCGGTAGCGAATGAATTTATCCCGCGTAAAGCGGCGCAGAGCTGAGGAGCGACACATGGCTATCGCTGGGCAAAAACTGCTGATCCGCCTTGCCCCCTGGTTTTTACCGGTCGGCACCGTTATCGTCTGGCAGCTCGCCTCTTCGGTGGGCTGGCTCTCCACCCGGATCCTGCCTTCGCCGGAAGGGGTGCTGAAAGCCTTCTGGACGCTCTCCGCCAGCGGCGAGCTTTGGCAACATCTGGCCATCAGCTCGTGGCGCGCGCTGCTTGGCTTCGCTATCGGCGGCTCCATTGGGCTGGCGTTGGGGATGATCAGCGGCCTCTCACGCTGGGGAGAGCGTCTGCTGGACACCTCGATTCAGATGCTGCGCAACGTGCCGCACCTGGCTCTGATACCGCTGGTTATTTTATGGTTCGGCATCGACGAGAGCGCCAAGATTTTTCTCGTCGCGCTGGGCACCATGTTCCCAATCTATATCAACACCTGGCACGGTATCCGCAACATTGACCGCGGGCTGGTCGAGATGGCGCGCAGCTACGGCTTATCCGGCTTTGCGCTATTTCGTCACGTGATTCTTCCCGGAGCCCTGCCGTCAATCATGGTCGGTATCCGCTTCGCGCTCGGCCTGATGTGGCTAACGCTGATCGTCGCCGAGACCATCTCGGCAAACGCCGGCATCGGCTACCTGGCGATGAACGCGCGCGAGTTTCTGCAAACCGACGTGGTGGTCGTGGCCATCATTCTCTACGCCATTCTGGGCAAACTGGCCGACTTCAGCGCGCAGCTGCTGGAACGCGTCTGGCTGCGCTGGAATCCGGCCTATCATCTTCAGGAGGCTAACGCATGACTACCGCCCGTCTGAACCCAGGGATCCCGCTGTTGCTTAACGGCGTGACCAAACGCTACGGCGAAAACACCATTCTTAACGCGCTAGATTTACATATTCCCACCGGGCAGTTCGTCGCGGTGGTCGGGCGCAGCGGCGGCGGTAAAAGTACCCTGCTGCGCCTGCTTGCCGGACTGGAGAAACCCAACGCCGGCGAGCTGCTGGCGGGATCCACGCCGCTGGCGCAAATCCAGGACGATACCCGCATGATGTTTCAGGATTCGCGCCTGCTGCCGTGGAAAACGGTGATCGATAACGTCGGTCTCGGGCTTAAAGGCTCGTGGCGTGAGGCGGCCCTGCAGGCGTTGGCCAGCGTCGGCCTCGAAAACCGCGCCAACGAGTGGCCGGCGGCGCTTTCCGGCGGACAAAAGCAGCGCGTGGCGCTGGCCCGGGCGCTGATTCATCGCCCCGGCCTGCTGCTGCTCGACGAGCCTCTCGGCGCCCTGGACGCACTCACCCGCCTAGAGATGCAGGATTTAATCGTCTCGCTCTGGCAGGAACATGGCTTCACCGTCCTGCTGGTGACTCACGATGTGAGCGAAGCGGTGGCGATGGCCGATCGGGTGCTGTTGATTGAAGAGGGCAAGATTGGGCTGGACGTTACGGTGGATATTCCGCGCCCGCGGCATACCGGTTCGGCGCGGCTGGCGGAGCTGGAGGCTGAGGTTCTCAACCGGGTAATGAAGCGCGGCAGGCACGAAGCCTCCCCGCGCCTGTTTAGTCATGGCTAAACAACTCCCGAAGCGCGGCACCGACGCCGCACTTCGGGAGCGAGACGCTACTACGCCAGCGCTTTACTAATTTTCTCGAACAGATCTCCGGAGAGATTCTCCAGACCTTTCAGCTGCTCCAGCGCCGCGCGCATCAGCGCCTGACGTTTGGCATCATAACGCTTCAGACGAATCAACGGCTCAATCAGGCGCGACGCCACCTGCGGGTTGCGGCTGTTGAGCTCGGTCAGCATCTCCACCAGGAACTGATATCCGCTGCCATCTTCGGCGTGGAAGGCCGCCGGGTTGCTGCCGGCAAAGGCGCCAATCAGCGAGCGAACGCGGTTCGGGTTGTTCATGCTGAACGAACGGTGGTTCAGCAGCGCGCGCACCGTCTCCACGGCGTTATCCGCCGGGCTGGTGGCCTGCAGGATCAGCCATTTGTCCATCACCAGGCCGTCCTGATGCCATTTATCGTCATACTCCTGCATCAGCGCATCGCGGCACGGCAGCTGCGCCGCCACCGCTGCCGACAGAGCCGCCAGCGCGTCGGTCATGTTATCGGCCTGATGGTACTGGGCGACGACCAGCTTATCCGCCAGCTCTGCGTCGCCAAATGCCAGGTAGCGCAGGCAGGTATTGCGCAGCGAACGCTTGCCAATATCGGCATGCTCTACGCGATAGCCGTCGAGCTTATTGACGTTGTAGATAGCGAGGAACTCGTCCGCCAGCTCTTTCGCCAGCGTGCGGGTGAGCGCTTCGCGCACCGCCACAATGGCCAGCGGATCGATAATCGCAAACAGCTCGGCGATTTCACTGGCTGACGGCAGCGTCAGGATCTCTGCCGCCAGCGCCGGATCGATCTTCTCATCCAGCAGGATCGCGCGGAACGCATCGGCGACGTGAACCGGCAGCGACAGGGGCTGGCCCTGCTGATGGCGATTGACGTTAAGCTTGATGTAGGTCGCCAGCAGGCTCTGCGCGGCATCCCAGCGGGAGAAGTCGTTGCGCGCGTGGCGCATCAGGAACGTCAGCTGCTGATCGCTCCACTTATATTCCAGCTTCACCGGCGCGGAGAACTCGCACAGCAGCGCCGGAACCGGCTGGAAGTAGACGTTATCAAAGACAAACGTCTGCTCGGCCTGGGTGACGTTCAGCACGTGATGCACCGGGTGTCCGCCCTTCTGCAGCGGAATCACCTTGCCTTCGTTATCGTAGAGCTCGATATCGAACGGAATATGCAGCGGCTGCTTTTCCGCCTGCTCGGAGGTCGGCGGCGTACGCTGGCTGATGGTCAGCCGGTACTGCTCGGTTTCCGGGTTGTAGTCGTCGTGCACGCTCACCACCGGCGTACCGGACTGGCTGTACCAGCGGCGGAAGTGCGACAGGTCAACGTTCGACGCGTCTTCCATCGCCTGAACGAAATCGTCGCAGGTGGCGGCGCTGCCGTCATGGCGCTCGAAGTACAGCTGCATGCCTTTCTGGAAGTTGGCCTCACCCAGCAGGGTATGCAGCATGCGGATCACTTCCGCACCCTTTTCATATACCGTCAGGGTGTAGAAGTTGTTCATCTCGATAACCTTATCCGGACGAATCGGATGGGCCATCGGGCTGGCGTCTTCGGCAAACTGCAGCCCGCGCATGGTGCGGACGTTGTTAATACGGTTCACCGCGCGCGAGCCCAGATCGGAGCTGAACTCCTGATCGCGGAACACGGTCAGCCCCTCTTTGAGGCTCAGCTGGAACCAGTCGCGGCAGGTCACGCGGTTGCCGGTCCAGTTGTGGAAATATTCGTGGCCAATCACGCGCTCGATATCGAGGTAGTCTTTATCGGTGGCGGTATCGGTGCGGGCCAGCACGTATTTGGAGTTAAAGACGTTCAGTCCTTTGTTCTCCATGGCGCCCATGTTAAAGAAGTCGACGGCGACAATCATGTAGATGTCGAGATCGTACTCGAGGCCGAAACGGGTTTCGTCCCATTTCATCGAGTTTTTGAGCGACGTCATCGCCCACGGCGCGCGGTCAAGGTTGCCACGATCGACGAACAGCTCCAGCGCCACTTCGCGTCCGGAACGGGTGGTGAAGGTATCGCGTAGAACGTCGAAATCACCGGCCACCAGCGCGAACAGGTAGCACGGTTTCGGGAACGGATCCTGCCACTGAGTCCAGTGACGGCCGTTTTCCAGCTCGCCCTGCGCCACGCGGTTGCCGTTAGAGAGCAGGTACGGGTATTTCGCCTTATCGGCGATAATTTTGGTGGTGAAGCGCGCCAGAACGTCCGGGCGGTCCAGATACCAGGTAATATGGCGGAAACCTTCCGCTTCACACTGCGTGCACAGCGCTTCACCAGACTGATACAGCCCTTCGAGCGCGGTATTGGCCGCCGGGCTGATTTCATTGACGATAGTCAGGGTGAAATGTTCCGGTAATCCGCCAATAACCAGCTGGTTATTTTCTTCTTTATAGTCGCTCCACGGTTGACCGTTAACCTGCAGAGAGACCAACGTCAGGTCTTCGCCATCCAGACGCAATGGCACATCAGACGCAGCCGCGTGACGGGAGACTTTACTCTCGGCCGTAACAACGGTTTTCGCGGCATCCAGGTCAAAGGTCAAATCGATATCGCTAATCAGATAGTCCGGCGCACGATAGTCGTGGCGGTATTTGGCTTGGGGCTGTTGTGTCATAAAAAACCTTTAGCATGTTCCATAAAGTGTCAAACCCAGTCTATTCCTGTTGTGATGTTCTCGCTATGCAGAATCTTCATCTTTTCAACGTCAAACACGAAAATCGCTACATATTGATAACACAGGAGGCACGAAATGCGCTCGACCCGGTGCAAAGCTTGTGGTGTGATCCGTGTTCAATATATTAAACTAGGCCTCGCAAATGACCGTCAGCGTCGCCATCGGCCTTCACTGCGGGACAGAGTCGGGGAATAAAGCTATACTCCGCCTCCTTTTTTCTGCTCTGGTTTTGATGGATACGCTCCAGTGAGAGGATGCTACTGCGCACCATGACACAATTCACTGCTCCTGTACTGCACTCGCTGCTTGATACGGATGCCTATAAGCTGCACATGCAGCAGGCCGTGTTCCACCGCTATAACGAGGTACACGTTGCGGCGGAGTTCCGCTGCCGCGGGGATGACTTGCTCGGCATTTATGCCGATGCGATTCGCGAACAGGTTGAGGCTATGCGCGACCTGAAGCTGCAGAACGATGAGTATCACTGGCTGTCGACCCTGCCGTTCTTTGCCGAGGATTACCTCGACTGGCTGCGCGACTTCCGCTACGACCCGCGACAGGTCACCGTCAGCAACGACAACGGCAAGCTGAACATTCGTCTATCCGGCCCCTGGCGCGAAGTCATTATGTGGGAAGTCCCGCTGCTGGCGGTGATCAGCGAGCTGGTTCATCACTACCGTTCGCCGGAAATCGGCGTTGATCTGGCGCTGGAGACCCTCGAGCGCAAGCTGAGCGACTTCAGGGAAATCACCGCCGATATCGATATGAGCCGCTTCCGTTTGATGGACTTCGGCACCCGTCGTCGCTTCTCGCGCGAGGTCCAGCAGGCTATCGTCAAACGCCTGCAGCAGGAGCCGTGGTTTACCGGCACCAGCAACTACGACCTGGCGCGTCGCCTGCATCTCACGCCGATGGGTACCCAGGCTCATGAGTGGTTCCAGGCCCATCAGCAGATCAGCCCAAGCCTTGCCAGCAGCCAGCGCGCGGCCCTTGCCGCCTGGCTGGAAGAGTATCCGGACCAGCTGGGTATTGCCCTGACCGACTGTATTACGATGGATGCCTTCCTGCGTGATTTCGGCCCGGAATTCGCCGAACGCTATCAGGGGCTGCGCCACGACTCCGGAGACCCGGTTGAATGGGGCGAGAAAGCCATTGCCCATTACCAGAAGCTGGGTATCGACCCGCTGAGTAAGGTGCTGGTCTTCTCCGATAACCTCGATCTGACGAAAGCCGTCGATCTCTATCGTCACTTCTCATCGCGGGTGAATCTCAGCTTTGGCATCGGAACGCGCTTAACCTGCGATATTCCACAGGTTAAGCCGCTCAATATCGTGATAAAGCTGGTGGAGTGCAACGGCAAGCCGGTGGCCAAGCTTTCAGACAGCCCTGGCAAGACCATCTGTCACGATAAGGCATTCGTGCGCGCCCTGCGCGAAGCCTTCGACCTGCCGCCGATCAAAAAGGCCAGTTAATCACCACAAGGAGCCGTTCTGGCTCCTTGTTCTTTATTTATTTCCGAAAACTCCCTCTCGCGGTGCGAAATCTGCTTGTCTGACGGAAGATGACAGGTAACATAGATATCCCCCCATTGCAGGGGGAAACAGATATTTTTATTGGACTACGAATAGAGAGACTATTATGAGCGTTGTGCCTGTAGCCGACGTACTCCAGGGCCGTGTTGCGGTTGACAGCGAAGTCACCGTCCGCGGATGGGTACGTACCCGCCGAGATTCAAAAGCTGGCTTTTCCTTCCTGGCCGTCTATGACGGTTCCTGCTTTGATCCTGTACAGGCCGTCATTAGTAATTCTCTTCCCAATTACAATCAGGAAGTGCTGCGTCTGACTACCGGCTGCTCGGTCATCGTCACCGGTAAAGTCGTGGCATCTCAGGGCCAGGGCCAGAGCTTCGAAATTCAGGCCAGCAGCGTCGAAGTGACCGGTTGGGTAGAAGATCCGGATACCTACCCGATGGCGGCCAAGCGCCACAGCATCGAGTATCTGCGCGAAGTCGCCCACCTGCGTCCGCGTACCAACCTGATTGGCGCGGTTGCCCGCGTGCGTCATACCCTGGCGCAGGCGCTGCATCGTTTCTTTGACGAGCAGGGCTTCTTCTGGGTTTCTACTCCGCTGATCACCGCTTCTGATACCGAAGGCGCAGGCGAAATGTTCCGCGTCTCGACGCTGGATCTGGAAAACCTGCCGCGTAACGACCAGGGCAAAGTGGATTTCGATAAGGATTTCTTCGGCAAAGAGTCGTTCCTTACCGTTTCCGGCCAGCTGAACGGCGAAACCTACGCCTGCGCGCTGTCGAAAATCTACACCTTCGGCCCGACCTTCCGCGCGGAAAACTCCAACACCAGCCGCCATCTGGCGGAGTTCTGGATGCTGGAGCCGGAAGTGGCCTTCGCCAGCCTGAACGATGTGGCAGGTCTGGCGGAAGCGATGCTGAAGTACGTCTTCAAGGCCGTACTGGAAGAGCGCGCGGACGACATGAAATTCTTCGCCGAGCGCGTGGATAAAGATGCGGTCGACCGCCTCGAGCGTTTCGTCTCTGCCGATTTCGCCCAGGTCGATTATACCGACGCGGTCACGATCCTCGAAAACTGCGGCAAGCAGTTCGAAAACCCGGTGTACTGGGGCGTGGACCTCTCTTCCGAGCACGAGCGCTACCTGGCAGAAGAGCACTTCAAAGCGCCGGTGGTGGTCAAAAACTATCCGAAAGACATTAAGGCGTTCTACATGCGCCTTAACGAAGACGGCAAAACCGTCGCCGCAATGGACGTTCTGGCACCGGGTATCGGTGAAATTATCGGTGGTTCGCAGCGTGAAGAGCGCCTGGACGTGCTTGACGCACGTATGGCGGAAATGGGTCTTAATAAAGAAGACTACTGGTGGTATCGCGACCTGCGTCGCTACGGCACCGTTCCGCACTCTGGCTTCGGCCTGGGCTTTGAGCGTCTGATTGCCTACGTCACCGGCGTTCAGAACGTTCGCGATGTGATTGCGTTCCCGCGTACTCCGCGCAGCGCGACATTCTGATTTTTATTCCCGCCTTACAAAAAGGGTCAGCGTAAGCTGGCCCTTTTTTATGTCAATTATTGTTAACGAATATCTAGAAACTTAAACATCAACCCTTCCGCGTCACATTTATGTTACTCACTATTTCGACCCCCACCGAAACAAGAAAGCGCACCTTATGTTCATTCATCGGTGAAATGACTGACTATTTTGCTCATTTTTTAACCACCCGCCGCACAACATGCAAAGACAAATGCTGAGTGAAAAAAAAGCGAAATCCAGCCACAAAATGCACAAATCGCCACTTATCTAAATTAATCATAATTAATTCATATAGATATATAAGACATGGTGATTTTATGCGCAAAGTGGAACGGAATTTTGATTGAGTTCACAAAGTTCCCAAAAATTCACATTTTGTTACATACACTTTCTTATTGTTACTCATATGCGACATTGGTAGCATTTTCAGGCTAGCGAAACGCTGGCGCGGATGGAAAGATGCCTTCAGACACCAAACTATCATCAATGGTTCTGTAAATTTTTATTGACAGAATGTATTGGCGGCAGTGGCAAGTGTTCATATAAAAATACTAATGAGGGTAATAAATAATGATGAAGCGCAATATTCTGGCAGTGGTAATCCCTGCTCTGCTGGTAGCCGGCGCAGCAAATGCTGCAGAAATCTATAACAAAAACGGCAACAAACTGGACTTTTACGGGAAAATGGTTGGCGAGCACGTTTGGACAACAAATGGCGACACCAACAGCTCCGACACCACCTATGCACGTATCGGCCTGAAGGGCGAAACCCAGATCAACGATCAGCTGACCGGTTACGGCCAGTGGGAATACAACATGGATGCGTCCAACGTTGAAGGTTCCCAGGGGACTAAAACCCGTCTGGCATTCGCAGGCCTGAAGGCTGGCGAATACGGTTCATTCGACTACGGCCGTAACTACGGTGCAATCTATGACGTTGAAGCTGCAACCGATATGCTGGTTGAGTGGGGCGGCGACGGCTGGAACTACACCGACAACTTCATGACTGGCCGTACCAACGGCGTTGCTACCTACCGTAACTCTGACTTCTTCGGTCTGGTTGACGGCCTGAGCTTCGCGCTGCAGTATCAGGGTAAAAACGACACAAGCCGTGCTATCCAGAAACAAAACGGCGACGGCGTCAGCACCTCTGCAACCTACGCATTCGAAAACGGTATCGCGCTGTCTGCAGGCTACGCGAGCTCTAACCGCAGCATCGCTCAGAAAGCTGATGGCAACGGTGACAAAGCTGAAGCATGGGCAACCTCCGCTAAGTACGATGCAAACAACGTCTATGCGGCAGTGATGTACTCCCAGACTTACAACATGACTCCGGAAAACCAGGCTAACTACTTCGCTGGCAAAACTCAGAACTTTGAAGCCGTTGCTCAGTACCAGTTCGACTTCGGTCTGCGTCCGTCCGTGGGCTACGTTCAGACCAAAGGCAAAGACCTGCAGGGCCGCGCTGGCTTCTCCGGCGGCGATGCTGACCTGGTTAAATACGTAGAACTGGGTACCTGGTACTACTTCAACAAGAACATGAACGTCTACGCAGCATACAAATTCAACCTGCTGGACGACAACGAATACACCAAAACTGCTGGCGTAGCCACCGACGACCAGGCGGCAGTGGGTATCGTTTACCAGTTCTAAGTTTTCAGCAGTACACCCCTTCGTGATATGCCTAAAAAGCAGGACTTCGGTCCTGCTTTTCTACGTTACTAAGGCAAAGATCGTAACTTTGGAAAACCTTCGCGCTTTTTGTCGCAAACGGTTGGCAATTGGTCATTCTCCCGTTACCCTGATAGCGGAACTCCCTTCAGTAATCACAATGGAACCTCGTCATGTTTGAGAACATTACTGCCGCCCCTGCCGACCCTATTCTGGGCCTGGCCGATCTGTTTCGTGCCGATGACCGTCCTACAAAAATTAACCTCGGGATTGGCGTTTATAAAGATGAAACGGGTAAAACCCCGGTCCTGACCAGCGTGAAGAAGGCAGAGCAATATCTGCTGGAGAATGAGACCACAAAAAATTATCTGGGTATCGACGGTATTCCGGAATTTGGTCAATGCACGCAGGAGCTGCTGTTCGGTAAAGGAAGCGCTATCATCAGCGACAGGCGTGCCCGTACCGCCCAGACCCCTGGTGGTACCGGTGCCCTGCGCGTTGCCGCTGACTTCCTTGCCAAAAATACCGACGTTAAGCGCGTTTGGGTGAGCAACCCGAGCTGGCCGAACCACAAGAGCGTATTCAATTCCGCCGGCCTTGAGGTTCGCGAGTACACCTACTACGATGCGGCTAGCCGCACGCTCGACTTTGCCGGCCTGCTGGCAAGCCTCAATGAAGCTCAGGCGGGTGACGTTGTTCTGTTCCACGGCTGCTGCCACAACCCAACCGGTATCGATCCGACGCTGGAACAGTGGCAACAGCTGGCACAGCTCTCCGTTGATAAGGGCTGGCTGCCGCTGTTCGACTTCGCCTACCAGGGCTTTGCCCGCGGTCTGGAAGAAGATGCTGAAGGCCTGCGCGCCTTTGCCGCGCTGCACAAAGAGCTGCTGGTTGCCAGCTCCTACTCGAAGAACTTCGGCCTGTACAATGAGCGCGTTGGCGCCTGTACGCTGGTCGCGAGCGATAGCGACACCGTTGACCGCGCGTTCAGCCAGATGAAGTCAGCGATCCGCGCTAACTACTCCAACCCGCCGGCGCACGGCGCTGCCGTTGTGGCGACAATCCTCAGCAACGATGCGCTGCGCGCTATCTGGGAGCAGGAGCTGACCGACATGCGCCAGCGCATTCAGCGTATGCGCCTGCTGTTCGTCAATACCCTGCAGGAAAAAGGCGCTAACCGCGACTTCTCCTTCATCATTAAGCAAAACGGCATGTTCTCGTTTAGCGGCCTGACCAAAGAGCAGGTTCTGCGCCTGCGCGAAGAGTTCGCTATTTACGCCGTGGCTTCCGGGCGTATCAACGTTGCTGGCATGACGCCGGACAACATGGCGCCGCTGTGTGAAGCGATCGTCGCCGTACTGTAACGCCGCAGGACCCTAAAAAAAGAAGGCCGCATTTGCGGCCTTTTTTGTATTTAGCGTCCGGCATGGTTACCAGACCGGCATTTCATCCTGCAGGAAGGGATTGTGCAAACGCTCATGACCCAGCGTTGACATCGGCCCGTGGCCGGGGATAAACGTCACGTCATCGCCCAAAGGCAACAGCTTGCGTTTAATCGCGTCGATCAGCTGGCCGTGGTCGCCGCGCGGGAAGTCGCTACGCCCGACGCCACCTTTAAAGATAACGTCGCCGGAAACCAGCAGCCGCGACGCGTCATCGAAGAAAACAACGTGTCCCGGCGTATGGCCCGGGCAGTGCAGAACCTGCAGAGAAACGTTCCCCACGCTGACGACATCGCCTTCATTGAGCCAGCGGTCAGGATGCAGCGGCTGGCAATCCTCCAGGCCGAACATCCGGCTTTGCGCAGGGAGTCCTTCCAGCCAGAACTCATCTTCTTTTTCCGGGCCGATAATCGGCACGCCGTAATGTTGCGCCAGCTCGGCTGCCGCACCAACGTGATCAAGATGACCGTGAGTGAGCAAAATCTGCATCAGGCTAACGCCCGCTGCCGCCACTTCCTGTTTGATTCGCTCTGCATCACCGCCGGGATCGACCAGCGCAGCAAGTCGGGTTTGCTCACACCAGATTAAAGAGCAGTTCTGGGCGAACGCGGTAACCGGAATAATACGATAGTTCATGACGCTCCTTTCGTTACCAGTGCCTTACCGGACCGGTATCAATATGCACAAAGTTGCTACGTGGGTAGTATCCTACACCACCCGCGCCCATAGATAACGCCGCTTTGCGAACATTGCTCAACGAAATGCCTTCAATATGAAAATCCATGGCCTGGCCTTTGGTGTGGTAGCTATGTTTGGCTACACCGCGGCTTCGTGCACGTAGCTCATCGTTGGTATCGAGGGAACGATAGCCGGAGATCAGCTGGACAGGCTTACTGGTGCCAAGTAATCCCTGCAGGCGATAAAGATGATCGAATAAGCTCGGATCGATGGACTTTATTTTATTCGCGCGGAAATCACGGAAGAAATGGTTAAGTCTTGCTAATTCATCCTGAATATAGCCTCTGCCATCGAAGAACTCCGCTTTGAGTGATTCACCGGTATGCAGGTTATTCAGCGTCAAAATACGCGGTCGGGGGGTCGAGAGGGTGGCAAATGCCGGCGCAGGCAAAATGGCTGCTGCACCTAGCGCAGCGCCACCTAGCGCCAGCAGTTTGCGGCGATTAGCGTCAAATTTGTCCATGATAATCAGGTCTACAAGTAAATGAATCGAAATATACACGCCATCCTTCAAGCTGCCTGTTTACTGGCGACGTCTTCTCCCCCGCGCACTCACCGTAGCAAGCGTCAGGAGGTTCCCAGACCTGTCACCTCAATGCAGTTTTAATGGTGTTGTGTAATATGCACTTCTGGCGCACGAAAGGCACCTTACCGGGCATTATTGCCAACGTCAAGGCGGCCTAACCCCAGTGAAAACGGGCCCTGTAGACGAACAGCGCCTGTTTTCACCCAGAGTTAGGACAACGATATCCGTTGAACTACTTCATTTACCTGATTAATTGTTCGGCTTTTGCCAGAATTTGTGCGCCAGATCGCGCGGTGAGATCGTAATTGTAAATATCTGTTCGATATTGTGTGCGTCCATCAGCGCCAACAAAGGCGGTGAGATAATAAAGATTCACCGGGATATTGTTGCGGATATTCACATAGCGGGTATCGCCCTGCTTAAGCGCGGCGGAAATTCGCGTATCGTTCCAGCCCGCATCCTGCAGCAGCATATTTGCCAACTCGGAGGCCTTATTCACGCGCACGCAGCCGGAGCTCAGCGCCCGTACGTCTTTCTGGAACAGGTTGTGATTCGGCGTATCGTGCAGATAGATAGCGTCAGAACTCGGCATGTTGAATTTGTAGCGCCCCAGCGAGTTGCGCGCGCCCGGAGCCTGCTGGAAGCGGAACGGAAGATTGCTCTCGGTGATTGTCGACCAGTCTACGCGATAAGGGTCGATCGCCTCTTTGCTGTTCCAGCCGCGCATCAGGGTATAGCCATGCTGCTCAAGATAGCCCGGATCGTTGCGCACCTTCGGCAGAATATCTTTGCGCGCCAGCGTCGGCGGCACGTTCCACGGCGGATTGACCACCACGTTATTCAGCGCGCTGCTCATCATCGGCGTTTTACGGTCCGGACGACCGACGATCACCCGCGATGCCAGCACCTGGCTACCGTCCTGGTAATAGACCAGCGAAAAGGCCGGAATATTCACCATTATGCCGGTCGACAGCTTGCCAGGCAGCAGGCGCAAGCGCTGAATATTGAGCGCCACTACCCCGGCACGCTGCGCCGCGGAGACGTTCAGACCATCGCGCGTGGATTGGCCAATCACGCCGTCCGCGCCCAGCCCCTGCCAGGCCTGAAAGCGCTTTACGCCCTCAACCAGCTGGCGATCGTAAATGCCGCGGGCGGCCGGCTTGCTTTTCTTGCCCGCCGACGGGCTGACAACGTCGCCCGGGAGGGTAATTTTCGCCGAATCATCCAGCATGCCGGTACGCTGTAATATCTCGCGCAGCGCGCCGATATCATTACTCCACTCGCCCGGACGCAGCGAAGCGCTGCCGGTCATCTGCGGCCACGGCCGCGAATCGGCCACCAGCTGCAGCAGCGCCTGATGCATCGCTTCATACTGCGGATGACGCGGCGTGAGTCCGGCAATAAACTGCGGCAAAGAGCCGTTGTCCAGCGCCAGCTGCCACTGATTGATGACCGATAGCGGCGGCGTGGCCATGGCGTAGGGTTTGGTTCCGTATAGCCAGCGGTTGCCCTGAATCGGAATACCGCTAATAAAATGCAGGTAGCCCATCATGGCGTCGGACAGCACGACATCACGCGCCATTCCGCTCACCGCGGGATCGGTCAGCAGGCTCACCCAGGTGGTGAACTGCGGCTGGAAACCGGCGATAGCGACTTCGGCCAGCTGCTGCTGAAATGCCTGCACCGCCTCACGGCTATCCCACATCGGTTTCATATCCCTGGCCGCATACAGCGACACCAGCGGATTCATAAAGACGGGCTTATAGCCAGCCGGAAGCAGCGCTTCAATCTCGGCCCGGCTTTTCGCGGCGACCTCGGTCGCCAGAGGCTGCTCGCCGGCCATTTTCGCCACCGTGGCAGACTGGCCGTTGTTTAGCAGCAGCGCTGACGAAAGCTCTCCCAGCGTGGCGGAACTATCCGCGGGTACGACTTCAGGCTCTTCGGCCTGGACATTGAACAGTGGAGCAAATGCAAAAGCCAGGCTCAAGCTCAGCGCCGACAATTGACGACCATACCGTTTCTTTAGCAACATCCCTTGCCCCCCTGTTGACACATTGCCGCCCTTAAAAATAGGGCTCACTCTCAGTATATAAAGGCGAAAACGCTTTTGCCTTCCCAAATGTAAAGAAGTTTAAAGATTATACAACGTTAACACATCATACCGGCTAACAAAAAGGGCGACATCATGTCGCCCTTTTAGACTACTCACTCCCTACCGCAGCAGATCGGTCAGGAAGCGTCCGCCGTGCCCGGCAGCGTTTGGGGCAGCTGGGCCGCGAAACCGCGCAGGCCAACCACGTGCACGTGCTCATGGTTATTGAACACCTTACGCACCAGCTTATAGGTGGTGCCTTTTTCCGGACTGATATTTTCCGGGGCGGCAATAATCAGCTGCATTTCCAGACGTTCGCACAGCTCAAACAGGGTGGCGATAGAGCGGGCGTCAAGACGCGCCGCTTCGTCGAGGAACAGCAGACGGCACGGCGACAGGTCTTTACCGCGCAGGCGGCGGGACTCGTCTTCCCAGCTCTGAACGACCATCACCAGAATCGACATCCCGGTACCGATCGCTTCCCCGGTCGACAGCGCGCCGGACTCCGCGCGCAGCCAGCCGTCGGAGCCACGGTTAACTTCCACTTCCATCTCCAGATAGTTGCGGTAATCCAGCAGCTCTTCGCCGATGGTTTGCGGGGTACGCTGGCCCATATCAATCTGCGGATTGAGGCGCTGATAGAGCTTCGCCAGCGCTTCCGAGAAGGTCAGGCGGTTGCTGTTGAACAGATCCTGATGCTGCTCATGCTGTTCAGACAGCACGTCGAGCAGCGTCGAGTGGGTTTCCCGCACGTTGACGTTGAGACGCACGCTGTTGACCTGACCAAAGGAGACGCTCTGCAGACCCTGGTTGAGCATCCGAATACGGTTCTGCTCGCGCTGAATGGTCTTGCGGATGATATTGGCCACGCTGCGGGAGCTGATCGCCAGCTTCTGCTCGCGGTTGGTCAGCTCTTCGGTCAGACGGCTGAGCTCGATCTCCATCTGCTCAATCGCCTCGACCGGGTCGTCGGTGCGGATAATATCCTGACGGATACGCTCGCGCAGGTGCTGGTAGACGGCGACGAAGAACTGAATTTTGCGCTCAGGACGCTTCGGATCTTCAGAGACTCGCAGCACGTCACGCAGGTGTTCGTTATCGGAAACCGCCAGACGCAGCGCGCCGAGCGCTTTATCCGACATCGAACGCAGCTCATCTGCCGAGAGGTAGGCCAGCTCGCGACGGTGCAGTCGGCGCTCAACGCCGTTGTCTTTCACCAGCCGCATCACCGCACACCAGCCGGCTTTGGCGCTGACAACCTGCTCACGCATTTCGCAGTAATCACGCTCAAGCTTGCGCAGCCTGCGGGTCAGGTTGTCCATCTCCGCTTCGCAGAAGGTCAGGGCTTTTTCCAGCTGATTGCGCCGCGAGCGGTTATTGCTCAGACGCGTATGCAGCTCATCACGACGCACGCGGGCGCGCTCTTCCGCCCCGCTATCGGCGCGCACGCCGATATCCTGCAGCTCTTTATACAGATCGCCCAGCAGCTCTTTTTTGGTGTCATACGAGCTTTTCAGCGAGGCCAGAACCTGGTTGTACTGGTTCAGCTGCGCGGTATGCGTACGCGTGGCGTCACGAGCCCGGCTGCGTTCGCCCTCCGCCTGCTCCAGACGCTGGCGCAGTTTTTCGTTGAGATCGCTGTTGCCGCTGAGCATCTCGGCGGAATCAGAGTAGCTAAAGTGAGCGCGACGCTGCACGACTTCGCTGAGCGCAAACGCCTGCTGGCGCGCTTCACGCTGGGTTTGCTGCGAGTAAGCGTAATCTTCTTTCAGCTGCTCGAACTGCTCCGGATCGCTCTGCAGTACCGAGAGCATCGGTTCCAGCTTCGCCAGCTGATTGCCATGCTGCTGGATAAAGCGAGCCGCTTCCTCGGCTTCGTCCAGGCGCTCCTGAATTTCGTCGACGCGATCGGCCAGCGTATCGTCCGCCAGCAGGCTAAGGCGCGGCAGCAGGCGGTTAAGCGCGGAAACGCCCTCTTTCGCCTGCTCGTACTGCACCCGGTTCTGCTGGTTATCGCTCTCGTGCGCGTTAAGCGCCCGCTCCAGCTCGCCGCGGCGGCCGTTCAGCTTACGGATCTCTTCTTCCGGATCGTCTTCAAAGGCCACCGCCAGATGGCTGCCGATAAAGCGGCTGAAGGCCTGGTGCTGACGCTGGGTCTTCTGCACGTCGAACGACAGGGTCGCAAAACGCTCGGAGAGATCTTCCCGCTCGGCGTGCAGGCTTTCAATACGGCTTTCACGGGCGGCGCGGCCAAACAGCGGCAGCGTCGGGAAGCGCGAGTAGCGCCACTGGCGATCGGCAACCTTGACGACCACCGCTTTTTCCAGCTCATCAACGCTAAAGACGCTGTCATCGAACGACTGCGGATCGCCTTCGATCAGGTAGAGATCTTCCGGGCAATCCTCCAGGCCTTCAAGCTGCCCGGTGAGCTGCGACAGGTCGGGAACCACGATGGCATGGCGCGACGGGCCGTACAGGGCCGAGAAGTACGGCGCATCTTCGAGGCTAACGTCGTCATAAATTTCTGACAACAGCACGCCGCCAAAGCGCTCAGCCAGGGCATTCAGCCGCGGATCTTCCGAGCCGCCCGGTTGGCTAAGACGCTCAATCTCTTCATCAATGGCCCGCTTACGCGCGCCGACTTCGTCGCGCTCAACGATAGCCTCGCGCTCGCGCTCCAGCAGCTGCTGGAGATATTCGGTCACGTCCTGGCTTGATTCAAACTGCTGGCCGCTCTGCTCGCAAAGCTGGCTGAGGCTGTTCTGCGCCGCCAGCCAGATCGGCGCCCGACGCAGCAGCGTCTGGGTACGGGACTGCAGCTGCTCCAGCTCCTGACGCAGCGTCATTCGCTGTTCGCTGGCGGAGGAGACGCCGTCGGACAAGGAGGCAATTCGCGCTTCCAGCTCCTCGTGCAGCGTTTCCAGGCGGTCAATATCGTAACGCTTGCCCTGGCGCTTGCAGAATTCGTTGAGCTGGCGTTCAGCTTCCTGCTGCTCGCGCAGGCGCTGCTCCAGCTCGGTCAGGCGGCTACGCAGCCCCGCAGCCTGTTCGGCGTGATGGCGCTGGTTGACGCCGTCGCGCAGCAGCTCGCGCGCCACGTTCCAGGCTTCATTACGCGCCAGCGGGCCGTTGATAGCCACCACCAGCTGGAAAGCCTGCTCAAACTGACCGTGCGCAGTTTGCGCAACGCTCATTTTTTGTTCCAGCGACAGCATTTTCTCCGTCGCTTCCTGCTCCTTCGCCTGGAAGGTTTCCAGCCACTCGCCGGCGCTTTCCGCAGTTAAATCCGGCAGATGGCACAGCGCCTTCGCACGGTCTAAGGCCTGCAGCGCCTGGTTGTACTGGATCGCGCGGGTCTGCTGGACGTCCAGCGCCTGCTGGTAGTCGGCAAGCTGGCTTTTCAGCTCATCCACTTCCAGCTCTGCGGCTTCCGCACGAGCCTCGTTCTCTTCCTGCAGATCGGTCGCTTCCGCCACCACTTCGTTCTGCTCTTCAAGACGGATCTGCAGCTCATCGAGATCCGCTTCGTAGCGCTCGATTTTTTCCTGCTGGCGAAGCGCGGTTTGCACCAGGTTCAGATGATCGCTGGCGGCCTGATAGTCGGCCTCAAGATCGCCTTCTGCCCCGTTATGCTCCTGCAGCTCGCGGGCCATATCGACGTGCTTATACTGCTCTGCCGCCAGCTGTGCGCGGGAGGTGAACAGATCGCGGCGATACTCCAGCGCCTTATCCAGATGGACGCGACGCTCGTTGGCGTGACGCATGTAGTCCGCCGCCACGTAGTTGGTGGCCTCGCTGATCAGGTGCTTAAACAGATCGCGGTCGGACTGCGTGACGCGAATCGCCTCCAGGGTCATGCGGTTTTCACGCAGCGCGGCTTCCATATCCTGGAACGCCTTGCGCACGCCGCTGTTTTCCGGCAGCAGGTAGTCGCGCAGCGAGCGGGTAATGGTGTTGGAGATCCCGCCGTACAGCGAGGCTTCGATCAGGCGATAGTATTTGCTACGGTCAGAGGCCGAGCGCAGACGACGGGCGACCACGCCCAGGTCGAACATCAGCGAGTGGTAGTCGGTTATCGAGTTGAACTGCTTGAACTGCACCCCTTCGATCTCTTCCAGCTTATCTTTCAGCTCGTTGAGGCTCAGGACGCGCGCCTGGCGTTCGTTAAGGGTTTCCGTCAGCAGCTGCGTCGGTTGGATAGCGTCCGGTAGGCCCTGAATAGCAAACGGCTTAATATCCACTTTGCGATCGCGACCGGCGATCTGCTGCAGGCGTACGCCCACCACCACCCGCTGGTGGTGAGAGTTGATAACGTCCAGCACCGAGTAGCACACCCCGGCGCGCAGCTTGCCGTGCAGGCCCTTATCGCGCGAGCCGCTGGTGGCGCCTGCTTCGGTGGTGTTACGGAAGTGCAGCAGGGTCAGGTCCGGGATCAGGGCCGTGACGAAGGCCGCCATGGTGGTTGATTTCCCGGCGCCGTTCCCCCCAGAAAGCGTGGTAACCAGTTCATCCAGGTCAAACGTTCGGGCAAAAAAGCCGTTCCAGTTAACCAGCGTTAGCGAGCGAAATTTACCGCGTTCGATCATTACTCTTCCTCCCCGCTATCCGGCTGATTCTCTTCATTCTCATCGTTGAGCTGCAGGTGATTCTCCAGCGCCATCGCTTCGCCGTCGCGGATCAGGCGCTTCTGCGCCTCGCGCGGATCGTCGCCGGCGCGAACGTCAGCGCCGAAGCGGAACACCGATTCGGTTATGCGGAATTTGCTGCTGTCATGGCCCATAAACCACACCATGCCGAGACGGCGCAGGCGGTTAAGCGACGCGCGCATTTTTTCCTGCAGCTTCTGCCTGTCGAGGTCGGAGCCGGTGGAGCGGTTATTCACCAGCTTCAGCAGCTTGGCTTCGTCCGCCAGGCTCAGCAGCTCGTCATAGAGCTCCTGCTGGGTGAAGATCCCCTCATTCGCCAGACGCTCCGGGCTAAGATAGAGGTAGCAGAGAATTTTGCCGACCATCATATCCAGCTCTGACAGCACCGAGCGCGGGATCAGCGTGGTGGAGCGCGGACGCAGGTAGAAGAACCCTTCCGGCGCGCGAATCAGCTCAACGTTATAGCGAGCGTAAAACTCTTCCAGGTAGTCCTGAAAATCCATCAAAAATGCGTGATTATCCAGTTCGTCCAGGCCGATATGACGGCCCGCACGCAGGGCGCTATCCAGCGCCGGAAATAACGGATTGCCCAACGCCAGCGCCAGCTTAACTGGCATCACTTGTTCAATATTTGTCGATGACATGCGCCTGTACCTTGGCTCCGTAATCATTAATCGGCTGCCATTGTGCCGGCAGTCCGGTGAAATCTGCTTGCGCTACGCCCAAACGTACCGCCTGATCGACGACGATTCTCGCCACATCGAAGTGCCGCGCGCGCGGATACTGCGCCAGATACTCGCGAACGACCAGGCCGAGGTCCAGCGGCAGACCTTTGTCTTTATAGATAACCAGCTGCGCTTCAATCAGGGCCGCCAGCTGTTCACGGATCTCATTAAACTCTTCGTACTCCAGATCCTCAGGGAGCTCCCCGGTGACCTCTTCGTCGAGCAGCGCCATCTCTTCATCACGCATATCGAGCAGGCGGTCGGCGCTGGCGTGGGTCAGGGCCCACGGCGCATCGAAGTAGGTCTGCACCGACTGGCGTAGACGCTGAGCAAAGACGCGGTTTTTATCCATATCAATGGCGGTACGGATAAACTTGTGCACGTGGCGATCGTAGCCGATCCACAGGTCGATGGCCTGCTGGCCCCAGCTTACGATACGATCCAGCTTGCTTTGCAGATCGAACACCAGGCGATCGACAAAATGCAGGTCGTCCCGCGCGATAGTCGCGTCCTGGATCCGCAGCAGGTTAGCCTGCAGCTTATCGCCCGCCGCGTCCAGCGTATCCTGCAGTTCGCGCAGCGTCCCGGAGGTTTCCGAAAGCAGCAGCTCGCAGCTGGAGATCGCCGCTCGCCAGTCTTTGTTCAGCAGCTGGGCGATGTCGTCCTTCACCAGCTGCTGCTGTTCATCCATGATCCTCTGGGTCAGATCGATGCTGTCAAAAATTTCCGCGACCGAATATTTCAGCGGCGCGAAGACGTTACGATGCCAGTGAAACTCGTCGCCGCCCTCTTCCGCAGAATCGGCGGCGCGCTTGAGCTCGCCGGCGACGATCGAGAGCTGCATCGACAGGCGCAGCGTGGAGAACTCGCGCTGGCGAATATAGTAGTCGGTAATGCCAATACCTAACGGCGTCAGGCGATAAATGGCGTTGCCTTCCGTGAGTTCGCTGGTAAAGCGGTTCAGCAGACGCTGGCGCACCATATCGTTAATCGCGTTATTGGCGCGCTGGCTGATGGTTTCGCTGGTCTGCTCAAACGCATCACTAACGTGGCGGAACGCGTCCACCAGTTCTCCCTCGGTCATTTCCCCTTCAAGCCGCTCGCCGTTCAGCGTGGCAACCGCCAGCAGAAAAGAGAGTCTGTCGACCGGCAGCGAAATAGAAAAATCATTTTTTCTGGCCCAGGCAACCAGTTCGGGGACTGTCTGGGAAAATTCACTCATACTTTATCCTTGCATCTGCAGCTCTGAGCCTGGTTCTTCATCGCGGTGACGTGAATATAGCGACCCAGGCTAATATACGGCTCCTGGCGACAGTAGCGCGTCTCCAGCTCCAGCAGCGCCGCAAAATTGTCGCGCTGTCTGCGTTTTTCACGCAGATAGTCATGAAACACCCGCACGCCGGTTTTACCGGTAATTTGCCAGCCCTGCTCTTCCAGCCAGCCGTACACCTGCTCCGGGGAACGCGGATAGTCCGGCGATAGCGTGCGTTTTTTCTTTTTTGGCATCCCGATCTGCACGTAATCGAAGTTTCCGACAACCATGTTGTGCATCAGCAGACCGTTAGCATTGTAGAACATTAGCGACAGCGCGCCGCCGGGACGCAGCACCGACCACAGCGCCTGCAGCATCTCCTGAGGCTCGGCCACCCATTCCAGCACCGCATGAAACAGTATCAGATCGACCGGGCTTTCCAAATGCTGCTCAATATCCTGAGCCGCGCATTGTACAAAATGCATGTTGTCGATCACACCTTTATCGACTGCCGCCTGTCGGGCGCGGGCAACCATCTCGGCAGAAAGATCGCAGAGCGTGACGTGATGGCCCATCTGCGCCACCTTTACCGCCGTTTGCCCCTCGCCGCCGCCGGCGTCAAGAACGCGCAGCGGCCCGGGACCCAGCCGATCCAGCAGCGGCTGCAGATCCTGCCAGAGGATAGCCTGGCGCAGTTCGCCCTTGGTAGTGCCGTATATATTGCGCGAAAACTTTTCGGCAATGTCATCGAAATTGCGATCCTGCACGGGCGACTCCACAAGCCAACACAAAGCCGCTATTTTGTCATACCCGCGCTGAGAGTGAAGCGATCTGTTATAAGATCGGGGCATAAGTTTGGTTATGTGGTTAAAAAGGACCCATCTGGCATGCTTTTTACGCTGAAAAAGTATTTGGGCGGCATGATGCTGCCCCTTCCCCTGCTGCTGATGCTGATAGCTTTCGGCATTGCGCTACTGTGGTTTAGCCGTTTTCAAAAAACCGGCAAGGCCTGCGTCAGCATCGGCTGGCTGGTGCTTGCCCTGCTCAGCCTGCAGCCGGTGGCCGACAGCTTGCTCAAGCCGATTGAAGATACCTATCCGACATGGCGCGGCGGCGAAAAGGTTCAGTATGTGGTGGTACTCGGCGGCGGGTATACGTGGAATCCGGCGTGGGCGCCCAGCTCGAACCTGATTAACAACAGCCTGCCGCGGCTGACCGAAGGGATCCGCCTGTGGCATGAGAATCCGGGGTCGAAGCTTATTTTCACCGGCGCGGCCGCCAAAACTAACCCGGTCAGCACCGCGCTGGCGGGAGCCCGCGTGGCGGAAAGCCTCGGCGTGCCGGCCAGCGATATTATCGTCCTCGATCGGCCAAAGGACACGGAAGAAGAGGCTCAGGCGGTAAAACAGGCGATTGGCGATGCGCCCTTCCTGCTGGTCACCTCCGCGTCGCACCTGCCGCGAGCGATGATCTTCTTCCGCAATGCCGGGCTAAACCCGCTGCCGGCGCCGGCCAACCAGCTGGCTATCGAATCGCCGCTAAATCCCTGGGAGCGCGCAATCCCGTCGCCCTTCTGGCTGATGCACAGCGATCGCGTCGGCTATGAAACGCTGGGGCGCATCTGGCAGTGGCTCAAAGGCGCGTCAGGCGAGCCAGGGCAGGAGTGATTTCGCGGCCAAATCAAAGCGGGCGCGATCGAAGCGCCCGGTGTTGACCAGGCTGTCGACCTCGTCCCACAGCAGATAGAGCCAGCGCCGCCAGAGGAAGGATTCCGCGACCGGCGCGCGGTGCAGATAGTGCCACAGCAGCTGTTCCGCCTGGCCGCCGTCGCAGAGGCGAAACAGCTCATATTCACGCGGAGCCCACAGCATCATCCCCGGCCCCACCATGGCCAGCAGCTGGTCGCTACGCGCGTCCTTCAGCATGCTGCGCAGCGTGAAGCTGCCGTGCACCAGCACGCAGTTGTCGTTGAAGTCTTTAAATAATTCGCCAAGGCACTCGCGCGCCCGGAAGAGGATCCGCTTGTCCTGCATCGTCAGGCCGGTATCCTGATAAAGGTTAAGCGTTCCCCACAGGACCTCCACCCGCTGGCGGTACCAGTTTGGCCACAGATTTTCCTGCGTACAATCCACCACCCCGACGCAGCCGCCGCTATCCTGACGGTGCCACGACAGCAGCGCTTCGACGATCTGCTCCTGCAGCTGCTCCCAGCGCTGGGGGGTGCGGGCCGGAGCTTCGACGGAGACGCCGCGCAGCCGCTCAATCAGCAGGACGTCCGGCCCGGGGTGCTCCTCATGCGTCATCACGCCGTAGACCACCGGCATACGCACGGAGCCGCTGCGGGCCAGGGTTGATATCTTCCACGCCAGCTGGCGCGCAACGCCGGGCGTGGTGAAGCTTCTCGCCAGCAGCGGCAGCGGATTTCCCTGTGCATCATAGAGCGCCCACAGCGCCGTTAAGGGCTTCTCGCTCACGCACTCTACCCGGCTGAGCTTTTCGCCCAGCAGGTGACTCAGCTCGGTTCGCAACTGTTCCATTGAATTACCCTCATGAACACTACTGGTTTCATCATGAGCGTCGGTCGCGAGGTTGTCATCGGGTGAGATCAAAAATTGCGGCGAAAAGTATGGAAAAATAGCCTGAGGATATCCCCTCCTGGCGGAGGGGATCGGGGAATTAACGCAGCTCGGCGCGAACGCGCTCCAGATCTTCCGGCGTATCGACGCCGGTGCCCGGGACAACTTCCGCTACCGCGACATGGATTTTTTCACCGTACCACAGCACGCGCAGCTGCTCGAGCATTTCGATCTGCTCCAGCGGGCTCGGCGCCCAGCTGACATAGCGGCGGATAAAGCCTGCGCGATAGCCGTAGATGCCTATATGGCGCAGCAGCGAATCGCCGATGGCGTCGCGAGACTGCGCGAAGCGATCGCGATCCCAGGGAATGGTGGCGCGGGAGAAGTAGAGGGCGTAGCCTTCGGCATCCATCACCACCTTCACCGCATTTGGGTTAAACGCCTCTTCTGCATCGTGGATCGGCACCGCCAGCGTCGCCATCCCGCTGGTGCTGGAGGCCAGGTTCTCGGCCACCTGGCGTACAATCGCCGGCGGGATCATCGGCTCGTCGCCCTGAATATTGACGATAATCGTCTCATCGCTGAAGGCGCACTTCTCGACAACTTCCGCCAGGCGTTCAGTACCGGACTGGTGGTCGGCGCGCGTCATACACACTTCGCCGCCGGCGGCTTCCACCGCGCGCGCCACCTCTTCATGGTCGGTCGCGACGATAATACGCTCGGCCCCGGACTCGCGCGCGCGCTCCAGTACGTGGACGATCATCGGTTTGCCGTTGATATCCTGCAATGGCTTGCCGGGCAAACGCGTGGAGGCAAAGCGCGCAGGAATGATGACCACAAAACTCATGAGTGGCTCTCTCCAACGGCTAGCGAGCGGGCTTCGGTTTCCAGCAATACGGGAATACCGTCGCGCAGAGGAAAGGCCAGGCTGTCAATTTTGCAGATCAGCTCTTGCTTATCCTGGCTGTAATAGAGTTTACCGTTGCAAACAGGACAGGCGATAATTTCAAGTAAACGGTGATCCATGTTTCCTCCTGATGGACCGAATAGATTCCGCAGCAGCATAGCACAGGATACCTGACTCCGGGATCCGTTTGCGCTAGCGGCGAAGGGGGCGAAAGCCCGCCGACGTGCCGCTGCCGCGCGGCGTTTGGCGATGCGACCGGACGGATGCCGGCGCTCAACTCGCTTCGAGCTGCCAGCCCTGCCGGCGGTCGGCAAAGAGTTCCGGCGGCAGTTGGCCGAAGCTCACGCGTTCGGCTTCCTGCCAGCGGGCGAAATCGTTAATGGCCCGCTGCAGCCCGCTCTCCAGGCCAGAGGTCACCTTGACGCCCTCTTCCAGCCATAGCGAGAAAATTTCCAGAACCCCGGTTTTGCGATGCATTTTGCTGTCCATGCGGCCCACCAGCCTGCCCTGATGCAGCAGCGGCAGCACAAAGTAGCCGTACTGGCGCTTTGGCGCCGGCGTGTAGCACTCAAGACGGTAGCTAAAATTAAACAGCTGCTCGGCGCGCTTACGGTCCCAGACAACCGGGTCAAACGGCGACAGCACCGCGCTATGGCTCGCCGAAAGCCTGCCGCCCGGCGCCGCCTCCAGCTGCTGCAAGGCCTCCTGATGCAGCCACATATCGCCAAGCCCTTCGACGTTCACCGCCGTCACCAGCCCCTCTTCCTGCCAGTTTGCCAGCAGGCTCGCGAGCGCCGGTTGTCGCAGGCGATAATAGTCCGCCAGCCACTGCGGGCGGAAAATACCCAGGCTGCGGGCGCTATTGCGCAACATGATTTCTTCAGCCTGCGCCTGCGACAGCGCATCGCGCTCATCATCCCAGTGCGGCATCACCCGCTGCGTCAGGTCGTAAACCCGCTGAAAGTTGCGCCGTTCCACGACCATTACTTCGCCGGCGGTAAACAGCCCCTCCAGATGACGCTTGTGCGGCTTCCACTCCCACCAGCCGCTGGCGCCTTTACGCGGATGGCTAAAGTCGGCCGAGCGTACCGGGCCATTTTGCGCGATGTGCTCCAGCAGCAGCTGAATATCATCCGCATGCTCCGTCATCCACCCCTTATGGTACTTCCAGCCCATATTATCCGGCGTCAGCATGCGGTGGCGCACCAGCGAAAAATCGCTGCGCGGTAAAAAGCAGGCCTCATGAGCCCAGTACTCCATGAGTTCGCCCGCGCGCAGCGCCTCGTCCAGCCAGCTTTGCGGATAGCTGCCAAGGCGGCTGAAAAGCACCAGATAGGGGCTACGGGCGACAACGTTGATGGTATCAATTTGCAGCAGCGACATCTGGCGGATAGCGTGCAGAATATCGGCAGAGCGGGCGCGACGGCGGGGCCTTTTCAGCAGGCCCTGCGCCGCGAGGTGAAGATGGCGGGCTTCTTTAAGTGAAAGCATTAGTACCGACATGCAGGTTCTCCGTTGAGGATCACGATACAGCGGCACCGAAAGCAGGCGTGGCGAAAACTAACGTTGCGCCAGCGTCGCCAGATCCGTAAGCAGCCGCTGCGCGCGTTCGTCCGTCATTATGGCGTCGACGGGCAGATACCACCAGTTGGCTTCGGCGAAGGCCCGGCATTTCACCGCGTCTTTTTCGGTCATCAGCAGCGTTTGCCGCTCGGTTACCAGAGCGGCAACGTCGGCTCGGGTGAGAGCCTGATGATCGGCCAGCGCCACGGTTTTTACCGGCCGCACGCCGCAGCTTTCGAGGGTGGCAAAAAAGCGCGGCGGATGGCCAATCCCGGCCATCGCGACGACGTTATCAAAGCTCGCCACGTCGCGTCGTTCGCCGTTAAGCACATTCACCGCCTGCCCGGGGCGCAGCTGCATGGCTATCTCTCCCGGCCGCGCGACGCCGCCGTTAGCGATAATGGCGTCGACGCTGCGCAGGCGCGGGGCGCGTTCGCGCATCGGCCCGGCCGGTAGCCACCAGCCGTTGCCAAAGCGGCGTACGCCGTCAATAACCACGATTTCTTTATCGCGCGCCAGCCCGTAGTGCTGCAGGCCATCGTCGGTGACGATAAGCTGCAGATCCTGTACGGCAAGCAGTGCCCGCACCGCCTCGCTGCGCTGGGGGGAGACCGCCACCGGCGCGCCGGTGCGTTGATAAATCAGCACCGGCTCGTCGCCGGCTTCCGATGTGCCGGTGGTGCTGTTGAGCACCAGCGGATAGCTCGCCGCCTTGCCGCCGTAACCGCGAGAAACGACGCCAACGCGGATCCCGCGCTGCTGCAGCTGCTCCACCAGCCAGATGACAACCGGCGTCTTGCCGTTACCGCCGGCGGTGAGGTTTCCGACAACAACAACCGGAACCGGCGCGCGCCAGGCCTTCTTCAGCCCCAGCCGGTAGCTGAGACGAATCAGGCCGCTCACCAGGCCGTAAAGCCAGGAGAGCGGAAGCAGCAGTCGCCATAAAGGCGACTCACCGGACCAGATTCGCGCGATCATTGGCCAAATTGCATTTTATGCAGCTGAGCGTACACGCCGCGATGTTCCAGCAGGTCAGCGTGGCTGCCGCGTTCAACGATGCGTCCATCTTCGACCACCACGATTTCATCGGCCTTCTCGATGGTTGACAGGCGGTGGGCGATAACCAGCGAGGTGCGGTTTTTCTGCAGCTCGTCCAGCGCCGCCTGAATGGCGCGTTCAGATTCGGTATCCAGCGCCGACGTTGCCTCATCAAGGATCAGGATTGGGCTGTTGCGCAGCAGCGCGCGCGCGATGGCGATACGCTGGCGCTGGCCGCCGGAAAGCAGCACGCCGTTCTCGCCGATGACGGTATCGAGGCCGTTATCCATTTTACTGATAAAGTCCATGGCATAGGCCATCCGCGCCGCCTCTTCGATCTGCTCGCGGCTGTACTCTTCGTTACGCGCGTAGGCAATGTTGTTGGCTACGGTATCGTTAAACAGGTGCACGTTTTGCGAAACCAGGGCGACCTGATCGCGCAGGGAGGCCAGGGTGTATTCGCGCAGATCGTGACCGTCGAGCAGGATCTGGCCTTCATCGATATCATAAAAGCGCGTGATCAGGCTCGCGATTGTCGATTTACCCGATCCCGAACGCCCCACCAGGGCCACGGTTTTACCTTCCGGAATATTCAGGCTGATGTTACGCAGCGCCGGCGTTTCACGGCCAGGATAGGTAAAGGTGACGTTATTGAACTCAAGGCTCCCCTTCGCGCGCTCGATAACCAGCTTGCCTTCGTCTTTTTCCTGCTCGGAATCAAGAATAGCAAACAGCGTCTGGCAGGCGGCCATCCCGCGCTGGAACTGCGCGTTGACGTTGGTGAGTGACTTCAGCGGACGCATCAGGGCGATCATCGAGGAGAAGACCACGGTAATCGTACCGGCAGTCAGCGTTTCCATAACGCTTGGGAAGCTGGCGGCGTAGAGCACAAACGCCAGCGCCAGAGAGGCGATCAGCTGAATGATAGGGTCAGAGATGGACGATGCGGAGACCATTTTCATCCCCTGCAGGCGCATTTTGTTGCTGACCTTATCGAAACGCTTGGTTTCTACGGCCTGGCCGCCAAACATCAGCACTTCTTTATGCCCTTTGAGCATCTGTTCCGCGCTGGTGGTCACCTGACCCATGGTGTTCTGCATATTCTTGCTGATATTACGAAAACGCTTCGAGACCACGCGGATCGCGATAGAGACGATTGGCGCCAGTACGATCAGAATCAGCGACAGCTGCCAGCTGTAGTAGAACATCATGATAAACAGACCGATGATCGACGCACCTTCGCGCACGACGGTGATCAGCGCGCTGGAAGAGGAGGACGCAACCTGCTCGGAATCATAGGTGATGCGCGACAGCAGCGTACCGGTGGACTGTTTGTCGAAGAAAGAGACCGGCATCCCCATCATGTGGCTGAATAAACGGCGTCGCATGGTCATCACGACCTTGCCGGAAACCCACGAGATACAGTAGCTCGAAATATAGCTGGTGACGCCACGCAGCAGCATCAGCCCAATCACCACCAGCGGCATCCATAGCAGCACTGAGCGATCCGTTTTACCAAAACCATCATCCAATAACGGTTTAAGAAGCGATAGCATGAAGGTATCACTAGCCGCGTTAAAGACTAACGCAATTGCCGCGACGATCAGTCCGGTTTTAAATGGCGCAATAAGCGGCCAGAGGCGGCGGAAGGTCTGCCACGTGGAGAGATCTTTATCATTCTGCATTCAGTAAACCAGCTTATGTTGAAATAGCCGCATATTCTACCCGTTATCCTCGGTCTCGCCAAACCACTGATGATACCAACGAGGTAAAAGTTGATCTCGTAAGCTAAGGATTTGCCAACCATCTGGGGAAAAAACAACCGTCATTTGCCCCTGATGGGCCGTATCGAACCAGCGGTATCCCTGCTGTCGATAGCGCTGGACAACCTTATCCGAGGGCATCCGCCACGCATTATAGCGGGATACCGAGGCCAGCGCCGCCTCGCCGCCGGTGCGCTGCAGCAGCGCAATGGTCGAAGAGGTATTGCTGCCATGATGTGGAACCTGGATAAGTGTAGACGCCAGATGCTGCCAGTAGCGGCTCAGCATTGCCCGCTCTGCTACCGCTTCGATATCACCGGTGAGCAAAATACTGCGCTGGCCGTCATCAACGCGCACCACGCAGGAGTGATTATTGCCGGTAGCAGTCGCTCCCGGCAGCGGCCAAAGCGCGCGAAAGGTTAAGCCGCGCCACCGCCAGCGCTCTCCCCTGCTGCACGCGCGATGCCCCACCCACCCCAGAGGGCTGCGTATCCAGGCCGCTGGCCAGATCTGGCGTATCGAATTCAGGCCGCCGCGGTGGTCAAGATGCTCGTGGCTCAAAATAATCCCTTCCACACGCAGATGGTGCCAGCGTAGCCAGGGGATGATAATCAGCTGACCGCTGTCGCCCTCGGGCCAGGCCAGGCCGGTGTCATAGAGGATTGCAGCTCCCTGCCGTTCGATGACCATCGCCAGCCCCTGCCCGACGTCCAGCATCGTCACCCGCCACTCCTCCTTCACCGTCGGACGCCAGAAGGGCCAGCTCAGCAGCACGATGCTGCTCAGGCACAGCGCCGGAAGCGAGCGCCAGGCGTGAAAGCGCCAGACCAGCAGCAACAGCCAGGGCAGCGCGCTGACGCCCGTCCAGCGAGAATCCAGCGGCAGCCAGCCCTGCGGCAGCCCGCGCAGGAACCAGAACAGCACCGCCAGCAGGCGATCTGCCGATAGCCATAGCGCCATCTCAACCAGCGCAGGCCCGCAGAGGTGCAGCAGCATCGCCGCCAGAATAAGGGGCACGATGGCAAAAGTGACCAGCGGCACGGCAACCAGGTTCGCCAGCCACGAGGTCAGGCTGATACCGTGAAAGATAACAATCTGCATCGGCAACAGCAGCAGCATCAGCCCGAACTGCAGGTGGCATAACCCCAGCAGCTGGCGCAGCAGCCAGCCCCGCGATGTCGGGGGCAGCGGCACCAGCTGATACCAAAAAATGAGCGTCGCCACGGCAAACACCGAGAGCCACAGGCTGTCGGATAGCACGGCCAGCGGATCGGCAAACAGAATAGCGCCCACGCAGCATATCCCTATCTGCCATGACGTCCAGCGCCTGCCGGATAGCCGCAGCCCGCAGCCGACGGCAAGTGCGACGCAGGTTCGCAGCGCGGGTGGCTGCATGCCGGTAAGCCAGGCATAGAACAGCGCGCAGGCCAGGCCAATCAGCAGCGGCAGCTGCCAGACAATCCAGCGGCAGGGGAAAAAGAACTGCGCGCCGCGAGTCAGTAACCCACCCAGTATGGCGCCCAACGCAATATGTAAACCGGAGATGGCCATCAGATGGGAGGTCCCCGTTTGCTGCATCAAGAGCTTAATCTCCTTCGGCACCACCAGCCGCTCCCCCATCCCTAATCCTAATATCACCGACCGCCACGGCAGCGCATCGAGGGTGCGGGTTAACGAGCGCAGATAGGCCGCGCGCCGGCTGCAGCGCAGGTCAAGGGCCTCTGCGGATGTGAAGCGTCCGGTCACGGGGCGAGACTGCGCCAGGGCAAAACGCTGGCTGTCAAAACCACCGTCGTTAAGCTGGCCGTGTACCGGGCGAATGTGGACGGTCATCATCCAGCGCTGTCCCGCGCACGGCGGTTCGGGAAGCGCCTGGCCGTAGAGCGCGATCCCCGGCGCCGGGAACAGCCGCCGTCCGTCAACCCGGATGAGGCTTCCCTGATGGGTGGTCTGCCCGTCCGTCGCCGTCAGCTCAACCTCTACCCGCCGAGGGCTACCGGGTAAAGCCTGCGTCGGCCAGATGACCTGGTGAGCGCTCAGCACGCCCCAGAGGAAAAAAAGCAGCGTCAGCGCCGCAAAGCGCAGGGGCCGCCAGCGCAGTAGCAATGGCACAAGCGCCAGGCCCGTCAGCCACCACAGGGTAGCCAGCTCGGGCAGCCGCGCGAGCAGCAGCAGCGGCAAGACTCCGACGATCGCACAACCCGCAAGCTGGGGTAAACGCATGCCAACCTCCCTGTTTCAGGGAAGTATCGCGTCGGGTTAGTCGATAGTCATCCAGCAAGCTCGCAGCGCGGGTGCCGGCTTCCGGGAATATCGGCGCGTTGCGCCAGAGCAGGCAGAGGTTTGCGAGGAAGGTCGAATTGCGGGCATAAAAAAAGCACCCTCAGGTGCTTTTTTTATCTTCGGAGTACGTTAACGCCGTTCAGCGGAACTTACTCTTCGTAAATATTGGCGCGGTCGCGTAGTTCTTTCCCAGGCTTAAAGTGCGGAACGTACTTGCCTTCCAGTTCGACTTTATCGCCAGTTTTCGGGTTACGCCCGGTGCGAGGTGCTCGGTAATGCAAAGAGAAGCTGCCGAAACCGCGGATTTCAATGCGCTCACCTTGAGCAAGCGTTGAGGCCATATGTTCCAGCATTTCTTTAACAGCATCCTCAACCGCTTTCGCGGGAATGTGGGATTGCTGGCTGGCAAGTCTTTCTATCAATTCTGACTTGGTCATTTTTCCTCCGGTTTCCTTCAAGGCCAGATTAGCTAACAGCTTTAAACAAGGGCGGCCGTAGCCGCCCTTTGTGCTTGATTACAGGACGAATCCTGCAATCTGTCAAGTAAACTCGTCGTAATTCAGGTTGTTGTAACCCGAAAGACTAAGATTACTCGCCTTTAGCTGCTTTGAAAGCTTCAGCCATTGCGTTGTTAGAGAAGTTTGCATCTTCCTGTTTGTTAACAGTTGCGATTGCATCTTTCTCGTCAGCTTCGTCTTTCGCACGAACAGACAGGCTGATTGCGCGGTTTTTACGATCAACGCCGGTGAATTTAGCTTCAACGTCATCGCCAACGCTCAGAACCAGAGTCGCATCTTCAACGCGGTCACGGGATGCTTCAGAAGCACGCAGGTAACCTTCAACGCCGTCAGCCAGTTCTACGGTTGCGCCTTTAGCGTCAACTGCAGTGACTTTACCGTTTACGATTGCGCCTTTCTTGTTCAGTGCAACCCAGTTGTTGAACGGATCTTCTGCGAGCTGCTTAACGCCCAGAGAGATACGCTCACGTTCTGCGTCAACCTGCAGAACAACTGCTGCGATTTCGTCGCCTTTTTTGTATTCACGTACTGCTTCTTCGCCTGCAACGTTCCAGGAGATGTCAGACAGGTGAACCAGGCCATCGATGCCGCCGTCCAGGCCGATGAAGATACCGAAGTCAGTGATAGACTTGATTTTACCTTCAACACGGTCGCCCTTGTTGTGGGTTTCCGCGAACTGCTGCCATGGGTTGTTTTTGCACTGCTTCAGGCCCAGGGAGATACGACGACGTTCTTCGTCGATATCCAGAACCATAACTTCCACTACGTCGCCAACGTTAACAACTTTGGACGGGTGGATGTTTTTGTTGGTCCAATCCATTTCGGAAACGTGAACCAGGCCTTCAACGCCTTCTTCGATTTCTACGAAGCAGCCGTAGTCGGTCAGGTTGGTCACGCGACCGGTCAGTTTGGTACCTTCCGGATAACGCTTAGCGATAGCTACCCACGGATCTTCGCCCAGCTGTTTCAGGCCCAGAGATACACGGGTACGCTCGCGGTCGAACTTCAGCACTTTAACAGTGATTTCGTCGCCAACGTTTACGATTTCGCTCGGGTGCTTAACGCGTTTCCACGCCATGTCGGTGATGTGCAGCAGGCCATCGACGCCGCCCAGATCAACGAATGCGCCGTAGTCAGTGAGGTTCTTAACGATACCTTTGACTTCCATGCCTTCCTGCAGGTTTTCCAGCAGCTGATCGCGTTCTGCGCTGTTCTCGGATTCGATAACCGCACGACGGGAAACAACAACGTTGTTACGCTTCTGGTCCAGCTTGATTACTTTGAACTCAAGCTCTTTGCCTTCCAGGTGCAGCGTGTCGCGAACCGGACGAACGTCAACCAGGGAACCCGGCAGGAACGCGCGAATACCATTCAGCTCAACAGTGAAGCCACCTTTAACTTTGCCGTTGATAACACCGACTACAGTTTCAGCTTCTTCGTAAGCTTTTTCCAGCGTGATCCAAGCTTCGTGACGTTTAGCTTTTTCACGGGACAGCAGGGTTTCACCGAAGCCGTCTTCTACTGCATCCAGAGCAACGTCAACTTCGTCACCGACCTGGATTTCCAGCTCGCCCTGGGCGTTTTTGAACTGCTCTGCCGGAATGGCAGACTCAGATTTCAGACCGGCGTCAACCAGTACGATATCTTTGTCGATAGCAACAACAACACCACGAACGATGGAACCCGGACGGGTTTCGATTGTTTTTAAGGATTCTTCAAATAGTTGAGCAAAAGATTCAGTCATGTTTAATCTTCAGGTTTCATATTTAACGTCCACCTGGCTCCGTGCCGGATGGGGTTGTTTAACATACCCGCTAACACTCCGTTGCTGCGGGGGTACTGCTATAATTCGGAGGCCGCTGCGCTTTGCCGATTACGGCTAAGCGACTGCCAATTTCTCGCGCGCATATTGTAGCGCTTTTTCAATTACTTGCTCAATGTTTAGTTCCGTTGAATCGAGAACTAAAGCATCGGCAGCCGGGACAAGTGGCGCCACGCTGCGATTACGATCGCGGTCGTCACGCTCTTTTATCTCGGATAAAAGGCGGTCAAAGTTAACACTAAAGCCCTTTTCCTGCAACTGCAGCATGCGCCGATGCGCACGTTCTTGCGCGGACGCATCAAGGAAAATTTTCACCGGCGCATCGGGGAACACCACGGTGCCCATATCTCGTCCGTCGGCAATCAGACCCGGCAGTTCGCGAAACGCACGCTGGCGGCGCAGCAGGGCTTCACGCACCCGGGGAAAAGCCGCCGCTTTCGAAGCGGTATTGGCCACTTCCTGCGTGCGGATTGCCGCGCTGACGTCCTCACCTTCAAGGATAACTTCGAGGCTGCCATCGGTGGAAATAAAGCGCACGTCCAGGTGCGCGGCCAGCGGCACCAGGGCTTCTTCAGACTCGACATCCACATGATGATGCAGCGCGGCCAGCGCCAGAACGCGATAGATGGCGCCGGAATCCAGCAAATGCCAGCCTAACGCTTCCGCCATCGCCTTGCACAACGTTCCCTTACCCGCACCGCCAGGCCCATCAATGGTGATTACCGGAATAGCTGCCGTCATCTTTTTCTCCTTCAGCAAGGCGCATAGAATATAAACGCCGCGCATTATACGCATCTATACGACGGAAAGTGAGCATTGGATGCAAAATACGGACGACCGGAAATGAAATGCAGAATAATTGCGCAATTATAGCGGGCTGACGGAATATCAGCCCGCAGATGACAAAGCTTTACGTTGGCGCAACCGCAGGCGCTTACGCCTGGGTGCTAATCCGCGCCAGCTGCTCGAAGTAGTCAGGGAAGGTTTTTGCCGTACACTTCGGATCGAGGATCGTCACCGGCGTGTCGGAAAGCGCCACCAGCGAGAAGCACATCGCCATGCGGTGATCGTTATAGGTGCCAATCTCAGCAAACTGCAGCGCCAGCGGAGGCGTAATGCGGATGTAATCCTCGCCCTCTTCCACTTCAGCGCCGACTTTGCGCAGTTCGGTGGCCATCGCGAACAGACGATCGGTCTCTTTTACCCGCCAGTTATAAATATTACGCAGCGTGGTGGTGCCTTTGGCAAACAGCGCCGCGGTGGCGATAGTCATGGCCGCATCCGGAATATGGTTCATATCCATATCGATGGCGTTCAGTTCGCCGCGGGTACAGGCAATATAGTCATCGCCCCAGCTGACGATAGCGCCCATTTTTTCCAGCACGTCGGCAAAGCGGATATCGCCCTGCACGCTGTTACGGCCGATACCGGTGACTTTCACCGTACCGCCCTTAATGGCGCCCGCCGCGAGGAAGTAGGATGCCGAAGAGGCATCGCCCTCAACCAGGTAGTCGCCCGCAGAGCGGTACTGCTGGTTGCCGCGAACGACAAAACGCTGATAGGACTGGTTTTCAACGTCCACGCCGAAGGTCTTCATCAGGTGCAGCGTAATATCAATATACGGTTTGGAAACCAGATCGCCTTTAATGGTGATAACGGTATCCTGCGGCGCCAGCGGCGCAGCCATCAGCAGAGCGGTAAGGAACTGGCTGGAAACGCTACCGTCAACCTCAACGCTGCCGCCGGCAAAGCCGCCGCGCAGGCGCATAGGAGGATAGTTTTCCTGCTCCAGATACTCAATTTGGGCGCCCCCCTGACGTAGCGCATCAACCAGATGACCAATCGGACGCTCTTTCATCCGCGGTTCACCGGTCAGCACAATATCGTTGCTGCCCAGGCACAGGGCTGCCGCCAGCGGGCGCATGGCGGTCCCGGCATTGCCAAGGAACAGCTCCAGCGCGCTATTCGCCTGCAGCGGACCACCGTTGCCGGTCACTTCGCAGCGGGTACGATCGGAGGACAGGGTGTAATGAACTCCCAGGGCGCTCAGGGCATTCAGCATGTGGCGAACATCGTCGCTGTCCAGCAGGTTGGTCAGCACCGTGGTGCCACGGGCTAATGCCGCCAGCAGCAAAGCGCGGTTAGAGACACTTTTAGACCCAGGCAGGTTCACGGTGCCATCCACGCGCGCGATGGGGTGTAACGTCAGGGATTCCATCAAACTCAACTCTCAAAAAAACGGAATAAAAACCCCGCAGGCCGGCTGCGGGGATGAAAAGCACAACATTGATTAGCCGTGACGACGTTCAAAGTCCTGCATAAAGTCGGTCAGCGCCTGCACGCCCGCCAGCGGCATTGCGTTATAGATAGATGCGCGCATGCCGCCCACGACGCGGTGCCCTTTCAGTGAATGCAGGCCAGCGGCGAAGGACTCTTCGAGGAACAGCTTGTCCAGCGCGCTGTCGGCCAGCTGGAACGGAACGTTCATGCGCGAGCGGTTGGCCGCCGCGACGTCGTTACGATAGAAGCTGCTGCCGTCGATGGTGCCGTAGAGCAGATCGGCTTTTTGCTGGTTGATTTTATCCATTGCCGCCACGCCGCCGTGCTCTTTCAGCCATTTGAATACCAGGCCAGAGAGGTACCAGGCAAAGGTCGGCGGCGTGTTGAACATGGAATCATTGGCATCAAGCACGGAGTAATCGAGTATTGACGGACAGGCGACGTTCGCTTTACCCAGCAGGTCTTCGCGAACGATCACCAGCGTCAGCCCTGCCGGGCCAATGTTTTTCTGCGCACCGGCGTAGATAACGCCAAAGCGGCTAACATCGATCGGCGCGGACAAAATAGTCGAGGAGAAATCGGCGGCAACAACGACGTCATCACCGAAGTTCGGCGTTTCGTCAATGGCGATGCCGTCGATGGTTTCATTCGGGCAATAGTGCAGGTAGGCCGCGCCCGGTGTCAGCTGCCATTCGCTCATCGGCCGGACGGCACGCAGGCCATCAACGGTGACTTTGGCGTCAATGGTATTTGGCGAACAGTATTTTTTCGCTTCTTTGATGGCGCTTGCTGCCCAGTAGCCAGCGTCAACGTAGTCAGCGGTGGTTTTATCGCCGAGCAGGTTCAGCGGGACGCCGGCGAACTGGCCGCGACCGCCGCCATGGCAGAATAAAACTTTGTAGTTGGAGGGGATGTTGAGCAGATCGCGAAAATCCTGCTCCGCCGCCTCGGCCACCTGGATAAACTCTTTACCACGGTGACTGATCTCCATTACCGACGTTCCCAGACCCTGCCAGTCGCAAAGCTCCTGCTGAGCCAGTTTGAGAACTTCCGCCGGCAGCATTGCCGGGCCCGAACTAAAGTTATAGACCTGAGCCATTTCCCCTCACCACGTTGCTATGTTATTTGCCCGCGAACCGTCGCGTGCATAAGTTATTCCGGTATCTGAACCATGATAATTCGAGCTGCGGACGGACGACCAGTGGATTCTTCCGCTGGCGCCTGCTGAAGTCAGCGGCCGGCTTGCACGAGTGCGGCCAGCGCACATGCAGCCTGAAGTATGACGGGTACATCGGTTTTATCATTCAGCGACACGCATCGCAATGCCTAAAACTTATGACCGGAAAAATATGATCGGCTTCACACAAAACAATTCACTAGCCCTCCGTAACAAAACCGACAAAAAGGCTGTCAGGTGATGCGTTTAGCTCTGCTAACCCTCGCCCATTCTGGATTTTGACAGCGCCGACATAATTGTTTTTTACCGGCCTGAATGACGATCACCTGGCTACAGCGCACGCAGGCGTATTCGCCGGTCTCAGGAATGGTCACAAAACGTTCATAGCAGCTCTCCGGCAGAATACATAGCCCCGGCTTAACCTCTTCATCAGCGTAATAGTACATGCTGATTTGTCCGTTAGTTTCCATTATCGCCAGCCGAACCTGGCCGAGCTGCTCCACGCTGTAGAGGCGAAGCTCCATAAAAAACTCGAACTCGGTCATATTGGCGCTGTGGACTTTCTCCCACGCCAGCTCCCCTTCTTCGACGATGACCACCGGCTTCCCTTCCAGCAGGTTTTCCAGCTTCTCGCTTTTTGACATCAGCCACATCACCAGGCGGTAGAGCAGCGCCAGGGTGACAAACACGACGAACACCGGGATCAGCGGCACGTCGTCATAAAAGGCGACGTCCCCGGCCGCAGAGCCTAGCGTCAAAATAATCAGCACTTCAAAGAGCGACATCTGGCGGACGCCGCGCCGTCCGGTAATTTTAAGGAACAGGAAAACCAGCAGGAAGGTAAAGAGGCTGCGCAGCGCGACCTCCCCTAAAAACTCCGGCGGAACTTTATCAAACGCCATGCGGTGAAGATCGAACGCTTTCATTTTTTAATGCCTTAACAGTAGGTTACTGCCTGTAAGCATAGCCCAGGCTTTTATTTTCGCCGGGGCCTTCACGAAGATAGCGCCTGACACACAAACCCCGTATCATTGCGCGCTTTACGTACGAAAAAAGTGACCGCTATGACTCAAACGTTTATCCCCGGCAAAGACGCCGCCCTGGAAGATTCCATCGCTCGCTTCCAGCAGAAATTGCTCGACCTCGGATTTGATATTGAAGAGGCCTCGTGGCTGAATCCGGTACCGCACGTGTGGTCAGTTCATATTCGCGATAAAGCCTGCTCGCTGTGCTTCACCAACGGCAAAGGCGCGACAAAAAAAGCGGCGCTGGCCTCTGCGCTGGGCGAGTACTTCGAACGTCTGTCGACCAACTATTTCTTCGCTGACTTCTGGTTAGGCGAAACCATCGCTAACGGGCCGTTTGTTCACTATCCAAACGAAAAATGGTTCCCGCTGACCGAAGATGATGAAGTTCCGCAGGGGCTGCTCGATCCTCGCCTGCGCGCCTTCTACGATCCTGACGATCAGCTGACCGCCGGCATGCTGGTTGACCTGCAGTCGGGTAATGACGATCGCGGCGTTTGCGGCCTGCCGTTCACCCGTCAGTCCGATGGCGAAACCGTTTATATTCCGATGAATATCATCGGCAACCTGTACGTTTCTAACGGGATGTCCGCGGGCAACACCGCGAACGAAGCGCGCGTTCAGGCCCTGTCGGAAGTCTTTGAGCGCCATATCAAGAACCGCATCATTGCTGAAAGCATCAGCCTGCCGGAGATCCCTGCCGAAGTAATGGCCCGCTATCCGGGCGTGGTGGAGTCGATTAATAAGCTGGAAGCAGAAGGTTTCCCAATTTTTGCTTACGACGGCTCGCTGGGCGGCAAGTATCCGGTGATCTGCGTGGTGCTGTTTAACCCGGAAAACGGAACCTGCTTCGCCTCCTTCGGCGCGCACCCTGACTTCGGCGTCGCGCTGGAGCGCACCGTCACCGAGCTGCTGCAGGGCCGTAGCCTGAAGGATCTCGACGTCTTCACGCCGCCAACCTTCGATGACGAAGAAGTGGCTGAACACGCCAACCTTGAAACCCACTTTATCGACTCCAGCGGCCTGATCTCCTGGGATATGTTCAAACAGGATGCCGACTATCCGTTCGTCGACTGGAGCTTCTCCGGTACCACGGAAGAAGAGTTCGCTACCCTGATGGCCATCTTTAAAGAAGAAGATAAAGAGGTCTACATCGCCGATTACGAGCACCTCAGCGTCTACGCCTGCCGGATTATCGTTCCGGGGATGTCGGATATCTATCCGGCAGAAGACCTGTGGCTGGCGAACAACAGCATGGGCAGCCATCTGCGCGAAACGCTCCTCTCTCTGCCGGGCAGCGAGTGGGAAAAAGAGGACTATCTGGCGCTGATTGAGCAGCTGGACGATGAAGGTAATGACGACTTCACCCGCGTTCGCGAACTGCTGGGCCTGGCAACGGGCAAAGACAACGGCTGGTATACGCTGCGTATTGGCGAACTGAAAGCGATGCTGGCGCTGGCCGGCGGCGATCTGGAGCAGGCGCTGATCTGGACGGAGTGGACGATCGAGTTCAATGCGTCAATCTTCAGCGCAGAGCGCGCCAACTACTACCGCTGCCTGCAAACGCTGCTGCTGCTGAGCCAGGAAGAAGAGCGTCAGCCGCTGCAGTACCTGAACGCCTTTGTGCGCATGTACGGCGCAGATGCGGTGGAAGCCGCCAGCGCTGCGCTAAGCGGCGAAGCGCCGTTCTACGGCCTGCAGGCGGTGGATAGCGATCTGCACGCGTTCCCGGCCCATCAGTCCTTACTGAAAGCCTACGAGAAGCTGCAGCGTGCTAAAGCGGCGTACTGGGCTAAATAGCCTTTAGCGCCGCCTGAAGTGCCCCATCACGGAGTCGTTTACGGCTCCGTTTTTTTATATTTTATTCACGGGACCAATAATTTGTAGTTGTGAAGTTAATTTACAGTGAAAATTGATCGCGCAACAGTTTGGAGATGTTAATTTTAATAAAAATACCCCATTTTAATTAACCGTGGCCTGTGCCCAAAAATGAAAAAAATCAACATAATTTGTAAATATTAAACTTTATTTTCTTTTTAAAAAACAATAAATTAGAATTAATTACCGCAAAAACCATACGCTAAACGGGCTTATAGTTCCGGTGGGATATGATCTACATCAATTTCCCTTCTATAATGCTTTGTTAGTATCTCACCGCCAACTTATATAAAGAGAGAGTTAGTGTGAAAGCTGACAACCCTTTTGATCTATTACTCCCCGCTGCGATGGCGAAAGTCGCCGAAGAAGCGGGTGTCTATAAAGCGACAAAGCACCCGATGAAGACCTTTTATCTGGCGATTACCGCTGGTGTCTTTATCTCCATTGCTTTTGTCTTCTACATCACCGCGACGACCGGTACTGCCGCGATGCCTTTCGGTATTGCCAAGCTTATTGGGGGGATCTGCTTTTCACTCGGCCTGATTCTGTGCGTCATCTGCGGTGCTGACCTGTTTACCTCCACCGTACTTATCGTTGTGGCGAAAGCCAGCGGCAGGATTACCTGGGGTCAACTGGCAATAAACTGGCTCAACGTCTATGTTGGTAACCTGATAGGCGCGCTGCTGTTCGTGCTGCTGATGTGGCTATCGGGTGAATATATGGCCGCTAACGGCGGTTGGGGGCTCAACGTCCTGCAAACCGCTGACCACAAAATGCATCATACATTTATTGAAGCCGTCTGCCTGGGTATCCTGGCGAACCTGATGGTCTGCCTCGCGGTGTGGATGAGCTACTCCGGCCGCAGCCTGATGGACAAAGCAATGATTATGGTTCTGCCCGTCGCCATGTTCGTTGCCAGCGGCTTTGAGCACAGTATCGCTAACATGTTTATGATCCCGATGGGTATCGTAATCCGCGACTTTGCAAGCCCGGAATTCTGGACCGCCGTTGGTTCAACTCCGGAAAGTTTCTCTCACCTGACCGTCATGAACTTCATCACTGATAACCTGATTCCGGTAACTATCGGGAACATTATTGGCGGTGGTCTGCTGGTTGGGTTGACATACTGGGTCATTTACCTGCGTGGCGACGACCATCACTAAGGGTTGTTTCAGGCAGTAAATAAAAAATCCACTTAAGAAGGTAGGTGTTACATGTCCGAGCTTAATGAAAAGTTAGCCACAGCCTGGGAAGGTTTTGCGAAAGGTGACTGGCAGAACGAAGTCAACGTCCGTGACTTTATCCAGAAAAACTATACCCCGTACGAAGGTGACGAGTCCTTCCTGGCTGGCGCCACTGACGCGACCACCAAGCTGTGGGACAACGTAATGGAAGGTGTTAAACAGGAAAACCGCACTCACGCGCCTGTTGATTTTGACACTTCCCTTGCATCCACCATCACTTCTCACGACGCAGGCTACATCGAGAAAGCGCTCGAGAAAATCGTTGGTCTGCAGACTGAAGCTCCGCTGAAACGTGCCATTATCCCGTTCGGCGGCATTAAAATGGTTGAAGGTTCTTGCAAAGCGTACGATCGCGAGCTGGACCCGATGCTGAAAAAAATCTTCACCGAGTACCGTAAAACTCACAACCAGGGCGTTTTTGATGTTTACACCAAAGACATCCTGAACTGCCGTAAATCCGGCGTGCTGACCGGTCTGCCGGATGCCTACGGCCGTGGCCGTATCATCGGTGACTACCGCCGCGTTGCGCTGTACGGCATCGACTTCCTGATGAAAGACAAATACGCTCAGTTCCTGTCTCTGCAAGGCAAACTGGAAAACGGCGAAGATCTGGAAGCAACCATCCGTCTGCGCGAAGAGATCTCCGAGCAGTACCGTGCGCTGGGCCAGATCAAAGAAATGGCGGCCAAATACGGCTGCGATATCTCTGCTCCGGCAAAAACCGCGCAGGAAGCTATCCAGTGGACCTACTTCGGTTACCTGGCTGCCGTTAAGTCTCAGAACGGCGCGGCAATGTCCTTCGGCCGTACCTCCAGCTTCCTGGATATCTTCATCGAACGCGACCTGAAAGCCGGTAAAATCACCGAGCAAGACGCTCAGGAAATGATTGACCACCTGGTCATGAAACTGCGTATGGTTCGCTTCCTGCGTACTCCTGAGTATGATGAACTGTTCTCCGGTGACCCGATTTGGGCAACTGAATCAATCGGTGGTATGGGCGTTGATGGCCGTACTCTGGTCACCAAAAACAGCTTCCGCTTCCTGAACACCCTGTACACCATGGGGCCGTCTCCGGAGCCGAACATCACTATTCTGTGGTCTGAAAAACTGCCGCTGAGCTTCAAAAAATACGCGGCTAAAGTCTCCATCGATACCTCTTCTCTGCAGTATGAGAACGACGATCTGATGCGCCCTGACTTTAACAACGATGACTACGCTATCGCTTGCTGCGTAAGCCCGATGGTTGTTGGTAAGCAAATGCAGTTCTTCGGTGCTCGCGCTAACCTCGCGAAAACCATGCTGTACGCTATCAACGGCGGCGTTGATGAAAAACTGAAAATGCAGGTTGGTCCTAAGTCTGAACCGATCAAAGGCGACGTTCTGAACTTTGACGAAGTCATGGATCGCATGGATCACTTCATGGACTGGCTGGCTAAACAGTACGTCACCGCGCTGAACATCATCCACTACATGCACGACAAGTACAGCTACGAAGCTTCTCTGATGGCGCTGCACGATCGTGACGTTGTTCGCACCATGGCATGTGGTATCGCCGGTCTGTCCGTTGCCGCTGACTCCCTGTCCGCTATCAAATATGCGAAAGTTAAACCGATTCGTGACGAAGACGGTCTGGCTGTCGACTTCGAAATCGAAGGCGAATACCCGCAGTTTGGTAACAACGACTCTCGCGTAGATGATATGGCGGTCGATCTGGTTGAACGTTTCATGAAGAAAATTCAGAAACTGACTACCTACCGCAACGCTATCCCGACTCAGTCCGTTCTGACCATCACTTCTAACGTTGTGTATGGTAAGAAAACCGGTAACACCCCTGACGGCCGTCGCGCTGGCGCTCCGTTCGGACCAGGTGCTAACCCGATGCACGGTCGTGACCAGAAAGGTGCCGTTGCCTCTCTGACCTCCGTTGCAAAACTGCCGTTTGCGTACGCTAAAGATGGTATCTCTTACACCTTCTCTATCGTTCCTAACGCTCTGGGTAAAGACGACGAAGTTCGTAAAACTAACCTGGCCGGTCTGATGGACGGTTACTTCCACCACGAAGCTTCTATCGAAGGCGGTCAGCACCTGAACGTCAACGTTATGAACCGTGAAATGCTGCTCGACGCGATGGAAAACCCGGAAAAATATCCGCAGCTGACCATCCGCGTATCCGGCTATGCAGTACGTTTTAACTCCCTGACTAAAGAGCAGCAGCAGGACGTTATCACTCGTACCTTCACTCAGACCATGTAACGGGTTTTGACTGAAATCGCGATATAAAAAGCGTACAATAAAGGCTCCACGCAAGTGGGGCCTTTTTAGCAATACCTCCCTGCCCCCCAGTCTCTTTTGTCCGCTATCTATACTCAATGGATAACTGCCAAAACAGACTTAACACAGCCGGTTTGAGCTGTGCATCACAGGTCCCGGACGGGCCGAATCTGGAGATACCACCGCAATGTCAACTATTGGTCGCATTCACTCCTTTGAATCCTGTGGCACCGTCGATGGGCCAGGGATCCGCTTCATCACCTTCTTCCAGGGTTGCCTGATGCGCTGCCTGTACTGCCATAATCGCGATACCTGGGATACCCACGGCGGGACTGAACTCACCGTCGAAAGCCTGATGAAAGAGGTTGTCACCTACCGTCACTTTATGAACGCATCCGGCGGCGGCGTGACCGCCTCCGGCGGTGAGGCTATCCTGCAGGCTGAATTCGTACGCGACTGGTTCCGCGCCTGCCGCAAGGAGGGCATCCACACCTGCCTCGATACCAACGGCTTCGTTCGTCGCTACGATCCGGTGATTGACGAGCTGCTTGAAGTGACCGATCTGGTGATGCTTGACCTTAAGCAGATGAATGATGAAATCCACCAAAATCTGGTTGGCGTCTCTAACCACCGTACGCTGGAGTTTTGCCGCTATCTGGCGAACAAAAATATCAACGTCTGGATCCGCTACGTAGTGGTACCCGGCTGGTCAGATGATGATGATTCCGCGCACCGCCTCGGCGAGTTTACCCGCGATATGGGCAACGTCGAAAAAATCGAGCTGCTGCCGTATCACGAGCTGGGCAAGCATAAATGGGTGGCGATGGGTGAAGAGTACAAGCTTGACGGCGTGCATCCGCCGAAGAAAGAGACCATGGAGCGCGTAAAAGGCATTCTCGAGCAGTATGGTCATAAGGTGATGTACTAGGGCTGAATCTCCCGGCGGCACAATGCGCCCGCCGGGAATCATCAAAACTGTTTTAACGCCAGACTGCACTCACCAATTTATCTCCCGCCAGGCACAGCAACGTTCCCTTCGCTCCAAATTTGCGGTGATAGCACCGCATCCAGAACGGCCAGTGCGCGCGCGGATTCAGGCGTGGGCCACCGGCGTCGGGTGGTGCCCCGCTTTGCGCAGCAGCGTCAGCAGGTAAATAAACGACACGCTCGCGATCATAATAAACAGCAAGTTATCGGAGAAGTTCTGCATCAGCATCGCGGTCAGCGTTGGTCCAAGCAGGCTACCGATGGTGTAGCTCATCAATAGCGCCTGGTTCATCGCCACCAGCTGATGGCGCTCAACTTTTTCGCATGCCCAGGCCATCGCTACCGGATACAGCGTAAAGCCCGAGGCGCCAAGGATAAACAGCGCGGGCGCCATCGCGGCCTGGCTAAGCATGGCCAGACAGCCGAGAATAACGATAAACACCTGAACGCGCAGCACCAGCAGGCGACCATAGCGATCCGCCAGGCGACCCACCGGCCACTGGCCGAGGATCCCGGCGCTCACCATCACCGCCATCCAGAAGCCAATCCCGGCGTCGCTCACTCCCTGATGGTTCAGCCACAGCGGCATAAGTCCGTACAGCGAGCCGAGGACGATCCCGGAAATAATGCAGCCGTTGACGCCGTGGCGAGCCTGGCGCAGCCTGAGCATTGGCCAGATGCGCGCCGGCTCGTGCGGCTCGTCCGTCTGATTGACCACGCGCGTAAACAGCAGAGGAAGGATGGCGGCCAGCGCCAGACCGGTTACCCACGGCAGGACGCTCATCAGATCCGTCGGCAGCTTGCTCACCATCAGCTGGCCCAGCACGGTACCGACGTAGTAAACCATCATGTACGCCGCCAGCAGGCGACCGCGGCTGCGAGAGGTACCGCTGCACACCAGCGCGCTCTCTACCACGACCCAAATCATTGCGCAGCCCACGCCGGCCACAAAGCGCCAGCTGAACCAGGTCCAGAACCCCATCGTTACGCCAAGCCCAACGCAGCCGACGGCAAAAATCAGCGAGGCAAGATAGTAGCTGCGGTTAAATCCGAGATGCTTAATGACCCATCCGGCCAGCAGGGTTCCGACAAGGTTACCGGTGAAATAGGATGAGCCGACCATCCCGACCTGCCAGGTAGGCATATTTTCATGGGCGAGCCAAAGCGGGACGAGGGTATTTAAAACCGCTATCGCCAGCGTCAACAAAAGCAGGCCGCAGAGCAACATTTGCACCGGCCGGGTGTAGATGGACATGGATATAAACCGTGAGGAAGTTCGGATTTCGTGCGCATCATGCCACCGCTATAAACATTGTCAATCCACCTGAAATCAGGCAGGACGCGGTTTGTCGGGCAACGATTGAAGTTTTTTATCCATCGGCGAGACGGCAGAATTATTCTTTATATTATTCCATTGTTTTTATTAATTTATTGGAATTAACGGGCGGGAATATCAGTTGAAATATTTCATGAAGAGAGCGCATTTTTTATCGCGCCGGAACCGCGAAGTTCCGGCGCGAATCAAGGCTTAGCTGGCGATCGCCATACCCACCGTCATATGCAGACCGTAGAAGACCCCGCGGCCCACCATCTCGCCCACCAGCACCAGCACAAATGCCAGGCCTAGCAGCGGCAGCGCCGGCTGATATCCTTTAAGCATTGGCGCAACCCAGCACGCCAGGGCCAGCGCCAGGGCCGCAACGCGCCACGCCATCAGCGAGCCGTAGTCCGGCACCAGCGCAGACGCCTGCTGGATAGAGCTGTGGATAGTCGACAGCTCGCTTCCCTGCATCAGCGCCACGGCCACGCTCGCCACCAGGGCCACCAGCGTTACGACGGGCAGCAGACGCATCGCCCAGCCGTTCACGCCGGCCACGCGCAGCAGCAGATAGCCCAGCAGCGGTCCGCCGATAAACAGCGTCAGGAAGAAGCTCAGCGGCGTCCAGACGCTATACCAGGTCGGGACCGTATCAATGGTGTTGTACACCCGCACCATCATCCAGACGAAGATGACGCCCAGCACCATCGTGACGATCAGCCACAGGCTGCGCAGCCCGGCCGGAAGCTTCTTAACCGCCGACAGCAGCCAGCCAATGCCGCCAACGGCGAAGAAGAGCGCTCCGCTGGCGATTTCATTACTCAGCGACGATGCTCCGACGCGGTTGAGCGAATTGAAGGCCCGCATCGGCGACCCCAGGTGCAGCGTCGAGGCGATAAATCCAATCCCCATCAGCACCCACAGGCCAAACATACTCAGCACCACGCGCTGCTGCTGCTCAGGCGACAGGCTGCCTTTCATAAGCGCCAGCGCCAGGACAATAAAGCCCCCCACTACGCACTGACCAAAGACCGTGAAGATCATCAGCGGCCATTCATGCCATCCACTTCCCATCTCACACCTCCTTCGGGTTGGCCAGATAGCCGGTTGTATCGCCACACGGACGACTGTTGGCGTTCGGTTTAATGACAATGCTGGGTTGCGTAAAATGCGCCGACGGCAACGGCGCAACGGCGGCCAGCTTGCCATGCTTCTGCCGCAGCTCTTCGATTGGGCCAAAGTCCAGCGCCCGCAGCGGGCAGGACTCGACGCAGATCGTTTTTTTACCCACGGCGACGCGCTCGTGGCAGCCGTCGCACTTGGTCATATGCCCTTTCGCCGCGTTGTACTGCGGCGCGCCGTACGGACAGGCCATATGGCAATAGCGGCAGCCGATACAGACGTCTTCATCCACCACCACAAAGCCATCGTCGCGCTTGTGCATTGCGCCGCTCGGACAGACCTTGGTACAGGCCGGATCCTCGCAGTGGTTACAGGCGATAGAGAGGTAGTAGGCAAACACGTTCTGCTGCCAGACGCCGTTATCCTCCTGCCAGTCGCCGCCCGCGTATTCATAAATGCGGCGGAAGCTGACGTCCGGCGTCAGGTTCTTATAGTCTTTACAAGCCAGTTCGCAGGTTTTACAACCGGTGCAACGGGCGGAATCGATAAAAAATCCATATTGAGTTGTCATCGGTTATTCCTTACAGCTTTTCAACCTGGACGAGGTTGGTATGCGACGGATTTCCTTTCGCCAGCGGCGACGGGCGTTGGGTGGTGAGCACGTTGATACTCCCCGCCTGATCCACGCGGCCTGCGTCCGGGCTATACCAGGCGCCCTCACCCAGCGCGACAACGCCAGGCATCATACGCGGCGTCACTTTGGCTTCGATATGTACCTCACCGCGGGCGTTGAAAATACGAATTCGGTCGCCGTTGGCGATACCTCGCGTCTTCGCATCAAGCGGGTTAATCCACATCTCCTGGCGACAGGCCGCCTGCAGCACGTCTACGTTGCCGTAGGTCGAGTGCACGCGAGATTTATAGTGGAAGCCGGTCAGCTGCAGCGGGAACTTCTCGGTCAGCGGATCGTTATAGTTCTCAAAGCCGGGGGTATAAATCGGCAGCGGATCGATAACATCCCCTTCGGGTAACTCCCAGGTGGCGGCAATTTTCGCCAGCTCCTGCGAATAGATTTCGATTTTTCCCGACGGCGTGGTCAGCGGGTTAGCCTGCGGATCTTCACGGAACGCCTTATAGGCAACGTGGTGGCCTTCAGGGTCACGCTGCTTATAGATCCCCTGCTTGCGGAAAGTCTCAAAGTCCGGGAGATCGGGGATCGCTTTGCGGGAGATCTCGTGCAGATAGCGCATCCAGCCTTCCTGGCTACGGCCTTCCGTAAACTGCTGCTCCACGCCCATGCGTTTCGCCAGCGCCGTCGTCATGTCATAAATCGTTTTGCATTCAAAGCGCGGCTTAATCGCCTCATCGGTGAAGATAACGTACGACATATTGCCGCAGGAGGCATCCAGCGCGAAGTCCATCTGTTCGGAGGCGGTGCAGTCCGGCAGCAGGATATCGGCATATTTTGCCGACGAGGTCATATGGCAATCGATCACCACGATCATCTCGCACTTCTTGTCGTCCTGCAGAATTTCATGGGTGCGGTTGATATCAGAGTGCTGGTTAATCAGGCAGTTGCCCGCATAGTTCCAGATCATCTTGATCGGCACATCGAGCTTGTCTTTGCCGCGAACCCCGTCGCGGAGCGCCGTCATCTCCGGACCACGCTCAATGGCGTCGGTCCACATAAACATGGAGATGCTGGTCTCAACCGGGTTTTCCAGCGTCGGCATACGCTCAAACGGCAGATCGTATGAGCCCTCGCGCGCGCCGCTGTTGCCGCCGTTAATGCCGACGTTGCCGGTAAGAATAGAGAGCATCGAGATAGCCCGGGTCGCAATTTCACCGTTAGCGTGGCGCTGCGGCCCCCAGCCCTGGCTAATATAGGCGGGCTTCGCGGTGGCTATCTCACGCGCCAGCTTGACGATGCGATCGGCCGGAATACCGGTGATGGTTGACGCCCATGCTGGCGTTTTGGCGATACCGTCGCTGCCCTGGCCCAGGATCCAGGCCTTATAGTGGCCGTTTGCCGGCGCATCGGCAGGGAGCGTTTTCTCATCATAGCCAACGCAGTATTTATCGAGGAACGGGGTATCGACCAGGTTTTCGGTAATCATCACCCACGCCAGCGCAGAGACCAGCGCCGCGTCGGTACCCGGGCGAATCGGGATCCACTCGTCCTCACGACCGGCCCCGGTATCCGTATAGCGGGGATCGACAATGATCATCCGCGCATCGGATTTTTGTCGCGCCTGCTCCAGATAGTAGGTCACCCCGCCGCCGCTCATCCGCGTTTCGCCCGGGTTATTGCCAAACAGAACCACCAGCTGGCTGTTTTCAATATCCGACGGGCTATTGCCGTCGGCCCAGCCGCCGTAGGTGTAATTCAGCCCGGCAGCGATCTGCGCGGAAGAGTAGTCGCCGTAGTGATTAAGATAGCCCCCGCAGCAGTTCATCAGGCGAGCAATGAGCGTTTTTCCCGGCGGCCAGGAGCGGGTCATGGTCCCGCCCAGGGTTCCGGTACCGTAGTTCAGGTAGATAGACTCGTTGCCATAGTCTTTGATCAGGCGCTGCATATTGCCGGCAATGGTATCGAACGCCTCTTCCCAGCTGATGCGCTCAAATTTCCCCTCGCCGCGTTTACCCACGCGCTTCATCGGGTACTTCAGGCGATCGGGATTGTAGACGCGACGACGCATCGAGCGTCCGCGCAGGCAGGCACGCACCTGGTGCAGGCCGTCGTAGCTATCGTCACCGGTATTGTCTGTTTCAACGTATTTAATTTCGCCATCAACGACATGCATGCGCAGCGGGCAGCGGCTACCGCAGTTCACGGTACAGGCGCTCCAGGTCACCGTTTCGCCTGCCGGTGACAGGGTGTCTGCGGCATGGGCAATGCGCGTGAAGGGTAAAGTAAATGCGTTACTGGCCACTGCCAGACCGCCAATCGCCGTGGTTTTCATTAAACCACGCCGGCTTACTTCGGCAGCCAGTAAAGCATCGGGGGCTTTAATTTTCATGGATACTCGCTTTGGTTGCTCACAATTTACTGATAATCGCTATATAGACTTATATATAGCGTAACTAGCTTTTATTAGTTTTTTATGCTGCTTTAACACCAAGGGAGTATGGGGGTATTGAACGGACGGGTTATTGCCCGGCATCAAGAAGGAGATGAAAAAAAAGCGCCCGTAGGCGCTTTTGAGAAGGGGGTAGAAAAATCAGCCGATGAACTCAAGGCCGCGCATATACGGGCGCAGAATTTCCGGGATTTCAATACGGCCGTCAGCCTGCTGATAGTTTTCCATCAGCGCAACCAGGGTACGACCCACTGCCAGGCCAGAGCCGTTCAGCGTATGGACCAGGCGCGTTTTCTTATCAGACTTGCTGCGGCAGCGTGCCTGCATGCGGCGCGCCTGGAAATCCCAGACGTTCGAGCAGGACGAAATTTCGCGGTAGGTATTCTGCGCCGGTACCCACACTTCCAGATCGTAGGTTTTGCATGCGCTGAAGCCCATATCGCCGGTGCAGAGCGCCACTTTACGGTATGGCAGACCCAGCAGCTGCAGAACTTTCTCCGCGTGGCCGGTCATCTCTTCCAGCGCCGCCATGGAATCTTCCGGACGGACGATCTGCACCATCTCAACTTTGTCGAACTGGTGCATACGGATCAGACCACGGGTATCACGACCGTAGGATCCCGCTTCAGAGCGGAAGCACGGCGTATGCGCGGTCATTTTGATCGGCAGATCGTCTTCATCGATGATCTCATCGCGAACCAGGTTAGTCAGCGGAACTTCGGCGGTCGGGATCAGCGCGTAGTTGCTGCTATCCGCCTCTTCTTCCAGCGGACGAGTATGGAACAGGTCGCCGGCGAATTTCGGCAACTGGCCGGTGCCATACAGCGTTTCCTGGTTTACCAGATACGGGACATAGTTTTCACTATAGCCGTGCTGTTCGGTATGCAGGTCCAGCATAAACTGCGACAGCGCGCGGTGCAGACGAGCCAGCTGGCCCTTCATGACCACAAAGCGCGAGCCGGTCAGTTTAACCGCCGCAGCGAAGTCCAGCCCGCCGTGCATTTCGCCCAGAGTCACGTGATCGCGTACGTCAAAATCGAACTCGCGCGGGGTACCCCAGCGGCTCACTTCGACGTTGTCGTTTTCACTTTTACCCAGCGGAACGTCATCATGCGGAACGTTAGGAATGGTCAGCGCGATATCGCGGATTTCGGCCAGCAGCGCGTCCAGATCGGTTTTCGCCGCATCCAGCTGTTCGCCAAGCTTGTTCACTTCCAGGCGTAACGGCTCGATATCTTCCCCACGCGCTTTCGCCTGGCCAATGGATTTCGATCGGGAGTTACGCTCCGCCTGCAGATTTTCAGTTTCAACCTGCAGAACTTTACGACGCTCTTCCAGAGCGCGCAGTTTATCTACATCCAGCTTAAAGCCCCGGCGTGCCAGTTTTTCAGCGACTGCGTCTGGCTCGGTACGCAGCAGATTGGGATCGAGCATGCTTATCCTGTGCTTATCGAATTAATAAAATGAAAAGTGGCCGCAGACTACGACCACCGGAATATCCTGGTAACCTTACCGCAACGCCTCTGTTAGCGGTAGCGTTTTGTGGGGCTATTTTGATCCTGTTCGGCAAGCCAGGCGAGCTTTTCGCCAATTTTCCCCTCAAGCCCTCGGTTTGTTGGCCGATAATAGCGCGTTTGCGCCATTTCCTGCGGGAAGTACTCCTCGCCGGCGGCATAGGCGTTGGGCTCATCGTGGGCGTAGCGATACTGCTGGCCATAGCCCATCTCTTTCATCAGCTTCGTTGGCGCGTTGCGCAGGTGGACCGGCACGTCGTAGTCCGGGCGTTCGCGGGCATCGGCCATCGCGGCCTTAAAGGCGCTGTAAACCGCGTTGCTCTTCGGCGCGCAGGCGAGGTACACAATGGCCTGAGCAATCGCCCGCTCGCCTTCCGCAGGGCCGACTCGGGTAAAGCAGTCCCAGGCAGAGATAGCAACCTGCATGGCCCGAGGGTCGGCGTTGCCGACGTCTTCCGAAGCAATCGCCAGGCAGCGGCGAGCAACGTACAGCGGATCGCCGCCGGCGCTAATGATCCGCGCATACCAGTACAGCGCGGCGTCCGGCGCGCTGCCGCGCACGGACTTGTGCAGCGCCGAAATTAAATCGTAAAAGCGATCGCCCTTGTTATCAAAACGCGCGCTACGCTCGCCGGCAATTTCGGTCAACAGTTTGGCCTGCAGCACCCGCTGACCGGCGGCGTCGGTTTCGGCCATATCGGCCATCATCTCCAGCGTGTTGAGCGCCCGGCGCGCATCGCCGTTTACCAGCTCGGCGATCGCCCGACGCGTGTCGTCAGGCAGCACAATATTCTGCCCGCCGTAGCCGCGGCCCGCATCGCTCATCGCCTGCGTGAGCACCTGCTCGATATCTTCCGTGGTCAGTGATTTCAGCAGATAAACGCGCGCTCTCGATAACAGCGCGGAGTTGAGTTCAAAAGAGGGATTTTCCGTCGTCGCGCCGATAAAGGTGATGGTGCCATCTTCGATATGCGGCAGAAACGCGTCCTGCTGGCTTTTATTGAAGCGGTGGACTTCGTCGACAAACAGGATGGTACGCCGACCGGCGTTACGGTTCTGCCGGGCGCGTTCGATGGCTTCACGGATCTCCTTCACGCCGGAGGTCACGGCCGAAATACGCTCGACGTCGGCGCTGGCATAGCGAGCAATCACTTCCGCTAAGGTCGTTTTCCCGGTACCCGGCGGGCCCCACAGAATCATCGAATGAAGATGCCCGGCCTCAATTGCCCGCGGCAAAGGTTTACCCGGTGCCAGCAGATGCTGCTGGCCGATGTACTGCGCTAAATTTTCTGGCCGCATACGGGCGGCCAGAGGTTGAAACGCATTGTCGGAAAAATCGAGCGACAGATTGCCCACATTCGCCTCTATTTACGTTGATCGTCCACCGTAACCCCTTGCGGCGGCGTAAAGGTAAACTTAGATGCGTCTATCGCACCGTTTTGCTGCGACTTCAGCTGGTAGCTGCTGCGCTGGTCGTCCTGCTCTACCGCGCTGAACTGATGAATGGTGCCATCACGCCCTACGTTAATGGTGAACTGCTTCAGGTTACCGCTGCCGCTTTTCGGCGTCAGGACGAAGTCATCGCCGTTTTGCTTAATATTGTACTGCTGCCAGTCGTTAGACTGGTTACGCGCAATCAGCATAAACGGCGTGTTGCTGGTGGCGTCTTTCAGCCAGGTGACGGTCGCCTGCTCAACGAACGGGTTATAGAACCACAGCGTTTTGCCGTCAGAGACCAGAATGCTTTCATCCGGCTGGGTCATGTGCCAGTTGAACAGATTCGGGCGTTTCACCCACAGGTCGCCCTGTCCGTCCTGTACCGCGTTGCCGCTGCCATCGGTCACTTTCTGCGTGAAGCTGGCGTGGAAGCTGCTCACCTTATCCAGACGGCTTTTCAAATCGCCGGCGGCGTCAGCCCAAACCTGGCTGACAACAAATCCAGACAGTAATGCACAGGTGATTGCGAGTTTTTTCATTGTTATTCCTTAATGTCCGTCAATGTGCGTCGCTCCCTGCGCGGGAGCCTCTTCTGCCCCTAATGTAGGACCGCCTGGCGCGGCGGGACAGAAGAATAGGCTGATTTTGCTCTTATTTACCCAACTTTGCACTCACTCGAAGGGCGGCGGTGCCAGCACTTCGCGGTTTCCGTTATGGCCCTGCTCGCTGACGATCCCCTGCGCTTCCATCTGTTCGATGATGCGCGCGGCGCGGTTATAGCCGATACGGAACTGACGCTGAACCCCAGAGATAGAGGCTTTACGCTTCTCGGTCACGAAATTAACCGCCTGGTCGAACAGCGGATCCAGCTCTTCTCCGCCGTCAAATCCACCGCCGCCGCCTTCGCTTTCGCTATCCGAAGTGATGCCGTCGACATACTGCGGGCGCCCGCGCGCTTTCCAGTCCTGGACTACCGCATGGACTTCCTGATCGCGTACGAATGCGCCGTGCACGCGCACCGGGATAGTGGAGTTCGGCCCGGAGTAGAGCATATCCCCCATCCCCAGCAGCGATTCGGCACCGCTCTGGTCAAGAATGGTACGCGAGTCAATTTTACTCGACACGGTGAACGCAATACGCGTCGGGATGTTGGCCTTAATCAGGCCGGTGATCACGTCAACCGACGGGCGCTGGGTCGCCAGCACGAGGTGAATACCCGCCGCACGCGCTTTCTGCGCCAGACGAGCAATCAGCTCTTCCACTTTTTTACCCACGGTCATCATCAGGTCGGCGAATTCGTCCACCAGCACCACGATGTAAGGCAGTTTTTCCAGCACCGGATGTACCGCATCCATGCTGTCGCCCGGCTTCCAGTACGGATCCGGAATTGGGCGCCCCATGCGCGCCGCCTCGGCAATCTTCTCGTTGTAGCCCGCCAGGTTACGCACGCCCAACGCTGACATCAGCTTGTAGCGGCGTTCCATCTCGTTCACGCTCCAGCGCAGAGCGTTGGCGGCGTCTTTCATATCGGTAACCACTTCCGTCAGCAGATGCGGGATCCCTTCATAGACCGACAGTTCGAGCATTTTGGGGTCGATCATAATGAAGCGCACGTCTTCCGGCTGTGCCTTGTAGAGCATGCTGAGGATCATGGCGTTGACGCCGACCGATTTACCGGAGCCGGTGGTACCGGCAACCAGCAGGTGCGGCATTTTTGCCAGGTCGGCGACGACCGGATCGCCGGCGATATCCTTGCCCAGCACCACGGTCAGCGGCGAGGGGTTATCGCGGAACTTGGTATTATCCAGCACTTCGCGCAGGTAGACGGTCTGACGCTTCTTATTCGGCAGCTCCAGGCCAACGTACGGCTTGCCGGGAATCACTTCCACGACGCGCACGGCAACCGTGGAGAGCGAACGGGCAAGGTCGCGCGACAGGTTAGAAATACGCGCGGCCTTCACGCCCGGCGCCAGGTTCAGCTCAAAGCGGGTGATAACCGGGCCTGGCGAGTAGTTCACGACGTCCGCTTTAATACGGAAATCGGCAAGGCGAGCTTCCACCAGGCGCGCCATTTGCTCCAGCGCGAAGGTATCAACCGGCTCTATCTCACTCGGCGGCGGCGTCAGCAGATCCAGAGACGGCAGCGGCGTCGTCGGCCGCTGCAGCGGATGGCTGTTGCCGTTACGCATCAGGAGCGGGTGAATCAGGCTCTCCTGCGGCTGCGGCGCCGGCTGTTGGACCGGCGGCTGCATCGGGGCCTGAGGGGCCTGCTGCGGCTGGTAGCTCTGCGCCGCTGGCGCAGATTGTACCGGCTGCTGAGCCTGAGGCTGCTGGTAAGCAGGCTGCGGCGTCGGCTGCTGATAGTGCTGCACGGGCTGCGGCTGCTGTACCGGCTGATGCTGATGCTGCGCCGGCTGCTGGTATTGCGGTGCCGACGGCTGAACCTCCGGCATCGGCGTAAACAGCGGCTCGCTCGGGCCGTCGTCCACCAGCGTTTTCATCGGCGAGAAGTCATAATCAGCCGGAGAGAACGGATTCGCCCCGCGCGGCTGCTCGCTGCTGTAGCGCTGCTGTTGGGTGGCGGCAAACTGGCGAGCCAGCTCGGCTTCGGCGGCTGAATCGTCATCTCCGCCGTCGTCAGCCTGGTAGACCTCACCGTAGCGCTGCTGCTGGGTGGCGGCAAACTGACGCGCCAGCTCGCCCTGCTCCAGCTCGTTAACTTCTTCATCGGTGAGCGGCTCATCGTCATAATTTTGATCAAGCTCCGCCTGGCGAGCGCGCTCTTCCGCGATGCGCTGAGAAGGCAGCTTAATGCCATACGATGCCAGCTCACGGCGCGTCGGTACGCGGACGTGGTTAGGACGCGGCAGCTTCGGACCAATGCCCTCTTTGACCTGCACGCGCGGCCCGCCCGCTGCCGGACTGAACAGCGGCGCAGCGGATGACGCAGCGGAGACCACCGCGGCAGCGCTAGCACCAGCGCCCGCGGCCTGATGTACGCTGGCGGCGAGCGTAGTCACCGCGGCGGCATCAACCGGAGAAGATGGCGGCGGCGAGATAGGCCTGGTCGCAACCGGACTCGCAGGCTCCGGAATCGGCTGATACCAGGCGGCAAGCTGTTCGCGCTCACGCGCGCGCTTCTCTTCAACCTCTTCGAAATAGTACATCGGCGGACGCTGCGGCTTGACCTCTTCCTGGGGAGCTTCTGGCTCAATAACAGGCGAGGCGGCATAAGGTTCAGGCTGATAAGCAGGCTGCTGTACCGGCGTCTGCTCAGGCTGATACGCCTGCTGCGGCTGATACGCGGCTTCAGGCTGGTAGTGAGGCTGCTGTACCGGCGCCTGCTCAGGCTGATACGCCTGCTGCGGCTGATATGCGGCTTCAGGCTGGTAGTGAGGCTGCTGTACCGGGACCTGCTCAGGCTGATAAGCCTGCTGCGGCTGATATGCGGCTTCAGGCTGGTAGTGAGGCTGCTGTACCGGCGCCTGCTCAGGCTGATACGCCTGCTGCGGCTGATATGCGGCTTCAGGCTGGTAGTGAGGCTGCTGTACCGGGACCTGTTCAGGCTGATAAGCCTGCTGCGGCTGATACGCGGCTTCAGGCTGGTAGTGAGGCTGCTGTACCGGCGCCTGCTCAGGCTGATACGCGGCTTCAGGCTGGTAGTGAGGCTGCTGTACCGGCGCCTGTTCATGCTGATAAGCCTGCTGCGGCTGATATGCGGCTTCAGGCTGGTAGTGAGGTTGCTGTACCGGCGCCTGCACAGGCTGATAAGCCTGTGCTTCTGGCTGCCAGCCGGCCTGTGGAGTCTGGCCGGCTACCGGCTCAGCCCACGCCTGCGGCGCCGCGGTGGCTGCCGCAGCCGCGCTCACAGGATCGGCAATGCTATGGCCGTTCAGCAGCGGATCGTAGGGGTCAAAGTCCCCTGGACGCGTTGCGCTGGCACCGGAGAATAAGACATCGTCCGCATCTGCCGGGCGCGCGGCGCTGGCGCCAGAAAACAGCACATCGTCTGCCGCAACCGGCGCGCCGTTGGCGCTGAACTGAACCTCTTCCTCGGCATCATCCATGCGCTTACCGGAAAACAGCGCGGCGTCGGTCTTGCGCCCCAGCGGATTGGAGAATTTCTCTGCCAGACGCTGGCGACGCGCTAAGGCGCTGCGTAGAATTCGCGCGCGACGCGAGCCCTGCGGTTTCGCCGTATCGTCGTCTTCGTCATCCTCATAGTCGTCCTCATCAACCCAGGTGTCGTCCCGACGGGTACGGTTGCTGGCAAAGGTAAGGACGGAAAGGATCACGCCGCCGAGTTTTTCGGCAATGCTGACCCACGACCAGCCGGTAAACAGGGTTAAACCCGCCGCCCAGATGCAGAGCAGCGCAATCGTTCCGCCGCTGCTGTGCAGCAGCGGTTGCAGGGTGGTGCTCAGCAAGCTGCCAATGACCCCGCCCGAGGCGAAATACCAAATATCATCGGCATTGATAGAGGCCAGGCCACAGGAGGTGAGGATCAGCGCCAGCGCGCCAATTAAGCGCAGCGAAACGGCGAAATAGTCGATGTATTCGTCGTTAGTTTGATTGCGCCAGGCAAACCAGCAGCCGCCGATAATAATCACGGGAATGGTGTAAGCCATTACGCCAAAAATGAAAAATAGCGTATCGGCAAGCCAGGCTCCCGGCGTACCGCCGATGTTGTGGATAGGCTCGTGCCAGGCCGTTTGCGACCAGCTTGGATCCGAGGGATTAAAGCTGAGTAAGGCCGCCATCAGCCAGATAGCAAAAAGGGTGCAAAGGATAAGTAACGCCTCAAGGAGTCGGCGCCCGCTGCTTAGCTTCGTCAGTTTGACTTCTTTGTCTTCGGTGTATTCCTGGCTCAAAAAAGGCTCTCCAGGTATCAGGCTGTTTCCTGCCTGCTGCTAAAACGGACAACAGTGCCGGGTCTCCCCGGCACTGTTGCTGTATGGATTAACAGGAGTGTAATCAAACTACGTCGATTTTGCACCTGTTCCGTGTTAGCGCGTCTTAATTACCAGACGATTGCTCTGCTTGACCTCTTCCATTACCACGTAGGTACGGGTGTCGTTTACGCCCGGCAGGCGCAGCAGGGTTTCGCCCAGTAGTTTACGATACGCTGACATGTCCGGTACGCGAGTTTTCAACAGGTAGTCGAAATCGCCGGATACCAGATGACACTCTTGAATTTCTTCAAGTTTTTGCACAGCGGCGTTAAATTGCTCAAACACATCCGGCGCGCCACGATTCAGAGTAATCTCAACAAATACCAGAAGTGATGCATCCAGATAATGCGGGTTAAGCAGCGCCGTATAGCCCTGAATAAAACCCTGTCTTTCCAGTCGACGCACGCGCTCAAGGCAAGGCGTCGGAGAAAGTCCCACCCGTTTAGAAAGTTCGACGTTAGAAATACGTCCATCTTTTTGTAACTCATTCAGAATGTTACGATCGATGCGGTCGAGATCTTTGCCAGGGCGCTTCTTGCTATCTACCATTATTATTGTCTCTCTGTATTCCTTCCCTACTCCTGTTCTGACTCTGAGCCTTCACTGCCAGAGCCCATCCTGTTCTTACCCGTACGACTTGAGTAACCCAGGGGTACGTGAGAAGCCCGTTGCCTGACGGCAGCCACCGACATCACGCATGGCGTCTGTCCACACCATGCGTAGATTTCGCTAACCCGGATAAAAATGGCATTTGCATGCATGAAAATTCGCCACACGCAAAACGCTGCTTTTCTTCTTCCATGAATGTTTTCGCAAAAGCACAGGGGATTGTCAAAGCAAAACATCGATTTTTAGTACAAGATGCCAGATATTCATTATCCCCCCCCGTTGATTCTCATGTTTTCCTCTTATAATTGTGCTGCTGACAGTAGAATTAGTTATATTCTCCGTTCGTTAAATCGCCAGTTCATCGGCGGATGCTATTGCACATATCGTTAACAAAATCGCTATGCTCTTTTTTTACGACAACAAATTCCCTACAATCCAGCCCAATGTATGCCAATAAATTATGGGGTTCTCATGGGCACGGCCAAACACAGTAAGCTGCTAATTCTTGGTTCTGGACCTGCGGGATACACCGCTGCGGTCTATGCCGCACGTGCAAACCTGCATCCGGTGCTGATTACCGGGATGGAAAAAGGGGGTCAGCTGACCACCACCACAGAAGTGGAAAACTGGCCTGGGGATCCGAACGATCTGACCGGGCCGCTGCTGATGGAACGTATGCACGAGCATGCGGCCAAGTTCGAAACCGAAATTCTTTTCGATCATATCAACAGCGTCGATCTGCAGAACCGTCCGTTCCGCCTGGTCGGCGACAGCGGCGAATACACCTGCGACGCGCTGATTATCGCTACCGGTGCTTCCGCGCGCTATCTCGGCCTGCCGTCTGAAGAAGCCTTTAAGGGCCGCGGCGTTTCCGCCTGCGCCACCTGCGACGGTTTCTTCTACCGTAACCAGAAGGTCGCGGTTATCGGCGGCGGCAACACCGCGGTTGAAGAAGCTCTGTATCTCTCTAACATCGCGTCTGAAGTCCACCTGATCCACCGTCGCGACACCTTCCGCGCTGAAAAAATTCTTATCAATCGCCTGATGGACAAAGTGGAAAGCGGCAACATCGTGCTGCATACCCACCGCACCCTGGAAGAAGTGACCGGCGACCAGATGGGCGTCAGCGGCCTGCGCCTGCGCGATACGCAGAATACGGACAACGTCGAATCGCTGGAAGTCGCGGGCCTGTTTGTCGCTATCGGCCACAGCCCGAACACGGCGATTTTTGCCGGTCAGCTGGAGCTGGAAAACGGCTATATCAAAGTTCAGTCCGGCATTCACGGCAACGCGACCCAGACCAGCGTTGCTGGCGTCTTCGCCGCCGGCGACGTGATGGACCATATCTACCGTCAGGCTATTACCTCTGCCGGTACCGGCTGCATGGCCGCGCTGGACGCCGAGCGCTATCTCGACGGCCTGGCTGACGCTTGCAAATAATCTTTACAAGTCAGTAACAAAGGTAAAGAAGGCGACGAAAAGTCGCCTTTATTTTTTCCGCGTTGTAACATTGCCGTGCCCAAAAACCTATAACTCCACCTGCTAAGTGCGCAATGAATAAAACCCGTCAACAAGAGTTAACCCGCTGGTTAAAAGAACAGAGCATTCTCTCCCGTCGCTGGTTGATGATTTCCCGCACGCTGGGCGTCATTAGCGGGCTACTGATCGTCGCTCAGGCCTGGCTGCTGGCGCGGATCCTTCACCGCATGATCATGGAGAATATTCCGGCGACGGCGCTGGTGCTGCCGTTTACCGTACTGGTGCTGATTTTCGTCCTCCGCGCGTGGGTGGTATGGCTGCGCGAGCGGGTAGGATTTTATGCCGGGCAGCATATCCGCTATGAGATCCGTCGCCAGGTGCTCGACCGCCTGCAGGAGGCCGGTCCGGCTTGGATCCAGGGCAAGCCAGCGGGCAGCTGGGCCACGCTTATCCTCGAGCAAATCGACGATATGCACGATTACTATGCGCGCTATCTGCCGCAGATGACGCTGGCCGCGTGCGTGCCGCTGCTCATCGTTATCACTATTTTCCCGATTAACTGGGCGGCAGCGCTGATCCTTCTCGGCACCGCGCCGCTGATCCCAATGTTTATGGCGCTGGTTGGAATGGGTGCCGCGGATGCAAACCGCCGCAACTTCCAGGCGCTGGCGCGGCTGAGCGGCCACTTCCTCGACCGCCTGCGCGGTATGGAAACGCTGCGTATTTTCGACCGCGGCGCCGCGGAAACTGACAATATCCGCGAGGCTTCGCAGGATTTTCGCCAGCGCACGATGGACGTCCTGCGTCTCGCCTTCCTCTCCTCCGGGGTACTGGAATTTTTCACTTCCCTCTCCATTGCGCTGGTGGCGGTCTATTTCGGTTTCTCCTACCTGGGCGAGCTGAACTTTGGTCATTACGGCGCAGGCGTTACCCTGATGGCCGGCTTTTTGACCCTGATCCTCGCGCCGGAGTTTTTCCAGCCCCTGCGCGATCTGGGCACCTTCTACCACGCTAAGGCGCAGGCTATCGGCGCGGCGGACAGCCTGAAAACCTTTATGGAAACGCCGCTGGCGCAGGCCGAGCGCGGCGAGAAGGTGCTTAGCGACAACGAGCTGGTGAGTCTTGAAGCGCGCGATCTGCGGATCAAATCACCGGAAGGCAAGGTGCTGGCAGGGCCGCTGAACTTCTCCCTGCCTGCCGGTAAGCGGGTGGTGCTGGTTGGGCAAAGCGGCTCAGGCAAAAGCTCGCTGCTGAATACGCTGGCGGGCTTTCTGCCCTATGACGGTTCGCTGATGGTCAACGGCGTTGAGCTGCGCGATCTTGATAGCCAGCGCTGGCATCGCATGCTGAGCTGGGTTGGACAAAACCCGCAGCTGCCGGCGGCCACGCTGCGTGAAAACGTGCTTCTGGCGTGGCCTGAAGCAACCGAGGCGCAGCTTCAGCTGGCGCTGGATAAAGCCTGGGTAAGCGAATTCATCTCGCAGCTGCCGCAGGGCATTAATACGCCGGTGGGCGATCAGGCGGCCCGCATATCGGTGGGCCAGGCGCAGCGCATCGCCGTCGCGCGCGCGCTGCTGGTTCCCTGCCGTCTGCTGCTGCTCGATGAGCCTGGCGCCAGCCTTGACGCCCACAGCGAACAGCGGGTGATGCAGGCCCTGTCAAACGCCTCTTCGCAGCAAACCACGCTGATGGTCACTCACCAGCTAGAAGGTATAGCCGGCTGGGATGCTATCTGGGTAATGCAAAACGGACAGATTGTCGAACAGGGTGAGTATTCACAGCTTGCCGCCGCCGAAGGGCCCTTCGCGACCCTGCTGGCCCATCGTCAGGAGGAGATTTAAATGCGCGCATTATTACCTTATCTGGCGTTGTACAAGCGGCACATATGGCTGCTGATGCTCGGCGTGGTGCTGGCGATCGTCACCCTGCTGGCGAGCATCGGGCTGCTGACGCTGTCGGGCTGGTTCCTCTCGGCATCGGCCGTTGTCGGCGTTGCCGGTATCTACAGCTTTAACTATATGCTGCCCGCAGCCGGCGTACGCGGCGCGGCGATTATTCGTACCGCCGGGCGCTACTTTGAACGCCTGGTGAGCCACGACGCGACTTTCCGCGTCCTGCAGCATCTGCGCGTTTTCACGTTCAGCAAGCTGCTGCCGCTCTCCCCTGCCGGGCTGGCGCGTTTTCGCCAGGGCGAGCTGCTTAACCGCATCGTTGCCGACGTCGATACCCTGGATCACCTCTATCTGCGGGTCATCTCGCCGCTGGTTGGGGCGCTGGTGGTCATTATGGTCGTCACCGCCGGCCTGAGTATTCTGGACGTCACCCTGGCCCTGACGCTGGGCGGCATCATGCTGCTAACCGTGCTGATACTGCCGCCGCTGTTTTACCGTGCCGGTAAGCCCGCCGGTGAGTGCATAACCCAAATGCGCGGCCAGTACCGCCAGCAGCTCACCGCCTGGCTGCAGGGCCAGGCGGAGCTGATGCTGTTTAACGCCAGCGATCGCTACCGTGAGCAGCTGGAGAAAACCGAACAGCGCTGGCAGGATGGCCAGCGCCGTCAGGCCGAACTCACCGCGCTTTCCCAGGCGCTGATGCTGCTGATTGGCGGCGTTGCGGTGATTGCGATGCTGTGGCTGACCTCCGCCGGCGTGGGCGGCAATAGCCAGCCGGGCGCGCTGATCGCGCTCTTCGTTTTCTGCGCCCTGGCGGCGTTTGAGGCGCTGGCACCGGTCACCGGCGCGTTCCAGCACCTCGGGCAGGTCATCGCCTCCGCGCGGCGGATTACGCAAATCACCGAGCAGCAGCCGGAAGTCTCCTTTGCGCAGAGCGCGGACCAGACCTTCTCACGCGTGGCGCTGACGCTTAATCAGGTCACCTTTAGCTATCCGCAGCAGCCCACCGCGGCGCTGGAGAATATCTCGTTACAGGTTTCTGCCGGCGATCATATTGCTATTCTCGGACGCACCGGCTGCGGCAAATCGACCCTGCTGCAGCTGCTTACCCGCGCCTGGGATCCGGCCCAGGGCGAGATTTTACTCAACGACCAGCCGCTTGCGCAGCTCAACGAGACAACCCTGCGCCGGGCAATGAGCGTGGTTCCTCAGCGCGTGCACCTGTTTAGCGCAACGCTGCGCGACAACCTGCTGCTGGCGGCACCGCAGGCGAGCGATGCGCACCTGGTCAACATCCTCGAGCGGGTTGGGCTCGGCAAGCTACTCGATGACAGCGGCCTCAACAGCTGGCTGGGAGAAGGCGGTCGCCAGCTTTCCGGCGGCGAGCTGCGCCGGTTAGCCATTGCCCGCGCCCTGCTTCACGACGCGCCGCTGATGCTGCTTGATGAGCCGACCGAAGGTCTGGACGCCACGACCGAAAGCCAAATCCTTGATTTACTGGCCGAAGTGATGAAAGAAAAAACCGTGCTGATGGTCACCCACCGCCTGCGCGGGCTGGCGCGTTTTAATCAGATAATTATCATGGACAACGGCAAGATTATTGAGCAAGGTAGTCACGCAGAACTGCTGGCTCAACAAGGGCGCTACTACCAGTTTAAGCAGCGCCTGTAGGTCAGTCGTTATCGGGCCATCGCCGCAAGGCATCCCGAATGATTTTGTGTATATACTCGATGAGTTTCAGGTGCGCGCATACTGCGCTGACGCCTGAAAGACAGCGAATATACTGGACAATTGCTGGTGCGTATTGAGGTTAAAATGCGTCTGGTTCAGCTCTCCCGTCAGTCCATTGCCTTCCCCGCGCCGGAAGGCGCCCTGCGTGAACCGAACGGCCTGCTGGCGCTGGGTGGCGATCTTAGCCCCGCGCGCCTGCTTATGGCCTATCAGCACGGCATCTTTCCGTGGTTTTCACCGGGGGATCCTATTTTATGGTGGTCTCCCGATCCCCGCGCGGTTCTGTGGCCCGGGCAGTTTCATCTCAGCCGCAGCATGAAACGCTTCCACCAGCACTCTCCCTATCGCGTGACGCTGAACCATGCTTTTGGCGAGGTAATTGAAGGCTGCGCCGCCAATCGCGATGAGGGCACCTGGATAACCGCCAGCATCGTCAAGGCCTATCACCAGCTGCACGAGCTCGGGCACGCGCACTCAATCGAAGTGTGGCGCGATAAGACGCTGGTTGGCGGTATGTACGGCGTGGCTCAGGGGGCGCTGTTTTGCGGCGAGTCGATGTTCAGCCACGCGGAAAACGCGTCGAAAACGGCCCTGCTGGTATTCTGCCAGGCATTTATGCGCGACGGTGGCCAGTTAATTGACTGTCAGGTGCTAAATAACCATACCGCGTCGCTGGGCGCCGTTGAAATTCCCCGCCGCGACTATCTCAATCGGCTGGCGCAATTGCGCAGCCAGCGTTTACCGGAAAGATTTTGGGTGCCGAGGGTGCTATTTACCGGCAATGTGTAAATGTTTTCAGCACATTCTTCGCCGGGATGGTATAATTGCGCGGTAGAGTAGCTTCTGCCCGTTGCCCCGCCGCCGTTTGGGAATAATAAGAGTCAGATAACGCCCATCGTTCTGTCACTCCCCCCTTTACGTTTGCGCCTGTCGTGCGGTTTATCCGCGTGCGTTCCGGGCAATGCGCCAAAACTACTTCAGTGATTTAAACCCAAACTTATTCATGATGCGCCGGGACGACAAACCAAACGCCAGGCAGCATCAATAACTATGTGACCGTGAGAACTAAGACAGCCAGAAAGATAAAGTATATAGACTCGCAACAGCTCGGGTTGCAGGCGGGCGGCAAGTGAACGGATCCCCAGCGCTTACTGAAAAAAGTAGCCGGGATCGAAGAACGCAGCCAACGTGGACGCAACGCGAAGTGTGACGGGTATAAACGTAAAACTTTACTTACTCGCTGAACTTCGGCATTATCTTGCCGGTTCAAAACTACGGTAGTGATACCCCAGAGGACTAGATGGCCAAAGAAGACAATATTGAAATGCAGGGCACCGTACTTGACACGTTGCCTAACACAATGTTCCGCGTAGAACTGGAAAACGGTCACGTGGTAACTGCGCATATTTCCGGTAAAATGCGTAAGAACTACATCCGCATTCTGACGGGCGACAAAGTGACTGTTGAGCTGACCCCGTACGACCTGAGCAAAGGCCGCATTGTCTTCCGTAGTCGCTGATAGTTTTCCGCCCTCGTGGCGTCAGATGCTAAAGGCCGGGATAATTCCCGGTCTTTTTACATCCCCTCTCCGCTAAGCGACTGCGGATATAAAAAAACCGGCCCACAGGCCGGTTTTTGACGTTTCAGAGTAAGAATTAATGCGCCGTTTCCGGTTTGTGCTTCTGCGCACTTTGGAAATCATAGGTCAGCGAACTCTTCTCTTTATCCAGCGCAACGGTCACCTGGCCGCCGTCAACTAACGAACCAAACAGCAGCTCGTTGGCCAGCGGTTTCTTCAGGTTATCCTGAATCACCCGCGCCATTGGACGCGCGCCCATTGCCCGGTCATAGCCTTTCTCTGCCAGCCAGTCTCGCGCTTCCTGACTCACTTCCAGCGACACGCCTTTCTGATCCAGCTGAACCTGCAGCTCGACGATAAACTTATCCACCACCTGATGGATGACCGTCGTTGACAGGTGATCGAACCAGATAATGTTGTCGAGGCGATTACGGAACTCCGGCGTGAAGATCTTCTTGATCTCATCCATCGCATCCGGACTGTTATCCTGATGGATAAGGCCAATCGACTTACGCTCGGTTTCGCGCACGCCGGCGTTGGTGGTCATCACCAGCACCACGTTGCGGAAGTCCGCCTTGCGGCCGTTGTTGTCGGTCAGCGTACCGTTGTCCATCACCTGCAGCAGCAGGTTAAAGACGTCAGGGTGCGCTTTTTCAATCTCATCAAGCAGCAGCACCGCGTGCGGATGTTTAATAACCGCATCGGTCAGCAGCCCGCCCTGATCGAAACCAACGTAGCCCGGAGGCGCACCGATCAAACGGCTCACGGTGTGACGCTCCATATACTCGGACATATCAAAGCGCAGCAGCTCGATACCCAGCGCCTTGGCCAGCTGTACGGTGACCTCGGTTTTCCCGACGCCGGTAGGTCCGGCGAACAGGAAGGAGCCCACCGGCTTATGCTCATGGCCCAGCCCGGCACGCGCCATCTTGATGGCTTCGGTTAACGCCTCAATCGCTTTGCCCTGACCAAAGACCAGCATTTTCAGCCGATCGCCAAGATTTCTCAGCGTATCGCGGTCGCTTTGGGAGACGCTCTTCTCAGGGATGCGGGCAATGCGCGCCACCACCGATTCGATATCCGCCACGTTAACCGTTTTCTTACGCTTGCTGGCCGGCATCAGCCGCGCCCGCGCGCCCGCTTCGTCGATAACATCTATCGCCTTATCCGGCAGATGACGATCGTTAATGTATTTCACCGCCAGTTCAACCGCCGCACGCACCGCTTTCGCCGTGTAGCGCACGTCGTGGTGCGCTTCGTACTTCGGCTTCAGGCCGTTAATAATCTGTACCGTCTCTTCTACCGAAGGTTCAGTAATGTCTATCTTCTGGAAACGCCGGGCTAACGCGCGGTCTTTTTCGAAGATATTGCTGAACTCCTGGTAGGTCGTCGAACCCATCACCCGAATCTTGCCGCTGGAGAGCAGCGGTTTAATCAGGTTGGCGGCATCGACCTGGCCGCCGGATGCGGCGCCCGCACCGATGATGGTGTGGATTTCATCGATAAACAGAATACTGTTGGTATCCTGCTCCAGCTGTTTCAGCAGCGCTTTGAAGCGTTTTTCAAAATCGCCGCGGTATTTTGTCCCTGCCAGCAGGGAGCCGATATCCAGCGAATAGATCGTGCAATCGGCCATGATTTCCGGCACATCGCCCTGCACGATTCGCCATGCCAACCCTTCGGCAATCGCGGTTTTACCCACGCCGGACTCACCCACCAGCAGCGGGTTATTCTTACGACGGCGGCACAGAACCTGAATGGCACGCTCCAGCTCTTTTTCGCGACCGATCAGCGGATCGATTCCGCCAACGCGAGCAAGCTGATTGAGATTGGTGGTGAAGTTTTCCATACGATCCTCCCCGCCTGCTTGCTCTTCGTTGCTGGGCTGGCTTCCGCTGTTTTCGGAAGGCTGGCTCGGCTCGTCTTTACGCGTACCGTGAGAGATGAAGTTCACCACATCAAGGCGGCTGACTTCATGTTTACGCAGCAGATAGGCCGCCTGCGACTCCTGCTCGCTAAAAATAGCGACCAAAACGTTGGCACCGGTCACTTCGCTGCGGCCAGAGGATTGTACGTGGAAGACGGCACGCTGCAGTACGCGCTGGAAGCTCAGCGTCGGCTGAGTGTCGCGCTCTTCTTCCGTGGCGGGTAGAACAGGCGTGGTCTGTTCGATGAAGGCTTCAAGTTCCTGACGCAGCGCCACCAGGTCCACGGAACACGCTTCCAGCGCTTCGCGGGCCGAAGGGTTGCTGAGCAACGCCAGCAGCAAGTGCTCGACGGTCATGAACTCATGACGGTGCTCGCGCGCTCTGGCGAAAGCCATGTTTAAACTGAGTTCCAGTTCTTGATTGAGCATAGGCACCTCCCCCAATTTTCTTGCCTGTCTTCAGGCTTTCTCTAGCGTACACAGCAATGGATGCTCGTTCTCCTTCGCATACTGGCTCACCATCGCAACTTTGGTTTCCGCAACCTCTGCGGTAAATACACCGCAAATCGCTTTACCTTGATAGTGAACCGTCAACATCAGCTGCGTTGCACGTTCTACATCATAAGAAAAGAATTTTTGTAACACGTCAATAACAAACTCCATTGGAGTGTAGTCATCATTGAGCAATATCACTTTATACATCGATGGTGGTTTAAGCTCATTACGTACTTCGTCTTCTACCAGCTGATCGAAGTCCAGCCAATCTCTCTTACTCATCGTCAGTATTCATCATCGGTTGCTGTTGCCAACAGGCGGTGGCCTGTCGATGACCAAAAGTTATGCCCATCACAAATCTACAATAGATCATAGATAACTATCATCTATTACTTCCATCCGCGATGTCTGTCACATTCCCCGGCAATAGCGTTAACTGCTTCAAATTTTGACGCATTTTTCGCCTTCCCCTACCGTCAATCGCTTGACGCCTTTTCGTATTTCTCTAAATTGTACTGGCGAGAGTTGGCGAGCATTTGAACAACTCGTCACTCCACTACCGGTTCATTCCATCTTACTTATAAAGAATTACGAAGGATGTCGAAGTATGGAAATGGGTACTGTTAAGTGGTTCAACAATGCCAAAGGGTTTGGTTTTATTTGCCCTGAGGGCGGAGGCGAAGACATTTTCGCCCATTACTCGACCATCCAGATGGATGGTTACAGAACGCTAAAAGCCGGACAAGCCGTTCAGTTTGATGTTCACCAGGGACCGAAAGGTAATCACGCCAGCGTGATTGTTCCTGTAGAAGCGGAAGCGGCTGCATAACTCTTTCGCTTCATTGTGTACATCCCGCCAGTAAAATGCCAGTCCTTCTGACTGGCATTTTTTTAGCGCTACTCGCGAGCCAGCGCGTCCACCGGGTCAAGGCGTGCGGCATTTCGCGCAGGAAGCCAGCCAAACAGCACGCCGGTTAGCGTCGAACATAAAAACGCCGTCAGCAGCGCCAGCGGTGAGAAGCCAATCTCCCAGCCGGGTAAAAAGAGCTGCAGCACAAAGGCAATCATTAGCGATAGGGTCACGCCCAGCGCGCCGCCCACCAGACAGACTAAAACAGCCTCAATCAGAAACTGCTGCAGCACGTCGCTGGCCCGCGCCCCGACCGCCATGCGGATACCTATCTCGCGGGTCCGTTCGGTGACCGATACCAGCATAATATTCATCACGCCAATACCGCCAACCACCAGCGCGATAACCGCCACCAAAGTCAGAAACAGCTGTAGTGTATGTGTGGTCCGTTCCGCCGTTTTCAAGATGCTGTCCATATTCCAGGTGAAAACATCTTTTTTGCCGTGCCGCAGTTCGAACAGACGCAGCAGCTGCTGTTCGGCGGTTGAGCTATCGTATCCTTCATGTACCCGCACGGTGATTGAATTCAGCCACGACTGCCCCATCACCCTCCCGGCCATGGTGGTATAAGGCAGCCAGACGCGGAGGATTTTGCTGCTGCCGAACATCGACTGCTTCTCATCCGCCACGCCAATCACCGTCGCGGGCATATTGCCAACCAGAACAACCTCGCCCACCACCCGCGCCTTGTGCGGAAAGAGCTGGCGTCGGGTATTACTGTCCAGCACCACCACCTGCGCCCGGCTGCTTAGCTGCAGCTCATTGAAGGTATTACCTTCGCTAAAGGTCATGCCGTAGACGTTGAAATACTGCGCCCCGACGCCCTCGGCGCTGGCGGCAACGTCGATATTATCGGCGCGCAGGCGCAGGTTTTTCGATACTGCAGGCGTCGCCGAGCTGACCCAGGGCTGCTTCTGAATAGCCAGCAGATCGTCATACTTCAGCGCCTGCTGATAGCGGGGATCGTCATCGCCGAAATCCTTCCCGGGATAGACATCAATCGTGTTAGTGCCGATGGCGCGAATGTCCGCCAGCACCATCTGCTTCGCCGCATCGCCCACCACCACAATCGATACCACCGAAGCGATGCCGATAATAATGCCGAGCATGGTGAGCAGGGTGCGCATTTTGTTGGCGGTCATTGCCCGCCAGGCCATCACCAGCGCTTCGCGAAAGCCGCTGCTGAACTGACGCCACGCGGAGGGTTCGGCCGCAGCGCTCTGGCGAATAACGCCGGCGCTGTCTGCGCCCTTAGGCGGCGGATTACGCACGATCTCGCCGTCGTGGATCTCAATGATCCGCTCGGCCTGCGCCGCCACCAGCGGATCGTGGGTGACGATGATCACCGTATGCCCCTGCGATTTCAGCTGATGCAGGATAGCCATCACCTCTTCGCCGGAATGACTGTCCAGCGCGCCGGTCGGCTCATCCGCCAGAATAACTTCCCCGCCGTTCATTAGCGCACGGGCAATGCTCACCCGCTGCTGCTGGCCGCCGGAGAGCTGCGAAGGCTGATACTCCGCCCGATCGCCGAGCCCCAGGCGCACCAGCAGCTCGCGCGCGCGCTCCAGGCGAGCCCGTCGCTCAGTACCGGCGTAGACCGCCGGCACCTCGACGTTCTGTACCGCCGTCAGGTGCGACAGCAGATGGTAGCGCTGGAAGATAAAGCCAAAATGCTCTCGCCGCAGCCGGGCCAGCTCGTCGCCGTTGAGCCGCGATACGTCGGTTCCCGCCACCCGATAGGTGCCGCTGCTCGGCTTATCGAGACAGCCGAGGATGTTCATCAGGGTCGATTTACCGGAGCCGGAAGCGCCGACAATGGCCACCATCTCTCCGGCGTTGATGCTCAGCGTGACCCCCTTCAGGACATCGACACTCCCGTCGCCGGAGAGATAGCTGCGGCGTATATCACGCAGTTCGAGCAGCGCCGTCATTTAGCCGTCCCGGGCGCGCTTTCCCCGACGATGACCTCATCGCCTTCGTCTAAGCCCTTGACTATCGCCACATCGATATCGTTGCGCGCGCCGATGGTGACCTCGCGCTCTTTGACCTCGCCGGTGCGCAGCAGCCGCACGTGGTAGCGGTTTTCGCCGATGGCATCCCCCAGCGCGCTCAGCGGAATAGTGATCACGTTTTTCACTTCCGCCATCTGGATATGGACCTGAGCCGTCATTTCGAGGCGCAGGATCCCCTGCGGGTTCGGGACCTCAAAGCGGGCGTAGTAGAAGATAGCGTCGTTGACCTTTTCCGGAGTGGGTAAAATATCTTTCAGGGTCCCTTCGTAGCGGGTAAGCGGGTCGCCAAGCACGGTGAACCACGCCTTTTGCCCGGCGCGAAGGTGGATCACGTCTGCCTCAGAGACCTGCGCCTTCACCAGCATGGTGCTGAGATCGGCGAGGGTCAGAATATTCGGCGCCTGCTGGGCGGCAATCACCGTCTGCCCCTGCAGGGTGGTGATTTGCGTCACTTCCCCGGACATCGGCGCCAGAATTTTGGTGTAATCGAGGTTAGTTTTCGCGGTATCCAGCGTGGCCTGGTTGCGCTTAACCTGCGCCTCGATGGTGCCAATCTGCGCCTCTTTGACCGCTAAATCGGTGGCCGCGGTATCCAGCTCCTGACGCGAGACCAGCTGGCGCTGCGCCAGATGCTGCTGACGGGCTAAGATCACGGCGGCCAGCTGACGCTCGGCGCGGGCCTGATTCAGCTGCGCGCGCAGCTCCATTAGCGTCGCTTCGACTTCCTTAATTTGGTTCTCCGCCTGTTCGGGATCGATAACCCCCAGCAGCTGATCCTTCTGTACCTTATCGCCGATGCTCACGCGCAGCGTTTTCAGCTGCCCGCTCACCTGCGCGCCAACGTCGACTTTACGTACCGCGTCCAGCTTACCGGTCGCCAGCACGCTCTGCTGGAGATCGCCTTTACGCACCACCAGAGTCTGATACTGCGGCAGCGGCGCATTCAGCACCCGCCATCCCCAGATGGCCAGAGCCAGTACGATAATGGCCAGTAGCCACCAGACTTTCCTGCGTTTTCCATTGAGCTTCATAAAAATTCCTGATGTTTTAAACCGCAGCGCAAGCCGATGATTCTATCTGGAGATAGCGAAAACATAACCCTGAATTTGCTGCATCCTTACCGCCAGCGCGCTTAATCCGCCCGGCCACGCGCCAGCCACAGCACGCGGGAGAACATTTTCTTCAGCAGCGCCGGCACGGATTCAACCCCGCGCCTCCCGGCTTCCATCGCCACTTCAATCGCCAGGTCCGGCTTTGATGAGCGATGGATAGCTTTGGTGATCACCCGCCGCAGATTCATCGGCACGTTTGGCGGCAGCTGCGCCACCCGATGATAAACATCGCTAAAGCCCTGGCGATACATAAAGTGTTCCATGTCCAGCGCCGGCAGCGTTGTCAGATGGTCACGCTCCAGGTCGCGATCGTCGTTAAGCAGGCTGCGCACCGTCGCGGCGTATTTCTTCCCAGCCTCGTCGCCATCGACCAGAACGTGCCATTGAATCCCCATCCGGCGGGCGAACTTGATCAACGGCTTTAGTCCCGACTGGGCAAACTCAATAACCTTCACCCCTTCCGCATCAAAGTGATGCCCGCACTGTCTGGCCAGTTCGTTGATAACCCAGGTTTCGGTCTCCCCTTCCACCAGCAGCCAGCAGCGGGCAAACAGCGACGAGGCACGATTGAAGCGAATGTGAAAGGCGATGCGCCGGCTGTCTTCAGCATTCATTCCCCCCGGCCCAAGCCGCCAGGCCGAGACGCGCGACGATTCGCGCACCAGGCGGCAGACGTGCTCAACGGGAGTCAGCGACAGCAGCTCGCCGGAGTTGGTGGTGGTCACGCGCTGCAGCGGCAGCAGGTTGAGCAGATGCCAGGCGACGGAGAGCATAATCGGGTGCAGCCGGGTTTCCGGGTCTTCAATCAGCAGCAGCGGCCGCGCGTCGCGGTCAAGCCGGACCGTGCCCTTGGCCTGCAGCAGAGTAGAGAACAGGCCGAGGAGGATGACCCGGTGGCTTCGCCCGCCGGGCTTATCAATCATCCGGTTGATGATATCCAGATAGCGCCAGCTGCGCTGTTCATCGTGGGAATGGCGGCGCATCAGACGGTTGCGGGACTGCACGCTGCTCTGCTCGGCAAAATAGTGTTCAAGGAGCTGCACCATGGCCGACAGCCCCTGACGAATCTGGCCGTCGGTTAAATTTTGCGGATGGCTCACCAGCTCGCGGGAGAGATAATCCAGCTGGCGGGCGGTGATTTCAATTTGCGGAGAGTGCGGCACGCTGTCGTTATGAATGCGCCGCATAAAGCGGGCGTCGCGCAGGCGCAGAACCGGCATCAGGCGCACCAGGTGGCGCACGAGCTCGTCGATATCCTCCAGTTCCAGCGCTTCCCCTTTGCCGTCAATAAAGCTGCGCAGCGTCATTACGCTGCCGTCATCGGCCAGCTCGCCCTCCAGGCGATAGAAAATTCGCTGATAGCCGTCATCACAGGGGACCCAGCTGTCGCTGAGCGGGCGGAAGCGCCGCACCCGATGGTGGCCAGGCTCGCTCTCGCGGAAGGTCAGAATGATGTGCAGATGGTGCTCGCGTCCCTGCACGTCGCCGGGCGGAAACCAGAAATCATCCCGGACAAAATGATAAAGCTCGAACTCTGGCGACAAGAGCAGCGTCAGGGCATCCAGAAGGCTGGATTTTCCCCACGCATTCTCGCCGATCAGCACGTTATTTTGCTCCAGCATCAATGATAAACGATTGATACCGCGAAAACCGACGATCTCCACGCGCTCAAGAAGCATATCCCCTCCGCTCAGTCACCACTTTCTCCTTCAGTTATCAGCAGTATAGCGACACATGCTGGAACATGACACTGCCGCAAACGCCAATATCAGCAGAGGCGAAAAATAACGTTTTCAATATGATTATTGATAGGGGTATTTGTTTAAAAAATAATTCATTCATTGCAGTGGTTACATCTATTATTTTTGTACTACTCTTTTCTTGCACAGTGAATGGTATAAGGATTAACATCACCTTGCCCTAAATCAAATTACATCTATTTATTTAACTGGTTACGGGATGACGATCGTCCATAAAATAGCGACGCTTTATTTTTATCTTCATCCTTTAGTTGATAAATAAAGATCGGCACGTTAAATCGTGCTCATTAACATTATTATTTGAGGTGGTTATGTTTAGAAAATTAGCAGCGGAATGTTTTGGTACATTCTGGCTTGTGTTCGGTGGCTGCGGTAGCGCGGTTCTGGCAGCAGCCTTCCCGGAGCTGGGAATAGGGTTTGCCGGGGTCGCTCTGGCCTTTGGTTTAACCGTATTAACGATGGCGTTTGCCGTGGGGCATATTTCCGGCGGGCACTTTAACCCGGCGGTGACCTTAGGCCTGTGGGCCGGCGGTCGTTTCCCGGCCAAGGACGTGATCGGTTATATTATCGCCCAGGTAGTTGGCGGTATTATTGCAGCGGGCGTTCTGTACGTGGTTGCCAGCGGTAAAGCAGGCTTTGACGCAGCGGCCAGCGGCTTTGCGTCCAACGGCTTTGGCGAACACTCTCCGGGCGGCTACTCAATGCTTTCGGCGATTGTCATCGAAATTGTGCTGACCTGCGGCTTCCTGCTGGTTATTCACGGCGCAACGGATAAAAACGCCCCCGCGGGCTTTGCACCGATCGCTATCGGCCTGGCGCTGACCTTAATTCACCTCATCAGCATTCCGGTCACCAATACCTCCGTCAACCCGGCGCGTAGCACCGCGGTCGCTATCTTCCAGGGCGGCTGGGCGCTGCAGCAGCTGTGGCTGTTCTGGGTGATGCCAATCATCGGCGGGATCCTCGGCGGCGTGCTCTACCGCACGCTGCTGGAAAAACGCAGCTAGTCTCACCGTAGACTCGCGCTCAGGCCCGGCTATGCCGGGCCTTTCTTTTTGGTGACGGCTTTACTCGGTACCATGATTTGGGTAGTGTCAGTGGCGCTATTTTCATTCTGCAAGGACCAGCCGTTCATGTTTTCGGGATTATTAATCATTCTGCTGCCGTTGATTATCGGCTATATCATTCCACTTCGTCAGCCGGTAGCGCTTAAAGTCATCGCGCGACTTTTGAGCTGGATTGTCTACGTTATCCTCTTTTTCATGGGGATCAGCCTCGCCTTCCTCGACAATTTAGCCAGCAACCTGCTTTCCATTCTTCATTACGCCGCAGTAAGCGTCGTCGTTATTATGCTGTGTAATATTGCGGCATTAATGTGGCTCGAGAAGAAGATGCCGTGGCGCAGCCAGCATCGGCAGGAGAAATTACCTTCGCGCGTGGCGATGGCAATGGAATCACTGCAGCTGTGCGGCGTGGTGCTTATTGGTTTCCTGATTGGCTTAAGCGGTCTGTCATTTCTGCAGCACGCCACCGAAGCCAGCGAATATACGCTGATTTTCCTGCTGTTGCTGATTGGTATTCAGCTGCGCAATAACGGTATGACCCTGCGGCAAATAGTGCTTAATCGCCGGGGAATGATTGTGGCGGTCGTCGTCATGGCCAGCTCATTACTCGGCGGGATGATCAACGCCTTTATTCTCGACCTGCCGCTCAAAACCGGGCTGGCAATGGCTTCAGGATTTGGCTGGTATTCGCTCTCAGGGATCCTGCTGACCGAATCCTACGGGCCGGTGATTGGCAGCGCCGCGTTTTTTAACGATCTCTCCCGTGAGCTGCTGGCGATTATGCTTATTCCCGGCCTGGTTCGCCGCAGCCGCTCAACGGCCTTAGGCCTCTGCGGCGCGACCTCGATGGACTTTACGCTGCCGGTATTACAGCGCTCCGGCGGCGTTGAAATCGTGCCGGCGGCGATTGTTCATGGCTTTATTCTCAGCCTTCTGGTGCCCGTGCTGATGGCCTTTTTCTCCGCTTAATACCCCTGTGGCGGTAGTCATCTACCGCCAAAATTGCGCTAAATCAATCTCCCTGTAAATTGTATTAGAAATCCCTTTAATCCCTGCGCGCCCGGGCATAACCTTAAACATGTATATTAAATATAACTTTAAAAAAGGTGTGACCATGTTTTGTGTGCAATGTGAACAAACCATCCGTACCCCCGCAGGGAACGGCTGCTCTTACGCGCAGGGTATGTGCGGTAAAACGGCCGAAACCTCCGATCTGCAGGATCTGCTGATTGCCTCCCTGCAGGGCCTCTCCGCCTGGGCCGTTAAGGCTCGTGAATATGGCATCGTTGATCATGAAATTGATAACTTTGCGCCGCGTGCCTTCTTCTCCACGCTGACCAACGTTAACTTCGACTCTCCGCGCATCGTGGGCTACGCGCGTGAGGCCATCGCGATGCGCGAGGCGCTGAAGGCCCAGTGCCTGAATATTGACGCCAGCGCGGCGCCAGACAACCCGATGGCCAGCCTGCAGCTGGTTAGCGACGATTTGGGCGACCTGCAGCGTCAGGCGGCAGAATTTACCCCCAACAAAGACAAAGCAACCATCGGCGAGAACATCCTCGGCCTGCGTCTGCTGTGCCTGTACGGCCTGAAAGGCGCCGCGGCCTATATGGAGCACGCTCACGTTCTGGGTCAGTACGACAACGATATCTACGCTCAGTACCACAAAATTATGGCGTGGCTGGGCACCTGGCCTGCCGATCTGAACGCTCTGCTGGAGTGCTCAATGGAAATCGGCCAGATGAACTTCAAAGTGATGAGCATTCTGGACGCCGGTGAAACCACCAAATACGGCCACCCGACCCCGACTCAGGTCAACGTGAAGTCGGTTGAAGGTAAGTGCATCCTGATCTCCGGTCACGACCTGAAAGATCTGTATAGCCTGCTCGAACAAACCGAAGGCACCGGCGTTAACGTCTATACCCACGGTGAAATGCTGCCGGCGCACGGCTACCCCGAGCTGCGTAAATTCAAACACCTGGTCGGTAACTACGGCAGCGGCTGGCAGAATCAGCAGGTTGAATTTGCCCGCTTCCCTGGCCCTATCGTGATGACCTCCAACTGCATCATCGATCCGACCGTTGGCGCCTATGACGACCGTATCTGGACCCGCAGCATCGTCGGCTGGCCGGGCGTGAGCCACCTTGAAGGCGAAAACTTCGCGCCGGTGATCGCCCAGGCGCAGCAGATGGCCGGCTTCCCGTATAGCGAAATTCCGCACCTGATCACCGTAGGCTTCGGCCGTCAGACCCTGCTGGGCGCGGCGGATACGCTGATCGACCTGGTCAGCCGCGAAAAACTGCGTCATATCTTCCTGGTCGGCGGCTGCGACGGCGCGCGCGGCGAGCGCAACTACTTCACCGACTTCGCGACCAGCGTTCCGGACGACTGCCTGATCCTGACCCTGGCCTGCGGTAAATATCGCTTCAACAAGCTCGACTTCGGCGATATCGAAGGCCTGCCGCGCCTGGTGGATGCCGGTCAATGTAACGACGCCTACTCGGCGATTATTCTGGCCGTCACCCTGGCTGAAAAACTGGGCTGCGGCGTGAACGACCTGCCGCTGTCGCTGGTGCTCTCCTGGTTCGAACAGAAAGCGATCGTTATCCTGCTGACCCTGCTCTCACTCGGCGTGAAAAACATCGTCACCGGCCCAACCGCTCCGGGCTTCTTCACCCCGGATCTGCTGGCAATCCTCAACGAGAAATTTGGCCTGCGCTCTGTGACGACCGTTGAACAAGACATGCAGCAACTGTTGAGCGCGTAAGGAGCGATCGAATGACTATGCCAACCCAGCAGTGCCCATGGCGGATGCAGGTACATCACATCCATCAGGAAACCCCCGACGTCTGGACGGTATCGTTGCTGTGCCACGACTACTATCCCTATCAGGCCGGGCAGTATGCGCTGGTCAGCGTACGCAACTCGGCGGATACGCTGCGTGCCTACACGATCTCCTCTACGCCGGGCGTCAGCGAGTACATTACGCTGACCGTGCGTCGTATTGATGACGGTGCCGGCTCTCAGTGGTTAACCCGTGACGTCAAGCGCGGTGACTATATCTGGCTGTCCGATGCGATGGGTGAGTTTACCTGTGCAGATAAGTCGGCGGACCGTTTCCTGATGCTGGCAGCCGGCTGCGGGGTGACGCCGATTATGTCGATGCGTCGCTGGTTGGCGAAGTATCGCCCCGAGGCGGATGTGCAGGTCATTTTCAACGTGCGTTCGCCTGAGGACGTTATTTTCGCCGAAGAGTGGCGCCAGTACGCGGTCACCCTGGTGGCGGAAAACAACGCCACCCACGGCTTTGTTGCCGGCCGACTGACCGCCGATCTGCTGAAAAGCGTACCGGATCTGGCCTCGCGTACCGTAATGACCTGCGGGCCTGCGCCTTATATGGAAATGGTTGAGCGGGAGGTCAGCGCGCTGGGCGTCACGCGCTTCTTTAAAGAGAAGTTCTTTACGCCGGTCGCCCAGGCGGCCACCAGCGGGCTGAAGTTTACCAAACTGCAGCCGGCGCAGGAGTTCTATGCGCCGCCAGGCACCACCCTGCTGGAGGCGCTGGAAAGCAACAAGGTTCCGGTTACCGTCGCCTGCCGTGCCGGCGTCTGCGGCTGCTGCAAAACCAAAGTCGTTGCCGGCGACTATACGGTCAGCAGCACCATGACGCTGACCGGTCAGGAGATCGCCGACGGCTACGTGCTGGCCTGCTCCTGCCACCCGCAGGGCGATCTGGTTCTGGCTTAGCGGGGGATCATCCTCAACGGCAAGCCCCGCCCTGTAGGCGGGGCTTTTTTTATTTCCACGCCGGATCTTTTACCAGCGAATAGCGGCCGGCACCCATAAAGGCAATCGCCAGCGCGCCAATAAAGAAGTAGACCAGGCTCTCAATCGCCCAGGCGCCGGTTTTATCCAGCTGCCAGGTTTCTCCCGTACCGACCATCAGCCACGCCACCACCATGGTAAACGCCAGCACCAGCGCCGCCGGTCGGGTGAGGATCCCCAGAATCAGCAGGCACGGCGCCAGCACCTCGCCCACCAGCACGCCATAGGCAATAAAGCCCGGTAACCCTTTCGCCACCAGCATCCCGCCGATCCCCGCGACGCCGTCAAACAGCTTATGCAGCCCGTGGAATAACATCAGCCCGCCCACGGCAAGTCGTAACAAGAGTTTGCCAAAATCGTCGTGAGCCAGCATTTTATTAACAGCATTTAACAGTGATTTAACCATTTGAAATGATTCCTGTTTACCCTTTTAGTGGTTACAGATTATGCGCAACTTTCGCGCAAGAATACCAGCTGAAAATGGGTGGGAGATGCGGGCGTAACGATGAGTTTCATCTAAGCTTGTAAGCGTTATCACATAAAGGAGATGGAGAACCATGAAACAGACCGTGGCCGCATACGTAGCGAAAACTCTTGAACAGGCCGGCGTGAAGCGCATCTGGGGCGTCACCGGCGATTCACTCAACGGATTGAGCGACAGCCTGAACCGCATGGGCACCATTGCATGGATGCCGACGCGCCATGAAGAAGTTGCCGCGTTTGCCGCCGGCGCCGAAGCCCAGCTTACCGGCGAGCTAGCGGTCTGCGCGGGCTCCTGCGGCCCGGGCAATCTTCATCTGATCAACGGCCTTTTTGACTGTCACCGCAACCACGTTCCGGTGCTGGCCATCGCCGCCCACATTCCCTCCAGCGAAATCGGCAGCGGCTATTTTCAGGAAACCCATCCGCAGGAGCTGTTCCGCGAATGCAGCCACTATTGTGAGCTGGTCTCCACCCCGGAACAGATCCCGCAGGTGCTGGCCATCGCCATGCGCAAAGCGGTCCTCAACCGCGGCGTTTCGGTGGTGGTGCTGCCGGGAGACGTGGCGCTGAAGGCGGCCCCGGAAGGCGCCAGCAGCCACTGGTACTCCGCCCCGCTGCCGGAGGTGACGCCGCCGGCGGAAGAAATAGCTCGTCTGGCGCAGCTGCTGCGCTACTCCAGCAACATTGCCCTGATGTGCGGCAGCGGCTGTGCCGGAGCCCATGAAGAGCTGGTCGCGTTCGCCGCTAAGCTCAAGGCGCCCATCGTCCATGCCCTGCGCGGCAAGGAGCACGTTGAGTACGACAACCCTTATGACGTCGGGATGACCGGGCTGATCGGCTTCTCGTCCGGCTTCCACACCATGATGAACGCCGACACCCTGGTGCTTCTCGGCACCCAGTTCCCCTACCGGCCCTTCTATCCCAGCAGCGCGAAAATCATTCAGATTGATATCAATCCCGGCAGCATCGGCGCGCACAGCAAAGTCGATATGGCGCTGATCGGCGATATCAAATCGACCCTAAAAGCGCTGCTGCCGCATCTGGAAGAGAAGACGGATCGCCGCTTCCTCGACAAAGCCCTTGAGCACTACCGCGAGGCGCGTAAGGGGCTCGACGATCTGGCCAAGCCGAGCGATAAGGCCATTCACCCCCAGTACCTGGCGCAGCAGATTAGTCGCTTCGCCGCTGACGATGCCATTTTCACCTGCGACGTCGGTACGCCAACCGTCTGGGCCGCACGCTATCTGAAGATGAACGGCAGGCGCCGGCTGATCGGCTCGTTTAACCACGGCTCAATGGCCAACGCCATGCCGCAGGCGATTGGCGCGAAGGCAACGGCGCCGGAGCGTCAGGTGGTGGCGATGTGCGGCGACGGCGGCTTCAGCATGCTGATGGGCGACTTCCTCTCGCTGGCGCAGATGAAGCTGCCGGTAAAAATCGTGATTTTTAACAACAGCGTGCTGGGATTTGTCGCAATGGAGATGAAGGCCGGGGGCTATCTGACCGACGGTACCGAGCTGCACGACACCAATTTCGCCCGCATTGCTGAAGCCTGCGGCATAAAAGGCATTCGCGTCGAAAAAGCCTCTGAGGTCGACGACGCGCTGCAAACCGCGTTTAGCACCGACGGCCCGGTGCTGGTCGATGTGGTGGTTGCCAAGGAGGAGCTGGCGATCCCGCCGCAAATCAAGCTGGATCAGGCCAAGGGTTTCAGCCTGTATATGCTGCGCGCCATCATCAGCGGACGCGGAGATGAAGTTATCGAACTGGCGAAAACCAACTGGCTCAGGTAAAACATCCTTTTGAGCCCACACAACATCATTCATGATGCATCGAAGGCCCCGCTGGGGTGATTTATGCGACTAACGCGGATACAGCGTGAAGGATGAAACACTAACAAGGAAATGCCGTGATAGATCTCCGCAGTGATACCGTAACCCGTCCGGGGCGCGCCATGCTGGATGCCATGCTGTCAGCCCCGGTCGGCGACGACGTTTATGGCGACGACCCGACCGTTAACGCGCTCCAGCGCTACGCCGCAGAGCTGGCCGGCAAAGAGGCGGCGCTGTTCCTGCCGTCCGGCACCCAGGCGAATCTGGTGGGCCTGCTGAGCCACTGCCAGCGCGGCGAAGAGTATATCGTCGGCCAGGGTGCGCATAACTATCTGTACGAAGCCGGCGGCGCGGCGGTGCTCGGCAGCATTCAGCCGCAGCCCATCGACGCGGCGGCTGACGGCACTCTGCCGCTGGATAAGGTCGCGGCAAAGATTAAGCCTGACGATGTCCATTTTGCCCCCACTCGCCTGCTAAGCCTCGAAAATACCCATAACGGCAAGGTGCTGCCGCGCGAATACCTCAAACAGGCGTGGGAGTTTACCCGCGAACGCGGCCTGGCGCTGCACGTCGACGGCGCGCGCATCTTTAACGCGGTGGTGGAGTACGGCTGCGAGCTGCGCGATATCGCCCAATACTGTGACTCCTTCACCATCTGCCTCTCTAAAGGTCTGGGAACGCCGGTAGGCTCGCTGCTGGTCGGCAGCCACGACTACATTCACCGCGCCACCCGCTGGCGTAAAATGGTCGGCGGCGGCATGCGCCAGGCCGGAATTCTGGCGGCTGCGGGCCTGTACGCTCTGCAAAATAACGTCGCGCGCCTGCAGGAGGACCACGACAACGCCGCGTGGATGGCCGGGGAGCTGCGCGCCATCGGCGCAGACGTCACCCGCCACGACACCAATATGCTGTTCATCCGCGTTGGCGAAGAGCAGGCCCAGGCGCTGGGCGCGTTTATGCAGCAGCGCGGCGTGCTGATCAACGCCTCGCCGGTTGTGCGTCTGGTCACCCATATCGACGTCAATCGTCAACAGCTGGCGGAAGTGGTTGGCCACTGGCAGGAATTTTTGAACCGCTAAGGAGTCAGGCGTGTCGCAACGAATTCTGGTGCTCGGCGCCAGCGGCTATATCGGTCAGCATCTGGTGCAGGCATTGAGCGATCGGGGCTATTGCGTGCTGGCGGCGGCGCGCCATATCGAGCGGCTAAAAAAGCGCAATCTCCCGGGAGTGAGCTGCCATGCCATCGACCTCACCCGGCCGCAGGGGCTTTCTGCCCTGCTGGCGCAGGCGGACACCGTTTACTATCTGGTGCACGGCATGGGCGAAGGCGGCGACTTTATTCGGCACGAGCGCGAGGTGGCGCAAAACGTGCGCGACGCCCTGCGCGAAACGCCGGTAAAGCAGCTGATATTTCTCAGCTCGCTGCAGGTACCGGCGGCGGAACAGTCTGACCACCTGCGCGCCAGGCAGGTCACCGCCGACGTTCTGCGCGAGTCCGGCGTGCCGGTCACCGAGCTGCGGGCGGGCATTATCGTGGGCGCCGGCTCCGCCGCGTTCGAGGTGATGCGCGACATGGTCTACAACCTGCCGGTTTTAACGCCGCCGCGCTGGGTGCGCTCGCGCACCACGCCTATCGATCTTGAAAACCTGCTCTATTATCTGGTGCAGCTGCTCAACCATCCGTGCGCGGAACATCGCGTCTTCGAAGCCGCCGGGCCGGATGTTTTAAGCTACCAGCAGCAGTTCACCCACTTTATGGCGGTCAGCGGCAAGCATCGCCTGCTGATCCCGATCCCTTTTCCCACCCGCTGGATTTCGGTGTGGTTCCTCAACGTGATTACTTCGGTTCCGCCGACCATCGCCAAGGCGCTGATTCAGGGGCTGAAGCACGATCTGATCGCCGACGATCGCGCGCTGCGGGCGCTGATCCCCCAGCCGCTGATCTCCTTTGACGAAGCGGTACGCCGCACGCTTAAAGAAGAGGAGCAGCTTGTGAACTCCAGCGACTGGGGCTACGACGCGCAGGCCTTCGCCCGCTGGCGGCCGGAGTACGGCTACTACCCTAAGCAGGCCGGCTGCACGGTTAGCACCACCGCCAGCGCGGCGGCAATCTGGCAGGTCGTCAACCAGATCGGCGGCAAAGAGGGCTACTTCTTCGGCAACGCGCTGTGGAAAATTCGCGGCGCCATGGACCTGCTGGTGGGCCATCGCCTGGCGAAAGGCCGACCGTCGCGCGACCTTCTGCAGACCGGCGACGCGGTAGACAGCTGGAAGGTGATTATTGTCGAACCGGAAAAGCAGCTCACCTTACTCTTTGGCATGAAGGCGCCCGGCCTGGGGCGCCTGAGCTTTACCCTCAGCGATAAAGGCGACCACCGCGAGCTCGACGTCCGGGCCTGGTGGCACCCTCACGGTATGCCGGGGCTGTTCTACTGGCTGCTGATGATCCCCGCCCATCTGTTTATCTTTCGCGGCATGGCGCGACGTATTGCCCGGCTGGCAGACCAAATCACAGGCAAATAGGAAGTATCTACGTCATTCTGCTATCATTCTCATTGCATCGTGAGGAGAATCACGGAAAAATGCGCACGAAATTCTTTTCTGGGACAGTAGGTTGATATGAAGGTACTGGTTACCGGTGCGACCAGCGGGTTAGGCCGCAACGCGGTGGAATATCTGCGTAACAAAGGCATCAGCGTCAGAGCGACCGGGCGAAACGAAGCGATGGGCAAGCTTCTGAGCAAAATGGGCGCCGAATTTGTCCCTGCAGATTTAACCGAACTGGTTTCATCCCAGGCCAAGGTGATGCTTGCCGGTATCGATACCCTATGGCACTGCTCAAGTTTTACCTCGCCGTGGGGCACACAGCAGGCCTTCGATTTAGCCAACGTCCGCGCCACCCGTCGCCTTGGCGAATGGGCCGTGGCCTGGGGCGTACGCAACTTCGTTCATATCTCCTCTCCTTCGCTCTATTTTGATTATCACCACCATCGCGACGTGCAGGAAGATTTTCGCCCGCACCGCTTTGCCAACGAATTTGCCCGCAGCAAGGCGGCGAGCGAAGAGGTGATTAATCTGCTGGCCCAGGCGAACCCCAATACCCGCTTTGCCATCCTGCGCCCGCAGGGTCTGTTCGGCGCCCACGACAAAGTGTTCATCCCCCGCCTCGCGCAGATGATGCAGCACTACGGCAGCGTAATGCTGCCCCGCGGCGGCCGCGCGCTGGTTGATATGACCTACTATGAGAATGCGGTGCACGCGATGTGGCTTGCCAGCCAGCCGCAGTGCGACCACCTGCCTTCCGCCCGGGCGTGGAATATCACCAACGGTGAACCGCGCACCCTGCGCAGCATCGTGCAAAAGCTGATTGATGAGCTGGGAATAAAGTGCCGTATTCGCTCGGTCCCCTATCCGATGCTGGATATCATCGCCCGCAGCATGGAGCATTTTGGCAATAAGTCAGCCAAGGAACCGGCCTTTACCCACTACGGCGTCTCCAAGCTGAACTTTGATTTTACCCTTGATATTTCCCGCGCTGAGGAAGAGCTGGGCTACCGCCCGGTGGTGACGCTGGATGAGGGAATTATCCGCACCGCGGCCTGGCTGAAAGATCACGGCAAGCTGCACCGCTAGCGCCGAATTAACCCTGGCCGTATTTCTCCAGCAGCGCTTCGGCGATGGCCTGGGTTTCCGCATCGGCGACGCCGTCCCAGCGCGCCGGCCGGAAATGCATCTGAAAGGCCATAATCACCCGCTTGTGCTGCGCTGGCGTCATCTCCGGCGTCACCTGATAGCCGTAGCGGGCGAGTAAATCCAGCAGCGCTGCGCTATCGACCGGCTGCCAGGTCGGGCGACCGTTGAGATAAAACGCGACCCGCTCTTCATCCGGCCAGGCGCCAATGCCCTGTTCGGCCAGCTGGCGCCAGGGGAATAGCGGCCCGGGATCGTCCTTACGCTGTGGCGCAATATCGGCATGAGCCACCACGTTTTGCGGCGCAATGTGGTAGCGGGCGATAATATCCTTCGCCAGGGGGATCAGGGCATCAATCTGCGCCGGGCTAAACGGCGTAAAGCTTTTTACCCCCGCCGCTTTCTGCCAGCCGCGGTTTTCCAGCTCAATGCCGATAGAGGTGTCGTTAATGCGCGTACTGCCGCGCCAGAAGCTAATCCCCGCATGCCAGGCCAAATCCTCTTCCGGCACCAGCTGCCAGATGCGCGGCTTACCGCGGTGCAGCGGCGGTCGTTCAGGGATCAGGTAGTGGGAGCTCACCTGGTTGTCGGTTAAGGTCGCCAGCGAGACGTCAAAATCATCGGCGGTATAGTGAATGACCAGCACCTTCACCCGCGGGTAGGCGGCCTGCGCCGGATGGCGGGTATCCAGCTGATAGCCGTCACGATCGATAATCCCCTTTTCCGTTGCGCAGCCGGCCAGCAGCAGCGCAACGAGAACCATCACTCCCCTGAGCTTCATCGGGAGGCCCTCCCGGCGCGTGCGGTGAAACATACCATCACAAAATCCTTCCTTTTGGCCTAAGAGAGCCTGAGCGTTGCGACATAAGGCGGGGCAAAGCGCTCACATCTCTCCCGCATTCAGTAAAAGGTGCAACCGTTAACACGAAATTATAATAATTACGGACGGCAACAAATACGTTTTCCCATTTGCGGCGGCGTTAATAACAACCTGTTTTATGATAAACGATAAGCTCGGTGCTGTCTGCCAGGGGCGATTCGTCGATCGGAACGACCATTTTTATATAAGATAAATTTTTACTAACGACAGTTATAAAATGATGATAAGACGATGCTCAACCACAGGCATCATGCAGGTCGCCGCCTGCAATGAAGTCGGGTTCATCTTTTCCTTACGAATTCGCGAGTTAGCGGTCATGGTTTTGTAGTATTTTGCTTGAAATTTTTTCTTAGTTGATTCAATCTGAGTTCGCTCATGAGCAGTTAAAATAAGAGCATGATGATAGCAAGATAAACAATGGAGTTTAAAAATATGAAATATGCAGCTTTAGTGGCAGGTGCAGCATTGTTTTTGACCGCAAACGCCTTCTCCGCAGAAATCTTATCTAAAGAAGATTTTGCCAAGGTTGAGACTCAGTATCAGAAAGTCGGTACGATCTCTTCTACCGGCCAGACCGCACCAAGCGATGCGCGTGCTGAGCTGATTAAGAAAGCCGATGAAAAAGGCGCAGACGTTATCGTTCTGTCCTCCGGCAATACTGATAAAAAGCTGCACGTCAGCGCCAATATCTATAAGAAGAAGTAATTAATTCTTCTCGAAAGAAACATTATCATCGTCAGATGATAATGTTTCCCATCCAGAACCGCGCGAGCAATATTTATTTTTAGATAGCATGACTATTTACCGCTATCACATTCTGTCATCAAATACCCGCAACGTCCCCGAATAAAACACTCAAACGTCACGCAGAAAGTCAATCGCTGCGCCGGCGTCTTTATGTTTTCCAGCAAACTCATGTTTAAAAGCATAAGCCCCTGCCGGTGAGTCAATGCTGTCTATACTTCTGGGGTATAAAAATGAGACTCAATTTTAAACATTGCAGGTAGAAAATGAAAAAAATCGCGTTAATTATCTCTGGGCTCCTCTATTCCGGTCTTTCACAGGCAAGCGCGCTCTATTTTTACGAAATAGGTACCGAAGATGTCGGCCTTGCCGGCGCGGGCCAGGCCGCGAGGGCGCAGGATGCGTCAACGATCGTGACTAACCCCGCAGGAATGACCCGCCTGCCGGACCATATGTTCACCGGCGGGATGCAGGCGATGGGCGGGGATATCTCGTATCAGCTTAAGGATGAGAACGGCAGAAGCAGCCCCGGCAACGTGATGAACGTATTTCCTAACGCCAGCGGCTTCTATACGCAAAAAATCAATGACGACCTTTACGCCGGCATTGGTCTCTACGGCAACTACGGCTTAGGGATCGATTTTGGCAACTGGGCGGGCGATCGGCTGATCAAGAAAAGCACCATGGTCGCGATGACGCTGAGCCCGTCGCTGGCCTATAAGCTCAACGACCGTCTCTCCATTGGCGCGTCCGCTAACCTTAACTACGGCTTCCTTTCCCTGACCCGCAGCGTTGATGGAACCGACCAAAAGGACAAGGATCACGACTGGGCCATGAGCTATCGCCTGGGCCTGCTGATGCAGCTGACGGAGCAAACCCGCGCCGGTATCACCTGGACCAGCAAGACGGACTACAACTTCAATATTGACGGTAAGGCCCGCTTACCCAATCTGCCGAATACCGAGTACGACCTGCCGATTTCAGCCCAGGTTCGCGCACCGCAGCAGATCATGCTGAGCCTTGTGCACGACATCAACAAGCAGTGGTCGGTGATGGGGGATTTAGGCTGGCAGGACTGGAGCCAGTTCGGTAGCCCGCAAATCACCGTTGCCGGCAAGGAGAGCAACAAACAAAACCGCCTGAAGGACTCCTGGCATACCGCGGTGGGCGTCCAGTACCGGCCAACCGAGCAGTGGCGTTTGAACGCCGGGGTAGGTTTCGACAGCACGGTATACGACTCGCAGAGCGACGTGGCGCTCACTCTTCCGACCGGCGACGAATGGCGCTTTGCCACCGGCGCGCAGTATCAAATTACGCCGGCAAGCAATATTGGCGTCGCGGTCTCCTACCTGCACATGCAGTCGTCGCACGTGAAATCGCCGGAAATTATCGCCGGGGATTACGATCATCCGTACCTGTGGTTCGCCAGCGTCAACTACAGCTACCAGTTCTGATAGCGAATATCGCCCGCTGCTCCATCGCGCATCGGGCAATATTTTCATGGACTTAAATCAGTTTGAATAAAAATCTTACCGGTTTAATCTGCAGAATATCCTGCCAGATTTTATGTAAATCAATCACTCCCGCCAGCCCCAGCAGTGCCAGCGTAATCAGTACCGTCGCGGCGGTAATGATCAGCATCAGGCGCACCATATTACGCTGAATTTTATCCTGCTGCTTCGCGCGGCGCTCATCCTTCTCATGCTCGACCAGGGTGGCAATGGCGTTTCCCTGGACCCTGTATACGTTATTCTCTACCGCCAGCTCGCCGGAAAAAACCAGTGACGCCATTAACAACGTCACCTTCCGGCGAAACTGCTCGTTGCGAATATGCTGATACCACAGCTTGCCGTATAAAATATCAATAACTTCATCGACCGTAATCCCGGATGAGAGCCTTGAAGGCCGCTGGTGCACAAACTCGTTAACGATCAGGCCGAGCAGATAAATACGGTCCTGGCTCCTCACCTCGCGCTCGCGGAAAAAAGCGGACACCACCGCAGCCTTACCCCTTAAGAGGGCTGTTTTTATATTAAAAATAGGTAGGTAGCAGTTAACAAAATAGCCAAAAACGTTTATGAAGGTTATCTTGCCATATTTTTTATAGCTAACAATCTCACTCTCCATTGCGGCCAGACGGGCGACAGGAAAAGCAATATCGCTATTGGCAGCGGCCCCAGTTGGCTTTAAACAGCGCATGCTGACATTGCTGCCGTTAAAACCCGTTAACTGATAGCGGTTACGCTCAACGTCGGCAAAATAGACCGCGTAATAATCGTAAGGATCGCCGCCGCGTTCATTTTTGGCCACCAGCTTTGGTAAATGCGCAGCCCAGATCCTGGCCTTCAGGCTGGCCAGCGTTTTTCTTAACATAATATATTCCGTCGAGGTAGGTTTAATACTGGCTATAAATATAGCCTGAGATTGACTCAATCTTTTAGCATTAAGCCCGATCGGTGGTTTATTTTTAGCTAAGAATAGGTTTTACAAAGCGGCATTTATCAATATAAAAACTGCGTTCTGGCGCCAGAAAATAGCGCTCGCGCTGAGCCAGATGCATTAATGCAGTCGGATAACGGCGATAACTTAATAGCTTAGCTCTTAGAGTCAAGCGCATTCTGGAGCCAGTGCGCTATGCTTGAACAGCAACTAATAACGTAGTGAGCTTATAAGGAAATCATCATGCGCTACAAAATCATGGCCTTTATTATCCCCTGCGCGCTGGTACTTAGCGCCTGTACCACCGTCACGCCGGCCTATAAAGATAACGGCACCCGCAGCGGTCCCTGCATCGAAGGCGGCCCGGACGCGGTTGCGCAGAAATTTTATGATTATCAGATCCAGCACCGCAATAGCGACCTGACGGCGCTGCGTCCCTACCTGAGCGACGATCTGGCGAAGCTCCTCAACGACGCGCGCCAGGATCCTTCCCGCAACGCCGTGCTGCAGTCCAACCCGTTCTCCAGCTCGGCCACCCCGGCCGATAGCGCGGATGTCGCCAGCGCCTCCACCATCCCGAACAGCGATGCGCGCAATATTCCGCTGCGCGTTGAGTTCAGGCAGGGCAGCAAAACCTGGAAAGATGAGGTGCTGATGATTCAGGAAGGCCAGTGCTGGGCGGTAGATGACGTTCGCTACCTCGGTATTAACGCCCACGCGCCGGCGGGTTCACTGCAACAGAGTCTCGAAAAACGCGGATAAGGGCGCTGAACCTGCTCTACAAAACCGATAACCCCGGTAAAATGTCGGTATTTCATGCGGTAATGCCGACATTTGCTCCCGCCTTCCCCACGAACCCATATTTTGTGCTAAGTTTAGAGGTAAATGCGGGTTACATTTAACTTTTAACGCATAAATATTGCATAACTATTCTGTCAAAGGTAGTATTTGCGGCCTCAATAGCTATTCGTATCAGACTGCCCAGATGAGTATTAAACTAAACGGCATTAACTGCTTCTACGGCGCGCACCAGGCGCTGTTCGACATCACGCTGGATTGCCCGCAGGGGGAAACGCTGGTGCTGCTCGGCCCAAGCGGCGCCGGGAAAAGCTCGCTGCTTCGCGTACTCAACCTGCTGGAGATGCCGCGTTCCGGTACGCTACATATCGCCGGCAACCACTTCGACTTTACCAAAGCGCCGTCTGACAAAGCCATCCGTGAGCTGCGCCAGAACGTCGGTATGGTTTTCCAGCAGTACAATCTGTGGCCGCACCTGACCGTGCAGCAAAACCTGATTGAAGCGCCCTGCCGCGTGCTGGGCCTCAGCAAAGATAGCGCTCTGGCCCGCGCCGAAAAGCTGCTGGAACGTTTACGCCTGAAACCCTACAGCGACCGCTATCCACTGCACCTTTCCGGCGGCCAGCAGCAGCGCGTCGCCATTGCGCGGGCGCTGATGATGGAGCCGCAGGTGCTGCTGTTTGATGAGCCAACGGCGGCGCTCGATCCGGAAATTACCGCCCAGATCGTCAGCATTATCCGCGAGCTGGCGGGCACCGGCATTACGCAGGTCATCGTCACCCACGAAGTGGAAGTGGCGCGTAAAACGGCCAGCCGCGTGGTGTATATGGAAAATGGCCATATCGTTGAACAAGGGAATGCTGACTGCTTCGCGCATCCGCAGACCGACGCGTTTAAAAACTATCTTTCACATTGATGTTTTTCGGGGAAATGACGATGAAAAAAGTACTGATTGCCGCGCTTCTGGCCAGCATGAGCCTTTCTGCTACCGCAGCCCAGACCATCCGTTTTGCCACCGAGGCGTCCTATCCTCCGTTTGAAACGACCGACGCCAACAACAAAATCGTCGGCTTCGACGTCGATCTGGCTAACGCGCTGTGTAAAGAGATCGATGCCACCTGCACCTTTACCAACCAGGCTTTTGACAGCCTGATCCCTGGCCTGAAATTCCGCCGCTTCGACGCGGTGATGGCCGGGATGGACATTACGCCTGAGCGCGAAAAGCAGGTGCTGTTTACCGCCCCTTACTATGAAAACTCCGCGCTGTTCGTGGGCCAGCAGGGCAAATTTACCAGCATCGAGCAGCTGAAGGGCAAAAAAGTCGGCGTCCAGAACGGTACCACCCACCAGAAGTTCATTAACGACAAGCATCCGGAAATCACCACCGTTCCGTATGACAGCTACCAGAATGCGAAGCTGGATCTGCAAAACGGCCGCATCGATGCCGTATTTGGCGACAACGCCGTGGTCACCGAATGGCTGAAGAGCAATCCGAAGCTGGCAGCGGTGGGCGATAAGGTGACGGACAAAGACTACTTCGGTACCGGCCTTGGCATTGCGCTTCGTCAGGGCAATACCGAGCTGCAGCAGAAATTTAACGCTGCGCTGGAAAAAGTGAAAAAAGATGGGACTTACCAGACCATCTATAGCAAATGGTTTCAGAAGTAATCCTCAATGAACGAATTTTTTCCATTAGCAAGCGCCGCCGGGATGACCGTCGGCCTTGCGGTCTGCGCGCTGATTATCGGCCTCGCCCTGGCGATGCTTTTTGCCGTGCTGGAGTCAGTCAAATGGCGCCCGCTGGCGTGGCTGACCACCGGCGTAGTAACGGTCCTGCGCGGGCTGCCGGAAATTCTGGTGGTCCTGTTTATCTATTTCGGATCGTCGCAGCTGCTGCTCACGCTCTCTGACGGCTTTACCCTCAATCTCGGCTTTGCGCAGATCCCGGTGCAGATGCAGATTGAGAACTTCGACGTCAGCCCGTTCCTGTGCGGCGCGGTGGCGCTCTCTCTGCTGTACGCCGCCTACGCCTCGCAAACCCTGCGCGGCGCGCTGAAAGCGGTACCGCAGGGACAGTGGGAGTCGGGCCAGGCGCTGGGGCTGTCGAAAAGCGCGATTTTCTTCCGCCTGGTGATGCCGCAAATGTGGCGCCACGCCCTGCCGGGACTCGGCAACCAGTGGCTGGTGCTGCTAAAAGATACCGCCCTGGTCAGCTTAATTAGCGTTAACGATCTGATGCTGCAAACCAAGAGCATTGCCACCCGCACCCAGGAGCCGTTTAACTGGTACATCATCGCGGCGGCAATCTACCTGGTGATCACTCTGCTCAGTCAGTACATCCTCAAGCGCATTGACCAGCGTGCGACGCGCTTTGAACGGAGGCCCGGCTGATGCTCGACTACTTACCAGAACTGCTCAAAGGGCTGCATACCAGCCTGACGCTGACCGCGGCCTCGATCGTCGTCGCGCTGATTCTGTCGCTGATCTTTACCATCATCCTGACGCTGAAAACGCCGGTGCTGGTATGGATTGTGCGCGGGTATATCACGCTCTTTACCGGTACGCCGCTGCTGGTGCAGATCTTCCTGATTTACTACGGCCCGGGGCAGTTTCCGTCACTGCAGGAGTACCCGGTGCTGTGGCATCTGATTTCTGAGCCGTGGCTGTGCGCCCTGATTGCCCTGTCGCTCAACAGCGCCGCCTATACCACCCAGCTCTTTTATGGCGCGATCCGCGCCATTCCTGAGGGCCAGTGGCAATCCTGCGGCGCGCTGGGGATGAGCAAGAAGGACACGCTGGCGATCCTGCTGCCGTACGCCTTTAAGCGCGCCCTCTCCTCCTACTCCAACGAGGTGGTGCTGGTCTTCAAGAGTACCTCCCTGGCTTATACCATTACGCTGATGGAGGTGATGGGCCACAGCCAGCTGCTGTACGGACGAACCTACGACGTTATGGTCTTCGGCGCGGCCGGTATCGTGTACCTGATCGTCAACGGCCTGCTGACGCTGCTCATGCGTCTGGTGGAGCACAGGGCGCTGGCATTTGAGCGTCGAAGCTAACGTTCTGAAATGCATAATTAGTAAATAGAAAGGCGGGTAATCCTGATGAATTACCCGCTTTTTTTATATAAATAAAAAATACTTATACATCTTTATTGAATATAAATTCATTTAATGGCATTGTGAAACCCGGCCGCAAGCACGGCACGACATCATAAGATTGACCGACGGGAGTTCGACGATGAAAAAGTTAGTTCTGGCTGCACTGCTTTCCACTTTCGCTTTTGGCGCCGTTGGCGCAGAAAAAATCAGCTTTGGCGTTTCCGCTACCTATCCACCGTTTGAATCCATGGATGCCAATAATCAGATCGTTGGCTTCGATCTCGACCTGGCGAAAGCGCTGTGCAAACAGATGCAGGCGGAGTGTACTTTTACCAACCATGCCTTCGACAGCCTGATCCCGGCGCTAAAATTTAAAAAATATGATGCGGTGATTTCCGGCATGGACATTACCCCGGAGCGCAGCAAGCAGGTGTCGTTTACCGACCCGTACTACGCTAACTCCGCGCTGGTTATCGCCAGGAAAGACGCCTTCCACACCTTTGCCGATCTGAAAGGCAAACGTATCGGCATGGAAAACGGCACCACTCATCAGAAATACCTGCAGGATAAGCATCCTGAAGTGAAAACCGTCGCCTATGACAGCTACCAGAATGCGTTTATCGACCTGAAAAACGGCCGTATTGATGGCGTATTTGGCGACACCGCGGTGGTTAACGAGTGGCTGAAAACCAACCCGCAGCTCGGCGTCGCCACGCCGAAAGTAACTGATGCGCAGTACTTCGGTACCGGCCTTGGGATCGCGGTTCGTCCGGATAACAAAGCGCTGCTGGAGAAGCTGAACGGGGCCCTGAAAGCGATTAAAGCGGACGGCACCTATCAGAAAATCAGCAGCCAGTGGTTCCCTGAGTAAGCGCAGGCCCTTCCCGACCCCGGGCGTGAGTGCCTGAGGCGGGCGCCCAGCCAGCACGGCGCGGCCGGGAAAACCTTACAGCGGCAGGGTAAAGCGGAAGCTGGCCCCTGCCGCCGCCTCCTGCAGGCGAATATCACCCCCGTGCAGCTGCAGCATGCGGCGCACGATCATCAGCCCCAATCCCCCCGCAGACTCCCGGCGCTGGCCAGGTTCAAGTACCGAAGGTCGTTCAAAGAGGGTTGCCCGCAGCTCGCTGGCGACGCCGGGGCCGCTGTCCGCCACCTCAACCACTATCTGCGACGCCTGCTGGCGCGCCGTCAGGCGAATCACTCCTCCTTGCGGGGTGTGGCGAATGGCGTTATCGAGCAAATTGGTCAGCACCCGCTCCATCATCGATAAATCGGCCACCACCGGCGGCAATCCCTCGGCCAGCGACAGCTGTAAGCCGATGCCGCGGGTCGCAATCGCCAAATCGAATTTCTGCGCGACGTCCTGAACCAGCTCGGCGAAGATAAATTTCTCCGGCTGCGGTTTGATGCCGCCGTGTTCGAGCCGGGCCAGCTCAAACAGCTGCTGCGACAGATGGCGAACCTTATTGCCCTGGCGCAGCGCGATATTCAGATACTGCTGGCGATCCTCGGCGTTGAGCCGGTCGGCCTTCAGCGTCAGCGTCTCCAGATAGCCCAGCAGCGAGGTCAGCGGCGTGCGCAGATCGTGGGAGATATTGGCGATAAACTCGCGCCGCTGGCGGTCGCTATCAGCCAGACGATCCCACTGGTCGGCAATCTGGCGGGCCAGCTCAATAAAGCGATTATGCAGGATCGCCACCTCATTCCCGGGATGCGGGTCGGGCGCCTGGGCCGCCAGCGCTTTGATCGCCACCATGCTGTCCGGGCCGGAGATCGCCACCTGGGCGGTCAGCTGACGCACCGGGCGCGTGACCCAGAACCACGCCAGCCCGCCCGCCAGCAGGCCAAACAGCGCCACCAGCAGCAGCGTCCACAGCAGCAGGCTCCACAGCGTCTTCTGCCAGGCGGTGGCCGCCAGTTCGTTAAAAGTTTCGCCCTGCAGAATAATATAGAGATAGCCGCGCAGCTGACCCTCCTGGTGCAGCGGCGCAACGCTAAAGACTTTCTGCTGCCCGAGGCTGCGGGGATCGTCGCCGTACACCGGCCACGCGGCGCCGGAGAGGAACGCCTGCACCGGCGCCAGATCGATGCGCTGGCGTTTGATATGGCCCGGCGGCGCGGCATCGGCTAACAGCTCGCCGTCGGGAGAAACCAGATAGAGCTCAACGCTAGGGTTAAACACCATCAGCCGATCGAACAGCGGCTTCAGCGCCTGACGATCGACCTGCCCCTGCGCATCCAGCAGCGGCTCGCGGGCGACAATTTGCTGCGCCAGCCCGGCGGAAAGACGCTGCACCATCGCGTTACCGTACTGCGCGCTGGTATAGAGCTGAACGAGGCACACCGCCGCCGCGCACAGCAGCAGCAGCGAGGTGAAGACCAGCGCCAGGCGCTGGCTCAGGCTGAGACGGCGCATCATTGCCCCACCTCCTTGCGCTCCACGGCAAACTTATAGCCCTTTCCCCACACGGTGAGGATAATTTCAGGCTCCGTCGGCTCGTGCTCGATTTTGCTGCGCAGGCGGTTGATATGGGTATTAACCGTATGCTCGTAGCCTTCGTGCTGGTAGCCCCAGACGCTGTCGAGCAGGGAGAGGCGAGAGAAGACCTCTCCCGGATGGCGGGCGAAGTAGTACAGCAGATCGAACTCGCGCGGGGTCAAATCAACCGGCTCGCCGCGCAGTCTGACTTCGCGCGACAGCGGGTCGATATTGAGGCCGTGGCAGGCGATGCGCCCGGCATCCATCAGCAGATTTAGCCCCATCGCCTCCTGGCGGCGGAACACCGCTTTGACGCGGGCGATAAGCTCCAGAACGGAGAAGGGTTTGGCCAGATAATCATCCGCCCCCATCTCCAGCCCCTGCACGCGCTGGGTTTCGCTGGATCGGGCGCTGATGATGATCACCGGCAGATAGCGGGTCATCTGGCGGATGCGCCGGCAGATCTCCAGGCCGTCAACGTTCGGCAGCATCAGGTCAAGGATCACCGCATCCCAGGGGCTTTTTTCCAGCAGCCTCAGGGCCTCTGCGCCGTCCGCTACGTGGACAATCTGATACCCCTCGTCCTGCAAATTCAGGCGCAGCAGGGCGGCAATATCATCGTCATCTTCAACTAACAGGATTTTCTTCGCCACCGGTGTCGCTCCGCTAATATCATGCTCTTATTAGCAAAGCTTACCCGATTTTGGCCGGCAGAAGAGTTCACATTTTGTTTAAACTTCGCGGACCAGCAGCGTCAGCACCTCATAGTGCGCGGTGTGGGGGAACATATCGAACAGCTGTACCCGCTCGGTACGATAGCCCGTCAGCTGAGCGATATCTTTCGCCATCGTGCGGGCGTTGCAGCTGGAGTAGATGATATAGGGCGGAGCCATGCGGCTTAAATAGTCGCACAGCTCGCTGCCAATCCCACGGCGCGGCGGGTTAACCAGCACCAGCTGCGGAACTTCGCCCTCGCCGGTAGCAAAACGGGTGGAGTCCAGCGCCTGGAAGCGGAGGTTGCTGAGGCCAAGCTCGGCGGCGGACTGCCGCGCGCAGGCGATGGCCTCTGGCGCAATCTCAATGCCGGTCAGCCGCATCTGCGGGGTGGCGCAGTGCAGGCCAAAACCGCCGACGCCGCAGAACAGATCCCACATATGGTCTACCGGCAGCTGGCGCACCCAGTCCCGGGCGGTGGCGTACAGCCGGCTGGCAACTTCGGGGTTGGTTTGAAAGAAGCTTTGCGGGCGGATCCACAGCGGTACGTCGTTGAAGCGCTCCGCCAGCGCCTGCTGCGAGGTGAGGAAAATCTCCTGCTCCCCTTCCATAATCGCCATATGCACCGGCTGAATATTGGCGGTAATCACCTTCAGCTGCGGCAGCTGCGCCTGCAGCCACGGCAGCGCGGCGCGCAGCTGGGCGATCTTCGCCTCAGAGCGCAGCACAAAGCGCAGCATCATGCCGCCGTCGAGGCGGCTTTCGGTGAGCAGCAGATACTTCAGCTCTCCGCGTCGGCGGGCCACCTGATAGGGCGTGAGGCCGGCGCGGGCGATAAACGGCTTCAGCAGGGCGAAGACCGGCGCAAAGCTTGCCGGGTAGAGCGGACAATCGGTGAGGTCTTCAGGGTTGCCGTCACGGTGCAGCATGCCGAGCAGCGGGCGCTCAACGCTGCCGCTGACCACCATTTTGGCCTTATTGCGAAAGCCGGCTTCCGGACCGGAGACCGGTTCGCACCACGTCGCTACCGGGCGTTCTGCCAGCAGCGACCGCAGATCGGCCATTTTATCGGCGAGCTGTTGTTCTGGCGGCAGTTCCAGCCACTGACAGGAGCGGCAGCGGCCCGCGTCATAGAGTGCGCAGTGCATAAAAAGACCTTCAAAAAATCAGGGGCGGGGATTGTATCACCGTTATTGCAGTTGGAAAAAGCGTCGGCACGATGCCGGGATAAACAGCAGCGCCAGCACCAGCAGGTCCGGCAGCTTCTGCATCACCAGCGAACGGAAAATTTCCCGCTTCGATTCGCCGGCAATGCTGAACAGTTCAGGGTAGCCGTAGCCCAGCGAGGCGGCCCACAGATAGCCGCTGACGATAATCTGCGTCAGCAGGTAAATCCAGCGCGCCCGGTTCTGCCCTTTGACCAGGGAAAACGCGCACCAGATTTCAATAAACACCAGCAGCAGGCTTGAGAAGAAAACCAGCGTCAGGGGCCACGTCTGCACGCTGCGGTGGATAAACTCACTCATCCCCCGCACGCCAAGCTGATTGAGGATCATCAGCAGGTCGAGAGCGCGGATTAAAATAATGGCGAACGCCGCCACCTGCACCAGCGCAGGGACGTTCAGGCGAGCATGAGATGAGCGAGCTTTAGTAAACAATCCCAACGGTTAAGTCTTCCATGAAAACGGCGTCGCACAATCGCGACGCCGGCACCAGGTCTTGCTATCGATTTTAGGGGCTTCAGCCGCGTCTTGCACGCTGGATATCGCGTACTCGCTGCTTTTCTGCGCGGGCCATCAAATACCAGGCGATAAAACCAACAATCCCGACCACGCCGAGGATAAGCGTCGCCAGGGCGTTGATTTCCGGATTGACGCCCATGCGCACGCTGGAGAAAACCAGCATCGGCAGCGTGGTGGCGCCAGGACCGGAAACAAAGCTGGCAATCACCAGATCGTCCAGCGACAGGGTGAATGCCAGCAGCCAGCCGGAAATCACCGCCGGCATGATCATCGGCAGCGTGATGATGAAAAATACCTTCAGCGGCGCGGCGCCCAGATCCATCGCCGCCTCCTCGATGGAGTGATCCAGCTCGCGCAGCCGCGACGAAATCACCACCGCGACGTAGGCGGTACAGAAGGTCACGTGCGCCAGCCAGATGGTCAGCATACCGCGATCCGACGGCCAGCCAATCGCGTGTCCCAGCGCGACGAAAAGCAGCAGCAGCGACAGCCCGGTGATCACGTCCGGCATCACCAGCGGCGCGGTGATCATAAACGCAAAGCCGCTCGATCCGCGAAAGCGGCCAAAGCGCACCAGCACCACCGCGGCGATAGTGCCGAGGATCGCCGCCGCCGTCGCCGCGCAGGTGGCGATAGTCAGGCTCAGACCCACGGCGCTCATCATCGCATCGTCGTGGAACAGCTCGCTGTACCAACGCGTTGACCAGCCGGCCCACACCGTCACCAGCTTCGAGCTGTTAAACGAGTAGATAACCAGCATCAGCATCGGCGCATACAGGAAGGTAAACCCAATCACGAGGATTAATATTCGCCACGGCGAACGCACTACCGGCAAATCATTCATCCGTGTTCCCCTATCTGTTTTTGCTGATGCTTGTGGAACCACATAATCGGTACGATCAGCAGCAGCAGCATCACGATGGCCACCGCCGACGCGACCGGCCAGTCGCGGTTGTTAAAGAACTCCTGCCACAGCACGCGGCCGATCATGATGCTGTCCGGGCCGCCGAGCAGCTCAGGGATAACGAACTCGCCCACGGCCGGAATGAAGACCAGCATCGAGCCGGCGATAATTCCGCCCTTGGTTAACGGTACGATCACCTGGAAGAAGGTTTTCAGCGGGCGAGCGCCCAGATCCAGCGAGGCCTCCACCAGCGAGTAGTCGATGCGCGTGAGCGCGGTATAAATAGGCAGCACCATAAACGGCAGGTAGGCGTAAACGATGCCGATATAGACCGCCAGGTTGGTGTGCAGGATCTCCAGCGGCTGGTCAATAACCCCCAGCCACAGCAGAAAGTTATTCAGCACGCCGTTGCTTTTCAGCAGCCCCATCCACGCGTATACGCGGATTAAGAACGAGGTCCACGACGGCAGGATCACCAGCAGCAGCAGGATATTGCGCGTTGAGGGCTTGCTGTGCGCCACCGCCCACGCCAGCGGGTAGCCCAGCAGCAGGCAGCAGAAGGTGGAGATCCCGGCCACCTGCAGCGACTGCAAATAGGCCTCAAAGTAGAGCGGATCGTCGGTGAGCTGCAGGAAGTTCGCCAGATTAAGGGTAATCGTCAGCTGACCGTCGGCCCACTCCAGCAGATCGGTATAGGGCGGAATAGCCCGCGCCATCTCCGCGAGGCTGATTTTAAAGACGATCAGGAACGGCAGCAGAAACAGCAGCGTCATCCACAGATACGGCAGCGCAATCACCAGCTTGCGGCCGTGGGCCATTTGCAGGCGCGTTAGCCACGGCGTTGTGCCGCCCGGCTTTTTCGCCCCTGCCGGTGGTTCTAATGTACTCATCGCCCTCTCCTTACACCGTCAGAACAACGCAGCTGTCCGCGTCCCAGCATAAACGGACTTCATCACCCCAGGTTGGCGAGCCTTTGCGATGACGATGTTCGTTCTGCAACTGGGCGCTGAGCATCTGCCCGCTTTTCAGGCGCACGTGGTAGATAGACAGATCGCCGAGGTAGGCAATGTAGATAACTTCCCCGACGGCAAAGTTATAGCCGTCCGCCGGCGGCTCGTCGCAGAGCATGATTTTCTCCGGACGCAGGGCGACCCACACCGGCACGTTGTCGACGACGGAAGCATCGGGGTCAACCTTGAGCGGATGCACCAGCCCCGGCGAGTTCAGGACCAGACCATCCTCCAGCCGCTCCTGCACCAGCCCTTCGAAGACGTTGACCGAGCCGATAAACTCCGCGCTATAGCGGGTCGTCGGGTGCTCGTAGATCTCCTCCGGTTCGCCGATTTGCACGAACTTGCCGCGATTCATGATCGCAATGCGCCCCGCCATGGTCATCGCCTCTTCCTGATCGTGGGTCACCATGACGCAGGTCGCCCCCACGCGCTCGAGGATGTCCACCACCTCCAGCTGCATTCGGTCACGCAGCTTTTTATCCAGCGCGCCCATCGGTTCGTCGAGCAGCAGCAGCTTCGGCCTTTTTGCCAGGCTGCGCGCCAGGGCCACGCGCTGACGCTGGCCGCCGGAAAGCTGGTGCGGCTTGCGTTTGGCAAACTCCTGCATATGCACCAGCGCCAGCATCTCCTGTACCCGGCTGGCGATTTCGGCTTTCGGCAGCTTGTCCTGCTTCAGGCCAAAGGCGATGTTCTGCTCCACCGTCATATGGGGGAACAGCGCGTAAGACTGAAACATCATGTTGATAGGCCGCTGGTACGGCGGGACGCGCGACAGGTCGACGCCATCGAGCATAATCTGTCCGGCTGTCGGCTGCTCAAAGCCCGCCAGCATGCGCAGCAGCGTTGATTTCCCGCAGCCGGACGCGCCCAGCAGGGCGAAGATTTCGCCTTTATAAATCGTGAGATTGACGTCATCGACGGCGTGCTGACCATCGAACGATTTGGTCAGGTTACGGATTTCCAGCAGCGGGGTCAGCGCTTTCGGGGCTTTCATTTGTGGGCGGGAAATTAGGTCATTCACTTAAGCGCTCTCCGGCAAAAACTCACCACCGTATGGCCCGGTTGCCATACATCATTCTTTATCGTGCAGTCGCACCATCCTGGTGCGTTTTTTTAGCCGGGCATACTGCAATACTCCGGCTATTTATACCCTTTTCAGGCCCGGCGAACCGGGCCATCAGGTTTTATTTCCCGCTTTTTACCTTGGTCCACGCGCGGGTGCGCACGCGGTCAATTTTCGGCTCCTGAACCTTCAGGGTGAACAGCTTGGCGAACACGTCGGCCGGCGGATAAATTGCCGGATTGCTGCGGATGGCTTCGCTGACCAGCGGCGTAGAGGCCTTGTTGCCGTTGGCGTAGTACACCTGATCGCTAATCTTAGCGATAACTTCAGGGCGCATCAGATAGTTAAGGAACTGATAGGCTTCATCTTTATTCTTAGCATCTGCCGGCATCGCAAAGACGTCAAAGAACGCCATCGCCCCCTCTTTCGGAATAAAGTAGGAGACGTTGACGCCATTTTTCGCCTCTTTGGCGCGGTTTGCGGCCTGCCATACGTCGCCCGCCCAGCCGATCGCGACGCAGATATCGCCGTTGGCCAGGTCGTTAATATACTGCGAGGAGTGGAAGTAGCGGATGTTCGGCCGCAGCTTGAGCAGCAGGTCGGTCGCCGGACCGGTATAGTCATCGGCCTTCATGCTGTTCGGGTCTTTGCCGAGGTAGTTAAGCACGGTGGCAAAAATCTCTTCCGGTGCGTCAAGGAAGGAGACGCCGCAGCTTTTCAGTTTTTCGAGGTTTTCCGGCTTCAGCACCAGATCCCAGCTATCCAGCGGCGCGTCTTTACCCAGCGCGGCCTTCACTTTATCGACGTTATAGCCAATCCCGGTGGTGGCCCACAGATACGGCATCGCGTATTTATTTTCCGGGTCGTGCTTAGCGACCAGCTTTAAGACTTCCGGGTCGAGGTTTTTCCAGTTGGGCAGCTTGCTTTTATCCAGCGGCTGGAACACCCCCGCCGCCAGCTGGCGCTCGAGGAAGCTGGCTGAGGGTACCACCAGGTCAAAGCCGGTGCTGCCCGCCATCAGTTTGCCTTCCAGCACTTCGTTGGAATCAAAAACGTCGTACACCACTTTAATCCCGGTCTCTTTTTCAAAATCGGCCACCGTGTCCGGGGCAATATAGTCAGACCAGTTATAAACGTGCAGGGTTTTCTGTTCAGCGGCGAGCGAACCGGCAGAGACGGCCATCAGCGCGCCGGTAACCAAGCCTGTTAACCATTTTTTACCAAAGGCGGTCATATCTCTTATTCCTTCTCAATGCCCGTTAACCACGGACTTAATATACGCAATTATCCGCATGCAAAAATCATGCATATTTTTTCATTGTCTAAGAAAAGGAGAGAGGACCTCTCCCGGAATGGTTGCCCGCAACTGGAAGCAGCGTCAGAATAACTGTAGCCAGAATAAGAGGCTATAGCCCAGGTAAAATAACGGCTTTTATCAATTTTTTATGCAATATGGGTCTATGTGATAAGCCGAAAGCGGCAGAATGGCGGTGAATAATTCTTTAACGGCGGGTTAATAGCAGAATAAAAGCGTGTAATACGCAGCCGCTCTGGCAGTGGCTGCGCTATTCACCGGCGAGGCTAGTGAAGAAAATGGTGCTGAACCTCCTGCACCGCGAGATCCTCTTCCTCATCGGCCTTATACAGCAGCTGGTTGGCCGCGGCTTCGAGGATAACCATCGAGATCTGCTCTTCGCCCTGGCGGAAGAACCAGCCGAACTGCTCGAGGGTAATGCCGACACCCACCGGCAGCGCCTGACAAACCACCAGCTTGGGCAGATTGTCGTCCTGGATATCGAGGAAGGCTTTGGCGGTCAGCGAGCTGGCGTTAATCGCCGAGAGATCAGCCGACAGCGGCAGCAGCGCGGACGGCTTCACCTCCGCCAGCGCGGAAAAGAGCACCACGTTATCCACCAGATCGAGCTTGGCGTCAAAAATGCCGTCGAAGTTCTGCATGTGCGGCAGGTGCAAAGCCTGGCAGGAATCACACTCAAAAAAGCTGATGCCTAATTCGTCGAGCCAGTGACGTAACGTATCCAGACCCGGAACGACCAGAGAATCCATATGACCTGTAACCTCTTGCTGTGGAAAAACGACGTCATAGCTTACGCAAAAAACGCGGCGCATACCATGAAAGTGTCATCAATGCGCGCTATCCGCCCATTTTCAGGCAGAATTCTGGCGTCGCCTGGCGCTCAATCCAGGCAATCATGTGCCCGGCGATATCAACCCCGGTGGTGGTTTCAATTCCCTCAAGGCCCGGCGAGGCGTTAACCTCCATCACCAGCGGCCCGCGGTTGGCGCGCAGGATATCGACCCCGGCAACGTCCAGACCGAGCGTTTTTGCCGCCTTGATGGCGATCGCTCTCTCCTGCTCGCTAATCGTTGCCACCGTAGCGACGCCGCCGCGGTGCAGATTGGAGCGGAAATCGCCCTCTTTCGCCCGCCGCTCAATGGCTGCCACGACTTCGTCCCCCACCACCAGGCAGCGAATATCCCGCCCTTTCGCTTCGGCGATATACTCCTGCACCAGAATATGGGCGTTGAGCACGCGGAAGGCGTCAATCACGCTCTCCGCCGCCTGGCGGGTCTCTGCCAGCACCACGCCGATCCCCTGCGTGCCCTCGACCAGCTTGACCACCAGCGGCGCGCCGCCGACCATGGCGATCAGGTCGCTGGTGTCGTCCGGGGAGTGGGCAATACCGGTCAGCGGCAGGTCGATCCCCTGACGCGCCAGCAGCTGCAGCGAGCGCAGCTTGTCGCGCGCGCGGGTAATGGCGACGGATTCATTCAGTGGATAGCTGCCCAGCAGCTCGAACTGGCGCAGCGCGGCGGTGCCGTAATAGGTAATGGCCGAGCCGATGCGCGGGATCACCGCATCGAAATGCGGCAGCTGGCGGCCTTTATAGTGAATCGATGAGGCCACCGGGCTGACGTTCATATAGCAGGAGAGCGGATCGAGGATTTCCACCTGGTGGCCGCATTTGTTCGCGGCTTCGGTCAGGCGGCGACATGAATAGAGCGTCCCGTCCCGGGATAATATGGCAATTTTCACCCTGCACCTCGGCAAAAAGGCCCGTTCAGACGGGCCGTTGATAGCTGATAAGTCTCAACATTCGCGCTGGCCTGGCGCAACCCCCGGATGCCAGTCCGGCTGCAGTTTACACGCAATCAGCGCGTTGCCCAGCCCTGCTTATGCAGATAGTCGAGAATAAACGGGCGGCTTTCTTTAATGATGGTGCGGCGGATATGGTCGCTCCAGGTATCCCGGCGCGCGTTGCTGCTGCGCGACAGATAGTACTGCGCCAGCTGCTCATCATACTGGGCCAGCACCTCGTCATCGACCGGCTGATAGCCGTTTTCGTGGACCAGCATCGCCGCCGGCATGCGCGGCTTGACGTCCGGATTATCGGCCGGCCAGCCGAGACACATGCCAAACAGCGGCAGGACGTGCTGCGGCAGGTTCAGCAGCTCGGTCACCGCCTCGATGCTGTTGCGAATGCCGCCGATATAGACCCCGCCAAGGCCCAGCGACTCTGCGGCCACCAGCGCGTTCTGCGCCAGCATCGCGGTATCGACGGCGCCAAGCAGAAGCTGCTCCGCGAGGCCCAGCTGGGCGTCCGGGCAAATCTGCAGCAGGCGGTTAAAGTCGGCGCAGAATAGCCAAAACTCCGCCGCCTGCACCACGTGCTGCTGGCCGCCGCTCATCGCCGCCAGCTGCTCGCGCAGGCGCGGATCGGTAATACGGATAATCGAAGTACACTGTAAAAAGCTGGAGCTGGAGGCTCCCTGCGCGCTGGCAATAATTGCCGCGCGCTGTTCGTCGCTGACGGGTGCGTCGGTAAAGTGGCGAATGGAGCGGTGGCTACGCAGCAGCTCAATGGTCGGCGTCATCTCGTTTTTCTCTGTCTGACAATGAAGAAGGTGTTTTTTTGCTTTCGGTTAGCTGGGGAGCAACGATCTTCGCCATCCGCCACACCAGCGCGATGGCGGCCGGGATCATCAGCAGGACGCCGGCAAAGATCATTATTAGCGCGGCGGTTGGGCTGGCAAAAGGCGCCGGCAGCTGCAGGTACTGATTAAGCGAGAGCCAGGCCAGCGTCAGCAGTACGATGCCGACGATCTCTATCACCAGAACGCTTTTGGGTAACACAGCGGGCGAACGCATCGCTCTCCTCCAGTCCGTGGGCTTAGCGCGGCGAAGCAAAAAATCGTCGCGCAACGAGGTTAGTATAACGGTTTAAAAGCAAAGTCATTTATCAAACATAGCCTTAAACCATCGAAGCAAAAGGCAGAACCTTCTTTTACTCGCCGGCAGAACGCGGCATCATAGGGGTCATTCGCCATCCGGCTGAGATTTAAGGAGAGAAATAATGTTTACCGTAATTTTTGGTCGTCCAGGTTGCCCCTATTGCGTCCGTGCCAAAGAGCTGGCTGAAAAACTGACCAACGAGCGCGACGATTTTAACTACCGCTACGTTGATATTCACGCTGAGGGCATCAGCAAAAGCGATCTGGAAAAGACCGTAGGTAAACCGGTTGAAACCGTGCCGCAGATTTTCGTCGATCAGAAGCACATCGGCGGCTGCACAGACTTTGAAGCCTGGGCTAAAGAGAACCTCGGCCTGTTTGCCTGAGACGGTTTAATGCTCCGATGAGTTGCTGCGTCTGGTATCGAGCCAGGCGCAGATAAACATAAAGCACAGCGCGCCGAGCGCGCACCAGAATACCGCGCTAAACAGCCACGCCAGCTCCTGCCAGAACGTCCTCTGAGTAACAAAGAAAATCCGCATCACCGCCAGGCAAACCGGCGCCGCCAGAATTGCGCCAACCAGCGGCTGTATCACGCGTCGTCCCGGAGAGAGAGAGCTCGCCAGCGCGCCGGGCAGCAAAAAAAGCAGCAGCCCGAGCTCTGGGTTACCGCCAGCCCGAAAGGTGCCTTTCATATGTAGTAACAGCGATAAACAGACCACGACAAACAGAAAAAATCCGCAGACGGCACCCGTCCAGGCACGCTCAGCTTTCACAACATCCTCCTGATTCTGCCTCTAACCCACTTCCAATTAGCCCAGTCAGATAAAGCATTCTGGCAATCCATGCCAATAAAGGCTCCCGCCGGAGTAAATACGATTGTGACTAGCCGCAGCATCCAGGAAGGATTAAACTATCGACTATATTTTTGCCGGTTATAACGGGATGCCAGAATAGGGTTCGGGACAACGCGAACACTGGAGCAACCTTAGACCAAATAACCATTTCCTTCAACAACTTACTAGTAAATGAGAAGTTGGTTTTCGTGAATATAAACGTCGCAGATTTGTTAAACGGGAATTACATCCTGTTATTATTCGTTGTCCTTGCACTCGGTCTTTGTCTCGGGAAACTGCGCCTCGGGTCAGTACAACTTGGTAATTCCATTGGCGTTTTAGTGGTTTCCTTATTATTAGGCCAGCAGCATTTCAGTATTAACACTGATGCGCTGAATCTGGGCTTTATGTTGTTTATTTTTTGCGTCGGCGTCGAAGCCGGCCCCAACTTTTTTTCTATTTTTTTCCGCGACGGGAAAAACTATTTGATGCTCGCCCTGGTGATGGTCGGCAGCGCGATGCTGCTGGCCTTAGGGCTGGGTAAACTGTTCGGCTGGGATATCGGTCTGACCGCCGGGATGCTCGCCGGCGCCATGACCTCCACGCCGGTGCTGGTGGGCGCTGGCGACACGCTGCGCCACTTCGGTCTGCCCGCCGACCAGCTGGCGCTTTCGCTCGATCATCTGAGCCTCGGCTACGCCCTGACCTACCTGGTTGGCCTGGTGAGCCTGATCGTCGGCGCGCGCTATATGCCCAAGCTGCAGCATCAGGATCTGCAAACCAGCGCCCAGCAGATTGCCCGCGAGCGCGGGCTGGATACTGACTCCAAGCGTAAGGTCTATCTGCCGGTGATCCGCGCCTATCGCGTTGGCCCGGAGCTGGTGGCCTGGGCGGACGGTAAAAATCTGCGCGAGCTGGGCATCTACCGTCAGACCGGCTGCTATATCGAACGTATTCGGCGTAACGGCATTCTGGCCAACCCGGACGGCGATGCGGTGCTGCAGAAAGGGGATGATATAGCGCTGGTGGGCTATCCGGACGCCCACGCCCGACTCGACCCCAGCTTTCGCAACGGCAAGGAGGTCTTCGACCGCGACCTGCTGGATATGCGCATCGTCACCGAAGAGATTGTGGTGAAAAACCACAATGCGGTGGGCCGTCGTCTCGCCCAGCTGAAGCTGACCGATCACGGCTGTTTCTTAAACCGCGTGATCCGCAGCCAGATTGAGATGCCGATTGACGATAACGTGGTGCTCAACAAAGGCGACGTTCTGCAGGTCAGCGGCGACGCGCGACGGGTAAAAACCGTGGCCGACCGCATCGGCTTTATCTCCATTCACAGTCAGGTCACCGACCTGCTCGCCTTCTGCGCCTTTTTCATCGTCGGCCTGATGATCGGGATGATCACCTTCCAGTTCAGCTCGTTCAGCTTCGGGATCGGCAACGCCGCGGGGCTCTTGTTCGCCGGGATCATGCTTGGCTTCCTGCGGGCCAACCACCCGACTTTCGGCTACATCCCGCAGGGGGCGCTGAATATGGTGAAAGAGTTCGGCCTGATGGTCTTTATGGCCGGGGTCGGCCTGAGCGCCGGCGCCGGGATTGGCCACGGCCTCGGCGCCGTCGGCGGACAGATGCTGGCGGCGGGCCTGGTGGTCAGCCTGGTGCCGGTAGTTATCTGCTTCCTGTTCGGCGCCTACGTTCTGCGCATGAACCGCGCAATGCTGTTTGGCGCGATGATGGGAGCACGAACCTGCGCGCCGGCGATGGAGATTATCAGCGACACCGCACGCAGCAACATTCCGGCGCTGGGATATGCGGGGACCTACGCGATAGCCAACGTGCTGCTAACTCTCGCCGGGACGCTGATTGTCATCATCTGGCCAGGGCTTCAGTAATTTTTTGAGAAAAAAATGCACATCGGCAGAACTTTTCTTACGGGCATCAGTCATAAGTAGTGCCACTGCTTTTCTTTGATGTCCCCATTTTGTGGAGCCCATCAACCCCGCCACTTAGGTTCAAGGTTGATGGGTTTTTTGTTGCCTTGAAATTAAAAGAATAAAAATCAACAACATATGTCAAACATCAAACACCAATGGCGACGAAATGGCGACAGAGTCATTGTGTTTGGTTGAGGAGAATAAGCAGCCTCCTCGACCATGAGTCCATTCGACAAAGCGTGGGAGTGGGCAACATGACATAATGCCTGTAGGATAGTTACTCATGATCCAGCAATTTCAGATGCGCTAAATAGCCTCAACAATTCGGAGACATCTGCACCTGGACGTGTTGTTCGAGCAAAGGCGTATCCGTAAAAAGGAATCTCATTTTTAAAAATTCCAACTTCGGTTAGTAGTGTTGCAACAGCATTCATTTGAGTTCCAGAGGTAACTATATCATCTAAAATTATTACAGCCGTTCCATCATTTTTTGTGATTTTCTTATAAGTACCTAATGTCTCAAGATGGGGCCTAACCTCTCTCCTTCCATTTGACATATGAGCTGGAGGCGTTGGCCAAAAGCGTTCAACGATGTAAAAATGTTCAAGAATAAAGTTTATCTCACCCTTTTTCCGCGCAAAATAAGCATACTTTGACCACCACTCAGCCAAAATTAGCATCGGAAATGATTTATTACATTCCATCGGAACTGAGGGTGGTGTAGGAACCAAATATATTTTCCCAGTTAGCTTCTCTTTTTTCGCCCATTTTAAAAACTCCTGGAATGATACCCACATCAATGCTTTGAAAGCTTTTCCATACCCGATAGTTTTATTTCGATTGTAAAATGCAACTCTTTCACTACTTTCTATTTGGCTTGGAGTTAATTCTTTTGCAACTTTAATTGATCTCTTTACTTCAAACCATACTTTTTTTCGATCTTCTACGTCATCCCAGTCATCTGAATTTGGCCAATATTCAAAGGCATGCCCCATATTTTCTGATGGTATTGTTGTTAATTCACACTCATCAGGATCGACGGTATCATAATTTTTTTTAAAATCATGTTGCTGGAAAACTAACTGTCCATTTAGGTAGTCATCAACAGCAGATTTCAGTTCATCCAGATTTGTACATATAGCACTTGGCTTTGTCCAGCGATTATAATATTCACAGGATTTTTTGCTCAATCTTCCAAGCAAGATAGAGGGGAAAGCCCTTAAATGAGCAAAATATATATCTTTGGGACTATCACCAACCACCAAAATATCTTGATATGAAGTAAAGATGTTATTATCATCAACTGTAGGTTTATGTTGACTACAATAAACATTATCTCGACTTACATTGACACCACCTTTATCAAGAATAGCAAAACAATAAGCCGAGGGAGAGTCAGAGAATATAAAGATAGCAATCCCGTTATTTATCAGTTCATTGATATATTCCACAACGCCCTGATGCCTTTCTCTAACTTCAATCTCACCGCGTTCAATAAGACCAGGAATGGTTTCTCGTCCAAATTCGGTTCGGAGGTATGGTTTAAATTCTTCTGTAGCAAAGATTGTATCATCTAAGTCAAAGATTATAGCTCTTGAATTCATGGCAAACTCCCTTTATCTATCCTTAACAACTTTAATCGATTTTTTATACTTATGAACCCACTGATATTCTGGTTCATGAATATTATTTTCTAACGCATAAACAGTTTTGTTTTGTTCAACACATGTTCTTATCGCATATTGAGTTCCACTTTTATCTCCAGCTCTTGCTACCACAACACCTTCTCTTGAAAGGCTAACGGTTGTGAGATTTCTGTTTGCAAAATAAGAGCCTTGAGAAAGTATACCAACCGGATATTCACTCAAAACGAGATGTTCTTTCGCAATCAATTCTTGAAGCTTTTTGTTTTCAGCTGGATAGGCAATATTTATAGGGTTACCTAAAACCGCTATCGTTTTTGCTCCAAGTTTTATTGCTGTTTGATGGCCAAGCGTATCCGAACCTTTTGCAAGTCCGCTGACAATAACCTGAAAACCGGCTTTTACAAGCCGTTCCAAGGCATTTAAACCTTGCGTAATATGTTCAGGATTATCAAGATTCCTTGTACCAACAAAAGAAATGCTTCGAGGCAGTTTCAATATATTAATATCACCTCGATAATACAAAACAGGTGGAGCACCATAAATATCTTGAAGTAAATCTGGATAATTATCGTCTAAACAATTAATCACTCCAAAATTTACTTTCAAACTTGAAAATATCTTATCAAGCTTAGAAACTATATCCGAATCGGGTGGTATCATTGAAAAGTGATAATCATATAGCTTTTGTATACTCCCAAAATTTAATAATAAACTTTTTAACTCGGCATTGGATTTTTTGGATCCTACTCCTATTTTTTTGGCTAAAATCAATGCTGCGTGTTGCCAAGCTTCACTTTGTGCAACAGTAAGTGTAAGAGAGCTATCCATGTTTGTTCCTATCAGTCACTCGTTGTCTGTCCTCCACATTATAAGATAATGAATCAATTTGAAATCCAGTTTGTTTATACATTTCAGTTTCCGGTAGTTTTTCAAAGCCATATGGAGTTAGGAGATGGGTTTTTTAAAAATGCTTAACAGAGGCCAAAAAAAATAAAAAAAATAAATAATATCAACACATTAAAGGCATAGCATTGATACCAAACACTATAGTAAACTGAAAAACACTGAAATTCTTTTCAATCTTTTCAGTTCTGGTTTTCCGCAAAGCCGCCAGCACTGGCGCGGTCTGGCGGTGCGGTTTGAAGAAAAATAAAACTGAAAAATTTTTATGATCCAAAAACCGCAGGCGGGTGCGGTGTAGCGCCGATTTCGTCCGGGAAAGATTTATTTTGCCAGGCTGTGGCGCAGCGTGCCGCCATCTGCTGCGGTGATCTATTTCTGGCGCAGCCCGCGTTGGATTGGGTGTTCGTGGCATTCTGGGGCGTCTGGCGCGGTCTGGTGGCGGGTACAAAAAAACCCGCATTATGCGGGCTGAGTAAGAGGGGTTATTCAGCGATGATGGGGGAGTATTTCTCGTTAAGTGTATCGGTCTTCGCCGCCACCCCCTCAATCTCTCTGGCGTTGGTTGGCAGGCCGGTCTCCGGGTGGGCATGTCTGGCAGTGAGTGTGGCCAGTTCTTTCACCACGTCGAGCGTGTCCAGCATCAGTTGTGTCACATTTATTTGTTCTGAGCCGATCCAGACCACCGGCGCAACAATCTGCTGCTGCACGGCGGCGACGCTGCGGCGTATCGCGCCAATCTTCTCTATCAGGCCTTTGCCAGTGGTTGTGGTCTGCTGGCCAGCAACCTCCGTTTCATCATCGCCGCTGATTGTTGCCAGGCGATTTCGACCTGTGGCCACAGCATAATCCCCGGTCGCAATCTGCTGAATGGCCCCTGCCGTCATTTGCGCCGTGCCGAGCACCGTGGTTTTGTCAGTGGCTTTCACCATCGTTTCCCGCGTGACCAGCTCGCGTTTTTCCGTATCGGCGGTCACTTCCCTGGACATGGAGTCTTCACGGATACTCTGATCGGTTTTTCGTTCCCAGTCTCCGGCCTGGGTGACGCGCTGCGATACCTCTTCGCGTTGCTGTTGCAGCTGCTCTCCCGACTTCAGGTCAGGCAGGCTTGTACCGTCTGCATGACTGCCACGGATGAAAGGCTTATCCGGACGCCCTCCGGTGAACCCGATTTCGACCAGCGTTCCCAGCGCCGGGAACTGAAACAGCCCGGAATCATGCCCCGCCATCGGCACCGGCAGCGGTACGGCTGAATACACCGGCGTGCTGCCGTCCGGGTTGCCGTTCGCGTCCAGCAGTTGCACATCCACGGCGTAGCGCGGGCGAAACGGATCGGCAAAATTACCGCTGCTGACTGGTTCGGTATGCGCCACGACGCGCCCCATTCTTGGGGTATGCAGTCCGTTGGCCAGCTCCGGGTAAGCTGCTTCAATCTGGCGCTGAAAGGCGGTTTTCTGTAACGGCTGGCCCGTCTGTTTGTTGCGCGGCGTCCAGGTCACGGTCATATCCGCATTATGCAGATGAACGCGGGTGATCCGCTGGCCGTTCATCTCCACACCGGGGCGCAGGCTCTGCACCACCGGCAGCGTCATACTGTTGCCTCCCGCCGTGCTTTGGGCAAATTCTGCCGGGATTTCCACTTCCCGACCGGCGAACATGGCTCCTTCAGCACCACCCAGATATAATCCACCGTCCGGCAGTGGATGCCAGATATAGTCCGGCACGCTGAATGCCTGCCCCAGTACATTCAGAAGCTGAAAACCAGTGCCGCTGTGGGTGAAATGGGGGATCGGCGTAGTCGCATACGTGGCATCCGGCACCTGAACGGTGATGCCGCTCTGCTCTGCCAGCCAGCCGCCAATTTGTTTCAGTGTCGGGTGCTGCATGGAGCATGGCCACAACTTATCGAATACGCCCGCCAGCTCGCGCACGAAGAGGCGCTGGAAGCCGTTTTCCGCAGGCTGGGAGCGCTCAACGTACCCGGTAAACCAGCGAAGCAGCAGATCGGTATAGCCCACATCAACCCGCACCAGCTTGCCGGTATAGTCCTGATCCGTCTGTGCGGTGATAAATCCCCGGCCGCAGCTGTTCAGCTCCAGCACCAGATCGATATCCGGGCAGTGAACCTGCTGCGTTGATAAATAAACTCGTTGAACTGGTTTCACGCATTACCCCAGCGCTTCATTTACGGGCTTAAGCACCTTGCTCTCAAACCACGTCAGTTTCTCGTCACTTTCCCCGGCTGAGGCTGTTCCGCTCCCCGTGGCACCTGTACCCGCCGTTTGCTTCTGTGCGGAGACCTTTCCGGCCGCACGCTCTTCCCGCTTTTCCGGTACGCTGATAAATTCGGTCAGCGTGAACGTGACCAGCCAGGACATGCGCCCTTCCTGCTGCGGCGCGTCCAGGCTTCCGGTAAACGTCGCTTCACGGAATCCGACTGCACGGGCTGCATCGTGCGCAACCCGGTATTTCTGCCGCTGGCCATCGTCACCGGTGGCGCTGGCCAGCTCAAAGATGCGCTTCAGCACCTCCGGGGTTTTAAACGGTACTTCGCCGGATACGCGCAGCTCTTTGCCCTTCGTTCCCTGCTCTGCCCTGGCAGTGGAACTGGTCTGCCCGGACTGCTCTTTATCCTGAAACTGCATAGTGAGCGTGACCCGCATATTTTTCAGCGGGATACCTTCGCCGTTAAGCGCCAGTGTCGCTATCGAGTTCATGTATCATCTCCCTGAGTCCTGCCAGATTTTCCCCGACCATCATCACCGCAGCGCAATGCACCGCCGACACGGCCGGAATATCTTTCACCATGCTGCGCAGCGTGGTGGTGATATCGCCCTGCGCGGTGAACGCCCAGGCACGGGCGCTTTTCCCCTTCAGCGATCCCAGCCCGCTGGACACCTCGTCAAGAATGCCGGTTCTCTCCCGGATGAAGTCGGCCAGCGCTGCCTTTGCCCCCGCCAGACTAAAACCGGATGCGGCCTGCATCTGCCCTTCCACGATTCGTTGCGCATTCAGCGCTGCGCGTGTTGTCGGTGTGGAGAACGGCACGGCCGCAACTGACGCGATTGCAGGTGACGGGATCAGCATCCTCTCTGTGGCCAGCTCTGCCGCCGACTGCGCCAGTCGTTTAACCTGTGTCATGGCGGGAACCGGCAGAACATCAACCAGTCCATCGAGATTCTGCATAAAATCATCATGGCTGCTGCCGGTAATTAGGAATATCACCACATCGGAAATATCGCCGATATCAGCCAGTTGCTGCGCCAGATACGAAACAGCATTCGCCGGGCTGAGATATGTGCCGTTCTCCGTTTTCTGGCCAAGCCCATATACCCAAGGGTGCGCTGGCAAAACAGTACAGCTTCCAAACGGCATGGTTTCTTTTAACTGAATTTTACTGTATTTCCACATGTAGCCTGCCAGTACAGATAAAAATCACTGTGCGAGTGATCAGGATAATGGCTGCAATCTCTCGGCATTATTAGATATTGCCTCAGATGGTGTCATTCCATTATCAAAAAAATCCACCCACGCCCCTTTATAAACTGGCCTTAGATTACTTTCTTTTGCCAGAGAAACAATTTCAGAAAACCATTTATCAAAAGGAGGCAACATTTTTTCTTCATCCATGCTCAATCCCATAGCAGTGTTGCAGTTAGATGCCGGTCAAGCCCATCGATACTGGTGACTGACACGTTTAATTGTTTTCCCTCTGTGTCAGATTTAATCTGCACTGAGGCTCCGTTAGACCCACCATCAATATCTATTCTCGAACCATAATTCTTTGCTTCACTTGCGATAATAACCATATCAACATATGTTGACTCATATTTAAAGACCAACGGAACACGAAATAAAACACTCGCACCAGTAGAGTTCACTCGCCCTTCAATCAGTAATGTTCTGAATATATGATCACCGTACAGGCCAGGTGATATATTCCCCAGCGTTGTTGAAAATACGCTACCAACACCAGAACTCAGCACACCTGACTGACTGTCAATACACCCTCGTCCATTAACTGACTTCGAAAGTCCCGTATTAACTTCATCAGGGCACCCGAGACAGGAACGGATCACTTTCAGAAGCGTGTTTTTTTCATTGTGTAAAGATTTTACAAACCCAAAGAAATTACATCCCGCAGCAATGACATTCGAACTTCCCGTTCCCGTGGAGGAAAAGATAAACGAAGGTGATCTCAGCCCACCGCCATCGTCATCAGCCCCGGTACCTGTCACGACTCCGTTCATCGTAATTGAACTTTTGTCACCGACGACCATGAAATGACAGGAGCTATTATCACCCTCAGTGACATTTGCGCCCGACCGGCGAACAACGGTGCCATCAATAACCCAGCTCCCCCCTTCTAAAGCTGCAATAGCCGCATATCCTGCGCGGTCGCATAATTCACCGGAAATAATATTTTCAACAGATTTATAAGCATAATAATTTTCCTGTCCGTTCCATTCATTTCTTACACCTATGAAAGAATTATTATTCGCCCCGGTGAGTAATGATACCCCTCTTGTTTTATTCGCGTTAATGACAGAGTCGATCACACGGGAATCTATCAGGTTACGCACCCCCGTTCCATTCCCGGAAATATTGCACGCCTGTACATATAACGTTGCAATATAATTACTCCAGCCAAGCCCCACGCCAAACCGATAAATACCGCACTCAATAAAACGACTGCCATTCATTTGTGATGAACTGGATACACCGTATGTCAGACTGCCACTTTGCTCACGCCCGTCAAAATTTACCTGCCTAAAAGTGTGGCGACCTGTCATATAAAATAAAAATGCCTTTCCGGATGCCTTACGGATAACCGTGCCGCACCCGTTAAATGCTGAATCATTACCGACTACGTAGGGACGTTTACAGACACCATACATATTAAAACCGGATGGCAATGTTACAGGTGTATTTCCGTGAACATAAACCCCAGCTACTGGCGGATAAAAAAGCTCGGTGACGCCATCATTAATTGCTTTCTTCAGCGCATAATCGGTATCAATCTCCGCCCCTGCCTGGCTTTTTATCTTAACCAAATCTTCATCAGTCATATATTGATGAATGGATGCACGTACAACACGGTCAAGCTCCAGAAAACTCACCATATCTTCCACTGATTCTTTTCCGAGCATTCCCCTCCCGGCAGGCGTTAATTCAGTCAGTCCGGTGCTTTTTTCCCCGGTAAAGTAAGGGATCATATCCTTTCTGGCATCCAGACCAGACAGTGATGTGAGAGTGTCATCAAGCGGCTGTTTTTTATTTATTTCGTTAACAATTCCTGATTTCACACCGGGTAATCGGAGGTCACTCACTCCCCCGTCCACATTGATTTCAGCAATAGCGAAAACATAATGCTTTTCGTCATTTTCTGTGTAGTTTTCCAGCATCTCCGCAACCGTCAGTTTCACTGACGACGCCCAGACACTGGTTAGTGTCCCCTTCCAGGACACATCCACCCAGATTTTACTCGGTAGCTGACCAACAGTAAGATTCTGATCAAACAGCAGTTCCCCACGAACACCGGCAATGTATGCCGTGCCTTTTTTAACCAGATAGTTGTCGGTGTCTTTTACTACCAGAAAACTGTCATCCATGAATGCGGCCGAACCGTAAATGTCCATGTTCTTACAGCGGATACGCTCATCAACACCGTTCAGGCGGGCAGTGAAATCAATCTGCCAGGTATCTGCCGGGGTGATAATCTGGGTCTGCTCTGACGCGCCGTTATACTCCATCAGAAAAGAACGGGTTAAAACGTTACCCTGCTGGCCAGTCGCCGTTTTAATTTTCTTCTGCGTGGGCGCATGAACAATCATCGCCACCACGTTATTATCTTTGTTGACCAGCCCCACCCAGTTGAAGTCAAAGTCACCCACATCCGCGCCCATCACCACGGAGTAAACCACGGCGTTGTTATTCACCATCCCGGTTTTACCCACAGCCTGACGATGCACAATCAGCGCAGCGTCCGGCAACCCCTCACCGCGATCAACAGGACTGGTAATGTCCAGATTTGGAATATTTGCAAACACAAATTCATCAAGAATGACAACGCCACCGTTGGCCGCTTCCTGGGCTTTCAGCTGTTCAAAGGCGGAAGTAATCACCGTCTGACTCATAAATAATACCTACAGTTTTGCGCCAAATATGGCGTTATCATTGATTCCATCACTGGCCGGAAAACAAATATATTCCCCGTCCAGTCGTTTTTCCCCGCCGATATATTCCCCGGCGTAATAGCAGACTAATTCCCCGTCATTCCACCCGGCGTTGATATACAGCTGAAGCGTGTTCATTACCTCAAAGCGATAGCGGCGGCAGGTACGGCCGTACTGGCGGATAATCTGCATCATCAGATCTGCGTTCTGCGCAATCTGGCTGTCCGAAACACGAACAATAATCACATCCCAGTCAATGTCCGGCTGACGTTCCAGCAGCTCCACGTAGCCAATCCCCAGGCGTTCAAAGATGGCAATAAAACCGGCGATGGAGCCTGAATCCGCCGCGTTCACAAAGGCATACGCCACGCGCTTTCTGAACAGGTACAGCGGCTCACCGTTGAAGCGGGTAATATCCCTGTCATAGGCCATCAGCCGTAAAATCGACTCCGAGCAGGTCAGCGGGTCGAACTGGTTAACCGGCCAGGTGATCCACTCCCAGACCAGCTTCCAGTAGAGCCGGGCTGTATTCAGTAATTTGCGCGGCTCGCCTTTGTTCATCCATGACGGCAGCGTTAACCCGGCCAGTTTTTTATCAAAATCAGTCATGTTCGATACTCACCGTCAGGCTGGTCAGACGCGGGACGTTCAGATCGCTGACGATATCCCGCAGGGAAAAGGTGACTGAATCCACCGCCGTAAACGTCCGGTGGATCTCCCTGCCCAGATTAGAGAAGGAGAACCGGCCATACGGCCACGTCTTCTTCACGTCATAATCCGTGTTTTCCCGAAACGCACAGCGCACCAGATTTTCCACCCCCGACAGCAGCGCATCGCGTTCATCAGCCAGCATGTTGTCCGGGTCAGGCAGGTACAGAACAACATCCAGATCGTGGGATGTTTCCGGCATAGCGTAACACTGCATATCATCGCCATGTCCGTGGTGACCCTGCGTGTTGATGTAGTCATTCACCGCCGCCACAAAGGGATCGGAGATCACGCCGCTGTCCAGCAACAAATAGGCGTTAGCGGTTCCTGGCCCGCGCGGGGCGTCATGCTCAAAGTAAATACGGTCAATACTCAGCCCGGCAATGCCCGCAATCATGGAGCGGTAAACCGCATCGGTGTGGTAATTACCCACCAGGTTGAACTGGTTACGGCAGCGTTCACGCAGTTCATCGTCGCTCTCTTCATCAGCTCCCGGCACCGTCAGCCAGTTTTCTTCACTCACCACATGGCTGATACCTGACACCGCCACCGGCAGAATCCGGTAATATCCCGGCGCGAGGTTATACGCGCCGCCCGTCCCCTCCGCTTTCACCGGTACCAGTGCACTGGCGGTGCCTGCGGTGAGGGTAAAATCTTCCGTTACCACAAGGCGGTATACCGTGCCGTTGATACGCTCGGTCTGCACCAGCGTTTTGGCTTTAATCGTGACGGCTGCGGCCGGTGAGGCTTTATAGAAGCGGATCACACCCTGTGCGGCCGTTGCCGGTTTAACCGTGATATTGACCGCCCAGGCCAGCAGACGCAGCATCTGCCCGGAAGCCGTCGCCACGAACATATTGGCCAGCACGGTATGGATCATCACGTCGCGCAGCCACATCACCGGTGCAGTGACAATGGCCGTGATCAGCCGCCAGAACGGTGACATTTTCGACGTGTTGGTGATAATGCCTTCATCAGCGGCGATGGTATTAAACCGGTTGCGGGCCTCATCGGCCGTCGCGGGCATACCGCTTTCATTGACCAGGATTTCAAAATCCACCTGCGGTTTTTCCGTCATAGATCCACCCTCAGCGACAGCGGCCCAAAATCATAGGTATCTGCCGTCACCCACAGGCGCGACAGGGTTTCTTCAGTAATGGATACCGTGCCGGGTATCAGCCGTTCATCGTCTTCAATCAACAATTCCATGCGGGTAAAAATATCGCCGCGCAGTGTCGGGCTACGTTCGGCAATTAATTCCGTTGCCAGCCCGCTTTCAATAATGCTGTGAATCACGTCCTGCCCGATACTCTGGCGGTTATTACATAAAACAGGCTCATTACCGGTATTCAGGACAAAATCATCATTTGTAATCAGCAGATCGATATACAATAAATCACTCATAATCCCATCTCCTGCCACTCCTGCAATTTACCCGGTGTAAATGGCTCCTGCGGATAAATATTCACCGTACCGATGCTGTTACCACGCTTATCCACTTTATTATTATTGCTGTTATTAATGGTTCGGCTGATACCGCCCGGCTCAACGCTGCGCAATTGCCCACCCGTTGAAAGTTTATTTTCTGTCACGGGTGGCGTTGTCGTGGTGGTGCTGATATTCACACCGGGGATCATGTTCAATTTATCCACAATCCAGTTCCATGATGCGCTGAAACTTTTTTTAATGGCCTGCCATATACCGTCAAAGAGTTTCATTATTCCCGACGCCATGCCGCTTAATGCGTCGAGCGGCGAAAATCCCGTCAGCAGCGCAATAAAACTATTCCAGCCCGCTGAAATATATTCCCACACGGAGGCAAAGAGATTCGCCAGCCAGCTGACAGCCTGCGCCACAGCCTGAAAAGCGGCTGTGTCCATCACAGCAGCTTTGACCGTGTCCCAGTGCTTAACCAGCAGATAACACCCGGCGACCAGCAGCGCGATGGCCCCGATAACCAGCAAAACCGGCCAGCTCATAAAGTTAATGGCGGCACCGGTCAGCATCGCGGCCGTACGAACCACCGTCAGCGCTCCACTGACCAGTTTCAGCGCGGCTCCCCAGCCCGTCAGGATGAAAGCAGACAGCCCCATGATAATATTCAGGATCGCCCCCACCGCAGCAAACCCCAGTACTGCCATTGCCACCCAGCCCACCGCGCGGGCGATATTCGAGAATAAGCTCATCCAGCGGGCAAAGGTCTGGCCTGTCCGCGCGGCCCAGTCCAGCAGAGGGTTAAGCGCCGGAACCAGCGTTAACCCGATGGCAATCTGAATAGCCCGGATAATGGCCATAAACCGATCCATCGGTTTAACCAGTTTTGCTGCCGCCTCTTGGGTGCGTTTAAGCCCGTCCGCGCCGCCCAACTCGGTGATATTGCGCTGGAGCACGGACACATTGCCATAAAGCTGCTTTACCACCGCCGAACTATCACCGAAGGCGTCATCCAGCTCTTTCTGGGCTTTCAGATTCCCTTCCAGGCTCTGGCCGTATTTCCCCTGTAGCTTAGTGAGAATATCCGGCATGGAGAGCATCTTCCCGGCCGTATCCGTGAACGAGAGGCCCAGCTTTTTACCGCCCTCGATAGCTGAGGTCATGAAGCCCTCGTAGGCGCTGCTGGCTTCCGTTCCCAGGGTGCGACTCAACTCACCCATTACGGCCAGTTGCTCATTCATGCCGACCCCGTAGTTTGTGCCCGCGCCGCGAGCACCTTCCATCAGGTCTTTGACCATCCCCATTTCCAGCCCGAAGCGCTGGCGCATCAGCGTCATTTTCCCGGCCAACTGCTCCGCAAACTGCACTTTTCCCAGCGAATCGGCGTCTGTGCGGAAGTTAGCGAACATCTGGCGCATAAACTCAGCCGTTTCTGCGGTGGATGATTGCATTTCAAATGCCATCAGGTTGGCGACCTTCGTCACCTTCGGCAACTCCTGCCCGGTCAGCCCGGCAATGGCGCTGTTAATCTCTGCGGTGGAACTGACAAAATCGGTGGCCACCGTGCCGTAAGTGGTGCTGAAGGCCAGCGCGTCGCGCTGGACAGTCTTCAGCACGCCAAAATCAATGCCCCTTGCGGACTGCTCCTGAAGCGAGTTAAACATATCAAATGCCGGGGCCAGCATTCCGCCGATGGACTGCCCCACGCCATACAGTGCAGCGCCACCGATACCGATACGTTTAAACGCCTGAACGGACTTATCCGCAAACTGAACAGCCGAATTCTGCGCAGCCTTAAGCGGGCGCGTGAATTTATCAATCAGACTTAACGTAAAATCCAGGCTGTTCATTAGCTTCCCTTAAAAGCAGTCCCAATTCCGTTCGCCACGGCCACACTCATATTTTCCCAGTAGCGATTATCCAGCCACAATGCAGCAGCAATATCATCCAGTGAATCATCACCGCGTGGTAAATAATGTCTGCGCAAAATATAATACTGCTCCATCCCGTTCTGATTAATGGCGGTAATCCGGGCGCTCAGTTTTTTGCAACAATATCCAGCTCAGGCGCAAAGCGCTTATTCACTTCGTTAACCAGCTGCAACGCCGCTCCGGGTAATTTAAGAGTATCAGCCAGATTATCTTTGGTTTCCGTCGTCACAATACGCATCAGATAATTATGTGCGGGAGACACTTTATTATCCATTGACATATCGTTAATTAATTTATTGTAGGCGGCGATGTTCGGCTTAAAGGAAATATCCTTTCCGGCCACGGTCAGTTCAATAATTTTGTTTTCCACGCTGTATTTCCTCTCGCAAGTTAATTTCATCGACCAGCTGGTTATGCCTGGCGGCACACTGCCCGTATAGGTCGCGATAAATCGTTAATACCTCGGCGGCATCCCTGCCCGTTGTGCCTGCCAGCCTCGGCAGGTTCACTGCACATTTAGTTTTCAGGTTTTCCTGAAAGCGCACGCTCGGTGGCTGCTGCTGCATCGTTGTACATGCTGACAAACTCACCAGACATGCACACGTTAGTGAACACCGGCTTAACCACTTCGGTGCGGATCTCACGCGGTGGCGCATTTTTCAAAGCCTCCAGTTGCTCTTCCAGCCTGCGTCCGGACTGGCTGGCCGCGTCCGCCAGGCGGTTGCCGGTAGCCGTCGTCGCCTTGCTGATTGCCAGCGCCACGCTGTCATGCTGCCAGGTGGCCACTTTCCACCCTCCGACAAATGCCAGCACGCAAAGCAGCAGCACACCGGCGACAAGCCTTTCCATCAGCGCACCCCGTTATGTTCCAGGCTGAAGTGATTGCCGTCCGGGTTGGTTTTGAAGCGACCGCCCCAGCTGCCGCCCAGCGACTCCCAGTATTCGCCCAGGGGGCGGTAATCCTCGGTGCGGGTCTTATACTGGCCGTTCACAAACAGATTAAAATCCACTGCCAGACGCTGGGTATGCAGGCTGTTCGAAATCCCGCTTCCCTTTTTCGCGTTCAGCGCCGCCTGCTCCGGCGTGCGGTACGCTTCACCAAACGTCAGACGGAAGCCGTGCTCTTCGGCCCAGTGGATCAAATTGGCCACCATCACCACAAACAGCTGTTGTTTTTCGCTCAACGTCATTTCCCGACTCCTTTACCCAAATCAAAACCCTTTTTCCGCAGCCACACTTCCACACCGTTCAGACCCGCAATACCCAGCGCGGAGCCAATCCCGGCCAGCGCCAGCGGGTGGATATCCGGCACAAAGTACAGCGCCACGCCTGCGGCGAGAGACAATGCGCTGCCGACGATAACGCGCCCCAGGATAAGACGAGCGGTAATCGGCTCATTGCTGGTCAGCATCTTACCCAGCGCAATCAGCGCCCCCATGATGGCCAGCGTGATAAACCCCTTTTCATACTCCTGCATAACTCTCCCTTACGACGCGATCAGGCTTTGCGTGGTTTCCGGCTCCAGATACGGAATGCCGTCGATATTGATAAAGCGCGGGTCTGTGACCAGTACCTTGATTTTGCGGGTGGACAGAGAGCCGCCCTTCGGATCAAGGTCGAGAATGCTGCTCAGTACCAGCTTGACGCCAAAGGCTTCAATTTTGGCCTCTTCCTCTCCGGCTTTGCCGTAAAAGAGCATGTCCGCGACCGGAATTCCGCGCCACGACCCCGCCGAACTGGCCTGCGCTTTGAGGGTGGCCAGTGCCTTGATGGATAGTTCAATTTCCCCTTCAGCGGACACATCCCCGTCCACATAGCCATCCGGCACCCCCTTCGTCTGCGCCAGCGCAGTGTTATCCGTAATATCCAGTGTCAGCTTTTCGACGTGGATCAAATCCGTTCCCCAGTAGGTGTCAAACGACGCCCCGGAAATACGCTTACTCATACGGCCCCCTCAAGGCTGGCATCCAGCATCAGATTGATGGTGATTTCCAGCGGCATCTCATACGGACGGATCACCACGTAAACCTCCACTTTCTTGCGCGTTTTCCAGACAATGGTCACATCGCCGTCCTTTGGTGATTTGACCTCCCCCGGAAACTGCACCCCGTTAATTTCGCTGGATTTCGACATTTCGCGCAGCGGACGGGCAAAATACAGCTGGTTTGCCGCAATACTTCCCGGCGTGCTGTTCAGCGCCCGATCGGCAATTTTGGCAATGGCCAGCAGTCGCACGCGACGGGCTACCTTATCGACGATCCGCACCATCTCCAGTGCCTGATAGTCGCCGCCTTCCGCGTCCAGTGTGCGGCAGTCAGACCAGTAATACCCGTCATAGTCCGCATACCACATCGGCACGCTGAAACGCTGGGCTTCCAGCGCCTGAAGCGTGGCCAGCTGAAGCGATACGCCGTCGCCATCCACCGGCACATCATCACTTCCCATGCTGACCAGCGCCCCGGTTTTCACCCGCGCCGGGCTGTCTGCGATAGTCACGGCACGGTTACAGAGCCGCCCGGCGAGTACGCCCGGCTCATTGCCCCACAGCACCGGCACCAGACAAACAGCCTTTTCAGCTATCCCCGCCTGTAGCGCAGTCAGTCGCGTCAGATAATCGGCCTGGGCTTCGTCCCCCTGCATAGCCTGAACGGCCAGGATAAACCACACCCAGCGGCCATATTTCGCGATCAGATTACTGCGCAGCGCGATGGCTTCATTAATGACGGTCTTCTCTGAAACCGCATCGCACAGCACCACGCCCTCCACTGAGGCCACCTGCTGCGCATCCTGCACGGCATCCGTCCACTTCCCGTCCTCACCCAACACCCGCACAAAAGCCCACCAGTTTTGCCCGACATTGTCGCGGGCCGCAGACAGCTGGCGTTTCAGATCGCTGTCAGCCTCACCCAGCAACACATCCAGATCGCTCTGGCTGTTCACCGGCAACGTTTTACCGGTATTCACAGTTCCCCGGCCAACAAACAGCAACACGCGCTCCACTTCCGTGGTTTCGCCCTGCTGCTGATTCAGCTGGTTCACCCCAACATTAGGCCACGCCATTTCGTCCCCTTATATCCTGTGCTCTTACATCCCAGCCGAAGCCAATCCCCTGTAACTGACGGGCCAGCGCCTGGCTGAAATCCTCGTCGTTCATACCCAGAAACTCACGGGCCGGCAGATCGACAGTCCAGCTGTCCTTAACTGCTTTGCCCGACAGTTTGCGGATCAGCAGACCAGCCTGGTCATAGGGCATTGACGCCAGCAGTTCTTTGGCTGTGGGCTTGCGCCAGCGCTTACCCTTCCTGACCCGGTAGCCCAGTACCCGCAGGCGTTTCACCTGCGCAGGCGTCGCCATCTGCCCGGCCCGACTGCCGCGCCTGACACTGCTACGGTTGACCCTGACGCTCATTCCGTTCTGCTGGCTGTATGCCACCACTCCGGCAGGCACATCCCCTGTGCCGTTCCGGTAGCCACCTCCCTGGAGATACACCCGCACCGCGCTGATTTCCGGCATATCCCGGATATGCAGCAGCTTCGGCAGGTTGCGCAGCATTTTGCCTTTACGCTTCGACCTGCGACCTGGCCATGCTTCCCCGTCCGGATCGGCCTGATTGCGGACGTTTCGCTTTGCAGCGGCGATCAGCCCGTATTTGGCCAGACGCCACAGCAGGCGCTGCCGCTTCGCTTTTGGCAGGTCTGCACGGGCCAGTGTCCTGCGCAGTTCCGACAGCTGGGGTTTGTTCAGCTCACCGCCGATAATCATCAGGCATCCCCTACCGGCGCACCGGTGCTGTCAGCGCCGAAAATCTGCGCACTGAATGCCGTCCAGATCTCAGGGTCAGCCAGTCGCCAGCGTTGCCCCTGCCACGGAATTGGCCCGTTTTCGTCAGGCACCAGAACCAGCTCTTCCACCATCGGAACACTGACCAGCACCGTGGCCGTCTCTTCGCTGTCCACCGACACATCCCAGTCAGGATCAGCCTCGTTAATCCCCAGTTCTTCGAACAATTCCCGGTCTGTGTCGTCAAGCCACGCGGCCATCAGCGAAAACAACAGGCGCGGATCGCAAATCCGGTACGGGAAGCGCTCCCAGGAAAGCACAGCACTGTAACGGATAACCGCCTGGCGGTACTGTTCCAGCCCCAAATCCTTTGCGGCGGGAATAAACTGCATTTCGTCCATCACGCTGGTAAATGCCCCCATTGCACGGGCGGGTACATTTTCCCTGAAAAAGGCGGTCAGTGATTCCAGTTGTGTGTTTTTCATACCTTTTTCACCGTTGCTCTCTTCAGCCCCTTCATTCTGCGGATCACCACCGAGGCTTCAGTCAACAGCCCGGCGCGTGTCTCCGTGCTTTCCTGCCCCGGATGAGAGTCACGCCGCCCGATAGTGGCGAACTCGCCCAGTAAATCCGCCTTGCCCCGTGCAAACACCGCCTTGGTATACTGGGCGCACAGGCCGTTAAGGCCATTCATCGCGACACCCGGCACCGCGTCTGCCGTCAGATGCCCTTTTGCCTGATATCCGGCCTGTACCCCTTCCAGCTCTGCGTTAACTTCCATCACAGCACTCAGCAACGCCTGCGCGAGTGTTTCCGCGTCGATATCTGGCGGCAGGGAGCGCTGTGCCTGAAAATCCTTCAGGTTTAAGTCCGGCCAGAAGCCGTTATTGCTCAGTTGCTCATCCTGGTAATCAATCGGGTTGCCACTGAACATAAATCCCCCTTAAAAAAACGGGCTGACCGGTTTCCACGGCGCAAATTCACATCCGTGATTTGCCCTCCACCGCGCCCGTCTGGCGGTTGGTAGTTGTCAGCCTTGCGTCAGTTTGCGCAGACGTGCGGCGATGGTCTGCCGGGCTGTTTTCACGCCAATTTTGAAATAGTGCTGTTCCGCAACAGCCAGTAACCGATCGGCTTTTTCCAGCGTGTCGATATCGTCCACGCCCGCCGCCGTCTTCTGGCCATCCTCATTACGCAGCAGTTCCAGTCCGGCGAACTTGAACCACTTCGCCGTGACCTGCTCATGCAGCCTCCAGGTATTGGCGACGCGCTCAAAGGTGCGCGAAAAATACGGTTCAATACTTTCCCCGCGTCCGGCAGACTCTTCCGCCCACGCCAGCATCGTATCGGCCACGAACGTGGGAAAGTTGCTGCGCAGACGGTCAGGCGTGGCCTGCTGCTGGCTGATAGCGATATCCGCCCAGTCAAGCGCCTTATCCAGATTTCCCACATCAAACAGCCAGATCACGCACCAGGCGAAAACCGGGTTTGCGTATATCTGACCGCTGGCCAGATAGGCTTCCACCGTTGGTATCCAGCGAGGCATCAGTACATCCCGCTTAAACACAATGCGATCAGGAATAAACTGAATGCTACGTGTCTGCTCCACGTCCTTTTCCAGCGCTTTTACCAGAATGTGCATACTCTCACTGCTGTCCACAGCCTGACTGCGCTGTAACTGGCGTTCAGTGGCAATGCGCTGGCTGTGCCGTTGTGCGGGAGAAAGTGCCATTTCTTAGCCCTCCGGCTGCTCACTGACCTTACCGATGGTCACGGCGGACTCGTCGATCGCCGCGTACAATTCCGGCACCTCAACGGCGTAACCTTCGTTGCGCAGGTATTTGTTTTCAAACTGCTTACGGTCATCAACAAACTCGGCCTTACGCTGACGGGTGTTACGCTGGGTGTAGATGTGCAGGTTACTGAGCGGCGTAACAACCATGCGCTTGCCCGGCATAAACGGCGGGATAATGGCCTTACGGCCCGCGATAGTGTTACCCAGCAGCTGCGCGGCAATTTTCTCAGTCGGACGGTCTGCCGCCTGATACAGTCGGTACTGCTCCGCCGCAACCAGATCGGCCCCGACCAGCACCACCAGACGCGGGTCATTGCGGAACTGAGCCGGAATTTTGGCGTTAATCAAGTCTGACGCCATCGCATCCAGAGAGTGATAATCTCCGGCATCATCCAGCACGACCGGATCGGTCATAATCTGGTTGCCATTGAGCAGCGTTTTCATGCGCTCATGCCAGCCGATGTTGACGTCTTCACCGTTCGGATTCGCAGTCGGATCGGTGGTTTTGGCGCGACTCTTACCGTTAAAGCCAATGCGCAGCATGTCCAGTGCAAACGCCTGGGTGGTAAACGCCTGCACCAGGTTGTAAAAATCATTCTCTTCTTTCCCGGCATTCGCCCAGACGGAAAGCAGATCCCAGCGCAGGGCGGCACAACTGTCGGTTTCCACCAGGGAATAATCGTTACCGTCCACACCGACCTGACGGATAAAGCGCCCATTTTCGCTGCGGCCGGTATGCAGTACAGACGACCCTACGGAAATCACCTGGCCACTCAGCTGGTCAACGTCCAGACAGGTGATCATGTTCAGGAACTCCACCGATTCCAGCAGGGCTAGACGCAACGCATTTTCCTGCGGGTCATTGAGGGCAAAATAACGGCTGGTATCACGCGCCCCAAACTGCTGCGCCATCCCCGCCGAATATTTGTCCAGTAATTCCCGCGCACGGTTATTAAGGTGCATAAAACTCCCTCGCCATTAAGCGATAATAAATTTTGTTTCTACGTTATTCGCAGCGCGAACAATTACAGGAAATTAAATTTTCCGGCCTTGCCTGGGATCTGACGCTGTTTACGTTTACCGTTATTACCCAGTTCATTAAAGCGGGTCACAATTTCTGCCGCATTATCACGAATAGCGGCAAACTCTTCGGTATCGACCACTTCAGAAATGGTATCAACATCGTCCTGTACAGAATTAAGCTTCGTTTCGATAGCCCCCACACGCGCTTCCAGATCGTTTAATGCACTGGCCAGAGCCTGCAACTTATCATCACCCGCTGGCGTATCGTCAGCCGGGTTTTCGTTTTCAAACTTCGGCTTCAGACCAAAAAGTTTTTGCCAGTTTTTCATCAGTCCATCCTGTTTAATTTTGCCATCACGGGAGATCACACCACTGTAATATCCCTGCCTGTTCAATCGACGGCGACCGAATCGCAGTCTTGTTGTGCCTGTGCTGGCCGGATTATCCGTGACACCCAGCCCCATCAGATAGGTGCGCTCACCGCCTCGCCAGTTCAGCTCCGGCTCTACGGAGAAAAACAACAGCTGACCTTCGTCATTGGCATAAATCAGGCGCTTATTCGGGCGGATACTGGCAAACAATCTCGCCAGCCCGTCTTCACCCTCATGCCATTCAGCTTCCAGCACCTCGCCAAAATTCCCGAAATCGCGCTCATGCTCCGGCCACAGCAGGGCGGCATAATGATTAGCGTCGTAGGTTTCCCCCATGTCGATAATCCACTGTCGCTCAATCACCCGCCCGTCAACCGTATCGCCTTCAGTCGCTACGCACAGCCAACCCGTTTTTAAATGCGACACATATTCCCTCCCCTGCCGATTTAATGAATCTCATGCTGTGAACTGAATTATTGCGAAATAATCCCCAGACCGCATCCGGCTTAATTCTGGTTAATTCGGTTAAACGCTTATTCCGAACAGCCCCGAATATCGACCGCCGTTTTTTAATTCAGGCCACGGCATAATTAAATCTATGGCTAAATACTCAGAAGAATTAAAAGGCGTGGCGCGGGCGCTGTATCTGCGCCGCTATACGCCGAAAGAAATTGCATCAGAATTAAATCTGCCGAATGCGCGGATCGTTTACTACTGGGCGCATAAAGACGGCTGGGCGGATTTGCTCAGTTTCGAAAGCACTGAGGAAGCGATTGAACGCCGCTACCAGCTGCTGACCGCACGCGACGGAAAAACCGATCTCGACCTTAAAGAAATGGACATGCTCATTGCGCACGCCGTGAAGCTGCGGGCGCAGAGCAATAAACATAAGGAGAAACTGGCCTCAAGCAGAACACACGCCGATCACGCCTGCGATAACGTGAATGACGACGGCGAGCCGCGTAAAAAGCGGAAGTATAAGAAGAATGATATTTCCTCCCTCACCCAGGAGGACTTCGATACCTGGGCCGATGAGCATCTTTTCGACTATCAGAAACATCTGCGCCTGAACATTGGCCAGCAGGTGCGGAACATTCTGAAAAGCCGTCAGATTGGCGCGACCTGGTATTTTGCTTTTGAGGCGTTTGAAAACGCCGTCATGACCGGAGATCCGCAAATATTCCTTTCTGCCTCAAAGGTTCAGGCAGAGTATTTCCGCTCTTATATTGTCAATATCGCTGAACAGTATTTCGGTATCACCCTGACCGGCAATCCGATCCGGCTCAGCAACGGCGCAGAACTGCGCTTTTTGTCCACCAACAAAAATACCGCGCAGTCCTACAGCGGCCATCTGTACTGCGATGAATATTTCTGGGTGCCGAACTTCGCCAGGCTTAACGAAGTGGCCAGTGCAATGGCCACGCATGACAAATGGCGCACCACCTACTTTTCCACCCCGTCCGCGAAAACGCACCAGGCCTACCCGTTCTGGACAGGCGAAGAGTGGAAAAGAGGCAGTAAAAAACGCGCGGCCGTTAAGTTTCCGTCATTTGATGAAATGCGCGACGGCGGGCGACTCTGCCCGGATGGCCAGTGGCGCTATATCATCACGATGGAGGATGCGATCGCGGGCGGGTTCAACCTGGCCGGCATCGAAAAACTGCGCAACCGCTACAACGATACCACCTTCAATATGCTCTATATGTGCGTTTTCGTTGACAGCAAAGACAGTGTTTTCAGCTTCTCCGACCTGGAAGCCTGCGCCGTCGAAACGGAAACCTGGCAGGATCACGATCCGAACGCTGCGCGGCCGTTCGGCAATCGCCCGGTATGGGGCGGCTTCGACCCGGCCCGCAGCGGGGATTTATCCTGCTTTATCATACTGGCCCCTCCGGTGCTGGCCGCAGAAAAATTCCGCGTACTGGCCGTCTTTAACTGGAAGGGGATGAACTTCCGCTGGCAGGCCCAGCAGATAGAGACGCTGTTTAAGCGCTACAACTTCACCTACCTGGGTATTGACGTGACCGGCATCGGCCAGGGCGTCTTTGACAATATCCAGCACTTTGCCATGCGCGTGGCTGTTCCCATTCGCTACGACATGAGCACCAAAAACCAGCTGGTGCTGAAAGCCGCGGACGTGGTGGAAAGTCAGCGCATTGAGTGGGACAAAGAGCTGAAGGAGATCCCGGCCAGCTTTATGGCCATCCGGCGCACCACCACACAAAGCGGTAACGCCATGACCTTTGTTGCAGACCGCAGCCCGGAGACGGGCCACGCAGAATCATTCTGGGCGATCACCCACGCCCTGCACAACGAACCGCTGAACTACGAAAATAAACCAAAATCCCGTTGGGGAATGAAGAAGGCAGCATGACGAAAAAACGATATACCGCCCGTAACAAGCGCGGCGATAAAGCCAAAAAGATGAGCATTATTTCGTTCGGCAAACCCGAGCCGGTGCTGACTACCGGTACGGATTACCGGGATATCTGGTACGACAACGCCGCCGATCACTACACCCAGCCAATAGACCGCCTGGCGCTGGCGCAGCTGATTAACCTGAACGGCCAGCACGGCGGCATCCTGCACGCCCGCAAAAATATGGTGATATCGGACTACATCAGCGGTGGCCTGACCCATGACGAACTAGACGCGGCGGTGTTTGATTTTCTGACCTTCGGTGATATCGCCATTGCAAAAATCCGCAATGGCTGGGGTGACGTTATCGACCTGGCACCGCTGCCGGGCCTTTACATGCGACGCCGTAAGGACAGGGAGAACGCGCAGCCGGTTCCTAGTGACTACGTGGTACTACAGGAAGGAGAACCGCTGGTTTACCCGGAGGAAGATATTATTTTCATCAAGATGTACGACCCGCAGCAGCATATCTACGGCCTGCCGGACTACATCGGCGGCGTCCATTCTGCGCTGCTCAACAGTGAAGCCGTTATTTTCCGCCGTCGCTACTACCACAATGGGGCGCATACGGGCGGTATCCTCTACACCCGCGACCCCAGCATGACGGACGAGATGGAGGAAGAGATTGAACAGCAGCTGCGTGACAGCAAGGGGATCGGCAACTTCTCCACCATCCTGGTGAATATCCCTGGTGGTGAGGGCGACGCCATCAAATTCATTGAAATGGGCGATATTTCTGCAAAGGATGAATTTGCCAACGTGAAGAACATCAGCGCCCAGGACATTCTGAATGCGCACCGCTTTCCGGCCGGGCTGGCCGGTATCGTGCCGCAAAATGCGGCGGGACTGGGCGACCCGGAAAAGACAGAGCGAACCTATAAACGCAACGAAGTACGCCCGATTCAGCGCCGCCTGGCGATAGCCATCAACGGCGATCCTGAAGTTCCCCCACGACTGCACCTACATTTTTCAGATGAAACAACGGATAAGGATGCGGCATGAGACAAAAAAGGCTAAAATCCAGGCATATTTTGACAGCTGGAGAGTGGAATATGCGCGTGCTGAAAATCGAATGCCCGGAATGCGGCTCAAAGGCGGTTATTCGCAAGACAAACCGGAAGCACCGGCAGATTGCTGATATTTACTGCGCCTGTGCGGACGTAGAGTGTGGGCATACTTTTGTTATGAACCTGACTTTTTCCCACACTCTCAGCCCGAGTGCGAAAACAGGTGATGCGATGGTTCAGGCTCTGCTTAACAACCTGTCACCTATTCAGAAGCAGATGGCGCTTGATCTACTGAAAGCCACACCCGCCGCGTGAAATGCCCCCGCTCTGGGGGCTATTAGCTTCATTCTCATCCAGCTTTCTGGATAACGCCTCCGTCAACTCCCCCAGCCATGCTATCGCCACGTCTTTTTCATCAACAGAGCAATCCCCCCGAGCAACCAACTTTGTAAATAACGCAATCCGCTGAAGCGCAATAGTCTCAACAAATAAATCCTGCACTAATATCCTCCCACGCAAATAACTGTATAAATATACAGTATAGAGTAAATCACATTTTGAGAATTGAAAACAGAAACATAAGAATGTTCCGCAATATCTAACACTTAAATCAAAAATACTCACGACCAACCCGGCCAGCGCTGGCTGCTCGAATCATGCTGTTTCTCCTGTAACCGACCATTCCTGTAAATCAACGTTCCCCGGCCATACATCAGCCCGCTGCCGCGCATCAGTATGGCTATTTCTTCGTCGGAGCCGACAAACCCTCTCTGGTTTAAATCACTTTTTAACCGCCAGGGGGCTTCACCCTCCGTACAGTTATTGACAGAACTCCTAGGCGGCGCATTCGCGCCGCTAACTGCTGCCGCCTGATCGGCGGCTAACTTCGGGACAATCTTCCACTTTGTTAATCGGGTTAAAATAGGCACATCCATGCCAACGACAGGAGAGAAAACCCCCTTAACCCGAACGATTTCTTCGCCGTAGGCGTTAAATTCCGGGCTGGTTTCATACCATGTGCGTGCGATCAGCTCATCCCGTCTTACGAATGGTCCACCCTGCTCATTGATATATTTCGCCCAGTCTCCGCTGTCAGCAGCATCATGTACCGCAGCAAATTCAACGCTTAACCCCATCGCGGTATCGTGATCAGCCATCCGGCGCAATTCGCGCCATACCGTTACCGGTGCACCACCTACGAACTGAAACTGGCGGATACGCCAGCATGATGCCCATGCAGCAGCTGCGGCGGCGGCTTCTTTCATTGGCTTGCCGCTTTCGTCGTCCAGTTCATCATCCAGCGCATAGCCATCAATATTTTTTGATATGTATTTGGCTACATAACCGGTTGCCGACCCTTTTTCCGGATCGATACTTTCAGCATGAAAGCGTGCCTTTCTGGCTTTATCGGTGATCAGCTCGCCATGGTCTTCATCCATCGCATAATCACGTAGAATGCCGCGCACCTGTTCAACTTCTTCAGGACGCATAAATAGCAACATGTGCCAGTGTGGCGTGCCATCGTGATGCGGCTCCGCAACCCTGATTCCGAACACGCGCAAGTCTTCCCGGTGAAGCTTTGCCCTGATCCGTCCCCAGATTTTACGCAGATATCCCTGGGTATCAGCCGGACTGCTGCCATTCCATTTACGGTTGCGGTGGCCATGAATAGTAGTCGCGTGATATTTAGACGGCGCAGTGATGGTGTAAAACTCCCCAACATACCCCAGCTCATTACAAACGTTTTCAAATCCACGAATACGCACCATCATTTCTGTACGGCGAATCGCGGGATTGGCCACGCTTCCCCAGTACTTATCAATCAGGCTAATCCGGTTGCCGAATTCATCCTCAAGTTCCATCGACTTCAGAAATTCCCGCGTGCGGCGCTTCTGCTCCTTCCAGTCACGGATAAGCTGTTTGCTGGCATAAGTGTTGACCTTTCTGCTGACGTGATTCAGGGCAATATGTAAATGCTCGCGCCACTCAGACGCATGGCGGCGCAGGCGAAGCGCCCACCACTGATCAGACATCATTTTGGCGAGAGAAGCGGCGGCTTTTGGCTCCTCGAAGCAGCGACGCATTAACTTTTCATAATCCGGCGCAGACTGGCGGAATGAATGAGTAATGGCAGCAGCACGAACATAAAGTGTATGCAGCAACTTAAGCGCACCGGCATCCGGCATTTCATCGTTTATACTACTGAGTTCCATTGTGATGAACGTCGAAACATCCTGCGCCAGCAGGTCAATATCCTCTTTCGACATATCAGGTAGGTGATTAAAGCGGTACATAAGACGCACCGTATCGGCGGTCATTTTGCCAATGTGATAACGCTCTGAAACAATATTGATACGCGGCAGAATGCGTTCAAGGAAGGTTTTAGCCAGGTAAGCATTTGCGCGCTTTACGCCCTGTTCTTTTTCCAGCTTGCTGACCGTCGCATTTACCGACATACGAACAATCACAGATTGCTTTTGTAGCAAATCCTGGGCGCAAGCCAGCGCTGCATTCTCTCGATCATGGCGCTGTAGTTCTTCGTATGTGGGTATCGGGCTTGAGATGGCCTTACGGGGCGCATTCCATGAATACGCCCAGTGTGTGATGGCGTCTGCATCTTCAGACTGATTAGCATCACGCCGCCCTGAATCGGCGGCGCAACGTTGTTTGTCTAAGGCCAACGTCATGCGATGGCCTTCGCAATGGAATCAATTGGGGATTTTACTGCCATGATGTCCCCCCTTTACTGCAAATGGCCTCAGCCTCTTGCCGGATCAGTTCTACAATCTCAGCCGCGCTCAAACCTTCATTTGCGGCATGGGTAGCTAGCTTATCCAGACGAGTGGAACACAAATCGGCGGCAACGGCTTTACCTTCCGCAGTTGCTTTGGCCAGCATGGCCAGCAGATCGGTACCGGAATTTATTACGGGCAAATGGTTACATGTCATGTTCATTTTGGTTTCCTTAAGGCAAAAGAATCCCCTGCCACCGCAGGGATGGCCAAAAAATCAGGCGATTAATTAGTGGAAAGAAAAGGTAATAGGTACGGCGGTATAGCTAGGCGCAGGAACCTTATGCAGTTCATAAGTATTGCGCCACCACTCCTGGATCAGCGCCTTGATTTCACCAGCCCCCAACGATCCAGCGATGTAATACATGGAACGGATGCTGGCCAGCGCTTCTACCTGCTGTAGCTGGCTTTCTGCCTCACGATATACACAGCACCAGTAAGCTGCATTGACTGCCAGCCAGTGGCGCTTGCTGGTCATATGCTCAGTGTCATTAAAGAAAAACGGATGCAGGGCAACACGATTATTTTTTACAGTGCTTTTTTCCACAAAGCGAATGGCGTAATTGTGTGGTACGCCCCATGCGGCCAGCTCGCGCCCCAGCTCTTTAGCGTCTACTGAAATAATGGACATTAGTGATTCTCCTGCTGCATTTTGCTAACGATATGAGGCGCAATAATCATCTGCACCCCGTTGCGGCTATTAATCTGATGCGCTTTTTTAATCGGTCTGTCATGTGCTGTACGGGCTGAAAAATCAGAGTCCCGCAACGAACCGAATCCCTCAAAAGTCAGACGCGCCCTGGATATACCCTGGCGCAAGTGGATCATGGCGCGATAGTCCAGACGTTCGAAAAGTTCGCGCCAGCAACACTTGCTCAGACTGGCTTTAAACTCCCCGGAACCGGAAGAGATGCCCGCAGCATGGAGGACAACCCCGCGCCACTCCGGCGTTAACTTGTCCCACCAATCTGCGGCTTCACTGCTGTTACTGAAATATTTGCGGCGTATGTTGCGAATCTGCGCCAGCCCCAGCTTTTGCTGTTCCTGATTAATGGCCATACTGCCCCCGCAGTAATCCCATCAGGCGATGCCACCAACGGCGGCGCGGTTGATGCGCCGTAAATTTATATACGTGGCTAGGATTCCAGCGCTGACCATCTGGCAGCTCAATCCAGCCAGTTGAACCGCTGGCTAGCTGCATAGGTGGTGACTGGTGTTTCAAATAGGTAACAAAGGCTTTCATTGTTTTCCCTTACATCATTCCTGTGACGTTAGTTGTCACGATATCGACAGCAGCAGCCAGCACCGGCGCGGACTGAATACGGCTTTCAACGGTATAAGCCAGTACGGAAAGGCTCCGGATAGCATCGCGGGCGCGATCAAGGATTTGTGTACGGCGGGCGGCGGTCATATGACCAGTAGATACGGCTTCCCCAGCAATTGCGCCCACACAGGCTGTGGCACTCAGTGCGCACAGCTGCATGTTGCCTTCGGTGGCATTGTTTACCGGTACGGATGGAAGGCAGTTAATCTGTCCCAGCATTCCATCCAGTAAACGCGCATCTTCGGTGTAATCCGTAATAGCTAAAAGCTCGTCACAGGTTAAACGGTGTGGCTGTGCTGGATTCAATTTGTTGCGCAGGATCTGCGGCCTCATGCCAACAGCAGCGGCTACATCTTCCAGATTGTGCTCAATCGCAAATGCTCGGCAAGCCGCATCAAAGTGCGCATGTTTGGAGGTTTGATAATCAAACATAGTCATTGCCCTCAGTCGGTCTCAAAATCGAACTAATTGATGGACACGTTGCAATCTGAGAGAGCATCGACAGTCATAGCCGCAATGTTGATCATAACTTTTTCGCGCTTTTTATCTTTGCGTAAGCGGTGCCGTATCAAGCGACCATCCGCTAGCATGTCGTTGATTGTGTCAATTGATAGCCCAGTAAGTTCGCTATATTTTTCAATTGATACGGAAGGAACAGTCAACGTGATTGAAATGTGAGGAGTCATGATGCAAGATTCCTTTTTAAGTAAGTAAGCCGTGTCTAGCGGTGTTCAATAGTGAAGACTCCAAATGAGCTTCAATAGCAATATTACGTCTCATTTGGAGTTTGTCAACATGTAAGGTTCCAAAGGAGCATTAATGGATTTTAACAATGGTGGCCGTGAGGCTATTCTTCGTATGCTTGAGGCCTACGGAGTAAGTACTCGTAAGGCTCTTTGTGAGCGGCTTGGGATTTCAACAAGCACGATGAGCACCAGATGGATGAGAGACGTGTTCCCTGCGGACTGGATAATAAAGTGCTCAATTGAAACTGGCGTCCCAGTTGAGTGGCTTTCATTTGGAACTGGGAGTCCTAAGCCACCCCAAAAATCTTTAGGTATCCAATCAGCAAATGAAAATGTTCTTGCTGATTTGTTTTCCGTACCTCGAAAAAAAATCAAAGATGGGAAATTATTAGATTCAAATTTTTACCTACTCGACAAAGCGTTGGTGCCAGATTCTCTGCAAAAACCTATCGTAATCATGGATTCAGATCAGCTCTATTTAGCTGATCAGCATTTTCACGAAGTGACCGATGGTAAGTGGGTGGTAGAGATAGAAGGGAAAGTGAGTATTAGAGAACTTACGAGAATACCTGTAGGAAGAGTCAAGGTTGGAGCACCCAATCCATGCCATTCATTTGAGTGCTTTATCAGTGAACTTAACCCAATTGCACGATGCCATTTTTACTTACTGGTCAATTTGAATTAAAACCGTTACTGACAAAGGAAATCGATATGTCACGAAGTTTTGCGGTCTGGGGGTGTAGGGATTATCATAGTAGTTCAGGCTCGACCTACAACTCTGAACATAAGAATTTCATTGAAGAGTTGCATATTAATTTTTGGAACATAAGCGCTCATAAATTTGGCTATTTAGATTTTGGCATCACATTCAAAAAGCCTGAAGATGAAACCATTGCTAAACATGGGGCAATATGCATATTCCTACCATTCGAAAAAGAAAATAATTTTTTTTCAGATCTTAGTGAAAACCTTGAATCAAGCAGAGATCTCGTAACTGCAGTTTTCAATGAATACCTTATTGACACTAAAACAGTAGATGGTAGACATTTAAAATTAGTGCTCGCCAATAAAGGAGACTTAGTTGTTAATACTAAGTTATCATTTAGCGGCGGCGAGCTTGACCATAGAGTCAAAATAACAAAAATCCACAATGGCACCTTACTAGCCTTTAAACTCAAGGATTGTCTCTCTTCCGAAGATGCTTGCAATCACTATTTAAGATTCCGTGTCCAAATTAATAAAGAAGATATCGGTCTTTTAGTGAAAACATTTTACCCCAAAGATCTCTTCCTTAAGAGTAGTATTGAGCGGTCTGATATCATTGATTTTAGGGTTAATGAGCAAAGAAATCTGCCCTCAGAAATAGCCACAACTCTTGCTAGCGCCGCTTGTACCCCTTTGAAATGCCATATTTTTATAATCCGCGATATGGTTGATGACTGTGCTGCATCCGGTTCAAATTATAAAGGTTCAAGAATTTTAGAGTCTGAGACATGGACAAAATATTTTAGCAAAGGCATATCTTTCGGGTCTCATGATCCAATGATATATCATTGGAAAATATCGAATGATATAAATTCGAGACTTAATGATTTTTCTGTCGTCGTAAAATTTAAAAACACGAAATCTAAACTAAGCAAAATATTTGCATACATTTTCTACGGCGCAGCAATAACATTTGTTATGAAATTTGTCCCAACAGAAAGTTTAGATAAAAATCTATTTATTTACGGCTCACTATCGTTAATAGCATTATATATAATCGCACATTTCATTAAATTTAGAAAATGACTTTTCAATGAGACATGGAGATTAAAATGGAAAATTTAAAGCACATTAGTTTTAATGAAGTAAACTTTGACGATGCTTTTTTTGACTCATTGAAAGCTGACTATAAAGCTGGTTTTGTAGAATGGTTTCACAAAAAAGCAAAAGATCTAAGAGAAAAAGCATACGTGCTCTACAATGAGGATGATTCAATTGATGGATTCATGTATCTCAAAATTGAAGATGGCGAGGTTACTGATGTTAACCCTTCATTGGCTGATTTAAAACATCTCAAAATAGGGACCTTTAAGTTTAATACGAAAGGTACATTGCGAGGTCAACGTTTTTTGAAAAAAATATTTGACCACGCATTAAGTGAAAAAGTGAACGATATATATGTAACAGTTTTTGATAAGCATGATTACCTGATTAAACTTTTTTTAAATTATGGATTTATAAAATACGGAAAAAAAGAATCCGAAAACGGTATTGAAAATGTTTTAGTAAGAGAAATGAGCACAGATGATCTCACTGGAGACCTTCTTGCCGATTATCCCTTCATCAACAACAGACATAAAGAAAACAAATACTTACTATCTATTTATCCAGATTTTCATACTCGTCTATTCCCAGATTCAAAACTTATAACTGAATCACCAGATATTATTACTGACGTGTCTCACGCTAACAGTATAAGAAAAATTTACATCTGCGCCATGCAAGATGTAGCAAATATAAAAATGCATGACATTCTCGTAATTTATCGAACGTCAGATAAAAAAGGTCCAGCTCATTATCGTTCTGTTGCTACATCTTTATGTGTTGTAGAAGATGTTAGAGATATTTTTTCATTCCCAACAGAGCAAGATTTTATTAAATACTGTGCTCGGTATAGTGTATTTACCGAAATAGAATTGAGAAGTTTTTATAAAACAAAGAAATACCCCTATATTATAAGTTTTACATATAATCTTGCTTTACCGAAAAGAATCACTCGTGCTAAACTAATAGAAGACGTTGGTTTAAACCCACAAGCATATTGGGGTGTATTAAAATTAACCGACAGAGAATTTGACAACATTATTAAACTTGGTGCTGTAGATGAAAGTATTATTGTCAATTAAACCTGAATTTGTTGAAAAGATTCTTGATGGAACAAAAAAGTTTGAGTTCAGAAAAGGAATCTTCAAAAATCCAGATGTTAAATCTGTGGTTATTTATTCAACAATGCCTGTAGGGATGATCGTTGCTGAGTTCGATATTGCCGATGTTATTGAAGACAAACCCAGCAATGTCTGGAAAAAAACCAGCCGTTATGCGGGTATCAGTAAACAATTCTTTGATTCTTACTTTCAAAGCAGGGATAAAGCCTTTGCGATTAAGATCGGTGATTTGAAAGTCTATGAACAACCACGTTTGCTAAGTTCATTAGGTGACAACATAACAGCACCGCAGTCATACCGATACCTATGATGTATAAGGTTCTTAACATCATACATTGACACTGTTTATACATACAGTAAAAATGCTTTCCAAAAGGAGGGCATTTTTTATGTCAGTACGAAAACTCACCACCGGAAAATGGATTTGTGAATACTACCCCGCAGGTCGTAGCGGACGCCGCGTGCGTAGGCAATTCGCTACTAAAGGTGAAGCGTTAGCGTTTGAACGGCACATGATGGATGAGACTGAGGCGAAACCCTGGCTGGGCGAATCGGTAGACCGTCGGACGCTAAAAGATGTCGTAGAACTCTGGTACAAGCTGCACGGAAAATCTCTGACCGCAGGCGAGCATGTTCACGACAAGCTGATCCTGATGGTCGATGTTCTCGGAAATCCCCTCGCCACTGATTTAACATCCAAAATGTTCGCGCACTATCGAGATAAACGCCTGACGGGTGAAATCTACTTTAGCGAAAAATGGAAGAAAGGAGCCAGCCCGGTAACTATCAATCTTGAGCAAAGCTATATGAGCGGAGTGTTTAGCGAGCTGGCACGACTTGGAGAATGGACTGCGCCAAACCCACTGGAGAACATGCGCAAATTTACCATCGCAGAAAAAGAGATGGCCTGGCTGACACATGAACAAATCACTGAGCTTTTGTGCGACTGCAAACGCCAAAGCCCCCTGCTCACCCTGGTTGTCAAAATCTGTCTGAGTACCGGTGCCCGCTGGCGCGAAGCTGTAAACCTGACTCGTTCTCAGGTTACAAAATACCGGATCACATTCGTCAGGACTAAGGGCAAAAAGAACCGCAGCATTCCAATCAGCAAAGAGTTGTATGAGGAAATCATTGCCTTGGACGGTTTCAAGTTCTTTACTGACTGCTACTTCCAGTTTTTATCTGTGATGGAGAAAACTTCTATCGTGCTGCCGCGCGGTCAGCTTACCCACGTTCTGCGCCATACGTTTGCAGCACACTTTATGATGTCAGGCGGTAACATCCTTGCTCTTCAGAATATCCTTGGTCACCACGACATAAAAATGACCATGCGCTATGCTCACTTGGCCCCTGATCACCTTGAAACAGCGCTGCGCTTTAACCCATTGGCTACCCTGCCAAATGGCGGCAAAGTGGCGGCAGCGGTTGGCAATGCCCCGTAATCGCCACCTTTCCCCACCAAACTAACTTATTGATTATCTTACAACTCATTGTTTTTATTAACCCATTTACATAAATGGGTTTTTTGTTGCCTGAAATTCCCCATCCTGAATGACCCCGCTGTTTTACAGCGCCGACGGCGGCGTGCGGCGTGACATTTGTTCCCCATCGTTTGCGCTAACGGGGCACAAGCTCTCTTATCTAAAGACAGATCTTCGGCGGCGCTACGCCTCCCCGGCCAGGCGGCCGACCATCAGGCGAATCGCCTCTTTTGACAGCGGTGCGCTGTCGGTGACGAAATGCAGGGTCATGCCTTCAATAAACGCATCCAGCCCGCGAGCGGTCTGCGGTTCAAACCACTGCTCCAGCGTCTGCTGGCTGCGCTGCATCCAGCTCTGCATCACCGCCTTGAGCGCCGGACGGCTGCTGCAGAAGGCATACAGCTGATACATCAGCTCCATGTTGCGCGCGGTGGTTACCTGGGCGCTAAAAATAAGTTCGGCGATGGCGTCGCAGGCCTCATCGCGACTGCTCACCTCGGCAAAAAACTGCTGATACTGAGCGGACATCTCGACGGTAAAAATGCAAAACGCCTCCTCAATCAGCGCGTCTATGCCGCTGAAATAGTAGGTCAGCGAACCCAGCGGGACTTCGGCGCAGCAGGCAATCTTGCGGTGCGTGACCGCATGAATACCGTGGGCGGCAATCGTGTCCAGGGTCGCGTTCAAAATGCGCTCCCGACGCTGGGGGTCGTTCGGTCGACGGGCCATATTTATCTCTTTTCAATTGCGCCCCCATCACGGGTGATGATGGGGATAACGACGGCCAAACATTCGCTAACCTGAAGGCCATCCGGTGTATGTACAAATGTACACAAACTTGCTAGTGTTGTCTGCATCTTCTCTTCACTGGCGTTTACGGATGACAGCGCAAAACTCCCGCAGAGCCCTCCAGCTTCGGCTATGGGCGCTATTTATGTTCTTCTTTATCCCCGGATTACTGATGGCCTCATGGGCCACGCGCACGCCGGCCATTCGCGATCTGCTGGCGCTATCGACGGCGGAAATGGGCATCGTCCTGTTTGGCCTGTCGATTGGCTCCATGAGCGGCATTCTCTGCTCGGCGTGGCTGGTTAAGCGCTTCGGCACCCGCAAGGTGATTCGCACCACCATGTCCTGTGCGGTGGTGGGCATGGCGGTGCTGAGCGTCGCGCTGTGGTTCGCTTCGGCGACCCTGTTTGCCATCGGCCTGGCGATTTTTGGCGCCAGCTTCGGTTCGGCAGAGGTGGCCATCAACGTTGAAGGCGCCGCCGTCGAACGCGAAATGAATAAAACCGTGCTGCCGATGATGCACGGCTTCTACAGCTTCGGCACCCTGATCGGCGCCGGTATCGGCATGGCGGTGACCGGCTTTGGCCTGCCCGCCGCGCCGCACATTCTGCTGGCCGCGCTGGTCGCCATCGCGCCCATTGCGATCGCCATCCGCGCGATCCCCGATGGTACCGGGAAAAATGCCGCCGAGGCCGCTCAGCAGGGTGAAAAAGGCCTGCCGGTCTGGCGCGATGCTCAGCTGCTGCTGATTGGCGTCGTGGTGCTGGCAATGGCGTTTGCCGAAGGCTCCGCCAACGACTGGCTGCCGCTGCTGATGGTGGACGGCCACGGCTTTAGCCCAACCTCCGGCTCCTTAATTTACGCCGGATTCACTCTCGGCATGACCGTTGGCCGCTTTACCGGCGGCTGGTTCATTGACCGCTATAGCCGGGTGACGGTGGTGCGCGCCAGCGCAGTAATGGGCGCGCTGGGCATTGGTCTGATTATTTTTGTTGATAACCCATGGGTCGCCGGGATCTCCGTGCTGCTCTGGGGGCTTGGCGCTTCGCTCGGTTTCCCGCTGACCATTTCGGCGGCCAGCGACACCGGGCCGGATGCGCCGAAGCGCGTCAGCGTGGTGGCCATCACCGGCTACCTCGCCTTCCTCGTCGGGCCGCCGCTGCTGGGCTTCCTCGGCGAACATTTCGGCCTGCGCAGCGCCATGATGGTGGTGCTGGGGCTGGTCATGGTGGCGGCTCTGGTCGCTCGTGCGGTGGCTAAGCCGCAGCCTGAACCTGTCATGGAGAACAGCTAATGAGCATCAAACTGATTGCGGTAGATATGGACGGTACCTTTTTAAGCGATGCCAAAACCTATAATCGCCAGCGCTTCCTCAGCCAGTATCGGCGGATGCGCGAGCAGGATATCCGCTTCGTGGTCGCCAGCGGTAACCAGTACTACCAGCTGATTTCGTTTTTCCCCGAAGTGGCGGATGAGATTGCCTTCGTCGCCGAAAACGGCGGCTGGGTGGTCAACGCCGGAGATGACGTATTTAACTGCCAGATGCCGAAAGATCACTTTCACGCGGTTATCGACTTTCTGCAGACGCTGCCGGAAATTGAAATTATCGCCTGCGGCAAGCGCAGCGCCTATACGCTCAATCGCTACAATGATGAGCTAAAAGCGGTCGCGGCAAAGTATTATCACCGCCTTGAGCTGGTGGATGACTTTAATAACCTCGACGATGCGATCCTCAAGTTTGGCCTTAACGTGCCCGATAATCTGATCCCCGAGATGCAGCCAAAGCTGCATGCGGCGCTCGGCGAGATGGTCAACGCCGTCGCCACCGGCTACGGCAGCATCGATCTGATTATGCCCGGCGTGCACAAGGCCAACGGCCTGCGCATCCTGCAGGAGCGCTGGGGGATTGAAAATCATCAGGTCGTCGCCTTTGGCGACAGCGGGAATGATATTGAAATGCTGCAACACGCCGGATTCGGCTACGCCATGGCCAACGCCGCCGCGCCGGTAAAAGCCGTTGCCGGTTACGATGCGCCGCATAACAATGAGGAAGGGGTGCTGCATATTATCGATAAGGTGCTGAATCGCGAAGCGCCGTTCGCCTGATACGCTCCCGGGTGAGGCGTCGCGCCGCACCCGGGGTTATTAGCATGGGCTACTGCGGATCGTGGCCGCTGCCGACGCTTTTATCGTGCAGAAAATAGATAATCATCGCCAGCCACAGCACGCCGCTTAGCAGGTTAAACAGGCTGAATATCCCGCTTCCCCCCAGTTCATAGGCATGTTTGCTGACTTCAATCCCGACGGTGAAGATCAGCATTTGCAGCATCCCCATCGCCGCCGACACCGTCCCTTTGCTCATATCGCTGGCAAACAGCGTCAGGCGAACCAGGCCGGCGTTAGCCAGACCAATTCCGAAGGCGTAGACGCTCAGCCCGGCGGTCATCCACAGATAGGCGTGGGTCGACACCACCGTCGCCACCGCGGAGAGCAGCAGGCCAAACATAATCGGCCAGCCGCCGAGAATAATCAGCGAGCGCACCGTGCGGCGGAAGGTCAGCCGCGCCAGCACCAGATTACCGGCAATCAGCGCGCCAAAGATAGGCACCTGCAGCAGGCCGTACTCATAGCTGGTCGCCTGCTCACCGCTGATAATAATGACCGGCGACTGGGCAATCCATGCCAGCAGCGGCAGGCTGACAAAACCGGTGGCCAGCGCCCCGGCGACAAAGCGCAGATTCTTCAGCACCAGGCCGTAGTCACGGCCCAGCTCTTTCATCGACAGCTTCTCGCCCATGCGGGTGGCAGTTTCCGGCATCGCCCGCTGCAGCCCGAAGAAGGCGATGGCCGCCAGCACGGCAAACAGCACGAACATCATTTCCCACGGCAGGATGTGGACCCATGCCGCGCCGACCAGCGGCCCGAGCAGCGGCGCAATCAGCGCGACGTTAGCCATCAGGGCGGTGATTTTGATACACATCGCCTCATCAAACGACTCCTGAATCGCCGCGTAGCCAACCGCACCGATAAAGCACAGGCTGATGCCCTGTAAAAAACGCAGCAGCGTGAACTGCTCGATGGACTGGGCCAGCAGCGTCGCCAGGCAGGTGACGATAAACCACACGACGCCGGTCAGCATCACCGGGCGGCGACCAATACGGTCCGACAGCGGGCCGAGCAGCCACTGTAAAAACATTCCGCCCGCAAGGTAGGCGGTCATGGAAGTTGGAACCCACTCATTACCGACCTGAAACTCGGCGACCACCGAGAGCATGCCCGGCTGGATCATGTCGTTGGCGATATAGGTGGAAAATTCGTATAAAACCAGGCACAGCGGGAAAAGTAGCGCCTGCCGTCCGAGGCGTTTGCCTGAAAGCGAATAATTCTGCATGAAATCTCTTATTTATAAAAAATCGCGCAAAGTTTAATGAAAGTCTTGCCGGGGAGATAGTGAATTGTGAGTGACAATTAAAAAAATAGCACAACCTTTCACCTCTCCCCCGCCCTGCGCAATTTTTATTATCCCTGTCTATATTTCGTTTATATTTCAATTAGGTTACAGGCCTTATACTCATTGCAGCCGGCGTGTTAGCAAAGATGCCAGCCGAAAAACAAATCATAACAAGCTGATAATTAAGACAATACTGCTTTAATTCATCGCCTCCGTCTCTTAAGGTGGGCGGCTTATTGTTATCGGACCCCAAGAGCCTGAAAGTATGCTGGAAAATATCAACTACGCGCTGTTCGCCGCGATTAACGCTACGCCCGCCTCATCCTCATGGGCTATTACGCTGGCCACCCTGATCGCCAAAGATTTGATTTTGATTGTTCCTCTACTGACGGCCGCGCTGTGGCTGTGGAGACCGAATCAGCGCCAGCTGGTATTTAAGGTGATGCTGGCCCTGGCAATAAGCCTGACGCTGTCGTGGATATTCGGCCTTCTCTTCCCGCACGAGCGCCCCTTTGCCGCCGACGTCGGCTATCAGTTCCTGCACCACTCGCCGAATAACTCGTTCCCCAGCAATCACGGCACCATCAGCTTTACCTTCGCGCTGGCCTTCTTATTCTGGCATCGGCTGGGCTCCGGGCTCGCGCTGCTGGCCGCGGCGGCGGCTATCGCCTGGTCTCGGGTCTATCTCGGCGTGCACTGGCCGATGGATATGCTCGGCGGCCTGCTGACCGCCATGTGCGGCTGCCTGGGCGCGCAGCTGCTGTGGCACAGCGGCGGCCGTCCGCTCTATCAATACCTGCAGCGCCTGTACCGCCTCTGTTTCTCCCTGCCGATCCGCAAAGGCTGGGTCCGCGAATAGCCCGCGCCGGGCGGCTCCTCGTTCGGCGCGCATTGCAGACGCGTGACTAACCCCCTTCCGGCAGGTAAAATTGCCCACTGACGCCCTGCCAATGCAGGGCGATTTCAGCTTAGAGGGATTATGGAAACACGTCGTGATGAACGCATCAGCCAGCTTATTCAGGCACTCAAGCGCAGCGATAAGCTTCACCTAAAAGAAGCCGCAGCGCTGCTTGGCGTTTCTGAAATGACCATCCGTCGCGACCTGAACGGCCATAATGGGCCCGTTGTCCTGCTGGGCGGTTACATCGTCCTCGAGCCGCGCAGCGCCACGCACTACCTGCTTAGCGACCAGAAGACGCGCCTGGTGGATGAAAAACGCCGCGCCGCCCGCCACGCAGCCGGCCTGCTTGAAGCCCACCAGATGGCCTTTTTTGACTGCGGGACCACCACGCCGTGGATCATTGACGCGATTGATAACGCCCTGCCGTTTACCGGCGTCTGCTATTCGCTGAATACCTTTCTTGCGCTGCAGGAAAAGCCCCACTGTCGGGCCATCCTCTGCGGCGGCGAGTTTCACGCCAGCAACGCGATTTTTAAGCCGCTGAGCCTGCAGGATACCCTGAGCCATCTGTGCCCGGACATCGCCTTCTACTCGGCGGCGGGCATTGACTGCGAGCAGGGGGCGACCTGCTACAACCTCGAGGAGCTGCCGGTTAAGCACTGGGCGATGAGCAGCGCGCGCTACCACGTGCTGGTGGTGGATCACAGTAAATTCGGTAAGGTCAGGCCGGCGAGGATGGGCGATTTATCGCGTTTTGACGTGATTGCCAGCGACGTCTGTCCCGACGACGACCTGCTGGCGCTGGCGAAGAAAAAACAGATTTCACTGCTCTACTGATCGCGCCCCGCAGGGCGCGACCGGCGGATTACGAGAACCAGCCGCCGAACCAGCCGTGCAGTTTCATCAGCACGAAGTCCATCATTCGGCTAAAGAAGCCGCCTTCGTTGACCGCTTCCATCACGATAAGCGGGCGCTGCTCGATGGTTTTGTCATTGAGCTTAAAGTCGATAGTCCCTACCACCTGCCCTTTGGTCAGCGGCGCCGTCAGCTGCGTATCCTTCAGGGCATAGCTGGCTTTCAGGTTCTTCATCTGGCCGCGCGGAATGGTAATCGAGCCGGCTTCACCCGCGCCGAGCTTCGCTTCGCTGCTGTCGCCAAACCACACGCGCTGGGTGATAAAGGTGGCGTCCGGCTTAATTGGCGTCACGGTTTCATAGAAGCGGAAGCCCCAGGTCAGCAGCTTTTCTGACTCGTTAAAGCGAATACGGTCGGTTTTGGTGCCCAGCACCACGGCGATCAGGCGCATATCGCCCTGCGTGGCCGAGGAGACCAGATTATAGCCCGCACCGGTGGTGGTGCCCGTTTTCACGCCGTCGGCGTTGAGGTTGGTGCTCCACAGCAGGCGGTTACGGTTCGGCTGGCGAATCTTATTGAAGGTAAACTCTTTTTCTTTATGAATGGCGTACTCTTCAGGGACGTCGTGGATCATCGCTTTGGTCAGCAGCGCCATATCGCGGGCGGTACTGAACTGGCCCGGCGCATCAAGGCCGTGGACGGTCATAAAGGTGGTATTGGTCAGGCCCATTTTTTGCGCATAGCCGTTCATCAGGCTAACAAACGCATCCTGGCTACCCGCGACGTAGTCAGCAATCGCGATGCTGGCATCGTTGCCGGACTGGATGATGACACCTTTATTGAGGTCCTCAACCGACACCTGCATACCCGGCTTGAGGAACATCACCGACGAGCCGCGCAGCGCCGGGTTGCCGGTGGCCCAGGCATCGCGGCCGACGGTAACCATATCGGTAGATTTAATTTTGCCCGCTTTCAGCGCCTGCCCGACGACGTAACTGGTCATAATCTTGGTCAGACTTGCCGGGTCGAGTTTTTCATCGGCATTGCCTTCGCTGAGCACCTTGCCGCTGGCGTAGTCCATCAGGACCCAGGCTCGCGCATCAATCGAAGGGGCGTCGGGGAGTTGGTCTGCAGCCTGTACCGCAGGTGCAACGAGAACGAGAAGAGCGCAGCCTGCCGCGAGGCCGCGAAGGGAAAAAGCATCATGCGTCATAAGAGCCACCCAAGTATCCTTTCCAAACAAAATATGCCGCAGCACTCTATCGGCGCAGCAGCAGCCGGTGAGTAAAGCGTACAAATGACCTTAAAGAAACAGCGAGTTGGTAAAGTTTTTAAAGTTTACGCAATAACCTCGCGTCTTGCTGAAAACAGAGCAATTTTTTTGATCGCGATTGCCTATATATTAACTTTATTCCAACATGATGACTCACCTTGCTGCAACGACGGCTCAATAACTAACGGGAACCGATATGATTACGCTATGGGGCAGAAACAATTCAACTAACGTGAAAAAAGTACGCTGGGTGCTGGAAGAGCTGGATCTTCCCTATCAGCAGATTTTGGCGGGGCTCGAGTTTGGTGTGAATCACGACGCGGAGTATTTGGCGATGAACCCGAACGGCCTGGTGCCGCTGCTGAAGGACGGCGACCTCGTACTGTGGGAGTCGAACGCCATTATTCGCTATCTGGCGGCGCAGTATGGGCAAAACCGCCTGTGGGTCGACGATCCGGTACGGCGGGCGCAGGGCGACAAATGGATGGACTGGGCCAACGGCTCGCTCTCTCCCACCCACCGTCCGGTGTTGATGGGGCTGGTGAGAACGCCGGAGGAGAAACGCGATCCCGCAGCGATTGCCGCCGGTATTGCCGCCTGTGAAGCGCTCTTTGCCATCCTCGACGACGAGCTGGCGGCGTTCCCGTGGCTCTCCGGCGAATCATTCGGCCTCGGTGATATCGCCGTTGCGCCGTTCGTCTATAACCTGATGAGCATCGTGCCGAGCTGGCAACCGCGCCCGAACCTGCAGCGCTGGTATCAGCAGATTAGCGAACGTCAGGCCTGGCGCAGTGTGGTGGCGATCCCGGTCACCTGAGGCTAGCCCTGCGGGCTAACCTTCAGCAGTTCGCCGTTGGATTCGTCGGTCAGGACGTACAGATAGCCATCGGGTCCGACGCGAACGTCGCGAATACGCTGGCCGCGATCGCGCAGAATTCGCGCCTCTTCGCTGACGCTATTGCCCTTGACGTCGAGGACAATCAGCGACTGGTCCTTCAGCGCGCCGATAAACAGCTTGTGCCGCCACTGGGGGAAGGTTGCCGAATCGTAGAAGGCCATGCCGCTGACGGCGGGCGACGTTTTCCAGACAAACAGCGGCGCTTCGGTTCCGTCCACCGCCGTCCCCTTAGCTTCCGGAATGGGCAGACCGCTGTAATTTATGCCGTGCGTCGCCAGCGGCCAGCCGTAGTTCTTGCCTTTCTGCGGGATGTTAATCTCATCCCCGCCGCGCGGACCGTGCTCGTTGAGCCACAGGGTATCGCTCCACGGATTGATCGCCATCCCCTGCGGGTTACGAATACCGTAGGCCCAAATTTCCGGCCTGGCATCGGCGCGGCCGACAAACGGATTGTCCGCCGGTACCTCCCCCGTCTCGGTCAAGCGCACCACCTTTCCCTGCAGCTTATCGAGATCCTGGGCCGTTGCGCGCTGGTTATTCTCGCCTAAGCCAATAAACAGATGTCCCTTACCGTCAAATACCAGACGTCCGCCAAAGTGGTTGCCGGTGGAGAGCTTCGGCTGCTGGCGAAACACCACCCGGAAATTCTCCAGCCGCCGACTATCCTCACTCAGGCGACCGTATCCTGCCGCGGTTCCCGCTTTACCATCCTCCCCGGCCTCCGCGTAGCTCAGCCACACCCTGCGCGAGTGGGCAAAGTCCGGCGCCAGCGCCACATCCAACAATCCGCCCTGCCCGCTGGCCCAGACCTGCGGTACGCCGGAAATAGCCGGCGACAGCCCCACTCCCTGGCGCCAAAGCCTCAGCTCACCGCCGCGCAGGGTGATCAGTATCCCCTGCTGGTCGGGGAGAAACGCCAGCGCCCACGGATGGTCGAGCTTATTTTGCAGGACCTCGACGCGCACCTTCTGGGCGGCGACAGCGGCGGCAGGTAACAGCAGAGCGGCAAGGGTTATCAGGGCGACGGTCTGGCGCATGGCGAACTCCTTTTATCAGCTTTTATCAGCAATGGGATAAGGGTAGCCAGCGCAGGGGATCGGCAGGGGGAGTTTTACATAACATTAAGCAGGGGGGCATGCCCCCCTGAGTTCAGACGCGGGTAATTGGCGCTGATGCATTCAGTTTATGAATGTTTAGCGACAAGCCCGCCAGGCAGCGTTCTAGCGTCTCTACGTTAACCGCAATGTAAGACGGACAATCGTGATGCCCGCTCATCAGGCAAACCGCCGCGGAAGCAACGGCTTCACCCGCAAGACGAAGAGCTTCCCTTTCCTCCGGCGTAACGGCGTGCTGCAATCGCGGCGCACCTTCACGCAATTCACGACAAAGCTCAAACAGGTTATCACGCAGATGCTCATTCTCGCTGACTGACATATAGCCTTTAGCTTTGCGAAGCTGCAGATAAGCATCGAGATCAATGTTGGCATTAATCAGCTTATTCAAAAGGTTACGATACAGTCTGTCAACGGTCATCATGGTTCCTCCTCTGTCATCCATTACCACAATCATAATATGGTCGTTTTTTGCGCAAAATCATGCGCGAGGTCAATAATTCCCGGTTAATTAACATCATTTACAATGTTACAGCAATGTTTACACTGCCTGCGCCAGACGCGCTGCTTCCGCGGTTACATAACCCACAAAAAAACACCAATTTGTTATACGCTCTCATTTTTAGCGTATTTATCACCAGTTGACAAAGTTGAGAATAAAGCCATTTTTTGCAGCAAAGATCACAAATAACGCCTATTACTGTTGCTCGTTAGCGCCGGCGGGTGTCATATCACTCCGTTAAATGTAATACGTATAACAAACAAATAAAAACGCGAACCTCTCCGCTTCGCGGCGCTAACCTCTACCCGTTTGAAGGAACTGAAATGATTACGCCCGGCAAAAGAAACTATATCTTGTTGAGTCTTTTCGATTTCCTCTACCTGTTCGCCTGGTCATCTACCATGGCGTTCTTCGTTATCTGGACAACCCAGCATCTGGGCATCAGCGCCACCAAAACCGGCCTGCTGTACTCGGTAAACGCCTTTATCGCCCTGTTGATGCAGCCTTTCTTCGGCTTTATTTCTGATAAGTTCGGCCTGAAAAAGCGGCTGATCTGGATTCTGGTAGCCATGCTGCTGCCGGTTGGCCCGTTCTTTATCTATCTGTACGCCCCGCTGCTGGTCCACAGCTTCTGGCTGGGGGCGCTGCTGGGCGGCATCTACCTGGGGATTATCTTTAACTCCGGCTGCGGGGTTATCGATTCCTATATCGACAAAATCTCCCGCCGCTATCACTTTGAGTATGGCCGGGTGCGGATGTGGGGTTCTTTAGGCTGGGCCGCGGCGGCATGGATCGTCGGAAAATATATCGATAGCAACCCCAACCTCGCCTTCTGGCTGGCCAGCATTGCCATCGTTATTGCCGCCCTGTGCTTCATGCTGACCAAAGTCGAGCTGACCGAGGCCGAGATTGAAAAAACCAGCGCCCTGAAGGTGAGCCACGCGCTGGAGCTCGCGAAGAACAGTCAGTTCTGGATGCTGCTAATCTTTACCCTGTTCGTGACGCAAATCTACGACACCTACGATCAGCAGTTCGCCCAGTACTTTTCTTTGCAATTTGCCACGCCGGAAGAAGGTAACCGCTGGTACGGCATCCTCGCCTCCATTCAGGTCTGCGGCGAAACGCTCTTTTTATGCCTGATGCCGTGGTTCGTGAACCGTACCGGCGCGAAATGGGCGCTGATTATCGCCGGATTGATTATGTCGGTCAGGATCGTCGGCTCCGCGATCCCGCTCGGCCCGGTGTGGATTGGCGCGGTGAAAATGATGCACGCCCTTGAAAAGCCGCTGATCCTGGTATCCGTGTTCAAGTTTATTGCCGCCAACTTTGATAATAAGCTGTCCTCCACGGTCTATTTGCTGGTGCTGTTTGTCGCCTCTATTGCTACCGCCATTTACTCTCCGCTGGCCGGCTATCTGTACGACACCATCGGCTTCGCCCGCACCTATTATATCCTCGGCGGCATCGCCGGCCTGTTCACGCTGATCTCCGTTTTCACGCTGCGTGATAAGCGAGAGCCTCGCGCGCCGGGCGCTGCGCCTGCGGGAGACGCCGCCCAATCCTAGAGTCTCATCGCGCCCGGGAGCCTTTCCCGGGCTTTTTCATCATCTGACGCACCATTGCTATACTTTTTTTGATAAACACCTGTAAAATCCCGCCCTGACACCTTCCTTTATGATGAATTTTTAAGCTATGAGCAATGTAACGCACCAGCCGAAGATCGGCTTCGTCTCCCTTGGCTGTCCAAAAAACCTTGTGGACTCAGAACGCATCCTGACCGAACTGCGCACCGAAGGTTATGACGTGGTTCCTACCTACGAGAACGCCGATATGGTTATCGTCAACACCTGCGGCTTTATCGACAGCGCCGTTCAGGAGTCGCTGGAAGCGATTGGCGAAGCTTTAAAAGAAAACGGCAAAGTGATCGTTACCGGCTGCCTGGGCGCGAAAGTCGACCAGATCCGCGAAGTTCACCCCAAGGTGCTGGAGATAACCGGCCCGCACAGCTATGAAAAGGTTCTTGAGCACGTCCACCACTACACGCCGAAGCCGAAGCACAACCCGTTCCTGAGCCTGGTGCCGGAACAGGGCGTTAAGCTGACCCCGCGCCACTACGCTTACCTGAAAATTTCCGAAGGCTGTAACCACCGCTGCACGTTCTGCATCATTCCGTCCATGCGCGGCGATCTGGTGAGCCGTCCGATCGGCGAAGTGCTGTCAGAAGCTAAGCGCCTGGCCGACGCCGGGGTAAAAGAGCTGCTGGTTATCTCTCAGGATACCTCCGCCTACGGCGTTGACGTGAAGCACCGCACCGGTTTCCACAACGGCATGCCGGTGAAAACCAGCATGGTCAGCCTGTGCGAAGAGCTGGCAAAGCTGGGTATCTGGGTGCGCCTGCACTACGTCTATCCCTACCCGCACGTTGACGACGTGATCCCGCTGATGGCGGAAGGTAAAATCCTGCCGTATCTCGATATCCCGCTGCAGCACGCCAGCCCGCGGATCCTCAAGATGATGAAACGCCCGGGTTCCGCCGATCGCCAGCTGGCGCGCATCAAGCAGTGGCGTGAAGTCTGCCCTGAGCTGACCCTGCGCTCGACCTTTATCGTCGGCTTCCCTGGCGAAACGGAAGAAGATTTCCAGATGCTGCTCGACTTCCTGAAAGAAGCCCGCCTTGACCGCGTTGGCTGCTTTAAATACAGCCCGGTCGATGGCGCAACCGCCAACGAGCTGGCGGATCAGGTAGAAGAAGAGGTGAAAGAGGAGCGCTGGAACCGCTTTATGCAGCTGCAGCAGCAGATCTCCGCCGAACGTCTGCAGGAGAAGGTTGGCCGCGAAATCATGGTACTGATCGACGAAGTTGACGAAGAAGGCGCCATTGGCCGCAGCATGGCCGACGCCCCGGAAATCGACGGCGCGGTGTACCTGAACGGTGAAACTAAGGTCAAACCGGGCGACGTGCTGCGGGTTAAAGTCGAGCACGCCGACGAGTACGATCTGTGGGGAAGCCGGGTTTAAACCGCTTCTTACTCCGGCTACGCGTTAGCGCCAGCCGGAGCCTTCCGGAGGCGGCGCGGCGCGCCCTCTCCGGACTCCTTCTCAGCCTATCCCTTTATTTTCGGATCCAGCGCATCGCGCAGGCCATCCCCCAGCAGGTTAAACGCCAGCACCGTCAGAAAAATAGCGATCGCCGGGAACAGCGCCACGTGCGGCGCCATCACCATGTCCGCCCGCGCTTCGTTGAGCATCGCTCCCCACTCCGGGGTCGGCGGCTGCGCGCCGAGGCCGAGGAATGAGAGGCTGGCGGCGGAGATTATCGACACCCCGATCCGCATGGTGAAATAGACCACAATCGACGACACCGTGCCGGGCAGAATATGGCTGAAGAGGATCGTCGCGTCGCTGGCGCCGATGCTGCGCGCCGACTCGATAAAGGTCTGCTGCTTGAGCACCAGCGTATTGCCGCGCACCAGGCGAGCAAACGCCGGAATGGAGAAGATTGCCACCGCGATGATCACGTTCGACATCCCGCTCCCCATGACCGCCACCACGGCGATCGCCAGCAGGATCCCCGGGAACGCAAACAGCACGTCGCAGATGCGCATTATTATCCGGTCCCACCAGCCTTCATAGTAGCCAGCCAGCAGCCCAAGCACGGTGCCGATTGCCGCGCCGATCAGCACCGCCAGCACCCCCGCCGCCAGCGAAATCTGCGCCCCGACCAGCACCCGGCTGAAGATATCCCGGCCCAGCGAATCGACGCCGAACCAGTGCAGCGCCGACGGGCCGTCGTTGAGGCGATCGTAGTCAAAGTAGTTTTCCGCATCGAACGGCGCTATCCACGGCGCCACGACGGCTACCGCGATCAGCAGCAGAACAAACACGCCGGCGCCCATCGCCACCGGCTGACGGCGAAAGCGCCGCCAGAACTCGTGCCACGGCGTACGTATCTGACCGGGTTTGATCCCCGGCATGGCGTTGATAACCGCCTGCCTTCTCCAGTTGAGCAATCGCACCTTACTTGTACCTGATAGCCGGGTTAATGGCGGCGTACAGCACGTCCACCACTAAATTGATAAGAATAAACTCCAGCGAAAACAGCAGGACTTCCGCCTGAATCACCGGATAGTCGCGCATCTCGACCGAATCCACCAGCAGCCTGCCAAGCCCCGGCCAGTTGAAGACTTTCTCCACCACGATCGAGCCGCCGAGCAGGAAGCCAAACTGCAGCCCCATCATCGTCACTACCGGGATCATCGCATTGCGCAGGCCGTGCTTAAGCACCACCAGCGTCTCGCTGACCCCTTTCGCCCGCGCGGTGCGCATATAATCTTCGTGCAGCACATCGACGAAAGAGGCGCGGGTGAAGCGCGCCATCACCGCCGCAACCGCCGCTCCGAGGGTCACGGAGGGCAGAATATAGTGCCGCCAGCTATCGGCCCCCACCGTCGGCAGCCAGCCAAGTTCGACGGAGAAGACCTGCATCAGCAGCATCCCGAGGGCAAATGCCGGAAAGGAGATACCGGTCACCGCCAGCGCCATCCCCAGCCTGTCCGGCCAGCGATTGCGCCACACCGCGGCGGCAATTCCCGCCGCCATACCAAACACCACCGCCCAGCTCATGCTGGCAAGCGTCAGCCACAGCGTCGGCATAAAGCGGCTGGCGATCTCGCTGCTCACCGGGCGTCGCGAGGCCATCGAGATACCGAAATCGCCCTGCAGCACGCTGGTGATATAGTGCCAGAACTGGACGTGCAGCGGCCGATCGAGCCCCAGCTGCTCGCGCACCATCGCGACAACCTGCGCATCGGCTTCCGGTCCGGCAATCAGCCGCGCCGGGTCGCCGGGCAGCATATGCACAAACAGAAAAACCAGCACCGCCACGATCAGCAGGGTGGGAATCAGCCCCAGCAGGCGTTTAAGCACATAATTCAGCATCGCCCCTCCTCACCCGAACCCTCTGCGCAGTCGGCAGAGAGAGCAAGGCCCGGCACCCTCTCTCCAAAAGAGAGGGTTGGGATAAAGGTAACCACCGTCACTGGGCTAAATCCGCCTGCTCAAAGCTGAATCCGGTATCCGGCTGGATATAAAAACCGCTCAGGTTCTTACTGTGCGCGGAGACCAGTTTTTCCACCACCAGCGGCACCCACGGCGACTCTTTCCAGATAATCTCCTGGGCCTGCTTGTAGAGCCGCGTTTTTTCCTGCGCGTCGGTCGTCTTCAGGGCATCGGTGAGGTCTTTATCCACCTGCGGATTGCCGTAGAAGGCGGTATTAAACAGGGTTGGCGGCCAGTTTTGCGAGGCGAACAGCGGCGACAGCGCCCAGTCGGCTTCACCGGTCGAGGCCGACCAGCCGGTGTAGAACATGCGCACCCCGCTCTCTTTCTGTCCTTTACCTTCCACTTCCGCCGCGCGCTGGCCGGCATCCATCGCCGTCAGCTGTGCCTTAATGCCCACCTGCGCCAGCTGCTGCTGGGTAAACTGCAGCACCTTCTGGGCGGTGCTGTGGTTATGCGATGACCATAGCGTGGTGCTAAAGCCGTTCGGGTAGCCCGCCTCTTTGAGCAGCTCGCGGGCCTTCGCCGGATCGTACGGCCAGGGTTTAAAGGTCTCGGCATAGGCGATGGACGGCGGCACGACGCCGGTCGCCGGCGTGGCGTACCCGGCGAAGGCAACCTTCACCAGCGCCTGGCGGTTGATGGCGTAGTTAATCGCCTCGCGCACCTTCGGATTATCAAACGGCTTCTGCGTGACGTTCATGCTGATATAACGCTGCATGATTGACGGGCTGGCGACCAGCTCCAGCTTGTCGTTTTTCGCCAGCAGCGGCGCCTGCTCGTAGGGGATCGGGAAGGCAAACTGCGCTTCGCCGGTTTGCAGCATCGCGGCGCGGGTGTTGTTATCCACCACCGGACGCCAGGTAATAGAGTCCAGCTTCGGCAGGCCCGGCTGCCAGTAGCCGGCAAATTTCGTCACCTTCACAAAATCGGTCTGGTTCCAGGTATCGAGCTGATACGGGCCGGTACCGACGGGATGGAAGCCAATCTCTTTGCCATATTTTTTCAGCGCCGCCGGAGAGATCATCACCGTAGCCGGGTGGGCCAGGACGTTGATAAACGCCGAGAAAGGCTGCTTAAGGGTGATTTTTACCGTCGCCGGGTCAACCGCTTCGGTGCTGGCGATATTTTTGTACAGGTTATAGCGCTTGAGATGGTTTTCCGGATTGCTGGCGCGGTCGAGGTTGGCCTTCACCGCCTCGGCGTTAAAATCGGTGCCGTCCTGGAACTTGACCCCCGGGTGCAGTTTAATGGTGTAGACCAGGCCGTCGGGCGAAACGGTATAGCTCTGCGCAAGAACGTTTTCCAGCTTCATCTCTTTATCGAGGCCAAACAGCCCCTGATAGAACGACTTGGCAACGGCCTGGGATAAGGTGTCGTTGGCATCATAAGGGTCGAGGGTCGTGAAGTTAGAGCCGACCGCCACCACCACATCTTTTGCGGCCAGCGCCGGCGCCGTCGCCAGCGCCGAAGCGACGCCCAGCGCCAGCAACCATTTGCGTGATACGCGTTGTGTCATGTTGTTCTCCTGAAATGCTGCGTTATTGGTGTCGTTGTTATCTGCCCAGCACGTCGGCGGCAGGTTCCCTGGCAACGAAATGCCCGGGCCCTACCTGTTGTAGCGGCGCGCTGGCTACCTCTTCCCCTCGCTTATAGATGTTGCCCGGCAGCTCGTCTGAAAGCAGTACGCGCTGTGGATGACGATGCGCCGGGTCGGCCACCGGTACGGCGGCCATCAGCTTGCGGGTATAGGGATGCTGCGGGTTTTCAAATACGGCGCGGCGCGGGCCAATCTCAACGATGCGCCCGCGATACATCACCGCAACGCGATGGCTGATGCGTTCAACCACCGCCATATCGTGGGAAATAAACAGAAAGGCGATGCCCATTTCACGCTGGAGATCGAGCATCAGGTTAATAATCTGCGCGCGAATCGAGACGTCGAGCGCCGAAACCGACTCATCGGCAATCACCACTTTAGGATTCAGCGCCAGCGCCCGCGCAATGCATACGCGCTGGCGCTGGCCGCCGGAAAACTCGTGCGGATAGCGCCAGGCGTGCTCCGGCTGCAGGCCGACGCGCTCAAGCAGCCAGGCCACGCGCTGACGGGCCGCCTCGCCTGCCAGCAGCCCGTGCACGCGCAGCGGCTCCATAATGGAGTAGCCCACCGTTTGCCGCGGATCGAGCGAGGCGTACGGGTCCTGGAAAATAAACTGTATATCGCGGCGCAGCGCCTGCAGCTTACCGCTTGCCAGGGTATCGATACGCTCGCCGTTAAACACGATAGTCCCGCTCTCGGTCGCCACCAGCCGCAGCAGCGCCCGACCGGTGGTGGATTTACCGCAGCCGGACTCGCCGACCAGCGCCAGGGTTTCCCCCGGCCAGAGGTCAAAGCTGACTTTTTCAACCGCATGCACCTCGCGGGTCACCCGGTTCAAAATGCCGCTGCGCAGCGGGAAGCGCGCCACCAGGTCGCGCACCTGCAGAATCGGCTCGCCGGCGACGACGGTATCCTGTTCGCCGTCATCGGGCGCGCTCTGGTTGAGCAGCGGGAAGCGGCGCGGCAAATCGCTGCCGCGCATCGAGCCTAAGCGCGGGACCGCCGCCAGCAGCGCCTGGGTATAAGGGTGAGCAGGCGCGCGGAAAATCTCCTCGACCGTTCCGCTCTCCACCGCTTCGCCGCGGTACATCACCAGCACGCGGTCGGCAATATCGGCCACCACGCCCATATCGTGAGTAATAAAAATAACCCCCATCTCCATCTCTTTTTGCAGCACGGCAATCAGCTGGAGGATCTGCGCCTGAACGGTGACATCCAGCGCGGTGGTGGGTTCGTCGGCAATCAGCACCGCCGGACGGCAGGAGAGCGCCATGGCGATCATCACCCTCTGGCGCATGCCGCCGGAGAGCTGATGCGGATAGCGCGACAGCATCGCTTCAGCCTCCGGAATCCGCACCTGATCGAGCATTTTTTTCGCTTCGCGCAGGGCCTCGTCATGGCCCAGATTCTGGTGCAGGCGAATGGACTCGGCGATCTGTTCCCCGATGGTAAATACCGGATTCAGCGAGGTCATCGGCTCCTGGAAAATCATCGCGATATCCGCCCCGCGCACGTGGCGCATTGCCGAAGCCGACTGGTCGCTCAGCGCAATGACCTGACGATTGCGCCGACGCAGCCACAGCGCGTCGCTGCTGACCTGGCTGGCGGCGTCATCGAGCAGGCGCATTAGCGCCAGCGCGGTGACCGACTTCCCCGAGCCCGACTCGCCGACGATGGCTAACGTTTCGCCGCGCCGCAGGTTGAACGAAAGATGCCGCACCGCAGAAAAGGTCTGCTGCTCCTGGCTGAACGCCACGTTCAGATCGCGCACCACCAGAACATCACTGGCGTCGATTTCTTGACTATGCGGCAACGTCCCTACCCCCTTATTCCCGATAAATTCCAATGGTGGGCGTATCGCCCGCGTAGCACCAGGCCCGATACATGCCTTCGCTGTTAAACGGCAGCACCACGTTGCCTTCTCTGTCGATGGCAATCAGGCCGCCGCTGCCGCCGAGGGCCGGCAGCTTCTCCATCACCACCCGCTCGCAGGCCTCATGCAGGCTCAGGTTCGCGTACTCCATCAGCGCGGCAATATCGTAGGCCGCCAGGGTGCGGATAAACACCTCGCCGGTGCCGGTACAGGAGACCGCCACGCTGGCGTTATTGGCGTAGCAGCCGGCGCCGGGCAGCGGGCTATCGCCAACGCGTCCGGGAAGCTTGTTGGTCATCCCGCCGGTGGAGGTCGCGGCGGCAAGGTTGCCGGCGATATCCAGCGCCACCGCGCCGACGGTGCCCATTTTATGCCGCTCGTCCAGCGGCGCGACGCCGTGGTCGAGGAGTATCTCATCGTCCGCCTGCGCCTGCTGCAGCTGCAGGCGGCGCTCGGTCGTCGAGAAGAGATCGTTTTCCACCCGCGCCATCCCGTGAGAGGCGGCAAACGCCTCCGCCCCTTCGCCGATCAGCAGCACGTGCGGGCTCTGCTCCAGCACCAGCCGCGCCGCCAGGATCGGGTTGCGCAGATGCTTAACGCCGGCAACCGCCCCGGCGTGCAGGCTGTTGCCGTCCATTACGCAGGCGTCGAGCTCATGGGTGGCGTCCCGGGTAAACACCGACCCGATGCCGGCGTTAAACAGCGGACACTCCTCAAGCTGGCGCACCGCCTCGGTCACCGTATCCAGCGCGCTGGCGCCCGCCGCCAGCATTTTCTGCCCGCTATCGACAATCGCCGACAGCGCCGCCACGAACTGCCGCTCGCGTTCCGGCGTCAGCTGCGCGCGGCTAATTGCCCCCGCGCCGCCGTGAATTGCTATCACCGCCTTGCTCATTCCGCCATTCCTTCCTGCTGCGCCGATCCGCCGTGGGTTGCGCTATTGATTCACGCCGCACCAGGTCTCTGCCCTCGCAAAGCGAGCTTAAATAATAAAGTGTATAGATATCATTATCGTGCTGACTGTCCTATACAATTTTTGAATATAGAAAGAGCGGACGGTGATGTAAAGCCTGTACCCAGGTGGCATATAGCCGCCCGCACTTTTCTGCCATAATAGGCGTTTTCGATGTTTGCCCGCAGGAGAAACCCATGGATTTTACCGCCGGACTGATGCCTCTCGACACAGCCCTGACCCAGATGCTCAACCGTATTACGCCGCTGAATGCGGTGGAAACCGTGCCGCTGTTGCAGGCCTTTTCGCGCGTCACCGCCCATGATCTCGTTTCGCCGCTGGACGTCCCCGGGTTTGATAACTCGGCAATGGACGGCTACGCCGTACGCCTCGCCGATCTTGCCGACGGCGCGGCGCTGCCGATCGCCGGGAAAGCGTTCGCCGGCCAGCCGTTCCATGATGCCTGGCCCGCAGGCACCTGCATTCGCATTATGACCGGCGCGCCGGTGCCGCAGGGCTGCGATGCGGTGGTGATGCAGGAAGAGACCGAGCAAAGCGCCGACGGCGTTCGCTTCATCGCCGCGGTAAAGGCCGGACAGAATATTCGTCGGCGCGGGGAAGATATCGCTCACGGCGCGGTGGTGTTCCCGGCCGGTACGCCGCTGACCGTCGCGGAGCTACCGGTGCTGGCATCGCTGGGCATCGCCGACGTCGAGGTGGTGCGTAAAGTTCGCGTGGCGGTCTTCTCTACCGGCGACGAGCTGCAGCTGCCGGGCCAGCCGCTTGGCGACGGGCAAATCTACGATACCAACCGCCTGGCGGTGCACCTGATGCTTCAGCAGCTGGGCTGCGAGGTGATCAACCTCGGCATTATCGCCGACGACCCGGCAAAACTGCGGGCGGCGTTTATCGCTGCCGACCAGCAGGCCGACGTGGTTATCAGCTCGGGTGGCGTCTCGGTCGGCGAAGCGGATTACACCAAAGAGATCCTCGAAGAGTTAGGCGAAATCGGCTTCTGGAAGCTGGCGATCAAGCCGGGCAAACCCTTTGCTTTCGGCAAGCTCAGCAGCAGCTGGTTCTGCGGCCTGCCGGGCAACCCGGTTTCCGCCACCCTCACCTTCTACCAGCTGGTGCTGCCGCTGCTGGCAAAACTGAGCGGCAGCGCGAGCGGCGCGCAGCCGATGCGCCTACGCGCGCGGGCGGCGACGCGGTTGAAAAAATCCCCGGGGCGTCTCGACTTCCAGCGCGGCGTGCTGCAGCGCAATCCGGACGGCGAGCTGGTAGTGACGTCCACCGGCCATCAGGGTTCACACATCTTCAGCTCCTTCAGCCAGGGTAACTGCTTTATCGTGCTGGAGCGCGAGCGCGGTCACGTCGAAGCGGGCGAGTGGGTCGAAGTCGAACCCTTTAACCACCTCTTCGGAGGGCTGTAATGGACGTCGAGCTGAGCGATGAGGAGATGCTGCGCTACAACCGGCAGATAATCCTGCGCAACTTCGATTTTGACGGTCAGGAGCGGCTGAAGGGCGCCCGGGTGCTGGTGGTCGGCCTCGGCGGGCTGGGCTGCGCTGCCGCCCAGTATCTGGCGGCGGCCGGCGTCGGCGCGCTTACCCTGCTCGATTTCGATAGCGTCTCGCTCTCCAATCTACAGCGCCAGACGCTGCACAGCGATGCCACGATTGGTTTGCCGAAGGTGGACTCCGCCCGCGACTCGCTGGCGCGAATCAACCCTCACGTGCGGCTCACCCCGCTTAATGCGCTGCTCGACCAGCCGGCGCTGGCGGCGCAGATCGCCGCCCACGACCTGGTGCTCGACTGTACCGATAACGTGGCGATACGCAATCAGCTTAACGCCGGCTGTTTTCAGCATAAAACGCCGCTGGTCTCCGGCGCCGCGATCCGCATGGAGGGGCAAATCAGCGTCTTTATGTATCAGGATAACGAGCCCTGCTATCGCTGCCTGAGCCGGCTGTTCGGCGAGAACGCCCTCACCTGCGTTGAGGCCGGGGTGATGGCGCCGCTGGTCGGCGTCATCGGCTCCCTGCAGGCGATGGAGGCCATTAAGGTCCTGGCCCAGTACGGCACGCCTGCCGCAGGTAGGCTGGTTATGTACGACGCCATGACCTGCCAGTTCCGCGAAATGAAGCTGATGCGCGACCCGCAGTGCGAGGTTTGCGCCAGCCGCTAATCCTTCTCCGGCGGCGGCCGTCGCCGGAAAATCTGCGACCGACGGCGACTTTCCCCTCTTCACCAGAGCCACCCGCCCTACTTGTTGATTTGCATCAATGCAACTTTCATTCGAAAGTAATTTAATCTTCATATGCAAAACAAAGGGGGTCTCATGATTTTCAACATTCAGCGCTACTCAACCCATGACGGCCCAGGGATCCGCACCGTCGTATTCCTCAAAGGCTGCTCGCTGGGCTGCCGCTGGTGTCAAAACCCGGAAAGCCGCTCCCGCACCGCGGATCTGCTGTACGACCCTCGCCTGTGCCTTGCCGGCTGCAACCTGTGCCAGCAGGCGGCGCCGGATGCCATAACCCGCAGCCTCGACGGCCTGATTATCCACCGCCAGAAGCTCACCGCCGAAGGCTATGAGTCGTTGCGCGACTGCTGCCCGACCACCGCCCTCAGCGTGTGCGGAGAAGAAAAAGAGGTGGCGCAGATTATGGCCACGGTGCTGCGCGATAAGCCTTTTTACGATCGCAGCGGCGGCGGGGTCACTCTTTCCGGCGGCGAGCCGTTTATGAATCCCGAGCTGGCGCAGCAGCTGCTGCAGGCCAGCCGCACGGCGGGAATTCACACCGCGGTTGAAACCTGCCTGCACGTGCCGTGGAAATACGTTGAGCCCTCGCTGCCCTGGGTTGACCTGTTCCTCGCCGACCTGAAGCACGTCAACGAAGCCATTTTCAAAGAGTGGACCGACGGCAGCGTCGGTCGGGTGCTCGATAACCTGCAGCGCGTGGCGCAGGCGGGGAAAAAAATCATCATCCGCGTCCCGCTGATTCAGGGCTTTAACGCCGATGAGGCAACGATTGCCGCGATTACCGACTTTGCCGCCGACCGCCTGCAGGTTGGCGAGATCCACTTCCTGCCGTACCACACGCTGGGAATGAACAAATATCAGTTACTCAGTCAGCCCTATACCGCTCCGGACAAACCCCTTGCTGACCCCGAGCTGCTCGCCTTCGCGCAGAACTACGCTCAGAGCAAAGGTTTAACGGCTACTCTACGAGGATAAAATGATGACCACACTGAAACTGGACACGCTAAGCCCCCGCATTCAGGCACATAAAACGGCGCTGGTACACATTGTTAAGCCGCCGGTGTGCACCGAGCGCGCCCGTCACTACACCGCCGCTTATCAGCAGCACCTGGATAAGCCAATCCCGGTACGCCGCGCGCTGGCGCTGGCTCATCATCTGGCAGAGCGCACCATCTGGATCAAACACGACGAGCTGATCGTCGGCAACCAGGCCTGCGAAGTGCGCGCGGCGCCCATCTTCCCGGAGTACACCGTCAGCTGGATTGAAAAGGAGATTGACGATCTCGCCGATCGCCCAGGCGCCGGCTTTGCGGTCAGCGAAGAGAATAAGCGCATCCTGCATGAAATCTGCCCGTGGTGGCGCGGTCAGACCGTGCAGGACCGCTGCTACGGTATGTTCACCGACGAGCAAAAAGCGCTGCTCGCCACCGGGATTATTAAGGCGGAAGGCAACATGACTTCCGGCGATGCTCACCTCGCGGTGAACTACCCGCTGCTGCTGGAAAAAGGCCTCGACGGCATGCGCGCTAAGGTCGCCGAACGCCGCTCGCGTATTAACCTGACCGTGCTGGAAGATCTGCACGGCGAGCAGTTCCTGAAGGCCATTGATATCGTGCTGGAGGCGGTCAGCGATCACAGCCGACGCTTTGCCGAACTGGCGCGCACCATGGCGGCAGAAGAAACCCGCCCCTCCCGCCGCGACGAGCTGCTGACTATCGCCGAAGGCTGCGAAATCATCGCCCACGAGCCGCCGAAAACCTTCTGGCAGGCGCTGCAGCTGTGCTACTTCATTCAGCTGATCCTGCAGATTGAATCCAACGGCCACTCGGTCTCCTTCGGCCGTATGGACCAGTATCTGTACCCGTACTACCGTCGCGACGTTGAGCTCCAGCAGTCGCTGGACCGCGAGCACGCCATCGAGCTGCTGCACAGCTGCTGGCTGAAGCTGCTGGAAGTGAACAAGATCCGCTCCGGCTCGCACTCCAAAGCCTCCGCGGGCAGCCCGCTGTATCAGAACGTCACCATCGGCGGCCAGACCCTGCACAACGGCCAGCCGCAGGATGCGGTAAACCCGCTCTCGTACGCGATCCTCGAATCCTGCGGGCGCCTGCGCTCGACCCAGCCTAACCTGAGCGTGCGCTACCACGCCGGGATGAGCAACGACTTCCTCAACGCCTGCGTGCAGGTCATTCGCTGCGGCTTCGGCATGCCGGCGTTCAATAACGATGAGATAGTGATCCCGGAGTTTATCAAGCTCGGGATTGAGCCGCAGGACGCCTACGACTACGCGGCGATCGGCTGTATCGAAACCGCCGTGGGCGGCAAATGGGGCTATCGCTGCACCGGGATGAGCTTTATCAACTTCGCCCGCGTCATGCTGGCCACGCTGGAAGGCGGCCGCGATGCCACCAGCGGTCAAATCTTCCTCCCGCAGGAGCATGCGCTATCAAAAGGCAACTTCAGCAGCTTCGAGCAGGTGCTGGCCGACTGGGATACGCAGATCCGCTACTACACGCGCAAGTCCATCGAGATTGAGTACGTTGTCGATACCATGCTGGAGGAGAACGTGCACGATATTCTCTGCTCCGCGCTGGTGGATGACTGCATCGAGCGGGCGAAAAGCATCAAGCAGGGCGGCGCGAAGTATGACTGGGTATCCGGTCTGCAGGTCGGGATCGCCAACCTCGGCAACAGCCTGGCGGCGGTGAAAAAGCTGGTCTTTGACCAGGGCGCCATTGGTCAGCAGCAGCTGGCGAAAGCCCTCGCGGAGGACTTCGATGGGCTGACCCACGAGCAGCTGCGCCAGCGCTTAATCAACGGCGCGCCGAAGTACGGCAACGATGACGATAGCGTCGATACCCTGCTGGCCCGCGCCTACCAGACCTATATCGACGAGCTGAAGAATTACCATAATCCGCGCTACGGCCGCGGCCCGATAGGCGGCAACTACTACGCCGGAACCTCGTCGATTTCCGCCAACGTGCCGTTTGGCGCCCAGACGATGGCCACGCCGGACGGACGTAAAGCCCACTCTCCGCTGGCTGAAGGCGCGAGCCCGGCTTCTGGCACCGACCACCTCGGGCCAACCGCAGTCATCAACTCGGTCGGTAAGCTGCCCACCGGGGCGATTCTCGGCGGCGTGCTGCTGAATCAGAAGCTCAACCCGGCAACGCTTGAAAACGAGTCCGATAAGCAGAAGCTGATGGTGCTGCTGCGCACCTTCTTCGAAGTGCACAAAGGCTGGCATATTCAGTACAACATCGTCTCCCGCGAGACGCTGCTGGAAGCGAAAAAGCATCCCGACCAGTACCGCGATTTAGTGGTTCGCGTCGCCGGCTACTCGGCGTTCTTTACCGCCCTGTCGCCGGATGCCCAGGACGATATTATCGCCCGTACCGAGCATACGCTGTAGGTCGGCTCCCCGCAGTCAATAACACCCGGCTGGCGCAATGCCCGGCCGGGCTACCCGCTTCCCCAGCGGCTTTGGCCGTTAGGTTTTGAGCGGCAGTACGCCGCCAAAGCCGACGGGTAAACTTTCATTCGAAATAAATTTGTGCTTTGGGTCACATTGTAATTAGAATGTTACTGGTCGCAGTTAAGCCAGGAGCACAGGTATGACCGTTAAAGTTATCGTCACTGATATGGACGGAACTTTTCTCAATGACGCCAAGCAGTATGACCGCTCGCGTTTTCTCGCGCAGTTCGCGCAGCTCAACAAGCAGGGTATTGAATTCGTTGTCGCCAGCGGCAACCAGTACTACCAGCTGATCTCCTTTTTCCCGGAAATTCGCGAGCAGATCTCGTTCGTCGCCGAGAACGGCGCGCTGGTCTACGAGCACGGCCAGCAGCTGTTTCACGGCGAGCTGACCCGCCATGAGTCGCAGATTGTGATCGGCGAGCTGCTCAAAGACCCGCAGCTCAACTTCGTCGCCTGCGGCCTTGAAAGCGCCTACGTCAGCGACCGCGCGCCCGACAGCTTCGTCGCGCTGATGTCAAAGCACTACCACCGTCTGCAGCGCATCGCGAACTACCATGATATCGACGACACGCTGTTTAAGTTTTCGCTTAACCTGCCGGACAGCGATATTCCACAGCTCATTGATAAGCTGCACGTCTCGCTGGACGGCATCATGAAGCCGGTGACCAGCGGCTTCGGCTTCGTCGATTTAATTATCCCCGGCCTGCATAAGGCCAACGGCATCAGTCGCCTGCTGAAACGCTGGCAGATCTCGCCCCAGGAGTGCGTGGCGATTGGCGACAGCGGCAACGACGCCGAAATGCTCAAGCTGGTGAAGTACTCTTTCGCCATGGCCAACGCCGCCGATAGCATCAAGGCCATCTCCCGCTTTGCCACCGATGACAATAACCACCAGGGTGCGCTGAATGTGATTCAGGCCGTGCTGGACCACGCCGCCCCCTTCAACGAATAGCCTGCCGCCGGGGCCACCCTGCCCCGGATTTTCCCATTTTGTGAACCCCATCATTTTTTAAACTTGCATTAACTTAAATTTAACTTAAATTAACGTTTGTAAGATTTAATACTTTCGAATGAAAGCAAAGTGAGGCCATCATGACGGTTATTCATACCAGCGAAACGCTCCCCGCCGACCACAAAGCGGCGATTCGACAAATAAAACAGGATCTGCGCGCGCAAATTGGCGACGTGCAGGCCGTGTTCGATCGGCTGACGGCGCGGATTAGCGCACGTCTGGACGAAATTGACGCCATCAAGGCGCGCGGGGAAGAGGTGTGGCCGATTATCCCGTTCAGCGATATTGCACAGGGCAAAGTGAGCGATGCCCAGCGCGAGGCCATCAGGCGCCGCGGCTGCGCGGTGATCAGAGGCCACTTCTCACGCGAACGGGCGCTGGCGTGGGACAACTCGATGCTGGAATACCTCGACCTTAACCGCTTCGACGACGTCTACAAAGGACCGGGCGATACCTTCTTCGGCTCGCTCGACGCCTCGCGTCCGGAGATTTACCCGATTTACTGGTCACAGGCGCAGATGCAGGCGCGGCAGAGCGACGAAATGGCCGCGGTGCAGTCGTTCCTCAACCGCCTGTGGACCTTTAGCCGGGACGGCAAGCAGTGGTTCGACCCTGACGTCAGCGTTATCTACCCTGACCGCATCCGCCGCCGCCCGCCGGGCACCACCTCGAAGGGGCTGGGAGCGCATACCGATTCAGGCGCCCTCGAGCGCTGGCTGCTGCCGGCTTATCAGCAGGTGTTTGCCAACGTCTTTAACGGCAATATCGACGCTTACGACCCGTGGGATGCGGCGCACCGGACCGAGGTGGAAGAGTACACCGTCGATAACACCACCAAATGCTCGGTATTCCGCACCTTCCAGGGCTGGACCGCGCTCTCCGATATGATCCCGGATCAGGGCCTGCTGCACGTGGTGCCGATTCCGGAGGCGATGGCCTACGTTCTGCTGCGTCCGCTGCTCGATGACGTCCCTGACGACGAGCTGTGCGGCGTGGCGCCGGGTAAAGTGCTGCCGATCTCCGAGAAATGGCACCCGCTGCTAATTAAAGCGCTGAGCGCGATCCCGGCCATCAGCGCCGGCGATTCGGTGTGGTGGCACTGCGACGTGATCCACTCGGTGGCGCCAGTCGAAAACCAGCAGGGCTGGGGCAACGTGATGTATATCCCCGCCGCGCCGCTGTGCGAGAAGAATCTCGCCTACGCGCACAAGGTTAAAATTGCGCTGGAGAAAGGCGCGTCGCCGGGTGATTTTCCGCGTGAAGACTACGAAGCCGACTGGCAGGCGCGCTTTACCCTCGACGATCTCAACGTCCACGGCAAACGCGCGCTGGGCATCGAGGTTTAATCGTCGTACAGCCCCTGTTGCTCAACGGCGGTGCGGCGGCTACCGGGCCGTATCCGCCGTACCGAATCCCGCACCGCCAGCGTGCCGTTTAGCAGCAGCGAGCCGCTCGGGGCCTGGGGGCGGATCAGCCGCTGCTGCAGAAGCTGCACCGCCTCCGTGCCGAGCTCATCGCGCGGGACGTGAACGGCGGTAAGCGGCACATCCTGGATGGCGGCGAGGTTAAACCCGTCAATGCTCATGACCGAGATGTCCTGAGGAACCCGCAGGCCGCGCTTTTGCAGGGCATTGACGGCCCCCACCGCCATATAGTCTCCGCCGACCAGAAAGGCCGTCGGCAGCGGCTTCCCGACCTGAGCGTCGAGCCACTCCCCCACCTGCTCCTCCGTCTCCCTGGCGCTGAAGTTCGCCACGCCGATCAGATCCCGCCCGTCGGTAAAGCGCAGGTTGCGCGCGCGCCAGGCCTCCTTGATGCCCACCAGCCGCAGCTCCATGGTGTAGCGGCGCAGGCACATCACGTTCATGACCGCCCGATGCCCCATCTCAAACAGATAGCGCGCGGCAAACTGGCCGATCAGCCGGTGATCCGGGGCGATCGACGACAGGCGCATGCCCTCATCCCGGCAGTTGATCAGCACGCAGGGTTTGGCAAAATCGGCGGCCAGATCGTGAATATGCGGATCGTCAATACCCAGCAGAATGGCCGCCTCGGTCTCCGCTTCGTTCATGCGGGCCAAAAACAGGTTGGCGTCGCTGTCGTTCTCTTCCAGCGCGCAGGTCCGCAGGCGGACCTCATGCGGCGCCAGCGCATTATTAATGCTCTGAATCACCCGGTAATAATAGATATCGGAGCGCTCATCAAACGCCCGGGAAGGGGCGAAAACCACCAGGCTGTTCAGCAGCATGCGTCCGGCGGCGAGCCCCTCCATCACCCCCATTTCGCGGGCGCACTGCAGGACCCGCTGACGCGCCTTTTCGCTGGTGTTCGCTTTACCCGCCAGCACCCGGGAAACGGTACTCGCCGACATCCCCGTACGGGCCGCGATTTCGGCAATTCTCAGCTTTTTATCCATTTTGTGATCCAGCTCTATCTTGCAAATGAAAGAATTTTCATGGCGCCAAAAAGCAGTTTATCAAGCTAGATTCGCTATCTGTCGTGAGCATCTCCTCATCTCATGAAAAAACTTGCATAAATAAGGCTATTGGCCGCTCATTTTCTATCTTAACCTGAATTGGTCCGATAACTTCCATACTAGTTATACGGAAAACCAAATAAATAAAACAATAATATTCATAACGTTAATAAAAAAGGTATGACAACTCAGGGATTGAGCATCGGTCATTTCCCCCCTACAAAGTTCTTGTGGAGAGTTCTATGAGCCAAGGCCTCAACAACGATATGGCGGTCAGCAAATCCCGCCGCGTAGTCAAAAACCTGCGCTGGTGGATGCTGACCCTGTTTCTGCTCGGCGTCACCGTTAACTACATTACCCGCAACTCCTTAGGCATTATCGCCCCCGAGCTGAAGACAACGCTGGGCATCACCACCGAGCAGTACTCATGGATCGTCGGCGCTTTTCAGCTGGCCTACACCCTCTTCCAGCCTCTCTGCGGCTGGCTGATTGACGTGATTGGCCTGAAGCTGGGCTTTATGATCTGCGCCACCCTGTGGGCCGTCGCCTGTATCGCCCACGCCGGTGCCGGCAGCTGGCTGCACCTCGCGCTGCTGCGTTTTTTCATGGGCGGAGCAGAAGCCGCCGCCACCCCGGCCAACGCCAAAACCATCGGCGAATGGTTTCCAAAATCTGAACGCCCGATAGCCGCCGGCTGGGCCGGCGTCGGTTTCTCCATCGGCGCGATGCTGGCGCCGCCGATCATCTATTTTGCTCACGCCTCTTTCGGCTGGCAGGGCGCGTTTATGTTCACCGGGGTGCTGGCGCTGCTGTGGGTGATCCTGTGGTGGGCGTTTTACCACAATCCGGAAAAGCATCCGAATCTGGGCAAGTCGGAGCTGGAGTTTATCCGTCAGGATAACGAGCCGCCGGCGGTGAAGCTGCCGTTCTTTACCGCGCTGAAAACCGTGTCGAAAAATAAGCGCTTCTACGGTATTGCGATCCCGGCCTTTATGGCTGAGCCCGCCTGGGCGGTCCTGAGCTTTTGGGTGCCGCTGTACCTCGCCAAAGAGCACGGCATGGATCTCAAACAAATAGCCATGTTCGCCTGGCTGCCGTTCCTCGCCGCCGATCTCGGCAGCGTGGTGAGCGGCTATCTGACCAAACTCTATACCCGCTGGTTCGGCTGTTCACGGGTTAACTCGGTGGTGGCAAGCTCGCTGACCGGCGCGTTCCTGATGATTTCGCTGGCCCTCGTCGCCATTACCCGCGACCCCTACGTCACCATCGTCCTGATCTCCATCGGCGGCTTCGGCCACCAGATTATCTCCTGCATGCTGAGCGCGCTGGTGGTGGAGTCGTTCGATAAGGGCCAGATGGCGACCGTCAACGGCATGCGCGGCTCCGCCGCCTGGATCGCCAGCTTCCTGTTCTCCTTATTAATCGGGGTGACCGCCGACAAGATTGGCTTCAACCCGCTATTCGTCGCCATGGGCTTCTTTGACCTGATTGGCGCGGTCTTCCTGGTCGCTTTTATTGCTGAACGTCGCGCCAAACGCGCCTGAGAGTGGATGTAAAAATGAAAACGTTGAAACACTGGAAATTGCAACAGCAGCTGGCCCACCACGTCGAGCTGGCGGTGGACGGGCAGCACACCCTGTGCCTGTACGTGCTGGAAGAAAACCTGTTCCGCGTCCTGCTTAAACGCAGAGGAGAGCTGGCGCTGGACCGCACCTGGAGCATCGCCCCGCAGCAGGACGTCCCCTGGGAGGGGCGCAGCCGCGACGACATCAGCGGATTTACCCTCCCCGCCTGGAGCCTGGAGCAGCAGCAGGAGACCCTGACGGTGGCCACCGAACGGCTGCGCGTCACCGTCCACCAGCCCCTGTGGCTGGAGTGGAGCTACCGCGACGATGCCGGAGAGTGGCAGCCGCTGGTTAACGACCGTCCGACCAGCGCCTATCTGGTCAACGCCCACGGCGACGGCGTCGCGCACTACCAGAGCCGGCGTCAAGATGAACGCTTCTACGGTTTGGGCGAAAAGGCGGGCAACCTGCAGCGCAACGGGAATCGCTACGAGATGCGCAACCTGGATGCGATGGGCTACAACGCCGCCAGCACCGATCCGCTGTATAAGCACATCCCCTTCACCATCGCTCAGCGCAGCGATATCAGCTACGGCCTGTTCTACGATAACCTCAGCAGCTGCTGGCTGGATCTGGGCAATGAAATCGACAACTACCACACCGCCTATCGCCGCTGGCAGGCCGAAGCGGGCGATATTGATTACTACATGTTTACCGGCAAACGCGTGCTGGACGTCACCAAAGCCTTTGTCCGCCTGACCGGAAAAACGCTGTTCGGGCCGAAGTGGAGCCTGGGCTACAGCGGTTCGACGATGCACTACACCGACGCGCCGGATGCGCAAAATCAGCTGATGAACTTTATCCGCCTCTGCGAAGAGCACGCTATTCCGTGCGACTCGTTCCAGCTCTCCTCCGGCTATACCTCGATCGGCGGTAAGCGCTACGTCTTTAACTGGAATTACGACAAGGTTCCGCAGCCGAAGGTGATGAGCCAGTGCTTCCACGATGCGGGCATCAAGCTGGCGGCCAACATCAAGCCCTGCCTGCTGCAGGATCACCCGCGCTATAGCGAGGTGGCGGAGCGCGGGCTGTTTATTCAGGACTCCGAAAGCGAGTCCCCGGAGCGCTCCAGCTTCTGGGATGACGAAGGGTCGCACCTCGACTTCACCAACCCGCAAACCGTCGCCTGGTGGCAGGAGGGAGTCACCACTCAGCTGCTGGAGATGGGGATTGATTCGACGTGGAACGACAATAACGAATTTGAAGTCTGGGACGGCGAGGCGCGCTGCCACGGTTTTGGCCAGGAGATTGCAATCAAGCATATCCGCCCGGTGATGCCGCTGCTGATGATGCGCGCGTCGCTGGAGGCCCAGCAGCGCTTTGCCCCGGAGAAACGCCCTTACCTGATCTCACGCTCCGGCTGCGCCGGGATGCAGCGCTACGTGCAAACCTGGAGCGGCGATAACCGCACCAATTGGGATACCCTGCGCTACAACACCCGCATGGGGCTGGGAATGAGCCTCTCCGGCCTCTATAACGTCGGTCACGACGTCGGCGGCTTCTCCGGCGATAAGCCGGACGCCGAGCTGTTCGTGCGCTGGGTGCAGAACGGGGTGATGCATCCGCGCTTCACGATCCACTCATGGAACGACGATCGCACGGTCAACGAGGCGTGGATGTATCCGGCGGTCCTGCCGGCGATTCGCGGCGCGATTGAGCTGCGCTATCGCCTGCTGCCCTACCTCTACACCCTGCTGTGGCAGGCTCACGCTGACGATGAGCCGATGCTGCGCCCGACCTTCCTCGATCACCAGCATGACCCGCAGACCTTCGAGGAGTGCGACGACTTCCTGCTCGGCCGCGATCTCCTCGTCGCCAGCGTCGTGGAGCCCGGCCAGCGCCAGCGCCCGGTGTGGCTGCCGGAAAACGAGGCCGGCTGGTACGACTTTTACAGCGGGGAGTGGTTCGCCGGCGGTCAGTGGGTAACGCGCGATGCGCCGCTGGAGAAACTGCCGCTGATGGTGCGCGCCGGGGCGGGTCTGCCGCTCAGCGAGAGGATCGTCCACGTTGACGCCAAAAAAGACGACAGCCGCGAGCTGAAGCTGTTTCCGCTCAAGGGGGCGGGTTCGACGAGCGGCCTGCTCTTTGAAGATGACGGCGAGAGCTGGGGCTATCGCGACGGCGACGCGCTGTGGCTGGGGTGGGAGATGACCTGCAGCGCCAGCACCATCAATCTGCAGGTGAACGCACGCGGCCACTACCGCCCGGCGTGGAAGGCGCTGAAGATAACGCTCCCCGCCGGTGAAAAGCGCCGGCTGTTGGTGAATGGCAAAGACGTCGGCGAGTGGCTGCTGGACTAAAGGCAATAAAAAACCCCGGTCGTGCGAGGCTGACCGGGGCTTTATGTTCACTCCCCGGCAGCGCAGGCGCGTGCCGGGGCGGGCGGCGGACGTTAACCGTCGATGCCTTTGCTGCGCAGATAATCTTCGTAATTACCGCTAAAGTCGATGACGCGCTGCGGCGTAATTTCAATCACGCGGGTCGCCAGCGAACTGACGAACTCGCGGTCGTGGGAGACGAAAATCAGGGTGCCCTGATACATCTCCAGCGCCATGTTCAGCGATTCGATAGATTCCATATCCAGGTGGTTGGTCGGTTCGTCCATCACCAGAATGTTGGGTTTCTGCATCATCAGCTTACCGAACAGCATGCGGCCCTTTTCGCCACCTGACAGCACTTTTGCCGGCTTTTTGATATCGTCCTGGCTGAACAGCAGGCGGCCGAGGAAGCTGCGCACAACCTGCTCGTCGTCACCATCCTGCTTCCACTGGCTCATCCAGTCGAACACGCTCAGATCGTTATCGAAGTCTTCGGCGTGATCCTGCGCGTAGTAGCCAATCTGCGCATTCTCAGACCATTTAACGGTACCGTTATCCGGCGTCAGTTCACCAACCAGGGTTTTCAGCATGGTAGTTTTACCCACGCCGTTGGCACCCAGAATGGCAATCTTCTCGCCCACTTCCAGCAGCAGATTGAATTTTTTAAACAGCGGGCCGTTATCAAAACCTTTCGCCAGCTCTTCGACAGCCAGCGCGTTACGGAACAGCTTCTTATCCTGCTCGAAGCGGATGAACGGGTTCTGACGGCTGGAGGCCTTCACTTCGTCGAGCTTGATTTTATCAATCTGACGGGCGCGAGAAGTCGCCTGACGTGATTTAGAGGCGTTGGCGCTAAAGCGGCTGACGAAGGATTGCAGGTCGGCAATCTGCGCCTTTTTCTTGGCGTTATCAGACAGCAGACGCTCGCGAGCCTGGGTGGCCGCGGTCATGTATTCGTCGTAGTTACCGGCGTAGACGCGCAGTTCGCCGTAGTCGAGATCCGCCATGTGGGTACACACCATGTTAAGGAAATGACGGTCGTGCGAAATGATGATCATGGTGCTGTCACGTTCGTTGAGCGTCTGCTCCAGCCAGCGAATGGTGTCGATGTCCAGGTTGTTCGTCGGTTCATCGAGCAGCAGGATGTCCGGGTTAGAGAACAGCGCCTGCGCCAGCAGGACGCGCAGCTTCCAGCCGGGAGCGACTTCGCTCATCGGGCCGTAATGCTGTTCTACCGGAATACCGACGCCGAGCAGCAGTTCACCGGCGCGGGCTTCAGCGGAGTAGCCGTCCATCTCGCCGTAGGTCACTTCCAGATCCGCCACCTTATAGCCGTCGGCTTCGCTCATTTCCGCCAGGCCGTAGATGCGATCGCGCTCCTGCTTCACTTCCCACAGCTCGCCGTGGCCCATGATGACCGTATCCAGCACGGTGAACTCTTCGAACGCGAACTGGTCCTGACGCAGCTTACCGATACGCTCGTTCGGATCGAGGGACACGTTGCCCAGCGTTGGCTCCAGATCGTTGCCGAGGATCTTCATAAAGGTAGATTTACCGCTACCGTTGGCGCCAATCAGGCCGTAACGGTTGCCGCCGCCAAATTTGACGGAGATGTTTTCGAACAGCGGCTTACTGCCAAACTGCATGGTGACGTTGCTGGATACTAGCACGGGGTTATCCTGAAAAAAGAGAATGAGAAGTGTGACACATCGGACATTATGCCAGCAAAACCATCTCTTTTCACGGTCTGCGGTGAATTCCCTTACCGCTGACGCCGCGTAGAGCGCCTTTTGCCCCCCGCCGCCGGCGTCCTGCAGGCCTCAGCGGCGGCCCGGCGGCCCCAGGCATGCCGTGCGATCGCCCCTGTGACGGCGCGGCTTCGCCGGTTAAAGGACGACACTTGAAACAAGCAGCAAAAAAGTGTGATTTCGTACACATCTCATTTCCCTGTTGGCGGGAATGCACATATAATGCGCTCCCATCTACTCCCTGAAAAATCTAACAAAGGCCTGTGTGGCTTTAACATCGCACACGACATGATGAATATGAAATTATCGACACTCCTTGCGGCAGCCTTCGCCATCGTGGGCTTTTGCAACACAGCATCCGCTGTAACCTATCCTCTGCCGACCGACGGTAGCCGACTGATTGGCCAGAACCAGGTTGTCACGGTTCCGGACGACAACAAACAGCCGCTGGAATACTTCGCCGCCAAATACCAGATGGGTCTGTCCAACATGCTGGAAGCAAACCCGGGCGTCGATACCTACCTGCCGAAAGGCGGTACCGTGCTGAATATCCCGCAGCAGCTGATTCTGCCGGACACCGTGCATGAAGGTATCGTGATCAACAGCGCGGAAATGCGTCTTTACTACTACCCGAAAGGCACCAACACCGTGATCGTGCTGCCGATTGGTATCGGCCAGCTGGGCAAAGATACGCCGATCAACTGGGTGACCAAGGTTGAGCGCAAGAAAGCTGGCCCGACCTGGACGCCGACGGCGAAAATGCATGCCGAATACGTCGCAGCCGGTAACCCGCTGCCGGCCGTAGTACCGGCCGGTCCTGACAACCCGATGGGCCTGTACGCGCTCTACATCGGTCGTCTGTACGCGATCCACGGCACCAACGCCAACTTCGGTATCGGCCTGCGCGTCAGCCACGGCTGCGTGCGTCTGCGCAACGACGATATCAAATTCCTGTTTGAGAACGTGCCGGTCGGCACCCGCGTCGAATTTATCGATGAACCGGTGAAAGCCACCAGCGAGCCGGACGGCAGCCGCTATGTTGAAGTCCACAACCCGCTGTCGACCACCGAAGCCCAGTTCCAGGGCGGTGAGATCGTACCGATTACGCTGAACAAATCCGTGCAGGCCGTCACCGGCCAGTCAGACGTCGATCAGAGCGTGGTTGAGCAGGCGGTCCAGAACCGTTCCGGTATGCCGGTACGTCTGAACTAAGCCGCAGACCGGGCGTTAAAAAACCAGATGGCGGGCACGATGCCCGCCATTTTTTTATCCGTTATTCACCAGAATAATGCCGCCGTGATCGTAACGATAGTGGCAGTGGGCGTACTCCAGCGGGGTGCCGTCCTCCAGATAAATGACCTGTTCCACCTCCAGCACCGGGTCGCTCTCCTCGCAGTTCAGATACTGGCGGTCCAGCGCGTCGGGCTTCATTGCCCGCACCACGCGATAGGAGCCCATCAGCCTGAGGCCCAGCGTCTCCTGGACATAGCGAAAGACCGAACTCTCCAGATGCGCTTTATTTAACCCCGGCACCAGCGCCACGGGCATCACCGTCAAATCCAGCGATACCGGTTCACCGTTAAGCAGGCGCAGGCGCACAAAATCATAGACCGGGGCGTCGGCATCGATCAGCAGCGAGGTTTGCTCTTTCTCGCTGGCGAAGCGCAGTTCAAAACGGATAACTTCGCTGGTCACCTCGCCCCGATGCTCCCAGGTTTTAGTCGCGCCAAAATAGTCGCTGCCCGGCAGCTCCCACTGCGAGAGCTGGAGAAAATTTTTGCGCACGAAGGTGCCGAGCCCTTTGCGGGTATAAATTAACCCTTCGACGATCAGCTGCCGCATCGCCTGCTGGATGGTCATCCTGCTGGTGTTAAACTCAGCCGCCAGCGCAAACTGGTCGGGTAACGGCTCGCTGGCAGGGTACCGTTGACTGATAATCCGCTTTTTTATTTCCCGCGCGATAATAAGGTACTTCGCCGTCATTCCCCGTCCTTCCCGCTGATTGTGGTGTCGCGTTTTTCTTTGTTCGGCATGAACAAAGGCAGGCGTAGAGAATACCTCAAACGCCCGCCTGGTATCCCGCTACATCTCCTGGCCGTTGCTGAGAATCGCGCGTTTTAGCCACGCGTAGCTTTTCTTCGGCACTCGCTGCAGGTCCTTCAGGTCGTGGTTTTCCCGATTAACGTACACCACCCCGTAGCGTTTGCGCATATCGCCCTGCGAGCTGAGAATATCGATAAGCCCCCAGCCGAGATAGCCAATCACCTGCGCGCCGTCCTCAAAAATCGCCTCTTTCATGGCGTTAATATGGTCGCGATGGTAGGCAATACGATAGTCGTCGGCGATTTGCGTCTCGCCATCCCAGGACTCAATGACGCCGATGCCATTCTCAATCGGGAACACCGGCAGGCGCCAGTCGTTGTAGTAGCGGGTGATTATCATGCGAAAACCGAGCGGGTCTATCTGCCAGTTCCACTCCGTGGCTTTCAGGTACGCATTCGGCTTATCGCCAAACAGCATGTAGTTGTTCACCGGCGTGCCGGCCGGGATCGGGTCGCTGTCGAGGGTTCGGCTGGCATAGTAGCTAAAGGCCAGGTAGTCGATTTTCACCTTCGCCATCAGCGCCAGATCCTCCGCGCGATAGATATCGTCAAAGCCCTCGCGCGCCACCGCGTGCATCACCTCCGGACTGTAGCCCTCACCGGCGAAGGCGCGCAGCAGGTTTTGATTAAAGAACTCGTCGAGCTGCTGGGCACAGAGGACATCCCGCGGCTTGCAGGTCGCCGGGTAGACCATCGCGTGGGCCAGCATGCCGCCCATCAGGCTCTGCGGCTTCGCCCGGTGGAGATAATCGGTCAGATGAACGTGCGCCATCATCACGTGATGCTGGATCTGATAGAGCTCGCGCAGGGTCTTCTCGCCGCGCAGGTAGCCGGTAATAAGAAACGCCTCCGGCATATGGTAAAGGTTCTGCTCGTTGAAGGTCAGCCAGTACTTCACCTTATCGCCGTAGCACTCAATCATCTTCTGGCCGTAGCGGATAAACGCCTCCATCACCCGACGATCGGTAAAGCCGTTGTAGCGCTCCGCCAGCGAAAGCGGCATATCGAAGTGATACAGGCAGATCATCGGCTCAATGCCGCGGGCAATCAGCTGGTCAATAAACCGGTGATAGAAGGCGATGCCCTCTTTATTGAACTCCCCGTCCCCCAGCGGGCAAACGCGGCTCCAGGCAATCTGGAAGCGGTAGCAGTTCATTCCGAGGTCCTGCATTAAATTAAAGTCTTCTTCATAGCGATGGTAGGAGTCGGTCGCTACCTTCCAGTCAGAGGCAAACTCTGCGGGCTGGCGAATATCGTATACCGACATCCCTTTGCCGCCTTCATTCCACGCGCCTTCGGTTTGCATGCTGGAAACCGAGTTACCCCACAAAAAATCTGCCGGCAGTACGTTATTCATCTCACGCCCTCTATGACTAGTCATTTAAATTTCATGACTAGTCATATAGCCGAAAGCGACGCCACAGGCAAAAGAAAGGATCCTTTTTTGTGAGCGGAACAAACAAAAAACCCGGATCGGAGCAGCAAAGCCCCGTCCGGGTCAGGCACGCGATCGCGTCGGTCGACGCGGCGCCGGTGGAGGAAATGACCGGCTAGCGGGCGAGCTGATTGCGGCGATATTCGCCCTGGCGCTCGAGCATCCAGCCGGGATATTCGCGCGGCAGCGCGCTCACCGCATCCAGCTTCCGCAGATCCTCTTCGCTGAGCTGGATTTGAGTGGCGGCAATATTATCCGCCAGCTGATCCGCGCGTTTGGCGCCGATAATCACGCTGGTCACCGCCTGCTGATGGAGCAGCCACGCGAGCGCGACCTGCGCAACCGTCGCGCCTTTGGCGTCCGCCACCTCGCGCATCGCGTCCACGCAATCAAAGGCGCGATCCTTATTCACCGGCGGGAAATCAAATTCCAGCCGGCGACCGCCCGCTTCCCCCTGGCCGTCGCGGGTATATTTGCCGCTCAGCAATCCGCCCGCCAGCGGGCTCCAGACCATCAGCCCCAGCCCTTCGCTCTGCATCATCGGCACCAGTTCGCGCTCGAGGTCGCGCCCGGCAATGGTGTAGTAAGCCTGCAGGGAGGCAAAGCGGGCCAGCCCAAGGCGTTCAGCAATACCCAGCGCCTTGACGATTTGCCAGGCGGCCCAGTTCGATATGCCGATATAGCGGACGTGCCCCTGGCGGACCAGGGTATCGAGGGCGTAGAGGGTCTCTTCGACGGGTGTCGCCGGGTCGAAGCCGTGCAGCTGATAGAGATCGATATGATCGAGCTGCAGGCGCCGCAGGCTCTCTTTGACGCTGCTGAGAATATGGTAGCGGGAGCTACCGCGCGAGTTAACGCCGGCGGTGCCGGTTTCACCGAACACCTTGGTGGCGACCACCACGTTTTCGCGCGGGATCTTGAGATTTTTTAGCGCCTGGCCGGTTATCTCTTCCGAACGCCCTTCCGAATAGACGTTTGCGGTGTCGATAAAGTTAATGCCAGCATCGAGGGCGCTACCCACCAGCTGCTCGGCTTCCGCCTGGCGCAGCTGGCCAATTTTGCCCCACATCCCCTCTTCACCGCCAAAGGTCATGGTGCCAAGGCACAGTTCAGAGACAAACAGACCGGTATTTCCGAGTTTTTTATAACGCATCGGACTCTCCTCATCAGGATAATTAACGTCAGCGCTATAGTTATACTCCCGCCCGCACGAGTGCGAATGGGGAGATCCTGTCCGTTTCTTGCCCAATCCTCTGAATATCAGAACCCGAAGTGCAGGATGGCGTAGCCCACCAGCGCCGCCCACAGCAGCATCGGCAGAGAGTAAAGATGAAAGCGCCACCAGATGCGCCTGTCCGCCGCCATGCGCAGGGCAATCAGGTTGGCCAGCGAGCCGGGAAGCAGGCCAAAGCCGCCGACGTTCACCGCCCAGGCCAGCAGCGTCGACGGCGGAACGTAGTTGAGCAGCAGAATGGTTGCCGGGACGTTGCTGATGAACTGCGACAGGCCGATCGCCGTCAACCACAGGCCGCCGGGGGAGAGTTGGCCGACGCTGCTCAGCAGCTGATGCAGCACCGGCAGCTGGATCAGCAGGTGAACGTCAATAAACATCACCATAAAGACCAGCAGCAGGGACCAGTCAACGTTGATAATCACCGCCCGCGCCAGCAGCAAAAAGCCGATGACGAGCAGCGCGAGGCCCCAAAGCCCCTGCTTCATCTCTAACGCCGTCAGGAAAACCAGATACAGCCCCAGGCAGCCCCAGACCAGCTTTGGCCGCCAGGAGGGCACCCGATCGCCGCTGTGATAGGTGAGGCGTACGGCTGAAAAACAGCACCAGCACAGCGCCAGCAGCGTTATGATCATCGCCGCCGCCAGCGGCAGCATCTGCCCGATAAACGCCGGGAAGCTGAGGCCGGAGCGCCCCCACAGCAGAATGTTTTGCGGATTACCGATCGGCGTCAGCAGCGAGCCGGCGTTCACCGCCAGCGCCTCGAAAATAATCAGCCGGTTAACCGGAATGGCGCACCATTTTTTTAACGTCAGGGTGAGCGGAACGACGATAAAAAGCGCCACATCGTTGGTTAAGAAGGTAGAAAGCAGCGCCGCCGCCAGCACCATAAAGATGGCCAGCTGCCGTTCGGTCACAAACCGCCGCGCCATTTTGCGGCCCAGCACGTCAAAATAGCCGCTCAGCTCGACCCCTTTGGTCAGCAACATCAGCCCGCTGAGGGTAATAATCGTCTGCCAGTCGATAGCCTGAGGCCAGCTGGCAGGGGCAAAGGGCACAAAAATGCTTAATACGCCGGCAATAATCAGCAGTAAATGGAGGAAGCGGTCACCCGCCAGCGACTGAATAAAGGGCAGGTTCATTCTCCGTGCTGCCCGTACTTGAGGGTGAACTGGCTAAAAGCCTCCAGCGTCTCCTGACTCACGTGATGCTCCATCCCTTCGGCATCGCGACGGGCAATCTCCGGGCTGACGCCGATCACCAGCAGGAAGTTTTCCACAATCTGATGACGTTCGCGGCTTTCGTGCGCCAGCTTCTCGCCTTCCGGGGTTAAAAAGACGCCACGCCACGGGATCTGCTCGATCAAACCTACGGTAGCCAGGCGCTTGAGCATTTTCGCGACCGTCGGCTGCGAAACGCCCAGACGCGCGGCCATATCGACCTGACGCGCTTCGCCCACCTCGCGGATCAGATCGGAAATCAGCTCAACGTAGTCGTCAATCAGCTCGCGACGATGCGCTTCACGCACCTGACGAAACCCCTCAACGTGCTCTTCAACATTCACTAGCTGCGTCACTTTTTTTGTTATTTGTTTGCCTGCGCGACGGTTCATTGTGCTTCCTCAAATACGTGTGACGCAGCAAGCGTCATCTCAAAGAGGGCCATTGTAAATGATTGGGCCCGTAGCACAAAAAATTAACTTTTTAGCCATAGCTATAAAATATAGCCTGTGCTATATCTGTATGTAATGCAGACATCCTTCACCGAGCGAAGGGCGAAAGCGCAGGAGGTTACGATGAACGAACTCAAGAGGTGCTTACAGGTGTTTACCCACTCTCCATTTAAAGTACGCTTAATGCTAATCGGCATGCTGTGTGACCTGCTCAACGGCAAAAAAGAGCAGGACAAACCGGGCAACTAACGCGGCGTCGCGGCACGCCGCTTCATTTTTCGGTCATAATTCCCCGTCATACTGGTCCGTTTCCCCGCCTTTCACCCGCTTTTTTCAAGTTTTGTAAGCTTTCTCCCAAAACAATCTGTTATGGCTAGTTGACCTTATCATTTGCAAGCCCTATCGTTTGTCAGCCCTGCCACTACTGCGGCTCGCAGAGACCCTCTTCCGGCACTGTCCAGCAGGTTTTACCCCTTGATGCCAGGGGATGCACATGGCGTCTTTTTGATTGTTAACTATGAACCTCACCCTGAAAGAAACGCTGGTCGCTCGTGGATTGGTCCTGAACCCGTGGATCGGATTCTACTTTTTACAGTCTCTGCTGATTAACCTGGCCCTTGGCTACGATTTTAGCCTGCTCTATGCCGTTGCCTTTACATGCGTGCTACATCTGCTGTGGCGCAGCTTTCCGCGCGCGCAGAAGGTCGTGGTCGGCGGCTACTCGCTGCTTGCCGCGCTCTATTATCCGTTTGGCCAGGCCTACGGTGCGCCCAATTTCAATACGCTGCTGGCGCTGCACGCCACCAACGTCGAAGAATCCACCGAAATTTTGACCATCTTCCCGTGGTACAGCTATCTGCTGGCGGTGTTTATTTTTGCGCTGGGCGTCATTGCCGTGCGTCGCAAGCCGGACGAACGCAAGCGCTGGAGCAAAATGGACAGCCTCGGCCTGCTGTTCAGCGTCGGCATCTTCTTCCTCCAGCCGGTACAAAATTTGGCCTGGGGCGGCGTCTTCAAGGTGATTGATACCGGCTACCCGGCTCTGCGCTTCGTCAAAGACGTGGTGGTAAATAACAACGAGGTGCTGGATGAGCAGGCGCGCATGGCGCAGCTGGCGAATATCAAGGACAGCTGGCACGTCGTGGCGGTGAAGCCCAAATATCACCTGTACGTGGTGGTGATTGGCGAAAGCGCGCGGCGCGACGCGCTCGGTGCCTTCGGCGGCCACTGGGACAACACCCCTTTCGCCAGCTCGGTGAACGGCTACCTGTTTAACGACTACATTGCGGCCAGCGGTTCAACGCAAAAGTCGCTGGGCCTGACGCTTAACCGGGTCGTTGACGGCAAGCCGCAGTATCAGGATAACTTCGTCACGCTGGCCAACCGCGCGGGCTTCCAGACCTGGTGGTTCTCGAATCAGGGGCAAATCGGCGAGTACGATACGGCGATTGCCAGTATTGCCAAACGCGCCGACGAGGTGCAGTTCCTCAAAAACGGCGATTTTGAGGCCAATAAAAATACCCAGGACGAGCAGCTGCTGAAGCTAACCGAGCAGGTCCTGTCGACCCAGCGCACGCAGCCGCAGCTGATCGTTCTGCATTTGATGGGCTCACACCCGCAGGCCTGCGACCGCACCAGGGGAAAATATACGGTATTCGTCCAGTCGAAGGAGACCTCGTGCTACCTCTACAGCATGACGCAAACCGATGCCCTGCTGGGCAAACTCTATAGCCAGCTGCAGAACTCCGGCGACAGCTTCTCGATGACCTATTTCTCCGATCACGGCCTGGCCTTCAAGGAGCGCGGGAAAGAGGTGCAGTACCTGGCGCACGACGATAAGTTCCAGCAGAACTTCCAGGTGCCGTTCATGGTGCTGTCCAGCGATGATAAAGCGCACAAGGTTATTAAAGCCCGCCGCTCGGCCAACGATTTCCTCGGCTTCTTCTCGCAGTGGACCGGGATCGCCGCCGAGGAAATCAAGCCGCGCTATCGCTTTATCTCTGAGCAAAAGGCCGGACCGGTTTTCATCACCAACTTCCAGCTGCAAAAAGTGGACTATACCCATCTGGGTAGCGACCTGTTCACCACCCAGTAGGCCGCCTCATTCGCCATCGGGATGCTGATGGCGACGAGTTTTACCGAATGACAGGCAAAAAAAATCCGCCCCTTGAGGCGGATTTTTTATATCACCGAAGTGATTAGAAGCGGTAACCAACGCCCGCGATCCAGGTACCAACGTCAACGTTACGAATGCGAGACTGCTCGTAAGAGAAGTCCAGAGCAACGTTTTCGATCGGGTTGAACTGCAGACCAGCGCCGTAGGAGAAACCGTAGTCGCTCATGTCAGCTTTGTTCGGGTAGCTGTTGTCCTGGAATTTACCGTAACCAACACCCACTACGCCGTAGATGCTTGCCCAGTCGTTGATACGGTAAGCCGGACCAGCGGTGATGCCGTAGTACTGGCCTTTTTCGTATACGCCAGATTCGGTGCGATCTTTTTCAGTGTAAGTGAAGGAACCGATAACACCCAGCGGGCTATTGTCTTGCTCGTAACGGTACTTCAGGTTGAAACCGCCTGCTTTATTCGCTTCGCCCTGCATGTCGCTCTGAGCATAACCACCGGTAACGGTAGAAGTTGCAGCGAACGCGGTACCTACGGATGCAGCCAGTACAACAGCCAGTGCTGAAAAACGTGCAATTTTATTCATAACCACCTCAAATGTGTTTCTAATAAGTCCTAAGTCTTAAATATATCAAAAACTTTCGGGAAACTCTTTTCACTTTACACTGTCTAACATACTTTTTCATGTAACTAAAAGTTTCCACAAAACTATAACAATCTGGAAAACAACCGTTTTTAGCGGATACAATCATATTTATGCGCGCAGCTCGCCGGACGTGCATCCAGATTATTCCTAATCACCAGACGAGTGTTTCAGCGGTGTGCTTGCGATTGTACTCCTCTCTCCGGGGATTTTTTCAACAATAGCTCAACTGCGTTTGGGTAATTCATTTACACTGGAACCTTTACCGGTTTTGACAAATTTTGACAGGAGAAAGGATGCCCGGCTCGTCCCGTAAGGTCCCGGCGTGGTTGCCGACGGCTGTTATTTTAATCGCCATGATCTCGATTCAGAGCGGCGCATCGCTGGCGAAATCGCTCTTCCCGCTGGTTGGCGCGCCCGGCGTGACGGCCCTGCGCCTGGCGCTAGGCACCCTGATTCTGGTGGTCATTTTCAAGCCCTGGCGGCTGCGCTTCGCCCGCGAACAGCGCCTGCCGCTGCTCTTTTACGGCCTCGCGCTGGGGGCGATGAACTATCTGTTCTATCTCTCTATTCAGCGCATACCGCTGGGCATTGCGGTGGCCCTCGAGTTTACCGGCCCGCTGGCGGTGGCCCTCTTTGGCTCGCGGCGTCCGCTCGACTTCGTATGGGTGGTTCTGGCGGTTCTGGGGCTATGGTATCTCCTGCCGCTGGGTCAGGACGTGGCGCAGGTCGATCTCACCGGCGCGCTGCTGGCGCTGGGCGCCGGGGCCTGCTGGGCAGTCTATATTCTTACCGGCCAGCGCGCGGGCGAAGAGCACGGCCCGGCAACGGTGGCGATGGGCTCGCTCATTGCCGCGGTGATTTTTGTGCCGCTGGGTATGCTGCAGGCAACCGATACGCTGTTCCAGTGGTCGCTGCTGCCGCTGGGCCTGGCGATCGCCGTGCTCTCTACCGCGCTCCCCTACTCGCTGGAAATGATCGCCCTGACCCGCATGCCGACCAAAACATTCGGCACGCTGATGAGCATGGAGCCCGCCCTTGCCGCGCTGTCGGGAATGGTGTTCCTTGGCGAGACGCTGACCTTCACGCAAACCCTGGCGCTGGGGGCAATTATCCTCGCCTCGATGGGTTCGACGCTGACGATGCGGCGGGAAACGCAGCTCAAAAAAGTCGATATTGGCTAAATTGTCAGACGGTTCTGTACGGCCGCCGCGCCGTACAGCGCTGACGCATAAAACACTCAACCCATTGATTTAAATACCTTTAAAATTATCAACAAGCCTGCGCTATCAAACCGATAGAGACTACCGACACCGCCTTCTGCGTATCCGTTGCTATACTTGTCCCCATGAGTTACCGGGGGCAAGCGCTCCATATGATTCGAATTTGATGTATGACGAGTATAAATATCAAGAGGATATGAAACTATGAGTACCGCAAAACTGGTTAAAACTAAAGCATCTAACCTGCTCTATACCCGCAACGATGTGACCGACAGCGAAAAGAAAGCCACCGTTGAGCTGCTCAATCGTCAGGTTATCCAGTTCATCGACCTGTCGCTGATCACCAAACAGGCTCACTGGAATATGCGCGGTGCCAACTTTATTGCCGTTCATGAAATGCTGGACGGTTTCCGCACGGCGCTGACCGATCACCTCGATACGATGGCCGAACGCGCCGTCCAGCTCGGCGGCGTTGCGCTGGGCACCACGCAGGTTATCAACAGCAAAACTCCGCTGAAAAGCTACCCGCTGGACATTCACACCGTCCAGGACCACCTGAAAGAGCTGGCCGACCGCTACGCGATTGTGGCGAATGACGTGCGCAAAGCGATTAGCGAGGCAAAAGACGAAGATACGGCCGATATCTTCACCGCCGCTTCTCGCGATCTGGATAAATTCCTGTGGTTTATCGAATCTAATATCGAATAATCACCACCCCGACTGCCGTCAGCTCCGCTGGCGGCATTGCCCCACCCTCCTCGCCTCACGTTCCCCGTTTTTTTTATCACCTCGCGCCATCGCACTATTTTAGTGCACCACAATGGTCAAAATGCGTACTAAAGTAAATCAAATGTAATAATCACCTCACACAATCGTTACGGCAAGATTGTTTTCCCATCGGTGTTTGCGTTAAAAATGCTCTTGTTATTCGGCATATTTATGACGCACCAAAACAACGCCCCGTCGTGGTGCATATTGCGTTTACCAGACCCGAAAGCGTGCAACAGGAACCACTCTGGTTGTTATAAAACAACAAGTTGTAAAACTGGCACGATTTTTTCATAGGGTTACTCGTTCTCGCAGGGGATCGTCCCGTGGATATAAAAGGAAATGCTATGAAGTCTGTATTAAAAGTTTCACTGGCTGCACTGACCCTGGCTTTTGCGGTTTCTTCCCAGGCCGCTGAAAAACAACTGATTGTTGCGACCGATACGGCGTTTGTTCCGTTTGAATTTAAGCAAGGCGATAAGTACGTTGGCTTCGATGTCGACCTGTGGGCCGCCATCGCCAAAGAGCTGAAGCTGGACTATGCCCTGAAGCCAATGGATTTCAGCGGCATCATCCCGGCGCTGCAAACGAAAAACATCGACCTCGCGCTGGCGGGGATTACCATTACCGAAGAGCGTAAAAAAGCGATCGACTTCTCCGATGGCTACTATAAAAGCGGCCTGCTGGTGATGGTGAAAGCGAACAACAACGATATCAAAGACGTGAAGGATCTGAACGGCAAAGTGGTCGCGGTTAAAGGCGGCACCGGCTCCGTTGACTACGCCAAGGCTAACATCAAAACCAAAGACCTGCGCCAGTTCCCGAACATCGATAACGCCTACATGGAGCTGGGTACCGGCCGCGCCGATGCCGTGCTGCACGATACGCCAAATATCCTCTACTTCATCAAAACCGCCGGCCACGGCCAGTTCAAAGCGGTAGGTGACTCGCTGGAAGCGCAGAGCTACGGCATCGCGTTCCCGAAAGGCAGCGACGAACTGCGTGAAAAAGTGAACGGCGCGCTGAAAACCCTGCGCGAAAACGGCACCTACAACGAAATTTATAAAAAATGGTTCGGTACTGAGCCAAAATAATAATCAGACCGTATCCGCACGGATATATCTCTTACCGGCCTGCTGAGGTCTGGTAGCCCGGCATCGGCGCTTGCGCCCTCTGCCGGGGATCGCCTCGCAGCAGGCCTGAGTCATTTTTTCTCAGAGGGCCATCCTCTGTTTTCGACACGGTAACAGGAACGAATTATGCAGTTTGACTGGAGTGCCATCTGGCCCGCCATTCCAATTTTGCTGGAAGGCGCCAAAATGACGCTGTGGATCTCGGTCCTCGGCCTGGCTGGCGGTCTGATAATCGGCCTCGTCGCCGGTTTCGCCCGCTGCTTTGGCGGCTGGATAGCGAACCACATCGCGCTGGTCTTTATTGAAATTATTCGCGGCACCCCGATCGTGGTGCAGGTCATGTTTATCTACTTCGCCCTGCCGATGGCGTTTAATGATTTGCGCATCGATCCGTTCTCCGCCGCGGTGGTGACCATCATGATCAACTCCGGCGCCTACATCGCGGAAATTACCCGCGGCGCGGTGCTCTCTATCCACAAGGGCTTCCGCGAAGCCGGCCTGGCGCTCGGCCTGTCACGAAGCGAAACGATTCGCCACGTGATCCTGCCGCTGGCGCTGCGCCGCATGCTGCCGCCGCTGGGTAACCAGTGGATCATCAGCATCAAAGATACCTCGCTCTTTATCGTCATCGGCGTTGCCGAACTGACCCGCCAGGGACAGGAGATTATTGCCGGTAACTTCCGCGCGCTGGAGATCTGGAGCGCCGTTGCCGTTATCTATCTCATTATCACCCTGGTTCTGAGCTTTATTCTGCGCCGTCTTGAAAGAAGGATGAAAATCCTGTGATTGAATTTAAAAACGTTTCCAAGCACTTTGGCCCAACCAAGGTGCTGCACGATATCGATCTGAAGATTAACCAAGGTGAAGTCGTGGTGATTATCGGGCCTTCCGGCTCCGGTAAATCAACCCTGCTGCGCTGCATCAACAAACTGGAAGAGATAACCAGCGGCGAGCTGATTGTCGACGGCCTGAAGGTCAACGATCCGAAGGTAGACGATCGCCTGATCCGCCAGGAAGCCGGCATGGTGTTCCAGCAGTTCTATCTCTTCCCGCACCTGACGGCGCTGGAGAACGTCATGTTCGGACCGCTGCGCGTGCGCGGCGCGAAGAAAGAGGCGGCCGAGAAGCTGGCAAAAGGTCTGTTGGAAAAAGTGGGGCTGGCGGAACGCGCGCACCACTATCCTTCAGAGCTCTCCGGCGGCCAGCAGCAGCGTGTAGCCATCGCCCGCGCGCTGGCGGTGAAGCCGAAGATGATGCTGTTCGATGAGCCTACCTCCGCGCTGGATCCGGAGCTGCGTCATGAAGTGCTGAAGGTGATGCAGGATCTGGCAGAGGAAGGGATGACGATGGTTATCGTGACCCACGAAATCGGCTTCGCCGAAAAAGTGGCCTCGCGCCTGATCTTCATCGACAAAGGGCGTATCGCGGAAGATGGCGATCCGCAGGTTCTGGTCAAGAACCCGCCTAGCCCGCGCCTGCGCGAATTCCTGCAGCACGTCGCCTGATAGCCACCGGCTCCCCCGTCGCGGGGAGCCGCTTTCCAGATTCATCCCACCCCCGTCCTCCCGACATCGTCTTCTATACTTACTGGTTTGAGACGCAATGGAGGTGCTCGTGCCGTGGATCCTGTTACTGCTTGCCGCTCTATTTACCGCTCCGCTTTCGGCCGCAGCCCTGCCCGGCGTCCCGACCGCCGCCCCGCAGCAGTCCGCCAGCAACGAACCCGACCTTGAGAAGAAAAAGGCCGCCTACGCGGCGCTGGCCGACGTGCTGGATAACGACGCCGCTCGCAAGGAGCTCATCGACCAGCTGCGCACCGCTGCCGCCACGCCGCCGCCGGCCAGCGCGCCAACGCTGACGCCGCCGAAAGAGGAAGAGCAGCCGACGGTGCTGGAAAACGTCACCCACATCAGCCGCGAATACGGCGAGCGCTTCTCGTCGCGTTTCTCGCAGCTGTGGCGCAATATTACCGGCGCGCCGCATAAGCCTTTCCATGCCGATACCTTCCGCCACGCCGCGAGCACCTTCCTGATGCTGGCGGCGCTGGTCTTTGCCTTCTGGTGGCTGGTGCGGCTGGCCGCGCTGCCGCTGTATCGCAAAATGGGCCACTGGGGGCGGCATAAAAACCACGATCGCAGCAACTGGCTGCAGCTGCCGGCCACGATTGCCGGCGCCTTTATCTTCGACCTGATCCTGCTGGCGCTCACGCTGTTCGTTGGTCAGCTGCTCAGCGACAGGCTCAACGGCGGCAACCGCACCATCGCCTTCCAGCAAAGCCTGTTCCTGAACGCCTTCGCGCTGATCGAGTTCTTCAAAGCTATTCTGCGGCTGATTTTCTGCCCACGGGTGGCGGATCTGCGGCCGTTTAACCTCAGCGACGACAGTGCAAAATACTGGAACCTGCGCCTGAGCGCGCTCAGCAGCCTGATTGGCTACGGCCTGATCGTCGCCGTGCCGATTATCTCCAACCAGGTCAACGTCCAGGTCGGCGCGCTGGCCAACGTGGCCATTATGCTGTGCATCACCCTGTGGGCGCTGTACCTGATTTTTCATAACAAGCACGTGATTACCGAAGGGCTGATTCATCTGGCGGACCGCTCGCTGGCCTTCTTCAGCCTGTTTATCCGCGCCTTCGCGCTGGTCTGGCACTGGCTGGCCTGCGCCTATTTTATCGTGCTGTTTTTCTTTTCGCTTTTCGACCCGGGCAACAGCCTGAAGTTTATGATGGGCGCCACGGTGCGCAGCCTGGCGATCGTCGGCGCCGCGGCGCTGATCTCCGGCATTTTGTCGCGCTGGATAGCCAAAACCATCACCCTGTCGCCGCAAACCCAGCGCAGCTATCCTGAGCTGCAGAAGCGGCTTAACGGCTGGATCTCCGTGGCGCTGAAGGTGGCGCGCATTTTGGTGGTCGCCGTCGCCATTATGCTGCTGCTCAGCGCCTGGGGACTGTTCGATTTCTGGAACTGGATGCATAACGGCGCCGGGCAGAAGGCGGTAGATGTGATGATCCGCATCGCGCTGATCCTGTTCTTCTCCGCCATCGGCTGGACGCTGCTCGCCAGCCTGATAGAAAACCGCCTCGCCTCGGATATTCACGGACGTCCGCTGCCGGGCGCCCGGGCGAGAACGCTGCTGACGCTGTTTCGCAACGCGCTGGCGGTGATCATCAGCACCATCACCGTCATGATCCTGCTCTCGGAAGTGGGGGTCAATATCGCCCCGCTGCTGGCAGGCGCGGGGGCGCTGGGGCTGGCAATCTCCTTCGGCGCGCAAACGCTGGTGAAAGATATTATTACCGGCATTTTTATCCAGTTTGAAAACGGGATGAACACCGGCGATCTGGTGACGATCGGGCCGTTAACCGGCACGGTGGAGCGGATGTCGATTCGCTCGGTCGGGGTGCGCCAGGATACCGGCGCCTATCACATTATTCCGTGGTCTTCGATCACCACCTTCGCCAACTTCGTGCGCGGGATCGGCTCGGTGGTGGCTAACTACGACGTCGACCGCCATGAGGATCTGGATAAGGCCAGCCGGGCGCTGAAGGATGCGGTGGTGGACGTGATGGCCCAGGAGGAGGTGCGCGGGCTGGTGATTGGCGAGCCATCGTTTGCCGGGCTTGTCGGCCTGAGCAATACCGCCTTTACCCTACGGGTGACGTTTACCACGCTGCCGCTGAAGCAGTGGACGGTGCGTTTTGCGCTGGATACGCAGGTTAAAAGGCATTTCGACCTTGCCGGCGTGCGCGCCCCGGTGCAAACCTACCAGGTGCTGCCGATGACGCCCGCCGCCGTTGACGGGCCGCCGGCCCCGGTGGAGCCAACGCTATAACGCCCCGGCTGCACGGAGCAGACCGGGGCGCTAACAACGCTAAGCAGAGACGCCGAACGGCTTAAAACGGGCGTCGGCGCTTTGCTTCATCCATAAAGGTCCAGGCGATAAAGCGGCTCTGCTTCTGCCCCTGCGCCATCTCTTTTTTCACCACCTTCACCGCACCGACTTCGGTCAGGGCACGATACAGCGGCGGCAGGTTGTCGCCGCGGGAGACCAGCGACGTAAACCATTTCACCTGGCGCCCAAACTGCTGGCTCTCCTCAATCATGCGGGTGATGAAGGCCACTTCGCCGCCTTCGCACCATAGCTCCTGCTGCTGGCCGCCAAAGTTCATCACGCTATCGGCGCCCAGACCCAGGTTGCGGCGCTTGCGCTCGCCGCCCGCCTGCGCGCTGGCGGCAGAATCGTGGAACGGCGGGTTGCACAGCGTCGCGTCAAAGCATTCGTTTTTATGGATAACGCCGGTAAAGATCGCCGTGGCGTCTTTTTGACGACGCAGGCGAATCTGGCGGCTCATTCCCGGGTTGCCGCTGATAATAGCCAGCGCGCTGGAGAGCGCCTCCTGGCTGGTTTCGCTGCCGGTAAAGCGCCAGCCGTATTCATGCGCGCCGATCAGCGGATAGATGCAGTTTGCGCCGGTACCGATATCCAGAATGCTCGCACTCTCGGGGATCGTGCCGGTATCCAGCGCCAGCAGGTCGGCGAGATGGTGGATATAATCCGCCCTTCCCGGCACCGGCGGACACAGGAAGCCATCCGGAATGTCCCAGTGTTTCACCGCGTAAAAGTGCGCCAGCAGCGCCTTATTCAGCGCCTTCACCGCGAGTGGGTTGGCAAAGTCAACGGTCTGCTCGCCCGCCGGATTCAGGGTGATAAAACCCTCGAGCTCGGGGTGAGCCAGGCAGAGCTCGGGCAAATCATAACGTTGATGGTGACGGTTACGCGGGTGTAACCCCGGTTTCTGGGCTTTCATGGCAATCTCCTTTGAACAGCCGCGTAAGATACCCGTTGACGGCGGCGCGGTAAATAAGGGAGTCTGGATATCTCCTCTTCGGTTACGGGTATTCTATGTATTTCTATCAACCTTCGCAGGGACACGGGCTGCCGCACGACCCGCTTAACGCCATTATCGGGCCGCGTCCTATCGGCTGGATCGCCTCGCTGGATGCGGCAGGACAGCGCAATCTCGCGCCCTACAGTTTCTTTAACTGCTTCAACTATCGGCCACCAATTATCGGCTTTGCCAGCAGCGGTTGGAAGGATAGCGTACAGAATATTGTCGAAACGAAAGAATTTGTCTGGAACCTGGCAACCCGCCCGCTGGCCGAAGCCATGAACGAGACCTCTGCCAGCCTCCCGCGCCACGAAGATGAATTCACCCGCGCCGGGCTGACCGCCGCCGCCAGCCGGATCGTCGCCGCCCCGCGGGTTGCACAAAGCCCGGTGAACTTTGAGTGCCGCCTCTCGCAGTGCATCCGCCTGACCACCGCCGACGGCACCCCCGTCGACAGCTGGCTGGTACTTGGCGAGGTTGTCGCGGTCCATATCGACGAATCGCTGCTGGAAGAGGGCATCTATCAGACCGCCAAAGCCCAGCCTATCCTGCGCGCCGGCGGCCCGAGCGCCTACTACAGTATTGATGAAAGCCAGCGTTTTGACCTGATCCGCCCCGACGCCCGCTAGCCCGCTAGCGCTGTCCCGGCGCCGACTCGCCGTCCGTGCGACGCGACCTTATTCGCACGGGCGGGCGAGCGGCATTTGCCCAAAAAAATCGTTGTTTAGCCTCAATTTTTTATCCTGAATATCCTGTGGCAAAGGCCTAAACTTAGAATATGTCCCATGCCGTTAATGAGGATATGCTCATGAGAAAATCTCTGCTGCTACTCGCGACTGTCGCCCTTGCCGCCGCCTCTTTTACTGCCCAGCCCGCAGCCCCCCTCTCCGCTCCCGCCGACCCCGGCCCGCTGCAGCCTTCAGGCAGCGTCTCCGCCTCCGGCGCCAGCAATCTTGACGATCTGCAGGCAAAGCTGGCGCAAAAAGCGCATCAGCAGGGGGCGATAGCCTGGCGAATCAACGCTGCCGGCGGCACAAACAGGTTGGCAGGCACCGCCATCATCTATAAATAACTCCCCGACGGCCCGGACAGGCAGCGAATTTCCCACCGCCCTGGCCCGCGTTCGCCCTGTTCTCTGCTGACAAAATCGGTTTATGTAGAAAAAATGCAGTGAATGTAAACAAATGTATTTATTTTTTTATAAATGAGTGATAGAAATCTGCCGTTATTTGATAATGCTTATCACAATCATTATCAAAATCATTGTTATTGTAACAACACCTGCAGTGGCCGAGGCACGGCCTGGCTTTGCCTGCGGTCTTAATGGCTCAAATTAAAACTATAAGTTGCTCATGGATATGGATAAAAAACATAATTTACCGTTCAGCAGTTTTGGCTCGCTGACGATCTTTACCGGCCTGTGTCTGAGCCTGTCGCCGACAGGCCAGGTGCTGGCAGCCGATAGCACTGAAAAAAACGGCGGTGAAACGCTGGTGGTAGAGGCGCAGGCGCCCTCGCTGTATGCCCCAACCCAGTCCGCTGACCCCAAGTTTTCCCGACCGCTGGTCGACACCACCCGTACGGTAACGGTGGTTTCCGAACAGGTGATGAAAGATCAGGGCGTCACCAACCTCACCGATGCGTTGAAAAACGTGCCGGGCGTGGGGGCCTTTTATGCCGGTGAAAACGGCAACTCCTCCACCGGCGACTCCATCTATATGCGCGGTGCCGATACGTCAAACAGCATCTACGTTGATGGCGTTCGCGATATCGGTAGCGTGACCCGCGATACCTTTAACACCGAGCAGGTAGAAGTCATCAAGGGGCCATCGGGTTCTGACTATGGCCGCAGCGCGCCAACCGGCTCGATCAATATGATCAGCAAGCAGCCGCGTCTGGACTCCGGCATTGACGCCTCCGCCAGCGTCGGCAGCGCCTGGTTCCGCCGCGGTACGCTCGACATCAACCAGGCGGTCGGCGAAACCAGCGCGGTACGTCTGAACCTGATGGGGGAGAAAACCCACGACGCCGGTCGCGATAACGTTAAAAATGAACGCTACGGGATTGCGCCGTCGGCCGCCTTCGGCCTCGGCACTGAGAACCGTCTCTATCTCAACTATCTGCACGTGACCCAGCACAACACGCCGGACGGCGGTATTCCGACCATCGGCCTGCCGGGATACTCCGCGCCGAGCGCGGGAACCGCGGCCCTGAACCACTCCGGTAAAGTCGCAACCAGCAACTTCTACGGCACCGAGTCGGATTACGACGATTCCACGACCGATACGGTGACCATGCGCTTTGAGCACGACCTGAGCGATACCACGACTATCCGCAACACCACCCGCTGGTCGCGCGTGAAGCAGGATTATTTGCTCACCGCGGTGATGGGCGGCGCATCAAATATTACCCAGCCGAACCCGAACGACGTCGGCACCTGGACCTGGTCGCGCCTGGCTAACACCAAGGACGTCAGCAACAAAATCCTGACCAACCAGACTAACCTGACCACAAAGTTCTATACCGGATCGATCGGTCATGACATCAGCACCGGCTTCGAGCTGACCCGCGAAACGCAGACCAACTACGGGGTTTATCCCATCACGCCTCCGGCGGTGAATATTTACCACCCGAACAGCGCGATCTCCATCGGCGGCCTGGATCGCAGCGGCGCCAACGCCAACGGCCAGACTGACACCTTCGGGATATACGCCTTTGATACCCTGCAGATTACCCGGGACTTTGAGATCAACGGCGGCATTCGTCTGGATAACTACCAGACTCAATACGATAGCGCGAGCCTGTGTGGCGGCACCGGTCGTGGCGCAGTGGCCTGCCCGGCCGGTGTGGCAAGAAACAGTCCGGTAACCACCGTTGATACCTCAACCAGCGGCAACCTGGTTAACTGGAAAGCAGGCGCGCTGTATCACCTGACCGATAACGGCAACGTCTACGTCAACTACGCCATCTCTCAGCAGCCTCCGGGCGGCAACAACTTTGCCCTGGCGCAGAGCGGAACGGGAAATAGCGCTAACCGCACTGATTTCCAGCCGCAGAAAGCGAAAACCAGCGAAGTGGGCACCAAGTGGGAGCTGATGGACAAGCGCCTGCTGCTGACGGCGGCCCTGTTCCGTACCGATATTGAAAACGAAGTCGAGCAAAACGACGACGGCACCTACTCGCAGTACGGTAAAAAACGCGTCGAAGGCTACGAGCTGTCGCTGGCCGGCAACATCACGCCGGACTGGCAGGTTATCGGCGGATATACCCAGCAGCACGCCAGCATCAGAGAAGGCAGCAACGTCGCCCAGGATGGCACCAGCGCGCTGCCGTACACGCCTGAGCACGCCTTTACCGTCTGGAGCCAGTATCAGGCCACCGATGCCCTTGCCCTTGGCGCCGGCGCGCGCTATATCGGCAGTATGCACCGCGGCAGCGATGGCGCCGTCGGCACGCCGTCCTATACCGAAGGCTACTGGGTGGCTGATGCGAAGGTCGGCTATCGCATTAACCGTAACCTCGATCTGCAGCTGAACGTCTATAACCTGTTTGATACCAACTATGTCGCCTCAATCAACAAGAGCGGCTACCGTTATCATCCGGGCGAGCCGCGTACGTTCCTGCTGACCGCCAATATGCACTTCTAATCCGCAGCGGGGCGCTTGCGCCCCGCTTGTTCAGGAGAAATAACCATGATGTACCATATTCCCGCCGTCCTCAGCCCACAGGAAGTCGACTATTTTAGCGGGCGGCTGCAGCAGGCCGAGTGGGTTGACGGACGCGCAACCACCGGCGATCAGGGCGCGCAGGTAAAAAATAATCAGCAGGTAGATACCCGCAGCGCGCTGTACGACGAGCTGCAGGGTAAAGTGCTGGCGGCGCTCAACCGCAGCTCGCTGTTTTTCGCCGCCGCGCTGCCAAAAACCCTCTCCAGCCCGCTTTTCAACCGCTACCAGCAGAGCGAAACCTACGGTTTTCACGTTGATGGCGCGGTACGCAGTCAGGCCCAGGGCGGCTGGATGCGCACCGACCTTTCCGCCACCCTGTTTCTGAGCGCCCCGGAGGACTATACCGGCGGCGAGCTGGTCATCAACGATACCTACGGACAGCACGCGGTTAAGCTCCCGGCGGGCGATCTGGTGCTCTACCCTTCCAGCAGCCTGCACTGCGTGACCCCGGTGACCCAGGGCACCCGCGTCGCCTCCTTCCTGTGGGTTCAGTCGATGATCCGCGATGATAAACGGCGCGCGATGCTGTTTGAGCTGGACGGCACTATCCAGGCGCTGAAGAGCCGCCACGGCGAGAGTGAAGAGGTCCTGTCGCTGCTCAACCTGTACCATAACCTGTTGCGGGAATGGTCAGAGATCTAAGCCTTGTCTGACCCTTTTCTGCCCCCATCTTATCTATACTCTTCTTATTTCCGGCGGCCGTCGCGCTGATAAAGCGCGCTCACGCCGCGCCGTTTTCCGCGTTCCGGGAAAGCGCGGCTCCCGCCGCCAGGCGGCAGAGTGAACGATTTTGACTCTTTGTTAATTGATACAGCATCAGATGGGAGGTACATCATGGCATCAGGCTGGGCAAATGATGACGCGGTGCAGCAGCAGATCGACAGCACGATTGACGATGCGGTCGCGCGGGCGCGAAGCGAGCTACCGGGCGGCGAGAGCCACAAATTTTGTGATGAATGTGGGGAGCCCATTCCTGAGGCCCGACGCAGGGCCATTGCCGGGGTCAGGTACTGCGTGAAATGCCAACAGGATAAAGACTTACATAACAATACATTTTCAGGATATAATCGTCGTGGTTCCAAGGATAGCCAGCTACGCTGACCTTCCTTTACCGTTCATTACCGCAGATCGCATTATCTTTTCGCGCACGTTTTTTGGCGAATAAAGTAGCAAAATGTGCCCTAAAAGCCCGCAGCACTTTTCTGCCAAAGCCGACACCCTGTCGCTGATAAATAATTTATTAATAATCAATAAATTAATAATCATTCAAAAAATTCGATGAAGACTGTTAATTTCCTTCGATTTTATATCTCGCAAAAAACGTGATACTTATCACATCGACGGAACATCGTCACCCTAACAGAACAACCTGCGAGAGATTAACTATGAAAACCATCAAATATGCTGCCGCTGCTATCGCCCTGTCCGCTCTGTCCTTTGGTGCTTTCGCCGCTCAGTCGGTCACCCCAGCTCAGGCAGAGAGCATGAACAAAATCGGCGTCGTTTCTGCTGAAGGCGCAACGACTCTGGATGGCCTGGAGGCCAAACTGGCTGCTAAAGCGGATGCCGCTGGTGCAACTGGTTACAGCATCACCTCCGCTAACACCAACAACAAAGTTAGCGGTACCGCGGTTATCTATAAATAATCGCCGCCCGACCCTGTAGTGCCACTGTATTACCCCTGAAATACCCTTTAATACCCTTGTTTTGCCCGTCCGTGCCACCGGACGGGCTTTTTTTTGGTTTTTTTCTGGGCCGAGTGATGCATTCAGGCGGTGGTTTTGCAAAGCCTTATCGCGTGATTGACTTCTGTCTATGCTCGCACAGAGGGAATGTTCCGTTCACTATGCCCTCCGCGCTCCTTGATGCTCCCGCAGCGTTGAGCGTCCGCGCGCTACCAGCGCTCCGCAACCTTAGCCAGCCCCGCCTCCAGGGACGCCACCTCTCCGGTCGCCAGCAGGCAGCACGCCAGCTGGATCCGCAGCGGCTGCGGCAGCGGCTCAAGGCCCGCCGCGCAGCGCTCGGTCCAGCGCGCGGTCACCGCAGGATCTTTTGACTCAGGCAGCGCTGGGGCCTGCGCCGGTGTATCATTCTGCCGCTCGTACAGCGCTCGCGTTCCGCTCCCGTCAATCAGGCTAATTTGCGGACAGCGCTGAGGGTTGGCATACACCTCGCCTTCGGTACCGTGCATCAGCAGCGCGCGACCGCCGGTTTCGGTAAAGAATTTTGCCACCTTGCCGATGTATTCCGGATGCGACACGCTCGACAATCGCAGGGCCGCGTCTTCGGCAAACGGCGTCGCCAGCTTAGCCAGCGTATGCGCGCTGTTGCGAACGCCCAGCCGCCAGCGCAGAGCCAGCTGCTTCTCCAGCGGCGGACAGAGGGCACCAACCGGGATATAGACCGGCTCGTGGCCGTCCAGACGCGCCTGGGCCTGGCCGGCCTGCTGCGTAATCGGGATCCCCATCAGCTCAAAAATCGTCTCCGTCAGCACCCGGGTTGGATCGTGGCTGACGCCGTGCACCAGCACCGGGAAGCCGAGCTTATGCAGCAGGACGGCTAGCAGCGGCGTCAGGTTAGCCTGCTTACGCGCGCCGTTGTAGCTGGGGATCACAATCGGCATCGGCCGCGCTACCGGCGGCGTCAGGCGCAGCGTTTGCTGCTGCATCGCCTCATAGAAGCCCCTCATCTCCGCTTCGCCTTCACCCTTAATGCGCAGGGCAATCAGGATCGCCCCCAGCTCCAGCTCGGCAACTTCACCGTTGAGCATCCGCACGTACAGCGCGCGGGCGGTCTCCACATCCAGGTCGCGGGCGTGATTTTTCCCCCGCCCGACTTCTTTAACGATCTTGGTGTAATCCATCGAAGATTCCTCTTATCCGCCCTGCTTCACGCGATAAACGGCTTGCCGCAGTACCCTTGCAGCTGCCCTTTACCGATGCGCGAAGGAGGTCGAGTCCGTGCTGCTCACATTGCCGACCTGCGCCGCTAGCGACGTTTGCGACGCGTCTGTTTGGTTTTGCTTTTTACTACAACCTCCGGGACGGCAGGCTGCTCTATCGGAAATACGGGTAATGCATTCAGTAAACGCTTGCCGTAATTTTTGGTCAACAAACGCTTATCGTAAATCACCACCTCCCCCCAGCAGCTGTGGCTGCGGATCAGACGGCCGACCTGCTGAATCAGGTTAAAGGAGGCGCTCGGCAGGCTTTGTACCTCGAAGGGGTAGCGGTTCAGGCTTTTAAGCCACTCGCCTTCGGTGATCACCACCGGGCTGTCTATCGGCGGGAAGGCAATTTTGTGGATATGGACCTGGCTCAGCAGCTCGCCCTTGAGGTCCAGCCCCTCGGCAAACGACTGCAGCCCGACCAGCACGCTACGCTCGCCGCTCTCGACCTTTTTACGGTGCAGTTCCACCAGCCGGTAGCGGGGCTTATCGCCCTGCACCAGCAGCATCAGGCGCAGATCGGTGACGTGCTCGAGAAAGCGCTGCATCGCCCGCCCGCTGGCAAACAGCACCAGCATCCCGAGGTGCTTTTTACTCTCGACGTGCTCGCGAAAGCAGGCCGCCATTTCGGCAATATGCTGCTCTTCGTTGTCGATGACCGGCTCATAGTGCATCTGCGGGATGATAATTTTTCCCTGCTCAACGTGGTTGAAGGGCGAATCCAGGGCGACGAAGCGATCTCCGGCCTTCTCCTTAAGGCCGCTCATCTCCTGCAGGCGAGAAAAGCTGTTCAGCGAACGCAGGGTGGCGGAAGTGACGACAATATGCGGCACACTGCGCCACAGCAGCCGTTCCAGCTGTTCGCTAACGCGAATCCCGACGCAGTGGAACCAGATATGCGCCTGGCCGTCGCGCAGATCGCGGGAGGCCCACTTAGTGACCGGCGCGCCGGATGACTGCGCCAGCGACGCCAGCCGCCACAGCTTGCTTTGGCTTTCAAACATGCCCAGCGCGCGGTTCATTTGCAGCAGCACTCGGTGCAGGCGGACCACGTCATGGCTGCCGGTTTTTTCGCTGAGATCGTTAAGAAACAGCTCCGCCAGGCCACGCAGCGTCTCGGTCAGCTTGGCCAGCCGCTGGCAGATATCCATCACCTCCTGCGGCAGCTCCCCCATCGGGAAGCGGTGCTCGGCTTCCTGACCGGCAGGCATATACAGATTCAAAATGTTATTCAGCGAGGAGATGAGCTCGGACAGCTCCTCGCAGTGGGCGTTCAGCCGCTCGGGGTTTGCCAGCGGCGGCGTCGTTTTGGGCCGAAACTGCTCCATGCAGGTCGCCACCAGGCGGGTGAAAAGATCGAGCTGTAGCCGATACCAGGGGGCGGTAATTTCAGCGCTCATCTCCAGCGCATCCCGGGCGACATCGGGCAGATGGTGGCCCTCATCGAGCACCAGCAGCAGGTTTTTCGGCTCCGGCAGCACCGCTTCGCTCTCCATCGCCGCCATCACCAGCGCGTGGTTTGCCACCACCACTTCGGCTTCCTGAATCTCACGCCGGGCGACGAAGAACGGGCATTCGCGATAGTAGTGGCAGTTGCGGTTCAGGCAGCTTGCCTTATCGGTGCTCAGACGGCCCCAGAGCGCGTCATCGATGGCCTTGTCGCTGTGATCGCGCAGGCCGTCCCATTTATAGCTATCAAGATCGCTCTTCAGCGTGGCGCACAGCTTCTGCTCCGCCTGGTTATTCGGCGTGAGATCGTCGTCAAGAAACGCGAGCAGGTCCTGCTGCGTTGGCTCGGTGCTGGCCATCGCGTTGAGGTTGCGCGGACAAACGTAGCGCCCGCGGCCAAAGGCGGCGGTGAAGCGCAGGTCGGGAATAATTTTACGCAGCAGCGGCAGGTCTTTGCTGAAGATCTGGTCCTGCAGGGCAACGTTGGCGGTGCTGACCACCAGCGTTTTTTGCTCTTCGCGGGCGATGGCAATACCGGGGATCAGGTACGACAGGGTTTTCCCGACGCCGGTCGGCGCCTCGATCGCCAGGTGCCTTCCCTCTTCCCCGGCGAGCGTTTTCGCGACGTCAGCAATCATCTGCCGCTGCGGGGTGCGGGGAATAAAGTCCGGAATCTGTTCCTGGAGCGCCTTATACCAGGCGGCGATTTGCGTTTTTAGCGCAGTGGTCAAAGCCATGAGAAAACCTGAATACTGTATAAACAGCCACTATTGTGACACTTTTTGCCTGGCTGGAGGAATTTCTTTCTGAACAAACGGGGATCGTGCTCGAGGTTTAGCATCAGGCGGGGGAGTTCCGGGCAGGGAGACCCGCCCGGAGAGGCAAACCTGTACCCTCGGGCAGCGTCGGGCTGCCGCGGGGATAGCGGGTTTGCGGAAGTGCGGTTACTCAGCGGCCGCTGGCTTGCGCGAGCGACGACGCTGCGGTTTGCCGTCCTGAGTACGCGCTTTCGGCGCATCACCCTCGCTGCGGCGCGGTGAAGACTGCTGACCACGACCCTGGCTCTGACCGGCGCGACCCTGACTCTGGCCGCCGCGTCCCTGTCCCTGACCGCGACCACCGCCGCCGCCGCCGCCGCCGCCGCTGCGCTGCTGACGACCGTTTTGAATCGGCTCCGCTCTGATGGACGGATCCGGCTCATAGCCGGCAACGCTAATGCGTGGGATCTCTTTTTTCAGCAGGCGTTCGATATCGTGCAGCAGCTTATGCTCATCAACGCAGACCAGCGACAGCGCTTCGCCGGTAGCGGCGGCGCGGCCGGTACGGCCAATACGGTGGACATAATCTTCCGGCACGTTCGGCAGCTCGTAGTTCACCACGTGCGGTAGCTCTTCGATATCCAGGCCGCGCGCGGCGATATCGGTCGCCACCAGCACGCGAATGCCGCCGGATTTAAAATCAGCTAATGCGCGGGTACGCGCGCCCTGGCTTTTGTTGCCATGGATGGCGGCGCTGCGAATGCCGTCTTTGTTCAGCTGTTCCGCCAGGTGGTTGGCGCCATGCTTGGTACGGGTAAAGACCAGCACCTGCTGCCAGTTGCCTTCGCCGATCATCTGCGACAGCAGCTCGCGCTTGCGCTTCTTATCAACGAAATGCACGTACTGGCTCACCTGCTCGGAGGCCGTGTTGCGACGGGCGACTTCGATTTCCAGCGGGTTATGCAGCAGCTTTTCCGCCAGCGATTTAATCTCGTCGGAGAAGGTTGCCGAGAACAGCAGGTTCTGGCGCTTCGCCGGCAGCTTCGACAGCACGCGGCGAATATCATGGATAAAGCCCATGTCCAGCATCCGGTCGGCTTCATCCAGCACCAGCACTTCAACCTTATCCAGGCTGACGGCGTTCTGGTGTTCCAGATCCAGCAGGCGACCCGGCGTTGCCACCAGGATATCGACGCCGCTGCGCAGTTTCATCATCTGCGGGTTAATGCTCACGCCACCGAATACCACCAGCGAGCGAACGTTCAGATACTTGCTGTAATCACGAACGTTTTCGCCAATCTGAGCGGCCAGCTCACGCGTAGGGGTGAGGATCAGCGCGCGCACCGGGCGACGGCCCTTCGCGTGCGGCTCTTGCTGGATCAGATGCTGAAGCAGCGGCAGGGTAAAGCCCGCCGTTTTGCCGGTGCCGGTCTGGGCGCTGGCCATCAGATCGCGCCCCTGCAACACCGCAGGGATAGCCTGCTGCTGAATGGGGGTTGGCTCAACATAACCCTGTTCGGCTACGGCACGCAGGATTTCAGGATTAAGGCCAAGGGAATCAAAAGACATAACAACTCCAAACCGCCCCGGCCTTTTAGAGGCGTAGTTTTCGGGGAGATTATTGCGAAAGAGATGGCAAAAACCACAATGCCATGAAGGGGCGCAGTCTAGCAGGTTTTGTGACGTATCGCATAAAAATCCCCTCGGGGTTTTTATGCGAAATCAAGCTCCTCTATTTGGCGATAAATAGAGTATTCACCATTCTGGACAGTTCCGCGAATTGGTCATACTCTTAATCAATCGATTGATTAATTTTTTCAGGTGCGATGAATACTACTCCCGCGACCAGCAAAGGCGAACAGGCAAAAAGCCAGTTGATTAGCGCAGCCATCGCCCAGTTTGGCGAATATGGCCTGCATGCCACCACCCGCGACATTGCCGCCCAGGCAGGGCAAAACATCGCCGCAATCCCCTACTATTTCGGCTCAAAGGACGATCTCTATCTCGCCTGCGCGCAGTGGATAGCCGACTTTATTGGCCACAATTTTCGCCCTCACGCCGAAGCGGCGGAGCGGCTGCTTGCCGAGCCACACCCGGATAAAGAGGCCATGCGGACGCTGATCCTCGGCGCCTGCCGGAACATGATCCTGCTGCTCACCCAGGATGACACGGTCAACCTGAGCAAATTTATCTCCCGGGAGCAGCTGTCGCCCACCCCGGCGTACCAGTTAATCCATGACCAGGTGATCGCTCCGCTACACTGCTACCTGACGCGATTAATCGCCGCCTTTACCGGGCTTGAGGCGGACGACACGCGGATGGTCCTGCATACCCACGCGCTGCTGGGGGAGATCCTCGCCTTTCGCCTTGGCCGAGAAACCATTTTGCTGCGCACCGGATGGACGCAGTTTGATACCGAAAAAAACGAGCAAATTTATCAGGTTATTACCTGCCATATCGATTTCGTTCTGCAAGGATTATCGCAAAGGAGTTTGGGATCATGAAAAAACCGCTCATCGTCGTCCTGGTGGTGCTGCTGCTGATCGTTGCTACGGGCGGCGGCTGGTGGTGGTATCAAAGCAGCCAGCAGAAGGGGCTGACCCTGTATGGCAACGTTGATATTCGTACCGTTAACATGAGCTTCCGCGTTGGCGGGCGGCTGGCCTCGCTGAGCGTGGACGAGGGCGACGCTATCAAGGCCGGGCAAACCCTGGGCCAGCTCGACCGTGCCCCTTATGAAAATGCGCTGCAGCAGGCGCAGGCCAACGTCTCAACCGCTCAGGCGCAGTATGACCTGATGATGGCCGGCTACCGGGCGGAAGAGATTGCCCAGGCCGCGGCGGCGGTGAACCAGGCGCAGGCGGCCTATGAATACGCGCAGAACTTCTACCAGCGCCAGCTGGGCCTGCGCAAAAGCAGCGCCATTTCCGTCAACGATCTCGACAACGCGCGATCCGCGCGCGACCAGGCTCAGGCAACGCTGAAATCGGCGCAGGATAAGCTGCGCCAGTATCGTGCGGGTAACCGTCCGCAGGAGATAGCCCAGGCCAAAGCCAACCTTGAACAGGCGCAGGCCGCCCTGGCGCAGGCGAAGCTCGACCTGCACGATACCACGCTGGCCGCACCTTCCGACGGCACGCTGATGACCCGCGCCGTTGAGCCGGGCAGCATGCTCAGCGCCGGCGCTACCGTCATGACGCTGTCGTTAACCCGTCCGGTATGGGTTCGTGCCTACATCGATGAAAAAAATCTCGGCAACGCGCAGCCAGGACGCGAGGTGCTGCTGTACACCGATAGCCGCCCCAGTCAGCCCTATCGCGGCAGGATTGGCTTCGTTTCGCCGACGGCTGAATTTACGCCGAAGACCGTAGAGACGCCGGACCTGCGAACCGACCTGGTCTACCGCCTGCGTATCGTGGTGACCGACCCCGACGACGCGCTGCGCCAGGGGATGCCGGTCACCGTCACCTTCAGCAGCGGAAACGGACATGAGTGACGAGCTCATCACCCTTGACGGGCTGACCCGCAGCTTCGCCGGCATGACGCGACCCGCCGTTGCCCCGCTGAGCTGCACCGTACGTTCCGGCTACGTCACCGGGCTGGTCGGGCCCGACGGCGCGGGGAAAACCACCCTGATGCGCATGCTCGCCGGGCTGCTCAAGGCGGATAGCGGCAGCGCCAGCGTAATCGGCTTCGATCCGATTCGCGACGATAGCGCCCTGCACGCGGTGCTCGGCTATATGCCGCAAAAGTTCGGCCTGTACGAAGACCTGACGGTGATGGAGAACCTGACCCTGTATGCCGATCTACGCAGCGTGACCGGCGAAGCGCGGCGGAAAATTTTCGACCGCCTGCTCGAGTTCACCTCCCTCGGCCCCTTTACCGACCGGCTGGCCGGTAAGCTCTCCGGCGGCATGAAACAAAAGCTGGGGCTGGCCTGTACGCTGGTGGGCGAGCCGAAGGTGCTGCTGCTTGACGAACCGGGCGTCGGCGTTGACCCCATCTCGCGCCGCGAGCTGTGGCAAATGGTCCACGAGCTGGCGGGGGACGGAATGCTGATCCTCTGGAGCACATCGTACCTCGATGAAGCGGAGCAGTGCCGCGAGGTGCTGCTGATGAACGAAGGCCAGCTGCTGTATCAGGGGGAACCCCGTTCCCTGACCCAAACGATGGCCGGACGCAGCTTTTTGGTCTCCAGCCGCGAAGAGAATAACCGCCGCCTCCTGCAGCGGGCGCTGAAGCTGGAGCAAATCAGCGACGGCGTCATTCAGGGCAAATCGGTGCGCCTGATCCTCAAGAAGGAGGCCAGCATCGAGGAGGTGCGCAGCCACGCCAGCCTGCCGCCGCTGGAGATCGCCGAAACCTCGCCGCGCTTTGAGGATGCGTTTATTGACCTGCTGGGCGGCTCCGCGACCGCAGAGTCGCCGCTGGGGGCAATTATTCACAGCGTCGAAGGCTCCCATGATGAAACGGTTATCGAAGCGCAAACCCTCACCAAAAAATTCGGCGATTTCGCCGCCACCGATCACGTTGATTTCAAGGTTAAGCGCGGCGAAATTTTTGGCCTCCTCGGCCCCAACGGCGCGGGTAAATCAACCACCTTTAAAATGATGTGCGGCCTGCTGGTGCCCACCTCCGGTAAGGCGCTGGTGCTGGGCATGGATCTGAAGGTCAGCTCCGGCAAGGCCCGTCAGCATCTCGGCTATATGGCGCAGAAGTTTTCGCTCTACGGCAACCTGAGCGTTGAGCAGAACCTGCGCTTCTTCTCCGGCGTTTACGGCCTGCGCGGCCGGGTGCAGAACGAAAAAATTGAGCGCATGAGCGAAGCCTTCGGCCTGAAGGAGATAGCCAACCACGCCGCCGACGAGCTGCCGCTGGGCTACAAGCAGCGGCTGGCCCTGGCCTGCTCGCTGATGCACGAGCCGGATATTCTGTTTCTCGACGAGCCCACCTCCGGCGTCGACCCCCTCACCCGCCGCGAATTCTGGCTGCATATCAATAGCATGGTCGATAAAGGCGTGACGGTGATGGTCACCACCCACTTTATGGACGAGGCCGAATACTGCGACCGAATCGGCCTGGTCTATCGCGGCAAGCTTATCGCCAGCGGCACCCCGGATGCGCTAAAAGCGCTGGCGGCCAGCGATGAGCAGCCGGACCCGACCATGGAGCAGGCGTTTATTACCCTGATTCACGACTGGGACAAGGAGAATAGCAGTGAGCGCTAAAATGGTGTCATGGCGGCGCGTGCGCGCCCTGTGCGTCAAGGAGACACGGCAGATCGTACGCGATCCCAGCAGCTGGCTGATTGCGGTGGTGATCCCGCTGATGCTGCTGTTTATCTTTGGCTACGGCATCAACCTCGACTCCAGCAGGCTGCGGGTCGGCGTGCTGCTGGAGCAGCAGAGCGAAGAGGCGCTGGATTTCGTCCACACCATGACCGGCTCGCCCTACATCGACGCCACCATCAGCGACAATCGCCAGCAGTTGATTCAGCTTATGCAGGCCGGGCGGATCCGCGCGCTGGTGACCATTCCGGTGGATTTTGACCAGAAGATGGCCCGCCCCGGCGACGATGCCCCTATCCAGCTCATTACCGACGGCAGCGAGCCCAATACCGCCAACTTTGCCCAGGGCTATATCGAAGGTATCTGGCAGATCTGGCAGCAGCAGCGGGCGGAGGATCGCGGTGAAACCTTTGAGCCGCTGATCGACGTACAGACCCGCTACTGGTTTAACCCGGCGGCGATCAGCCAGCATTTTATTATTCCCGGCGCGATCACCATCATTATGACGGTCATTGGGGCGATCCTCACCTCGCTGGTTATCGCCCGCGAATGGGAGCGCGGCACCATGGAGGCGCTGCTCTCCACCGAAATTACCCGCGTCGAGCTGCTGCTGTGTAAGCTTATCCCCTACTATTTTCTCGGCATGCTGGCGATGCTGCTGTGCATGCTGGTGGCGGTGTTTATTCTCGATGTGCCCTATCGCGGCTCGCTGGTGATTCTGTTTTTCATCACCAGCCTGTTTTTGCTCAGTACCCTGGGGATGGGGCTGCTGATTTCGACCATCACCCGCAACCAGTTTAACGCCGCCCAGGTGGCGCTCAACGCCGCCTTTCTGCCGTCGATTATGCTGTCCGGGTTTATTTTCCAGATAGACAGTATGCCCGCGATAATCCGCGCGGTGACCTACGTTATCCCGGCCCGCTATTTTGTCAGCACCCTGCAAAGCCTGTTCCTGGCAGGCAATATTCCGGTGGTGCTGCTGGTAAACGTGATGTTTCTGATCGCCTCGGCGGTGATGTTTATCGGCCTGACGTGGCTGAAAACCAAACGGCGGCTCGATTAGGGCATTAGCCATTCCCCTGCGGTCGCTATCCGGGGGCAGCGTAAAGAGAGAACTGAAGATGTTTCATCGCTTATGGACGTTGATTCGCAAAGAACTACAGTCGCTGCTGCGCGAGCCGCAGACGCGGGCGATTTTGATTATGCCGGTGCTGATTCAGGTGCTGCTGTTCCCCTTCGCCGCGACGCTGGAGGTGACCAACGCCACCATTGCTATCTATAACGAAGACAATGGCAGCCACGCGGTTGAGCTGACGCAGCGCTTTGCTCGCGCCAGGGCCTTCACCCACATCCTGATCCTCAAAAGCCCGCAGGAGATCCAGCCCACTATTGATGAGCAGAAGGCGCTGCTGCTGATCCGCTTCCCGGCTGATTTCTCGCGCAACCTCGATAACTATCAGACCGCCCCGCTCCAGCTGCTGCTGGACGGCCGCAACTCAAACAGCGCGCAAATCGCCGCCAACTACCTGCAGCAAATCGTCAAAGAGTATCAGCAGGAGCTGCTGGAGGGGAAAGCCAGGCCTAACAACAGCGAGCTGGTCGTACGCAACTGGTATAACCCCAACCTCGACTATAAGTGGTTCGTGGTCCCGTCGCTGATCGCCATGATCACCACCATCGGCGTGATGATCGTCACCTCGCTATCGGTTGCCCGCGAACGCGAACAGGGAACCCTCGACCAGCTGCTGGTCTCGCCGCTGGCGACCTGGCAAATTTTCGTCGGTAAAGCGATACCGGCGCTGATCGTTGCCACCCTGCAGGCCAGCATCGTGCTGGGGGTCGGGATCTGGGCCTATCAGATCCCCTTCGCCGGCTCGCTGCTGCTGTTTTACTTTACGATGCTGATTTACGGGCTTTCGCTGGTGGGATTTGGCCTGCTGATTTCGTCGCTGTGCTCGACCCAGCAGCAGGCGTTTATTGGCGTATTTGTCTTTATGATGCCGGCAATCCTGCTCTCCGGCTACGTTTCACCGGTCGAAAATATGCCGCAATGGCTGCAGGACGTGACGTGGATAAACCCCATTCGTCACTTTACCGATATTACCAAGCAGATTTATTTGAAGGACGCGAGTCTGGAGATTGTGTGGGGAAGTTTGTGGCCGCTACTGGTCATAGCGGCCACCACGGGGTCAGCGGCGTATGCGATGTTTCGCAGAAAGATCGCCTGATCCCCGTCATCGTTCAGGCTGCCTCGGCGTTGGCTTCCTTACTCACCCCGGTCACATAGCTATCTATGCTCCCGGGGATTCGTCGCGTCGCCGCCTTGATGCAGTCCGAACGCTTTAGGGGATCCTTGCTATCGTTCAGGCTGCCTCGGCGTTGACTTCCTTACTCACCCCGGTCACATAGCTATTATGCTCCCGGGGATTCGCGGCGCTGCCGCCCTGATGCAGTCCGAACGCTTTAGGGGATCCCCGCCATTGCTCAGGGTGCCTCGGCGTTGGCTTGCCTTTCTTTGCCCCCGGTTACATAGCTATTATCTATGCTTCGGCGGGTTCGCGGCGCTGCCGCCCTGATGCAGCCCAAACTTAGAGTAGCGGTTTTTATCTTTCGCCAGCAGCGATACCACCGCCGGACCGGCCAGAATAACCAGCCCGGCGAGCGCCAGCAGCAGATTATTGTGCAGCACCCGTGACAGCAGCCACAGCACGATAACCGCGGCGCCAAAGTACCAGGTGGTGGTGAGTTCCTCAAGGAAATCACCGACATCGCGCCAGCGCTCTTCGTGGTGACGCTGTAAAAACAGCATCGACAGCAGCGTAACGCCGTACAGCACGCACAGCCCTAATCCGACACGAACCAGCGCGCCGCCCATCCAACCCATCACCAGTACTGCCACGACCAGTAGATGCAACATAATCTGCCAGCAACTGAGGCCAGTTGCGACGCGTACACGTTGTTGCCACTTCATGGCTTCTCTCCTGAAGGATCTTTATCTGTAACTCAGAGTACCGCACTTTACGGAAAATTCCGTATCACCGCATCTTTTTGTGACAGCTACTACACTATTTCATTCAGGAAAGAGATGTTAACCGGAGAAATATGGCCGAGAAAAATCCTTTATTGTCAGTAAACGTGCTGACAATTAACACCCATAAAGGCTTTACGACGTTTAACCGACGCTTCATTCTGCCCGAACTTCGCGACGCGGTACGCAGCATCGGCGCCGACATTGTTTGCCTCCAGGAGGTGATGGGCGCGCATGAGATTCACCCCCTGCATATCGAAAACTGGCCGGATACCACCCACTATGAGTTTCTGGCCGATGCGATGTGGAGCGATTATGCCTACGGGCGCAACGCGGTGTACCCGCAGGGACATCACGGCAACGCCGTGCTCTCCCGATTCCCCATCGAACACTATGAGAATCTCGATATTTCAGTCGGCCAGAGCGAAAAGCGCGGCCTGCTCTACTGTCGGATCGGGGTGCCGGAAAGCGGCGTGAATCTGCATCTGATTTGCGCTCATTTAGGGCTCAGCGCGGGGCAGCGACGGGCCCAGCTGGCGATGCTCGCCGAGCGGGTTAACCGCCTGCCGGAGGGGGAGCCGGTGGTGGTCGCGGGTGATTTTAACGACTGGCGCCAGCAGGCTAACCGTCCGCTCAAGGCGCTGGCCGGGCTGGAGGAGATCTTCACCCGCGCCCGCGGTCGCCCGGCGCGCACGTTCCCGGCGCGCTTTCCGCTGCTGCGCCTTGACCGCATCTATGTCAAAAACGTCCACGCCGGTCAGCCAAGGGCGTTGGATCTTCAACAATGGCGTCATCTTTCCGATCACGCCCCGCTCAGCGTGGAGCTTCATCTGTGAAATGCAGCTGGCAGAATGGAAACCGGATCCAGCTTCTGGAGAACGGCGATAGCTACTATCCGGCGCTGTTTCGCGCCGTCGACCGCGCAAAGCGCAAGGTAACCCTTGAAACCTTTATCTGGTTCGAGGACGACGTGGGCTGGCAGCTCCACGCGGTGCTGCTGAAGGCCGCGCGCCGCGGCGTCGAGGTTGAGGTGCTGCTCGACGGCTACGGCTCCCCTGACCTGAGCGATGGCTTCGTTAACGAACTCATCTCGGCGGGAGTGATATTTCGCTACTACGACCCGCGCCCGCGCCTGCTCGGGATGCGCACTAACCTGTTTCGCCGCATGCACCGTAAAATTGTCGTCGTGGATGACACCACGGCGTTTGTTGGCGGGATTAACTACTCCGCGGAGCATATGACCGACTACGGCCCGGAGGCTAAGCAGGACTATGCCGTCCAGGTGGAGGGGCCGGTGGTGCTGGATATTGCGCAGTTTGTGCAGCAAAACCTGCCCGCCAGCGAAGACGGGCGCCGTCGCTGGCGCCGACGTCGCCACCAGCCGGAGGTTAACCAGCATCCCGGCGAAGCGCAGGCGCTGTTCGTCTGGCGGGACAATCTCGAACATCGGGACGATATCGAACGTCACTACCTGAAAATGCTGGCCAACGCGCGGCGGGAGGTGATTATCGCCAACGCCTATTTCTTCCCCGGCTATCGGCTGCTGCACGCGATGCGCAGCGCCGCCCGGCGCGGCGTGCGGGTGAAGCTTATCGTGCAGGGTGAACCCGATATTCCCATCGTCAAGGTTGGCGCGAGGCTGCTGTACAACTATCTGGTGAAGGGCGGCGTGCAGGTTTTTGAGTATCGCCGCCGCCCGCTGCACGGCAAGGTCGCCCTCGCGGACGACCACTGGGCTACCGTCGGCTCCAGCAACCTCGATCCGCTCAGCCTGTCATTAAACCTCGAGGCCAACCTGATCGTTCACGACCGGGAGTTCAACCAAACCCTGCGCGATAATCTGAATATGCTTATCCAGCAGGACTGCAAGCAGGTAGACCGTTCCATGCTGCCCAAACGCAGCTGGTGGAATCTGGGCCGCAGCGTGCTGGCCTTCCACTTCCTGCGCCACTTCCCGGCGTGGGTAGGCTGGCTGCCCGCCCATACGCCGAAGATGGCGCAGGTCAAACCGCCAGCGCAGCCGGAGATGGAAACTCAGGATCGGACGCAGACGCAGAGCCCGGAGGTAAAATCCTGATGGCCAAATCACACCCTCGCTGGCGACTGGCCAAACGTATCCTCAGCGGACTCTTTTTTATCGCCGTTGCCGTACTGCTGGTGGTCTATGCGCAAAAAATAGACTGGCCGGAAGTATGGAAAGTGATTCGCGGCTATAACCGCGTGGCGCTGCTCGGCGCCTTTGGCCTGGTTATCGTCAGCTATCTGATCTACGGCTGCTATGACCTGCTCGGGCGCGCCTACTGCGGGCACCGGCTGGCTAAGCGCCAGGTGATGCTGGTGTCGTTTATCTGCTACGCCTTTAACCTGACCCTCAGCACCTGGATCGGCGGCATCGGGATGCGCTATCGCCTCTATTCCCGCCTCGGCCTGCGCGGCGCAACCATTACCCGCATCTTTTCGCTGAGCATTACCACCAACTGGCTGGGTTACGTGGTGCTCGGCGGGGTGGTTTTTAGCGCCGGTCTGGTGCAGCTTCCCGCGCGCTGGTATATCAGCCAGGAGACGCTGCGCATCATCGGCATCGCGATGCTGCTGATTTCGATCCTCTATCTGTGGGCCTGCGCGTTCGCCAAACGCCGCCATCTGACGATAAAGGGGCAGCGGCTGGTGCTTCCCTCCTGGCGCTTCGCGCTGCTACAGGCCGCGCTTTCCTGCGCCAACTGGCTGGTGATGGGGGTCATTATCTGGCTGCTGCTGGGTCAGGAGGTGAGCTACTTCCTCGTGTTGGGGGCGCTGCTGGTGAGCAGCATCGTCGGGGTGGTGGTGCACATCCCCGCCGGTCTTGGCGTGCTGGAGGCGGTGTTTATCGCGATGCTCTCCGCAGAGCCTGTCTCCCGGGGAGCGGTGATTGCCGCCCTGCTCGCGTACCGCCTGCTCTATTACTTCCTGCCGCTGGCGATCGCCACGATGGGCTATCTGATTCTGGAAAGTCAGGCCAAAAAGCTGCGGGAGAAAAATCAGCGCAAGCTGGCGGACGGATGAGAGGAGATGAGAGAGAAAGAGAACCCCGGCGGCGTAAGGCTCACCGGGGTTTTACGATCTTAACGACGGTTGCCTAAAATACGCAGCATCATCAGGAACAGGTTGATAAAGTCCAGATACAGCGTCAGCGCGCCAAGGATCGAGTATTTGCGCAGCGTCGAGGTATCACGGGTGTCGATCTGCTCGCCGATATTTTTCAGCCTCTGAGTGTCATAGGCGGTGAGGCCCACGAACACAATCACCCCGATATAGGTCACCGCCCACATCAGCGCTTCGCTCTTCAGCCAGAAGTTCACCAGCGAAGCCAGAACGATACCAATCAGCGCCATAAACAGCATATTACCAAAGCCGCTGAGATCGCGTTTGGTGGTGTAGCCGTAGAGGCTCATGGCGCCAAACATCCCGCCGCTGACCACAAAGGTGCTGGCAATCGACGAATAGGTGTAGGCGATGAAAATGCTGGATAGCGTGAGCCCGGTCAGCGCCGAATAGAGCATAAATAGCGTCGTCGCCATGCCCGCGCTCAGGCGCTGCACCATCCCGGAGAGCACGAAGACCAGCGCCAGCTGGGCGATGATCAGCCCGAAGAAGGTAATTTTGCTGGAAAAGACAAACATCATCACCGCCGGCGTGTTGGCGGCAAACCAGGCGATAAATGCCGTTAGCAGCAGGCCGACCGTCATCCAGCCGTACACCTGGGCCATATAGGTTTGCAGGCCGCCGCGCGCCTGGACGATGGAATCGGAACGGGGGAATCTGTCCATGACTATCTCCTGATTAACGAAATTAACCCTTTAAGCGTATCATACTACCAGCGCTCTGCCGCCTGACGATCGCTGTCGCGCGCGTCAACCCAGCGTTCGCCTTCCGGCGTGGCCTCACGCTTCCAGAACGGCGCGCGGGTTTTCAGATAATCCATAATGAATTCGCCGGCGGCAAAGGCGCTGCTGCGGTGCGCGCTGGTGACGCCGACAAACACAATCTCTTCGCCCGGCCACATTTCACCGATGCGGTGAATCACCGTGACCCGCCCCAGCGGCCAGCGCTCGCGCGCCAGTTCGACAATCTCCGCCAGCGATTTTTCGGTCATGCCCGGATAGTGTTCGAGGGTCAGCGCCTTCACGCTCTCACCAAGATTGTGGTTACGCACTTTGCCGGTGAAGGTGACGACGGCGCCGTCCTCGTCGCGCTCGGCAAGCCACGGATATTCGTCGCCAACGCGAAAGCGCGCCGGGCTGACGATAATGCGGGTTTGCGTCATATCAGCCTCCCGTAACCGGCGGGAAAAACGCCACTTCGTCGCCGGCGGTGACCGGATGGTCAAAGGTGGTCAGCGTCTGGTTCACCGCCGCCAGCAGCTTGCCCTCTTCCAGCGCCAGCGCCCAGCGGTCGCCGCGGGCAATGAGCTGACGGCGAACCGCCTCCACCGTCGCGGCCTCGCTCGCGTCGAGGGTTAACGCATCGGTGCCCACCAGCTCGCGCACCTGGGCAAAAAACAGAATCTTAATCATGAGCATCGTCCGCCTTAAAGTCGCCGGATTTACCGCCGCTTTTCGCCAGCAGGCGCAGCGGGCCGATCGTCATATCTTTTTGCACGGCTTTGCACATATCGTAAATTGTCAGCGCCGCCACGGAGGCCGCGGTCAGCGCCTCCATCTCCACGCCGGTTTTCCCGGTCAGCCGACAGAGGGATTCGATCCGCACCCGGCTATGTTCCGGCTGCGCCTGCAGGTTAACCTCTACTTTGCTAAGCATCAGCGGATGGCACAGCGGGATCAGCTCCCACGTCCGCTTCGCCGCCTGGATCCCGGCAATGCGGGCGGTGGCGAAAACGTCACCCTTGTGGTGGCTGCCGTCGATAATCATCGCCAGCGTGGTCGCCTGCATGTCGACAAATACTTCAGCCCGCGCCTCGCGAACCGTTTCGGCCTTCGCCGAGACGTCGACCATGTGCGCCTCGCCGGCGGCGTTAATATGGGTCAGTTGTGACATAAATTATTTCTTCAAATGAGGGATAAAGTTACACGGGCGGGTGCGGGCATCGAGCTGGGGCGCAATGATATTTTCCCACGCGGTGCGGCAGGCTTTGGTCGAACCGGGCATCGCAAAAATAAGCGTGCCGTTAGCCACGCCGGCAACGGCGCGGGACTGCAGCGTCGAGGTGCCGATCTCTTCAAAAGAGAGCATGCGGAACACCTCGCCAAAGCCTTCAACTTCCCGGTCAAACAGCGGCAGCAGCGCTTCCGGGACCTGATCGCCTTCGGTAAAGCCGGTCCCGCCGGTAATGAGCACCACCTGAACGTCGTCGCTGGCAATCCACGCCGAAACCCGGGCGCGAATGGCGTAGCGGTTCTCTTTCACAATCGCCTTATCCACAACCGCATGCCCCGCTTCCTGCGCCGCGTCGCGCAGCCAGTGGCCAGAGGTATCGTCCTCTTCGCCACGGCGGCTGGAAACGGTGAGAATAGCAATGCGGGTCGGGATAAACTCAGCGCTGGCCTGACTCATCTGTTCGCTCCTTTAGAATCAATTATCCGCCAATATACGACAGGTTTTGCGTAATACCGGTGTTGCCCTGATGCAGGAAATGGGTTTGTTTTTTATGGGTTAATGCTTCGGAGATGCGCGCTTCCAGCACCGCCTGCTGGCAGTCCTCGGCCAGCAGATCGCGTAGATCTACGCCGCCGTCGCCGAACAGGCACAGATGCAGCTTGCCCACGGAGGAGACGCGCAGGCGGTTGCAGGTGGCGCAGAAGTCTTTTTCATAGGGCATGATCAGGCCGATCTCTCCGGCGTAGTCCGGATGGCAGAAGACCTGCGCCGGGCCGTCGCTGCGCTGGCTGATCTGGTGGATCCAGCCGCGTCTGAGCAGCTCGTCGCGCAGCACCATGCCGGAGATATGGTGCCGGCGAAACAGGTCGCTGCCCTCTCCGGTTTCCATCAGTTCAATAAAGCGCAGCTGAATACGGCGCGGCTGGATCCAGGCGAGGAAGGTGTCGAGCTGGTGGTGGTTCACATCGCGCATCAGCACGGTGTTGACCTTCACTTTCTCAAAGCCGGCGGCGAAGGCGGCATCGATGCCGTCCATCACCTGCTGAAATTTATCCTGCCCGGTGATGGCGTGAAACTGGCGGGCGTCGAGGCTGTCCACGCTGACGTTGATTGCCGTCAGCCCGGCGTCGCGCCAGCGTTCGACGTCCCGCGCCAGGCGATAGCCGTTGGTGGTGACCGCAATCTGCCGAATGGCGCTATTTTCACGTACGGCGGCGATAACGTCGGCGAAATCGCGGCGCAGCGAGGGTTCACCGCCGGTCAGGCGCACCTTTTCGGTGCCGAGGGCGGAAAACGCGCGCGTCACGCGGCGCACTTCATCTACGCTGAGAAAGCCTTTATTGGTCACCGAGCCGGGCTTGTAGCCGTCCGGGAGACAGTAGGTGCAACGAAAGTTACACACGTCGGTAATCGACAGGCGCAAGTAGTAAAACTTACGCGCAAATGCATCGGTAAGCTGTGAGGCCATATACACCTTTCCAAGTACGGGAGACGCGGTCATTTCTTCCCACGCCCTGGTGACAAGCTGAGCTGTCACGGCCAAAGCACCATATCTTGCGACACAGGCACAGAGGCTAGAGTGTTAACTGGTTTATGCCGATAGTAGCGCGGAAACGACCGTTTCGCCATTTTCGATTTCGCTATATAATTATGTACATATCGCTACGATCGTGCATTTTCGTAACAGAATAGCCAAAATTCAGGGTTTTGCATTGATGTCGGTCAGTTTGTCAGGATCGGAGCATCGTCTTTTAGGGGTAGATCGGTTACTGTGAGCCCGTTCATTTGAGATAAGGAATTAGTATGCGCAATCGGACTTTCGCCGACCTCGATCGGGTAGTGGCTCTTGGCGGAGGGCATGGTTTGGGCCGGGTGATGTCGTCACTCTCATCGCTCGGATCGCGCCTGACCGGCATCGTCACCACCACCGATAACGGCGGATCGACGGGGCGTATTCGCCGTGCCGAAGGCGGCATTGCCTGGGGAGATATGCGCAACTGTATTAACCAGCTGATCGCCGAACCCAGCGTGGCATCCGCCATGTTTGAGTACCGTTTTGCCGGTAACGGCGAACTTTCCGGGCATAACCTCGGAAATCTGATGTTAAAGGCCCTCGATCACCTCAGCGTCAGGCCCTTAGAGGCGATTAATTTAATCAGAAACCTGCTAAAAGTTGACGCATTTCTGATACCGATGTCCGAACAACCGGTGGACCTGATGGCGATTGACGACGAAGGCCACGAAGTTTATGGCGAAGTCAATATCGACCAGCTTCCCCGCGTGCCGCGCGAGCTGATGCTGACGCCGCCGGTTCCCGCTACCCGCGAAGCGGTTGCGGCGATCGCCGAAGCCGATCTCATTCTGATCGGCCCCGGCAGCTTCTACACCAGCCTGCTGCCTATTTTGCTGCTCGACGATATGGCGCAGGCGCTGCGCCGCACGCCGGCACCGATGGTTTTTATCGACAACCTCGGCAAAGAGCATAGCCCGGCCGCCACCCTGACGCTGGCGGACCGCATCGCGATTATGGAGCACTACGTAGGCAAGCGGGTGATTGACGCCGTGGTCGTCGGACCGAAGGCCGATATTCGCGGCCTTGAGGACCGGATGGTCATCCAGACGCCGCTGGATGCCAGCGACGTGCCCTATCGCCACGATCGCCTGCTGCTGCGCAACGCGCTGGAAAAAGCGATTCAGATACCCGGCTAATTCCGAATTGCTTCATACCGTGGGGAGCGTCAACTCCCCACATTAAAATCTTAAGGTTGTCTTAAAATAGACGTGGCAGCATAGTGAGCATGTTTTCATCAGGACTTTTGCTATGTCGTTATTTCCACTGCGTCGACCGGTAGTGAGCCGCACGGTTTACCTGATTCTCTTTGCCGCCTACGTCGGGCTATTCCTCAATATCGCCTTCTATCGCCAGGTCTTCACCCTGCTGCCGGTCAATAACCTGCATAGCTGGCTGGTGTTCCTCAGCATGCCGCTGGTCACCTTCAGCGTGATGAATATCCTCACTACCCTGGCCTCTTTTCTGAAGCTCGACCGGGTCGTTATCACCCTGTTTATTCTGCTCAGCGCCTCGGCACAGTATTTTATCTGGACCTTCGGGGTCATTATCGACCGGGCGATGATCACCAACATTCTGGATACCACGCCGGCGGAGAGCTTCGCCCTGATGTCGGGCAGCATGGTGCTGACGCTCGGGCTTTCCGGCGTGCTGGCGGTACTGGCGGCCTGGTGGATTAAGGTGCGTAAGCCGAAAACCTTCACCCGCGGCGTTGCCGTACGGCTGCTCAACGTGGCGCTGTCGGCTCTCCTTATCATCCTGATTGCTGCCCTGTTTTATAAAGATTACGCCTCGGTGTTCCGCAATAATAAAGAGCTGGTGAAGTCGCTCAGCCCGTCAAACAGCATCGTGGCGATCAACTCGTGGTATGCGCACAACAGGATGGACAATCTGCCGCTGGTCAAAATTGGCGAAGATGCGCAGCAAAAGCCGCAAATGCGCGACGGGCCGAGAAAAAACCTGACCATTCTGGTGCTGGGTGAGACCTCGCGGGCGGAAAATTTCTCCCTCGGCGGCTACCCCCGCGAAACCAACCCGCGCCTGCAGCAGGATAACGTTATCTATTTTCCCGACACCACCTCCTGCGGTACTGCCACCGCCGTTTCCGTGCCGTGCATGTTCTCCAACATGCCGCGCGAGCACTATGATGAAGAGCTGGCCCATCACCAGGAGGGCGTGCTGGACATTCTGCAGCGCGCCGGTATTCAGGTATTGTGGAACGACAACGACGGCGGCTGTAAAGGCGCCTGCGATCGCGTTCCGCATCAGAACGTCACCGATCTCAAGCTGACGGGCCAGTGCATCGACGGCGAGTGCTACGATGAGGTCTTATTCCATAATCTGGAAAGCTACATCGACGGTTTGCAACAGGACGGCATTATCGTTCTGCACACTATCGGCAGCCACGGCCCGACGTACTACAATCGCTACCCTGCTGAATTCAAAAAATTCACCCCCACCTGCGATACCAATGAAATTCAGGGCTGCTCGCAGCAGCAGCTGACCAACACCTACGACAACACCATTTTGTACGTCGATTACGTGGTGGATAAGGCCATCAAGCTGCTGCAGTCAAAGCAGGATAAATTTACCACCAGCCTGGTCTATCTTTCCGACCACGGCGAGTCGCTGGGGGAAGATGGCGTGTATCTGCACGGGCTGCCGTGGTCCATCGCGCCGGATACGCAAAAGCACGTTCCGATGCTGATGTGGCTGTCGCAGGATTACCAGCAGCGCTACGGCGTCTCCAGCCAGTGCCTGCAGCAAAAGGCAAAAACGGCGCCCTATTCGCAGGATAACTTGTTCTCCACCCTGCTCGGCCTGTTCGGGGTCAATACCCGCGAATACCGGCCGTCAGACGATATTTTAACGCCATGCATAAGCGAGGCCGGCAGATGAAAATCTTAGTCATTGAAGACGACGCGCTCCTGTTACAGGGATTAATTCTGGCCATGCAGAGCGAAGGATACGCCTGCGACGGCGTCGCCAGCGCGCATGAGGCCGCGCTGTCGCTGGCCAGCAACCACTACAGCCTGGTGGTCCTCGACCTCGGGCTGCCGGATGAGGACGGCCTGCATTTCCTCGCGCGGATGCGCCGGGAGAAATTCAGCCAGCCGGTGCTGATCCTCACCGCCCGCGATACCGTCGAAGACCGCATTAGCGGCCTCGATACCGGCGCCGATGACTATCTGGTGAAGCCCTTCGCGCTGGAGGAGCTTAACGCCCGCATCCGCGCGCTGCTCCGCCGCCACAATAACCAGGGCGACAGCGAAATGGTGGTCGGCAACCTGCGCCTTAATATTACCCGCCGCCAGGTGTGGCTGGGCGGGGATTCGCTGGATCTGACGCCAAAAGAGTACTCCCTGCTGTCGCGCCTGATGATGAAGGCGGGCAGTCCGGTACATCGGGAAATTCTCTACAACGATATCTACAGCTGGGATAACGAGCCGGCGACCAATACCCTCGAGGTGCATATCCACAACCTGCGCGATAAGGTCGGTAAGGCGCGGATCCGCACCGTCAGGGGCTTTGGCTATATGCTGGTGAACAATACCGAATCGGAGTCATAAAGAGATGCCGCTGTTAGCCACCGAAAAATGGACCATGCGCTTTCGCCTGCTGCTGACCATCGGCACGATTCTGGCGGTCTGCCAGATTATCAGCGTGTTCTGGCTGTGGCATGAAAGCAAGGAGCAGATTCAGCTGCTGGTGGCCAGCGCCATTGAGGGGCACAACAACCAGAAGCACGTTGAGCACGAGGTGCGGGAAGCGGTCGCCAGCCTGCTGGTCCCAAGCCTGCTGATTATCGGCCTCGCGCTCTATATCAGCCTGCTGGCGGTGAAAAAGATAACCCGCCCGCTCTCTCGTCTGCAGAGCGAGCTGGAGAACCGCACCCCGGATAATCTCCAGCCCATCGAGCTTAGCGAGTCGGTGCCGGAAGTGACCGCCGTAACCACAGCGCTGAATCAGCTGGTATCGCGCCTCAACCTGACGCTCGACCGCGAGCGCCTGTTTACCGCCGACGTGGCCCACGAGCTGCGCACGCCGCTGGCCGGGCTGCGCCTGCACCTTGAGCTGCTGGCCAAAGTGCACGGGGTCGGAGTCGATCCGCTTATTCAGCGCCTCGATCAGATGACCAACAGTATCTCCCAGCTCCTGCAGCTGGCCCGCGTAGGGCAGTCGTTTTCTGCCGGTAGCTACCAGCAGGTGCAGCTGATGGAGGATGTCGTTGAACCGCTTGAGGAGGAGCTGGAAGCGATGCTGGCGTCGCGCCGGCAAAAGCTTGAGATAGCCGGTGCGGACGAGGAGGTGATGGTGTCCGGCGACGCCACGCTGCTGCGCGTGGTGCTGCGCAATCTGGTGGAGAATGCGCACCGCTATAGCCCGACGGACTCAACGATCCGCGTCTCGATTCAGGCGGGGTCAACGCCGATTCTGGCGGTGGAGGATGAAGGGCCGGGAATTGATGAAGCGAAAAGCGGCGAGCTGAGCAAAGCGTTTGTCCGCATGGACAGCCGCTACGGCGGCATTGGTCTGGGATTAAGCATCGTCACCCGTATCGCCCAGTTGCACGATACCCAGTTCTTTTTGCATAACCGCCGGCCGGGCCCCGGCGTTCGCGCCTGGGTGCTCTTCCCGAGGCCGTCGCGTCAGAAGGTCAGCACCCACTGATGGAAGAAGGCGACGACGATAATAAAGGCGCAGGTAATGGCCAGATATTGGCGAAAGTGTAGTTTTTGCATGGCGCTATCCTCATTAGAATGAAGATAGTCTCCCCGAACAAGATTAAGCGGATATTAAGAGCTGGCCCAGCCGGGCTATTTTATTTGCCAGTTTGGCGCCAGGCAGCCCTCGCATCCGCAGGCGCTGCCCGGACGTTCCGTGCGGCCAGATCCCAGTCTGGCCGCAGCCTGGACGCCCGGTGCGACGGGCGCCGGCCTACGACGCGGCGATAAACAGATCCCGCAGCTTATGCAGCTGGTCGCGGATCTGGGCCGCCTCTTCGAACTCCAGGTTCTGCGCGTGCTGCATCATCTGCCCTTCCAGCTCGTGAATTCGCTGCTGCAGCGCTTTTGGCGTCAGCACCGGCGTATCCGCCTCGACCGGTGAACGCGACTTGCCGCGCCCTTTGGCCTTGGTCTTCGCCAGGCCGCTGCCCAGCGCCAGGATATCGACCACCTTCTTATTCAGACCCTGCGGGGTGATGCCGTGCTCTTCGTTATAGCGCTGCTGCTTCTCGCGACGGCGTTCGGTTTCGCTGATGGCCTTCGCCATCGAGGCGGTGATCCTGTCGCCGTAGAGAATCGCCTTACCGTTGATGTTACGCGCCGCGCGGCCGATGGTCTGGATCAGCGAGCGCTCGGAGCGCAGGAAGCCCTCTTTGTCGGCATCAAGGATCGCCACCAGCGAGACCTCCGGCATATCCAGCCCTTCACGCAGCAGGTTGATGCCGACCAGCACGTCAAACTCGCCGAGGCGCAGATCGCGGATAATCTCCATACGCTCGACGGTATCGATATCCGAATGCAGGTAGCGCACGCGCTCGCCGTGCTCCTCGAGGTACTCGGTGAGGTCTTCGGCCATCCGCTTGGTCAGGGTCGTCACCAGCACGCGCTCGTTGATGGCGGCGCGCAGGCGAATCTCCGACAGCAGATCGTCGACCTGGGTCCCCACCGGACGCACTTCGATAACCGGGTCAAGCAGGCCGGTCGGACGGACCACCTGATCGACCACCTCATCGCCGGATTTATCCAGCTCGTAGGCGCCGGGCGTCGCCGAAACGTAGATGGTCTGCGGCGCCAGCGCCTCAAACTCTTCAAACTTCATCGGGCGGTTATCCAGCGCCGACGGCAGGCGGAAACCGTACTCCACCAGCGTCTCTTTACGCGCCCGGTCGCCGCGGTACATCCCGCCAATTTGCGGAATGGTCACGTGGGACTCATCGATAACCAGCAGACCATCCGCCGGCAGGTAGTCGAACAGCGTCGGCGGCGGCTCGCCCGGCCCGCGCCCGGAAAGATAGCGCGAGTAGTTTTCAATCCCCGAGCAGTAGCCCAGCTCGTTCATCATTTCGAGGTCGAACTGGGTACGCTGACTCAGGCGCTGCTCTTCCAGCAGCTTGTTGTTTTCCAGCAGCACTTTACGCCGCTCCGCCAGCTCGACTTTTATCTCTTCCATCGCCTGAACGATTCGCTCGCGCGGGGTAACGTAGTGCGTTTTCGGGTAGATGGTATAGCGCGGGATGGACGACTCAACCTGCCCGGTCAGCGGATCAAAGAGCGACAGGCGCTCAACTTCTTCGTCAAACAGCTCAATACGCAGGGCAATATCGTCTGACTCCGCCGGGAAGACGTCAATGACCTCGCCGCGAACGCGGAAGGTCCCGCGCTGGAAAGCCTGATCGTTACGGGTGTACTGCAGCTCCGCGAGGCGGCGCAGAATGGCCCGCTGGTCAATCAGCATGCCGGTGGTCAGGTGCAGCATCATCTTCAGGTACAGGTCAGGATCGCCGAGGCCATAAATCGCCGAGACCGAGGCCACCACGATGACGTCGCGGCGCTCCAGCAGCGCCTTGGTTGCCGACAGGCGCATCTGTTCAATATGTTCGTTGACCGAGGCATCCTTCTCGATGAAGGTGTCCGAGCTCGGCACGTAGGCTTCAGGCTGGTAGTAGTCGTAGTAGGAGACGAAATACTCGACGGCATTCTCCGGGAAAAACTCCTTCATTTCGCCATACAGCTGCGCCGCCAGCGTCTTGTTGGGCGCGAGGACCATCGTTGGACGCTGCAGATCGGCAATGACGTTAGCGATGGTGAAGGTTTTACCCGACCCGGTTACCCCCAGCAGCGTTTGGTGCGCCAGGCCATCTTCCAGCCCCTCTTCGAGGCGACGAATGGCTTCTGGCTGATCGCCAGAGGGACGGAAAGCGGAATGCAGCGTGAACGTTTTACTCATATGTCTGACCCTGAAGGAGGATGAAGCGCCCGGCGCGAAACGGCAGGTGTTTAATTCTACCCGTCGCCGGCGCTTTTGCCAATAAATAATACTGGATATAAAACCAGTATCGTATTACTGTTTGCCCTGTAAACCTTGCCCCGGGCGGCCGCATTTGGGCAAAAAAAGCGCACCATGCGGAATAATCCGCCACTGTGTAAGGTTATCCCCAGAAAATTTTGCCATTTAACATTTGTCAAGCAAGGCGATGAATCTTTTATGGCAGCAGGTGACACTTTCCTTACAGCCATTGATTTTATACAACCAATTGATATTAAATAAAATTTAATAAAAGACGGGTTTCGCGCCAATTCAGCCGCAGGCCGCGTAATCTCTAGCTTACCGCAAGTTCTCTAACTCTAATACACAAGGTTATCCACAGGAATAGTGGATAACTCGCTGCAGGCCATGACCTCTGCCACCCGGCCGAAATTGCCCGCCGACGAAAATCACGCGGCTAAAAAATATTATTGAATTATTTTTGATATTTATCAGCTAAGGACGCCCGCCTTTTTGCTGCTTTCTGCACCACGTTTCACGCCGTTTAGCACCGGGAAAGTGCAGCCGCTTCGCTGTTCCCTGCCGGCGGTGGCCGCCGCGACCTGCGCTGGCGGAAAAATGCCGTCACTTCTTTTTCCTGGCAAGAGATTTGCAGAATGTTTGTCTCGCTCGCCGTCGTCAAAAAGGAGAAAACGTCTATGTTGAGTCTACGCGCCGTCAATCAGTACTATGGAAGCCAGCACACGCTGTGGAACGTCGATCTTGAGCTCAGGTCAGGAGAGTGCACCTGCGTGATGGGAAGTCAGGGAATGGGGAAAACCACGCTGGTCAACTGCATTACCGGGAATCTCCCGGTCGCCAGCGGCAGCATCACCTGGCAGGAGCGCGGAGCGCCGCCCTGCGACCTGATGCCGCTCTCCGCCCATTCACGCAGCGTCATCGGGATCGGCTACGTGCCGCAGGACCGGCGCATCTTTTCGCAGCTCAGCGTAGAGGAGAATCTGCATATCGCGCTGGCGGCCGGAGGCACGCCCGGCGCCGTGGTGAATAGCGAGATTTACGATCTCTTTCCGCAGCTCTACGCCCTGCGCCAGAGCAAAGGCGCCGCGCTCTCGGAAGACGACAGGTACCAGCTGGCGCTGGCGAGGGCGCTGATCGTCCGACCGCGCCTGCTGATACTCGATGAGCCCTCGCGCGGCAGCGGACAGCACTTTATGCATAAGCTGGGGGATCTGCTGGTTCGCCTGAACCGGGATATCGGTTTAACGGTGCTGCTCGCCGAGCAGCACCTGCCGTTCATTCGCCGGGTGGCCGACCGCTTCTGCCTGCTGCACCGCGGGCGCAGCGTGGCGCAGGGCGACGTTATACAGCTGGATGAGCCGCTGCTGGCGCAGTGGATGACGCCCGATCCAGCGCGCTAAGATCGAGGTACTGGCCGAGGTCTTCCCGCCGGGATGCCTCCTCCAGCCACGGGATTTCGCCCAGCATGGGTGCGGGCAGCAGCCGTTTGAGGGTCGCGAGGTATTCGCTATGCCGCTTCCCCGGCGGCTGGACGTCGTTAGCAATCCAGCCCACCAGCGGCAGCCCTGCCTGACGCACCGCCTGCGCCGTCAGCAGGGCATGATTAATGCAGCCCAGCTTTATCCCCACTACCAGAATCACCGGTAGCCGCTCTTCCTGCACCCAGTCGGCAAAGCTCAGGGTTTCAGACAGCGGCGTAAACCAGCCCCCAGCCCCTTCCACCAGCAGCCAGTCGGCCAGCGGCTCCAGCTCGCGCAGCCCGGCGGAGAGCGCGGCGGCGGTAATGGGGCGCCCCTCATCGGCGCTGATAATATGCGGCGAAGTGGGTTCAGCGAAGGTTAACGGGTTAACCTGCTCGTAGCTCAGCGCCACGCGGCTGTTGCGCTGCAGGGCCAGGGCGTCGTCGTTGCGCAGGCCCTGCGCCGTGTACTCGCTGCCGGAGGCCACCGGCTTATAGCCGGCGCTGTTCCGACCCCGCAGGTTTGCCGCCTGCAGCAGGGCGCAGCTGCTCACCGTTTTGCCGACTTCAGTATCGGTTCCGGTGACGAAATAACGCTCAATCACGTTCAATTACTCCTGTAAAAAGATGGTAGGTCAGCGGGCACTGCCCGTGCCGTTTTGGCCACGCCAGCTGAAGCTGCTGCAGCTTTGTGCGACTCAGCGGTGCCGCGCTGCGTCCCTGGTGTAAATGGGTGGCGCCGATACCCTTTAGCGAACGCATTGCACACAGGGCGTCGGGGAACGGCAGCGTCACGGCATGCACCTGCGCCTCGCCCCGCCAGCCGCTCATCACGCTGCGTACCGCCTGCTCGCTGAGGAAACGATTGGCGTGCGGATGCCGGTCAATCGTCGCCCAGGCCTGGTTGAGCTCGGGGAGCGAACCGGCCAATAGGGTGGTAAAGGCCACCCGCCCGCCGGGACGCACCACCCGGTACAGCTCAGCAAGCGCGGCGCCGAGGTCGTCGCACCACTGCACCGCCAGATTACTCCACGCCAGATCGACGCAGGCCGCCGGCAGCGGCAGGGATTCAATATCGCCCTCGACGTAGTCGTGCGCGACCTGCTGGCGCCGGGCCTCCGCCAGCATATCAACGGAGATATCCAGCGCGGTGACGCGGCTGCCCGCCTCGCGCCAGTAGCGGCTCATGCTGCCTGGGCCACAGCCCGCGTCCAGAACCTCGGCAAAGCGCCGGTCGCCAAGCTGGCGCAGCAGCAGCTCGGCGCTGCGCCGCTGCAGCTCATCGTGCTGCGTATAGCGGCTCGCCGCCCGACCGAAGGCGGCGGCCACCGCGCGTTTATTCACCGCCGCCATGCAGGACCTCCAGCAGACGCTCGATATCCGCCGATTCATGGGCCGCGCTCAGGGTGAGCCGCAGCCGGGCGCTGCCGACCGGCACCGTCGGCGGGCGGATCGCCGTCGCCCAGCAGCCCTGCTCGCGCAGGCGCGCTGCCAGGCGCAGAGCCCGGGCGTTGTCTCCGACGATCAGCGGCTGAATGGCGCTGGTCGATTCGGTAAGCTGCCCAGGGTAGTCGCGCATACCGTCCCTGAACTGGGCAATCCGGCAGGCCAGCGCCTCCCGCCGCCGCTGGCCCTCATCGCCGCGAATCGCGCGCAGCGCGGCGCTGAGCGCAACGGCCTGGGCCGGCGGCATGGCGGTGCTGTAAATCAGGTGGCGGGCAAACTGCAGCAGATAATCCGCCAGCGCCTCGCTGCACAGTACCGCCGCGCCGCTGACGCCAAAGGCCTTGCCGAAGGTCACCACCAGCAGCTCAGGGTGAACGTTTTGCGCGTCGCAGCTGCCCCTCCCCTCATCGCCCAGCACGCCAATGCCGTGAGCATCATCGACCAGCAGCCAGCCGCCGGCTTCGGCGGTGACCTGCTGAATGGGGCCGAGGGGCGCGCTATCGCCGTCCATGCTGAAGACGCCTTCGGTGATCGTCAGCTGCTGGCCCGCCAGCGGTTTATCCAGCAGCGCTTTCAGCTGCTGAACGTCGTTGTGCTGAAAGCGCCGCAGCTGCGCCGGGCTGAAGCTGGCCGCTTCCAGCAGCGAGGCGTGGCTCAGACGGTCCGCTACCGCGCGATCGTCCTTGCCGAGCAGGGCGGCAATCAGCGCCTGGTTAGCGGCAAAGCCGGAGATAAACAGCAGCGCGCGCGGATAGCCCAGCCAGTCGGCCAGCGCCTCCTCCAGCTGACGATGCGCGTCGCTGTAGCCGCTAACGTGGCCCGAGCCGCCGCTGCCGACGCCGTAGCGCTCGGCGCCCTGCTGCCAGGCGGCAACGATCTGCGGATGCTGGCTCAGGCCCAGATAATCGTTGCTGGAAAAGTTGAGCCAGCGCTGCCCCTCGCGGGTCAGCCAACGCCCGGCACCCTGCGCCACCGGCTGGCGAGAGCGGAAAGCATCCGCCTGCCGCCGTTCGCTCAGCGCCTGCTCGATGCGTTGCTGCCAGCTCATAGCGCCGCCGCGTTGTAATATTCCTCGGTATCGGGGTTGTTCAGCGCCTGCTCCAGACGCTGCTGCTGCTCGTTATCCCCTTCCAGCACCGCCGTCTGCTGCGGGTTAAGCCCCAGCTTGCGGAACAGCTGCAGGTCCTTATCCTCTTCCGGGTTCGGCGTCGTCAGCAGCTTGCAGCCGTAGAAAATGGAGTTTGCCCCGGCCATAAAGCACATCGCCTGGGTCTGTTCGTTCATCTGCTCGCGGCCGGCGGAGAGGCGCACATAGGAGGTTGGCATCATGATGCGCGCCACCGCAATGGTGCGGATAAAGTCAAACGCGTCGACGTCATCGTTTTCAGCCAGCGGCGTCCCTTTCACCTTCACCAGCATGTTGATGGGCACGCTTTCCGGCGGCGTCGGCAGGTTGGCCAGCTGCAGCAGCAGTCCGGCACGATCTTTTTCCGTTTCGCCCAGCCCGACGATGCCGCCGGAGCACACCTTAATTCCCGCCCCGCGCACCTTGCCGAGGGTATCGAGGCGCTCCTGGTAGGTGCGGGTGGTGATGATATTGCCGTAGAACTCCGGCGAGGTATCGAGGTTGTGGTTGTAGTAGTCGAGACCGGCACCGGCAAGGCGCTGCGCCTGGCTATCGGTCAGGGTGCCGAGGGTCATGCAGGACTCCAGCCCCATCGCCTTCACCCCTTTGACCATCTGCTCAAGATAGGGCATGTCGCGGTCATTCGGATTCTTCCACGCCGCGCCCATGCAGAAACGGGTCGAACCGGCATTTTTGGCCTGCCGCGCCGACTCCAGCACCTGTTCAACCTCCATCAGGCGCTCGGACTCAAGGCCGGTTTTATAGCGCGCGCTCTGCGGGCAGTATTTACAGTCTTCCGGGCAGGCGCCGGTCTTAATCGACAGCAGCGTGCTGACCTGCACCTGGCGCGGGTCAAAGTGCTGGCGGTGGATCTGCTGGGCTTCGAACAGCAGATCCAGCAGTGGTTTATTAAATAACTCGGTGACTTGCGACATTGTCCAGCGTGCGTGGTGAGCCATTGGCTTCTCCAAAGGGTTTTGTTAACTGTCGGTTCGGTTTATACTCGTAAACCTAAATGTTTTCAAAATGGTTTACAAGTCGCTTATGACAATGGACGATCTCGCCTTCGATCGGCGCCACATCTGGCACCCCTACACTTCCATGACCTCTCCCCTGCCGGTTTACCCGGTGGAATCCGCCCACGGCTGCGAGCTTTCACTGGCCGGCGGCGAACGGCTGATTGACGGCATGTCGTCATGGTGGGCGGCGATCCACGGCTACAACCATCCGCGGCTGAATGCGGCGATGAAAGCGCAGATCGACCAGATGTCGCACGTGATGTTTGGCGGCATCACCCACCCCTCGGCGGTCGCGCTCTGCCGCCAGCTGGTGGCGATGACGCCGCCCTCGCTGGAGTGCGTGTTCCTTGCCGACTCCGGTTCCGTGGCGGTCGAAGTGGCGATGAAAATGGCTCTGCAGTACTGGCAGGCAAAGGGCGAACCGCGCCGGCGTTTTCTCACCTTCCGCAACGGCTATCACGGCGACACCTTCGGCGCGATGTCGGTGTGCGATCCGGACAACTCCATGCACAGCCTGTGGCAGGGCTATCTGCCGGACAACCTGTTCGCGCCGGCGCCGCAAAGCCGCTTTGACGGCGAGTGGGACGAGCTCGACATGGTGCCCTTTGCCCGCCTGATGGCCGCCCATCGCCATGAAATTGCCGCGGTGATCCTCGAACCCATCGTGCAGGGCGCCGGCGGAATGCGGATGTACCATCCGGAGTGGTTAAGGCGCATCCGTAAGATGTGCGATCGCGAAGGTATCCTGCTGATTGCCGATGAGATTGCCACCGGCTTTGGCCGTACCGGTAAGCTGTTTGCCTGCGAACATGCGGGCATCGCACCGGATATACTGTGCCTCGGCAAAGCGCTGACCGGCGGAACCATGACGCTCTCCGCGACGCTGACCACCCGCACGGTCGCGGAGACCATCAGCAACGGCGAGGCCGGCTGCTTTATGCACGGCCCGACCTTTATGGGCAACCCGCTGGCCTGCGCGGTGGCCGCAGAGAGCCTGAGCCTGCTGGCAAGCGGCGAGTGGCAGACCCAGGTCGCCGCCATCGAAACGCAGCTGAAGGCCGAGCTGGCGCCGGCGCGCGACTCCGGGCTGGTGGCCGACGTGCGCGTGCTCGGCGCGATTGGCGTGGTGGAAACCCGCCGTCCGGTGAACATGGCCGCCCTGCAGCGCTTCTTCGTGGAGCAAGGCGTATGGGTGCGCCCGTTCGGCAAGCTTATCTACCTGATGCCGCCGTATATCATTAGCGCCGAACAGCTGACGCGCCTGACCCGGGCGGTTAACGCCGCGGTGCTGGAAGAAACATTTTTTAGCGATTAAGAGACGGTAATGCCGCGCCCTGCGCGCTACACTTCTCTGCCAATCAGGCGATTAACTTGAGGAGAGACGATGAAACTCATCAGTCATGATTTGCAGGATGGCGAGAAGCTGCCCAACCGTCATGTATTCAACGGTATGGGCTACGCGGGGGACAATATTTCACCCCATCTGACGTGGGATGATGTGCCGGCGGGCTGCAAAAGCTTTGTGGTGACCTGCTACGATCCCGACGCGCCGACCGGCTCCGGCTGGTGGCACTGGATTGTGGCGAACCTCCCTGCCGATACGCGCGTGCTGCCCCAGGGCGCCGGTTCCGGCCTGGCGCCGCTGCCCGAAGAGGCGGTTCAGACCCGCACCGATTTCGGTCAGACGGGCTACGGCGGCGCGGCGCCGCCGAAGGGTGAAAGCCATCGCTACATCTTTACGGTGCACGCGCTGGACGTTGATAAAATTGAGGTCGATGAAGGCGCAAGCGGCGCGATGGTCGGTTTTAACGTCCATTTCCACAGCCTCGGCAGCGCCTCAATAACCGCCCTGTTTAGCTAAACTCGGCGCTTCCCCGGGCCAGCGCTCACGCCTGACCCGGGCCTATCTGATTACTGCTCCGTCACCGCGACGACCGCGGTTTTGCGCACTCGCGCATACCACACCACCGTCAGCAGACCCAGCCAGACCAGGCCGGCGATCAGCGCAATGCGCGTCTCTTCCACCATTCCCAGCACCGCAATCACCAGCCCCATAAACAGCAGGGTCAGCAGCGGCGCCACCGGCCAGAACGGCACCGGGAACTCGATATTGCGCCGCTCTTCCGCCGACAGGCCGCGGCGCATCGCAAAGTGGGCCAGCAGGATCATCAGCCAGACCCACACCGTGGCAAACGCCGCCAGCGAGGCGATGAGCACGAAGATCTGCTCCGGCATCAGGTAGTTCAGCACCACCGCCGCCAGCAGCGCCACGCCCATCACCACCACCGTCATCCACGGCACGCCGTTGCTGGCGATGCGCTGGAAGCTTTTCGGCGCCATGCCCTCTTTCGCCATGCCGTACATCATGCGGCCCGCGCCAAATATATCGCTGTTGATGGCCGAAATGCTGGCGCTAATGACGATAATATTGAGGATTGTCGCCGCCGCCGGAATGCCCAGGCCGCTGAAGATCAGTACGAACGGGCTGCCCTGCTCGCCAAAGCTGTTCCACGGGAAAATAGCCATCAGGATCGCCAGCGTGCAGACGTAGAACAGCACGATGCGCAGCGGGATGGTATTGATTGCCTGCGGGATAACCTTTTTCGGGTTCTGCGCCTCTGCGGCGGTGACGCCAATGATTTCGACCCCGCCGAAGGCAAACATCACAATCCCCAGCGAAGCGATAATCCCCTGCCAGCCGTTCGGCGCAAAGCCGCCGTGGCTCCACAGATTCTCCAGCCCCGTCGCCGGAAACGCGTTGCCAAAGCCAAAGAAGATGATGGCGCCGCCCGCCGCGATCATCGCAATTATGGCCACCACTTTAATCAGCGAGAGCCAAAACTCCATCTCGCCAAAAATTCGCACGTGGCACAGGTTCATCGCGCCGATGAAAAAGATAATGCTCAGCACCCAGATCCAGCGCGGGACGTCGGGATACCACAGCCCCATATAGATCCCAAACGCGGTCACGTCGGCGAGGGCCACAATGACCATTTCGAAGGTGTAGGTCCAGCCGGTGATAAACCCGGCCAGCGGGCCGAGATACTGGCGCGCATAGCTGCCGAAGGATCCGGAAACGGGGTTGCGCACCGCCATTTCCCCCAGCGCACGCATCACGATAAAGACCGCCGCGCCGCCGATAAGATAGGCCAGCAGCACCGCCGGACCGGCGGCCTTGATGGCGGCGGCCGACCCGTAGAACAGCCCGGTGCCGATGGCGGAACCGAGCGCGATAAAGCGAATATGGCGAGCGTTCAGCCCGCGCAGCAGATGTGGCTTTTGTTGCGATTGTTGTTGCATATGCAAGTGTCCTGATAATTTTTATACGACGACAAATATGCGTGTAGGACGGTCGGGGGGAAGGCATCCCCCCGACGCGGGTACAGAGAACAGCGAATGGTTAGTTGTGATCGGGCAGTACGGCAGGCAGCAGTCGCGTCAGGTGACGCGCGGCCAAAAGCTCAATAGCGTTTTCAATATCCGGCGCGAAGAAGCGGTCTTCGGTGTAGTGCGATACGCGCTCGCGCAGCAGATGACGCGCCTTTTCCAGCAGCGGGCTGCTGGTAAGACCCTCGCGCATATCCAGCCCCTGAACGGAGGCCAGCCACTCAACGGCCAGCACGCCGCGGGTGTTTTCCGCCATCGCCCACAGGCGACGACCGGCGGCCGGTGCCATCGAAACGTGATCCTCCTGGTTCGCGGAGGTCGGCAGGCTATCAACGCTATGCGGGTGGGAAAGCGCTTTGTTTTCGCTGGCTAACGCCGCCGCGGTGACCTGGGCAATCATAAAGCCGGAGTTGACGCCGCCGTTTTTCACGAGGAACGGCGGCAGCTGCGACATATGGCTGTCCATCATCAGCGCGATGCGGCGCTCGGAGAGCGAGCCGATTTCGGCAATCGCCAGGGCGATGTTGTCCGCCGCCATCGCCACCGGCTCGGCGTGGAAGTTGCCGCCGGAAATCACCTCATTCTCGCTGGCAAACACCAGCGGGTTGTCGGAGACCGCGTTAGCCTCAACCAACAGCACTTCCGCCGCCTGACGGATCTGCGTCAGGCAGGCGCCCATCACCTGCGGCTGACAGCGCAGAGAGTACGGGTCCTGCACCTTGGTGCAGCCGTGGTGCGACTGAGAAATCGCGCTGTCGTCGGTCAGTACGTGGCGATAGAGCGCGGCGGCGTCAATCTGCCCGCGCTGGCCGCGAGCCTCGTGGATACGCGAGTCAAACGGACGACGCGAGCCCAGCGCCGCTTCGGTGGTTAGCGCGCCGCAGACCACCGCGGAGGTAAACAGGTCTTCGGCTTCAAACAGGCCGCGCAGCGCGAACGCCGTCGAAGCCTGGGTGCCGTTAAGCAGCGCCAGCCCCTCTTTCGCCGCCAGGGTAATCGGCCTGAGGCCGGCTTTTTCCAGCGCCTGCGCGGCCGGCATCCACTCCCCCTGCCAGCGGGCTTTCCCTTCCCCGAGCAGCGTCAGCGACATATGCGCCAGCGGTGCCAGATCGCCGGATGCCCCCACCGAGCCTTTCGCCGGGATCCACGGCGTAACGCCTTTGTTCACCAGCTCCGCCAGCGCCTGGATCACGCTCAGACGAATGCCGGAAAAGCCGCGGGAGAGGCTGTTAATCTTCAGCACCATAATCAGCCGCGCCATCGCTTCATCCAGCGGCTCACCGATACCGGCGGCGTGGGAGAGCACCAGCGAGCGCTGGAGGTTTTCGAGATCGTCGGTCGAGATGCGGGTTTGCGCCAGCAGGCCAAAACCGGTGTTGATGCCGTAAGCGGTGCGCCCTTCCGCGAGGATCGCATTGACGCAGGCCACGCTCTCATCAATCGCCGCAAAGGCGCGCTCGTCGAGCACGACGTTCAGCGGGTGGCTATAGATATCGCGCAGTTGCGTCAGGCTCAGCTGGCCGGGAATAAGAGTTAAAGTTTTCATTTCAGCGTTGCCCCTGCGTTGCTGACACCATAGGAAGATTCAGTCCTTGTTCCGCTGCGCATTCAATCGCAATCTCATAGCCCGCATCCGCGTGACGCATCACGCCGGTTGCCGGGTCGTTATGCAGAACGCGAGCGATTCGCGCGGCCGCTTCGTCGGTTCCGTCGCAGACGATAACCATTCCGGAGTGCTGAGAGAAGCCCATGCCAACGCCACCGCCGTGGTGCAGAGAGACCCAGGTCGCGCCGCTGGCCGTATTCAGCAGGGCGTTAAGCAGCGGCCAGTCGGACACCGCGTCGGAGCCATCGCGCATCGATTCGGTTTCACGGTTCGGGCTGGCAACCGATCCGGAATCCAGGTGGTCGCGACCGATAACGATCGGCGCGGAGACTTCGCCGCTGCGAACCATTTCGTTAAAGGCCAGGCCCAGCTTCTGGCGCCACTCCAGGCCAACCCAGCAGATACGCGCCGGCAGGCCCTGGAAGCTGATGCGCTCGCGCGCCATATCCAGCCAGTGGTGCAGATGCTTGTCGTCTTTGACAATCTCTTTCACTTTGGCATCGGTCTTATAAATATCCTGCGGGTCGCCGGAGAGCGCCACCCAGCGGAACGGGCCGATACCGCGGCAGAACAGCGGGCGAATATAGGCAGGAACGAAGCCCGGGAAGTCGAAGGCCCTGGCGACGCCCATTTCCTGGGCCATCTGGCGAATGTTGTTGCCGTAGTCGAAGGTCGGAATGCCCATCTCATGGAAGGCCAGCATGGCCTGAACGTGGTCGGCCATCGAGCGTTTGGAGGCCTGAATGGTACCCTGCGGGTCGGAGACCGCTTTTTCCTGATACTCTTCCCAGCTCCAGCCTTTCGGCAGATAGCCGTGCAGCGGGTCGTGGGCGCTGGTCTGGTCGGTGACCATGTCCGGGCGCACGCCGCGTTTTACCATTTCCGGCACGATGTCGGCGGCGTTGCCGCACAGCGCGATAGAGACGGCGCGGCCTTCGGCGGTATATTTCTTGATGCGGGCCAGGGCGTCATCCAGCGACGTCGCCTGCTCGTCAACGTAGCGGGTACGCAGGCGGAAATCGATACGGCTCTGCTGGCACTCAATGTTCAGCGAGCAGGCGCCCGCCAGGGTCGCGGCCAGCGGCTGCGCGCCGCCCATTCCGCCCAAGCCGGCGGTGAGTACCCAGCGGCCTTTCAGGCTGCCCTCGTAGTGCTGGCGGCCGGCTTCGACGAAGGTTTCGTAGGTGCCCTGCACGATGCCCTGGCTGCCGATATAAATCCAGCTTCCGGCGGTCATCTGGCCGTACATGGCCAGGCCTTTGGCGTCGAGTTCGTTGAAGTGTTCCCAGGTCGCCCAGTGCGGGACCAGGTTAGAGTTGGCGATCAGCACGCGGGGTGAGTTTTCATGGGTTTTAAAAACGCCTACCGGCTTGCCGGACTGCACCAGCAGGGTCTCATCGTTTTCCAGGTTTTTCAGCGCCTTCACGATAGCGTCATAGCATTCCCAGTTACGCGCCGCGCGTCCAATGCCGCCGTAAACCACCAGCTCATGCGGGTTTTCGGCGACATCCGGATCGAGGTTATTCATTAACATACGCAGCGGCGCTTCGGTCAGCCAGCTCTTCGCACTCAGCGTCGTGCCTCGCGGTGCACGGACGTCCAGCTGGCGGTATTTGCTTTGCGACATCGGGGTTTCTCCTGACTATTAACGTTGTTTACGTAGATACATATACTTGTCTATACAACTCTACGCAAGCCAGGATTTAACAGAAATGATACAATTTTGTTATATTGCGTCAGCAATCACGCTTTTGCCGACGCGCTGAGGATCAGGAGCCGAAGCGCCCCTGCAGGCGATAGCGGCTGCCGGGAAACAGCAGGCGGGCGTGGGAAACAATATGCGTCGTCGACCAGGTGCGGCGGCGAATCATCAGGCAGGGATCGTGGGCATGAATGTGCAGCAGCTCGCACTCCTTCGCGCTCGCCTGCACCGCTTCGACAATATGCTCACCCTCGGTTAGCGGGGCAATCAGCGACAGGTAGTCGTGCGGCGTGGTGGCGGTGTAGTCCTGGCGCAAATAGTCCGGCACCACGGTGGCGTTGACGCAGCGGTCCTCAATTTGTACCGGTACGTCGTTTTCGAAATGCACCATCAGGGAGTGAAATATCCGCGTGCCTTCGGCGACGTTGAGCGCCGCCGCCTGGATAAGATCGGCCTGGGTCTCCTCCAGCAGCAGCACCTCACAGCGGTGCTGGTGGTGGCGGGAGACGATTTCATCGGCGATGCTGCGAACTTCAAACAGCGCCGACTGCCCCTTCGGCTCCGCCACGAAGGTCCCTACTCCCTGCAGGCGCACCAGCAGGCCTTCGTCGGTGAGCTCGCGAAGCGCGCGGTTGATGGTCATACGGCTAAAACCAAACTGCGCCACCAGCTCCGCTTCCGAAGGGATGCGATCGTGCGGGCGCCAGACGCCGCTTTGGATCTTTTCGCTGATCGCCTGCTTCACCTTTTCATAGAACGGTGCCGGCGCGGAGCGAGATTGCTGTGAAAACATAGCCTGGCTTTCCTTATTCTCAATGGGCGGCGAAACGATCAGAATATACTGAATCGTCAGCGCCACCAATGGGCGATTTGCCATGCCAGCCGGGCCGCCGTGCGGGCGCCCTGGCTATCGATGTCAAACTGCGGATTAAACTCCACCAGATCCACCGCCTGCAGCTTGCCGCTGCGGCACAGCGGTTCAACGATGCGCAGCAGCGTGGTCAGCGGCACGCCCAGCGCCGCGGGAGCCGAGACCGCCGGCATTTCGCGGGCCGGCATGACGTCAAGGTCGATGGTCAGGTAGAGGCGATCGTAGAGGGCGATTTGGCGCGCGATTTCCGGCGCAACCCGTTCGTCATAGGCCTGCAGAACGTCCAGATCCTCAATGACCCGCACCTCGCGACGCGCCGCTTCATCCCACAGGGCCTGGGTATTTGCCGCGCGGCTGGCGCCGATGCAGGCGTAGTGAAAGCCGCGCCCCTGCGCCTCGCACTCCAGCGCCAGCTGGCGGAACGGCGTCCCCGAGCTGGCCCGTTCGGCAAAGCGTAAATCGAGATGCGCGTCGAGGTTGATAATGCCGACCTTTTGCTCGGGGAACGCGTCCAGCACGCCGGCGCCGTGGCCAAAGGCCGTTTCGTGGCCCCCGCCCAGCACCAGGGTGCGTTTGCCGGCGAGCTGGCAGGCGGCCACCGCCTCGCGCAGCGCCTGCTGAGCCTCCTCCAGCGCCTCGCCCATCACGCTAACGGTGCCCATATCCACGCAGCGGTCGTGGCCGCCGTGGCTGGCCATATTCGCCAGCGCCCGCCGCAGCGTCTCGGGCCCCTTTTCCGCTCCGGTGCGCCCGAGGTTGCGCCGTACGCCCTCATCGCAGGCAAAGCCCAGCAGGGCAATGTCGCCCGGCTGCTCGTCGGGGGCGAAACGCTCCGCCCGCGCTATCGTTTGAAACAGGCGCAGCGCGTTGGCGGCTTCGCCGCTGTCGTCGCGCCCTTGCCACAGCCCCGCGGGCGTCGGTTGCCACAGCTTCATTGCATCTCTCCTCGTACTACGCGATGCCAGAGCGGACTGCGCCCCGGTTCATACACCATCTCTACCGGATGTTCGGCGTCCCAGATGGCAAAATCGGCGACGAATCCCGCCGCCAGCTGACCGTGGCTCGCCTGACGCCCCAGCGCCCTCGCCGCGTGGCGGGTCACGCCGGCCCACGCCTCCTCCGGCGTCAGGCCGAACTTGACGCAGGCCATATTCATCGCCAGATGCAGGCTGGCAAAGGGGCTGGTACCCGGGTTGTAGTCCGTCGCCACCGCCATCGGGACCTGATACTGCCGCAGCAGCTCTACCGGCGGCCGGCGGGTCTCGTTGAGGAAATAGAACGCGCCGGGCAGCAGCACCGCGACCGTCCCGCTGTGGCTCATCGCCGCCACGCCCTCTTCCGTCAGATATTCGATATGGTCGGCAGAGAGCCCGCGATAGCGGCTCACCAGTTGGGCGCCGCCGAGGGAGGAGAGCTGTTCGACGTGGCCCTTCAGCGGAATTCCGCGCGCCTGTGCCGCCTTGAACACGCGCTCGGTTTGCTGCGGGCTGAAGCCGACGTTTTCACAGAACACGTCGACGCTTTCAAACAGTCCCTCTTCCCACAGCGTCGGCAGCAGCGTTTCGCAGACCAGGGTGATATAGCCGTCGGGGTCACCTTTATACTCCGGCGGCGTCGCGTGGGCGGAGAGCAGCGTGGCCGACAGCTCAAACGCATTGCTTTCGCTCAGCTGTCGCGCCACGCGCAGCATCTTGCGTTCGCTTTCCAGATCCAGCCCGTAGCCGGACTTAATTTCAACCGTCGTCACCCCTTCACGCAGCAGACGATCGAGGCGCGGCTGCGCCAGCGCCAGCAGCTGCGCTTCGCTGCTCTCGCGGGTGGCGCGCACCGTCGAGTTAATGCCGCCGCCGTTAGCGCTGATGGTCTGATAAGAGACGCCGTTGAGCCGCTGCTCCCACTCCTGCGCCCGGCTGCCGCCGAAGATCAGGTGGGTATGGCAATCAATCAGCCCCGGCGTCACCAGCCTGCCGCCAAGGTCAACGCTGCGCCCGGCCGGGGCGTCGCTTTCGGGGATCACGGCTTCAATCCGGCCATTGCGCACTAGCAGCGCGTGGCGATCCAGCAGGCCATAAGGCCGCGAGTCCTGTGGGTTCAACGTGGCGAGGCGGGCGTTTCGCCAGATAACGAGATCGGAAGTGGCTTCAGTCATAGCGGTCAACTTGTCATGGGTTGTATAGACATTTATTTTCATTCCACCATGAATGTCAATAAAAGCAGGGATTATTGTTATTTTTTTGTGACTGCGAACGGCTCCGCCTGCGGGTACAAAACAGCATAACGCTAACTTTTTGGCTCAGCGTCTTCCCGTTTTGCTCAACTTAGTATAAAAAAGCAGGTTTTAAAGAGCTTATCTATTCACACACCCCAAATAATTCGGCCCGTATCGAGGTGGCAGGCGCACGCTGCCAGCAAAGAAGCGGCTTGAAGTATGGCGGGTATAGCTAATTGATTCTTGCCCGGAGCAACATGAACACATTTTCAGTTTCCCGACTGACGCTGGCGCTGGCCTTCGGCGTGACGTTATCCGCCTGCAGCTCAACCCCTGCCGATCAGAAACCCTCTACCCAGGCAGCGCCAGGCACCGCCTCTCGCCCCGTTTTAAGCGCCGATGAAGCGAAGAATTTCCTGCCGGCGAGCTATTTCCAGTCGCTTAACCCGAACGCCGCGGCGTGGACGCCGGCGGCCATTGCCGCGCCGGCCCAGCCTGACTTCGTCGTCGGGCCTGCGGGGACTCAGGGCGTGACCCACACCACGATCCAGGCCGCCGTCGATGCGGCAATTGCCCGTCACTCCGACCGCCGTCAGTTCATTGCGATTATGCCGGGTGAATATACCGGTACCGTGTATGTCCCGGCCGCCCCCGGCGCGCTGACCCTCTACGGTACCGGCGAGAAGCCGCTGGATGTGAAAATTAGCCAGGCGATCGATTCAGAAATGGACGTCACCAGCTGGCGTCATCTGGTCAATCCGGCCGGAAAATATATGCCAGGCAAACCGGCGTGGTATATGTTCGACAGCTGCCAGAGCAAGCGTACCGCCACCGTCGGCGTGATGTGCTCTGCGGTCTTCTGGTCGCAGAATAACGGCCTGCAGCTGCAGAACCTGACCATCGCTAACAACCTCGGCGATAGCGTTGATGTCGGCACCCACCAGGCCGTCGCGCTGCGCAGCGATGGCGACCAGGTGCAGATTAACAACGTCAATATTCTCGGTCGCCAGAACACCTTCTTCGTGACCAACAGCGGCGTGCAGAACCGTCTGCAGAACGATCGCCAGACCCGCACGCTGGTCAGCAACAGCTATATTGAAGGCGACGTTGATATCGTTGCCGGCCGCGGCGCCGTTGTCTTTGATAACACCGATTTCCGCGTCGTGAATTCCCGCACGCAGAAAGAGGGCTACGTCTTTGCGCCGGCGACGCTGAAGAGCGTCACCTACGGCTTCCTCGCCATCAACAGCCGCTTCACCGCTTCCGGCGATGGCGTCGCGCAGCTGGGCCGCTCACTGGACGTTGATAGCAACACCAACGGTCAGGTGGTTATCCGCGATAGCGTGATTAACGAAGGCTTTAATATCGCTAAGCCGTGGGCCGATGCGGCAGCCTCTAACCGCGCCTTCAGCGGTAATACCGGCGCGGTAGACGCCAAAGGCGTTGCGCAGCGTAACCTCAACGACGACGGCTTCAACCGCATGTGGGAATACAACAACCGCGGCGTGGGAAGCTTTATCGTGGCGGAACCTAAGCAGTAATCGTCCTGCCTGAAGGGGGGAGCCGCTTCCCCCTTTGCCCCCTCTTCCCGCCCGGCTTTCCCCCTGCGCAAAAAAAGACGCTTTTTAGACGAATAAAAACGCCCGCTGGCGCGTTTACACGATGAAAGACAACGACGGCGCTTACCTCCTGCGGTTCGGCTCTACGCCCAGGCACCGCGCCCGGTCGCGCATTCGCCCATTCTGGAGACTAAAATGAACGTACTTTCATCCGTATTACGCCCCGCCTCGCGCCGCATGGCCGTTCCGGCACTGCTATTTTTCCTGTCCGTGCCGCCGGTTTTTGCCATGGGCGATAATAGTACCGAGAGTAAAACGCCTGACTGCCCGAGCGGGCAGGTTTATGACAGCGCCACTAAACAGTGCGTGCCGGAGAAAACCAGCAGCCTCAGCGATCAGGATAAAACTAACTACGCCTACCATCTGGCGAAAAAAGGCGAATACCAGGCGGCACTGAACCTGCTGGATTCGTTAAAAAACAGCAATACGGCCGAGGCCTGGAACTACCGCGGCTATGCGACCCGCAAGCTCGGACGCACGGACGAAGGCATCGGTTACTATCAGCGCTCGCTGGCGCTGGCGCCGAACTATGCCAAAGCCCGGGAGTATCTGGGTGAAGCATGGATGATAAAAGGTCGTCCGGATCTCGCGAAGGAACAGCTGAAGGTGATTGCCGGGATCTGCGGCCAGGGTTGCGAGGAGTATCGCGATCTGCAGGCGGCCATTAACGGGCATCCTGAATCCTGATTATCGTCACGAGGGTAAGAAAATCACAACCAGTGAAGTTCGCTCACAGCTCGCCGCGCATCTCTCACGCCTTTGGCGCTACGGGCTGGTCCTGTCGCGCAGCCGCGATGTCGCCGAGGAGCTGGTACAGTCCACCTGCGTACGCGCGCTCGAAAGGAGCGCGCAGTATACGCCGGGCACGCGTATCGACAGATGGCTGTTTTCTATTCTCCACTCCATCTGGATTTCAGAGCTGCGCGCGCGCCACGTGCGGATGGGGCAAGGATTCGTCGACAGCGAAGAGCTGGTTGCGCCTGATTCCCGCGAAATGGCGGAAGATAGCCTGCAGTACCGGCAAATTATGCGCCGCGTGGGCGCGCTGGCGGAAGCCCAGCGCAATGCCGTATTTTTGGTGTATGTCGAAGGCTTTACCTATCAGGAGGCGGCTGACACCCTGTCGGTGCCGGTCGGTACCATTATGAGCCGGCTGGCGGCGGCAAGGCTGACGCTGGCAAAATCGATAGCTACCCCGCCCTCAGCGAAGGAGAAACGCTCTTGAAATCGTTAAGTTTTACGCCTCCCTATAACAATGAAGCCATCGTCGCCTGGCTGGACGGTGAGATGAGCAACGCCGACGCCCGCAGCTTCGAGGCGGCGTTCAAGAGCGATGGCCAGCTTGCCGCCCGCACCGCCGAGCTGATGAGCAGCAATGAGAACTATCGCCAGGCCTTTGCGCCCCTGCTCGATGAGGCGCCGCTGGAGCGCATGCAGGCAAGGCTCGACGCGCAGCTGGCGGAGGCCGTGGATAGCCGCACGGCCGCGCCGCGTCCGTCTTTTAGCCGCCGCGCAATGATTGCCGCGTCGATCAGCTTTTTGCTGATCGGTAGCGGAGTCGGCTATCTGGCGCGCCCGGCGGCGGACGAGCAGGATGAGAGCGACAACATTCGCGATCTTGAGGCCCGCTACATGTCGCTCTACAGCGCCGAAACGCTGCTCGATCTCGACAGCTCGCCGCCGCTTCTGCAGCGCGGGCTGACGCGCACCGCCGAGGATCTTGGCCTGCATCTCAATGAACAACAGCTCAGGCTGCAGGGCGCGGAGCTTAAAATGGTCCGCATGCTGCGCTACGACAGCACCTCCATCGCGCAGATTGCCTGGATGCACGCCGAGTATGGCCCCATGGCGCTGTGCATCTCTGCGCAACGCCAGCCGGGCAGCGCGGAGATTAGCAGCGAACAGCGCCACGGGATGAATCTCGCCTGGTGGCACGATCGGGGATATCAGTTCGTCTTAATTGGCCGCAACCCCGGCGCAGAGCTGCAAAGCAGCGCCCGGACGCTGCAGGCGGCGCTGTCATAAGCGCAACGCCGCCCGATCGGAGGGTGACTTAAGTCTGCTCGGCGCATAAAAAAACCTCGCCGCAGCGAGGTTTTGTCGGCCACTTTGGCTTAGTGGGCGTTAACAACGACCCACATCGGCCCCTGACCGACGGCATAGCGTCCTTTCTCCTGCAGCAGACCCTGCTCGCCGCTGATTTCATACACCGCGACGTGGTGGGATTTCTGCCCGGCGGCAATCAGGTATTTGCCGCTGTGATCGAGGTTAAAGCCGCGCGGCTGGGCCTCGGTCGGCTGGTAGCCTTCAATCGCCAGCACGCTGCCGTCTTCGGAGACGCTGAAGATGGTGATAATGCTGGCGGTACGATCGCAGGCGTAGAGATGACGGCCGTCGGCGGTCAGGTGGATATCCGCCGCCCAGCGCACGCCGGTAAAGTCGGCAGGCATCATATCCAGCGTCTGCACGCACTCAATTTTGCCGTGCGGATCCTTCAGCTCCCAGACGTCAACGGAGCTGTTCAGCTCGTTCACGCAGTAGCCGTACTGCTGGTTCGGATGGAACACCATATGACGCGGGCCGGCGCCTTCAACGGTGGTGACTTCCGCCGGATCCTGTGCGGCCAGGAAACCGTCATCGCTGAGGGTAAACAGACAGATGCGGTCCTGCTTGAGCGCCGGAACCCACAGCGTGCGGTTATCCGGAGAGATGTTGGCAGAGTGGCAGCCTTCCAGACCTTCAACGACCGCCACCGTTTCACCCGGCAGACCGTCGGTCAGCGGAGTGACGCTCACGCAGCCCGAATTATACGAGGCGCTGAACACAAAGCGGCCCAGTCGGTCGGTGGAGATATGCGTCGGGCTTCCCGGCAGCGCGGCTTCACCGGCGAAGGTCAGCGCCCCGTTATCTGGCGCAATGCGGTAGGCCAGTACGCGAAACTCCGGACGCACGCCGACGTAGAGATACTCTTTATTCGGGCTCACCACCATCGGCTGCACCTGGCCCGGGGCGTCGACAACCTGCACCAGGGTCAGATTTCCCTCAAGATCCAGGCTCCAGACGTGGATCTGCTGGCTTTCCGGGCTGGCGGTATAAACGGTTTGTTTCATGACTGCTCCTTTCCTCACTGCACGTGGAAAACTTATACATTTCATTCATCAAACTGCTTGTTCGATGCAATGTATAGACTCTTTTAACGGTAGATGCTGAAAAATTTGCCCCTGAGGCACAGCGGTGTACCATCATGGCCTGCTCACTTTTCACCATTAACCGGAAACAACACATGACCTCACGCGTGATTGCCCTGGATTTAGACGGCACCCTACTGACCTCCAGCAAGACCATCCTGCCCGCCTCGCTTGAGGCGCTGGCTCGTGCCCGCGCGGCCGGTTACCAGGTGATCGTCGTCACGGGTCGACATCACGTCGCGATCCATCCTTTTTATCAGGCACTGGCTCTGGATACACCTGCAATTTGTTGTAATGGCACTTATTTGTATGATTATCAGGCAAAAAAGGTTCTGCAGGCCGATCCGATGGCGGTCGATAAGGCGCTGAGCCTCACCGCGATGCTCGCCGACCACGACGTTCACGGCCTGATGTACGTCGACGACGCCATGCTCTACGAACACCCGACCGGCCACGTCATCCGTACCGCCCGCTGGGCAGAGTCGCTGCCGCCGGAGCAGCGCCCGGTCTTCACCCAGGTTGACTCCCTGGCGCAGGCGGCGCGCGAGGTGAAGGCGGTGTGGAAGTTCGCCCTCACCGACGAAAACATTCCTAAGCTGCAGCAGTTCGCGCAGCACGTCGGCCAGACGCTGGGGCTGGAGTGCGAGTGGTCGTGGCACGATCAGGTCGATATTGCCCGCGCCGGCAACAGCAAAGGCAAGCGCCTGGCGCAGTGGGTTGAAGCCCAGGGGCTATCAATGCAGGACGTAGTGGCCTTCGGCGACAACTATAACGACCTCAGCATGCTGGAAGCCGCCGGTACCGGCGTGGCGATGGGTAACGCGGTCGACGAAGTCAAAGCGCGCGCGAACGTGGTGATTGGCGAGAACGAAAGCAACAGTATTGCCGACTTTATCAACCGCAACCTGCTGTGATCAGGCGCTAATCGACACGCTCTTGATTTGTGCATACAGCCACTGACCTGGCTTCACCTCCAGGTCATCTCTGGCCCACGGGCTAATGCGCGCCCACAGCGTGCGGCCGCTGACCTCCAGCTGCACCTCAATCTGCCCGTTGGTTTCAATACACTGCACGACCTGCGCGCGTAAAATATTGCGAATGCTGGTCCGCTGCGGTTGCTCCAGCACCAGCGATACGTCGGAGGCCTGAACGCGAATGCGCGCCGATTCGCCCGCAGGCCGATCAAGCTGATTAACCCACAGCCGCTGCTCGCCGAGAGCCAGAGCGGTCATCGCATACTGCGGATGCTGGGCGACAACCGAAACGGTGAGTATCGTGCTCTGTTGGTCCTGCGGCAGCCACGGGTGCATCACGCTGCTGCTCCACACCTCTTCGAGATCGCCAAACGCCTTCACGCTGCCGTTTTCCAGCACCAGCACCTTATCCGCCAGATGCTGGATCTCATCCAGCGAATGGCTGACGTAGAGCATCGGGATATTAATTTCCCGCGCCAGCCGCTGCAGATAGGGCAGCAGCTCGCGCTTGCGCGGAATATCCAGCGAGGCCAGCGGCTCATCAAGCAGCAGCAGCTCGGGGGCGGTCAGCAGCGCCCGACCGATGGCCACCCGCTGCTTCTCGCCGCCGGAGAGCCCGCCCGGCAGACGATCGAGCAGCGGCTCAATCCCCAGCAGCGCCACCAGCTTATCGAACTGGCCGGCCATACTCTTCGCCATGCCGTACTGCAAATTGCCGCGCACTTTGTAGTGCGGGAACAGGCGGGCGTCCTGGAAAACGTAGCCAATGCGCCGTTTTTCCGGCGCCAGGCAGATCCGCTTTTCAACATCGTTCAGCACCCTGCCGTTGAGCACAATGCGCCCTTTCTGCGGCCGGGTCAGGCCGCTGATGGCGTTGATAAGCGAGGTTTTACCGGCTCCGGATACGCCAAACACCGCGGTAATACCGCTGGCGGGCAGCGTCTCCTGAATGCTCAGGCAGTGGGTTCCCAGCGTCTGGGTAAAATCGAGTTCAAGCATCGTTATTTACCCATCCGCGCGCGGCTGAGGCGCGCCAGCCATTCGGAAACCAGCAGCGAGATCAGCGCCAGCACGATGGAAATTAAGCATAAGCGCGCGGCGGCGCCCTCCCCGCCCGGGGTTTGGATCAGGGTATACATTGCCGAGGGGATGGTGCGCGTTTCGCCGGGAATATTGGAAACGAAGGTAATGGTCGCGCCAAACTCGCCCAGCGAGCGGGCGAAGGCCAGCACGGTGCCGACGATAATACCCGGCAGCGTCAGCGGCAGCGTGATGGTGAAGAACACCCGCCAGCGCCCGGCGCCCAGGGTGCGCGCCGCCTGCTCAAGCTTGATATCGACCCCTTCAAGCGCCAGGCGAATCGCCCGCACCATTAAAGGAAACGACATCACCGCCGCCGCCAGCACCGCACCGCGCCAGCTGAAGGCAAACGTCAGGCCAAGCCAGTCATACAGCCAGCTGCCGATAAAACCGCGCCTACCCATCGCAATCAGCAGCAGGTAGCCGACCACCACCGGCGGCAGCACCAGCGGCAGGTGGAGAAGGCTGTCGAGCAGCGCTTTTCCGGGGAAGCTGCGCCTGACCAGCAGCCAGGAAAAAAAGATCCCAAAGGGTAAGCTAAACACCACCGCCAGGGATGATACTTTGAGGCTCAGCAGCACCGCCTGCCATTCGGGATCGCTTAAAATCATTGGCGCGTAGTAAATCCGTATTGTTTGAAGATGGCTGACGCTTCGGGCCCTTTCAGGTAGTCATAGAATGCGGTAACGGTCGCATTTTTATGACCATCAACGATGGCCAGCGGATACTCAACTTTCTTATGCGAATCTTCCGGGAAGGTCCCCACAACTTTAACCCCTTTGCTGGCAACCGCATCCGAGCCGTAAACAATGCCCAGCGGCGCTTCGTCACGTTCAACCAGCGCCAGCGCCCCGCGCACGTCTTCCGCCGGAGCCAGTTTTGCTGACAGGGTATCCCACGCACCCAGCTTTTGCAGCGCTTCTTTAGCATAAATCCCGGCCGGCACGTGCTGCGGATCGCCCACCGCCAGACGACCGCCCTTCAGCAGGCTGGTCCAGTCGGTCTTGCTGCTGATGGTAATCTCACTTTGCGTGCTGGCCTTAGGCGCAACGACGACCAGGCTGTTACCCAACAGCGTGGCGCGCGTGGCGGTATCGATCGCTTTTTTCTCGACCGCGTAATCCATCCACTTCTGGTCTGCGGAGATAAACAGGTCAGCAGGCGCGCCCGCCTCAATTTGCCGTGCCAGCGTTGAAGAGGAGGCAAAAGATGAGACCACATCAACCTTTTTCTCCTGCTTATAGGCCTTCGCGATATCCTGCATCGCGTTGGTTAATGAAGCCGCTGCGAAGACCGTTATCTTCCCCTCTTCAGCCAGCGCCTGTCCGGCAACGGAGAGCGTTAGCGTTGCTCCGACAAAAAAACGTAACCATTGACGTGCCATCTGAAACTCCTGCGTGTGCGTTATGTAATAAACAATATAACGATATGTGCAGGGTTTTCCCAGCGCCAATTGGCGGTAACCAGATGAGGATCAAAAGGGAGAGATAAAAAGGGAGGGATAAAAAAACGCCCGGCGAAACCGGGCGTCAGGAAATCAGTTTTTTTGCTGGCCGCGATCTTTATGACCGACGCCGGAGAAGATGTTGAACACTTCGCCCAGACCGTATATCAGACCGAGGATGATAGCCATCACCACCGGGACCATGACCACGGCAAAAACCAGACTTTTCAATAGCTCTAACATAGTTGGCTCCAGAAAGTACGAATGCTTAAGTGTAACCGTTTCAGCAGGAAAAACACGCCCCATTTGTGCGATGCCTCGCCGACTACCGCCAGAGAACTATCTTGCAAGATGCCCGCTATCGGTCACAATACCCTTTTTGCCAGGATATTATTATGCAGGCCGAAATTCTCCTCACCCTGAAATTACAGCAGCGCCTGTTCGCCGACCCTCGCCGCATCTCCCTGCTGAAGCAAATTGACCAGACGGGTTCCATTAGCCAGGGCGCGAAAAATGCCGGCATCAGCTATAAAAGCGCGTGGGATGCCATTAATGAAATGAATCAGCTGAGCGAGCAGGCGCTGGTTGACCGCGCCACCGGCGGTAAAGGCGGCGGCGGCGCGGTGCTGACCCGCTACGGCCAGCGGCTGATCCAGCTTTACGACCTGCTGGCGCAGATTCAGCAGAAAGCGTTTGACGTCCTGAGCGACGACGACGCCCTGCCCCTCGACAGCCTGCTCGCCGCCATCTCCCGCTTCTCCCTGCAAACCAGCGCCCGTAACCAGTGGTTTGGCACCATCACCGGCCGCGACCATCAGCAGGTGCAGCAGCACGTTGAGGTTTTGCTGGCCGACGGCCAAACCCGCCTAAAAGTCGCGATCACCGCCCGAAGCGCCGAACGGCTCGGCCTGGATGAAGGCCAGGAGGTGCTGGTTTTGCTGAAAGCGCCGTGGGTCGGTATGACCCAGGACCCGACCGTGGCGGCAGAGGCCGACAACCAGCTGACGGGACGGATCGACCATATTGAATACGGGCCGGAGCAGTGCGAAGTGCTGATGGCGCTGCCGGACGGTCAGAACCTGTGCGCAACCCTGCCGTGGGAGCAGACCGAAGGGCTGGCTGAAGGCGCCGAGGCGATCGCCTATTTCAATGCCGACCGCATCATTATTGCCACCTTGTGCTGACGGGATTGACATTGCCCGCCTGAAGACGTATCCCTGAAGCATATTGCTGCAAAAAGTGGGATACACAATGTCATCATTGCAAATATCGCAAGGCACGTTCCGCCTGAGCGACACAAAAACGTTAAATATTGAACACCTCACCGTTGGCGCTGGCGAAAGCTGGGCCTTCGTCGGTAGCAACGGCAGCGGTAAATCCGCGCTGGCCCGCGCGCTATCCGGCGAACTCACCCTGCTCTCCGGCGAGCGTGAAAGTGATTTTACCCGCATCACCCGCCTCTCCTTTGAACAGCTACAGAAGCTGGTCAGCGACGAGTGGCAGCGCAACAACACCGATCTGCTCAGCCCGGGTGAAGACGACACCGGCCGCTTTACTCATGAGATAATCCAGGATGAGTATAAGGATGCCGCCCGCTGCGCGCATCTTGCCGGGTTGTTTGGCATTTCCAGCCTGCTGCAGCGCCGTTTTAAATATCTCTCTACCGGCGAGACGCGCAAAACGCTGCTGTGCCAGGCGCTGATGGCGAAGCCGGATTTACTGATCCTCGATGAGCCTTTCGATGGCCTTGACGTGGCCTCCCGCCACCAGCTGGCCGAGCTGCTGGCGACCCTGCACGGCGAGGGCATCGCTCTCGTGCTGGTGCTCAACCGGTTCGACGAGATCCCCGCTTTCGTCCAGTTTGCCGGCGTGCTGGCGGACTGTACACTAAGCGAAATCGGGGAGAAGCAGACCCTGCTGCAGCAGGCGCTGATCGCTCAGCTGGCCCACAGCGAGCAGCTTGACGGGATCGCACTGCCGGAGCCGGATGCCCCCGCCGCCCGCCACTCTCTGGTTGCCGATACGCCGCGCATTATCCTCAACGACGGGGTGGTGTCCTATAACGACCGGGCAATCCTCAATCACCTGAGCTGGCAGGTCAATCCCGGCGAGCACTGGCAGATAGTCGGGCCCAACGGCGCCGGGAAATCGACCCTGCTCAGCCTGATAACCGGCGATCATCCGCAGGGATACAGCAACGATCTGACCCTGTTTGGCCGCCGTCGCGGCAGCGGTGAAACCATCTGGGATATCAAAAAGCATATCGGCTACGTCAGCAGCAGCCTGCACCTGGAGTATCGCGTCAGCACCACCGTGCGCAACGTCATTCTGTCGGGCTATTTCGACTCGATAGGCATCTATCAGGCCGTTTCCGATAAGCAGCGCAAGCTGGTGCAGACCTGGCTGGATATTCTGGGTATCGACGGCCGCACCGCCGACGCCCCGTTCCACAGCCTGTCGTGGGGCCAGCAGCGCCTGGCGCTGATTGTGCGCGCGCTGGTGAAACACCCGACGCTGCTGATCCTCGACGAGCCGCTGCAGGGGCTCGACCCTCTTAACCGCCAGCTGGTACGCCGCTTTGTTGACGTGCTGATTAGCGAAGGGGCAACCCAGCTGCTGTTTGTCTCCCACCACGCCGAGGATGCCCCGGACTGCATCACCCACCGCCTCGAGTTTATCCCCAGTGGAGACGATTACACTTATCGAATCGGTCCGCTGGCAAAATAGGCCAATTCAGGGATCTGCGGATCCCTGAATTTTTTCAGAAAAAGTTCACAAATAACAACTAAACTCATGTTTTAAAATGATAATAATTTAAATATAGCGTTTATGTATTTTAGTGTAAGCGATACCACCAATTTGGTCTGTGTCACACTTTTTCGTTCTTTGATATGCTATCGTCTTCACATACGATAAGCCTATTGGAGCGAGTCATGAAAGTATTGGTTACAGGTGGTAGCGGTTACATTGGAAGTCATACCTGCGTGCAGCTGCTGCTGCAGGGGCATGAAGTGATTATTCTCGACAACCTCTGCAACAGTAAGCGCAGCGTACTGCCGGTGATTGAGCGTCTTGGCGGGAAAAAAGCGACCTTTGTTGAGGGCGACATCCGCAATGAAGCGTTGATGACCGAGATCCTGCACGATCACGCCATTGAGGCGGTGATCCACTTTGCCGGGCTGAAAGCCGTCGGCGAATCCGTCGCCAAACCGCTGGAATACTACGACAATAATGTGACCGGCACATTAAAATTAGTTGCCGCCATGCGCGCCGCCGGCGTCAAAAACTTTATTTTCAGCTCCTCCGCCACCGTCTACGGCGACCAGCCAAAAATCCCTTACGTTGAAAGCTTCCCGACCGGCACGCCGCAAAGCCCGTACGGCAAAAGCAAGCTGATGGTCGAGCAAATTCTTGCCGACCTGCAGAAAGCTCAGCCGGACTGGAGCATTGCGCTGCTGCGCTACTTCAACCCGGTTGGCGCTCACCAGTCCGGCGATATGGGCGAAGACCCGCAGGGCATCCCTAACAACCTGATGCCGTACATTGCGCAGGTGGCGGTGGGTCGTCGCGAATCGCTGGCGGTATTCGGTAACGACTATCCGACCGAGGATGGCACCGGCGTGCGTGACTATATCCACGTCATGGACCTCGCGGACGGGCACGTTGCGGCGATGGAAAAACTGGCCGGTAAGTCAGGCGTGCATATTTATAACCTTGGTGCAGGCGTAGGCAGCAGCGTCCTTGACGTCATTAATGCCTTCAGCAAAGCCTGCGGCAAACCGATTAACTACCACTTCGCGCCGCGTCGTGAAGGCGATCTCCCGGCCTACTGGGCTGACGCCGAAAAGGCCGACCGTGAACTGAACTGGCGCGTCACGCGCAACCTTGACGAGATGGCACAGGACACCTGGCACTGGCAGTCCCGTCATCCGCAGGGTTACCCAGACTAAGGAACCGTCATGAGCGTATTTAACCCCGTCGACCATCCGCACCGTCGCTATAACCCGTTAACCGGGCAGTGGATTTTGGTTTCCCCGCATCGTGCCAAGCGCCCCTGGCAAGGGGCGCAGGAGACGCCGGCAAAACTGACCTTGCCCGCGCACGATCCGGATTGTTTCCTGTGCCCGGGTAACACCCGCGTCACCGGTGATACCAACCCGAACTACGCCGGTACGTACGTGTTTACTAACGACTTTGCGGCCTTGATGACCGATACCCCGGACGCACCGGAAAGCGACGATCCCCTGATGCGCTGTCAAAGCGCGCGCGGGACCAGTCGGGTCATCTGCTTCTCGCCAGACCACAGCAAAACGCTGCCTGAGCTGAGCGTTGAAGCGCTGGAAGGCGTGGTTAAAGCGTGGCAGGAACAGACGGCCGATCTCGGCCAGCACTACCCGTGGGTGCAGGTGTTTGAGAATAAAGGCGCCGCGATGGGCTGCTCCAACCCGCATCCGCACGGCCAGGTCTGGGCCAACAGCTTCCTGCCGAACGAAGCCGAACGCGAAGATCGCCTGCAGAAAGCGCACTACGCCGACTACGGCACGCCGATGCTGGTAGATTACGCCCGGCGTGAGCTCGCCGACGGCAGCCGCACGGTGGTCGAAACTGAACACTGGCTGGCCGTCGTTCCCTACTGGGCGGCCTGGCCATTTGAGACCCTGCTGCTGCCGAAGGCGCACGTCCTGCGCCTGACCGATTTAACCGACGCCCAGCGCACCGATCTTGCGCTGGCGCTGAAAAAGCTGACCAGCCGTTACGACAACCTGTTCCAGTGCTCATTCCCCTACTCGATGGGCTGGCACGGCGCGCCGTTTAACGATGAAGACAATAATCACTGGCAGCTTCACGCCCACTTTTATCCGCCGCTGCTGCGTTCCGCTACGGTACGCAAATTTATGGTCGGCTACGAAATGCTGGCCGAAACCCAGCGTGACCTGACGGCGGAACAAGCCGCCGAGCGTCTGCGCGCGGTCAGCGACGTTCATTTTCGCGAATCCGGAGAATAACAATGAGTCTGAAAGAGAAAACCCAAGCCCTGTTTGCCGAGAAATTTGGCTACCCTGCCAGCCACACCATTCAGGCTCCGGGCCGCGTTAATTTGATCGGCGAACATACCGACTATAACGACGGCTTCGTGCTGCCCTGCGCCATTGACTATCAAACGGTCATCAGCTGCGCGCCGCGCACCGACCGCGTGGTACGCGTGATTGCCGCCGATTATGAAAATCAGTACGACGAGTTCTCGCTGGATGCCAAAATTATTAGCCACGATACCCAGCAGTGGTCCAACTACGTGCGCGGCGTGGTGAAGCATCTGCAGAAGCGCAGCGGCCATTTCGGCGGCGCGGATCTGGTGATTGCCGGAGACGTCCCCCAGGGGGCCGGCCTAAGCTCCTCCGCTTCGCTGGAGGTTGCCGTCGGCACCGTATTCCAGCAGCTCTATCATCTGCCGCTGGACGGCGCGCAAATCGCGCTGAACGGCCAGGAGGCGGAAAACCAGTTCGTCGGCTGTAACTGCGGCATAATGGACCAGCTGATCTCCGCGCTGGGCAAGAAGGACCACGCTCTGCTGATTGACTGCCGCACGCTGGGCACCAGGGCCGTCTCGATGCCGAAAGGCGTGGCGGTGGTGATCATCAACAGTAACTTTAAACGCACCCTGGTCGGCAGCGAATACAATACCCGCCGCGAACAGTGTGAAACCGGCGCGCGCTTCTTCCAGCAGCCGGCGCTGCGTGACGTCACCCTTGCCGAGTTCAACGCCGTGGCCGCGGAGCTGGATCCGATCGTTGCTCAGCGCGTTCGCCACGTGCTGACCGAAAACGCCCGTACCGTCGAAGCGGCGACCGCGCTGGAGAAAGGCGACCTGAAGCGGATGGGCGAGCTGATGGCGGAATCCCACGCCTCGATGCGCGATGATTTTGAAATCACCGTCCCGCAAATTGACGCCCTGGTTGAGATCGTTAAAGCCACCATCGGCGACAAAGGCGGCGTACGCATGACCGGCGGCGGCTTCGGCGGCTGCATCGTCGCCCTGGTACCGGAAGAGCTGGTGGATACCGTTCAGCAGGCCGTTGCCGCACAGTATGAAGCGAAAACCGGGATTAAAGAGACCTTCTACGTTTGCAAACCTTCCCAGGGAGCCGGCCAGTGCTAAATCAAACCACAGAACGCGCGCCGGACGGCCAGCCGTGGCGACTCATTACCCTGCGCAACGACGCCGGAATGGTAGTCACGCTGATGGACTGGGGCGCTACGCTGCTCTCCGCCAGGGTCACTCTGGCTGACGGCAGCGTCCGCGAAGCCCTGCTCGGCTGCGCCTCGCCGCAGCAGTATACCCGCCAGGCGGCCTTTCTCGGCGCCTCGGTCGGCCGCTATGCCAACCGCATCGCCAACAGCCGCTTTATGCTCGATGGCCATACCGTCAACGTGGTGCCGTCTACTGACGCCGGCCACCAGCTGCACGGCGGGCCGGACGGATTTGATAAGCGCCGCTGGCAGATAGTCAGCGCCGACGAGCGTCAGGCGCTGTTTTCACTCTCTTCCGCCGACGGCGACCAGGGATTCCCGGGGGCTTTGCAGGCTACGGCGCACTATCGCCTGACCGACGATAACCGTATTGCCATCGAATACCGCGCCACCGTCGATCGGCCCTGCCCGGTGAATCTGACCAACCACGTCTACTTTAACCTTGATGGCCAGCAGACCGACGTTCGCCAGCATCGGCTGCAGCTCTTCGCCGACCGCTATTTGCCGGTAGAGAGCGACGGGATCCCCGGCGGCGATCTGCGCGACGTGGCCGAAACCAGCTTTGACTTCCGCGAGCCTCAGCTGCTGGCGGAGCGTTTCCTGAGCGATGACGATCAGCGCAAGGTGAAAGGCTACGATCATGCGTTTCTGCTGCAGGCGCAGGGCGACGCAGGCCAGCCGGCGGCTCACCTGTGGTCGCAGGATGAAAAGCTGCAGATGACGGTCTACACCTCCGCCCCGGCGCTGCAGTTCTATTCCGGCAACTACCTCGGCGGCACGCCGTCGCGCACGGAGCAGCCGTACGCCGACTGGCAGGGCCTGGCGCTTGAAAGCGAATTCCTGCCCGACTCGCCAAACCACCCGCACTGGCCGCAGCCGGATTGCGTATTGCGCCCGGGCGAGGAGTACGTCAGCCTGACGGAATACCAGTTTATCGCCAGATAATCCCCCCGCCCTCCTGATGGAGGGCTTTTTTTCGCCACTTTGGCGTAAATTGCGCCACCTTCAGACAAAAATATAACCGCTGATTTACAAGCATCTTACACTGAGCCACTATTTTCGCTATGGTTAGGGATAAGCGTTGCCGTGAGGTAAATCACAGCAATATAATGAGAATAGTTATCAATCAATAAACGCATACACCGCAGCGTTCGGGTTGTATCGATTCGGCCACTGAGTGAGTCCCGCAAAACATAGCTAACTATGCGCGCAGGATGAACAGGGCGGCCGCTGAGCCACAGCGCGAAGGACGGCGTGTTGTATTGAGGAGTGAGAGAATGGCTGTAACTAAGCTGGTACTGGTCCGTCACGGCGAAAGCCAATGGAACAACGAAAACCGTTTCACCGGTTGGTACGATGTCGATCTGTCCGAGAAAGGCGTGGGTGAAGCAAAAGCGGCAGGTAAACTGCTGAAAGAGGAAGGCTTCAGCTTCGACTTCGCTTATACCTCTGTGCTGAAACGTGCCATCCATACCCTGTGGAACGTGCTGGACGAACTGGATCAAGCCTGGCTGCCGGTTGAGAAATCCTGGAAACTGAACGAACGCCACTACGGCGCGCTGCAGGGTCTGAATAAAGCTGAAACCGCTGAAAAATACGGTGACGAGCAGGTTAAGCAGTGGCGTCGTGGTTTTGCCATTACGCCGCCGGAGCTGACCAAAGACGACGAGCGCTTCCCGGGCCACGATCCGCGTTACGCGAAGCTGACCGATGCCGAGCTGCCGGTAACCGAAAGCCTGGCGCTGACCATCGAGCGCGTGGTGCCTTACTGGAATGAAACCATTCTGCCGCGTCTGAAAAGCGGCGAGCGCGTTATCATTGCCGCTCACGGTAACTCCCTGCGTGCGCTGGTTAAATACCTCGACAACATGGGTGAAGAAGAGATCCTCGAACTGAACATCCCGACCGGCGTACCGCTGGTGTATGAGTTTGACGAAAACTTCAAGCCGATCAAACACTACTATCTGGGCAACGCTGATGAAATCGCGGCAAAAGCGGCGGCAGTAGCGAACCAGGGTAAAGCGAAGTAATTTTCGCTGGCATAAAAAAAGCGTGGATTGCTCCACGCTTTTTTTTGTTCTTCATTCCGCCCACGCTTCGCGCACGGACGGCGAACGGTACTATCCGCGGCGGGCTTTCACCGCATTCGCCAGCTGACGCAGGATGGTATCGGTGTCTTCCCAGCCAATGCAGGCATCGGTCACGCTCTTACCGTAGGTCAGCGGCTCTCCGCTCTCCAGGCTCTGGCTCCCTTCCACCAGATGGCTTTCAATCATCACGCCCATAATCGCCTGCTCGCCGCCGGCAATCTGCTGGCAAACGTCGCTACCCACGTCCATTTGTCTCTTAAACTGTTTGCTGGAGTTGGCGTGGCTGAAATCAATCATGATCTGCACCGGCAGACCCGCTTTCGCCAGCCCGACCTTCACTTCAGCAACGTGCTTCGCGCTGTAGTTCGGCTCTTTGCCCCCGCGCAGGATGATATGGCAGTCGCTGTTGCCGCTGGTGTTCACAATCGCCGAATGACCCCACTTGGTCACCGACAGGAAGCAGTGCGGCGCCCCGGCGGCATTAATCGCATCAATCGCGACTTTAATCGTCCCGTCGGTGCCGTTTTTAAAGCCAACCGGGCAGGAGAGGCCTGAGGAGAGCTCGCGGTGAACCTGAGATTCGGTGGTACGCGCGCCGATTGCGCCCCAGCTCATCAGGTCAGCCACGTACTGAGGCGTGATCATATCAAGGAATTCGCCCGCCGCCGGCAGCCCGCTGTCGTTAATTTCCAGCAGCAGCTTACGCGCAATGCGCAGGCCGTCGTTGATGCGGAAGCTGTTATCCATGTGCGGATCGTTGATAAGCCCCTTCCAGCCGACGGTAGTGCGCGGTTTCTCGAAATAGACGCGCATCACCACTTCCAGCTCGCCTTTCAGCTCTTCTCGCAGCGTCAGCAGGCGCTCAGCATACTCTTTCGCCGCAGCCGTATCGTGAATTGAGCAGGGCCCAATCACCACCAGCAGGCGATCGTCGTTGCCCTTGAGGATCTGGTGGATCGCTTTACGAGCATGCGCAACGGTGTTAGCAGCATTTTCGGTCGCGGGAAACTTTTCGAGAAGCGCAACGGGAGGGAGTAATTCGTTGATCTCTTTAATGCGTAAATCGTCGTTCTGATAATTCATTTTCTTTCCAGCTCTGCCATCTTATCTATTTAAATGCAATCCCTCCAATCTATCTCTTCGTTCAAAAAGTGTAAACGTGATTTTACAGTGACGACAGATTAATCCTGAAAATAGATTAAAATTCGCAATAAAGAAGCGAAAAACAGGCCATGAGCTACAATTTTTAACTGTTAAGAGCAATCTTCACGCCGCTAATCAGTATTCCGTGCTGATGTAACTTATTGATGTGAAGCTTTTAACCATAGAGCGCGAGCGAGCGCTGGCACATGCACTGTTGGAAGAGGTTATCCGACATATCGACCATAACAGGAGCATCCTATGAAAATGACCATCCTCACCCCACTCTTTTTAGCCGCCACCCTTGGCCTGAGCAGCGCCGCCGCGCTGGCTGCAGATACCGGCGCCCAATCCAACAACGGACAGGCCAACGCCTCCGCTGATGCCGGGCAGGTCGCACCTGATGCCCGCGCCAACGTCGCGCCAAACAAGGTTGATAACGACAAGATTAACTCTGGCGACAAGATGCTTAACTCCGACGGTTCAACCATGAACCATGACGGGATGACCAGCGACGAAGCGCATAAAAACGCGATGTGCAAGGATGGCCGCTGCCCGGAAAGTACCCCGAGCGATAACGGCAGCAAAACGGACGGGACGACACAGTAGCATCCACGCCTGAAATAAGGGCTGAAAATAAGGGGAGCCGAGGCTCTCCTTTTTTATTTTATTCACCGAAAATCGGTATGATGTCATACAGTAATAATGATAATAATCAGGGGATGACACCATGGCGCACTCGCATACTTCAGCTCAGCAGCCGCAGGATAATAACGCTCGCCGCCTGCTGCTGGCCTTTATCATTACCGCCGGCTTTATGGTGGTTGAAGCCATTGGCGGTGCGCTCTCAGGCTCTCTGGCGCTGCTGGCCGACGCCGGGCATATGCTCACCGACTCCGCCGCCCTGCTCTTCGCCCTGCTGGCCGTCCGTTTTGCCCGCCGCCCGCCCAACGCCCGCCATACCTTCGGCTGGCTGCGTCTGACGACCCTCGCCGCCTTCGTCAACGCCATCGCGCTGGTGGTGATTACCATTCTTATCGTATGGGAAGCGATTCAGCGTTTTAACCATCCGCAGCCCGTCGCCGGGGCGCCGATGATGGCGATCGCCGTTGCCGGGCTGCTGGCCAATATTATGGCCTTCTGGATCCTTCACCGCGGCGGCGAGGAGCGCAACCTTAACGTTCGCGCCGCGGCGCTGCACGTGCTGGGTGATTTACTCGGTTCGGTAGGGGCGATCGTCGCCGCAATAGTGATTTTAACCACCGGCTGGACCCCGATTGACCCGATTCTGTCGGTGCTGGTGTCATGCCTGGTACTGCGCAGCGCCTGGCGCCTGCTGCAGGAGAGCCTGAACGAACTGCTGGAAGGCGCGCCGCGTTCGCTGGATGTTGAAGGCCTGAAGCGTGATTTACGCCGCTCGGTGGCCGAAGTCCGCGACGTGCATCATGTCCACGTCTGGCTGGTCGGAGAAAAAACGGTGATGACGCTGCACGTCCAGGTCGTCCCGCCGCACGATCACGACGCCCTGCTGAATCGTATTCAGGAATTTTTGCATCACAAGTATGACGTTGAGCACGCAACCGTGCAGATGGAGTATCAGCCCTGCAGCGGCCCGGAGTGCCGCCTTAACATGGCTCACTCCGGACACGCCCATCAGCATCATCATTAGCGAGAAAACGCGTGAGAACCCCGCTCACGCGCGCTGTTGATCCACATCCGGCTACCGTTGAGCGCAATAAAGGTCAGCAGCAGGTATTCCAGCGACATCGCATAGACGCCCTGGCGCGCAAAAATGACCACGCTGATCACGTTAATGATCACCCACAGTAGCCAGTTCTCAACGTATTTGCGGGTCATCAGGATCATGGCGGCTATCGACAGCACCATCATGCAGGAGTCCCAGAACGGGAAGGCATCCGGCTGTAGCGCCGGCATGGCGACCTGCAGCCCCAGCCCCTGCATTAGCGTCACCGCCACCCGCGTCAGGAATGCGAACACCGGATCGATAAATACCGTCATCAGGCCAATCGCCACCACGCACGCCGCCAGCCAGCCCAGCGCTTTGGGCAGCGGTAGCCAACGGATTTGCAGCGCGGCCTCATGGCTGCTGGTCTGCCGCGACCATGCGTACCAGCCGTAGACGTTCGCCACGAAGAAAAATACCTGCAGCAGCAGGCTGGCATAGAGCTGGATCTGGAAGAAGATAATGGCAAACAGGGTGACGTTAATCAGCCCAAAGGCATAGTTGCCGATCTTTTCCAGACTCGCCAGCCAGATGCACAGCAGACCGGCAATCGTCCCGACGGCCTCAATCCACGAGAGGTCGTATCCCCCGGCGCCAATGGGTATATGTACCAAAATATTCTGCGTACTTAAAAAATCCATCTTATCCCCAGAGCGTATTGCACGCGTTGTCGGTTATCCCCGTAGTGTAGCCGCAAAATCCAGCATTCTGTTAAGCGGGATTAATGCGCCGGTCCGCAGCTGCTCGTCAACCTGAATCTCGTGCGCTGCGCCGCCGTGCTCGAGGCCTTCTGCAATCGCCTTCAGGCCGTTCATCGCCATCCACGGGCAGTGGGCGCAGCTGCGGCAGGTAGCGCCTTCACCGGCCGTCGGCGCCTCCAGCAGCTCTTTCTCCGGTACCGCCTGCTGCATTTTATAGAAGATGCCGCGATCGGTGGCGACAATCAGCTGGCGCTGAGGCAGCGTTCTCGCCGCATTGATCAGCTGACTGGTAGAGCCGACGGCATCGGCCATATCGACAATTGACTGCGGCGATTCCGGATGGACCAGCACCGCGGCCTCAGGGTACAGCGACTTCATTCTGCTCAGCGCCTGGGTTTTAAATTCATCGTGAACAATACAGGCGCCCTGCCAGCACAGGACGTCTGCGCCGGTCTGTTTTTGCACGTAGTTGCCCAGATGGCGGTCCGGCGCCCAAATGATTTTTTCGCCCAGGCTATCAAGATGCTCAATCAGCTCAACCGCAATGCTGGAGGTCACCACCCAGTCAGCGCGGGCCTTAACCGCCGCGGAGGTGTTGGCGTAGACCACCACGGTGCGGTCAGGATGCGCATCGCAAAATTGATTGAACTCATCGATGGGGCAGCCGAGATCGAGGGAGCACTCGGCGTGGAGCGTCGGCATCAGGATTTTTTTTTCCGGACTGAGGATTTTTGCCGTTTCCCCCATGAAACGCACGCCGGCGACCAGCAGCGTGGATGCCGGGTGCCGGGCGCCAAAGCGCGCCATTTCAAGCGAGTCGGCGATGCAGCCGCCGGTCTCTTCCGCCAGCTGCTGAATTTCGGGGTCGGTATAGTAGTGGGCAACCATTACCGCATCGCGTTCGCGCAGCAGGCGCTTTATCTTTTCGCGATAAAAGTGCTTTTCATCGCGGCTTAACGGCATCGGCTTGGGGGGAAAAGGATAAATCGCCGTTTCAGGGTCAAACATTACGCTCATCTTGCAATCTCGTTTTACTGGCTTAACTCAAAGACCGTTAAAATGCCTTCACGCGGCACCGGGACGGCCGTAGTGTTTTATATGCTAAACAAGATAGCCGATTGTACAGAAAATGTCGTGGGGAATTTATCCGTGGGAAAAGGGATAACGCTGCGGGTTGAAGCTTGTATATCGCGAAGAGCAAAAAGGCGGCTATTGCGTTGGTGGGTCGTGCAGGATATCACTCGTCTCATCCTGAGACTCGCCCTGCGGGTCGCCACAAGTGGCGATTTTGTCGAACGTGCTGTAGGTTCGAATCTTATATATCGCAGATAGTAAAAAGGCGCCTTTAGGGCACCTTTTTAGATTGGTGGGTCGTGCAGGATATCACTCGTCTCATCCTGAGACTCGCCCTGCGGGTCGCCACAGGTGGCGATGCAAAATCGCTCCCGGCGATTTTGTCGAACCTGCAGCAGGTTCTCATCCAGCACGAATTGGAAATAGCAAAAAGGCGCCTTTAGGGCGCCTTTCTACATTGGTGGGTCGTGCAGGATTCGAACCTGCGACCAATTGATTAAAAGTCAACTGCTCTACCAACTGAGCTAACGACCCCTTGCGGGTTTACTACTTTAATCATTCAGGCCGGTGGGTCGTGCAGGATGACTCGGCTTTGCCTCGCCCTACGGGCCGTTGCTGCGCAACGTTATCCTTCACTGTCTCTACCGGTAAATACCTTAAGCGTTGGTGGGTCGTGCAGGATTCGAACCTGCGACCAATTGATTAAAAGTCAACTGCTCTACCAACTGAGCTAACGACCCGCTCGGGTACTACCTGAATCATTCTTCACTCGGCACTCGGCACTCGGCACCAATAAAATTGGTGGGTCGTGCAGGATGACTCGCTTGCGCTCGCCCTACGGGCCATTGCTGCGCAATGTTATCCTTCACGCTTAACATCTGAGTAAGACGTTAAAATTGGTGGGTCGTGCAGGATTCGAACCTGCGACCAATTGATTAAAAGTCAACTGCTCTACCAACTGAGCTAACGACCCGAGTGGTGGGTGATGACGGGATCGAACCGCCGACCCCCTCCTTGTAAGGGAGGTGCTCTCCCAGCTGAGCTAATCACCCGATACTACGCTGGATACTGCTACTAATTAACTTAGTCATTAATTAGTGGTGGGTTGTGCAGGATGACTCGGCTGCGCCTCGCCCTACGGGCCGTTGCTAATGCAACGTTATCCTTCACGTTTTACTATCGCGTTCCACCAGAACGATTGGTGGGTCGTGCAGGATTCGAACCTGCGACCAATTGATTAAAAGTCAACTGCTCTACCAACTGAGCTAACGACCCACTTTTTTTATCGCTTCAGGCTTGTTCGATATCCCTTGGCAACGGCGGCATATATTACTGATTTAAGAATTCAGCGCAACAAGTATTTCGATAAAAAACATCTGACTGCTTAGGATTCATGCGACACGACCAGAAATACTGCAATTTCTGGTCATGGCATAATCAGCCGAGAGCGTTAAGGCGTTTCTGAGCTTGTTTCGCGCCATCGGTCCCAGGAAATTTACCGACCACCTGCTGGTAAACGGCCTTCGCTTTTGCGGTATCACCTTTGTCCTGCATGATCACGCCGACTTTAAACATCGCATCCGGCGCTTTTGGGGATTTAGGGTAATTCTTCACCACCGAAGCAAAATAGTAGGCCGCATCGTCTTTTTTCCCCTTGTTGTAATTCAACTGACCGAGCCAGTAGTTGGCGTTCGGTTGATACGTTGAATCCGGGTACTTTTTGACGAAATTCTGAAACGCAGCCATCGCATCGTCCTGGCGGGACGAATCCTTCACCAGCGCAATAGCGGCGTTGTAATCAGTATTGGCATCTCCGGTCAGCGCCGGAGCGCCGGAGTTCGCCGCTGGAGCCGCCGTAGCGGCCGCTGCGCCCTGCGCGTCGTCGGACGATGCCGCCGGCGCCTGTGCATCCGGCGTAGCCCCACCGCTGCTCATACCGTTAATTTGCAGCAGGATCTGTTTCTGGCGCTCAACAACCTGATTAAGCTGATACTGACTTTCCTGAATCTGACCGCGCAGGGAATCAATATCGTTCTGGTTATCGGAGAGCTGTTGCTGAAGCTGAGTTAAAAGCTGACTGTGAGCGTTAGAAATACGCTCGAGTTGAGTGACGCGGTCTTCGACCGAGCCTGAGCCGACACTACTGATTGGCGCCTGAGCAAAAGCGGCCCAGGGGGCCGCTATGCCAACCAGTAACGACAGACTCAACAGATGATGTCTGAAGTTACTGCTCATGCAATTCTCTTAGTAAACCAGTACGGCGCGACGGTTTTTGGCGTAAGCCGCTTCGTCGTGGCCCAGTACTGCAGGTTTTTCTTTACCGTAAGAAACGATGGAGATCTGGTCAGCAGAAACACCTTTGCCCTGCAGATACATCTTAACGGCGTTAGCACGACGCTCACCCAGAGCGATGTTGTATTCCGGAGTACCGCGCTCATCCGCGTGACCTTCAACGGTCACTTTATAGGACGGGTTGCTACGCAGGAAGTTAGCGTGCGCATCCAGCATTGCAGCGAAGTCAGAACGGATATCGTACTTGTCCAGATCGAAGTAAACGATGTTGTTCTGCTGCAGCTGCTGCATCTGCAGACGAGCCTGCTCTTCGGAAGACATGTTGCCGCCGTTAGCGTTAGCATCCATACCAGTGCCGGCACCCAGCATGCCTTCACCGCTCTGGTCGTTGCTGGCGTTCTTGTTGGAAGAACACGCCGCGATTGCCATAACCGGCAGAGCGATCATCAGCCCTTTCAGCACTTTGTTCAGTTGCATTTCTTTGATTCCTTTAATAATCAATTATTTATTATCACAGATACGGAGACCAGGCAGGGAATTTTACCTGTCCATCAGTCGCCGGAAGACGCGCTTTGAAACGCCCATCTGTAGAAACCAGATTCAGCACGGATCCCATCCCCTGAGAAGAGCTGTAGATTACCATAGTGCCGTTAGGTGCCAGACTTGGCGTTTCGTCCAGGAACGTTGACGACAGAACTTGTACGCCACCCGCTACCAGATCTTGTTTGGCAATGTGCTGCTGGCCGCTGGCCGAGCTCACCATTACCATAAATTTACCGTCACTGCTGACGTCCGCATCCTGGTTCTGCGAACCTTCCCAGGAAATACGCTGCGGAGTACCGCCGCCAACGCTGACTTTGTACACCTGCGGACGACCGGCCTGGTCAGAAGTAAAGGCCAGGTTTTGACTGTCCGGGAACCAGGTTGGTTCGGTGTTGTTGCTACGACCGTTGGTCACCTGACGAATCTGACCAGAGCCCAGATCCATCACGTACAGGTTCAGGCTACCGGTTTTCGACAGCGCGAAGGCCAGCTTGCTGCCGTCCGGCGAGAACGCCGGCGCGCCGTTATGCTGCGGGAACGAGGCAATCTGACGCACCGCGCCGTTAGCCAGGGTCTGAACGACCAGCGCAGAACGACCGCTTTCGAAGGTAACGTAAGCCAGCTTAGAACCGTCCGGAGACCATGCCGGAGACATCAGCGGCTGCGGCGAACGGTGGACAACAAACTGGTTGTAGCCATCGTAGTCGGAAACGCGCAGCTCATAAGGGAACTGGCCGCCGTTGGTCTGTACAACGTAAGCAATACGGGTACGGAACGCGCCCTTAATAGAGGTCAGCTTCTCAAATACCGCATCGCTGGCGGTGTGACCCGCATAGCGAAGGTACTGTTTAGTCACCTTATAAGAGTTTTGTGCCAGAATCGTCCCCGGCGCACCGCCGGTGTCAACCAGCTGGTAAGCAACGTTGTAAGAACCGTCCGGGTTTGGCGTGACCTGACCTACGACCACGGCGTCAATACCCAGCGCGGACCATGCGGCAGGTTGAACTTCCTGCGCGGTTCCCGGCTGTTGAGGCAGACGCGAGCGATCCAGCGGGTTGAATTTACCGCTGTTGCGCAGGTCAGCCGCCACCACACCGCCAATATCTTCAGGTGCAGCACCCGGTCCGGCCCACTGGAACGGTACAACGCCGATCGGGCGTGCCGAGTCCACCCCTTGGGTGATCTCGATACGTACTTCTGCGTGCAGCACAGCTGCCCACAGCATTAAAAAACCAAATGCTACTCGTAATGCCTGCTTCATCATATCTCCCTTATCCGGGCGGAAGGCCCACGATAATTTAGCAGAATGTTAACAAACTCAAATACACAAAACTACCAAAACCCGGTAACAACCATAGATTGTTTTGCCCCGTTTTCACGGGGAAAACTATCACAGTTTAAAGTCTAGTTTGGCATCTTTTACTTTCTCATAAACTGCCTGGCTAGGTGGTTTCGGAATCCTCGCCGTTTTGGCCGCAGTCAATGCTGCCTGGCAAAGAGCCGGATCCCCACCTTCCTGTTGTATATCAAGCAATTGCCCATCAGGACCCAGCTTGATATGCAGCACACAAGACTTTCCTGCATACAAATCAGCACCGTACAATCGGCTCTGAATAGCATTACGAATCTGCGACGCGTAGCCGCTGATATCTGCGCCAGACGCCCCGCCGTTGCTGCCCGAGGTGCCGGTTGAGTTCGACGGCTGCCCCTGACCTTTCGCTCCGCCACCTTTCGGCGCATTCTTACCCGAACTCAGATCGCCGAGCAGGTCGTCAACGCCGTCAGCTTCTTTCGCTGCCGCGGCTTTCTTCGCGGCGGCGGCTTTACCGGCTGCGGCTTTCGCTGCGGCGGCCTTAGCAGCCTTATCCGCGGCCGCTTTTTCGGCGGCTGCAGCTTTGGCGGCAGCGGCTTTCTCCGCTTTTTCTGCTGCTGCGGCTTTATCAGCCGCGGCCTTTTCAGAGGCGGCCTTTTCAGAGGCGGCTTTGGCTGCAGCCGCTTTCTCTGCGGCTTTCTCTGCCGCAGCCTTCTCGGCGGCGGCCTGTTTAGCCGCGTCCTGCTGGGCTTTCTTCTCAGCCTGCTGCTGCGCTTTTTTAGCCGCATCGGCTTCAGCTTTCTTCTGCGCGTCTGCCGCAGCTTTCGCCTCGGCCTTCTTCTGCGCGTCAGCTGCGGCTTTCGCCGCTTCAGCTTCCGCCTGCTTTTTCGCATCGGCGGCGGCCTTGGCTGCCGCAGCTTCCGCTACTTTAGCCTGGGCATCAGCCTTCGCTTTTGCATCGGCAGCGGCTTTCGCCGCCGCTTCCTGCGCTTCTTTCGCCTGAGTGTCAGCTTGCGCTTTCGCCGCTGCAGCCGCTTTCTCTGCCGCCTCTTCAGCCTGCTTCTGCTGTTCTTTCGCTTCTTTAGCCGCTTCCTGAGCCTGCAGACGATCCTGCTCCAGCTGCTTCAGGCGCTCCTGCTCTGCGGCTTGTTTTTCACGCAGCTCTTCGGCCTGCTGCTGAGCCTGCTTTTCGCGTTGCTCCGCGGCGCGGCGCGAACTGGCCTGCTGCTGCTGCTGACGGTTGTAGTTGTTAACGACCGCCCCAGGATCGACCATCACCGCATCAATGGAAGAGCCTCCTCCTCCACCGGACGAAGTATCCAGATGCTCATCGAACGAACTCCAGATCAGCAGCGCGATCAGAATGATGTGCAGCACGACTGAAACTATGATGGCTCGTTTAAGCTTGTCGTTTTGTTCGGTTGCCTTTGACACTATCGGTTCCCAAAAACTGTTCGCCTGTTCCCGCTTTTCTCGCAGGCGACGAGCCTGTTTATCTCGTCGCCTGCGTCCGGCGGGCGCACATATCTGAAGCGATTAAATAGGCTTGGTCATTAAGCCAACCGATTTAACCCCTGCGCTATGCAACAGGTTAAGCGCTTTAATAATTTCATCGTAAGGTACGTCCTTCGCACCGCCGATCAGGAACACCGTTTTCTCATTGGCCTCGAGTCGGCGCTTCGCTTCGGCAATAACCTGCTCCGGCGGCAGCTGCGACAGCGTTTCCTGGCCAACTTTCACGCTGTACTGCCCGACGCCGGAAACTTCAACGATCACCGGCGGTTCGTCGTTGCTTTTAACCGCCTGCGATTCGGTAGCATCCGGCAGGTCGACCTCTACGCTCTGCGTAATGATCGGCGCTGTTGCCATAAAGATCAGCAGCAGCACCAACAAGACATCCAGCAGCGGAACGATGTTGATCTCGGACTTCAGTTCGCGACGTCCGCGTCCACGTGCTCTGGCCATGGCTTACCCCTTATTGCTTTCGCTGCTGGTAAACGCCTGACGGTGCAGAATCGCGGTGAACTCTTCCATAAAGTTGTCGTAGTTCAGTTCAAGTTTGTTCACCCGCTGGTTCAAACGGTTATAGGCCATTACCGCCGGGATTGCTGCAAACAGGCCGATTGCCGTGGCGATAAGCGCTTCGGCGATACCCGGCGCAACCATCTGCAGGGTCGCCTGCTTCACCGCACCAAGGGCGATAAAGGCATGCATAATCCCCCAAACGGTACCAAACAGGCCGATATACGGACTGATGGAGCCGACGGTTCCGAGGAACGGGATATGCGTTTCCAGGGTTTCCAGCTCGCGGTTCATGGAGATACGCATGGCGCGCGATGCCCCTTCAACCACCGCCTCTGGCGCATGGTTGTTTGCGCGATGCAGACGAGCAAACTCTTTGAAACCACTATAGAAAATCTGTTCCGAACCGGCCAGGTTATCGCGACGCCCCTGGCTTTCCTGGTACAGGCGAGAAAGCTCAATACCCGACCAGAACTTGTCTTCAAAGGCCTCAGCCTCGCGGGTTGCGGTATTGAGGATACGCGTTCTCTGAATAATGATAGCCCAGGAAGCGATAGAAAAACCAATCAAAATCAACATGATAAGTTTAACCAGAAGGCTGGCCTTCAGGAACAAATCAAGGATATTCATGTCAGTCACTGCTTAAACTCCGCGACAATAGACTTGGGAAGCGCACGAGGCTTCATTAAGAGTGGATCAACGCACACAATGAGAACCTCAGCTTCGTTTAACACTGTATTCTCGGCGTTGACGATTCGCTGCGTGAAGACCAAAGAGGTGCCTCGCATCGAAGATATTTCCGTCTGGATTTCGAGCATGTCGTCGAGTCTGGCGGGCGCAAAATATTCAAGCGTCATTTTGCGAACCACGAAGGCAACTCGCTCAGCCAACAAAACCTGCTGACTGAAGTGATGGTGGCGCAGCATCTCTGTACGTGCTCTTTCATAAAAAGCGACGTAGCTGGCGTGGTAAACCACACCACCGGCATCGGTATCTTCGTAGTAGACCCGAACCGGCCATCGAAACATATACTTATTCATTCCTGCTGCCTCTTTGTTGGCTTCGTCCACTCACGCCAGTCACTTACTCTTGTAAGCTCCCGGTGATTTGCGTACCTGCCGCCGCGATGCATTGAGAATGCCGTTGTATATCGCGTTGTGTTCACTTTACATCCCGGTAATGCAAAAAAAGATTAGTGCTTTCAAACTTCGCTACTATACGCGCGGGAATCGTGGTTTGGAATGGGAGAAAGTAAACGGCGAGTAAATTTTTATGGGCTTATGCAAGCCCATGAGGTTACCAGAGTTCTCTTATACTCTTATCTTTCAAAAGAAGAAAAAGAAAAGCCCGGTTATGAGGACAATATCAGCGATAAGTGGACAGAAAATCCCCTGCCAGAAAACGGCGCGCGGACGAAAGCCCACGCCGTGGATAACGCCGGCACAAACGGCCCACATCAGCAGGAAACCATGCCAGATTTCAAGCTCGCTGGTTTTCGCCGCAAAGCGCGACGGATCCCAGAAAATGCAGCCCGCCAGCAGCAGCGCCATCACCAGAGAAAGCGCCCTGAGCGGGCGCTTATCCATTATCGCATAGATATATTTTATCATTCGTGTTGCCTCCTTGTTGGCTGCGTCCGCTTACCCCAGTCGCTTACCTCAGTAAGCTCCCGGGGATTCCCTGGCTTGCCGCCTCGATGCAACCCGACTGATTTCGTATATCGCGTTGCGATAACTCTCATCAGTGTTCTTCTTTACCTGCTTTGGTGGCTTCCACGTGCTCAAGCGCCAGCGCGGTGATAACCCCAAAAGCACAGGCAAGAAGCGTTCCCAAAATCCATGCGAAATACCACATATATATAGCTCCTTACCTTAGTACAGCGAGTGGGTGTTCTTTTCGATGTCTTCTCTGGTGATGCGGCCAAACATTTTCCAGTAACACCAGCTGGTGTAGCCCAGAATAATCGGCACGAAGACAATCGCCACATAGGTCATCAGGTTCAGCGTCAGCTGGCTGGAGGTCGCATCCCACATGGTCAGGCTAACGTTCATCATCGTGCTGGACGGCATGATGAATGGGAACATAGCGATACCCGCAGTCAGGATGATACACGCCAGAGTGATGGAGGAAGAGACAAACGCCAGAGCGCCCTTCTCCAGCCGTGAGGTCAGAATAGTCAACAGCGGCAGCACGACGCCCAGCGCAGGGATGGCCCACAGCGACGGCATGTTGTTGAAGTTGACCATCCACGCACCGGCCTGACGCGCCACTTCTTTCGTCAGCGGGTTAGACGGCGCTGCGCGGTCGATAACCGAGGTCACCACGTAACCATCGATACCGTAGACCACCCAAACGCCTGCCAGCAGGAAGCAGACCAGCGTGACCAGTGCCGCAACCTGTGAGGTGACGCGAGCACGCAGGTGCAGTTCACCGACGGTACGCATCTGCAGGTAGGTCGCGCCCTGGGTCAGGATCATCGCCACACTCACTACGCCGGCCAGCAGGCCAAACGGATTCAGCAGCTGGAAGAAGTTACCCGTGTAGTACAGGCGCATGTATTCATCCAGGTGGAACGGCACGCCCTGCAGCAGGTTACCGAACGCCACGCCGATCACCAGCGGCGGCACGAAGCTACCGATGAAGATGCCCCAGTCCCACATGTTACGCCAGCGGGTGTCCTCAATCTTCGAGCGGTAGTCGAAACCAACCGGACGGAAGAACAGAGACGCCAGCACCAGAATCATTGCCACGTAGAAGCCGGAAAACGCCGCGGCATAGACCGTCGGCCAGGCAGCAAACAGCGCGCCGCCCGCGGTAATCAGCCATACCTGGTTTCCGTCCCAGTGTGGAGCAATGGAGTTGATCATGATTCGACGCTCGGTGTCGTTACGACCGAGGAAGCGGGTGAGCATGCCCACCCCCATGTCGAAGCCATCGGTGACGGCAAAACCAATCAGCAGAATGCCGATCAGCAGCCACCAGATTAAACGCAATACTTCATAATCGATCATTTGACGACTCCTGTCTTAGCGTGCCGGCTGAGTAGTCGCGGAAGACTGCTCAAAATGGTAGCGACCGGTTTTCAGGCTGCTTGGGCCACGGCGTGCGAATTTGAACATCAGGTACAGCTCCGCCACCAGGAACAGGGTGTACAGACCGCAAATCAGCAACATCGAGAAGATCAGGTCAGCGGCGGTCAGCGAGGAGTTCGCCACCGCGGTCGGCAAGACCTCACCTATCGCCCACGGCTGACGGCCGTATTCAGCAACGAACCAGCCGGATTCGATGGCAATCCACGGCAGCGGAATAGCGTAAAGCGCGATGCGCAGCAGCCATTTTTTCTCGCCGACCTGATTGCGGATAACCGTCCAGAAGGAGGCCGCAATAATACCCAGCATCAAAATGCCGCAGGCAACCATGATACGGAAGGCAAAGTACAGCGGAGCCACGCGAGGGATCGAGTCCTTCGTTGCCAGCGCAATCTGAGCTTCCGTCGCGTCGGAGACGTTCGGCGTATAGCGTTTCAGCAGCAGCCCGTAGCCAAGGTCTTTCTTGACGCTGTTGAATTCGTCACGAACGGCCTGATCTTTCGAACCAGCACGCAGCTCTTCAAGCAGGGTGTAGGCCTTCATGCCGTTGCGGATACGCGCTTCGTGCTGAACGAGCAGCTCTTTCAGACCGGTAACCTGCTTATCCACGGAACGGGTGGCAATAATCCCCAACGCATACGGAATTTGAATCGCGAAGCGGTTTTTTTGCGCATCCTGATCGGGAATACCAAACAGGGTGAAGGCGGCCGGTGCCGGCTGCGTTTCCCATTCGGCTTCGATAGCCGCGAGTTTGGTCTTCTGCACGTCGCCCATTTCGTAACCGGACTCATCACCGAGAACGATAACGGAGAGAATAGCGGCCATACCGAAGCTTGCCGCGATGGCAAAGGAGCGTTTAGCGAAGGCGAAGTCGCGACCGCGCAGCATATAGTAGGAGCTGATGCCCAGAACGAACATCGCGCCGCAGACGTAACCAGAGGCGACGGTGTGGACAAACTTCACCTGAGCAACCGGGTTCAACACCAGCTCGGAGAAGCTGACCATCTCCATACGCATGGTTTCGAAGTTGAAGTCCGAGGCGATCGGGTTTTGCATCCAGCCGTTAGCCACGAGGATCCACAGTGCGGAAAGGTTGGACCCCAGAGCCACCAGCCAGGTTACCGCCATGTGCTGTACTTTGCCCAGACGATCCCAGCCGAAGAAGAACAGACCGACAAAGGTAGATTCGAGGAAGAAGGCCATCAGCCCTTCAATGGCCAGCGGCGCACCGAAGATATCGCCCACGTAGTGAGAGTAATAAGACCAGTTTGTCCCGAACTGGAACTCCATGGTCAAACCGGTTGCTACACCCAGCGCAAAGTTGATACCAAACAACTTGCCCCAGAATTTGGTCATATCTTTATAAATCTGTTTGCCGGAAAGGACGTAAACCGTTTCCATGATGGCCAGCAGGAACGCCATACCGAGCGTCAGTGGCACAAAAAGGAAGTGGTACATCGCGGTCAAGGCAAACTGTAAGCGCGACAGTTCGACTATATCTAACATCATGACTCCTTGCTCATCGCATGAAGACTCCGAGAGTGAACCCCGTTAGAAAGGGTCACACACATGCCCCAATACAAATTTATTTGCGCCTTTTCGCCGTACCCTTTCTTCCTGAGAGGAAACGGTAATGGAGAAAAGTTACAAACATGTTAAAAAAACACCCAAATTGATCCCGTGGTTATATTACGCTGCAAATCCCTTACAATAAATAGGTTTTTATTGAGATAAATTTGCGCTTTTCGACAGCGATCAATTTATAGCGAAAATACCGGTTTTCGGCCAATTTGATCGGCGACAATTTAACTCCATTTCTCATTTTTTTCCAACAGTTAAACATTGATTTAAATCAATTTTCATTTTGAATGTTAATTATGTTTACTATGTGCAACGCTAGTAAACGATAGGTTAAAGATATGTTTTGCGAAGGTGTCATCAGTTACTGAAAATGATAGTCGATTTATTTAAAGCCGGATCGTCTTTTAAGCGGAAGGGACAATGCCGGGACGGGAGACTATCGGCAAATAATGCCGCATAGCTCACGGATTTTTTTTATCAAGTTATTGCCCGTTTATTTTCAACTTATTTTATTTATCATTGTTTTTACCAACACTTAACACCGCAGGGAAACTATCTCACAATCGACGAAGCAGGGATGCCGCTCCGCTACCGCCGCGATGTTCTGGCCATGCCTCGCGCCACCACGCTGACGGCGTAAAGAATAATGCCCAATGCTGGTCAGCCCTCCCCTCTTGCGCCCTGCAAAAAAATAAATATATAACAAAGGGTTCTGCCATCACCTCCGGGGTTTAAAAGAACATATGCAGAAAACCGCCCTCGCCCAGGCACCGTTTTATACCCGTTGAGAATTAATTTAAAAACGATTTTATAACGTTATTAAATCGTTATTTAACATCGATGATAAAAATAAAATATCGTGTAAAAATATAAACTCAGCCTTATTTAAGCCGCTATTTATGGCCTATACCCTGCAAACAAAATTAAAGTAACCCCTTGATTAACATTGATTTAAATGAGGTCATTAAACCTTCAGCTCGTCCTGCATTGATAGCCGATGCTCCTGAGGAGAGCGCGTAAAAAAACGGCCCGAGTCACGGGCGTTATTGATCGCCGTAGTCGGCGTAACGGAAAAGGTCGGAAATATTAGCGGGAGCGGCGCATAAAAAAGGCCACCGGAAGGTGGCCAACCATGTCGAAACTGGACCGGCCCCGAGCTATTCACTCTCAGCGATCGAATAGCAGGGGCCGTTTTATTACATTTACTTAATGATAGATTTCAGCGCTTCGCCGATGTCTGCCAGGCTACGAACGGTTTTCACACCGGCCGCTTCCAGGGCAGCAAACTTCTCGTCAGCCGTGCCTTTACCGCCGGCGATGATGGCGCCTGCGTGGCCCATACGCTTGCCTTTCGGCGCGGTCACACCGGCGATATAACCCACTACCGGCTTGGTTACGTGCTCTTTGATGTAGGCTGCCGCTTCTTCTTCAGCGCTGCCGCCGATCTCACCGATCATCACGATCGCTTCGGTCTGCGGGTCTTCCTGGAACAGCTTCAGGATATCGATGAAGTTAGAACCCGGGATCGGGTCACCGCCGATACCGACGCAGGTAGACTGGCCGAAGCCGTAGTCAGTAGTCTGCTTAACCGCTTCATAGGTCAGCGTACCGGAACGGGAAACGATACCCACTTTACCCGGCTGGTGAATGTGGCCCGGCATGATGCCGATTTTGCATGCGCCAGGGGTGATAACGCCCGGGCAGTTAGGGCCGATCATGCGCACGCCGGCTTCATCCAGCTTCACCTTCACGGTCAGCATATCCAGCGTCGGGATACCTTCGGTGATGGTGATGATGAGCTTAATGCCCGCATCGATAGCTTCCAGAATGGAGTCTTTGCAGAACGGAGCCGGTACGTAGATAACGGTCGCGGTTGCGCCGGTTGCGTCTACGGCTTCGCGCACGGTGTTGAACACCGGCAGGCCCAGATGCGTGGTGCCGCCTTTGCCCGGCGTCACGCCGCCGACCATCTGCGTACCGTAAGCGATCGCTTGTTCGGAGTGGAAAGTCCCCTGGCTACCGGTAAAGCCCTGGCAGATAACCTTGGTGTTTTTATCAATTAAAATGGACATTATTTCCCCTCCACTGCAGCAACAACCTGCTGCGCTGCGTCCGTCAGACTTTTCGCTGCAATAATATTCAGGCCGCTGTCAGCCAGTTTCTTCGCGCCCAGTTCGGCATTGTTACCTTCCAGACGAACGACCACCGGAACGTTAACGCCCACTTCCTCTACCGCGCCGATAATGCCGTCAGCGATCAGGTCGCAACGCACGATACCGCCGAAGATGTTAACCAGTACGGCTTTAACATTGCTGTCGGAAAGGATGATTTTAAACGCTTCGGTTACGCGCTCTTTGGTTGCGCCGCCGCCAACGTCAAGGAAGTTAGCCGGTTCGCCGCCGTGCAGCTTAACGATGTCCATGGTGCCCATCGCCAGGCCTGCGCCGTTAACCATACAGCCGATGTTGCCGTCCAGCGCAACGTAGTTCAGCTCCCACTGTGCAGCCTGAGCTTCACGCGGATCTTCCTGAGACTGGTCGCGCATTTCGCGCAGATCCGGCTGACGGAACAGGGCATTGCCATCGGCGCCCAGCTTGCCGTCGAGGCAGATCAGGTCGCCCTGTTTGGTGATAACCAGCGGGTTGATTTCGATCAGCGCCAGATCGCGCTCGAGGAAAATATTCGCCAGCCCCATGAAGATCTTGGTGAACTGCTGAACCTGCTTACCTTCCAGACCCAGTTTGAACGCCAGCTCACGGCCCTGGTAAGGCATCGGGCCCGCCAGCGGGTCGATAGCAATTTTGTGGATCAGGTGCGGCGTCTCTTCCGCCACTTTTTCGATTTCCACGCCGCCTTCGGTGGAAGCCATGAACACAACGCGACGGGAGCTACGGTCAACCACGGCGCCAAGATAGAGCTCTTTGGCGATATCGGTCGCCGCTTCAACCAGGATTTGGTTAACCGGCTGGCCGTGCGCATCCGTCTGGTAGGTCACCAGGCGTTTGCCGAGCCAATGTTCAGCAAATGCGCGAATGTCTTCTTTGCTGTTAACTACTTTCACACCGCCCGCTTTACCGCGGCCGCCAGCGTGAACCTGACATTTCACTACCCACGGACCCGCACCGATTTTTGAAGCGGCTTCTTCTGCTTCGCGCGGAGTAGTACAGGCATAACCCACCGGCGCCGGTAAGCCATAGCGGGCAAACAGTTGTTTTGCCTGATATTCATGTAAGTTCATGTGTTCAGTCCATCCTTCAGGTAATCGTTATCATTTAGTCTGTAAGGCGATAAATCGCCGTTTACAGCGCTGATGATGTTTTTATTGGCCCGGCACGCTGAACGCTGCCGGGCCATGATCGCTACACGTCCAGCAGCAGACGAGTCGGGTCTTCCAGCAGCTCTTTAATCGCTACCAGGAAGCCTACCGATTCACGTCCATCGATCAGACGGTGGTCGTAGGAGAGCGCGAGGTACATCATCGGCAGAATTTCTACCTTGCCATTGACCGCCATCGGACGATCTTTAATGGCATGCATACCCAGAATTGCGCTCTGCGGTGGGTTGATGATTGGCGTAGACATCAGAGACCCGAAGACGCCGCCGTTGGTAATGGTGAAGTTACCGCCGATCAGATCGTCAACGGTCAGCTTGCCGTCGCGGCCTTTCAGTGCCAGCTCTTTAATATTCTTTTCGATATCCGCCATGCCCAGCAGATCGACATCGCGCAGAACCGGCGTTACCAGGCCACGCGGCGTCGATACGGCCATGCTGACGTCGAAGTAGTTATGATAAACCACGTCGTCGCCATCGATGGAGGCGTTCACTTCCGGATAGCGCTTCAGCGCTTCCACGACCGCTTTCACGTAGAAGGACATAAAGCCCAGGCGGATGCCGTGACGTTTTTCGAACGCGTCGCCGTACTGCTTGCGCAGATCCATAATCGGCTTCATGTTGACTTCGTTGAAGGTCGTCAGCATGGCGGTAGAGTTTTTCGCTTCCAGCAGACGCTCGGCCACGCGTTTGCGCAGACGGGTCATCGGAACGCGTTTTTCAGAGCGGTGGCCCAGCTGAGCAACCGGAGCAGCGGCCGCAGCCGGCGCCTTGGTTTCCGCTTTAGCCGGCGCTGCCGCCAGATGTTTTTCAACATCTTCACGGGTCAGACGGCCGCCAACGCCGGAGCCTTTGATCGCGCTCGCATCGAGGTTATGTTCAGCCAGCAGGCGACGGATCGCCGGGCTGAGCGCATCGTTACTCTGCTCTTCCAGAGAAGCCTGCTGACGCTGAGCCGGGGTGGACTCTTTCGCATCGGACTTCGCACCGGACTCTTTGCCCGCGCTGTTGCCTTCACGCAGGCGGCCCAGAATTTGACGAGAAAGCACGGTTGCGCCTTCGTCTTCCAGCACTGCTTCCAGAATGCCGTCCGCTGATGCCGGTACTTCCAGTACCACTTTGTCAGTTTCGATTTCCACCAGCACTTCATCACGCTGGACGCTATCGCCCGGTTTTTTATGCCAGGTCGCAACGGTCGCGTCAGCTACGGACTCAGGCAGGTCGGGAACCAGAATATCTACGCTACTCATTATGTATCCTTTAATTAATCGACGTTCAGCGCGTCATTGACCAGATCTTGTTGCTGTTTCTGGTGAACGGACATATATCCTACCGCCGGAGAGGCGGAGGCCGGGCGGCCTGCATAACGCAGAGAGGCCCCAAACGGAATCACTTCGCGGAAGTGATGCTGGCTGCAGTACCACGCGCCCTGGTTGAGCGGTTCTTCCTGACACCAGACAAAATCATGCACCTGCGCATAAGGCTTCAGCGCTTCCTGTACCGCCTGATGCGGGAACGGATAGAGCTGCTCTACGCGCACGATAGCGACATCTTTTTGGTCGTTCTTACGACGCTGCTCCAGCAGGTCGTAATAAACTTTACCAGAGCACAGTACCACGCGCTTCACGGCTTTCGGGTCGAGATCGTCCACTTCGCCGATAGCCGGCAGGAAGGTGCCGTTTGCCAGCTCGTCGAGGCTGGAAACCGCCAGCGGGTGGCGCAGCAGCGACTTCGGTGACATCACCACCAGCGGACGGCGCATACCGCGCAGCGCCTGACGACGCAGCATGTGGTAAACCTGTGCCGGGGTAGACGGGACGCAAACCTGCATGTTCTGCTCGGCGCAGAGCTGCAGATAGCGCTCCAGACGCGCGGAAGAGTGCTCCGGGCCCTGGCCTTCGTAGCCGTGCGGCAGCAGCATCACCAGGCCACACATCCGGCCCCACTTCTGCTCGCCTGAGCTGATGAACTGGTCGATCACAACCTGAGCGCCGTTGGCGAAGTCACCGAACTGCGCTTCCCAGATAGTCAGGGTACGCGGTTCCGCGGTGGCATAGCCGTATTCAAACGCCAGTACCGCTTCTTCAGAGAGCACGGAGTCCCAGACTTTGAAATGCTCCTGGCCGTTGTGCACGTGCTGCAGCGGAATATAGGTTGAGCCGTTCACCTGGTTATGAATAACCGAGTGGCGGTGGAAGAAGGTGCCGCGACCGGAGTCCTCGCCGGACAGACGAATCGGAATGCCTTCATCAACCAGCGTCGCGTAGGCCAGGTTTTCCGCCGCGCCCCAGTCAAACAGCTTCTCGCCGGCCGCCATCGCCTGACGATCGCCGTAAATTTTGGCGACGCGAGACTGCATTTCAATGCTTTCAGGCACGGTGCTGATGCGCTTAGCCAGTTCCTGCAGGCGCTTCATCTCTACCTTGCTCGGGTAGCTCTCATCCCACTCGTGGTTGAGGTACGGCGACCAGGTAAAGGAGTGCAGGTTCATCGGACGCCACTCTTCTACCACGCATTCGCCGGCATCCAGCGCGTCGCGGTAGAGGTTGACCTGCTCGGTTGCATCTTCCAGCGTCGAAACTTTGTCCTGCTCGAGTTTGTCAGCATAGATTTTGCGCGGAGTCGGATGCTTTTTGATTTTCTGATACATCAGCGGCTGGGTTGCGCTCGGCTCATCGGCTTCGTTATGGCCGTGACGGCGGTAGCACACCAGGTCGATCAGAACATCGCGTTTAAAGGTATTGCGGAAATCCAGCGCCAGGCGGGTAACGAAAGCCACGGCTTCCGGGTCATCTGCGTTAACGTGGAAGATCGGCGCCTGAACCATTTTACCGATATCGGTACAGTACGGCGTAGAGCGCGCGTCCAGCGGGTTCGAGGTCGTGAAGCCCACCTGGTTGTTGATAACAATACGTACGGTACCGCCCACTTCGTAACCGCGGGCTTTCGACATGTTCAGGGTTTCCTGAACCACGCCCTGACCGGTGATCGCGGCGTCGCCGTGAATGGTAATCGGCAGCACTTTATTGCTGCTTGGCTCGTCCAGACGATCCAGACGGGCGCGCACGGAACCGATAACCACCGGGCTGACGATTTCGAGGTGCGACGGGTTAAACGCCAGCGCAAGGTGTACCAGACCGCCTTCGGTTTCCATATCGGAAGAGAAGCCCATGTGGTACTTCACGTCGCCGGTGCCGAGGTGTTCTTTATGCTTGCCGGCGAACTCGTCAAACAGATCCTGCGGCTTTTTACCGAGGACGTTGACCAGCACGTTCAGACGACCGCGGTGCGCCATGCCCAGCACCACTTCGCGGGTGCCGCTTTTGCCAGCGTGGCGGATCATCTCTTTGAGCATCGGGATCAGCGCATCGCCGCCTTCCAGCGAGAAGCGTTTCGCGCCCGGGAATTTCGCGCCGAGGTAGCGTTCCAGACCTTCAGCGGCGGTCAGTTCGCTTAAGAAGCGTTTTTTCTCTGCCGCGCTAAAGCTGGCTTTCCCTGCTACCGATTCAATACGCTGCTGGATCCAGCGCTTCTCTTCGGTAGAGGTGATATGCATGTATTCCGCGCCGATAGCACCGCAGTAGGTCTGTTTGAGCGCTGACAGCAGCTCGCCCAGCTTCATCGTATCTTTACCGATGGCAAAGGAACCTACGTTATAACTTTCCTGGAAATCGGCCTCGGTCAAATCGTGGTATGCCGGGTCTAAATCTGCCACTCTATCCTGTTTCCACAGTCCCAGCGGATCGAGATTCGCATGCTGATGACCGCGGAAGCGATAGGCGTTGATGAGCTGCAGGACTTTAACCTGCTTCACATTGGTGTCAGGGTCGGAAATCGAAGAAGTGTAACGTGAGGCATCCTTCGCCAATCGACGGAAATAATCACGCGTTTTGGAATGAAATTGATCCGGTTTGACTCCGGTGCCAGGTAACTGCTGGAACATAGAACGCCAGTTGGCGTCAACAGAGTCAGGATCGGTTAAGAAGTCTTCATAGAGCTGTTCTATCCAGCTCTGGTTCGAACCAGAGAGGTAAGAAGAGTCCAGCCAGGCTTTCATTGCGCCGTTCTGCATCGTGATCCCTTAAGCATTTATATGCTTATTTCGCCGTAGAAACTACCACGCACATGGATTGTACGTGCCGGGGTTCACTCATTACGGACGAGTTGTGGCTTCTGCGTCCGCTAAGGAACCTTTAAAAACTGCCATTAATCTTCGGCGTTCAGGCTGCGGTTGCGTTAGCTGCCTTCACTTACCCCGGTCACACAGTTCACTATGCTCCCTGGGATGCGTTCAGTTGCCGCCTTACCTCGCTCTGAACGCCTTGATTACTGGTACATATTTGGCGGTTTTTAAAGATTTCCTGCCATCCCCTTCATACTTCAAGTTACATGTGCGTTGGCTTTCCTCACTCACCCCAGTCACTTACTTGAGTAAGCTCCTGAGGATTCGCGGCGTCGCCGCCTTCCTGTAACTCGAATTATTTAGGGTATTCATTTCCCGGCGGCACAAACGCTGCCGGGGCTACTGCTTCGGGTAGCCCGGATAAGCGATAGCGCCATCCGGGACAGACCGGGTTACTTACGCACTGCGCTGCAGCAGCATCGACTTGATATGGCCGATGGCGCGCGTCGGGTTCAATCCCTTAGGACAAACACTGACGCAGTTCATAATGCTATGACAGCGGAATACGCTGAAAGCATCGCTTAACCCTTCCAGGCGGCTGTCGGTTTCGGTATCGCGGCTGTCGATCAGGAAGCGATACGCCGCCAGTAAACCTGCCGGGCCGACAAACTTGTCCGGGTTCCACCAGAACGACGGGCAGGACGTTGAACAACATGCGCACAGAATACACTCGTACAGTCCGTCGAGTTTCTCACGCTGCTCCGGCATCTGCAGATGCTCACGAGCCGGAGGATTTTGCCCATTATTCAACAAGTAAGGCTTAATCTTCTCATATTGTGCATAGAATTGCCCCATGTCTACAACCAAATCGCGGATAACCGGTAAACCTGGCAGCGGACGGATAACAATTTTCTTGCCCGGCTGATTCAGCGCGGAGATCGGCGTGATGCACGCCAGACCGTTTTTACCATTCATGTTCAGACCGTCGGAGCCACAGACCCCTTCACGGCAGGAACGACGAAATGAGAGCGACGGGTCTTTTTCCTTCAGCTGCATCAGCGCGTCCAGCAGCATCATGTCGCGACCTTCTTCCGCTTCCAGGGTGTAATCCTGCATATGCGGAGCATCGTCAACGTCCGGGTTATAACGATAAATTGAAAACTCGAGTTTCATTTTCCTGTCTCCGCATTAATAAGTACGAATCTTCGGCGGGAATGCCGGGCGCAGTTTCGGTTGCATGTTGACGCTACGACGCGTCATCGCTTCCGACTCTGGCAGGTACAGGGAATGGCACAGCCAGTTTTCATCGTCACGTTCCGGGAAGTCGAAGCGGCTATGCGCGCCACGGCTTTCGGTACGGAAGTTTGCCGACACCGCGGTGGCGTAAGCAGTTTCCATCAGGTTATCCAGCTCCAGGCACTCGACGCGCTGGGTGTTGAACTCGCTGGAGGTATCGTCCAGGCGCGCATTTTTCAGACGCTCGCGGATCGCCTTCAGCTGCTCAAGCCCTTTCGCCATCGCATCACCTTCGCGGAACACCGAGAAGTTGTGCTGCATACATTCCTGCAGCGCTTTGCGGATCTCGGCCGGGTCTTCACCGTTACGGTTGCCGTTCCAGCGGTTGAGGCGCGCCAGGGAAGCGTCGATCTCTTCTTCCGTCGCGTCGCGAAGCTCGCCCTGTTCGGCGATAGATTCCTGCAGATGTACGCCGACCGCGCGGCCGAACACCACCAGGTCAAGCAGCGAGTTACCGCCCAGACGGTTAGCGCCGTGAACCGATACGCAGGCGATTTCACCGACGGCGAACAGCCCAGGAATAACCACATCTTCGCCCTGCGCGTTAACGGTCAGCGCCTGGCCGCTTACGCGGGTCGGAATACCGCCCATCATGTAGTGGCAGGTTGGGATAACCGGAATCGGCTCTTTCACCGGGTCAACGTGCGCAAAGGTGCGGGACAGTTCAAGGATACCCGGCAGGCGGGATTCGAGAACTTCTTTACCCAGGTGGTCAAGCTTCAGCTTGGCGTGCGGGCCCCACGGACCGTCGCAGCCGCGACCTTCGCGGATTTCGATCATGATGGAACGCGCCACCACGTCACGACCCGCCAGGTCTTTCGCATTCGGAGCATAGCGCTCCATAAAGCGTTCGCCGTGTTTATTCAGCAGATAGCCGCCTTCACCGCGGCAGCCTTCGGTGACCAGAACCCCAGCCCCGGCGATACCGGTTGGGTGGAACTGCCACATTTCCATATCCTGCACCGGCACGCCGGCGCGGATCGCCATCCCAACGCCATCACCGGTATTGATGTGGGCGTTGGTGGTGGATTGATAAATACGACCTGCACCACCGGTAGCCAGCACGGTTGCGCGGGCCTTGAAGTACACCACTTCGCCGGTTTCGATACACAGCGCGGTACAGCCAACGATGGCACCGTCGGCGTTTTTCACCAGATCCAGCGCGTACCATTCGGAGAAGATAGTGGTGTGGTTTTTCAGGTTTTGCTGATACAGCGTATGCAGCAGGGCGTGGCCGGTACGGTCAGCTGCCGCCGCGGTACGTGCCGCCTGCTCGCCGCCGAAGTTTTTCGACTGGCCGCCAAACGGACGTTGATAAATGGTGCCATCTTCGAGGCGCGAGAACGGCAGGCCCATATGATCCAGTTCGAGAATCGCTTCCGGACCGGTTTTGCACATATATTCAATGGCGTCCTGGTCACCAATGTAGTCCGACCCTTTAACGGTGTCGTACATGTGCCATTCCCAGTTATCTTCATGGGTATTACCGAGCGCAACGGTGATGCCACCCTGCGCGGAAACGGTATGGGAACGAGTAGGGAACACTTTGGAGAGCAGCGCACAGGACTGGCCGCTCTGGGAAATCTGCAGCGCCGCGCGCATACCTGCGCCACCGGCACCAATCACAACAGCATCAAATTCTCTGACAGGCAATTTCATTACACACCCCACACCACAACAAATCCATAAAGAACGTAAGCCACCAGCGCAACGACGATAAGCAGTTGCAGAACCAGGCGCACAGCCAGTGGTTTAACGTAGTCCGTCAGTACCTGCCACATACCGATCCAGGCGTGGATCAGGATGGAGACGAGGGCCAACAGGGTGAAGACTTTAGTGAACGCGGAGGAGAAAAAACCCGTCCAGACTTCCCATGAGATTTCACCCGTGGTGGCAAAGAAGCCGACCATATAGATGATGTAGAGGGTCAGAACGATGGCGGTAGCACGAACCAGAATGAAGTCATGTACGCCGTTGCGTCCCAGTGCTGAGGCGTTGCTTACCATACGAGGACTCCTGCGAGAAGTGAAAGCACGACAGTAATAACAAAAGAAATCCTGGCGGAGCGTGTCCCTACTTCGAGGGTTTCTTCCAGATAGCCAAAGTCCATCATCAGGTGGCGGATACCGACCACTGCGTGATAAGCCAATGCGGTCAGAATGCCCCACATAATGAATTTCACGAAGAAGCTATCCATAATGGATGCCGCAGTGAGGAAACCTTCGGGAGAGGAAAGGCTGGTGCCCAGCAACCAAAGCAGAATCCCGACCGCCACGAAGGTGATCACACCGGATACGCGATGGAGAATGGACGCTATCGCCGTGATTGGGAACCGGATCGTTTGCAGATCCAGATTGACAGGTCTTTGTTTTTTCACATTTCTTACCATGAATAACGCCCACATGCTGTTCTTATTGTTTCCTTCCTCCGGTCTGCTTGCGGGTCAGACAGCGTCCTTTCTATAACCTGTAGTCATGAATAAACTCCTTTTCAGGAGCGAAAACGTGACCAAACAACGCTGGGTGGCTCGGGATTGCAGGGTGTTCCGGAGACCTGGCGGCAGTATAGGCCGTTCACAAAATCATTACAATTAACCTACATATAGTTTGTCGGGTTTTGTCCCGAACAGTGATCAAAGTCACGATAACAACATTATTTTAAAATTTAATCACCTGATTTGACAAATATTAAACATTCTTGTTACAACCATTACCAGATAAATGCAATAATGCTCAAAAGTTATGGGGTCACTCTTTCACCTGAGAATAAGTTATGCAACAGTGTGACGGTATTGACCAATGTAATCAGGACGGTTATTAGTGGTATAACGATTTTTAAATTCGGGCTGCTAAAACGCTGATTTGCTGTTATTTCGTCGTAAACTGAAAACGTTCCATCAAGCGCCTTTGCTCTGTACCCTGCCAATTCCGCTGTCGCAGAGCTGTGTGCAACATAACAAACTGGTAACGTAATCAGGCACGAGCCGAAGGCAAATCCCCCCCGGCAGTCTTAAGCAATAAAGGCGCTAAGGAGACCATAAATGTCTGATGCAAAAGCAAAAATCACCCTAGGTGGTGATACTGCTATCGAACTGGATGTGCTAAAAGGCACGCTAGGCCAGGATGTTATTGATATTCGTAGTCTTGGTTCAAAAGGCGTATTTACCTTTGACCCTGGTTTCACTTCAACCGCATCGTGTGAATCTAAAATCACGTTTATCGACGGTGATGAAGGTATTCTGCTCCACCGTGGTTTCCCGATCGATCAGTTAGCGACCGAGTCCAACTACCTTGAAGTCTGCTACATCCTGCTGAACGGCGAAAAGCCGAATCAAGCCCAGTACGAAGAGTTCAAAACCACCGTTACCCGCCACACCATGATCCACGAGCAGATTACCCGTCTGTTCCACGCGTTTCGTCGCGACTCGCACCCGATGGCGGTGATGTGCGGTATCACCGGCGCGCTGGCGGCGTTCTATCACGACTCCCTGGACGTTAATAATCCACGCCACCGTGATATCGCTGCGTTCCGCCTGCTGTCCAAAATGCCGACAATGGCAGCGATGTGTTACAAATATTCAATCGGCCAGCCTTTTGTTTATCCGCGCAACGACCTCTCCTACGCGGGTAACTTCCTGAATATGATGTTCTCCACGCCGTGTGAAACCTACGAGGTTAATCCGGTACTGGAACGCGCCATGGACCGTATTCTGATCCTGCACGCTGACCACGAACAGAACGCGTCAACTTCAACCGTCCGTACCGCAGGCTCCTCAGGCGCGAACCCGTTCGCCTGTATCGCTGCGGGCATCGCCTCCCTGTGGGGACCGGCGCACGGCGGCGCGAACGAAGCAGCGCTGAAGATGCTGGAAGAGATCAGCTCCGTTGAGCACATTCCGGAATTCGTTCGTCGCGCGAAAGATAAAAATGACTCTTTCCGCCTGATGGGCTTTGGCCACCGCGTGTATAAAAATTACGACCCGCGCGCCACCGTCATGCGTGAAACCTGCCATGAAGTGCTGAAAGAGCTGGGCACCAAAGACGATCTGCTGGAAGTGGCGATGGAGCTTGAGCACATTGCGCTCAACGACCCGTACTTCATCGAGAAGAAACTCTATCCGAACGTCGATTTCTACTCCGGTATCATCCTGAAAGCGATGGGTATTCCGTCCTCCATGTTTACCGTTATCTTCGCGATGGCGCGTACCGTAGGCTGGATTGCCCACTGGAACGAAATGCACAGCGACGGCATGAAAATTGCCCGTCCGCGTCAGCTGTACACCGGCTACGACAAACGCGATTTCAAGTGCGACATCAAGCACTAAGCCAGGTTTCGGCAACAAAAAACGCGCCTTAAGGGCGCGTTTTTTTATGGCTGCTGTCGGCGATAAGCTCGTTCACCTCGCCCCTTTTCCCGCAGGATTCGCGTACAGGCTGCGCGCTTTAACGCTGGCAGCCAGGGCACCAGTAGAACGGCCTCGAGGAGAGCATGGTTCTCTCGATAAGCGTGCCGCAGCGTTCGCAGGGCTCGCCCTCGCGGTGGAAAACCTTAAAGCGAAACAGCGCCCCGTGGTGCCGATTTTCATCCACCTGGTCGCGGGTAGTGTAGGACAGCCGCGGGATCGCCAGCAGCGCCTGCGCCAGGGCATCGAGCTGGCTGTCCGTCAGCGCCGAGGCCTTGTGCCGACCGGTCAACCCAACCTGCCAGAGAATCTCAACGCGCAGGTAGTTGCCCAGCCCGGCGAGGAATGCCTGGTCCAGCAGCAGGCCGGAAAACTGACGCTGACGGAATTTTGCCGACAGCAGGCGGGCCTTGACCTCTTCCACCGTCAGGCTCATATCCAGCACGTCAGGGCCGACCCGGAGTAAGAAAGGGTGTACCGCCAGCTGCGCCGGGGTCAATATTTCAATATCCGAAGCGCTGTAGAGCAGAACCGCCTTCTCCGCCGTCTGCAGTCTGACGCGCAGAATGCGCTTGGTCGACGGCTGCTCCCCTGCCGCAACCACGCGCCACACGCCGTACAGCTGATTGTGGCTGTACAGCGTCAGCCCGCCGGAGAAATGCGTCAACAGGGCTTTACCGCGCGTCTCAATGTGCGTCACCTGCTGGCCCACCAGCTCAGACTGCCAGGGCTGCAGCTGCGGGAAGGCAAACCAGACCTCGGTCAGAGGTTTGCCTTTAATCGCCAATTCCAGGCTATCCGCCGCGCGGCGGATTTCCGGACCTTCCGGCATAATATCGTCCTTCTGTTAGTGCGTCGCGCCGCCGGTAACGCTGAGATCGTCGTCGTGAGTCAAGGATACGGCAATCGCCGTTTCCAGCGCCGCTCGTATCGTTTCCAGCGCCATGCTCGCCTCGCCGGGATGGGCCGCAGCCTGCTCCGGCAGATACGGAATATGAATAAAGCCGCCTTTTACGCCAGTCTGACCCTGCAGCTTGTGCAGCAGACCGTACATGACGTGATTACACACGAAGGTCCCCGCCGTTTGTGATACCGAGGCGGGAATGCCCTGCTTACGCAGCGCGGCGACGATCGCTTTGATCGGCACGCTGCTGAACCAGGCGGCCGGACCACCGGCCACGATCGGCCGATCGATTGGCTGCTGGCCCTTGTTATCCGGGATCCGCGCATCGTCGACGTTGATCGCCACGCGTTCAACGGTAATGTCAGCCCGCCCTCCCGCCTGGCCAATAGCAAGGGTTAACGCGGGCCTGAATTCATCCAGCGCGGCGTGAAGCACCGTCAGCGCCTCGTTAAAAACGCAGGGCAGCTGCCGCGCCACGACGCGCTCTCCGGCAATGATAGCGCCATCGAGTCGCTTTACCACTTCCCACGAAGGGTTAACCGCTTCGCCATCAAACGGTTCGAAACCGGTGATCAATACGCCCGCCATACTCCCTTCTCCTCTCCCGGCATCGTTATAGTATGTTGTAACTATCTACCGACCTGGTCTTCCACCGCCGCGCTAACCTGAACGTGGCGTCCGGCAAACGCCGCGCGTAAACGGCGGGCAAACTCCAGCGCGTGCTCCCCGTCGCCGTGCAGGCAGACGGTTTCCGCCACAACGTGCGCCCACTCGCCGGTAACGCTGCGCACCCGGTGGTGCTGCACCATCTCGAGGGTTTGCGCCAGCGCCTGCTCCTCATCGGCAATCAGCGCGCCGGGCTGTGAACGCGGCACCAGGCTGCCGTCGGCCAGGTATCCCCGATCGGCAAACACCTCCTGGCGGGTGGCTAGCCGGTAATGCTGGCCCGCCCGGATCAGCTCGCTGCCCGCCAGCCCAACCAGCACCAGCTCGGGGTTAAAATCGCGAACGGCTCTGGCAATCGCATCCGCCAGCGGAGCCTCTTTTGCCGCCTGGTTGTAGAGCATTCCGTGCGGCTTGACGTGCCGCAGCTCGCCGCCCTCGGCGCGGACAATCGCGGCCAGGGCGCCAATCTGGTACAGCGTCTGGACGTAAACCGTCTCCGGCGGCAGCGCCATCGCGGTACGGCCAAAATTTTGCCGGTCGGGATAGCCCGGATGCGCACCAATCGCAACGCCGTTTTTGAGCGCCTCGCGCACGCACTGATGCATCAGCAGCGCATCGCCGGCGTGAAACCCGCAGGCGATATTGGCGGAAGAGACCAGCTGCAAAAGAGCGCTGTCGTTGGCACAGCCTTCGCCAAGATCGGCATTAAGGTCAATTATCATCGTTAAGCCTCCACGCCAGCTGGTCCAGGTAGCGCTGGCGGTCGGCGCGCGCTTTCAGCGCCTCCTCCAGCGAGCAGGGAACAAAGTGAATGGGCTGACCCAACGGAATTTGCGCCAGCTGGTACATATCCGCCTCAATGATGCTCGCAATCCGCGGATAGCCGCCGGTGGTTTGCGCATCGTTCATCAGCACGATCGGCTGACCGCTATGCGGCACCTGCACCACGCCGGGCAGCAGGCCGTGAGAGAGCATTTCGCGATCGGTGGTGCGCACGAGCGGCTGTCCCTGCAGGCGGTAGCCCATTCGGTTGCTCTGGGCGCTCAGCTGCCACGGCGAGCGCCAGAAGGAGGCCTGCGAGGCGCTGTCGAATTCATGATATTCCGGCCCCGGCAGCGCGCGAATGCGGTTGCCGATCGGCAGCTGCCTGACGCCCTGCGGACCGCTAAACTCGCGGGACGCTTTACCCAGTTTCAGCCGATCGCCGTCCTGCAGACGTCGTCCTTCCAGCCCACCAATGCCGACCTTCAGATCCGTGCTGCGCGATCCCAGCACCACCGGCACGTCGATGCCCCCCGCCACCGCCAGATAGCTGCGGATACCGTACTGAGGATTTTTTAGCACCAGATGCTGGCCGGCTTTCGCCGCCGTCCGCCAGCCGACCCATACCGGCCTGCCGTCCACCGTCGCCTCACAGGCGGCGCCGGTCAGCGCAAACCAGCAGTCGCGTTCAAACGCAATATCCACCTGCCCAAGGGTGATCTCCAGAGCGGCCGCATTGGCGTCATTCCCTACCAGCAGGTTAGCGATCGTCAGCGACGGCTTATCCAGGGCGCCGCAGCGGCTGATGGCCGACCGACGCAGCCCTTCCCGTCCGCCGTCCTGCACCGAGGTGTACATCCCTGCGCGGATCATCTTCAACATAGGCCCTCCTTTTGCGGCACAAAGCGTACCCGGTCGCCAGAGCGCAGCAGCGCCGGCTCTTGACGCTGGGCATCAAATAGCGCCAGCGGCGTGCGCCCGAGCAGCTGCCAGCCGCCCGGCGTCGCCAGCGGATAGACGCCGGTTTGCGCGCCGCCGATGCCGACTGAACCCGCCGCAACCTGCAGGCGCGGCTCCGCGCGACGCGGCATTGCCAGCTGCTCCGGCAGGCCGCCGAGATAGGGGAAGCCCGGCTGGAAGCCGAGGAACCACACCACGTACTCCACCGACGAATGCAGCTCCACCACCTGCTTCTCCGTCAGCCCGCAGTGGCGCGCCACCTCGCCGAGGTCGGGGCCCGCCTCTCCGCCGTAGATGACCGGGATCGCAATCTCCCGCGACTCAGGCTCCAGGGCTTCACTCTCTTCCCACCAGCGCTGTAAACGTTCAATCGCATCCCACGCCATGAGCTGCGGATGGCGCAGCACCACGGTGATATTGTTCATCCCCGGTATCACATCCACCGCATCTTCATGGTCCGCCAACCGCTGGGCCAGGCGCCAGATGCGCTTTTGGCTTTCCAGCGTCACCGGGGGCTCCAGCTCCAGAACTACCGCCGTTTCGCCTAGCAGATAACAACGCGCTCGCTGCACTTTTCTCTCTCCCTTAGGCCGGGTTGGGGATATCAATAAACGTGACGTCCAGATCGGTATTTTCCGTCAGCCATTCGCTGAGGGCGCGAATGCCGCCACGCTCGGTGGCATGGTGCCCGGCGGCATAAAAATGCAGCGACTGCTCGCGCGCCGAGTGAATGGTTTGCTCCGACACTTCGCCGGTAATAAAAGCATCGACGCCAAAGCGCGCCGCGCTGTCGATAAAGCCCTGGCCGCCGCCGGTGCACCACGCCACCCGGGAGACTTTTTCCGGCCCGGTATCGCCGCACCACAGCGGTTTGCGGCCCAGACGCGCTTCAACCCACGAGGCCAGCTCGAGGCCGGAGACCGGCATCGACAGTTCGCCCCACGGCACCAGAGGTTCAATTTCGCCCTTGATAGTAATACCCAGCAGCTGGGCCAGCTGCGCGTTATTGCCCAGTTCAGGGTGAGCATCCAGCGGCAGGTGCCAACCGTAGAGGTTGATATCGTTGGCCAGCAGGGTCTTCAGGCGCTGGCGCTTGATGCCACGAATTGCCGGCGCCTCTCCCTTCCAGAAATAGCCGTGATGGACAATCACCGCGTCCGCCTGCAGGCGGACGGCCTCATCAAGCAGCGCCTGGCTGGCGGTCACGCCGGTGACAATTCGTTGCACCGTCTCGCGTCCTTCCACCTGCAGGCCGTTCGGCGCATAGTCGCTAAAGGTCGCGCTATTGAGCTTTTCGTTAATGAGTTGTTCCAGTTCGCTATTTTTCATTGCCGCTCCATCAGGTCGTCAGGTTATCTGCGAAGATAACATAACGATAACCTCGCTGACCGTCGATAGCACGCGCGCGACGCGCTCTATTTTGACTTTTAGCTTAAAGCCGCAATTTGTCTACCCGCCACTTCGCGCATTCGTGTATATTTATGCACTATTACAGCATATTAAATAATCAGAAAGCCTTTTAGACCATGAATTTCACTACTAAAGCGCTATTCATGCAGGAAGATCGACTTTCGTTTTACGGCAGGAACTGAGCGTTACATGAACACACAATCATCGCAGCCGCGCGCCATCTACTACGTCGTCGCGCTGCAAATTTGGGAATATTTCAGTTTTTACGGTATGCGGGCGCTGCTGATTTTGTTCCTCACCAATCAGCTTAAGTATGATGACAACCACGCCTACGCCCTCTTCAGCGCCTACTGTTCCCTGGTTTACGTTACGCCGATCCTCGGCGGCTTTCTGGCCGATAAGCTGTTAGGCAACCGCATGGCGGTGATGATCGGCGCGCTGCTGATGGCCATTGGCCACCTGGTGCTCGGCGCCAGCGAAATCGCCCCCACCTTCCTCTACCTGTCGCTGGCCATTATCGTTTGCGGCTACGGGCTGTTTAAGTCCAACGTCAGCTGCCTGCTCGGTGAGCTATACGAACCGACCGATCCGCGTCGCGACGGCGGCTTCTCGCTGATGTACGCCGCGGGCAATATCGGCTCGATTATCGCGCCTATCGCCTGCGGATACGTGCAGGAAGAGTACAGCTGGGCAATGGGCTTCGCGCTGGCGGCCATCGGCATGATCGCCGGGCTGGTGATTTTCCTCTGCGGCAGCCGTCATTTCCGCCACACCTCCGGCGTCAATCGCGAGGCGCTGCGCGCCCGCCACTTTCTGCTGCCGAACTGGGGCTGGCTGCTGGTGCTGCTGGTGGCTACGCCGCTGCTGATTACGGTGCTGTTCTGGCAGGAGTGGTCGCTCTATGCGCTGATTGTCGCCACCGTCATTGGCCTCGCGGTGCTGGCAAGGATCTATCTGCGGGCGGATACCGCCAAACAGCGCCGGGATCTGCGGCTGATTATTATCCTGACCGGCTTCAGCCTGCTGTTCTGGGCCTTTGCCCAGCAGGGCGGCAGCTCCATTAGCCTCTACATCGACCGCTTCGTTAACCGCCACGTGATGAGCTACGAAGTCCCGACCGCAATGTTCCAGTCGGTGAACGCCTTTGCGGTGATGCTCTGCGGAATGGTGCTGGCGTGGCTGGTCAAAGAGAATATCAGCGGCAACCGCACCGTGCGCATCTGGGGCAAATTTGCGCTCGGCCTTGGCCTGATGAGCGCCGGCTTTTGCATCCTGACCCTGAGCGCCCGCTGGTCGGCAACCTACGGCCACTCCTCAATGCCGCTGATGGTGCTGGGGCTGGCTGTCATGGGCTTTGCCGAACTGTTTATCGATCCGGTGGCGATGTCGCAGATTACGCGGATTGAAATACCCGGCGTCACCGGCGTGCTGACCGGCATCTATATGCTGCTCTCCGGCGCCATCGCCAACTATCTGGCGGGGGTTATCGCCGACCAGACGTCGCAGGCTTCGTTCGATTCAGCCGGGGCGGCGCACTACGCGATTGAGGCCTACATCGACGTATTTAGCCAGATTACCTGGGGCTCGCTGGCCTGCGTCGGCCTGGTGCTGGCAATCTGGCTCTATCACTCCCTGCGGGTCAGGACCCGCCGCCTGGCGCTGGAGTAGCGCCTTTGCTGGCGGCTTCCCAGGCTGCCAGCGTCTCCAGCCGCGCCTGCTTGTGATCGACCAGTGGGCGCGGGTACGCCAGGGTTACGCCCTGCTTATCGGCCCAGACCCACGGCTGGTGCAGGGCCTTTTCCGGCACCGCTGCCAGCTCCGGCAGCCATTGGCGAATAAACCGTCCCGCTTTATCAAACTTCTCGCCCTGAGTCGTGGGGTTGAAGATGCGGAAATAGGGCGCCGCATCGGTGCCGGTAGACGCCGCCCACTGCCAGCCGCCGTTATTGGCGGCTAAATCGCCGTCGATCAGCTGGCTGATAAAATAGCGCTCGCCGGCACGCCAGTCGACGCGCAGATCCTTCACCAGAAAACTGGCGACAATCATCCGCAGGCGGTTGTGCATCCAGCCCGTCGCGTTGAGCTGACGCATCGCGGCATCGACAATCGGAAAGCCGGTGCGCCCCTCCTGCCACGCCTGCAGCCCCGGCGCATCGTCGCGCCACGCCACCCTGTCGGTCCAGGCGATAAACGGCCGCCCCTTGCACAGCCCCGGATAGTAAACCATCAGGTGGCGGTAGAACTCGCGCCAGATAAGCTCGTTGAGCCACACCGATCCGCCCTCGCCGTCCAGCGCGCCGGGCAGCTCCACCAGCAGACGATGCAGACACTGGCGCGGCGAGAGCACGCCCGTCGCCAGACACGGCGAAAGCCGGCTGGTGCCCTCCAGCGCGGGAAAGTCGCGCTGCTGGTCATAATCGGCGGCCTTGTGCTGGCAAAAAGCGCGCAGGCCGGCGATGGCCGCTTTTTCGTCGGCGGCAAACAGCAGCGGATCGAACGCCGTCTGGGGGTAGTCAATCTCCGGCAGGGCGGCGGGTGTCAGCGGCCCGTTTTTACGCACCTTCGGCGCCGCCACGCACTCCGGCAGCGTCTCGCGCAGGCGGCGAACAAAGGCATTTTTGAAGGGCGTGAACACCTTATACATTTCACGACTGCCGGTCAGCACGCTGCCGGGCGGCAGCAGCAGGCTGTCGTCAAACCCCTGGCACACCACGCGGCTCAGCGTTTTCTCCGCCGCCGCGTCGCGCTGGCGCTCGTTAATTTCATACTGATAGTTGTAAAACAGATGGCTGACCTGCTGCTCCTCGCAGAAGCGGGCCAGCAGGGCGACGCTGGCGGAGAAATCTGTCGCCTGCGCCACCTGCAGGGCGATACCGCGCTCGGCCAGCGCGGCCTGCAGGCTGCGCAGATGGCTGACGATAAACGCCGCCTGACGCGGCGCCATCCCGTGCTGACGCCACTGTTCGGGCGTGGCGATAAACAGCGCCAGAACGTGAGCGTCGGGATCGCGGCAGGCCGCAGCCAGCGCCAGATTATCGTGAATGCGCAGATCCGCGCGAAACCAGACCAGATGGGTGGCCATAAAACTCCTGCTCTTATGCTCTTAATAACGTCTCGTTAGCCCTGCGCCTCGGGCCAGGGCTTGAAATAGCGCTGGTCGGCGAGCCAGGGATCGGGAAATTCGCTCATATAGTGTTGGAGGAGGCTCACCGGCGCAAGCAGCGGCTGGTGACCGCGGCGATATCAGCGACGTCAGCTCCTGCTTCTGCTGCGCGGTCAAATGTTCGCGAAAGTAGCCCTGGACGTGCATCAGCACGTTGGTGTGGTTGGCGCGGGTGGAGGGATGGGCCAGCAGCTTCACCAGCCGCTCGCGGTAGGCCACAAAAAATTCCTCCAGCGACGGCCAGCGGGCGATCTCCGCCACGAAGGGACCGATCTGGCGGTATTCAGGCTGTGAATGGGCCAGCAGTAACAGCTTATAGCGGCTGTGAAAATCCATTAGCCGGCCGCGGCTCAGCCCGTCGCGGCGCAAATTATCCAGCTCGCCCAGGGTGTAAAGACGGGTTTGCTCATCGTCCTCTAGCCAGTTATCGCTCATCACGGCTCCTTTATCGTTAAGAGCTCTCAGTGTAAGCCACTACGGGCGAAAAAAAACCGCCGGTTTTCCGGCGGTTGCTTTATCAGTCGACAGGCTGGCTATCAGTAAAAATCAGCGGCGGCCTTTTCGGCCTGCGCCATCCATACCGGCTGTTCGCTGGTCTTAGCCCATACGCGATGCAGCCAGCTGTAGTAGCGGGCTCTGTCTTTCCAGAACAGCATCACCGGCAGTGCCGCAACGCCGGCCACGACGGCGAAAGCACGACGTAAGAAGACTACGTGAGCAGGATAAGTTTTGTATAACGCCATAATTTCTCTCCCTTATGTCAGGCCGGCAATCAACGCCGGTAAAGTTTCAATGTTTCTCTGTGCAAAATAATAGCGCTTTGGTTGTAATTTTACTACTCATCCGACCACTAAAAGCGGCCTATTTAGCCTTTATTTACATTCATCCGGTAACTGAGTTACATAAAAGTTAAATTAATACTAACCATTAGTTAAATAATGGTCTTTTGCATTTTTATACTTTTTTTACACCGCCCCCGCCGATTTTTGCAAAATCTTTGCGCCGTAATTCCTATCCTGCAGGTAAATCGTAAATACACCCGGAGGTGGATTGTGAGTGCAGGCGTAATCGCTGGCGTGGCGCTGGTGTTCCTGTTGCTGGCTTATTTGGTTTATGCCCTGATCAACGCGGAGGCATTCTGATGGCCGCTCAAGGATTTTTACTCATCGCCAGTTTTATTCTGCTGCTGATGGTTCTGGCCCGCCCGCTGGGAACGGTGCTTGCCAGAATGATCGCCGATACCCCGCTGCCCGGCCTGGCCGGGATAGAGCGCGGGATCTGGCGCGTCGCAGGTATTCGTTCGCAGGAGATGAACTGGTATCAGTATCTGTTTGCCATTCTGCTGTTTAACGCCCTCGGGCTGGCGGCGCTGTTTACGCTGCTGATGCTGCAGGGATCGCTGCCGCTTAACCCTCAGCATCTGCCCGGCCTCTCGTGGGACCTGGCGCTGAACACTGCGGTGAGCTTTGTCAGCAACACCAACTGGCAGGCCTACGCCGGTGAAACCACCATGAGCTATCTCAGCCAAATGGTGGGCCTGGCGGTGCAGAATTTCCTTTCGGCGGCAACCGGCATTGCGGTGATCTTCGCCTTCACCCGCGCCTGGTCACGCCAGCAGGTGAGCACCCTCGGCAACGCCTGGGTCGACCTCACCCGCATCACGCTCTGGCTGCTGCTGCCGATCTCGCTGCTGATCGCCCTGTTCTTTATTCAGCAGGGGGTACCGCAAAATCTGCTGCCGTACCAGGCGTTCACCTCCCTGGAAGGCGTGCGCCAGTTGCTGCCGATGGGGCCAGTGGCGTCGCAGGAGGCGATTAAAATGCTGGGGACCAACGGCGGCGGCTTCTTTAACGCCAACTCGGCGCACCCGTTCGAAAACCCGACGGCGCTAAGCAATATGGTGCAGATGCTGGCGATCTTCCTGATCCCGGCGGCGCTGTGCTTTGCCTTCGGCGAAGCGGTGGGCGATCGCCGTCAGGGCCGGGCAATTCTGTGGGCCATGACGCTTATCTTCATCGTCTGCGCGGCGGTAGTGATGTGGGCGGAAACCCACGGCAACCCGCACCTGCTGGCACTTGGCGCCGATAGCAGCGTCAATATGGAGGGCAAAGAGAGCCGCTTTGGCATTTTAGCCAGCAGCCTGTTTGCGGTGGTGACCACCGCCGCCTCCTGCGGTGCGGTGAACGCCATGCATGACTCCTTTACCGCTCTGGGCGGCATGGTGCCGATGTGGCTGATGCAGATCGGTGAAGTGGTCTTCGGCGGCGTCGGATCGGGCCTGTACGGCATGCTGCTGTTCGTCATGCTGGCGGTATTTATCGCCGGACTGATGATCGGCCGGACGCCGGAATATCTGGGGAAAAAGATAGACGTGCGCGAGATGAAAATGATCGCCCTGGCGATCCTCGTCACCCCGACCCTGGTTCTACTCGGTACCGCGCTGGCGATGATGACCGAGGCCGGACGGGCGGCGATGTTTAACCCCGGCCCGCACGGCTTTAGCGAGGTGCTGTACGCCATCACCTCGGCGGCCAATAACAACGGCAGCGCCTTCGCTGGCCTGAGCGCGGCCACCCCGTTCTGGAACCTGCTGCTGGCGTTCTGCATGCTGGTCGGTCGTTTCGCGGTCATCATCCCGGTGATGGCGATCGCCGGCTCGCTGGTCGGCAAGAAAATTCAGCCCGCCAGTACCGGCACGCTCGCCACCCATGACGTGCTGTTTATCGGCCTGCTGATCGGTACCGTGCTGCTGGTTGGCGCCCTGACCTTTATCCCCGCGCTGGCACTCGGCCCGCTGGCGGAACACTTCTCCTTACTTTAAGCGATGCGGAGCAACCTGTTATGAGTCGCAAACAATTAGCCCTGCTGGAGCCGACGCTGGTGCGCCAGGCGCTGCTGGACGCGGTGAAAAAGCTCAACCCTGCGGTGCAGTGGCGTAACCCGGTGATGTTCATTGTCTGGATCGGCAGCCTGGTCACCACCCTGCTCGCCGTCGGCATGACCAGCGGACATATAGCCGGCAGCGCCGGTTTTACCGCCGCCGTGAGCATCTGGCTGTGGTTTACCGTGCTGTTCGCCAACTTTGCCGAAGCGATGGCGGAGGGGCGCAGTAAGGCCCAGGCCAACAGCCTGAAAGGCGTGAAAAAGACCTCATTCGCCCGTAAGCTGCGCGCCCCGCAGCACGACGCCCAGATCGACCATATTCCGGCCGAGGACCTGCGCAAAGGCGACGTGGTGCTGGTGGAAGCCGGGGATATCATTCCCTGCGATGGCGAAGTGATCGAAGGCGGCGCGTCGGTGGATGAGAGCGCCATCACCGGGGAATCGGCGCCGGTGATCCGCGAATCCGGCGGCGACTTCGCGTCGGTCACCGGCGGGACGCGCATTCTCTCCGACTGGCTGGTGATCCGCTGCAGCGTTAACCCCGGCGAAACCTTCCTTGACCGGATGATCGCGATGGTGGAAGGCGCCCAGCGGCGCAAAACGCCGAACGAGATCGCGCTGACCATCCTGCTCATCGCCCTGACGCTGGTGTTCCTGCTGGCCACCGCCACTATCTGGCCCTTCTCCGCGTGGAGCGGCAGCGCGGTCAGCGTAACGGTACTGGTGGCGCTGCTGGTATGCCTGATCCCCACCACCATCGGCGGCCTGCTGTCGGCCATCGGCGTCGCCGGGATGAGCCGCATGCTGGGCGCGAACGTCATCGCCACCAGCGGGCGCGCGGTTGAAGCCGCCGGCGACGTTGACGTCCTGCTGCTGGATAAAACCGGCACCATTACCCTCGGCAATCGTCAGGCCTCGGCCTTCCTGCCGGCCCGCGGCGTGGAGGAGCGAACCCTCGCCGACGCGGCGCAGCTCTCCTCGCTGGCCGATGAGACCCCCGAAGGCCGCAGCATCGTGGTGCTGGCTAAACAGCGCTTTAACCTCCGCGAGCGCGACCTGCAGTCGCTGCAGGCAACCTTCGTACCCTTCACCGCCCAGACGCGAATGAGCGGCATCAACATCGACCAGCGCATGATCCGCAAAGGTTCGGTCGATGCCATTCGTCGCCACGTCGAGGCCAACGGCGGCCACTTCCCGGCGGACGTCGATAAACAGGTGGAAGAGGTTGCCCGCCTGGGCGCCACGCCGCTGGTGGTGGCCGAAGGCGAGCGCGTGCTGGGGGTTATTTCGCTGAAAGATATCGTCAAGGGCGGGATCAAGGAGCGCTTTGCCCAGCTGCGCAAGATGGGCATCAAAACGGTCATGATCACCGGCGATAACCGCCTGACCGCGGCGGCGATTGCCGCCGAAGCGGGGGTCGATGATTTTCTCGCCGAAGCCACGCCGGAAGCCAAGCTGGCGCTGATTCGCCAGTACCAGTCCGAAGGTCGGCTGGTGGCGATGACCGGCGACGGCACCAACGATGCCCCGGCGCTGGCCCAGGCCGACGTCGCGGTGGCGATGAACTCCGGCACCCAGGCGGCAAAAGAGGCCGGAAATATGGTCGACCTCGACTCCAACCCGACCAAATTAATTGAGGTGGTGCATATCGGTAAACAGATGCTGATGACCCGGGGTTCGTTAACCACCTTCAGTATCGCCAACGACGTGGCGAAATACTTTGCCATTATTCCGGCCGCCTTTGCCGCCGTTTACCCGCAGCTCGCCATGCTCAACGTGATGCGCCTGCACTCGCCGTCATCGGCGATCCTCAGCGCGGTTATCTTTAACGCGCTGATTATCGTCTTCCTGATCCCGCTGGCGCTGAAGGGCGTGAGCTATCGCCCGCTGTCGGCATCGGCCATGCTGCGCCGTAACCTGTGGGTCTACGGTCTTGGCGGGCTGCTGGTGCCGTTTGTCGGCATCAAAATCATCGATCTGCTGCTGACCCTGACCGGGTTGGTGTGAGGAAAATACCATGTCATTCATTCGTCCGGCCGTTGTGCTATTTATTCTGTTAACGCTGCTCACCGGCGGGCTCTATCCGCTGCTGACGACCGCCCTCGGGCAGTGGTGGTTCCCCCAGCAGGCGAACGGGTCGCTGATCCGCATTGATGGCGAGGTGCGCGGCTCCAGCCTGATTGGGCAAAACTTTACCGCCGCAGGCTATTTCCAGGGGCGGCCATCAGCCGTCACCCAAACGGCGGATAGTCCGCTGGCGTCCGGCGGGAGCAACCTCGCCGCCAGCAACCCGGCGCTGGATAAAGCCATTGGCGAACGCGTAGAGGCGCTGCGGCGCGCCAACCCCGACGCCAGCCCACGGGTGCCGGTGGAGCTGGTCACCACCTCGGCAAGCGGGCTGGATAATGGCCTGACGCCGGCGGCCGCGCTGTGGCAGGTTCCACGCATCGCCAAAGCCCGCCAGCTGAGCGCCGAGCAGGTCACCCGGCTGGTGAATGAGGCGACGCAAAAACCGCTGGCCAGTTTTCTCGGCCAACCTGTGGTAAATATACTGCAGCTGAATATGGCGCTGGATGCCCTGAAGGATAACTAAAAATGAGTGACGAGCCGCTGCGCCCGGACCCTGACCGTCTGCTGCAACACGCTGCCGATCCGCATCGCGGCAAGCTAAAGGTATTCTTTGGCGCCTGCGCGGGCGTCGGTAAAACCTGGGCGATGCTGGCCGAGGCGCAGCGGCTTCGCGCCCAGGGGCTCGATATTCTGATCGGCGTGGCGGAAACCCACGGGCGCAAAGAGACGGCGGCGATGCTGGAGGGGCTAAGCACCCTCCCCCCGCGCCGTTTCTCCCACCGCGGGCGCTACGTTCACGAATTCGATCTCGACGCCGCCCTGGCCCGCCGCCCGGCGCTGATTCTGGTCGATGAGCTGGCGCACAGCAACGCCCCCGGCTCACGCCACCCTAAGCGCTGGCAGGACGTCGAAGAGCTGCTTGAAGCCGGCATCGACGTCTTTACCACCGTTAACGTCCAGCATCTGGAAAGCCTGAACGACGTGGTGAGCGGCATCACCGGCGTGCAGGTTCGCGAAACCGTCCCCGACCCGTTCTTTGATGCCGCCGATGACGTGGTGCTGGTGGACCTCCCACCCGACGATCTTCGCCAGCGTCTTAATGAAGGGAAAGTGTATATCGGCGGCCAGGCCGAACGCGCCATCGAGAACTTCTTTCGCAAAGGCAACCTGATTGCCCTGCGCGAGCTGGCGCTGCGCCGCACCGCTGACCGGGTCGATGAGCAGATGCGCGCCTGGCGCGACCGTCAGGGCCAGGAGAAAGTCTGGCACACCCGCGACGCTATCCTGCTGTGCATCGGCCACAATACCGGCAGCGAGAAGCTGGTACGCGCCGCCGCCCGCCTCGCCGCCAGGCTCGGCAGCATCTGGCACGCGGTCTACGTTGAAACTCCGTCTCTGCATCGCCTGCCGGAAGCCAAACGGCGGGCGATCCTCGCGGCGCTCAGGCTCGCCCAGGAGCTGGGCGCGGAGACCGCCACCTTGTCCGATCCTTCGGAAGAGAAGGCGGTTTTGCACTACGCCCGGGAGCATAACCTCGGAAAAATCGTTATTGGCCGTCAGCGGCAGCGCCGCTGGTGGGATCGGCAGGGCTTTGCCGACCGCCTGGCCCGCCACGCGCCGGACCTCGACCTGGTGGTGATCGCCCTTGATGAAAAGAGCGCCCCCCTGCCCGCCCGCACCGGCGATAGCCGCAGCACGATGGATAAGTGGCGGCTGCAGCTGCAGGGCTGCTGCGTTGCGGTGGCAATCTGCGCGGTGATTACGCTCGTCGCCATGCAGTGGCTGGTGGCCTTTGAGGCCGCCAACCTGGTGATGATCTACCTGCTCGGGGTGGTGGTTATCGCCCTGCTGTACGGCCGCTGGCCGTCGGTGCTGGCGACGGTTATCAACGTCGTCAGCTTCGATCTGTTCTTTATCGCCCCGCGCGGCACGCTGGCGGTTTCCGACGTCCAGTATCTCCTGACCTTCGGGGTGATGCTCACCGTTGGCCTGGTGATCGGTAACCTCACCGCCGGCGTGCGCTACCAGGCTCGCGTCGCCCGCTACCGCGAGCAGCGCACCCGTCATCTGTATGAGATGTCAAAAGCGCTGGCGGTCGGACGCAGCCGGGAAGATATCGCGCTGACCAGCGAACGCTTTATCGCCTCGACTTTCCAGGCCAGGGGCCAGCTTCTGCTGCCCGACGAGAGCGGCGCTCTGCGGCCGCTGACCCAGCAGCCGGGGCTCACCTCGTGGGATGATGCGATTGCGCGCTGGAGCTTCGATAAAGGCCAGCCCGCCGGTGCGGGCACCGATACGCTGCCCGGCGTTCCCTACCAGATCCTGCCGCTGAAAAGCGCCGCCCGCAGCTGGGGGCTGCTGGTGGTTGAGCCGGATAACCTGCGCCAGCTGATGATCCCCGAGCAGCAGCGGCTGCTGGAGACCTTTACCCTGCTGGTGGCCAGCGCCCTCGAGCGGCTGACGCTCACCGCCAGCGAAGAGCAGGCCCGGCTCAACAGCGAGCGCGAGAGCCTGCGTAACTCCCTGCTGGCGGCGCTGTCGCATGATTTACGCACCCCGCTGACGATCCTCTTCGGTCAGGCGGAAATACTGACCCTCGACCTGGCGAGCGAAGGGTCTAAACACGCGCCGCAGGCCAACGAAATTCGCCAGCACGTGCTCAACACCACCCGGCTGGTGAATAATCTGCTGGATATGGCGCGGATCCAGTCCGGCGGCTTTAATTTACACAAAGAGTGGCTCACTCTCGAAGAGGTGGTTGGCAGCGCGCTGCGGATGCTGGAGCCGGGCCTCGGCGGCCAGCATATTCATCTGGCGCTGCCCGACCCGCTGCTGCTGGTTCACGTAGACGGGCCGCTGTTTGAGCGGGTGCTGATCAATCTGCTGGAGAATGCGCTGAAGTACGCCGGACCGCAGGCGCAAATCGGCATTACGGCGCAGGCCGACGATCGCCAGCTGCAGCTCGACGTGTGGGATAACGGTCCGGGGATCCCCCAGGGCCAGGAACAGGCTATCTTTGATAAGTTCGCCCGCGGTCATAAAGAGTCAGCCATCCCAGGCGTAGGGCTGGGGCTGGCGATCTGCCAGGCGATCGTCGAAGTCCACGGCGGCACCATCGGCGCGCAAACGCGCCCTGAGGGCGGCGCCTGCTTCCGTGTTACACTGCCGCGAGAGGCGCCGCCGGAGCTGGATGAGTGGTGCGGCGACGCGCGAACTGACTGAAAGCACTAGCCGAGGAACCGTGATCAACGTTCTTATTATTGAAGATGAACATGCTATTCGTCGCTTTCTGCGCACCGCGCTGGAAGCCGACGGCATGCGCGTATTTGAAGCCGAAACGCTGCAACGCGGTCTTCTCGAAGCCGCAACCCGCAAGCCTGACCTGACGATCCTTGACCTTGGCCTGCCCGATGGCGACGGCAGCGATTTTATTCGCGAAGTGCGCCAGTGGAGCCAGATGCCGATTATCGTGCTGTCGGCGCGCACGGAAGAACAGGATAAAATTGCCGCCCTCGATGCCGGCGCCGATGACTACCTCAGCAAGCCGTTTGGCATTGGCGAGCTGCAGGCGCGGCTACGGGTCGCGCTGCGCCGTCACGCCGGTGCCCAGGCCGATGAGCCCATCGTCCGCTTTTCCACTATTCAGGTTGATATTCCGGCGCGGCGGATCCTGCGCGGCGAGGAGGAGATTCATCTGACCCCGATTGAGTTCCGCCTGCTGGCTGCGCTGCTGAATAATGCCGGCAAGGTGCTGACCCAGCGCCATCTACTGAATCACGTCTGGGGGCCGAATGCGGTGGAGCACAGCCACTATCTGCGAATTTATATGGGGCATCTGCGGCAAAAGCTGGAGGTTGATCCTGCGCGACCGCAGCATCTGCTGACCGAGACCGGCATTGGCTATCGCTTTATGCCTTAGGTTCAGTTGGAAGAGCGTCGGGCCGCGGCGAAAGCGCCGGGCCCGATCGGGAGCGTCCCCTCTTCCCGGCTAGCGTCGCGCTATCGGGAGAGGGTTCACCAGGCTATCAGGCGTTTTTCAGCACTTCGCTGACAATTTCTACCGCCTCTTTCTCAATCTGCTTGCGATGTTCTTCGCCGAGGAAGCTTTCGCAGTAGATCTTGTAGGCGTCTTCCGTGCCTGACGGACGGGCGGCAAACCAGCCGTTGTCGGTCATCACCTTCAGACCGCCAATCGACGCACCGTTACCCGGCGCGGCGGTCAGGCGAGCGGTGATCGGATCGCCCGCCAGCGTGCTTGCGCTGACCATCTCCGGCGACAGCTTCGACAGCGCCGCTTTTTGCGCGGAGGTTGCCGATGCCTGCAGGCGGTTATAGCTCGGCGCGCCGAAGCGTGCGGCCAGCTCATCATAGTGCTGCTGCGGGTTTTTACCGGTGACAGCGGTGATTTCCGCGGCCAGCAGGCACATGATGATCCCGTCTTTATCTGTAGACCACGGCGTGCCGTCAAAACGCAGGAACGAAGCGCCCGCGCTCTCTTCACCGCCGAAGCCAAAGCTGCCGTCAAACAGGCCGTCAACGAACCACTTAAAGCCCACCGGCACTTCCACCAGTTTACGGCCAAGATCGCCGACCACGCGGTCGATCATCGCCGAAGAGACCAGCGTTTTGCCGACGGCAACCTCTTTGCCCCACTGCGGACGGTGCTGGAACAGATAGTTAATCGCCACCGCCAGATAGTGGTTCGGGTTCATCAGTCCGGCCGGGGTTACGATGCCGTGACGGTCGTAATCCGGATCGTTGGCGAAGGCCAGATCAAACTTGTCGCGCAGCGCCAGCAGGCCGGCCATCGCGCACTCGGACGAGCAGTCCATACGGATAGCGCCGTCTTTATCCAGGTGCATAAAGCGGAAGGTTTGATCGACATGATCGTTAACGATGGTCAGATTCAGCTTGTAGTACTCGGCGATGCGTTTCCAGTATTCAATCCCGGAGCCGCCCAGCGGATCGACGCCAAGCTTAAGGCCCGCTTTTTGAATCGCCGCCATATCGACGATATCGGCCAGACCTTCAATAAACGGCTGAACCAGATCCTGCTCTTTCACGTGGCCGGAGGCCAGAGCGGCATCGAGGGAGATGCGCTTCACGCCCTGCAGGCCGGAAGCCAGCAGTTCGTTAGCCCGGTTCTCCACCACCTTGGTGACGTTGGTATCAGCCGGACCGCCGTTCGGCGGGTTGTACTTGATACCGCCATCTTCCGGCGGGTTATGCGACGGCGTAATTACGATGCCATCCGCCAGCGGACCACCCTTTTTGTTGTGCACCAGAATGGCGTTGGAAATCGCCGGCGTCGGGGTGAAGCCGTTGTTTTCCTGCACGATCACATCAACACCGTTAGCCGCCAGTACTTCCAGTACGGAAATAAAGGCCGGCTCGGAGAGCGCGTGGGTATCCTTACCGACGTAGCATGGACCGGTAATGCCGTTCTTCGCGCGATCTTCCGCAATCGCCTGAGCAATCGCCAGAATATGCTGCTCGTTGAAGTTATGGCGACCTGCGCTGCCGCGATGGCCAGAGGTCCCGAACTTCACCGCATGCTCCGCGTTGCCTGCTTCCGGCTTCAGTACATAGTACTGGGCAGTCAGCTGGGCGACGTTAATCAAATCACTCTGTTGTGCAGGCTGCCCCGCACGCTTATCGATTGCCATTGCCTGATCCTTCTGATGCAAAGGTGAATAAAGCTAGATCGTGCCGCAAACCTTCTCAATCAACTCCGCAGGGAATTGCATTGACTGCATGATATGTTCAATCATGCTGCATTTACGGCCAGTATTGGTATTGGTGATCACCCACCACGGCGTGCCGGGGACCTGCTTAGGCTTGGTCTGATTGCCGCTTTTCAGCAGGATGCGGGCATCTTCAGCGAAATAGGTTCGCGTACGCCCGTGCAGAGACTCGGTGGCCGCAGCAAACGCTTTGCTGTCCAGCGAGTAGAGCGTCGTCAGCACCAGCATAAAACGGTTTACCGCGCGCTTTTGCTCGGCGTATTCATCAGATAACAGCAGTTCGCGCACGGCGCGGACTTTATCCTTCACCGGGTTAACGGGCTTGACCTCAACAACGGCGGTCGGAGCCGGGGCCGGCGCGGCTTTCGCAACGGCAGTGGCAGTCTGGGAAGCGGCGGAAAATTTCAGCATGCGCCGTAAAATGTCGGATGCACTCTCACCAATATGCTGGGTGTGGCTGGCAATATAGCGATAGAGATCATCATCAACTTCAATTGTTTTCATCTTAATCCAGTACGATATCTTATTCTGAATACAAGTTGTCAGGATTATAAGGACAAATCCTAACCGCGGAAAGCGTCAAACCAGGATGGCGGTAAAACTCAGATAGCTCTGGGTCTTGCAGCCGGATGGCAGAATGTCCAACATAATACCCTAACCCGACGGAGCGAAAAAAAGAACTTTGCCATGAAATTAAATAGCCGCGCGCAATCTGCACAAAATCCGCACAATAATTCCCCTGTCGTCCTGGTTCACGGTCTGTTTGGCAGCCTTGATAACCTGGGTATCCTCGCACGCGACCTGGTCGCCGACTACGATATCCTGCAGGTTGATATGCGCAATCACGGTCTTTCCCCGCGCGATCCGCAGATGACCTACGCCGCGATGGCTCAGGATCTGCTCGACACCCTTGACGACCTGCAGCTGGAAAAAGCGACCTTTATCGGCCACTCAATGGGCGGTAAAGCGGTGATGGCGCTTAGCGCCCTCGCGCCGGAACGCATCGACGGCCTGGTGGCTATCGATATCGCGCCGGTGGATTATCACGTCCGCCGCCACGACGAAATCTTTGCCGCCATCAACGCCGTGACCGCCGCCGGCGCCGCAACCCGCCAGCAGGCGGCGGTGGTCATGCGCGAGCACCTGCAGGAAGAGGGCGTGATTCAGTTCCTGCTGAAGTCCTTCGTTGACGGCCAGTGGCGGTTTAACGTACCGGTCCTGTGGGATCAATATAGCCATATCGTTGGCTGGCAGCCGGTTCCCGCCTGGCCGCATCCGGTCCTGTTTATCCCGGGCGGCAACTCTCCCTACGTGTCCGATGAGTATCGCGACGCGCTGCTGGCGCAGTTCCCGCAGGCCCGCGCGCACGTGATTGCCGGCGCGGGCCATTGGGTCCATGCGGAGAAACCGGAGGCGGTACTGCGCGCAATTCGCCGATATCTCTCCTCTTTAGCGGCATAACTGGCTAAAAACTGCCCGACCGCGCCGCAGAATGCCCGCGGTCGTTGGCGCAGCGGTTCGCCTGATGTATTATGGCGCGCTATCTGTGTCGGCAATGGCCCGACAACTCGTTTCCCCGAAGTCACTCTGAATCATGGCAAAAGAACAAACGGACCGTACGACATTAGATTTGTTCGCAACCGAGCGTCGCCCGGGTAGACCAAAGACCAATCCGCTTTCGCGCGACGAGCAGCTGCGCATCAATAAACGCAACCAGCTTAAACGCGACAAAGTTCGCGGTTTAAAGCGCGTGGAGCTCAAGCTCAACGCTGAAGCGGTTGATGCGCTCAATGAGCTAGCTGATGCCCGCAATATGAACCGTAGCGATCTGATTGAAGAGATGTTGATGAACCAGCTGGCAGCCCTGCATAGCCAGGGTAAAGTCTGAGAAACCTCAAAAACAACACTTTCATGTAGCAGAGTGTGCAGTCGGGTGTGATTGCTGTTTCCGCGCCCTTCCCTGTTCTGCTATGATTGCCGTTATCTGCGGGCATTACGCCACTACCACATCATTAAGTTTCAAGAGGTTATTTTACTCATGGCAATCATCGGCATCTTTTTTGGCAGCGACACCGGCAACACCGAAAATATTGCAAAAATGATCCAAAAGCAGCTCGGTAAAGACGTTGCTGATGTTCACGACATTGCCAAAAGCAGCAAAGAAGACCTGCAGGGTCATGACATTCTGCTGCTGGGCATCCCAACCTGGTACTACGGTGAAGCGCAGTGTGACTGGGATGATTTCTTCCCGACGCTGGAAGAGGTCGACTTCAACGGTAAGCTGGTCGCCCTGTTTGGCTGCGGTGACCAGGAAGACTATGCTGAATACTTCTGTGATGCGCTGGGAACCATCCGCGACATCATCGAACCGCGCGGTGCAACCATCGTCGGCCACTGGCCAACGGCGGGCTACCATTTCGAAGCCTCTAAAGGTCTCGCCGATGACGACCATTTCGTCGGTCTCGCTATCGATGAAGACCGTCAGCCTGAGCTGACCAACGAGCGCGTTGAGAAATGGGTTAAGCAGATTTCTGAAGAACTGCATCTCGAAGAAATCAAAAACGCCTGATGGTTAAACGGCGATACCTTCGGGTATCGTCGTATTAATAGGTAAAAGCAATAAAACTAATAGCTACAAGTTTTTAACTTTTAATCACATATCTGTACAATGTCCTCTGATTTAACGAGGAGACGTGACACAGTTTGTAGCGTGTGCCTCGTTTTTGACAGCATACAAGGCTCGATGCTTGCGGTTTTCATTTCATCATGGCAGTTCTATAATGAGACGCGTTACATCGGGTGATTCTCTGTATTACTTCCGCTAATGGAAGTAGATCGTTTAGCAACAGGACAGATTCCGCATGACTGACAACAATACCGCATTGAAGAAGGCTGGCCTGAAAGTCACACTTCCACGATTAAAAATTCTGGAAGTGCTGCAGGGGCCGGATAACCATCACGTCAGCGCGGAAGATTTATACAAACGCCTGATCGACATGGGGGAAGAGATCGGTCTGGCTACCGTTTATCGCGTACTGAACCAGTTTGATGATGCCGGCATTGTTACCCGCCATAATTTTGAAGGCGGTAAATCCGTTTTCGAACTGACACAGCAGCATCATCACGATCACCTGATTTGCCTCGATTGTGGCAAAGTGATCGAATTCAGCGATGACTCTATCGAAGCGCGTCAGCGTGAAATTGCCCACCGTCACGGTATCCGCCTGACCAACCACAGCCTGTACCTGTACGGTCACTGTGCTGAAGGCGACTGCCGCGAAAATGAACACGCGCACGACCCCAAGTAATATGATGCCAGCAGGAAAGCCAACCGGACGGTTGGCTTTTTTTATACGCTGAATTCGCCGCGCCATATTCCCTCCTCCGCGATGTTGCTTTAATGTAAAATCCCTTCCCGCCTGACCCCGAGAATCGACATGGAACTTCGTCAGCTACGTTACTTCGTTCGTATTGTGGAAACCGGCAGCATGGGCAGCGCCGCGCTGGATCTCAATATTGGCGTCTCAGCGCTCAGTCAGCAAATGACGCGCCTGGAAAGTGAACTCTCGATTCGCCTGCTCCAGCGTACCTCGCGCGGCGTCACGCCCACCAGCGCCGGCCTGGCCTTTTACTTTCAGGCGCAGCTGGCGCTACGCCATGCCGATGATGCGATCCTGGCTGCCCGCGAAGCTCGCCTGTCCGGGCACGTCAGCGTCGGCATGGCACCCAGCACCGCGTCGATACTGGGGATGCCCTTTATTAACGCGATGCGGGAAAGCTATGCCGATGTTCGTCTGCACGTCGTGGAAAGTCTCTCCGGCAACCTGGAGCGGATGATCAACACCCGCCAGATTGATTTAGCCGTCGTTTTCCAGAAGGAGAAAATCCTGCGCTGGAGCGCCAGACCGATCCTCGAAGAACGGCTATTTTTGATTGGCACCTACGCCGTACTGGCCGATATCGCCGACGACGCCATCTCCCCCTCTCAGCTGGCAAACATTCCCTTGATTATGCCCAGCCAGGGCCACGGCCTGCGTGGCAGGCTGGAGGCGATCGGCCAGGAACACGCCATCAAGCTGGATATTGCCGCTGAAATTGATGGCCTGACTCTACTGATGCGCGCCGTGCGCAGCGGTCTTGGGGCCACCCTGCAGCCCGGGGCCGCCATTTCCCATCTTGATAAAGAAGCGCTGAGAGTGATCGGCGTCCACAACCCGATACTCAGTCGCCCCAACTTTTTGGTTAGCCTGTCTGACGATGAGCTCACCCCGGCAGGTCTTGCCGCCCGCGTGGTGCTTAGCAAAGTCATGCGCCAACTGGTGGATGCAGGCAGCTGGCCGGGAGCCACCCTTTACGCTAACTAAAGCCCTCTTTAGCTACGCAGCATAGCGCCCGCACAGCCCCAGCGTATACATTCCAATTACAAATTTAACAATTAGTTAAAGAGTAATGGAGTCTACGATGGTTGATGTACTGGTGATTGGCGGAGGCAATGCTGCGTTATGTTCCGCTTTAACCGCCCGCGAAGCAGGCGCGTCGGTGCTGTTGCTGGAGGCAGCCCCTCGCGAATGGCGCGGGGGAAATTCCCAACATACCCGCAATCTGCGCTGCATGCACGATGCGCCGCAGGATGTGCTAGTGGATAGCTATACCGAAGAGGAGTTCTGGCAAGATCTCTGGCGAGTCACCGAAGGGAATACCAATGAAGCGCTGGCGCGTCTGGTAATCCGTACCTCTTCACGCTGCCGTGACTGGATGCGCCAGCACGGCGTTAACTTTCAGCCTCCCCTCTCCGGAGCGCTGCACGTGGCGCGCACCAATGCCTTTTTTATGGGTGGAGGCAAGGCCCTGATGAATGCCTACTACCGCAGCGCGGAAAGGCTGGGCGTGCAAATCCGTTACGATACGCCGGTGCAGGCGCTTGAGCTTCGTAACGGCAGGTTTGTCGCAGCCCTGGCGGGAGAGGAGCGCATTGCTGCCAAAACCTGCGTGCTTGCTGCCGGAGGTTTCGAATCCAACCGCCAATGGCTCCGTGAGGCCTGGGGTGAAAACGACCGCGGCGAGTGGCCTGCCGATAACTTCCTCATTCGCGGCACCCGCTTTAATCAGGGGGTGCTGCTCAAATTTATGATTGACGCCGGTGCGGATATTATCGGCGATCCTTCTCAGTCGCACTGCGTGGCGATTGATGCCAGAGCGCCGCTGTATGACGGTGGCATCTGTACCCGCGTGGACTGCGTCTCGCTAGGCGTGGTGGTTAACCGTGATGCGGATCGGTTTTATGATGAAGGCGAAGATTTCTGGCCGAAGCGTTACGCCATCTGGGGACGTCTTGTCGCCCACCAGCCGGGGCAAATTGGTTTTTCCATTATCGACAGTAAAGCCATCGGCCACTTTATGCCACCGGTTTTCCCAGGGGCGCAGGCTAATACCCTGGAAGAGCTGGCCCGCCAGCTAGGTCTGGATGCCGCGCGCTTTACCCGCACGGTGAATCAATACAATCAAGCCTGCCGGCCAGGGCAATTCGATCATACCACCCTCGATAACTGCGCGACGTCAGGCCTGACGCCGCCAAAAACTCACTGGGCGCGGCCTATTGATACTCCGCCTTACTACGGATATGCCCTGAGGCCGGGGATCACCTTCACCTATCTGGGGCTGAAAGTGAATGAACATGCGGCGGTTCACTTCGCCGGACAGCCAAGCCGCAATCTGTTTGTGGCCGGCGAGATGATGGCAGGTAACGTGCTTGGTAAGGGCTATACCGCAGGCGTCGGCATGTCGATCGGGACCACCTTTGGGCGTATCGCCGGAGAACAGGCCGCGCTGGCCGCACGTCAGGAGGCACACCATGAAGCCGCTTGAGAAATTAATCATCGAGGCGCAGATTCTCACCGAACCGGAAGCGGAAGTCGAACGGGTGATGCAGGTTTGTAATGCCTGCCGCTATTGCGAGGGCTTTTGCGCGGTATTCCCGGCGATGACCCTGCGCCTTGAGTTCGGGAAAGCAGATATCAATTATCTGGCAAACCTGTGCCATAACTGCGGTGCCTGTCTGCATGCCTGCCAGTACGCGTCGCCGCATGAGTTTGCGATTAACGTGCCGAAGGCGATGGCAGAAGTGCGGCTGGAAACATATCAACACTATGCTCAGCCGGCCGCTTTCGGCGCGCTGTACCGCCGGGCGGGCGTGACCGTTACGCTGGCGCTGGTCCTGGGCCTGATTCTCTTTTTACTCCTCGCGATGGGGCTGAAAGGTTCGCTGCTCCACCCACCCTTAGCGGGTGATTTCTACCAAATCTTCCCGCACAGCCTGCTGGCGTGGATGTTTGGTTCGGTGTTCATTCTGGCGATCGGTTTACTTATGACGGGCGTTATCCGCTTCTGGCGAGAGATCTCTCCCGGCACGCCGCGCTCCGCAGAGATTGCCGAGGCCTCCCACAACGCGCTGACGCTGAAATATCTTGATGGCGGGCACGGTAAGGGCTGTAACGAAACTGATGATGCCTTCACGTTAATGCGCCGCCGCTTTCACCACTGCACCTTCTACGGCTTCATGCTCTGCTTCGCCGCCACCCTGGTGGCGACGGGATATCACTACTTCGCCGGTTGGGAAGCACCCTACCCCTTTTTCAGCGTTCCGGTGATCCTCGGCACGCTGGGCGGCATCGGTCTTGTTGTCGGCCCGCTGGGCCTGCTGTGGCTGAATCTAAAACGCTCGGCGCTGCATGGCGACTCGCGGCAGAAGCCGATGGATCGCGGATTTATATTGCTGTTATTGCTGACCAGCCTGACTGGCCTCGGACTGCTGGCGGGAAGAGAGACATCGTGGATGGGGATTCTGCTCGCCATCCATCTCGGCGTGGTCATGGCACTTTTTTTGACTATCCCTTACGGAAAATTTGCCCACGGATTTTACCGCTGTGCTTCTTTACTCAAGTGGGCGATTGAGAAGCGTCGCGGAAAGCAAACGGGGGTCGCTGGCGACTAACCCGCACACTCTTACCTCTATAAATACAAGATAAAGACAATGGAGAGCAAACCCAATGACTCAACCCACATCGCGTGCCGGAACGTTCGGCGCCATACTGCGTGTGACCAGCGGTAATTTCCTCGAACAGTTCGACTTTTTTCTGTTCGGTTTTTACGCCACCTATATCGCGAAGACCTTCTTCCCGGCGGAGAGTGAGTTCGCCGCATTGATGTTGACCTTTGCCGTTTTTGGCTCCGGTTTTTTGATGCGTCCCATCGGAGCAATCGTGCTGGGCGCCTACATCGACAGAATCGGCCGACGCAAAGGGCTGATGGTGACCCTGGCGATCATGGGCTGCGGCACGCTGCTGATAGCCCTGGTTCCCGGCTATCAAACCATCGGCATCCTGGCGCCTGCGTTAGTTTTACTGGGACGGTTGCTACAGGGATTCTCTGCTGGCGTGGAGTTGGGCGGGGTTTCCGTTTATCTCTCTGAGATCGCCACGCCGGGAAATAAAGGCTTCTATACCAGCTGGCAGTCCGCCAGCCAGCAGGTGGCGATTGTCTTTGCCGCGCTGATTGGCTACGGCCTGAACGCCACGTTGGGCCACGATGAGATTTCCGAATGGGGCTGGAGAATCCCATTTTTCATTGGCTGCATGATTATTCCACTGATTTTTGTTTTACGCCGCTCGCTCCAGGAAACGGAAGCCTTTTTACAGCGCACTCACAGTCCCGACACCCGGGAGATTTTTACCACTATAGCTAAAAACTGGCGCATCATCGCCGCCGGCACCCTGCTGGTGGCGATGACGACAACCACTTTTTATTTTATTACCGTCTATACCCCAACCTACGGAAGAACGGTTTTGCACCTCAGCGCGCGGGATAGCCTGATTGTCACTATGCTGGTTGGCATTTCTAACTTTATCTGGTTACCGATCGGCGGGGCAATTTCCGATCGCATCGGGCGTCGCCCGGTGCTGATGGGCATTACCATACTTGCTCTGCTCACCACGTGGCCGGTAATGAACTGGCTTACCGCCGCGCCGGATTTCACGCGTATGACGCTGGTGCTGCTCTGGTTCTCCTTCTTTTTTGGCATGTACAACGGCGCAATGGTTGCCGCACTCACCGAGGTGATGCCTGTGTATGTGCGTACCGTGGGCTTTTCGCTTGCGTTTAGCCTCGCCACCGCCATTTTCGGCGGCCTGACGCCGGCAATCTCTACCGCGCTGGTGCAGATGACCGGCGATAAGAGCTCGCCGGGATGGTGGTTGATGTGCGCCGCACTGTGTGGGCTCGCCGCCACGGCGATGCTGTTTGTTCGTCTAAGCCGCCATTATCAACCGGCGGAAAACAAACTTTGAAATGCAAACGGGCGGAGATAATGCTCCGCCCGCTTTCACTCTGTCACCCGTTTTATTGCGTCGTATTATTGCTGCGGATCTCTTTCCAGATCTGGTCGCAGCGCGCTTTGACCGCCTGATCGTTCCCGGTGCGGGTTGCCAGGATACACTGCTGATAATCCAGCACCCGCACGCTTTCCTGAGTGGCGAACTGCTGGTGCTGCTTATCCTCTTTAAGAACGTTCAGCACGCTCTGGCAGGCCTGAACTTTATCCGGATTCCCTTCTGCCGTATTGATGCAGGCGCTGTAGGCATCCTTCAACTTAGTGTCTTCTTTTGGCGCCGGTGACTGCGCACAGGCCACCAGACCCGATGCCATGATGGCGATGAGCAATAGCTTTTTCATAATCAACCTCACAGGCTGGCGGCAGGCTTACGCCCGCCGCTGCGGCATCAGAAAATAGTGAACGGGGCAATAACCATAAACTTCACGTCACGCTCATCCTGGAAGATGTTGCCGTAACCGCCGCTCCAGCTTGGAATGTCGGAGTGGTTGTCGTACTGAGTGAAGTGGAGTTTGAACAGCGTTCCTTTTGCCCGGCCGTCCTGTACGGTATACATGGCGTCGAGGCTATAGGCCGACTCTTCCAGACGTTTGTCCGCGTTGTAGTACGCGTCAGGCGTCGCCATTTTGCCCGGTTTCGCATCCCATGCGTAAACGTAAGACGCGCCAAACGCCCAGCCCGGCATATTCCAGTTTTTCATGTCGTACATCGCGCCGAAGAACACGGCCTTTTCGCCGTTGGCGTTAAAGTCGGAGCGGTTATCCCACCACACGTCCAGGCGGCCGTTAGAGGAGGCGTAGGTTGGGGTCATGCGCTGCAGGAAGTAGCCCTGCTGGCCCTCGGCCTTAACCCAGGTACCTTCCAGACGCAGGTCCAGCACGTCGGCAACCTTGTAGCCAAAGGTCAGCGCCTGCAGCCAGGCGGTGCCGTCGTAAATATCGTTGGCGCCGCCGTTGCTGACCTTATCGCGGGTGCCGTAGAACTGATAGCTGGTGTTTAACGGGGTACCGGCAACGTCAAATTTGTAGCTGGCCTTCGCAAAATACTGGTCGATATACCCCTGAGCCTGGCCAAACGCGGCCTCCAGCACGAGGTCGTTTTTAAAATCATATTTGGCGCCCAGAGAGTGCAGATAATCGACTTTCGTCTTCTTATCGTTCTGGTAGAAATCATCCATCTCAATGTGCCACGGCGCTTTGTATTCGTTCGTCCACATATAGGAGAAACTCAGCGCGCCGGAATCGCCGTAATCAAAGTTGGCTCCGGCTTCAGCACCTTGATAAGTGCCCGGCATAAAGCTCCAGTGCGGAGCCAGCAGCGTTTGCCCGGTTGGCTGAATGTAGCCAGCGCGCGCCCACGTCGGGCCATACTTAAATTTTGCCGCCGCTTTATAGAGGCTGATCCCGCTCTTATCGCCGGAGTAATCTTCGTCGTAGGCTTTATTTCTTGAGGAGAAGGCAATTTCGTTCGGGTGGCCGCTTTCACTGCTTTCCGCCATTTCAATGGCGGTAAAGGCCGCCACGTCGATACCAAACATATCGGCGGCATAGCCGGACTGGAAGTCCAGGTTGGCGTTCCAGGTTGAATGCGAAAGGTTGGTTTTGTACTTATCGCCGTCGGTGACGTCTTTACGGTCGCGCTCACGCTGCCAGTAATAGATACCGCCGGTTAATGTGGAATCATCAATAAAACCTGCTGCGCTGGCCTGCGGAACAACGATCCAGCTCGACATCGCGGTGACGGCGGCAATAGCCAGCGCCAGCGTACTACGTTTGCCACTAAACGTACGCATGTGCATATCCTCTTTGACGTTTTAAAACGCGGAGCCAAGGGCAAGCCGCGAAAAATAAATAAGACTGCTAAAAAGCGGTGCGGAAAAGTCCGCAAATCCACTATGGATAGACTATTTTTCGTGACGCGAATTATCAATCTCTTTCGCCGATCAAAGCTTAAGATTATGACAAAGCGCACATATTCTATGTCTTTTTGTTACAGCCTTAAATTTCGTAGATTTAGTACGGAAGTGTTTGCAAAATCAGGATAAAACGGGAAATGAAAACGCTTACAGCGGTTTTTTAGGCGATAATCGCCGACGGGCCAGGCGGGATATATTACAGGTTGTAAACAAGATTAATTCGCATCGCGAAAATAACCAGATTCGGCCGCGAAAGACGGAAATAAAAAACGCCGCGGGAGGCGGCGTTTTTGCTGACGAAGCGGGGACGCGGGGTTATGCGCCGATCTTCGCCCAGGTATCGCGCAGGCCAACGGTGCGGTTGAACACCAGATGGTCAGCGGTAGCATAGCGGCTGTCGAGGCAGAAGTAGCCTTCACGCTCGAACTGCAGCGCCTTACCGGCCTGCGCCTGCGCCAGGCTCGGCTCGGCAAAGCCGTGCTTGATAACCAGCGATTCAGGGTTCATTACGGCAAGGAAGTCCTCTTCGGCGCCCGGATTCGGCACGCTGAACAGACGGTCGTACAGGCGAATTTCTACCGGCAGCGCGTGCGCCACGCTCACCCAGTGGATAACGCCCTTGACCTTGCGGCCGTCAGCGGGATCTTTGCTCAGCGTATCGGCATCATAGGTGCAGAAGATGGTGGTGATATTGCCCTCTGCATCCTTCTCTACGCGCTCGGCTTTAATCACGTAGGCGTTGCGCAGGCGAACCTCTTTGCCCAGCACCAGACGCTTGTACTGCTTGTTGGCTTCCTCACGGAAGTCCGCGCGATCGATCCAGATTTCACCGCTGAACGGCACGTCGCGGCTGCCCATTTCCGGCTTGCTCGGATGATTCGGCATGGTCACATTTTCACTGCCGCCCTGCGGATAGTTTTCGATAACCAGTTTTACCGGATCGATAACGGCCATCGCGCGCGGGGCGTTTTCGTTGAGATCTTCACGAATGCAGGATTCCAGCGACGCCATTTCAATGGTGTTGTCCTGTTTGGTCACGCCGATGCGCTTACAGAATTCGCGAATCGATTCGGCGGTATAGCCGCGGCGACGCAGGCCGGAAATCGTCGGCATACGCGGATCGTCCCAGCCCTCAACGTGCTTGTCGGTCACCAGCAGGTTGAGCTTGCGCTTGGACATCACGGTATATTCGAGATTCAGGCGCGAGAATTCGTACTGGCGCGGGTGAACCGGGATGCTGATGTTATCCAGCACCCAATCGTACAGGCGACGGTTGTCCTGGAACTCCAGCGTACACAGAGAGTGCGTAATACCTTCCAGCGCATCGCTGATGCAGTGGGTAAAGTCATACATCGGGTAGATGCACCACTTGCTGCCGGTCTGATGGTGATCGGCGAACTTAATGCGGTACAGCACCGGATCGCGCATGACGATAAACGGCGAGGCCATATCGATTTTCGCACGCAGGCAGGCTTTACCTTCGGCAAAACCACCGGAGCGCATCTTTTCAAACAGCGCCAGGTTCTCTTCTACGCTGCGATCGCGGTACGGGCTGTTTTTGCCCGGCGCCTTCAGCGAGCCGCGGTATTCGCGGATCTCTTCCGCCGACAGCTCGTCAACGTAGGCCAGACCTTTAGTGATCAGCTCAACGGCGTAGCTGTGCAGCTGATCGAAATAATCAGACGAGTAGCAAACTTTCCCGGACCAGTGGAAACCTAACCACTGCACGTCGTTTTTAATCGACTCAACGTATTCGATATCTTCTTTCACCGGGTTGGTGTCATCGAAGCGCAGGTTGCATTGGCCTTGATAATCCTGAGCAATGCCGAAGTTCAGGCAAATTGATTTCGCGTGGCCAATGTGCAGATAACCGTTCGGCTCCGGCGGGAAGCGCGTATGAACGGTGGTGTGCTTACCAGTAGCCAGATCTTCATCGATGATCTGACGAATAAAGTTAGTTGGGCGGGCTTCTGCCTCACTCATCGTGGGTTCCTCAAAGCGTAAACAACGTATAACGGGACATGATCTTACAAGCAGGACGTGGAGACAACTATTAGTTACTGAAAATACGTATCTGAAGGAGATTATGGGGTCATTTGCTGCAAAAAAAAGCGGCGGAGGTTTCCCCCCGCCGCACAGGCATAAACTCTACTCAGGAGCCCTACTTGCCTTTAATCTCATACAGTGGCGTCTGGCCGGCGACAACTTTACCGCTCGCCTGAATCACCAGCGCGCTGTAATCGTCGCTGTTGCTGCAGACTACCGGGCTAATCATCGACCGGGCGTTCGCGTTGAGGAAGTCCAGATCCATTTCCAGAATCGGCTGGCCTGCCTTCACTTCCACGCCCTCTTCGACCAGGCGCTTGAAGCCCTGGCCGTTCAGCGCGACGGTATCAATGCCCATATGGACAACGATTTCCGCGCCGTTTTCCGTTTCCAGACAGAACGCGTGGTTGGTATTGAAGATCTTAACGATGGTACCCGCAGCCGGGGAGACCACTATCTTATCGGTCGGTTTCACCGCCACGCCGTCACCGACGGCTTTGCTGGCGAACGCTTCGTCCGGAACCTGCTCCAGCGCCACGATATCACCGGTAATTGGCGAAACCAGCGCGGCGATGGTTTTGGCGTTAGCCACGGCCTGCGGTTTTGCAGCCGCAGCGGCGACAGGTGCGCTGTCGGTTGCAGCGGCGGTGGCGGCTACCGGGCCGCGCGCAACCACTTTTTTCATCTCATCACCGACCGACTCTGCTTTCGCACCGACGATAACCTGGATGGTCTGTTTGTTCAGCTTAACAACGCCGGAAGCGCCAAGGCGTTTACAGGCCGCATCGTTAACGCGCGCGGAATCCGCAACGGTCAGACGCAGACGGGTAATACAGGCATCAATCGCTTTCAGGTTGTCAGTCCCGCCGACGGCGGCAATGTACTGCGTAGCCAGCTGGGTCAAACCCTCTTCGGTGTTGCTGTTGGCTTCCGAAGTCACCACGTCGTCAGTTTTATCTTCACGACCCGGCGTTTTCAGGTTGAACATGCGGATAACCGCGGTGAACAGCAGGAAGTAGATGAAGAAGAACACCACGCCCATGACAATCAGCATCCAGACGTTTTTGCTGGCTGCCGGCAGGCTGTACATCAGAACGTAGTCAATGGCCCCTGCGGAGAAGGAGAAGCCCGCATGGATACCCAGCGACGTGGCCACAAACAGGCTGATGCCGGTCAGGACGGCGTGCAGGAGGTACAGCAGCGGAGCCAGGAACATGAACAGGAATTCCAGCGGCTCGGTCACACCGGTCAGGAACGCGGTGATAGCCACGGACAGCAGCATACCGCCAACCATCGGACGACGCTCTTTCGGCGCAGCGAAGTACATCGCCAGCGCCGCACCCGGCAGACCGAACATCATGATCGGGAAGAAGCCGGACATGAACATCCCCGCGGTGCCGTCACCGGCGTAGAAGCGGTTGATGTCGCCGTGGAACACCGCGCCAGCGGCGTTGGTGAACTCACCGATCTGGAACCAGGCAATGGTATTCAGCACCTGATGCAGGCCGGTTGGGATCAGCAGACGGTTGATGAAACCGAAGATACCAGAACCCAGCGCGCCCTCGGCAACGATCCACTCGCCGCCGGCGTGAATAGCGTGCTGTACCGGAGGCCAGACGTAGCCGAAGATGGCCGCCAGCACCAGACAGAAGAAGCCGGTCGCGATAGGAACAAAACGTTTCCCGCCGAAGAAGCTCAGGAAGTCAGGCAGCTTGATGCCAGACCAGCGGTTATAGACGGCACCGGCAACCAGACCGGTAATGATCCCCGCCAGCACGCCCATGTTAATTTCTGGGTTGATGGTGACCATTGCTTTGGTTAATACGAAATAACCTACCGCACCGGCCAGCGCCGCCGCGCCGGCGCTGTCTTTAGACCAGCTGGACGCCACGCCGATCGCAAAAATCAGCGCGAGGTTATCAAAGATTGCCCCGCCTGCCTGCGCGATAAACGGCACGTTAAGCAGATCGGGTTGACCGAATCGCAGCAGCAGCGCTGCGACGGGCAGCACGGCGATAGGGAGCTGTAACGCCCTACCTAGCCGCTGGAAAAAACCTAAAATATTCATCTTATTCCCCCTATGAGACCCCGATGAGGCTCACTCAAAGCCATTTTTTTATTGTGTAAAAAGGTCAGTTTTTTAACTTACCCGCAAAGTGTGTGAAAATTTAATTCGTATCGCAAATTAAACGCGTATTTTTTGTGACTATAATCACCAAATATCGTATTAACCCCTCCCCTGGACTGGCTAACAACGAAAACTTATTTTATCATTCAAAAAATCAACACGGATTGAGCCGGTCGGCGTAGTTACTGCAATACTCTTCATAGAGTACTGGCGCCAATCCGCCAGGTTCTAATTTAACTATAGAGGTGAAGAATGAGACTGATTCCCCTGGTAACAGCTGAACAAGTAGGTAAATGGGCTGCTCGCCACATCGTTAACCGCATCAATGCGTTCAAACCGACTGCGGACCGTCCGTTTGTACTGGGTCTGCCTACCGGTGGTACACCTCTTACCGCCTACAAAGCTCTGGTTGAGATGCACAAAGCGGGCCAGGTTAGCTTCGAACACGTTGTCACTTTCAACATGGATGAGTACGTTGGCCTGCCGAAGGAGCATCCGGAGAGCTATCATAGCTTTATGCACCGCAACTTCTTTGATCACGTTGATATTCAGGCAGAAAACATTAACCTGCTCAACGGTAATGCGCCAGACATCGATGCAGAATGTCGCCGCTATGAAGAGAAAATCCGCTCCTACGGCAAAATTAACCTGTTTATGGGCGGCGTGGGTAACGACGGTCACATCGCGTTCAACGAGCCGGCTTCTTCTCTGGCTTCCCGTACCCGCATTAAAACGCTGACCCATGACACCCGCGTGGCAAACTCCCGCTTCTTCGACGGCGACGTTGACCTGGTGCCGAAATATGCGCTGACCGTGGGCGTTGGCACCCTGCTGGATGCCGAAGAGGTGATGATTCTGGTGCTGGGCCATCAGAAAGCGCTGGCGCTGCAGGCGGCGGTAGAAGGCAACGTCAACCACATGTGGACCATTACCTGTCTGCAGCTGCACCCGAAAGCCGTGGTGGTTTGCGACGAGCCGTCCACCATGGAACTGAAAGTGAAGACGCTGAAATACTTCAACGAATTAGAAGCCGAAAACGTCAAAGGGCTGTAATCTGGTCCCGTCCTGCGGCTACCCCCGCGGGACATTTCTTTTTTTTGATGCACGCCATCATTCAGCCGGCAGCAAAACGGCCAGTTTACGGTCTGCTCATCAGGCCGGCTTGAAGAAAAGCGTGCGTAAACCGGGGGTCGTATGTATGCATTAACCCAAGGCCGGATCTATACCGGTCATGAAATTCTGGATGACCATGCGATAGTTATCGCTGATGGCCTTATCGAACGGATCTGTTCACTGGCTGATTTACCGTCCGAGATTGAGCAACGCTCGGTCAACGGCGCCGTTCTCGCCCCCGGTTTTATCGACGTCCAGCTGAACGGCTGCGGCGGCGTGCAGTTTAACGACAGCCCGGATGCGGTGACCGTCGAAACGCTGGAAATCATGCAGAAGGCCAACGAACGCTCCGGCTGCACCAGCTATCTGCCAACGCTTATCACCTCCAGCGACGATCTGATGAAACAGGGCGTGCGCGTCATGCGCGAGTACCTGCAAAAATATCCTAACCAGGCGCTGGGCCTGCATCTTGAAGGCCCGTGGCTGAACATCGTCAAAAAAGGGACCCACAACCCGGACTACGTGCGTAAACCGGACGCCGCGCTGGTGGAGTTCCTGTGCGAAAATGCCGATGTCATCACCAAGGTGACCCTTGCCCCGGAGCGCGTCGGGCCAGAAGTGATTCGCCAGCTGGTCGACGCCGGGATTGTCGTCTCCGCAGGGCACTCCAACGCCACCCTCAAGGAAGCCAAAATCGGTTTCCGCGCGGGCATCACTTTCGCAACCCATCTTTATAACGCCATGCCGTATATAACCGGACGCGAGCCGGGCCTGGCGGGCGCTATTTTTGACGAGCCGGACGTTTACTGCGGTATTATCGTCGACGGTATGCACGTTGATTATGCTAACGTACGCAATGCGAAGCGCCTGAAGGGCGACAAGCTGTGCCTCGTGACCGATGCCACTGCGCCGGCGGGTGCCAATATTGAGCAGTTCATTTTTGCTGGTAAAACAATATACTACCGTAACGGACTGTGCGTAGATGAAAACGGTACCCTCAGTGGTTCTTCGCTGACCATGATTGAAGGCGTGCGTAATCTCGTTGAACATTGCGGTATCGCGCTGGAAGAAGTGTTGCGTATGGCAACCCTCTACCCTGCGCGTGCCATTGGCGTGGAAAAGCAGCTCGGCAGCATTGCGCCGGGAATGGTCGCTAACCTGACCGCCTTTACCCGCGACTATAAAATCATCAAGACCATCGTTAATGGTAACGAGGTCGTCACTGAGTAAGTAAAAGTATGACAGCAGGCGGACATGCTCAAATTGGTAACGTTGATCTCGTAAAACAGCTGAACAGCGCGGCCGTGTACCGCCTGATTGACCAGCATGGCCCCATCTCGCGCATTCAGATCGCGGAACAAAGCCAGCTTGCCCCTGCCAGCGTGACTAAAATCACGCGTCAACTGATTGAACGCGGGCTGATCAAAGAAGTCGATCAGCAGGCCTCCACCGGAGGCCGCCGCGCCATCTCCATTATTGCCGAGACCCGCAGCTTCCAGGCCATTGGCATACGCCTCGGCCGCCACGACGCCACCCTGACCCTGTACGATTTAAGCAGCAAGACGCTGGAAGAAGAGCACTTCCCGCTGCCGGAACGCACGCAGGAAACCCTCGAGCACGCGCTGCTGAACATCATCGCCGCCTTTAGCGAACGCTGCCAGCGCAAGATCCGTGAGCTCATCGCTATCTCGGTCATTTTACCCGGCCTTGTCGATCCGGAAAGCGGCGTCATTCGCTACATGCCGCATATTCAGGTTGAGAACTGGGGCCTGGTAGAGGCGCTGGAAAAACGCTTTAAAGTGACCTGTTTTGTCGGCCATGATATCCGCAGCCTGGCGCTGGCGGAGCACTACTTTGGCGCAAGTCAGGACTGCGAAGACTCTATTTTGGTGCGCGTCCACCGCGGCACAGGGGCGGGAATTATCTCCAACGGCCGCATTTTTATCGGCCGCAACGGTAACGTGGGTGAGATAGGCCACATTCAGGTCGACCCGCTCGGCGAGCGCTGCCACTGCGGCAACTTCGGCTGCCTGGAGACCGTCGCCGCCAATGCGGCCATCGAACAGCGGGTGCGCCATCTGCTGGAACAGGGCTACCAGAGTCGCCTTAGCGTGGACGAGTGCAATATTAAAGCCATCTGCAAAGCCGCCAATAAGGGCGATACCCTGGCCTGCGAGGTTATCGAACACGTCGGCCGCCACCTGGGAAAAACCATTGCCATCGCCATTAACCTGTTCAATCCGCAGAAGGTGGTGATCGCCGGCGAAATCACCGAAGCCGAAAAGGTTTTACTCCCGGCCATCGAAGGCTGCATTAACGCCCAGGCGCTAAAAGCGTTTCGCAAAAATCTGCCGGTGGTGCGATCCACGCTCGATCATCGTTCGGCGATCGGCGCCTTTGCGCTGGTGAAACGCGCGATGCTCAACGGGATCCTGCTCCAGCGCCTGCTGGAAAGTTAGCCTGTTTTTTGTTCACCCATTTGTGCCTTTCTTCAACGATGTCGGACTGTCCATGACCATTCAAAACGTAATTTGTGATATTGACGGCGTGCTGATGCACGACAATGTGGCCGTACCGGGCGCTGCTGAATTTATCAAACGCATTCTCGAAAAAGAGATGCCGCTGGTGATGTTGACCAACTATCCGTCTCAGACCGGCCAGGACCTGGCCAACCGCTTCGCCACGGCGGGCATTGACGTCCCGGATAGCGCCTTTTACACCTCAGCCATGGCGACCGCCGACTTTCTGCGCCGTCAGGAGGGGAAAAAAGCCTACGTGGTGGGCGAAGGCGCGCTGATCCACGAGCTTTATAAGGCGGGCTTCACCATCACCGACGTCAACCCGGATTTTGTCATCGTCGGCGAGACCCGCTCCTTTAACTGGGAGATGATGCACAAGGCGGCCTTCTTTGTAGCAAACGGCGCGCGCTTTATTGCCACCAATCCGGACACCCACGGCCGCGGCTTCTACCCGGCCTGCGGCGCGCTGTGCGCGGGGATTGAGAAGATCTCCGGCCGCAAGCCGTTTTACGTCGGCAAGCCGAGCCCGTGGATTATCCGCTCCGCGCTGAACAAGATGCAGGCCCACTCCGAGCAAACCGTCATCGTCGGCGACAACCTGCGTACCGATATTCTGGCGGGCTTCCAGGCCGGCCTGGAAACGATCCTCGTGCTGTCCGGCGTCTCGACGCTTGACGACATCGACAGCCTGCCGTTCCGACCGTCGTGGATCTATCCGTCGGTGGCCGAAATCGATATTTTCTAAGCCAAACCACGTCCCGGGACGTGGTTTTTCATTTTTCGCCCGCAATGAAAAGCTGCCATCTAATGAAAGCGGCTTATTTTTGAATATTCATCAATAAAGTCGCTCAAAACATGTTCTTTTTTTAATATTCAACAATCACAATTGCGTTTTTTCCTATTGCCCCCGTAAATCCCTTGCACCGCCCTCTCCTTTGCGGCATTTTCTTAAACACGCACTAAGACCTCGCAACAAGACGACGTCTGCACAACATCAAATACGACAGGGTAACGGAGAAGGCTATGTGTTCAATTTTCGGCGTACTGGATATTAAAACTGACGCGGTAGAACTGCGTAAAAAGGCACTGGAGCTTTCCCGCCTGATGCGCCACCGCGGGCCGGACTGGTCCGGCGTCTACGCCAGCGATAAAGCCATTCTGGTCCATGAACGTCTCTCTATCGTTGACGTTAACGCCGGCGCTCAGCCGCTGTATAACCAACAAAAAACCCACGCCCTGGCGGTGAACGGCGAAATTTATAACCACCAGGCGCTGCGCGCAGAATACGGCGACCGCTATGCCTTCCAGACCGGTTCAGACTGCGAAGTCATCCTCGCGCTGTATCAGGAAAAAGGCCCGGCCTTCCTTGACGATCTGCAGGGCATGTTTGCCTTCGCGCTGTACGACAGCGAGCAGGATGCTTACCTGATCGGCCGCGACCATATCGGCATCATTCCGCTGTATATGGGTCACGACGAACACGGTAACTTCTACGTCGCATCAGAAATGAAGGCGCTGGTTCCGGTGTGCCGCACCATTAAAGAGTTCCCGGCCGGCAGCTACCTGTGGAGCAAAGATGGCGAAATCCGCGAGTATTATCAGCGCGACTGGTTTGATTACGACGCGGTAAAAGACAACGTGACCGATAAAAACGAGCTGCGTCAGGCGCTGGAAGAGTCGGTGAAAAGCCACCTGATGTCCGACGTTCCTTACGGCGTGCTGCTTTCCGGCGGCCTGGACTCTTCGGTCATCTCCGCAATCACCAAAAAGTTTGCCGCCCGTCGCGTCGAAGATCAGGAGCGTAGTGAAGCCTGGTGGCCGCAGCTGCACTCCTTTGCCGTCGGCCTGGTCGGATCGCCGGATCTGAAAGCCGCGCAGGAAGTGGCAAACCATCTGGGCACCGTGCACCACGAGATCCACTTCACCGTGCAGGAAGGTCTCGACGCCATTCGCGACGTGATTTATCACATCGAAACTTACGACGTGACCACCATCCGTGCGTCGACCCCGATGTACCTGATGTCCCGTAAAATCAAAGCGATGGGCATCAAAATGGTGCTATCAGGCGAAGGTTCAGATGAGGTCTTTGGCGGCTATCTCTATTTCCACAAAGCGCCAAACGCCAAAGAGCTGCATGAAGAAACCGTGCGCAAACTGCAGGCGCTGCATATGTTTGACTGCGCCCGTGCGAACAAAGCGATGTCCGCGTGGGGCGTCGAAGCCCGCGTGCCGTTCCTCGACAAGCAGTTCCTCGACGTCGCCATGCGCATCAACCCGCAGGATAAGATGTGCGGCAACGGCAAAATGGAAAAGCATATCCTGCGCGAATGCTTTGAATCCTACCTGCCGGCAAGCGTGGCGTGGCGCCAGAAGGAGCAGTTCTCAGACGGCGTTGGCTACAGCTGGATCGATACGCTGAAAGAAGTGGCGGCCGGGCAGATTTCCGATCAGCAGCTGGAAACCGCCGCCTTCCGCTTCCCGTACAACACGCCGTCGTCGAAAGAGGCGTATCTGTACCGTGAAATCTTCGAAGAGCTGTTCCCGCTGCCGAGCGCCGCGGAGTGTGTCCCCGGTGGCCCGTCAGTCGCCTGCTCTTCGGCTAAAGCGATCGAATGGGATGAAACGTTCAAAACCATGAACGATCCGTCAGGACGCGCGGTAGGCGTGCACCAGTCGGCCTATAAATAATCGAGTCAGACGACAAACGGACCCCGCGGGGTCCGTTTTTTTATGTCTTTATTTACGGGTTAAAAGCGATAAATAACCAATAATTGCCGATTATTACACCACGCTGCTCGCAACCTAACCAAACAGTCACATTCCAGCGATTTTCCTTGAAAAAGAGGTTGACGCTCGCAGGCCCAATACGCATAATGCGCCCCGCAACGCCGATAAGGTAACGCGAAAAAAAAGATGGCTACGTAGCTCAGCTGGTTAGAGCACATCACTCATAATGATGGGGTCACAGGTTCGAATCCCGTCGTAGCCACCATCTTTTTTTTGCGGGAGTGGCGAAATTGGTAGACGCACCAGATTTAGGTTCTGGCGCCGCAAGGTGTGCGAGTTCAAGTCTCGCCTCCCGCACCATTCACCGAAAGCGTTGCACGGATGGGGTATCGCCAAGCGGTAAGGCACCGGTTTTTGATACCGGCATTCCCTGGTTCGAATCCAGGTACCCCAGCCATATTTCTTCGAGGTTAGCGGTTCACCGCGACGGTTATTGGGGTATCGCCAAGCGGTAAGGCACCGGTTTTTGATACCGGCATTCCCTGGTTCGAATCCAGGTACCCCAGCCATCGAAGAATGTGATAAGATTTGGCTACGTAGCTCAGCTGGTTAGAGCACATCACTCATAATGATGGGGTCACAGGTTCGAATCCCGTCGTAGCCACCATATAAAGGAATTATTGATTCAGTTCGATAAATCCAAAAAAATTGTTGGGGTATCGCCAAGCGGTAAGGCTCTGGTTTCTGATACCAGCATTCCGAGGTTCGAATCCTCGTACCCCAGCCAATTTAAAAAAGTCGTTCACTTGTGAGCGCACCCGTTGGGGTATCGCCAAGCGGTAAGGCTCTGGTTTCTGATACCAGCATTCCGAGGTTCGAATCCTCGTACCCCAGCCACTTAGTAACAAAAAAGCTCGCTTCGGCGAGCTTTTTTGTTTTTGTCGTCCGCCACTTTCAGCGCACGCTCATACCAACGCGGCTCCCCGGCTTAGCCTGGCGCGGGCCGGGGAACCTCTTAGCTACAGCCCCAGCGCGTACTTCAGCGCCTGACGCTTTAAAATACCCGCCCGCGCCGCCGCCATCAGGCCGATATTGCGCAGCGCGCGCACCGGCGCCAGATCGTTGCTGAAGCCAACGTAAAACAGATCCATCCCCGACTGCATAATGAAATTATCGGTTCTGCGCCGCGTCTGATAGCGTTTGAGCACCGGCAGGCTGTCCCACTCCTCACCGCGATCCCGCGCGCGCGTTAAGACATCCAGCATCGCATCGACGTCGCGATAGCCGAGATTCACTCCCTGCCCCGCCAGTGGATGAATGGTGTGCGCCGCGTCGCCCACCAGCGCCAGCCCCGGCTGCACGTACTGCAGCGCGTGGCGGCGGGTCAGCGGAAACGCGCCGGCGCTTAGCGGCGTGACCTCACCGCAGCGCGACGGAAAGTGGCGCCCGATCTCCTGCTGGAGCTGCGCCATGCTCATCCCCTGCAGCTGACGAATTCGCGCGGGGGTGTCGTACCAAACCAGCGAGGCCCAGCGATCGAACAGCGGCAGAAACGCGCGCGGTCCGGAGGGCGTAAACTGTTGCCAGGTGCTGTCGCCGGGATCGTCGGCGCACTGGACGCTAATCAACATGCAGGATTGCTGGTACTGCCACGCCTGTACGCCAATCCCGGCCAGCCGACGCACCTCGGAGTTTGCGCCATCGGCGCCAATAACCAGCCGGGCCGCGCACTCGCTGCCGTCGCTCAGGCGCAATAGCGTATGCGCAGATTCGCGCTGCAGCGCCTGCAGCGAAACGCCAACCCGCAGCGTAACCTGCTCATGCGCCTCCAGCGCCTGCCACAGAGCCAGCTGCAGCACGTTATTCTCCACCATATAACCCAGCTCAGAGAGCGCCAGCTCCGCGGCGTCGAAGGAGACGTGGGCCGCTTCCCACTCCCAGGTCTCCAGCCGCCGATACGGATGCACGCGCATCGCGCGTATCGTCTCCCAGACGCCGAGGCTTTTTAACAGCCCGACGGAAGAAGAGCCGATCGCCGAAATGCGCACGTCCGGCGGCTGCGTTGGGTCAAAAGCCGCCGGCGCGGCCTTCTCGATGACCGTTACCGTAAAACCGTGCTGTGCCAGCCCTAGCGCCAGGGCGCCGCCGACCATTCCACCGCCAATAATGGCGACATCCGTTGCGTGAGTTGTCATGGCAATTATCCTTAAAACCTCAATCCATTCAGTTTACCGGATTTTCAGGCGCCCTGCGGTGATTACGCTCGCGCTGGTCAGGGCACCCCCAAAGCATTACAATGTGCCCCCTGCAATCCTGGCTATACTCGTCGTTTTTCAAATTGCAGGTGCCCTGGCTGCACCCGCTCGCCCCAGTCGCATAGCGACCTATGATGCTGGGACCTCCCGGGCCTGCCGCCTGCAATTCGAAATTCATAGAGCGTCTGTACCCGTCATTTTGGATATCTATAATTGAGCATGAGCATGTCGATGACAAAAAAACTCCATATTAAAACCTGGGGCTGTCAGATGAACGAATACGATTCATCAAAGATGGCCGATCTGCTGGATGCCACGCACGGGTATCAGCTCACTGAAATCGCGGAAGAAGCGGACGTCCTGCTGCTCAATACCTGCTCAATTCGCGAGAAGGCCCAGGAAAAAGTCTTCCACCAGCTGGGCCGCTGGAAATTACTGAAAGAAAAAAATCCCAACCTGATTATCGGCGTCGGCGGCTGCGTCGCCTCGCAGGAGGGCAAGCTCATCCGTCAACGCGCCCACTATGTCGATATTATTTTTGGCCCGCAGACGCTCCATCGCCTGCCGGAAATGATTAACTCGGTACGCGGCAACCGCCGGCCGGTGGTTGACGTCAGCTTCCCGGAGATCGAAAAGTTTGACCGCCTGCCGGAACCCCGCGCCGACGGGCCAACCGCGTTCGTCTCGATTATGGAAGGCTGCAACAAATACTGTACCTACTGCGTGGTGCCCTATACCCGCGGTGAAGAGGTCAGCCGTCCTTCGGACGATATCCTGTTCGAGATTGCCCAGCTGGCGGCTCAGGGCGTCCGCGAGGTCAACCTGCTGGGGCAGAACGTTAACGCCTGGCGCGGCGAAAACTACGACGGCACCACCGGCAGCTTTGCCGATCTGCTGCGTCTGGTCGCGGCGATCGACGGGATCGACCGCATTCGCTTCACCACCAGCCACCCGATTGAATTTACCGATGACATTATTGACGTCTATCGCGACACCCCGGAGCTGGTAAGCTTCCTGCATCTGCCGGTACAGAGCGGCTCTGACCGCGTGCTGAACCTGATGGGGCGCACCCACACGGCGCTGGAATATAAAGGCATCGTGCGCAAGCTGTACGAAGCGCGGCCAAATATCCAGATAAGCTCCGACTTTATCGTCGGCTTCCCCGGTGAAACCAACGATGATTTCGAGAAGACCATGAAGCTGATTGCCGACGTGAATCTCGACGTCAGCTACAGCTTTGTATTCTCCGCGCGCCCGGGCACGCCGGCGGCGGATATGGTCGACGACGTCCCGGAAAAAGATAAGAAACAGCGCCTCTATATTCTGCAGGAGCGCATCAACCAGCAGGCGATGGCCTGGAGCCGCCGGATGCTCGGCACCACCCAGCGTATTCTGGTCGAAGGCACCTCCCGCAAGAGCATTATGGAGCTCACCGGGCGCACCGAAAATAACCGGGTCGTCAACTTCGAAGGGACGCCGGATATGGTCGGCAAGTTTGTCGACGTCGAGATCGTCGACGTCTACACCAACTCGCTGCGCGGAAAAATCGTGCGTACCGAAGAGGAGATGGGCCTGCGCATTGTGGAATCACCGCAATCCGTTATCGCGCGGACCCGCAAAGAAAACGATTCGGGCGCCACGCTTTATCAGCCTTAATCCGTTCAGGCCTGCCGGCTCCGGCAGGCCTTGTATTTCCTCTGCCGGACCCAATATTCATAGCAATGCTTGCGCCATATTCCCGTGACGTGAATAATTTCCTTACCCGCCGGGGTATCGCCTGCAAGATGGCGGCTATACCCGTTTATCTCCCGGCAAAACGCAGATAAGAGGAACAGCTTGAACACAGAAACTCGCGAAATCACCCTGGAACCAGCGGACAACGCACGCCTGCTTGGGCTGTGCGGCCCGTTTGACGACAACATCAAACAGCTTGAGCGCCGGTTGGGCATCGAAATCAACCGCCGTGACAATCACTTTAAGCTGACCGGACGCCCAATATGCGTCAACGCGGCGGCGGATATTCTGCGCAGCCTGTACGTCGATACCGCCCCCATGCGCGGGCAGATTAACGATATCGAGCCGGAGCAGATTCACCTTGCCATCAAAGAGGCCCGCGTGCTCGAGCAGAGCGCCGAGAGCGTCCCGGAGTACGGCAAGGCCATTAATATCAAGACCAAGCGCGGCGTGATTAAGCCCCGCACGCCAAACCAGGCGCAGTACGTCGCCAACATCCTCGACCACGATATCACCTTCGGGGTCGGCCCTGCCGGCACCGGGAAAACCTATCTGGCGGTTGCCGCCGCGGTCGATGCCCTGGAGCGTCAGGACGTGCGCCGTATTCTGCTGACCCGCCCCGCCGTTGAGGCCGGTGAGAAGCTGGGCTTCCTGCCGGGGGATCTGAGCCAGAAGGTCGATCCCTACCTGCGCCCGCTGTACGACGCGCTGTTCGAAATGATGGGCTTTGAGAAAGTTGAGAAGCTGATCGAGCGCAACGTGATTGAAGTCGCGCCGCTGGCCTATATGCGCGGCCGAACGCTGAACGACGCCTTTATCATTCTCGATGAGAGCCAGAACACCACCATCGAGCAGATGAAGATGTTCCTGACCCGTATCGGTTTTAACTCTAAAGCGGTGATAACCGGCGACGTCACCCAGATTGACCTGCCGCGCAGCACCAAATCTGGCCTGCGTCACGCTATCGAAGTGCTGGCGGAAGTCGATGAAATCAGCTTCAACTTCTTCAATAGCGAAGACGTCGTGCGCCACCCGGTGGTGGCCCGCATCGTTAACGCCTATGAGGCGTGGGAAGAGGCGGATCAAAAACGTAAAGCAGAACTGGCCGCCGAGCGCAAACGCGAAGCCCAGGAACAGGAGCAAAAATGAGTCAGGTTATTCTCGATTTACAGCTGGCTTGCGAAGAGAACGGTGGGTTGCCGGATGAAGCACAGTTTCAGCGCTGGCTGGATGCCGTGATCCCTCAGTTCCAGGAAGAGTCGGAAGTGACCGTTCGCCTGGTAGACGAAGCCGAGAGCCACGAGCTAAATCTGACCTATCGCGGCAAGGATAAGCCGACTAACGTGCTGTCATTCCCCTTCGAAGCCCCGCCGGGCATCGAGCTGCCGCTGCTCGGTGATTTGATCATCTGCCGCCAGGTGGTTGAGCAGGAAGCGAAAGAGCAGGAAAAACCGCTGGAAGCGCACTGGGCGCATATGGTTATTCACGGCAGCCTGCACCTGCTGGGCTATGACCACATCGTTGATGAAGAAGCGGAAGAGATGGAAAGCCTCGAAACAGAGATAATGCTTGCTCTGGGCTATGAGGATCCGTACATTGCCGAGAAGGAATAACCTGCCGCCGGCTTTGCCGGCGACTGGCCGCTATGCCGGGCGCTGAGTACACGCGCGACGGGCGACGATTTAACTAACATGAGAACCCACACGACGCCATGAGCGACGACAACTCACACAGTAGTGACACAGTAAACAGCAAAAAGGGATTCTTCTCCCTGTTACTCAGCCAGCTCTTTCACGGAGAACCCAAAAACCGTGATGAACTGCTGGCGCTGATCCGTGATTCCGGGCAAAACGACCTTATCGACGAAGATACGCGCGATATGCTCGAAGGGGTAATGGATATCGCCGACCAGCGCGTCCGCGACATTATGATCCCCCGCTCGCAGATGATTACCCTGAAACGCAACCAGACTCTGGACGAGTGCCTCGATGTCATCATCGAATCCGCCCACTCGCGTTTCCCGGTGATCAGCGAAGACAAAGATCACATCGAAGGGATTCTGATGGCCAAAGATCTGCTGCCGTTTATGCGCAGCAATTCCGAAGCCTTCAGCATGGAACAAGTGTTACGCCCGGCGGTTGTCGTGCCTGAAAGCAAGCGGGTTGACCGCATGCTGAAAGAGTTCCGCTCCCAGCGTTATCATATGGCTATCGTTATCGATGAGTTTGGCGGCGTCTCCGGTCTGGTGACCATTGAAGACATCCTTGAGCTTATCGTCGGTGAAATCGAAGACGAATACGATGAAGAAGAAGATATCGATTTTCGTCAGCTGAGCCGCCACACCTGGACGGTCCGCGCGCTGGCCTCGATTGAAGACTTCAACGAAGCCTACGGCACCCACTTCAGCGATGAAGAAGTTGATACCATTGGCGGACTGGTGATGCAGGCCTTTGGCCATCTGCCGGCTCGCGGCGAGTCTATCGACATTGATGGTTACCAATTCAAGGTCGCAATGGCTGATAGCCGACGTATTATCCAGGTACATGTCAAACTTCCTGACGACGCACCGCAGCCGAAGCTGGAAGACTAATCACACGGGACGATTAACCTAAATGGTATTTGCCTCTCTTCTCGAACGCCAGCGCGTACGTCTGCTGCTGGCGCTATTATTCGGAGCCAGCGGAACGCTGGCTTTTTCTCCTTATGACATCTGGCCCGCGGCGATTATTTCGCTCATCGGCCTGCAGGGCTTAACCCTTAACCGTCGTCCTTTGCAGAGCGCCTGGATTGGTTTCTTCTGGGGCATGGGGCTGTTCGGCTCGGGGATTAACTGGGTTTACGTCAGCATCGCGCAGTTTGGCGGCATGCCTGGCCCGGTCAACGTATTCCTCGTGGTGCTGCTGGCAGCGTATATGTCGCTGTACACCGGCCTGTTCGCCGGCCTGCTCTCACGCCTGTGGCCTAAAACCAGCTGGCTGCGCGTCGCCATCGCCGCGCCGGTAGTCTGGCAAATCACCGAGTTTCTGCGCGGCTGGGTGCTGACCGGCTTCCCGTGGCTGCAGTTCGGCTACAGCCAGATTGACGGTCCGCTGAAGGGCTTAGCCCCGATCGCGGGCGTCGAGGCGATTAACTTCCTGCTGATGGTCGTCAGCGGTCTGCTGGTGCTGGCCGCCGTCGAGCGTCGCTGGAAACCGCTGATTATCGCCGCGGTGCTCTTCGCCCTGCCCTTCCCGCTGCGCTACATCCAGTGGTATCAGCTGCTGCCCGAGCGCGCGACCGAAGTGTCGCTGGTGCAGGGGGATATTCCGCAGGCCCTGAAGTGGGATGAAAAGCAGCTGTTCAACACGCTGAAGACCTATATGGATCTGACCCAGCCGCATATGGGCTCATCCCAGCTGATTATCTGGCCTGAATCCGCCATTCCGGATCTGGAGATCAATCAGCAGAATTTCCTCACCATGATGGATGACCTGCTGCGGTCGAAAAACAGTTCGCTGGTCACCGGCATCGTCGATGCCCGACTGAACAAGCAGAACCGATACGACACCTACAACACCATCATTACGCTGGGCAAGGATAACCCTTACAGCTACGACTCCACGGATCGCTATAACAAGAACCATCTGGTTCCGTTTGGCGAGTTTGTGCCGCTGGAATCGATTCTGCGTCCGCTGGCACCATTCTTCGATCTGCCGATGTCCTCCTTCAGCCGCGGCCCGTACGTTCAGCCGCAGCTGGTGGCGCATAACCTGAAGCTAACGGCCGCTATCTGCTACGAAATCATCCTCGGCGAGCAGGTGCGCGATAATTTCCGCCCGGATACCGACTTCCTGCTGACCATCTCCAACGACGCCTGGTTTGGCAAGTCGATAGGCCCGTGGCAGCACTTCCAGATGGCGCGCATGCGCGCGCTGGAGCTGGCGCGTCCGCTGCTGCGCAGCACCAATAACGGCATTACCGCCGTCATTGGCCCGCGGGGTGAAATTCAGGACATGATCCCGCAGTTCACCCGCGCCGTGCTCACCACTAAGGTCACTCCGACGACGGGCCTAACGCCGTACGCCCGCACCGGCAACTGGCCGCTGTGGGCGCTGACCGCGCTGTTTGGCTTTGGCGCCCTGCTGATGAGCCTGCGTCAGCGCCGCCGCTAATCCCTGCTTAGCGGATACTCTCCGCCCGCCCCGGTGATGCCCGTCACCGGGGAATTCTCCCTTCCCGCCCAATCTGGCACGCCCATTGCTTAATATACCTACGTCGCGCCGCTATGGCTGCTGGTCCAACCGGGTTGCACCACAGGCAGACCAAACGCGCGCTATTTTGGTGCAATGAGAGATTTTTGCCTTTAAATGGTGCGGAGCACTTCGCAAAAATAAACAATATCACAGCAAAATCTTTACATTAAGCCAAACTAAATGCTAACAAACACATACAAACGCTGCACTTAAAGGCGGCAGCGATAATAAAGCTCACACACAATCACAATGGGCATCAATGGCGTCCCTGGCGCTGCGGATAAGGAGTTGGATATGCAATTACGTAAACTGGCCACAGCAATGCTGGTCATGGGTATGACCGCCGGCCTGGCGCACGCGGAAGATGCCGCACCGGCTACAGGCCAGAGCACTCTGGATAAAATTGCCAAAAACGGCGTAATCGTGGTTGGCCATCGTGAATCATCCGTACCGTTCTCCTACTACGATAACCAGCAGCAGGTCGTCGGCTACTCGCAGGATTACTCCAACGCCATCGTCGATGCTATCAAGAAGAATCTGAACAAACCTGACCTGCAGGTAAAACTGATTCCTGTCACCTCGCAGAACCGTATTCCGCTGCTGCAAAACGGCACCTACGATTTCGAATGCGGCTCCACCACCAACAACCTGGAGCGGCAGAAACAGGCGGCTTTCTCTGACACCATTTTTGTTGTCGGCACCCGCCTGCTGGCTAAAAAAGGCGGCGCGATCAAAGACTTTGCTGACCTGAAAGATAAAGCCGTGGTGGTGACTTCCGGGACCACCTCAGAAATTCTGCTGCACAAGCTGAACGACGAGAAAAAAATGAATATGCGCATCATCAGCGCTAAAGATCACGGCGACTCCTTCCGTACTCTGGAAAGCGGCCGCGCGGTGGCCTTTATGATGGATGACGCGCTGCTGGCCGGCGAACGTGCCAAGGCTAAGAAGCCGGACAACTGGGAAATCATCGGCACGCCGCAGTCCAAAGAAGCCTACGGCTGTATGCTGCGTAAAGATGACCCGCAGTTCAAAACCCTGGTAGACGACACCGTTGCCAAAGCGCAGACCTCTGGCGAAGCGGCAAAATGGTTCGACAAGTGGTTCAAAAACCCCATCCCGCCGAAGAACCTGAATATGAACTTCGAACTCTCTGAAGATATGAAGGCGCTGTTCAAATCACCGAATGACAAGGCTCTTAACTAATTAAAAGAACAAGGGGCGGGAAATCCTGCCCTCCCGATTGTTGTCACAGCACGGACAGACTATACGGTGGCTGGTCGTTCCCCAGCCGCCGCGAACACCGAAGTACGCTGGGCAAGGATCTTCGAGGGTAGCGCTGCTACCCTTTTTTTTCCAGGAGTCATTTATGTCAATAGACTGGAACTGGGGGATATTCCTGCAACAGGCCCCGTTCGGCAATACCACCTATCTGGGCTGGCTATGGAGCGGCTTTCAGGTCACCGTCGCTCTGTCGGTTACCGCCTGGATCATCGCTTTTCTCGTCGGCTCGCTATTCGGTATTTTACGTACCGCCCCGAATCGACTGCTCTCCAGCATCGGCACCTGCTACGTCGAACTGTTCCGTAACGTTCCGCTGATCGTGCAGTTCTTTACCTGGTACCTGGTGGTGCCGGAGCTGCTGCCGGAAAATATCGGCATGTGGTTTAAATCCGAGCTGGATCCCAATATTCAGTTCTTTATCTCCTCCATGCTCTGCCTCGGGCTGTTTACCGCCGCACGCGTGTGTGAGCAGGTACGTGCGGCGATCCAGTCGCTGCCGCGCGGGCAGAAAAATGCCGGGCTGGCAATGGGCCTCACCCTACCGCAAACCTACCGCTACGTTCTGCTGCCCAACGCCTATCGGGTTATCGTCCCACCGATGACGTCGGAAATGATGAACCTGGTAAAAAACTCGGCCATTGCCTCCACCATCGGGCTGGCGGACATGGCGGCGCAGGCGGGCAAGCTGCTGGACTACTCCGCCCACGCCTGGGAGTCGTTTACCGCCATTACCCTCGCCTATGTGTTCATTAACGCGGTGATTATGCTGATTATGTATGTGGTTGAGCGCAAAGTTCGCCTGCCGGGCAATTTGGGGGGCAAATAACTATGTATGATTTTGACTGGAGTTCTATCGTTCCATCCATGCCGTATCTGCTGGCGGGACTGGTTATCACCCTGAAAATCACCGTTATCGCCATCGTTATCGGTATCGTCTGGGGCACCCTGCTGGCGGTCATGCGTCTGTCGAGCTTTTTACCGCTGGCGTGGTTTGCCAAAACCTACGTCAACGTGTTCCGCTCCATCCCGCTGGTGATGGTGCTGCTGTGGTTTTATCTGATTGTGCCCGGCTTTTTACAGAACGTGCTCGGCCTGTCGCCGAAGACCGATATCCGGCTTATCTCGGCCATGATTGCGTTCTCCATGTTTGAAGCGGCGTACTATTCGGAAATTATCCGCGCCGGTATCCAGAGTATCTCCCGCGGCCAGTCCAGCGCCGCGCTGGCGCTGGGGATGACCCACTGGCAGTCGATGAAGCTGATTATCCTGCCGCAGGCCTTTCGCGCGATGGTGCCGCTGCTGTTAACCCAGGGGATCGTCCTGTTCCAGGATACCTCGCTGGTCTATGTTCTGAGCCTGGCAGATTTCTTCCGCACCGCGTCCACTATCGGCGAGCGTGACGGAACCCAGGTCGAAATGATCCTGTTCGCAGGTGCCGTTTATTTTGCAATTAGTCTCAGCGCATCGCTGTTGGTCAGCTGGTTGAAGAAAAGGACTGTGTAATGATTACCCTGAAAAACGTTTCAAAATGGTATGGTCACTTTCAGGTGCTGACCGACTGCTCCACGGAAGTGAAAAAAGGCGAAGTGGTGGTGGTTTGCGGGCCGTCCGGCTCGGGAAAATCAACGCTGATTAAAACCGTTAACGGCCTCGAGCCGATTCAACAGGGCGAGATAACCGTTGACGGCACTAGGGTGAACGATAAAAAGACCAACCTTGCGAAGCTGCGCTCCCGCGTCGGGATGGTCTTCCAGCACTTCGAGCTGTTTCCACATCTGTCGATTATCGACAACCTGACGCTGGCGCAGGTAAAAGTGCTCAACCGCGATAAAGCCGCTTCCCGCGCCAAGGGCCTGAAGCTGCTGGAGCGCGTGGGGCTTTCCGCCCATGCGGAAAAATATCCGGCGCAGCTTTCAGGCGGCCAGCAGCAGCGCGTCGCCATCGCCCGCGCGCTGTGCATGGACCCGATTGCCATGCTGTTTGACGAACCAACGTCGGCGCTGGATCCGGAGATGATCAACGAAGTGCTCGACGTCATGGTCGAACTGGCAAACGAAGGCATGACTATGATGGTCGTCACCCACGAAATGGGCTTCGCGCGCAAGGTGGCCAACCGGGTTATCTTTATGGATGAAGGGAAGATCGTCGAAGATGCTGACAAGGAAGCATTTTTCGCCAACCCGCAGTCCGAGCGCGCCAAAGACTTCCTCGCCAAAATCCTCCACTAACGGTCAGGCGCGCACGGGCTCTCGTGCGCGCTGTTTACGGCGATACTCACGCGGAATATCAAGGTTCAAACGGCCGACGCTGGAACTGATCGTGGCCGCACTTCGGGCAGCGCGGCAGCACGTCCGGGGTGTAAACCGCCAGATGGTGGTGGCACTTCTCGCACACCAGATTGCCCAGCCCGACGACCTCGCCGCTCTGGTACACGCCGTGGTGATTCAGGTCCTGAAACACCTCGCGCCACTCCAGCTGGGTTTTATCGGTAATATCGGCCAGCTCCTGCCACAGGCTCTCCTTTATAACCCGCATGAATACGCTGTCCGTTAGCTCATCATGGCTCTCTTCGTAGCTGCGGGCGAACTCTTCCAGATCGCGCCTTACCGCCTTAGTCAGCGTCTCAACTTCGCGATGCGTTAACTCACCGGACTGGCTGATTCTCACCCGCGCCTGCTCCACCAGCGCGTCTATATCACGCTCTCCACTGCGTAACCGTTCGCTGAGCGTTGACACCAGCTCGCGGTAGAATTGAGCAACCTTGTTCATCATTTCGCCTCCTGTGTGGTTAACTTATTCTAATAATAGACGTTATCTGTCGGTTGCTTTGCCATTCAGGCCACAGAGTCGCTAAATATTCTGCGCCGCTTTTGCCGATGTTAATGTGCGAAAGGCTGTTTTGACGTGGGCGTTTGGGCTATGCTATGCCGATCTGAGATAACACATCCATTGGCTACATTTGTAGCTGTATTGAAAACAGGACCACTGGCTGCCATGCAAGAGCAATACCGCCCGGAAGAGATAGAATCGAAAGTCCAGCTTCACTGGGACGATAATCGTACATTTGAAGTCACTGAAGACGAGAGCAAAGAGAAGTACTACTGCCTGTCGATGCTACCTTATCCTTCTGGCCGACTACACATGGGCCACGTGCGTAACTACACCATCGGCGATGTGATTGCCCGCTACCAGCGTATGCTCGGTAAAAACGTCCTGCAGCCTATCGGCTGGGATGCGTTCGGCCTGCCTGCAGAAGGCGCGGCGGTGAAAAACAATACGGCGCCAGCGCCGTGGACCTATGACAACATCGCCTACATGAAAAACCAGCTGAAAAAGCTGGGCTTCGGCTACGACTGGAGCCGTGAAGTGGCGACCTGCACCCCGGAATACTACCGCTGGGAGCAGAAGTTCTTCACCGAACTGTATAAAAAAGGCCTGGTATACAAGAAAACCTCCGCGGTGAACTGGTGCCCTAACGATCAGACCGTGCTCGCCAACGAACAGGTTATCGACGGCTGCTGCTGGCGCTGCGATACCAAGGTTGAGCGTAAAGAGATCCCGCAGTGGTTTATCAAAATTACCGCCTACGCCGACGAGCTGCTGAGAGATCTGGATAATCTGGATCACTGGCCGGATACCGTCAAGACCATGCAGCGCAACTGGATTGGCCGTTCTGAAGGGGTCGAAATCTCCTTCAACGTCAACGACTACGCCGACAAGCTGACCGTCTACACCACGCGTCCTGATACCTTTATGGGCTGCTCCTACCTGGCCGTAGCCGCGGGTCACCCGCTGGCGCAGCAGGCGGCGGCCAATAACCCGGCGCTGGCTGCATTTATCGACGAATGCCGCAACACCAAAGTCGCAGAAGCTGAAATGGCGACAATGGAGAAAAAAGGCGTCGACACCGGCTTTAAAGCCATCCATCCGCTGACCGGCGAAGCTATTCCGGTATGGGCGGCCAACTTCGTGCTGATGGAGTACGGTACCGGCGCGGTGATGGCGGTTCCAGGCCACGACCAGCGCGACTATGAGTTTGCCACAAAATATGGCCTCAACATCAAGCCGGTTATCCTCGCGGCAGACGGCTCTGAGCCCGATCTCTCCGAGCAGGCGCTGACGGAAAAAGGCGTGCTGTTCAACTCCGGCGAATTCAGCGGCCTGAGCTTTGAAGCGGGCTTCAACGCCATCGCCGACAAGCTGGCGGCGATGGGCGTCGGCGAGCGTAAGGTAAACTACCGTCTGCGCGACTGGGGCGTATCCCGTCAGCGCTACTGGGGCGCACCGATCCCGATGGTCACCCTGGAAGACGGCACGGTCATGCCGACGCCGGAAGATCAGCTGCCGGTTATCCTGCCTGAAGACGTGGTCATGGACGGCATCACCAGCCCGATTAAGGCCGACCCTGAGTGGGCTAAAACCACCGTCAACGGCCAGCCTGCGCTGCGTGAAACCGACACCTTTGATACCTTTATGGAATCCTCCTGGTACTACGCGCGCTACACCTGCCCGCAGTACGACCAGGGCATGCTGGATCCGGAAGCGGCGAACTACTGGCTGCCGGTTGATATCTATATCGGCGGCATCGAACACGCGATCATGCACCTGCTGTACTTCCGCTTCTTCCACAAGCTGATGCGCGACGCGGGCATGGTTAACTCTGACGAGCCGGCTAAGCAGCTGCTGTGTCAGGGGATGGTTCTGGCGGACGCGTTCTACTACGTCGGCGAAAACGGCGAGCGTAACTGGGTCTCCCCGGTTGATGCCACCGTCGAGCGCGACGAGAAAGGCCGTATCGTTAAAGCCTTCGATCCGCAGGGCCGCGAGCTGGTGTATACCGGCATGAGCAAAATGTCCAAGTCGAAGAACAACGGCATCGACCCGCAGGTGATGGTTGAGCGCTTCGGCGCGGATACCGTGCGTCTGTTCATGATGTTCGCCTCTCCGGCAGATATGACTCTCGAATGGCAGGAGTCCGGCGTTGAAGGGGCAAACCGCTTCCTGAAGCGCGTCTGGAAGCTGGTCTACGAGCACACGACTCAGGGCCCGGCCATTGCCCTCGACGCTGCCAGCCTGAGCGAAGATCAGCAGGCGCTGCGCCGCGACGTGCACAAAACCATCGCGAAAGTGACCGATGATATCGGCCGCCGTCAGACCTTCAACACCGCGATCGCGGCGATCATGGAGCTGATGAACAAGCTGGCGAAAGCTCCGCAGGAAGGCGAGCAGGATCGCGCGCTGATGCGTGAAGCGCTGCTGGCGGTCGTGCGTATGCTCAACCCGTTCACCCCGCACGCGAGCTTCACCTTATGGCAGGAGCTGGGCGGCGAAGGCGATATCGACAGCGCACCGTGGCCGGTCGCCGACGAGAGCGCCATGGTTGAAAATACTACCCTGGTTGTCGTCCAGGTTAATGGTAAGGTTCGTGGTAAAATTACCGTACCGGTCGATGCCACCGAAGATCAGGTCCGTGCCCGCGCGGGTCAGGAACACCTGGTCGCGAAGTATCTCGACGGCGTCACCGTACGTAAAGTGATCTACGTTCCGGGCAAACTGCTCAATCTGGTCGTTGGCTAAGCGCAGGAGGAAGCGTGCGATATCTGGCAACATTGTTGTTATCTCTGGCGGTGTTAATCACCGCCGGATGCGGCTGGCACCTGCGCAGTACTACCCAGGTCCCAACCGCCATGAAAACCATGATCTTCCAGTCGGGCGATCCGAACGGGCCGCTGAGCCGTTCGGTGCGTAACCAGCTGCGCCTGAACGGGGTTGAACTGATCGATGGCAGCACGCTGCGTAAGGATGTTCCTTCTCTGCGTCTGGAATCATCGTCTATTCAGAAAGATACGGCCTCCATTTTCCAGGACGGACGTACCGCTGAGTACCAGATGGTGATGACGGTTCACGCCAGCGTGCTGATCCCGGGTCATGATATCTATCCGATCACGACGAAAGTCTACCGCTCGTTCTTCGATAACCCGCAGGCGGCGTTAGCGAAAGATGCCGAGCAGGATATGATTATCCAGGAGATGTACGACAAAGCGGCAGAGCAGCTGATTCGTAAGCTGCCAAGCGTTCATGTTGCGGATGTCGAAGCCACCAAAGGTGAGGAGAAGCCGGTCACTACGACCCCCGCATCCTCCACCTCCGGTGGTCGCGTCTCCACCACGCTGGGTAACTGATGATTCGGTTGTACCCGGAACAGCTCCGCGCGCAGCTCAATGAAGGGCTGCGCGCGGCTTATTTACTGCTGGGTAGCGATCCTCTGCTGCTGCAGGAAAGTCAGGATGCAATTCGCGAAGCCGCTGCCGTTCAGGGCTTTATCGAACACCATACCGCGACGATTGATGCCAGCACCGACTGGCACGCTCTCTTCTCGCTGAGTCAGGCAATGAGCCTGTTCTCCAGCCGCCAAACGCTGCTCCTGATCCTGCCTGAAAATGGCCCCAATGCGGCCATTAACGAACAGCTGGCAACCCTTATCGGCATGCTGCATGACGATTTGCTGCTGATTGTGCGCGGCAATAAGTTGACCAAAGCGCAGGAGAATGCCGCGTGGGTCACCGCGCTCGCCAGCCGCGCGGTGCAGGTAAGCTGTCAGACGCCGGAATATGCCCAGCTGCCGCGCTGGCTCGCCGCGCGTGCTAAGCAAAACAACCTGCAGCTTGACGACGCGGCCAGCCAGCTGCTGTGCTACTGCTACGAAGGCAACCTGCTGGCGCTGTCGCAGGCGCTGGAGCGGCTCTCACTGCTGTGGCCGGACGGCAAGCTCACGCTGCCGCGCGTGGAGCAGGCGGTTAACGATGCCGCCCACTTTACGCCGTATCACTGGGTCGATGCGCTGCTGGCGGGCAAAAGCAAGCGCGTGCTGCATATTCTGCAGCAGCTGCGCCTCGAGGGGAGCGAACCCGCAATCCTTCTACGCACGCTGCAGCGAGAGCTGCTGCTGCTGGTGAACCTGAAGCGCCAGTCGGCCCATACGCCGCTGCGCTCGTTATTCGATAAGCATCGCGTGTGGCAAAACCGCCGGCCGCTGTTAACCGACGCGCTCACCCGCCTCGGCAGCGATCAGCTGCGTCAGGCCGTTACCCTGCTTACCCGAGCGGAGCTCACCTTCAAGCAGGACTACGGAACCAGCATCTGGCCCGAATTAGAGAGCCTTTCTTTACTGCTCTGCCACAAAGCGCTGGCGGACGTGTTTATCGATGGTTGATATGACTCAGCTTCAGGCAATGTACGGCGGCACCTTCGATCCGGTGCATTACGGTCACCTCAAACCGGTCGAAATTCTGGCGAATCAGATAGGCCTGGGAAAAGTGATTATCGTTCCTAACAACGTGCCGCCGCATCGTCCCCAACCTGAGGCAACCAGCGCCCAGCGCTGGCATATGCTGGAACTGGCTATCGCGGATAAGCCGCTGTTCGTGCTCGACGATCGCGAGCTGCAGCGCCAGACGCCGTCCTGGTCGGCGCAAACGCTGCAGGAGTGGCGCCGGGAGCAGGGGCCAAAGCCATCGCTCTCATTTATCATCGGCCAGGACTCTTTGCTCACCTTCCCCACCTGGCACAACTACGCCAGCATTCTGGATAACGTGCACCTGATCGTCTGTCGTCGTCCGGGCTATCCGCTGGTGATGCCGCGCCCGGAGGACCAGCAGTGGCTCGATAAGCATTTAACCCACGATGTCGAGCAGCTGCACCGCCGCCCCGCCGGGGCTATCTATCTGGCTGAAACGCCGTGGTTTGATATTTCGGCCACCCTCATTCGCCAGCGCCTTGAACGCGGCGAATCCTGTGCCGATATGCTGCCGGCGACCGTCCTGGACTACATTCATCAGCAAAAGCTTTATGGCTAACCCTCGGCGCTGCCGGGTAATTTAGCGTCTCCCCTTTCGGCTCAGTGAGGATAATCATGAGATTATGGTTAGTTCGTCATGGCGAAACCCAGGCTAACGCAGCCGGTCTGTACAGCGGACGCGCGCCCACTCCCCTCACCGAACGCGGCGAAGCTCAGGCCCTCCGGCTTGGTCAGCAGCTGCAGGCGGTGGCGTTTGACCGCGTTCTTTGCAGCGAGCTCGAGCGCACCCAGCGTACCGCCGACCTGCTGCTGGGCGATCGGGCGCTCCCCCGCGAGCTTATCCCCGACCTCAATGAGATGTTCTTCGGCGACTGGGAAATGCGCCACCATCGGGATTTGCAGCATGAAGATGCGGAAAATTATGCCGCCTGGTGCGCGGACTGGCAGCACGCGGCGCCCACCAACGGCGAAAGTTTTCAGAATTTTGCCCGACGGGTAGCGGCATTTAGCGAGGCGTTGGCGCAGTATCAGCATCTTGACCATCTGCTCATCGTCGGCCATCAGGGAGCGCTTAGCCTGTTAACCGCCCTGCTGCTGGAGATGCCGGCGGCGGCGATGTGGCGTTTCCCCATCGAACACGGCGCGTGGAGCATGCTCGATCTGCGCGCAGATTTCGCCACGCTGCGGGTACTAAATAGCCGGGCCGTCTGGCGGGCAGAAGAAGAATTCAGTCCAGACCATTGACAGGTCGGAGCAGGCTGCTATTCTCCGCAGCCTGAAGGTATCCGCCATACAGATGTTTTACAAAAATGGCGATGCAATCAACGGCGATGGATGGGATGATAGCCGCCTCCAACGCCGGTTAGCAGACATTTATCCCGACTTTTTTATGAGTTCAGGTATACTGCCAGGCTGTTTATTATTTTCACTCTTCACTCACCCAGGGGGAACTCTTGCAGGGTAAAGCACTCCAGGATTTTGTTATCGACAAAATTGATGACCTGAAAGGTCAGGACATCGTAGCCATTGACGTTCATGGCAAATCCAGCATTACAGATTGCATGATTATTTGCACCGGCACGTCTACGCGCCACGTAATGTCCATCGCCGACCACGTGGTACAAGAGTCTCGCGCCGCCGGCATGCTGCCGCTGGGCGTAGAAGGTGAAAGCGCCGCCGACTGGATTGTTGTCGATCTTGGCGACGTCATGGTTCACGTCATGCAGGAAGAGAGCCGTCGTCTTTACGAGCTGGAAAAACTCTGGAGTTAATGCGTGAAGCTGCAGCTGGTGGCCGTTGGCACCAAAATGCCGGACTGGGTTCAGACCGGCTTTAGTGAATATCTGCGTCGTTTTCCAAAAGATATGCCGTTCGAGCTGTTGGAAATCCCCGCCGGTAAGCGCGGTAAAAATGCCGATATCAAGCGTATCCTCGAAAAAGAGGGGGAGATGCTGCTGGCAGCCGCGGGTAAAAACCGCATCGTGACCCTGGATATTCCGGGGAAACCCTGGGATACGCCGCAGGTGGCGCGTGAGCTGGAGCGCTGGAAGCAAGATGGCCGCGACGTCAGCCTGCTGATCGGCGGCCCGGAGGGGCTTTCTCCGGCGTGTAAAGCCGCGGCGGAACAGAGCTGGTCGCTCTCCACCCTGACCCTGCCTCACCCGCTGGTACGCGTACTGGTTGCGGAGAGCCTGTATCGGGCGTGGAGTATTACAACCAACCACCCTTACCACCGTGAATAATGATGACCAGGGTAGACTAAGCAGCGAATGAAATTACAGAATTCTTTCCGCGACTATACGGCTGAATCCTCGCTGTTTGTGCGCCGGGCGCTGGTCGCTTTTTTGGGGATTTTGCTGCTTACCGGCATACTGGTTGCCAATCTTTATAACGTGCAGATAGTCCGTTACACGGACTACCAGACGCGCTCGAACGAAAACCGCATCAAGCTGGTTCCCATCCCGCCAAGCCGCGGCATTATCTATGACCGTAACGGCACGCCGCTGGCGCTGAACCGCACCATCTATCAGCTGGAAATGATGCCGGAGAAGGTCGATAACGTGCAGCAGACGCTGGACGCGCTGCGTGACGTCATTGATCTCACGGATGATGACATTGCCGGTTTTAAAAAGGAGCGCTCGCGTTCCCACCGCTTCACCTCTATTCCGGTCAAAGTTAACCTGACCGAAGTGCAGGTTGCCCGCTTCGCGGTCAATCAGTACCGCTTTCCCGGCGTCGAAGTGAAAGGCTATAAGCGCCGCTACTATCCCTACAACTCCGCCCTCACCCACGTTATCGGCTATGTCTCAAAAATTAACGATAAAGACGTCGATCGCCTGGATAAAGAGGGCAAGCTGGCTAACTACGCTTCAACCCACGATATCGGCAAGCTGGGTATCGAACGCTACTATGAAGACGTCCTGCACGGGCAGACCGGCTACGAGGAGGTCGAGGTCAACAACCGCGGCCGCGTCATTCGTCAGCTCAAAGAGGTGCCGCCGCAGGCCGGGCGCGATATCTATTTAACCCTCGATCTCAAGCTGCAGCAGTATATTGAAACGCTGCTGGCCGGCAGCCGCGCCGCGGTGGTGGTTACCGACCCGCGCACCGGCAGCGTTCTGGCGCTGGTTTCCACCCCGAGCTACGATCCAAACCTGTTCGTCGACGGGATCTCCAGCAAGGACTACTCCGGGCTGCTCAACGATCCGAATACGCCGCTGGTCAACCGCGCCACGCAGGGGGTCTATCCGCCGGCCTCGACGGTGAAACCTTACGTTGCCGTCTCGGCGCTGAGCGCCAACGTCATCACCCGCAATACCAGCCTGTTCGATCCCGGCTGGTGGCAGCTGCCCGGTTCAGATAAACGCTATCGCGACTGGAAAAAATGGGGCCACGGTCACCTGAACGTGACCAAAGCGCTGGAAGAGTCTGCGGATACCTATTTCTATCAGGTTGCCTATGATATGGGCATCGACCGCCTGTCGGAATGGATGAATAAATTCGGCTATGGCCACTATACCGGCATCGATCTTTCGGAAGAGCGCTCCGGGAATATGCCCACCCGTGAATGGAAGCTGAAGCGCTTTAAAAAGCCCTGGTATCAGGGGGACACCATTCCGGTCGGTATCGGCCAGGGCTACTGGACCGCAACGCCGATTCAAATGAACAAGGCGCTGATGATCCTGATTAACGACGGCGTGGTAAAAGTGCCCCATCTGCTGCAAAGCACCGTCGAAGACGGCAAGCAGGTACCCTGGGTTCAGCCGCACGAGCCGCCGGTGGGCGATATTCACTCCGGCTTCTGGGAGATAGCCAAAGACGGAATGTTCGGCGTGGCCAACCGCGGCAACGGTACCGCGCATAAGTACTTCGCCAGCGCGCCTTATAAAATCGCGGCGAAATCCGGTACGGCACAGGTATTCGGCCTGAAGGCCAATGAAACCTATAACGCGCACAGAATCGCTGAGCGCCTGCGTGACCACAAACTCATGACGGCGTTTGCGCCTTACAACAACCCCCAGGTTGCCGTGGCGATCATTCTCGAAAACGGCGGCGCAGGCCCGGCGGTCGGGACGATTATGCGCCAGATTCTCGATCACATTATGCTGGGTGATAACAATACGAATCTGCCGAGTGAAAATCCGGCGGTGACGGCGGGGGAGGATCAATAATGACCGATAATCCAAACAAAAAATCGCTGTGGGATAAAATCCATCTCGATCCCACCATGGTGCTGATACTGCTGGCGCTGCTGACCTATAGCGCGCTGGTTATCTGGAGCGCGAGCGGCCAGGATATCGGGATGATGGAACGTAAAATTGGCCAGATCGCGATGGGTATCGTGATTATGATCGTCATGGCGCAAATCCCGCCGCGCGTGTATGAAGGCTGGGCGCCCTATCTCTATATATTCTGTATTATTTTACTGGTGGCGGTGGATGCCTTCGGCGCTATCTCGAAAGGCGCCCAGCGCTGGCTGGATCTCGGCATCGTCCGTTTCCAGCCCTCGGAAATTGCTAAAATCGCCGTTCCGCTGATGGTGGCGCGCTTTATTAACCGCGACGTCTGCCCGCCCTCGCTGAAAAATACCGCCATTGCGCTGGTGCTGATTTTCCTGCCGACCCTGCTGGTTGCGGCGCAGCCTGACCTTGGGACCTCAATTCTTATCGCCCTGTCCGGCCTGTTTGTGCTGTTCCTTTCCGGGCTGAGCTGGCGCCTGATCGGCGTAGCGGTGGTGCTGGTCGCGGCGTTTATCCCGATTCTGTGGTTTTTCCTGATGCACGACTACCAGCGTCAGCGCGTTATGATGCTGCTCGATCCGGAAACTGACCCGCTGGGCGCCGGCTATCACATTATCCAGTCTAAAATTGCTATTGGCTCCGGCGGGCTGCGCGGGAAAGGCTGGCTACACGGCACCCAATCGCAGCTGGAGTTTCTGCCGGAGCGCCACACCGACTTTATCTTCGCGGTACTGGCCGAAGAGCTTGGGCTGATTGGCGTGCTGGTTCTGCTGGCGCTCTATATCCTGCTCATTATGCGCGGGCTGTGGATCGCCGCCCAGGCGCAAACCACCTTTGGCCGGGTAATGGCCGGTGGTTTAATGTTGATTTTATTCGTTTATGTCTTCGTAAATATTGGTATGGTGAGTGGTATTTTGCCAGTGGTGGGGGTACCGTTGCCGCTGGTCAGCTACGGGGGCTCAGCCCTGATCGTATTGATGGCCGGGTTTGGTATCGTAATGTCGATCCACACCCACAGAAAAATGTTGTCGAAAAGCGTTTAAGGGGTTCGCAATGCGTAAGCAATGGCTGGGGATCTGCATAGCAGCAGGGCTGCTGGCGGCATGTTCGGGTGAAGACGTTCAACAAAAAACCGTCAGCACACCGCAGCCGGCGGTTTGTAATGGCCCAAGCGTAGAAATCAGCGGCGCCGATCCGCACTATGAAGCGCCGAATCCGACGGCAAATCAGGATTACGAACGCGACGGTAAAAGCTTTAAAATCGTGCAGGACCCGTCTAATTTTACCCAGACTGGCCTGGCGGCGATTTATGATGCTGAGCCCAATAGCAACCTGACCGCATCCGGTGAGGCCTTTGATCCTACCCAGCTCACCGCCGCGCACCCTACGCTGCCGATCCCCAGCTACGCGCGTATTACCAACGTCGCTAACGGCCGCATGATCGTGGTGCGTATCAACGATCGCGGCCCGTACGGCAACGATCGCGTGATATCGCTTTCGCGCGCCTCCGCCGACCGGCTGAACACCTCGAATAATACCAAAGTACGCATCGATCCTATTATCGTCGCGCAGGACGGCTCGCTCTCGGGTCCGGGAATGGCCTGTACCACCGTGGCGAAACAAACCTATGCCTTGCCGGCGCGTCCGGATCTGGACGGCGGTACCGGCGCCGCAACCGATCAGCCGGTGCAAACCGACGTGCGCGCCATCAGTAACTCAACGCTGAAATCCGACGATAGCGTCGGCGCGCCGGTCAACAGCAGCGGCTTCCTCGGTGCCCCGACGCCGTTGAATAACGGCGTGCTGGAGGGCAGTGAACCCGTCGCTCAGGCCGCCGCATCAACCGCGCCGGTCACCGCGCCGGGATCCATCCAGGGCAGCGTTGCGCCAGCCGCCGCTGCGACGACTGCGGTTGCGGTTGCCGCCGCTTCTACCTCGACCTCGACCAGCGCTGCTGCCAGCGGTGACTATGTGGTACAGGTTGGCGCCGTTAGCGACCAGGCCCGCGCTCAGCAGTACCAGCAGCGCCTGAGCCAGCAGTTCTCCGTTCCCGGCCGCGTGGTGCAAAACGGCGCGGTGTGGCGTATTCAGCTGGGCCCGTTCGCCAGCAAGTCACAGGCCAGCACCGTTCAGCAGCGCCTGCAGAGCGAAGCTCAGCTGCAGTCATTTATTACTCACGCCAACTAAACGCGTCGGACCGCCGTCCGCATCGCATTGGGCATGACAAAATCGTTAACAAAGTCATGCGCAATGTCGGATGCCGGTCCGCAGAGCATTTGTTATAGTAAGGCACTTTTTTAACTCCATCACGGATGCCGTTGTTCAGACCATGAAGATCTCTTTCACCGCACGTTTACTCGTTACGGCCCTCTCCGTTGCCGCGCTCTCCTCCGCAGCCCACGCCGATGACCTGAATCTTAAAACCATGATCCCAGGCGCGCCGCAGATTGACGCCGAATCCTGGGTACTTATCGATTACAATTCAGGCAAAGTGCTGGCGGAAAATAACGCCGATTCCCGCCGCGACCCGGCGAGTCTGACCAAAATGATGACCAGCTACGTCATTGGTCAGGCCATGAAAGCGGGTAAATTCAAAGAGTCCGATCTGGTCACCGTGGGCAACGACGCATGGGCAACCGGTAACCCGGTATTTAAAGGCTCCTCCCTGATGTTCCTCAAGCCAGGAATGCAGGTGCCGGTTTCTCAGCTGATTCGCGGTATCAACCTGCAGTCAGGCAACGACGCCTGCGTCGCGATGGCGGACTTCGTTGCCGGTAGCCAGGACGCTTTCGTCAGCTTGATGAACAGCTACGTCAACGCCCTTGGCCTGAAAAACAGCCACTTCCAGACCGTTCATGGCCTGGATGCCGAAGGTCAGTACAGCTCCGCGCGCGATATGGCGCTGATTGGCCAGGCGCTGATCCGCGACGTGCCAAACGAATACACCATCTACAAAGAAAAAGAGTTCACCTTTAACGGCATCCGCCAGCTCAACCGTAACGGGCTGCTGTGGGATAACAGCCTCAACGTCGACGGCATCAAAACCGGCCACACGGATAAAGCGGGCTATAACCTTGTCGCCTCGGCAACCGAAGGCCAGATGCGCCTGATCTCCGCCGTGATGGGGGGTCGCACCTATAAAGGTCGTGAATCCGAAAGCAAAAAGCTGCTGACCTGGGGCTTCCGCTTCTTTGAAACCGTCAATCCGCTGAAAGCGGGCAAAGAGTTCTCCTCCGAGCCGGCCTGGTTTGGCGATAGCGATCGCGCATCGCTGGGCGTCGATAAAGACGTGTATCTGACCATTCCGCGCGGCCGCATGAAAGATCTGAAGGCCAGCTACGTACTGAACAATACCGAACTGCACGCACCGCTGCAGAAAAACCAGGTTGTCGGCACCATTAACTTCCAGCTGGACGGCAAAACTATCGATCAGCGCCCGCTGGTGGTGCTGCAGGAGATCCCGGAAGGTAATTTCTTCGGCAAAATGATTGATTACATTAAGTTAATGTTCCACCACTGGTTTGGTTAAAAATCGAACGCTTGAAAGTGTGATTTACATCCCCATATACTAACTATCAAAGTAACCTGATAACTCCCGCATCTTGTGGGAGTTATTATTTTTTGTCGTAACACCGGAGCTGACATGAAAACCAAACTTAACGAACTGCTTGAATTCCCTACTCCATTTACTTACAAAGTAATGGGGCAGGCGTTGCCTGAGCTGGTTGATCAGGTGGTGGAAGTGGTACAGCGCCATGCGCCTGGTGATTACTCTCCGCAGGTAAAGCCGAGCAGCAAAGGTAACTACCACTCGGTTTCTATCACCATCAACGCCACCCATATCGAGCAGGTAGAAACCCTGTACGAAGAGCTGGGTAATATTGAGATCGTCCGGATGGTGCTGTAACCCATTCTGCTACCCGGCCTCGCGCCGGGTCATCCCCTTCCCCGCTGTGATATACTCGCTGCCTTAAATCACTTCTCTGTGCGGAGACGTTGTTTTGCAGCACAATAAAATCCTCATTCGCCAACTCGGCCTGCAACCTTACGCCCCTGTCTCGCAGGCAATGCACGACTTTACCGACTCGCGCGATGAAACAACCCTCGATGAAATCTGGCTGGTTGAACATCATCCGGTCTTTACCCAGGGCCAGGCGGGAAAAGCGGAGCACGTTCTGCTGGCGGGCGATATTCCGGTCATTCAAAGCGATCGCGGCGGCCAGGTGACCTACCACGGACCGGGGCAGCAGGTGATGTACGTCCTGCTCAATCTCAAACGCCGCAAGCTTGGCGTACGCGAGCTGGTGACGCTCCTGGAGCAGGCCGTGGTCAACACTCTGGCGGAGTATGCTATTGAGTCGCACCCGCGCGCCGATGCGCCCGGCGTTTACGTCGGTGAGCAAAAGATCTGCTCGCTGGGCCTGCGCATTCGCAAAGGGTGCTCGTTCCACGGCCTGGCGCTCAATATCGCGATGGACCTTTCGCCGTTCCTGCGGATTAATCCCTGCGGCTACGCCGGAATGGAGATGGCGCAAATGCGCCAGTGGCAGCCCGAAGCGGCGCCGCAAATTGTCGCACCACGGCTGGTTGCCAACCTGCTGGCGCTGCTCGACAACCCGCCGCACGAGTTCATTTCCGCAGAGTAAATTCGGGCGTCCCGGCTTCCCGGGGCGCCGTTTTTGCGCCAGGCTTTCGTTAAGCCATTCTATTTGCAATTAATTGCTACAAACGGCGGCGTCGCTGACCGCTATACTTGCGCTATTCGCTATGACAGGAGGCGCAGAGTGGAAAAAAATCATCCGCAACCGGAACTCACCGAACGGCTCGACGATCGCCACGATCGCCAGGTATTCCGCATTCTGCGTAATATTGACCTCAATTTACTGACGATTTTCGAAGCCGTGTACGTCCACAAGGGTATCGTGAATGCGGCTAAGGTGCTGAATATCACCCCCTCGGCTATTAGCCAGTCGATTAACAAGCTCCGCGCGCTTTTTCCCGACCCGCTGTTTATTCGCAAGGGCCAGGGCGTGACGCCAACCGCCTACGCGACGCACCTCCATCAGTATATCAGTCAGGGAATGGAAGCCTTCCTCAGCGCGCTGGATTTAACCGGCAGCCCGCATCAGCAGCGGGTCATCACCATCGCCACCTCGCCCACCGTCGGCGCGCTGGTCATGCCGACGATTGCGCAGGCGCTGAAGCCTCGCTTCCCGCAGGTGCTGCTGCACAATATCGCCATTACCGATGCCCCCAGCCAGCTTAACCAGCGCCAGGTGGATCTGCTGATCGACAGCTACGCGCACAGCGGCCAGTCGATCGTGCACCACGTTCTGTTCCAGGATCGGGTGATGATGTACTGCCGCGAGGCGCATCCGGCGCTGGCTATGCCGCACAGCGAAGAGCATCTTCGTCAGTACGAGTTTGCCCTGCTGCTGCCCGAGGGCCAGCGCTATCCGGCGCTGCACCGTCGGCTGCAGGAGCAGCTAGGGGAGCGGCGCTGCGGCTTTAGCAGCTACAACCTGTTAACTCAGGCCGCGCTGGTGAGCGCCAGCGATATGCTTGGGCTGATGCCGAACCGGATGTTTTCGCTGTTGGCCAAAACCTGGCCGCTGGCGGCGCTGGACTACCCGCCTCTCGCCGATGAAACCATCGACATTTCGCTGCATTACAACAAGCTCAGCGCCCAGGAACCGCTGCTCAATGAGGTGATTGAGGCGGTTCGTCAGGCTTTTTAAGCCATACCGCACGTGAGGGAAAGCATAAAACAACAACTATTTTACAATTTGCCGAACAGGCAGGCTGCTTTCTGTCCCGTATCAATGGTATACTGCCTATCCTTGATTCAAAAATAGTTGATAAATACAACATTTACTTGAATTAATTCGTTTTCCTTCGTACTCGCAACTGGAACACGCACGCTATGAGTAAACCCATTGTGATGGAACGCGGTGTTAAATACCGCGACGCCGATAAAATGGCCCTTATCCCGGTGAAAAACGTGGCAACTGAGCGTGAAGCTCTGCTCAGAAAACCGGAATGGATGAAAATCAAACTTCCGGCTGACTCGTCCCGTATCCAGGGTATCAAAGCAGCGATGCGTAAGAACGGTTTGCACTCCGTGTGCGAAGAAGCTTCTTGCCCGAATCTTGCGGAATGCTTCAACCACGGAACGGCAACCTTTATGATCCTCGGTGCTATCTGCACCCGCCGCTGCCCGTTCTGTGATGTCGCCCACGGTCGTCCGGTGACGCCGGATGCTAATGAACCGCAGAAGCTCGCGCAAACCATCGCCGACATGGGCCTGAAGTACGTCGTTGTCACCTCCGTCGACCGCGATGACCTTCGCGACGGCGGTGCTCAGCATTTCGCCGACTGCATCAGCGCCATCCGTGAGAAAAGCCCGTCGATTAAGATTGAAACCCTGGTTCCGGACTTCCGCGGCCGTATGGATCGCGCGCTGGATATCCTCAAGGTTACGCCGCCGGACGTCTTTAACCACAACCTGGAAAACGTGCCGCGTCTCTATCGCCAGGTACGCCCGGGCGCCGATTACAACTGGTCGTTAAAGCTGCTTGAAAGCTTCAAAGAAGCGCATCCGGAGATCCCAACCAAATCGGGTCTGATGGTCGGCCTCGGTGAAACCAACGCTGAAATCGTCGAAGTTATGCGCGATTTGCGTCGCCACGGCGTGACGATGCTGACCCTCGGTCAGTACCTGCAGCCGAGCCGTCACCACCTGCCGGTACAGCGCTACGTTAGCCCGGATGAGTTCGAAGAGATGAAAGCCGAAGCGATGGCTATGGGCTTCACCCATGCCGCCTGTGGCCCGTTCGTCCGCTCGTCCTATCATGCCGACCTGCAGGCCAAAGGGATGGAAGTGAAGTAGTTCACGCCGCCCTCGACCGCTGCGCGTTTCCCGCGTGCGGCGGTCAGCTCTCCTTGCGCTACCTCATCTTTTACCCCCAATAAATCCGCCGGCGCGGTTACAGTCGGTTGCATTTTTTTTGCCAATGACCTTGCAGGATACAAAAAGAGGCCGCAACGATAATCGCTGCGGCCTCTTATCCGTGCAGGCCGATAGCCTGCCGGCAGCCTGCTCCCGCTGTCGGGGAGCAGGCGTTTAATTACTCTTTATGAGAGAGCTTCTGTGCCGGAGTTTCTTCTTCCGCACTGGTTTTCTTCGCGCTATCGTCGTCGTCGTTCATGGCCTTCTTAAAGCCTTTGATAGCCGAACCCAGGTCTCCACCCAGCGTACGTAGTTTTTTGGTACCAAACACTAAAATAATCAGTGCTGCGACAACCAGCAGTTTGGTAATACTAATCTCACCCATAGCTAACCTTCTTCTCTAAAACAATCTGCGAATACGCCATCATACACGCGAACAATTAACGGCTATTTGACGCGCGGACACAATAGCAATCTGTAACAAGGTGAATCAAGCTCTGTTTAAAAAAACGTCACAATAATTGCGGTGGCGCAAAGCGGCGGTTCTGCAGCACCGGTAAGCGCTCGCGCACCTGGCGTAGATAATCCACGGAAACGTCGGCAAAAATCATCTGCGGCCGATCCGCCGCGCCGGCCAGCGTCGTGCCGAGGGGATCGATAATTCGGCTCTGGCCGATATTACGGTTGCCGCACTCTCCTGCCGCCACGATATAGCAGGTCGTGTCCAGCGCGCGGGCGGCCAGCAGCGTCGCCCAGTGATGCTCCTTCATCGGCCCTCTCACCCACGCGGTGGGGAGAACGAGGATCTCGGCGCCGCTCAGCGCAAGGCTTAACGCCAGCTCCGGGAAGCGCAAATCATAGCAGGTCATCAGGCCAACCCGAACCCCGTCGACGTCAATCAGCGCCGGGATCTGCAGGCCGGCATCAACGCGCCGTGACTCCTGTATATTAAACGCATCGTATAAGTGTAGCTTCTGGTATTGTGCGATAACCTCGCCGCGGCGTATCGCCACCAGCGTATTAGCCGCGCGTCCCTCGCCGGAAGGCACGTGAATCGTCAGCACGGTGGTTAAGCCGTTATTACGGCTCTCCTCGCGCAGTCGCCCCAGGAAGCCGCCATCTATCTCCTGCGCCGATTTAACCGAGAGATCCGGGTCGCTATCGTCGCGCGCCAGCAGCGCCTCGGGCAGCACCAGCAGCGACGCGCCCTGCTCAGCGGCCTGGGCCATCAGCGCTACGCAGGTCTGCGCATTCGCCCGCCAGTCAGGGGTGACGGCAAATTGTCCAGCAGCAACCAGCATCTTAATCTCCCGTTCGCGAATTCATAGCCAGCGACGCATTTTGCGCGCTACACTCATTCCCCAGTATTAACCAAATAGCAGGGAATGAGAGTGTCACAACTACTTTTAGCCGTTTTTGTTGGCGGCGGCACCGGCAGCGTATTGCGCTGGTGGCTGGGAATGAAGTTTAACCCCCTGCACCATGCCATTCCGATTGGCACGCTAACGGCCAACCTGCTGGGGGCATTTATCATTGGCGCCGGCCTGGCCTGGTTTAACCGTCTGAGCGATATCGACCCGATGTGGAAGCTGCTCATCACCACCGGCTTTTGCGGCGGACTGACGACCTTCTCCACCTTCTCAGCGGAAGTGGTGTTTCTGCTGCAGCAGGGGCGCTTCAGCTGGGCCCTGCTCAATATTCTGGTCAACCTGCTGGGCTCATTCGCCATGACGGCGGCGGCGTTCTGGCTCTTTTCGCATACCGCCAGCCGTTAAAAACAGGCAAAAAAAAACCCGCTAAGCGCGGGTTTTTATATTCTACTGACGCGTTGCTTAGATAGCGTTTACGTTTGCAGCAGAAGGGCCTTTGGCACCGTTAGTGATTTCGAACTCTACACGCTGACCTTCAGCCAGAGTTTTGAAACCGTTGGACTGGATTGCAGAGAAATGTACGAATACATCTTTGCTGCCATCTTCCGGAGTAATGAAACCGAATCCTTTGGACTCATTAAACCACTTAACGTTACCTTTAATCTTAGACATCAAAATTACCTTTATATGAAAAAAAGACACTGATACTGTGTCGCGATCCAGTACATCAATTGTGGTGCCTTTTGTCCAGTCGAACTTTGCTAAAAAGTGACAAAAGTCGCTATCTTTTTTAGTGGTTGCGCTTTAGTTATTGTTTTTCCACATAACATACTGCTCAGCTCTTTTATCACTAAGCTATTGCGGATTAAAACTGAAAGCGGGCCCAGGCAAAGTAAACGTTACCGTTGTTATAGGTACCGGGGATGTAGGTCATCTGGAACGTCGCCGGGCCGTAACCGATAGACGCCATCGGCAGTACCACCGGCAGCGGAATATAGTTCCAGTTATCGCGCGCGGTTACCCCGAGCGTATAGCCGAGCCCAAGATGAAAGTTATCGTCGGCCAGCGGACGCCAGGTTTTCTCCCAGCCGTAGCCCGCGATAGGTTCCCACTTGTTAAATGAGTCCTTAAACGCCATCAGGTAGAGGCCGTGCCAGTTACCTTTATCATCCCAGCGCGACACGCCGAAACCGGCCCCCCAGGGACGCTCGTTATACTCATCGGTCTTTTCTTTGTCATAGGCAAAACGGGCGTGCCAGGTGATCGCGGGAACATACAGGTCGTAGTGTTCTGGCTCCTGCCAGGTCTCAGCAACGTTATCGCTTAAGGTGTTATAGCCATCGCGAATCGTCGAGCTGAATGACGCATTTGCTATCCCGCTGGAGAGCAGCAGCCCGGAAAAACTGAGCAAAAACAGTACAACATAACGTAGTCTAAACACTTCTCAATTACCAATATCGATTTTAAAGCGGAATAAAGTAGCAAATATAATCTTAATATAACCTTAACGAAATAAGGCAAAGTCTTGATTTACCGCCCACGAAATCGCAACAACCCTGCCTGTCGACTTTGTGATAGCGCCCGCGCGCCGGCCGCTGATTGGGTAATTCTCATCGGTTTATTGATTTGCATCAGCATGTTTCGTCGATTTATTCGGCACATTCCCTCTCTTAATTTTTGTACAATCATATTTATCAGCAGATTCTTTGGGTTAATGGTTCAGGGGTAAAATAATGCTTACGCTAGTTGAGATCCTTATTGGGGTCGTGGTCATTGTGGGCGTCGCCCGCTATATCATCAAAGGGTATTCCGCCACCGGCGTGCTCTTTGTTGGCGGTCTGACGCTGCTTATCGTCAGCGCGCTGATGGGACATAAAATTTTACCCGGCGAGGCGAAAAGCACCGGCTATTCCGCGACCGACATCATCGAATACATCAAAATTCTGCTGATGAGCCGCGGCGGCGACCTCGGCATGATGATCATGATGCTCTGCGGATTTGCCACCTACATGACGCATATCGGCGCCAACGATATGGTGGTCAAACTGGCCTCAAAGCCCCTGCGCTACATTAACTCTCCCTACCTGCTGATGATCGCCGCCTATTTTGTCGCCTGCCTGATGTCGCTGGCCGTCTCTTCGGCGACCGGACTCGGCGTCCTGCTGATGGCAACGCTGTTCCCGGTGATGGTCAACGTTGGGATCAGCCGCGGCGCGGCGGCGGCCATTTGCGCCTCCCCGGCGGCCATTATCCTCTCCCCGACCTCCGGCGATGTCGTTCTCGCGGCGAAGGCCGCCGAAATGCCGCTCATCGATTTTGCCTTTAAGACCACGCTGCCGATCTCCATCGCGGCGATTGTCGCCATGGCGATTGCCCACTTTTTCTGGCAGCGCTATCTGGATAAGAAAGAGAACGTCTCCCACGAAATGCTCGACGTGAACGAGATAACCACCACCGCCCCCTCCTTCTATGCCATTCTGCCCTTCACGCCCATTATCGGCGTGCTGATCTTCGACGGAAAATGGGGCCCGGAGCTGCATATTATTGCCATCCTGGTGATGTGCATGCTGCTGGCGGCGGTGCTGGAATTCTGCCGCGGCTTTAACACCAAAAATGTCTTCAGCGGGCTGGAAGCCGCCTATCGCGGGATGGCCGACGCCTTTGCCGGCGTGGTCATGCTGCTGGTCGCCGCCGGCGTGTTTGCCCAGGGACTGAGCACCATCGGCTTTATCAATAGCCTGATTTCGATTGCGACCTCGTTTGGCTCCGCCAGCATCATTCTGATGCTGGTGCTGGTGGTGCTGACGATGCTGGCTGCCATGACGACCGGTTCGGGCAACGCCCCGTTTTACGCCTTCGTTGAGATGATCCCCAAGCTGGCGCACTCGTCGGGTATTAACCCGGCCTATCTGTCGATCCCGATGCTGCAGGCATCCAACCTCGGCCGGACCATTTCCCCGGTATCGGGCGTGGTGGTTGCCGTGGCCGGGATGGCAAAAATCTCGCCGTTTGAGGTGGTGAAGCGGACCTCGGTACCGGTTCTTGTCGGCCTGCTGGTGGTGATTATCGCCACCGAAATTCTGGTGCCCGGAACCACCGTTCAATAAACGTGAAAAGGCGCCAGCAGGCGCCTTTTTTATGCTTTAATAATTCGAGGAACTCATTACCATCCACTATCAGGAATAAAAATGTTCAGGAAGGATTTCGTCGCCATTGCCCTCTTGCTAACGGCAACTCAGGTCGGCGCTGAACCGCTCACCGCAACGCAATACGGCGATTTCGACCGCTACGTACTGGCCTTATCCTGGCAAACCGGTTTCTGCCAGAGCATGCATGACCGCAACCGCGGCGAACCGGAAGAGTGCCGCCTGCAGCAGGAAATGGCCAACAAAACCGATTATCTCACCGTACACGGCCTGTGGCCGGGTCTGCCGAAATCCATCGCCGCTCGCGGCGTGGACGATCGCCGCTGGATGCGTTATGGCTGCGCCACGCGCCCGATCCCCAATATGCCGGAGGTCAAAGCCGGGCGGAAATGCCAGGCTGCTGAAACCGGCCTGTCGCTGGAGATGGCCAATAAGCTCAACGGCGTGATGCCCGGCTCCGGCGGCAACTCCTGCCTTGAGCGCTACGAGTACGCGAAACACGGCGTCTGTTTTGGCTTCGATCCTGACAGCTACTTCGGCACCATGGTCCGCCTCGGCGGCGAGGTGAAGCACAGCGCCATCGGGGCATTCCTCGCGAAGCACTACGGACAGAGCGTCAGCCGCGACGACTTCGATGCGGCCATCGCCGAGGCCTGGGGGAAACAGAGCGTTAAGGCCTTCAAGCTGACCTGCAGCGGCAATCCGGCCTATTTAACCGAAATACAAATAGCCATCAAGGCCGCGGCCATCAATACGCCGCTCTCCGCCGATGCCTTCCTGCCCCAGCCCCATCCGGGCAACTGCGGCAAGCAGTTTGTGGTGGATAAGGTCGGCAGCTAATCATGCGGCGGCGTCAGCCGCCGCAGGGACTTCATTCGCGAATAAACGCCAGTAAATCCTGATTAATCTGATGCTTGTGGGTCGTACAAATCCCGTGTGACCCGCCTTTGTAGACGGTTAATCTGGCGTCAGGCAATATTTGCGCCGCCGCTTTACCGCAGGTTTCGAAAGGCACGATCTGGTCGTCATCGCCGTGGATAACCAGGGTTGGAATGGTCATCTTGCGCAGGTCCTCGCGCAGATCGGTTTCCGAGAAGGCTTTGATACAGTCATAAAGCGCTTTAATCGACCCCTGCAGCCCCTGCTCGACGAACCCTTCGCGTACCGCTTTTGACTCTTTGGCCCCGTCGCGGTTGTAGCCATAGAACGCGGCGGTCAGCTCATAGAAGAACGCGCCGCGGTCCTCGATAACGCCCTCCCTGATGCTGTCAAATACCGCCTTCGGCACGCCGTCCGGGTTGAAATCCGTGCGGATCATTATCGGCGTCACGGCGCTGATAAGCACCGCTTTGGCCACCCTTTCAGTCCCGTGGCGCCCGATATAGCGCGCCACCTCGCCACCGCCGGTGGAGTGGCCCACGTGCACCGCATCGCGCAGGTTGAGATGCGCCGTCAGCTGAGCCAGATCGTCAGCATAGGTATCCATGTTGTGGCCGTCCCAGGGCTGGGCCGATCGACCATGGCCGCGGCGATCGTGGGCGATCGCCCGAAACCCGTTATCAGCCAGAAACAGCATCTGGTCTTCAAAAGCGTCAGCCGTTAGCGGCCAGCCGTGGCTAAAAACAACCGGCTGCCCGCTCCCCCAGTCTTTGAAATACAGATAGCTGCCGTCATTAAGAGTAAGTTTGTCAAAACCGCTCATAGAGTCTCCTGCATGTAGTGGAAGGGACGTGCCTGATACCGCCTAAAAAGGATAAGACAATTTTTCCTGCTGTGACGGCAGTAGCATAAATTTCATATGGCTCCTTTCGCGATCGTTGCTGAATGTGCGTTTAATCACTTCAAACCACCGACAAGTCTCAGTATGATGGGAAGACATTAACCCTTGCCATTTTCGGCGAGGGTTTTCTTTTACGGACAGGTTCCTGGATAACATGGAGTATGCAATGACCAGACCCACAATCATCATTAATGAGCTCGATGCCGAACGCATCGACAGGCTGCTCGAGCAGCCGGCGTTCGCCAGTTCTCCGGTTGCCGATGCGCTGAACGACGAGCTGGATCGCGCGCAAATGCTGGCGCCAGAAGCGATGCCGCATGATGTTGTCAGCATGAACAGCACCGTCAGATTCCGTGATTTGTCCAACGGCGAAGAGCGCGTGCGCACCCTGGTTTTCCCCTCCCAGGTCACCGATAGCGCCACCCAGCTTTCGGTACTCGCCCCCGTCGGTGCCGCACTGCTCGGCCTGAAGGTCGGCAGCGCCATTCACTGGGAATTACCGGGCGGCGCCTCTGCGCACCTCGAAGTCCTCGAGCTGCTGTACCAGCCGGAAGCCGCGGGTGAATTTCACCGCTAACTCTCCCGCCGCCTGAGGCGTTCTGCGCTTTATCCAGAGGGTGTCTTCGCATCCTCTTTCTGCCCTCCCCGCCCTGACAAACTTTTACGCCTCCCTGAACCCGATCTGACAGTTTTGCGACCTGAATGGCACAATATCTTTGTATAATATGTTGATATAGAAACAGTCGAACAAGGAGGAATGCATATGTATAAAACAATCATTATGCCGGTTGACGTTTTTGAGATGGAGTTAAGCGACAAAGCCGTCCGCCATGCGGAGTTTTTGGCCCAGCAGGACGGAATTATTCACCTGCTCCACGTATTGCCAGGCTCATCCAGCTTCACCATGAGCCGATTCACCGCCGACCTGCGCCGCTTTGAAGAGCATCTGCAGCATGAAGCGGAAACGCGGCTAACCACCATGGCCGGGCACTTCAGCATCGATCCCTCACGCATTAAAAAGCACGTACGCTTCGGCAACGTGCGGGACATGGTTAACGAGCTGGCCAACGAAATTAAAGCCGACGTGGTGGTCATTGGCTCACGCAATCCGTCTATCAGCACCCATCTGCTCGGTTCTAACGCCTCGAGCGTTATTCGCCACGCGCATATTCCGGTAATGGTTGTCCGATAAGCGGGATACGCCGCTTCGCCTGCGACAAGGTGTAGAAAGGCGATAAAAAAAGAGGCTACCCAAGGGTAGCCTCTTTGCTGTGCAGGTCGGTCTTACTTTCTTTTATTATGCAGTTTTGGTACGAATCAGATAATCGAACGAGCTCAGAGACGCTTTTGCCCCTTCGCCGGCGGCGATAATAATCTGCTTGTACGGTACGGTGGTGCAGTCGCCCGCGGCAAACACGCCCTTGACGTTAGTTTCGCACTTCGCATCGATGATAATTTCACCCATCCGGTTACGCTCAATCGCGCCTTCCAGCCAGGTGGTATTAGGCAGCAGGCCAATCTGTACGAAGATCCCCGCCAGCTCGACGTGATGCTCATCACCGCTCAGCCGATCGCGATACTGCAGTCCGGTCACCTTACTGCCATCACCGACCACTTCCGTAGTCTGTGCGTTAAGAATAATGTCGACGTTTTTCAGGCTACGTACTTTGTCCTGCAGCACCTGGTCCGCCTTCATTTCGGGGGCGAATTCCAGCAGCGTCACGTGTTCAACCACGCCCGCCAGATCGATTGCCGCCTCGACGCCGGAGTTGCCGCCGCCGATCACCGCCACGCGCTTGCCTTTAAACAGCGGGCCGTCGCAGTGCGGGCAATAGGTCACCCCTTTCGTCCGGTACTGATCTTCACCCGGCACGTTCATGTTACGCCATTTAGCGCCGGTGGCGATGATGATACTGCGCGCCTTCAGCACCGCGCCGGAGGCGGTTTCAATCTGATGCAGGCCGCCTTCTACCGCCGCCGGAACCAGTTTCGACGCGCTCTGGGAGTCAATGACGTCCACATCATATTCATTGACGTGAGCCTTCAGCGCCCCGGCCAGCTTCTGACCTTCGGTTTTCGGTACCGAAATGTAGTTTTCGATATCCACGGTATCCAGCACCTGGCCGCCGAAGCGTTCGCCCATCAGGCCGGTACGAATCCCTTTACGCGCCGAGTAAACCGCCGCCGCCGCGCCGGACGGGCCGGAGCCGACGATCAGCACGTCGTAAGCGTCGCGCTTGTTCAGCTCTTCCGCGGCACGTTTCTCCGCGCCAGTGTCAACTTTCGCGACGATCTCCGCCAGCGTCATGCGCCCCTGGCCAAACTCCTTGCCGTTGACAAAGACCGCCGGAACGCCCATCACGTTACGATCGGTAATCTCATTCTGGAACGTCCCGCCGTCAATCGCCGTATGCTTAATACGCGGGTTCAGCACCGCCATCAGGTTCAGCGCCTGCACCACGTCCGGGCAGTTATGGCAGGTGAGCGAGTAGTAGGTTTCAAACTCAAAATCACCGTCGAGGTCGCGGATCTGTTCCAGCAGGGCCTGGGCCTCTTTCGACGGATGGCCGCCGGTCCACAGCAGCGCCAGAACCAGAGAGGTAAACTCGTGCCCCAGCGGAGAGCCGGCAAAGCGCGGCCCCTGGGTAGAACCTGGATTCGTAATCAGGAAAGACGGTTTGCGCACGGCGAGCGTGTTGTCTTCTTTAAACGTCACTTTCTCAGACAGCTCAGCGATTTCTGCCAGCAGTTCTTTGATTTCTGCAGATTTAGCGCTGTCGTCCAGCGTCGCAATCAGCTCAACAGGTTTGGTCAGTTTCTCAAGATAGGCCTTGAGCTGGGTTTTCATGTTTGCTTCGAGCATCTCGTTATCCCTCTCTTAAAACGTCATCATGCAAGCGGCCTCGCGGCTGCCTGAATGCGGCTTGCATCATGGGGTTTGGAAGAAAAACGGGCGTAATAAAACACCCGTTGTTCGATATCAATTTCCCCTGGATTTCGCGTCAGGGCAAGGCGGCTAGCCTGGGAACCCCCGGGAGCTTACAGAAGTAAGTGACCGGGGTGAGCAGGTGACGCCAACGCCGCCATGGCGTGAAAGACATGGAAATTTTAGATTTTGCCGACCAGGTCCAGGGACGGAGCCAGAGTCGCATCGCCTTCTTTCCATTTCGCCGGGCAAACTTCGCCTGGGTGGGAAGCAACGTACTGAGCCGCTTTCACTTTACGCAGCAGGTCAGACGCATCGCGGCCGATACCTTCAGCGGTAACTTCGATAGCCTGAATGATGCCCTGCGGGTCAACGATAAAGGTGCCGCGGTCGGCCAGGCCTTCGTCTTCACGCATGTTTTCGAAGTTACGGGTCAGGGCGCCAGTCGGGTCACCAATCATCGCATACTTGATTTTAGCGATGGTGTCAGAGCTGCTGTGCCATGCTTTGTGAGTAAAGTGGGTGTCGGTGGAGACAGAGTAGACGTCTACGCCCAGCTTCTGCAGCTCTTCGTAGTGGTCAGCAACGTCACCCAGTTCAGTCGGGCATACGAAAGTGAAGTCAGCCGGATAGAAGAAGAAAACGCTCCAGCGGCCTTCGGTGTCTTTCTCGGTTACTTCGATGAATTCACCGTTTTTGAACGCCTGGTTTTTGAAAGGTTTGATTTTAGTGTTAATTAAGGACATCTATACTTCCTCCGTGTTTTCGTTGAGGTCTAAGGTAACGAATTTTTCCTGACCCGACCAATGCGTTTGCATTATCAAATCAATAAGCAATATCTAACAACCGCAACAAGACAACTTTGTGAACCCGTCGGGACAAGTCGCGCAATCGGCGGTACTCGCCAGGCCGATAAAGTAAAAAGGCCGCCCTTTCAGGCGGCCCTATTACCTGAAATACCCGAGGGTAGATTCAGGGCCAGGCAGGCTGGCTATGCGTTGCGCTCTACATTACCTTAATGTAACAGCATGGGCGATTACACCATCCGCCTCAGCAAAGGGCAATCTGTCCGGGCGCAGGTCTTGCCTATAGCTGCGATAGGTTCCATCATCTTCTGTACCTTCTACATTGATTTTACAAGGAATAATCATGTTAAAACGTCTGCTTTTCCTGAGTCTTTTACCCTTATGCAGCTATGCAGAAGATCTCCCTGCCCCCGTAAAAGCGATAGAAAAACAGGGTATTACCATCATTAAACCCTTCGAAGCGCCGGGCGGAGTGAAAGGCTGGCTGGGTAAATATCAGGATATGGGCGTCGCTATCTATCTCACCCCCGACGGCAAGCATGCCATCTCCGGCTACATGTATGACGAAAACGGCACCAACCTCAGCGAACAGCTGTTCCAGAAGGAGCTCTATACGCCGGCAGGCCAGAAGATGTGGAAGCAGATGGAGGCCGCCAGCTGGCTGCTTGACGGGAAAAAAGAGGCGCCGATTATTCTCTACGTCTTCGCCGACCCCTTCTGCCCGTACTGCAAGCAGTTCTGGCAGCAGGCCCGGCCCTGGGTAGAGTCGGGGAAAGTGCAGATTCGCACGCTGCTGGTCGGGGTTATCAAACCGGAGAGTACGCCGGTGGCCGCCGCCATTCTCGCCAGCCGCGATCCGGCACAAACCTGGCACGATTACGAAAAATCGGCCGGGAAAATGAAAATTGCGATCCCGGCGAACCTCCCCGAGGAGAAACTACGCACCCTCAACCAGAACCAGCAGCTGATGGACCAGCTGGGGGCGAACGCCACGCCGGCTATTTACTATATGAATAAAGAAAATATGCTGCAGCAGGTTGTCGGCCTGCCGGAAGCGGATAAGCTGCAGGTAATGATGGGCGAAAAATAAAGCGTCCCGTCATATTTCGCATAGCCAGACTATTCGCCAAAAAAGGGTCTGGCTAAATCACTTTTGGTCATATACATTCAGAGTCACCCATAAACCCGGCCTTAAACAATTCAGCCCATCAATTACCGCGCAAATTAAATATAATAAACAAATGGAATAAAAATAATAATTCGCACCGGACACAGCAACGGACAGGATGCTAGCCATGGCTAAACTTTACGAACTTAAAAAGTTCGATCTTAACCTACTGGTTATTTTTGAATGTATCTATCAGCATTTAAGTATTAGCCAGGCCGCGGGAACCTTATTTATTACCCCTTCAGCCGTCAGCCAGTCGCTGCAGCGCCTGCGCAATCAGCTCAACGATCCGCTGTTTATCCGCTCCGGTAAAGGGATGAGCCCCACCACTCTGGCAGTGAACCTTCATCGCCATCTCGAGCAAAACCTCAACCAGCTGGAGCAGACGATTAATATCGTCCACGGCGCCGAGCTGAGTAAACGCTTTGTTATTTACAGCCCGCAGTTTTTCCTCTCGCCCTGCTCGGCAACGCTTATCAGCGCGCTCTACGGCGATCCCAACCTGCAGGTGGAGCACCACGACCTTCAGCTCGCCTCGGAGTCGGCGGAGAGCCTGCTCGCCTACCGCAAAGCCGACCTGATTTTTAGCCTCTCGCCGCTTGCCACTCCCACTACCCTGTGCCTGCCGTTTGCGGAAATAGAGATGGTGCTGGTCTGCCGGCAGAATCATCCGCGCATAGCCGACCTCACCTCTGCGAAAGCCATTGCCCGCGAGCGCTTTACCGACTATCTGACCAAAGAAGCCGGAATGCAGGCGGTTGACTACCGGCTTGAAAAACTGTTCCCCGAGCGGAATATCGCCTTCAGCAGCGACTCACACATTGCCATCCTCAATATTATTAGTCAGACAGATTTCATCGGTTTTATTCCCAAAGTCGCGTCAGGCCCACCGCTATTTGATCACCGGCTGAAAGTGCTTCCTGCGCCGGCGGATATTCCCCGGGCGATGATTCATATGATTTATAATCGAGTGCAGATGGCCCACCCGGTTTTAGCTTCGCTGATTGAAAAGGCGGCGTTGACATAATAGCGGCCGCCGTTAATTATCGGCCACATGAATATCTGCCAACCACTCACCAGAAATTAAAATAGCGAAAGCGGTAATAGGCGAGAATTAACGATCGGCCTATCACGCCCGGCGATCGTTAATTCTCTCAGCGACATGACTTTCGCGCGCTACAGCTGGCGCAGACGCTCTGCGGCGGCCAGCAGCGTTGCCGGCTGCTTGGCAAAGCACAGCCGAATCAGGCGGTGCGGGAACGGATCGGCGCAGAATACCGACAGCGGGATCGCCGCCACGCCGATTTCCGTCGTCAGCCAGCGGCAAAAGCTGACGTCGTCGAGATCGGAAACCGCGCTGTAGTCTGCCAGCAGGAAGTAGGTGCCCTCGCAGGGTAATATCTCGAGGCGACTGGCGCGCAGGGCCTCGATAAACAGGTCGCGGCGCTGCTGGTAAAACTCGGGCAGCTGGCGATAGTGCTCCGGCTCGTGGCGCAGCATATCGGCGATAGCCAGCTGCGCCGGCGTATTCACCGAGAACGTCAGATACTGATGCACTTTGCGCAGCTCGGCGCTGATTGCCGCCGGGGCGACGCAGTAGCCGACCTTCCAGCCGGTCATATGGAAGGTTTTCCCAAACGAAGAGACCGCCACCGCTCGCTCGCGCAGCTGCGGATGGGCCAGCACGCTGGCGTGTCCCTGCGCCGCAAAGCAGATATGCTCGTAAACCTCATCGCTGACCACGTAAATCTCACGCTCGGCAATCGCCTGCCACAGCGCGGCGAAATCCTCGCGCTGCCAGACCGTCGCCGACGGGTTATGCGGGGTATTGAGGATCACCAGCCGGGTACGCTCGCTCAGCGCAGCGGCAAACTGCTGCCAGTCCACGCGAAAATGCGGCGGCTGCAGGGCAATGCGCTTCAGCACGCCGCCGGAAAGCTCAACCGCCGGGGCATAGCTGTCGTAGCTCGGGTCAAAGCAGATAACCTCATCCCCGGCGCGCACCAGGGCGGTAATGGCCGCATACAGGGCCTCGGTGGCGCCCGCCGTCACGGTCACATCGCTGTCGGCATCCGGTCGGTAGCCGTAAAGCTCGGCGGTTTTATCGGCGATGGCTTCACGCAGCGCCGGCACGCCGGTCATCGGGGCGTACTGGTTGGCACCCTGGGCGACATGAAAAGCCAGCCGCTCCTGCAGGTAGCGCGGCCCGTCAAAATCCGGGAAGCCCTGTGAAAGATTTATCGCCTGATGCTGCTGCGCCAGCGCGCTCATCTGGCTAAAAATAGTGGTGCCCAGTGAAGGGAGTTTACTCTCAGGAATCAGTGGCTTATTGCTCATTTTGTTATTACCGATTGTAATGCTGTTGTTGAAGCCACTATAACACGATGTTAATATTTGGCAATCGAGACGCTTAGACGTCTATATGCGCCGTTATGCAAAAAGCCACGCTGCGGTTTGCGCAATGCCGTGTATAAATAATGAGGTCTGGCCGGCTACCGTCTGCCGCCACCGTCAATGCGGCGTAACGCCCACTCTGGAGAAACCATGATCCGCGCCATCGTGACCGATATTGAAGGTACCACCAGCGACATTCGCTTCGTACACAACATTCTGTTTCCGTACGCCCGTGAACGGTTAGCAGGCTTCGTGACCGCCCAGCAGTACGCTGAGCCGGTCAAGACGATCCTCGATAACCTGCGTCACGAAATCGCCGCCCCCGCCGCCAGCACCGCCGAGCTTATCGAGACGCTGTTTGCCTTTATGCAGGAGGATCGCAAATCCACCGCGCTGAAGGCGCTGCAGGGGATTATCTGGCGCGATGGCTACCTGAACGGCGACTTTACCGGCCATCTGTACCCCGATGTTCTGCCGGCGCTGGAAAAGTGGAAGTCGCAGGGGATTGATTTATATGTATATTCCTCAGGCTCGGTCGCCGCGCAGAAATTGTTATTTGGCTACAGCGATGAAGGTGATATTACTCATCTGTTCAGCGGCTATTTCGATACCCTGGTCGGGGCGAAGCGCGACGCGCAGTCCTACCGCAACATTGCTGAGCAGCTGGGTCATCACCCCGCCGCCATCCTGTTCCTTTCTGATATCCATCAGGAGCTGGATGCCGCCGAGGAGGCCGGTTTTCGCACCCTGCAGCTGGTACGCGGCGATCGCGACCCCGCCAGCCATCATCCGCAGATTCAGCGTTTTGACGACATTCATCCGGAGCAGATACCTGCATGAGCGCATTAACGATTTTTTCTGACCAAGACGCCGGGAAGTCCATCTGGCACAGCACCGACGCCGAAGAGATTCAGCAGCAGCTAAACGCCAAAGGCGTCCGTTTTGAACGCTGGCAGGCCGACCGCGACCTGGGCGTCGCGCCTGCGCCGGAAACGGTGATTGAAGCCTACCAGCACGCGATTGATAAGCTGGTTGCCGAAAAGGGCTACCAGAGCTGGGACGTCATCAGCCTGCGCGCGGACAACCCGCAGAAAGAGGCGCTGCGGGCGAAGTTTCTCAACGAACACACCCACGGCGAAGACGAGGTGCGTTTCTTCGTCGAGGGCGCCGGGCTGTTTTGCCTGCATATCGGCAATGAGGTGTTCCAGGTACTGTGCGAGAAGAACGATTTGATCTCCGTCCCCGCCGACACGCCGCACTGGTTTGATATGGGCTCGGAACCGAACTTCACCGCCATCCGCATTTTCGATAATCCGGAAGGCTGGGTGGCGAAGTTTACCGGGGATGATATTGCCGACGCCTACCCGCGGCTGGCGTAGTCATCTTTGTCCAGCCCGGCGGCCCTGCGCCACCGGGCTGGCGTTCAGGACAGCGCGTCCGCGCTGATAAACGCTGGCGGATCGAAAGCGGTAATCGCCGGCAGCGCCTCGCGCCACGGGACAATCTCAACCCAGCAGCTCTGCGCGCTGCAGCCCTGACCCAGCCGCGAGCTGCCGCGATCTTCGGTCAGCACGTTAGGATTACCGTGCTTGTCCAGCGAGCCTTTCTCGTTGGGATCCAGCGGATCGTACCAGGCACCGGTCGCCATCTGCACCACCCCCTGACGGATCCCGTCGCTGAGATGCACCCCGGCCAGAATCGCTCCGCGGGCGTTATGCACTTTCACCACGCTGCCTTCGGTGACGCCCCGCGCCTGCGCATCCTGCGGATGCATCCACAGCGGCTCGCGCCCCTGAATTTTGGTCTCCCGGCTGACGCTGCCGTGATCGTACTGGCTGTGCAGACGCGTGCGCGGCTGGCTGGAGAGCAGATGCAGCAGCCAGCGGCTGGCCTCTTCCCGCTGCCAGCTCGCCTCTTCTTCGTCCCACCACGGATGGCCGGGGCACTCGCGGTAGCCGAAGTCGGCGACGGTTTGCGAGAAGAGCTCAATCTTGCCGGACGGCGTGGAGAGCGGAGCGCCCAGCGGGTCGGCGCGAAAATCGGCCAGAAAGACCTGCGGCTGCTCCGGCGCGCTGTACTCCAGCACGCCCTGCTGCCAGAAATCATCAAACGACGGCAGCTCAATGCCCTCTTCCCGGGCCCGGGGGCGCGACTCATCATAAATATGCCGCAGCCACTCCTCGACGCTTCGCCCTTCGCTGAAGCGCTCGCCGCAGCCTAAGCGGGCGGCAAGATCGCAGAAAATCGCGTAGTCGTCGCGGGCTTCGGCCACCGGCGGGATCTGCGCGCTCATGGCAATCATAAATCCGTCGTGCCCGCCGCTGCCGATATCCTCCCGCTCCAGGGAGGTGGTCACCGGCAGCACAATATCGGAAAACTTGGCCTGCGCGGTCCAGTACTGCTCGTGCACCACCACCGTCTCCGGCCGTCGCCACGCTTCGCAGAGCCGGTTAAGGTCCTGATGATGGTGGAAGGCGTTGCCTCCCGCCCAGTAGACCAGACGGATATCGGGGTAGCGCAGATGCTGGCCGTCAAACTCATACTCGCCGCCGGGATGCAGCAGCATATCCGCCAGCCGGGCCACCGGGATCGCGCCGTTAACCGCATTTTTCCCCGCCGGCAGACGGGGGCCGGAAAAGGCTTTGCGCGCCGCGCCCGCCAGGTTGGTACAGGCGTAGCCGAAGCCCAATCCGCCGCCCGGGGTGCCTATCTGCCCCAGCAGCGCGGTCAGGGCGACCGTTGCCCAGTAGGCCTGCTCCCCCTGGCGGGCGCGCTGGATGGACCAGGAGATATTAACCATCGTGCGCTGGCTGGCCATCTCGCGCGCCAGGAAGATAATCTGCTGCTCGGAAATCCCCACGATTTCCGCCGCCCAGCGCGGCGTTTTTGCCACTCCGTCGCGCTCTCCCAGCAGATAAGCGCGGTAGGGAGCAAAGCCCACCGTGTGGCTGGCCACAAAGCCGCTGTCGTAGAGGGATTCGGTAATCAGGACGTAGCACAGCGCCAGCAGCAGCGCGGTGTCGGTTCCCGGACGCACCGCCAGCCACTGCGCCGAGCTCACGGCGCTCAGATCGTTGCTGACCGGGCTGATATTAACGAAGCGCGTGCCGTTGGCCTGCATCTTCTCCAGCCAGTGCTTCAGCATATGATCGTTGGCGCCGCCGCCGTTAACCTGAGCGTTACGCAGCGGCAGGCCGCCAATCGCCACAAACAGCTGACACTCCCGCGCCAGCTCGGAGAAGTGCGTATGCTGGCGATGCAGCGGGCTAAGCGGCCCCAGCACGTGCGGCAAAATACGCTCCCCCGCGGCGCTGCTGTAGGTATTGGTGCTGGCGGTGTAGCCGCCGAAAGACTTGAGGAAGCGGTGCAGCTGGCTCTGGGCATGGTGGAAGCGCCCGGCGCTGGCCCAGCCGTAGGAGCCGCCGTATATGGCTTCGTTCCCGCAGCGCGTCTTCACCGAGGTCAGCTCACGGGCCAGCAGATCGAGCGCGACCTCCCAGCTCACCTCAACAAAGGGCTCTTTGCCGCGACCTTCTCGCGACGCGGGGCCATTTTTGAGATAGCCGGCCCGCACCGCCGGACGACGAATGCGCGTATTGCCGGTGACCGCGTCGGTGAGGGACTGGCCAATGCGCGAGGGATTTTTATCCCAGGCGACCGGCACGACGGCGTCAATGGCGCCATCGCGGGTTTGCACCTGCCAGGTCCCCCAGTGCATCACCGCCAGATTATGTTGTTTATTCATGTTGCCCGTTTTGTTGTCACCCGATCAAGACCGCTATAATAAGTCGGGAGTTGGCTGAAGATAAAATGCCGACAGCGCTATAATATCCTGCCACTCAGGCCGACAGACGTCCGCATTACGTGCCCCCTGGAATATATTCATCAGATCCCACCATAAATATAGCCATAATTAAGCAGCAATTACCGTTTGCAATAAAAGTCAGCTCTTTTGCTTTATACCCACAATATAAAAATGGCTTAATTTAACCATCATGAAATATTTTCAGGTTGCATCCGCCAAAATTAAGTTTTCCTGCACTACCCCGCCGATATACCATTATTGGTATAACTTAGACATATTTTGTATTTGAGGTTGCGTGGTCGTTATTGTCATGCTACGAATCCGCAAACACCTTCATCACAGGACTATAATAAGAATGTCGCAGAGAAAAAAATTACTGCCCGCCGCCCTGGGTCTGATGACGCTCGTCTCCATCAGCGCCTCCGCCGCAGAACCCCTGTCGCTACAGGGTAAAACCATCGGCGTCGCCGTTGTCGGTACCCAGCATTTCTGGGATCGTGAAGCCTATAAAGGCGCCACCGAGGAAGTGGAAAAGCTGGGCGGTAAAGTCATCGGCGTTGACGGCGGTCGTGATAATCAGGTACACGCCAATAACCACGATATTTTATTATCACGTAAGGTTGATGCCGTAATTAGTATTCTCGGCGACAGCGCCGTTGAACCTAAATTTAAAGCACTGCGCGATGCCGGCATCCCGGTATTTACCGTGGACCACGTTTCCAAATACTCCGTCAATAACACGACCTCCGACAACTACACCCTGGGTTCAACCATTGGCCGCTATATGGCCGATGAATTAGGCGGCAAAGGCAACGTTGCGGTATTTAATGCGTTCTCCAGCTCGCTGCGAATTTGCGGCATCCGCTATGACCAGTGGAAATATGTCCTTAAGGATTATCCGGATATTCATATTATTCAGCCGGAGCTGGCCGAACAGTTTGCCAACTCGCCGGAAGATGCGCGTAAGAAAACCCTCGAGCTGCTCAGCCAGTATCCGAAAGGCAAACTGGACGCTATCCACGTCGCCTGCTGGGATCAGCCGGCCATCGGGATCGTGCAGGCGCTGGAAGAGACCGGCCGCGATAAGGACGTGAAGGTCACCGCCATCGATGCCGGCCCGGAAACCCTGGAGATTATGGCCGAGCCCGGCAGCCCGTTCGTCGCTAACGTCGCCCAGCAGCCGCACCTGATTGGCCAGACCTCGGCCGACAACGTCGCGCACTACTTCGCTAAGCAGGCTCTGCCGCTGCAAACCTTTATTCCGGTGGTCCCGGTGAAGGGTCCGCAGGAAGCGAAAGCGGTCTACAAACAGCTGGGATATGGCGAACTGCAGTGATTAATCAACCCTTCGGCGGGGAGCGCCCCGCCGCTGGTCTGGTCATGAGCCAGATCGGCAAAAGCTTTGCCAACGTGACTGCATTAAATGCGGTCACGCTGCTTCTGAATCCCGGTGAAATTCACGGCCTGATCGGCGAAAACGGGGCCGGGAAATCCACCCTGATCAAGATCCTTGCCGGCGTGTACCAGGCCGATAGCGGCAGCGCCACCCTTGACGGCGCGCCGATCCCGTTCGGCAACCCTGCCGCCATCGAAGCGATGGGCATCCGCGTTATCCACCAGGAACTCAACCTGATCGCCCACTTCACGGTGGCGGAGTCCGTTTTTCTCGGCCAGGAGTATCGCCACCGCTGGGGAGCGCTGGACAGAAAGCGCATGAACGCCGCCACTGAGGCCTTTTTCCGCGACAGCTGGCAGCTGAGCATTAACCCGCGGCGGCTGATTCGCGATCTCAGCCTTGCCGAACGCAAGCTGGTGCAAATCGCCCGGGCGCTGATCGACGGTGCCGCGAAGCTGGTGGTGTTTGACGAGCCTACCGCGCCGCTGGAAGCGCAGGAGGCCAGCCTGGTCTCCTCGGCAATCCTGCGCCTGCGCGAGCAGGGGATCGCCATTCTCTATATTTCCCACTATCTGAACGAAATCGCCGCCCTCTGCGATCGCGGAACCGTGCTGCGCAACGGCGAGGTGGTGGGCTACCCTGACCGCTCGCTGCTGCAGGATACCGATGCGCTGATCAAAATGATGGTCGGCCGGGAAATCGAGCAGCTCTATACCCCGCGCCAGTCCGCGCCGCCTCAAGCCGACGCCAGCGCTCCGCTGCTGTCGGTGCGCGCGCTCGGCGACGGCCATCAGCTGCGCGATATTACCTTTGATATTCAGCCCGGCGAAATCGTCGGTATCGCCGGCCTGCTGGGCGCCGGGCGCGACGTGCTGGTTGACCTTCTCTACGGCCTCAAGCGCGTGGACAGCGGCGTCATCAGCATCGACGGCCAGCCGCGTCGCATCCGCACGCCGAAGCAGGCAATTCGCGCCGGCATGGCGCTGGTGCCCCGCGACCGCCGCCATCAGGGGCTGATCCTCCCCTTCTCCACCGCCGACAACATTAACCTGGCCTCCCTGTCGGATACCGCCACCTTCGGCTGGGAGCACCGGGGCCGGGCGCTGGAGAAAGCCCGCAGCTGGATTGAGCAGCTCTCTATTCGCCCCGGCCGCCCGGAGCTGCCGGTGCGCTTGATGAGCGGCGGCAACCAGCAAAAGGCGATTCTGGCCCGCTGGCTGGGCACCGATGCGCGGCTCTTTATTCTCGATGAACCGACCCTCGGGGTCGATATCGGCGCCCGCAGCGATATCTATCAGCGTACCCGCCAGCTGGCGGATCGCGGACGCGCGGTGCTGGTCTCCTCCAGCGATGCGCCGGAGCTGCTGGGATTATGCGATCGGATCCTCGTGATGTGGCGCGGCGAGCTGGTGGCGAATCTCGCCACCCAGGGGCTGACGCTCGACGCCCTGCTGGCAACGATTAACGGTGGACAGGAACAACAGCTATGAGTACGGGTATCCAGCGCCGCGGCCTGCCGGGCATGACGACGCTTATTGAAAAATTTCCGCTGATCCTCTTCTTTGCCCTGCTGGTCTGGCTCAGCCTCCAGTCGCCCTTCTTTTTAAGCTGGCAGAATATCAGCATGATGCTGGTGCAGAGCGTGCCGCTGGCCATTCTCTGCTTCGGACTGGTTTGCGTGATTGCCGTCGGCGGCGATGACGTGGTCACCGGCGGGATCGACCTCTCGCTGCCCGCCATCGCGGTGCTCGGGGTCGCGCTTCTGAGCCTCGGCATGGTGGAGTGGCAGATCTCCTATCTGTGGCTCCTCCTCCTGCCGCTGGCGGTGTGCCTCGCCTGCGGGGCGATCAACGCCGGGCTGGTGCTGGTCGCCGGGCTGCCGCCGCTGCTGGCAACGCTCTCAACCTCCGTCGCCTTTACCGGCCTGACCGATTTGCTCACCGGCCAGCGGCGCATTGCGGTCAGCGATCCGCTGATGGTGGCTTTTCGCGACCAGACGCTGCTCGGCATTCCCTGGCCGCTGATCTACCTGCTGGCGGTATTCGCCCTGTTCCAGCTGCTGGTGCACCACTCTCGCTTCGGCCAGCATCTGCAGGCGGTCGGCGGGAACCGCGATATGGCGCAAATGAGCGGGCTTAACGTGCGCCGGCTGACGGTTTACGTCTGGCTGCTGGCCGGCATCGCCGCCGGTCTGGCGATCCTGCCGCTCTTAAGCCAGGGCTCGGGCAGCTCCAGCGGCACCGCCACGCCGCTGCTGCTGGAGACCGTGCTGGCAACCTTTATCGGCGCCGCCTTCTCGCGCCGGCGCGTCGTCACCATCTGGGGCGCGCTGCTTGGCGCGGTGCTGGTCAACGCTCTCTCCAACGGCCTCGGGCTGCTGGGGGTCAATATTTTCTGGATGGGCGCCATCAAAGGCACCCTGATCCTTATCGTACTGGCGGCGTCTGCGGTCAGGCATCAGGGAGGCAATCAATGAGCCAGCTGACGCTCAAATCCTCATCGCCGGGCCAGAGCGCCGGCGGCCCGCTGGCCTATCTGTCGCGGGCTGGCTTCGGCGTTATCACCCTGCTGGCCATCGCCCTGTTCGGCTGGGCCAACCCGGTATTTCTGACCGTTGATAACTGGGCCAACCTGCTGCAGGGCAGCGCGATCCTGCTGATTGTGGCGATGGCGATGACCCTTATCGTCAGCGCCGGGGCCATCGATCTCTCGGTGGGCGTCGCGCTCGACTTTGGCGCCGCCTTTGCGCTGGTGGCCCTGAAAACCTGGCACCTTCCGTGGCAGGCCGCGGTGGGCTACGCCCTGCTCGGCGGGACCCTCATCGGTCTGCTGAACGCCTTTCTGATCCTGATTTGCCAGATCCGCCCGTTCCTTGCCACGCTCGGGACCTGGTTTATTGCCAGCAGCGTCGAGCGGATCTACACCGACGGCGGCGGCTCGATCTCCTATCGCCGGATGGCGCCGGAGTACCACGATCTCGCGGTGGGCAATATCGCCGGCATTCCGACGCCGGTGGTTATCGTGCTGGCGCTGTGGCTGGTGGCGTGGCTGATTACCGAGCGCACGCTCTTTGGCAAGTACGTTCGCGCCATTGGCCAGAACGGGGAAGCGGCGCGGATCGCCGGGATCCGCGATCGGCTGACCATGCTGTGGGTGCTGGTGGCGGCCTCCGCCATGTGCGCCATCGGCGGCGTGATCCTCTCCGCTAACCTGCGGCAGTTTACGCCGCTGGCCGGCCAGTCCTACCTGATGGATGCGATTGCCGCCGTCTTTATCGGCACCGCCTTTAACCGCCAGGGCCGGGCCAGCATCGCCGGTACCCTCGGCGGGGTGCTGTTCCTCGCGATTATTGATAACGGCCTGAACCTGATGGGTCTTAACTACCTGGTCAAAGACGCGCTGGTGGGCGTTATTCTGGTGGTCGCGCTGGCCCTCTCTTTCTGGCAGGCGCGTCTGCGTCAGCAGCATCGTTAACGGAGTATTTATGGCAGCCTTTGACGCCGTTTTTGTCGGCCTGACGATCCTTGATATCGCCGGCCGTCCGGTTCTCGACATCCCGCCCCGCGGCGGGGTGGCCTTTATCGAACAAATTCGCCTTAACCCGGCGGGCACCGCCGCGGGGGCGAATATCAACGCCGCGAAGCTCGGCGTTCGCACCGCCGCCGTCGCCTGCCTTGGCCACGATGAAAAGGCCGATTTTATTCTCGCCAGCTACGCGCGCCTGGGGATCGACTGCTCGCTGATCCAGCGCACGACGCAAAAGGAAACCTCGGCAACCATCCTGCCCATCCGCCCGAACGGCGAGCGGCCCGCGCTGCACTGTCGCGGCGCCTCCGACGCCCTGTTCGTCGACGAAGAGGCGTTTGCCTCGATTCTCGACTGCCGCTTCCTGCATCACGGCGGCACCGGGCTGCTGGCGGCAATGGACCAGGGTCAGAGCGCGCGGCTGCTGGCAGCCGCTAAAGCGCGCGGCGTCACCACCAGCTTCGACCTGATCGCCCCCGATGAGCGAACCCTGGATCTGCTGCGCCCGCTGCTGCCGTCGGTAGACTACTTTATGCCCTCGTTGGAGGAGGCCGCCTATCTCTCGGGACGCACCGAGCCCGCCGAAATCGCCCGCTTCTTCTTCGACCTTGGCGTCGGGACCTGCATTTTGAAAGACGGCGAGAACGGCTCCTGGCTGCTGACCCGCGAGGGTCGCGTCGAGCATATCGCCCCGTGGCGCGTTGAGGCGGTGGACACCACCGGCTGCGGCGACGGCTACTGCGGCGGCTTTATTGCCGCGCTGGCCCGAGGGCTGAATGAAAAAGAGGCCTGCGAAGTGGCGTCAGCGGTGGCGGCGCTGGTGGCCACCGGCCTGGGATCGGATGCGGGCGTGGTCGACTGGGACCACACCCTGGCGTTTATGGCCGCTAATCGGGCCGAATAGCCTGCGGCACCGCGCTTAGCGCCACTGATACAGCAGCGGCTCACCGGCCGCATAGCGCTGGAGATCGGCGGCAATCATCGCCGTGTGCTTGCTGATGCTTTCGCGGGTGGCACCGGCAATATGCGGCGTGATAATCACGTTATCAAACTCGGTGACAAACGGGTGATCGCGCCACAGCGGTTCGCGATGATAGACGTCCAGCCCCGCGCCGCCCAGCGGCCCGTGGCGCAGGGCGTGAATAAGCGCCTCCTCGTCAACCACCGCCGCGCGGGAAGTATTAATCAGCAGCGCGCCGGGCTTCATGCTGTTCAGCAGCGGCGCGTTCACCAGCCCGTCGCTGCCGGCGCCGCTGCTCAGGTGCAGGCTGACGATATCAGACTCGCGGAACAGCGCTTCGAGAGTGGTTTTCTGCAGCCCCGGCTCGTTAATATCTTCGGCCGCCACAAACGGGTCCACCACCAGCACCGCCATGCCGAAGGCGCGGGCGATACGCGCCACCCGGCGACCAATATTGCCGTAGCCAATTAGCCCCAGCGTTTTATTGCGCAGCTCGCTGCCCTTAAACACCTCGTAGGGGCTCTGCGGGCTGACGTCCCACACCACGTCGCGGCGCAGCCCGGCCTGCGTCACCGCCGCCGCGTTGTCGGCGTGGGTAAATTCGCCTCGCTTCAGCGCCGCGTGCGCCTGCGGGATATGCCGCGCCAGGCTCAGCATCAGCCCAAGCGTCAGCTCCGCCGCGGCGTCAGCGTTGCGGCCCGGTGTATAGAGCACGCGGATGTCGCGCGCCGCGGCGGCTTTAACGTCGATATTCACCGGATTGGCGCGGGTACAGGCAATCACCTTCAGACGCGGACAGGCGGCAATCACCTCTTCCGTGACGTCGTCGTAGCTGGTCACCAGCACGTCGGCATCGTGGGCCAGGTCGATCAGCTGGCCGGCGCTAAGCTTCGGCTTGCCCAGCGCCCATCCCTCAACCCGCAGCTCGCCCAGCTGCTGGAACGCCGTAAGATCGCCGGAGTGTTCGGCGGTAAAAACAATTTTCATTGGTCTGATTCCTGAGAAATACGTTGAAGCGCCTCCTGCCTGGCCTGCCAGACGGGCAGCATCTGTTCGCGCAGCAGACGATAGACCGGATAGAGCGCGGCGTAGCGGGCGTGCGCCCGTGGATGTGGCTGATAGCGCGTCTGCTCCAGCTGCGGGTAGTGCGCAAGCCCGTCAACGCTGCGGGCTGCCAGAATCGCCGCCCCGCGGGCGCTGAGTTCGTTAAAGGTGCTGGAGACCACCGTTCTGCCGCTGCAGTCGGCAATAATCTGTAGCCAGGTCGCGGAGGCCGCGCCGCCGCCGGTCAGGTAGAGTTCTCCGCCCTGCGGATAGCCCTGCAGCGAATCGACGATGGCGTAGGCCAGCCCCTCAAAGACCGCCCGCTGCAGCTCGGCGCGGGTGGTGTGCTGGCCGATGCCAAAGTAGCCGGCCCGCGCGTCCGGGCTATAAAACGGCGCGCGCTCGCCGTTCAGATAGGGCTGCCAGAACACGCCCCCGCTGCCCGGCTCGACGTCGGCAATCGCCTGCTCAAGCTGCTGGAGATCCGTGTTCAGGGAGATATGCTGCTGCAGCCAGTCAATATTCGGCGTCCCGGCCTGCATCGGGAAGAGGTTAATAAAGCTCCCCGCTTCGGTATGGGTGACGTAGCGCGTCGCCTCGTTCACCGTCTGGCGACCGTGGCACACGACGCCGGTGCAGCAGGTGGTGCCGAGGATGGTATAGATATCGCCGTCGTTCACCGCGCCACAGCCGAGCGCCGCGCTGCACACGTCGAGCGCGCCGGCGGCTACCGGCGTGCCGGCCGCCAGTCCGGTCAGCGCCGCCACCTCGTCGCGCAGGGTGCCGGCCTGCGCATCCGGCGCCAGCAGCGGCGGGAACAGATGCTGCAGATCGGCAAGCCCCATTTCATTCAGCACTACCGCCGAGAGCTCCCCGCTCTGCTGATTGAGCAGCGAGGTGCTGGCATCGGTGATATCCAGCGCCGCGACGCCGATCAGGCGAAAGCGGATCCAGTCTTTGGCAAAAAACAGATAGCGCGCCGCCGCCAGCCGCTCCGGCTGATAGTGCCGGAGCCAGCATAGCTGCATGCTGGTATTGCACGGCTGCAGGTGGGTGCCGGTCTCGGCAAAGAAGCGGCGATCGAAGTCCGGACGGCGCAGCAGAACGCTCATCAGCTCCCGGCTGCGGGTATCGCTCCAGAGGATCCCCGGTCCAACCGGCTCGCCTTCGGCATCGCTTAGCCACACCCCTTCGCCCTGTCCGGCAAGGCCAATGGCCCTTAAGCGCCCGCCCTGCAGCTCCGGGCATTGCGCAATCTGGCGCAAAATAGCGATCACCGACTGCCACAGCTGCGCCATATCCTGCTCGGCGTAGCCGTTAGCCGACAGACGCGGCCCGGTATTCTCCGCCGCGCTGGCCCGCGCCTGAAAATGTTCGTCAAACAGCACCGCCTTGACCCGCGAGGTGCCGATATCGATACCCAGATAAAAATCCATGCCTGACCCGATCGCCCGTTGAATATTAGTCGCGCTCGTAGCGGCGACGCATCAGCTCGCACTCGAACAGGAATTCCAGACCTTCCAGCTGACGACGCGCCTCGTTGATATCTTTCCCCCAGCAGGTCAGGCCGTGGCCGCGCAGCAGGAAGCCGTAGCGCAGCGGATGGGTTTGCGCATAATCTTCGATGCGCGCCGCCAGGGCGTCGATATCCTGGTCGTTATCAAAAATCGCCACCGGGACGGTGTCGAGATGGCTGTGCTGGCCGGTGAGCGTTTTCTGCATTTCGTAGCCCTGCAGCGCCAGCGTCCCGCTCTTCTCGATGCGCGACAGCACCGTCGCGTTGACGGTATGGACGTGCAGCACGACGTTAGCCTCAGGGAACAGACGATAGACCAGGGTATGCAGCCCGGTTTCCGCCGAGGGCTTGCGCCCGGAAGGCGCGGTATTGCTGGCAATATCCACCTGCAGAAAATCTTCGCTGGTCAGGCTGCCCTTATCGCGTCCCGACTCGCTGAGCCAGCACCAGGTCTCATCCTGGCGCACTGACATATTGCCGCCGGTCGCCGGCGCCCAGCCCTTCGCACCGATCCAATGACAGGTGGTGACCAGTTGCGCGAGTCTTTCTTGCCACATAGCAGTTCCTTAGTTTAGCGATGGTATTTGGAGAACCTTACGCTCGGAGGATGCTGCGGCAGGCAGCGGCGTCGCTGCGCTGAGGCACAACGGTCAGCAGGATAACCCGAGATAAGGTTCTTTAGCCGTCTAAATGGCTATTTACCCGATACTAACACCGCCTGCCCGGCTGAACAATATTTCAGGAATGGCTTACATTAAGAATGGTTATATCAGAAAAGAATATGAAATTGCCGTTTTTAACAGTGATACAACTGAGCGTTTTCATAACGCCAATATTACCCGCTGCGGGCCGCTAAAAAGACGGGGGATCGTTCTGCACGCGGCGGGGGGAAATTTCGGCAGCGGCGCTGGCGACCGCCCGTGCCGAGCAGCGCCGAGCAGCGCCGAACGCTCTGCCCCACGCTGGTGCAAAACTTTGCACCCTGCACACCCTTCTGGCAAAACCGCGCCGTTTAACGGCTTTTTATGTGCACACTGCCCACTCCGCTATGTTCCTGCTGCCCCGCTTTTTTTGGCACACCTCTTGCTACCCCTCTGGCATCGCTATTCGGATGACCACACAGAGGTTCCACTATGTCAAACAGCAACGATTTCCCGCTCGTCGAAGCGCCGACCTCAGGGCGCAAGGGCCTGTTTTCAATCTCCATGGTTCTGTTCAGCTTTACCTTTTTTACCGGCACCATGTTCGCGGGCGGGAAGCTCGGCGTCTCATTTTCCATCGTTAACCTGCTGTGGATTGCGGTTATCGGTAACTTTCTGCTGGCCCTCTACGCGGCGTCGCTCGGCTGGATTGCCGCCCGCAGCGGGCTGAACACCGTACTGATGGGGCGTTTTTGCTTCGGCGAGATCGGCAGCAGGCTCGCCGATTTTATTCTCGGCTTCGCCGAGCTGGGCTGGTACGCCTGGGGTACCGCCACGGTGGCGATTTCGCTGGTCAAAATCCTCGCCCTGCCGGAGGCCCTGACCGTTCCGCTGATGGTGCTGTTCGGTATCCTGTTCTGCGTCACCGCGCTGGTAGGCTATAAGGGGCTGGATGCGCTCTCGCGGGTTTCGGTTCCGCTGATGTTTATCCTGCTGGTGGTCTCCATGTACCTTGCCGCCCACCACGCCGGCGGCTGGCAGGCGATGACCAAAATCGAACCGGGCGAAACCATGACCTGGTCGGCGGCCATCACCATGGTGTTTGGCACCTTCGCCAGCGGCGCAACCCAGGCGACGAACTGGACGCGGCTGGCTAACTCCAGCCGCACCGCCATCGTCGCCAGCATGGGCAGCTTCCTTATCGGCAACGGGCTGATGATTGTCGCCGGGGCCTGGTGCGCCATCGTTTATCAGCAGGCCGATATCGTCGAAGTGCTGATTTTGCAGGGGCTCTCCGTCGCCGCGGTGGTCATGCTGTGCCTCAATCTGCTGACCATTCAGGGGCCGACCATCTATAACGTTTCTGCCGCCGCCTGCCATCTGCTGCGCAGCGAACGCCGCCGGACCCTGACCGTGGTCGCCGCCGGCGTCGGCATTCTGCTGGCCATTGGCGGGATGTACGAAATGCTGATCCCCTTCCTGGTTCTGCTGGGCAGCATCATCCCGCCCATCGGCGGCGTGATCCTCGCCGACTACTGGTTCTACCGCGGTGGACGCTATCCTCTGCTGCAAACCGCGCGCCTGCCGCGCTTTAACTGGCTGGGGCTCGGCGCTTATGCCGTCGGCGCGCTGGTCGCTTACCTGTCGCCGTGGATTGCGCCGCTGGTGGGCATCTCCGTCTCCGCGCTGGTCTATATCGTCCTGACCCGCCTGAGCAAACGCCAGCCGGCGGCCGATCCGGCGGCGGAGCAGTAGCCATGAGCCTGACGGTCAGCGAAATTCTCGCGCTTGATGGACTCTCGGCGATGCGGCTGCGCGCGGGGCAGCAGGGGCTCCAGCTGGCGGTGCGCTGGTACTACGTCGCGGAAAATGAAAATATCGCCGAGTGGATCATGGGCGGAGAGCTGGTGTTTATCACCGGGATCAACCATCCCCGCAGCGAGGAGAACCTGATCCACCTGCTGATGGAGGGCAAGCAGCGCGGGATCGCCGGCATGGTGATCCTCACCGGCGACGCCTATATCCAGGCGATCCCGCCGCGACTGATTGCCCTCGCCGACGAGCTGGGCATTCCGCTGATCGAACAGCCCTATCTGCTAAAAATGGTGATCGTCACCGAGCGCATCGGCACCGCGCTGGTGCGCAGCGAAAACGCGCTGCAGTCGCAGCGCGATATTCTGCTGCAGCTCTTAACCGGCGACTATCCCGATCTGCAGATCCTGCATCAGCGCGCGCTCCACCAGCAGCTGGACTTTACCCGCCCGCTGCGGGTGGCGGCGCTGCGCCTTGAGGGCATTCAGCGCCTGTTTCGCCAGTTTCCGCCGGAGCAGGCCGAAGCCTGGCTACAGCAGGCCCGCCGCACCCTGCTGGTTAAGCTGCAGCAGCAGCTTAACCAGCAGGGCAACCCCTTTCCGCTGGTTGAGCGCAGCAATATGTTTCTCTTCCTGCTCCCGGATGAGGAAGGCGAATTTTATCAGCAGAAAAAGTGGCTGCAGCAGTGGCTGCTTGAGCTTGCGGAGGGCGACGACGGGCTGTCGCTGCTGTGCGGCCTCTCCGCACCGGTGCAGGAGCTGCAGGGCTACCCGCGGGCGCTGTCGCAGGCGCGCCAGGCGCTGGATCTCAGCGATACCCTGCGCCCGGCTCAGCGCATCAGCGACTATCAGCAGCTGGGCTTTATCAAGCTGCTCTCCGCCGTCGGCGACCCCACGCTGCTGAGCGATTTTATGCACGACACCCTCGGCTGCCTGATTGAACCCGATCGCAAAAGCCCGTGGCTGCTGATGGAGACCCTGGAAACGCTGCTCCAGGAGAACGGCAACGTGATGAGGGCCGCCGAGCGTCTGGGCATTCACCGCAACACCCTCCATCAGCGCATTCAGCGTATTGAAAAGCTGACCCGCTATCCGGTCAGCCATCCGCAGTTTCATCTCAACGCCTCGGTCGCCCTGGCTATCTGGCGTATGTCGCAAAACCATTTACGGGAACAACCATGAAAATTATCAACGCGCGCCTGCGCCACAAAGAAGCGCTCTATTCCCTCGAGCTCCGGGACGGCGTGATTAAGAGCATCGCTCCCCAAACCGCCACTCTGGCGGCTGACGCCGGCGATATCGACGCGCAGCAAAAGCTGGTTATTCCGCCGTTCGTCGAGCCGCATATCCATCTTGACGCTACCCTGACGGCGGGCGAGCCGGAGTGGAATATGAGCGGCACCCTGTTTGAGGGCATCACCCGCTGGAGCCAGCGTAAAGCGAGCGTCACCGTGGAAGATACGCGCCAGCGCGCGCTGAAAACCATCGGCATGCTGCGCGACAACGGCGTGCAGCACGTGCGCACCCACATCGACGTCACCGATCCTTCCCTGACGGCGCTGGAGGCGATGCTGGCGGTGAAAAAAGAGGCCGCCCATCTTATCGACCTGCAAATCGTCGCCTTTCCGCAGGAGGGGATCGAGTCGTTCCCCGGCGGACGCGAGCTGATGACCCGCGCCATCGAGATGGGCGCCGACGTGGTGGGCGGCATTCCGCACTACGAGAACACCCGCGACAAGGGCGTCAGCTCGCTGGTCTTCCTGATGGATCTGGCCCAGCGCCACGGCTGCCTGGTGGACGTGCACTGCGATGAGATCGATGACCCGCAGTCGCGCTTTCTGGAAGTGCTGGCGGAAGAGGCCCGGGTACGCGGCATGGGCGCGCAGGTCACCGCCAGCCACACCTGCGCGATGGGCTCCTACGATAATGCCTACTGCTCGAAGCTCTTCCGCCTGCTCAAGGCCTCTGGCATCAACTTTATCTCCTGCCCCACCGAAAGTATCCACCTGCAGGGGCGCTTCGACGGCTGGCCAAAACGCCGCGGCGTGACGCGAGTGGCGGAGCTGGACCGCGCCGGGATTAACGTCTGCTTTGCCCAGGACTCCATTCAGGACCCGTGGTACCCGCTGGGCAACGGTAACATCATGCGCATCCTCGATGCCGGGCTGCACATCTGCCACATGCTGGGGTATGAAGATTTGCAGCGCTGCCTCGATTTGATTACCGATAACAGCGCCCGGGCGCTGTGCCTCGGCGATAACTACGGCCTCGCCGAAGACCGCCCGGCGAACCTGCTGATCCTCGATGCGGAAAACGACTATGACGCCGTGCGGCGTCAGGCCAAAGTGCTGACCTCCATCCGCCACGGCAAAATTATCCTGCAGCGCCAGCCGGAGCAGATCCGCTATCCGGCATAAGCCGCGGGTGACGCGGCGCCCATAGCGCGTCACTCCCCTGCTCGCGCAGGGATTTCTGTGGTACCTTCTTACTACTTTTGCGCGCCGACGATGGGTTCCGGAGTCGGCGCGGGCTCCCTGAGAACAACCCGTACCCGGACACTATGAGCGAAAAAAAATGGATTAAGGCTGAGGACGTGGCCAGGCTTGCCGGCGTCTCCCGCTCCGCCGTCTCCCGAACCTTTACTCCCGGAGCGTCGGTGGCGGACAAAACGCGGCAGAAAGTTCTCGCCGCGGCGGAGGAGCTGGGCTACCAGGTCAATATTATCGCCCGCACGATGATCACCGGCAGCAGCAACTTTATCGGCATCGTCACCGCCGGTTTTGATAACCCTTTTCGCAGCAAGCTGCTCGCCCCGCTGGTGCATCAGCTGGCGCTCAACGGCTTTATGCCCCTGCTGATGAACGCCGACGATCCGCAGCAGCTGGCCCCTTCGCTCAAACAGCTCCTGAGCTATCACGTGGCCGGAGTGATCATCACCTCCGGCGCGCCGCCGCTGTCGCTGGCGGAGGAGTACCTGGAACGCAAAATCCCCGTCACCTTGATTAACCGCCATGCCGAACTCGCCGGCTGTGACCGGGTGTCCAGCGATAACGCGCAGGGGGCGAAGCTGGTCGCGGATCTGTTTAGCCACCGCCGCTGGCAGCAGGTCGGCTTTCTCGGCGAAGACGGCGAAAACTTCAGCACCCGCCAGCGCTACGAGGCGTTTATCGCCCACGCCGGGGGAATGCAGGTCAGCACGCACTTCTGCGCCAGCGCCGGCTATCAGGCCGGCTTTGATGCCGCCAGGCGGCTGCTGCTGGATAATCCCGGCCTGCAGGCGCTGTTTTGCGCCACCGATATGCTGGCCCTTGGGGCGCTGGACGGCCTGCGCGCCGCCCAATCGAGCGCCCCGCTCCCGGCCGTTATCGGCTTCGATGATATCCCCCAGGCCGCCTGGCAACCCTATCAACTCTCGACAATTCAGCAGAATACGGAGCTGCTGGCGCATCACGCCGTCGAGATGCTGGTGACCCGCATCGCCAGGTTCGATCTCCCCTCCCGCCACCGGGAAGTGCCGGTGAAATTAATTATTCGCGAAAGCGCAAAATGAAAAATTCATTTTATGCCAAAGCGATCACAGAATAATCCGCCGTTCCCCGCCACACTCACTTTGCCTTTCGGGGCTCTTTTTTTATCACTGATTGCACACGTGTGCAAAACGGAGGAAACATGACATCACTGGACTCAGACCCGCTGCACGCCCGCTATCTCTTCGCCTGTGAACTGGCAAAAGCCGGCGCCGAGCTGGCCTTTCGCTTCTATCAGCAGCGCGGCAGCCTCGCGGTCGATCACAAGGGTCACGATCTGCAGGACGTGGTGAGCATCGCCGATAAGCAGGTCGAAGAGTTTGTTAAGCAGCAAATTGTGAACGCGTTCCCGCAGGACGGCTTTCTCGGCGAAGAGAGCGGCGCGCAGCTGCCGGAAGCGCCCATTCTGTGGGTAGTAGACCCGATTGACGGCACCAGCTGCTTTCTTAACGGCCTGCACACCTGGTGCCTGTCGCTGGCTATCGTGGCCGACGGCGAACCGGTAATCGGAGTGGTTTACGACCCCAACCATCAGGAAATATTTCATGCCCTGAAGGGGCACGGCGCGTGGCTCAACGAGACGCCAATAGCCCCCCATCCGGCCGGAACGGTCAAAGAGGGCGTGATGGGCGTGGGAACATCCCACCGCGTCACGCCGGCGGACTTCCTGCCGTTCCTCGACGCGCTGCTCAGCGATGGCGGCATGTTTGTGCGCAACGGGTCCGGCGCCCTGATGAGCGCCTGGGCGGCGGCCGGACGCTTAATCGGCTATTACGAACCGCACATGAACCCGTGGGATGCCCTGCCCGGGCTGGTGCTGATGCGCGAGGCCGGGGGGCAGACGAATGATTACCTCGCCAATGACGGCATCATCAACGGCAGCCCGCTGCTGCTGGCCGGCAAAACGCTCTACCCGCAGTTAAAAAACATGCTTCGGCAACCGTTACACTAACCCGCTAAGGGTCAGGCTTTATCTGATTATGTACCCTACATAGCAACGATAATTCAGTTCAAGGACGAAGCACATTAATCAGTCGGGCCTCCGACCTTCGGAGATAACACCATGTCTGGATTTTTTGCTTTTTTTCGCGCGACGCCGCCCAAAGCCGTCGCTCCGTTCAGCGAGCAGCGCTTTCGCTTTGTGCGCTGGCAAACGTTTCTGGCGATGACGGTCGCCTACGTGACGTTTTACGTCTGCCGCCTGTCGTTTACCGTTGCTAAAAGCGCGCTCGTTGAGCTCGGTATTACGCCCACCGAGCTCGGGATGATCGGCTCGGCGCTCTTTTTCAGCTACGCCATCGGCAAGCTGGTTAACGGGTTTATTGCCGATCATGCCAACGTGGTGCGCTATATGAGCCTCGGCCTGCTGCTGAGCGCCGGGATGAATCTGCTGATGGGGATGACCACCAACGCCCTGCTGCTGGCGATCTTCTGGGGGATCAACGGCTGGGCGCAATCCATGGGCGTCGGCCCCTGCGCCGTCTCGCTGGCGCGCTGGTACGGCTGTAAAGAGCGCGGGACGTTCTACGCCATCTGGTCAACGGCGCATAATATTGGCGAAGCCATGACCTATATGGTGATCGCGGCGGTCATTGCCGGCTTTGGCTGGCAGATGGGCTACCTGTCAACGGCGGCCCTCGGCGCCGCAGGCGTCGTGCTGATGCTGCTGTTTATGCGCGACTCGCCGCAAAGCTGCGGTTTTCCACCAATCAACATCATTCGCGATGAGCCGCAGCAGGAGGAAGCGGGCGGTTCGGTGTTTAAAAACCAGCTGTTCGCCATGCGCAACCCGGCGCTATGGACGCTGGCGCTGGCCTCGGCGTTTATGTATATCGATCGCTACGCGGTGAACTCGTGGGGGATCTTCTTCCTTCAGCAGGATAAGGCCTATTCGACCATTGAGGCTTCCGGGATCATTGGCGTCAACGCTATCGCCGGCATTGCCGGGACCATTATCGCCGGGATGCTCTCCGACCGTTTCTTCCCCCGAAACCGCAGCGTGATGGCCGGCTTTATCAGCCTGCTGAACACCGCCGGATTCGCCCTGATGCTGTGGTCACCCCACGGCTACGTCACGGATATTCTGGCGATGATTATTTTTGGCGCGACCATCGGAGCCTTAACCTGCTTCCTCGGCGGGCTGATTGCCGTCGATATCTCGTCGCGCAAAGCGGCCGGCGCCGCCCTCGGAACCATTGGCATCGCCAGCTACGCCGGCGCCGGTCTGGGCGAGTTTCTGACCGGGATCATTATTGATAAAACGGCGGTCATCGAAAACGGCACTACGCTGTATAATTTCAGTACGCTATCGCAGTTCTGGGTGGCGACCGGTCTGGCCTCCGCCCTGTTCTGCTTTGTGACCGCCGCCATCGTAGCCCGTCGCCACGCCGCGGAACAGCAGATATCGCTGCCATCATAACCCAATAATATATAAGGAATATTCTATGATGACGACACGCCATCAGGTATTGCTGCGCCTGTTTATCACCTGCGCTGTCGCGTTCGGCGCGGGGCAAACCAGTGCCGCCGATCGCTACCAGCTGGAAAAAGTGGTTGAGCTCAGTCGCCACGGGATCCGCCCGCCGACGGCGGGCAACCGCGAAGCCATCGAGGCCGCCACCCAACGCCCGTGGACGCAGTGGACAACCCGCGACGGGGAATTAACCGGCCACGGCTACGCGGCGGTCGTGAACAAAGGGCGGGCCGAGGGCGCGCACTACCGCGCGCTCGGGCTGCTGAGCGCCGGCTGCCCAACCCCGGGCGACATCTACGTCCGCGCCAGCCCGCTGCAGCGCACGCGAGCCACCGCTGAGGCCCTGGTTGACGGCGCGTTTCCGGGATGCGGGACGCGCATTCACTACGTCGCCGGCGACGCTGACCCGCTGTTCCAGACCGACCGGTTCGCGACAACCCAGACCGATCCCACCCGGCAGCTGGCGGAGGTGCAAAAAAAAGCCGGCGACCTGGCGCTGCGCCGCCGGGCCCTGGAGCCCACCATCCAGCTATTGAAAAACGCCGTCTGCATCACCGGCAAGCCCTGTCCGGTCTTTGACCAGCCCTGGCAGGTTAAGCAGGGGAAAAGCGGTAAAGTCTCAATTGAAGGCCTTAGCGTGATGGCTAATATGGTCGAAACGCTGCGCCTCGGCTGGAGCGAAAACCTGCCGCTCAGCCAGCTGGCGTGGGGAAACATTACCCGCTCCGCGCAGATTAGCGCCCTGCTGCCGCTGCTGACGGCAAACTACGATCTGAGCAACGACGTTTTCTATACGGCGCAAAAGCGCGGTTCAATCCTGCTGAATGCGATGCTGCAAGGTGTCGAAGAGGGCGCCAGGCCGGACGTTCGCTGGCTGCTGCTGGTGGCTCACGATACCAATATTGCGATGGTGCGCACGCTGATGGCGTTTAGCTGGCAGCTGCCGGGCTACAGCCGGGGGAATATCCCGCCGGGCAGCAGCCTGGTGCTTGAACGCTGGCGCGACGCGAGTAACGGCGAACGCTATCTCCGGGTCTATTTCCAGGCGCAAAGTCTCGACGACCTGCGCCACCTGCAGACGCCGGATCGGCAGCATCCGCTGCTGCGCCAGGAGTGGAGCCAACCGGGATGCCGACTCACGCAAGTGGGTACGCTATGTCCCTACCGGCAGGCGCTTACGGCCTTAGGCAAAAACGTTGACCGGCAATCGGTCAGCGCGGTAAACCTCGAGCTACCCTAAGCCAACCGCGAAGCGATGGGGCATCGCTTCGCCTTTTTTCCTAAGCAACGCTGGGCGCAAATGCGCCGGCCGCCACCTGCTCCTGGGTAACGACGCCGCTGTCCAGCACCCAGCCGCTGATTAATGCCGCCGGCGTGACGTCAAACGCCGGGTTATAAACCGACGCATCCGCCGGCGCCCACTGCACCGCGCCGAAGCTGCCGGCCACCCCGGTCACCTCCGCCGCCGCGCGCTGCTCAATAGGAATGGCCTCGCCGTTCGGACAGCGGCGGTCGAGGGTGGTTTGCGGCGCGGCGACGTAGAACGGAATACCGTGATATTTCGCCAGCACCGCCAGCGAATAGGTACCGATTTTGTTCGCCACGTCGCCGTTGGCAGCAATGCGATCGGCACCAACCCACACCGCGTCGACCTGCCCTTTAGCCATCAGGCTGGCGGCCATCGAATCGGTAATCAGCTGATAGGGCACCCCCAGCTCGCCCAGCTCCCAGGCGGTCAGGCGGCCGCCCTGCAGCAGCGGGCGGGTCTCGTCGACCCACACGTTCGCCACCAGGCCGCGCTGATGGGCCAGCGCAATCACCCCTAACGCCGTACCGACTCCGGCTGTCGCCAGGCCACCGGTGTTGCAGTGGGTCAGCAGGCGGCTGCCCGCGTTGACCAGGCTAACGCCGGTTTCCGCGATGCTGGCGCACAGCTGCTTATCTTCTTCAATCAGGCGCAGCGCCTCCTCTTCGAGAGCCGGAATATAGTTTTCCTCAGCCAGCGCCAGCTTCATGCGATCGAGGTTATTCATCAGGTTAACCGCCGTCGGACGCGCGGCGCGCAGCGTTTCCAGCGCCTGCGATAGCTCATCGCGGGTCAGGCCGCGCTGCGCTAAAAGCGCTAACAGCAGACTGGCAGAAAGACCGATTAACGGCGCCCCGCGTACCCGCAGAGCGTGAATATGGTCAACCAGTAACGGGACGTTATCTGCCGCCAGCCAGCGTTTTTCCTGCGGCAATGCCTGCTGGTCAAGAATAAAAAGCTGATTTTCGCTTACCCGCAGGCTGGTGGTCTGTAGTGTCTGCATGTCGTTAAATCCCTGTTGCGTTGTTGTATCACATTGTGTCAGGATGGCATCCAGAAGTATAGACGTCTGAACGGCTTAACCAGAACTTTTGAGGATCGAGGCAATGTCGCAATACCATACCTTCACGGCCAGCGATGCGGTGGCTTATGCACAACAATTTGGCGGTATCGATAACCCGTCGGAACTGGTGTCCGCGCAGGAAGTGGGTGACGGTAACCTCAACCTGGTATTTAAAATTTTTGATACCCAGGGCGTGAGCCGCATTGTGGTTAAGCAGGCGCTGCCCTACGTCCGCTGCGTCGGAGAGTCCTGGCCGCTGACGCTTGACCGCGCCCGGCTCGAGGCGCAGACGCTGGTGACCCACTATCAGCACTGCCCGCAGCACACGGTGAAAATTCACCATTTCGATCCCGAGCTGGCGGTGATGGTGATGGAAGATCTTTCCGATCACCGAATCTGGCGCGGAGAGCTTATCGCCAACGTTTACTATCCGCAGGCGGCGAGCCAGCTGGGGGAATATCTCGCCCAGGCGCTGTTCCATACCAGCGATTTTTATCTCCATCCCCATGATAAAAAAGCCCAGGTCGCGCGCTTTCTTAACCCGGAGATGTGTGAAATAACCGAAGACCTGTTCTTCAATGACCCCTACCAGGTGCACGAGCGCAACAGCTATCCGCCGGCGCTGGAGGACGATATTGCCGCCCTGCGCCACGATAGCCAGCTCAGGCTGGCGGTGGCCTCGCTCAAGCACCGCTTCTTCTCACAGGCGGAAGCGCTGCTGCACGGCGATATCCACAGCGGCTCCATTTTCGTTGCCGAAGGCAGCTTTAAAGCCATCGACGCCGAGTTCGGCTATTTCGGCCCGATTGGCTTTGATATCGGCACCGCCATCGGCAACCTGCTGCTCAACTACTGCGGCCTGCCGGGCCATCTGGGCATTCGCGACGCCGCCGCCGCGCGCGAACAGCGGCTGAACGATATTCAGGCGCTGTGGACGACCTTTGCCGAGCGCTTCCAGGCGCTGGCGGCGGAGAAGAGCCGCGATGCGGCGCTGGCCTATCCCGGCTATGCCTCGGCGTTCCTGAAAAAAGTGTGGACGGACGCGATTGGCTTCTGCGGAACCGAGCTGATTCGCCGCAGCGTCGGCCTGTCGCACGTCGCCGATATCGACAGCATTGGCGATGAGGCCATGCGCCACGAGTGCCTGCGCCACGCGATTTCGCTCGGCAAAGCGCTGATCGTGATTGCCGAACGCATCGACGGCGTTGACGAGCTGATCGCCCGCATTCGCCAGTACGGCTAATCCCTTCCCGGTCGTTCCCGGGCAGCACGCTGCCCGGGCTCTCCATTAACCGCCCTTCCCTACCCCAAATACTCGATCACCGACAGCCCGCCGTTATAGTCGGTGCTGTAGATAATCCCCTGCGCGTCAACGAACACGTCGCAGGACTGGATCACCCGCGGGCGGCCCGGTCGGGTATCCATCATCTTCGCCGGCGCCGCGGGCACCAGCGCCCCGGTTTCTACCGGCCGATAGGGGTCGGAGATGTCGTAGGCCCGCACCCCCGCGTTTTGGTAAGTGGCGAAAATCAGCGTCGAGCTGACAAAGCTTCCGGGGCGGTTCTCATGCAGATTATGCGGGCCAAAATGCGCCCCTTTCGCCACATAGTCCTCCTCCCGAGGCTGCGGGAAGGTCGAGATACTGACCGGATTCGCCGGTTCGCGGATATCGAACAGCCAGATCAGCTTCTCGCCATCCTGCTGGTTATCGAGCACCGCTTCGTCGAGCACCACCAGCAAGTCGCGATCCGGCAGCGGCAGCGCGGTATGGGTGCCGCCGCCAAACGGCGGGCTCCAGTTGCGGTGGCTAATCAGCTTCGGCTGGGTGCGGTCCTTGACGTCGAGCAGGGTCAGGCCGCCGTCGCGCCAGCTGCCGTAGGCGGTATCCCCGGCAATAATGGCGTGATGCAGGGCGTAGCGTTTCCCCTGCGGCCAGCTCGCCGTCTCCCCCGCCGCCTGGTTCATCCCCGGCAGCCACCAGCGGCCGGCGACCTGCGGGTTGCGCGGATCGGCGAGATCGATAGTCAGGAAGATATAGTCGTTAAAACCGTCGATCAGCGCGGAAACGTAGGCCCAGCGGCCGCCAACGTACCAGATTCGATGAATGCCGATCCCGTCGAGCGACAGAAAGCTGATTTCCCGCGGCTTATCGGCAACGGAGATATCAAAAATACGCAGCCCGGCGCTCCAGCCCTTCTCCCGCACGTCGCTGACCGTCTCCCCCACCGAGCGGGTGTAGTAGACCTTCTCGTCGGCGAAGCGAGCATCGGCAAAGAGATCCCGGGCGTTGATCACCAGCAGCAGATCGTCGTGCGCCTGCAGGTGGACGTTCCAGGTGCCGGGCGGCGCGGCAACGTAGTTCACCGCTTTGGGGTTTTTCGGATCGCGAACGTCCACCACCGAAAAACCCTGGGACACCATGTGGCCGATATAGGCAAAACCACGATGCACCATCAACTGAACGCCATCCGGGCGTCCGCCCTGATCGCTATGCCCAATCAGCCGCATATTGCGGCTGTAGTCGGGGCGCGGGAGTTCCGTCGCCATACCTGCTCCTTACTTGTTTTTGGCTTCCAGGGTGGCGAACCACGGGGCGATAAAGTCTTCGGTCTGGCCCCAGCCCGGAATGATTTTGCCCAGCGACGCCACGTTCACCGCCCCCGGCTGCGCGGCCAGCAGCGCCTGAGGAATTGCCGCCGCTTTGAAATCGTAGGTTGCAGGCGTCGGCTCTCCGGCAATCTTGTTGGCCACCAGGCGCACGTTGGTCGCCCCGATAAGCTTCGGATCGACCGCCACGCTCACCTTCCACGGGCTGCCGGATTCGCGCATCAGCTGCAGATCCTGGTTAGAGATATCAATGCTGTAGAGCTTAATTTCGGTGCGTCCGTTCTCTTTGAGCGCCTTATAGGCGCCCTGGCTGAAGGCGTCCCAGGTGCCCCAGATCGCGTCAATTTTGCCTTTCGGGTATTTCGCGAGGATCGCCCCGACCTTGTTGGCGGTATCGCCCTGCACGTCAGAGGAGACGGCGCCGATCGACTCCAGCTCTTTGATGCCAGGGTTCTGCTTGAGCAGCGCCTGGTAAGCCACCTGACGGCGCTCCATCGGCGGGAAGCCGGCGACCCACAGCTTGATAATGTTGGCTTTGCCGTTGAAATCTTTCACCAGCTGACCAAAGGAGAGATCGGTCAGGGAGGCGTCATCCTGCTGGGTTACGGTCACGCCAGGGATCTCGCCGCTGACGGCGGTATCAAATACCGCGACCTTGATCCCGGCGTCCACCGCCTTCTTCACCAGCGCGGTCGAGTAGGGATCGCGCCCCTGGGAGAGAATAATGCCGTCATATTTCTGGCTGATGGCCTGATTGACGAAGTCCTGGAATTTCGCATCGTCGCCGTTGCTCAGGAAGGTGCTCATTTTAAAGCCGAGCTTCTTGCCTTCCTGGATAGCCCCGGAGACAAACTGGGTGGTGTTATCATCGGAGCCCAGGTTGCGGATCACCGCAATACGGATCGGCCCGTTATGTTCAGCGATAGCCGCCGGTACCGGCGTTGGCGTCTCAGCATAGGCGGCTACGGAGTTGAGCAGCCCCAGCGCGATAAGAGAAAGCGTTATTTTTTTCATCATGTTTACCCTGTTTATAATTAGGTGCGGCGCTGAAAATAGGTCAGTGCTAACGCGCCAGCCAGCACCAGCCCTTTAATAATGTCCATTGCGTAGTACGGAACCGAGAGCATCACCAGGCCGTTGGAGAGCACCCCGAGGATCACCGCTCCCACCAGCGTGCCCAGCGCGTTCGGTTTGCCCGAGCCCGCCAGCGAGAAGCCGATCCACGCCGCCGCCACCGCGTCCATCAGGTAACCGCCGCCGGCGTTAACCTGGGAGGAGCCGATGCGCGACGCCAGCAGAATGCCGCCGAGGCCCGCCAGCAGCGAGGCGATAACGTACGCCGCCACCTTGTAGCGCGTGATGCGCAGGCCGGAAAGACGCGCGGCCTCCGGGTTGCCGCCGATGGCGTACATCCGCCGCCCGTGGGTGGTGAAAGAGAGCGCCAGCTGGGCAACCACGGTTACCGCCAGCATAATGATGACAATTGTCGGCACCTGCCCCAGCAGGCCGAACGCCGCCGGAATAGTCCCTTCCGCCATCTCGCCGCTCGGCAGCACCATGTTCTCGGTAATCGAGCCGCCGTAGCTGTAGGTCATCGCCACGCCCTGGATCACGAACAGGCTGGCGAGGGTCGCGAGCATGTCGGGAATGCGCAGCACCACGATCAGAAAGGCGTTAAACAGCCCCACCAGGGTGCACAGCGCCAGGGTCACCAGAATCGCCTCGGTGGTGCTAAACCCGTGCCAGACGAACAGCGAAATCACCAGCGCGTTCGCCAGCGAGGCGGTCGAGCCGACCGACAGGTCGAATCCGCCGATGGTGAGCGAAATCGACACCCCGATGGCGATCACCGTGACGATGGCAATCGAGCGCAGAATGTTGATGATGTTGAACGGGTCGAGGAAGTTATCCGATGCGAGGCCAAAAACGGCGATCAGCAACACAACGGTTAGCAACATGCCCCATTTGTAGAGAAAATCGAAAAATCGCTGACGGCTCGATGCCGTCGCGGTAGCGGTCAGGGCCTTGCTCACGCTGCTGCTCCTCCGGTGGAGTAATAAAGTAGGGTCTCTTCACGGGCCTCTGCGCCCGCTATTTCTGCCACAATGCGGCCATCCCACAGCACGCAAATGCGGTCACACAATCCAACCAGCTCCGAGAATTCGCCCGAGGCGTAGATCACCCCTTTGCCTTCTCGCGCCAGCCCGTCGATCAGGTTGAACAGGTCGGTCTTTGCCTTCACGTCGACGCCTTTGGTCGGCTCATCAAAAATCAGCACGTTGGCGCTGCCGCGCAGCCACTTACCGATGGCGACCTTCTGCTGATTGCCGCCGGAGAGGCGACGCAGCGTCTGCCCCGGGCCGGTGGTACGAATGCCGATGCGGGCCACCACCTCCTCCGCCCAGCGCCACGCCTGGCGATGGCCAAACAGGCTCCAGCGCGAAAAGCTGCGATCGGCGCTCACCGCGAGGTTCATGGCGATAGGCTCTTCGATAAAAATGCCCTCTTTGCGCCGCTCCTCCGGCACCAGCGCCAGCCCGCGGGTGACGGAGTCCGCCGGGTCGCGCGGGCGCCACGGCTGGCTGTTCAGCTCGCCGCGCGTCAGGCGACTTTTGCTGGCGCCGAACAGCGCCTTGCACAGTTCGGTTTTACCGGCCCCCGCCAGCCCGGCGATGCCGAGAATTTCGCCTTTGCGCAGGCGCAGAGAGATATCCTGCAGCAGCCCCTCGTCGTGTAGCCCTTCCACCTGGAGCAGCACCTCTTCACCGTGCGGCGGGCGCTTCGGCGGAAAGATATCGCTGAGCTCATGGCCGAGCATTTTTTCCACGATCTGCTCGCCGCTGAGCTCCGCCATCGGGCCGCTTTCGATCAGTCGGCCGTCGCGCAGCACCGTTAAGGTGTCGCAAATGGCCTTCAGCTCGTGAATGCGGTGCGAGATAAACACCACCCCGATCCCCTGTTGCTGCAGGCGGCGCACCACGGTAAACAGGCGTTCGCTTTCGTGACGGTCCAGCGGCGCCGTCGGCTCATCAAGGATCAGGAAGCGGCAGTGGTGCGACAGGGCGCGCGCCAGCAGGATTTGCTGCTTCTCGGCCAGCGAGCAGCTGTCGATAGAGCGCCGCACGTCAAGGACGATATCCAGCTGGGCCAGCGCGACCCGGGCCTGCTCGCGGACCCGCCGCCAGCTAAAGCCCTGACCCGGCAGCGCCAGCCGGTCCAGCATGATGTTCTCGGCAATGCTCAGCCCCGGAACCAGCGCCACGTCGACTTCCTGCTGCACCAGGTGAATGCCAAGCTGCTTTGCATCGCGCGGAGAACGAATATTGACCGGCTGATTGTTGATGACAATCTCGCCCTCGTAATGGGCGTGCGTGCCGCAAAGCACCGCCATCAGCGTCGATTTTCCCGCGCCGTTGGCGCCGGTCAGCGCGTGCACGGTCCCCCCTTTGAGGGAAAACGCCACGTTGTTCAGCGCCCGAAAGCCGGAAAAGGCCAGGTTAATGTTGTGCATCTCGAGGCGATTGGCTGTCATCCCCTGCTACCCTTTACGATTAATATTCTGATTTAATGAATTTTTCACAGCCGTCCTTGACTGACAACTGCGTAAAAGGCATAAGATAAAACGAAATAATATTAGCCATCCGGATGTCCAGACATAACATCAGGTTAGCGAAACGACAATAAGGGCAGCTTCTATGAGCAACAGCGATATCCGCGTGGTCCCCGGCCCCGCCAACTACTTCTCCCATCCCGGCAGCCTCGCGCGGCTGCATGATTTTTACAGCGCAGAGCAGCTTTCCCGGGCGCTGTGGATCTACGGCGAGCGGGCAATCGCCGGCGCAGAACCCTTTTTACCCGAGGCCTTCAGCGCGCCCGGCGCCAAAAAAATCCTCTTTAAGGGCCACTGCAGCGAAAGCGACGTCGCCCGGCTGGTCCACGAGGCGGGTGAAGACCGCTCCGTGGTGATTGGCGTCGGCGGCGGCGCGCTGCTGGATACCGCCAAAGCGGTGGCCAGACGGCTTGCGCTACCGGTGGTGGCGATCCCGACCATCGCCGCCACCTGCGCGGCGTGGACTCCGCTGTCGGTGTGGTACAACGACGCCGGCCAGGCGCTGCATTTTGAAATTTTCGACGACGCCAACTTCCTGGTGCTGGTGGAGCCGCGGATCGTCCTCAACGCGCCGGAGGAGTATCTGCTGGCGGGGATCGGCGATACGCTGGCGAAATGGTATGAGGCGGTGGTGCTGGCGCCGCGGCCGGAAACCCTGCCGCTGACCGTACGCCTGGGGATTAACGGCGCGCTGGCGATCCGCGACGTTCTGCTGGAGAGCAGCGAAACGGCGCTCGCCGACCGGCAGCGCGGCGAGCTGAGCCAGCCGCTGCTGGACGTTATCGATGCGATTATCGCCGGCGGCGGAATGGTCGGCGGCCTCGGCGAGCGCTACACCCGAGTGGCGGCGGCCCACGCGGTGCACAACGGCCTGACGGTGCTGCCGCAGACGGAGAAGTTTCTCCACGGCACCAAGGTCGCCTACGGCATTCTGGTGCAGAGCGCCCTGCTCGGCCAGGACGAGGTTTTAGCCCAGCTGGTGGCGGCCTATCGTCGCTTTAATCTGCCGACTACCCTGGCGGAGCTGGATATCGATATCCACAACCGGGACGAGCTGGATCGGGTCATTGCCCATACCCTGCGTCCGGTGGAGTCGATCCACTTCCTGCCGGTGGAGCTGACGCCGCAGACCCTGTACGCCGCCTTCGTGAAGGTGGAAAATTTTCGTCGGCAGGTGCACTGAGCGCGGGAAAGCGTGGGCAAGCCCGGTAGCCGGACAGATTTCCGGTACCGGTCTGGACGTAGACGAGGGGGTTAACGCCTGAGGCTGTGGCCTAGCAGCACTTCGCGCCGCCCTTGCCGCCGTAGCGCGCGTCCTGGCGCTCGCGGAAGAACTCTTCGTAGGTCATCGGCGTCTGCTCAGGGTGGGTCTGGCGAATATGCGCGACGTAGTTATCGTAATCAGGCACGCCAATCATCATCTTTGCCGCCTGGCCTAAGTATTTTCCCGCTTTCGAAAGGGTATCGAACATTTTTCTCTCTCACATCATCCTCTCCCTTGCGGGAGAGGATTTGGCTAACAAAAACCGGCTGGCTAATGCGCGCGTTTCGTCTGGGTTATCAGGCTCTCAGCATCGGCGGGCATCGGTTCGTACGGCGTCTCTCTGGCAGTAGGATGGTCCTCTTTCAGCGCCGCCAGCGCGGTTTTGATTGAGAACAGCGCCAGTACCACCACCACCACCATAAAGAAGATGGTCAGGCCGGCATCCAGGCGGTTGTTAAAGACCAGCTGCGCCAGCTGGGATTCGGTGTACTGCGGCGGGATAGCGCCGCTGTCGATCATCGCCTGGAACTTATTGGCGATCGCCAGGAAGCCCACTTTGGTATCCGGGCTGAACGACTTCTGCCAGCCGGCGGTCAGGGTGCAAATCAGCAGCCACGACGTGGGCAGCAGCGCAACCCATGCATAGCGCTGACGCTTCATTTTAAACAGTACCACCGCACAGAGCATCAGCGCCATCCCTGCCAGCATCTGGTTGGCGATGCCGAACAGCGGCCACAGGGTATTAATCCCGCCGAGCGGGTCCACCACGCCCTGGTGCAGGAAGTAGCCCCACGCCAGTACGCACAGCGCCGTCGCCAGCAGGTTCGCCGGCAGCGAGCTGGTTTTCTTCAGCCCCGGGCTTATCACGCCGAGCAGATCCTGCAGCATAAAGCGCGCCGCGCGGGTGCCGGCATCCACCGCCGTCAGAATAAACAGCGCTTCAAACAGAATGGCGAAGTGGTACCAGAAGGCGACGTCCATCAGGCCGCCCAGCGAGCCGTGCAGGATGTAGGCCATCCCGACCGCCAGCGTCGGCGCGCCGCCGGCACGCGAGATAATCGACTGCTCGCCGACCTCGCTGGCTATCTGGTGCAGCGTATCCGCCGTGATGGTGAAGCCCCAGCTGCTGACCACCTGCGCGGCGGACGCCACCACGTCGGTGGTTCCGGCAGGTGCCAGCACCGCCAGCGGGCTGTTCATCGCAAAGTAGACGCCCGGATCGATAATACAGGCCGCCACCAGCGCCATAATGGCGACGAAGGATTCCATCAGCATGCCGCCATAGCCGATAAAGCAGGCCTGGCCTTCATTGGCCAGCATTTTCGGCGTGGTGCCGGAGGCGATCAGCGCGTGGAAACCCGACACGGCGCCGCAGGCGATGGTGATAAACAGGAACGGGAACATGCTGCCGCTCCACACCGGGCCGGTGCCGTCAATAAACTTGGTCAGCGCCGGCATGGTCAGCGTCGGGCGCATGATCAGAATACCAATCGCCAGCCCGACGATGGTGCCGATTTTCAGGAAAGTTGAGAGGTAGTCGCGCGGGGCCAGCAGCAGCCAAACCGGCAGCACCGAGGCAATAAAGCCGTAGCCCACCAGAATCCAGGTCAGCTGCACGCCGGTGTAGTCAAACCACGGCGCCCAGGTCGCGCTTTCGGCAACCCATCCGCCGGAGACGATGGCAAACACCAGCATCACCAGGCCAATCACCGACACTTCGCCAATGCGCCCCGGGCGCAGATAGCGAATGTAGATCCCCATAAAGACCGCCAGCGGGATGGTGAAGGCAACGGTGTAGGTTCCCCACGGGCTGTGGGTCAGCGCTTTCACCACGATCATCGCCAGCACCGCGAGGATGATCACCATGATCATAAAGCAGGCCACCAGCGCCAGCACCCCGGCGGTCGGCCCCATCTCCTCTTTCACCAGCTCGCCGAGCGAGCGGCCGTCGCGGCGGGTCGAAACGAACAGCACCATAAAGTCCTGCACCGCACCGGCCAGCACCACGCCGGCGAGGATCCAGATCATCCCCGGCAGGTAGCCCATCTGCGCCGCCAGCACCGGCCCGACCAGCGGCCCCGCGCCAGCAATGGCCGCAAAATGGTGACCGAACAGCACTTTCTTATCGGTTGGAACATAGTCGAGGCCGTCGTTGTGCCGCACCGCGGGCGTCATCCGCGTCGGGTCAACCGCCAGCACGTTTTTGGCGATGTAGAGGCCATAGAAGCGATAGGCAATCAGATAGATACAGACCGCCGCCACGACAATCCATAGCGCATTAATCTGTTCGCCGCGGTTTAAGGCTATGTAGCCGAGGGCAAAGGCTCCAATGACGGAGAGCAGTGTCCAGATGAGGTATTTCCCTGAATTATTCATTATCGGGTTCCACGGGTAGGGTAATCAATCTGTTACATTTTGTTTCTAGAACACAACGCAGACTTTAACAACGTTGAAACCCTGGAGATGTAGCCCACAGGCAGGGATTTATCTCACATTGCTAGCGAGATCACTTCTGGCAGGAAAATGGATGAAAACAGCGGCGTCAGAAAGAGGCTCACGCCGCGCCCGCTCGGGCTACAGAAATAAAAGCGTAGCCCGGACGGGACGCGGCGCGAGCCGGGGGAAGGTGGAGAGCTAGCCGAGCACCGAGGTGCCCAGGCGGCAGGTGCAGCAGCGCCGTCCGCGTTCGTCGAAGACGGCAATTTCCCAGCTTTGTCCCTGGCGGCCGAGGTGCAGAGGACGGCACTCGCCGCGAACCTTCCCGCTGGAAACCGCCCGATGGTGGGTGGCGTTCAGCTCGGTGCCGACCACGCACTGGCCCTCTTCGGTCATCAGCCAGCCGGCCATCGAACCCAGCGTCTCCGCCAGCGCCGCCGACGCGCCGCCGTGCAGCAGGCCAAAGGGCTGATGGGTGCGGGCATCGACCGGCATTTCGGCCTCCAGCAGGCCCTCTTCCAGCCGGGTATAGACAATGCCGAGATGGGCCACCATCGTATTCGCGCTGGTGGCGTTAAGCGCCTCCAGCGTCAGCTGACGTTTCCAGGCCATCTATGCCCCCAGCGTCGAGCCGCCGTCAACCACGATATCCTGCAGCGTGATATGGCTGGCGTGATGAGAGGCGAGGAACAAAATGGTGCTGGCAATCTCCTGCGGGCGGGCGATTTTACCCAGCGGAATGCCGAGCTTGAACTGCTCGCCAAAACCGCGAATGCGCTGCTGCTCGGCGTCATCGCTGACCCACAGCGTGCGCTGCATATCGGTGTCGGTCGAGCCCGGCGAAACGAGGTTGCAGCGCACTCCGCTGCCCGCCAGCTCAAGCCCGACGGTCAGCGCCAGGCTCTTCAGCGCCGCTTTCGACGCGCCGTAGGCGCTCATGCCGAGGCGCGGCGTATGCGCGGCGTCGGAGGCCACGGTGACGATCGCCCCGCCCCGCTGGCGGCGGAACTGGGCCATCGTCTGCTGGAAAAGGTTAAACGCGCCGCCGACGTTAACGGCGAAGGTCTGCTGCCACTCTTCAACGCTCAGCGCATCGGTGGCGCCCATGCGTAAAATGCCGGCCGCGTTGACCAGCACGTCCAGGCGCTCGATGCCGCCCAGCAGACGCTGGCACACCTCGGCCACCTGCGGCGCGTCGGCCACGTCCAGCGTCTCGGTGGCGAACGGATAGCTTTCGCCCGCGAACGCGAGGTCAAAACCGGTGACCTGCGCCCCGGCCTCGACGAAGGCCAGGGCGGTGGCGTAGCCGATGCCCTTACCCGCCCCGGTCACCCATACGGTTTGACCCTGAAAATCGAGCGCGGCCACTATTTCACCTCGCGGGAGAGCAGCGCCCACCAGGCATCAATCGACGGATTTTTCGCCAGCATCACGAAGTCGATATCGCCGTGCACTTTGCGCCAGCGCGCGGCCAGCGCCATCATGCGCACCGAATCCAGGCCGTAGTCGATGAGGTTTTCATCATCCATCGGCTCGTCGGACTCATCGAGCAGCGGCAGCACCAGCGCGCGCAGCGCCGCCTTTGATGCCGGCAGCGGCAGCAGCTCTTCGGTCATCACCACCCGACCGCAGCGTCCGGCAACGTATTTCAGCGCCATCAGATGCTCTTCGCGGCTAAAGTCCGCCAGCGCGTCGGCAACGAAGAACGGCTTGATGTCGCGCATAAAGGCGTCGGTCGCGGTCGTCATGCAGCCGATATGGGCATAGACGCCGGTGACGATCAGCTGGTCGCGCCCGGCCTCTTTCAGCATCTCTTCCAGCGGCGAACGGTGGAACGCGCTGTAGCGCCACTTCACCAGTACGGTGTCGTTTTCGTCCGGCGCCAGGGCGGCAATCACCCGCTGCTGCTCCGGCGAGCGGGTCAGGCCCGGTCCCCACATGTCGTTCAGCAGGGCGCGGTCTTCATCGCTCTGCTCCTTCGGCTGCGCGGTGTAGAACACCGGAATATCGTGCTGCTTGCAGAAATCGCGCAGCGCGGCGATGTTGGCAACCACTTTCGCCATCATCGCGCTATCTTCACCCCAGAAGTTGAGGAAATACTCCTGCATATCGTGGATAAGCAGCGCCGCGCGGGACGGCTCAAAGGCCCAGCTCACTTTATTCGCCGGGATATCGCTGGCTTCCGGTAGCGCGTAAGCCTGTAATTGAGGAATGGCCATTGTGTCTTCTCCTTCAGCCCAGCTTGCGTTCAGCCAGCCACTGACGTAATTGTTTTTTATCGACTTTGCCCACCGGCGTCAGCGGCAGCGCGTCCACGCACTCCACCCGATCCGGCAGCTTAAATTCGGCCACGCCCTGCTCGCGCAGGAAGCGGCGTACCGCGACCGCGCGCAGCGGCTCTTTGACCACCAGGTACGCGCAGCTTTTCTCGCCCAGCAGGCTATCCTCCATGCTCACCAGCGCGGCATGGATCGTCGCCGGGTGGCGCAGCAGCAGGTTTTCAATCTCTTCCGCGGCGATCTTCTCCCCGCCGCGGTTGATCTGATCTTTCTCGCGCCCCTGCACGGTGATATAGCCGTCTTCGTCGATCGAGATAAGATCCCCCGAGCAGTAGAAGCCGTCGGCGTCAAACGCCTCCAGGTTGTGCTGCGGGCTTTTATAGTAGCCGCGGAAGGTATAGGGCCCGCGAGTCATCAGGCGGCCGACTTCGCCGCGCGGCAGCGGGTTGCCTTCGGCATCGGCAACCCACACTTCGTCGTCGGGGCTCATCGGGCAGCCCTGGGTATTGATAATGCGCTGCGGGCTATCGTTGAGGCGGGTGTAGTTCACCAGCCCTTCCGCCATGCCGAAGACCTGCTGCAGCTGGCAGCCAATCTCCGCCGGAATGCGCGCGGCGAGCGTCGCCGACAGGCGCGCGCCGCCAACCTGCAGCAGCTGCAGCGACCGCAGCTGCGCGTTGCCGCCCCATTCGTGGATCGCCTGCAGCCACAGGCTGACCGCCGGCGGCACCAGCGAGGCGACGTTTATCTGATGCTTTTCAATCAGCGGGAAGCAGAGCGTGGCGCTCGGGTCGGCGGCAAGGATCACCCGGCCTCCGGCCAGAAACACCCCCAGCGATCCCGGCGAGCTCATCGCATAGTTATGCGCAGCGGGCAGCGCGTTGAGATAGCGCGTCTCGGCGCTAATCGCGCAAATTTCGTTGCTGCGGCGAATGCTGTATGCGTAATCGTTGTGGGTGCGCGGGATAAGCTTAGGCGTGCCGGTGCTGCCGCCGGAGAGCTGGAAAAACGCCACCTCGTCGGCAGGCGTTGGGTTGGCGATAAAGCCCTCGGCGGGCTGGGCGATCGCCGCGGCCAGGTCATACTCGCCGCTATCGCCGCGCAGCAGCGCCACCCGCACCGACGGATGCTGCTCGATAAAGCCGTTGAGGAAGCTATCGTCGGCAAACAGCGCGTGCTGACGATCGGCCACCAGCAGCGCCGGTTCAATCTGCGTCGCGTAGGCGTTGAGCTCGCTGCGCTGATGGCTGAACAGCGCGTTGACCGGCGCCACGCCGATGCGCAGCAGCGCAAAGAAGGTGATGTAGAACTCGGCGACGTTGCCCAGCTGCACCAGCGCGGTTTCGCCGCGCTTGAGCCCCATCCCCTGCAGGGAGCTGGCAAGGTTATCCACCAACCGGTTGAACTGGCGATAGCTGTACTGAACCTCGCCGTCGATAATCGCCACGGCATCGCTTGCCGCGTGACGGGTAATCAGCTCGGTTAACGGCAGATCCTGCCAGTAGCCCTTTTCACGGTAGCGGGCGGCAAAGCTTTCCGGCCAGCGGTTAAATGCAATCATCATCGCCTCTTAATACAAGCCGAACACGTTCAGCATAGTGGTCAGTTTGACGCCGGTTTCGCGCCACTCTCCCAGCGGGGAGGAGGCCGGAACGATCCCCGCGCCGGCAAACAGGCGCAGCGTGTTCTGCTGCAGGCGGGCGCAGCGAATGGTCACCACCCACTCGCCGTTGCCTTCGTCATCACACCAGCCAACGATGCCGCCGAACAGCTGGCGATCGAACGGCTCCAGCTCGCGGATCAGCCGCGTGGCGGCCTGGTGCGGGAAGCCGCTGAGGGCCGGCGTCGGATGCAGCAGGCAGGCCAGCGACATGGCATTTTCCCCGGCCGCGGCGGTCCCGGCGATGGGCGTCGCCAGATGCCATAAGGTTGGGGTGGTGATCAGCTGCGGAGAGTCCGGCAGCGACAGCTCGCAGCAGCGCGGCGCAAGCACCGCCTTCATCGCCTGGGTCACCAGCTCGTGCTCGTGGCGATCTTTGCCGGACGCCAGCAGCTTGTTGCCCGCTTCGCGATCCAGCACGTCGTCCGGCTGACGCCGGGCCGAGCCCGCCAGCGGTAGAGAGCTAAAGCTATCGCCCTCTTTACGCAGCAGCAGCTCCGGGCTGGCGCCGAGGAGAACGCCGCCGTCCGAGAGCGGCACGTGGAAGTTAAAGCTGGCGGGGTTTTGCGCGATCAGGCGCTCCAGCAGCGCACCGCTGTCCACGCGATCGCGGGTGGTGATATCGATCAGCCGCGACAGCACGACCTTATCGACTTCCGCCGTGGCGGTCAGCGCGCTCGCGCGCTCGACCATCGCCATAAATGCGTCCTGCTCGGGGATCTCCTGGCGGGCCACCACGTCCATTGCCGCCTGGCCCGACGCGTAGCGCGCGGAGCGCTGCTTGCCGGTGCGGGAGAAGGTTTCCCAGCGCTCGGGAATAAACAGTTCGGACGGCTGGCGGGTATCGAAGGGGATCGCGCCGACCATCACCGGCTTGCTGATCCCGGCGGCTTTCGCCTCCTGGAACGCGGCGGCCATTTTTTGCTGGAATTCACCGGACAGCGCATCGCCGCCGGCGGCGGAATGAGAGAAGCGCCTGAAACAGCCTGAAGTGCTAAAACTGCGGTACGGCGACATAAAGAAGAAGCTTTCTGGTGCCAGGGTCATTTTTTGTTCCCGTACATCCTCGGCCATTGACGTTTCCATATCATCCTCCAAAAACGATAAAGATATTACGAATAATTATCATTTATATTTTGGTTGGCTAACCTAAAAGGTATTGCTCTACATGTCAACCGTATAAACAGCATGTTGTGCTACTTAGGCTTGCATCCCTGCGGCACAAAGTTGAAAATGAGACGCATTTATCTCAACTCAATCAGGACGCAAATTCGTGAATTTCTCCACTTTGTGCCGCCGTACCCTGCTGGCCTGCGGGCTGGCGTATTTAGGAATTACCTCAGCGTTCGCCGCCGACTGGCCGCGTCAGATAACCGACAGCCGCGGCGCGCACACCCTTGAACAGCGGCCGCTGCGCATTGTGTCCACCAGCGTCACCCTCACCGGCTCGCTGCTGGCGATTGATGCCCCGGTGGTAGCCAGCGGGGCCACCACGCCGAATAACCGCGTGGCGGATGGCCAGGGATTCCTGCGCCAGTGGAGCAGCGTGGCCCGCGAGCGTAAGCTGGCGCGGCTCTATATCGGTGAGCCGAGCGCCGAGGCCGTGGCCGCACAGATGCCGGACCTGATCCTGATTAGCGCCACCGGCGGCGATTCCGCGCTGGCGCTCTACGATCAGCTTTCTACTATTGCGCCGACGCTTATCATTAACTACGACGATAAGAGCTGGCAGGCGCTGCTCACCCAGCTCGGAGAGATTACCGGCCAGGAGAAGCAGGCCGCGGTGCGCATTGCCGAATTTGATAAGCAGCTGGCGGCGCTGAAGCAGCAGATGAAACTGCCGCCGCAGCCGGTTAGCGCGCTGGTTTATACCGCCGCAGCCCATAGCGCCAATCTGTGGACCCCGGAGTCGGCCCAGGGCCAGATGCTCGAACAGCTGGGCTTTACGCTGGCTACCCTTCCCGGCGGGCTGCACGCCAGCCAGAGTCAGGGTAAACGCCACGATATCATCCAGCTGGGCGGAGAGAACTTAGCCGCCGGCCTCAACGGCCAAAGCCTGTTCCTGTTCGCCGGCGACGAGAAGGACGCTCAGGCAATTTACGCCAATCCGCTGCTCGCCCACCTGCCTGCGGTCGAAGCCAAACGCGTCTATCCGCTGGGCATCGAAACCTTCCGTCTTGACTACTACAGCGCCATGCTGGTGCTGCAGCGCCTCGCAGCCTTCTTCGGCTAAATCCTCTTCCCGGCCGGCGCCATGCCCGGCCGGGAAGCCAATCAACTTTCGCTCACCGTCTCCGGGCGCTGAAAGCGGCGTAGTTCGCTCAGCAGCCCAATCAACATTGCACCAACGATAACCAGCGCCCAGCCGCTGACGCTTGCCGACGCGACCGGGGTCATCATCACGCCGAGGCCGCCCAGCAGCGCGGCGCCAACGGCATCGCCGGTGACGTTCTGCGCGGTCCACAGGCCGTTGATGCGCCCAAGCATCGCTTCCGGCGTCTGAGTTTGAATCAGGGTGTACTGCAGCAGCGAACTGATGGCGCTCAGCCAGCCAAACAGCGCCAGGCACAGCGCGCCCAGCTGCCACAGCGGCATCAGGCTAAACAGGGCGATGGCGACAAAGGAGCCGACGGTGGTGGTCAGCATCACCGCGCCAGGCCTGGCGGTTTGCGCCAGCTGGCCGCTGGTGAGCGCCCCGAGCGCTGCGCCCAGCGGGATCGCGGCGTACAGCAGGCCGATTTGCGAGGCCGACATCTGCCAGCCTTCGGCCAGCGCCGGATAGAGTACGCGCACCGCGCTCGCCATCGTCAGCAGGCCGCCGAGCAGCGCAATACCGCCAATCAACGGGCTATTAAAGAGGAATTTAAGCCCCGCCAACAGCGACTTCAGCGGATGCTCGCGCGGCTGAGGCGGCGGCGGGAGCTGCGGTAAACGCAGCAGGGTTAAAGTGGTGATAAAGGTTCCGGCCGCCGCCAGGCCGTAGTTCCAGGCCACGCCGCCGGTCGCCAGCAGCAGGCCGCCGATCATCGGCGAAATCACCGAGCCCAGGCGCACCGTCAGCATGGTAATCGCCCCGGCCTGCATCAGATTTTCCCGACCAACCAGCGCGGGGGTTGCCGCCAGCAGCGCCGTGACGCCCAGCGAGGCGAAGAAGCCGTCCCAGACGCCCAGCAGGTAGATAGCCGCCAGCGAAGGCTCGGGCAGCATGGCGTTGAGGCACAGGCCGACAAAACCGATCCCGCAGGTGCCGCGCGCCAGCAGGATCAGGCGCTTACGCTCGTAGCGATCCGCCAGCACGCCCCCCACCATCAGGCCGATAAACATCGAGCCGCCGGTCAGGGTGACCGAGAGCCCCACCTGCAGGGTGGAGTGGGTCATCATCTGGATTTGTACCGGGATAGCAACGCCCAGCAGGCCAAGCGAGAGGATAGAGATAAAGCGGGCGATAAAGACGGCGCGAAACGCCGGATGCGTTTTCAGCAGGCTCAGGTTCAGCAGCCGGGATTGTCGGTTCATTACAACACCTTGTTATTATTTTCCATCGATACTCGTTATACGTCGGGCGACAGATGCGCTGGCGGCAGACGGCCGATCCCGGCCTCGCGATAGCGGCGCGTCGGCCGCCGGGTGCACGCCGACACGAGGCCGGGCGCTGACCGCTCGGGCACGCACGCCCTGCCGTCGCGATGCATCCCGAATGATTTGCGTATACCATTCTTAGGGGCCGCCATGCTAACATAACTGAATAGAATCGATAACGATAATTACTATCATTATCATGTCAGGGATGTGAACTATGTCGTTTTCTACGACCAGGGTGCGCGCCGTCGCCGTGCCGGGTCTGCTGCTGGTCTTAGCCGTTGCGATTGCGCTCAGCCTGCTCGTTGGCGCCAAACCTCTGCCACTCAACGTCGTTGTGGATGCCTTTACCGGCACCTGTCAGAGCGCTGACTGCACCATCGTGCTCGATGCCCGTCTGCCGCGCACCCTTGCCGGACTGCTTGCCGGCGCCGCGCTAGGGCTGGCGGGGGCGCTGATGCAAACCCTCACCCGCAACCCGCTGGCCGACCCCGGTATCCTGGGCGTCAACTCCGGCGCCAGCTTCGCGATCGTGCTGGGCGCCGCGCTGTTCGGCATTCATTCACCGCAGGAGCAGCTGCTGATGGCCTTTTGCGGCGCCTTTGCCGCCTCGCTGCTGGTGGCCTTCACCGGCAGCCAGGGCGGAGGCCAGCTTAGCCCGGTGCGTCTGACGCTGGCCGGCGTCGCCCTGGCGGCGGTGCTTGAAGGGCTCTCTAACGGCATTGCGCTGCTTAACCCCGACGTATACGACCAGCTGCGCTTCTGGCAGGCCGGCTCGCTGGATATCCGCACCCTGCAAACGCTAAAAATCGTCCTGCTCCCGGTGCTGATCGCCGGCGCGGTAACGCTGCTGCTCAGCCGGGCGCTGAACAGCCTGAGCCTCGGCAGCGACACCGCCACCGCGCTCGGCAGCCGGGTGGCGCGCACGCAGTTTATCGGCCTGCTGGCAATCACCGTCCTTTGCGGCAGCGCTACGGCGGTGGTCGGGCCCATCGCCTTTATCGGCCTGATGATGCCGCACATGGCGCGCTGGCTGGTGGGCGCCGACCACCGCTGGTCGCTGCCGGTCACCCTGCTGGCCACCCCGGCGCTGCTGCTGTTCGCCGATGTCCTTGGCCGTCTGCTGGTGCCCGGAGAGCTGCGGGTCTCGGTGGTCAGCGCCTTTATCGGCGCCCCGGTGCTGATCTGGCTGGTGCGTCGCCAGCCGCGCGGAGGTGCAATGTGACCGCCCCTTCCCGTCGTTTGCTGCTCAGCTGTTTTATCCTGATTGTCGCCAGCGTGGTCGTCTCCCTCTGGGGCCTCGGCAGCGGCCTGGTGCCGCTGCGGGTGGAGCAGGTTATCTCCGCGCTGCTGGGCGATGCGCCGCGTAATATCACCATGGTGGTCACCGAATGGCGGCTGCCGCGGGTGCTGATGGCGCTGCTGATCGGCGCGGCGCTGGGCGTTAGCGGCGCGATTTTTCAGTCGTTGATGCGCAACCCGCTGGGCAGCCCGGACGTGATGGGCTTCAACACCGGCGCGTGGAGCGGCGTGCTGGTGGCGATGGTGCTCTTTGGGCAGAACCTGACGGCTATCGCGCTGGCGGCGATGGTTGGCGGGGTGCTGACCGCCCTGCTGGTCTGGCTGCTGGCCTGGCGTAACGGGATTGAAACCTTCCGGCTGATTATTATCGGTATCGGCATCCGCGCGATGCTGGTGGCGTTCAATACCTGGCTGCTGCTGCGCGCGTCGCTGGAGACCGCGCTCTCCGCCGGGCTGTGGAACGCCGGTTCGCTCAACGGGCTGACGTGGGGTAAAACCTGGCCGTCGGCGCCGCTTATTGTGCTGATGCTGGCGTGCAGCGTGCTGCTGGTACGGCGCATGCGCCTGCTGGAAATGGGTGACGATACCGCCTGCGCGCTGGGCGTGCGGGTCGAGCGCTCTCGCCTGCTGCTGATGCTGGTGGGGGTGGTGCTCACCGCCGCCGCCACCGCGCTGGCGGGTCCAATCTCCTTTATTGCGCTGGTGGCCCCGCATATCGCCCGCCGCCTCAGCGGCACCGCGCGCTGGGGTCTGACTCAGTCGGCGCTGTGCGGCGCGCTGCTGCTGGCGCTGGCCGACTACAGCGCCCAGCGCCTGTTTATGCCCTATCAGCTGCCGGTGGGAGTCGTCACCGTCAGCCTCGGCGGTATCTATCTCATCGCACTGTTAATTCAGGAGTCCCGCAAAAAATGACCGCTGTAACCCCCCGTTTGCGCGGCGACCAGTTGACCCTGGCATACGGCAAAAAGATCATCGCCGAATCGCTGAACGTGACCATTCCCGACGGCCACTTCACCGCCATCATTGGCCCCAACGGCTGCGGAAAATCGACGCTGCTGCGCACCCTCAGCCGCCTGATGACCCCGGCCAGCGGCCATGTTTACCTCGACGGCGAGCAGATCCAGCGCTACGCCAGCAAGGACGTCGCCAGGCGCATCGGCCTGCTGGCGCAAAACGCCACCACCCCGGGCGATATTACCGTCCAGGAGCTGGTCGCCCGCGGCCGCTATCCGCATCAGCCGATGTTCACCCGCTGGCGGAAAGAGGACGATGAGGCGGTCAATCAGGCGATGCGCGCCACCGGCATCACCGACCTTGCGCAGCAGAGCGTTGACACGCTCTCCGGCGGCCAGCGCCAGCGCGCGTGGATTGCGATGGTGCTGGCGCAGGAAACCGCCATCATGCTGCTCGACGAACCGACGACCTGGCTGGATATCAGCCATCAGATCGATCTCCTCGAGCTGCTGAGCGAGCTGAATCGCGAGAAGGGTTATACCCTGGCGGCGGTGCTGCACGACCTCAACCAGGCCTGCCGCTACGCCACCCATCTGATTGCCCTGCGCGACGGCAAAATTATCGCCGAAGGGGCGCCGAAAGAGATCGTGACCGCCGAGCTTATCGAGCGGATTTACGGCCTGCGCTGTACCATCATCGACGACCCGGTCGCCCACACGCCGCTGGTGGTACCGCTGGGCCGCCGCTAGCCGCTGGTACTCCCCCGGCTAAAGCATAAAAAAACCCCGGTTCGCGCGACGCTGACCGGGGCTACAGAGCGATGTGCAGAGGTCGTCCGGAAACCTCCGGACGACGCGCGACCTATCCCAGAATCTCCCGCACCACCGGACCTATCGACTCAAAAGCCTGGGGAGAGACAATCTCCACGTGCGCGCACGCCTGGCTGAAGACCTCCAGTTCGCCAACCCACGGTCCCCACAGCGCCTGCGGGTCCATCCCCGGCTGGCGCGTTTTTTCCGCCACGAACAGGGTCGCCTTGCCGTCGAACTTCGCGCTGTGCGCGGTGGTCAGCAGGCGCACCGCGTCGGCGTAGTTGCCCTCGATGGTGCTAAAGAGCTCGCCGGACGGCTGCCCCTGCTGCGCGGCAAGGAACGCTTCCCGCTCGCGGTCAATTTCCGCCAGCACCTGCGGGTCGAGGCCGTTGGCCTCTTTTTCCGCCCAGTTTTGCGACTCCGGCGGCCAGGTATCCAGCAGCCCGAGGAACGCTACCGCTTCACCGCGCTGGCGCAGGCGCGCGGCAATTCCCTGCGCCAGGGTGCCGCCGAGGGAGTAACCGAACAGGTAATACGGCCCGTGCGGCTGCTGCGCCAGTAACGTCTGCAGATGGGACTCGCAGACCTCATCGAGGCTGGCGGCGCTCGCCATCGGCCCCTGCGGGCGCGGCGACTGAATGCCGGTAATTGACCAGCGCGGGTCGAGGTAGCGCGCCAGCACGCTGAACTGCCAGGCAAAGCCGGAGGCCGGATGGAAGCAGAACAGCGTCGGGCCGTCGCTTTTACGCAGGGGTAAAAGCGCATCAAAGCCCAGGCGCTGCGCCTGCTCGTCGCTGAGATCGGACGCCAGCAGCGCGCTCAGCTGGCCGACCGTCGAGGCGACCATCACCTGTCCCGGCGTCACCTGACGCGCAAACCGGCGGCTCAGCTGCGCCGCCAGGCGCATCGCCAGCAGCGAGTGGCCGCCAAGCGCAAAGAAATCGGCTTCGATATCGTTCACGTCGCAGCCCAGCAGCTGGCTGAACGCCTCGGCGACCGCACGCTCGCTCTCGGACTCCGGCGGCCGGCCGCGGCGTTCCTGGCTCAGCGTTGGCAGCGGGAGCGCTTTACGATCCAGCTTGCCGTTAGCGCTCAGCGGCAGCGCCGACAGCTGGATCAGCACCACCGGCACCATGTGCGGCGGCAGCTGTTCGCCGAGGCGCGCCTTCAGCGCCGCGGTATCGAGCGGCAACCCGGATTCAGAGACCAGGTAGCCGACCAGCTGGCGCGCATCGCCGCCGGTGGCCGCCGCCTGATTAAAGACGCAGGCGTGGGTGACCGCCTGGGCCACGTCCGGCAACGCCGCCATGACGCGGTCTATTTCGCCGAGCTCAATGCGCTGGCCGCGAATTTTCAGCTGATCGTCGCTGCGCCCCAGATACTCCACCGCTCCGCTGTCGAGCCAGCGCGCCACGTCGCCGGTACGGTACATGCGCTCGCCTGGGCTAAACGGGTCGGCAATAAAGCGGCTGGCGGTGAGGTCCGGTCGGCCGAGATAGCCCTGCGCCAGCTGGATGCCGGTGAGGTACAAATCCCCCGCCACGCCGGGCGGCACCGGGCGCATAGTGGCGTCAAGAATACGTAATCCGGTGTTCCACACCGGCCAGCCGATCGGCACGCTGCTGCCGGTCACCGCCGCCAGCTCCGCGCCGCAGGCCGGATACCAGCTGACGTCAACCGCCGCTTCGGTCGGGCCGTAGAGGTTGTGCAGCGCCACGCCGGTCAGCGCTTCCCACTCGCGGCACAGCCCGGTCGGCAGCGCTTCGCCGCTGCAGAAGACCCGCCGCAGCGTGCGGCAGGCGGCGACGTTTTCCGCGTCGAGCGAGGCGACGAACGCTGCCAGCATCGACGGCACAAAGTGGGTGGTGGTCACGCCGTAGCGGGCGAAGAAGCGCTGCATCGCCAGCGGATCGCGATGCGCTTCGGGCTCCGCCATCACCAGCCGGGCGCCGGCGATAAACGGCCACCAGAACTCCCACACCGAGACGTCAAAGCTGCACGGCGTTTTCTGCGCCACCACGTCATCGGCGCCGAGCGGATAGTGATTTTGCATCCACAGCAGGCGGTTGACGATCGCGGTCTGCCCCACCATCACCCCTTTCGGGCGGCCGGTGGAACCGGAGGTAAAGATGATATAGGCGGTATGCTCCGGCGCGGAGAGCGCCAGCTGCGCGTCATCCCCTGCCGCCAGCGGCTGCTGGTAGCACAGGCTGGCAAGCCCGGGGATATCGCCAAAGCGCGCCAGCTGATCGTCGGAGGTCAGCAGCAGCGTCGGACGCGCGTCTTCGAGCATCATGCGCAGGCGATCGTCAGGATAGCCGGTATCGAGCGGCAGCCAGGCGGCGCCCGCTTCAACGATGGCGTGCAGCGCCAGGGTGAGGAACACCGAACGCGGCAGCGCCACCGCCACGCTATCGCCGGGCTTAACCCCCCGCGCGCGCAGCACCTCGGCCAGCGCCACCACCTGCTGGCGCATTTCGCGGTAGCTGAACTGCCAGCGGGCGTCCGCCAGCGCGGGAGCGTCCGGGGTCTTCCGCGCCTGTTCTGCGACCAGCGCGCTCAGCGTCGTGGCGGGCAGCGCGATGGCGGTATGGTTGATCTCCGCCAGCCGCTGCGTTTCCCGCGCGGACAGCATGTTCGCTTCGCCGCAGCGCAGCGTCGGGTCGGCGGCAAACTGCGCCAGCAGCGCGGAGAGGCGCTCGACGTGCGCGCGCAGCGTGGCCTCATCGTAGCGCTGCTTATTGGCCAGCACTTCCAGCGACAGGCCGCCGGCTTCGTCCGGGAACAGCGCCAGCTCAAGGTCGTTAACCGGGCCGGTCGCCAGGGTGTGGGTTACCGCCTGCACGCCGTCGATATCGAGGACGTAATCGAAAACTTTGATATTTAATACCGGGCCAAACAGCGGCTCATCGCCGGCGGCCTTGCCGCTATCGCGGACGATTTGCTCGGCATCATAGCGCTGGTGGCGGCGCATTTTTTTCAGCTGTCCGGCGAGGCGCAGCGCCAGCTCGGCCAGCGTTTCCTGGGCATCGATAGCGATCGCCAGCGGCAGGACGTTAAGCACCGGCCCGGTCGCGGTCAGCGCCGCCGATCCCATGCGGCGCATAAAGATAAAGCCGGCGGCGTAGTCCATCCGCCCGCAGAGACGCCCCAGCCACAGCGCGGTCAGCGCCAGCGCCAGGTCGGCGCGCTGGCACTGCGGGGCGCCGGCGGCGAGGCGGCTGAACGTCGCGGCGTCAGCGTCAAGCTTCAGGCGCCAGATCTCCGTGCCGGTTGCCCGTCCCGCCAGCGGCGCGTCGGAGAGCGAGACCGGCGCCGGCAGCGTCCTGCGCTGCTCCTGCCAGAACTGCTTGTCCCGCTGCCAGCCGTCGCTGCCGTAGTAGCGCTGATACTCTTCCACCACCTCGGCGAACGGCGTAAACGGCGAATCCGGCGTCGCCTCTCCGCGCTGCCAGGCACGGTAAATAGCGGCGATCTGGCGGGTAATGGCAGGGAAACTAAAGCCATCGACGAGTAAATGATGATAGCGCTGATACCAGTACCAGCGATTATCCGCCGTGCGCAGCAGCCGGTGACAGACCAGCGGATTACCGCTATCGACGCGCAAATTCTGTTCAAGGTCGTCCCGCATAATGGCCAGCGCGGCCGCGTGCGGATCGTCCGCCTCGCGCAGATCATCGTGCTGCGGTTCGTCGAAGCGACGGGCCTCATCGACCCACTGCCAGGCTTCGCCGTTGTCTTCGCAAAAGCGCAGGCTTAGCGTGTCGGCCTGGGCCAGGCCGGCGACGATCGCCCGGCCGAGCAGCGCCGGATCGAGGCTGCCGCTGAGCTCAACGTAGTGAGCGACGCTCCAGGCGCCGGGCAGCGTTGACAGCCGCTCCGCCATCCAGATCCCCGGCTGCGCTGCAACCAGCGGTAAACGAGTGGTCATCATTGGCTCCTTAGGACGCGTAGTGCGCGGGGGTGAGGGTTGACCAGTTCGCCGCCAGCCAGGCATTGCACGCTTCCAGCGACTGAGGCGGACACTCTACCGTCCAGCCCTCCGGCAGCGCGCAGTGATGGGGCCACAGGCTGTACTGCTGCAGCTCGTTACGCAGAATGTAAAACTGCCCTTGCGGATTATCGAAGGGGTTACTGAATTGCATTTCAAACTCCTGTTAATACTCGCTATCCTGCTGGCCGCATCCGCAGCCCTCGCGCACGATCAATGATTCGGTTCTGCCGGGCGTCCCGATGGGACGGACTCCGCGGATTGCCACAGCTGAATCAATCCCGCCGTCAGCCCGCCGCGCCAGCACAGCGCATCGTGCCCGCCGTCAACCTGGCGCCAGAAAACCGACCGTTTTGGCGGCGGCAGCTGGGCTAAAAGCGCCTGATTGGCGCGGAAAATAAGGGGTTCCCGCTCGCCGGCTTCGAGCCAGATTCGCAGCCCGTCGGCGCGCAGTTCCCCCGCTTTCAGGCCTTCAATCAGCGCGCCATCCTGCGCGCCGCCGCGGTGCGGCCACCAGTAGGAGCCGGACTGGCTGAGCACGCAGCCAAAACGCTGCGGCCAGTTCAGGGCGGCGAACATTGCCGCCAGGCCGCCAAAGCTCTGCCCGGCCACGACGGTACGCTCGGCCCGGTCGCTAAAGTCCGCGATTTGGCGCACCTGCGGCAGGAGCTCCTCCTGTACCGCCAGCCAAAAATCGCGGTTGCACGGTAGCTCGCGGCTGCGGTGCGCGTTATCGATAGCGTCGATCAGCAGATACACCGCCGCCGGCAGCCGGCCCTCGCGGGTCAGTCCGGCCAGCGGCGACCATACCGGCATGCTCTCGGCCCAGAACTGGCCGTCCAGCAGCACCGCCAGCGGGCGCTCTTTTGCCGCGCCGTCGCCGGTGGCATAAACCCATACCCGACGGCTGTTGCCAAGCCGCGCGCTGCGCCACTGAATGCAGACCGGCGGGGCAAAGCGTTCATCGCGCAGCGCCCAGCCGGGCTGCTCCGGGGCCTGAGGCAGCTCCAGCGCCGAGACCGCGTGGCCGCGCCCGCCCTTCCAGCTTTGCACATTGAGCGGATCGGCTACCGCGCGCGGCAGCAGGCGTCGCCAGCCCTCGCGCAGCAGAGTGCGGTCCGGCGCGTCGCCGTTAAAAATCTCGGGAGAAAAATCGTCATCGCGTTCGGAGGGGATAAAACAGTAGCTGCCGCGCCAGGTCGGCGAGAGCGTGGTCTGCCATTGCCAGGCATCGGTGCCCGGGACGCGCCGTAGGGTTTGCGGGACGGCATTTTTGTGGTGGTCGGTGACGCCGGTGATATAGATCCACACCCGCCGCGTCGCCGAGGTGGCCTCGCTGCCCGCCGGGTCCCGCCACCAGAACATCACCCGGTACGCATCGCCAGACGCCTCCGACTGCGGGCCGCTCAGGCTCTGCCACCAGTCATCGCTTCCTGTTTTCAACATTAAATAACCCTATGTTTATCGTGATATTTATCAATAAACGTAATATTTTGTTGATAATATTATTGATAACTATTTGCATTTGCAATAGCGTATTACCGCGCGTTGGAATGAGTAACTTCGAAAAACATGTCAGAGATGGCAGGCATTTGTCCTCTACTGGCAACATTTGTTCATGCCGTCGTCTCTTCCGGTGGGAAGAGGCCTTTGGGGAAAGCGGCAACAGACAGCTGGATGATATTAAAATGAATAACAGGATCAAATCCCTGGCCTTGCTGGTCAATCTGGGAATTTATGGTGTTGCCTTCCCGCTGTGCGCGGAAGAGACCACAGACAGCAAACAAACGGCCGCCGAAGAAACCATGGTGGTTACCGCAGCGGAGCAGAACCTGCAGGCTCCCGGCGTCTCCACCATCACCGCCGATGAAATTCGTAAACGTCCACCGGCCCGCGATGTCTCAGAAATCATCCGCACCATGCCGGGCGTTAACCTGACCGGTAACTCCACCAGCGGCCAGCGCGGCAACAACCGCCAGATTGATATTCGCGGCATGGGCCCGGAAAATACCCTGATCCTGATTGACGGTAAGCCGGTTACCAGCCGTAACTCCATTCGTCTCGGCTGGCGCGGCGAGCGCGATACCCGCGGCGATACCAGCTGGGTGCCGCCGGAAATGATCGAACGCATTGAGGTCATTCGCGGCCCGGCGGCGGCGCGTTACGGCAACGGCGCGGCGGGCGGCGTGGTCAATATCATCACCAAAAAAGGCACCAACGAGTGGCACGGTTCATGGAATACCTACATGAACGCCCCGGAACATAAAGATGAGGGCTCCACCAAGCGCACTAACTTCAGCCTCAACGGTCCGCTGGGCGGCGATTTCAGCTTCCGCCTGTTTGGCAACCTCGAGAAGACGCAGGCCGATGCCTGGGATATTAACCAGGGGCATCAGTCCGAACGTACCGGCATCTACGCCGATACCCTGCCGGCCGGGCGTGAAGGGGTTAAAAACAAAAGTATCAACGGCGTGGTGCGCTGGGACTTCGCGCCGATGCAGTCGCTGGAGTTTGAGTCGGGCTACAGCCGCCAGGGCAACCTCTACGCGGGCGACACTCAGAACACCAACACCAACGACCTGGTGAAAGAGAACTACGGTAAAGAGACCAACCGTCTCTACCGTCAGACCTACTCCGTCACCTGGAACGGCGGCTGGGATAACGGTATCACCACCAGCAACTGGGCGCAGTACGAGCACACCCGCAACTCGCGTAAGGGCGAAGGCCTGGCCGGGGGCACGGAAGGGATCTTTAATAGCGATAAGTTCTCCGATACCGACCTTTCCGACGTAATGCTGCACAGCGAAATCAGCATTCCGTTCGACCTGTGGGTCAATCAGAACCTGACCCTGGGGAGCGAATGGAACCAGCAGCGGATGAAGGATAACGCCTCCAATACCCAGACCTTTATGGGCGGCGATATTCCTGGCGTAAGCAGTACCAACCGCAGCCCGTACTCACAGGCGGAGATCTTCTCGCTGTTTGCCGAAGACAACGTTGAGCTAACCGACTCCACCATGCTGACACCGGCGCTGCGTTTCGATCACCACAGCATCGTCGGCAATAACTGGAGCCCGTCGCTGAACCTGTCCCAGGGCCTGGGCGACGACTTTACCCTGAAGATGGGTATTGCCCGTGCCTATAAAGCGCCGAGCCTGTATCAGACCAACCCGAACTACATCCTGTACAGTAAGGGCCAGGGCTGCTACGCCAGCGCGACCGGCACCGGCTGCTATATGGTAGGTAACGATGACCTGAAGGCAGAGACCAGCATCAACAAAGAGATTGGCCTCGAGTTTAAACGCGACGGCTGGCTGGCCGGCGTGACCTGGTTCCGCAACGACTACCGCGACAAAATCGAAGCGGGCTACGCTCCGCTCTCCTATACATCACTTGGTAAAGTGAAAACCGATATTTACCAGTGGGAGAACGTGCCGAAAGCGGTGGTTGAAGGTCTGGAAGGGACGTTAAACGTGCCGGTTAGCGAGACTGTTAACTGGACCAATAACATCACCTACATGCTGCAGAGTAAGAACAAAGAGACCGGCGATCGCCTGTCGATTATCCCGGAATATACGCTCAACTCGACCCTCAGCTGGCAGATATACCAGGACGTTTCCGTACAGTCGACCTTTACCTGGTACGGCAAGCAGGAGCCGAAAAAGTATAACTACAAGGGCGAACCGGTTACCGGCAGCGAGAAGAACGAGGTTAGCCCATACAGCATCCTCGGCCTGAGCGCGACCTGGGACGTCACCAAATACGTCAGCCTGACCGGCGGCGTGGATAACGTCTTCGATAAGCGTCACTGGCGCGCGGGTAACGCCCAAACTACCGGCGGTACCACCGGTTATATGTACGGCGCGGGTGCCGAAACCTATAACGAATCGGGCCGTACCTGGTATATGGGCATCAACACTCACTTCTGATTGCTCGCCTGAATCCCGCCGCCCTCTGACCATAGAGGGCGGCGGGCAAATCGGTTAACATCCTTTCATGCACACACGTCACAGCACGCTTCTCCTTGCCGGCCATCTGCTTCAGCGGATTGATTTCGACCCTGCCAGCTTCCAGCCCGCGGATCTGCTGTGGCTGCCCCATCACGCCCTGCTCGCCGCAGGCGGCCGCAAGCGCCAGACCGAACACCTTGCCGGACGCATCGCCGCCGTGCACGCCCTGCGCGAAGTTGGCGAAAAAATGCCGCCGCCGCCCGGCGAGCAGCGCCAGCCGCTGTGGCCCGCGCCGTGGTTCGGCAGCATCAGCCACTGTGAAAACAGCGCCCTGGCGGTGGTCTCCTCTTACCCGATAGGGATTGATATTGAGCGGTGCTTGACCCCGGCGCTGGCGGCGGAGCTCGAAAGCAGCATTATCAACGCCGCGGAAAAACCGCTGCTGGCGGCCAGCGGCCTGTCCTTTGAACTGGCGCTGACGCTGGCGTTCTCGGCGAAAGAGAGCGGGTTTAAGGCGCTCCCCCTTCCCCGTCAGACCGGGATGGATTTTCTGCGCATGCGGATAACGTCTATAAAGGAGGGAATGCTGCGGATGCAAATTGATGATGAGCGCGTTGAGGTTCACTGGCTGCAAAGCGACGGGCGGGTCATCACCCTCTGCGGGAAGCGCAAATAGCGCCACCCGCACGGGTTTTTAGCGCTACGGTTAGCTCAGCCTCCGGGCCAGCGCCGCGATCGCCGGCGCATCGAAACCGTGGTGCTGACGAAGCCAGCCGCGGTCCGCCGCCGCCGCGTACTCGCCGTCAGGGATCCCCAGGCGCTTCAGGGGGATACCGGCACCGCCTTCGGCCAGCACTTCGGCAACCAGGCTACCAAGTCCGCCATTGACGTTGTGCTCTTCAACCGTGATAACCGCACGGCAGCCCTGCAGCGCCGCCAGCAGCGCCTGAGTGTCGCAAGGGCGGATTGACGGAACGCTCACCACCTTCGCCTCAATGCCCTGCTCGGCCAGCAGCTCCGCAGCGTCAACGATTTCATGTACCGTCGAACCCGTCGCAACCAGCGCAATATCCCGGCCTTCGCGCAGGGTAATCACCGCCCCAGGCACAAAGCGGTAGTTCTCATCGTGCAGCTCCGGCAGCGCCTTGCCGTCCAGGCGGATATAGACCGGCCCCTGATACTGGATGGCGTAGTCGATTATCTGCCGGCACTCGCGCGGCGTAGAGGGGGCAAAGATCTGGATGTTGCCGAACCCGCGCATCACGGCAAGGTCGTCAATCGAGTGATGGGTGCTCGCCAGCGGGCCGTAGCTGGCTCCGGCATTGAGGCCAAACAGCTTAACGTTGGTGTTGTTGTAGCAGACGTCGACTTTGATCTGCTCATTGGCGCGCGAAATCAGGAAGGGCGCGGCGTTACAGGTCACCGCTACTTTCCCCCCCAGCGCCAGCCCTGCCGCCATGCCGACCATGCTTTGCTCGGCAATCCCGACGTTAACCAGACGGCCGGGGAATTGTTTAATAAAGGGCGCAATTTTCGCCGTCGAGGTGGAATCAGCAACGACCGGCACCAGATCGACGCCGCTTTCTACCGCGTCAATAAACGCCTGCACCATTACGCTCGCCAGGTGTTCTGCATTACTCATCTTTCAGTTCCTCCAGTGCCAGTTCAATCTCGTCGCCTTTCGGTACCCGGTGGTGCCATTCCGGGCGCCCCTGGATAAAGGAAATACCGGCGCCTTTGGTGGTGTTGGCAATAATGACGTTAGGTTTACCCGCCTGCTGCAGCCCTTCCAGAGCGGCCACCACTGAGGCCATATCGTTTCCCTGACACTCGGTCACGGTCATGCCAAACGCTTTCCACTTTTCAGCAAGCGGGTCGGTATTCATAATCTCGCGGGTCGGCCCGGCGAGCTGCAGGTTGTTTTTATCGTTGATAATAATCAGGTTATCGAGCTCGTAGTGCGCCGCAGCCAGCGCCGCCTCCCAGTTGCTGCCTTCGGCCAGCTCGCCATCGCCGGTAATTAAAAAGATGCGGCGGCGGCTGTTGCTCTTTTTCGCCGCCAGCGCCAGCCCCACCGCAACCGGCAAACCGTGGCCCAGCGCGCCGGTATTCAGCTCGATGCCGGGGGTTTTTTGGCGAACCGGGTGGCCGGGAAGATGCGAGTTCGCGTGCTGATAGGTCGCCAGCCACTCTACCGGGAAAAAGCCCGCTTCCGCCAGCACGCAGTAGTAGCACCCCACCGCGTGGCCTTTAGACTGGATGTAAATATCCCGCTCGGGGTCGGCAATCTGCTCCGGGGAGACGTTCAGTTCGCGGAAATAGAGCGCGGTCAGGAGCTCTACCTGCGACAGGTCGGCACCGGTATGCCCTCCGGCCGGGCTGTTGGCATTCAATCTGATAATGTGGCGGCGCACCGCGCGAGCTTGACGCTCAAGTGCCTGGACATCGTAGCTATAGGGATTCATTTAATACCTCTGAATTTAATTTCAATTTGGAATATTTATTCCGTCAGGGACTAAAAAAACCAGACATCCCCAGGCAGCGCATCATCAGGCTTCCGCCGCTGCATCATACTCAGGAACATTCTGCCTCCTTAACTATCAGGCCTGTCTGTGCCTGGATAAGTTTTCAGTTGACTTGATACCATCATGAATATATATTCAATAATGATTCTTTATTCAATTATGCCGTGACTGTTTTGTTTTTGTCCACAGCTGATTTTGAGGATTGATAAAAGTTAGAGTTTCATCACACTTAGTTCTCTTTCTTTTTCACGTATGATAAAAGCCTCTATACCCTGAATTATTCGCCCTGCGGTCTGCTCAGGCAGAGGGCCGGCGCGGTTAACGCGCAGCGCCAACAGACATGCGGTTTTGGCATGACGGGTATAACATAATGGACATACGTTAATGATTTTCGGGGATATATATGGCTAAGCAGGATGAACAAAGGCTGTTAGTTAAGATTGCCACGCTTTACTATCTTGAAGGACGAAAGCAGTCCGACATTGCACAACTTCTTTCGCTCTCCCAGTCATTTGTCTCCCGCGCCATCACCCGCTGCCAGAAAGAAGGGGTGGTAAAAATTAGCGTCGTTCAGCCCTCGAATATTTTTCTTAACCTCGAAAAAGGCATCGAAGATCGCTATGGAATTAAGCAGGCTATCGTCGTCGATACCGAAGAGGATGCCAGCGATCACACCCTCAAGCGCGCGATTGGATCCGCTGCGGCCCACTATCTGGAAACCCGCCTGCGGCCAAAAGATCTGATCGGCGTCTCATCATGGAGTTCGACCATCAGGGCGATGGTCGATGAGGTCCACGCGCAGAACTTAAAGGCCAGCGGAGTCATCCAGCTGCTCGGCGGCGTCGGACCGAACGGCAACGTCCAGGCCACTATTCTGACCCAGACCCTCGCCCAGCATCTTAACTGTCAGGCCTGGCTGCTTCCTTCGCAGAGCATTGAGGGCTCGATGGCGGAGAAAAACCGCCTTATCGCCAGCCAGGACGTCGCCGACGTGGTTTCACGCTTCGATGAGGTTGATATTGCCATCGTCGGGATCGGTATTCTCGAACCCTCACAGCTGCTGAAAACGTCCGGTAACTACTACCACGAAGATATGCTGCAGGTGCTGGCCGAGCGCGGCGCGGTGGGGGATATCTGCCTGCACTACTACGACAAAAAGGGCCGGGCCGTGTTAAGCGATGATGAAGATCCTGTTATCGGCATGGCGCTGGAAAAAGTAAAAAAATGCCCCAACGTCGTGGCGCTGGCCGGCGGTAGCGATAAGGTTGCGGCGATCAAAGGCGCCCTCTCCGGCGGCTATATCGACGTTTTAATCACCGATTACCCGACCGCGAGGCTGCTGGTTACCGGCTAATTTTCCATCAGATATCTTTTTTGCATGCCTTTGCGCCCCCCTTTCAGATGCCGAGGCGTGCGAAATAAACAGTTATATTTCAATATCCTGATCAAATATCTCCGCGCTTATCTCCTCTGCTCTCCAGGCATTTATCCATTCAGATAAGTGTGATTGCCAGCACAATTGATAACTTTCCCTCTAGCCCCGGGGAAAGTTTCTGGCTAAGGTATTAAATAAATAATCACTATCGAATATATATTCAGTGATTACAAAAGTGATAACGAAATGTCACATCATGGCCTGCTAAGTCGCAACGCGATAGCGAGGAATGTTCGCCCTCAGCGCCAGGACGCAGTGTGACTCAGGAGACTATCTAATGCCGGCAACACAGCAAGAGTTCATTATTGCGCTCGACGAGGGGACGACCAACGCCAAAGCGGTCGTGCTCGACGGCCGCGGCAACGTTATTGTCAAGTTTTCACAGCCCCTGGCGATTCAAACCCCGCGCGATGGCTGGGTAGAGCAATCCGGCGAGACGCTGATCGAGGCCTCCCTTGCGGTGATTGCCAAAGCGGTTGAGCACGTTGGCGCGGATAACGTGGCCGCACTCGCCATCAGCAACCAGCGGGAAACCGCCATCGGCTGGTATCGCCACAGCGGAAAGCCGGTGAACGCCGCCATCACCTGGCAATGCACCCGCAGCGCCGCGTTTTGCGACGAGCTGCGCCATGCGGGCAAAGAGCAGCAGATCAAAGCCATCACCGGGCTGCCGATTGCGCCCCTGTTTTCCGCCTCCAAAATGCGCTGGCTGCTGGAGTCCATTCCCGAAGGTCAGCTTCTCGCCGAACGCGGCGAGATCTGCCTCGGCACCATCGATAGCTGGCTGCTGTGGAACTTAACCCACGGCGACGCCTTCTGCTGCGACTACTCCAACGCCGCGCGCACCCAGCTGCTCAATCTGCAGAGCGGGCAGTGGGACGACGACATGTTGGCGCTGTTTCAGATCCCCCGCGCCGCGCTGGCGGAGATTAAGCCTTCCAGCGGGCTGTTTGGCTACACCCGCGGGCTCGCGGCGATACCTGACGGCATTCCGATCATGGCGATGGTCGGCGACTCCCACGCCGCGCTTTTTGGCCACGCGCTGGGGGAACTCGGGTGCGTGAAGGCCACCTACGGCACCGGTTCGTCGGTGATGGCGCCGGTTAAATCAGCCCAGTGCGACATTGACGCGCTGGCCACCACCATTGCCTGGCACGACGGCGAGCGCATCACCTACGGGCTGGAAGGCAATATTCCCCACACCGGCGATGCCGTGGCGTGGATGGCCGACAGCACCGGCCTGAGCGAGCTCTCCGCCGACGAGCTGGCCCACGAGCTGAACACCCTGCCCGCTTCGGTTGCGTCAACGATGGGGGTCTATTTTGTGCCGGCGCTGACCGGGCTTGGCGCGCCGTGGTGGGACGATAGCGCCCGCGGCGTGATTTGCGGGCTGAGCCGCGGCGTTAAGCGCGCGCACCTGATCCGCGCCGCGCTGGAATCCATCACCTACCAGATTGCCGATGTGGTTGTCGCCATGCGCCAGCACGATGATTTCAGCCTCTCGGCGCTGATGGTCGACGGCGGACCGACCAAAAACGACTGGCTCATGCAGTACCAGGCCGATCTGCTGGGCTGCCCGGTGATGCGCAGCGACGTGCCGGAGCTCTCGGCCATTGGCGCTGCCCTGCTTGCCCGCAAGGCGCTCAATCCCGATGAACCGGTCGATTTGGCGGCCTTTTTAACCGCACACGGTGAATTTAGCCCCGACATGGCCCGCCACCAGCGCCTGCAGGCAAGATGGCAGGAGTGGCGCCATGCGGTGGACAGAACATTATGGAAACCGGCTACGTCCGCCTGACGCCCACCAGGGAATCCGCGGGTGACGAACCTTAATCACTAACAGAAGGAGAATTCCGGCCCATACAACCGCCATTCCGGTCTTACGTTGTTTCACCGTACCCGACAATAACAACACAGAGAGAACATTGTCATGAAATTACGTTTAACGCTTTTAACTGCTGCAACCCTGACCGCGTTTTCTTTTACTGCTCAGGCAGTAGAAAAAGGCACCATCATGATCATGGTTAACTCGCTGGATAACCCGTATTACGCTTCTGAAGCCAAAGGGGCCAGCGAGAAAGCAAAAGAACTCGGATATAAAACAACCATTCTGTCTCATGGCGAAGATGTAAAAAAACAAAACGAACTGATTGATACCGCCATCGGTAAAAAAGTTCAGGGCATTATTCTGGATAACGCCGACTCCACCGCCAGCGTCGCGGCGATTGAAAAAGCGAAAAAAGCGGGTATTCCGATCGTATTAATTAACCGGGAAATTCCTGTCGACGACGTGGCCCTTGAACAGATTACGCATAATAACTTCCAGGCCGGTTCGGAAGTCGCTAACGTTTTTGTCGAGAAAATGGCGGAAAAAGGTAAATACGCCGAACTGACCTGCAACCTTGCGGATAATAACTGCGTCACGCGCTCTAAATCATTCCACCAGGTTATTGACCAGTATCCGGATATGGTCAGCGTCGCCAAACAGGATGCTAAAGGTACGCTCATTGACGGCAAGCGCATTATGGACAGCATTCTGCAGGCCCATCCTGACGTCAAAGGCGTGATCTGCGGCAACGGTCCGGTGGCCCTTGGCGCTATCGCCGCCCTGAAGGCGGCCAACCGGACTGACGTCGTGGTGGTCGGCATCGACGGCAGCAACGACGAACGCGATGCGGTCAAGGCCGGCACGCTGCAGGCAACCGTGATGCTGCAGGCCCAGGCTATTGCGGCGCAGGGCGTTACCGACCTCGATAACTACCTGCAAAAAGGCGTCAAGCCCGCCAAGCAGCGCGTCATGTTCCGCGGCATTCTGATAACCAAAGATAACGCAGATAAAGTTCAGGACTTCAACATCAAATCCTGAGTTCGGGTTGTTGCGCCCCTTCGGGGGCGCGTAGGAGAGTGATATGTACAAAAAAACCTGGCTGGCACTGGCCGTTCTTGCTCTCGGGGGCTGTCGTATCGTCTCCCAGCAGGAGCTGGCCGATCTTAAATCCCCGCCCAATCCGCACATGGCAAATATCGATCAAACCTGGCAGAACAACATCGTGCCGCAGGTTGTGGCGCAGGCCCGTCCGGTCAGCGAACTGATGGCCGCCCTGCGCGCCGCTAAAGATTTCGACAGCGCCTGTCAGGCTCTGGGCTACCGCTCTCAGGAGGAGAACCCGTGCATTTTTTACGTCACGGTAGCGGGTAAAATCGACAAGATCGACGCCACCTCCCGCAGCGGCAAAATGACGGTTGCAGATAGCGCCGGCGGCCCGGTAGTGGTGCAGATTGGTCCGACGCTTCGCGGCACCCAGCTGCGCGATGGCTATAAAGGTACCAGCTATCAGGATTTTAATGACCAGGTGCTGTTTGGTGAATACGGCCGGGCCATTAATGAACAGGCGCTGAAAATGATCCAGACCGCGCAGGTAAAAAGCGGCGAAACGATCCAGGTATATGGCGTCTTCTCCGCCTGGGATATTCCGCAAACGGTTCCCGACATTACGCCAGCCAAAATCGTACGCTCCGGAGGACAATAAGATGCCGTCGCAACCCATCGTCGCTCCCCAACCAGTCGAATCTGAAGTTATTATCGAAACGCGCGAGCTGTCCCGCGTTTATCCGGGGGTTATCGCCTTAGATAACGTTAATTACCGGGTATATCGAAATAAAGTAAACGTTCTGATCGGAGAAAATGGTGCGGGTAAATCCACCATGATGAAAATGCTTGCCGGTGTCGAAACGCCCTCCTCCGGACAGATTATTCTCGACGGTGCCGAAGTTTCATTAAGCTCAACTCACCAGGCCGAACGTCAGGGAATTAGCATTATTTTCCAGGAGCTTAATTTATTCCCCAATATGAACGTCATGGATAATATTTTCATGGCTAACGAATTTTTCCAGAAAGGCCGAATTAACGAAAAATATCAGTACGAACTGGCGAAATCACTGCTGGAAAGGCTCGAGCTTGATGTCGACCCCTACACCCCGCTGGGCGAGCTGGGGATCGGCCATCAGCAGCTGGTGGAAATCGCCCGCGCGCTGTCAAAGGATACCCGGGTGCTGATTATGGATGAGCCCACTTCGGCGCTCAGCCAGTCGGAAGTTAAGGTCCTGTTTAACGTTATTGAGCAGCTAAAACGACGCGGCGTCACCATTATTTATATCTCCCATCGCCTGGAAGAGCTGATGGAGATTGGCGACCACATCACTATTTTCCGCGACGGCCGCTTTATCAGCGAACGCACCGTCAGCGACGCCAGCATTCCCTGGATCATTGAGCAGATGGTTGGGGATAAGAAAAAGCACTTCGACTATCAGCCGGCGCCGCAGGGCGAAGCGGTGCTTGCCGTCGAGGGCCTGACCGCGCTGCATCACAGCGGCGGCTACAAGCTTAACGATGTGACCTTCACCCTCAATAAAGGCGAAGTCATCGGCATCTATGGCCTGCTGGGCGCCGGGCGCACCGAGCTGTTTAAGGGGCTGATCGGCCTGATGACCTGCCAGACCGGCAGCGTCCATCTCAACGGCGAGAATATCGGCAAAGCCCACTTTCAAACCCGTTTAAAAAAGGGGCTGGCGCTGGTACCGGAAGACCGCCAGGGCGAAGGCGTGGTGCAGATGATGTCCATTCAATCCAACATGACGCTCTCTGACTTTAGCCTGCAGGGCTTTCGCCGGGCCTGGAAGTGGCTGAATCCGCATAAAGAGAGCGCCAGCGTGAAGGAGATGATCCGCCAGCTTGCCATCAAGGTCAGCGACCCCGAGCTGCCCATTACCTCCCTGAGCGGCGGCAACCAGCAGAAGGTTGTGCTGGGTAAAGCGCTGATGACGCAGCCGCAGGTGGTGTTCCTCGATGAACCCACCCGCGGGATTGACGTCGGCGCCAAAACGGACGTCTATCACCTGATCGGCAAAATGGCGCATCAGGGGCTGGCCGTCATGTTCTCCTCCTCGGAGCTGGATGAGGTTATGGCCCTGGCCGACCGCATTCTGGTGATGGCCGATGGCCGTATTACCGCCGATTTGCCGCGCCATGCGGTTACCCGCGAAAAGCTTATCGCGGCTTCAACACCCCAAGATTAATCAGGCTGGAAACCATCATGAACCAGAAATATATGATTTATATGTACCTGCTGAAGGCCAGAACGTTTATCGCTCTGCTGCTGGTTATTGCATTCTTCAGCGTGATGGTACCGAATTTCCTGACCGCCTCTAACCTGCTGATCATGACCCAGCACGTGGCGATTACCGGCCTGCTGGCCATTGGGATGACGCTGGTGATCCTCACCGGCGGTATCGACCTCTCGGTCGGGGCCGTCGCCGGGATCTGCGGTATGGTCGCCGGCGCCCTGTTGACCAACGGGCTGCCGCTGTGGAACGGCAGCGTTATCTTCTTTAACGTGCCAGAAGTGATCCTCTGCGTGGCCATTTTTGGCATCCTGGTCGGCTTTATTAACGGCGCCGTGATCACCCGCTTTGGCGTGGCGCCTTTTATCTGCACGCTCGGCATGATGTACGTCGCCCGCGGCTCCGCGCTGCTGTTCAACGACGGCAGCACCTACCCTAACCTTAACGGTATTGAGGCCCTGGGGAATACCGGCTTCTCGATCCTCGGCTCCGGCACCGTGCTCGGGATTTACCTGCCCATCTGGCTGATGATCGCCTTCCTCGTGCTCGGCTACTGGCTGACGACCAAAACGCCGCTCGGTCGCTACATCTACGCGATCGGCGGCAACGAATCCGCCGCCCGCCTCGCCGGGGTGCCTATCGTGAAGGCGAAGATCTTCGTCTACGCCTTTTCCGGCCTCTGCGCCGCGTTCGTTGGGCTGATCGTCGCCTCCCAGCTGCAAACCGCCCATCCGATGACCGGCAACATGTTTGAAATGGACGCCATCGGCGCCACCGTGCTCGGCGGCACGGCGCTGGCAGGCGGCCGGGGTCGGGTCACCGGCTCGATTATTGGTGCCTTCGTTATCGTGTTCCTCGCCGACGGCATGGTCATGATGGGGGTCAGCGATTTCTGGCAGATGGTCATTAAAGGCGTGGTGATTGTAACCGCCGTCGTCGTTGACCAGTTCCAGCAAAAGCTGCAGAACAAAGTCATCCTGATGCGTCGTCACGAAGAGAAGCAGGCCGCAGCGCTGCCCGGCGGCGCCGCCTCCAGCTAATACGCGACGGCTAACGATCATTGCGCCGGGCGTCGCTCGCCCGGCCTCGCTAAAGGGAAAATAATATGAACAGAAATTTTCACAACAAAACGATTGTTATTACCGGAGCCTGTCGCGGCATTGGCGCGGGGATCGCCGAGCGCTTTGCGCGCGATGGCGCCAGGCTGGTGATGGTCTCTAACGCCGCTCGCGTTCATGAAACCGCGGAAACCCTGCGCCAGCGCTACCAGGCGGAGATTCTCTCCCTCGAGGTCGACGTCACCGACGAGGCCCAGGTTCAGTCTCTGTATGAGCAGGCCGCCGCGCGCTTTGGCACCATTGACGTCTCCATTCAAAATGCCGGGGTGATCACTATCGACTACTTCGACCGTATGCCAAAGGCCGATTTTGAGAAGGTGCTGGCGGTCAACACCACCGGCGTCTGGCTGTGCTGCCGCGAAGCGGCGAAGTACATGGTCAAGCAGAACCACGGCAGCCTGATTAATACCTCTTCGGGCCAGGGCCGCCAGGGCTTTATCTACACCCCGCACTACGCCGCCAGCAAGATGGGCGTTATCGGAATTACCCAAAGCCTCGCCCACGAGCTGGCGCCGTGGAATATCACCGTTAACGCCTTCTGCCCCGGGATTATCGAGAGCGAAATGTGGGACTACAACGACCGCGTGTGGGGGGAGGTCCTCAGCAGCGATAGCAAGCGCTACGCCAAAGGCGAGCTGATGGCGGAGTGGGTTGAAGGTATTCCAATGAAACGCGCCGGGAAACCGGAAGATGTCGCCGGGCTGGTGGCGTTTCTCGCCTCCGACGACGCGCGCTACCTCACCGGACAAACGATTAACATCGACGGCGGCCTGATTATGTCCTGATCCCCGCAGGGAATAGTCGGGCAGCGCCGCTAAGCGATGGTTTACAACGGATAGCCCGGATCGCGCGCACCGCGCCGGACCACAGAATATTCATTAACAGAGTAATTACTATGATCGCCAAAGATTTTGCTCAACAGCTGTTTAATCTGCAGGGTCGCGTCGCCTTCGTCACCGGCGCGGGCAGCGGGATCGGCCAGACCATTGCCTACGGACTGGCCAGCGCCGGCGCGCGGGTCGTGTGCTTCGATCTGCGGGAAGACGGCGGCCTCACCGAGACCGTGAATAACATCGAAGCCATCGGTGGCCAGGCCTGCCTCTACACCGGGGACGTGCGCCAGCTCGGCGATCTCCGCGCCGCCGTCGCGCTGGCGAAAAGCCGCTTCGGCCGCCTGGATATCGCCGTGAACGCCGCCGGCATCGCCAACGCCAACCCGGCGCTGGAGATGGAAGCCGAGCAGTGGCAGCGGGTGATTGATATTAACCTCACCGGGGTGTGGAACTCCTGTAAAGCCGAGGCGGAGCTGATGCTGGAATCCGGCGGCGGCTCGATCATTAATATCGCCTCCATGTCCGGCATTATCGTTAACCGCGGCCTTGAGCAGGCGCACTACAACAGCGCCAAAGCGGGCGTCATCCATCTGTCAAAAAGCCTGGCGATGGAGTGGGTCGGCAAGGGGATCCGCGTGAACTCCATCAGCCCCGGCTATACCGCCACGCCGATGAACACCCGCCCGGAAATGGTCCATCAGACCCGCGAATTCGAAAGCCAGACGCCGATTCAGCGGATGGCGAAGGTTGAGGAGATGGCGGGCCCGGCGCTGTTCCTCGCCAGCGACGCCGCGTCATTCTGCACCGGCGTCGACCTGGTGGTTGACGGTGGATTTATCTGCTGGTAAGCCGCGCCGCCTCTTCGACCACGTCAGCCCTTTGACGCGGCCCGCTACGCGCCTCCCCCTCCGGTTATTCAGGCGGGGGAGAGCGCTTTCCTGAACTCATCCAGCCGCTTTATCTGCCGCCCATGAGCATCGAAGTTGTCCGCCGCCAGCCACGCCCGCAGTTCGGCGTCACGCTGCGGCCATTCGCCGTCGATAATCGACAGCATGTCGCTGTCGCGGCTGCGCGCCTTGCGCACCAGCTTCTGGCGCAGGCGCCCTTCCCAGGTAAAGCCCAGCCGCTCGGCGGCCCGGCGGGAGGCGATATTCATCGAGTCGCACTTCCACTCCAGGCGCCGATAGCCGGCGGCAAACGCGTACGTCAGCAGCAGCCAAACCGCCTCGGTACCCAGCGGAGTATTTTTCATCTTCCGCGACCAGGTGACGTGGCCGATTTCGACCGAACCCATCGCCTGCTCAATCGCCATAAAGCTCACCAGCCCCACCGCCTGGCCGGAGCCGAGATCGATAACCGCAAAGGGAACCAGCGCGTCGTCGCCGACTTTGCCTGCCACCCAGTGCGCGGTGGCCTCCACGGTTTCGGGGCGCGTGCTGGCAAGCCAGGTCCAGTCGCTGCCGTCGCCCAGGGCGTAGGCGGCAAACAGATCGGCGGCGTGTCGCCGGGTATCCAGCGGCTCAAGCCGGCAATAGCGTCCCGTTAACGCGCTGCGCTTTAGCACGCTGGCGCCCTGCCAGCCAACGACCACATCGTTCACCTGCTGGCCATACTGATTGATTTCCGGCATTTTCACGTTCCGTTAAATTGTGAGCAAATGGTTATATCAAGAAGCGCGGCGCGCAGAAAGACGACCGCGTTATTTTTCACTCATCGCCCGATGATATTAATTATGCTTTTTAAGCATAAGCTTATCCGCATTTTGACTTTACGCCTTTGGTGAAGGGGCCTAATTTAGCGGCACATCAATAATCAAAACATCATTTTTCAGGGATTGCTCATGACTAAAAAACTGCTGTCATTACTGGTGCTGACCGCGCTATCCGCCGCCGTCCATGCCGCCACGCCGCCAACCACCCTGGTGGTTGCCCAGGGCCTCGACGACATCGTCAGCCTCGACCCGGCGGAAGCCAACGAACTCTCCAGCATTCAAACGGTACCGAGCCTCTACCAGCGTCTGGTGCAGCCGGACCGCGACAACCCTGAAAAAATCACCCCCGTTCTGGCCGAAAGCTGGCAGGCGGACCCGGCGGCGAAAACCCTGACCGTTAAACTCAAGCCCGACGCGAAGTTCGCCTCCGGCAACCCGCTACGCCCGGAAGATGTTATTTTCTCCTACACCCGCGCGGTGACCCTGAATAAATCCCCGGCCTTTATCCTCAACGTTCTCGGCTGGCAGCCGGACAACATTGCCAGCCAGCTGAAAAAGGTGGATGACCACACGCTGGTGCTGCACTGGACCGCCGAGGTGAGCCCGGCGGTGGCGCTGAATATTCTCTCCACGCCTATCGCCTCTATCGTCGATGAAAGGCTGGTGGCGCCGAATGCCAAAGATAACGATTTCGGCAACGGCTGGCTGAAGATGCACTCGGCGGGCAGCGGAGCCTTCAAAATGCGCGTTTACCAGCCGCATCAGGCCATCGTGCTGGAGGCCAACGACAGCTCGCCCACCGGCGCGCCGAAGCTGAAAAGCATCATCATCAAGAACGTTCCAGACCCGGCCTCCCGCCGCCTGCTGATCCAGCAGGGTGACGCCGACGTGGCGCGCGATCTGGGTGCCGATCAGATTGCCGCCCTGCAGGGCAAGCCCGGCGTGAAGGTGTTGAGCATTCCGTCGGCGGAGCAAAACTACCTGGCGTTTAACACCGGCAACGACGCCAACCCGCTGCTGAAAAACCCGGCGCTGTGGGAAGCCGCGCGCTGGCTGGTGGACTACGACGGCATCACGAAGGACCTGCTCAAGGGCCAGTATTTTGTCCACCAGAGCTTCCTGCCGGTGGGTCTGCCGGGGGCGCTGGACAACAATCCGTTTAAATTCGACCCGGCGAAGGCCAAAGCGATCCTCGCCAAAGCCGGAATTAAAGACGCCCACTTCACCCTCGATGTCGAAAACAAGCCGCCGTTTATCACCATCGCCCAGTCCATGCAGGCCAGCTTCGCCCAGGGCGGCGTCAAGATTGACCTGCTGCCGGCGGCCGGCAGCCAGGTGTACGCCCGGGTGCGGGCGAAGCAGCATCAGGCGGCGATTCGCCTGTGGATCCCCGACTACTTCGACGCCCACTCCAACGCCAGCGCCTTTGCTTACAACGACGGGAAGTCGAGCACCGTGGCCGGCCTTAACGGCTGGCAAATCCCGGAGCTGAATAAAGCCACCCTCGCGGCGGTGGCCGAGCCGGATGCCGCCAAACGCCTCGGACTCTATAAACAGATGCAGGAAGAGCTGCAGCGCAGCTCGCCGTACGTGTTTGTCGATCAGGGGAAAACGCAGATCGTGGTTCGCGACAACGTCAAGGGCTACCAGCAGGGGCTGAACGCCGATATGGTCTGGTACGATCGGGTCAGCAAATAGCGACGCGTTAGCCACCCGGGCGCGGATTGACGCCGCGCTCCGGGGATGTTATCCGCAACGTCCATACGGCACCCTTTACCTACGGAATAACCATGTCTGCTGTTGCACCCACCGGAGCGGAGCGGCGCGCAAAGCGCCCTCTGCTCGCGCTATTTCAGGGGCTGCTAACCCTGGCGCTGACCCTGCTCGGCCTGCTGCTGGTGACCTTCGCGCTCTCGGCGCTGTCGCCGGTTGACCGGGTTTTGCAAATCGTCGGCGACCACGCCAGCCAGTCCACCTACGATCAGGTACGCCATCAGCTCGGCCTTGACCGGCCGCTGCCGGTCCAGTTCTGGCACTATCTGACCCGGCTCGCACACGGCGATCTTGGCACCGCCAGCGCGACCGGCCAGCCGGTGCTTCACGACCTGCTCTCCACCTTCCCGGCAACGCTCGAGCTGGCGACGCTGGCGCTGATTATTGGCGCCCTGCTTGGCGTGACTGCCGGCGTGCTCTGCGCCCGCTACGTCGGCTCGCCCTGGGACCTGGCGGTACGCACCTTTACCCTGCTCGGCAACTCGGTGCCGATTTTTTGGCTCGGCCTGCTGATGCTGGCACTGTTCTACGCCAGGCTGCAGTGGACGCCTGGCCCCGGGCGGCTGGACGATATTTATCAGTACAGCGTCGAACCGCGCACCGGGTTTGCGCTGATTGACACCTGGCTGTCGGGTGATAGAGAGGCGTTTAAAAATGCCGTCGGCCACCTGCTGCTGCCGGTGCTGCTGCTGGCCTACTACTCGCTGGCGAGCATCACCCGCCTGACGCGATCCGCCTGCCTGAGCGAGATGAACAAAGAGTACGTCCTGCTGGCGCGCGCCAAAGGGGCCGGCGAAATGACGATCCTCTTTCGCCACGTGCTACCCAATATTCGCGGCACCCTGCTGACGGTCATAGCTCTGGCCTGGACCGCCATGCTGGAAGGCGCGGTGCTCACCGAAACCGTCTTCTCGTGGCCGGGAATCGGCCGCTATCTCACCACCGCGCTGTTTGCCGGCGACACCACGGCGATCATGGGCGGTACGCTGCTGATTGGCGCCAGCTTCGTCCTGATTAATAACCTTACCGACCTGCTGGTACGGTTAACCGACCCGAGGGTGCGCTGATGCCGACCTGGTTGTTTTTACGCCGCCTGCGCCGCTCCCCCGCCGCCTTCTGCGGGCTGGTGATTATTCTGCTGCTGGTGCTGATGGCGCTGTTCGCGCCGTGGCTGGCGCCGCTGGACCCCAACTGGCAGGATGCCGCCGCCCGCCTGCAGGGGCCGAGCGTCCAACACTGGCTCGGCACCGACAGCTACGGCCGCGACCTGCTTTCGCGCCTGATTTACGGCACCCGGCCGGCGCTGGGGCTGGTGGCGCTGGTCACCCTGATCACCCTTCCCGCCGGCCTGCTGGTGGGTATTCTCTCCGGCTACTACGGCGGCTGGCTGGAGCGCGGGCTGATGCGCTTTACCGACGTGGTGATGTCGATGCCGCGGCTGATTCTGGCCTTTGCCTTTGTCGCCATGCTCGGCCCGGGGCTGGTCAACGGCGCGCTGGCGCTGGCGCTCACCGCCTGGCCGGCCTACGCCCGCCAGGCGCGCAGCGAAATTCAGCGCCTGCGCCACAGCGACTACCTGGCGGCGGCGGAAATGATGGGTATTGGCGGCCGGCGGCTGCTGATGGGCCATATTCTCCCGCTGTGCCTGCCTTCGGCCATCGTGCGCCTGGCGCTGGATCTGGCGGGCATCATCCTCGCCGCCGCCGGACTGGGCTTTCTCGGCCTCGGCGCCCGCCCGCCGATGGCGGAATGGGGGGCGATGATCGCCGATGGGATGCAGGTGATTTTCGACCAGTGGTGGATTGCCGCCGCGCCCGGCGCGGCGATCCTGATTGCCAGCCTGGCGTTTAACCTGCTGGGCGACGGCCTGCGCGACGTACTGGAGCCACAACATGACTGATATCCGACTCAACGTCCAGGGGCTCTCCATTGACTACCCCAGCGCCAGGGTAGTGAACGATTTAAGCTTTACGCTCGGCAACGAACGCCTGGCGCTGGTGGGCGAATCGGGCTCCGGGAAATCGATGACCGCCCGCGCCCTGATGGGGCTGGTGCGCAGGCCGGGCGTGGTCAGCGCCGGCGCGCTCAACGTACTCGGCCGCGACGCGCTAACCCTCAGCAGCCGCGGCTGGCGCGCCCTGCGCGGCAACGATATGGCGATGGTGCTGCAGGACCCGCGCTATGCGCTAAACCCGGTGCTCAGCATCCAGGCGCAGCTGGAGGAGGCGCTTACGCTCCACCAGCGCCTGAACCGCCGCCAGCGCCTGGAGGCGGTGAAAGCCGCCGTGGCCGCCGTGGGCCTCGATTTACCGGTGCTGGCCCGCTATCCGGGGGAGCTCTCCGGCGGCATGGGCCAGCGGGTGATGATCGCCCTGGCGCTGCTTAATAACCCAAAGGTGCTGATTGCCGATGAGCCCACCTCGGCGCTCGACGCCCGCCTGCGCAACCAGATCCTCGAGCTGCTGGTCGAACAGTGCGAGCAGCGCCAGATGGCGATGCTGCTGATCAGCCACGACCTGCCGCTGGTCGCCGAGCACTGCCATCGGGTGCTGGTGATGTATCAGGGGGCGCAGGTCGACGGGATGGCGGCGCGCGACCTGCCTGCGGCCACCCACCCCTATACCCGCACGCTGTGGACCTGCCGTCCCGACGCGCAGACCTACGGCCGGATGCTGCCGACCCTCGACAGAAATCAATCTTTTACGGAGGCGACGCATGACGGTCGTTAATCTCGCGGCGTTACGGGTCATTTTCGGCGCTAAAACGGCGGTTTCCGCCGCCAGCTTCAGCGTTGACGCCGGGGAAACCTTCAGCCTGATCGGTGCTTCCGGCTGCGGAAAATCCACCATTCTGCGGGTGCTGGGCGGGCTGCAGCGCGACTGGAGCGGCGAGGTGGCGCTGTTCGGCAAGGCCATTACGCCGGGCGTTCGCTTCCAGGGCCCGCTGCGGCGCAACGTGCAGATGGTGTTTCAGGACCCCTACGCCTCGCTGCATCCAAACCATACCCTGTGGCGCACCCTCGCGGAGCCGCTGGAGATTCACGGCATCAGCGATATTGCGCAGCGGGTGACGACCGCCCTGGAGCAGGTTGGGCTGCCCGCCGACGCCGCGCGTCGCTATCCGCACCAGCTTTCCGGCGGTCAGCGCCAGCGCGTGGCGATTGCCCGCGCGCTGCTGCTGCGCCCGCAGATTCTGCTGCTGGATGAGCCGACGTCGGCGCTGGATATGTCGGTACAGGCGGAGATCCTCAACCTGCTGAACCAGCTGAAGCAGGAGCACGGTATGACCTACCTGCTGGTGAGCCACGACGCCGACGTGGTGGCGCATATGTCGGACCGGGCGGCGTTTATGGCTGAAGGGGCGATCCAGCGCTTCTTCGACCGCGAAGCGCTGGTTAACGGCGAGCATCGGATGAGCTGAGATTCGCGAACCGCAGGCCGCTCCCGGCGTAAACGCCCTGGTCGGGAAGCGGTCGCGGCGTCTGTTCTACTCCGCCAGAGAGGCAAACCGGGCGAATACCGCGTCAAAAATAGCCAGCCCTTTGGCGACCTGCTCGGCGCTGATGGTGCACGGCGGCACCACGTGGATGCGGTTTTCCACCACGAAGGCCAGCAGTCCGGCCTCGGTTAATGCCCCCTTGATCGCCGCCATATCGGAGGCCGCCAGCGGCGTTTTGCGCGCGCGGCTGCTGACCAGCTCCAGCGCCTGGAACAGCCCACGCCCGCGCACCTCGCCGATGATAGCGTGCTTCTGCGCCAGCGCCTCCAGCCCCTGGCGCAGTACGCCGTTGCCAATCGTCGCCGCATTTTCGACGATCTTTTCCTCTTTCATCGCGTCGATAGTGGCCACGATGGCCGCCATCGCCAGCGGGTGGCCGGAGTAGGTCAGGCCGCCGGCAAAGAAGTGGTCGTCAAAGTGGCGGGCAATCGGCTCGCTGATCAGCACCCCACCCGCCGGTACGTAGCCGGCGTTAACCCCTTTGGCGAAGGTCACCAGATCCGGCACAATCCCATCCTGCTCAAAGGCAAACCAGCTGCCGGTGCGGCCAAAGCCGGACATCACTTCATCGAGGATCAGCACGATGCCAAACTCGTCGGCCAGCGCCCGCACGCCCTGCATATAGCCATCCGGCGGCACGAGGATCCCGGCGGTGCCCGGAATAGACTCCAGCAGGATCGCGGCAATCGCGCCGGGACCTTCGCACTCGATCATTCTGCGCAGGTGCGCCAGCGCGCGCTGGCACTCCTCCTCTTCGCTGGTGGCATTGAATTCGCTGCGGTAGAGGTACGGGTTGAAGAAGTGAACGTGGCCGCGCGAATACTCGTTCGGCACCCGGCGCCAGTCGCCGGTGGCGGCAATGGCGCTGCCGGTATTGCCATGATAGGAGCGGTAGGCGGAGAGCACCTTATCGCGCCCGGTATACAGCCGCGCCATGCGGATCGCGTTTTCGTTGGCGTCCGCGCCGGCGTTGGTGAAGAACACCTTGCTAAAGCCTTCCGGCGCCAGCTCGACGATGCGCTTTGCCGCTTCGCCGCGCGCGAGGTTGGCGGTAGCCGGCGCGATGGTCACCAGCTCCTCCAGCTGCGCCTTCATCGCCGCCAGCACCCGAGGATGCTGATAGCCGATATTGACGTTGACCAGCTGGCTGCTGAAATCAAGGTACGTTTTCCCTTCGTAATCCCACAGCTCGCAGCCTTTGGCTCCGGCAATCACCAGCGGGTTCAAATTGCCCTGCATCGACCATGAGTGAAATACATAAGCGCGATCCAGTTGGCGTACGTCATCGTTGCTTACCGATACATCGTCTTGTAGTGCCAGCTTCATACCCTGCCCCTCTGATGGCGTTGTTGTTGTCACTATCATTGGGCGCATTGGCGAAAAAGGGATAGAGCCAGTGCGCGGCAGGCGATGTGACACGGTGTCACATCGCCGCATGACGACTGGCCCTGTGCGCGCCCGCCGCGGGTTTTTATAGTGGGAGGACCAGGCACACAGGAGAATGAAATGACGACCAACAACGTGGTATTTATTACCGGGGCAACCTCGGGTTTTGGCGAAGCGGCGGCGCAGGTTTTTGCCGAGGCCGGCTGGTCGCTGGTGCTTAGCGGCCGCCGTCTGGCGCGGCTGGAGAAGCTAAAGGATGCGCTGAGCCAGAAGGTGCCGGTGCATATTATCGAGCTCGACGTGCGCGACAGCGACGCGGTGGAGGCGGTGGTGGCCGCGCTGCCGGCGGATTTCGCCGATATTAAAACCTTAATCAACAACGCCGGGCTGGCGCTGGCGCCGCAGCCGGCGCAAAAGGTTGACCTGCAGGACTGGAAAACGATGATCGATACCAACGTCACCGGGCTGGTCAACGTCACCCACGCGCTGCTGCCGACGCTGATTAAGCACGGCGCCGGGGCCTCGATTATCAACATCGGCTCGATCGCCGGCCAGTGGCCCTATCCGGGCAGCCACGTCTACGGCGCAAGCAAGGCGTTCGTGAAGCAGTTCAGCTACAACCTCCGCTGCGACCTGCTGGGGACCGGCGTACGGGTCACCGACCTCGCGCCGGGGATCGCCGAGACCGAATTCACTCTGGTACGCACCAAAGGCGACCAGGCGGCATCCGATAACCTCTATCGCGGCACCACGCCGCTGAGCGCGCAGGATATTGCCGGGCAGATGTTCTATATCGCCACCCTGCCGGATCATATGAATATCAACCGCGTGGAGGTGATGCCGGTACGTCAGGCCTGGCAGCCGTTCGCCATCGATCGCGATTAACGCAGCGTATTGAGAAAGCCCGGTCGGCCAGCCGACCGGGCTTTTTAGCGCTAGCGGCTGCTCTGCAAAAACTGCCGCACCCGCTCGGAGTCCGGGTTAGTGAAGAACTTCTCCGGCGGCGCTTTCTCGATCAGCAGCCCCTTCTCCAGAAACACCACCTCGTCGGAGACCTGGCGGGCAAAGTCCATCTCGTGGGTCACCACCACCATGGTGTAGCCCTCGGCCGCCAGCGCTTTCATCACTCCCAGCACTTCGTTGACCAGCTCAGGATCCAGCGCCGAAGTCGGTTCATCGAACAGGATCACCTCTGGAGACATGGCCAGCGAGCGGGCAATCGCCACCCGCTGCTTCTGCCCGCCGGAGAGAGTGATCGGCCAGGCGTCGGCCTTGTGCGCCATGCCAACCTTCTCCAGCTGGCGCAGGGCTATCTCGTTGGCTTCGCCGCGCTTCATGCCCTTCACGTGCAGCAGGGCTTCGCTAACGTTCTGCTGCACGGTCAGGTGCGGCCACAGGTTGAAGCTCTGGAAGACCATGCCCACCCGCTCTCGCACCTTCGACAGCTGGCGGTGGGACATCGCCCGGCCGCTGTGTTCATCGACCCCGAGGCGCAGGCCGCCGATATGGATCTCGCCGCGATCCGGCTGCTCCAGCCAGTTCATGCAGCGCAGCAGCGTCGATTTTCCGGAGCCCGACGACCCCAGAATGCTGACCACCGAGCCTTTTTCAACCGTCAGGTTGATGTCGCGGAGCACTTCAATATTATCGAACTGTTTGGAGACGTTTTTAATGCTGACAGCGGTTGAATCAGGCATGGCTCATTCCTCTTTTCGCTCCCCAGGCGCTCAGCCGCTTAATCAGCAGCTCCAGCAGAATGCCGATCGCCCAGTAGAGCGCAATGGCGACGATAAACGCGTTGAACGGGATAAAATAGGTCGCCTGGACGCTGTTGGCGGCGGCGGTAATTTCCTGGACGGTGATAATGCTCAGAAAGGCGGTATCTTTCAGGCAAATAATCAGCTGGTTGCCCATCAGCGGCAGCGCCGACGAAACGATATTGGGCAGAATAATGCGGGTAAATATTTTGTAGCGCGAAAAGCCCTGGGCCACCGCCGCCTCAATATAGCCGCTGGAGAAGACCCGCCGCTGGCTGCGCAGTATTTCAAAGAAATAGGCGCCGTGATAGATAATCAGCGCCACCAGCCCCGCCGTCCAGGCCTCGAGGCTAATACCGATTTCCGGCAGTCCGTAATAAAGCAGATAGGCGAGAATTAAAAACGGAATGGCCCGCATCAGGCTGACGAAGCCAATAATGAGCCGGTTAAGGAACTTCTTCTGATATTCGCTGAGATAGCACAGCGCAATCCCGATAAATAAACCGGCCAGCGCCGCGATGATAAAAAGTTCAAGGGTGGCAAGCAAACCGGCAATAAAGCTCTCGCGCACCGACCAGATAACGGCCCACTGATTCATAGGATCTCCTGTTTTAGCGCGCCAGGCGTTTAGCTTTGCGTTCCGCCATACTCTGCAGCTTCAGCAGCAGCCCGATAATGACCACATACAGCAGCCCCGCGGCGAGGATCGGCGAGAGGGGTTCGTAGGTCACCGAGGAGATGCGGTTAGTGACGCGGGTCAGGTCCACCACCCCAATCACCGCAATCGCCGGGCTGCCTTTAATCAAAAAGGACATTTCGTTCACCAGCGCCGGCAGGCTCTCGATCCACATTTGCGGCAGCATAATGTAGCGGAAGTAGGTCCAGCGCCGCATGCCGACGGATTCGGCGGCCTCGCGCTGGTCGCGGGGGAAAGTGCGAAACGCGTTGCGCCAGATCTCGGCGTTAAAGGCCGAGGTATTCAGCGTCAGAGCCACGATTGCCGACAGGTTCTTATCGAGGTTAATCCCCATCGTCGGTAGCGAAAGGAACAGAAACAGCACCAGCGTCACCAGCGGCGTGGCGCGGGCGAGGCTGATATAGACGACCAGCAGCTGATCGACAAGCGGAATTCGCATCATCCGAACCAGGGCGATCAGCAGGCCAATCACTACCCCGAGGGCGATGGCAATGGCCGAAATCCAGAGGGTCGTCCACGCGCCTTCAATCAATAACTGCCAGGAAATTGCATCCATGTGGCCCTCCTTCGCATCAACAGGCGGCGGTTGCCCGCCGCGACGTGTTACAGACCCGCCAGCTTATGGAACTGCTCAGGACTGGTTATCGCCTCCGTCGGGAGGTTATCGTAGGTTTCGCCAAACCATTTTTTCTGCAGCTCAGCCAGACGCCCCGTTTCATGCATGTGGTTCATAAATTTGGTCATATAGGCCAAAAGCTGCGGTGAGTTTTTCGGAATAGGCCACGCCATATAGCCCGGACCGGACACCGCCAGCCCTTTGGCAAAGACTTTGGGCTTCGACTTCGCCAGATCGTTTACCGAAATCACCACGTTAATCACGTAATCAAGGCGCTTGTTGGCAAGATCGGCATAGGCTTCCGGATAAGAGGGATACTCCACCACTGGGCCAAGCTTGCCGCCGGTTTTCTCCAGCATCGCTTTCAGCTCCGGCAGTCGCGCCAGCAGTGCGCTACCGGCCTGCAGGCCGACCTTTTTGCCGCTGAGGGCGGCGATGGTGTCGAGGGAGTTGTCCCCGGCGCGTTTCACGAAGTAGTGCTGGGCCGACGCCCACGGCGGAGTGAAGTCAAACACCTTCAGCCGGTCGTCGGTAATCACCGCGCCGGTGAGGGCCATATCGTACTGGCCGGTTGAGACCGCCGCCAGCAGGCCGGTCCACGGTAGGATGCTCTGGTCAACGTTGAATTTCGCGTACTTGCGTAACTCATCGAGCATATCTTTGTTAAAACCATCCGCCTGGCCGTTATTCATAAAGTTAAAAGGCGCGTAGTCATCCTCGGTCGCAACCTTCAGGGTGCCCGATTTTTCTATTGCCGGAAGATCGGCGGCGGCGGCATGCCAGGAAAAGGCCATTGCCATCACGGCCCCCAGACAAACTGAACCCAATGATTTTTTCATCAATCTACCCCTTATTAATTCGCCAGACTGGTTCACTCCGGAACACGGAAAGGTTGTGCAAAATATGTGCCGACGGACGTTCCGGTCCACGACTGATAGACGGTTTCTTACTGTAGGGAGCGTTTTCAATTTCCCCATAGAGCCAGATTCGCCGCGCAGATGTGTCAGTCATTTTCAGGGTGGTATGGAGTTTGCAGCATGACCGATACCGTTTTTGCGTAAGGAGCTGAGCATGATCCGTCACCTTTTACACGTCGATTTCGACCCGCATCGCGGGCTGCAGGAACAGGTGCGAGAGACGCTGATTAACGCCATTCTGAGCGGCTTCTTCGCCGCCGATACCCCGCTCCCCTCCTGCCGTCAGCTGGCCAGCCAGCTGCGGGTCTCGCGCAATACCACGGCGCTGGTTTTTGAAAGTCTGGTCAACGAAGGCTATCTCATCAGCCGGCCGCGCAGCGGGTTCTATCTGCACCCGGATTATGTGCAGCCCGCCGCCGGCGCCGCCGTGCAAAGTGCACCGCAGGACGAGGCCGCTGCACCACGCTGGAGCGCCCGGCTGCAGATGACGCCCAGCCAGCAGGAGTCGATTCTCAAACCCGCAGGCTGGATGAACTACCGCTATCCGTTTATCTACGGCCAGCCGGATACCCGCCAGTTCCCGCTGGCCACCTGGCGCTCGGCGGCCAACTGGCTGCACGGCGGCGTGCGCGATCCGGCGTGGGTGGTCGATCACGTTGACCAGGACGTGCCGATGCTGATTGAGCAAATCCGCACCCGGGTGCTGCCGAAGCGCGGGATTGTGGCCGCCGCGGATGAAATTCTGATAACCCTCGGTTCACAGAACGCGCTCTACCTGCTCACCCGCCTGCTGATGTCCTCCGCCACCCGGGTCGGCGTGGAGAACCCCTGCTTTCGCGAGGCGATCAATACCTTCCTGCTGGCGGATGCCGACATCGTGCCGCATCCGGTGGATGACGAAGGGATTGTGCTCAACGAGGCCCCCTGCGATTACTACTACGTGACGCCCGGCCACCAGGTCCCCACCGGCGTGGCGATGAGTAAAGCCCGGCGCAGCCAGCTGCTGGAATACGCCGCGCGCCACGACGCGGTGATCGTGGAGGATGATTACGATTCGGAGAGTAACTTTATGCTCAACCCGCTGCCGGCGCTGAAGGCCAGCGATCGCAGCGGGCGGGTGGTGTACGTCAGCAGCCTGTCCAAAGCGCTGTCGCCGGGGCTGCGCCTGGGCTTTATGGTGGCCGACCCGGATCTTATCGACGAGGCGCGGGCGCTACGGCGCCTGATCTATCGCCATCCGCCCACCAATATTCAGTATCAGATGGCGCACTTCCTCGCCCAGGGGCACTATGAAACGCACCTGCGGCGCTACCATTACGACTCAGCCCAGCGCTGGGATCGGCTCAATAGCGCCCTGCAGAACCATCTCCCGGAGTGCCGGATCATCCCCGGCAGCGAGTACGCCAACGCCTTTTGGCTGGCGACGCCGGAACATATCAATACCCAGCAGCTCACCTGGCGCGCCGCCCATGCGGGAGTGCTGATTGAGCCCGGCGCGCGCCATTTTCTCAGCGACGCGCCGCCGGATAACTTCTTTCGTATGGGGTTTCACGCCATCAACCCCGACGCCATCGAGCAGGGAGTTGAGGTACTGTGCGGTCAGCTGGAGCAGATGGGGTAGCCCGGCTAAGGGCTACCGTTGCGCGAGTCGGACTATAGCGCCCGGGCGTACTGCAGCATCACCTGCAGCAGCACGTTAGCACCGGCGGTGACGTGCTCCGGCGAGGCGTACTCAATTTCGTTATGGCTGATGCCGTCCTTGCAGGGGATAAAAATCATGCCGGTGGGTGCCAGATAGCTCATGTAGACCGCGTCATGCCCGGCGCCGGAGACGATCTCGCGGGCCGGATAGCCCAGCCGCTGGGCCGCTGCGGCAATCGCCGCCTGACACTCGGCGTGGAACGGCGCCGCCGGATAGTGGCTGACCTCCTTTAGCGCCACCGCGAGGCCGCTCTCCTGCTCGATTTTGGCGATAAACTCCCGCAGCTGGCGGTCCATCTCATCCACCAGCGCGTCGCTGAGATTGCGCATATCAATAGAGAAGGTCACTTCGCCCGGCACCACGTTGCGGCTGTTGGGATAGACCTGCACCCGGCCCACGGTCCCGCGCCCCTCTTCGCTGCGCCCGGCGATCGCCACCACCTCCTGCATAATGTGGGTAGCCACCTGCAGGGCATCTTTGCGCAGGCGCATCGGCGTCGGCCCGGCGTGTGACTCCTGGCCGCTGACCACGCAGTCGTACCAGCGAATGCCCAGCACGCCCTGCACCACGCCAATCACCTTCTCTTCGGCTTCGAGGATCGGGCCCTGCTCAATATGCGCTTCAAAGTAGGCGCCGATCGGCCGCTCCCCCGGCGTCTGGCTGCCGATATAGCCAATGCGCGCCAGCTCTTCGCCCACCGTTTTCCCTTCCGCATCCTGTACGGCATAGATCTCTTCCAGCGCAAACATGCCGGCAAAGACCCCGGAGCCCATCATCACCGGCACAAAGCGCGAGCCCTCCTCGTTGGTCCAGAACACCACTTCAATCGGCGCTTCGGTTTCGATCTCAAGATCGTTGAGCGTGCGCACCACCTCCAGCGCCGCCAGCACGCCGTAGTTGCCGTCAAACTTGCCGCCGGTGGGCTGGGTATCGATATGGCTGCCGGAAACGATCGGCGGCAGCTGCGGGTTACGCCCTTCCCGGCGCATAAAGACGTTGCCGATTTTATCCACGCTGACGCTCATCCCGGCCGCTTTCGCCCAGCCGATCACCAGATCCCGCCCCTGCCTGTCGAGATCGGTTAAGGTCAGACGGCAGCAGCCGCCTTTCGCCGTGGCGCCAATCTCCGCCAGCGCCATTAACGAATCCCACAGCCGTTCGCCGTTGACCCGACCGGCGTCAATCCCGGCAACCGGGGTAAAAAGGACATCACTGCTCATGGTCTTCTCCTTGCATAAATGCGGCGGCCAGCTCGACCAGCAGACGATCGCTGCCGCGCGGCCCCAAAAATGAAATACCCAGCGGCAGGCCGCCCACCTGAGCGACCGGCAGCGTCACCTGCGGGCGCCGGGTCATCACGGAAATCAGCAGCAGATCGTGCGACAGGCGGCGTACCGCCTCAATTTCAGCGGCCTGCGCCGTCAGCAGCGGCGCGCCGTCTGGCACCGTCGGCAGCACTAAGATGGCCTCGCCCAGCTGCCGATCCCACCAGTCGCTGAAGCGGGCCCGCAGCTGACAGGCGCTGTCGAACTGTGCCGCCGTCACCGCTTTTCCCCACAGAAAGCGCTCGCGCACGTCCGGCCCCAGCTGCAGCCCGTAGCGCTCAATCGTCTCTCCCTGCGCCTGCCAGGCTTCATAGCCCTGGATCTGGCGGAAGGCGAGATAGATCTCGTCGACGTCCGGCAGCGGCGCGCTGAGCGAGGCGATTTCACCAAAAGCGCGGCCCAGACGCTGGCGTACCGGCAGCAGCGCCTGCTGGCTGCGCAGCGGCAGGCGCGAAAACAGCGCCTCGTGGCTGGTCAGCCTGACGCCATCTACCGCCGGGCGCTCGCCGCCGAGCAGGCATTCGGCGACGGCGCGAAAGACCTCCGCCGAGCGGGCAAAGAAGCCGCAGGTATCCATGGTGGCGCACAGCGGCTGGCAGCCGTCGAGGGAGATCCCCCCGTGGCTGGGGCGCAGGCCGAACAGCCCGCAGTAGCTCGCCGGCGTGCGCACCGAGCCGCCGGTGTCGGTGCCGAGAGCAAAATCGCAGACCGCACTGGAGACCGCCGAGGCCGACCCCGAAGAGGAGCCGCCGGGGATGTGATTCGGCGCAGCGCCGTTGCGCGGGGTGCCGTAATGCATGTTGTGGCCGCTCATCGAATAGGCCAGCTCGCTGGTGTGGGTTTTACCCATAAAGCGGGCGCCGCTATCCAGCAGCCTCTGCACGACCGGCGCGGTGCGGCTTTTAATCCCCGAGAGCGCCAGCAGATGCGGATTGCCGCCGCCGGTCGGGTAGCCCGCCACGTCGAACAGATCTTTTACCGCAAAAGTCATACCGCTTAGCGGCCCGCCGTGCGCGTGCGGCACCGGGTGCGCCGGATAGGGCATAAACGCGCGAATATCATCCTGCATGCTTGTCTCCTTTATTAATCAGGCGTACTGCGCCGGGCTCTCGACGCTGGCGGCCAGCTCCCGCCAGCGATGGCAGCTCACCACGTGGCGCTCGCCAGCCTGCTCCGTCGCCGGCTGGCTTTGCCCGCAGGCCGCCCTCGCGTGGGGACAGCGGTCGGCAAACGCGCAGCCCGCCGGCAGGCGCGCCAGATCCGGCGGCGAACCGGGGATGCAGCGCAGGGCATCGCCTTTTTTCAGCCCCTCTTTCGGGCGGCTGCCCAGCAGAACCTGGGTATAAGGGTGGCGCGGACGGTAGAGAATATCCTCCATCGACGCCTCTTCGACGATGCGCCCGGCGTACATCACCGCCACGCGGTCGGCAATCTCCACCGCCGCGCCGATGTCGTGGGTAACAAAGATAATCGACAGCCCGCGCTCCTTTTGCTGCTCGCGCAGCAGGATCAGGATCTGGATCTGCACCGTCGCGTCGAGGGCGGTGGTCGGCTCATCCGCCAGCAGCAGCTGCGGGTTGCACGACAGCGCGAGGGCGATCATCGCCCGCTGGCGCATCCCGCCGGACATCTCGTGCGGATAGGCATCCAGCCGCCGCTCGGGGCTCGGAATGCGCACCTGACGCAGCGCCTCCAGCGCCCGCTCCCTTGCCGCCGGGCGCGAAAGCCCTTCATGGCGGCGCAGGCCTTCGCTAATCTGCTGCCCGACGGTATAGACCGGGTCGAAGGCCAGCAGCGGCTCCTGAAATATCATGGCGCAGCGCGCGCCGCGATAGCGCCGCAGCCGGGAAGCGTTCATCTCCAGCACCGCTTCGCCATCCACCCGCAGGGTTCCGGAAAGAACGCTGCTTTTAGGCGGATGCAGGCGCATCAGCGCCCTGAGGGTCACGCTTTTTCCGGAGCCAGACTCGCCAATCAGCGCCAGCACCTCTCCTTTTTGCACATCAAAAGAGACGCCGTTAACCGCATTGATCGTCTGACCGTCGCGGCGGAACTCAACCCGCAGGTCGCGGATATGGACAAAGGCTTCATGCGACATGGCGCACCTCCCGTACGGTGACAGCCTGATGCCAGGGCGACGCCGGCTGCGCCATCAGGCAGGCGCTTTGGTGCCCCTCCCCCACGCTTTCGAGAGTAGGTTTCACCTCGGCGCAGACCGCTCTGGCGTGCGGGCAGCGGGTATGGAAGCGGCAGCCCGTCGGAGGGGAAATCGGGCTGGGCGGATCGCCGCTGAGCGGCGAGGTCAGGGTGCGGTTTTGCGGGTCCATCGACGGCATCGAACTCAGCAGCGCCCGGGTATAGGGATGGGCCGAAGCGGTAAACAGCTGCTCCGCCGGCCCGATTTCCACCACCTCGCCGAGATACATCACCAGGATCCGGTCCGACAGCCAGCGCACCACGTGCAGGTCGTGGCTGATAAATACGTAGGTCAGCTCCAGCGTGCGCTTCAGCTCCTGCAAAAGCTGCAGCACCTGCGCCTCTACCGATTTATCCAGCGCCGAAACCGCTTCGTCGAGGATCACCAGCCGCGGCTTCATCGCCAGCGCGCGGGCGATGTTCACCCGCTGGCGCTGGCCGCCGGAGAGCTCGTGCGGATAGCGGTGGGCGAAGCGCCCCGGCTCAAGGCCCACGTGCGCCAGCAGATAGCGCGCGTACTCGCTGGCCTCCTTCGCGCTGACCCCATGCACGCGCTGGCCGAAGGCGATGCTCTCCTCCATGGTCATCCGCGGGTTGAGCGAGGCGTAGCTATCCTGAAACACCATCTGCACCTGGCGACGGTACTCTTTCATCGGCAGGCGGGACGATCCCACCTCCAGCCCGTCGAAAACCAGCTCGCCGCGATCCTGGTTCAGGAGCTGCATCAGCAGCCGCGCGGTGGTTGATTTCCCGCAGCCCGACTCCCCGACGACGCCCAGCGTTTCGCCTTTGACCACCGTAAAGCTGACGTCATCCACCGCCTGCACCACTTCATGTCCCTTTCCGCCGCCGGCGCGAAAGTACTTCAACAGATTGTTGACCTGCAGCAGCGGCTGGGCCGGGCCGCCGAGGTCAATATTGACAAAAGGTTGCATCGTTTACTCCTTGATCGCCATCGCCGCGCGCAGGCGGTCGGCGAGGATATTGAACGAAATGGAGGTGATAAAAATCATCAATCCCGGCAGGGCCGCCACCCACGGCTGGGTGTAAATCGCCGTGCGCAGCGTGTTGAGCATCAATCCCCACTCCGGCTCGGGCGGACGCACGCCGAGGCCAAGGAACGAGAGCCCGGAGGCGAGGATCATGCAGACCGAAATTAAACCGGTTGAGAAGACGAAGATCGGCCCCAGCACGTTGCCCAATACCTGAACGCGGATAATGGTCAGCGCGCTGGCCCCGGTTGCCCGGGCGGCGTCGATATAGTCCATGTGCCGCACCTGGGCGGTGACGCTTTCGGCGATGCGCGCCACCTGCGGGACAAATACCAGCGTTAATGACAGCAGCGCATTGCCGATGCCGGCGCCCAGCGCGCCGGAGAGCGCGATCGCCAGCAGCACCGAGGGAAAGGCGTAGAACACGTCGACGGTGCGCATGATGATGGTGTTAGTTTTGCCGCCCGCGTAGCCGGCAACGATGCCGATAGCGCCGCCGATGAAAAAGGCGAAGACCACCGGGACAATCCCCATAAACAGCGACAGCCGGGTGCCGAGGATCAGCCGCGACAGCATATCCCGGCCCAGCTCGTCGGAGCCCAGCGGGAAGCCGTCGGTGCCAATCGGCTTCAGGCGCAGAAACATCGACGTCTGGTAAGGGTCTTTTGCGATCAGCCACGGGCCAAACAGCGCCAGAATGAGCAGCAGCAGGATGATTGACCCGACCGCCACGCCGCCGGGATCGCGCAGCAGGCGGCGGAATACGCCGTGCCAGTAGCCCTGGCGGGCGGGGATGGCCACGGATGCGGGTCGCGCTTTTGTCGTCAAGGTATCCACCATGGTTAGCTCCTCTTAATGCGCGGGTCGAGGGCGGTTTGCAGCATATCCACCAGCAGATTGAGCAGCACGAAGAACAGCGCCAGCACCCAGATGGTGCCCTGCAGCAGCGGCAGATCGCGCTGGAAGATAGCGGTGTTGAGCAACAGGCCGGTGCCGGGCCACGAGAACACCGTTTCCACCAGAATCGAGCCGCCCATCAGATAGCCCACCTGCAGCCCCATCACCGCCAGCGCGGTGGGGGCGGCATTTTTCACCACGTGGAGGAAAATGCGCGATTCGCCAAGGCCACGGGCACGCAGCCCGACGATAAACTCCTGGCTGAGAATATCGGCAACCTGCGAGCGCACGGTGCGGGCGATGATCCCGGTCGGGATAACCGACAGGGTTATCGCCGGCAGCAGCATAAACTGCAGATGCTGCCAGTCCCACTGCCAGCCGATTTCGCCGATCGGCCCGCCGCCGGTGGCGGGCAGGACCGCCAGCTTGACGCTAAAGGCGATCACCAGCAGCATTCCCAGCCAGTAGTGCGGCACGCTGACGCCAAACACCGACAGCACCGATGCCAGGCGATCGATAATGCTGTTGCGAAAATAGCCGGCGACAAAGCCGAACAGGCTGCCGAGCACGAAGCCGATAATCGTCGCCAGCAGCGCCAGGCGCAGGGAGTAGCTGACGGCGGTCATCACTTCGCCGATCACCGGGCGGCCGGTAGCGACCGACATCCCCAGGTCGCCGTGCAGCGCTCGCCACAGCCAGTGAACGAACTGCAGCGGCAGCGGTTTATCAAAACCGTAGGCCTGCATCAGCGTCTGGCGCAGCGCCTCCGAGGCGTCCGGCGGCATCACCGACACCAGCGGGTCCCCCGGCGCGATCTGCACCAGCATAAAACAGATTATCGCCACGCCGAGCATGGTCGGCACGGCCAGCAGAACGCGGTACAGCAGCGTATTGATCATCTTTGGCTCCCGTCACGATTACTCTTTCTTACTTACCAGGCTGAGATCGATAAACCAGCTCTGCGGCTGCACCACGCCGCTCACCGCCGGCGAAATGGCCCGTGGCCCCACGTCGTGCGCGACGAACAGGAACGGCACCTGGTCCACCAGCGCGGCGTGCAGCTCGCCGGCCGCCTTATTCATCTCATCGGGGGTAAAGGCGTGCTTCACCGCGGTCGCCAGCTTTTCGGTCTCCGGGGTGGAGAAGTAGCCCCAGTTGGTCGCCACCGGCGGGAACGCTTTGGCGGTCGAGAAGCGGATCATGCCGAAGTAAGGGTCGTTAACCGCCGCGCTGACGTTGATGGCATCAATGCCTTTTGCCGAAGGGTCTTTTGCCCCGAGGCGCCAGTTGGTGAACAGGGTGTTCCATTCGGTCACCTTGATGTCGACGTTAAAGAAGCAGCTTTTCAGGCTCTGCTGAATGTACTCGTTCATCGGCAGCGGCTGCATCTGTCCAGAGCCGGAGGCAGAGGTGGCGACGGTGACGTGCAGCGGTTTACCGGCGCTGTAGCCGGCTTCGGTCATCAGCTTACGGGCGGTTTCCGGGTCATATTTGATCTGGAAAGTGGGCTTGCCGTGCCACGGGCTGTCGGCCTCGTAGACGCCGGTCGCTTCGGTCATATAGCCGCCGAGGTAGCTCTTCAGCTCCGCGCGGTTAAGGCACAGGTTGGCCGCCTTGCGCACGCGAATATCCTGCCACGGCGAGCCCTTTTCGAATGAGAACTGCCACGGCCACAGGTGCGGCTGGGTGTTGGCGTAGATTTTAAAGCCCTGGGATTTAATTTGATCCACCGCGTCCGGGGCCGGGGCCTCAATCCAGTCCACCTGCTTCGACAGCAGCGCCGCGGTGCGGGCGTTGGCCTCCGGGAGCGGGATCAGCACCACCTTATCGACCCGCGGGATGCGATCTTTATTCCAGTAGTCCGGGTTTTTATCGAGGATCAGCTGCTGGCGGGGAACCAGTTTTTCCATTTTGAACGGGCCGCTGCCCACCGCGTGGGCGGCGAACTCCGTCCACGCCAGCTTGCTGCGCGCGGCGGTATCGCCGGCGCTGGCCGGCACCGCGGCATACAGCTTCTGCCATGCCGTCGGCGAGACGATAAACAGGTTGGTAATATTGTACGGCAGCAGGGCATCGGCTTCGGAAGTGGTGAGCGCCACGGTGCGATCGTCAATTTTTTCGGCCCCGGTTAGCGTCGGCATGCGGGACAGCGTATTGCCGATCTGCCCTGGCGCATACTGCGGGGCCGTTTTGTTCAGGACCTTATCAACGTTCCAGACGATGGCGTCGGCGTTAACCTCGGTGCCGTCATGAAACTTCACCCCGGGGCGCAGGGTAAAGATCCAGCGGGTCTGATTTTGCGGATCGACGTGCCACTCCGTCGCCAGGCCCGGCACCAGCCCGCTCGGTTTCTCCCCCTGCGAGAGGTCCCACTCCACCAGCGCGTCATACAGCGGGATGCCGGTAAAGCGGTTGCCTTCATAGCCCTGGTCAGGCTGCCCGAGGGTTAACGGGATATCGGCGGCGGTCATCGCGATCCGCAGCGTTGAGGCGCTCGCCTGCAGGGAGGTCAGCAGCGCCAGCGCGCCGGCCGCGGCGACGAGGGGGCGGCGTTTACGCAAAGGTAAGGTATTTTTGAGCATCACATTGTCCCTGTTAAATAAAAAGTCGTTATTTAACAGGCAAGATGCATACCACTTCTGAAAGCAAGGAAAATAAGTGTGAAAGCGCTTATAAAATAAGAATAAATTATACTATCTACATGATATATATTGATAAAATAATAACAGCTTATGCTTGCGCACCGCCGTTGTGAAATATGTTGCAGAACTGCACCAGCCTATTTTGTCGCGGCAGGTAATAATAACGCAGCGCAACTTAATATAAAATAAATTCATAATTCTGCTTTATTTATAAGGGCTCGCGCCGATCGCCTGAGGGGGCCGACGCTAAGCCGGAGAAATTTTACCTATACTTCCTGCATATCCGTACGCAAGGAATCGCCATGTCATTACCTGATTTTCACGTTTCGGCGCCTTTTACGCTCGGTATCGAGCTGGAGCTGCAGGTGGTCAACCCGCCGGGATACGATCTGAGCCAGGACTCCTCGGCGCTGATTGCCGCCGTGGAGGACGCCATTCCCGCCGGGGAGGTGAAGCACGACATCACCGAGAGCATGCTGGAGGTGGCGACCGGGATTTGCCGCGACATCCACCAGGCGATGGCGCAGCTGACGACTATTCAGCAGGAGATACTGCGCGCCGGCGCGCAGCAGCATCTGCAAATCTGCGGCGGCGGCACCCATCCGTTTCAGGCCTGGCAGCGCCAGCAGATCAGCAGCAACCCGCGCTACCTGAAAACCGTCGAGCACTTTGGCTACCTCGCCCAGCAGTCAACGGTGTTCGGCCAGCACGTCCACGTTGGCTGCCAAAACGGCGACGATGCGATTTACCTTGTCCACGGGCTGTCGCGCTTCGTGCCGCATTTCATTGCCCTTAACGCGGCATCGCCCTGGCTCGACGGGGCCGACAGCGGCTTCGCCACCGCCCGACTGAACCTCTTTTCCGCCTACCCCGACAACGGTCCGATGCCGTGGGTTACCAGCTGGCAGGCGTTTAACGGGCTGTTCCGGCGCCTCAGCTATACCAGCATGATCGACAGCATGAAGGACCTGCACTGGGACATCCGCCCCAGCCCGCGCTTCGGCACCGTTGAGGTGCGGGTGATGGATACCCCGCTGACCGTGGCGCAGGCGGTGAATATCGCCGGCTATATTCAGATAATTGCCTGCTGGCTGCTGGCGGAAAGGCCGTTTAAGCCGCAGGCCGAGGACTATCTGCTCTATCCCTTCAACCGCTACCAGGCCTGCCGCTACGGCCTTGAGGGGATCGTCACCGACGTCCACTCCGGCGAGCAGCGCAGCATTCGGGAAGAGATTTTACGCCTGGCGGAGCGCCTGGCGCCCTTCGCCCACAGGCTCAACGCCACCAGCGCCCTTGACGCCATCGTGCGCCAGGCGCAGCAGGATCGCAGCGAGGCCCAGCGGATGCGCGAATTTGTCGCCAACGGCGGCTCGCTGATCGGCCTGGTGCAAAAGCACTGCGAGATCTGGGCGGCGTAGCGGCGGCAAAAAGGTATACTGCCCGCCTTTACCGCCTCAAGGAATGCCCATGCCTCCGCGCCTCTCGCCGCGACTCGTCGCGCTTATGCTGTTGCCGTTTTCGGCCTTTGCCGCCGCAAAATGCGCCCTCACCGACCCGTCGCTGACGCTGCAAAGCTACGCCGTCAATCCGCAGCAGGAGCGGATCGCCATGTACTGGAAAAACGGCGACGGCAGCGCCTGGGGCTCCCTGCGATCGCTGCTGGCGGATATCAACCGCGACGGCCGGGTGCGGATGGCGATGAACGGCGGGATTTACGATAAGGCCTATGCGCCGCTGGGGCTCTATATCGAAAAGGGCAAACAGAGGGTTGCGCTCAACCGCGCCTCCGGCGGCGGCAACTTTTTCATTCGTCCCGGCGGGGTCTTTTTTGTCAAAGGCCAGCAGGCGGGGATCGTCAGCATCGATAAATACCGGCCGTCGCCGGCCATCGATTACGCCGTGCAGTCCGGCCCGATGCTGATTGAAAACGGCAGGATAAACTGGCGGCTGAAGCCGTCCGCCGGATCGCGCAAGCTGCGCAACGGCGTCGGCCTCACCCGCCAGGGTCAGGTGATATTCATGCTCAGCGAGCGCGAAACCAACTTCTACGATTTCGCCTGCTACGCGCAGTCAAAGCTCAACGTCCGGCAGATGCTCTACCTCGACGGCACGATTTCGAAAATGTACCAGCAGGGCGGCAGCGTGCCCTGGCAGTACCATCCGTTCGTCAGCATGATTACGGTGGAAGCCCGCTAGCGCCGGGCCGACATCCGGCGGTGCCCCCACTCGCGCAGGCGCTGAAAGAGAACGAACAGCGTGGGGATAAACAGAATGCCGATTACCGTCGCCACCAGCATGCCGCTGAACACGGTGGTGCCGATAATCCGCCGACTCTGCGCCCCGGCGCCGGTGGCGAACATCATCGGTACGATCCCGATAATAAACGAGACCGCGGTCATCAGCACCGCGCGGAAGCGGCGGGTGGCCCCTTCCCGGGCGGCATCGGCAATCGGCATCCCCTCTTCGCGCTTCGCGCGGGCAAACTCGACGATCAGGATCGCGTTCTTCGCCGCCAGCGCGATGAGCAGCACCAGGCCAATCTGCACGTACACGTCGTTGGCGTAGCCGGCTACCCACAGCCACAGCAGCGCCCCGCCGATGGCGAACAGCACCGACAGCATCACGCTCGCCGGCAGCGTCCAGCTTTCATACTGCGCGACGAGGAACAGCCACGCCATCGCCACCGCCGCCAGCACGATCCAGATAGCCTGGTTGCCGGTCTGCTGCTCCTGCCACGAGATCCCGCTCCAGGCGTAGTCGTACCCCTGCGGCAGATGGGCCTGCAGAATCGCCGCCATTGCCGCCATCGCCGCCCGGCTGCTGACGCCCTCAGCCGCCGATCCGCTTATCGAAACCGACGGGGACTGATTGTACTGCTGGATAAACGGCGCCCCCACCGCCGGGGTAACGGTGACCAGATTGCTCAGCCGCACCCGCTCGCCGTGGTTGCTGCGCACGTAGAGCTCGCTTATCTGCTCCGCCCGCTCGCGCCACTGCATCTCGTTTTGTATCACCACGTGGTAGACCCGATTATTGATGCTAAAGTCCCCGGCGCGGGTGCCGCCAAATGCCGTCTGCAGGCTGCTGAAGATCCGCGAAACCGGGACATCCAGGCGGGCGGCGCGATCGCGGTCAACGGTAAGCGTCAGCTGCGGCACGCTGCTGCTCCAGGTGGTAAAGACCCGGCTCAGCTGCGGATGCTGGTTGGCGATTTGCAGCACCTGCAGCGCCTCGCGCTCCAGCTCCGCCGACGACTGCCCGGCCTGGGCCAGAATGCGCAGGTTAAAGCCCGAGGCGTTGCCCAACCCCGGCAGCGTCGGCGGCGCAAAGGCCATAATCGTCGCCTCCGGCAGGGCCAGCAGCTGCCCCTGTAGCTTGCTCATCACCTGCTCCAGCGGCGGGCGCCGGTGCCAGTCTTTCAGCATCACCGAGATAAACCCGCCGTTTGAGGCGCTGGTGCCGTTCAAAATATTGAAGCCCGACACCTGAATGACGTCCTCCACCGCCGGGTTGGCCAGCAGCAGCTCGCGCGCCTGGGACATTACCGCCTCGGTGCGCTCCAGCGAAGCCGCCTCCGGCAGCTGGACGCTGGCGAAAAAGTAGCCCTGATCTTCCTCGGGCAGAAAGCCCTTCGGCATGCTGCTGAAGCTGAACGCCACCGCCCCGGCGGCCAGCGCGACCGCCGCCAGCGCCAGCCACGGACGGCGGTTCATGCGGGCGACGATCGCCCCGTAGCCGTCGCGCAGGCCATCGAGGCCGCGATTGAACAGCCGCCAGACGGCCGCGGGCTGCGCCGGTCGCGGGCGCAGCAGCAGCGCGCACAGAGCCGGCGTCAGCGTCAGCGCCACCACGCTCGACAGCGTGACCGCCGTGGAGAGGGTGACCGCAAACTGGCGATAAAGCTCGCCGACGATGCCCGGCAGCAGCGCCACCGGCACGAACACCGCCAGCAGCACCAGGGTGGTGGCGATAACCGGCCCGGCGATTTGGCGCAACGCCTGGGCGGTGGCCTCAAGGCGGCTCAGGCCTTCCGCCATCTGGCTCTCGACGCTCTCCACCACCACGATGGCGTCGTCCACCACCATCGTCAGGGCGAGGATCGCCGCAAACAGGCTGAGGGTATTGGCGCTGTAGCCCAGCAGATAGAGCACCGCAAAGGTGCCGATCAGCGAGACCGGGATCGCCAGCGCGACGATCAGCGTCGCCCGCCAGCTTTGCAGGAACAGCGAAACCACCGCGACTACCGCCAGCAGGGTGAGCACCAGCGAAACGCCAATCTCTTTGATTGTCGCCGACACAAAACGCGTGGTGTCGAATTTCACCTCCCAGGTGAGATCCGGCGGGAAGCGCGCGTGTAGCCGCGTGAGCTCGGCGCGCACCGCGCTGGCTACCTGCAGCGCGTTGGCGGTCGGCGTCGGATAAACCCCCAGATAGGCCGAGTCGCGGCCGTTGAGCTGCGCGCCGGAGCTGTAGCTGCGGGCGCCGAGCTCGATGGTTGCCACCTCGGCCAGGCGCACCAGCTGCCCCTGCTCGCCGCTGCGGATCGCTATCTGGCCGAAGCTTGCCGCATCGCTCAGGCGCCCGATACCGTTGATGGTCAGCGTTTGCTGCTGGCCGTTAAAGACCGGCGGCGTCCCCACCTGCCCGGCGGCGCCCTGCACGTTCTGCTCGCGCAGCGCCTGGGCGATATCTTCGCTGGTGACGTTCAGCGCATTCATGCGATCCGGACGCAGCCAGACGCGCATGCTGTAGTCGCGGGCGCCGAACATCTGCACCTCGCCGACGCCCGGCAGCCGGGCCAGCGCTTCGCGCACCTGGGTACTGGCATAGTTGCTGACAAACAGCGGCGAGAGCGTTTCCGTCGGCGAATAGAGGCTGATCCCCATCAGCAGATTGGTCGCCCGCTTGCGCACCTGCACCCCGTTCTGCTGCACCTCAGCGGGCAGCTGCGCCACCGCCTGCGAGACGCGGTTTTGCACGTCGATCGCCGCCAGGTCGGCGTCGGTACCGGCCGCGAAGGTCAGGCTCAGGCTGTAGGTCCCCTCGTCGGAGCTGGTGGACTCCATATAGAGCATATGGTCAACGCCGTTGAGCTGGGTTTCCAGCGGCGCGGCGATGGCCTCGGCCACGTCTGCCGCGCTGGCGCCCGGCCAGCTGGCGCTGACGCTCACCACCGGCGGCGTAATCTGTGGATACTGCTCAACCGGAATCAGCTTCAGCGCCACCGCGCCAGCAAAGGTTATCAGCAGCGCAATCACCATAGCAAAGCGCGGGCGACGGATAAAAAACGTCAGCATCCCTTCTCCTTTCTTATTTCAGTAGCACAACGGCGGCGCCGTCACGCAGGCGCTGTACGCCTTCCGTCACCACGCGCTCGCCAACGTCGAGCCCCTGCGCGACCGCGTAGCGCTGTCCCTGCTGCTCGCCGAGCGTCAGCCGACGCAGCGCGGCGGTGTTATTTTCCGTCAGCACCCAGCTGTAGAAGCCCTGCGCATCCTGCTGCACCGCCGCCAGCGGGATGGTCAGGCTTTCCTGCTGCTGGCGCGGGCGCAAAATCACCGTCACGCTACCGCCCGGCAGCAGGCGATGCTGCGGATTGGCAAATTCGGCGCGCATCACCACGCTGGCGGTGCGGCTGTCGATGCGGTTATCCACCGAGGTCAGCACCCCCTCTTCGCGCACGCCGCCGGGGGCGATCAACGCCTGCCACGCCTGCTTCAGCGCGCTGATATCGTCATGCTGCCCCGCCTTACTGTAAAAAGCGTTTTCATCTAAGGCAAAAGAGACGCGGATCGGGTCGAGCTGCACGATATCCACCAGCGTGCCGCTGGCCGGATTCACCAGGCTGCCAACGTGAAACAGGCTGTGGCCCACGCGCCCGGTCACCGGCGAATCAATGCGGGTGTAGCCGAGCGTAATCTGCTGCGCGGCAACGCGCGCCTGCGCCTGCTCCACCGCGGCGGCGGCGACGTCGCGCTGCATCTGCGCGTTATCGACATCGTTACGGCTAATCGAGTGGTTGTTTTTCAGACGCTGGTAGCGGCTCAGCAGCTGTTCGGCCTGGCGCAGCGAAGCCCGGGCGCTTTTCAGCTCGGCCTGGGCCAGCGCCAGCGCGGCGCGCGGCTGGGCGTCATCGAGGGTAAAGAGGCGGTCGCCCTGCCTGACGTACTGGCCGTCCGCGAAGTGGCGCTCGACGATGGCGCCTTCGGTACGGGCGCGGATCTCGACCGCGTGAATCGCCTCGACGCGTCCGGGGAGCTGCCGCTCATCGACGTGGGCGGCGCGCTCGACGGTCGCCACGCGAACCGGAATTGCCGGTGTCGCGGCGGCGCTGAGGGCGTAGCCGACCAGGCCGCAGGCCAGGAAGGCGCAGCGGAACATTTTTTTCATAGGGGGAATTCCTTGCTGACGTTATCGCGCCCCTCCCGAAGGGGAGGGGCGCGAAGGTTCAGGCGGTTTTACGCCAACGGCGGGTCAGGCGCTTCTCAACCTCCACCACCAGGAACATCACCATGCCGATGGCAAGAGTGACAAACCAGTAGCGCAGCGGCAGCCCTTCGGTACCGAACATCGTCTGCATCAGCGGGACGTAGATAATGACCAGCTGCATCAGCAGCAGCACGCCGCTCACCAGCCAGATACCTTTATTCCGCAGCAGGCCCATGTTGAGGGAGAAGCTGTCGCTGCTGCGGCAGTTAATCATATAGACCCACTGGGCGGTCACCAGCATCTGCAGCAGCACGGTGCGGATAAACTCCGGGCTGTGGCCGCGCGGCGCCAGCCAGGCCTCAAGGATAAAGGCGGCGACGGCGATCATCGTGCCGACAAACGCCACCCGCCAGACGGCAAAGGCGTCCATCACGTGCTGACCGGTTTTACGCGGCGGACGGTTCATGGCGTTGCGCTCGGCGACTTCAAAAGCGAGGCCGAAGGAGAGCGTGGCGGAGGTCGCCATGTTCATCCACAGAATCAGCACCGGCGTCAGCGGAATAATGTTCCCCGCCAGCAGGGCGATGATAATCAGCAGCCCCTGCGCCAGGTTGGTGGGCATGATAAACAGGATGGTCTTCTTCAGGTTGTCGTAGACCCGACGCCCCTCTTTGACCGAGCTGGCGATGGTGGCAAAGTTGTCGTCGGTGAGCACCATATCGGCGGCTTCTTTGGTGACCTCCGTCCCTTTGATCCCCATGGCGATGCCGACGTCGGCCTGACGCAGCGCCGGCGCGTCGTTGACGCCGTCGCCGGTCATCCCGACCACTTCGCCGCTATCCTGGAGGGCTTTCACCAGACGCAGCTTATGCTCCGGGCTGGTACGGGCGAAAATATCGTACTCGACGGCGGCTTGTGCCAGCTCGGCGTCATCCATGTGCTCCAGACGGTAGCCGGTCATTGCCTGGCTGCTGTTAGTGATCCCCAGCATCTGACCAATGCTCATCGCCGTCTGCGGGTGATCGCCGGTGATCATCTTCACGCGGATCCCCGCGTTCTGGCAGGCGTGGATGGCCTCGATGGCCTCCGGACGCGGCGGGTCCATCATCCCGGCGATGCCGAGGAACACCAGGCCTTCGCTCAGGTCATCGTGGGTCAGCGTCGTGCTGCCGGCGGTCGCCGGTTTGCCAGCGGCGGCAACCATGCGCAGGCCCTGGCGGGCGAAGCGCGCCATCTCATCTTCCCAGTACTGCAGCTCGAACGGCACCGCGCCCTGCTTGCTCATCTGCTGGCGGCACATGGCGAAGATAACGTCCGGCGCGCCGGTAATCAGCACCCGCTCTTCGTCGCCAATCTGCTGCAGGGTGGCCATATATTTGTACTGCGAGTCGAACGGAATTTTGGCTATCAGGCGCGTTTCAACCGGCGCCAGCTGCGCTTTCGCCGCCAGCACTTTCAGCGCGCCTTCGGTCGGTCCGCCGGTAATGCCCCACAGCCCGCGCTCGTCCTGGATAATCTGGCTGTCGTTGCACAGGTCGATGGTCCGCAGCCAGCTTTCCAGCACGCTGCCCGGCTTAATCTGCACCGGCTCGTCGCTGCCTTCGAGGCAGATATCGCCCCGCGGCTCGTAGCTGTCGCCTTCGACGCGGTAGCAGCAGTCGGCGGTCACGATCGCTTTGACGGTCATTTCGTTCATCGTCAGGGTGCCGGTTTTATCCGAGCACACGACGGTCATCGCCCCGAGGGTTTCGACGGTCGGCAGCTTGCGGATAATCGCCCGCTGCCGCGCCATCGCCTGCACGCCGAGGGATAAAATAATCGAGATGATGGCCGGTAAACCTTCCGGTACCGCCGCCACCGCGAGGCTAATCAGCGACAGCAGCAGTTCGCCAAGCGGGATGTCGCGCAGCGCCAGGCTAAAGATGAACAGCGCGGCCATCATCGCGAGGATGATGACGAAAATCGCCTTTCCGAGCTTGTCCATCTGCACCAGCAGCGGCGTGCGGTGCTTCTCAATCCCCGCCATCATCTGGTTGATATGGCCGAGCTCGGTCTGCTGGCCGGTGGCGGTCACCACGCCCACGCCGGCACCGGCGCTGATGGTGGTGCCGGAGAACAGCATATTGGTGCGGTCGCCCAGCGGCAGTTCGCCCTGCAGCGCGTCGGTGGTCTTATCCACCACCGTCGACTCGCCGGTCAGGATCGCCTCCTCCACCCGCAGGCTGTGGGTTTCAATCAGGCGCATATCCGCCGGGACGCGGTCGCCGGCGCGCAGAATGACGATATCCCCCGGCACCAGCTCGCGGGTCGCCACGGTTTCATGCCTGCCGTTGCGCTGCACCCGCGCATCGCTGGAGAGCATGTTGCGAATGCCCTGCAGGGATTTTTCGGCGTTGCTCTCCTGCACGTGGCCAATCAGGGCGTTGATCACGGTGACGCCAAGAATAACCAGCGTATCCACCCAGTGGCCCATGATCGCGGTGAGCGCGGCGGCGGCCAGCAGGACAAAAATCAGGACGTCGTTAAAATGCGCGAGAAAGCGCAGCCAGCCCGGCTTGCCTTTCTTTTCCGGCAGCGCGTTAGGGCCCCAGGTTTTCAGGCGCTCTGCGGCCTGGGCGGAAGTCAGGCCCTCGGCATGACTCTCTTTCTGTGCCAGAACTTCAGCCACGGTCTGCTGATAAGCCTGACGGGATGCGGCCTCCCCTGAAGGGGGCGCGTTGCGGGGATTTATCATTTTGCTCAAATTAAATTTTCCTTATAAATTCCGTGAGTCGGAAAGCCTGAAATCATTTCTGGCCAATGAACGATTATAATTTCACGGGATGCGCGAGATTATCCAGTGGCAATTTTTTAATCTCTCGCAAAATTCAAAATATGTGTTAAGTTGTTTCTCAGACCAACTATTACAGAAGATTAATAAACCTATATTAAACGAGGGCCATTATGACTAAAATCTATCGCGGACGCCGCCTGGCGTTGTACGTTGTGCTGGCTATCCTGATTGCCACGCTGGTGGGCTACAGCACCTATAGTTTTGTAAAGGCGATGCTCTAATAATGACTTTAATTTACATTAAAGCGTTATTAAATTAATCACAAAAGTCTCGATTTAAATTAACAGGAAAATTAAAAATGAGGCATCAGATATAATACAGCGAAGGGTAAATAATAGCCGATGAAATAATATTGCGTTAAAGAATATTTTACCCGACAATATGTTTTTTAACTGACGATTAACAAGTAATGAAACATCCGCTTGAAACGCTGATCTCTGCCGCCGGTATCCTGCTGCTGGCTCTGCTCTCCTGCCTGCTGCTGCCGGCCCCCTCCCTTGGGCTCACGCTGGCGCAGAAGCTGGTTGCGACCTTTCACCTGCTCGATCTCAACCAGTTCTACACCCTATTGTTTTGCCTGTGGTTTTTAGCGCTGGGCGCGATTGAATACCTGGTGTTGCGCTGGGTCTGGCGCCGCTGGTTTTCCCTTGAGCGTTAGTCCGGTGAAATCGCGCATCCCCGCCACCAGCGCTTCGCACCACGCGGCATAGTCGTGGCCGCTGGAGGAGGGGTGGAAGCTGACGCGATAGCCTTTGTCGCGCAGCACCTGCTCGAACTCCAGCGTATTGGCATAAATCCCGCCGTCCGGCCCCGAGGTCTCAAACTTGCCCGCCTGCAGCCAGAAGCGCACCGGATAGCGCGGCGACTGCTGGTACTGCCGCGTCAGCCAGCTCGCCTCCTCCCCCTTCGGCGCCCACCAGTACGACCCCGACAGGCTGAGCACGTTGGCAAACTGGCGCGGATAGCGTAGCGCCACCCATGAAGCGGCCAGGCCGCCGTAGCTCGAACCGGCGACCACGGTTTTTTGTCGCGTCGGGTTCAGCCCCTGCTGGCGCAGCCAGGGCAGCAGCTCGTGGGCCATAAAGTCGGCGAAGAAGGGATTGGGCGGCAGCTCTTTGGCCCGCCGCGGGTGGTCGAGGCTGTCGATAAACACCACGTTAATCGGCGGCAGCGCGTGGCTGGCGATCAGGCTATCGAGGACGTTGGCGAAGTGGTATTCATCCTGGTAGGTTTTGCCATCGAACAGCATCAGGGTCCAGCGCGCCGGCTGCGGCAGGCGCGGGCGATAGAGAGTCACCTCCCGGCTGTTGTGCAAAAAGTCGCTGTAGAGCTGATGGCGGGTCAAGGTGCCGTAGCGCAGCGGCTGCGCCATCCGCTGCGGGGTGCAGAAACGCGCCGGGTTGAGCGCCAGCAGCGAATAGCGGTTCCAGCGATCGCGGGCGGTGTTAACGCTGTGCGGATTCAGCGGATCGGCCTGAGCGCTGACCAGAATTGCCCGCCGCTGGTCGCGCGTGCTGCCGTCAATTACCGGCACGTCCGGCGCCAGCTTGTACTGCATCAGCGTATCCGCCGGGACCACGTAGCTGCGAAACCAAACGTCGGAGCTGCCGAGACGAAACAGCGGATCGTGATCGCCCGCCGGCGATCCCAGCAGAAACACGTTGCGGCTCGCCCCGCGCCACAGAAAAGTGACGCGCTTATGGTCGGCGTCCAGCGCCTCAACCATCGGCGTTCCCTCCTGCTCGCGCTCCTGCCAGAAACCCGCCGTTGAGCCCCCCGCCGCCAGCTCCTGCATCAGACGCTGCAGACGCGGGCTAACGGGGTCCAGAGGCTGGTTTTTTGCCAGCGCGGTCGTCTCCTTCATCCGCCACTGAAAGCGCCAGCGGGCCCCCTCTTCGCCGTGCAGCACCAGCGCCGAGGGGCGGTTGACCGGCAGAGAAAACAGCACCGTCTGCTCGCCGTCCGCCGGTCCGCCCGCCAGCAGCGTGCGCAGGCGGCGGTTGTGCTCATCCAGCAGGCGGGCATCCGTTACGCCTGAGAGGGTCGCGGTGACGTAGTTTTCCCCCAACGTCGGCAGGTCAAAACAGACCTCACCGCTGGCATCGAATTTTCCCTGCAGCTCTCCCTGCAGCGAGGGAGACTCGCAGTTCATTGCCGCCGCCGGTAGCGCGCTCATCCCCACCAGCAGACCACTCCATGCCATCTTCATTGCCCGATTATCCCTGTAAGAATTTGTTACCAACGCTAATGCAAATGGTAATGATTTGCAATAACATCTGAGCAGTTGGTGATGACCGTTACATTTTCCCTTAGCGGAAAAACGGGTTTCTATGGCAATTAAAACCAAGGATGTAGCTAAAAATATGTTTAACAATAATAAGATAACAAAACTCTGGGTCACGGGTATGGCGCTGGCTTCATGCGCGGGGCAGGTGCAGGCGACGGAGGAGACGCTGGTGGTCACCGCGGGGAGCAGCGAAGATCCCACCGCGCCGCTTCAGGGGATCGTGGCGACAAAAACGCTCTCGGCCACCAAAACCGCCGCCGAGCTTATCAAAACGCCGCAGTCGGTCTCGGTGGTCACCCGCGATCAGATGCAGGCCCTCGACGTCACCTCGGTATCCCAGGCGCTGCGCTACAGCGCCGGCGTCTTTACCGAGTATCGCGGGTCGTCCAACCGCAACGACGAGGTCTTCGTGCGCGGCTTCAGCTATGTGCCAAAGTATCTCGATGGCCTGAGCTACGGTGCCACCGCCTCCTCGCAAACCGGCACCGTTGACCCGTGGCTGCTGGAGCGCGTGGAGCTGGTGCGCGGCCCGGCCTCGGTGCTGTTTGGTCAGGTCAATCCCGGCGGGCTTATCAGCATGACCAGCAAACGCCCCACCGCCCAGCCGGTTCACGCAGTGCAGTTCCGCACCGGCAACAACCATCTCGCCGAAGGCGCCTTCGATTTTGGCGGCCCGCTGAGCGATGACGGCAGCCTGCTGTATCGCCTGAACGGTATCGCCCGCACGCAGAATAACCAGGTTGACGACTATAAAGAGACGCGGATGGCGATTGCGCCAGCGCTGACCTGGTATCCCAACCAGGCCACCCGCTTCACGCTGCTCACCAGCTATCAAAAAGATCCCGATGCCGGCTACCGCAACTTCCTCCCGCGCTACGGCACCGTCAGCAGCGTCGACGGGAGCTATATTCCGCGCGATTTTAACGTCAGCGACCCTAACTATGACCAGTCGTGGCGCGAACAAACGGCGATCGGCTATGAGTTTGAGCATCAGCTCAACGACACCTTTACGCTGCGCCAGAACGCCCGCTACGCCACCATCAAGCAGAAATACCGCTATCTGGTGTACAGCACCAGCGACGCCAACAGTTCGGTGCTGTCGCGCCGCGCCCAGCGCGAGGAGCGCCAGACCGATGAGTTCGGCATTGATAACCAGCTTGAGGCGCAGTTTACCAGCGGCCAGCTGGCGCATACCGTCATCGGCGGGCTGGACTATAAGACCAGCAAGGATAAACAGTACCTCGGCCGCGCCGGCGGCTCGCAGTACGATATCGACTGGCGCCATCCGGTGTACGGCGTTAACGTCGACGAAAGCACCTTCAGCACCGCCAGCGACGAGCAGCAGAATCTCGACCAGGTGGGGGTCTACCTGCAGGATCAGCTGAGCTGGGAGAGCTGGGAGCTGCTGCTTTCCGGGCGCTACGACTGGGCGGAGGTGCGAACGACCGACTTTACCGACGCCAGCCGCAGCCAGAAAAACGACAGCAAGTTCACCTGGCGCACCGGCCTGCTCTACGCCTTTGATTTCGGCCTCTCTCCGTACATCAGCTACAGCACCTCCTTTGAACCCAACCTGCAAACCAACCGGGCGCCGGGAGTGGGTCCGTTCGACCCGAGCGTGGGCAAGCAGGTGGAGGTCGGCCTGAAGTATCAGCCAAACCAGAATGCGCTGATGACCCTCGCGATGTACGACCTGACGCAGAGCAACGTCGCCACCTACAACAGCGCGGCGGGCTGGTTTGAAAACAGCGGCAAGGTGCGCTCGAAAGGGATTGAGGCCGAGGCGCACGCCACGGTATTCGACAACCTGAACCTGATCGCCTCCTACACCTGGACCGACGCCGAAACCGTCAGCACCACCGTGGCGGGAACCGAAGGGAAAACGCCGGCGCGCATCCCGACGCATATGGCGTCGGCGTTCACCAGCTATACGCTGCCGGGCGGCGCGCTGAAAAGCCTGACCGCCGGGGTCGGCATGCGCTATGTCGGCACCAGCTACGGTGATGCCAAAAACACCTTCAAGGTGCCGGCGGTGGATCTGTATGACGCCATGGTGAGCTATGAGTTAGGCGAGCTTAGCTCGCGCCTGCAGGGGGCGAAGGTGCAGTTTAACGTCAATAATATCGCCGATACCAAATACGTCGCATCGTGCGCCAGCGATAGCGCCTGTTTCTACGGTATTGGTCGGACGGTAACGGCGACGGTCAACTACGCCTGGTAAGAAAAGCATCCGCCGGTCTCCCCCGGCGGATGCGTCTCAATGCGCGCGGTGATGGTTTTCTTTGCGGTAGGCGCCCGGCGGCTGGTTAAACGTCCGGGTAAAGATGCGGGTAAAAGTCTGCTGCGAATCAAAGCCATATTTCAGGCAGATATCGTAAACCCGCTGGTCGGTATCGCGCAGGTCGCGCGCCGCCAGCCGTAGCTTACGCTCACGAATATAGCGCCCCAGACTCTCCCCTTTATATTGTAAAAACAGTCGTTGCAGATGCCATTTTGAGTAACCGGAGTGGCGAGCAATATCATCAATACGCAGCGGCTGATGCAAATTGTCATCAATCCACCCGACGATAGTCTCAATCACCTGAGCGGAAATAGTCATAAGTCCTCTCTCCTCTTAAACCACACTGGCGATTACCGCCACCAGGCATTAAATGATTGTGTCTTATCGGCGACCCAAACCGGCTCGCCCAGCATCGGCGTCAGCAAACGCCATGCCCGCTTTTCACTGGCCTCAGCCAGCCGTTTATAAGGGTCGTCCCAGCTGTGCTTTGCCAGCACGAAACGCCCGGCATGTCCCGGTAATACCGCGCGAGCGCCGAGATCGTCGGCTGCCTGCGCCGTCTCATCCGGCATCATATGAATATATTTCCAGTCCTGGTCGTACTGGCCGTTTTCCATAATCGCCAGATCTACCCCGCCAAACCGCTCGCCGATGGCCTTGAAATGCGGGCCGTAGCCGCTGTCGCCGCTGTAGTAAATTTTCTGCTGCGGCGTCACCAGCATAAAGCTGGCCCACAGCGTCTGATTGCGCTTGAGTCCGCGCCCGGAGAAGTGACGGGCCGGCAGGACGTGCACGGTGAGCTCATCGCTGACCTTCACCGACTCGTTCCAGTCCGCCTCGCTGATAATCGCCCCGTCCATTCCCCAGTAGCGCAGGTGCGAGCCGACGCCCAGCGGCGTGACCACGCGCTTAACTTTCGGCATCAGCGCTTTGATGGTGGCGTAATCGAGATGGTCGTAGTGGTCGTGCGAGATAATCAGCAGATCGATTTCCGGCATCTGCTCCGCGCGCCACGGGTAGTCGCCCGGGAAGGCTTTGTTGATAAACGAAAAGGGTGCGGCATAGTTGCTGAAGACCGGATCAATCAGGATGCGCTTGCCCGCCAGCTGCAAAAACCAGGAGGAGTGGCCGAGCCACACCATCGCGTCCTGCCCCGCCGGGAGGCTGGCAAGATCGGTATTGACCAGCGGCAGCGGCTGCTGCGGCCTGGCGTTTTCACGTTTGGTCACCAGAAAATCCCACCACGCGGCCAGCATGTTTTTCTGTCCGGTAAAGCCCGGCGTGGGCAGCTGGTTATGAAACTGGCCGTCATGATAGTGCGGCGATTGTTCAACGAGGCTAAGCTGTGCGCCCTGTGGCGCCTTACCAAACCCGGCATTTAACACAAACGGTAAAGCTGTTGCTGAGGCTAATAACATGATGGCGACCACGCTGACAATGACACGGTTCATATTCGGACCAGGCTAAACCCTCTGTCCCAAAGGTTTTGCTATAAGACTTGATTATGAGTGAGTAAGCACTCATTATTAGGAAGAAGACGAAAGTCGTCAAGACGATTTTCAATTTTTGACATACACCGTTGCAGTGCCATCACCAGGCATGCTTAGATCCGGGTTTAATTACGTGTGAGGTAAAGTGCAGTGGCTCGTCCTAAGAGTGAAGATAAAAAGCAGGCGTTACTGGAGGCCGCAACCGCCGCCTTCGCCCAGTCAGGTATTGCCGCCTCAACGTCGGCCATAGCCCGCAGCGCGGGGGTTGCCGAGGGGACGCTGTTTCGCTATTTCGCCACCAAGGACGATCTGCTCAACGAGCTGTACCTCTCTATCAAATCGGGCCTGGTGGAGTCGATGGTTGCCGGGCTGACGCCAAACGAGAAGCGCCCAAAAGAGAACGCGCGCAATATCTGGAACAGCTATATCAACTGGGGTATTCGCAACCCGATGGAGCACAAGGCCATCCGCCGGATGGCGCTTAGCGAAAGGATCACCGACGAAACGCGCACCCGCGTTAAAGAGATGTTTCCCGAGCTCAACGAGATGTGCCAGCAGTCGATCAAGGCTATCTTCCAGAGCGACGCCTATCGCGCCTTCTGCGACGCGCTGTTTCTGTCGCTGGCGGAAACAACTATCGAATTTGCCAGCCACGACCCGAACCGCGCCCGGGAGCTGATCGCACTCGGGTTTGAGGCCATGTGGCAGGCGCTGCATGAGGATGCTGCCTGATGACTCCCGATTCACTGCACGACAGCGCCCGGCGAATCGCGCTAACCTACCCGTTTACCGAGCACTGCTGGCCGTTCGGCCCGGAGTACGACGTGTTCAAAGTGGGCGGACGCATTTTTATGCTGACCACCCACGTTCGCGGCCGGGCGCTGGTGAACCTCAAGGCCGAGCCGCAAAAATCACTGCTGAACCAGGAGATTTATCGCAGCATTGAGCCGGGCTACCACATGAACAAGAAGCACTGGATTACCGTGGTTCCCGGCGCCGATATCAGCGAAGATCTGCTGGCGGAGCTGATTGACGATTCGTGGAACCAGGTGGTGAACAAACTGCCGAAAAAGGTCCAGCAGCGGCTGCGCCCTGAATGATTTTCAGCGCAGCGCGATAAGTGTTATCGCATTTTTGTCTCTTATCATTTCCCCGGCATCGCTGTACTCTTCCTTCCCTGAACGCTCCGTAAGGGGCTGTAAACTCAAATTATCTTGAGATTAAACCTGAGGAAGAGTTATGGATATCGTTGCCGTCGCCCTAAAACGCTACTCCACCAAGGCATTTGATGCCAGCAAGAAACTGACCGCAGACCAGGCGGAAAACCTGAAAACGCTGCTGCAGTTCAGCCCGTCGAGCACCAACTCCCAGCCGTGGCACTTTATCGTTGCCAGCAGCGATGAGGGCAAGGCGCGGGTGGCTAAAGCGGCCAGCGGCACCTACGTGTTCAACGAACGTAAAATCCTCGATGCGTCCCACGTGGTTGTTTTCTGTGCCAAAACCGAGCTGGACGATGCCTGGCTGGAGCGCGTGGTCGACCAGGAGGAGGCCGACGGCCGCTTCGCGACGCCGGAAGCCAAAGCGGGTAACCACAAGGGCCGCACCTTCTTTGCCGATATTCACCGCAAAGATCTTAACGACGCTAACCACTGGATGGCAAAACAGGTCTATCTGAACGTCGGCAACTTCCTGCTCGGCGTTGCCGCCATGGGCCTCGATGCGGTGCCGATTGAAGGCGTCGATTTCGCCATCCTCGACGCTGAGTTCGACCTCAAGGCGCAGGGCTATACCAGCATAGTGGTGGTGCCGGTTGGCCATCATAGCGTCGAAGATTTCAACGCCGCGCTGCCAAAATCACGCCTGCCGCAGGCGACCACCATTACCGAGATTTAATCGCCCCCGGCACGCCGCTCGCCGGCGTGCCAGATTCTTTCCGCGTAGCGGCCGAGCACGGCCAGCGACGCCGCCAGAATCAGGAAGAACACCACCTTATGCATGCTCCCCCAGAAATACTCGAAAAAGCGGGTATAGAGATTTATGGCGAGGAACGTCAGGCCAAACCCCCGCAGCATGCCGTCATCGGTTTTGAGGCTAATAGAGATACAGATAACCGCCGCCACGCCAAACAGCAGCGCCCACGGCAGCAGCTGCGTCGGTGAAAGGCCGTACCAGCTATCCAGATCGTGGTTGCCAAAAATCGACAAAATCCAAAGCGCAATAAACAGATAGGTCAGGCCCATCGCCTTGCTGACGCTAAACAGCCGCCGCTGACGCAGCCGCTTTTGCAGCGCAAAACAGAGCGCCAGCAGCGCGCCGCCAAACAGCACAAAGCGAATCGGGTAGCTCATCCCCAGCCAGTAAGCGCCCCACCCTGATACATAGCCGGTTTCCGCCCCGAACCAGTTGCCGAGCGCCAGCAGAAAAAATAGCCACACCAGCCCGGAGCGGCCGGCGTAGCCAATGGCGCCGTAAATCGCACAGCCGACGAGGAACAGCGGAGCAATATGGCCGCTGCCGTCATCCAGCCGCACGCCGAGCTGCCAGAGCGCCACCGCGGTAAACACAACGCCGGTAAACAGCATCGCCTCGGTGCTGTAGTGCCACTGCGCTTCTCGCCGCTGGCGGCGAAAGCCCCAGCCATAACACGCCAGGGCAATCACCGTCGGCAGGGCAATACGCGCCAGCGCCGAGTCGCTGAACAGGTTCACCAGCCAGGCGATCGCGTCGCTATCGGCGAACAGGCTGCCCAGCGCAATGAGCAGGCAGGCCAGCGCCGTCCAGAAGGCGTAGCGGCTCAGGCGCTGCCAGTCGAAGGGTGAACGAACTAAATGCGCGTTTAAATGCTGCTGCATCCGCTCATCGATGACGTTATCTTCCCGCCAGCGGCTCACGGCCTCGCGAATAATCTTTTCCTGTCTGCGCGTCACTTTCATTGATAGTCATATCCCTACGGCAATATCGCATCAGTATGACACGGAAAGCGCGCCGCGGCCTGCCGGCGCCCTCTCAGCCCTGCTTGTCCAGCCACGCCAGCGCCTGCTCGCCGGCCTCATCCATCGGCAGATAGACCAGCAGCCGCGAGCCGTTGCGCGGCGCCGAGTACCAGTACATCTGCTGCAGGCTAAAGCGCCCCAGCTGCGGATGGTGGAAGTTCTTCACCTGATTCTCCACGCCGCGGACCTCGTAGCGCTGATGCCACAGCGACTCAAACTCCGCCGAGGCGGCGAAAAATCGCGCCAGCTTATTTTCCCACAGCGGATCGCCCCGATGCTCGGCCATCGCCGCGCGGAAATAGGAGACAAAGGTCGCCAGCACGTCGCGGTTTTCAATCCGGCTGCGCCAGGTTTCGTTGGTCAGATACAGGTAGATGCAGTTGCGGTCCTCTTCCGGGAGACTCGCAAAATCGAGGCCCATCAGGCGGCAGAAGCTCTCGTTCCACGCCACGATATCGAAGTTCGGCTTTTGGATACTGGCCGGCTGCGGCATCAGGCTGTCGAGCATCCGCCGGGTGCCGGGGCTTATCCCTTCGCACACCGTCACCTGCGTGGCTTCCGGCGGCGTCAGCCCCGCCAGCACGAACAGGTGCCGGGTCTCCAGCGGGCTGCACTGCAGCGCATTCGCCACCGCAACCAGCACCGACTCCGAGGGGTTAACGTCCCGCCCCTGCTCCAGCCAGGTGTACCAGGTGACGCCGACGTCGGCGAGCATCGCCACCTCTTCGCGGCGCAGGCCGGGCGTTCGCCGCCGCCCGACGCGCGGCAGGCCGAGACGCTGCGGGTCGAGGCTCTCACGGCGGGCGCGCAGAAAGGCGCCGAGCTGTTTACGGCTGTCGTCGGGCGCGACCGACAGCGGCGCGCGTTGCGGCATTACGGTCATATGACCTCCAACATGGTAGTGTCAATACCAGTATAAGCAGGAACTGGTACCCGTTTAATTTATCGTTGATGCTACGTCCATCCGCTGAATGACGCAATGGAGAGATCCAATGAATTCGTCTGCTGTTTCACCCGGCCGCGCCGGTTTATTCCTGCTGTTAACCGGTCAGATGCTGCCGCTGATCGACACCTCAATCACCAACGTCGCGCTGGATTCCATCACCCACTCGCTGGACGCCAGCGCCACCCAGCTGGAGCTGATCGTCGCGCTCTACGGCGTCGCCTTTGCGGTATGCCTGGCGATGGGCAGCAAGCTCGGCGATAACTACGGTCGCCGGCGCCTGTTTATGTGGGGCGTGACGCTGTTCGGCGTCGCCTCTCTGCTCTGCGGGATGGCCAGCTCCATCGGCGAGCTGCTGGCGGCACGTACCCTGCAGGGCGCCGGAGCGGCGCTGATCGTCCCGCAGATCCTCGCCACCCTGCACGTTACCCTGAAGGGCAGCGCCCACGCGCGCGCCATCAGCCTCTACGGCGGTATCGGCGGGATCGCGTTTATCGTCGGCCAGATGGGCGGCGGCTGGCTGGTCTCGGCGGATATTGCCGGGCTGGGCTGGCGCAACGCGTTCTTTATCAACGTGCCGATCTGCCTGCTGGTGCTGGCCTTTAGCCAGCGCTACGTGCCGGAAACGCGGCGCGAAGGCCACTCGACAATCGACTGGCAGGGCACCTTCAGCCTGGCGCTGATCCTCTGCTGCCTGCTGTTCCCGATGGCGCTGGGGCCGGAGCTGCACTGGCCGTGGACGCTGCAGCTGATGCTGGTGGCGGTGCTGCCGCTGCTGGCATGGATGCGCGCGAGCGCGCTGCGCAAACAGCGTCGCGGCGAGCAGCCGCTGCTGCCTCCGCGCCTGCTCAGGCTCACCAGCATTCGCTTCGGCATGGCGACCGCCCTGCTGTTTTTCAGCGCCTGGTCCGGGTTTATGTTCTGTATGGCGCTGACCATGCAGGCCGGGATGGGGATGGCGCCGTGGCAGTCGGGCAACAGCTTTATCGCCCTTGGGGTGGCCTATTTCGTCTCCGCGCTGTACGCGCCAAAGCTGATTGCCCGCTACAGCATGGGGCGGATTTTGCTGATCGGCCTGATGGTGCAGATTATCGGCCTGCTGCTGCTGATGGCGACCTTTTATCATTTCGCCACCCGCACCTCGGCCCTGGCGCTGGTGCCTTCCACCGCGCTGGTCGGCTACGGCCAGGCGCTGATCGTCAACAGCTTTTACCGTATCGGGATGCGCGACATTAGCGCCAGCGACGCCGGAGCCGGCAGCGCGATCCTCAGCACCCTGCAGCAGGCCTCGCTGGGGCTCGGCCCGGCGCTGCTCGGTTCGCTCTTTTTAGCCCTCGCCCAGCGCAGCGGCGGCGACTACACGCTGGCGCTGATCGACTTTCTGGCGGTTGAGGTGGTGATGATGCTGCTGCTCGGCGCCATCGCCCTGCGCCTGCGCCATCATCTGAATATTCGCCCGCTGGTCGCCGCCTCATAATTCATCGGCGCGCGGCCGGAGATTTGCATAATAGGCATCCAGCGGTCATCATAACCGCTGGATGTAAAGGAGACGTTATGCAGGAATTAATATCGCAAATCGCCGCAGCCGGCATCAAAATTACCCCGACGACCTCGCTCATTATTATCTTCGGCATTATTTTTGTGACTGCCATTGTTGTCCATTTAATATTGCACAAGGTGGTCCTGCGGACCTTCGAAAAGCGCGCGCAGGCCAGCAGCCACCTGTGGCTGCAAATCATTACCCAGAACAAGCTGTTTCATCGGCTGGCCTTTACCCTTCAGGGTATTATCGTCAACGTGCAGGCGGTTCTGTGGCTGCAAAAAGGCAGTGAAGCCGCCGACATATTAACTACCGGCGCTCAGCTGTGGGTGATGATATATGCCCTGCTGTCCTTCTTCTCGCTGCTGGACGTAGTGTTCAACCTCTCGCAAAAATTCGCCACCGCGTCGCAGCTGCCGCTGAAGGGCATATTCCAGGGCGTAAAGCTGGTCAGCGCGATTATCATCGGAATTCTGGTGATTTCACTGCTGATTGGCCAGTCGCCGGCCATTCTGATTAGCGGCCTTGGCGCCATGGCCGCGGTCCTGATGCTGGTGTTTAAGGACCCGATTCTCGGCCTGGTGGCCGGTATCCAGCTCTCCGCCAACGACATGCTCAAGCTCGGCGACTGGCTGGAGATGCCGAAATACGGCGCCGACGGCGCGGTTATCGATATCGGCCTGACAACGGTAAAGGTCCGCAACTGGGATAACACCATCACCACCGTGCCGACCTGGTCGCTGGTTTCTGACTCCTTTAAAAACTGGAGCGGCATGTCGGCCTCCGGCGGCCGCCGAATTAAGCGCAGCCTGAATATTGACACCACCAGCATCCATTTTCTCGATGAGCAGGAGCAGCAGCGTTTAGTCCAGGCAAAGCTGCTGAAACCCTATATGGACTCGCGGCATGAGGAGATCAGCCTGTGGAATCAGCAAAACGCTGCCGATCGCTCGGTGCTGAACCTGCGCAAGATGACCAATATCGGCACCTTCCGCGCCTATTTGCAGGAGTATCTCCGCAACCATCCGCGGCTGCGTAAAGATATGACGATGATGGTGCGCCAGCTGGCGCCGGATGCCAACGGCCTGCCGATTGAGATCTACTGCTTCACCAGCACCGTGGTGTGGGCGGAGTATGAGAGCATTCAGGCCGATATTTTCGACCACATCTTCGCCGTGGTCGACGAGTTTGGCCTGCGCATTCACCAGTCGCCTACCGGCAACGACATTCGCTCGCTGGCCGGGCGTATCGGCGCCTGACCTCAGGTACTGGCGCGGGTAATCACGCGCCAGTCCATCATCACCCGCTCGGCTTCCGCCGTCGGGTTATCGATTTTCTTCAGCAGCAGGGTGACCGCCGTGCGGCCAATATCGCGCGACGGCTGCTCAACGGTGGTCAGCTGCGGCGAGACCATCTCCGCCAGCTCGGTGCCGTCAAAGCCGATCACCGCAATATCTTCCGGCACCCGCAGACCGGCCAGGGCAATGGCCCGCAGGGCGCCGGCGGCCAGCGAATCCGCCACCGCAAAAACCGCATCAGGCCGCTCTTTCGCCGCCAGCAGGCTTTCCATCGCCGCCTTTCCGGCCGCGGCGCTGAGATCGCTGGCATAGGCCACCTGCTGATAGCTGAGATCCCGCACGTGCAGCACGCTTTTATAGCCGCGCTCGCGCAGGCGGGCGTAGCGATAGCTCAGGTCGTGGTTGATCAGGGCGATTCGCTGACGGCCGCTCTGCGCCAGGCGCAGCACCGCCCCCTGCGCCGCGTCAAGATCGTTGATCCCCACGCAGGAGATATTGCCGGCGTCGGCGTATTCGGCGCACTGCACCCACGGCGCGTCGCCGATAAGCGTGGTCAGCTCCGGCAGGCTGGCGAGCGCGTTCATCGTAATCACACCATCGACCATTTTCCCGGAGAGCAGCTGCAGCCCAGAGGTTGAGCGCGCCAAATCGGAGCCGGAGTGGCAGAGCAAAATACGATACCCGTGCTTTTCAGCTTCCTCTTCTATCCCCTTCACTACCTCGGCGCAAAAGGGATTGGCGATATTGGAGACCATCACCAGGATCATGTAGCTGCGGGCGGTCCGCAGCTGGCGGGCCAGCAGGTTGGGCTGATAGTTGCTTTCCTCAATTGCCTGCAGCACGCGCTCGCGATTTTTCGCTTTAACGGTCTCGCTGTTGTTGAGCACGCGCGATACCGTCGCCACCGAGACGCCCGCCAGACGAGCAATTTTCTGAATTGACATAGGGGCTGCACTTCCTGCGATAAGCGTAATATGACGCAGGCTATCATAAATGAGCGTGCCGCAGGCATCCAGCGTCGTCGGGAGCGGCGAGATGGCCCGCCCGGGCGGCAAAATCCTTCGCCGGGCTGGCCGCGGCGAAAACTATCAATTATCAGGGCTCTTATCTTCTGGCGTTTACGCTGTCTTTTTTTTATGCAAAATAGGGCTCAAAGACGACGCCAGCGGTACGTTAGCTACGCCTTCTTAAAAGAAATAATTATTATATTTTCAATTAGTTAATAAACTCATAATTAGGGATGATGTTACCAATGAAATTAAAATCAACGATTATCGTTCTCGGCTGCGCGGCGGCCCTTCTTTCCGGCTGCAGCGCCTCAAAGTCTTCGCCTGAACGCCACGCCTACTATTTTGTCGCCCACCGCTCCGACTTTGTCGGCGGCAACTATGCCGTGAATCGCCAGGATAATTACCGCTTAAACCTGCCGACGTTCAGCAAAACCTATCAGCTCGGCAAAGAGGATCGCGCGGCGGGAATGAGTGAAAATGACGCCAGAAGCCGGGCCGAGCAGATTAAGCAGCAGGCCAGCAAAGGCACGAAGACCGAGCACTCTTTTGACCGCAAGGCGGACGATAAGTGGAGCGCGTCGATGGAAGATAAGGACGCCCAGCTGTTTGGCCGCGAGCTCTCCGCCGCCTATCTCGATGGTTATCTCGGCGTGAAATAGCCCGGCAGTGCGCCACCCGAGGTGGCGCATCTCCTTCGCTACCGCTCTACGCTGACCCAGCGCTGCTGCTGATGGCTGCGCAAAATAGCCTCAACGATGTACATCACGTCCGCCCCTTCATAAAACGAAGCGAACCGCCGCGAGCGCGCATCCGGCATCGCCCCGGCACGCACCGCCTGGTAGAAGCTCAGCATCATATTTTTGAAGGCGTCCGGCCAGCCCTCGATATGGCCGGCGGGGAAGTGGGCGCTGGCGGCAACGTCGCGCTGCATCAGGGAAGGGTCGTCGCTGAAGGTCTGATTGGGCCGGTCGCGCTGGCCGACCCACAGCCGCTGGGGGATCTCCTGATCCCACGCCAGGGCGCAGGCGCTGCCGCTGATTTCAACCGTCAGCTGATTCTTCCTGCCGGCGCTCACCTGCGAGACGCTGAAGCAGCCTTTACTGCCGTCATCAAAGCGTACCAGCACCGATCCCCGGTCTTCGGTATCCACCGCCCGCTCCTCGTCGCCCCGACCGTCGCCCTGCTGGCTGAAGGTGGCATCGCCCTGCAAAGCCGTCCGGCGGGTCGGCCACACCGTCGAGAGGTCGGCCATCACCTCGGTGATGCGGCGTCCGGTCATAAACTGCACCGTATCGCACCAGTGCGAGCCGATATCCGCCATCGCCCGCGACGCCCCGCCCAGCGCCGACTCCACCCGCCAGTTGTAATCGGTTTGCAGCAGCATCCAGTCCTGCAAATAGCTGCCGTGAGCCGAAAACAGCCGCCCGACCAGACCCTCACGGATCATGCTGGCCGCCTGCTGGACCATCGCAAACTGGCGGTAGACAAAGCTCACGCCGTGCACCACCCCGGCCTTTTCCGCCAGCGCCACCAGCTCGCGGGCCTCTTCCGGGCGCATGCACAGCGGCTTTTCCGAGAAGACGTGCAGCCCGGCGCGCAGGATCTGGCGATTAATCTCCGCATGCAGATGGTTCGGCGTGCAGTTGTGCACCACCTGCAGACCCGGATGCGCCAGCAGACCTTCGACGCTGCCGTAGGCGTGGGCCACGTTCAGCTGCCGGGCCTTCTGCTCGGCCTGCGCCAGGCTGTGGTCGCACAGCGCCACCACCTCAATATCGCCCACCCGGCGCAGCGCCTCAATATGCGCCGGACCGATAAACCCGCTGCCAATAATGCCGACCTGGATCATCCCCGTACCTCGCTTCCGGCGGCAAAATCATCAAACGCGCGCCCGGAGGCCGGAATGATATGGCGGCGGATAAATTCGCTGCCCTCGCGGGCGCCGGCCTCCGCCTCTTTCAGGCAGCACTCCCACTCCAGCACCGCCCAGCCGGCATAGCCGTACTCGGTGAGCTTGCTAAAAATCCGCTTAAAATCGATCTCGCCGTCCCCCGGCGAGCGGAAGCGCCCCGCCCGCTGGAGCCAGTTCTGGTAGCCGCCGTAAACGCCGCAGCGGCCGTCGCGGCGGAACTCCGCGTCCTTGACGTGAAAGGCTTTTATCCGCTGATGATAGATGTCGATATAGGCCAGGTAGTCCATTTGCTGCAGATGCAGATGGCTGGGGTCGTAGAGCATATTGCAGCGCGGATGGTTATCCACCAGCTGCAGAAAACGCTCGAAGGTCACGCCATCGTGCAGATCTTCGCCGGGATGAATTTCGTAGCACAGATCCACTCCCTGCTGGTCAAAGCCGTCGAGGATCGGCCGCCAGCGGCGGGCCAGCTCGCTAAACGCCTCCTCGAGCAGCTGCGGGTTGTGCGGCGGCCAGGGGTAAAAATAGGGCCACGCCAGCGCCCCGGAGAAGGTGGCGTGCGCCGTCAGGCCTAAGCGCCCGGAGGCGATCGCCGCCTGCTGCAGCTTTTCGCAGGCCCAGCGCTGCCGCGCCTGCGGATTTCCGCGCAGCGCGGGGGGCGCAAAGCCGTCAAACGCCGCGTCGTAGGCCGGATGTACCGCCACCAGCTGCCCTTCCAGATGCGTAGAGAGCTCGCTAATCACCAGCCCGTGCGCCGCCAGCCGTCCCTTAACCTCGTCGCAGTAGGTCTGGCTCGCCGCCGCCTGCTCGAGGTCAAAGATAGCCGGATGGTTGCACGGGATCTGCAGCGCCCGATAGCCCAGCCCCGCGGCCCACTCCGCCAGACCGTCGAGGGTGTTAAACGACGGCTGCGTGCCGATAAACTGCGCCAGAAAGATGCCCGGCCCCTTGATAGTTCTCATCACCACCTCCGAAAAATTAGCGCGGCTCTTTCTCGTTATACTGGAAAGAGAAAAGGAAAATCAGTGCGATAACCGCCGCCGCAACCGCCGGGATCCACCAGAAGGTGACCCACGCCTGCGGTACGGCCTGTCCGGCAACCAGCTGGTTATACAGCGCGCCGGAGATTTGCGAACCGAGCAGCATGCCGATGCCGTAGGTGAACATCACAATCATGCTCTGCGCCTGGCCTTTTACCTTCTCCCCCGCCACCCGGTCGGTATAGATAAAGCCGACAACAAAGAAAAAGTCGTAGCACACGCCGTGCAGCAGGATGCCGAGATAGAGCAGGAAGCGCCCCTCTTCGCTGACGCCGAGGGCAAAGAAGGCGTAGCGCACGAACCACGCCAGCATCCCCACCAGCAGCATATATTTCACCCCGAGGCGGCGGAACAGCAGCGGGATCACCAGCATAAAGACGATTTCCGACATCTGGCCGAACGACATCGCGGTGCTGACGTCAGCCACGCCGGCATCCGCCAGGTATGAGGCGGTGTAGGCGTAGTAGGTCCCCAGCGGAATGGAGATCAGCGTGGCGCACAGGCAGAAGATAAAGAAGTGGCGCGTTTTCAGCAGCGCAAAGGCGTCGGCACAGAGCAGATCGCGCAGCTTTACCGGCATCCCCTTCGCCGGCGCCGGCGTGTGGGGCAGCGTCAGGCTGTAGAGCGCCAGCACCACCGAGCACAGCGCCGCAAGGCTGAAGATGGCGGTGGTGTTGGAAATACCGGTCACCCCGATGCAGATCCCGGCGATAATCCAGCCGATGGTGCCGAAGACGCGCACCACCGGAAAGGTTTTATCGACGTTCGCCAGGCTGTGGAAAGCGATATTATTGGTCAGCGCCAGCGTCGGCATATAGCACAGCGTATAGCCAAACAGCAGGCCGATCAGCAGCGCGCCGTTTTGCGCGACCAGCGCCTGCGGGACAAACCACAGAATCGCCGCCCCCGCCAGGTGCATCACCGCCATCACCTTCTGCGACGGGAAGAAGCGATCGACCAGCATCCCCAGCACAAACGGCGATAAAATGGAGGCAATCGGCCCGGCGGAGAACGCATCGCCGATCAGCAGCGCCATATCGTAGCGCGTCATCACCAGGCCGAGGGTGACCGACCAGCTCCCCCAGATAAAGAACTGCATAAACATCATTAACGACAGGCGCGGCACCAGAAACCGGTGCTGCACGCGAACACTTTCACGACCTTCAGCTGTTGATACCATTTTGACCGCCCTCAAAAAGTAATCGATTACAAAACCGCTCGATTGACAAAGTAATCGATTACAAAAGGAAGATCCTTAAGCAAATGCGCTAAGCGCGAAGAAGATCACAATAAAGGATTACGGCTCCGTCGGACGACGGAGCCGCGGGCGTTACACCGGACGGCGCAGCAGCTTGAAGACCACAAACAGGAACAGGATCCACACCGGCAGCAGAACGGCCGACAGGCGCATTCCGTCGATCGTGCACATCAGCACCAGAATCAGCCCCAGGAAGGCGATGCAGAGATAGTTTCCGCCAGGCGCCAGCAGCGCTTTGAACTTCGACTCGCGTCCCTTACGACGCTGCGCGGCGCGGAATTTCAGATGCGCCATGCAGATCATTATCCAGTTCAGCAGCAGCGTCGCCACCACCAGCGCCATCAGCAGGCCCAGCGCCTTTTGCGGCAGCAGGTAGTTGAGCAGCACCACCAGGGAGGTGATCACCCCGGAGAGGATCAGCGAGTTGACCGGCACGCCGCGCTTGCTGACCCGGGCGAGAAACTTCGGCGCGTTGCCCTGCACCGACAGACCGAACAGCATCCGGCTGTTGGAATAGACGCCGCTGTTGTAAACCGACAGCGAGGCCACCAGGATGACGAAGTTGAGCGCGGAAGCCACCACGTTGCTGTCGAGATTATGAAAAATCATCACGAACGGGCTGCTGTCAGATTTCACGTCCACCCACGGGTAGAGCGCCAGCAGCACCACCAGCGAACCGATATAGAACAGCAGGATACGGTAGACCACCTGGTTCACCGCTTTCGGAATGCTCTTTTCAGGATTCTGCGCTTCCGCGGCGGTGATGCCGATAAGCTCCAGGCCGCCAAAGGAGAACATAATCACCGCCAGCGACATCACCAGGCCGTGCCAGCCGGTAGCCAGAAAGCCGCCGTGACGCCACAGGTTATCGAATCCCGCCTTGCTGCCGCCGTGGCCGCCGAACAGCATCCACAGGCCGAAGCCGATCATCCCGACAATCGCCAGCACCTTAATCAACGCAAACCAGAACTCCGCCTCGCCGTACAGGCGCACGTTCACGAGGTTAACGGCGTTGATGATAATAAAGAAGACCGCAGCCCATACCCAGGTCGGCACGTCCGGCAGCCAGTACTGCATGTAGATGCCGGCGGCGGTCAGCTCCGCCATACCCACCAGCACGAACATCACCCAGTAGTTCCAGCCGGAAAGAAAGCCGGCAAACGGGCCCCAGTATTTATAGGCAAAGTGGGCAAACGAGCCGGATACCGGCTCTTCAACAACCATTTCGCCAAGCTGGCGCATGATCAGAAAGGCGATGATCCCGGCGACGGCGTAGCCAATCAGAACCGCCGGTCCCGCCATTTGAATCGCCGGGCCAATGCCGAGAAACAGGCCGGTGCCGATAGCGCCGCCGAGGGCGATGAGCTGGATATGTCGGTTCTGTAAACCGCGATGAAGCGTCGGGCCGCCGTGTTCTACGGTATCCGACTGCGTTGACGCGTCTTTCACGTCGATCCCCTGTCATTTTTAGTGAAGGGGCACCTTTTACACTTATGCTCGCCCGACTTCAAGCCGCAGATGCGTTTGTTGCCGGCGACGAGGGGCGAGCCGTCCGGGCCCGCCCCGCGCTTTGGCCTTAGAAATCGTAGCTCATCGATACGCGAACGGTGCGCGGATCGCCCACCGACAGGTAGGTGCCGGAATCATCGACGCCGGACCAGTACTTCTCGTTGGTGACGTTGGTCACCCCCGCACGCCAGACCATTTCGTTACCATCGGCGTTGAGGCGCATGCGGTAGCGCACGCCCAGATCGAGGGTGGTATAGCTGTCGAGCTTCTTCGTATTCGCCGCATCGGCGTACTGCGAACCGGTGTGGTTAACGCGAGCGGTGGCCGTCAGGCCCTCGACCGGCTTGATGTCATACTCGGCCCCCAGCACCGCATAGAAGCGCGCCACGCCAACCGCGTCTTTTCCGTCGTTGACGCCCTTAGCCGTTTTGGTCTGCTCGGGATCGAGCCACTGCGTGCTGCCATTGAGGCGCAGCCCCAGCATCGGCTCGCCAAAGACGTTCAGCTCGGCGCCGCGGTTGCGCTGTTCGCCGTCCAGCCCGTAGTAGCCGTTCGCATCGGAGATCGCGTTCGGCTTTTTGATTTGAAACAGCGCCAGCGACCCGCCGACGGTGCCGTAGTCAACCTTCACGCCCACTTCATCCTGCTTCGAGTGCGCGATCCCGGTGCTCTGCCCGGCGTTGGCGGCGGTATTTGGCGCCACGCTGCCCGGCTGCAGCGCTTCGGTGTGGTTGGCGTACAGCGACAGCGTTTCCCACGGCTTGTAGACGAGGCCCAGGGTCGGCGTCCAGCGGCTTTGGGTATAGAGCGAAGCGGGGTCCTCCACGCCGGTTTTATTGCTGTAGTTACGCACCACCACCTTCTGATGACGGGCGGCGGCGGTCAGCAGCACCTTGTCGTTAAAGAAGCCCAGCGTATCGCTCAGCAGCCAGCCCTGAGTGCGGCTGCGCGAGGTGGTCAGGGGGTCGAAGTAGTTGCCGCCAAACAGGGTGTTATCCGGCATCGGCACGTCGCGGCCGTCATAAATATTGGTGGTCGGGTTTTTCGTCGACATCCGCCACGCGGTTTTATCGCGCTTGATCTGCGCCGAGTAGCCGACGTTAACCTGATGGGAAATCGCGCCGGTGTTGAAGTCACCGCGCACGCCGCCCATACCGCTGAAGGCGTCGATAATCCGGTTGGTGTCCAGGCGCCCGGCGGTCGCGTCGCCGTTTTCATTCAGCAGCTTCGCGGTGCTGTAGGTGCCGGTCTCGTGCGCGTGCTGGCCGCCGAGGGAGCCGTACAGCGTCCAGCTGTCGCTGAGATCGTATTCCGCCTTCGCCATCCCGAATTCGTTCTCGATATCGCTATAGCCCCACTTCTGGCCGTAGTTTTTGCGGTTATCCGGTACCGCGGGCACGAAGTCGACGCCGCTGACGTTCACCCCCATCTCCCCGCCGTGGAAGGTTTTTTTCTGGTAGCCAAAGTCGAGCGATGAACGGAAGCGATCGCTGCGGTAGTCCAGCCCCAGGGAGGCAAGCGTCGTGCGACGGCGGTCGTTTTCCACCGCCGCTTCGCCTTCGCGATGCACCAGGTTGACGCGCGCGCCGAACTGGTTGTCATCGCCAAAACGACGGCCGAGGTCGAGGCTGCCGCCGACCTGAGAATCGGAGGTATAGTCGACCCCCACCCTGGCGGTTGGGATATCCTCAGCCCGCTTCGGCTCAAGGTTGATCATCCCGCCGACGCCGCTGCTGGCCGCGCCGTTGAGCAGGCCGTTGGCGCCCTTAAAGACCTCCACCCGCTCCAGCATCTGGGTATCCATCACCTGACGCGGCACCACGCCGGCGAGGCCGCCCATGGTCATGTCGTCGCCGTCGAGCTTAAAGCCGCGAATGCGGTAGGTTTCGGCAAAGTTACCGTAGCCCTGCACCGTCTGGATCCCCGCATCGTTGCTGACCACGTCGGCAATGGTGCGCGCCTGCTGGTCCTGAATCAGCTTTGCGGTGTAGCCGATGACGTTAAAGGGGACGTCCATCGCCTTTTGTTCACCGAGCATGCCCAGCCGGCCGCCGTGGGCAATCTGCCCGTCGAGGAAGGCCGGCACCACCAGGTCGCCGCCGGCTTTAAAATCGCCGCCTTCGCTCGCCTGGACGACCATAACCTCTTCATTTTTTTTGCCGGCGCTGGCGTCGTCCGCCGCCGCCGCGCCCTGGGCGATGGCGCCAATCGTTAACGCCAGCAGCGTTTTACGCAGCGGGAAGGATGAAGTATGAGTGACGTGCATAATGTGTCCCGTGGAGGAGAAAAGTGAAACAAAGGGCCCGCTGCCGGGCCAATTTTAGTTATTGATTCGCCAGCTCGAGGCGGACAACGCTGTCCGGGCCTTTGGTCGAATGATCTTTATTAAACGGCTGTTTGACGGTCACAAACAGCGTCTGACCATCGGCTGAGAGCAGCAGGCTGTTGGGGTTAGCCGGGATATCCCACTGACGCTTCTGCGCATAGCTGGTGCCGTCGAGGCTGATGACCTTGCCGGACTCGCGCCGGGAGATATAAATCTCATTGCGTTTCGGGTTGAACAGCACCGCCAGCGAGTCGCCCACGTCGAGCTGCTTGATCACCTTGCCGCTGTGAATATCCAGCACCAGGGTGGTTTTCGCTTTTGAGTTATCGGTGACGAACAGGCGGCCGGTTTCGCTATCTTCGGCGATATTCAGCAGCAGCGCCGGCTTGTCGCCCAGCGGCTTCCAGCGCTGCTCAACGCGGTTATTACGCGGGTTGATAACGAGGATCTCTCCGCCGCCGTTGGCCGCGTACAGGCGCCCCGTTTGCGCGGAATAGTGCAGGCCGGTCATCCATTTGCCGGTGTTTTTAATCCGCGCTTTCAGCTTCAGCGTGTTGGCGTCAACCACCCAGATTTGCGCCGGATCGGCAACCGCACCCACGTAGAGAGTGTCGTTCAGCAGCAGGATCTGCCGCGCGCCGTACGGCAGCCCCTTCTCGTTGCGCTCGCTAAACAGCAGGCGCTTTTTGACTTTGCCGGTGGCGGTGTCAATGGCGCTGATGCCGCCGTCGAGGGAGTTGGTAACGAACAGCGTTGCGCCATCCGGCGTTATCTGGACGGCAAAGTTTTTCAGGTCGGTATAGCTCAGGCCGATGGTCTTCAGGGTTTTCGGGTCGAGCTTATAGACCGCCCCGCCCTGCACGTCTTTAAAACCTTCGGCGCTGGCAACGTACAGCGCATCGCCTTTCGGGCTCAGCGCCATTTCATAGAGGCCTTCGGCCAGCTCGCGCTTCAGCGGCTGCGCCAGGGTAGCAGCGGCGGCGCTGTCGACAGCCGGTTGCGCAACGGGCGGGGTATGGGTAGCGGCACAGCCGCTTAAGAGCGCAGAGATAGCCAGCGCGAGGGCCGGAATAGCGTATTTCACAGGAGGAATCCTTTACATAATCAATGACCTGATGGTAGCTCCTGGCCGATATTTTTTGCTTCAGCCTTGCCGTACCGAGCCCCACCCTACGCCTTCGCTGTTTCCCTGTGAGCCACTCACTGACGCAGGTCATTCCCTACTTAGCCTGCAAACAAAAAGAAGAATGAGAACTATACTCATTATCGTCATTCAGGCAAGCGTAATCACTTCCGCTGCGGGCAAAAACAGTAATCTGCTGATTTTAGAACATGATACGCGAAGGGATTTGTCGCCAGCCTGGGAGCGGGACGTTGCGCCTTCCCGGACGGCGGTGTCCGGGAGGCTATTTCATCTTTCGTGCAGCGTGTTTAGTGCAGCTTGAGGTGCGGACGAATGATGCGGTTAATCCCGCCGGAGAGCATCAGCAGGCCGGTTTTCACGTAGCCGTGCAGCGTCACCTGATGCATACGGTACAGCGAATCGTAGACCAGGCGCGCGAGCCTGCCCTCCACCATCATCGGCCCCACCGGCAGATGGCCCATAATGCTCCCGAGGGTGGTATAGCCTGAGAGCGAGACCAGCGAGCCGCGGTCGCGATAGACGAACGATTTCAGCGGTCGGCCCTTCAGCTGCGCAATAATGTTGTTCGCCGTGAAGAGGGCCATCTGGTGAGCCGCCTGGCCGCGCGGAGGAATAAATCCCCCCTCCGGGCGCGGGCAGGCAGCGCAGTCGCCGAAGGCAAAAATATGGCTATCGCGGGTGGTCTGCAGCGTCGGCTCAACGACCAGCTGGTTAATCCGGTTGGTCTCAAGGCCCGCAATATCGCGCATAAAGTCCGGCGCCTTGATGCCGGCCGCCCACACCATCAGATCCGCGCTAATTACGCTGCCGTCTTTGGTGTGCAGCCCCTGCTCGTCGGCGCGGGTAATCAGGGTTTGGGTCATCACGTTGACGCCCAGCTTCGTCAGCTCATCGCGCGCGGCCAGGGAGATGCGCTCCGGCAGCGCCGGCAGAATACGCTCGCCGGCTTCAACCAGGCTGACGTTCAGCGCCTCGTTGGTCAGATGCTTATAGCCGTAGCGCTGCAGCTCTTTCACCGCATTGTGCAGCTCGGCCGACAGTTCGACGCCCGTCGCCCCGCCGCCGACAATGGCAATATTCACCTTGCCGAGGTTCTGCGGGTTAGCCGAATGCCTGAGGAACAGGTTAAGCATCTGCTGATGGAAGCGTTTTGCCTGCTCGGCGCTGTCGAGGAAAATACAGTTCTCTTTTACCCCGGGGGTATTAAAGTCGTTGGAGGTGCTGCCCAGCGCCATCACTAAGGTATCCCAGCCGAGGGTGCGTTCGGCAACCAGCAGCTCGCCGTTTTCATCGCGCAGTTCCGCCAGGACGAGGGTTTTCGCGTCGCGATTAATATCGATAACGGCGCCGTGCTGGAACTCAAAATAATGCTTACTGGCATGCGCCATAAAGCTTAGGGCGTCCACGCCGGCATCCAGCGATCCGGTCGCCACCTCATGCAGCAGCGGCTTCCACAGGTGGCTCTGGCTGCGATCGACGAGGATAATCTGAGCCTTATTACGGCGGCCAAGCTTATGCCCCAGCTGCGTGGCCAGCTCCAGCCCGCCGGCACCGCCGCCGACAATGACAATTTTTTTTAATGGCGCAGTCACTGCAACCTCCTAAAAATAAAAAACCAATGTTAATTAAAAATTGTTAATTAAAAATTACTATGCAATATTTAATTAACAACAGTTCGCCGAATAGCAATAAGCAAAAGAAATAATTCCGCAGCCTGTAGTAATAACGCCAAAATGGATAAGCAGCCATTTTTAATCCGCTTATTATTGTACAAGTTTTCGCTGAATTCTCTGGCACACATATATGAGGTAAATAAAAAGGCCACTAAGTTGTTAGCTAGCGGCCGGAGGGAGGGTGATTTAAATATTAGCCCAAAGTATTATTTTATTGCCGACAACAGTTAAACCCTAAAGAGTATATTTCGTCAGGCCCGTCGGCTATTAATAGCGCACCATCACGGATTTAAGTTCAGTGTAATCATCAATAAACGAGCTGCCAAACTCGCGCCCGATGCCCGAGCCTTTCATGCCGCCAAAGGGGACCGCCGGGTCGGCGCCAGCGCGCAGGTGCTGAACGTAACGACGCACCGCTAGCCGGGAAAAGCCGGAGCCCGACGGCTCCGGCAGACGGCCATCAGGCGCTGGCGATCTCGAGCCGCGCCAGCTGCGCGGCGTTGAGCGTCAGCCCGGCGGCGCGGGCAAAGCTCTCAACCTGGGCGACGCTGGTCGCGCTGGCGATCGGCGCGGTCACCCCTTCCCGGCTCATCAGCCAGGCGAGGGCCACCTCCGCCGGCTTAGCGTTGTGCTGCCCGGCAACCTCTTCGAGAGTATCGAGAATGCGCATCCCGCGCGGATTGAGATATTTGGCGATGCCGCCGCCGCGCTGGCTCTGCGCGAGGTCAGCCTGCTGGCGGTATTTACCGGTTAAAAAGCCGGAGGCCAGGCTGTAGTAGGTCACCACGCCAATCTCGCGGCTGATGCAGAGATCGCAGAGCGCGCCTTCGAAGGCGGAGCGGTGATAGAGATTATATTCCGGCTGCAGCACCTGCCAGGCCGGCAGGCCGCCCTTGCGCGCTACTTCCAGCGCCGCCGACAGCTGCTGCGCGTCGAGGTTCGACGCGCCGGTCGCGCGGATTTTTCCCGCCTGCTGCAGGGCCTGGAAGGCTTCCAGGGTTTCCGCCAGCGGAGTTTGCGGATCCGGCCAGTGGGCAAAATAGAGATCGATATAGTCGCTATTCAGGCGGCGCAGGGAGTGGTCTACCGCCTTCTGGATCCAGGCTTTGCTCAGCCCTTTTTGCCCGTCGGGCCCCATATCTGAGCCGACCTTGCTGAAGATTTTAACCCGCTCACGCATCCCCGGCCGCGCCTGCAGCCAGCGGCCGATTATCGTTTCCGACTCTCCGCCCTGATTGCCGTCCGCCCAGCGGGAGTAAACGTCCGCCGTATCGATAGCGTCAAAGCCGTGGTCAACGAAAGCATCAAGAATGGCAAAACTGGTTTTTTCATCGCAGGTCCAGCCGAAAACGTTGCCGCCAAAGACCAGCGGCGCAATGGAAAATCCGGTTTTGCCCAATGGACGTGTCATCATGCCGTTCACTCCTTATTGACCCGTCGTCCTTCAGGTTGCCCGCGCCCGGCCTGGTTCAACTCGAATGAGTGAGGGTCTCGTTTATATTCTGCGTCCTGCGTTATCGGGCCAGGGTCAGAAATGATAGTAGAGAAAGGAAGCCTGAGGCGGGCTTTCCGTGCCCGCCGCCTGCATAACCGCATTATGTCCCGGAATAGACGTCAAAGCTAAAATATTTCCCGGCCAGTTTTTTATAGGTTCCGTCGGCAAGAATTTTGGCAATTGCGCCGTTAATCTCCTGACGTAAGGCGTCGTCGTCCTTGCGCAGGCCAATGGCCGCCCCGGCGCCAAACAGCTTATCATCCTGCAAATGACCGCCAACGAAGGCGAAATCTTTGCCCTGAGGCTGCTGCAGGAAGCTGTAGTCCGCCATCATTCCGGAGAGCACCGCGCCGTCGATACGCCCGGACTCCAGATCCCGCACCACGCTGTCGGCGCCCTGGTAGGCCACGATATTAATTCCCGCCGGACGCCAGTGCTGATTCACGTAGGTTTCCTGCGCCGAGCCCTGCTCCACGCCGATGGTTTTGCCCTTCAGCTGCTCCGGCGTATTGCCGCTCAGCGTATTTTTGCGCGCCACGAGGAACACCGGGCCGTTATAGAGCTTGTCGCTAAAGCCAATCTGCTCTTTACGCTTCTCGGTCATATACATACCGGAGAGAATGGCGTCAAATTTACGCGCCTTCAGCGCCGGAATGATGCCGTCGAAGTTGCTTTCCACCCACACGCATTTGGCCTGCAGCTGCTGGCAGATGGCGTTGCCTAAATCAATATCGAAACCCGCCAGCTTGCCCTGCGGGTCCTTCCATTCAAACGGCGCAAAGGTCGGATCGACGCCAAAGCGAATTTCCTTATTTTCTGCGGCCAGCGCCGACGTTGAGGCCATCAGCGCAACCCACAGCAGAAGTGATTTTTTCATTATTTACGAGCTCCAGAGATCAGCGGCAGTGCGTTTCAACTAACCGGGCGAAAAGCGTCGCGCCGGTGCTAATAATGTCATCATTAAAGTCGTAGCCTGGGTTATGCACCATGCAGCTGCCCTTGCCGCCCTTCTCGCCGTTGCCCAGCAGGAAGTAGCAGCCCGGACGCGCCTGCAGCATAAAGGCAAAATCTTCGCTGGCGTTCATCGGCGCGATCGACGGCAGCACCTTATCGCTGCCGAAGACCTCCAGCGCCAGCGCCCTGGCAAACGCCGTCTCCTCCTCGCTGTTGGTCAGCACCGGATAGGAGTCATAAACCTCGATCTCGCTGGTTGCGCCGTAGCTTTTGGCGGTGAACTCGGTGATTTCGTGGATGCGCTTAATCAGCAGATCGCGGACCTCGGGCTTCATCGCCCTTACGGTCAGCTCCATCACCGCGCTTTGTGGAATGACGTTGGAGGCGATGCCCGACTGGAAGGTGCCGACGGTCACGACGGCGGTTTCTCCCGGCGGCACGTTGCGCGCGACGATGCTCTGCAGCGCCATCACCAGCGCCGCGCTGGCCAGAATGGGGTCAACCGTGCGGTCAGGGTGAGCGCCGTGGCCGCCGTAGCCGTGAACGGTGATTTTGACCGTATCCGCCGAGGCCATAAAGTTGCCGGCATAAAAGCCGAGCTTGCCGACCGGCAGCCCCGGCATGTTGTGCAGCGCAAAGATGCGCTCGCAGGGGAAGCGATCGAACAGCCCGTCTTTAATCATTAAATCCGCCCCGCCGATGGCCTCTTCCGCGGGCTGGAAAATTAGGTGCACGGTGCCGTTAAATTCGCAGGCCGGAGAAGCGATATACTTCGCCGCCGCCAGCAGAATGGTGGTGTGGCCGTCATGGCCGCAGGCGTGCATTTTTCCCGCCACGGTGCTGGCCCAGGGCAGGTCGGTGGTTTCAAAAATCGGCAGCGCGTCCATATCAGCGCGCAGCCCGATGGTGCGCGGCGAGTCGCCCTTGCGCAATGAACCGACCAGCCCGGTTTTTCCCAGCTCGCGGGTCACCTGATAGCCCCACTCCGTCAGCTTTCCGGCCACCAGCTCGCTGGTATTAAACTCTTCGAGGCTTAATTCCGGATTGGCATGTAAATAATGACGGATCGCAATCATTTCATCTTCAGCTGCTTTAATTTCTGGAATTACAAAATCGGTCATGCCGGTCTCCGGGAAATAAGATCGTCATTCTGCCTGCATCCGCGTGGGCAATAGTCCGGCCGCTCCCGTTTTCGCCCGGTCGGGCGCGGTGTACGGCCGCTAATCCGGGTAAACGCCTGGGCGTTCGCCGCGCTGCAGAGCAAAATTCATTGGGTCAGGATATCTTCAATAATTGACGTTCCGACGGCGCCGAAACCTGAAGGATGAAGAATATACTCAGAGTCAATAACTTATCTGGATAAGCGGTTATTGCAAGCAGCATTTCTAATTCCTGAGGGAGTCATCATCTTATTTACTAATGATTATTCAGCGCCTTATCAAAAGCGCCGGGGAAAATACGCCGGCGCCTGGCGCAGTAGAAAAGGCGCCGCCGGGCAGGCTATTTCACCCTGGCTGGGAGCAGAGTAATAAGCTAATAAACAGGCAAAATTTAAATATAAACTTTTAAGTTCTGGGTCTTTATCACAATTTAATTCTACGATCGCCGACCTTAATCCCGTTTATCGCAACCCCTACGGCAGAGTGTAAAAATGAAATATCAGCTCCTTTTTCTGGCATCGGCGCTGGCGCTCGCCGGCTGCAGCGCGCAGGGCGATACCGCCAGCCAGCAGCGCGCCAGCATTCAAAAAATGCGTACCGAAACGCTGAGCAAACTTTATTCCCTGCACCCGGAAGCCCGCGCCGATATTCAGCATTCTGACGGCTACGCGGTATTTGCCAGCAACAGTAGCAAAATTCTGCTGTTCGGCTTCGGCAGCGGCTATGGCGTCGTTAAAGATATCCGCAGCGGTAAAGATACCTATATGAAAATGGCCCAGGGCGGTGCCGGCGTGGGAATGGGGATAAAACAGCAGCGCACCGTGGTGGTGTTCCACGATAAAGCGGCGCTGAATAATTTTATCACCCGGGGCTATGTCGTCGGAGCCGATGCCAACGCGGCGGCGAAATATGACGATAAGGGCATTGCGCCGGTCGGCGCCTCGGCCAACGGCGTCGCGAAGGAGACCGCGTCCCTGCCCTCGAAGGTTAACGTCTACGAAATGACCGAAAAAGGGCTGGCCGCCCAGGCGATGATTAACGGCTACAAGTACTGGCCGGATGACGAGCTGAATAAAAGATAGGACAGGCGCTCCCGGAGACGGTACGCAATACCGCTCCGGGATGCCGCAGGCTAGCGGCTAGTTGTTGAGAAGACCATTCACCAGAATTGAGGTGATGATCCCGGTCGCCGCCGCAATCAGTACGTAGTTACCGTCAATATAGGACCAGTGCTGCCCCTGAGGAGGCGCCGGCAGGCCGCGATCGTGCCAGTTATTAATCCGGTACGCGCTGCCGCGATAGTGCTCAGGCGCGGGCTGGCCTTTGCGGAAGTCGTGGCCGTTCCAGGCGAAATGCTCCTGCTCGTGGCGATCCTGACGATGCTGCTGCGAAGCACCTGTGCGCCCCTGCTCGCCGCGATTCGGTCCACGATGATTGCCGTTATCCTGATGGCCGTTCGCCTGGTTTCCCTGCGGCCCGTTGCCGGGCCCCTGCTGACGATTGCCGTCGTTTTTGCCGTGCCCGGACTCATTTTGCCATACCTGCTGCTGGCCGGGAGCGTTGTTGCCATTCGGGCCGTCGGCGTAGGCCAGCGACGTGATCGTGCAGGATAAAATAACTGCCAGAGTAATAATCTTTTTCATTGTCCACCTCCTGATATATTTCCTTTTTACCGGCGGAATGTGGAGAAACGGTGAGTATCGGGATAACCAGGAGTATTCCTGGCATATTGTCGCGGGCGCCAATCTTAATAATCTGGTGGATATGGCGTTTGCCAGAACCAATAAAAAAAGGCCGCTTGCGCGGCCCTTTTATACAGAACAGTCAGTATTTACTCAGTGACTTTCTTTTTCAAATCGTCAGCACCCTGCTTGGTTTTATCCCAGCCTTCCTCGGTGACGGCTTTGGTTTTATTCCAGCCTTTTTCAGTGCCTTCTTTGGTCTTATCCCAACCCTTCTCGGTACCTTCTTTGGTCTTGTTCCAGGTTTTCTGCGTGCCTTCGCTGACCTTGCTGCCCAGGCTATCGCTTTTGCCTTCAGCCGCGTGCTGAGACTTGAGCTTCAGCTCATCGCCTTCATTCTGGGCCTTATGCAGCTTTTCCTTCGCCGTGTTAGCCCCTTCATGGGCCGCCGCGACGGTTTCATCAGTAGCGTGTGTGGTGGTGGTTGCAGCAAAAACGGGAGCTGCTACCAGAATCGCAGATAACGCAATCATTGCCTTTTTCATAATTTCCTCTCTAACGTGCTTAGTGTTATGAGTCGCATTCAGCATGGCACAAGATTCTGCCGTTTGGCTTTAGGGATAGTTCTTAAAACTGCCTCTGGCGCTGACCGCCTGTTTTTTAGGCAGTTAAGTGCCGATCGCGGCCATTCTTATCACCTCCAGCAAAGTTGTTACATTTTATGAAATCGACGTTTCATATATCTGCCGTTTATTTTCACACGAGAATAATTATCAAAATCATTATATTTATAATTTGCAAACGGAACTCACATTATGGCAATGAAATCAGTAAGTTCGCTTATTCTTACTGCGCTAATCTCCGCCCCGCTGTCCGGCTATGCCACCCAGTACCCGCTCACCGTGACCGACATCGACGGCCGCAGCATTACTCTCCAGCACGAGCCGCAGCGCATCATCCTGCAGGACGGCCGGGATATTATGGCGCTGGCGCTTCTCGACCGCGATAACCCCTTTAAGCGGCTGGTTGCCTGGAATAATCTGGCGAAAAAACAGGACGTTGAAACCTGGAAGATGCTGCAGCAGAAGTGGCCGCAGTCGGCGAGCATTCTGGATATGGGCTTTAGCGATAAGGGCAATATTGACCTTGAAAGCGTGATTTCCCGCCAGCCGGACCTGATGATTGCCCAGCTGCGCGCGAAGCCGGCGCTGGAAGAGAGCGGCATTATCAGCAAGCTCGGCGCGCTCAATATTCCGGTGCTGTTTGTCGATTATGAAGTGAACCCGGCGAAGGATACCGCCCCGAGTATCGACCTGCTGGGCCAGGTGCTCAACCGTGAAAGCAACGCCAAAGCCTATACCGACTACTATCGCCAGCAGCTGCAGGCGATTCGCCAGAAAACCGCCGCCATCGCGCCGAAGGCGAACGTCTTCGTCGAGGCGCTGGCGGGCAACAGCGACGCCTGCTGCTTTACCCACGGACATAGCGGCTGGGGCGGGCTGGTTGAAGCGGTGGGAGCCAATAACATCGGCGCGCAGGTGCTGCCAGGCGCCTCCGGCTTTGTGGCGCTGGAGAAGGTAATTAGCATGAAGCCCGACGCCTATATCATGACCGGCTCAAAACGCGGCAACAGCCAGGTTCTGCCGCTGGGCTACCGGGTTAACCCGCAGGAGGTGAACGCCCAGGCTCAGGTTCTGCTCTCGCGGACCGGCGTCAGCGCCATCCCACCGGTGAAGGCCGGCCGGGCCTACGGGATCTATCACCACTTCTACAACCATCCGTGGAATATCGTCGGTATGGAGTATCTGGCGAAAGATATCTATCCGCAGACCTTTAGCCGCCTCAGCCCGGATGACAGCTACCGCTATATCGTGCGCCATTTCACCACCCTGCCCGACCTGCCCTTCGTCTTTTCCTGGAAACAAGGTGAGTAAGCGCCCATGAGCTCGACGACTGAATCCGCCCTCATAGCCCAAGGCGCCGGGCGGGACGTGATGGCCAACTACCGCCACATCGTGCGCCGCCGCATCGCTTTTATGCTGCTGCTGGCGGCGCTGATTATTATCTCTCTGCTGCTCGATTTTATGATGGGTCCGTCCGGGATGCCGCTGCAGACGCTGTGGCAAACCCTGATCGATCCGGCCAGCGCCAGCGCCGGAACGCGGGTTATCGTCTGGGATATCCGCCTGCCGTACGCCCTGATGGCAATTATTGTTGGCCTCGCGCTCGGCCTCGCCGGAGCGGAGATGCAGACCATCCTCAACAATCCGCTGGCCAGCCCCTTTACCCTCGGCGTCTCCTCGGCGGCAGCCTTCGGCGCGGCGCTGGCCATCGTGCTGGGGATCGGCATTCCGGGGATCCCCAGCCAGTGGTTTATCTCGGCCAACGCCTTTATCTTCGCGCTGCTGGCCGCCCTGCTGCTGGACGGCATTACCCGCTGGACCCAGGTGGCCTCCTCCGGGGTTATCCTGTTCGGCATCGCGCTGGTCTTTACCTTCAACGCGCTGGTCTCCATGCTGCAGTTTGTCGCCAACGAAGACACGCTGCAGGGGCTGGTGTTCTGGACCATGGGCAGCATTGACCGCGCCTCGTGGCAGAAGGTCGGCATCCTGCTGGCGGTGCTGGCGGTAGTGATGCCGCTATCGATGCTGAGCTCGTGGAAGCTGACGGCGCTGCGCCTCGGCGAAGATCGGGCTATGAGCTTCGGGATTAACGTGCGCCGCCTGCGCCTAACCACCCTGCTGCGGATCAGCATCCTGTCGGCGATTTCGGTGGCCTTCGTCGGTCCGATTGGCTTTATCGGCCTGGTGGCTCCGCACATCGCACGCCTGATTTTCGGCGAAGATCACCGCTTTTACCTCCCAGCCAGCGCCCTGATCGGTGCGCTGGTGCTGTCGCTGGCCTCCGTGGCGTCGAAGAATCTGATCCCCGGCGCCATTATTCCGGTCGGGATCGTCACCTCGCTGGTTGGCGTTCCGTTCTTTCTGAGCATCATTCTGCGCCACCGGGGGAACGTATGAATCCGCACATCTCTACAGGGCTGGCGCTATCGCGCTTCAGCGCCGGCTATCCGAAGCGCCAGGTTATCCGCGACCTGACGGTACCGCGTCTGCAGCGCGGTGAAATCACCGCCCTGCTGGGCCCCAACGGCAGCGGCAAATCGACCCTGATGCGGGCGATGGCCGGCCTGGGCCCCTCGACGGGAGAGCTGTCGCTTGACGGGGAAAACCTGCTGGCGCTGCCGTTTGCCCGGCGGGCGGAAAAGGTGGTCTATCTGCCGCAAACGCTGCCGGCGGGCGTCCATCTGCACGTGCTGGAGTCGATTATCGTCGCCCAGCGCGCGGCCGGCGGCGTGCACGACGCGCAAAGCCAGCAGCAGGTGATGTCCCTGCTGCGCCAGCTGGGCATTGAACATCTGGCGCTCAGCTACCTCGACCGGCTTTCCGGCGGGCAAAAGCAGCTCGTCGGCCTGGCCCAGTCGCTTATCCGCCAGCCGGCGCTGCTGCTGCTCGATGAGCCGCTCAGCGCGCTGGATTTGAACTATCAGTTCCACGTGATGGATCTGGTGCGCAGGGAGACCCGAAGACGCAATATCGTCACCCTGGTGGTGGTGCATGACATTAATATCGCCCTGCGCCACGCCGATCGCGTGCTGATGCTAAAAGAGGGGCGTCTGCTGGCCGAGGGGGCGCCGTCGCGGGTGATTACGCCGGAGATCTTAGCCGAGGTGTACGGCGTGCGGGGACGCATTGAGCCCTGCTCGCAGGGGGTCATGCAGGTGATTATTGACGGGCTGGTCGGCAGCGCGGTGCCGGCGTAGGCGGCGGTGGCCTTGAGCAGCGCCGACGCCCAGAACCGGGGCGCCGGCATGAGGCGGCAATTAATGATCGAGGTAGAGGTAGTTTTCCCAGCTTTTCATGCGGATCAGGATCTTACGAATAAGCGACAGGTGCTCGAAGTGTCCGGAATAGACCGCCGCTTCGACGTCGGTCCCCTGCGGTAAACGGTAATTTTGCAGGCGCGGATCGTTCACTTTGAAGACCACCAGCGCCCGGCCGTGACCGATTAGCGCATCGGTGGTCAGCAGCTTGCCCTGGCCCTGAAACTGGCTTTCACCGATTGCCGGCAGAACCTCGACGACCTCCGCGCTGAAAACGGTGCCCGGGATCGCCGGGAACAGCAGCTCCGCCTTCTCCCCGGCCTGCAGACGCTGCAACGAGTTCTGTCGAAACGCCGCGACGTATTCACGGGACTGATTCTCCGTCACCGGCACAAAGGTCATAACCGGCGCGAGACCCAGGGCCGTCGACATGGTGCCGGGCCGCAGGCCCACGGTGCTCACGTAGCCGTCAGACGGCGCGCGCACCACGGTATTCTCCAGCTTAAATTCGGCTTCCCGCAGCTGGGCCAGCAGCGAGGCAACCCGGGTATTTTCCCCGTGAACCACGGAGTGCAGGGCATTCCGCGCCTGGACAACGTTCTCTTTTGCGGCCGCTACCGCGGCTTCGTCCGCTTTCCACGTCTGGCGACGGGTATCGACCATCTGATCGGAAAAGGCACCCTTATCATGACCGGCCGCAAAACGGGCATACTCCCGCTGGGCCCGGTCGCGCTCGGCGCTGGCTTTATCCAGGCTGGCCCGGGCGCTATTTAGCGCCGAGTCGAGCGATAGCGCGTCCTGGCTGGCCGCTTTTACCTGCGCCTTGAGGTCATCCACTTTGGCCTGGAACGGAGTCGGGTCAATAGTAAACAGCACGTCGCCCTGCTTCAGCATCTGATTGGCCTGAACCGGAACGCTGGTCACGCGGCCCCGCGTCTGCGACACAATGGGCACCGTACGAAATACCTGCTTGCCCGTTTCGGTATACGGAAAGTTATAATTCATCCCTAAAATAAGCGTCCCGATAATAACAATCCCACCTAATACCGCGGTCGGTACCGTCCATTTATTGAGCGGAATACGAAATATTTTAAAAATAACGATACAGAGTGCGGCATAGCACAGCAGCAGCAGCGTTTCCATTATTTATCCTCCTTCGTGGCGACGCCTTCAGCAGCCACCGACAGCGGATGATGGCCTTTCAGGGTATTTAATTCCTGCTGCAGCGTATCCAGCCGCGTTAATACCTGAGTCAGGTGCCGATGCAGATCGCCGCTTTCCTGCTGCGCCTTCTGCATTCCCCAGCCGCGGTCCTCGCGCCACAGCGTCGCCCAGATCCACAGCAGCGGCCACAGCACGTGAAGCGTAAACAGGCTGACCCAGCCGGCGTAGTGAATAGCATCCTGGTGCGGATGGTTTCTTTTTTTGGCAATTTCGTACGGGATATCGTGGATCACAATTATCCCGTAAAATAGAATCAGCACCACCGCAATCAGGATGGCCAGAGCGATATAGTCAAGAGTCATCGAATACTCCAGAGTTCAATAAGAGAAATAAATACCATCCCGACGGCGTGCCGAGGCCGGGTGGAAATAGCGATACAGCGTGCTGCGAGTTTATTTTACGCGGCAGCTTGCGGGAGAGAGTAAATAACTACTCGCGGAATAATTAAAATTTATCAGGGATTTTTCGGTCGATAGATATTAGCCGGCCCTTTTTCACCGTAATATATCCTCCCTCTTTCAGAGCGGCCAGTACCTGATAAACGTAGCTGCGCGAAAGGTTGGTGCGTTTGATAATAAAGGCGGACAGGCTTTCACGTTGCCCGTCGTCAATCCCGGTGCGGAACAGGTAGCGGGAAAGCATCGATTTGATGGTCTGAAACCCCGACAGATTACCCCGTTCATTGTGGGCATCAATCGCGAAGATGCCCATATAGACCAGAATAGTGGTCAGCTCCTGCATATATTTTGGCGACGAGTGAAAGAATATGCGCTCAAAATCGGCGACCGTGACTTTGGCAAAACGACACTGCCCCTGGCACTGATAGAGCCAGTTCAGCTGCGGAAAGTAGCGTTCCGGCAGGCCCAGCGGCATATGCTCAATCACAATCCCTAACAGATTTTGCGCATCGCCCACCGCCAGCGTCATTTGCCCCTGCAAAAGGAAGTAGATGTACCCCTCTGCGGGCTGAAAGCACGTGCCGGCGGCCCATTCAACCTGCTCACCGCAGGCGATAACCTCGGGGAGATGCGTGCTCAGTTCCAGATTCTGATAGGAAGAGTAGATATCGCCAAAGCTGCTATTCACCCCGTTCTTTCCCCGTCAGAAAAATCCGCTGAACAAATCATTGCCTGACAAAATATACATAAGATTTATAGAGAGTAAAAGTCCACAGCTGGAGTTCCTGCCGCGATCGGCGGCCGCTTTGCGGCGTCAATCCGCGGGCCGCGTTTTTTTTGCCCTGTCTCCCACTTTAGGCATCACGGCGTTTCGATCTGCACGGGGCTATGCTTTAATAAAGCTAAACCGGTTTAATATAGTTTAGCAACGAGGTGAGATGAGCATGAACGCAAAAGTTTGGGTGGTCGGAGATGCGGTGGTGGACCTGCTGCCGGAGAGCGGAGGGCGGCTGCTGCAGTGTCCAGGCGGCGCGCCGGCCAACGTCGCGGTAGGCGTTGCCCGCCTCGGCGGAGAGAGCGGATTTATCGGTCGCGTCGGCGACGATCCCTTCGGCCGCTTTATGCACCAGACCCTAAGTCAGGAGCGGGTTGACGTGAGCCATATGCGTCTCGACCCGCAGCAGAGAACCTCAACCGTGGTGGTCGATCTCGACAGCCACGGTGAGCGTACCTTTACCTTTATGGTGCGCCCCAGCGCCGACCTCTTTTTGCAGCCGGAGGATCTCCCGGCCTTCGCGCCCCGCCAGTGGCTCCACGTCTGCTCTATTGCCCTCAGCGCTGAGCCAAGCCGGAGCACCACCTTCGCGGCGATGGAGCAGATCAAAAGCGTCGGCGGCTGGGTAAGCTTCGACCCCAATATTCGCGAGGACCTGTGGCAGGACCCGGCGCTGCTGCAGGCCTGTCTCGACAGGGCGCTGTCGCTTGCCAACGTGGTGAAGCTCTCTGAGGAGGAGCTGGTCTTTATCAGCGGCAGCAGCGATCTGGCGCAGGGTATTGCCATCTTAAGCCAGCGCTACCGGCCGGAGCTGCTGCTGGTCACCCAGGGTAAAGCCGGCGTGCTGGCGGCTTTTCAGCAGCAGACGATCCACTTTGCGGCGAAGCCGGTGGTCAGCGTCGATACCACCGGCGCGGGCGATGCCTTCGTCGCCGGTCTGCTCTCCAGCCTCGCCGCCAACGGCATACCGACCGACCTGGCGTCGCTGGAGCCCGCGCTGCAGCTGGCGCAAACCTGCGGCGCGCTGGCGACCACCGCCAAAGGCGCCATGACCGCCCTCCCCTGGCAGCACGATCTCAATCGCCAGTTTTGATCCCCCGCGGGCCGTCCTCAACGGCCCGCTTTGTTGCCTCCGTCACAATTATTAAATCGGTTTAGCAAAATTCATTTCGCTATGCTACATGTCGCGTTTAACATATGAATTAAACCGGTTTAGCAAAACAACACATCATTCATTTTTATCTTTGGGATGCGAACAGCATGTACAAAAAAAGCACACTTGCCGTCCTTATTGCTTTGCTAACCGGAGCCGGTACGGTCCATGCGCAAACGGATTTAAGCACCATCGAAGCCCGCCTGATGGCCCTGGAAAAGCGCCTCCAGGACGCGGAAAACCGGGCGCAGACTGCGGAGAACCGCGCCGACTCGGCCGAGAAGAAAGTTGAGCAGCTCACCACGCAGCAGCAGAAGACCCAGGACAACACCCAGCAGGTGGCCCAGCGCACCGCCCAGCTGGAGAAGAAAGCCGATGAAAAGAGCGGCTTTGAGTTCCACGGCTACGCCCGCTCCGGCGTAATCATGAACGACTCAGCCTCCAGTACTAAATCCGGCGCCTACATGACGCCTGCGGGGGAAACCGGTGGAGCTATCGGCCGCCTGGGGAACCAGGCCGACACCTATGTTGAAATGAATCTTGAACATAAGCAGACCCTGGATAACGGCGCGACGACCCGCTTCAAAGTGATGGTGGCCGACGGACAAACCAACTACAACGACTGGACCGCAAGCTCCAGCGATTTGAACGTTCGTCAGGCCTTCGTAGAACTGGGCAACCTGCCGACCTTCGAAGGCCCGTTTAAAGGTTCCACCCTGTGGGCCGGTAAACGCTTCGACCGTGATAACTTCGACATTCACTGGGTCGATTCCGACGTGGTCTTCCTCGCGGGTACCGGCGGCGGTATTTATGACGTGAAGTGGAACGACAGCCTACGGAGTAACTTCTCTCTCTACGGACGCAACTTCGGCGATATTGATGATTCGAGCAATAGCGTGCAGAACTACATCCTCAGCATGAACCACTTCATCGGCCCGGTGCAGGTGATGGTCAGCGGGATGCGGGCGAAAGATAATGACGATCGTAAAGATACCAACGGTAATCTGGTCAAAGGCGATGCGGCAAATACCGGGGTACATACGCTACTCGGTTTGCACAACGACAGTTTTTACGGCCTGCGGGAAGGCAGCAGCAAAACGGCCCTGCTCTACGGCCACGGCCTGGGCGCAGAAGTGAAAGGCCTCGGTTCCGACGGCGCGCTGCGTCCGGGAGCCAATACCTGGCGCTTCGCCAGCTACGGCACCACGCCGCTCAGCAAGAACTGGTTTATCGCTCCGGCGGTGCTGGCGCAGAGCAGTAAAGACCGCTATGTCGATGGCGACAGCTACCAGTGGGCGACCCTCAACATGCGTCTGATTCAGGAGATCAACCAGAACTTCGCTCTCGCTTACGAAGGCAGCTACCAATATATGGATCTCAAACCCGAGGGCTATAACGACCGTAATGCGGTGAACGGCAGCTTCTATAAACTCACCTTCGCACCGACCTTTAAGGTCGGCAGCATCGGTGATTTCTTCAGTCGTCCGGAGATCCGTCTCTACACCTCGTGGATGGACTGGAGCAAAAAGCTGGATAACTACGCCAGCGATGACGCTTTAGGCAGCAGCGGTTTTAAATCGGGCGGCGAATGGTCGTTCGGTATGCAAATGGAGACCTGGTTCTGACGGCAAGGGTCTGAAACCAGCTTAAAACCGCGGCATCAGTCCTCTGCTGCCGCGGAAATAAAACCAACAAATAATAATGCATTCAGAGGGTACTATGGATTTCGAACACATTTCCCGCTCGCTGCTTCCGCTGTTAGGAGGCAAGGAAAATATCGCCAGCGCCGCGCACTGCGCCACGCGCCTGCGCCTGGTGCTGGTCGATGATTCGCTGGCCGACAAGAAGGCCATCGGCGAAATCGAAGGGGTTAAGGGCTGCTTTAATAACGCCGGTCAGATGCAGATTATCTTTGGCACCGGCATCGTCAACAAGGTCTACGCCGCGTTTATCCAGGCCGCCGGGATCGGCGAGTCCAGCAAGTCGGAAGCCGCCAATATTGCGGCGAGAAAGCTCAACCCGTTCCAGCGCATTGCGCGCCTGCTGTCGAACATCTTCGTCCCTATTATTCCGGCTATCGTCGCCTCCGGCCTGCTGATGGGCCTGCTGGGGATGGTAAAAACCTACGGCTGGGTCGATCCGAGTAACGCTATTTATATCATTCTCGATATGTGCAGCTCGGCGGCCTTTATCATTCTGCCGATCCTGATTGGCTTCACCGCCGCGCGCGAATTTGGCGGCAACCCCTATCTCGGCGCAACCCTCGGCGGCATCTTAACCCACCCGGCGCTCACCAACGCCTGGGGCGTGGCCGCCGGTTTCCATTCGATGAACTTTTTCGGTCTGGAAATCGCCATGATCGGCTACCAGGGCACGGTATTCCCGGTGCTGCTGGCGGTGTGGTTTATGAGCATCGTCGAGAAGCAGCTGCGCCGGGTCATTCCTGACGCCCTCGATCTGATCCTGACGCCGTTCCTGACGGTGATCATCTCCGGCTTTATCGCCCTGCTGATTATCGGCCCCGCCGGCCGCGCGCTGGGCGACGGCATCTCGTTTGTTCTTAGCACCCTGATCGCCCACGCCGGCTGGCTGGCCGGGCTGCTGTTCGGCGGCCTCTACTCGGTTATCGTGATCACCGGTATTCACCACAGCTTCCACGCCATTGAGGCCGGACTGCTGGGCAACCCGTCGATCGGCGTCAACTTCCTGCTGCCGATTTGGGCCATGGCCAACGTTGCTCAGGGCGGCGCCTGTCTGGCGGTATGGTTTAAAACCAAAGATGCCAAAATCAAAGCCATCACGCTGCCTTCAGCCTTTTCCGCGATGCTCGGGATCACCGAAGCGGCGATATTCGGTATTAACCTGCGCTTCGTGAAGCCGTTTATCGCGGCCCTAATCGGCGGCGCGGCGGGCGGCGCGTGGGTGGTATCGATGCACGTCTACATGACCGCGGTCGGGCTGACGGCAATCCCGGGTATGGCTATCGTGCAGGCCAGTTCGCTGCTGAACTATATTATCGGGATGGTTATCGCCTTCGGCGTGGCCTTTACCGTTTCCCTGCTGCTGAAATACAAAACGGACGCTGAATAATGTCACTTCCTTCACGTTTGCCGGCAATTTTACGCGCCGTGATGCAGGGCCAGCCGCGCGCGCTGCGCGATAGCCACTATCCGCAGTGGCACCTGGCCCCCACCACCGGCCTGATGAACGATCCTAACGGCTTTATCGAATTTGCCGGGCGCTATCACCTGTTTTACCAGTGGAACCCGATAGCCTGCGATCATACGTTCAAGTGCTGGGGGCACTGGAGCTCCGCCGACCTGCTGCACTGGCAGCATGAGCCGATCGCGCTGATGCCGGACGAAGAGTACGACCGCAACGGCTGCTACTCGGGGAGCGCCGTCGATAACGACGGCAAATTGACCCTGTGCTATACCGGCAACGTGAAGTTTGAAGACGGCAGCAGAACCGCGTGGCAGTGCCTGGCGACGGAAAACGGCGACGGTACCTTTAGCAAAACCGGCCCGGTGCTGGCGCTGCCGAAGGGCTACACCGGCCACGTCCGCGACCCGAAGGTCTGGCAGCATGAAGGCCGCTGGTTCATGGTCCTCGGCGCCCAGGATCTGCAAAAGCGCGGTAAGGTGCTGCTGTTCAGCTCCGCGGATTTGCACCAGTGGGAGGCGGCAGGCGAAATTGCCGGCAGCGATCTCAACGGCCTGCGCGACGCCGGCTATATGTGGGAGTGTCCGGACCTCTTCCCGCTCGCCGACCAGCATATCCTGATCTGCTGCCCCCAGGGCATCGCCCGCGAGGCCGATCGCTTCCTCAACACCTATCCCGCCGTGTGGACGGCGGGCCGCTTCGACTACGCCAGCGCCCGCTTTGACCACGGCGCGCTTTATGAGCTCGATGCCGGCTTCGAATTTTACGCCCCGCAGACCATGCTGGCCGCCGACGGCCGGCGGCTGCTGGTCGGCTGGATGGGGGTTCCGGACGGCGAAGAGATGCGCCAGCCGACCCTCGCCCACGGCTGGATCCACCAGATGACCTGCCTGCGGGAGCTGGAGCTGCGCGACGGCAAACTCTACCAGCATCCGGTGCGCGAGCTGGCGGACCTGCGCGGCGAGGGCCGCGGCTGGCAGGGGCCTGGCCTGCCGCTGGCGCCGATGGACATGGTCTTTGAGGTGGCGCCCGGCGACGAGCTGGCGATTGATTTCGGCGACGCCCTCAGGCTCACTCTCGACGCCGACGGCATTCGCCTCGAACGCCGCAGCCTGGCCTGCGACGACGCGCTCTACCGCTACTGGCGGGGAGAGGTGCGGGCGCTGCGGATCTTATGCGACAGCTCAAGCATTGAGATTTTCATTAACGGCGGAGAAGGCGTGATGAGCAGCCGCTACTTCCCGCAGTATCCTGGGCAAATGATTTTCAGCGGTGCGACGCCGGCTGCATTCTGCTACTGGCCGCTGCGGCCATGCATGGTAGAATCAGCGTTTTAATTTCGGGCGTATGCTGTCGTGATGAAAACCAAACGCGTTACCATTAAAGATATCGCCGAGCTGGCGGGCGTCTCGAAAGCGACCGCCAGCCTCGTGCTGAACGGTCGTGGCAAAGAGCTGCGCGTGGCGCAGGAGACCCGCGAACGCGTCCAGACCATCGCCCGCGAGCAGCACTATCAGCCGAGTATCCACGCCCGCTCGCTGCGCGATAACCGCAGCCATACCATCGGACTGGTGGTGCCTGAAATCACCAACTACGGCTTCGCGGTCTTCTCCCACGAGCTGGAAATGCTGTGCCGCGAGGCGGGCGTGCAGCTGCTTATCTCCTGCACCGACGAAAACCCGGCCCAGGAAAGCATGGTGGTCAATAATATGATTGCCCGCCAGGTTGACGGCCTGATCGTCGCCTCCTGCATGCACAACGACGCGGATTACCTCAAGCTCAGCGAGCAGCTGCCGGTGGTATTGTTTGACCGCAGCCCCAGCGGCAGCAGCCTGCCGCTGGTGATGACCGACTCCATCACCCCCACCGCCGAGCTGATCTCACGGATTGCGCCCCAGCACGCCGAGGAGTTCTGGTTTCTCGGCGGTCAGCCGCGGCTTTCGCCTTCGCGGGACCGGCTGGCCGGCTTTACCCAGGGGCTGGCGCAGGCGGGCGTTGAGCTTCGCCCTGAATGGGTGATTAACGGCAACTATCATCCCAGCTCCGGTTACGAAATGTTTGCCGCGCTCTGCGCGCGGCTGGGGCGGCCGCCTCAGGCGCTGTTCACCGCCGCCTGCGGCCTGCTGGAAGGGGTGCTGCGCTACATGAGCCAGCATAATCTACTCGATTCCGGCATCCATCTCGCCAGCTTCGACGATCACTATCTGTACGACTCGCTGTCGCTGCGCATTGATACCGTTCAGCAGGATAATCGCCAGCTGGCCTGGCACTGCTATGACCTGATCAGCCAGCTTATCGACGGCGCCACCCCGGAGCCGCTGCAGCGCTATCTGCCGGCGACCCTGCAAATTCGCCACCGCTAGCCTATTCGTCCGAGCCGGTGATCCTCACCAGGTGGACGGTCAGCCACAGCAGTTCGTTGCCGCCCAGCGCTATTCCCAGCTGGGCCTGCACGTAGTCGCGGATCAGCTCGGCGCAGCGCCAGGCGTGCGGGTACTCCTTCACGACCTGCGCCAGCAGAAAGCTGTCCCGGGCGGTATCCAGCTCCCCCTCCTGCAGCCGCTGGAGGAAAAACTGCATATGGACGAGAAAGCGCGCGTAGTTAATCGACCCGGTGTCGATCTCCTGCTTAAAGTGGTACTGCACGAGGCTAAAAATATCCTTGAGCATTTTCACCGACTGCATGGTCTGCGCGACGTCATCGCCCTCGCTCTGCCCGTTAACCAGGTGAAAGGCGATATTGCCCGCCTCCTCTTCAGGCAGCGCTATCCCGTACTGCTGGCGAATCATCGCCACCGCCTCGCTGGCGACCCGAAACTGCTGCGGGTAAAAACGCCGCACTTCCGGCAGCAGCCGGTTTTGAATCGCAATCCCCTTCCGGCAGCGCGCTATGGCGAAATCGAGGTGGTCGGCAAGGGTGAAGAAAATCTGCTCCCGCACTTTGCTGCTGAGCTGCATATTGGCGCGGGAGATAATCATGGCGGCCATCTCGATAACCTCATCCGGTATCGCCGAGAGCGCCTCCAGGTAGCCGCTTCGGTTGATGGGCGTTTGCATCACAAACAGCTTTTCAATCTTCTCCTCGGCAATCTCATCCCCCGGCCTGCTGCTAAAGCCAATCCCCTTCCCCATCACGATAACCTCCCTGTTATCGCTGTCGGAAGAGAGTATCAGGCTGTTATTAAGCACCTTCTGAACAATCATCTCTAAGACTCGTCGTGGTTACCGTTGCGCGCAATGACATCCTTATACCACCAGAAGCTGCGTTTGCGGACCCTCTGCAGCGCTTTCAGCTCCTGTTCCCCGCGATCGACGTAGACGAACCCGTAGCGTTTGGCGTAGCCCTGGTGGGTGCTGACCACGTCAATGGCCGCCCACGGGCAGTAGCCCATCAGCGTCACGCCGTCGGCAATCGCCAGGCGTATCTGCTCGATATGGGCCTGTAAAAATGCGATGCGGTAATCGTCGTTGACCGTCCCGTCGTGCTCCAGCTTATCCGCAGCGCCCATCCCATTTTCGCTAATCAGGATAGGCAGGCCGTAGCGCTCGCAGACTTTGCGCAGCGTCAGGCGCAGGCCGACCGGGTCAATCACCCAGCCGTAGGGCGTTTTGCCGACCCACGGGTTCTCCGCCGGGCGATAAACCCCCTCTTCGCCCAGCATAATTTGCTGATCGCCGGCGCGCGGGGCCACGTCGCCGCCGTCTCCCCGGCTGGCGGCGATGGTCGCCGTTGAGTAGTAGTTGATAGCGATAAAATCGGGCCGCCCCTGCTGCAGGATAAGCGCATCTTCCGGCCGCTGCTCCGGCGCCAGCCCCCGGTCCTGCAGGTAGGCCCACGCCAGCGCGTTGTAGCGCCCGTGGACCGCCACGTCGAGAAAGCTCCAGCAGCGCAGCGTTTCCCAGTTATGGGCGGCGATGGCATCCTCGGGCCTGCAGCTCTCGGCGTACATCGAGGTGGTGTTAATCGCCGGACCGATTTGCAGCCCGGGAAATTCGCGATGGCACAGCGCAAAGATCTGCGCCTGGGCCAGCATCATATGGTGATTCTGCTGGTAGAGCGCCTTTTTACCCGGCAGCTCGCGGTCCTCCGGCACGCCGATGGCGCCGGGGTGCAGGATCATGGTGTTCTGCTCGTTGATGGTCAGCCACAGCGGCACCTTGTCGGCAAACTCGCTGAACAGCAGCCGGGCATAGCGCACAAACGCCTCCCCGGTCTCCCTGTTCATCCAGCCGCCTTTAAGCTCCAGCGCCCAGGGCAGGTCGAAGTGATACAGGGTGACTATTGGCACAATCTGATGACGCACCAGGGCGTCAATCAGCCGCCGGTAGAACCCCAGCCCGGCCGGGTTGACCGCGCCGTCGCCGTCGGGGATCACCCGCGACCAGGCCACCGAGAAGCGGTAGGCTTTTAGCCCCATCTGCGCCATCAGCGCGACGTCCTCTTCAACGCGATGATAGTGATCGCTGGCGACGCGGAAATCCGCCGTCCCCGGAGGATGGCTCAGCATATCAACCACCGACGGCCCCTTGCCGTCCTCATTCCACGCCCCTTCTACCTGATACGCCGACGTTGAGGCTCCCCAGAGGAAGCCCTGCGGAAAGCGGGCCTGCTGACGATAGATCATCCCCGTACCTCCTCGGCTGCCTGCGCCATCAGCGCATCGCCATAGTCAACCTGCGGCGCGCCGGTGGTCCATAGCGGGTGCTGCTTATCACCGTTTACCACAATAACCGGGGTAATCAGGTCGTAGCCGGCGCGCTCAATGGCGGCAATATCAAAACGAATCAGCTCATCGCCGGCCTTTACCTCATCCCCCAGCTTCAGCGACGAGCTAAAGTGCTGGCCGTTAAGGTTAACGGTATCAATACCGATATGAATCAGCAGCTCAAGGCCGCTTTCGCTCTGTAACCCCACCGCGTGGCAGGAGGGGAGGAACATCATCACCGTGCCGTTAAACGGCGCCTTCAGGCACCCTTCCTGCGGGCGAATCGCCACCCCCTGTCCGAGCAGGCCGCCGGAGAAAACGTCGTCATTCACTTCGCTCAGCGCGACCACCTGGCCGCGCAGCGGGCTTAAAATTGCGGTATCGCCCGCGGCGTGAGCGCTGGCGGCCGGCGACGGTGCGGCGCTGGCGTCGTCGCTCTCCTGAGGAATATCCTCGAAGCCGATAAACCAGGTCAGGGTAAAGGTCACGACCATCGCAATGGCGCAGGTGACCAGGGCATGGACGATATTCAGCGGATTTTCACCGATAAACGCCGGCAGCGCCGCGAGGCCCGGGGAGACAAAGGCATAGCGCACCAGCCCGCTTAAACCGGCGTACATCCCGGCGCAGCCGCCGCCGATCATCGCGGCAATCAGCACGCGACGGAACTTGAGCATCACCCCGTACAGCGCCGGCTCGGTGATCCCCAGCAGCGCGGTAAAGCCCGATGAGGAGGCCAGCTGGCGCAGGTTGCTGTTGCGGGTTTTCAGCGCCACGCACAGCGTCGCTGCCCCCATCGCCACGTTCGAGGCCAGCATGCCCGGGCCGTTAATCATCTCGTAGCCATTTTTGCTCAGCTGGCCGGTGGCGATCGGCGTCATCGCCCATGCGGTACCGGTAATAATCAGGAACGGCTGCAGCGTGCCCATCAGCAGCGGGATTAACCAGCTGGCGTGACGGTCGATGGACGCCGCGCCGGCGGCCACCAGGTCATTAAGCAAAATGCCCGCCGGGCCGACCACCACCAGCGCCAGCGGCGCGGTGATCAGCAGGATCAGCATCGGTTTAATGAAGAATTTGATAATTGACGGCGTGACCTTTTCGGCAAAGCGCTCCACCCACGACATCAGCCACACCGTCAGGATAATCGGCAGCACCGACCCGGCGTAATCCGAGAGCAGGACGTTGATCCCAACGAAGTCCACCGCTTTACCCGCCGCCAGCATCTGGCCGATTCCCGGATGCAGCAGCACGCCGGCAATGGTCATCGCCAGGATCGGGTTGCACTCAAACTTTATCGAGGCCCCGTAGGCCAGCAGAACCGGGAGGAAGAAGAATGCGGCGTCGGCGATGATATTAAGCAGCTGCCAGGTTGAGCTGGTTTCGCTAATGACGCCGGTCAGCTTGAGAATAGCCAGCAGCGCCTTGATCATCCCGGCACCGGTAATGGCCGGGATAACCGGGGTAAAGGTGGTCGAGATGACGCTGATCACGCTTGCCACTACGCCCTGGCGCGGCGCTTTTTTATCGCCTGCCGGGTGGTCTTTACTCGCCGGCAGCGCCTTTTTCAGGCGGCGAAAGACCTGCTGGACCTCGTTGCCGATAACAATCTGGAACTGGCCGCCTTTCTCTACCACGCTTATCACGCCGGCGATATTACCGATCTCCGCGGCGTTAACTTTTGCGCGATCGCTGAACTCCATGCGCAGCCGGGTGGCGCAATGGGTGAGCGTGCGGATATTCTCCGCGCCTCCTACGCAGTGGAGGATTCTGTCTGCCGTTTCGTTATAGTTCATAGTGTTCCCTGGTGTTGAGGCAAAAAAAAAGACCAAAACGGAGACGCTCCCCTTAGCGGGAGAGCATTCCTATTTTGGTCTTGCCTGCTTTCGCAGTAGCACGCCGTAATAAAAATGGGCTATTTCGCCGGATTATCTAAGCGGCCCGGCCCGGTTTCAATCGGGTCTGCGCAAAAGTGTGAGCCAGGTTGAGGAAATTCTTAAACCAACGCCGTTCCCCGGGACCTCAGCCCAGCGCTTCGCTGCGCAGCCAGCTCTGCAGCAGCCTGCCGTTGGGCGTCATTTCGCTGTCCTGGCGCACGCACAGGTAGTAATCCCGGCCGTCATCGATCGCCGCGTCAAAGATTTTCACCAGCTCGCCGCTGTTCAGATACGGCGCGATCAGCGGCTCGCGCATCAGCGCACAGCCCAGCCCGGCCTGCACGCCGGCGAGGGTTAACAGCCCGTCCTCAAACAGCGGCCCCGTCGATCGCGGCGGGCGCTTCACCCCCTGCTGCACAAACCACTGGTTCCAGGTGCTGCGCTCCTCGTCGTGGAGCAGCGGCATCTGCAGCAGCTGCTCCGGGGTATCAATATGTCCGTGCAGGCGGATAAACGCCCGGCTGCATACCGCCACCATTCTGCCGGAAATCAGCTTTTCGCTCTGATATCCCGCCCACCGCCCGTTGCCGAAGCGAATCGACATATCCGAGGCGTCGCTGAGGTAGTTGCGGTGGTTGGCGTAAACCACGTTAATTTCGGTCTGCGGGTTGGCGTGAACGAACGACGGCAGGCGAGGAATAAACCAGCCCATGCCAAACAGCGGGATCAGGCTGATCGTCACCTGCTGGCTCTGGACCTGATCGACCAGATGCTCGGTGGCCTGGCGCAGAACGTTAAACGCCGCGCGGATGGAGCGGTAGTATTCCCGCCCCTGCAGGCTGAGGGTCAGCCGTCGCCCCTGGCGCTCGGTAAGCGGGATCTGCAGATATCCCTCCAGCACCTTCAGCTGATGGCTGACCGCCGACGGCGATATCGCCAGCTCCTGAGCGGCCAGGGTGATGCTGCCGAGGCGGGCGATGGCCTCAAAAGCGCGCACCGCCCGCAGCGGCGGATCGTTGGCCAGGCCGCTTTCCGCCCAGCCTTCCCGCTCCGCCGATTGTTCTGTTTTTTTCATATATTGATTTTCTTAGCGCTAAGTGAGATCCGACACGTTATTTAATTATATTAAATATCATAAAGATAGATAAATTCGCGTTCATAATAAGAAAGAATATATCCGTATTTTACAATTTAATTCATTTATTGGATGGTAGCCGTAATTTGAGCACATTGTCGGGTAAATCGGTTGGACACACTCATACAGCAATTCATCAATGGCATCATGCTGGGAAGCATCTATGCCCTTATCGCGCTCGGCTACACCATGGTGTACGGCATCCTGCGCATCATTAACTTTGCCCACGGCGATATTCTGATGGTCGGCGCCCTGACGACGCTGTCGGCAATGAACGCGCTAAACGCCCATTTTCCCGGCTTGCCGCCGCTGGCCCAATTGAGCCTGGCGCTGATGCTGGCTATGGTCGTCTGCGCCCTGCTGGCGATGGCGGTTGAGCGCTTTGCCTACCGCCGCCTGCGCAACGCTCCGCGCCTGGCGCCGCTGATCTCGGGGATCGGCGTGTCGGTGCTGCTGCAAACCGTGGCGATGATTATCTGGACCCGCAACCCGCTGATGTTCCCGCAGATCCTGCCGATGGAGCCGATCGCCGTGACCCACGGCAGCGCGGCGCATCCGCCGGCAATCGTCACCGTGACCGGCATCGTCACCGTTGCGCTGGCTTTTGCGGTCATGCTCGGCCTGTGGCTGCTGGTGGAATTTACCCGCTTAGGCCGCGGCATGCGCGCGGTGGCGGAGAACCCGCGCATCGCCACGCTGATGGGGGTCAACCCCAACGCCATTATCACCCTCACCTTCGCCATCGGCGGCGCGTTTGCGGCGCTGGCGGGCGTCATGATGGCCAGCAACTACGGCAGCGCCAGCTTCTCAATGGGCTTCCTCCCCGGCATTAAGGCCTTCACCGCGGCGGTGCTCGGCGGCATCGGCAATATTCGCGGCGCGATGCTCGGCGGCCTGCTGCTGGGGATCATCGAATCGCTGGGCGCCGGCTATCTCGGCGACCTGACCCACGGCGTCTTTGGCAGCAACTATCAGGATATCTTCGCCTTTATGGTGCTGATAGTGGTGCTGGTATTCCGTCCCGCCGGTTTACTCGGCGAGCGCGTCGCGCATCGGGCATAGGAAAAAATATGACAACGGCACAACTCGTCGCGGCCCCCGCCGCATCCCGTCGCTTCTGGTCAGGTATGACCCTGTTTATCTGCGCGCTGCTGGTGGCGCCGATGGTCGCCAGCCAGCTCGGCGGCAACTACTGGGTGCGGGTTATCGACTTCGCCCTGCTGTACATCATGCTGGCGCTGGGGCTCAACATCGTGGTCGGCTACACCGGCCTGCTGGATATGGGCTTTATCGCCTTCTACGCCGTCGGCGCCTACCTGGCGGCGCTGCTCGCCTCCCCGCATCTGCTGGAGGCGTTTCCGCAGCTGCTGGACTGGTTCCCGGACGGCCTGCACACCTCCTGGCTGCTGATTATTCCGCTCGCCGCGCTGGTGGCGGCGGGCTGCGGCATCGTGCTCGGAGCGCCGACCCTCAAGCTGCGCGGGGACTACCTGGCCATCGTCACCCTCGGCTTCGGCGAGATTATCCGCATCCTGATGCGCAACCTCGATCGCCCGGTGAACATTACCAACGGCGCAAAGGGTATTTCCGGCGTCGATACGCTGAGCCTGTTCGGCCTTAAATTCAGCGGCGTCTATCACTGGTTCGGCGTTAAGGTTCCGGCGCTGTGGCTGTGGTACTACCTGCTGATGCTGGTGATTGTGGCGATTATCTTCGTCTGCCTGCGCCTGCAGCACTCGCGGATCGGCCGCGCCTGGCACGCCATCCGTGAGGATGAGGACGTTGCCCGGGCGATGGGCATTAACCTGCGTAACTATAAGCTGCTGGCCTTCGCCATCGGCGCCTCGTTCGGCGGCGTCGCCGGGGCGCTGTTCGGCGCTTTCCAGGGCTTCGTCTCCCCCGAATCCTTCACCCTGCAGGAGTCGATTGCGGTGCTGGCGATGGTGGTGCTCGGCGGCATGGGGCATATCCCGGGCGTTATCCTCGGCGCCGTTCTGCTGACCGCCCTGCCCGAGCTGCTGCGCAGCCAGGCCGCGCCGCTGCAGCAGGCGCTGTTTGGCGAAGTGCTGATTGACCCGGAAATTCTGCGCCAGCTGTTCTACGGCCTGGCGCTGGTGCTGGTGATGCTGCTGCGCCCGCAGGGCATCTGGCCCGCCGGACACAAAGGAGCCAAAGCATGAGCCTGCTCAGCGTGAGCCATATGTCCAAGCGCTTCGGCGGCCTGACGGCGGTCGATAACGTCTCGCTCGCCATCAACAAAGGCGAAATCTACGGTCTTATCGGCCCCAACGGCGCGGGTAAAACTACCTGCTTTAACCTGATAACCGGGCTCTATCCGGCGGACAGCGGCGAGTTCGCCATCGCCGGTCAGCCCTACTTTCCGAAAAACATTGAGAAAGTCACCGCCGCCGGCATCGCCCGCACCTTCCAGAACGTGCGGCTGTTTAACCAGATGTCGGTGCTGGAAAACGTGATGGTCGGCCGCCACGTACGCACCCGCAACGGCCTGTGGGCGGCGCTGAGCCGCCACCGCCGCGCCCGCGCCGAAGAGGCGCAAACCCGCGAGCTGGCGTGGCACTGGCTGGAGTATACCGGCATCGCCCAGTTCGCCCACTACCGCGCCTGCGACCTCGCCTACGGCCACCAGCGGCGGCTGGAGATTGCCCGCGCGCTGGCTACCGACCCGCGCCTGCTGGCGCTGGACGAGCCGGCCGCCGGCATGAACGCTGCGGAGAAAGTGGCGCTTGGCGAGCTGCTGCTGCGCATCCGCAACGACGGCAAAACGCTGCTGATGATTGAGCACGACGTCAAGCTGGTGATGGGGATCTGCGATCGCCTGATGGTGCTGGACTATGGCAAAACGCTGGCCAGCGGCACGCCTGAAACCGTACGTCGTGACCCGGCGGTTATCGCCGCCTGGCTGGGAGGAAACGCGCATGTCTGATCTGTTAACCGTTAGCGGTCTTGGGGTGCACTACGGCGGCATCCAGGCGGTACGCGAGGTGTCGTTTAGCGTGCAAGAGGGCGAGCAGACGACGCTTATCGGCGCCAACGGCGCGGGCAAAAGCTCCACCGTACGCGCGGTGACCGGGCTGGAGCCGTTTAGCGGCGACATCGTCTTCAACGGCAGGCCGGTACGCCAACGGCGGGCCGAAACGCTGCTGCGTGAAGGGCTGGTGATGGTGCCGGAAGGCCGCGGCATTTTCGCCCGCATGACGGTGCTGGAAAACCTGCAGATGGGCGCCTGGCTGCGCCGCGACGGCGCGGCGGTGAAGCGCGAAATGGACGATATCTTCAGCCAGTTTCCCCGCCTCGGCGAGCGCCAGCATCAGCTGGCCGGGCTGCTCTCCGGCGGCGAACAGCAGCTGCTGGCGCTGAACCGCGCCCTCCTCAGCCGCCCGCGGCTGCTGATCCTCGACGAGCCGTCGATGGGGCTGGCGCCGCTGATGGTGGAGAACGTTTTCCGCGTTATCGCCACCCTGCGCCAGCGCGGCGTGGCGCTGCTGCTGATCGAGCAGAACGCGCGCCTGGCGCTGGAGGCCACCGACAGCGCGTGGGTCATGGACAGCGGCAGCATCGTTGAGCGCGGCGCGTCGCAAACGCTGCTGGCTGACGACCGTATTGCACAGATTTATCTGGGCGAAATGCCCGTTTAACACACCAACCAACATCAGGGAAAAACAATGAAAACAGCAAAAATCAGTGCGCTTAGCGCCGCTATTGTGCTCAGCGGTTTTGCCTCTTCCGCCGCATGGTCCGCCGCCGGTGAAACCGTCACTATCGGCCTTGCCGGCCCGCTGACCGGCCCCTCCGCGCGTATTGGCAAGGATCTGGAAAACGGCGCTCAGCTGGCCATCGACGATATCAACAAGCAGCACCCGACGATCGGCGGCAAGGCGGTGACTTTTAAGCTGCAGTCGGAGGACGACCAGTCTGACCCGCGTACTGCGGTAGCCGTTGCCCAGCGCCTGGTGGACAGCGGCGTGGCGGGGGTGGTCGGCCACTGGAATACCGGCACCAGCATTCCGGCGGCGCGGGTCTATCACGACGCCGGGATCGCCCAGGTTGCGCCGGTGGCGACCGGTCATGCGTATACCAAACAGGGCTTCGACACCAGCTTTAGGGTGATGGGCCACGACGATGACGGCGGCCAGTTTGCCGGCCAGTACGCGGTACAAACCCTGAAGGCCAAACGCATCGCGGTGATCGACGATCGTACCGCCTTCGGCCAGGGCCTGGCGGATGAGTTTATTAAGTCGCTGAAGGCCCAGGGGATCGATATCGTCGATCGTCAGTACGTCGATGACAAAACGGTGGACTTCAGCGCCGTGCTAACGGCAATCCGCAGCAAAAACGCCGATCTTATCTTCTTCGGCGGCGTCGATAGCCAGGCCGCACCGCTGGCGCGCCGCATCAAGCAGCTGGGGATGAGCGCCACCCTGATGGGCGCGGGCGGCTTCGTCAGCCAGACCTTCCTGCAGCTGGCGCAAAAAGAGGGCAACGGCGTGGTGGCGCTGGAGCCGGGCCTGCCGGTGGAGCAGATGCCGGGCGGCAAGGCCTTTGAGCAGGCCTATCAGTCGCGCTATCACACCCATATCGAGCTGCACGCGCCGTTCGCCTACGACGCCACCCGCGTGCTGGCGGCGGCGATGGAAAAAGCCGACTCCGTCGATCCGGCGGTCTACCTGCCCGTCCTGCGCGCCATCAGCTATTCCGGCGTCACCGGGCAAATTGCCTTTGATAAAGAAGGCAATCTGAAGTCGCCAACCTTTACCGTCTACAAAGTCGTCGACGGCAAATGGCAGCCGCAAACCGTGCTCGGCGGCGCCACCACGAAGTAACGCAGTGAGGCAATGTGATGAGTGATAATAATGAGCTGGGCATTCTTGCCCGCCGCAAAATTGAAGCAGAGATAATCAAGCCGATTTACGACATCCTGGTCCGCGAGATAGGCAAAGCGCGCGCCCAGGCGGTCATCGGCGAGGCGATTGAGAACGCCGCCATTGAGGCAGGGAAAGCCTTTGCCGACCAGGAGCCCAACGGCGCGGATATTCAAAGCTTTGTCGCCCTGCAGTATCTGTGGGAAAAGGACAATGCCCTGGAGGTCACCGTTTTGGATGCCGACGATCGGCAGTACAACTACAACGTTAACCGCTGCCGCTACGCCGAAATGTATCACCAGATGGGCCTCGGCGAGATTGGTCACCTGCTCTCCTGCGCCCGCGATGACAAGTTTATCGTCGGCTACGCCCCGGAGGTTGAGCTGACCCGCACGACGACCATTATGCAGGGCGCGCCGTGCTGTGATTTCCGCTACCGCGTAAAAAAGGACCCATCATGATAACCGTCAACGGCGAGCGCCTGTGGGCCACGCTGAACGAAATGGCGACTATCGGCGCGACGCCCGCCGGCGGCGTCACCCGACTGACGCTGAGCGAAGAGGACCGCCGGGCCCGGGATCTGCTGCGCGACTGGGCGCTGGCGGCGGGGTTTGGCTACCGTGTCGACGGCATGGGCAATATGTTTATCCGCCGGGCGGGGAAAAACCCGGCGCTGGCGCCGGTGTTGACCGGTTCGCACGTTGACTCCCAGCCGCTGGGCGGGCGCTATGACGGTATTTACGGCGTGCTGGCGGGGCTGGAGGCGCTGCGGGTGCTTAACGAGCGCGGCATCGAAACCGAGCGCGATATCGTGCTGGTGAACTGGACCAACGAAGAGGGCGCGCGCTTTGCCCCGGCGATGCTCGCCTCCGGCGTGTGGGCCGGGCAGTTTAGCGAAGAGTGGGCCCTTGCCCGGGAAGATCGCAGCGGCGTCAGCGTCGGCGAGGCGCTGGAGGCGATCGGCTATCGCGGCCAGCACCCGACGGCGGCGTTTCCCCTGCACGCCTGCTACGAGGTGCATATCGAACAGGGGCCGATTCTGGAAGACGAAGGGATTGATATCGGCCTGGTGCACGCGGCGATGGGCCAGCGCTGGTTCAACGTCACCCTGACCGGCTTCGCCGCCCACGCCGGTACCACGCCGATGAACAGCCGCCGCGATGCGCTGACCGCTTTTGCCGAGCTGGCGCTGGCGGTGGAAGAGATCGGCATCGCCCGCCAGCCCGACGGCCGCGCGACGGTCGGTACGCTGCAGGTAACGCCCGGGTCGCGTAACGTGGTGCCCGGCCGCGTGGAGTGCAGCGTCGAGTTTCGCCATCCGCAAAGCGACGCCCTCGAAGCGATGGAGCTCGCGCTGCGCCGCGCCGCCGCGGTGCTGGGCCAGCGCGGCGTCACGGCAGAGGTCGAGCGTATTTTTGACTACGCACCTATCGCCTTCGACCCCGACTGCCTGGCGCGCAGCGAGCGGGCCGCCCTGGCGCTCGGCTACAGCGCGAAACGGATGGTTTCCGGCGCCGGACACGATACCTGCTATATCAGCAAAGTGGCCCCCGCCAGCATGATATTTATCCCCTGCGAGAAGGGAATTAGCCACAATGAGGCCGAAAACATTCTCCCTCTGTGGGCCGAAAAAGGGGCCAACGTCCTGCTTAACAGCCTGCTTAGCGCCGCGTGCGAATCCTCCTGATCCCCGCCTGTCGTCATAGCGAAGAGATTGCGCATGGCGACAAACGCTTCCCTCTCCGGGGGCCGCACGGCGCGACCTCGGAGAGGAAAACCCCAGCATAAATAAATTAAAACAGCACCTTACCCGGCGGTTAAAGACGTTTATTTTTGGATTCTCTGCTAAAATCAGCAGGAAGATCGCCTATAGTATGGCCAATGTACGCAGGGAAAGAAGTGGTGTCTGGCGGGCTTAAGGTCAACGTGCCGGGCACGCTGCCGGGTCATACTCGCCGCGAAAATAGCCTGATGGGATCCCTCTTACTGCTGACGCCGGGTACGTGTGAAAACGAAAAAAAAAGCCGCCGCATCGTCCAACGTACTCCGCTATATCTGGGGGTCTGCGTTAGCGACAATCTGTTTAACCACCATTCTCTCCTTCTGGCTGCTCTCCGGCTCATGGTCGATGTGGAAGAGCGCGCATAACAACGTTATTCAGTTCGATATTTTTTACCGCGTCCTGCAGGTCTCCAACGATTTAGCTGGCGAACGCGCCTTCGTTAACGAGCTGGTATTGAGCCCGCTGGCGGATAAAGAGCGGCAGTGGCAGGCGCTGGAGGCCCACCGCCGGGTTACCGATCGCGATATGCAAAGCATCCCGCGGCACCTGCTCTCCCCCGAGCTGATGGTGGAAATGCAGCATCAGCTGGCCCACGCCAGGCGCCTCGCCGATACCTTCCGCAGCCGGGAGCTCGGCGATCCGGCGACGGCAGAACACGCCATCCGCGATATGGTGGTGGCGACCGACTTTTACCATCAGGCGCTGTTTGAGCGCACCGCCGAGTTTTTACTGCTGGAGCCCAGCGCGCTGGGGCCCATTCTGCGCGCCCAGGCGCTGGGCGAGCTGCGCGACGCCACCGGCAGGCTCGGCTCGCAGCTGCTGATCCCGCTGGCAACCCAAACAAAAATTCCCCAGGCGAACCGCGAAGGGATCACCCGCGGCATTGAGCGGATTAATACCGCCTGGTGGCTGCTGCAAACCCAGGGCGACGAGGCGAGCTATATCCCGCACTTTCAGCGCCAGCTGGAGAATACCCGCCAGGCCTTCGAAACGCAGGGGATTGGTTTAATTAATCGCTTAAAAGAGGAGAGCGACGGCAATCAGCCCTACAGCATTAGCGCCGAGCGCTTCGCCATTGATTATCACGCCAGCCTCGGCGCTTTTGATAATCTGCTGAATACCTACATGACCGGCGTCAAAAAGCACTACACCGCCAGCGAGCGCCGGGCGCTGCAGAGTTTGCTCATCCGTTCGCTGGTGCTGGCCCTGGTCTACGCCCTGACGATCGCGATGATTTTCTATATTCGCTCGCGGGTTTTGCGCCCTATTCTGCGCTTAAATAATATTGCCGCCGATCTGATCGCCGGCAAGCAGGCGCACGTCCAGATCGATGACGACACCGCGGAAGAGGTGCAGGAGCTGTTCTCATCGCTCGGCACCCTTGGGAAAAAGCTGCGCGAAGATGCGCGCATCAGCCGCCAGTACCAGCGCCAGTCGGAGGAGGACCCGCTCACTCACCTGTTTAACCGCCGGGCGTTCAATAGCCGGGGCGAGGCGCTGCTGCGTCAGTCGAGCGAGGCCCTGAGCGCCTGGCTTATTATGCTGGACGTCGACCGCTTCAAGTCGATTAACGATAGCTGGGGACACCCGATGGGCGACGAAGTGCTGGTGGCGCTGGCAAAAACGCTGAACAAGTTTAGCCGCCCGAGCGACGTCGTGGGTCGCCTCGGCGGCGAGGAGTTTGCGGTGCTGTTTCTGGCCCCGACGGCGCAGGACGTTGCCAGCTACGCCGCGCGTATTCAGCATGAAATCCGCAAGCTGACCTTCCACACCAGCGGCGGCGAGACCTTTAAGGTCACCGCCAGCTTCGGCGTTTCTCAGGGCTGGCAGTGCCCGCTGGAGGAGCTGCTGTCGCGGGCAGATAGCGAACTGTATAAGGCGAAAAACAGCGGCCGTGACCGGATCTGCGGCCTGCCCTGAGCGCGGGCCGGAAGCCTGCGCTCGGGCGCTGCCGATGAGGTGGGCTAGTGCTTCTTACGGTTACGGCGCATATCGATGGTCACCGCGGCAACAATAATGATGCCCTTAATAATATCCTGCACGTAGGCATCGACGCCGACGAAGGTGAAGCCGCTTTTAATCAGCCCCAGAATCACCGCCCCAATTAGCGTTCCGGTAATCCGCCCAACGCCGCCCATCAGGCTGCTGCCGCCGATCACCGCCGCGGCGATGGCATCCAGCTCATAGGACATCCCCATGCTCGACTGGCCGCTGCTGACGCGCGCGGCCAATACCACGCCGGCCAGACCGGAGAGCGCGCCGGCAATGGTGTAAACGATGACCAGGTACTTGTTGACGTTGATACCGGACACTTTTGCCGAGGTCATGTTGCCGCCGATGGCGTAGACGTATTTACCGTAGCGGGTATGCTTGAGCGCGATATGGAACAGCGCGGCGATGACGAAGAAGATAATGACCGGCATCGCCCCCTGACCCACGGCGGTAAAGCTGTCGGACAGGAAGCTAATCGGGTTTCCCTGGGTGTAATACTGCGCGAGACCGCGCGCGGAAACCATCATCCCAAGGGTCGCGATAAACGGCGGGATCCCGGTGCGGGTCACCAGAAAACCGTTGGTTAACCCACAGAGCAGACCGACGCCGATCCCGGCGAAAATGGGGATCGCCGCCGGCAGGTTGACCAGCGAGGGAAACATCGGCGTGAGGCTGTCCGAGGTCTGCGCCAGGCTTGCCGCCACCACCGCCGCAAGGGCGATAACCGAGCCGGAGGAGAGGTCAATCCCGGTGGTAATAATCACCTGAGTCACCCCCACGGCGATAATACCGATAATCGCCACCTGTAAAACGATCAGCACCAGGCGGTTGCTATTCATTAAAAATGATTGGTCGCGAACGAACCAGCCGGCAATTTCAAACGTCAGGGCAATCACCACCATGACGATAAATATCCCGGTATCTTTCGGCATTTTATGCCGTAGCTGACTCAAGAAAGAGGGTTTCTCATTTACGGGAGCTGCGGTCAATTTCATATTGCTCATTCTCTACGCCTCAATTGGATGCCAACGACAAAATGGTTTCCTGATCGGCCTCATCTTTTTCAAGGATGCCGGTAATACGCCCTTCATGCATGACCATCACCCGGTCACTCATCCCGAGAATTTCCGGTAGTTCAGAGGAAACCATAATTACCGCGACGCCACGGTTCGCCAGTTCGCTAATCAGATGGTAAATTTCAGCCTTCGCGCCCACGTCAATACCGCGGGTCGGCTCATCGAGAATTAATATTTTGGGCTGGGCTAAGAGCCAGCGGGCAATCAGTACTTTTTGCTGATTACCGCCGCTGAGGTTATTAATAATTTGATCCATCGTCGGGGTTTTAATATTCAGACGGCGGATCTGCTCCATACAGTCTTCCGCCATTTTCACATGTTTAACAAACCCGCTTTTGCCGACATATTCCGGCATATTCACGATGCTCATATTCTCCAGCACCGACAGGACAAGGAACAGGCCGGACTTTTTGCGATCCTCGGTCAGCAGCGCCATCCCTTTTTCGATGGCGACGGAAGGAGAATCTATCTTCACCGGGACGCCATCAATCAACACCTCGCCCTCGTCAAAGCTCTCCATACCGAACAGACACTCCATCACCTCGCTGCGCCCGGCCCCGACCAGCCCGGCAACGCCGAGGATTTCGCCGCGGCGCACGCTGAAGCTGACGTCATCAAAGTAGCCCTTGCGCGACAGATTGCGCACGCTCAGGACATCCTCGCCGATCGTATTATTGAATTTTGGGAACAGCTGGGTTAATTCTCGCCCGACCATCTGAGTGATTAACGACTGGCGGGTATATTCCGCCGTCTGCTGGCTGGCGACCCAGCTGCCGTCACGAAAGACGCTGATTTCATCGGTAATAGCAAAAATCTCATCCATCTTATGGCTGATATAGATGATGGCTTTGCCCTGCGCCCGGAGGTCGCGAATAATCGTAAACAGGTGCGCCACCTCCCCTTCGGTTAACGCCGAGGTCGGCTCATCCATAATCACGATATCGGCGTTCCACGAGACCGCTTTAGCAATTTCCACCATCTGCTGGGCGGCGATGCTCAGATCGCCCACCAGCCGATCGGCGGAGAGGCGAATATTGAGCTTATTCAGCAGCGTCTGGGTCTGGCGGATCAGCTGGCGATGATCGACGAAGCCGTACTTCATCGGCTCGCGGCCGAGCCAGATATTTTCCGCCACCGTCATATGCGGCACCAGATTAAGCTCCTGGTGGATCATCGAGATCCCCGATCGCAGCGCATCCATGGTGTCCTGAAACTGAACCGGCTGGCCTTTGACTTTTATCGCGCCCTTATCGGGACGGTAAATCCCGATAAGGCATTTCATCAGCGTGGATTTACCGGCCCCGTTTTCGCCCATCAGCGCGTGTACCGTTCCAGGGCGCACGCGCAGTGAGACATTATCGAGCGCCTTCACGCCGGGAAAGAACTTGCTGATACCTTCGGCTTCTAGGGCAAAAGCGTTCATAGAAAAACCTCCGTACCGCTGGGCCTGGGATCGTTATTTTTGGTTGCGGCTGACGAAATCAGACATGTTTTCTTTGGTGATCAGCTGGTAGGGAACGTCGATGACCTTTTCGACTTTCTCACCGTTAGCCAGCTTGATGGCGGCGTTGACCGCGCCCTCGCCCTGCCCCTTCGCGTCCTGGAAAATCGTGGCGATCATCTTGCCGTTTTTGAGCATCTGCAGCGCGTCGGGGGTGCCGTCAACGCCGGCGATCAGAATGTGGTTCGGGTTGCTGCCCAGCGCCTGCAGCGCGCCGATGGCCATTTCATCGTTGTTTGAGGCAATGGCCTGGATATCTTCTCCGCTGGTCATCCAGTTGCTCACCACGTCGACCGCGTCGTTACGCATAAATTTGGCGGTCTGCTTCTGCACGATTTTAATATTCGGGTATTTCGCCACCACCTCTTCCACGCCCTTCGTCCGATCGCGGGTCGATTCATTAGCCAGGTCGCCCAGCAGGATCGCCACGTTTCCTTTACCGTTCATCGCCTTCGCCAGCGCTTCCATCTGCAGGCGCCCGGCGAGGACCGAATCCGAACCGACGTAGGCCATTTTGTCCGTCAGCGGCAGCTGCGGGCGACGGTTAACGAACACCAGCGGGATACCGGCTTTGGTCGCCTGATCGATAATCGGTTTCACCGCGTTGGTGTCGACCGGGGCAACGATGATGGCATCAACGCCCTGACCGATGAAGTTCTGTACCTGCTGCAGCTGCTGCGCCACGTCGCCCTTGGCGTCTTCAACCTGCGACTTAACGCCATCTTTTTGCATCTCTTTTTGCATGGCATTACGCAGGATGGTCAGAAAGTTATCATCAAAAAGCGCCATCGAAACGCCGACGGAGATATCTTTTGCCATAACAACCGCAGGCAACATACAGGCTAACAAAGAGGCAACAATCGTTTTCTTGATATTCACAGTTGATCCTTGAGCGTCGTTGATACGCCAGTTCATTGAGATAAATGAAAGATTCATTTCATTAAAAACGGGTCAAACACCTGCCTGTCCTTCGGCCAGAGAACGCGTCTCCGCCAGCGCCGTCGGCTTACCTTTTGCCACAAACCGCTAAAATCGGTTGATTTATAATGAATTATTAAAACAGTAGTTCATTAATCATCTCCGGTTCTGAGTACTCGATTTCAGTCGCTTTGTTTCATTAACAACTTATTTGAAACTTTTATAATTAAATAACTGAAATGAAAATTTTAAAACTACGTAGTAACAGAACTTTGACAGATATCTAACATTGCTGCATAAACGAGCGAAAAATGAGAGGCAACCAGCAGTTTGCTCACGAGCCGAGGGCGCGGGACTGGCATTCAGCAGGAGATGATTTGATTGGGGAATCATTCATGAATGGACAAGCTTTATCATAGACAAACGCGGGAGAGCGTCGCCGCCGGCTGGTACTGCAAACCATTCATCAGGCCCACGCCTCGATCCGCACGATCGCCTACGCTTTTCAGGCTGCGGATACTGCCCGCGCTGGCTGCCGCCGTGGATCGCGGCGTTGAGGTGCAGATCGTCGTGGATACGCGGCACAGCCGCGCGAAGGCCAGCCGGGTGGCGATGAAATAACCGCCCACAGGCGGTTGGTGTTGAGGCTGGTGCTGGGGCTGGTGCTGGTGCTGGTGCTGGGGCTGGGGCTGGGGCTGGGGCCGGCTAGTGGATAATTTTAAACGTCAGCTCATAGGGGCTGGTTTTTCCCTCATCGCGCGCGCCGCCCATCTGGTATACGCGAACGGTATATTTGCCGCTGGTCGCCAGGCGCTGCTCAAAATCGCCGTCGCGCATGGCGCCATTAAAAACCGTTTCATTGGCGGGGTTAATGACGTTGAAATAGGGATGGTGGGCGCCGCGTTTCATATTGACGCGCATCGTCTGGCCTGCCTTAGCCACCAGCGTATAGTCTTTTACATCGGCTCCGCTCACCGCATTATGAATAGTGGTACCGCTGGTGCCTTTATCGAAATGAATCGGCTGGGTATTTATTTTATAACTTGCCATCGATACTACCGGCGTTAATAAACAACCAGCGCAGATCAGGCTACCAACAATTAACTTAAATTTTTGCATTTAATTAACACCTTATGTTTTTATACGCGCTGTTATATCACATAAAGCGGCCGGGCCTGCTGCCATTATTTCCCGCGATGGAGCAAATCCTGATAAATAGCGGTCAACACGCCGCCCGGACGAAACTCCTTTTTAATCCACTGGGTCACCTGCCCGGTCGCCGCGTGCTGGGTGGCGAGCAGCATTCCCGAGTCCTGGCGCGGGTTGTGGATCTGACGCGTCACCAGCAGCCGCTCGTCCATCGCTTCATTGACCATATAATCCGGCAGAAAGCCAATTCCCTCTCCGAGGATCTGGCACTGGCACTTGGTATTAAAATCCGGCACCAGGATCGCCTCCTGGCCGTGCAGCAGCCAGCCGACTTTTTTATTAATCGTATTCGCGGTGTCTTCCACCATGATATTCGGATAGAGGCGCAGCTGGCTTTCGGAGATCGGTTCCGGCATAAACGCCAGCGGGTGATCCGGCGCAATAGCGAACACCCAGCGAATGGCGCCGATTTCGGTGTAATCAATACCGCCGCCGTCGAGCAGCGTATCCGGCGCGCCGATGGCAATATTGGCCTGGTTATTAATAATGGCGTCCCAGACGCCGTTGTAGACCTGGGTGGTGACGGTTATCTGACAGGTGGGGAACTGTTTTTTAAGCACCTGCAGCAGGCGCGCGGTGTGCCGCGGGGTATAGAGCAGCTGATTGATGCAGATGCGCACCCGCGCCTCGATGCCCTGGGCGATAGTATCGATGCTGCGCTTGATGGCGTGGAAATCGTTCAGCAGGTCGGTGGCTTTGCGGAAAAGGTAGTAGCCGGATTCGGTGAGCTCAATGCTGCGGGTATTGCGGGTAAACAGCACCACGTCCAGCCCGGTCTCCATGCGCTTAATGGTGTAGCTGATGGCGGAGGTTGTGAGCCCCAGCTCATCCGCCGCCTTGCTAAAACTGCCAAAGCGCGCCGCCGTGGTGAACGCCTGCAGATTCTCTTCGGTAAAAATTGAGTTCATTTGCCCGCTCCTGCTCTCGTCAACCGGCCATCCGTTAGATCCTCATGCTGAATGTATTTGCCTGCTGGATGATTGGGCAACCATTTTTGAATAACTTTTAACACCACGCTCACAATCGGCCTGAAAGAACGCGGGTTCTCTCAGGCCGCAGCGGCGCTTCAGGCTTCGGGCTTCGACGTCGCTTCGCTCAGCCGACGGCCGCTATATTCGGAAATGAGGCCGACGCAGTTGCCGGCAAAAAAGCCCAGCAGCGTCACCGGCCAGTTGAGCCCGGAGGCGAAGAACAGCGTCATGCCGAGGAAGCCGCCGGGGATAAACGAGGTCAGAGAAAACCGCCCCTGCCAGACGATCGCCGCCGAGAACGGCACCGTGACGATGACGCTGGCCCAGAAGCCCGATATGCCGCTCAGCGCGGCGAGCCAGCCCGAGGCCAGCGCCGCAAGAAACGCCCATACCGCCCCGGAGTAGTTAACAAAGAGGCTCCTGACGAACCCCGCCTTACCCCCGCCTGCGGCATAAAAACTGCAGAAGGCCACAAAGCCAATCGTGCCCAATAATTCCCAGCCGTGCTCAAGCCCAACGTGTGAGGAGATAAGCTGCCAGACGCCAGCGCTAATTCCGACAGTAATCCCCGTAGCCGTGAGTCCGTTCATCTGGTCCTCCTCCGAATAATTGTTTCCAGGCGTCGTTATTACCTTCGGAAACTATATATAAATAAAACCCGATTGCATTAAGGGGAATACGAGGAAACCAGCAAAGGGTGCACCACCGCACAGCCTGCATCTATTATTAAATAATATTCAACAATCAGCCGCTTTCCGGCGAATAAATTTTAAGCGGGTTCTTTTATCATTTTTTCATTGCTATCCTCAGCCCATCAACCAAAATCGTCAGCGCAAATTATCCGGAGCCGGTTTATGTCCAGGGAAAATCTCATCACTGAATACCTGTTAGCGGCGGAGCAAGGAAACCTCGCACAGTTAAAACAGTGCCTGCTCAAGGGCGTTAATATTAACAGCGCTAACCGCCACGGCCAGACCGCCATCGTCCTCGCCAGCTTACATCAGCACTATGACTGCGTGGCGCAGCTTATTGCTGCGGGGATCGATATTAATAAACAGGACCAGACCTGTTTAAACCCCTTCCTGATAAGCTGCCTGAATAATGATTTAACGCTGCTGCGCTTAATTCTTCCCGCCGCTCCGGACCTCAACTGCTTAACGCGTTTTGGCGGCGTCGGCCTGACGCCAGCCTGTGAAAAAGGCCATCTGGCGATCGTCAAAGAGCTGCTGACGCAGACCGGGATTAACGTTAATCACACCAACTTTGTCGGCTGGACGCCGCTGCTGGAAGCCATCGTGCTCAACGACGGCGGCAGCACGCAGCAGGCGATCGTTGCGCTGCTGCTGGAGCACGGCGCCAGCCCGCATATGACCGATAAATACGGCAGGACTCCGCTGGAGCTGGCGCGGGAAAAGGACTTTAGCGCAATAGCCCGCCTGCTGACTGCTGCGGGCGCCTAGCCGAGGAGAACCGCTATTGACACCTCCAAACGGCGGTGTGTGCAAGCGCTAACTGCGGACGAAAGGTTTCTCGCGCAGCGCGGCAGCGGGCGGGTTGAACAGCGCTTTTCCCGGGCGGTAAACCTGTTTGTTCCGGGTCCGCAGCGGATGCTGACGCTGCTTTGCGCAGATTACGACAACGCGCCCAACAGCTGTAGGTTGGCACTCACACACTTTGACAACCTGTTCCGGCCCGGCCAGCCGGTTCGCTTTCTTGATTCAGGCATCGCGTTTGGCGAGAGCGGATGGATAGAGACCTCGCAATGCCGGCGCTGGCAAATGACCAAACCCACGCTGAGCGACGAGCGCCTGCGGCATATTCCGTGGCGGCGCTGGAGCCAAACGCTCCGCCAGCAGCTGCACGACGATGAAACCTTATTTCTCTATCGCGGCAATAATCCTTTTCATCAGGAAATTAGCCGGCAATTACAGCAACGCCGCCGCGCTTTATTAGCGGCCCTGCAGCAGGGAGATGAAATTACGCCGGCGGTGTCCTCTATGCTGGGGCTGGGTATTGGCCTGACGCCGTCGGCGGATGATTATCTGGTTGGCCTCAGCGTTATTTTATTGCTCCCCGGACATCCGGGCGAAAAATACCGGAATGATTTTTTATTGGCCCTGCAGCGTGCCGGGAATAATACCACCCCGCTCAGCGCCATAACCTTAGAGGCCGCATTAAACCAGCGTTACCGTGAAAGTATTGCGCGATTTATTCATTATTTACTGAATGAACCAGCGTCCTTTTCTATCGAGGCTATTGCCGATATTAAAAATATTGGCTCAAGTTCCGGCTGCGACATGCTGTACGGCATGGCGGACGCCTGCGCCCTGAGCCAAACGTATGGAGGAAATTATGTCTGTCAAAATAATCGTTAAGCCGAATACCTATTTTGATTCCGTTTCGCTGATGTCGATTTCGACCCGGGCCAATCAGCTCGACGGCGTCGAGCAGGCGTTTGTGGCGATGGCCACGGAGATGAACAAAGGGGTGCTGAAAAATCTCGGGCTGCTGACGCCGGAGCTGGCCGGGGCGAAAAACGGCGATCTGATGATCGTCATTAACGGTCGCGACGGCGCGGACAACGAACAAACCCTGGCGGCCATCGAAGAGCTGTTCCACAACAAGGCGCAGAGCGGCCAGCATGAAGCCCGCTACGCGACGCTTGCCAGCGCCAAAAAGCATCTCCCCGAGAGCAATCTGGCGGTGATTTCGGTCAACGGCCTGTTCGCCGCCCGGGAGGCCCGCCAGGCGCTGCAAAACGATCTTAACGTCATGCTGTTTTCCGATAACGTCACGCCGGAAGAGGAGCTGGCGCTGAAGCAGCTGGCCCATGAAAAAGGCCTGCTGATGATGGGGCCGGACTGCGGCACCGCCATCATTAACGGCACCGCCCTGTGCTTTGGCAACGCGGTGCGCCGCGGCAATATCGGGATTGTCGGCGCCTCCGGCACCGGCAGCCAGGAGCTGAGCGTTAGGATCCACGATTTCGGCGGCGGCGTGTCGCAGCTTATCGGCACCGGCGGGCGCGATCTGAGCGAAAAAATCGGCGGCCTGATGATGCTGGACGCCATCGGGATGCTGGAAGACGATCCGCAGACCGAGATCATCGTCCTGATCTCAAAACCCCCGGCTCCGGCGGTGGCGCGCAGGGTCATTGAACGCGCCCGCGCCTGCCGCAAGCCGGTGGTGGCCTGCTTCCTCGGTCGCGCCGAAGCGCCTGCGGATGAGAGCGGCCTGCAGTTTGCCCGCGGCACCTACGACGCGGCGCTGAAAGCGGTCGCGCTCTGCGGCATTACGCCGGCGGGCAGCGATCGCCTGGCGGCGGATCGGGCGCTGATTGCCGACGTTCGCGCGCGCCTGACCCCGCAGCAGAAGTATATTCGTGGACTGTTCTGCGGCGGCACCCTGTGCGATGAGACGATGTTTGCGCTGCTGGAACACGAGGCCGAGGTCTACAGCAATATTCAGCCCGACCCGGCCCTGCGCCTGACGGATATCAACCGCAGCGTCGGGCATACCTTCCTCGACTTCGGCGATGACGACTTCACCAACGGCAGGCCGCACCCGATGATCGACCCGACCAGCCGCATCCAGCGGCTATTGCAGGAGGCGCGCGATCCGCAGGTCGCCGTTATCGTTATGGATTTCGTGCTGGGCTTCGGCTCCCACGAAGATCCCGCCGGCGCGATGCTGGAGGCGATCAAGCAGGCGCAGGCCATTGCCGCCGCCGACGGGCGCCCGCTGGCGATCCTCGGCTACGTGCTCGGCACCGATCTCGATACCCCTTCCCTGGAACAACAGCGCCGCCGGCTTAGCGATGCGGGCGTCATTCTGGCCAGCAGCAGCAGCCATACCGGCCTGCTGGCGCGTGAATTTATCTGCAAAGGAGAGAAAGCCTGATGAGCCAGCCACTATTCAACCAGCCGCTGAACGTGATTAACGTTGGGATCGCCCTGTTCAGCGAGGATCTGAAAAAGCAGCACGTCGCCGTTACCCAGCTCGACTGGACGCCACCGGGCCAGGGCAATATGCAGGTCGTGCAGGCGCTGGACGCCATCGCCGACTCCGCGCTGGCCGACAAAATCGCCGCCGCCAACCGGCAGGCGCTGGAGCGCATTATTCAGTCGCACCCGGTGCTGACCGGCTTCGATCAGGCCATTAACGTGGTTCCCGGCATGACCGCCAAAACCATCCTCCACGCCGGGCCGCCGGTCAAATGGGAGCAGATGTGCGGCGCGATGAAGGGCGCGGTGACCGGGGCGCTGGTGTTCGAAGGCCTGGCGCAGGATTTGAATGAGGCCGCAGAGCTGGCGGCCTCCGGGGAGATCATCTTCTCACCGTGCCACGAGCACGACTGCGTCGGCTCAATGGCGGGGGTCACCTCGGCCTCAATGTTCATGCATATTGTCGAGAATAAAACCTACGGCAACGTCGCGTTTACCAACATGAGCGAGCAGATGGCGAAGATCCTGCGCATGGGGGCCAACGACCAGAGCGTTATCGATCGCCTTAACTGGATGCGCGACGTGCAGGGGCCAATGCTGCGGGAGGCGATGAAGATCGTCGGCGAAATCGACCTGCGCCTGATGCTGGCCCAGGCCCTGCATATGGGCGACGAGTGCCACAACCGCAACAATGCGGGCACCACCCTGCTGATTCAGGCGCTGACGCCGGGCATTATTCAGGCCGGCTACTCCGTTGAGCAGCAGCGCGAAGTCTTCGAGTTTGTCGCCAGCAGCGACTACTTCTCCGGCCCGACGTGGATGGCGATGTGCAAAGCGGCGATGGACGCGGCCCACGGCATTGAGTACAGCACCGTGGTCACCACCATGGCGCGCAACGGCGTCGAGTTCGGTCTGCGGGTCAGCGGCCTACCGGGAGAGTGGTTTACCGGCCCGGCCCAGCAGGTTATCGGTCCGATGTTTGCCGGCTATAAACCGGAAGACTCCGGGCTGGATATCGGCGATAGCGCGATTACCGAAACCTACGGCATCGGCGGCTTTGCGATGGCGACGGCGCCGGCTATCGTCGCGCTGGTGGGCGGCACGGTTGAGGAGGCTATCGACTTTTCGCGCCAGATGCGCGAAATCACCCTCGGCGAAAACCCCAACGTCACCATTCCGCTGCTCGGCTTTATGGGCGTCCCGACCGCCATCGATATTACCCGCGTCGGCAGCAGCGGCATTCTGCCGGTGATCAATACCGCCATCGCCCATAAGGATGCCGGGATCGGCATGATCGGCGCCGGCATTGTCCACCCGCCGTTCGCCTGTTTTGAAAAGGCCATTTTGCGCTGGAGCGAGCGTTACCTCGCGTAGCCAGGGGTTCCCCGGGGGCGCCGCTCCCGGGCAACGGCGAACAACCAAAACTCTTACCCTCTGTAGCGGAACCCGGACAATGAAAGAACTCGTGGTCGTTGCCATTGGCGGCAACAGCATCATCAAAGATAACGCCAGCCAGTCGGTTGAGCATCAGGCCGAAGCCGTGAGAGCCGTGGCGGATACGGTACTGGAGATGCTGGCATCGGACTATAACATCGTGCTCACCCACGGCAACGGGCCGCAGGTTGGGCTGGATCTCCGTCGCGCCGAAATCGCCCACGAGCGCGAAGGCCTGCCGCTCACTCCGCTGGCCAACTGCGTTGCCGATACCCAGGGCGGCATCGGCTATCTGATCCAGCAGGCGCTCAATAATCGTCTGGCCCATCGCGGCGAGCAGAAGGCGGTCACCATCGTCACCCAGGTTGAGGTGGACAAAAACGATCCCGGTTTTGCCCATCCCACCAAGCCGATTGGCGCATTTTTTAGCGCATCCCAGCGCGACGAACTGCAGCTGGCGCATCCCGACTGGCGCTTCGTCGAAGATGCCGGGCGCGGCTATCGCCGGGTGGTGGCCTCGCCGGAGCCAAAGCGCATCGTCGAGGCCGAGGCGATTAAAACCCTCGCCCGCCAGGGCTTCCTGGTCATCGGCGCCGGCGGCGGCGGTATTCCGGTCGTGCGCGGCGAAGGCGGCGATTATCAGAGCGTGGATGCGGTCATCGATAAAGACCTCTCCACCGCGCTGCTGGCGCGGGAAATTCACGCCGACGTGCTGGTTATTACCACCGGCGTCGAAAAGGTGTGCATTCATTTTGGCAAAGCCAACCAGCAGGCGCTGGGAACGGTGACGGTCAGCGAGATGACCCGCTATCTGCAGGAGGGCCACTTTCCGGCGGGCAGCATGCTGCCGAAAATCGTCGCCAGCCTGGCCTTCCTGGCCCACGGCGGCAGCCGGGTCATTATTACCACCCCCGAACGCCTGCCCGCCGCGCTGCGCGGGGAAACGGGCACCCATATTGTGCATAACTAACGGCGCATAGCTTAAGGAAGAAAGATGAATAACGACAATAGCCGCCGGGCGTTTCTCACCCGCAGTGGAAAAATAGCCGCCGCCGCGGCTCTGCTCGGCGCAGCGGCCCCCTCGGCCTACGCGGACGGCAGCAGCCCGGCCGCCTGCAGCGATCCCCAGGGGACCACGAGCCTCGGCGATAAACACTACTACCTCGACAACGTGCTGCTGGAGAGCGGCTTCGAGTATGAGAACGGGGCGGTAGTCCATACCCGCACCGAGCTGCAGACCCTGGAGATTCGCGACGGGAAAATAGCGGCCCTGCGGAGCAATAAAAGCCATCCCGATGCCACCCTCCCCCGCTACGACGCGGCGGGCATGCTGATGCTCCCGGCGATGCGCGACATGCATATTCACCTCGATAAAACCTTTTACGGCGGCCCGTGGCGCTCCCTGAACCGCCCGGCGGGCACCACGATTCAGGATATGATTAAGCTTGAGCAGAAGCTCCTGCCGGAGCTGCAGCCCTATACCCAGCAGCACGCAGAGAAGCTGATCGATCTTATCCAGTCCAAAGGCTCCACCGTGGCCCGCAGCCACTGCAATATCGAACCGACCTCGGGGCTCAAAAACCTCGAAAACCTGCAGGCGGTGCTGGCACGGCGCAGTCCGGGATTCGAATGTGAAATCGTCGCCTTTCCGCAGCACGGCCTGCTGCTGTCGCACTCCGAGTCGCTGGTACGCGAAGCGATGCAGGCCGGGGCGCACTATGTCGGCGGCCTGGATCCGACCAACGTCGACGGCGCAATGGAGAAGTCGCTCGATATGATGTTCCAGATAGCGCTGGACTATGACAAAGGGGTCGATATTCATCTGCACGAAACCAGCCCCGCGGGCGTGGCGGCGATAAACTACATGGTAGAAACCGTGGAGAAAACCCCGCATCTGAAGGGCAAGCTGACCATCAGCCACGCCTTTGCCCTGGCAACCCTCAACGAACGGCAGGTCGCGGCGCTTGCCGAGCGCATGGCGGCCACGCAGATAACCATCGCCTCAACCGTGCCGATCGGTACCCTGCATATGCCGCTAAGCCAGCTGCGTGAGAAAGGCGTGTTTGTGATGACCGGTACCGACAGCGTTATCGATCACTGGTCGCCGTACGGCCTCGGCGACATGCTGGAGAAGGCCAACCTCTACGCCCAGCTCTACATTCGCCCGAGTGAGCAGACGCTCTCCCGTTCGCTGGCGATTGCCACCGGCGACGTGCTGCCGCTGAACGATAAGGGCGAGCGCGTGTGGCCCAAAGTCCAGGACGACGCCAGCTTCGTGCTGGTTGACGCCTCCTGCTCCGCCGAAGCGGTGGCGCGTATTTCGCCGCGCGCCGCAACCTTCCACCGGGGCCGAATGGTCTGGGGCAGCGTCGGCCGCGCCTGACGGCAGGCGGACATAAAAAAGCCCCGGGACGCCGACGCGCCTCGGGGCTTTGCTTTTTACAGTCGCTTATTTCTGCGGACGCATCGCCGGGAACAGGATCACGTCGCGGATGGTGTGGCTGTTGGTAAACAGCATCACCATTCGGTCGATACCAATGCCCAGACCGGCGGTCGGCGGCAGGCCATACTCCAGCGCGGTCACGTAGTCTTCGTCGTAGAACATCGCTTCGTCGTCGCCGGCGGCCTTGGCGTTCACCTGGTCGAGGAAGCGCTGCGCCTGGTCTTCGGCGTCGTTGAGCTCGCTGAAGCCGTTGCCGATTTCACGTCCGCCGATAAAGAACTCAAAGCGGTCGGTGATCTCCGGATTGGCGTCGTTACGCCGCGCCAGAGGCGACACTTCTGCCGGGTACTCGGTGATGAAGGTCGGCTGAATCAGGTGCGCTTCCGCCACTTCGTCAAAGATTTCGGTGACGATGCGGCCCAGGCCCCAGCTCTTCTCAACGTTGATGCCGATAGATTCGGCAATCGCTTTCGCCGCGTCGAAGCTATCGAGATCCGCCATCTCAGTTTGCGGACGATATTTCTTGATAGCCTCGCGCATGGTCAGCTTTTCAAACGGCTTGCCGAAGTCGAAAACCTGGTCGCCGTAAGGCACTTCGGTTTTACCCAGCACGGTCTGCGCCAGGGTGCGGAACAGCGACTCGGTGAGTTCGATCAGATCTTTGTAATCCGCGTACGCCATATAGAGTTCCATCATGGTGAACTCGGGGTTATGGCGCACGGAGATGCCTTCATTACGGAAGTTACGGTTGATCTCAAAGACGCGCTCGAAGCCGCCAACGACCAGGCGTTTAAGGTACAGTTCCGGCGCAATGCGCAGGTACATGTCCATGTCCAGCGCGTTGTGGTGGGTGATAAACGGACGGGCTGACGCGCCGCCCGGGATCACCTGCATCATCGGGGTTTCGACTTCCATAAAGCCGCGAGCCACCATGAACTGACGCATCGTCGCGAGGATCTGCGAGCGTACTTTAAAGGTGTGGCGCGAGGCGTCATTGGAAATCAGATCCAGATAGCGCTGGCGATAGCGCGCCTCCTGATCCTGCAGGCCGTGGAACTTATCCGGCAGCGGGCGCAGGGCTTTGGTCAGCAGACGCAGCTCGCTGCAGTGGATCGACAGCTCGCCGGTTTGGGTTTTGAACAGCTTACCGCGGGCGGCGATGATGTCGCCGAGGTCCCACTTTTTAAACTGCTCGTTGTAGACGCCTTCCGGCAGATCGTCACGCGCCACGTACAGCTGGATACGGCCGCCAACGTCCTGCAAGGTCACGAAGGAGGCTTTACCCATGATACGACGGGTCATCATGCGGCCAGCCACGGAGACTTCAACGTTCAAGGAGGTGAGCGCTTCGTTGTCCTTGCCGTCAAATTCAGCGTGCAGCTGGTCAGAGGTATGGTCACGGCGAAAATCGTTCGGGAACGGGATACCCTGCTCGCGCAGCGCAGCCAGCTTTTCACGACGGCTTTTCAGTTCATTATTAAGGTCAATTGCCTCATCGGCACTTTGTGCTTGTTGTTCAGACATGTTGGTTCCTCATAACCCTGCTTTCAAACTTGCTTCGATAATTGAACCAGGTCACCATCCAGCGCGGCCCGTCTCGGGCGCTATCGCCGGAGAACAATCTTAACGAACCTGGCTTCACTTCCGGCTGATCTCACTCAGCCATCGCTTCACTAACGATTTTTTATCTTAGGCTTCCGCGCCAGCCAGAATATCCTCCTCCTGATTATTGAACGGTGCAAGGAGCGTATGCCGCTCCCGCACCTGAGATAGCCTCAGGCCTTACGCGCCGCCGCCGGGAATTTCGCCGGCGGCGCGACGTTTGCTAAGGCTGCAGGTTGCGGCAAACGCCAGCAGCACGATCGCCGCCACGCAGCCGAGCGTCCATGCGCCCATCTGGGAGAAAAAGTGCTGATAAGCGGCAATGGCCGTTTCGCTGATTTGCGATTCGGTGGTCTGCTGCGCCACCATCCCCGCCAGCCAGTTGGCGACCGCGCCGGTAGCGAGCATGTAAATACCGGTCAGCACCCCGGTCACGCCGGGCATATTGAGGCGGGTGATCTGCGCCATCGCCACCGGGTCGATAAACAGCTCGGCAAACCCCATCAGCGCCAGGCCGCCGACCATCAGCCCCATTGAGGCCTGGCCGTCGATGGTTGCGTGGCGGGCGTTAAGCGCCAGCAGCATAAATCCGCAGCCCATCAGCACCAGGCCAAAGGCGAATTTCAGCCATACCCGCAGCGCGGAGCGGGTGGCGCCTTCCGGGCGCATCAGCCACGCCAGCGCCACCCCCGCCGCCATCACCGCCACCGCGTTGACCGACTGGAACAGCGCCGTCGGCACTTCAATATTCAGCAGGCGACGATTAACGAAGTGGTCGATAAACAGGCTAATCGAGCTGCCGCCCTGCTGCGCCAGAACCCAGAACAGCGTCCCGGTCAGCATCAGCAGAACGATTTGCCACAGCGCCCGGCGGTGCTGCGGGGAGGCTATCATGATCCGCGCGACCATCTGGGCGGCAAACACGCAGACGATCGCCAGCAGATAGCCGGACCAGTTATTTTGCAGCAGCAGCGTAAAGAACACCGGCGCTACGCACAGCATCACCACCAGCCAGCCCCAGGTCGGCAGCACAAACTTCACCGCCCGCAGCGCCTGCTTGTCGACGCCGCGGGTGTGGCGGAAGTAGCGGCTGCCGCTTAAGAAAATCAGCAGGCCGATAAACATGCCGATCCCCGCCAGCGCAAAGCCGATGTGCCAGCCGTACCACTGGGCGGTCAGCCCGCAGGCAATCGGCGCGGCGATTGAGCCGACGTTCCCCGCCGCGTAGAGCAGCGAAAAACCGCCGTCGCGACGAGGGTCGTCAACGGCGTAGAGCTCGCCGAGCAGGCAGCTGATGTTGGATTTGAACAGACCGTAGCCGCAGATGATGATCGCCAGCGCGAGGTACAGGCTCCAGGTTGCATCGGATTCGACGCCGAGCACCACGTGGCCGAGCGTCATCAGCAGCGCGCCGGCAATGACCGCCGTGCGGTTGCCGAGCAGGCGGTCGGCAAGCCAGCCGCCGAGAATAGGGGTAACGTAAACCAGAGAGGCGTAGGCGCTAAACAGGCTGATCGCGTGGCTGTCATCAAAGCCAAGCTGATGGGTGAGGTAGAGGATAAGTAGGGCACGCATGCCGTAAAAGCTGAAGTATTCCCAGATTTGAATCGCTACGATGTAATAGATCGCGCGCGGCTGTGAGGGTGTTTTCATGAGGTCTCCTTGCAGCGTGAAAAAGGGAAGTGGCAGGCCACTTCCCTTTGGTGCTTCAGTTACTTGGTGTTTTCGTCTTTCAGCACCTTAACGGTGTAGCGACCATCCGCCTGACGATATGCGCCGTGGATATCGGTTTCGAAGCCCGGGTAGTGGGCGCCGATTTCGCACAGCATCTGCAGGAACTCCAGCACCGGACGGCTCTCTTCGGTGATCATCTCACCCGGCATGACCAGCGGAACTCCCGGAGGATACGGCAGGATCATGTTGGCATTGACGCGACCAACCATCTCTTCGAGATAGACCTCTTCGGTCTGACCGTGCAGCTCTTTCTGGAACGCAGCGTACGGTGTCACCATCATTTTTGGCAGCACTTCGAACGCGCGGAACATCAGGTCCGGCAGGTTGTGATGCTCGACCAGTTTGTGAATGTTCTGTGCCAGCTCCTGAACGCGCATGTTTTCATAGAATTCAGGATCTTCGCGGTACAGAGACGGCAGCATGTTTTTCACACGCAGGTTGAGGTCGAACGCGCGTTTGAAGTCGGTTAGCGCGCGCAGCAGGCTCAGGGCCTTGGTTTTGTCGATACCAATGCTGAACAGGAACAGCAGGTTGTACGGACCGGTTTTCTCGACCACGATGCCGTGTTCGTCGAGGTATTTCGCCACGATGCTGGCCGGAATACCGAACTCATCCATGGTGCCGTCTTTTTTCATCCCCGGAGTCAGCAGAGTGACCTTAATCGGGTCGAGGTACATGTGCTCGTTATCGATGTTTTTGAAACCGTGCCATGCGCTGTCGGAGCGCAGCGGCCAGCATTCTGCACCGTCGATATGCTCCGGCTGCCATACGTCGAAGAACCAGCCTTCGGACTCGCCTTTCAGACGCTTGATCTCTTTACGGAACTTGATTGAACGTTCAATAGAGCCGTCGATCAGACGCTTACCGGCGTTGCCTTTCATCATCGCCGCGGCGGTTTCGGTGGAGGCCACGATCCCGTAGTGCGGAGAGGTGGTGGTGTGCATCATGTAGGCTTCGTTAAAGGTTTCTTCGTTGATGTCACCTTTCACGTGGATCATTGAAGCCTGGGAGAACGCCGCCAGCAGCTTGTGGGTGGACTGGGTTTCGTAAATGATTTTCCCTTCCACGCGGCCGCCGCTCATCCCGCATTTACCGGCATAGATTGGCGAGAAGTTGGTGTAAGGCACCCACGCTGAGTCAAAGTGGATGGATTTAACATCGAGGGTTTTCTTGATGAAATCGGTGTTGTACAGCAGGCCATCGTAGGTGGAGTTGGTGATAACCGCGTGCACCGGCCAGGTCGCGTTCGGGGTCTCTTTAACGCGCTTCGCGATGGTCGCGTGCTGGAATTCGCTCTGCGGGATGCCGCCGAGGATACCGTAGGCGTTACGGGTCGGGCGGAAGTAGATTGGCGTAATGTCGCTCATCATCATCAGATGGGTCAGCGATTTGTGGCAGTTACGGTCAATCAGCACGGTGCTGCCGGCCGGGGCCGAGTACATACCGACGATTTTGTTGGCGGTAGAGGTGCCGTTGGTCACCATGTAGCTGCGTTCAGCGTTAAAGACGCGGGCGATATACTCTTCCGCTTCTTTGTGCGGGCCGCTGTGATCCAGCAGGGAGCCCAGCTCAGAAACCGAAATCGAGATATCCGACTTCATGGTGTTCGGGCCAAAGAAATCGTAGAAGATGCTGCCTACCGGGCTTTTCTGGAAGGCGGTACCGCCCATGTGGCCTGGGGTACAGAAGGTGTATTTGCCTTCACGCACGTATTTGAACAGCGCCTTGGTCAGCGGCGGCAGAATCGTATCGATATACTCATCGGTGTTCTGTTTGATTTTATCGGCGATGTCGTCAGCCGCGCCCAGCGCATATTCGAAGAAGCGAACCTGCATCCGCAGATCGTTGAGACTGACGTCCAGCGTGGAGTAGGTGTTGGCGAAAGCGTACAGCGGCATATATTCGTTCAGCTTGCTGATCTCTTCGCACAGCTCAAGATTGTATTTATCCCAGTCAAAGATAACGCCGCACAGGCGGGAGTTATTTTCGATAAGTTTCAGTAAATCTTCGCGGTCGTTCGGATAGACAATACGGAAGTCCAGGCGTTCAAGGGCACGATGCAGTTCACGGATAGGCTCTTCTTTAAAGTAGACGCCCATGTGATTCATGATTGCGATAACGTTCATAGTCAAATCTCCAGATAGAGAAAGCCCCTCCCGCCACGTGGTGACAGGTGCAGGAAGGAGCTCCAGGAAAAGGGGTTACTGATTAATGTGCGCCGGCGGTAGAGTTGTCCGCAGAGTCATTGGCGTGCTGGCGTTGGTGCATTTTGCGGCCGTAGAACATCAGGATTATCAGACTGACGATAAAGGTCCCGGCCAGTTCGAAGGAGCTTGCCCCCATCAGGGCGATGAAGCAGAAGCCGCAGCCCAGCACCGAACAAATCAGGCTGACCAGGTTACGAATGTTGATGCCTTCGAAGCGAATCAGGTCAACGCAGGAGTAGAAGTAAGGCAGCATGGTCAGCAGTACGGCGATACCGGTCAGCTCACCGAACAGGTCAGAGGCTTTACCGCCGCTGGAGTTCATCAGGGTAATCAGCACCATCAGCACGGTCATTTTCACCGCTGCCAGCAGCAGGCCTTTTTTCGGGTTACCGTTGCTATCAAGCTCGCCGTAGATTTTCGGGAAGTTACCGTCGTTGGCGGCACGTACGCCGGCCTGGCCAACCAGCATCATCCAGGAACCGAGAGAGGTCAGGCAGGCAAAGGCGGTGAAGGCGGAAACCATCGGAGCCGCCCAGCCGCCGAGGATAGTTGAAGCACTAATGGCGAACGGTGCGCCCGATGCGGCCATCTGCGCAGCAGGGTACATCCCGGCAATAACCTGAGTCGCGGCGATATAGACGATACCTGCCAGCGCGGTACCCAGCATGGTAGCCAGCGGCACGGTACGTTTCGGGTTTTTCACCATCCCGGTACTGACGGCGGCGGATTCTACGCCGACGAAGGCCCACAGGCACAGCAGGATACTTTTCACGACCGCGTGGCTGTCGGTGGTGCTGGAGGTGTTCCAGTTTGCCTGATAGGTGGCAGCGTCAAACCAGTGCCAGCCGACAACCGCCGTCATGACCACCGGAATTAATACCAGCACCAGACCAATGGTGGTCAGGCGGCTTACCCAGGTCCCCCCGAGCATATTAACGAAGGTAAATATCCAGACGATTGCAATACAGGCAATACCGGCTTGAACCGGGTTATTTAATATAGGGAAGAATGTCGACAGGTAGGATACGGCGGTAATCCCGATAGCCAGGTTACCAATCCAGTTGGCATGATAATAAAGGACGCCAGTCTGGAAACCGAACGCCGGAGATATTTCGCCAGCGTACGCAATTGGGCCACCCTGCTGCGGATTCTTGGTCGCCAGTCGGGCATAAACATAAGCCAGAGACATTGCGCCAATAATAGAAATCACCCACCCCCAGATTGCAATTGAACCAATACTGGCGAGGTTCGCAGGTAATAATGCAATACCGCTCCCCATCATATTACCGGCAACTACGCCGGTACAGGCAAATAGCCCGATCTTCTTGGCAGAACTCATGTTTGCTTTTCTCCTAAGTTTATTTGGGAGGTACAGATCATGATAGTGAACCTTTTATTGACCCGACCAACTGCCAACCAGATTACTGATTCAAAGAAGATAAGTCCTAAAGATAAAGTGAAATAACGGCAAACATCAGACAAATGATATTTTGACCTTTTTTGATTAACATATCAGGATGACATGTTGATATCATAAAAAGATAAACATCATTAAATTACATGCAGTTACGAGAAGATTTTTATGTTGAAAATGTGTTGCAAGCGGCAGTTAAATCACTCCATAAATATAACAATCGCCGGCCTCATGAGAAACATAAGTTTAACCTCACCATGCTCAAAACCATTCGCGTGGTGAGGGTTTACTTATTCTGAAGAGAGGAAGTTATCGAGATACGGCACCACCCGGGTAACCGAGGTCTGGAATACCGCGTTTTCAATCCAGTAAAAGGTGTTTTCGCCAGGGCGTAAATTAAAAGCGGTCAGGTAAGCATCGGCTGCTTCCCGGTTCTCGCCCTTCATCTCGTAGACTTTACCCAGCAGTACGTAATTCATCCACGACATTTCCATGTCAATCCCGGTATTAATCGCATGGTACGCTTCGTCTACTTTCCCCTGCCCCAGCATATCCACGGCTTTAATTTGATAAAACACCGCCAGATCTTTAATACCCGGCATATCGCCAACCCGGTTTATTTCCGCATACAGCGCCGCGAGCTGCTGTTCATCCAGCGGCTGCTGCGAATGACGTAATACGTCCACCAGCGCCTTTTCCGCATACGCATAGGTAAAGTCAGGAGCCTGTTTAATAACGTCGTCAAGCAGCGCGCTGGCTTTTCCTAAGGATTCGACATCGCCATTCATTAATAGCTGATGCGACTGGTAGAAGTGGGTCAGCGCAACGCTTTGCGAAGGCTGGTACTGCTTAAGCATGGTCTGCATGCGTTCCGGCCACGGCTGCTTGAGCGCTTCCGACAGGCTATTGAGCAGATCGTTTTGAATCGACAGCTGGTTGTCGCTGGTGATGAAGTAGCGCTTGTCCATCATGGTGGAACCGTCGGCGTTATCCACCATCTGCACCGACATAAAGCACTGCTGGGCGCGGTAGTGGCGCTGGTTGACGAACTCAATGGTCAGCGTTTTACCCGAGCTGCTCGGTTCGTTGATGTTGTAGTTGGTTTTGTCATGCACCATAAAGGTGGAGAAGGTATTCAGCGAGGTGGTCACCAGGCTGCCAAGCCCCACCGCGTAGGAGTGCTGAGACGCCCAGTTGGTGCAGGAGTTACCGTTAAGCAGGTGGATATCGATGTCGCGCGGGTTTAACAGCAGGCGGGCTTTATTGACCGGCGGGCGCGATTCGATGCTCGACAGCGCCACCAGCGCCACGCAGGTTGCCAGCGCCAGCAGGAACAGCCCCCAGACGATAAAGGTGCTGATCCCCTTGCGTCTCTCCGGCCTGGCCGGGGGTTGAACGCCGGACGCGACGGGCGCGGATGGCGCAGCGGCTTCCGGCACCGCCTGCGGCGCGAGCGGCGAAAGGAGCGGCGTCAGCTCTTCCCCCTCCTCCGTACACCAGATGACCGGCACCGTCAGCTTATAGCCGCGTTTCGGTACCGTTGCGATATATTCGAGGCTGCTATCGTCGCCGTCCTTCAGCGACTTGCGCAGTTCAGAAATGCTCTGGGTGACGACGTGGCTGGTCACAACGTTGCGCGTCCAGACATTATCAATCAGCTCGTCCCTGCTGAGCACTTCGCCAGGATGGCGGGCAAAGAAAACCAGAAGATCGATTAAGCGCGGTTCAAGAGTGAGCTGGCGTCCCTTCCGGCTAATTTGGTTAACAGAGGGGGTAACCAGCCATTCTCCAACGCGAACAACAGGTTGTTGCATAAAAAGGGCCCAAACGAAAAGGGAAAGGCGCGATGATACCACATTTACCCTACCTATTTATGATAGGGGTCATGACCTTGAACGCGTTATATCGCTCTGCGTTTATTAAGTTTAGCCATTTTTTGTTTTTAGACAAAACCAGCAATAGTTTATTAACACTTTTGCCATTTCATTAAAAATATCCGGGAACCACTCTGCGTCCATCGTTTATTCAGCGCTCATTTCCTCAGGTGCGACGGCGCCGCACCGCCTGCTCCAGCGCCGTAATATCCTCCCCGGACAGCAGCGGCTGCAGCGCCAGCAGCTCGTCCTCCGGCAAAGCGTAGAGGTTCAGCGCAAGCAGGCGCTGAATATCCGACTCGGCAAAGCGGTATTTGATAAATTTGGCCGGGTTACCGCCCACCACCGCATACGGCGGCACGTCTTTAGTCACCACCGCGCCTGCGGCAACCACCGCCCCTTCGCCTATCGTCACGCCGGGCATAATCATCGCCCGCATGCCAAGCCAGCAGCCATCGTTGAGCACCGTATCGCCGCGGTGCTGATACGATGCGGCAATGGACTCCATAAACGGATAGAGGCTGATCCAGTCGATCCGATGAGTGCTGTTGCCGCCCATCAGGATCGCCGTTTCCGCGCCGATGCAGACGAAATTGCCGATGATGAGCTTATCCAGCTGTCCTAAGGGCTGCCACTGCTGGCTAACCGCATCCCCGTGCAGATAGCGCACCACGGAGCGCTCAAAGCCGTTGTCCCAGCAGTCGCTATAGTAGCTGTGGGTGCCTTTAATAATGATATTCGGATTGGTCACCGTCTGGTGCAGACGTTCGGTTCTCGACCAGTGTTTGTCGGTCATGGGGGCATTCCTTCCGCGTTAATATGTCCTGTTAGTCAGGACATATCATAAGCCGGAAACGCTCAACCGGCGCTCAATAGCGCGAAGCGACGCCGTCAGGGCAGGTTTTAAAGCGGCGATGGAGCCACATATATTGCTCCGGCGCCATCAGGATGCACTTCTCGACGATCTTGTTCATCCACGTCGCCGTGGTTTGCGGATTCTCCAGCGGCGGCCTCGACTCTGGGATCATAGAGATGAGCTCATATCCGCCGCCGTTTGGCTTACGCCGTGGGACGAAGGGGACGATCGTCGCCTTCGACATTTTGGCCAGCACCCAGGTGCCGGTCGTCGTTGCCGCCTGCTCCACGCCAAAAAATGGCGCAAACACGCTGCTGCCTGGCCCGTAGTCATGATCGGGCGCGTACCACAGAATTTCGCCCTCCTTCAGCACCCGCACCATTCCCTTCAGGTTTTTGCGATCGAGCATCGTCTTATTGGAACGCAGCCGCCCGCAGGTCTGCAGCCAGTCAAGCACCGGGTTGTCATTGGGGCGGTACACGCCGATCCCCGGCGTATGCATGCCGAACATCCGCGCCCCGAGCTCAAGGGTCAGAAAATGGACGCCGATCAGCAGCACTCCCTGCTTTTGCGCCTGTAAATCGATGACCGCCTCAAGCCCGCTGGTCTCGGTCCAGCGGGCAATCCGCCGCTCCGGCCAGAACCACGCCATGCCGGTTTCCATTACCCCCATGCCCAGCGATTCAAAATTCTGCACCACCATCTCGTGGCGCTGCGCGGCGCTCATTTCCGGGAAGCAGAGTTCGACGTTACGCCGGGCAATGCGCGCACGACGCGTCATAAAGCGCATCGCCAGGCGGCCAATCGAGGTCCCCAGGCGGTAAATAAGCGGATACGGCAGCTGCACAACCAGCCACAGCAGGCCGGCCCCCAGCCATATCAAGCCGTAACGAGGGTGCAGCAGGGATGCGGAAAACTTCGGTAACTGGGTCATATTATTCCTGTTAATTCAGTCAAATATATAGACGCTTCGATGTATAAGGCCAGAGGACGGGCATACTGTTTAGCAATAAACAGGTCGTGAATTCATCGTGCGGAAGTTTATTTCCGCCCAGGCCGCGCGCTATTTTCTGCCGGGGATTATAGGTCTTTCACCGCCATAAAATGACTTAATCCCGGTAACAAATTTATTATTAACTAAATAACCGCGAGTTTTATAGAAATAGCGCGATGGGCTTACGAGGATATCTACCGGTAATAGCATCATAAAGTAATACATCTCGTTGTCGTTTTAGTTTAACCAGCGATTTATTATCCAAAATTAAACAGCACGCTTGCAATTTCAGCGAACAGAAGTGGTACCAGGCAGGCTATTTTACTCTGCTGACAGGCTCTATCATGGTTAAAATGCTTATACTCCGCGCGGTGCTGCTTCTGACCTCGTGCATGGGGAGCGCGCCGGGAACGGCGCCGAAGGCTTTGAGCCGCTCTGCTGAAGCAAACCGGCTTCCTCGGTGCCATGACCTTGATAAGCTTATTATCTGCGACTGGGACCGCGACCGCTAAATAGGGTCAAAAATGCCGCATCAGGCCGACTGGCCGCCGACCTATCCGCCTCCCCCACACGCAGCGGCCTCCCCTGGGTCGCCCAGGCACCCGCTTCCCTCGTATTTACTGTGACCGAGCCAACGTCCTGAGAAATGACCGTCGGCCGCGGGGTGTACAAATATCCTGAACCGTTCATACTTACCGGTATAGATGAGTCATTGATTTTCAATATTAAATTAGCATCAGCACTGTCGTGTAGCAGAATAAATAAAAAGGAAGACCGGCCAATGAAATACAAATTAGTCAAACAGGTTAAGGATAATGATGCCCTGAGGAACAGCTTCATTGACCTGGCTATTAAGACCTTTGACCTCTCATTCAAGGACTGGTACAAAAAAGGCTACTGGACCGAGTCATACATTCCCTACGCTTTCGTTGATAATAATAAGGTAATTGCTAACGCCTCCGCCAACGTCATCGACCTCAAGTGGCAAGGGAAGCTCGTGCACTATATTCAGATAGGCACCGTGATGACCGATACCGACCATCGCGATAAAGGCCTTGCGACACAGTTGATTAATCATATTCTCGATGACTGGAAGGATAAGGCCGACGCGATTTTTCTGTTTGCTAACTCTACCACCGTCGATTTCTATCCGAGATTTGGCTTCGAGCAGTACGATGAGTATCAGTATACCCTGCCGGTGACCCCAGCCCAGGGCGACTTCCGTCGTCTTGATATGGATAAAGAGAGCGATGTGGCAATCCTCAGGCACTATTATCAGAAATCCAATCCCTTCTCTCAGCTCTCGGCGCACAATAACTTCGGCCTGCTGATGTTCTACTGCTCGGCGTTTATGAAGCACTTCGTCTACTATTCGGAAAAAAATAGTGCCGTGGCCATCGCGATGCAAAACGATCGCGCGCTGATTTGCTTTGATATTTTCTGCGACGCCAGCGGTTCGATGTCGGCTATCGTCAATGAGCTCGCCGACCAACGCACCCAGCTGGCGATTTTAGGTTTCACTCCGCTCGAAGGTCGCATCGGCGAGTATGAAAAAATAGAGGGCGACGACTTCTTATTTATCTCTACGGCCAAAGAGAACATTTTTAAAGGCAACAGGCTGATGTTCCCGACGCTATCCCATGCCTGAGCCGCGGCGGCCTGCAGCCTTTTCTCAGCGCAAAATCCCCTCATGAGAAATCATGAGGGGCAAAACCGAGACAGCGCTGAGAAAGAACGGAGAAAAGGCTGAGTCAAAACCGGGACAACGCGGGAGCAATGAAGGGACAAAGCAGGGACCACGCAGGGATAAAACGGCGGATGAGCGCCTCCGCTGCCGCTTATGATTTATCACCATCATTAATCACCGTGCTTTATTTTAATTTACCTCGGCAAAGCGGTTTAAATAAGCGCGCAATAAGGCATAAATAGGATTGACTTCATCCTCAGCCTAATAGAGGATCCCTTAATCATAATCTGCCCTGGCGGCAACGGCGAAAGTAAAGGGTCTATTCCTCTGCCCCTCGCGCCAAAACAGAGCGCGCCAGCCCCTAAGATAGCGCGCGATCGTAACCCGCATTAAAAACAATTAAAAATGTCAATGATGCAAATCAGCATCTAAAGAAAAATAAGAAATAAAAAGATCTGAGCTTCAGTGATTAAAATAACAACTTTCCTTACTAAAGATTACTTAAGATAAATTAACTACCCAAAACAATATAACCCGCCTTATGATTTTTCCCCATGAGTTCAGACGCTCCCTGTGAACAATTAAAATTGCGGGCATTCTCTATGCATGAACAAATAAGCGCACCCGGTCAACAGAGCAAGATAATTAAACCCGATACGGAACACTACGCTTACTTAGATCTTGAGCTATTGTTGAAAAACTATAGCGGCGGCAGCCTTACGGATATCCCGCCGGCAGCGGCGATCTCTGCATATTCCTATATGGCGAACCAGTACCTCAGCGACGGCCTTGAGACGCTAAAAGCCTCGATACGGCCCAGCGGTGCCGGGGATCTCTTTGTTCTTGAAGAAAGCTACTTCCCTAATATTTGTGCTCTTCTCACGGTTATTCAGGTGCTGATTATTCGCGGTAACGCGTCAATATTAATTATCAGTGACCGCAAAATAAAAGACGGCATGACCGATTTCTTTATCTCTAAACAGGCCGGATTACGCGAATGGCGCAGAAAGCTCAAAGGCAACAACGCCGCCAGCATCGGTAAGCTGCTGAGATATTATAGCGAACTGCGCAGCGGCGGCCTCTTAACAAAAAGAGAGTATGACGTTCTTCGCGCCGCATATACTTCACCGTCCCGCGGCGGCGTCGAACGGCTGCTCTCCATGAGCAATAAGCAGGTATCCCATTACTATCTGAGAATAAAAGACAAGCTTGGCATAAATAATAAGCTCGCCATGCTCAACTATATAGGTTGGCTATTCCCTTAGTTCGCGCAGGGCCTGAACAATTAAACCTACATTTAATAACCTGGAGGGCTGGTGAAGAAAATAAATCTCGACCTGGATGTGCTTGATGCGGCGCTGCTTCGCCTCGACTGGGTATTTGAATCATTTGAGCAGGTTTGTTTATCTTTCTCTGGGGGCAAGGACTCAACCATCCTGTTTCACCTGGCGGCAACCGTTGCGCGTAAGAAGCGCAAAAAGTTCGTGGTCCTGTTTATTGACTGGGAGGCGCAGTATTTATTAACCATTGAGCATGTCGAAAAAATGCGGGCTCTCTATCAGGACGTCATCAGCCACTTTTACTGGATTGCCCTGCCGCTGACCACGGTGAGCGGCGTATCACAGCACCAGCCGGAGTGGATCTGCTGGGAGCCCGGCGTCGAATGGGTGCGCCAGCCGCCAGCGGGGGCTGTCACCCACGGCGCCGACCTCCCCTTCTATCACTATCCGATGACCTTTGAATCCTTTGTGCCGGCGTTCATTCAGTGGCTGGCCGCCGGACGCAGCCTGGCCTCGCTGATCGGCATTCGCACCGACGAGTCGCTACACCGCTATATGGCGCTGACATCGCAGACAAAATCGCGTTTTGCTGATGACAAACCCTGGACGACGGCGCTGCCGGGAGGCAAAAGCTATACCTGCTATCCTCTGTACGACTGGCGTACTCAGGATATCTGGATCTTCAACGCCAAATCAAAGCTCCCCTATAACCCGCTGTATGACCTGATGTACCGTGCCGGCGTCACGCTGAAAAACATGCGCGTGTGCGAACCCTTTGGCCCGGAGCAGCGCCGCGGGTTATGGCTTTACCACACGCTCGAACCGGACACCTGGGAGAAGATGTGTCGCCGGGTGTCCGGCGCGCACGGCGCCGCGAAGTACGCTAACGAAAGCGGCGATTATTTCGCCCTCAGAACGCAGATGCGCAAGCCGGAGCAGCATACCTGGCGCAGCTACGCGCTGTTCCTGCTCGACAGCATGCCGGAGACAACCGCCGAGCATTACCGCAACAAGATAGCCATCTACCTGCACTGGTATCAGACGCGCGGCTTTCCGCAGGATATTCCTGATGCCCAGGAGAAGGACCTTGGCTTTCGCGATATTCCCTCCTGGCGCCGGATCTGCAAAACGATCCTCAAGAATGATTACTGGTGCCGGACGCTGTCATTCAGCCCGACCCAGTCCGAGCATTACAAAAGATACTGCAACAATATCAGTAATAAACGAAAGACATGGGGGACTCTGTAATGTCGAAGGATATCAGCAAGGTCGTGGACGAATACCTTGAATCTTTCTCAGATATGAAAAGTAAGATTGATGCCATAAACCAGCTCAAGACGCTTATCCACCGGCACAGCCCCTTCCGCGACGAGCCCGTGGATTGCGTATTATGGGTTGACGCCGAATCGGTCACGGCGAATGACTATAACCCCAATAGCATGAGCGCAACGGAGAAAAAGCTGCTGGAACGCTCGATTGAAATGGATGGCTTCACCCAGCCGGTGGTGGTCGCTCGCCAGCAGGAGCAGTATCTGGTTGTCGATGGCTTTCATCGGCATTTGATAAGCGCAGCCAACCCGCAGATTCACCAGCGCCTGCATGGCTATCTGCCGGTTACGCTGATCAACGTATCGCGTCAGGGGAAGAAGGAGCGCATCGCCGCGACCATTCGCCACAACCGCGCCCGAGGCAAGCACCAGATCGCCGCCATGTCGGATATCGTTCGCGATCTTTACCGTCTGGGCTGGGACGATCGGCGCATCGGCCAGGAGCTGGGAATGGACAGCGATGAGGTTTTACGCCTGAAGCAGATTAGCGGGCTGGCAGAGATTTTTATCAACGATAGCTTCAGCCAGGCCTGGACGGTTGAATAGCCCACGGCCGGGAGCGCAAGGGCTAGCGCCCGCGGCGACATCCGGCCCATGCGCCCCGGCCCGGTCACCCACGCCTTACCGCAGCCGGCGGCGCCGCGCAGCTAACGCGGCTGCCGCCAGGCCGCCACAAAGAGCACGCCGTCACGCGGGCGCCCACTCGTCCAGCTTCTCCAGCAGCGCGGCCAGCGAATAGCGCACCGCTTTTTCCACCACTTCCTGACAGGCGCCAGAAAACAGCAGCCGCTCGGTGTATATCTGCCCGCGAAAATTCCATGCAAACCAAACCGTTCCCGCCGGGGTACCGTCCTCGCCGCCGTCAGGTCCGGCGTAGCCGCTGATCGCAATACTGATATCAGCCCCGGCACGCTCCAGCGCGCCGGCTGACATCTCGCTTACCGCTTGCCCGCTGACGGCGGTGAAGTGCTCCAGCGTGCTGGCACGCACGCCGAGTAGCCTGCGCTTCGCCGAGTCGCTGAAGACAATCGTGCCAATATCATAAAATGCGGCCGTATTCTCCTGCGCACAGAGCGCTACCGCGAGGTTACCGCCGGTACAGGACTCGGCGGTGGTCAGGATCAATCCTCGCCGGGTCAGCGCCCCAGCTACCTGCTCCGTCAGCTGTGGGGTTGTTTTGCCCGAATCCGTCATGATGATGCGCTCCTTACTCTTCTGCCGGGATAACCGATATATGGCCGTTGCGCTCCAGAATGGCATATTTTATTTTGCGAAACTCCGTGATGCCCTGATTTTGACGCGCGGCGACCAGGATGTCGTCGCAGGAGACATCGACCTTTTTCAGGTTATCGGTTAACGGTACCCCATCGGCTACCAGCACCACGGGGGAGCCATCGAGTGCGGACTCCGCGCCGGAAATATACTTTTTCATTAGCCCAAACAGGATATCGACCACCACCAGCGTAATAATCGTCAGCATCGCCCCGGTAACCGAAAAATCGTTGCCGAGCAGGGCCTGCTGCGTCGCCTCGCTGATAATCAGCAGCAGGATCAGGTCGAAGCTGGTCATTTGCAGCAGCGCGCGGCGGCCGGCAATTTTAAATACCACCAGCAGGATTAAATAAATGGCTAACGCCCGAAAGACCATCTCCATAGCAACCCCCTAAGGATAAATAAACTGCCAAAAGCGGATTTCAGGCTCGGCGTTCACCTGGATAGAATTCTCCGACCTCCCCGGCTTCGCCGGCGTGACGTATAGCCAGATGGCGAAGTCGCCTTTATTTTTCACGTTGTTGTAGATCAGATACAGCGTCTTTCCCTGGCTGTACATCCCGTCCGGCTGCGGCCAGATGCTGCCAGGCTCATAGTTTTCATTGAAATCGCCGCCGAGGCTGAAGACATATTTATCGCCCCGCTGCGGGTGCGCCGTGATTTTGAGGCGAAACTCTTTTTGCAGCCGGCCAAAATACTCGTAGTCGATCTTTAGCGTCCCCGGCGGATTGGTTTTTTCAGCCTCGCTGAAATAGCCGACAGAAAATCCGCCGGCCAGCGCGATGCAGATAATAGCCAGCAGAATAACCAGGCCCACGTTCCTCGAAGCGGCCTCAAAATTCAGCAGGCGCTGACTCTCTTTTATCCCCGGCAACTTCACCTTATTATCTGCCATTCATCACCCCACCGCTTCGCCTGCAAGCTATAAACCATATATTTTACAATTAGATATTGTTTTAAGGCGCATATTCTTTGCCTGATTAAGCAATAGCAAGCACGCTTAATATGTCAAGCCGATCGCCGCAGGAAGGCAGCGCGAGGTTATTGGCGGTAGCGCTATTGTGTCCGTTTTTAATCGCGACGCACTGGCTGTATTCGCGCAGGAATGTGCCAGGGCGCCGCTTCGTTCAGAGCGTTTAAAATAGCCGTGCTATTTAATACATCATATTTAAGGTATAAAACGCATCCCGCCGCCGCCCTGATAAACAGCGAGCGGCGGCGCAAAAGAGTTTTAACTATAATCACCCTGCTCCCACATTTTCAGCGAGGCCTGCCGTGTTAGCCAATCTTCTTATCGCCCTGGTGGCCGCCATCTACCTCTACATACTGATCCTCGAGATGTTTCTATGGGATACCAAAACGGGCCGTCAGGCATTTAATCTGAGCGCTGATTTCGCTCGCGACACCCGGGTGATGGCCGCGAACCAGGGGTTGTACAACGGCTTTTTAGCCGCGGGCTTGCTGTGGGGACTTTGGGCGGGAGAGAGCGGGTTTCAGCTTAAGGTCTTTTTCCTGTCCTGCGTTGTGCTCGCCGGAGTATACGGCTCGATCACGGCAAGCAGGAAAATACTCTACGTTCAGGCTTTGCCCGCCATCGCGGCGCTGGCGGCCCTGTTTATCGGCTGACGGCGGGCTACGGTAAATAAGACACCGTTAACCTGCCCCGGCCGTTGCGTAACGAGGCTATCAGCGGCCGCCGCTGCAGGTGCGCACAGGAGATGAGCCTCAAGCCCTGCCGATCCCCGCCAATATCCAGGGTCAAAATCACGCGCTTGCGTTAATCGGTCAATAAGGCAGCGGCATTGAACCCAGGGTTATGAGCCTGTATCGTTTAGTCTGCCTGGAAAATAAACCGGCTAAGGTTGTGGATAGCGGGAGTCATTCCGTTGCTATGGAAGAAATAAAGGGAGTTCGCCCGTGAGTGACGTCGCTTCAGCAGCAAATAACATCTCCGCCTTTATTAGCTCGGAATCATTAAAGCTTTTTTTAGGGGTGCTGGTCCCAGGCATCATGAAGTATGCCCTCCTTGGGCTGCGAAAATTTTTTGATATTCAGCCGGCAGAGAAAATAGCGGTGACGGAAAAGAGGTCAAAGGTCCTTGCCGCTATATCGGGCATGATGAATGAGAGGCTAACCGATGCCGGTAAAAACACCATCAAAGCGCTATATGAAACTATCGGCATGTTCTATCCCCTCTCAATCAATGAGCGGCTGCTGACCTTTTTGCGTGAGAATAGCCTCTCTTATGATGACCGCGACTTCCGGTCATTTATCAAAGCGCCGCTTGTTCAGGGTGTTGAAAGCGGCTCGGTGAGCCTTTACAACGTCAGGTACAGAAGAGAACGAAAACAGCGCGCCCTATTTTCCGGCATCTCTTTTTTAATTTTATTTGCCGCATTCATGCTCTTTGCCGGTCTAGCGAAAAACAGCACCGGCCCGGAAAAAACCTTCTTCATCGTCATGGCGATGGCCTTTTACCTGCTTAATTTCGCCTTTGTTTTTTTCATCATGAATGAATTTGAGCGCTCGCGGAGAGCCCGGCAGTTTTATAAAAAGTTTGCCCCCTGGATCAGGCAAAAAATTGATCAGCAGGACGCGGCGGCCCCCTCGCCGGAGGCCGGGCAGCGGGAATTACCCTCAGCCTTCTCATCCACTGGCCTGACGTACCGCATTTCTGGCGGAGCTGCCGGGGCGGTGGCCCGGCAAAACCGTCCGCCGATGGTCGAATATGAGGGTCGATAAGATGAACGAGCGACCGATTGTGCCAGACGAGAATAGCTGGGACTCCTGGAGTCCTGCCGAGCTCTCCCGTCGGCTGAGCCGCGTATCGAGGCCGTGGTGCGTCGTGGGCGGCTGGGCGCTCGATCTGTGGCACGGGAAGAAGACACGCGAGCATGAGGATATCGAGTTCACGATCCTGCGCGAGGATCTGCCCCTTTTTCGTAGTGCGCTGCGCGATATGGCGTTTTACACCGTCAGCGACGGCGTGCTCGAGCGGCTGGCGGCCGACCGGCAACCGGAGGCCGAGATTTCCCAGATCTGGTGCTTCGATCGCCCCGCTGGCCGCTGGCGGGCGGATATGATGATTGAACCGGGAACGGATGAGCGCTGGGCCTATAAGCGGGATCCGCAGCTCACGCGACCGCGCAGCGAAATGGTCGCGCGGACCGCGAGCGGCATTCCTTACCTAAGCCCCTCAGCCGTGCTGCTGTTCAAGGCAAAGCACCGTCGGCCGAAGGACGAGGAGGATTTCGCCAGGGCCATGCCGGGATTACTCCCGGCCGAGCGTTTATGGCTGCGGGAGTGTCTCGAGCGCCTGCACCCGCACCATCCGTGGGCAGGCATGCTGTAACGCCCGGGATAGCGCCCGGCCGGTCATCCCACCGACGCGGGAAAGCCGCGATCTCTGGCCGACCACGCCACCAGCAGCGTGGCTAGCAGCAGCACCAGCAGCGCAGGAGAGAATGCCCCGACGCCAAAACGGTCCAGCAGCACGCCGCCAACGATACCTCCGCTGGCAATAGCCGCATTCCAGGCGGTCACCAGCATCGACTGCGCGATATCGGCCGCATCGCCGGCGCTCCTCGCCAGCGCGGTCTGAAACAAGGTCGCCGCCCCGCCGAAAGCCAGCCCCCACGCCCCTACCGCCGCGTAGACCGCGACAGGATCGCCACCGGCCATACCCAGCGTCAACGCCGCCGCGCCGAACAGGATCGTGCTTGCCAGGGTCAGCCTGCGCAGGTAGCGGTCGATCAGCACGCCGACGATCCAGATACCCGCTACCGACGTCCCGCCAAAAACCAGCAGCACCACATCCGTGCGGTCCACCATTCCCGCCGTCAGCAGATACGGAGCGATATAGGTGTAGAGGATGTTATGCGCCAGCACGAAGGCCAGCACCACGAACAGCACCGGGCGGATCCCCGGCAGGATGAACACCTGCCGCAGCGACAACCGCTTGTCCGTCGGCTGCCCGGCGAAGTCCGGCACTTTCAGCCTCACCCAGCCCATCAGCAGTAGCGCCAGCAGGCTGATGATGCCAAAACACATCCGCCATCCCAGCAGATTGCCGAGCAACGTACCGGCAGGCACGCCCAGAGAAAGCGCCAGCGGCGTGCCCACCATGGCGATAGCGATGGCGCGCCCCTTCTGATGCTCCGGCACCATCCGCGCCGCGTAGCCGGCCAGCAGAGCCCACAGCAGGCCCGCCGAAACGCCCGCCACGAAGCGCGCCGCTAGCGTCAGCGCATAGCTGGCGGAGAGCGTCGTGACCGTGTTGGCGATGGCGAATCCGCCAATGGCGGCCAGCAGCAGCGGCCGGCGACGGACTCCTTGAGTGGCGGCGGTCAGCGGAATGGCGGCCACCAGAGAACCGATGGCATAGACAGTAACCGTCTGGCCGACCCACGCCTCGGAGACGGCCAGGCCTTGCGCCATCTGGGGCAGCAGGCCGGCCGGCAGCGCTTCGGTCAGAATGGTGATGAAAGCCGCCATCGCGAGCGCCAGCAGCGACGCGACGGGCATGCGATGCGCGGTTGCCGAATTCATCGTTCAGCCTCCAGGGCGCCGTAGACCGCATCGCGCAGATCGCCGACAAAGCGGCCCGACATCCCTTCGTATAAGGTGTTCGTGAAAGCGACGACGCTCAGCCCGCGCGCCCGATCCACGAACCACGAGTGGCCGTAGGCGCCTCCCCAGCGCCAGGTGCCTTCTGATTCAGGCGAAGCGGCCAGCGTCCGATCGCGCAGAACCGAAAAACCGAGCCCGAAGCCGCAGCCCGGCGCATTGGGCAGCTCCAGATTCTCCGCCCGATCCCGCGCCATTTCCGCAATCAACTCATCCGGCAGGATCGCGCCGCCGCCCTGACGCAGGGCCTCCAGCAGGCGCAGGAAGTCTTCGGCGGTTCCCGCCATGCCCGCACCGCCCGAGGGAAACGCCTGCGGGTCGAAGATGCGCGCAGGGCTGTAGGGAATGCCAACCGCCCCCTCGAAGGGCGAAACGATTTCACCTTCCGCCAGCGGATGCGGCTGAGGCGTATCGTTCACGTAGGCGGTCGCCACGCGCTGCGCATCCCGCGCGATAAAGCCGGTATCGGCCATGCCCAACGGGCCGGTCACCAGCTGGCGCACGGCTGCGTCAAGCGGTTCGCCCTGCACCCGCTCGATCAAGGCGCCCAGCACGTCGGTCGCCAGCGAGTAGCCCCAGCCCGTGCCAGGCTCGTACAGCAGCGGCACGCTGGCGATGCGGCGCAGGTTCTCCGCCAGGCTGATACCGGACGCATCCATGCCGTCCGATACGCCGGCCCGCGCATAGGGGCCGTTGGCATCGGCCTCGAAGAATCGGTAGCCCAGCCCGGCCGTATGGCTGAGGAGTTGCCGTACGGCGATCCGCGCAGGCTGGCCGTCAGGCAGCAGCGGCCTGAACTCAGGCAACCAGCGCTCGAGGCTGTCGTCCAGGCTGAGCCTTCCCTGCGCCACCAGCACCAGCGCCGCCGTTGAGACGATAGGCTTGCTTACCGATGCCAGACGGAAGACCGCATCCGCGGCCATCGTCCGACCGCTTTCACGATCGGCCCAGCCGGCGGCCTGGCGGTGAATAAGCGCGCCGTCGCGGGCCACCAGGACCACGGCGCCGACCAGACGCCGTTCGTCCAGCGCCCGTTGAACGGCGGCCTGAACTCGGGCGGAGAGTTGCGCAGGCGCAACGCCTGTGTGTAGCGAAAATGCGGGAACCGACATGGGAAATTCCTTTCATCAGTGAACGTTCCCGCCATGATAGAAACGCGGCTATTAAAGAAAAAGTAGGGTACAGTTCCTGTCTTAGCGGAACTATATGTCCGCAATGGAGGAGTGAAGTGGACAACCTTAACGGTTTCGTGGTGTTCGTACGGGTCGCCGAAACGCGCAGCTTCGTCGCGGCCAGCCGGCTGCTTGGCGTTTCGGCATCGGCCATCGGCAAGAGCGTGGCGAGGCTGGAAGAGAAGCTTGGCGTGCGCCTGTTTCACCGCAGCACCCGCAGCGTGACGCTGACGGCCGAGGGCACGCTGTTCCTGGAGCGCAGCCGGCGCATTCTTGCCGAGATCGAGGCGGCGGAGCTGGAGCTATCGCAGGCAACGGCAGCGCCGCGCGGCCGGTTACGGGTCAGCCTGCCCCTGGTCAGCTCGCTGGTGCTGCCGGTGCTCGGCGAGTTCATGCGCGAATATCCGGCTATCGAGTTGGATCTGGACTTCACGGACCGGCTGGTCGACGTGATTGAAGAAGGCTTCGACGTGGTGGTCAGAACGGGGCACCCGACGGACTCGCGCCTGTCGGCGCGCAGGCTGGGCACCTTCCGCTCGATGCTGGTCGCCTCGCCCGATTACCTGGCGCAGCGCGGTCTCCCTACGGCGCCGGCCGATCTGCTGGAGCATACCTGCCTGCACTACCGCTTTCCCAACAGCGGCAAACTGGAGCCGTGGGCGCTACGGCTGGCGTCCGGAGACCCCGAGCTGCAGCTCCCTACCTCAATGATCTGCAACAACATTGAGACGCGAGTGTGCTTTGCTCTGCAAGGTCTGGGGATCGCCTATCTGCCGGAATTCGCGATTGCGGAACCGCTGGCGGATGGCCGGCTGCTCGCCGTTCTGGCCGATCGGGTGGAACGCGCCGGCGTCTTCCACGTGCTCTGGCCCGCCAGCAGGCACCCCTCGCCGAAGGTTCGGGCGCTGGTCGATTTCCTCTGCGCTCGGGTGTTTCCGACCGCCAACGGTGGAAAGATAATCAGCAGCAGAAGCTGAGATTAAGCGTTTGATCCGAGCCTCAGGGATGAATAGCCGCGGCTCGAGAATCATTTAAATGACCGGCAATCCTGTCGGTTAATGGCCGTGCCTGCTGCCTGGCTGGTAACGTCCCACCCGGCGGCCAGCGTCAGGTTGTCGTCCGCTGAAATCGTGGTTCTGTCGGCACTGCTCTGATGGCTTCGCTGCCGCCCGTGCGGCTGGTCTGCCCGGCGCCCGCCGCGTTCAGGTTCAGGTCATTGCCCGCCACCAGCTGTGCGGTTTTACCTGCGTCAATGGCGCAGGCCGTGACGTTCAGGTCGTTGCCCCCTGCATCACCGCGTTACCGCCCTTACAGAAAGCACTAAAAATGCAACTTTACATTAAGCAGTAATATTTCCTGAAGTGGTCTCGCAGATATTAACTTTATTTATTAAGTCAGTGCTGTGTTTTTATTCAGCAAGGTATGATGGTTGCAGAAAAACAACCAAAAGACCGAAACATGAAAAATGATAAAATAGAAATCTCTGATTATTAAAGAGCGCGACATGAAAGTGTTCAAAGCACTTCCATACCACTGACCACAAGCAACTATCAAGGAGTTGAATATGGCTGACACTGATTCTAAGCCAGTAAAAACTATTGCCAAAACACATTCTAAATTTTTGACAAGTAATACAGAAAAACACGAGACAGTACGCAAAAAATAACGATCGCAGCTTGCCTGAAAAAGCAGAACCCAAAGTATTAAGGGATGTGACGGTCAGCTACGTCAGCATTCGTCATTACGATCGCAAAACCAACAGAACCAAACGTTATTCACGAAGCGCCAGCCTGCGTCTGAACGGCATCTGGATGGAGGAAGCCGGGTTTACCACAGGCACAAAATTAGATGTTCGGGTAATGCCGGGTTGCCTGGTAATCACTGCTCGCCCAACCGTCACTCCGCTAATGCAAGTATTCAATAAAGCCAAAGAATTACCCGAATCTGAGCAGCAGCACGTTATGGCCTTTCTGCAAGGCGTGCTTGCTCGAGTGGAACTGGATAAATTTTGAGTTTGCGAAAAACTACCCGCCCAAATAGGGCGGGATTGTTGTCCGTATTGTTTATGGTTCGTTTTACATCTCAATTATCTAGTTTAAGCCTGTTCAGTGGCCACATATCCATCGATTAAGTAGACATCACTAACATCGCATTCCGGATAAATCCATTTTTCCCAATTAGCAATAACCCATTCTGTGCTTAACCCGTGCCCTTCATCTGAGATACTTTCAATAGGTAACTTGATTAAAAAAAGCCCTGCTTTATAACCAGATGAAACGATTAAACCATATGGTCGTTCGTCATCTTGAGTTTCAAATAACATAAAATCGACCCATTCTTCATATGGCCAAGTCGCAGGTAGCCTAAAGACCGTTCCTCTCGATATGCCTTTTTCTTTGTAATTAATGAGTTTCATTACCTTACCTTCAAATTATGACCTCCAGATGGATCAGCTGGTTTTCTTACTTGCATAGGAAAATCAACCTCACCTAAATACTTACCTTTTGATGACACAACCTCAAACCGCCCGTGCTGAGTATCAAGTGCATATAAATTACCATCTGCTCCTCGATAGACATCTCGATTATTTAGTTTGGTCAGCTTGTTGTCCTTCACCATACCCTGTTCAACGACAACTTTATTAACCGTTTCTTTTACAAGAGCCACTCGTTCTCCCGGTGGAAGCCTGGAAAGGCTTGCTTCAAAAGCACCTACAGTATTCCCTGTAGCAATTTTGATAGTTGGATCAACCAATTTCCCTACAGCGGGTATTTTCTTACCAGGTAATATAATCCCGGCCAGCATTCCGCCTGTCGCTTCAAGTGCAGCCTGATCTCCAGTTGAAGCCTGTTTTACCGTATCTGAAATAGCTGACCAAGTGTCACTGCTCATCAGGGCTTCAACGCTATCCGCTACAGCCTGATTCTTCCCAGCCAGGTCGCTCATTGCTCTGCTGCAATAGCTGTCTCCTGCTGCGCATGCAGCCAGCGCCATTGCAGCAACAGCAGCATAATCGACGCCACCTAATGCCGAATCACCTGTATCAGTCAGGGCATTGATAATGCCATTTGCTATAGCGGATGTTGCCCCCTCACCCAAAGTTTCCCTGACCTGATTTTTTAGAGATTCTGCAGCCTTTTTCGCTGTTTCACGAGCCTGATCCCCGGCAAGCGAGTTATTCTCAACTGCATTCTTACCGGCGACAGCCCCTGTAGCTGCTCCTGCAGTATTCCCGCCAACGATAGCGCCCGCCATACCTGAAGAGATACTTGCCAGCGTGCTCAGTGTCTGCTTCTGATCTTCAGTCAGCTTCGACAGGTCTTTCACATCTGGATATAACACCTTCGCTATTGCGCCTGCGATAAGTTCACCTGATGCTCCACCCTCAGCACCAGCCGCAGCGTTGTTACCCTGAAGAGCTGCCGTCACGCCGCCGAGAATGGCATGAGCAATAGCTTTCGCTGCATCGTTATCATTAATTCCGGCATTGTGCCCAATGAAGTTTGCCAGCTCCGGTGCCGAAGCCCCTGCCAGTGCACCAGCGATATTGCCGCCAGCCAGGCCCTGAAGTGCTGCCGTCGCGGCCTGGATACCACGTTGAACTGCGCCACCGGAGCCAATACCTGTCGCGTTAAAGGCTTCGTTGTAGTAGTTCTGATAAATCTGATTGCTGATATCTTCCGGTTTTGGTGTTTTGCCCGGATTTGCCTTCTCCCACTGTGTTTTGGCAGCGTCACGGTCTTCAGGCGTCACGCTGTTCATGCGCTCTTTGGCCGTTTTAATGGCGCTCAGCTCCCCCTGCGTCCGGGCGATATCTGCCACCTGGCCGCCGATATCGCTGATCATCCCGATTTCCTTCAGGCGTTTCTGCTCTTTCTCCTTGTCGAAGATCGGGCTGGTGCTGTCGGCTTTCTGATTAGCGGCGATGTTGATATTATTGCCTCCCCCCATCGCCAGGTCGCCGCCCGTTTTCACCTTCGCGCCGGTGATGTTGATGTCGTTTGCCGCCGCCATATACAGACCATCGCTGGCGCTGATGGAGGCGATTTGCCCAACGTCGGTGCCGCTACGTGGACGTTTCCGCGACGGCTGTCATAGCCCGCTTTGATAAGCCCGGCGTTAAGGTTGCTGAGGCTGTTGCTGCTGTAGATGGCAAGACCGTTCTGCGCCAGCAGCTAACTGCCGCTGTTGGGCAGGGGGTAGTTGCTGTTTAGAATTAAAGAACGTTTTTACAGAAACAGCTAAGAATGCAACGTTACATTAATCAGTAATATTTCCTGAATCGGCCTAGAAGATATTAGATTTGTTCTTTCATACAGTACTGATCTTTTATTCAGCACTGTATAATGGCCGCAGCAAAGCAACCGAAAGACCGCAACAGGAAAATCGATAAAAGAGAAAGTTCTGATTATTAAAGAGCGCGGCATGAAAGTGTTCAAAGCACTTCCATGCCGCTGACCACAAGCAACTATAAAGGAGTTGAATATGGCTGACACTGATTCTAAGCCAGGAAACACTATTGCCAAAACACATTCGAAATTTTTGGCAGGTAATACAGAAAAACACGAGCCAGTACGCAAAAATAACGATCGCAGCTTGCCTAAAAAAGCAGAAACCAAAGTATTAAGGGATATGACGGTCAGCTACGTCAGCGTTCGTCATTACTCTCGTAAAACCAACAGAACAAAACGTTACACCCGCAGCGCCAGCCTCCGCCTGAACGGCACCTGGATGGAAGAAGCCGGGTTTACCACTGGCACAAAATTAGATGTTCGGGTGATGCCGGGTTGCCTGGTTATTACTGCTCGCCCAACCGTCACTCCGCTAATACAAGTATTCAATAAAGCCAAAGAATTACCAGAATCTGAGCAGCAGCACGTTATGGCATTTCTGCAGGGCGTGATTGCTCGAGTGGAACTGGAAAAATTTTGAGTTTGCAAAAAAACACCCGCCCAAATAGGGCGGGTGTTTTCCTGTTAGCATGAAGCTAAAAACCTTTAACTTTAAACAGCCTAAACAAAACCACCCCACCGCCAAAAACACTCCCCCCAGCTATACTAATTTTTAGGATCTTCTTGAATTGTTCAATATCCAGAGATATCGGAATTCCACCAAAGAAATAGAAAAATACCTCTATTGAAAAGTAAAACAACGCCAGTGTGGCAAAAATCCCTATGATTGAGACACAGATCACAATCACCAAAAACATCAGCCATTTCATTTTTTTTCTGCCATTTTATCTAATTTATTCTGGATAGCCGTTCCACCGAATTCAGAGACAGCTCCACCTCCGACATCTCCCATCGCACCTGGAATTCTGCTCGGTTGCATCTCTTTTGAGATCCCCATTTGCCCTTTGATCTCCGCATACTTCAACAGATCAGGATTAAACTTCGGATCCCAGCCATTCGTGACCCACTTGCCCGCAGTATTTACAACGGGCTTGACGACATAATTACCAATACCGTATCCCATCCAAGCACCAGCCCCATTAGTTATGGCTCCTGTGAGTGGATTGTCACCATTTATCTGGTTGGCGAGAGCACCACCAGCAGCATTCCAAGCAACGGTTCCTTTCCAGCCATTACCCATCGTAACAACATTCACCCAGCCGGCTACTACAGAGTTCACAGGATTGATTTCTCCACTTCCCGCATACTGAACTCCTGCATTCATTCCTGCACCAAGCCCCCACATAGCCAAGGCCTCCGCTGAAAGCGAAGCTGTTCCACCAGTAGCAAGAGCCATTGCTACAGCATCTCTTTCATTTTTCGCTTTCTGGCATGCGGCGCCTGACGGATTATCGGAACAACTCGCCATATCAATACCATGCTGCCTTATCCATGTAGCCTGAGCATCCTCACTACCCGCCACAAGGTTGTTTTCAACAGCATTCTTCCCAGCCGAAGCTCCAGCAGCCACACCCGCGGTATTCCCGCCTACAAGTCCACCCGCCATACCGGACGAGATACTCGCCAGCGTGCTCAAAGTTTGCTTCTGATCTTTTGTCAGCGTCGACAGATCTTTCACATCCGGATACAGCGCTTTCGCGATGGCACCTGCAATAAGTTCCCCGCTCGCCGCACCTGCCGCCCCGGCTGCGGCGCTGTTACCCTGAAGTGCCGCCGTTACACCACCGAGAATGGCATGAGCGATAGCTTTTGCAGCCGCGTTATCATCGATACCCGCATGATGGCCGATGATGTTTGCCAGCTCCGGTGCCGAAGCCCCCGCCAGTGCACCCGCTAAATTGCCGCCCGCCAGGCCCTGAAGCGCTGCCGTTGCAGCCTGGATGCCGCGCTGGATATCGCTACCGGTGCCATATTTTTCCTGCTCTTTTTTGTATTCCGGCGTGTCACGCAGTTTCGCCAGATATGCCTGCCGCTGCTCTTCCGTCGCATCCGCAGGAAGAGGCCCGTATTTATCCTGCGCAGCCTTCAGCGCATTCAGCTCCCCCTGCGTCCGGGCGATATCTGCCACCTGGCCGCCGATATCGCTGATCATCCCGATTTCCTTCAGGCGGTTCTGCTCTTTCTCTTTGTCGAAGATCGGGCTGATGCTGTCGTTGGCGTGCTCTGTATCGCGGCTGAGATCAGCGACATCCTGTTTCTGATTGCCCTTGTCGCGGATGGTGATGGTGCCATCAGCCACAGCGGCCTGAGTTGTGCCTTCGGCATGGCCTTTGTTGCCCGCCACCGCAATCATCCCGCCCGGCATGTTGCCCTTGAACTGGTCACCGAAGCTGCCCGCGCCGCTGATGCTGATGCCGGTGTGCTGGGTTTTGAAATCCGCTTCGTTATGGATATCCGTGAAGCCCAGCGTCCCGGTATCCAGGCTGTTTTTATCCGCCGTGGCCGTGGAAGCGATAACCGCACCATCAAGCTGGGTGTGATTACCAACGGTGATATCGAAGCCGCCATCACCGGCGAACATCCCGGTCTGCTCGGCCACCGAGTCAAAGCGGCTCTTCATCTTGTCCTGGGAGGCAGAGATATAGCCGGAGCCCGTCATGCTGCCGAAGGTGAAGCTGCCGCCCGCCGCCACGCTGCTCTGCTTGCTGTCGTATTTGTTGGTGTCCTGCTGGCTGCTCATCAGCAGGTCGTGGCCCACATCGGCGACAATTTTATTGCCGTTAACCTGCGCGCCATTGAGCACGGTGTCGTTCCCGCTCTTAATGGTCACGGTATTGCCGCTGTCTATCGTGGTTTCAGTCCAGTCGGCACCGTTGCCTTTGTCCTTGCCTTTTGCCGCGTTGACGTTGGCAAACACGCTGATACCGGCCCCTTTACCTGCACCAATACTTACGCCGACACCGCCGCCGCTGCTGCTGTTCTTGCCGCTGGATTGTTGGGTGTTGGCCGCGCCGCTGAGAATGACGTCGTTCTTCGCGTCCAGCAGCGTGTCGCCGCCTGCCTTCAGCTGGCTTCCGGCAATCACGATATCGCCTTCACCCTTTTTGCCGTTTGCGGTGATAGAAAGGTTGTTGCCCGCGTTCAGGGTGCTGCCCGCCACCGCATCGCTTTCGGCATGCTGCTGCGATTTGGATTTCTGCGTGGTCAGCGAGAGGCTGACGCTCATCGCGTTCGGGTCGGCCGTGAGGTTTGCCATGTCCGCCGCCTGACCAGCCTGAACGCCAGAGAGGACCGTTTTAGTCGCCTGCAATGCTTTCAGACGACCATCGCTCTCCTCTTTTGTGTCCTGTGCCGACGTGACGGCATTGTTAATTGCGCTGCCGACGGTGCCCGAAAGCGCCAGCGTCAGCCCGCTTTTTTTCTGCTCGAAGGTTTCATCGCGGGTGCGCTTGTCGTGGCCCGGGTCGATAATGACGCTGCTGCCGCTGAGGCTCATGTCCTTCCCGGCAATCAGGTCTGCGCCGCCAATGTGCGCCTGGTTGCCGGCAGCGATAACCACGTTGCCGCCCGTAGAACCGACGGTGCTGAAGCTCTGGCTTTGCGTGGTGCCAGCTTCACGCAGGTCGTGGGTGGATTTGCTGCTGCCGACGGTGATGCCGATACCGCCGGTGCCCATCAGGCCGCTCTTCTTCTCTTCCTTAAAGCGCCAGGAGGAATCGGTGTTGGTGGCCGCCACGATATCGATGTTGTTACCTGCGCCCAGCGCCACGGTGTTATCGCCCACCACCGAGGAGCCTTTCACCAGCAGGTTGTTGCCCGCCTGAACGGTCACGTTATCGCCGGAAAGCAGGGTGCCTGTTTCACGGGTCGCGCTGTCTTCCGCGATGGTGTGGGTCGTTTTCTTGCTGAGGAACCCTTTTTTGGTCTTCGTCTCTTCCTTGTAGTGATAGTCGCTTTCCGTCGCAGTGGTCAGGTTCACGTCCCGGCCTGCCGCCACGCCGATATCGCCGCTGGCGGTCACCTGCGCGGCTTCGCTGTTCACGTCGCGTCCGGCGATAATCGCGGTGTTGCCGGAGCTGGCAATTTCGGTGCCCTGCTGGCGCACGGATCCGTCGATAACGGTTTTCTTTTTCGAGTGTGAGCTGCTGCCGGTCACGGACTCTTCCGCCAGCAGGTTCACATCACGTCCGGCCTGGATACCGACATTCCCTTGCGCCGCGATGCCTGCCGCCTGGCTGGTAACGTCCCGCCCGGCTACCAGCGTCACGTTGTCGCCCGCTGAAACGGTGGTTCTGTCTGCGCTGCTCTGATGGCTTTCGCTGCCGCCCGTGCGGCTGGTTTGTCCGTTGCCCGCCGCGTTCAGGTTCAGGTCATTGTCAGCCACCAGCTGCGCGGTTTTCCCGGCGTCGATGGCGCTCGCCGTCACGTTCAGGTCGTTACCCGCCTGCATCACCGCGTTGCCGCCCGCCGTGATGCTGCTGCCCTGGTTTGAAGTGGATGACGAACCGGTGTCTTTTTGACCCCGGAAACCTGACCGGCTGCTGCTGTCGGTTATCTGGTTGGCGGCGATATTGATGTTGTTGCCTGCGCCCATCGCGAGGTCGCCGCCCGCGCTCACCTTCGCCCCGGTGATGTTGATGTCTTTTGCCGCATCCATGTAAAGGCCATCGCTGGCACTGATGGAGGCGGTTTGTCCGACGTCGGTGCCGCTGACGTGGACGTTTCCACGACGGCTGTCGTCGCCCACGCTCCACTGCTGCGTTTGGGTGATGTTGTTAATGCTACCGCCCGTGCTTTCCAGCTGGACGGTTTTGCCGCTGATGGACGAGCCGATGTTGTTGATGTCGCCCAGCGCGCTCAGGTCCAGCGCGCCGCTCGCCTTGATAAGCCCGGCGTTGAGGTTGCTGAGGCTGTTGCTGATGTCGATGGCAAGCCCGTTCTGCGCCAACAGCGAGCTGCCGCTGTTGGTGACGTTGCCGCTGTTGGTGACGTTGCCGCCCGCCAGCTGCACGTTGTTGCCGCTAATCACGCTGCCGCTCTGCATCGTCACGTCTTTTGGCGACAGGTACACTTTCGGCACCATCACGGTCTGGCCGTTAATGGTGGCACTTTCATACCACAGGATACTGTGGTCGAGCGCCGCCACCTGATCGGCGGTCAGCGCGACGCCAAACTTCAGGCCAAGCGAACTTTGCGCATCGGCGGCGTTGTCCATCAGGTAACGCATCTGGTCGAGATCGGAGCCGAGGCCGTTGATGTAGCGCGTCCCGGTCTGGTTCAGCACGGTGTTCGACACGTAGCGCGTATCAAACGCCGCATCGCCGAGGAAGCGGTAGTCTTTGTCCGGATTCAGGCTGAGGCGGCCCAGCATATACGACGAACCGAGGAACTGATTCATATCGGTGTACTGGCTACCCGTCTCGCGTGGCGCTGCGCCAGGGTTCATGCCGAGCAGCTTATACAGATCGCCAAACAGCGACGGATCGAGCTGGCCGAGGCCATCGAGTTTTGGGTTAACGGTGATCAGATACGGGCTGTCCGGATCGGTGGACGGCACGAAGTAGCCGTTATTGCCGGAAGGCAGAGGATAGTTGCCGTCCATACCGCCTGGCGCCAGCCCCGAGCCGCCGCTAATTGCCTGGCTGGCGGTACTGTCTTTCCAGTCCGGAGCGGTAATGGTCTGGGTTCCGGCGTCTGCAAGCGCCTGCTGGCTTGCGCCGCCGCCGATGCTTTGCGCTGAAGGCGTATTCAGGTTCGGGGCGACGATGGTGTTACTGATTTGCCCGGCGTTAGCGGTTGTATTGGTGTTACTGATATCGCTGGTGAAGATGGCCTTAACCGTGCCGCCCGCCTGGATGACAGCTCTGTAAGTCTCGCCCTGAACCTCATTAACTTCGTTATCTGAAAGAGTATACAGGAACCATATATCCTCTGGTTTCGGTACCCAGTTTGAATTAAATCCAGCCGAGTCAAATTCATATATCTGCCAGATCTCATAAACTTTATTTTGATATGACTTATTTTCGAAAACATTCCCACGAAGATTGATATCACCGTTCGCTAATATGAAAGATGCATTATTAAAAAGATAATCAGCCTCAATATTTATCTTGCCAGCAGACATGATCCGTGATGCATTGCCTGTAGCAATAGCCTTCTCAGTGTTACTCTCAATCAGATAACGCTTTGTGCGGGTTGTTTCATCAATATAGACATAAAGTTTTGGCGCAGGCCCCGAATTCCCACCGCCCACCAGCACCTCATAATCCGGGTGCCACTCTTCGTTTGCCCAGACTTTTATCGAGTTGCCATCCAGGTCAGGTATCTGGTCACGATAATCATTTTTTGAGTGGGTAAACTCGATTTGTTGATATGAATTTTCAAGCCTCCCGGTCTTAATGGTGATATCGCCGCGGGTGGTTTCGATATTGCCGGAGGTATTGATCACCTCGGCGTTCGCCGTGCCGCTGGCGTCTTTCTGCATCACCAGGTTATTGCCCGCCAGCATATCGCCGTGCAGGTTCTGGATGCTGTTGGCAAACAGCGAGAGGTTGTTGCCCGCATACAGCAGGGCGGTGTTAACGATCGACCCGACCGCCGTTAACGCCAGGCTGCCCGCCGTGCCGGTAAAGCCGTCGAGAGTGATATTGCCCCGGCTGGTCAGGCTGACGTCGCCGCCTGCCTGCAGGCTGCCGCTGGCGTTCATCGTAATCTGGCTGCCGCTCAATGCCGTGGCGCCGCTGCCTGCGGACAGCTGGCCGTTGTTGGTCAGCTTGCCCGCAGCGTTCAGCGTGATGCCGTTGCCCTGCAATGTGGCTCCGTTGGTGATATCGCCCTGGCTGCTGATGGAGAGCTGCTTGTTCGCGGCGATAACGCCCTGGGTGGTCAAGCCGTTGGTGAGCTTCAGCGTCAGGTTGCCGAGCGCCACCAGTTGGCCTGCGCCGCTGAGCGAGACCATTTCGGCAAGCACATCGCCGCCGCTGAACACCTTCCCGCCCGCGCTGTTGAGGCTGCTCCCTTTGAACGTCAAACCCTGATTGCCGAGCAGCGTGCCGCTGTTGGTGATGGTCTGCGTGTTGACGTTCAGCCATGCGGCCTGGAAGGTGCCGCCGTTGGTCAAACTGTTACCTGTGAGCGTCGCGTGGTTCGCCGCCATCACGGTGCCATTACTGGCAAGCTTCGCCACGTTCAGCATCAGGTTAGTGGCCTGCAGCCAGCCGCTGCCGCTGTAGTCCGGCGTGGTGAAGCTCAGATCGCCACCGGAGAGAATTTTGCCGCCGTTGCGGGCCTGCGTTGCCGCGCTGAGCGTAGTTTTGCCGTTGCCCTGAAGGGTGCCGTCGTTGGTCAGCACGGGCGCGGTGAGGCTTAACGCATTCTGGCTGAGCAGCACGCCGCTGGCCTGGTTGGTCAGCGCATTAAGCAGGATAAGCGTCAGGCCGCTGTCGCCCTGCACGCGTCCGCTGTTGGTGAGCGAGCTGGCGCTGATTTGGCTATCCGCGCCCTGAAGCTGCCCGCTGTTGCTGACGTCTTTCGCGTTGACGTTAAGCAGCCCGCCGGTCAGCATTTTGCCCTGCTGTTGCAGGTTACCGCTGAGCGTCACGTTCAGGCCGTTGACGCCGCTGATTTCGCCGCCGTTGCTGAGCGAATCGCCTTTCACCTCCAGCGTTTTCGCACTGATTAATCCCTGGTTGCTCAGCGCTTTGCCGGTCAGCCGGGCGTCGCCCAGGGCGGTGATTTTGCTGCCGGTGGCGGCGATAACGTCGCCGCTCAGGGTCAGGGCTAAATCCAGCGCGCTCTGAATAGCGCCGCTGTTGGTCAGGCTGCTGCCGTCCAGGGCGATGTTCTGCCCCTGAAGCCGGCCGCTGTTGCTCACGTCTCCTGCGCTCAGCGTCAGCGATTTCTGGCTCAGCAGATCGCCGCTGTTGGTAAGCCGACCCGTACTGTTCAGGGCCAGGCCGTTCAGGCCAGTGACCGATCCTCTGTTGTCGATGCTGTTGTGACGCAGCGACAGCGTGTAGCCCTGAAGCGTGCCGTCGCTGGTGAAGGTTGTTCCGGCGAGCGACATTTCGCCTGACGAGAGAATGCTGCCGTGGTTACTCAGCGCGGGCGCGTTCAGCCCGAAATTGCCCTGGCTCATCAGGTCGCCATTGTTGAGCAGAGAGGCGCCCAGCGTAGCGTTAAGATTGCCGGTTGCCAGCACCGAGCCATTGTTCGTCCAGCTATCCGCCTGAGCGGTGAGGTTCTGCCCCTGCGTGGTCCCGGCGGTATTCAGCGTTTTGCCGTTGAGGGCGAGATCGCCCGCCGTCAGCCAGCGCCCGTTGGCGCCCTGCGACAGCGTATCCCCGGCAAGGGTCAGCGCCCCGGTTCCCTGCAACAGGCCGTCGCCGCTCAGCGCGGTCGCTTTGACGTTCAGCGTGTCAGCAATGATTTTGCCTGGATTGCTGAGGGAGTCAGCGCTTAGCGTTAAACCGTTATCGCTGGTGATAAGCCCGCTGTTGCGGATATCCGGAATAGCCAGCGTCAGATTTGCGGCGCTGTAGAGGGTGCCGTTCTGCTGGTTGTCCAGCTTTTGTGTGCCAATCAGCAAGGCGCTGTCGCCCTGCATCAGGCCGCTGTTGGTGAGAGTTTGCGACTGAGTGTTCAGGGTGGAAGCCACGAGCACGCCGCTGTTGGTCAGTTCTGGCGCACTAAGGCTGAGTGATGCCGCGCTGCTTTTGCCGCTGTGGGTGAGTTTTTCGCGGGCGTTAACCGTCATGGTTTTTTGTGCCGCCTGCGTACCCGCAAGCGCTGCTTCCCGCGCGCTGAGGCTGAGATTATTGCCACTCTGGAGCTGGGCACTCGCCGCCGTGGTGAGCCTGTCGCCCTGAAGCTCTAGATCGCCGCCCGCGCTGGTTTCCCCGTCGAGCGTCGCCGTGGCGGTATTCAGCGTCATGGCGGCGTCGCTGTGGGTCACCGAATTTTTGCCGGAGGTCAGGGTCTGCGCGTTGACCGTCAGCCCTTTGCCGCCGGACAGCACGCCGTTCTGCGTCACATCCTGCGCCTTCAGCGCCAGCGCATCGTCGCTCACCAGAGCGCCGGTATTGGTCAGCTTCCCGCTGGCGGTGATGCTCGCTTTGCCCTTCGCGCCGGTGCTGCCGCTTTGGGTAAAATCGGTGGTATTAACCGTCAGGTTACCGCCGCTCAGCAGGGATCCCGAGTTGCTGAGCGTGGCGCTGCCCACGCTCAGGGAAGCGCCCTGAACGGAGCCGCTGTTATTGAGCGTGTCGGCATTCAGCTGAGCGCGGTTATGCGCCAGCAGCTTGCCGCCCTGCGTCAGGGTGTTACTGCTCACCGTCAGGTTTTGCCCGGCGGTCATCTGCCCTTGTGTTGTCAGCGTATCGCTGGCTTTAGCCGCGATATCGCGGGCAGCGTTAATCTGGCTGGAAGCATCCTGACTGATGTTTTTCGCGGTCAACGTCGCATCGCGTCCGGCGGTCAGCTTTTCACTGGCGTGCGAAATCGTGCCGTTGGCGTTCAGTACCAGGTCGCCGTCGCTGTTCAGCGAGCCGTTGCTCAGGGCAATGTCGCCCTGGCTGTTCAGCGACATACTGCCGCCGGATTTGTGGTCGCCCGTCAGGGTGAGGCTTTCACCCTTAGCGGACAGCGCCCCGCTGGCGAGGCTGTTGTGAACGGTGAGTTTGCCACCGGCATCCAGGGTGATGTCTCCCTGGCGGGCATTCAGGTCGCCGAGGTTAACCCCGACGCCTTTCTCGCTGGACACCAGATGAATGCGGTTGGCGTACATCCCGCCGAGCGCACCGGTATCCACCGCTACCGTGGGAGCGCTGCCTTCGCCCTGCTGCGCCTGCACGCTGCCGTCGGTGCCAACGCGGTTGGCCCCGGCAACCACCTTTAAATCCTTCGCATGAATGGCGGCGTTCACTTCGGTTGCGCGTGAAATGATCGACAGCGCATCGCTGCTGCTGGCATCAATCCCTTGCCCTTCGATGGTGATGCTGCCTTTTTTCACGTCCAGCGTCTGTAAATTGCCGCTGGCGTCAAAGACGGGTTTGCCCGTGGTCAGGGTGGCTTGCGGGGTGTTGATAAACCCGCAGCCGTTACAGGTGATGCCGTACGGGTTGGCGACCATCACGTTCGCCGCTTGGCCCGCCACTTCCGTGTAGCCCTGAAGCTGTGAACGGTTACCGCCGGTCACTTCGTTGATGATGCCCTTCGCTTCCTTACCCGCTTTCAGCCTGGCGTTGCCGCTAATCAGCCCGCCAAGCTGCGTCTGATTAAGCTTGCCCGTGGCGTTATTGAGGATCAGCCCCTCTTTGCCAACGTTGTAATCTTTAAACTGGTTGTGCGAAATCCCGGCCCCGTTCGGGGTGGCAATGTTCACCACCGGCACGCCGTTTGCCGCTTTATCCATGGCGGTATTACCCACTGGCGTCAGCGTAGCGGCAACGGCAGGCAGCAAGGGCTGCGTCGCGAGCAGGGCACTCATCAGATAGCTGAGCAGGCGGTAAGTTAAGCGAACGGGAGGCTGCTGATTCATGACAATAATCCCTTAAAATGCGACGGCAACGCGGTAATAAACAGTGACGTGATCCGGGCCAAGCCAGTCCGGGTAAACGAGAGGCAGTCCAACGGTGAACGAGCTGGAAACGTGACCATTGGCGGTGCTGAGCCCGGCGGCCGTGCCCCAGAGGGTGCCAGCGGAATGGCGATCCAGCCTGTCGGAGTGCAGCCAGCCGCCGTCGAGGGCCGCCAGCGCGCTGACCTGGCCGATGACCGGCAGCGTGAACAGGGTGTGGTTGAGCTCGTTTCGCCACCAGGCGCCGTTGTCGCCGGAAATGGTTTGCTCTTTAAACCCGCGCACCGAGCTTTCGCCGCCGATGGTCATGCGTTCGCTGCCGTAGAGGCGGTCCGGCGACCATTGCCCATAGGCGCTCGCCAGCCACCACAGATTGTCAGCCACCGGACGCTGGAAGCTGGCGTTCAGGCTCCATTTGCGGAACTGCGCTTTCGGTAAATCACCGTTTTTGCTGCCGTCGCTTTCAGCACCGAGCCACGGCATGCCGCGACTGAAGGTCGGGTTAAACGTCGCTACGCCACCGAACATTTTCTGGGTGTGATTCAGGCCAAACAGCAGGCTGGTGAGCTTACGGCTGCTGCTTTGCAGCAGGACATCGTCGAGATAGTTGCGGTTGATGCGATGGCTTAAGCCCAGGGAGACGCCCGTTTTGATATCGCCGTTGCGGAACAGCACGTGCGACAGATTGACGCGGTGCGTTTCGGTATCGCCGCTCGAGCGCCAGAAGTAGCCGTTGTTATCGATGGTGCTGAGATAGTTGTTCCAGCTGTAGCTGTAGTCCAGCAGGCTGTAGCCCCAGGGCACGCTGACGCCCGCCGCAAAATTCTGCGCATCTTTTGCATGCGAAAACGCGCTGCTGCGCCCGCCGCTGACGAACCAGCTGTCGGCCAGACCCAGTAAATTGTTGCCGTTCAGCCCGCCGTTAATCTGCCCGACGCCCGTATTTTTTTGTCCGCTGTTATCGAAGCTCGCGGAGGCCGAAAGGGGAAATTCCGGCGTGGCGGTAAGATGCACTACCGACCAGCCCTGCTGCGTGCCCGGTAATATTTCAATTTGTACCGGCGTGGTGCGCGTGCGGTTAATCTGCTCCATGCCTTGTTCAATATCGCGCAGATTAAGTATTTTTCCTTCAAGGCCCGGGAATACCATGTTCAGTTCGCGCTCTGGCGCGCCGTCTATGCGGATTTTCTCAAGCTTTCCTTCCAGAATACCTAAGCGTAATTCCCCTGAACGTAAATCCTGTTCGGTGAGGAAAGCGCGGCTGGTGATATATCCTCTGCGGATGTACCAGTCGGAAACGCTATTAGTGAGTTTATTAATTCGCGCCATATCCAGGCACTGGCCCTGCCAGGGCGCAAGTAAATTCCGCTGCTTGCGGGCATCAATAAGGGTGGCGCCATCAAGCACAATGCGGTTGATAGTGAAACAAGGCCCGGATGTCAGCCCAGGCCGCTCCGGTTGAGAGGGGCGGATCAGGGGTACAGCACGCTCCAGAGACTCGCGCTGCTGCTGGTTGTGAAGGAGTAATTGCTGCTGCTGTTGTTCAATGCTGCTGCGATCGGCTGGTGACAATGGGGCTGCCAAAACGGGCTGACTGAGTGCCAGTAATACCCACGCCGGATATAAAGCTTTCATCCCTGATCCTGTATATTTTTATTATTTACGCCATGAATGTATTTAATGACTTTTATTTACACCTTTGGCTACCTTACACTCAGCCCCGGGGGGATTAAAACAGTAAAAACAGGAATGCGGTAATTTTCAGATTTTTATTGTGGCTTTATTCAAGCAAATCAGATTATGGCGATAGCAAATCTGAAGCTATATATATCAGAGAACTCAAATGAGCAGGCGCAGAATCAATATATCTGCGGACAGCCACTTATATAAAATGTCGAAAATATATTCCAGGCAGATGACCGCCGCTCAAACATAATCGGGCTTGAGTGGCAGCAGATCGATATGCAGAGTATTAAGGGATCGGATAGGGAAGTATTTCAGGTGGGTATTCGTTCACACCACGGCAAAATATCGGCCGGATGCAACGTTGACGCCCGCGCTAAGAAACAGGCGGGTTGATGATAATCATGCCTGACGTTCAGGCCTGAGGAAGTCCGGGAGCGAAGATTTCCGCTTTCATGGCCTCCGGCACATCTGGGCAAGCGGGTTAATTCAGTCCGGCGTCCCGCTTTCTGTTCTACAGGAAATGGGGAAATGGGAGAGCATCGAGATGATTCGCCGTTATGCTCACCTGGCAGCGAACTATTTGACCGAACACGCACGGAAAATTGACGTCATTTTGGGCGCTAACGACACAAATACGACACAAGGAGAAAATCAGGCTGGATTAGAATTGACGTAAGCTATTGATTTTAAATGGTACGCCCTACAGGGCTCGAACCTGTAACCTACGGCTTAGAAGGCCGAAAACCCTTGATTTCTTTCGCAATAAAAAGCGCCTGTAAGGGCGCTTTTACTCAAAACTATTAACAAGTGCCGTCGGGCACTGACACAAGTTTTAAGGAAGTTTGAGGAAAACGTTCGCGAATAAACTTTCCTTGCCCCTCACTCCAGTATTCGCACTCACACATAGGTGTTTGAATCTCGGAGCCTTCAAATCCATCGAAAGCCCTTAGAACTATCATTTCGGGCCCAGACCCCGAGGCATGGACCACTCTATCACCAGCTTTGAAATTAGCCATCTGTGTAATTCCTTATTGATTTTGCTTGTGTGTAGAGCCAAAAGGGTAGTAGCGACACATCCATTTCGTAACTAAGGATAAAAAACACATAAATATTAAGAGGTGTTCGGAAATTTTCTGCGAAATACCTACCACCAATAGTACCCTCGCTTATTGTAATGCTACGCTGAATTTGGCCACCTAAACATAGGTGATATGCTCACCTCAGAACATTATAGCTGCCATAATGAAAAATAATTCACACAGAGTTCAAACGCTAATCCGCTCAGCTTGTTGTCGATCAAAATTACGCCTTTGCTGAAGCGGAAAGTGTTATGAATGTTAGACTTTCTACAATGGCATAATGGGTATAAACAGCTGTGTGCTGAGTGTAAGGGAAAGACACCTAAAACCACACCAATTACCTCGAAAAAATTGAAGTACGTGAGTTAAATAAGAAACATCAAACCATTGAAATGGAAACTAAAATATTGAAAAACCGTCCCGTAAAACCAGACGACAAGCGGATTGTATTACAAAGTCAGGCTCTGGGACTGCATAACATTAACCATGGCTCCACTGGCGCAAAAGCATTGCAACCATGCCAACTTCGAGAGGCTTGCGGATAGAACGATGACTTGTTGACAGATTGATGAAAAAGCCAGACCTAGTAAGCTGTCAGCAACCCACTCATTGATATAAATGCGATGGTCATGAACATATCGCTATCCTAAATCACCTTGTGCAGCAATTCGCGGTAACGGAGTCAAACCAGGTTTGGTGCGAAGACATGACATATATCTGGACGGGTAGTACTGGGCTCTCAGGATACACGAATATAACTGTGGATTATGACCAAATGAATCGGAATATTGGTACTGGAAAAACACTAAAGAACGGACAGGTTCTTTCGCAGAACTATTCATTGATCGCTGATGGCGCCTTGCTCTTTTCTATATTGAGCGATATTGATGGCGAATTTCATAAGATTTCGTCAGGAACACCCGTTAGTTGGGTGCTCCATTAGAGTATCAGCGATGTTAAGCAACAAGCCACGATAGTAGAGAGAGTTATTTATAACGTATCGTTCAGTAACATCCGAAACCTTAGCCGAGTGAGACGCTCAAACAATAATTTATATGTTTCATTAGTTTCCCCAAGCCTGTTATAAAAGCATTTTAAATCGGGGTCAATTCAAAACACTTCACCGGTTTCCCATCCTGCATTTCTACCAGTAACCGCGCAGATTGCGGTTGCTCAGTCAACAATCCTTGTTGGAATTGCCCGAACGACAAATGAGCTTCTTCAATAGCCATCTTTTGCTGCATTAACGTTGTTGTCGCCCATTTCCGCAGTAATACTTTATTGGCATTGGTCGTATTGCTCTGTTCCGTCAATGCGCTAATACCTTGTATCCGCTGGTGAAACTGACGCTCAACTTTGTCAATAACGCTTGCGAACTGCTGATAGTTATGAACAATAGTTTGATGGCGGTGCTTGACGAGTGTTGTGTCACCTTCGGCATGAGTCAGAAGATGCAATGCTTGTGCACGAACCTTCATTGCCAGTCCCCATTCATGGATTCGCTCATCAAGGATCTTTTGTTGGGTTTGGATCTTGTTCGTAATTTCTGTACTGCCAAAGAGTCCACGGTCTTTAAGCGCTGACACTTTGTCGCCAGCAGCAGTAATATCAGTCAGTAAGTGCTCCTGCAGGGCGGAAAACTGGACTTCAATATCCTCCAGTTTTTGGCGTATTGCGGGTGAGCATTGTCCCTCCAGCACCGTGGGCGTAATTTGTTGCAGATAGTGTATGGCTCCAATGATCTCTGACTTACGTGCACTGTTCTGGAACGCAGAAATCTCACGCACCGCGTCAACAATTTCCGTTAATTTCTTGCTGATATCTGCCAGATGTTTTTGCGCCAACACAGCAGAAGCAACATTCAACAACATACCGGCATTAACAAGTTGATTGAGTTTGTCAGGATTAAGCAGAACGGCATGTTCCTTAATACCTTTTTCTCCCAGGCTGAATCCACGAAAACCAGGGCCATCTTTTACACTCGCCAAAGAGCCATTAATAACGACCTCCATATATTGATGCTTGGCAATGTGTGCAGAGGTAGCCAGTGAGGGCAACGTTTGCAACAGCGGACTCAGGTGTGAAATACCTGTAATATCCTGTTCCCGCATCCCGTCCGTGCTAATAAGTTCCGAAGGTGGAATTGTCGAAACCGTAAGAGCAGGTTGGTTAATATCCTGCCCAAAACCCCAGCGTTGATCGTATGTGAGAGCAGGCATCGTGACTGGTGATGGTTGAGCGGTAAGTCGAAACAAGCGGGAATTTTTTGAACGAATCCAGGCAATCTGCACCACGCAGGGCAGGGTTACTCGAAATGCTGGGTTCGAGATATCATAGGCTGTATACAGACCGGTAATAGCCAGACCAACCGGCCCCGTCAGAACTCCTAAAACACGCCCGATCCCGAGCCCTGCAATTAATGGCAGGGCTTTGCCTGCTGTAGTTTGGGCAAGGCCATTGGCAACTAATGCTGCTTTCTGCCAGACAGGCATATCCATTCTGGCTGATGGGCTTATGCCCATATCATGCAGAATCTGGCTGCGTTCATCATCCGACATTTTTTTCCATGATGAGGTAAAGACACAGTCAATGATCAGCGCTTCTTTTTCTTCTACAGTAGTAGAGGTTGGGGCTTTAATCTTCAGATGGCTGGCAACGTCATCCACAATTTCGCTATAACCGACACCGTTGCGACGAAACAGATTCACGAACGTATTGCCACCAAAATGCTGCAACTCCCGCACCAGCAGGCGCAGAGTTTCTTCATCGGGCACATCGTGGCGCTTGGCGTCCTGCAATACGGTTTTAACGCTGTCTGATATTGAAAAACCAAACTTGCCAGAGTTGGTGATGTAATCGATCAGCAGATCAATATCACCCTTATCCGCGTTCAGCAACAGTGTAACCAGAGTCTCATCCCCCTGGATATCTATCTCGTTCATGAAAATCCCTCTGCAGTATTCATTGTCTGAAACTATTAAAACCCGCGCATTCCATCAAAAAATGTATCAATCATGCCACGTACTCGCTCATAGTCACGTGTGCGGACCGTTTTACGTTCCAGAATTTTAGGTTGCCTGGTGAGGATTTCGGCTACCCGATCTTTTCGCGTGAATACATCGGTGAAAATGCAATTTTCCTGTAGTCCTGTGAGCTTAATGGCATCCAGTCGTTCTTTTTCACATCGTACTGAAATGGCTCTACTTTTTTCGCGCTCAACATAGGTTTCAAATGTCTGAGTGACAGCTTAATCATTGGTGACGTGTAGCAGATTTTCTTCAATAAAGTTTTCAATCAGCTCACTTTTCTGCGCATCGTGATATTGCTGTCAACGATATCCATGATTTTTTCTTCTACTCCAGCAGCTCTTTCGGCGGTATTACCTGAATACCTGCCAACAGTTTCAAAAGGTAGCCAACGTTAATTTCATCGCAGTGGAGCAGTGGCATTTCAAAATCGATATCATCCAGGCTCGCCCGTGCTCACTGTGCTGGATACGGCTGCTATGCGAACCCGCTGTAAACATGACGATATTATGATAAGTGGGCTGCACTCAGATTCCGAATAAAAATAAAATAACGTAAACGATGGACTTTAATCATAAATTTTATGAATGCCCCATATCAAGGTATTTAAATTTATTAGATATGCGCAGAATCAATACTCTTGCGATGTGTATAACACTCTATACATTCGATTATAAGAATATGCTTATTTTATTACCGGCTACCCTATGGGCCATGATAGTGAGTTATGACTTTTGAAGAGACGCTGGACAAGTTTCTTAATCGTAAGCTTGCTCTGGCAAGAGGTATATTGAAAGATACGTCACAATTAACCGTTGCTGACTTTTAAATCGTACTGAAATGGTACGCCCTACAGGGCTCGAACCTGTGACCTACGGCTTAGAAGGCCGTTGCTCTATCCAACTGAGCTAAGGGCGCACTGAGAAGCGGGAGCTTCATGATGTGCAATCGCCGGGAATTATACGGTGCATGCCTGATGAGTCAATGCATTTTGCCATCAAACTGTTTTCTACGGCCCACTTGCCTACTTATGCACCAGGCGACGCATAAGGATTATCCAATCCGCGTCGTCATTTCCCCGCATAACATCGGCTTAAATGCCCGCCGGTTCGCCGGCTATGCATCTTAATCGCGCCGCAACGGCGGGACTTATCGCCCCTCCGCGCGCCGAAAAGCGATAAAAAATCAAACGAGGACTGACAGAGAGGCTGGCTTCTGACAAAATATCAGCAACCCCCTTTCGTTAAGATACAGATGGAATCCTCTCTCTGATGGCAGCAAAAATTATTGACGGTAAAACGATTGCGCAGCAGGTGCGCTCTGAAGTCGCGGAAAAAGTGAAGGCGCGCACAGCGGCCGGAAAACGCGCCCCAGGGTTAGCCGTCGTGCTGGTTGGCAGCAACCCGGCATCGCAGATTTATGTCGGCAGCAAGCGCAAGGCGTGTGAAGAGGTGGGGTTCATCTCCCGCTCATACGATCTCCCGGAAACCACCAGCGAAGCGGAGCTGCTGGAGCTTATCGACACGCTGAATGCCGATTCGGCTATCGACGGTATCCTGGTGCAGCTGCCGCTGCCTGCCGGGATCGATAATGTGAAAGTGCTGGAACGCATCGCGCCGGACAAAGACGTCGATGGCTTCCATCCCTACAACGTCGGCCGCCTGTGCCAGCGCGCTCCGCGCCTGCGCCCGTGTACGCCGCGCGGTATCGTGACGCTGCTTGAGCGTTACAACATCGACACCTACGGCCTGAACGCCGTGGTAATCGGCGCCTCTAACATCGTCGGCCGTCCGATGAGCATGGAGCTGCTGCTGGCTGGCTGCACCACCACCGTGACCCACCGCTTCACCAAAAACCTGCGTCAGCACGTCGAAAATGCCGATCTGCTGATCGTCGCGGTTGGTAAGCCGGGCTTTATTCCGGGCGAATGGATTAAAGAAGGCGCGATTGTGGTCGATGTCGGCATTAACCGCCTGGAAAGCGGCAAAGTGGTTGGCGACGTGGTCTATGAAGATGCCGCCGCGCGCGCGTCATACATCACGCCGGTTCCCGGCGGCGTCGGCCCGATGACCGTAGCCACCCTCATTCAGAACACGCTGCAGGCGTGCGAAGAGTATCACGACATTCAGGAGGCCTAAGATGGCGACTTTTTCTCTGGGTAAACACCCGCACGTTGAGCTGTGCGATCTGCTGAAGCTCGAAGGCTGGAGCGAAAGCGGCGCGCAGGCAAAAATCGTGATTGCCGACGGTCTGGTGAAAGTTGATGGCGCGGTTGAAACCCGCAAGCGCTGTAAGATCGTTGCCGGCCAGACGGTCAGCTTTGCAGGTCAGAGCATCACCGTGACCGCCTGACCGCCGTCGCTGAATAAAAAAATGCCGGGCCCTTAAGGTCCGGCATTTTTATTTCGCTAAAGGCTTCGCTGCCCCAGGCGTCTCGCCCGGGGATCAGGCTTGAGGCTACTTGCGACGCCAGGTGGTGCCCTGAGCGCCATCTTCCAGCACGATGCCCATTTCGTTGAGACGGTCACGCGCGGCGTCCGCAGCGGCCCAGTCCCTGGCTTTACGCGCGTCGAGACGCTGCTGGATCAGGGATTCAATTTCTGCCACTTCGCCGTCGTCAGCCTGCGCCCCGCTCTGCAGGAACGCGTCCGGCTCCTGCTCCAGCAGGCCCAGCACGCCGGAGAGCTTGCGCATATGCGCCGCCAGCGCGCTTGCCGCCTGCGCGTCTTCGGTTTTCAGCCGGTTCACTTCGCGCGCCATATCGAACAGCACCGAATAGGCTTCCGGAGTGTTGAAGTCGTCGTCCATCGCTTCCACAAAGCGCGCTTCAAACGCCTCGCCGCCGGCAGGAGCTACGCCGCCGTCGGTACCGCGCAGCGCGGTGTACAGACGCTCCAGCGCAGAACGCGCCTGCTTCAGGTTCTCTTCGCTGTAGTTCAGCTGGCTACGATAGTGGCCGGACATCAGGAAGTAGCGGATGGTTTCGGCATCGTAGTACTTCAGCACGTCGCGCACGGTAAAGAAGTTGCCCAGCGACTTCGACATCTTTTCGCGGTCAATCATTACCATGCCGGAGTGCATCCAGTAGTTCACGTATTCGCCGTCGTGCGCACAGGTGGACTGCGCGATTTCGTTTTCGTGATGCGGGAACATCAGATCCGAACCGCCGCCGTGAATATCAAAATGGTTGCCCAGCTGCTTGCAGTTCATCGCCGAACATTCGATGTGCCAGCCCGGACGCCCGGCGCCCCACGGCGACGGCCAGCTCGGCTCGCCCTCTTTCGACATCTTCCACAGCACGAAGTCCATCGGGTTGCGCTTAACGTCAACCACGTCAACGCGAGCGCCGGCCTGCAGCTGCTCCAGATCCTGGCGCGACAGCTGGCCGTAGTTCGGATCGGTCGGAACCGAGAACATCACGTCGCCGTTGTCCGCCACGTAGGCGTGATCGCGGGCGATCAGCTGTTCGGTGATTTCAATAATTTCCGGAATATGGTGCGTCGCGCGCGGCTCGAGGTCCGGGCGCAAAATATTCAGCGCATCAAAATCTTTGTGCATTTCGCCAATCATGCGATCGACCAGCGCCACGAAGTTTTCGCCGTTCTCATTAGCACGCTTAATGATTTTGTCGTCAATATCGGTGATGTTGCGTACATACTTCAGCTTATAGCCGAGAAAGCGCAGGTAGCGGGCTACCACGTCAAAAGAGACAAAAGTCCGGCCGTGACCGATGTGACAGAGATCGTAAACGGTGATACCACACACGTACATGCCAACTTCCCCGGCATGAATAGGTTTAAACTCTTCTTTTTGGCGCGTCAGTGTATTAAAAATTTTTAACATCGAAGATTCCGTGTAAACGTGTGTAGTGATAAGCCGCATATTCTAACCTGAATTCAACCCCGAAGCAGCACACAATGCAAGGTGATCCAACCCCGCGGTTATGCTATAACAGCCCCCTATGTCACGCCCAACATTGGGTTCAAGCACCACAATCATCGGAACAGGATGCAAAAATGGTTACTTTCCACACTAATCATGGCGATATCGTAATCAAAACCTTTGACGACAAAGCGCCGGAAACAGTTAAAAACTTCCTGGACTACTGCCGCGAAGGTTTCTACAACAACACCATTTTCCACCGTGTTATCAACGGTTTTATGATCCAGGGCGGCGGTTTTGAGCCGGGCATGGAGCAGAAAACAACCAAGTCTCCGATCCAGAACGAAGCCAACAACGGCCTGAAAAACACCCGCGGTACTCTGGCGATGGCCCGTACTCAGGCGCCTCACTCCGCCACCGCGCAGTTCTTCATCAACGTTGCTGATAACGACTTCCTGAACTTCTCTGGTGAAAACCTGCAGGGTTGGGGCTACTGCGTATTTGCTGAAGTCGTTGAAGGCATGGACGTAGTCGACAAAATCAAAGCGGTTTCTACCGGCCGCAGCGGCATGCATCAGGATGTGCCGAAAGAAGATGTTGTGATCAAAAGCGTCACCGTCAGCGAATAATTCGTGGCGACACTTTTTATTGCAGACCTGCATCTGCAAACCGAAGAACCGGCGACCGTCGCCGGTTTTCTCCGCTTTTTACGCGAAGAGGCCCGCGAGGCGGACGCGCTCTATATCCTTGGCGATCTGTTCGAAGCCTGGATCGGCGATGACGATCCTAACCCGCTGCACCAGCAAATCGCCGCCGCGCTCAGCGCATTGACCCGCTCCGGCGTCCCCTGCTTTTTCGTCCACGGCAACCGCGATTTTCTTATCGGCCAGCGCTTTGCCCGCGCCTGCGGCATGACGCTGCTGACGGAAGAAAACGTGCTCGATCTCTACGGCCGCCGCGTTTTAATTATGCATGGCGACACCCTCTGCACCGACGATGCCGGCTACCTGGCGTTTCGCGCCAAGGTGCATACGCCGTGGATCCAGCGCCTTTTCCTCGCGCTGCCGCTGTTTATACGCCGCCGCATCGCCGCAAAAATGCGCGCCAACAGCACCGCGGCCAACAGCAGTAAGTCGATGGACATCATGGACGTTAACCCGCAGGCGGTTACAGCAATCCTCGAAAAGCATCACGTTCAGTGGCTGATCCACGGTCATACCCATCGCCCGGCCATCCACCAAATAGAAGCAAACGGCATGCCGGCCTTTCGCGTGGTCCTCGGCGCGTGGCACAGCGAAGGCTCGATGGTGAAGGTCACCAAAGACGACGTTGAACTGATCCCTTTCCCGTTTTAATTATCGCGCTATTTTCCGCCGCAATCGGCCTACGCAACCGTTTTCCTCGCCCGTTTATCGTGTTATTCTCTGTGGCCTCTAAAGCAGTGTGAAGCACACCCACAGGAGTTTTAAGACGCATGTCTTCCCGCAATAATTCGGCGCGTATCGCCATCGTGATGGGGTCCAAAAGCGACTGGGCTACCATGCAGTTTACCGCAGAAATCTTTGATGCCCTGAACGTTCCGTACCATGTTGAAGTGGTCTCCGCGCACCGTACTCCCGATAAGCTGTTCAGCTTCGCCGAAGGCGCAGAGAGCAACGGCTATCAGGTGATTATTGCCGGTGCGGGCGGCGCGGCGCATTTGCCGGGCATGATTGCGGCGAAAACGCTGGTCCCGGTGCTCGGCGTGCCGGTGCAGAGCGCGGCGCTGAGCGGCGTTGACAGCCTCTACTCTATCGTCCAGATGCCGCGCGGGATCCCGGTCGGCACGCTGGCTATCGGTAAAGCCGGCGCCGCCAACGCCGCCCTGCTGGCGGCGCAGATTCTGGCGGTGCACGACGCCGAACTGCACCAGCGCCTGAGCGCATGGCGTCAGGCGCAAACCGATGAAGTGCTGGAGAATCCGGACCCACGGGGTGCGGCATGAAGCAGGTTTGTATCCTCGGCAACGGCCAGCTTGGCCGCATGCTGCGCCAGGCCGGAGAGCCGCTGGGTATCACGGTGTGGCCGGTTGGCCTTGAGGCCGACCCTGAAGCGGTGCCGTTTCAGCAAAGCGTCATCACCGCTGAAATCGAACGCTGGCCGGAAACGGCCCTCACCCGCGAACTGGCGCGCCACCCGGCGTTTGTTAACCGCGACGTGTTTCCTATCATTGCCGATCGCCTGACGCAAAAGCAGCTCTTCGACAGGCTGGGCCTCGCCACCGCGCCGTGGCAGCTGCTGGCGGATAAAAACCAGTGGCCGGAGATTTTCGCGACCCTCGGCGAGCTGGCTATCGTTAAGCGTCGCGTAGGCGGCTACGACGGGCGCGGCCAGTGGCGCCTGCGTGAAGACGACTGCGCGCAGCTGCCCGACGATAACTACGGCGAATGCATTGTCGAACGGGGAATTAACTTCTCCGGCGAAGTGTCGCTGGTTGGTGCCCGCGCCGAGGATGGCAGCACGGTGTTCTATCCGCTGACCCGCAACCTGCATCAGGACGGAATTCTGCGCACCAGCGTCGCCTTCCCGCAGGCCAACGCCCGCCAGCAGGACCAGGCCGAAGGCATGCTCTCCGCCATTATGGACGAGCTGCAGTACGTCGGGGTCATGGCGATGGAGTGCTTCGTCACCGCCGACGGTCTGCTGATCAACGAGCTGGCCCCGCGCGTGCACAACAGCGGCCACTGGACGCAGAACGGCGCCTCTATCAGCCAGTTTGAGCTGCATCTGCGGGCCATTACCGACCTGCCGCTGCCGCCGCCGGTGGTCAACAGCCCGTCGGTGATGATCAACCTGATCGGCACCGATCTTAACTACGACTGGCTGAAGCTGCCGCTGGTGCACCTGCACTGGTACGACAAAGAGGTTCGTCCGGGCCGCAAAGTGGGCCACCTGAACCTGACCGACAGCGATACCGATCGCCTGAGCGCCACGCTCGAAGCGTTGAAGCCGCTGCTGCCACCGGAGTACGCCAGCGGTATTTTCTGGGCGCAGTCGCAGCTCAGCTAAGCCTTTCGTGCCGGGGAAAACGCGTTACCCCTTCCCCGGCACGCCTTCAGGCGCGTAGAATCCCTCCTTCGCTTTACAGAAAATCTCGGTTTCACTTCAGAAGGAAGACCCATGAATAATGGGACGGATTACCGCGCCATTCTCGCCGCGGATACCCCGCTTATTGACGTGCGCGCCCCGGTTGAGTTCAGCCAAAGCGCGCTCCCCGCAGCAGTCAACCTGCCGCTGATGGACGATGAACAACGCGCCGCCGTCGGCACCTGTTACAAACGTCAGGGGGCAGAGGCCGCCCTGGCGCTAGGCCATCGCCTGGTGAATGGCGACCTTCGCGCCCGGCGCCTGCAGGCGTGGCGTGAAGCCTGCCTGCGCGCGCCTCAGGGCTATCTTTGCTGCGCCCGCGGCGGCCAGCGCTCGCACATTGTTCAGCAGTGGCTGCGCGAATCGGGCATCGATTACCCGCTGATTGTCGGCGGCTATAAGGCGCTGCGCCAGGCGGCCATCCAGCTGACGCAGGAGCTGGTTCAGCGCCCAATAGTGCTGATCGGCGGCTGCACCGGCAACGGAAAAACCCAGCTGGTTGCCGCGCGGCCTGACGGAATCGACCTCGAAGGGCTCGCCCACCATCGCGGCTCCTCCTTCGGACGCACGCTGCGCGAGCAGCACGCACAGGCGACGTTTGAAAACCATCTCGCGGTGGCCATGCTGAAAAAAGCGGCCAGCCAGCGCCGCTGGGTGCTGGAAGATGAAGGGCATATGATAGGCGCCAACCATCTGCCGGAATGCCTGCGCGATCGCATGGCGCAGTCGCCGCTGGCGGTGGTGGAGGATCCGTTTGACGTCCGCCTGGCGAGGCTGCGGGAGGAGTATTTTGACCGGATGCACCGCGACTTTATGGCCGCGTACGGTGAAGAGCAGGGTTGGCAGGAGTACAGCGCCTATCTGCACCACGGCCTGTTTGCTATCCGCCGTCGCCTGGGGCTCCAGCGTTTTGCTCAGCTCACCGCCCTGCTCGATGACGCGCTGGCGGAACAGCTGCGTACGGCGAGCACCGACGCGCATTTTGCGTGGCTCGTTCCGCTATTGAAAGAGTACTACGACCCGATGTATCGCTATCAGCTGGGTAAAAAAGCGGAGAAGATTATTTTTCGCGGAACCTGGCAGGACGTTGCCTCCTGGCTGGCGCGGTAGCCCGCGTAAACGCAGCGCAAGCCGGGATTTTCGGCATCGCGCTGCGCGGGAGGTCGCGGTTTAGAAATCGTAGCGCAGACGCACCAGGTTCATATCGCCCAGGTTATCGGTGCTCGACGTAAAGACGTGTTCGTAGTCAACGCGGAAGCCATAATCGAGCTGGAAGCTGATCCCGAGGCCGTTATCAATACGCTGATAGTTACGCCCGTTCACGTATTGCAGGCGGTCGCCCATAAAGTACGGCTGAACGGATTTGAGCGCGTACTGGCCAACCGGGATTTTATACCCCGCGAAGTACTCAATACCCCAGGCATCGCCGGCGAAGTAGTTATTCACGTCGGCTTTTTTGGTGGTCAGGAAGTTCTGATACCAGCCGCCGCCGAAGGAGAAGGTCCAGTTATCCGGCGTCCAGCTTAGGGCGGTACCGAGGATATTCTGGTTGTAGGTTTTGTTCTCAGCGCTCGACGGATCGCGCATTTCGGCACGCGTATAGTTCCACGCCGTACCCCAGGTCAGGTCCTTCATGATGTGGTAGTCCACGCCAACGGAGCCCCCGCCTTTACGCTTATAGCGCAGACCATTCCCCGGCAAATACTCATTATCTTCAAACAGATAAGAAGCATACAGATCGACGTCACCGGCCGATTTTTTATACTTGAGCATATTGCGCGAGCGGTAAGAACCGTCGTAATCGCCGTTGATGCCGTTACCCGGCGCCTGGGCAACCATGTCGTAATCCCAGATATCGGTTTTGGCGCCCACTACATCGTAATAAATACTGTTTTGCTGACCGTAGGTTAACGTCCCCCAGGTATCGCTCTTCAGCCCGGTATAGAGCATACGACGGGAGGTGTTATTGGCGCCTTCCGCATAGTGATTATCCCAGTCGAACAGCGCCGGAATATTGACGCCCAGTTCGTAATAACTGATCCAGCTAATATCGTCGAACAGATAATAATCAGCGGCGAAGCGGAAACGAGTGCCGCCGTCGAAGCCGTTACGCTTATAGGAGCCTTTGTCGCCATCGCCGGACATCATGTTGAACTGCGGACGAATGCTCCCGCCGACGGTGAAGTTCAGACGGCTTAACGGATCGCCGGCCTGCGGATCTTGTTTCAGCAGCGTTATCTCGGCCTGGGAAGCAAAAGAAGTGACTGCCAGCGCTGCGCCGATCGTTATCGCCAGCGCTTTTATTTTATGTGCCATGCTTTGTCCTTGAGTAATAAGCAACCTTATATTTGCAAGGTGAATATTAACCGTGATTACCAACTCCGTGTTGTCGCTTTTTTACGCTTTCGTGCTCTTAAAAATCAGTGACTTACCATTTTGTGCCGTTAACGAAAAGCCGCCGCGAATGTCATTCAACCGTCATTAACCTGCGCTATCTCCCCGCGCCCGCAGAGGCTCGCTTTGCCGTCGCCGAGCGATTGTGGGTATAGTTGCCGATGCACGGCGCTCCCGGGGAGTACCACTCTGCCGACGGCGCACGCAAACCCTACGTCGAGTCCATGGAGGAGTTATGTCGAATAAACTGCTGCAGCTTCACTTTGCCTTTAACGGCCCGTTTGGCAGCGAGATGTCCCGTCAGCTGGTGGAGCTTGCCGAGTCCATCAACCAGGAGCCGGGTTTTATCTGGAAGATTTGGACCGAAAGCGAAAAAAACTACGAGGCAGGAGGCATCTATCTTTTTGCGGATGAGGAGACGGCGCTCGCCTATCTCACGAAGCATACCGCGCGCCTGAAGTCGCTGGGCGTCGAAAGCGTGGAGTACAAACTTTTTGATATTAATGAACCGCTGACCGCGCTGAACCACGGCCACGCGCGGTAGCCTGGCGCCAGGCTTATACGCAACGCAGTAAAAAGCCCGGGGCGCTGATACTCCACCCCGGGCCTGCAGACGATCCGCCCGCTGAACTACTGGCTAAACTGGCGGAACAGCGCCTTACCTTTTAACAAACGCAGCCCCAGCCAGCCGCCGCACAGGGAGAGCAGCAGCGCCCCGCAGAGCGGCAGCATCACCCACAGCCGCCAGTCCGGCGACCACGGGAAATCAAAGACTTTGGTTTGCAGCATCGCCAGCGCCACCTCAGCCCCTATCGCCGCCACAATCCCGGAAACCACCCCCAGCAGGGCAAACTCCGCCCACAGCGTGGTACGCAGCAGCGATTTTCCGGCCCCCAGCGTGCGCCAGACCACCAGTTCCTGATAGCGCTGGCGCATCCCGACCTGAACCTGCGCCAGCAGCAGTAAAATACCGCAGGCGGTCACCAGCACCACCATCACTTCCAGCGCGCGGCTGACCTGCGTCAGAACCTGACCCACCTGACGCAGAATGGCGCCGATATCCAGCAGGCTGACGGTCGGGAATTCGCGGTTCAGCTGCGTCAACATGCCGCTGCCGTTATCCCAGCGGAAGCTGGTCAGCCAGCTCTGCGGCTGTCCGTCGAGCGCGTTCGGCGGGAAAATAAAGAAGAAGTTAGGCCGCAGGCTCTCCCAGTCAACTTTACGCACGCTGGTGACCTTAGCGCTGAAGTCCTGGGTATCGCCGGTAAAGGTGACGCTATCGCCGAGCTTAACCCCCAGCCGCTGCGCCAGCCCCTCTTCGATCGACACCTCACCGGCTTTTGGCGGCCAGCTGCCGGCCACCAGCGGATTATGATCCGGCCGGTCGTTGCTCCAGGTCAGGTTGAGCTCGCGATTCAGCGCTTCGTCCTTATTGCCCTCCGTCGCCTGACCGTTAATCTGCGTCAGGCGCGCGCGGACGATGGGGTAAAACTCCGTCGCCGCCGTCTGGTGCCCGGCAAGAAAAGCTTTGACCGGAGCAACCTGATCCGGGGCAATATTAATCAGAAAGTAGTTGGGGCTTTCCGGCGGCAGCTGCTGCTGCCAGCGATCCAGCAGATCGCCGCGCAGCACCAGCAGCAGAGCGAGCAGCATAAACGACAGCGAGAACGCCGCCAGCTGGCTGAGCGTCGACCACGGCTGGCGCAGCAGCCGGTTGACCGCGAGGCGCAGCGGCAGCGCCTTCAGCGTTACGCGCTTCAGCAGCCACAGTAGCCCCCATCCCAGCAGGCCGCACAGCAGCGCCAGCACCACCGCGCCGGCGAGAACCGCCCACAGCAGCGGGCTGCCGCCCATCAGCCAGGCCAGCAGAATAACCACCACCGCGCAGACCAGCGGAATATAGACCTTCAGCGGCCAGACGTTAGCCACCACGTCCTGACGCAGCACCCGCAGCGGCAGCGTCGCCAGCAGCAGCCGATAGGGACGCAGGCCCACCAGCAGCGAAATCACCACCATCGCGCCAATCGCCCACAGCCACGGCCAAAGGCTGGCGGCCGGCAGCGCGCCCGGGAGAACCGGTTTCAGCATCACCAGCAGGACTTTCTCCAGCCCCATCCCCATCGCGCCGCCGGTAATGACCGCCAGCGCCAGCAGCAGCAGCCACTGCCCGACGATCAGCTTGCGCAGCTGCGCCCGCCCGGCGCCGAGGGTTTTAAGGATCGCCACCAGATCGTAACGGCTGCGGCAGTAGTGGCTCATAGCCACCGCTACCGCCGCCACCGCCAGCAGGAGGGTGAGCAGCGCCGAGAGCAGCAGGAACTGCTGCGAGCGTTCGAGGGATTTACCCAGCGCGCTGTCATCCTGCTCCAGGCCAATCCAGCGGTGTTCCGTCCCCAGCTTTGGCAGCAGCCACTGCTCATACTCCGCCAGCTGCGGCGCGGTTCCGGCAAACTTATAGCGCCAGGAGACGCGGCTGCCGGGCTGCACCGCCCCGGTCTTTGCCACATCGGCGGTATTCATCATCAGCCGCGGCGCCATCTGGAAAGGATTGAACCCGGCGTCCGGCTCCTGAATCACCTCCCCGGCAATGCGCAGCGTGGCGTCACCGACGTCGATGGTATCGCCGGTTTTTAAATTCAGCAGCGCCATTAGCCGCGGAGCCAGCAGCACGCTGCCCGCCTGCGGTTTTAAGCCCGGCGGCTGGGTTTCCAGACGCCCGTAAAGAGGATAGGTACCATCAACCGCCTTGACGTCGGCCAGCTGCGGCGTATCGCCGGCGAAGGTCATGGTGGCGAAGCTGAGCTGTTCGCCAACCGTTAATCCCAGCCGGCGCGCCTGCGCGAGCCAGTCGGCGGGCACCTCGCGCGAGCTGCGCAGCGTCCGGTCTCCGGCCATAAACTCACGGCTCTGCTGGCTGAGCCCCTTTTCCATGCGATCGCTTATCGACCCCAGCGCCAGCACGCAGGCCACCGCCAGGCTCAGCGCCAGCCAGACGATCAGCAGCGACGGCGATCGCCATTCGCGCCAGAACCAGCGGGCAATCATGCTTCCTCCCGCAGCTGACCATCAACCAGCCGCAGCCGCCGGTCGCAGCGCGCCGCCAGCAGCGGATCGTGCGTCACCAGGATAAGCGTCGTCCCGTGTTCGCGATTGAGCGAAAACAGCAGGTCGGCAATTTTATCTCCGGTTTGCCGATCGAGGTTGCCAGTCGGCTCATCGGCAAACAGCAGCTCCGGGCGCCCGTTGAAGGCGCGGGCCAGCGCCACCCGCTGCTGCTCGCCGCCGGAAAGCTGCGCCGGCAGATGGTTCAGGCGCTTGCCCAGCCCCAGCTGCTCCAGCAGCGCTCTGGCGCTGCCCCGGCTTTGGCTGTCGCTCTCGCCGCGCAGCAGCGCCGGAAGCTCGACGTTCTCCAGCGCATTCAGGGTCGGGATCAGCATAAAGGACTGAAAGACAAAGCCGATGTGCTTAGCGCGCAGCTGCGCCCTCGCCTCTTCGTCCATGCGGTGCAGCGGCTGCCCAAGCAGAGAGACCTCCCCGCCGCTGCCGTCGTCCAGTCCGGCAAGGATCGCCAGCAGCGTGGATTTGCCGGAACCCGACTCGCCGATCAGGGCGATGGTCTGCGCCGGTTTGACAACCAGCTCAACTCCGGTAAGGATGGAAAGCTGATGCTCTCCCTGACCGACGGACTTCTTAAGATGATGAACTTCAAGTATGTTTTCCGCTGGCATTTGCCTTTCCTGTTTCTGGTCCTGTTTACCTGCCGCGTGATGGCGGCGGACACGCTGTTAGTTCTCGGCGATAGCCTGAGCGCCGGCTATCGTATGGCGGCCAACGCCGCGTGGCCTGCGCTACTTAACGATAAGTGGCAGGCAAAAACGCCGGTGATTAACGCCAGCATCAGCGGCGACACGTCGCAGCAGGGGCTGGCGCGTCTGCCGGCGCTGCTTAAGCAGCATCAGCCGCGCTGGGTGCTGGTCGAGCTCGGCGGCAATGACGGACTGCGCGGCTTCCCGCCTCAGCAAACGGAGCAGACGCTGCGCACCGTTTTGCAGGATATCAAAGCGGCAAACGCCCAGCCGCTGCTGATGCAAATTCGCCTGCCCGCCAACTACGGGCGTCGTTATAATGAAGCCTTTAGCGCAATGTATCCCGCACTGGCCAAAGAGTTTGATATTCCTCTGTTACCCTTTTTTATGGAAGAGGTCTACCTGAAGCCGCAGTGGATGCAGGATGATGGAATCCACCCCAACCGCGACGCCCAGCCGTTTATTGCCGACTGGATGGCGACGCGACTGGCTCCCTTAGTTAATCATGACTCCTGATCCACAGGGGTTGTTTGCAGGTAAAGTTATGCAAAAAACGGTTTTAGTTACAGGATGTTCCAGCGGTATTGGCCTTGAAAGCGCGCTCGATCTGAAACGTCAGGGCTTTAACGTTCTTGCGGCCTGCCGCAAGGCCGAGGACGTGGCGCGGATGCAGGAACTCGGACTGACCGGTATTTTGCTGGATCTCGACGATCCGCTGAGCGTGGAGCGCGCGGCGGCAGAGGTTATCGCTCTGACCGATAACCGCCTGTACGGCCTGTTTAATAACGCCGGCTACGGCGTGTATGGCCCGCTTATCACCATCAGCCGCCGGCAGATGGAGCAGCAGTTTAGCGCCAACTTTTTTGGCGCCCATCAGCTCACCATGCTGCTGCTTCCGGCAATGGAGCCGCACGGCGAGGGCCGCATCGTGATGACCTCCTCGGTGATGGGGATCATCTCCAGCCCCGGGCGCGGCGCCTATGCCGCCAGCAAATATGCGCTGGAGGCCTGGTCCGACGCCCTGCGCATGGAGCTGCGCTATAGCGGCATTAAGGTCAGCCTGATTGAGCCGGGGCCGATTCGCACCCGCTTTACGACCAACGTCAACCAAACCCAGAGCGATAAGCCGGTGGAAAACCCCGGCATCGCCGCGCGCTTTACCCTCGGGCCGGAGGCGGTGGTGGAAAAAGTGCGCCATGCTTTCGTTAGCGATAAACCGAAGCTGCGCTATCCGGTGACCCTGGTCACGCACGCGGTGGCCCTGCTCAAACGCCTGTTGCCCACGCGGATGATGGACAAAATTATCCAGGGCTGAGTTGAAGCTCCGGCCGTCGCCCCCATGTATACAAAAAATTGATTAAAGAGATGCGCTTATGTCAGTACAGAATATTATCAACATTACCGAAGCTAACCTGCACCAGACGCTGGAACAATCCGTTACCGCGCCGGTGCTGTTTTATTTCTGGTCCGCGCGCAGCCAGCACTGCGAGCAGCTGACGCCGATTCTGGAAAGCCTGGCGGCGCAGTACAACGGTCAGTTTATCCTGGCGAAAGTGGACTGCGACGCCGAGCAGATGCTGGCTTCACAGTTCGGCCTGCGTTCGATCCCAACGGTTTATCTGTTCCAGAACGGTCAGCCGGTGGACGGCTTTGAAGGCCCGCAGCCTGAGTCCGCCGTGCGCGCGCTGCTTGATAAGGTGCTGCCGCGCGAAGAAGAGCTAAAGGCCCAGCAGGCGCTGGCGCTGATGCAGGAAGAGAAGTACGCCGAAGCCCTGCCGCTGCTGAAAGAGGCGTGGCAGCTCTCCGCGCAGGATAGCCAGATTGGCCTGCTGCTGGCGGAAACCCTGATCGCCCTGCAGCGCTCCGACGAGGCCGAAGCGGTGCTGAAAACCGTTCCACTGCAGGATCAGGATACCCGTTTCCAGGGGCTGGTGGCGCAGATTGAACTGCTCAAGCAGGCGGCCGATACCCCGGAAATCCAGCTGCTCCAGCAGCAGGTTGAGCAAAACCCGCAGGACGCAGCGCTGGCGGCCCAGCTGGCCCTGCAGCTGCATCAGGTTGGCCGCAACGAAGAGGCGCTGGCGCTGCTGTTCAGCCATCTGCAGAAAGATTTAGACGCCGGCGACGGCCAGGTGCGCAAGATGCTGCAGGAAATTCTGGCCGCCCTCGGCACCGGCGATGCGCTGGCCGCGAAATATCGCCGTCAGCTCTACTCTCTGCTGTACTGATCGTTACGCCACAAAACCCTCCCCGGCGGCGCTGCGCCGACCGGGGAATGCGGCTAAGCGCTCTTTTTCAGCTGCGTCACCACCAGCTGGTGGCGCGGGTTAAAGAATTTCCGGTAGGTCAGATAGCCGGCGATGATGGTGGAGAGACTGGCGGTCGATAGCAGCATAAACGTGACCATTATCTGATACTTAATCGCTTTAACCGGATCTATCCCGGCAAAAATCAGCCCCGACATCATCCCCGGCAGACTCACCAACCCCACCGTTTTCGCCGAATCAATGGTCGGAATAAGCGCGGCGCGAATGCTCTCGCGAATTAATCCGGCAGAGGCCATTTTCGGCGTCGCGCCGAGGCTCAGCTTCTCCTGAATCTGCTGCTGTTCGCTGCTGAAGCGCTGGCCCATATTGTTGTAGCACAGCCCCACCGCCACCATCGCGTTGCCGGCGACCATGCCGGCAATCGGGATCACCTGCATCGGCACGAAAGAGATCGAGCCGGAGAAGACCAGCACCGCCAGGGTCAGCCCCGCGCCGGTAGTAATGGCGATAAACGATGAGATGAAGGCCTTATCGATATATTTGCTGCGCTTTTGCGCGTTCCACGCCGCGTTAAAACAGATAAACAGCACCATAAGCAGCGTCAGCAGGACGTGATTGACGTTGAAGATATATTTCAGCACGTAGCCGACGATAATCAGCTGCACCACCGCCCGGCAAATGCTCCAGACGATATCTTTCTCCAGCGCCAGCTTTTCGCGATAGCTCACCACGATGGCCACCAGCACCAGCACCATCGACAGGGCCAGCGATTCGTTCGTGATATTATGCCCGTTCATTGATAATCTCCTGTCCCTCTGCGCTCGCCGGCTGCAGCGTAATCACTTCATCAGCGTGGTCAATTTCATTCCGGTCATGCGTCACCCACAGCACCGCAATATTCTTTTCCGTCGTATAGCGATGAATAATATCGTTGACGTTGCGCTTATTGCTCTCATCCAGGGCGCTGGTAATTTCATCGAGCAGCAGCACCTGCGGCAAAAACTGCAAATTGCGGATCAGCGAAACGCGCTGCTTTTCTCCGCCCGAAAGTTCGTTGATCGATTTGCCCAACGTATTTTCCGCCAGCCCGAAGCGGCGTAAATCGGCAATCAGCGCCTGCGGGTCCGGCTGCTGGTTGCGAATTTGCCACGGGAAGATGAGGTTGTCATAAACCGAGTCGCCGAACAGCGCCGGGGTTTGTGCACAGTATGAGACCTGCTGGCGGTAGGTTTCCGGCGATAGCGTATTGATATCCTTACCGGAATAAAAAATCTGCCCGCTGGTCGGGCTGAGCAGCGAGGCGATAATTTTTAGCAGCGTACTTTTACCGCAGCCGGAGGGTCCGGTAATTAGCTTAAATTCCCCGGCGCCCAGCTCGAGATTAATATTATGCAAAATGACCGACTTATCGATCTGAAAGCCAACGCCGTCAAGGCGCAAGATAGCGTTATTTTCCTTCATTATCGTTCCATATATTTCCCAAAACCCGACTAGTTTACTCCACTTTTCTTTCGCCAGGATGAGGAGAAAGATATACTCGATTTAAACATGCGTCATTTTGCTGACGCCTGGCAGGCAATTAAACAGGAGGTTTTTTGATGCTAATTTTTATCCCGGTTCTCATTTTCGTCGCCCTGGTTATCGTGATTGCCGGAGTGAAAATTGTCCCGCAGGGTTACCAGTGGACCGTCGAGCGCTTTGGCCGCTATACCATGACCCTTCAGCCGGGCCTGAGCCTGGTGGTGCCGTTTATGGACCGCATCGGGCGGAAAATTAATATGATGGAGCAGGTGCTGGACATCCCCTCGCAGGAGGTTATTTCACGCGATAACGCCAACGTCACCATCGATGCGGTGTGCTTTATTCAGGTTATTGATGCGCCGAAAGCGGCCTATGAGGTCAGCAACCTCGAGCTGGCGATCATCAACCTGACGATGACCAACATTCGTACCGTGCTCGGCTCAATGGAGCTCGACGAAATGCTCTCCCAGCGCGACAGCATCAACACCCGCCTGCTGCATATCGTCGATGAGGCCACTAACCCGTGGGGGATCAAAATCACCCGCGTGGAAATTCGCGACGTGCGCCCGCCGGCGGAGCTTATCTCCTCGATGAACGCGCAGATGAAGGCCGAGCGTACCAAGCGCGCCTATATTCTGGAGGCCGAAGGGATACGTCAGGCGGAAATCCTCAAAGCCGAAGGCGAAAAGCAGTCGCAAATTCTGAAAGCCGAAGGCGAGCGCCAGTCGGCGTTCCTGCAGGCAGAAGCGCGTGAACGTTCGGCGGAAGCGGAGGCTCGCGCCACCCAAATGGTCTCTTCCGCTATTGCCTCCGGGGATATTCAGGCGATTAACTACTTCGTCGCGCAGAAATATACCGACGCGCTGCAGCAGATCGGCGCAGCAAATAACAGCAAAGTTGTGCTGATGCCGCTCGACGCGACCAGCCTGATGGGCTCCATCGCCGGGATTAGCGAACTGCTTAAAGAAGGCGCCGGCGAACGGAAAAAACTATGATTGCGATGATACTGGTCCATCCGCATCTCTTCTGGCTCAGCCTCGGCGGGCTGCTGCTGGCGGCGGAGATGCTCGGCGGCAACGGCTATCTGCTGTGGAGCGGGGTTGCCGGCGTTATCACCGGCGCCCTGACCTGGATGCTGCCGCTGGGCTGGGAGTGGCAGGGCACGCTGTTTGCCGCGCTGACCCTGCTGGCGGCCTGGCTCTGGTCGCGCTGGCTGCGCGGCCAGGTGAAGCGGCAGAAGCCGGCCGACGCCCGGCTTAACCAGCGCGGGAATCAGCTGATCGGGCGCATCTTCTCGCTGGAGACGGCGCTGGTTAACGGCCGCGGCCACGTGCGCGTTGGCGATAGCTCATGGCCGGTGGTCGCCGACGAGGACCTCCCGGCGGGCAGTAAGGTAGAGGTGCTGGCCGTTGAGGGCATCATGCTGCGGATCAGGCTCGCCCCTCCCCAGCGCTAACTCTGGGCCTTGCGATGACAGCAGCCGGAGAGATTGTCGATAATCGGGCAGTCCGCACCGTCATCGCCGGGACAGGACTCCGCCAGCGCCAGCAGGTGGCTGCGCATGCTCTGCAGCTCGCTGATATGACGTTCGATATCAGCGACTTTATCCAGCGTTCTGCGTTTGACGTCGGCGCTATGCCGCGACGGATCGTTAAACAGGCCGACCAGCTCGCGGCACTCCTCCAGATTAAAGCCAACCTGTCGCGCCTGGCGCAGCAGGGTCAGCTCGTCCAGATGCCGCTGGCTGTAGCTGCGGTAGCCGTTTTCACTGCGCAGCGGCGGCGTCACCAGCCCCTTCTCTTCGTAGAAGCGGATCGCTTTACTGGTTAAGCCGGTTTTTTTTGCCACATCGCTGATATTCATCGCCTCTGCACCTCATCGCTTCTCGCACAGCCCCTATTGTAGGACCATTCGCACAATAACCAACCCTGTGCGCAGGGAAAAAAATATAAGCCATATTTTTTATCAGGTTAAGCGCGTCGGCGTGAGAATGCGTAAAACGAATAACCTTGCTGCGGTTATCGCTCGCTATATTCCCTGGTTAGGTTGGATAGGTCTTGTAAATTCAATTTACCAGACAGCAAGAAAAACTCAGGACAAATACAACCTCATAGCCCGCCCGCAGCATCGTATACGCTGGACATCCTTTTGATGGATCCCATATCGGAAGAGGTACTGGCGCTTTTCAGGAAAGAAATTCCACTTTAGATGTCCTTACGTGCCGACCCATTCGCCAGGCACATTGTGTGACTGTCACTCCAGCATCCGTTTTAGCGGAGCAATAGCCGCAATATTAAGCAAAAAAACGGAATCAACGCCGTAACGACTCACGATTAAAACAGAAAAATCGACGTCGGTCTTAACGTTGTACTCGAAAACAGAATGACCTGAACTGAAGTCTACGACCGTTTTTCGGCGATCGGGTATTCAGGCGCTGTCGCTCCGGAACACGGACATCATCCTAAACGATAAAACGCCTTGACCTTCCCCTTGCTGGAAGGTTTAACCTTTATCACAGTCAGCTCATCCACGTAATAAAGGAGTTTGTTATGTCACAAACCATCGACCTGACGCTCGATGGCCTCACCTGCGGCCACTGCGTCAAACGCGTAAAAGAGAGCCTGGAGCAGCGTCCTGACGTTGAGCTGGCGGAGGTCACCACGACCGAAGCCCACGTCACCGGTAGCGCCAGCGCTGAAGCGCTCATCGACACGATTCAGAAAGCCGGATACGGTGCGGAGCTCAGCCACCCAAAGGCTAAACCGCTGGCGGAATCAACACTCCCGTCGGAAGCACTGACAGCGGCCTCTCCTGCGCTTCCGGCAGCCCATGATACCGATGACAGTCAACAGCTGCTGATCAACGGCATGAGCTGCGCCAGCTGCGTTTCCCGGGTACAGAAGGCGCTTGCCGCGGTACCGGGCGTCGCACAGGCGCGGGTAAACCTGGCGGAACGCACTGCGCTGGTCATGGGCAGCGCGTCCGCCGCAGAATTAGTGCAGGCGGTGGAGAAAGCAGGCTACGGTGCCGAGGCTATCGAAGATGACCTGGAGCGCCGCGAGCGCCAGCAGGAGACCGCCATCGCCACCATGAAACGCTTCCGCTGGCAGGCGATCGTCGCCCTGCTGGTGGGCGTTCCGGTGATGGTGTGGGGGATGTTCGGTGACAACATGATGGTCACCGACGACAACCGCTCGCTGTGGCTGGCTATCGGGCTTGTCACCCTGGCGGTGATGGTCTTTGCCGGCGGCCACTTCTATCGCAGCGCCTGGAAAAGCCTGAGAAACGCCACCGCCACTATGGATACGCTGGTGGCGCTGGGTACCGGGGTCGCCTGGCTCTACTCAATGAGCGTCAACCTGTGGCCGCAGTGGTTCCCGATGGAAGCCCGCCACCTCTACTATGAAGCCAGCGCCATGATTATCGGCCTGATTAACCTCGGCCATATGCTGGAAGCCCGCGCCCGGCAGCGCTCTTCGCGGGCGCTGGAAAAGCTGCTCGATCTGACGCCGCCGTCGGCACGCGTCGTCACGCCAGAGGGCGAAAAAAGCGTACCGCTGGCCGACGTTATGCCCGGCATGACCCTGCGTCTGACCACCGGCGACCGGGTGCCGGTTGACGGCATCATCTCGCAGGGCGAGGCCTGGATGGATGAAGCCATGCTCACCGGTGAACCGATCCCACAGCAAAAAGGCGACGGAGATCCGCTGCACGCCGGTACGGTTGTGCAGGACGGCAGCGTCCTGTTTACCGCCAGCGCCGTGGGGAGTCAGACCACGCTGGCGCGTATTATCCGCATGGTGCGCCAGGCGCAGAGCAGTAAGCCCGAAATCGGCCAGCTGGCGGATAAAATTTCCGCCGTCTTCGTCCCGACGGTGGTGGTCATTGCGCTGTTCAGCGCAGCAATCTGGTACTTCTTCGGTCCGGCGCCGCAAATCGTCTATACCCTGATAATCGCCACCACGGTGCTGATTATCGCCTGTCCCTGCGCTTTGGGCCTGGCCACGCCGATGTCGATTATTTCCGGCGTCGGGCGGGCGGCGGAGTACGGCGTGCTGGTGCGCGATGCCGATGCGCTGCAGCGCGCCAGCCAGCTGGATACCGTCGTATTCGATAAAACCGGGACCCTGACCGAGGGGAAACCGCAGGTTGTGGCGGTGAAAACCTTTACTGATCTCGACGAGGCGAGCGCTTTACGCCTGGCCGCCGCGCTGGAGCAGGGCTCCAGCCACCCTCTGGCGCGGGCGATCCTCGACAAAGCGGCGGAGATCACGCTGCCAACGGTCGGCAACTTCCGTACCCTTCGCGGGCTGGGGGTGAGCGGCGAAGCCGACGGCCATCGTCTCCTGCTCGGTAACCAGGCGCTGCTCAACGAGCAGAATATTGCCACCGACGCGGCGGAGAGCGATCTCAACGCTCAGGCCTCGCAGGGCGCCACGCCGGTGCTGCTGGCGGTCGACGGCGAGGTTGCCGCGCTGATCGCCATTCGCGATCCGCTGCGCAGCGACAGCGTGGCGGCGCTGGCCCGCCTGCATCGCCAGGGCTACCGTCTGGTGATGCTCACCGGGGATAACCCGATTACGGCCAACGCCATCGCCAAAGAGGCGGGTATCGATGAGGTGATTGCCGGCGTCCTGCCGGACGGTAAAGCCGATGCCATCAAGCGTCTGCAAAGCCAGGGCCACCAGGTCGCGATGGTCGGCGATGGTATTAACGACGCCCCGGCGCTGGCGCAGGCCGATGTCGGCATTGCGATGGGCGGCGGCAGCGACGTCGCCATTGAAACGGCGGCGATTACCCTGATGCGCCATAGCCTGAACGGCGTCGCCGACGCGCTGGCGATTGCAAAGGCCACGCTGCGTAATATGAAGCAGAACCTGCTGGGCGCCTTTGTCTATAACTCGCTGGGTATTCCGATTGCCGCCGGGATCCTCTGGCCGCTGACAGGCACGCTGCTCAACCCGGTGGTTGCCGGGGCGGCGATGGCGCTCTCTTCCATTACCGTGGTGAGCAACGCCAACCGGCTGCTGCGTTTTAAACCAAAAGAGTAGCCCCTCGCGCGGGTCAGCACCTGACCCCTTCCCGGACAGCGGCATCACGCACTGTCCGGGCTATTACACGCCGATCCTCCCGCCCACGCTTGCACCCTCAGGCCGCGCGCGCTAGCATGAGTTCTTCACTTTGCGGAGCGCGTATGGGCCTGTTAAACCGAATAAAAATGCTGTGGCGATCCGCCGTTGGCTCGTCTTATTCCTGGCCGGCACTGGATGTTACCCTCCCAGGCGGGCGCTATCTGCACCTCGTCGGCAGTATTCATATGGGCACCCGCGATATGGCGCCGCCCCCGGCCAGGCTGCTGAAAAAAATTCGCCAGGCCGATGCGCTGATTGTGGAAGCCGATATTACCGGGAACGAAACGCCCTTCAGCAACCTCCCCTCTTATCCGCCGCTGGCCGAGCGCCTGAGTCCCGAGCAGCTCGTTGAGCTGGAAGCCCGCGCCGCGGAGCTGGGGCTGGCAACCGCCCTCTTCGATAGCCAGCCGCTGTGGCAGGTTGCCATGGTGCTGCAGGCGACCCAGGCGCAAAAGCTGGGGCTTCGTCCGGATTACGGGATTGATTATCAGCTGCTGATGGCGGCGCGCGAAAGCCGCGTGCGGGTGATGGAGCTGGAGGGGACCGATAGCCAGATTGCGCTGCTGCGCGATTTGCCCGACGGCGGGCTGGCGCTGCTGGAAGACACGCTGACCCACTGGCGAACCAACGCCCGTCTTCTGCAGGTGATGATCGGCTGGTGGCTGGAGCAGCCGCCGACAACAGGGGCGACCTCGCTACCCACAACCTTTAGCCAGTCGCTGTACGATGTTCTGATGCATCAGCGCAACCTCGCCTGGCGCGAGACGCTGCTGGCTCTGCCTCCGGGGCGCTACGTTGTCGCCGTCGGCGCGCTGCATTTATACGGTGAAGGGAACCTGCCTGATATGCTGACGTAAAAAAATGGCCAATATTTCTATTGGCCCGTCAAAGAGGAATTTCATCATTATTATTATCCCGAGATTCGCACCTCGGATCGTTCGATTGTCGCTCAAAGTGACCATCACTGCCAATACTATTGCGCAAGATGGTACTATTTTTTACACAATCATCAGGCGTATGCTTAACGTACATTAGATCGGTTGGTAAGAAGGATAGCGATGACTCCCGCCGTTAAATTACTCGAAAAAAACAAAATTGCTTTTACGATCCACAGCTACGATCACGATCCCGGCGAAACCAATTTCGGCGACGAAGTGGTGCGCAAGCTCGGCCTGAACGCCGATCGGGTGTATAAAACGCTGCTGGTGGCGCTCAACGGGGATATGAAGCATCTGGCCGTCGCGGTCACCCCGGTTGCCGGTCAGCTGGATTTGAAAAAAGTGGCCAAAGCCCTGGGCGCGAAGAAAGTGGATATGGCCGACCCGATGGTGGCGCAGCGGGTAACCGGCTATCTGGTCGGCGGCATCAGCCCGCTTGGCCAGAAAAAGCGCCTGCCGACGGTGATTGACGCCCCGGCGCAGGAGTTCGCCAGCGTGTATATCTCAGGCGGCAAACGCGGACTGGATATCGAGCTGGCGGCCAGCGATCTGGCGAAAATCCTGGATGCGAAGTTCGCCGATATCGCCCGCCGCGATTAATCTTTCCAGCCACCTCGCGCTGCGCTTCGCCGGGCTGAACCCACGACCCGGCGAGCGACGCGGCCCCGTTACTGCCAGCTCACCTCGCCTTTCGGCTCAAACGCCGCCGCGTCCAGCGGGGAGTTCTTCTGGATATACTCCTTCAGCACTTCAGCGTCGATGAACCCGGTGTTGACGTAGCCTGGCTTAGCGTCGATGTGCGGATAGCCGTCGCCGCCGGTGCCGTTAAAGCTCAGGGTCGCCATGCGGTAGGTTTTCGTCGGATCGACCGGCTGGCCTTTGATTTTCAAATCATTCAGCTTGCCGTCTTTCGCCACAAAGCTGACGTTGGCGAACTGCGGATAGGCCCCGGAATCGGGCTTCATCTGCGCCACGGTGGTAAGATACTCCGTCACCTCCTGGCCGTTCATATCGACATACACCAGCACGTTGCCGAACGGCTGCACCTTCATCACGTCTTTATAGGTAATATCCCCGGCTTCGATGGAGTCGCGGATACCGCCGCCGCTCATCACCGCAAAATCGGCGCCGCTGCGCGCCATCTGCGCCGCCAGCAGAAGCTGTCCCATATTGGTCTGCACGAAGCGTACCTTGCTACGATCGCCCTCAAGATGGCCGTTGACGCTGCCGATTTTCACCTGCAGCTGCGCTTTGCCCTTATTCTGGAACGGCGTCAGCAGCGACAGCATCTGCGCGTTTTCCGGGATCTGCGGCGTATAGAGCACGCGTTCGCTCTGGCCGTTGTCGTAGGTCACCTTTTTCTTCAGGTTGACCGGGATCAGCTGATAGTGCACCAGCTTCATTTCACCGTTGCGGAATTCAAAATCCGCGCGGCCCACGTATTTACCCCATTCGTGCGCCTGGACTATCCAGATACCGTTTTGCCTGTCCGGCGCGCACGGCGTACCGGGAACATAATCCACCTGCTTTTTATTCTCCGCCGCCATGCATACCGGATCCTGCGAATGGCCGCCGACGATCATCGCCAGCGCTCCGGCAGGGAGGCTGCGCGCCATCTCCACGTCGCCCGGGGCATTAGAACCGTGAGCGCCGTTGTCATAATGGCCCATATGGGTCGTCGCCAGAATGACGTCCGGCTTTTCATTCTGCTGCAGCTCCTGAATCACCAGCTTCGCTTCTTCCGCCGGGTTGCGGAATTCAATATCGGTGAAGTACTCCGGGTTGCCAATTTTCGCCGTATCGTCCGTCGTCAGGCCAATCACCGCGATATTCAGCCCGCCGCGCTTAAACAGGGCCCAGGGCTTAAACAGGCGCTCACCGGTGCTTTTCTGGTAAATATTAGCCGACAGGAACGGGAATTTAGCCCACTTCTCCTGCTGGCGCAGCACGCTGAGTGGATTATCGAACTCGTGGTTGCCCACCGCCATGGCGTCGTAGCCCACCAGGTTCATGCCGCGAAAGTCAGGCTCCGCATCCTGTAAATCAGACTCCGGAACCCCGGTATTAATATCGCCGCCGGACAGCAGCAGCACGCTGCCGCCCTCGGCGGCAACCTCTTTGCGAATACCGTCCACCAGCGTTTTTTGCGCCGACAGACCGTATTCACCGTAATCGCTACGCCAGAAATGTCCGTGGTGATCGTTGGTATGCAGGATGGTGATTTTATAGGTTTTATCCTGCTCATAGGCCTGCGCTGACAGGCTTCCCAGCGATAGCGCCGCCAATAACGCCAGCGCCACACCCTGTTTCACAAATTGCATCTTTCACTCCCTGATTTAATAACAAGTGCCGAAAGTATAGCGAGTTAAGCCATTAGACAAATAGGTTTTCAGAATTGCGGCTTCCTTCAAACCTTAGGCGCGGGTATGTTAGTCAGATAATAATTCCACCTGCATCCTCTCATAAGAACCTTTAAGCGAATCTATGGCAATGAATCAGACTGCTCAACCCTTACCCGGCTCCGCTGCGCCGCCGCAAAAAGCACGCACCTCGTTTCGCATTCTGGGGGCCATCAGCCTTTCCCACCTGCTGAACGATATGATCCAGTCGCTGATCCTCGCGATCTACCCGCTGCTACAGTCGGAGTTTTCCCTCTCCTTTGTGCAAATCGGCATGATCACCCTCACCTTCCAGCTCGCATCTTCGCTCCTGCAGCCGGTGGTGGGCTATATAACCGATAAGCACCCGATGCCGTGGTCGCTGCCCGTTGGCATGTGCTTTACCCTCTGCGGGCTGGTGCTGCTGGCGCTGGCGGGAAGCTTTGGTACGGTGCTGCTGGCCGCCGCGCTGGTCGGTACCGGCTCCTCGGTCTTCCATCCGGAATCTTCTCGCGTGGCGCGCATGGCCTCCGGCGGACGCCACGGCCTGGCGCAGTCGCTGTTCCAGGTTGGCGGAAACTTTGGCAGCTCGCTGGGCCCGCTGCTGGCGGCGGTGATCATTGCCCCTTACGGCAAAGGCAACGTTGCCTGGTTCGTACTGGCCGCGCTGCTGGCTATCGTTGTGCTGTCGCAAATCAGCCGCTGGTACGCCGCGCAGCATCGGATGAACAAAGGGAAACCTAAGGCCGTCATCGCTAATCCGCTGCCCAAAAATAAAGTTATTCTGGCGGTAAGCATCCTGCTGATGCTTATTTTCTCGAAATACTTCTATATGGCGAGCATTAGCAGCTATTACACCTTTTATCTGATGGATAAGTTTGGCTTATCGATCCAAAACGCGCAGATTCACCTGTTTATCTTCCTGTTCGCGGTTGCCGCAGGAACGGTGATTGGCGGGCCTGTCGGCGATAAAATTGGGCGGAAATACGTTATTTGGGGTTCTATCCTCGGCGTAGCGCCGTTTACCCTTGTTTTACCCTATGCCACCCTCGAGTGGACGGGGATTTTGACCATGATAATTGGTTTTATCCTCGCATCGGCGTTTTCTGCCATTCTGGTTTACGCCCAGGAGCTATTACCGGGCCGAATTGGCATGGTTTCCGGCCTGTTCTTCGGCTTTGCATTCGGCATGGGCGGCCTGGGAGCCGCGGTGCTGGGGCTGTTAGCCGATCACACCAGTATCGAGCTGGTCTATAAAATCTGCGCTTTCCTGCCTCTGCTCGGCATATTGACGATATTCCTCCCTAACAATCATCAAAAAGCGTGATTATACGGCAGCCAAAGTGAAACTTTGGCTGCCGTCATCCCTTACCCCATCAGGATCGCCCCAGCATTACCTACCCCTGTTTTCCGATCTGTGCTTTTTTGCGGGCTAATTCCAGTTTTCTGCATAATTCAATAATTATTCATAAACAAAACGGCTAAAAGTGTCATAAACTATTAATCGGTTTTTAGGTTTATGCCCCCTATCATTCGAGTTGCATCAGGGCCGCGAGCAGGATGAACGCGCGAAGCTAACGCCGATGCAGCCTGAAGGATGAGGTGCTTAATACCGAAAATGGATTGGCTCACCACATGCAAGGAGACGGAATGCACCACGCAACACCGCTTATCACCACCATTGTCGGCGGGCTGGTCCTCGCTTTTATTTTTGGCATGATCGCCAATAAGCTACGTATTTCTCCACTGGTGGGCTACCTGTTAGCGGGCGTACTCTCCGGCCCTTTTACCCCGGGTTTTGTTGCTGATACCAAGCTGGCGCCAGAGCTGGCCGAGCTTGGGGTCATTTTGCTGATGTTCGGCGTCGGTCTGCATTTCTCTTTAAAAGATTTAATGGCGGTAAAGTCGATAGCCATCCCCGGCGCGATTGCCCAGATAGGCGTGGCAACGCTGCTAGGTATGGCGCTTTCAGCAATGCTGGGCTGGTCGCTGATGACCGGTATCGTTTTTGGCCTGTGTCTTTCTACCGCCAGTACCGTGGTGCTGCTGCGCGCGTTGGAAGAACGCCAGCTTATTGATAGCCAGCGAGGGCAAATCGCCATCGGCTGGCTCATCGTCGAAGATTTAGTGATGGTGCTGACGCTGGTCCTGCTGCCCGCCGTCGCCGGAATGACGGAAAAAGGCGACGTCGGCCTGGCGTCGCTGACCGTGGATATGGGCATCACTATCGGCAAAGTCGTCGCCTTTATCGCCATTATGATGCTGGTTGGCCGCCGCCTGGTGCCGTGGATTTTATCGCGCAGCGCCGCGACCGGCTCGCGCGAACTGTTTACGCTTTCGGTGCTGGCGCTGGCACTCGGAATTGCCTTCGGCGCGGTTGAACTGTTTGACGTCTCCTTTGCCCTCGGCGCCTTTTTCGCCGGCATGGTGCTCAACGAATCCGAGCTCAGCCATCGCGCCGCCCACGATACGCTGCCGCTTCGCGACGCGTTCGCGGTGCTGTTCTTTGTTTCCGTCGGCATGCTGTTCGACCCGATGATCCTGCTGGAGCAGCCGCTGGCGGTGCTGGCAACGCTGGCGATTATCATCTTCGGTAAATCGCTGGTGGCCTACTTCCTCGTGCGGATGTTCGGCCACTCTACGCGCACCGCGCTGACCATCGCCGCCAGCCTGGCGCAAATCGGCGAGTTCGCCTTTATCCTCGCCGGGCTCGGCATGGCGCTGGATCTGCTGCCACAGGCCGGGCAGAACCTGGTGCTTGCCGGGGCGATTATCTCCATTATGCTCAACCCGGTGCTGTTCGCGCTGCTGGAGAAATACCTCGTTAAAACCGAAACACTCGACGAGCAAACCCTCGAAGAGGTGCTGGAAGAAGAGAAGCAAATTCCGGTCGATATCTGCAATCACGCGCTGCTGGTCGGCTTTGGCCGCGTCGGCAGCCTGCTCGGCGAGAAGCTGATGGCGCAGGGTATTCCGCTGGTGGTTATCGAAACGTCACGCACCCGCGTGGACGAGCTGCGCGAACGCGGCATTCGCGCGGTGCTGGGCAATGCGGCAAACGAAGAGATTATGAATCTGGCGCATCTGGACTGCGCCCGCTGGCTGCTTCTGACCATCCCTAACGGCTACGAGGCGGGAGAAATCGTAGCCTCTGCGCGCGAGAAGTGCCCGAACATCGAGATTATCGCCCGCGCGCACTATGATGACGAAGTGGACTATATTGTCGAACGCGGCGCGAACCAGGTGGTCATGGGCGAGCGCGAAATCGCCCGCGCCATGCTGCTGCTGCTGGAAACGCCGCCGGCGGGTGAAGTGGTCACCGGCTAAGCTCTGACGCCCTCTCGCCTCGGCTGAGGGCGTGAACCTGTCCCGTCTAACGGTTTCCCTCCCCTGCGGCGAGGGAAACGCGCTTAACGCTCCCAGTACGCCTCTTCGAGGCTGTCTTCCCGCTCCGGCAGCCCGCGGGTTAAACGCGGCGAGTGCTGATTCAGTACCTGATAGCTTACGCGGTTCGCGTATTTGCACACCTGCGCCAGGGATGAGTAGGTCAGCCACTTGCACTTGTGCTTGCTGGAGTTGGGGACGTTATTGCGGTGGTAGTTGTTGGCCGTGATATCGTGCAGCAGCGCCGCCAGCGCGCCGTCGCCGGCACCGTTGGTATTCATGATTTTCTCAGGCCCGCCCATGTACGGGGCGATGTGGGAGTAAATACGCAGCGGGTTTAGACAATCCTGATGGCGCATCGCGCGGCTGAACTCGTACTGATTAAACTCGGCAATGGCCCCCGGCAGCAGCGGGTGCTGGGTTTTGCGTTTCGCCTCGTCTTCGGTGAAGCTGGCCATATACAGGCCCGCAGGCCCGGCGGTGCATAGCACCAGATCAACCCACTCCAGCGCCTTATCTGAGGCCAGCAGCGGATCGGCAAGCCCGGTCAGCGCCTCGGCCTCTTCTTCGTTCATCGCCAGAATCGAGACATTTTCCTTCAGGAAGGCCTGCCACCACTGCGGGTTGTCGGCAATGACGTATTTGGTACCCAGCGTCAGCACCACCGGCACGTCGTGTTTTTTCGCATACTCAATCGCTTTCATCGTGGCGTCCGGCATCGGTTCGCCGGGCTTGCAGCGCACCAGATATGAGGTCAGGACCAGCGCTGAGGCGCCGGCAATCACCGCTTCCGGGATACTTTCCGGGCGCAGCTTATTCATGTGCCCTGGGCTGATGGCGAAGGTGCGCTCGCCGGAGTCGCCGATCAGGGTGAAGCAGCGGCCGATCGCCCCGTCCACGCCCTGAAGATAGTTAAGATCGGTGCGGCTGGAGGTATTACAAAGATAGCGATAGGCGTAGCCGCCGATGTCGATATTGCTGCACATCACGCCAAGCAGCACCGAGCGATCGTCCGCCAGCACCGAATAGTTGTGCATGGTATTGCCGATGGTGCCACCGGCAAACTGGTGGGTGATAAGATCGTTATGCAGCAGATCCTGATAAAGCGCCTCGGCGATATCATCTTCAATCACCAGCGAATGTCCGGCGCTCAGGCCGTAGCGCTCGATAAACGCCTCATCCACTTTCGCTTCGATATCTACCAGCGTCTGGTCAATGCCGACCACCCAGGAAATAGCGGATTCATTTTCCGGCTGAATTTGCTGCAGCAGCGGATCGCGGGCGTTGACGGGAAAGTAGTGTTTAGATTTGCGTTTACCGGGAAATTTCATAGTGGTGGTTTAGTGGCAGTGGACAGGCGGGGAATAGTAGCATATTCCCCGCGCCGCACGCGATTAGCGATACGCTGCCGTCAGGTTAACCATCATTTCAATATGCGCCGCGTCGGCGTTGAGAGCGGGAATATATTCATATTTCTGTCCGCCGGCCTCGAGGAAGAACTCGCGGTTCTGCACGGCAATCTCTTCCAGCGTCTCCAGGCAGTCGGCGGAAAATCCAGGACAGATAACCTGGACGTGCTTCACGCCCTGCTCGCCCAGCATTTTCAGCGTCTCGTCGGTATACGGAGTCAGCCACGGCTCGCGGCCAAAGCGCGACTGGTAGGTCATCATCACCCGATCGGGCGAGAGATCCAGCGCGGAGACCAGCTCACGGGTGGTGTCGCGGCAGCGCTGCGGGTAGACATCCCCTTCGCTAGCGTAGCGCTGCGGAATACCGTGATAGGAGAGCAGCAGCACGTCCGGCTCGCCGTGTTCGGCAAACGAAGCGCGAACGCTGGCGGCGAGCGCCGCAATATAGTCCGCGTCGTCGGCGTAATCACGGATGAAGGAGACACCCGGGATCGCCCGCTTTTTGCCGAGGATCCGCGCCAGCTCGTCCCAAACCGCCGCCACGGTGGAACAGGAGTACTGGGGATAGAGCGGCAGCACCACGATATGGTCAACGCCCTGGGCCAGCAGCTCATCCACCGCGCTTTCCAGCGAGGGTGAACCGTAGCTCATCCCCAGCGCCACCGGCGTCTCCGGCAGTCGGGCGGCCAGCGCCTGCTGCTGCTGACGGCTGTAGACCATCAGCGGCGAGCCCTCTTCCATCCAGACCGACTGGTAAAGCTTCGCCACCCTCGGGGAGCGCAGAGGGAGGATCGCGCCGCGCAGCAGCGGCCACCACAGCAGACGAGGCGTATCAACGACCCGTTTGTCGCTCAGAAATTGTCGCAGATAGCGCTTCACCGCGTCGGGCGTGGGCGCATCGGGAGTGCCTAAATTGGCCAGCAAGATACCTGTTTTCGTCTGATGCATTACCGCCTCTTAACCATTTGAATCGCAGCCAATTGTAGCTGAAATGGCGCTAAACGGAACCAATCATAGAAAAAGGTAGAATGAGAGGTGTTCTCACCCCGTAATGACGGGATGAGAACGCACGGGATTAGCCGAGGATTTTTTCCAGCTCAGCGCGAACTTCAGCCACGGCTTTGGTGCCGTCAACTTTGGCGTATTGGGTGTTACCCGCCTGCGCTTCTTTCTGGTAGTAGCCGATCAGCGGCGCGGTCATCTGATGGTATTCCACCAGGCGCTTACGCACGGTCTCTTCCTGATCGTCTTTACGGGTGCTCAGCTCTTCGCCGGTCACGTCATCTTTGCCTTCAACCTTCGGCGGGTTGAATTTGATGTGGTAAACGCGGCCGGAAGCGGCGTGGACGCGGCGACCGATGATGCGATCGACGATCAGCTCGTCCGGTACGTCAAACTCAAGGACGTAATCGACGGCGATGCCCGCTTCTTTCATGGCGTCAGCCTGAGGAATGGTGCGCGGGAAGCCGTCGAGCAGGAAGCCGTTGCGGCAATCTTCCTGGGTAATACGCTCTTTCACCAGCGCAATCACCAGCTCATCGGTCACCAGCTTGCCGGCGTCCATAATGTCTTTGGCTTGCTTACCCAGCTCAGAGCCAGATTTCACAGCCGCGCGCAGCATATCACCGGTAGAGATTTGCGGAATACCGTATTTCTCCATGATGAACTGAGCCTGAGTTCCTTTACCCGCGCCCGGAGCGCCAAGCAGAATAATACGCATTACGAAAATCCCCTCAAAAGTCGATTCTATTTTTCAAAAACGCTAAACCATACCACCAGAACGCAGATGGCTCAAGGAAGGCAGAGCGGCTGAAACGGTTAATGGTCAGTTTATTTTGGCTGAAGAGGGTATTTCAGAAGGTTTGAGGCAGATACCCTCCCCCGTTTCGGGAGAGGGTATTGAGGGCAGGTGTTAGGATGCCAGCAGCTGGTTCATGCGGCGGATAAACTGGTTAGGATCTTCCAGCGTACCGCGCTCGGCCAGCAGCGCCTGATCGAGCAGCAGCTCAACCCATTCGCCAAACTGAGCATCATCCTGGGTATCCGCGGCGCGTTTAACCAGCTGATGAGCCGGGTTCAGTTCAAAGATGTACTTCACTTCCGGCGCAGCCTGGCCCGCAGCGGCGAACAGCTTCGCCATCTGGGTGCTCATCTCATCCGCATCGGTGGTGACGATGGCCGGCGTATCGGTCAGACGGTGGGTCAGACGAACCTCTTTCACCCGCTCGCCCAGCAGCGTTTTCACGCGGTCAACGAACGGCTCCAGCGCCTTTTCGGCCTCTTTGGTGCTTTCATCGACTTCATCCGCCAGCTTATCCAGCGACTCGTCGGTTTTGGCTACCGACTGGAACGCCTTGCCGTCGAACTCGGTCAGATAGCTCATCATCCACTCGTCAATGCGGTCAGAGAGCAGCAGCACTTCGATGCCTTTCTTACGTAGCAGCTCGAGGTGCGGGCTGCTCTTCGCGGCGGCGTAGCTGTCGGCGGTGATGTAGTAAATCTTCTCCTGCCCTTCTTTCATGCGGGAGACGTACTCTTCCAGCGACACAGTCTGCGCGGCGGAGTCGGTATGCGTACTGGCGAAGCGCAGCAGCTTAGCAATGGTCTGCTGGTTCGCGCTGTCTTCCGCCGGGCCCTCTTTCAGCGCCAGGCCGAACTGCTGCCAGAAGGTCTGATATTTTTCGGCATCGTCTTTCGCCAGTTTTTCCAGCATCTGCAGCACGCGCTTGCTCAGCGCGCTGCGCAGGTTGCGGGTGACGCTGCTGTCCTGCAGGATTTCGCGCGATACGTTCAGCGGCAGGTCGTTGGAATCAACGAGGCCGCGGACGAAGCGCAGGTAGTTAGGCATGAACTGCTCGGCGTCGTCCATGATGAAGACGCGCTGAACGTACAGCTTCAGGCCATGTTTATGATCGCGGTTCCACATATCCCACGGCGCCTGGGACGGGATATACAGCAGGCTGGTGTACTCCTGCTTCCCTTCAACGCGATTGTGGCTCCAGGTCAGCGGGTCGCTATAGTCGTGGGCAATGTGCTTAAAGAACTCGTGGTACTCGTCGTCTTTAATTTCCGACTTGTTGCGCGTCCACAGCGCCTGCGCCTTGTTGATTTTCTCCCAGGAGATAACGGTTTCACCGTCAACTTCTTCCTGTTTTTCAATCTCTACCGGCAGCGCGATATGGTCGGAGTATTTGCTGATGATCGAGCGCACGCGCCAGTCGTTGAGGAAATCATCCTCGCCTTCGCGCAGATGCAGGGTTATCTCAGTTCCGCGATCGGCCTTGGTGATATCGGCAACGGTGTAGTCGCCTTCGCCGGCGGACTCCCAGAATACACCGTTTTCGGCGCTGTCGCCCGCGGCACGCGTGCGTACGGTGACCTTATCGGCCACGATAAACGCGGAGTAGAAGCCGACGCCAAACTGGCCAATCAGCTGGCTGTCTTTTGCCTGATCGGAGCCCATCGATTCGAGGAACGATTTGGTGCCGGATTTGGCAATCGTCCCGAGATGATCGATAACCTCGTCGCGATTCATCCCGATGCCGTTGTCGGCGATGGTCAGGGTGCGGTCATCTTTGTTAAAAGAGACCCGCACGCGCAGCTCACCGTCGCCCTCGTAGAGATCCGGCTGCGACAGCGCGCGAAAGCGCAGCTTGTCGGCCGCATCGGAGGCGTTGGAAATAAGCTCGCGCAGGAAGATTTCTTTATTGGAATAGAGAGAGTGGATCATCAGGTGCAGAAGCTGTTTTACCTCTGACTGAAAACCGCGAGTTTCTTGTCCTTTCATCTAGCTTAACCTCAACAATGCCATGTTTAATGGTAAAAAAACCGTTGAGTGTGAGATGGGGACGGCAGGAAAATTTTTCAAGCAATGGCGGCGAAAAATGCCGAATGCGCGAAATAATTCAGGCTGCGGACGACGCGCGCCAGCAGCCTGAATGTCGGACTAAAGCCGGATCTTATGCCGTCCGGCGAGGGAGTGTGACAGCGTGGTGCCGTCAACCATCTCCAGCTCGCCACCAACCGGCACGCCGTGGGCGATGCGGCTGGCCTCGACGCCGTACTGCGCGCAGAGTTCGGCAATGTAGTTCGCGGTCGCTTCGCCTTCTACCGTTGGGTTGGTGGCGAGGATCACTTCCTGCATCGATTCGTCACGCAGCCGCTGCTCCAGGCGGTCAAGCCCGATGTCATCCGGTCCAATCCCGTCAAGCGGCGACAGGTGGCCCATCAGGACGAAGTAGCGGCCGGAAAACTGCCCGGTCTGCTCGATGGCATAGATGTCCGCTGGACTCTCCACCACGCAGATCTGCCCGTTCTCCCGGCGGCGCGGATTGCTGCAAATATTGCACACCTCCTGCTCGGTGAAGGTGCGGCAATCGGCACAGTGGCCGATTTCCGACATGGCGCGCGTCAATGACTGCGCCAGACGCATCCCGCCGCTGCGATCGCGCTGAAGTAGCGTAAACGCCATGCGCTGCGCCGACTTTGGGCCAACGCCCGGCAGGCAGCGCAGTGCTTCCATAAGCTGAGTTAACAGCGGGCTGGTTTGCATCAGAACGGCATCTTAAAGCCAGGCGGCAGCTGCATACCGGAAGAGACGGAGGCCATCTTCTCTTTCTGGGTCTCTTCAATGCGGCGCGCCGCATCGTTGAAGGCCGCAGCCACGAGGTCTTCCAGCATATCTTTGTCATCTTCCAGCAGGCTTGGGTCGATCTCCACGCGACGGCAGTTGTGCGCGCCGTTGATGGTGACTTTAACCAGCCCTGCGCCGGATTCACCGGTCACTTCCAGCCGGGCAATCTCTTCCTGCATCTGCTGCATTTTGTCCTGCATCTGCTGGGCCTGCTTCATCAGGTTACCCAGGCCGCCTTTTCCACCAAACATAGGCTTCTCTCTCAGTAGGTCATCGTTAAGGATGATGATGGCAAGTCGAACTTGTCATCAAATGGGGCGAATACTCTCTTCATCCAGGTCTGCATCGAAGAACCGGCGCAGCGTCTGGATGTTGTTATCCGCAATAATCGCTTCACGCGCCTGCGTGAGCTTCTCTTCATAAATTGCCTGCCGCCACTCCAGCGGCGTGCGCATCGCAGGATTATCGTCTTCCACGATGGTCAGTTCAACCGCTGCGCCGTATAAAACGCCGAGCGCTTCCGCCAGCTTTTGCTGCGCGCCAGCGGAGTTGAGATGCCGCTGGCTCGGCCGTAGATGCAGGCAGATACGGTTACCGTCCTGCTCTTTCCACGCGTTGAGCGCCACCTGCTCGACCAGCTTCGGTACCGCAAGCTGGTTAACTTCCGCCGCCCAGCTATCGCGTTCGACCGCTTCAACGGCGAGCTTTGCCGCCAGCTCCGGGGTTTTCTCATGCTCCAGCGCTTTCTTCAGCGCCTTCGGCGTGGCAACTTCTTCCTTCACCGTTTCGACGACGGTCGTCGATTTCCAGCGATAGGCTTCTTTCTTCGCCGGGGCCTGCTCCAGCGCCGCTGCAGCAGGACGTGCCTGCACGCGCTCGGTAATCGAACTCAGACGCTCCAGCGCAGAGTTATTCACCGGCCGCGCGCGGGATGCGGCTGCCGGTTCACTCTTTTTTGGGCTGGGTGCTCCCTGATTACGCTGCAGATGGCTCCGCGCCGCCAGTACCTGACTGGTGTTCTGCGGCAAATTCTGCGGCGGCGGCTGAACCGGCGGCGCCGCTGCGGCCTGCGGCGGTGCGGCGGCTATGGTCTGCACCGGCCGGACCTCCGGCTCGGGCAGCGGCTTATGCGGATGGAAAGCCAGCGCGCGCAGCAGGGTCATCTCAACGCCCATGCGCCGGTCCGGGGCATAGGGCAGCTCTTTACGGCCAATCAGCAGCGTCTGATAGTATAGCTGTACATCGGCAGGCGGGACGGTGCGCGCAAGCTCGCGCATGCGCTGCTCTATCGCGGCCATATCGGCACCCAGCGCCGAGGGCGACAGCTGTACCATCGCGATACGGTGCAGCAGGCTCTGCATTTCGACCAGCAGCGCCTCCCACTCAACGCCGCGCGACGCGGCCTCGTTAACGCCGGCCATGACCCGCTCGCCGTCGGCGGCTACCAGCGCCTCAATTAAAGAGAGCGCCTGGTCGTCGTCCAGGGTGCCAAGCATCGCGCTGACCGACTCCGTCGTCAGGCGACCATCGCCGCTGGCAATGGCCTGATCGGTCAGGCTCAGGGCGTCACGCAGGCTGCCGTCCGCCGCACGCGACAGCAGCTGCAGCGCGCGGGATTCAAAGGCAATCTGCTCTTCGCCGAGGATATGCTCAAGCTGATGGCGGATCTGCTCGACGTCCAGCGCCTTCAGATGGAACTGAAGGCAGCGCGACAGGATCGTCACCGGCAGCTTTTGCGGATCGGTGGTGGCCAGCAGGAATTTGACGTGCGCGGGCGGCTCCTCCAGCGTCTTTAACAACGCGTTGAAGCTGTGGCGCGACAGCATGTGGACTTCATCAATCAGGTAGACTTTGAAGCGGCCACGGGCCGGCGCGTACTGAACGTTGTCCAGCAGATCGCGGGTATCTTCGACTTTCGTCCGCGAGGCGGCATCGATCTCTATCAAATCGACGAAGCGCCCCTGCTCTATTTCACGGCAGTTGTCGCACACGCCGCACGGCGTGGCGGTAATGCCGGTTTCACAGTTCAACCCTTTTGCCAGCAGGCGCGCAATGGAGGTTTTACCTACCCCGCGGGTGCCGGAAAAGAGATAAGCGTGATGGATGCGCCCTAACGACAAGCCGTTCGCCAGTGCGGTCAGCACATGTTCCTGGCCGACGACGTCAGCAAAGGTTTGTGGGCGCCATTTACGGGCTAAGACCTGATAACTCATGGGCTGGCTCTGAAACGCTGGAAGGTGAAATCACGAAGGGGCCATGCTATCACAGCCCCGCCGGATCGGCGAGGCTATGTATCGGTAAATGCTTAGTGACCCGGGAACGGAACCAGGCTGTAGCTGTTGATGCCCAGCTTATCGAGACGCTGCTCGCCGCCCAGATCGAACAGGTTGATGACGAAAGCAGCATCCTGCACCTCACCGCCCAGACGGCGGATCAGCTTCACGGTCGCATCGATGGTGCCGCCGGTCGCCAGCAGATCGTCAACCACCAGCACCTTGTCGCCTTCTTTGATGGCGTCAACGTGGATTTCCAGGCTGTCGGTGCCGTACTCGAGCTCGTAGCTCTCGGAGATAGTTTCACGCGGCAGCTTACCCGGTTTACGTACCGGAACGAAGCCAACACCCAGCGCCAGCGCAACCGGTGCGCCAAACAGGAAACCGCGCGCTTCGGTACCCACCACCTTGGTGATGCCGGCATTTCTGTAACGCTCGGTCAGCAGCTCGATGCTCAGGGCATAGGCCTGCGGGTCTTCCAGCAAGCTGGTGACATCACGGAAAAGGATACCCGGTTTCGGATAGTCCTGAATGCTTTGGATGCTGTTCTTCAGATATTCAAGCTGCTGTGCAGTTGCGGTCATAAGTTTATGCCTGATAAAAACGGTGTTACTCACGGACGCGCCAAACGGGCCAGGGAAACATTTGATTAACCTTTGACCAGGCGTACCCGCGCTCGAAAACGCTCGAATTTACTGACTGTCAGCGACAATTGCAACAGGCATTATGGCGCATCAGTGCTTTTGTTGCTTTGCATCAACCACCGGAATACGCCACATAAATATCAGCAGACAGGCCAAAATCACCAGCAGCATGATGCGTACCCACGTAAGCTTAACCAGCCACAGGGAAATGGCAAAGGTCAGTATAATCATCGCTATCGCCCGCGGCTTGGCGCCGGGCGGCATGGCGCGGTGCTGCTGCCAGTGGCGCAGGTAGCCGCCAAACCACGAGCGATACAGCAGCCAGTGATGAAAACGCGGCGATGAGCGGGCAAAGCACCAGGCCGCCAGCAGAATAAACGGCGTCGTCGGCAGTAAAGGCAGGAAGACGCCCAGCGTTCCCAGAACTACCGCCAGCCAGCCAATGATGATTAAAATAATACGTGGCATAATGCGAATCGTTATCAAGCAGATGTGGCTACTGTAGCATAGTTGCTTATCAGGGTAGGGAGGAGTTATTTGAAAACAACCCGGCTTTTACACTCGCTGGAAGAGCAGCTTGCCCGGCTGGCCGCAGAGGTCGCGCCGCTGGCGAACCACGCAACGCTGAGCGCCCGCTTCGATCGCCAGCTGTTCCGTACCCGCAGCACGCTGATGCAGGCCTATCTGGATGAAGCCCAGGATAATTTTGCCAAATTACAGCAGGCCGTCACCCACCAGCAGCTGCCGCAGGTTGCCTGGCTGGCAGAGCGTCTGACCGCGCAAATTGTCGCCATCAGCCGCGAGACGGCAACCTGGTCGCTGCGCAGCTGGGACAGCGCGGCATCGGGGCTGGGCCGCTGGCAGCGGCGTCGGCTGAAGCACCAGGAGTATGAGCGTCGCCTGCTGGCCATGCGCAACGATCGCCAGCGGCAGTGGCTGCAGGCGACGACGCTCGATGAGCAGCAGCGCCTGGCGAAAGAGGTCGAGGCCTATGCCGGACGCCTGGCCCGCTGCCGCGATGCGCTGGAAAAAATAGAGAGCGTGCTGGCACGCATGACGCGCTAACGGAAGGAATGAGAATGTCGCTAGAAAATGCCCCGGATGAAGTCAAACTGGCCGTCGATTTAATCATGCTGCTCGAAGAGAACCAGGTCAGCCCGCGCACGGTGCTCGGGGCGCTGGAAATCATTCGCCGTGATTATGAAGCCAAGCTAAAGAACGCGCCGGGATCGGCGCAGAACAATAAGGAACAGTAGCGGGCTGCGGGGCGGCGCATCGGCCGCCCCGAGAGTCAATTAACCGAGCGCCGGGGAAGGATCGTCCCCTTTAACTTCACGCTTCAGCTCCGTCACTTCATCACCCTTTTCATTACGCAGATGAACTTCCAGCTGGTTGAAGGCGATGTTGATATCGTTTTCACGACACAGGCGATCGATGGTGCGGTTTAGCTCATCCACGGTGTAGCTGCGATCGCGCAGTTCGCGAACGTAGAGACGCAGTTCGTGATCCAGCGTGCTGGCACCAAAGGTCGTGAAGAAGACCGCCGGCGCTGGTTCAGGCATCACCTTCGGATGCTCATGCGCGGCCTGCAGCAGGACTTCCTTCACCTTATCCAGATCCGAGCCGTACGCCACGCCGAGGCGGATGACGACGCGGGTAACGGTGTCAGACAGCGACCAGTTGATCAGACGCTCCGTCACGAACGCTTTGTTCGGAATGATCACCTCTTTGCGGTCAAAGTCGGTAATGGTGGTCGCGCGGATGCGGATCTTGCTGACGGTGCCGGAGAAGGTCCCGATGGTAACCGTATCGCCGATGCGTACCGGGCGTTCAAAGAGGATAATCAGGCCGGAAACGAAGTTACCGAAAATTTCCTGCAAGCCAAAGCCCAAACCTACCGACAGTGCGGCCGCCAGCCACTGCAGTTTGTCCCACGATACCCCCAGCGAGCCAAACACCGTCATCGCGCCAATGGCGATAATGGCGTAGTTCAGAATCGAGGTTATCGCATACGACGTCCCCTGGCGCATGTTGAGCCGCGACAGGATTAGCACTTCCAGCAGACCCGGCAGGTTGCGGATGAGCGCCCAGGCCACCATCGAGGCCACTATCGCAAACAGCAGGCTGCCCATGGTGACGCTTTTTACCACGTTGACGCCGGCTTCGGTGCCGTTGTAGTGCCACAGGGTGACGCTGTCGAGATAGGCGAAGACGGTGATCAGATCCGACCAAATAGCCCAGAACAGAATGCCGAACAGAGCGATCATCACCAGCATGGTGATGCGCAGCGTTTGCTGGTTGACCTGCTCCAGCGCGATCGTTGGCTCCTCCTGCGGCTCAGCGCCTTCGGCGCCCTCTTTGACCAGGTGCTGACGGCGAGCCAGCGCGCGACGCCAGGCGATGCGGCGGGCCGCCACGCTCAGGCCGCGCAGCACGGTCTGATACAGCAGATTCCACAGCATCACCAGATAGACGGTTTCAATCCAGCGGCCGGCAAGGCGCAGCGTGGTATAGAAGTAGCCTGTTGCAGTCAGCGCCATCAGCGCAATGGGGACGATCGACAGCACGGTGACGGTCGCCAGGCGCAGGCTGTGCGACTCCTTGTCGCGCCAGCTTTCGCGGCACATCGGCCACACCAGCACCGCGATAAGCAGCAGGTTGATAAAGATAACGAACTGCCCCAGCACATCATCCATCAGATGCAGCGGAGAGAGTTCGGAGATAACCGACCACAGGTTCAGCGGCAGCAGCGCCAGGCTGACGCGGACAATCTGCCGACGCCAGTGGCTGGTGAGCTGCGGCGGCATATTGAAGTGGCTCACCGCCACGCCGTCTTTTTCCAGAACCTTCCAGCACAGGCCAAACACCAGCCAGAACAGCGCCAGCTTCTTGCTGTAGGCCCACAGCAGATCGCTGATATTGAGCTGCATCGTCAGCAGAATAAGGCCCGCGGCGAGGATCAGCAGCACCACCGGCAGAGCCCTTATCAGATCGATCAAAATCGCTTTTGGCGTATGCAGCTGGGTATCGTTACGCAGCTGCCCGACCTGCGACGCCAGCTTTGCCTGGTAGCTGCGCAGCCACTGCAGGCGCCAGCGGATAAGGCCGGCAATCAGCAGCAGCGGCAGCCCGGCAAGGAAGGCCACGAAGACGGCGGGCCAGGCTTTTTCCCAGTTTACGGTGATTTTCATCGCCTTAAACTGCCCTTTCAGCGCTTCAGGGAAGGATTTGATCCACTCCCAGTCCATGGGCTTGTTGCTGTTAACCCAGAAAATTTGCTGGGTCAGGATGGCCTTCAGGGTGCTGGAGACGCTCATCAGCTGCTGCTGGTTAATCTGCAGGTTGATCGCCATCATCAGCTGATTACCCAGCTGTTTGTTGAACTGATCGAGCAGCTCGCGGCGCATATCGACCACGTCCAGCAGGGCGTCGTGGACTTCCTGATTCACGTCGCTGCTGTGCCCTTCTTCCAGTTTTGCGACGTAGGCGTCGCTCTGGAACAGGGCGTCGCGCTGCTGGTTAACCTCAAATTGTTCGAGGCGCAGGTCGGCGATGCGGTTGGTCATATCCTCCAGCTCGTCGGCAGACGGCAGGGTCTGCTGCTGCTGGTAAAGGATACGCGACAGCAGCAGGCTGCCTTTGAGGACCGAAATCTGTTCTTTAATGTCGCGTTCCGACTGCAGCGCGCGATCGAGCCAGTTTTTGACCTTAATATTGCGCTGCACCAGCTGGTTGCCGTTTTCAGTCGCCGAAATCAGCCTCTGGCTAAGCTGGTGGTTAATCTCCAGCTCCTGCTTCACCAGCGGATTGGCCTGAATGCGCGCGGTTTCATCGGGCGTCACCGCTTCCTGCGCGGTTTTTTCCGTCAGCGTCAGCCGCTTGCTGTTAACGGCTTCCTGCAGCAGCTGCAGCTGATGCTCCAGACGGTTGCTGTTGGCGCTGACGTAGTCCCGCTGCTTCTGCAGCGTGTCCTGCAGGACGGTATTCCCTTCCAGGCTTTTACGCTGCTGGTCGATCTGCGCGTTCAGCAGCGCCTGCTGTGTCAGCAGAAGCCCCTGCAGGGTTGGACGCAGGGCCTCTTCCCCCACCGAGGTGCCGTTCAGCCGGTTACGGATCTGCTGCAACTGCTGGGACGCCGAGTACATCGCGTTCTGCACGCGCTCCGGCTGGGTTTGCAAAGCAACCAGCTGGCTGTTGTACGTCGCCAGATCGTTCTGGGCATTTTGCAGTTCGTCGAGGGCCTGAGTGACGCGGGCTTCCAGCTGACGGAGCGACAGCGAGGCCAGCGTTTTGCGCGTGGCCTCATCGTCAGGCACATCGCCGAGCGCGTTCAGGCCATCGACCGCCTGGCGCATTTTTGCCGGGGCCTGATCGACCTGCTGGCGCAGCTGGGCCGACTCCGACTTGATGCGCTCAATTTTATCGAGCGTTTCGAGGGTTTGCGTCAGGTCCTGCTGAACCAGCTTGTCCTGGGGAGTGAGCTCTTTCTGCTTATTCAGCGTATTGAGCTGGCTCTGCACATCGGAGCGATCGGGTAAATCGGCCGCAAAGGCCCGCGTTGCGCCAAGGCTGCCAACGAAAAACATCAGTACAATTACAAAAGCGGAAATGGCGTTTCGCCAACGAATAGTATGCAGCATAGTGTTAACATGAGTGGTTGCAGAAGCCGGAGAATACCGGGGGTCGTCGCAGCGCGCAGAATAGCACTTCTACCCGCGCGCGAATAGCGGCGGATAGCGGCATTTTTTCGCGCCGGTTCAGGTCGGGAACTTAAGCGAAGCGCTAGAGCGCGGCCTCGGCTGGAGCCCGCAGTGAAGGGCAAAACTGATACATCTCGAGCAGCGTCTCGACAAATTCGCGCGCGTCTTTTTGCAGATCGAAAGAGTCCGGCGCAAATAGCCAGTTTTCCATCAGGCCAGAAAGGTAGCTGCGCATTAAAATCGCCGCCCGCCGGGTTAATAAATTGGCCGGCAGCATCTTCGCCGCAATGCATTCGTTAAGGGTGTGCTCGATGCGATCGTAGCTCTCGAGACAGAGGCTGCGCTGCGCCTCCTGGGCCGCCGTCATCTCGCCCACAAACTCGCATTTATGGAAGATGATTTCCATCATCAGCCGCCGACGCTCTTCTGTCACCGTTGCTTCAAGAACATAGACTAAGATCTCACGAACAACTGACAGTGGATCGTTGGGGAATTTTGCCCGATACTCAACTTCGAGGTCACTAATGCTGGCCTCCGAAAGCACCCATATTTCATTAAATAAATCTGATTTATTCTTGAAATGCCAGTAGATAGCCCCCCTCGTCACTCCTGCAGCTTTTGCAATTGCTGCCAACGAGGTAGATGATACGCCTTGCTGCGAAAACAAACGCAGAGCAACGTCCAGAATGTGTTGCCGGGTTTCAAGTGCCTGTTGTTTGGTTTTTCGTGCCATAGGTCGATGAGTTTACAGAGGTTACGTTTACATACATTTATGAATGTATGTACCATAGCATGACCATAATAGAAACACAGTAGTGGGTTTGTGGTCGTTTGAGCCACTGAACAATTTGAAATTGGACACTCGAGGTTTACATATGAACAAAAACAGAGGGTTAACGCCTCTGGCGGTCGTTCTGATGCTCTCAGGCAGCTTAGCGCTAACAGGATGTGACGACAAACCGGCTCAACAAGGGGCCCAGCAAATGCCGGAAGTCGGCGTTGTGACGCTCAAATCCGCACCTCTACAAATCACCACCGAGCTGCCTGGCCGCACCAGTGCATACCGCGTTGCTGAAGTTCGCCCTCAGGTGAGTGGCATTATTCTGAAACGTAACTTCACTGAAGGTAGCGATATCCAGGCAGGCGTGTCCCTTTATCAGATCGATCCGGCAACCTATCAGGCCAGCTACGAAAGCGCAAAAGGCGACTTAGCCAAAGCACAGGCGGCGGCAAACATCGCCCAGCTGACGGTCAAACGTTACCAGAAACTGTTAGGCACCAAATATATCAGTCAACAAGACTACGACACCGCAGTTGCTGACGCTCAGCAGAGCAATGCTGCCGTCGTGGCGGCAAAAGCTGCCGTGGAAACCGCGCGTATTAACCTGGCGTATACCAAAGTGACTTCGCCTATCAGCGGTCGTATTGGTAAATCGGCAGTGACGGAAGGTGCGCTGGTGCAGAACGGCCAGACCACCGCGCTGGCCACCGTTCAGCAGCTGGACCCGATCTACGTTGACGTGACCCAGTCGAGCAACGATTTCCTGCGCCTGAAACAGGAGCTGGCAAACGGTAAGCTGAAACAGGAAAACGGTAAAGCTAAGGTCGAGCTGGTCACCAGCGATGGTCTGAAGTATCCGCAGGGCGGCACGCTGGAGTTTTCTGATGTGACCGTTGATCAGACCACCGGTTCTATCACTCTGCGCGCTATCTTCCCGAACCCGGATAACTCCCTGCTGCCAGGTATGTTCGTCCGCGCGCGTTTGCAAGAAGGCACCAACCCTGACGCACTGCTGGTACCACAGCAGGGTGTAACCCGCACTCCGCGCGGTGATGCCAGCGTAATGGTGGTGGGCGAAGGCGATAAGGTCGAGGTTCGTCAGGTCACTGCAACGCAGGCGATTGGCGATAAATGGCTGGTCACTACCGGGGTGAAATCGGGCGATCGCGTCATCGTCACCGGGCTGCAAAAAGTAAAACCAGGCGTGCAGGTGAAAGCGCAGGAAGTAGCCTCTGACGATAAGCAGCAAGCTGCAAGCAACGCTCAGTCAGAGTAAACCAGGTCTTAACTTAAACAGGAGCCGTTAAGACATGCCTAATTTCTTTATCGATCGCCCCATATTCGCATGGGTGATCGCCATAATAATCATGCTAGCTGGGGGACTTGCGATCCTGAAGCTGCCTGTCGCGCAATATCCAACGATTGCGCCGCCGGCGGTGACAATTTCCGCAACCTACCCTGGTGCTGATGCGAAAACGGTGCAGGATACCGTCACGCAGGTTATCGAACAGAACATGAACGGTATCGATAACCTGATGTACATGTCCTCCAACAGTGACTCAACCGGTACGGTTCAGATCACGCTGACCTTCCAGTCCGGTACCGACGCGGATATCGCGCAGGTGCAGGTGCAGAACAAACTGCAGCTCGCTATGCCGCTGCTGCCGCAGGAAGTACAGCAACAGGGCGTGAGCGTGGAGAAATCCTCCAGCAGCTTCCTGATGGTTGTCGGCGTTATCAACACCAACGGCACCATGACGCAGGAGGATATTTCCGACTACGTTGGCGCCAACATGAAGGATGCGATCAGCCGTACGTCGGGCGTGGGCGACGTTCAGCTGTTTGGTTCCCAGTACGCGATGCGTATCTGGATGGATCCGAACAAGCTGAACAACTTCCAGCTGACGCCGGTCGATGTCATTAGCGCCATTAAAGCGCAGAACGCCCAGGTTGCAGCCGGTCAGTTAGGCGGTACGCCGCCGGTGAAAGGCCAGCAGCTGAACGCTTCGATCATTGCGCAAACGCGTCTGAAATCTGCGGACGAATTTAGCAACATCCTGCTGAAAGTGAACCAGGACGGTTCGCAGGTTCGCCTGCGCGATGTGGCGAAGGTCGAGCTCGGTGGCGAAAACTACGACATCATCGCGAAGTTTAACAACCAGCCGGCTTCCGGTCTGGGTATCAAACTGGCGACCGGCGCTAACGCGCTGGATACCGCAAACGCCATTCGCGCTGAACTGGCGAAAATGGAGCCGTACTTCCCGTCAGGCCTGAAGATTGTTTACCCGTATGACACCACGCCGTTCGTGAAAATCTCCATTCATGAAGTGGTTAAAACGCTGGTTGAAGCAATTATCCTGGTCTTCCTGGTTATGTACCTGTTCCTGCAGAACTTCCGCGCCACGCTGATTCCAACCATCGCGGTTCCGGTGGTCCTGTTAGGGACATTCGCCATCCTCGCCATCTTTGGCTTCTCGATAAACACCTTAACCATGTTTGGTATGGTGCTGGCGATAGGCCTGTTGGTGGATGACGCCATCGTGGTGGTAGAAAACGTCGAGCGCGTCATGGCCGAGGAGGGGCTCCCGCCGAAGGAAGCAACCCGTAAATCCATGGGCCAGATCCAGGGCGCGCTGGTCGGTATCGCGATGGTCCTGTCGGCGGTATTCATCCCGATGGCCTTCTTCGGCGGCTCAACCGGGGCGATTTATCGTCAGTTCTCCATCACTATCGTTTCGGCGATGGCGCTGTCGGTACTGGTGGCATTGATTCTGACGCCGGCGCTGTGCGCCACGATGCTGAAACCTATCGCTAAAGGCGGTCACGGCGAGCACAAAGGCTTCTTTGGCTGGTTTAACCGCATGTTCGATAAGAGCACCCACCACTACACCGATAGCGTAGGCAACATCCTGCGCAGTACCGGTCGTTATCTGGTGCTGTATCTGATCATCGTTGTCGGAATGGCATTCCTGTTCGTTCGTCTGCCGAGCTCGTTCCTGCCGGATGAAGACCAGGGCGTGTTCCTGAGCATGGCGCAGCTGCCTGCTGGTGCCACCCAGGAGCGTACGCAGAAAGTGCTGGATGAGATGACGGACTACTACCTCACGAAAGAGAAAGCCAACGTTGAATCCGTGTTCGCGGTTAACGGCTTTGGCTTCGCGGGTCGTGGTCAGAACACCGGTATTGCGTTCGTTTCTCTGAAAGACTGGAGCGAACGTCCGGGCAGCGAGAACAAGGTTGAAGCGATTACCGGTCGTGCGATGGCGCGCTTCTCGCAGATTAAAGATGCGATGGTCTTCGCCTTTAACCTGCCGGCTATCGTCGAGCTGGGTACCGCAACCGGCTTTGACTTCCAGCTGATCGACCAGGGTGGCTTAGGCCATGAAAAACTGACCCAGGCGCGTAACCAGCTGTTTGGTGAAGTGGCGAAACACCCTGACCTGCTGGTCGGCGTGCGTCCGAACGGCCTGGAAGATACTCCGCAGTTCAAGGTGGATATCGATCAGGAGAAAGCGCAGGCGCTGGGCGTATCCATCAGTGACATCAATACCACGCTGGGCGCAGCCTGGGGCGGTAGCTACGTCAACGACTTTATCGACCGCGGTCGCGTGAAGAAAGTGTACGTGATGTCCGAAGCGAAATACCGCATGCTGCCAGAAGATATTGGCAACTGGTACGTTCGCGGTAGCGACGGGCAGATGGTGCCGTTCTCGGCCTTCTCAACGTCGCACTGGGAGTACGGTTCACCGCGTCTGGAACGCTATAACGGTCTGCCGTCGATGGAAATCCTCGGTCAGGCGGCTCCGGGTAGAAGTACCGGTGAAGCCATGAACCTGATGGAAGAACTGGCGGGCAAGCTGCCGGCTGGCGTTGGCTACGACTGGACCGGTATGTCCTATCAGGAACGTCTGTCCGGTAACCAGGCTCCGGCACTGTATGCCATCTCGTTGATTGTGGTATTCCTGTGTCTGGCAGCGCTGTATGAAAGCTGGTCAATTCCGTTCTCGGTTATGCTGGTTGTACCGCTCGGGGTTATCGGCGCGCTGCTGGCCGCAACCTTCCGCGGCCTGACTAACGACGTCTACTTCCAGGTAGGTCTGCTGACCACCATCGGCCTGTCGGCGAAGAACGCGATACTTATCGTAGAGTTCGCCAAAGACCTGATGGATAAAGAAGGCAAGGGCCTGATTGAGGCAACGCTGGAGGCGGTACGTATGCGTCTGCGTCCAATCCTGATGACCTCGCTGGCCTTTATCCTCGGGGTTATGCCGCTGGTTATCAGCTCCGGCGCAGGCTCCGGCGCGCAGAACGCCGTAGGTACCGGCGTAATGGGCGGGATGGTCACCGCGACGGTTCTGGCAATCTTCTTCGTGCCGGTATTCTTCGTGGTCGTTCGTCGCCGTTTCAGCAAGAAAACGGAAGATATTGAGCACAGTCATCCGACCGGGCATCATTAATCTCTAAACTCAGGGCCGCATTTGCGGCCCTTTTTTTATCGATGAAAGCGCACACAATGTGATTGTTTAGCGGATGTTCTGCTATATAATCAGCAAAGATATGACGTAACCTATTTTTACCAGATTATTCTTCACGGTTTAACCCTTCGGTCTCACTCAGAATATTCTTAATACCAGCGTTATCCGTGGCTGCCGACGGGCGCATGACAAAATAACCTGCTAAACCAATGATCCATAAGGTGTGCTTTGCGATAGCCATCACCTTGATATGTTGCGGTATAATAAAATCCGATGCGTTAAGATAAATTAAGGGTCATAATTGTAATTTTTCGTAATAGCACGGTGAAATCTGTTTAAGAGTGGATTATAGTTAAATCAACAGGATTACAATGTATGTGCCAGGTCTGTTAGTCGTGTTCATCCCACAACGGTGCTTGTTAGTCGTCGTTTAAAACCACTCAAAAGGGGATGTGTTATGGACGAATACTCGCCAAAAAGACATGATATCGCACAGCTTCGATTTCTCTGCGAAACCCTGTATCATGATTGCCTTGCAAACCTGGAAGAGAGCAACCACGGGTGGGTCAATGACCCGACGTCGGCTGTCAATCTTCAGCTTAATGAATTGATCGATCACATTGCTACCTTCGCGCTTAATTATAAAATTAAGTACGCTGAGGATAATAAACTGATTGCTCAGCTCGATGAATACCTTGATGACACTTTCATGTTGTTTAGCAGCTACGGCATTAACAGCGTAGACCTGCAGAAATGGCGTAAATCGGGAAATCGGTTATTCCGTTGTTTTGTTAACGCCAGCCGGGAAAATCCGGCAAGTCTTTCTTGTTAGTATTATTACAATCTAAAGGTGAATTTATGTCTGGTGAACCATTAACCAAAACAGACTATTTGATGCGCTTACGCCGTTGTCAGACAATTGATACGCTGGAACGCGTAATTGAAAAAAATAAATACGAACTTCCGGACAACGAACTGGCTGTATTTTACTCAGCGGCCGATCACCGTCTTGCCGAATTGACCATGAATAAGCTCTACGACAAAATCCCGACGTCGGTATGGAAATTCATTCGCTAATTCATTTCAGGTAACGACCAGGCGGTAATCAGCCCTCTCCCCTCACTTCGGGTATATTTGTGATATTACTCGCATAAATAGCCAAACGGCGTATCTGAAACCGGTTTCTTTTTTATACTGTGGCCCACCCGCTATTTGAGGAAAGCCCCATGAGTGAAGAGAAGCTTAAGATGATCGCCGGAGAGCTGTATCAGCCCGGAGATGCGACGCTACGCGCGGATCGCCTGCATGCCAGGCAGGAGCTGCATCGCTACAACCATTCGGCGCCGGAAGAACGTGAACTACGCAAAAACTGTCTGACAGCGTTATTTGGTCAGGCGGGCGATGCCTGGATTGAGCCCACCTTCCGCTGTGACTATGGTTACAATATTTATCTCGGCAGTAATTTCTACGCTAATTTCGACTGCGTCATGCTCGACGTCTGCCCGATAAGGATCGGCGATAACTGCATGTTGGCGCCCGGCGTACATATCTATACCGCCACCCATCCTCTTGATGCCGTCGAGCGCAACAGCGGCAGAGAGTACGGTAAACCGGTCACCATCGGGAATAACGTCTGGATTGGCGGCCGCGCCGTGATTAACCCTGGCGTGACGATTGGCGATAACGCCGTCATCGCCTCCGGGGCCGTGGTCGTCAAAGACGTTCCGCCGAATGCGGTTGTTGGCGGCAATCCCGCGCAAATCATCAGGATGCTGGAAGCTGAAAAAGAGTAACTGTTATGCTTTTCCGCAACTGATCTGTTACTTTTCCATCTGATTCCCGCAACATAAAATAGCCTTCAGGCTGGGCCTTAGTAGAATTCGGGGACAAAATGACAGAAATACAGCAACTGCTGACCAATACCATTGATGAGCTCAATGTGAAAGAGAAGCGCGACAACCGTCCGCGCTTCAGTATCAGTTTTATTCGCAATCATCCGTGGCTGTTCGTCGCGATGTACGCCGCCTTTGCTGCGACCTTCGTCGTCATGTTCACCTCAGAGACGCTGGTAGATTCCGTATGGCTTCTGGTGGTGCTGTTTGTCCTGCTGAACGGCTTCTTTTTCTTTGACGTCTATCCGCGCTATCGCTACGAAGATATCGACGTCCTGGACTTTCGCGTCTGCTACAACGGCGAATGGTACAACACCCGCTTCGTCCCGCCTCAGCTGATCGAGCGGATCCTGCAGTCGCCGCGCGTAGCGGGCGAGCAGAAAACGCAGCTGCAAAAAATGATTGATACCAAAGGCGAGCTGTCGTTCTACGATGTCTTCAGCCTGACCCGCGGCGGCACAGCCTGATAAGACGATTTAACGTCCGCAGCGCCGGAGCAAAATGCGAAGCGGACGTATTGCCATATCCCAGCACCAGCCCGCTTCGCGCGCGCCGTGCGTCCAGATAGAAGCGGCTTAACGCCGCAGGGGCCTGCTGAAACTGGCGGGCCTGCTCAACCACCGCCACATCATCAATCCCCTCAACGGCGACCGTCAGGTGCAGCCCGCCCTCGCCGCCGAGAATGTCACAAGGCTGGGTCAGCTCCCTGGCCAGGGCATCGCGTAGCTGCAGCTGTCGCTTACGATACAAACGGCGCATGGCGGCCAGATGACGGGCATAGTGGCCCTCTTCGATGAAGAGCGCCAGCGCCCGCTGTTCAGCCCGATGGCCGCCCCGCAGCAGCGCGCTAACCGCCCCCTGAGCCGCGGCGGCCAGCGCCGGCGGCATGACCACAAAACCAATCCGCAGCGCCGGGAACAGCGTTTTGCTGAACGTACCGAGATAGACCACCGGCGCGTCTTTTACCATTCCCAGCATCGCCGGGATCGGCTCACCGCTGTAGCGAAACTCGCTATCGTAGTCATCTTCCACGATCCAGGCATTATGCTGGCGCGCGTACTCCAGCAGCGCCAGACGTCGCCCGGCGCTCATCACCGCTCCGCATGGATACTGGTGCGAAGGGGAAGTGAAAATGAGCCTCGGCGTTTCGCCCTCATCCACCTCCGGACGCATGCCTTCGCTGTCGACCGCCATCCCCTTCACCCGCAGCCCGGCCTTCAGAAACACGCTTTTGGCACCTAAATAGCCCGGCTCCTCTACCCAGGCGGTGTCGCCAGCGACGCTCAGCAGGTGGGTACACAGATTGACCCCCTCGAGCGCGCCTTCGGTAATGACAATCTGCCGGGCATCGCAGCGAATACCGCGCGACAGCGCCAGGTGGCGCACGATAGCCTCCCGCAGCGCCAGCTCCCCCGCCGCATCACCGTAGCCCAGCAGCGTGCTGCCCTCTTCGCGCAGGACGCGATCGAGCAGGCGTCGCCAAATGGAGAGAGGAAAGTAGTTAACCGCCGGCGTACCGGGAGTAAAGGCCAGCGCAGGAGAGTCGCGCCGGGCCCCCGCCGGGAGCGCCAGCAGCCGTTCCGGCAGCACAATCGCCGGTAGCGTAACCTTGCTCTCCTGCGCAGAACTCAGCGCCGCCACGTGCGTCCCCTGCCGGCTGCGCAGCAAGTAGCCCTCCATCGCCAGCTGCTCCAGCGCCGCGTTAACCGTATTGCGCGACAGATTGAGCCAGCTGGCGATGGCGCGTGAGCCAGGCAGACGGCTGCCTCCTGCCAGAGTCCCCTGCAAAATAGCGCCACGCAGCGCGTGGTACAGCGTCCGCTGCAGCGTCTCATCGCCCCTGTCGCGCAGGGCATGTTCCAGTAAAGTGAAAAAGGCATCGTCAGGGATATTCATTGCGGCTCCTCGTGGCACCATAAAAATATAGTTCAATGGCACTTTTTATGGAACCAGCAAGGCCTTAGTCTCAGCGCATACGTCCATATAAGGAAAGCAAAATGAGTCAGCATAACCACTTCGGCCAACCCGTTGGCGATGCCCTGCCCGACTGGCAGCCGCGTCCCGCTCCGCAGCGGCACACCCTGCAAGGACGCCTCTGTTATCTGGAGCCGCTGGCCGGGAAGCACGCTGAGGCGCTCTTCGCCGCCCATCAGCTGGCCCCGGATACGCGCAGCTGGACCTGGCTGCTGCGTGAGCCTGATAGCAGCGTCGAAGAGTTTAGCGCATGGGTAGCCAGCGTAGCCGAGCTTAGCGACCCGCTTCATTTTGCGGTGATTGACCGCCAGACCCGACTGCCCGTCGGCTCGCTGGCGCTGATGAGAATTGATGCAAATAATGGCGTTATCGAGGTGGGGCACGTGCATTTTTCGCCGCTGCTTAGCCGAACGGCAATGGCTACCGAAGCGCACTGGCTGCTGATGCGCTACGCGTTTGATACCCTCGGCTATCGCCGCTACGAATGGAAATGCAACAGTCTGAACGAGCCTTCACGTCGGGCGGCGCGGCGACTAGGTTTTCACTATGAGGGGCGCTTTCGTCAGGCGCTGGTGATAAAGGGCCACAACCGGGATACCGACTGGTTTTCGATAATCGATGCGGAGTGGCCGCAGATTGATAGCGCTATGCAGAGATGGCTGGCCAGCGACAACTTCAGCACCGATGGCCAGCAGATCCGTACCCTGGAGAGCCTTCGCCCTCAGGCAGGCTAGCGCCTTTTTTTCCGCCCCTGCACGGCCTTAAAGCGGGGGTTACTTTTGCAGATGACGTACAGACGCCCTTTGCGTTTGACTATCTGGCAGTCCGGATGGCGCTGTTTGGCGCTGCGTAACGAATTAAGCACCTGCATGGCTAGCTCCTTTTCGCGTCAATAAAGCCGCCGAAACGCTGGCGGAAACGGGCGGTGCTCCCCTCACTGGAGAAGGTTTTCTGCTTACCGGTGTAGTACGGGTGCGATTTGGAGGAGACGTCAACCGGCACGTACGGATAGGTCACCCCTTCCAGATCGATCTCACGCTCGGTTTTTATCGTCGAACCCACTTTAAAATATTCATTAGCGCTGGTGTCGTGAAACACAACGGTGCGGTAATGCGGATGAATATTCGCTTTCATGATGACCTCACTCGATACGTTATAACATAACAACAAGGTTACGCCGGTAAACAACAAAGATCAACCATGAACAGCAAAGGGATTTAGGCGGCGGGCTGAGACGCCCGTCCGCTGGCTATCAGGGATTCAGCTGATGGGCAAGCGCGCGCAGCTGCTCGGCAATGGCCTGTAGGTTCTTCCCCTGCTCCATTTTGGGCCCGGTAGAGTGACGTACCACCAGCCGCGCCGGAAGAATGGAGGAGGTGTTCAGCTTTTCGCTATCGCCGCTGTCCAGGATGCGGCGCACGGCCTCTTTCCCCTGTAAATCGAGATCCAGTGAAACGGTGGTTAGCGCCGGATAGAAGAAGGAGCTTTCATAGGTGTCATCATAGCCAATGACCGACTTCTCACCGGGGATCGGCACCTGATGCTGATGGAAAGCGCTCAATACCCCCAGCGCCATCTGGTCGTTGCCGACCAGCACCGCGCTAAATTTCGGCGTCTCGCGCAGCATCTGTAAAGCCCCGGCATAGCCGCTTTGCGCATCCCAGTTGCCGCGGATCACCGTTACCGGCTGCAGGCCATAGCCCTCCAGCGTTTCAAGCCAGCTTTTCAGCCTCAGCCTGGCCGATACGGAGCTTTCCGGGCCGGCCAGCAGCGCAATTTCACGATGGCCCATCTCATAGAGATATTTCACGCTCGCACGGGTGCCGTCGGCCGGGTTAAACGAAACGTTAAACACCGAGCTGTAGGGATCAACGTCTAAAAACAAACATACGATGTCGTCATTGTCAGCGGCGATTTTCTGCGCCTGTTCGGTATCCAGAGGGACGTTAATGATCACCTTGTCTACCAGCTGAGACTTCAGCTCGTTGAGCGAATCCTGGATACTTTGGTTGACGCTCTCATCAATCATTGAGATCAGCACCTGATACCCTTCAACGTTAGCGTAGCGTTTCACCGCCGCCGCCACCTGCGAAGGCGCGTGCAGCGCGAGCGAAATGGTCACCAGACCCACGGTCCGACTTTGCTTACCCACCAGCTGCTGAGCCAGCCGATTTGGCACGTAGCGCAGCAGCTCAATAGATTTCTCCACCTTGTGACGCGTGGCTTCGGATACATTGGCAGATTTATTCAGTACCCTGGACACCGTCTGATAAGAGACCCCCGCATGGCGAGCGACATCTTCTAAGGTTGCACTTTTAGACTTCATGGTCCGGTTCCTTATGTTGTTATCCCTGGATTGTAACAGGGGCTCTTTGAAAAAACGCTCCCCGCGACGTTCCCCGGCGAAAAACTGCCAATAAAAGTATTACGCTCACAATACATCAAATTGTGAATGGACTCACCGACCGTAACAAAATACGCGGTTTTATTTGCACTTAGTCACACTATCGCGATCGTTCATTTGCCTGAACTTACGTTTAGGCATTTTATGACATCGTTAATGTGAACGTAATACAAAACAATAAGAGGATAGACATGAACACTACGCTGCGCACTCTTTCTGCTGCGTTAACCGCCGCGCTGATTTCACCCTCCGTAATCGCGGCCACCGCTACGGTTCCGGGTATCGATTTTCATGGTTATATGCGCGCCGGGGTTGGGGTCTCCGGTGATGGAAGCCTCGCCGAATGGCAAAAGAATAAGATTGGCCGCCTGGGCAACGAATCCGATACCTACGGCGAGCTGGAGCTCGGCTCAGAAGTCTATAAAAAGAACGACGTCAGCTTCTACCTTGATAGCATGGTCAGCATGGTGTCAGACGGCTCCAACGATAACGAAACCACGCTTAACGACGATGCGCAGTTTGGCCTGCGCCAGCTCAACCTGCAGATTAAAGGCCTGGTCCCGGGCGACCCGAATGCGGTGATATGGGGCGGTAAACGCTATTACCAGCGCCACGACCTGCACATCATTGATACCAAATACTGGAACATTTCCGGCTCCGGTGCCGGGCTCGAAAACTACACTCTGGGCCCGGGCGCGGTCTCATTCGCATGGATCCGCGGCGACGCTAACGACGTCGACTACCGCGTCGATGGCGACAGCAACGTCAATATTAACTACCTCGATCTGCGCTACGCCGGCTGGAAACCGTGGTCCGGCTCGTGGACCGAATTCGGTATCGACTATGCCATGCCGAACACCACCAAAAAGCAGGACAGCTACGGCGGACTCTACGATGCTGAAAACGGCGTCATGCTGACCGGTGAGATAAGCCAGGATATGCTGGGCGGTTATAACAAGCTGGTGCTGCAGTACGCCAATAAAGGGCTGGCGCAAAATATGGTCTCCCAGGGCGGCGGCTGGTACGACATGTGGAACTACGTTAACGACGCCAGCGGCTATCGCGTTATCAATACCGGCCTGATCCCGATTACCGAGAAGTTCTCCATTAACCACGTTCTGACCTGGGGTTCCGCCGACGACATCACCGACTACACCAATAAAACGCGGATGCTTTCTCTCGTCGCCCGCGGACAGTATCAATTTACGGAGTACGTACGGCTGATCGGCGAGGTGGGCGGGTTCTACCAGAAAGATAGCTACAAGAACAATACCGACTACAAGCAGGCGGGTGAGAAGTACACCATTGCGCTAGGCCTCGCCGACGGTCCTGACTTTATGTCGCGTCCGGAGCTGCGTATTTTTGCCTCCTACCTGAATGATTCCGAGCACGGTAAGCCATTTGAAGATCAGACTGCCAGCAACACGTGGAACTTTGGTGTCCAGGTCGAAGCCTGGTGGTAATAAATATCGCGTAATATCGTTTTATCTCCAGCTGTAAGGTTGTTAATTACCCTCCGGTAATGAGTATTGCCATTGCTATTTTAATATCCTGAATAATTCTGGTTGCAGGACGGCGGCAGGCATGAAAGCGTTTTTTAACGACAGCAGCTGCCCACCTATGGCGTGAAATATGCGGCGTATATCAGGGATAACTCACCGTTGAGTTATCCCTTTTTTATTTAACGACGGGCGGTAAAATGGCCGTCTAATAATTGACGCAGGGCATCCGACTGCTTACCAAAAATAGCATGCACCTGTTGCCCAAGAATAATAACGCCCAACGCCCCCTGCTGCTGTAAAGCCTGAGAGTCAACGACCGCCAGATTATTTACCGTGACCCGCAGGCGGGTAATACAGGCGTCAACGTTAACAATATTCTCCTCGCCGCCAAAGGCGGAAATGAGGGACTGAACCTGCTGTTTTTCCACATCGCTTAGCGGAACCGTCGGGCGGGGCTGGGAGAAATAGTGCAGGAAGGATTTTAAACTCACCATAATACGCTCCAGATGATAACAGATAAAAAAAAGCCTGCTCGCGAGAGCAGGCATGGGCAGAGAGGAATTACGCTTTGCGGCTGAGGATGCGGCAATCCCAGGCGCTCAGGCTCAGAGGCGCATCAGCCGCGGCGCCGGAGAGGCAGTCGCGATAGCCCTGCGGGAGCGTCACGCTATGCTGCTGGGCGCTGTAGTTTTGCAGGAACACAAAGGTCGTTTCGCCGTCGGTACGCGCCGTTGCCACGACGCCCGGCGGGAAATCAGCATCGACGGCCCGCGGCAGCGCCAGCTCTTTGCTTATCGAGGCGAAGAAATCGCGCTGGAAGGCCAGGTCGTTGCGCGACGCCACGTGCCAGGCCTTGCCTTTGCCAAAGCGGTTAACGGTCACCGCCGGCCGCCCGGCGTAGAAATCATCCCGATAGGTCGCCAGCGGCTGCGCGCCCTCAGCGTGGATCAGCTCGCAGAGGTGGCGCACCTGATAAGGGCCCTGCAGGCCGCTCTCATTGCCCGCCAGCCCCTGAACCAGATTACGTTCGCCGTCATTCAGGCAGTCAATCTCCTCCGCCCAAATTCCCAGCAGGTTGCGCAGCGGGCCCGGGAAACCGCCGAGGTGGCAAAGATCGCTCTCGTTTACAATCCCGGTCCAGTAGGTGGTCACCAGATGACCGCCGCCGGCAACGAACGCTTCGGCGCGCTCGGAAAAGCCGTCGCGAACCATATAGAGCATCGGCGCAATCACCAGCCGATAGGGGCTTAAATCGACATCGGCATCGATGATATCCACCGCAATGCCCTGCTCCCAGAACGGGCGGTAGTGCTCGTTAACGGTATTTTCATACTCCATACCCATATTGCGCGGCCCCTGGGCATCGTCCAACGCCCAGCGGTTTTGCTGATCGAAAACGATCGCCACTTTGGCATCGGTGCTACAGCCCACCACCTCCGGCAGCTGGCTCAGCATCTCACCCAGCCGGGTCACTTCCCGGCCGACGCGGGTATCAAGGTGCCCGACGTGATCGATAATTGCGCCGTGGAATTTCTCCACCGAACCCCGGCTCTTGCGCCACTGGAAGTACTGCACCGAATCCGCGCCGTGGGCCACCGCCTGCAGGGAGGAGAGAATGTGCATGCCCGGCTTTTTCAGCTTGCTGGTCGGCTGCCAGTTGGTTGCGCTCGGCGTCGATTCCATCAGCACAAACGGCTTACCGCCCTTCAGGCTACGCATCATGTCGTGATACATCGCGGTGTAGCAGGCCAGCGTCGTCTCATCCTTGTCGCGATGCCACATCGGGTAGCTATCCCAGGAGATGAAATCGAGGTTTTTTGCCAGCTGCCAGTAGTCGTAATCGTAGAAATATTCCATAAAGTTTGTGGTCACCGGCAGGTCGGCATTTGCCGCTTTCAGCGGGGCAACTTCATGGCGACAAAAATCGCTAACCTGCGCGGTATTAAAGCGATGCCAGTCGAGGTTGAGGCCGTGGATGGAGACCTCCCCCTGCGGGGACGGAGATTCAATCTGCGACCAGTCGCTATAGGTGTGGCTCCAGAAGGTGCTCCACCAGGCATGGTTGAGATTATCCAACGTCTCATAGCGTGCCTTCAGCCAGTCGCGGAAGCGCTCCTGGCAGATATCGCAGTGGCACTCGCCGCCGTATTCGTTGGAGATATGCCAGCCCAGCACCGCCGGATGCCGTGAATAGCGCTCCGCCAGCAGGCTGTTTATTTTGCCGGTCTTTTCCCGGTATACCGGCGAGCTCATGCAGTGGTTGTGCCGCCCGCCGTGCAGCGCCGGCACGCGGTCGCGCCCGACGCGCAGCACCTGCGGATAGGCCTGCGACATCCAGGCCGGCCGCGCCCCGCTCGGGGTGGCAAGAAATACGTGAATGCCGGCGGCATAGAGCTTATCCAGAATGCTATCCAGCCAGCCAAACTCAAATACGCCTTCCCGAGGTTCAAGTTTGGCCCAGCTGAAAATACCCACCGACATCACGTTGCAGTTTGCCTGCTGCATCATGGCAATATCATGGTCGATAATATCGGGATAGTTTTCCCACTGTTCCGGGTTGTAGTCCGCACCATGCAATAGCGCATTAACCTTCGGACTCAAAGGCGCAAATTTTTTCATAATAAACATCCTGAAGTTTAACATTCATATATTCCCTGAATAATTTGAGCGTCGGCCGACGGGCAATTAAGCCCATGTCGGGGTAGCCAAATGCCGCCGGCGTCTGCGAAGCTCAATACGTCTCGGGGATATTAATTAAAGACTTTTATCGACGGTAATACTTTTCCCTGGCAATCAAACAGCGCCTGGTTTTCGCGGGCATTTCCCTGCTTCCACTCATCATGGATATATTTCATTCCCGCCGGCGTGGCCCAGGTATTTCCCGGCACGGCAATCCATGTGGGCTCCCAATAAAATATGCCCTTGCCGCGATGGTCAGGAACATCGGCAACGGCCTGCATTAAATCGTGAACGTAATTATATTGTCCCTGCACCGTTGCCGGATAGCCGCCGTCTTTTTCCTCTTTGGCCTGGAAACTATTTTCGGCATTGTCGCAATTCTCCAGGGTATAGGCGTAAGCGGCCTCCACCACGATAACGTCTTTGTTATAGCGCTTGCTGATATCGTCCATATTGGCCTTCAGCGCGCTAATCGGGCCATTCCAGTAGGTGTACATCGACAGGCCAATGATGTCGTACGGCACGTTGCGCTTGCTGATTTCATCAAACCACCAGCGGAAGGTATCGTTTTTGGTGCCTTCAGCCAGATGGAGCATGATTTTGACCTGCTCGCCGCCCTTCAGGTTCTCCTTCAGGCCATCGATGGCGGCGTTCAGCAGGCCGGCCAGCCGGTCAAACTCGCCGCCGCCCTGCCCCCAGCTTTTGCCTTCCGGCCACAGCATGCCGCCGTTAATTTCATTGCCAATCTGCACCATATCCGGCAGCACGCCCTCCTGCTTAAAGCGGGCGATGGTATCGCGGGTATAGTCGTGGATAGTGGTTTTCAGCTGCGGATAATCCATCTTTTCCCAGGCTTTTGGCTTGAACTGCTTGCCCGGGTCGGTCCAGAAATCGCTGTAGTGGAAGTCGAGCAGCAGCTTCATGCCCTGCGCTTTTGCCCGCTTAGCCAGCGCCAGCGTTGCCGCCAGATCGTTATCGCCGCCGCCGTAGGCCTGGCCCTGCGCATCTTTCGGATCAACCCACAGGCGTAGGCGCACGTAGTTAACGCCGTCAGCCTTGAGGATCGCGATGGGGTCCTGCAGCTGGTTGCTGTGGTTATAAAACTTTGCCCCGTGCTTTTCGGCATCCAGCAGGGTGGAAATATCCGCGCCTTTGATAAAGTCGGCGGGCATATTGTTAAAAGAGCGCGTTTGCAGCGTATCGGCAGCATGCAAACTGGCGGAAAAACTGCATGCCAGACAAACAGCAAGCAGCGCGGGCGTTAATCTTTTCATGGGGTTATCCTTTTGTACTGCCAGAAGTCAGGCCGGAAACAAAGTATTTTTGTAATGCCAGATAGAGAATCGCTACCGGTACCGCAATCAGCACCGCGCCCGCCGCATAGGTGGTGTAGCTGGCGCCCATTTTCTGCGCCACCAGGTTATACAGGCCGATCGGCAGCGTGTATTTGTCCGGCGTGCGCAGGATAGTGCTCGATAAAATGAAGTCCCCCAGCGGGCCGGTGAACGAAAACAGCGCGACCACCGCCAGAATCGGCTTCGACAACGGCATGATGATTTCGAAAAAGATCCGCAGGCTGCTGGCGCCGTCCATGCGCGCCGACTCGTCCAGATCTTTGGGGATCGCGTCGAGGTAGCCCTTCATCAGCCAGGTGTTCATCGGGATCATGCCGCCAACGTAGATCAGTACCAGCGCCAGATGGCTGTTGATCAGGCCCAGCAGCTGCGAGAGGACAAAGATCGCAATCAGCGCCGAAAACTGGGGGATCATCTGCAGCAGCAGAAACAGCATTAGCCCGTTCTGCCGCCCTTTAAAACGAAAGCGGGAGAAGGCGTAGGCGGTGAAACTGACGCTGATGAGGGTCAGCGCCATGGTCATGAAGCTTATCTTCATCGAGTTCCAGTACCAGGTCAGATAGTTCACGTTACCGTTGAACAGATCGGCGTAGTGCTGGAAGGAGAGATTCTCCGGAATAATCGAGGTGCTGAGCAGGCTGTTTCCGGCGTTCAGCGACGCCCCAACCGTCCAGACCAGCGGATAGATGATGATCGCCGACACCGCGGCGATAACCAGCCAGGTGAGCGACAGGCGAATCCACTTTTCGCGTTTAATACTGGGTGATTTAGCCATGTTGCTTCCCTTACGCCATCTCGTCATTTTTAAAGGATTTAGTGGCGCGGAACTGCCACAGCGCCAGGCCGACGACAAAAATCGACAGCAGGATGGTAATGGTCGCCGCAATGGCATATTGCGAAGACGACATCGTCAGCTTGTAGATCCACGACACCAGGATATCCGTCCCGCCGGCGTTCGACCCCGCCACCGCAGGCCCGCCGTTGTTGAACAGGTAAATGATGTTGAAGTTGTTAAAGTTGAAGGTGTACTGGGTGATGATGATCGGCGCAATCGAGTACAGCACCAGCGGCAGCGTAATCGTCCGCAGACGGGTCCAGGCGCTGGCGCCATCCATCGTTGCCGCCTCATACAGATCGTCGGGGATCGCCTGCAGCACGCCGGTGGTCATGGCGAATACGAACGGGAAGCCCAGCCAGGTCTGCATCATTATCAGCGCGGTTTTCGTCCAGAACGGATCGGTCAGCCACGCCTTCGGGCTGATGCCAAAGAAGGAGAGGATCGCGTTGTTAATCACCCCAAACGAGTCGTTAAACATTCCCGCAAACACCAGAATGGTGACGAAGCCCGGCACCGCCCACGGCAGAATGAAAATGGTGCGGATCATCGGCTTAAAGCGCAGGTCTTTCTGGTTGACGAGGATCGCCAGCAGAACGCCAACGGTACACTGCAGGGTGGTCGCCAGCAGGGTCCAGACCACCGTCCACTGCAGGACGTCAAAGAACGTCGAGCGCCAGATAGAGAGGGTAAAGATATTAATAAAGTTCTTTAATCCCACCCAGTCCACCAGCTTCGCCGGCGGCGTGTGGTAGAGGTTGTAGTTGGTAAACGCAATCGCGAAACCGAACAAAATCGGGAAGATCACGACAAACACCAGCAGAATAAAGCCGGGGGTAATCATCAGATACGGGAAGCCGTCTTTGAGCAGCATCTGGTACTGTTTGCGCACGCTGTTGAGCGCCACGCCCTCATCGCGCTTTTTGCCGTTGACCCAGGCGTCGCGCAGCGAGAGAAAGTAAACCAGCACGCCGAAAGCGACGATCAGCACGCTGATTATCCCCTCCGCCAGCAGGAAAATAGAGTTGTCTCGCGGCACCTCTTCACCGAGGGTGTACAGTCCCCACAGCCCCTGATGCAGGAAGTCGTAGAAAACGCTCATAAAACTGCTCAGCAGCACGAGGAAAACCAGCCCCTTCAGCCACTGACGATGATAAAACTGGCCAAAACCCGGCACCACAGCCAGCAGCAGGCCGCACCACGCATGGCGTCCCGCACCGCGCGCTGCGGCAATATTTTCGCTGGGATTGATAATCACACACGACTCCTTCTGAAAACGGGAGGTTTCCCGCCCGTTCTGTTACAGCGATACCCTGGATCGTTCGCGCTGCGTTACAGCGCGAATCAACGTCGCCAACCTACGCGTCGCCTGCAGAGTGGCGAACATCGCCATTACTGGTTGCTGGCCTGCATCGCTTCAATTTGCATTTTGATCTGTTTTTCCGCGTTATCGAGCGCCGCCTGCGGCGCCTGTTTGCCGGTCAGACTCAGCTCCAGCGCGGCGTTAGCCGGCCCCCAGACCTCGCCCATCTCCGGGATCCCCGGCATCGCCGTCGCGCGTGCCGACTGCACTGCCACCGCGCTGGCCTTCTCATCATTTTTGATTAACGGGTCGTCAATCATCGCCTTCAGCGCCGGGATTTCACCGGTAGCAACGTAGCGGGCCTTCGCGTACTGCGGCTGATTGATAAACTCAATAAACTGCTGCGCCAGCGCTTTGTCTTTGCTCCAGGTCGATACCACGTAGCCTTTCACGCCGAGGAAAGAGCTCATTGGCTTACCGTCCGGCAGCGTCGGCAGCGGTACGACGCCGTAGTTGATCCCCGCCGCTTCGTACGGCTGGAAGGCCCACGGGCCGTTGATCACCGCCGCCGCTTTTTTCTCGGTAAACAGCGAGTCGATCGCGTTCAGGCCGTTATCGCCAAGGATCCCCGCCGGGAAGACGTTATCGCTGTAGAATTTTTTCAGGAAGGTCACCGCCTCGACGGCCCCCGGTTTATTCAAGCCGACGTCCTGCGGGTTAAAGCCGCCGTTGGCATTTTTGCCAAAGATATAGCCGCCCATCGGGCCAATCGCCCCCCAGCTGTAGTAAATCTGGTCAAACTTCGCCAGCAGGCCGTATTTGTTCTGCGCACGCTGCGCCTTCGAGAAGTCATACCACGCCTGCAGGCTATCCAGCGGCTTGTCGATCAGGTCTTTGTTATAGATAAGCACCAGGGTTTCTACGGCTTTCGGCACGCCGTAGAGCACATTATCGAGGCGGAAAGCGCCGATCGATGCCGGCGTAAACGCCTCTTGTTTCGCCTGCTCCAGCTTCAGCGGCGACAGCAGCCCCTGAACCACCGCTCCGCCCAGCTGGTCGTTTGGGATAACCAGTACGTCAGGGCCAATACCCGCCGGGCCATCGAGACGCAGCTTTTCCAGCTGCTGCGCGTAGGGCATTTCCTGCACGCTGACCTTCACGTCGTACTGTTTTTCAAAATCGCTCACCGCGGCTTTGATGCCGTCGGATTTTTTGATGTCTTCCCAGACGTTAAGCTGGCCGGCGGCCTGCGCCTGCAGGCTAACCAGCTGTCCGGCAGCCAGCGTCGTGAGGATAAGTGCGGCAAGAGTGTTCTTTTTCATTATCAACCTCATGTGAAGGTATAACAATTTATTGGTTTTTATTAAGCCATTCGACGTTTGTCGATGTTTACATCAGGCACTTTACGGTGATTTATAACGCTAAAATCCTATTTCCGTGATTTGTTATACGCTACGCTTTGAAGGCGGATAAAACCATATGAAGCTACCAGTTGTGTGATCGTGATTGCAGAAATGAAACATCGGTGTAGGGCGCAAAAATACTGGAAGTTATAGTCATAGCATGATTTCAGTGCTGTTGATCATCGGTCAGACGAGTTGTTACACGTAATACAAAAACCCGCTGCAACCCTAATCCCAACGGCAAATAACGACTACTAACCCCGGGGAACGTTGATGTCCAATATACGACTGAGGAATGTCACCAAACGGTTTGGCAGTACCGTGACGCTGCATCAGGTTAATCTTGATATCGAAGATGGTGAATTTGCGGTTTTCGTTGGGCCTTCCGGCTGCGGAAAGTCAACCCTGCTGCGGATGATTGCCGGTCTTGAAGAGGTCAGCGATGGTGAGGTGCTGATTGGCGATGAGGTGATGAATGACGTTGTTCCCGCCCACCGCGGCGTGGCGATGGTATTCCAGTCCTATGCGCTCTATCCGCATATGACGGTCGCGGAAAACATGGGCTACGGCCTGAAGGTCAATAAGGTGCCGAAGGACGAGATTCGCCGTCAGGTTGAAATGGTGGCGAAAACCCTGCAGCTCTCGCATCTGCTGGACCGCAAGCCCAAACAGCTCTCCGGCGGCCAGCGTCAGCGCGTGGCGATCGGCCGCGCCATCGTGCGCAACCCGCGGGTGTTCATGTTCGATGAACCGCTCTCTAACCTCGACGCCGAGCTGCGCGTCGAGATGCGTCTGCATATCGCCAAACTGCACCATGAGCTCAAAACCACCATGGTGTATGTCACCCACGATCAGGTTGAGGCCATGACCCTTGCCGATAAGATAGTGGTGATGAACTACGGCAAGGTTGAGCAGATGGGCTCGCCGATGTCGCTGTACTACAACCCGGTCAATAAATTCGTTGCCGGGTTTATCGGCTCGCCGAAGATGAACTTCCTGCCCGCCACAGTCACCGCCTGGCAGCCGGGCCAGCTCAGCGTGAAGATGGCGCAGGATCATCACCTGACGCTGAATGTTACCACCGCCCCGGTAAGGCCCGGCGATAGCGTCACGTTAGGGATCCGCCCTGAGCATCTGTCGACCGACGTTCGCAGCGGGACGGTTGTCGGCTTCCAGTGCGAAGTCGTTGAACGACTGGGGAACAACACCTATCTGTTCGGCCAGTGCTACGGTCACGATAATGTCAAAATCCTGCTCCCCGGCGACGTCCACTTCCGGCCGTGGCAGAAAATCGACGTCGCCTTCGACGATAGCTTCTGCATGGTCTTTGATGAAAATAACCTGCGCATCAGCGCCGATATTGCCGCTCCGGACGCCCACTAGTCCTTCATGCTGCGCAACATCTCGCTGTCACGATCGGCGATTAAGCTGTTACCGGATGCCGAACGCTAGCGCGAAAGGCATTCCGGCCCTCGTTTTCTCCGCGCGCTCAACGCCTTGAACGCAGCGGATCGTCCATCTTAGCCCGAACAGGCGACATCTGCCGGTTCGGGCATTTTTTACATCCAATAATAATTCACCGGCACCGCGACCTTTTTCCGCTATCGGGTATACTCATCGAACCCCCTCTGACATAAGGATATTCTCATGACAACCCGACACCTGGTGAGTCTGGTTACGGGGGTGCTGATTCTCGCCATTATTTTGCCCACCGGGCTGAGCATCTGGCTGGCAACGAGTCAGGCAAAAACGCAGTTTTATAGCGAGCTGGATAACTACTCCGCACGCGTTTTAACGCGGGTGCAGCAGGTTGCCGATCAGGCGAAAGAGGCGCTGCAGGAAGCGGAGGCTATTCCCTACGCCTCGTGTAGCCCGCAGCATTTACAGGCGATGCGGCGCATTGCCTATACCCATCGCTACGTGCAGGAAGTGCTGTGGCTGCATGATTCAGTCCCGCAGTGCTCTTCGCTTGAAGACCGCAGCGCGCCCGTCAAATTTCCCGAGCCCGATAGCATCACCTCCGACGGCTACCGCGCCTGGCTGACAACCCTCAACGATCTCGGCATGCAGCGCCGGATGACGGCCCTGGGCAGCGATAACCATATGGTGATGATAGATCCCGCATCGTTTATCGACGTCGTCCAGCTGAGCCCGGATGAGATCCACACCGTTCTGTTTGGCACCCGGCGCGAACGGGCGATCGTCAGTAGCGAAAAGATCGATCCGCTTATCTGGGAGAAAATAAAAAATCAGGGTGCCAAAACGCTGACCCTCGACAATACCGTTTTCCGCATTCACCGCATCCCGGAGCTGGGCCTCGGGATTGCGACCTGGTCCTCGACCCTGCCGCTGCAGGAGCGATGGCGGCATCAGCTGCTGCTGTGGGTGCCCATCGGCCTGTTTACCAGCCTGCTGGCCTCATTTTTAATTCTGCGGCTGCTGCGTCGACTGCGCTCGCCGCGCTATGGGATGCTGGATGCCCTGAACTCCAACGCCATCCAGGTCTACTATCAGCCGATTGTTTCGCTGCAGAGTGGCAAAATCGCGGGGGCGGAAGCGCTGGCGCGCTGGAAGCAGCCCGACGGTAGCTTTCTGTCACCGGATATTTTTATCCCGCTCGCCGAGCAAACCGGGCTGATTACCCGCTTAACCGAAGATATCGTCCGCACCATTTTTGCCGACCTCGGCCCCTGGCTACAGCAGCGGCCGGAGGTCCATATTTCCATTAATCTGTCAGTAGATGATTTGCGCTCGCCAAAGCTGCCGATACTTCTGCGCGAACAGCTTCAGCACTGGAATATCGCCGCGCAGCAGATCATTCTGGAGATTACCGAGCGCGGCTTCGTTGACCCGCAAACCACGCTGCCGGTGATCGCCAGCTACCGTCAGGCAGGACACCGCATCTCCATCGATGATTTCGGCACCGGCTACTCCAGCCTGAGCTACCTGCAGCGGCTGGACGTCGATACCCTGAAAATCGATAAATCGTTTGTTGATACGCTGGAGTATAAACCGCTGACGCCGCACATCATCGAGATGGCAAAAGCGCTCGACCTGGCGACGGTTGCGGAAGGCGTGGAAACCGAACGCCAGCGCGACTGGCTGCGCGATCACGGCGTGATATACGCCCAGGGCTGGCTGTACAGCAAAGCGCTGCCGAAAGAGAAGTTTATTCTGTGGGCGGAAAATAACCTGAAGGGATCGTGAACGCCGCGTAGCTGGCTATCACCATCCCCGAAACCGGCGGGCCGGCGGGGATGGTGCTGCTGGCAGATTATTCATCGAGTAGCGGCGCAAAGCCGCCAAAGATCATGCGCTGGCCGTCAAAGGGCATCCCCTCTCCCAGCGCCTTCATCCGCGGGTCCGTCATCAGTTTTGCGTTGGCGTTATCCCTCGCCTCTTTCGACGGATATTCGATCCAGCTGAATACCACCTCTTCATCGTCCTCGGCTTTTACCGCCATCCGAAAGTCGGTGTACTTGCCTTGCGGCACGTCGTCCGCCCAGCACTCCACAACGCGCAGCGCGCCAAACTCTCTGAACAGTGACGCGGCCTTCGCTGCCATCTCGCGGTATGCCTCCTTATTTTCCGCGGGCACGGCAACGACAAAACCATCAACGTACTTCATGAGCATTATCTCCGAAGTGAACAGCGCAGCCGGCGAACCCGGCGGCATCTGCAGCGTTAAGTTTAGTTGTCATCGCCGAAGACGGCATAAAATCAGGATGCGGCTTCGCGGCTGGCGGCAACGGGCTGCACAGCGACGGGCTGGCGGAACCAGGGCAAACAGAGCTGAATAAGCGGCCCGATGGTCAGCGCATACAGCACGGTGCCGACGCCAAAGGTGCCTCCGGCCATCCAGCCAATCAGCAGTACCGATACCTCGATGGCGGTGCGGATCCCGCGTAGCGACCAGCCGGTACGGGCATGGAGTCCGGTCATCAGACCGTCGCGCGGCCCGGGGCCAAATCCGGCACCAATATACATACCGGTTGCCAGGGCGTTGAGGATCACCGCGCCGACCAGCAGCAGGCTGCGCGCCACCACCGATTCAAGCGGCGGCAAAACGGCCAGGGTCGCATTTGCCGCCAGGCCCAGCACGATCACATTGCTGATGGTGCCCAGCCCGGGCATCTGGCGCAGGGGGATCCACAGCAGCAGGACCGCCGCGCCGGTCAGGATCATCACCGTGCCAAAATCCAGACCAAACTGTTTACCCATGCCGAGATGGAAAACATCCCACGGGTCGGCCCCGAGATTGGCGTGCACAAAGAGCGCGGTCGACACGCCGTACAGAACAAGGCCGATATAGAGCTGCAGTAGACGACGTAACATTTTTTACCTCTGGATGATTGCGGACCTCTCCATCATCGGCAAAAATGGATTGATAATTAATGGCCAGTTTTACAAAAGTGGATCGCTATGGCTTCTCGTCGATTTGGTACGCAATCTTTAGTGCGCCTGCTGGGAAACTGGCAGGAGTCCGCCTCCCGCACCCCGCTCTGGCGCCAGCTGGCAGAAGCGCTGAGGCTACTGATCCTTGACGGCCGCCTGACGCTGGAAACGCGTCTGCCCGGCGAGCGCGAGCTGGCGACGGCGCTGAGCGTTAGCCGCACGACCATCGCCAGCGCGCTCGGCCAGCTGCGGGAAGAGGGGTATCTTTACAGCCGCCAGGGCAGCGGCTCGCGCATCGCCCTGCCCCAGCGCCAGGCTGGAACGGTAGAACAGGCCGCCAGCGCCACGTCGGTGAACCTGGCCACCGCCGCCCTCAGCGCCGGGCCGGAAATCCATCAGGCCTACCATCATGCGCTGGGCGTGATGCCCCAGCATCTGACCAGCACCGGCTACGATCAGCAGGGGCTGGCGACGCTGCGCGAGGCGATAGCCCGCCGCTACTGCGAGCGCGGTTTAGCGACCCAGGCTGATGAAGTGATGATTGTTAACGGTGCGCTTAGCGGCCTGGCGCTGGTGCTGCGCTTAATGACCGGACCCGGCGACCGCGTGGTGGTCGATGCACCAACCTATCCCATGGCGATCAGCGCGATTCAGGGAGCCTCCTGCCGGCCGGTTGGCGTGGCGCTGCCCGCCCAGGGCTGGGACTGTGACGGGCTGGCGGCAACCATTGCGCAAACCGCCCCGCGCCTGGCCTGGCTGATGCCGGACTTTCACAATCCCACCGGCCGCTGCATGGATAGCGCCACCCGCCAGCGGGTGGCTGATATTGCGGCCCATACGCGCACCACGCTGGTAGTCGATGAGACAATGGTTGATTTATGGTACAACGCCCCGCCGCCTCCGCCGCTGGCGGCCTTCAATCCCGATGCGCCGGTTATCACCATCGGCTCCGCCGGCAAAAGCTTCTGGGGCGGGCTGCGCATTGGCTGGATCCGCGCCTCGTCCCGAACCATCGCCTCGCTCGTCCAGGCCCGTGACTCCCTTGACCTCGGATCGCCACTGCTCGAACAGCTGGCCTGCTGCTGGCTGCTGGAAAATGAAAAACAGCTGCTGCCGCCGCGTCGGGCAATGCTGGCCGCCCGCCGGGATATGTGCGGTAAATTAATGGCTGAATATTTTCCCCACTGGCACTTTACGCCGCCGGAGGGCGGGCTCTCTTTTTGGGTTGAACTACCGGGGATGCTGGCGACGATACTTTCCGCGCGGGCAGAAAGCCGCGGTATTCATATCGGGACCGGGACGCGCTTTGGCCTCGCAGGGGCTTTCGATCGCTATCTGCGGCTGCCGTTTACGCTGGAAGATGAGGCGCTACGCAGCGCCTTCAGCACGCTACAGCCGCTGTGGCATAGTCTTGCACAGCAGAGTGAAAATACGCGGGCGCGGAAAATAATATAATAAAATATCGACGGGCTGGGTTCAGCCCGTCAAAAATCATCGTCCATGACGGATATGAGATGTTTTTATAAAATTGCAGTTTATCTTGTCATCGCAATATGTCAGCGGAATGACAAAATAAACCGCATTTCATTAATGCTGGCGCGGAATGGGAAAACTTTTTAACGAGATAATAAAACCATCGTCATCTTTTTTTATTTTTGCCCCGGTTTCGCACCAGTCGGAAGCAATGCGAAAGAACTCATCGCTGCCGATATTCCAGTTCAGGCGAACGTGCTTCACATACCCTGAACGTAACATGTCGCAGGCTTCGCTGTAGTTGCTGGCTGTAGAGAGTTGTTGTTTCATTTTCTCTTCTTCAGAATCTTTCTTAATGCTTTGATTTCTTTAGGGGTTAATGGAGTCGTTTCCTCTTCGGTATGCTGGCTGTCAATATCCTCTTCCGAAACCCCCGCCTCGTCCGCTGAATCCGCTATTTGAAAAGCGAGTAGCAGCAGTTTCTCCGTCGCAGTACCCAGGTTTTCGTTATTTACTTCCGCATAGTGACGCAGCTTCTCTTTTAATTCTGCATCAATTTTTACGTTCAAAACCACAGTGGTCATAGTCACGCTTCCCGTGCAATAAATTCATCATAATTAATACACGAAGTTAACATGTTGATCCAGACATATATTTACGGCTTGTAATCTGGCAACAAATTCCCACTGCTAATCTGCCAGTTATTTATGACGAACGCATGACGGATATATTTCATTATTATTTCAAAATTATGACAACTCATTTTCTGGGTAGCAGAAGAGTCGAGTTTGTGCAAAAAATAAATTCTTTGCCGTTGCCGGGCGGCGAGCCTCTTCGGGTATGCAGTAATGCTCTGTGGTGTGTTAAGGAACTATCGCAAAATCACTCTGATTCAGCGTTAGCCTCTATTGTTGGTTTCGCTGTCTGCGTACCTCTGATCCTGCTCACCTTCAAGAAAGTGAGATAACCGTCAAAGGCTGGAACCTACCAGCCTCTCCCCGATTTGAGACAATAGAGGCCATAAAGCCTGCTGGTAGTACAAATAACAACGAGATTTTTCCCCACACGGAGCAAGGCTTCACGCCTGGAACGTGTGCGAAGAGAAATACGAATTTTACGGCGTTTCCGAGGTGTCAGGCAGACCCTACGGTAGAACCAAATCCCGTGACGGGAAAGCATAAGATGCGACATTGATTAGCGTCCTAAGTGATAAACAAAAGTTGTATCACCGCCGTTTCAATGCACGAAACAAAGGGGTTACATGATGGACATCATGCGCTTAGCAGAATTGGGTGGGGGCCCTGCCAGCTACATCCCGGCACACACGTCGTCTGCTCTGGCTGCTTCCTTCCGGATCTGACCTGGTAAACAGAGTAGCGTTGCGGGAGAACCAACAGAGCCCCCATTGAGAGCGTTGTTAACCAACGCGCCGGCGCATTATCCCTACTGCGGCGCTGAATTGCAAGCTGGCGTCGATCGGATGCTGGTTTATTGCGCAAAGCCGCTAACAGGCTAGCGAAAACCCGCCGCCGGCCGGGCTGTTAAATTTCGCGACAATCCTTACCGGGCAATACAAGGGATTGCGAGCGCCGTCGCGGCAGAATGCTTCATGCTCATCCATACTTCATCGGATACCGAAGCCCTCTTTTTAAATCAACATCTTATCGTTATGGGGAATCAATGAGCGAATCACCGCGTTTGACGTCAACTCTGGCGATGCCGGCGATTGACGGTGTGACCGTATCCTTCAAGGGCTTGCACTACCTGCGCCCGGAGCTGGTGCTGGATTTTATCACCATCAGCAGCGGCACGATGCTGGCGGTGACGCCGGTTGCGCTGCTCTACTCCACCGTCGGCGTGCTGCAGAGCGTCGAGTTACGCAGGCTGCCTATCGCGGTCTGCGGGCGCGTGGTTTACCCCATCACCTCGCAGAAGCTCCCGGCCCTGCGCGCAAAGCTGATTATTAACGCTCAGTCGCGGCGGCTGAAGTTTCTCGAAAGCCTGATGGCTTTGACTCCGCATGACAACATACACGGGATGCAAACCCTCGGCCTGGCGCTGGAGTTTACCCTAGCGCATTCCGCTTAAGCCGCGGGCTGTACAGCCCGTTATCCAGCGCTTATCCTGAACCTTTCCCGGCAACAGGGCGCCTCATGGATCCTCAAGACACATTTCCTCAGCGGGTATGGCAGATTATCGCCTCGATACCGGAAGGCTATGTCGCCACCTACGGCGACGTCGCGCTGCTGGCAGGCTCGCCGCGCGCGGCCCGCCAGGTGGGTGGCGTGCTCAAGCGTCTGCCGGAAGGCTCCGCTCTGCCGTGGCATCGGGTGGTCAACCGGCACGGCGATATTTCACTGACAGGCCCGGACCTGCAGCGTCAGCGCCAGGCGCTGCTGGCTGAAGGGGTACAGGTCTCCGGTAGCGGGCATATCGACCTGCAGCACTATCGCTGGATTTATTAAAAAAATGCCCCTGAACAGGGGCATTTGAGGTCTTATTGCGCGACGGCCGGCGTGTTCGCCGCTGCGCCATCGCCGGCGACAGGTACCGCAGTTTGCTGTACCGGTACCAGCAGCAGATCGGCACGACTGCCGCCACCGTTGACCACCGTCTGGACCGTATCGGTGATAAACATCAGCTGACCATTGACCGTAATGGCCGAGCTCAGCAGGATACGCGCGTTAGGCTTTATATCCGCCTGGTTGTACGGCAGAACAAAGTTATACGGCGGCTGCTGGCCTTCGGTACGTACGGCTTTCTGCGCCAGCACGCGCGACGGCGCGTCGGCCAGTGAAGCATCAGACAAGGTCACGGTCAGTACCGCATCCGGCGGCAGGGCAACTTTCTGCCGAATAGAGATAGTCCCGGAAACGTTAGGCTGTTGCTGCGAGGACGTCAGTGACGCGATGCCGTAAGGATCGGCGGCAGCCGCGTTATTTTTCGCACTGTCGCTGTGATTATTGGCACAGGCGGTCAATGCGGTGGCAACGGCTAAAGCACTTAACATATAGGCAAATTTCATGTTGTTCTCCTTTTCATCCCTATATACACAGGAGCATGTCCACCGACTGAATGGCATGAACATTTGTATCGTGCATAAGTGTGGCACAGATCTCAGTTCTCTTCCTGCAAACGACCCCTTATTCAGATTATTACACCCATCGGACCACTTGCGATTCCAGGTTATACTTTGCCTCAATACGCGCCGCGAGAAGCGGTTATCACCGATTGAGGGTAAATATGAGTCAGGCACTAACTAATCTGCTGGCATTGTTAAATCTGGAAAAAATTGAAGAGGGGCTGTTCCGCGGGCAGAGCGAAGATCTGGGGCTGCGTCAGGTTTTTGGCGGCCAGGTCGTCGGCCAGGCGCTGTACGCGGCGAAAGAGACCGTGCCTGCCGAGCGCCTGATCCACTCATTTCACAGCTACTTCCTGCGCCCCGGCGATAGCCAGAAGCCGATTATTTATGATGTCGAAGTCCTGCGCGATGGCAACAGCTTCAGCGCGCGCCGGGTGGCCGCGATTCAAAACGGCAAGCCGATTTTCTATATGACCGCCTCTTTCCAGGCCCCGGAACCGGGCTACGAGCATCAAAAAACGATGCCAGCCGCCCCGGCGCCGGACTCTCTGCCTTCAGAGACCGATATTGCCCGTAAGCTGGCGCACCTGCTGCCGCCGCAGGTCAAAGATAAGTTCCTCTGCGATAAGCCGCTGGAGATCCGCCCGGTTGAGTTCCATAACCCGCTAAAAGGCCACGCCGCGGAGCCGACCCGCCAGGTATGGATGCGCGCCAACGGCGCCGTCCCGCAGGACATCCGCATCCATCAATACCTGCTGGGCTACGCCTCGGACTTTAACTTCCTGCCGGTCGCACTGCAGCCGCACGGCGTAGGCTTCCTTGAGCCCGGAATGCAGGTAGCCACGATCGATCACTCGATGTGGTTCCATCGCCCGTTCAACATTAATGAGTGGCTGCTGTACAGCGTTGAGAGCACCTCAGCCTCCAGCGCCAGAGGATTCGTGCGCGGCGAGTTCTATACCCAGGACGGCATCCTGGTGGCCTCAACGGTGCAGGAAGGCGTGATGCGCAACCGCAACGCATAGGGCGTAACGGCATAAAAAAAGCCTCCCGAGGGAGGCTTTGCTGCTACTGGAGATAACACAAGGATTCAGGCGTTGTAGGCGTTTTCGCCGTGGCTGTTGACGTCCAGACCTTCGCGTTCCTGCTCTTCCGGCACGCGCAGACCGACGGTCATATCAGCAACTTTATAGCCGATCCAGGCGACGACGCCGGACCAGACGATGGTGATACCGATACTTTCCAGCTGCACCAGCAGCTGATGCCCCATGGTGACGCCTTCTGCGTAACCCACACCGCCCAGAGAAGTCGCGGCAAAGATACCGGTCAGGATACAGCCGACAATCCCACAGACGCCGTGCACGCCGAACACGTCGCACGGGTCGTCAACGCGCAGCCAGCGCTTCAGGACAGTCACGCCCCACAGACCCGCCAGACCGGCAGCAAGACCGACAATCAGTGAACCACCCACGCCGATGTAACCACAGGCTGGCGTAATGCCGACCAGACCAGCAATCGCTCCGGAGCAGGCACCCAGCAGGGACGGCTTACCGCGAGTCACCCATTCGCCGAAGGTCCAGGCCAGAATCGCAGCGGCGGTTGCCACGACGGTGTTCACAAATGCCAGGGCCGCAATTTCGTTCGCCGCGCTCGCAGAACCGGCGTTGAAGCCAAACCAGCCAACGTACAGGATCGCGGTGCCGGTGAAGACCATCGGCAGGTTATGCGGTTTGAACGCCTCTTTGCCAAAGCCCACGCGTTTGCCCATCATGTAGGCACCCACCAGCCCGGCAACCGCGGCGTTGATATGTACGACGGTACCGCCGGCAAAATCCAGCGCGCCGTGCGTCGCCAGCAGACCGCCACCCCATACCATATGGGCAATCGGGACATAAGAGAGCGTCATCCACACCACCACGAAAATCAGCACCGCAGAGAAGCGAATACGCTCCGCCAGCGCGCCGACGATGAGGCCGACGGTAATACAGGCGAAGGAGCCCTGGAAAGCGACGTGAATGTACTGATAGAAGGAGCCCATCAGCGCTTTCAGCTCAATATTCTTCAATAATACCCAGTCAAAGTTGCCGAAGAAGCTGCCGCCGGTACCGAACGCCAGCGTGTAGCCGTAGACCACCCACAGAACGCACACCAGAGCAAAGGTGACAATCACCTGAGTCAGCATCGAAAGCACGTTTTTGCCGCGAATCAGGCCGCCGTAGAACAGCGCGATGCCCGGAATCGTCATAAACAGCACCAGCGCGGTGCAGATCATCATAAAGGCGTTGTCGGCTTTATCCGCCACCGCCGGTGCGGCCATGGCCAATCCTGGAAGAAGCGCCAGTGCACCCAGACCTGTTTTCATTGTTGTTGCTATTTTCATCTTCTCAATCCCCATCACTGTGTGGTCTGGACGTTACAGTGCCGCTTCGTCGGCTTCGCCGGTGCGGATGCGAATAACGCGCTGCAGCTCGGCGACAAAAATTTTGCCATCGCCAATTTTCCCGGTGTATGCCGCTTTACTGATGACGTCAACGACCTCATCCAGCTGATCGTCGGCGATCGCCACGTCAATTTTTACCTTCGGCAAAAAGTTAACGCTATATTCGGCGCCACGGTACAGCTCAGCATGGCCTTTCTGGCGGCCAAACCCTTTCACTTCAGTGACCGTCAGGCCCTGAATGCCGATGGAAGATAACGCTTCGCGAACGTCTTCCAGTTTAAACGGTTTGATTACCACGGTAACCAGCTTCATAAGTCCCCTCCGATCAGAATTCGTAATGGCAGCAGCTAACACACAGGGAATAAAGCAAAGGCTATGCCAGAAATGAAAAAGGACCGCTAAGCGGCCCTTTTGATGGAGAAAAGCGAGAAACGACCCGGGAACGCGGGGGAAAGCGCCCGGGAGCGGCTAAAAATGCACCATTTTAGTGCGTAAGAGGTTGCATTTTTGCACCACGCTATATCGCCGCAGAATCACTGCCTGCTTATAGTGCATCAGGCAATCAGGGACTCTTCCTGCGAGCTGGCCGCCAGCTCCTCGCCGGCCAGCTGCAGCTGGTACATCTGCCAGTAGCGCCCTTTTTCCGCCAGCAGCTGCTGATGGTTTCCGCGCTCAACCGCCTGGCCGCGATGGAGCACCAGGATCGTATCCGCTTCGACTATCGTCGACAGGCGGTGGGCAATCACAATCAGCGTCGTGTTCTGACGAACCTTTGCCAGCGCCTGCTGGATCGCCTGCTCGGTGCCGGAATCGATATTGGCCGTCGCCTCGTCGAGGATCAGTATCTGCGGCGTATCGACCAGCACCCTGGCCAGCGCCAGCAGCTGCTTCTGGCCCACCGAGAGATTGTTGCCCTGCTCGCCCAGCTGGGTATAAAGCCCGCCCTCCAGGCCGCGCGCCAGCTCGGCCAACTGCACGGCTTCCAGCGCGTCCCAGACCTGCGCCTCGCTGATATCGCGGCCGAGAGTGACGTTGGCGTAGAAGGTATCGGCCAGCACGACCGGATCCTGCTGCACCATGGCGACGCCCTGGCGTAATGCGCTGTGGCTTAAAGAAGAGAGCGGACGGCCGTCAATACGGATCTCGCCTTTGCTCAGCGGGTAGTAGCCCATCATCAGGCTGGCAAGCGTACTTTTGCCGCTGCCGGTGTGGCCCACCAGCGCCACAAAGCTGCGGGACGGAATCTCCAGATTGATATCCTGCAGCACCAGCCGATCGCCGCGGTAGGCAAACGAGAGATCCTCGATCGATACCGCCCCGCTGCGCAGCGGGGCATCGTCCTGACCCCACGCCTGACGCGGTCGATCCATCAGCTCGAAGACCCGCTCGCCGGCCACCACCGCCTGCTGCAGCATCGACTGCTGCGTAGTCAGCTCAATCAGCGGCTCGTTCAGCCGGCCGAGATAGCTGATAAAGGCGTACAGCACCCCGACCTCAATGGTTCCCGAGGCGCTGAAGCCAAAGAGCATCAGCAGCCCGCACAGCACCAGCGTCGAGAAGAGGCTGAGCAGCGGACGCAGCAGGAAGCCGTCGAGACGCAGCGTTTGCATGCGCGCCAGATAGTGGGCATAGCTGGCCTCGCGCATCCGCTCGCCGAACCGCGCCTGCTGGCGGAACTGCTGGATAACGCCCATGCCGTTAATCACTTCATTAAAGCCGTCGTTGATATCCGCCAGCCAGGCGCGCACCCGCCGGACAATAGGCGTGCTGTAGCGCTGATAGATCATCATGACGATCAGCACCGCCGGGAAAATCGCCAGCGCCACCAGCGCCATGCGCCAGTCGAGGCTGAACATCGCCACCAGCATGGCGCCAATCAGCGCCGCGCTGCGCAGCACCGTCGCTACCACGGTGACGTAAAGATCGCGGATCACCTCGGTGTCGTTAGTGACGCGGGAGATAAGCTGCCCGACCGGCTGCGTATCGAATTCGCTCAGCGGCTGGCGCAGCGCGGCATCCATCACGTCGCTACGCAGCTGCTGAACGACGCCGACGGCGGCGCGGTTAAACAGCAGCGACTGGTTGTAGTGCAGCGTCGCCGCGAGGATCTGCAGGCCAAGATAGGCCACCGCGAGCCCGCTAACCAGCTTCAGCGGCAGCGAATTCTTCGCCACCATATTGTCGATGAAGTAGCTGATCAGCAGCGGGCCGCTGACTTCGGCGGCGGCTGCAATCCACATCATTCCGACCGCAATCAGCAGCGGCCTGCGCCACGGCGAGCCGTAGGCCAGCAGGCGTTTTAAGGTCGGCCAGAGTTCGGTAAAACTACGCATCGGCAGCCTCCTCAAGGTCATGAGGGGCATCATCCAGCGCCGCCTCCAGCTGCTGATAGCGGTACATATCGCGATACCAGCCCGGCTGCGCTGCCAGCACGTCATGGCGGCCGCGCTGGGCAATATGGCCATGCTGCATCACCAGGATTTCGCTGGCTTCCGTCAACGCCGATAGCCGATGGGCGCTGATGATCACCGTCCGCCCTTCTCCCCACTGCCGCAGGTTATAGAGTATCTGGTGCTCCGTGCGGCCATCTACCGCCGACAGGGCATCGTCAAGAATCAGGATCTCCGCCTCCAGCAGCAGCGCTCGGGCAATGGAGATGCGCTGTTTCTGTCCACCGGACAGCATCACGCCGCGTTCGCCCACCTCGGTCTCGTAGCCCTGAGGCAGGCGCAGAATATCCTCGTGAACGCTGGCAAGGCGCGCCACCCGCTCAATTTGCTCGGCCGTCGCGTCGGGTCTGCCGAGCGCGATGTTGTTTGCCACGGTGTCGGAAAACAGGAACGGCGTCTGATTGACCACCGCCAGCCTGCCGCGCCAGCTGTCGAGCTGTAGCCGGGTTAAGGGAATATCATGAAAACGAATATCTCCCTGGGTGACGTCGAAGTGGCGCTGTATCAGCGCCAGAATCGTGCTTTTCCCCGAGCCGGTTGGCCCGCAGATGCCGAGCATTTGCCCCGGCTGCAGCACAAAATTGACCTTCTCCAGCGACGCTTTGTTGGCCTGAGGATAGATAAACTCGCGCACGGCGACGCTAAGCGTTCCGCGCCCTTCCGGCGCCGATTCGCTACCGTCTTTGACCGCCGGCGCCTCTTCCAGCATCGTGCGAATTCGGCTGTAGGCCGCGCTGCCGCGCTCGACGATATTAAACATCCACGCCAGCGCCAGCATCGGCCAAATCATCAGCCCCAGATACATCACAAAGCTGGTGAGCTGGCCTAACGTCATGCTGCCCTGCAGCACCATCCAGCTCCCGCCGCCGATTGCCAGCAGGTTGGCGGTACCGATAGCGATGTAAATCGTCGGGTCAAAGCGCGCATCGATACGCGCCACGCGCATGTTTTTCTTACCGGTATCCTGCGCATCGGCCGCGAACTGCGCCGACTGCCGATCTTCCAGGCCAAAGGCTTTAATCATGCGGATACTGGTCAGGCTTTCCTGGGTTCGGTCGTTGAGGCTTGAGAACGCCGCCTGCGCCACGCGAAAACGTTCGTGCAGCGCATCGCCGTTGCGCTTGATCACCAGCGCCATCACCGGCATCGGCAGCAGCGCCAGCAGCGTCAGCTGCCAGCTGATTTGCGTCGACATGACGATCAGCACCGCGCAGCCCATCACCAGCGAATCCACCAGCGTCAGCACGCCCTCACCCGCCGCGAAGACCACCCGGTCAACGTCGTTGGTGGCGCGGGCGATCAGGTCACCGGTGCGGTGGCGCAGGTAGAAGGCCGGATGCTGGCGGCTCAGCTGGCGATAGAAATCTTCCCGCAGCTCGACGGCCAGCTGATAAGAGGCGCCAAACAGCAGCACGCGCCAGACGTAGCGCAGCAGGTAAACCATTATCGCGATAAGTACCAGCACGCCAATCCACATCCACACCTTTTCTGCGGTGTAATGTTCTTTGGTGACGCCATCAACCACAATTCCCACCACCTTAGGCGGGATCAGCTGTAGGACGGCGATAATGGCCAGCAGAGCAATAGCGCCGAGATAACGGCGCCACTCCCGGCGGAAGTACCAGCTAAGTTGAGCAAATAATCGCAAGCAGTTAAATCCTGAGTGTATAAATCGTCGCGGCAAACGCCGTTAATCAATCGGTAAGGCCGTAGTGTATTTTATCTGTTCCATGGCAAAACTCGAAGTCACATCGGAGAGTCCCGGAACGCTGTTCACCAGCCGTTTATAAAAATCGTCGTAGCGCTTCATATCCGCGACCTGGACCCGCAGCAGGTAATCATACTCCCCCGCCATGCGCCAGAAGCCGAGAACTTCCGCCATTTGCGTCACCTCGCTTACGAAGCGGCAGTACCAGTCGCTGCTGTGATGCTGGGTCTTGATCAGCACGAAGGCCGTCAGGCTAAGACCGAGCTTTTCGGCATCCAACAGCGCAACCCGCTCGCGCAGGATACCCTCATCTTCCAGCCGCTTCAGCCGTTTCCAGCAGGGCGTGGTGGTCAGATTAACGGCATCAGCCAACGCCTGCAAAGAGAGGGTGCAGTCCGTCTGCAGTAAAGAAAGCAGCTTGCGGTCAATTTTATCTAACATAGGTCACCAATAGAGAAAATTTTACTCCTTTTATTGTAATTCAAAGGCTAAATAGCAACAATTTTTCCTTCGACTTCCTTTAAGCTGGGCACAAAATGACAAACAGGAAATGAAGATGAACAGCGCCTGGGTAAAACACGCCATTAGCGAAATCAACGCCGACTATCAGCGCTCCGCCGACACGCACCTTATTCGCCTTGCGCTGCCCGGGTTCCCAGGGATCCAGATCTACCTGAAGGATGAAAGCACCCATCCCACCGGCAGCCTGAAGCATCGCCTGGCGCGCTCGCTCTTCCTTTATGGTCTGTGCAACGGCTGGATTAAAGAAGGGACGACGATTATCGAGTCGTCTTCCGGCTCCACCGCGGTGTCTGAGGCTTATTTCGCGCGCCTGCTGGGCCTGCCGTTTATTGCCGTGATGCCTTCCTGCACGGCGAAGCGCAAAATCGAGCAGATCGAGTTTTACGGCGGCCGCTGCCATTTCGTAGCCAGCGCCTGTGAAATCTACGCCGCCTCCGAAACCCTGGCTCGCGAACTGAACGGCCACTATATGGATCAGTTTACCTTTGCCGAGCGGGCGACCGACTGGCGAGGAAACAATAATATTGCCGACAGCATCTTCCGTCAGATGACCCATGAGCCGCATCCGCAGCCGTCGTATATCGTGATGAGCGCGGGAACCGGCGGGACCTCGGCAACCATCGGCCGCTATATCCGCAGCCAGGGCTATGATACTCAGCTGATGGTGGTTGACCCACAAAACTCGGTGTTTCTCGACTACTGGCAGAGCCGCGACGCCAGCCTGCGCAGTCCGGTCGGCAGCAAAATAGAAGGTATCGGCCGCCCGCGCGTCGAGCCGTCATTTATTCCGGATGTGGTTGATGAAATGCTGCGCGTGCCGGATGCCGCCAGCGTCGCAACCGCCCTGTGGCTGGAGACGCTGCTGGGCCGTAAGGTCGGAGCCTCGACCGGTACCAATATGTGGGGCGTGCTGGAGCTTGCCGTACGCATGCGTGCCGAAGGGCGGACCGGCTCGATTGTGACCCTGCTCTGCGACAGCGGCGAGCGCTACCTCGAAAGCTATTACGATCCCCAGTGGGTGGCGGCCAATATCGGCGACATCGCGCCGTGGCAGGCGCAAATTGCGGTAAAGACGGCGGCACAATAAAAAAAGCCAGGCTTAATGCATCATCGCGATGCCCGGCCTGGCTTGCTGGAATGGTCTAATTATTCGGGGGAATAAGGAAGATCGGGTGTATCCAGCCAATGCGTTAAAAAGTGGGAAACGGCCTGGTTGCGGCAGTCTCCGATAACCGGTAAATGCGGCAGCTCTGCCTTGAGCTGCGCCATGGCGTTGCCCATAATCACCCCGCGGCCGACGCTGCCCAGCATCTCGCGGTCGTTCATCGCGTCACCAAACGCCATACAATCCTGCAGCGTCAGGCCAAGATGCCGGCTAAGTACCGCCAGAGCCGCGCCTTTATTACAGCCATTCGGCAGCACTTCCAGACAATCAACGGCCGAGAAGCACATATGCGCGCGCTCGCCCAGGGCTTCAGTAAGCTGAACTTTCAGCCGCTGGAGATCCTGATGATCGCCGCAGAAGCACACTTTGGTGACCTCGTGCGCCGGAATGCGTTTTAAATCACAGATGTGGTAGCGGAAGCCGCTAAAGATATGCGCCTGCAGCAGCTCGGGGATTGCTTGCCCGGTAAACCAACCGCCGTCGTTGAATACGTGCATGCTGGCCGCCGTATCCCAGGCGCCGTGCAGTACGAGTTCAGCGACGCCCGGATCGAGATCGCACTGATGCAGCACCTCCCCCTCGAGGGAGTGGATGCGCGTACCGTTGCCGGTAATAAGGAATGCATCGAGCGCAAACTCGCCGATCACGTGGCGCATTTCCAGGGCATGGCGGCCGGTGGCAAAGGTCAGGGTAATATCGCGCTCACGCAGGCGTTTCAGGGCCGAAAGCGTGCGTTCTCCCAGACGATGGTCCGGCATTAACAGCGTACCGTCCATATCAAATGCAGCGAGTCTGGCCATGTTTTGCTCCCGGAGGTGAGGTGGGTTTTGCTTGTGTTCCAGTATTGCCTGAGATATACGGAAGTAATAGTGAATAGATATTTTTTATTGTTCCGGGTTTATAAGTGGCGCTTGCGCTGGCCTCAAATGGACGCAATGCAGCCACAACAAGCAGCAAAGATTGCCTTGCCAGGTAAAGTGGGTATACACAAAATCATTCGACCTGCATAAGGCGGCAAGTGCGCGAATCCCCGGGAGCTTACATCAGTAAGTGACTGGGGTGAGCAAGCGCCGCCAACGCAAGAAACACAAGCAACTCAAGCAACTCAAGCAACACAAAGACAGCCTTGTCGGCGGGGTGAATATACACAAAATCATTCGACCTGCATCAAGGCGGCAAGTGCGCGAATCCCCGGGAGCTTACGCAAGTAAGTGACTGGGGTGAGCAAGCGCGGCCAACGCAGAGGCAGGTTGAAGGATGAAGTGTATATGAGATTATTGAACAGGCTGAACCAGTACCAGCGCCTCTGGCTGCCTTCTTCCGGCGCTCCGCAGCAGGTTACCGTGGGTGAGCTGGCTGAGCGCTGTTTTTGCAGCGAACGTCATATCCGCACGCTGTTACGCCAGGCGCAGGAGGCCGGCTGGCTGAGCTGGCAGGCCCGTTCCGGCCGCGGCAAGCGCGGCACTCTTCTTTTTCACACTTCGCCTGAGATGCTGCGTAATGAGATGATGGAGCTGGCGCTCAATAGCGGGCAGCAGAAAAACGCGCTCGAGCTGGCCCAGCTGGCGCCGGTCGATCTTAAAGCGCTGCTGTCGCCGTTCCTCGGCGGTCAGTGGCAGAACAATACGCCGACCCTGCGTATCCCCTACTATCGCCCGCTCGAACCGCTGCGGCCCGGCTTTTTACCCGGCCGGGCGGAGCAGCACCTCGCCGGGCAGATCTTTTCCGGGCTGCTGCGTTTTGATGCGCAAAGCACCTGTCCGATGGGGGATCTGGCCCACCACTGGCAGGTCTCGGCGGACGGCTTGCGCTGGCATTTTTACATCCGCTCGACGCTGTTCTGGCACAACGGCGACCCGATAGAGACGCCTCAGCTACGCCAGCGTCTGCTGATGCTGCTCACGATCCCGGCGCTGCGTACGCTCTTCGCCAGCATCAGCCGGATTGATGTTACCCACGCCCAGCGTCTGACCATTACGCTGCATCGTCCGGACTACTGGCTGCCGTTTCGCCTCGCCAGCTATTGCAGCGTCCTCGCGCATCCGGACGATCCGACGATCGGCAGCGGCCCGTTTCGCCTCAAGCTGTTGAGCCCCGAGCTGGTGCGGCTGGAGAATCATCCCCGCTATCATCTGAATCATCCGCTCATCCAGGCCGTCGAATACTGGATAACCCCGCAGCTTTTCGAGCAGGATTTAGGTACCAGCTGCCGTCATCCGGTGCAGATAACGATTGGCGATGCCGACGAGCTGGCCCATCTTCGTCAGGTCAGCAATAGCATTAGCCTGGGCTTTTGCTACCTGACGCTGCGCCAAAGCCCTCGTCTAAGCAAAGCTCAGGCCCAGCGGCTGGTCGCGCTTATTCACCGCTCTTCGCTGCTGGAAACGCTGCCGCTCGACGAAGATCTGATTACTCCCAGCAACGAAGTGCTGCCCGGGTGGTCAATTCCGCAGGAGCCAGAAGATCGGCAGGTGCCGCTGCCCGAGCGGCTTACCCTGCTCTACCATCTGCCGGTTGAGCTGCATACCATGGCCGAACAGCTACGGCAGCGGCTAAGCGAGCTCGGCTGTCGCCTGACGCTTATTTTTCACGATGCCAAAAACTGGGACGGCTGCCAGGCACTGGCGCAGGCGGATTTGATTATGGGCGATCGCCTGATCGGCGAGGCGCCGGAATATACCCTTGAGCAGTGGTTACGCTGCGACGCCATGTGGCCAAATTTGCTGACCGGGGCGCAGTATGCTCATCTGCAGGCCACGCTTGATGCGGTCCAAACGCAGCCGGATGAGCGCAGCCGCAACGATGCTTTGCGCAACGTATTCAACAGGTTGATGGACGACGCCATCATGACACCGCTGTTCAATTATAATTATCGCATTAGCGCCCCGCCGGGGGTTAACGGCCTGCGCCTTAACGCGCGCGGCTGGTTTGATTTCGCCAGCGCCTGGCTGCCGGCCTCATCGCCGTGATGAAGCTGGTCGCCGCGCCCATCAAGCGCTACCATACGGCTTTCATTTTAATAGCCAGGAATGACCATGAAACGCGCCGTAGTTGTCTTCAGCGGAGGACAAGATTCAACGACCTGTCTGGTGCAGGCTCTGAAACAGTATGATGAAGTGCACTGCGTCACTTTTGACTATGGACAGCGCCACCGCGCAGAGATCGACGTCGCTCGCGAGCTGGCGCTAAAGCTGGGCGCCGTGGCCCATAAGGTGCTCGACGTCACCCTGCTTAACGAACTTGCGGTGAGCAGCCTGACCCGCGATAGCATTCCGGTTCCGGACTACGAACCGGACGCCAGCGGTATTCCGAATACCTTCGTTCCCGGGCGTAATATCCTCTTTTTAACCCTGACGGCGATCTACGCTTATCAGGTTAAAGCAGAGGCGATCATCACCGGCGTTTGCGAAACCGACTTCTCCGGCTATCCCGACTGCCGGGACGAGTTCGTGAAGGCCCTTAACCATGCCGTTAATCTGGGCATGGCAAAAGATATCCGCTTTGAAACGCCGCTGATGTGGCTCAACAAGGCTGAGACCTGGGCGCTGGCCGACTACTGGGGCCAGCTGGAGCTGATTCGTAGCGAAACCCTGACCTGCTATAACGGCATTAAGGGTGACGGCTGCGGGCAGTGCGCCTCCTGTAACCTGCGCGCCAACGGCCTGAATCAGTACCAGGCCGATAAGGTCGGCATCATGGCCCTGATGAAGCAAAAAACGGGCTTACGCTAAGCATCGCCGGGCGCTTCCCGCGCCCGCGCTTCGCTAAGCGGGGTTAGCGCGCCATAGTATCGCTGGAGCACAGCGGGAGACATGGGCGCTTGCCCTTTCCGCTACAGCTCCATCTGCTCGAGCTTCTCGCGCAGCTCACCGTCCAGCGGCAGCGCCTTCTGAGTTTTCAAATCGATACAAACAAAGGTAATCATCGCGTCGGCGACCACTTCCCCTTCGGGATTCAGGGTTACCGTCTGGCTTAAGGTGCCGCTTTTGCCGTTCAGCTGCTGCAGGTGGCTGGTGACGGTTAACACGTCGCCAAGGACCGCCGGACGGCGATAGTTAATATTGATGTTCACCACCACGAACGCGATATTGCGGGCGGTCATCCAGTGGAACGCCGCGCTGTTTTCCAGGCCATCCCAGCGCGCCTCCTCGAGGAACTCGAGATAGCGGGCATTATTAACGTGCTGATAAACGTCCAGGTGATAGCCGCGAACTTTAATTTGTGTCTGCATAGCGCAAGTGCCTTTGTCTTATTATCGTTAATGAGGTAAGAGGTCACACCACTCGTGTAACCTCTTTAGTCTGGCAAAGATTTACGCTGCTGCAAACCCCCGGCGCAAAATTACAGGGTGAGGTGCGCCAGGTTGCGCTCTACCAGCGCATGACCCATTCCGGGAACCTGCTTGAGATCGTCGATGGTCTTAAACGGCCCAAACTCTTCGCGATAGCTCACAATCCCCTGCGCTTTCTTCAGGCCTACGCCATTCAGCGCCTCCATCAGGTCCTGCGCGCTGGCGCTATTGATGCTGACCTTCGCCGTCCCCGACTCCCCCACTTTGGCTGAGTCGGGCGTTTTAGCCCGCATGCTCTCCTTACCTGTCGACACCGACGACTTGCCCTCGGCAGGTGCCCCCAGCGCCATCGGGCTTCCCGCAGCGCAAAGTAATGCCGCGGCAACTACGATCGCTTTCACTCTTGGTTTCATGCTGTGTTCTCCTTTTTTGTAGACAGCAGAGCCACAATAGCGGGCAGAGAAAAGGAGGACAAAAGGCGAATGCCAGAAATGGAAAAGGCCGCGAAAGCGGCCTTTAGGGATTGCATGACGTTACTTGATTTTGCGAGTATGCGCGAAATTACTGCTGCTGGTCGATGATATCGCCGAGCTTAATTTTCGCTGATTTACGCAGGCTGCTCATCAGCGCTTCGAAAGCAATCTGAGCATTGTTTTGCGTAATACCCTGCACCATGGCCTGTTTCTGCTCAGCCGGCATGTCACCTGCTTTAACAGCATCCAGAGCCAGCAGGACCACGTTACCGTTGGCATCGCTGCCCACGCCGTAGCTTGCTTTACCCTGCTGCGGCAGCGGCAGAGCGAATGCGGCCTGGCTCAGCGGATCCTGTCCGGTACGTGCCAGCGTCTGCGCCGCGCCAAAGCTTAAGCCTGCGGCCTTCATCGCGTCATCGCCTTTGCCGTCTTTCAGGGCAGCCAGCAGTTTGTCCGCATCAAGCTTCGCCTGCTGCTCGGCTTTAGTGTGCTTAATGATATCCGTCACCTGCGCTTTGACTTCCGCCAGCGGTTTAACGGCCTGCGCTTTATGCTCGCTAATGCGGACAACAAAGGCGCGATCGCCATCAACGGTGATGATATCGGAGTTGCTGCCCGGTGCGCCGTTTTCGCCCACCAGACCACCGTTAAAGATAGCGTCGGAGACCGGCTTAAAGTTCAGCTCCTCCGGCAGGTTGTCGTGTCCGAACCAGCCGGTTTCAACAACCTTAACGTCTGCGACCTGTGCTGCGCTGGCCAGAGATTCGTTATCGTTGCTGGCGGCATCGCTCACCTTCTGCTGCAGCGCGTAGTACGCATCGAGGGCTTTTTCCTGCTTCACCTTCGCGGCGATATCCGCGCGAACGTCAGCCAGCGGTTTCACCTGCGCAGGCTGAACGTCAACCAGGCGTACGACCAGGAAACCGACGGAAGATTTGATCACGCCGGAGAGCTGACCTTTTTCTTTCAGCCCGGCCTCTTTCAGCTCGGGAACCGTTGCCGCATCTTCCAGCCAGCCCATGTCGCCGCCGTTGCGGGCAGAGATAATGTCGGTAGATTTTTCTTTCGCCAGCGTCGCGAAATCGGCGCCTTTTTTCAGTTCGTCGAGCACGGCCTGGGCGTCTGCTTCGGTCCTGGTCTGAATCACGCTGTAGCGGTTACGCTGCGGCTGAGTGAACTGATCCTGATGCTGGTCATACCAGGACTGAATTTCCGCGTCAGAAGCGTTCTCCTGCATGCTCGCTGCATCCATTTTGATGTAGCTCACGCGGAACTGCTCCGGCGCCATGAAGCGCGCCTGGTTCTGCTGATAGTAAGCCTCAACTTCCGCGTCGGTTACCGTCTGCTTCGCCGCCAGCGCGTTGACGTCAATCGTTGCTTCACGCACCACGCGCTGCTGAGAAACCAGCGCCGCCAACTGGTCGGATTCGCCCGGCAGCATAAAGTCGGTGCCGGCAACGGCGTTAATCAGCTGCTGAGTCGTCAGCTGGTTGCGCAACGCCTGAGCGTACTGGTCGGTGGTCATGCCCATCTGATTAACGATGCCGCCAAAACGTTCGTTATCAAATTTACCGTTAGTCTGGAAGGCCTGGGTCTGGAAGATGGCCTGTTTCACCTGAGCATCGCTGACGCTAAGGCCGAGTTCACGCGCGTACTGGTCAAGCAGCGATTCGTCGATCAGGCGGTTCAGCACCTGCTGGCGCATGGTTTTCATGTAGTTTTCGTTGGCTGCCAGTTCAGAGAACTGGTCGCCGAGCTGCTGCTGCATGCGATTACGTTCGCTGGCAACGGCATTTTCAAACTGTGAGCGACCAATTTCCTGGTCATTAACTTTCGCGGCATAATTGCTGCTGCCGCCAATCAGGTAACCACTCACCCCGGTCAAAATGAACGAGACAATGATGATACCGAAAATAATCTTGAGCACGACGCTGTTGGCGGCCGTGCGTAGGTTGTCCATCATGGTGTAACAACGCTCCGCTGTAGATGACTTTAGCTCGCGCAGCATAGCACGTGATGGCCGCCGCGCGTGAGGACCTATTTTGACAACAAAATGGGGTGATTGTCAGCCCACAAGTGTCCGCAAACACACATAAAGTCGCTTTCTGGACAAATAAAAAAGGCACATCTCTCGATGCGCCCTTGTACTTCGTCAAATTCCCTGACGGGAAGCCGATCAGTTGACCGCGTCTTTCAGCGCTTTACCAGCACGGAAACCCGGAACTTTAGCAGCGGCAATAGTAATTTCTTTACCTGTTTGCGGGTTGCGACCGGTACGGGCAGCACGCTCTTTAACAGCAAAAGTACCAAAACCTACCAGCGCAACGTCATCCCCAGCCTGCAGAGATTCAGTAACAGAAGCAATTAAAGCATCTAACGCACGTCCGGCTGCAGCTTTAGAAATGTCCGCACCCGCAGCAATTTTGTCAATCAGTTGAGATTTATTCACTGTTCTCTTCCTCTCTTTATAATTTATATCGCACCAGAATCCTTCGTGGTGCGACCGCGCAGCAGTTATATCAGGACTGTCATGCCCTTACAACAGAGTTGTAGATGACCCCCTGCCAGCGATCTAAGTTAGCTACACAAAAAAAGGCTGGCAAGCACGAATTTACTTACCAGCCCTACTTTTCTTAGCGCAATTTGCGCGAAATCACTATTTCGCCGTGACGACCTGCATGCCGAAGGGTTCATTCTGCAGCGCAAGTGCCAGAACTTCTTCGATTCGTTTCACCGGATGGATATCTAAATCGGCGATAACGTTATCTGGAATTTCTTCAAGGTCACGTTTGTTTTCGTCAGGAATCAGAACAGTCTTAATGCCGCCGCGGTGCGCCGCCAGCAGTTTTTCCTTCAGACCACCGATTGGCAGCACCTGGCCACGCAGGGTAATTTCCCCGGTCATCGCGACATCGGCGCGTACCGGATTGCCCGTCAGACAGGATACCAGCGCGGTACACATCGCAATACCGGCGCTTGGGCCATCTTTCGGCGTTGCCCCTTCCGGTACGTGGACGTGGATATCACGTTTTTCGTAGAAATCTGAGTTAATACCCAGCTTATCCGCACGAGAACGCACCACGGTCAGCGCAGCCTGAATGGACTCCTGCATCACTTCACCGAGCGAACCGGTGTAGGTGAGCTTGCCTTTACCCGGAACGCAGGCGGTTTCGATGGTCAGCAGATCGCCGCCCACTTCCGTCCACGCCAGGCCGGTCACCTGACCTACGCGGTTTTCGCTATCCGCACGACCGTAGTCAAAGCGCTGAACGCCAAGGAAGTCGTGCAGGTTATCGCCGTTGATGGTGATGTGCTTGAGCGATTTATCCAGCAGCAGCTGTTTAACCGCTTTACGGCACAGTTTGGAGATTTCACGCTCCAGGCCACGCACGCCCGCTTCACGGGTGTAATAGCGAATGATGCCGACGATCGCGCTGTCTTCAACGGTCAACTCGCCTTTTTTCAGCGCGTTACGCTCAATTTGCTTCGACAGCAGATGCTGTTTAGCGATGTTCAGCTTTTCATCTTCGGTATAGCCGGAGAGACGAATCACTTCCATACGGTCCAGCAGCGGCGCTGGAATATTCATGGAGTTAGAGGTCGCCACGAACATCACGTCGCTCAGATCGTAGTCCACTTCCAGATAGTGGTCGTTAAAGGCCACGTTCTGTTCAGGATCCAGCACTTCCAGCAGAGCTGACGCCGGATCGCCGCGCATGTCGGAGGACATTTTGTCGATCTCATCGAGCAGGAACAGCGGGTTTTTAACCCCCACTTTCGCCATTTTCTGGATCAGTTTACCCGGCATTGAGCCGATGTAGGTCCGGCGGTGACCGCGGATTTCCGCTTCATCACGCACGCCGCCCAGCGCCATACGCACGTATTTACGTCCGGTAGCTTTGGCGATGGATTGACCCAGAGAGGTTTTACCCACCCCCGGCGGCCCAACCAGGCACAGGATCGGCCCTTTGAGCTTGTTCACGCGGCTCTGCACTGCGAGGTACTCAAGGATGCGATCCTTCACGCGTTCCAGACCGTAGTGGTCGGTATCGAGGATCTCCTGAGCCTGGCGCAGATCTTTTTTGACCTTGCTGCGGGCGCTCCACGGCACCTGCACCATCCAGTCGATGTAGCCGCGCACGACGGTGGCTTCCGCCGACATCGGCGACATCATCTTCAGCTTTTGCAGTTCCGCTTCGGTTTTTTCTTTCGCCTCTTTCGGCATTTTCGCCGCGTCGATTTTACGCTTCAACGCTTCGTTTTCGTCCGGGGCGTCGTCCATCTCGCCGAGCTCTTTCTGGATGGCCTTCATCTGCTCATTCAGATAGTACTCACGCTGGGACTTTTCCATCTGCTTTTTAACGCGGTTGCGAATGCGCTTCTCAACCTGCAGCAGATCGATTTCTGACTCCATCATCGCCATCAGATACTCCAGACGTTCGTTAACGTCTGACATCTCCAGCACGGACTGTTTGTCCGCCAGCTTCAGCGGCATGTGCGCCGCGATGGTATCCGCCAGACGCGCGGGATCGTCGATGCTATTCAGCGACGTCAGCACTTCTGGTGGGATTTTTTTGTTCAGCTTGATGTAGCCTTCAAACTGACCGATAGCCGTGCGAACCAGTACTTCCTGCTCGCGCTCTTCAATAGCAGGCGATTCGAGGTACTCCGCTTTCGCTGAAAAATGCTCGCCGTCGTCGGATAACGCGGAAATACGCGCCCGCTGCAGGCCTTCAACCAGCACTTTTACCGTGCCATCAGGCAGCTTCAGCATCTGTAAAATTGACGCCACGGTCCCGACGGTGAAAAGATCATTTACACCCGGCTCATCCGTTGAAGCTTCTTTCTGCGCAACCAGCATGATTTTTTTATCATGGTCCATAGCCGCTTCAAGACAACGGATAGATTTTTCCCGCCCTACAAACAGGGGTATGACCATGTGCGGATAAACCACCACATCGCGCAATGGCAATACGGGGATTTCAATGCGTTCAGAACGCTCAGGATTCATAGAGCTCTCTCTTAGTTTAAAGTCCGCCAGGTAGCCGGCGGCACGACTCTTGATCGCGTCGCCGTTAATATGTAATCCAGTATATGGGGATGTAATCCACACATTCAACGGCAGGAATGCAGGAAAAACAAAAGGGGAGATAAAATCCCCCCTTTTTGGTTAACTGCTTGAGCGAGTTGGCTAATTATTCACCAGACGCCTGCTGCGCTTCCGGTTTCCCGTAAATCAGCAGCGGCTTGCTTTGTCCGTCGATAACCGAGGCGTCGATAACCACTTTTTCGACGTCTTCCATCGAAGGAAGATCGTACATGGTATCGAGCAGCGCCGCTTCTACGATAGAACGCAGGCCGCGGGCGCCGGTTTTACGCGCCATCGCTTTTTTGGCGATAGCATCCAGCGCTTCATCACGGAACTCCAGCTCAGCACCTTCCAGATTGAACAGCGCCTGATACTGCTTGGTCAGGGCGTTTTTCGGCTCTTTCAGGATTTGAATCAGCGCGTCTTCGCTCAGCTCGTTGAGGGTCGCCACCACCGGCAGACGGCCGATAAACTCGGGGATCAGACCAAACTTGATCAGATCTTCCGGCTCAACCTGAGAGAGCAGCTCGCCTTCGCTGGCCTTGTCGGATTTCGCTTTTACCGTCGCGCCGAAACCAATTCCGGAACCGGTCTCTACACGATGAGAAATCACTTTATCCAGGCCGGCAAACGCACCGCCGCATATAAACAGAATCTTGGAGGTATCAACCTGCAAGAACTCCTGCTGCGGATGCTTGCGCCCGCCCTGAGGCGGAACGGCGGCGATGGTGCCTTCGATAAGCTTCAGCAGCGCCTGCTGCACGCCTTCACCAGAAACATCGCGGGTAATCGACGGGTTATCCGATTTACGGGAAATTTTGTCGATTTCATCGATATAAACGATGCCGCGCTGCGCTTTCTGCACGTCGTAGTCGCATTTTTGCAGCAGTTTCTGAATGATGTTCTCGACGTCCTCACCCACATAACCGGCTTCGGTCAGGGTGGTGGCGTCAGCCATGGTGAACGGTACATCCAGCAGGCGAGCCAGCGTTTCCGCCAGCAGAGTCTTACCGGAGCCCGTCGGCCCAATCAGCAGAATGTTGCTTTTACCCAGCTCTACGCCGTTGCTGGTGTCGCCATTGCGCAGGCGCTTGTAGTGGTTGTATACCGCAACTGCCAGCACTTTTTTCGCCGGTTCCTGGCCGATAACGTAATCGTCAAGATGGTGGCGAATCTCGTGCGGAGTCGGCAGTGCACTGCGCTCGCGATGCGGCGCCACTTCTTTAATCTCTTCGCGAATGATGTCGTTACATAAATCAACGCATTCGTCGCAGATATACACGGATGGCCCGGCGATCAGCTTACGCACTTCATGCTGGCTTTTGCCGCAAAAAGAGCAATACAACAATTTGCCCGATCCATCTTTGCGTTTATCTGTCATGAGTCCAAACCTCTTATTAAGTTCTTTGTGCCGCACACGACGACGCAAATGCCATTCTCAGGCGCAAGCCGCTGGTAAGCGTTGTGCCGCCCTACTTCAGACAAGTATAGCGGCACCCTTGCGCCAGGGGCATCAATTACGATGGGTCAAAATGGAATCGACCAGGCCGTATTCCACCGCTTCTGATGCAGACAGGAAGCGGTCACGCTCGGTGTCGCGCTCAATCTGCTCAAGGGATTGACCCGTATGGTGTGCCATCAGTTCATTCATGCGCCCCTTCACTTTCAGGATTTCACGGGCGTGAATTTCGATATCCGTTGCCTGACCCTGATAGCCGCCCAGCGGCTGGTGGATCATCACGCGGGAATTCGGCAGGCAGAAACGCTTGCCTTTCGCCCCTGCGGTCAGCAGGAACGCGCCCATAGACGCCGCCTGGCCCATACAAATGGTGCTCACGTCAGGCTTGATGAACTGCATGGTGTCATAAATCGACATCCCGGCGGTAATCACCCCGCCCGGAGAGTTAATGTACAGGTAAATGTCTTTTTCCGGGTTTTCTGCTTCCAGAAAAAGCATCTGCGCCACGATCAGGTTCGCCATGTGGTCTTCCACCTGGCCGGTCAGAAAAATGACGCGCTCCTTGAGCAGACGGGAATAGATATCAAAAGAACGTTCACCGCGCGAGGTCTGTTCGATGACCATCGGCACCAGGGCCATATGGGGTGCAAAGTTATCTCGTTCGCCACTGTATGACATTTCCGTCTCCTGGATTAATTTTGAATAAACCTGCTGCACTGATTGTAACCTTATGGACGGATTATCAGCCAGAGTCTTCTGCCCGTCATCATTCGAATTACCGCTGCTTAAGCTGAATTCCTGCGTCCTCAATGATGGCGGCCAGACACGCTTCGTCATTATGCATGATTTCACGCGTGCAGTTACGTTCCCCGGTAATGGGGGCGTTGTCGCCATAATTCAAGCATAACAATCTTTTGTCGTAACGCTATCACTGAAATCGGCTTTTCGCACTCGTCCTAACGCCATCATTGTTCTAAAAAAAAACCCGCAGCCTCTCGGCAACGGGTTTTGCTCGAACCTTAAACCGCCGGGCGAAATTACGCCTGCTGGTTCATCAGCTCGCTGAAGGAGGTCGCTTTCTCGGAAACTTTAGCTTTCGCCAGTACCGCTTCAACAGCCTGCTCTTCCAGAGCTACGTTACGCATGTTGTCCATCAGTTCGTTGTTTTTGCTGTAGAACTCAACAACTTCAGTCGGATCTTCGTAAGCAGAAGCCATCTCTTCGATCAGGCCTTTCACGCGGTCTTCGTCAGCTTTCAGCTCGTTGGTACGAATCACTTCGCCCAGCAGCAGGCCAACAACAACGCGGCGTTTAGCCTGCTCTTCGAACAGCTCACGCGGCAGTTCCAGAGCCTGGTTTTCGTTACCACCAAAGCGCTGAGCAGCCTGACGACGCAGAACGTCGATTTCGCTGTCGATCAGTGCCGCAGGAACGTCGATTTCGTTAGCCTTCACCAGACCTTCGATAGCCTGAGTCTTCACGCGGTTACGCACGGCGCCTTTCAGCTCGCGATCCATGTTTTTACGCACTTCAGCGCGCAGACCTTCTACGGAACCATCTTCAACGCCGAAACGTTTGATGAATTCTGCAGTCAGTTCCGGCAGCTCACGCTCTTCAACTTTCTTCAGGTTAATAACGAACTTAGCCGCTTTACCTTTCAGAGTTTCTGCGTGGTACTCTTCCGGGAAGGTCACTTCGATAGTGAACTCTTCGCCAGCTTTGTGGCCTTTGATACCGTCTTCAAAGCCCGGGATCATACGACCCTGGCCCATCGCCAGTACGAAGTCAGACGCTTTGCCGCCTTCGAACTCTTCGCCGTCAACAGAACCGCTGAAGTCGATGGTTACGCGGTCTTCTGCATCAACAGCGCCGTCTTTGTCTTTCCAGTTCGCCTGCTGCTTACGCAGGGTGTCCAGCATGGTGTCGACGTCAGCTTCGGTCACTTCAACAACCGGTTTTTCAACTTCGATCGCGTCCAGACCCTGCAGCTCAACTTCCGGATAAACTTCGAATTCTACCGCGTAGGTGAAGTCTTCACCCAGCTTGTATTCGCCCGGAACATAGTTCGGTGCGCCAGCCGGATTGATTTTCTCTTTGATGATGGCGTCAACGAAGTGACGGCTCATCAGGTCACCCAGCACGTCCTGGCGAACGGATGCGCCATAACGCTGAGCGACAACATTCATCGGCACTTTACCCTTGCGGAAGCCGTCAATGCGAACTTTTTTCGCTACGTTGACCAGCTCGCTTTTGACAGCATTCTCGATGCTGTCAGCAGCGATAGTAATCGTTACACGGCGCCCAAGGCCCTGAGTGGTTTCAACTGAAACTTGCATCTTGTTACCTCAAAAAAATCACAGTGCTCGGTCAACTCTGGAAGCGCGTGTAGGTTGCTTCGCAGAACCGGGATGCCCTCTTCACTTCAGAAACACATTCCCTGTCGTCAGAATCATCCCGAAGACATTCATATAAGACGCGGCATTATAGCGGCATCACTTTTGTGAGTCGAGAACGGTTGTCGCCCACTGCTGCGGCATTTTTCACATTTCTCGTGCAAATTTACCTGTAAAAGTGTCCATAGCGCACATTTTCCAGGCAAAATAAAACGGCCCGTAGGCCGTTTTCTGATAAATCTTCACGCAACATACTGGAAAAGCTCCGGCGGTTGCAAATAGGATTTCTACGCGATGCTTCCAGCCCCGCGACAGGCAGGGGAGGCAAAGACGGTGTCCTGGAGTCCTTCCCACTCTTTTATCGTATAGGTATGCAGCGCCAGCGCGTGCACGGGGCCAGACAGCTCCTCGGTCAACGTACCGTAAATCATACGGTGACGGCTGAGAAAACGCTCGCCGGTGAAACGATCGCTCACCAACACCACTTTAAAATGACTTTCGGAGCCCGCGGGAACATTGTGGCGATAACTTTCATCCACGACTTCGAGATACACGGGGTCGAACGCTGCCCTAAGTTTTGCTTCGATCTGTTCACGTATCATCATGAATTTTCTCCTCCGACAACGCTGAGATGCCGCCATTCCTTTTAAATGTTAGCCGCTTTTACCGTTTCCATTACCGGAAAACAACAAAAAATTAGCATTTCTCTGATATTTTCATTCAAAAGTATCAAGTTTACTGACTCTGCCTGGCGTAATGTCCGTGCGGATCGCCATAAAAATGGGAAGACGGCCAGAAAACGCACAGCGCGATGAATTTACATACGTTGCCACTTCCCCTCGCCGTTGGCGATGTTATGATGACGGCAATTTTCCTCATAACAACACCATGCCTTGAGACCCCTGAACATGTTTAAGAAAATTCTTTTCCCGCTGGTCGCAATGTTTATGCTGGCAGGATGTGCCACACCGCCGACCACTATTGATGTCTCGCCGAAAATGTCCCTGCCTCAGCAGGACCCAAGCCTGATGGGCGTTACCGTCAGCATTAACGGCGCCGATCAGCGTCCGGACCAGGCCCTGGCCAAAGTGACCCGCGATAATCAGCAGGTCACCCTGACCGCCTCCCGCGATCTCCGCTTCCTGCTGCAGGAAGTGCTGGAGAAACAGATGACCGCTCGCGGCTATATGATTGGGCCGAACGGCGCCGTCGATCTGCAAATCATCGTGAATAAACTGTACGCCGACGTTTCCCAGGGCAACGTGCGTTACAACATCGCCACCAAGGCGGATATCGCCATCATCGCCACCGCGGCGAACGGCACGAAGATGACCAAAAACTACCGCGCCAGCTATTCCGTGGAAGGCGCATTCCAGGCTAGCAATAAGAATATCGCCAATGCGGTGAACAGCGTTCTGACCGATACTATCGCCGACATGGCGCAGGACACCAGCATCCACGACTTCATCAAGCAAAACGCGCGTTAATAAAACCACGAACCCGGCCAGCGGTCGGGTTCGTGCTACAGGCCCATGTCCAGTCACTACTTACGTATTTTTCAGCAGCCTAAATCAGCTATTTTGCTGATCCTTGGCTTTGCTTCCGGTTTGCCTCTCGCCCTCACCTCCGGCACGCTGCAGGCGTGGATGACCGTCGAGAATATCGATCTGAAAACCATCGGTTTCTTTTCGCTTGTCGGCCAGGCCTACGTCTTCAAGTTCCTGTGGTCACCGGTGATGGACCGCTACACGCCGCCGTTTCTCGGCAGGCGCCGCGGCTGGCTGCTGCTGACGCAGTTTTTGCTGCTTATCGCCATCGCGGCCATGGGCTTCCTTGAACCCTCGACGCAGCTGCGCTGGATGGCGGCGCTGGCGGTGGTTATTGCCTTCTGTTCTGCATCGCAGGATATCGTCTTCGACGCGTGGAAAACCGACATTCTGGCCGCCGAGGAGCGCGGAGCCGGCGCCGCGGTTAGCGTGCTGGGCTACCGCCTGGGCATGCTGGTTTCCGGCGGACTGGCGCTGTGGCTGGCCGACCGCTGGCTCGGCTGGCAGGGCATGTACTGGCTGATGGCCGCGCTGCTGGTTCCGTGCATTATCGCCACCCTGCTGGCGCCGGAGCCCAGCGACGCGATCCCGGTACCGAAAAGCCTTGAGCAGGCCGTCGCGGAACCGCTTCGCGATTTCTTCGGCCGCAACAACGCCTGGCTGATCCTGCTGTTAATCGTCCTTTATAAGCTCGGCGACGCTTTCGCGATGAGCCTGACGACCACTTTTCTGATCCGCGGCGTCGGTTTTGACGCCGGTGAGGTGGGAATGGTGAATAAAACGCTGGGGCTGTTTGCCACGATCGTCGGCGCCCTGTACGGCGGCGTATTGATGCAGCGCCTGACCCTGTTTCGCGCCCTGCTGATTTTCGGCCTGCTGCAGGGGGTCTCCAACGCCGGCTACTGGCTGCTGTCAATTACCGATAAGCATATCTACTCGATGGCCACGGCGGTATTTTTTGAAAACCTGTGCGGCGGGATGGGGACCGCGGCGTTTGTCGCGCTATTAATGACGCTGTGCAATAAATCGTTCTCCGCCACCCAGTTTGCGCTGCTGTCGGCGCTCTCTGCCGTCGGGCGCGTGTACGTTGGGCCGATTGCCGGCTGGTTTGTTGAAGCCCACGGCTGGCCGACGTTTTATCTCTTCTCGGTCGTGGCGGCCGTTCCCGGCATCGTGCTGCTGCTTATTTGTCGGCGTACCCTGGAACATACCCAGCGCACGGAGACGTTTATGCCGCGCACGCACTATCGGCAGGCCTATTCCCTGGCCCTGATGGTGTTGGCTATCGGCTGCGCCATGCTGGCGGTCTGGCTGCTGCTGCTGGTGCTGAACGCCCTCGATTACACCGCGTTCTCCTTCTTAACCGGCCTGCTGGAGATTGCGGCGCTGACCGCCATTAGCGGCATTTTGCTCGGCAGCCTGCTGGACTACCTGGCGCTGCGCAAAACGGAGCTGGCTTAGGGCTGCCGCGTTCTGCGGGGCCCAGCGCGCCTGGACCCGCGTCTGTCGGCGGCGGGAATAAGCCGTTTTAATCACTAAACGTAATTATAACGGCTTATTAACGATTTTATATTTTCCTTTTTTCATTTGTTGTTTTGTGCGTTTTACATTTTGGGAAATTATTGACAACTTTTATTCAATTCATTAAATAATTTAAACGATTCAGCAAAGGCCATTTATTTCCTCTCGCCGTCGATGTCTTTTATTTGATAATTAAATGTTAATTAGTTGTGCTATTTTATCGATAGTTATACTCATTACCCCATAAGCAACTTCATTCTTATCCCTTTCGTTATAGATCCAGCGCAAATCAGGCTTTGCAAGCGACAGCGTCACACTCGGTTACATATGTGACAAAGCAAGCAGAACCCACTAACACGGAACTGACACAGCTCCAATCATGTTTACAGTAATGCAACCTTCCCGTAAAATGCCCGCACACTTTAAGCGCCACCAGATTCCGTGGAATTGAGGTCGTTCAATGAGACTTAGGAAATACAATAAAAGTTTGGGATGGATGTCATTAATCGCAGGTACTGTATTACTCAGTGGTTGTGATTCTGCGCTCCTTGACCCAAAAGGACAGATTGGACTGGAGCAACGTTCTTTGATACTGACGGCCTTTGGCCTGATGATGATTGTCGTTATTCCCGCCGTCTTAATGGCAGTAGGATTTGCCTGGAAGTATCGCGCGAGCAATAAAGATGCGAAGTATAGCCCGAACTGGTCACACTCCAACAAAGTTGAAGCTGTGGTCTGGACGGTTCCTATCCTGATCATCCTGTTCCTGGCCGTTCTGACCTGGAAAACCACTCACGCATTAGAGCCAAGCAAACCGCTAGCTCACGAAGAGAATCCGATCGTCATCGAAGTTGTTTCGATGGACTGGAAGTGGTTCTTTATTTATCCGGAACAGGGTATTGCTACCGTCAACGAAATCGCCTTCCCGGCGAACGTACCGGTACACTTCAAAGTGACCTCTAACTCCGTGATGAACTCGTTCTTTATCCCACGTTTAGGCAGCCAGATTTACGCAATGGCCGGGATGCAGACTCAGCTGCACCTCATCGCGAACGAAACTGGTACTTATGACGGTATCTCCGCAAGCTATAGCGGCCCGGGCTTCTCAGGAATGAAGTTCAAAGCTCTCGCCACGCCGGATCGTGCATCTTTCGATCAGTGGGTAGCGAAAGTAAAACAGTCTTCGAACACCATGGACTCCATGGCTGCCTTCGAAAAAGTGGCTGCGCCTAGCGAATACAACAAAGTGGAATACTTCTCTAACGTGAAGCCAGATTTGTTTAAAGACGTTATCGGCAAATTCATGTCTCACGGCAAGAGCATGGACATGTCCCAACCTGAAGGCGAGCACGCAGCGCACGAAGGAATGGAAGGCATGGACATGAGCCACGCGGAAACCGCTCACTAAGGGACCGAGGAAGAAAACGATGTTCGGAAAACTAACACTGGATGCAGTGCCCTATCACGAACCTATTATCGTGATTACGGTAGCTGCAATCATCATCGGGGGACTGGCGCTTCTGGCGGCAATCACTTACTTCGGTAAGTGGTCCTACCTGTGGAAAGAGTGGCTGACTTCGGTTGACCACAAACGACTCGGTATCATGTACGTCATCGTAGCAATCGTTATGCTGCTGCGTGGCTTTGCTGACGCCGTCATGATGCGTAGCCAGCAGGTGCTGGCCTCGGCCGGGGATGCGGGCTTCCTGCCTCCTCACCACTACGATCAGATCTTTACCGCCCACGGCGTTATCATGATCTTCTTCGTAGCGATGCCGTTTGTTATCGGTCTGATGAACCTCGTTGTTCCGCTGCAGCTCGGCGCGCGCGACGTGGCGTTCCCGTTCCTTAACAACCTGAGCTTCTGGTTCACCGTTGTTGGCGTTATTCTGGTTAACCTCTCTCTGGGCGTCGGTGAGTTCGCGCAGACCGGTTGGCTGGCCTACCCGCCGCTATCGGGAATCGAGTACAGCCCGGGCGTTGGGGTCGATTACTGGATCTGGGCTCTCCAGCTGTCCGGTATCGGGACAACCTTAACCGGTATTAACTTCTTTGTGACCATTATCAAGATGCGTGCCCCTGGCATGACGATGTTCAAGATGCCCGTGTTCGCCTGGGCTTCTCTGTGCGCCAACATCCTGATTATTGCTTCCTTCCCAATTCTGACCGTCACCGTCGCGCTGCTGACCCTGGACCGCTACCTGGGCACCCATTTCTTTACCAACGATATGGGTGGCAACATGATGATGTACATCAACCTGATTTGGGCCTGGGGTCACCCGGAAGTGTACATTCTGGTTCTGCCAGTATTCGGCGTGTTCTCCGAAATCGCGGCAACCTTCTCGCGTAAGCGTCTGTTCGGCTATACCTCGCTGGTATGGGCAACCATTTGTATTACCGTTCTGTCGTTCATCGTTTGGCTGCACCACTTCTTCACCATGGGTGCCGGTGCGAACGTCAACGCCTTCTTCGGTATTACAACCATGATTATCGCCATCCCGACCGGGGTGAAGATCTTCAACTGGCTGTTCACTATGTACCAGGGACGTATCGTCCTGAACTCTGCCATGCTGTGGACTATCGGCTTCATCGTCACCTTCTCCGTAGGCGGCATGACCGGTGTACTGCTGGCGGTTCCGGGCGCGGACTTCGTTCTGCACAACAGCCTGTTCCTGATTGCCCACTTCCATAACGTTATTATCGGTGGTGTGGTCTTCGGCTGCTTCGCAGGTCTGACCTACTGGTGGCCAAAAGCCTTCGGCTTCACGCTGAACGAAACCTGGGGCGTACGCGCGTTCTGGTTCTGGATCATCGGCTTCTTCGTAGCGTTTATGCCGCTGTACGTGCTGGGCTTCATGGGGATGACCCGTCGTCTGAGCCAGCAAATCGATCCGCAGTTCCACCCGATGCTGGTTGTTGCAGCATGCGGCGCGGCGCTGATCGCTTGCGGTATCCTCTGCCAGCTGATTCAGTTCTACGTCTCCATCCGCGATCGTGAGCAAAACCGCGACCTGACCGGTGACCCGTGGGGCGGCCGTACTCTGGAGTGGGCAACCTCTTCACCTCCGCCGTTCTATAACTTTGCTATCGTTCCGAACGTCCACGAGCGCGATGCGTTCTGGGAAATGAAAGAAAAAGGCGAAGCGTACAAGAAACCTGCAGGCTATGAAGAGATTCATATGCCGAAAAACAGCGGCGCCGGCATCGTTATTGCTGCCTTCGCTACGGTGTTTGGTTTCGCGATGATCTGGCATATCTGGTGGATGGCGATTGTTGGCTTTGTCGGCATCGTTGTCACCTGGATTATTAAGAGCTTTGACGAAGACGTGGATTACTACGTGCCTGTTGCAGAAGTCGAAAAACTGGAAGGTCAGCATTTCGATGAAATTAACAAAGCGGGGCTGAAAAATGGCAACTGATACTCTTGCGCATAACGCCCACGGACACGACCACGGGCATCACGATACAGGGCCGATGAAGGTATTCGGCTTCTGGATCTACCTGATGAGCGACTGCATTATCTTCGCCACCCTGTTCGCTACCTATGCCGTTCTGGTGAACGGCACGGCGGGCGGCCCGACCGGTAAAGATATTTTCGAACTGCCGTTCGTTCTGGTTGAAACTGCTCTGCTGCTGTTCAGCTCCATCACCTACGGCATGGCGGCTATCGCCATGTACAAAAACAACAAGAGCCAGGTCGTTTCCTGGCTGGCGCTGACCTTCCTCTTCGGGGCAGGGTTCATCGCGATGGAACTCTATGAATTCCATCACCTGATTGTTGAAGGTATGGGCCCGGATCGCAGCGGCTTCCTGTCAGCGTTCTTCGCGCTGGTCGGCACGCACGGTCTGCACGTCACCTCCGGTCTGATCTGGATGGCGGTGCTGATGTTCCAGGTTTCGCGTCGCGGCCTGACACCAACTAACCGTACCCGTATCATGTGCCTGAGCCTGTTCTGGCACTTCCTGGACGTGGTGTGGATCTGCGTGTTCTCTGTTGTTTATCTGATGGGGGCAATGTAATGAGTCATTCTACCGATCATAACGGCGCTTCTCACGGCAGCGTTAAGAGCTACATGACAGGGTTTATCCTGTCGATCATTCTGACGGTCATTCCGTTTGCTATGGTGATGAGTGGCTCCGCATCGCATGCGGCTATTCTGGGAACTATCCTGGTCACTGCTGTTGTGCAGATCGTGGTACACCTGGTGTACTTCCTGCACATGAACAGCAAATCTGACGAAGGTTGGAACCTGACCGCGTTTATCTTCACCGTAATCATCATTGCTATCGTTGTTATCGGCTCCATCTGGATTATGTGGAACCTGAACTACAACATGATGATGCACTAAGAGCGGCGAGTATGTTTAAGCAATACCTGCAAGTAACGAAACCTGGCATCATTTTCGGCAACCTGATCTCGGTGATCGGCGGTTTCCTGCTGGCCTCTAAGGGCCACATCGACTATCCGCTGTTCGCCTGGACGCTCCTTGGCGTGTCCCTGGTGGTCGCCTCGGGTTGTGTATTCAACAACTACATCGACCGTGATATCGATCGCAAGATGGAACGGACGAAAAACCGGGTGCTGGTCAAAGGGCTGATCTCGCCAGAAGCTTCGCTGGTATACGCCACCTTGCTGGGTATTGCTGGCTTCATGCTCCTGTGGTTTGGCGCTAATCCCCTGGCCTGCTGGCTGGGGGTGATGGGGTTCGTGGTTTATGTCGGCGTCTACAGCCTGTACATGAAGCGCCACTCCGTTTACGGCACGCTGATTGGTTCTCTCTCCGGCGCTGCGCCGCCGGTGATTGGCTACTGTGCGGTTACCGGTAATTTCGATAGCGGTGCCGCCATTCTGCTGGCTATCTTTAGCCTGTGGCAGATGCCTCACTCCTATGCCATCGCGATTTTCCGCTTCAAGGATTATCAGGCGGCAAATATTCCGGTTCTGCCGGTAGTGAAAGGTATCTCGGTTGCCAAGAACCATATCACCGTCTACATCATTGCTTTCGCCGTCGCGACGCTGATGCTCTCTCTGGGTGGCTACGCCGGGTATAAATACCTGGTCGTGGCGGCCGCGGTGAGCGTCTGGTGGCTGGGTATGGCGCTGCGCGGTTACAAAGTGGCCGATGATAAAGTCTGGGCGCGCAAGCTGTTCGTCTTTTCCATCGTCGCCATTACCGCGCTGTCGGTGATGATGTCCGTCGACTTTATGGTGCCGAACTCGCACAATCTGCTGGCCTACGTCGGATAAGATTGGCTCTGTGACAAACCCCGCTTCGGCGGGGTTTTTTATTTGTACCGCTAGCTAATCAACATCGCCTGCGCGCTGTAGAGTAAATCAAGATGATCGCGGCACAGGGCATCAAGCGAGGTCCGCGACAGATGACTGGTCAAGCTCAGCGCCCCCCAGTACACCCCTTCCCTGTCCGCCAGCGGCACTGCCAGCACTAACATCCCAATTTCAAACTCCTGCTCAATCGCGGCGTATCCCTGCCGACGGATCTGGGCAATCTTTTCCATTAGCGGAGCAATATCGGTCACCGTATAAGGGGTGCGCTGTTCGCGCCTGATGCGCTGCAGGACCGCTTCGCACTCAGCCTCAGCCAACGATGCCAGCCACAGACGTCCGCCGGCTGTGCAGTAAATCGGTACCCTCTCACCCAGCCGAACCGAGGTGGAGTTAAACGGCGTATGTTTGCTGCGGGCGATATAAACCAACTCGTCATCATCAATCACCCCAACCGAGGCGTGCTCCTCCGTGCGGCTGGCAATGTACTCAACAATCGGCCGCACCATCCGCGGGAACTGGGCCGAATCAACATAGGCCTGCCCCAGGCGCAGCGCTTTTGGCGTCAGCCAGTAGTAGCGTCCGTCGGTCTGCAGGTAGCGCTCATGCAGCAGAGTGAGAAAGAACCGCCGCGCCGCGCTTTGCGTCAGCCCGCTCATTTTTGCCGCCTGCGGGACGGAGAGACGGGGATACTCTCTTGAAAAAAGCTGGATCAGCGCCAGCCCTTTTTGCAGTCCGACGATCAAATCGCGTGGATGTATTTGGTTTTGCATAGTTGTTCACACTTTTGCAACAAGACACTCAGTTTAGTGCGATTATCGCAGTGATGGTGCGATTAACAACCAACACGTCCGAATTCTGCGTTGCCGCTCCCAGCGTCCACTGAAATACTTTCACAACATTCATTTAACAAGTGAGGTTTGAAATGGTCAGTGGATTCACTCAGGTTGTTGCCGTTATCGGCCACCCTATTACACAGGTTAAATCACCGGAGAATTTCAACCGTTACTTTGCCGGGCAGGGCCAGGACAGCGTGATGATCCCGGTTGATATCGTGCCGGAAGCGGTGGCTGACTACCTGAACGCGTTACGTGGATGGCAGAATATGAGCGGCGTGCTGGTTACCGTTCCGCACAAGCAGCGCGTCGCCTCCCTGGTCGATGAGCTCACCCCGCGAGCGCGCCACCTCAACGCGGTAAACGTAGTGCGTAAGCTGCCGGACGGCCGCTTACAGGGCGATATGCTGGACGGTGTCGGCTTTCTGCTTGCCGCAAAAATGCGGGGATTTCAGGCCTGCGGAAAAAAAGCGCTGCTGTCAGGCTGCGGCGGCGTAGGGAGCGCCATCGCATGGGGCCTGTGCGAAGCGGGTATCAGCCACCTGACTCTCCACGACCAGAATTCGGCCACTCTGCAGCTGCTGCATAACCGCCTGGCCACTCGCTTTCCAGAGCTGCACCTCGCCACGCTGCCGGACACCCTTAACGGCTTTGATTTGCTGGTCAACGGCTCCCCCGCCGGAATGAGCGGCTTTGACGCGCTGCCGCTGCCGCAAACCCTGCTGGATACGCTGGAGGCCACCACCTATGTCGCTGATGTCGTCACCGCGCCGGTGATGACTCCCCTGCTGACCTTCGCTCAAGCCCGGGGCTGCGTGGTGCAAACCGGGCCTGAAATGGCCTTAGCGCAGATGAAGCTGATGGGGCAGTTCATTGGCGCCATCGCTCATGAAGAAGGGGTGGTCGCATGAAAAGCTGGGACGTTATTGTTATCGGCAGCGGCGCGGCAGGTTTTGCCGCAGCGGTGACGGCGTGCTGTAAAGGGCTCTCGGTGCTGATGCTGGAGAAAGCGCCTCAGTTTGGCGGCACCTCGGCTATTTCAGGCGGAGCCGTATGGATCAACGATAGCGATCAGGCGCGCCAGCAGGGAAAAAGCGGCCCGGAACAAACCATAAAAACCTACCTGAAGACGATTATCGGCGAGCAGCACTACCGCCCGGAGATGGTGGATGCCTTCGTCAGCTCAGGGCGCGAAGCGCTGGCCTTTCTGGAAAAAGAGGGCGCGGTGAAATACAGCCTGCGCCCGCTCTCTCCCGACTATTACCCGGATGAGCCCGGCGCCGTTGACGTTGGCCGCGCGCTTGAGGTCGTCGAATACGACGGCCGCAGGCTTGGCGACCGGTTTCGTGAACTGCGATCGCCTCCACCGGGGATGCTGCTATTCGGCGGCATGATGGTCAACCGCGTCGATATTCAGCATTTTCTCGATATGCGCCGCTCGCTACGCTCATTCACCCACTGCACAAAGCTGCTGCTGCGCTATGGCCGCGATCGCCTGAAATATCCTCGGGGAACCCGGCTGGCGATGGGCAATGCCTTAATTGCGCGGATGGCCACCCTCGCCTTTCGCAAGGGTATGAGCCTGCAGCTGAACGTCAACGTAACGTCGCTCATCGAAAGCAACGGTGAAGTCACCGGCGTCGAGATTGAGCATGCGGGCCAGAAAAGCGTACTCCATGCGCACCAGGGCGTGGTGCTGGCCGCCGGGGGATTTGCCGCCGGTCGACTGGCCGCACAATACCGGCCGAAAACGCGCCAGCACTACACCATGTCACCCGACGCCAATGACGGCGCGGCTTTTCGCCTGACGGCGCCCCTGAACGCCCGGCAGGGGGCCGATTTACCGTCAAACTTTTTCTGGGCGCCGGTCTCCGTCCTGCGTCATGCGGATGGCAGCGAAGAGCGTTTCCCGCACCTCGTCACCGACCGCGCCAAGCCCGGCGTCATTGCCGTTAACCAGCGCGCCGTACGTTTCGTGAATGAATCTAACTCCTACCACCATTTCGCCAGCGCGATGCAAAGTCTCGAGGAAAATGCGCCCTGCTATCTGATTTGCGATGCGCTGGCCATGAAGCGCTATGGACTCGGGCTGGCGCGTCCCGCCCCGGTCAATAACGACGCGCTGATAAAGGCCGGCTATCTGCACAAAGCGGATTCTCTTGCCCAGCTCGCGCAGGCGCTAGGGATCGATGGACAAACCCTGACCGCTACCGTCAGCCGATATAACCACGATGCCGCCAGCGGCAGCGATACGGAATTTGCCAGAGGGGGTAACAGCTATAACCGCGTAATGGGCGATCCCGGCCACCAGCCTAACCCCTGTAACGCCCCGCTCACCGCGGCACCCTTTTACGCCATCACGCTCTATACCGGTGATTTGGGCACCTCACACGGGCTGGTCACCACCGCCGATGCTCAGGTCATTAATCAACAAGGTCAGCCCATTAAAGGGCTGTATGCCGTAGGCAATGATATGGATTCACTGATGGCCGGGACCTACCCCGGCCCCGGAATCACTCTCGGCCCGGCGCTCACCTTCGGCTATCTCTGCGCCACCCACATGGCGCAACAACCCGCACTTTAATCAGGAGAATGTCATGATCTACGAAAAACGTACCTACACCATCAACCCATTAAAAATGGCCGACTGGCTGGCGCTCTATAAAAGCGATGCCTACGCAGTACAAACCGAACATCTCGGCAAGTTGATTGGCTTCTTCTTTACCGAGATTGGCGTCGTTAATCAGGTGGTGCATATCTGGGCTTATGAAAGTCTTGACGATCGCCTGGTGCGCCGCGCGCGCATGGCGCAGGACGAACGCTGGCTCACCTTCTCTCGCAAAAACCGCGAGCTGGCGGCCGTCGAGCGCCTGGAGTCCGTTCTGCTGCGCCCTACCGATTTTTCACCGCTGCAATAAGGAGTCATAGATGAGCAGGCATGTGAAAGTAGATGTGCTGGTTGTCGGTTCCGGTGCGGCGGGTCTCTCAGCCGCCGTCACCGCCGCCCTCAACGGCGCCAGCGTGCTGGTGGCGGAAAAAGAGTCGGTGATTGGCGGCACCAGCGCCTGGTCCGGCGGCTGGCTGTGGATCCCCCGCAATCCGCTGGCCCGCGAGGAGGGCATCGAAGAGGACGCCAGCGTGCCGCTCACCTATCTTCAACACGAAATGGCGGGGCAACCCGCCGATGCCCGCCTGCTCACTTTTCTGCGCTACGGCCCGGAAATGATCGATTTCTTTCGCCACAACACGGTAGTGCAGTTTATTTCCGGCAGCCGGATGCCTGATTTTCACGACTCGCCAGGCTACGCGCAGGGCGGACGTTCCGTCACCGCCCAGCCGTTTGATGGCCGCCTGCTCGGTGACTGGCTGCATCGACTGAGGCCGCCGCTCGAGACAATCAGCCTTGCGGGAATGGGGATTGCTGGCGGCGCCGACATGGCGCATTTCTTTAACGCCACGCGCTCTCCGCGTTCTGCGCTGTATGCCGCACGGCGCCTGCTGCGCCACGTCTGGCAGCGCTTACGCCACGGTCGCGGACGGCATCTGGTCAACGGTAACGCGCTGGTGGCGCGCCTGCTGCGCGCGGCTCTGGATGCCGGCGTTAACTTCCAGCTGAATGCGCCGGTAGAACGCCTCTTAACGTCAGCAGCCGGCGTGACCGGCGCGGTATTACGCAGCGATGAGGGTCAGGTTCAGGTCAGCGCCAATGCGGTTATTCTCGCCTGCGGCGGCTTCCCCCACGATAAGCAGCGCCTGGCTCAGCATGTCGCCCACGCGGCAAGCGGCTACGGCCACTTCTCGGCCGCCCCGCCGGGCAATGAAGGGGATGGGATCCGCCTGGGAGAGTCGGTCGGCGGCCAGTTTGACGACTCGCTCAGACACGCGATGGCCTGGGCGCCGGTTTCCCGCGTCACCCTCGCCAGCGGCCTGCAGCTGCCGTTCCCGCACCTGGTTGAACGTGCTAAGCCGGGGTTTGTCGCCGTACTGCCCAACGGCAAGCGCTTCACCAACGAAGCTGACTCCTATCACGACTTTATTGCCGCCCTGCTGGAAGCCACGCCGCCTGGAGAAACTCCGCAGGCGTGGCTGCTTGCCGACAGCCTGGCACTGCGCCGCTATGGACTAGGCCAGGCTCGTCCAGCCCCTTTCTCAGCCAGGGCATGGCTGCGCACCGGCTACCTGCAGTCAGGCGAGACGCTGGAGGCGCTGGCAGAAAAATGCGCTATCGATAGCGCCCAGTTGAAGGAGACCATCAGCCGCTTTAATACCTTCGCCGCCTGCGGCAGGGACGATGAATTCCAGCGCGGAGCCTCGGCCTATAACCAGGCCCAGGGCGACGCTGCCAATCCTCACCACCCGACCTTAGGCGCGCTGAGTCGCCCTCCTTTCTATGCGGTTCGCATCCTGCCGGGTTCACTCGGATCCTTTAGCGGCTTGAAAACCGATGAACAGGCTCGCGTGCTGGACGCACAGCAGCAGCCCATCGCCGGCCTGTACGCCATCGGTAACGATATGTCGAGCGTGATGCGGGGATACTATCCCAGCGGCGGTATTACGCTCGGTCCGGCGATGACCTTTGGTTATATTGTGGGTAAACATTTGACAGAAAATATAGATAAAACAATGCAGTAAATTAAAACTAACCCGGGAAGGTCGTCTACATAACTACAACCGCCTGCCACTGTACTGGAGTCTTTATGAACATGCGTACCCTGTCACTCGCCGCCCTGACCGTGCTGGATGTTTCGCCGCCGGAACAGGTGCGGATTGCCGCTCAAACCGGCTTTACTCACGTCGGACTGCGGCTACTTCCCGCCACGCCATCCGACCCAAACTACGACATGCTCGGCGATACCGCCACCGTTCGCGAAACCTTAGCCGCGCTGCGCGATACCGGTATTCATGTTTCCGATGTTGAAATTGTTCGCCTGACGCCAGACTTTGCTCTGGATGCGCAGCTGCATCTGTTTATGCAGACCGCCGAGCGCCTGGGGGCAAAACAGGTGCTGGTCGCCGGCAATGATAGCCATCTGAACCGCAGCGCGGAGAGCCTCGCGGCGCTGGCGCAGGCGGGTAAAGAGTATGGCTTAACGATGAATCTCGAACCCATGCCCTGGACCTGCCTGCGTACTATTGCCGACGCCCGCAGCGTGATTGGCGCCAGCGGCAGATCGGATGTGGGTATTCTGATCGACGCCATCCATTTCTGGCGAGCAGGCGAATCGCTCGAGACGCTCTCCAGCCTTCCGCACCATTACCTGAACTATATGCAGCTGTGTGACGCTCCGTCAGCACTCCCAAACAATGAGCAGGAGCTTATCCATCAGGCCCGCGCCGCGCGTAACGTTCCCGGCGAGGGCGGCCTCGATCTATCGGGTCTGATGGCAGCCCTTCCCGCGACGCTCGCCGTCTCGCTCGAGGTGCCGTTAAGCGGTGAGCGGGGCGCCTTACCCGCACTTGAGCGCGCGCAGCTGCTGTTCAATGCCGCGCAGTCCTATCTGCAGCCATCCGTCTGAGGGACGCGCTATGACACAGACTCAACGCCTGGATGTCAGAGAGTTAATTAACCATAACCCCTTAAGCCGCTATCAGAAGCTGGTGGTTTTCTTAGGTTTCTGCGTGATCGCGCTGGATGGTTTTGATATCGCGATTATGGGTTTTATCGCCCCTACCTTGAAGCAGGAGTGGGGAGTAACCAACCATGAGCTCGGCTTTGTCATTAGCGCCGCGCTGATTGGCCTGGCGCTGGGCGCTATTTTTTCCGGCCCGCTTGCCGACTGGCTGGGGCGGAAAAAAATCATCGTTAACAGCGTCTTTTTCTTTGGCTTCTGGACCATCGCTACCGCATTTTCGCAAAATATCGATCAGATGATCTTCTTCCGCTTTATGACCGGGCTCGGGCTGGGGGCTGCGATGCCGAATATGGGTACTCTGGTCTCAGAATATGCGCCGGAGCGGCGGCGATCGTTCATTATTACGATTATCTTTTGCGGCTTCACCTTCGGCGCGGCGGCAGGAGGATTTTCCGCCTCGTGGTTGATTCCACGCTTTGGCTGGCACTCCTTAATGGCCTTAGGCGGCGTGCTGCCTATTTTGTTTGCGCCGGTGCTTATCTGGAAGCTGCCGGAATCGGTGCGTTTTCTGGTGATTAAGGGCGCTCCTGCCGCGCGGGTCCGCACGATTTTGCGGCGGCTTTATCCCGGGCAAATCGCCGATGACGCGGAGTTTACCCTGCCAGCGCAGCCCGTCAGCGGCAGCGCAATGCGCATCGTGCTCTCCCGCCGGTATCGCTTCGGCTCGCTGATGCTGTGGCTGGTCTATTTTATGGGACTTTTTCTGGTTTATCTGCTGGGTAGCTGGCTGCCGACGCTGGTTAAAGAGGTCGGCATGACGGTAAGCCAGGCGGCAATAATGACCGCCATCTATCAGGCCGGCGGGACCCTCGGCTCGCTGTTTGCCGGCTGGCTGATGGACCGCATTAACCCGCACCGTGCGCTGGCGGTTATTTTTGCCGTTGGCGGATTGTTTACCATGGCAATGGGCTATGCCGCGGCCAGCTTTACTCTTCTGTGCCTGCTGGCCTTTATTAGCGGGGCCTGTCTGAACGGCGGCAATACCGGAATGAACGCGCTCTCTGCGCGTTTTTATCCGACCCAGGCGCGGGCCACCGGCTCCAGCTGGATGCACGGCATCGGCCGCGTCGGGGCTATTATCAGCGCCTTTGCCGGTGCCGAAATGATGGCGCTAAACCTCAGCTTCGAAAGCGTCTTTTTGATCCTCGGTATTCCGGCGGCCCTGACCGTGGCTGGACTGATTGCCAAAGAGCTGTTTGCCGATTCTCCCCACGCCGACGATAGCGCATCACCCGCCGCAGCCGGGAGCGCATCGTGAATAAAACAGCTACGCCCGCTATTGCCGTCGGAGCCGCTGCCTCCTGGCATACTGCGGCCCTCCATCAGCCCGCCATGCGTACGGTCTGAGAAGCAGGCGGTGCGGCAGCAAGCCGCACCGCCTTACGTAACACCTCACACTATCTCCTGTCCGTATCTCACCGGAGTGCGGCCATTTTTCGATCGGCCTCGCACAAACGAAAAATAAATTTCAAATTAACAATAAAGTGAAATAAACAATTCCATAATGTGGAGGCCGAAATATGCCCGTCGACGGCGCAAGCGGCAGGAATCACTCAACGTCCCCTCTGACACCCGTGTTTTTGAAAGGAGAGCTCCATGTTAAACGGCATGAAACCCCTGCCCCGTTCCCTGCGCTGGGGGATGGTCGGCGGCGGCGGCACCAGCCAGATTGGCTACAGCCACCGCTCTGCGGCGCTGCGCGACGACGTCTTTACCCTGCTGGCGGGCGCGCTTGATATCGATGCCGAACGCGGACGCCGGTTTGGCCAGCAGCTCGGCATCGCGCCAGAGCGCTGCTACGCCGATTATCAAACCCTGTTCCGCGAGGAGGCGCTGCGTCCCGATGGCGTCGAGGCAGTGTCGGTCACCACGCCAAACAATACCCACTTTGCGATCGCCAAAGCCGCGCTGGAAGCCGGGCTGCACGTTATCTGCGAAAAACCGCTGTGCTTTACCGCCGCCGAAGCCAACGAGCTGCTGGCGCTGAGCCGCCGGCAAAACAAAATCGTCGGCGTCACCTACGGCTATGCCGGATATCAGATGGTCCAGCAGGCGCGGCAGATGATCGCCGAAGGGCTGCTCGGCCAGATTCGGGTGATCACCATGCAGTTCGCCCACGGTTTTCACAACGAAGCGGTCGAGCTGCAGGCGGAATCGACCCGCTGGCGGGTGACGCCGGAGTACGCGGGCCCGAGCTACGTGCTGGGCGATCTCGCAACGCATCCGCTGTTTATCGCCGAAACTATGGTGCCGCAGATCAGCATTAAGCGCCTAATGTGCGCCCGCCAGAGCTTCGTTAAGTCCAGGGCGCCGCTGGAAGATAACGCCTTCGTGCTGATGGAGTACGACAACGGCGCGGTCGGTTCGATGTGGACCAGCGCGATCAACAGCGGCGCCATGCATTCGCAAAAGGTACGCGTGGTCGGTGAAAAAGCCAGTATCGAATGGTGGGATGAGCGCCCCAACCAGCTCAGCTACGAGGTGCAGGGCGAACCGGCACGGGTCCTTGAGCGCGGAATGCCCTACCTCAGCCGAGAGGCGCTGGCGGACGATCGCATCGGCGGCGGCCATCCTGAGGGCCTGTTCGAAGCCTGGGCAAACCTCTACCGCCGCTTCGCTATCGCCATGGATGCGACGGATCGCGGCGACGCTGAGCTGCTGGCAGACTTCTGGTACCCGAACGTCGAGGCCGGCCTGCACGGCGTCTACTGGGTTGAACAATGCGTGAAATCCGCCGACGCCGGCGGCCAGTGGGTTGACTTTAATTTACAATAAATGCTGCATCCCGGTGGGGCTTCCTCCACCGGTTTCTTTATTTCTACCGCACTTACCTCGCCGCGCAACAGACCGGTAATATCTGTTAAACAAACATTTATTTACGCTTCCGGCTCCCCCCACTACACTATGCGCAGTTTTTAGATTGAGGTGGTAATGAACGATAACAAAATGACGCCAGGCGAACTGCGCGCGACCTGGGGTTTGGGAACCGTATTCTCGCTGCGTATGCTCGGCATGTTTATGGTTCTGCCGGTTCTCACCACCTACGGTATGGCATTACAGGGCGCCAGCGAGGCGCTTATCGGTCTGGCGATTGGTATTTATGGACTGGCCCAGGCCCTGTTTCAGATCCCGTTTGGCCTGCTTTCCGACCGCATCGGCCGCAAGCCGCTGATCGTAGGCGGACTGCTGATCTTCGTTATTGGCAGCATTATCGCCGCGCTCAGCGACTCCATCTGGGGCATTATTCTCGGCCGGGCGCTGCAGGGCTCCGGGGCGATTGCCGCTGCGGTCATGGCGCTCCTTTCCGATTTAACCCGCGAGCAGAACCGCACCAAAGCGATGGCCTTTATTGGCGTCAGCTTCGGCGTAACCTTTGCTATCGCCATGGTACTGGGGCCGATAGTCACCCACCAGCTGGGCCTGCACGCCCTGTTCTGGATGATCACCGGACTGGCGTCAATAGGCATTCTGCTCACCCTGTGGGTGGTGCCCAACAGCCATAATCACGTGCTGAACCGCGAATCAGGCATGGTAAAAGGCTGCTTTAGCAAAGTGCTCGCCGAGCCAAAGCTGCTGAAGCTCAATTTCGGCATTATGTGCCTGCACATCATGCTGATGTCGACATTCGTCGCCCTTCCCGGCCAGCTGGAGGCCGCAGGCTTCCCCGCCGCTGAGCACTGGAAGATTTATCTGGTGACCATGCTTATCTCTTTTGTCTCGGTCGTGCCGTTTATCATCTATGCCGAAGTGAAGCGCAAGATGAAGCAGGTCTTTGTGTTCTGCGTTGCGCTGCTGCTGGTCGCCGAAATCGTCCTGTGGGGCGCGGGCGGATACTTCTGGGAGCTGGTAGCGGGGGTTCAGCTGTTCTTCCTCGCCTTTAACCTGCTGGAAGCGCTGCTGCCGTCGTTGATTAGCAAAGAGTCGCCGGCCGGGTACAAAGGCACCGCGATGGGCATCTACTCCACCAGCCAGTTTCTCGGCGTGGCGATTGGCGGCGCGCTCGGCGGCTGGGTTGACGGCTTCTTCGATTCGCAGACCGTGTTCCTGCTCGGCGCGCTGCTGGCGATGCTGTGGCTACTGGTGGCCGGAACGATGAGCGAGCCGCCGTACGTCAGCAGCCTGAGAATTGAAATCCCGGGTGAGGTGGCCGTAGATGATTCGCTGCAGACGCGTCTGCTGACACTCGACGGGGTGAAACAGGCGCTGGTGGTTGCCGAAGAGCGTTCGGTCTACGTCAAAATCGACAGCAAGCTGACCAATCGCTTCGAGGTTGAGCAGGCGATAAAAGGAAGTTAAAAAAAGCGGGGATAACCCGCTTTTTTATTAGTCGCGGAAGTTCTTGAACTGGAACGGCTGGCCTAAATCGCCGCCGCGCACCAGCGCCATTACCGCCTGCAGATCGTCACGCGCCTTGCCGGTCACGCGGATCTCTTCGCCCTGAATCTGCGCCTGCACCTTCAGCTTGCTGTCTTTGATGAGCTTAACGATTTTTTTCTGCATCGTGCTCTCAATGCCCTGCTTCAGTTTGGCATCGACAAACCAGGTTTTACCGCTGTGCACGAACTCTTCCGGCACCTCGAGAGAGCTGCCCTCAATGCCGCGCTTCAGCAGCTTAGCGCGCAGAATATCCAGCAGCTGGTTAATCTGGAAATCAGACTCGCTGAGAACCTTGATGGTCTCATTTTTTTCGTTCAGCTCAAAACTGGCTTCCACGTTACGAAAATCAAAACGCGATTCAACTTCACGGGTCGCATTCTCTACGGCGTTTCGAACTTCCTGAAGATCGACTTCAGAGACAATATCGAAAGATGGCATCTTTTCCTCTCCTTTCGTTTCTTTTGCGTTGCATAATACCTGCAACACGGCATAACTCAACTGGTTATCCCGCAAGCATAGCTAACGGCGCTATGCTCCAGGTTTTTCCAGCCGCGGCGGCATTGGCTGCAGCAGGAAGGACAACGAGTATATACTTTAGTTATGAGTGCCTGGGATTGTCGCAGGTGAGGAGGATTAATGAAGGTAACCGTACTCGGATGCGGTGCGCTTGGGCAGCTCTGGCTGACCGCGCTGTGTAAACATGGACACGAAGTCCAGGGGTGGTTGCGCGTCCCACAGCCTTTCTGCAGCGTCAATCTGGTCGAGAGTGACGGCAGCATTTTCAACGAATCGTTAACCGCTAACGATCCCGATTTTCTCGCCAGCAGCGACCTGCTGCTGGTTACCCTGAAGGCCTGGCAGGTCTCTACGGCGGTAAAGAACCTCGCCGAGCGCCTGCCCGCCTCCTCCCCGATACTGCTTATCCATAACGGAATGGGCACCGTCGACGAGCTCAAAGGCGTCACCCAGCCCCTGCTGCTGGCGTCGACCACCCAGGCCGCGCGGCGCGACGGCAACGTTATCGTTCACGTCGCTAACGGGACCACCCATATTGGCCCGGCGAAGGGCTATCCGCAGGATTACAGCGTGCTTGCCGATACGCTGCAAAACATCCTGCCCGACGTGGCCTGGCACAATAATATTCAGCCGGCGCTCTGGAGCAAGCTGGCGGTCAACTGCGTGATTAATCCGCTGACGGCGCTACGAAACTGTAAAAACGGCGACCTGCACGATGCGGCGGGGGAAGTAGAGACTATCTGCCGGGAAGTCGCCGCGGTGATGGAGCGCGAAGGCATACATACATCGCCGGAAAACCTGCTATTTTATGTCCATCAGGTAATTGAAAGTACGGCAGAAAATATCTCTTCGATGTTGCAGGATATCCGCGCTCAGCGTCATACGGAAATCGACTATATCACCGGTTTTCTGCTCAAGCGCGCCCGCGCCCACGGCCTTGCCGTACCGGAAAACGCCCGCATGTTTGAACTGGTCAAGCGTAAGGAGAATGAATATGAGCGCGTCGGCACTGATTTGCCTCGCCCCTGGTAGCGAAGAGACGGAAGCGGTCACCGCTATCGATTTATTAGTACGCGGCGGCGTGCAGGTTACCACCGCCAGCGTCGCCGGCGACGGCAGCCTGACCGTTGTCTGCTCGCGCGGCGTTAAGCTGCTGGCCGATGCGCCGCTGGTCGAAGTTGCCGACGGCGACTATGACATTATCGTTCTGCCCGGCGGCATCAAAGGCGCGGAATACTTTCGCGATAGCCCGCTGCTGGTCGAAACGGTCCGGCAGTTTCACCTCTCCGGGCGGATCGTCGCCGCCATCTGCGCCGCTGCCGCCACGGTGCTGGTTCCGCACAACCTTTTCCCCATCGGCAACATGACCGGCTTTCCGGCGCTGAAAGAGCAAATTCCCGTCGGGCAGTGGCAGGATAAGCGCGTCGTCTGGGACCCACGGGTTAACCTGCTCACCAGCCAGGGGCCGGGAACGGCGATTGATTTTGCGCTCAAGATGATCGATCTGCTGGTCAGTCGTGAAAAGGCGCACGAGGTCGCTTCACAGCTGATAATACCGGCGGGAATATATAACTACTACGAAGCCTGATCCGCGACGGGTCAGGCTCGGTCGCCCGGATAAGGCATCGCTGCCGCTATCCGGGATTTCCCCCGCTCGCGCCGGGCGGCGCTTGACGGGGTGACCGTCACGCTTCGCGGGCTACGGGCGATAGACCTTCACGTTCTCAAAGCCCTGTTCGCGCAGATAGAGCGCCTGCAGGCGACTCATTACGCCACGCTCGCACCACAGCAGCCAGGTTTTGCTCTGGTCGAGGTCACCAAACTGGGTGCTCAGCTTGTAGAACGGCAGCGAAACCACCTCGACGCCTTCGACCTTCAGCGGTTTCTCATCCTGCTCGTCAACCGAACGAATATCCAGAATCACGTCGTTGGGGCCAAAACCGCTGACGGTTTCAACTTCCACCACTTCCTGCTGAGTCTGCTGAGCGATATCGCGAATATCGACGTTGTTGGCTTCCGCCACCACCTTCTCAAGGATGCTGAAATCGAAGTTCTGCTCTTCCGCTTCAATCTTCGCCTTCACCGCCTTCACGGTCGGGCTCTTCGAGATCACGCCGCAGTATTCCGGCATGGTGCGGGCAAAATCTTCGGTACCGATTTCGCGCGCCAGGTTGATGATGTGCTCTTTATCGTGAGAGATCAGCGGACGCAGAATCAGCGTATCGGAGACGTTATCGATCAGCCGCAGGTTGGTCAGCGTCTGGCTGGATACCTGGCCCAGCGCTTCGCCGGTCACCAGCGCCTGCACGCCGTAGCGTTCGGCTACCTGCGAGGCCGCGCGAACCATCATGCGCTTGAGCACGACGCCCATCTGGCCATCGTCAACTTTTTCGAGGATCTCACCGACTACCGGCTCGAAGTTAATCGCCACAAAACGCACGCGATGGGAGCTGCCAAAGCGGTTCCACAGGTAGTGCGCAACCTGACGAACGCCGATTTCGTGCGCCGCGCCGCCGAGGTTAAAGAAGCAGTAGTGCACGCGACAGCCGCGACGCATCAGCATGTAGCTGGAAACGCCGGAGTCGAAGCCGCCGGAAATCAGCGACAGCACGTCTTCCTGGGTGCCGATAGGGAAACCGCCGATGCCTTCATAGCGCCCTTTCACCAGCAGCAGGCGATCGTTTTCGATCTCCAGATTGACGGTGATATCCGGGTTAGTCAGCTTAACGCGGGCGGTCTCGATATGCTGGTTGAGGCCGCCGCCGACGTAGCGTTCCACTTCGATAGAGGTAAACTCATGCTTACCGCGACGCTTCACGCGCACGCAGAAGGTTTTGCCTTCCAGCGTCTCACGCCACAGCGGCAGCGTTTTCTCGAAAATATCGTGCAGCGAAGTGAAGGGGACGTCTTCGACTTCGAGAATATGGTGAATACCGGGAATTCGGGTCAGCGCATCGCGAATAGCCGGACGCTGATTTTCGTCTTTCGCGCGAACTTCGATATGATCCCAATGACGAACGACGGCGAGCGTCTCATCATAGTTTTTGAGAACGTTACGAATGTTCCCGGTTAAGATTTTAATGAAGCGCAATCGCACAGATTGGCTTTTGATGGTGATTTCCGGGAACAATTTAATGATAAACTTCATGGCGACAATAGTTCGTTGGCAAGCCCGACAGGGCTTTAAGCAAAAGATGTACTGCAGTGCACCGCGGTGCCTGCATCCAGGGCGCGAAGTATACCACTAATGGAAGCTTTTCACCTGGCATTGCGTGTTTTACGCTAAATCATCAGCCGCAGTCGGGACGATACGTTCGCCGGGAGCGCATCAGGCTTAGGCCAGGCCGCTTGCCGGATAAGGCGCATATTTGCTTAACCACGTGACTTCGTTACCATACTGCTGTCGCGACATAACAAGAGTCTATATTCACTATGCCAAAGAAAAATGAGGCCCCTGCCAGCTTTGAAACCGCCCTGAGCGAGCTGGAGCAGATCGTCAATCGTCTGGAAAGCGGCGCTCTGCCGTTAGAAGAAGCGCTCGGCGAGTTTGAGCGCGGCGTGCAGCTGGCACGTCAGGGACAGGCAAAGCTGCAGCAGGCCGAGCAGCGCGTACAAATTCTGCTGGCAGAGAGCGAAGATACGCCGCTGACGCCTTTTACACCGGACGCTGAATAGATGGATTTCCCGCAACAGCTTCAGGCCTGCGTTGAGCAGGCCAACGACGCGCTGCGCCGTTTTCTCGCGCCGCTGCCGTTTCAGAACACTCCGCTGGTAGAAGCCATGCAGTACGGCGCATTATTAGGCGGCAAGCGCCTGCGCCCCTTCCTGGTGTACGCCACCGGTGACATGTTTGGCGTCAGCCGTGCAACCCTGGACGCGCCGGCCGCGGCCGTTGAATGCATCCACGCCTATTCGCTGATGCATGACGATCTGCCGGCCATGGACGATGACGATCTGCGTCGCGGCCTGCCTACCTGCCATATTAAATTTGGCGAAGCCAACGCAATTCTTGCCGGAGATGCCCTACAAACGCTGGCGTTTTCTATACTCAGTGATGCGGCGATGCCGGAAGTACCGGATCGCGACCGGCTGGCGATGGTTTCCGAGCTGGCGCAGGCCAGCGGCGTTGCCGGGATGTGCGGTGGTCAGGCGCTGGATCTCGAAGCCGAAGGCCATCAGGTTGACCTTGAGGCGCTCAAGCGCATTCATCGCCATAAGACCGGGGCGCTGATTCGCGCGGCGGTACGCATGGGCGCCCTGAGCGCCGGCGAACGCGGCCGTGCGGCGCTTCCGGCGCTCGATCGCTATGCGGAAAATATCGGCCTCGCCTTCCAGGTCCAGGATGACATTCTTGACGTGGTAGGGGATACTGCGACCCTTGGCAAACGTCAGGGAGCCGATCAGCAGCTGGGCAAAAGTACCTACCCCGCGCTTCTGGGTCTTGAGCAAGCCCGAAACAAAGCGCACGGCCTGATTGAAGACGCCCGCCGGTCGCTAAATGAGCTGGCCGCGCAATCTCTGGATACAACGGCACTGGAAGCGCTCGCGAATTACATAATTCAGCGTGATAAATAAACAATAAATGAGTCTCTGATGAGTTTTGATATTGCCAAATACCCGACCCTGGCGCTGGTAGATTCCACCCAGGAGCTGCGTTTGTTGCCGAAAGATAGCCTGCCGAAGCTGTGCGACGAACTTCGGCGCTATCTGCTGGACAGCGTCAGCCGTTCCAGCGGGCATTTTGCCTCCGGCCTCGGCACGGTCGAACTGACCGTGGCGCTTCACTACGTCTATAACACCCCTTTCGACCGCCTGATTTGGGACGTTGGCCACCAGGCCTACCCGCATAAAATTCTGACCGGCCGCCGTGACAAAATCGGCACGATTCGGCAGAAAGGCGGGCTGCATCCGTTCCCGTGGCGCGGCGAAAGCGAATATGACGTGCTGAGCGTCGGACACTCATCGACCTCCATTTCTGCGGGCATTGGCGTCGCCATTGCTGCCGCGAAGGAAGACAAGCAGCGGCGCGCGGTCTGCGTCATTGGCGACGGGGCGATCACCGCCGGGATGGCGTTTGAGGCCATGAACCACGCGGGCGATATCAAACCCGACCTGCTGGTGGTGCTGAACGACAATGAAATGTCGATTTCTGAGAACGTCGGTGCGCTGAATAATCATCTCGCGCAGCTGCTTTCCGGAAAGCTGTACTCGACCCTGCGCGAAGGCGGCAAGAAGGTCTTCTCAGGCGTTCCGCCGATTAAAGAGCTGCTCAAACGCACCGAAGAACATATCAAAGGCATGGTGGTTCCCGGGACTCTGTTTGAAGAGCTGGGCTTTAACTACATCGGGCCGGTGGACGGTCACGACGTGCTCGGGCTGGTCAATACGCTGAAGAACATGCGCGATCTGAAAGGGCCGCAGTTCCTGCATATTATGACCAAAAAAGGCCGCGGCTATGAGCCGGCGGAAAAAGACCCGATCACCTTCCACGCGGTGCCGAAATTTGACCATACCAGCGGGGTGCTGCCAAAAAGCAGCGGCGGCCTGCCCTCTTATTCGAAAATTTTCGGCGACTGGCTGTGCGAAACTGCGGCGAAAGATAGCAAGCTGATGGCCGTGACGCCGGCCATGCGCGAAGGCTCGGGGATGGTCGAATTTTCGAAAAAATTCCCTGACCAGTATTTCGATGTGGCTATCGCCGAGCAGCACGCGGTGACCTTTGCCGCCGGGCTGGCTATCGGTGACTATAAGCCGGTGGTGGCCATTTACTCCACCTTCCTGCAGCGCGCCTACGATCAGGTGATTCACGACGTCGCTATCCAGAAGCTGCCGGTGCTGTTTGCCATCGACCGGGCCGGCATCGTCGGCGCCGACGGGCAGACGCACCAGGGCGCCTTCGATCTCTCCTTCCTGCGCTGTATTCCGGAGATGGTCATCATGACGCCGAGCGACGAGAACGAATGTCGCCAGATGCTGTATACCGGCTATCACTACGGCGACGGCCCAAGCGCGGTGCGCTATCCGCGCGGAACCGGTACCGGCGCGACGCTGGAGCCGCTGGCCTCGCTGCCGATCGGCAAGGGCGTGGTGAAGCGCGAAGGCGAGAAAATTGCGATCCTTAACTTCGGTACCATGCTGAAGGAAGCCGCTCAGGTGGCGGACAAGCTCAACGCTACCCTGGTGGATATGCGCTTTGTGAAACCGCTTGATAACGCGCTGATTTTGCAGCTGGCCGCCGGGCATGAGGCGCTGGTCACTCTGGAAGAGAACGCGATCATGGGCGGCGCGGGCAGCGGCGTTAATGAACTGCTGATGGCGCATCGCCGCGCGGTGCCGGTGCTGAATATCGGTCTGCCGGACTTCTTTATTCCCCAGGGAACCCAGGAAGAAGTTCACGTCGACCTCGGTCTCGATGCCGCCGGTATCGAAGCCAAAATCAACGCCTGGCTGGCCTGATCCCTCCCCGATAGCGCTCCTGCTATGCTTAAAGGAATTCCATTAAGCAAAGAGCAGGAGCGCAGCTATGCAATATATCACCCCAGAAGCGACCGACCTCCGGGTTTCCCGACTTTGCCTTGGCTGCATGACCTTCGGCGAGCCGGATCGGGGCAAACACGCCTGGACGCTACCGGAAGAGAGCAGCCGCCCGCTGATTCAGCGCGCTCTGGAAGGCGGCATCAACTTTTTTGATACCGCCAACAGCTACTCCGAAGGCAGCAGCGAAGAGATCGTTGGCCGCGCCCTGCGCGACTTTGCCCGCCGCGACGAAGTGGTGGTCGCCACCAAGGTTTACCACCAGGTGGGCGATCTGCCGGAAGGCCTCTCCCGGGCGCAAATCCTGCGCTCTATCGACGACAGTCTGCGGCGCCTGGGAATGGAGTATGTTGACCTGCTGCAAATCCACCGCTGGGATTACACCACGCCGATCGAAGAGACCCTCGAAGCGTTGAACGAGGTGGTTAAGGCGGGTAAGGCGCGCTATATCGGCGCTTCGTCGATGCATGCCCGCCAGTTTGCCCAGGCCCTGGAGCTGCAGGAGCGTCACGGCTGGGCACGCTTCGTCACCATGCAGGATCATTACAACCTGATATACCGCGAAGAAGAGAACGAGATGCTGCCGCTGTGCAACCGCGCAGGGGTCTCGGTCATCCCCTGGAGCCCGCTGGCGCGCGGCCGTCTCACCCGGCCGTGGGGAGAAACCACCGCGCGGCTGGTCTCCGATGAGTTTGGCCAGTCGCTGTATAGCGCCAGCGATAGCAACGATGAGCTGATCGCGGCGAATCTCGCGGAAGTGGCGGAGGAGTTGGGCGTCGGACGGGCGCAGGTGGCGCTGGCGTGGCTGCTGAGCAAGCCCGGCGTAGCCGCGCCGATTATCGGCGCCTCGCGTCAGGATCAGCTGGATGAACTGCTGAACGCCGTCGATTTAACGCTGACGCCGGAGCAGGTAGAAAAGCTGGAAGCCCCGTACAGGCCGCATCCGGTGGTCGGATTCAAATAGCCCGCCGACGGCGTTAAGCCGCAACCCCGGCAGACAGCGCGCCGCCGGGGTTATGCCGTCAGATAAGGCCGATCGGCCAGTGGTGGCCTATGGCGTAGAGCACGCCCGCCGAAATCACGCCGGCGACGATATCATCGACCATGATCCCCATTCCGCCGTGAATATTACGGTCGAACCAGCGAATCGGCCACGGCTTCCACATATCGAAAATGCGGAAAATGACGAATCCGGCGGCCACCCACTGCCAGTCGAGAGTCGGCAGCGCCATCAGGGTTATCCACATCCCGACAAACTCATCCCAGACGATGCTGCCGTGATCGTGAGTGCCCATATCTTTCGCCGTGCGGTGGCAGATATAGACCCCAATACAGATGCTCATCATCACCACCAGCGAATAGATCTGCCAGGGCAAAAACGTCATCAGGTACCAAAACGGAATCGACGCCAGCGACCCCATGGTTCCGGGAACGATGGGGCTTAGCCCGCTACCGAAGCCGGTCGCCAGCAGATGCCAGGGGTTAAGCAGGTTCAGCCGACTTTTTGCACTATCTTTACTGCGCACCAAAATGATCGTACCCCTTTAAATCAAGCTTCACCGCCTTACCTGCCTGCAAAAACTGCAGGCCGTCGGCTTCGGCGCAAACCTGCCCGATGCAGGTAAATCGCGCCCCGAGCTGGCCGATAGCCACGTCGAGCGCGCCGCGATTGAGCTCCGGTACGGTAAAGCACAGCTCATAATCTTCGCCGCCGGCAAGCGCCCAGCGCAGGGCCGTCTCCGGCTCAACCTGACGCTGCATCGCCTCGGATAGCGGCATCGCGTCAAGATCGATGCGCGCCCCGCAGCCGCTGGCTTTGAGGATATGGCCCAAATCGGAGACCAGGCCGTCGGAGAGGTCGATAGCCGAGCTCGCCAGATCGCGCAGCGCCTGGCCCTGCAGCACACGCGGCATCGGGCGCAGATGGCGCGCCAGCAGATAGTCGGCGTCGGCGGCGTCACCCACCGCCAGCCGCTCCTGCAGTATTGCCAGCCCCGCGGCGCTGTCGCCGGGCGTACCGGTCACGTAAATCCAGTCGCCGGGCTTCGCCCCGGAGCGCTTCAGGGCGCGTCCCGGCGGCACAAAGCCGTGGATACCCAGCGTCATCGACAGCGGACCGCGGGTGGTATCACCGCCGATCAGCTGCATGTCGTAATAGTTGAGCAGCATAAACAGGCTATCGCTGAAGGACTCCAGCCACGCCTCGTCCACCTCCGGCAGCGTCAGCGCCAGCGTTAGCCACGCCGGCTCCGCGCCCATCGCCGCGAGGTCGCTCAGATTAACGGCCAGCGCTTTATAGGCCAGATCGGCAGGATCGATATCAGGTAAGAAATGGTTGCCCGCCACCAGGGTGTCGGTGCTGATTGCCAGCGTTTTTTTCTCGGGAATGTTCAGGAGTGCGCAGTCGTCGCCAATGCCGGTTTCCACATCGAGACGCATGCTTTTTACGCGATCAAAATAACGGGCAATCAGGGAGAATTCGCCGCATGCCATACGTTATGCCTCAGCAAAAGAAAAAAATGAGAGCCTACCGAAATAGGCTCTAAGGCCGGGTTCACGAGGATGAGTCCTGCAAAGCCCGACCTGGAGTTTACTTTTTGTTGGGACGAATTGCCGGAGCTGCTTTATCCAGCACGCCGTTGACAAACTTATGACTATCTTCAGCGCCGAAGGTTTTCGCCAGCTCAATGGCTTCATTGATGGCGACTTTGTACGGCACATCGTCACGTTTTGACAGTTCGAACAGCGCGATACGCAGTACCGCCTTCTCAACCTGGCCCAGCTCTTCAAGCAGGCGGGACAGGTACGGCTTCATCAGGCCGTCGAGGTATGCGCTGTTAGTCGCCACTCCGGACAGCAGTTCGCGAAAATACGGAACGTCGACATCTTTAACGTCCTGTTCCGCCAGGAACTGGTATTCAACATCAGAGATGTCGTTTTTCGACAACTGCCAGGAGTAAAGCGCCTGGACAGCACACTCACGGGCGCGGCGACGAGCAGCAGGTTTCACGGAATTCCCCTTACAAAAAAATTCAGGCCTTAATGGCTTTCAATACGTTAATCATTTCCAGCGCGGTCAGCGCAGCTTCTGCGCCCTTGTTACCGGCTTTGGTGCCAGCGCGTTCGATGGCTTGCTCAATGCTTTCGGTGGTCAGAACACCAAAGGCTACCGGAACCTCGCTTTCCTGGGCGACGTGCGCCAGGCCATTGCTTGCTCCGCCAGCCACATATTCAAAGTGCGCGGTACCGCCACGGATCACCGTACCCAGCGCAATTATCGCGTCATATTTACCGGTTTTTGCCAGTGCGCCAGCCGCCAGCGGCAGCTCATACGCGCCTGGAACCCAAACAACGGTAATATTGTCATCTTTCACCTGACCGATGCGCTTCAGGGCGTCGATAGCACCTTCCAGCAGGCTGTCATTGATAAAGTTGTTGAAACGCGCAATGGTGATGGCGACGCGAGCGTCCGGGGTAGCAACGTTAGCTTCAATAATGTTCATACTCTTCCTTCGGGTTCATTTGGCCCCGCAAGGGGGGCGGATTCTACCATAATATTTTATACACTTCATCCTGCAAACTGCTCTGACGTGAGCTGCGGCTGACCCAGCCTCTCTTCAGGCTGCGTCCCTCGCTGACCGTCTCGTCGCATTCTGAATAATCAGGCGTACCGGCACGGTTTCCCCGCCTGGCAGGGCGATCATGCGCTGACTAAATGCAGGCAAACGTCCGGGCCTACATGACGTATCTCGTTGAATTTGAAATGGGGAGCATCGGCCAGCTTCTCAAGCCCCGGCAGTACGCAGAGTCCGCGCGCGTCGCTTCCTAACAGTTTAGGCGCAATGTAGACGATAAGCTCGTCCACCAGCCCCGCCTGCAGCAGCGCGCCGGCCAGAGCAGGACCGGCCTCCACCCAGATGCTGTTAACCTGCTGCTTGCCCAGCAGCATCATCAGCACCACCAGATCGAGATGGCCTTTATGCTCCGGGACCTGGAGAGTGCGCACGTTCTCAGGCCACTCGCGGGAGTCCTGACGGGTGCGGGCAAACAGCGTTTCTCCCGCCTGCTGCACGATGCGGTGCTGCGGCGTCACGCGGTTTTGGCTGTCGATGACAATACGCAGCGGCTGGCGCAGATTCTCCTGCGGATAGCGTGCCTGAATATCAGGGCTGAGCTCGTCCCAGCGCACGGTCAGCGCCGGATCGTCCGCGAGGACGGTGGCGCTGCTGGTGAGGATCGCGTGGCTTTGCGCGCGCAGGCACTGCACGTCGCGTCGCGCCTGCGGGGAGGTGATCCACTGGCTTTCGCCGCTGGCCATTGCCGTGCGGCCGTCAAGCGAGGCGCCCATTTTTAGCTGAATATAGGGAAAGCCGGTGCGCATTCGCTTCAGGAAGCCCTTATTCAGCGCTTCGGCCTCGCCCATCATCAGGCCGTGGCTGACGTCGATACCTTCCTGCTGCAGGCGATACAGACCGCGCCCGGCGACCTGCGGGTTGGGGTCCTGCATCGCGGCCACCACCCGCACAACGCCTGCGGCAATCAGCGCATCGCAGCACGGCGGCGTGCGTCCGTGATGGCTGCAGGGCTCCAGGGTGACGTAGGCGGTGGCACCTTTGGCCTTTTCACCGGCCATGCGCAGCGCGTGCACTTCGGCATGCGGCTCGCCGGCGCGGTAGTGGAAACCTTCGCCAACAATTTCGCCGTCTTTAACAATGACGCAGCCGACGTTCGGGTTTGGATGGGTGGTGAAGCGACCGCGCGCGGCGAGCCTGAGCGCGCGTGCCATGTATATTTCGTCATGCATGGCTTAATCCTGTAAGCGGGCGATCTCTTCGCCGAATTCTTTGATGTCTTCAAAACTACGATAGACGGAAGCGAAGCGGATGTAGGCGACTTTATCGAGCTTCTTTAGTTGCTCCATCACCAGGTTACCGATCATTTTGCTGGGAACTTCGCGTTCACCGGTGCCGCGCAGATGCGTTTTGATGTGGTTGAGCGCCATTTCTACATCGTCGGCGCTGACCGGACGCTTTTCTAACGCTTTGAGCATCCCGCTGCGCAGCTTATCTTCGTTGAAGGGTTCGCGGACGTCGTTGCTTTTTACCACTCGCGGCATCACCAGCTCGGCCACTTCGAAAGTGGTAAAGCGTTCATTGCAGACCAGGCACTGCCGACGACGACGTACAGAAGAGCCCTCCCCCACCAGGCGAGAGTCGATCACTTTAGTATCTACGGCGAAACAGAAAGGGCAGTGCATAGCGCGTCCTGGCATCAAGTTAAACTGGCAGGTAGTTTACCGCGAAGTGACCCGACTACAAAGAAAGAGCTTTTGAGACAAAGGATCTATAGTGCGCTTATGCAAACGATCTACCATTAAGCATCCCTCTGTTAACGGAATCCCGACCATGACAAGACGTTATTTGCAGCTGGCGATTGTGGGTAGCCTTTTTACGCTCAGCGCCTGCGCTCAACAAAGCGAAGTTCGCCAGATGAATCAGAGCGTGAGCACGTTGAGCAAGGAGATGACCCAGCTCAATCAGCAAACGGTGAAAATTACCCAGCAAAACGCCCTTAACGCGAAGTCCAGCAGCGGCGTTTATCTGCTGCCCGGCGCGAAAACCCCGGCGCGGCTGAACAGCCAGATAGGCACCCTGCGGATGTCGCTGCGCGATATCGTTCCCGACGGCGACGGCACCCGCCTGACGCTGCGTATTCAGGGCGAATCAAACGATCCGCTGCCGGCATTTAGCGCAACCGTGGCCTCTGGGCAGATCAGCGGTACCACCGAGAGCTACCGGGAAGTCAACGTCCGCGACCAGCTGATTAGCGCTCCCGCCAGCATTCTGGCACCGAGCGACGTCGATATTCCGCTACGCCTCAGCGGCGTCACGCCGGAACAGTTAGGTTTCGTGCGCATCCACGATATTCAGCCCGCAGACGCGCAGTAAACCGCTTCCACCGGGTGTTTCTGACGCCCGGTTTTCCCCGCCTAAAATCCACTTACAACTTTTCACAACAGTTCAGTAAAAATGGGTCTCACTGATGAATTTCAGTGGCATTCTGTCAAGAAATGCATAGAATCGTGAACGCAATCGATTACGTATGTTTCCGATCTGTGAAACAACACGTATTTTTGTGAGCAATGATTTCTATAATAGACGCCACAGAAATACGAAATATTTAGAAACGCTTCGGCAACTTTCTTCACGCCTTTTGGCTCAATTTAAACAGTGGCATCATTATGAAAAAAACATTACTGGCAGCAAGCGCCGTTGTGGCGCTCTCCGCATCTTTCACTGCCGGCGCGGCAGAAAACGACAAACCGCAGTACCTGTCTGATTGGTGGCACCAGAGTGTAAACGTGGTGGGTAGCTACCACACCCGTTTTGGGCCACAAATCCGTAACGATACCTACCTGGAATACGAAGCGTTTGCCAAGAAAGACTGGTTTGATTTCTATGGTTACATGGATGCACCGGTATTCTTCGGCGGTAACAGCACGGCCAAGGGTATCTGGAACCACGGTTCCCCGCTGTTTATGGAAATTGAGCCGCGTTTCTCTATCGATAAGCTGACCAATACCGACCTGAGCTTCGGTCCGTTTAAAGAGTGGTATTTCGCTAACAACTACATCTACGACATGGGCCGCAACGCCTCCGGTCGTCAGAGCACCTGGTATATGGGTCTCGGTACCGACATCGATACCGGCCTGCCGATGAGCCTCTCCCTGAACGTCTATGCAAAATACCAGTGGCAGAACTACGGCGCATCCAACGAAAACGAGTGGGATGGCTACCGCTTCAAGGTGAAATACTTTGTTCCGCTGACCGACCTGTGGGGCGGCTCGCTGAGCTACATCGGCTTCACTAACTTTGACTGGGGCTCCGATCTGGGCGATGACAACTTCTACGACCAGAACGGCAAACACGCGCGCACCAGCAACTCCATCGCATCCAGCCATATCCTGGCGCTGAATTACGCGCACTGGCACTACTCGGTAGTGGCTCGTTACTTCCATAACGGCGGTCAGTGGGCTAACGACGCGAAGCTGAACTTCGGTGACGGCGACTTCAACGTTCGCTCTACCGGCTGGGGTGGTTACTTCGTGGTGGGTTACAACTTCTAATCCTGCCTGATGGTCCCCGGCCTCTGCGCCGGGGATATCGATTGACCCGCATTATGACTCACGATCTTCGCACCTCACCTTCCGCAGAAAATCACTCAATGAACGGTCGGCCCGCTCGCTGAAAAGGCGCCCGGTAGCCGCCACTTCCAGGCAGCGGTCGAGACGAAAGCAGCGGTAATCATCGCGCAGCTCGCACCAGCTCACCAGCAGCCAGCGCTCGCCCCAGAAAAAGAGCCCCAGCGGCAGCACTTCACGCTGCGACACCTTTCCTGCTTCATCGCGATAGTGCAGCGCCAGCACCCGCTGACCGGAAACCGCCCGATGCACCAGATCGAACTGCGTCTTGCTGTAGCCCTGAACGCCAAAGTCCGGCGCAAACAGCCGCGACTGCTCGGCCTTGCGCCGGCTCTCCTCAGGTAAAATCGCCAGCACCTTTTCCTGAGCCGACTCCAGCGCCTGGGACAGCGATTCGCCGCCCCAGGTTTGCAGCAGCCGAATGGCGGCCACCAGCGCTTCCGACTCCTGGGTCGTCAGCATTAGCGGCGGCAAGCTGTAGCCGGCCAGCAGGCGATATCCGCTGCCGGCCTCACCCTCCACCGGCACGCCGGAGAGCGACAAATCGCGGATATCCCGGTAGATGGTGCGCTCCGATACGCCGAGCCGCTCCGCCAGCAGTCCGGCGGTGGTCAGCCTTCTCCCCCGCAGGATCTGCACGATTTGAAAAAGGCGGTCGGCGCGTCGGCTCATTCTCTCTTCTCTTACTGTTTAGGGCCTGTCCCGCAGGCGTCTTTGAGCATTAACGGGACAGGTTCTTCGGTTGATGCAGGCCAATCCGATTACCTTCGCTGTCAATAAACAGCGCGATGGTGCCAATATCCTTCGCCAGCTCAAGCGGGCCAAAGACGCAGCGCCCGCCGGCGGAGCTTACGCGGTCGAGCGTCGCGGCCAGATTGTCAGTATGCAGATAGATAATACATCCCTGATCGGCAGGTTTAACCCCGTCAAATTTTGCCAACGCGCCGCCGGGAGCCGGGTCCTGGTACGGGAACACGGCCATTTCAGCACAATCCATATTTTCCCGACGCAGCGTCACCTGCAGCACCGGCTCGTAAAACGCCACCGCACGATCCATATCGGCGACCGGAATTTCAAACCAGTTAATTACGTTGTTCATACATCCTCCTGTCCATTGTTTGGGTTCAGGAGAAGTCTACGACAGGGCTACTGACAGCGTAGTGTCAGTAGCGATTGGCTTCCATGGCGGTTAACCCGCCTCTGCGCTACCCGAAGCCTGTACGGCTTTGCGCAGGCGCAGGGTCACGCCGTGCCGGAGGGTCGGTTGGGGAGTGCGAAGAGGGTTATGACGGCCACTGGCGTTACTCCATGTCACAACATGCGGATAATGGAGAGTAGCCAAAACTGGCGACGCTGTAATAAAAAAATCCCGGCCTTGCGACCGGGATTGCGTTATCAGAACGGGACTGCCTTACGGCAGAATTGACGGCTGATCCGCCCCTTCTTTCTCAACTTTCTGCTGCAGCATATGCTCGCGCTTCATGCCCAGCTTCAACGCCAGCGCGGACGCCACGTAGATAGAAGAGGCCGTACCGATGGAGACACCGATCAGCATCGTCAGCGAGAAGCCTTCGAGAACCGGACCGCCAAAGAGATACAGCATCAGGATCACCACTAACGTGGTCCCGGATGTGATCAAGGTACGGTGCAGCGTCTGGGTCAACGACACGTTGAAGATCTCGTACGGCGTACCGCGGCGGATCTTACGGAAGTTTTCACGAATACGGTCAGATACCACGATACTGTCGTTCAGCGAGTAGCCGATAACCGACATCAGCGAGGCAACGATGGTCAGATCAATCTCGATATGGAACAGCGAGAGGATACCCATCGTAATGACCACATCGTGCGCCAGGGCGATGACCACCCCGGCAGCAAGACGCCATTCGAAACGGAAACCGACGTATACCAGGATACAGATCAGCGCCGCCAGCAGCGCCATCGCACCGCTTTGCGCAAGATCGGCCCCGACGCTCGGCCCCACGAACTCGATTCGTTTAACCGTCGCTTCCTGGCTGGTCGATTGGTTAATCACGCTCACGACCTTGCTGCCCAGCTCCTGGCTGACGTTGGTATCATGTACCGGCGGCATACGTACCATGATGTCGCGGCTGCTGCCGAAGTTCTGCAGCTGCGGCTCTTCAAAGCCCGCCTTCTGCAGCGCTTCGCGCATCTGGTCCAGATCGGCGGGTTTTTCGAGGGTAATTTCAATCACCGTACCGCCGGTGAAATCGAGACCCCAGTTAAAGCCACGCACGCCCATCACGACAATGGCGGCAATCAGCAGAAAACCGGAAATGCCGAAAGCCCAGTAGTCCCAGCGCATAAAGTCATAGACTTTACGGCCGTGGTTCAATTGTTCAACAGTATATTCCTGTGCCACAACGCACTCCTCAGATAGACAGCTTTTTAACGCGCTTGCCGCCGTACAGCAGGTTCACGATGGCACGGGTGCCGACGATAGCGGTAAACATCGAGGTTGCCACACCGATACCGGTGGTAATAGCAAACCCTTTAATTGCACCGGTACCGACCGCGTACAGGATGATAACTTTGATCAACGTCGTAATGTTCGCATCGAAGATCGAGCTGAATGCGCCCCTGTAACCTTCATCAATTGCCTGCTGAACGGAACGCCCGTTGCTCAACTCTTCTTTAATACGCTCGTTGATCAGAACGTTCGCATCGACCGCCACCGCAAGGGTTAAGACGATACCCGCAATCCCCGGCATACTCAGCGTCGCCCCAGGCAGCAGGGACATGATACCGACGATCAGCACCAGGTTAGCCACCAGCGCAGAGGTCGCGATCAGGCCGAACTTCTTATAGAAGAAGATCATGAACAGGATAGACACCACCAGACCGGCCAGACACGCTTCCAGGCCCTGCTTGATGTTCTGCATACCCAGGGTCGGGCCGATAGTCCGTTCTTCAACGATCTGAATCGGCGCGATCAGCGCACCGGCACGCAGCAGCAGAGAGAGCTGACGCGCTTCGTTCGGGTTGCTGATACCGGTAATACGGAAGCTGTTACCCAGGCGAGACTGGATGTTGGCGATGTTAATCACCTCTTCCTCTTTCGCCAGAATTGAACGACCGTTGGCATCTTTCTTACCGCTGTCTTTGTACTCCACAAACAGGGTCGCCATCGGCTTACCGATGTTGTCCTTGGTGAAGTTAGACATGATGTTACCACCGGCGCTATCGAGCGAGATGTTAACCTGCGGCTGGTTGAACTCGTCCATGCTGGAAGTGGAGTCGGTGATATGGTCACCGGTCAGAATCACGCGTTTGTACAGCACAACCGGCTGACCTTCACGCGTATTTTTCACTTCAGAGTCGCCAGGGACGCGGCCGGAAGCGGCTGCGGAGCTGTCAACGTTGCTGTTAACCAGACGGAATTCCAGGGTCGCGGTGGCGCCAAGAATCTCTTTCGCGCGCGCGGTGTCCTGAATACCCGGCAGCTCAACCACGATGCGGTCGGCACCCTGACGCTGAACCAGCGGCTCGGCAACGCCCAGCTGGTTTACACGGTTACGCAGAATGTTGATGTTCTGCTGCACGGCGTATTCGCGGGCTTCTTTCAGGCGCTCGTCGGTCATCACCGCTTTCAGGCCGGTGCTGCCCTGAGTGGAGATAACCAGGTCGCGGTGACGCGGGCTAAGATAAGAGATAGCCTGATCGCGCGCGGTAGCGTCACGAAAAGCGATGCTCAGACCAAAATTGTCTTCTTTACGCACGGTGGAGTAAGGAATGCCTTTATCACGCAGCTCGCTGCGCAGGCTGTCGATATTTTGTTCCTGCAGTTTGCCCAGCGCGGTGTCCATATCGACTTCCATCAGGAAGTGTACGCCACCGCGAAGGTCAAGACCCAGCTTCATCGGCTCGGCATGGATAGCCGCCAGCCAGCGCGGGGTTGCCGGAGCAAGGTTCAGCGCCACGACGTATTTATCACCCAACACGTCCACCAGCACTTCGCGTGCGCGGAGCTGGACATCGGTGGTGTCGAAGCGCGCAAGAATTGCGCCCTCTTCCAGTGCCACAGACTTAGCGGTAATTTTTTCTTCTTGTAACGTTTTCTGGACCTGGATCAGCGTTTGCTCACTGGCGGCGACGCCGCGCGCGCCAGTGATTTGAACGGCCGGATCCTCACCATACAGGTTGGGGAGCGCATACAGCAGGCCGACGACAATGACGACGACCAGCATGACGTACTTCCACAAAGGATAACGGTTTAACACGGCAGTTCCCTTAGGGAAAAGTGGATTACAGCGCCTTCATGGTGCCTTTCGGCAGAACGGCGGCTACGAAGTCACGTTTGATAACCACTTCAGTGGTGTCGTTCAGTGCGATAGCGATGTATCCGCTTTCGGCAACTTTAGTGACGCGACCAACCAGGCCACCATTCGTCAGCACTTCATCACCTTTGGCGATGGAGCTCATCAGATTTTTATGTTCTTTGCTGCGTTTCTGCTGTGGGCGCAGGATCATGAAGTAAAAAATCAGACCAAACACCACCAGCATCAGGATCAGAGACATCGGGCTGCTCTGCGCTGCGCCACCGGTTGCTGCTGCCGCATCAGAAATGAAAAAGCTCATTGAAATTCCCTCATTATTAAAATTAATCAACGTTCAAAGGAGGAACGGTTCGTCCCTGACGTTGGTAAAAATCGGCCACGAAGCTCTCTAATTTACCCTCTTCAATAGCCTTGCGTAAACCAGCCATTAAGCGCTGATAATAACGCAGGTTATGAATGGTGTTGAGGCGCGCGCCCAATATTTCGTTGCAACGATCGAGATGATGCAAGTAAGCGCGTGAATAATTGCGACATGTATAGCAATCACACTCGGCATCCAGCGTCGCCGTATCGCTTTTATGCTTCGCATTACGGATTTTTACGACGCCATCGGTGACGAACAGGTGACCGTTACGCGCGTTACGCGTAGGCATAACGCAGTCGAACATATCGATACCGCGACGTACCCCTTCAACCAGATCTTCCGGCTTGCCGACGCCCATCAGATATCGCGGCTTGTCGGCCGGGATCTGCGGGCAGACGTGCTCGAGAATACGGTGCATGTCCTCTTTCGGCTCGCCGACAGCCAAACCGCCGACAGCGTAGCCATCAAAGCCGATATCTACCAGACCTTTAACGGAGATATCACGTAAATCTTCGTAAACGCTGCCCTGAATAATGCCGAAGAGCGCGTTTTTGTTGCCCAGGCCGTCAAAGCGGTCGCGGCTGCGCTGTGCCCAGCGCAGGGACATCTCCATCGAGCGCTTGGCGTAGTCCCAGTCCGCCGGATACGGCGTACATTCGTCGAAGATCATCACGATATCGGAGCCGAGATCGAACTGAATCTCCATCGATTTTTCCGGATCGAGGAAGATAGGATCGCCGTTGATCGGGTTACGGAAGTGCACGCCCTGCTCGGTTATCTTGCGGATATCGCCGAGGCTGAAGACCTGAAAACCGCCGGAATCGGTGAGAATCGGCCCTTTCCACTGCATGAAGTCGTGCAGGTCGCCGTGCAGCTTCATGATCTCCTGGCCAGGACGCAGCCACAGGTGGAACGTGTTGCCCAGAATGATCTGCGCGCCGGTGGCTTCAACTTCTTCCGGCGTCATCCCTTTAACGGTACCGTAGGTCCCGACGGGCATAAATGCAGGCGTTTCAACCACGCCGCGCTCAAACACCAGGCGACCGCGGCGGGCGCGACCGTCGGTGGTATCCAGTTCAAATTTCATTATCACTCCTGCGTCAGAAAAACAGTCTGACGTTAAACAACTCGCTACGGAATGATTCCATAGCTAAAAATACCTGGAGGCGCTATCGGCGCAGCCAGTTTGGGTTGGCCAGCGCGCAGCCACCGGAGCGTACATGCAGTACGTGAGGATGGCGAGCGCTGCCCGGCGTCAAAATGGCAGGTGAATTTGCCTTCTTACGGACGCTCAAAAATAGCCCGCGGATTGTACGTGATAAACATCGCGTCCCCGTAGCTAAAAAAGCGATATTTTTGTTCTACCGCAGCCTTATAGGCGTTCATGGTGTGCTGATAGCCGGCAAACGCCGAAACCAGCATAATCAGAGTAGATTCAGGCAGATGGAAATTGGTGACCAGCGCATCCACCGCTTTGTACTGATATCCCGGATAGATAAAAATCTTCGTGTCGCCGAAGAAGGGTTCGATCAGATCGTTTTTTGCCGCCTGGGCCGCGCTCTCCAGCGAGCGTACCGAGGTCGTTCCCACGGCGATAACGCGGCTGCCGCGCGCTTTGGCGGCCAGCACTGCATCAACCACGTCCTGCGGGACTTCGGCATATTCGGAGTGCATGATGTGCTCTTCGATACTGTCCACGCGCACCGGCTGGAACGTCCCCGCGCCGACGTGCAGCGTCACGAACGCCATCTCAACGCCTTTCTCACGCAGCTTTTCCAGCAGCGGCTCGTCAAAGTGCAGGCCCGCGGTCGGCGCGGCTACCGCGCCCGGCCTGACGCTATAAACGGTCTGGTACAGCTCGCGGTCGGCTTCTTCATCCGGGCGGTCGATATAGGGCGGCAGCGGCATATGGCCGATGCTGTTAAGGATATCCAGCACCGGACGCTCGTCGTTAAACTCGACTTCAAACAGCGCGTCGTGGCGTGCCACCATCGTCGCCTGGATGCTTTCATCATCTCCCAACAGCAGCTCGGCGCCCGGCTTCGGCGCCTTCGAGGCGCGGATGTGCGCCAGGATGCGTTTGTCATCCAGCATGCGCTCGACCAGCACTTCAATCTTGCCGCCGCTGGCCTTACGCCCGAACAGGCGCGCCGGGATCACCCGGGTATTGTTAAAGACCAGCAGATCGCCGGGATTAAGCTTATCGAGCAGATCGGTGAAGGTACCGTGCGTCAGCGCGCCCGTCGGCCCGTCTAACGACAGCAAGCGGCAGCTACTGCGCTCAGGCTGCGGGTAGTGGGCAATCAGGGATTCGGGTAGTTCAAAGGAAAAATCGGTAACGCGCATGACGGTGGCTCAGACTAAATAAAGAGGCGGGTAGTCTAGTGCCGGGGCGTTCTCCCTGCAACCTTTACCCCGCAGCACGGTTATAATACTCTAAATAATTCGCGCTGCAGGACAAGGCGCCTGTGCCTTGAACAGCGCCTGCGCTGGCACCATGAGGGCGAGGCCGTCGGCCGAGTCATGCGGCAACCGGGAGGCAAATTCGTCAGCAACGAATTTAACCTGCCGAGGCCTGGCCTCCGGTGAGGGGCATGGATATCCTTCATTAATCCCGGGCGCTTAGCCAACTCAGCGATCGGGAAGAACAAGGCCCACGACTGGACCGAGTAAAGAAGCCAACGCACATGCAACCGGAAGTACAACGCGTATTATGAATTTTCTCGCACACCTGCACTTAGCCCACCTTGCCGACAGCTCGCTGCCGGGCAATCTGCTGGCCGATTTCGTCCGCGGTAATCCGCAGTCGGACTATCCCCTGGAGATCGTTGACGGCATCTTTATGCATCGGCGAATCGACGTCATGACCGACAATCTGGCGGAAGTTAAGGCTGCCCGAGAGTGGTTTCGTCCGCAGACCCGGCGCGTGGCGCCGATTACGCTCGACGTCATGTGGGATCACTTTCTCTCGCACCACTGGGACCGTATCTCGCCCGATATGCCGCTCAGCGAGTTCGTCCGCTATGCTCATGCCCAGGTGGCAACCATTTTGCCGGATTCGCCGCCGCGCTTCGTCAATCTCAATGAGTACATGTGGTCCGAGCGCTGGCTCGAGCGCTATGAGGATATGGCCTTTATCCAGCGCGTCCTTAACGGAATGGCCAGCCGTCGCCCGCGCCTCGACGCCCTGCGCGACTCCTGGCAGGACCTCGATACCCACTACGACAAGCTGGAGCAGCAGTTCTGGCTTTTTTATCCGCACATGATGGCGCAGGCGAAAAATCGCGAACTCTAACGGTTGCGTTTGCTGACAAAAAGACTATTCTGAAGGTCACACTTCGATATTGATTGATAGGTAAAACCTATCTCATCGATTGTCAGCCTCACGTTGAGTTCGCTCGCTCCTGCCCCTATACTTGCCCGCGTTGCGTTTCAATTAACCTTAGTATTAACAGGAGAATCATATGGTTCTGGTAACTCGTCAGGCTCCGGATTTTACCGCGGCAGCAGTTTTAGGTAACGGCGAAATCGTTGAGAAATTCAACTTCAAACAGCACACCAACGGTAAAGCCACCGTACTGTTCTTCTGGCCGATGGACTTCACCTTCGTTTGCCCGTCTGAACTGATCGCTTTTGACAAACGTTATGAAGAATTCCAGAAGCGCGGCGTAGAAGTTGTTGGCGTTTCCTTCGACTCCGAATTCGTTCACAACGCATGGCGTAACACCCCGGTAGACCAGGGCGGTATTGGTCCGGTTAAATACGCGATGGTTGCTGACATCAAGCGTGAAATCCAGAAAGCCTACGGTATCGAACATCCGGACGAAGGCGTTGCGCTGCGCGGCTCCTTCCTGATCGACGCGAACGGCGTTGTTCGCCACCAGGTGGTTAACGACCTGCCGCTGGGACGTAACATCGACGAAATGCTGCGCATGGTTGACGCGCTGCAGTTCCACGAAGAGCACGGCGAAGTGTGCCCGGCCCAGTGGGAAAAAGGAAAAGAAGGGATGGCCGCTTCTCCGGAAGGCGTCGCTAAATACCTGACCGAGAACGTTTCCAGCCTGTAATCGGCTGCCGTTCTTAAAAAGGCTCGCCACGGCGAGCCTTTTTTGTTGCTTTACGCCCCCTCTTTTTACTGCTGGAAATAGGCTGTGGAGACGGCAAAGAGGTAAAAGCATTCCGCTACGCCTTTTTTTGCAATCCCGTTCAAACTTTGCTGAAAAAGTAGCCTGATATTTGTGACAGGCATTGCATTTTACCATTTTAAATTAAGACACAAGCTCACTTCCCCACGCTTGCCCTTCCTTCTCCGAAAAATCAAAAAATCATAACTAGTTGATATATAACAATATAATTAATTTTATATTTTCAGATAAAATATTTCCAATATCCCACCGATGTGATCAACTTCAATATTTAAAAATCCATATGTGATCTGAAGCCTAATTTTTGTTGATATATTTGTCCATGATCTAGTTCAGGAATATGAACGCATTAAGGATCGGATGATGGACATTATTTTTAACCCTACATTAATTGCGCTTAAGCAAAATATTTCCACCGCCGAGCAGGCGATCGAATTCGCTGGAACGCTGCTTGTCCGGCAAAATATTTGCCGCCCGGAATATATTAATGCGATGGTCGAGGTGTATCGGGATTTTGGCCCGGCGATTGTTATCGACTACGGCCTGGCGATGCCCCATGCCCGACCGGAAAAAGGCGCATTACAAACGGGTTTTTCCTTAGTCACCACCCAACAGCCGATCGCATTTGGCCACGAGGAGTTTGATCCGGTGAACGTCATCATCGCCATCGCCGGGGCGGATGCGAATAGCCATATAAAAATGATCCAGCTGATAGCCTCGCTGATTGAGTCAGATATTGTCACGTTTCTTCAACAGGAGCATGACGTCAATTCAGTATTACATTTCATCCACAAGCAAATGGAGTAGTCATTATGTTAGTTATCAGAACGGTTTGTGGTAACGGTATTGGCAGTTCATTAATGGCTGCGAATAATGTCAAAAAAATATGTGATGAATTAGGTATTAAAGCCGACGTGGCCTCCGTTGATTTTGCCAACGCGGTAGGAGAAAAAGCCGACCTCTACGTCACAATTAAAGAGCTGGCAAACCAGTTTCCTGCGCGCTGTAACGTCGCCATTATTCGCAGCTACGTGCACAAGGCAAAAATCGCCGAGGATATTACTGAAGCACTCACCAAAATTGCTGCAACTCACTCTTAATCATTATTGAGGGAACGACCATGCAGGCTATTCTTAGCTTCTTAGCGGAAATATTTAGTCAACCCGCATTTCTGATGGGGATTATCGCATTTGTCGGTTTAGTGGCGCTGCGCTCCCCGGGTAATAAATTACTGACCGGTACCTTAAAGCCAATATTAGGCTATTTGATGTTAAGCGCCGGCGCCGGGGTTATTGTTGCAAACCTCAACCCTCTCGGCGGCATTATTGAAGCCGGATTTAATATTCGCGGCGTGATCCCTAATAATGAGGCCATTGTTTCCGTCGCGCAAAAAATGCTGGGCGTGGAAACCATGAGCATTTTGCTCTTAGGCTTTATTTTCAATCTGCTCATTGCCCGCTGCACCAAGTACAAATATATCTTTCTCACCGGGCACCACTCTTTCTTCCTGGCCTGCCTGTTCTCCGCGGTGCTGCAGGCGGCAGAGTTCCACGGCTGGATGCTGGTATTAATCGGCGGATTCCTGCTGGGCTCATGGTCGGCCATTTCTCCGGCAATCGGTCAACGCTACACCAAACAGGTTACCGAAGATGGCGGCATTGCGATGGGGCACTTCGGCTCGCTGGGCTATTACATCTCGGCCTGGATCGCCACGAAAACCGGTAATCCGGCAAATTCATTTGCCGATACCGAAATCTCAGAGAAATGGGGCTTTCTGCGCGACACCACGGTCACCACCGGGATCGTGATGTTTGTTATCTACTTCGTCTGCAGCGCCGTCGCGGGCACGGAGTACCTGCGCACGATAACCGACCAGAATATGCTGATCTTCTCTATCCTCACCGGCCTGCAGTTCGCGGTCGGCGTCGCCATCGTCTACAACGGCGTACGGCTGATCCTCGGCGATCTCGTCCCGGCGTTCCAGGGGATTAGCCAGAAGCTGATACCGAACTCCATCCCCGCCGTCGACTGTGCCGTATTTTTTACCTTTAGCCCAACCGCCGTGGTCGTGGGGTTCATCAGCTCGTTCGTTGGTGGCCTGGTCGGCATGCTTTTCCTCGGCGCATTTGGCATGGCGCTGATAATCCCCGGCATGGTGCCGCACTTCTTCTGCGGCGGAACCTCCGGAGTCTTTGCCGATAAGCTGGGCGGCAAACGCGGCTGCATCATCGCCTCATTTATCGGCGGCATATTCCTTGCGTTCCTTCCGGCGATGCTGCTTCCGGCTTTGGGTAGCCTCGGCTTTGAGAACAGTACCTTCGCCGACTTCGACTTTGCGGTCTGGGGCATCATCATCGGTAATGCCTTCACCCAGTTTGGTCAGATAACGATCTATCTCATCTGCCTGGCGCTTCTGGTCGCGCTGCTGGTGCCATTCTGCTTCCGCTCAGTGCGTGTGGTCGGTGACACCCTCAGCTATGAGGAGCTCACTGCGGATAAGAAAAATGAATAAGCGGTTTCATTTTTCGCTGCGGGAAGGGACTTCCTCCCGCAGCTGACAAAATAATCAGGAGTTGTTATGGCTATCTTGTCCATTGGGTTTTCATGTTTCGATCAGTTCTTTTTTCTTAACGAATGGCCGCAGGAGAATACCAAAAATTTCTGCCACGACTTTATCGAGAGCGGCGGCGGCCCGGCAGCAAATGCGGCGTGGCTGCTGGGGCTGTGGGGGGAAGATGTTTACTACATTGGCCATTTGAATAAGGACCTTTACGGCCAGCGTATTATCGATGAGTTTGCCGAGGCCGGGGTCGATACCAGCCAGGTGGTCTTCTCCGATGAAATGATCACCCCGCTGGCGTCGGTGCTGGTGAATCGCCTGTCGGGCTCAAGGACGATTATTACCCGTAAAATGCAGACACCGCCTTCGCTGACCTACGACCAGAAGCTGAAAATTGATGATTTAGCGGCGCGGCTCATTGAATCAGAGGAACCGGTAACGCTATTAGTTGATGGGCATGAAGCGGAACTCAGCGAATATATCATCAAGAAACTGCCAGCCGCAAAGGTAGTTATGGACGGTGGTTCGCTGCGCGCCAGTAATATTAAGCTGGCAGCCTGGACCGATTACTTTGTTGTTAGCGAGCATTTCGCCAGAGACTATATGGGCTATCGCGCCCTCGAAACCGAAGCGGAAATTAAAGCGGCGCTGATCGAGCTAAATAAAATTTGCCGCGGTGACGCCTTTATTACGCTGGGGGAAAAAGGCTGTGCGTTCTTAAAAAGCGGCATGCTGCAAATTGTTCCGGCCTGGCTCTGCAATGTGGTCGATACGACCGGCGCCGGGGACGTATTCCACGGCGCCTTTACCTATGGCGTGCACTACTCGTGGCATATCGACAATATTATTTTGTTTGCCAGCCTGACCGCTGCAATCTCTATTGAGAAAAAGGGGGTACGTGAATCAATGCCCGACCTTGCCATCGTCCATAACTCGCTAAATAACTACGAAAGAAACTTAACGCAATATTTTGGTGAATAATTTTCGTTAATCAATATCGAGAGGTGATCATGTTAGTTTCTATGAAGGACATGCTTCAGCATGCCCTACGGGACGGTTATGCCGTAGGGCAGTTCAATATTAATAATCTGGAATGGGTCGCTGCCGTATTAAGCACCGCACAACAGCTGCGCTCCCCTGTTATTTTAGGCGTCTCCGGCGGTACCGTTAAGCATATGCTGGGATTAAAATGTATTCATGACATCGTGGTCAACGCGATTGATTATTTACACATTGATATTCCGGTCGCGCTGCATCTCGATCACGGGACCACCCGTGAAGCCTGCGAAGCGGCTATTGAGGCCGGATTCAGCTCCATCATGTTTGATGGTTCGCACCTGCCGTTCAGCGAAAACCTGGCCATCACCCGCCATCTGGTCGGGCTGGCGCATGCCAGAGGCATTTCGGTTGAAGCTGAGCTGGGCACCATTGCCGGAAGCGAAGACGGTATCGTCAACTCGACGGTGATCTATGCCGACCCGCAGGAGTGCTACACCCTGGTCAGCGAAACTCAGGTCGATTGTCTGGCAGCGGCGTTAGGCTCGACCCACGGGCTGTACAAAGGCAAAGCAAAGCTCGGGTTTACGGAGATGAAGGCGATTGCGGAGCGGGTCAAGGTTCCGCTGGTGCTGCACGGCGGCACCGGTATTGCCGACGAGGATATGCGTAAGGCCATTGCCTGCGGCACGGCCAAAATTAACGTCAATACCGAAAATATGTATGCCTGGTGCCAGGAGGTGAAGGCCATATTATCTGCCGATACCGGTCATGATGTGAACGACCCGCGTAAAGTGATCGGCCAGGGGCTGAAACCGGTGCGCGAAATGATCGCGCGGCGCATTGAGCTGTTTGGCTCACAAAACCGCTATTAGCCAATTTTCACTTTATCGGCGCCACTTCAGGGAAAACCCAGCCCCGGACAGATCCGGAGGCTGGTTAATCAGAGGGCTAAAACGCGAAGCAGGAGCAGCCCAGCACGCCCCAGAACGCCTGCTCATCGGCAACCGGGATCGACGACCGGCGCGCAATATCGTGCTGGTGGCCGTGGACGCCGCAGCTGCCGCAGCACTGGTGCATCTGCACGATGGCGCCGATTTTTGCCGCCGCGGGCGGCGCCGAGCGGTAGTGACCCGGAACCTTGACCACCGGAGACCACTCCGGCAGCACCGGGATGGGCGGCGGCGCCAGCGGCGAGAAGTGTCCGGCGGCATAAACCACTTTGCCGTCAACCACCGTCAGCACCGATTCGATGCCTTTTATCTCCTCTTCCGGCACGCTGAAATAGTCCTTCGACAGCACCACCAGATCGGCGAGCTGATCCTGCTCAATACGCCCTTTTTTGCCCTGCTCGCTGGAGAACCAGGCGCTGCCCGCAGTCCACAGCTCCAGCGCCACGTCGCGCGGCAGGCGGTTGCTCTCGTCGTACATTGCCATGCCGCCGACGGTGCGCCCGGAAACCAGCCAGTAGAGCGCGGTCCACGGGTTGTAGCTCGCCACGCGGGTGGCGTCGGTGCCGAGCCCCACCGGCACCTCCATTTCCAGCATTTTCGCCACCGGCGGAGTGTGCTTCACCGCATCGATACCGTAGCGGTCGACAAAATATTCCCCCTGGAAGGCCATCCGGTGCTGTACCGCAATCCCGCCGCCCAGCGCCTTCACGCGCTCAATATTGCGCTCGGTGATGGTTTCCGCATGGTCAAAGAACCAGTGCAGGCCGTTAAACGGAATCTCGCGGTTTACCTTCTCAAAGACGTCCAGCATCCGGCTGATGGATTCGTCATAGGTGGCGTGCAGGCGGAACGGCCAGCGGTGTTCGACCAGGTGGTGCACCACCCGCTCCAGTTCGTCCTCCATTCCCGCCGGCAGATCCGGACGCGGCTGCAGGAAATCTTCAAAATCCGCCGCCGAAAAGACCAGCATCTCGCCGGCGCCGTTGGCGCGGAAAAAGTCGGTCCCCTGCCCCGGCTTCAGCATATCGGTCCAGCGTTCGAAATCATCCAGCTCCTGCTTCGGACGCTGGGTAAACAGGTTATAGGCAATGCGCACGGTCATCTGCTGGTTAGCGTGCAGCTGCTCAATAATTTCATAATCTTCCGGGTAGTTCTGGAAGCCGCCGCCGGCGTCAATCGCGCTGGTCAGCCCGAGACGGTTCAGCTCGCGCATAAACTGGCGCGTCGAGTTCACCTGCAGCTCCAGCGGCAGCTTCGGCCCCTTCGCCAGCGTCGCGTAGAGGATCATGGCATTGGGCCTGGCGATCAGCATCCCGGTCGGGTTGCCGTTGCTATCCCGCACAATTTCGCCGCCCGCCGGATCCGGCGTCTCTTTGGTATAGCCCACGGCCTTCAGCGCCGCGCGGTTAAGCAGCGCGCGATCGTAGAGATGCAGCACGAATACCGGCGTATCCGGCGCCGCCTGGTTGAGCTCTTCCAGCGTCGGCATGCGCCGCTCGGCAAACTGGAATTCGCTCCAGCCGCCGACCACCCGCACCCACTGCGGCGAAGGCGTGCGATCGGCCTGCTCTTTGAGCATCCGCAGCGCGTCCGCCAGCGAGGGAACGCCTTCCCAGCGTAGCTCAAGGTTGTAGTTCAGCCCGCCGCGGATCAGGTGCAGGTGGGAATCATTCAGGCCGGGGATCGCCGTATGACCCTGCAGATCGACGATCTGCGTGCCTTCGCCGGCAAAGCTCATGATCCGATCGTGGCTCCCGGCCGCGAGGATCTTACCGTCGGCGATCGCTACCGCGTCGGCCAGCGGATTTTGGCGATCGAGGGTGTGGATCCGACCATGGGTCAGGATCAGTGTGGCAGTTTGTGACATAACGCTCTCCTTGAGGAGGCTGACTCAGTTTTTCTTTAACCAGCCAGCAAACAGGCGGGTCACGATGGGCATCCAGAACCAGACCACCAGCGCGACGACGCAGGCATCGTTTATCAAATGTAGCGGCAGGCTTCCCCGCATCGAGGGCAGCAGCATGCCGGTCAGCCAGGGCACCAGGTTGGTGCTGGGGAAGATAACCAGTAGGGTTATCAGAAACTGCTTCCAGCGCAGCGGCTGGCGCACGTTGGCCGCCGGCGGGGTAAACCAGAAAGCCGGCTCGGTACGGACCTCGGTGCGATCGCCCTCGTTAAGCAGCGGCGCAATTTCAGCAACCAGTTCGCGGCGCGTTTCTGACTGCGTCCAGGCGTAGAGGTGCTCAATGGTGTCGAAGCGAATAATGACGCTCCATAAATTCTGCCCGGCCCCCGGGCGAATGACGTTAGCGCCAAGGTGCCCGGGAAACTCCGCTGCCACCGGCATGATTTTTCCGAGCCACTCTTCATAGCGCTTACCGTGTTCGGGATCGAGCATATGACTGATGACCAGCGTTACCGATTTCTGTTGCGCCATAAGGAGCTCCTTGCTGCAGGGAAGCGGCGGGATTTCCCCGCCATCAGCCATAAATAACAATACACAAAATCATTCAAGCTGCGCCGGGGCAGGCAAACAAAGCCAACCAAGAGGCAGCCTGAAATACACAAAATCATTCAAGCTACGCCGGGGCGGGCAAACAAAGCCAACCAAGAGGCAAGCTTGAAATACACAAAATCATTCATGCTGCATCGAGGCGGCAAGGGAAGAAATCCCCAGGAACATAGGCAACTATGTGACTGGGTTTTCTGAGTGCAGCCAACAAATAGGCAGCCTGAAGGATGATGACAATACACAAAATCATTCATGCTGCATCGAGGCGGCAAGGGAAGAAATCCCCAGGAGCATAGATAACTATGTGACTGGGTTTTCTGAGTGCAGCCAACAAATAGGCAGCCTGAAGGATGATGACAATACACAAAATCATTCATGCTGCCTCGAGGCGGCAAGGGAAGAAATCCCCAGGAGCATAGGCAACTATGTGACTGGGGTTTCTGAGTGCAGCCAACAAAGAGGCAGCCTGAAGGATGAAGTGTATTTAGGCCTGGCGCTCCGGCGCGCCGTGTACCATGGTGTACGCGTAATCCACGCCCATGCCGTACGCGCCGCTATGTTCGCGAACCAGATCCATCACCGCGTCGTAGGTCTCTTTGCGCGACCAGTCGCGCTGGTACTCAAGCAGCACCTGCTGCCAGGTTACCGGCACCGCGCCGGCCTGCACCATGCGGTCAATCGAGCGTTCATGCGCATCGACGGAGGTCCCGCCGGAAGTGTCGGTCACAACGTACACTTCATATCCCTCTTCCAGCGCCATCAGCGCCGGGAACGTCAGGCAGACTTCGGTCCACAGCGCGGAGATAATCAGCTTCTTACGCCCGGCAGCCTTAACTGCCTTAACGAAACCCGCATCTTCCCAGGAGTTCATTGAGGTACGTTCTATCGGTTTAACCTGCGGGTGCACCGCCAGCAGTTCCGGCCAGATATAGCCGCTAAAGCTCTTTGTTTCTACGGAGGTGTAAATCACCGGAACATTAAAAATCTTGCCCGCTTTGGCTAACGCAACGGTATTATTTTTAAGCGTCTGGCGATCGATATTGGCGACACCAAACGACATCTGCGGCTGATGGTCAATAAAGATAAGCGTTGAGTTGGTTGGATCAATCAGTTCCCGAATAGACATAACATACCTTCTTAATCAATAAGTTAAAAAGAGACAATCAGCGCTGTTGTGGGTCTGGATCCTGACGGATAAAGCATGGTGAGTATAGTCAGTAATTTCTAACGAGTTATTAAAGAAATTTTTCTGATTTATTTCAAAAATAAAAGGCAAGAAATAAAAAACCCGCTATTGGCGAAGAGGGTGATAATGATGTTTATCAAAAAATTGCGGGTAACGGTTCTAAATTATTCACTGGTATTGAGCAACTGGCTTCGGTAAAACAGAGGAATTATTTATTACCGGTAAGCCACCGATGCGCCTGAATCTTGATGTCCTGCAGATCCTCGATGCCCTGGAGACCCATGGCTCCTTCGCTACCGCTGCAGAATCGCTCTATAAAACGCCCGCCGCCCTGAGCTACATGATCCAAAAGCTGGAAAGCGATCTCGGTATCACCCTGCTGGATCGCAGCGGACACCGGGCGAAGTTTACCGATACCGGCACAATGGTGCTGGAAAAGGGTCGGCTGCTGCTCAATGCGGCAAAGGATCTGGAAAAGCAGGCACTGCAGCTGAATGCCGGCTGGGAGCGGGATCTGGCCATCGCGCTGGACGCCTCCTTCCCTTTCGATCGTCTACTCCCGCTTATCGACGCGTTTTACGCGCAAAATCCGCAAACCCGCCTCAATTTTACCCACCATACGCTGGCGGGTGCCTGGGAAGAGCTGACCCGTAACGGGGCGGATATCATTCTTGGCGCGATCAACGAACCGCCGACCTCCGCCGAATGGTCGTGGAAAATGCTCGGCACGCTGGATAACGTCTTTGTGGTCGCGCCTGGCCACCCGCTGGCGGAAACGGTACAACCGCTGACCAACAAGCAGCTCAGCCTGCATCGCGCGGTGGTGATCAGCGATAGCGCCCGCCACTGCCACCCGCTCAACAGCAACCTTCTCACCGAGCAGTCGCAAATTCGCGTCGATGACTTTGCCAGCAAGGTCGCGCTGCTGCGGGCCGGGATCGGCTGCGGTTTTCTCCCCCGTCACGTCGCCCGGCCATGGCTGGCGAGCGGCGAGCTGGTGGAGAAAACCGTCATCTCTTTTCGCGAAAAGGATATCGCCTACATGGCCTGGCGTACGGATAACGACGGCCTGGCCCAGCGCTGGTGGCGGGAAGCCATTCTCGAAGAGCCGTTTCTACACCAGCTTTATCCCTGACGGCTAAACCAAACGCAGGCCGAGATGGCAGGAAGCGTCAGCACGCCGTCGTGCAGCGCTCCGCTGCCCTCTTTGAGCTGCCACTCGCCCACGTCCAGCAGCGGTGAATCCTCCACCACCACCTCACAGGCTTCACCGCGGTTGATAGCCACCAGCACGCGCTGATTTTTATACACCCGAGCAAATACCACCACGTTTTCTTCGGCATAAATCACCTGACACCCGCCGTAGCGCAGCGCCTGGTTTGCCTTGCGCAGCTTCGCCATGCGTTTATACAGGCCCAGCAGCGTAGCGTCCTGCAAAGCCGGGTCCCACGGGAAGGGTTTGCGGCAGAACGGATCGTTATTGCCATCAACGCCCACTTCGTCGCCGTAGTAAATACACGGCACTCCCGGCCAGCAGAACAGCCAGACCACCGCCAGCGGCAGACGCGCAACGTCCTTACCCAGCAGCGACTTAAAGCGCGCCGTATCGTGGCTATCAAGCTGGTTAAACATCCGCAGCTGCTGCTGGTGCGACAGCCCGGCGCGGTAGTTATCCATCCACGCCACGCAGGTTTGCGCATCTATCTTCTGCGGATCGTAAGAGATATCGGTATTCGCCAGGAAGCCCCACAGCGGGAAGGTAAACCCGCGGTAGTTCATCGCCGAATCTTCGGCATCGGCCTGCAGCCACTGGCGCGCATCGCCGAAATGTTCGCCAAAGACAAAGGATTCCGGCTGCGTCTCCTTTGCCGCCTGGGTTATACCGGCGATATGGCGCAGGTTATTACGCGCCCCGCCGCCTTCCCCCAGCATATGCACCACGTCGAGGCGCCAGCCGTCCATGCTCCACGGCGCCTTCAGCCAGTGGCGCACGATGCTGTCTTCCCCGGCGTAGATTTCGTTGATCAGGCTGGTCGATCGATAATCCAGCTTCGGCAGGCTGGCGTAGCCCAGCCAGCTGTGCGCTTCCCCCTCGGGGGAAAAGGTGAACCAGTCGCGCCACGGTGAATCCGGGCTGTGGCAGGCTCCGCCGCTGCCGCGCTGGTGGCGGTCAAACCAGACGTGTGAATCTCCGGTATGGTTGAACACGCCGTCGAGGATCAGGCGCATCCCCTCCCGCTGCGTATTGTGCCGCAGGCGCAGCAGCGCGGCGTCCCCGCCAAACTGCGGATCGACGCGACGATAATCTTCGGTATCGTATTTATGCACGCTCGGCGCGACAAACACCGGATTCAGGTACAGCGCCGTGACGCCCAGTTGCTTGAGATACGGCAGCTTCTCGCTGATACCGTCCAGATCGCCGCCGTAGAAGGTTGAGCCGCCCGCCTCGCCGGTTAACGGTTCATCCCACTGCTTCTGAACGATATCCTGTCCCGCAGCGTGGTGATGGTAGGGCTGGTCCTGCTCGGCCTGGCGCGGTTCGCTGCGCGCAAAGCGGTCAGGAAAGATTTGATAAAAGACCTGATCGGCAACCCACTGCGGGCCGCTGTCCGGCAGATCGACCGCAAACTGCTCCAGCCGCGCCGGCGGGAAGCGGTTAAAGCCCTGCGGGGTAAACCAGCGCTGCCGGTCGGCCCACAGCAGCTTGAAGCTATAGCGCCGACGCGGCTGGCCGCTGGCCAGATTAATCTCGCCGCGCCACGCGACGACGCCCGGCCGCGGCTCCTGGCGCAGGCGGTGCATCGGCAGCGAAAGCTCTTCGTTGTCTTCTTCCGCACGCAGCGTAACGCGCTGCGGCAGCTCATCGCCGCTGACCCATAGGGTGATAAAGAGTCGTCCCTGCTGCTCCTTGATAAAGGGGGCAACAGGCAGGTGCCATGCCTTCAACATCGTTATTCCTCTCTGTACAGAATGGGCACACCTTGCCACAGCGCTCAGGGGTATGACTCATCATCGGCAGAATTATTGGGGGAGGAGAGCGGAGGAGGATATCGGAAAAGCGCCAATAGCCTGCCGGATAGCGCGCGCATATCCGGCAGGCGAGCGGCCCGCCTAGCGGGCCTGCGCCAGCTGACGGTCGCGGCGAGTTTTCAGCTTCCAGCCAACCAGCAGCAGCGCTATCCAGGCGAAGCCGACGTACAGGGAAATACGCGTATCCGGATGGTAGCCAATCAGCGCAATGATAAAGACGAGAAACGCCAGACCTACCGCCGTGGTCGCCACGCCGCCCGGTACTTTAAACTTCAGCGCTCTGGCCTCTTCCGGCGGCAGACGGCGACGGAAGGCAATCTGCGACAGCAGGATCATAATCCACACCCACACCGTCGCAAAGGTTGCCAGGGAGGCGATCACCAGGAAGACGTTTTCCGGCATAATGTAGTTGAGATAGACCGCAAACAGCAGCGCGATGGTCATCACCATCACCGTCACCCACGGCACGCCGCGGCGCGACGTTTTGGCGAACATCTTCGGCGCGCTGCCCTGCTCGGCCATGCCGTGCAGCATGCGCCCGACGCCGAATACGTCGCTGTTAATCGCCGAAAGCGAGGCGGTCAGCACCACAAAGTTGAGGATGCTGGCGGCAAACGCGATGCCCATATGCTGGAAGGTTAAGACGAACGGGCTGCCGTTAGTCCCGACCTGGTTCCACGGATAAATAGACATAATCACGAACAGCGTGCCGACGTAGAACACCAGAATACGCATCGGGACCGAGTTGATGGCGCGCGGAATGGATTTCTCCGGGTCTTCCGCCTCCCCGGCGGTAATACCGATGATTTCAATCCCGCCGTAGGCGAACATCACCATCTGCAGCGACATCACCATTCCCAGCCAGCCGTTGCTGAAGAAGCCGCCGTTGCTCCACAGATTGTGGATGCCGGTCGGCTGGCCGCCGTTGCCAATGCCCCAGATAATGATGCCGAAACCGGCGAGGATCATGATGATAATGGTGGCGACTTTAAAGAAGGAGAACCAGAACTCCAGCTCGCCAAACACCTTCACGCTCATCAGGTTGACGGCGCAGATAATCAGCACCACGCTGAGCACCCAGATCCAGTGCGGAACCGTCGGGAACCAGACGCCCATATAGATGCCGAAGGCCGTCACGTCGGCGATGGCGACAATCAGAATTTCAAAGCAGTAGGTCCAGCCGGTGATATAGCCCGCCAGCGGGCCGAGATAGTCCTGCGCGTAGCGTGAAAATGAGCTGGCGGCGGGGTTATGCACCGACATCTCGCCCAGCGCGCGCATAATAATGTACGCCGCCACGCCGCCGATAATATAGGCCAGCAGCACGCTCGGGCCGGCCATTTTAATCGCATCGGCCGAACCATAGAACAGGCCGGTACCAATTGCCGAACCCAGCGCCATAAAGCGGATATGCCGGGTACTTAGCCCGCGCTTAAGTTTGTTACTACTTTCCATCGTATTCCATGCCGTTTTTCTCCTTTAGCCTTCGTCGGGCGAAGATCAAAAGAGGATTACCTGAAAAACAAAAAACCACGGGACCTGAAGTCCCGTGGTTTAACACTGATTTTTAAACGTCGGCTAGTGCGCGCTGGATGTCACCTGACGCCCTGCGGCGCGATCCCAAACCACCGCCAGAACCACCATCACGGCAGTCGGCATGAGCCAGGCCAGACCCTGCTCTGCCAAAGGCAGGCGCGCGGTCCACGCCGGCAGCATATCGGCAAAGGCCGACGTTTTAATGCCGTCAATGATACCAAACATCAGGCTGATAAACATGGCCGGCGCAATAACGCGGGACGAATTATGCCACCAGTTGCGGGTAAAGCTTAATACCACCAGTGCGATACACGGCGGATAGATAGCCGTCAGCACCGGGATCGAAATCTGAATCAGGTGGCTCAGCCCGAGGTTGGAGACCGCCATCGAGAAGATGCCGAGAATAAACACCAGCGAGCGGTAGGAGAACGGCAGGTACTGGGCGAAAAATTCCGCACAGGCGCAGGTCAGGCCAACCGCGGTCACCAGGCAGGCAATGAAAATCAGCGCCGCCAGCATAAAGCTTCCCGCGCCACCGAAGGTGTGCTGGACGTACGAGTGCAGAATGGCCGCGCCGTTAGCCGACTGATCGACCAGGGTCGCGCTGTCGGAGCCGAGGCGGAACAGGGCCAGGTACAGCAACGTCAGGCCAACGCCTGCCATCAGGCCGGCCCACACGGTATAGCGGGTCAGCAGGCGCGCTTCGCTGACGCCACGAGAGCGGGCGGCGTTAACAATGACGATCCCGAAGACCATCGCGCCGAGGGTGTCCATCGTCAGATAGCCGTTGACGAAGCCGTTTGAGAACGGCGCGGTGCGGTAGGCCTCCAGCGCGTTGCTGATCGGGCCTGCCGGCCAAATAATCGCCGCGACGGCGAGAATAATCAGGGCAATGATTTTCAGCGGAGCGAGGAAATTGCCGACGGTATCCAGCAGCTTGCCGGGATATAACGAAACGAGGATCACCAGGGCGAAATAGATGACGCTATAAATCAGCAGCGGCATCGCGCCGTCGCCGGTCAGCGGGGCAATCCCCACTTCAAAGGAGACCGTCGCGGTACGCGGAGTCGCGAACAGCGGTCCTACCGCCAGGTAGCAGACGACGGCCAGCAGAATCCCCGCCACTTTGCCAATCGGGGTGCTCAGGCTTTCAACGCCGCCGCCGACTTTCGCCAGCGCCACGACCGTCAGCACCGGTAAACCCACGGCGGTGATCAGAAAGCCGATAGCGGCGGTCCAAACGTGTTCACCAGCCTGTAAACCAACCATTGGGGGGAAGATGATGTTGCCTGCACCGACGAACAGCGCGAAGGTCATAAAGCCCAACGCTATGATGTCGCGAGATTTTAACTGATGGGTCATAAATTCATACTGCCTGTGGATGTGGTGGTGTTAAACGGAAAAATACCGTGCCTTCCCTTAGGGATGATACAGCGGCTATTGCCGGAAACTCAGCGAGATATGCTCCCGAAGCGGCGTGGGAAAGAATTGTTTTTTGAAATACCACGCAAAAGCAGTCTGTCTACGACTGCATGGGGCGCAATTTAAACGCTTATAACGTTTTAAAGCAAGGCGGGATCGTAAAAGCAGATGATTATGCTAAGTCTACAATTTCAACCAGCGTTATTAACCATAATGAAGGAAAACATGTGGCTAATCATGCGAACAAAAAAGCAGCAGACGTTCGTTAATTACGCAGCTGAAAATTGACTGCAAACGAAAATGACCAGCCGGAGCTGGTCATTGACAAGTTATGTTGACAGCGCGGGGCCTAGTCGCTTTTTTTGGCAATTAAACGTTCCGGCAGCAGGAAGCTAAACCGCGTTCCTTTACCGGGCGTGCTCTCAATATCCAGCCGGCTGTCGTGATGGTTGACCGCATGCTTAACGATAGCCAGCCCCAGGCCGCTGCCCCCGGTTTGCCGCGAGCGCGCTTTATCCACGCGATAGAAGCGCTCGGTCAGCCGCGGAATATGCTCGGGCGCGATCCCCGGGCCGTTATCCTCAACGCTAAACAGCGCGCCGTGCGGCGCTTTCTGCCAGCTGACGGTAATTTCCGTTCCCTCCGGCGTATGGTTGACCGCGTTATACACCAGATTCGAGATCGCGCTGCGCAGCTGCTCATCGTTACCGAGCACCTGCAGCGACTCATCGACCACAAAGTGCAGGGTATGCTTTTTCTGGCTGAGCGTTTGCGCCTCACGCTCGACAACCCGCAGCATCATCGGCACGTCAATTTTGTCGTTCATCGCCAGAACCGGGGCCGCTTCAATACGCGACAGGGTCAGCAGCTGTTTAACCAATCCCTCCATACGCTGAGTTTGCTCGCGCATGGTATGCAGGGCCTTTTCCCGCGTCATCCCTTCCAGCACCTGCTCCTGCATCATCTCCAGATACCCCTGCAGCACCGTTAGCGGCGTGCGCAGCTCGTGGCTAACGTTGGCGAAAAAGTTGCGCCTGGCGCCTTCAAGCTGGTGCATCTGCGTCACGTCGCGCGCCACCATCAGCATCTGCTTATCGCTGTAGGGCATCACGCGGATTTCCAGATGACGGGCGTTATTAAGGATCAGATTAAGCGGTTTGCTGAAATCTTTGCTTTTGAGGTAGTTGGCAAATTCAGGATAGCGCAGGAGGTTAAGGATATTTTGTCCGCTGTCGTCCGGCCAGCGCAGATTGAGGATCTGCTGTGCCAGGCCGTTACACCAGAAGATCGCCCCCTCCTCAGTGGTCAGCACCACCGCGTCGGGCAGCGATTCCGCCCCGCTGCGAAAGCGTTTGATCAGGCTGCCCAGCTCGCGTCGGCGTTTTTTATTACGCATCTGCATCTGGTGGAGGCCGTACAGCAGAGGTTCCCAGCTGCCGCTCCCCGGCGGTGGCGTCATGCTGCGGTCCACCCACAGCCACCACGAAAGACGTAATAAATTCCAGAAATGCCAGATAAGAAGTCCGGTCACCGCCGCCAGTAAGAACCACGGCAAATGACCAAATAGCGCCCCGAGAATCAGGGCCGGGATACAAGATAAGAAAAGCTCAAGCGCCAGCCTTTTCCATGACAGCCGTTCCAGCACGGTTCACACTCCTGTCGACATTCAGAAACGGGCGGAGAAACGATATCCCGTGCCGCGAACCGTTTGTACCATCCGGTCATGGCCACTGTGTTCCAGCGCTTTACGCAGACGGCGAATATGCACGTCTACCGTTCGGTCTTCTACATACACGTTGGTTCCCCAGACGTGATTCAGCAGCTGCTCGCGGCTGTATACGCGTTCCGGATGGGTCATAAAGAAGTGTAATAACTTAAACTCGGTCGGTCCCATGTCCAGCGGGTTTTCGCCGGTCATCACGCGATGGGAGGAGGGATCGAGGCTCAGCCCCTGCATTTCAATCACCTCTTCCACCGCCATCGGGGAAATGCGCCGCATCACGGCTTTGATTCGCGCCACCAGCTCTTTCGGCGAGAAAGGCTTGGTGATGTAATCGTCGGCGCCGGTCTCGAGGCCGCGAACGCGATCTTCCTCTTCACCGCGAGCGGTCAGCATCACCACCGGAATATCGCGGGTCATCGCCTCACGCTTAAGCTGCTTAATAAACTGCAGGCCCGAACCACCCGGCAGCATCCAGTCAAGGAGAATCAGATCGGGCCAGGGTTCATTGAGCTGGTTCACCGCGCTGTCAAAATCTTCCGCCTCGACGGGCTGAAAGCCGTTTTGTTCCAGAACAAAGCAGACCATTTCGCGGATTGGAGCTTCATCTTCAACGACCAGAATTCTTCTCGCCATTATTTACCCTGTATTTTTTAGCCATCAGTATAGAGTGCGGCGCCATTATGCGTCAGTTTTGTGACAGATTTATGAAAAAAATGGTCGCCTGACGATCGAGGATTTTGAATTATGACACGCACTTAACTCCCCCTGCGTCGATGGTATAATGGCGGCAACGCTCTTAGGCAACGGAATATTTATGCGCATCATTCACACCTCTGACTGGCATCTCGGGCAAAACTTTTACAGCAAAAGCCGCGCCGCTGAGCATGCGGCCTTTCTCGACTGGCTGCTGGCCAGCGCGCAGGCTCACGAGGTCGATGCCATTATTGTCGCCGGCGATATCTTTGATACCGGCTCGCCGCCGAGCTACGCCCGCGAGCTCTATAACCACTTCGTGGTTCAGCTCCAGCAAACCGGCTGTCGGCTGGTGGTGCTGGCGGGCAACCATGATTCGGTTGCCACGCTGAATGAATCGCGCGACATCCTGGCCTTTTTAAAAACCACGGTCGTGGCGAACGCCGGCCATGCCCCCTTCGTTCTGCCGCTGCGCGACGGCTCGCCGGGGGCGATATTCTGCCCGGTCCCCTTCCTGCGCCCGCGCGAGCTGGTCACCAGCCAGGCCGGACACTCCAGCGGTGAAAAGCAGCAGCTGCTGCTCACCGCCATCAGCGACTACTATCAGCAGCAGTACCGGCAGGCCTGCGACCTGCGCGGCGACCGGCCGCTGCCGATTATCGCCAGCGGCCACCTGACCACCGTCGGCGCCAGCAAAAGCGACGCGGTGCGCGAAATCTACATCGGCACCCTCGATGCCTTCCCGGCCAGCCGTTTTCCTCCCGTCGACTATATCGCGCTGGGCCATATCCACCGGGCGCAGATCGTCGGCGGCTGCGAGCATATACGCTACAGCGGCTCGCCAATCTCCCTGAGCTTTGATGAGACCGGGAAAAGTAAAAGCGTCAATCTGGTGACCTTTACCGACGGACGACTGACGGACGTTAGCCCGCTGACGGTGCCGATAGTTCAGCCGCTGGCGGTGCTAAAGGGCGATTTCGCCAGCATCAGCGAACAGCTTGACCGATGGCAGGACAGCGCGGAACTGCCCGCCGCCTGGCTGGATATTGAAATCACCAGCGATGAATATCTGCACGATATTCAGCGCCAGATCCAGGCCCGCTGCGAAGCGCTGCCGGTGGAAGTGCTGCTGGTGCGCCGCAGCCGCGCCCAGCGCGAGCGCATTCTGGCCGGCGAGCGGCGGGAAACCCTCAGCGAGCTGCGGGTTGAGGAGGTTTTTGCCCGTCGCCTGGCGCTGGAGAATCTCGAAGAGCCGCAGCAGCAGCGCCTCGAGCAGCTGTTCAACGAAACGCTGCACAGCCTGAACGGTGAGGAGCACCTGTGAAAATTCTGAGCCTGCGTCTGAAAAACCTTAACTCGCTGAAAGGCGAGTGGAAAATTGATTTCACCGCCGAACCCTTCGCCAGCAACGGGCTGTTCGCGATCGTCGGGCCGACGGGGGCCGGAAAAACGACGCTGCTGGACGCTATCTGCCTCGCGCTGTACCACGAAACGCCGCGCCTGAGCAGCGTGTCGCAATCGCAAAACGATCTGATGACCCGCAATACCGCCGAATGCCTGGCTGAAGTTGAGTTTGAGGTCAAAGGCACCGCCTACCGCGCCTTCTGGAGCCAGAACCGCGCGCGCAACCAGCCCGACGGCAACCTGCAGGCGCCCCGCGTCGAGCTGGCCCGCTGCGACGATGGGCAAATTCTTGCCGACAAAGTCAAAGACAAGCTGGAGATGACCGCCTCGCTCACCGGCCTCGATTACGGCCGCTTTACCCGCTCGATGCTCCTCTCCCAGGGCCAGTTCGCCGCCTTTCTAAACGCCAAACCCAAAGAGCGCGCGGAGCTGCTGGAGGAGCTCACCGGCACCGAAATCTACGGGCAGATCTCCGCCCAGGTGTTTGAAAAGCACAAGCTCGCCCGCAGCGAGCTGGAAAAGCTGCAGGCCCAGGCCTCCGGCGTTCTGCTGCTAAGCGACGAGCAGCAGCAGGCGCTGCAGCAAAGTTTGCAAGTACTTACTGCTGAAGAACAGCAGTGCCTCGCCGAGCAGGCGCGTGAGCAAAATACGCTGCAATGGCTGCTGCGCCAGCAGGAGCTCATCCGCGACGAGAGCCAGACCCAGACGCAACTGCGAGAAGCGCAGCAGGCGCTGGAGCAGGCCCAGCCGCAGCTGGCGGCGCTGCAGCAGGCGCAGCCTGCCGACCAGCTGCGTCCGCTGTGGACCCGACAGCAGGAGCAGGCCGAGGCGCTGGCGCAGACCCGCCGCCAGGTGGAGGAAGTAAATACTCGCTTACACGATCGGCTGCGGCTGCGGGCGGGCATTCGTCTCGCGGCGCAGCAGCAAACGAGCCAGCTGCAGCAGACCCAGCAATCGCTCGCCGAATGGCTGAAGGCCAACGACCGCTATCGCCAGTGGGGCAATGCCCTGGCAGGCTGGCGGGCGGCGTTCCAGCAGCAGGCGCGCGACGCGCAGCAGCAGGCCGGGCTGGAGCAGCGGCTGGCGGAGACCCGCCGTCGGCTCGGCGAACTGCCGCCGGCGACGCTGGCGCTGGATGCCGACCAGGTACGCGACGACCTCGCCCGCCACGCCGCCGCCCGCCCGCAGCGTCAGCAGCTGGCAACCCTGCACAGCCGTCTGCTGCCCCTGCGCCAGCGCCTCAGCCAGCTGCAGGCGACGGAGCAGGCCGGCCGCGAGGAGCAGGAGAAGCTGGAAACGACGCTCACCCAGCGGCGCCAGGCTTATAAAGAGAAAAATCAGCAGTTCAGCGATGTGAAAGCCATTTGCGAGCTGGAAGCGCGGATTGCCGGCCTGAAAGAAGATCGCGCGCGCCTGCAGCCCGGCGCACCTTGCCCGCTCTGCGGCTCCTGCGAACACCCGGCCGTCGCCGAATATCGGGCGCTGACGCCCGGCGTGAATCAGGCCCGCCGCGAGGCCCTCGATCGCGAGGTTAAACAGCTGGCAGAAGAAGGCGCCCAGCTGCGCGGCGAGCTGGATGCGCTGTTGAAACAACAGCTTAAACAAAAAGAGGAGCGAGACTCGCTGCTCCAGCAGGAGCAAGCGCTTACCTCGCAGTGGCAGAGCGTCAGCGGCGAACTGCAGATTGATCTGCGGCCGGAGGATGATATTCCCGGCTGGCTCGACGCTCAGCAGGAGCGGGAGCAGCAGCTGTATCAACATCAGCAGCGGCTGGCCTGGCAGGCGCAGCAGCAGGAGTGCGAGCTGCAGCTCCGGCAGCTGCTGCAGGATCTGGCCCAGCGTCACAGCGCCCTCAACGCCGAGCTCGCGGTCTTTGCCCTCAGCGCGCCTGAGGCGGAAACAGCGGCGGCCTGGCTGGCCGAGCGCGAAGAGGAAACCCGCGGCTGGCAGACCAGGCACGACGAATCTGCCGCCCTGCAGGAGCGCCTGCAGCAGCTGATCCCCCTGCTGGAGACGCTGCCGGAGACGGAAGAGGCGGTCCCGCCCGCGCCGCTTGAGGGCTGGCGCCAGGTGCACGACGACTGCCTGGCGCTGCAGAGTCAGTGGCGCACCCTTAGCCAGCAGGAGAGCCAGCAGCAGCGGCTGCTGGCAGAAACCGAGGGCCAGTTCGCCGCCGCCCTGGCCGCCAGCCCCTTTGCCGACCGGCAGGCGTTTCTCGACGCCCTGCTCGACGAAGAGACCCGCCAGCGCCTGGAGCAGCTCAGGCAGACGCTGGAAAATACGCTCCAGCAAAACGGCGCTCTCGCCCTGCGGGCCCGCGAAGCGCTGGCGCAGCATCAGCAGCAGCCACCGGCGGAGGCCGACATCGCCCAGCCGATGGAAGAGGTCGAGGCCCGCTTACGGCAGCTGGCCCCGCTGCTGCGGGAAAACAGCGCCCGTCAGGGGGAGATCCGCCAGCAGCTGAAGCAGAACGCCGAGAACCAGCAGCGCCAGCAGGCGCTGCAGCAGGAGATCGCGCTCGCCGCGCAGCAGATGGAGGACTGGGCGTGGCTCAATTCGCTGATTGGCTCGAAAGAAGGCGATAAATTCCGTAAATTTGCCCAGGGGCTGACGCTGGATAACCTTGTCTGGCTGGCTAACCATCAGCTCAACCGCCTGCACGGCCGCTATCAGCTGCAGCGCAAGGCCAGCGAAGCGCTGGAGCTGGAGGTGGTCGATACCTGGCAGGCGGACGCGGTGCGCGATACGCGCACCCTTTCCGGCGGCGAAAGCTTCCTCGTCAGCCTTGCGCTGGCGCTGGCGCTATCCGATCTGGTGAGTCATAAAACGCGTATTGATTCGCTGTTCCTTGACGAAGGATTCGGTACGCTCGATAGCGAAACGCTGGATACCGCGCTGGACGCGCTGGATGCCCTGAACGCCAGCGGCAAGGCGATCGGCGTGATTAGCCACGTCGAAGCGATGAAGGAGCGTATCCCGGTGCAGATCAAGGTGAAAAAAATCAACGGGCTGGGATACAGCCGTCTCGATAAGGCCTACGCGGTGGAGTAAAACGCCACCCGGCTTCCCGGCAGCGCGGTGCCGCCGGGAAGCCGGAGTCGGGAGCCTCTCCTCAGCCGCCTACAGCGGCCACAGCCAGGCCGCGCCGCGCACGCCGCTGGAGTCACCGTGCAGCGCTTTACGGATCGGCGTTTCACACTCGCCGCCAAACACCCACCCTTTCACCAGCGCGGGCACCGTCTGGTACAGGCGTTCGACGTTGCTCATTCCGCCGCCGAGCACGATAACGTCCGGGTCGAGGATATTAATCACGTGGGCCAGCGACTTTGCCAGCCGCATCTCGTAGCGGCTCAGCGCCAGCTCCGCCAGCGGGTCCTGCTCGCCAACCCGCTGCACGATCTCGCTGCCCTTTAACGGCTGACCGCCCAGACGCCGATAGTCGGTGGCAAAGCCGGTGCCGGAGATAAAGGTTTCAATACACCCCTGCTTTGCGCAGTAGCACGGGACCTCCGCGCGATAGCGCAGCTCGTCCTCATCCATCCACGGCAGCGGGTTATGCCCCCACTCGCCGGCGGCGCCGTTGCCGCCAATATGCGAACGACCGTTAAACGCCACGCCGGCGCCGCAGCCGGTGCCGATAATGACCGCAAATACGGTCTGAGCGCCCGCCGCGGCGCCATCCACCGCTTCCGATACCGCCAGGCAGTTGGCATCGTTCGCCAGCCGCACTTCGCGATTCAGCCGCTGGCTCAGGTCTTTATCGAACGGCTGGCCGTTGAGCCAGGTGGAGTTAGCATTTTTCACTACGCCGGTGTACGGCGAAATCGAGCCGGGGATCCCCATCCCAACGCTGCCGCGCTCTCCGGTCGCCTGCTCTGCCATATCGACCAGGGCGGCAATATTCTCTATCGTTTGCGGATAATCGTCCCGCGGAGTCGGCAAACGGTGGCGAAACAGCTGCTCTCCCTTATCACTCAGGGCAATGACTTCCGTTTTCGTGCCGCCTAAATCAATACCAATACGCACTGTATGCTCCTCTCCCCGATTAACAATGCAAGCATAGCGACAATTCGCTATCATGCCCGCTGGATTTAACGACAAAGCCGTGGAAATTATCATGCTGTGGTTCAAAAATTTAATGGTTTACCGTCTCAGCCGCGACATTTCACTGCGCGCCGAGGAGATGGAAAAACAGCTGGCCGAGCTGACGTTTACGCCTTGTGGTAGCCAGGATATGGCGAAAACCGGTTGGGTATCGCCGATGGGTTCGCACAGCGATGCGCTGACGCACACGACAAACGGCCAGATCGTTATCTGCGCGCGCAAAGAAGAGAAGATCCTGCCGTCTCCGGTGATCAAACAGGCGCTGGAAGCGAAGATCTTCAAGCTGGAAGCCGAGCAGGGCCGCAAGCTGAAGAAAACCGAAAAAGATTCGCTGAAAGACGAAGTGCTGCACTCGCTGCTGCCGCGCGCTTTCAGCCGCTTTAGCCAGACCATGATGTGGATCGATACCGTCAACGGTCTGATCATGGTGGACTGCGCCAGCGCCAAAAAAGCGGAAGATACGCTGGCTCTGCTGCGCAAAACCTTAGGCTCGCTGCCGGTTGTCCCGCTGGCGCTGGAAAACCCGATCGAGCTGACGCTCACCGAATGGGTGCGCTCAGGCACCGTGGCGCAAGGCTTCCAGCTGCTGGATGAAGCCGAGCTGAAGGCTATGCTGGAAGACGGCGGCGTGATCCGCGCGAAGAAGCAGGATCTGGTCAGCGACGAAATCGCCGTGCACATTGAGGCCGGGAAGGTCGTCACCAAGCTGGCCCTCGACTGGCAGCAGCGTATTCAGTTCCTGATGTGTGACGATGGCTCCATCAAGCGCCTGAAGTTCTGTGACGAACTGCGCGATCAGAATGAAGATATCGATCGGGAAGATTTTGCCCTGCGCTTTGACGCCGATTTTATTCTGATGACCGGCGAACTGGCCGCGCTGATTCAGAATCTGGTGGAAGCCCTGGGCGGAGAAGCCCAGCGCTAATCAGCTGAATGACATCCGCAGAATCACTCGATGACGCGGATCGTCATCCTGCCGCACGGCGGCAGGATGACAAAATCAGTATTACAGATAGCGGCACAGATAGGACGTTGGCTCAGCAACCTGCAGGTGGAACTCGCTGCTGCCAGGAACGTTGAATACTTCACCGGCGGTATAGACTTTCCACTCGGTTTCCCCAGGCAGCAGAACGTTCAGCGCACCGCTGACTACGGTCATCTCTTCCGGCTGTGCGGTTCCAAAGGTATATTCCCCTTCCGCCATCACGCCCACGCTCGCGCGGCCCGTACTGCTGCTGGTGAAACCAATCGATTTCACTTTTCCATCGAAGTATTCATTACTTTGAAGCATAAACAAGCCCTTATGATCTTTTGTTGAAACCTCAATATAGGGGGCGCTCCTCGTTTCTGTCACGTAAAATTAACGCCTGATGCCAGTCCTGTGACGCAGGATAGCCGCAGCGCCCGCGTTTGCCCGTAGGCCGGGCGCCCCGGAATACGCGCCGGCGCCGATCGGCTTAAACTAAAAGCTCTGCCGCCAGCCGTGAAACCAGCACATTGGAGAGCAGAACCGGCACGTCCAGCGCTTTTTGCAGCACGTCCCGATGATGCTGATGGTAGCCGAGACAGTCCAGCACCAGCACGTCGGCGCCCTGCTCCAGCAGCGCCCTTCCGGCCGCCAGCAAATCGCTGTCGCTGCCGCTAACCGGGTTCGCCAGCGCGTAGTACGGCGCGCTGTTGAGCGAGAGCCACTTTTGCTGCTGCAGCGGCAGAACGTCCTCAACGGGAACGATAACCCCCACCTGATGACCGTCGACGATCGACGCCACCAGCGGCGGGATAATGCGCTGCGGCTCCAGCAGAATAGCGTTGCGCGCCGTAAAACCGCTCAGCATGTCGGAGCTCAACAGCAGAATGACGTCATACTCCTGCCGATCGAGCAGCGCGATAAGATGTTTTAAATCACGTTCAATCTTCCACCGCGAGACCTCGGCCATCCGGTTGTCATTGAGCAAGGTAAGCAGGCGCTCGTCGTCGGGGTCAACGGCATAATCTTCCATCACCTCTTCGCGCGTCATTTTACCTAGCAGGCTAACATGCGTGATCTGCTCTTCCCTGATATGTTCGGTTAACAGCGGCAGAACCTCCGCCACCGGCACCACGCCAACGGTTAAAATGGCCATTGTTGTACTCATATCATCTACCTTTTCACTTCCACGCCTTCAGCACAGGCTTACCGCATAATATCCGCCCCCCTGGTGGCTAAAAATCAACCGTCCAGAAGCGTAGCAGCTTAGCGCTCCAGTAGAGTGTAAAGATTCCAGATGATTCAGGAACACTCCTGAAAAATCCGCACCTTAGATATTCATTAGTACGCGTGATGAATTAAAAATGTGACAGGTGTCCGGTTTGACTCTTTGGCTGAGAAAAACAGCGCGCCGCGCAGGCGCGTAAATCAGCGGCGAGAGACGTGTTCAGCGGGGGCAAAAATACCTGCCAGCGATGGCGCTGACAGGCTGCGGCGCAGAAGATGGGCTACGATTTCTCAGGATCCTCATAGCGCCGTTTGGCATCCAGCGCTTCGCTCTCGACTGGATGTTCGCTAATCAGTGAATCGGGGGTGGGATAATCGGCGCGGAGTTGATACCAGGTTTCAGTCTGGCCCTTCTGACCTTTCTCAACGGCGACGACGCGCGCTTTGCGCGGATATGGCGGTCGGTCTGGCATGGCTCTTCCCTCTTTTACCGTACGAGCCATAAAGTATAGATAGCCGCGCTCCGTTTGCCCCAGGTAAAGTCCGAACTCGCTCCGTTACCCGCCAGCAGGCGACTCTTTCGCCACCCTGAAGGGTTAATTATCGACCGTACAGGCGCTCTGCAGCGTCGCCACGATCTGTCCGACCACCTCATCCGGCTCGGCGGTCGCATCGATAATATGGTGCGCGGTCGCCCGGTACAGCACCTCTCTTTGGGCCAGCACTTCGCCAACCTCATCGCGGATCGGTTTGCCGGTCAGCGTCGGACGCTGTTCGGTTTTCGGATAGGCTTCAAGGCGGTCAATCAGCGCAGATACCGAGGCCTGGAGATAGAAAACCACGCCGTTCTCACGCATAAACTGACGGTTCTCTTCGATGAGCACAATGCCGCCGCCGGTCGCAATAACCGTTTCCGGGCGGGTGACCGCTTTTAGCGCCTGCGATTCCAGCTCACGAAAGCGATCCCAGCCCTCCTGCTCGACGATCGTCGCGACCGTACGCTGCTCAAGCGCCTGCAGGGCATGATCGGTATCGGTAAACTGGTAATTACGCGCCCGCGCCAGCGCGTGGCCGATCGTCGTTTTACCGCAGCCGCGTGGACCGATGAGATAGATTGGCTGTGTCATTACCGAAGACCCTCTGGTTCCGCATTTTGCGGGAAAATGAATACGAAAAGTGCGCAATGATACCTGCAAAGCGGCGTCACGATAACCGTAAAATAAACGTTACAAATTATCAGGCATTCCCTTTCATCATAGAGAGCAAAGGGATTTTGCATGTAAACTTATCATTGCATTAAATGTTGCGCCAGATTTACCTCGACTCAGGGATTATTTTTTAGCCGCTGGCTGGCGTAAACGGTAACACATTTATGCAAAGCTTTACGCTGCAACATATTTACAACATGGGTGGTCCAGACGCACTCTGACCGTAATTTATCAGTGTGACAGAGGAATGTATCATGCAATCTGAAGAACAACGCCTTATCGATGGGCTGTTTTCCCGACTAAAAGAGGCCGGAACACAGAGCGCATCGCGCGATGCCGACGCCGAGGAGCGGATTGCGCAGCACATCAAAGAGCAGCCAGCCGCCCCCTACTACATGGCGCAAACGATCCTGATTCAGGAAGCGGCGATTAAGCAGCTCAACGATCGTATCCAGGCGCTGGAAGGCCAGGTGACGCAGCTGCAGGCGGCGAAACCGAGCAGCGGCGGGTTTCTCTCCGGCCTGTTTGGCGGCGGTCAGTCGCAGTCGCGCGGTTCTGACCCTATTCCGGGCGCGGAGCAGTACGCTCGGCCGCAGGCCGGCGCGCAGCCGCAGTATGCCCCGCAAATGCAGCAGCAGAACTACGCTCCTCAGGCGGCTCGCGGCGGCGGCTTTATGGCCGGTGCGCTCCAGACCGCAGCGGGCGTGGCGGGCGGGGTGGTGCTCGGCAATATGCTGACCAATATGTTCAGCGGATCGCACCCGCAGGAGATCGTCAATATCATCGAAGAGAAGCCGCAGGCTGACCTCGCGCAGACGGCAGACAGCAGCGCATCGGACGATCCCTTCCGCCAGGACGACGGTCAGTTCCTTGCGGATAACAGCACCTACAGCTCCGACTTCGACGCCGGTTTCGGCGATGACGACATCGGCAGCGACGACGATAGCTGGGTTTAGGCTACCGACCTTTCGTTTCTGTAAGCCACTTCTCCAGCGCGGCGGCAAACTGCTGACGGTCGCGCTGCGATAGGGTATCCGGGCCGCCGGTTTGCACGCCGCTGGCCCGCATCGTTTCCATAAAATCACGCATGGTCAGGCGCTCGCGAATGGTGGCCTCGCTGTAGCGCTCCCCGCGCGGATTGAGCGCCGCGCCGCCTTTGGCCAGCACTTCGGCGGCCAGAGGAATATCGGCGGTAATCACCAGATCGCCCGGCTCGCACAGGCGAACAATTTCGTTATCGGCAACATCAAAGCCCTGCGGTACGCGCAGGGTACGAATGACGCGCGACGGCGGCACCCGCAGCGCCTGGTTTGCCACCAGCGTCATCGGCGTTTGCGTGCGCTCGGCGGCACGAAACAAAATCTCTTTAATCACGTTTGGACAGGCGTCCGCATCAACCCAAATAGCCATTCCAGCTCCTGTGGACGAAAAAGGGGGCTATTATTGTCACCTGCTTTTGTCCCCCGGGAAAGCTCCGGAGTGATAAGCTAGATAACTCACGACAAAATAAGCACAGGAGAAGGGTGATGGAGAAGAAAATTGGCTTTATCGGCTGCGGCAATATGGGTAAGGCCATTCTCGGCGGCCTGATCGCCAGCGGGCAGGTACAGCCGGGGCAAATTTGGGTCTACACCCCGTCGCCGGATAAAGTGGCGGCCCTACACGACCAGTACGGTATCAACGCGGCGCAGAGCGCCCAGGACGTTGCCCAGGTCGCAGATATTGTGTTCGGCGCGGTGAAGCCGGGGATCATGGTTAAAGTGCTGAGCGACGTGGCCTCCAGCCTGAATAAAGATTCTCTGGTGGTCTCCATCGCGGCGGGCGTCACCCTCGATCAGCTCGCACGCGCGCTGGGGCACGATCGCAAGATCGTCCGCGCCATGCCTAACACCCCCTCTCTGGTCAACGCGGGTATGACTTCCGTCACGCCAAACGCGCTGGTCACCAGCGAAGAAACCGCTGAAATTCTGACTATTTTCCGCTGCTTTGGGCAGGCTGAGATTATCTCTGAGGCGATGATCCATCCGGTGGTCGGCGTCAGCGGCTCGGCGCCGGCCTACGTGTTTATGTTTATTGAAGCGATGGCTGACGCCGCCGTGCTCGGCGGCATGCCGCGGGCTCAGGCCTATAAGTTTGCCGCGCAGGCGGTGATGGGCTCGGCGAAAATGGTGCTGGAAAGCGCAGAGCATCCGGGCGCGCTGAAGGATATGGTGTGCTCGCCGGGTGGAACCACCATCGAGGCGGTTCGGGTGCTGGAAGAGAAAGGTTTCCGTTCAGCGGTGATCGAAGCGATAGCGAAATGCATGGAAAAATCAGAGAAGCTTAGCCGCTCCTGAAGCCGGGTATGATCGGGTGAGGCCGGGCCTCACCCGTTTCCACTACCCCTGTTTTTTCAGGCAGGCGCTCATAAATTTCTTACGATCGTCCCCTTTCAGCGACTGCTGGGTCGCCTGACCGTTACACTCGCCCATTTTTTGCTGCTGAGGCGTTAACCCTTTGTTCTCCGGAGCCGGCGCATCTTTCTTCAGACAGCTGCTCATAAACGCCTTACGCTCATCCCCTTTCAGCGCTTTCGCCGACGCGTCTTTGTTACAGACCGTCATTTTTTGCTGCTGGGGTGTCGGCGTTTTTTCCGCGGCGCTGACCGCAGTGGCAAAGACCAGGCCAAACAGCAGGGCAACCAGTAATGTTATTTTCATCGCACCATCCTTCTGTGAGTCAATCCCTGTAAGTCTGGTCGCTGACGGGAAAAAAACCAGCCGGCGGCTGAAATTCGCCGCCGGCACGGGCTTATTTCAGGCCCAGAGCATCTTTCATGGTATAGAACAGATCGGTCTGATCGGTTAGGCCGACGACGTTTCCGGCATGCGGGCCGTAGGCGGCGATACGCAGCTGCGTCCCGGTATGCTCCATCGACTCGCCCTCGGAGTTACCGTAGCTCATCACCATCACCGCACCGTCTTTGGTGGTCAGCGCCTGCGTCAGGCCCGGCGCTTTAGAATCAGCGGGGATGATCTGGCTGGAGTGCGCGTGGTCGGCGGTCACCACCACCAGGGTATTGCCATCTTTTTTGGCGAACTCCAGCGCTTTCTGCACCGCTTCGTCAAGATCGACGGTCTCGCCAATCTGGCCGCACGGGTTCGCCGCGTGATCCTGTTTGTCGATGGAGGCACCTTCAACCTGCAGGAAGAATCCCTTCTCGTTGCTGCTCAGCAGGCTGATGGCTTTATCCGTCATCTGCGCCAGCGTTGGCACCGAGGCGTCGCGCTTCGCGTTCGGCGTGCAGGTTACCGCCGGCTTGTCGATATTGCCGTGCAGGGAGGCTTTAGGCCCTTCCCAGCGTACCGGCATATTACCGTCAGAAAACAGCCCCAGCAGCGGTTTGCCCTGGTTGGCTTCGCCGACTGCGGCCAGCGAAGCGGCGTCGGTGACAATCTGGTAGCCGCGGGCGACCGCCTGGTCATGCAGCGTTTTGCCCTGCCATTCACCGGCGGTGGCGGTTTCAGCGAAAGTTTTTGCTCCGCCGCCAAGCGTCACGTCGGCGCGGGCGTTCAGCAGCTGCTCGGAAATCGATCCCTTGCCGCCTTTTTCCAGCGCGTTGCCCGGACATTTTTCGCTGGTGACGCTGGGGCCATAGCACTTACGTGAGGTCACGTGTGCCACCAGAGCGGCGGGCGTGGCGTCCTGCAGTTCGGCGGTTGAGACGTTGCCGGTAGCAAAGCCGGCGGCTTTCGCCAGCTCAAGGATGGTCTGGTGATCTTTCTCGTGGATATCGACGCCCAGCGCGCCGTTATAGCTTTTGACGCCGGTGGTCCACGCCGTCGCGGACGCGGCGGAATCGGTCACATAATCCGGCTTGCCGGTTTTCTTATCCAGAGAATAATGGGTGTACTGACCGGTCAACGGCAGCGCATCAATACCTTTGAAGAAACCGCCCGCGCCTTCGGCATAATTGCGTGCGGCGGTAATTTCTGAATCCCCCATTCCGTCACCAATCAGCAAAATAATATTTTTGGCTGGCTTGTTGATTAATGAGGCCTGTAACGCGGCAGTTTGGTCGCCGCTTAAACGACGAGCGCCGCCGGCAGCGGTGATATCTCCCTGGGCGGCACGATTATCGAGCGCCGGGGCGGACGGGGTATCAGCATGAATAACCGGGGAAGCCAGCAGAGGCAGTAGGGCAATAAAGAGGGCGCTTAATTTCACTTTTGTCGTCTCCATGTAAAAATACTTAAAAAACAAAACGAGGGAGACTTTATAAAAGCGATGTGACAGTAAAATGACAGCATCCATACCTTGTCACAGGCGCTAGCTACGAGGATGCCGCAACAGCTTTTTTATATATTGCTGCAACCGCTGGGCATCGCGCTCGTCAACCAGCGGACCGGGGCTGGCCTGCTCGATAGCCTGTTCAATATCGTTAATTAACGCCTGCTGAGCGTCCTGCTCCATATGCCTTAGCAGCGCCGTGACCACCACTTCCAGCGCCTCAACCTGCACCGTCAGTTCCTTTGTTTCCTCTTCCTTTTGTGCCAGGTTTACCAGTAGCTCGGCAATGAGATTCTTCACAACGCTTTATCCTTTAGGCGAGGTCAGTAATTTGTTCTTTATGTCATAGATTCGTCGTCGGATACCAGATTTATTTTCTAAAAATGTCTGCGGATTATCACGGATAATAAGCGAAACGTTTTCACGATTAAAAAACAGGCAGCAAAAGCAACCACCATAAATAACGACCAAAGAGAGTTCTATAACCATTTTTAATAGTAAATAATAAAATGGTATAGCCGTCGTATTTCCGTAATAAGCAAAATGCATCACCATAATAGAATTGGTGAGCAGCCTGATACGCGGCTTTAGACCCCAGCACCATGCCGTGGTGTGCGGCGCTGATGGACTGGTGTCATAACAAAGAGTAATGAAAGCATCGCCGCGAGAAGTTAATAAGGCGCTATGCACACATACCGCCTGGCGGCAGTCAGGCAGATGCCCGGCTGCGCCGCAGCATAACCGCCAGCTGCCAAAGGTTAATCAGCACGATAATCGCCGTGGCGATAAACACCCAGCGGAAGCCGGCCATTGCCGATACCGAGGCGCCAATCAGCGGCCCGACGACGTTCCCCAGATACATAAACGACTGATTGTAGCCGAAGATGCGTCCGGTCACGCTATCGCTGCAGTATTTGAGCAGCAGCGTTTGCACCGCCGGCAGCATCGCGCCGTCGGCAAAGCCCAGCATGAAGCGCAGCACGCCCAGCTGCAGCGGCGTGGTCACGAACGACATCGCAAAGAACATCACCACCGCGCAGCACAGCGTCGCCAGCAGGATCCGCGAGGTGCCAATCCGATCTCCAAGCTTGCCTAAACGCGGGGCCGAGATCAGCGCCGAAACGCCCGGCACGGCGGCAATCATGCCGGCGAGGAAGGCAATATTATTGCTCTCCGGGGCCATCGATTTGATAAACAGCGCCAGAATCGGCCCGATTGAACCGTTACAAAGCTGAATCACCAGGGTAGTGAAGAACAGGCTAATGACCAGGCCGGGATAGGGCAGCGTAGCAAATACCTCCCTCCCGCTTAGGCGATCCGCCTTACTGACCTGCGGGCGCACGCCCTCTTTAATCAAGAACAGCGTCACCAGGAAGCTCACCGTCAGCAAAATGGCGGTGATGATAAACACCATTCGCAGGCCAACGTGGTCGGCGAGGAAACCGCCCAGCAGCGGCCCGCCGATGACGCCGCTAATCTGCGCCGTCGATAGCGTACTGAGCGCCCAGCCGCTGCGTTCTCGCGGTACCTGAGAGGCCACCAGCGCCATCGCATTAGGAATATAGCCGGAAGTCAGCCCCATCACCGCGCGCAGGATAAACAGCTGCCAGACGTTGGTCGCAAAGGCCTGAAGCAGGATGGCAATCGCCATTCCCAGGGAGGCGCGCAGCAGCATCAGCTTGCGCCCTTTGCGATCCGCGAGGCTGCCCCACATCGGCGAAACGATGGCCGATACCAGGAAGGTGACGCTAAACGTCAGGCCCGACCACATCGACAGCGCCTCGTGAGAGGTGACGCCCAGCTGAGAAACATAGAGCGGCAAGAACGGCAGAATTTGGCTGATTGCCAGGCCGGTAAAAAAGCAGCCGAACCAGACAGAGATGAGATTAACCTTCCAGGATTCCATAACTACGCGTATTCATTAGTTTTTTGTGAATTATTATCTAGCTTAGCAAGTTCCCTCCGCCGGCGTATTACCAGAGATGCGCTCGCGATGAGTTTAGTGTTTTATCATTCCATATCCCGATTTATAAAATATTATCAGAACTAATCGCCTGAGCCTTAGGGCGTTGTGCTGACGTCGCGGCGCCGCCGCGTATCGGCTCCCGCCCTCGCCTGCTTATCCGCAGCGGCGGTTGAACAGCTTTTAACCCCCTGCCATCTGCCGCACAGATTCTGGCAGCCATGCCGTCATCGCACATGCTATGTTATGTGCTTTGATGTAATCAGGATGGAAGTTGAAATGGCTAAGATGAGGGTTGGGATCGTTTTTGGCGGCAAGTCGGCAGAACATGAAGTGTCGCTGCAGTCGGCGAAGAACATCGTGGAAGCAATTGATAAATCGCGTTTCGACGTCGTTCTGCTGGGGATTGATAAACAGGGTCTCTGGCACATTAACGATGCCGGTAACTATCTGCTGAACCCGCAGGATCCTGCCCATATTGCGCTGCGTCCCTCCGATGTCACGCTGGCGCAAATTCCCGGTCGCCAATCCCGGCAGCTGATTAATGCCGACAGCGGTCAACCGCTGGCCGCCATCGACGTCATTTTCCCGATTGTCCACGGCACCCTGGGAGAAGACGGCTCGCTGCAGGGCATGCTGCGGATGGCTAACCTGCCCTTCGTCGGCTCTGACGTGCTCGGCTCCGCCGCCTGCATGGATAAGGACGTCACCAAGCGCCTGCTGCGTGACGCCGGCCTGTCCATCGCACCGTTTATTACCCTGACCCGCGCTAACCGCCAGCGCTTTAGCTTCGCTGAAGTGCAAAAGACCCTCGGCCTGCCGCTATTTGTCAAACCGGCCAACCAGGGCTCGTCGGTGGGCGTGAGCAAGGTGAACAACGAAGAGCAGTATCAGCAGGCGGTCGCCCTGGCCTTTGAATTTGACCATAAGGTGGTGGTTGAACAAGGAATTAAGGGCCGGGAGATCGAGTGTGCGGTACTGGGTAACGATGAACCTCAGGCTAGCACCTGCGGCGAAATCGTCCTCAACAGCGAATTCTACGCCTACGACACCAAGTACATTGACGACCAGGGGGCGAAAGTCGTCGTTCCGGCCGCCATTGACGGTGAAGTTAACGATAAAATTCGCGATATTGCCGTTCGCGCCTATCAGACGCTCGGCTGCAGCGGCATGGCGCGCGTCGACGTGTTCCTGACGGCAGATAATGAAGTTGTTATCAATGAAATCAACACGCTGCCAGGGTTTACCAATATCAGCATGTATCCCAAGCTGTGGCAAGCCAGCGGACTGGACTATACCAGCCTGATCACTCGCCTGATTGAGCTGGCGCTGGAGCGTCACGCCGCCGATCGCGCGCTGAAAACCTCAATGAACTGATGAAATTGCCCCGGCGACGCAGCGCTTGCCGGGGCGACAGCTTTACGGCCCGGGTGGCCGCGAAACTATCAATGCCTAGGCTTGCTCCGCCGGACGACGGCGAATAATAAACCCCGCCAGCCAGAAGCTAATGACCCAGGTCACCAGCCCCACGGCATAGGATTGCCAGCCCTGAGTTTCAAACCCCAGCAGCCCCACCACGCCGTTCAGAATAAAAATTAACCCCAGCGCAATAGCGTAATAGTGCCAGTCACGGCGAATTTTATCAGTGAGCTTCATGACAACTCCAACGGCAAAAAAAGCATCTTCGCACAGGCGCAATCCGCGGTCTGTAGCGACGTTGAGAATTATTTAACAGTGGGAGATGGCTCTCCCTTTGCCAAACTTTTAACGCGCTCGCAAAGCGATAAGTTCAGGAATATTCCTGGCCGAAAATTACCAGCAATCTGATACTGGATAGCGCCCCCCGCTGCCAAAATAATCGCCGTGTAGCCGGTGTAAAAACGGCTGAGAAGTGGAGTACGGAGGTTATATGGCAGAGTTTGCCTTTTCAAAAACGCTCTTTGGCAAAAAAAGAAGGAGCCCGCTGACCAGCAGCAATATCGCCTACGGACTGTTTGTGCTGTTCTGCTTCTGGGCCGGGGCGCAAATGCTGAGCATGCTGGTGCACGCACCCGGCGTTTTTGAACACTTAATACAGGTCCAGAACACCCAACATCCGCGCATAGAAATAGGTCTGGCGGTGGGGACAATATTTGGCCTGGTCCCCTTTCTGATTGGCTGCCTGCTGGTGGCTCTTCTCGGGCTTATCCTGCGCTGGCGCAATAATCGCTAACGACGCGCCATGCAGCTGGCGCGCCGCTCATCAACCCGCTTCGCGAACCAGGCGGTTGTCAGATTTCGCGTAATTTTAGGGCTTTCGAGCTGGATCCCGGGGAGAATTTCCCGCGGCACGGCCTTGCCTGCTTTCTTATCCGCAAGACGGAAAACCTGCTGATAGAGGTCGGTTTTCTTAAACGCCAGGCTGTCGCCTTTCTTCAGCTGTCGGTGAATATCGTCATCGCTCATCGCCAGCTGTCCGGCTACGCGCCGCACCGCCAGCTCTGTGGTCCCCGGCTCGTCGCTGTCGTAGCGAATCAAATCCCCGTCCAGCGCCAGCTTCACGCCGCTGACTTTGCTGACCGCATGTTGAAATGCGGCATTGCGGCTGGCGTACCAGCCGGCGTTGAAATCAGCAAAACGATACAGCGGCGCGCTATAGTTCGCCGGATAGTTCAGCAAATGCCGGGTGCCAAACCACAGACCGCCGCGCAGGCTAAAGACCTCCTTGCGCACGCTGCCCTCCATTTTCCACGGATAGCCGTCGGTGTGCTGCTGGGCAAAGGCGATGCTGACCTGCATCGGGCCGCCGGTATGCACCGGGTTGAGGGAGCCAAACAGAGTCTGGCCCATCGGTACCATGTCGATAAAATCGTCAAAAACGGCGCTTAGCTGCTTCTCCGTTTTCACGCTATCCAGGCGCTCACTGTAGCTTTTGCCGTTCGGCGAAGGAATTTTTAGCGCGGTATGCACGACGAACAGCGGAATGTGCATTTTCTCCGCCCGGCGGTCTATCTCCTGCCAGGCGATTTTATTCAGCCCCGGCACCACCGGATCAGACTGATAGTTGGACTCCTGCTGGGCCACGGCGAGCACCGAACAGACGTTTTCTTCCGTCGGCGCCAGCTTCTGGCTTTCGAAGGCCTTAGCTATCGCCTGCGCCCATTCATCACGGTCCTTCACGCTGGCCGGCATTTTTTGCCGGACTACGGCGGCAACGTCCACGGGCTTTTCGCCTTTTTTTAGCGCCGGTCCCTGATTACTGGTACAGGCGCTGAGAACCATCCCCGCCAGAAGCGTCAGGGAGAGCGAAACGATACGAGTAGAGGCTGCTGCCGCCATAATCCTTCCTTGAGATAATTAACCGAGCGTTTGCGTGACTTCATTTAACTCTTTGCCATCGAGCTCACGCTCAAAGCTGCGCAGACGTTTGTAGATGGACATCAGCTCCACCAGCGTCGTCCAGGAGCTGATCAGGTACTGGAACGAACCGCGCACCTGGCCAAATACGTTGGTTATCTGCGTCATCAGGCCCAGCGTAATCGTACCGGCAACGATCGACGGAAACAGCAGGAACAAACCGAAAACGTTATCGACCTGCAGATAGAGAATGCGCGCGATGTTGAAGTACATGTAGTGGAAATAGAGGCGGAAATAGTTGCGGCGTACGGCGCCGAACAGCTCGCGAACGGTCGGTGGCGTCGCGCGAGCGGCGTCATCTTCGCCGTATACCAGCTCCTTACGATAGGCCGCCTCAACGCGCTGGTTTTTAAACTCCAGCCCCGGCAGCTTGATCCCCACCACCGCCAGCATACCGGTGCCCATCAGCGACCAGACGATCGCCGCAATCACCAGGCCATACGGCAGGTGGCCAACAATCGGCAGGTCCGGCACGTGCTCGGACAGGGTGACCAGCACCGGCAGAAAGGCAATCAGGGTCATCACCGCGTTGATAAAGCTCACGCCCATATCTTCAAGGGTAGAGGCAAAGCGCATGGTATCTTCCTGCACACGCTGGGCCGCGCCTTCGATATGGCGTAAATGGTGCCAGTGCGCCATGTAGTGTTCGTTCATCGCGGTACGCCAGCGGAAGACGTAGTGGCTGACGAAAAAGTTGTTCATCACGCCGATAATCACCGCAATAACCGCAATCCCGAGGAATACGCCAATTTCTTGATAAAACTGGTTAATGCTGACCTTATGCGGCGTGGCCAGCGCGGCCTGTATCAGATCGTAGAACGGCGCGTACCAGGCGTTGATCGCCACCCCCACTTCCACCAGGAACCAGGTGACGAAGATAATCAGCGACGTGCCGAGGATCGACCAGTACTGCCAGCGATGCGGGCACCAGCTAAACCAAAACAGGGCGAAAACGCCGACGCAGAACAGGTAGTAGGCGTAAAAAACCAAATAGTTCAGCGACCAGAAGCGCGCGGCGCTGATGGCCACGTTTTGCGATGCGCCGGCCATTCGCAGCAGCCAGTCGCCGCCGCCCGCCTGCCAAAAGATCACCGCCAGCAGCGACCAGATAAAGGCAGAGATAAAAAACGGCCCCGGTTTGGGGAAAAAAGATTTAAACATCATGCTCTCCTGCTAACTTCTTATCATTCTGATTATGCTGTGTACCACGACAATGCCCGCCGCAGAGGAGCAGCGGCAAGGAAAGGCGACCGAATTATGAGACCGGATATCAGCAGCTTAGTTCGTCTGCCAGGCGCTAAGAATTGTTTCTGTGGATTTCACGCGTACAGGATTGCCGGGGACGGTCAGCGTACGCCAGACCTCGTTATAGTGGGCAATCAGCGTTTGCGCCTGCGCCGCCGGGCGGTTAGCGGTAGTATGCGCATCTTCGGCGACGGTTAGGGCATAGCCGCGGCTGGCGCCGTTTTTGATGGTGGTATCAACGCAATAGTCCGTTGCGCAGCCGCAAATCACAAACTGCGTAATGTCCTGCTCGCTCAGCACCTGCGCGAGGCGGGTCTGGTAAAACGCATCGCAGGCGGTTTTGGTGACAAAAATTGCATTTTCCGGCTGCTCCATCTCAGGCAGCAGCGCAAAACCTTCGCTTCCCTCTTCCAGCCCGCCATCCTCTGCGTGCTGAATAAAAATCACGCGATCCGCCGCGCGGATCAGGCGGTTAATTTGTGCGACGCAGCGCTCACGCTCAATACGCGGGGTCGCAAAAACGCCATTTTGCATATCTACTACCATTACTACCCGTTGAGCGGCCATGTCTCTCTCTCTTACAACCTGATTAACCAAACAATAATCATACGCGCCCGCCGGGTAAAGCGGGTATCGAAAGCGTAAAAAATCGTTTTTTACGCACCGTTACGTTTTTCCGTGAAATATTGTCGTCATTGCGCTTCGCTGTGCGCCGCTTCGTAGTATAAATACGCTCTATATCTCTTTTCATCATATGGATACCCCCGTTGAAACGTAGTCTGCTCATTTTTGCTGCGCTGTGCGCGGCGTCGTGGACATCGGTCCAGGCTGCTCAACCGAGCGTCGATCCGGAATTTGCCTCCGATGTTGTCGACCGTTATGCCAACCATATCTACTACGGTAGCGGCGCCACCGGCATGGCGCTGGTCGTCATCGACGGTAACCAGCGCGTTTTTCGCAGCTTTGGCGAGACGCGTCCGGGCAATAATGAACATCCTCAGCTGGATTCCGTTATCCGCATCGCCTCACTGAGCAAGCTGATGACCAGCGAAATGCTGGTGAAAATGCTCGATCAGGGGGTGGTGAAGCTTAACGATCCGCTGAGCAAATACGCTCCGCCGGGCGCTCGGGTGCCGAGCTATCAGGGCACGCCGATTACGCTGGTTAACCTGGCGACGCATACCAGCGCCCTGCCGCGTGAACAGCCCGGCGGCGCGGCGCACCGCGCGGTCTTCGTCTGGCCAACCCGCCAGCAGCGCTGGGAATGGCTGTCGACGACGTCGTTAAAAGCCGCGCCCGGCTCGCAGGCCGCCTACTCCAACCTCGCGTTTGATCTGCTGGCGGACGCCCTGTCGAACGCCGCGGGCAAGCCTTATCCGCAGCTGTTTGAAGAGCAAATTACCCGCCCGCTGGGCATGAAGGACACCACCTTTACGCCATCGCCGGATCAGTGTGGCCGCCTGATGGTCGCCGAGAAGGGCGCCAGCCCGTGCAACAACACCCTGGCGGCGATCGGCAGCGGCGGCGTTTACTCCACGCCGGGCGATATGATGCGCTGGATGCAGCAGTTCCTCTCCTCTGATTTTTACACCCGCGGCCAGCAGGCTGACCGCATGCAGACGCTGATCTATCAGCGCAGCCAGCTGACCCGCGTTATCGGTATGGACGTGCCGGGGAAAGCCGATGCGCTGGGCCTTGGCTGGGTTTATATGAAGCCGAAAAATGGGCATCCGGGCATTATTCAGAAGACCGGCGGCGGCGGCGGATTTATTACCTACATGGCGATGAACCCGCAGGCTAATGTGGGCGCCTTCGTGGTGGTCACCCGTTCCTCGCTGACGCGCTTTAGCAATATGAGTAACGGCATCAACGACCTGGTCAGCGAACTCAGCGGCGAAAAACCGCTGCCCGTTCCCGAATCCTGATTAATATTCTGAAGGCAAATGGTTGATGCTGACCAGTTTGCCTTTATCCATTTCGATATAGCCGCCCTTACGCAGAGCAGCAAGCACTTCGGCAACAACGGAGCGCGAAATACGTGTTTTTTGATGAATATAATTCATAACACCAATACGGAAACGTAATTCTTCGTCCCAGTCAATCATCGACAGCAGCGTTGCGCGAATTTGCTCATAGGAGTTATTACCGATTAGCTGCAGGTCGCGTAGCTCCATAATGCGGTTATGCCATACCAGCCAGCAGAATGCGTCGCGCCACAAATTATTCTGGTCGATTATTTTAATCGCTAGGGAGGAAGGCAGGTGGTATCCGCTGCACTCTCCCTCGGTCATTAATTTATATTTCACCTCATTTTTCATTACCCCATCGGCCAGCCCGATAATAAAAGGGGCCTGAGCGATGCCCACAAGGATATTTTCACCTCGGCGCAGCGAGATTACACCGGCTAAAATAACCACCGTTTGGTCGCAATGTATATCGTTCGAAAATATAATCTGCTTTTCACTACAAAAATCGAAGCGCGTGCCGTATTTTGACAGGCATTGATCCAGCTGACCAAATTCATTAAGCGGTTTACTCAGTGATAGCATTTATGCATTCCTGACAATAATGCCCGTCAACTCCTTGACGGGCATACTTTTAGATTAAATAACCTTTAATGTTTTATCACTGCAAACTATCTTACCAGGTGTATTTAACGCCCACGTTAGCAGACCAGTCCTGATCCACATCCCCGCCGCCGAGGTAGCTCACATCGGAGTAGGCGCTGAAGCTGCGGGTAAAGCTGAACTGCGTACCCAGCCCAACGCGTACCGCAGAACCTTCGGTGCCGTTATCGATAGCATCCCCGTTGACCTTAGCGTTGTTGTCGGCATCGTCATACACGTAGGCCAGCTTGAAGTAAGGCGTAAGGGCCTGATCGCTGCCGTAGCTAAAGGTGTAGCCCGTGTCAACGCCCAGCTCATAGCGCATGCTGTCGTAAGACTGTTCGCCCACTTTCATGCCGTTGCTCAGGCGGTAGTCGTCCCCGGACTGGAACAGGCCGGATACGCTGCCGTACGGGGTCACATAGCCCGCATCGCCCAGCTTCCAGTCGTAGCCCAGCTTCAGACCAAAGCCCCAGGCGTCTGTGGAAGTCCTGCCGTCGACGTACTGGCCGTTGCTCATGTTGGCAGACAGCTCGTTGCTGAAGCGAGAGTAGTTCAGAGAACCGTCAACAAAAACGTTGTTTGCAAAGCGAGCGGACGAGTAGACGTAGGCCGTCTGGCTGTCCTGATCCACCTGACCGCTGCGATCGCTCAGGTCGCCTTTCACGAAGCCCGCTGCGGCCCCGACGATCCACTGAGCATGGTTCCCCTCAATTTTGCTATCCAGCCCCAGCATGACGCCGTTCACGTTCTGATCGTAGCTGATAGCGTCATTGTCGCCGTTGAAGCTACCGCCAAAGTAGCTGCCCCAGACGCCGCCGTTATCCGCCAGACCATGCCGGGAGTGGGTCAGACGAGTCGCCACGGTATCCTGCTGCAGGTTCCAGATATTGCTGTTAGCGGACGGGATGCTGAGCGCCATATTTGCGTAATCGGTCAGCGACCGCTGCTGCATAACCACCACGTTGCCTTCCTGCTTAGCCTGCCAGGTGTAGGCACCCAGATCGGCTTTGTTTGCCGCAGAGAAGGTGGCGGTGCTGCTCTTGTCGTTAACATAGACCAGCTCTTTGCCTTTGTAATCAGCAATGGACCCCGTACCGACCGCGTTATCAATACGCACTTTATAGTTGCCGGCGGCGGCCGCAACGTTGTCACCCGCGTTATCCACTTCGGACTGGTCAAAAGAGGTATCGGAGTCACCGTTGCCGTTGATGGTCAGGTGACCATCAGAGTTCATGGCGATGATGCCGTAGCCGTAGTTAGGCTTAGCGGTATCGTTAGTGCGATCGTTGGTTAAATCGGCATTCAGCACGAAGCGATTGCTGTGAACATTAAACACGCCAGCATGTACATCCCCGCGGGCATCCGTCGAGCTGGTCAGGTTCAGCGTATCGGCCTGCAGCGCGTACGCCGTGCCGTTGCCGACGTCCAGAATACCGTCGTGAGTCACATTGACGAAGTTGGCATACAGCGCGGCATCATCCACGCCCCAGCCGGCGGAGACATCGTCGGCAATCGTGACGGTACTGCTGTCGATTGTCAGCGCGTGGGTCGCCACGTGGCCATCTTCATCGATCTTCAGGACAGAGCCGCCGGTCAGAGAGATAGTGTCAGAGACCAGGGTGGAGTCCGCTACGTTGACCACAGAACCGCTGTTGATGCTTAAAGTATCAATCAGCGACGTTTTGGTCGTATCCCACCGTGAACCGCCGTTCAGCGTCACGTTGAACAGACCGCTCTGATAGACTTCGTTGCCGGCAACGTGACCGCTTTCACTGTAGGCCGTGTCGCTGCTGTTGACACCATAGGTTGACCATGGCCACAGGCTGTTCGCCGCGACATCAATCAGCGTTGCGGTCGCTTCAGTGCCTTCGCCAAAGCTGTCGTAAACGCCATCGCCATCAGAATCGATCTGATGCGTGGAGATCGCGGCCCCCACCCACTTGCTGCCGTTATTCAGCGTGACATCCATACGATCGGTACCATCCCAACCGTTAGTGTCTACGGCAGAATTGGTATCCCGATAGCTGTCCGCACCGTTCGGGAAGAAATTGTGGTCAAAGTTACTGGAAAATAAGATATCCCCCATCAGGGTCGAATGAGTAAGGTTAACCGTCGTCTGCATCGCGTTATCCGCATTCGGATTGGCGATGGCGGATAACGCGACGTCATCAGCATTGAAGCCGGCACCGCCGTTCACGCTCAGGCCGCTCCCGCCGTAATCGCTGGCGTTATTGTTGTTGCCGAACCAGCCGGAGGTGCCTTCATCCGACCATGAGCCGGACGTCACGGTAGAATCCGCTACGCTAATCGTGTTCTGAAACACTTTGCCGCTGTTGACGCCGGTACTGACGGTATTGTCGTCAATATCTCCCCACTCGTAGCCCTGAGTCAGAGTGATGCCGGCAACATGGGAGTTATTTTTGACGACCAGATCGACCTCCTGATCCAGCGTAATGGCCGTCCCCAGATCGTAAACGTCAACAGCATGCGTATCTACGGAGCCATCGGTGTGAGTGCCGTTGTAGGTATAGTGCTCGTAGTTATCATCAATGGTCGAGTTATCAACGGTCAGCGCCAGGCGGTCATAAACGTAGCCGGTAGCGTCACGCCCCACGCAGTCGGTGGTCATGCACTCGGAGGTGATCATCCCGTGAATGGTGCTGTTTTTAATAGTCAGGCTATTGCTGTTCGCGTTGGTAGCAAGACCATCGTCCAGATAGTAAGTCGAGATCACGCCATTAACGACGGACTTATTGATGACCGGATAAATGTCACCGTTATAAATACTGTCCGTCGCATAGTTATTCCAGCCTACATAGCCATTATAGTAAACGCCGTCGGCATAGGCAGCGTCGTTATAATGTTTAAATGTCGTGTAGTTGGTTCCAGATATATCAGTAACAGCACTTGCCTGAGAGGTGATAGCCAAAGTGCAGGCTAATGCTAATTGTGAAACTACAAATTTCTTTTTCCAAGGGTGCATTGTCATCCCTCCTCAGGGACGTAATATCGTTGATCCATCAATTATCAATACGTAGAAGAACATTATTATGCTTCGCGGAACGATTATGCGGTGTCAGCGGGGAAAGGTTCAATTATTCTTTAGCCAAAGTCCGAAACCGGACAATAATTTAATCAGCCCGCCACTCAGAAAGAAAAAATAAACACTCTAACTTCAGTTAATTAGCCACCCAATAAACGCAAGCTATAAAACAAACAAATACATTAGCAAACAAACAAAACAACAATGAATAAGCAGACCAACACTTCCAACCACATTAAATATATAAATCCCATTAACTCCAAAAACATCCAATAAAAAATAAACATTATCTGGGAATATAAATATTCGCTATGCGCATGCAATTCAGGAACCCATTATTATTGCCAGCGCCGTTCGCGAGGTGAGATTTTAAGCCACTTTCGTAAAACGCCCGCCCTCAGGTTCGGGTATACTGCGGTCTTTCATTTCACAAAATCAGGCAAACCATGACAGATTTAATCACTCGCCCGCGCCGCTTGCGTCAGTCCGCTTCGCTACGAGCTATGTTTGAAGAGACAACACTGAGTTTGAATGACCTGGTGTTGCCGATCTTTGTTGAAGAAGAAATCGACGATTACAAAGCCATCGAGGCCATGCCCGGCGTGATGCGCATCCCGGAGAAACACCTGGCGCGTGAAATCGAGCGTATCGCTAACGCCGGTATCCGGTCGGTGATGACCTTCGGTATTTCCCATCACACCGATGCCAACGGCAGCGATGCCTGGAACGAAAACGGCCTGGTCGCGCGGATGTCGCGTATCTGTAAGGATGCGGTACCGGAGATGATCGTGATGTCCGATACCTGCTTCTGCGAATACACCTCCCACGGCCACTGCGGCGTACTCTGCGAGCACGGCGTAGACAACGATGCCACCCTCGTGAACCTCGGCAAGCAGGCGGTTGTTGCGGCAGCGGCCGGCGCTGATTTTATCGCGCCATCCGCCGCGATGGACGGTCAGGTGCAGGCTATTCGCCAGGCGCTGGATGCCGCCGGCTTTACCCGCACGGCCATCATGTCCTACTCCACCAAGTTTGCCTCTTCGTTCTACGGCCCGTTCCGCGAAGCGGCGGGCACCGCGCTGAAGGGCGATCGTAAAACCTATCAGATGAGCCCGATGAACCGCCGGGAAGCAATTCGCGAGTCGCTGCTCGATGAAGCCCAGGGCGCTGATTGCCTGATGGTGAAACCGGCCGGCGCCTATCTTGATATCCTGCGCGATATCCGCGAGCGCAGCGATCTGCCGATCGGTGCTTACCAGGTTAGCGGCGAGTACGCGATGATCAAATTTGCCGCTCAGGCGGGCGCCATCGATGAAGAAAAAGTGGTTCTGGAAAGTCTTGGAGCCATTAAGCGCGCCGGCGCGGATCTGATCTTCAGCTACTTCGCCCTTGATCTCGCCGAGAAGAAAATCCTGCGCTAAATCCACCTTGCGGGCGCCAGGCTCCGCGCGCAGGCCGGGAACTCTCCTGACCTGCGCCGCGCTTTCGGGCCTGACAATGCCGAATCTTCACCCAACTGCAATATAAGCGACACTTCCGCCTTCTACTGTCTGGGCAGGACCGAGGAGGAAGCGCTATGTTTAGTCTCGACCATGTACTCGACGACCTGTGGCCTCAGGCCAGGCCCGCCGCCTGGCAAAAGAAGCTGCTAAAAAAACTCCTCCATGAGGAAGAGTTTCAACAATTTGCCGCCCGCCATCGTCACCTGAAGGGGCTCGATACGGTCGAACAGGTGCTGGAACACCTGAATATTCGCTGCGCAATCCCGGCGCACGATCTGGAACAAATTCCTGAACACGGCCCGCTGGTGATCGTTGCCAATCATCCTACCGGTACCCTCGACGGCCTTGCGCTACTCTATGCCGTCTCCCGCGTTCGCCGCGATGTCAAAGTCGTGACCAACCGCCTGTTGACCCACCTTGAGCCGCTCAGCTCGCTGTTCATTCCGGTCGATAATATCAACGGCCGTACCGCTAAAGCCGCGCTGCAGCAAATGGATCGCCAGCTGCAAAACGGCGGCGTGCTGATCTTTTTCCCGGCAGGTGAAGTCTCGCGCCCGACGCGCCGGGGGATCCGCGATAAGAAATGGCACCCCGGCTTTATCAAGCTGGCGACCAAATATCGCGCCCCGCTGCTGCCGGTGTGGATCCGCGCGCACAACAGCGCCCTGTTTTACGCCAGCACCCTGCTTTCAGAAAACCTGCCGCTGCTGCTGCTCATGCAGCAAATGTTCCGTCGCCGCAACAGCAGCCTGCCGATCGGCATTGGTCAGCAGATTGCCTGGTCCAGCTGGTATAGCCCGCAGATGTCTCCTCGGGAGCTGGCGGACCGCTGCTATCGCCACGTCGAGCTGATGGGTAAAGGTCTGGCGGGCATATTTAAAACGGAAAGCGCCATCGCCCGTCCCGAAGACCGCGCGCTGATAAAACGCGAGCTGCACCGCGCGGAGAGCCTGGGGCACACCGCCGATGGCAAAACCATCTATCTGTGGCAGCGCAACGGTCAGGATGACGCCCCGCTGCTGCGCGAGCTCGGCCGCCTGCGGGAAATCGCCTTTCGCGCGGTGGGAGAAGGTAGCGGCAAGCGTCGCGACGTCGACGGCTATGACGACGATTATCTGCATCTGATTCTGTGGGACGAGGAAGATCTGGAGATCGTCGGTGCCTATCGCTTTATGCCCACCGCAATGCAGCTGGAAAAGCGCGGGATGGAGGGGATTTACAGCTATAGCCTGTTCCATTACGACCAGCGGATGGACGACATTCTCCAGTACGGTATTGAGCTGGGGCGCAGCTTTATTCAGCCGCGCTACTGGGGACGGCGCGGGCTGGATTATCTGTGGTCGGGCATCGGTGCCTACCTCGCACGCTACCCGCACTATCGCTATCTGTTCGGCCCGGTGTCGATTTCTGGCGGCCTGCCGCCGGCGGCCCGCGATCTGCTGGTGGCCTTCTATCGGCTGTGGTTCCCGGCGACCCACCCGCTGGCGGAGTCGCGCCGTCCCTATCCCGCTTCGCTACCGGACGTGCTGGCGCAGTTTAGCGGCGAGGATTATGCCGAGGATCTCACCCGGCTGAAGTCCCTGCTCGGCAATCTCGGCTGCGCCATTCCCCCGCTGTATAAGCAATACTCCGAAGTGTGCGAGCCGGGCGGCGTGCAGTTTATCGATTTCGGCAGCGACCCTGATTTCAACAACTGCGTGGACGGGCTGGTGCTGGTGGATTTGACCTACCTGAAGGCCAACCGCTATCAGCGCTATATCGGCGCGCATCTATAAAGCGTCATCTCCCGGCCTGCGGCACGCAACGCCATAGCCGGGCGTCCCGGGGCGCTATCCGGCCCGGTAATACGGCTTATCGCCGAGGATCGTCGCCCGGTGCATGATGCGCCGCTGCGGCAGATAGTCGGCGTTGGCGTAATGCTGGGTCACGCGGTTATCCCAAATCGCCACATCGTTCGGCTGCCAGCGCCAGCGCACCTGAAACTCGGGTTTTGTTATATGGCTAAACAGGAAGCTCAGCAGCGCCTCGCTCTCTTTCTCGGTGACGTCAACAATGCGCGTGGTAAAGCCTTCGTTAACGAACAGCGCCTGCCTGCCGGTCACCGGATGCGTGCGCACCACCGGATGCTGCAGCGGCGGGTTCTTCTCTACCGCCTCCAGCCAGCGCCGGTGCTCCTCTTCGCTGTTGCGGTATTTATACTCCTGGAACGATTTACGGAAATCATGCTCCGCCCGCAGGCCGCTCAATAGCTGACGAAAAGGCTCAGAAAGCGCTTCGTACGCCGCCACGCCGCTGGTCCACAGGGTGTCACCGCCGGTGGACGGCAGCTCTTTCGCCGCCAGAATCGCGCCAGCGGGCGGCGTCTCGATGAACGTGACGTCGGTATGCCAGTTGTCGTTATCCGGCGGATTATCGTCATGGGTGTCGAGCACGATAATTTCATCGACGCCCGGCGCGTGGGGATAGACCGGATGAATATGCAGGTCGCCAAAGCGTAGCGCAAAGTCACGCTGCTGCTGCGGGGTAATATTCTGCTCGCGCAGGAACACCACCTGATGGCGCAGCACCGCGTGATACAGCTGCTCAAACTGGTTATCGCTCAGCGGACGCGCGAGGTCCACGCCGGCGACCTGCGCGCCAATATAGGGCCCCAGCGGGGTAATGCTCAGACGTTCACTCATTGTACTTCTCCATGCCAGGGCGTCAGGCGGCGCTGCAGCGCGCGCAGCCCCAGTTCCAACAGAAACGCAATTATCGCAATCACCGCAATCCCGGCCAGCACCACGTCGGTTGCCAGGAATTCGCCGGCGGATTGCACCATAAAACCTAATCCGCGGGTGGCGGCAATCAGCTCCGCGGCCACCAGCGTTGACCAGCCCACGCCAAGACCAATGCGCAGCCCGGTGAGGATCTCCGGCAGCGCGCCGGGTAAAATAACCAGCCACAACACCTGCGCGCGGCTGGCGCCTAACGACTGGGCGGCGCGGATGCGCACCTGCTGGGCGCTTTTCACCCCCGCCAGCGCCGACATCGCCACCGGGGCGAAAATCGCCAGATAGATCAATAAGATCTTCGACGTTTCGCCGATGCCGAACCAGATAACCATCAGCGGGAGATAGGCCAGCGGCGGCACCGGTCGGTAAAGCTCAATTAACGGATCGAGAATGCCGCGCACCGTCGGGCTCAGCCCCATGGCGATCCCCACCGGAACGCCGAGCAGCACCGCCGCCAGCAGCGCGATGACGATCCGCGTCAGGCTCGCCGCCAGATGCTGCCAGAGGGTGGCATCCATAAAGCCCTGCGGGCCGGCAATGGCGATCAGCTTGTGCAGCACCTGGCCCGGCGGCGGCAGAAACAGCGGGCTAACCAGCTGTAGCGCCGCGACGGCCCACCAGATAGCCAGCAGCACCGCCAGCGTCGCCGCGCTCAGCGTCAGCTGGCGGGAAACCGGCCAGCGCCACTTCAGCGGCCGCCGACGCGGTTTATCGTTGATGACCACACTCATGAGAAGGCCTCCCGTTGTTCGAATACCCGGCTCAGCACGTATTCACGCTGCTCGATAAAGCGCGGATCGGATTTAATGCTGCGGCAGGACTCGCCGGCGACGAAGCGGCGGCCAAAGTCGAGCGGCAGCCGCTCCAGCACCCGCCCCGGTCCCGGCGAAAGCAGCACCAGCTCGGTGGCCATAAACACGGCCTCTTCAATATCATGGGTAATAAGCAGGACCTGCTTGCCGGTCTCGTGCCACAGGCCGAGCAGCAGGGTTTGCATCTGTTCACGGGTAAAAGCGTCCAGCGCGCCGAACGGTTCATCAAGGAGCAGCAGCTGCGGGTTTGCCGCCAGCGCTCTGGCAATCCCCACCCGCTGACGCTGGCCGCCGGAAAGCTGCCAGATAAAGCGTTTTTCAGCCCCTTCGAGGCCCACCTTCTTCAGCATCTGCGCCGCGGTTTCCCGACGGAGCGCTTTGTCCACGCCCGCCAGCTGCAGCCCCAGCGCTACGTTATCCTGCACGTTACGCCACGGCAGCAGACCTTCATGCTGAAAGACCACGCCGCGTTCGGCGCCCGGTCCGGTCACGCGCTGCCCTTCAAGGACGATGCTGCCGTGCTGATAAGGCACGAATCCGGCAATCAGGTTCAGCAGCGTGGTTTTACCGCAGCCCGACGGCCCAAGGACCACCAGCAGTTCACCGCTGTCCAGCGTCAGGTTGATATCCGCCAGCGCCGGTTTGCCGCCGTAGTCGGCAAAGAGATGCGAGATTTGCAGCATCGTGACCTCCTTTATTTCACAAAACGGTCGGTGACGTACTGGCTGTAATCGGCGCCGGCATCGGGTACTTTGCCCTGCTCTTTGAGGAACTTAGCCGTATCGATAATCGCTTTGTTCACCGGCCCGTTCAGCTCCTGCGCCTGCTGCGCCGCGGTCAGGTAGGTATTGCCCTTCACCAGCCCGGGGACGTCCGCATCCGGCACGCCGCTCAGGCGCGACAGTTTGCTGATATTTTCCGGCTGCTTCAGCCACGCGTCCGGGTTAGCGATGTAGGGCTGCTGGGCGTCGATTGCGCTCTTCGCAAAGGCTTTCACAATCTCAGGGTGCTTCTCGGCAAAGTCTTTACGCACCACCCACACGTCCAGGGTTGGCGCGCCCCACTCGCCGACCTGCGACGAATCGGTCAGCACCTTGCCCTCTTTTTCCAGGGCGTTGACCGCAGGAGCCCAAACGTAGGCGCCGTCGATATCCCCGCGCTGCCAGGCGGCAATAATCGCCGGCGGCTGCAGGTTGATAATCTGTACCTGGCCCGGCTTGATGCCCCAGTGCTTCAGCGCCGACAGCAGGCTGTAGTGGGTGGTGGAGATAAACGGCACCGCGATACGCTTGCCGATCAAATCTTCGGGTTTGGTAATGCTCTTTTTCACCACCAGCGCTTCGGAGTTACCGAGCTTTGAGGCGAGGAGGAAGACTTCAATCGGCACCTGCTGGCTGGCGGCTACCGCCAGCGGGCTGGAGCCGAGGTTGCCAATCTGGACATCGCCGGAGGCCAGCGCGCGCACGATGCTCGCCCCGCTGTCGAACTTGCGCCAGTCAACGGTCGCCCCGCTCTCTTTGGCAAAGGTATTGTCCGCCTGGGCGACTTTCGCCGGCTCGGCGGACGTTTGATACGCCACGGTGACGTTGACCGCCTGGGCCTGAAAAGCGGCGAATGCCAGGGCGGCGAAAAGTGTAATGCGCGATGCGTGTGCCATAGTGTCTGCTCCCCTTCGTTGTTATGGGTGCAGTATTTCCGGCCTGATGCGTTTGATGAAGTAATTAAAAATTCTGGCTAATAGCCAATCGTCATTAGAAAAAAAGCGGCAAAAGATAGTTAAAAACGGGGATTGAGAAGCGGGAGCGCTGGCCCCGGTAAGCATTGCTGGGCGAGGGAGACGCCCGGCCAGCGGCGCGCTGCGCCGTCGCCGGGCTATCGGTCAGCGTTTGGCCGCCAGGGCGGCAATATCTTTCGGCGTGGTGCGACAGCAGCCGCCAATCAGTTTTGCCCCCGCCGCCAGCCACTGCGGTAGATACTCGCTGAGGGCAACGCAGGACTCGCCGTGATGGTGCCAGGTTTTGCTCACCGCGTCGTAGTGTTCCCCGGAGTTGGGGTAGACCACCAGCGGCAGCGCGGTCAAACCATGCAGATGCTGTAACGCGGCGGTGGTGTTCTCCAGCGCAATACAGTTAATGCCCAGCGCCACCACCTGCGGAGAGTCCGCAAGCGCCGCCACCACTTCGCTCAGCGGCGTGCCGTCGCTGAGATGCCCGGCGTCGCGCAGGGTAAACGAGAACCAGGCGCGAGCGCGCGGGTACTCAGCCAGCAGCAGCGCCAGCGCCTTAATTTCGGCAAATGACGGCAGGGTTTCGCAGGCCAGCAGATCGGCTCCGGCATCGAGAAGCGCTTCCACGCGCGGGCGATGGAAGGCCTGAAACTCTTCCACGCTGCGCTGGTAATCGCCGCGATATTCCGAGCCATCGGCAAGATAGGCGCCGTACGGCCCCACCGAACCGGCGACCAGCAGCGTACCGGCCTGCGGGTTTTCCGCAAGGTAGGCTTCCCGCGCCTTGCGCGCCAGCTCAACGCTTTTTCCGATCAGCGCTTTCGACTGCGCCTCATCCAGCCCACAGGCGGCGAAGCCCGCCGGAGTGGCCTGATAGCTGGCGGTGATTGCGACCTGCGCTCCGGCGCGGAAATAGTCGAGGTGCACGTCGCGAATCAGCTGCGGATTTTCCAGCAGCACCCGCGCTGACCACAGGCTATCGGCCAGATTACAGCCGCGCGCTTCCAGCTCCGTCGCCATCGCGCCGTCGAGCAGCACAAAGGGCTCGCGGGCGAGGATAGAGGTTAACGGGTTATTCTGCGACATGCTGTTGCTCCCTGTTGAGTTGTCGTGAGTGGGTCAGATACCAGGCACCATAGCACAGCGCCACGAAGGGGATCCCGCACCACAGCGCAATGCGCTGGCTGGGGTCAAACGCCAGGCCCACGCAGGCCACCAGGCATAAAATGAATCCCAGCACCGGCACCAGCGGATACCAGGGCGCGCGATAGTGCAGTTCGCTCAGGGCTTTACCCTGCTGGAGATGGCGACGGCGGAACATAAAGTGCGAGGCGCTGATGCTGAGCCACACCGCCACCACCGCAAAGCCGGAAATCGCCGACAGCGCGACAAACACCGTATCTGGCGCAATTACGCTGGAAAACAGCGCCAGCACGCCGCCAAGCATGCTTACCGACAGCGCGGTCAGCGGCACGCCGTTTTTGTTCACTTTGGCAAAGCACGCCGGCAGAGTCCGCTCGTTCGCCAACGACCACAGCATCCGCCCGGAGGCGTAGAGGCCGGAGTTGGCCGCCGACAGGATCGCCGTCAGGATCACGAAGTTAAAGATATCCGCCGCGTAGGGGATGCCCACCTTTTCAAAGACCAGCACAAACGGGCTTTTCTCCACTCCCGCCTGCTGCATCGGGATCAGCGCCGCCAGCACAAACACGGTGCCGATAAAAAAGATAATCAGCCGGGCGATGGTGGTACGAATGGCGATCGGGATGACCTTATGCGGGTTTTGCGTTTCGCCCGCCGCGATGCCGATAAGTTCGGTCCCGGAGAAGGCGAAGTTCACCGCGACCATGGTCATCAGGATCGGCAGGCCGCCGTGGGGGAACCAGCCTTCAGAGGTCAGGTTACGCAGCCCCGGCGCCGGCGAGCCGTCCTGCATCGGGATAATGCCGAATATCGCCGCCCCGCCGAGAATAATAAAGGCGATGATGGTGATGACTTTGACCAGCGAAAACCAGAACTCGCCTTCGGCAAAGAAGCGGGTAGAGATGACGTTGAGAAAGAAAATCACCGCGCAGAACACCACGCACCATACCCACACCGGCACCTGCGGAAACCAGTACTGCATACAGAAACCGGCGGCGGTAAAGCTCGAGCCGAGCGCCACCGTCCACGTCAGCCAGTAGAGCCACGCTACCGTGTACCCCGTTGCCGGGCCGAGATAGCGGGCGGCGTAGACGTGAAACGCCCCGGTCTCCGGCATCGCCACCGACAGCTCGCCGAGGCACTGCATCACCAGCCAGACCACCAGCGCGCCAATCAGATAGGCCAGCAGCGTTCCCGCCGCCCCGGTGGTCGAGATGATATAGCCGGTATTAAAGAACAGGCCGGTGCCAATCACGCCGCCCAGCGAGAGCATGATCAGGTGGCGGGTTTTCATGGTGCGCTTCAGCGGCTCACCCTGCTGTGGTGTACTTTGCATATTACCTTCTATACGTATGGACATCTAAACATCCAAAGAAGTGCAGTTATACCGCGCCGCAGCTGAAATTGCAAAACAAGCGCCGCTTTCCACGCCGTTTTACGGGCGTTTGCCCGAAAAATGCGCGCGGGTTCTGGGCATTTAAATGACAAAAAGCAAAACGTGATCGGCATAAACACAAAAATAAAACAATGTTGCTATTTTTACAAAACACAACACCTAAAAAGGATAATCAGATGACAACCCGCCCCTTTCCTCTGTTGGCTGCCGCCGCTATCGTCGGCGTCATCCCCTTTCATACGGCTCTCGCCGCCAGCGCGGTGACGTTTGCGGATAAAGTCTGCGACGTCACCCAATACGGCGCAGAAGGCCACCGCCTGCAGATTGCGCTGAATACCGACGCCATTCAAAAAGCTATCGATGACTGCGCCGCCGCAGGTGGCGGCACGGTGCGGGTCCCGAAGGGAAACTATCTGACCAATCCGCTGTTTTTGAAAAGTAATATTCGGCTCAAGCTGGAGAAAGACGCGACTCTCGTCGCCTCAAGCGAAGTCGCAGCCTGGCGCGGAGATGAAAAAACGCAGTATGCCGCAGCGGAAAACGGCTGGCTGCCGTTTATCAGCATCGCCGATGCGCAAAACGTCGCTATCGTGGGTGAAGGGACCATCGACGGCCAGGGAGCGGTATGGTGGGAGCGCTGGCGAGAAAATATTCGCGCCAGCGGCAAGAAAGGCGGCACCGACCGGCCGCGGCTGATCTACATCACCCGTTCGAGCAACGTGCTGATCGACGGCGTGACCCTCACCCACTCTCCCAGCTTCCACATCGTCACCCGCTACGCGCATGATATCGACATTAACGGCACGCGAATTTTATCCCCGTGGCATGCGCCGAATACCGACGCCATCGATCCTATCGACAGCCAGAACATCCGCATCACCAACAACTATATCGACTGCAATGACGACCATATCGCCATCAAAGCGGAGAGAGCCGATCCGCGCTTCCCTGACGGGGTGGTCGATAATATTTACATTGCCAACAATACGCTCAGGCAGGGGCGCGGTATCTCTATCGGCAGCGAAAGCGCCGGCGGCGTCAACAACGTGCTGGTGGAAAACAACACCTTTGAAGGCTCAATGTACGGCATTCGCATTAAGAGCCCGCGCGGCAAAGGCGGTGAGGTCAAAAATATCGTTTACCGTAACACCACCATGCATAACGTCGAGGTGCCGCTGGTCTTCTCCGCCTACTACAAAGCCGCGCCTATCGTGCAGGCCGAGGTCGACAAGCAGCTGCAGGCCGGTGGATTTACCCTCGGCGAGCAGATCTACCCGCCGGACAGCGACCCGAAACAGCCGTTCGACAAATATAAAACCCCGCACTTCAGCAATATCACTGTGGAAAATTTAACCTCCACCGGCGATAGCAAAGCGGCGGCCTATATTATCGGCACCCCGGAGGCGCCGCTGAGCGGGTTCCACTTTAGCAACGTCAACATCGAGGCGACCCGCGGTCTGCGCATTCGTCACGCCGAGCTGGAGACCCGAGGCCTCAACCTGAAGGTAAAAGAGGGCCCGGTGATTCAACAGGACGCGGGCGCCGTCGTTCGCGACTAGCGCTACATTTGTGGGCAGCTGCACCAGGACGCATATCTTTGCGCGCGCAGGCTGCCCTTTTTTGGATCGTCCCGCGGCTAACCCCCCGCGTTTATCGGGGCTCTGACCTGGCACTCTCTTTGCAACCCTCCACATATCTGAAATACCAGGTTCACCAGGCGTCATTATTGCAGGCAGTTTGGGCATGGACAGCGCGCAAAAACCGGAGCGTACACCTGGTACGTGAGGATTTATTCGCTGCGCTCACCCTGCGGGCCGCCCTAAAGGGCGTTCAAAATACTCGCGTATTTTGTTGAGCACTGCCCAGGCCTCAGCTGGCAAATAAAATAGCGTGGTGAGCCGGGTCACTTTATCTGGCGAGGTCGTAAAAATGACAGAGCAAACCACAACGCTAAAAAGAACGCTCGGCAGTTTCCGCCTGTGGGGGATTGCCGTTGGGCTGGTTATTTCCGGGGAGTATTTCGGCTGGAGCTACGGCTGGTCCCAGGCCGGGACGCTGGGATTTCTCATCGTGGCGCTGGCGGTTGCCGCCATGTACTGCGCCTTTATTTTTAGTTTCACCGAGCTGACGACCGCGATCCCCCACGCCGGCGGCCCGTTCGCCTACGCCTACCGCGCTTTTGGCCCGACCGGCGGCTTTATTGCCGGCTTCGCGACGCTGATTGAGTTCGTCTTCGCCCCGCCGGCGATTGCCATGGCGATTGGCGCCTACCTCAACGTCCAGTTTCCGGCGCTGGACCCAAAATGGGTGGCCTGCGGCGCCTACGTCATCTTTATGACGCTGAACATTCTCGGCGTCGGCATTGCCGCTACCTTTGAGCTGATTGTCACCCTGCTGGCGATTTTCGAACTGCTGGTGTTTATGGGCGTGGTCGCTCCGGGCTTCTCGTGGAGCCACTTCACCGCCAACGGCTGGGCCGGAGCGGAGAGCTTCAGCGGGCTGGCGCTGCCGGGAATGTTCGCGGCCATTCCTTTTGCTATCTGGTTCTTTCTGGCTATTGAAGGCGCATCGATGGCCGCCGAAGAGGCTAAAGATCCCCAGCGCACCATCCCCCGCGCGCTGGGCGGCGGGATCCTGACCCTTACCGTATTGGCGCTCGGCGTCATGGTGTTTGCCGGCGGGGTCGGCGACTGGCGGGCACTCGCTAACATCAACGACCCGCTGCCGCAGGCGATGAAAATGGTGGTCGGCAGCAGCAGCGGCTGGCTGCATATGCTGGTATGGCTGGGGCTGTTCGGCCTGGTGGCCTCGTTCCACGGCATCATCATGGGCTACTCCCGGCAGATCTACTCGCTGGCGCGGGCCGGCTACCTGCCCGCCAGCCTGGCAACGCTCAACCGCCGCACCCGCACGCCGCATCTGGCGATCCTCGCCGGGGGCGTGGTGGGCATTGCCGCTATTTTCTCCGACTCGCTGATCACCATCAGCGGGATGCCGCTCACCGCCTGCATCGTCACGATGTCGGTATTTGGCGCTATTGTTATGTATATCACCTCGATGGCGGCGCTGTTCAAGCTGCGCCGCAGCGAGCCGAAACTGATTCGCCCGTTCCGCGCGCCGCTCTATCCGTGGGCGCCGGCCTTCGCTCTGGCGATGGCGGTGCTCTGCCTGGTGGCGATGGTCTGGTATAACACGCTGCTGGCGCTGATTTTTGCGGCCATGATGCTCGGCGGCTACCTGTGGTTTCGTAAAACCGCGGCGGCCCGCGAGCGCGCGCCGGTGGATCCGCAGCTGCGTATAGTCTCCTGAGGAGGCGGCATGTATAAAACAACGCTATCAGGCCAGGTCTGGCGCTTTGATAGTCTGAAGACGCTACTGGCGAAGGCCTCTCCGGCACGTTCCGGGGATGCCCTCGCCGGTATTATCGCCGAGAGCGCCGAAGAGCGGATGGCGGCGAAAATGGCGCTGGCGGAGGTGCCGCTAAAGGCGATCCTCGACAGCCCGCTCATCCCCTACGAGCAGGACGAAGTCACCCGGCTGATTATCGACACTCACGATAGCCGCGGCTTCGCGGCGATTAGCCACCTGACGGTGGGCGACTTTCGCGACTGGCTGCTTGACGACGCCACCGATACCGCCACCCTGCAGCAGGTGGCGCGGGCGATAACCCCGGAGATGGCGGCCGCGGTCAGCAAGCTGATGCGTAACCAGGACCAGATCCTCGCCGCCAGCAAATGCCGGGTAACCACCCGCTTTCGCAATACGATTGGCCTGCCGGGGCATCTTAGCGTGCGTCTGCAGCCCAACCACCCGACCGACGATCTGAAGGGCATCGCCGCCAGCATGCTCGACGGCCTGCTGTACGGCGCGGGCGACGCGGTTATCGGCATCAACCCGGCCAGCGACAGCCTGCCGGTGCTGGCGCAGCTCAACCATATGCTCGACGATATCATTCAGCGCTTTGCGATCCCCACCCAGTCCTGCATTCTGACCCACGTCACCAACACCCTGCAGCTGATTGAGCGCGGCGCGCCGGTGGACCTGGTGTTTCAGTCGGTGGCGGGCACCGAGGCGGCCAACGGCGGCTTCGGTATTAATCTGGCGCTGCTGCAGGAGGCCAGGGAGGCCGCGCTGAGCCTCAACCGCGGTACCCTCGGCAACAACGTGATGTATTTTGAAACCGGCCAGGGGAGCTGTCTTTCGGCTAACGCCCACCACGGCGTCGATCAGCAAACCTGCGAAGCCCGCGCCTACGCCGTCGCCCGCCATTTCGATCCGCTGCTGGTCAATACCGTGGTGGGATTCATCGGGCCGGAATATCTCTATGACGGGAAGCAGATTATTCGCGCCGGCCTCGAGGATCACTTCTGCGGCAAGATCATGGGGCTGCCGATCGGCTGCGACGTTTGCTACACCAACCACGCCGAGGCGGATCAGGATGACATGGACACCCTGCTGACCCTGCTGTGCACCGCCGGGCTGACCTTTTTAATCGGCGTTCCCGGCGCGGACGATATCATGCTCAACTACCAAAGCACCTCGTTCCACGATGCCCTGTACGCCCGCCGCCTGCTGGGCCTCAAGCACGCGCCGGAGTTCGCCGCCTGGCTGACGAAAATGCAGATAACCCACCCGGACGGCGCGCTGCGCCTGACCGACGCCCGCCATCCTCTGCTTTCCGTGATGGCGTAAGGAGAACCGGTATGAATCGCCCCGACGCCTGGAACCCGCTACGTGAATTCACCGCTGCGCGCATCGCGCTGGGCCGCAGCGGCGCCAGCCTGCCAACCCGCGAGGTGCTGAATTTTGGCCTCGCGCACGCCCGGGCGCGCGACGCCATCCACCAGCCTTTTGACAGCGAAGGGTTGATATCCCCGCTGGCGGAGCTGGGCCTCTCGTCGCTGACGGTGCACAGCGCCGCCGCCGATCGGCATATCTATCTTAACCGCCCCGATCTGGGGCGACGGCTGAACGATGAGAGCCGCGCGGACCTCGCCGCCAGCGGCGCGCGTCCCGCCGACCTGCTGCTGGTTATCGGCGACGGGCTCTCCTCTTACGCGGTGCAGCGCCAGGCCCTGCCGCTGATCCGCGCCCTGCAGCCCTATCTGCAGACGCTGGGGCTGAGCCTCGCGCCGGTGGTGCTGGCCCATCAGTCTCGGGTCGCGCTGGGGGATGATATTGGCGAAACGCTGCGGGCCCGCGCGGTGGCGATACTGATTGGCGAACGGCCGGGACTTTCGTCACCGGACAGCCTCGGGGTTTACCTGACCTGGCAACCGCATCGTCAGCGGCTGGAGTCGGAGCGCAACTGTATTTCGAATATTCGCCCGGAAGGGCTGGGCTATGATGCCGCCGCCTTTAAGCTGGCGTGGCTGCTGGAGCAGGCTTTTCTGCGCCGGCTGACCGGCGTGCGTCTGAAGGATGAAAGCGATAATCCGGCACTGCATGGCAGGGTGAAACCCCTGGTCATCGGGAAAGATTAAAGCTGCTCGGGGCTGCGGCAGATAAGTTCGGTCGCCGCAACCGCAAGCAGCCTTGTGCTACACAAAGCACACCTCGTTCCAGTAGGCTTCACGCGTCCTGCGCCGCTCAGTATGTTTTATCATGGCGAAACCACCGCGTTTCGACATTCCCCATATCAATGCCGTACAGGCTGGCGACCGGTAATATGGCCTCCATCATTCGCTGGGTATCCTGCTGTCCGGCTTCAGCGTGAGATAGCGAAGCCAGCCAGCGCGTCATTCGTTGCCATAATGTGAGTTTCATTTTTTCCTCCGTCGGGAAGCGTTTTGCCTGGGTCTATTTCAACCACAGCCTGCGCCGCTCGGGAAATATCAATTCCGTCTTTTCAATCCCGGAAGATGCATATTACGCGTCTTCTCCAGGGCCGCCGGGCGGGCGCCGCCCTATGCCAATACCCATGATCTTGTTAAGTTCTTTTTTGCTATAGATAAGAACTTTTTCTTCTTTGCCGTCAGCGGCCAATCTATGGGAGCGTAATAACCACAGAACATATACAGGGACTTAGGGGATATAATAATGCGCAAGACAAAAACAAAAATTGCACTGGCGCTGGGCATTTTGGTGCTTGCCGCGCAGGCTCAGGCCGACCAGCTGGCGGATATCAAAGCCGCCGGGGTAGTAAAAGTCGCCACCTTCGATGCCAACCCGCCGTTTGGCTCGGTTGACCCGAAAACGCACCAGATCGTCGGCTATGACGTTGATTTCGCCCAGGCGCTGGCTAAATCTCTCGGCGTGAAGCTGGAGCTGGTCGCCACCAACCCGGCCAACCGCATTCCGCTGCTGCAGTCCGGTAAGGCCGATCTGATCGTCGCCGATATCACCATCACCCCGGAACGCGCGCAGGTGATTGATTTCTCAACGCCGTACTTTGTCACCGGCCAGCAGTTCCTCGTGCCGGCTAAGTCAGCGGATAAGCTTGATGACTACAGCAAAGCGCGCATCGGGGCGGTAAAAGGCACCACCGGCGAGCAGGCGCTGCACCAGCGCTTCCCGCAGTCGCGCGTGCTCTCCTATGACGATATTCCGCTGGCGCTGACCGCGCTGCGTAACGGCAACGTGCAGGCGATTACCCAGGACAGCACTATTCTCGCCGGCCTGCTGGCGGAAGCGCCGGATAAAGCCAACTTTAAAATCATCCCCGACCTGCTGAGTAAAGAGGAGATCGGCGTCGGCGTGAAGAAAGGCGAGCCGGCGCTGCTGAAGGCGGTGAACGACGAGCTGGTGAACCTGGAGAAATCTGGCCAGGCGGCAAAAATTTACGACGTCTGGTTCGGCCCGGCGACCAAAACCCCACAGCCGCGCGCGTTTACCATAGAAGCTAAATAATATGTTATCGGGTTTATTTTCACGCTCCGCGGCCTCGGCCGCGGATTTTTCACATCTGCAGAACGCCAGTATCGAACTGCGTAAAGCGGCAAAAAGCTACGGCGATCATCGGGTGCTTAACGGCGTCGATCTGCAGATAAATCCCGGGGAAGTGGTGGCGATCCTAGGGCCTTCCGGATCGGGAAAATCAACGCTGATCCGCCTGATCAACCAGCTCGAAACCCTGAGCGACGGCGAGATCCTGATCGACGGCAGGCCCACGCGTCAGCTCAGCGCCGCCGCGTTACGCCAGCTGCGCAGCCGCGTCGGATTCGTGTTTCAGCAGTTTAATCTCTACGCCCACCTGACGGCGCAGGAAAACATCACCCTGGCGCTGGAGCGCGTGCACGGCTGGGCGAAAAATGACGCCCGCCAGCGGGCGCTGGAGCTGCTGCGGCAGGTGGGGCTGGAGGATAAGGCCAGCCAGATGCCGGCCCAGCTCTCCGGCGGCCAGCAGCAGCGCGTGGCCATCGCGCGCGCCCTCGCCTCTTCGCCGCAAATTATTCTGTTCGACGAGCCAACCTCGGCGCTCGACCCGGAGATGATCGGCGAGGTGCTGCAGGTGATGAAAATCCTGGCGCACAGCGGCATCACCATGGTGGTGGTCACCCACGAGATGCAGTTTGCCCGCGAGATTGCCGACCGGGTGGTGTTTATCGACGGCGGCGATATCCTCGAAGTGGCGCCACCGGCGGAGTTTTTCGCCCGCCCGCAGCACGCCCGCAGCCGCCGCTTTCTGCAAAAGGTGCTTAATCCGCTGCACCAGGAGGGCCTCGAGTGACGCCGATTCTCGACTGGCACGGCGTACTCAGCGGCCAGCCGCTGCAGTGGATCGTCTCCGGGTTTCTCACCACCGTATGGGTCAGCGTTGCCGGGATGGCGCTGGCGACCGTGCTGGCTATTCTGCTGCTGGCGCTGCGCCTCGGCGGCGGCAGGCCGGGGCGCTGGCTGGTGGCCTGCTGGGTTTCGCTGTTCCGCAACACCCCGCTGCTGGTGCAGCTGCTGTTCTGGTACTTTGCCGCCTGGAACCTGCTGCCCCTCGGCGCCCGCGATTTTATCAACGCCGACCACGCCTGGTCGATTCTGCCGGGTAACGTCTGGTGGCTGACGCCGGAGTTTATCTGCTCGATGTGGGGGCTCGGGGTCTTTACCTCGGCGTTCCTGATCGAAGAGATCGCCTCCGGGCTGCGCGCCGTCGGCAGCGGCCAGCGGGAAGCGGCGGTCTCGCAGGGGTTTACCCCGTGGGGAGAGCTGCGCCATATTCTGCTGCCGCAGGGGCTGGCTAACGCCTGGCAGCCGATTGTCGGCCAGTATCTGAACCTGATGAAGCTCTCGTCGCTGGCAAGCGGCATTGGCTTTGCCGAATTGACCTATCAGGTGCGGCAAATTGAAAGCTATAACGCCCACGCGCTGGAAGCCTTTGCCGTCGGCACCGCGCTGTATCTGGCACTCGGCGTGGCGATGGGGCTGCTGCTAACGCGCCTCGGCCCGGGTAATAGTCCGCACAGGAGAACCCAGCATGAACGCTAATCTGGCGGTTATCGCCGACAATCTCGATTACCTGCTGTGGGGACGCCTGGCGGAAGGCATTCCCGGCGGCGTGGCCCTGACGCTGATGATGGCCGTTGGCGCAGCGGCGCTGGCGCTGCCCGGCGGGATTTTACTGGCCGGCGCCGCCTGGCGCTATGGCGGAGCCGTCCGTCGGCTGCTGTTTTTGTGGGCCGAAATCATTCGCGGCATTCCGCTGATTTTCGTCATTTTTTGGCTCTGGTATCTGCTGCCGATGCTCACCGGCAGCGATCTGCCTGGCGCCGTGACGGTGACCCTGGCGCTGGCGTGGTTTACCGCCGCCTCGGTGATGCACTCGGTGCTGGCCGGCCTGCAGTCGCTTCCCGCCGGACAGTATGAGGCGGCGCGGACGCAGGGCTTTTCCGCCGGACAGGCGCTGCGCCTGATCCTGCTGCCGCAGGCGCTGCGCAACGTACAGCCTTCGCTGGTGGGGATTTTTATCGGCCTGTTGAAGGATACGTCGCTGGCGTTTATCGTCAACGTCCCGGAGCTGACCACCGTCGCCGGCCAGGTGAACAACCGCGTCCAGATCTATCCCCTGGCCATTTTTGTCTTTACCGGCGCGGTCTACTATCTGCTGTGCTGCGGCCTGAGCCTGCTGGCAAGCCGCCGTTTTCGCTGGCACAAGCGGCTGAAGCCGGCATAAAAATCGCCGCCGCACCCGACGCGCTGCCTCCCTGCCCTTCGTCATCGGAGGGCACTATTTTCGCCCTTTCCGCGGCGACAAATCGCGACCGTTCACTATTTGTTCGCCTTACCGTCATATAACGATCATATAAAACGCCATTAATAGTGCCCAGTTTAACGACGAACCTGGACGCTGTTATGAATAGTTCTCTCGCTGCACTAACCGATACCGATTACCCACAATTTAGTCAGCCGGATACCGATCGGCAGCGTAAAGTCTTAAGCGTGCGCGGCCTGAGCAAGTCCTACAGCGCGCAGCAAACCGTGCTGGACGACATCAGCTTCGATCTCCACGCCGGCGAGCTGGTGGGCGTTATCGGCCGCTCCGGCGCGGGCAAATCAACCCTGCTGCACGTGCTTAACGGCACCCACAGCGCCACCAGCGGCGAGATCCTCAGCTATCCGGAAGTCGGCACGCCGCACGATGTCGCCAAACTCAAGGGCCGGGCGCTGAACGCCTGGCGCAGCGAATGCGGGATGATCTTCCAGGATTTCTGCCTGGTGCCGCGCCTTGATGTGCTGACTAACGTCCTGCTCGGGCGCCTGAGCCAAACCTCAACGCTGAAGTCGCTGTTCAAAGTCTTCCCCGATGCCGACCGGGCGCGCGCGATCTCCCTGCTCGAATGGATGAACATGCTGCCGCATGCGCTGCAGCGGGCGGAAAACCTCTCCGGCGGGCAGATGCAGCGCGTGGCTATCTGCCGGGCGCTGATGCAGAACCCAGGTATTTTGCTGGCCGATGAGCCGGTCGCCTCTCTCGATCCGAAAAATACCCAGCGCATCATGAACGTGCTGCGCGAAATTAGCGAACAGGGCATCAGCGTGATGGTCAACCTGCACTCGGTCGAGCTGGTGAAACAGTACTGCACGCGGGTTATCGGCGTGGCGCGGGGCAACATTATTTTTGACAACCATCCCTCTCAGCTGAATCAGGATATTCTGCATCGGCTGTACGGTGATGAAATTAGCCAATTGCATTAATTTCCACTCACACGGGCAAAATAATGAAACAATATATCACTGGCGCAGTTCGTTTATCCGCAGCGGTAGCGGGCATTATGATGGCATGGCAGGCGAGCGCTGCCGCGCAGCCGAAAGAGTTAAACCTGGGGATCCTCGGCGGCCAGAACGCCACCCAGCAAATTGGTGATAACCAGTGTGTGAAAGACTTCCTCGATAAAGAGCTGAACGTCGATACCAAATTACGCAACTCTTCCGACTACTCCGGCGTTATTCAGGGCCTGCTGGGCGGCAAGGTTGACGTGGTATTAAGCATGTCGCCCTCCTCGTACGCCTCGGTTTATATTAATAACCCGAAAGCGGTCGATATTGTCGGCATCGCCGTGGATGATAAAGACAAGTCTCGCGGCTATCACTCGGTGGTTATCGTTAAAGCCGACAGCCCGTATAAATCGTTAGACGATCTGAAAGGCAAAGCCTTTGGCTTCGCCGACCCGGATTCAACCTCCGGCTTCCTGATCCCGAACCACGCGTTTAAGCAGAAATTTGGCGGCAGCGCGGATGACAAATACAAAAACTTCTTCTCCAGCGTAACCTTCTCCGGCGGCCACGAGCAGGACATTCTCGGCGTGCTGAACGGCCAGTTTGCCGGCGCGGTGACCTGGACCTCTATGGTGGGTGACTACAACAGCGGCTACAGCGTGGGCGCGTTCAACCGCCTGATTCGTATGGATCATCCGGATCTGATGAAGCAGATCCGCATCATCTGGCAATCGCCGCTGATCCCCAACGGCCCAATCCTGGTGAGCAACGCGCTGCCGGCTGATTTTAAAGCCAAAGTTATCACCGCGATCAAGAAGCTGGATACCGATAACCACGCCTGCTTTATCAAAGCGATGGGCGGCACCCAGCATATCGGCCCGGGTAGCGTTGCCGATTTCCAGCAGATCATCGATATGAAGCGCGAGCTGGTGAGCGCCCGTTAATCCCGCCTCCACGCCGTCTCCCGCCGTAGCAGGCGCGAGGCGGCGGTATGCTGAAGACCTCTTGACGTATGAATATTTCGAATACCGAATTTGAACGCTATTACCAGCAGGTGCGCGCGCGGCAAAAGCGCGACACCTTTAGCTGGTCGCTGCTGCTGCTGGTGCTTTACTTCGCCGCGGGCAGCGCGGCTGAATTTAATCTCTTCACCATCTGGCACTCCCTGCCAAACTTTTTCGATTACATGTTTGAGACGCTGCCGACGCTGCATCTCAGCGATCTGTTTGCCGATTCGCATACCAAAGGGTCGTTCGCTTACTGGGGCTACCGCCTGCCGATCCAGCTGCCGCTGATTTGGGAAACCCTGCAGCTGGCGCTGGCTTCCACCCTGGTCGCCGTGGTCATTGCCACCCTGCTGGGCTTTCTCGCCGCCAATAACGCCTGGTCGCCGCCGCCGCTGCGCTTCGCCATTCGCGTTTTGGTCGCCTTTTTACGCACCATGCCGGAGCTGGCGTGGGCGGTCATTTTCGTGATGGCCTTCGGCATTGGTGCAATCCCCGGCTTCCTCGCGCTGATGCTGCATACCATCGGCAGCCTGACCAAGCTGTTTTATGAAGCGGTGGAAAGCGCCCAGGACAAGCCGGTTCGCGGGCTGATGGCCTGCGGCGCCTCACCGCTGCAGCGAGTTCGCTTCGCCCTGTGGCCGCAGGTCAAACCGATTTTTCTCTCCTACGGCTTTATGCGCCTGGAGATCAACTTCCGCTCCTCAACCATTCTTGGACTGGTGGGCGCAGGCGGGATCGGCCAGGAGCTGATGACCAACATTAAGCTCGATCGTTACGATCAGGTCAGCATCACGCTGCTGCTGATCATCATCGTGGTATCGCTGCTGGATATGCTGTCCGGCCGCCTGCGGCAGTGGGTTCTTGAGGGTAAAAAATGAGTCAGTGGCAAAACCAACCGGATATCGCCGCCAGCCGTCGCCAGCATAAGGCGCTGTATCAGGCCCAGGGGCGCTATTTGCGCTACGTCGGCCTGCTGGCGCTGCTGAGCGTGCTCTATTACGTCTGGTTCTTTATGCAGTTTGGCATCAGCGGGGAGCAGCTCACCACCGGGCTGCAGCAAATCAGCCGCTATCTGCTGCGCATGTTCGTGTGGCACGACTTTTTTAACTGGCCGTTCCGCTACTATTTCACGCAGATCGGGATTACCCTGGCGATCGTTTTCGTCGGGACGATCACCGCCACGGTAATCGCCCTGCTGCTCTCCTTCCTCGCGGCGCGCAATATTATGCGCGGCTTGATTCCGGGAATTATCGCCCTGCTGATGCGTCGGCTGTTTGACATCCTGCGCGGGATCGATATGGCTATCTGGGGGCTGATTTTTGTGCGCGCCGTCGGCCTCGGGCCGCTGGCCGGGGTGCTGGCGATTATTATGCAGGATACCGGCCTGCTCGGCCGCCTGTATGCCGAAGGCCACGAGGCGGTAGACCGCTCACCGGGTCGCGGGCTGACCGCCGTCGGTGCCAACGGCCTGCAGAAACACCGCTTCAGCATTTTCACCCAATCCTTCCCGACGTTTCTGGCCCTGAGCCTTTATCAAATCGAGTCCAACACCCGCTCGGCGGCGGTGCTGGGCTTCGTCGGCGCCGGCGGGATCGGCCTGATTTACGCCGAGAATATGCGCCTGTGGAACTGGGACGTGGTGATGTTTATCACCCTCCTGCTGGTGGCGGTGGTGATGGCGATGGATACGCTCTCCGCCTGGCTCCGTCGGCGCTACATCGGCGGCAGCGTGGTGCCGCTGTTTAAATCCTGATAGCGCCCGCCTCCCCGAGGCGGCGCGCTGCACCCGCCCGGGGAGATTAAAGCTGCCAGCTGAGTACCGGCCAGCGATGCTCCTCATTCGCCGCTGCCAGCTGCGGGCAAGGGTTGACCAGCCGCACGCGGTCGGCGTGCAGGCACAGCGGCAGATCGTTGATTGAATCGGTATAAAACGTCACCTCGCCGACGAGCTGCGGATAGGCCTGCCGCCACTGCGCCAGCCGAACCACCTTCCCGTGCTGATAGCTCGGCGTGCCGGCAATCACGCCGGTATAGCCGCCATCAGCCATCTCCACGTCAATGCCTAACGCCTGGTCGATGCCCAGCTCATCGGACACCGCCTGCACCAGCAGGCTGACCGAGGCCGAGATCACCAGCATCTGTTCGCCGCGCGCCCGCAGCGTGCGGATAACCTCCCACGCCTGCGGGTAGACGCGGGGCAGGATCTCCTCGCGCACGCAGCGGGCAACCAGGCCGTCAACTTCCGCCTGCGGGACGCCGATCAGCGGGGCCTGGATTAGCGCCACGTAGTCGGCGATATTCATCTCGCCGCGATCGTAATCCGCCATCAGCATCGCTTCTCGCGCCAGATAGTCCGGGTCGCTAATCCATCCTTCCCTCACCAGGAAACGGCTCCATACCGTACTGCTGTCACCCTTAATCAAGGTGTTATCCAGATCGAAAATCGTGAGAGCGTTGGACATCGTTAATTTTCCCTAATCAGTAAACAGGCCCGCCAGAGCATGCTTTCGAAAGATGACAGCAGAATGATCCGCCCAGCCTCTCCGCCGTCACGCCACCGCCTCAAGGTAGCAAACGAAATATCCGTCCATCAACCCGGGCCGGCATAAAGCCAGCCCGCAGCGGCTCTACGACGCCAGCGCGCCGTTCAGCCAGGCCAGCAGATTTTCAACCGACGGCTGCGCGGGCGCCCGCGACGTCGGCTGGCCCTGCTCGATCAGCAGCAGCGTCGGCAGGCCGCGAACCCCGAGGGTGGCCGCCAGCTCCGGGTGGCGATCGGCATCAAGATAGCGCGTATCCAGCGCCGCGATCCGCGCCGCAACCTTTTCCTGCGCCAGCAGCTGCCAGAGCTTACGGCAGTGCACGCAGCGCTCCGCGCCGACAAACAGCAGCACCGGCCGCTCGCTCTCCAGCTCCTGCACCGTGCTCAGCGGGCTGAAGGCGCTTTCCGCCACCCGGAACAGCTTCGGACTGCGGCGCAGGGTATCGTTGTCGGTCGCCACGCACAGCGCGTCGGCGCTTTTGCTATACGGCTGCACTCCCGCGACCCGCACCACGCTCTGCGCCGGGCCCGCGGCCGCCGCACCGGGCTGGCGTAGCGTCCGCACGTCCACCGCCGCGATCGGCGTCTCCTGCGGCTGCGCCAGCTGCGGGATCCAGGCGTAGGGGATGCGGTAGGCGCGATAGACCATATTGTTATTCAGCGTCCTGCCCCAGAACGGCGAAATATATTCCCAGACAATCTCATGATCGCGGGTCACTTCAAAAACGCGGCCGTTCGAACCTTCGTTAATCAAGGTATTGCCGTTTTCCAGGCGCTGCATATTGCTGATATAGGGGCTGTAGAAACGGTATGAATCGGTCGGCTGCGGCAGATCCGCTTCGTAGGGCGAGTAGCGCCACTCGATATCAAGGGTCAGCGGATTGATTTCGAGGATCCGCGAGTAATCGCGCCAGGCGTTTTTCACCCCGTCCGCCGACGCCGGGTTTGGCGCGCCGTATCCGGCCCAGCCGCCGTTATCGAAGATGAGGATATTGCCCGCGCCCGGCAGCCCCTGGGGGATCATATGCGCATGATGCTGGCCGATAATCCAGCCGATATGCTTGAGCTCAGGCTTACTGTAATCCGGGCCAAGCTGCCAGACGATACTGCCGCTCTGCTTATCAATGATGGCGATGATGTTGGATTCGCGGGCGTCCCAGATAATATTGTCGGGATGGAAGCGCCGATCCCCGGCGTCATACCACCTGTTTGGCCCCAGCGCCGACATCGAGTTGATATGCATCCAGTCGCCCATTCCGCCGCCGCTGGCGCGCATATTGGGGTTGTTGTACAGCGCGGTGCGCGCCGCATCGTCGAAGCCAAGCTCGTGGAAATGGTCGCTGCAGCGCCACTCCCAGACCACGTTGCCCTGCCAGTCGACTTCAATAATCGTGTCATCCAGCAGCAGCTTGTCGGAGATATCGGCATTCACCAGGTTGGTGTGGGCGAGGATCAGCGTATTTCCCCCCTCCACCTGCGGCTCCAGGCCCGGCGCGTAGTAGCCTACCGGATTGCCGGCGCGCTGGTAATCGTGGTGCGCGCGGGCCATCCAGCGCGTTTCGTTGCCGGGATCGCTGACCTGCTCGTAGCGATCGAACTTCCAGGTCACGTTGCCCTCCCAATCGACCTGGATAAGATCGAGCATATCCTGCATGCCGTAGCGCGGATCGCGCTCGCCGCTGTGGCCGAGTATCGCGCCGCCGGACAGGATCTTATTGGGAAATCCGTGCAGTTCAGGCCATTCGCGTACCACCTGGCCGTTCATATCCACCAGCACCGCGCCGCGCTCGGTAGCCTGGAAAAGGGTGTAGCCGCTCCAGGCGCGCGTGGGATCGTAAACGGTGGCGCCGGTCGGGTAAACGGAAGGATGTCCCATGGTGTTGCTCCTTAAATAACGGTATCAGGCAGAGTGGTAATCAGATTGCGGATCCGCCGGCAGGCGGCGGTAAAAGCGGCCTCTTCGCGCCGACGCGGATGGGGAAGCTCAAGGCTCACCACTTCGCGTATCCGCCCCGGGCGCGGCGACAGCACCACCACCCGGTCGGCCAGCGCGACCGCCTCTTCCACATCGTGGGTCACCAGCAGCGTGGTGGTGCCCGCGCTCCGGTGGATCTGCAGTAGCTCCTGCTGCAGGGTATGGCGCGTCAGGGCATCCAGCGCGCCGAAAGGTTCATCCAGCATCAGAATTTGCGGGCGGCCGACGAGGCCGCGGGCAATCGCCACCCGCTGCGCCATCCCGCCCGAGAGCTGGGCGGGCAGCGCGCTGGCAAACTCGGTGAGCTGGACGCGCGCCAGCATCTCCAGCGCCCGCTGGCGCTTCGCCGCCCGGCTCAGCGGCTCGTCCGCCAGGCCGAGCATCACGTTGTCGATAACGTTGAGCCACGGAAACAGGCGCGGCTCCTGAAACACGATGCCGCGATCTTTGCCGACGCCGGTCACCGGCTCGCCGTGGATACGAATCTCGCCCTGGGTGGCGGACTCAAGCCCGACCAGCATCCGCAGCAGCGTTGATTTACCGCAGCCGCTGCTGCCTACCAGCGCCACCAGCTCGCCGGCGGCGATATCCAGGCTGAAGTTCTGTAGCGCCGTCACCTGCTGCCAGGATTTACGGACGTGGTCAAAAGAGACCAGGGGCAAAGTCGTCATAGCGGCTCCTGTTGGCGCCAGCGGGTGGCGCGAATTTCCAGTAAACGTCCGGCTTTATCCAGCGCTGCACCGGTCATACCGATAAGCACCATGCCGCAGAGAATGGTTGGCATATCCAGCAGCTGCTGGGCATTGATCATCAGGCTGCCGATACCGACGCCGGAGGACATGAAATATTCGGCGCCGATATTGCCAAGCCAGGCGTAAATCACCGCCAGCCGCAGGCCGGCAAACATCCCCGCGGCGGCGCCGGGAAGAATGAGCCTGCGCAGGCGCGTCAGGCCGCTCAGGCGCAGCACCCTGGCAACCTCATCCAGCTGCGGGCTGCGCTGCAAAACGGCCTGCAGGGTGCTAAAGAACATCGGGAAGAAGGAGGCCAGGGCGATAAACACGATTTTGCCGCCGTTGTCGTTGCCGACCCATGCGGTCAGCAGCGGGAGCCAGGCAAACAGGGCGATATGGCGCAGGACGTTAAGCGTCGGGGTAAAGATCGCTCCGGCGCGCGGGCGCAGCGCCAGCAGCAGTCCGCAGAGCAGCCCGCAGCCGATACCCAGCGCGCCGCCGGCAAACGCCCGCCCCAGGCTCGCGAGCATCGCCTGTGCCAGCTCGCCGCTGGCCGCGCCCCGAATAAAGCGCTCGGCCACCGCCAGCGGCGAAGAGAATAACGCGCTATCGATCCAGCCCTGCCCGCTGGCAAGCTGCCACAGCGCCAGCAGCACCAGCGGCAGCTGCAGTGACCGCCAGCTGGCCTGCGGTTTCCAGGCCAGGCGCCCGGCCGCCGGCTGCGGCCAGAATACCAGCCGGGAGCAGGCCCGGTTGGCCGCCCACTCCATCGCCATGCCGCTGAGGCCCACTACCGCAATGGTGACGAAGACGATATCCAGCTGAAACAGCTGGCGGCCCCAGACCATCAGGTAGCCAATCCCTTCGGAAGAAGCCAGCAGCTCAACGACGATCAGCGATACCCAAGCCTGCGAAAGCGCCAGTCGCAGGCCGGTAAACCAGCCCGGCAGGCTCGCCGGGATCACCAGCCAGCGCAGCCGCTGCCAGCGGGAGAAGTTCATGACCCTTGCCGCTTCGCTCAGCGTCAGCGGTACGCCGCTGACCGCCTGCTGGGTGTTGATGGTCATCGGCACCACGGTGGTTTTAACGATAACCGCCAGCTTCAGGCCGTTATCGATGCCGAAGATCACCATAAACAGCGGGATCCAGCCCAGCGTCGGAATTTGCGCCAGGGCGTAAAACAGCGGCTCGATGCGCTGGGCGGCGGACGGAACCAGGCCGAACAGCGCCCCGAGCAGCGTTCCGGCCACGGCCCCCAGCAGCAGGCCGAGAGCCAGATGCCGGAGGCTGAATCCCCACTGCGCCAGCAGATCGCCGCTCAGCAGCGACAGCGCGGTATCGGCCACGACCGACGGCGCGGGCAGGATCTGCTCCGCCATCCAGCCTTCGCGGGCGGCGAGGTACCACAGCAGCAGCAGCAGCGCGGGCAGCAGCCACGGCCAGCCGTTTAGCCTGAATGTCGGCCTGCGCGGGGCGCCTGTTCTTAAGATCGTCTGCGACATATCGGTCCACTTTTGCTGAAGGTATGCCGCTATAAAAACGTTCCTTGCGCCCCGCCGCCATTGCGTTAGGCGAATAATCCCGATGCAGCAAATGCATTTCAGCCTGCCGGGCACGCGGCCCCTGGTTTAGCTTTTTTTCAGCTTTGCTCTGCGCATAAAAGCATTTAACACCCGGCCCTTCGGCTCTTTAGGGTGAGAAAAAAACTCAGGGGAGCAACAACTTATGATGAAAGCATTTTTTAGCCGTACCTTACTGGCGCTGGTTGCCGCCGTGGGCCTGCTGGCCGGCGCGCAGGGCGAGGAGCTGCGCACCATCCGCATCGGCGTGCCGGATCAAAGCGCGGGCAGCAAGCCGTTTATCGAAGGGCCCGTCGGCATGGCGTTTATCCGCCATCAGCTGGAAGCGGTGTTTAAGCCGCAGGGCGTGGAGGTGCAGTGGCAGTTTTTCAAAGGCGCAGGCCCGGCGGTGAATGAAGCGCTGGCCAACCGGCAGCTTGATTTTGTCTACCTCGGCGACCTCGCGGCGATTATCGGCAAAGCTAACGGACTCCCAACGCGCCTGCTGTTGGGCAGCCGCGGCTCCGAATCTTACCTCGCGGCCACCACCGCCTCGGGGATTAAAACGCTCGCCGACCTGAAGGGCAAACGGGTGGCCGTCTATCGCGGTACGGCGGACCAGCTGGCCTTCGATCGCGCCCTCCAAACCGTCGGCCTCAACGAGCGCAGCATGCAGGTGATTAATCTCGACTGGAGCGCCGGCAAAGCCGCGCTGGCGGCCGGCCGCGTCGATGCGGTGTGGGGCGGCGTCTCGCTGCTGGCGCTGCGCGGAGATAAAATAGCGGTGGTGGTGAAGAGCGGCGATTCCGGCCGCCAGAACACCACCCAGGCGGGCTTCCTCGGGACCCAGAACTTTATTGCGGCCTGGCCGCAGGCCACCCAGCAGATTATCGACGTGCTGGTGAAGAACGCCGCTGAAATCAGCGACCCGGCCAACCGGGACGCCTGGGCGGCAGAGATGGCGCAGCAGAGCCAGATCCCGCAGGCGCTGTTCCTGGAGGAGCTGCAGCCGCAGGATCTTAACTTCACCACCTCCCCGCGCATCGACCCGTTCCTCACCGACAGCTTTAGCAGCAGCGTCGGGCAGGCGCAATCCGGCCGCCTGATCCGCAGCGCTTTTGACGTCGGCCAGTGGGCGGACGGGCAGTTTGTCGAACGGGCGCTAAAAACGCAGGGCCTGGAAAAGCGCTGGCCGCAGTACGATGCCAAAGGCCAGGCGCTAAACGGCGCTTAGCCCCTCTCCTCCCGGGCCAGGAGCTGCAGCTGATGCTGGCGGTCGGCGTGCAGGATAACCTCTATCAGCTTTGCCACCAGCGGCGGCTGCGCGGCGTGAACCGGGGAGATAATCGCAAACCGGGTCTGCATCAGCCGCCACTCGTCCGGCAGGTCGCTTAGCTCGAGCTTGACCAGCCGGTGGCTGTGCTGGCACAGCGCGAAGCCGTCTTCGCTGGCGAAGCTTATCGCGTCGGTATGCGCCAGAGTTGAGAGCAGCGCGTAGATATGGTCGCACTGAATCGCCGGGGCAAAGTCCTGCTGCTGGCTGAGGGTCGCTAGCACTTTGCGCACCCCGGGCGGCAAGTACGGCGCGGCAAAAGGATAGCGCAGCATCTCCTGGATAGAGACCGGGCCCCGCTTTGCCAGCGGATGATCGGCGTGGCAAACGAAGAAGCAGCGCTGGGGGCTGAGCGGCTGGACCCGCAGCTGCGGATCCAGTTCGGCCTGCCAGCTGTCGGCCACCACAAAAGGATACTGCTGGGTGGTGAGCGCATGATGCAGGGCAAACCAGTTATCAATCTGAAAGCGCACCCGCACCTGAGGCAGCAGACGGTGAAACTCGCCAACGGCGGCCGGGATCAGCCGCGCGGAGGGCGCCGGGCCGCAGCCAAACGCGACCTCGCCGTTTTGCGCATCATCCGCCTCCCGCAGCTGGCTGCTGAGCTCGACGTTCAGCTCCTGAAACCGCCGGGCGTACGGCAGCAGCTTTTGCCCGTGCAGCGTGAGCGTCGGTAGCCTGCTCTGGCGGTCGAATAGCGGATGACCAACGCTCTGCTCAAGCGCCTGAATGCTGCGGCTGAAGGCCGATTGCGACAGGCACACCGCCTCCGCCGCACGATTAAAGGTGCCGTACTCAACCAACGCCACAAAGTTGCGCAGTTGGCGAAAATCCAGATGCATAGACCCGCCCGTTCTCTCTTTTTAGGCCACAAAAGTACTGGAGGGCGGCCCGGCGGCGCAATGCCGGGATGATGAGGATCTTTCACCTTGCCGCCAGCCGCAATCATCGCGCCCGCAAAGTTTCCATGAAATATTGTTGAATAGTGAAATTATTTATTAATAAATGAGATTGAAAATGTTAACGCCAATATTTCCTGCACCGCCGGTATGACAAATTATGCGCGCGCCTAACGTAAGGTTTCGTAAATATCAGCTAATCCCATTCTGGCAATATGGTGAATACGCTATAAATAATTCCGTTCTATAGCTCACTATGAAAATAATGATATGACGCCAAAGCTTGTGCACGCCTTATTATTTGTTCCTTTTTTGATTTTGGCAGGATGTTCATCCCCGGCTAAGCACCCGAAAACCGCGGCCCACCATGAATATGCCCCCATCGACGGTGGTTCAGATGACCTGATCCCGGTCCTCGCCGCGCTGCACGATCAGATGCATACCTGGCACGGAACGCCCTATGAATGGGGCGGCACCGATCAAAGCGGAGTCGACTGCTCCGGCTTCGTCTGGCGCACGCTGAAGGATCGCTTCAACCTGCCGATGGACAGGGTCACGACCAAAGAGCTGCTGCGAATGGGCGAGCGGGTCAAGCCACAGCAGCTGCGCCCTGGCGACCTCGTGTTCTTCCGCATCAACGGCGGCATGCACGTCGGCTTCTACGACACCAACCACGATTTTCTCCACGCCTCGGCAAGCCAGGGCGTAATGCGCTCCTCGCTGGACAATCCGTACTGGAAGTCGGCTTTCTACCAGGCGCGCCGCCTGCCGAAAGAGTATAACGCCCAGATAACGATGAACGACGATCGCCGGCACCTGGCTAAAAACCGCTAATGCCGAATAAGAAAAAGCCGCTGCGCAAAACGCAGCGGCTTTTTTACCCTCTACCGGCAGCGCTCGCTGGCCGGGGGTCAGGATAATCAGAACTGGTAGGTCATGCCCAGGGCAACGATGTCGTCATCGTTGATCGCCAGCTTGTTATCGCTCTTCAGCTGGTTGATTTTATAATCAACGAAGGCGTTCATGTTTTTGTTGAAGTAGTAGGTCAGGCCGACGTCGATATAGTTGACCAGGTCTTCGCTACCCACGCCTTCGATATCCTTACCTTTAGACAGCACGTAGCCCAGGGACGGACGCAGGCCGAAGTCGAACTGGTACTGTGCCACCGCTTCAAAGTTCTGCGCTTTCGTCGCAAAACCGCCGCTGATCGGGGTCATTTTGCGGGTTTCAGAATACATGGTCGCCAGGTAGATATTGTTGGCGTCATATTTCAGGCCGGTAGCCCAGGCTTCCGCTTTTTTACCCACGCCGCGCGCCAGCTGGTTCTGCGCGTCAGTACGGTCAGAGCTGGTGTAGGCTGCGCTGATGGCGAAATCGCTGCCGCCGAAGTCATAGCTTAAAGATGTGCCGAAGCCGTCGCCGTTCTGTTTCTTGGCTTCGCGACCTTCGTTTTTACCCTGATACTGGAGGGTCAGATCCAGACCATCAACCACGCCGAAGAAGTCGGTATTGCGGTAGGTTGCCAGGCCGCTGGAGCGCTTGGTCATGAAGTTATCGGTCTGTGCGGAAGAGTCGCCGCCGAATTCCGGGAACATATCGGTCCAGGCTTCAACGTCGTACAGCGCGCCGAGGTTACGGCCGTAGTCGAAGGAGCCGAAGTCCTTCAGTTTTACGCCAGCAAACGCCAGACGAGTCTTCTGGGAAGAGTCGCTTTCGGTTTTGTTGCCGGAGAATTCGGATTCCCAGCGACCGTAGCCGGTCAGCTGGTCGTTAATCTGGGTTTCGCCTTTGATGCCGAAACGAACGTAGGTCTGGTCGCCGTCCTTGCTGTCATAGTCGCTAAAATAGTGCATCGCTTTGACTTTGCCGTACACGTCCAGCTTATTGCCGTTTTTGTTGAAAACTTCAGCTGCCTGGGTAGCCGAAGAAGCAATAAGACCCATCATCATTAATGCCAGTGAGCTCTTTTTCATTATTCAGTCCTGGTGATTTATTTATACGCGCTAATCAATTCCGGGCGAACGCCCCGTGAAAACAGGAGGTTTTTTAACGCTCCAGTATTAAAAATTTATGACAATGTGGAACTTTTTATAAAAAAGGGTATTTAAATGTATCCGTCATAAAATTGTCATCATCCCTCTCCAGAATGCCCGATCCCGCGCAATAAAACGGCGCGCTAAAAACGCCGCGGTTGGCAAGCGGCCTGAGTCCTGTTACAACATCACCTCGATATCGATATTCCTTTTGAACGGCAGAGAATCATGAGTGATAGCCAGACGCTGGTGGTAAAACTGGGCACCAGTGTTTTAACGGGCGGATCCCGCCGCCTGAACCGCGCCCATATCGTCGAATTAGTGCGCCAGTGCGCGCAGCTGCACGCCATGGGCCACCGCATTGTTATTGTGACCTCCGGGGCCATCGCCGCCGGTCGTGAACACCTCGGCTACCCGGAACTTCCCGCGACGATTGCGTCGAAACAGCTGCTGGCGGCGGTAGGACAGAGCCGTTTGATCCAGCTGTGGGAACAGCTGTTTTCCATTTATGGTATCCACGTCGGCCAGATGCTGCTGACCCGCGCGGATATGGAAGACCGCGAGCGTTTCCTTAACGCCCGCGACACCCTGCGCGCCCTGCTGGATAACAACATCGTGCCGGTCATTAATGAAAATGACGCCGTGGCCACCGCCGAGATTAAAGTCGGCGATAACGATAATCTTTCGGCGCTGGCCGCTATTCTTGCCGGCGCAGATAAGCTGCTGCTGCTGACGGATCAGCAGGGCCTGTTCACCGCCGACCCGCGCAATAATCCGCAGGCCGAGCTCATTACGGACGTGCACGGTATTGACGACGCCCTGCGCGCAATTGCCGGCGATAGCGTTTCCGGACTCGGCACCGGCGGGATGGGCACCAAGCTGCAGGCCGCCGACGTCGCCTGCCGTGCGGGCATCGATACCATCATTGCCGCGGGCAGCCGTCCTGGGGTAATTGGCGACGTGATGCAGGGCGTATCGGTCGGTACGCGTTTTCACGCGCAGGAGTCGCCGCTGGAGAACCGCAAGCGCTGGATTTTCGGCGCCCCGCCGGCGGGAGAACTCACCGTCGATGCCGGTGCGGTGCAGGCGATTCTGGAACGAGGCAGCTCGCTGCTGCCGAAAGGTATTAAAGTCGTGACCGGCAACTTCTCGCGCGGCGAAGTTATCCGCATCCGCAATAGCGACGGCCGCGACATTGCTCACGGCGTAAGCCGTTACAACAGCGATGCGCTGCGCCTGATTGCCGGCCAGCACTCGCAGCAGATTGACGCGATCCTCGGCTATGAGTATGGCCCGGTCGCCGTCCATCGTGACGATATGATTATCCGTTAAGGAGCTGAAAATGCTGGAACAAATGGGCATAGCTGCCAAGGCGGCCTCTTACAAACTCGCGCTGCTTTCCAGCCGCGAAAAGAACCGGGTGCTGGAGAAGATTGCCGACTATCTGCAGGCCGAGACCGAGACTATTCTGCAGGCTAACACCGAGGATCTGGCGGAAGCTCGCGCCAACGGCCTGAGCGAAGCCATGCTCGATCGCCTGGCGCTCACGCCGGCGCGCCTCGACGGGATAGCCAACGACGTTCGCCAGGTGTGCAGCCTGGCCGATCCGGTGGGTCAGGTCATCGACGGCGGGCTGCTCGACAGCGGCCTGCGTATTGAACGCCGTCGCGTTCCGCTGGGCGTCATCGGCGTTATCTACGAAGCGCGCCCAAACGTCACCGTCGACGTCGCCTCCCTGTGCCTGAAAACCGGCAACGCGGCGATTCTGCGCGGCGGGAAAGAAACCTGGCGTACCAACGCCGCGACGGTGAAGGTCATCCAGCTGGCGCTGGAAGAGTGTGGCCTGCCGGCCGCTGCGGTCCAGGCGATTGAGAGCCCAGACCGGGCGCTGGTCGGCGAGCTGCTGAAGATGGATAAGTATATCGATATGCTGATCCCTCGCGGCGGCGCGGGCCTGCACAAGCTGTGCCGCGAGCAGTCAACGATCCCGGTCATCACCGGCGGCATTGGCGTGTGCCATATCTTTGTTGATGAGTCCGCCGAGATTGAGCCGGCGCTGAAGATCCTCGTCAACGCTAAAACCCAGCGGCCAAGCACCTGCAACACCGTCGAAACCCTGCTGGTGCATGAGAACATCGCCGGGCGTTTCCTGCCTGCGCTGAGCAAGCAGATGGCGGAAAGCGGCGTGACGCTGCACGCTGACGCGCGCTCGCTGCCGGTACTGCAGAACGGCCCGGCGAGCGTAGAGCCGGTGAAGGCCGAGCAGTACGACGACGAGTTTCTGTCGCTGGATCTGAACGTCAAAGTCGTTGCCGACCTCGACGACGCCATTGCGCATATCCGCCAGCACGGTACCCAGCACTCGGATGCCATCCTCACCCGCACCCTGAGCCACGCGAATCGTTTTATCAACGAGGTGGACTCTTCTGCGGTGTACGTGAATGCCTCCACCCGCTTCACCGACGGCGGCCAGTTTGGTCTCGGCGCGGAGGTGGCGGTCAGCACCCAGAAGCTGCACGCGCGCGGCCCGATGGGCCTTGAAGCGTTGACGACCTATAAGTGGATTGGTTTCGGCGACGATACCATTCGTGCTTAAAGCCAGACGGGTGATGCAAAAGTAGCCGGTTGATTCATAAGGCCATTGACGCATCACCCACTTAGTTTTAACCTTTTACCCCGTGATTCACTCCGGTGAACGCGTCCTCTTCAGGGCCGATATAGCTCAGTTGGTAGAGCAGCGCATTCGTAATGCGAAGGTCGTAGGTTCGACTCCTATTATCGGCACCATCTCAAACTATTCCCAAGTCTACCGAAATCACCTTAAAGCCCGTAAAATGCGGCTTCAAGCCCGTATTTTATCTCCTGTTATCAACTGGACTCAACCGGAATCAAGTTACAGTTGGGGGCATAAGTGGGGGCATTCTATGTTCGGTCCAGGGAGATGCCCCCAATGAAGCTAAATGCACGACAGGTAGACGCTGCTAAACCCAGAGAGAAAGCCTACAAGCTGGCAGATGGTGCTGGTTTGTATCTTGAGGTTGTGCCCTCTGGTTCTCGATACTGGCGAATGAAATATCGCTTCAATGGAAAAGAGAAGCGTATGGCTTTTGGTGTTTATCCAGCAGTGTCTCTCGCACAAGCGAGGGCGCTACGTGATGAAGCCAAGAAAAAACTGGCCGAGGGTATCGATCCATCGTTTGCCAAGAAAGAAGAAAAGCTGGTTCGAGATGTGCAGCTCAATAATACGTTTCAGGCAGTGGCGCTTGAATGGCACGGAACGAAGGTGAGCCGGTGGTCAGAAGGCTATGCCTCGGACATTATCGAAGCCTTCAATAAAGATATTTTCCCCTATATTGGCCAACAGCCGGTGAATGAAATCAAACCGCTGGTTCTGCTTAATGTGCTGCGTCGAATGGAAAGCCGTGGCGCGACAGAGAAGGCCAAGAAGGTACGCCAGCGCTGCAGCGAAGTCTTTCGTTACGCCATAGTTACCGGTCGTGCGGAATACAATCCTGCTGCGGATCTTACCAGCGCGATGTCAGGGCATGAATCGAAGCATTACCCCTTCCTGACTGTTGAAGAGTTACCAGACTTCTTTAAAGCCCTATCCAGCTATACAGGAAGCCCGCTAGTTGTTCTTGCCGCTCGGTTGCTGATCCTTACGGGAGTTCGCACCGGCGAGCTTCGAGGTGCTTTCTGGAGTGAGTTTGATCTTGAAAAAGCGGTGTGGGAAATACCTGCAGAGCGCATGAAGATGAAACGGCCTCACCTGGTGCCCCTCTCTACCCAAGCACTAGAGATCGTACAGCAGCTCAAAGTGATGTCTGGGCAATATCCTCTGGTGTTTCCTGGGAGGAATGATCCCCGCAAAACGATGAGCGAAGCGAGTATAAATCAGGTGTTCAAGCGGATTGGATATACGGGGAAGGTAACGGGGCATGGTTTCCGACACACGATGAGTACGATTTTGCATGAGGAAGGGTTCAATACAGCGTGGATTGAAACCCAGCTGGCTCACGTTGATAAGAATGCGATTCGTGGGACGTATAACCATGCGTTGTATTTGGAAGGCAGGAGAGAGATGATGCAGTGGTATGCTGATAATACTGACAGAATTGGAAACCATGATCTCATTGGACTGACAAACTCTCGTCTGGTGAAAGGAAAGTAGACCGTTAATGTACGAAATATGCTGTCACCGTAGTGATTAAGCCGAGAAATCGCTAGTAGGGATGGGCATTGTTAACCTTAAGCATGGCTGATACCATAGCAGTACTCTTTAGCTTAGGCTCAATTCATCGGGCTAGTCGGGCGTTTAGCCAGACTCAAACTTATTGAACGTCATTTTGGTTGCGAAAGTCTCGCAACCAGAGCTCGTTCCTCACTCAGGTTGCGAGACTTTCGCTTCCTTCAGTAAAGAGTACTCACATGCCCCGTTCAGGGGCATGTATATAGGCGTAGGCTAATGAAAAAAATAACAAATTTTTTTGTAACGTCGCCATTCGTTGATGCTTGGCTCCAAACCACTGTGCCATCCGTTGGCGAATTAAGCACGGAACAAAGAGTTGCATGCATCGGACATAACCTTGCTTTAATCACGCGATCTGGTCCAAAAATGTACAAAGTCTACAGTATTCCGAAGCGAAATGGTGGGAAGCGAGTAATAGCCCACCCCGCCGCGATGCTGAAAGCCTTCCAAAGAGACCTGAATCTACATCTTGTTAGCTTGTTACCCGTGCATAATGCAGCGACTGCTTATAGGGTATCTTCGAGTGTAAAAACGAATGCAAAGGCCCACGCCAGCAATCCATATTTATTAAAAATGGATTTGTATAATTTTTTCAATAGTATAGATGTTGATATTTTTGTTGCAGAGTTACGGAGGCATCGAATCACACTGGCAGTGAAAGAGCTATCATTTATTCGGCAGTGTACATTCTGGAGTCCTAGTAAAACCAGCACTGGTCGTCTTATTCTTAGCGTAGGGGCACCCACTTCGCCCTTAATTTCCAATTTTGTCATGTATGAATTTGATAATATTATACATAAAATCTGTGAATCATTATCCGTTACCTATACGCGTTATGCTGATGACCTATTTTTCTCGACAAATGTACAGGATGTTTTGTTCAAAATACCAGATCTTGTGACTTATGTTTTGACAAATACCTATAATGGTAAATTTTCAACAAACCAGACAAAAACTCGATTTTCATCTAAGGCACATAATAGGCATGTTACCGGCGTGACAATCACTAATGAAGGAAGATTGTCTTTAGGTCGACAGCGTAAGCGAATGATTTCTGCTTTAATTCATCAGCATTGCTTAAAGAAAATAAATCTTGTTGAAACAAAGAAATTACAGGGATTGCTTTCTTGGGCATCAAATATTGAACCTACGTTTGTCATCAGTATGCGGAAAAAGTATTCCGATAAAGTTATCCAATCTATTATATCAGGAAATTGGAACGATGACTGAGAACAAAAAAAATAAGATTACACGAACTGCATCAGAAAAATTGGCCGGATCTGAAAGAGGAAATTTAGGCGATCAATATGAAGTTGCTGAGTGGTATGGCAGCGGGCGTTATTCTGTAGAACAGAATGAAAATAAAAAGAAACAACTGTTAGCTAATATAGTTAATCAGTTGGGTAACAGAAGACCGCACTTCAGTAATGTTGATGTTATTAACTTTAGAGGTATCCGTAAACTTCGCAGTCGTATAAAACTTGACCCTAATCTGAATGTTTTCGTTGGTGTAAACGGAAGTGGGAAAACGACCATCTTAGATGGCATGGTGAAAATGGCATCTTGGATCGTCAATGGCATCCGAACAGGTGGTGCCGGTAAGCACATAGAAACTAGTGAGATTAACAATCACCCTACTTCAAGAACATGTGAAATAAGTTCGACACTTTATCTTGATGATAATACAGATTTCTGCATCAAGCTTAATAAAAGCAAAAATAGTGTTGAAAATCAACGCAGTGAACTAGCAGCGTTTCGCAACCTTGCGCTAATGTATCAGTACGTAGATAGCGTGGCAACAGAAACTACCTGCCTACCTTTATTTGCTTATTATTCGGTTTCACGCTCTCAAGAAATAAAAAATGAGCAGTATGATAGTAGTGAACTAACTACATTCAATAAATTAGATGCTTATAATAAATGCTTTGATGAGTATCGAAGCTTTAAAGATTTTATCGATTGGCTCGTTATCCATGATGCCAGTACTGGTTCGAAAAAAAATGATGATTTAATTCTTCTTAATGAACACAAAGCTGTATATGACAATACACTTAAAATTTATGAGTTACTCCCTGAATCATTAAAAAATGAGTCTGAGTTGAGTAACAAGCTAAAAAAAGAGCTTGACACGCAGGCTAGAGAAATTCAACGTCTTAATTCTAAAGTTATTTATTCTGATCCTGAATCCGTTCGTATAGTAAAACATGCAATTAGTTGTTTCTTGGATATAGATAATATTAGATTAGATGTAAGTTCTGAGTCTGTGCGATTGATGCTGGATAAAAATGGTATTTCTATTTCAGCCTCTGCTTTATCTCAAGGGGAAAAAGCACTTTTCTCTCTGGTGAGTGACATTAGTCGTAGACTTGTATTACTCAACCCACAGAAAGGAGTTGATGCGCTAAAAGGATATGGGGTTGTATTTGTGGATGAAATAGAATTACATCTTCACCCTAAATGGCAGCAGCAGGTTGTTTTTAAACTACGTGATGTATTTCCCGGATTACAATTAATTTTGACTACTCATAGTCCACAAGTTGTAACCACTGTACCTCCTGAATGTATCAAAATTCTCAAGACGGATACTTCTGGACTATTAAGCGTCACTGAACCTGAGTTCTCTCTCGGAGCTGAAGCGAAACAGGTGCTTGAAGAAATATTTGCGGTAAACTCACGGCCAGATGAAGCTACTCAAGTTAAGAATCTGGAACGCTATAAGGAATTAGTCCAAGAAGATAAATGGGATACTGAAGAAGCAATAACACTGTGGGGAGACGTAGAAAAATGGGGGCGTAATTGGGATCCCATTATTAGACAATTGCAGATGGATGTTCGTTTGCGTAAATACAGAAGAGATAATAATAAATGAAAATAATCCTTAAGGGTAATGAACCAGATGAGCTACTAGAGTATAAAAGTATTTATCCTGATGATGATTGGAAAAATGGTTTCACACGCAATGCTGGCGCAGAAGCTAATCGAAAGGTAAAACATGCTCTAATTACTGATCAAGGGGGGATCTGTGTCTATTGCGAAATTGATTTAAAAGATGCTGGTGGGCGTGCTCTTAACGATTTTAGGGTTGAACATTTTTATCCGGAGAACCCAGAACCAGGTGAAAAGCGAAACGACAATATTAATTACTCACTTTTCTGGCCAAATCTCTTAGGTTGCTGTACCGGTGGTAATGCTCGATATGTGGTAGATGCGCATAGGCGCTACACTAACCCTGTTTTTTGTTGCGATGTAGATAAATCTAATCATGACTGGACTCAGCTTATTTTAAATCCGATTGATGATATTCCAGCCTTCCCTGCATTATTTTCTTTTGATTTCGCAAATGGGAATATTATGGTGTCGGAGCTATGTCCTGCTGAATTAAGATCTAAAGCTGAACAGTCTATTGATTTATTGAAATTGAATACACCAAAACTTCAAGAGTTCAGGGTTGAAGTTATAACAATATTAACTGAACAGCTATTCCCTGATGGTGATACTGCAATTAATGATGTGGAAATTCAACAACGGATGCAAACATTGGCTCATGCTTATCTTATCCGCGACACTAACAATATGTTGCAACCTTTCTTTACTACTGTTCGTGCATTTCTTGGTACGGCAGCAGAAACTGTTTTGATGCAATATAACTTTAAGGGCTAATACACTTAATACAAACAGTCTCCGAGCTTAGATAAGGCTATTATTGTTCTATCCCTGAATATTATCAGTGTTCGATATAGGATAAGCTTGGTAAAATCACTGCCATACCTTGAATAATTAAGAAAGTTGAATCAACGATATGAGTATGATCGTATTAACTGAATGACGATGGTTATACCTAATTATTTGGTAATGGGAGTCAAGAATAACTCCCATATGATAAATAACTTAATGTAGGTCACATATAAGTCGTAATTCGTATTATAATAAATGAGAAATATGCTGTATTTCCCATTCATTTAACTCATTTTTTATTTTATCTAGTTCCAGATTTTGCAATTTTCGCTCTGTATGAAATTTTCTAATCTTAATGGCTGTTTCCCTAGGAACACCTCTATCACTTAGATATCGAGATATCTCGCTGTACAGACCTAATTCTATTTGCGAGATGATGCTGCTGCTATCACATATGTCAGCAACAGGTTTCAGTAACATAGGCAATCCGAAGCTTACATGTTTCGTTAATTTATCAATTTCTTTATCTAGACTTTCATGCAATTCATTGTTGTAAGTTGGGAATCTACTCTCCAATATTTCACTCAATGAATTCTCTCGTACCCATCCTTCAGCACTTTTTGCTATTCCGAATAAAAATTTATCATCATGAATTTGGCCAATGTATCTTTCGAAGTAATAATTGAAACGGTCTCTCATTATTTTTAACCATGACAAGAAAATATTACACAGATCGACCTTAAATATAGCGGATGGAATATAAACATTAGTTTTTTTAATGAATAGATATAATTCATTTAAATCAAATGGATCCCAGTATCTATTTTGCAAAATAATTTCTCGAGGTACAGAAATATTCCCAAGACCTGAGATGATTTTTTTAACATATGAATCGTCTAAAAATATACCGACGTTATTTAATCTTGATAAGGCATCAGACCCATGCCTGAAACACATTTGGCGGATATATGTAATAATGCTCTTAGAGTTATTTGTAGATACTAAAGAGGAATTATCTAATTTCTCATTAATGTAATCAATATCTCTCAAGTACAAATCATGATAGCCTGTCTTGATTTCTTTATATTCATTTGAGAATAATGTCTCATTTTCTTCTCTATGCGATTCAAATGAGTTTTCATCTAAGACAATTGTTCTGCCGACAAAATCTGTAAGTAACCGACCAGCTCTTCCTCTTAGGTTTGCAAATTCATAGGGGGATAACTTCGCGGAAGTTTCTCCTTTTCGCACAAATAAATTAGGGTTTCTTATGATTATATTTTTCGCTGGTAGATTTACACCTTGCATTAATGTTGTAGTGCAAAAGAGATTTTTTATGTAGCACTTTGACACAGCATGTTCAATACTTTTACGGACGTGCATTGGAATTCTACTAGTGTGGTAGGCTATACCATAGCTAACAAACTCTGCAAGTTCATAGTGCTTATGAACGGAATTTTTAAGATATGATGAAAGACTTTCTAACTTAGTAGTGGAAATTAGAGGGGAAACTTCGCAGTATTCTTTTGCCGATTTTCGAGCTTGCCTTGTTGTTGGTGAGAAGATTATATTGCTATCATCATTTAGTTTTTTTAGTATACCATGTAAATAAGAATTAAATGCTGAATTGTATTGCGATGCTCCCATGCCTTTTATTAAGTTTATATTATTTATTGGAAGCGAAATAGGCCGTAATGAAAATGGTGAGTACTGATTGATGTAATATATATCGCTTTCTTGTGATACAGAGTATGTGAGACTTAATACTGGGGGCACATCTGTTTTTTTCTCTTCAGATATTTCACCAAAGATATCAAAACTCAAACCACCAATGTTTTTCAAGCGTGGGCCACTGAGAATTATCTTTTCAACTTGTATATCAGTTCTTACATCCATTAAGACATCATAGAGGATTTTCGCTCTGTCATTATTATCGTTGTCTGCACGTTCTATATTCTGAATTTCATCAACTATTAACAAGTCTAAGCTGTCAATATTTTTTTGTGAAAAAACAGATATTGCCCTTTCTTGCGTTAACACATAGACAAAGTTTTCTCTTCCTTCCTCAAATGAATTTAGTATATCAATTTTTTTAATTTTATGGATTTTGAAGAGATTGGAAAGATCTGTAGTAACTTGGCTTATTAAACTTAAAGTAGGTACAACATAAACAATTTTTGTTGCACCTTTTCCTAATAATTGAATTGTCTTTAAGTACAACAAAAATGATTTACCTGCCGATGTTGGAGCGGAAATACCAATTATTTTGTTATTATCTATCGCGTCCCAAAGATCATGCTGGAATTCTGTTAGGATATAATCATTGCCATTAATTGTTATTTTGTTTTTTAATTCATCTGCAACAATTTTTAATTTATCAAAGTAACTTCCATAATAGGAGTAAATACCATGATTTTTTAATGACTCATCCATCATTTTATTGCTGGGTGAAAACCCAATGTAAGATAGTGTTGGGGATATGATCTGTCTTAAAGTATCTTTATCCTCCTCATGGCAATGCGTCCAAATTAAAGAGACAGTTATCATTGCTAGCTGTCTATTATCATCGTCGATAGCACTGTTTGCAATTCTGTTCAAAAATCTCAGTGCACTTAGTAATAGCTCTCTATCTAATTTCTTCCTCTCGCCATCTATTAAATTTAGGCGAATTGCGAAATCCCTTAATTCGAAAGATAATAAATTCATAATTACAGACTTATCATTCATAACTTATCCTTCGAAATTGCTTAATAGATTAGATAACGACCATGATGGGAAAACGATGTAATGTATTCTGCTAATGTATGCAATGTTAAAGTTAGAATATAAGTTTTTATTTACGTTATTCCATCTATCCGTTACACATTCCTCAATTTTTTTTCTTATCTCTGGTGCGCTAGGTGCCGTTGTGTTTTTATTTTCTTCATAGACAATCAGACAAACAAGTTCAAAAACGGGGTCTTTTAATTTTCCTTTTAATAAATTGTCTGCAATAGATTGTAACTCTGGCTCTATAAAATCATCATATCTATAAAGCAATAATTCATTTTCTATGTTCTGAATTGAATTCAATATGCTGTTTACAGATGAAGTAAGTGCCTCGTTAAATTTATACTTTGATTCATAACATTTTGACTCCCCCAAAAAAAATATTTGATTACTGCCATTGTCAAGATAGTGTATAGCATCAGCGCCGTGCCGTTCTAATCCTGGATTTGTCGTTATTGGCATTTTTCTCAATAGCGGAGCTGCTTTAAAAAAGTGTTGTATAAAATTAAATAATAAGAGTTCACCATACTGTCCTTGTGGGCAGCCTTTTCTAAATTTCAGTGTCATTACTTCATGAAGATAGCTTATTGCATTTTGGGCGTCTTGGTTCCTCGATTCCAACTCTTTGTTTAGAATTGTACTGTACCTTTTTTTTGAATATACCCAGCTTGATGCCGTACTTTTTAATTCTCGAATAAATGAATCTCTTCGCTCACTCAAATCCAAATAATTGATGGCTACGCCACGATGCGATTTTGCCGCCGGATTTTGAATTGTTTGTTGAAACCAATGCAAATGGTTCATGAGATCATCTGTATTGGATAAATTTACAGTAGTGGTCATATCATAGTCCCTTACGGAGATAATTCCTTGAAATTAATACCTTATAAAGAGCATGTAAATAGCTGTGGCGCATTTTTATTCAGTAACTCGTTACAAAAAAGATACCAATCTCATCGTGTTGCTCATAGTTTATGATGTACTTACTTTAAGATTTAGATTTTGTTCATATTAGATTTTCCATATGTGATATTATTTATTTGGTAATGTTGATTATAAATAACTGATTGAAAAGGAATAAAAAATGACATTGTTCTCCTTACAGCTCTTCAAAAACCTCTCCGATGAAACTCGTCTAGGGATCGTACTGCTCCTCAGAGAGATGGGAGAACTGTGCGTGTGTGACCTTTGCACTGCGCTAGAACAGTCACAGCCCAAGATCTCCCGCCACCTGGCAATGCTCCGGGAAAGTGGTCTATTGCTGGATCGCAAACAGGGCAAGTGGGTTCACTACCGCTTATCCCCGCATATTCCTTCTTGGGCCGCTCAGGTGATTGAGCAGGCCTGGTTAAGCCAACAGGACGACGTACAGGCCATCGCCCGTAAGCTGGCATCGGCAAACTGCTCTGGTAGCGGTAAGGCTGTTTGTATCTAAAAAATTTGCCTGGACATATATGATTTTTCGAATGCGATGTGTTTGGAATGAAAACGTTAACGGTGTTTGACCCGGCGATGTGCTACAGTACCGGCGTATGTGGCTCAGATGTCGATCAGGTTCTGGTTGATTTCTCTATTGATGTGCAGTGGCTGAAAGGACGTGGCGTAAGTAATATTGTTCTTAGCCGATCACGGCTGTGAGGGGATGGAGATCTGCGAAGATTTCCACGATACGTGAAGAATTTGATGAGATTAACGACTCGATGAAAGTCTCATCGAGTCGCATGAAAAACAAGGTGGGGGCACAAAAGGGGGCATTTATAAAAATAAAACAACAAAATAGTTATATTTATCAAAGTATATATGTGTTGTGTTATGTTCCTATTATCCCTCAAATAGTTACAGAAAACACTCTCCTTAAAAGCCTCGTCGGGGTTACGCCAGGGTTACTTTTTCCCCCGCAACCAACGCACTTAAGCTCACTGTTCTTACCGCTGAACCAGGGCATCAAACTGTCATACACAGTTCAGGATAGAAGCCCCCACGCTGAGTGACCTGCCCCCAGGATTAGATACAACCGAGACCCTCTAATGTCATCTGGACAGCTTCATCAAGAGGGGTATGAGGCTCGGCACCTAAAAAATTGACGAGTTTCGAATTGTCCAGGCGGACCGATTGGCGCCACAGGTACCGCATCTCCAAAAGTTCGCGTAAGGTTGGGTTGAAAGGTGCTGCCATGTACATGAACCACCAAGGAAATGATTGTATTTTGGCAACACCTCCATAGTTTGCGGTGGTGCGCTGAATCGCTCTTGCCATCTCTCTGCCATCGGGATCCCAATGACCTTGCATATGGAAGCGCGCAAAGGGATCAAGTTCCTTGCGTCGAGCTAGCAACGCAGCAATAGTTTCTGCTATATCAGGTAAATAAGCCCACTGATGACCTGTTTCAGGTGAACCGGGGTTGGTAATTACACCTGGCAGCTTGCCGGGCTTGATCAAACCCTGAGAAAACCAGTTATTGCAGGCGTGTGGACCGAAAAAGTCCCCCGCGCGGACAATTAATACCCGTCCGCCACGCTGTGTATAGGCCTCAAGTTCTTTCTCCATTTGTACCCTGATCGCCCCTTTCTTTGTGACCGGCATCTGCTGAGCATCCTCTCGCAGTAGCGGAAAGGCATCAGGACCATAGTTGTAAACGGTACCAGGAAGAACGATTAAGGCGCCATTTCGTTCTGCTGCGCCGATCGTGTTGCGCAGCATAGGCAATACAAGATGCTTCCAGTTTCGGTAGCCAGGCGGATTGACAGCGTGAACGATCACGCTACAGTCTGTTGCCGCAGCGGCGACTTGCTCTGCGTCGAGCGCATCGCCCCCTATCCACTGGATGTCACCATTTTGTTCGCTTCCATGAAGTCCTCGCTTTAGCGCACGTACGTCCCATTTTTCCCGAATGAGTCGGCGAGCAGTTTCACCACCAATACCGCCGGTTGCCCCAAGTATTAAGACCTTCCCTCTGGTTTCCATAGTGTTTGCCTCTTTGCTGATTTGAGATTGACAGCGTACGTACAGGCAGAGATAAATGGAATTGCATATCATAATAGAGCGGCTATACAAATTTGTATGAATACATCTATTCCATGGGAGTGGTACCGGACATTTTTGGCTGTGCTAAGGGAAGGGTCGCTTTCTGGCGCATCGCGTATGCTTTCTATTACGCAACCAACGGCAGGGCGACACATCGCTGCACTGGAGTCTGCCCTTGACCAGGTGCTGTTCACGCGTTCGCAAACTGGTTTGCTGGCGACTGATACTGCTCTGGCACTGAGGGTTCACGCAGAAGCGATGGAGAGCACGGCTAATACGCTGGAGCGCACGGCCGCTAACTTTAGTCATAACAGCACGTCCATTCGTGGGGTAGTACGTGTCTCCGCCAGTGACATCATCGGCGTTGAAGTACTGCCGCCACTCATTGCCCGGCTCAGGGAGTCGCACCCGCAAATAACTATTGAATTAGTTCTCTCCAACCGGGTTCAGGATTTATTGCATAGGGAAGCAGATATAGCTGTGCGCATGACGACGCCAGTACAGGAGCAGCTTATTGCACGGTGCGTTGGCAGTATTGAACTCGGTCTACATGCATCTACTTCCTATCTCGCACGGCATGGCACTCCAGAAAGTACCGAAGATCTGCTGAAGCATGCACTGGTTGGTTTCGATCAGAATACGCCGTTCATCCGTAAGGTATTGAAAAAATACCCTCAGTTAAACCGAGAGTCCTTTTCCATGCGCACCGACAGCGACGTGGCTCAGCTGAATCTTATTCGCGCCGGTGCTGGCATTGGCATATGTCAGGTTCAGCTTGCAAATGGATATCGTCCACTACAGAGGTTACTTCCAGATTTCTTTTCTTTAAATCTTGATACATGGCTCGTCATGCATGAAGACCTGCGCAATAGTCGCTGCTGCAAATTGGTTTTCGATACTCTGACAAAGGGATTAGAGGAATATATCGGCCAGATCCAGAGACAGTGAATCGCCACGGGGAAAATTGTCACTTGAACGTTGCCTGTCGACTCCCACGTTTTCTCAGACAAGGCGTCTGCTTTTAGCCTACAGCAGAGCTAGCAGGCTTGCTGTCTGTCTGCTTCGTGCCAGAAGCGGAAGCCAGTAGAGAGCCCTACATGTTACTGATATGATCATAAAATAGATAAAAGAGGTGATGCATGGGTACTGACACGATAGTTACGCTGTTTAGATACAAGCGCTGGATAGATATTGAAACTCTACAAGCGATTAAAAGAATTGATGCGTCTGCTAATGCAGAAAAACGCCATCTGACGCTCAGATTGATGAATCACATACATGTGGTTGATATGATCTTCAGAGCTAACATTACCGGTCAGAAGCATTCCTATACTGCACTGAACACACCAGAAACCCCTTCTGCTGATGAACTTCTGATAAAGATGACGGAATGTACAGACTGGTATATTCAACATCTCAATTCTATGTCCCCCACTGACCTTGCTGAAACAATTAAATTCCAATTTGTCGATGGCGGACCTGGTGAGATGAAGGCGGTCGATATGCTCAATCATGTGCTATTTCACGGGACATACCATCGCGGCGCTGTAGGTTGGCTACTTTCAGAAAGTGGTGTCACCCCACCCAAGGACGTCCTGACTGTTTTTCTCAGAGATCATAACCACGAATAAACGAGTGACAGGGTCATGTAAATTTAAAAACCCATTGGCCCTTTAAGCAACAACTTAAGTGCATAAATGAATGGCAAGGAGTGCCCGCTTCTCGCGGTGAGTTCAACGGGTCGATGCAACGCTATTCTTAATCAAAGAGATGCTCCCATTGCAGGCGTTGTTGCCGGTAGCACCCGCTTGAAGCCCAACATACGGTCCGCCTCGGCTTTTACGAGGTGGTTGCGTGTTGGCGCTCGTAGGCCTGTAGGTTGCAGTAGGCAATGCGCGTCAATGGGAGATCGATTCCATGGCGCTCGGCGCGCTCAATGAGGTCACCGACGATGGCCTGCGCCTCCAGACGCGATGCGTTCTGACTGATGTCGCGCATCATGGAGGCAGCCCAGGTCGAGCGAGGGTCCAACAGGCGTGCCTCCAGAGCAAGGACCTCGTCGGCGGTTGGCGCCTGCTTTTCGGCGGTCGCAACGGCGCAGCACTCTCTTATCGCCTGCCGCATCAGGAACTCGCCATCGCGTGAGGCGAGAATGTCCCCCACCGTAGCACGCATGAGGCAGGTCATCATCGCGCCAGCCGCAAGCATCATCCACTTGTTCCATAACGCATGATTTACATCCGGCGATAGCGTACGCAGGCCGGGCGATTGAGCCAACAAGCTCAGACATTGCCGGGCGGGGCCAGAAGCCTTGGGTGTTCGCGATCCAACAATGACAACATCCGAATTGCCCAAATGCCGTATGACCCCAGCCTGATCCAGCTTGACCGCAATGTATGCGATACCGCCCAGCACGCGGTCTGGACCAAAGAGCGCATCCAGTTGGTCATAGACTGACATGCCATTGATAAAGGGCAGAAGGGCCGTATTCATGCCCATGGCGGGAATGATGTCACGCAACGTAGCATCCAGGTCGTAGGCTTTGCAGCTCAGGACAATCAGGTCATAAACGGGGGTTAGCTCATCACGAGTGAGGGCCGCGACAGGGCCGTTGAAATCCCCCAACTCGCTACGAACCTGCAACCCGTTAGATGCCAGTATCGCGGCCCGTCCGGGTCTAACCAGGAAAGTGACATCGGCACCAGCCTGCAGGAGCCGCGCGCCGTAGTAACCGCCGATTGCACCGGCACCCACAACAAGAATCTTCATAATTAACTCCCGTATCAGATAAAGCAGGCGTTCGTCGCTGCCAAACAACGACAGGCAGGTTTCGGGCCTCATTCGAGGCGGCATATACCCGGCCTCATTTGCCTCTGGCTCATCGGGTACAGGAAATATAGGGCATTCACTAAAACACCTCCAGCGGCCGCCGTTCTGGTCAAGTGTTCCGGCCTGTTACCAGGCCGCTTGCATGGCGACGGCCCGGTCGCGGTGTGTCCGGTACAATCAACACTCTAAAGTGCGCTATGTGGTAATTAACCCTACACATCATCACAGAGAAAATCGCGTGACCATATTGATTATAGGTCACAAGCTATCATGTATCATGAAATACATCCAGGCCGTACTACCACCACTGCGGGGATCTAAACTAACATACTGAAAAAGAAGATATAGATCGCTTTTTAGAAGCTGAACGACTCCCCGAACTAACCATCTGCCGGTCAGCGTCACGAGAAATACGGTTCACGGACTTCATAAAGTGAAAGGTATGCCGGTGATTTCAGCCGTTAAATTGGCCATCACTCGCCTGATAAGCGTGAGCAAACTGACAAAGGTAACAAAAAAACCGGAACGCAGGACATAGCAATAAAATAAATTATTTTATAATAAATTCATGCAATTATGATTTTTTCTGGTGCTTTTTGGTGATGAGTAGCTTATTTAAGCTATAACGTGGTTGACAACGCAGTGACCAATGAACAAAATAGTTACATGTTTTTACGCTAGTTGAAAAATTAAAACTGCTGTAAATATTTATAATGCATTGGCCAGACTCACTGAAGAGAAATAAAGATTTTAAAATTTCTCTTCAGCCAGTAGGAAAAATCATGATAAACAAAAAAGAAATAATAGACGATCTGATTGTATGGATAGAAGGTAATATTGAAAATCGTCTTGATATTGATACTCTGGCAAAAAAATCCGGGTATTCAAAATGGCACCTGCAAAGAGTGTTTTATACTTGTACCGGAACAAACATTGGTAACTTCATAAGAGAAATGAAATTGTCACATGCGGCGAATCTGCTTTTGAAAACAGAAGAGCCAATAATAAGCCTGGCCCTAAAGTACGGCTTTGAGTCACAACAATCCTTCACCAGATCTTTCACCAGAAAATACGGCATCCCACCGAATAAATACAGAAAAAACGGACACCTAAATACAAAACAAGCATAAGCACTGGCGGTTTTATATTTTAATATAAATTGCACAGCATTTAGTACCTCAGCCGGCCAGGCATACCTCTAACACATCCCTGATTTTCATATGAACCGCTCTGCTTTCAACTGATAAACCTCAACTTTTATGATGATTCTTGTCATAAGATTTCTCAGAAAATATGAATGCATGACTTATTTAAATTATCCCTTAAAAAAGAAAAATGAATTCTTTTAACAACACACCGCTGAAGTGCCGTTATATTATCACTGCCATAAAAACATGGGCTATGCTGTGATGGTCCTTACCCGAAAAAAAAACCACTGCCAGTGGCGACAGTGGTTAATAGCTTACCTTTTATTATATACAACACATCAATTACAATAATACCATTCTTCCAGGTCAATGTTTGCCAGCAAATGCTATTTTAAACATTGCATTTAAATAATGCAGGTTTAATGGTTATTGGCCTGCCATCATTTCCGGATGACATTCAGCAGAGCACAAACGTTAACCCTTAAAAAACAACAATCATCACAACCCCAGGTAATAAACCTCCAGCGCATCAACTTATAAAAGTCAATCTCCAGAAGGTTTTATCGTTTACTCTTCATGAAGACGATGTATTTCCCGTGATTATGCAGGGGTAACCGCTGCACCATAATTCAGGTGCAGACTGCACAAATGTCACAAAAACAAAAACGGCATCATGATGAGAGTCATCGTAAAATCCTCATCATTCGGTCCACGTTTTCAGGGCCGCCGGAATGTAGTCTGGCGGCCCTTCCTTTAGTATGTCACGGTCAAACCGCAGCCAGCGGCTCCGCAGGTTTCTGTTCATCAGGACGTATCCTGAACCAGATGGCATACATCGCGGGCAGGAACACCAACGTAATGATGGTGCCGCCAAACGTCCCGCCAATCAGGGTATAGGCCAGCGTTCCCCAGAACACCGAGTGCGTCAGCGGAATAAACGCCAGTATGGCGGCCATCGCCGTTAGCAGCACCGGCCGGGCACGCTGCACCGTCGCCTCCACCACCGCATGGAAAGGTGCCAGCCCCTCCTGCTCATTGTGATGGATCTGCCCTATCAGGATCAGGGTGTTACGCATCAGAATGCCCGACAGCGCGATCAGCCCCACCAGGGTATTGATGCCAAAAGGCTGGTTGAAGAGCAGCAGGGTTGGCACCACCCCAATCAGCCCCAGCGGCGCGGTGAGGAAGACCATCACCATCGCCGCCATCGACCGTACCTGCAGGATGATAATTAACAACGTGATGGCAATCATGATAGGGAACAGCGGAACCATCGCTTTGGTGGCTTTCCCCGACTCTTCAATTGAACCCGCCTGCTCGATGCGGTATCCGGACGGTAGCGTATCGATGACCGGCTGCAGCGCCTTGGTGATGGCGGTGGAAACATCCGGCGGCTGCAGATTTTCGGCAATGTCTCCCCTCACGGTAATGGTTGGGGTGCGATCGCGACGGCGCATAACCGGATCTTCCATTTGCACCTCGACCTCTCCGATCTGAGACAGCGGAACGCGCTGACCGGCAGAACCCACCAGGGTGAAGCCGGCTATTTTTGCCGGGTCAAGCCGGATATCGCCCGCCGCGCGCCCCATGACCTGCACCGAACGGATATCTTCCCGTACCGAGGTGATCGGAATGCCTGAAAGCAGGAACTGAAGCTGCTGCGCGGCCGCATTCGATGTCAGCCCCACCGCCTGCAGACGATCCTGATCGAGCGTGAAGTGCAGCGCCGGTACCCGCGGGCCCCAGTCGGTGTTGACGGTTCTCATCATCGGGCTGGCCTGCATCACCTTTTCGACCCTATCCGCAATTTCACGCAGCGTGGAGGGATCCGGCCCCATAACACGATACGCCACCGGATAGGGCGAATACGGACCAAACACCAGCTGGGTCACGCGCAGGCGCGCTTCAGGCGCCAGCCCGCCAGCCGCGGCTTCACGCAGTCTGAACTTGAGCGCCTCGCGTGCTTGCGGATTGTCCGTCAGCACCACAATTTTCGCAAAAGAGGGATCGGGTAGCTCAGGCGCCATGGCCAGAAAGAAGCGCGGCGACCCCTGACCGATGTAGGAGGTGACGATTTTTGCCTCTTTCTGCTTGCTCAGCCATGCTTCGATTTTCGCCGCCGTGGCGCTGGTCTGCTCAATGGATGTGCCATAAGGCATCTGCACTTCCACCAGCACTTCCGGGCGATCGGAGGTGGGGAAAAACTGTTTTTTCACCAGCCCCATGCCGAGTATCGCCAGCGTAAAGACGGCAATCACGGTACCGGCTACCATCCACTTGCGGGCGATAACCCGGGTCAGCAGTCGGCGAAAGCGGTTGTAATGAAGGGTGTTGTAGATAGCGGCGTGTCCGCCCTCAACCTTCCTGATGTTGGGCAGCATCTTCACGCCCAGATAAGGCGTAAACACCACCGCCACAATCCATGAAGCAATCAGGGCGATACCGACAATCCAGAACATGTTGCTGGTATATTCCCCGGCGGTGGACTGGGCAAAACCGTTGGGCATGAAACCGACGGCGGTGACCAGCGTACCGGCGAGCATCGGGGCGGCGGTGTGGCTCCAGGCATAGGCCGAGGCTTTGATGCGGTCGTAGCCCTCTTCCATTTTCACCACCATCATTTCGATGGCGATAATGGCGTCATCGACCAGCAGCCCGAGCGCAAGGATCAGCGAGCCCAGGGTGATACGGTCAAAGTTTTTGCCGGAAGCCTCCATCACCACAAAAACGATAGCCAGGGTCAACGGCACGGCGGCGGCGACCACGACGCCCACGCGCCAGCCCATGCTGACAAAACAGACCACCATCACCACCAGCAGCGCGACGAAGAATTTAATCATGAACTCGTCAACGGCGGAGCTGATGTTGACGGACTGGTCGGTCACCTTGGTCAGGGTCATGCCGAGCGGCATACTTTCATTGATTTTGGCCGTTTCCGCATCCAGCGCCTTCCCCAGATCCAGACCGTTCCAGCCGTCACGCATCACGATGCCCAGCAGCAGCGCCGCTTCACCCTGGTTGCGGATCAGGAAGGTTGCCGGGTCTTCGTAGCCCCGCTCCACGGTTGCCACGTCCGATAGCTGCAGGGTCCTGCCCTGGGCAACAATGGGGGTTTTGCGGATTTTCTCCAGCTTGTCAAAGGCGCCATCCAGGCGGATAAAGACCTGCGGCCCTTTGGTATCAATCGAACCGGCGGGCGTCAGCACGTTCTGGCTGTTGAGGGCGGAGAAAATATCCTGAGGCGAAACGCCCAGCGTCGCCAGCCGGTCATGGGAGAAGGAGACAAAGATGCGCTCGGCCTGTTCGCCGATAATATTGACCTTTTTGACCCCCGGCACGTGCAAAATTCGCTGGCGCAACGATTCCGCATCGCGGACCAGCAGCCGCTGCGGCTCCCCTTTCGCCTTCAGCGCAAAGAGCGCGAAGGTCACGTCGGAGAATTCGTCATTGACCATCGGCCCGATCACGCCTGCCGGCAGGTTTTGGGCCTCATCGCCGAGCTTCTTGCGCGCCTGATAGAACTCTTCCTGCACCTGTGAAGGCGGCGTGCTGTCCTGCAGTGACAGCATGGTAAAAGCCAGACCGGGACGGGTGTAAGTTTCGGTGCGGTCATACCACTTGAGCTCCTGCATGCGCTTTTCCAGCGGTTCCGCGACCTGATCCTGCATCTCCTGCGCGGTGGCGCCCGGCCAGGCAGAAATAATCGTCATCTGCTTGACGGTAAACGGGGGGTCTTCTGCCCGCCCCAGCTCGAAGAACGCCAGGATCCCGGCCACGGTAATCAGGATAATAAGGAACAGCGTAATTGAGCGCTCGCGAACGGCCAGCGCTGAGAGATTGAATTTTCCCTCGCTCATGGTCGACTCCCGGCGACGCTGGCATCGCCCTGGGCCGTACGTACGGCCTCACCGTCATGCAGCAAATGCGCCCCGAGAGCGACCACCAGTTCACCAGCCTGGAGGTTACCGGAGACCTGCGCCACATCATCACCCAATCCCAGCACCTGCACAGGCCGCCACGAGACTTTGGCGGGCTGACCTGAAATCTCCCAGACCCCCGGCCCTTTGCCCGGATCGTAGATGGCAGCGAGTGGCACCTGCATCACCTGGCCCGGTAATTTATCGTCGGCAATATGCAGCGTCACGGTCGAACCCAGCGGCGCGCTCGCCAGCGCCCCTTCAAGCACGTATCTCGCTTCGAAGGTACGGGTGACGGAGTCCGCGGCATCGGAAAGGAGGCGCAGCTTTGCCGGAACCGGCTGTTTGTCCGTGCCGTACAGCGTTGCCATGGCCGCGCTTCCGACGGCCGGACGTAGCGTCTCTGGCAGCTGCACGATGGCCTCGCGCTGGCCTGCTCTGGCCAGGCGAACCACCGCCTGACCGGCGCTGACCACCTGGCCGGGCTCCGCCAGCGTATCCATGACCACGCCGTCGGCGTCGGCCAGCAGCACGGCGTAGCCCGTCGCGTTTTGCGCCACGTTCGCCTGCGCCTGCGCCGCGCTGAGCTCAGCTTTGGCGGTATCGGCGGCGGCCTTTATCTGGTCGTAGGCCGATGCAGAAACGGCGCCCGTTGCGACCAGGCCGCGGTAGCGCGCTTCATCCGCAGTGGCTTGTTTTGCGCGGGCTCGGGCAGCCGTGACGGCCTGCTGCTGTGCCTGTGCCTGCAGGCTCAGGTCAACGGGATCCAGGCGCATTAGCGGCTGGCCGCGCTTGACGGTCTGGCCGGTATCGACCAGGCGTTCAAGGATTTTGCCCTGCACTCTGAAACCGAGATCGCTTTGCACCCGGGCGACAACAACGCCGGTGAACGCGCGGGAGACATCCACCGCACTCATTACGGTCGCAGACCTTACCAGAGGAGGCTGAGTACGGGGATCGTCAGTGCCGGAAGAGTCACCGCAGGCCACGAGAGCAAGCGGTAACAGGCATACGGCAAGAGGGGCAAATTTGAACCTGAGCATGGGGTTCCTTAATCATTTAACAGGACAGTATCCCCATACTCTTTCATGTGACCAAATAAGTCAATGGTCACCTATCAGGGTGATAAACTTCTTAGAATTAATGATGACAGCAGTACGGCCGCAGAGGATGCGGTATCGAGGTTAAATTGCAGTTGTACAGGGCAAATATAAGGCTGCATGACCAGACAGATGGCATCACTGGTCTCATCCAGCGGGGTTTTTCGTTCAAACTCCCCTGACTGCCGGCCTTCCTGAATGATTTGCTGTATCAACTGACGCAGGTGCTCCTGATGTCCATTGGCGGAAGGCCAGCGTTCCCGGGAAGCAACGGCAGCAATGTCATAAAGTTTGCGATCGTGGAAAAACAGATCGCTGCCGGCTTCCGTCAGGGCCTGAAATAGACGCCTCAATTTTTCTGACGCTGTAGGCACATCGGCGATCGCGTTATTAACAATCTCAGAGACTTTCGCCAGCCTGTTGGCACAAATCACTTCTCCAATAGCCTGTTTGGAATCGAAAAATTTATAGATATAGGCTTTTGAAAACCCGATGGCTTTCGCCAGATCGGACACGGTGGTTTTTTCGTAGCCGAAATGCCCGAAGTGCTCCGTGGCGGCTTCAACAATCTGGTCGCGGACGCTGTGGTCCGAAGGACCCCGTGGGGGATGTACAGGTGTATGTTTAGTCATTTTTTCAGCTTAGCTCAGAAGACCTCGATTGACAACATGTGACCATTTGGTAATGTAGTCACAAATCAAAATTGACTCAAGGCATATTATGTTCCTTCCGCGTACTTTTGTCCTGGCCGTAACGAGCGGCTTACTGACGAGCTGTGCCGTCGGGCCGGATTATCATCGCCCGGATACGCCACTTCCAGAGCACTATCAGGCTCAGTCTGCCGTTGAGCAGAGAAGTGCATCCCGACCCGCCAGTTTTAATGTGTGGTGGGACGGATTTGATGATCCCCTGCTAAGTCAGTTGGTTTCAGACGCCCTCGCGCAGAATCTCGATCTTGCCCAGGCGACCGCCCGCATGGACCAGGCCCGCGCCGGACTGGGCGCGGCTACTGCCGCGTTGTTGCCGTCCGGAAACATCAGCGGGCAAGCGACGCGCGCGTATCAGTCGACTGAAACCCCGTTGGGTCAGGTTCTCAGCGCAACGCCGGATTATAATCGCTACGGCAACAGCTATGAAGCCGATCTCAACGCAAGCTGGGAGATTGACGTATTTGGTGGTCTGCGCCGCGGTCGTCAGGCTGCACTGGCTGACTACCAGGCCTCTGAAGCGGGTGTCGCCGCGACCCGTCTCGCCGTCGCGGCCCAGACGGCTGATATCTATATCACCCTGCGTGGATTACAAACCCGACTGGCCATCGTGGACAAACAGGTCAGTACGCAGCAAGCGCTGCTGGAAAAGGTACAACTCCTCCATGCTAAAGGGCTGGCTCCGGAGTATCAGGTTCGCCAGACCGAAGGCGCGCTGGCACAAGTTCAGGCAACCGTGCCGGTTCTCCGGACAGGGCTTGATACCGCGATGAACGCTCTCGATGTCATGCTCGGCACGCCTCCCGGCACCCATCGCACTGAGTTAGCACTGCCAGGGGCCATTCCGCAGGCCCCGCAAATAACCTCAACGGGAACACCCGCCGACCTGCTGCGCCGCAGGCCAGACATTATCGTGGCAGAACGCCATCTCGCTGCCTCAAGCGCACGCATCGGCGTGGCGGTCAGCGAGTATTATCCAAAATTCTCGCTCAGCGCATTGCTCGGCAGCGCAACGGCAGTATCGAGCGGCAACCTTTTTTCCGCAGATGCCAGCCAGTCGGCTGGCGTTCTCGGTCTACGCTGGCGGCTCTTCGATTTCGGTCGTATCAACGCCCAGATAGACCAGGCGAAGGGCCAGGAACAGGAAGCCCTCGCCGCCTATCGCCTGTCGGTACTACGCGCCACCGAAGATGTCGAAAATGCCTTCTCCGCCCTGATCAATAGTGAAATACAGGCAGCAACGTTGATTAAAGGTGAATCCGCCCTGGCCAGCGCCCGCCAGTCGTCTTTCATCGCTTTCCGGCAGGGAACAGCCAGCCTGATAGACGTCCTTCACAACGATGAAACCCTTTTACAGTCTTCCGACGCCCGTGCGCAGGCCCAGACAGAAGCTGCCCGCGCCGCTGTCGCTACGTTCAGAGCGCTCGGAGGAGGCTGGCAGCCACCAGAAACGGCGCCAAAGACTTCATAAACCAGGTTCCGGGTTCTAACGCGGAAAGACATGACGAATCTTTTACCACTCATAGCATCACATAACCGTTTTGATAACCGGGGGACGGATGAAAAGAATAGGCATTCTGGGCGTTGATGCGTTAACCGAAAAACTGATCAGAGGATTCTTTCAGGCAGCGCCTGACGCCCAGGTATTTCTGTTCCCGGCAAACAGTGAGCGAGCCCAAAGGCTGGCAAGAGAATTTCCCTGCTGGACCCAGGACAATCACCAGGCGGTCATTGATGAAGTGGATGTTATTATTATTAGCGTTGCCCCTGATACCTTAAATGAACTCGCGGGCAGTGTGCAGTTGCGCTATTCCCAAACCTTGATTTCTCTTGTCCCGGGTATTCAGTCTCGAGCCCTCCGCGTCATGTTTCAGCATTCAGACTGCGTCAGATTACAGATGGCATATAGCGACGAAATAAACAAATCTGCGGTCATACTGACCTCAACGAATGAAGAAATTCAGCGTCTGTTTTCCCCATTTGGCCCACTCTTAGTAGTGGCCGAAGAATCGGACTTTGATTCGTCAATCGGAGGCACTATATGAGCGATGATTTTTATCAAAAATAGCGAAACATCGGAATTGTTAAATTCTGAAAATTTATCACCTGCACCTCCTGATAAGTTTAACGGCTTTCGACATGCTGCATAAATAACGAACGGAGTAATTAATATGACTACAAAAAATAATGAATGGATACTCATCACTGGGGCTTCAGGCGGGTTTGGTGAAGAGTTCGCGCGTCAATATGCTGCTCAGGGAAAATCACTTATCCTTGTAGCCCGGCGACTTGATAAGCTCGAGTCGCTGGCTAATGAACTACGCGCGAGTTTTAATATTGACGTAATCGTTGAACAGGTGGATCTTTCCGATATTACCGCCATCAGCGAGCTGCACAACCGCTTGCATGAGCGGAATATCATCGTTGATATCTTAATTAATAATGCCGGTCATGGGTTACAGGGTAGCTTTTTGGATCAATCAGTGGATGATTCGCTTGGCATGATCAATCTGGACATCGCCAGCCTGACGGTAATAACCCGGCTTTTTGCAGCAGATATGCGTGCCAGACGTAAAGGATCTATTCTGATGGTCGCCAGTCTGTTGTCATATCAGGGAGTAAAGAGTTTTGCCGTTTATTCTGCAGCGAAAGCTTATGTTCTTCGGTTTTCTGAAGCGTTGCATAGTGAGCTGAAAAGCGAGGGTGTCACTGTCACCGCACTATGTCCGGGCATGTCTGACACTGGGTTCGCCGCAGCCGCCAAACAGAAACTGACTCCCGCTTTAAAAGGGATAATGATGCCGCCTCAACCTGTCGTGCTGGCAGGCATCCAGGCGCTTAAAGCCGGGAAAATGAGCGTCGTTCCGGGTATGGGGAATAAGGCGATGGCATTTCTCATCTGGGCTACACCACGCTGGCTACATCAGGCCATTATGGCCCGCATAATGGGCGTATAAACTGTAAACCTGCAGACGGAACCAGTCTGTTCTGTCTCAAGTGGATATAAGTCGAATCAAAGTACTGCGCCGGCCAGTCCCAAGCCGGAGTTCCACAGCACGGTGGGTGACAACGTAAGCTCGTCAGGATGGACGACAGCGAAGCCCGGCATGTTCTGCTCTACATACGGTTTGAAGTAAGTGTGACCTCAGACCGTATTGACTCTTATTTAAACTCCGAAGGCTTTAGGCGAGCGAGCTTTACGGCACCGCAAAGTTATGGTGCTGGCTCCATTGTGGGCATCCTTGATATGTAGGGTAATCAACTCGACCGCCCTTTCCTCCTGTCGGCGCTCGATAGCCTCCAGAAGTTCGGCATGCTCTTCATAGGTTTGTGCGATGCGCGCTTCATACTCGAAATCGAGGCGGCGCATCATACGGATCCTGTCGGTGATATTGGTCATGGCTGTTTAACATTCACCCCGCCCGGATATCCGAGATGCTAAATATCACGTTGCGCTGTGTATCGCTGCAACCTCCTTATCCAGGCAGCATCAGGCAGGCTATTTCTGATTATAACTGGATCATATTCGATACCAGGTTCAGCTTGCGGAACAATAGAACGATAAAGCACGCTAAGAAGATAATTTATTCCAATAATGGAATTGGACATCCACCGTTCCTCCTCCCTAATATCGTTCTGACAGCGAACATAGATAAGTCCGTATCCCCTTTGACAAACAAATTTTCAGATAAAATGAGAGCATTAGTCATTGTTTCATGTAACAAAAAGACATGTGTCCTGGCTTACATTTTTCTCTTTCATCACCATTTATAGTGGGCTCACTTTGTAAGTGTGAAGAGTTTAATCAGAAAAGCTTAATAAAAGTGAGGCTTCTGGCTGGGCTGTCCTGCAGATTTAGAATAACCCCAAATAATGGTGGGATAGATAACATCTCCATCTTTAATCTTCGTTAGCGCAGGCTGTAATGGCCGGTGCTGTGTATTCCTGACAGTGCAATAAAGAGGTGTGCTTATGTCTGCTTCAGTTATTGAAAAGCAGAGCGCTTATGAAAAGCTGAGCCTGAGAGAGAAGGTCGGCTACGGCATGGGTGACGCAGGATCTTGTATGATTTGGAGCGTGCTGGCGCTTTATCTGACCTGGTTTTATACCGATGTCTACGGCTTAGATGCCGGAGTCGTCGGAACATTATTCCTGGTCATCCGTATTTTCGATGCTTTTATCGATCCGCTCATGGGCGCCGTGTGCGACCGCACCAAAAGCAGATGGGGTAAATTCCGGCCATGGCTGCTGTGGATGGCATTGCCGTTTGGCCTGGGAGCTGCGGTGATGTTTACTACGCCAGACCTGAGTATGGACGGAAAAATTCTCTATGCCTGGGTTACTTACCTGGTTATGTCAATGATCTACACCGCGATAAATATTCCCTATTGCTCGGTTGCGGGTGTGATTACGCTTAACCAAAAAGAGCGCATGGGCTGCCTTTCATGGCGCTTCTTCTTAAACGGCCTGGCAACGCTTATCGTCTCTTCTGCTATCTTGCCCCTTACCGACTGGTTGGGCGATGGAAACCGCGCATCCGGTTTCCAGATGACGATGATGATCATGGGAGGAGCGGCCACCTTAATGTTTCTATTTTGCTTCTCCAGCATTAAGGAGCGCGTTGTTTCGGTGAAAGCAAATGACTCGCTATGGCGAGATCTGAAAGATATCGCCAAAAATGACCAATGGGTGCTGATGATTTCAATCACCTTCCTAAACGTCTTTCCGGCCTTTATTCGCGGTGCAGTCACTATCTATTACGCCAGCTATGTGATGCACGCCTCAGTCGGGTTTATCACTTTCTTTCTGGCACTTGGCGTGGCCTGCAATATGCTGGGCAGCGCCATTGCTAAACCACTAACCGATCGTTTCGATAAAATTAAGCTATTCCGCATTATTAATATCATTCTCGGTATTCTGTCGTTCGCATTGTGGTTTGTCGATCCGGCATCGCTAACGCCGCTGTTAACACTGTTTATCATCATTAATATTCTGCATTTAATCCAGTCAGGTCCTATTCTGTGGGCCATGATGTCCGATGTTGACGACTACGGCGACTGGAAGTTTGGTAAACGCCTGACCGGTATCTCCTTCGCAGGCAACCTTTTTATGCTGAAAATGGGGCTAGCGGTAGCGGGTGCGATCGTTGCCTGGATCCTGTCGTACACCGGCTATATAGCCAATAAGCCGCAACAAAATCCACAGACGATTCAGGGCATAATTATGATGTTCTCGTTATTACCCATGGTCAGCTATTTCATCAGTGCATTTATGGTGCGTTACTTCAAACTAAATAACGCCTTCATCGAAAAAATAAAAGTCGATCTTGCAAAACGCGAACTGGAAAACGGGCAAAATAAAGCACCTGAATTTACTGATACACCAACCAGACAACCTGCACATTAATTTTTAAGAATATTCAGTCAGCGAGTTGGTATCGACTTTACATTAATCATTACGGAGTATTAAAACAATGGCCAGCGAAAATTATTATGATGTCACAGAATGGAATATCGGCAATCCGTATCAGGATATCGGCGAAGTCATCAACAGTATCATCACCAACATTAAAGCAAGGCAAACTGATGTTGATATTAATGATGGAGGAAAACCCGGCGCGGTCATTTATATTCCACCAGGAGATTACCATCTGACGACTCAGGTGGTGGTTGACATCAGTTGCCTTAAAATAATGGGCTCAGGCCACGGTTTCACGTCTTCGAGCATCCGTTTTAATACGCCAGAAAGTGACGTAGCAAACTGGCATGAAGTGTGGCCGGGAGGCAGCCGCATTCTGGTAGATCTTTCTCCGACCGCTGGGGATGAGGAATATACGGGCGCTGCGTTTTATGTTCAACGGGATGGAGACCCACGTATCAGCTCGGTTGAGTTTGCTGATTTTTGTATCGACGGTTTGCATTTTGTCGATGATGGCTCAGGGCACAACGATCCAGAGAATACCTACACCAATGGAAAAACAGGTATTTATATCGCAAGTGCTCAGGACTCATTCAGGATAACCGGCATGGGTATCGTGTATTTAGAACACGGAGTGACCAGTTATCATGCCGATGCGTTGTCGATACATAATAACTTCATTGCCGAATGCGGCAACTGTATTGAACTCAGGGGGTCAGGACAGGCTTCAAAAATCACCGACAACCTGATAGGTGCTGGATATAAAGGCTATTCAATTTATGCACAAAACTTTGGTGGCCTGTTAGTGGCGGCAAACAACGTATTCCCCCGGGGTTCCAGCAGTATCCATTTTTCCGGCGTGGTACGTTCTACGATTACCAGTAATCGGCTCCACTCATTTTATCCGGGAATGCTGGTTCTCGATGATAACAGCTCCGAAAACCTGGTTTCTGCGAATCATTTCTTACGCGAGCGTGAGCCCTGGGGGCCAATGCAACCTTACGATAATGGTTTAGATGATCTATATGGTCTGCTGTATATTAGCGGGAATAATAACTCAGTTATTGCCAACCATATCTCAGAAACTATTGATGCACAGTACATTAAGCCGTCCGGTGCCAGGCCTGTCATATTGCGTATTGTCTCAGGCAACGGGAACTATATTTCGGACAATCATATTGTCCCCACGACTGTAACCTCTGAAACGAAAACCGTGGCGGCGAACTCCTGCTTCCACGCACAGGTTGGCTCTTTGCTGACGATCAATGCATTGCAGTCACTTGATGTGGTCATGGTGAAGGTAGAGGCAGAATCGCAGCAAAACACGATTCTGGACTCTGGTTGTGATGCACAGGTTGCCATCGACAGAACGCTCAATGCATTCAGAGCCACCCCGGTACCGGGGATATAAGCATCATTATTTCATGACGAATGGTCATTTTAAAATGGGTGCAGAAGGAACACCCATTTTATCCCACCCTGCCAGACATTCGTTAATGGATGAAAATGATGGCAATTAAAAAAGTAAAACTGACTCCTGGCACTATATTTCCCCTGGTGTTTTAGCTGCTAATCCTCCCGCACTACATTGAATCGCCAGGTGAATAAAGCCGCTAAACCAAAGGTGCGTAACTATATTTTTGTTACTGTCATATCCAGACTGCTGCTACGAACAATAAGCCGGGTAGTTAATGCTATTGCGTCAATATGTTCTTTCTTTTCAGTACTGTTGATTAACTCAAACGCCAGCTTGCCCATTTCAGTAATGGGCTGAGCAATACTGGTAATATTCATCATTTGTGCAATTATCGTATTATCGAAACTTGCCACGGCGATATCCCCAGGAATATTAACCCCTCTAAGCCTGAGTCTTTCGATGACATAACTTGCAGCGACATCGTTATAAATAAACAGACAGTTTATTCTTTTCTCAAGAGAGATAATGTTATCAACGATATTATCCAGTGAGTGGATATGCCCACGGTTAATTTCGCCATCACCTTTTGGTATCCAGTAGCCATGCTGTTTTTCGACCTTATAACCGTAGCTGACGGCTTTCTTACAAAAAGCGGACATCTTGCGATTGTCCACGCCATCCTGGCCGATAAAGCCGGGTCGGGTACGACCGATATCAAAAAAATGCTCGGCGATGGTCTCGGCCCCACGCTCCTGGTTGTTCGAAACCGAATTAAAGAAACGGGAGGTTTGTGTCACCACGGCAGTATGAATACCGGTGCTCAGCAACCACTCAGACAAAGAAGACTCCGCCTCAGTTGGAACCCAAATCAGCGCCTCAATTCCCATGCTGACTAGCGTTTTCACCAGCTGCTTGTCATGAAAAGGTTGGTTTTGATGAGTTTTAACCAGCACAGACTTCCCCACGTAGCGAGCCTCCTCTTCGAGAGAGGCCAGCAACTCGCAAAAATGCGGGTTAATCAAATTAGGTACCACCACACCTATTAATCCAGAACATTTTCCACTGAGCTGTACGGCGTTTCTGTTTGGAACGTAACAGAGAAAATCCATCGCCTCATGCACTGCACGGCGAGTTTCCATGGTAACGCTCGCATGATTATTAATCACCCGGGATACGGTGGCGGTTGAAACACCCGCCTTAGTTGCTACATCTCTGATTGAAGCCATGGTTCGCATGTTACCGATTACATTAGTGACACGCAGTGTAAAAACAGTGTCTGATAAAAAATGTCGGGCAGATCTCATGTTATGTTGTTACATGAATTCACGGCCACGATCACAGATAGTAGCCTGGACTGAACCCACGACGGGCCTGACGCCGCCTGTGTTATTCAATCCGCCTCACCTCGGGATGCTTTTCCGTCGCGGCCTCGTGAAAAATATCATCCAGCCAGCCGGGAATCTCGGTTTCGGTAAGATCGTCGGGAATAATGACTTCATACAGGCGGGGAAACTTTCGCTCCGTCAGGTCAGCACGAAATATCAGCCAGCGCTCACCTTCACGCTGAACCCCTATATGTCGGCCAAATACATCATAAATCAGCATCATTACCTTCTTTTAGCCCCCGCGATTGACCCCTTCTTTTTCTACCTTAGCTGAATCACCCTGCAAAACGAAGACGTTCGTTTTAGCGAACTGAACGGTAAGACGCGCCGCCACGCCTCAATGCACTCCTCGCTCAACGCTGTCGGGGATATTTCGAGAGGCAGGCGAGTGTCGGGAGCAGACAAAGAACATGATTAATGAACCAGGGGCATAAAAAAGCCCCGCAGATGCGGGGCTTACGGAAACAGGATGTCTTAATCGAAAACACCGTTAATGATGGAAGTCACAATGGCCGTGCTTAAAGCAACAAGCACCAAATCATCGCCAACGGCTCGCCATTCGTAGCCCGGGTAATATGGCAAATCGTTAATCATTGATACTGGTAATGTTTTCTTTGCAATACCTGGAGGTAATGGTTTACCTCGCACGACATTTTTAGCGATACCCGGCGGGAGCGCCTTATAGCCGACAAGACCATAATTTACCGCATATGAGCGAGCACGAGAGAAGCTGATATCGGCGTCGACATGGTCTGGTTTACCGTAGTTCTTGCGCTTCCCATGAGCCTCATTAGATTTTTCGTTACTTTGACCTTTATTCCCGTGGTCCGAACTTTTTCCGCTGTTGCCATGGTTACCACTGTTACCGTGATTAGCGCCACCATTGCCTTGCCCACCACCATTACCATTACCTGGGTTTGCAAAAACCGGTGAGGCGAGGACCGCCAGAGAGATAACCGCCGCCAGTGCAGTTTTAAGAGTGCGACGCTTAAACATGATATTCATTCCTGTAGTGTAGAAACACACTTTGAAGATATGCCAGAGCTATAAACCTAACAATCTCATGATTTCTTATTTCTAAATATTTTCCCATGGACGGCTTAATCTTGCGCCATGACGGGCATGGCGGGGAGATAAGGGTTGGTTGATAAGGACGTGACCGCCATTAATGGGCTGAGAATAAGTACTAAGGCAAGCGTGGTTTTTTAGCCGGCGCTGACCGCGTTCGTGCCTGTGTACTCAGCATGATGATCCGTCCGAATATAATGAGATAGACGCATGTTAACCGGTTTGTGCCTGCGGATAATGGCAGGCAGGAGGATAGGCATTATGAGCAGCATTCATGAATGCTTCGCTGGCATCAGAACAGGAAGACGCGATATATCACCGCCATTACCCCAACGTTCAATATTACGCTGATAAAAAAATGACGCCGAAAGGGCTGCTTTTGCGTCTTATGGCGAAAGAGCTGCTGGCCCACTATCGCCCCCGGCCATCCGCCCACCAGCCCAAAAATAAGCAACGTCATTTCCGGGACTCTGCGCCAGGCCCTGCGGGCCGCCATTTTATCGACGCCATAAATCGCCAGCGTCAGCGCGTTAACAAGTAAGAACCATATAGCCAAAGGATGGGGAAGAAATAAGCAGCCCAGCGCCGCTAAGCCGAGAAGAAGATAACAAAAGCGATTGAGGTTCATTGGCGAGGCGTAACATTTATAAGCTGAAACAGGAGAGTCACTATACCCCTTCCCGCTCAGAAGCGGTAAGGCACAATGTTCGACACGTGACTTTCGATCTGCGGTTAATCACCAGGCACGTGATGTTTACTTGCGGTACAGGCTTCCTTGACCCGAGCGCGCCCTTCTGCTCCCCATCCTGCAGAGGTATGCCAACATGATGAAATACGTAGTCAATTTCAGGCTTCATGATAAATACCCTCTTCATACAAAACGCAATATGAAAAGCCGCCCTGGCCGCCTCACTAACCGCGGCTGCCTAAATCGCGATCCTCCCGTTCCCCAACGAGAAGGTGAGTAAGCTCATCGCAGCGCAGGATGCGCCCGGATGCCAGGGTAAAACGCGCCATCACCGCAATTTCGCTCCGCTGGCCGCTCTTTTTATCCACTTTGACATGGTGATGAGTGAACACCGTATTCCCATCGCCGACAATGGCCAAAACCGAGAGGCTCATTCTGCTCGTCAGCGTTTTTAATAACGCCATATGCCCGACAAATCCTCGGTAGTCGAGGCGCTTGCCATCCACCTGCTGCTGATAGTCAGGGGAGAAATAGCGGGCAATCTTTTCCTCCTCATGCTGAGGGTTCGTAATGATTTCGCGCAGGGCATCAATAACGATCTGGGTTTCTTTGCTCATTTGCTTCCTTAATGGGTGTATGTCGTCGCGCAACGCCGGGTTGAATGAAGGTTAGAGGATCGCGGCCGTGGTACGATAACCGTATTCAGACATGATATACGGCCAATCAGCCATGATGATGCGCATCGAAACCTTTGATTATCAGCGAGGCCACGTCACCGAGTGGCACGAGCATGACGGCGGTCAGTTCTACTGGCTTACAAGCGGCATCATGGTCGTTGAGACCGAGCAGGCGCAGTGGACGGTCACGCCGGGCTCCGTGGGATGGTTTCCCGCCGGCCTTCGCCACAGGGCCCAGGTGCCGGGCCAGCTCAGCGGGACAAGCCTCTACCTTCACGCATCGACCGGCGCGGGGCTGCCGCTAACGCCCGGGATCTACGGTACCGATAGCTTCATTCAGGCCCTGCTGGAGCGCCTGTGCGCCGGTCCCCGGCCGGGCTTTCCTGCAGATTATTCGCCCAGCCTGCTGTCGCTGCTGGCGGCTGAAATCGCCAATGCGGTCGAGCTTCCGCTGCAGCTGCTTTTGCCGACCGATCGCCGCGCGCGTAACGTTGCCGACCAGCTGCTCGCCCATCCGGACAGCCCGCTGACCCAGACGCAGCTGGCCCAGCGCTGGGGCCTCAGCGTTCGCTCTCTCAGCCGCCTGTTCCGCGAACAAACCGGCCTGAGCTTTTGCCAGTGGCGACAGCAGGCGAAGGTGGTCACGTCGCTCCAGTGGGTGCTGGCGGGGGAGCCGATCGCTGAGGTCGCCGCGCGCAGCGGCTACGCCAACGTCAGCGCCTTTATCGAGGTATTTCGCGAACGCTTTGGTCGCACGCCCGGCCAGCTTCAGCTCGCCAGCGCTAAATCCTCCCTCGCCGGCGGCTAGCGCTCGCTCGTCCCGGCGGGATAGTGCCGCGAAAAAGCCGGCTAACGCCCCGGTTTAGCGGCGGTATTACGCCATTGACAGCGCTAACTGTAACGTTACACTAAACCGCTGTAGTTTATGAATCCCATCAAAAAAGCGATGCTGAAGGCGACGAAGACTCTGCCATTCACAAATTGCTGCAAAGGAGATGTATGGCAAACATTCGTGATGTCGCAAAGCACGCCGGCGTGTCGGTGAGTACCGTATCCAACGTGCTCAACGGGCGCACCGATCAGATGCGCGTTGAAACCCTGGCGCGTATCCAGCACAGCATGCAGGCGCTGAACTACCTGCCGAATCGGGTCGCCCAGCAGCTAAAAACGGGGCAGGCAAAAATGATCGGCCTGCTGGTGCCTTCGATCGTTAACCCCAGCTTTGCCTCGCTGGTGCGCGAAGTGGATCTGGCGGCGAAAAAACGCTTCTATCGGGTGCTGATCGGCAATACCTATCGGCAGATCGAAGAAGAAGAGGCCTTTATTGCCGATATGTTTGCCCACGGCGTGCGCGGGATCATCGTCGCCGCCTGCGACATTGAAAAGCCGCATTTTGCCCAGGCCGCCGCGCAGGGCATGATGATGGTCAACTATGACAGCCGGATGCCCACCGGGGCTGAATCCGGCGGCCTGGCGCTCGACAGCGTCTCAATGGATAACATCGAAGCAGGCCGCATGGCCGCCGAGCATCTTATCGCCCGCGGATGTCGGCGCCTGATCTTTACCACCGTCGCCGGCATGACCTCCAGCCGGGCGCACAAAATTGAAGGCTTTCTTAGCGCGGTGCGCCGCCACGGTCTCTATTACGACGGGATGATTGTCGAAGAGCAAACCATGGCGGCCTACGGCGACACGGAAATGACCGAGCTGGGCCGCTCGCTGGCGAAAAAGATCTGCCAGCAGTCGCAGCGTCCTGACGGGGTGGTCGCCATTAACGACGCGCTGGGCATTGGGCTGATGGCCGGCCTGCACGAGGCCGGGATCAGCGTCCCCGGGGAGATCTCGATTATCGGCATTGATAATATCCCGCTCTCCGGGCTGGTTTATCCCGGGCTGACCTCCATCATGCCGCCGCTGGCAGAGATGGCCGAGGTGATGGTCGAGCGGTTAATTGAGCGGATAGAGAACCCGACGCTTTCGCCGGCCGAGTTTCTGTTCCCTCCCGCGCTGGTCCGTCGGCAATCGGTACGCGAGGCGCCCGCGTCCTGAAGCAGGCGCGTTCCGTTGCGGTAAAAGAGAAGCGCCCGGGGCGCTTCTCTTTTTTCATACCAGCGTCGGCCCGACGGTGAGCAGAATATTGGCAAAGCGTCGGGTTTCGCCAGACGCGATGGCCAACAGCGTATCCGATGATTTTGCCTGTGCGTAAAAGGCGTTGCGCTCAATATATTCAAGCTCGGTCGTCTGCGTCAGAACGTGGCGATATTCGCGCGCAATAGTGTTATCAAACTCGGGCGGGCTGGCCATCAGCGTCGCTTTTTCAACGCTAATATAGCCAAGAATTTTTTGCAGGATCGTCACGCTGCCAATTAAGCCGGGAGAAAAGTTCAGGTACACAATCCGTGCCTGCGCTGCGCTGTTGGTCAAAATAGAATAATTAGCATCGGCAATAAGAATATTGGCCTTATGCCCGCACAGCGCCAGCGCCTGGAGTAAATCAGGATGGATAATATCGGATTTAATCATCAATACGCTCTCGTAATACGGGCGGCGTTAACCGCCCGGCTTTCCGCTATGCCCGGTAAATACCGCCGTTTATGTCAATTGTCGCCCCGGAAATAAAGCCATCGTATTCGGAGGCAAGGAAACAGATGGCTCTCGCGACATCCTCCGGCGTGCCCGCCCGGCCCAGCGGGATCTCCTGGACCGTGCGATCGGCAGATTCCTGGGTGGTGTGCTGGTTATGGAAACGCGTTCCCAGAATCAGGCCCGGGGCGACCGCGTTGACCCGAATGCCAAACTCCCCCAGCTCGGCGGCAAGCGATCGCGTCCACGTCAGCACCGCGCCTTTCGTCGTAGAGTAGACCAGCGAACCCGAGTGCCCGCCGGAGCGCCCGGCCAGCGAGGCCAGATTGACGATGCTGGCGCCGTTCGCGGCGCTCTTCAGCCACGGCAGCGCCTGCTGGGTCACGTTGAGCATGGTGGTCATATTGACGTCAATAACGGTCCGCCAGAAGTGGGCGTCAATCTCGCCGAGCCACTTGCGCCCGATGATGCCGCCGACGTTGTTGATCAAAATATCGATACCGCCTAAAAACTCTGCCGCCTCCGCCACACAGCGGGCGGCGTCCGCCTCATCGGTTAAATCGGCACGGCCGCAGGCCGCTTTGCGCCCTTTTTGTTCGGCAATCGCCATCAGCTCTTTGGGCCCCTCTTCGCCGCTGAAATAGTGAATATAAATATCGCATCCCGCCTCAATTAATTTTCTTGCGGTCTCTTTTCCAATACCCTGTTCAGCACCGGTAATAAATACTTTTTTTGCCGTTAACAATCCCATTTCAGACTCCTGTTATTCAGACTCATCGCACCAGAAAATAATATTTATCGCCTCGGGCAATTTTGGAACGTGGACGTCCCTGCCCCCAGGCATAGTCAATTTCAGCTTGCGGATAATTATTTCGGCGGCATAGCAACGGTGCCGCCACCTTGTACTCGATTAACGCAACGCTTAGTAACCCGCCAGACCCGGCAGCCAGGTGGTTAACGGTGGCACCATCGCCACGATAATGATGCCGACCAGAACCACCGCCAGGTATTTCGCCATCGGCCGGATCACGTGCTTCATCTCCACGCCGCAGATGGCACAGGTGGTATATAAGCCCAGCCCAATGGGCGGTGAAAATAGCCCAAAGCCCATTGCCAGAATCATAATGATGCCGAAATGCAGCGGATTGAATCCAAGCTGCACGGCAATCGGCACCAGGATCGGGGCAAAGATAATCAGGGCCGGCGCGCCTTCCAGCACCGCGCCGAAAATAATCAAAATCACGATGGTGAGCAGCAGGAACAGCCAGGCCCCCTGCTCAACGCCAATACCGACTAGCAGCCCGGCGATTTGCTGCGGGATCATCTGTATGGTCAGCGCATAGGAGAGGCTGGTGGCGCAGGCGACGATAAACAGCAGCACCCCGGACATCGCGGCGATATCAATAAACATCTTCACCGTGGCCTTAAACGTCAGCTCGCGAAAAGCCAGCCGGCCGACCACGATGGCGTAGATCACCGCAAAGGCGGAGATCTCGGTTGAGGTGGCGATCCCCATCATCACGCCGCGGCCGATCATAAAGATCATCACCAGCCCAACGGCGGCGCCAAGATAGAGCTGAGCGCGCGGGCGCAGCACGGGATAGGCCTCGCTGACGTTAATTTTGCCGCCAAAGCGGTTGGCGGCAATCATCAGCAGCACCAGCAGACAGGCCGCGGGCACCAGGCCGGCAATAAACAGCGCCCCGATTGAGATATTGGCTACAAAGCCCATCACGATCAGGTTTACGCACGGTGGAATGGTTTCTGCCATCACCGCCGAGGCGGCGAAAACGCCGGCAGCCTCCTCTCCGTCCTGCTTCGCCCGTCGTACCGCCGGCATCAGCACGCCGCCCACCGCGGCGACGTCCGCCAGCTTGGAGCCTGAAATGCCCGAGAAGAAAGCCATCGACAGGACGGTGGTCATGTTTAAGCCGCCGCGAAAGCGCCCCATTCCCCGCACGATAAGCTCCACGAGGCGCGTGGACATGCCGTTGATCTCCATCGCCGCGCCGGCGAGCAAAAAGAAGGGGATCGCCAGCAGGACAAAGTGATCGACCCCGGCCGCAACCTGCTGGGAGAAGAAGACAAACGGCAGCGACGGATCGCAGATAAAGAACACCATCGCCGACATGCCGAGGGTGAAGGCGATCGGCACGCCGGCGAGAATACCGAGGACGAAGCAGATAAGCATCAGCCCCGCCGCCGCGCTGGCCGGGTCGGCCATCAGCGACAGCTTGACGTAGCCAAGCGCGGCGAGCGCGAGGATCCCGGCGCCGCTGAGCAGCACGACCCTGGCGCGTTCACGTAAGGCCAGCTCCAGCGCGGCGACCATCATCACCAGCGAGCCAATCAGCACCGGGATCACGTAGATGACCTGCGGTAAACCGGTTTCGGTGGTCTGCACCCGCGCGGCCTGAACCAGGTCATAGCTGGAGACGACCAGCCCGACGGAAACCAGGAACAGGATCCAGCGGCTGGCGTGCACCACGTACGGCCGAACGTGCTGCGGCAGAAAGCGCAGGAACAAATCGACGCCGATATGCCCCCCTCTTGCCGTTGACGTTGCGACGCCAAAAAAGACCAGCGCAATCATCAGCGCCCGCGCTACCTCTTCCGCCCAGTGAATCGGGGAGTGCAGCGCATAGCGCCAGATAACGGAGGCGAAAACCACCAGCACGTTGATAAACAGCACCAGCGCCCCGGCCCAGGCGGTCAGGGTCGTCAAAAATCGACTTAGCCTGCCGAGTAGCGCCAGCGCGACGCACTCATCCTTTGCTTTAATAGAGATATCAGCCATCTTGAACTCTCTGTGTAAGGTCATGGATATCATCACAGGCTCGCCGCGAAGGGCGGGCGAGCCGACGCTCCCCGCTACTGCTGGCTCTCCGGCGCCGCGGCGGTAATCTCATCAACGATAGGTTTCATATCCGGGTACTGGCCAAGGAATGCCTGCCACACCGGCTGCACCTGCTGATAGAAATAGCGGCGATCGGTTTCGCGGAAGGTTACGCCCTTCGCTTCGAGGTTCTTAATGGCCTCCTGCTCTTTTTTACCGGCCTGCAGGCGTTCGTAGTCGGTCGCCTCTTTTGCCGCGGCCAGCACCTCGCCGCGCAGCTCCGCCGGGATCTGCTCGAAGCTTTTCTTGTTCATGGCGATCATCAGCGGGTTGTAGCTATGGCGGGTCAGAGTGCCATTTTTGACAATTTCATAATATTTACTCGAGTAGATCGTCGGGGCGTCGTGCTCTACGCCGTCAATCACCCCCATCTGCAGGCTCGAATAGACTTCTCCTCCCGGCATCGGAATCGCCACCGCCCCCATATGGTTCAGGGTGGCGATAAAGTTGGGCACCGGCAAAACGCGGATTTTGAGATTTTTTAAATCTTCAGGTTTTTCAATAACCTTCTTGGTGTAAATATTGCGCGCGCCGAGGTTATAGCCGTAACCCAGCACCATCACGTTAGCCTTATTCATCATTAAAGCCGCCAGCTTTTCACCTGCTTTGCCGTCGAGTGTTTTGCCGACCTGCGCGTAATCTTTAAATAAGTAGCCGAGATCCAGGACGCCAATTTCAGGGACCAGCGTGGCCCAAATGGAGGTCCCGGAGATCATCATATTAATTGCGCCAATGCGTACTTGCTGGGTGGCGTCCGCCTCTTTCCCCAGCATGCCGTTGGGAAAATAGTTCAGCTTGATCTGCCCTTTCAGTTTTTCATTGTTATTCAGGTTTTCCTGAAAGCGGCTGAACCAGATGTAGTGGGCCGAGGATTCATCCGCGGGCAGCGAAGAGTAGACCCGAAAATTAAGCGCCGCGTGGGCCAAAGAGGTCACGGCGCTGCCGGCTAACAGGGCCGTGCCCAAACATGCAACGGCAAAAATACGACTTACTGAACAAAACGGTTTCATTTTCATCATCGTTATCCTTTCACGTCCCGTTGAGATAGATGTCACCCTCTCAGGCCTTGCTGAATCGGCGGGGGAGTTAAACAAAAAAGTAGCTTCACGCTTCTACTGTAACGTTTTAGTGTAACGTTACAGAAACTATCCGGCGCCCTGGCTAAAAGCAAGGTGCTTAACGGGTTCCTGGCGGATGAGATGTGATTTTTGTGGCGGACATCGCTAATTTGCGCCCGGGTGTTACACAGTGAAAAGCAGGTCGTGGCTGTTTAGTCACTGTTTAGCGCAGAGGGGGAGGAAGGGAGAGAGTGTGGCGCCGCGACGGCCCGGCGCCAGCGGCAGAGCGTTTGGCCCCACCGCGCCGGCGGCTATCCGCTGGCGAAAATAGCGCGGCTGGCTCTCCTCACCGGCGAGGAGCGTCAGGCGGCAAAGTAAAACCAGGCGGTCTTAATAAGCTGATTCTCAACCTCAAAAACCGCCATACTCTCAATCGGCTCCGCGGAGAGTCCGTAAATCAGCTCGTGGTCGAAAACCTTATTGCCGAGAACGGTACGGAAAATAAGCTCCGCCCGCAGTTCAGCAACGTTAAAACGCTGGTTGACGTAAAACTCCCTTAACGCCGGAATGCCGATCATCGTGGGGCTTTCCGCTGGCATGCGGTACGCTTTGAAATCTTCGGAAAAGCAGGCAATAAATTGATTAATATCGTGGGCGTTGTAGGCCTTAAACTGCTTCTCCACCGGGCATTCCATGACGCTTTCCTTTCCACTATAAGTAATTATAAATGCACAATAACTGAATTTTTATTCAAATACCAACCCCTATTTTTGTCACTTATACCCGCCAGCGCTCTTCTTCACGGCCAATGACCCCGCTGCACAAACGGCTCTCTTTTAATGCCCCGGATCACAAAAAATAAACAATCCGCGCAATAAATGCGCACCTTTTAAAAATGTAGATATTTTTAAGTTATGGCGACGAAATTAATAGCGCCGCGCCAGACCCTACCGCGAGGATCGATTCTGATGAATACGTTCACTGCCGTAAAACCTCATCCCGACGATAGTGCCCGCAGCGACGGCGGGTTCACCATCTCCCCCTCGGCCCACTCGCCGCGGCTGCTGGAGCTCACCTTTTCCGCGCAGACTGCCCGCCTGTTTATGCAGCAGGCCGCGCAGTGGCCGGTGCAGGCGCTGGAATATAAATCCTTCCTGCGCTTTAAAATCGCCAGGGTCCTCGACGATCTCTGCGCCGGCCAGCTGCAGCCGCTGCTGTACGACACCTTGCTGGATCGCCGTCAGGGGGCGCTGCTGATCGGCGCGGAAGGAATCGATAGCGTGGCCCAGGCCGATGAGATGGTGAAGCTGGCAACGGCGGTTGCCCATCTGATTGGCCGCTCCAACTACGACGCCATGAGCGGCCAATACTACGCCCGCTTTGTGGTGACTAACGTCGATAGTTCAGACAGCTACCTGCGACAGCCGCATCGCGTCATGGAGCTGCATAACGACGGAACCTACGTCGAAGAGATCACCGACTACGTGCTGATGATGAAAATCGACGAGCAGCATATGCAGGGCGGAAACTCCCTGCTGCTGCATCTTGACGACTGGGAGCATCTGGAGCGCTATTTCAGCCATCCGCTGGCCCGTCGCCCAATGCGCTGGGCCGCGCCGCCGAGCAAAAACGTCAGCCACGACGTCTTCCACCCGGTATTCGACGTCGACCGCCAGGGCCGTCCGGTGATGCGCTATATCGATCAGTTCGTGCAGCCAAAAGATTTTGCCGAAGGCATCTGGCTAAGCGACCTGTCCGATGCCCTGGAAAACAGCCAGAACATCCTCTCCGTTCCGGTGCCGGTGGGCAAACTGCTGTTGATTAACAATCTGTTCTGGCTGCACGGCCGCGACCGCTTTACCGCGCATCCGGATCTGCGCCGGGAGCTGATGCGCCAGCGCGGCTACATCAGCGATGCCGACCACCGCTGCCGGCCCCATCAGTAAGCGCTAACAGTCGAAGGAACCGCGTGGATGTATGATTTTGTGATTATTGGCGGCGGCATTATCGGTATGTCGACCGCCATGCAGCTGCGGGAGGTCTACCCGGACGCCAGAGTTGTGCTGCTGGAGAAAGAGTCCGCGCCGGCCTGTCATCAGACCGGTCGCAATAGCGGCGTGATTCATGCCGGAGTCTACTACACTCCCGGGAGCCTCAAAGCGCAGTTCTGCCTTGCCGGCAATCGGGCGACCAAAGCCTTTTGCCAGCGGCACGGCATCCGCTATGACGTCTGCGGAAAAATGCTGGTCGCCACCTCGCCGCTGGAGATGGCGCGGATGCGGGCGCTGTGGGATCGCACCGCGGCCAACGGCCTGCAGCGCGAATGGCTTAGCGCGGAGGCGCTGCGCGAGCGGGAACCGAATATTACCGGCACCGGCGCCATTTTTGTCCCCGCCAGCGGGATTGTCAGCTATCGCGAAGTTACCGAGGCGATGGCGAAAACCTTCGTCGCCGGCGGCGGGGAAATTGCCTACGCCGCCGAGGTCAGCGCCCTGAAAGAGCACGCCGCCGGCGTGGTCGTCTACACTAAACAGGGACAGGAGTTTGAAGCCGCCACCTTAGTGAGCTGTAGCGGCCTGATGGCCGACAGGGTGGTCAAAATGCTCGGCGTCGATCCCGGTTTTATTGTCTGCCCGTTTCGTGGGGAGTATTTCCGCCTGGCGCCTCAGCATAACCAGATAGTGAATCATCTGATCTACCCGATACCCGACCCGGCAATGCCGTTTCTCGGGGTCCACCTCACCCGCATGATTGACGGCAGCGTGACCGTGGGCCCGAATGCGGTGCTCGCCCTGAAGCGTGAAGGCTATCGCAAACGCGATTTTTCACTCTCCGATACGCTGGAAATCCTCGGTTCGCCCGCTATTCGTCGCGTGCTGCAGGGCAACCTGCGATCGGGCTTAGGCGAAATGAAAAACTCCCTGTGCAAAGGCGGCTATTTGCGGCTGGTACAAAAGTACTGCCCGAGCCTCGCTCTGCAGGATCTCCAGCCGTGGCCTGCGGGCGTCCGCGCACAGGCGGTTTCTCCGCACGGCAGGCTGATCGACGATTTTCTGTTCGTCACCACCGCGCGCTCCATTCATACCTGCAATGCGCCCTCCCCGGCGGCCACATCGGCTCTGCCCATCGGGGCGCATATCGTCGGCAAAGTACAGGCGCTGCTCGCCCGCCAGCACAACCCCGGCCGCAGCCTGCGCGCCGCCCGTAGCGCCGACGCCGTGCTTGCCGAATACACCCGTTAAACGCTTTGAAACAGGACACTATCATGCAACTCAACGACCCAACTTTGTTTCGCCAGCAGGCATTTATCGACGGCCAGTGGCGCGATGCCCTCAGCGGGGAGGTGATTACGGTCACCAATCCGGCCAACGACAAGCGGCTGGGCAGCGTGCCGAAAATGGGCGCCGAAGAGACCCACGAGGCCATTGATGCCGCCAACCGCGCGCTCCCAGCCTGGCGGGCGCTAACGGCTAAAGAGCGGGCCGCGATCCTGCGCCGCTGGTTCGATCTTATCATGGCGAACCAGGACGACCTCGCCCGCTTAATGACCCTGGAGCAGGGGAAACCGCTGGCGGAAGCTAAGGGCGAAATCGGCTACGCCGCCTCGTTTATCGAATGGTTTGCCGAAGAAGGTAAGCGCGTCTACGGCGACACCATTCCCGGCCATCAGGCGGATAAGCGCCTGATCGTTATCAAGCAGCCGATTGGCGTCACCGCCGCCATCACCCCGTGGAACTTCCCTGCCGCCATGATCACCCGCAAAGCCGGCCCGGCGCTGGCCGCAGGCTGCACCATGGTGCTCAAACCCGCCAGCCAGACCCCCTTCTCCGCCCTCGCGCTGGCCGAGCTGGCGCAGCGCGCCGGGATCCCCGACGGCGTTTTCAGCGTGGTGACAGGATCCGCCGGCGCGGTCGGCAACGCGCTGACCAGCAACCCGCTGGTGCGCAAGCTATCGTTTACCGGCTCGACGGAGATTGGCCGTCAGCTGATGGCGCAGTGCGCGCAAGATATTAAGAAAGTCTCCCTCGAGCTCGGCGGCAACGCGCCCTTTATCGTGTTCGACGATGCCGATCTCGATAAAGCGGTTGAAGGCGCGCTGGCCTCCAAGTTCCGCAACGCCGGGCAGACCTGCGTTTGCGCCAATCGCCTGTACGTGCAGGAGGGCGTTTACGACCGCTTTGCCGAAAAGCTGCAGCAGGCGGTAGAAAAGCTGCGGCTCGGCGATGGCCTGCAAAGCGGCGTCACCACCGGGCCGCTGATTGATGACAAAGCGGTCGCCAAGGTGCAGGAGCATATTGCCGATGCCCTCGCCAAAGGCGCGCGCATCATGACCGGCGGCAAGGTGCACGAGCTGGGCGGCAACTTCTTCCAGCCGACGATCCTGCTGGACGTTCCCGATAGCGCTAAGGTTGCTAAAGAGGAGACCTTCGGCCCGCTGGCCCCGCTGTTCCGCTTTAAAGATGAGGCGGACGTTATCCGTCAGGCTAACGATACCGAATTCGGTCTCGCGGCCTATTTCTATGCCCGCGATCTGAGCCGCGTCTTCCGCGTTGGCGAGGCGCTGGAGTACGGGATTGTCGGGATCAACACCGGCCTCATCTCCAATGAGGTTGCGCCTTTTGGCGGCGTCAAAGCCTCGGGGCTCGGCCGCGAGGGCTCGAAGTATGGCATCGACGATTACTTAGAGATCAAATATATGTGCATTGGTCTGTAGGGTTACGCCCGACGTTGATGCCGTCAATACCACTCGAATACGCCCGTCCCGGCGCAAAAAGGCCGGGATAGCCGCTCAGGAGTAAGCCCATGACCGCCACCTCCCAGCCGACGGCCATCGACGGATACCGCTGGCTCAAAAGCGACATTATTCGCGGCCTGTATCAGCCCGATGAGAAGCTGCGTATGAGCCTGTTAACCGCGCGCTATGCGCTTGGCGTCGGGCCGCTGCGCGAAGCGCTCTCCCGGCTGGTTGCCGAGCGCCTGGTCACCGTGGTTAATCAAAAAGGCTATCGGGTTGCCTCGATGTCGCAGCAGGAGCTGCTCGATATCTTCGACGCCAGGGCTCATATGGAGGCAATGCTGGTGCGTCTCGCCATTGAGCGCGGCGACGACGAGTGGGAGGCCGAGCTGCTCGCGAGGGCGCATCTGCTCAATAAGCTGGAGTCCAGCGATGCCAGCGAGCAGCTGCTGGACGAGTGGGACAGGCGTCATCAGGCGTTCCATTCCGCCATCGTTGCCGGCTGCGGTTCACAGTATCTGCTGCAAATGCGCGAACGCCTTTTCGACCTCGCCGCGCGCTACCGTTTTATCTGGCTGCGCACGACCGTGCTGTCGGTGGCCATGCTGGAAGATAAGCAGCGCCAGCATCGAAGGCTAACCGAGGCGATTCTGGCGCGCGACGCCCCGCTTGCCGGTGAGCTGATGCGCCAGCATCTGCTGACGCCTATTCCGGTCATTCAACGGGCAATGGCGGGAAAACTTCAGCAGAAAGCCTCCTGACGAGGCGCTGCCGGAGGGCTTATTTGGCCGGTTTCTTATAGAAAGGCAGCTGCGTAATCGGGTAGGTGTAGGTCTCCTGAACGACGCATCGATCGGGGGTCGCCATGCCGGAGTAGAAGAAAAAGTACTCGTTACTATCGGGGAAAAAGACCAGATCGTCGCCGTTTTGAAAGCTGGTGATGCGAAAAGGCACGTGGCTTTTCGTCTGCGCCTGCTTCATGCCCGAGGCGACCTGGAAATGATCCCCCCACTTCATGGTGGAGAGCTTGTAGTGGAAGCGGGAGATGGTCACGCTTTGCCGCAGCGAGCAGGATAGTTTCACTGCGGTGCCGGCCCATGCTGGTGAGAGAAATAAGCCAATCAGGCTTGTTAGCAATATGAATTTCATGAAGATCTTATAATTTAAGGGGCTATTTTTCTAACGGTATCACGTATCGCTCCATCAGGCATTCCCGGCGGCCACATTCGCCAGGCGGACCTGGATTCCAGGAATTATCCTGGTCTTAATCGCGCGAATACCCGAAAGGCAATGAGCGCAGCGGAAAATTTCGGCGATGGCGCCCCACCGCCGGACTCTTCAAAAGAAGGGGACCGTTGCGGTGGAGCTCAGCCCGTAATGGTTAAACGTCCCCTCCGTTGGCGTATCGCTTAAGTCGCCTGCGGCAATAAACATGCGGAAGCTTCGACCCAGGGCCTGATTCTTTATCCAGATATAGGGTAAATCGGAAGTCGGCGTCGCGACCTGACGCCTGTGCCCGGTCGGCGCATCGGCTGAGATAGCGCCGCGGCGCTTCATATAGCGCTTCATGCGCTGGTGCGGCGTTTTAAGCTGCACGCGCCGGTAATGACGATACTGGACGTTATCGGGTACCGGCGTCGCCGGACCAATCCAGATATAATGTGATAAATCATTAAGTAATACCCGAAGCCTGAGATTTTCCAGCCCGTACCGCTGCCCATGTAGCCTAATCACATTCCCCGGCGTTTGCTTAAATGCCGGCAGGCTTAAGCCAATATCCCCATGCCTGTGGGCGCTTAGCGCAACAAATAGTTTTTCAAACAGCGCGGAAAGGAGGGACGGCAGAGAGCGTGATTGTCGTGGAATAAGTTTAATTTCAATATAATAATCCATCGGCTATTTCTCCTTAATACATTGCCGCCATCCTTACCCATACAAAAAACAATGCCGTTGATACAAATCAAATTAGCAAAAGGTAAGGAAATAACCGCGTGGCGGTTGCAGTGGGGTTTAACCTGGCTAATTTCATCGCGTAAAATCAATGAAATAACGCACCGAAATAATAATCACGCCGGCGTTATTATTCCGCCGGGGTGACTATTACATGATGTGAATAACAGGCTATTGAGTGACGGACTATTTATTGTGCGCGATCCCTCGCTTTATATTTCTCCCGATGGCCTGGACATTGCCCTGTAGTCCCTTACCCTTTGACTGCGGCAAGATAAAGCCCGGCCTGGCGCTGAAGAAAAGAGTAAAACAAACTGTCGATGGCGCTGAGAGTAAAATCTAAAATATTTACGGGTAACGTTAGTCTCTATTCTGTCTGTGGCGCACTATTTTTCTGCTGGCCTGGAGGGTAGCGCTGATTATGATGGGGCGCGCAAAAGTGACCGACCGGACTGAAGTGACGGGGATAGCATCGCGCTCTCCCCGCTTCCCGGCCTCTCAGGACTTACAATTAGTAAAAAAATTTCTACGTAAAAAAATGTCCACGCCGTAGGGCATGGACATTTTCGCTCGATTGAGTCTACGGACGGGCATCAGGCTCTCAGCCTGACCGGCTCGCTAAAGTCATCAGCCGGTTCAAGCTTGAGGCTGAACGTTGCCAGCAGCGCGTTGGCCCTGGTGTGGAAATCACGGAGCGTTTTTTCAAGCCGTTCGCTAACTTCAGGATCGTCGATATCCACCGACTGCCATACCCCTTCTTTATCGAACAAACCAAACTGATAGCTGTACGTGAAGCGCGATGCCTGTGCTTCCATCTCCATCCACCAACCCCAAAACTCTCGTTTTTCCGGCGCCGGTTTAACGTTGACGCAAACTGCCAGGCAATCGAAAAAGAAGCGGTTGTCTTCACACTGCTCTTCGCGGATATAGGGGCCAAGAGCCGTGAATTTCTTAATCAGCTTACTCTTCAGGTGTCCACTCGGTAACGTCATTGCGATCTCCTTTAGTGATGCAACTGTTTTACCAAATCAATAAAATTTAGCAATATATTAACCAAATCTATGATTGATCCACCGGCTAATCTGTCGCAATGCGTGATCAAAACTGCGATAAATCGGCTTCGATGGGATCTCGAGCAGCTTGCCATCGGCAGATGACGAGGTAATTAAACGCGACTCCTCTTCCGGGCTGAAAGGATCGTTTTTCCAGTAGCCGGAGAACATCGGCGTCGGGCAGCGGCGCCCCAGAAGCCCCTGGGTTTTTAACGAGTAGCGGTTCAGCTCAATGCGCAGCGCTTCGTCAGAGGCGTCGTGCATGCCCAGGCGCGACGCCAGCACGTCAAGATACATTTCAGGGACGCGCCCCTGGTGCAGAGGATCGACCAGCAGGCTGTGCACCACCGGCCCCAGACAGGCAACGGCCTTCAGGCGCTGTGACTCAAGATAGCCGAGCCGGACGGCAATATTGGCACCAAAGCGGAAGCCGAACGCCGCGACCCGGGTATGGTCGACCCACGGAACGTTTTCCAGATGCCGCAGCGCGTGCTGGTGCAGCAGGCTGGTGTCCTGGGTCAGCGTCCATTTCGATGAAAAGCCGATGGAAGGCAGATCGAGGGTCAGCATCGCTATCCCCAGCGGGGCAAAATAGTCCTCATACAGGCTGTAGTAATCGGTCTGCAGCGAGTCCAGGCCGCCGCACATCATGATCACCGGGAACGGGCCCTCACCTTTTGGCAGATGTAAAAACCCGCTGACCGGCGCGCCGCCGGGTATCGGGAATTCGATCTCGCGTAGCTCGCCGGGCAGACGCTGAGCGGCCTCTTCATAGGCCCGGTTGGCCAGCGCCTGCGCCTGATCGGCAAGCTCATCGCCTTTAATGTGCGGATAGGCGGCAATGCTGTAGAGGTTGGAGGCGTGCAGCCAGTGGCGGCCACTGAGCTCAAGGTCCGTTTCCTGACCCGCCATTTGCTGCCAAATCATGGCCTGTTTAGCCCATTCGAAAATCCAGTTGCCGCCGCGATACCCCACGACGGTGTCGTATAGCTCAGGGTTGGTGCGCTCCGCATCGCTCATGACGATGCGCGCCTGCACGTCGAGGATCTCCTGCGGCGTCACGCCGCGACGGATCCACATCAGGCGATTGATCAGACGATACCAATGATCGACGTTGCTGCCATCAAGCGCGGAGTGGATCGGCTGCTGCGAACCGGACGCAAACCGGCGCACCAGCGTCGACGTTTCTGGGTGTTTGAATCGAGGTTTAAACAGCGTTTCGCTAAGGTTAGCCTGTGACATGTGCAGTCTCCATCGTGTTGCCACTCCTGCTATTGTAACCTGCTAACAGGCAAAAAAAACCACGCCCGGCAAAACCGGGCGTGGTAAATAGCACTTGCCTTGAAAATTAACGACCTGAGATAGGCGGTACGAAGACCACGCCCATATCCCACGGCTGTTCAATCCATGTTTCCTGCGGAATATCAACAACATAATCGTCAACCAGCGGACGACCGGCCGGCTTAGCGAAAATAGTGACGAAGTGTGCTTTTGGATACATTTCGCGAATGGCTACCGCGGTGCCGCCGGTATCAACCAGGTCATCAATAACGATGAACCCTTCACCATCACCTTCAGCACGCTTAAGGACGGTCAGCTCACGCTGGTTATCGTGGTCATAGCTAGAAATGCAAACGGTATCAACATGACGAATACCCAGCTCACGCGCCAGCAGCGCGCCCGGTACCAGACCACCGCGGCTAACGGCAATAATGCCTTTCCATTGTTCAGAAGGCATCAGGCGACTTGCCAGTTTGCGGGCGTGAATCTGCAACATGTCCCAGGTGACGACGTATTTTTCGCTCATGTGAAGTGTCCCAGCCTGTGTAATACGGCTTAAATGATGTTCGAGGGGGAAAATGGTTGCGCGAGATTATAGAGATCTGAAGCGCTAAAAACCAGTATTAAGCGGCCCTGGCGACGCTTTTTGCGTTGTTTCCACTACCCGTGCGCGTGGAAAGTGGTATTCTCAACCCCACCGCGCAAGCCCTCGCTTGTCGTGTATTCTATTGCTAACCCTCGACCTGCAAAAGAATTTTGCAGGCGATCGTAAGGAGACTCATCGTGTCTGAACTGTCTCAATTATCCCCGCAGCCGCTGTGGGATATTTTTGCCAAAATCTGCTCCATTCCCCATCCGTCCTATCACGAAGAACAACTCGCTGAACACATCATGGGCTGGGCAAAAGAAAAAGGCTTACACGCAGAACGCGACCAGGTTGGCAACATTCTGATTCGTAAAGCCGCTACCGCCGGGATGGAAAACCGTAAACCGGTCGTGCTGCAGGCGCACCTCGATATGGTGCCGCAGAAAAACAACGACACCGTGCACGACTTTACTAAAGATCCGATTCAGCCGTACATCGACGGCGAGTGGATCAAGGCCCGCGGCACAACACTCGGTGCCGATAACGGCATCGGTATGGCTTCCGCTCTGGCGGTATTGGCTGACGACGCCGTTGAACACGGCCCGCTGGAAGTGCTGCTGACCATGACCGAAGAAGCCGGGATGGACGGCGCGTTTGGCCTGCAGGCAAACTGGCTACAGGCCGATATCCTGATTAATACCGACTCGGAAGAAGAAGGCGAAATCTACATGGGTTGCGCCGGTGGTATCGACTTCACCTCCAACCTGCCGCTGGCACGCGAAGCGATTCCGGCCGGTTTCCAGAGCTTTAAGCTGACGTTAAAAGGGCTGAAAGGCGGCCACTCCGGCGGTGAAATCCACGTCGGCCTGGGGAATGCCAACAAGCTGCTGGCCCGCTTCCTCGCCGGTCACGCCGCTGAGCTGGACCTGCGCCTGGTTGATTTCAACGGCGGCACCCTGCGTAACGCCATTCCGCGTGAAGCCTTCGCCACCGTTGCGGTAGCCGCTGACAAGACGGACGCCCTGGCGGCCCTGGTCAATACCTACCAGGAGATCCTTAAAAACGAGCTGGCGGCCAAAGAGAAGAATCTGGTCCTGCTGCTGGATGCCGTTACGACGGATAAAGCCGCGCTGACGGCGCAGTCTCGCGACGGCTTCGTTCGTCTGCTGAACGCCATGCCGAACGGTGTGATCCGTAACTCCGACGTGGCGAAGGGCGTGGTAGAGACCTCCCTCAACGTCGGCGTGGTGACCATGACCGATGATAACGTCGAAATTCACTGCCTGATCCGTTCCCTGATCGACAGCGGCAAAGACTACGTCGTCAGCATGCTGGATTCGTTAGGCAAACTGGCGGGCGCTAAAACCGAAGCCAAAGGCGCTTACCCAGGCTGGCAGCCGGATGCAAACTCACCGGTTATGCATCTGGTCCGCGAAACCTACCAGCGTCTGTTTAACAAAACGCCGAATATCCAGATTATTCACGCTGGTCTGGAGTGCGGTCTGTTCAAGAAGCCGTACCCGGATATGGATATGGTTTCCATTGGGCCGACCATTACCGGACCACACTCTCCGGACGAACAGGTTCATATCGAGAGCGTTGGCCAGTACTGGACCCTGCTGACTGAACTGCTGAAAGCCATTCCGGCAAAATAAGCGGCCAGCCGCAGGTTTGATCTCTCCGGGTTCTCCCGGATGCGGGCGGCGGCCTCGTCGCCCGCGAATCTACACCGGCCACAAACCGCTCCCTACCTCACCTTCTCCATGCGGTAGTTAATAAACGTCTCTCCCCGCGCGGCCACCCGCTGCTCTTCAACGACCGTGAAGCCATGACGCGCAAAGCAGGCCCTGGCCGTGATGCTGGCCTCAACCGTCAGCGTCCCCTGCGGAATTTGCCTGAATAGCTCTGCGAGCAACGCCCCGGCAATTCCCTGACGGGCGCGCTCGGGAGCGACAAACAGGAGATCGATATCGCTGCCGATGGCGCTAATAAAGCCGACCGGCTGCCGGTCAATCACCGCCACCAGCACCCGCGAGTCGCGCATTTTTTGCCGCCAGCGCGCCTCATCAACCTGCGCCCAGGCGGCAATTTGCCGTGGCGAATAGTCGCGGCTGGCGGTCTGCCGAATCGCGCGCAGGAAGATGGCGCACAGCGCGGAAAAATCGTCATCCTGGTAATCTCTTATCTGCAGCATTGCTATAGTCCCAGAACCAGCTGCCGCTCCAGCTGGGGATCGAGTAACGTAACGTGCAGCCCCACCAGCCGCACCCCGCGGCCGCCGCGCCGTTCATGCCAGGCTTTGTAGGCCGTGGCGAGCAAATCATCTTTACTCAAGCGCGGCCAGACGTGCTCCTGGGTGGTGAGCTGAAAATCATTAAACTTGAGCTTTACCCCCTGACGGGCAATCAGCAGATCCGGTTTAACCTTGAGCAGCCGCCGCTCCAGCTCCTGGTAGAGGCTCTCGATAATCGCCTCACAGTCGCCCCACTGGTGAATATCCTCCACCAGCGTACGCTCGACGCCCACCGATTTACGCTGTCGCGTGTTGTTGATTTCCCGCTCGTCGATGCCCTGGCTTCTCTCCCATAGGATCCGACCAAATTTGCCGAAGCGCTTGAGCAGCATCGCCAGATCGCTTTTCTGCACATCTTCGCAGGTGCGCAGCCCCATATTTTCCAGCTTAGCCGCGGAGACTTTCCCCACGCCGGGTATTTTCGCCAGCGGCAGGGTTCTGACGAACTCGGCAACCTGGTGCGGCGCAATCACAAACTGGCCGTTGGGTTTATTGAGATCGGAGGCGATTTTGGCGAGAAACTTCACCGGGGCGATACCGGCGGAAGCGGTCAGCTGCAGCTCATGGTGAATGGTCTGGCGGATCTCTTCGGCCATCAGCGTCGCCGAGCCCTGGCAGTGGACGCTGTCGGTGACGTCAAGATAGGCCTCATCAAGCGAGAGGGGTTCAATCAGCGAGGTGTAGCGTGAAAAGATTTCCCGGATATGGGCCGATGCCTCTTTATAGGCGTCAAAGCGCCCCGGCAGCAGCGTCAGGTGCGGGCAAAGCTTAAGCGCCATCGCCGTTGGCATGGCGCTACGCACGCCAAACTTACGCGCCGGATAGTTGGCGGTACTGATGACGCCCCGCTGGACCCGGCTGCCGCCGATGGCGATGGGAATATCCCGCAACGCCGGGTTATCTCGCATTTCAACCGCGGCAAAGAAGCAGTCCATATCAACATGGATGATTTTGCGCATAGCTAGCCCTCACTGACCACTGGACAAGTATACAGCATAATTCTGCGCAATGAGAAGAGAGGGAAGCCAAAATGCGCTGAGGACAAACCCCGGCGTCGCTGAGCGCGGCCGGGGTTATGAGACAGGCGGGGAGAGGTTACAGGATCCGTTCCTGCTTACGCTGCGCTTCGCGCGCCAGGCGTTTTTTGCGCGCATCGCACGGCTCCGGGCAGTCGCAGACCTTTTCCAGACCCAGCGAGGCGATCCCACCGCAGCTTCCCTGCAGGCTTTTGCGCTTCACCAGATACCCCAGCGACATCCCCAGAATCACCAGGGCGAAAATCACAAAGGTGGCGAAAAACAGAGTCCACATCATCAGCCTCCAAAATCATCCAGCATGATATTGTCATCCTCGACGCCGAGATCCTTGAGCATTTTAATCACCGCGGCGTTCATCACCGGCGGCCCGCACATGTAAAACTCGCAGTCCTCCGGCGCCGGGTGATCGCGCAGATAGTTCTCATATAGCACATTGTGGATGAAGCCGGTGTGACCATCCCAGCTATCTTCCGGCAGCGGATCGGACAGCGCCACGTGGAAGGTAAAGTTAGGATTTTCCCGCGCCAGCTGTTCGAATTCATCGTCGTAGAACATTTCGCGCAGCGATCGCGCGCCGTACCAGAAGCTGATTTTACGCCCGCTGTGCAGCCGCTTGAGCTGATCGAAAATATGAGAACGCATCGGCGCCATGCCGGCCCCGCCGCCGATAAAGACCATTTCAGCGTCGGTATCTTTGGCAAAGAATTCGCCAAACGGCCCGGAGATGGTCACCCTGTCGCCGGCCTTTAGCGACCAGATATAGGACGACATAATGCCCGGCGGCGCGTCCGGTACCTTCGGCGGCGGCGTGGCAATACGCACGTTGAGCATGATAATGCCCTTCTCGTCCGGGTAGTTAGCCATCGAGTAGGCGCGCAGGGTCGGCTCTTTTACCTCGGAGACGTAGCGGAACAGGTCAAACTTATCCCAGTCGGCGCGGTACTCGTCCGGGACGTCAAAATCGGCGTAGGCGATCTTATGCGACGGGCACTCGATCTGGATATACCCGCCGGCGCGGAACGGCACGACTTCGCCGTCCGGCACGCGCAGCTTCAGCTCTTTGATAAACGTCGCTTTGTTATCATTAGAGATAACGTCACATTGCCATTTTTTGACGCCGAAGATCTCTTCCGGTAGCTCAATCTTCATGTCCTGCTTTACCGCCACCTGGCAGGCCAGACGGCAGCCCTCTTTCGCCTCGCGCCGGGAGATATGGGAAAGCTCGGTCGGCAGGATATCGCCACCGCCCTCTTTTATCGTCACCCGACACTGGCCGCACGAGCCGCCGCCGCCGCAGGCGGAAGAGACAAAAATGCCGTTGTTGGAGAGGGTGTTAAGCAGCTTATCGCCGGCAGGGGTGCGTATTTGCCTGTCCGCCTCGTTATTAATTTCAATGACCACGTCACCGGCGTTAACCAGCTTTGAACGCGCGGCGAGGATCAGCCCCGAGAGCACCAGCACGATCAGGGTGAACATCACGACGCCAAGAATAATTTCCATACTTTCCGCCCTTATAGCTGCACACCGGAGAATGACATAAAGCCCAGCGCCATCAGTCCCGTGGTAATAAAGGTGATCCCTAACCCGCGCAGACCCGCGGGCACGTTGGCATATTTCATTCTTTCCCGGATGCCCGCCAGGGCGACAATCGCCAGCGTCCAGCCGATGCCGGAACCGAAGCCGTAGACAATGGACTCCGTGAAGTTGTAGTCACGCTGCACCATGAAGGAGACGCCGCCAAAAATCGCGCAGTGCACGGCAATCAGCGGCAGGAAGATCCCCAGCGCGTGATGTAACGCCGGGAAATACTTATCGAGGATCATCTCGAGGATCTGCACCAGCGCGGCGATAACCCCAATGAAGGTAATAAAGTTGAGGAAGCTTAAATCAACGCCCTCCGCCAGCGCCCCGTCGCGCAGCACCAGGTTATAGATCAGGTTATTGATCGGCACCGCCAAACCAAGCACGATGGTGACCGTCAGGCCGAGACCAAAGGCGGTAGAGACCTTTTTCGAGACCGCAAGGAAGGTACACATCCCGAGGAAGAAGGCCAGCGCCATGTTTTCTACGAATACGGCGCGGACAAACAGACTGATATAGTGAGCCGTCATCGTTTACTCCTTTTCCTGCTGTTCCGGCTTCCAGCTGCGCAGCGCCCAAATCAGCAAACCGATAATGAAGAACGCGCTCGGCGCCAGCAGGAACAAGCCGTTTGGCTGATACCAGCCGCCGTTTTGCACGGTCTCAAGGACGGTCATCCCAAACAGCTTGCCGCTGCCGATAAGCTCGCGCAGAAAGCCGACAATAATCAGAATGGCGCCATAGCCCAGACCGTTACCAATGCCGTCAATAAAGCTGGCCAGCGGCGGTGACTTCATGGCGAACCCTTCCGCCCGCCCCATCACGATGCAGTTGGTGATGATAAGCCCGACGAATACCGACAGTTGTCTGGAGGTCTCATAGGCAAAGGCGCGCAGCAGCTGGTCCACCACGATCACCAGCGAGGCGACGATCGTCATCTGCACGATAATGCGCACGCTGTTGGGAATATGGTGGCGGATCATCGAGATAAACATGCTGGAGAAGGCCGTCACCAGCGTGACCGCGACGGTCATCACCAGCGCGGTTTCCAGCTTAGTGGTCACCGCCAGCGCCGAGCAGACCCCCAGCACCTGCAGCGTAATGGGGTTATTAGCCAGCAGCGGCCCCACCAGCACGCGCTTCATCTCTTTCGTATCGCCTGCTTCAGCCATTATTCAGCTCTCCATCACGCACTCTTTTCAGAAACGGGCCGAAGCCCAGCTCGCCCATCCAGAAATCAAAGCTATGCTGCACGCCGTTGGAGGTCAGCGTCGCCCCGGACAGGCCGTCGACGGCATGGATATCTCCCGGGTGCGCCCCGCCCTTCACCACCTTCAGCGCCGGATGGCCGCTATCATCAAGCACCTGCTTGCCGATAAACTGCTGGCGCCAGTTGGGGTTTTCCACCTCACCGCCCAGCCCCGGCGTTTCGCCGTGATCGTAATACGTCAGGCCCTTAATGGTACGGCCATCGGTACCCAGCGCCACGAAGGCGTACATCATCGACCACAGACCGTTGCCGTAAATCGGCAGGATCACTTCCTGAATCTGCTGCTGCTCATCGCGCACCAGATAAATTTCGACAATATTGCTCCGATGCTTGATGCCCGCCGGGTCCTGGCTGACCTCCAGCGAGATGCTTTGCTCAGGATCTTTCAGCGCCTGCGCCTGGTTAAATTTAGCCGGGTCCTTATCCAGCAGCTCGCCGCTGGCTAAATCCACCAGCCGCGGAGAGATACGGGCGGCAAAAACGCTCTCCACCTCATCGGCGCTCATCCTCGGCGTCATCAGCCCGGATACGGCGAGGATATTGCGCTGTTTATCCAGCTCACGCTGCTCCTGCTGCCGAGACTTCAGGCCCACGGCGGAGCCAGCAACCACGATAGAGCAGACCAGACACAGCACCAGCACCACCAGCAGCGTTTTGCCGATGCTATCGTTACCTTTATTCTCAGCCACGCGACTTCCTCCGCTTAATATTGGCCTGCACCACCAGGTAATCGAACAGCGGCGCAAAAAGGTTGGCAAAGAGAATGGCCAGCATCATCCCTTCCGGATAGGCCGGGTTGACCACGCGGATCAGCACGCACATCACGCCGATAAGCAGGCCATAGCTCCATTTGCCTTTATCGGTAAACGAGGCGGATACCGGGTCCGTCGCCATAAACATCATGCCAAAGGCAAAGCCGCCGAGCACCAGATGCCAGTACCACGGCATGGCGAACAGCGGGTTGGTGTCCGAGCCGATAAAGTTAAACAGCGTCGCGGTCGCCACCATGCCGATCGCCACCCCGGCAACGATGCGCCAGGAGGCTACGCGGCTAAAGATAAGAATCGCGCCGCCGATCAGGATCATCAGCGTTGAGACCTCGCCAATCGAGCCGGGAATATTGCCGAGGAAGGCGTCCAGCCAGCTCACCGGCTGGCCGCTGGCCACGTTTACCAGCGCTTCACCGCCGCCGCTCGCCCACTGGGAGAGCGGCGTCGCGCCGGAAAAGCCGTCCGCGGCGGTCCATACCAGGTCGCCAGAAATCTGCGCCGGGTAGGCAAAGAACAGGAACGCGCGCCCTGCCAGCGCCGGGTTAAGGAAGTTACGCCCGGTGCCGCCAAAAATCTCTTTGGCGATAACCACGCCGAAAGAGATGCCCAGCGCCGCCTGCCACAGCGGCAGCGTGGGCGGGACAATCAGCGCGAAAAGAATCGAAGTGACGAAAAAGCCCTCGTTGATTTCATGCTTGCGCACGATGGCAAAGAGCACCTCCCAGAACCCCCCGACGATAAATACGGTGATATAGATGGGCAGGAAGTACACCGCGCCGAGGGTCATCATGCTTATCCAGCCCGCATCCGCGGCGAAGCTTACCCCCAGCCACTGCGCAAGGCCGTAGTGCCAGTCGCTGGCAATAATCTGCTGCAGCTGCTCTGCGCCATACAGCTTGTGCAGCGCCGGGAGCGTTTGCAGGCCAACGTTATACATGCCCCAGAACATCGCCGGGAACACGGCGAGCCACACCAGGATCATCATTCGCTTCAGATCGATGGCATCACGTACGTGCGCGGCTCCCCGCGTCACCTGACCGGGAGTGTAAAATAGCGTCGCCGTCGCTTCGAACAGCGGGTAGTATTTTTCCAGCCTGCCGCCGTGCGTGAAGTGCGGCTCAATTTTGTCAAACAGCTGCTTTAAGCCCATGACCTATCCTTCCTGCTCTATCTGGGCTAACACGCTGCGTAGCGCCGGCCCATATTCATATTTGCCGGGGCACACGTAGGTGCACAGCGCGAGATCTTCTTCATCCAGCTCCAGACAGCCCAGCGCCTGTGCGCTTTCGCTATCACCCGCCAGCAGATCGCGCAGCAGTACGGTGGGGAGAATGTCCAGCGGCATCACTCTTTCGTAGTTGCCAATCGGCACCATCGCCCGCTCGCCGCCGTGGGTATCGGTCGAAAAGTTGAATAATTTATGCTTCAGGAAGTGCCCTACGGTGGTCCGGGTGATGGAGAATTTATCTTTCCCCGGCATCACCCAGCCAAACAGCTCTTTGTCGCGCCCCTCTTTAACCACGCTCACCTGCAGGTGGAAACGGCCGAGAAAAGCACGCGGGCCAAAGGCGTGGGTGCCGCTCAGCACCGAGCCGGAAATGACCCGGTTTTCGCCGTCCGCAAGCCCGTCCGCCAGCAGCTCATCCAGGCTGGCGCCGCAGCAGGTTTGCACCAGCCGCGGCGCCTTGACCTGCGGGCCGCCAAGCGCAATAACGCGCTCGCTGTAGAGCTCCCCGTCAAGGAACAGCCGCCCGATGGCGATAACCTCCTGATAGTTCAGGTGCCAGACCTGTTTTGTCAGGCTCACCGGTTCGAGGAAGTGGATGTGGGTTCCCGCCAGCCCCGCCGGATGCGGGCCTGCGAACTGGTTAAAGGTAATCTGCCCTGAACGATGGCCGCCCAGCTTACCGCCGCTGGCCTGGCAGACGTGGATTTTGCCGTCGGTGAGGCTGGTCAGCAGCGTAAGACCGGCGTCAAAGGCCTCGCGCTGGGCGAGGATAATGGGTTGAGGATCGGCGGCCAGCGGGTTGGTATCAATTGCGGTGACGAAAATCGCCGCCGGCACGCTGCCCGGCGCCGGCGTTTTGCTGAAAGGCCGGGTGCGCAGCGCCGTCCACTGGCCGGAGGCCAGCAGCTGACGCTGTACGACTTCACGCGACAGTCCGGCAAGTTCGTCCGGCGCATAGCGGGGAAACTGCACCGCGTCGCTGCCCTCGACATCAATCACCACCGACTGCAGTACCCGGCGTTCCCCGCGGTGAACCGCACTGATAACCCCGCTCGCAGGCGCGGTAAAATGGACGCCAGGGTTCTTTTTATCTTCGAACAGCGGCTGGCCTTTCTGCACCCGGTCGCCTTCCTGAACCGCCATTGAGGGGCGCATACCGACGTACTCCTCGCCCAACAGCGCAACGCGTTTGACTGCAATCTGAGAAGTCGTCTGCTGTATTGGCATGCCAGCTATGGGCAAATCAAGCCCTTTTTTTATTTTAATCATATCGTTAGCAGGTGTCCGTAATCTAAACCCCGGCTTAAGGCCGCGGCCAGCAACATTGATGGAAAGTCAGAGAAAGAAAGGAAAAGCGAAGGTCCTGCTCATTCGCAAGACGGGGGAGAAGCATCCTTTCTTACCCTGGTGACTAAGCACCACAAGTGTAACATTTTGTGAGCGGTTGCTGTAGGTAAACCCCGTTACGCGGCTCTAAAATGCGAGCTATTGCGCAAAGTTCTGACTGCGCTTTGCCGCTGGATTCGTTATAAAGGACAACTAAATTGTAAACGCGATACGCCGCGCTTGCGAAAAATTGCCGTGATGCTAATGTGAGCGCTCTAAATCCAGAAAACTCTGATTTTGGGTCTCTCTTGCCGTCCTGGCAATGTGGTTTTTGTTTTATCAAGGAACAAGCAGTATGCGCAAAATCGCATTATTTATTGCGATGCTTCTGTTGCCGTGCGTTTCATTTGCTGGGCTTCTCAGCAATAACAGCTCGACGACGCCGGTTAGCAAAGAATACAAACAGCAATTGATGGGTTCTCCGGTCTATATTGAGATCTTTAAAGAGGAGCGAACGCTCGATCTTTACGTCAAAATGGGCGAAACCTGGCAACTTCTCGACAGCTACCGGATCTGTAACTACTCCGGCGGGCTAGGACCCAAGCAGCGTCAGGGCGATTTCAAGAGTCCGGAAGGATTTTACAACGTTGCGCGTAGCCAGCTAAAACCGGACAGCCGCTTCTATAAAGCCATTAATATCGGCTTCCCAAACGCCTACGATCGCGCGCATGGCTATGAAGGTAAATACCTGATGATCCACGGTGCCTGCGTCTCTGTCGGCTGCTATGCCATGACCGATACCGGCATTGATGAGATTTTCCAGTTCGTGACCGGCGCGCTGGTGTTTGGCCAGTCAAACGTGCAGGTCAGCATTTATCCTTTCCGTATGACCAACGCCAACATGGAGCGCCACAAGTACTCCTACTACGCGGACTTCTGGAAACAGCTGAAGCCAGGCTACGACTATTTCCAGCAAACCCACAAGCCACCGGTTATCTCGGTAACGGACGGCCGCTACGTGGTCAGCAAGCCGCTTAGCCATGAAGTTATCCAGCCGCAGCTGGCGTCAAACTACACGGTCCCCCAGGCAAAATAGCGCCCACTCGCCCGGCATGATCTTATTCCAGGTCTCATTGCCGGTGAGAGGCTGAGTGGCGATAACGGAGACCACATCGTTCGGTGTGGTCTCGCGTTGAAAGTCGATTTCCACATCCTGATCCAGCAGCGTCGCTACGCCAAACGGCGCCCGCCGCGTAATCCAGTACAGGTTCGTCGAGCAGTACGCCATCACGTAACGCCCGTCGGAGAGCAGCATGTTAAAGACCCCCTTCTCCCGCAGCTCGCCCGCCAGCTCAGCGATATAGCTGAAGACTTCAGGCATCGAGTCAGGGGTGCGGGGATAGCGCTCGGTCAGACGGTGCAGCAGCCAGCAGAAGGCCTTTTCGCTGTCGGTTTCGCCGACCGGATGAAGATTTCCCGTATCGAGAGTCTCATATCCTTCCAGCTGGCCGTTATGGGCGTAGGTCCAGTTGCGTCCCCACAGTTCGCGGGTAAAGGGATGCGTATTTTCCAGCGCCACGATGCCGCGATTAGCCTGGCGAATATGGGCGATGACCGAGCAGGATTTGATGGGATAGTCCTGCACCAGCTTAGCGATGGGCGATTGAAAGCTGGGCTGCGGATCTTTGAAGGTGCGACAGCCTTTGCCTTCATAGAAGGTGATGCCCCAGCCGTCTTTATGCGGCCCGGTGCCGCCACCGCGCTGAACCAGCCCGGTAAAGCTAAAGCAAATATCTGTTGGCACATTCGCGCTCATCCCGAGCAGTTCGCACATATCTCACCTCATACCACGCGGCTTAAATACCAAAGGCGTTACTACGTCAGCCAGCCTGAACGCGGCCAGCGCGCAAAAACCGGATCGTACCTGAGGTACGCAAGGAGATTGAGCGCTGCCCGGGGTTCAACACCGCCAGCAATACGACCTGTTAAGCTTTAACCATCTCTTTTTCGATCAGCATAATCAGAATATGAATCACTTTAATGTGAATTTCCTGAATACGGTCGGCATAGCCAAAATGCGGCACGCGAATCTCAACATCGGCGGAGCCGGCCATTTTACCGCCGTCTTTACCGGTCAGGGTGATCACCTTCATCCCCTGCGCGCGGGCGGCCTCGATCGCTTTGATAACGTTACCTGAGTTACCGGAGGTGGAAATCCCCAGCAGCACGTCACCGGTGCGGCCAACCGACTCAACGTAGCGGGAGAAAACGTACTCATAGCCAAAATCATTGCTAACGCAGGAAAGGTGGCTGACGTCTGAAATCGCGATGGCCGGGTAGCCCGGACGGTTTTCACGATAGCGCCCGGTCAGTTCTTCAGCGAAATGCATCGCATCGCAGTGGGAACCGCCGTTACCGCAGGAAAGGACTTTACCGCCCGCCTTAAAGCTATCTGCCAGCAGCACCGCGGCACGCTGGATCGCGTGAATATTGGCTTCGTCCTGCAGAAAGTTAGCCAGCGTTTCCGCTGCTTCGTTCAGTTCGTTACGAATAAGATCCTGGTACATGAGGATAATCCTTCAGTATTGGTGGAATAACCCTGGCAGTGTACCGGATAGCCGCTAAAGCGAGAAGCAGCAGGCGCTGTTATCCCCTGAGGTTTTGCTTTTACGTGCCGCATTTACGTACAACAATGTGAGCAAGGTTGTAATTATTTTGTAAACACATTGCTAAAACAAATTACATCCACTACAACCATATCATCACAAGTGGTCAGACCTCCTACAAGACAGGGAGCATTTCGTTATGATGATTTTGAGTATTGTTGCAACCGTTGTTCTACTCGGTGCGCTCTTCTATCACCGAATCAATCTCCTGCTCAGCAGCGCGATTTTGCTCGCCTGGACCGCCGCGCTTAGCGTGGCCGGGCTGTGGAATATCTGGCTGCTGCTGCCGTTAGCGATCGTCCTGCTGCCGTTTAACTTTGCGCCGATGCGTAAATCTATTTTTTCAGCGCCCGCGTTCCGCGCGTTCCGCAAGGTGATGCCGCCGATGTCGCGGACGGAAAAAGAGGCTATCGATGCGGGTACTACCTGGTGGGAAGGCGATCTGTTTCGCGGTAACCCGGACTGGCAGAAGCTGCATAACTATCCGCAGCCGCGCCTGACTGCTGAAGAGCAGGCGTTTATCGACGGCCCGGTGGAAGAAGCCTGCCGCATGGCGAACGATTTTGAAATTACCCACGAAATGGCCGACCTGCCTCCGCAGCTGTGGGCCTATCTGAAAGAGCATCGCTTCTTTGCGATGATCATTAAGAAAGAGTACGGCGGTCTGGAGTTCTCCGCCTACGCTCAGTCCCGCGTGCTGCAAAAAATGTCCGGCGTTTCCGGTATCCTGGCGATTACCGTGGGCGTGCCTAACTCTCTAGGCCCGGGCGAGCTGCTGCAGCATTACGGCACCGATGAACAGAAAAATCACTATCTGCCGCGCCTCGCGCGTGGTCAGGAGATCCCCTGCTTTGCGCTGACCAGCCCGGAAGCGGGCTCCGACGCCGGCGCCATTCCGGATACCGGCGTAGTGTGCATGGGCGAGTGGCAGGGCGAACAGGTTCTGGGCATGCGCCTGACCTGGAACAAGCGCTACATTACCCTGGCGCCCATCGCCACCGTACTGGGGCTGGCGTTTAAACTCTCCGACCCCGATCGCCTGCTGGGGGGAGAAGAGGAGCTGGGCATCACCTGCGCGCTGATCCCAACCTCAACGCCTGGGGTTGAAATTGGTCGCCGCCACTTCCCGCTTAACGTACCGTTCCAGAACGGGCCGACCCAGGGTAAAGATATCTTTGTCCCAATCGACTACATCATCGGCGGCCCAACGATGGCCGGCCAGGGCTGGCGGATGCTGGTGGAGTGCCTCTCCGTCGGTCGCGGGATCACCCTGCCGTCAAACGCTACCGGCGGCCTGAAGTCCGTGGCGATGGCCACCGGCGCCTACGCCCATATTCGCCGCCAGTTCAAGATCTCCATCGGTAAAATGGAAGGCATCGAAGAGCCGCTGGCGCGTATTGCGGGTAACGCCTACGTGATGGACGCCGCCGCGTCGCTGATTACCTACGGCATCATGCTGGGCGAGAAGCCGGCGGTTCTGTCAGCAATCGTGAAGTATCACTGCACCCACCGCGGCCAGCGTTCAATCATCGACGCAATGGATATCACCGGCGGGAAAGGCATCATGCTGGGCGAAGGCAACTTCCTCGCCCGCGCCTATCAAGGGGCGCCGATCGCCATCACCGTCGAAGGTGCCAACATTCTGACCCGCAGCATGATGATCTTCGGTCAGGGCGCAATTCGCTGCCATCCGTACGTGCTGGATGAAATGGCCGCCGCGCAGAACAACGACGTTGACGCTTTCGACAAGCTGCTGTTCAAACACATCGGTCACGTCGGCAGCAATAAGGTCCGTAGCTTCTGGCTGGGCCTGACCCGCGGGCTGACCAGCAGCACGCCAACCCGCGACGCGACCCGCCGTTACTACCAGCATATGAACCGCCTGAGCGCGAACCTGGCGCTGCTGTCCGACGTCTCAATGGCGGTGCTGGGCGGCAGCCTGAAGCGTCGCGAGCGTATTTCCGCACGACTGGGCGACGTTTTAAGCCAGCTCTACCTCGCCTCTGCGGTGCTGAAACGCTATGACGATGAGGGGCGTAACGAAGCCGACCTGCCGCTGGTTCACTGGGGCGTTCAGGATGCGCTGTACCAGGCAGAGCAGGCCATCGACGACCTGCTGAAAAACTTCCCGAACCGCTTTGTCGCCGGCGTCATGCGCGTTGCCATCTTCCCGACCGGCCGCCACTACGACGCGCCGTCCGATAAGCTGGACCATAAGGTCGCCAAAATCCTGCAGATCCCGAGCGCAACGCGTTCGCGCATTGGCCGCGGCCAGTACCTGACCCCGAGCGAGCACAACCCGGTTGGTCTGCTGGAAGAAGCGCTGCTGGACGTCATGGCCGCCGACCCGATTCATCAGCGTATCTGTAAGGAGCTGGGCAAAAACCTGCCGTTTACGCGTCTTGATGAGCTGGCCCGCAATGCGCTGGCGAAAGGGTTAATCAATCAGGAAGAAGCCACCGTTCTTACCCGAGCGGAGAGCAGCCGCCTGCGCAGCATCAACGTTGATGACTTCGCCCCGGATGAGCTGGCCACCCGGCCGGTAAAGCTGCCGGAGAAGGTCCGCAAGATTGAAGCCGCCTGAATAATAAAATAGCCACATCACGATCGGGGCGGGGGTTTTCCTCCGCCTCTTTTTTTGCCCCGCTTTGCTCCCTCTACTCTCTCTGCCCTCTGGCTGCGCACAAATCGTTTCCAGCATTAGCATTTTTTTAACAAAATATTCCGCTGACTATCCAGAGACTGATATGGTGTTAAAGTGACTATAACAGCCTAATGATAATGGAGTTGACCACCGTGCCTGGCCTGAAAATTACGCTACTGCAACAACCGCTGGTGTGGATGGACGGTCCCGCCAACCTGCGCCATTTCGATCGCCAGCTGGAAGGCGTCAGCGGGCGCGACCTGATTGTTTTGCCTGAAATGTTCACCACCGGCTTCGCGATGGAAGCCGCTCAGCAGTCGCTGCCGCAGGAAGAGGTCATTGACTGGATGCGGGAGAAAGCGCTGCAGAGCAATGCCCTTATCGCGGGTAGCGCGGCGCTACAAACCGAACGTGGCCCGGTTAACCGCTTCCTGCTGGTGGAGCCCGGCGGTAAAACCCATTTTTATGACAAGCGACACCTGTTCCGGATGGCCGAAGAGCATCATCATTATACGGCCGGCAACGAGCGGGTCGTTTTCGAGTGGCGCGGCTGGCGGATCCTGCCGCTGGTTTGTTACGACCTGCGCTTCCCGGTGTGGTCACGCAACCATAACGATTACGATTTAGCGCTGTACGTGGCCAACTGGCCGGCGCCGCGCTCGCTGCACTGGCAGTCGCTGCTGGTCGCCCGGGCCATTGAAAACCAGGCCTACGTCGCCGGCTGTAATCGGGTCGGTACCGACGGTAATGGCCACCACTATCGGGGCGACAGCCGCATTATCAGCCCGCAGGGAGAGATTCTGGCAACGGCAGAACCGCATCAGGCCACGCGACTCGATGCGGAGCTGTCGCTCACCGCCCTCAACGAGTATCGCGAAAAATTCCCCGCCTGGCAGGATGCCGATCCGTTTAGCCTGAATTAATTCCCCGCCCCCTCGTCATCGAGGGGGACGCTCTTCAGCCTCGTTAACACGACGCTGCTCAATACGCGGGCAATAAATTTACGCCCCCACCAGCATCTTGTTTTCCTTTATTATTTATTTCGCCCTAAGCCCCAGGACATTCCCGTGCAGAGGCCTTCCCTGAGGATACATAATATTTTTCTGGCAGGATTACTTTCTGTTCTACACTAATAAAATGGATAAAATTCAACAATAACGAGAACGGTTTTCAAATAACTTTCAGCAACTTTTAAACGATTCCATCTCAAATACTGGCCTGGTTTGTAAAACTGGCCGGAGCGGTTGTGTGCGCATTCTCAGCGAGAACAAACCATCATGGAAAATGATAATCTGCTTATTGTTGAAAAAAGACTGGTTGCCCGTTTTATGGATATGTTCATCCGGTTTGGGCTTATCCTGGCATTAGCCTCCTTCTGCTATACCGTATTTTCTCCGTTCCTGAATATGATGCTCTGGGCCGTTATTCTGGCGGTCACGCTCTATCCGCTCCATCAATATTTTGCCGCCCGGCTCGGCGGAAAACAGGGCTGGGCCTCCACAATACTGGTGTTGCTTGGCATTCTGCTGATCGTGGCGCCGACGGTGCTAATGATAAGCTCTCTGGGAGAGAGCGTCAGCGCGCTGATTGATAAGATGAGCGGCCGCAGCTTCGCCATTCCCCCACCGTCAGCCCATATCGCCACGATCCCCGTCGTCGGGGAGAAGATCAGCGCCCTATGGCTAAAAGCGTCGATGGATTTACCCGGGCTGATAAACAGCTACCGCACCCAGATCGGTGAAATTGCCAGGCAGGTGCTGGGCATTCTGGCCAGCATGGGCGGCGGACTCATCGGCTTTATCCTCTCCTTCATCGTTGCGGGCATTATGATGGCCTGGGGTAGCGCTGGCGCCAACAGCGCGAGGCGGATTGCGATTCGTATCACCGATGAGAAGAAAGGCCTGACCTTAACCCGGATCTGTACCAGCACCATTCGCGCCGTCGCGCAGGGCGTTATCGGCGTTGCGCTTATTCAGGCGCTGCTGGTTGGCATCATCATGATTATCGCCGGGATCCCGGCGGTCGGGATCTTCTTTATCCTGGCGCTGATCCTCGGGATCGCCCAAATCCCCGTCATTCTGGTGACCGCCCCGGCAATCGCGCTGATGTGGAGTATCGGCGACCACGGCACCGGAATGAACGTCCTCTACTCTATTGTGCTGATCGTGGCCGGCATGGCCGATAACGTCCTTAAGCCGCTGATGCTCGGGCGCGGCGTTGACGCGCCGATGCCGGTAGTCCTGCTGGGCGCATTAGGCGGCATGGCGACCAGCGGCATTCTTGGGATGTTTATCGGGGCAACCCTGCTTTCCATCGGTTATCGTATTTTTATGACCTGGGTCGACGAGGGCCAGGCCCACGCCAGCCCAGGCGCCAAAGATGCGCAATGAAGGGAGAGCCTAGCGCTTTCTGCCAATCGGCAGCGCCTGCCAGCCGCTACTCTCCCGCTTTCTGGAGCAACGCCTGGATAACCGGCCCGATCCTGTTTGGTCCGGCCATCTGGACAGCGCCTCCGGCAAAGACGTGTGGAACGCCGCCGCGATGCGCTGCGCGTTATTTATCGCCATCGTGCTGTACGGCTGGGCCTGGATCGCCATCTTTGAACGCTGGGGCATCCTCTCTCCCACTTCGACAGAACCCTCTCCCGGAGGCTAACATGCTGCTACCGCTGCTGGCGGGAGTGCCGATTATCCTGTGCAATATGCTTCTGCAGTCGATTGTTTCAGTGTGGTGTATCCGCTTTTACATCAGGCGATTTCGCAGTAAAGAAGGCTTTACTGCCGGCGTGCTGGCGCTTTTTGGCACCATCATGATTATCCTGATGGGGAACCTGCTGCAGATTCTGCTGTGGGCCGGGCTTTTCTTGTGGCTGGGAGAGTTTCGCGTACTGCTGGATGCGGTTTACCATTCGGGCGTTAATTTCGCCACCTTAGGCTATGGCGATATCGTGATGAGCGCCAGGTGGAAGCTTCTCGGCCCGCTGGAAGCGGTCAACGGCGCGTTGATGATTGGCCTGTCCGGGGCATGTATGCTGGCTGTTTTGCAGCATCATATCCGCAAGCAATTGAAATATATGAAATGAATAAGATGGCGTCGCTAAAACGACGAAAGCCTGAATCATTGCTGATTCAGGCTTTCTGAATAGTGGCGGAACGGACGGGACTCGAACCCGCGACCCCCTGCGTGACAGGCAGGTATTCTAACCGACTGAACTACCGCTCCACTTTCACTGTTCCCTTGGGAACGAGGCGAATATTACGGATTACCGCTAACTCCGTCAACGCTTTTTCTTCACTTTTGAACCATTTGCTGTAAAAATCGCCCACCCGCCTATTTTTACAGCGTATTGCGGCGTATCAGCTCCGCCACAGGCAGCTTCCACCTTTCTTTTGCACCAAATCGAGCCGCGATTCATGGTTTAACAGCTCGTCATCAGAGGCGTAAACGACGCGCAGCCTGCTGGCCGCCCGAACAACGCGCTGTATTCCCATCTCTCCTGCCTGCATCTGCCCTTCGCCTTCCGTCGAAAATGCCAGCGTCGTCTGGCCGCCGGTCATCATCAGATAAACATCGGCCAGAATCTGGGCATCGAGCAACGCCCCGTGCAGCGTTCGCTTGCTGTTATCTATTTCATAACGTGAGCACAGCGCATCGAGGCTGTTACGCTTGCCGGGGAACATTTTCCGCGCCAGCGCCAGGCTATCGGTGACCTTGCAGAAGGTATTGGTTTTGGGAATATCGCGCTTGAGCTTGGCGAACTCATAATCCATAAAGCCGATATCGAACGATGCGTTATGGATGACCAGCTCCGCCCCGCGGATATAGTCCATAAACTCATCGGCGACCTCAGCAAACACCGGCTTATCCATCAGAAACTCATCGGCAATCCCGTGAACGCCAAAGGCTTCAGGGTCCACCAGCCGGTCCGGCTTGAGATAAACGTGGAAGTTATTCCCGGTGAGGCGGCGGTTGATCACCTCCACCGCACCAATCTCGATGATTTTATGTCCTTCGTAATGCGCACCGAGCTGGTTCATACCAGTGGTTTCAGTATCGAGAACAATCTGTCGCGTAATTGCAGTGCTCATATCAGTCATTTATGTCAGACTTGCCGTTTACATATCGATGTCAATTACAGGAAGTCTACCAGAGATGCTTAAACAGGTAGAAATTTTCACCGACGGTTCATGCCTGGGAAATCCAGGACCCGGCGGCTACGGCGCTATTTTACGCTATCGCGGGAAGGAAAAAATCTTTAGCGAAGGCTATAACCTCACGACCAACAACCGCATGGAGATGATGGCGGCCATCGTTGCGCTGGAAGCGCTGAAAGAGCAGTGTGAAGTCGTCCTTAGCACCGACAGTCAGTACGTGCGTCAGGGGATCACCCAGTGGATCCACAACTGGAAAAAGCGCGGCTGGAAAACGGCGGATAAAAAGCCGGTCAAAAATGTGGATCTGTGGCAGCGCCTGGACATCGCGCTTGGTCAGCACCAGATTAAGTGGGAGTGGGTCAAAGGACACGCCGGTCATCCGGAAAACGAACGCTGCGACGAGCTGGCTCGCGCTGCCGCCTCCAGCCCTACCCAGGTCGATGTCGGTTACCAGCCGGAACGTTAGTTCTGCCCGTTTCGCGACTGTCGCGTGGCCCCTACCGTCTGACGCAGCCGGGTCTTCGCTTTTCCCGACCTCAGCGGATTGAGCGTGAGCGGGATCGTGCGCTTGCGGGCGACAATCAGCTGCAGACAGCCCAGCGCCGGCAGGTGGGTACTGAGCATCTTGCCGCCGTGTCGGGACCAGGGCAGCACCTGATAACGGCCGTAGTGCAGCACCTCAAAATTGAGCAGCGCCAGCCAGTCCAGCTGGCGCGTTAGCGTAAACATCCGACTGCTGTATGGCACCGTTTTACGCAATACCGGCATCAGCTTGCGCAGGCCCATCAGGCTCACGGGGTTAAACCCGGTCATAATTATCCAGCCGTCATCAATCAGCACCCTATCGGCTTCGCGCAGCAGGCGGTGGGGATCGCTACACCAGGGCAAGGTATGTGCCAGCAGGCAGGCGTCAACCGACTTTTCGGCGAAAGGCAGATGGAGGGGATCGGCCTGAACCTGAATCGGCGTGCCCTGAAGCGAAACGTTCACCTGATGCGAGATAGCGCAGGATTCGGTATTGATTTCCGCGCTCAGATTGCCAATCTTAAGTAAATGAAAGCCATATAGCTTAGCCAGCCACGGTTTCATCTGCCGCTCCAGCGATTCGCGATAGTATTCGCCCCAGGGCATACTGGACCAATGCTCTGGCGCTGTGACTATCTGAGATATCCTTGCCGGCTTCATCGCAACCTTCCGCTACGCTTTTAGGGGTAATAAATGAATCTTATCAGCATTCCTGCATTTCAGGACAACTACATCTGGGTTCTTAGCGCGGATAACGGCCGCTGTTTGATCGTCGATCCTGGCGAAGCGGCGCCCGTGCTGGCCGCTATCGCGGAGCACGGCTGGCAGCCGGAGGCCATTTTTCTCACCCACCACCACCACGATCACGTTGGCGGCGTGAAACAACTGTGCGAAAAATTCCCCGACATCGTGGTTTACGGACCGGCAGAAACCCAGGATAAGGGAACGACGCGTCTCGTTGCCGACGGCGATCGGGTCGTTGTTTTAGGCCACGAATTTTCTATTTTCTCCACGCCAGGTCACACTTTAGGACACATCTGTTTCTACAGTGAACCTTATCTATTTTGTGGCGATACAATGTTTTCCGGCGGCTGCGGCAGACTCTTCGAAGGGACGGCAGAGCAGATGTATCAATCATTTAAGAAAATAGCAGCGCTCCCAGACGATACGCTGGTATGTTGCGCACACGAGTATACTTTAGCAAATATGAAGTTTGCTCTGAGTATCCTGCCACAGGATATGGCTATAAATGATTACTACCATAAAGTTAATGAGTTACGTGCAAAAAACCAAATGACACTACCGGTAATTCTCAAAAATGAGCGCCGTATAAATTTATTTTTACGCACGGATGATGATGATTTAATTAAAGAAATATCCAAAGAAACAAATTTGCAACACTCTGCACAGCGATTCGCGTGGTTAAGGTCAAAGAAAGATGACTTCTGACATTTAACTCTTGTCATTCGCGAACTTCACCGTTATTCTTGCTCGTCTTTTAAGCAACTATTGACACACACATGAAGGCACGAGCGATTTTACTCGTCTCTGTCCTGCTGGCGGGATGCCAATCGTCTAATCACGATGGCAACGTTCAACAGCACGCACAGAGCCTTTCTGCAGCTGGTCAAGGGGAAGCAGGTAAGTTCACAAGTCAAGCGCGCTGGTTAGATGATGGAACCTTCTACGCGCAAGACCAGGATCTGTGGACTTCCATAGGCGACGAGCTAAAGATGGGAATTCCGGAAAATACCCGGATTCGCGAACAGAAACAGAAGTACTTACGTAATAAGAGCTATCTCCACGATGTAACTTTACGGGCAGAGCCGTATATGTACTGGATAGCCGGGCAAGTTAAGAAACGTAACATGCCAATGGAACTGGTATTACTACCCATAGTGGAGAGCGCTTTTAACCCGCATGCAACGTCTGGCGCCAATGCCGCAGGCATTTGGCAGATCATTCCGAGCACCGGGCGCAATTATGGTTTAAAACAGACCCGCAGCTACGATGCGCGTCGTGACGTCGTCGCCTCTACTACGGCGGCGCTGAACATGATGCAGCGTCTGAATAAGATGTTTGACGGCGACTGGCTGTTGACCGTCGCAGCTTATAACAGCGGTGAAGGCCGGGTACTGAAGGCAATGAAAGCGAATAAATCACGCGGCAAGCCCACTGATTTTTGGTCGCTTTCATTACCACAGGAAACCAAGATTTACGTACCTAAGATGCTGGCTTTGAGCGATATTCTCAAAAACAGCAAGCGCTATGGCGTGAAGCTGCCGACGGCAGACGAAAGCCGTGCGCTGGCGCGAGTTCGCCTCGATAGTCCGGTTGATATTAGCCAACTGGCCGATATGGCAGGAATGCCCGTCGGCAAGCTGAAGACATTCAACGCCGGAGTAAAGGGATCAACCCTGGGCGCGAACGGGCCGAAGTACGTGATGGTGCCACAGAAACATGCCGCTCAGCTGCGTGAGTCTCTGGCCTCTGGCGACATTGCTGCCGTACAGCCAACGCAGCTCGCGGCCAACGCGCCGTTGACCAGCCGCAGCTATAAGGTTCGTTCAGGCGATACCATTTCCGGGATCGCCTCACGTCTCGGCGTATCGACGAAAGATTTGCAGCAGTGGAATAATCTGCGCGGATCCGGGCTGAAAGCGGGCCAGGAGCTGGTAGTTGGCGCCGGTAGCAGCGCGACGCGTCTTGCGAACAACAGCGATAGCATCACCTATCGCGTACGCAAAGGCGACTCGCTGTCGAGCATCGCAAAACGACATGGCGTGAATATTCGTGATGTGATGCGCTGGAACAACGGCACCGATGACCTGAAACCAGGCGATCAGCTCACGCTGTTTGTAAAAAATAGCGGCCGGCCGGATTCCTGATATACCTGATAAAAAAAGGCACCGTCTCCCGGTGCCTTTTCTTTTTATACCGCTTTATGCGCTTCAAACATGATGGTATCGCTGGTAAAGGAGCCGTCGTCCTGTAAGGCAAAGTAGGCTTTTACCTCTGCCGAGGCGCTATCCTGATAGAGGCGAATCGCTGCTGCCAGCGCCTCCGGCGTACGCATACGCGCCACCCATGAGCTGAACTCCAGCGGCAGGCGGTCGGTCGATAAACTATTCGTGACCAGCCCGGCATCGTTCGCCAGCGCCAGCCACTCTCCGCTGGAATAGTTGCGAACGTGAGAGGTATCGCGCAGCGCTTCAACCGTTTGCAGCCACACGTCACGAACCGGATGTCCCGGTGACATGACGTCCATAATAATCAGCACCCCACCCGGCTTGAGAACGCGTTTGACCTCGCGCAGCGCCTGGCCAACATCATGCCAGTGATGGGCAGAATAGCGGCTAATCACCACGTCAAAGCTGTCCGCCGCAAAGGGCAGCGTTTCCGCATAGCCCTGCTGGGTCCTTATATTGGAAAAACCCTTTTCCTGAGCGGCCTGCGCCACAACGTCCAGCATCTGGCTGGATAAATCATATGCCGTTACCCCTGCCACCTGCCCGGCCGCAGCAAAGCTGGCATGCCCGGCACCGCAGCCCATATCGAGAACCTGCGCAGCGGGGAAATCAGCCAGCCGCTCGGCCAGCCGCTGCAGATCGCGTCCCGATGCGTGTACGGCGCTGGTCAGGTAAGCGCTGGCCTGTGAGCCAAACTGCTTTTCGACGTTGTCATGGTGAGAGCGTGTTGTCATTGTGTTGTCCTTCGGTTGTTTGAATAATAAAGGCAGCACCTTGCTTGCGCAGGCCCGCCCCATGGCAGGCCTGACGTACCTTAATTAATCAGGCTTGCCGGGACTGAATTCGACGAGTAGCGGATTGTGATCGGAGGCGCGGGTGACCAGCACGGAGGCATCGTGCACGCTTAATCCCCGGTAGAACACAAAATCGAGCGGGCGACCAAAAGTGCGGCGGCGCTGATCGTCAGAAAAACGAACCTCGCGCAGCGACATTTCGCGGGCAAAGCGATAGAGCGCATTCATGCGCGGTCGGCTCCAGGCATTAAAGTCGCCGGCCATAATAACCGGGCCGCTGTGGTGCGCTATCTGGTCGCCGATAGGTAACAGCTGCTTGCTGTAGACATCAACCCCAAGGCTGAAGTTAACCGCATGGATGTTCACCACCATCAGCAAACGCATATCCGGCAGCGGGTAGACGGTCACAAGCGCCGATTTAGCCAGACGCAAAATGGGTTCGCGTTCGCGCAGAGGGCAGCAGTAGACCGGATGAGTCGAAGCCAGCGTCATGACGCCAGAGGGGTGCTGAGGCAGAACGAGTGCGGGAACCTGATCGGCAGCCAGATAGTTGGTCGTGGCGAATCTGACCAGTTCGGGCGTCGTTTGCGCCTCTTGTAACAGCACCAGATGGGCGTCTTTACCGAAATTATTCAGCACTGACTTCCACTCGGCCCGCTGCTGTTTAAAGATATTCCACACCAGCACGCGGATCTTCTCATCGCTGCTTAAAGGGACGCCTGGCGGGAAACCATGGCTAAGGCTTGCAAACGACCCCGGAGGCAAAATTCTCTCCGCAGGCTGTCCGGCGACATAGCGCATAGCATAAGTATTCTTTCGCAATTTAGGCATCAAACCTCGATAACATGAAACCGGCCTGACTGCGGCCGGTTATTCTGTTATAGGGATTTTCGTATGCACTTTCAATGCAATTCGCGAGAAACCTTTATCCTTCGACGGAAACCGCCTTTGCCGGGCGAGATTTATCCAGGCGACCGCTCAGTATGACCAGCAGCAGCGCAGCCAACACAATTACTGCGCCAATCCACGGCGTCTCGGCCAGGCCATAGCGCTCTACGGTTTGTCCGCCAATAATAGAGCCTAAAGCGATACCGACGTTAAAAGCGGCGATGTTAAGGCCGGAGGCAACGTCGACGGCACCGGGCGTGTACTGCTCCGCTTTCTGTACGACATAGACCTGCAGGCCCGGCACGTTGCCGAAGGCAAAGATTCCCATCACCAGCACCGTTGCCAGCGCAGCATACTGGATACTGGCCGTCAGCTGGAACACCAGCAGCAGCACAACCAGAGCAGCAAAGATAAGCTTCAGTGCGGCTACCGCTCCGTGCCTGTCGGCCAGCCTGCCGCCCCAGACGTTACCCAACGCCACTGAAACACCGTAGCCCAGTAAAATCCAGCTCACCGCAGACGGAGTGAAACCGGCAAGGTCCTGCATCATTGGTGCGAGGAAGGTAAACGCCGTGAAGACGCCGCCATATCCCAGGGCGGTAATGGCATAGATGATCAGCAAGCGCGGATGGGTTAACACCTGCATCTGATCGCGCAGGCTGGCACTGGCCCGACCCGGAATATTGTTCGGCACCAGAATCAGGCTGCTCACCAGCGCAATCACGCCAAGGATGGAAACCGCAAGGAAGGTTTCACGCCAGCCGAAATGCTGGCCGATAAAGGTACCGATAGGTACCCCGGTGACCAGCGCCACGGTCAGACCGCCAAACATGATGGCAATCGCCGATGCGGCCTTCTCTTTAGGCACCAGGCTGGTCGCAATAGTAGAACCAATCGAGAAGAACACGCCGTGCGCCAGGCCGGTAAGCAGGCGGGCGAAAATCAGCGTTTCATAACCCGGCGCCTGCCAGGCGAGCAGGTTGCCGGCAGTGAACAGCACCATTAGCGCCAGCAGCAGCTGTTTGCGCGGCATGCGGCCGGTCAGCGCCGTCAGCACCGGGGCGCCGATCGCGACGCCCAGCGCGTAGATAGAAACCAACAGACCCGCTGAAGGCAGTGAGATGGCCAGCTGTTCTGCGATCGTCGGCACCAGGCCGACAATTACAAACTCGGTGGTGCCAATCGCAAAGGCACCGATAGTTAAGGCAAGTAGCGCCAGTGGCATAATTTACTCCGTAGCATCAGGATTAAGATGACACGTAGTATGCAGGGATGCTTAAATAACAAAAACTATCAAAGTCTCAATAGAATTTTGCTACAGGTGCAATAATGAGAGCAACATCAGAAGAGATTGCCATCTTTGTCGCCGTGGTGGAAAGCGGAAGCTTTAGCCGCGCGGCGGAACAGCTGGGACAGGCAAACTCCGCCGTCAGCCGGGCGGTAAAAAAGCTGGAATCCAAGCTTAGCGTCAGCCTGCTTAACCGAACGACTCGCCAGCTAAGCCTGACCGAGGAGGGAGAACGCTACTTTCGCCGAATGCAGGTGGTGCTTCAGGAGATGGCGGCGGCGGAAAATGAGCTTCTGGAAACGCGGACGACGCCAAGAGGATTGCTGCGGGTAGATGCCGCCACCCCCGTGATGCTCCACTTTCTGATGCCGCTGGTGAAGCCTTTTCGCGAGCGCTATCCAGAAATGACCCTCGCGCTGGTGTCGTCAGAAACCTTCATCAACCTGATTGAGCGTAAGGTTGATGTTGCGATCCGCGCGGGTACGTTGACGGATTCCAGCCTGCGCGCCCGGCCGCTGTTTAACAGCTACCGCAAAATCATCGCCTCACCTGACTACCTCTCCCGCCACGGCACGCCGCAGGATGCAGCCAGCCTTAAAGATCATCAGTGCCTGGGTTTTACTGAACCCCTTTCACTAAATACCTGGCCAGTCTCCTGCTGCGATGGTCAGCTGCTGGAAGTCAGCTGCGAGATATCCTCCAATAGTGGGGAAACCATCAAGCAGCTGTGCCTGGCCGGTAACGGCATCGCCTGTTTATCGGATTATATGGTGAATCAGGAGATTGCGAGCGGGGAGTTTGTCGAGCTTCTTGCCGACAAGCGGCTGCCGGTAGAAATGCCCTTTAGCGCCGTTTACTACAGCGACAGAGCGGTCAGTACCCGGATTAGGGCGTTTATTGATTTTCTCAGCGAGCACGTAAAACAGCTCCCGAAGGAGCTGTAGAGGGTTAAATAAAGGCTACAGAGGGTGGGTTATTTTAATCCCACTCGGGGGCAAGACCTTCCGGGCTAACCAGACGATCGTTGCAATCCAGCGCGGCGATCGCAGTACGATCTTCCTCATCCAGCTGCAGATCCTGAGCTTTCAGGTTGCTCGCCAGATTTTCACGTTTAGTTGAAGACGGGATCACCGCGTAGCCTTCTCCCAAAGCCCAGGCCAGTATCACCTGCGCAGGCGTTGCACTGTGCTTCGCGGCAATACCTGAAATAACTTCATCTTTCAGTGCCTTACCATATGCCAACGTCATGTACGAGGTGATATGGATACCGTGCGCCGTCGCCCAATCTACAGTCTTGCGGTTCTGCAGGTAGGGGGATAGCTCAATCTGATTGGTAGCAATGTTTTCAGCGCCGACGGCAGCAATCGCGCGTTCCATCAGCGGAATCGTGAAGTTTGAAATCCCGATCTGCCGAGTCAGCCCCAGCTCTTTAGCTTCCAGCAGCGCCGGCATAAACTCTTCAACGGCAACGGCATCGCCCGGCGAAGGCCAGTGGATCAGCGTCAGATCGACATAATCAGTACGCAGTTTTTTCAGGCTCTCTCTCAGGCTGGCAATGAGCGCGCCCTTGCTCAGGTTTTCGATCCAGATCTTGGTGGTGATAAACAGCTCATCACGCGCCACGCCGCTTTCAGCGATGGCCTGGCCAACGGCCGCTTCGTTATCATAGATCTGGGCGGTATCAATAGTACGGTAGCCCAGTTCCAGCGCCGTTTTTACCGACGCGATAACCACATCATCTTTCAGACGGAAGGTTCCAAGACCAAATGCGGGGATTGCCATAAATTCCTCTTTTTTACTTAGTGTTAACTCATTGAGAACATTATGGCTGATGCATCGGAAGGGAAAAAGATCGATAAATGCAGAGGATTTTTGCTGAAACAGCAACAATAGTACGACGGAAAAAGAAAAAGCCCTGAGCAAATGCTCAGGGCTTTTAATAAGTGGCGGAACGGACGGGACTCGAACCCGCGACCCCCTGCGTGACAGGCAGGTATTCTAACCGACTGAACTACCGCTCCACCGAATTTCTTTACAACAACCGGTTTATTGCCCCGGTTTACTGCTAATTTGATGCCTGGCAGTTTATGAATCACTTTGTGATTCACCCTTCGGGCCGTTGCTGCGCAACGTTCAAAAGCATTCGCTTTTGTCCTACTCTCTGTCGAGTAGTGAACTGCCTCGAAAGTCAGTGCCATACTGCTAATTTGATGCCTGGCAGTTCCCTACTCTCACATGGGGAGACCCCACACTACCATCGGCGCTACGGCGTTTCACTTCTGAGTTCGGCATGGGGTCAGGTGGGACCACCGCGCTATTGCCGCCAGGCAAATTCTGTTACCAACACGCCATCAGGCCTGTCAGTTAATCTGTATCAGCTGAAAATCTCTCAAATTCATCACACCAAACAGCTTTGGCGTTGTAAGGTTAAGCCTCACGGTTCATTAGTATCGGTTAGCTCAACGTATCGCTACGCTTACACACCCGACCTATCAACGTCGTAGTCTTCAACGTTCCTTCAGGACTCTCAAGGAGTCAGGGAGAACTCATCTCGGGGCAAGTTTCGTGCTTAGATGCTTTCAGCACTTATCTTTTCCGCATTTAGCTACCGGGCAATGCCATTGGCATGACAACCCGAACACCAGTGATGCGTCCACTCCGGTCCTCTCGTACTAGGAGCAGCCCCCCTCAATTCTCCAGCGCCCACGGCAGATAGGGACCGAACTGTCTCACGACGTTCTAAACCCAGCTCGCGTACCACTTTAAACGGCGAACAGCCGTACCCTTGGGACCTACTTCAGCCCCAGGATGTGATGAGCCGACATCGAGGTGCCAAACACCGCCGTCGATATGAACTCTTGGGCGGTATCAGCCTGTTATCCCCGGAGTACCTTTTATCCGTTGAGCGATGGCCCTTCCATTCAGAACCACCGGATCACTATGACCTGCTTTCGCACCTGCTCGCGCCGTCACGCTCGCAGTCAAGCTAGCTTATGCCATTGCACTAACCTCCTGATGTCCGACCAGGATTAGCTAACCTTCGTGCTCCTCCGTTACTCTTTGGGAGGAGACCGCCCCAGTCAAACTACCCACCAGACACTGTCCGCAACCCGGATCACGGGTCTACGTTAGAACATCAAACATTAAAGGGTGGTATTTCAAGGTTGGCTCCACGCAGACTGGCGTCCACGCTTCAAAGCCTCCCACCTATCCTACACATCAAGGCTCAATGTTCAGTGTCAAGCTATAGTAAAGGTTCACGGGGTCTTTCCGTCTTGCCGCGGGTACACTGCATCTTCACAGCGAGTTCAATTTCACTGAGTCTCGGGTGGAGACAGCCTGGCCATCATTACGCCATTCGTGCAGGTCGGAACTTACCCGACAAGGAATTTCGCTACCTTAGGACCGTTATAGTTACGGCCGCCGTTTACCGGGGCTTCGATCAAGAGCTTCTCCTTACGGATAACCCCATCAATTAACCTTCCGGCACCGGGCAGGCGTCACACCGTATACGTCCACTTTCGTGTTTGCACAGTGCTGTGTTTTTAATAAACAGTTGCAGCCAGCTGGTATCTTCGACTGATTTCAGCTCCGTGAGCAAGTCACTTCACTTACCATCAGCGTGCCTTCTCCCGAAGTTACGGCACCATTTTGCCTAGTTCCTTCACCCGAGTTCTCTCAAGCGCCTTGGTATTCTCTACCTGACCACCTGTGTCGGTTTGGGGTACGATTTGATGTTACCTGATGCTTAGAGGCTTTTCCTGGAAGCAGGGCATTTGTTACTTCAGCACCGTAGTGCCTCGTCATCACACCTCAGCGTTAACAAGAGTCCGGATTTACCTAAACTCTCCGCCTACATGCTTAAACCGGGACAACCGTCGCCCGGCTAACATAGCCTTCTCCGTCCCCCCTTCGCAGTAACACCGAGTACAGGAATATTAACCTGTTTCCCATCGACTACGCCTTTCGGCCTCGCCTTAGGGGTCGACTCACCCTGCCCCGATTAACGTTGGACAGGAACCCTTGGTCTTCCGGCGAGCGGGCTTTTCACCCGCTTTATCGTTACTTATGTCAGCATTCGCACTTCTGATACCTCCAGCAACCCTCACAGGCCACCTTCAACGGCTTACAGAACGCTCCCCTACCCAACAACGCCTGAGCGTCGCTGCCGCAGCTTCGGTGCATGGTTTAGCCCCGTTACATCTTCCGCGCAGGCCGACTCGACCAGTGAGCTATTACGCTTTCTTTAAATGATGGCTGCTTCTAAGCCAACATCCTGGCTGTCTGTGCCTTCCCACATCGTTTCCCACTTAACCATGACTTTGGGACCTTAGCTGGCGGTCTGGGTTGTTTCCCTCTTCACGACGGACGTTAGCACCCGCCGTGTGTCTCCCGTGATAACATTCTTCGGTATTCGTAGTTTGCATCGGGTTGGTAAGTCGGGATGACCCCCTAGCCGAAACAGTGCTCTACCCCCGAAGATGAATTCACGAGGCGCTACCTAAATAGCTTTCGGGGAGAACCAGCTATCTCCCGGTTTGATTGGCCTTTCACCCCCAGCCACAAGTCATCCGCTAATTTTTCAACATTAGTCGGTTCGGTCCTCCAGTTAGTGTTACCCAACCTTCAACCTGCCCATGGCTAGATCACCGGGTTTCGGGTCTATACCCTGCAACTTAACGCCCAGTTAAGACTCGGTTTCCCTGCGGCTCCCCTATACGGTTAACCTTGCTACAGAATATAAGTCGCTGACCCATTATACAAAAGGTACGCAGTCACCCCATAAAAGAGGCTCCCACTGCTTGTACGTACACGGTTTCAGGTTCTGTTTCACTCCCCTCGCCGGGGTTCTTTTCGCCTTTCCCTCACGGTACTGGTTCACTATCGGTCAGTCAGGAGTATTTAGCCTTGGAGGATGGTCCCCCCATATTCAGACAGGATACCACGTGTCCCGCCCTACTCTTCGAACTCACAGCATGTGCATTTTAGTGTACGGGAGTATCACCCTGTACCCTGCGACTTTCCAGACGCTTCCACTAACACACAAACTGATTCAGGTTCTGGGCTGTTCCCCGTTCGCTCGCCGCTACTGGGGGAATCTCGGTTGATTTCTTTTCCTCGGGGTACTTAGATGTTTCAGTTCCCCCGGTTCGCTTCGTTAAGCTATGTATTCACTTAACGATAGTGTGACGAATCACACTGGGTTTCCCCATTCGGAAATCGCCGGTTATAACGGTTCATATCACCTTACCGACGCTTATCGCAGATTAGCACGTCCTTCATCGCCTCTGACTGCCAGGGCATCCACCGTGTACGCTTAGTCGCTTAACCTCACAACCCGAAGCTGTTTCGTAAAACAGGTCGTGTTGTGAAAATTTGAGAGACTCGAACACACCGTCTTTCCTTTCTTATTACGGAGAAAGGAAACAGTGCGTCGTTTCAATTTTCAGCTTGATCCAGATTTTTAAAGAGCAAAACTTCGCAGTGCACCTTTTCAGGAACACTCTGAAGTTTTCTTATTTTGTGCAGTAAAAGGATGGTGGAGCTATGCGGGATCGAACCGCAGACCTCCTGCGTGCAAGGCAGGCGCTCTCCCAGCTGAGCTATAACCCCATCGTAATTGCTTTCTCTGTTTACCGTAATTCGATATCGGGCAAGGCATGGTGACGCGAAGCATACTGATGTATGTGAGTGTCGCCATAACGCAGCACGGTAGCGAATTTGGTAGGCCTGAGTGGACTTGAACCACCGACCTCACCCTTATCAGGGGTGCGCTCTAACCACCTGAGCTACAAGCCTGCAGAGATTTTTTACTGCTTATTTTTCATCAGACAATCTGTGTGGACACTACAAAGGCAGGTTCTTTTAGGTAAGGAGGTGATCCAACCGCAGGTTCCCCTACGGTTACCTTGTTACGACTTCACCCCAGTCATGAATCACAAAGTGGTAAGCGCCCTCCCGAAGGTTAAGCTACCTACTTCTTTTGCAACCCACTCCCATGGTGTGACGGGCGGTGTGTACAAGGCCCGGGAACGTATTCACCGTGGCATTCTGATCCACGATTACTAGCGATTCCGACTTCACGGAGTCGAGTTGCAGACTCCGATCCGGACTACGACATACTTTATGAGGTCCGCTTGCTCTCGCGAGGTCGCTTCTCTTTGTATATGCCATTGTAGCACGTGTGTAGCCCTACTCGTAAGGGCCATGATGACTTGACGTCATCCCCACCTTCCTCCAGTTTATCACTGGCAGTCTCCTTTGAGTTCCCGGCCGAACCGCTGGCAACAAAGGATAAGGGTTGCGCTCGTTGCGGGACTTAACCCAACATTTCACAACACGAGCTGACGACAGCCATGCAGCACCTGTCTCAGAGTTCCCGAAGGCACCAAAGCATCTCTGCTAAGTTCTCTGGATGTCAAGAGTAGGTAAGGTTCTTCGCGTTGCATCGAATTAAACCACATGCTCCACCGCTTGTGCGGGCCCCCGTCAATTCATTTGAGTTTTAACCTTGCGGCCGTACTCCCCAGGCGGTCGACTTAACGCGTTAGCTCCGGAAGCCACTCCTCAAGGGAACAACCTCCAAGTCGACATCGTTTACAGCGTGGACTACCAGGGTATCTAATCCTGTTTGCTCCCCACGCTTTCGCACCTGAGCGTCAGTCTTTGTCCAGGGGGCCGCCTTCGCCACCGGTATTCCTCCAGATCTCTACGCATTTCACCGCTACACCTGGAATTCTACCCCCCTCTACAAGACTCTAGCCTGCCAGTTTCGGATGCAGTTCCCAGGTTGAGCCCGGGGATTTCACATCCGACTTGACAGACCGCCTGCGTGCGCTTTACGCCCAGTAATTCCGATTAACGCTTGCACCCTCCGTATTACCGCGGCTGCTGGCACGGAGTTAGCCGGTGCTTCTTCTGCGAGTAACGTCAATCACCAAGGTTATTAACCTTAATGCCTTCCTCCTCGCTGAAAGTACTTTACAACCCGAAGGCCTTCTTCATACACGCGGCATGGCTGCATCAGGCTTGCGCCCATTGTGCAATATTCCCCACTGCTGCCTCCCGTAGGAGTCTGGACCGTGTCTCAGTTCCAGTGTGGCTGGTCATCCTCTCAGACCAGCTAGGGATCGTCGCCTAGGTGAGCCATTACCTCACCTACTAGCTAATCCCATCTGGGCACATCTGATGGCATGAGGCCCGAAGGTCCCCCACTTTGGTCTTGCGACGTTATGCGGTATTAGCTACCGTTTCCAGTAGTTATCCCCCTCCATCAGGCAGTTTCCCAGACATTACTCACCCGTCCGCCGCTCGTCACCCAAAGAGCAAGCTCCTCTGTGCTACCGCTCGACTTGCATGTGTTAGGCCTGCCGCCAGCGTTCAATCTGAGCCATGATCAAACTCTTCAATTTAAGTTTGATGCTCGTGAATTAAACTTCGTAATGAATTACGTATGTTCACTCAGAGACTTGGTATTCATTTTTCGTCCGAGGACGTTAAGAATCCATGTCACTTTGAGTGCCCACACAGATTGTCTGATAAATTGTTAAAGAGCAGTGCAACGCGGCTTTCGCTCACCGTTGCGAGGTGGCGTATATTACGCTTTCCTCTTTCAGAGTCAACCCTTAATTTAGGATTTTTCTCTTCAACCGAACCGGCTAGTTGGTGTGAAGTGATTCACATCCGCCGTGTCGATGGAGGCGCATTATAGGGAGCCCGCCGGGAATGACAAGCGGAAAAATACAATTTTATTTCAACCGCTCATCTTTTATACGTAACGCTTATTTTTGCTGCTTTTTGATGGCTGCGGGCAGGTCTGCAAGGCTATTAAGCACCCAGTCAGCGGCACTTTCCGCATCAGCCGTGACCGGCTTGCCGGTGCGCACCAGCACTTTAGTGCCAATAGCCGCCGCCAGAGCTGCCTGCATATCTTCAACTTTGTCGCCTACCATATAAGAAGCGGCCATATCTATATTAAGGTAGTCACGCGCGGAGATGAGCATCCCCGGATGCGGCTTACGGCAATCGCAGGTCTGGCGGTATTCTTCAACGGTGCCCTGTGGATGATGCGGACAATAGTAGATACCGTCCAGATCGACGCCGCGGTCGGCCAGCGACCAGTCCATCCATTCGGTCAGCGTTTCAAACTGCGCTTCGCTAAACTTACCGCGAGCGATACCGGACTGGTTGGTGACGACCACCAGGGCGAAGCCCATCTCCTTTAATTGACGCATTGCATCAATTACGCCATCGATAAATTCAAAATTATCGATTTCGTGGACATAGCCGTGATCGACATTAATCGTGCCATCACGGTCGAGAAAAATTGCGGGTACTGACTGTGCCACCGGTTTACTCCTGATAAAGGCTAGTCTGATTAGTATCGCATGTTTCCTGATGCAAGAAAGTGCTCATTATACAGAGTCGGATTGATTTAGACGTCTGGATGCCTTAACATCCATTTCATTGACAGGCATCGCCTGGACACGGCAGAAGAAAATGCCACGGCAAACGGCTAAACGATAATAAATAACTGATGATTAAACTTTCGAATATCACCAAAGTGTTCCAGCAGGGGAACCGCACCATACAGGCGCTGAACGATGTCAGCCTGCATGTTCCCGCCGGGCAAATTTACGGCGTTATCGGCGCATCCGGCGCCGGTAAGAGTACGCTGATTCGTTGCGTAAACCTCCTCGAGCGTCCAACCCAGGGCAGCGTACAGGTGGGTGGGCAGGAGCTTACCGCGCTTTCTGAAAAGGAGCTCACCCGCGCACGCCGCCAGATAGGCATGATTTTCCAGCACTTTAACCTGCTGTCATCACGTACCGTTTTCGGCAACGTGGCGCTCCCCCTCGAGCTGGACAATACTCCGCCGGCGGAGATTAAACGCCGCGTGACCGAGCTGCTGGATCTCGTCGGCCTGTCCGACAAGCATGATAGCTACCCGGCCAACCTCTCGGGCGGACAGAAGCAGCGCGTGGCAATTGCTCGTGCCCTGGCCAGTAATCCGAAGGTTCTGCTGTGTGACGAAGCCACCAGCGCGCTGGATCCGGCGACCACCCGCTCCATTCTGGAGCTGCTGAAGGATATCAACCGCCGCCTCGGCCTGACGATTCTGCTGATCACGCACGAGATGGACGTCGTCAAACGCATCTGCGACTGCGTCGCGGTCATCAGCAACGGGCAGCTGATCGAGCAGGATACGGTGAGCGAAGTCTTCTCTCACCCAAAAACCCCGCTGGCACAGCAGTTTATTCAATCAACGCTGCATCTGGATATTCCGGATGACTATCAGGCACGCCTGAAGCCAACCGCGCTCCCCGATAGCGTCCCGATGCTGCGCATGGAGTTTACCGGCCACTCCGTCGATGCTCCGCTGCTCTCAGAAACCGCCCGCCGCTTTAATGTAAATAACAACATTATCAGCGCGCAGATGGATTACGCCGGCGGCGTGAAGTTCGGCATTATGCTGACCGAGATGCACGGCACGCAGGAAGACACCCAGGCGGCTATCGCCTGGCTGCAGGAAAATCATGTAAAAGTAGAGGTACTGGGATATGTCTGAGGCAATGATCTGGCTGCTGTTGCGCGGCGTGTGGGAAACGCTGGCAATGACCTTTGTCTCCGGCTTTTTCGGTTTTGTCCTCGGCCTGCCGGTAGGCGTGCTGCTGTACGTCACCCGCCCGGGGCAGATTGCCGCTAACGCCAAACTCTACCGAACCCTGTCGGCGCTGGTGAACATCTTCCGCTCTATACCTTTTATTATCCTGCTGGTGTGGATGATTCCCTTTACCCGCGTGATTGTCGGTACGTCCATCGGCCTGCAGGCAGCCATTGTGCCGCTGACAGTTGGCGCCGCGCCGTTTATTGCCCGTATGGTGGAGAACGCGCTGCTTGAGATCCCAACGGGTCTTATCGAAGCATCCCGCGCGATGGGCGCCACGCCGATGCAGATCGTGCGTAAGGTCCTGCTGCCTGAAGCGCTGCCGGGTCTGGTGAACGCCGCGACGATTACGCTCATTACCCTGGTCGGTTATTCCGCCATGGGCGGCGCGGTCGGAGCCGGTGGTCTGGGGCAGATTGGCTATCAGTACGGCTACATCGGCTACAACGCCACGGTAATGAATACCGTGCTGGTATTACTGGTTATTCTGGTTTATTTAATTCAATTCTCTGGCGACCGTATCGTCCGGGCTGTGACTCACAAATAACATTATCGACACAACATCGTTCAGGGCGCCTCCGCGCGGTCTGGGCGACGCGTGTACACACAGACTCTTACAGGAAGGAAATAGCATGGCCTTTAATTTTAAAACCTTTGCGGCAGTAGGTGCGTTGATCGGTTCTCTGGCTCTGGTGGGCTGCGGCCAGGATGAAAAAGATCCGAACCATATTAAAGTCGGCGTCATCGTGGGTGCTGAGCAGCAGGTTGCTGAAGTGGCGCAGAAAGTCGCTAAAGAGAAATATGGTCTCGACGTTGAGCTGGTCACGTTCAACGACTACGTTCTGCCGAACGAAGCGCTGAGCAAAGGCGACATCGACGTTAACGCCTTCCAACACAAGCCTTACCTCGACCAGCAGATTAAAGACCGCGGCTATAAGCTGGTCGCCGTCGGCAACTCCTTTGTTTATCCGATTGCCGGCTACTCCAAGAAAATTAAAACCCTCGACGAACTGCAGCCGGGCTCCCAGATTGCCATTCCTAACGATCCGACTAACCTCGGCCGTTCTCTGCTGCTGCTGCAGCAGGCGGGTCTGATCAAGCTGAAAGAAGGCGTTGGCCTGCTGCCAACCTCTCTGGATATCATTGAGAACCCGAAAAATCTGAAGATTGTTGAGCTGGAAGCACCGCAGCTGCCGCGCTCCCTCGACGATGCGCAGATTGCCCTGGCGGTTATCAATACCACCTATGCAAGCCAGATTGGCCTGACCCCGGCAAAAGACGGTATTTTTGTCGAAGGTAAAGACTCTCCGTACGTCAACCTGATTGTTGCTCGCGAAGACAACAAGGACGCGGAAAATGTTAAGAAATTTGTTCAGGCTTACCAGAGCGATGAAGTTTTTGAAGCCGCGAATAAAATCTTTAACGGCGGCGCAGTGAAAGGCTGGTAATCTTTTTTCACCGTAATATCATTCAGGACGGGCTTTATGCCCGTCTTGTCATTTATGCAAGCACCTGATTCAATAGCGCCCTGTTTTATTATTCATTGAGGAAATACTATGCGTGCTTTACCGATCTGTTTGTTAGCACTCATGTTAAGCGGTTGCTCTATGCTAAGCAGATCTCCCGTCGAACCTGTACAAAGCACGGCAACGGCACCTGCCAAATCGGAACCGGCAAAACCCAAGGCCGTGCGCCCGGCACCGGTAAGAATCTATACCGATGCGTCAGCGCTGGTCGGCAAGCCTTTCCGCGATCTGGGTGAAGTCACCGGTGAGTCATGCCAGGCCTCAAATCAGGATTCACCGCCGAACATCCCTACCGCCCGCAAGCGTCTGCAAATTAATGCTGCGAAAATGAAAGCTAACGCGGTCCTGCTGCACAGATGCGAAGTCACCAGCGGTACGCCAGGATGCTATCGCCAGGCCGTTTGCCTTGGCTCTGCGCTTAACGTTTCGGCGCAATGAGTTCTTTTGAGTTTGCGCAGATAGGTGTTATTCGCTCGCCGTATAAAGAAAAGTTTGCCGTACCTCGCCAGCCCGGGCTGGTTAAAAACGGCGGCGGCGAGCTGCATCTTCTGCCCCCCTATAACCAGGCCGACGCCGTGCGCGGCCTGGAAAACTTCAGCCATCTGTGGGTATTGTTTGTTTTTCATCAGACCATGGACGGCGGCTGGCGGCCTACCGTGCGCCCTCCCCGCCTCGGCGGCAATGCGCGAATGGGCGTTTTCGCCACGCGCTCAACCTTCCGGCCAAACCCCATCGGCATGTCGCTGGTCGAGCTCAAGGGTATTCGCTGCCAGAAAGATCGGGTGATACTTGAGCTCGGCAGCCTCGATCTGGTCGACGGTACGCCGGTCGTTGATATCAAACCCTATCTTCCGTTTGCCGAAGCGCTGCCGGATGCCAGCGCCAGCTACGCCCAGCAGGCGCCGCTGGCTGAAATGACGGTCAGCTTTACGCCGGAGATGGACGCGCAGCTTGCCCTGCTGGAAAAGCGCTATCCGCAGCTTAAGGCGTTCATTCGCGAAGTTCTGGCGCAGGACCCGCGTCCGGCCTATCGTAAAGAGGAAGAAGCAGGAAAAACTTACGCCGTCTGGCTGCTCGATTTTAACGTGCGCTGGCGCGTGATTGCGTCCGGTTTTGAAGTCTTTTCTCTGGAACCACGCTAATTTTATTTTCCTCTCTTTTGGCATCTTTGCCACACTGGTAAACTAAACCACTTTTTTTGTTTCAGGCTGGCCCTCCAGCCTGTTCCGATCGTCCAAATGGAACCGTAACAACATGCGTACTAGCCAATATCTGCTCTCCACACAAAAGGAGACACCTGCCGACGCCGAAGTCATCAGCCATCAGCTGATGCTGCGCGCCGGGATGATCCGCAAGCTGGCCTCCGGATTATACATCTGGCTGCCAACCGGCCTGCGCGTTCTGAAAAAAGTCGAAAACATCGTGCGTGAAGAGATGAATAACGCCGGTGCTATCGAGGTGTCTATGCCGGTCGTTCAGCCGGCAGACCTGTGGCAGGAGAGCGGTCGCTGGGAGCAATACGGTCCGGAACTGCTGCGCTTCGTCGATCGCGGCGATCGCCCGTTCGTCCTCGGCCCAACGCATGAAGAGGTGATCACTGACCTGATCCGCAACGAGCTGAACTCTTATAAGCAGCTGCCGCTGAACTTCTTCCAGATCCAGACCAAGTTCCGCGATGAAGTTCGCCCGCGCTTTGGCGTGATGCGTTCGCGCGAGTTCCTGATGAAAGACGCCTACTCTTTCCATACGACTCAGGAATCGCTGCAGGAAACCTACGACACGATGTATGCCGCCTACAGCAAAATCTTCTCCCGCATGGGTCTCGATTTCCGCGCGGTACAGGCTGACACCGGCTCTATCGGCGGAAGCGCATCGCACGAGTTCCAGGTTCTGGCGCAGAGCGGCGAAGATGACGTTATCTTCTCCGACAGCTCCGACTTTGCCGCCAATATCGAATTTGCCGAAGCCATTGCGCCGAAAGAGCCGCGCGCCGCCGCCGCTCAGGAAATGACGCTGGTCGATACGCCGAACGCCAAAACCATCGCCGAGCTGGTTGAGCAGTTTAATCTGCCGGTTGAGAAGACCGTGAAAACGCTGCTGGTTAAAGCAGTGGAAGGCAGCGCTTATCCGCTGGTTGCCCTGCTGGTTCGCGGTGACCACGAGCTGAACGAAGTCAAAGCGGAGAAGCTGCCGCAGGTTGCCAGCCCGCTGACTTTCGCCACCGAAGAAGAGATCCGCGCTATCGTCAAAGCAGGCCCTGGCTCTCTCGGTCCGGTCAACATGCCGGTTCCGGTCGTTATCGACCGTACCGTGGCGGCAATGAGCGATTTTGCCGCTGGCGCTAACGTTGATGGCAAACACTACTTCGGCATCAACTGGGATCGCGACGTTGCCACCCCGGAAGTCGCCGACATCCGTAACGTTGTCGCCGGCGACCCGAGCCCGGACGGTCAGGGTACGCTGCTGATCAAACGCGGCATCGAAGTCGGCCACATCTTCCAGCTGGGCACCAAGTACTCCCAGGCGCTGAACGCGTCGGTGCAGGGCGAAGATGGCCGCAACCAGGTGCTGACGATGGGCTGCTACGGCATCGGGGTCACCCGCGTGGTCGCCGCAGCTATCGAGCAGAACTATGACGATCGCGGCATCATCTGGCCGGAAGCTATCGCGCCTTTCCAGGTGGCGATTCTGCCGATGAACATGCACAAATCCTACCGCGTGCAGGAGCTGGCCGAGAAGCTGTATAGCGAACTGCGCGCCCAGGGCATTGAAGTCCTGATGGACGACCGCAAAGAGCGTCCGGGCGTGATGTTTGCCGATATGGAGCTGATCGGTATTCCGCACACCATCGTGCTGGGCGACCGCAACCTCGACAACGACGATATCGAATATAAGCATCGTCGCGTCGGTGAAAAACAGCTGATCAAAACGGGCGACATCGTGAACTACCTGGTTAACGCCATTAAAGGTTAATTCCGCGCCTGAATGCAAAAAGGCCTCGCATCTGCGAGGCCTTTTTTATCGGTGCTACTTTTTACTGGCCACACTCTTTGCCGGGGATAAACTTCACGTCCTTATCCGCCGTCAGCGTTTTCACCATTTCACCGCTGTCAGGGTTAGGCTCGAGGGTAAAGTGCCCTTCCACCACCAGCAGCACCGGACGCGTATCCGTTCCGCGCGCGGCGGCATAATCACGCTCAAGCTGGGCATTATTGGCAACCGCAGTTCGTTTGCCTGTGGCGCAATCGGTAAAGGTCGCCGCATCCGCCATATAGAAATACATGCCGCGCATCGCCATCGGCGTGGTCGGCAGGCTGGCTTTCACCGACTCGAGGGTATAGTTCAGCGTTGACTCAATCGGGTTGCCTTCGCGATCGAGCATCTCCAGCTTGTCGCCCTTCGCGCGATAGTAGGATTTCTCCCCTTTGCTATCGGTCAATACCAGCTTATCCGCGGTGCGGGCCCAGGTCCCGTACGACGCGAACGATGACGGCTCGCGGGTCACGCCCTGGTAGCGCTCATTCATCACCCAGCTGCCGTCTTTTTCGAGAAACAGCGAGGTTTCGATGCCTTCGCAATCGGCGCACGGCAGTATCCCGCGCCAGCTCTGCTGCATCGGCTTCAGCTCCGTCATCGCCGCCGGCTGCAGCGTCTCAACTTCTGCCCGATGATTGCAGCCAAACAGCGCAAAGAGCGAACAGGCTGCCGCCACTGAGAATATGATTTTCTTCACTGTAAATTCCTTATAATCCATGCCACCCGTTCGTCGCATCGCCTACTGACGAACTTTCCCACGCAGCGCTTTGACCGATGATTTTTGCGACTTAGAAGCAAGCCGACGCTCTTTTGATGCTCGGGTTGGTCGCGTTTCCCGGCGACTTTTTTGCGCTACGGTTAATTCTTGTATCAGCGCAATCAGGCGAGCAATCGCGGCTTCGCGATTCATCTCCTGGCTGCGGTATTCCTGAGCCTTAATGATAACCACACCGTCGGCAGAAATTAAGTGATGACTGGCGGTGAGCAAACGCTCCTTGTAGTACTCCGGCAGGCTCGAAGCCTTAATATCAAAGCGCAGGTGGATCGCGGTTGACGCTTTATTCACGTGCTGACCGCCCGCGCCCTGCGCACGGATCCCCGTCAGGGAGACTTCATCCTCCGCAATAGAGACGCTGCGGCTAAAGGTAATCATGCCGCCGGTTGCCAGGCCGTTAAATGAATTTCCAGATTATTCTTAGCGTCGGATAACCAGATGCTGCCGTCCTGAATAGTGGCCTGCAAAATCATCGTGCGATCGGCAAAGGCGCTGAGCTGCTCCAGCTGCGCATCGTCCAGATACCAGACCGTCAGCTTGCTGAACTGCGCCATTTTACTCTTATTCTGCTGCCACCAAACCTCGGCCGCCCGGCTATTGTAGGCAAACAATGCGACTTCCTGCGAACGCGAGCAGGCTTTTTTAATCCGCTTGTCGTCCGGTAATCCGAGCTCAATCCACAGTTCGACGCCCAGATGATCGTTGAGCAGCCACAGCTCGGCCTCGTCATCCGAGGAGAGGCCGCGGGTAAACTGCAGCCGCTCGTCGGCATACTTAATCCACGCCAGCAGGCGCAGCATCATGCGCTCCTGGGTTTCAGACGGATGCTGCGCCAGCGTCAGGCTGGCATCAATAAACCGGTTGCGATCCATATCGGCTACATTTACCGTCGCTTTATAAATCGTCGCTTTCAGCGCCATGAAAAAACTCCTGAAAAAAATGGCGTACATTGTAGCGAAACTGGCGACAAAAGGCTGTCGACAATCGAGGGATCCCTTTTCATCCTGCTGATATTGCTTAAATGACTATGGTATAGTCACCTTGCTAAACAGAGTTTATCTTCGTAGGCTTAAACTTGCATCCCACGGTTGAGTCAGAATACTGACAGGAGGGCATGTGGACCAATATTGTGAGTTAATACGCAAGCGGTATGCGGAAATAGCCAGCGGAGACCTGGGGTATATCCCGAATGCGCTGGGTTGCGTGTTGAAAGTATTGAATGAAATTGCGGCGGATGAGGCCCTTTCGGAGTCAGTCAGGGAAAAGGCCGCCTATGCGGCAGCAAACTTACTGGTGAGCGATTATGTCAATGAATGATACTTATCAACCCATCAACTGCGATGATTATGACAATCTCGAACTTGCCTGCCAGCATCATCTGGTGCTGACGCTGGCGCTCAAAGATGGTGAGCAGCTGCAGGCGAAGGCAAACGATCTTATCTCGCGCAAAAATATCGAGTATCTGGTGGTGGAACTTGGCGACAACAGTCGCGAGCTACGCCTCGATACTATCGCCAGCTTCAGCCACCCGGAAATCGGTACCGTGGTGGTGAGTGAGTCCTGAATAAAAACGGGTGGCTTAGCCGCCCGTTTTCCTCCATACCAGCCGTACGCCCTCGCTATCCTGCGCTTCCCCTTCACGGGTAATAAACAGCAAATCCGCGGCAGCAATAAGCGTTTCGCCGTAAAACAGCAGCGGCGTGGTATCGCGACGCCAGGGCGCGATACCCAGCTCCTGCCAGATTTTCTTCAGCTTGCGCCCGCCGTGACGACCGACGATATGCAGATTGCCGCCGGCGCGAAAGCGCACCGTCACCGCTTCGCCGGCGAGCGGAGCGCGCAGCGGCCCTCCGGCAAGCAGCGACAGCTCGCCCATCCCCTCCGGCAGCCGCAGAGGCTGACGGCTATCGGGCCATGAGAGCACCGCCTCCGTCTGGCCGGGGAGATATTTCACCCACCACAGCCGCTGCCGGTAGCGGCGAACGGTAAAGTCACCGAGACGCAGGCAGGGAAACGCATCCTCCCGCGCCTGGGCAACCTCACGCCAGATCCGTTCCGGCATCTCGCGGGATGGCATCGGCGCGTTGTGCCACGCCAACCAGCGGCGCAGCAGCGCGGCGCGACGCGCGGCGCTCACGGCGGTCAGGGGTTCAATCGCTAAGGTTCCGTCATCCGCCATCAGCGACGCCAGCTCTTCTGCCAGCATCTCGTCCAGCAGGCTCTCCTGTTCAGCGCAGAGGTCGGCGCTGCGGGCTACCGCCTCGGTGAAGTGCGGCCAGCGGGCGCTAAGCCGAGGAATAATCTGCAAACGCAGAAAGTTGCGATCGTAGGTATCGTCCTGGTTGCTCTCATCCTCAATCCAGCTGAGCTGATGACGCAGCGCCCACTGGTGTAGCGCTTCCCGGCGGGTATTGAGCAGCGGACGCAGCAGCAGCGTGTCAGAAAAGGCGGAAGAGGCGGCCATCGCCGACAGCCCGGTCGGGCCGCTGCCGCGCTTGAGCGCCAGCAGGAAGGTTTCACACTGATCGTCGAGATGCTGGGCCGTCAACAGCACCTCTCCCGGCTCGATCGCCGTTCGGAAGGCCCGGTAGCGCGCCTCCCGGGCGTGCGCCTCGACTCCCAGACCGGTATCCGCCAGCACCACGCGCTCGACCACCAGCGGGACCTGCCACTGCCGGCACAGCTGCTGGCAGTGCGCGACCCAATCGTCGGCATTCGCGCTCAGGCCATGATGAATATGGATAGCTCGCAGCCTTAACGTCGGATCCTGCGCGCGCCAGCAGACCAGCTGGTGGAGCAGAACCGTTGAATCGAGGCCGCCGCTGAAGGCCACCAAAAACTGGCGGTGCGGCTGAAGGTTTTGCGCAATATCTGGGGTCATCTTCATGATAGTGCTGGCTGAGGGGAGATAGCCCGGCACGTTACCGGCCGGGGCCATCTCTGGCAAGGACTACTGCTGATAAATTTCCAGCGGCAGGCCGTCAGGGTCGTTAAAGAAGGTAAAGCGCTTATCGGTGAAGGGATCGATACGTATCGCTTCACACTTCACGCCGTGGGCCTCGAGGTGGGCCACCGATGCGTCAATATCATCCACGCTGAAGGCCAGGTGACGCAGGCCGCAGGCCTCAGGGCGCGACGGGCGGGCCGGAGGAGAAGGAAAGGAGAAGAGCTCAATGACGTACTCCCCGTTCAGCGCCAGATCCCCCTTCCACGAGTCGCGCTCTTCGCGGTAGAACTCGCTCTGCAGCGTAAACCCGAGAATATCGCAGTAGAAGGCTTTGCTCTGCGCATAGCTGCTCGCAATAATCGCAATATGGTGAACTCGTTTTAGACCCAGCATGGTAAACATCCTCGTATTGATATCAGCCAGGTTACCCGCACCGCCCGCCGCGGCGCAAGCACCTAATCATTTTTTAAGACCCGTACCCGATAGACGCCATCCTCGTCGCGCTTCGCCCCGTGAATGTCGGTTTCAAAGCCCGGATAATGGCGGCCAATGGAGCACAGCATCAGCAGGAAATCGAGCACCGCGCGGCTCTCCTCGGTAATCATCTCCCCGGGCATCAGCAGCGGCACGCCCGGCGGATACGGCAGGATCATGTTAGCGGATATACGCCCGACCAGATTTTCCAGCTCGATGGTCTCCACCTCGCCTTTGATTTGCCGCTGCCAGGCCTGGTGCGGCGTCATCTTCATTTCCGGCAGGACGTCGAAGGCGCTCAGCATCAGCTGCGAAAGCTGGTGCTGACGGATCAGACGATGGATCCCCTGGGCCAGATCCTGAATGCGCATATTGCGGTAGAAATCCGGGTCTTCGGCGTAGAGATCCGGCAGCATATTCTTCACCCGCAGATTAAGATCGTAGCCGCGTTTAAACTCCGTCAGGCCGCGCAGCAGCCCCATCGCCCGGGTTTTGTCGATGCCGATGCTGAAAAGGAATAGCAGGTTATAGGGCCCGGTTTTTTCCACCACCACGCCGCGCTCATCGAGGAACTTCGCCACCAGCGCGGCCGGGATGCCTTCGTCATCCATATTGCCCTGCTCATCCATCCCCGGCGTCAGGATCGTCACCTTAACCGGATCGAGGAACATATGGTCGTCATCGGCATCCTGAAAACCGTGCCACTGCTCACCGGCAGCAACCGGCCAGCACCGGGTCTCGGCAATATCTTCCGGCTGCCAGATATCAAAGAACCAGCCGTCCGCCTCTTCGCGCAGGCGCTGTACCTCTTTGCGGAAATCCAGCGCCCGCTCTATCGAGCGCTGGATCAGGCGCTTGCCCGAGTTCCCGCGCAGCATTGCCGCGGCGGTTTCAATCGAGGCGACGATCGGATAGCTCGGCGAGGTAGAGGTATGCATCATAAAGGCTTCATTGAAGGTCTCTTCGTCATAGCTGCCTTTAATATGGATCAGCGAAGCCTGCGACAGCGCCGCCAGCATTTTGTGCGTCGACTGGGTTTCAAAGATAACTTTGCCCGGCACGCGATCGCCGCTCATGCCGCTCTTCCCCTGATAAATCGGGTGGAAATGGGTATAGGGCACCCACGCGGAGTCAAAGTGGATAGAGGGGACGTCGAGCGTCTCTTTTATCCAGGTAGTGTTATACAGCAGGCCGTCGTAGGTGGAGTTGGTGATCACCGCATGTACCGGCCACTGCGCCCCGCCCGTCGTGCTCACCTTGTGCTGAATGCTGTCGCGGGTAAACTCCCGCTTCGGGATGCCGCCGAGGATCCCCAGAGCATTGCGCGTCGGCTTGAGCCACAGCGGGACGACGTCGCTCATCATCAACAGATGCGCCAGCGACTTGTGGCAGTTGCGATCGATAAGCAGCGTGCTCCCCGCCGGGGCAGAGTACATGCCGACAATTTTGTTCGACGTTGAGGTGCCGTTAGTCACCATATAGCTCTGCTCTGCACCGAAGGCGCGAGCGATATACTCTTCCGCCTCCAGATGCGGCCCGGAGTGATCGAGCAGCGATCCCAGCTCCGTCACGGAAATGGAGACGTCGGCCTTGAGCGTATTGCCGCCAAAGAAATCATAAAACAGGCAGCCTACCGGGCTTTTCTGGTAGGCGCTGCCGCCCATATGTCCCGGCGTGCAGAAGGTATATTTACCCTCCTGGACGTAGTTGAACAACGCTTTGGTAAACGGCGGCGTGATGTTGTCGAGATACTCGCGGGTGTACTGGCCGATGCGGGTGGCAACCTCCTGCGCCAGGCCGAGAGCATACTCGAAGAACCACAGCGTCATACGCAGATCCTGACTGCTGACATCCATCGTCGAATGCGCGTTGATAAACGCGTACAGCGGCAGATATTCGTTGAGCTGATTAATATCGCTGCACAGCTCGACGTTATACTCATCCCAGTCAAAAATGACGCCGCAGATCCGCGGATTATGTTCGATAAACTGCAGCAGGTCGGCGCTATTTTGCGGCCAGATGGTCTGAAAGCCTTGCTGTTGCAGGGCGGCTTCCAGTTCTTTAATCGGTTCGTCTTTATGATAGACGCCGTGGGGACCCATGATGGCAATGATGTTCACGCATTCCTCCTGGAATTGACCTAAGGCAGGCATCATAGCAACCGCGCCTGGGTATCGCACATAAAAAAAGGGCCGGAAAATCCGGCCCTTTTTACGGCATAACGCAAGGAAGAATCAGGCGTAGCCGTAGTTCATCAGACGCTGATAGCGACGGTTTAACAGCTCTTCTTCGCTCAGGATATCGAGGTCCGCCAGATCGGCCAGCAGCTGCGCTTTCAGGCTTGCAGCGATGGCTTCCGGATTGCGATGCGCGCCGCCCAGCGGCTCCGGAATAATGGAGTCGATAAGCTTCAGCTCTTTCAGACGCGGGGCCACGATCCCCATGGCTTCAGCAGCCAGCGGGGCTTTGTCCGCGCTTTTCCACAGAATGGACGCGCAGCCTTCCGGTGAAATAACGGAATAGGTGCTGTACTGCAGCATATTCACTTTGTCACCGACGCCAATCGCCAGCGCGCCGCCGGAGCCGCCTTCGCCGATAACGGTGCAGATGACCGGTACGCTCAGGCGCGACATTTCACGCAGGTTACGGGCAATCGCTTCCGACTGGCCGCGCTCTTCCGCGCCAACGCCCGGGTAGGCACCTGGGGTGTCGATAAAGGTGATGATCGGCATTTTAAAGCGCTCGGCCATCTCCATCAGACGCAGCGCCTTACGGTAGCCTTCCGGTGCCGGCATGCCAAAGTTGCGACGAATTTTTTCTTTCGTCTCGCGCCCTTTCTGGTGGCCGATAATCATCACCGGACGCCCGTCCAGACGCGCAATACCGCCGACGATAGCTTTATCATCAGCGTAGGCACGGTCGCCGGCCAGTTCGTCAAACTCGTCGAACGCCAGGCGGACATAATCCAGGGTGTATGGGCGACGTGGATGGCGTGCCAGCTGAGCAACCTGCCATGCGCCGAGATCGGCGAAGATTTTACGCGTCAGCTCTACGCTTTTTTCACGCAGACGATGCACTTCTTCATCGATGTTAATATCGAGTTTCTCATCCTGACGGCTTACTGCAGTCAGGGAATCGATTTTCGCTTCCAGCTCTGCAATCGGCTGTTCAAAATCAAGGAAATTCAGACTCATAGTATTCCTGTATTAGTCAAACTCCAGTTCCACCTGCTCCGAGCCGATAAGGCCACGCAGATCGTTGAGTAAACGATCGCTCGGAGAGACGCGCCATGTTGCGCCGAAGCGCAGCCGCGCGCGCGCATCCGCCCTCTGATAATAGAGGTGCACTGGAATAGTTCCCGAACGGTGGGGTTCCAGAGACTGACGGAGTCGGTTTAAAAGCTGGTCATCAATTTGCCTGTCCGTCAGCGAGATAGCAAGCCCGCGAGCATATTTTTCCCGGGCTTCGTCAATGTCCATCACTTCACGGGCGGTCATTTTAAGCCCCCCGCTGAAGTCATCAAAGCTGACCTGTCCGCTGACGATAAGTATGCGGTCTTTTTCCAGCAATTGCTGATATTTATCCAGAGCGTCGGTGAATAACATCACCTCCAGACGCCCGGAACGGTCATCCAGAGTACAGATGCCGATACGATTGCCGCGCTTGGTGACCATTACCCGCGCAGCAATAACGAGCCCCGCCGCCGTGGTAACTTTACCACGATCGGTCGGATGCATGTCTTTGAGCCTGACGCCGCCTACGTAGCGCTCGATCTCTTTCAAATACTGGTTGATCGGGTGACCGGTCAGATACAGCCCCAGGGTCTCCCTTTCGCCATCGAGCACCACCTGCTCCGGCCACGGCTGGCAGTTAGCGTAGGATTGCTCGATTTGTTCCGGCTCTTCCGCCAGCACGCCGAACATGTCGGCCTGGCCAATGGCCTCGGCTTTTGCGTGCTGATCGGCGGCCTTCAGGGCGTCGCCAAGCGAATTCATCAGCGCTGCGCGATGCGGCCCGAGGCGGTCAAACGCCCCGGACATAATCAGTTTTTCCAGCACCCGGCGGTTGAGCTTTTTGGTATCGGTACGGGCGCAAAGGTCGAAGAGCTCGCGGAAATAGCCGCCTTCGTTACGCGCTTCGATAATCGCTTCGATTGGACCTTCGCCGACGCCTTTAATTGCCCCAATGCCGTAGACGATTTCACCCTCGTCATTAACGTGGAAGTGGTACAGGCCGGAGTTAATGTCAGGCGGCAGGATTTTCAGCCCCATCCGCCAGCACTCATCCACCAGCCCAACTACCTTCTCGGTGTTGTCCATATCCGCCGTCATGACCGCGGCCATAAACTCTGCCGGGTAGTGCGCCTTCAGCCACAGCGTCTGGTAGGAGACCAGCGCATAGGCCGCGGAGTGCGATTTGTTAAATCCGTAACCGGCGAATTTCTCCACCAGGTCGAAGATTTTTATCGCCAGCTCGCCATCAACGCCGTTTTTCTTTGCCCCTTCCTCGAAGGTGCCGCGCTGCTTGGCCATCTCCTCCGGCTTTTTCTTACCCATCGCACGACGCAGCATATCCGCGCCGCCGAGCGTATAGCCGGAAAGCTCCTGCGCGATCTGCATGACCTGTTCCTGATACAGGATAATGCCGTAGGTCGGCTCCAGCACCGGCTTCAGACACTCATGCTGCCACTGCACGTCCGGATAGGAGATCTCCTCCCGGCCGTGCTTACGGTCGATAAAGTTATCCACCATCCCTGATTGCAGCGGACCGGGACGGAACAGCGCCACGAGGGCGATCATATCTTCGAAGCAGTCCGGCTGCAGACGTTTGATCAGGTCTTTCATGCCGCGCGATTCAAGCTGGAAAACCGCGGTGGTTTCCGAGCGCTGCAGCATATCAAAACTTTTCTTATCTTCCAGCGGAATGGCGGCGATATCCAGCGGCTCTTCGCCGTTCTTGGCCCGCCGCTTGTTGATCATCTCCAGCGCCCAGTTGATGATCGTCAGCGTACGCAGGCCGAGGAAGTCAAACTTGACCAGCCCCGCATATTCCACGTCGTTCTTATCAAACTGGGTGACCGGATGCAGCCCGGCCTCATCGCAGTACAGCGGGGCAAAATCGGTGATTTTGGTCGGGGCGATAACCACCCCGCCCGCGTGCTTACCGGCGTTACGCGTGACGCCTTCCAGCTTGCGCGCCATATCGATCAGCGCCTTGACCTCTTCGTCAGCTTCGTAGATTTCCGGCAGCTGCGGTTCGGCTTCAAAGGCTTTCGCCAGGGTCATCCCCGGATCCGGCGGCACCAGTTTTGAGATGCGATCGACGAAGCCATACGGATGGCCCAGCACGCGGCCAACGTCGCGGATAACCGCTTTTGCCGCCATCGTACCGAAGGTAATAATCTGCGATACCGCATCGCGGCCGTACATGTCCGCAACGTGCTCGATAACCTGATCGCGCTTCTCCATGCAGAAGTCGACGTCAAAGTCGGGCATCGACACGCGCTCCGGGTTCAGGAAGCGTTCGAACAGCAGATCGAACTCCAGCGGATCGAGATCGGTAATTTTAAGCGCGTAGGCCACCAGCGAGCCGGCGCCGGAGCCTCGTCCAGGACCAACGGGCACGCCGTTATCCTTCGACCACTGGATAAATTCCATCACGATCAGGAAGTAGCCAGGGAAGCCCATCTGGTTGATAACCTGCAGCTCGATCTCCAGACGTTCATCATATTCCGGACGCTTCTCTTTACGCTCGGCTTCGTCGGGGAACAAGAATTCCAGGCGCTCTTCCAGACCCTCTTTCGATTTCAATACCAGGAAATCTTCAGTCGTCATCTCGCCGGTCGGGAACTGCGGCAGGAAGTATTCGCCAAGGCGCACGGTGACGTTACAGCGTTTGGCAATTTCTACGCTATTTTCCAGCGCCTCGGGGAGATCGGAGAACAGCTCGCACATCTCATCTTCGCTGCGCATATACTGCTGCGGCGAATAGTTACGCGGGCGTTTCGGATCGTCGAGGGTGAAGCCGTCATGGATCGCCACGCGGATTTCATGCGCGTCGAAGTCGCCGGTCTCGAGGAAGCGCACGTCGTTCGTCGCCACCACCGGCAGCCCGCGCTCCTCCGCCAGCTGGACGGCGGCGTGCAGATAGGTCTCTTCGTCCGCCCGACCGGTGCGGATCAGCTCCAGATAGTAGCGATTGGGGAAGTGCTCTTCGTAGAAGTCGACGCACTGTTCAACCAGCGCCGCGTTGCCGCGCGTCATGCACACGCCGACGTCGCCTTTGCGCGCGCCGGAGAGCAGAATCAGCCCTTCCTGATGCTCAACCAGCCAGTCTCTGTCGATCCACGGCCCGAGGGCGCCGTAACCGCGCTGATAGGCGCGGGAAATCAGCAGGGTGAGGTTTTGGTAGCCGGCGTTATCGGCCGCCAGAACGGTAATTTCGGTCAGCTCATCGCCCAGCAGATCGCACTGGACGTGAAAATCCGCGCCGACGATCGGCTTAATCCCGGCTCCGTGTCCCGCTCCGTAGAACTTCACCAGCCCGCACAGGTTGGTAAAATCGGTGATCGCCAGCGCCGGCATGCCTAACGCGGCCGCCTTTTTCACCAGCGGCCCGGTTTTCGCCAGCCCATCGATCATGGAATAGTCGCTGTGCACCCTGAGGTGTACGAAACGTGGTTCAGCCATCTTCAGATTCCGCGTTACTTGATTGCGTATTGATTCAGGACGCGAGGCCCAGCGCGCGTTTTACCGGGCCGAAACTGCGCCGATGATGCTCTGTTGCGCCATGCTCTATCAGCTTTTCCAGATGGAAAGCGGTGGGATAGCCTTTATGCTGCGCAAAGCCGTATTGAGGAAACTCCAGATCCAGCGTCACCATCTCCGCATCGCGCGTGACTTTAGCCAGAATAGATGCCGCGCTGATTTCCGCCACCCGGCTATCGCCTTTAACAACCGCCAGCGACGGGGCCGGCAGCGGCGGACAGCGGTTACCGTCAATCAGCACGAACTCCGGCGCTATGTGTAAGCCGGCGACGGCGCGCTGCATGGCCAGCATCGTTGCGTGCAGGATATTCAGCTCGTCAATCTCGTGCGGCTCCGCGCGGCCAAGGCTCCATGACAGGGCCTTCTCTTTGATCTCATCGAACAGCGCCAGGCGACGCTTTTCGCTTAATTTTTTGGAGTCATTCAGGCCAATAATCGGCTTTGCCGGATCGAGGATCACCGCTGCGGTGACGACCGCCCCCACCAGCGGCCCGCGTCCAACTTCATCAACGCCGGCAACAAGATGGGTATGCGGATAGACAAACTCAATCATTTTACTAACTCCAGTACCGCGTCCGCCGCCTGCTCATCAGCATTGCAGCGAATTTGTTGATGCAGCGCGCGGAAGGTGTCATGCATTTCATGGCTGGTTTTACCGTCGGCCAGCAGCGGCCGCAGCGCATCGGCGAGCAGCTGCGGCTGACACTCATCCTGCAGCAGCTCTTTAACCAGCTCGCGCCCGGCCAGCAGGTTAGGTAGCGAAACGTAATCGGTTTTCACCAGCCGCTTCGCCAGCCAGAAGGTAAACGGCTTCATGCGGTAGCCAACGACCATCGGACATTTGGCCAGCATGCACTCCAGCGCCGCCGTCCCGGAGGCGAGCAGCGCGGCATCGCTGGCGATCATCGCATCACGCGCCTGACCATCCAGCAGGTGAACCGGGAGATCCGGCGCCGTTTCGGCTTTGATACGTTCAAACTGTTCGCGCCTTTTGGCGTTCACCAGCGGGACCAGCACCTGCAGATCGGGATAGCTGCCACGCAAAATCTGCGCGGTTTTGAGGAAGTCCGCGCTGAGCATTTCAACTTCTGCCCCGCGGCTCCCCGGCAGCAGCGCCAGGCAGTGCGCGTCCCGGGCGATGCCCAGGCGGTCGCGCGCGGCGCCTTTATCCGGATCCAGCGGCATCGCATCCGCCATGGTGTGGCCGATGAAGCGGCAGGGAACGTTAAATTTGTCGTAAAACGCTTTTTCGAAAGGCAGAAATGCCAGCACCAGATCGGTCGATCTGCCAATTTTGAAAACGCGTTTTTGTCGCCATGCCCAAACCGACGGGCTGACGTAATGGATAGTCCTGATGCCCTGCTTTTTCAGGTTGCCTTCGAGGGTGATATTGAAGTCCGGCGCGTCAATGCCAACAAAAACGTCGGGACGCAGCTCGCTGAAGCGACGGGTGAGATCGGCGCGGATGTGCAGCAGGCGGCGTAAGCGACCGAGCACTTCAACAATGCCCATCACCGCCAGCTCTTCCATTTCATACCAGGCTTCGCAGCCCTCGGCCTGCATTAGCGGCCCCGCCACGCCGACAAAGCGCGCATCGGGAATGCGTGCCTTGAGCGCGCGGATCAGACCAGCACCAAGAATATCGCCGGAGGTTTCTCCGGCGACCAGGGCAATAGTCAGGGGACGCTGTGCTGCCATTAACGAATCAGGCCGCGGGTAGAGCGGGCAAAGAAGTCGTAAAATGGCTGAACTTCAGCATGCTGAGCCGCCAGTTCGGCGATTTCCGGCTTGGCTTCGTCCAGCGTTTTGCCGCTGCGGTACAGCAGCTTATACGCGTTACGAATTGCGGTGATCGCTTCACGGCTGAAGCCGCGGCGTTTCAGGCCTTCGATGTTGACGCCAAACGGCGTCGCGTGGTTGCCCTGGGCAATAACGAACGGCGGAACGTCCTGCGCAACGCCGGAGCATCCGCCAACCATCACGTGGGCACCGATGATGCAGAACTGATGCACCGCGGTCATGCCGCCGATGATAACGTAATCATCCAGCGAGACGTGCCCGGCAAGGGTCGCGTTATTGGCCAGAATGCAGCGATCGCCAACCGTACAATCATGCGCCACGTGGGCGTTGATCATCAGCAGGTTATCGCTGCCCACCTTCGTTAATCCACCGCCCTGTACTGTACCGCGATGAATGGTGACGCTTTCGCGGATGCGGTTGCGATCGCCAATTTCCACACGAGTCGGTTCGCCAGCATATTTCAGATCCTGGTTAACTTCGCCGATGGAAGCGAACTGATAGATCTCATTATCGCGGCCAATCGTGGTATGACCGTTAACGACAACATGAGACTTCAGTACGGTACCTTCGCCAATCACGACGTTAGCACCAACAATACAAAACGGACCAATGTGAGCGTTAGCACCGATAACGGCGCCTTCTTCTACAATGGCTGAAGGATGAATAAAGGCGGTTTTATCAATCACGTATCAGGCCTCCCGGCTACGCGCACACATCATCGTTGCTTCGCAAACCACTTTCCCGTCAACCGTCGCGACGCCTTTAAAACGCGTCAGGCCGCGGCGGGTTTTCTCAAAAGTGACTTCCATAATCATCTGATCGCCTGGTACTACCGGACGTTTGAAACGCGCTTCATCAATCCCGGCAAAATAGTACAGTTCGCCCGGCTCGAGCTTACCCACGCTTTTGAATGCCAGGATGCCGGTGGCCTGCGCCATCGCTTCCAGAATCAGTACGCCTGGTAAAATCGGTTTACCAGGGAAATGCCCCTGGAAAAACGGCTCGTTAACAGAAACATTTTTTACTGCGCGCAGAAAACGACCTTCTTCAAAATCCAGCACGCGGTCTACCAGCAGGAACGGGTAACGGTGAGGCAGAAGTTCCAGAATCTCTTCAATGTGCAGAGTATGAGTGTCAGTAGTCAAAATACTCTTCCTGTCCAAATATACTAAAAGGCAATAATAACACGGCCTGCGGCAATCTTATGAATGCAACAGGCCGAAAATTTTCACGCTTCACCTTCCAGGCAGCCGCTTTATCGGCTACGTGGCATGATTCGCGTTTGGCTGGGTGCGCTAATCTTGTTGATTAACCTTGCGCTCAACTGCTTTGAGTCGCTTGCTCATATCATCAATATTCATCACCAGCGCGGCTGTTTTACGCCAAACCTTATTCGGTTGTAGCGGGATACCCGAAGAGTAAACGCCAGGTTCGGTGATAGGACGCATAACCATCCCCATCCCCGTGACGGTCACTTTGTCACAGATTTCCATATGGCCGTTGATCACGCTGGCACCGCCAATCATGCAGTAGCGGCCGATTTTCAGGCTGCCTGCCATGATAACGCCGCCAGCAACGGCGGTATTGTCGCCAATCACGACGTTGTGCGCAATCTGGCACTGGTTGTCGATAATGACGCCATTACCGATCGAGGTGTCATCCAGCGCACCGCGGTCGATGGTGGTACAGGCGCCGATCTCCACGCGATCGCCAATAATGACGCGACCCAGCTGCGGGATCTTCACCCAGTTACCGCGATCGTTGGCGTAACCGAAACCGTCTGCACCGATCACGGTGCCGGACTGGATCAGGCAATTTTCGCCGATCTCAATCTCGTGATAAACGGTGACATTGGCCCATAAACGCGAGCCGGCGCCAATTTTTGTCTTTTTACCAACGAAGCATCCGGCGCCGATAACCACGTTATCGCCGAGCTCTACGTCGGATTCGATAACGGCATTAGGACCGATCGCTACGTTCTTACCCAGCTTCGCCGTGGCATCGATGACCGCGCTGGGCGCGACATTCTGCGCCGGCTGCGGCGTGGTATCAAGTATTTGAGCCATGCGCGCGTAGGTCAGGTAGGGATTACGCACTACCAGCGCGGCGCCGTGGGCAAAAGGTAAATCATCCTGCGTCATAACAACGGCAGAAGCCTGGCAATCGGCCAGGCGATCACGGTATTTAGGATTTACCATGAACGTAATATGGCCCGCTTTTGCGGCCTGCATGGATGCAACGCCGGTGATGACGATATCGCCATCACCGTGTAATTCTGCATCCAACTGCTGCGCAAGATCAGCCAGTCGAATTGAAGGCATTACTTAGTTAACCTGTTTCAGCACATCAGCGGTGATGTCTTTTACATCGCTGCTGTTGTATGCAACGGCATTAGAATCTACAACCAGATCGATGCTCTGGCTGTTCGCGACGCTTTTCACAGCGGTCTGGATACGGGTAACCAGCTTGCCACGTTCTTCGTTAGAACGACGTGAACGATCCTGCTCAAAAGACTGTGCCTTCTGAGAGAAAGTCTGGCGCTGAGCCATTACGTCTTTTTCCAGCTTGGTACGATCGGCGCCAGGCTTCATGGACTGCAGACGCTGCATTTTAGACTGCAGGTCACCTTCCATACGCTGCAGCTCGCTCGCACGGCCTTTGAACTCGTTTTCCAGCGTATTAGAAACGCCTGTTTTCTGGGCAACCTGTTGGAACAGGCTGTTCATGTTTACCATTGCAATTTTATCTGCCGCCTGTGCGGAAGTTACCATTGCTAAACCCAGACCTGCAGCTAATAACCACTTTTTCACAATTAACTCCTTACCATCCCATGAGTACCCAGGGGTACCGTTATTTGCGTGGCCAGGCGACAACCGAAGTTATCGCCTAAAGTCAGCGCGATACTGCACTTACATTCCTTTGTTGCCCACAGTTACCAGGTTTTACCAATGTTAAACTGGAACTGCTCGGCTTTGTCTCCCTCGTACTTTTTAAACGGTTGGGCGTAGGAGAATACCAACGGCCCCAACGGCGACATCCACTGTACCGCAATACCTGCGGACATACGGATGTTGCTCGGATCGCCATAATCCGGATAGCCACCGTACGCGCTCGAATCCCAGTGCGTATCCCACACGGTACCCATATCCCAGAAGAAGGAAGTACGGACCGAGTTAGCATACTTATCGCTGATAAACGGCGTCGGAGCAATCAGCTCCAGACTGGCAACTGCCATGGCGTTACCGCCGACCGCATCATCAGACTTACAAGGTGCAGATTCGGTGCTCTTACAGTTGCTGTCATAGTTGTCATCGCCATCGTGACGACTATTGGCCGGGAAATAAACCGCTTTCGGACCAATGGTGTTCGACTGGAATCCGCGCACGGTGCTTGAACCACCGGCGTAGAAGTTCTCGTAGAACGGCATCTCTTTGCCGCCAAGGCCGTCACCATAACCGAAGCGGGTACGTCCCAGCACAACCCATTTGTGATCGTTATCGATCGGCACGTAGGTCGCGGTATCCAGCGTGGCTTTGTAGTATTCGTTGTCTGAACCCGGAATGGTCACTTTACCATTCAGGTTAACGCGTGAACCTTCCGTCGGGAAGAAGCCGCGGTCCAGCTTGTTATACGTCCAGCCGTAGTTAAAGGTGAAGTCGTTGGCGCTGAATGAGTTTTTATCGTCCGTGTTGCTCGGATATTGACCCATTGAGTTCAGGTAGCGCCACATCGACACCTGAGGCTGCATGTTAGACAGGGAGTTATGGACATAACCCACGCCCGCACGCAGCGTATTGTATTCGTTAACCGGGAAGCCCAGCGTAACGTCCGTACCGTAGCTCTTGTTGGTATAGTCGGACAGGTCCGCATCGTTCGCATCGAAGTCGTTATAGAACACACGACCACCGAGGCTAACGCCATCAACGGTGAAGTACGGGTTAGTCACCGACAGTTCAGTATAGGTCTGGTAATCGTTTTTGGTGCCGTTAATTCCAACGGAATAGCCGGTACCCAACCAGTTGTCCTGCTGAACGCCCGCCTGGAAGCTTACGCCGCTTTCAGTACCGTAGCCGATACCAAAGTTGAAGCTACCGGTGTTACGCTCCTTGACCTTATAGACCACGTCGACCTGATCCGGACTGCCCGGCACGCGCTGCGTATCGGTATCAACGGTTTCGAAATAGCCTAAACGGTTCAGACGGTCTTTACCCTGGTCAACCAGGTCGCTGCCCAGCCACGCCCCTTCCATCTGGCGCATTTCGCGACGCAGAACGGAATCTTTCGAGGTGTCGTTGCCTTCAAAGCGAATTTTACGCACGTAGTAGCGGTTCCCCGCATCGACGTTAACGTGCAGCTTCACGGTCTTATCGGCGTCGTTGATTTCCGGCTGCGACTGCACGCGCGGATAGGCGTAGCCGTAGCGACCGAGAAGTTTCTTAATATCATTCTCCATTTTGGTCACTTTGGCGCCGTTATACAGCTCGCCCGGCTCGACTTTGGTCAGCGCTTCAATTTCCGCCGAATGCCCCGCCAGATCGCCCGTCACCTGCACACCCGAAAGCTTGTACTGATCGCCTTCGGTTATGTTCACGGTGATGTAGATGCCTTTTTTATCCGGCGTCAGGCTCACCTGGGTGGAGTCGATGTTGAAACGTGCGTAGCCGCGATCCAGGTAGTAGCTGCGCAGAGTTTCGAGATCCCCTGCCAGTTTCTGCTTCTGGTATTTGCGATCGCCAACCACGTTCCACCACGGCACTTCATCGCGCAGCTGGAAGGTAGAGATCAGTTCGTCCGTGCTGAATGCATGGTTACCGACAATATTGATTTGCTGGATTTTCGCCGAGACGCCTTCCTGGAACACCAGCTTCAGGTCGACGCGGTTACGCGGCAGCGGCGTGACGACAGCTTTTACGCTGGCGCTATACTTACCGACGCTATAGTAGAAATCTTCCAGCCCTTTTTCGATATCAGCGAGCGTAGTACGGTCAAGGGACTCCCCAACGCGCACGCCGGATGCCTCAAGGTTTTGCTTGAGCATGTCATCCTTCACCGACTTGTTACCGGAGAAAGTGATGCTGGCAATCGTTGGGCGCTCTTTCACCTGCACCAGCAGGGTATCACCATCGCGCAGGACGCGAACGTCCTCAAAGTTGCCAGTGGCAAACAGAGCACGAATGGTGTTACTGATATCATCATCGGTCACCGTATCGCCAGGACGCACTGGCATACTGAGGAGGGCCGCACCAACAGCGACACGCTGCAAGCCTTCGAAATGAATGTCCTTCACCACGAACCCTTCAGCACCGTATACGGTTGCGCTGCTAAACAGCAGCGACGCTATGAGCAACTTTTTCATCGCCATCGTTATTATGCGTTCTTCCTAACAAACTCTCTTACAACCGAGAGAAATCATTGAAAAGTGCAAGCCCCATTAACAACACTAGCAGTATTGAGCCAATGCGATAACTAAAGTCTTGAACTCGCTCGGATACCGGCCCGCCTTTTAGCTTTTCAATCGCTAAAAACAGCAGGTGCCCCCCGTCCAGGACGGGAAGCGGGAACAGGTTGATTATTCCGAGGTTCACGCTTATCAGCGCAAGGAACATCAGATAGTAAATCAACCCAAACTCCGCTGACATTCCAGCCCCCTGGGCGATAGAGATCGGCCCGCTGAGGTTGTTCAGTTTGACATCACCGGTTATCAATTTACCCAGCATCCTGACCGTTAACGACATCAGTTGCCAGGTTTTATCCGTGGCTTCAGCGATGGCGGCAAACGGCCCGTACTGACGAACTGTCTTATATTCATCGGGCAGCGGGATGACCTTAGGCACAACCCCTGCAAATCCCTCAGCCTGACCTTTACTACCGGACTTCGAATCTGGTGTCAGCGTCACTGACAGAGGACTCCCCTGCCGTTCGATGTCCAGAACCAGCGCTTTACCGGGATTATCACGCACCAGATTAACAAACGTCATCCACTGCGTTAACGGTTGACCATCGACTTTAACGATCCTGTCGCCCGCTTGCAAACCCGCCTTCTGCGCTGCCGAATTCGATTGTACTTCTGCCAGAGCCGTATCAACCTGCGCGCTCCGGGGCTGAATGCCCAGCGATGTCACCGGATCCTGTTTGTCCGGCTCGAACGCCCAATGGCGTAAATCGAGGATTTTATCCTGACGTTGGCTGGTCCCGAAAGGGGCGACCGAAACTATTGTTTGCTGGTCTCCGATCTTCGTTACCAGCGCCATACGCACAGCATCCCAATCAGGCGTTTCGATGCCATCTATCGCTTTAAGTTCCGTTCCTTTTGCAATTTGTGCGTGTGCGGCAATCGAATCGGGCACTATTTCGCCAACAACCGGACGAACGCCAGGGACGCCGATGATAAACACCAGCCAGTAGGCAAAGATGGCAAAAATGAAGTTCGCGATCGGTCCGGCGGCGATTATCGCTGCGCGCTGACCGACGGTTTTATTATTGAAAGCGTAGTGGCGCATCTCTGGCGCCACCGGCTCGACGCGCTCGTCGAGCATCTTGACGTAACCGCCGAGTGGGATAAGGGCGATAACGAACTCCGTCCCCTGCTTGTCAGAGCGCCGCCATAGCGCTTTGCCAAAGCCGATGGAGAAGCGTTCAACGCGAACGCCACAGCGACGAGCCACCCAGAAATGGCCAAACTCATGCACGGTGATCAATACGCCCAGCGCAATGATAAAGGCGGCCAAATTCCAGAGAACGCTTAGCATAAAACCTTCCGTCAAATCGTCCTGAAGACCAACAATAGCAGACACGCGAATACCGGTACCGCCGCCGTCAGGCTATCGATACGATCCAGAATTCCGCCGTGTCCGGGAATCAGATGCCCGCTATCCTTGATGCCGGCCTCTCGCTTAAACATACTTTCCGTCAGGTCGCCGAGCACCGAAGCCAGCGCCGCAACGATCGAGCAAATGAGCAGTACCGCCGGCGTAACATCGAGATTCGCCCACTGGCCGTACGCCCAGGAAATAACCGCTGCGGTAACCAGCCCGCCAAAAAAGCCCTGCCAGGTTTTGCCCGGTGAAACCTTCGGCGCCAGCTTGTGCTTACCGAACATTTTGCCAAACATATAGGCACCAGAGTCCGCGCCCCAAACCAGAATCATCACGTACAGTAGCCACAGCGCGCCGCTGTAGTGGTTATCCGCGTAGTGCCAGGCGCGCAGCGTCAGCATGCCCCAGAAGAACGGAACAATGGTCAGAATGCCAAAAACCAGGCGCAGCGTTTTAGAGTTCCGCCAGAAGGCAGCGGAAGCCGGGTAGGAAAGGACCAGCAGCAGGGCCGCAATCCACCAGCCCAGCGATGCCCATAGCGACCCCTCAACCACCGGTTGATGGACGTCATAGTGATACTCAGGCATCAGGAAAAGCATCAGCGCCAGCAGCAGGCCGCAGAGCAGCGCCAGCCAGACGCGTTGGGTCGTTGAGGTGAAGCCGCTTAGCTGCCCCCACTCCCACGCGGCGAGCATACAAACGACCAGCGTGACGATGGCGAAACCCGCAGGCGGCAACAGGAAAAGCGCCGCAATCACCACGGGGATCAAAACAAAAGCCGATATCAGGCGATACTTCAGCAAAAGTGACCCCCATCAGGCATTGCTGCCACCCGGCTCAGTGCCGCCGAAACGACGCTCTCGATTAACAAAGGCATGGAGTGCACCTTCAAAGTCCTGTTCAGCAAAATCGGGCCAAAGAACATCGGTAAAGTAAAGTTCGGCATAGGCAATTTGCCAAATCAAAAAATTACTGATTCGATGCTCTCCCCCGGTCCTAATAACTAAATCTACAGGTGCCAGTTCATGCATACAGACCTGCTGACTCAGCATGTCTTCCGTGATCTGTTCGGGCTGAAGTAACCCGTTTTTTACCTGTTCGGCCAGATTGCGGACGCCCTGAATGATATCCCAGCGCCCACCGTAGTTCGCCGCAATATTCAGCGTTAAGCCCGTGTTATTCTCAGTGAGCGCTTCCGCTTTGCGGATCCGCTCCTGCAGGCGAGCATTAAAACGCGTGGTTTCGCCGATGATACGCAGGCGAACGTTATGCCGGTGCAGGCTTTTGACTTCGCTATCCAGCGCCCAGACGAACAGCTCCATCAGCGCGCTGACTTCCTGCGCCGGACGGTTCCAGTTCTCACTGCTGAATGCGTATAACGTCAACGCTTCAATACCATTGTTCGCCGCGAAGGAAACTGCGCGACGGACTGACTTCGCTCCGGCCTTATGGCCGAATGCGCGAATTTTCCCTTGCTGTTTCGCCCAACGTCCGTTGCCATCCATAATGATGGCGACATGACGGCAGCCATGTACAGGTGATATTTCGCTGACAGTTTGATTAGCAGACAACATAACGCGTTTTAAGTCCATAATAAGGATTAGCCACGCCGCTAAACGCAAGCAACCGGTCAGCGCTATATACGCATTTTTATCCAGTGCCGAGGCTGCGGCTAATCGCAGAGAACAACCAAGAGCTTTACGCAAAAAAGCCGTGTCATGCCACGGCCACCGCAATCTTAGACAACGATCGGGTGGCGCAGACTATATCACTGAAGCCCAGCGCCCACAAATATCACAACGTATTGCGTCGGTCAGCCCCGCGCCGCCAGATGTTTCAGCTGCCGGTGAGCAGCGGCTCTCGCCTGAGCATCGATAATCAGAACTTCTTCAATGCTTTGCGGCTCATCCAACGCCAGCTGCTCCAGCACCGCCAGGTTAACCGCCGCAATATCGGTGAAGCGAATCTCCGTAGCGAGGAACGCGGCTACCGAAATTTCATTGGCAGCATTCAGCGCCGTCGTCGCCGCCTGACCGACATCAAATGCCTCCATCGCCAGCTTCAGGCACGGATAGCGTCCGTAATCCGGCGCGGCAAAGCTCAGATTGCTCAGACGGCAGAAATCCAGCGCTTCAGCCCCGGAGTTCAGGCGCTGCGGCCATCCCATAGTGTGGGCGATCGGCGTACGCATATCCGGCTCACCGAGCTGTGCGAGAACGCTGCCATCGCGATAGCGCACCATTGAATGGATAACGGACTGCGGGTGAATCAGCACTTCCATCTGCTGCGCCGAGGCGTTAAACAGCCAGCGGGCTTCGATATACTCCAGCCCCTTATTCATCATCGTGGCGGAATCGACAGAAATTTTGCGTCCCATTGACCAGTTCGGATGGCGACAGGCCTGATCCGGCGTCATTGCCGCCAGCTCAGAGAGCGCTGTATCCCGGAAAGGACCACCGGAACCGGTCAGCAGAATCGACGAGACGCCGTTCTGCGTTAAGTCAGCGTATCCCAGATTGTGTTGAATTGTTTCCGGCATACTCTGAAAAATAGCGTTATGTTCGCTATCAACGGGCAACAGGCGCGCGCCGGACTGCTGCACGGCGTCCATAAACAGACGACCGCAGGTCACCAGCGCCTCTTTGTTGGCCAGCAGCACCGTTTTGCCGGCCCGAATGGCCGCGAGCGTAGGAACCAGCCCTGCGGCGCCGACAATCGCTGCCATGACCTGGTCAACGTCATCCAGCGCGGCGACTTCCGCAGCGGCGTGCTGGCCGCTCAGGACTCCGGTACGGCTGCCGCGTTCGCGCAGCGCGATACGCAGAGATTCAGCGCTTTTCGCATCATCCATGACCGCGTAGCGGGGGGTGAATTCCAGACATTGTTCAACCATACGGTCGACATTTTTCCCCGCGACCAGCGCGGCGACGGAAAAGCGATCGGGGTTATGGCGCACGACATCCAGCGTGCTGCAGCCAATTGAACCGGTCGAACCGAGAACGGTTAAGTGCTTCATGAGGCGTCCAGAAGAAGTAAGACAGGATAAAAAGAAAAACGCCGCCAGCAAGCCCTCGCGCATCAGCAATCAGGAGGCGGGCAGGCGGTGTATCGCCTTCGACAAGAGTGTCAAAGGCTACAGGGCCGACCTTTTCAACGCAATCCCTGGAGCTGAGCGTTCGGTCTTCTGTACGGCGTTTCAGACTGTACGCCCGTCCCGTTCATCAAACGGCAATGAGGACGGGCATAACGGCAGGAAATCAGAACTGCATCAGTTCCGCTTCTTTATCTGCCAGCGCCGCATCCACTTTCTTAATGGCGGCGTCAGTCATTTTCTGCACGTCGTCCTGAGAACGGCGATCGTCATCTTCGCTGATCTCTTTGTCTTTCAGCAGCGCTTTCACTTTATCGTTAGCGTCGCGACGAACGTTACGTACCGACACGCGAGCCTGCTCGGCTTCAGCGCGTACGATCTTAGTCAGATCTTTACGACGCTCTTCGGTCAGCGGAGGCAGCGGAACGCGGATATCGCTGCCCGCAGAGCTTGGGTTCAGACCGAGGTCAGAAGCCATGATCGCTTTTTCAACGGCCGGGCTCAGGGAGCGGTCGAACACGTTGATTTTCAGAGTACGGGAGTCTTCTACCGTTACGCTTGCCAGCTGACGCAGCGGCGTAGGCGTACCGTAATACTGCACGACGATGCCGTCCAGCAGGCTGGGGGAAGCACGACCGGTGCGTATTTTGCTGATTTGGTTTTTGAACGCTTCAACGCATTTTTCCATGCGCACTTCAGCATCTTTTCTGATGTCGTTAATCACGTTACTAATCCTTGGAAACTTGTCTCAGGCAGACTAAACGCCGCACAGCTGCTATCAGGTGAGCTAAGTATAGTCCCGTTTAATTCATGACGACGCCATGGGCGCGTCTGAGTAAAAAACCGCTACTAAGGTAGAGCGGAATCTTACCTTCATTTCTACACAAAATCATTCACGTTGTATCGTGGCGACGGCGGAGCGAACTCCCCCAGCAGCTTACTAAATTCAGCGGCTGAGGTGAGCAAAGGCGGCCAACGCAGAGACAGTCTGAACGATGAAGCGTATTACGGAAATTATTCCGTAATTAACGTACCTTCTTTTTCGCCCATCACCACGCGGCGCAGCGCGCCGGGTTTGTTCATGTTGAATACGCGAATCGGCAATTTATGGTCACGCGCCAGGGTAAAGGCGGCCAAATCCATTACTTTCAGCTCTTTATCAAGCACTTCGCTGTAGCTCAGCTGATCGTACATGGTGGCAGATGGGTCTTTAGCCGGGTCAGCGGTAAACACGCCGTCGACTTTGGTCGCTTTCAGCACCACGTCAGCTTCAATTTCAATACCGCGCAGGCACGCTGCGGAGTCGGTCGTGAAGAACGGGTTACCGGTACCCGCAGCCAGAATAACGACGCGGTTATTACGCAGCAGGCTGATCGCCTCTGCCCAGCTGTAGTTATCACAAACGCCGTTCAGCGGAATCGCTGACATCAAGCGAGCGTTCACATAGGCGCGATGGAGGGAGTCACGCATTGCAAGGCCGTTCATGACCGTTGCCAGCATGCCCATGTGGTCGCCCACAACGCGGTTCATTCCCGCTTTCGCCAGACCAGCACCACGGAACAGGTTACCGCCACCAATCACTACGCCAACCTGAATACCCAGTTCAACCAGTTCTTTGATTTCCTGAGCCATACGGTCAAGTATGCTTGCATCAATACCGAAGCCTTCCGAACCCTGCAGAGCTTCGCCACTTAACTTAAGCAGAATACGTTTGTAGACGGGTTTTGCATTGGTAGCCATGTTTCTTTCCTGAGACTGTCAACGAGTGAGATGAGTTAATTCTGGCGACATTGTATGTCGCTTTTCAGCGCAGCCACTATAAGGGTTGGCTGAATTTACAAAATGGGCACAAAAAGAAGCCGCCCTCAGGCGGCTCCTTTTAAAAAATTAAGACTGCTTGGACATCGCAGCAACTTCTGCTGCAAAGTCAGTCTCAACTTTTTCGATGCCTTCGCCCACTTCAAAGCGGATGAAGCCAGTCACGTCTGCGTTGTGCTCTTTCAGCAGCTGAGCAACAGATTTGCTTGGGTCCATAACGAAAGGCTGGCCGGTCAGAGAAACTTCGCCGGTGAATTTCTTCATGCGGCCTTCAACCATTTTCTCTGCGATTTCTTTCGGCTTACCGGACTGCATCGCGATGTCCAGCTGAACCTGGTACTCTTTCTCTACCACTTCAGCGGAAACGTCTTCCGGCTTAACGAATTCTGGCTTGCTTGCAGCGATGTGCATAGCCAGCTGTTTAACCAGCTCCTGGTCTGCGCCTTTAGCGGCAACCAGAACACCGATGCGCGCGCCGTGCTGGTATGAACCCAGCACTTCGCCTTCCAGGGAAGCAACGCGACGGATGTTGATGTTTTCACCGATTTTAGCAACCAGCGCAACGCGCTCTTCTTCGAACTGAGCTTTCAGTACGTCAACGTCGGTGATTTTACCGGCAACGGCTGCGTCCAGAACTTTGTTAGCAAATGCCTGGAAACCGCCATCTTTTGCTACGAAGTCAGTCTGGCAGTTAACTTCCAGAATGATGCCGTAGGTACCGTCGATCTTGGTGATGATCACGCCGTCAGCAGCAACGTTACCTGCTTTTTTCGCCGCTTTGATCGCGCCGGATTTACGCATGTTTTCGATTGCCAGCTCGATGTCGCCGTTAGCTTCAGTCAGTGCTTTTTTGCAATCCATCATGCCTGCGCCGGTACGTTCGCGCAGCTCTTTTACCAGGGATGCGGTAATTTCAGCCATTCTTTAATCCTCGGGAGAGATATGACCTGCCCGGTTCCAGGAACCAAACAGGTTTAAAAGTGAAAAAGGGGCCAAATATAGGCCCCTATTTATACACGGTACTAAATAAGGGCTAGACCTTATTATTCAGCTTCTACGAAGCTTTCTTCCGCTTGAGAAGCCAGATCCTGAGAACGACCTTCACGCACGGTTGCAGCTACTGCACCCAGGTACAGGCTAACAGCGCGGATTGCATCGTCGTTACCCGGGATAACGAAATCTACGCCGTCCGGATCGGAGTTAGTATCAACGATAGCAAATACCGGGATACCCAGGTTGTTTGCTTCTTTGATAGCGATGTGTTCGTGGTCTGCATCGATAACAAACAGTGCGTCCGGCAGGCCGCCCATGTCTTTGATACCGCCCAGGCTGTTTTCCAGCTTGGCCAGTTCACGAGTACGCATCAGCGCTTCTTTCTTGGTCAGCTTCTCGAAAGTACCGTCCTGGGACTGAGTTTCCAGGTCTTTCAGACGTTTGATGGACTGACGAACGGTTTTCCAGTTAGTCAGCATACCGCCCAACCAGCGATGGTTCACGAAGAACTGATCGCAGCTGTTAGCAGCGTCTTTTACCGCTTCGCTTGCAGCGCGCTTAGTACCAACGATCAGGATCTTGCCTTTACGAGCAGAGATCTTGTTCAGTTCAGCCAGAGCTTCGTTGAACATCGGTACAGTTTTCTCAAGGTTGATGATGTGAACTTTGTTACGCGCGCCGAAGATGAAAGGCTTCATTTTCGGGTTCCAGTAACGGGTCTGGTGACCAAAGTGAACACCAGCCTTGAGCATGTCGCGCATGGAAACAGTTGCCATGTTTAAAACCTCTATAGATAAAGTTGGGGTTATGCCTCCACGTATCCCATATTACCGACCCCAAAGGGCACCCCGGAATATGTGTCGATACGTGTGTGTTATATACACAAAGTGAGATTTGTCGCTTCAGTCCATCCTGTGTAGTACGAAATGGAACGGAAGTCCGGCGCGCTTTATACCACAAAATAGGATTGGACACCAACTCTTGTTGACGCTGAGTGCTGTTAATGATTCTCAATTTGGCACCAGGTCACCCGGACTGTTAACATTGACGGGACTTACTCTATTATTGTCGAAAAAATCGACACAGCTGGACACAATCCATGGCTATTTCTATCAAGACATCTGAAGACATCGAAAAAATGCGCGTCGCGGGCCGCCTGGCCGCCGAAGTGCTCGAAATGATTGAACCCTATGTAAAACCGGGCGTCAGCACCGGCGAGCTGGACCGCATCTGTAACGATTACATCGTCAACGAGCAGAAAGCGATCTCCGCCTGCCTCGGCTACCACGGCTTCCCTAAATCGGTGTGTATCTCGATTAACGAAGTGGTGTGCCACGGTATCCCGGATGATGAAAAACGGCTGAAAGATGGCGATATCGTCAACGTTGACGTCACGGTCATTAAGGATGAGTTCCACGGCGACACCTCCAAAATGTTTATCGTCGGCAAACCGACGATCCTCGGCGAGCGTCTGTGCCGCGTCACTCAGGAGAGCCTCTATCTGGCCCTGAAGATGGTCAAACCCGGCATTAACCTGCGGGCCATCGGCGCGGCCATTCAGAAATTTGTCGAAGCGGAAGGTTTTTCCGTGGTGCGTGAATACTGCGGGCACGGCATTGGCCGCGGCTTCCATGAAGAGCCGCAGGTGCTGCACTACGACTCACCGGAGACCAACGTGGTGCTCAAGCCGGGGATGACTTTTACCATCGAGCCGATGGTCAACGCCGGTAAGAAAGAGATCCGCAGCATGAAAGACGGCTGGACGGTGAAAACGAAAGACCGGAGCTTGTCTGCCCAGTACGAGCATACTATTGTGGTGACGGATAACGGCTGCGAAATTCTGACGTTACGCAAGGATGACACCATCCCGGCGATAATCTCGCACAACGAATAACGAAAAGCCGGCGCCCGCCGGCTTTTTTATGACGGGCGATATTTTTTTCTTATGGTGGCGCGATGAGCAACTCTTTACCTGGCACTCTCCCCCTAGCCCTCTCGGGCCAACCTGAGGATCCGGGCGCCTGGCCGCAGGACGATTTGAACTGCGCGACAATTAAGTCCCATCTCGAGCTTTTCCAGCGCTGGCTGGGCGAAGCTTTCGATGCCGGCACCGCCGCTGAGCGGCTGATTGAAGCCCGCACCGAGTTTATCGATCAGCTGCTGCAGCGCCTGTGGGTAGAGTACGGCTTCGGGTCAGTTTGCGACATGGCTCTGGTGGCGGTAGGCGGCTACGGTCGCGGTGAACTGCACCCGCTCTCCGACGTCGACCTGCTGATATTAAGCCGAAAAAAACTCTCCGATGAACAGGCGCAGAAGGTCGGCGAGCTGCTGACGCTGCTGTGGGACGTCAAGCTGGAGGTCGGGCACAGCGTGCGCACCCTCGAAGAGTGCCTGCTGGAAGGATTATCCGATCTCACCGTCGCCACCAACCTGATCGAATCGCGCCTGCTGATCGGCGACGTCGCGCTGTTTCTTGAGCTGCAAAAGCACATTTTTAGCGACGGCTTCTGGCCGTCGGAGAAATTCTTCGCCGCCAAGCTCGAAGAACAGAGCGTGCGCCATCAGCGCTACCACGGCACCAGCTACAACCTCGAGCCGGATGTAAAAAGCAGCCCCGGCGGCCTGCGGGATATTCATACCCTGCAGTGGGTCGCGCGCCGCCACTTCGGCGCCACCTCGATGGATGAAATGGTGGGCTTCGGCTTCCTGACGGAGGCGGAGCGCAACGAGCTCAACGAATGCCTGCACCAGCTGTGGCGCATTCGATTCGCCCTGCACCTGGAGCTGACCCGCTACGATAACCGCCTGCTCTTCGACCGCCAGCTCAGCGTGGCGCGCCGGCTGGGCTATGACGGCGAGGGCAATCAGCCCATCGAGCATATGATGAAGGATTTCTTCCGCGTCACCCGGCGGGTAAGCGAACTGAACCATATGCTGCTGCAGCTGTTTGATGAGGCCATCCTGGCGCTGACCGAAGACGAAAAGCCGCGGCCGATTGACGATGATTTTCAGCTGCGCGGCTCGCTCATCGACCTGCGCGACGATACGCTGTTCATCCGCGAGCCGCAGGCTATTCTGCGCATGTTCTATATTATGGTACGCAACAGCAGCATCACCGGCATCTACTCCACAACGCTGCGCCACCTGCGCCACGCGCGCCGCCACCTGACGCAACCGCTGTGCTATATCCCGGAAGCGCGAACCATTTTTCTCAGCATGCTGCGCCACCAGGGTGCGGTGAGCCGCGGGCTGCTGCCGATGCACCGCCACAGCGTGCTGTGGGCATACATGCCGCAGTGGTCGCATATCGTCGGCCAGATGCAGTTCGATCTGTTCCATGCCTATACCGTGGACGAGCATACGATCCGCGTCCTGCTCAAGCTGGAGAGTTTTGCCAAAGAGGAGACCCGCAGCCGCCACCCGCTGTGCGTTGAGCTGTGGCCGCGCCTGACACATCCTGAGCTGATTCTGATTGCCGCCCTGTTCCACGACATTGCTAAAGGCCGCGGCGGCGATCATTCGGTGCTCGGTGCCCAGGACGTCCTGAAGTTTGCCGAACTGCACGGCCTGAACTCGCGAGAAACTCAGATGGTCGCCTGGCTGGTTCGCCATCATCTGCTAATGTCCGTCACCGCCCAGCGCCGTGATATTCAGGATCCCGAGGTCATCAAACAGTTCGCCGAAGAGGTGCAGACGGAAAACCGCCTGCGCTACCTGGTGTGCCTGACCGTGGCCGATATCTGCGCCACCAACGAAACCTTGTGGAACAGCTGGAAGCAGAGCCTGCTGCGCGAGCTCTATTTCGCCACCGAAAAACAGCTGCGCCGCGGCATGCAAAGCACGCCGGATATGCGCGAACGGGTTCGCCATCATCAGCTACAGGCGCTGGCGCTGCTGCGGATGGAAAACATCAATGAAGAGGCCCTGCATCAAATCTGGAACCGTTGCCGGGCCAACTACTTCGTGCGCCACACGCCAAATCAGCTCGCCTGGCACGCGCGTAATTTGCTCCGGCACGATCTCAATAAACCGATGATCCTGCTCAGCTCGCAGGCCACGCGCGGCGGCACCGAAATCTTTATCTGGAGCCCGGACCGCCCGTATCTCTTCGCCGCCGTCTGCGGTGAACTTGACCGCCGAAATCTGAGCGTGCACGACGCCCAGGTCTTTACCACCCGCGACGGGATGGCGATGGACACCTTTATCGTGCTCGAACCGGACGGCAGCCCGCTCTCCGCCGATCGCCACGAAATGATCCGCCTCGGGCTCGAGCAGACCATTACTCAGCGCAGCTGGCAGCCGCCCGCTCCGCGCCGACAGGCGGCAAAATTACGCCATTTTTCCGTCGCCACCGAGGTCAATTTCCTGCCCACGCATACCGACCGAAAATCGTTTCTTGAGCTGATTGCGCTCGATCAGCCCGGCCTGCTGGCCCGGGTCGGCCAGGTCTTCGCCGACCTCAATATTTCCCTTCACGGGGCCAGAATTACGACAATTGGTGAGCGAGTAGAAGATTTATTTATAATCGCCACGGCAGACCGGCGTGCGCTTAATAATGAGCTGCAACAAGAAGTACAACAACGGTTGACAGAGGCCCTCAATCCAAACGATAAAGGGTAACGAACTTTTATGTGTAATAGAGAAAGAGTAAACAATGCAGCAATTACAGAATGTTATTGAGTCCGCCTTTGAGCGTCGCGCCGACATCACGCCGGCAAATGTGGATACCGTAACCCGCGAAGCGGTTAACCAGGTCATTTCCCTGCTTGATTCCGGCGCTCTGCGTGTCGCTGAAAAGATCGATGGCCAGTGGGTCACCCACCAGTGGCTGAAGAAAGCGGTTCTGCTCTCTTTCCGTATTAACGATAACCAGGTTATCGACGGTGCGGAAAGCCGCTACTTCGATAAAGTACCGATGAAATTCGCCGACTACGATGAAGCGCGTTTCCAGAAAGAGGGCTTCCGCGTGGTTCCGCCGGCGGCCGTTCGCCAGGGCGCGTTCATTGCCCGCAACACCGTGCTGATGCCGTCCTACGTCAACATCGGCGCCTACGTTGACGAAGGCAGCATGGTTGATACCTGGGCTACCGTCGGCTCCTGCGCGCAGATCGGTAAAAACGTGCACCTCTCCGGCGGCGTGGGTATCGGCGGCGTGCTGGAACCGCTGCAGGCTAACCCAACCATCATCGAAGATAACTGCTTTATCGGCGCGCGTTCTGAAGTTGTCGAAGGCGTTATCGTCGAAGAGGGTTCCGTTATCTCGATGGGCGTGTACCTCGGCCAGAGCACCAAAATCTACGACCGCGAAACCGGCGAAGTCTTCTACGGTCGCGTACCGGCCGGCTCGGTGGTGGTTTCCGGCAACCTGCCGTCGAAAGATGGCAAGTACAGCCTGTACTGCGCGGTGATCGTGAAGAAGGTTGATGCGAAAACTCGCGGCAAGGTCGGCATTAACGAACTGCTGCGTACCATCGACTAAACAGTATAAAAAGCGGGAGATATCCCGCTTTTTTTATATTTGACGCTGGCGAAGATGGCTTTTTTCGTTAATTATTCAAAGGTTATGATGATATCAAAGGTACCGTTATGTACGATAATCTGAAAAGTCTTGGCATTACCAATCCTGATGAAATCGATCGCTATAGCCTGCGGCAGGAAGCTAACAACGACATTCTGAAAATCTATTTTCAGAAGGACAAGGGCGAATTCTTCGCCAAGAGCGTTAAGTTTAAGTATCCGCGTCAGCGTAAGACCGTGGTCGCCGATGGCGTAGGCCAGGGTTATAAAGAGGTGCAGGAGATCAGTCCCAACCTGCGCTACGTTATCGATGAACTCGATCAGATCTGCCAGCGCGATCGCACTGAAGTCGATCTGAAACGTAAGATCCTCGACGATCTGCGTCATCTTGAAAGCGTGGTCACCCATAAGATCAGCGAAATTGAAGCCGATCTGGAAAAACTGACCCGCAACAAGTAAGTCTGCTCCCCTTCCCTGGCCGGGGATGCCCGTCAGGGCTATGTGTACAGCCGCCCGGATAAGGCGTTCGCGCCATCATCCGGGATTATCCCCTACCTCTGTTCATCCAGCTGCAGCGCAATATAGAGCAGCAGCCGATCGTCAAAACTGCCCAGGTCCAGCCCCGTCAGCTCTGAAATACGATTCAGCCGGTACTCCAGCGTATTACGATGAATAAACAGCGCCTTTGAGGTCGCCAGCGGCTGAACGTTATGGCGAAACCAGGCCTGCAGCGTGCGTCGCAGCAGACCGTTATTGTCCATCGCCTTCAGGCGAACCAGCGGACGGGCCAGCTCGTTGGCCTGCCAACCGCCGCGCAGGCTATCGAGCAGCACCGGCAGCATCAAATCCTGATAAAAATAGCTCCGGCTCTCTGGCATGCGCTCCTTGCCGACCATCATGGTGGTGCGGGCGGTACGATACGAGCGCGCAATGCTCCCGGGGCCGGTAAAGAAGTTGCCTAACGCCACGCGGAAACGCAGCTGGCCGTTTTCCTTCATTCTGGCGATAAGCTGGTCAACCCGTTTGCAGTGATCTTCCGCATCCCAGCGGCCAAAGGCGTTGAGCGCGGGCTTAAGAACCACCATCTCCGTTAATGAGACAATCGCCACCAGGTTATTGCGATCCGGGGTGGTCAGAGCCGTCTGCAGCTGCTGCAGCTCCGCCATGGCGCTATCCACGCCCAGCTGGCCGCTATCGACCTCAATCATTGCCACCACCCGCGGCTGATTCAGGTCGATTCCCAGGCGCTGCGCCCATTCGGTGAGCGCCGGGGTGTTCTCTTCCGCCTGAATCAGGTTCATCACCAGCTCTTCACGCAGGCGGCTGTCCTGGGCCAGCAGGTGCATCAGCCGGGACTGCTCCAGCATCATCTCTGCGGTCATGCATACCAGCTCGCCATACTTGCGCAGCGTTTCAGGCTCGCCGGTCAGGCCGATGACGCCGACGATTTCCCCTTCCAGACGCAGCGGCAGGTTGATCCCCTGGCGTACGCCGTGCAGGTGGCGGGCCACCGCATCATCGATATCGACAATACGTCCCTGCGAGAGAACCAGCAGCGCGCCTTCGTGCAATTCACCAATACGCTCACGATCGCCGCTGCCAATAATGCGCCCACGGGCATCCATTACGTTGATATTGGTATCAATGATGCGCATGGTACGCGCCACAATATCCTGCGCCATTTTGGTATCAAGATGCCAGCCAGCCATGTAACCCTCCCGTGAGCAGGGCACCAGCATAAAAGAGTTGGGTTAGCGCTGCATTGTGCGTATGCACAAAGCACGGGAGAGAAGTATGGAGTTGTGGAAGGAATCACAGAATGACGGTTCGGCCGCGGTGCAGGATAAAAAAAGCCCCTTCCCTCGGGCGAGGAGAAGGGGCTGATGTAACCGACAGAGATTACTGCATCAGCAGGTAGATAGTGCTATCACCGCGCTGAATATTCAGCGCCAGCACCGACGGTTTAGCGTCAAAGATTTTGCGCAGGTCGGCAATATTTTTCACCGGCTGCTGGTTAGCACCGACGATAATATCGCCTTTCTTCAGGCCAATCTGCGCCGCAGGGGTCCCGGCCTTGACGTTATTGACCGTCACGCCTTTATCCTGGCCCTTGTTGCTCATTTCAGCCCCTTCGATACCGTTGAAGATGCTGCTGGAGTCAACCTGAGTCTGGTTGCTCTGCTGCAGCTCGACGGTCGCGGTGACCGGTTTGCCATCGCGCACCAGGCCAAGCTCGACTTTGCTGCCGATAGGCATCGTTCCGACCTGCGCACGCAGTGCGGCAAAGCTGCTAATCGGTTTACCGTTCAGCGAGGTAATCACGTCCCCGGCCTTGATACCGGCTTTCGCCGCGGCAGAGCCCGGCATCACCTGGCTGACGAAGGCGCCGCGCTGGGCATCGACCTTCATCGCTTTTGCCAACTCGGAGTTCAGCTCGGTCCCCATGATCCCCAGCTCACCGCGTTTCACCTGACCATATTTGACCATCTGCTCGGTCAGGTTTTTCACCATGTTGCTCGGGATAGCAAAGCCGATGCCGATGTTACCGCCGTCCGGTGCGAGGATCGCGGTATTGATACCGATCAGCTCGCCGTTCAGGTTCACCAGCGCACCGCCGGAGTTACCGCGGTTAATCGCCGCATCCGTCTGGATAAAGTTTTCGTAGTTTTCCACGTTCAGGCCGCTGCGGCCGAGAGCGGAAACAATACCGGAGGTCACGGTTTCACCCAGACCAAACGGGTTACCGATAGCCACGGTGTAGTCGCCTACGCGCAGGGCGTCGGAGTCAGCCAGCTTAATTGCCGACAGGTTTTTCGGATCCTGAATCTGAATCAGCGCAATATCGGAACGCGGGTCTTTACCCACCACTTTGGCGTCAAACTTGCGCCCGTCGCTGAGCTGAACTTTGATGGTCGTTGCATTGTCCACAACGTGGTTATTGGTGACGACATAGCCTTTCGCCGCATCAATAATGACCCCGGAGCCCAGCGCCATAAATTTCTGCTGCTGGCTGCCGTCAGCCGGCGCGCCGCCGCCCTGCCCGCCGCCCTGACAGAACGGAGAGCTTTGGAACGGTGAACCGTCCTGGCAGAACGGCGAGTTGTCGCCGAAGAACTGCTGGAAGTTACGCGGCATCCGCGGCGTGTTCACGGTGGTGCTGCCTTCAACGTTGATGCTGACGACCGACGGCATGACTTTTTCCAGCATCGGGGCCAGACTCGGCATCTGCTGCGCATTAGTCGCCGAAGAAGCTGTTTCTGCCGCGCTCGCAGAGAGCGGGGATAACGCCAGACCTAAACTCAGAGCCAGTGCACTCATTGCTAACGTGGTTTTTTTCATATGTCTCAATCTCGATTTTAGATAACGCAGAATTGCTATGTAAGTGACTATCAGAGTCATTTTATCGCGCTAAGTTCCGGAATTAAGCACTGCCAAAAAGTAAAAAATTATTGTCCGTCTTTACAAAACCTGTACCTATTCTACCGCCATCAGCCGCCGATATTCATCCCATGCATACAAGTCCGTCATCCCGCTAATATAGTCCTGGATCAGGCGGCAGCGATAATAGTATTCCATCAGCGGAAACTCTGCGGAATCTGCCGGAATTTTGTTTACCGCCTCCACGTAGGCCAGCCGATGTCGCGTGGAAAGTTTCTGAAATAGCCGCGAAGCGATAGGCAGGCTTCTCACTCTCTCTTTTTCGACTAATAAGCTGAACTCCTCCAGCGACAATTTCAGCAGCGGCTTATAGATATCTAACAGACCGCTAATAACGCGATAGCCCTGTAATTCCAGCTGCTCTACATCCGGATGGCTAAACACATGTTTTATCGCCACGTTTTTATATAGCTCCAGCAGCTGACTGCAGTCGCTATCATCCTCAAGCAGCGCGTGATTAAAATCACCGGTAAAAATCTTCGCGATGTTATCTATAAAGCGTCGGGCCGCATACGGCACCAGTTTATTCAGCGTATTCACCCGTAAATACATAAAGAACTGATCTTCTGTACTCCGGCTTAGGGAATTAGAACGTGATTTTTCCCACGCATTTTCTACCACCTGGGAAAATAACGAACCTTTTTCATGCTGCCCCCACGCGTCGTACAGATGCTGATAGAGTTGCTCTACGCTGAAAATTCGTTTTTCTACCGCATCTTCAAGATCGGCGACGCAATATGAGATATCGTCCGCCGCTTCCATAATCCATGTTAAAGGAAAGCGATTGTAAGGAGCCAGATCCAGTTCTTTACGTAACCTCGCAATATAGCCTTCTTCGGCTAAATAATAACCAGGTTTCTTCATTAAATAGCTGTGACTGGCAGGCGCGTCACCGCGCCACCAGGCCGGGCGAGTATATTTAAGAATACAGCCAACCTGCGCCCAGGTAAGATTCATTCGCATTAGTGTATGCACTAAACGAATCCCCTGCGCGTTGCCCTCAAACCAGCACAGATCCTGGCGGATCTTACTGCGCAGCGCGTTCAGCGACGCCTCGCCCGGCCGCAGACGCAGCACCTCAACCGTGCAGCGATCGTTGGGCAGCGCTTCGTTAGCCGCATCGTCCGGCGCGAGGCGCTGGCTAAACCAGTCATTGATTGCCGCCTCGCCAAAATGGCCAAACGGCGGGTTGCCGATGTCGTGCATCAGGCACGCCATCTCGACAATGCTCTCAAACGGCCCGCCGAGCTCATCCAGGCCGTAGGCCGTCAGCAGCTGCTGCTCCTTCAGCCGGCTCAGAACCTCTTTGGCGATGTAGCGTCCAACCTGCTGCACTTCGAGAGAGTGGGTAAGTCGGGTACGCACCGCCGCGTTGCGCTCCAGCGGAAAGACCTGGGTTTTCTGCTGTAAACGGCGGATGGCCGGGGAGTTAATAATGCGCCCGCGATCGCTTTCGAAAATACGCAGGATTTCACGTTCCGTTTCGACGCCCTGCGGCGAGCGATAGCGTCGGCGCCAGTTAATCTTGTTGCGAAAATCAATCTTTGCCATAGCCTCTCCCGCTCGCGAGCAATAACGTTTCCCTTTGAGTGCATGATAGACTATGCAACTAAACCTGACACATCGCGAGTAAATCTATGAAAATCGGCATTATTGGCGCTATGGAAGAAGAAGTTACCCTTCTACGCGACAAAATCGAAAACCGCCAGACTATCACCCTTGGCGGCAGCGAAATTTATACCGGCCAGCTTCACGGTACCGACGTCGCCCTGTTGAAATCGGGGATCGGTAAAGTTGCCGCGGCGATGGGCGCGGCGCTGCTGCTGGAAGTCTGCAAGCCGGACGTGATTATCAACACCGGCTCCGCGGGCGGTCTTGAGCCAACGCTAAAAGTCGGTGATATCGTTATCTCCGACGAAGCCCGCTACCACGACGCCGACGTGACCGCATTCGGCTACGAATACGGCCAGCTGCCGGGCTGCCCGGCGGGCTTCAAAGCCGACGATAAGCTGATTGCCGCCGCGCAAAGCAGCATTGAAGCGCTGAATCTTAACGCGGTACGCGGTCTGATCGTCAGCGGCGACGCGTTCATCAACGGCTCCGTCGGGCTGGCGAAAATCCGCCATAACTTCCCGCAGGCCGTAGCGGTCGAAATGGAAGCCGCCGCCATCGCGCACGTCTGCTATAACTTCGGCGTCCCGTTCGTGGTGGTTCGCGCCATCTCCGACGTTGCCGATCAGCAGTCCCATCTGAGCTTCGACGAGTTCCTCGCCGTCGCCGCCAGGCAGTCCACCCTGATGGTGGAAAATCTGGTGCAGAACCTGACGCGTGGCTAAATCGCTAAAACAGGCGCTTGCCGCCCTGCTGCTGCTGGCCCCGGCGTGGCTCTTTGCCGCGCCGCGGGTGATTACGCTATCCCCGGCCAATACCGAGCTGGCGTTTGCGGCAGGCATCACGCCGGTTGGCGTCAGCAGCTATTCCGACTACCCGCCGGAAGCCGCCGGCATCGAGCAAGTTTCCAGCTGGCAGGGGATGAACCTGGAGCGCATTGTCGCCCTCAGACCGGACCTGGTCCTGGCGTGGCGTGGAGGCAACGCCGAGCGGCAGGTTAATCAGCTAAGCTCCCTCGGTATCAAGGTCATCTGGGTCGATACCGCCACCATCGAAGAGATTATCACCACCCTGCGGCAGCTGGCGCAGTGGAGCCCTCAGCCGGAAAAGGCCCGTCAGGCGGCGCAGCAGATGCAGGACGACTATAGCGCGCTAAAGGCCCGCTACGCCCACCTTGCGAAGAAGCGCGTCTTTCTCCAGTTCGGCAGCAACCCTCTTTTTACCAGCAGCCAGGGATCGATTCAGGATCAGGTCCTGACGCTGTGCGGCGGGGAGAATATTTTCGCTGCCAGTAAAGCGCCCTGGCCCCAGGTCAGCCGCGAGCAGGTTCTCGCCAGGCAGCCGCAGGCCATTGTCATCACCGGCGATGCCCGCAAAATTCCCGAAGTCGAACGCTACTGGCATAATCAGTTAAAAATTTCGCTGATTGCGCTGCATAGCGACTGGTTTGAACGCGCGAGCCCACGTATTATCCTCGCCGCAAAACAACTCTGTACTGCGCTCGAGCAGGTAAAATAATCGCCTGTTAACCAGGCGCTAAGCGGGAACTGACGATGCTTGTCTATTGGCTGGATATTATTGGCACCGCCGTATTTGCGATCTCCGGCGTGTTGCTGGCCGGCAAACTGCGGATGGACCCTTTCGGCGTGCTGGTGCTGGGGGTGGTGACCGCCGTGGGCGGCGGGACGATCCGCGATATGGCGCTCGCCAACGGTCCGGTATTCTGGGTTAAAGACCCAACGGACCTGGTGGTGGCCATGGTGACCAGCATGCTGACTATCCTGCTGGTACGCCAGCCGCGCCGGCTGCCAAAATGGATACTGCCGGTGCTCGACGCCGTCGGCCTGGCGGTCTTTGTCGGCATCGGCGTCAATAAAGCCTTTATTGCCCACAGCGGTCCGCTGGTCGCGGTCTGCATGGGGGTGGTGACCGGCGTCGGCGGCGGCATTATTCGCGACGTGCTGGCGCGTGAAATCCCGATGATTTTACGTACCGAAATCTATGCCACGGCCTGCATTGTCGGCGGTATCGTGCACGCAACGGCCTACGATACGTTTCACGTATCGCTGCAAAATTCGGCGATGATGGGGATGGCCGTGACGCTGGTCATTCGGCTGGCGGCAATCCGCTGGCACCTGAAGCTGCCGACGTTTGCGCTGGATGATAACGGACGTTAGAACGCGGGCTTGTGGCGTAAACCGGCCGCAGTCGGGGAAGAGGTGCCGGCTGCGCGGCCCGTCCATGGGCCCCACTTCGGCGGGATCGAATCAAACGCTAAACGAAGATCCGCAGCCGCAGGTGCTTTTCGCATTCGGGTTGGTCACGATAAAACGTGAGCCTTCGAGGCCTTCGGTGTAATCGACGGCGCCGCCGACCAGATACTGCAGGCTCATTGGGTCAACCACCAGGCCAACGCCCTGTTTCTCGATGGTCATATCCCCTTCGTTAACCTGATCGTCGAAGGTGAAGCCGTACTGGAAACCGCTGCAGCCGCCGCCGGTGATATAAACGCGCAGCTTCAGGTTCGGGTTGTCTTCATCAGAAATCAGGAATTTTACTTTTTTGGCTGCGGCTTCGGTAAACTCCAGCGGCAACACGACATCATCACTCATTTTATGCTCCCATTAATACTGCCGATCCGCTTAAAGAATAACCGGACCTTTTGAGCCATTATCTAATACCCTGGTAAATCGTTCAAGTATTCTCCCCGGCAACCGCACGCGCTTTTGCCTCCTTCTCAGCGGCCTGTTTCGCCAGCGTTCGTTCAAGGATAGTTGAATACAAGGGTTTACCCCCGAGAAATTGAGCCAGTAGTGTTGCGCCGAGGCAGGTAATAATCATTGGCAAAATGAGCTGATAGTTATCGGTCATCTCCAGCACCAGCACAATTCCGGTCAGCGGCGCGCGCACCGAGGCGGCGAGCAGCGCGCCCATTCCGGCGATGGCAAAGGTGCCCGGATCGAGATGATAGCCCGGAAACAGCGGCGTCGCCGCCATACCGAATGCCGTTCCCAGCAGGGTTCCCAGCGCCAGCATCGGCGCAAAAATCCCGCCGGGCGCGCCGGAGGAGAAGCACAGCAGCGTGGTAATCACCCTGGCGATAAAAATAAACAGCAGCAGGCCAACGGAGAAGTTACCCGCCGCGGCAATCGGGATGAGGTTAAACCCGCCCCCGGCAGCCGCAGGCTGGATCAGCCCGAGAATACCGCAGCTGCCGCCAATCAGGCCGCCAATCAGCACCCACTTTTTGAGATCGCCGCCGTGAAGACGCTGGAACATATCCTGGGTACGCAGCACCAGGGTGTTAAAAAGCGGGCCAATCGCGCCGAAAATCATCCCCAGAATCAGATACAGCCACAGGGTGTTGACCGGCGCATTGCTCAGCCTACCGACCTCGATAATCGCCCCTTCACCGTTAAATATGCGAAATACGATGCTCGACATAATCACGCCGGTAAACACGGCCTTAATAGAGATCAGGTTGTAGCGGAACTGCGGGCGCATCTCTTCAATAATAAACAGGATCCCCGCCAGCGGCGCATTGAACGCGGCGGAGAGGCCCGCAGCGGCGCCGGTTGCCAGCAGCGTATGGCGCGCTTCGGGGCTGCGCATGCGGAATACGTCCACCACCATACGCCCAAGATTCCCGCCGAGCTGCACCATCGGCCCTTCACGGCCCAGCACCATGCCGGCGCCCAGGGTTCCCATCCCGCCGATAAACTTCACCGGCAGCACCCGCCACCAGCGAACCGGCCGCAGCTCTTCCAGCGCCCCTTCGATTTCCGGGATCCCGGAGCCGCCCGCCTCCGGCGCAAAGCGACGCACCAGGAAGTAGCCGACCATCGCCAGCAGCGCGGAAGTGATAAAGGCCAGCGGCCAGACCAGGAAACGGTAGTCCGCCACCTGCAGCAGGGTTTCGATGCGCTGGTTCTGCACCCAGTTGACGCTTTTTTCAAAAGCGACGCCCACCAGCCCGGCCAGGGTTCCGACGACGGCGGCCATTAACAGCACCGCCAGCGGCGTTTTATCCCGCTGAACCAGGCGGCGAACGACGTCGCCGCGACGCAGGCGCACGATTTGTTTTGCTTCAAAAGAGGAGGCTTGTGCTTTCATACTCTCGTCGGTTAATAGTCATACAAATAGTACAGAGGGCATTTTAACTGCCAGGACGCCCTCCGTCGCGGAAAAAATTCACCGCTGGCGCTTTGTTTCAATTGGGCAAAAATTTCATAACTATCCTGGAATAACTTAGAATAACCAGCAAAACATTTTTCACGAATCAGGAACCAGGCAATGAGCAAATCTGAAACTCTCTTTAGCGCTGCACGTGAGCTTATCCCCGGCGGCGTTAACTCGCCGGTACGAGCCTTTAACGGCGTTGGCGGCACGCCGCTGTTTATCGAACGTGCGGACGGCGCCTATCTGTACGACGTCGACGGTAAAGCCTATATCGATTATGTCGGTTCCTGGGGCCCGATGGTACTCGGTCACAACCACCCGGCCATTCGTAATGCGGTCATTGAAGCGGCGCAGCGCGGCCTGAGCTTCGGCGCACCGACGGAAATGGAAGTAAAAATGGCGGCGTTGGTGACGGAGCTGGTGCCGACGATGGATATGGTGCGGATGGTTAACTCCGGCACCGAGGCCACCATGAGCGCCATTCGCCTGGCGCGCGGGTTTACCGGCCGCGATAAAATCATCAAATTTGAAGGCTGCTACCACGGTCACGCCGACTGCCTGCTGGTCAAAGCGGGCTCCGGCGCCCTGACCCTCGGCCAGCCGAACTCCCCGGGCGTGCCGGCCGATTTCGCCAAACACACCCTGACCTGCACCTATAACGACCTGGCGTCGGTCCGCGCCGCATTCGAGCAGTATCCGCAGGAGGTTGCCTGCATTATCGTTGAGCCGGTAGCGGGCAATATGAACTGCATCCCGCCGCAGCCGGAGTTCCTGCCTGGCCTGCGCGCGCTGTGCGACGAATTTGGCGCCCTGCTGATTATTGACGAAGTGATGACCGGCTTCCGCGTTGCTCTGGCAGGCGCCCAGTCGTACTACGATGTGGTCCCTGATCTGACCTGCCTGGGCAAAATCATCGGCGGCGGCATGCCGGTGGGCGCCTTCGGCGGCCGTCGTGAAGTGATGGATGCGCTGGCGCCGACCGGCCCGGTGTATCAGGCGGGCACCCTGTCCGGCAACCCGATCGCCATGGCGGCGGGCTTCGCCTGCTTAACCGAAGTGGCGCAGCCGGGAGTTCACGAAACGCTGACAGATTTAACCAACCAGCTGGCCCAGGGGCTGCTGGACGCCGTGCGCGACGCGGGCATTCCGCTGGTGGTGAATAACGTTGGCGGCATGTTCGGCCTCTTCTTTACCGACGCCGAAAGCGTCACCTGCTATCAGGACGTGGTGAAGTGCGACGTTGAGCGCTTCAAGCGCTTCTTCCACCTGATGCTGGAAGAGGGCGTGTATCTGGCGCCTTCGGCGTTTGAAGCCGGATTTATGTCCGTTGCCCACAGCGAAGACGATATCAACAATACCATCGCCGCCGCGCGCCGCGCGTTCGCCAAACTGTAGACCACGCACTTCCGGGCGAGCATCACGCCTCGCCCGGAATAACGACCCTTCGCCACGATAAGCTAGCGGCTCTGCTTCCTCAGCAAATAGATAAAGTACGGCGCGCCGATAAAGGTCGACAGCAGACCTGCCGGGATCTGATACGGGAACATGATCATCCGCCCGCACCAGTCGGCAAACACCAGCAGCAGGCCGCCAATCAGCCCGGACATCACCATATGCGGTATCGTGCGGCGGAACCCCATCATGCGCGCAATATGCGGCGCCATCAGACCGACAAAGCTTAACGGGCCGATGGTCAGCGTTGCCGTGGCCGTCAGGCAGGCGGCCAGCAGCAGCAGGCCGATGCGCGACGGCGTCAGCGCAACCCCTACCGCGCGCGCCGCCTCGCCGCCGAGCGGCAGGATCGTCAGCCAGCGGCGGCACAGCGGCGCCAGGGCCAACAGTACCAGCATCGCACAGCCGCTGTACGCCACCATCTCCGGCGTCGCGCCGTAGGTTGAGCCGGAGATCCACGTCAGAATCTGCGCCATCCGCGGATCGCCGCTGGCCTGCAGCATCATCAGCAGCATGGTGAAAGCGGTGCTCAACGCCATGCCCGCCAGCAGCATCCGATGCGGCGAAAAGCCGCCGCGTCCGGCAGCAACCAGAATCACCAGCAGCGTCGCCGCCGCGCCGAGGCTGCCGGCAGGCAGCAGCCAGCCAAAGGCGTTGCCGGGGACAAAGAACAGCATCACGACCACGCCAAACGCCGCGCCGGAGCTGATCCCCAACACTTCAGGGCTGGCCATCGGGTTACCGGTCAGGCGCTGAATAATGCAGCCCGCCACCGCCAGCATCACCCCGGCAAACAGGGCCGCCAGGATCCGCGGCCAGCGCCACGGCATCAGCTGATCCAGCAGCGTACCGCTGGCCCAGTGCCAGCTCTGCGCATCGCGGCCAAAGGCCAGCGCCGCAATCACCGCCAGCAGCAGAATGACCAGCCCGCCGAGGGCGAACCACAGCACGTTCTGCCGCTCCGCCAGCACCTTATCGCCGGCGTTCATCACCGGGGCGCTAATACTGCGCAGGCGCGGCAGCAGCCACAGCAGCAGCGGCGCGCCGACCAGCGCGGTCACCGATCCGGTTGACACCTCCATCCAGACGCGGGCAAGCCACAGAATGATTTGATCGGAGAGCCAGAGGATCAGCGCGCCAATCAGCGCCGCCAGCAGCAGGCGCGAGAGCAGGCGGCGGGCGCCGAGCATTTTTGCCAGCAGCGGGGCAAACAGGCCGATAAAGCCGATAATCCCCACCGCATTCACCAGCATCGCGCTGAGAACAATCGCCAGGGAGAGCGCCCCGAGGCGTGCCAGGGAGAGCGCCAGGCCGAGGTTGCGCGCCACGCCGTCGTCCAGCCCCATCAGGGTGAGAGGCCGCAGCAGCAGCAGCGTGAGCATCGCGCCGCCGAGCAGCTGCGGCCACAGCCGCTGCGCTACGCTCCAGTCGGTTTGCGTCAGGGTGCCGGTGCTCCACAGGAACATGCTCTGCAGCTGGTCGTGATGGAAAATGACCATCAGCTGATTGAGCGCCCCGCAGTAAAGGCTGACGACCAGGCCGGCGAGGATCAGGGTCACCGGCGAGAGTCTTTTGCCCCAGGAGACGCCAAACACCAGCGCACCGACCAGGCACGCGCCCGCCAGGGCGGCGAACTGCGATGCCAGCACGCCGGGGATCGCCCACAGCGCGGTAACCGTCATCCCCAGCTGAGCGCCGGTGGCGACGCCAAGAGTCGTCGGCTCCGCCAGCGGGTTGCGCAGCACCTGCTGGAACAGGACGCCGACCAGCCCCAGGCCCGCGCCCACCAGCAGCGATACCGCCAGCCTCGGCAGCAGGCTGTAGTGAAACAGCATCTGGGCAATACTATCGATATCAGGCTGCCACAGCGCCTGGCGCCACTCGTTCTGCGGCAGCGCGGTGCGCAGATTAAAGAGGCTGAGCGCGAAGGCGGCAATCAGCAGTATGGCCAGCAGCAGAGCCGCCAGAGGAGAAATTCGCGATCTCACGCCGGGCCTCCCTGCGCGTCAGCCAGCACGCGGGCAAAGTGCATCGCCGAGAGCGTGGCGCCGTAAAACCACACCGCCGGAACGCGCTGGAAGCGCCCTTCGCGGACAAACGGCATCGCCCGCCACAGCGGGGAGCGCATCAGCTGCGCCATTTCGCTATCGTTGCCGTGGTCGAAGCAGATCACATCCACATCCTTATAGGCCGCCAGCCGGTCGATGCCGACGGTCACGCTGCCCCAGAAGGTGCTCTCCCCGCGCCAGGCGTTTTTGATACCAAAGCGCTCAAGGATTTCCTGAAACAGGCAGTTATCACCGAAAACCAGGACGTGGCGCGGGTCGAGCAGACTAATCATCAGCAGCGGCCGATCGCCGCGGTGGGCGAAGCGCGGGCGCAGTTCGTCCATCAGCGCGTCGAACGCTGCCAGATGACGCTTCGCGGCCTGCTGCTTGCCGATAAGCTCGGCCATCTCGTTGAGCGACTGCTGCGCCATCATCAGCGGCCGCTTGCCGTCACTGAAGGTAAATCCTCGCCCCGGCGCAATACGCGCCAGCTTCTCTGACGACGGGCCGTAGCCTGCCGACCAGACGATATATGAAGGGTTCATCTGCGTCAGCAGTTCAAGATTGGGTTCCGTGCGCAGCCCGACGTCAATGACCGAGTCCGGCAGCGCCGGTTCATTCACCCACAGGCGATAGTTCGGGATATCGGCGACGCCGTACGGCACGACGCCCAGCGCCAGCAGCAGCTCGACCGGCAGCCACTCCAGCGCCACGATGCGCTGCGGATCGACGGTCGCCGCCCGCGCGCCGCGCATCTGCCACAGCAGCGGCGATAGCGCCATCGCCGTCAGTAAACGTCGACGGGTGATCACGTTGTTTTTTTCCATTAATAGACGAAGCTTACCGGCGCACTGCCCGCCGGATGCGGCAGAATTCCCATCGGGATGCCGTAAATTTGTTCCAGCGTTTCGCTACGCATCAGCTCAGTCGACGTGCCCTGAGCAATCATCTCGCCGCCGCGAAGGGCCACCAGATAGTCGCAGTAGCGGGCCGCCATATTGATGTCGTGCAGCACGGCAATCACCGTCAGGCCGCGCTGCTGGCTTAGGCGATGCACCAGCGCCAGCACGTCAACCTGGTGCGCAATATCCAGCGCCGAGGTGGGCTCATCCAGCAGAAGACAGCGGCTGTCCTGGGCCACCAGCATGGCAATCCACGCGCGCTGGCGCTCGCCGCCTGAGAGGCTATCGACCAGCCGATGCGCCAACGGTTTCAGCCCGACCAGCGTAATCGCCTCCTCGACCTTCTGCCGGTCCGTCGCACCAAAGCGCCCCAGCGCCCCGTGCCACGGATAGCGTCCAATCGCCACCAGCTCGCGCACCGTCATCCCCTCCGCCGCGGGCAGCTGCTGCGGCAGATAGGCCACCTTGCGGGCAAACGCCTTGCTGCTCCAGCTATCGAGAGGCTGACCGTCGAGCAGCACCTCGCCCTCTGACGGCGGCTGATGGCGGCCGAGCATTTTCAACAGCGTCGATTTGCCGGAGCCGTTATGACCAATCAGGCCGGTCACTTTTCCTGCCGGGAAGGTTAACGAAAGCGGATGCAGCAGCGTACGACCAGGCACGCGAAAGGTCACGCGATTCAACGAAAACGTGGTATCGGATTGCGGTGTGTTTTCCTGCATAGCGGCCAACTTGTTTAACGGCGCGGCGAACCGCGCCCGGTGAGTGATTAGAAACGGAAGATTAGAAACGGAAGGTTCCGGTCGCAATGACCTGACGACCTGCGCCCCAGTAGCACGCATATTCGCTATAGCAGCTGGAAACGTACTCACGATCGAACAGGTTATTGACGTTGATACCCACCGACGAGCCCGGTAAACCAAAGCGCGCCAGATCGTATTTCACCGTCGCATCCATCAACGCGTAGCCCGCGACGCCGAAGGAGTCATTCTGCTTCGCATCGGCGGTATCGTTTTTGTAGTAGCTGACCGTAGAGCCAACGTAGCGCGCGCCGGCGCCGACCGTCAGGCCGCTCAGCGCGGTTTCGTGGAAGGTGTAATCCGCCCACAGCGACGCCATATTGCGCGGAACTTCCGCCGGACGTTTGCCGTTAAATACGGTGTCGTGCTGGTACTCAGCATCGGTGTAGGTATAGGCTGCGGTGAGGTTGATATTGGCGTTCACCGCCGCTTTCGCCTCCAGCTCCAGGCCGCGCGCGCGGATCTCGCCGGTTTGAATGCTAAACGTCGGGTTGCGCGGATCTGCCGTCAGGTTTTTATCCTTGGTCAGCTGGTACACCGCCGCGGTCACCACTACCGGCATATCTTTCGGCACGTATTTCACGCCCGCTTCATACTGCTCGCCGCGCGACGGATCGAACGGTTTGCCGTCGAGGCCCGAGCCTGAAACCGGCTCAAACGACTGGCTGTAGCTGAAGTATGGAGAGATACCGTTGTCGAACAGATAGTTAATACCGCCGCGCCAGGTAAACTGCTGGTCGTGATTTTCGGCCAGAACGTTAGTGGCGCGCGTCAGCGTAGAGGTCGTGGCGTAGTCATAGCGTCCGCCCAGCGTCATCACCCACTTATCCCACTCCATCTGATCCTGGGCATAGAGGCCGGTCTGCTCCATCCGGTTGAGCACCGCGTACGGGAAGTACACCGAGACGTTTGGATTACCGTACTGCGGATTGGACATGCCGATCGGATCCGCAGAACCGTAGTCGGCATTGACGTCGTTGCGCATGCGCGAATAGTCCACGCCGGTCAGCAGCTTATGGTCCACCGCGCCGGTAGCAAAGTCGGACTGCAGCTGGGTATCAACGGTGAAGGTGTTGAGATGCTCATCAGAGCGCACGTAGGCGCGGTTGATCTGTCCCGGCGCCGTGTAGCCGTTGCCGTAAACGGAGCGATAGAGCGTATTGACGTCGGCATAGCGCAGGTTCTGACGAACGGTAAAGGTCTCGTCAAACTGGTGTGAGAAGCTGTAGCCCACCATCTGCTGGCGGCGCGACATCTTGTTGCTCGGCTCGCCTTCGTTGAAATCGGTCGGCAGCTTGTGCGCGTTACCGTTAGCGTCGTAGTACGGCACCACGGTCCCTTCACGCGGAAGCCAGCCGTAGTAGCCCGCATACGGATCGTTCTGGAAGTTGCTCAGGAAGGTGAAGTCGGTTTTATCATCCGGACGCCAGCTAAAGGAGGGCGCCACCGCGTAGCGGGTCGATTTCGCCATCTGCTGCTGCGCATCCTGGCTGCGGCCCAGGCCGGTCAGGCGATAGGACCATACGCCGTTATCATCAATCGCATCGCTAAAATCGAACCCCGTCTGCCACAGGTTATCGGTACCCATTTTGAACTGAACTTCTTTCAGCGGCTCGGTCGTCGGGCGCTTGCTGACCATGCTGACGATGCCGCCAGGGTTGCTGTTACCGTACAGCACGGAGGTTGGTCCGCGCATCACTTCCACGCGCTCGAGGAAGTAGGGGTCCATCGACACTTCAGAGTAGTTATTCCCCTGCAGCTTCATGCCATCCAGATACTGGTTGGTGTTCACCGTTGTCGAGGTCGTAAAGCCGCGAATTGTCACCACGTCATAGGTCGTTGAGCTGCCGCGAGTGGAGAAAACGCCCGGCGTATAGGCCAGCGCTTCTTTCACCGTTGTCGGCTGCTTCATGTCCATTTCCTGGCGGGTCACCACGGAGATCGACTGCGGCGTTTTTTCAATCGGGGTATCGGTTTTGGTGGCAGTTGCAGAGCGCTTTGCCGCGATAGTCGGAGCCGGTCCCCAGGCGCTTTCCTGGCTGACGGGAGCCGCGATAACGGTAATAGTTTCTTCTGTTTTCGGTTCAACTGCCGCCTGTGCATAGACAGACATGCCGCTAACCGCCGTGGCTACTACGACTGCGATTTTACGCAGCGAGTGATTTGGCTGAGCAGTTTTTGGACGCGCCATTGGTAGATCTCTGATAAAGGTGAATGATAACGTAAACGAGAATTATTATTATGACGGCTGACATAATAGGCGAAACGCGAAATGCAAGGCAAGCGATATGCCCCTGCTGAGATGCCAAAGGCTGAATAAATAACCAGACGGTAATTGTGGGGTTAAGTGACTGTTAAGTAATCTACAGAAATGAAAAAGCCCTCTAATACTGAAGTATCAGAGGGCTAATCTTGTAACAACCTATTCGCACGGCTTGCAGGCCGCAGCGAGGCACCCTGCAGAAGCAGGCGGATCGTTAATTACTGCCGAACATATCCTTAATCCAGCCCGCAACGCCGTCGCTTTTTTCCTGCTTCGGCGGCTGCTGGGTCGCCGGCTGCTGCTGCTGAGGCTGCTGACCGGACTGATTAAACGGATTGTTCTGCTGCTGCTGCTCAAGCTGCTGCTGCTGGATCTGCTCACCCTGACGGCAGAGCGCATCCGGCGCGGTAGTCCATACCGGCAGAGTACGCACCCCGCCGCTGCAGACGAAGTTACCGCTGCCGTCGACGCCCATATCCACCACGTCTTCCGGCGCCGTCAGCACCAGCGGCGTTGGCGTCTGGTTGGCCAGATAGCGCTGATAAATCGACATCGCACCGCTGGCACCGTACAGCTTCGTCGGCTGGTTGTTATCGCGACCCACCCAGGTAATCGTCACCTGGCTTCCGTCGATACCGGCGAACCACGTATCGACGTTGTTGTTGGTGGTCCCGGTTTTCCCTGCCAGATGCAGGCCCGGATATTTCGCCCCAAGCTGGCGACCGGTGCCGCGCTGCACAACCTGCTGCATGGTCCACAGCGTCATGTATGCGGCCTGCGCAGGAACCGCCCGCTCAGCCTGCGGATAGCTCTGATACAGGACGGTGCCATCTTCGGCAATCACCGAACGCAGCGCCGACAGCGTCGCGCGGTTACCGCCGCTGGCGATGGTCTGGAACGCCTGCGCCACTTCAATTGGCGTCAGGTTCAGCGCCCCGAGGATCATCGCCGGGACCGGGCTGAGCTGGTCTTTCGGCGCCCCCAGTTTAACCCAGGTATCGATCACCGCCGGCAGGCCCAGCGCCATCCCGAGGTTGACCGTCGGCACGTTCATCGAACGCGTCAGCGCGTCAACCAGCATCACCTGGCCGCTAAAGCGACGATCGTCGTTCTGCGGGGACCAGGTCTGGCCGTTGGAGAGACGAATCGTCACCGGCGCATCGGCAATGGCGGTATTCAGACGGTACTGGTTCGGCTGGCTTAACGCGGTCAGATAGGTCGCCGGCTTGGCCAGAGAACCAATCGAACGACGGGCCTGCATCGCGCGGTTATAGCCCGCAAACTGCGGCTCCGCGCCGCCGACCATGGCCCGCACCTCGCCGGTATAGCGGTCAACGACCACCATCGCGGTTTCCAGATCCGGCAGCTTACGCTGCTTCTTCAGCGCCGGGATCCCTTCGGTGGCCGCCTTTTCCGCCGCGTCCTGCGCCACGGAATCGAAGGTCGTAAAGATCTTCACGCCGGAGAGATCTTTCACCTTATCGCCCAGCTTCGCCTGCAGCTCCTGACGCACCATCTGCATAAACGCCGGCTGCGGAGAAATGACGCCGCCGCGCGGCTGCACGCCCAGAGGACGGGCGCTCAGCATGTCGTACAGCTCCTGGTCGATAACGTTCTGCTGCTGCAGCAGACGCAGAACCAGGTTACGACGCTCCAGCGACAGCTTCGGATTACGCCACGGGTTGTAAATCGATGCGCCTTTTACCATCCCCACCAGCAGAGCCTGCTGGTCAAGGCTCAGCTCTTCCACCGGGCGGCCAAAGTAATAAAGGCTGGCCAGCGGGAAGCCGCGAATTTCGTTATCGCCGCTCTGACCGAGGTACACCTCGTTCATATACAGCTCGAGGATCCGATCCTTGCTGTAACGGGCGTCAACGATCAGCGCCATATAGGCTTCGTTGGCCTTACGCCAGTAGGAGCGCTCGCTGGAGAGGAACAGGTTTTTCACCAGCTGCTGGGTCAGGGTACTGGCGCCCTGCACCGTGCGCCCCGCCGTCAGGTTAGCCAGCACCGCACGACCAATCGAGTACAGGCTGATCCCGTCATGCTCGTAGAAGTGGCGGTCTTCGGTAGCCAGCAGAGTATCAACCAGCAGGTCCGGGAAGCCGCTGCGCTTAACGAACAGGCGCTGCTCGCCGTTGGCCGACTGCAGCATGGTGATCAGCCGCGGATCGAGGCGGAAGAAGCCAAACTGGCGGTTATTCTCCATGTTCTCGATCGTTTCCAGACGATCGCCATCAAAGGTCAGACGCGCGCGCACCTGCCCTTCTTTACTGTCCGGGAAATCAAACGGACGGCGAATCATCTCGATGCTGTTGGCCTGCACGGTGTATTCGCCCGGGCGCGTCATCGCGCTCACCTGACGATACTGCGTGGCGTTCAGCAGGCGCACCATTTCGTTTTTGCTGACCTGCATATCGGGCTCAAGGTTGACCATCCGGCCATACACTGCCGCCGGAAGCTCCCAAACCTTGCCGTCAATGCGGCTGCGGATCTTCTGATCGAGGTAGACGCCATAGGCGGCAACCAGCACCGCGACAACGATACCCAGCTTGATCAACAGCCACAGCCAGGTACGTTTACGCCGAGGCTTGTTACCTTTGCCTTTCGCTTTCTTCGGCATCGGCTCTTCGTCCTCATAATCGTCGTCGTAATCATCGTCATAGTCCTCGTCCCGAACCCGACGACGAGTCACTTTTTGTTTTGCCGGACGCGAGGGTTTACCCTTACGTCCGATAGGCTCGCGGTCATCTCCCGCCATGCTTTTTCTCCGCAACTTTCAGGCGTAAAAGCCTGATTCTCAATGCTTCCCCCTGCCAGAGGAAGAAGATATCTCTCAAATTCACGCCCGTGGGGTCTTATTCCTGCAGGCGACCATCTATTGACTGTACTTCGCGCAGTCAGCGTCTCACGGCGCAGCTATGATCGATTCTCATGAGTTTAGTTAAAAAAATCATAAAATAAATCATCATGTTACATACTTCACCTGCAGAGAATTTTGGGACATAGCACTAATCGTCCAGGGAACACAGGATAGCACTAAACCAGGATATGCTTAACCAGCATTTTACCCCGCCAAAGCGTAACAAAAGGGAAAATATTATGTTTTTTAATAGCATAAAAAATGCGCCCCGCCGCCCCGTGCGCTTCACGCTTTTCGGCCCCCGCGCTGCGGATAAAAACGAAAACTTCCCGGCACACGAAATATTATATTCGGACTGTGACAATAAATATTTTTCTCGTAAGTAAAGGTAAATCTTAAACCATCCGTGGATAAAAGTGAGAGGCGCTTAACTATATATAATAATATTTACTGATGACAGCGGGGAAATATTTGTTAAACTAGCCTTCAGTTAACCATTCCAGCTTAATATTATGCGAACTTTCGTTATATTTCCGCTTATCATGATCGCCGCGCTTTCAGGGTGTCAGCAGAATAGCTCCTCAACGTTAAGCTCTGGCGTCAGCAGCGAGGCGCAGCTTGAGCAGCTCTCGTCGGTGGCCGCAGGCGCCCGCTATCTGAAGAACAAATGCAATCGCAGCGATCTGCCCGCAGATGAAGCCCTCACCCAGGCCGCGTGGAATGTCGGGAAAAAAAGAGGATGGGGAAATATCGATTACGCAACCCTGGCTCAGCGCAGCGCGCAGATGTATCAACAGCTGCAGCAGGACAGCACTCCGGAAACAACCAAATGCAGTCAGTTTAATCGCCAGCTGGCGCCCTTTATTGCCGGCTTAGATCGCGCATAAAATGTCGCAGCCGCTTATTTTGCGTTTTATTGGCGCCTAATTTATTGCCCCTGTGGACTATCCGCAATAATACCTCCCGGCCAGTCATCCAACGCCGCCAGAGTAAACGTATTGCCCTTAAAGCTAAACACGGTTAAATCCTGCTGAATCTGATCAATCACCAGATTCGGCAGCGGCGATTGCCCTTCCTGCCAGCTTTGACCGTTGATCACAATCGTGCGCTTATCCTCGCTCGAGGCGTAGATATGCGCGCTGTAGCGTAATGCCGGTAAATAATCCTCCTCCTGCGGGCTCTCCTCCTCGACGCTGGCCTGCGCCTTTTGCTTTGTCGGAGCAGATACCGGTACGGAGGCCGCCTGCTGCGGTGCAGGCTGGCTAAGCGGCACCAGCGCCGCGTGCGCCACCGGCACCAGCGGCTTTTGCGCGACCGGCGCGTTTCGCCACTGCTCGCCGCCAAACCAGCCCAGCGCGATAAATAGCGCGGCGTAGAGCGGAACGGTAAGCCAGGGAACCTGCACCATTGTACCAACCATCACCGGCGATCCCGCCTCCCGGACGCTCACCGCGGGCATCGGGCACTCTTCATCATGGCGAATCATCACACCCTTTCTCCTGATAGCGAAAGAATCGCAGCCCGACGCCGAGCGCCGGGCTGCCTGACCCCGTGAATGCAGGTCAGCTAAAGAGATGCTTTATTTGCTGCTTACCGGCAGGCCAGCGCCCTGCGCGTCGCCCTGCGGTTTTTCCAGCACCGCCACGGACCAGGCCGGTAGCGTAATCGCGCCATCGGCAGCGATCTCGACGCCGTTCGCCAGCGACCCCTCTCCCGCCGCCTGCTGAATGGCGCTCAGCTGCAGGTTTTCACCATTGAAATCATGGAGGGTCCGGCTCTCAGGCGCCGCGTTGATCGCCACGACCAGGCCATCCACCCGGCCGTCGAGGCTTGCGCCCGCCTGGACGCCGTCATCGATGGTCATGATCAGCAGGCCAGCCAGCGAGTCGGCGCCGGTATTGCGGAAATCGACGCGCTTCATCACCGCGCTGCCGTCACCTAAGGTGAAGAGCGGGGATGATTTACGCAGCTGGGTCAGCTCCTGGTAGAACGCGGTCATCTGCTGCAGCTCCGGCTCGCCGGGAGTCGCCACCATCTCCTTAACGCGGGAAATCAGATCGTAGTTGCTGCCGTCATCGCTGCTGCGCGGCATCCCGACGTTAAAGTTGTTGTCCTGCATGGCGTAATCGACGCGGTTAAACCAGTCGCCGGAATCATAGGAGTCGCGGGTGAAGGATTTAGAGCGCAGCAGCTCTGAACCCTGCTGATCGAAGGCGATCCCCTGGCCCAGCATTACCGTCGCCAGCGATACCGCCTGCATCCGCACGCGGGTATTAAGGTCGGCCTCCTGCGCGGCTTTGTAGCTGATCATGTCCCACAGCGTCTGGTTATCGTGCTTCGAAACGTAGTTAACAACCTCCGTCGGGTCAGCCGCATAGCCCCCCGGCGCGCCGTTGTAGTCGATCTCGCTGCCCTTTTTCACCGCGCCGTCTTTATCGATCATCACAAAGTCGGCGAGGTTGCCGGCCATGCCCAGACGCGTCAGATCGGCAAGGTGGCGCACCGTATCTTCGTTCTGGCTGGTGAGCTCGTTAGGCAATACGCCGGCGCCGCTGCCGATCCCCTGGTTCTGGCGCAGCGCATCGCCGGAGTCAAACGGACCGCCGCCGCGCACCGAGTCGCGCAGACGATCGGAGAAGGTGCCGATCCCGCTACCTTTGAGATTGATCTGCGAAGCGATTTCGAAACGGTCGCTCTGCCCGGAGTCCCAGCCTTCGCCGAAGAAGTAGATATCCGGATTTAAGCTCTTCATCCGCTCCCACGCCGAGAGGATCTGCGCTTTCGGGTGATAGCCCATCAGGTCGAAACGGAAGCCGTCAATTTTGTAATCGGTGGTCCATACCGCCAGCGAGTCGGCGATAAGCTTGGCGAACATCCGATGTTCCGGCGCGGAGTCCGAGCAGCAGGTTGCCGATTCCACGCTTCCGGTGGTTTCGTTCAGACGTTGATAGTACCAGGGGACGATTTTATCCAGCACCGAAGTCCGGTCAGTTGGCCCGGCGGCGTTGGTGTGGTTGTACACCACGTCCATGATCACGTTCATTCCCAGATCCTGCTTAATCGCCTGGATCATGGTACGGAACTCTTTGATCCGCGCGGTTCCTTCCGGGTTCGTGGCGTAAGAGCCTTCCGGCACCGTGTAGTGGAACGGATCGTAGCCCCAGTTGTAGGAATCGGTTTGCGCCACCAGGCTATTCAGCGCCTGAACCTGCGGGTTATCCTGGCTATCGCTTTGCTTGAGCTGATTAAGCACCTCTTCCACCGTCGAACCGCTGGCGCAGTAGGCGGCAAATTCGCTGCTCTTCACCGCGCTGTTGACTTCGCAGAGGTGGCTGAACGGCTGCTGGATGTCGGCAACTTTATCGCTGAACTCGTTGACCGTCGCCAGATCGAACACCGGCAGCAGCTCAACGTGGGTCACCCCGGAGGCGGAGAGCTTTTTCAGGTGCTGCACCATGTTGCTGTCCTGAGCGGTGAGCGCCAGATACTTACCGCGCAGCTCGGCCGGAACGGTGCTGTCCCAGGCAGAAAGGTCGCGAATATGCGATTCATGGATGGTCATCTTCGCCAGATCGGCTTTGGTTTTCTGCGCGTGAGGCATCGCCAGGCTATCCCAACCGTCAGGCTTGAGCGCGCTGTCGTTTAGATCGACAACCTGGCTGTACTCCGAGTTGGTGGAGAGGCTATGGGCGTACGGGTCGGTCACCTCGTACTGTTCAACCTTGCGCGACTGCGGGTGGTAAACCGTCAGCGCATAGCGGTAGAAGGCCCCCTTCAGATCGCTTCCGCCCTGCCATGCCCAGGCGCCCGAGGCCGCGTCGCGGGTCATCGGATGGCTGGCGAGCACCTTTTTATCGGCGCTATACAGCACCAGATCGACCTGCTGCGCGGTCGGCGCCCACAGGCGGAAATTAACCCCGCCATCGCTCACCTGCGCCCCGTAGCTAAGGGCCTCCGCCGGCTGCGCGTAGACGTCGTCCAGCACGCCCGCCGTCTGCACCTGGGTGGCGGAGATCAGAATACCGTCCTTCTCGGCGGCGATCGCCACCGTTTCGCCCTGCAGCAGCTCATCGACCGGCGCATTATCCGGAAGCTTAAACGCGGTGTAGCTGGAGAGCTGCGGGAAGCGCATGCTCACCTGCTGGCTGACGGTGGTGGGAGTCAGGTTCAGATAGCGGTCGGTAAATTTGCCTTCGCTATCGGCGGCCACTTTGCTGCTGTGGCTGTAGTACAGGCGAACGATCGGTTTGCCCTCGCCGCCCGGCCACAGCAGGGTGGTCTTATCGACCCAGTGGGCCTCAGCAAGCGCCACGCCAAACGCGGCGCGAAACGCATCCGCGCGGGTATCATACAGCGAGCTGCTGCCGGCAATAACCGAGACCGTGCGGTCGGTAAAGTCGCTGAACGACACGCGCAGATCGCTATCGATCAGCTTGTTGGTGCCGTCTCTGACGATAACGTTGATGCAGCCGCTCTCTTTATTGAGCGGAATCACCCAGTACGGGCCGTATTTATCGCTGCCGCTCGGCGTGGTGCTGACGTCATTCCAGTCCGTCATCGGGGCGCTGAGCGCATCGCAGGTTTCATTATTCCAGAGATAGAGATTCCGGGTGCTGTAATCCGCGGCAGTGGCGCTGGTAATGCCAGCAATATCAACCAGATGAATGACCGCCTGCTGAGAGGAAGCCGTGGCAGCTTCACCGGGAACCGCCACATCGGGTAAACGAACGACAACATCCTGATTATCGGGCGTGTCGGGTGAGCCAGAGGAAGAAGATGAAGAACTATTATCGCAGCCGCTAAGTAAAACCAACGAGCCAAGGAATAGGGCATTACAGGTATATCTGAGCATTCGATAGTCCCTAATATGCTTAATAAATTATGAAAGGTAAGAAAAGATGTTTATCTGTAAAGCGCCGCAATTAGATATTTTTGCTTTCAGCGATTCAATCATCCATTAGCAATTAATGGGGGGGCGTAGGCGGCCGGGGGAGTAAAAATAAAAAGGGAATGACGACCCGGATAGCGAAACTCATTATGCTTTGCGGCGACTCACCGAGAATTTCGCAATAAAAGATTTAAATATAAAAAGCCACCCACCAATAAAGGTAGGGATCGCGACCGCCCCGGGGAAAACAGGATGAGAAAAAGAATTAAAATACCTTTTTCTGTGATGAGGTTAACACTAACAAATAAAACGATAATAAACAACGCGCCTCATATTGTGATGTTCGTCATGTTATTACCTATTGCTCAGCAGCTCGCCAAATTAAGCTGGCGGATTATATTCCCTGTAGACTCTGCGGCTATAACGATTAACGCCGCGGCGGTTTTACCTTCCCCGGCGGCTATTCGGCCAGACGAATTAGCGCCGTTTACGCTATTTGGCAATGCGGAAAAAACGCCGCCGCCAGCGGACGGTTCAGCCGACGGTAAAACCCTGGCCGAGGCGCCACTCTCCGCCCTCAAGCTGCGGATCACCGGCCTGCTCGCCAGCAGCGATGCCGCACGTTCAATTGCCATCGTGGCGAAAGGGAATCAACAGGTTAGCCTGGGCGTTGGCGACAGCATCCCGGGTAACGAAGCCAAAATAGTCGCCATTCTTAACGATCGCCTGATCGTTAACTATCGGGGCAGAAACGAAGCGATACCGCTCTTTGACGACGCTGGCGCAGCGGTGAAATCCGCCCCGACGCCGCCGGCGAAAGAGTGGATTAAGCAGGTGCGCGAGCGGCCGCAAAATATTCTCAACTATCTCAATATTTCCCCGATTATGGTCAATGAGCAGCTCAGCGGATATCGACTTAATCCGGGCAAAGACCCCACTCTTTTTCGCCAGGCCGGATTACAGGAAAACGATCTGGCGGTCGCTCTGAACGGTCTCGATCTCCGCGATCGGCAGCAGGCTCAGCAAGCATTAAAACAGCTCCCCGAGCTTAGCGAAATAACGCTGACCGTCGAACGCGACGGCCAGCGGCAGGATATCTATTTAGCCTTGAGGGATGAATAATTGCGCAGCACCCTAATTTTCCGCCTGCTTTTTACGCTGCTGATGATATTCAGCGCGCTGTTATTCAAACCCGCCGCTGCGGAAGAATTCTCCGCCAGCTTCAAGGGCACGGATATTCAGGAGTTTATTAATACTGTCAGCAAAAACCTCAATAAGACGGTCATTATCGACCCCAGCGTACGCGGCACAATTACCGTTCGCAGCTACGATATGCTCAATGAAGAACAATATTATCAGTTCTTCCTCAGCGTACTGGACGTCTACGGTTTTGCGGTTATCAATATGAATAACGGCGTGCTGAAGGTGGTGCGTTCAAAAGATGCCAAAACCGCGGCGGTACCGGTCGCCAGCGACGCCTCCCCTGGCGTGGGCGATGAGGTGGTGACCCGCGTGGTGCCGCTCACCAACGTCGCCGCCCGCGATCTCGCGCCGCTGCTGCGCCAGCTCAACGACAACGCCGGGGCCGGCAGCGTGGTGCACTACGAGCCGTCCAACGTGCTGCTGATGACCGGGCGCGCGGCGGTGATTAAGCGCCTGCTGACCATCGTCGAGCGGGTTGATAACGCCGGCGATCGCAGCGTGGTGACGGTCCCGCTCTCCTGGGCCTCCGCCGCCGACGTGGTTAAGCTGGTGAATGAGCTGAACAAGGACACCAGCAAATCCGCGCTCCCCGGCTCGATGGTGGCGAACGTGGTCGCCGACGAGCGGACCAACTCGGTGCTGGTGAGCGGCGAACCGAACTCACGCCAGCGCATCATCACCATGATCCGCCAGCTCGACCGCCAGCAGGCGGTGCAGGGAAACACCAAGGTTATCTATCTCAAGTATGCCAAAGCCGCCGACCTGGTGGAGGTGCTAACCGGCATCAGCAGCAGCATGCAAAGCGAGAAACAGAGCGCGAAGCCGGTGGCGGCGCTGGATAAAAACATTATTATCAAAGCCCACGGCCAGACCAACGCGCTGATCGTCACCGCCGCCCCGGACGTCATGAACGACCTCGAGCGGGTCATCGCCCAGCTGGACATTCGCCGCCCGCAGGTGCTGGTTGAAGCAATTATCGCCGAGGTTCAGGACGCCGACGGCCTCAATCTTGGCGTGCAGTGGGCCAATAAAAATGCCGGCATGACCCAGTTCAACAACAGCGGGCTGCCGATCTCAACGGCCATTGCCGGCGCCAACCAGTACAACAAAGACGGCACGGTCACCAGCTCGCTCGCCAGCGCCCTGAGCTCCTTTAACGGCATCGCCGCCGGGTTCTATCAGGGGAACTGGGCGATGCTGCTTACCGCCCTCTCCAGCAGCAGCAAAAACGATATTCTCGCCACCCCCAGCATCGTCACCCTCGACAACATGGAGGCGACCTTTAACGTCGGCCAGGAGGTGCCGGTACTCAGCGGCTCACAGACCACCTCCGGCGATAACATCTTCAATACCGTCGAACGCAAAACCGTCGGCATTAAGCTGAAGGTCAAGCCGCAGATTAACGAAGGGGACTCGGTGCTGCTGGAAATTGAGCAGGAGGTCTCCAGCGTCGCCGACTCCGCCTCCAGCACCAGCTCGGATTTAGGTGCCACCTTCAATACCCGCACGGTTAACAACGCGGTGCTGGTCGGCAGCGGCGAAACCGTCGTCGTGGGTGGGCTGCTGGACAAAAGCGTCACCGACTCCGCCGATAAGGTGCCGCTGCTCGGCGATATCCCGGTGATAGGCGCCCTGTTCCGCTCCACCAGCAAAAAGGTCTCCAAACGCAACCTGATGCTGTTTATCCGTCCGACCATCATTCGCGACCGCGACGGCTACCGGCAGGCCTCTTCCGGCCAGTACAACGCCTTTAACGATGCGCAAACCAAACAGCGCGGCAAAGACGGCACGGAAGCGTCGCTGAACGATGACCTGCTGCATATCTACCCCCAGCAGGATACCGCCGCGTTTCGCCGGATCGGCGCCGCTATCGACGCCTTCAACCTGGGAGGCCAGCCGTGACGCCGCTGGCGGAGAGCCGCCCGCTGCTGCCTTTCGTCTACGCCCGCGCCCACGGCATTATCCTGCTGAGCGACGGCGAGACCTGCGCCGTCCGCTGCCTCGCCGAGACGCCAACGGCGGCGCTGCTTGAGGCGCGCCGGGTAGCAGACCGGCCGATCGAGGTCCAGCGGCTGGCCGCCGACGAGTTCGAGAAGCTGTTGGTGCTGAGCTACCAGCGCGATTCGGCGGAAGCCCGGCGCATGATGGCCGATATCGGCAACGAGCTGGATTTATACACCCTCGCCGACGAGCTGCCCGACACCGACGATCTGCTGGATAGCGAGGACGATGCGCCGATTATCCGCCTGATCAACGCCATGCTGACGGAGGCTATCAAAGAGCAGGCCTCGGATATTCATATCGAAACCTACGAGCGCCACCTGCAGATCCGCTTTCGCGTCGATGGCGTGCTGCGGGAGATCCTCCGCCCGCAGCGTCGGCTTGCGGCCCTGCTGATTTCACGCATCAAGGTGATGGCCAACCTCGACATCGCGGAAAAGCGCATTCCGCAGGATGGCCGCATGGCGCTGCGCATCGGCGGGCGCGCCGTTGACGTGCGCGTCTCGACGCTGCCCTCCGGCCACGGCGAGCGCGTGGTGCTGCGCCTGCTGGACAAAAACAGCGTCAATCTCGACCTGCTGACCCTCGGGATGCCGCCCGCGCTCCTGCAGCAGGTCGATGAGCTGATGGCCCGCCCGCACGGCATCATTTTGGTCACCGGCCCCACCGGGTCCGGCAAAAGCACCACTCTGTACGCCGCCCTCAGCCGGCTGGACGCTCGCGAGCGCAATATTATGACCATCGAAGACCCCGTCGAATACGAGCTGGAAGGGATCGGCCAGACCCAGGTCAACCCCAGGGTGGAGATGACCTTTGCCCGCGGGCTGCGCGCCATTTTGCGCCAGGACCCTGACGTGGTGCTGGTGGGCGAGATCCGCGACGGCGAGACGGCGCAGATTGCCGTGCAGGCCTCCCTCACCGGCCACCTGGTGCTCTCCACGCTGCATACCAACAGCGCACTGGGGGCGATTTCGCGCCTGCAGGATATGGGGGTGGAGCCATTTCTGCTGTCAACCTCGCTGCTGGCGGTGCTGTCGCAGCGCCTGGTGCGCCGGCTCTGCCCGCACTGCCGTCGTCCGGGGCAGGCGGATGAGGATACGGCGACGCGGATGGGCGTCCCGGCCGGTACCGCCCTGTGGCACGCCGAGGGCTGCGCGGAGTGCGGCTTCAGCGGCTATCGCGGGCGTACCGGGATCCACGAGCTGCTGCGGGTTGACGATCGGGTGCGGATGGCAATTCACCGCGGGGAAAACGAATTAACGCTGGGCCAGCGGCTAGGAGCAGACTATATCACCCTCCGCCGCGCCGGGCTGGAGAAGGTGCTGAGCGGCATAACCAGCTGGGAAGAGGTGGTCAGGGTGACCGAGCAGCATGCGGCGCAGGGGGACCAGGATGGCCATTTTTAGCTACCGGGCGCTGGACGAGCGCGGCAGGACGCAGCGCGGCGTACAGCAGGCGGACTCCGCCCGCCACGCCCGCCAGCTGCTGCGGGAAAAGGGCTGGCTGCCCGTTGAGATCGGCGCCGCTGAAGGCCGCGCGCGCGGCGGCGGGCATTCGCTGCTGACGCGGCGCACCGGCGCCGGCGACCTCGCCCTCCTCACCCGCCAGCTGGCAACGCTGGTGGCGGCCGCGATCCCGCTGGAAAAAGCGCTGGACGCGGTGGCGCAGCAGTGTGAAAAAGCGCACCTGAAAACCCTGATGGCCGGCGTGCGCGGCAAGGTGCTGGAGGGTCATACCCTGGCGGAGGCCATGCGCGGCTATCCGGCCTGCTTCGACCGGCTCTACTGCGCGATGGTCGCCGCGGGCGAAACCTCCGGGCACCTTGCCGGCGTGCTTAACCGGCTGGCGGACTATACCGAACAGCGCCAGCAGCTTCGCGCCCGCCTGCTGCAGGCCATGATCTACCCCATCGTGCTGACGCTGGTCGCCATCAGCGTGATCGCTATCCTGCTCTCCACGGTGGTGCCAAAGGTCGTCGATCAGTTTGTTCATCTCAAGCAGGCCCTGCCGTTTTCCACCCGCCTGCTGATGACCATGAGCGATATCGTCCGCAGCGCCGGACCCTGGCTACTGCTGGCGCTGCTGGCGAGCGGGCTGCTGCTGCATTACGTCCTGCGCCAGCCCGCGCGGCGGCTCATCTGGCATAGACAGCTGCTGCGCCTGCCGCTGATTGGCCGGGTGGCCCGCAGCATCAACAGCGCCCGCTACGCCCGCACCCTCAGCATTCTGAACGCCAGCGCCGTCCCGCTGCTGCCGTCAATGCGCATCAGCGCGGAGGTGTTAAGCAACACCTGGGCGCGCCGCCAGCTGGAAACCGCCGCCGAGTCGGTGCGCGAAGGGATCAGCCTGCACCGCGCCCTCGAAGCCACCGCCCTCTTCCCGCCGATGATGCGCTACATGGTTGCCAGCGGCGAACAGAGCGGCGAGCTCAACGGCATGCTCGAGCGCGCCGCCGATAACCAGGACCGCGAGCTGAGCGCGCAAATTCAGATGGCGCTCAGCCTGTTTGAGCCGCTGCTGGTGGTGGCGATGGCCGGCATGGTGCTGTTTATCGTGCTGGCCATTCTGCAGCCGATCCTGCAGCTCAACACCCTTATGAGTATGTGATTGTAATAATGGAGAAAAAAATGCAACGACAGCGTGGATTCACCTTACTGGAAATTATGGTGGTGATTGTCATTCTCGGCATTCTTGCCAGCCTGGTGGTCCCTAACCTGATGGGCAATAAAGAGAAAGCGGACCGGCAAAAGGTGGTCAGCGATCTGGTGGCGCTGGAGGGCGCGCTGGATATGTACAAGCTGGATAACAGCCGCTACCCCAACACCGAGCAGGGGCTCGCGGCGCTGGTCAGCCGCCCCGCCGCCGAGCCGCAGGCGCGTAACTATCCGGAAGGCGGCTATATCCGCCGCCTGCCGCAGGACCCGTGGGGCAACGACTATCAGCTGCTCAGCCCCGGCCAGCACGGCCAGGTCGATGTGTTTAGCGTCGGGCCGGACGGCATGCCGGATACCAACGACGATCTCGGCAACTGGAATATCGGGAAAAAATAGTGCAGCAGCGCGGCTTCACGTTACTGGAGATGATGCTTATTTTGCTGCTGATGGGCGTTAGCGCGGGCATGGTGATGCTGGCGTTTCCGCCATCGCGCGAGAACGACCCGGCGCAGACCCTCGAGCGCTTCCAGGCACAGCTGAGCTTTGTCCGCGACCGCGGGCTGCAGACCGGCCAGTTCTACGCTATCTCGATTCACCCCGACCGCTGGCAGTTTATGCGGCTGCTGACCCCGGACGAGAGCGGCAACGCTGGCGAAGCGGACGGCGGCGAGGAGGGCTCCCGCTGGCAGCCGCTGCAGATTGCTCGCGTCGCCACCTCGGGCAGCGCCGCCTCGGAACCGCTGGCGCTGAGCTTCCCCGATGGCGCCGCCTGGACCCCGGGCGAACAGCCCGACGTGCTGCTGTTCCCCGGCGGGGAAGTGACCCCCTTTCAGCTGCACATCGGCCGCGATCTGGCGCTGGAGGTTGACGCCCGCGGCGACGTGCAGCCCACGCAGCGGGAGGAGAGTCCATGAAATCGCAGTCCGGAATGACGCTTATCGAAGTCATGGTCGCGCTGGTGGTCTTCGCCCTCGCCGGGCTATCCGTGATGCAGGCCACGCTGCAGCAGACGAACCATCTCGGGCGCATGGAGGAGAAAACCCTCGCCGGATGGCTTGCCGACAATCAGCTGATCCAGTTGAAGCTGGAAAACCGCTGGCCGGCGCTAAGCCCCTCGGAAACGACGGTCCAGGCGGCAGGCGGCAGCTGGCACATCCGCTGGCAGGGCGTCGAAACCGAGCTCCCGCAGCTGCGGGCGCTGGACGTCGAGGTCCGCCATGACAAAAGCGACAAGGCTCCGGTCTCCTCGCTGCGCACCTGGGTGACCCGGCCATGAACACCGGCTCCATGCGCGGCTTTACCCTCGTTGAAATGCTGCTGGCGCTGGCGATCCTCGCCGCGCTGAGCGTGGCGGCGGTCAGCGTGCTGCAAAACGTCATTCGCGCGGATACGCTCACCAAAGAGAAAGCGCAGCAGATCCGCACGCTGCAGCAGACCTTTAGCCAGATGGCCGCCGACTTCAACCAGATAGTCCCCCGCCGCGGCCGCAACGACGACGCTCCCTTCTCCGCCGGGCGCTTCCAGCTGAGCAGCGACGACTGGGCGATAGCCTTTAGCCGCAGCGGCTGGCCAAACCCGATGGGCATGTTGCCGCGCTCAGAGATCCAGAACGTCAGCTACCGCCTGCGCCAGCAGCGGCTGGAGCGCCTGAGCTATGGCCAGCAGGACCCGCTCACCGGCAGCCGGCCGACGACCTGGGTCCTGCAGCGCGACGTCGAGGCGTTCCGCCTGCGCTTTTACGCCAACGGCGGCTGGCAGGATCGCTGGGAGTCCGCGCAAAATCTGCCGCAGGCGCTTGAAGTCACCTTAACGCTGAAGGGCTACGGCGACGTCACGCGCCTGTTTTTAGTTGCCCCCGGAGACCCGCCATGAACGGCCGACAGCGCGGCGTCGCGCTGCTGATGGTGCTGCTGATCCTCGCGCTGATGATGGTGCTGGCGAGCGCCATCACCGAAAGGACGGCGCGGATGTACCAGCAGACGGCCACCACCCTCGATAACCTGCAGGCCAAATGGTACGCGCTGGGCGCGGAGACGATGGTCGCCGCGCTGCTGCAGCGCGACGCGCTTGATTCGCCGAACCAGACCCATCTGGCGCAAAACTGGGCCCAGCAGGGACGCCGTTTCACCGTCGATGACGGCGAGATTTATGCCACGATTACCGACGATCTGGCCTGCTTCAATCTGAATGCCATCAACCGCACCACCGCCGATGAAAGCGAAGCGATCCCCGCCGCGGCGCGCGCCTTTACCCGCCTGCTGGAGAAGCTCGGCGCGGAGCCGCTGCGCGCCCTGCAGCTCACCGCCGCCCTGCGCGACTGGATCGATACGGATAGCCAGCCGCTGCTCAACGGCGCGGAAGACGAGGTCTATATGGCGCAGTCGCCGGGCTACCTGACCGGCAACCAGAATATCCAGGATCTCAGCGAGCTGCGCCTGCTCGCCGGGATGGACGCGGCGCTGTACCAGCGTCTGCTGCCCTACGTCTGCGCCCACCCGAACGACGCCCTGCAGATCAATATCAATACCCTGAAGCCAGCGCAGGCCGCCCTGCTGGCGGCGCTGTTTCCCGCAGATCTGAGCATTCAGCAGGCGCGCCAGCTGCTGAGCACCCGTCCGGCAAGCGGCTGGAACAGCGTCGCCGCGTTTTTAGCCCAGCAGGCGCTGCAGGACACCGACACCACCGCCGTGCGCCCCTGGCTGACGGTCCACAGTGAACGCTTTGTCGCCTCGTTCACCGTGGTCATGGGCAGCGCGCGCTATCAGCAGCGCAGCCTCCTGCAGCGCGAAGGGCGCAGCTTCCGCGTTATCCAGCGACGTTATGGACTTTACAGAGTGGCCGATGAATAACGATAAAACGCCGCCCCGCGCGGTGCTCATTTTGCGCCTCGGCGCCCCTGAACGGCCGATCGCCTGGCGCCTGATCTCGCCCGGGCAGCCGGAGAGCGCCGGCGAATGCTCCGCCGGCGACGATGACCCGACGCTGCGCGAGCTGGCGGCGCGCTATCCCGCCTGGGTATTGGTTCCGGCCAGCGACTGCGCTTTTCACAGCGTGACGCTGCCCGCCGGCCTGCGCCAGCGCCCGCAGCAGGTTCTACCCTTCCTGCTCGAGGAGCAGCTGGCAACCGACGTCGAGGAGGTTCATTTTGCGCTGCTCCACCGGCAGAAAAATCTCTGCCACGTCGCCGCCCTGCAGCGGCAAAAAATGCGCGAGTGGCTTGCCCGCTGCGACGAGCTGGGGCTCGAGATCCTCGCCCTGACGCCGGATGCGCTGGCTCTCCCCTTCACTCCGGGCCGCTGGAGCGCGCTGCAGGTCGGCGAACAGTGGCTGATTCGCCATCAGGCCTGGGGCGGGATGGCGGCGGGAGCCGGCTGGCTGGCAGAGCTGCTCTCCCCCGGCGAGGCGCAGCCGCCGATCGATAGCTACTCGCCGCCCCCGGCGATCCCGGCACCGTGGCGCGCGCTGGCGGCGCAGGATTTACTCCAGCTGGCGGCGGCGAATCCGGCAGCGCAGCGCATCTGCCTACGCCAGGGAGAGTTTGCGCCGAAGCGCCGCTGGCAGCCCGCCGGGCTGCGCTGGCGTCCTGCGATGGCCGCTGCCGCCGCGCTGGTGCTGCTGTGGGGAGTCAACGCCGTGCTCGACCATCTGGCGCTCGGCCAGCAGGCGGCCGCAGCCCAGCAGGCCAGCCGGGCGTTTTATCATCAGTGGTTTAAAACGGAGACCCGGGTGATTAACCCCCGTCTGCAGATGCAGCAGCATCTGCGCCAGCTTGAGCAGACGGCGGCGCATCCGCCGTCGGTCGTCACCATCAGCCTGGTGCAAAAGATCGTCGCCGAGACCCCGGGGATCCGCCTGCGGGCGCTGGCCTATGACGGCGCGCGCAACGCCCTGCAGCTCGACGTGTCGGCGGTATCACCCCGGGCGCTGGAGCAGTTCAGGCTGCGGGCGCAGCCCCATTTTCGCGTGCGAACCGGCGAAATGAAGCCGCGAGCGGACGGCATTGAGGGGCGTCTCTCCCTGGAGGAAAACGATGCATAGCCTGCGTATTTTATGGCAGCAGCGCTCGCAGCGGGAGCAGCGCCTGCTGGTGGCGATGGCCCTCGCGCTGTTTGTCGGTATCGCCTATTACGCCTTCTGGCAGCCGTGGCTCGACCGCGAGCAGCAGTGGCGGCAAACCCTCGCCAAAGAGCAGGCCAGCCTGCGCTGGATGCAGCAGCAGGCTCCGCTCCTGCAGCAGCTAAGCCGCCAGCGGCCGGGCCCTGCGCCCACCGCCGAAGAGCCCTCGGCGGTCATCATGCGCGAGGCGACCCGCCAGGCGCTGGCGATCGTCCGACTGCAGCCGCAGGGGATGCGGGTCAACGTCACCCTCGAGGCCTGTACCTTTCAGGCCCTGATGTCATGGCTCGACGCCCTGGGCCGGCAGGGCATTCACGCCGCCTCCCTGGCCGTCACCGCACACCCCCAGCGTCCCGGCTGGGTGACGGTAAATACGCTGATCCTCGAGCGTCGGCATGAGAAGTAAATCCGCCGTCGGAGTGCTGCTCGGCGCCTGGCTGCTGTGGATGCTGCTCATCGCCCCCGCCAGGCTGCTGACCGCCGCGCTGCCGGCCGGGATCGGCGTCGGCGAGCTTGCCGGCACCGTCTGGCAGGGCGAGGCCAGAGATATTGTCTGGCGCGGAGCCGGCCTCGCCCACCTGCGCTGGCGGCTGGCATTCTCCGGCGCGCTTCCGGGCTGGCAGATTTCGTTCAGCGATCCCAGCGGGCTGCGCGGCCAGGTCTGGCTGCAGGGGCTGAGCGCGCTGACGCTGCGCGATGGCCGCCTTATCGTCCCCGCCGGCGTGGCCGGTCGCGGGCTGGCGCAGTCCGGGTCGGTTGACGCCGAGGGCCTGATTACGCTGGAGATCGCCGAGGCGCGCTTCAGCCCCGCCGGCTGCCAGCAGATCTCCGACGGCCGCGCGCGCTGGCAGGATGCGACGCTGAGCTCCCCCGCCGGGTCCCTGACGCTGGCCAGCGTCAGCGGCAAATTCAGCTGCACGCCCGCGGGGGCGCTGGCGCTGAACATCAGCCAGGACTCGCATCAGCTGAGCCTGAGCGGACGGGGCACCCTCGCACCTGACGGCGGCTACGCGTTTCGTGGAACGCTACAGAGCCGGCAGTCAATGCCGACGCTGCTCGCGGCGCTTATCGCCCAGAGCGGCCGCCAGGATGAACATGGACGCACGCCCTGGCAGCTGCAGGGAAAATGGTCACTACCGGAGAAACCATGACGCTACTTGCCACATTTTCACTGCAGTTCCCCCTGATATGGGGCGGTTTTTTGTTTATTTTCGGTCTGTGCTTCGGCAGCTTTTTTAACGTCGTTATCTACCGGCTGCCGCTGATGTTAATGGCCGAGGAGGGCCAGGAGCGGCTCAGCCTGAGCTTTCCGCCGTCGTTCTGCCCGCAGTGCCGGCAGCCCGTTGCCTGGCGGGATAACGTCCCGTTGTTCAGCTTCCTGCTGCTGAAGGGGCGCTCCCGCTGCTGCGCGCGGCCGATTTCACGCCGCTATCCGCTGACCGAGCTCTTCTGCGGGCTGCTGTTTGTGCTCGCCGGGTATCTGCTGACTCCGGGTTTCGCGCTGCTGGGCGGACTGGGGCTGCTCTCCACCCTGCTGGTGCTGGCCATCATCGACGCCAGGACGCAGCTGCTCCCCGACCGCCTGACGCTGCCGCTGCTGTGGGCCGGGCTGCTGTTTAATCTCAATGCGACGTTTGTGCCGCTGACGGAGGCGGTGATCGGCGCGATGGCAGGCTACGTGTCGCTCTGGGCGGTGTACTGGGTCTTTCGGCTGCTGACCGGCAAGGAGGCGCTGGGGTACGGCGATTTTAAACTGCTGGCGGCGCTCGGCGCGTGGTCTGGCTGGCAGGCGCTGCCGCATACGCTGCTGCTGGCCTCGGCCAGCGGGCTTATCTGCACCCTGGTGCTGCGGCGGCTGACCCACCAGCCGCTGGATCGACCGCTGGCCTTCGGTCCCTGGCTGGCGCTGGCCGGCGGCGGCCTGTTTTTGTGGACCCAGGCGTGGTAGCCGGCCTCAGCGCGATCCCGGCGGCGCATACTTTTTGGTGCGCCGGGTCGCCGCGGCGTTTGCCGGATCGTCCGGCCAGACGTGTTTGGGGTAGCGTCCCTTCATCTCTTTTTGCACTTCCCGATAGGCCCCTTGCCAGAAGGCGCTGAGATCGCGGGTGATCTGCAGCGGACGCTGGGCGGGTGACAGCAGCTCCAGCACCAGCGCTATCCGGCCCTGGGCAATGGTCGGGGTCGTCGCTTCGCCAAACATCTCCTGCATACGCACCGCCAGCGCCGGCGGGTTTTCCTCGTGGTAGCGAATGGCGATCCGGCTGCCGGTCGGCACGACGTAGTGGGTTGGCAGCTCGCTATCGAGCTTCTGACGCAGCGGCCACGGCAGCCAGTTTTGCAGCGCCTGGCGAATATCCAGCGCCCTGAGCGCGCGCAGCGAGTGCACCCCGCTCATTTGCGGCAGCAGCCACGCCTCCAGCGTTGCCAGCAGCGAGGCCTCATCCACCGCCGGCCACGCCTCCTCCGGCAGCCACTGCGCCGCACAGTGCAGGCGCAGACGGAGCTGCTCCGCCTCCGCCGTCCAGTTCAGCACGCTGAGGCCCTTCTCGCGAATGCCGTTGAGCATCGCCCGGTGCAGCTCCTCTTCCGACGGCTTTGCCAGCGGCTGAGTTTTGATGACCAGCTGGCCGATACAGGTGCGGCGCCAGGCCTTCAGCGTTCCCTGGGCCTCATCCCACTCCACGGTATCGGAGCGCTGCGCCAGATCCGGCAGCTGCTCCAGCAGCGCGGTAATATCCAGCGGCTGCGCAAGTAAAATGCGCGCATCCGGCGACGAGCTCCCCTGCAGCAGCAGAGGCGCAATCAGCCACTCATGGCGTCCAAGCGCGTCATCGGCGTTAAGCATCGCCCCCATGCCGTTGGCCAGCTGGTAGCGCCCCTCCTGGCCGCGTCGGCGGGCGATCCGGTCGGCAAAGGCCGGTGCCAGCAGCGCCGGCACGCGCTGGGCGTCGGGATGGCCCGCGCGGCCGCCGAGGCGCTTCAGCAGCTGCTGCGCCCGCTGCTGCCAGGCGGGCTGCTGGCGGGCAAACGCCGAACCAAGATCGCTATTCGCGCCGCGCGGCGGCTCTTCGAGGATCGCCGCCAGCTTAGCCGCCGTTGCCGCCGCATCGGGAGAGTCCGCCGCAATCAGCATCGCCGCAAGGCGCGGATCGTTGCCCAGCGCGGCCATCTTCCGCCCGCGCGCCGAGAGCCTGCCGCCCTCCAGCGCGGAGAGCGCCGTCAGCAGACGCCGGGCCGCTGCCAGGTTGATCTCCGGCGGCAGATCCAGCCAGCGGAGTTCGGCGGGATCCTGGCATCCCCACTGCAGCAGCTCCAGCAGCAGCGACGACAGATCGCTTTGCAGGATCTCGGGGTCGCTCTGCGCCGCCGCGCGCTCCGCCTGCTCTTTCGCGATCAGGTGCAGGCAAATTCCGGGCTCCAGACGCCCGGCGCGGCCGGCGCGTTGGGTCATGGAGGCCTGGCTGATGCGCTGGGTTATCAGGCGGGTTAAGCCGGTGCGGGCGTCAAAGCGGGCAACCCGCTCCTGGGCGCTATCCACCACCAGCCGAATCCCCTCAATGGTCAGGCTGGTTTCGGCAATATTGGTCGCCAGCACCACCTTGCGCATCCCCTGCGCCGCCGGCAGAATCGCCTTTCGCTGCTCGCTCAGCGGCAGCGCCCCGTACAGAGGACAGATAGCCACATCGTCAGCCACCCGCCCGGCCAGCTGCTCCTGCACCCGCTGAATTTCGCCGACGCCGGGGAGAAACAGCAGCATCGACCCGCTCTCCTGGCGCAGCAGCTCGGCGGCGGCTATCGCCACCGCCTCATCAAAGCGCTGGTGTGCGGCGAGCGCCTGATAGCGTTTCTCCACCGGGAAGGCCCGGCCGGCGGAGGTAACCACCGGCGCCTGCGGCAGCATCCGCTGCAGGCGATCGTTATCCAGCGTCGCCGACATAATCAGCAGCTTGAGATCGTCGCGCAGGCCCTGCTGCACGTCGAGCAGCAGGGCGAGGGCCAGATCCGCCTGCAGGCTGCGCTCGTGGAACTCATCGAGGATCACCAGACCCACGCCCGTCAGCTCGGGATCGTGCTGGAGCGTGCGCGTCAGGATCCCCTCGGTGACCACTTCGATTCGGGTATTTGGTCCGACGCAGGTGTCCGCACGCATCCGGTAGCCCACGGTATCGCCCGGCTTCTCGCCCAGCAGTTCGGCCAGCCGCTGCGCGACGTTGCGTGCCGCCAGCCGGCGCGGTTCCAGCAGAATAATGCGCCCGTCGATCTGGCCCGCCGCGAGGATTTGCAGCGGCAGCCAGGTCGATTTACCGGCACCGGTTGGCGCATTGAGCAGCACCTGCGGCGCCTGCTGCAGAGCACAGAGAAGTTCGGGGAGGACGGCGGCAACCGGCAATGAGGACACGAAAGGCTCCAGGGCTTAACATTCAAGGGCAGGCATTGTAGCATCACGCCTGACTTGTCGTCTTTCGCGTTGCAGATCCGCTGCAGGTTGAAATTCATCGCACTGAAATGATTACCGGGTATTTATCATGTCCGAGCCGAAAAGGCTGTTTTTCGCCCTTGAACTGCCTGAAGAGGTGCAGCAGCGGATCGTCGACTGGCGCGCCCTGAGCTTCCCGGATGACGCCGGCAGGCCGGTAGCAAAAGCCAATCTGCACCTGACGCTGGCGTTTCTTGGCGAGGTCAGCGCGGATAAGCAGCGCGCGCTGGCGGCACTGGCGGGACGCATTCGCCAGCCTGGCTTTACGCTGACCCTCGACGATGCCGGACAGTGGCTGCGTTCGCGGGTGGTGTGGCTCGGTACGCGCCAGCCGCCGCGCGGCGTGCTGCAGCTGGCCGGAATGCTGCGCGCGCAGGCGGCCCGCAGCGGCTGCTATCAAAGCCCGCAGCCGTTCCATCCGCATATCACCCTGCTGCGCGATGCCCGCAGCGCGGTGCCCATCCCGCCGCCCGGCTTCAGCTGGACGTTTGCGGTGCGCGAATTTGTACTTTATGAATCCAGCTTTGCCCGCGGACGTACCCGCTATACCGCGCTGGAACGTTACCCCTTCAACGAGGAGAGCTGATGCTGTTCACCCCACCGCTACGGTCCGCCGTTCTGATTAAACGTTACAAACGATTTCTGGCCGACGTGGTGACCCCCGACGGACGCGAGCTGACCCTGCACTGCCCGAACACCGGGGCGATGACCGGCTGCGCGACGCCCGGCGATACCGTCTGGTATTCCACCTCCGATAACCTGAAGCGCAAGTATGCCCATACCTGGGAATTAACCGAAACCCAGCAGGGCGCGACGATTTGCGTGAATACTTTACGTGCCAATACGCTGGCAAAAGAGGCGATACTGGCGGGGAATATTAGCGAGCTTTCTGGCTATAACACGCTGAAAAGTGAAGTGAAATATGGCGGAGAGAACAGCCGCATCGATATTATGTTACAGGCAGAAGAACGACAAAACTGCTATATTGAAGTGAAATCGGTTACGTTAGCGGAGAAAGAGAGCGGTTATTTCCCCGATGCGGTCACCGAGCGCGGCCAGAAGCACCTGCGGGAGCTGATGGGCGTGGCGGCAGCCGGCGATCGGGCGGTGATTTTATTCGCCGTGCTGCATTCGGCGATCGACCGTTTCTCTCCCGCTCACCACATTGATGCCAGATACGCACAGCTATTGATTGAAGCGCAAACCAAGGGGGTTGAAATTCTCGCATATAAAGCGGAACTTTCTACCGAGATGATGACTCTGAATAAGCCGATTACCGTGGTGTTAACTCCCGGTAAACAAACGGCTAAATAGTGTCCGGGTCGCGAGCGCAAATACGCTTTTCTTCACAGGGTTGTCAAGTGTAACGTTTAGATAATTGCTATCCGGAAAAGCATCTGCTATTTATAGCGGCCTGATTTTTCCCCCACCATGGGGATCGATAGTGCGTGTTAAGGAGAAGCAACATGCAAGAAGGGCAAAACCGTAAAACATCGTCCCTGAGTATTCTCGCCATCGCTGGGGTGGAGCCGTACCAAGAGAAGCCGGGCGAAGAGTATATGAACGAAGCCCAGCTAGCGCACTTCAAGCGTATTCTTGAAGCATGGCGTAATCAACTCAGGGATGAAGTGGATCGCACCGTAACACACATGCAGGATGAAGCTGCTAACTTCCCGGACCCGGTAGACCGTGCCGCTCAGGAAGAAGAGTTCAGCCTGGAGCTGCGTAACCGCGATCGCGAACGTAAACTCATCAAAAAGATCGAGAAAACACTGAAGAAAGTCGAAGACGAAGATTTCGGCTTTTGTGAATCCTGTGGCGTTGAGATCGGCATTCGCCGTCTGGAAGCGCGTCCGACCGCAGATCTGTGCATCGATTGCAAAACTCTGGCGGAAATTCGCGAAAAACAGATGGCAGGCTGATCCACTTCGCTATCGTATCTCCGGCGGGAGTTTCTCCCGCCTACATGCTCTATAGACCATGAATGATTCACGCTATACAGGCCGCTTTGCCCCCTCACCCTCCGGCGAACTCCATTTCGGCTCCCTGATTGCCGCACTCGGCAGCTATCTCCAGGCGCGGGCAAAAAACGGCATCTGGCACGTACGCATTGAGGATATCGACCCGCCGCGGGAAGTTCCCGGCGCCGCCGACACCATTCTGCGCCAGCTCGAGCGTTACGGGCTGCACTGGGATGGCGACGTGCTGTGGCAGTCACAGCGCCACGAAGCCTACCGGGAGCACCTTGCCTGGCTGCATGAGCAGGGGCTGTGCTATTACTGCACCTGCACCCGCGCGCGGATTCACGCCGTCGGCGGCATCTATGACGGCCACTGTCGCGACCTGCGGCTGCCGGCACAGGACGCCGCGCTGCGCATACGCCAGACGCGACCGGTGCTTGAGTTTTATGACCAGCTGCGCGGAACCCTGGTTGCCGACGAGCCTTTGGCGCGCGAAGATTTTATTATCCACCGCCGCGACGGCCTGTTCGCCTATAATCTTGCGGTGGTGGTGGACGATCGTTTCCAGGGCGTGAGTGAGATAGTCCGCGGTGCCGATCTTATTGAGCCTACGGTGCGGCAGATTTCGCTCTACCAGCACTTTGGCTGGCAGGCGCCGGATTACCTGCATCTGCCGCTGGCGCTGAACGCCGAGGGGAATAAACTCTCCAAACAAAATCACGCCCCGGCGCTGCCGGAAGGCGATCCGCGCCCGGAAATTATACGGGCGCTAATGTTTCTTAATCAGGACGTTGAGCAGGAATGGCGCGCGTTGAGTATCGATGATTTACTCAAGCAGGCGGTAGTGAACTGGAAACCCGAAAAAATCCAGCATTCTCAAATGGCTCCCGCTGAGCTATGATTAGCCGCAATTTTTACTCGTCGCCTTACACGTTGCCGCTGCGATAGCCGCATTTGTCCGCCCAGGTTACATAGCTTTCTATGTCGCCGGGAGCCCACAAGCCTGTCGCCGCGCTGCAATCTGAAGTCCATAGAGTAGCTTTTTGGTCCTGAAGTCAGTCTGACACTACGAGGTGCAACATTTTTACCCGAGTCGCTAATTTTTGCCGTAAGGTGCTAAGCCGTGAGGAGCGCGAGGCAGAAGCCGCCGTCGAACAAACGCATATGACGGTTATCCCGCGCGAACAGCATGCAATTTCCCGCAAAGATATCAGTGATAATGCCCTCAAGGTGCTCTATCGACTGAACAAGGCGGGCTACGAAGCCTATCTCGTCGGCGGTGGCGTACGCGACCTCCTGCTTGGCAAGAAGCCGAAAGATTTCGACGTCACCACCAGCGCGACCCCGGATCAGGTACGTAAACTGTTCCGCAACTGCCGCCTGGTCGGCCGCCGTTTCCGCCTGGCTCACGTCATGTTCGGGCCGGAGATTATCGAAGTCGCCACCTTCCGCGGTCACCACGAAGGGCATACCACCGATCGCGTCACCTCGCAGCTCGGCCAGAACGGTATGCTGCTGCGCGACAACATCTTCGGCTCCATCGAAGAAGATGCCCAGCGCCGCGACTTCACCATTAACAGCCTTTACTACAGCGTGGCCGACTTTACCGTCCGCGATTACGTTGGCGGCATGAAGGATATGCAGGATGGCGTTATCCGCCTGATTGGCGATCCGGAAACCCGCTACCGCGAAGATCCGGTACGCATGCTGCGCGCGGTGCGCTTTGCCGCCAAGCTCAATATGAGCATCAGCGCGGAAAGCGCCGAGCCGATCCCACGCCTGGCGGCGCTGCTTCACGACGTGCCTCCGGCGCGTCTGTTTGAAGAAGTGCTCAAGCTGCTGCAGGCGGGCTACGGTTTTGATACCTATATGCTGCTGCGCGAATACAATCTGTTCCAGCCGCTGTTCCCGACCATCACCCGCTACTTTACCGAGCGCGGCGATAGCCCGATGGAGCACATCATCACCCAGGTACTGAAGAACACCGATAACCGCATCCATAACGATATGCGCGTTAACCCGGCGTTCCTGTTTGCGGTGATGTTCTGGTATCCGCTGCTGGAAATGGCGCAGAAAATTACCCAGGAGAGCGGTCTGGCGTACAACGACGCCTTCCTGCTGGCGATGAACGACGTGCTGGACGAAGCCTGCCGTACGCTGGCGATTCCAAAGCGCATCACTACGCTGGTTCGCGATATCTGGCAGCTGCAGCTGCGGATGTCCCGCCGCCAGGGCAAACGCGCGTGGAAGCTGATGGAGCATCCGAAATTCCGCGCCGCGTACGATCTGCTTGAGCTGCGCGCCGGTGCTGAAAAAAATGGTGAGCTGCTGCGCCTGACCAAATGGTGGGGCGAGTTCCAGGTTGCTCCGCCGCCGGATCAAAAAGATATGCTTAACGAGCTCGATGAAGAGCCGGCGCCGCGCCGCCGTCATCGTCGTCCACGCAAACGCGCCCCGCGCCCGGGCGGCGCATGACGCTCGCCTTTATCGCCCTCGGCAGCAATCTGGCCGCTCCTCTGGAGCAGGTTAATGCTGCCGTTGCCGCGCTGGCGGAGATCCCCAATAGCCGGATCGTCGCCGTCTCCTCTTTCTACCGCACGCCGCCGCTGGGGCCGCAGGATCAGCCTGACTACCTTAACGCCGCCGTCGCGCTGGAGACCGGGCTTGCCGCAGAAGCGCTGCTGGATAATACCCAGCGCATCGAGCTGCAGCAGGGCCGCGAACGCAAGGCCGAACGCTGGGGTCCGCGCACGCTCGATCTCGATATCATGCTGTTTGGCGAGCAGGTCATCGACAGCGAGCGCCTGACGGTGCCGCATTACGATATGAAAAACCGCGGCTTTATGCTGTGGCCGCTGTTTGAGATTGCCCCCGAACTCCATTTTCCTGACGGCGTCGCGTTACGCAGCGTACTGACCCAGCTCGCTGCCGACAAACCCGCTCTCTGGTAGTCCCCGCTGCTTTTAGCAATTCCGGCGATCGTCGTTATCGGTTGCCTAAAACCGTTGCCCCCTCCAGTGCTGCTGTTAGAATGCCGGTTAATATGACTTTCATCATCAGGAAACGTTATGAAACCGACCACTATCGCCCTGCTGCAGAAATGCAAACAGGAGAAGAAGCGCTTCGCCACCATCACCGCCTACGACTATAGCTTCGCAAAGCTGTTTGCCGATGAGGGCATTAACGTGATGCTGGTTGGCGACTCGCTGGGCATGACGGTACAGGGCCACGACTCCACGCTGCCGGTGACGGTTGAAGACATTGCCTATCACACTCAGGCGGTACGCCGCGGCGCTCCGTCCTGCCTGCTGCTCGCCGACCTGCCGTTTATGGCCTACGCCACGCCGGAACAGACCTTCGCCAGCGCCGCCGTGGTGATGCGCGCGGGCGCGAACATGGTCAAGATTGAAGGCGGCGCGTGGCTGGCCGAGACCGTAAAAATGCTGGCAGAACGGGCGGTGCCGGTTTGCGGCCATCTTGGCCTGACGCCGCAGTCGGTTAACGTTTTTGGCGGCTATAAGGTCCAGGGACGCGGCGACGCGGCGCAAACGCTGCTTGACGACGCGCTGGCGCTTGAAGCCGCAGGCGCGCAGCTGCTGGTGCTGGAGTGCGTGCCGGTGGCGCTGGCCCAGCGCGTGACCGAGGCGCTGACCATCCCGGTGATCGGCATTGGCGCCGGCAACGTCACCGACGGGCAAATCCTCGTGATGCACGACGCCTTCGGCATCACCGGCGGCCATATTCCTAAATTCGCTAAAAATTTCCTCACCGCAGCAGGCGACATGCGCGCGGCGGTACGGCAGTATATTGCCGAAGTGGAGTCCGGCGTCTATCCGGGCGAAGAACACAGTTTCCATTAAGGAGTCTTGTTGTGCTGATTATTGAATCCCTGCCGCTGCTGCGTCAGCATATCCGCCGTTTACGTCAGGAAGGCAAGCGCATTGCGCTGGTTCCCACCATGGGCAACCTGCATGACGGCCATATGAAGCTGGTTGATGAGGCGAAAGCCAGCGCTGACGTCGTGGTGGTCAGCATTTTCGTTAACCCGATGCAGTTCGACCGCCCTGACGATTTGACGCGCTACCCGCGCACGCTGCAGGACGATTGCGAGAAGCTGAACAAACGCAAAGTGGACTTCGTATTCGCACCGGCTCCGGCGGAGATCTATCCGCACGGTACCGAAGGCCAGACCTACGTCGACGTTCCCGGCCTGTCGACCATGCTTGAAGGAGCCAGCCGTCCGGGCCACTTCCGCGGCGTCTCCACCATCGTCAGCAAGCTGTTCAACCTGGTGCAGCCGGACGTCGCCTGCTTTGGCGAGAAGGACTTCCAGCAGCTGGCGCTGATCCGCAAGATGGTTGCCGACATGGGCTACGATATCGAGATTATCGGCGTACCGATTATCCGCGCCAAAGATGGCCTGGCGCTCAGCTCGCGCAACGGCTACCTGACCGCCGACCAGCGTAAAATCGCCCCAGGCTTGTATAAAGTGCTGAATAGCGTGGCGGAAAAGCTGGCGGCCGGCGATCGTAATCTGGATGAAATGATTACCCTTGCCGGGCAGGAGCTGGACGAAAAGGGCTTCCGCTCTGACGATATTCAGATCCGCGATGCCGATACGCTGCTGGAGTTCACGGAGACCAGCCAGCGGGCGGTGATCCTGATGGCAGCATGGCTCGGCCAGGCGCGTCTTATCGACAACAAAATCGTCGAGCTCGGCCTGTAGACAAAGGTTAAAAACCGGGCAATACTGCCCGGCATTTGCTCAAGCGGATGCGACATCCGCTTCGTTTTCGTCAGGTAGATACCCGCAATAGTTCGAGTGCAGCCAGCCTGTATGCCGCTTGAAGTATGACGGGAATAAAGGTAGACACTATGATTCGTAATATGCTGCAGGGCAAACTCCACCGCGTAAAAGTCACCCAGGCCGATCTGCACTATGAAGGCTCCTGCGCCATTGACCAGGATTTCCTTGATGCGTCCGGGATCCTCGAAAATGAGGCGATCCATCTCTGGAACGTGACCAACGGTAACCGCTTCTCCACCTACGCCATTGCCGCCGAGCGCGGTTCCAGAATCATTTCCGTTAACGGCGCGGCGGCGCACTGCGCCAGCGTCGGCGATATTCTGATCATCGCCAGCTTCGTCACCATGAGCGATGAAGAAGCCCGCAGCTGGCGGCCAAAGGTCGCCTACTTTGAGGGCGACAACGAGATGAAGCGCCAGGCCAAAGCCATTCCGGTTCAGGTTGCCTGATAGCCCTGCGACGCCCAGCTCAGAACGGGCGTCGAGCTATCCCTGCGGCTGGTTGCTGATCAGCCGCGACATCGTCTCCAGCGAATCGGTGCGCAGAATATAGAGGCGCTTCAATAAGAACGGATTATCCCCCGGCATCACCTTCCCTCTCACCGTGGTCACCGCCATATGAAAACCGGCGTCGTTCGCGGCCTTCACCGCCGTGGCGTTATAGCCGCCAAACGGATAGGAGAGATAGAGCACGTGCGGATTAAACTGCGTCAAGGCGCGGCGCGAGTGCTCAAAATCAAACAGGATGTTGTGGTAGCTGCGGCTCAGCAGAATCGGACGATGCCCGCCGTCAACCCGATGCAGAAAGTGGGTATGCGACTGCACGTCAAAGACGTCCTGAATCTGCTTCAGCTCAGAAATACTCATAAACTGTAGCGACTTAGGCGCCCATTTCTGCGGATGGTGCTTAATGCGTGAAGAGATAATAAACGCCGTGGCGTGAAAGCCATACTGCCTGAGGATAGGCCAGGCATAGCGGTTGACCGACTTCAGGCCGTCATCAAAGGTGATCGCCACCGAGCGCGCCGGCAGGTTGATCTTATTGCGCACGTAGCCTTCCAGCTGATACATGTTCAGGGTGGTGTAGCCCTGGTCGCGCAGCCAGGTCATCTGGTTGCTGAAGGCGCGAACGGAGGTGGTGGTCGAGGTATGGCGAAAGCGGGTGTTCTCTTCATCACGCAGGATATGGTGATAGGTCAGGATCGGAATGCCGTTATCCTGTTGGGCATCGAGGCTACTGACCCACGCCAGGCGATTGCCGATGCGAATTTGAAACCAGGTCTGGTTCAGCCGGTCTTTCAGCTTGCTGATTATCGGATAGCGTAAATTATCCGCCAGCGTGCCGAACGGCGCGCTGCCGCTGGAGGGAGCGTCGTAGACCGGGGTATCTTTCCAGGTGAGCAGGTTTTGATTGCTCAGCGGCTTATGCAAATCGCCGAGGCTGTCCTCCACCCGCTGCTTGCCCTGCACCGGCTGCAGGTGGCCTTTATCGATAAAACCGGTACCAAAGCCGAAGCTGAACTCATAATAGTCGGCGGCGGTCGGCACGACGGCAATAATTTGCCCGGCGCGGATATTGCCGACGCTGACCACCTCATTGCCTATCTGCGCCCAGATAACCGCGTCTTCAGTGGTTTGCATATAGCGAGCAGGCACGCCCTGTTGGCTTAACAGGCTGGCAGAGGCGCTGAGCGACGTCAGCAGAAGGAGCAGAGCAAAGATTCGGGCAAACATCGACGTCTAACCGCTAGAAAAAACTGCCGCCATTGTAACAAAAGCGGCATCAATACCAACGCCTAATTCCCGAACGCTTCATGCAGCAGGCGGAAAGGCGGATTTTTTTGCTGCTGGTGCCAGAGGCTGCTGACCGTCGGGCCTCCGGCGCTGACTATCGCCTCGCGAAACGCTTCGCTGCTCAGGCTCTCGCGCAGCAGATACATTCTCTCTAACAATGGATAGTCGATTCCGGAGATCACTTCGCAGTGGGTGTGCTTATGGCTCATGAGCGCCGCGACCCGATACGGCGCCGCGCCGGTTTCATCGGTCAGAAAGATCGCGCCATCGCCGCTGTCGACCGCGTGCAGCGCCTCGCACATCATCCGGCTCAGCATATTGCTGCTGAGATTGCGCCAGTAGTTCACCGCCCGACACTGCGCCAGCGCTCCATACTTTTTTTCCAGACGGTCCAGCAGCTCCTGCGCCTTATCGTCATGGCAAGTAATTACCCAACCTAACATCGCCTACCTCCTTAGCAGGAGGCTAATTTAACAAGGGGAATGAGCGATGTCGGTGATGGCAGTCAAGATTAGTCGATGGCGCTTCGCCTAATCGCTCAGCGCAGCGCCAATAACGGTCCGCTAGCTGCGCAGACCGCGCCCGCGCTGGATCAGAGACCAGCACAGCAGGTAGAACGCGACGATAAAGACCACCAGAACGCCAAAGGTGGTAATCAGCGGAACATCGTTGATGCCGAGGAAGCCGTAGCGGAAGCCGCTGATCATGTAGACGATCGGGTTCAGGTGCGACAGCGCCTGCCAGAACGGCGGCAGCAGGGTCAGAGAGTAGAATACCCCGCCGAGGTAGGTCAGCGGCGTCAGCACGAAGGTCGGGATCAGGCTGATATCGTCAAAGGTTTTGGCAAATACCGCATTCAGCAGGCCCGCCAGCGAGAAGAGGATGGCCGTCAGGAGCAGCGTCAGCCCAACGAACAGCCAGGAGTGAACCTGGAACGGGACGAAGAACAGCGAGATCGCGGTGACGAGGATCCCGACAAACAGCCCGCGCGCCACGCCGCCGCCAACGTAGCCGATGATAACCACGTGCGTTGGCACCGGCGCCACCAGCAGCTCCTCAATATTGCGCTGGAATTTCGCGCTGAAGAAAGAGGAGGCCACGTTGGCGTAGGCGTTGGTGATCACCGCCATCATAATCAGGCCCGGCACGATAAACTGCATATAGGTAAAACCGTGCATTTCGCCGATGCGCGAGCCGATCAGGTTGCCAAAAATGACGAAATAGAGCGTCATGGTGATCACCGGCGGCACCAGCGTCTGGATCCAGATACGCATAAAACGGTGGATCTCTTTGGCCCAGATGCTTTTCAGCGCGACCCAGTACAGCTGCATCATGCTGATTCTCCTTTCCTGTCATGTACCAGCGTGACAAACAGCTCTTCCAGGCGGTTGGCTTTGTTACGCATGCTTAAAACCTGAACGCCCTGCGCGCTCAGCTGAGAAAATACGCTGTTGATCCCCTGCTCGCGCAGCACCTCAACTTCCAGAGTTGAGGTATCCACCAGCCGATACTGATAGCCTTCAAGCACCGGCAGCGGGCTTTTCGGCGCCAGATCGAGAATAAAGGTTTCCGATTTTAGCTTCGCCAGCAGCGCCTTCATGGAGGTGTTCTCCACCAGCTCACCGCGCTGAATAATGCCGATATTGCGGCACAGCATCTCCGCCTCTTCCAGGTAGTGGGTGGTGAGGATAATGGTGGTGCCTTTATCGTTCAAATCCTTGAGGAAGCCCCACATCGAGCGGCGAAGTTCGATATCTACCCCCGCGGTTGGTTCATCGAGGATCAGTAATTTTGGCTCGTGCATCAGGGCGCGGGCGATCATCAGACGGCGCTTCATGCCGCCGGATAGCATCCGCGCGCGCTCGCCGCGCTTTTCCCATAAATCGAGCTGTTTCAGGTATTTTTCGCTGCGTATAACCGCTTCTTTACGCTCAACACCGTAGTAGCCCGCCTGGTTGACGACGATCTGCTGCACGGTTTCGAAGGGGTTAAAGTTAAACTCCTGCGGCACCAGGCCGAGCTGGCGCTTGGCGTTAACCACGTCCTTCTGCAGGTCGTAGCCAAAGACGTTGACCTGGCCTGAGGTTTTATTAACCAGCGAGCTGATAATGCCAATCGTGGTGGATTTACCCGCGCCGTTAGGGCCCAGCAGCGCATAAAAATCGCCTGCCTCAACCTGCAGGTCGATCCCCCGCAGCGCCTGAACCCCGCCGGGGTAGGTTTTTGTAAGCTGTTTTAGTTCCAGAGCAATGGTCATTAAATGTCTCTTCTCGTGTCGTGACACGCGATGGGTTGTTTTAAAAAATGTGAGGTTAACCTATATTAGCGCAACGCACTTACCTGGTTATAGGCCGTGAACGTCCATGAATGATATAGATACACTCATCAGCAACAATGCACTATGGTCAAAAATGCTGGTGGAAGAAGACCCCGGTTTTTTTGCAACCTTGTCTCATGCGCAAAAACCGCGCTTTCTGTGGATTGGATGTTCTGATAGCCGCGTACCCGCTGAACGGTTAACGGGCCTGGAGCCTGGCGAACTGTTTGTGCACCGCAACGTTGCCAACCTGGTGATTCATACCGACCTGAACTGTCTTTCCGTGGTGCAGTACGCCGTTGATGTGCTGGAGGTCGAGCATATTATCATCTGCGGCCACTACGGCTGCGGCGGCGTGCAGGCGGCGATTGAAAACACCGAGCTGGGCCTGATCGACAACTGGCTGCTGCATATTCGCGATATTTGGTTTAAACACAGTTCGCTGCTGGGCGAGATGCCCGAAGAGCGCCGCCTTGATACGCTGTGCGAGCTGAACGTGATGGAGCAGGTCTATAACCTGGGTCACTCAACGATTATGCGCTCGGCGTGGAAACGCGGGCAGAAGGTGACGATCCACGGCTGGGCCTACGGCATTCACGATGGCCTGCTGCGCGATCTCGACGTGACCGCCGTCAGTCGCGAAACGCTCGAACAGCGCTACCGTCACGGCATTTCCAACCTCAAAATTAAGCACGTCAACCACAAGTAGCTGACGCGCTTTTCACATCCGGACAGGCTGCCCGCGCCGCGCCGGATAAACCCGGCGGCATGCTGCTTAGCCGGGCACCGCACAACGGCTCACCTACGTCCTACTCGTCCAGCAGCACCACTTTGCCTACGTACGGCAGATGGCGATAGCGCTGGGCGTAATCAATACCGTAACCGACAACGAACTCGTCCGGGATAGCAAAGCCGACAAACTCAACCGGTACGCTTACTTCGCGACGGCTCGGCTTATCCAGCAGCGTACAGATGGCCAGCGATTTCGGCTCGCGCAGGCTGAGGATCTCACGCACTTTAGAGAGCGTGTTGCCGGAGTCGATGATGTCTTCCACGATCAGGACATCTTTACCGCGAATGTCTTCGTCCAGATCCTTGAGGATTTTAACGTCGCGGGTCGTGGACATGCCGCTGCCGTAGCTGGAAGCGGTCATAAAATCGACTTCATGCGGCACCTGAACTTCGCGGCACAGGTCGGCCATAAACATAAATGAGCCGCGCAGCAGCCCCACCAGCACCATTTCGCTGCCGCTGTCTTTGTAGCATTCGTTGATTTGACGACCCAGTTCGGCGATACGTGCTTTGATCTCGGCTTCCGGGATCATCACTTCTACAGTATGTTTCATAAAACTAACCATTTGATTCTTAAGATAAATCATCAAAGCCGCTGCTCTCACATCGACGTTGACCGGCAAGCTCACCAGTATACCAGTAAAAAGAAATCTGCGGTGCAGGGAATAATAAAAGCTATTTTGTGATTCCGATCACACTTGTTAAATCCTATAATTAATTGCATCTAAAAAATTAACAAACAAAACGAGTATCTTTCTATGGCAGAAACAAAATCTCAACAATCACGGCGACTCGTGACGCTGACTGCACTCTTTGCAGCGTTTTGCGGTCTCTATCTTCTCGTTGGCGGGGTATGGCTGGCGGCTATCGGCGGCTCCTGGTACTACCCGATTGCCGGCCTGGTGATGCTCGCCGTTACCGTTATGCTGCTGCGCGGTAAGCGTTCAGCGCTCTGGCTGTACGCCGCGCTGCTTCTCGCCACGATGATTTGGGGAGTCTGGGAGGTCGGCTTTGACTTCTGGGCGCTCACCCCGCGTAGCGATATCCTGGTGTTCTTCGGCATCTGGCTGATTTTGCCCTTCGTCTGGCGTCGCCTGCCCGTCCCTTCCGCCGGCGCGGTTGCCGGGCTGGTTATCGCCCTGCTGATCAGCGGCGGGATCCTGACCTGGGCCGGATTTAACGATCCGCAGGAAGTGAACGGCACCCTGAGCGCCGACGCGACGCCTGCGGCCCCGATCTCCGCCGTTGCCGACGGCGACTGGCCGGCATACGGTCGTAACCAGGAGGGCCAACGCTATTCGCCGCTGAAGCAAATCAACGCCGATAACGTGAAGAACCTCAAGGAAGCCTGGGTGTTCCGCACCGGCGACCTGAAGCAGCCGAACGATCCGGGTGAAATCACTAACGAAGTGACGCCGATTAAGGTCGGCAACATGCTCTACCTGTGTACTGCCCACCAGCGTTTGTTCGCCCTGGACGCGGCAACCGGGAAAGAGAAATGGCACTTCGATCCGCAGCTGAACGCGGACCCGTCCTTCCAGCACGTGACCTGTCGCGGCGTCTCTTACCACGAAGCGAAGGCCGACAGCGCGCCGGCTGACGTCGTCGCCAACTGCCCGCGCCGCATCATCCTGCCGGTCAACGACGGTCGCCTGTTCGCCATTAACGCCGACAACGGCCAGCTGTGTGAATCCTTTGCCAACAAAGGCATTCTCAACCTGCAGACCAACATGCCGGTGACCACCCCGGGGATGTACGAACCGACATCACCGCCGATCGTTACCGACACCACCATTATCATCGCCGGCGCGGTGACCGATAACTTCTCTACCCGCGAGCCGTCGGGCGTGATTCGCGGTTTCGACGTCAATACCGGCAAGCTGCAGTGGGTGTTCGATCCGGGTGCCAAAGACCCGAACGCGATCCCCGACGACCAGCACCACTTTACGCTTAACTCCCCTAACTCGTGGGCTCCAGCGGCCTATGACGCGAAGCTGGATTTAGTCTATCTGCCGATGGGCGTCACCACGCCGGATATCTGGGGCGGCAACCGTACGCCGGAGCAGGAGCGTTACGCCAGCTCTATCGTCGCGCTGAACGCGACCACCGGTAAACTGGTATGGAACTATCAGACCGTTCATCACGATCTGTGGGATATGGATATGCCGTCGCAGCCAACCCTCGCAGATATTGACGTCAACGGTAAAACCGTACCGGTTATCTACGCGCCGGCCAAAACCGGTAACATCTTCGTTCTGGACCGTCGTAACGGCGAGCTGGTCGTCCCGGCACCGGAAAGACCGGTTCCGCAGGGCGCGGCGAAAGGCGATTACGTTGCCAAAACGCAGCCGTTCTCCGACCTGAGCTTCCGTCCGAAGAAAGATTTGACCGGTGCGGATATGTGGGGCGCCACCATGTTCGACCAGCTGGTGTGCCGCGTTATCTTCCACCAGCTGCGCTATGAAGGCATCTTCACCCCGCCGTCTGAGCAAGGCACGCTGGTATTCCCGGGTAACCTCGGCATGTTCGAATGGGGCGGTATCTCCGTCGATCCGAACCGTCAGGTGGCGATCGCCAACCCGATGGCGCTGCCGTTCGTCTCTAAGCTGATCCCACGCGGCCCGGGCAACCCGATGGAGCCGCCAAAAGATGCGAAAGGCTCCGGCACCGAGTCCGGCGTGCAGCCGCAGTACGGCGTGCCGTATGGCGTAACTCTCAACGCCTTCCTGTCGCCGTTTGGCCTGCCGTGCAAACAGCCGGCCTGGGGCTATATCTCCGCGCTGGATCTGAAGACCAACGAAGTGGTGTGGAAAAAACGTATCGGGACGCCGCAGGACAGCCTGCCGTTCCCGATGCCGGTCCAGGTGCCGTTTACGCTCGGCATGCCGATGCTGGGTGGCCCAATCTCCACGGCGGGTAACGTGCTGTTTATTGGCGCTACCGCAGATAACTACCTGCGCGCGTACAATATGAGCAACGGCGAGAAGCTGTGGCAGGCCCGCCTGCCGGCGGGTGGCCAGGCAACGCCGATGACCTACGAGGTCGATGGCAAGCAGTATGTTGTCATCTCCGCCGGCGGCCACGGTTCGTTCGGGACGAAGATGGGCGACTACATTGTCGCTTACGCCCTGCCGGACGAAGCGAAATAACCGCTGCAGTTGAAGAGCAAAAGGCCCGGTGAGAACCGGGCCTTTTCTTTTGCACAACAGGGGCCGCGCTAGACCGTAAAGCCGAGCATCATGCCGGTATCCTCATGCTCCAGCAGATGGCAGTGCGCCATATAGGCAAACTCCTTCGGCGCCTCGTGGTCAAACTTGACCAGCACTTCGCTGACGCCGCCGTCGACCCGCACGGTATCTTTCCACCCCGTCCGATGCGCGGCGGGCGGGCGGCCGTTTTCCGACAGAATGCGGAACTGGGTACCGTGGATGTGGAACGGGTGCAGCATCATGTCGCCTTTGCCGGAGATGACCCAGCGCTCATACTCTCCCTTCGCCGCAGCGAACATCGGCACGTCCATATCGAAAGCTTTGCCGTTGATACGGTTGGCGTTGTGGAAATCGAACGCGCCGTCGCCGTGGTTCATCTGCCCCATACCCGCGTGGTTCATCTTGCCCATCTCGCCGTGGTTCATATTTCCCATGCTGCCGCTATCCATCATGCCGCCGTGGTGCATGCCTGACATCGCGCCGTCGCCGTACTTTTTCATCAGCGCCTGCATGCCCATCATATCCAGCATCGGATCCATCGACAGCTGCAGCGTGCGCTGGGTCAGGCCAGCCAGCGGCGGCAGCCCGGGCATCGCCGCCAGGGTATCCGGCAGCTGGCCGGATGCCTGAATCGTCAACGGCTGGACGTGCAGCACCGGCTGCGGCTTGTCGAACGGGGCAATCGCCATGCCCATCTGGCTGACCGGCAGCGTGATCAGATCGAAGGCTTTGCCGTCGCGGGTATCCACCAGCACTTCAAAACGTTCTCCCATCAATGCCGGCAGCTCGCTCACCTTGACCGGCTCGGCAAGCAGCCCGCCGTCGCTGGCTACCACGTACATCGGTCGACCGTCGCTGGTTGAGAAATTGAGCGAGCGGGCGTTGCAGCCGTTAAGCAGGCGCAGGCGTAGCCAGCCGCGCGGGGCGGCGTGCTCGGGATAGAGCGCCCCGTTGGTCAGCAGCGTATCGCCAAACCAGCCGACGGCCGCGCTCATGATATCGAGCTGATAGTCAATTTCACCGGCGGCGGTGAAGCGCTTATCCTGCACGATCACCGGCACGTCATCGATCCCCCACTGCTTGGGCAGCAGCAGGCGCTCGCTCTCCTCATCGGAAATCAGCACCAGCCCCGCCAGCCCCATCGCCACCTGGCGCCCGGTTTTACCGTGCTGATGCGGGTGGAACCAGCAGGTGGCGGCCCGCTGCGCCGGCGTGAAGCTCACGCTGCGGGAAGCTCCTGGCGCAATGATCCCGTGCGGCCCGCCGTCAACTTCGCCTGGAACCTCCAGGCCGTGCCAGTGCACGGTGGTCTCTTCGGCCAGGCGGTTATGAATATCCACGGTGACCGCCTCCCCTTTTTTGAGGCGCAGCGCAGGGCCCAGCAGATTACCGTTATAGCCCCAGGTGGTGGCGCTATGGGGACCAAACTGGGTTTTCCCTGCCTGAATGGTTAACGTGATGCGATTTCGCGCGTCGGCAGCAAGCAGTTCAGGTATCGGCAATGCCGGGCGAGCGGCGGCAAATGCCGAGCGGCTCCAGAGCGGAAGCGCGCTGAATGCGCTAAGCGCGGCGGTTAATTTGATAAATTCACGACGTTGCATTTCACATCCTTTTATTCTGCTGGTGAACTTTTGAGCTTAAACCCTCCAGCAACGGGAAGGTCAAGCAGAAGAGTAAGAATAAAGCTCGGCGTCATGTAAAGAAGTATGCTAACTTTGTTCGTCCGTGATTCAATGGTAAACAAAATGAAGACGCTTTGCAGAACACTAGTGCTCGGCAGCCTGCTTGCACTATCCGCCAATAGCTACGCGTTAAGCGAGTCGGAAGCGGAAGATATGGCTGATTTAACAGCGGTATTTGTTTTTCTGAAAAACGACTGCGGTTACCAGAACCTGCCTAATACCCAGATCCGTCGCGCGCTGGTCTTTTTTGCTCAACAGAATCAATGGGATCTGAGCAACTACGACAGCTTTAATATGAAAGCGCTCGGCGAAGACAGCTACCGCGATCTCAGCGGCATCAAGATTTCGACCACCAAAAAATGTAAAGCGCTGGCGCGCGATTCGTTAAGCCTGCTGGCTTACGTTAAATAACGTCGCCGCCATAAAATATCGGTCAGCTTATCGCCTTCATTTTCAGGCGTATTCGCCCGCGCGCGCATTGCTGAAATATCCGCCGTGCATCCTCATCTATAGTTGGCTATGATGTTGCGCTCGTTTTTTACGGGTGTAACAGATGTTAACAAAGGAGGAATCAATCCGTGGCCGATAGCAAACTGTGGCATGAAACACTGCACGACCATTTTGGTCAGTATTTTACCGTTGATAACGTGCTGTATCACGAGAAGACCGATCATCAGGATTTGATCATTTTTGACAACGCCGCCTTTGGCCGCGTGATGGCGCTGGACGGCGTGGTGCAAACCACCGAGCGCGATGAGTTTATCTATCATGAAATGATGACCCACGTTCCGCTGCTGGCCCACGGCCAGGCGAAGCACGTGCTGATCATCGGCGGCGGCGACGGCGCCATGCTGCGCGAAGTCTCCCGTCATCCGCATATCGAAACGATCACGATGGTTGAGATTGACGCGGGCGTGGTCTCTTTCTGCCGTCAGTACCTGCCAAACCACAGCGCCGGCGCCTACGACGATCCGCGCTTTACGCTGGTTATCGACGACGGCGTCAATTTTGTTAACCAGACGACGCAAACGTTTGACGTCATCATCTCCGACTGCACCGACCCCATCGGTCCCGGCGAGAGCCTGTTCACCTCGGCGTTCTATGCCGGCTGTAAGCGCTGCCTGAACCCCGGCGGGATCTTTGTCGCCCAGAACGGCGTGAGCTTTCTGCAGCAGGATGAAGCCGTCGACAGCCACCGCAAGCTGGGCCACTACTTCAGCGACGTCAGCTTCTATCAGGCAGCGGTGCCCACCTATTACGGCGGCATCATGACCTTCGCCTGGGCGACGGACAATGACGCGCTGCGCCATCTTTCCAGCGAAATTATCCAGGCGCGCTTCCACAAAGCAAACCTCAAGTGCCGCTATTACAACCCGGCAATTCATACGGCGGCATTCGCCCTACCGCAATATCTGCTGGATGCGCTGTCCGTCAGCGATCTTAAATAAGGGGGTGAACTAAATTGAAAAAATTGAAGCTGCACGGCTTTAACAACCTGACCAAGAGCCTGAGTTTTTGCATTTACGATATCTGCTACGCCAAAACGGCGGCAGAGCGCGACGGCTATATCGCCTATATCGATGAACTCTACAATGCCAACCGCCTGACCGAGATTTTGTCCGAGACGTGCTCGATAATCGGCGCCAATATTCTGAATATCGCGCGCCAGGATTATGAGCCGCAGGGCGCCAGCGTCACTATTCTGGTCAGTGAAGAACCGATTGACCCGCAGCTTATCGATCAAAGCGAGCATCCTGGCCCGCTGCCGGAAACCGTGGTCGCCCATCTCGATAAAAGCCATATCTGCGTCCATACCTACCCGGAAAGCCATCCCGAGGGCGGGCTCTGTACCTTCCGCGCTGATATTGAAGTATCAACCTGCGGCGTCATTTCGCCGCTGAAGGCGCTGAACTACCTTATCCACCAGCTGGAATCCGATATCGTCACCATTGACTACCGCGTTCGCGGCTTTACGCGTGATATCAACGGGATGAAGCACTTTATCGATCATGAAATTAACTCAATACAGAACTTCATGTCCGACGACATCAAGTCGCTGTATGACATGGTGGACGTCAACGTGTACCAGGAGAATATCTTCCACAGCAAGATGCTGCTGAAAGAGTTCGACCTGAAGCACTACATGTTCCATACCAGGCCGGAAGATTTAAGCGAAGAGGAGCGCAGGGTCATTACCGATCTGCTGTGGAAGGAAATGCGCGAGATTTACTACGCGCGCAATATTCCGGCGGTGTAGAGCGTTGGCGGAGCACGGAGGCTCCGCCGGGTTCAGCGCTGTTGCACAAACTCGCGGTAGGCGGCAACGACCTGCAGAAAGTCTTCGACGCCGCAGAGGGAGAAGCTCTCTTCGTCGTAGTAGCTCATCCCTTCTTCAATTTCATCGCCGGAAATCTCCAGCTGGTTAGCGCGAATCATGACCTCCTCGCCGTCTAACCATAACGTGTACTCATGCCCGGCACGCTGCCATGAGCGCTCGCTGCCTTTTACGGTACGCGCGGCCTGTTCCACTTCGTCCAGCAGGGCGAGATTATCCTTCACCTCTTCATTAAACCAGTGCCCCACCACTTCGTGGCCCATCGCCATCCGCACCTTTACCGCTCCGGTAATATCGCGCAGAAATTCGTAATCCATAGTCTCTTCCTCTGCAAGGGCAATGCGTCACGCTGCACTGTACCCATAGCGTAATTATCGCAGCACCGGGGAAGAAAAAAAGCGTAGGGGATGAAGGATTGGAAATAAAAATGCCCGGTGACGCAATGTTCACCGGGCACTGGAGACTTTACAGCCAGTTCGTCAGGCGAGCTGACGCGTGACCTTATACCGCAGTCTGGAAAATAACCCCATCCGCTTTCTCAGTGTACTGATCCAGCTGGTTGAAGTTCAGGTAGCGGTAGGTATCCGCTGCCGTCTGATCGACCTGAGCGACGAAGGTCTGGTACTCCTCCGGCGTCGGCAGCTTGCCGAGCAGTGAAGCCACGGCCGCCAGCTCAGCGGAAGCCAGGTAGACGTTCGCGCCGGTCCCCAGACGGTTCGGGAAGTTACGGGTTGAGGTGGAAACCACCGTCGCACCGTCGGCTACGCGCGCCTGGTTGCCCATGCACAGGGAGCAGCCCGGGATTTCGATACGCGCGCCGCTCTTACCAAAGACGCTGTAGTAGCCTTCTTCGGTCAGCTGAGCCGCATCCATACGGGTTGGCGGAGCCACCCACAGGCGGGTCGGCAGCTGGCCTTTATGGTTATCCAGCAGCTTACCTGCGGCACGGAAGTGGCCGATGTTGGTCATACAGGAGCCGATAAAGACTTCGTCGATCTTCTCACCCTGAACGTCGGACAGCAGACGAGCGTCGTCCGGATCGTTCGGTGCGCAGAGGATCGGCTCTTTGATATCCGCCAGATCGATGTCGATAACCGCGGCATATTCCGCATCCGCATCGGCTTCGAGCAGCTGCGGATCCGCCAGCCATTTTTCCATCCCCTGAACGCGACGCTCCAGGGTGCGGCGATCGCCATAACCTTCGGCAATCATCCACTTCAGCAGCACGATGTTGGAGTTCAGATACTCAACGATCGGCGCCTGGTTCAGCTTGATGGTACAGCCGGCTGCAGAACGCTCGGCGGAGGCGTCGGTGAGCTCAAACGCCTGCTCAACTTTCAGATCCGGCAGGCCTTCGATTTCCAGAATGCGTCCGGAGAAGATGTTTTTCTTCCCTTTCTTCTCAACGGTCAGCAGGCCCTGCTTGATGGCGTACAGCGGGATGGCGTGAACCAGATCGCGCAGGGTGATCCCCGGCTGCATCTTCCCTTTGAAGCGCACCAGCACGGATTCCGGCATATCCAGCGGCATGACGCCGGTGGCAGCCGCAAACGCGACCAGACCAGAGCCCGCCGGGAAGGAGATACCGATCGGGAAACGAGTATGGGAGTCCCCGCCGGTACCGACGGTGTCCGGCAGCAGCATACGGTTCAGCCACGAGTGGATAACGCCATCGCCCGGACGCAGAGAGACGCCGCCGCGGTTCATAATGAAGTCAGGCAGAGTATGGTGCGTGGTCACGTCGACCGGCTTCGGATAGGCCGCGGTATGGCAGAAGGACTGCATCACCAGGTCCGTAGAGAAGCCCAGGCACGCCAGGTCTTTCAGCTCGTCACGAGTCATCGGACCGGTGGTATCCTGGGAGCCAACGGAGGTCATCTTCGGCTCACAGTAGGCGCCAGGACGAATACCGGTTACGCCACAGGCGCGGCCAACCATTTTTTGCGCCAGCGAGTAGCCGCTGGTGCTTTCGGCAACGTCTTTCGCCTGACGGAAGGCCGTGCTGTGCGGCAGACCCAGGGCGTCGCGCGCGCGAGTCGTCAGGCCACGACCGATAATCAGCGGAATACGGCCACCGGCGCGGACTTCATCGATCAGTACGTCGGTTTTCAGCTCGAAGGTCGCCAGCAGCGCATCGGTTTCGTGGTTACGCACTTCGCCTTTGAACGGGTAAACGTCGATAACGTCGCCCATATTCAGGTCGTTGACGTCAACTTCAATCGGTAGCGCGCCCGCATCTTCCATAGTGTTAAAAAAGATTGGTGCAATTTTGCCGCCAAGGCACAGACCGCCGCCGCGCTTGTTCGGCACGTTCGGGATATCGTCGCCCATAAACCACAGCACCGAGTTAGTGGCGGATTTACGCGAAGAGCCGGTACCGACAACGTCGCCAACGTAGGCCAGCGGGAAGCCTTTTTTCTGCAGCGCTTCAATTTGCTTGATCGGGCCAACCGAACCCGGCTGATCCGGATCGATGCCTTCACGGGCGTTTTTCAGCATCGCCAGCGCGTGCAGAGGGATATCCGGGCGGGACCACGCGTCCGGCGCCGGGGAAAGGTCATCGGTGTTCGTTTCACCGGTAACTTTGAAAACGGTCACGGTGATTTTTTCCGCCAGCGGCGGGCGGCTCAGGAACCACTCGGCGTCAGCCCAGGACTGCATCACCTGCTTAGCGTATTCGTTACCTGCTTTCGCTTTCTCTTCTACATCGTAGAAGTTATCAAACATCAGCAGCGTATGGGACAGCGCTTTCGCGGCAATCGGAGCCAGTTTGGCATCGTCCAGCGCGTCAATCAGCGGATGAATGTTGTAACCACCCTGCATGGTGCCCAGCAGTTCAACGGCTTTTTCAGGGGTAACCAGTGGGGAGGTCGCTTCACCTTTGGTGATGGCGGCAAGGAATCCGGCTTTAACGTAGGCGGCTTCGTCGACGCCCGGCGGTACGCGGTTAATTAACAGGTCTAACAGGAATTCTTCTTCACCCGCTGGCGGGTTTTTCAGCAGTTCTACCAGCGCGGCCATTTGGGTTGCATCTAAGGGTTTGGCAACAATCCCAACGGCTGCACGCTCAGCTACGTGCTTACGGTATTCTTCTAGCACGACGGTTCTCCTCGCTCTCATTGTAAAATGCGGTAGGCGATTCTCTTCACGCTCCTGTGAGACAGCAGTTTGTAGGGTAAATGCCCGATACCGCGTCGGCAGCATAGCAGGATTTAGGGGAGGTGTTAATCTGTTTACAAAAAAGCAACATTAAAAATTAGCTGAATCGTTAAGGGCAGGATTTTACAGGCTTTACGAACATTTCCCGGTATATATCCCCTGAATAATTCGCCTAACCGGGCCCCAGTGCCAGCCTGAACAGACCCGCCGGAGCGATTCTTCGGCCCGCATCGCCGGCGGCGGATAACGGCGATAAATTTAATTCTGTTACAGATAACCTCCCGCAATCCCAACAATAATCAAAAACAGAAAATTGCTCTGCATATACTCCTTCGGAAACGCTATTTTCGGCGATACTCAGTGGATACGGGCCAAATTATTGTGCCGGGAGCTAACATGACACGACTTTTTAAACCCCACGTCATTGCGTTAATTTGCAGCGCGGGGATTTTAGCCGCCGCGGGTACCCTGTACCTGAAAAGCCGCGTACCACAGCCGATAGCCGAGGCGTCAGCGGAGGTTCAGCCGGCCGCACCGGCGGCTCCTGCTGCAACCCCAACGCCTGCGGCACCCGCCGCGCAGCCGGTGACCACCACCTACACCCGGGCGCAGATCGATCAATGGGTTGCCCCCGTCGCGCTCTATCCCGACAACCTGCTGTCGCAGGTGCTGATGGCATCAACCTATCCCGGCAACGTGATACAGGCCGTGCAGTGGTCGCAGGATAATCCCTCCATGCAGGGCGACGCGGCGGTTCAGGCGGTGGCGGGCCAGCCCTGGGACCCGAGCGTCAAATCGCTCGTCGCCTTCCCGGCCCTGCTCGCGCTGATGGGCGAGAATCCGCCGTGGGTTGAGAACCTCGGCGATGCTTTTTTAGCGCAGCCGCATGACGTGATGGATTCGGTGCAGCGGCTGCGGGCGCTTGCCCAGCAGACCGGCAGCCTGAAATCGACGCCGCAGCAGAAAGTGACCACCGCCAACGCCTCCGCGCCGGCCTCCTCTGCGGCAACCTCATCCTCCTCCGCGGGGAGTCAGGCCGCACCTGCCCCGACGCAGATTATCAAAATTGAATCGACCGACCCAAACGTGGTGTACGTTCCAACCTATAACCCGTCGACCGTATACGGCAGCTGGCCCAATACGGCCTATCCGCCGGTCTATTTGCCGCCGCCGCCCGGGGAGCAGTTTACCGACAGCTTCGTGAAGGGCTTCGGCTATAGCCTCGGCGTAGCGACGACCTGGGCGCTGTTTAGCAGCATCGACTGGGATCATGATGATGATTACCATCATGACAACGACTATAACCGCGGCTATTCCCACAATGGCGATAACATCAATATCAACGTCAATAACTTCAACCATATCACCGGCCAGAATCTGCCGGGCAACCGCACCGGCTGGCAGCATAATCCGGCCTATCGCGGCAATATCCCCTACCCGGATAACACCGTCTCCCAGCGTTTCCACCAGACCAACGTCGCCGGTGGTTTAAGCTCAACCCAGCAGCATCCGGCCGATCGTAACGAGCAGCGCCAGGCGGCCCTCACCCAGCTGCAGGAGCGAAGCGGCCCGGCAGCCAGCGAAAGAATCGCGAATACCTCTTCCCGCGATGCCCAGCGCCAGGCGGCCTCGCAGCAGCTGCATCAGGCCACCCAGCGCAGCAACTATCGCGGCTACGACCAGGCGCCTGCCGCGGCGATCAAAAGCGCGCGGCAGAACCCAACGCCACAGCAGCAGCAGCGTCGCGAGACCGCAAAAACCCGCGCGCAGCACCCCACCGAACAGCAGCAGCAGCGCCGCACGCAGATCAAGTCGGCGACGCCGGAGCAGCGCCAGCACAGGGCGAGCAGCCTGCGGGCCAACGCCCTCAGCGGCAATGAAAGCCGCTCCCCCTCCTGGCAATCCCAGCAGGCGCGTGGGCAGCAAAGTCGTACCGCCTCTAACCTGAACAGCGGGCAGCGCGCTGCGGTCAGAGAGCACCGCGCCGAACACCCTGAAATTCGCCGTCGCTGAGGATAAGCAGATGAAAAAACAATTACGGATGGCTCTGCTGGCGCTGGCAGTCTCCCCGCTGATGGCGCTGGCGCAGCAGCAGTTCTCCACTCCGGAGCTGGCAGCCAACGCGCTGGCCGAGGCCCTTGGGCAAAATAACGATTCGGCGCTCACCGCCCTGCTCGGCGATAGCTGGCAGCAGTTTTTGCCACCGGAAGGTATCGATCCGGACGCCGTCGCCCGCTTCCAGCGCGACTGGAAGATTAGCCACCGCATCGTCCAGCAGGCGGATACGGCCTGGCTCGACGTCGGGAGCGAAGCCTGGCGACTGCCCGTTCCGATGGTCAAGAGCAGCGAGGGCTGGCACTTTGACATGGCGGCCGGCGAAGATGAAATCCTGACCCGCGCGATCGGCCGTAATGAGCTCGCCGCGATCCAGGCGATGCATGCCTACGTCGACGCGCAGCAGGATTTTTACCAGCTGAACCATACCTGGGCTAAGAAAATCATCAGCAGTCCCGGCAAGAAAGATGGTCTCTACTGGCCCACCTCTCCCGGTGAAGCCCCCAGCCCGCTGGGGCCAGCCTTTAGCCCCGTGGAGCCGGGCGCGGGCTATCACGGCTATCATTTCCGCATGATTCACGACGAAGCCAGCCAGGGAGAAGCGCTGCTGGCGTGGCCGGTCGCGTGGGGGGAAACCGGGGTGATGAGCTTTATGATCGATCGTCGCGATCGGGTGTATCAGGCAAATTTAGGCGAGAACACTGCGGACCAGGCCTGGGGGATAGTGAAGTTTGCGCCAGATAGCCGCTGGCAGGCGCTGGAGCATCAGGAAGAGCGCCCGGCGCCGTAAGATAGCGCCGGGCGGGTTATTTAGCCCTGATGAGGCATCAGCTGCGGGTAGCCGCTAAATGCCGGCTTCGTGCTGCTCAGTGCGGCTTCATCGCCCTGGATGCTGCCCGAGTTCGCCGCCCAAACGCCTTCGCTCGTTTTGCTCACCATTTGATGCTGGGCGTTCAGATTTTGGCCCATCGCCGCAATGTGCGTCCCCTCAGTGCCGCCGCTGTTATCCGCCCAGGGCACCGCAGGATCGGCCGCGCAGGCGATGCCGGAAGCCAGCGTTGCCGCCAGCAGAGTCGTTGTTAAAAAGAGTTTCATAACCCACCTCGCTTATAATTAACTACCTATAAGTTTAGTGAGTAACTAGTTTCAAAGTGTTGATAAGATATGGCGGGTTATTAACGCAGACACAGATCTAAACATCAGGCATAAAAAAAGCGGCTCACAGAGCCGCTTATGCTTTTTGCCGGAAAGAAAAAGTTACTTTTTCTTCGCTTTCGCGTTCGGCAGGTCGGTGATGCTACCTTCGAAGACTTCTGCCGCCAGGCCAACGGACTCGTGCAGAGTCGGGTGCGCGTGGATGGTCAGAGCGATGTCTTCTGCGTCACAGCCCATTTCGATAGCCAGACCGATCTCACCCAGCAGCTCGCCGCCGTTAGTACCGACAATCGCGCCGCCGATAACACGGTGGGTCTCTTTGTCGAAGATCAGTTTGGTCATACCGTCTGCACAATCGGAAGCGATCGCACGGCCGGATGCTGCCCACGGGAAGGTGGCAGTTTCGTAGCTGATGCCTTTCTCTTTCGCTTCTTTCTCGGTCAGACCAACCCAGGCAACTTCCGGTTCGGTATAGGCGATTGACGGGATCACTTTCGGGTCGAAGTAGTGCTTCAGGCCAGAAATAACTTCTGCGGCAACGTGACCTTCGTGAACGCCTTTGTGCGCCAGCATCGGCTGACCCACGATATCGCCGATAGCGAAGATGTGCGGTACGTTGGTACGCAGTTGCTTATCAACGCGGATGAAGCCGCGTTCGTCAACTTCAACACCGGCTTTGCCCGCATCGAGGTTTTTACCGTTCGGCACGCGGCCGATAGCCACCAGCACGGCGTCGTAACGCTGCGCTTCAGCCGGGGCTTTTTTGCCTTCCATGGAAACGTAGATGCCGTCTTCTTTTGCTTCAACGGCGGTCACTTTGGTTTCCAGCATCAGGTTGAACTTCTTGCTGATGCGTTTAGTGAAGACTTTCACCACGTCTTTATCGGCGGCCGGGATAACCTGGTCGAACATTTCAACCACGTCAATCTCTGAACCCAGCGCATGGTAAACGGTACCCATTTCCAGACCGATGATACCGCCACCCATAACCAGCAGGCGCTTAGGTACGGATTTCAGTTCGAGGGCGTCGGTGGAGTCCCACACGCGCGGATCTTCATGCGGAATGAACGGCAGTTCGATCGGACGGGAACCCGCCGCGATGATTGCGTTGTCGAAGTTGATCACGGTTTTGCCGTTTTCGCCTTCAACTTCCAGGGTGTTAGCCCCGGTAAATTTACCCAGACCGTTTACCACTTTCACTTTACGGCCTTTGGCCATACCGGCCAGACCGCCGGTCAGTTGGGTGATAACTTTCTCTTTCCAGGTACGAATTTTGTCGATATCGGTTTTCGGCTCACCGAAAACAATACCGTGATCGGCCAGCGCTTTCGCTTCTTCGATAACTTTAGCAACGTGCAGCAGCGCTTTAGAAGGGATACAGCCGACGTTCAGACAAACACCGCCCAGGGTGCTGTAACGTTCGACGATGACGGTTTCCAGACCTAAGTCAGCGCAACGGAAGGCAGCAGAATAACCTGCGGGACCAGCCCCAAGTACCACGACCTGAGTTTTGATTTCAGTACTCATCATGACCTCTGTAGTTAGTATCCGGCGGTCATACCCGTCGTCTTTCAGGCCGCAACTGCGTTCGCTTCACGCCTTCACCCCAGCCACTTACTTGAGTAAGCTCCTGGGGATTCTGGCGCTTGCTGCCTTGCTGCATCCAGAAATCCATAGGGTATGTATATTAATACCCTTATATCCACCGGGACGTTCTATCCGCCTGCATTTTACAAAATTGTTAACAATTTTGAAACAACAAACGGCAAACGATTTTGTCCTTTATTGCTGATAACCCCAAAACGCACGAGAGATTACCAGAAAAAAGCCGGCCGTCAGGCCGGCTTTTCGCTTACATCACCAGGCGGCGAATATCGCTCAGGGTGTTGTTGATGATGGTAATAAAGCGAGCACCATCAGCACCGTCGATCACGCGGTGGTCGAAGGACAGAGAGATCGGCATCATCAGACGCGGAACGAACTCTTTACCATTCCATACCGGTTCCATCGCGGATTTGGACACACCGAGGATAGCCACTTCCGGCGCGTTAACAATCGGCGCGAAGTGGGTGGTACCCAGGCCGCCGATGCTGGAGATGGTAAAGCAACCGCCCTGCATTTCGCCAGCTGTCAGCTTACCGTCACGCGCTTTCTTAGAGATCACCGTCAGTTCACGGGACAGCTCGGTAATGCTCTTCTTGTTCACGTCCTTGAAGACCGGAACAACCAGACCATTAGGCGTATCAACCGCTACACCGATGTTGATGTACTTTTTCAGCGTCAGACGCTGCGCATCTTCGGACAGGGAGCTGTTGAAGCGAGGCATCTGCTCAAGCGCAGCGGCAACCGCTTTCATGATGAAGACCACCGGGGTGAATTTCACGTCCAGCTTACGCTTCTCAGCTTCCGCGTTCTGCTGCTTACGGAACGCTTCCAGGTCAGTGATGTCGGTTTTGTCGAAGTGCGTAACGTGCGGGATCATCACCCAGTTACGGCTCAGGTTAGCACCAGAGATTTTCTGGATACGGCCCAGCTCAACTTCTTCAACTTCACCAAACTTGCTGAAGTCCACTTTCGGCCACGGCAGCATGCCCGGGATACCGCCGCCGGTAGCGGCAGCAGGCGCAGACTCAGCGCGCTTAACGGCATCTTTCACGTAGGCCTGAACGTCTTCGCGCAGGATGCGGCCTTTACGACCGGAGCCTTTCACTTTCGCCAGGTTCACGCCAAATTCGCGCGCCAGGCGGCGGATCAGCGGAGTCGCGTGGACGTAAGCGTCGTTCTCAGCGAACTCGGATTTACCTTCAGCTTTCGCCGCAGGGGCCGCCGCTTTCGCAGCCGGAGCCGGTGCAGCCGCTGCAGGTGCCGGAGCAGCTGCCGCCGGAGCCGCAGCTGGCGCCGCGCCTTCAACTTCGAAGACCATAATCAGCGAGCCGGTAGAGACTTTGTCGCCGGTGCTGATTTTGATCTCTTTCACGGTACCCGCGAACGGGGCCGGAACTTCCATAGAGGCTTTGTCGCCCTCTACGGTGATCAGTGACTGTTCAGCGGCAACTTTGTCGCCCACTTTCACCATCACTTCGGTCACTTCAACTTCGTCACCGCCGATATCCGGTACGTTAACGTCTTTCGCGCCAGCCGGTGCCGCTGCCGCCGGAGCGGCCGCCTGTGCCGGTGCTGCTGCCGCTGCGGCAGGTGCTGCACCCGCCACTTCGAAGACCATGATCAGCGAGCCGGTGGAGACTTTGTCGCCAGCGCTAATTTTGATCTCTTTCACGGTACCCGCGAACGGTGCCGGGACTTCCATTGACGCTTTGTCGCCTTCAACGGTAATCAGAGACTGTTCAGCCGTAACGGTGTCGCCCACTTTAACCATGATCTCGGTGACTTCTACTTCGTCGCCGCCGATGTCAGGCACGTGTACGTCTTTCGCCGCGGCCGCAGCCGGTGCAGCGGCCGGAGCTGGCGCTGCTGCTTTCTCTTCCTGCGCAGGTGCAGCGGCTGCTGCACCATCGGCGGAATCGAAAATCATGATAAGTTTACCGGTCTCGGTTTTGTCGCCAACGGAGACTTTAATCTCTTTAACGACACCAGCCTGCGGAGACGGGACTTCCATAGAGGCTTTGTCACCCTCTACGGTGATCAGCGACTGTTCAGCTTCAACTTTGTCGCCAACTTTGACCAGGATTTCGGTGATTTCAACTTCATCTGCCCCGATATCCGGTACGTTGATTTCGATAGCCATTATTCTCTTACCTCTTACGCCAGACGCGGGTTAACTTTATCTGCATCGATGTTAAATTTGGCGATTGCTTCTGCCACAACTTTCTTATCGATTTCACCACGTTTAGCCAGTTCGCCCAGCGCCGCAACAACCACGTAGGAAGCATCGACTTCGAAGTGGTGACGCAGGTTTTCACGGCTGTCAGAGCGACCGAAGCCGTCGGTACCCAGTACGCGGTAATCATCAGCCGGTACATAGGTACGAACCTGCTCGGCGAACAGTTTCATATAGTCAGTAGACGCTACGGCCGGTGCGTCGTTCATCACCTGAGCGATGTACGGTACACGCGGGGTTTCCAGCGGGTGCAGCATGTTCCAACGCTCACAGTCCTGGCCATCGCGCGCCAGCTCGGTGAAGGAAGTTACGCTGTAGACGTCAGAACCGACGCCGTAGTCTTTCGCCAGAATCTCTGCTGCTTCACGCACGTGACGCAGGATAGAACCGGAGCCCAGCAGCTGAACTTTACCTTTGCTACCTTCGAGGGTGTCGAGTTTGTAGATACCTTTACGGATACCTTCCTCAGCACCTTCCGGCATTGCCGGCATGTGGTAGTTTTCGTTCAGCGTGGTGATGTAGTAGTAAACGTTCTCTTGTTTCTCACCGTACATACGCTCCAGGCCATCGTGCATGATGACGGCAACTTCGTACGCGTAAGACGGATCGTAAGAGATACAGTTCGGGATAGTCAGAGACTGAATATGGCTGTGACCATCTTCGTGCTGCAGACCTTCGCCGTTCAGCGTCGTACGACCGGAAGTACCACCAACCAGGAAGCCGCGAGCCTGCTGATCGCCTGCCTGCCAGCACAGGTCACCGATACGCTGGAACCCGAACATGGAGTAGTAGATGTAGAACGGGATCATCGGCAGGTTGTTGGTGCTGTAAGAGGTCGCAGCAGCCAGCCAGGATGCGCCGGCACCCAGTTCGTTGATACCTTCCTGCAGGATCTGACCTTTCTCGTCTTCTTTATAATAAGCAACCTGCTCACGGTCCTGCGGGGTGTACTGCTGACCGTTCGGGCTGTAGATACCAATCTGACGGAACAGGCCTTCCATACCAAAGGTACGCGCTTCATCGGCGATGATCGGCACCAGGCGGTCTTTAATGGACTTGTTCTTCAGCATCACGTTCAGGGCACGAACGAAGGCGATGGTGGTAGAAATCTCTTTGTTCTGCTCTTCCAGCAGCGGACCGAAATCTCCCAGGGTCGGCAGCTCCAGCTTCTCATCGAAGTTAGGCTGACGGGTCGGCAGGTAGCCGTGGAGTTTCTCACGCTGGGCGTGCAGATAGGTATGCTCTTCGGAACCTTCCGGGAAGGTCACGTACGGCAGTTTTTCGATATCAGCATCGGCAACCGGCACGTTGAAACGATCGCGGACGTAGCGTACGCCGTCCATGTTCATTTTCTTAACCTGGTGAGCGATGTTTTTACCTTCAGCGGTATCACCCATGCCGTAACCTTTGATGGTATGGGCCAGGATGACGGTAGCTTTGCCGGTGGTTTCCTGCGCTTTTTTCAGTGCAGCGAAGACTTTCTTCGGATCGTGACCACCGCGGTTCAGGGCCCAGATCTGCTCATCAGTCCAGTCGGCAACCAGCGCTGCGGTTTCCGGATATTTACCGAAGAAGTGCTCGCGTACGTAGGCACCGTCTTTGGATTTGAAGGTCTGGTAGTCGCCATCAACGGTTTCGTTCATCAGCTGAATCAGCTTACCGCTGGTGTCTTTACGCAGCAGCTCATCCCAGCGACCGCCCCAGATAACCTTGATAACGTTCCAGCCAGCACCGGCAAAGATGCCTTCCAGTTCGTTAATGATTTTGCCGTTACCGGTGACCGGGCCGTCCAGACGCTGCAGGTTGCAGTTGATGACGAAGACCAGGTTATCCAGTTTTTCACGGGTCGCGATGGTGATAGCGCCTTTAGATTCCGGCTCATCCATCTCGCCGTCGCCCAGGAAGGCGTAAACGGTTTGTTTGGAGGTATCTTTCAGGCCACGGTGTTCCAGATATTTCAGGAATTTAGCCTGGTAGATTGCACCGATTGGGCCCAGACCCATAGATACGGTCGGGAACTGCCAGAAGGTCGGCATCAGTTTCGGGTGCGGGTAGGAAGAGAGGCCTTTGCCATGTACTTCCTGACGGAAGTTGTTCATCTGCTCTTCAGTCAGACGACCTTCGAGGAACGCACGTGCGTAGACGCCCGGAGAGATGTGGCCCTGGAAGTAAACCAGGTCGCCGCCATCCTGCTCGTTGCGCGCACGGAAGAAGTGGTTAAAGCACACTTCATAGAAGGTCGCGGAGGACTGGAAGGAAGCCATGTGGCCGCCCAGCTCAAGATCCTTTTTCGATGCGCGCAGAACGGTCATGATGGCGTTCCAGCGAATCGCAGAACGAATTCGACGTTCCAGATCGAGATTCCCCGGGTATTCCGGTTCATCTTCAACGGCAATAGTGTTGACGTAACTGCCAGTAGATGTGCCAGCAGCAACCTTCACCCCGCCTTTGCGGGCTTCAGAAAGGAGTTGGTCAATCAGATACTGAGCGCGCTCAACACCTTCTTCACGGATGACCGATTCGATCGCCTGTAGCCAGTCGCGAGTTTCGATCGGATCCACGTCATTTGGTAAACGTTCTGACATGGGGGGTATTCCTTATCTATCTAATCGTTGATTAATCTGGAACCTGTCCCATTGCACTCTTTGTTCTTCATATTTCAGGTTATCTCTTTGTTGGCTGCGCTTCCTCACCCCGGCCACATAGTTAGCTATGCTCCCGGGGATTCGCGCGCTTGCCGCCGCGATATAACCCGAACTATTTGAACAACCAAAAGCACAATAAGACAGGTTCTGCGTTTAGTTGCCGCGCTCTAAAAAATGGCGCTTAAGAACCGGAGTTCTCATCTTTCCGTTGCTGTAAACGACGCAGTGAGCGTTCTCGACGACTCTCCTCACGGCTACGATCCAGCAAAATTTCTTCAATGAACGCCAGGTGTCGATGCGACGCTTCACGCGCCTGCTCCGGCTCCCCGGCGATTATCGCCTCGAAAATACGCGTGCGATGATTGCTGACCTGCGGGAGCATTTCCCGACGGGCGTACAACAATTCAAAGTTCTGGCGAACGTTTTGCTCCAGCATCGGCTCCATGCAGCGTAGCAGATGCAGCAGCACAACATTATGCGCTGCTTCGGTGACCGCAATTTGATACTGGACGACGGCATCGGATTCGGCATCCAGATCGCCGGACTGCTGAGCCCGTTCAATAGCCTGATGCAGCTCGCGAATACGTTCGCGGTCAGCATCATTGCTGCGCAGCGCCGCGTAATAAGCCGCGATGCCTTCAAGCGCGTGACGGGTTTCCAGCAGATCGAATTGGGATTCAGGGTGATCGGACAGGAGCTCTACCAGCGGGTCGCTGAAGCTCTGCCACAGGCTGCTCTGTACAAAAGTTCCACCGCCCTGGCGACGAAGCAACAGGCCCTTGGCTTCGAGGCGTTGAATCGCCTCACGCAGCGAGGGACGGGAAACGTCGAACTGTTTAGCCAGTTCGCGTTCAGGCGGGAGTTTTTCACCGGGGCGCAACGTCCCCTCAAGGATTAAAAACTCTAGCTGCTGCTCGATCACATCAGATAGTTTTGGTTGGCGGATTTTGCTGTAGGCCATATTCCCTGTCTCTGCCATTAGCCCGGAGTCAATTGGTCTTACCAATTCGCAGTTCGTAGCGGTAAAGTAACAAAGTATTCACCTTCTGTCCATACAGGTTTTGATTGAAATCAGTAAACCCGGCATATTTTAACAACCTTACAGAAATAACATTTCAGAATTGTAACTTCTCACAAATGATGTCTTTACCCCGTTGGAGGTAGCGTTAACTTTTATGAAACGTAAAACAGGCTATCTGAACCGATTCAACAGGCCAAAATGCGTCTTTATATTCAGTTTTATTGCATGGTTAGTCATTAAGGGTTAAAGGCGCCCATCGCAGCCCTATTTACAAATGGTTTCTTTTTGTTCGCTTCGTCATCATCCCTTCATAAAGCAGGTGCATTCGCCCGCACTTATCACTATTCTCCATGATACAAAAGGCCTTTTAGTGATTTTATATTTCGCCTTGCGTAAAGAAATTAATACAGAAACGGAATTTCATAATTACACAACACAATAATGTCGACGCTAAATCACGCATAACAGGGCTGGTCATCAACTCTCAGTAATAGGGATAGCTATGCTATCTGGCAGGGACCGACACTAAAGCAACAGCCTGAAGGATGAAGCGTAAACGCAAAATAACCACACACGAGGTTTCATGATGGAAGGTCAACAGCAAGGCGAGCGGCTAAAGCGCGGCCTGAAAAACCGCCATATACAGCTTATTGCTCTGGGCGGCGCTATCGGTACCGGCCTGTTTCTGGGCAGCGCGTCCGTTATCCAGTCAGCAGGTCCCGGTATTATCCTTGGCTATGCCATCGCCGGTTTTATTGCTTTTCTGATTATGCGCCAGCTCGGTGAGATGGTTGTGGAAGAGCCGGTGGCAGGCTCATTCAGTCATTTCGCCTATAAGTACTGGGGCGGTTTTGCCGGCTTTGCCTCCGGCTGGAACTACTGGGTGCTGTACGTTCTGGTCGCCATGGCGGAACTGACCGCGGTCGGAAAATACGTCCAGTTCTGGTGGCCCGAGATCCCAACCTGGGTTTCGGCAGCTATCTTCTTCGTTGCCATTAACGCCATCAACCTCACCAACGTGAAGGTCTTCGGCGAGATGGAGTTCTGGTTCGCCATTATTAAAGTCGTTGCCGTTGTGGCGATGATTCTGTTCGGCGGCTGGCTGCTGTTCAGCGGCAACGGCGGCCCGCAGGCAACCGTTCGTAACCTGTGGGATCAGGGCGGCTTCCTGCCGCACGGCTTCACCGGGCTGGTGATGATGATGGCCATCATCATGTTCTCGTTTGGCGGCCTGGAGCTGGTCGGGATCACCGCGGCGGAAGCGGATAACCCGGAGCAGAGCATTCCCAAAGCCACCAATCAGGTTATCTACCGTATTCTGATTTTTTATGTGGGCTCGCTGGCGGTACTGCTCTCTCTGCTGCCGTGGACCCGCGTGACCGCAGACACCAGCCCGTTTGTGCTGATCTTCCACGAGCTGGGGGATACCTTCGTTGCCAACGCGCTGAACGTGGTGGTTCTGACCGCCGCGCTGTCGGTCTATAACAGCTGCGTCTACTGCAACAGCCGGATGCTGTTTGGCCTTGCCCAGCAGGGCAACGCGCCGAAAGCGCTGATGAACGTCGACAAGCGCGGCGTACCGGTGAATACCATCCTGGTTTCCGCCGTGGTGACCGCGCTATGCGTGCTGATTAACTACCTCGCCCCTGAATCAGCGTTTGGTCTGCTGATGGCGCTGGTTGTCTCTGCCCTGGTGATTAACTGGGCGATGATCAGCCTGGCGCACATTAAGTTCCGTCGGGCAAAGCAGCAGCAGGGTGCGGTTTCCCGCTTCCCGGCCCTGTTCTACCCGGTCGGTAACTGGATCTGCCTGCTGTTCATGGCCGCAGTGCTGGTCATCATGCTGATCACCCCGGGCATGGCGATTTCCGTCTACCTGATCCCGGTGTGGATTGCCGTTCTCGGCGTCGGCTACCTGCTCAAACAGAGAAATGCCAGCGCCGTAAAAGCACATTAATACATCTCCAAACTCTGTGCCCGCCGCATCGTTGCGGGCACAGAGCACTGTTACCCACCTCACACTTCCCCTGCATCAGTCGTTTTGTCCATATCGTTAACCTGATACTGCAACGCATTTAACAACATATCAGCAAATAATCCTTCCATACCGCAACGGGGAGGATCTCCAGATGGCAGACAATAAGCTTTCAGTTAAAGAAAAGATTGGCTATGGGATGGGCGATGCCGGATGTAACATCATTTTCGGCGCCATCATGCTGTTTGTTAACTATTTTTATACCGATATATTCGGCCTTGCTCCGGCGCTGGTCGGCGTATTGCTGCTCTCGGTGCGCGTTATTGACGCCGTGACCGACCCCATCATGGGCGCGATGGCCGACCGCACCCGCAGCAAATATGGCCGCTTTCGCCCGTGGCTGCTGTGGATAGCCTTCCCCTACGCCCTGTTTAGCGTCCTGATGTTCACCACGCCCGAGTGGACGTATAACAGCAAGGTTATCTATGCCTTCGTCACCTACTTCCTGCTCTCGCTGACCTATACCGCCATCAATATTCCCTACTGCTCGCTGGGCAGCGTCATTACTAATGACCCCAGGGAGCGCGTTGCCTGCCAGTCCTACCGCTTTGTGATGGTCGGGATTGCCACGCTGCTGCTGTCGTTAACGCTCCTGCCGATGGCGGACTGGTTCGGCGGCGCCGATAAAGCCAAAGGCTACCAGATGGCGATGACCGTGCTGGCGCTTATCGGCATGTGCATGTTTTTATTCTGTTTCGCCACGGTACGTGAGCGCGTGCGTCCGGCGGTACAAACCAATGACGAACTGAAGAAGGATTTCAAAGACGTCTGGAAAAATGACCAGTGGGTGCGCATTCTGCTGCTGACGCTGTGCAACGTCTGTCCGGGCTTTATCCGTATGGCCGCCACCATGTATTACGTCACCTGGGTGATGCAGCAAAGCACCCACTTCGCGACCCTGTTTATTAGCCTCGGCGTCGTCGGGATGATGATCGGCAGTATGCTGGCAAAGGTGCTGACCGACCGCTGGTGCAAGCTGCAGGTATTTTTCTGGACCAACATCGTGCTGGCTATCTTCTCCTGCGCCTTCTACTTCTTCGACCCGCACGCCACCACGATGATTATGGTGCTCTACTTCCTGCTTAACATCCTCCATCAGATCCCATCGCCGCTGCACTGGTCGCTGATGGCCGACGTTGATGACTACGGCGAGTGGAAAACCGGCAAACGCATCACCGGCATTAGCTTCTCCGGCAACCTCTTCTTCCTGAAGGTTGGGCTGGCGGTAGCCGGGGCGATGGTCGGCTTCCTGCTCTCCTGGTACGGCTATGATTCCGGTGCCAAAGAGCAAAGCGCCTCCGCCGTAAACGGCATTATCCTGCTGTTCAGCATTATTCCGGGCATTGGCTATCTGCTGACCGCAGGGGTGGTGAGGATGCTAAAAGTGAATCGCGAGTTTATGAGCCAAATCCAGGCCGACCTCGAGAAGCGCCGCGTCAACTACGGCGAGCTGAACGAACTTCAGGACCTCAAAACCAGCGAACAGATAAGGAAAGCCTGATGAACAACTGGCCGAATCCGTTTATTGAACAGCGCGCGGACCCGTTTATTCTGCGCCATCGGCAGCACTACTATTTTATTGCTTCGGTCCCGGAGTATGACCGGCTGGAGATCCGCCGCGCCGCCACGCTGGAGGGCCTGCGCGAGGCGCCGCCGGTGGTCGTCTGGCGCAAGCCGGAAAGCGGCCCGATGAGCCAGCTGATTTGGGCGCCGGAACTGCATGAAATTGACGGGAAATGGTACATCTACTTCGCGGCGACCCACACCCACGATCTCGACGCGCTGGGCATGTTCCAGCACCGCATGTTCGTGCTTGAATGCGATGACGGCGATCCGCTGACCGGCAGGTGGAGAGAAAAAGGCCGGGTGAAAACCCCCTTTGACACCTTTGCGCTGGATGCCACCACCTTCCGTCATCAGGGAAAGCAGTGGTATCTCTGGGCGCAAAAGGCCCCGCATATCGACGGCAACTCGAATTTGTATCTGGCAGAGCTGGAAAACCCATGGACGCTGAAAGGCGATCCCGTGATGCTGAGTAAGCCGGAGTTTGACTGGGAGTGCCGCGGCTTTCTGGTGAACGAGGGCCCGGCGGCGCTGTTTCATGAGGACAAGCTGTTCGTGAGCTATTCCGCCAGCGCCACGGATGAGAACTACTGCATGGGGCTGCTGTGGATCGACCGTCAGGCCGACCCGCTGCGGCCGGAGAACTGGCATAAATCACCGCAGCCGGTGTTTTGCACCAGCGATGCGAACCGCCAGTATGGTCCCGGGCACAACGCCTTTACGCAAACGGAGGAAGGGGAAGACGTGCTGGTGTATCACGCGCGAAACTACACCGAAATTGAAGGCGACCCGCTGTACGACCCTAATCGCCATACGCGGCTGAAGCGGATCGTCTGGCAAGAAAACGGGATGCCTGATTTTGGCATCCCGCCTGCGGATACAGACTAAGCGTCGCGCCCGCCGCCGGGCGGGCGCTTAAATCAGCGTGCCGTAAATCGTCAGCAGGGCCATAATCACCACCACCACCAGCGACGTTTTCTTGGCCATTGAGACGGCGGCCTTTGGCGTCTCGACCTTGTCGACATGCGGCTCGCGGGCAAGCGAGAACTGCGCCAGACGCGTTAGCACCTGATACTGCGACGAATGGCGATCGCCCAGCGAGGCGAACCAGGCGGGTAGCGCCTTCTCCCCGTGACCAACCAGCGCGTAAACCACGCCAACCAGCCGCACTGGCACCCAGTCCACGACGTGCAAAATGCCGTCAATTCCTGACTGTAAACGGTGGTGCGGCGTTTGATAGCGGGCCAGCCACGACTGCCATGCGCGCAGAACGCTGTAGCCAATCAGCGTGATCGGGCCCCACGGCCCGCCGACCACAAACCAGAACAGCGGCGCAAGGTAGTAGCGGTAGTTGATCCACAGCAGCGCATTCTGCAGTTCGCTGAGGTATTCGCGATTGTCGCAGCCCGGCGGGACGCCGTGGATAAGCGTCAGCTCGCTGGCCATCGCGTCGCAGGCATGCTTATCGTTGCGGGAAGCGGCCTTCAGGTAGGCGTGATAGTGCAGGCGGACTTTGCCGGCGCCAATGCATAGCAGGCCAAGCAGGATCCAGAACACCAGCAGCGGAACGTTAAACAGCACGCCGTGCAACAGGCGCTGAATAATGTATACCGCGACCATCGCCACCGCCGCCATCAGCAGCGTGCCGAAAAGCGAGAAGTGCTTCACGCGACGGAACAGGACCTCGAGGCGATGATCGAGCTGCCAGTGCTCGCCCAGCTTAAACAGGCGTTCGGCGATGAGAACCAGCAGCGTAGAAAACAACGTCATGGCATCTCCTTATCTGACGAAGCGGTCAGCAGACCGCGAAATTTTGCCCAGTCAAACGCCGGGCCGGGATCCGTTTTACGCACCGGCGCGATATCGCTATGGCCGGTCATGTTTTCAGCGATGGCCGGATACAGCGCGGTCAGCAGCCGCGTAATCGCGGCCAGCTGCTGATACTGCGCCTCGGTATAAGCCAGCGTATCCGTACCTTCCAGCTCAATACCAATAGAGAAGTCGTTGCAGCGCTCGCGCCCCTGATAGCAGGATACGCCGGCATGCCACGCGCGCTTATCGAAAGGCACATACTGCACGATTTCACCATCGCGGCGAATCAGACAATGCGCCGAAACCCGCAGCTGAGCGATCCCGGCAAAATAGGGATGCGCGTTGGGATCGAGCGTACCGCTGAACAGAGCATCAATCCACGGGCCGCCAAATTCACCCGGCGGCAGGCTAATATTATGCACCACCAGCAGAGAGGGGGTTTCATCATCCGGGCGGCAATCATGGTGCGGCGAAGGAACCCGACGCGCGCCCACCAGCCATCCTCCGTTCAACTGCATTGCGGAGTCTCCTTTCACTAACGCATGCTCCCGGGCCGCCCATGGCCCAGGGATGCCGATTATCATACACAAATTCGTTCGGAACCGATCGCCGCAGCCGGCGGCGGAAAATGCGCCATCCGCTATTTCGACCTGCCCGCCCTTTAGCAAAGGAGCAGGCGCCGCGCCTCAACCTCTCCAGCGCAGGCACGCCAACGCTGCAATAGCCTGAAGGATGAAGAGTATATGGTGTAGAAACGCCGTTCAGGTTAGCATGTTTCCCACTGCTGAATCTTATCTATCTGGAGCTTTATCATGTCGCCTCGTCGCTACAACCCCGACCGCCGCCGTGACGCGCTGCTGGAACGTATTAACCTCGATATTACCGATGCCGTAGCCCAGTCCCTGCGCGAAGATTTAGGCGGCGAAGTTGACGCTAACAACGATATTAGCGCGCAATTATTGCCGGAAAGCGCACGTTCGCACGCGGTGGTCATTACCCGCGAAGACGGCGTATTTTGCGGCAAGCGCTGGGTGGAAGAGGTCTTTATTCAGCTGGCCGGCGATGACGTCAGCGTCACCTGGCTGGTTGACGATGGCGATGCGGTCAAGGCGGATCAGCCGCTGTTTGAGCTGCAGGGCCCGTCCCGCCTGCTGCTGACCGGCGAGCGCACCGCGCTGAACTTCGTGCAGACCCTATCCGGGGTCGCCAGCGAGGTGCGCCGCTACGTGGATCTGCTGGCGGGTACCAAAACCCAGCTGCTCGATACCCGTAAAACGCTGCCCGGCCTGCGCACCGCGCTGAAATACGCCGTCCTGTGCGGAGGCGGCGCAAACCACCGCCTGGGGCTGTTCGATGCCTTCCTGATCAAAGAGAACCACATTATCGCCTCCGGCTCCGTGCGCCAGGCCGTCGAGAAGGCCTTCTGGCTGCATCCGGACGTGCCGGTAGAAGTTGAGGTTGAGTCCCTTGATGAGCTGGATGAAGCCCTGAAGGCCGGGGCCGATATCATCATGCTCGATAACTTCACCCCGGACCTGATGCGCGAAGCGGTGAAGCGCACCAGCGGCCAGGCCGCGCTGGAAGTCTCCGGCAACGTCACCTTCGAGACGATCCGTGAATATGCCGAAACCGGTGTCGATTACATCTCCGTTGGCGCCCTGACTAAGCACGTCCGCGCGCTCGACCTGTCGATGCGTTTTCGTTAACGCTCCGCCCCGGCACGCATCGCCTGCCGGGGCGCACGCTTTGCGAGCGCGATCTCAGCGCTTTGCTCTCACCCTGTAATAAGTAGAAAAAGCCCGGGAAGCCGCTTCCTGAGCGCTCATTTACCGCTCGTCATCCTCCCCGCAGACCGCCACAGTGCTCCCGACGCTAATAAGGAGCAAACGATGGACAAACAACGCGGCTTTACCCTTATCGAACTCATGGTGGTGATTGGCATTATCGCCATTCTCAGCGCCATCGGCATTCCCGCCTACCAGAACTATCTGCGCAAGGCGGCGCTTACCGATGTGCTGCAAACCTTTATTCCCTACCGCACGGCGGTGGAGCTCTGCGCCCTTGAGCACGGCGGCCTCGCAAGCTGCGACGGCGGCAGCAACGGCATTCCCGCGCCCGCCACCACGCGCTACGTTTCCGCCCTGACCGTGGCTCAAGGCGTCGTCACGCTTAGCGGGCAGGAGAGCCTCAACGGGCTACGCGTCACCATGACGCCGGGCTGGGATAGAGCAAATGGCATTACCGGCTGGCAAAGAGAGTGCAACATCGCCAGCGGCGGCGCGCTCAAGCAGGCGTGTGAAGACGTCTTCCGCTTTAACTGAGGCCACCGCGATGAAAGCCGAAAAATTGATCGCCCTCTGCCAGCGCTACCATGCCCTGCTGCTTAACAGCGATGAGCAAACCCTCTCCATCGCGGTCGTAGACTCTCCACCGCCTGAGCTGATGGAAGCGCTGCGCTTTGCCACGCAAAAGCGGATCGATATCGAGTGCTGGAACCAGGATAAAATGAATCAGCGCCTGCAGTCGTCCGCACAGCCCGGGCCATCTGCCGCCAGCGGCGAAGCACCGACCGGCATCATCGACCAGGTTAATCAGATTCTCGAGCAGGCGCTGCGCCAGCGCGCATCTGATATCCACGTCGAGCCTGGCGAAAATAGCCTGCGCATACGCCTGCGGGTCGATGGGGTGCTCCATCCGCTTGCGCCGCTCGCCGCCGAACTGGCGCTGCCGATAACGGCGCGGCTTAAGGTGCTCGGGAACCTTGATATTGCCGAACACCGCCTGCCGCAGGACGGTCAGTTTACTCAGACGCTCTCGGGACAATCGGTCTCATTTCGCATCGCCACCCTGCCCTGTCGCTACGGTGAGAAAATCGTTCTGCGCCTGCTGCATCAGGTGGAACAGGCGCTGGACCTGGAGGCGCTCGGCCTCTCCCCAGAGCAGCTTGCCGCCTTTGTTTCGGCGCTCAATCAGCCCCAGGGGCTGCTGCTGGTCACCGGCCCAACCGGCAGCGGTAAGACCATCACGCTCTACAGCGCCCTGCAGAAGCGAAACCGCGATGAGGTTAATATCTGCAGCGTGGAGGACCCGCTGGAAATCCCCATCGCCGGCATGAATCAAACGCAGATCAACCCGCGCTCCGGCTTAACCTTTAACAGCGTTCTGCGCGCGCTGCTGCGTCAGGATCCGGACATTGTTATGGTCGGCGAAATCCGCGATGCGGAAACCGCAGAAATTGCTATCAAAGCGGCGCAAACCGGACACCTCGTGCTCTCAACGCTGCACACCAACTCGACCAGCGAAACGCTTATTCGCCTGCAGCAGATGGGGATCGCCTGCTGGATGCTCTCATCCGCGCTATCGCTGGTCATTGCGCAGCGCCTGGTGCGCAGGCTCTGCCCGCACTGCCGCCGGGAGGCTGAAGGCGGCATTGACGTGCCGCACAGCCTGTGGCCGCGTCGGCTGCCCCGCTGGCAGGCGACGGGCTGTCGGCACTGCTATCACGGCTACTATGGGCGCCTGGCGCTATTTGAGGTGCTACCAATAGGCACCGCGCTGCAGCAGGCTATTTCCCGGGGGCTGGGCGCGGTGGAAATTGAGGCCCTGGCGCGTGAGGCCGGAATGACGACGCTGTTTGAAAGCGGCTGCCTGGCCATTGAGCAGGGTCTGACCTGCTTTGAAGAGGTGGTCCGCGTGCTGGGGCTCCCCCATGGCGACTGAACGCCTTTGGCGCTGGCGCGGGCTTGATCCTAAAGGATCGCTCTGTCACGGCTCGCTATGGAAAAGCTCCCGCCAGGAGGTGATGCAGGCGCTGCAGCATGAACGAATTATCCCCCTCGCGCTCCGCCGCTGCACGGTACGCAGCGCGCTTTGGCATCCGCGCTACAGCGGCCAGATTATCCACCAGCTGGCGACTCTCCTGCAGGCGGGACTGCCGCTCGCCGAGGGACTGGAGCTGCTGGCGCAGCAGCAGACGGGCGCGCAGTGGCAGGCGCTGCTGCGAACCCTGGCTCAGGATCTCGCGCAGGGCATCTCGCTTTCCAGCGCGCTGGAAAGATGGCCGCAGGCGTTTCCTCCGCTCTATCTGGCGATGATCCGCACCGGGGAGCTTACCGGTAAGCTGGATCTGTGCTGCTTTCATCTGGCTCGCCAGCAGCAGGAACAGCTGCAGCTGAGCGAAAAGGTCAAAAAGGCGCTGCGCTATCCGCTGATCGTTCTGCTGCTGGCGCTGCTGGTGGTAATGGGTATGCTCACCTTTGTCCTGCCGGAGTTTGCCGCTATTTACCAGACGTTCAACACGCCGCTCCCTCTGCTGACCAAAGTGGTGATAAGCGCCGGAGAAGGCCTGAGCAGCCGCTGGCCACAGCTGCTGCTGATGGCGATACTGCCGTTTCTCCTCAACCGGCTGGCCCATCGTCGCCGCTCGTGGCTACTCCGGCGACAAAAGCTGCTTCACGCTTTGCCGGTAGTCGGAAAGCTAATAGGCGGACAGCGGCTCAGCCAGATATTTACCGTTTTAACCCTCACGCAGAGCGCCGGCATCAGCTTTATGCAGGGTCTGGAGAGCGTAGAAGAGACGCTAAGCTGCCCGCTTTGGCGCCAAAGAATCCATCAGGTTAATACGCAGATTGCCCGTGGGACCGCCATCTGGCAGGCGCTGGCGAACAGTGAAGGATTTACCCCGCTCTGCCTGCAGCTCATCCGCACCGGTGAGGCTTCAGGGTCGCTGGATATCATGCTAGAGAACCTGGCCCGCCATCATAGCGAGCGCACGCACCGCCAGGCAGAGGGCCTGGCCACGCTGCTGGAACCGATGCTGCTGCTGATAACCGGCGCCGTCGTTGGCATCCTGGTGGTGGCGATGTATTTACCCATTTTTCATCTGGGCGACGCCATTAGCGGAATGGGGGGATAGCGGCTGGCGCAGGAGGTGCGCCAGCAAGCGGCACTACAGGCTGTTGAACACGCGGTTCTCTTGTTCCTGTACGCGAATAAAGGTCGTGCGTTTGGTCAGCTCTTTCAGGCGGGAAGCACCAACATAGGTGCAGGCAGAGCGCAGGCCGCCGAGAATATCGCGGGCGGTGTTCTCAACCGGGCCGCGCAGCGGCAGCTTAACGGTTTTACCTTCCGCCGCGCGGTACTGCGCAACGCCGCCAACGTGACGGGTCATCGCGGATTCGGAGCTCATCCCGTAGAACAGCATAAACTTCTCGCCGTTCTCTTCAACAACGGTGCCGCCGCTCTCTTCGTGACCTGCCAGCATACCGCCCAGCATGACGAAATCAGCGCCGCCGCCGAAGGCTTTCGCTACGTCGCCCGGCGTGGTGCACCCGCCGTCGCTGACGATCTGGCCGCCAAGGCCATGGGCCGCATCGGCGCATTCGATAACCGCAGAGAGCTGCGGGTAGCCAACGCCGGTTTTCACGCGGGTAGTACAAACGGAACCCGGGCCAATGCCGACCTTCACGATATCCGCGCCGGACAAAATCAGCTCTTCGCACATTTCGCCGGTCACGACGTTACCCGCACAGATCGTTTTCAGCGGCCAGGCTTCGCGCGCCTTCGCCACGAACTGCACAAAATGCTCGGAATAACCGTTTGCCACATCAATACAAACGAAGCCGAGCTGCGGGTTCTGTGTCAGGATCTGTTTGGTTTTTTCGAAATCAACATCCGACGTACCGGTAGAAACCATGACGTACTTCAGCACATCGGCAGAGGTGGTCTGCACAAAGCTGCGCCACTCTTCTACGGTGTAGTGCTTATGTACGGCAGTCAGGATCCCGAATGAGGCCAGCGCTTTTGCCATGCCAAAGGTACCGACGGTATCCATATTCGCGGCGATGATCGGCACGCCGGACCAGGAGAGGCCAGAATGTTTAAAAGTGAATTCACGTTCCAGTTCAACATCAGAACGACTTTTGAGGGTAGAGCGCTTGGGGCGGATAAGAACGTCTTTAAAACCAAGCTTCAGATCTTCTTCAATACGCATGTGCGAATTCCTGGGGTTAATTGCATTATTGTGAGAGCACAACTCCAGTGACGTTATCATACGCACGAATCATGACTGCGCAAGACTGCGATTTTCACTTTTTTTACGCTACAATCGTACAAATTTACCTGGTGGATTGAGGAAAGCGCGATCGCGACAATCAACGGCCAGAGCGTTATTTTTAACCATTTGATTTATATGTACAAAGCAATCCAGTATTCGTCGTAAAAGTCTCTTTCGGCTCGAAGCAGCCTGACGGGACACCCACCGCAGAGTCACGGCTCGTGAAGCGCGGGCGCTGCTGAAAAGTCAATGTGTATATGGTCAGTTTCAGGAACGGGGTATATGAGGTATACGGTAGCGTTAACGGGCGGCATCGGTAGCGGTAAAAGCACCGTAGCCGATGCATTCTCTCACCTCGGCGTTAACGTGATTGACGCCGACGTTATCGCCCGTCAGGTGGTCGAGCCTGGAACCCCTGCACTACTGGCAATTGCCGCTCGTTTCGGCCAACAGATGATTAACGATGACGGCACGCTGAACCGCCGCAGCCTGCGGGAACGTATCTTCGCTCACGCCGAGGATAAAACCTGGCTGAACGCGCTGCTGCACCCGCTCATTCAGCAGGAAACCCGCCGTCAAATGCAGGCGGCGTCCTCTCCTTATGTTCTCTGGGTCGTTCCCCTGTTGGTCGAAAACAATCTCGTCGCCAACGCCGACCGCGTGCTGGTCGTCGATGTTGCAAAAGAGACGCAAATAGCGCGAACCATACTGCGCGATCGGGTCAGCCGTGAGCACGCAGAACGCATTCTCGCCGCCCAGGCCACGCGTGAACAACGCCTCGCCGCTGCGGATGATGTCATTGAAAATATGGGCCCTCCGGATGCCATCGCATCGGATGTCGCCCGCCTGCACGAAAAGTATCTAATGCTGGCATCGCAGGCCGCCTCACAGGAAAAATCGTAATGCATACCCCTGTTCTATTTGAACATCCCCTCAATGAGAAAATGCGCACCTGGCTGCGTATTGAGTTTTTGATTCAACAGCTCTCCGTGCACCCGACGATCGCCACCTACTCGGATGCGCTCCACTTCTTCCGCAATACGGGCGATCTGCTGGACGTTCTCGAACGCGGCGAGGTGCGGACGGATCTGCTCAAAGAGCTCGAGCGGCAGCAGCGTAAACTGCAGTCCTGGGCAGAAGTGCCGGGCGTCGACCGCGGGCGTATTGACGAGTTGCGCCAACAGCTGAAGCACGCCGGCAGCGCGCTGATGTCCGCCCCGCGCATCGGTCAATTCCTGCGAGAGGATCGTTTAATTGCGCTGGTTCGCCAGCGACTGAGCATTCCGGGAGGCTGCTGCAGTTTCGATCTCCCCACGCTGCATATCTGGCTGCATATGCCTCAGGAGTATCGCGACGAGCAGGTTGGCAAATGGTTAGCGAGCCTGCAGCCGCTCACTCAGGCGCTGGTGCTGATCCTCGATTTGATCCGCAACTCTGCGCCCTTTCGCAAGCAAACCAGCCTCAACGGTTTTTATCAGGATAACGGCGATGATGCCGATCTGCTGCGCTTACGCCTCGATCTTGCCAGCCAGCTGTATCCGCAAATTTCTGGCCATAAAAGCCGCTTTGCCATTCGCTTTCTCCCACTGGACAGCGAACTCGGTATCGTCCCCGAGCGCTTTGATTTTGAACTGGCCTGTTGTTAAGGAGGAAAGATGTCAAAAGAGACAATCGTTAACTGCCCGACCTGCGGTAAAAATGTGGTCTGGAATGAGCACAGCCCGTTTCGGCCATTTTGCTCAAAACGCTGCCAGCTGATTGATTTAGGTGAGTGGGCTGCGGAAGAAAAACGCATTCCCAGCGCAGGCGACCTGTCCGATACCGATGACTGGAGCGAACAGCAGCAGTAGCGCCGCGTCGGCAGAAAATCCCGGAGATGACCTTGCGTCCTGTCCGGGCCATTTTCTCAGCGGGCGGCGTGCACTAATTTGCTGATAATCGGTTCGTTGGCTGGCGGAAACTCCTCGGCCAGCAGCGCCCGCTGGGCAATCCAGCGTCCCGGCTGCCCCTCTTTACCCCAGGGTTCACCCTCCCAGTCGTCAACCAGCCAGAACCACAGCGTGATATGCCGGTCAGGGAACTGATACTCCAGCTTATCAAACAGGCTGGACGCGCGTACCGTAATGCCAACCTCTTCCTGTAGCTCGCGCACCAGCGCCTGCTCGGCCGACTCTCCCGCTTCAATTTTGCCACCGGGAAACTCGAGCTTATTTGCCATATGCGCATCGGCGGCGCGCTGGGTAATAAAGATTTCACCCTGCGGGTTACGGATGATGCCAACGGAGATTTGCAGTATTTTCATTGCGTTAATTCCATAAAAAAGGCGCAGATATCTGCGCCTTTATTTTTATTCTCTGAGCTTAGCTCAGACGACCATGGCACTGCTTATATTTTTTACCGGAACCACACGGGCAAGGATCGTTGCGGCCAACCTTACGCTCGCCGGTTTCCTCAGCCAATGCGGCTGCGGCCAGGGCATCGTCATCCTGATGGCTGAGCTGCTGCATCTGCGCCAGGCGCTCCGCCTCTTCGCGACGCTGCTGCTCCATTGCTTCAACTTCTTCCGGCATCCGCACCTGCACCTTGCTCAGGGTGCTGATCACTTCATACTTCAGGGATTCAAGCATCGCTGCAAACATCGAGAACGATTCACGCTTGTATTCCTGCTTCGGATCTTTCTGCGCGTAGCCGCGCAGATGGATACCCTGACGCAGGTAGTCCATCGCCGCCAGATGCTCTTTCCACAGGGAGTCCAGGGTCTGCAGCATCACGCCTTTTTCGAAATGACGCATCATTTCGGTACCCACGACTTCTTCTTTACGCTGATAGGTTTCTACCGCGCTCTGCAGAATACGCTCGCGCAGAGTTTCTTCATGCAGTTCAGGCTCTTTGTCCAACCACTCTTTGAGCGGCAGCTCGAGATCGAAGTCGTTTTTCAGGCGTTCCTGCAGACCTTCGATATCCCACATTTCTTCCAGAGATTGCGGCGGAATGTGCGCATCGATAGTCGTTTTGAAAACGTCTTCGCGAATGCTGTTGATGGTTTCGCTAACATCAGATACGTCCAGCAGTTCGTTACGCTGGCTGTAGATGGCGCGACGCTGATCGTTAGCCACGTCATCATATTCCAGCAGCTGCTTACGAATATCAAAGTTGCGGCTTTCAACCTTACGCTGCGCGTTGGCGATCGCTTTGGTGACCCACGGGTGTTCAATCGCTTCGCCCGGCTTCATCCCCAGCTTACGCATCATGCCCGACACGCGGTCAGAGGCAAAGATGCGCATCAGGGCATCTTCCATCGACAGATAGAAACGAGAAGAACCGGCATCGCCCTGACGACCTGAACGGCCGCGCAGCTGGTTATCGATACGGCGAGACTCATGACGCTCGGTACCGATAATGTGTAAACCACCGGAGGCCAGCACCGCTTCGTGACGCACCTGCCAGTCGGCTTTGATCTGGGCGATCTGCTCTGGCGTCGGATCTTCCAGTGCGGCGACTTCCGCCTGCCAGCTGCCGCCCAGCACGATATCCGTACCACGACCGGCCATGTTGGTGGCGATGGTGACCGCAGCCGGGTAGCCGGCCTGAGCCACGATATCCGCTTCGCTGGCGTGGAACTTGGCGTTCAGGACATTGTGCTTGATGCCCGCTTTGGTCAGTTCCTGCGAAACCACTTCTGATTTTTCGATAGAAATCGTACCCACCAGAACCGGCTGGCCGGCGGCAGTACGCTCTCTGATATCTTCGATGATCGCCTGAATTTTTTCTGCTTCGGTCATATAGACCAGATCCGCCATATCCTTACGGATCATCGGACGGTTGGTCGGTACCACGACGGTATCCAGCTTATAGATAGAGCTGAATTCGAAAGCTTCGGTATCCGCAGTACCGGTCATCCCCGCCAGCTTCTCGTACAGACGGAAGTAGTTCTGGAAGGTGATGGACGCCAGCGTCTGGTTCTCGTTCTGGATATCAACGCCTTCTTTGGCTTCGACGGCCTGGTGCAGACCGTCTGACCAGCGACGACCCTGCATGGTACGACCGGTGTGCTCATCGACGATAATAACTTCGCCATCTTTTACGATGTAGTCAACGTCGCGGGTAAAGAGCACGTGGGCGCGCAGCGCCGCTGTCACGTGGTGCATCAGCATAATGTTAGTCGGTGAATACAGAGATTCGCCTTCATCCATAATGCCTTCGTTGACCAGCAGTTCTTCAATCAGCACCAGACCGCGTTCGGTCAGGTTCACCTGACGCGCCTTCTCGTCTACCGAGAAGTGGCCTTCACCGGTAAAGGTGTCGGAGTCCTCTTTATCCTGGCGCACCAGGTGAGGAATGATCTTGTTCACTTTCTTGTACATTTCCGAGCTGTCTTCAGCCGGGCCGGAAATGATCAGCGGCGTACGCGCTTCATCGATAAGAATGGAGTCAACCTCATCCACCAGCGCATAGTGCAGCTTACGCTGTACGCGCTCTTCCGGGCTGAACGCCATGTTATCGCGCAGATAGTCGAAGCCGTATTCGTTGTTGGTGCCGTAGGTGATATCGGCGGCGTAAGCTTCACGCTTGGCCGGAGCAGGCAGGCCCGACATGTTGATACCGACGGTCATACCGAGGAACTCAAACAGCGGACGGTTGTTTTCAGCATCACGCTGCGCCAGGTAGTCGTTGACGGTCACGACGTGCACGCCTTTACCGGACAGTGCGTTCAGGTAGGCCGGGAGGGTAGCGGTCAGCGTTTTACCTTCACCGGTACGCATTTCTGCGATGCAGCGCTCGTTGAGCACCATGCCGCCAAGCAGCTGTACGTCAAAGTGACGCATACCGAATACGCGCTTACTGGCTTCACGTACCACGGCAAAGGCTTCCGGGATTAGGCTTTCTACGCTTTCGCCTTTTGCCAGACGCGCGCGGAACTCTTCTGTTTTAGCCTTCAGCTCATCATCAGAGAGCTTCTCCATGGCAGGTTCCATGGAGTTAATTAGCGTCACAGCTTTGCGCATACGGCGCAGTGTACGATCGTTACGGCTACCGAAAACTTTAGTTAATAATTTGATTAGCATAATAAAATCTCAAACGCCCCGCGATGCGGAGTCACAAAAAATAGAATGATCCGTTTTTAGTTCAGCTGAGGCGTTGGGGTCCGGCGCGTATCCCCGTGACCTGGCTAATCCAGGCGGAGACGCAAAAAGCGCGATGGGAGGAGTTATATGCCGCCTGACGCACAATGACCGGCGGTTTGCTTTCCTGCGTCAGCAGCGCGCTGAGCGTATCAAGCAGGGCCAGATGCTGCGCCTGTAACGGCGAAGACTCTTCCGCAACCGGCAGCGCCTGGGGCGCCATGGCAAATGAGAGATGACGGATAACCGTGCGGATGGCGTGCTGATGCCAGTAGTCGACGGTAAAGTTTGGCCGGCGGTTGGCTTCCAGCAGAGCAAGCTGGGAGAAATTAACTTTATTCGGCGTGTGGCTGCTGGCCGTTGCTTTCGCCGGTGATGCCGTTTCGTGACTATTGCTTAACGCAGGCAGGCCAAAGCTAGCCGCGACCATCCCCAACAGGAGATGCGGCCAGAAATACCGTCTGCCAAACTGTCGCCAGCGCGTCAGCAATCCACTCACGTCCATTACCTTTAGTTGAAGCAACCCCAGGAAATAATTTTGCGCCCAAATATTACCATTAATACCGCGCCACGGCAGCAGGAATGAAAGCTTTGCGCAGGTAAAAGCGGTCAATTAAGCAGCGAACGCGCGGCATCAGCGATGGTTGAATCGGGGTGAAATGAGAACCGGGAGGTAAAAAAGAAAAACGACTGGCTCCCTGGCCGGAGAGAGTACCAGGTTACCAGTCGATTTTACTGAATGGTCAGGCTTACGCCATAACCATTGATGGTGCACGGAATGCCAGCGGCATTTCTGCTTCGTCTTCGAAGGTCACATACTCCCAGGCTTCCTGTTTTGCCAGAACGGCCTGCAGCAGTTTGTTATTCAACGCGTGACCTGATTTGAACGCCGTGAATGCGCCGATGATATTGTGACCACACATAAACAGGTCACCAATCGCATCCAGCATTTTGTGGCGGACAAACTCATCTTCAAAGCGTAAGCCGTCTTCGTTCAGTACGCGATAATCGTCAACAACGATGGCACAATCGAAGCTGCCGCCCAGGCACAGGCCGCGGGACTGCAGATATTCGATATCACGCATAAAACCGAAGGTACGCGCACGGCTAATCTGGCGCATAAATGCATCAGCAGAGAAGTTCATCGCATAGCGCTGGTTGCTTGAGTCAATCGCCGGATGGTTAAAGTCGATGGTAAAGTCCAACGAAAAACCATTGTACGGCTTAAACTCAGCCCACTTATCGCCATCTTCGACGCGAACGGTCTCTTTAATGCGCACAAATTTCTTGGCGCAGTTCAGTTCATCGATGCCGGCATCCAGCAGCAGATAAACGAACGGAGCAGCACTGCCGTCCATAATCGGGATTTCCGGCGCATCGACTTCAATAACAATGTTGTCAATGCCCAGGCCAGCCAGTGCGGCATTCAGGTGCTCGACCGTTGAAATCCGCACGTCATGCTCGTTCACCAGGCAAGTACAGAGCATGGTATCACGCACAGATTTGGCATCAGCCGGAAAATCAACCGGTGGATTCAAGTCGGTGCGACGATAGATGACCCCGGTATTTGCCGGCGCAGGTCGTAACGTCAGTGTGACTTTCTTGCCGGTATGCAAACCGACGCCAGTCGCCTGAACGATACGTTTAAGAGTCCTTTGTTTGATCATCGTATAATCTCGCCAAGTTACCTATCCAACCGAAGTGTATAACACTTTCGGACGGGCAGTTTAGCACAAAGAGCGCTGATGCCCAACTTCCAGCCAATTCTTAATCGGCCTGCTTACGCAGGAAGGCCGGGATATCCAGATAATCCGGCTCTTTCGCGGTTTGCGGCGTATTGTCGTTCACCACTTTCGCTGCCGGTTTCTGCTCTTGATTCAGCGGCGCCATACCGTGCTGCTGGTAGCGATCCATTACCGGCTGCTGAACCTGCTTGTTGGTTACCAGGGTAATTTCCGGACGTTTGTCCATGCCAATACCGGTCGCCACAACGGTCACGCGCAGCTCGTCGTTCATATCTGGATCCAGAGAAGTACCGATAACCACGGTGGCGTTATCCGATGCGAATGCGCGGATAGTGTTACCTACGGTTTCGAACTCATCCAGACGCAGGTCGAAGCCGGCGGTGATGTTGACCAGAACGCCGCGCGCGCCGGACAGATCGATATCTTCCAGCAGCGGAGAAGAAATCGCCATTTCAGCCGCTTCTTCCGCACGGTCTTCACCGCTCGCCACGCCGGAGCCCATCATCGCGTAGCCCATTTCGGACATTACGGTGCGCACATCAGCAAAGTCGACGTTCATCAGACCCGGACGGGTAATCAGCTCGGCGATACCCTGCACAGCGCCTTTCAGCACGTCGTTTGCTGCGCCGAAGGCGTCCAGCAGCGAAATACCGCGGCCAAGAACTTTCAGCAGCTTGTCGTTCGGGATAGTGATCAGTGAATCGACGTGCTTGGAGAGCTCGGTGATCCCCTGCTCGGCAAAAGCCATACGCTTTTTGCCTTCAAAATTGAAGGGCTTAGTCACAACAGCAACAGTCAGGATACCAAGATCCTTCGCCACTTCTGCAACCACAGGTGCCGCACCGGTACCGGTACCGCCGCCCATACCTGCCGCGATAAACACCATGTCTGCGCCGTCGAGAGCAGCACGCAGCGCTTCACGGTCTTCATCCGCCGCATTGCGGCCGACTTCCGGGTTGGCGCCTGCGCCCAGACCTTTGGTAATACCGCTACCAATCTGAATAGTCTGGCCAACAGCCGTTTTACGCAGCGCCTGCGCGTCGGTGTTCACCGCGAAGAATTCCACACCCTCGATGCGCTCGCGCACCATGTGCTCTACGGCATTACCGCCGCCGCCACCGACGCCGATGACTTTAATCACCGCGTCGTTGGTTAATTCCATTGGTTCAAACATAGTTTCTCTCCGTCTTGTGCCTGTCGCCTGAGAACGCTAATTTTCTGCGTTCTCTTAAAAAATTAAAACTCTTTTCGCAGCCAGCTATTTAGTCGCTTAATCCACGAGCCAACTGATGCAGTTACGCGTTTTTCCACTTCTGCTTCACCACTAAGATGAGACTCCTTCCCGTAGTGCAGCAACCCAACCGCCGTTGAATAGTACGGCTCCTGGGCATAATCCGTTAAACCGGTAATGTTCAGCGGCGCACCGATACGCACCTGCGTATGGAACACCCGCTGCGCACAGGCGGCCAGGCCTTCAATTTGCGCCGCGCCGCCGGTTAACACAATCCCCGCCGCCAGATGGTGCTTCACGCCCTGCTGGCGGAGCTGCTCCTGCAGCTGCAGGATCTCTTCATTGACCAGGTTGAGCAGTTCGGTATAACGCGGCTCAATAACCTCTGCCAGCGTCTGACGCTGCAGGCTGCGCGGCGGGCGTCCGCCTACGCTCGGAACTTCGACGTTTTCGTCTTTACCGACGATTGAGCCCAGCGCGCAACCGTGGCGCACCTTGATCGCTTCGGCATCGCTCGGCGGCGTACCGAAGGCGTAGGCGATATCGCTGGTCACCACGTTGCCCGCGTACGGGATCACTTTGGTATGACGCAGCGCGCCGCCGGTATACACGGCGATATCCATTGTACCACCGCCGATGTCCACAACGCAGACGCCCAGCTCACGTTCATCTTCCGTCAACACGGAATAACTGGCCGCTAAACCGGCGAAAATGAGCTGGTCCACTTTCAGACCGCAGCGCTCCACCGCTTTAACAATATTTTTTGCCATATCGTTATGGCAGGTTATCAAATGTACTTTTGCCTGCATACGGACGCCAGACAGGCCAACCGGGTTTTTAATCCCCTCCTGGTAGTCAATGGCGTACTCCTGCGGGATGACGTGCAGTACGCGATGCTCATCGCGTACGCGGACCGACTTGGCGGTATGCACCACGTTCTCAACGTCGTCCAGCGTCACCTCTTCTTCTGAAATCGGCACCATACCAATTTCATTTTGACAGCTAATATGTTTACCTGAAAGCGCCAGGTACACTGACGAAATCTGGCAATCAGCCATCAGTTCGGCCTGGTCAATGGCGCGCTGTACGCATTTCACCACGGATTCCAGGTCGTTAACCCCGCCTTTATCCATACCACGCGATGGGCAGCTGCCCACGCCAATGATATTAACCACGCCGTCGGGCAGAACTTCCCCTACTAAAGCGGCAACCTTCGCGGTGCCAATCTCCAGTCCAACTACCAGCTTTCTGTCCGTCGCCTTGATCATTGTTGTTCTGCCTGTGCCTGATTCTGTTGTTGATTAGTTTCCTCAGCGGGAGCAGGCACCCAGCCTACCGCCGCGCCCGAGTCATAGCGCAAATCAACGTAGCTTATCCGTTTGCCATCGGTCTGCGCCTGCTGCTGAAGAACCGGGTAAAGTTCCATAAAGCGCTGAAGACGTTTCATGGTGTCGCCTCGGCCAAGGTTGAGCTTAATATCGTTATTAAGCGTCAGCTGCCAGGAGCGACGCGCGGTCATCGCCGCCACTTTCAACGTGAATTTATCCTTTGCCAGCACCTGCCCCATGTCGCGATATCCTTGCAACACTTCGTTCTCGCTGCCTTCCGGGCCATACAGCATCGGTAAATTCTGTTTATTGGTGCGATCCGCCGGGACGCTGAAAGAATTACCTTCTACGTCCACCATATGCTGATCATTCCAACGCGCAATCGGCACATATTCAACCAGATGAATCTTCAATTCGTCCGGCCACTGCTTTCTGACGCTCGCCTGTTTAATCCACGGCAGGCGCTCAATCTGACTTTGGATGATATTCACATCCTGGGTCATAAAGGTTCCCGGAGAACCCAGCGCCAGAATTGCCTGGCGAATATCGTCATTACGCGTGTAGTGACGCTCACCGGTTACCACCATCTTGGACAGCGGTAAACGCTGTGCGTCTTCCATCCAGCCCAGAACCATCCACCCGCTGACCAATACGGTACACAGCACCGCCAGCAGGAAGAAAATCCCCGCCAGACGAGTTCCATTACTTCGGCGCGAAGAAGACATTTCCTCTTCTTCTTCGTGGTTCCGCGTATTCAGCGCAGCCTGCGACATATCACCCCGCCAGGTCCAAAATTCGAACAACAAGCTGTGAGAAGCTCATCCCCGCCTGACGCGCCGCCATCGGCACCAGGCTATGGCTGGTCATGCCAGGAGAAGTATTCGCTTCCAACAGATAAAACTGGCCATCGCTGTCCAGCATGACGTCAATCCGTCCCCAGCCGCTACAGCCGAGAACATTCCAGGCTTTCAGTACCAGGGCCTGAATTTCTGACTCGCGGGCAGGATCCTCACAACCAGGGCAGAAATATTGCGTCTCATCAGAGAGATACTTCGCCTCATAATCATAGAAGGTTCCAGCCACATGGATACGAATTGACGGTAAAATTTCTTCACCGACGATAGCAACGGTGAATTCCGGTCCACTGAGCCATTTCTCAATCAGAACTTCATCATCATGCTGAAAAGCCAGCGCCAATGCATTGTGTAATTCACAGCTTTCGCTAACTTTCGACATGCCGACGCTTGAACCTTCACGGCTCGGCTTAATAATCAGCGGCAGCCCAAGCGCCGTAATCTGCTGCGCGACCTCCGCAGTAAGGCCCGCGTTGAACTGCGAACGGGTCAGCGCCACCCAGGGAGCAACGGGTAAGCCCGCGCCCTGCCACAGTAATTTACTGCGCACTTTATCCATGGAGATCGCCGAAGCCATCACGCCGCTGCCGGTATAAGGCAGCTGAATCAGCTCCAGCAGGCCCTGCAACGTTCCATCTTCCCCACCGCGACCGTGCAAAGCAATAAACGCTTTCTTAAAACCCAACGGCTTTAGCTGGGTAATGTCGACATCACGGGGATCGACAGGATGAGCGTCAACGCCCGCCTCACGCAGGCCGGCAAGCACCGCCGCGCCGGAGTTGAGCGACACCTCTCGCTCGGCGGAGGTCCCGCCGAAAAGAACCGCGATCTTATCAGCCACGGCGCTCCTCCTCCGCTTTATGCGGCATGAGTTTGATTTCAGCCAGGTGGCGGGCAATTTTTCCGATATTCCCCGCGCCCTGCACCAGCACCAGGTCGTTTCCGGTCAGCACGGACGCCAGCATCTCGGCCGCCTGGGCCGGGTCGGAAAGCAGAATCGGGTCCACTTTACCGCGGCCGCGAATTGTGCGGCACAGGGAGCGGCTATCGGCACCCGGGATCGGCGCTTCACCGGCGGAGTAGACGTCCAGCATCAGCAGCGCGTCGACCTGGGTCAGCACGTTGGCAAAATCGTCGTACAGATCGCGCGTACGGGTAAAGCGGTGCGGCTGGAACAGCATCACCAGATTTTTATCCGGCCAGCCGGCGCGGGCCGCCTTGATGGTCGCATCCACCTCCGTCGGGTGATGGCCGTAATCATCAATCAGCATCGCGCTGCCGCTTTTACCGTTGACCTCAGCCAGCGGATATTCGCCAAGGAAATCAAAGCGACGGCCGGTGCCCTGGAAGGCTTCCAGCGCCCGCAGGATCGCGTCGTCTTCAATGCCCTCTTCCGTCGCCACCGCCACGGCCGCCGCCGCATTCAGGGCATTATGGCGACCCGGTGCGTTTAGCGTGACCTGGATGACCTCTTTGTCCTGGCGCACCAGGCGGAAATGGCCCTGCGCGCCAAGCTGGCGATACTCTTCAATACGCACGTCGGCATCGTCGCTAAACCCGTAAGTCGTCGTCTGGCGGCCAACGCGCGGCAGCAGTTCACGAATGACCGGATCGTCCACGCACATCACCGCGCGTCCGTAGAACGGCAGGTTGTGCAGGAAGTTAACGAACGTCTGCTTCAGGTTTTCAAAATCGCCGTGGTAGGTATCCATGTGATCGGCTTCAATATTGGTCACAATGGCCACCATCGGCTGCAGATGCAGGAACGACGCGTCGCTCTCATCCGCTTCCGCAATCAGATAGCGGCTGTGCCCAAGACGGGCGTGCACGCCAGCGGCCTTAACCAGCCCGCCGTTGACGAAGGTCGGATCGAGGCCGGCCTCCGCATAAATACTCGAGACCATCGCGGTGGTCGTGGTTTTACCGTGCGTGCCGGCAATCGCGATGCCGTGACGAAAACGCATCAGCTCCGCCAGCATCTCTGCGCGACGGATAACCGGAATACGCGCTTCATGAGCGGCAACAATCTCAGGGTTTTCCGCAGAGATTGCGCTGGAAACCACCACCACGCTGGCATCGCGCACGTTTTCAGGGCGATGGTTGAAATAGATAGTGGCGCCAAGCTGAGCCAGCTGCTGCGTAACCGGATTCGGCGCCAGGTCGGAGCCGGAAATCTGGTAGCCTTCGTTGGCCAAAACTTCGGCAATACCGCCCATACCGGCACCGCCAATGCCAACAAAGTGAATGTGCCGGACGCGACGCATCTCGGGCACTATGGAACGCAGTTTTGCCAAATCTTGTGTATTCATTCTTTACGCCATCAACTTCTCTATTCGGGCGGTGAGATTCACCGCGATTAGCGCGCCAGTGCTGCAGCGCTCACTTCTTCCGCTACCCGTTCGGTAGCATCCGGAATCGAGGCTCTACGCGCTCGTTCCGCCATATCCAGCAGCGTTTCACGATCCCAGCCGGCCAGAGTTTGCGCCACGGCATCCACCGTGAACTGGGGCTGTTCGAGAATTTTCGCGGCTCCCGCTTTCTCCAGCGGCAGCGCGTTCCAGTACTGCTGGCGATCCTTATGCTGAAACGGCACAAACAGCGCCGGCAATCCTGCGGCGGCGATTTCGCTCACCGTCAGCGCGCCGGAACGACATACCACCACGTCGGCCCAGGCATATGCTGCCGCCATGTCATCAATAAATTCGGTCACCTTATGCTGCGGCTGCCCGGCATCAGCGTACGCCTGCTGTACCGTCTGCTGGGCGCCTTTACCGCTCTGGTGCCAGATGGTTACCGCGCCGTTCAGCTTCCCGGCCACCAGCGGCATAGTCTGGTTCAGTACGCGGGCGCCCTGCGAGCCGCCAACCACTAAAACGCGGGTCGGCCCCTGACGCCCCACCAGCCGCTGCTCCGGCAGAGGCAGCGCAAGCACATCGGTACGCACCGGGTTGCCCACCACGTCAGCGTGGGGAAACGCGCCGGGAAACGCCTGCATCACTTTCTTCGCAATTTTTGCCAGCCATTTATTGGTCAGGCCGGCGATACCATTCTGTTCGTGCAGCACCACCGGAATGCCCAGCGACCATGCCGCCAGTCCGCCGGGGCCGGAAACGTATCCGCCCATCCCCAGCACAACGTCCGGCTTGAAACGCTGCATAATCGCGCGCGCCTGACGCCAGGCGTTGAAAATACGCACCGGCGCCAGCAGCTGCGCCTTCAGGCCTTTGCCACGCAGGCCGGAGATGCGGATAAAATCGATCTCAATACCGTGCTTCGGCACTAAGTCCGCTTCCATACGATCGGCGGTACCCAGCCAGCGAACCTGCCAGCCCTGGTCCATTAAATGGTGCGCGACCGCCAGTCCCGGGAACACGTGCCCGCCGGTACCGCCCGCCATCACCATTAACCGCTTTTCCTGACCGCTCATCGAACACCCCGTGTAAACGCCTGGGCTTTTTCCAGACGCGTTTCATAATCAATACGCAACAGCAACATGATGGCCGTCGACATAATCAGCAAGCTGGAGCCGCCGTAGCTGATCAGCGGCAGCGTCAGGCCCTTAGTCGGCAGCATGCCCGCAGCCGCGCCGACGTTAACCAGCGCCTGGAAGCTAAACCAGATCCCGATCGCACAGGCCAGAAAGCCGGAGAAACGGTGGTCAATCTCCAGCGCTTTGCGGCCGATGGACATGGCGCGAAAAGCGACGAAGAATACCATTAAAAGAGCCAGTACCACACCGATATAACCGAGTTCTTCGCCGATGATGGCGAAGATGAAGTCAGTGTGCGCCTCCGGTAAATACTCCAGTTTTTGTACCGAGTTGCCTAAGCCCTGGCCCCACATTTCGCCGCGGCCAAAGGCCATCAGCGACTGGGTCAGCTGGTAGCCGCTGCCAAACGGATCCTCCCACGGGTTCCAGAAGGAGGTTACGCGGCGAATACGATACGGTTCGGCGAGGATCAGCAGCACCACCGCCGAGATCCCCATACCGATAATGGCAATGAACTGCCACAGCTTGGCCCCGGCGAGGAACAGCATCGCCAGAGTTGTCACGAACAGCACAACCACCGTTCCGAGGTCCGGCTGCGCCAGCAGCAGGATCGCCAGCACGAAAATTACGCCCATCGGTTTCAGGAAGCCGCGCAGGTTATTACGCACCTCATCGCCCTTACGTACCAGGTAGTTGGCGATGTAGCAGAACAGCGACAGCTTGGTAAACTCCGCGGGCTGAATACGCAGCGGGCCCAGCGCAATCCAGCGCGATGCCCCGTTTACCGAGCTCCCGACCACCAGCACGATCAGCAGCATCACGATCGAGGCGATCAGCATCGCGGTACTGTGCCGCTGCCAAAATTCCATCGGCAGGCGCAGGGTCACCAGCGCGAGCCCCAGCGCCAGCAGAATGTAGAGTCCGTCGCGCTTGGCAAACAAAAACGGATCGTTTGCCAGACGCTGGCCCACCGGCATCGAAGCCGAGGTCACCATGATGAAACCGACCGCAGCCAGGCCAAGCGTCAGCCACAGCAGCATCCGGTCATACATCACCAGGCTGTCGTTATCTTTCTGCCGCGAGCCCATCACCCAGCCCTTCAGCGCGGCAAACAGCCAGGAGAAGATACGCATACCCGGGAAACGCGGTAGCGTCGGTCGGGGCATTCTCAGGCGCGGGAGGGAGAGACGCATCAGCCTAACTCCTTCGCCAGGCGGGTAAAGATATCCCCCCGTTGTTCAAAGCTTTTGAACTGATCGAGGCTGGCGCACGCCGGCGACAGCAGCACCATATCGCCCGACTTCAGCAGCGGCGCAATCTGACGCATCGCCTGTTCCATAGTTTCCGTCTGCGTCGCCGCTTCAGGGCGCAGCGCCGCCAACTGCTCGCCGTCGCGACCGAAGCAGTAGAGGCGGATATTATCGCCGGCCAGGTAGCGCTTCAGCGGCGTGAAATCAGCGGATTTTCCGTCACCGCCGAGCAGCAGATAGAGCGTGCCGTCCAGATGCAGGCCGTTCAGCGCCGCTTCGGTGCTGCCAACGTTGGTGGCTTTGGAATCGTTTATCCAGCGCACGCCGTTATGATCCAGCGCCAGCTGGAAACGGTGCGCCAGGCCGGTAAAGGTGGTCAACGCTTTGAGGCTGCTGGCTCGCGGCAGACCCGCGGCATCCGCCAGCGCCAGCGCCGCCAGGGCGTTGCTGTAGTTATGCTGGCCGGTTATCGGCATCTCTTTGACGTTCAGCACTTTCTCACCCTTCACCCGCAGCCAGGTTTCTCCCTGCTGGCGGTTAAGGTGGTAGTCGCCGACGTCAACGCCAAAGCTGATGCAGCGGTCATCGGCGCCGCGCACCGGCATCGTCAATCCGTCATCGGCATTCACAATGCAGCTCTTCGCGTTTTCATAAACGCGCAGCTTGGCCGCCCGATACTGCTGCAGGCCGAGCGGATAGCGGTCCATATGATCTTCGGTCACGTTGAGGATCGTCGCGGCAACCGCCCGCAGGCTGGAGGTGGTTTCCAGCTGGAAGCTGGAAAGTTCGAGAACGTACAGCTCGCGCTCAGCATCCAGCAGCATCAGGGCCGGCAGGCCAATATTGCCGCCGACGCCGACGTTTACGCCGGCCGCTTTCGCCATTTCACCCACCAGGGTGGTGACGGTGCTTTTACCGTTTGAACCGGTGATCGCCACAATCGGCGCCTGCGCCTCGCGGCAGAACAGCTCGATGTCGCCAACGATTTCCACGCCGGCATCCATCGCCGCGCTCAGAGAGGGATGCGCCAGGGCGATACCCGGGCTTGCCACGATCAGATCGGCCGCCAGCAGCCAATCCTCATTCAGGCCGCCAACGTAGCGCTCCACTTCTTCCGGCAGCTTATCCAGGCCGGAAGGTGCAGCGCGAGTATCCATGACGCGCGGCGTCACGCCGCGGGCCATGAAAAAGTCCACGCAAGACAGGCCGGTCATACCCAGCCCAATAATGACGACTTTCTTACCCTGATAATCTGCCATGATTAACGTACCTTCAGCGTCGCCAGGCCAATCAGCACCAGCATCAGCGAAATAATCCAGAAGCGCACGATCACGCGCGGTTCCGGCCAGCCTTTCAGTTCATAGTGGTGATGAATCGGCGCCATTCGGAAGATGCGCTGACCGCGCAGCTTGAAGGAGCCGACCTGCAGAATGACCGACAGGGTCTCAACAACAAATACGCCACCCATAATAACCAGCAGGAATTCCTGACGCAGCAGCACGGCAATGATGCCCAGCGCGCCGCCGAGGGCCAGTGAACCCACGTCGCCCATAAAGACCTGAGCCGGATAGGTGTTAAACCACAGGAAGCCAAGGCCCGCACCGACGATCGCCGTACAGACGATAACCAGTTCGCCGGCGTGACGCAGATAGGGAATATGCAGGTAGTTGGCGAAGTTCATGTTGCCCGACGCCCACGCCACCAGCGCAAAACCGGCGGCCACAAACACGGTTGGCATAATCGCCAGGCCGTCGAGGCCATCGGTGAGGTTAACCGCGTTGCCGGTACCGACAATCACGAAGTAGGCCAGCAGAATGTACAGCAGCCCCAGCTGCGGCATGATGTCCTTGAAGAACGGCACCACCAGCTGGGTAGCCGGCGTGTCTTTCCCGGCCATATAGAGCGCAAAGGCAACGCCCAGCGCAATCACCGACATCCAGAAGTATTTCCAGCGGGCAATCAGGCCCTTGGTGTCTTTGCGCACCACTTTGCGATAGTCATCAACGAAGCCAATGATGCCGTAGCCTATCAGCACCGTCAGAACGCACCAGACGTACGGGTTAGAGGGGTAAGCCCACAGCAGGACCGATACCACAATCGCGGTGAGGATCATGATCCCGCCCATGGTCGGCGTACCGCGTTTGCTGAAGTGAGATTCCGGACCGTCGTTGCGCACAACCTGGCCGAAAGCGAGTTTTTGCAGACGAGCGATCATACGCGGGCCCATCCACAAAGAGATGAACAGCGCGGTCAGCAGGCTGACGATGGCGCGAAACGTCAGGTAGGAAAAGACGTTAAAGCCTGAATAATATTTGACCAAATGTTCGGCCAGCCATACTAACATGTTCCATTCTCCTGTAATGCGCGTACTACCTCTTCCATGGCGGCACTACGTGAACCCTTCACTAAAATGGTCAGAATTTTATGCTCTGCGATAAGCTCGCGCAGACGAGTCACCAGCGCGGATTTCTCGCTAAAGTGCTCACCCACGCCGCTGGCTGAGCTGATATCAGCGCTCAGCGCGCCAACGCTCAGTACGCGATCGAGCCCTGCCGCTTTCGCCGCTTCGCCCACCTGGCGATGGCAGGCGGTGCTTTCCGCGCCGAGCTCGGCCATATCGCCGACCACCAGCACCCGGTAGCCCGGCATTTCGGACAGCACCTGCACCGCGGCGGTCATCGAGCCGACGTTGGCGTTATAGGAATCATCAAGCAACAGCTGATTTTCCGTAAGCCGGATCGGGAACAGGCGCCCCGGCACCGCGGTAAGCTGAGCCAGCCCGGCCTTTACCGCGGCTAAATCAGCGCCGACCGCCATTGCCAGCGAGGCGGCTGCCAGCGCGTTGGCAATATTGTGGCGGCCCGGCAGCGGCAGCAGAACGTCCGTGCTCCCGGTCGGGGTTTGCAGGGTAAATTCCGTACCGTGGCTGGTGACGTGAACATTGGTCGCCGTAAAGTCGCTGTTGGCAGCGTTAGGCGAGAAGCGCCAAACCTTACGATCGCCGATGACGCTCTGCCAGTTCAGCCAGTCGTTATTGTCGGCGTTGAGAATGGCGATGCCGTTAGCCGGCAGGCCGGTAAAGATTTCGCCTTTCGCCTTCGCCACGCCCGCCAGCGAGCCAAAGCCCTCAAGGTGCGCGGCGGCCAGGTTGTTCACCAGCGCGGCTTCCGGACGCGTCAAACTCACGGTCCAGGCAATTTCGCCCTGATGGTTGGCGCCCAGCTCAATCACCGCATACCGGTGCTCGTGAGTCAGGCGCAGCAGCGTCATCGGTACGCCAATATCGTTATTCAGGTTGCCGGCGGTATACAGCGTTGTGCCGCACTGCCCGAGGATTGCCGCGGTCATCTCTTTCACCGAGGTTTTTCCGGAGGAGCCGGTCAGCGCGACCACGCGGGTCGGTACCTGCTGGCGCACCCATGCCGCCAGCTCGCCGAAAGCCTGCCGGGTATCCTTCACCACCACTTGGGGTAAATCGCACTCCAGCCTGCGGCTGACCAGCAGCGCGCCGGCGCCGGCCTGTTTTGCCTGTTCGGCAAAGTCGTGGGCGTCAAAGCGCTCACCCTTGAGGGCCACAAACAGGCAGCCCGCCGTTATCTTGCGGGTATCCGATGTGACCTCATCAATGGCCAGATCGCTACCCTGTAGTTCGCCGCTGGCGATGTCGGCAAGCTGAGAAAGCGTAAAGCGAATCATGCTACCGTCCCCAGTAAACGCGCGACGGTTACGCGATCGGAGTAGTCCAGGCGGCGATTGCCGACAATCTGGTAATCCTCGTGGCCCTTACCGGCGACCAGCACCACGTCACCCTCTTTCGCCTGCATAACGGCATTGGTCACCGCTTCCGCCCGACCTTCCATCACCTTCGCGTGCCCAGCATCAAGCATGCCGGCCAGGATATCGTTGATAATGGCGCGAGGCTCTTCGGTACGCGGGTTATCGTCGGTGACAACGGCAATATCGGCGAACTCTTCGGCGATAGCACCCATCAGCGGACGTTTGCCCTTATCGCGATCGCCGCCGCAGCCAAACACGCACCACAGCTTGCCGTTGCAGTGCAGACGCGCGGCCTGCAGCGCTTTTTCAAGCGCATCAGGCGTATGGGCGTAATCCACCACCACGGTCGCTTTGCCCGGCGCGCTAAACACTTCCATACGTCCGCAAACCGGCTGCAGACGAGAAGCCGTTTTCAGCAGCTCGGCCAGCGGATAGCCCAGCGCCAGCAGGGTAGCCAGCGCCAGCAGCAGGTTGCTGACGTTAAAGGCGCCCATCAGGCGGCTCTCTACTTCGCCCTTGCCCCAGCTGGAGTCAAACTGAATGGTCGCACCGCTGTCGTGATAGCTCACCGCGGTTGCCTTCAGCCAGCGGCCGTGACAGTTCGGATTAATATGGTCTTCCATCGATACCGCAACCGCATCCGGCAGCTTCGCCAGCCAGCGGCGGCCCACTTCATCATCGGCGTTGACGATCGCCTGACCGCAGTGGTGGGTGGAATAGAGCAGCCATTTCGCCGCTTCGTAGTGCGCCATATCACCGTGATAGTCCAGGTGATCGCGGCTCAGGTTGGTAAAGACCGAGGCGGCAAACTGCAGCGCGGCAACGCGGTGCTGAACCAGGCCGTGGGAAGAAACCTCCATCGCCGCCAGGGTCGCGCCCTGCTCCGCCAGACCGGACAGTACGTGCTGAACGTCTACCGCAGAGCCGGTGGTATTTTCCGTCGGGATAACCTTGTCCAGCAGGCCGTTACCTACCGTACCCATGACCGCACTGGTTTCGCCGAGCAGCTTGCCCCACTGCGCCAGTAGCTGAGTGGTGGTGGTTTTGCCGTTGGTCCCGGTTACGCCGATCAGGCGCAGCCGCTGCGAAGGCTGATGGTAAAAACGCCCGGCCAGCGCCGACAGGCGCTCGTTGAGCTGGCTAAGATAAATGACCGGCACGCCGTGCATTTCACGGATTTCACCGTCGCCAGCCTCATCTTTGGCCTCAGCTATAATGGCAGCAACACCTTGCGCTATCGCCTGCGGGATATAACGACGCCCGTCCGCCTGATGACCTAATACCGCGATAAAGAGATCCCCGGAAGCAGCCACCCGGCTGTCCAGCGTCATCTCTCGCAGAATTCGCTCCGGCGCATTTGGCACCCACGGAGCGAGAAGGTCGCGCAAATTACGATCTGCCACCTGTTCCCTCGCCTTGATTAATCACAAATTCACTTTTTTCGCCCGTTGCCAGCGCATCCGGTTCGATGTTCATGGTGCGCAGAACGCCGCCCATGATGGCACCGAAGACCGGCGCGGAAACGGCGCCGCCGTAGTATTTACCCGCCTGCGGGTCGTTGATCACCACCACCAGCGCGAAACGCGGGTGGCTGGCGGGCGCAACGCCTGCGGTGTAAGCAATATATTTGTTGATGTAGCGGCCGTCTGGCCCCACTTTTTTCGCCGTACCGGTTTTGATCGCGATGCGATAGCCCTTAATCGCCGCCTTCACGCCGCCGCCGCCAGGCAGCGCCACGCTTTCCATCATGTGCACAACGGTACGAACGAGAGGTTCCGGGAAGACTCGCTCGCCCGGAACCGGTGGATCAACTTTGGTAATCGACAGCGGGCGATACACGCCGTAGCTGCCGATCGTTGCGTAGACTCGCGCTAACTGTAACGGGGTTACCATTAGCCCATAGCCGAAAGAAAAGGTGGCCCTCTCTATGTCAGACCACCGTTGTTTTTGAGGGTATAAGCCACTGCGTTCTCCGACCAACCCCAAATTGGTCGCTTTTCCGAGCCCAAAACGTGAGTAAGTATCTACTAACGCTGAGGACGGCATCGCTAACGCCAGCTTGGAAACACCGACGTTACTCGACTTCTGTAGTACCCCGGTCAGGGTCAATTCGCTATAGCGCGCCACGTCTTTGATTTCGTGGCCGTTAATACGGTAAGGAATGGTATTCAGCACGGTATTTTCGTTGACGATCCCGCGCTGTAGCGCCGTCATCACCACCATCGGCTTCACCGTGGAACCCGGTTCGAAGACGTCGGTGATGGCGCGGTTACGCATGATATCTTTTGCCGTGCCGGAGAAATTATTCGGGTTGTAGGACGGGCTGTTGGCCATCGCCAGCACTTCGCCGGTGCTGACATCAACCAGCACCGCGCTTCCCGACTCCGCCTTGTTAAACGCCACCGCGTTGTTCAGTTCGCGATAAACCAGCGCCTGCAGGCGCTCGTCGATGCTCAGCGCGAGGTTATGCGCGGCCTGGCTGTCGGTCGAAGAGATATCTTCGATGACGCGGCCATAGCGGTCTTTACGCACGATACGCTCGCCCGGCTGGCCGGTAAGCCATTTGTCAAAGCTCTTCTCAACGCCCTCAATGCCCTGGCTATCGACGTTGGTAAAGCCGATAAGGTGAGAGGTGACTTCGCCTGACGGGTAGTAACGGCGCGACTCTTCGCGCAGGTGGATCCCCGGCAGCTTGAGCTTTCTGATGTAGTCGGCCATATCAGGATTGACCTGACGAGCCAGATAGATAAAGCGCATTCTCGGGTTGGTGTTGATGCGCGACGCCAGCTGATCCAGCGGCATATTCAGCGCATCCGCCAGCGCTTTCCAGCGGTTGTCGAGGGTGACGCCGCCGGCATCGTGCAGCTCTTTCGGATCGGCCCAGATCGCCTTCACCGGCACGCTCACCGCCAGCGGACGACCCGAACGGTCGGTAATCATCCCGCGCGCGGTCGACACTTCCTGTACGCGCAGGGAGCGCATATCGCCCTGACGCACCAGCATGTCCGGGCTGATAACCTGCAGCCACGCCACGCGGCCCAGCAGGAAAGTCAGAGCCAGCAGAATACAGCCGCACAGCAACGCAAAACGCCAACTGATAAAGTTGGCCTGTTCTTCCTGACGTTTTGGTCTTGGCGTTTTCGGCGCTGCTTTCATGCGTCGCAATAATCCTTATTTTTGTACAACGATATTTTCTTGTGATGGATCGACGTGTTGCATCTGCAACTTCTCGGTCGCGATCCGCTCAACCCGACTGTGATCGCCCAGGGCGTTCTCTTCGAGGATCAGGTTGCGCCATTCAATATCCAGCGCGTCACGTTCCAGAACTAACTGCTCGCGCTGGGCGGTTAACAAACGGGTATGGTGCGCCGTCGTTACCACCGTAATCGCCGTAATGATGATGCAAATGAACAGACAGAGTGGCAGCTTCCCAAACCGCAGAAGATCGTCCCCGATAACGCCAGGCAAGGCATGGCGCTCGTTGCTTCCTAACGATCCTTTAACCTTGCTTAAGGCTTCTGTCACTCTGCCGATCATGCGTTCGTCCTCTCTGCAATGCGCAGAACTGAACTACGGGCACGTGGATTCTCTGCCACCTCTTCTTCGCCCGGCATCAACTTGCCTAATGCTCGCAGCTCACGGCCGCCCAGTTTACTGAGCTGCTCTTCGGTCATCGGTAGCCCTGCCGGAACCTGCGGACCGCGGCTTTGCTCGCGCATAAAGCGCTTCACAATACGGTCTTCCAGCGAGTGGAAACTGATGATGGAAAGCCGCCCACCCGGGGCCAGCACGCTGAGCGAGCTTTTTAGCGCCTGCTCTATCTCCTCCAGTTCACTGTTCACCCAAATGCGCACCGCCTGGAAGGTACGGGTCGCGGGATGTTTGAACTTATCCTTCACCGGTGTTGCCGCCGTGACCACTTCCGCCAGCTCTTTGGTGCGGGTCATCGGCTCAATGCGGTTACGCTCGACGATGGCGCGCGCGATGCGCTTACCGAAGCGCTCTTCGCCAAAGGTCTTAATCACCCAGGCGATATCGGCCTCTTCGGCCGTCTGCAGCCATTCGGCGGCCGACTGGCCGCGCGTCGGATCCATGCGCATATCCAGCGGACCGTCACGCATAAACGAGAAGCCGCGCTCCGCGTCATCCAGCTGCGGCGACGAGACGCCAAGATCGAGAAGAATCCCGTCGATCTTGCCCGTCAGTTCGCGCTCACTAACATAATCTGCAAGCGCAGAAAAAGGTCCGTGTACGATGGAAAAACGGGGGTCATCAATGGTCTTCGCCACGGCGATTGCCTGCGGATCGCGATCGATTGCCAGCAGACGACCTTCCGCTCCCAGCTGGGAGAGGATCAGGCGCGAGTGGCCACCGCGACCAAAAGTGCCATCAATGTAGATACCATCCGGGCGAATATTCAGGCCGTTAACGGCTTCATCCAGAAGTACCGAAGTATGTTTAAAATTTTCCATCATTTTATAAAGACAAATCCTGCAGTCGCTCCGGCAGTTCCCCGGTTGCGGACTGCTCAGCGTCGATATCTTCCTTGACCCGTTGATACCAGGTCGTTTCATCCCACAGCTCAAACTTATTGAACTGCCCGACCAGCATCACTTCTTTTGTCAGCCCGGCATGCTGCCGTAACACCGGAGCGATCAAGAGCCGCCCGGCATTATCCATCTGACATTCGCTGGCATGTCCCAGAAGCAGACGCTGTACGCGCCGCTCAGCGGGGTTCATGCTCGACAAACGCGACAATTTTTGCTCGATGATTTCCCATTCAGGCAAGGGGTAAAGCAGCAGGCACGGGTGATGAATGTCAATGGTGCAAACCAATTGACCGGAAGCGCTCTCAATCAGCCCGTCGCGGTAACGCGTCGGTACGGCCAGACGGCCTTTGCTGTCGAGATTGACTAACGTTGCCCCACGGAACATGCCAGCCTCACCCCTTTTCGCCACTTTAACCCACAAATTCCCACCAGAAGGAGTTTACGGAGCGGAGGAAAAGCTTGTCAAGCCAGCACGAATACCAACGAAGCTTAAAAACCCATTATTTACCGCCGATATTAGGCCTGATGATAAAATCATCAACAAACGAGGCAAATTAACGTCATGAATACGTGTAAGAAAACAACCAACAAATTCGTAACAGTTAAAAGCAACAAAATATCTTCGGCGGGAAAATATAAAGTGTCAGTTTGCGACGCGAGCGGCATTTTAGGCGATTCTGATGCCCGTTAACAGTGCCTGATGTCTGCGGAGAGGCTCTCTTGTCGCGGGGTGGCGAAGATTGGGGGTATTGTCTGCGATAAAATGAGTGTTAATTCAGCGATTAACTCAGTGAATGTAACAAAATAATACAAATATCGGCCGGGAGATCTTTTCTTATACCCATCAGGTGCAAGAAAGCGCCTACTCCAGAATAAAACAAAATAATGCGTAAAGAAGTTTAGGGATTTGTCTGAAAGATATTCAGTTTTGCATTTTTAAGCCAATTTGTATGGATTATCGCCAGACGCGTATCCGTCTGGCGAGCGGCGGCAGAATTATCCCGGCAGCCTGCTGCCGGAAATATTCAACGACGGTTCAGGCTCCCGCGGCGATACAAATTCCGGCGAATCCGGCTTAGGCCAGGCTTTGGCTTGCGCGGTTCATCGAGGCTGGCGAGGACGATCTCCAGCACGCGCTCGGCAACGTCACGGTGGCGCTGAGCCACTGCCAGCACCGGACACTGGAGGAAATCCAGCAGTTCGTTATCGCCGAAGGTCGCAATCGCCAGCTCGGAGGGCAGCTTGCCTTCCCGACGCAGCGTCACGTCCATCACGCCCTGCAGCAGCGGGAACGAGGTGGTAAATAGCGCCTGCGGCATCGGATGGGTTTCCAGCCACTTTTCGAACAGCTGACCCGCCGCTTCGCGCTCGTAGCTGTTAGCGTAGAGATACTGCACCTCACGCGGATCGTCCTGCCACGCGGTCCGGAAGCCCTGCTCGCGCAGGAAGCTCACCGACAGCTCCGGCAAAGCGCCAAGATACAGCACGCTGTCGCCGGGGAATTTGCGCAGCTCAGCACCGAGCATTTCCGCATCGTCGCGATCGGCACCGACAACGCTGGTGAAGTGTTCACGATCGAGCGCGCGATCGAGCGCAACAATCGGGAACGGATCGTTGGCCCAGCGCTGATAGAACGGGTGCTCGGGCGGTAGTGAGGTCGACACGATAATCGCATCGACCTGGCGCTGCAGCAGGTGCTCAATGCAGCGCATCTCGTTATCGGGCTGATCTTCCGAACAGGCGATCAGCAGCTGATAGCCACGCTGGCGCGCCTGCCGCTCGAGGTAGTTAGCAATGCGGGTATAGCTGGTGTTTTCCAGATCCGGAATAACCAGACCAATAGAACGCGTGCGTCCTGCACGCAGGCCGGCAGCGACCGCATTCGGGTGATAGTTGTGTTCACGAACCACAGCCATCACCTTTTCGACCGTTTTATCGCTCACGCGGTACTGCTTCGCTTTACCGTTAATCACATAGCTAGCGGTGGTTCGCGAAACACCGGCCAGCCGGGCGATTTCATCCAGTTTCACAATTGCCCCTTGGGTAATTTAGTACAGAACATAACCTTTCTTCAGGTATGGATTCATTTTCATAACATCTAAACGCAGAACAGTTAGCACAGCAACCGGTTTTGTCTCCAGTTCCTACCGATTTCGCAAAAAAATAGCCCGACAGTTTGTGCCGGGCTATTTTTAGCTCATTTTCAGCGACTCAGCGCATTATTTTGTCGCCGCGCGACAGGCCAACGACGCCCGAGCGAGCAACTTCAACGATTCTCGCAACGTCACGCAGCGAGGCGATGAATGCATCCAGCTTATCGCTGGTGCCAACCAGCTGAACGGTGTAGATAGACGGGGTGACGTCAATAATCTGCCCGCGGAAGATCTCGGTGTTGCGCTTGACCTCCTCGCGGCCAAAGCCGCTTGCCTGCACCTTCACCAGCATAATCTCGCGCTCAACGTGCGAGTTTTGTCCGAGCTCGCTGACGCGCAGCACGTCTACCAGCTTATGCAGCTGCTTTTCGATCTGCTCAATCGCTTTCTCATCGCCCACGGTCTGAATCGTCATTCGCGAGAGCGTCGGGTCATCGGTGGGTGCCACCGTCAGGCTTTCAATGTTATACCCACGCTGCGCAAAGAGACCAATAACGCGCGATAAGGCTCCCGATTCGTTTTCCAGTAATACCGATAATATCCGGCGCATAATCAGGTTCTCTCCGTTTTGCTCAACCACATCTCGTCCATCCCGCCGCCGCGGATATGCATCGGATACACGTGCTCGCTGCCGTCAACCGTTACGTCGACGAAGACCAGACGATTATTACGCACCTGCTCCAGCGCTTCGGTCAGCTTCGACTCCAGCTCCTGCGGCTCGTTAATGCGAATCCCTACGTGACCATACGCTTCTGCAAGGCGGACAAAGTCCGGGAGCGACTCCATATACGACTGCGAGTGGCGGCCGGAATAGATCATGTCCTGCCACTGTTTCACCATCCCGAGATAGCGGTTATTCAGGTTCAGCACCAGAACCGGCAGTTCGTACTGCAGCGCGGTGGAAAGCTCCTGGATATTCATCTGAATACTGCCGTCGCCGGTGACGCAAATAACGGTCTCATCCGGCAGCGCCATCTTCACGCCGAGCGCCGCGGGCAGGCCGAAGCCCATCGTGCCCAGGCCACCGGAGTTGATCCAGCGTCTCGGCTTATCGAAGGGATAATAGAGCGCGGCAAACATCTGATGCTGGCCGACGTCGGAGGTGACGTAGGCATCCCCGTTGGTCAGACGCCAGATAGTCTCGATCACCGCCTGCGGTTTAATCTTGCCGCTTTGCTTATCGTATTGCAGGCAGTGACGCGCGCGCCACTGCTCGATCTGCTGCCACCAGTCGCGAAGCTCATCCAGCGGCTGCAGCGCCTCTTCCTGCCCCAGCAGCTCCAGCATCTGCTCCAGCACCTGACGGGCATCGCCAACGATCGGCACATCGGCCGGCACCGTTTTCGAAATTGACGTCGGATCGATGTCGATATGCAGCACCGTGGCATTCGGGCAGTATTTTGCCAGATTGTTGGTTGTGCGATCGTCAAAGCGCACGCCAACGGCGAAAATCACGTCGGAGTGGTGCATCGTCATATTGGCTTCATAGGTGCCGTGCATGCCCAGCATGCCCAGCGCCTGCTGGTGCGAGGCCGGGAAAGCGCCCAGCCCCATCAACGACGACGCGACCGGCAGATTCAGTTTTTCCACCAGGCTGTACAGCTGCTCTTCGCATTGGGCGTTAATCGCCCCGCCGCCAACGTATACCACCGGATGTTTGGCCGCGATCAGCGTTTGCAGAGCGCGTTTAATTTGTCCTTTATGCCCGCTGGTTGTCGGGTTATAGGAGCGCATGCTGACCGCATCCGGCCAGACGTACGGCAGTTTGTTCGCCGGGTTGAGGATATCTTTCGGCAGATCGACAACAACCGGGCCGGGACGGCCGCTGGCTGCCAGCCAGAAAGCTTTCTTCAGGACGCCGGGGATATCTTCAGTTTGCTTAACCAGGAAGCTGTGCTTCACCACCGGTCGGGAAATACCGACCATGTCGCACTCCTGGAAGGCGTCGTAACCAATCAGGGAAGTCGCCACCTGTCCGGAGAGGATTACCAGGGGGATAGAGTCCATGTAAGCCGTCGCAATGCCGGTAATGGCGTTTGTGGCCCCGGGCCCGGAGGTCACCAGCACGACCCCGACTTCGCCCGTTGCGCGGGCGAGACCGTCCGCCATATGCACCGCGGCCTGCTCGTGGCGGACCAAAATATGATCGATACCGCCGAGGGTATGTAGCGCATCATAGATATCGAGGACCGCCCCCCCGGGATAACCGAATACTTGCTTGACGCCCTGATCGACAAGCGACTGGACGACCATCTCGGCTCCTGACAACATCTCCATGGTTTGCCTCCCGGCTTATTGTTTTTAACGACAGCGGAACTCAATTTCCGCGCGTTCGCGCAATGCGCAGAGTTTCGTCTTCGCATTGAGGTGAATGGACTGCGTGCCTTTACCATAACTGGTCGCTAACGGGCAGGCAATTCACTACCGCGGGGACATGAGAGGTATTAAAAGAATAAAAAAGAGGATTTTATAAAAAATCAGGTGGAAAACTTCACCGACAGGAATTGACGCAAATCATTACTCGGACAAATTGCCGTGCCGCAGGAAATCATCCATTTTTCATCTGAATCTGCCGCTAGCTGCCGCCGCTAAACAGAATAAAATTCTGCCTTATTGCTTACTAATAGATAAAACCATCCGAAAATCGCCGCGGCGTTAGCCCCGGTCAGCGACAGGCCCAAATATCCCCTGCTGCCCGCTCACAAAGCAGGAGCCGCGGCTCCCGTTTGTGGTGATGTACGCACAGATTAGCGCCGGCAGATACTGACCAGCAGTTCTTCCATCCACTGGTGGCCTTTATCGCGACCCGCGGCTTCGTGCCATGAGAGATAGCAGGTCCGGCTATTAACCTGCAGCGGCAGCGTGACCAGCTGCAGGTTAAGCTTATCCGCGAATTCAGCCGCCAGCCAACGCGGCGCAATAGCCACCATTTGCGTTTGCGAAACCACGTTTAATACGCTGACCATCGCATTGCCCTGATAGGCAATTCGCGCCTGTTTATCGAGAGTGTCATACCAGGGCTGGCTGAATGAAGCATAGCGATCCAGGGCCACAACCGCGTGCTCTTCCCGATAAATGTCCTCTTCCGCCAGCAATCCGCTAATACGCGGATGCTGACGACTGGCGACTAATACCATCTCATCGTTAAACAGCGGCACGCAGGCAAATTCAGGGCGGCGAAACTCTTCATAGCCCACCACGAATTCAATTTCCTGATAACGTAATTGATGGTCGGTATTTTGATTCAGCGCCGATTTAAAAATCAAATGAATATTTGGCGCGGCTTCACTAACTTTATTGAGGATTGTGGCGGTCAAATAGTTATCCAGCGGGCTGCACACGCATAAATTAAACACCCGCTCGCTGCTTATTGGCTCAAAGCCGGAGCCCGGCAGCTCGTTCTGCACCAGCTGCAGAGCCTGGCGCACCGAGCCAAACAGCTGGAACGCACGCGCCGTTGGCTGAATCCCGCGGCCGTAGCGCACGAACAGCTCGTCATTAAACATCACCTTCAGACGCGATACCGCGTTGCTGACCGCCGGCTGCGACATCCCCAGCGAATGCGCCGCACGAGTAATATTCTGCTCCTGCATCACCGCATCAAAGACGGTGAGCAGATTGAGATCGACCATGCGTAGCTGAGGTTTCGTCACCTCCGTCGCAGGGGCTGCTTGATATTCAATACTTTCAATTATCATATCTAATTTCACCATCAGGCTAAATTCCCTTTGCACAAGTACAGTAATTAATGCTGAAAATATCATTTATCACGCATATGAAATTTGCAAAAGGGTAAAAATGAATTTTAGGAATATATCAAAGTTATGATTTCGGAAAAAATAAGCAGAATGAGAAAATAGCCGATTCATTTTAACTATATCGATTACTTGATGGCGCTAAGTTTACTCATAACTTATAAGGATAAACAACGGCAGGAATAGTTAACTTAAATTGAAGCAGCATTAAAGTATCGAGTGAACACGCTATTAAAATTAACATATCGTTATCATAGATAATTAGCCTGAACTCATTTAAATACATTCACATGGTAAATATTCTCAGTCTTTTCATTAAGATGGCTGCCGTCGCCGCCGCGACAGCGTGAGGCCTTGAATGAAAAGGAAATTGTGTGAATGTTTTAAATGGCCTCGCCCCTGCCGCAGCGCCAAAAACGATTGTCGGCAAAAAAGCGCGATCTTCAGCACAATTAGCTAATTCAGTGACAAGGTAAAAAGACGTTTTTCCCCCTCAGGGGTTGACATCAAAAGGCGTATCCAGTAACTCTAAAAGCATATCGATTTCATCTGGAGTATGACGCAATGATTCGCAGCACTCGTTTCACCAGCCTACTACTACTAAACGCATCCAATTTGCGCGGTAGGCTGCTGGGCGACGTTAAGCGTTAGTCATCTTCCAGTAAGACTATAAAACCCGCGCCATTGCGCGGGTTTTTTTATGCTCGTCAGCAAGGCGCCCAGGACACCGATTAAGGATTTAACCATGAGCCAGCAAGTCATTATTTTCGATACGACCTTACGTGACGGTGAACAAGCGTTACAGGCCAGCCTGAGCGTTAAAGAGAAGCTGCAGATTGCCCTGGCCCTTGAGCGTATGGGCGTAGACGTGATGGAAGTCGGCTTCCCTGTCTCATCTCCGGGCGACTTTGAATCCGTACAGACCATCGCGCGCACCATCAAAAACAGCCGCGTCTGCGCCCTGGCGCGCTGCGTAGAGAAAGATATCGATGTCGCGGCCGAATCCTTAAAAATCGCCGAAGCGTTCCGTATTCATACGTTTATCGCCACCTCGCCGATGCACATTGCCACCAAGCTGCGCAGCACCCTCGATGAGGTGATCGAGCGTTCAATCTATATGATTAAACGCGCCCGTAACTATACCGACGACGTTGAGTTCTCCTGCGAAGATGCCGGCCGTACGCCGATTGCTGACCTGGCGCGCGTCGTTGAAGCCGCCATCCGCGCCGGCGCTACCACCATTAACATCCCGGACACCGTCGGCTACACCATGCCGTTCGAATTCTCCAACATCATTACCGGCCTGTACGAGCACGTGCCGAACATCGACAAAGCGATCATTTCAGTTCACACCCATGACGATTTGGGCTTAGCCGTCGGCAACGCCATTGCCGCCGTCCACGCCGGCGCGCGCCAGGTCGAAGGCGCCATGAACGGCATCGGCGAACGCGCGGGCAACTGCTCACTGGAAGAAGTGATCATGGCCATCAAGGTGCGTAAAGACATTATGGACGTGCGCACCCGCATCAATCACAACGAAATCTGGCGCACCAGCCAGACCGTCAGCCAGATTTGCAACATGCCGATCCCGGCGAACAAAGCCATCGTCGGCACCGGCGCTTTCGCCCACTCTTCCGGTATTCACCAGGACGGCGTGCTGAAGAACCGCGAAAACTACGAAATCATGACCCCGGAATCCATCGGCCTGAATCAGGTACAGCTGAACCTGACCTCCCGCTCCGGCCGCGCGGCGGTGAAACACCGCATGGAAGAGATGGGCTACAAGGAAAGCGACTACAACATGGACCACCTGTATGACGCCTTCCTGAAGCTGGCGGACAAAAAAGGTCAGGTCTTCGACTACGACCTGGAAGCGCTGGCCTTTATTAACAAGCAGCAGGAAGAGCCTGAGCATTTCCGCCTGGACTACTTCAGCGTGCAGTCCGGCTCCAACGCCATCGCCACCGCCTCCGTCAAGCTGGCCTGCGGCGATGAAGTGAAGTCCGAAGCGGCTAACGGCAACGGTCCGGTCGATGCCGTATATCAGGCCATCAACCGCGTTACGGCGTATGACATCGAGCTGGTTAAGTATGGTTTAAGCGCCAAGGGCCACGGTAAAGATGCGCTGGGCCAGGTGGATATCGTCGTTAACTACAACGGTCGCCGCTTCCACGGCGTCGGGCTGGCGACGGATATCGTGGAGTCCTCGGCGAAGGCGATGGTTCACGTCCTGAACAACATCTGGCGCGCCGCTGAAGTCGAAAAAGAGTTGCAACGCAAAGCTCAGAATAACGAGAACAATAAGGAAACCGTGTAATGTCGAAGAATTATCATATTGCTGTTTTGCCAGGTGATGGCATTGGCCCGGAAGTCATGAACCAGGCGATGAAAGTACTGGAAGCCGTCCGTAACCGTTTCGATATGCGCATTACTACCAGCCAGTATGACGTTGGCGGCATCGCCATCGACCGCCAGGGCACTCCGCTGCCGCAGGCAACCGTAGACGGCTGCGAGCAGGCAGACGCCATTCTGTTCGGCTCGGTCGGTGGCCCAAAATGGGAACACCTGCCGCCGGCAGAGCAGCCGGAGCGCGGCGCGCTGCTGCCGCTGCGTAAACATTTCAAGCTGTTCAGCAACCTGCGTCCGGCGAAGCTGTATCAGGGGCTGGAAGAGTTTTGCCCGCTGCGCGCGGATATCGCCGCCAACGGCTTCGATATCCTGTGCGTCCGTGAACTGACCGGCGGCATCTACTTCGGCCAGCCGAAGGGTCGTGAAGGCAGCGGCCATCACGAGAAAGCGTTTGATACCGAGGTTTACCACCGCTTTGAGATCGAGCGCATTGCGCACATCGCGTTTGAATCGGCCCGCAAGCGCCGGAGCAAAGTGACTTCTATCGACAAAGCCAACGTGCTGCAGTCCTCCATTCTGTGGCGCGAAATCGTCGGCGAAATCGCCAAAGAGTACCCGGACGTTGAGCTGGCGCACATGTACATCGACAACGCCACCATGCAGCTGATTAAAGACCCGTCCCAGTTCGACGTGCTGCTGTGCTCCAACCTGTTCGGCGACATCCTGTCCGACGAATGCGCGATGATCACCGGCTCAATGGGCATGCTGCCCTCCGCCAGCCTCAATGAACAAGGCTTTGGCCTGTACGAGCCGGCAGGCGGCTCGGCGCCGGATATCGCCGGCAAGAACATCGCTAACCCGATCGCCCAAATCCTGTCGCTGGCGCTGCTGCTGCGCTACAGCCTCGATGCGGACGCGGCGGCAACGGCTATCGAAAGCGCGATCAACCGCGCATTAGAAGAAGGCATCCGTACCGGCGATTTAGCGCGCGGTGCGGCGGCGGTCAGTACCGATGAAATGGGCGACATCATTGCCCGCTATGTCGCTGAAGGGGTGTAATCATGGCGAAGACGTTGTATGAAAAATTGTTTGATGCACACGTGGTTTATGAAGCGCAAAACGAAACCCCGCTGCTGTACATCGACCGTCATCTGGTACACGAAGTAACCTCCCCGCAGGCGTTTGACGGCCTGCGCGCGCACAACCGCCAGGTGCGCCAGCCGGGAAAAACCTTCGCCACCATGGATCATAACGTTTCGACTCAGACCAAAGACATCAACGCGTCCGGCGAAATGGCGCGTATCCAGATGCAGGAGCTGATTAAGAACTGTAACGAATTCGGCGTTGAGCTGTATGACCTGAACCACCCGTATCAGGGGATCGTTCACGTCATGGGCCCTGAGCAGGGCGTAACCCTGCCGGGGATGACCATCGTCTGCGGCGACTCCCATACCGCGACCCACGGCGCGTTCGGCGCGCTGGCTTTCGGCATCGGGACCTCTGAAGTCGAGCACGTGCTGGCCACCCAGACCCTGAAGCAGGGCCGCGCCAAAACGATGAAGATTGAAGTTCAGGGCCAGGCGGCACCCGGCATCACCGCGAAAGATATCGTGCTGGCGATCATCGGCAAAACCGGCAGCGCCGGCGGTACCGGCCACGTGGTCGAATTCTGCGGCGAAGCCATTCGCAACCTGAGCATGGAAGGTCGCATGACCCTGTGCAACATGGCCATCGAGATGGGCGCGAAAGCGGGCCTGGTGGCACCGGACGCAACCACCTTTGATTACGTGAAGGGCCGTCTGCACGCGCCTAAAGGCCAGGATTTTAGCGATGCGGTCGCATACTGGGAAACCCTGACCACCGACGCCGACGCCACCTTTGACAGCGTCGTCACCTTACAGGCCGCAGAGATTGCTCCGCAGGTCACCTGGGGAACCAACCCGGGCCAGGTTATCTCCGTCACCGACCTGATCCCCGACCCGGCCTCTTTCGCCGATCCGGTAGAGCGCGCAAGCGCGGAAAAAGCGCTGGCCTATATGGGCCTGAAGCCGGGCATCCCGCTGACCGACGTCGCGATTGATAAAGTCTTTATCGGCTCCTGTACCAACTCGCGCATTGAAGACTTACGCGCGGCGGCCGAAATTGCCAAAGGGCGTAAAGTCGCGCCGGGCGTGCAGGCGCTGGTTGTCCCAGGCTCCGGTCCGGTGAAGGCGCAGGCGGAAGCGGAAGGCCTGGATAAGATCTTTATCGAAGCTGGCTTTGAATGGCGTCTGCCGGGCTGCTCCATGTGCCTGGCAATGAACAACGACCGCCTGAACCCCGGCGAGCGCTGCGCATCCACCAGCAACCGTAACTTTGAAGGCCGTCAGGGCCGCGGCGGACGTACTCACTTAGTCAGCCCGGCCATGGCCGCAGCGGCGGCCGTCAGCGGCCATTTCGCCGACATTCGCGACATTAAATAAGGAGACCATCATGGCAGAGAAATTTACCCAACATACTGGCCTGGTGGTTCCGCTGGATGCCGCAAACGTCGATACCGATGCGATCATTCCCAAGCAGTTCCTGCAGAAAGTCACCCGCACCGGTTTTGGCGCGCATCTGTTCAACGACTGGCGCTTCCTCGATGACCAGGGGCAGCAGCCGAATCCGGAGTTCATTCTCAACTTCCCGGAGTACAAAGGCGCCTCGATTCTGCTGGCGCGGGAGAACTTTGGCTGCGGCTCATCGCGCGAACACGCGCCCTGGGCTTTGACCGACTACGGCTTTAAGGTGGTGATCGCGCCAAGCTTCGCCGACATCTTCTACGGCAACAGCTTCAACAACCAGCTGCTGCCGGTGACCCTGAGCGACGAGCAGGTCGACGAGATGTTTAAGCTGGTGCAGGCCAACCCTGGCATTACGTTCGAGGTGGATCTGGAAGCCGAAGTGGTGAAAGCGGGCGACAAGTCGTACAGCTTTAAAATCGACGCCTTCCGCCGCCACTGCATGCTGAATGGCCTCGATAGCATCGGCCTGACGCTGCAGCACGAAGGGGCGATCTCCGCCTACGAGAACAAGCAGCCGGCCTTTATGAACTAAAACCGCCAGCGGCTCACCTGCCCGGTCCATGACCGGGCATTTTTTTATGCCTTCTGAGCTGAGAAGATCTCAGGAAATTCGCACAGGCCTCGATATGACGACAACCGTAACGGTTAAGAACCTCACCTTCCAGCAAGGTACCACCCGAATCTGCGTCCCGCTGATGGGCCAAACCCTCGATGAGCTGAAGGCTCGCGCTCGGGCGCTGGTAGAAGTCGATGCCGATATTATCGAATGGCGCGCCGACGGCTTTGCCGAGGTCGGCAAGAGCGAACAGGTACTGCTGGCGCTGGCTGAAGTTCGCCAGATCCTCGCCGATACGCCGCTGCTGTTCACCTTCCGCAGCCAAAAGGAGGGCGGCGAGGCGCAGCTCGACGAGGCGGACTACTTTGCGCTTAACCGTCAGGTCGCGCTCAGCGGGCTGGTCGAGGTGATTGATATCGAGCTCTTCAACGATGAGACGCAGATCCGCGCCCTGATCGATGATGCCCACGCCGCCGGCGTTAAGACGATCGTCAGCAATCATGATTTCCAGAAAACGCCGCCCGAAGAGGAGATTATTCGCCGCCTCTGCCGCATGCAGGAGCTGGGCGCCGACCTGCCGAAAATAGCGGTCATGCCGCAGTCTCCGCAGGATGTGCTGACGCTCCTCTCCGCCACGCTGGCGATGAAGGAGAAGCACGCTACCGGCCCGATCGTCACCATGTCGATGGGCAAAATGGGCGGCATCAGCCGGGTTACCGGGCGACTGTTTGGTTCAGCGATGACGTTCGGCAGCGCGGGCCAGGCCTCTGCGCCGGGGCAAATCGCCATCCGCCAGCTGCGGGAAACGATCGATATCCTCTCCTGAACTCGCCCGCCCGCGGCGATCCGCGGGCGGGTAACGGGCTAGATATCTTTCACTTTGCCGGTTAAAAACAGGGTCACCAGCGAAATCGCCGCGATCGCCCAGTAAACGCTGGCGTGGCCGTAGCTCTGCGACAGCGCCCCCTGCAGCACGCCGGCGAGGATCACGCCGGTGGAAATACTGTTGGTAAACAGCGTGGTGGCCGCTCCCGCGCGTCCCGGCATCAGGTCCTGGAACCACAGCATGCCGATCCCGGCGACAATACCGATAAAAATCGCGTTAAACAGCTGCAGCGCCAGCAGTGCCGTGCGGTCGTGGAACAGGATCAGCCCGGCGTAGAACAGCACCCCGGCGGCTACGGCGGCGACCATCATGCGACGCTTGCCCCAGCGTTTGACGTAGTAGCCCGCCAGAATCATCGCCGGGATCTCCAGCCCGGCTGCGGTGCCCATCAGGATCCCGGCCAGGCTATCCGGCAGGCCGAGATCGCTGCTGATCCACAGCGGCATATCGATGATGTACATGGTGTTGCAGGTCCACATCAGCGTCGAGGCGATAAACAGCATGCGCACGTTTTTATCCTGCCAGCCGCCGGCCTGCGCCACCGCGCCTGCCGCCTCGGAAGGCTGCTCCACCCGCGCCACCGACGGCAGCTTGCAGGCGATCAGCACCAGGCTAATCACAAAAATAACGGCCGCAATGGAGAACATGGTGGTAAAGCCGTAGTTCAGCGCCAGCATAAAGGCCAGCGGCGGGCCGATAACCCACGCCAGCGACAGCTGGGCGCGCATGATCGAACTGAACATCACCACTTCCCGCGCCGAGCTGTCGGCATACTCCCGCGCCAGGGCGAACAGCTGCGGCATCGCGGCATTGGCGATAGATGCCAGCATCACGCCGCAGGTAATCAGGGTTAAGTAGTGGCGATTGAAGGCAAACAGCAGCGCGTTGCCCACGGCCATCAGGCAGCAGAACATAATCAGCCGGCGGCGGTCGCCCTGGCTATCGGAGCGCTTCGCCAGCGCCAGGCTGACCGCGATCCCGGCAATGGCGTTAACGGTGTAAAACAGACCGACCCAGAAAGGCTGCGCGCCCACCTCACGGCTGAGAAACAGGCTGAGCGTCGGAGCCTGCAGCGCACCGGCAATCCCCATCATAAAAGCGACCAGCATAAAAGCCGCATAGACGCCGTTAAGCCGCCGTCCCATCGTCATTAACCACAGCATGTCATGTCCTTAGCACGCGAAGAAAACGAAAAAAGCCAGCAGAAGTCATCTGCTGGCGGGTGATTTTATACTCTATCTGCTTCAGGTTACAGGCCGGCGGCCGCTACAAGCAGGCCGCGCTAATGCCGGGAACGCGAAAGTGGACAGGTACGCACCAATACTCAGTCACACATGATATCGGCAAGTTAACGATCGGAGGTCGGCGACGTAACTCCCCACTGCATCAGCTCGCCGAGTATTTCCTGCCGTCGTCCTGCCATCAGGCGGGCTAGCCATGACGCATCCTGCGTCGCAGAAAAGTAGCGTTGGTAGAACTGTTTAGCGGTTGACCTCGTCATATTCATCTCCTCGCTTCATCGAAATCCATTATTGGCCTAATATGAGGATTAATAAATTGCTGAGTTTTCATCAGGAGTTCCCCTTTTATGTCTTCTGCCCGTCTGCAACAACAGTTCATCCGCCTGTGGCAATGCTGCGAAGGGAGGTCGCAGGAGACGACGCTCAACGAGCTGGCTGAGATGCTAAGCTGCTCGCGCCGCCATATGCGAACCCTGCTGAACATGATGGAAGAGCGCGGCTGGCTAACCTGGGAGGCGGAAGCGGGACGCGGTAAGCGCTCAAAGCTGGCTTTCCTCTACACCGGCCTGGCGCTGCAGCAGCAGCGGGCGGAAGATCTGCTGGAGCAGGATCGCATCGATCAGCTGGTGCAGCTGGTTGGCGATAAGGCCGCCGTGCGCCAGATGCTGGTCTCCCACCTCGGACGGAGCTTTCGCCAGGGGCGGCATATTCTGCGCGTGCTCTATTATCGACCGATGAAAAATCTGCTCCCCGGCAGCGCGCTGCGCCGTTCGGAAAACCATATCGCCCGGCAAATCTTTAGCGCCCTGACGCGGGTAAATGAGGAAAACGGGGAACTGGAAGCCGATATTGCCCACCACTGGCAGCAGCTATCGGCCACCCACTGGCGCTTTTTTTTGCGTCCCGGCATCCACTTTCACCACGGACGCGAGCTGGAAATGGAGGACGTGATCGCCTCTTTGCAGCGCAGCAACGCCCTGCCGCTGTACGCCCATATTGAGCGCATCGTCTCGCCGACCGCCTGGACGCTGGATATCCATCTGACGCAGCCGGATCGCTGGCTGCCGTGGCTGCTGGGCCAGGTTTCGGCGGTGATACTGCCGCGCGAATGGCAGTCGATGGAGAACTACTCCTCGATGCCGATCGGCACCGGCCCCTATGCCGTCGCGCGCAATAACCAAAACCAGCTTAAGATCCACGCCTTCGACGACTACTTCGGCTATCGGGCATTAATCGACGAGGTCAACGTCTGGGTGCTGCCGGAGATTGGCGAGGAGTCGAACGGCGGCTTAACCCTGCAGGGCACCACCCAGAGCGAGAAAGCCGTCGAAAGCCGCCTGGAAGAGGGCTGCTACTACCTGCTGTTTGATTCCCGCAGCCCGCTTGGCGCCAATGCCGCCGTCCGCCAGTGGCTGAGCTATCTGTTCCAGCCGGCGAACCTGCTCTACCACGCGGGCGAACATTACCAGGGCAACTGGTTCCCGGCCTACGGCCTGCTGCCGCGCTGGCACCACGCGCGCAGCCACGCCTGCGAGAAGCCCGCGGGCCTCGAGTCGGTGACGCTGACCTATTATCAGGACCACATTGAGCATCGCGCGATCGGCGGCATTATGGCGACGCTGTTAGCCGAGCATCAGGTCAGGCTGGAGATCCGCGAGCTGGAATACGCGGAGTGGCACCGCGGCGAGGTGGTCAGCGACATCTGGCTAAACAGCGCCAACTTTACCCTGCCGATCGACTTCTCCCTCTTCGCCTGGCTGTATGAAGTCCCGCTCATTCGCCACTGCATCCCGATTGACTGGGAGGAGGACGCCGGCCGCTGGCATGCGGGCGAGTTAAACCCTGCGACCTGGAGCCAGCAGCTGCTGGCCAACCAGACGATCGTCCCGTTGATCCACCACTGGCTGATGATCCAGGGCCAGCGCAGCATGCGCGGCGTGAGGATGAACACCCTCGGCTGGTTTGATTTTAAATCGGCGTGGTTTGCGCCGCCGGAACCCTAGCGCCTTCCCCGGCGGGCGCTTAAGCACTTTCGGTCCGCTAACAAAATCATTACACTAGTCGCCGTTCTCAACGGGGTGCTAATAAACATACGCCGCTTCATTCAGGTTGCATCGTGACAACCTGCAGGATGCAGCGTATGGGCTGAGAAAATACCCGTCGAACCTGATCCGGATAACGCCGGCGAAGGGATTTGAGGCTCACTCAAAATCCTTTGCCACCCCTTTTTTGTGAGGTGCAAAGTGTTGAAAAAATTACTCCCGCTGCTGGTGCTGGTCGCCGCTCCCGCGTTGGCTAAACCCGTTCTCACCGTCTATACCTACGACTCCTTTTCTGCGGACTGGGGCCCGGGTCCGGCCGTCAAAAAGGCCTTTGAAGCCGACTGCGGCTGCGAGCTGAAGTTCGTGGCGCTGGAAGACGGCGTTTCGCTGCTGAATCGCCTGCGCATGGAAGGCAAAAACAGCAAAGCCGATGTGGTACTCGGACTGGACAACAACCTGCTGGAAGCGGCGGCGCAAAGCAAGCTATTCGCCAAAAGCAACGTGCCGACCGACGCGCTCAGGGTACCCGGCGGCTGGAACAACGATACCTTCGTCCCCTTTGACTACGGCTATTTCGCCTTCGTCTACGATAAAAACAAGCTCAAAAATCCGCCCAAAAGCCTGAAGGAGCTGGTTGAGAGCGACCAGAAATGGCGGGTGATCTACGAAGATCCACGCACCAGCACGCCGGGCCTCGGCCTGCTGCTGTGGATGCAGAAGGTGTACGGCGATAAATCCCCGCAGGCGTGGGAGAAGCTGGCGGCAAAAACCGTCACCGTCACCAAGGGCTGGAGCGAGGCCTACGGCCTGTTCCTGAAGGGGGAAAGCGATCTGGTGCTGAGCTATACCACCTCTCCGGCCTATCACATCATCGAAGAGAAAAAAGATAACTACGCGGCGGCCGGCTTCAGCGAAGGCCACTACCTGCAGGTCGAAGTGGCGGCCCGCACCGCGGCCAGCAAGCAGCCGGAGCTGGCGGAGAAGTTCCTTAAGTTTATGGTCTCTCCGGGGTTCCAGAATGCGATTCCGGCGGGCAACTGGATGTACCCCGTCACCCAGGTGACGCTCCCTGCCGGCTTTGACACGCTGATCAAACCGCAGACCACCCTGGAGTTCACTCCGCAGCAGGTCGCTGGCGAACGGCAGAACTGGATTAACGCATGGCAACGCGCCGTCAGCCGCTAACCATCGGCTGGCTGCTGCCGGGCCTGACGGCCGCCACCGTGCTGGTCGTGGTGGCGCTGGCCGCTTTTCTGGCGCTCTGGAGCAGCGCGCCGGAGGCGGCCTGGATGGCTATCGTCGGCGATAGCTATCTCTGGCACGTCGTTCGCTTCTCCTTCTGGCAGGCGTTTCTTTCGGCGCTGCTCTCGGTGGTGCCGGCCATCTTTCTTGCCCGCGCCCTCTACCGGCGCCGCTTTCCCGGCCGCACGCTGCTGCTGCGCCTGTGCGCGATGACGCTTATCCTGCCGGTACTGGTGGCGGTATTTGGCATCCTGAGCGTTTACGGACGCCAGGGCTGGCTGGCGGCGGCATTTAACGCGCTGGGATGGCAGTGGGATTTCTCGCCCTACGGGCTGCAGGGGATCCTGCTGGCGCACGTCTTCTTCAATATGCCGATGGCGACCCGCCTGCTGCTGCAGGCGCTGGAGAATATCCCCGGTGAACAGCGGCAAATTGCGGCCCAGCTTGGCATGCGCGGCTTTCACTTTTTCCGCTTCGTCGAGTGGCCGTGGCTGCGGCGGCAAATTCCTCCGGTGGCGGCGCTGATCTTTATGCTCTGCTTCGCCAGCTTCGCGACCGTCCTCTCTCTTGGCGGCGGCCCGCGGGCCACCACCATTGAGCTGGCAATCTATCAGGCGCTAAGCTTTGATTACGATCCGGCCCGCGCGGCGATGCTGGCGCTGATCCAGATGAGCTGCTGCCTCGGGCTGGTGCTGCTCAGCCAGCGCCTGAGCAAGGCCGTGGCGATCGGCGTGACCCACGTTCGCGGCTGGCGCGACCCCGACGATCGCCTGCACAGCCGCCTCACCGACTTCGTGCTGATTGCCGTCGCACTGCTGCTGCTGCTGCCGCCGCTGCTGGCGGTCATCATCGATGGCCTGAATAACAATCTGGCGCGGGTGCTGGCCCAGCCTGAGCTATGGCAAGCCCTGTCGACCTCCCTGCGCATCGCGCTGGCCGCCGGGATACTCAGCGTGATTCTAACGATGATGCTGCTGTGGAGCAGCCGCGAGCTGCGCATCCGCAGCCGCCCGCTGGCCGGCCAGGCGCTGGAGCTCAGCGGGATGCTGATCCTCGCCATGCCGGGGATTGTGCTCGCGACCGGCTTCTTTTTACTGCTCAATAATAGCGTTGGCCTGCCCGACTCCGCTGACGGCATCGTTATCTTCACCAATGCGCTGATGGCCATCCCCTATGCGCTGAAGGTGCTGGAAAATCCGATGCGCGACGTTGCCGTGCGCTACGGCATGCTCTGCAATTCGCTGGGAATAAGCGGCTTTACCCGCCTGAGGGTCGTTGAGCTGCGCGCCCTGAAGCGCCCGCTGGCCCAGGCGCTGGCCTTTGCCTGCGTGCTGTCGATCGGTGATTTCGGCGTGGTGGCGCTGTTCGGCAACGACGATTTCCGCACCCTGCCGTTCTATCTGTATCAGCAGATTGGCGCCTATCGTAGCCAGGACGGTGCCGTAACCGCCCTGCTGCTGCTGGCGCTGTGCTTTGTCCTCTTTACCGTGATTGAGAAGCTACCGGGGCGTGATGTTAAAACTGAATGATGTAACCTGGCTGTACCAGCACCTGCCGATGCGTTTCACCCTTTCCGTGCAGCGGGGCGAACGCATTGCGGTGCTCGGCCCCAGCGGGGCGGGAAAAAGCACTCTGCTGAACCTGATCGCCGGCTTTTTACCACCGGCGAGCGGCAGCATCGTCATTGACGGCGAGCCGCATACCGCGACGCCGCCCGCCCGTCGCCCGGTATCAATGCTGTTTCAGGAAAATAACCTCTTCAACCATCTCACCATTCGGCAGAACATCGGCCTCGGCATGCACCCAGGCCTCAAGCTGAGCGCCGGGCAAAACGCCAGCCTGCTGGCCATTGCCGAACAGATGGGCATCGACTCCCTGCTGGAGAGGCTTCCCGGCGAGCTCTCCGGCGGCCAGCGCCAGCGCGCGGCGCTGGCGCGCTGTCTGGTGCGCGAGCAGCCGGTACTGCTGCTGGATGAGCCGTTTTCCGCGCTCGATCCGGCGCTGCGCCAGGAGATGCTGATTTTGGTTGCGGAGGTGTGCCAGCGCCGCAGTTTGACGCTGCTGATGGTGTCGCATAGCGTGGAGGATGCCGCCCGCATCGCCCCTCGGTCACTGGTGGTGGCCGACGGGCGCATCGCCTGGGATGGCGCCACCGATGCGCTCTTAAGCGGCAACAGCAGCGCCTCGCATCTGCTCGGGATCAGCGCGCGATAACGTGGTGCAGAATATTGAGATAGACCGGCATTAGCGGGTGGCGAACCACCAGGGTTAACGCCACGCCCGCCAGCACCAGTGCCAGCGGCGACAGCCACAGCAGGCGCGCGCGCGGCAGCAGCCGGGTCAAGCGATCGCTTGTTTTCGCGCTACGCCACAGGCGCCAGCAGAGCCAGCCTGCCAGCCACGCCAGCAGCGCGGCGCCCAGCAGCAACCACTTAAAGCTGGCGCTGTTCTCATCGGCGGGAATATCAATGGCCGCGCCGGCAAGAATGCCCGGTAAAAAGTAGAGCGGCGGCCACAGCAGGCAGCCGATAATATTCGGCAGAATAAATTTCGCCACCGGCAGGTCGAGCATCCCGGCAACCATCGGCACCAGCGGCCGCGTCGGCCCAACGAAGCGCCCGATCAGGATAGTGACCATGCTGTGCTGATGCAGCGCGTGCTCGGTCTTATCAAGCAGCGCTTTGTTTTTCTTCATAAACGACCAGCGATGCAGCGGTTTTTTAAACCGCCAGCCGAGCCAGAATGAGATCCAGTCGCCGAATAAACAGCCGACGATACCCGCCAGCCACGCCTGCCAGAAGTTAACCTCACCGCTGCCGATCAGTGCGCCCAGCCCGGCCATCATCACCGTGCCCGGCAGTATCAGCCCGACCAGCGCCAGCGATTCAAGAAAGGCGACCAGCATCACGGCTATCAGCGAGTAGACCGTGGATTGGGTGATAAAATGTTCCAGCAATGCTTGCATAGTGTGCCCGGTTTAAAAACGAAGCACGGATTCTCCAGAGCCGTCGCGCCTTCGTCAAGCCATCAATTGTCTGAATAGTTTACTGGTTGTGACAATTTTCCGGGGCATCATTTCACTTTATTTACGTTTTATTCACATCCCGCACGGAATTCGCTCGGGCTGGCGCCGGTGCATTTTTTAAATACCCGCGAGAAATAGAGCTGATCTTCAAAGCCAACGTTGCGTCCCACCGTCGCGATGGGCATTCGCGTGGTGCTCAGCAGCAGCTTGGCCTGGCTGATCCGCTGATCTTCCCGCCACCCCAGCACGCTGATGCCCAGCTGCTGGCGGAACAGGTGCGACAGCCGCGACGGCGACAGGCAGACGTGCTGGGCGACGCTGGCAATATCAAAATGGCTGTCCGCCAAGTGATCGCTAATGTACTGGCAGGCGTCGCGGACCCGGTTATCCAGCGGCGGATAGAGGGATTCGTTAATGGCCTCCATGCGGCGCAGCAGCAGCTGTTCCAGCAGGTTGATCGCCAGCAGCTCAGAGTAGCGCCCGGCCCCCTGTCCGGCGTCAACGATCTGGCCGAAAAGCTCGCCAAAGCGCGTCTGCCACTGCTCATCGGGACGGAAAAAGCCGGTGTGGGCGAAAATCGTCGGCCAGTTCAGCCACTCATGCCAGTAGGCCCGCGGACGGAAGTAGACCCACTGGTGATACCACTCGCGGGCATCAGGATGGCGGCCGTAGTGATGAATCTCCCCCGGCGGGAAGAGTAAAATATCGCCAGGCCGGCAGACAAACTGCTCGTCCTGGTTGTTGATCACCCCTTCACCGCGGATCGTCAGATTGAGGATGAAGCCTTTCATGCCGAGCGGGCGGTCAATAAAGAAATCCAGATAGCCTTCCGCATCAATCGGCGTCAGCCCCGTCACCAGGTGGGCGTTAAAAGAGTAGCCCGGTAGCAAAGGATCGTTTTGTGTTTCAGCCATAAACTCAGCTCTCCCGGAGAGGTACTGGACACCAATTGTCCATATTCGTTATTTTATCGCTAAGCGCGCTTCCCGTAATGGGATGCGGGTTGAAATTCGAATTAAAACCCGCCTGATTTCAGCAAAAATCGACAACAACGCTCAATGTAAGCCATTCCAGCGCATAACAAAAGTGTCTATAAATACGGCAGGAAAGTCCACATTGAATATTTGCACGGCGTCACACTTTGCGATGCCATAGCAATATAATCCATAAGATTAGCGAATACGGCCTGACGGTTTTTCCTGAGGATATCTACTGTTTCACCATGAATGGTTTTCAGCATGGAGTAACAGCATGGCAATTGCGATTGGCCTCGATTTTGGTAGTGATTCAGTTCGCGCTCTGGCGGTGGAATGCGCCACCGGCGAAGAGCTCGCCTCCAGCGTAGAGTGGTACCCGCGCTGGCAGGAGGGGCTGTTTTGCGACGCCCCGAATAATCAGTTTCGCCACCACCCGCGTGATTACATTGAATCAATGGAAGCCGCGCTGAAAAGCGTGCTGGCGCTGCTGAGCCCCGAGCAGCGCACCGCCGTCGTCGGTATCGGCGTTGACAGCACCGGCTCGACGCCGGCGCCGATTGACGCCAACGGCAACGTGCTGGCCCTGCGGGAAGAGTTCGCCAACAACCCGAATGCGATGTTCGTGCTGTGGAAAGACCATACCGCGGTGGAAGAGGCGGAGGCCATCACCCGCCTGTGCCACCAGCCGGGCAAAGAGGACTACTCCCGCTATATCGGCGGCATCTACTCCAGCGAATGGTTCTGGGCCAAGATCCTTCACGTCACCCGTCAGGATAGCGCCGTTGCGCAGGCAGCAGCCTCATGGATTGAGCTGTGCGACTGGGTTCCGGCGCTGCTCTCCGCGACCACCCGCCCGCAGGATATTCGCCGCGGCCGCTGCAGCGCCGGGCACAAATCCCTGTGGCACGCCGACTGGGGCGGCCTGCCGCCGGCCAGCTTCTTCGACGAACTCGACCCGGTTATCAATCAGCACCTCAGCTGGCCGATGTTTAGCGATACCTGGACCGCCGACGTACCGGTCGGCACGCTCAGCGCCGAATGGGCGCAGCGCCTGGGTCTGGCGGAAACGGTGACCATCTCCGGCGGCGCCTTCGACTGCCATATGGGCGCGGTAGGCGCCGGCGCACAGCCGAATACGCTGGTTAAGGTTATCGGCACCTCCACCTGCGACATCCTCATTGCCGATAAGCACAGCGTTGGCTCCCGCACGGTGAAAGGCATCTGCGGCCAGGTCGACGGCAGCGTAGTGCCTGACTTTATCGGTCTGGAAGCCGGGCAGTCGGCTTTTGGCGATATCTACGCCTGGTTTGGCCGCATTCTCGGCTGGCCGCTGGAGCAGCTGGCGCTTGCCCATCCGGAGCTGAAAGAGCCGATCCGCGCCAGCCAGAAGCAGCTGCTGCCGGCGCTGACCGAGGCGTGGGCGAAAAATCCCTCCCTCGACCATCTGCCGGTGGTGCTGGACTGGTTCAACGGACGGCGTACTCCAAACGCTAACCAGCGTCTGAAAGGGGTCATCACCGATCTGAATCTCGCCACCGATGCGCCGGCGCTGTTTGGCGGCCTGGTGGCGGCCACCGCCTTCGGCGCGCGCGCCATTATGGAGTGCTTCACCGACCAGGGGATCCCGGTCAACAACGTGATGGCGCTGGGCGGCATCGCGCGCAAAAACCCGGTCATCATGCAGGCCTGCTGCGACGTGCTGAACCGCCCGCTGCAGATTGTCGCCTCCGATCAGTGCTGTGCGCTGGGTGCGGCCATCTTTGCCGCCGTCTCCGCCGGCGTGTATCGCGATATTCCAACGGCCCAGCAGCATATGGCAAGCCGGGTCGAAAGCACCCTGCAGCCGCGTCCGGCCCAGGCCCAGCGCTTCGAACAGCTCTATCAGCGCTACCAGCAATGGTCAGTCAGCGCTGAACAACAGTATCTCCCTTCGGCTGCACAGGCGGAAAAAGCCTCGCAATCTCAGCCAGCTCTCACCCATTAAGGACACCAAAATGACGATTTTTGATAACTATGAAGTCTGGTTCGTGATTGGCAGCCAGCATCTGTACGGCGCGGAAGCGCTGCGTCAGGTTACGAAGCATGCCGAGCACGTGGTGAACAGCCTGAACGCTGAGGCAAAACTGCCGTGCCGGCTGGTATTAAAGCCGCTGGGCACCACGCCGGATGAAATCACCCACATCTGCCGCGACGCTAACTACGATGATAAATGCGCCGGCATGGTGGTGTGGCTGCACACCTTCTCTCCGGCCAAGATGTGGATTAACGGCCTGACCATCCTCAATAAACCGCTGCTGCAGTTCCACACCCAGTACAACGCCTCGCTGCCGTGGGACAGCATCGATATGGACTTTATGAACCTCAACCAGACCGCGCACGGCGGCCGCGAGTTTGGCTTTATTGGCGCCCGTATGTGCCAGCAGCATAGCGTGGTGACCGGCCACTGGCAGGATCGCGACGCCCATCAGCGCATCGGCTCGTGGATGCGCCAGGCGGTCTCGAAGCAGGATACCCGTCATCTGAAAGTCTGCCGCTTTGGCGATAACATGCGCGAAGTGGCGGTCACCGATGGCGATAAGGTCGCCGCGCAGATCAAATTCGGCTTCTCGGTCAATACCTGGCCGGTGGGCGATCTGGTGCAGGTGGTCAACGACATCAGCGAAGGCGAGATCAGCGCCCTGGTTGATGAGTATGAAAGCAGCTACCGCCTGACCGCGGCGGCGCAGGTGCACGGCGATAAGCGGCAGAACGTTCTCGATGCCGCGCGTATCGAGCTGGGCATGCAGCGCTTCCTGCAGCAGGGCGGCTTCCACGCCTTCACCACCACCTTTGAAGATTTACACGGCCTGAAGCAGCTTCCGGGCCTCGCCGTGCAGCGTCTGATGCAGCAGGGCTACGGCTTTGCGGGCGAAGGCGACTGGAAAACCGCCGCCCTGCTTCGCATCATGAAGGTGATGTCAACCGGTCTGCAGGGCGGCACCTCCTTTATGGAGGATTACACCTACCACTTCGACAACGGCAACGATCTGGTGCTCGGCTCGCATATGCTGGAGGTCTGCCCAACCATCTCCACGGCGGAAAAACCGATCCTCGACGTCCAGCCGCTGGGCATTGGCGGTAAAGCCGACCCTGCGCGCCTGATCTTCAACACCCAGACCGGCCCGGCGATCGTCGCCAGCCTGATCGATCTCGGCGATCGCTATCGCCTGCTGGTTAACACCGTTGAAACGGTGCCGACCCCGCACGAACTGCCGAAGCTGCCGGTGGCCAACGCGCTGTGGAAAGCGCAGCCGGATCTCCGCACCGCCTCCGAAGCCTGGATCATTGCCGGCGGCGCGCACCATACGGTCTTCAGCCACTCCCTGACGCTCGACGATATGCGCCAGTTTGCGGAGCTGCATGATATCGAGCTGACCGTGATTGATAGCGAAACCCGCCTGCCTTCTTTCAAAGATGCGCTGCGCTGGAACGAAGTTTATTACGCCGGTAAACGTTAAAAGGTCGTCCCCTTTTCTCCCTCTGCGCCGCGGCAAAGAGGAGAAAAGGGGAAACCGCGCTGACCCGCAATTCGGAGTACACAATGTTAGAAGATCTGAAACGTCAGGTGCTGGAAGCAAACCTCGCGCTGCCCAGGCACAACCTGGTGACCTTAACCTGGGGCAACGTCAGCGCCGTCGACCGCGAGCGGGGCCTGCTGGTGATCAAGCCGTCGGGCGTCGACTATAGCGCGATGAGCGCTGAGGATATGGTGGTGGTGAGCCTCGAAACCGGCGAAGTGGTGGAAGGGAAAAAGAAACCCTCGTCGGATACCCCAACCCATCGCCTGCTGTACCAGGCCTTCCCGACCCTCGGCGGTATCGTACATACCCATTCGCGCCATGCGACCATCTGGGCGCAGGCGGGCCAGTCCATCCCGGCAACCGGCACTACCCACGCCGACTACTTCTACGGCGCGGTTCCCTGTACCCGCCTGATGACCGACAGCGAAATCAACGGCGAGTATGAGTGGGAAACCGGGCGCGTTATCGTCGAAACCTTCCGCGAGAACGCCATCGACCCGGCGCAAATGCCCGGCGTGCTGGTGCACTCCCACGGCCCGTTCGCGTGGGGCAAAAACGCGGAAGACGCGGTGCATAACGCCATCGTGCTGGAAGAGATCGCCTATATGGGGATTTTCTGCCGCCAGCTGGCGCCGCAGCTGCCGGAGATGCAGCAAACCCTGCTGGATAAGCACTATTTACGCAAGCACGGCGCGAAGGCCTATTACGGGCAGTAGCGTCAAATGCCTGTATAAAACCCCAGCACCTTGTCATCAACCAGGCTATACTCAGGCCTGGTTTGACTTGATGAGAGCGCGGCGTGACTCAGCCACGAGAAGGTTTTTTATTGACCCGTCACTGGCGGGATACCCCCCAGGGTACGGAGCTGACCTTTTGGCTGGCAACCGACGACGGCCCCCTTCAGGTCACCCTGCCACCGCAGGAGTCCGTGGCCTTTATCCCCGAAGCGCAGCGCGCCCAGGCTGAGCGCCTGCTGCAGGGCGAAAATGGCCTGCGCCTCGCCCCGCTCACCCTGAAAGACTTTCACCGCCAGCCGGTTTTCGGCCTTTACTGCCGCGCCCATCGCCAGCTGATGCGCCTGGAAAAGAAGCTGCGCGAACAGGGCGTGACCGTCTACGAAGGCGATGTCCGCCCCCCGGAACGCTATCTGATGGAGCGCTTTATTACCGCGCCGGTTTGGGTCGAAGGCGAAGCGCGCGGCGCGCGGCTGATCAACGCCCGCATGAAGGCCAGCCCGCACTACCGGCCGCCGCTGAAATGGGTCTCGCTGGATATCGAAACCAGCCGCCACGGCGAGCTGTACTGCATCGGCCTGGAGGGCTGCGGCCAGCGGGTTGTCTACATGCTCGGGCCAGAGCCGGCGACCGCTCCCGCGGTCGATTTTCAGCTGGAGTACGTCGCCAGCCGCCCGCAGCTGCTGGAAAAGCTCAACGCCTGGTTTGCCGCCCACGACCCGGACATCCTGATCGGCTGGAACGTCGTCCAGTTCGACCTGCGCGTGCTGCAAAAACACGCCGAGCGCTACCGTATTCCGCTGCTGCTCGGCCGCGGCAACAGCGAGCTGGAGTGGCGCGAGCACGGTTTTAAAAATGGCGTATTCTTCGCCCAGGCCAGCGGGCGGCTGATTATCGACGGCATTGAGGCGCTGAAATCGGCGTTCTGGAACTTCCCCTCTTTTTCGCTTGAGACGGTCGCGCGCGAGCTGCTGGGTGAAGGCAAAGCGATTGATAATCCTTGGGATCGGATGGACGAAATCGACCGCCGCTTCAGCGAGGATAAGCCCGCGCTGGCAACCTACAACCTGCAGGACTGCGAGCTGGTGACGCGCATCTTCCAGAAAACGGAGATCGTGCCCTTTCTGCTGGAGCGCGCCACGGTTAACGGCCTGCCCGCCGACCGCCACGGCGGGTCGGTGGCCGCCTTCAGCCACCTCTATTTTCCGCGCATGCACCGGCTGGGCTACGTTGCGCCCAATCTCGGCGAAGTGCCGCCGCAGGCCAGCCCCGGCGGCTACGTGATGGACTCCCGTCCCGGCCTGTACGATTCGGTGCTGGTCCTGGACTACAAAAGCCTGTACCCCTCGATTATCCGCACCTTTCTGATTGACCCGGTGGGGCTCGTCGAAGGCAGCGCCCAGCCCGATGACGAGCACAGCACAGAAGGCTTTCTCGGCGCGCGCTTCTCCCGCGAGAAGCACTGTCTGCCGGATATCGTCGGCCAGATTTGGCACGGGCGCGACGACGCCAAGCGGCATAAAAACAAGCCGCTATCGCAGGCGTTGAAGATCATTATGAACGCCTTTTACGGCGTGCTCGGTACCAGCGCCTGCCGCTTTTTCGACCCGCGCCTGGCCTCGTCAATCACCATGCGCGGCCACGCCATCATGCGCCAGACCAAAGCGCTGATTGAGTCGCAGGGCTATGACGTTATCTACGGCGACACCGACTCCACCTTTGTCTGGCTCAGGCGCGCCCATGATGAACAGGAGGCGGCGAACATCGGCCGGTCGCTGGTGGCTTACGTCAACGACTGGTGGGCCACCGAACTGGGGAAATCGCGCCTCACCAGCACCCTCGAGCTGGAGTTTGAAACCCACTTCTGCCGCTTTTTAATGCCGACTATCCGCGGCGCCGATACCGGCAGCAAAAAGCGCTACGCCGGGATGATTCAGGAGGCGCAGGAGCAGAGAATGGTCTTTAAAGGGCTGGAGACGGTGCGAACCGACTGGACGCCGCTGGCGCAGCAGTTTCAGCAGGAGCTATATCTGCGCATTTTCCGCAACCAGCCCTATCGCGACTACGTTCTGGAGACGATTAATCGGCTGATGAACGGCGAGCTCGACGATCGGCTTATCTACCGCAAGCGGCTGCGCCGGCCGCTGGCGGAATATCAGCGCAACGTTCCGCCGCACGTCCGCGCGGCAAGGCTTGCCGACGAGCACAACGTCAGGCTGGGCAGGCCGCAGCAGTACCAGCAGCGCGGCAGCATCAAATATGTCTGGACCACCGGCGGGCCGGAGCCGGTCGATTATCAGCAGTCGCCGCTCGATTACGATCACTATTTGTCGAAACAATTACAGCCGGTCGCGGAAGGAATTCTTCCCTTTGTCGACGATGATTTTGCTACAATAGTGACAGGGCAGCTGGGGCTATTTTGACAGGTGACTATCACCGCGGCATCCAGTACCATAGCGCCCTTTCCACTCCTGGACCCAATCTTGATCCCTCTCCAGCCTATTCGGAGATGATCAACTATTGCCTGCAATTTAAGAACTAAAGAGCCGAACACATATGCCTTTTACACTTGGTCAACGCTGGATTAGCGACACAGAGAGCGAACTGGGATTAGGGACGGTCGTAGCGCTGGATGCGCGCATGGTTACCCTTCTTTTCCCCGCCATCGGCGAAAATCGTCTGTACGCACGCAACGACTCCCCGATCACCCGCGTGATGTTTAATCCGGGCGACACCATCACCAGCCACGAAGGCTGGCAGCTCCAGGTTGACGAAGTAAATGAAGAGAACGGCCTGCTGGCCTATACCGGTACCCGTCTGGATACCGAAGAAGCCAACGTGGTCCTGCGTGAAGTGCTGCTCGACAGCAAGCTGGTTTTCAGCAAGCCGCAGGATCGCCTGTTCGCCGGGCAGATCGACCGTATGGACCGCTTTGCGCTGCGCTACCGCGCGCGTAAATATCAGAGCGAGCAGTACCGGATGCCGTGGAGCGGCCTGCGCGGCCAGCGCACCAGCCTGATCCCGCACCAGCTGCACATCGCCCACGACGTTGGCCGTCGCCACGCCCCGCGCGTGCTGCTGGCGGATGAAGTCGGGCTCGGTAAAACCATCGAAGCCGGGATGATCCTGCATCAGCAGCTGCTTGCCGGCGCCGCCGAGCGCGTGCTGATCGTCGTTCCGGAAACCCTGCAGCACCAGTGGCTGGTCGAAATGCTGCGCCGCTTCAACCTGCGCTTCTCGCTGTTTGACGACGAGCGCTATGCCGAAGCGCAGCACGATGCCTACAACCCGTTTGAAACCGAGCAGCTGGTTATCTGCTCGCTGGATTTTGTTCGCCGCAGCAAGCAGCGCCTTGAGCACCTGTGCGATGCCGAATGGGACCTGATGATCGTCGATGAGGCGCACCACCTGGTGTGGAGCGAAGAGGCGCCGAGCCGTGAATATCAGGCGATTGAACAGCTGGCCGAGCGCGTGCCGGGGATCCTGCTGCTGACCGCCACGCCGGAGCAGCTGGGGATGGAGAGCCATTTCGCCCGTCTGCGCCTGCTGGATCCAAACCGTTTCCACGACTTCGCCCAGTTCGTTGAAGAGCAGCAGAACTACCGCCCGGTCGCCGACGCCGTCGCCCTGCTGCTGGCAGGCAACAGGCTGAGCGATGCCGATCTGAACATGCTCGGCGAGCTGATCGGCGAGCAGGATATCGAGCCGCTGCTGCAGACCGCCAACAGCGATCGCGACGGAGCCCAGTCCGCGCGTCAGGAGCTGGTCTCCATGCTCATGGACCGCCACGGCACCAGCCGCGTTCTGTTCCGTAACACCCGTAACGGCGTGAAAGGCTTCCCGAAACGCGAGCTGCACACCATTCGCCTGCCGCTGCCGATGCAGTACCAGACGGCCATCAAGGTCTCCGGCATTATGGGCGCGCGTAAAACCGCCGAAGAGCGCGCTCGCGATATGCTCTATCCGGAGCAGATCTATCAGGAGTTTGAAGGCGATAGCGGAACCTGGTGGAACTTCGACCCGCGCGTCGAGTGGCTGATGGGCCACCTGACCAGCCACCGTTCGCAGAAGGTGCTGGTGATCTGCGCGAAAGCCACCACCGCGCTGCAGCTGGAGCAGGTGCTGCGCGAGCGTGAAGGTATTCGCGCCGCGGTCTTCCACGAAGGCATGTCGATCATCGAACGCGACCGCGCCGCCGCGTGGTTTGCCGAAGAGGACACCGGTGCGCAGGTGCTGCTGTGTTCTGAAATTGGCTCCGAAGGCCGCAACTTCCAGTTCGCCAGCAACCTGGTGATGTTCGATCTGCCGTTTAACCCGGATCTGCTGGAGCAGCGTATTGGCCGTCTGGACCGTATCGGCCAGGCGCACGATATTCAGATCCACGTGCCGTACCTGGAAAGAACCGCCCAGTCGGTGCTGGTCCGCTGGTATCACGAAGGGCTTGATGCCTTCGAGCACACCTGCCCGACCGGCCGTACCGTTTACGATAGCGTCCATGACCAGCTGATTAACTACCTTGCCGCGCCGGAAACCACCGACGGCTTCGACGAGCTGATTAAATCCTGCCGCCAGCAGCACGACGCGCTGAAAGCGCAGCTGGAGCAGGGCCGCGACCGCCTGCTGGAGATCCACTCCAACGGCGGCGAAGGGGCGCTGGCGCTCGCCGAAAGCATTGAAGAGCAGGATGACGACACCAGCCTGATCGCCTTTGCCATGAACCTGTTTGATATCGTCGGCGTCAACCAGGACGATCGCGGCGAGAACCTGATCGTGCTGACCCCGTCGGATCATATGCTGGTTCCGGACTTCCCGGGCCTGCCGGAAGACGGCTGCACCATCACCTTCGAGCGCGACGTCGCGCTCTCCCGCGAAGACGCGCAGTTCGTCACCTGGGAGCATCCGCTGATTATCAACGGTCTGGACCTGATCCTCTCCGGCGATACCGGCAGCAGCACCATCTCGCTGCTGAAGAATAAGGCGCTGCCGGTCGGCACGCTGCTGCTCGAGCTGATTTACGTCGTCGAAGCGCAGGCGCCGAAGCAGCTGCAGCTTAATCGCTTCCTGCCGGCTACGCCGGTGCGCATGCTGCTGGATAAGAACGGCAACAACCTCGCCGGTCAGGTGGAGTTTGAGAGCTTCAACCGCCAGCTGAGCGCCGTTAACCGCCATACCGGCAGCAAGCTGGTCAACGCGGTACAGCAGGACGTTCACGCGATCCTCCAGCTCGGCGAAGCGCAGGTCGCGAAAGCCGCTCAGGCGCTGATCGACGCGGCGCGCGATGAGGCTAACGACAAGCTGTCGGCGGAGCTGTCGCGTCTGGAAGCGCTTAAAGCGGTGAACCCGAACATCCGCGATGACGAACTGTCGGCCATTGAGAGCAACCGTCAGCAGGTGATGGATGCGCTGGCCCAGGCCGGCTGGCGTCTCGATGCGCTGCGCTTAATCGTCGTCACTCACCAGTAACGGAACGCGAATATGGCGATGGAAAACTACAATCCGCCGCAGGATCCCTGGCTGGTTATCCTCTATCAGGATGAGCACATTATGGTGGTCAACAAGCCGAGCGGCCTGTTGTCCGTACCGGGGCGCCTGGAGGAGCATAAAGACAGCGTGATGACGCGCGTGCAGCGCGACTTTCCGCAGGCCGAGTCGGTTCACCGGCTGGATATGGCCACCAGCGGCGTGATTGTGGTGGCGCTGACCAAAGCGGCAGAGCGCGAGCTGAAGCGTCAGTTTCGCGAGCGTGAGCCGAAGAAGCAGTACGTCGCCCGCGTGTGGGGTCACCCGCAGAAAGCAGAAGGTCTGGTGGATTTGCCGCTGATTTGCGACTGGCCGAACCGGCCTAAGCAGAAGGTGTGCTACGAAACCGGCAAGGCGGCGCAAACCGAGTATGAGGTGCTGGAGTACGCGGACGATAACAGCGCCCGCGTGCGCCTGAAGCCGATTACCGGGCGCTCGCACCAGCTGCGCGTGCATATGCTGGCCCTCGGTCATCCGATTCTCGGCGACCGCTTTTATGCGACGCCGGAAGCGCTGGCCATGGCCCCACGCCTGCTGCTGCACGCGGAGATGCTGACCATCACCCATCCCGCTTTCGGTAACGCGATGACCTTCCGCGCGCCGGTCGACTTCTGACGGCGGGTTGCTAACTTCTGATTTCCCGGGCGACGGTTTAAACACCTTGCCCGGGCTACCACCCTCCCCGCCCCTGCGCTAAGCGCAGCAGGAACGGGGCTCCTCACGCTATCATCCGTTAGTCGCGGGCAAACCACGCGTCAATCATCTGCTCTACGTGAGCGGCCGACTGCTGCGGGTGGCGATCGTTGCTCTCAGCGGCAGACGAGCGGCCCTGCAGGCCCTCCGTCGGGCAAATCACTTCGATATTCCATAAACGCCCCAGCGGATGGGATTGCGTCAGCTCCGTGCAAAGCGCGTTAATTTCACTGGCCGAGTGCTCAACGCACCACAGCGCTTCCGGCCCGGTTGGCAGCCACTTAACCTGGCGGTCCAGCGTTTGCCAACGGTGTTTCCACAGCAGCTGATCGAAAGCCTGCAGCGCCACGCCCATCATGTTGCGATAGCGGATGCTGTCTTTCTCCGCGCCCGGCGTCACCAGGGTAAGCGAAATAACCGGCTGCTGATAATGGGTTAACAACTCGCTCTGACGAGCTTCACGCTGCGCTTTCACCGCCAGCAGGTTTTCAACGCTGGCGCCCGCACGGGCGGGAGTATCCACGGACATTAATTCCTCTCCTTCACTGAATAAAATAACGGCGGCAGGGGCCGTCGCGATAACGGATTTCGCTGCTGATTGTATCGCTAAATGCACAGAATTTAGGATACAGGACAAAGAAATTTTCTTCGTCCCGTGGTGGGAAATAGCAGTTTTTCCTGTTAGCACAGAACTAAATCACGCCATAAAGTGGCTCAGAAACAGCAGGCCCAGAGAGACATTGATCGCTCCGCCGATGCGGGTGGCGATTTGGGCGAACGGCATCAGGTTCATGCGGTTGCCGGAGGTGAGGATCGCCACGTCGCCGGTCCCACCCTGGCCGCTCTGGCAGCAGGAGACAATCGCCACGTCGATCGGATGCATACCGATTTTTTTACCGACGAAGAACCCGGTCGCCACCAGCGCGGAAACGGTGCTGATAATCACCAGCAGATTGGTGATAGTGAAGGCGTTAACCAGCTCCTGCCACGGCGTAATCGCGACGCCAACGGCAAACAGAATCGGATAGGTCACCGCGGTGCGGAAGAACTTATACACCACCTGCGAGCCCTCCTGCAGGCGCGGCGATACGCCGTTAGCCAGCTTCAGCAGCACCGCCAGGAACAGCATCCCCACCGGCGCCGGCAGGCCAATCATCTTTTGCCCCAGCATCCCCAGCATATAGAGCAGTACCGCCAGCAGCGCCCCGGATGCCAGCGTCGCCACGTCCGTTTTGCCGTCAGCGCTTTCGTCGCCGACGCTTTCATGATGCGTTTCGTTGCTGCGGTTCGGCATCAGCTGGCCTTCGCCGGTCAGATGCGGGAAGCGCTTGCCCAGCTGATTCAGGCTGCCGGAGATAACAATCGCCGTCAGGCTGCCCAGCATGACCATCGGCAGGACGCGGCCCAGCGCAACGCCCTGGTCCATATGCATCAGCGCGGCGTAGCCAATCGACAGCGGTATCGCCCCTTCCCCTACGCCGCCGGCCATAATCGGCAGGACGATAAAGAAGAAGACCTGGAACGGCTCCAGGCCCAGCGCGGTCCCTACGCCAACGCCAACCAGCATGCCGACAACTTCACCGCAGAGCATCGGGAAGAAAATGCGCAGGAACCCCTGAATCAGCGTGGTGCGGTTCATGCTCATAATGCTGCCGACGATAATGCAGCAGATGTAGAGATAGAGAATATTGGTCGACTTGTAGAATTTGGTGGTGGATTCCACCACCACGTCCGGCAGCAGGCCGTAATGAACCAGCGCCGAGGGAATAAAGGTCGCGCAGATCGCCGCCGCGCCGAGCTTGCCGAGAATCGGCAGGCGCTTGCCAAACTCGCCGCAGGCAAAGCCAAAAAAAGCCAGCGTCGCCACCATGACCACAATGTCGCTCGGCAGCTTGCCGCCCAGACAGTCCAGTGCAATTAAGCCCCCGGCCAGCAGGAACAGCGGCAGCGGGATAATCCCGACTTTACGGTTGTCCATAACGTGCCACCAGCGCTGCTTCAGCGTGGCCTTTGGGGTATCGATGGGGTCGAGGGTCGCAGAGAATGCTTCGTCGGTGGTGCTCATAGGTTTAGCCCTTTAGTTATTATTCATCTTCAGACTAGGGGGGAATAAGCCGACTTAATGTGAGGGTCGCCAGATTAAAAATGAAGTTTTAATGGGCACTATGGTTTTTATGGTTTCTATTCCCGGCGTGATATATCTCTGATTTATTAGCGTGGTTTTTATGGTTTTTTGTCGCAGCCCTGGAGATCATTTATAAATAGGCTTCGCGGATCGATTCTGTTCCCTGACCCCGGCGTAAGCGGCCGCTCGTGACTTGCCCGCCTTACTGAGACTCTGTACAAGGCCTATGAAAGTTTCCTTTCAATTTAAGCTGTTTATTTCCCTGGTGGCATTTTTCTCGATCCTCTTTGCCCTGCTGGGCGTGTATTACTATTTCGATGCCAGCCATCAGCTTTATCAGGAAATGAGCACCCGCGCCAAAATACAGGCCGAAGAGATCGCCCTGATGCCCAATTTACGCCAGCAGGTTGCCCGCAAGGATCCGCAGGCGATAAACGCCTTTATGCAGGAAATCGCCACCCACAGCGACGCCAGCTTTATTGTTATTGGCGACGCGCAGGGCGTGCATCTGTTCCACTCCGTGCACCCGGAGTGGGTCGGCACCCGGCTGGTTGGCGGCGATAATCAGGCGGTGCTGGAAGGGAAAACCATTACCACCATCCGCAAAGGCGGGCTCGGGATTTCGCTGCGCAGCAAGGCGCCGGTGCGTGACGACGCGGGCCGGGTGGTGGGGATTGTGTCCGTTGGCTACCTCACCAGCTACCTCGACAGCATTACGCTGCAAAAAGTCATCAATATCTTCGTCGCCGCCGTGCTGCTGCTGGTTGCGCTGTTTATCTTCTCCTGGTACTTCACCCGCAGCATCAAGAAGCAGATCTTCTCCCTCGAGCCGCGGGAAATCGGCCTGCTGGTGCGCCAGCAAAAGGCGATGATGGAATCGATCTATGAAGGGGTTATCGTTATCGACCACACCCGCCGCATCAAGGTCATTAACCACGCCGCCCGCAGCCTGCTCGGCCTGACCCAGCCCGCACACCGGCTGCGCGGGCAGTCGATCGATAGCGTCATCGTGCCGCAGCCGTTTTTCGCCAGCGGCGAGATGCTGGAAAGCGACACGCACGACGAGCTATGCCGCTTCAACCAGCTCACCGTCCTCGCCAGCCGGGTGCGCATCATGCTGGAAAACTCGCTGCAGGGCTGGGTGATCACCTTCCGCGACCGGGACGAAATCAACTCCCTTAGCGCCCAGCTCAGCCAGGTGAAACGCTATGTCGATAACCTGCGCATCATGCGTCATGAGCAGCTGAACCGCATGACGACGCTTTCCGGCCTGCTGCACATGGGCCACTACGACGAGGCCATTCGCTATATTCAGGCGCAGTCGGAGCATGCCCAGGAGCTGCTGGACTTTATTTCATCCCGCTTTAGCTCGCCGACGCTCTGCGGCCTGCTGCTGGGTAAAGCCGCCCGGGCGCGCGAGAAAGGCGTCGAGCTGAGCTTCGACCCCGCCTGCCACATCGACCGACCGCTGCCGTCGCTAATCGAATCAGAGCTCATCTCGATTATCGGCAACCTGCTGGATAACGCCATCGAAGCCACCCAGCGCGCCGAGCTGCCGCACGAGCCGGTAGAGGTGCTGATTCAGCTCAACGCCCGGGAGCTGATGATTGAAGTGGCCGATCGCGGCGTCGGCATCCGCCCGGAGATCCGCGAGCGAATTTTCGAACGCGGCGTCACCACTAAAACCCGTGGCGATCACGGCATCGGCCTGTATCTTATTGAACACTATGTCACTCAGGCTGGCGGCACCATCGAGGTTGCCGATAACACGCCGCGCGGGGCCATCTTTACGCTGTTTATTCCCGCCGACGGTCCGGCCCACCCGCCACAAGGGGCACACTATGCATCATGACCTGGTCGATGTTCTGATCGTCGAAGATGAGAGCGAGCTGGCGCGGCTGCACGCCGAGCTGATTCAAAAACACCCGCGCATGCGGCTGGCAGGCATGGCCGCCTCGCTCACCCAGGCGCGGCAGATGCTCAACGCCAGCCCGCCGCAGCTGGTGCTGCTCGACAACTATTTACCCGACGGTAAAGGGGTGACGCTGATGACCGACCCGCTGCTGGCAAGCGCCAACTGCTCGGTTATCTTTATTACCGCCGCCAGCGACATGGAAACCTGCAGCCTGGCCATTCGCAACGGGGCCTTCGACTACATTCTGAAGCCGGTCTCCTGGAAACGGCTGAGCCAGTCTCTCGAGCGCTTCGTTCAGTTTTACGACCAGCAGCGGGAGTGGAAGATTGTCGATCAGCAAAACGTTGATTCGCTGTACCAGCTGCAGGCGAAAAACTTTCGCGCCGATAGCGGCAGCAAAGGGATTGAGGAAAAAACGCTGGCGCTGGTGCAGAACCTGTTTAACGGGCGGGAAGCGCACTGTTTTTCGGTCGATGAGGTGGTGAACGACGCCGGCCTGAGTAAAACGACCGCCCGCCGCTACCTGGAACACTGCGTGGAAACGGGCTTTCTGGAAGTGGAAATGCTGTACGGTAAAATTGGCCATCCGCGGCGGATGTACCGCCGCGCCAGGAGCTCGTCCTGAAACCTCTCCCCGGCGGGAGAGGTCGGTAAATCAGAAGCCGCGCTGCTCTTTGACCAGCTCCCAGGCCTTCTGAATATCCTGAGCCTTCTGCTTCGCCATCTCCATCATTTCCGGCGGCAGGCCCTTCGCCACCAGCTTATCCGGATGGTGCTCGCTCATCAGCTTGCGGTAGGCGCGCTTGACGGTTGCCGCGTCGTCGGTCGGCTTCACGCCCAGCACGTTGCAGGCGTCCTCAAGGGTCGGCCCGCGCTGCGCCTGCTGCCAGCCGGCCTGGCCGCGGCCCTGGCTGGAGGAGTGCTGCTGCGAGCCGCCGCCAAACTGGGCTCCGCCCTGCATCATGCGCAGGAACTGCTCAAACTGGGCGCGCGAGATCCCCAGCTCGTCGGCGATAACGAACAGAACTTCACGTTCATTAGGGTGTAATTCACCGTCGGCGAAGGCCGCCTGCAGCTGAATTTCCAGAAACATCCTAATCAAATCAAAACGGCCGAAACAGACGCTGCGCAGCTGACGCATTTTCTCGCGCAGCGGGTAATCATCAGATTTCCCTACGCGAAACGCCTGCTGTGCCGCCGTGCGCGACTCGCCGTGCAGATTCATGCGATCCATCAGGATGCTGGCAACGTGAATATCGGCTTCGGTCACGCGTCCTTTCGATTTGGTCAGATGACCCATCACCTCAAAGGTGGTGGAAAAGAACAGCGACTGTCGCTCCTGCTGGTTAGCAAAAACGTTGATCCGCCGACGGCGCGCGCGATCGAATATATGGCCGACCAATAAGCCCAGCACCACGCCCCAGAAGCCCGCGCCCATCATCAGCGCAACCGCAACCCCAATTATTTTTCCCAAATACTGCATAGACTCCCCAAACTTTATGCCGCCAGTTAAGCTATATATGACCGCACGTTACAAAGCACTGACGCTTCGGTCAATTGTGGGACATAGCCTATAATTTGCTTTATCATACTCGTCATTCTACACGGTGCCTAACGCTCGGGATTGAAACGGGCAGGATTAACACTAGCGCGATGAAGATGAGTACGTTAGGCTCTGACCGTTTGCAAGCCGCTGCCACAAGATGACGGAACAACAAATACAACGTATGAAAAAACGTATTCCCAGCCTCCTGGCCACCATGATTGCCAGCGCCTTGTATAGCCAACAGGGCCTCGCTGCCGATCTCGCCACGCAGTGTATGCTTGGCGTCCCAAGCTATAATCGTCCCCTCGTTGAAGGTAAAACTAACGAGCTGCCGGTGACGATCGATGCCGATCATGCGAAGGGCAACTATCCGGATAATGCCACGTTCACGGGTAACGTCGACATTAATCAGGGGAATAGCCGTCTTCAGGCGGATGAGGTTCAGCTTCATCAGCAGCAGGCAGCGGGCCAGCCTCAGCCCGTGCGCACGGTCGATGCACTGGGCAACGTTCACTATGACGATAATCAGGTGATCCTGAAAGGCCCGAAAGGCTGGTCAAACCTGAACACCAAAGATACCAATGTCTGGGAAGGTGACTACCAGATGGTCGGCCGTCAGGGCCGCGGCAAGGCCGATCTGATGAAGCAGCGCGGTGAAAACCGCTACACCATTCTGGAAAACGGCAGCTTTACCTCCTGTCTGCCGGGTTCTGACACCTGGAGCGTCGTCGGAAGCGAAGTTATCCACGACCGCGAAGAGCAGGTGGCGGAGATCTGGAACGCGCGCTTTAAGCTCGGCTCCGTGCCTATTTTCTACAGCCCTTACCTGCAGCTGCCGGTCGGGGATAAACGTCGTTCCGGCTTCCTGATCCCTAACGCCAAATACAGCACCAAAAACGGTGTCGAGTTCTCGCTTCCTTACTACTGGAATATCGCGCCTAACTTCGACGCCACCCTGACGCCGCACTATATGAACAAGCGCGGCGGCGTGATGTGGGAAAACGAATTCCGCTATCTGACCAAAGCCGGCACGGGCCTGTTCGAGTTTGACTACCTGCCGTCCGATAAGGTCTACCAGGACGATCACTCCAGCGACAGCAACAGCCGCCGCTGGCTGTTCTACTGGAACCACTCCGGGGTCATCGACCAGGTGTGGCGCCTTAACGCCGACTACACCAAGGTCAGCGATCCGGACTACTTTAACGATTTCAGCTCGAAATACGGTTCCAGTACCGACGGCTACGCCACGCAGAAATTCAGCGCCGGCTACGTCAACCAGAACTTCGACGCCACCGTGTCGACCAAACAGTTCCAGGTCTTTAACCGCGATTCGAGCAACTCCTATGCCGCTCAGCCGCAGCTGGACGTTAACTACTACCAGAACGATGTCGGTCCGTTTGATACCCATCTTTATGGTCAGGCGGTGCACTTCGTTAATACTAACGGCAACATGCCGGAAGCGACCCGCGTCCACTTTGAGCCGACGATCAATCTGCCGCTGTCTAACGGCTGGGGCAGCATCAATACCGAAGCCAAGCTGCTGGCGACCCACTATCAGCAGAGCAACCTCGACGACTACAACGCGGCCAACAATACGGACTACAAAGAGTCCGTTAACCGCGTGATGCCGCAGTTTAAAATCGACGGCAAAATGGTCTTCGAGCGCGATATGCAGGAGAGCTTTACCCAGACTCTCGAACCGCGCGTGCAGTACCTGTACATCCCGTATCGCGACCAGAGCAACATCGGTTCTTACGACTCCACCCTGCTGCAATCGGACTACAGCGGCCTGTTCCGCGACCGTTCCTACAGCGGCCTGGACCGTATTGCATCCGCAAACCAGGTATCCACCGGCGTCACGTCTCGCGTATATGATGCAGCCGCCGTTGAACGTTTTAATATTTCCGTTGGTCAAATCTATTATTTCACCGAGTCACGTACCGGTGATGACAACATCAACTGGGAGAATAACGACACAAGGGGTTCACTGGTTTGGGCCGGAGATACTTACTGGCGCATCGCCGATGACTGGGGTTTACGCGGGGGAATTCAGTACGATACACGTCTGGATAACGTCGCAACCGGTAACGGCACCGTTGAATACCGTCGCGACGAAAACCGCTTAGTCCAACTTAACTATCGTTACGCCAGCCCGGAATACATTCAGGCCACGCTGCCTTCGTATTCAACCGCTGAGCAGTACAAAAACGGTATTTCTCAGGTGGGTATGACCGCCAGCTGGCCGGTAGTCGATCGCTGGTCCGTCGTCGGCGCATACTACTTTGATACCAATACCAAAAAGAGCGCCAACCAGATGTTAGGGGTCCAGTATAACTCCTGCTGCTACGCGATTCGTCTCGGCTATGAACGTAAGATCAACGGCTGGGATAACAACGGCAACGGCGAGAGCAAATACGATAACACCTTTGGCATCAACATTGAGCTACGCGGCCTGAGCTCCAACTACGGTCTCGGCACCCAGCAGATGCTGCGTTCGAACATTTTACCGTACCAGAACTCCCTGTGATGTGGCTGGTTTAAAACGTAATCCGCATTTGCGGTTAATTGAAATGGAAAAAGTATGAAGAACTGGAAAACGCTGCTTCTCGGTATCGCCATGATCGCGAATACCAGTTTCGCTGCCCCACAGGTGGTCGATAAAGTAGCGGCTGTCGTCAATAATGGCGTTGTTCTTGAAAGCGACGTCAATGGCCTGATGCAATCGGTTAAGCTTAACGCCGGCCAGGCCGGCCAGCAGCTGCCGGATGATGCCACCCTACGTCATCAGATCCTCGAAAGACTGATTATGGACCAGATTGTTTTGCAGATGGGCCAGAAGATGGGCGTGAAAATCTCTGACGACCAGGTCGATCAGGCGATTGCCAACATCGCAAAGCAGAACAACATGAGCATGGATCAGATGCGCAGCCGTCTGGCCTATGACGGTCTGAACTACGCCACCTACCGTAATCAGATCCGCAAAGAGATGCTGATTTCAGAAGTGCGTAATAACGAAGTGCGTCGCCGCATTACCGTGCTGCCGCAGGAAGTTGAATCTCTGGCAAAACAGATTGGCGATCAGAACGACGCCAGCACCGAGCTGAACCTGAGCCACATCCTGGTTCCGCTGTCGGAAAACCCAACCTCTGACCAGGTTGCTGCCGCGCAGGAGCAGGCGAACTCTATCGTTGAGCAGGCGCGCAGCGGCGCAGACTTCGGCAAGCTGGCGATCAGCTACTCTGCCGACCAGCAGGCGCTGAAAGGCGGCCAGATGGGCTGGGGTCGTATTCAGGAGCTGCCGGGGATCTTCGCCCAGGCGCTGAGCACCGCGAAGAAAGGCGACATCGTCGGCCCGATCCGCTCCGGCGTTGGCTTCCATATCCTGAAAATCAACGATATGCGCGGCGAAAGCAAGAATATCTCTGTGACCGAAGTCCACGCTCGCCACATTCTGCTGAAGTCGTCGCCGATCATGAACGATGCCCAGGCGAAGGCCAAGCTGGAGCAGATCGCAGCGGACATTAAGAGCGGAAAAACCACCTTCGCTAAAGCAGCGAAAGAGTTTTCTGAAGATCCGGGCTCTGCTAACCAGGGCGGCGATTTGGGCTGGGCAACCACCGATATCTTCGACCCGGCGTTCCGCGATGCGCTGATGCACATGAGCAAAGGCCAGACCAGCGCTCCGGTGCACTCCTCCTTTGGCTGGCACCTGATCGAGCTGCTGGACACCCGCCAGGTTGACAGAACCGACGCGGCGCAGAAAGATCGCGCCTACCGGATGCTGATGAACCGTAAGTTCTCGGAAGAAGCGGCGACCTGGATGCAGGAACAGCGCGCCAGCGCTTACGTCAAAGTTCTGAGTAACTAATTTACCGCCCGATACGCCAGACGTTCCACGCGTATCGGGCGGCAAGCGCATAGCGCCCCCGGGCCGACCGATGAGCCCGCGGGGCGATGCCGCTCCCTAACGTTGCCTGCGACGGCCCCAAACGGGCAAGGCTCATGGATGAACCGCCAACGGCGTAGCCAACCAGGAAATAGCCTGAAGGATGAAGTGTATGAATCGTGTTGTCATCACTCCCGGGGAACCTGCCGGGATTGGGCCTGACCTCGTCGCGCAGCTTGCGCAGCGCGACTGGCCGGTTGAACTGGTGGTTTGCGCCGATGGCGCACTGTTATCTGACCGAGCCCAACGGCTCGGTCTTCCTTTATTGCTTCAGCCCTACGACCCGTCCCGCCCCGCCGCCCCGCAGCGCGCCGGCACCCTGACCCTGCTTCCCGTCACGCTGAACGCCCCGGTAACGCCCGGCGTGCTGGACGTGCGCAACGGCAGCTACGTGGTGGAAACCCTGGCGCGCGCCTGCGACGGCTGCCTGAACGGCGAGTTTGCGGCATTAATTACCGGGCCGGTCCATAAAGGCAATATCAACGACGCCGGGATCGCCTTCACCGGACATACCGAGTTCTTTGAAGAGCGGGCACAGGCCAGTAAAGTGGTGATGATGCTGGCAACGGAAGAGCTTCGCGTCGCGCTGGCGACCACGCATCTGCCGCTGAAAGCGATCAGTGACGCCATTACCCCCGACCTGCTGCGTGAAGTCATCACCATCCTTGACCACGATCTGCGGCACAAGTTTGGCATTGCCCATCCGCACGTGCTGGTCTGCGGCCTGAACCCGCACGCGGGAGAAGGCGGCCACATGGGCACGGAAGAGATCGACACCATCATTCCGGTGCTGGAAGAGATGCGCGCCCTGGGGATGAATCTCAGCGGGCCGCTGCCGGCTGATACCCTTTTTCAGCCCAAATATCTCGACCACGCCGATGCGGTGCTCGCGATGTACCACGATCAGGGTCTTCCCGTGCTAAAATACCAGGGCTTCGGCCGTGGCGTGAACATTACGCTCGGTTTACCCTTTATTCGAACCTCCGTTGACCACGGTACCGCGCTGGAACTGGCGGGCCTGGGGAAAGCGGATGTCGGCAGTTTTATCACGGCGCTTAATCTCGCCATTAAAATGATTGTTAATACGCAATGAATAATCGAGTCCATCAGGGCCACTTAGCCCGTAAACGCTTCGGGCAAAACTTTCTCAACGATCGGTTTGTGATCGACAGTATTGTCTCGGCCATTAATCCACAGAAAGGTCAGGCGATTGTCGAAATCGGCCCGGGCCTGGCCGCGCTGACCGAGCCGGTAGGCGAACGTCTGGACGAGCTCACCGTTATCGAGCTGGACCGCGACCTGGCCGCCCGTCTGAAAACGCACCCGTTCTTAGGGCCAAAGCTGACCATTTATCAGCAGGATGCCATGACCATGAACTTCGGCGAGCTGTCGCAGAACATGGGTCAGCCGCTGCGCGTATTCGGCAACCTGCCTTACAACATCTCCACACCGCTGATGTTCCACCTGTTCAGCTATACTGATGCCATTGCCGACATGCACTTTATGCTGCAAAAAGAGGTCGTCAATCGCCTGGTTGCCGGTCCGAACAGCAAGGCGTACGGTCGACTGAGCGTCATGGCGCAGTATTACTGCCAGATAATCCCGGTGCTTGAAGTCCCGCCGACCGCCTTTACGCCGCCGCCTAAAGTCGATTCCGCCGTGGTGCGCCTGGTGCCCTATCGCACGCTGCCGCATCCGGTCAAAGAGGTTCGCGTACTGAGCCGAATCACCACCGAAGCGTTCAACCAGCGCCGGAAAACGATTCGTAATAGCCTCGGCAATCTGTTCAGCGTTGAAGTGCTGACCGAGCTGGGCATCGACCCGGCGAAACGTGCAGAGAATATTTCCGTGGCGCAGTATTGTCAGCTAGCTAACTGGTTAACTGAAAACTCGCCCACCAAGGAGAGCTAACCATGATCAATTCGCCCCGAGTTTGTGTACAGGTACAAAGCGTCTATATCGAATCGCAGTCTTCTCCGGAAAACGATCGTTACGTCTTCGCTTATACCGTCACCATCCGCAACCTGGGGCGGAGTCAGGTTCAGCTACTTGGCCGCTACTGGCTTATCACCAACGGTCACGGTCGTGAGACTGAGGTTCAGGGTGAAGGGGTTGTCGGCGAGCAGCCGCATATTCCCGCTGGCGGGGAGTTTCAATACACCAGCGGCGCGGTTATTGAAACGCCGCTGGGCACCATGCAGGGACATTACGCTATGATCGACGTGAACGGTGCGCCGTTCTCCGTCGACATCCCTGTTTTCCGTCTCGCAGTACCAACGCTCATTCACTAAAACCATGTCTACATACCTTATTGGCGACGTTCACGGTTGCTACGATGAACTGATCGCATTATTAAAGCAGGTTGCTTTTGCTCACGGCAGCGATACGTTGTGGCTCACCGGCGATTTAGTCGCCCGCGGCCCGGGCTCGCTGGAGGTTTTACGCTACGTAAAATCCCTGGGCGACAGCGTGCGTATTGTCCTCGGCAATCACGATCTCCATCTGCTGGCGGTCTTCGCCGGCATTAGCCGCAACAAGCCGAAAGATCGCCTCAAGCCGCTGCTGGAAGCGCCGGATGCCGATGAGCTTCTCAACTGGCTGCGCCGCCAGCCGCTGATGCAGATTGATGAAGAGAAAAAGCTGGTGATGGCCCATGCCGGCATCACGCCGCAGTGGGATCTGCCAACGGCGCTGCAGTGCGCGCGCGACGTTGAAGCGGTGCTCTCCAGCGACTCCTATCCGTTCTTCCTCGACGCCATGTATGGCGACATGCCCAACAACTGGAGCAACGAGCTGAGCGGCCTTGCGCGACTGCGTTTTATCTCCAACGCCTTTACCCGCATGCGCTACTGCTTCCCGAACGGGCAGCTGGATATGTATACCAAAGAAGCGCCGGAGGACGCCCCGGCGCCCCTGAAGCCGTGGTTTGCCATCCCCGGACCGGTAGCGAACGAGTACAGCATTGCCTTTGGCCACTGGGCTTCGCTGGAGGGGCGCGGGACGCCTGACGGCATTTATGCCCTGGATACCGGCTGCTGCTGGGGGGGAGATCTCACCTGCCTGCGCTGGGAAGACAAGGCGTACTTCACCCAGCCGTCGAACCGGCAGAAGGATCTGCATGAAGGTGAGGCGGTTGCCTCCTGAGAAAGATCCCGGATAGCTGCACGCTATCCGGGTAATCTGAGAAGCCCTGTTCCCGGAAGCTCGGCGCTACCGGGGACGGACTTAGCGACGTTCGAGAACTTCGAAACAGTAGCTGTGCGAGTTCTGCGCGTCGGCGTCGTGGAATTCGCTGAATACCGACTCCCACTGGTCCGGGTCGTAATCCGGGAAGTGGGTATCGCCTTCCACTTCAGCATCAATATGCGTCAAATAGAGCTTCTGGGCTTTCGGCAGGAACTGCTCGTACACGCGGCCGCCGCCGATCACCATCATCTCTTCAACGTCGCCGCAGGCGGCAATCGCTTCATCAACCGATTTAACCCACTGCACGCGATCGTCACTCCCTGGCTGGCTGCTGATGACGATATTTTTACGGCCAGGCAGCGGACGACCGATAGATTCCCAGGTCAGACGACCCATAATCACCGGCTTGTTTAACGTATTACGTTTAAACCAGGCGAGATCGGCAGGCAGGTTCCATGGCATGGCGTTTTCCATACCAATGACGCGATCCACCGCTAACGCCGCAATCAGACTGATCATTGAATATTTCCCAAATACAAAAAATTGCCGCCACTATACGGAAAGCATAATACTTCGTCGACTGGACGGAGGGTAAAGAATACGAAAATTTTCGGATTTGCTGGCGAGCCCACGTCAGCCTTGTGAGCCGCCAGATTAGAACGACGCGCTATACCCTAAGCGATGCCTTACGCTGAAGGTTTATTCTCCGGCTCATCGGCGATGTCCCCCGTGTGCCTGCCCTCTTCCGTACCCTGCCAGCCGTGGCGCTGGATCAGCGACAGATGGGTGCGGTCTTCGTTGATGATGCCGGTCAGCATATCGCTGGTGCGCTTAAAGACCGCCACGCGGGAAGCCGAATCGTTTTCCGCCATCTCCACCATCTCTTCCACCATTTTGATATTGAAACGGCGGAACAGGTCGGCGCGCTCGCGCGCCTCGTAGGCGCCCAGACCGAGGGCTTCCAGCGCCATGCGCCCGGATTTCAGCGCCGCCTCGAAGGTTTCACGTTCGGGCGCCTCGACCCCGGCCTGGCGCAGCTGAATATAGTGATCGATATCGCGGGCCCGCGAGATAATTTGCAGATGCGGGAAGTGCTCTTTCGCCAGCTCAACCAGCTGCAGGCTGGCCTGCGGATCGTCGATGGCGTTGATCAGCACTTCCGCTTTTGCCGCTCCCGCCGACTCCAGCAGATCGGCCCGCGTTGCGTCGCCGTAGAACACCTTCATATCAAATTTACGCAGCGTCTCAACGTGGTCTGGATCGTGGTCGAGGATAACCATCTTCACGCCGCCGGAGAGCAGCACGCGGCCGGCAATCTGTCCGTAGCGGCCAAAGCCGGCGACAATCACCCGCGGCTGCTCCTCATCAATCTCATCGGCCTCGCGCTCCTGCCCGGAGGATGATTTTTCCAGCCGGGTCAGCAGCACCAGCAGAATCGGCGTCGCCGCCATCGACAGCGCCACCGCCAGGGTCAGCGCCTTGGCCCACTCGCTATCCAGCACCTCGGCCATTTGCGCGGCGCCGAATACCACGAAGGCAAACTCGCTCCCCTGCCCCAGCAGCACCGCAAACCAGCGGCGCTGGGCGCGCGGTACACCGAGAGGTTTCGCAATCAGCCACAGCATGACGCCTTTAATAACCAGGAAGCCGACCAGCAGAATCAAAATGCGCAGGGGATGACTCACCAGGGTGCCAAAATCTACCGACATCCCGACGCCAATAAAGAACAGCCCCAGCAGCAGGCCTTTGAACGGTTCAATATCGCTTTCCAGCGCGTGACGGTACTCAGAGCTGGCCAGCAGCACCCCGGCCAGGAAGGCACCCATCGCCATCGATAGCCCGACCTCCTCCAGCAGCAGCCCAAAACCAAAGACCAGGAACAGGGCTACGGCGCTGAACACCTCGCGCAGGCCGGAACGGGCAACGAAGCGCAGCACCGGTCGGGTCAGGTAGCGACCCAGCACCACCACCAGCGCCAGCGCGCCCGCCACCTTCAGCGCCGACAGGGCGAACGCCCACAGCGTGGTTGAGCCGCCGCTGGTGGCGAGCAGCGGGATCATCGCCACCAGCGGGATGGCCGCGATATCCTGAAACAGCAGCACCGCAAAGGCGCTACGCCCCATTTGCGAAACCGTCAGGTTACGTTCATTCATGGCCTGCATCGCGATCGCCGTAGACGACAGCGCCAGCGTCATGCCGATAAGCTCTGCCACCTGCCAGCGCATTCCCAGCAGCATGCAGAACAGGCCAATCAACGCCCCGCAAACCACCATCTGCAGCGCACCGCCGCCAAATACCGAGGCCCGCAGCTTCCACAGGCGCTGCGGGTCAAGCTCGAGGCCGATAACGAACAGCATCAGCACCACGCCGATTTCGGCAAAGTGGAGGATCGTCTCGGCGTCGGTCACCAGCTTCAGGCCCCACGGGCCGATAATACAGCCGGCGATCAAATACCCCAGCACCGAGCCGAGGCCAAGACGCACGGCAATCGGTACGATAAGCGCGGCGGATCCGAGATAGATCAGCGCCTGTATCAGCGTATGGCTATCCATTGTGCGCCTCCTGCCATTCGATTAAGCGTTGTCGATAGTGGCGCGCCTGCGCCTGGAGGGTTTCATCGTCGCAGATAAACGTGCAGTGCATCGCAAACGGCGGCAGCCACTTCATCCCGCAGTACAGGCCGGTGGCCTGCAGCGGCTGGGCCAGCACCTCAAAACCGGGGAAGGAGCCAATATCGAAGTGGCTTTCGCCGCCGCCGGTGGTGACCGCCCACATCAGCGATTTACCGCGCAGCGCGATGCCGTTATGACCGTAGGCCCAGCCGTGTGACAGCACCTTGTCCATCCACAGCTTCAGCAGCGGCGGGACGCTGTACCACTGTAAGGGATGCTGCCAGATAACCAGATCCGCACGGGCCAGCGCCGCCTGTTCGGCGGCGACGTCGATATTAAAATCGGGGTAAAGTTGATAAAGAGAGCGTATTTCTACGCCGTCCAGCGTCCCTGCCTGCTCAAGCATCCGCTTATTCGCATGCGAGTGATGCGGATAGGGATGGGCATAAATTATCAGAATCATTGATTAGCCTGCGTTAACTCTTGTTGTAATCTGCAAGAGTGTAGTCAGTTAATCGAAGCGCTTACAATGATAACTGTGATTTATGTCGCCTTAGCTTACGCGTTCCGTGGCTGCTTGCTGACGCTGACCTCGGGCTCGCTGACCGCAAGGTCGCAGCGCTTCGGCAGCAGGAAGGTCATGGTTCCGGCAATGAGCAACGATCCGGCAAGCGCGCAGACCGCCACGTTTTGCCCGTAGAGATAGATCATCACGCCCACCAGGTAGGGGCCGCAGAAGCCGCCGAGATTCCCGAGGCCGTTAATCACCCCGCGCGCGCTGCCGGCCACTTCCGCTGAGGCAATCCGCCCCGGCATCGACCAGAACGGACTGGTGGCCGATTTAAGGAAAAAGCCGCAAATCACCAGCGCGATATAGGCGGCGACCACGTGTTCGCGCAGCACCACCGACGCCACCAGCGCGGCGGCAAAGCTGTAGAGCGAGAAGCGAACCCACAGCCGGCGCTTGCCGCTGCGATCGCTAAATAATGAAATCACGTAGATCCCGGCGAGGGTGGCGACGAACGGCAGCACCGCCAGCAGGCCAACGCTGGCCATGTTACCGCCGGTCAGCCCTTTAAGAATGGTCGGCAGCCACAGGGTGTAGCCGTAATCGCCGGTCTGGTAGAAGAAGTTGAGGATCACCAGCTTCATCAGTCCGGAATTGCGGAACACGTCTTTTACCGGCGCGTTGCTCACCGCATCTTCAGCAAGCTTTGCCGCCCGCTCGGCAGCGAGGGTGGTGACCAGATAGTCGCGCTCCTTCTCCGGCAGCCAGCGGGCCTCTTCCGGACGGTCGCTAATCATGTACCACCACACCGCCAGCACCACCAGCGACAGCAGCCCTTCGATAATAAACAGCCAGCGCCAGTCGAGCGCGGCAATAATAGCGCCGGAGACCGGAGCGGTCAGCATGCCGCCCAGCGGGGCAAACATCATGACGAAGGCGTTGGCCCGGCCCAGCTCTTTTTCCGGGAACCAGTTGCTGACCATCGTCAGGACCACCGGCAGCATCCCGCCCTCGGAAACGCCGAGAATAAAGCGCAGAACCAGCAGTTGATATTCATGGGTCACAAAGCCGGTCGCCACCGACACGATCGCCCAGGCCACCAGCGACCAGGCAATAAAACGTTTTCCGCTGCCGTTAACCGCAATCCGCCCACCGGGTATTTGCAGGAATAAATAGCCAATAAAAAATATACCGCTGGCAACGCCGGCCATCTGGCTGGTAATACCTAAATCCTCTTCCATGCCGCCGGGCAAAGCAAAACTAATATTAACCCGATCCATAAACGAAATAATACAGGCGATCAACACCGGCGTAATAATACGCAGCCAGCGGGTGCTAGGAATTTTATCATTCATATTTCGCACTCTCTATGCAGAGGTTATCGTTGTCATTTAAGAACCTGTCCCACCAGGTTCTCATTAGCGCTGGGTACAAAAATAAGAGCGCTAATTAATGAATAGCGTTAGGCAGCGGCTTACCGGAAAAATAAGCGGCGACGTTAGCAAAAACCACATCGCTCATTTTCTGGCGGGTTTCATGGGTTGCGCTGGCGACGTGCGGTTGCAGGACCACGTTGTCGAGCGCAATCAGTTCGGCGGGAACCCGCGGTTCATCCTCAAAGACGTCGAGAGCGGCCCCGGCGATAACACCGTTCTGTAACGCCTGAATCAGCGCCTTTTCATCGACCAGCGATCCCCGGGCGATATTGATAAGCCACGCCCGTTTCGGCATCACGTTAAAGACCGAGGCATCGATAATCCCGCGGTTGGCTTCACCGCCGGAGGCGGCGATCACCAAAAAGTCGCTTTCATGGGCCAGGGTATGCAGGTCGGCGCACCACTGATAATCGAGTCCGCCAACCTGCTTACGGTCGGTATAGAGCACCTGCATATCAAAACCGCGGGCGCGGCGGGCAATGGCCTGGCCGATGTTGCCCATCCCCAGAATGCCGATACGCTTGCCGCTGACCTGAGTTGCCAGCGGCAGGCCGCCGTTCAGCCAGCGGCCTTCACGCACAAAACGGTCCCCCTGACACAGCTGGCGCGAGCCGGCCAGCAGCAGCCCCATCGCCAGATCGGCGACATCGTTGGTCAGCACGCCGGAGGTAATGGAGACGGCAATCTGCCGGGAGCGGACGTACTCTAAATCCACCGCGTCGGTGCCGACGCCGAAGATAGCGATCAGGCCAACCTGCGGCAGCAGCTCCAGCACCCCGTTCTGCACGCCGACGTCCCCGCGGGTCACCACGGCCGCCACGTTCCCCCCCTGCTCGCGCAAAAAGGCGATCGGATCGTCCTGCTCGTACAGGCGCAGCAGCGGGAATTCGGCGGCCAGCTGCGCCTGTAAGGTCTCAATAACGGGGGCCACTAAAAGGACGGATCGGGTAATAGCACTATTCATCGGATCACCTGTTTGAAGTTTCATAACGACTGTAGCCACTATCAAACGGGTTTTTGTCGCAGCGTTTTGCGATCTGCATCACGCTGAATCGTGTTAAAAATAGCTGTTACACCGTCCGTGATCGATAAGACAAAACCTGCAGATTGCGGGCCTCGAGCGGATCGTACGTTAACTTTCTGCTAACACGGCGCCATCGCCACGCCGCAGGCGCTATATGGTCTCCCCCATCGACAGGCGATAGTGCAGATCGACCTTTTCAATGGTCGGCAGCCCTTTGATTTTTTTGATTAATATCTCGGTTGCGACCTTACCCATTTCAAAGCGCGGCGTCAGGACGCTCGCCAGACGCGGGGAGATAATCTGGCCGATTTCCAGGCCATGAAAACCGGCTATCGCCAGCTCTTCAGGCACGTTGATACCTGATGCCAGGCACTCCTGTAACACGCCAACTGCCAGATCGTCATTGGTGCACAGAATGCCGTCCATGCGGGCATACATCTGGCGCGCCAGGGTCATCATCCCGGTACCGATCGATACCGACGACACCTTATTCGGCGCGATGCGCCCCACCGTCAGCCCGGCATTTTCCATCGCCTCGCAGTAGCCGGCGTAGCGCTGCTCGTCGCGCACGTCGGACATCGCGCCAAAATAGACGATCTGCCGTTTGCCGCTCGCCAGCAGCATATTGGTCATATCGAAACCGGCCTTGAAGTTGTCAAAGCCGACGTTGATACGCCCCGGGTTGTCGGTCAGGCCCATCACTTCCGCAACGGGAATTTTCGCCGCATTGAGGTACTTATCGGCCCGCAGGGTGTGAGCCGATTCGGTCAGCAGCAGGCCCTTGACGTTAAAGGCCAGCACGGCGGCTATCTGCTCCTCTTCACGCTGGCGGTCATAATCATAGTTCACCACCAGCGTCTGATAGCCGTGCGCGGCGGTAACCGATTCGATACCGGCCAGCAGGTCAGCAAAGATTTGGTTATGAAAGGAGGGGATCAGTACGCCAATGCGCGGCACGACGACGCCGATCATCGCCGGGTTGTCGGGGTCGGGCTCGTAGCCAATTTCAGCAATTACGCTGGCGATGCGCTCTGCCGTCTCCGGTTTAACTTTATCCGGCGTACGTAAATAGCGGCTGACGGTCATTTTGGTTACGCCAGCCAGCGCTGCAATATCATTGAGCGTTATGCGTTGTGCTTTCATCTACCTGCCCGTCAAATACGTCCACTGCATCAGGTTATTATGCCTGCCGATGAACAAAAAGAGAATCGAACCTCACTCTCGTTAACCCCTTGAGTAACGGGAATTTACGCCCGGCTTCACGTTTAATGTAACCCCTTTTCGTAACACCGTTTTGAGTGATCTCGATCACGGTTTTACCCGGCAAAAATCCGTGAGATAGAGCACAGGTTCTTCCGCTTCACCTTTTCGTGAATCAGGAATAAAAGCGTACACCGTCATTTATATTCAGCCGTTAATCAGGATATCAAGATGAAAGATCTTTTCAGCTTACAGGGCAAACGCATTTTAATTACTGGCGCCGGGCAAGGTATTGGTTTTGTCATGGCCCAGGGCCTTGCACAATATGGCGCAGAAATTATTATCAACGATATTTCTGCCCCCCGTGCAGATGATGCGGTCATGAAATTACGTGATGAAGGTGCCATCGCTCATGCGGCGGTATTTAATGTTACCGATGCTGATTCCGTCGAGCAGGCCATTGGTAAAATCGAAGAAGAAATTGGCGCCATCGACGTATTATTTAATAATGCGGGCATTCAGCGACGCCATCCGTTTACCGAGTTTCCGGTGCAGGAATGGAACGATGTTATTTCCGTGAACCAAACCGCGGTATTTCTCGTTTCCCAGGCGGTGGCGAAGCGGATGGTCGCTCGCCAGCGCGGGAAAATCGTCAATATCTGCTCAATGCAGAGCGAGCTTGGTCGCGACACCATCACGCCGTACGCCGCCGCCAAAGGCGCGGTAAAAATGCTGACCCGCGGCATGTGCGTCGAGCTGGCGCGCTATAACGTCCAGGTCAACGGCATCGCGCCGGGCTACTTTAAAACCGCCATGACCCAGGCGCTGGTTGATGACAAAGCGTTCACCGACTGGCTGTGCAAGCGCACGCCGGCCGCCCGCTGGGGCGATCCGCAGGAGCTGGTTGGCGCCGCGGTGTTCCTGTCCTCTAAAGCCTCTGATTTCGTCAACGGTCATCTGCTGTTCGTCGACGGCGGGATGCTGGTTGCAGTCTAAGTAAGGAGCGCATTATGGCAGGGCAATGCATTATTTTGATGGGTGTCTCAGGCACCGGAAAGACCACCGTCGGCCAGGCGTTAGCCCAGGCGCTCGGCGCAAAATTTATCGACGGAGACGATCTTCATCCGCGGCAGAACATCGTCAAAATGGCTGCCAGCCAGCCGCTCAATGACGAAGACCGGGGACCGTGGCTGGAGCGGATCGCGGACGTGATATTCAGCCTTGAGCAGAAGAATGAATCGGGCGTGCTGGTGTGCTCGGCGCTGAAGAAGCGCTACCGCGATCGGCTACGCGAAGGCAGCGGCAGTCTGCGCTTTCTGTGGCTGACCGGAGAGTACGAATGCATTCTGCAGCGGATGCAGCAGCGTAAGGGGCACTTTATGCCGGAGGCGCTGCTGCGCAGCCAGTTTGCCGCCCTGGAGGCGCCGGACGCCAGCGAGCGCGATATTTTAGCCGTTGATATTGCCCCCGACGTCGCCTGCATCGTGGCGCAGTCATTAAATTTACTTGAGCCTCAATCACTACAGGGAATGCCGGCATGATTATTGATACCTTAGCCGCCGCGGCCAAAAATACGTTCTATCCGTCGGTTATTCGCCAGGCGCTGCAGGCCGTCGCCCAGCAGGACCCGCACTCCCTGCCGCCGGGGAAATATACGGTCGATGGCGATAACCTGTTTTTCACCGTCGTCGAAGGCCAGACGCGCCCGCTGGTGGAACAGCGTCCGGAGTACCATCGTCAGTACATCGATATTCATATCGTGCTGGCAGGGACTGAGATTATTGGGGCGGGAAATAAAGGGCTGACCATCACCGCGGACGGGCCGTTTAAGGACGCCCATGATATTGGCTTTTGCACAGAAATTAGCAGCGAAACGCTGATTCACTTACATCCTGAGGAGCTGGCGATTCTGTTTCCCGGCGAGCTTCATCGGCCGATGGGCGCCATGGATGCCGGCGCGCCGCTGCGTAAAATTATCGTCAAAATAGACCACGCCCTGCTGTAAAACCGGTCGCGATAACCGGCCCCGCACTCACCCTCGCGGGGCCATGGATAACGATTAGTTATCCAGCTCGTCCATCGATTTCACCTGATCGCGATTGATCTGTTCGGTGCGGCCGGTTGCGGCATTTTTGTACGAGACCATGCCGGTATCGCTATCCACCTGCGGCTTGCCGTCGGTGACGATGGTTCTGCCATCGGTGGTTTTCAGGGACTGGTTCGATGAACACCCCGCCACAAACAACACCGCCGTCGCTGCCAGCGCGGATGCCACCAGAATTTTGTTCCGCATTGTATCCTCCTGTTTTTCCGTCAATGAGTATTGTTATCGTGCTAATTATAGTTAGCCCGAGCCGGGAGGAAGTTAAAAGCAGAACTCTCCGAAGATGACCTACATAAAAAAAACGGGCCGACGATAACGTCAGCCCGCTTTGTTGCGTATCCGGCAGCGCCGGCACGGCTTATTTTTTGATTTGCGCGTGCATTTCCTGAACCGAGGTCACCTTCTCCATAGCGTTGGCGTTCAGCGCCATCGCCGTAGCGAAGCCGCCGTTCAGAGTGGTGTCGTAGTGCACCTTGTACTGCAGGGCGCTGCGGCGAATCAGCTTGGAGTCTTCAATCGCCTGGCGACCTTCGGTGGTGTTGATGATGTAGGTGTATTCGCCATTCTTGATACGGTCCTGAATATGCGGACGACCTTCATGCACCTTGTTCACCAGACGCGGGTTGATCCCGGCTTCACCGAGGACAATCGCGGTCCCGTGGGTAGCATCCAGTTCGAAACCAAACTTCAGCAGCTTAGCCGCGAGGTCCACCACGCGCTCTTTGTCGCCTTCACGAACGGAGAGCAGCGCGCGACCCTGTTTTTTCATCGTCGAGCTGCTGCCCAGCTGCGCCTTGGCGAACGCTTCCGCAAAGGTGCGGCCGACGCCCATCACTTCCCCGGTAGAGCGCATTTCTGGCCCTAACAGCGGGTCAACGCCCGGGAACTTGTTGAACGGCAGCACCACTTCTTTTACCGAGTAATACGGCGGGATAATCTCTTTGGTCACGCCCTGCTGAGCCAGCGTTTGGCCGGCCATTACGCGTGCCGCCACTTTCGCCAGCGGAACGCCGGTGGCCTTGGAGACAAAAGGTACGGTACGCGCCGCGCGCGGGTTCACTTCAATCAGATACACTTCGTTGTTTTTGACCGCGAACTGCACGTTCATCAGGCCGCGAACCTGCAGCTCGAAGGCCAGCTTCTGCACCTGCTCGCGCATCACGTTCTGGATGTCCTGGCTCAGGGTGTAGGCCGGCAGCGAGCATGCGGAGTCGCCGGAGTGAACGCCGGCCTGCTCGATGTGCTCCATAATGCCGCCAATCAGCACCATCTCGCCGTCGCAGATAGCGTCAACGTCGACTTCTACCGCATCGTCAAGGAAACGGTCCAGCAGCACCGGCGCGTCGTTAGAGACGCTTACCGCGGTCTGGAAGTAGCGACGCAGGTCGACTTCGTCGTAAACGATTTCCATCGCCCGACCGCCAAGAACGTAGGACGGACGCACCACCAGCGGGTAGCCAATCTCTTTGGCCTTCTCAACGGCCATTTCAATCGCGGTTACGGTGGCGTTCGCCGGCTGTTTCAGCTTCAGACGGTCAACCGCCTGCTGGAAACGCTCGCGGTCTTCCGCACGGTCAATCGCGTCCGGGCTGGTGCCGATAACCGGCACGCCGGCCGCTTCCAGCGCGCGCGCCAGCTTCAGCGGAGTCTGGCCGCCGTACTGGACGATAACGCCCTTCGGCTTCTCGATACGCACGATTTCCAGCACGTCTTCGAGGGTCACCGGCTCAAAGTACAGGCGGTCGGAGGTGTCGTAGTCGGTGGAGACGGTTTCCGGGTTACAGTTAACCATAATGGTTTCGTAACCATCTTCGCGCAGCGCCAGCGAGGCGTGCACGCAGCAGTAATCGAATTCGATACCCTGGCCGATACGGTTCGGGCCGCCGCCAAGCACCATAATTTTATCGCGGTCAACCGACGGGTTCGCTTCACACTCGTCTTCATAGGTGGAGTACATGTAGGCGGTATCCGTTGAGAACTCCGCCGCACAGGTATCCACGCGCTTGTAGACCGGGTGCAGGTTGTACTGGTCGCGCAGCTTGCGGATTTCCGCTTCGCGCACGCCCGCCAGCTTAGCCAGACGCGCGTCGGCAAAACCTTTACGCTTCAGCATCCGCAGGAAGTCAGCATCAAGGCCGTTGATGCCGGCCTCTTCCACTTTCTCTTCCAGACGCACCAGCTCTTCAATCTGCACCAGGAACCAGCGATCGATGTTGGTCAGGTTGAAGACGCCGTCGACGGACAGGCCCGCGCGGAAGGCGTCGGCGATGTACCAGATACGCTCGGCGCCGGCGTCTTTCAGCTCGCGGCGAATTTTGGTCAGCGCTTCCGGGTCGTCGAGGCTCACTTTAGGGTCAAAGCCGGTTGCGCCCACTTCCAGGCCGCGCAGTGCTTTCTGCAGCGACTCCTGCTGGGTGCGGCCAATCGCCATCACTTCGCCGACCGATTTCATCTGCGTGGTCAGGCGGTCGTTAGCGCCGACGAACTTCTCAAAGTTGAAGCGCGGGATCTTGGTGACGACGTAGTCGATAGAGGGTTCGAACGATGCCGGGGTACGCCCGCCGGTGATGTCGTTCATCAGCTCGTCAAGGGTGTAGCCCACCGCCAGCTTCGCCGCCACTTTGGCAATCGGGAAACCGGTCGCTTTCGAGGCCAGCGCCGACGAGCGCGATACGCGCGGGTTCATTTCGATAACAATCAGGCGACCGTCTTTCGGGTTCACCGAGAACTGAACGTTGGAACCGCCGGTTTCCACGCCGATTTCGCGCAGCACCGCCATCGAGGCATTACGCATCACCTGATACTCTTTATCGGTCAGGGTCTGCGCCGGGGCCACGGTGATGGAGTCGCCGGTATGGATGCCCATCGCGTCGAAGTTTTCGATGGAGCAGACGATGATGCAGTTGTCGTTCTTATCGCGCACCACTTCCATCTCGTACTCTTTCCAGCCGATCAGCGATTCATCGATCAGCAGTTCGTTGGTTGGAGAGAGATCGAGGCCGCGGGTACAGATTTCTTCAAACTCTTCGCGGTTATAGGCGATACCGCCGCCGGTTCCGCCCATGGTGAAGGAGGGACGGATGATGCACGGATAGCCCACGTCAGCGGCAACCGCCAGCGCTTCTTCCATGGTGTGCGCGATACCGGAACGCGCGGTGTCGAGGCCAATTTTTTTCATCGCCACGTCGAAGCGACGGCGGTCTTCCGCTTTATCAATCGCATCGGCAGTGGCGCCAATCATGGTCACGCCGAATTCGGCCAGCACGCCCTGACGCTCCAGCTCCAGCGCGCAGTTCAGCGCGGTCTGGCCACCCATGGTCGGCAGTACGGCGTCCGGACGCTCTTTTTCGATGATTTTGCGTACCACTTCCCAGTGGATCGGCTCAATATAGGTGGCATCGGCCATTTCCGGGTCGGTCATGATGGTGGCTGGGTTAGAGTTCACCAGAATGACGCGGTAACCCTCTTCGCGCAGGGCCTTACAGGCCTGGGCGCCAGAGTAGTCAAATTCACAAGCCTGGCCGATAACGATCGGGCCAGCGCCAAGAATCAGGATGCTTTTTATGTCTGTACGTTTTGGCATGGCTTTTTTCTCCTGATTATTTCGCGGACTGGCGGTACTGCTCAATTAACTCGATGAAATGGTCGAACAACGGCGCGGCATCGTGCGGGCCTGGGCTCGCCTCCGGGTGTCCCTGGAAGCTGAAGGCCGGCTTATCGGTGCGATGAATGCCCTGCAGCGTGCCGTCGAACAGGGACTTGTGGGTCACCCGCAGGTTAGCCGGCATGGAGGCTTCGTCTACCGCAAAACCGTGGTTCTGCGCGGTAATCATCACCACGTTATTATCAATATCTTTAACCGGGTGGTTGCCGCCGTGGTGGCCGAACTTCATCTTCACGGTCTTCGCTCCGCTCGCCAGCGCCAGCAGCTGATGGCCGAGGCAGATGCCGAAGACTGGAATATCGGTGGTGAGGAATTGCTCAATGGCCTCAATCGCATAGTCACACGGTGCCGGGTCACCAGGGCCGTTGGAGAGGAAGATACCGTCCGGATTCATTTTCAGCACCTCTTCCGCAGAGGTTTTTGCCGGCACAACCGTCAGGCGGCAGCCGCGGTCCACCAGCATGCGCAGGATGTTACGCTTAGCGCCGAAATCATAGGCCACCACGTGGAACGGCAGCTCGCTTTCCGCCTTCGCTTCCGGCAGGTCGCCCTCCAGAGTCCAGCTACCCTGCGTCCAGCCGTAGGTTTCTGAGGTGGTGACTTCCTTCGCCAGGTCCATCCCGTTGAGACCCGGGAATGCTTTTGCCTTTTCCAGCGCCAGCTGCGCGTCGAGGCTATCGCCAACGATGATGCAGCCGTTCTGAGCGCCTTTTTCGCGCAGCAGGCGGGTCAGCTTACGGGTATCGATATCGGCAATCGCCACGATGTTATGGCGCTTCAGGTAAGAAGAGAGGTCTTCGGTATTGCGGAAGTTGCTGGCAATCAGCGGCAGGTCGCGAATAACCAGACCCTGAGCATGTACCTGGGAAGACTCTTCGTCGGCGGCGTTGGTGCCGACATTACCGATATGGGGATAAGTAAGAGTGACAATTTGGCGGGAATAGGAAGGATCAGTGAGGATTTCTTGATAACCGGTCATTGAAGTATTGAAAACGACTTCCCCAACCGCCGTGCCCGTTGCCCCGATGGCCCGACCGTGAAACTGGGTTCCGTCTTCCAGAACCAATAGCGCTGACTTAATCAAAACACCCTCCAGAGAATATTCACTCACTTTATTTGCATATTAATGCATTCGCGTAGCATGAATCAATGCAAATTTGCTTACCTATGGATTTCTGGCAAACGGCGGCATTCTGGAGAGATGTCGGGGAAAAGTCAACTTAAAGCGCATATTTTTAATATCATTTTGCGCCACTGGCCTATCAGTGCTGCTTTAACAGCTAAAAAGATCAACAAACTAGCGTTAGAAAACGCTTGCGCAGCGTCGGGATTGTAAAATATGGCATAGCCATTCGAAAAAGTAGACCAGATGGTCAAAATTTACATAAAAATAACAGCAACAGGAAGGATAAGCGTTAATTATAGCGATCTTAATTAAAAAGACATAAAAACAGGCTAAAAATAAAAAGGGCAATAAAATATTGCCCTCTGCAATCAATTACTTATTGAATGCCATAACCACATCACGATGGGTAATAAATCTTATAAAGCGTTCAGTTCAAGGACATCACGCATATCAAAGAGGCCACTTTTCTTGCCTTTCAGCCACAATGCCGAACGAACCGCACCGTTAGCAAACGTCATCCGGCTTGAAGCCTTATGGCTGATCTCAATTCGCTCGCCAATATCGGCGAACATCGCCGTATGTTCGCCGACGATATCCCCCGCGCGTACCGTGGCAAAGCCAATCGTTCCCGGAACGCGTTCGCCGGTATAGCCTTCGCGACTGTAGACCGCACAATCTTTCAGATCTTTGTTCAGCGCACCGGCAATCGCCTCGCCCATCGCCAGGGCGGTGCCCGACGGGGCATCCACTTTATGGCGGTGATGCGCTTCGATAATTTCAATATCAGTGTAGTCGCCCATGACTTTCGCCGCCTTTTCCAGCAGCTTGAGCATGACGTTGACGCCGACGCTGAAATTGGCCGCGAAGACGATAGCAATCTCCTGCGCCGCATCGCGAATGGCCTGTTTTCCCGCGTCATCAAAACCGGTGGTACCGATCACCATCCCTTTACCGTGCTCGCGGCAGAATGCGAGGTGGGCCAGCGTCCCTTCCGGACGGGTGAAATCGATCAGCACGTCAAAACTCTCTTTAACCGCCGTCAGGCTGCTTTGCACCGTGACGCCCATCTTGCCCGCGCCCGCCAGCTCACCGGCGTCGCTGCCGATCAGGGAGGAGCCATCGCGCTCCAGCGCCGCGCCAAGCGCCACGCCGTCCATCTGCTGTACCGCCTGGATTAACTGGCGTCCCATCCGGCCGCCCGCGCCGGCGATGGCCACGCGGATTTGTGCATCATGCATAGCTATTCTCTTTTGTTAACTTTACGTAAATTGTTTTCAGAGTAACCAGCCCATCGATGGGCCGCTACTCAAAAACGCCGATAATTAGAAATTTATGACAAACCGCGGTCGATATCAGTAAAAACTATATGTTTGTCATCGTGCGAAGGAGAGATATCGTCTGGCGAAAGCGCCGTTCCCCCAGCAGATAGCGCGCAAGAAACGCCGCTAATGGCCTGATATCGCTGATTCTTCCCGGCGAAATCCGCATGATTCACGGATGACCAGCGCCGGCGGCAGGATGATCCGTTTCGGCGGCTCATCATTACCCTGAATACGGCTATACAGCAGCTCCCCCGCTTTACGGCCGATCTCTTTCGCCGCCACCGATACGGTGGTCAGCGCCGGCTGGACCAGCGCCGCTTCGGTAATATCATCGAAGCCCACCAGCGCAAAATCCCGCCCCGGCTCTCGGCCCGTTTTGCGCAGCGCCTGCATCACCCCCAGCGCCACGATATCCTGATAGCAGACCGCCGCCGTGATCTCCGGATAGCGGGAGAGCAGCGCTTCCGCCACCTTTGCGCCGTCGATCTGGCTGGCCTGCGCGGTAACAATCCACTGCGGATTCGGCGAGATCCCGCTTTCCAGCAGCGTACTGGTAAAGCCGCCAATACGCTGCGCCCGGGTGCCTGAGCTCGGGCTGCCGCCGATAAAGGCAATATTCTGATGGCCCATTTTCAGCAAATGTCGCGTCGCCATCTGGGTACCGAGGAAGTTGTCGGTGCCGACGAAATCAAAATCCGGATCGCTGAGCGGGCGAACCACCATAATGGCCGGAATATTGCGCCGCTTCAGGGCTTCAAAAAATGAGGCCGGCGTCTCCCGCGCGGCGCACAGCACCATGCCGCAGGCGTTATTACGCATCAGCGAATCGACAAATTTCTGCTGGCGTTCGCCGGACTCTTCGCTGTTAGCCAGAAACAGCAGCAGATCGTGCCGCTCCATCTCATGGCTCAGCCCCGCCGTCATCTCGCCGTAAAAGGGGTTGGTAATATCGTGCAGCAGCAGCCCGACCTGATTGCTGCTGCGGTTGCGCAGATTGGCGGCGGTCTGATTGTAGACATAGCCCGCGTCATCCAGCGCCTTCAGTACCCTTTCGCGCGTGGCCTGTGAAATCCGTCCCCGGTTACGCAGCACCATCGAGACGGTCGCCGTTGATACCCCTGCCCTCTCTGCCACCTGCGCCAGCGTCACTGTTGTCATCATCCCTCCCGTTTATTCGCCTGAGGTTAATCGAATAACCTAAATTTTGGTTTTTTCCCTGTGACTGCCTTCACATTAAAGGCCATTTCACCCCCTGACTTGTCGATTATGGCGGGTTAATCGCGTTAACCACACTGTCAAAATAAGGTTAATCGATTAATCTTCATTTAGCCAATATGGAGAATGAAAATGCACACCACCTATAACAAATACCCTGAGGTTGCGGTTCGGGGCTATGACGACCACGCCTGCCAAGGCTGGGAGCACATCCGTACCGCGCTTAGCGCCAGAGCCTCGACGGCCGCGAAAACTGTGCTGGTTATCGACTGCTATCCGGGCGTGCGGCTGGAAGAGCTTGAACAGCATCTGCTGCCGGCGCTCGGCGCCGCGCTGATCCTTAACGTTGAGTCCGCTCGCCGCGACGAGCAGGCCATCCACACTCTGCTGGCGCGCAATCTTACCGACGACCGCGTGTTTGGCGTGCTCTCCTGCCACCACCTTGAGGAATTTTTTGACCCCAATAAGCTGGAGCAGCTGCGCCAGCAGGTTATCGCCGAAGCCGAGGGCGTAGTGGTCATCTACGGGCCCGGCGCGGCGCTGGTTCATCCCGGCGACCTGCTGGTGTACGCCGACATGCCGCGCTGGGAGATCCAGCAGCGCATGCGCCATAGCGGGCTGGGGAACTGGGGGGCGGATAACCAGGATGAAGATATTCTCCGCCGCTACAAGCGCGCCTTTTTCATTGAATGGCGCGTCTTCGATCGCCATAAGGTGCCGCTGCTCAAACGCGCTGATTTTTTACTCGATACCACGGTAAAAGAGTCCCCGGCCCTGGTCAGCGGCGAAGCGCTGCGTGCCGGGCTGCAGCAGACCACCGCTCAACCGTTCCGCGTCGTCCCCTTCTTCGATCCCGGCGTCTGGGGTGGCCAGTGGATGAAGCAACGATTCGATCTCGATCCTACGGCCGCCAACTACGCGTGGTGTTTTGATTGCGTGCCCGAGGAGAACAGCCTGTTACTGCGTTTTGGTGACGTACGGATCGAGATCCCCTCTCAGGACCTGGTGCTGCTGCACCCTCGCGCGCTGCTGGGTGAAAAAGTCCACGCCCGCTTCGGCGCCGAGTTCCCGATCCGTTTTGATTTTCTCGACACCATCGGCGGGCAAAACCTGAGTTTCCAGGTTCATCCGGTAACCGAATATATCCAGCAGCAGTTTGGCATGCACTACACCCAGGATGAGAGCTACTACATCCTCGAGGCGGAGCCGGAAGCCGTCGTCTATCTGGGGACGAAAACGGGGATCGAACCGCAGGAGATGCTCGCCGATCTGCAGGCCGCCGGCCGCGGCGAGAAGGCCTTTGACGATCGGCGCTTCGTTAACCAAATCCCGGCGCGTAAGCACGATCACTTTCTTATCCCTGCCGGTACGGTGCACTGCTCAGGAAGCGGCACGATGGTGCTCGAAATCAGCGCGACCCCGTATATCTTCACCTTCAAGCTCTGGGACTGGGGGCGTTTAGGTTTAGACGGACTGCCTCGTCCGGTGCATCTGCAGCACGGCGAACAGGTCATCGACTGGCAGCGCGATACCCAATGGGTCAACGACAACCTGGTTAACCGCATTGAGCCCGTTGCCGAAGGCGAAGGCTGGCGGGAGGAGCGCACGGGCATGCACGAGCGCGAGTTTATTGAAACCCGCCGCCACTGGTTTAGCGCGCCGGTCACGCACCATACCCACGGCGGGGTTAACGTTCTCAACCTGGTGGAAGGCGCGGAAGCCGTGGTCGACAGCCCGAGCGGCGCCTTTGCCCCCTTCAGCGTGCGCTACGCCGAGACCTTTATCATTCCGGCCGCCGTCGGGGAGTACCGCATTTCGCCGTCAGGTCAGGGCATCGGACAGCAGCTGGCCACCATCAAAGCCTGGGTAAGAGGATAAGAAATGATTAACGTTATTGTTGCCACTCACGGCCCGCTGGCTGACGCCCTGCTGGCCAGCGGGCGGATGGTGTACGGCGAGCTGCCCTATATCTCCACCGTCACCCTCGACGAGCAGGCGGGTATTGAGGGCTTTAAGCAGGATTTTGCCCGCGCGCTGGAGTGGTCCGGACAGCAGGCCGACGGCGTACTGGTGCTGTGCGATATGCAAAGCGGAACGCCGTGGAACGTCGCCTGCCTGCACGCCTTCTCTGCGCAGACAGCGCCCCCCGTCGCCGTGCTGGCGGGAGTGAATTTCCCGATGCTGCTGCAGTGTGAAGAGATTCTCGACCTGACGGATGTCCACGCCGCTGCCGACCGGCTGCTGGCGTTAACCGTACCAACCCTGATTAAAGCCACCCCGGTTTTAGCCGTTCAGCCAGATGATTTTTAGAGGAAAACGCTTATGAGTATCTCTTTTGTACGTATTGACGACCGGGTGATCCATGGGCAGCTCGTGACGCGCTGGGCCAAAGAGCTGCCCTGCGACGGTATCGTGGCGATTGACGACGCCGTCGCGGCCGACCCGCTCCTCTCATCGGTGATGAAAGGCGCCGTGCAGGACCTCAAGGTCTGGCTGTTCGACACCGCCACGGCCATTGAAAAATTACCCAAAGTCATTGCCAGCGAGAAACGCTATTTCGTGATAGGCAAATCCCCGGTCACCTTACAGCGCCTGGAAGCGGCGGGGATCAGCCTGAAAAATGCCAACGGCAAAATCAACGTTGGCCCGATGAGCGCCCGCGCCGACACCACCACCATTGGGCCAAATCAGTCGGTTAATGCCGACGAGATCGCCGCCTTCGACTGGCTGGTACAGCGCGGGCATCACGTTGAGTTCCGTCTGGTGCCGGATGCCAGCTGCTACAGCTGGCAGGACGCTCGGCAGAAGCTGAAATAAGGAGCGGATGATGATTATCGAAGCGACGTTGATTGGCATTCTTTGCTACCTGGGGGCCCTCAGCAGCCCCTGGCTTTTAGGCCTGACCGGCGGCTGGTATCTGATTACCCGGCCGCTGGTCTCCGGCATGCTGGTCGGCCTGATTTTAGGCGACCTGAAGACCGGGATCATGATAGGCGTTGCGGTCCAGGCGGTGTATATCGCCATGGTGACGCCGGGCGGCTCAATGCCCGCCGACCTCAACTTCGTCGCCTGGCCGGCGATTGCGCTGGGGATATTGTCGGGTAAGGGACCGGAGGTCGCGGTGGCGCTGGCGGCGACTATCGGTATCGCCGGCACGATTTTATTCAATGCGATGATGGTGCTGAACTCCTTCTGGAACCATCGCGCCGACGTGGCGCTGGATCGCGGCGATGAGCGTGGCCTTTACCTGAACAGCGCGATCTGGCCGCAGGTCAGTAACTTCGTGCTGCGCTTTGTTCCCACCTTTATTGCGGTCTATTTTGGCGCCCAGTACATCAGCGGCTTTATGGACAGCCTGCCGAGAATCGTGCTCTCCACGATGAACGTGCTGGGCGGTATTCTGCCAGCGGTGGGGATCGCGATTCTGCTTAAACAGATCATCAAGAACTACAGCATGCTGATCTATTTTCTCGTCGGGTTCGTCTGCATCGTTTTTTTAAAGCTCAATATGGTCGCGCTGGTGATCGTGGGCTCGCTGCTGGCGCTGATCCACTACAACTATAAGCCGGAACCGCAGCAGGCCGCGGGCAGCAGGCCGGCCGTCGATGATGAGGATGAATTCTGATGGAAGAACGTACCCTGAACCGTAAAGATCTGCGCCGCTGCTGGCGGGCGTGGATGATGCACAACCTCTCGTCGATGAGCTTTGAGCGCCTGGAGTCGTTCGGCTTCTGCCTGAGCATGCTGCCGGTGGCGAAAAAGCTCTATCCCGACGCGGCCCAGCGCATGGAAATGCTGCGCCGCCACGCCTCCTTCTACAACACCGAGCCGCAGATCGGCGCGATCGTTAACGGAATGGTGCTCGGGCTGGAAGAGAAAAAGGCCAACGGCGAGCCCATCGACGGTGAGACGATCAACACCCTGAAGGTTGGCCTGATGGGGCCGATCGCCGGGATCGGCGACTCGATGATCCCGGGGATGCTGATCCCTATCCTGCTGAGCATCGGTATGGCGCTGGCGGCAGGCGGCAACGTCCTTGGGCCGCTGTTCTATATCGTCGCCTGGCTGGCGATTATTATCCCCGGCTCGTGGTTCCTGTTTTTAAAGGGCTACAAAATGGGCTCTGGCTCGGTGGAGATGCTGGTCAGCAGCCGCTCCACCCGCCTGCGCGAGGCCCTGTCGCTGCTCGGCGTCTTCGTGATGGGCGGCGTCGCGGCGAGCTACGTGAAGCTGGGAACCGGGCTGGAGTTCATCACCCGCGATGGCGTCAATATCCACGTCCAGCAGATGCTGGACGGCATATTCCCGCAGCTCCTGCCGCTGGTGGTGGTGCTGGGGACCTGGTATTTAATGGCGAAGCGCGGCGTTTCGCCGGTGAAGGCGATGGTCATGCTGCTGCTGCTGGCTGCGGCAGGCGTCGCCAGCGGTCTGTTTGCCGGCTAGCTGCGAACGCGACCCCGGTTTGCAGGCCGGGGTCGCCGCCTGTACCGCCAATATCTGAACCGGGGCATCGCCCCGGTTTTTTTATGGATGAAAGTTGTGCCACAGATCCGTCGCCCTGTCCGGGCTGGAGATAAACTGCAGGCGGGCGGGATCGTCGATAAACTGCTGATAAATCGGCGCGGAGGTCAGGCCAAACTCGACGTACCGGCGCGGCGTAATCGCCTGCAGGCGACCGGGAAGATAGCGTGAATTATGCTGCCAGATAACGTGGTTATCCTGCAGCAGCGGGTACCACGCCAGCCCCTTATGCGCCCGCACGGCATCATACTCAAAGCCGTACTCCCGATCGCACCAGGCGCCGAAGGTGAGCGGCACCTCGGGATCGGCGGAAATCGTCGCGTGCCCCCAGCCCGGCGGCACCAGCACCTTATCGCCGGGTTCGGCAATCACCGCAAAGCAGCGGCCGGGATCGTCTTCCACCCGCTCCTGCATATAGATAATCGCCTTTCCCTGCCAGATTTCATACAGCTCCGGCGGCGACCAGCCGCTGTGCTGACTGATGCGGTGGATATGACCCTGGCTGCGCACCGGCTCTTCCCCCAGCCTTCCGGCGGCGTAGGTCACGACGCCAAACAGCAGCATGCGCTTTTTTAGCTCATCGCGATCCTGCATGCGCGCCACGTCCATGGCGATCGCGTAGACCTCGTCCGGCCCTGCGCAGTGGGGATCGCGCAGCGAGGCGCGGATCTGATCGAGACGACGGATCTCCGGCATCGGCCCGGTCACGTCCGCGCCGTAGCTAAAACCAGGGGGATGGTGGTGGATCGTCATATCCAGGCCGTAAGCGCGGGCAGAATCAGACATTCTGCACCTCTTTTGCCTGAATAGTCCGGTTCTCCTCGATGACCCGCAGCCTGAAGCCGCCGTCCAGCGCCGCGTAATCATGTCCCGCAGCGGCGGGCCACACCGCCAGCGCCGACAGCGTATCGGCCCCGGTGTTTATCAGGCGGTGGGCGCTATAGCCGGGGATAACGTGCACCGAGCCGGCGAAAACCTGCTCCAGACGGGTTTCTCCGCGCTCGTTTTGCAGCAGCAGCAGGCCGCTGCCGCGCAGACCGAAGTAGACTTCGCCCTGCTCGCGGCGGGCGTGAAAGTGCCCGCGAGTCATAAAAAATTCATCCCCGACCTTGCCGGGATAGAGGTGGGTGACGCCGGTATAGAGCGCGCCCGGTGCGGAGGAGGTATCAAGCATTTCAACCTCGTACACCACCCGGTCGCCCGCCATGGTCAGACGGGTTCGCTCATCGGCAAAAACGCCGATCAGATCCGCAATACGCGTCGACTTGCGTAGCAGCGGGCCGTCGGAAAACAGGCCGCTGGCCCACGCCACCTGCGGTGGCTGGAAAAAAACAGGATTCATATTGGTCTCCGGCCCAAGGAGAACAGCAGAATCAGCTTAGCAGATTAATCGATTAACCCAAGGGCGAGCGGACGACTTTGTAGCGCACGTCACAGCCGGCGCTGCAAAGGTATCTTCACGCCAGCGTGTAGCTCACGATCAGCTGGCCCTTTTTCATTTTCAGCTGGGTTATCAGCACTTCGCCCAGCTCAGAAAGGCTGGCAACGTGGGTCCCGCCGCAGGGATAATCAGGCAGGGAACCAAATCCCACCCTGCGCAGCCCGTCAACCACGGAGATATGGCGAGGCAGGTTTTCCGCCCGCCAGCCGGCCACTTTTTCCTGCAGCACGCTGGCCTCCGGCAATGACGCACTGGCGCCTGAGGTGAAGGTAATTCGCCCCTCTCCTGGCCAGTGGTGGGCCTTCGTCGGCTGCCAGCCGCACTGCTCTCCCGCGAGGCCAATCAGGTGGCCCGCAGAGTGCAGGCGGGCATGCTGCCGCCGCGCTGCGCCATCAATGCGGATCGTTACCTCGCCCGGGGCCAGCGGCTGCGGGACAAGGTGCAGAATGCTGTCGCCAAACGCCGTTACCCCTTCGACGGCGATCTCCGCTATCCAGCCGCGATCCGCCGGCTGCCCGCCGCCCTGCGGATGAAACAGCGTTTGGTCCAGCTCGATTGCGTAGCGGCCATCGGCCTGCTCTACGCAGCCCACCACCCGCGCGCGCCCTTCGGTGGCATCGCTGGTGTAATAAAGACGTTCGGTCATGGTTGTTCTCCTCTCTTTACGCACAGTATATTGATAATACGTACAGCGATAATCCCGTCTTACGTCAATGCACCTTTGCTTAGAGAGCACAAATGAACTTAAGCTTACTTCCCGATTTGGCCCTCTTCGTGCAAATCGTCGAGCAGGGCAGCTTTTCCGCGGTCGCCCGGCTTACGGGAACCACGCCTTCGGCGGTCAGCCGCAGCGTCTCGCGCCTTGAGCGGGAGATGGGCAGCAAGCTGCTGCACCGATCCACGCGCAAACTCCGCCTGAGCGATGCCGGCAAGACGGTTTACGCCCACGCGCTGGAGATGCTGGAATCCGCGCGCCTGGCGATGGATGCGGCCGGCAGCGCCCAGCAGGTGGCGCAGGGCAAGCTGACGCTCAGCGTGCCGAAGGCCGTCGGGCGGTTTGTTATCCATCCGCTGATGAGCGAGTTTCTGGCCCGCTTTCCGCAGGTTGACGTCTGCCTGCGTCTCGAAGATCGCTATCTTGACCTGATTGACGACGGGATCGATCTGGCGCTGCGCATCACCCATTCGCCCTCGCCGGGGCTGCACGGCAAGCCGCTGATGCCGGTCAGCCACGTAATCTGCGCTACCCCGCACTATTTACGCCAGCACGGCGCGCCGCAAAATCCGCAGGATCTGCGCGACCATAGCTGCATCAGCCTCGGCGAAACGCCCGCCGATGCGCGCTGGAAATTTCGTCGCGAAGGAAAAACGGAAATCGTACAGACCCGAGGGCGCTACGCCGCCAACCACACCGCCGTGCGGCTGGATGCGGTGAAGCAGAATTTAGGCATTGGCAGCCTGCCGCTGTTTACCGCCCGCGAAGCGCTGGAGCGCGGGGAGATAGTCCAGGTGCTGGCAGAGTGGGAGTTTATCAGCAGCTACTCCGGCGAGCTGTGGCTGCTGTGGGCGGGAAATAAGCATATGCCCGCCAGGATGCGGGCCATGATTGACTATCTTAGCGAGAAAATTTATCGCCGCTAAAGGGCCTATGGCGCCAGCGCCAGAACCTCCGCGACCCAGCGCTGGAAGCCTGCGACGTCCAGATCCAGCGCCACGCTGGCGTTCGCCGGCTGGCCAAGGCGGCCTTCGATATCAACGACCGTGGTGCCCGCCGTCCAGCTCCCCTGCGTTTCGACCGCCACAAAGCACGGTTTAAGGGTAAACAGCTCGGGACGAACCAGCCAGGCGATGGCGCACAGGTCATGCATGCGCAGCCCGATCTCCATGCTGCCGCTGCGGTAGTGGCTGAACAGCGCGTGGAGCATTTTGCCGGTCCTGTTGAGCGTCGGCAGCGTGGCGAGATATTCCGGGGCGAGTATTGCCTGATTGGTGACGTCCAGCCCGCACATCACAATCTCCAGCCCGCTCTGAAACACTTTCGCCGCGGCTTCCGGGTCGATGGCAATGTTAAACTCCGCGTTGGGGGTGAAGTTACCCCGCCCGGCGGATCCGCCCATAATGACCAGGCGGCGAATGTTAAACCGGCACTCCGGATACTGCGTCAGCAGCAGCGCAATGTTGGTCAGCGGGCCAATGGCCACCAGCGTCATCGGCTCCGGGGCATGCATCAGCGCATCGCGAATGGCCTGAAACGCCGGTTTCGGCAGCGGCTGGCAGCGATGCTCGACAAACTCATACCCTTCCATCCCCGACTCGCCGTGGACCGAGGCCGCATCGCGCAGCGGGCGCAGCAGGGGCATTGAGGCGCCCTGGGCCAGCGGCACGTCGGCGTTCCAGAAATGCAGCAGCTGCAGCGCATTGCGGGTGGTTTTTTCCACCGACACGTTGCCGGCCACCGTGGTCATCAGCTGCAGATCCAGCTCGGGCGCGAACAGCGCCGCGGCGATTGCCGCCGCATCATCAATGCCGGGATCGGTATCAAGAACTATCGGTAAGCGCATAAATTCTCCAAAAAAAATGCCAGACGTTAAGTCTGGCATCTTCGCATACTGACGGCGTAAAGAACTTATTCTACTTCACGGACGTCAACCCGCAGCTCTTTCGGCACTTCAAAGACGATGTTCTCTTCGCGCCCTTCCAGCGGCACCGCGTCGCCGCCGCCCAGCTCCTGCAGGCGAGCAATCACGTTCTGCACCAGGATATCCGGCGCCGATGCGCCGGCGGTCACGCCCACGCATTTGGCCGCTTTGACCCACGCCTCCTGGATATCGGCCGCATCATCGATCAGATACGCCGCTTTCCCCATGCGCTGCGCGAGTTCGGCCAGACGGTTGGAGTTGGAGGAGTTCTTCGACCCCACCACCAGCACTACGTCCGCCTGCTCCGCCAGCGCGCGTACCGCTTCCTGACGGTTAGTGGTGGCGTAGCAAATATCGTCTTTACGCGGCCCGACGATTTTCGGGAAGCGCTGGCGCAGCGCGTCAATGACGTCAGAGGTGTCATCAACGGAGAGCGTGGTCTGAGTCATAAACGACAGCCTGGCGTCGTTTTTCACTTCCAGCGTCCAGACGTCGTCCGGCGACTCCACCAGGTACATGCCCCCCTGCGGGTTGCTGTACTGGCCCATCGTCCCCTCAACTTCCGGGTGACCGGCGTGACCGATCAGAATCGACTCTTCGCCGCGGCGGCTAGCGCGAGCCACCTCCATATGGACCTTGGTCACCAGCGGACAGGTGGCATCGAAAACCGTCAGATCGCGGCTTTTCGCCTCGTTGCGTACCGCCTGAGAGACGCCGTGGGCGGAGAAAATCAGGATCGCGCCGTCCGGCACTTCGCTGATTTGCTCGATAAAAATAGCGCCGCGCTTGCGCAGGCTATCGACCACATAGCGGTTATGCACCACTTCATGACGAACATAGATCGGCGCGCCATACAGCGTCAGCGCGTTTTCGACAATGCTGATAGCGCGGTCAACGCCGGCGCAGAAGCCGCGCGGGTTAGCCAACAGGATCTGCATTTTACTCCTCCAGCGCCGGATCGACTTCCAGCACTTCAATATCAAAATGAACGGTGCGCCCGGCCAGTGGATGGTTGAAATCAACGGTGATCGAATCGCCGTTAACTTCCCGAATCACGCCGGGCATTTCGCTGCCATCCATTGCGGTAAAGAGCATAATTGCGCCAATTTCCGGCTCGCCCGCATCGATAAACTCGCGGCGGGAGAAGTACTGAATCAGGTCCGGGCTGGGTACGCCAAACGCGGCATCAGGCTCGAGGGAGAAGTTGGTTTTATCCCCCGCCTTCAGCCCCAGCAGGTGCTGTTCCAGCCCCTCGGTGAGCGAAGCGTCACCAAGACGGAACAGCGCCGGCTTGCCGTTATTGCGCGTAGACTCCGCGGTGGAGCCATCATCAAGTTTCAGCGTGAAGTGCACCAGCACCCCGCTGTTGCTCTGTACAGAGTTTGACATGCAGGTTTGCTCTAAGTTGGTTCTGCGTTTACCCCGCCTGGCGGCAAGACCGCTGGCGGGGTACGCTTATAATGTAGGCCGGGCTGGCGTAAACGCCACCCGGCAGGGATTACGCGGTTTTCTTCGCAGCGCCGGGCAAAAAGCCTTCCAGCACAATCAGCGCCGCGCCGATACAGATGGCGGTATCGGCCAGGTTGAAGGTGGCGAAATGCCACTCACCGACGTAGAAATCAATCATATCGACGACAAAACCGTGCCACAGCCGGTCGAACAGGTTGCCTAACGCCCCGCCAATAATCAGCGCGTAGGCGATGTTATTGAGCTTCTGCGTCGCCTTCGAGCGGTACATCAGTACCGTCAGAATCACGCAGATGCCGAGGGCAATCCCCGCAAAGAACCAGCGCTGCCAGCCGCCGCTATCGGCGAGGAAGCTAAAAGCCGCGCCGTAGTTGCGCGCATAGTGCAGGTTCAGCGATGGGAACAGCGCTACCGTATCCCCCAGAGCAAAGTTCTGGAGGATCAGGAATTTGCTGCCCAGATCGATAATCAGCACGGCGACGACGACCCACAGCCAGCGTAGCCCGGTTGAACAGAGAGATTTACTCATCAGGCAAACTTACGTTGTTCGCCGTCACCGGCGACGTTGCTGACACAGCGACCGCAGATTTCCGCGTGTTCCGCCACCTTGCCGACGTCGCTGGTGTAGTGCCAGCAGCGTGGGCACTTATCGCCTTCCGCTTTGCTCAGCACAACCCGCAGACCTTTCAGCAGTTCGCTCTGCCAGGCATCAGCCGGCGCCTGTGCGTAATCGGCCACGTTCGCCCCTGAGGTTAACAGGACAAAGCGCAGCTCGTCGCCCAGCGCGTTCAGCTTGGTTGCCAGCTCGCTATCCGCATACAGCGTGACCGCCGCCTCAAGAGAGCCGCCCACCAGCTTGTCAGCACGAGCCTGTTCGATAACCTTGTTCACTTCACCGCGCACCTTCAGCAGTTCATCCCAGAAGCCGTCGTTCATCGCTTCATCGTCGGCCAGGCCGAACAGGCCTTCATACCACTCCCCGGTGAAGACGTATTTCTCGCGGGAACCCGGCAGGTAGCCCCAGATTTCGTCGGCGGTGAAGGACATGATCGGCGCCATCCAGCGCACCAGCGCTTCCACGATGTGGAACAGCGCGGTCTGGCAGCTGCGACGCGCCACGCTGTCCGCTTTCGCGGTGTATTGGCGGTCTTTGATGATGTCGAGGTAGAAGGACCCCATTTCGATGGAGCAGAAGCGCATCAGGCGCTGCACTACTTCATGGAAGTCGTAGGACTCGTAGGCTTTGAGGATATCGTCCTGCGCCGCTTTCGCGCAGCTCACCGCCCAGCGATCGAGCACTACCATCTCTTCCGGTTTCACCATGTCGGTCAGCGGGTCGAAGCCGTTAAGGTTCGCCAGCAGGAAGCGCGCGGTGTTACGGATACGACGATAGCTGTCGGCGGCGCGTTTGAGGATCTCATCGGAGACCGCCATTTCGCCGGTATAGTCGGTGGAAGCCACCCACAGGCGCAGGATATCCGCGCCCAGCTTGTTCATTACATCCTGCGGAGAGACGGTATTACCGATGGATTTGGACATCTTGCGGCCCTGGCCATCAACGGTAAAGCCGTGGGTCAGCACCTGGCGATACGGCGCTTTGCCCTTCATCGCCGTGGAGATCATCAGCGAGGACATGAACCAGCCGCGGTGCTGGTCGGAACCTTCCAGATACATATCGGCGGCGTGACCGGAAAACTCCGGACGCACGTCTACCACCGAGGAGTGGGTAGAGCCGGAGTCAAACCACACGTCGAGGGTATCCGGCACTTTCTCGTAGCTGTCGGCATCGGCACCGAGGATATCGCGGGAGTCGAGATCCCACCACGCCTGAATACCGTCAACCTCAACGCGCTTCGCCACTTCTTCCATCAGCTCCAGGGTGCGCGGATGCAGCTCCTGGGTCTCTTTATGCACGAACAGGGACATCGGAACGCCCCAGGTACGCTGACGGGAGATACACCAGTCAGGGCGGTTAGCCACCATCGATTCGATACGCGCCTGGCCCCAGTCCGGGATCCACTGCACGCCTTTAATCTCTTTTAGCGACTGCGCGCGCAGGCCTTTCTGATCCATGCTGACGAACCACTGCGGCGTGGCGCGGAAGATGATCGGCGACTTGTGGCGCCAGCAGCACGGATAGCTGTGCTGCATTTTTTCAACGTGCAGCAGCGCGCCGCTTTCACGCAGCAGCTCAACGATGATGTCGTTAGCTTTGAAGACGTTGATGCCGTCCAGCGACGGATAGGTTCCCGGCAGGTAGGCGCCGTCAGGGCCGACCGGATTGGCGATTTCCAGGCCATATTTCTGGCTGATGGTGTAGTCGTCAGGGCCGTGGCCGCCGGCGGTATGCACCGCACCGGTACCCGCATCGAGGGTAACGTGGTCGCCGAGGATCGCCGGAACGTCGAAGTCGAGGAACGGGTGATTAAAGCGCATCAGCTCCAGCTCGGCGCCGTTGACCACCGCGAGGATGGTGTAATCCGCAACGCCCGTACGCTTCATGACGCTTTCAACCAGGTCTTTCGCCAGGATCAGCGCCTGGCCGTCAACCTGCACCAGCGCATAATCGAACTCCGGCGACAGGGAGATCGCGCGGTTAGCCGGCAGGGTCCACGGGGTGGTGGTCCAGATAACCAGGGAGACCGGACCGCTGACGTCGGCAACGCCGAACTTCGCCAGCACCGCCGCTTTATCGACGGCGTGGAACGCCACGTCGATAGACGGAGAGGTTTTGTCGTAATACTCAACTTCCGCTTCCGCCAGCGCGGAGCGGCAGTCTACGCACCAGTGCACCGGCTTCGCGCCTTTGTGCAGGTGGCCGTTGCCGATGATTTTACCCAGCGCGCGGATGATATTGGCTTCGGTTTTGAAGTCCATGGTCAGGTACGGACGCGACCAGTCGCCCAGCACGCCAAGACGGATAAAGTCTTTACGCTGGCCTTCAACCTGGGTCGCGGCGTATTCGCGGCACTTGGCACGGAACTCGGCCGCGGTGAACTTCTCACCCGGTTTGCCGAACTCCTGCTCCACTTTCAGCTCGATCGGCAGACCGTGGCAGTCCCAGCCCGGCACGTAGGGAGAATCATAGCCCGTCAGCCCTTTGGACTTAACGATAATGTCTTTCAGAATCTTGTTAACCGAGTGACCAATATGAATGCTGCCATTCGCATAAGGAGGGCCATCATGCAGAATGAAGGTTTTTTTGCCTTTTTTCGCCGCACGGATGATGCCGTACAGATCATCATCGGTCCAACGCGCCAGCATTCCCGGTTCGCGTTTGGCGAGATCGCCACGCATCGGGAACCCTGTTTCCGGCAAATTCAGGGTGGATTTATAGTCACTCATCAGATTCTCGGTTCCGTATTTCGGTTTGATAAACACCAACAGGTTTATGCCTGCCTGGTCAGCCCAAAAAGCTCGCGGGCCGTTAACTCATCACGTGCAATTTGCGCCTTCAGCTCATCGAGCGACGCAAACCGCTGTTCGTTACGTATTTTTTTACGCAGTATTACATCTATATGGCGACCGTAGAGGTCCATTACAACGTCCAGCAGATGCACTTCCAGCTGTTGACGGACGCCGGCGACCGTTGGGCGAGTGCCAATATTGGCGACACCCGGCAAAGGTTTGTCGCCAAGCCCCGTTACTTCTACCGCATAGACCCCTTTAACCGGGGAAACCTGACGACGTAGCGGTAAGTTCGCCGTCGGGAAGCCAATGGTGCGCCCCAGCTCATCGCCGTGCACCACGCGCCCTGAGATGGTAAACGGATGGCCCAGCAGCGTTTCTGCAAGGACAAGATCGTCATCCGCCAGCGCCTGCCGCACCGCGGTGCTGCTGATGCGGACGCCGCCTTCACAGAAGGTCTGGGTGCTGGTGATGTCGAACCCAAACTCCACCCCGGCTTTCTGTAATAACAAGAAATCCCCCTGACGACCAGCGCCAAAGCGGAAATCATCGCCCACGGCGAGGAACTGCACGCCCAGGCGGCGGACCAGCAGCTCGCTGATAAAGTCCTGAGCGGTCAGGGCGGCAAAGCGTCGGTCGAACCGCACGCACAGCACGTAGTCGACGCCGCTTTCAGCCAAATAGCGCAGCTTTTCACGCAGACGCGTCAGGCGTGCAGGCGCCTTATCGGCGGCAAACAGCTCCAGCGGCTGCGGTTCGAAAATCATCACTACCACCGGTAAGCCACGCTGGCGACCCTCTGCGCGCAAGCGCTGCAGCAGCGCCTGATGCCCGCGGTGCACACCGTCAAAATTACCAATGGTCAGCACGCACCCGTGCGGGGCCTGGCTGAGATTATGTATGCCGCGTATCAGCTTCATGTCTGGCTCAAAACAGTGAAAATCGTCCGAGTATACCTTGTACAACTGGCGACGTTAACCAGCGATTGCACCTCTTCGTTGAAAGATCCCGAGAATTCATCAACTCAGCGCTGGAACGCGGGGAAAACTACGCGAGCCCGTCGATTTTTATGGTGGAAAGGCTGTATTCGCCCGCAACAAGCTGGTAGAATCTTGCGCCATCACTACGTAATAAAGCGTCGTTGTTTTAAGCGCCGCTTATTTGCACAAATCCATTGACAAAAGAAGGCTAAACGGGCATTCTCCTCGGCCTTTGAATTGTCCATATAGAACACATTTGGGAGTTGGACCTTGGCTAATATCAAATCAGCTAAGAAGCGCGCCGTTCAGTCTGAAAAGGCCCGCAAGCACAACGCTAGCCGTCGCTCTATGATGCGTACTTTCATCAAGAAAGTATACGCAGCCATCGAAGCTGGCGACAAAGCTACTGCACTGAAAGCATTTAACGAAATGCAACCGATCGTGGACCGTCAGGCTGCTAAAGGTCTGATCCACAAAAACAAAGCTGCGCGTCATAAAGCAAACCTGACCGCTCAGATCAACAAACTGGCTTAATCGCCTGGTTGTTATCGCTTTGTAGAAAAACCCGCGAAAGCGGGTTTTTTTATGCCTGAAATCTGCCGCCCGTCAGCGCGGCGGCGAGGTGAAGAGCGCCGAGTAGTCGCGGTTGCAGATACGCTGTACCGCCGGATGCTGGATCATGCGCTCGGCAAAGATGGCGTGATACTCCTCCATCACGTTCTCCATCCGGCCAATCTCAATAATCGACTCGTCGTGGTAGAAATCATGCGCGTAGAGCGTTGGCGCGACAAAAATCGCGTTGTGCGCCGCGCCGAATGCCTTCATCAGCGCCGCGTCATCAAACTCCCCGAGGATCTCAACCTTGAGCCCCTGCGAATTAAACCAGTTCAGCAGCTTGCGGCCAAGCATCGAACGCCGGCCGGGGATCAGCAGGCGACGCTCCTCAAGGCAGGCGGGAAACGGCTTCTCCGGCGGTGGATTCATGCACCAGAAGCTCACGCTGCATTCGCCGATGCGCACCGAAAACAGCCCCTCCTGCTGGGTTGAGTCGATGGGGCAGTCGGAGATAATCATATCGAGCTTATGCTGGCTCAGCTGCTCCAGCAGCATCTCGTGGGTCGATTCAAAGCAGCGCAGGTGGATCTGCTCATCCTCAACCACCGCCGCATCCAGCACGCCGCTCACCAGCCGCTTCGACAGCGCATCCGCCACGCCAACGTCGAACAGCAAATTCGACTCCTTGCGGTAGTTGACGATATCCAGCATCTCCTGGCTTAGCGTGAACATGCGGTCGGCATAGCGGAACACCAGCTCGCCCAGCTCGCTCGGCTCCAGCCCCCTGCCCTTACGCTTAAAAAGCTTCCCCTGCAGGCGCTCTTCAAGCGCTTTAATTTGTCCGGTGATGGTCTGCGGCGTCAGAAACAGCGCTTCCGCCGCCCCGACCACGGAGCCTTCCTTGTAGACGTGCCAGAAGTAGTACAGATGGTTGTAGTTAATATGCGACATGCTTCTCTCCCTGATAATGTCCTGGAGAGCCTCTGCAGGCTCTCCGAAAGTATTACGCCGAGCGGGCGGGAACCGTTATGCGCTTGCGCAGCAGCATATATCCGCTGACGGCCGATAGCACCGAGCCGATCAGAATGCCAAGCTTGGCCCAGTTGATTAAGCCGGGGTCAGTGCTGGCAAACGCCAGGCTGGCGATAAAAATCGACATCGTAAAACCGATCCCGCAGAGCACGCCGACCGCCATAATCTGCGGGAAATGAGTCCCTTCCGGCAGCGAAGCCCACTTCAGCTTCAGCGCCAGCCAGCAGAACAGGCCGATCCCCAGCGGCTTGCCAATAAACAGCCCGGCAATAATCCCCAGCGGCAGCAGCGACGTCAGTCCCTCCAGCGTTACCCCTTGCAGCGAGACGCCCGCATTAGCAAAGGCGAAGAGCGGCAGGATAAGCCAGGCAACCCACGGGTGCAGAACGTGCTCAAGCTCCTTCGCCGGCGATTTGCCATCCTGCTCCTTCAGCGGGATCATAAAGCCGACAATGACCCCCGCTAAGGTGGCGTGAACCCCGGACTTCAGCACCGCGGTCCACAGCACGGCGCCGACCAGAATATAGATACCGGTGCGCCGCACCCCGCTCAGGTTCAGCAGCGCCAGCACCCCAATGGCCCCCGCCGCCACCGCGAGCGACAGCACGGAAAGGTCGTTGGTGTAGAACAGCGCGATAATAACGATCGCGCCCAGGTCATCAATGATCGCCAGCGCCATGAGGAAAATCTTCAGCGCCACAGGCACGCGGCTGCCGAGCAGCGCCAGCACGCCCAGCGCGAACGCAATATCGGTTGCCGCCGGGATCGCCCAGCCCCCTCTGGCAATCGGGTCCTGGGCGTTAAACGCAAGGTAGATAAGCGCCGGGACGATCATCCCGCCCAGGGCGGCCAGCACCGGGAACACCGCCTGGCGACGGCTGGCCAGCGCCCCTTGCATCATCTCGCGCTTCACTTCGAGGCCGATCAGCAGGAAGAAGACGGCCATCAGCGCGTCGTTAATCCACAGCAGCATGTTCTTGTTGATTTCCAGCGCGCCAACGCGCAGCTGAACGGGCGTTTCCAAAAAGGAGTGATACAGACCGCTGGTGGCGTCGGTATTCGCCAACAGCATCGCCAGCACGGCGGCAAAAATGAGGATTATGCCCCCGGAAGCATCGCTACTTAAAAAACGCTGCAGATGTTTCACTTTTTATTCTCTCTATCAGGATTATTCATCGTTTAAACTATTCTAATCGCCATAACAGCTCGAAAAAACAAGTTTATTATTGCTCTGTCGATCGGTTTTTACGAAATGAGAAGAGAAGGGTCAGAAAAGGGTCCGATCGAGAAATTCAGGCAGCATTAACGGAGAGACGGCGAGAAATAAAAAAGCCACTTCGCGATAAAGTGGCTTTTTACACGGCATGATGATTAGCGGGTCAAATCATCGAAGAATTTCTTCACGCCGTCAAAGAAGCTTTTAGAGCGCGGGCTGTTGTTCTCACCCGTCGGGCCACCGAAGCTTTCCTGAAGTTCTTTCAACAGCTGCCGCTGCTTGTCGTTGAGGCCAACCGGCGTCTCAACCACCACGCGGCACAGCAGATCGCCCTGCGCGCCGCCGCGTACGGACTTGACGCCTTTACCACGCATGCGGAACAGCTTGCCGGTCTGCGTTTCGCCAGGCACCTTCAGATTCACGCGGCCGTCGAGGGTCGGGACTTCAATCTCGCCGCCCAGCGCCGCCATGGTGAAGTTAATCGGCACTTCGCAGTACAGGTTATTGCCTTCGCGCTCAAAGATGGCGTGCTGCTTCACCTGGACCTGAACGTACAGATCGCCGGCCGGAGCGCCGTGCTCGCCTGCTTCACCTTCGCCAGACAGACGAATGCGATCGCCGGTGTCTACGCCTGCCGGGATTTTAACCGACAGCGTTTTGGTTTTCTCTACGCGACCGTGACCGTGGCATTTATTGCACGGGTCTTTGATCAGCGTACCGCGTCCCTGACAGTGCGGACAGGTCTGCTGAACGGCGAAGAAGCCCTGGCGCATCTGCACCTGGCCCGCGCCGTGACAGGTCGGACAGGTCTGCGGCTTGCTGCCAGATTTCGCGCCGCTGCCGTGGCAGACGTCGCACTCTTCCAGCGTCGGGATGCGGATCTCTTTCGTTACGCCGCGAACCGCTTCTTCCAGCGTCAGATCCATGTTGTAGCGCAGGTCAGCCCCGCGCGACGCACGCTGACGACCGCGGCCACCGCCGAAGATATCGCCAAAAACATCGCCAAAGATATCGCTGAAATCCGCGCCGCCGCCGAAACCACCGCCGCCGCCGCCCATGCCGCCCTGCTCAAACGCGGCGTGGCCGTACTGATCGTAGGCCGCACGCTTCTGGGCATCCGTCAGGATCTCGTAGGCTTCTTTGATTTCTTTAAATTTAGCTTCGGCCTCTTTATCGCCCTGGTTGCGGTCCGGGTGATATTTCATGGCCAGGCGCTTGTACGCCTTTTTGATTTCACGCTCTTCCGCTGTTTTGGAAACGCCTAAAATCTCGTAATAATCTTGCTTTGCCATTGGTGTTTTTCAGCCCCTTAACATGCGTGCACGGGCGGAGAGGAAACCTCTTCGCCCGTGCCAGTGTTTTACCCGTTCAAAGGGCGATTATTTTTTGTCTTTCACTTCTTCAAACTCAGCGTCAACGACATCGTCGTCTTTCGCGTTGCTTTCGGAAGCTTCAGCACCGCCAGCCTGCTGCTGAGCATGCTGCTGCTGGGCAATCTCCATCAGCTTCTGGGAAGCCTGGGCCAGCGCCTGCATTTTCGCTTCGATATCGGCTTTGTCTTCACCTTTCAGGGAAGTTTCCAGCGCGGTCAGCGCAGACTCGATAGCCGTTTTATCGTCAGCCGGCAGCTTGTCGCCCGCTTCTTCAACCTGCTTACGTGTGCTGTGCAGCAGATGGTCGCCCTGGTTGCGGGTCTGAACCAGCTCTTCGAACTTACGGTCAGATTCCGCGTTCGCTTCTGCTTCACGGACCATTTTAGCGATTTCTTCTTCGTTCAGACCGGAAGACGCTTTAATGGTAATTTTCTGCTCTTTACCGCTGTTTTTATCTTTCGCGGAGACGTGCAGGATACCATCGGCATCGATATCGAAGGTCACTTCGATCTGCGGCATGCCGCGCGGTGCCGGGTTGATGCCGTCGAGGTTAAACTGACCCAGTGATTTGTTATCGGAGGCGCGTTTACGCTCACCCTGAATCACGTGGATAGTTACCGCAGACTGGTTATCTTCCGCCGTCGAGAACACCTGGCTGTGCTTGGTCGGGATAGTGGTGTTCTTGTTGATCAGCGCAGTCATCACGCCGCCCATGGTTTCGATACCCAGCGACAGCGGGGTAACGTCGAGCAGCAGAACGTCTTTAACTTCACCAGTCAGTACGCCGCCCTGAACCGCTGCGCCGATAGCAACAGCTTCATCCGGGTTAACGTCTTTACGCGGCTCTTTACCAAAGAACTCGGCAACTTTCTTCTGCACCATCGGCATACGAGTCTGACCACCGACCAGGATAACGTCCTGAACGTCGGATACGGACAGGCCAGCATCCTGCAGCGCAACTTTCAGCGGCTCGATAGAGCGGTTAACCAGGTCTTCTACCAGGCTTTCCAGCTTCGCACGGGTCACTTTAATGTTCATGTGTTTCGGACCGGTAGCATCTGCGGTGATGTACGGCAGATTCACGTCGGTCTGCTGAGCGGAAGAAAGCTCGATTTTCGCTTTTTCTGCCGCTTCTTTCAGGCGCTGCATGGCCAGCGGGTCGTTACGCAGGTCAATGCCCTGATCTTTCTTAAACTCATCAACGAGGTAGTTGATCATACGGCTATCGAAGTCTTCGCCACCCAGGTGGGTATCACCGTTGGTTGCCAGAACTTCGAAGGTTTTCTCGCCGTCAACTTCGTCGATTTCGATAATAGAGATATCGAAGGTACCACCGCCGAGGTCGTAAACCGCGATAGTACGGTTGCCGACTTCTTTATCCAGACCGTAAGCCAGCGCGGCTGCGGTTGGTTCGTTGATGATACGCTTAACTTCCAGACCCGCGATACGACCGGCGTCTTTCGTCGCCTGACGCTGAGCATCGTTGAAGTATGCAGGTACGGTGATAACGGCTTCAGTTACCGGCTCACCCAGGTAATCTTCCGCGGTTTTCTTCATTTTCTTCAGCACTTCAGCAGAGATCTGCGGCGGTGCGGTGCGGGTACCTTTCACATCAAGCCATGCGTCGCCATTGTCTGCGGCAACGATTTTGTACGGCATGATAGAAACGTCACGCTGAACTTCTTCATCCTGGAAGCGGCGACCAATCAGGCGTTTAATCGCAAACAGGGTGTTTTGCGGGTTTGTCACTGCCTGACGTTTAGCCGGCTGACCAACCAGAGTTTCACCATCCTGGGTATAAGCAATGATAGAAGGCGTGGTGCGATCGCCTTCGGCGTTTTCCAGCACGCGAGCAGTAGTGCCATCCATAATCGCTACACAAGAGTTGGTAGTACCCAGGTCGATACCAATAATTTTACCCATCTAAACGTCTCCACTAAAAATTCAGTCAACATGTGGTTGTGAACCTGTAATAAGGGCGAAACGTGCGGTTTCAACTGCCCAACATCTTTTTTTTTCAGGTTCATTCACTGCGGTTGACTACAAGATGGGGTCGTCCACCGCTTCATCAAGGGGGAAGGCAAAAAAAATTTTATCTTCATCGTCCCACGAAGCCGGCCGTCGGCGAGGAAGTTTTGCCGATATGAGGCAAAAAAGCGCGCTTCACGGCGTTCATCCGCTGGGGTCCCCGTAAAGAGACGATGACTCTGCTTAGCGAGTCCACCCCCGCATTGAAAGTCCAGAAGCTCGACGGATCATAGCCTTACGAACGCCTTTGCCCGCTTGGCCTCAGGCAAATGCCCGACATCGTTTAGAGAGTGTGTAAAATTGGTGAAAAATACCTCGCCAGATCATAGACAGCCTGACGACTCCTCATTATTATGCCGCGCCCCACCGCTGAGCGACGGGGTAATGCTTCCCTTTCTAATCATTATTTTGAGGAATTATGGGCAACACTAAGTTGGCTAATCCGGCACCGCTGGGCCTTATGGGCTTCGGCATGACCACTATTCTGCTTAACCTGGCGAATAGCGGCCTTTTCGCGTTTGATGTAGCTATCCTGGCGATGGGCATTTTTTACGGCGGTATTGCGCAGATTTTCGCAGGCCTGCTGGAATTTAAAAAGGGTAACACCTTTGGTTTAACCGCTTTTACGTCCTACGGCGCCTTCTGGCTGACGTTGGTCGCAATTCTTCTCATGCCGAAAATGGGCCTGGCAGAGGCGCCGAATGCGCACTTCCTGGGCATGTATCTCGGACTGTGGGGAGTGTTCACGCTGTTTATGTTCTTCGGTACCCTGAAAGCCGCACGGATGCTGCAGTTCGTCTTCCTCAGCCTGACCGTCCTGTTTGCCCTGCTGGCAATTGGTCACCTGGTCGATAACGAAGGCATTGTTAGAATCGCCGGCTGGATTGGTTTAGTCTGCGGCGGTAGCGCGATTTATCTGGCGATGGGTGAAGTACTCAACGAGCAGTTTGGTCGCACCGTTCTGCCAATCGGCGCGCCTCATTGATAGAAGATACCCTCGCCTTACGGCGAGGGTATTGAGCAGTCGCGCTAAGGCAGGCGCTGCAGTTCGCCAGCCGCGGCGGCGCTATTTCCCCCCAGCCCCTGACGCAGCCAAATCCCCAACCCCAGCCCCATCAGCGACAGCGCCAGCACGTACCACGCCGGAGCCATCGGCGACACGCCCATCAGCATAGTGACGGCAATCGGCGTCAGGCCGCCGAAAATGGCGTAGGAGACGTTGTACGAGAATGAAATTCCGGTAAAACGCACCTCCGCCGGGAAGGCGCGAACCATCACGTAAGGCACCGCCCCGACCACGCCAACGCACAGCCCAACGGTGCCGTACAGCAGGAAAAGCTGTTCAGGCGAAGTGCCGGAAAGGTGGTAGAACGCCCAGCTGGAGACCGCCAGCAGAAGGCTGCCGACGATAAAAGTCCGGCTGGCGCCAAAGCGATCGGCCGCCAGGCCTGCCAGCAGGCAGCCGACACACAGCATAATCGTCGCAATACTGTTCGCCTGCAGGGTCACCGCCGGGGCAAAGCCGTAATGCTTTTGCAGCCACACCGGCGACATCAAAATGACCACCACCACGCCCGCGGACAGGAGCCAGGTCAGCAGCATTGAAACCACGACGGCCTTCTGATGCTTGAGCACCACCGATTTAACCGGCAGCTCCTGGGCTAATGCTTTGCGCTGCTGCATCTCGAGGAATATCGGCGTTTCCTGCAGCCAGCGGCGTAAATACATCGCCACCAGGCCGAACACGCCGCCCAGCAGGAAAGGAATACGCCAGCCGCCGTCGTGGATGCCCTGCGGCGTCAGGCTGGTATTAATCAGCGTCGCCACCACCGACCCCAGCAGGATCCCCACCGTTAAGCCCGCCGTCAGCGTGCCGCAGGCGATACCGATTTTTTTCTCCGGCACGTGCTCCGCAACAAACACCCAGGCGCCGGGGACTTCCCCCCCAATCGCCGCGCCCTGCAGCACGCGCATCAGCAGCAGCAGCAGCGGGGCAACGATCCCCATCGATTCATAGGTCGGCAGCAGGCCGATCGCCAGCGTCGGCAGCGCCATCAGTAAAATGCTCAAGGTAAACATTTTCTTGCGCCCGACCAGATCGCCAAAGTGGGCCATAATAATGCCGCCGAGAGGACGCGCCAGATAGCCAGCGGCGAAAATGCCGAAGGTCTGCACCTGGCGCAGCCACTCCGGAATATCGGCCGGGAAGAAGAGCTCGCCGACAACGGCGGCAAAGAAGACGAAGATAATGAAGTCGTAAAACTCCAGCGCCCCGCCAAGGGCGGCCAGCGTCAGAGTTTTATAGTCTTGTCGATTCAAAGGTCGGGTATGTTGTGACATAACGAGCTGTTCATCCAGAGGTTTGTAGGTGTTATCACGCAGTGTGTAAAGTAAAAAACACTATATCGTAAATAAAACAGCACACCACCAGGATTACAGGTTATGTCAGGAAAGCATCAAATTCAGGATAAACTTTCGCGTCTCGCGCTTTTTGGCCGAAAAGCCGCTACCACTTCCGGCGCAGTCTCGACATAAGGCCCCTCAAGCAACTGTACACAATACGGTACACTTGCAAAGACGCCGTGCACCAGCACCTGGCCATCGGCATCTTTGACCCCTTCGAGGGTTTCCTCAATCGCCTTCGGCTGACCGGGCAGATTGAGGATCAGCGCCTGCTTACGGATCACCCCAACCTGGCGGGAGAGAATGGCCGTCGGGACGAAGTGCAGGCTCACCTGACGCATCTGCTCGCCAAAGCCCGGCATGACGCGATCGGCAACCGCCAGCGTCGCATCCGGCGTCACGTCTCGTCGCGCAGGGCCGGTACCGCCGGTGGTTAACACCAGATGGCAACCCATTTCGTCAACCAGCTCGCACAGCGTTTGCTCGATAATCACCTGCTCATCGGGGATCAAGCGGGTCTGGAGCTCAAAAGGGGTCGTCAGCGCACGCGCCAGCCACTCTTCAAGTGCCGGGATGCCTTTATCCTGATAAACGCCGCTGGAGGCGCGATCGGAGATGGAAACTAAGCCGATTCGTAAGGTATTCATCGTTATTCCGTTCAAATAGTGCAGTTAGACGGAATAATACACGCTGGGAGGAGATACAGACAGGGCTCAAAAGAAGTAGCGTGACCGGGAGCCCGGCCACGCGCAATGATTACAGCAGATCGCCGATCATTTTTTCCAGTTTTTCCTGGTCGATAGCAAACTTACGGATACCTTCCGCCAGTTTATCTACCGCCATCGGATCCTGGTTGTGCTGCCACAGGAACTGAGATTCGGTGATGCGTTCCGGACGGGCTTTCACTTCGCCGCTGAAGGTCAGCTTACGTTCGATAGCGCCTTCGCTTTCTGCCAGCTCTTTCAGCAGTGCCGGAGCGATGGTCAGACGGTCACAGCCGGCCAGCTCGAGGATTTCGCCGACGTTACGGAAGCTTGCGCCCATTACGACGGTTTCATAGCCGTGCTGCTTGTAGTATTCGTAGATTTCGCTGACGGAAACCACGCCCGGATCTTCCGCCGGCGCATACTCTTTCTTATCCGTGTTCGCTTTGTACCAGTCGAGGATACGGCCTACGAACGGCGAAATCAGGAATACGCCCGCTTCCGCACAGGCGCGTGCCTGAGCGAAGGAGAACAGCAGAGTCAGGTTACAGTTGATGCCTTCTTTTTCCAGCTGCTCGGCGGCGCAGATGCCCTGCCAGGTAGAAGCCAGTTTGATCAGAATGCGATCGTTGCCGATGCCCGCATCGTTGTACAGCTTGATGATGCGTTTAGCTTTAGCGATGGATGCCGTGGTGTCATAGGAGAGACGGGCATCAACTTCGGTAGAAATACGGCCTGGAATCAGCTTAAGGATTTCGAGACCAATGTTCACCGCCAGCTTATCGGAAGCGTCGATAACCTGCTGCGCGCGATCGCTGCTCTGAGCGCGGGCCCAGACGATAGCGTCATCAATCAGCTTACGGTACTCAGGGATCTGAGCAGCGCCAAGAATCAAAGAAGGGTTAGTCGTGGCGTCCTGAGGCTGATACAGCTTCATTGCCGCAATATCTCCGGTATCAGCTACGACAGTGGTGTACTGACGCAGAGAAGTCAATTTATCCGTCATGATAGGGTTCTCTTAAACAGCAGTTAAGGGGATGTAACCGGTCTGCCAAGATGATAACACGCTGCCGGGTCAGCGCAACTGCGGACCATGCAAGAGCGCAGAGTGTGATAAACTGGACGAATTAATTCTCTGAATGTTAAAGGATTGTCACTAAAATGGTAACGCTTACACGAGCTTACCAACATGGACAAGAGGATGCTTAATGCCTGACTTTTTCTCATTTATCAATGAAATACTCTGGGGTTCGGTAATGATTTATCTATTACTGGGCGCCGGCGTATGGTTTACCTGGCGGACGAAATGCATTCAGTTCCGTTATGTTAGCCAGTTTGGGAAAAGTTTGCGCAAAAGCCTCCTGCCCCAGCCCGACGGCTTAACCTCTTTTCAGGCCCTGTGCACCAGCCTGGCCGCCCGCGTCGGCAGCGGCAACCTGGCCGGCGTGGCGCTGGCTATCACCGCCGGCGGGCCGGGCGCCGTATTCTGGATGTGGGTCTCCGCGCTGCTCGGGATGGCCAGCAGCTTCGCCGAATGCTCCCTTGCCCAGCTCTACAAAGAACGCGATGCGCAGGGGCAATTTCGCGGCGGTCCCGCATGGTATATGTCCCGAGGCTTAGGGATGCGCTGGATGGGGGTGCTGTTTTCAATCCTGCTGCTGCTCGCCTATGGCGTTATTTTTAACACCGTTCAGGCCAACTCGGTGGCGCATGCGATGACCTATGCCTTCGATCTGCCCGGCGTTATCACCGGCGGCGTGCTGGCGGTGCTCACCCTGCTGGTTATCGTGCGCGGCTTGCGCAACGTGGCAAAGATCCTGCAATGGTTCGTCCCGCTGATGGCGGGGCTGTGGGTTGCCGCCAGCCTGCTCATCGGCCTGTGGCACATCACCGCCCTGCCGGCAATTTTTAACACCATTTTCCGCTGCGCGTTCGGCTGGCAGGAAGCCGCCGCCGGCGCGGTGGGCTATACCATCAGCCAGGCGCTAACCAGCGGTTTTCAGCGCGGAATGTTCTCTAACGAAGCGGGGATGGGCTCAACGCCTAACGCCGCCGCGACCGCCGCCTCCTGGCCTCCGCACCCGGCGGCTCAGGGGATCGTCCAGATGATTGGCGTGTTTATCGATACCGTTGTTATCTGCACCGCCAGCGCGGTGATTATCATGCTGGCACCGCGCGCACGCGGAGAAGAGGATGCCGCTAACGGTATTCAGGCCATTCAGCATGCGATGAGCGGGCTTGTCGGCGGCTGGGGCGCCGGCTTTGTCGCCGTCATCGTGCTGCTCTTTGCCTTTAGCTCCATCGTGGCGAACTACATTTATGCTGAAAATAACCTTATTTTTCTGCGCTTTAACAGTCCTCACTGCATCTGGACGCTGCGGATTATCACCATCCTGATGGTCTTAACGGGAACGATGATGAGCCTCCCGGTCGTCTGGCGGCTGGCGGATATTATTATGGCGCTGATGGCCATTACCAACCTGACGGCCATCCTCCTGCTGTCACCCACGGTGCGGCTGCTTGCCAGCGACTATCTTCACCAGCGACGGCTCGGTGTGCAGCCCACGTTTGACGCCGCGCGCTATCCGGAAATTCGCCAGCAGCTGGCGCCGGGAACCTGGGACGGGCCGCCGCGCGAATAGCGCAGCAATCGCAGCTATCGATCCCCCCGCGGTCTTTTTTTGGTAAAATCGCCGAAAATCTCCTGCAAGGACTGGATATGCTGATTCTGATTTCACCTGCTAAAACGCTCGATTATCAAAGCCCGCTGGCGACGACGCGCTACACCCAGCCCGAGCTGCTGGAGTATTCCCAACAGCTTATCGGCGTGGCGCGCCAGCTTTCAGCGCCGCAGATAGGCAAGCTGATGGGCATCAGCGATAAGCTGGCGGATCTGAACGCCACCCGTTTTCACGACTGGCATCCCGAGTTCACGCCGAAAAACGCCCGCCAGGCCATTCTGGCCTTTAAGGGCGACGTCTACACCGGGCTGCAGGCGGAAACCTTCGACGAGGCGGATTTCGATTTCGCCCAGCAGCATCTGCGCATGCTCTCCGGCCTGTACGGCGTGCTGCGCCCGCTGGATCTGATGCAGCCCTATCGTCTGGAGATGGGAATTAAGCTGGAAAACGCCAGGGGCAAGGATCTCTACCAGTTCTGGGATGAAACCATTACCGATACGCTGAATCAGGCGCTGAAGGCCCAGGGCGACGACGTAGTAATTAACCTCGCCTCCGACGAATACTTCCGGTCGGTCAAGACGAAGCGGCTGCAGGGGCAGATTATTAAGCCGGTGTTCCTCGATGAGAAAAACGGCAAGTTCAAGGTGATCAGCTTCTACGCCAAGAAAGCGCGCGGCTTGATGAGCCGCTATATCATTGAGAACCGCTTAACCCGGCCGGAGCAGCTCACGCGCTTCGACAGCGACGGGTACTTCTTTGACGCCGATGCTTCCGATAAAGGCGAGATGGTCTTTAAACGCCACGAACGCTAACCCGCTTCCCGGCCGCTAACCTGCCGGCCGGGAGCGTCGCCTAGCGGTGGTGCCAGTCGCGATCCGGACCGCGGTCGCGATCGTCGTCATGGCGTTCGCGCTGGTGATAACGGCGATCGTCATGCGGATGCCAGCGATCGTCGCGCCAGTCGTAATGGCGTCCCCACCACTCGCGATCGCGCCAGTGGCCGCCGTCCCAATAGTTGCCGGAGTTATCGCGATCGCCGATCTGCAGTTTTATGGCCGGAACCAGCGTAATTTCAGCGGCGTGGACGGCCGCAGGAGCCACCAGCAGCATCGAAAGCGCAAGGATCACAGATTTCAGCTTTGACATAGGTTTCCCCTTTGTTAACAGTGCCCGCAATGGGTCGATAGCCCAAGGTTAGCCCTGCGCAACGGCGCTTGTTATTCTCCGCAATCCTATTCTTCAGCCTCCGGCATTTATTGATAATTCATGCATAATTTCTCCTTTTTTGGGCGTAAAAAAACCGGGCACCCGGGCCCGGTTTACGTAATAAAAGGCGTCTGCTGCCGTCGTTACGCTTTCGCCATCATCAGCTCGCGCAGCGCCGCATAGTCCGCAGGCAGGTTATGCGACAGCAGCGGCAGGTCGGCGCGGTCCGCCAGCTCTTTCGGCAGCGGCAGCGTCTCCTGCAGGATCTCTTCAACGCTCTCCTTGAACTTCGCCGGATGCGCGGTACCAAGGAACAGGCCGTATTCTCCCGGCTGCAGCTGGTCGCGCAGCGCGCGCCACGCGATGGCCGCATGCGGCTCGGAGGTGTAGCCGATAGCTTTCAGCTCGCGCATCGCCTCTTTAGTCGTCTCGTCGTCTACGGTCGCGTAGCCCAGCTCGTTCAGACGCCAGGTTTTACGGCGGAACAGCTCTTCCACGCGCGGCCAGTTGTTTGGCTGGCTGACATCCATCGCGTTGGACAGCGTCGCCTGGGTGACCTTCGGCGCCCAGTTGCCATCCTGCAGGAAGCGAGGCACGGTATCGTTGGCGTTGGTAGCGGCGATAAAGCGCTTAACCGGCAGGCCCAAAGACTTCGCCAGCAGGCCGGCGGTGAGGTCGCCGAAGTTGCCGCTTGGCACCGAAATCACCAGCTGATTACGCGCTTCCTGAGGCAGCTGCGCGACCGCTTCAAAGTAGTAGCAAATCTGCGCCAGAAGACGGCTGATGTTAATCGAGTTCGCGGAGTTCAGGCCCAGCGCGACTTTCAGCTCTTCGTCGTCGAAGGCCTGTTTAACCAGCGCCTGGCAGGCGTCGAAGTCGCCGTCGATAGCCACGGTTTCAATGTTGCCGCCCAGGGTGCAGAACAGCTTCTCCTGCAGCGGGCTAATCTTGCCGCGCGGATAGAGAATCACCACCTTCACGTTTGGCAGGCCGTAGAACGCGTGGGCTACCGCCGCGCCGGTATCGCCGGAGGTTGCCGTCAGGATAGTCACCGGCTTGTCGCCCGCGATATGGGTCAGCATCTGGGCCATGAAGCGGCCGCCGAAGTCTTTAAACGCCAGCGTCGGGCCGTGGAACAGCTCGAGGCAGCCGACGTCATCCTGCACCTTGCTGACCGGAGCCGGGAAGGTGAAGGCCGCACCGATGCGCTCCTGCAGGACCGCCTGCGGGATCTCTTCGGCAATAAATGCCGACAGGATCTTCGCGCTGCGGGTGACAAAATCCAGCGCCAGCATGTCATCAATTTCAGTCAGGCTAAATTCCGGCAGGTCGTGCGGGAAGAACAGCCCCTGATGCTTGCCAAGCCCCTGCGTGACGGCCTGCGCAAAGCTGACCTGTTCGTTATGATCTTTTAAGTTATAGAGTTTCATTGGTTATCCCACTACTCGTGCGCCCGCCGTGTCCAGCCGGCAAATATGAACAAAGCCTTCATGATTCTGCAGATAATGCGTACCCAGCCAGTCGGCAACCCGCTGCGCGGTTTCCGGCTTATCGCACAGCGCAAACAGCGTCGGGCCAGAGCCGGAGATCCCGCAGGCCTGCGCGCCAATCTCCATCGCCGCCTGCCGCGCTTCACTGAAGCCCGGCAGCAGTTTGGTGCGATAGGGTTCGGCAATCACATCTTTCATCAGTTTCGCTGCCAGCTGCGGCTGGCGGGTGTAGCAGGCATGAATAAAGCCCGCCAGGTGGCGGCCGTGCGCAATACAATCCTGCCGACGATACTGGGCCGGCAGGATGGCGCGCGCTTCCGCCGTCGAAACTTTAATTCCAGGGTACGCCAGCACCCACAGCCACTCGTCAAAGCCGGGCACCTGCTGGCTGATGATGTCGTTCTCCTCGATCATCAGCTGCATGCCGCCCAGATAGCACGGGGCGACGTTGTCGTAGTGGATACTGCCGGAGATGCGCCCTTCCATCTCGCCCATCAGCGCCAGCATCCGCGTTTCGTTCAGCGGCTTGCCGCAGAATTCATTCATCGCCACCAGCGCCGCGACCACTGAACAGGCGCTGGAGCCGAGGCCGGAGCCAATCGGCATGTTTTTTTCCAGCACCATCGCCACCGGAACCTTCCTGCCAATCTCTTCGCAGAAACGCTCCCAGCACTGATAAACGATATTCTCCTGCGCCGCCGCCGGCAGCTTGCTGGCAAAGCGACCGACGTTTTTCAGGCTGAAGCTTGCGGCCGCCTCAACCGAGACGTTGTCCCCCAGTAGCGTACCGTCAACCGGCGTCACCGCCGCGCCCAGGACATCAAACCCGACGCTCATATTGGCACTGGAAGCCGGGGCATATACTTTGACCATCTTAAACTCCTAACTTCCATGACAGGGTACGCAGCAGGTCGGCGAATACGCCGGCCGCGGTCACATCGTTACCCGCGCCATAGCCGCGCAGCACCAGCGGCAGCGGCTGATAATAGTGGCTGTAAAAGGCCAGCGCGTTCTCACCGTTTTTGACTTTAAACAGCGGGTCGTTACCGTCAACCGCGGCAATTTTCACGCGGCAGGTTCCATCCTCTTCGATGTTACCGACGTAACGCAAGACTTTACCTTCATCGCGCGCTTTCGCCACCCGCGAAGCAAATTCGTTATCCAGCGCAGGCAGACGCGCCATAAAGCTCTCGACGTCGCCGCTGGCATCAAATGCTTCAGGCAGGGCCGACTCAACGATAATGTCCGACAGCTCCAGCTCACGACCGGTCTCACGGGCCAGGATCAGCAGCTTGCGGGCAACGTCGACGCCGGAAAGATCGTCACGCGGATCCGGTTCGGTATAGCCCATATCTCGCGCCAGCGTCGTCGCTGCGGAGAGCGTCATCCCCTCATCCAGCTTACCGAAGATAAACGACAGCGAACCGGAGAGGATGCCGGAGAAGTGCAGCAGTTCGTCACCGGCATTGAGCAGGTTCTGCAGGTTCTCGATAACCGGCAGGCCGGCACCAACGTTAGTGTCATAGAGGAATTTGCGTCGGGAGCTGCTCGCCGCGTGACGCAGCTGATGGTAGTAATCCAGCGATGAGGTGTTGGCCTTTTTGTTCGGCGTCACCACGTGGAAACCTTCGCGCAGGAAATCGGCGTACTGATCGGCGACCGCCTGGCTCGAGGTACAGTCAACGATCACCGGGTTCAGCAGATGGTACTCTTTCACCAGACGGATCAGACGGCCGAGGTTAAGCGACTCTTTCGCTTCGGCCAGCTCAGCGCGCCAGTTCTCCAGATTCAGACCGTGGACGTTGGTCAGCAGAGCCTGAGAATTTGCGACGCCGCACACGCGCAGGTCGATATGCTTGTTCTTCAGCCAGCCCTGCTGACGCTTGATTTGCTCAATCAGCGCGCCGCCAACGCCGCCGACGCCGATAACGAACACCTCAATGACCTGGTCGGTATTGAACAGCATCTGGTGGGTGACGCGTACCCCGGTAGTGGCGTCATCATTGCTGACCACTACGGAGATAGAGCGTTCGGAAGAGCCCTGGGCAATCGCCACGATATTGATATTGGCGCGCGCCAGCGCCGCAAAGAACTTGGCCGAAATACCGCGCAGGGTGCGCATACCGTCGCCGACGACGGAAATGATAGCCAGGCGATCCATGATGGAGAGTGGCTCCAGCTGGCCCTCTTTCAGCTCCAGATAGAACTCCTCTTCCATCACCCGTTTTGCCCGGGCGCAGTCGCTTTGCGGCACGCAGAAGCTGATGCTGTACTCAGAAGAGGACTGGGTGATCAGGACCACCGAAATACCGGCGCGGGACATGGTAGCGAAAACGCGGGCGGCCATGCCGACCATTCCCTTCATCCCCGGACCGGAGACGTTGAACATCGCCATATTATTGAGGTTGGAGATCCCCTTAACCGGCAGGCCGTCTTCATCAAGGCTGGCGCCGATAAGCGTACCTGGCGCCTGCGGATTGCCGGTATTTTTGATCAGGCAGGGGATCTGGAACTGAGCGATAGGCGCAATGGTGCGCGGGTGCAGAACCTTAGCGCCGAAGTAGGAGAGCTCCATCGCTTCCTGATAGGACATCGACTTCAGCAGGCGGGCGTCCGGTACCTGACGCGGATCGCAGGTGTAAACGCCGTCAACGTCGGTCCAGATTTCACAACAGTCGGCGCGCAGGCAGGCGGCGAGTACGGCGGCAGAATAGTCAGAGCCATTACGGCCCAGAACCACCAGCTCGCCCTTTTCGTTACCGGCAGTAAAACCGGCCATCAGCACCATATGGTCCGCTGGGATCTGGCTGGCGGCAATGCGGCGGGTTGATTCGGCAATATCGACGGTGGATTCGAGGTAGTGACCCACGGCCAGCAGTTTTTCGACGGGGTTAATCACGCTGACCTTATGGCCACGCGCTTCAAGAAGGCCGGCCATGATCGCGATGGAGAGCTTCTCTCCGCGGCAAATCAGCGCAGCGTTAACGCTATCCGGGCACTGGCCAAGCAGGCTGATGCCGTGCAGCACGTGCTTTATCTGGGAAAACTCCTGCTCGACGAAGGTTTTCAGCTGTGCCAGCGCAAAGCCCGGCTGAGCATCGGCGAGACCCTGCAGCAGTTCAGCAAAAATGCGTTCAGCGTCAGCGATATTGGTGAGCGCATCCTGGCCGCCGATGGTTTTTTCAATCATCGCGACCAGATGGTTGGTAATTTTCGCCGGGGCAGACAGTACGGTCGCTACCTGCCCCTGCCTGGCATTGCTCTCCAGAATATCGGCAACACGCAGAAAACGTTCTGCATTTGCCACTGATGTACCGCCGAACTTCAACACGCGCATGGTTGTTACCCCTAGATTTTTTGTCGAAAAAAAAGCCCGCACTGTTCAGGTGCGGGCTTTTTTCTGTGTTTCCTGTACGCGTCAGCCCGCACCGTTACCTGTGGTAATAGTGATGGTGATAATCGTTGTAATCATGCCGATGCGTTTCATGGATGTTGTGTACTCTGTAATTTTTATCTGTCTGTGTCCTGTGCCTATATTGGTTAAAGTATCTGCCGACTTAAGTCAATGAATTTCTGTTTTTCGCCGGTTTTGGCGCACCTGGGCAATGCGCCAAAATGCAGCGGTCATTCATCCCTGTTCACGCAGCCTCACGCCATCAATCAGCAGAAAAAACCATACATAAAACTTATGACAGAACTTTACTCCGGGAGGTTTTTTTCAATATCGTGCAGCAAACGATGGAGCATTGCCGTATCTCGCTGCTGCAAAAGTCCAATCCGCTGCTGTAGCCAATCGGTGAGTTTGACGTCTTCAGCGACGCCAAGCCGGGTCAACAATTCGAGGGTTCGCAAACGCAGCGCCTGCAGCTGGTTTTCATCGACGCTCGCGCAAACGGCCGGTGCCTGCTGAACCAGGGAGGTCAGCTGATAGCAGTAAACCATCACCGACTGGCCGAGATTGAGCGACGGATAGTCGGCGACCATCGGCACGCCGGTCAACACGTCGGCAAGGGCCAGCTCCTCGTTAGTCAGGCCGGAATCTTCCCGACCAAATACCAGCGCCGCGTGGTTCATCCACTGCGCCTTTTCCTCCATCAGCGGCAGGAGCTGCTGCGGGGTGGCGTAGTAGTGGAAACGCGCCCGGCTGCGGGCCGTGGTAGCGACCGTAAAATCGACATCGTGCAGCGCCTGTTCCAGCGTTGAATAAGTGCTTATATTATCGAGAATATCTCCGGATCCATGGGCGACCCAGCGCGCGGCAGGCTGCAAATGGGCATCGCTTTCGACGATCCGCAGATCGCTAAAGCCCATCGTTTTCATCGCTCGCGCGGCCGCGCCAACGTTCTCTGCCCGAGCCGGGGATACTAATACAATAGATACGCGCATTGTGGTTCTCTTCTGCTCTCTCAGGGGGCGAAAATGAAAGTTACCCCTCATTTTACGCGGCGAAAATTTACAAATTTGCAACAAATGTCACTAAAATTGCATTCGAACACCCATAAAAAAAACTAAACTATTTCCAACCAACCGCGACACGAGGTATGTTAACAGAACGCTTTTATCCATATGTTTGCCAATGATATTTCGCTCCGGATACCGTTTCAGGCGTTGGATTCAGCATATTTATCAGTTTCCCCACGCAAGCATTTGAGCTGTGTAAGATTTGTAACTACAAATAGCATTTCAATACGATGATTTCACAAGACTGTTAACGTGCTACAATTGAACTTGATATATGTCAACGAAGCGTAGTTTTATTGGGTGTTCAGCCTCTCTTAGCCTGTTATATTGCTGTTAAAATGGTTAGGATGACAGCCGTTTTTGACACCGTCGGGTCCAGAGGGAAAGTACCCACGACCAAGCTAATGATGTTGTTGACGTTGATGGAAAGTGCATCAAGAACGCAATTACGTACTTTAGTCATGTTACGCCGGACATGTTAATTTGCGACATGTACCAGGCAGGTCAGGGACTTTGGTACTTCCTGTTTCGATTTAGTTGGCAATTTAGGTAGCAAACATGCAGACCCCGCACATTCTTATCGTTGAAGACGAGTTGGTAACACGCAACACGTTAAAAAGTATTTTCGAAGCAGAAGGTTATGATGTGTTCGAAGCGACCGATGGCGCGGAAATGCATCAGATCCTGTCTGAAAATGATATCAACCTGGTAATCATGGATATTAACCTGCCGGGTAAAAATGGTCTCCTGCTGGCGCGTGAACTGCGCGAACAGGCGGACGTCGCGCTGATGTTCCTTACCGGCCGCGATAATGAAGTTGATAAGATTTTGGGCCTCGAAATTGGCGCAGATGACTATATCACCAAGCCATTCAACCCCCGTGAACTGACTATTCGCGCGCGCAACCTGCTCTCCCGTACCATGAATCTGGGTACCGTAAGCGAAGAACGTCGCAGCGTAGAAAGCTACAAGTTCAACGGCTGGGAACTGGATATCAACAGCCGTTCTCTGGTCAGCCCGAACGGTGAGCAGTACAAGCTGCCGCGCAGTGAATTCCGCGCAATGCTGCACTTCTGCGAAAACCCGGGCAAAATCCAGTCACGCGCTGAACTGCTGAAGAAAATGACCGGCCGTGAGCTTAAGCCGCACGACCGTACCGTAGACGTGACCATCCGTCGCATTCGTAAGCATTTTGAATCTACTCCGGATACGCCGGAAATCATCGCTACCATTCACGGTGAAGGTTACCGCTTCTGTGGCGATCTGCAGGAATAATCAACGATTCCCGCAGCATCAACGTAAAACGGCGCTCAAGGCGCCGTTTTTTTATTTCCAGATCCTGAACGTATCGTCGCCACCACCGTCGGGCTGCTCCGCCTTTTTTGGCTTCTGAGACGATAGCGCATACCAGTCAACGTGGCGGGTTAGCAGCATCAGCGCGCTTAGGGCCAGCAGCAGCACGCCGGTCCCGAGCAGCAGCGCGCTATCTTCCGAACGCAGCAGCATCCACATAACGCTATCCAGCAATAATAGCGCGCAGACGAAGAGCAGGCTGTTGCGCCATCCTTTCAGCACGGCGTGCAGATACACGGCGTTGATCAGCGCGCCGATGACGCTGGCGGCAATCCATGATGGCGTAAAGCCAACATGTTCCGAGAGCGCCAGCAATACCAGATAGAACATCACCAACGACAGGCCAACCAGCAGATACTGCAGCGGATGCAGGCGGTACATCGTTAAACTTTCGAAGACAAAGAAAGCCATAAAGGTTAGCGCAATCAAAAGAATGGCATATTTAGTCGCCCGATCGGTCAGCTGATACTGGTCGGCTGGCGTAGTGACGTTGACGTTGAAAGCCGGCAGCTGGTGCCACTCAACCTCTCGATCGTCAACGAAGAACTTCGCCATGTTGTTGGCAAACCAGCTGCTTTGCCAGCGGGCGCTATAGCCGGAGGCGCCGATCTCGCGGCTAACGGGAAGAAAATCGCCAAGAAAACCGGGGTGCGCCCAGTTGCTTGCCAGCTGCAGCTCGCTAGTGCGCCCAACAGGCACCACCGAGAAGCTTCCCGTTCCGTTCAGGTTGAGAGTGAACGCAAGGTCCAGCGTTTTCTGCTGCGCCGACAGCGGCGGTAGCGGCATATGAATCCCCTCTCCGCTGCCGCTGAGGCCCAGCCCAGGCTCCACGGGCAGCGTCTCACCGCCGAACTCCGGCGCGTTAATCGCGCCAATTCCGCGCGCATCGCTGACGCCGACCACCACAAAGGGCCTGCCCAGCGTAATATTGTCTTTTTTAAGTTCAGCCAGGCGGGAGGTATCAAACTGCGCCCTGATCCCGAGCGTATTGTGCCAGATTTGGCCCTCATAAATGCCTATCTGTCGGGATTCCACGTTCTGCTTGCCGCTTATCGCCAGCGATTCCGGTAGCCAGTAGTGCATCCAGGTCCGCTGATACTCGACCTCTTTTTTATCCTCAAGACGGGTCAACGTCTCGGTGACAGGGATCGCGATCAGCGGCCCGGTCAGCTTTTGCGCGCCGCTGGTGCTTTTCTCCAGCGCATCAACAACGTCGCTACGATAGTCCGCCCGCTCGACAATCAGCTGCCGGACCATCATCAGGGGAATAGATAACAACAGGATGCACCCCAGCAGGGTGCTCATTTTCCAGAATAGCGGTGATTTCAACATAGCGTTCTCCTCAGTGAAGCGCTCACCTTAGCCGGGCTATGTGGGGGGAGTTTGAAGCTATGTGAAGGGACGGTGAAGTATCAGCACCGCGCGTACGCCGCCCTGCGGGCGATTGCTGAGCTGAATATCGCCCTGATGCAGCCGCGCCACTTCACGGACAAAAGCCAGCCCCAATCCGCTGCTTTTATGGCCGTTTTCACGCGGCAGCGAATAGAAACGTTCGAAGATGCGTCCAAGTGCATAATCCGGGATGCCGCTGCCGCTATCGCTGATGGTCAGCGCCAGGCCCGCCTGCTGCTGCTCTGCGCTCATGACGATCTCCCCTTGCGCAGGGGTAAAATCGATGGCGTTATCCAGCAGATTGCCCAGGGCCTGCGCCAGCAGCTCGCCGTCGGCCTCCGCCGTCAGGCCGCTCTCCTGCCAGCGTAAGCGGATTTTCTTTACCGCCAGTACCGCCTCGCGCTCCTCGGCTAAGCGACGGAAAAGGCTATCAATTGCGAGCGGCTCAAGGGCGATCTCCAGCCGGTTCTCCAGCCTCGCCTGGCGTAACAGCTTCTCAACCAGCGACTGCATCCGCGCATTCTGCGTCAGGATATTGCCGGTAAAACGCGCGGCGACCTCCGGCGGGGGGGCTTCACGCAGGATCTCTGCGGCGCCTCGAATAGCGGCCAGCGGGCTTTTCAGCTCATGCGTCAGGGCGTGAACGTAGTTTTCAATGGTGTTCTTACCCTCCAGCTTGACGCGCATGCTTTCCAGCGCCAGCGCCAGCTTGCGCAGCTCGCTGCTGCCAACGTCCGGCAGCGGAAGCGGCCGGTCGGCCGTCACCGAATCAGCGTAGCGCACCAGCTTGCCGATCGAAAAGTTGATCCACCAGACCATCAGCGAGCCTATCAGCAGCGCGATCCCCAGCAGCGCCCCGCCAGCCCAGAGCATTCGCCGTTCGCTGCGCTTAATCACCGGCGCCATCGCCTGGTTGGGTTTACTGACGCTCAGCACCCCAATAATACGGCCGCCATCGGTGACCGGCGCGGCGACGTACATCGCCGAACTGCCCGCGTCGTTGGGGTCGGCCAGGGTGCTACGCGCGCCGTACTGGCCGCGCAGGGTCAACCAGACGTCATTCCAGCGGGAATAGTCCTGCCCCACCGCTTCTCCCGCCGAATCGAATACCACCTTGCCCTTCTCATCGGTCAGGTAGACGCGATACTCGTTACGCGTTTTGCTGATGCCCGCGATATTCGCCTCGATCGGCCGCTGGTGCAGCGCCTGAAACGCCTGGGCCAGCCTTCCCTGCTGCGGCTGATCGGAAAGCAGATCTTCTCGCGCCAGCTCCGCCAGCAGCGTGGCGGTATCAATCAGCGTACCTTCCGTCGCCCGGCGTACCCCGGGTTTGATCTCCTGGACGAAAATGAAAAGTACGAACCATGCCGCAATCGCGACAATCAGAAAGTAGCCCAGCAGCAGCCGCATGCCGATACGCATCAGGCGCCTCCCAGGCTATATCCCATGCCGCGATGCGTATTAACCGGTGAGAGGTGAGGATTAACCTCGCGCAGCTTTGCGCGCAGGGTTTTGATATGGGTATCAACGGTGCGGTCGAAGCTTTCATGCGCATCCCCCCACACCGCGTCCATCAGCTGCTGGCGGGAAAAGACCCGCCCCGGCGAGCGCAGGAGCGTTTTGAGCAGCAGGAATTCATAGCGCGTCAGGGTTAACGGCTGGCCGCACCAGGTGACCCGCGCCGCGGCCTCGTTGAGCTGAAATTCGCCCACCTGCAGCACTGCGCCAGAGGCCGCAAACTTTTGCACCCGCCGCAGGACGGTGCGCACCCGGGCGCACACCTCGCGCGGCGAGAAGGGCTTCGCGATGTAGTCATCGGCGCCTATTTCAAGGCCCAGCAGCTTATCCACCTCTTCGCTACGGGCGGTGAGGAACAGAACCGGCAGCGTCGGATAGCGGCCCAGCAGCTGACGGCACAGCTCAAAGCCGCTGATGTCGGGCAGGCCCACGTCCAGAATGGCCAGGTCCGGCATCCGGTGGCGGGCGGCATCGAGCGCGGGCAGACCACGCTCAAAAACGCTCACCACAAAGCCTTCCTGCTGGAGCATGTAGACAAGCGTGTCGGCGATACTCTGCTCATCCTCCACCAACCAGATCTGCGGCTGCTGCATCGTCGTTCCCTGTTATTTATTCCACGGCATGATCGGCACGGCGCTGATCGCATTCTTCGGCGATCCGTCAACGACCTTATCGGAATAGCTCATGTAGATCAGGGCATTACGCTTGCTATCGTAAAAACGGACGACCTGCAGCTTTTTAAACACCAGCGAGGTGCGTTTCTGGAACACAACGTCTCCCTGCGACTTGCCGTTTTTGATCTTATCGGTCACTTCAATCGGCCCGACCTGCTGGCAGGAGATCGCCGCGTCAGAGGTATCTTCAGCCAGTCCCAGACCGCCCTTAATGCCGCCGGTTTTCGCCCGGCTGATATAGCAGGTCACGTTCTGCACGTCCGGATCGTCAAAGGCTTCAACGACGATCTTATGGTCCGGGCCGAAGAATTTGAAGACGGTATCCACCGAGCCAATCTGTTCCGCCTGAGCCGCCTGGCCGCCGGCCAGTAAAAGCAGTCCGATCATTAACTTCTTGTATTTCATATTGTTACCATTTTTTAGAATTTCCCCGAGCGATGATTATCTGCTCAATGGAAAAGGTTTATAGATCACAGCTTTACAAAAATAGCGGGGATGTTCGCTGACAAATCGCATTTAAAAGCAAAAAAAACACTGAATGCTAAAACATCAAAAAATGCTATTATCCGCTACCTTAGTAGCAGGCACCTAAGTTTAAGGATGAGGACATTTTATGGATCAAGCAGGGATTATTCGCGATCTCCTTAGCTGGCTGGAAGGTCACCTGGATCAGCCGCTGTCGTTGGACAATGTGGCAGCGAAGGCTGGTTATTCCAAGTGGCATTTGCAAAGAATGTTCAAAGACGTGACAGGCCATGCCATAGGTGCCTATATCCGCGCGCGCCGTTTATCAAAATCGGCGGTGGCTCTGCGCCTGACCGCGCGTCCGATCCTCGACATTGCGCTACAGTACCGCTTCGACTCTCAGCAAACCTTTACCCGCGCGTTTAAAAAGCAGTTCTCCCTGACGCCTGCGCTCTACCGCCGCTCCCCTGACTGGAGCTCTTACGGTATGCGTCCTCCCCTGCGCCTGGGCGAATTCACCATGCCGCAGCATGAGTTTATCACCCTGAGCAATACGCCACTGATTGGCGTAACCCAGAGCTATACCTGTAAGCTGGAGGAGATCTCTGATTTCCGTAGCCAGATGCGCGTGCAGTTCTGGCGGGATTTCCTCGGCAATTCGCCGTCGATTCCGCCTACCCTTTACGGCCTGCATGAGCCGCGGCCAAGTCTTGAGAAAGATGACGAGCAGGAGGTCTTCTATACCACGGCCGTAACGCCGGAGATGGCTAACGGTCACCTGCACAATTCGCATCCGATCGCCCTGGAAGGCGGTGAGTACGTGATGTTCACCTATGAAGGATTAGGGACCGGGCTGCAGGAGTTTATCCTGACGGTGTACGGCACCTGTATGCCGATGCTGAACCTCACCCGCCGCAAGGGCCTGGATATCGAACGCTTCTTCCCTGAGGATGAAAGCCGGGATCAGGATACGCCGATTCAGCTACGCTGCGAGTACCTGATCCCGATCCGCCGCTAGCGCTGCAGTTCGTCCATCGCGGGGGCATCAAGATGCGAAATATCCCCCGCGGTCTCCACCACCCAGCCTGAAGCCAGCCACGGGCTTTGCTGATAGTCAACGCGCGAAATGGAACAGTTACGCAGGCGCAGACGACGTTCGGCGTGCGCGGGCAGGCCAAGAATCGTGCTCACCAGACAGCCCAACGCCATGCCGTGACTCACCAGCAGCGGCCGACTCCCCTCAGGCAGCTCCAGACAGGAGGTCAGCGCCGCGTGCATACGCTGGCTGAGCTCCTGCATCGACTCGCCTTGCGGAATACGCCCGTCCGGGGTGCCGTTAACCAGCCGACGACGCCAGCCTTCCTCTTCCGCGCTCAGCGAATCGATATGGCGTTTCTCAAGAACCCCCATATCCAGCTCGCGCAGGCGTGAGTCGAGGACGACGCTGCAGCCGCAGGCTTCCGCGATAATTTCTGCCGTTCGCCGCGTACGGCCTAAATCGCTGGCAATAACATGCGTAATGTTCAGCGTTCTGGCGCGTTCGCCAACCTGCCAGGCCTGGCGCTCACCGTGGGCGGTTAGCGGACTGTCGGACTGGCCCTGAATACGTCGCTCGGCGTTCCACTGCGTTTCACCGTGGCGAACAAGGTGTACCTGTAACATGCTTTTTATCCGTTCTGTGCTCTTCACAATTTCGGCTAGCGGGCCGGTGGCCTGCAGCGAAAACGATTTGGAGTATACTGCGATGACGTTAATTTATTCTGAGTTGTTTGATTATGCACCATGTTGTCTCAGCTACCACTAATCCCGCCAAAATTCAGGCAATTCTGCAGGCTTTTAACGAGATCTTCGGCGAAGGATCCTGCCACATTGAGTCCGTCTCCGTCGAGAGCGGCGTGCCGGAACAGCCGTTTGGCAACGACGAAACGCGCGCTGGCGCACGAAATCGGGTCGTAAACGCGCGGGCTGCGCGCCCGGATGCCGATTTCTGGGTCGCCATTGAGGCCGGGATCGACGACGGCAGTACGTTTAGCTGGGTCGTTATCGAAAATAGCCTGCAGCGCGGCGAAGCGCGCTCGGCCACGCTGCCGCTGCCGGCGGCGATCCTCGAACAGGTCCGCGCCGGCGAAGCCTTAGGGCCGGTGATGTCACAGCATACCGGCATCGATGAAATTGGCCGTAAAGAGGGGGCTATCGGCATTTTTACCGCCGGTAAGCTGACGCGCAGCAGCGTTTATCATCAGGCGGTAGTGCTGGCGCTTAGCCCGTTTCATAACGCTATTTATCGTTAACGTTCAGCAGCGCCTGCTCCAGCCACTGTCGCAGCTCGGGGGGCGCTGATTTCAGGCTATTTGAGCCGCGGGTAATGGTGGCAATCCCGGCGCCGAGCTCGCTTTTCAGCTCGCGCTGGCTCATCTCTCCGCGCAGCAGCTCTTCAATAATCCGCACGCGGGTGCCCAGCGCCTCGCGCTCATCGGGCGTCAGCATCAGCTGCAGCAGCGGCAGGTGCAGATCGTCGGCGTACGCCTGCTGAAGCAGGGCCACGAAACGAAGCCACTCCTGATGACGTTGTTCGGCTACCGCCGCTGAATAAGGGGATTGTTGGGTCATGTTGCGCCGCCATGTTAAGGCCGACGGCTCGAGCCGCCGAGCGTGTGTACTCATTAACGAGTACAAAGCATAGCATACTCCGGTCAATACTCTATGGATTTCGGGCGGCATAGCAAAATGCTATACCGCCCGCAGGCCGTCGGCGTTAGTAACGCTGCTGCCACTCCGCATCGGTGAGCATGCCCGCTTTCTCACCCATGAAGTAGCGATAGTAGGCGTCATAGGAGAGCACGTTCTTCACATAGCCACGCGTTTCCGAGAACGGAATGCTCTCGATAAACGCCACCGCGTCGATCCGACCAGCGCTATTGCTCCGCCAGGTGCGCACCCGTCCAGGCCCGGCGTTGTAGGCGGCGGATGCGTAAATGCGGTTATTGCCGAACTGCTGATAAACGTACTGCAGATAGCTGGTGCCAATATTAATATTGGTCTCCGGATCCAGCAGCTGCGACGGGCCGCCGTAGCCGGCAATATTAAACATCCCAACCGTATGGGTGGCGGTACCCGGCATAATCTGCATCAGGCCGCTGGCGCCAACCGGCGAGCGGACCTTCGGGTTCCAGGCGCTCTCCTGACGGGCAATCGCCATGGCGTAGCTTTGCGAAATGTCTTTGCCGCTGATGTAGCGGGAGAAAAGATCGTTCCAGGCCAGCGGGAAACGCTCTTCCAGCTGATCCCACAGCTTCCCGGCGATGGTGGCCTGAACGCTCAGATCCCACCAGTGCTGGTTGAAGGCATAGCGCGCCAGCTGCGCCTGCTGATCTTTGGTTCGGCTGGTCACCAGGTTGGCCCACTCGCTGCGCGCGGTGTTGTCCATATTCCAGTACATCAGCTCGCGCACCCTGGCCATTTCCGGCCCCGAGGTCAGTGCCGAATCAAGGGTGGCGGGCGCCTTGTCGATGCGGAAGGTGAACGCTTCACCCAGCCGCTGGGCGGCAATCATCGGGTAGAAACCGCGCTGCTGCATCAGCGAACGGAGGATGGCTTTCGCTTCATCATCACGCCCGCGCTCCAGCAGCAAATCGGCCTGCCAGTAGCGCCACTCGTCTTTCTCTTTGGCCTCCATCGGCAGCCGCGCCAGCCAGGTGTTCAGGCCGTGACGATCGCCGGTCCCCAGCGCCATGCGCACGCGGCGCTCCACCAGCGGCGTGGACTGCGAGCGCATAATGGCGTCATCGCGCCAGGCCGCCTGCTCGTCGGTCACGTCGGTGCCCATCAGGCGCCAGGCCACGATATCGCGCAGCGCCTGGGTTTGATCGTCATTGAGCTGCTGCGCCTGGACCAGCGAAGGGATCATCAGCCGGGCGTTTTCAACGTCCTGACGCGCCACGCTCTCAAAGGCCACCGCCGCCATCTGGCGGGTGAAATCGGTGGCTCCGGTGGTGCGGGCAAAATTCATCACGGTATTCGGATCGTTAGCCAGCGCCACGATCGCCGAAGAGATGGTCAGATACTCAGGCGGCATCTGCTGCGCCAGCGATCGCACCAGGCTGGTGTTGCCCGCCTTCATCGCCAGGCGGATGCGTTCGAGCCAGGCCAGCGGGTCCTGCTGGCCGGAGGCGCGCCAGGCGCTAAACAGCGCGTCGCACGCGTTGGGCTGGCTTTTACCGGTGAGCCACAGCGTTTTTGCACCGTCCCAGGCCTCCTGCGCCTGGCCAACGCTCAGCTTCGCATAGTAATAGTTACACTGCGCTTCGGTGCTGACCGGCTTGTCGGGGCTAAAGGCCAGCAGACCTTGCCAGTCGCTGCGGCGGGCCAGCTCATTGACGAAGCGTGATTTCAGGGAGCGCGCGGGCGGAAGCGTGGGGTTAGCCTCAATAAAATTCTTCACCACCAGCGTCGGCTGGTTCATCAGGTCATCGGTTATCTGCCGGTACTGGAGGTACGGGTACAACGGATAGGTCGACAGCGTGGGCATCAGCTCGTCGACGACCGACATCTGCCGGCTATCCCACGCCTGCTTAATTTGGGCATAGCGACTGCGCTGTTCATCCAGTGAATCCGCATGCGCCAGCTGGCTAAGCGTCAGCAGACTTACGCTGGCAGCCAGAAGATGCCATGCCGTAGTTTTGGCCTTTTCCACAAGCTATTCCCCTATTGAAGTCCATCAGAGCAGCATCGTGCCGCTTTTAAAATATTCCGGTATCGCTTTAGATATGCTAACCAGACAACGCCAAACGCGCCACGTCCTGAACATTTTTTTACTCTTCTGTGAATCCCATCGCCTCTCTGGGATTAAAGCGCGAAAAAGGCTACACTTCGCCTTTGAAAACTATTCACTACCCTACTCAAAATCATTCTCGCTGATGCAGCCTGAAGGATGAAGAGTATATAAAAGAGGCGAAGTCCAACGTGGCTCAATTCGTTTATACCATGCATCGTGTCGGCAAAGTGGTTCCGCCGAAACGTCATATTTTGAAAAATATCTCCCTGAGCTTCTTCCCTGGCGCGAAGATCGGCGTTCTCGGCCTGAACGGCGCCGGTAAGTCCACCCTGCTGCGCATTATGGCCGGTATCGATACCGATATCGAAGGCGAAGCCCGCCCGCAGCCGGGCCTTAAGATTGGCTACCTGCCGCAGGAACCAAAACTTAACCCGGAGCAGACCGTTCGCGAGTCCGTGGAAGAAGCGGTTGCCGAAGTGGTTAACGCTCTGAAAGGCCTCGATGAGGTGTACGCTAAGTACGCCGAGCCGGATGCCGATTTCGACAAGCTCGCCGCACAGCAGGGCAAGTTCGAGGAGATAATCCAGGCGCACGATGGCCATAACCTGAACGTCCAGCTCGAGCGCGCGGCCGACGCCCTGCGCCTGCCGGACTGGGATGCCAAAATCGCTAACCTCTCCGGCGGTGAACGCCGCCGCGTGGCGCTGTGCCGCCTGCTGCTTGAAAAACCGGACATGCTGCTGCTCGACGAACCAACCAACCACCTGGATGCCGAATCCGTGGCCTGGCTGGAACGCTTCCTGCACGACTTCGAAGGCACCGTTGTGGCCATTACCCACGACCGTTACTTCCTGGATAACGTCGCCGGCTGGATCCTCGAGCTCGACCGCGGTGAAGGCATTCCGTGGGAAGGTAACTACTCCTCCTGGCTGGAGCAGAAAGATCAGCGTCTGGCCCAGGAAGCTTCTCAGGAAGCGGCGCGCCGCAAGTCCATTGAGAAAGAGCTGGAGTGGGTCCGCCAGGGCGCCAAAGGCCGTCAGTCTAAGGGCAAAGCCCGTCTGGCGCGCTTCGAAGAGCTCAACAGCGTTGAATACCAGAAACGTAACGAAACCAACGAACTGTTTATTCCGCCTGGAGCACGTCTGGGGGATAAAGTCGTTGAGGTCACCAACCTGCGTAAATCCTACGGCGATCGCCTGCTGATTGACGACCTGAACTTCTCGGTACCGAAAGGGGCCATCGTCGGGATCATCGGGCCAAACGGCGCGGGTAAATCCACCCTGTTCCGCATGATGTCCGGTCAGGAACAGCCTGACGCCGGTTCTATCACCCTGGGTGATACCGTCAAGCTGGCCTCCGTCGATCAGTTCCGTGACGCCATGGATAACAGCAAAACCGTGTGGGAAGAGGTCTCCGGCGGGCTGGATATCATGAAGATCGGCAACACCGAGATGCCGAGCCGCGCCTACGTTGGCCGCTTTAACTTCAAGGGCGTCGATCAGGGCAAACGCGTCGGCGAACTGTCTGGCGGCGAGCGCGGTCGTCTGCACCTCGCCAAGCTGCTGCAGGTTGGCGGTAACGTTCTGCTGCTCGATGAACCAACCAACGACCTGGATATCGAAACCCTGCGCGCGTTAGAAAACGCCCTGCTGGAGTTCCCGGGCTGTGCGATGGTTATCTCGCACGACCGCTGGTTCCTTGACCGCGTCGCGACCCACATTCTGGATTACCAGGATGAAGGCAAGGTGGAGTTCTTCGAAGGTAACTTTACCGAATACGAAGAGTACAAGAAGCGCACCCTCGGCGCCGATGCGCTGGAGCCGAAGCGTATCAAGTACAAACGTATTGCCAAGTAATAAGAACAGGTAATAAAAAACGGGTGGCCCAGGCCACCCGTTTTTCTGTTCATCGCCGCCGCCGCATAATTCGGCCATCGCGCCCGTTAGCCCGGCTCGCCCATCAGCTGCTTCACCAGCTCGACGCAGCGCAGAAAGCGCGTATCGTAGTCCGCCTCTTTCACGTGCACGAAGTTTATTTCGTTCTCTTTCAGCAACGACACCAGCAGGGTCTGGAACTCCGTACGATCCACCGAGCTTCCCAGACTGCGTAAACCGTCAGCCACCCACGGCGTGTTGTTCTCCAGCAGGATAACCAGGTCAAAACGGTACTCGTCGATCAGCGCCTGGACGAAGGGATGCTCGCGGCCTTCATACTTCAGACAGAACGCCTGGGTACTGACGAAATCGGTATCAATGAACGCCACTTTATTGGCATATTTCACTGCGAAATCAATGTACTGAGCGTGTCCGAGCGCAATTTTATCATAGTCAGAATACTGCAGCGCCATCTCGTCGCCACCCAGATGGGAGAAGACGTAGTCCCGACCATACTCCCAGGCGCTGGTGGTATTAAAGATGTTGGCCAGCTTATTGACCAGCGTCGATTTACCGCTCGATTCGCCGCCGAGGATCGCCACCGTACGCACGAAGAACGGCTTCACTTCGGTGGGGATATATTCCCAGTAGCGGAACGGGTTTTCGCGGATCTGCCCGCCGCTGATGCTCATAAAGGTTCGTTTAGGATCGATCAGTACCGTTTCGATCCCCAGCTGCTCCAGATACTGCGGGGCGTCGGACTCTTCAGAGGAATAGATCCAGTTTGGCTGAATGCCCTTCTCGTCCATGAAGGCGCGGATCCCTCGGCTCCAGACGTCCCAGCCGTGCGGATAAGGCTCCATCCCCTCTTCATTAAAGGCGTGAATGCGGATGTTTTTCTGATACTTGAAGGTTTGCAGCAGCCAGCGCAGGCGGTCGGGCACCGTCGGCTGCTGCGACATGGCGCTCTCCTCAAACAGCGCGCGGTCGCGGGTATCGTCATAGCCCATGATGATATGCAGCTCGTCGACCTGGCTGCAGGCGCGCTGGATCAAATAGATATGGCCCGTATGCAGCGGGTAAAACTTACCAAACACCACGCCGACGCTTTTTTGCCGACGCGGGAACTCAAGGCCGAGAAAACGGTGCAGCGCTTCCAGCTTCTGCGCGCTCGGGCTTTTAATTTTCGCGTTCAGCAGCTGGCTCAGATAGCCTTTGGTCATCCCGCTGGCTTCAGCCACCTGCTGCAGCGTGCAGCCTTTTTGCTTAATCGCGGTTTTGAGATAGTCGAACGATGACACAAGAGCCTCCTGCTTGAGCAATACTGAAAAATATCCTCTGGGTTTCTGGTGGCAGGAAGGCGGCAAGCGATCGCCGCCAACACACCTGCCGCCGGAAAGACGACGGATATTTAATTATAAGTCGTCAAAAACGCTTAGCGCATCCGCAAGCTTTTTCACGCCAAAGATTTGCATCCCTTCCGGTACTTTTTTCGGCACGTTGGCCGCCGGGACGATGGCGCGACGGAAGCCGTGCTTGGCCGCCTCGGAGATGCGCTCCTGGCCGCTGGGCACCGGGCGGATCTCGCCGGAGAGCCCCACTTCGCCAAACACCACCAGATCGTGCGGCAGCGGACGATCGCGCAGGCTCGACACCATCGCCAGCAGCAGCGCGAGGTCAGCGCTGGTTTCCGCCACCTTCACCCCGCCAACGACGTTAACAAACACGTCCTGGTCGGCCATCTGCAGGCCGCCGTGACGGTGCAGCACCGCCAGCAAAATCGCCAGACGGTTCTGCTCCAGCCCCACGGCCACGCGGCGCGGGTTGGACATCATCGAGTGATCGACCAGCGCCTGAATCTCCACCAGCAGCGGGCGGGTGCCTTCCCAGACCACCATCACCGAGCTACCGGAAGTGACCTCATCGCCGCGGCTGAGGAAAATAGCCGAAGGGTTGCTGATTTCGCGCAGCCCCTGCTCGGTCATCGCGAAGACGCCCAGCTCATTCACCGCGCCGAAGCGGTTCTTATGGCTGCGCAGGGTGCGAAAGCGGGAATCGGCGTCGCCGTCCAGCAGCACAGAACAGTCAATACAGTGTTCGAGTACCTTCGGTCCGGCCAGCGAGCCGTCTTTGGTGACGTGACCCACCATGATAATCGCCACGTCGCGGGTTTTCGCAAACCGCGTCAGGTAGGCGGCGGTCTCACGCACCTGGGCCACGCTGCCCGGCGAGGACTGCACGTCGGCCATATGCATCACCTGGATGGAGTCGATGACCATCAGCTGAGGCTTCTCTTCGTCGGCGATCTGGCAAATTTGCTCAATGCTGGTTTCGGAGAGCATATTGAGATTGGCCGTTGGTAGCCCCAAACGATGCGCGCGCATCGCCACCTGCTGCAGCGACTCTTCCCCGGTGACGTACAGGGTTTTCATGCCTTCCGCCAGCCGGCACAGGGTCTGGAGCAGCAGCGTCGATTTCCCCGCGCCCGGGCTGCCGCCAATCAGAATGGCGCTCCCCGGCACCACGCCGCCGCCAAGCACGCGGTCAAACTCCTTAAAGCCGGTGGAAAAACGCGGCAGCGCCTCAAGGCTGATCTCCGAAAGTTTCTGCACTTTCGACACGCCGGCATTACCGGCGTAGCCCGTCAGACGCTCGTTTCTCGCCACCTGCGGCGAAGCGGCAATACGCACCTCGGTGATGGTATTCCAGGCATGACAGGCGCTGCACTGCCCCTGCCAGCGGGGGTAATCCGCACCACATTCATTACAGACAAATGCGCGTTTTGGAGCTTTCGCCACGTTAACCTCTTACTTTTGGTTCATGCTGCCCGAGAGAATACAGAATACCCCCATCAGGTCAGCGTGGCGGATTGTCACTTCCGCCAGCTCGTTGACTTTTGGTTTTGCATGATAGGCGATACCGAGGCCCGCAGCCTTGATCATCGGCAGATCGTTGGCACCGTCGCCAATAGCCACGGTTTGCGCCGGCGGAATTTCATATTTTTCCGCCAGCTTGCGCAGCGTCGCGGCTTTGTATTTAGCGTCGACGATATCACCCGTCACGTTGCCGGTTAGCTTGCCGTCCATGATTTCCAGCTCATTGGCGACCACCGCGTCGAGATGCAGCTTGTCGCGCAGGTACTCCGCAAAGAACGTGAAGCCGCCGGAGGCGATAGCCACCTTCCAGCCCAGCGCTTCCAGCTTCAGCACCAGCTGAGTCAGCCCCGGCATCAGCGGCAGCGCGTCACGCACCTGCAGCAAAATATTCGCATCGGCATCTTTCAGCGTCGCCACCCGCTGGCGCAGGCTGGCGGTAAAGTCCAGCTCGCCGCGCATCGCGCGTTCGGTTACTTCCGATACCAGCTCGCCGGTTCCCGCAAGCTTGGCTATTTCATCGATACACTCAATCTGAATGGCGGTGGAGTCCATATCCATTACCAGCAGCCCCGGCGAGCGCAGGTGCGGGATTTTACCCAGCGGTGCGACGTCCAGCCCGGCTTCGTGCGCCAGTCGGGTCGCGCGCAGGGTCAGAGAGCCGGCCAGACGAATAACCTGATAGTCTTCAACGACCCAGGAGGCGACGATAACCAGCGCCGCGCCCAGCTCACGCTGCCAGTCGGTTAAACGGCGCTTATTAAGGCCCCGGCCATAGAGCAGCCAGCCGCTGCGTCCGGCGTGATAATCCAGCGGCATGACCTCATCACCGCTCAGCGAAAGCGGTAATCCAGGCCACAGGGAAACATCTTCGGGCAGATCGCACCAGGTCAAACTGTTCGGCATTACGGCTCCAGATTTCTTCATTCAGGCGAGGAAAATAACGCATGAGGCTACCTTGTAACCAGCGCTTCTGGCAACATTAAGCTGCAAATATTAAAGGTGGAATATGGTACGCGCAAAACTGAAATTCCGACTGCATCGCGCCGTCATCGTTCTGATCTGTCTGGCGCTTCTCGTCGCCCTGATGCAGGGAGCCTCGTGGTTCAGCCAGAACAGCCAAAAGCAGCGTAACCCGCAGCTGGAAGAACTGGCCCGCACGCTTGCCCAGCAGGTTTCGCTAAATCTTGCGCCGCTGATGCGCAGCGAGACGCCCGATGAAAAGCGCATCGGCCAGCTGCTGGAGCAGCTGACCCGACAGAGCCGCATCCTGGATGCCGGGGTCTATGACGACCAGGGCGATCTGGTGGCGCGCTCCGGCGAAGGCGTCAACGTGCGCGACAGGCTCGCCCTCGACGGCAAAAAGGCCGGCGGCTACTTTAATCAGCAAATCGTCGAACCTATCCAGGGCAAAAACGGCCCGCTCGGCTACCTGCGCCTGACGCTGGATACCCATACGTTAGCGACCGAGGCGAAACAGGTGGATAATACCACCAATATTCTCCGCCTGATGCTGCTGCTGTCGCTGGCTATCGGCGTCGTGCTGACTCGCACCCTGCTGCAGGGCAAACGCACCCGCTGGCAGCAGTCGCCATTCCTGCTTACCGCCAATAAGCCGGTGGAAGATGAAGACGATGAAAAAAAAGGAACCCCCTGATGCCGACGCTACGCCTGCTGCTCTCCGACTCCTACGATCCGTGGTTCAACCTCGCGGTTGAGGAGTCTATTTTCCGCCAGATGCCGGCAACCCAGCGGGTGCTGTTCCTGTGGCGCAACGCCGATACGGTGGTTATTGGCCGGGCGCAAAACCCGTGGAAAGAGTGCAACACCCGCCGGATGGAGGAGGACAACGTGCGTCTGGCCCGCCGCAGCAGCGGCGGTGGCGCCGTTTTTCACGATCTGGGCAATACCTGCTTTACCTTTATGGCGGGCAAGCCCGAGTACGATAAAACCGTCTCCACGCGGATCGTCCTGGAGGCGCTTAACGCGCTGGGCGTCGCGGCGGAAGCCTCCGGGCGCAACGATCTGGTGGTGAAAACCGCCGAAGGTGACCGCAAGGTCTCCGGTTCCGCCTACCGTGAAACCATGGATCGCGGTTTTCACCACGGCACGCTGCTGCTGAACGCCGATTTAAGCCGTCTTGCCAACTACCTCAATCCGGACCAAAAAAAGCTGCAGGCCAAGGGGATAACCTCGGTACGCGGGCGGGTGGCCAATCTGGTGGAGCTGCTGCCGGGCATCACCCACCGTCAGGTTTGCGCCGCCATCGAAGAGGCTTTTTTCAAACACTACGGCGAGCGGGTGGAAGCCGAAGTCATTTCGCCGGATAAAACCCCCGATCTGCCTAATTTTGCCGAAACCTTCGCCCGTCAGAGCAGCTGGGAGTGGAATTTTGGTCAGGCGCCGGCCTTTTCTCACCTGCTGGATGAGCGCTTTCGCTGGGGAGGCGTCGAGCTGCATTTTGATGTTGAGAAAGGGCATATCACCCGCACGCAGGTATTTACCGACAGCCTGAACCCGGCGCCGCTGGAAGCGCTGGCCGCGCGGCTGCAGGGCTGTGCGTATCGCGCCGAGGCGCTGCAGCAGGCGTGCGAGGCGTTACGGGTCGATTTCCCCGAGCAGGAACAGGAGCTAGGCGAGCTGTCCGCATGGATAGCGGGTGCGGTACGCTAATGGCGGGAGGCGGCTATCCGGCCGCGGCGTTCGCGCCTTAGCCGGAAACTGCGGCCCTCCCCGCATCGGGGGAGAGCCGTTCAGCTTACTCTTGATCGCCCAGCAGAACGGATTCCAGCGCGATTTTGATCATATCGTTGAAGGTGGTCTGACGCTCGGCAGCGGTGGTCTGCTCGTGCGTACGGATATGGTCAGAGACGGTGCAGATGGTCAGCGCTTTTGCACCGAACTCCGCCGCCACGCCGTAGATACCGGCCGCTTCCATTTCCACGCCCAGAATGCCGTATTTTTCCATCACGTCAAACATCGACGGGTCCGGCGTATAGAACAGGTCGGCGGAGAAGATGTTGCCGACGCGCGCGTCAACGCCCAGCGCTTTTGCGGCATCAACGGCGTTGCGCACCATGCCGAAGTCGGCGATAGCGGCAAAGTCATGGTCTTTAAAACGCAGACGGTTCACTTTGGAATCGGTGCAGGCACCCATACCGATAACCACGTCACGCAGCTTCACGTCAGCGCGCACCGCGCCGCAGGAGCCGACGCGAATGATTTTCTTCACGCCGAAATCGGTGATCAGCTCTTTGGTATAGATGGAGCAGGATGGGATACCCATACCGTGGCCCATAACGGAGATTTTGCGACCTTTGTAGGTCCCGGTGAAGCCCAGCATGCCGCGCACGTTGTTCACTTCACGCACATCTTCAAGGAAAGTTTCCGCAATGTGCTTCGCGCGCAGCGGGTCGCCCGGCATCAGAACAACATCAGCGAAATCACCCATCTCGGCGTTAATATGTGGAGTTGCCATCGTTTTATCCTTTTATATTTGAATGCATGAAGGGCGGGAAATTCCCGCCCAAATCCATCAGAACATGGCTTTGCCGTAGTCCATCGCGGAAGTCCCGAAGTAGCTCGCCAGCGTTTGGCCGATGTCCGCGAAGGTTTCACGGTGGCCAAGCGAACCGGGTTTAACCTTCGGACCGTAGACCAGTACCGGAATATGTTCCCGGGTATGGTCGGTGCCCTGCCAGCTTGGGTCACAGCCGTGATCGGCGGTCAGGATCAGAATGTCATCTTCCCCGACCAGCGCCATCAGCTCAGGCAGGCGGCGGTCGAACAGCTCCAGACCCGCGGCGTAGCCGGCGATATCGCGACGGTGGCCCCATGAAGAGTCGAAATCGACGAAGTTGGTGAAGACGATAGTCTTGTCGCCAGCCTCTTTCATCTCTTTGATGGTCGCGTCAAACAGCGCGTCCAGGCCGGTCGCCTTCACTTTTTTGGTGATCCCGCAGTTCGCGTAGATATCGGCAATTTTACCCACCGACACCACGTGGCCGTCTTTCTCATCCACCAGCTTCTGCAGCACGGTGGCGGCAGGCGGCTCAACGGCGAGGTCATGGCGGTTACCGGTGCGCTGGAAGTTACCCGCCTTGTCGCCGATAAACGGACGCGCAATGACGCGGCCGATGTTGTAGCCGCCTTCGGTCAGCTCTTCGCGCGCGATTTCGCACAGCTCATACAGCTTATCGAGACCGTAGGTCTCTTCGTGACAGGCAATCTGGAACACCGAGTCAGCGGAGGTGTAGAAAATCGGCTTGCCGGTTTTCATATGCTCTTCGCCGAGCTGATCCAGAATGACGGTACCGGAAGAGTGGCAGTTGCCGAGGTAGCCCGGCAGATTTGCGCGCTTAACCAGCTTGTCCAGCAGCTCCTGCGGGAAGCTGTTCTCGTGTTCCGGGAAGTAGCCCCAGTCGAACAGCACCGGCACGCCGGCGATTTCCCAGTGGCCTGACGGCGTGTCTTTACCGGAAGAGAGTTCGTGTGCCCACGCATAGGCCCCGACAACTTCCGCATTTCCATCCATTCCAGCCGCGATGGAACCCGTAGAACCTTCATGCGCTTTTACCAGACCGAGACGGGTCAGGTTTGGCAAATTCAGCGGGCCTTTACGGCCGATGTCGGCTTCCCCTTTGGCACAGGCTTGCGCAATGTGTCCGAGGGTATCTGCGCCAACGTCGCCAAAGCGAGCAGCATCTTCAGTCGCACCGATGCCGAAGGAGTCCAGCACCATAATAAATGCACGTTTCATATTATTCTCCGTACCTTTTGCGCTGCAAAAAAGCGATCAGATCAGTATACAGCTATTCAGTTATGCGACGATAGACCGTCGGCGTTTCTTTCGGTGCGGTATCGTCCAGTTTTATTGCCGCCTTCACGGCTTTGGCGGCCTCCTGCCAGCTGGATTCATCTTTCGCGTGAATCACCGCCAGCGGCCGCTGCCCGTCAACGCTATCGCCCAGGCGGGCCATATCGGTAAAGCCGACGCTATAGTCAATCGGGTCGGATGCCTGACGACGACCGCCGCCCATCGACACCACCGCCATGCCCAGCGCGCGGGTGTCCATTTCAGCGACAAACCCTTCACCGTCGGCATAGACCGCCTTGCTCAGCATCGCGGTCGGCAGATATTTATCATAGTTTTCAACGAAATCGTTCGGACCTTTCTGCGCAGCCACCATTCGGCCAAAGACCTCGGCCGCTTTACCGTTATCCAGCACCGCCTGCAGCTTCGCGCGCGCGTCGGCATCGTTCTGGGCCAGCCTGCCGGAAATCAGCATTTCAACGCACAGCGCCATGGTCACGTCAAACAGACGAGGATTGCGATATTCGCCGGTCAGGAACTGCACCGCTTCGCGGACTTCGACGGCGTTACCGGCGCTGGAGGCCAGCACCTGATTCATATCGGTCAGCAGCGCGGTGGTGCGCACGCCTGCGCCGTTGGAGACGCCAACGATCGCTTCGGCCAGCGCAGCAGAGAGTTCGTAGGTCGGCATAAAGGCGCCGCTGCCCACCTTCACGTCCATCACCAGCGCATCCAGGCCTTCAGCCAGCTTTTTCGCCAGAATAGAGGCGGTGATCAGCGGAATCGAGTCCACCGTCGCGGTAATATCGCGGGTGGCGTAGAAGCGCTTGTCGGCAGGCGCCAGCGAGCTGGTCTGCCCGATGATAGCCACGCCAACATCCTTAATGATGTCGCGGAAACGGCCGTCGTCCGGGAAAATATCAAAACCGGGGATCGCTTCCAGCTTGTCGAGCGTTCCGCCGGTATGTCCCAGTCCACGACCGGAGATCATCGGCACGTAGCCGCCGCAGGCGGCAACCATCGGGCCAAGCATCAGCGACGTGACATCGCCCACGCCGCCGGTGGAGTGCTTATCCACGATCGGCCCGTTAAGATTGAGGCTTTTCCAGTTCAGTACGGTTCCTGAATCCCGCATCGCCATGGTCAGCGAAACGCGTTCTGGCATAGTCATATCGTGGAAAAAAATGGTCATCGCCAGCGCGGCTATCTGCCCTTCGGAGACGGTATTATCGCGTATCCCGTTGATGAAAAATCGAATTTCATCATCGCTCAGCGCGTGACCATCACGTTTTTTACGAATAATTTCTTGTGCGAGAAACAAGGTAACCCCCTGAGGAATAAGGTCAAACACGACGGGCGGCGTTATCTGCGCCCGTGCTAAAATCCTGAAGCCCGGCCGCACGTTGCGCCGCCGGGGATCTCCCGGCCTCGGCGCTAGCGCGCCTCGTCCGGGATACGGTTATGTCACCGTTACGCCTTAGTAGCTGCTGGCGCTCTTACCGTCGCCGTGGCCCAGCGCTTTCAGCAGGCTAGCCAGCAGGCTGGAGGCGCCGAAGCGGTAGTGGCGCGAGTCGGCCCACTCTGCGCCGAACAGCTCATCGGCAATCGCCAGGAACTGCTGCGCGTCTTCCGCGCTGCGTACGCCGCCCGCTGGCTTAAAGCCTACGGTTTCCTGAACGCCCATATCGCGGATAACTTCCAGCATGATGCGCGCGCTTTCCGGCGTGGCGTTTACCGGCACTTTACCGGTAGAGGTCTTGATGAAATCCGCGCCCGCTTTGATGGAAATTTCGGAAGCTTTGCGGATCAGCGCTTCTTCTTTCAGCTCGCCGGTTTCGATGATCACTTTGAGCAGAACGTTAGCCGCCGCGCAGGCCTCTTTACAGGCTTTAACCAGGTCGAATCCAACCTGCTCGTTGCCGGCAATCAGCGCGCGGTACGGGAATACCACGTCAACTTCATCGGCGCCGTAGGCGATCGCGGCACGGGTTTCCGCCAGGGCGATATCGATATCGTCATTACCGTGCGGGAAGTTGGTCACCGTGGCGATATGAATATCCGGCGTGCCCTGCTCATTCAAGGTCTTACGAGCAATCGGGATAAAGCGTGGGTAGATGCAGACTGCCGCTGTGTTACCGACCGGCGTTTTCGCCTGATGACACAGCGCGATCACCTTCTCATTGGTGTCGTCGTCATTCAGGGTGGTCAGGTCCATCAGCTTCAATGCGCGCAGGCTGCTTGCAGATAAATCAGTCATTTCATACTCCGACGGCGTATTGCCGGTTCAATAGTTTGTCACCTTGCGAGTCTGTTACTATTGTAACATCACCTCGCCGCTACACTTCGACATCCATCACAGTTAATGAAAACTAATTACTAACTTGCATAACCATAATGAGATGTAAATCACATAAAAATACCAGTACCCACCATCTCAGCGACAAGTTTTCTTTAAGCATAATCAGAATTCCTCATCGCGCGACAATGTTATTATTATAACATACAAGCAGCCTGAAACTCGACACCAGCGCGCACATATTGTGCTAAAGAAAGAGGATTTACGTGATTATAGATTGAAAAACAACGATTTTAATCAAAACCTGGAAATGATGGAATTCTAACAAACACAGGAACCGTAGCGTGAGTTTTGCCGCAGCGACGGCCGAGAGGGCGGGTTTCGCTTGTTAAGCGATGTGTTATAGCGTGCCGAACAGCGCTTCGGTGTTGCTCAGGAGGGCCTGGGCGATAACATCTGCCGGCTCCTGGCGCAGCTCGCACAGGGTGGTAAAGACCCGAGCCGCCTGCTCCGGGCGGTTTGGCTCTCCCTGAAAGCCGTTTAGCGGCATATCCGGCGCGTCCGTTTCCAGCAGCAGCGCCGACAGCGGCAGACGAGACATGACCTCGCGCGTTTTACTGGCGCGGGGATAGGTAATGGTGCCGCCAACGCCAATTTTGTATCCTGCCTGCACGAAACGCTCCGCCTGCTGCAGGCTGCCGGCAAAGCCATGCACCACCCCGGTACGCGCCAGAGCGTGCTTTTTCAGCAGCATCGCCAGCTTATCGTGGGTGCGTCGCGAATGAAGGATAACCGGCAAATCATAGCGCTTTGCCAGCCTCAGCTGCGCCTCAAGCACCGCCTGCTGGCGATCAAACTGCGGATCCTCGCGATAGAGATCGAGGCCAATTTCCCCAATCGCCACCACCTTTGCGCTGCGCTGCTGCAGGCACGCCTCAAGCCGCTGAAGGCTGCTCTCATCATGACGTTCAATCACTATCGGATGTAGGCCCAGCGCGGCATACAGCGCATCATGCTGCGCAGCCAGGGCCAGCACGCGGGGAAAATTGTCCGCCTCGGTGGCGGGAACAATAATCCGCATCACTCCTTCACGCGCGGCCCGGGCGATGCTGTCCGTTTCATCATCGGCAAACGGCGGGAAATCGAAATGACAGTGGGTATCGATAAATTGTCGCATCACGCCAGATCCTCATTATCGAAGCTGGCATCGTTGGCCTGCGCGGCGTCAATCAGGGTTGCCTGGTGCGCATCGTTGGCCACGGAAGCCGGCGGCACCACCACCGGCGCGGGCACCGCGAGACGCGGCATATGCCGCAGCAGCGGCGGACGGTCCGCCAGCAGCTTGCCCACCGTTGCCAGGAAATAGCGGCCGCACTGACGGCCGGTTTTATAGTCCTCAAGCAGCGCCGGCAGCCGGCTCCCCAGGGCCATACTTTTTAACGGCTTCTGCGGGTAGATTTCGAGGATCCGCAGCTTATCCGGCGGCTTGTCAATAAACTGCTGGGTGGCGCGGTAGGTGGCCTCATGGTGCTGGACCAGATTGACAAACGGCTGCAGGCTGCTTTCGCCGAGCCAGCGCTCCATACGTTTAAACCACTGCGGGGTATAGTACATCTGCGACGGAACCGTGCGGATCACCACAATCGTCTGCGCGCCGCGTTTTGCGGCCTCCTGCACCGGGATAGCGTCGCTGACGCCGCCGTCGAGATAGCTGATACCGTCAAGCATCACGCCGCTGCGATAAAAACCGGGGATCGCGCTGGAGGCGCGGATCTGATCGAGCCACGTGGACTGCGTCGGGGAAAAGTAGTTAGGGGTATAGTCATCACCGCGGCAGGCGCACATCCACAGCTCTTTGCCCTGCGCAAACCGATCTTCGGCGTAGCTCATCGCCAGAGGCATTTTTTGCGCCGTGGTCCCCACCAGCCAGTCGAGGTCGATAAGATTTCCGCCGCGCACGAAGCGCATCGGGTCAAAAAACTCGCGAGCGGTGGTGTAACGCGTGATGACCTTGCGCGCGTAGCCCTGCTGGTTGCACATATAGGCTGACAGATTTTGCGCCCCGGCAGAGGTGCCGAGCATAATGTCAAAAGGGTTGAATCCGGCGCGCATGAACTCATCCAGCACCCCGGCGGTAAAAATCCCCCGTTGCCCTCCCCCCTCACACACCAGGCCAAGCTTGCCCGGGTGAAAAGGTTTAACCGATAATGGCGCAATGTTGCCAAGCGTGACGGGAATTCGATGCCCCACTCTGTCTTCCTGTTTGCTTATTCTATCGACTCAAGGTAACGCAATTTTTAACCCCCTGATACAGCAAAAGCCAGTCATATAGACTGGCTTTATGTAAAACACTATTTCATCAATACGCTTAATGCCACTCTGGCCTTAGCATCTACGGGCGCCGGCGCCCGGTAAACAGGCTGACCAGGAACAGAATAATACCGACGACAAAGACAATTTTTGCCGCCCAGGCTGCCGTACCCGCCAGGCTACCGAATCCTAAAGCGGCGGCAATTAAGGCGATGACCAGAAAAATAATGCCCCATCGAAACATAATGCTCTCCTTACCATAGTGGATAACGGTCGCTTTTCTACGCGCTCAGGTCGCGCAGGCACCAACCCTGTCGTGCTCTGATTAAACGGCAGTCGCCGAAAAATTTATTTAGTGAACGGTGTTATTGGACGCTGAGGTCATTTTTCACGGTTTTTACGCCGGTGACGGCTTTAGCTATCTCAACGGCGCGTTCTGCCTGCTCACGAGACGCCACCGTCCCTGACAGACGCACAGTGCCAGCGCTGGTTTCAACCGTCACCTTCCGCGAAGGGACAATATCGTCGGCCAGCAGCTTCGCTTTGATTTCACTGGTAATCGCCGTATCGCCCGCGTAGCCCTTCAGGCTTGCAGGCTGCTCGTTGGCGACGCTCAGCTTGTCGTTGACCGTCGAGACGCCCTTAACCTCTTTCGCTATTTTGACCGCCTGCTCTTTCTGCTCGGTACTCTCTACCGAGCCGCTCAGGGTGACCGCTTTATTCTCGGTTTTCACCGAGATATCCGTGCTGCGGATGCTTTTATCATCGATCAGCGCCGCCTTAACTCTGGCGGTAATGGTGCTGTCGTCCATAAAGTCGCCGACTTTATTCATCGAGCTATCGACAGCCTGCCCGGCGCTGTTGGCAACGGACTTTGCGCTGTCCGTCGTTGAGTTGTCCGCATATGCCGAGGCGCTGATCATAGCCGAGCCCAAGAAGAGCGCCAGCATCTTGCTGGTATTCTTTCGTCTTGTCATGATGATCTCCTCGTTATTTCTATATCGGTAAAGCTGAATAAGTAGTTTATTAAGCCAGCATTTTGAAAATTGCTTATTAAATATAGTAGAAGGTCGCAAGGAAGGAGGGAAATATGCATAAAAAAATGGGCGAACGGAAAAAATTAAGAACTTTCTTTAGCGGCGGGGACGGCGGGAAAATCGAGCAGAGCGCGGCACAGGCCGCGCTCCAGAAGGGATTAGTGCTCGCGCGTTTTGCGGAACATCACTTCAGGGTAACGCTCCTGAGTCAGGTTAAGGTTCACCATCGTCGGCGCAATATAGGTCAAATTATCGCCGCCATCGAGAGCCAGCTGAATTTCGTTTTTACGTTTAAACTCTTCGAATTTCTTCACGTCGGTCGATTCGACCCAGCGGGCGGTCGCCACGTTGACCGATTCGTAAATCGCTTCCACGTTATATTCGCTCTTCAGGCGCGCAACTACCACGTCAAACTGCAGCACCCCGACGGCCCCGACGATCAGATCGTTATTGGCGATCGGACGGAAGACCTGTACCGCCCCCTCTTCAGAGAGCTGCACCAGCCCTTTGAGCAGCTGTTTCTGCTTCAGCGGATCCTTCAGACGAATACGACGGAACAGCTCCGGCGCGAAGTTCGGAATGCCGGTGAACTTCATCATCTCGCCCTGGGTGAAGGTATCGCCAATCTGAATGGTGCCGTGGTTATGTAAGCCGATAATATCGCCAGGGTAGGCTTCTTCAACGTGCGAGCGATCGCCGGCCATAAAGGTTAGCGCGTCGGAAATCACCACGTCTTTGCCAATACGCACCTGACGCAGCTTCATGCCCTTTTCGTACTGCCCGGAAACCACGCGCATAAAGGCGACGCGGTCGCGGTGTTTCGGGTCCATGTTGGCCTGAATTTTAAACACAAAGCCGGTGAACTTCTCTTCTTCCGCGCGGACTTCGCGCGTATCGGTCTTACGCGGCATCGGCGCGGGCGCCCAATCCACCAGGCCATCCAGCATATGATCGACGCCGAAGTTACCTAAAGCCGTCCCGAAGAAGACCGGGGTGATTTCCCCTGCCAGGAACAGCTCTTTATCAAATTCGTTGGAAGCGCCCTGCACCAGCTCCAGCTCATCGCGCAGCTGCTGCGCGAGGTCTTCACCGACCGCGCTGTCGAGATCCGGGTTATTCAGGCCCTTAATAATGCGGACTTCCTGAATAGTGTGGCCCTTACCGGTCTGATAAAGATACGTTTCATCTTTATAGAGATGGTACACGCCCTTAAACAGCTTCCCGCAGCCAATCGGCCAGGTGATCGGCGCGCAGGCGATGCGCAGCTCGTTTTCAACTTCGTCCAGCAGCTCCATCGGATCGCGGATATCGCGATCGAGCTTGTTCATGAACGTCAGGATCGGCGTGTCGCGCAGACGGGTCACTTCCATCAGCTTACGGGTACGATCTTCGACGCCTTTGGCCGCATCGATAACCATCAGGCAGCAGTCCACCGCCGTCAGCGTACGATAGGTATCTTCAGAGAAGTCTTCGTGGCCCGGGGTATCCAGCAGGTTAACCAGGCTACCGTGATACGGGAACTGCATCACCGACGTGGTAATAGAGATACCACGCTGCTTTTCCATCTCCATCCAGTCCGACTTCGCGTGCTGGTTGGAGCCGCGGCCTTTAACGGTACCGGCGGTTTGAATCGCCTGTCCGAACAGCAGCACCTTTTCGGTGATGGTAGTTTTACCGGCATCCGGGTGAGAAATAATGGCAAAAGTGCGGCGCTTGGCCACCTCCTGCAGATAAGGAGACAACGTCATAATTGAATCTTCTTAGTAAACGCGGCAACCGGCCACGCATGTTAAATACGAAAAATTGCGGCTATTTTACCCATCAACGGGGGGGAGGCAATCAGTGTTTACACAGGAGCTGCTCCAGTTCGCTTAACGAGGTTACCGTCCAGTCCGGGCGGAGATCCTCAGGCAGCTCGCGCTGATGGGCGTTGAGCCAGCAGGTCGCGAGGCCGGCGTTGACGCCGCCGCGAATATCAGACTCTGCGGTATCCCCTACCATCAGCACGCGGGAACGATCCGGGAGGCCCGCCTGCGCCAGGGCGTAGTCAAAGATCCGCGCATCCGGCTTTGCGACGCCGACTTGTTCAGAAATAATCAATAAATCAAAGTGATCGCGCAAACCGGTTCGTTCCAGACGGATCTGCTGCAGCGAGGTGAAGCCGTTGGTAATAATCCCCATTTTCACCTTACCCTGCAGCGCGTTCAGCAGCGATACCGCCCCGGGAAGCGGCGAGCAAATCTCGGCCATGGCGTTCATAAACGCGTCGTTAAGCTCGCCCGGCGGCACGCTCAGGCGACTGGCCCAGCTATCAAAACGCTGGTGCTGCAGCTGAAGCGAAGTGATGGCGCCGTTTTGATAGTCCACCCACAGCGGCTTATTCACGGCCTGATAGTCCTGAAAATCTTCAGCGGTAAACGTCACGCTATAGTCGAGGAACATCCGCTGTAAACCGGTGAAGGAGTCAAACGTAAACAGCGTTTCATCGGCATCAAAGAAAATCCAGTCCCACTTCATCGTATCACCTTGTCTTACATGCTTAGCGGTAGAGCCATAATGAGTGCATCCTCACGGCCGTCGGCGGTGGGGTAGTAGTTGCGGCGGATGGTCGCCTCGTTAAAGCCCAGGCTTTCATACAGCGCAATGGCCGCAGCGTTAGAGGCGCGAACCTCCAGCCACAGCGTGGCGACGCCGCGTTTTTCGACCTCATCAATCACCCGCTCCAGCAGCTCTCGGCCGAGGCCGCGCCGCTGGAAGGCCGGATCGACGGCGATGTTAAACAGGGTCGCCTCGTCCAGCACAATTTGCGTAATGGCAAAGGCCGCCATTTCACCATCGACCGCCAGCTGGAGATTCAGGTAGCGTTCTCCCTGATTGCTGGCGAAGGTTTGCTCGCTCCACGGAAAAGCATGGGCGCGGGATTCTATTTGCCAGGCTCGGGGCAAATCAGCCGTGTTGAGGGTAGAAATCGTGTTCATGTGCGCAGATTTGTTGCCAGAGCGCCATACGGGCAGGCGCGCTGGTCTGGAGTTCATCAAAAGCGGGCGAGGTTACCTGTGCGCCCGCCAGCAGCAACGGTGCGTCCGTGCCTAACCGCCAGCTGTTACAGCGGCCGTTCTGTGGCAGCATGGCCACGCGGTCTGGCGTCAACTGCAGCACCTGATCCGGCGTCAGCGCCAGCGCCCGTAGAACATCACCGATTAGCGGTTCGCTGAGCGACGGCGGATTTTCCGCCACCATCACCAGACGAATATGCCCAGCCAGTGAGATAGCGATTTCGCCCTGCAACGCCCCGGGGCGACGCAGCGACCACTGGGTAATGCCCAGCTGCTGTAATTGCCAGTCTCGTCGGGATGTCATAGCGAAACACTCCTGTTAATCAAGCGCGCAATATAGCAAATCCGTCGTATTTGCGCCAACAAACTCCGCCCCTGTCGGCGGCAGAATACGGCGATGCTCGCAGGGACAGCCAACAAAGAGGCAGCGCTAAGGATAACGTGTATAATCGGCGCCAGTCTTAATGAAGGAGTGTTTCATGTCTGCTTTTACCCCGGCAAGTGAAGTCTTGCTGCGCCACAGTGATGATTTCGAGTCCGCCCGCGTTCTGTTTGCCGGTGACCTGCAGGATGACCTGCCCGCACGTCTGGACACCGCCGCCAGCCGCGTTCACACCCAGCAGTTTCACCACTGGCAGGTGCTGAGCCGCCAGATGGGCGAGAGCGCCAGCTTTGGCCTGGTGGCGCAGGCCAGCGACGTCGCCGATTGCGATACGCTGATTTACTACTGGCCGAAGAACAAGCCGGAAGCCCAGTTCCAGCTGATGAACCTGCTGTCGCTGCTGCCGACCGGTATCGATATTTTCGTGGTCGGTGAAAACCGCAGCGGCGTGCGCAGCGCCGAGCAGATGCTGGCCGACTACGCGCCGCTGACCAAAATTGACAGCGCCCGCCGCTGTGGGCTGTATCACGGTCGTCTGGAAAAACAGCCAACCTTCGATCCTGAGCAGTACTGGGGCGAATATCCGCTCGACAACCTGACGATTAAAACCCTGCCGGGCGTATTCAGCCGCGACGGGCTGGACGTCGGTAGCCAGCTGCTGCTCTCAACGCTGACGCCGCATACCAAGGGCAAAGTGCTCGACGTCGGCTGCGGCGCGGGCGTGCTGGCGACCGTACTGGCAAGCCATTCGCCGAAGGTCCGTTTAACCCTTTGTGACGTCAGCGCGCCAGCGGTAGAAGCCAGCCGCGCCACCCTCGCCGCCAATGGCATTGAAGGTGAAGTCTTCGCCAGCAACGTCTTCTCCGAAGTTAACGGCCGGTTTGACATGATCATTTCCAACCCGCCGTTCCATGACGGCCTGCAGACCAGCCAGGAAGCGGCGCAAACCCTGATTCGCGGGGCGGTACGCCACCTCGGCAGCGGCGGCGAGCTGCGCATTGTCGCTAACGCCTTCCTGCCTTATCCGGACGTGCTTGATGAAATCTTCGGCTTCCACGAAGTTCTCGCGCAGACCGGCCGCTTTAAGGTCTACCGCACCGTGATGACCCGCCAGGCGAAGAAATAACGCCTCGCTACCGTCCGGCGACGTCACCGCGCGTCGCCGGTCTTTTACCGCCTCCCGCCGCGCCTTTTTGCAACAATCAATTCCGCCAGCACAATTAACTATTGACGAATAGCTGAAAACCACTAGAATGCGCCTCCGTGGTAACGATACTTTCATAGTATCGATGGTATGCGAAGGTGGCGGAATTGGTAGACGCGCTAGCTTCAGGTGTTAGTGTCCTTAGGATGTGGGGGTTCGAGTCCCCCCCCTCGCACCATCATCCACGTAGATATCGCTCGCACTGTGCGAAGGTGGCGGAATTGGTAGACGCGCTAGCTTCAGGTGTTAGTGTCCTTAGGATGTGGGGGTTCGAGTCCCCCCCCTCGCACCAACGAGGCGATATCGAAATTAAGAATACTGTGCGAAGGTGGCGGAATTGGTAGACGCGCTAGCTTCAGGTGTTAGTGTCCTTAGGATGTGGGGGTTCGAGTCCCCCCCCTCGCACCAATATTCTTACTCTCCTCCTGAATTACCCCATCAGCCTTAAATTCAACGTCATCAGCATAATCCCGCTGACCAACGCCACGCATGACGGCAGCAACACGAAATGACGCAGCTGTCGGTGCCAGATCATCACGGCAGACATCAGCAGTCCCAGGGTTACCAACCCGCGCCAGGCATCCAGCGACAAATCAGCAAATCCAAGAGCAGCAATGACTGCGCCCGGAAGCAGCACGCCCCACCCGCTGCCTAAAGTCCGCTGCAACATGTTTTCACCTCTCACAACGATAATGATAACCAATATCATATGATAGCTTTTATCATTTGTCATGTTAACCAGAACGGATACTTTATTCTTTACGTTTGCGGTAATGACATACATTCATGAAGGTGATAAATTAAGCGCAAAACGCTTATATATTAAAACATTTGATTATTTCGCAAAAACCTTATATTGCGCATTGCTTTTTATTGTTCATTTTTGGCAGCCATCATTTTGAAATTTAACGACTAATAATGATATCCCCCATATGACTGCACAATCCTGGCGAGCTCATTACGAAAAAAAATATCAGTATTCCTTACGGCTTTTTTTAGTCCTTAATTTGATTTCAGCTTTCTTATCCCTGGCCAGCCCGCTCTTTACCGTCGTGAGCTTTACCCTGCCCTGCACCCTGATTTTCGCCTGCAGCGCCGGTTTATTGTTATGGCACTGGAAATTCGCCCGGCGCAGAATAAATATTTCCTTTATTTCTCTGATATTTGGTCTGCTGTGGGCCTGGCACGTTTGCGAAAAATCATCAATGATGCCGCCGCCGCATTTTAACTTTCTGGTGATCGCTCTGTTAAGCGTCCTGTTTATTGGCGCAATCGCTTTTTCCAATAATATCATTGCGTTTACCCTGCACTCCTTCCCCACTTTTATTGCCTGTCTGATCCTTGCGGAAGGCGAGCAGTGGCTGCGCATGCTCTACTGCTTTATGCTGCCCATTGCCGGCATCACGATGCAAAACCTGATTCAGAAACGCAGCGATACCTTTACCCAGGGGCTAATGGATAAGCTGCTGAAGGAACGTAATACGCTGAATGACCTGAGCATGCTCGACCCGCTTACCGGGCTGTACAATCGCCGCGGTTTGCAAAACCGGCTGGATACCCTCCTGGCCCTGGATGGGAATAGCCATCATGTGCTGCTGCTGGATATCGATCACTTTAAAGCCTACAACGATCACTACGGGCATATGATGGGCGACCAGGCGCTGATTCAGGTCTCCGCCGCGATCCGTAACGCCGTTCGTTCACGGGATATTGTGGCCCGTTTCGGCGGGGAGGAGTTTATGGTGCTGCTGACCAACAGCACGGCGGAAACCGCTCAGCAGGCAGCGGAACGGATCCGCCAGCGAGTCTACGATTTGAAAATCGCCCACATGTTTAATGAAAGCGTCGCCACCAACGTTACCATCAGCATCGGGTTGACGCCGCTCGTCGATGCCGATATCGACGGCGCCCTGAAGCGAGCGGACAGCGCGCTCTACGAAGCCAAAAAATTGGGCCGTAATATTATTCTCGCCAGCTAACCCCACCTCCGCGCCGCCAGGGAAGCGCCGCGCGGACAAAGATCTTGCCATCCTTTACGCAAGCAACTAGTATCAGCAATCATTATCATTTAGATTTGTATCTGGCGATCTGATGGCTTACCGTTCAATTCCATTCAGCAACGACATTATCTGGCAGGCCCCGTTTCAGCCGGCTGAGCATGCGCTGGCGGACGCCATCCGGGAAAAAATCACCGCCTTGCGCCCGCATCTGCTGGATTTTCTCCGTCTGGATGAAGAGGCCCCGTCCTGCGCGCTGACGCTTGCAGAGTGGTCCTCACCGGTTACCCTGAACTCCCTGCTGGCCACCTACTCCGATCATATCTATCGCCATCAGCCAACGCTGCCGCGGGAGCAAAAACCGCTGCTCTCGCTGTGGGCGCAATGGTATATCGGCCTGCTGGTGCCGCCGCTGATGCTGGCCGTGTTAAGCGAAGAGCAAACCATCAGCCTGGCGCCGGAACATTTCCGCGTCGAGTTCCATGAAACCGGCCGGGCGGCCTGCTTTTGGATCGACGTCCACTCCGCAACCACCGGTAGCGGGCAGTCGCCGCAGTCGCGGATGGAAACGCTGGTCAATGACGCCCTGCAGCCGGTGATTCAGGCGCTGGAAGCGACCGGAGATATCAACGCGAAGCTTATCTGGAGCAATACCGGCTATTTGATTAACTGGTATCTGGGTGAGATGAAGACGCTGCTGGGAGAGGAGCGGGTAGCGGCTCTGCGCCAGCACTGCTTCTTTGAAAAGCAGTTTGCCGATGGCCGGGATAACCCGCTATGGCGTACGGTCGTTATCCGTGAAGGCGCGCTGGTACGGCGTACCTGCTGCCAGCGCTACCGCCTGCCGGACGTCCAGCAGTGCGGAGACTGTACGCTAAAATAATCCGCTTTTTCACGCGGGCGGCCTTAGTGCCGCCCGCCTGCTTTTATGCCGTTTGCTGGCTCTCTTCCGCCACGCGCTGGGCCTCTTCCGCCTCCTGCTCTAACAGCTGTTTCTCGTATACCTTAAAGAACGGGAAGTAGATGATGGCTGAAACGCAGGCCAGAAGAATCACCAGGATCGCCGCGCGGAAATCCCAGCCCAGCGCCCATGCTGCGCCAATCGGCGCCGGAGCAGTCCAGGGGACAACCGAAATAACCCGGCCAATCAGATCCAGCTTCATTGCCGCCCAGGCGAGCACGGCGTTCACCATCGGCGACAGCAGGAACGGAATAAAGAATACCGGGTTCATGACGATTGGCGTGCCGAAAATAACCGGTTCGTTAATGTTAAACAGGCTCGGTACCACGCTCAGACGGCCAATAGACCGCAGATGGGCCGAGCGGCTGCGCAGATAGCAGATAACCAGCCCCATGGTGGCGCCAGAGCCGCCTATCACAATGAAGAACGTCCAGAACGCCTCCATAAAGATGTGCGGTAACGGCGCGCCCTGTGCCAGAGCCTGCTGGTTCATACCCAGGTTGGTCAGCCAGAACATCTGCAGCATACCGGAGACAATTGCCGCCCCGTGGATCCCTGCAAACCACAGCAGATGACCGATCAGCACCGCCAGTAAAATTGCCGGCAATGAATCCGCAGCGGAAACCAGCGGTTTAAAGACGGACATAATGGCCTGCGGAATAAGCATGTCAAACTGATGCTGAATAAACAGGCTGAGCGGATAGAGCGTCAGCACCACCACCAGCACCGGGATCAGCAGGTCAAACGAGTTTTTAATCATCGGTGGAACCTGATCCGGCAGGCGGATCCCGATGTTATGCGCCTTCAGAAAGCGCATCATCTCAACGCAATAGATCGCGACCAGGATCGCGGTAAAGATCCCCGTTCCGCCGAGGCTATCCACCGGTAAAGTGCCGCTGGTTTTCGGTGCCGCGACCAGCAGGAATGCCATAATTGACAGCATGCTGCACATAAAGGGATCGAGCTGGTGAGATTTTACGTAATGCTTGCCGAGGTTATAAGAAATCGCCGCGCAGATGTAGATAGACATAATGCCCATCGTCATATCGAACGGCGTCAGAATTCGTCCTTCAAACTCTTTTGCCAAATCCAGCCAGGCGCGCGCGAAGCCCCAGGTGGTATCCGGGGAAAACGGCGGATAGGCAAACACCAGCAGAAATGAGCCGACTATCATAAACGGCATGGCCGAGATGAAGCCGTCACGAATAGCCATCACGTGGCGCTGCGACGAGATTCGCCCGGCGACAGGGCTAATATAATTTTCTACAAAGCGGAATATCAGATTAAACGCAGCATGGTTAGCAGACATAGCAGCCCTCCTGACAGGCTATAGAAACAGGCCCAACAACGATTATCCTGCCGTTGTGATGAAACATGTTCTGTGAGCGAAAAAGCACATTAGCCATTCGCCCAGCTATACTGCTCAAGTCAGTACGATTCATACACGGCTCTTTGTTATAAGTGACGCAGGGAAGTTACCCATTCAGTATTCATCTGAGCGACCATAACCGCAACCGGTTACAGTAACCGGTTGCGGTGATTGTGAAGAAGATCCAGAAATTGGAAAAATTCTCGATTATCAGCCGGCAATATTTACACTCCGCGAGGCTTATGCCAGATTAAAACGGGCATTAATCAGGAGATCCTAATGAGTCTGCAGTCCGTACGGCAGTTTTTTGCCGAACACGCCCCCGATATCGAAATCATCGAGCTCACGCAAAGTACCGCGACCGTGGCCCTCGCCGCCGCCGCGCATCACGTTGAGCCGGGACAAATCGCCAGGACCCTGTCGTTAAAGGTGAAAGACCGGGTGATACTCGTCGTCTCTCGCGGCGACGTGCGTCTGGATAATAAAAAGCTGAAGGATGCGTTTGGGGCGAAGGCCCGCATGCTGAGCAGCGATGAGGTCGTCACGCTAACCGGGCATCCCGTTGGCGGCGTATGCCCTTTCGGCCTGGAAAATCCGCTGACGGTCTATTGCGATATTTCGCTCAAGCAGTATCAGGAAGTCCTGCCCGCGGCCGGCGCCATCCACAGCGCGGTACGCATTTCTCCTGACCGGATGGCCCAGCTCACCGGCGCGACCTGGGTTGACGTTTGCCTGTAAAAACGGGCGGAGGCTTACCCGAGGCACTCCTCCGCAGCGTCCTCGTCGAGGGCCGATAAATGCATCAGGATATCGGCCGCGCTCAGCAGGCCGAGATCTGAACTGACGCCGAGCTTATTCATGGCGTTGAACTTATGGGCGCGGATGGTTTTGATATTACGATCCAGCCGGGCCGCTATTTCTGGTAACGAATAGCCGTAGGTCATATAGCGAAGAATATGCTGTTCCGTTGGGCTCAGAATTTGGCTGCCGAGGCCCGGTCCTGGGCTAATCAGCGCCTCGTCCGCCTGCGGCGTCGGGTTAATCAGCTGAATAAGCTGCTCCTGCAAGCGCAGGCGGCAGATCGATTTATTCAGCACGCCGTGCAGCATGGAGGGCGTCAGCTGGCAGACTAAACGCGCTTCAGCGCTATCATGCGCTAAAACGATGCGCCGTATTTCAGGACTGGAACAGGCGATTTCATGAAGAAAAAGCAGGCTCTCCATGCGGAAGAGGCGATTGCTGAAAAGTGAAAAAATAACGGCGATAGCGTTTGTCGACTGCAGCGTCCGGCGCAGCGATTGGGTATCTTTAAAAAACCGCACAATATAATTACCCGACCCCGCGCCGGTTAATATATGGCGCAGCGCCAGTTCGGTCAGCATGCATTTTTCTACGACAGCAACATATCGAGGTGAGGTGTTTTTTTCCATTGCTTTTGTTCTCCAAAAGCGGCGTAAATATTCAGCTCCTTCATTCCCTGAGCGCTATTAATCCAGGCATACATCTGCGCATTGCTGCGCAAAGAGAGGCGGCGCATAGCGCTATTTTTCTGCGCGCTAATCGTTTTATTACTCTTTTTCAACAGCGCGGCAATTTGGTTAATTCCCCAGCCTTTCGCCAGCAAACGTAAAACCTTACGTTCAGAAAGCGTCAGAAAAATTGCCGTTGGCCGATTTTCTTCACTATTTCCTGACGCGGCGGATAAGAGCGTCTGGCTGATTCTCTCCCGCGTCGTGCCATCCGCGTGAATAACCTCAAGCAGATGTTTTACGGAGTCGTGGCTGGAAACGAGGGTGCTTTGCGCGCAGACTAATATCTCCATGGCCTGGAGATCGCAGGCATGGCCAATCATATAGACCCAATGAATATCGTTATATTGGGTCATCAATGAGTGATACTCCCCGCACACCTCGCGGAGCTGATGGCTTTCACCTGATAAATCAGCGATAACCAGCACTGCCTGCCGTAGCTGAAGCAGAGTCAGCTCCTCCGGAGAGCCGCAAACGCCAAAGGCGTATTCGGGAAGGTGCTCCCCGGCAATTGCCTTCAGCCCACGCTGCATAACCGGTATTTTACTGATAATAATGCCGTATTTACCTTTTCCCGGTAACATAAACCCTCCGCTTCCCATCGAAGACTCGCGCCTTTAACAATAAAGATAAATAATTTGGCGGCCGTTATATTACTGTGCCAGATAGATCTTTATTAGTCTGGCGAGGAATTGAGTCTGACCTTGCCAACCATCAACGCTAACACAGGCAATAACGCTCAATAAGTTAGAAAAATTTAAAATCAAAGTTAGAAAAAATAATTTATTACGGGGGCAGAATAACGCTATTTCATTTGATGCTATTTCTGAAGGCCTTTGGCGACACGCCGCTGTAGCGTCGGAAAAAACGAGAGAAGTAGGTGGAGTCGGAAAATCCTAAGTAATCAGACAGTTGAGCTATCGTCATCCCGGTATACTGCAGATTACGCCGCGCTTCAAGCATCAGCCGATGATGCAAAACCTCCAGCGCGCTGCGGCCATGAAATTCACGGCACAAATAATTAAGGTGCGTCGCCGATATACCCACCCGCCTGGCATACTCTGCCAGCGGGAGATGTTCGCGATAGTGGCTCTCAATCAGACGAGAAAAGTGACGCATGGCGCTGCGTTTCCTCTCCGCTCTGTCTGCCGTTACCGGAGCCGGGAGGCAGCGTCGGTTCAGCCACACCAGCAGCGCGCCGAGCAGCGAATGGAGCATCATTTCACGCGCATCAAGCTCTTCACAGTACTCCTCGCGCAGCGCCGTAAACAGCGCCCGCACGTGGCCTCGGGAGCGCCTGACCGGCACGCACTGCGGCTGGCTAAGCACATCGAGCTGGCGGCCAAATTGGTTTTCAAAACGGCTGAGCAGCGGCAGCGCCAGCGAGAGCACAAATCCCTGGGTGCCCGGTGAAAAGCGAAATCCGTGAACGCACAGCGCCGGTACCACCTGGATGCAGGCTTCCGTCATCACCGTGGTCACGCCCTCAATCTCGATCTCAGCGCTTCCCTTATGGAGATACAGCAGTTGCACCAGCTCGGCGTGCTGATGCATGCGGATGTGCCATTCGTACAGGCTGCTGCGCTGCAAAATAGACTCGCAGTGCAGCAGATCCGGCGTCGGCCAGTCTCGTTCTTCCCCATACAGCTTAAACACGGGAACGCTATTCGCTGCCTGCATCACGACTCCTGCCCTTTTCAACGCTATGCCACGTGCTCCATTGGCAGACCGACATAGTTTTCCGCAATGGTGGTCAGTCCGGCACGTGAGCCAAAATAGTAGCGGCGATCGGCCGCCTGCATTTTTTTATCAAACTCGCTCTGCTGCGGGAAATCATGCAGCAGGCGGGTCATAAACCAGCTGAATCGCTCGCCTTTCCACACGCGATCCAGCGCAAAACGCGAGTAGCTCGCCAGCAGGTCGTCACGACCATGGTGATAGTATTCGCGCAGGATCCGCCACAAATAGTTGACGTCTGAGGCGGCGAGATTCAGCCCTTTCGCCCCGGTTGGCGGCACGATATGCGCCGCATCCCCGACGAGGAAAAGCCTGCCGTACTGCATCGGCTCCACCACGTAGCTGCGCAACGGCGCGATGCTCTTCTCAAGTGAGTGACCAGTCACTAACTTTGTAGAGAGCTCGTCCGGCAGGCGGTTCTTCAGCTCTTCCCAGAAGCGTGCGTCCGACCACTGCTCTACCTTATCGCTGAGCGGTACCTGTAAATAGTAGCGGCTACGAGTTAGTGAGCGCTGACTACATAGTACAAATCCGCGTTCATGATGGGCATAAATCAGCTCGGGGTTCACCGGCGGCGTATCGGCCAGCATCCCCAGCCAGCCAAACGGCCAGACGCTTTCATACTCTTTAAGGAGCTCACGCGGAATGCTTTGCCGCGACACGCCGTGAAAACCATCGCAGCCGGCGATGAAATCACAGCTCAGCCGGTGCGTTTCCCCGCCGCTGACGAAGGTGATGGCCGGCCGATCGCTTTTCGCATCCTGAATCACCACGTCGCTGACGCCATAAACGATCGGCGCCCCGCAGTCGGCACGGGCCGCCATTAAATCCCGGGTCACCTCGGTCTGGCCGTACACCATCACGCTTTTCCCGCCGCTGAGCGCCGTCAGGTCGAGCGGAACGCGCTGCCCCTCAAACAAAAACTCAACCCCGTGATGCACCAGCCCTTCCGCGTCCATCCGCTGCGCCACGCCTGCTTCACGGAGCAGATCGACGGTGCCGCTTTCGAGGATACCTGCCCGGATCCGCCCGAGGACGTATTCAGGCGTCTGCCGTTCGAGGATAACAGTTCGAATCCCCGCATTATGCAACAACTGCCCCAGCAGCAGCCCGGAGGGGCCGGCACCGATTATCGCGACCTGAGTTTTCATAGGGTGTCTCGCTCTCGAATGGTTAATTATTTGTTTGTTTTTTGTTTATTAAAAGTTCTCATGTGCATTTTTGATAAGTCAGGTGGGAAAAAGAAGGCAATAACGGCGGTAAAAACTGCACTTTTCAACAGTTTTAGCAAAGTGTGGTGCAGTTCAAAATTTATCCATACCGCCGGGAGCCGGCTTTTTGCACATTGTTTGATCCCGACCCCCTCAGGCAAAGCGAGAGTTCAGGTTAAAGTAGCGACGGACACTACGGCATCGGGCGTTACTGACGGCAGGTATTTATGCAAGCAGATCGGACAGTTCAGCGCACAATTACGCGATTGTGCATTCAGTGTGGTCTTTTCTTACTGCAACACGGGGCGGAGAGCGCGCTGGTTGAGGAGCTTTCTACTCGCCTGGGGCGGGCGTTAGGCATGGACAGCGTCGAGAGCGCCATTTCCTCGAATGCAATTGTCCTCACCACCATCAAAGACGGCGAATGCCTGACCTCAACGCGCAAGAATGTCGATCGCGGTATTAATATGCACGTAGTGACCGAAGTGCAGCATATTGTGATCCTTGCCGAGCATAAGCTGCTGGATTATAAAGATGTGGAAAAGCGCTTCACCCAGATAAAACCGCTGCGCTACCCGCGCTGGCTGCTGGTGCTGATGGTCGGGCTCTCCTGCGCGTGCTTCTGCAAATTAAACAACGGCGGCTGGGACGGCGCGCTGGTCACCTTCTGCGCCAGCACTATCGCCATGTATATCCGCCAGCTGCTGACTCACCGCTCGATGCATCCGCAGATTAACTTTTGTATTACCGCCTTTGTGGCCACCACTATCTCCGGGCTGATGCTGCGCTTGCCGACCTTTGCCAGCACGTCCACCGTGGCGATGGCCGCCAGCGTGCTGCTGCTGGTGCCTGGCTTTCCGCTGATCAACGCCGTGGCGGATATGTTCAAAGGGCATATCAACACCGGCCTTGCGCGCTGGGCGCTCGCCAGCCTGCTGACCCTTGCCACCTGCATTGGCGTGGTGATGGCGATGACCATGTGGGGGCTGCGCGGATGGGCATAATCACATATCTGTTTGCACTGGCCCAGGACATGGCGCTGGCCGCCATCCCTGCCGTTGGCTTCGCGATGGTCTTTAACGTCCCGCAGCGGGCGCTGCGCTGGTGCGCGCTGCTGGGCGCCATTGGTCACGGTTCACGAATGGTGATGATGACGGCGGGCTTTAACATCGAGTGGGCCACCTTCCTTGCCGCCCTGCTGATTGGCTGTATCGGCATTCAGTGGTCGCGCTGGTACCTGGCCCACCCGAAGATCTTTACCGTTGCCGCGGTGATCCCGATGTTCCCCGGCATATCCGCCTATACGGCGATGATCTCAGCGGTCAAAATCAGTCATTTTGGTTATTCTGAAGAGATGATGATTATGCTGTTAAGCAACTTTTTAAAGGCGTCGTCTATCGTTGGTGCGCTCTCTATCGGCCTTTCTATTCCTGGCCTGTGGCTGTACCGCAAGCGTCCGCGGGTATAGCAAGCGGCGCCGCCGGGATGGCTCAGCCGCTCCATCCCGGCCGGGCGCTGTGCTACTATGTGTGCTATTCCCCCTCTCTATCGTTGTTCAGAGTTGAGATAGTGTTATGTCTTCGCGAATTTTAACTACCGATTTTAGCGGCCTGGATGATTTCATTCAGGATCCTGCGGCCATTCTCGCAAAATCGGCCGGCGGTGCCGTTGCCGTTTTTGCCAACAATACTCCCGCCTTCTACGCGCTGACGCCGGAACGCCTGGCCCAGCTGCTTGAACTGGAGAGTAAGCTGGCACGCCCCGGCAGCGATATCGCGCTTGATACGCAGTTCTTTGACGAGCCGACCGCCGCGCCGGCCGCGATCCCTATGGGGAAATTCGCCATGTACGCCGACTGGCAGCCGGACGCCGATTTTCAGCGCCTCGCGGCGCTGTGGGGTATCGCCCTCAGCCAGCCGGTGACGCCGGAAGAGCTGGCGGCATTCGTTACCTACTGGCAGGCGGAAGGCAAAGTTTTTCATCACGTGCAGTGGCAGCAGAAGCTGGCGCGTAGCGTGCAAATCGGTCGTGCCGGCAACGGCGGCCAGCCGCGTCGTGATGTGAATACGGTCAGCGAGCCGGATAACCATATTCCACGAGGGTTCCGAGGATGAGCATGAAAAACGTTGGCGAACTGATGAAGCGCCTGCAAAAAATGATGCCTGCTCATGTCGAACCGGCGTTTAAAACCGGCGAAGAGCTGCTGGCGTGGCAGAAAGAGCAGGGCAAGCTGCGTTCCGAAGCCCTCGAGCGGGAGAACCGGGCGATGAAAATGCAGCGGACGTTTAACCGCTCCGGCATCCGCCCGCTGCATCAAAACTGTTCGTTTGAGAACTACCGGGTCGAATGCGAAGGCCAGATGAACGCGCTCTCCAGAGCGCGCCAGTACGTTGAAGAGTTCGACGGCAACATCGCCAGCTTTATCTTTTCCGGCAAGCCCGGCACCGGTAAAAACCACCTTGCGGCCGCCATTTGTAACGAGCTGCTGCTGCGCGGCAAATCGGTGCTCATCATTACCGTCGCTGACATCATGTCGGCAATGAAGGACACCTTCGGCAACCGGGAGATCAGCGAGGAGCAGCTGCTGAACGATCTCAGCCGGGTCGATCTGCTGGTGATCGATGAGATCGGCATGCAAACCGAATCGCGCTATGAAAAGGTGATCATCAATCAGATCGTCGATCGCCGCTCCTCATCAAAGCGCCCGACCGGGATGCTAACCAACAGCAACATGGACGAGATGAACAAGCTGCTCGGCGAGCGCGTGATGGACCGCATGCGCCTCGGCAACAGCCTGTGGGTGATTTTCAACTGGGATAGCTATCGTCACCGGGTCACCGGCAAAGAGTATTAAGACATTTCCGATCTCAGGCGGCGTTATACTCAAGAAATTCTTATATAACGACGAAGAGTACCGTTTATGAAATCTGCTAAATCCTTGCTCCGCTGCAGCGTCGCTGCCGCGGCATTTCTTGTCACCGGCGCGCAGGCTGCCTCGTGGCAGGACTCTCTCTCCAGCGCCGCCAGCGAGCTCAGCAGCCAAAGCGGCTCGCAGCAAAGCGGCGCGCTGTCGATGTCCTCGCTGACCAGCCTGCTGAACGGCGGGAGCCAGTCGCTGACCGCCAGCAGCATGAATAATGCCGCCGGCATTATGTCGTACTGTGCGAAGCAGAAGCTCTCCTCGGTGACCAATACCGAAAACGTCAAAAACCAGGTGCTGGATAAGCTCGGCCTCGGCACCCCGGAAAAACAGAAAGAGGACACCGGCTATCTTGAAGGTTTGCAGGGTCTGCTGAACAGCAATAACGGCCAGCAGCTGAACCTGAGCACCCTCGGCAGCAGCCCGCTGGCGGAAAAAGTCAAAACGCAGGCCTGCGATCTGGTTCTCAAACAGGGCGCGAAATTCCTCTCCTGATCTTCTCCCCAGATGCCGCGTTTGGCGCCTTTGCCTGGCCAACGCGGCCGCAGCCCCATTTTTTAACATTGATGGTCTCATTTTCCCCCGTAGGGAAGGATGAGACGTCGCTCAAAAATACCAATTTATAAACCAATTCTGAACCACAGCACAGTTTCATGACTCTACAATTGCAGCAGTATGGCGCTGCCATTACAGTATATCGTGGAAAGTGATCTATTCGGCTAGCGGTCAGCTGGCGCTAATGAGGGTAAGCTGTGTCAGAGTTGTTATCCATCGCCCTGTTTCTCACCTCGGTGGTGATTTATGCCTTGAAGGCCGGTCGCAATACCTGGTGGTTTGCCGCTACGCTAACGGTGCTGGGCCTGTTTGTGGTTCTCAACATCACTCTCTACGCCAGCGATTATTTCACCGGCGACGGCATTAATGACGCGGTGCTTTATACCCTGACCAACAGCCTGACCGGCGCGGGCGTCGGCAAATATATCCTTCCCGGCGCCGGGATTGTCGTGGCGCTGGTGAGCGTTTTCAGCGCCCTGGGCTGGATACTCCGCCGACGCCGTCATCATCCTCACCACTTTGGCTATAGCCTGCTGGCGCTGGTTCTCGCGCTGGCCTCCGTTGACGCCAGTCCGGCGTTCCGCCAGATTAGCGAGCTGGTGAAATCCCAGTCCCGCGACGGCGATCCGGATTTTGTTACCTACTATAAAGAGCCGTCGAAAAGCATCGCCAACCCCCAGCTCAACCTGGTCTATATCTACGGCGAAAGCCTTGAGCGCACCTATTTTGATAACGAGGCGTTTCCCGACCTGACGCCCGAGCTTGGCAAACTGAAAAGCGAAGGCCTCGATTTCAGCAACACCGCCCAGCTGCCTGGCACCGACTACACTATCGCCGGGATGGTCGCCTCGCAGTGCGGCATCCCGCTGTTTGCGCCGTTTGAAGGCAACGCCTCGGCCTCGGTCTCCAGCTTCTTCCCGCAGAATATCTGCCTCGGCGACATTCTGAAAAACTCCGGCTACGAAAACTATTTTGTGCAGGGCGCCAACCTGCGTTTCGCCGGAAAAGACGTGTTCCTCAAGTCCCACGGCTTCGATCATCTGTACGGCGCTGAAGAGCTGAAAACCACGGTTGCCGACCCCGCCTACCGCAACGACTGGGGCTTCTACGACGACACCGTGCTGGATGAAACCTGGAAAAAATTCGAGCAGCTTTCGCAGTCCGGTAAACGCTTCTCGCTCTTTGCGCTAACGGTGGACACCCACCATCCTGACGGTTTTATTTCCCGCACCTGCCAGCGAAAAAGCTATGAAATGGGCGGTAAAAAGAACCTCTCCTTCAGCGCGGTAAGCTGCAGCCAGGAACACATCGCGGCGCTTATCGAGAAGATCAAAGCCTCGCCCTATTTCAAAAACACGGTGATTGTGGTCTCTTCCGATCACCTGGCGATGAAAAACAGCGCCTGGGAATACCTGAACAAGCAGGATCGCAGCAACCTGTTCTTCGTACTGCGCGGCGACCAGCCGCAGCAGGATACGCTGGCGGTGAAGCGTAATACCATGGACAACGGCGCCACGGTGCTGGATATCCTCGGCGGCGATAACTATATCGGCCTTGGGCGCAGCAGCCTCTCCGGGCAGTCGCTTTCTGGCATCTTCCTCAATATGAAAGATAAGGTGCTGGCCTGGAAGCCGGACGTCATCCGCCTGTGGAACTTCCCGAAAGAGATGAAAAACTTCACCGTGGACCCGCAGAAAAGCATGGTTTCCTTCTCCGGCAGCCACTTCCGTCTGCCGCTGCTGCTGCGGGTATCCGATAAACGCGTCGAGCCGCTGCCAGAGAGCGAATACTCCGCGCCGCTGCGCTATCAGCTGGCTGATTTTGCCCCGCGCGATAACTTTGTCTGGATCGACCGCTGCTACAAGATGGGCCAGCTGTGGTCCAGCGAGCTGGCGCTCTCGACCGACTGGTGCGTATCGCAGGGCCAGCTCGGCGGCGAGCAGACCGTACAGCGCGTCGATAAAGCCCAGTGGCAGGGGAAAACGGCGTTTAAAGATACCCTTATCGATATGGAGCGCTACAAAGGCAACGTCGATACGCTGAAAATTGTCGATAACGATATTCGCTATAAGGCCGATAGCTTCGTGTTTAACGTCGCCGGCGCACCGGAAGAGGTGAGGCAGTTTAGCGGCATCTCCCGGCCGGAATCCTGGGGCCGCTGGTCCAACGCGCAGCTCGGCGGCGAAGTCAAAATCGAGTTTAAGAACCCGCTGCCGGAGAAATTCGATCTGGTGATCACCGCCAAAGCCTACGGACCCAACGCCAATAAGCCGATCCCGGTTCGCGTCGGGGATAGCGAACAAACGCTGACGCTGGCTAATGACGTCTCCACCACCACGCTGCATTTCGACAACCCGTCGCGCAGCGATACGCTGATCATCGTCCCGCCGGACCCGCAGTCCACCAACGAAGGCAATATTCTCGGCCACGCGCCGCGCCAGCTGGGCATCGGCATGGTGGATATAAAAATCGTCAAGCGCGAAGGCTAAGCCCGCCCGTCCGGCTCTCTGAGGGCCGGACGGCGCGGTGTAAAACCGCCGCCGACCCCATCTTATTACCGCCCGGCAGAAGCCTCGCCGGGGAACTCCACGCTCATCTCATACTGCTGCAGCGCCATGGTGGCATATCCCGCCGCGCTGAACAGCGGCGTAAACGACTGCGGAACGCTGACCGAGGTGCCAAGGCCGGGGAACTGCCGGGCAAGGGCAATAAGCAGCTCGCGCGCCAGGCCGCGGCCGCGGGCGGCAGGTTCGACCCACAGCAGCTGGAGCTGCGGCTTAGCGGTGAGCGTCGCCAGCACCGCGAATGCCTGCTGATTAAGCGTCAACGCGCGGCACGGCAGCGTATTGAAGGTCATCGGGTCCATCAGCCACGGCAGCCGGCCGTTGATTTCCGCCCCCGCCCTGCGCGTCAGCGCCAGCACATCGTACGGCTGCAGCAGCGGCGCGCCCTCGCCCTCCGGCTGCGCGCTCAGATAGCCGCAAAGCCCGTGACGAACGCGAAAGCCCAGCGATTGATACAGCGCAACCGCGGCGTGATTATTACGGATCACCTCCAGCCACATCCGCCGCACGCCCCGGGCCTGTAACGAGGCCATCAGCGACACCATCAGCGCGCGGCCGGTTCCTTTTCCCCGCCAGGCCGGCCGCACGGCAAAGGCCGCCAGCCTGGCCGCATCGCCACGGCGGGTGATAATGGCGATTGCCGCCGGCGTATCTCCCGCCAGCCAGACGCAGGAATCCAGCAGGCTCAGCCCTTCAGCGCTGAAGCGCTGCACAAACACCTCGACCGACAGCGAAACGGGCACCAGATAATCTTCAAAACAGTCGCTGAGGATCGTCGTCAGCTGTTCGCTGCTAAAGCAGGTGGCGGGAACGGCGGTCAACTCCATACGTTTCTCCCAAAGGTGCTATGCTGAGGCAATGAAAACTAACACTATAACTGCCGAAGTGACATTGCGCCTGACCGGGGAGAGCGATATTCCCCGGCTGCCCGCTATTGAGCGCTCGGCAGCGCAGGCTTTTCGTCAGATCCCCGCTCTCGCCTGGCTGGCAGACAGCGCGGTCATCAGCGCCCGGGAGCATTATCAGTATCTCGAAACGGACCACAGCCTGCTGGCCATCGGCGGCGGCGAGCCCGTTGGCTTTCTGCTGAGCGAGCCGCTCGATGATGCGCTGTTTATCGTGGAGATCGCCGTCCATCAGCAGTGGCAGGGGCGCGGCATTGGCCGGATGATGCTGACGCGGGTCGCCGACACCGCCCGCGCTATGGGCTATCCGGCGCTGACGCTGACCACCTTCCGCGAGGTCCCGTGGAACGCCCCATTCTACACCCGCCTGGGATTCTGCATGCTCGATGAGCAGCACCTGCCGTCCGGGCTGGCGGCCAAAAGGGAGCGGGAAACGGACCACGGCCTGCTGCCGGAGACCCGCTGCACCATGCGCCTGGCGCTGTAGCCCACATTGCCGCTCCGGCGCTGCTTTTTCCACCCTGAATATGGTACAAAGTATCATTACACATTTAGCGACTGATACCCGTATGGCCTACTCGATCGATATCATCTCCTGCATCACCGATCGCTTTCTCGAGCTGACCGTTACCGAAAAGCGGATTGCCCAGTTTATTCTCGACGACGTCGCCGCCGCGGCCGAGCTGCCGATTGCCGAAATTGCCCGCCTGACCAGCACCAGCCAGGCCTCCGTCACCCGCTTTGCGCGGGCGCTGGGGTGCAAGGACGTCCGCGAGCTGAAAATGAAGCTCGCGCAGTCGCTGGCGGTCGGGCAGCGCTTTATTCTGGATGTCCCGGATCTGGAGGGCGTACAGGGGATCTACGAGTCAATTATTGGCGTCCTCGAGACCAACCGCCGGGCGCTGGATATTAACGCGCTGAAGCGCGCCGTCACCTGGCTTAGCGACGCCCGGCAAATACTGGCGCTCGGGATGGGCGGCGGCTCGACCATCTGCGCGCAGGAGATCCAGTATCGCCTGTTCCGCCTTGGCCTGCCGGTCGTCAGCCAGAACGATGGCCTGCTGGTGCGCATGATGAGCTCGGCGGTAACGCCGAAGGACGTGGTTATCGTGCTGTCGCTGGGGGGCTATACCAAAGAGATTATTGAAAGCGCGGCTATCGCCAGGCAGTACGGGGCGAAGGTGATTGCCATCACTCCGGCGGATACGCCGCTGGCGGAGCAGGCCGATCTGCTGCTGCCGCTGCTGGTGCGCGAAAACGACTATATTTTCAAACCCAGCACCTCGCGCTACGCCATGCTGGCGATGGTCGACGTGCTGGCTACCGAGCTGGCGATGGCCAACAAGCCGCAGGCAAAAGACCGCCTGCGGCGCATCAAGCTGGCGCTCGACAGCCACCGCGGCGGCGTCGACCGTCAGCCGCTAGGCGACTAGCTCCCGGCCAGCGGCAATAAAGCGCTGCGCCTGCTCGCGGGTGCGCGCTGCCGGCTGACCGGCGCGGTAGAGATCGCTCCCCAGCCCCGCGCCGGCGCACCCGGCCTGCACCCAGGTCGCGAGGTTATCCGGCGTCACGCCCCCCACCGCCAGCACCGGCACCTCCGGGGGCAGCACCGCCTTCAGCGCCCGAATATAGTCGGGGCCAAACGCGGAGGAGGGAAAGATTTTCAGCCACTGCGCGCCGGCGTCCAGGGCGTTAAACGCCTCCGTCGCGGTAGCGCACCCGGCGCAGACCAGCATCCCCTGCGCCACCGCCCGGCGGATCACCGCCGGCTGCGTATTCGGCGTCACCACCAGCTTCGCCCCCGCTGCGGCAAGAAAGTCCACCTGCTCGACGTTAAGTACCGTCCCCGCGCCAATCACCGCCTGCTCGGCAAAGCGGCCGACCATCTGCGGAATACTCTGCTGCCAGTCCGGTGAATTCAGCGGGATTTCAATATAGCGAAAACCGGCATCCACCAGCGTCTCAACGTGTTCCGCCGCCTCTGCGGGGCCTATACCGCGCAAAATCGCGACCAGCTTAACTGCGTTCATCCATTATCCTCGCCATACCGTTCAAGAATGCCTCATCGCCGCTACAGCTCTGTACCACCCGACCTTGCGCCGACATTGCCCGCTGGTAGCGGGCAGTCAGCGCCGGATCGCCCACCAGGGTGACGGCGGCGCTGCGGTAGCGCTCGCCAAAGGCCGCCACCTCGGCGCCAATCAGCAGCCCGGAGAGATAGTCGCTGACCGAAGCCGGCGCCAGCGCCCCCAGCAGCCGGGCGGCGCGAGCGGTGAACAGCTCGCCCGCCAGCGCCGAGGTCATGCCTTTTTCCAGCCCCTGCTCAAAAGCGGCGTCGTCCAGCCGCTGCTCGGGAAGCTGCCTGCCAATCAGCGACTGGCTCAGCAGCAGATGATGCAGCTCCCCGGTCATAGCGGTGGAGAAATGCTGCACGACTCCGCGATCTACCTGCACCCACTTACTGTGGGTGCCCGGCATAATGTAGCAATCGGCGGGGGCGATTTGCCCGGCGCCCAGCAGCTGGGTCTCTTCACCGCGCATCACGCCGTAGTCCCCGGCCAGCTCGACCTTGAGACCGGGCACAATCCACACCTTTTCGGCGACGCTGAACAGCCGGCGTCCCGGCGCATCGATGGCTGCCGGACAGGCCAGGTACGGGACCGGGCACCAGCCGGCATCGCTGCCGACCATCCCGGCCATTAATACCGGCAGCGTCCGTTCGCCGCGCCAGGGCGCCAGATGCTGGCGGAATATCTCCGCCGGCGCCTCGCCGTTAAGCCGGGAGATCCCCAACGGCAGCTGTTTCGTTGCCACGCATTTCCCGTCGCGTATCAGCCAGCCGCGCAGCTGCGTTGAGCCCCAGTCGACGGCAATATAGTCCTGCATCTGCGTCCCCTTAGCCCTGCGACGTATTGCGTTTGCCGATCGCCAGCGGCGGTGCCGCCGGGGTGCTTTCCCGCTCGCGGGTAATCATCTCCAGCGCCTCTTCACGGCTCATGCTGCTCGCCGGCGTCAGCAGCGTAACGACCACCGAAGCCACCAGGCTGGTGAGCACCGACGGAATACACGGGTTGCCCCAGAACGCCAGCCAGTCGCTGTCCATCAGCACGGCGACCGATGCGCCGGCGCCGCCGGCCAGCGCGGCAACCGCTCCCTGCCAGTTAAAGCGCGTCCAGAAGCGGCCGAGCATGGTGCAGATGAACATCCCGGACATAATCATCGAGATCATTTTGGTGATGTAGCTAATGATGTCGTTGGAGGTCAGGGCGAATACCAGCGCCAGGGCGATAACCAGCACGAGGAACATCCGCGACAGGCGAATCGCCCTCTCCGGTGCGGGCATATGGCCGGTCACCAGGGTGTAAAGGTCGCGCAGCATAATCGAGACGGCGGCGATGGCGTCAGAGCTGCCGGAGGACATGTTGGCCGACATCCCGGCGATCAGAATCGCCATCGCCAGCACCGGCGGCAGGACCTGGGTGGCGAACAGGAAGGCAAAGCCGCTGTTTTCGAGATTGGCGTTCATCGTCCACACCGCCATGCCGATAATCGCCGGCAGGAACGAAAAGCCGAGATAGAGCAGACCGGTGATGGTGAACGACTGGCGCACGGAGGAGACGGTTTTTGCCGAGTAGATACGCTGGCGGTAGGACGGCGTTGCCAGAACCCCCACGCCAATCACCACCGCCAGAGAGAGCGCGGGAAGCACGCCGAGCTTATCGACGGCAAACAGGCTCTGGGCAGCCGGGTCAACCGCCTGCTGAATATGGCTCCAGCCGCCGACGTGATGGACCGCGAGGATCGCCATTAAAATAAAGCCGACGAACAGGACAATCGATTGAATGGTGTCGATCCACACCACCGCCGAGTAGCCGCCGATACCGACGTAAACCACAAAGGCCAGCGCAATAATAATTTTGGCGACGTTGATATCAATTCCGCTGGCCCACGCGAGGTACAGACCACCGCCCAATATATGGGCGCCGAGCCAGCCTATCGAGGCAATAAAAATAAGGATCGCCACCAGGTTTTTAATAATTTTACTGCCGCCGGTGTAATACGACATCTCTTCGCTCATGGTCATAAAGCGAAATTTACGCACCGGGGCGAAGAGCCACGCCACCAGCAAAATACCGACCGCACCGCCGAGGCCGTACAGCATCCCCGCCCAGCCGTTGCTGTAGCCAAAGCCCACGGCGCCTACGCTGGAGCCGGTACCGACCATGGTGCCGACCGTCGACCCCAGCGTCAGGAACATCGGCAGGGAGCGCCCGCCCAGCAGAAAGTCGTCGCCGTTCTTTTGCTTGCGCGAAACGTACCAGCCTAAGGCGATCATCGCGCAGGCATAAACGGAAAACCAAATCAGGAATGACATATTATTCATTGCTCACATCCAGGCGTAATAAATAATATTCGTACCGCTGAATATTATGAGTTAATAGTAACGATGCCGAAAAAAGGCAAAGCAATCCTGGTCGCGCCGGGCGATTTATTCGACCTGGCGCTACTCTCACATTGTTATGGGCTGCTCCCCGGCCAGCGGCGGGGAGCTATTATTTAAACGCGGGCAGCGTTATAGCAGGTCACATCCACTTCAACTTTGCAGTCCACCACCAGATCGGCCACGCAGCAGATCCGCGCCGGCGGGTTATCGCCAAAGAACTCGCGGAACACTTTGTTGAAAGACTGGAAATAGCGCGAGTCGGTGAGGATCACCTTCACGTGCACCACGTCGGCAAGGGTATAGCCCGCTTCGCTCATGATATCGACGCAGTTCTGAATCGCCAGCCGGGACTGATCGACAATGCCGCCCTCCACCACTTCGCCGTTTTTCATCGGCGTCTGGCCGGAAACATACAGCCAGCCGCCCGCTTCCACCGCGCGGGCAAACGGCAGATGCTGCCCGCCGGTGCCGGTTCCACCTTCCACGCCGTAACGTTTAATGCTCATATTCAACTCCTTAGTCCATCCGGCGGCGCAGGAAACGCCCCGCGCGCCCGGTAATTTTTTTATCGCTGCCGTAGCTCATGATGCCGTTGACCATCACCGCTTCAATGCCGTCCGCCGGCTGCTTGGGGTCGGCAAAGCTGGCTACATCGCGCACCGTCTGTGGGTCAAACAATACCAGATCGGCAAAGTAACCGATTTTAACCAGCCCACGTTCCGGCAGCTGGAAGCGCGCTGCCGACAGCCCGGTCATTTTGTGAATGGCGGTGGTCAGCGGGAACAGCTGCTCGTCGCGGCTGTAGTGTCCCAGCACCCGCGGGAAAGCGCCCCACAGCCGCGGATGCGGCATCGGATCGTTCGGCAAGCCGTCGGATCCGATCATGGTAACCGGATAGCGCATCACCCGCCGCACGTCCTGTTCGTCCATGTTGTAGTAGATAGCGCCCGCCGGCATCAGCTGCGCCGCGGCGTCGTGCAGGCTCACCTGCCACTCGTCGGCAATCTGCCGGAGCGTTTTTCCCGCCTGCTCCGGCCGGGACTCGGACCAGGTGATCACGATGTCGAATTCATCGGTCACCTGCTTCATATCCAGCGTCGACGAGCTGGCGGAATAGGGATAGCAGTCGCAGGCGATCTCCTGGTGCTGGCGCATCTCATCGAAGAAGGCCAGCGTCTCGCGCGTGCGCCCCCAGTTCTTCGCTCCGGCGCACTTGTGATGAGACACCACGACCGGAACGTTGCCGTGACGGCCGATGCGAAACGCTTCGTCGAGAGCCTCGAGGATAGGCTCAAACTCAGAGCGCAAATGGGTGGTGTAGATCCCCTTCTCTGCCGCCAGCTCTTCCGCCAGCGCCATCACCTCTTCGGTGGTGGAGTGGAACGCGCTGGCGTAGGCCAGGCCGGTGCTCAGGCCCAGCGCCCCTTCACGTAGCGCGTCGCGCAGCTGGACGCGCATGCCGGCAATCTCCGTCTGCGTCGCCGGGCGGAACAGATCGTCCATATGGTTATTACGCAGCGCGGTATGACCAATCAGCGTGCCGACGTTGAGCGAAGGCCTGGCCACCTCCACCGCGTGGGCATAGGCCTGCACGGTGGGATAGATAAACTGCGCCTGCTCGCCCAGCAGGTTCATCGGGTCAGGCACCGCGCCGCGCATGGTCGCCATTGCCGCGCTGATCCCGCAGTTGCCGACGATCACCGTCGTCACGCCCTGGCTGAGCTTGGGTAGATATTCCGGCATCCGGATGACGTTGATATCGTCATGGGTATGCACATCGATAAAGCCGGGCGCCAGCACGCGCCCCTGGCCTTCGATTTCGCGCTCTGCCGCCACCTGCAGCGCCGGAGCGATAGCCACAATACGATCGCCCTTCACCGCCACGTCGCCGCGATACTGCGGCCCGCCGCTGCCGTCAATGACCGTGACGTTCTTAAAAAGCCAGTCAACCTTCATAGCAATTACTCCCTTTCGACTATGCCGACAAGTTAACCATTTACACGGCGTAAAAACAGTGGAAAACTACGCAAAACCCAGATCATTTTGTGATACTTTTATTCACAACGAATAATTATTAAGTATTAAAGTAATATTTATCAATAAGTTATAACTGATACCCATTCCAAATCCGAACGTAAAACCTGAAAGGATAGTGTTATGAAATACCACCACACAACGCTTGTCCCGCATAAATCAGCGCCGATGACATTGCCGGCAAACCTGCTGGCGGAAGAGGTCTGCCTTCCCGCCGCGCTGCTGAAAAAAAGCGCGCTGGAAAACAATATTGCCTGGATGCAGCGCTACGCCGACGCCCGCGGCGTCTCGCTGGCGCCGCACGGCAAAACGACGATGACGCCGTGGATTTTTCAGGCCCAGCAGCGGGCCGGCGCCTGGGGTATCGGGGTCGGCAGCGCCTGGCAGGCCGCCGCGGCGATGGCCAGCGGCATCCAGCGCGTGTTGATGGTTAATCAGCTGGTCGGCAAGGCCAACATGCAGACCGTTTCGCAGCTGAAAACCCACTACCGCAGCGTCGATTTCATCTGCTGCATCGATAGCCTCGCTAACGCCCGCGCGCTGTCGGCCTTTTTTGCCGAACGCCGGCAAACCCTGGACGTGCTGATTGAGCTTGGGGTGCCCGGCGGGCGCTGCGGCTGTCGCAGCGTAGAGGACGCGCTGGCGCTGGCACAGGCCGCGGCCGATCTGCCGGGCCTGAAGCTGCGCGGGCTGGAGCTGTATGAAGGGGTGCTGCACGGGGACGATCCGCAGCCGCAGGTTGAAGCGCTGCTGCGCCAGGCCGCGGACCTCGCCTGCCGGATGGAGCCGCTGGTTAACGGCGAGTTTATCCTCACCGGCGCGGGCACCGTGTGGTATGACGTGGTGTGCAACATCTGGCTGGCGGCCAAAAAGCCGGCGCGCTGCCGGATTGCGATCCGCCCCGGCTGCTACATCACGCACGACAGGGGGATCTACGATGATGCCCAGCAGGCGCTGATCGCCCGGGATCCGATCGCCTGCGATCTGGCCGGCGATCTGACCTCAGCCCTCGAGCTGATGGCGATGGTGCAGTCGGTTCCGGAAGCGGATCGCGCGGTGGTTAACTTCGGCAAGCGCGACTGCGCTTTCGATGCCGGGCTGCCGCAGCCCATCGCCCACTATCGCGACGGCGAGCCGCTGGCGCTGCGCGCGGAGGAGATCGTCAGCGTCGGGATCATGGATCAGCACTGCATGCTGCGCCTGGCGCCGGGCAGCGACGTGCAGGTTGGCGATATCCTGGTCTTCGGCACCTCGCATCCGTGTCTGACCTTCGACAAATGGAAGACGCTGCTGCTGGTCGACGACGACTACAACCTGCTGGAAGAGCTGGATACGCTGTTCTGATTCAGCCCGAATGACGGCCCGCGCCGTCTCCGGGAAACCGGCCCCCTGCGAGCGCATGGCGCTAAACAGCCTCTCCGCCCGCGCCAGGTGCTCGTCCGCCAGCGGCCCGAGAAAGCGCTGCGGCGAGCGCTGATTTACTCCTCTTGCCGATCGTCGCGCGCGGCGCCGTTACGGTTGCCGAGCGCGATAAACTCCTCCAGCAGCGCGGTCAGCTGCTGCATTTTTTCGCTGGTAAACTCTTCTTCGATCAGCCGATAGGCCTCTTCAACCTGGGCCTGGGCGCTTTGATACAGCCGGGTCCCTTCCGCCGTCAGCGAAACGTACAGCTTGCGCTGGTCGCTGACCGGCTTTAAGCGCAGCACCAGGCCGTCGCGCTCCATGCGGGTCAAAATACCGGTCAGGCTCGGGCGCAGAATGCAGGCGCGGAAGGCGAGGTCGTGGAAATCCATCGACGGGCTTTCGGCAAGGATGCGCACAATACGCCACTGCTGCTCGGTGAGATTATGGCGTTTGACGATCGGCCGGAAATGGCCCATCGCCGCTTCTCGCGCCTGCAACAGCGCAATGGTTAACGAATCATGCATCACATACCCTCTACATCATATTTCAGAATCTATTAACAAGTTAATAATTAGCGCTTATTTGCCGATGGCGCAACCGGTTTCTGCTGCTGAAAAGTACCAGTCCTTTTATGATTTAAAACTAATAGATTGATTATAAACAATTAAATATTACAAGTGTAAATTTATTGTTAATCCGATCACAAAACATTCACTTCTGTTTGCCAAACCCGTTCGCAAGGAATAAAAGGTAATCATTAACATATTAATGAAATCCCTTAAGCTTCAGAAATCAGTACCAGAGGAGTGGTGAATGAAAGGTACCATCTTCGCCGTTGCGCTTAACCACGGCAGCCAGCTCGACGCCTGGCGCGAAGCGTTCCAACAGGCCCCGTACAAAACGCCGCCGAAAACTGCGGTATGGTTTATCAAACCGCGCAACACCGCGATCGGCAGCGGCGACGCAATCCCTCATCCGCAGGGCGAAACCGTGCAGAGCGGCGCCACCGTAGCGCTGATCGTCGGTAAAACCGCCCGTGGCGTCTCCGTCGAAGAGGCTGCCTCCTGCATCGCCGGCTACGCGCTGGCCAACGACGTCAGCCTGCCGGAAGAGAGCTTTTACCGCCCGGCGATCAAGGCGAAATGCCGCGACGGTTTCTGCCCGCTGGGTGACCTCGTCCCGCTACGGAGCGTCGATAACCTGACCATCATCACCGAGATCAACGGTCGCGAAGCGGATAGCTGGAACACCGCCGATCTGCAGCGCGGCGCCGCCGAGCTGCTGAGCGCCCTGAGCGAGTTCGCCACCCTCAGCCCCGGCGACGCCATTCTGATCGGCACTCCGCACGCCCGCGTCACGCTGCGCCCCGGCGATCGCGTACGCATTCTCGCCGAGGGTTTCCCGGCGCTGGAAAACCCGGTCGTCGCAGAAGGAGAGCCGGCATGAAACAGGCACGTATTGAGTGGCAGGGCCAGGTACGCAGCGCGCAGGTCGACGATCGCGAGCAGGTCATTCTCGATGACGGCACCCGGCTGCAGGAGGGCGAATTCCGCTGGCTGCCGCCCGCCGACGGCACCCTGTTCGCCCTGGGTCTGAACTACGCCGACCACGCCAGCGAGCTGGAATTCAAGCCGCCGGAAGAGCCGCTGGTGTTTATCAAAGCGCCGAACACCTTCCTCGGCCACCGCCAGGAGTCGGTGCGTCCGGATAACGTCGAATATATGCACTACGAAGCCGAGCTGGTGGTGGTGATTGGCAAAACCGCGCGCAGGGTCAGCGAGGCCGATGCCCTGGACTACGTCGCCGGCTATACCGTTTGCAACGACTACGCCATTCGCGACTATCTCGAGAACTACTACCGGCCGAATCTGCGGGTCAAAAGCCGCGACACCCTGACCCCCATCGGCCCGTGGATCGTCAGCAAAGAGACGGTTCCGGACCCGCACAACCTGACCCTGAGCACCTGGGTCAACGGCGAACTGCGCCAGCAGGGCACCACTGCCGATCTGATCTTCAGCATCCCGTTCCTGATCGCGTATTTGAGCGAGTTTATGACCCTGCAGCCCGGCGACATGATCGCCACCGGCACGCCTAAGGGGCTGTCTGACGTGGTGCCGGGTGACGAAGTGATCGTCGAAGTCGAGGGCGTGGGCCGCCTGGTCAACCGCATCATCAGCCAGCAGGCGTATGAGGAGAAGCTGTCATGAAAAAAATTAACCACTGGATCAACGGCGAAAGCGTGGCAAGCGCGGAGTACTTCCACACCACCAACCCGGCCACCGGCGAAGTGCTGGCAGAGGTCGCCTCCGGCGGTGAAGCCGAGGTGAATCAGGCGGTCGCGGCAGCCAAAGCGGCGTTCCCGAAATGGGCCAACCTGCCGATGAAGGAGCGCGCGCGCCTGATGCGCCGGCTGGGGGATCTGATCGACCAGAACGTTCCAGAGATCGCAGCGATGGAGACCGCCGATACCGGCCTGCCGATCCACCAGACCAAAAATGTGCTGATCCCACGCGCCTCGCACAACTTCGAGTTCTTCGCCGAAGTGTGCCAGCAGATGAACGGCAAGACCTATCCGGTTGACGACAAGATGCTCAACTACACCCTCGTGCAGCCGGTCGGCGTCTGCGCGCTGGTGTCGCCGTGGAACGTGCCGTTTATGACCGCCACCTGGAAGGTGGCGCCGTGCCTGGCGCTGGGCAACACCGCGGTGCTGAAAATGTCCGAGCTGTCGCCGCTCACCGCCGATCGCCTCGGCGAGCTGGCGCTGGAAGCCGGTATTCCGCCGGGCGTGCTGAACGTGGTGCAGGGCTACGGCGCGAACGCCGGCGACGCGCTGGTGCGTCATCACGACGTGCGCGCGGTCTCGTTTACCGGCGGCACCGCCACCGGGCGCAACATCATGAAAAACGCCGGGCTGAAGAAGTATTCGATGGAGCTGGGCGGCAAATCGCCGGTGCTGATTTTTGAAGATGCCGATATCGAGCGCGCGCTGGATGCCGCCCTGTTCACCATCTTCTCAATCAACGGCGAACGCTGCACCGCCGGCTCGCGCATCTTCATTCAGCAGAGCATTTACCCGGAGTTCGTTAAGCGCTTCGCTGAACGCGCCAACCGCCTGCGCGTCGGCGACCCGACAGACCCCAACACCCAGGTCGGGGCGCTGATAAGCCAGCAGCACTGGGAAAAAGTCTCCGGCTATATCCGCCTCGGCATCGAAGAAGGCGCCACGCTGCTGGCCGGCGGCCCGGATAAGCCCGCCGACCTGCCCGCGCATCTTCGCGGCGGCAACTTCCTGCGCCCGACGGTGCTGGCGGACGTTGATAACCGCATGCGGGTTGCCCAGGAAGAGATTTTTGGCCCGGTGGCCTGCCTGCTGCCGTTTAAAGACGAAGCCGAAGGCCTGCGCCTTGCCAACGATATCGAATACGGCCTGGCCTCCTATATCTGGACCCAGGACATCAGCAAGGTCCTGCGCCTCGCGCGCGGGATTGAAGCCGGCATGGTCTTCGTCAATACCCAGAACGTCCGCGACCTGCGCCAGCCGTTCGGCGGCGTGAAGGCCTCCGGTACCGGCCGCGAAGGCGGTGAGTACAGCTTCGAGGTGTTCGCCGAAATGAAAAACGTCTGTATTTCCATGGGTGACCATCCGATCCCGAAATGGGGCTTATAAGGAGCACAAAATGGGCAAATTAGCGTTAGCCGCCAAGATTACTCACGTACCGTCCATGTATCTCTCCGAGCTGCCGGGGAAAAACCACGGCTGCCGCCAGCCGGCGATCGACGGTCATAAGGAGATCGGTAAACGGTGCCGGGAGATGGGCGTCGATACGATTATCGTCTTTGATACCCACTGGCTGGTGAACAGCGCCTACCACATTAACTGCGCCGACCATTTTAAAGGGGTCTATACCAGCAATGAGCTGCCGCACTTTATTCGCGACATGACCTACGACTACGACGGCAACCCGGAGCTGGGCCACCTGATCGCCGACGAAGCGGTCAAGCTCGGCGTGCGCGCCAAAGCGCACAACATCCCGAGCCTCAAGCTGGAGTACGGCACCCTGGTGCCGATGCGCTATATGAACAGCGATAAGCATTTCAAAGTGGTGTCGATCTCCGCTTTTTGCACCGTTCACGACTTCGCCGACAGCCGCAGGCTGGGGGAAGCCATCGTCAAGGCCATTGAGAAATATGACGGCACCGTGGCGGTCTTCGCCAGCGGTTCCCTGTCGCACCGCTTTATCGACGATCAGCGCGCCGAAGAGGGGATGAACAGCTACACCCGCGAGTTTGACCATCAGATGGATGAGCGGGTGGTGAAGCTGTGGCGCGAAGGCAAATTCAAAGAGTTCTGCACCATGCTGCCGGAGTACGCCGACTACTGCTACGGCGAAGGCAATATGCACGACACGGTGATGCTGCTCGGGGTGCTCGGTTGGGATAAATACGACGGCAAGGTCGAGTTTATCACCGACCTGTTCGCCAGCTCCGGCACCGGCCAGGTCAACGCCGTCTTCCCGCTGCCGGCTCAGGCGTAAGGAGTCCGCGATGCCACATTTTATCGCCGAGTGTACCAGCAACATCCGCGAGCAGGCCGACCTGCCGGGCCTGTTCGCCGAGGTTAATCAGGCGCTGGCCGCCACCGGGATTTTCCCGATCGGCGGCATCCGCAGCCGCGCCATCTGGCTGGATACCTGGCAGATGGCCGACGGCAGGCACGATTATGCCTTCGTGCATATGACGCTGAAAATCGGCAGCGGGCGCAGCCTGGAAAGCCGCCAGCAAACGGGAGAGATGCTCTTTGCCCTGATCCAGGCGCATTTCGCCGCGCTGATGGAGAGCCGCTACCTCGCGCTGTCGTTCGAGATTGAGGAGCTGCACCCGACCCTGAACTACAAGCAGAACAACGTCCACGCGCTGTTTAAATAATTAACGTCATCCGGCAGGCGTAGCGCTGACGCGGGCTCCCCGACGTCGGCGCTCTCGTCCGGCGCCCGGGAGACCCGATGGTACCCATTTGCAGGCAATGTCACAGGAAGCCCTATGCTCGATAAACAGACCCGCACCCTGATCGCCCAGCGGCTGAACCAGGCCGAAAAGCAGCGTGAACAGATCCGTGCCATCTCGCTCGATTATCCCTCGATCACCATTGAGGATGCCTACGCCGTCCAGCGCGAGTGGGTCGAGCTGAAAATTGCCGAAGGCCGGGTGCTGAAGGGCCATAAAATTGGCCTGACCTCGAAGGCAATGCAGGCCAGCTCGCAGATTAGCGAGCCGGACTACGGCGCGCTGCTCGACGATATGTTTTTCCACGACGGCGGCGATATTCCCACCGACCGCTTTATCGTTCCGCGCATCGAGGTCGAGCTGGCCTTCGTGCTGGCGAAACCGCTGCGCGGCCCGAACTGTACGCTGTTCGACGTCTATAACGCCACCGACTACGTGATCCCGGCGCTGGAGCTGATCGACGCCCGCTGCCACAACGTCGACCCTGAAACCCAGCGCCCGCGTAAGGTGTTCGACACCATCTCCGATAACGCCGCCAACGCCGGGGTGATCCTCGGCGGCCGGCCGGTTAAGCCTGACGAGCTGGATCTGCGCTGGATCTCCGCCCTGCTGTACCGCAACGGAGTCATCGAAGAGACCGGCGTCGCCGCCGGCGTGCTGAATCACCCGGCCAACGGCGTTGCCTGGCTGGCGAACAAGCTGGCAGCGCACGATGTGCAGCTGGAGGCCGGGCAAATTATCCTCGGCGGCTCGTTTACTCGTCCGGTGGCGGCGCGCAAAGGCGATACCTTCCACGTCGATTACGGCAACATGGGCGCGATTAGCTGCCGCTTTGTGTAGGGGAAAGAAGATGAATAATGCGTTTAAAGATGCGCTGCAGGCCGGGCGCCCGCAAATCGGCCTGTGGCTGGGACTCTGCAGCAGCTACAGCGCCGAGCTGCTGGCCGGCGCCGGATTCGACTGGCTGCTGATTGACGGCGAACACGCGCCAAACAACGTGCAGACGGTGCTGACCCAGCTGCAGGCGGTGGCACCCTACGCCAGCCAGCCGGTGGTTCGCCCTTCGTGGAATGACCCGGTGCAGATTAAGCAGCTACTGGACGTCGGGGCGCAAACCCTGCTGGTGCCGATGGTACAAAATGCCGACGAAGCGCGGCTGGCGGTGAAAGCCACGCGCTATCCGCCGGCCGGCATTCGCGGCGTCGGCAGCGCCCTGGCCCGCGCTTCGCGCTGGAACCGCATCCCGGATTATCTCCACCAGGCCAACGACACCATGTGCGTGCTGGTACAGATTGAAACCCGCGAGGCGCTGAAAAACCTGCCGCAGATCCTCGACGTTGAGGGGGTGGACGGCGTGTTTATCGGCCCGGCGGATCTCAGCGCCGATATGGGCTTCGGCGGCAATCCGCAGCACCCGCAAGTGCAGGCGGCTATCGAAAGCGCCATCGTTCAAATTCGGCAGGCGGGCAAAGCGCCGGGGATCCTGATGGCCAACGAGCAGCTGGCAAAACGCTATCTGGCGCTCGGCGCGCTGTTTGTCGCCGTCGGCGTCGATACCACCCTGCTCGCCCGCGCCGCCGAAGCCTTAGCCGAGCGCTTTGGCGCCAGCGGAACGGCAGCCCAGTCCGGCGTCTATTAATAACGCCACATCGCGACCCTACAAAAATTCCCATCAGAGGAAAGACCATGAGCGACACATCATCAGCTATTCCGGAGACGCGCGATCCCGCCAATCAGCACAAGCAGCTGACGGCGCAGCAGCAGTCGGTTATCAATAAGCTGTTTCGCCGCCTGATCGTATTTTTGTTCGTGCTGTTTATCTTTTCATTTCTCGACCGCATCAATATCGGCTTTGCCGGGCTGACGATGGGCCAGGATCTGGGGCTCAACGCCACCATGTTCGGCCTGGCTACTACGCTGTTCTACGCCACCTACGTCATCTTCGGTATTCCGAGCAATATTATGCTCAGCATCGTCGGCGCCCGCCGCTGGATAGCCACCATCATGGTGCTGTGGGGGATCGCCTCCACCGCCACGATGTTCGCCACCGGCCCTAATAGCCTGTACGTGCTGCGCATGCTGGTGGGGATCACCGAGGCCGGCTTTCTGCCCGGCATCCTGCTCTATTTAACCTATTGGTTTCCTGCATTTTTCCGCGCCCGCGCCAACGCCCTGTTTATGATTGCCATGCCGGTGACCACCGCCATCGGTTCGATTGTTTCCGGCTATATTCTGTCGATGGACGGCCTGTTCAATCTCCACGGCTGGCAATGGCTGTTTTTGCTCGAAGGGTTCCCGTCGGTACTGCTGGGCATCATGGTCTGGTACTGGCTGGATGACTCTCCGGCAAAAGCCAAATGGCTGACTGCGGAGGACAAAAAGTGCCTGCAGGAGATGATGGATAACGACCGGCTGACGCTGGTACAGCCGGAAGGCGCCATCAGCCACCACGCGATGCAGCAGCGCAGCCTGTGGCGTGAAGTCCTAACGCCGATCGTGCTGATGTACACCCTGGCCTATTTTTGCCTGACCAATACGCTCAGCGCGATCAGCATCTGGACGCCGCAGATCCTCAAAAGCTTTAACGAGGGAAGCAGCAATATCACCATCGGCCTGCTGGCGGCGATCCCGCAGATCTGTACCATTCTGGGGATGATTTACTGGAGCCGACACTCGGATAAATGCCAGGAGCGCAAGCACCATACCGCCCTGCCGTTCCTGTTTGCCGCCGCCGGCTGGCTGCTGGCCTCGGCGACCGATCACAACCTGATCCAGATGCTGGGGATCGTCATGGCCTCAACCGGATCGTTCAGCGCAATGGCCATCTTCTGGACCACGCCGGACCAGTCGATCAGCCTGCGCGCGCGGGCTATCGGGATCGCCGTGATCAACGCGACCGGCAATATCGGCTCGGCGCTCAGTCCGTTTATGATCGGCTGGCTGAAGGATCTGACCGGCAGCTTTAACAGCGGCCTGTGGTTCGTCGCCAGCCTGTTGGTGATTGGCGCCGTGATTATCTGGGCCATTCCGATGAAAGCCTCGCGCCCGCGCGCCACGCCTTAAGGAGCGGCTATGCCCCAGCGTTCGATCGCCAATATCGATATCAATAAAGAGTACGATGAAAGCCTGGGCACGGAAGACGTGCACTACCAGTCGTTCGCCCGCATGGCGGCCTTTTTTGGCCGCGACATGCAGGCCCATCGCCACGACCAGTACTTTCAGATGCACTTTCTCGATACCGGGCAGATTGAGCTGCAGCTCGACGACCACCGCTACTCGGTGCAGGCGCCGCTGTTCGTCCTGACGCCGCCGTCGGTGCCGCATGCGTTTATCACCGGCTCCGAGAGCGATGGCCACGTGCTAACCGTGCGGGAGGACCTGATCTGGCCGCTGCTGGAGGTGCTCTATCCCGGCACCCGGGAGGCCTTTGGCCTGCCGGGAATGTGCCTGTCGCTGGCCGATAAGCCGGACGAGCTCGCGGCGCTGGCCCACTACTGGCGGCTGATTGAGCGCGAATCGACCGCGCAGCTGGCGGGGCGCGAGCATACGCTGGTGCTGCTGGCGCAGGCGGTGTTCACCCTGCTGTTGCGTAACGCCAGGCTCGACGACCACGCCGCCAGCGGCATCCGCGGCGAGCTCAAGCTGTTCCAGCGCTTTAACCAGGCCATCGACAGCCACTACCACCAGCACCGGACGGTGCCGGATTACGCCAATGAGCTGCACATTACCGAATCAAGGCTGACCGACATCTGCCGGCGCTTTGCCAACCGGCCGCCGAAGCGCCTTATCTTCGACCGGCAGCTGCGCGAGGCCAAGCGGCTGCTGCTGTTTTCCGATAGCGCGGTCAACGAAATCGCCTGGCAGCTGGGGTTTAAGGACCCGGCCTATTTTGCCCGCTTTTTTCATCGCCTGGTCGGCTGCTCGCCCAGCGCCTTCAGAACGCAAAAAGTACCGGTCTCCTGAGCTTTCCCTGCCAGCGGCAGCCGGGCGATAAGCGCCAGGCCCCGGCAGGCGAAGCGCGGCCGGAGAACTCAGCTGCCGCAATCCCCGGCGCGCGACGGCAAAAAAGCGAAAAACCAACCCGGATCACAGAACGCCATCCCGCCTGAAAAGTACCTGCCGTTGACCTAAAAGTCTCTTCACGGAACCCACGTAAACCGCTTCAATTAAACAACAAAAAGAAAACATAAATTTAACCTTTGTACCCTGAATGCTTCGAGCCGCAGCCGAAAAGGCGCCGCCCGAAGCATGACGGGATATACCGCTTAATACTGAAGAGGTCCCGATGAAACCTGAAGATTTCCGCGCAGACGCTAAACGCCCGTTAACCGGGGAAGAGTACCTGAAGAGCCTGCAGGACGGCCGCGAAATTTATATCTACGGCGAGCGCGTCAAAGACGTCACCACGCACCCGGCGTTCCGCAACGCCGCCGCCTCCGTCGGCCAGCTGTACGATGCTCTGCACAAACCGGCGCTGCAGGACTCCCTGTGCTGGAACACCGATACCGGCAGCGGCGGCTATACGCATAAGTTCTTCCGCGTGGCGAAGAGCGCCGACGATCTGCGCCAGCAGCGCGACGCCATCGCCGAGTGGTCGCGCCTGAGCTACGGCTGGATGGGCCGCACTCCGGACTACAAAGCCGCCTTCGGCTGCGCGCTGGGCGCCAACCCGGCGTTTTACGGCCAGTTCGAACAGAACGCCCGCAACTGGTACACCCGCATTCAGGAAACCGGCCTGTACTTTAACCACGCCATCGTCAACCCGCCGATCGACCGCCATAAGCCGGCCGATGAGGTGAAAGATGTCTACATCAAGCTGGAAAAAGAGACCGATGCCGGGATCGTGGTCAGCGGGGCGAAAGTCGTCGCCACCAACTCGGCGCTGACCCACTACAACATGATTGGCTTCGGCTCCGCGCAGGTGATGGGGGAAAACCCGGACTTCGCGCTGATGTTCGTCGCCCCGATGGACGCCGAAGGGGTGAAGCTTATCTCCCGCGCCTCCTACGAAATGGTCGCCGGCGTCACCGGATCGCCGTATGACTACCCGCTCTCCAGCCGCTTCGACGAGAACGATGCGATCCTGGTGATGGATAAGGTGCTGATCCCGTGGGAGAACGTACTGATCTATCGCGATTTCGATCGCTGCCGCCGCTGGACCATGGAGGGCGGCTTCGCCCGCATGTACCCGCTGCAGGCCTGCGTACGTCTGGCGGTTAAGCTCGACTTTATCACCGCCCTGCTCAAGCGCTCGCTGGAGTGCACCGGCACCCTGGAGTTCCGCGGCGTGCAGGCGGATCTCGGCGAGGTGGTGGCCTGGCGCAATATGTTCTGGGCGCTGAGCGATTCGATGTGCTCCGAGGCGACGCCGTGGGTTAACGGCGCCTGGCTGCCGGATCACGCTGCGCTGCAAACCTACCGCGTGATGGCGCCGATGGCCTACGCCAAGATCAAAAACATCATCGAGCGTAACGTCACCAGCGGCCTGATCTATCTCCCGTCCAGCGCGCGCGACCTCAATAATCCGCAGATCGACCAGTATCTGGCGAAATACGTGCGCGGATCCAACGGCATGGATCACGTCGAACGCATCAAGATCCTCAAGCTGATGTGGGATGCGATCGGCAGCGAGTTCGGCGGCCGCCACGAGCTGTATGAAATCAACTACTCCGGTAGCCAGGATGAGATTCGCCTGCAGTGCCTGCGCCAGGCGCAGACCTCCGGCAACATGGACAAAATGATGGCGATGGTCGATCGCTGCCTTTCCGAGTATGACCAGCACGGCTGGACGGTGCCGCACCTGCACAATAACTCTGATATCAATATCCTGGATAAGCTGCTGAAGTAATTCACAGCGGGAGGTCACAATGCAATTAGATGAACAACGCCTGCGCTTTCGCGATGCCATGTCCAGCCTGTCGGCGGCGGTGAACGTGATCACCACCGAAGGCGATGCCGGCCGCTGCGGCATCACCGCCACCGCGGTGTGCTCGGTAACCGATACTCCGCCGTCGGTGATGGTGTGTATCAACGCCAACAGCGCAATGAATCCGGTGTTCCAGGGCAACGGCAGGCTGTGCATTAACGTCCTGAACCATGAGCAGGAGGTGATGGCGCGCCACTTTGCCGGAATGACCGGGGTGACGATGGAGGAGCGCTTCAGCCTCTCGTGCTGGCAGAAGGGCGTGCTCGGGCAGCCGGTGCTGAAGGATTCGCTGGCCAGTCTCGAAGGCGATATCAGCCAGGTGCAGACTATCGGCAGCCACCTGGTCTATCTGGTCGAGATCAAGAACATCACCCTAAGCCAGGAAGGCCACGGGCTGATTTACTTCAAGCGTCGTTTCCATCCGGTGATGATGGAGATGGCGGCCGCCGTCTAGCCAGGCCCGCTCTCCCCCCTGCTGCCAGGGGGGAGAAATTCTTGTGATCTCAATCACATATTATCCTGCTGTTCATTTCCTGCCCAACCGCTTACTCCCGCAAGTGACCGCTTAACCCGCCATACAACCACTCGTTGATTTACCCAACTTTACGCGCGCAAAGTTCTGGCAAGATCCTCCCCAGCATAGTGACTCAATACCTCCTCAAAATTACGTTCAGACGGCTTCGGCCAATTATTCAACTCATAACGCCAGGTTTTACTATGGATACTAAAAAACTATTCAAGCACATACCCTGGGTGATTCTTGGAATCATCGGGGCATTTTGCCTTTCGGTCGTCGCCCTGCGTCGCGGGGAGCACGTTAGCGCCCTGTGGATTGTCGTCGCATCGGTATCGGTCTATCTGGTGGCCTACCGCTACTACAGCCTGTACATCGCCCAAAAGGTGATGAAGCTCGACCCAACCCGCGCGACGCCGGCGGTCATTAACAACGATGGCCTGAACTACGTGCCGACCAACCGCTACGTGCTGTTCGGCCACCACTTTGCCGCTATCGCCGGCGCGGGCCCGCTGGTTGGTCCGGTACTGGCCGCGCAGATGGGCTACCTGCCCGGCACGCTGTGGCTGCTGGCCGGCGTGGTGCTGGCGGGGGCGGTGCAGGACTTTATGGTGCTGTTTATCTCCTCGCGCCGTAACGGTTCGTCGCTGGGTGAAATGATCAAAGAAGAGATGGGCCCGATTCCGGGGTCGATTGCCCTGTTCGGCTGCTTCCTGATTATGATAATCATCCTTGCGGTGCTGGCGCTGATCGTCGTGAAGGCGCTGGCGGAAAGCCCGTGGGGCGTCTTTACCGTCTGCTCAACCGTGCCGATCGCGCTGTTTATGGGGATCTACATGCGCTTCCTGCGTCCGGGACGCGTGGGCGAAATTTCGGTTATCGGTATCGTGCTGCTGGTGGCGTCTATTTACTTCGGCGGCGTGATTGCCCACGACCCGTACTGGGGCCCGGCGCTGACCTTTAAAGACACCACTATCACCTTCACCCTGATCGGCTACGCGTTTATCTCCGCGCTGCTGCCGGTATGGCTGATTCTGGCGCCGCGCGACTACCTGGCGACGTTCCTGAAAATCGGCGTTATCGTCGGCCTGGCGCTGGGTATCGTTATCCTTAACCCGGACCTGAAAATGCCGGCGGTCACTCAGTACATCGACGGTACCGGCCCGCTGTGGAAAGGTGCCCTGTTCCCGTTCCTGTTTATCACCATCGCCTGCGGCGCGGTCTCCGGCTTCCATGCGCTGATCGCTTCCGGTACCACGCCGAAGCTGCTGGCAAACGAAACCGACGCGCGCTTTATCGGCTATGGCGCAATGCTGATGGAGTCCTTCGTGGCGGTCATGGCGCTGGTGGCAGCGTCTATCATCGAACCGGGCCTCTATTTTGCGATGAACACCCCGCCGGCCGGCCTCGGTATCGTGATGCCGAACCTGCATGAGATGGGCGGCGAAAACGCCGCGATGATTGCCGCGCAGCTGAAAGAAGTCACCGTCCATGCGGCGGCCACCGTCAGCTCCTGGGGCTTTGTGATTTCGCCAGAGCAGATCCTGCAAACGGCGAAAGACATCGGTGAACCGTCGGTGCTGAACCGTGCGGGCGGCGCGCCAACCCTGGCCGTCGGTATCGCCCACGTGTTCCACAAAATCATCCCGATGGCGGACATGGGCTTCTGGTACCACTTCGGTATTCTGTTTGAGGCGCTGTTTATCCTGACTGCCCTTGATGCCGGTACCCGCGCAGGCCGCTTTATGCTCCAGGATCTGCTGGGCAACTTCGTGCCGTTCCTGAAGAAAACCGATTCACTGGTTGCCGGTATCGTAGGGACCGCGGGCTGCGTAGGCCTGTGGGGCTACCTGCTGTATCAGGGCGTGGTCGACCCGCTGGGCGGCGTGAAGAGCCTGTGGCCGCTGTTCGGTATCTCTAACCAGATGCTGGCCGCCGTGGCGCTGGTCCTTGGCACCGTGGTGCTGGTCAAAATGCAGCGCACCAAATACATCTGGGTCACCGTAGTTCCGGCCCTGTGGCTGCTGCTGTGCACCACCTGGGCGCTGGGTCTGAAACTGTTCAGCACCAACCCGCAGATGGAAGGCTTCTTCTTTATGGCCCAGCAGTACAAAGAGAAGATTGCCGCCGGCGGCGAGCTTAGCCCGCAGCAGATTGCCAACATGAACCATATCGTGGTGAACAACTACACCAACGCCGGTTTAAGCATCCTGTTCCTGGTGGTGGTCTACAGCATCATCTTCTACGGCATCAAAACGTGGATCAACGTGCGTAACAATAAGGTACGCACCGACAAAGAGACCCCGTACGTGCCGGTGCCGGAAGGCGGCGTGAAGACCTCTTCACACCACTAATCCAGCCCCGTTCAGCCCCGCTTCGGCGGGGCTTTTCAGTGAGCGACGCGGCATTATTGTCATCCCTGCGCAGCGGGCGCGCGCTACCTGAGAACGGCGGGCGCCGCCCGGATGCAAAATGGCAGGTCACATCGCCTGCATCAGCGAACTTTATGCCTGTAAGGATAATTTGATGTTTGGTAACTTAGGCGAAGCAAAGAAGTACCTCGGTCAGGCGGCGAAGATGCTGATTGGCATTCCGGACTACGACAACTACGTTGATCATATGAAAGCCAACCATCCGGATAAGCCGTATATGACCTACAACGAATTCTTCCGCGAGCGCCAGGAAGCGCGCTACGGCGGAAGCGGCGAAGGCGGCGTACGCTGCTGTTAATGGAGGCACGCATGACACCGATTGCAGTCACCCTGCTGACCGGATTTCTTGGCGCAGGCAAAACCACCCTGCTGCGGCATATTCTCAACGCGCAGCACGGCATTAAAATCGCGGTGATCGAAAACGAATTTGGTGAAGTCTCCGTTGATGACCAGCTGATTGGCGATCGCGCCACCCAGATCAAAACCCTGACCAACGGCTGCATTTGCTGCACCCGTTCCAACGAGCTGGAAGATGCCCTGCTCGACCTGCTCGACAGCCGCGATCGCGGTGAGATTGCCTTCGACCGACTGGTGATTGAGTGCACCGGCATGGCCGATTCTGGCCCGATCATTCAGACCTTTTTCTCCCATGAGATCCTCTGTGAACGCTACCTGCTGGATGGGGTGATTGCGCTGGTTGATGCGGTCCACGCCGACCAGCAGATGAATCAGTTCACCATCGCCCAGTCGCAGGTGGGCTACGCCGACCGTATTCTGCTGACCAAAACCGACGTCGCGGGCAGCAGCGAGGCGCTGTGCGAACGGCTGGCGCGTATCAACGCCCGGGCGCCAATTTACGCGGTCACCCACGGCGATATCGATCTGAGCCAGCTGTTTAATACCGGCGGCTTTATGCTGGAAGAGCGGGTGGTGAGCGCTAAGCCGCGCTTCCACTTTATTGCCGACCAGCAAAACGACGTGTCGTCGATCGTGGTGGAGCTGGACTACCCGGTGGATATCAGCGAGGTGTCGCGGGTCATGGAAAATCTGCTGCTCTCATTCGCCGAGCAGCTGATGCGCTACAAGGGGATGCTGTGGATTGACGGCGAGCCTAACCGCCTGCTGTTCCAGGGCGTCCAGCGCCTGTACAGCGCCGACTGGGACCGCCCCTGGGGCGACGACCAGCCGCACAGCACGCTGGTATTTATCGGCATTAACCTGCCGGAAGAGGAGATTCGGGCGGCATTTGCCGGATTGCGGAAGTAACGATTTACACGCTAGCCCTCTTACCCTGGAAGAGGGCTAGCGTGAAGGCATCAGGAAGTGCAGAACTCATTCCAGGTATCACGATAAATAACGTTTCCTTCGCTGTACTTCCAGGTTATGGCCTCATAGCGTAATTCGAGCGTTTCAAGATGGGTGCTGCTCAGGCCATTGGGGGAAAGGTACGGCGAAACCGTGGTGATTTTGACGTTTTCGAGGATGATATTGAAATATTCAGCCTCAATGCCTGATGCCATAATGCGGTACATTCTGATAATGGCTTTTTTCAGGGTCCGCCCCTCGCACACGGCGCGATAGAGAACGGGCGTCGTTCGGTCGAACTCTTTCACGACGACGATCGGCCGATGAATGCGCGTGCCGGTAAGCTTGCCCCGGTTCGTATCAACGGGAATGGTGACGCCGTGCGAGAATGATTTTAATTCGATGGAGCCTAAGCGCAGAGGCATTAAACAACCGCCAACAATTGGAGAACCGTTTTCATCCTCAAGCCACAGGTGTGCGGGAGTAGACATATTTCATTTCCTTATATACTCGTCATACTTCAAGCCGCATCCGCGCTGGCTTTGCTACTCGGCGCATCCATGAGCTTCGTCCTTACGGGCTGCCGCGGCGCCGCGTGTCTGCGGCTCGAAATAATTAGGGTATAAGTTAATTTGATAAAAATTTTATTTTTGGTGCTACCATTTCACGTAGCGTCCAAATATAATCATCATAAATACAAAGAATATACCTATTGGCCACACTGGACTGGAAGGAAACAAATACTCTTGAATCAATGCAAATATGATAGTTAGCCATGTAGGCCCATACATTGAAAATAAAATTCGACACTGCCATTTTAAAAACCTCTTTATATAATTCATCATAACAATCAACTAATGCTGACGATAACAAAGACAATGTAGATAATATGCTGATGAATAAGTGCTTACATATTCACCTGACTATTCTTACCATTTCACATAGCGCGCAAATATATAGATTATGAATATAGCGAACAAACCTACGGGCCAAATGGGGCCATCAGAAAAAAAAGGAACAAAGACAATTGCAAATACAAAAGTCAGTAACGCAGGGCCATGTAGAGAAACTAAGGAACGAAATAGTCGTCTGAAAAACCTTCTGATAATATTGATTATAATTATCTAATCATTCTGATGATTATATCTGCAATGTCGCCGTCCGATGCCCATTGGGCCTTAAGCGCCCCAGTTCGCTCAAACAATGGTTCTATCAGGAAATACATCATCTCCAGTTCTTTCACGTATAGTGCATCGTAGAATGCGGGATATATAATGTGGAGGCGATAAGCGCTGTCAGCTGCTTTCTGAACAATTCCATACGCGCCCATTGCTATGATTCCCCTGTTAGCCCAGCGGCCTGACAAAGCACTCATATCAAGACTTACATTCAAGCCCATAGCAACAGAGGCGGCAACTGCTAAAGCAAACCCAGCATTGGTAAGGGAACTGGCAGCAATATGAACATTAGCTGCCATTAGAATTTTTTTGATGTACTCTATTTGAGTGAATGTTTTGTACTTAAATATTTCATCATAGTATATATTTAGCATGTCATAAATAACCCCTCCCCTTTCAATAAGATGAAAAACACCTTGCTTGAATCTGAGATCTTCATTTTTCTGCCGCTGACATACGTCCTGATATTCATCTGTAAAGCAGGATGCGTAATACAGCGCGCGTTTAGCGCCCGCGCCCGTCAATTTAATCTGTTCTGATACCGTCCTTCCGACGCCCGTTAATGCATGGTCAAGCTTCAATGCGAGGATTCTGTTAGCCTGTAAATAACTGATAACTTCACTTCGATAGTACATAGCCGTTCCTTGCGATCGCTAACTCCATGAACAAAGTTTAAACACTCTATATTTTCGGGTAAACGTCAATTTAGAGATAGGCTTGCGATCGCGATCTGATATTAAGCAGATAAAAATGCAGTTTAAACAACGCAACAATTACAAGATTATTACATGGTTTGTTTTAGATTTCTCACGCACCAGCACAACAGGCAAGGATATATTCATACCATCAATTTAATAATTACCAGAACGTTAAATAATAAAGAGGTAAGATAAACTGTCTCGACAACAGTAAAAGCATTATCCGGATGCCGTTTCTCCACATCAATAAGGCTCATCACTATGCGCCATACCTCAATGGCGGAAACTGTTTAAAGGTATTGCTGAGTCATTTTTAATCACAAAAATGTAAATTTAAGTTTTTACTTGTTACTATGGAAACATTCTAGGGGATTATTAGAAAGCGAATTAGTTCAGCGCCAATCAATATCTCCCGCCTCGTTCAACTGATGTTTAGGAAAAAAATTAAACTTAATCTAAACGCCAAAACGTTAATCATTGACGCTGCGATAAATTAACTAATCAACAACATCAATAGAGAGCTTTAATAACAACCTCAGCATAAAATCTCAACCACCATCACATTTGCAGTCGTAAACGTCGCTTGTTAGGGTGTCCTCAGATTAATTTAATGACGAGGCATAAACCATGAGAAAGCTCAATATCCTTATCCTTTCTGCTCTGACCGCCGTTTCCGGCTCAGCAATGGCGATGGGCTTTACCGTCGAACAGGGGAAAAACTTTACCAACCTCAATATGGAACTGGGTAAATCCTCCTCCGGTGTTTATGCCGAAAGCAACTGGCTCAAAAATACCGACGACGGTACTCAGACCGGCGGCGTTGGCGCGGGTTATAACCTGGAAGTTGGCCCGGTGATGTTCAATGCCGGCGCAAAAGCCATCTACCTTGGGCCGAAAAAAGGCGATAACGGCGTGGCATTCCCAATCGGTGGCGGCGTTAACGTTGCGCTGACCGACAGTATCCACGTATTTGGTGAAGGCTATGCCGCACCGGAAGGCCTGAACAACAGCGTGAAAAACTACGTTGAAGCCAACGGCGGCGTGAGCTGGAGCCCAATTACCCCGGTGACGCTTAAAGTGGGCTACCGCCACGTGAGCGTCGACGGCAAAGACGGCCGTCCGAACCATACCCTGATCGATGGCGCCTATGTTGGCGGCGGTGTTACCTTCTAATAACCCCGATAGAAGCGCAAAAAAACCTGCCGGACGGCAGGTTTTTCTTTTTGCATCCTAACTTAGCGACGGATCACCACCAGCTTCTGGTTCACAAACTCTCGAATCCCCAGATCCGCCCGCTATTGATGCTGTATCTAAAGTGCGTCCTGCTGAGATATCCAGTTCAACTCTAAGAGATCAACAAGACCCGGAAGTTCGAGTCTATGATAGCCAGTATCCCGTTAGGCAGTGGCTCGCTCGTTCCAGCCATCTTTAAAGATGATGTTCCCATCCGTATACTTCCACTGGATGGTTTCATAACGCATTTCAATATTTTCCAGATGTGTTCCAGATGCAACTCCCGGATGCAGACCTGGAGTGAAGCCTGTTACCTTTACATTTTCTAAAAGCATGTTGAAATACTCGACCTCAAACCCTGCCTCGTTAGTACGATACATCTTTATCTCAGCCGACTTGAGCGTAACTCCTCTGCAGATAGCCCGAGCCAACAAAGGTGTAGTGCGGTCGAACTCTTTTTGTATCAGTATTGGGGTGTGAATACGCGTACCGGTTAACTTCCCCGTGTTACGGTCAGTCGGAATAGTCAGGTGATGAGAGAGCGATTTGACCTCAATTGAACCTTCACGCCCGAGTACCATGGAACCTCCAACAATTGGAGATCCATTTTCATCGATAAACCACAAATAGGCTGGATTTGACATGCGATATCCTTAATTTATATTTTTACCTTTTTTACGATACTCGTCTAAACGATCGACGAGCTTTGATATGGCCCAGGCAGTAATGAACCATACGGTCATATAGACAAATTTCATCGGCCACACCACTGGCAGCATGATGCAAACAATAAAGCCACCGATAAAAATTACTGACTGGACAACGTCCCAGATATTTACGATGGCAAACAGCAGCATGTCTAACAAGTCGCGTGATACCTTATTGAAGGACATGTAGTTTCTCTCCAACCATATTTATTATTTTTTCAAATTCTGGCTGTCCGCGGGTAACGGCAATGTGAATCGCATCCACGAAAGGTTTGACCGCAGGTTCAATGAGGAAATATATCAGGTCGTAATCGTGTGGACGCAGTATCTCGTACACTTCTGGGGCTTCATTGGCAAGATTTTCAGAAGTCCTAATCGAGCGCTCACTCATTCCACCAATGAGCAATAGCATAGCTATTTGACCGGAGGCTCTTGTCCCACTTTTAGCGCTGACAAATGAAAGGCGTGCGAGAACGGCACCAGCAATAGTAGAGGTAATTTTCGCTGCCAGGAATCGACCTGCAATGGATGAAACAACGGCTCGATACACGGCATCTTGTTGGTGAATAGTCAGGTATTTATTAAATTTTTCGAAGATAAGCTCTACGGCATTGATGATGTGGTCATAGTTAAGAATGTCATTATGAATAGCCTGTGCCATTCTGATCCGTTGTGTCTGGTAGGCAAATCGATTATCGGTATCAAAAAAACCGCGGGCAAGGTATGCAAGATCGAGAGGTACAGTTAAAGCGCCATTTATCAGTCCCGTTATGGTATCTGGAGACAGGAAAATATTCGCAATCCTGTCCGCTATTTTTTCACTACTTCCTGTTCCCATCATGTCTCCCTCATATTTTCAATATGTTCTGACCATCCCGACCCCCTGCCTTTACCGCACATGCTCAGTAATAGAAATATTATCCTCCACACCAGACTCATCATTTAATACTGAACTATTTAAAGGGTTACATTTTTCGCTCCGATGAATACACAGTTTGGCATTGACCAAATGATATAAGATCATCCATTCCAGTTTCATCAGCTATAGTTACCTGTAATATTAACTGGAGCATGATACATACCATAAAATATATTGAAGTAGACACAATTATTCTTTCTAAGAATAACATCTTATGATGCCGACCATTTTTACATAGCCACAAGTATTTTTTAATATACAAAACCGCATCACGCCAACTTACACAATAAACTTTCACACTTGCAAATATCATTTTCACAGTGCTAACTTGACAGTTAATCGTTTATATTCCGCATGAAAATTTTCGTTTCGCATAACTCTTAATAGATCATTCTAAAAACATACAACCCGCATTAAATAAGATCTAAATTGATGTATATCAATTAATCAAATATCAATAAAACTCTAAACAAAGAGACTGATTGATGGCACCGGTGTTGGGGATGGAGTTACCTTCCGATCGTCCCAATAGGCGCAAAAAAAACCTGCCGGACGGCAGGTTTTTCTTTTTGCATCCTAAATTAGCGACGGATCACCACCAGCTTCTGGTTCACAAACTCTCGAATCCCCAGATCCGCCAGCTCGCGGCCAAAGCCGGAGCGCTTCACGCCGCCAAACGGCAGCTCCGGCGCGGTATCGGTCAGCCAGTTGATATAGACCATCCCGGTCTCAATTCGTGACGCCATCCGTTTCGCCCGCTCGGTATCCTGGCTGAATATCGCGCCGCCGAGCCCGTAGTGCGAATCGTTCGCCAGGCGGATCGCCTCATCGTCATCCTTCACCACATAAATTTGCGCCACCGGGCCGAAGAACTCTTCAAAGTACGCCGGATTATCGCGGGTGATGCCGGTCAGAATGGTCGGTGAAAAATAGTTGCCCTCGCACTGTGCCGGCTTGCCGCCAAGATGCAGCCTGGCACCATGCTTCACCGCCTCATCCACCTGTTTGGTCAGCGTCTCCAGGGCATCTTTGGAAGAAAGCGGCCCCAGCGTGGTACTCTCATCCAGCGGATCGCCGATCTTCACCTGACGGAACGCCTCGGTAAACTGGCTCAGGAAGCGCTCGGCGATTTTTTCGTGCAGGATAAAACGCTTCGCCGCGGTACAAACCTGACCGGCATTGTTGAGCCGCGCCTGTACGCCAGTCTTCACCGCCTTGTCGAGGCTGGCATCATCCAGCACCACAAAGACATCGTTGCCGCCCAGCTCGAGAGTCGATTTCTTAATGTGCTTCGCCGCCTGCGCCGCCACGACGCCACCCGCTTTTTCCGAGCCGGTTAACGCCACTCCCCGCACGCGATCGTCGGCAATAATCTTCGCCACCTGATCCTGGGAAATAAACAGGTTGGTCCACGCTCCCTCCGGCGCGCCGGCCTCTCGCACCAGATGAGCGAAAGTTTCGGCGCAGTGTGGAACGATGCTGGCGTGCTTGGCGAGAACCGGATTCCCCGCCGCCATGTTCGGTGCCAGCACGCGCATCAGCTGGTAATAGGGGAAGTTCCACGGCTCCACCGCCATCAGCACGCCGATAGGATGGTGTTCAACCCACGCCTCGCCGAGCTCAGAGGGATACTTCACCGGGGCGAGAAAGCGCTCGGCGTTATCGGCGTAATAGCGGGCGATCTGCGCGCAGAGCTTCACCTCGCCGCGGCTTTGGCCGATGAGCTTGCCCATCTCCTGGCTGGCAATTTTCGCCAGCTCCTCAACCCGGCTATCGATAAGGTCCGCCAGCCTGTGCAGGATAGGTAAGCGCTGGGCAATATCGCCCTTCGACCATGCGGAGTGGTAGAGCGCATCCGCTTTCTGCAGCGCCGCCTCCACGTCAGCATCGCTGTGCGGGGCGTACTCTTTAATAAGCCGATTATTTGCAGGATTCACCGTCTGATAGGCCATGTCGTATGTCTCCTTAGTATCGTCATTAATGCAGTCATAAATACCGCTCAGGACATTAAGGTTAGTAGAGATAGCTGGACATAAAGGTAAAGTTAGGTATTTACGGAGGATTCCGGCCGGAGATCGTCAGGTGATATCCGGCGCAGAGCGGGATTAAGAGAAATGAATCATCGCGGCTATGACACCTAATACAGCCATGCCGCGACACAATCAATGCTTCGCGGCGGTAACCTCCTCTTCTGATAGACCGGTGATGCGCAGCACCGTCTCCAGAGCGATGCCGTTCGCCAGCATGGTACGGGCAATGCGCAGCCCTTCGGCTCGCCGCCCTTCAAGCCGACCTTTTCTACGCCAGACTTCCCTTATTCTTTCCGCAATCGTCATCAGCCTCTCCTTATGATGTTGCGGTGCCCGCCGGGCAAGCTCACGAATAAACCTGCCAAAACGGGGGGCATCGCCGGAATATACCAGGTAATTAAACAGCGTTTTTAGCTGGCTGTCATTAGTGTATTCCTTAACCAAAATGGCGATAATCTGTTCGACCAGCTTCGTCAAATCGCGCTGGCGGACATGCTTTTGCATGAACTCCAGCAACGCTACGCGTCGGTGCTGGACGATTTCGTCATCCGGGATCACCGTAATATCCACCAGCGGAAAAGCGGTCGCATATAACCCGCGGGCATGCGCCGGATGGGTAAAGCCATCCAGCCAGCACAGCGAGTAAGGGTAAGGCGTGGCGATACCGTGATAGAACAGCATGGGCACTACCAGCGGCAGGCGCTTGTGGCCAGCATCCAGATGGCGCTGCATCGCCGCAATGGCATAGCGCATCAGCCTGAAGGCCATATGGGCATCCGGCGAACTTTGGTGCTCAATAACGACGTAAATATAGCCTTCACCGGCGGTGGTTTTCAGCGACCAAAGCACATCGGAATAGCAGGCACGCAGGTCATCCTCAATAAAACTTGCTGATTCCAGCCGCAGCGTCTCCAGGTCGCAGAGCGGGCGTAGCGAGGACGGCAGGTGGATGTCCAGGAAATCCCGCGCGGTATCCGCGTGCCGGAGAAACTTTTTGAAAACCGCATCATGCGGCGTCGACGTCGGGCTTTTTTCCATTGCAATCAGCCTGCGCGGAGGAGTACTAAAGCGACTCTACCTGCCGGTCACCCAGCCCGCACGCCGCCGTTTATCTCTTTGCGTGCCGGGACGGAGGATATTTTTATCCAGAGATAATAACGACATTTTTTCGCCTGCCCGCTCGCAAAACTCCCTCCGGAGACAGCCGCCGGTGGGCGTGCTATAAATCCATAATCATTTCGCTACAGGAGCTTTTGTGAACCACACTCGCGATATCCCGCAAACCTTCTGGCGCGACGCCGCGCTTCCCTGGCTGGAGCTGCGCAGCACCTGGGGCAGCCGCCGGGCGTATAAACGCCACAGCCACCCACAGCTTTCGCTGGGAGCTATTATTGAGGGGGAAACGCGCTGTATCTGCGAGGGACGAGAGTACCTGCTGCAACCCGGTGACCTGATAGCGATCCCGCCCGGCGCGCCGCACAGCTGTAATCCCCTTGCGGGACGGCCGCGCAGCTACCACATGCTCTATCTCGACGTTGACTGGTGCCTGGCGCAGCTTCCTGCCCTGTCCGGCGCCGTGCGGCTTGCCGCACCGCAGCCGATGCTGCGCGGCGCCGATCTTTTTCTTCAGTATCAGCATATCGTTCAGCTGACGCTGCAGCAGCGGACTGCCGAGCTACCCGCCGCCATCGGGCGGCTGCTGCGGGAGCTGCCGCTATACCCGATGCCGCCGGAACGCCTTCACGGCAGCAGCGAACGGCTGCTCGACAGGGTGACCGCAAGCCTGCCGGAACCGCTTTCGCTGGATGCGCTGGCCGACGAATTTGCGCTGCGCAAAGAGACCCTGATCCGCACCTTTAAGCAGGATACCGGCCTGACGCCAGCCAGCTTTATCAATATGGCGCGGATCGAGTACGCCAGGCGCCGCCTGCGCGCCGGGGATGAGATAGCCGACGTCGGCTATCAGGCCGGATTTGCCGATCAGAGCCACTTCCATAAAACCTTCGTCAGCTACACCGCCGCCACGCCGCGCCAGTACGCGCTTGGCCGATCAATATCAGACAATAATTAGCGCCGAGCCTTGCGTAGGGTGATCTCAGATTTATTCCGAGGTCACTATGGACATGCTTACTTCGCTTTTCCCACCCGCGTTTCCGGCGCTGGCGCTCTCCCACTTCGTTGCCCTGCTGAGCCCCGGGCCAGATTTCTTTCTCCTGATGGGCTACGCCATCCGCTATCGCCTGCGCGGTAGCGCCGGCCTGTGCATCGGCATCGCGCTGGGTAACGGGCTGTATATTGCCGTCGCCATCGTCGGCTGGAGCATGGTGCGTCACGCCCCGCTGCTGTTTAGCGCAATCGCGCTGCTGGGGGCGGCCTGGCTGCTGTGGCTCGGCGGCCAGCTGTGGCGGAGCCGGCCCGGCGCATTCACCCTGGAAGCGGCGGCAGCCCTCCGCCCTTCGCTTGCCAGACAGCTGCTGCTCGGGCTGGCCTCGGCGCTGCTTAACCCCAAAAATGCCCTGTTTTATCTCGCGCTGATGACCTCCCTGCTTGGCCCGCAGGTGACCCTCGCCCAGCAGATAACCAGCGGTGTCTGGATGACCAGCGTCGTGCTGCTGTGGGATTTACTGCTGGTCTCGCTGATCGCCCTGCCGCAGGTTCAGCGCCGCCTTGGCGCCGTCATCTGGCGGGTTGAACGGGCGGCGGGCGCGGTACTGATGGGCTTTGGCGGCTGGATTATCTGGCAGTTTTTGCATGAGTTAGCCGTCAGGTTATATGCTTAAGACTATGGAAAAACTTGCTGAACTAAAACGGGCCAAACTGCTGGCCCTGTCGCTGCTGCTCGTGGCGGCCGCGATTTTTGTCGCTACCCTACTGCTGCCGCCGACGCCGTGGGTCAGCGCGCTGAAGGCTATCTCCGAAGCGGCGATGGTCGGCGCGCTGGCGGACTGGTTTGCGGTAGTGGCGCTGTTTCGCCGCATTCCGCTGCCGTTCGTCTCCCGACATACGGCGATTATCCCGCGTAATAAGGACCGAATTGCCGATAATCTCGGCTTTTTCGTGCAGGAAAAATTCCTCGACACCCCCTCGCTGGTGGCGCTGATCCGCCGCTACGAGCCGGCGCTGATGCTCGGCAACTGGTTTAGCCAGCCGGAGAACGCCCGGCGGGTGGGCCAGCATCTGCTGCAGGTGATGAGCGGCTTCCTCGAGCTCACCGACGATGCGCGCATTCAGCGCCTGCTGCGCCGCGCGGTGCACAAGGCCATCGATAAGGTCGACCTGACGCAAACCAGCGCTATGATGCTTGAAGGGCTAACCCGCGATAACCGACACCAGAAGCTGCTGGATTCCCTTATCAGCCAGCTTATCGCCCTGCTGCAGCGCGACAGCTCCCGCGCCTTTATTGCCCGCGGCATCATCCGCTGGCTGGAGACCGAACATCCGCTCAAGGCCAAAATTCTCCCCACCGAATGGCTGGGCGAGCACAGCGCCGAAATGGTCACCGATGCGGTGAATACGCTCCTTGACGAGGTGAGCCAGGATCGCACCCATCAGATCCGCCAGGCCTTCGATCGCGCGGCACAGAAGCTGATCGATAGCCTGAAAACCGATCCGCTGATGGCGGAAAAAGCGGACAACATGAAGGCCTATCTGAAAAACGACGAGACGTTTAACCGCTATCTCGGCGAGGTGTGGGCCGACCTGCGCGGATGGATTAAAAATGACGTTAATAGCGACGATTCGCGGATCAAGCAGCGGATCGCCGAGGCCGGGCAGTGGTTTGGGGAAACGCTGCTCCACGATGACGCCCTTCGCGAGTCGCTGAATGAGCACCTGGAGCAGGCGGCACACCGGGTGGCGCCGGAGTTTGCCACCTTCCTGACTCGTCATATTAGCGATACGGTGAAGAGCTGGGACTCCCGCGATATGTCGCGGCAGATCGAGCTGAATATCGGTAAGGATCTGCAGTTTATCCGCATTAACGGTACCCTGGTCGGGGGCACTATCGGCCTGCTGCTGTGGCTGCTCTCGCAGGTCCCGTCGCTGTTTTTACGCTAAGCGGCCCGCGCTTAGCCGATACGGATAAAGTCGGCAGCGCGAATGCTGCCTGAGACGAATTGCCAGTGAAACGCATGCGCTCTATTTTCCCGGCAAATACGGCAATCCTAAGGTAGGATCGTTTATCGACTTTCTGGCGGCAGAGCCAGGCCCGCTACCGGCGTCGGATCGTGGGATCCCCCGCCGAGCTTGCCGCGGATCCAGAGCACTTTTTAAGGAGTAAAAATGGCTGAAATCAACCTGAGCCCCGGCGAGCGCGAGCAGCTTCGCGAAAAGCTATGTACCTACTGCGAAAGACATTTTGACCTTGAGCTTGAGCAGTTTGATGCCGAGTTCTTCGTGGATTTTATCGCCGAACAGCTGGGCCCCCTGTTTTATAACGCCGGGATTGAGGAAGCCATTCGCACCCACGTGGCCTACAGCGAGCGGATCCAGGAAGAGATGGACGCAAAGAAAGTGTTCTGATGTTGCCCCGCAATAGGCCGACATCGGCGGGAGATCAATAAACACACACTATTGACATGGTTATAATGCGACTCTTTCATTATCTCCCGTGTACGGGGAAGGAAAACCATGTCGCTAATTACCGATCTACCCGCCATTTTTGACCAGTTCTCCGAGGCCCGCCAGAAGGGCTTTCTCACGGTGATGGACCTGAAAGAGCAAAATATCCCCCTGGTCGGAACCTACTGCACGTTTATGCCCCAGGAGATCCCGATGGCGGCAGGCGCCGTCGTCGTCTCGCTGTGCTCAACCTCGGATGAAACCATCGAAGAGGCGGAAAAAGATCTGCCGCGTAATCTCTGCCCGCTGATTAAAAGCAGCTACGGGTTTGGCAAAACGGATAAATGCCCCTACTTCTATTTTTCCGACCTGGTAGTGGGTGAAACCACCTGCGACGGCAAAAAGAAAATGTATGAGTACATGGCCGAATTCAAGCCGGTTCACGTAATGCAGCTGCCGAACAGCGCCAACGACGATGCCTCCCGCGCGCTGTGGAAAGCCGAGATCCTGCGCCTGCAGCGGGCGGTCGAGGAGCGCTTTGGCCGCACCATCAGCGAAGCCGCGCTGCGCGACGCCGTGCGCCTTAAGAACCGCGAGCGGCGGGCGCTGGCCAACTTCTATCGCGTCGGGCAGCTCAATCCTCCCGCCCTCAGCGGCAGCGATATTCTGAAAGTGGTGTACGGCGCGACCTTCCGCTTTGATAAAGCCGCGCTAAGCGACGAGCTCGACGATATGGCCGATCGCGTGCGCCAGCAGTGGCAGGGTGGTCAGCGGCTGGCGGCTCGTCCGCGCATTCTGATCACCGGCTGTCCGATTGGCGGCGCGGCGGAAAAAGTCGTGCGCGCCATTGAAGAGAACGGCGGCTGGGTGGTGGGCTTTGAAAACTGCACCGGCGCCAAGGCCACCGAGCGCTGCGTGGAGGAGACGGGCGACGTTTACGATGCGCTGACCGATAAGTATCTCGCCATCGGCTGCTCGTGCATCTCGCCAAACGACCAGCGCTTAACCCTGCTTAGCCAGATGGTTGACGAGTATCAGGCCGACGGTGTGGTGGACGTCATCCTGCAGGCCTGTCATACCTATGCAGTTGAATCGATGGCGATTAAGCGCCACGTTCGCCAGCGGCACAACCTCCCCTACATCGCGATTGAGACCGACTATTCGACGGCGGACATCGGCCAGCTCAGCACCCGCGTCGCGGCCTTCATTGAGATGCTGTAAGGAGCGCGCGTGACTTTTACGGTAGGTATTGATTCCGGATCCACCGCCACGAAGGGCATCCTGCTGAAAGAGGGCGTTATCCAGGGACGCTTTCTCTGCCCGACGCCTTTTCGCCCGGCCGACGCCATCAACGAGGCGTGGCAAACCCTTAGCGCCGGACTTAGCGAGCGGCCATTTTTAACCTTAACCGGCTACGGCCGCCAGCTGGTGGATTTTGCCGATAAGCAGGTAACGGAGATCTCCTGCCACGGCCTCGGCGCGCGTCTTCTGGCACCCGCCACCCGCATGGTTATCGATATTGGCGGCCAGGATAGCAAGGTCATCCAGCTCGACGAAGACGGCAATCTCACCGACTTCCTGATGAACGATAAATGCGCGGCGGGCACCGGGCGCTTTCTGGAGGTTATCTCGCGCACCCTTGGTGCCAGCGTCGGGCAGCTGGATAGCATCACCGAAGGCGTCGAGCCACACGCGATCACCAGCATGTGCACGGTATTTGCCGAATCCGAAGTGATTAGCCTGCGCTCGGCGGGCGTCGCGCCGGAAGCGATTCTGGCCGGCGTGATCAACGCCATGGCCCGCCGCAGCGCCAACTTTATCGCCCGGCTTTCAGCCCAGGGACCGCTGCTGTTTACCGGCGGCGTCAGCCGCTGCGCGGCCTTTGCGCGCATGCTCGAAGGCCACGCCGGGCTCGCGGTGCACAGCCATCCCGATGCCCAGTTTGCCGGCGCGGTTGGCGCGGCGCTGATAGGCCTGCGCCAGAGGCGCCGCGGATGATGGAGTATCTGTTTTTATTTCACTCGACGCCGGGGGTCGTACGCACCCGCAAGGCCCTGCAGGCGGCGGGGATCGCCTTCCAGGTGAAGGATATCCCGCGCCAGCTGCGCGGCGGCTGCGGCCTGTGCATCTCTCTTCGCTGCCTGCCGGGAGAGGAGCAGCGGTGGGTCATTCCCGGCGCCACGGAGGCGATTTATCGCTACGTCGCCGAAGAGTGGCGCTGTATCGCCACCTTCCCTGCCTGATCCTATTCGCTAATAATGAACCGCGTCGGCGCAAAGCAGTTCAGGATGCGGTGGACGAGAAACACCAGCGTCAGGGTGACGATAAGCGAGATAGTGACCGAGCTTATCCGGTACAGATCGCTGAAGATCAGGTCCTGATCCGGGTGCAGGTTCTGACCAAACATGATGCCGATGGTGGTGATGCTGGCGAAGCCCACGCCGGCCCCGACTTTCTCCATCACGTGGAGGCGCGCGCTGAAGGCCAGGCCGAGCGCGATCAGCGGCATCATCAGCACCATATGGTTGCTGAAATCATAAATAAGCAGCTGCACCACCAGAATGTAGAGACAGGCCAGCACCACGCCCACCACGCGCCAGATGGAGCTGATCACCGCGCCGCGGTAGTGCATCGGGAAGAGGATCAGGATCCCGGCCATCAGCGCTGACAGCGAATCGCTGAGATCGCAGATCTGGAAAACGACGAAAATCATTGTCGCAACGCTGCCGGAAAGCAGCGATTCATGGCGAATACGGGCGGCATCCTTCTCAATCCGCGGCGGCGGCTGGCGCGGCTCAACGTCCGGGATCAGATAGTTCAGCAGCGCGCTGAGGGCCACCGCCATCACGCAGGCTTCGATATTGGAAAACATCAGCGTATGCCAGTTGCTGGTGGGATAGCTCATAAAGTTGAGCATCGTGCTTTGACAGACCACGCCCATCGAGCCCAGCAGAAACAGCGGCCCCTGGCTCATAAAACGAAAGCGCATCACGTAGAGGCCGAAGACCACCAGCGTCATAATCACCGGCCACTGCGACAGATAGCCGACGATCAGCACCATTTCCACGCAGTTTACCGCGGCGCTGAAGATAAACTGCCGCGCGACGTGGCGGTTAAACACCGGCACCAGCGACAGCAGCATCAGCGGATAGACCACGAAGAAAACCCCGTACTGCACGTCATAGAAGGTTGAAATGCTCAGGGCGACGGTCCCGGCGACGGCGATGCGCAGCGTCTGGCGAAAATCATTCGCCGTATAGACGATATTGCCGTGCGGCGTAAAAACCCGGGCCAGCGTATTAATAGACATAGTGCAGCAGGCTCACCAGATGAATCTGCACGCCGGCAAAGGTGCGGGCAAACGGACCGTCGCTGTTGTAAAGCTGTACGGTCGCGCGGGCGCCGGTCGGCAGCGGTTTGTCGAGCGGCTCGTCAAGCTCGACGTGAATGCGCATCCGCTGGGCGTCACGTACCCAGCGCGTGGACTGCTCCGGCTGCGACAGCTGGCCGTTAACCTGCTCCTGGCCGGCCAAAATCCCGGCGTCGCTGCTGGTGACGTGCGCCGGGTAAACTTTGCCCGGCAGCGCATCAAAGACCACCGCGGCGTCGGTATTCACGCCGGTATGGCGCAGGCTCTTCTCGCGAAAATCGGCGACGATATCCGTATGGTTGCTCACCAGCGCCAGCAGTGGCGTGGCGGCGGTGGCATACAGGCCGGGGCTAAGCTGAAGGTTGCTGACCATGCCGTCGGTTTCGGCGTAGATCCTGCTCCACGCAAGGTTCAGCTGCGCCTCCTCCAGCGCGTTGCGGTATTTTTGCAGCGTCACGTTGTGCGCATCGTCGCGTTCGCCGCGCTGGATCAGCAGATTCTGGATGCTGGCGTTGAGCGCGCTGACCGACTGCTCGCTGGTCTGCCAGGTGGTGCGCACCTTATCCAGATCCGACTGCGAGACGTTCTGCATTGTGCTCAGGCGCTGATAGCGATCGAGCGTAACTTTGTCGTTACGGGCGGTGAACTGCGCGGTACGCAGGTTGGCGCGCGCGGCGGCGATCTGCGCGTCCAGCTGCTGGTTGCTCAGCTTCGCCTGCTCAAAGGCGATTTGCGCAGCCTGCACTTTATTGCTAAACGGCGTTGGGTCCAGCTCGTAGAGCAGATCCCCTTTCTTCACCTGGCTGTTGTTGTGCACGTGGACCTGTGCGACATAGCCGGAAACCCGCGGCGATACCGGCGTCACCACGCGCATCACCGTGGAGTCCGGCGTGAGCGGGATCCAGATATCGGCAACGATAAACCAGGCGAAGATCGCCAGGAAAGCGGCAATACTCACCCTTACCCAGCGGGCAAATTTTTGTTCTGGCGTCATCATAGTTTTTTAGATCTTGTTATCTTCTTCGCGGATTATCCGCAAATTGCAGGCGATTTGATTTAAGGTGGTGCTGAAGGTGGCGAGGTCTGCTTCCGGGATGGTCCGGGTGACGCGGGATTGATAAGTTTCAATCACGCGATTCAGATCCTCCAGTTTCGTCAGGCCTTCCGCCGTCAGCGTCAGCAGGCGTATACGTTTGTCATAGGGCGATGTGGAACGCAGCAGATAGCCCTGCTTTTCCAGCTGAGTAAGGGTGCGCATCAGCGGCGGCAGTTCAATGCCCTGCACCTCCGCCAGTTCGCTAACCGAGACGTTGCACCCCAGCTGATGCAGCTGCATCAGCACCGTCCAGCTTGACTGGGTCATACCGGTATCGTTGAGAGCGGCGTCGATAGTCGCACGCCACTGGCGTACCACCATTGCCATGCGCATCCCCATCGGACGGCGGGCAAACAGTTCGTCTTCGGTCATCTTTCTTTCCTCATTTAGCGCCAATCCCACCAGGCGTTGTTGGCGCGGGCAGTTTGAACGCGGACAGCGCGGAGAAACCGGAACGTACAGTTAGTACGTAAGGAGTGACTCGCTACGCTCACCCTCCGGGCCGCCCTGAAGGGCGTGCAAAATACTTTCGTATTTTGTCGAGCACAGCCCGGGTTCAAAATGACAAGCAGAATAGCCCTGGTGGCCAGGCTTGTCGCTGTGAGGAAAATAATACTTATCAGGGTAAGTATCAAGAAACGAAGGGAGAAGAAGCATTAATTGATAAATACGGTGAATGTAACCATCCCGAGTGACGCCAGCTTCCCGCCCACGCCGGGCCAGGCCAGGCAGACTGCTGGCCTCGACGGGGACAGCTCGCAGCCTGCGGGGAGCAGGCCGGTCGCCCGGACAGCACGCTTGCGCCGCAGTCCGGGGACAAGCGCATTTTTTAATTGAGCTGATCCCGCCGCAGCCCGACGTCTTTCAGCTGTTCGTCGCTCATTCGCTGCAAAACCCGGCGCGTTTGCCGGCGCAGCCACCATTTTTTGATCGCTCTGCCCGCCAGGACAAACCCAATAAACGGCTGTCTTACGCGGTTCTCATGAAATTCCATACTCCACCTCCTCACCTTGCCAGAGGCTTTATCTTCGCGGATCCGAGGGTAAACAATACAGATTCAAAAAACTCTTTTCTTTAACATACAGATTGGCTAAAACAGTATCTGCGTGGGATTTTCACCGCCCATCTGTACTGGTTTATCAATCTGTATGGCGACAATAAGGGATACAGCATGACGCGTTACCAACATCTGGCCAGCCTGCTGGCGGAGCGTATTGAGCAAGGGCTGTATCGCCACGGAGAGAAGCTGCCTTCGGTTCGCAGCCTGAGTCAGGAGCACGGGGTGAGCATCAGCACCGTGCAGCAGGCCTATCAGACGCTTGAACAGCAGCAGATGATCGTCCCCCAGCCGCGTTCCGGCTACTTTGTCGCCCCGCGTAAAGCCCAGCCGCCGGTACCGCCAATGTCGCGCCCGGTCCAGCGCCCGGTGGAAATCACCCAGTGGGATCAGGTGCTGACCATGCTCGACGCGCGCAATGATAAAAGCATTATTCCCTTCGGCGGCGGCTCGCCTGACGTCACCCAGCCGAGCCTGAAGCCCATCTGGCGCGAGCTGAGCCGGGTTATCCAGCATAATCTCAGCGAGGTGCTGAACTACGACGAGCTGGCCGGACGCCGCGAGCTGCGCGAACAAATCGCCCGCCTGATGCTCGACGGTGGCTCGGTGCTCACCGCCGACGATCTGATCATCACCAGCGGCTGCCACAGCGCGCTATCGCTGGCGCTGCTCTCGGTATGCCAGCCCGGCGATATCGTCGCCGTCGAATCTCCGTCCTATTACGGCACCATGCAGCTGCTGCGCGGTTTGGGGCTCAAGGCCATTGAGATCCCCACCGATCCGGACAGCGGGATCAGCGTCGAAGCCCTGGAGCTGGCGCTGGAGCAGTGGCCGATCAAGGGCGTTATCCTGGTGCCGAACTGCAATAACCCGCAGGGCTTTATCATGCCTGACGCCCGCAAGCGCGCGGTGCTGACTCTTGCCCAGCGCCACGATATCGTCATTTTCGAAGATGATATTTATGGCGAGCTGGCCACCGACTACCCGCGCCCGCGCACCATTCATTCATGGGATATCGACGGCCGGGTGATGCTCTGCAGCTCGTTTACCAAAACTATCGCACCGGGTCTGCGCATCGGCTGGATCGCGCCGGGCCGCTACTACGATCGCCTGCTGCAGATGAAATACGCCGCCAGCGGCACCAACGTGCCCTCAACCCAGCTGGCTGCCTGTAACTTTATCCGTGAAGGCCACTACCACCGCCACCTGCGGCGGATGCGGCAGATCTACCAGCGCAATATGGAAATTTACACCTGCTGGCTGCGGGAATACTTCCCGTGCGGCATCTGCGTTACCCGGCCGAAGGGCGGCTATATGCTGTGGGTCGAACTGCCGGAGCACGTCGATATGGTCTGCGTCGCGAAGCAGCTGTGCCAGCTGAAAATCCAGGTCGCGCCGGGCTCGCTGTTTTCAGCCTCAGGTAAATACCGCAACTGCTTAAGGATCAACTGCGCCCTGCCGCCAATCGATAAGCACCGGGAGGTGATGGTGAAGCTGGGGGACGCGGTGAAGGCGGCGATGGAGTGAGTATCTGCCCCGTCGGCGCTATCCTTCGGGGTGCGGGCCGGTAGTCCGAACAAGGCATGGCAAGCACCTCGGCCGGGATCTTATCATTCACCGGTAGCGATATGGATGCACGTCTTATTTCTCGCTCAGATCGCGAATCATCGCTTCTCTTAGAATCGCGTTCAGCCGGGTTTGATAGCCTTTTCCCGGGCGCTTAAGCCACTCCATCACATCAGCGTCGATGCGGACAGAGGCCTGGGTTTTCAACGGTCGGTAGAATTTACCGCGCACCGCGTCCGGCCACTGTTCATCACCTGAAGCGGGGATATCGCTGTAATCAATTTCGCCATCCGCTTTCTTCGCCAGCGCTCTGAGTTCGTCTTCACGCTGAGCGCTAAGCCCGGCCGGATTGTCGCGCTTGTATTTAACTGTGCTCATAACGACTCCTCTCTTTGCCGTCCGCCTTCCGGGCGCTGATGATACGAATCACTTCAGCCCCGCTTTCAAAGCGGACCGAATGCACCACAAGAATAACGATAATTCCATGAACGAGGCCGATGGTTTGCCATCGATGCTCACCGTTTTCATAACGATCCTGGTGGGAAAGATGCTGCGGATCGTCAAAAACCAGTACCGCCTCCTCGAACCGAATTCCATGTTTTCTTAGATTGCTTGCTGCCTTGTTTGCATCCCATTCAAACTCCACTGGCATAGCATTTATCCCGATTGTATATACAAAAACGTATAGACAATTATCAGGCAAGTATACGATCAATGTTGGAAAAAGCCTCACATTTCCAGGGGCTGTTTTGTAAAGGTTATGCCCTATTCACTCGTCGAAAAATACCATCCCTTTATACGGCTGTTCGCGACACGCCGCCAGGCGCTGGGCGAGGCTGCCGACGTGCAGCTCCAGCTTGTGCCCGTCGGGGTCGAGAAAGTAGTGCGACGCCCCTTCGCTGCGGTTCACTTTCCACACCGCCACGCCGGCCGTTTCCAGCCGCGCGCTGAGCCCGGCGAAATCGGCTTCGGCGACGCTAAACGCGTAGTGGGTGTAGTCGCTCTCCTCCGGTGGAGTAATGCGCCGCTGCGGATCGAGGGACAGGCACAGCCACAGGTCGCCGCAGGAGAGATAGGCGCCGCTATCCCATCGCGCGTGCAGCCTCATTCCCAGCAGCTGCTGATAAAACGCCACGCTCGGCGCCAGGCTGCTGACCGCCAGGGTCAGGTGATTCAATCCGCTTAACATGGCTTAATCCTCCAGTGAACTCACAATTTGCTGGCGCAGCCAGCGGTGCGCCGGGTCGCGATGCCAGCGCTCGTGCCACAGCATCAGCATATCAAACCCGGCAATTGCCAGCGGCGGTTCGATAACCGTCAGCCCGTTTATCCCGCGCAGCAGCCGCTCCGGCAGCATGGCGACCAGATCGCTGCTGCGCAGCGTTTCCAGCATAAACAGGAAATGTGGCACCGAGAGGACAACCCGCCGCGAAAGCCCAAGGTTGGCCAGCGCGATATCGGTCGCGGCGCTGAAGCCGCCGCCGTCCGGAGAGACCATAACCTGATCCAGCAGGCAAAACTGCGCCAGGTTCAACGACGCCGTTAGCGCCGGATGCCCCGCCCTGCCCGCCAGCACGTAGCGCTCGCTGAACAGCAGCCGCTGATGCAGCTCCGCCGGGGCGCCGTCGCGGGTATGAAAGAAGAGATCGACCTCGTCGCGCTCCGCCTGCTGTACCAGGCGCGAAGGCTGGAGATCGAAGACCGCCATCCGGCTCGACGGAGACGCGCGACGCAGGATATTCAGCGCCGGCAGCAGGATTGCCGAGGCCATATAGTCCGTCGCCGCTATTCGCCAGGTCTGCGCCGCCGTCAGCGGGTCGAAGCTGTCGGCGGGAGCGACAGCCAGCTCCAGCGCCTGCAGGGCATCACGCAATGGCCCGCGTAGCGCATCGGCGCGGGCGGTGGGCAGCATCCCGCGCGGACCGGGCAGCAGCAGCGGGTCGGCAAAAATTTCCCGCAGGCGCGCCAGCTGGATGCTGACCGACGGCTGCGACAGGTTCAGCCGCTGCGCCGCTCGGGTGACGTTATTCTCGCTCAGCAGCACGTCGAGGGTGCGCAGCAGGTTGAGATCCAGACGATGTAAATTAATCACGGCTATACCTGGGATTTAAGTAATTAATTTCTACTATAGCGGCCAGCCGCCTACTCTGCAGCTCTCCATGACTCAGAGGTGATTCTCATGAAAGTACTGCTGATTTACGCCCATCCGCAACCGCGCTCCCTGAACGGCACGCTAAAAGATTTTGCCGTCCAGCATCTGCACAATGCCGGCCACGAGGTGCAGGTTTCCGATCTCTACGCCATGCGCTGGAAAGCGGGCTTTGATGCTGACGACAGCAGCGCCCCGCCGGTCGGCGAGTTCTGGCGCTCGACCCTCGATTCAAAGCAGGCCTTTGAACAGGGAACCCAAAGCGCGGATATTGTTGCAGAACAGGAGAAGCTGCTGTGGGCGGATACGGTGATTTTCCAGTTTCCGCTGTGGTGGTTCTCGATGCCCGCCATTATGAAAGGCTGGATTGACCGGGTTTACGCCAATGGTTTTGCCTACGGCATCGGGGAGCAAAGCGACCGCCACTGGGGCGACCGCTACGGCGAAGGCACCCTGGCAGGCAAACGGGCGATGCTGGTTGTCACCACCGGCGGCTGGGAGGAGCACTACGCCCCGCGCGGCATTAACGGACCGATTAACGATATCCTGTTTCCGATCCAGCACGGGATGCTGTTTTATCCCGGCTTTGAGGTGCTGCCACCGCTGGTGTTCTACCGCACCGAGAAAACGGACGAGCAGCGCTTTATGCAGCAGTGCCGCGAACTGGGGCAGCGGCTGGATACGCTGGCGAGCACCGCGCCAATCCCGTTCCGCCGGCAAAATTACGGCGACTATCTGATCCCCTCCCTGACGCTGCGCCCGGAGCTGTCACCGGGACAGAGTGGCTTTGCGGTACACCAGCACGACGCGTAATCTGCGGTGGTGATATCTCTGGCAAAGAGTATATCGCCATCATTTATATGACGAATTGTGAGCCTCCGCGCAATAACGGCATTCCACCGCCGCCCACTCCCCCGCACATTGATAGCGATCAAGAATAATCATACCGTCTGGTCGGTATGATTCAGGCCATGAACATGGAAGCCCAACACCGAAAAAAAGACCCCGTCCGCCTGCATCAGCAGCTGCTGGAATCCGCGGCGATGATTGCCGGCAGAGACGGTATCGCCTCGCTGTCGCTAAACGCCGTGGCGCGCGAAGCCGGGGTGAGCAAAGGCGGTCTTTTGCACCACTTCCCCAACAAGCAGGCGCTGATTTTTGCCCTCTTCGCCCGCCTGCTGGCGATTATGGAAGAAGCGATTTCGGCACTGATGGCCGCCGACAATATCTCTTATGGCCGCTTTACCCGCGCCTATCTGCACTATTTATCCGACCTGACCGATACCCATGAAAGTCGGCAGCTGATGGTGCTGTCGCTGGCGATGCCGGATGAGCCGGTGCTGCGAAAATGCTGGCGCGACTGGATGCTGGATCACCTCGCGCAGGGCGATGCGCTGGACAACGGCCACACCGGCACCCTGGTACGCTACGCGGCGGACGGCATCTGGCTATCGGAGTTAACCGAGGGGCGCACCATGAGCGCCGAACACCGGCGGTCGCTGGTCAGCGATCTGACGAGGATGACGCTTCCCGCGTGAAGCACGTTGAGCCTGATAAGTCAGGCGATTAGATTGAGGCCGCGATGCGCTACAACATCAATGGCCGTCTCATTTATGATGCAACGGACGGCACACTAATCCTACCGGGAAGCGATGAGGCGGACAGCCAGCTGTCGATCACCGCCAGCGCGCTGCTGTGGTTTTTCCTGCGTCATCCGGAGATTGTTAGCCGCGATGAGGTGCTCAAAAAGGTCTGGGACGACAACGGATTAACCTCCTCGAACAGCAACCTCAATCAGTACCTGAGCATGCTGCGTAAAACCTTCCGCCACTATGAGATAGACAATATCATCGTCACCGTCTCGCGCGGGCTGCTGCAGCTGAACCCGGAAATCACCGTTCATCCGCTGGACGCCCCCGTGCCGCCGGAGCCGCAGGTGGAACCGCCGCCGTCGTCTCCGTCCGAGGAGCCGGACGCCGAATCCCCGGCGACGCGGCAGAGCCCGAAACCAACCCGGCACGCGCGCGGCACCTGCTGGTATATCGCCGGCGTCTGCCTGCTGACCATCGCCCTGCTGCTGGTGCTTTTCAGCTTCTTCGGCAGCAGTGAATCACGCCCCATTACCCTGACGCAGATGACCCACAGCCAGTGCGAACTGCTGGCCAGCGATGAGATGCTGCGCTCCGTGGCCGGCACCGCCTACGGCAAAAACTTTGACGCCGTGCGCCAGCGGCTGAAGCTGGAGTGCAAACCCGGCGAACGTTTTGTCTTCTTCTACGGCGATCGGCTGGAGACCAACGGTCTCGGCCGCGTCTTCCTCGCCCACTGCGCGATGCATGAAGACAACCCCTTCAGCTATTGCGACAACTATTTCTACTACTCCTGGAAACCGCAATGAGACTCGCACCCCGGCCTTTTTTCGCCCTCTCAGCCCTGGCGTTTATCACCGCTGCCGGGCTCAGCGCCTGGAAGCTGCTGCCGGCGGAAAACGACGGGGTGATGAGCTGCTCGACCAAAGCCATCATGCGCTTTGAAAACATGGATAAAGAGAACGTTAACGGCAATATTCACTTCAATTTTGCCGCCCACGGCAAAGGCTCAATGGTCGTTGAAGGCTATACCGATTCCGCCGCCGGCTGGCTCTACCTGCAGCGCTACGTTAAATTCAGCTACACCAGTAAACGCATCTCCTCAACCGAGCGCCACTACCGCATCAGCCGGTGGGAATCCAGCGCCTCATCGATCGACGAATCCCCTGACGTCATCTTCGCCTACTTTATGCGCGAGATGTCCGACAGCCACGACGGGCTGTTTCTCAACGCCCAGAAGCTCAACGAGAAGGCGATTCTGCTCAGCTCGATCAATTCGCCGCTCTACGTTTGTACCCTCAAGTCCGGCAGCAAGCTCGACTGACGGCCTGCCACGCCCGTGCCAGCCCCATCCCATTTTTTTCCCGCGCCGTCTCATGCTGTAAAACCGCACTTTTTGCGTTTAGCTCCCGGCGGAAAACATGACCATAACCACACTTAAGCGATGGGTATATTACCCGACCCCAGCATTAAATTAGCAACCCGTTAACATTTACCGCGGCCCGCCAGGATGGCGAAAAACGCGCCGCATCCGCAGCCAATTCCATCGCCCCACCTCAGCATAAAGAGATAAATGCAGGCCCTTCAAACGCTAAATCACAGAGTAAAAAACTAAAAACGTAACTCTCACGGATTTAAATTTCACTTAACCCGCCATTCCCTATAGTGAACCTCGAACGCCGCTACCGCGTGTTGACGCCGTTACGCGGACGGTTTTCCCGAATCACAAACCTGTCTGGAGGAACAACCATGGGTGATGCATTGGGGCTTATTGAAACCAAAGGCCTGGTGGCCTGCATTGAAGCAGCGGATGCGATGTGCAAATCCGCCAACGTCGAGCTGATTAGCTATGAAAACATCGGCTCCGGGCTGGTCACCGTGATGGTGAAGGGCGACGTCGGCGCGGTGAAAGCGGCGGTGGATTCCGGCGTGGAATCGGCGCAGCGCATCGGCGAGGTAGTGACCTCGCTGGTTATCGCGCGTCCGCATAACGACATCAACAAAATTGTTATTAAACACAAGGCTTAAGGCCAGGAGAACGCAAATGGGTGATGCATTAGGTCTGATTGAAACCAAAGGTCTGGTGGCCTGTATCGAGGCGGCGGACGCAATGTGTAAAGCCGCCAACGTCGAGCTGATTGGCTATGAAAACGTCGGCTCCGGGCTGGTCACCGCGATGGTGAAAGGCGACGTCGGCGCGGTGAAAGCGGCGGTGGATTCCGGCGTGGAATCGGCGCAGCGCATCGGGGAAGTGGTGACCTCGCTGGTTATCGCGCGTCCACATAACGACATCAACAAAATCGTCGCACATTACAAAGTCGCGGAATAACGGGAGACAACATGATGAAAGAAGCGCTTGGTCTGATCGAAACCAAAGGTCTGGTGGCCTGTATTGAAGCCGCCGATGCGATGTGTAAAGCCGCCAACGTCGAACTGATTGGCTATGAAAACGTCGGCTCCGGGCTGGTCACCGCGATGGTGAAAGGCGACGTCGGCGCGGTGAACGCGGCGGTGGACTCCGGTGTGGAAGCGGCGAAACGCATCGGCGAAGTCGTCACCTCTCGCGTCATTGCGCGACCGCATAACGATATCGAGAAAATCGCGTCGCAGCACAAAGCATGACCTGACAGGGCGCGCCCCGTCTCCACTCTTTTCGTCTGATGAAGGATAGACTCATGATTGAACTGGATAACGATTTGCAGTCCCGCCAGAACGCGCGGGAACTGGTGCGCAGCGCCAAAAAGGCCCAGGCGATTCTGGCCACCTTTTCGCAGCAGCAAATCGACGCCATCGTGAAAAACGTGGCCCAGGAAGCGGCGCACCACGCCGAAGTGCTGGCGAAAATGGCCTCGGAAGAGACCGGATTTGGCAACTGGCAGGATAAGGTGCTGAAGAACCGTTTTGCCTCGCTGCGCGTCTACGACGCCATCAAAGATATGAAGACCGTCGGCATCATTCATGACGATCCGCTAAAAAAAGTGATGGACGTGGGCGTGCCGCTGGGGGTGATTTGTGCGCTGGTCCCCTCAACCAACCCGACCTCAACCGTAATCTATAAAACGCTGATTGCCCTCAAAGCTGGCAACGCGATTATCTTTTCCCCGCATCCCGGCGCGCGCGAGTGCAGCTGGAAAGCGATAGAGATCGTTAAGCGCGCCGCCGAAGCCGCAGGCGCCCCGGCGGGAAGCGTCAGCGCTATCACCCAGTTGACCCTCGAAGCCACCTCCGAACTGATGCACAGCAAAGAGGTCTCGCTGATCCTCGCCACCGGCGGCGAAGGCATGGTGCGCGCGGCCTATGCTTCCGGCACCCCGACCATCAGCGGCGGCCCGGGTAACGGCCCGGCGTTTATCGAACGCAGCGCCGATATCCACCACGCGGTGAAAGATATCATCACCAGCAAAACCTTCGATAACGGAGTGATTTGCGCCTCCGAGCAGTCGATCATCGTCGAACGCTGCATTTACGACGAAGTACATCGCGAGCTGGAAGCCCAGGGCGCGTACTTTATGAACGAGGGCGAAGCGGCAAAAATGGCGGCCCTGCTGCTGCGCGCCAACGGCACCATCAACCCGAAAGTGGTCGGCAAAACCGCGCTCTATCTGAGCCAGATGGCCGGTTTCAGCGTTCCGGCCAGCACCCGGGTGCTGATCGCCGAGCAAACCACCGTCTCGCACAAAAACCCCTATTCTCGCGAAAAGCTGTGTCCGGTACTCGGCCTGTACGTGGAAGAGGACTGGAAGGCGGCCTGCAATCGGGTGGTGGAGTTGCTGACCAACGAAGGCCTCGGCCACACCCTGGTGATCCACACCCGTAACCAGGACGTCATCCGCCAGTTCTGCCTCGAAAAACCGGTTAACCGCATTCTGATCAACACCCCGGCGGCGCTGGGCGGCATCGGGGCAACCACCAATATCACCCCGGCATTAACCCTCGGCTGCGGCGCCGTAGGCGGCGGTTCCAGCTCCGATAACGTCGGGCCAATGAACCTGCTCAACATCCGCAGGGTCGGCTACGGCGTGCGCTCCATTGATGAACTGCGCGCCCCGGGCAGCCGCCCTGAACCGCAGCCCACCCTCGTTGCCCCGGTCGATAACCCGCATCGCAGCATTGTTGACGACCAGCGCTTCACCGCCCCTGCCGCCGCCGCGACCCTTAGCGCAACGGCAGACGATCGTTTTGCGGTCCGCGCCGCCGTCGAGGCGGAAGGTGACATCAGCGAGCAAAACGTGGAGCGCGTTATCCGCCAGGTGCTGGAGCGCCTCGGTAAGTAATGCATTGAGATAAGGCGATAAAAACAATGATTCTCGCAAAGGTAGTCGGACATGTCGTCGCCACGCAGAAATGCGCTGAGCTACGCGGCAGCAACCTGCTGTTAATCGCCAGGTTAGACGATGAACAGCGGCCAATGAAGGACCAGACCTGGGTCGCCGTCGATAGCGTCGGCGCAGGCATGCACGACATCGTGCTGGCTGAAGAGTATTTCGCGCTCAACCGGGACCGCTATAAGGCCATGTCGGTGGTTGCCATTGTCGAGAACGTGTTTCGGGACGCTTAAGGAGTGAATAGTCCAATGAGTGAATTTTTGCTGAAACCCCGGATCCGCTTTGGTCAGGACGCGCTTGCGGTCCTGAGCGAGCTTCCCGCCCGCAGCGTCCTGCTGGTCACCGATAAGGCGATGGTGAAATTTGGCCTCGCCGATCGCGTGACCCGAGTCCTGCAGCAGCGCGGCATCACCTTCCAGGTCTGGGACGACGTGGTGGCTGACCCGGATATCGCCACCGTCGTGCGCGGTATGAAGCTGATGGACAGCCGCTATCCGGATCTGGTTATCGCCCTCGGCGGCGGTTCGGTGATTGATGCCGCCAAAGCGGTTATCTTCGCCCTGGCGCAAACCCGTCCGGACGCCCGCCGCGAGCGCCCCTGCTTCGTGGCGATCCCCACCACCAGCGGTACCGGCTCGGAAGTGACCGCTTTTTCGGTGGTGAAAGCCGGCGCCGAAAAGCTGGTGCTGGTGGACCCGTCGCTGCTGCCGGATATCGCCATTCTCGATCCGGCGCTGGTGGCCTCGGTGCCGCCGGCGATCACCGCCGATACCGGGATGGACGTGCTTTGCCACGCGCTGGAAGCCTACGTCTCTCTCAATGCCAGCGACTTTTCCGACGCGCTGGCGGAAAAAGTGGTGCAGCAGGTGTTTCGCTACCTGCCGACCTGCTGGCGCAGCGGCGACAACCTGCTGGCACGGGAAAAGATGCATAACGCCTCCTGCATGGCGGGAATGGCCTTCACTAACGCCTCGCTCGGCGTGACCCATAGCCTCGCCCACGCGCTTGGCGGCGTCTTCCGCGTCCCGCACGGCCGCGCCAACGCGCTGCTGATGGCGGAAGTCGTGGCGTGGAACGCCGATTATCAGGGGCGGTGCGATACCGACGCCGCGCGCAAATACGCTCGCCTGGCTCATCTGCTGGATCTGCCGGCCGCCTGCCCCCGCGAGGGCGTCGCCAGCCTGCTGATCGCCATTCAGGCATTAAAAGATGAAATGACCATGCCGGCCGGCATCCGCGATACCGGCGTCGACGCCGCTGATTTTGACCGGCGGCTGGCGGAAATGGTCGGCCAGGCGCTGCGCGATGGCTGTACCCCAACCAACCCGCGCGTACCGGATGCCCACGCTTTAACCGAACTCTATCGCCGGGCGTGGACCGGCGGCGCCGTTCAGGGCCACTGATAACAAGAACTGGAGAACCTTACCCATGGCACACTACAGCTTAACGCCGCGCGTCAACGTGCTGGCAAAACGTTTACTCTCACAAAAAAGCACCCTGTGCACCGAACATGCCACGACGCTCAACGCCCTTGATGGCGATATCGCGGGCGTCCCTGCCGCCGTTAAACCGGCGCGCCGCTTCTACGAACTGATGCGCCAGCTGCCGGTGTGCATCAGCGCCGACGAGCTGATCGTCGGCAACCAGACCCGCAAACCGCACGGCGCCATCTTTCACGATGAAAGCGCGGCCCATCGCCCGTCGGCGTTCCAGTTTCTCAATCTGAACGGCGACCTCGATTCCCCGGACTATAAGCTGGTCATCGAGAAAGGCGTGCTGGCGATAAAACACCAGCTCGAAGAGAAAACCCGCAGTCTGGGCAGCGCCGTCAGCCGCAGCGGCATGGATGAAGTCAACGGCTGCCGCGCGGCGATTTACGCCTGCGACGGGCTGCTGACGCTGGCACAAAATCTGGCTAACAGCGCGGAGACCCTGGCCGCCGGCGAAGGCAACGCTTATCGCCAGAGCGAGCTGCGCGACAGCGCCGCCATCCTGCACCAGGTTCCGGCCCACCCGGCGCGCAATTTTAAAGAAGCCTGCCAGGCCTTTTATCTGTTCCAGCTCGCGCTGCAGCTCGATAACGGCAGCTATGCGGTGAACCCGGAAGGCGCCGATAAGGCCCTGCTGCCGTGGTACCAGCGCGATATCGATAGCGGCGCCCTGACGCCCCAGCAGGCCTATGAGATCGTCGAATGCCTGTGGTTCAAGCTGGCGGAGCTGAGCGAAGTCCGCGCCGCCTGCGCCATTGACGGCTACCCGATGTTTGACGCCCTGCTGCACGGCGCGAGCCTTGAGAACGCCAATATCAATGCGCTCTCTGCGATGTTCCTCAGCGCCCAGCACAACCTCAGCGCGCTGAACCTGCCGGTGCGCCTGTTCCGCGGCGCGCAGCAGATCTCCGCCGCCCCGTTCGCCGCCTGCGCCGATACCCCGGCGATGGAAGGCCTGACCCCGCGCATGCAGCGCCTGCGTAACCACTACCTGACCGTGCGCCCGAGCGTCTCCATCTACCGCGCGCTGGCCTTTACCGAAGTGGTCAAAGCCAACCCGGGCATGCCGACCATTCTGCTGCGCGCCAAAGCGTTCCGCCACGCCTGCGAAACCGCGCCGATCCTGATTCAGGATGACGAGCTGATCGTCGGCCATCCGTGCGGCAAGCCGCGCGCGGGCGCCTTCTCGCCGGATATCGCCTGGCGCTGGGTGCGCGACGAGCTCGACACCATGAGCACCCGCCCGCAGGATCCGTTTGAGATCAGCGAAGAAGATAAAAAAACCATCCGCGAGGAGATCGTCCCGTTCTGGGAAGGCCGTTCGCTGGATGAGATTTGCGAAGCGCAATATCGCGAAGCCGGCGTCTGGGCGTTCAGCGGTGAGACCTTCGTCAGCGACCTCTCCTATCACCAGATCAACGGCGGGGGCGATACCTGTCCGGGCTACGACGTTCTGCTGTTCACCAAAGGGATGAACGGCATTAAGGCCGATGCCCAGGCCCGCCTCGAGCAGCTGAGCATGGAGAACCCGGAAGATATCGACCGCATTTACTACTACAAGGCGGCGATCGAAACCTGTGAAGGCGTCATTAACTACTCCCACCGCATCGCCGCCCACGCCCGGGAGCTGGCGGCAAGGGAGCAAAACGCCCAGCGTCGCGCCGAGCTGCTGACCATCGCCGAGGTTAACCAGAACGTGCCGGCCAACCCGCCGAAAACCCTGCAGGAAGCGCTGCAGAGCATCTGGACCGTGGAGTCGCTGTTCGAAGTCGAAGAGAACCAGACCGGCCTCTCCCTCGGCCGCGTTGACCAGTACTGCTACCCGATGTTTGAGGCCGATATTCGCGAAGGGCGCCTGACCCACGACGCTGCGCTGGAGATGATGCAGGCCTTTATTATCAAGTGCGCCGAGCTGATGTGGATGTCCAGCGAGCTGGGGGCGAAATATTTCGCCGGCTATCAGCCGTTTATCAACCTGACCGTCGGCGGCCAGAAGCGTACCGGCGGCGACGCCTGCAACGATCTTACCTATCTGATTATGGACGCCGTGCGCTTCGTGAAGGTTTACCAACCGTCGCTGGCCTGCCGCATTCACAACCAGTCGCCGCAGAAGTACATGGAAAAAATCGTCGACGTGGTGAAGGCGGGTATGGGCTTCCCGGCCTGCCACTTCGATGACTCCCATATCAAGATGATGCTGCGTAAAGGCTTCGATTTTGAAGACGCCCGCGACTACTGCCTGATGGGCTGCGTCGAGCCGCAGAAATCGGGCCGCATCTACCAGTGGACCTCCACCGGCTACACCCAGTGGCCCATCGCCATCGAGTTCGTGCTGAACCGCGGCCGGATGGTGCTGTTCGATAGCTATCAGGGGCTGGATACCGGCGACCTGCGCGACCTACACACCTTCGAAGCCTTCGACGCGGCGGTGAAAAAACAGATTGCCCATATCGTGCGCCTGTCGGCAATCGGCACGGTGATCAGCCAGCGCGTGCACCGCGACGTGGCGCCGAAGCCGCTGATGTCGCTGCTGGTGGAAGGCTGCATGGAGAGCGGTAAAGACGTGGCGGCCGGCGGCGCGATGGTCAACCACGGGCCGGGGCTGATCTTCTCGGGCCTGGCGACCTACGTCGACTCCCTCGCCGCGATCCGCAAGCTGGTATATGAAGATAAAAAATATACCCTCGAGCAGATCCGCGATGCGATGCTGGCGAACTTTGTAGGCTTCGAAGGGCTGCGCCGCGACTGCCTGAACGCGCCGAAGTACGGCAACGACGATAACTACGTTGACCAGTACGCGCTGGATATCACCGAATGGACCGAGCGCGAGTGCCGTAAATACCAGATGCTCTACTCCACCCTCAGCCACGGCACCCTGTCGATCTCCAACAACACGCCGATCGGCGAGCTGACCAACGCCACGCCGAACGGTCGCCTGGCGTGGATGCCGCTCTCGGACGGTATCAGCCCGACGCAGGGCGCCGATAAGCAGGGTCCGACGGCGATAATCAAGTCGGTCAGCAAGATGAACGTGGAGACCATGAACATCGGTATGGTGCACAACTTCAAATTCCTCAAAGGGTTGCTGGATACGCCGGAAGGACGCCATGGCCTGATCACGCTGCTGCGTACCGCATCGATTCTCGGCAACGGCCAGATGCAGTTCAGCTACGTCGATAACGAAGTGCTGAAAAAAGCGCAGCAGGAGCCGGAAAAATACCGCGACCTGATCGTCCGCGTGGCGGGCTACAGCGCCTACTTCGTCGAGCTGTGCAAAGAAGTTCAGGACGAAATCATCAGCCGTACGGTGATTGAAAAGTTCTAATTTAAAGACATTTTCCCCCAGCAATGTCGAGTTGTAGAAAAGCGGTACGCCCGTACATCCCAGGCGCATAGATAGCGATGTGACTGGGGTGAACAGGCGCGACCAACGCATTTACGGCTCGAAAGAGGACGGGGAGGAGGCAAGCGTGATCGCAACACAAGAATTAACCGGGCGCATCTTCAATATACAGAAGTATTCGATCTACGACGGGGACGGTATTCGCACGCTGGTTTTTTTCAAAGGCTGCAATATCCGCTGCCCGTGGTGCGCGAACCCGGAAGGGCTTACCAGCCAGTTTCAGGTGATGTTCTCGCAGGATAAATGCGTTAACTGCGGCGACTGCGTCAGCGTCTGTCCGGCGGGAATTCACTACCGGGCGGAAGAAAACGGCGCCATGAAGCACTTCGTCGACCGCAATAAGGACTGCATCGGCTGTCGTAAATGCGAAGAGATTTGCACCCAGAACGCGCTGGATATTATGGGTAAAGACGTCACCGTCAGCGAGCTGATGGAGATAATCATGCAGGATTACGATTTTTATATCGCCTCCGGCGGCGGCGTGACCATCGGCGGTGGCGAAATGAGCCTGCAGACCGATTTTGCCGTCGCCTTATTTAGCGAATGCAAAAAAATGATGCTCAATACCGCTGTCGAAACCCAGGGCACCACCCCGCTGGCTAATTATCAGAAGCTTGCGCCGGTCACCGACACCTTCTTATTCGATATTAAGCAGATCAATAGCGCGCACCATAAAGCGTTATTCGGCATTGGCAACGAAGGGATCCGCCGCAACCTGGAGTGGCTGGTGGATTCCGGCGCCAACGTGATTGTCAGGATGCCGCTGGTGCGCGGATATAACGACTCCTGGGAAGCCATTACCGGCGCCATTGATTACGTACAGAACCTGGCGAAGCGCGGAAATATCCGCCGCATCGATATGCTGCCGTACCACCAGCTGGGGCGTAAAAAATATGAACGCCTGGATATGCCGTACCCGATTACTCAGGACCCGTCTTATTCGCCCGAAGAGTTAGATCAGCTGGAAACGTTCTTCGCGCAGTTTGATTTTGATATTCGTTTAGTCCGCCATTAACAGGAGCTGACAATGAAAAGTTTAGGCGTAATTGAAACGCGAGGGCTGGTCGCCGCCATTCAGGCCGTCGACGCCGCCTGCAAAGCCGCAGGCGTAAGCTGCATCGGCTACCGTAAAATCGGCTCGGGGCTGGTCAGCGTCTGCTTTGAAGGCGAAATCAGCGCCATCCACACCGCGATTGAGCGCGGCGTCGAGGTCGTCGCCGCGGGCCAGGTCGTCGGCTCGCTGGTCATCGCCCGTCCGGAACGCAGCGTGGTCGATGCGCTGGGTAAATTAAAAGGCCGCCCGTCGCGTCCTGCCGCTCAGGCCGAGGCACCGGCGGCTAAAGCCGACGCCTCGCTCCCGCCACAAGAAAAAGAGCCGGCCGCGCCCTACGCCGCACAGCCGGCAGCGGACCAGGCGGAAGATAAAAACGCCGCGCAGAGGAGAGGGAAGAAGGCATGATCGACGCTCTGCTCCATGAAAAAATTGCCGCCCGCCTGAGCCGCGTCGCCCCGGAGATCCCGGTCGGCATCTCTAACCGCCACGTTCATCTGGCACAGCAGGATGTCGAGGCGCTGTTCGGCAAGGGCTACGCGCTAACCCCGCTGAAGCCGCTGCGTCAGCCGGGGCAGTTCGCCGCCGAAGAGTGCGTCACCGTGGTCGGGCCGAAGGGCTCGCTGACCCAGGTGCGCGTCCTCGGCCCCACCCGGCCCTGCAGCCAGCTGGAAATTTCCCGCGCCGACTGCTTCACTCTCGGTATCAGGGCGCCGGTGCGCGAGTCCGGCCAGTTGGAGAACGCCGGCAGCGCGCTGCTGATCGGCCCGGCGGGCCATGTTGAGCTTCGTTCGCAGGTGATCTGCGCCTGGCGGCATATTCATATGTCGCCGCAGGACGCCCGCCGGCTGAACGTCAGCAACGGGCAGAAGGTCAGCGTCCGCAGCAATGGCGAGCGCCGGCTGACGTTTGATGAGGTGGTGGTTCGGGTGCGCGATGATTTTGCGCTTGAGTTCCACATCGATACCGAAGAGGCCAACGCCGCCGGACTGAAAAACGGCGCCCAGGTCGTCATCACCCAGCCCGCTTAACGGAGACCGGCCATGACCGACGAAGAGATCGAACGCCTGGTAACGCGGATTATCCACCGGCTGCAGCCGCCGGTTCTGGTGATGGTCACCGCCGCCGACGGCTACCGGCAGGCGATCCGTCGCCGCCTGGCGGCCTGCGGGCTGCCGCTGCATATCGCTCTGGACGAAGGTATCCCGGACGCCGCATGCTGGCAGGAAACCGGCGCAATCATCCCGCCGTCAGCCTGGCAGGAGGCGCTGCCGGCAATGGCCTGGCGCGCGGCGATCGTGCCGTTTCTCGACTATCCGCTGGCGGCCGATCTGGCGAACGGCAGCCTGCACAGCCCGTTCGCCAGACGCCTGCACGAGGCGCTGCTTAGCGGCCTGCCGGTGCTGGCGCTGCGCTACCACTGCGATCCCGATAGCGAGCTCAATCAGCTGTACGGCGCGGCGACCCGCTCGGCCTACGCCGGGCAGATGCGTGCGACGCTGGCCCGCCTGACGGAGTGCGGCGTCACCCTGTGCGATATGAACGAGCTGCTGGAGCGGCTGACGTCGGGTAGCGCAGCGCCGCCGCCGGTGAACGCGACGCGGCGTTATCTTACCGTCACGGACGTCGTGAATAATCCAGCGCTAGCCGCCGCGCCCGATGCCGAGCTGACCGATGCCGCCATCGATTTTTTGAAAAACAGAAAAAAAGAACCTTACCTTAATAAATAGACCCGGAGTTTATTATGTCTTCTAAAACAAAATGTTGGCTATGGATGCTGCTGGTTATCCTCTCCGAAACCTCAGCCACTTCGACGCTTAAAATGTTCGGCAGCAGCGAAGGCTCAACCAAAATGATGCTGCTCGCGCTGCTGATTGTTCTCTACTGCACCTGCTACTACTCGCTCTCCCGCGCGGTGAAAGATATCCCCGTCGGCCTGGCGTACGCCACCTGGTCCGGCACCGGCATCCTCGTCGTTTCCACCCTGGGCATGGCCTTTTACGGCCAGCATCCGGATACCGCGGCCATTATCGGCATGGCGGTTATCGCCAGCGGCATCGTCATCATGAACCTGTTCTCGAAAATGGGCAGCGAGGAGAGCACCGCCGCGCCCGCCGAGCCGGTTACGCCTCTCGACAAAAAAATCGCCAACTAACTGAAAGGAATAGCATATGTTTAATCTCGGATTTTTATGGCTGGCGCTGTCAATCGGCTCCGAAATCACCGGCACCTCGATGATCAAAAAGACCAACGGCTTTAGCAAACTGGCGCCGTCGGTGCTGGTGGTCTGCGCCTACGGGCTGTGCTATTTCGCCCTCACCCGCGCGATGAGCACCATCCCGGTGGGCGTGGCCTACTCGCTGTGGTGCGGCTTTGGTATCGTCGGCGTCACCATCTGCTCCATGATCCTCTACAAGCAGAAGCCGGATCTGCCGGCCATCTTTGCGATGGTGCTGATTATCTCCGGCGGCATCATCATGAACGTCTTCTCTACGATGTAACGCTCGCGGGGCGCGGGTTTACCCGACGCCCGTTTCGTGGCAGGATAGTCCGATGAACAGAAACGTTGTCGTTACCCGCTCCCTTCGCTGGTGGCTGCCTTCATAAAGGCGGCACGATTCACGTTTCCATTTCAAAGCCGCCGGAAGGCGGCTTTGTCATTTCTCAGCAGCGCCTTTCGGCTTAACCGCATCGTAAGGAGTTTCTGATGAACGCAAACCACACCATTCTTACCGGCGATCGCCCGACCGGCCAGCTGCACCTCGGCCATTACGTGGGGTCGCTGCGCCAGCGCGTGCAGCTGCAGCATGACCACCAGCAGTTTATTCTGGTCGCCGACCTGCAGGGATTAACGGACAACGGCAGCAACCCGCAAAAGATAAGCAGCAATATCTTTGAAGTGATGGCCGACTATCTGGCCGTCGGCATCGATCCGCAGAAAACCACGATTTGCCTGCAGTCGGCCCTCCCGGCGCTGTCGGAGCTGAGCGCCCTGTACATGAATATCGTCACCGTTGCCCGCGTCGAGCGCAATCCCACCGTCAAGCATGAAATTGCGCAGAAAGGCTTCGCCCGCTCGCTGCCGGTGGGGTTTCTGGCCTACCCCATCAGCCAGGCCGCCGATATCACCGCCTTTAAGGCGGGGCTGGTGCCGGTCGGCGACGATCAGCTGCCGATGATCGAACAGACCAACGAAATCGTACATAAGATGAATAGCCTGACGACGGCGCCGGTGCTGCAGCACTGCAGGGCGCTGCTCAGCGAGGTCGGTCGCCTGCCGGGCGTTGACGGCAGCGCAAAAATGTCAAAATCGCTGGGCAATACGCTGACGCTTTCGGCCAGCGAAGAGGAGATCCATCGCGCGGTCAGCGCCATGTATACCGACCCGGACCACCTGCGCGTTGCCGACCCGGGTCGGGTGGAAGGTAACGTTGTCTTTACCTATCTCGATGCCTTCCACCCCGATAAGCCGCTGGTTGCCGAAATGAAGGCGCACTATCAGCGTGGCGGACTGGGCGACCGGCAGTGTAAAGACGCGCTGGAGGCGTGTTTGCAGACGCTGCTGGCGCCGATCCGCGAACGACGGGCGCGGTTTATTGCCGATAAAGGTATGCTGCTGGAACTGCTGCGTCAGGGCAGCGAGCGGGCGAACGGCCTCACGCAGCAGACGCTGCATGAGGTGAAACGGGGTCTGGGACTGCCGATACTGTTCTGAGCGAAGAGGCTTCGGGCTTGCGCCATCGCGCTTCGCCGGCAAACGGCTTAGCCGCCGCTGCCGCCTTCATGCATCTTCACGCAGTTGCGTCCGTCGCGCTTGGCGGCATAGAGCGCGCTATCGGCGTCGCGCAGCAGCAGGTTGTAATCAGGGTGGCCGGTATGGATGGCGTAACCGATGCTGGCGGTAATGGCGATTTCGGTCTCGCCGCCCACGTTGAAGGCGAGCTGGCTGATATTTTTGCGCAGGCGCTCAAGGAGCACGTGGGCCTCGTGGGCACCGGTTTCCACCAGCACCAGCAGAAACTCTTCGCCACCGTAGCGGAAGATATAGTCGCTGGAGCGGATATTATCGCTGAGCAGATCGGCAACGTGCTTAATCGCCCGGTCGCCCACCTGGTGGCCCCAGCTATCGTTAATCTCTTTAAAATGGTCGATATCGACGATCGCCACCGTCATCGGCCGCTCATACTCGATGGCGAGCGTGACCTCATGCTTGAGGACCACCGGCAGATAGCGACGGTTGAGCAGGCTGGTGAGGGCGTCTTTGCCGTTTTGCATTTGCGTCAGGCTGCTAAAAATCACCCCCAGCTGGCTGTCGATCTGCTGGCAATGAATATGAATGCCCTGCAGCAGGTTTTGCGTCTCTTTATATCCCGTATGGCTATCCGTTGCTTTCCAGCCGCTAATTAGGTTATCGACCTCAGCGATTAATCCGCCAATCTCTTCCATCTGCGCGTTCTTATTAAAATAGCGCACGCATTTATGACGGAACCACAGGCCAAATTCGGATTCAGATAATAACGTGGCGTTAATATCGTTTTTATTTTCGCTAACGATATTAAAAATAACGGTATTTTCCCAGCCGGAGAGCGCGGCCTGCTGTTTACCGTACTCCATCGGTACGTTATCCATCAGACTGTACAGGCGATAGGCCTCTTCGTTTTTGGTGGCCCGATAGTGCGACAGAGTGTAGGCATGGCACATCATCTCGATCGCCATATTAAACGCCATAATCGCATAGTAGATCGCGGCCACGCCGGTTTGGCGGTCTATCGCGCTGTCGCGAATATATTCGATAACCCCGGCCTTGAGCTGCCTGGCACCGCGCAGCACGGCCTCGGCAGGAATGCCGATCCGCGAGTGAATGCTGCCAATATGGTATTGCCGTTCCGCCAGCGCCTGCAGGCCGTCCCTCTCGCAGGTCAAAATGTCTTTGACCCAGCCGGCCAGCGAGCGGCTCAGACGCTCCTGAACCAGGTCATAGGTAAGGTGCCTGGCAATATCCGGGTCCTGAAAAATAAAGTCATAAAAGCGGGCCGCCAGCGCTTCAGCCTGCTCGGCGGCAATATTATTAAGCACCGCCTTTACTTCCGGCGTCAGGCTGTCGTGCAGCGGCAGCCATTCCTTAAAAATAACCGCGATATATTTTTTGCTTTCATCTTTCATTGAATAAAGCACTCGCTGACGTTTGTCTCTTTTCAGGGCCGCAAATCATACAACAGTTAGCTATGACCAACCAGATTGAAAATGCAGCAATCTGCTTTACGCCAGGCCGCCGGCGGACGGTTGGCGACGCGGCGTCAACATCCCACACTTATCGTATGGACATACTCAATACAAATGCTAGTATCCCATAGACAGTAGCTATATTTATGCGTGTTTCATTTAAGGCCAGGATTGCTGATGATGACCACATTCGTAGCACATCTTTCTCACCGGTTAGCCGCGCAGCTGGATCCGCGCGCCGGTCGGCCTTGCCCCTCCACTCCCCTGTCTTTCAAAGAGAGAATGCTCCGTATGGCGGAGGACAGAAGCGCGCATCACTCAGCAATATGGAACAGAGCGAGTAGCGTATGGACAAAATCAAACAGCACTGGGCCTGGTGCCTTGTCGGCCTGCTGGCGGTAATCGCCGCCCTGATAGTATGGGCGCTGCGTCCGCCGGGACTTCCGCAGGGTTTTGCCGGCAGCAACGGCAGGATCGAAGCCACCGAGGTGGATATCGCCAGCAAAACCGCCGGGCGTATCGACGCCATTCTGGTCAAAGAGGGGCAGTTCGTTCGCAAGGGCGAGGTGCTGGCGCGGATGGATATTCGGGTGCTTAACGAACAGCGCCTTGAGGCGGCCGCTCAGATCAAAGAGGCTGAAAGCGCGGTCGCCGCTGCGAAAGCGCTGCTGGATCAGCGGCAAAGCGAAATGCGCGCCACCGAGGCGGTGGTCAAACAGCGGCAGGCGGAGCTCAACTCCACCGCCAAACGGCACGTGCGCTCCAGCGCGCTGTCGCAGCGCGGCGCGGTTTCGGCCCAGCAGCTCGACGATGACCAGGCGGCAGCGGAAAGCGCCAGGGCGGCGCTCGAATCCGCCAGAGCCCAGGTGTCTGCGGCGAAGGCGGCAATTGAAGCCGCCCGCACCAGCATTATTCAGGCACAAACTCGCGTCGATGCCGCGCAGGCGACGGAGCGACGCATCCTCGCCGATATCGACGATAGCGAGCTCAAAGCACCGCGCGACGGCCGAATTCAGTATCGCGTCGCCGAGCCGGGCGAAGTCCTGGCCGCCGGCGGCCGGGTACTGAATATGGTCGACCTCTCCGATGTCTATATGACCTTCTTCCTGCCCACCGAACAGGCTGGCCTGCTGGCGCTGGGCAGCGAGGCGCGCATCGTGCTGGACGCAGCGCCAAACATGGTCGTTCCCGCCCATATCAGCTTTGTCGCCAGCGTCGCGCAGTTTACGCCGAAAACGGTAGAAACCAGCGATGAGCGCCTGAAGCTGATGTTCCGCGTGAAGGCCCGCATTCCGCCGGAGCTGCTGGAGCAGCACCTGGAGTATGTCAAAACCGGCCTGCCCGGCATGGCATACGTTCGCCTGGATAGCCAGCAGGCCTGGCCCGATACGCTCACGGTGAGGTTGCCGCAATGAGAGGCTCTCAGCAGGATACTTACCCACCGGTCGCCCTGCTGGAACACGTTGGCCAGCGCTTTGGCGCCACCGTCGCGCTGCGGGATATCACGCTAAGCATTCCCGCTCGTCGGATGGTGGGCCTGATTGGCCCTGACGGCGTCGGCAAATCCAGCCTGCTGTCGCTGATTTCCGGGGCGCGGGCGATTGAACAGGGCAACGTGATGGTCCTCGGCGGCGATATGCGCGACCCCCGGCATCGGCGGGATGTCTGCCCCAAAATCGCCTGGATGCCGCAGGGGCTGGGCAAAAACCTCTATCACACCCTGTCGGTGTATGAAAACGTCGATTTCTTTGCCCGGCTATTCGGTCACAACAAGGCCGAGCGCGAGAACCGCATCGATGAGCTCCTGCACAGCACCGGGCTGGCCCCTTTCCGCGACCGTCCTGCCGGGAAGCTGTCCGGCGGGATGAAGCAGAAGCTCGGCCTGTGCTGCGCCCTGATCCACGATCCGCAGCTGCTGATCCTTGATGAGCCCACCACCGGCGTCGATCCGCTTTCGCGCGCCCAGTTCTGGGAGCTGATTGACAGCATTCGCCGGCGCCAGCCGGAGATGAGCGTGCTGGTGGCAACGGCCTATATGGAAGAAGCGGAGCGCTTCGACTGGCTGGTGGCGATGAACGCCGGGGAAGTGCTGGCGACCGGCAGCGCCGAAGAGCTCAAAGCGCAAACCCGCAGCCAGACGCTGGAGCAGGCGTTTATCGCCCTGCTGCCGGAAGCCCAGCGCGAGGCGCACAAAGAGGTGATCATCCCGCCGCGCAGCGCGCAGGATGATGACATCGCGATTGAGGCCCGCGACCTGACCATGCGCTTTGGCAGCTTCGTGGCGGTCGATCGCGTGAATCTCCGTATCGCCCGCGGCGAGATTTTTGGTTTCCTCGGCTCAAACGGCTGCGGTAAATCAACCACCATGAAGATGCTTACCGGCCTGCTGCCCGCCAGCGAAGGCGAGGCCTGGCTATTCGGTCAGCCGGTCGATCCGAAGGATATCGAAACCCGCCGCCGCGTCGGCTACATGTCGCAGGCCTTCTCCCTCTACAGCGAGCTGACCGTCAGGCAGAACCTCGAGCTGCACGCCCGCTTATTCCACATCCCGGATGGCGAGATCCCCGCTCGGGTGGCGGAAATGAGCCAGCGCTTTATGTTAACGGAGGTCGAAGATACCCTGCCCGCCGCTCTGCCGCTGGGTATTCGTCAGCGGCTCTCTCTCGCCGTGGCGGTGATCCATCGCCCGGAAATGTTGATCCTCGATGAGCCAACTTCCGGCGTCGATCCGGTCGCCAGGGATATGTTCTGGCAGCTGATGGTCGATCTCGCTCGTCAGGATCGGGTGACCATTTTTATCTCGACCCACTTTATGAACGAAGCCGAGCGCTGCGATCGTATTTCGCTGATGCATGCCGGGAAGGTGCTGGCCAGCGATAGCCCACAGGCGCTGGTGGCCCAGCGCGGTGCGGCAACGCTTGAAGAGGCGTTTATCGGCTGGCTGCAGGATGCTCAGCAGCCCGTTGCTGAAACAGCGCCCGCTCCGCCGGCTAGCGCTTCGTCCGTGACGACGGCGGCACAGCAGGCGTTCAGCCCTGGACGGCTCTTTAGCTACAGCCGGCGCGAGGCGCTGGAGCTGCGGCGCGATCCGGTACGATCGACCCTGGCCCTGCTGGGTACCGTTATTCTGATGTTCATCATGGGATACGGCATCAGCATGGACGTGGAAGATCTGCGCTTCGCGGTGCTCGATCGCGACCAGACCCTCAGCAGCCAGGGCTGGTCGCAGAATATTGCCGGCTCGCGCTACTTTATTGAGCAGCCGCCGCTGCAGAGCTATGACGAACTGGACCGGCGGATGCGCAGCGGCGAGCTGGCGGTGGCCGTTGAAATCCCGCCTCATTTTGGCCGCGATATTGCCCGCGGCACGCCGGTGAAAATTGGCGTCTGGGTGGACGGCGCCATGCCTAATCGTGCCGAGACGGTGCGCGGCTACGTTCAGGCCATGCATCTGGCATGGCTACAGGAGATGGCCGGGCGGCAGGCCTCTCCCGCCCGCGATACGTCGCTGATATCCATCGAGACGCGCTATCGCTATAACCCGGACGTGAAAAGCCTGCCGGCTATCGTTCCGGCGGTGATCCCGCTGCTGCTGATGATGATCCCGGCGATGCTCAGCGCGCTGAGCGTGGTACGTGAAAAAGAGCTTGGCTCAATCATTAATCTGTACGTCACCCCGACCACCCGCAGCGAGTTTCTGCTCGGCAAGCAGCTGCCCTATATCGTGCTGGGAATGTTTAACTTTTTCCTGCTGTGCGCGCTGTCGGTGTTGGTGTTTGGCGTGGCGCATAAGGGCAGCTTTCTGACCCTGACCCTGGCGGCGCTGCTCTATGTCACCATCGCCACCGGGCTGGGGCTGCTGATCTCCACCTTTATGAAAAGCCAGATTGCGGCCATCTTCGGCACCGCCATTATTACGCTGATACCGGCCACCCAGTTTTCCGGCATGATTGACCCGGTCGCGTCGCTGGAGGGGCCCGGCCGCTGGATTGGTCAGATCTACCCGACCAGCCATTTTCTGACCATCGCCCGCGGCACCTTCTCAAAAGCCCTGAGCCTGACGGATCTGTGGGCGTCCTTTATACCGCTGCTGATTGCCGTTCCGCTGGTGCTCGGCCTCAGCGTGTGGCTGCTGAAAAAACAGGAGGGATGATGCGCGGATTACGCAATATTTATCATCTCGGCGTCAAGGAGCTGCGCAGCCTGCTCGGCGATAAGGCGATGCTGACCTTAATCCTCTTCGCCTTTACCGTGTCGGTCTATTCCTCTGCGACCGTGATGCCAGGCTCGCTGCATCTGGCGCCTGTGGCGATTGCCGACATGGATAAATCGCAGCTCTCTTCGCGTATTATCAACGGCTTTTATCGGCCGTGGTTTTTACCGCCGGAGCTGATTAACGAAGATGAGATGGATGCCGGTCTGGATGCCGGGAACTATACCTTTGCCATTAATATTCCCCCCAACTTTCAGCGCGACGTGCTCGCCGGGCGGCAGCCGGAAATACAGGTTAACGTCGACGCCACGCGGATGAGCCAGGCGTTTACCGGCAATGGCTATATCCAGAATATTATCAGCGGGGAGGTGAACGGCTTCGTTGCCCGCTATCGGGATAACGCCACTCTACCGGTCGAGCTGGCGGTGCGCATGCGCTTTAACCCCAATCTTGAGCAGGAGCGCTTTGGCGCGGTCATGGCCATCATCAACAACATCACCATGCTGGCGATCGTGCTGACCGGCTCGGCGCTGATCCGCGAGCGGGAGCACGGCACGGTCGAACACCTGCTGGTTATGCCGGTGACGCCGTTTGAAATTATGCTGGCAAAAATCTGGTCGATGGGGCTGGTGGTGCTGGTCGTTTCGGGGCTTTCGCTGCTGCTGATGGTTCAGGGGGTGCTGCAGGTACCGATTGAAGGCTCGATCCCGCTTTTTATACTGGGCGTGGCCCTGAGCCTGTTCGCAACCACCTCCATCGGGATCTTTATGGGAACGGTAGCGCGCTCGATGCCGCAGCTGGGGCTGCTGATGATCCTCGTACTGCTGCCGCTGCAGATGCTTTCAGGCGGCTCAACCCCGCGGGAAAGCATGCCCCAGGCGGTACAGGATATTATGTTAACCATGCCGACCACCCACTTCGTCAGCCTCGCGCAGGCGATTCTGTATCGCGGTGCCGGCTTTGCCATCGTCTGGCCGCAGTTTTTAACCCTGATGGCGATTGGCGCAGCGTTTTTTGCCATCGCCCTGCTGCGTTTTCGTAAGACCATCGGCGCGATGGCGTGAATGAGCCGTACCGGCCGTCACCTTAGGCGGCCGGTAGACTATTTTTTGCTGTTTATCACGCGGCGCAGCAGCCAGGTAAAGCCCATCGCCATGCTAAACAGAATGAACAGCAGCACGACCCAGCTCACCGAGATGCGGACCAGCGTGCCGAAGGTCATCAGCGGCTGCAGATAGACGGTAAACGAGTCGCTTAACGGCTTATCCATCAGCATATAGGCGCTATCGGCCAGCCAGACGCAGACGCGACACGCCAGCCAGATAATTGCCGGCCAGCAGAGCAGGACCAAAAAGGTAAGGCGTTCTTGTACGTAGCGAGTGAGCCGGCGCAAAGGGGGCCAGCCAAGCAGGATTTTCATTTATATTCTCATATTGCCACCCGGTGACAGGGGTTATTTAGCCCCGGGAGTGACCGAAACAGGCATTAATATCGGCAGTACGCTTGATATTTTATATCACAATTCGGTTAATCCGAACCCGATCAAGTTAACAAAGTGTTAAGGACAGTAAATCATTTTATTGGCAAAGTCCAGTTATTACGATTTTACGTCTGGAATAGCGAAGCGTTATTTTGTAAATAATTGATAATATTAATTAAATATAATTCAGGAGTGAATTAAAGATATTCAGAGAATTAATTAAAAACCGGGGTTTTATATTTAAAACATAGCTGGTTTATATTTTAAATATAGCATCAGGGGTGCGAAGGGACTGTTCTTATCAGAAGAGTACGGGGAGATCCGGGCGGCATTCGGCTCTTGTTAGTTTCAGCCGATGGTTTCAGGGAAGGCTTGATTGATGCCAGGCAGTTTATGGCGGGCATTCTGCGGCCTGTTGCTCCGAATCCGCCGATGTTTTAGCGGCTGAAGGGTCAGGGATCGCGGTACGCGGCCCCCGATCCGGGCGGCATCCGGTCACTTTTCATGAACCGCAGACAACAAAAAAACCCCATGCTTGCGCATGAGGTTTCTTTGTTTATTTGATGCCTGGCAGTTGATGGCGGGCGTCCTGCCCGCCCCCCTCCGGGCCGTTGCTGCGCAACGTTCAAATCCGCTCCCGGCGGATTTGTCCTCCTCAGGAGAGCGCTTACCGACAAACAACAGATAAAGCAAAAGGCCCAGTCTTTCGACTGAGCCTTTTGCTTTATTTGATGCCTGGCAGTTCCCTACTCTCACATGGGGAGACCCCACACTACCATCGGCGCTACGGCGTTTCACTTCTGAGTTCGGCATGGGGTCAGGTGGGACCACCGCGCTATTGCCGCCAGGCAAATTCTGTTACCAACACGCCATCAGGCCTGTCAGTTAATCTGTATCAGCTGAAAATCTCTCAAATTCATCACACCAAACAGCTTTGGCGTTGTAAGGTTAAGCCTCACGGTTCATTAGTATCGGTTAGCTCAACGTATCGCTACGCTTACACACCCGACCTATCAACGTCGTAGTCTTCAACGTTCCTTCAGGACTCTCAAGGAGTCAGGGAGAACTCATCTCGGGGCAAGTTTCGTGCTTAGATGCTTTCAGCACTTATCTTTTCCGCATTTAGCTACCGGGCAATGCCATTGGCATGACAACCCGAACACCAGTGATGCGTCCACTCCGGTCCTCTCGTACTAGGAGCAGCCCCCCTCAATTCTCCAGCGCCCACGGCAGATAGGGACCGAACTGTCTCACGACGTTCTAAACCCAGCTCGCGTACCACTTTAAACGGCGAACAGCCGTACCCTTGGGACCTACTTCAGCCCCAGGATGTGATGAGCCGACATCGAGGTGCCAAACACCGCCGTCGATATGAACTCTTGGGCGGTATCAGCCTGTTATCCCCGGAGTACCTTTTATCCGTTGAGCGATGGCCCTTCCATTCAGAACCACCGGATCACTATGACCTGCTTTCGCACCTGCTCGCGCCGTCACGCTCGCAGTCAAGCTAGCTTATGCCATTGCACTAACCTCCTGATGTCCGACCAGGATTAGCTAACCTTCGTGCTCCTCCGTTACTCTTTGGGAGGAGACCGCCCCAGTCAAACTACCCACCAGACACTGTCCGCAACCCGGATCACGGGTCTACGTTAGAACATCAAACATTAAAGGGTGGTATTTCAAGGTTGGCTCCACGCAGACTGGCGTCCACGCTTCAAAGCCTCCCACCTATCCTACACATCAAGGCTCAATGTTCAGTGTCAAGCTATAGTAAAGGTTCACGGGGTCTTTCCGTCTTGCCGCGGGTACACTGCATCTTCACAGCGAGTTCAATTTCACTGAGTCTCGGGTGGAGACAGCCTGGCCATCATTACGCCATTCGTGCAGGTCGGAACTTACCCGACAAGGAATTTCGCTACCTTAGGACCGTTATAGTTACGGCCGCCGTTTACCGGGGCTTCGATCAAGAGCTTCTCCTTGCGGATAACCCCATCAATTAACCTTCCGGCACCGGGCAGGCGTCACACCGTATACGTCCACTTTCGTGTTTGCACAGTGCTGTGTTTTTAATAAACAGTTGCAGCCAGCTGGTATCTTCGACTGATTTCAGCTCCGTGAGCAAGTCACTTCACTTACCATCAGCGTGCCTTCTCCCGAAGTTACGGCACCATTTTGCCTAGTTCCTTCACCCGAGTTCTCTCAAGCGCCTTGGTATTCTCTACCTGACCACCTGTGTCGGTTTGGGGTACGATTTGATGTTACCTGATGCTTAGAGGCTTTTCCTGGAAGCAGGGCATTTGTTACTTCAGCACCGTAGTGCCTCGTCATCACACCTCAGCGTTGAATAAGAGTCCGGATTTACCTAAACTCTCCGCCTACATGCTTAAACCGGGACAACCGTCGCCCGGCCAACATAGCCTTCTCCGTCCCCCCTTCGCAGTAACACCGAGTACAGGAATATTAACCTGTTTCCCATCGACTACGCCTTTCGGCCTCGCCTTAGGGGTCGACTCACCCTGCCCCGATTAACGTTGGACAGGAACCCTTGGTCTTCCGGCGAGCGGGCTTTTCACCCGCTTTATCGTTACTTATGTCAGCATTCGCACTTCTGATACCTCCAGCAACCCTCACAGGCCACCTTCAACGGCTTACAGAACGCTCCCCTACCCAACAACACCTGAGTGTCGCTGCCGCAGCTTCGGTGCATGGTTTAGCCCCGTTACATCTTCCGCGCAGGCCGACTCGACCAGTGAGCTATTACGCTTTCTTTAAATGATGGCTGCTTCTAAGCCAACATCCTGGCTGTCTGTGCCTTCCCACATCGTTTCCCACTTAACCATGACTTTGGGACCTTAGCTGGCGGTCTGGGTTGTTTCCCTCTTCACGACGGACGTTAGCACCCGCCGTGTGTCTCCCGTGATAACATTCTTCGGTATTCGTAGTTTGCATCGGGTTGGTAAGTCGGGATGACCCCCTAGCCGAAACAGTGCTCTACCCCCGAAGATGAGTTCACGAGGCGCTACCTAAATAGCTTTCGGGGAGAACCAGCTATCTCCCGGTTTGATTGGCCTTTCACCCCCAGCCACAAGTCATCCGCTAATTTTTCAACATTAGTCGGTTCGGTCCTCCAGTTAGTGTTACCCAACCTTCAACCTGCCCATGGCTAGATCACCGGGTTTCGGGTCTATACCCTGCAACTTAACGCCCAGTTAAGACTCGGTTTCCCTGCGGCTCCCCTATACGGTTAACCTTGCTACAGAATATAAGTCGCTGACCCATTATACAAAAGGTACGCAGTCACCCCATAAAAGAGGCTCCCACTGCTTGTACGTACACGGTTTCAGGTTCTGTTTCACTCCCCTCGCCGGGGTTCTTTTCGCCTTTCCCTCACGGTACTGGTTCACTATCGGTCAGTCAGGAGTATTTAGCCTTGGAGGATGGTCCCCCCATATTCAGACAGGATACCACGTGTCCCGCCCTACTCTTCGAACTCACAGAATGTGCATTTTAGTGTACGGGAGTATCACCCTGTACCCTGCGACTTTCCAGACGCTTCCACTAACACACAAACTGATTCAGGTTCTGGGCTGTTCCCCGTTCGCTCGCCGCTACTGGGGGAATCTCGGTTGATTTCTTTTCCTCGGGGTACTTAGATGTTTCAGTTCCCCCGGTTCGCTTCGTTAAGCTATGTATTCACTTAACGATAGTGTGACGAATCACACTGGGTTTCCCCATTCGGAAATCGCCGGTTATAACGGTTCATATCACCTTACCGACGCTTATCGCAGATTAGCACGTCCTTCATCGCCTCTGACTGCCAGGGCATCCACCGTGTACGCTTAGTCGCTTAACCTCACAACCCGAAGCTGTTTCGTAAAACAGGTCGTGTTGTGAAAATTTGAGAGACTCGAACACACCGCTTTTCCTTTCTTATTACGGAGAAAGGAAACAGTGCGTCGTTTCAATTTTCAGCTTGATCCAGATTTTTAAAGAGCAAATATCTCAAACGAGGTTCGAAAACCTGTTTTGAGATATTGAGGTCGGCGACTTTCACTCACAAACCAGCAAGTGGCGTCCCCTAGGGGATTCGAACCCCTGTTACCGCCGTGAAAGGGCGGTGTCCTGGGCCTCTAGACGAAGGGGACACTGAAGTCTCAATCGCAAGACGCCTTGCTATTTACTTTTCATCAGACAATCTGTGTGAGCACTACAAAGGCAGGTTCTTTAGGTAAGGAGGTGATCCAACCGCAGGTTCCCCTACGGTTACCTTGTTACGACTTCACCCCAGTCATGAATCACAAAGTGGTAAGCGCCCTCCCGAAGGTTAAGCTACCTACTTCTTTTGCAACCCACTCCCATGGTGTGACGGGCGGTGTGTACAAGGCCCGGGAACGTATTCACCGTGGCATTCTGATCCACGATTACTAGCGATTCCGACTTCACGGAGTCGAGTTGCAGACTCCGATCCGGACTACGACATACTTTATGAGGTCCGCTTGCTCTCGCGAGGTCGCTTCTCTTTGTATATGCCATTGTAGCACGTGTGTAGCCCTACTCGTAAGGGCCATGATGACTTGACGTCATCCCCACCTTCCTCCAGTTTATCACTGGCAGTCTCCTTTGAGTTCCCGGCCGAACCGCTGGCAACAAAGGATAAGGGTTGCGCTCGTTGCGGGACTTAACCCAACATTTCACAACACGAGCTGACGACAGCCATGCAGCACCTGTCTCAGAGTTCCCGAAGGCACCAAAGCATCTCTGCTAAGTTCTCTGGATGTCAAGAGTAGGTAAGGTTCTTCGCGTTGCATCGAATTAAACCACATGCTCCACCGCTTGTGCGGGCCCCCGTCAATTCATTTGAGTTTTAACCTTGCGGCCGTACTCCCCAGGCGGTCGACTTAACGCGTTAGCTCCGGAAGCCACTCCTCAAGGGAACAACCTCCAAGTCGACATCGTTTACAGCGTGGACTACCAGGGTATCTAATCCTGTTTGCTCCCCACGCTTTCGCACCTGAGCGTCAGTCTTTGTCCAGGGGGCCGCCTTCGCCACCGGTATTCCTCCAGATCTCTACGCATTTCACCGCTACACCTGGAATTCTACCCCCCTCTACAAGACTCTAGCCTGCCAGTTTCGGATGCAGTTCCCAGGTTGAGCCCGGGGATTTCACATCCGACTTGACAGACCGCCTGCGTGCGCTTTACGCCCAGTAATTCCGATTAACGCTTGCACCCTCCGTATTACCGCGGCTGCTGGCACGGAGTTAGCCGGTGCTTCTTCTGCGAGTAACGTCAATCACTAAGGTTATTAACCTTAATGCCTTCCTCCTCGCTGAAAGTACTTTACAACCCGAAGGCCTTCTTCATACACGCGGCATGGCTGCATCAGGCTTGCGCCCATTGTGCAATATTCCCCACTGCTGCCTCCCGTAGGAGTCTGGACCGTGTCTCAGTTCCAGTGTGGCTGGTCATCCTCTCAGACCAGCTAGGGATCGTCGCCTAGGTGAGCCATTACCTCACCTACTAGCTAATCCCATCTGGGCACATCTGATGGCATGAGGCCCGAAGGTCCCCCACTTTGGTCTTGCGACGTTATGCGGTATTAGCTACCGTTTCCAGTAGTTATCCCCCTCCATCAGGCAGTTTCCCAGACATTACTCACCCGTCCGCCGCTCGTCACCCAAAGAGCAAGCTCTTCTGTGCTACCGCTCGACTTGCATGTGTTAGGCCTGCCGCCAGCGTTCAATCTGAGCCATGATCAAACTCTTCAATTTAAGTTTGATGCTCGTGAATTAAACTTCGTAATGAATTACGTATGTTCACTCAGAGACTTGGTATTCATTTTTCGTCCGAGGACGTTAAGAATCCATGTCACTTTGAGTGCCCACACAGATTGTCTGATAAATTGTTAAAGAGCAGTGCAACGCGGCTTTCGCTCACCGTTGCGAGGTGGCGTATATTACGCTTTCCTCTTTCAGAGTCAACCCTTAATTTAGGATTTTTCTCTTCAACTGAACCGGCTTAATCTGTGAAGTTGTTCACATTTGCCGTGTCAGTGGGAGCGCATTATAGGGAGTTCTTTTGGTATGGCAAGCCTTAAAATACAAAAAACCTATCAAGCGCTCATTATTTGAACTTTCCCTTCCATCTCACGAATAGCTGATACCGCTGAAACCCAGGACTGGCGCGGCCTGCGGCCTATTCCCATCTCCAGGCAGTTTTTTCAAAAAATGTATGGCGTCCCGCACGCAGACGGCGGCCGCTGGCGTAGAGGAGCCATAAACGGCGGATTAAGCAGCCGCTTTGACTCACGACAAGGCGCCCTCGGTTCACACCTTTCTATAATCAGGACCGTTTCTCCTTACTGGTGTGAATCTATGGCTTATCAACTGAACATTAACTGGCCCGAGTTTTTAGAGAAGTACTGGCAAAAGCAGCCGGTAGTATTAAAGAATGCTTTCCCAAACTTCGTCGATCCGATCACCCCGGACGAGCTGGCGGGTCTGGCCATGGAACCGGAAGTCGACAGCCGGCTGGTCAGCCTGGTGAACGAGCAGTGGCAGGCCAGCAACGGGCCGTTCGAACATTTTGATGGCCTGGGCGAAACCGGCTGGTCGCTGCTGGCGCAGGCGGTCAACCACTGGCATATGCCTGCCGCCGAGCTGGTTCGCCCGTTCCGCGTGCTGCCTGACTGGCGTCTTGATGACCTGATGATCTCCTTCTCGGTCCCGGGCGGCGGCGTTGGCCCGCACATCGACCAGTACGATGTCTTCATTATTCAGGGTATGGGCAGCCGCCGCTGGCGCGTGGGCGACAAGCTACCGATGCGTCAGTTCTGCCCGCACCCGGCGCTGCTGCACGTCGATCCTTTCCCACCGATTATTGATGAAGACCTCGAGCCAGGCGATATCCTTTATATTCCACCGGGATTCCCGCACGACGGCATCACCCACGAAACGGCGCTCAACTACTCCGTTGGCTTCCGCGGGCCGAACGGTCGCGACCTGATCAGCAGCTTTGCCGACTACGCGCTGGAAAACGATCTCGGCGGCGAGCACTACAGCGATCCGGACCTGACCTGCCGCGAACATCCAGGCCGGGTTGAAGAGTATGAGCTCGACCGTCTGCGCGGGATGATGATCGACATGATTAGCCAGCCGGAGGACTTTACCCAGTGGTTCGGCCGCTTTGCCACCACCCCGCGTCACGATCTGGACATCGCGCCGGCCGAGCCGCCTTATGAAGAAGAAGAGATTGTTGATGCCCTCAACGGCGGCGAAACGCTGGCCCGCCTGAGCGGCCTGCGCGTGCTGCATATCGGCGACAGCTTCTTCGTGAACAGCGAAGCGCTGGCAATCACCGATGTCGACGCGCTGGACGCGCTGTGCCGCTACACCTCGCTGAGTAAAGATGAGCTGGGCAAGGGGCTGCATAACCCGGACTTTATCGCCGAGCTAACGCGCCTTATCAACCAGGGTTACTGGTACTTCGAAGAGTAAGCCTCCCAAAGCCTGGCACCGCCAGGCTTCTTTTTGTGGTCTGCTTTTATTACCTGCTTTTATTACGCCCGTTTTGGCAGCGTCAGAATAAAGCGGGTTGAGCGCGCGTCGGACTCTACCGCCACGCTACCGCGGTGCGCCGTGACGATCGATTTAACGATAGCCAGGCCAATGCCGCTCCCCTCGCCTTTACGCTGGCGGGAGGGATCGACGCGGTAGAAGCGGTCGAAAAGCCGCGACAGATGTTCTGCAGGTATCGGCGCTCCCGGATTCTCAACGATCAGCTGAACCCGGGCATCGGCCTCCGTCAGGTGAACGGTGACCGCCCGGCCGCCCGGCGTATAGCGAATGGCGTTAGAGAGCAAATTACTCATCGCCCGGCGCAGCATCAGCGGGTCGCCAACCACCCAGCAGGCGCTGCCGCTAAAGTGCAGGGTCACTTCCCGCTCCTCGGCCCAGGCCTCAAAGAAGTCGAAGACCTTGCTGACCTCATCGGCCAGATTCAGCGCTTTTAGCTCCGGGATCAGCTGATTGTTGTCGGCCTGCGCCAGAAACAGCATATCGCTGACCATCCGCGACATCCGCGAGAACTCTTCCAGATTGGAGTACAGCACATCCTCCAGCTCTTTTTGACTGCGGGTCTGACTGAGCGCGATCTCCGTCTGGGTCACCAGGTTAGTTATCGGCGTGCGGATCTCATGGGCAATATCCGCGGAGAAGTTGGACTGACGGGTAAACACATCCTCGATACGTTCCAGCATATGGTTAAACGACAGCACCAGCCGCTCCAGCTCAATCGGCACCGACTGCGGGTTTAAGCGCACATCGAGGTCGCGGGAGGTAATGTTTTGAATCTGTCGGCTGACCCGGCGAATCGGCTTATGCCCGTGATAGACCACGAACAGCACAATAAAGAAGATAAGGATGCTGATAATCGTCGCCGCCGAAATCAGCCTCGCCTTCAGCTCGTTAATATAGTGGAGATGAAAATCGATCGACAGGGCCATAAGCAGGCGGTAGGCCCGCCTGCCGTCCGCCGCGCGGCCAAGCGGCAGCATAATCAGCCGCCAGGAGCGGGTCTGCATCTGGTGGTTATCGTGAGTTAACGCCCGCGGATGCGGATCTACCCACGAGATAACGTTGCCATCCTGCAGCCTGGCGGCAATGCCCGGCGTGCTCATGATATGGCTGAGATCCGGGCCGTTCGGTGACTGGAAAAGGGTCTGGCCGCTGCCGTCATCGAGGCAAATAAAGACGTTGGCGTAGCCATCGATCACGTTCTTTAAGATCTCCAGCCGCCGCGCCTGAGGATAGTCGGCGTGGTTGAGCACCGTCTCAAGGGTGGTGGCCAGCTGCCTGAGGTCGTGGGCGTCGCGCTCTTCAAAGTGCGCCTTTACCGAGTGGATCATTATCCAGGTGAAGGCGAAAAAGGCCACTATCGTCGCCAGGCTGATAAAAAAGGTCAGCCGCGTCGCCAGCGAAAACGGGCGCCGCAGCAGCTTAATCGCCATCCGGCACCTCGAGCACGTAGCCGACGCCGCGCACGGTCTGGATAAGCTTAGGTTCAAAATCATTATCGATTTTGCCCCGCAGCCGCTTCACCGCCACGTCGATGGCGTTGGTGTCGCTGTCAAAATTCATGTCCCAAACCTGGGAGGCGATTAGCGAACGGGGCAGTACTTCCCCCTGATGGCGAATAAAGAACTCCAGCAGCGTAAACTCTTTGCTGGTCAGCGTGATGCGCGCGCCCGCGCGGGTCACCCTGCGGCTGACCAGGTCGAGCGTTAAATCCGCCACCTGGAACTGGCTCTCAACGATCGTCGCCGCCCCGCGGCGCAGGAGCGTCCTCACCCGCGCCAGCAGTTCGGCAAAGGCAAAGGGCTTGACCAGATAATCATCGGCCCCGAGCTCCAGCCCCTTCACCCGATGCTCAACGGTCCCCAGCGCGGTCAGCAGCAGGATCGGCATGCCTTTATCGGCGGATCGCAGCATTCTGACGATATCCCAGCCGTTCACATCCGGCAGCATGATGTCGAGGATCAGCAGGTCATAATCGCTGGTCATCGCCAGGTGATAGCCATTCAGACCGTTATCCGCCAGATCGACAACAAAACCGGCTTCCGTCAGCCCTTTCGTCAGGTACTCACCGGTTTTCATCTCATCTTCGACGATCAAAATCTTCATCACCTGCTCCTTCACGCGCCGATTGTGCGGGCTTTCAATTTTAGAGGAGCCCAACCGGATAGCAATGAATTCTCAGGAAAATGACAGCTTTGTCATTTTCCCGTCACGCGTCAAACAGACGCCGTTGCGTAAAGTACAGGGCATTCCCTGATAGCCGATAAACCTGCCACTATGCGCCAGTTAAAGCTTATTTCGCTCAGCGTTATTTTTATCCTGACGGGCTGTCTCTCCTTAGCCCCGGACTACCGCCAGCCGACCTCGCCGGTGCCGCAGCAGTTCTCCCTCAGCCAGAACCAACTGGTGACGCCGCCTGCGGACTATCAGGAGACCGGATGGCGCGCGTTTTTCGCCGACCTGCAGGTTAAATCGCTGATTGCTACCGCGCTTGGCAATAACCGGGACCTGCGCATGGCGACCCTGAAAGTGCAGGAAGCGCGGGCGCAGTACGGCGTGACCGATGCCGACCGCTATCCGCAGCTCGACGCCTCCGCCAGCACCACCTACGGCGGGAAGCTTAAAGGCGATACCACCACCAGCAGCGACTATCAGGCCGGGCTGAACCTCAGCTTCGATCTCGACTTCTTCGGCCGCCTGAAAAACATGAGTGAAGCGCAGCGGCAGACCTTTTTCGCCAGCGTAGAAGCCCAGCGCGCGGTACACATCTTATTGATTGCTAACGTTTCACAAAGCTACTTCAACCAACGGCTGGCCGCAGCGCAGCTCGCCGTGGCCCGCGAGACGTTACAAAACTACCGCCAGTCCTATGCTTTCGTAGAGAAACAGCTGCTGACCGGCAGCAGCAGCGTGCTGGCGCTGGAGCAGGCGCGCGGGGTGATTGAAAGTACCCGCGCCGATATCGCCAGGCGGGAAGGTGAGCTGGCGCAGGCCAACAACGCCCTGCAGCTGCTATTGGGCAGCTATCAGCGCCTGCCGGACGACGCGGCCGACGGCGCGGGGGATATTCACAGCCTCAGGCTGCCGCCCGCCCTCTCCTCGCAGATCCTGCTCCAGCGCCCCGATATTTTAGAGGCCGAGCACGGGCTGCGGGCGGCGAACGCCAATATCGGCGCCGCGCGGGCGGCTTTCTTCCCGTCGATTACGCTAACCAGTTCGCTTTCCGGCAGCAGCGCCGACCTCTCCAGCCTGTTTAATCCGGCCAGCGGGATGTGGAACTTCATCCCGAAAATCGAGCTGCCGATATTCAACGCAGGGCGAAATCAGGCCAACCTCGACGTCGCCGAAATCCGTCAGCAGCAGTCGGTGGTGAATTACGAACAGAAAATCCAGAACGCTTTTAAAGAGGTGGCCGATGCCCTGGCCCTGCGCCAGAGCCTGGCGGATCAAATCAGCGCCCAGCAGCGCTATCTTGCCTCCCTGCAAATCACCCGCCAGCGCGCCGGAACGCTCTATCAACACGGCGCGGTCAGCTATATCGAAGTGCTGGACGCCGAACGTTCGCTGTTCGCCACGCAGCAGACCCTGCTGGATCTCAACTACGCCCGCCAGGTGAACGAAATTCAGCTCTTTACCGCCCTCGGCGGCGGCTGGCTCGAATAACCCATTATTGAATATCAGGAGTGTTAATCATGAATCATGTCGCAAAAACGGTCATTTTTGGTCTTCTTCTGTCCGCAGCGGTCTCCGGCGCCCAGGCCGCCGGACACCAGCATGGCGAAATGATGCCCGCCGCGCCCGCCGCCGGGCAGGCGCAGGCCATCAGCGCCACCGGCGAAGTCAAAATCATTGATATGGAGAGTAAAAAAGTCACCATCGACCATGACGCCATCCCGGCGCTGAACTGGCCGCCGATGACCATGCGCTTCACCATCACTCCGCAAACCCAGCTTGGCGCGGTTAAGCCCGGCGATAAGGTCGCCTTCACCTTTATTCAACAGGGCAACCTCTCCTTATTACAGGATATCCACGTTAACTAATAAGGTGTTCACGGAGCGCATTACGATGGTCTCTCTAAAACTTAAAACCGCTGCGCTCATTATCAGCAGTATGTCTCTTGGCGGGATGATTGCGGCGGGCCTCTATAGCGGGCTTGCCCCCGCTCACCCTGCGGGCGACGCGGAGCCTGCCGCCGGACAGGCGCGTAAAGTCCTGTTCTGGTATGACCCGATGTACCCCAATACGCGCTTTGATAAGCCGGGGAAATCGCCGTTTATGGATATGGACCTGGTGGCCAAATACGCCGATGAAGAGGCGCCGCCTTCGGCCGCGCCGGGCGTACGCATCGACCCGACGCAAACCCAGAATCTGGGCGTTAAAACCGCCGCCGTCGTCCGCGGCCCGCTCAGCTACGCCCGGACCTTCCCGGCCAACGTCAGCTATAACGAATACCAGTTTGTCATCGTCCAGGCGCGCTCGGCGGGCTTTATTGACAGGGTCTACCCGCTGACCGTCGGGGATAAGATAAAGAAAGGCACCCCGCTTATCGACCTGACCATTCCCGACTGGGTCGAGGCGCAGAGTGAATATCTGCTGCTGCAGGAAACCGGCGGCACCGCCACCCAGGTGGAGGGGATCCTCGAGCGGCTGCGCCTCGCCGGAATGCCGGATGAGGATATCCGCCGCCTGAAGGCGACGCGCAAAATTCAGACCCGCTTCACCCTTAAAGCGCCGATTGACGGCGTGATTACCGCCTTTGATCTTCGCACCGGCATGAACATCGCCAAAGATAACGTGGTGGCCAAAATTCAGGGCATGGACCCGGTGTGGATTAGCGCCTCGGTGCCGGAATCTATCGCCTGGCTGATTAAAGACGCCTCGCAGTTTGCCCTTTCTGTTCCGGCATGGCCGGACAAAGCCTTCACCATCAGCAAATGGAGCATGCTGCCCGGCGTGGATGCGGCTACCCGCACGCTGCAGCTGCGTCTGCAGGTCGATAACCCGGACGAGGCGCTGAAGCCGGGAATGACCGCCTGGCTGAAGCTGAACGCGCAGAGTCAGCCGATGCTGCTAATCCCGTCGAAAGCGCTGATCGACAGCGGCGCGGAGCAGCGGGTTATCACCGTGGACGGCGACGGCCGCTTCGTGCCGAAACCGGTCGAGGTCTTCCAGCAGTCCGGCGATATGACGGCGATCCGCTCCGGCATTCATGAAGGAGAGAAGGTGGTCGCCAGCGGCCTGTTCCTGATTGATTCCGAGGCCAATATCTCCGGCGCGCTGGATCGGATGCGCGCAAAGCCGACCGCCGCGACGCCGAACGTACCGAATAGCGCGGCGCATGCGCACTGAGGAGATGACAAATGATTGAATGGATTATCCGTCGCTCGGTGGCCAACCGCTTTCTGGTGATCATGGGGGCGCTGTTCCTCAGCATCTGGGGGACGTGGACCATCGTCCATACGCCGGTGGATGCCCTGCCGGATCTCTCTGACGTGCAGGTGATCGTCAAGACCAGCTACCCTGGCCAGGCGCCGCAAATCGTCGAAAACCAGGTCACCTGGCCGCTGACCACCACCATGCTCTCGGTGCCGGGAGCCAAAACGGTGCGCGGCTTCTCGCAGTTCGGCGCCTCCTACGTCTACGTGATTTTTGCCGACGGCACCGATCCCTACTGGGCGCGCTCGCGGGTGCTGGAGTACCTCAACCAGGTGCAGGGCAAGCTTCCGGCCGGCGTCAGCGCCGAAATGGGTCCGGATGCCACCGGCGTCGGTTGGATCTACGAGTACGCGCTGGTCGACCGCAGCGGCAGGCACGACCTCGCCGAGCTGCGCTCGCTGCAGGACTGGTTTTTAAAATATGAGCTAAAAACGATTCCGGACGTCTCGGAAGTGGCCTCGGTGGGCGGCGTGGTCAAAGAGTATCAGGTCGTGGTCGACCCGCTGAAGCTGACCCAGTACGGCATTACCCTGGCGGCGGTGAAATCGGCGCTGGATGCCTCCAACCAGGAGGCCGGCGGCTCTTCCGTCGAGCTGGCGGAAGCCGAATATATGGTGCGCGCCAGCGGCTATCTGCAAAGCCTCGATGACTTTAACCACATCGTGCTGGCAACCGGCGACAGCGGCGTGCCGGTCTATCTGCGCGACGTCGCCAGGGTACAAATCGGCCCGGAAATGCGCCGCGGCATCGCCGAACTGAACGGCGAAGGCGAAGTGGCCGGCGGCGTGGTGATCCTGCGCTCCGGCAAGAACGCCCGCGAAGTGATTTCGGCCGTAAGGGCCAAACTGGCATCCCTGCAGAGCAGCCTGCCGGAAGGGGTTGAAGTGGTCACCACCTATGACCGCAGCCAGCTGATCGACCGGGCCATCGACAACCTCAGCATGAAGCTGCTGGAGGAGTTTATCGTCGTCGCGCTGGTCTGCGCCCTGTTCCTGTGGCACCTACGCTCGGCGCTGGTCGCCATCATCTCTCTCCCGCTCGGCCTGTGCTTCGCCTTTATCATGATGCATTTCCAGGGGCTGAACGCCAACATCATGTCGCTGGGCGGAATTGCGATTGCGGTGGGGGCGATGGTCGATGCCGCCATCGTGATGATAGAAAACGCCCACAAGCGGCTGGAGGAGTGGGATCATCAGCATCCCGGAGAGCGGCCCGATAACGACACGCGCTGGAAAATCATCACCGACGCCTCGGTGGAGGTCGGCCCGGCGCTGTTTATCAGCCTGCTGATTATCACCCTGTCGTTTATCCCAATTTTCACCCTCGAAGGGCAGGAAGGAAAGCTGTTCGGCCCGCTGGCGTTTACCAAAACCTGGTCGATGGCCGGGGCGGCGCTGCTGGCGATCGTGGCGATCCCGATCCTAATGGGGTTCTGGATCCGCGGCAGGATCCCGGCGGAGAGCAGCAACCCGCTCAACCGCTTCCTGATCCGCATTTATCATCCGCTGCTGCTGAAGGTGCTGCGCTGGCCGAAGGCGACCCTGCTGGTCGCGGCGCTAACGATCCTGACGGTCATCTGGCCGCTCAGCCGGGTGGGCGGCGAGTTCCTGCCGCAGATCAACGAAGGCGATCTGCTGTATATGCCGTCAACCCTGCCGGGAATTTCCGCCTCGCAGGCGGCGGATATGCTGCAGAAGACCGATAAGCTGATCATGACGGTGCCGGAAGTGGCCCGCGTGTTCGGCAAAACCGGTAAGGCCGAGACCGCCACCGATTCCGCCCCGCTGGAGATGGTCGAGACCACCATTCAGCTCAAGCCGCAGAATCAGTGGCGCCCGGGGATGACCATGGAGAAGATCGTCGAAGAGCTGGATAAAGCCGTGCGCCTGCCGGGACTCGCCAACCTGTGGGTGCCGCCGATCCGCAACCGGATCGATATGCTCTCCACCGGGATCAAGAGCCCGATCGGCATTAAGGTCTCCGGCACTAACCTCGCCGATATCGACGAGAGCGCCGAGCAGATTGAAGCGGTGGCCCGCACCGTGCCGGGCGTCACCTCAGCGCTGGCGGAGCGGCTGGTCGGCGGGCGCTATCTCAACATCGATATCAACCGCGAGCAGGCTGCCCGCTACGGCATGAGCGTCGGCGACGTGCAGCTGTTCGTCTCCTCGGCCATCGGCGGCGCGATGGTGGGCGAAACGGTAGAAGGCGTCGAGCGCTACCCGATCAACATCCGCTACCCGCAAAGCTACCGCGACAGCCCGGAGGCCCTGCGCCAGCTGCCGATCCTCACTCCGCTGAAGCAGCAAATCGTCCTCGGCGACGTGGCGCAGGTCAAGGTAGTAACCGGCCCGTCGATGCTGAAAACCGAGAACGCCCGCCCGACCAGCTGGATCTATATCGACGCCAGGGATCGCGACATGGTGTCGGTGGTGCACGATCTGCAGCAGGCCATCGCCCAGGGCGTGAAGCTGAAGCCGGGGACCAGCGTCTCCTACTCCGGCCAGTTTGAGCTGCTCGAACGCGCCAACCAGAAGCTGAAGCTGATGGTCCCCATGACGCTGATGATCATTTTCGTCCTGCTGTACCTCGCGTTCCGTCGCTTTGGCGAGGCGCTGCTGATCATCGCCAGCGTGCCGTTCGCGCTGGTCGGCGGCATCTGGTTCCTCTACTGGATGGGATTCCATCTGTCGGTGGCGACCGGTACCGGCTTTATCGCCCTTGCCGGGGTGGCGGCGGAATTTGGCGTGGTGATGCTGATGTACCTGCGCCACGCCATTGAAGCGGAGCCGTCGCTGGAAAACGCGGAAACCTTCAGCGCTGATAAGCTTGACGAGGCGCTGTACCGCGGCGCGGTGCTGCGCGTGCGGCCAAAGGCGATGACCGTGGCGGTCATTATCGCCGGCCTGCTGCCGATTTTATGGGGTACCGGCGCCGGTTCGGAGGTGATGAGCCGCATCGCCGCGCCGATGATTGGCGGGATGATCACCGCCCCGCTGCTGTCGCTGTTTATCATTCCGGCGGCCTATAAGCTGATGTGGCTGTACCGGCACCGACGCCCGGCGCAGCGGGCATAACCGGGCGGCGAGCGGGCCGGATCGCTATCCGCCCCGCTCGCCCTCGCTCGCTCGCGCACTCTGCCAGGAGGCGCTAGCACGTTGATGGCGACATCTGCGTGGTTCGATGCTGGATATGCGCCCGCAGCAGCTTCTCCAACTCCTCTTCTCTTATCTGGGGGTCGATCTTTTGACACTCAAAGGCCAGCGTTCGCTGCCGGTAGGGAGCCAGCAGCGGGTTATTATTTAATAATAATTCGCCGATCGCCTTAATCCGGCTCGCTTCAAGCCCCGGCAGCGCTTTAATGATGGCCCCGCACGGAATATCGCCATCGTCGCCGATCATAACCAGCGAATAAAAATCGCTGAAGGCGGAGAGTTTCCACGCCGGCACGTTAAATTTATTGTAGTTAATTCCGCTGCTGTCGATATTGGCAAAATTGACGGTATACAACGGAATAAAATCGTTTGCCTGCAGGGCCAGGGAAATAAACGCCGCGTCCCCGGTCTTATGTATCGTTGCCAGCAAAAGGTTGAGCAAAAACTCCATCTGCGTAACCGTCAGATCGACGGATATCACCTCATCATTTTGCAAAAAGAACAGAAAGGTGACCTTCTCCTGACCATCTTTCATCACGAAATCGGTCACCCGCAGCGCGACGTTGGGGTTCTGTATTTCATCAAGCGTGACGGTGAGCGTACGGTTGTTTAACCGCTCGGTATCGGCGATGGTGCGGGCTCTGATGCTCTCGGGGTCCTCGCGAAACAGCATTTGCAGCCTGCGGTAGCCGCTGAAAACCGCAAATACCAGGTCCTGAACCCGATCGGGCGGGAGATACACCAGCGCTTCTGCACTCACGACGCTTTGCATCTTCAGGGCTAACGCCAGCACCGCGTTGGGGGATTTAATTATTCCGCTATTAATACCCGTTAAGATGTTCATCAAATAGTCTCCGTAGTAAGCTGCTGTGGCAACGAGGTCAGTTTCGCTAAATCAATAATTCGATCGGCGCTGGCGATGGTTGAAGGACGGTGGGCGATAATAATTCGGGTGATGTTTAACGATTCAATCGCCGCGTTGACCATCTTTTCATTATTAATATCGAGATGGCTGGTAGCCTCATCCATAAATAAAATTTTCGGCTTTTGGTAGAGCGCCCGGGCAATGAGCAAGCGCTGCTTTTGACCGCCGGAGATCCCGGCGCCAAGCTCGCCGATAATCGTTTCATAGCCCATCGGCATGCGCTGGATCTCTTCATGGATATTGCATCTCATGGCGCAGTCAACGAGCAGCGCCCGATCCATCTCCTCATCAAAGCCCGAAATGTTATCGGCAATAGACCCGGAAAACAGGCGGTCCTCCTGTAATACGCAGGCGATATTGCTGCGGAAGTTATTAATGCCGATTTTGTTAATATCAAAACCGCCGATAAATATATCGCCGCGCTCCGGCGTCAGCAGGCCAGACATGACTTTGAGTAACGTTGTTTTACCGATGCCTGACGCGCCGATCAGCGCGACGGACTCTCCAGCGGCCACGCTAATATTGACGTTAGAAAATACGGGTTTTGACAGCAGGTCATACTGATAGGCCAAATTCTGCACGTCTAAAGAAACGCCAACGTCATCGGCAAAAATCTTTCTTACCGGCGACTCTGCCTCCGGTTCGCTGTAGACAATTTCAGAAATACGCTCGTTATGTAGCGACAGCATTTTCAGCTGCATCGTGAGGTCGATAAGCGACGCGGCGCGCTGGGCAAACTGGCCGCGATAGGCGTTAAACGCCATATACATACCGATGGTCATCGTGTTATCCATAACCATCTGCGCGCCCAGCCATAAAATGACAACCTGATCGGCCGAGTTAATGAAGGTATTAATCCCGCCAAACAGCATATCGAAACGCGTTTGCTTCAGACCGGCGTTGCTGACATCGATATTGGTATTCAGCCAGTGCTGGGAGCGCCTGTTTTTCAGGTTAAGCGATTTTATCGTCGCGATGCCGTACAGCGTCTCCATAAAATGCGAGCCCGAACGCGCGCGTTTGACGATCAGCTCTTCATTGATGGCGCGATAAAATTTATAGGTGATCGCGCGCATCGCGGCGTAGCAAAGAGTGAACCCCAGCACAACCCACACCAGCCAGCCGCCGTACAGGCTCAGCATCACAAGCAGGCCGATGGTCATGATGGAGTCAATAATTCCGCTAACGATGCTGTTGGTAAAGGTTGAGCGGATGGTATCCAGAGAAGCAAACCGCGACTGTATATCCCCCAACTGGCGCTTCTCAAAGAAAGCGAGCGGCAGGCCGATCAGATGATCGAAAAAGCTCGTTTTCCACTGCACGTCGGTCAGCGTATTCAGCTTTAGCGAAACCCACGCGCGCAGCATACTGACCCAGGTTTTAAAAATCGTAAAAAACATTAGCCCGACGCAGATGACCAGCAGCAGGTTTTCATCATGTGCGGTAATAACATGGTCGGTAACAACCTGCGTGCCCATTGGCAGCAGCAAATTCACCGTTTCAATGACTACCGACAGCATCAATATTTTCGTCAGCGCTGACTTCAGGCCAACAATGTTGTGCATTAACTCCCGCAGCTTTAGCCGCGAGCGCTGCTTTTCCTGAACGAAGCCGCTATCCGGCCACGCCTCAAGCGCGATGCCGCTGAAGTTTTCTGATAATTCCTTACGATGAACCACGCGTCGCCCAAGCGCCGGATCGTTAATAACAAAACGCTTACCCTTTACCGCAACCAGCACGACAAAGTGATTTAATGACCAGTGCAGTATGCAGGGCAGACGGAGCTCGCCGATCTCTGCAATATCCAGGGATAATGCCCGCGTTTTCAGGCCTGCCTTCTGCGCAATCGTCGCCAGGGCGTTTAACGTCGTTCCGTGGGATGAGGAGCCGTAGGTATTGCGAAAGTTGAACAGATCGATATCTTTGCCATAGAACCCACAAATCATTGCTAAGCAGGCATTACCGCACTCCGTTGATTCAGACTGTATAATTACCGGGACTTTGTTCCTGATTGAAAAGTTGATCCTTCTAAAAATTGAATCAAGCACATCTTTATTCATCTTTGGGTCCCTTAAGGCTCTGAACTACTTTATATACTGGTGAGAACAGCCACTGATACAGCGGCCTCTCCTCGGTAAAAACAATGCTCTTCGCCTTAAGGCCATTCGATAGCACAAGCGTTCTGTTCTTATAAATAAACTCTTTTTCTTTAACGTTGATAATTGCTTTGTAGAGCGTGGGTGTCGTATTGCTGTTGGCCTGGCTATTGCCATAGTCAGATAATTCCCGGCGGGTAACCGGCATTGATGAGATTGACATCACCTTGCCAGAAAATTGACCAAACTTATCTGAAGGAAACGCATCGTAGCGGATATTCACGGTATCGCCGATTTTGACATAGGGTAAACTGTTATCGGGTAGCCACAGCAGTAAATAATAGTTAATGCCGGTAAGCTGCTTAACCTGAGCCAGGCTGCTCCCGGCCTCGATCATTTGACCACGGGTAACGGCTATCGACTCCACCCGGCCATCAATCGTCGACTTCACTAAAATTCTTCCGCTCGCGCTGTTTTCAATCAGCTGAGTTTGCAGATCTCTCAGCTGGCTATATTGTGAAGTAATCTGATTATCAATCTCAGCGGTCTTTACCGTTAAATCACTCCGGGTCTGGGTGAGCTGCAGTTCTATCTGCATTTTCTGCGATGATAACGACTGAAATGCATTTTGCTGCTGGACGAAAAGAGAGTGCTGATTATTGTACTGATCTTTATTGATCAACCCCCGCTGCAGGTAGCTGCTGTAGTTTTTCAGCGATGTCTCAATATGTGAAAGCCCTTTTTTGGCCGTCGTCAGCATTTTCTCGGTTTCATCCAGGGAGCGCTCATAGCGCTGAATCTGGCGACGCGTGGTGCCAATAAAATCATCTTTGTTAGCTTTTAGTTTTTGGATGATATCTTCAGCATTGACAATCTTGGCTTTCACCATCGAAACATTGGTATCACTGACGTTGCCGACGTCGGTGTTTTTGGACACATCCAGCTCAAATAACACGGCGCCTTTCTTAACAACATCACCAACCTGGACATACTGTTTCGAGATCGAACCCAACAGCGGTGAGGAGATATTAAGAGGATGAGGCAAAGTGATCACCTCGCCGGCGACATCAATTCTTTTGGTATATTTAAAAAAGCAAAGCATGGCGATGATAACAGCTAAAAAAGCGATACAGCAGGCGGAAACTATCAGCGGCGAAACGCCTCCGAACAAAATCACGCGTCCTTTCCAGTAGCTTCGCTGATGCTCTATCGCTTCCTGTCTGAACAATCTTTTACCCATGAGTACCTGACCTGATATAAAAAGGCCCGACGCATCGGGCCAGAAGAGGAATTAATTCAAAATCATGGTTTAAAGGTGCCGTCGAGATAACCCTCGACCAGCTTTTGGGTATACTTCCAGGTATCATCGTAACCCACAATCGCGCCGCCGATACCGCAGGTAATGCCGCCGATAATACCGCCGACGATCATGCCAACACCCTGACCAATCGAACCAACACCCAGGAGCCCGCCGCCGTCGCCGCCGTGCGTACCACCAATAACGGCCCCGCCAGCAAAGCCGGCAACTGCGCCAAGCGTTGCGCTGACTACCGCTTCACCGATATTGCCAAAAATATCCCACGGGCTGCTCCAGGAGTAAGCACCAGAAACGGCATTCATTTCTTCAAGAGAAAGTACTTTCATCACAATTCCTTATATATTTAATTTGTATATTCCAGATGGTATAAATTTATCAATCACATATGCTGTGTTGATGGGAGGCTATTTTCGGCACTTCCTGTAAAAAAACAACTTTAGTTTCATGAATAATCCAGGCTTCAGATCTAAATAAGAAATAAAAATATGAATAAGAAAAGTGATTGTTATCAAAGAGTATCGTTATCCGGACTTAACCTGTTTTCTACAGCCTTCGATCATATAGAGGGCAGCATCCTCATACCGCGGTGCTGATACCAGCGTCGGCCGTGATGACCTGTCGCGAAGGGTGCCGGACTGGGCACTATTATTTTTTCTGAATCACAAAAAAGAAGGTGTAATTTGTAATATTTAACAATAACATAGAACAAAATTAACCAAGGAGAAAACCAAGACATCAACGACTCAGCGGCCCATGGATGATGAACTTCAACCCTCACTGGTAGCTATCTCATTTTTTATTTTCTGAGCACCAGAGCTTGCAAAGCGTTACCGCTGTCGATAACAAGGATATTACGACTGCCATGAATAATAATAATCACGCGGCCACGATTATTATAAGCGTTTCACTACTATCTTACCTAAAAGAAGAGCGACGCTGACTCAGCGCCTCAAATCAAACCGCACTCAATCTTTATAGATATTAACTTTGTTTAACCTCGTAACTTATCTCAACGGATGTTTTCCCACCTATATCGCCCCGGCAGCGCCCGCCATGAGTACGCTCCCCATCGTCCAGGAAAGCCATTTCCCCTGCTCGCTGCTTAACGTTTTACCTGTATTAAGTTTTATTGAAAAAAATTCAGATGAGTATTTTAACAGACCAGGATTAATATAGCGGCACTTACCCATACAAGCCGTAAGGGTTGCAGAGTAAGTATATATGGATACATACGGGAGAAGTTGCTGAAGTCTATATACACGGTCTCTTTTCCGGTACTCAATATTTTAACTTTAAATGAATGGATTAAACGGATGAAAAAAACAATTCTGGCTATGGTTATTACTGCCGCTACCGCTTTCAGTGCTCAGGCTTTGGCAACGAACCAGGCTGAAGTTACTATTCTGGGTGAAGTAGCAGACTCTCAGACTTCCTGCGTCGTGACACCGACCGGTACCCTCAACAACGGTATCGTTAAGTTAATGACCGTGACCACTGCTGAAGCAACCGGTCAGTCTGTTAATACCTTATTTAAAAACCAGAAGTTTGGTTTCCAGGTTAAAGACTGTGCTATCGGCGGCGCGGATGAAAGCAACATTACCGGTCTGAGCGTGAAAGTCACCGGTACATCCTCTGTAGCCCCTGAGATTCTGGACAACGTTGCCGATAACGGCGCTAAAAACATCGGTATTGGTATTCAGAAAGTAAGCAACAGCGCTCGTATCAAATTCGATGGCACTGCGGTTGCTGAAGCCTATACCCCGCAGCAGGCAACTAACCTGGAATATCTTGCTGGCTACGTGAAAGTCAACGCGGCAAACCCGGTTACTGAAGGCCCGGTTAAAGGTGTTGCAACCTTTACCATTGATTACACCCTCTAATTAATTTTTAAGGGGCCTGCTCATTCAGCAGGCCCTTTTAATTAAATGCTGAAGGAATCTAATGTACCAGATGATGATCAAGGCAATCATTGCCTTCGCCATGATACTGAGCGGCTTTGCGCATGCAGGTATTGTTATCGAATCAACTCGCTATCTTTATAAAGAAGGCGCTCGTGAGATATCTGCGCAGATTGATAATAAAGACGAAATGCCTTACCTGATCAAGTCGTGGGTTGAAGCAGCAGAGGGAAAACCTCCTGCATTTATGGTCACGCCCCCCCTTTTTCGCCTGGAGATGAAACAGAAAAATACCGTCCGTATATTCTCCACTGGCAACGTCAATGCCCCCACTGACCGTGAATCATCCTATTTTTTCAATATTATGGCCATCCCGCCGTCGGATGATACCTATGCGAGCAACAATACTATACAGCTCGCCGTTCGCCATCGCATGCGGCTTATTTACCGACCGAAGGCGCTAGCCGAGCTGTCCAATAATACCGAAGCCGAGAAAATAGAATGGCGCAGGGCCGGAAAGCAGCTCACCATAAAAAACCCAACGCCATTTTTCTTTTATTTCAGAAATGTCCAGATTGGCGCCAGTGAATATCAGGCACAAATTAAATTTATTGAGCCTTTCTCCTCAAAAGCTATAACGCTAAAAGATAACGGCAATGCTACCAAAGTAACGTGGAAAATAGTCAATGATTATGGAGGTGCAGGTTCCCTCTATTCATCGATATTGCCATAAACAGTTCGCATTTATAAATGGATGTTTTTATGCCAATAGAACACAAAGATCACTTCAGGCTATCTACGCTCTGCATAGCGATTATTACTATAATGACGGCGAGCATTCACACTACGGTGAATGCGCGTGAATTCTTTGATCCCGCATTTATTACATCAGCCAATGGAGGTGACGCCTCCAACGTCCCCGACCTGTCAATTTATCAGTCGGTCAACGCTCAGGCTCCGGGCGACTACCGGGTTGACGTCGTCTTTAATGGTCGCTACCTGGAAACCAAAAACGTTAAATTTGTCGCGACCGAGCGCAGCAGCAGGCTTGATAAACAGCTAAACCTAACCCCCTGCTTTACGCTGGAGGCCCTCTCCCGGTATGGCGTCAGAGTTAAATCATTTCCCGAGCTAAAAGAGAACGAACAAGGCTGCGCCAACTTCGATATTATTCCAGACAGCAAAACAGTGTTCGATTTCACCGCCCAGCGCCTGGATATTTCCACCCCTCAGGCCGCGATGAGCACGGTAGCCAACGACTACATCCCGCCGGAAAAGTTTGATGACGGCATAAACGCCATGTTTGTGAACTACCAGTTTAACGGTTCGCAGGATTATAAAAGCGATAATGAATACTACGGCCTGAATCTGGAATCCGGGATAAACCTCGGCCCCTGGCGCATCAGGAACCTTAGCATGTGGAACAAAAGTAAGGGGGAATCAGCTCATTTTGATTCCGCCTATCTTTATCTGCAGCGCAGCTTGCGCTCTATCAGCAGCGACCTGATCATCGGTGAAAGCTCTTCTCTATCCGGCATATTTGATAGCGTCCCCTTTTCCGGCGTGCAGCTGGCGACGGATACCAGCATGCTGCCGGAGAGCATGCGCGGCTACGCCCCGGTGATCCGCGGTATTGCTAAAACCAACGCCCGGGTGGTGATCAAACAGAATGGCTATCAGGTTTACCAGACCTACGTCGCGCCGGGCGCGTTTGAAATTACGGATATGTACCCCAGCGGTGGGAGTGGCGATCTGTATGTTACGGTTGAAGAGTCCGATGGCTCGAGACAGAACTTTATCGTGCCCTTTGCGGCTCTGCCGGTGATGCTGAGGGAGAACCAGTTCGAATATGAAATCACCTCGGGGAGATACCGCCCTTACGTCGGCAGCATTGATGAACCCCCTTTTACACAGGCCACCGCCAAATACGGCTTATCAACCAGCGCCACCATTTTTGGCGGTATGCAGGCATCGGCAAAATATCAGGCCCTTTCTGGCGGAATGGGGTATAACCTCGCCAACCTGGGCGCCCTGTCGGCCGACGTGACCCAGGCATGGTCAAAAAAACGCTATGACGATAAAACGTCCGGCCAGTCGTGGCGCATACGCTACGGTAAAAATATTATCGAAACCGGAACCAATTTCACTATTGCCGGCTATCGCTACTCGACAAAAGGGTTTAACACCCTTTCCGAAGTGCTTAATACCTATTCCGATGACGGACGTTATTACTCGGCGCGCTCTTTACGCAATCGTACTAACCTGACGCTTAACCAGAGCCTGGGTAAATCGCGAGGTAGCCTGTCCATCAGCGCCCTCATCGAAGATTACTGGGATAACAAGCGTACCAATAAATCATTGAGCCTCGGCTATAACGGCGGCTGGCGGGGTGTTAACTACTATCTGGGCTATAGCTATAACCGCTATACCTGGGGTACACACAGTTCCAGCCATGAGGTGCGAAACGATCAGCGCCTCGCGCTCACCATCTCCATACCTCTGAGCAACTGGCTGCCAAATACCTATGCCAGCTATCAGATCACCGAAAGTAGCCCAGGCTCTACGGATCAGTACGTTTCTTTAGGCGGCATCGGGCTGGAAAACAATAATCTCGCCTGGGACATCCAGCAGGGTTACAGCAACCGTGAGCACTATAGCGGCGACCTCAGGGGAACCTATAACGGCTCGCGCGGCAGCGTCAACGCCGGCTATAGCTACGACAACAACAGCCGGCGCTTCGACTACGGCGCCAGCGGCAGCCTGATCGCGCATGCGAACGGAATAACGTTTGGCCAGAATATCAGCAACGCGGCCGTGCTAATCCAGGCCCCAGGTCTGGACAACGTCAGGCTCAGCTCGGATTCAACAATCGTCACCGACAGTCGCGGCTACGCCATCGTTCCCTATATTACCCCCTACCGCAGTACCGATATCACTCTGGACAGCACATCCTTTGGCGACGACATGGAGCTGATGCAGACCACGCAGCAGGTTGTTCCCACCCGTGGCGCCATCGTGCGCGCAAACTATGCCGGGAATATTGGGCAGCGGGCATTTATTCGGCTTAAAACGCCAGCAGGCCGGGAGGTGCCATTTGGCGCGATGGCCACGCTTGCCGGTGCGGCTAAATCCCAGGCCAGCATCGTGAGCGACGCAGGCATGGTTTATATGACCGGCCTGCAGCCAACAGGTGCACTGACGGTCAGCTGGGGTAAAAATGCGGGCCAGAAATGTACCGCCATCTATACCTTACCTGCCAGTCAGAAGAAAAACGCCGGAGTCAGCCAGACTGAAGCCCTGTGTCGATAATAATCATAACGAGATGAGTGAAATGAAAAAAATGATTGTACTGCTGGCCGGAATATTTTTCTGCGGCGGGGTTTCGGCTGCACGGCTATGCTCTTATACCGATTCTGCGGGTAAAGAGGGTCCTAATGGTGGCGTAGAAGAACGTCAGGGTATGACGATGTACCCCAAGATATCAGCCGATCCGACTCTTCCGGTTGGCGCAATCCTTTATAGCCGAACGATAGGCGGGATGAATCTACATCACCGACTCTATACCTGCGGACCGGGAGCAAATTATATCGTCGCCGTGAGCAGGCCAGAGGTTCCGGGGATGAGCCTTCGCGGCATGCCCGTTTATGAAACCGGCGTTGACGGTATCGGTATTCAGTTCAGCGATATATTCTCGAGCCGGATCGGTAAACAGATCGTCGGAAAGGCAGGAACCTGGCCAACGCCTTATGATAAATCCGCGCAGTTTCTCGCAACGCCGTACTTTTCTGCCTGGTTAGTTAAAACGGGCCCCATTGATACCAGCGGGGCGACCAACATCAACGTCGAAATTGAGTTTCGCGTGGCAGACCCGGCCGACCCGGGATATGCAAGAAAAGGCGCTATCTACTGGGTAAACCCCAAAACATCAAGAGCAATATCCTTTCGTAATGAGAGCTGCAATATTTCGCTTAAAGGGCCGAGTACGGTCCATCTGCAAAGAATTGCCAAAAGCGATCTGCTGGCGCTTGCTCGCGGGGCGACAACCGGCAAAGGTAAAGAAATTGACATGAATATTACCTGCCCAACTGAACTGCAAGGTCAGAAACTCACCTACTGGTTTAACCCCAAGGGAGCGGTTGGCACCGCTCCAGGAGTACTGGAAAATACAGCAGTACCCGGAGGCGCCAACAACGTTGGGATCATTTTGAAAAAAAATAATCTTCCGGTGAAATTTTTCGATACCGATGCCTACACTATTCCATCCCTTAGCCTTAATCAGGACATCAGCTTTACCGCTGATTATTACATGATAGATCCTGCTATTACGGACGGGCCGGTTAAAGCGGTTCTCGAGGTCGTTATCCAGGAAGATTAATCCCCGGCATTCAGAGTATAAAATGCCCTCAGCAAGAGGGCTTAAACGATTGGGGTAGATACGGGTATTTTGAATACGTTGGCAGGGCCTGCTACACGAACCTCCGCATTCGGCCGTTAACAGCCCGACTCAGGAAACAAAACGACTAGCGGGGCCCTTATCCTTAGGCCAGCCCTGAAGTTCAGGAGACCGCCCTGCCAGCCTGACTCATCGCAGCTTTTTTACATATCTGGCCTGAGCGTTCCTTTGACAGGCTCAGAGCGAAACGGCTAGCGAGCCTTCACCTAACGTCACGAACGAGTATGTTTAAATAATATAATAATAACAAAATTCATTTTACAGCTATTACGCTCACGTGCTTATGCTTGTCTTTTACCAGGAGATAAATAAAATGGCGAACGACAGCAATAAATTACATAAATTAATAACAGACTTACGCACCAATTATATCATTAATGAATGCGTAGAGTTCCAGCCGGCGACAAGTACCCTACGTAATATCCACAATCCAGATCTTAAGGTCACGCTTAATTTACCCGCCGGGCGCTGTTTGCTGTTATTAATTAATCATGGGGGCGACGTCGTCACACAGCAGGATTTTATGAATATCGTCTGGAAACAGAGCGGCATGCGAGTCACCGCCAACGCCTATTACCAGAATATCTCGATTCTCCGCAGAGGCCTTACCCATGCAGGGTTAGAGGAAAATGTGATTATCACCCTTCCCCGGATCGGGCTGACTCTGGCCTCCGGCACGCAAATCCGCCAATCAGTCACGGACGCATCCCCTGACTCAAGAAGCACCAAGAAACCGCTCCACAATACATCGATCGCGGTGGTTAAAGACAATAGCCACAAGGAGATCGAACTCGCATCGACGATTATGGACGAATATAGCTTAAAAAATGAGCCGGCATGGTCGGAAGACCGCAACAAACCCTTGCCAGCCACTCTTGTCAGCATTAAGAGACGCAGACCGGTTCTCACGGTAAAAAATGGCGTTCTTCTGGCGGCAGCCATCGTGGCGATTGCCGCGCTTTTCTCATACATGGCGGGTATAAAAGAAAGCTATTTTTCTGGCTATGAAACGATAACCTCGACCCAACAACGCTGCCATGTTTTTTCGGCAGAACCGGCATCCGACAGCCTGAAAAAAGCAGTGCTCAGCAAATATGGCGAACATATCACCCGCGATTGCCGGAACTATCCCTGGGTATACGTGACGACAACAACAGACCTCCCGAGAACCTCGATCATCCGCTGCAATAAACCCTTCGCGCAATCGACTGCGTGTATTTCCGAATACTTTATTGAATAATGGCAAAAACGTTATGCCACCATTTCGCTGCATTGACGGATTAAAACATCAAGTAAAAATCATGCCGGGATCGCTCTTAATTTAATCTGATATCAGACAATCTGCCGTCAGGTTCATGCCGACGCATAATGGCAACCCGATGATTCGCTTATGTTATTGAGGGAAAGAATGTCCTGCCCGCGATAGCCCGCTCGGACAGGCTCGTTGATTCAAAGCAATTATATAAATAAGACTTTTCGCCAGGAGTCAGAGTATGCAGTGCTTAATCTATCACTTATACTTTTATCTAAATGTGAAAATATCTTAATTTTATCTGCATCCGCCGGATAAATCTTACCTGCTGCTGAATGAGTTATATATAATTAATGCATAGATATTACGTTATTAACAATGCTGTTGAATTCCACCCAACGACCCGCAAGTTAAGAAATATTATCATCCCCACGAATATGGTCGTTCTGAACTCTCCGGCAAGCCGTTGTTTATTATTATTAATCGAGAGATCCGGCACAATTGTGACGCAGCAAGAGTTTATGTATAACGTTTGGGAAAAACTCGGGCTCGTAGTCTCAGCAAATACCTACTATCAAAACATTTGTCTACTCAGAAAGGGGATGAAAGAGATTGGGTTTCACAGCGACCCCATCACAACGATACCGCGTATTGGCTTAACGCTGGCCCTTGATACACAGATTCAGACCATTGAATCCACTGACCCGCCAGCACCAGACAATGATGATGGACAGGCAGCCGATGACGCAGCATTGCCCGCATCTTATGAAGAGCTGAACAAAGCGGACTCTGGCCATGCCAGCAGCCCGCACGAAACCGTCGAGTCCGTTGCTGATATACCGGCATCAGTCCCCGACATTCCCGATCCGCTGTACCTGAAAAAGGGAGACGCCGGCAGACTCAGTAAACTTTTTTTGCTCATCTCGATTCTTATCTTTTCTATTCTGCTGACGGATCTCAAGGTCATTGTGGCCCACTTCCAGGATCAGCGTTACTTCGAAAACTATCAGCTCACCGTCAACACCGATGGCTGCCATCTGTTCCTCAATAAAGATATTCATAGCGCCGATGAACGAACGAAAGCGCTTAACTACGGCGTTCAGTTCAAATCTGACTGCCAAAAGTTCCCATGGGTATATATCAGCAGATACGCCATGCTGCCCAGGGCTTCGGTGATTCGCTGTAATAAACCCATGTCCAGCCCTAACTACTGTATTTCAAACTATTTTATTGAGGATCATTAGAATGAGACATTACCGTGTATCGGTGTATGTGCTTTGTGTATGCTTATTTTTAACTTTAATACTGGCGGGTTATTCGTTGTGGCAGCGCTATCAGCCGCTTGAATTCACATGCAAAGCAACCTTTGTTCAGCACCACGCGGACGAGAACCTCTATGTCTCGTTAACTTACAGAATTAGCAAAGATAGCGGCATGCTCAGCATGAATGGCCGCTCCCTTACTAATGGGGCAAACAAATTCAATCGAAAAATATTTTTCAACATTGAAAAGCGCAACAACGTTTATCACCTGCACTCGGTTAACAATGTCGTTTTCCCTGATGAAACCGTTAACAACAGCTGGTTAGAGAAATATGAACCTATGTTTTTCGTTTATCCCCAAAAGGATATTTACGTGAAAATACTTGAGCAACAAAACAGCTATTTATTTATATTCTCGACCTTGCCAGCCTACGTATGTCATAAGCAAAAAGGTCTCTGAGATCGTCATCGTCCTTGCAAGCCACGGCGCTCTTTGCGTAACCGGCCATGACAGGCAGAGTCCTGCCGGATGATTTAAACGTGATTATATTTCTTACAGTAGAACACCGGCATATTATGTAAGTAGATGACAGGATTTTTATACTTATCGTACTCAATCTTCAGCGCAAGCTCTTTTCCTGCTTCATAAAAGAATGCAGGAAAATGAAAATCCACATTGCTGCCTTTGCTGTTATCGGTACTCAGGTACTCGACATACTGATTTTTAAGTATGTAAACATCATTATTTTTCACGTATGTAAAATTAATGACTCTGCCAACCTGCGACTGCACGCCATTCTCAGCGGCGATGGCGTGCACCGTGAGTTCGCCTTTATCATTCCCCAGGGTGAAACCAAAATTTGAGTCCAGACGAAAACCATCATGCAGCAAGGTATGACGACTCTGGCATACAATTTTATTATTTGAATCATCCGAATTGAAAAAATAGACCGCCGCAAATACAGTCACTATCAGTAAAGCTGCCAGGTAATATATCTTTGTTCGCATTACTTTACCTTCATGTTTTTCATTACCGTCAGCGAGCGGCAGTTTTGATTGTTTTTATCGTATACGGGGCAATACATTAAGTTTAAGCGTGTATTCATTGGCGACGCAGTAAAATAAACCACTTCTTTATTCGCACAGGATAACCCTAGTGCCCTGAGGATTTCCTTAATCTCGGCGGGTGAATAATTGCGGTCTGCTGAAAATAGAGTACAGCCATCGGAAGAGATTTTGATATAGTCAGCAAAAGCATCGCCGCCGGCGCTATAGTGATGATTAAAAATACTCACTAAAGCCATCGCCACAATGACGACTATCCCTGCATTCCTTAACCATTTACCTCTGTTATTGCCATGACTATTTACCGAACTCTCTGCTGGCTTGATTTCATCTACCGCCGGATCGTGTAATACCTCGGGCGTGCTATTAAACACCTCCAGAGTATCATCAACCTCTGCCAGGGCTGGAATTTCATTCGCGATATTATTCGGAGCCAGGGCCTCTTTGCCGTCAAGGTCGGTTTTTACACTGTTGTCAATTTGTAGCTCAATATCTTCATCCGGATACAGATATGCTACTTTTACGCTATTATTAAACCTCAATCCGTGCCTTGGCACCGTATCAATAACGTCTGAAAACCCTAAAGCTGCAAGGGACTTTCGGAGATGTAAAATACACTGGTAATAAGTGTTATGGCTCACCCCGGCATTGCGCTTGCTTCCCCATCCGCAGAGGATCAGCTCTTCCTGAGAAACTATCTCGCCCTGGTGACGGAGTAACTTTTCCAGACAGCAGCTCGCAGGAAGATGTAGCTTAATTTCTTTTGCATTTAGCTTATCAACAATCACCCGCTGGGAAGGGACGAACGCAGCCCTCTCCCCAATAATAAAGCTTTGGATGTTATCTGAGCGATCCATATTACTACACCCTTAGCTACCAGTGTCTTTGAAATCAGTGAGTTAGATATTCGGCGAATGAAGAAAATTTTTCGCGCAAATATTAACCGAACAAATAAAGATTAACAAACGGAATTTAACTATGTTCCGGTGTAGAAAATCCATATCGCAATACGCAAAATGCGAGGGATCTCTATTTATTTCAGCAACATCCATTGACAGACTATCAACTTGTTTCCAGGTTAGCATTGGTGTAACTAATTATAAATGCTAATGCCTTCCAAAAAGTCTTTAAAAGGTTATCAGAATGATTAGTTTATTAATCACCGTTCCTGACAACTCGTATCACGTAGCATCATCTTCTTCCCCGCCAGCGGGATATTTAGCCAGATTCTACTCTAACCGCTTACTTTTCGCCGGCAGTCGGGACGGCTGAAACGCATGAGATGATGAACGCAAATGATAAACAAAGCTGGAGTATTGCACCACAGACCGCGATGTCGGTAGAAACATATCAAAACATTCGATAATCTTCTGAAAATAGTCGCCTGCTTCTATATCCTGAAAAGAGTGGCCAATAAGATTGATATATTAAGATCAGATTGTTACGAGACCACATCAGGTTTTAACCGTTCTAAAACACCTAACTTACACATGGCAAGCATTTCATTTACCCACCAGGTATTCGAGTTTAAAACACTCTGCGACTATATACAGGCACTGATTATAAAGCCGACAAACCAGATATTCAGCCACGAGAATTGATGGTAGCTTTTGTTCACAATAAGGCAATCTGTTTTTCGAGGGGCAAATAATTAACGAACTATCGTGTGGCGAAGGGGTTACAAAACACCACGGCAAATCAGCGGCACGCTCGGCCGGAACAATAAGATAGCGTCGGGAGCGATTAAGGCGGCGAGGCTGGACGATATCGCCTTCTCTATCGCGGGCATCGACTGCGCGCTCCATGCCCTCCATGCGAATAAATCCGGGAAATGACGTCTATCTGCAGGATGTACAGAACCCAATGCAAAGCGCTATCGGCATCGCGCTGCGGGGAAGGTTTCGGCAGTCATCCTCAGGAACTGCGCGCACAGCCCGCGCTAAGATAAATAAAGGACGTTATCTCCGGCGCCGGTTACCGCCCGCCTTCAGCGTAAAGGAGAGTAAAACCGCCGGGCAAACTGGCAGTCTCGGGCAGAATTACTAAGCTTAATCAGGTAAAACGGTTATTTTTCTTATAGGGAGCGTATATGGGATTCTGGAGAGTTGTTTTAACGATTATTCTGCCGCCGCTTGGCGTACTGTTGGGTAAAGGCTTCGGCTGGGCATTTATTCTTAACATTGTGCTGACGCTGCTGGGTTATATTCCCGGCCTGATTCACGCGTTCTGGGTACAAACCCGCGATTAACCGCCCCCACCATTACGGCGCACAGGCGCCGTTTGTTTCGTTAAGCCTGGCAGAACAATAATGGCTATCTGTATATTAAGCTTGAATAATATTTGTCAGCCGAGTCACCCTATCGCGCGGCTCAATGCCGTTTTAATAACAGCCCTCTTATTATGGGGTCTTTATTATTAGCCAAAAGCAAGGCGTGCCAGGTAAATCCGAAACCCTGCAGCTTTAGGAGCTTTACCTACGTGCGCAGAGATATTCGCGTAAGAAAGTCATTGCATGATTTTGAAACATAGGTGACGTTGACTCTTCAGGCCATTTGCAAAATGCACTTCATTTGAATAAGCCCGATGAAGTCAAAATAGAAAAGTATTTTGCTTATTACCCCATGGAACCGCCAGTGTAATAAAAACACTGGCAATATAGATAAACGATAAACGATAAACGATAAACGATAATGCCAGATAGTTAATACAGAAGCCGCAATCACAAAAAACGATGAGCCAGGATTATAACTGACGCTGCTCCAGACTGGTATGTATCGTTTTAATTTCATCTTTTAAGCTGTCGCCACGGTATACCATCGACGTATCGTAACGTTGATACTTCTCTTCCCGTGCGGCGCTAAACCAGTTAAACGAACCGATGCATAGCACCCCTTCATCCCCAATCACAATTTTACTGTGGACACGATTAACCAGTCTCGTCTCGATACCCATCTCGCTCAGCTTTTCCACGGCATCATTAAGTTGCTGCAGTTTCTCTTTACGCTTTTCATAATTGGCATGTTCGATATTAAATTTCCTGTCCGTCACTACCGTGATATCAATCCCGCGCGATCGCGCCTGAATCATCGACGTCAAAAAGCCGGTTTGTTCCAGCTTTTGCCAGGTCAGCCAGGGGGAGACGATTGTAATACTTTTCCCGATAGAGCCAAAAGTCTGGTTCAGAAACGCATCGTGCTGCTCAACACCGTGCAAGGTAGAGATCTGTGTTTGAGCTGAACTAAGATCGTGGCGTTCTGTGTACTCAAACTGCAATGCATTGCTAGTGGACGCAAACAGGTATTTTGCCAGCAATCCTCTCGGCGAGGAGCCTGGTTGGATCTCGAATAGGTCCATATCCCCCAAGACCAGGAAACTATCTTTAGCACGTGAAACCGCAACGTTCAGCATGCTGCTATCTCTGTCGATAAACCCGCCATCTTCATGCTTCGAATAAACCGGAGAGAAAAGTACAATCGCCCTTTCCGCCCCCTGCAATGAATGAACAGTACCCACAGTTAACGAATGCTCATCGCCATTACACTTAATATCCAGCTTACGTAATGACGATTTAATCGCGCTGACCTGCGCCGAAAATGGGGTCACAACGCCGACTAATTCATGTAAAGGCTTATCGTAATGGCGCTCAATGTCATCTTTGTGAGCTGCAAGCCACGCTGCTATCGTCTCAGCTTCAAAAGCGTTATAACGACTTCCACCGTTGGCCTGCATACCTTTACCATCAATATGCAAATAGCCCATTGCCGGGAATATTGTCTCTTTTTCTTCCCCTCGTTTGGGCTGCAACTTACCGTGATAGCAGAGGGTGTTACAGTAGCCAATGATGTTATCGAAGCAACGACGGTGTTCATAAAGGTACATCCCTCTCGCCAGATCCGGATCGTAATGGTAGCGGGAATTAAACTGTGCAACCTTCATAACGCTGCCAGAGGCAGCACTTTTTCCAGAGTCACACACCAGGGCATAAGCTTCAGTAAGTTCTTCCTGCGTACCTCCCGGAAGAATGTTCTCCTCAACCATATTGCCGATATCAATACCGGGCAAGCTATTCCAGATAGGCGCGATCTGTTCTGTGTCACCAATCACCAGGGCTTTCTTCGCCAGTGCGAAAGAAGCTGCCGCAACCTCAGGCAACACCTGCCCCGCTTCATCGACAATCAGCAAATCGGCAAAGTTATATAAATAGCCATCATCAAACTTCTTGCCGCCAACATGCTCCCTGATGATCATATGGTGAGGAAGCATAAAGCAGGTCATCACGACACAAGGAGTTAGTTTCATTCTACGCAGCCAGCGGGCTTTAATGGCCTTCGCCCCTTTAAGACCTTTTTCTTTTTGAAGGTTATCGATAGCAGCCATATCCATCAGCCACCGGCCTTCCCAGTAATGCGTCGCCAGCAGAAACGCCGGGAAACGGAGCAGTGTATCGGCAAGCTCATCAGCTTCGTGCAGACTTAACTCTGTTTCGCCCGGATTTCCCAGTGAGTGAGTAATATCATGCCAGCGTATAGCTGTTTCGCTTTCACGTCGGGAAATGTCCTCAGCAAGATCAATTTGCTGTTGATACCCAGCCTGCTCTTTATGAGCTTGTTCAATCAATCCATCGATAAAGGCATCAATTCCATCAGGCTGAGATCCCTGGAATGCTGTCATTCTTTCGCCAAACGTAGCCTCCAAAAACAGCTTCATTTGATAGTGACGCTTAGTACGAACGGCGGGAAGCCAGGAGAAGAGAGCGAATATGATCGACTCACCGGCTCGATATTGTTCCCACTGTTTTTTGCCCTGCGTTAATAGCGAGATTTCATTTGTGCTATTGAGCAGTAACGTTCTCTTATCCTGAATATACTGTTCGAGATCGTCACTGATGGCATGCCGTTCCTGACGGATTGCGTTCAGGTCATCCCACGCAGGCTCAATTTGCTCAAGCTCTGCAGAGAGTTCAACCAAACGCTGATGCAGGAGATCCACAACCTGTTCAGGTGAATGACATTTCTCATTCGGAAAAGCTGCCCTTGCCTTTTCAAGGAAGAAGCACTGGGCACCTTCAACATATTCAAGGGATTCAACACGGTTAAAAAAGTCTTCCGTCTGGTATTTTTTTACCGCCTCGGCTCTTCGTCCCGAAGACGGGAAGTAAGCGCCAAAGCTTTTTACATCAGGTAACCAACGCCCGGCCATAGGCCCAGTGCCGGTAGCAAAATCTTTACCGAAGGCCTCGATAATATTGGTAACGGCCTGATTGTTGGTTGATGTCGCAATCACCACCGGCGGTTCGGTTTTGTTTAAAGCCGCTCTCGCCCACTCAGTAGCAATGATTGAGAGAACCAGAGTAGTTTTCCCGGTTCCCGGAGGACCGTTCACGGCAAGAATATCGCCCGGCTGTTGAGTGAGATAATGGCTAAGGGCATCGCGCTGCGCCACAGCCAGCGGAAATTTATCACCGGAATGCCCCAGACGCTCACTGAACATGGCATTACTGGCAAGGAGCGGCTCAACAGGAAACTTATCTTTCGAGGCAAATCGCGCCAGCAATGGCACCTCTTTTTTGCACGACAGCAGATGATCGTACATAGGCAGGATATGGATGCTGGCCCCTCCTGGCTGGTTAGCTTTAATAATGTAGCCATATCCAACTGGTTCATATTGCTCAGGTGATGCAAGCCATCTGCCAGCAACATTTTTTAAAAGTTCATCAGTATCTTTAAGGTACTTTTGCCACAACTGCTGATAACGAGCATATCGTTCCACTCGTTGTTCATCAGTCTCATCACGCAGCTCATCCTCATTACCGGGACCAAAAGTGAATGAATCATGCGTGGTTTTGTACTTGTCATATTCCGCCATCTCACCAATAGAAAAGGTACCTTTAGGGAGAGGTTCAAGCAGGTCTCGGGGAATGGTGGCAGGCGATAAGGGAAACAAAAATCCTTCCCGGTTCAAGAGTGTGGAAGTTACCAGAGGCGTAACTATACCTGGTGCGCCCGCCGTTCGCTCTTTACCATGCTTTAACAGACGGAGCCATACCTGGGGCCGTAATAACACCTCGACGGTTTTAACCTGCTCGTCTTCGCCCTCGAAGAACGACTGCACGATCTCTTCACCCAACCTTCCTTGATCAACGTTCATCCATTGTGTGAATGAATCTTCATCTTTGCGCTCAAATGCCCCTTTTCCAGACTCGGCATCAGCTAAGGTGTTACGCCAGTAAGAAGTGAATCCCTGAGTGTTCCTGTCCATTCCCCGTCCTGTAGCTTAATAAAAACCAATTGATTTCATTAATATAAACGCAGTTCATGGTTGAGTATTGTCCACGATGCGAGCACGATCGCAATAATTTGTTTGTATTGAAAAGATTAATTGATTATTAGCCTAAATTGGGGAGATTCATACCAGAAATTCATAAATACGCAGGGGAATGTGCCGACTTTCGGCATATTCAACCAAGCTGACAACGATTATTCCTGATTATGACCGAAGCATATTCGCGTTAGGGCTGCGCCCACTTTGCCAGACGTAATAATTCATCCTCTTCAGATTCTGCCATTTCATTTATCATGAATAAATCATAAGGAAATAAAAAAGCTAGCAATATGCAAATGCTACCAAGTTCTAATATAAATATGGTTTATGCAATCTAGCTTGCCCCGATCATTACCGTCTTCCCGGGATTATTTTTTTTAAAACGATGGTACTGCAATATCAGTTCTGCCAAATCATCATCTACCGCATAGAAGTAGGCTTCCGGCACATCAAGTACCACTGCCAGTTTACAGGCTAATGTAAAATCAGGGGCATGGACGCCCTTTTCGTATGAGCTAATCCGGGAACTCGCGGATTCCTCTTCCAGACCCGCCTTTACACCCAATGTCGCCTGAGTCATACCGGCGATCACTCTGGCTATTTTCAGTCGCTTTCCAATCACGTTTGCCATCCAGCTCTTCTCAGAAGAGAAGAATTATCTCCCTCTGGATTGCGCACCACTTCACGTATAACAATGTAAATTCATGCAATCCTTGAATTAGAGATTAAAAAAGAGCCATTATTAAAGCAATCCATGAATTTATATGGTTATCCAGAGAAAATCTCATGGACAGATAAGAGGAGAGAGCCCCTCCAGGCCGGAAGCCTCTGTCGAAAATAAACGGGTAAATGATTAACTCGCCAGGCATTCATCTGGACCCTTTCGCCTTCAAAGAGGGCAAATATAACCCCGTTAAAACAATGAGTTTCGTTTGTAACCTTAACCACCACAGGGAACTTTACTTATGAAAATCACCACCGCTGCCGCACTGCTCACTCGCCCTACGCAAGGAGGTCGCCATGTTTCTGGTTACCCTTGCTGAAAGCTTTATCGATATCTTCCAGCTCGCCGGGAAGGTCTTTCTTGACATGATGAGCGGGATAATCCCGATGCTGATCTGCCTGCTGCTCGCCATCAACTTTCTGATGAAGCTGGTAGGCCAGCAGCGCATAGAGCGGGTCGCGACGCTGCTTGGCCGCTCGCGCATTCTGACCTATGGCCTGCTGCCGATCCTCGGCTGGTTTTTTATGAGCAGCCCCGGCGCGTTGACGCTCGGCAAGCTGCTGCCCGAAAAGAGTAAACCCGGTTATGAAGACGCTCTGGGCACCACCGCCCATCCGCTAACCAGCCTGTTTCCCCACGTGGTGCCCTCGGAGCTGTTTGTCTGGCTCGGCGTCGCCGCAGGGATCCAGACACTGGGCTACCGGTAACCGAGCTGGCGCTACGCTATATCGCTGCCGCCATCGTAATCGGCCTGCTGCGCGGCATGATCACCGAATATCTGTTCCTGCGCTTACGCCATAAAGCAACGGGAGGTACAGCATGATCTATCAGGCCCATATCGAACGCATCGGCCCTCACGTAGCGGACGGGCTGGCGGATAACCTACTGATTACCTTCCGCGCCGACGGCCCGGCGGACTGCCTGGACTATGCCCTCGCTCTGAGACCGGTTTTCCGGCACGAGCATGCCCGTCTCCTGGCGGGAGATCGGTTAGTTATCGACGGCGAAAACTACACTATCAGCGCCGTTGGCAGCCATGCCCTACAGGCTCTGCTGGAACTCGGGCACCTGACCTTCATCTTTGATGGCGCCAGCACGCCACGCCATTCGGGAGCCGTGCATCTGGCAGGGAATGCGCCAGCGCTCGTTGCATTACAAGGGGATATGACCGTTAAGGAGGGGACGCGATGAACATTGTCAATGTTGCTCCCGGCAGCGAGGGGTACGGTTCCGGGCTGGCGCTGCCAATCGGCAGCGGCCTGAAGGTGGTCTCGCTGACCGGACGCGAAATCCATCCCGTCGCCCGCAGGCTGGGTGAGCTTACGCAATCGGAAGTGATCAACGGCTTTCAGGCCGTCCCGCCAGATGAGGAGACGCTGTGCGTGGTGATCAACTGCGGCGGTTCGCTACGCTGCGGGCTGTATCCCAAAAAAGGGATCAAAACGATTAACGTGATGCCCACCGGCCAGGCCGGACCGCTGGCGCAGTTTATCAACGCCGGCAACTACGTTTCGGACGTGCGGGAGGCGCAGATTACGCGTATTACCCGGGAGACATTAGCGAGCGAGCCGCAGACGGCGATTGTCGAACCTTCCCCGCCTGCCGCGAGGCCCCAGTCCGTCCCCACGCCCGGCAACATGCTGATTCTGGCGGTGGAAAAGCTCGGCAATAAGACCGGCCACGTGATTGCCCTGCTGTTTGCCGCCAGCCGCGAGGCGGTGGACGTGTCGTTGCGCACGGTGATCCCCTTTATGGCCTTTGTGTCGGTGCTGATCGCTATCGTGCAGGCCACATCGTTGGGCAACGTAATCGCCCACGCCCTGACGCCAATGGCGAACTCGCTGTGGGGATTGTTGCTGCTGTCGGCGATCTGCGGCATCCCCTTTCTGTCGCCCATTCTCGGGCCCGGCGCGGCGATTACCCAGGTAGTGGGGGTGATGATTGGCACCCAGATTGGGCTGGGACATATCTCGCCGGCCTTCGCCCTGCCCGCTCTGTTCGCCATTAACGTGCAGGTGGGTTGTGATTTCGTCCCCGTCGGCCTCTCGATGCAGGAGGCCAAACCGGAGACCATTGCCAGCGGCGTACCGGCCTTCTTGCTTTCCCGCCAGCTAACCGGCCCGCTGGCCGTGATGATTGGCTGGGTATTTTCCCTGGGACTGTTTTAATACATCTGAAAGGAACGTCATCATGATGAACAACTTAAAAGTGGCCGTTGTCGGCGCGGGAATTTACGGCAAACATCATATCAACGCCTATCTGCATAACCCGGACGTGGAGCTGGTCGCGGTGTGTGACAACAACGTGGAGCGGTGCCATGCCGCAGCGAATGAGCTGGGCATTCCGGGCTATGCCAGCCTGCCCGCGCTGCTGGATAAACAGCAGGTGGATATCATTTCCGTGGCGACTTCCGATCCTTTCCATAAAGAACCTGCTCTGCAGGCCATTGCCCAGGGTAAGCATGTGCTGATTGAGAAACCGCTGGCGACCTCGGTCGCCGACTGCGAGGCGATTATTGCCGCCGCCGTGGCGCACGGAGTGACCGTCGGCGTCGACTTTCACAAGCGCTGGGACCCGGCAGCGCTCCGCGTGGGCATGGAGGTACAGAAGGCAGAAAGCGGCAAGATCCTGCGCGGCTATATCAATATGGATGACGTGATCGCCGTTCCGACCGAATGGCTGGCCTGGTCGGCACAGAGTTCGCCGGTGTGGTTCCTCGGCTCGCACTGCTTCGACCTGGTGCGCTATATCAGCGGGCAGGAGGTGAAATCGGTTTACGCGGTCGGGCAGAAACGGCTGCTGGCGAGCAAAGGGCTGGACACGTGGGACAGCGTGCAAAGCACCCTCCTGATGGAGGACGGCAGTTCGTGGGTGATTGAAAACAGCTGGGTCCTGCCCGCCGCTTTCCCGAAAGATAACGACGGGCGCATGGCGGTGCTGTGCGAGAACGCCTGGATCCGCTCCGATTCACAAAACCGCGGGCTGGAGATCTTCGGCCAACAGTCGGTTAAAACCCCGAACAGCTACTTTATTACCTACCGCGACGGCGTCGCCAGCGGGTTTGGTATTGACCCGATTAATGACTTTATTAAAGCGGTGAAAACCCATACTCCGTATGCCGCCAGCGCAGACGACGGGCTACAGGCCAGCCGGATTTGCGAGACGGCGCATAAAAGCCTGCAGAGCGGCCAGGTGGAGCTACTGGTTTAAAGGGGCCGGGAACAGGGATGTCTCCTCTCCCTTTGTCACTTTATACATCCGGTGACTGGCATTAGCCGATAACCGGATGGACTGCCCCGCGGATGGCTATCCCCGCCACGCCTTCGGCGCGAATCATTCACACGTCGAACACATCAATTTCTTCATGCTACCGCATCGTTTAAAAGCAGCGCGCCGCAGAACCGGACATTCCCGGAAGACGCCGGGCATCCTCCCGGGCATCGATGAAGCGAAGGGGCTTATTCGCAGGATAGCGTCATGGGCTGATATTTTTACCCTGTGGTTGATAATAATATCTCGCGTTAAATAGTTTAATTTTCAATAAGAAAGTAAATCCATTCATTTATTCTATTCATTCGCTACACACATAAAGATTAAATATCCTTATCAGCTTCTTAAAATAAGCCAGAAGGCGCCGATTAAGTTTTATTATCAGTTGGACTTTATTTTTATTACTGGGTAAATTTACAGGTGTTATTTAGCGCGATGCGAACGTGTTGAAGCACGTCCGCACCGCTTATCACAATCACTATTTACAGAGAATAGCAATTATGACTGAGACCGATTGTATTGCAGATTCATTCGATGCAGAAGCGCCGATGAAAAATAAGCGCCAGCTTACCGTGAGCTATGCGAGCCGTTTTCCGGATTATACCCGTATTCCGGCTATCGTTATGAAGGGCCAGTGGCTGGAGGCGGCCGGGTTCGCGACGGGAGCAAAGGTAGAGGTTCGGGTCATGGCGGGCTGCATCGTGCTGACGGCGATTGAGCCGGAACCGGAGCTGGAAGAAGCGATGCGCAATGTAGAGAAGCTGTCGGCAAGGAAGCAGAAACAGGTCCGGGAGTTTATTGGGGTGATTGCGGGGAAACGGGACATAAAGAATTAATGCTTCTGCGCTGGTGAGTATTTGTGGAGACAGGAGCACTACTTTCTGTCTCCCAAAAGACCCTGTACATCATTCTGTGTAAACGCCTTTCCTCAGTAACGTTGACTAAGCCCTCACATTCCAGTCATCGGTATACTGCACGTTACCATCGACATAGCGCCATGTGATTCTATCGTACATAAGGGCGATAGATTCCATATGATTGATCTGCGCGTTACCAGCCATTTTAGCGTTTGGCATACCCGGATTCACGCCTGTAATCTTCACGCCTTCAAGGGTCATAATGAAGTAGCACTCTTCCTGCCCTGCATCATTAATACGATACCAGCGAATCTCCGCGCTTTTCAGCGTCTGACCCGTCGATACGGCTCTATATAGATACGGGCTGGAGCTATCAAACTCCTTTTCAATCATCATCGGAGAGTGCGATCGCTTGCCAGTGATCTTGCCATTGGCACCGTCCACCGGAATGTTCAAACCGTGACTAAAGCCAATAATCTCGATACTCCCTTCACGATCCTTAACATCTACAGCTCCCTTAATATCTGCGCCACCATCATCTTTAAGCCACATATAAGCCGGAATAGGCATTTTACAAACTCCTTTTGATTGTGATTTTATTCATAACAACCCCATAACAAGCCACCGTTAGCAACAAATTGAAAGTCATGATTGCCGTAATAATGAGAGCTGAATATGTTTCTCTATCAGGAAAAAAAACCTGGTAAGGCAGAAATCGGAGCAGTAGCCAGAACAACAACGTGAACGCAAATAACTTAGCTAAACGCCGCAGCGTGGATAAAATCCAATTCTCAGGGAGATTGGCTGGACTAACCTTATGCGTCACGCCGCTGTAAGCGGTAATAATCGCACTCATGACAGGAACACTGATCAGGGTATTAATCAGGATACTGAAGTAAATATGTAACGATTCCCACACCTCTAAATCAGGTTCACCCAGTATGAAACGAGTAAAATTACTGGCGCTTTGGAAATCGAAAAGAGCAATGATTGAACTGACTAAACCGTCGTAAGAAATCACCTCAGAGACAATCAGCATAACAACAGAAAACAGCGCTATCTTAATGAACAAGCTAAGGACATGTTTTGCCATTGGCAATCACCTCAATTGTGCCGTAGGCCTTGAGTTTTCTCATACAAGGAACATCTACCTGCTGTGTTCTCAGCAATGCGTTGCGTAACATGGCAAAATCTGAATCATGTGGAAGGGTGATACAACCTTCTGATAGTGTGCCACTACAGTCTGCACCGCCATCATCTTTAACCACATGTACGGAGGGATTAGCATTTCATTTGCTCCTTATTTTTCTGATCAACTTCATCGTTATGAAATAAATAACAGTAGTGGTAATAACGGCCGTTAGAACGTCAAGGTAAAAATAAGTGTCATACATGGTTTCGGCGTTAATATCGCCGTAAACAAGGTCACTTATCTTTGATGCTATTGCATGATTAATGTAAATCTCTGGATTGCCTAATATTCTCCCTACAGCCATACAGATCAGCAGAAATAGAGCCGTTTTTAGCAATCTTACGCCCCATCTACGGGCAAGTGTTGGTGTTGCCATTAGCCACTACCTCAACCCAACCACGAGCCATAAGAGAGCGCATACACGGGACCTGAATAAGCGATGTGTTCATCAATGCATTGCGAATTTGTGCGAAGTCGGAGTTATGGCCAATAGTTATGCAGCCCTCTGATAATGTTCCAGGATGAAGCCGGAATAATCCACGGTAAACATCGTTAATCCAGGTTCCGTCATCAATGCCCCAATCATCCTTATACAGAGCAAACCATTCATCACGTCCAAACTCTGCGCCGTGCTTAACCTTGTTCCATGTATCCTGTCCTTTGGCTTTCAATCCTGAAAAAAAACCGCCAGCACCACGATCAACTATCCAATATTTGCCAGGAGGCAACGGGCCATCCCCTTTTACAGCGCCACACGCTCCCTTGTTTCGATAAACACCATTACCGGAAAAAGCCATGAACACGCCTACGCCGTACAGATTGAAAGGTGCATAGTCTGCCCCGTTCAAAATCAACGTTCCTTGTAGAGCCATAAACCACCTAATACCCTTTTATAATATATGGATTAGGGTATAAGCTGTTTAGCAAACAGTCTATTTTAACTTTATGATTTTATTTGAAATAATCTTATTTTGTTGATAGTAAGCTTCTGGCGATAGGATATGGGTTATGGCAAATAGTGAAATTTATCAGGATATGCATGTACTCTTCAGGAACCTGGCTGAGATGCAGATAAAGTTTAAGCCAGGCAGATACTTGCAGCGCCGTTAACACTCACAGCGGCCTTTGTGCGGGAAATAATGAGGTAACATTGAGCATGCAAGAAAATTAAAATATTTCAGTGAGCTGGTTTTAAAAAAAACAAAGTGCGCTGTCATGGCATCGCACCCGGTACGGCAGGCATGATGGCTGTACTCGATAAGACAGACAGTAATTCCGGCGGCCTCTGCACTCATTTGCGCGTTATTGCCGTTCATGCTGTTAAAGAATTGCCATTGCGCATCACTGTCAGTATCCGGCACCATAAAAGCCCCGCCGTTGCTGAGAGTGTAAAAATTCCAGATACCCCCGCTGTAATCCGCACAGAAACGGTCCATCCAGGCGAAGATGCGCGGTTCCAGTAATATCCACTGTGGAATCGTGCCAAAATGCTGCGGCCAGAAGCCGGGGCGCTGTTCATCGGCGACAGGCGTGGCGAAAATAGTGTCTGACGATAAGGTGGCGATTCAGTATTTCCAGAACCTGTTACGTATCCTGCTGAATTCAGCAGGCGTTAATCAGCTAACATCAACCCCTCTAGGAAGATTAGAGAAAATCCATTATGAACTGTTATCTATCTCACAAAGTCGGCGGTGATATAATAACATCACCTAGTCCATTACGATAGGGCTTCCAATATTTGATATCTTCAGTCACCCTTATAAACAAAAATCAAATTGTTAAATTAATTTATCAAGGTATTTCTTACCTTCAGCAGTATTCAATAAAATTTTTACAAGCTCGGAATATATAGATTTATGGCAAGTCAAATGCATGAAACTTGAGGAACTCAGATTATTTAATACATATGTATTTACAATAGCAACGCGCAGCCTCTTGCAATTATCCCAATTCGAAAACCACCCCAGATCAGGAAGTTTATCTACAAAACTATTGTAGCTCTCAGGGTTAGAACTTTCTAAATAACCATGAATCTCATCAAAGAAACTTTCGAATATTATCTCATTATCTCCAGAAGGATGTTTAAGACTTAACTCGAACAGATACAGTATTAGTTCAATGCGTTCCTTACCATCTAAATTATCAACAGCAAATTTTAAGCTTGTGGCCCAATCCTTTATATCAACAGCGAAAAGCAAATTAGATGATTTTAGTACAGTGAAATATTTATATAATGCAATTGTTGATTTTGACTTTGCTACTACACCATGCTCAATAATATATTTTGGATTCTCATCAACGATCTCAACCCATGCTTCAGATATAACACAAGATTTATCAACACAATATTTTTCAAAAGAAGAAAAAACGAAGCGAACAGTTGTTGCTTTAAATCTGCTATACATTTTCGACACTAACTCACAATCACCAATATTTAGCATTTTCAACATTAAAGATTTTGCTAACGCTACATCATCAAGTGGAATAAAATCAATGTAGTTAATTTTTTCATTAGTTGTTGCGTTTATAAACTCATCATTATCCATTAATGATGGTTTATTTAATAGCAAATACCACTTCAACTTTGGAGTTGATTTCGTTAAAGAGAAAAAATTATTGCTTTTAATATTAAGCAACATTACATTCAATAATTTAACACATAAGTCACTTTCATTACCAACAGACATCTCTCCGATTTCAAGTATTTCACCGACTCTATTATCAAAATCTAAATTGATAGAATAAATAATATCATCAGTTAACAAAGGCAATGATTCTTGAATATCATTTCGGATATAAAAAACAATCAAATCAAATGTATTAACCAATGAAAAATATGAGAACTTCCCATTAAAAATAATATCATACTTTAGCGTTTTAGCCTCATTCAATGAAGGAAAATAATATATTACCTTCCTTAGCAGATTAAAAAGAACCTCTCCTTTCAGCTCACTCTCTAAGGTGTATGAATATATCTCAGAAATATATTTAAAACTTTTACGCCCAGATAGAATATCCGTCCCATAGCGCCATAAATATCGTCTAAATATTGTCCCCTCTGAAGACATAGCATCACTTATTGCATTTTCTTTCCAAGTGGTTAATGTTTCTGACACAGAAGATATCTTTTCATATCGGGCATTAGCCGAGCTTCTCACAATTGAAATATCAAACCGATTATTCTTATCTATGGTTTTTTCATATGAGTTTGATGCAGTTCTAAATGAGAAAGAACGCCTTAATCTAGGCCATTGCTGTGACCATATACAAAAAATAGACTCATCTAAATTCTCAACAGAAGATTCTATTCTAATCTTACCGCTAAGATTATATGCTGCATTGATAATTTCATTAATGCTTTCAACACTAATATTTTTTTTATTATTAATATCCTCAGTAACTTTATCATTTATGATTATTGAACGATTATAAATATCAAATCCGCTGTCAAGATTAGGTCTTGATATATACTGAGCAAGAATAGATAGATCACGTAATCTAGCCATCTCTGGGAATGGAATTAACAATACATGCGACCAAACGCATCCAGGCCTTGGCATTTCATACGCCATCCATGTGTACATCAAGGCGTAGACCTTGGCTCCGGGAAGTGGTATCCCAGTCCAGTATCCCCCACTTGATGGCAACATCAAACCAGGAGCTAAATCGCTTAGTAATAAAAGAGTTGTAGACACATCTGGAGGCAGACTCATTGATGTGGCCAGCAAACGATGTCCATTCTCATAACCATATATACATTGATGGATTTCTATCTCTTTCATTATATTACCTATCATTTTATTCTTTAGACATTAACCAAGCAATTGGACTTGTAAGATCATGCGGTTCAGTATCTTCGCCAATACAAGTAATACGCTTACTGGGGACTTTAAGTGCCAATTCGTTCCTTGAATCACTCGTTACATCTCCCCCTTGTGCTGAAATGCCAAATATTCTAAAATTAAAATAATCTCGGTTATTCATTAAAAATTGAAAAAGTAAAGGATACTCTCTTTCTAACCATTTTAAAGGAGATAGTGATTGTGCCTCGACCACATCCCACGCAGATATAATAATGGATAATTTCCTATTTACAATTTTGAATGGCTTATTTTGTAAAAACTGTAATAACTCGACTAAACTTACTTGACTTGGAACCATTTTATGGTCCCACTCAGTGTGTTCATCTGTCACTTCTGTTATATTTTGGCTTTGATTAACAGGTGCAACATCACGAATTGACAATCCATCAGTAATTTTATCGGCTGTAACAAATAATAAGATCCCTCCATCTCCATTAAGGCCTTCAACATAATCCTTCTTACATTTCCTAGATGCTATCTGTAGCTCAAATGATTCTCCAGAAAATTCTGGGAAATTTAAAAGAGCATTTTTCCCGGTATGAGACTCTTTGACATCAATTGAAACTTTCGTCTCTGCGGCCAACGAAGTACGAGGTACTTCTTCACATTTTTGCCAAAGATCAGCAATTTTATCTAAATATACACGATTTCCCACTAAACGATTTAAGATAAATTTACTATTCACTTCATTGGATGTTAATAAATGCCATAAAGCTGCAAGATAAGTTGTTTTACCTGAACCAGGCATGCCAATTATTGTATGCTGCATCGTAATCATAAAATCAATCCATTATTGTTCGTAGAAGTAAACGATCAAATTCAGATACAAATTTTTGATATTTAATTTCTTTTCTAACAGTTATTGGTTTCGCAGAACACCAACCTTTAACTAAGTTATCTAGACCACTGGCTAATGGGTACTGTGCTGAAGGATCTCTCGCTGAAACCTCGCTAAAAGATAATTCACCTAATCTTGGCCCCATATCATTTATTAGACTAGCTTTAAACTCTTGGATTAATTCATCAAGAATTTCTTTTTGCGGTATCTCACTTAATAAATCAAGCTTTGTGGTTACAACTTGAACTTTGGATGTAGATGATAAAGCCTCAGCATCAAGAAAGGCCCATAGTGTTCTTCGAACAGCCTGCATAGCGCTATGTCGCTGAAATGGATCAGCTAGTTTTGCACCATCGAGTAATAATACAATGTAATCGGATTTTTTGATCTCAATTAACTCTTTTATACTATCTGAATTGCTTCTGGCTTGCTGATACTGTTCACCCGCTCTATCTGATAACATTAAGTCAACAAATTCATGTTCTAAATTTTCTGCTTCTTCCTTTACAAGAGAAAGATGAAAGTACCTCAAACCATCAAAAAAGGATGTGCGTAACGTATCCGGCATAACCCTCCCAGAATCAATGCGCGAATGATGTGCTCTTTTCTCAAAACCAATCAAAGTCCTACTACCTTTAAATGAATAATCAGAAAATTTCCCTTTCAAAAAACATTCATATAAAGAACAAATCAATGTAGTTTTACCACTATCGAGCTCACCTATGATTGCTACAAATTTAGCTGGCTTAGATAATAAAAAATGGTCTACATCAGCAATTGTTAAAGTTTCTCCCGATGATAGAGATACGAAATCATTATCTAACAATACATCATCGACAACTTCCTCTTCATTTTCATCTCCTTCATATCCATCTAAATCGACTAAATGAGAATCATCTATGCCGATAAATGAGCACGATTCAGGAGGAGAATGCCCCTCAAGGCAAATTCCTGTCGTCGAAAAACTACAGTCGCTTCTGGCACACAGTGAATTAGCATCCATTATGAACACACCTCAGCTTAATTTAGAGATAAGCAGTGCTTCTTGATACATTTGTACTGCAAGATTTAAAGGTGATAATTGAATTTGTGCATCTGTACATGTTAGTTTATTAAATGCTTGATACCATCCTTCACCCTGTCCTATCTCTTGCGATTTACTTATTGCTGTAGTAATGATACAAATATCGGAAACCTTAGAGTAATTATCTAAAATTTCTAATGACTGATGTAAATCTGAAGGGAGTAAATTTACGACATGAGCAATAGAAAGAGGTTTTTTGGAAAGTTTTGCTCGAGAATTTATAATCCTCTGTAGTAGAGCTGGAGCTGCAACTGGGCCACTATCACTATTTGTTAATACCGCCAAATCTAATCCCGCCATAATAGCGGCAACTCCGACATCTAAGTCTGCAAATGGTTTATCAAGTATTCGGCTATGATTACCAATAAGCCACCATAACATGCTGACCTCTTCCCTCAATTCAGAGGTTTGATTAATTAATGGCTTTAGGACGCTAAAGATCTGATTAACACTCTTCTGAAGAGCCTCGCTTGCTTCATTTGATGATGATTTTACAATATTAGCCAAAGCCGCCACATCTATTGTTTCCGCTAGCTTATCAAGCTCGATAGCAGCTTTATTTTTTGCTGGAGTTTTTATCTTAGTTATATCTGCATGAGGGGAGTTTCTTGAGTTAAATGAATGATCTACTAATGCTTGCTGCGCTTCCTGAATAAAATCTAATTGTAACAATGGCTCTCTATGACCGCATGCTGAGGCAACAACCGGAATCAAAGCGGCATTTATGTTACCATCAGCAAGTGCAGCTGAAAGTAAACACACTGATAATACAGATGCCTCACGTTTATTATCAATTAGACTAAAACTAGAATCTGTTTCGAGAAAGGAATCTCTAAACCAATTATTATCTGCAGAACAATCCATTCCAAAATAACGTCTTGTCAAATCTAATATTTTATCATCATCTAGATCTGGAAGAATTCTCTCAATAGCTTCTTGGCGGAGCCTAATAATCTCTGGGCCGGGAGCAATATTTGCTGCTCTGTATTGATCGGCAAAACTATAACTACGCATTTATATATTCTCCATCATTGAGGGCAAAAATCACGATATATCACGAATTTCCTTTTCCAACTCTTCGATCATACCTCGATCTCTAGCTCTTATGAAGACTCGACGGAACCGCTCAAAATCAGGTTGATCTCTATCTTCCTCTTCTAGGAGGCCAAGTTTTCCAGCTATAGCAGATTTTTGGCTCAATGTAAGTTTAAAGAATTTTATGCTTACATTTCGTAAATTATCCATAGGATCACTCGCTGAATCCAAAATGTTAGGTAGTGACATGGACTCATTGCTTGGTGTAATCACTGATTGGGCAGCAGGATCCCAGCTTTCTAAAGGGATCTTTTTCCGGTAAACATCGTCACTTCTACGCATTTTGGGTCTAAACTGGCCTGGAGTAGACTGCCATATTCGAATATGTGCAGCTATATCCAACTCTCTTTCCCCACTGGCTGAGTTTCCTATACTAACCTCTATAAGATTATATCCAGGCTCCCAACCCGGCTCAACGCGATCTGGGTGGGCTGCACTAGCAGCAATGCGAACAGTATCATCTTGAAGTTCAATTCGGCTAGAATGCTCATGGCCAAAAAGTTGAATTCGCGCCACATCATTCAGATGGCTTTTTAACTCCTCTCCATGTCCTAGCCAAGTAAAAGGATGATGGCAGAGAACAATATGTTCCACCCCTCTTTCTCTTGCTATTTGAAAACACGCAGGATCCACATATAAGTCACCTTTTTTATCTGCATGACTAGATACCAAAGCGGAGTTTAGCCCATTAAGTCTTAGAATCGAGCCATCGTTCAGCCTTAAATCTCGGGTAGCAATAGTCCTAAGAGGCGCTTTAACGTCACAAAAAAACTGAACTGCAAATGAGTTAAATTCATCCAAGGATGAGTAGAGAGGATGACTAGTTTCCTCATCCATAAGCATACTTCGCATCAGCCCATCACGAACAAGTGGGTTAGATTGTTTAATCTCTTTGTGTAGCATTTGCACTATCGGTCTTGAAGCGGTTTTGCGAACGACATCATGATTCCCAGGGATAACAAAGACACTCTCAATGTCCGTACCACACTCTTTAGCCAGTGTTTCAAGCCATGCCAAGGCAAATTTGTACTCTTCGGGATGTCCTGCGAACGCAATATCTCCTGATATCAATATAGCGGAAGGTGACGTTTCCAATTTTCTGCACATATCCCTTGCATCTATAACCAATTCGTTACGTAGATGTCGGTTGGGATCCATTGGCGTACTTATCTCATCGAGTCGAAAATGGATATCAGATAAGTGTAGGAGTAACATAGATGTCCTCTTAATATTCTTATAAATCAAGCCATTGATACTAAACACAACGTGTTCATGAACCAATTTAAGCCTATGGTTATGTTTTCTAAGTTAATAAAATAACAATATTGTAGCCTAACGTATTGCTTTGACTAAAAAATGCTTGAGCGATGTCAAAATCTGCAAAATGGAGGTGAAGTGTATCAGAAGTATCACGGTGACCTGCTCCCCGTTGATTAATACACCGCGATATTAGTAATGTCTTCATAAGCCACATGAGGACATCCCCATGAAGAAGCGTTTTTCCGACGAACAGAGCATCAGTATCCTCCGCGAGGCTGATGCCGGGGTTTCTGCCCGTGAGCTCTGCCGTAAGCACGCCATTTCCGACGCCACCTTTTACATCTATGGACTACCTCCGTTTTGCAAGTACTGAATCTGGTTTTGGGTTGTTGCTTACATCTATCCGGCATCAGGAAAATCTGTGCCCAAATGGGTAATCCGCACACAATCGCCTCAACAACTGGACGGCCTCTGAGGCCAGTATAAAAATCAGGTTCCGATTGTGCAGGTGCAACCTGTCACCATTTCTCAGTACGCTGCAACTTTTTCTGGCAGGGGATTAATTTCACACTACCTGATACTCGGTCTCATTTCTCAGCATCGACCAGATTATTCTCGCGTTTTTGTTAGCGACCGCCACGGTCGTTTTATTAAATCCGCGCCGTTCCTTTAACTGGTTAACCCACTGATTCATATGGCCATCATTGTTATTCGTGGCAACCCTGACGACAGCGCGGGCACCATGAATAAAGAGTGTCCGCAGATGCTTGTCGCCTTTTTCGTCATATTCATCAGCACCTGCCTGTCGCCACTCGAATGCTGGCGTGGAACCAGACCCAGCCATGCAGCAAAGTGGCGGCCATTCTTAAATTCAGTTCCTTTGCCAATAGCAGCAACAACGGCCGTGGCCGTTTTAGGGCCAATGCCTTTAACTTTGGCGATACGCTGACAGGCTTCTGATTGCCTGAATACTGTTTCAATTTCCATATCAAAAAAATGGATCCGACGCTCGAGATCGTTAAAGAGATCATAGAGTTCGGCAATTGTTCTGCGCATACGGGAACTTAGACCGTTTTCTGCATCTTCAAGGATAAGAGGAATAGCCGGCGAGCTCTGGAAACAGCACTGCCAATGGGGATCCCCCGGTCAAGTAACAGCCCTCTTATTTGACAGACTGTAGCAGTGCGGTGATTGACAATACGCTGCCTTGCCCGGTGTAAAGCCTGGATATCCTGCTGTTCGGGGCTTTTTGGCGGCACGAACTGCATTGTCGGTTGCATCAGAGCCACTGCGATGGCCTGTGCATCATTACCATCATTTTTTTGCCCGCGGACAAAGGGTTTTACATACTGAGGACTGATGACCTTTACTTTGTGCCCCAGTTTCTCAAACTCACGCTGCCAGTAAAATGCCCCGGTGGACGCTTCGATCCCAATCAGACATGCAGGAATATTTGCCAGCGTCTGGAGCAATTCTTTTCGGCCAGTGCGTTTCGTATAAACCGGTTTGCCGGCTTGGTTTAACCCGCAGAGCTGAAAAACATTTTTAGCCAGATCAATACCCAGAAATACGATATTCATGGCGATTCTCCTGGTGAGCACATTTCGTACAGTTAACCGCAGAGGGAGGAGGTAGTCCATCCCATTACCTGGCGTAAGAAGTATGGCGGTATGGAGGTACCCGAGGTTAAGCGCCTGAAGTCGCTTGAGGAAGAGAACGCCAGGCTCAAGAAGCTGCTTGCTGAAGCCATGCTGGATAAGGAGGCGCTTCAGGTGGCTCTGAGGCGAAAGTACTGACGACAGGCCAGAAGCGGGAAGCCGTGGTGTTGATGTGTGATGCGACCGGTCTGTCGCAACGTCGTACCTGCAGGCTTACAGGTTTGTCCCTGTCGACCTGCCGTTATGATGCTCAGCGTCCGGCTGCTGATGCACATTTATCAGGGCGTATTACTGAGCTGGCGCTTGAACGCAGACGTTTTGGTTATCGGCGCATCTGGCAGTTGCTGCGTAGGGAGGGCCTTCACGTCAATCACAAGCGGGTATACCGTATTTACCACCTTAATGGACTGAGCGTAAAACGCAGACGACGCCGTAAAGGGCTGGCGACCGAACGGTTTCCGCTTCTGCGCCCGGATGCGCCGAACCTTACATGGTCGATGGATTTCGTTATGGACGCTCTAACCAACGGTCGCAGGATCAAGTGCCTGACCTGTGTGGATGATTTCACGAAGGAGTGTCTGACGATTACCGCTGCTTTCGGTATTTCAGGCGTTCAGGTCACGTGTATTCTGGACAACATCGCGCTGTTTTGGGGCTATCCTACGACAATAAGAACCGATCAGGGCCCGGAATTTACCTGCCGCGCACTCGATCAATGGGCCTTTGAGCATGGTGTGGAACTACGGCTTATCCAGCCAGGTAGGCCAACGCAGAACGGATTTATTGAGAGTTTTAACGGACGCTTTCGCGATGAGTGTCTGAATGAACACTGGTTCAGCGATATTCTTCATGCCCGGAAAACGATTAATGACTGGCGGCAGGATTATAACGAGTGCCGTCCCCATTCATCGCTGGATTACCAGACACCAGCTGAATTCGCAACGGACTGGCGAAACAGGAAATATGAACAAAAACCAACCGACATTACTAACTGAAGGTTGTATCTAATCCTGGGGGCAGGTCACAGAATCCGTGAACGATGGCAATCACTCCAGCGCTTGTTACTCGCATGCCATTCACGGGCAATCGTTTCAAAGGTGTAAGCCCCCGCATTTTCAGCCTGAGCTTCTTTCTGTTCAGCTTTGGGGTCAATGCCCTGCCCTAAAATCTTTTTAGCTTAGTCACGCTTAGCACGTGCCTCAGCAAGCGTCAGACGCCAAAGGCAAGCCGGTCCTCTTTTTTGTCGGCTGGCCGTCGGTACTTCATACACCAGTACTTCGATCCTTTGGTAGTGACCTCAAGGTACAAACCGCCACCATCAGCCATTTTATAGGTTTTTTCTTTAGGCTTTGCAGTTTCGACCTGGCGGGCATTCAGCTTCATCTTGGGGGCACATTTCTTATCGAAGTGGGGATGCCTCCAGCGGGGTCTTTATTGCAACGGATGTGCTCGGACGATACCGGATGAGAAAATCATCCTACACAATGATTTTAAGTATTTTTTTGGACTTCCCCGGACGGGGATGGACAGGATACTGGTGCCGAAGGCCGGACTCGAACCGGCACGTATTTCTACGGTTGATTTTGAATCAACTGCGTCTACCGATTTCGCCACTCCGGCACAGAAGGGATACGGAAACGTTGTGGATTATACCTGTCGTTGGCTGCCATGCAAGCAACAGCGTATGCCAGCTACGCTAAGTGTCGAAAAAAACAGCGTAACCCGCCTTTTGCCGCGCTAACCCGCGCGCTCCCCTGCTCTCTCAGGCACTTATCTCCGAACCTGCTCGCAAAAAACTGCAAACGCTTCAGGGCGGTTTACATTTTCAGCCATTTGTTATCAGATCCTGTTATTGGTTCGCGTAATAACGCCGATACTTTCCCAATAACAGGGTGCCCGCTATGCGTTTCTATCAGATCGAACCCACGCTGGAGAACTACTGGCGCGGCATTATTCTGTTTGGCAAGAACGTCGCCTCTTACAAGTTCGCGCTGGCCCATGCCCTGTACGACGTCCGCCGCGACGGCAGCGACCTGATCCTGCTCGAAGACCTGGCGCTGCCCTTCAGCCAGCATCTGTGCCGCCATCTGCAGCAGGCGCCGAAGCAGATCACCTCCGCCAGAAGCCAGTTCCTTAATACCTGCGACAGCTTTAACCGCCGGGAGATAAACCAGGATCGGCTCACCGCCGCCACGGTGAAGCTCGGCTTTAGCGTGGTGCTGGATAAGTTTCATAACGTCAATCAGGGCGAAATCGATACGCGATTTTTTATCGACGAGCGCAAAACGCATAAGGGCATCCGCCTGACCGACAGCTTTTACCAGCTGACGGAGCGCCAGCAGTACCCGAACCTGATCCATGAAACCGAGGCCCGCTGGCGGCTGGTCGAGCAGGCGTGGGCGATGAACGTCTCCCGCATCCTGATCGCCATCGAGTACGATGCGGCCGAACAGCAGCTATTCAGCGCCAGCAATGCCCGTCGGGTAGCTATCTCCAGCTGTCGCGACAGCCTCAATGGCTACCAAAAAGGACGATGCTTCTACTGCTACGCACCGGTTAGCCTCGATAGCGGCGACGAGAACCTGGCCGACGTCGACCACTTTATCCCGTGGAGTGCCCGTCAGGAGGTGGGCAACATCAACGGCGTCTGGAATCTGGTCCTCGCCTGCCGGAGCTGCAACCGCGGCGAACGGGGCAAGTTTATGCGGGTGCCGTCGCAAAAATTACTCTACCGGTTGCGCGACAGGAACGAATATTTTATTACCAGCCACCTGCCGCTGCGCGAAACGCTCATCCGCCAGACCGGGAGCACCCCGGCGCGCCGGCATGATTTTTTAAACAACGCCTGGAATACCGCGCGTATTACCCTGCTTCATGAATGGGAGCCCCAGGCCGCCGGGCCGGATATCTTCTGATGACCATCAACTACTACCAACACAACGCCGACAGCTTTTTTACCGCCACCGTCGCTGTCGATATGTCCTCCCTGTACGCCCCCTTCGTTGAGGCGCTAACGCCGCCGAAGCTGATCCTCGATGCCGGCTGCGGTTCCGGGCGCGATGCGAAAGCTTTCGCCGAGATGGGCTATCGGGTCGAGGCCTTTGACGCCTCCTCGGAAATGGTGGCGCGGGCGGCGCGCTACAGCGGGCTGCCGGTCCGCCAGCGCAGTTTTGCCGACATCAGCGAAACCGCGCGCTACGATGGGATCTGGTGCTGCGCATCGCTGCTGCACGTGCCTGGCGATGAGCTTCCCGGCGTGATGCAGCGGCTGGCGACGGCGCTTAAACCCGGCGGCGTCTGGTACGTCTCGTTTAAATACGGGACCGGCGAGCGCGAAAAAGAGGGGCGACGCTTTATCGACCTCGATGAGGCGGGCCTCACGGCGCTGGTCGCCGCGCTGGCGGATATCGACATCACGCGGATGTGGCAAACCCTGGATAAGCGCCCGGACCGCAGCGAAACCTGGCTGAATGCGCTGCTGCTGAAGGCCTGAGCCTCTGCTCCCTTCCCCTTGCCGCCGGGGGGAACCCTGGCCGCTCTTCGTTTCTCGCCCCACCCACGCCCCTCCCCCCACACCTCCTTCTGCCAAGCGGCGCCACCCCCAATGCTCTACACTTCCTTCTTATCTACGCCAAACCCAAGGAAACCGTCATGAGCATAATTAAAAGCTACGCCGCCAAAGAAGCGGGCGCCGATCTGTCACTGTGGGAATACGACGCCGGCGAACTCCGGCCGGAAGATGTCGAGGTCAAGGTGGAGTACTGCGGCATCTGCCACTCGGACCTGTCGATGATCGACAACGAATGGGGCATGTCGAGCTACCCGCTGGTTGCCGGTCATGAAATCATTGGCCGCGTCGCGGCGCTGGGCAGCGCGGCGCGGGAGAAGGGGCTGAAGGTCGGTCAGAAGGTCGGCATCGGCTGGACGGCCCGCAGCTGCGGGCACTGCGACGCCTGTATCAGCGGCAACCAGATCAACTGCCTGGAAGGCTCGGTGCCGACCATCATCAACCGCGGCGGCTTTGCCGATAAGCTGCGCGCCGACTGGCAGTGGGTGATCCCCCTGCCGGAAAGCATCGATATCGAATCCGCCGGCCCGATGCTCTGCGGCGGCATCACCGTCTTTAAACCGCTGCTGATGCATCACGTCACCGCCACCAGCCGCGTCGGCGTCATCGGCATCGGCGGCCTCGGCCACATCGCCATCAAACTGCTGCGCGCGATGGGCGCGGAGGTCACCGCCTTCAGCTCCAACCCGGCAAAAGAGCCGGAAGTGCTGGCGATGGGCGCCGATCGCGTAGTCAACAGCCGCGATCCTGAAGCCTTAAAAGCGCTGGCCGGTCAGTTCGACCTGATCATCAACACCGTGGCGGTGGATCTCGAATGGCAGCCGTACTTCGAAGCGCTCTCCTGGGGCGGCAACTTCCACACCGTCGGCGCGGTGATGAAGCCGTTCCCGGTTCCCGCCTTCACCCTGATCGGCGGCGACCGCAGCATCTCCGGTTCGGCGACCGGCAACCCGTCCGAGCTGCGCAAGCTGATGAAGTTCGCCGGACGCAGCAAAGTGGCGCCAACCACCGAGCTGTTCCCGATGTCGCAAATCAACGAAGCGCTCAAGCACGTGCGCGAAGGCAAGGCCCGCTATCGGGTAGTGCTGAAAGCCGACTTCTGACGATCTCCGCCGCGCTCAGGCCGCCTATACGCTGCCTGAGCGCCGGTGTGTAACCTCTCCGCCGGGCGGCCCGTCTGCCCGGCAGCTGCGTCTCCGGTCATTAAATAGTCATCTTCCCGCCATACTTTTGCAGTCAAAGCTTCTCACAATCCGTGCTTCGACAATGCCCGATTGAGACGTCGCCGTTATGAGAAAAAGCTGGCTCCCCTGGCTGATACTGTCACCTTCGCTGCTGTTTTTACTGCTCTTTACCTGGTTCCCGCTGGGGCGATCGGTCTACGACAGCCTGTTCGATACCCGGATGGTCAGCGACGGCGCGCAGTTCGTCGGCCTCGATAACTTCACCCGCCTGTTCGCCGATAGCGTCTTCTGGCAGTCGCTGGTCAACAACCTGCTCTATATCCTGCTGACGGTGGTGCCGGGCGTGACGCTGGCCCTGCTACTGGCGGTGGCGCTGAGCGAAAACCACCGCGTCAACCGCTGGCTGCGCACCGCCTTCTTCTTCCCGATGATTATCCCGATGGTCAGCGCCGCCGCGCTGTGGCTGTTTATCTTTATGCCCGGCCTCGGCCTGCTCGACCACTATCTGACGAAGATCGTCGGCCCGATGAACAACAACTGGCTGGGGCGCAGCAACACCGCCCTGCTGGCGCTGGCGCTGATCGGGGTGTGGAAGTTTGCCGGCTACTACATGCTGTTTTTCCTCGCCGGCCTGCAGAGCATCCCGGCCTCGGCCCGCGAAGCGGCGATTATGGAAGGCGCCACCCGCAGCCAGGTGTTCTTTAAGGTCACCCTGCCGCTGCTGCGCCCGACTCTCAGCTTCGTCATCACCACGGCGCTGATCTACTCCATCACCCAGATTGACCACGTGGCGGTGATGACCCGCGGCGGGCCGGACAACGCCACCACCGTGCTGCTCTACTACATCCAGAACCTGGCGTGGGATACCCACGACCTCGGCAAAGCCTCCGCCGCCACCTTCCTGACGCTGGCCGGGCTGTTCGCCTTCTCGCTGCTTAACCTCAGACTACTGGAGAAAGGAGCCCACCATGAGCGCTGAAATCTCGCCGCTGGCCGTGCGCTCACCGGCCGCATCGCGCCCGCTGTGGCTGCGCCTGCGTCGTTCGCAGCCCTTCACTCTTAGCGTGCTGATGTGCTGCCTGGCGCTTCTGTGGGTGAGCCCGTTTATCTGGATGCTGGCAACCTCGTTCAGCGCCACCACCTTCGGCGAGGATATGGCCTCGCTGCTGCCCAGGCTGCCGCTGACCCTCGATAACTTCCGCGATGCCTGGGCCAGCGCCGACTGGCTGAGCCTCTATGCCAACACCCTTATCTTCACCTTCGGCACCTTCTTCGTGCAGCTGCTGACCATCACCACCGCCGGCTACGTCTTCGCCTGCCACGAGTTCCGCGGCAAGCAGACCCTGTTCCTGCTGTTCCTGGTGCAGCTGATGATCATGCCGGTGGTGATGATGGTGCCAAACATGCTGACCCTTAAAACCTTCGGCCTGCTCAACACCCTCACCGGGGTGATGATGCCCTACTTCACCTCGGCGTTCGGCGTGTTCCTGATGCGCCAGGCGTTCCTCGCCATCCCCAAAGAGCTGGAGGAGGCCGCGCTGATGGAGGGCTGCCGCTGGTGGCAGGTGCTGTTCCGCGTGCTGCTGCCGATGTCCTGGCCGTCGGTGCTGGCCTTCGCCACCGTCAGCATTACCTACCACTGGAACGAATACCTGTGGCCGCTGATGATGCTCAACGATCCCGATAAGCAGGTGCTGACCGTGGGGCTGGTCTCCTTCGCCATGGGCGCCGAATCCGGCGGCCAGTGGGGCACCATCGGCGCCGGGACGCTGATGGTCTGCCTGCCGCTGATGCTGGCGTTCATCCTTTTCCAGAAACAGTTCCTGCGAAGCTTCGGCTTCTCCGGGATCAAATAAGGAGTTATTGATGCTGTTAGCGCAAATTTCCGATACCCACTTCCGCAGCCACGGCCAGAAGCTGTACGGCTTTATCGACGTTAATGCCGCCAACGCCGACGTGGTTTCCCAGCTCAACGCCCTGCAGGAGCGTCCGGACGCGGTGGTGATCAGCGGCGATATCGTCAACTGCGGCCGCCCGGAGGAGTACGAGGCAGCCCGCCAGATCCTCAGCGGCCTGAACTATCCGCTGTATCTCATTCCCGGCAACCACGACGATAAAGCGCTGTTTCTCGAATACCTGCATCCGCTGTGCCCGCAGCTCGGCAGCGACCCGCAGAACATGCGCTACGCGGTGGACGATTTTGCCACCCGCCTGCTGTTTATCGACTCCAGTCGCGCCGGCACCTCCAGCGGCTGGCTGACCGACGAGACCATTAAATGGCTGGAAGCCCAGCTGTTCGACGGCGGCGATAAGCCAGCGACGGTGTTTATGCACCATCCGCCGCTGCCGCTGGGTAACGCCCAGATGGACCCCATCGCCTGTGAAAACGGCTATCGCCTGCTGGCGCTGGTGGAGCGCTTCCCGTCGCTGACGCGCATTTTCTGCGGCCATAACCATAGCCTGACGATGACCCAGCACCGCCAGGCGATTATCTCCACCGTGCCGGGAACCGTCCATCAGGTGCCCTATTTCCACGAAGATACCCGCCCGTACTACGACCTGTCGCCGGCCTCCTGCCTGATGCATCGCCTGGTGGGCGAGCAGTGGGTGAGCTACCAGCACTCGCTGGCGCACTATGCCGGGCCGTGGCTGTATGACGAAAACATCAGCTGCCCGACGCAAGAGCGCTAATCACGATGCTGAGTCTGCAAAATATCACCAAACGCTTCGACGGCAAGCCGGCCCTCAGCGCCCTGTCGCTGGATATTCACGAAGGCGAGTTCGTGGTGCTGGTTGGCCCCTCCGGCTGCGGCAAAAGCACCCTGCTGCGCCTGCTGGCCGGGCTCGATCGGGTCAGCGACGGTGAAATCTGGCTCCACGAGCAGAACATCACCGATATGTCGCCGCGCGAGCGCAACTTCGCGATGATCTTCCAGAACTACGCCCTGTTTCCGCATCTGTCGGTGCGCGACAACATCACCTTCGGCATGAAGGTGCGCAAAGAGGAGAAGGCCAGCTGGCAGCCGCGGGTGGATAACGTCGCGCAGATGCTGCAGCTGGACGCCCTGCTGGATCGCAAGCCGGCGAAGCTCTCCGGCGGCCAGCGCCAGCGGGTGGCGATGGCCCGCGCCATCGTGCGCAATCCGCGCCTGTTCCTGATGGATGAGCCGCTCTCCAACCTCGATGCGCGCCTGCGCAGCGAGGTGCGCGACAGCATTATGGACCTCCACCAGCAGTTGAAAACCAGCACCGTCTACGTCACCCATGACCAGACCGAGGCGATGTCGATGGCCGACCGCATCGTGGTGATGAACGCCGGCCACGTGCAGCAGGTCGGGCGCCCGGAGCACCTCTACGCCCACCCGGCCAATCTGTTCGTCGCCGGATTTATCGGCTCCCCGGCGATGAATCTGCTGTCGCTGCCCTGCGCCGACGGCGAGGTGCGGCTCGGCGAGCTGCGCCATCCGCTGCCGCCGGGCTATCGCGACGAGTCCCGCGTCTGGCTAGGCCTTCGCCCGGAACACATCAGCGATCGCGTGGAGGAGGGCCACCTGCGCCTCTGTGCCACCGTCCTGCAACGAGAGCTGATGGGGGCCGATTACCTGCTCCACGTCAGCACCCCCATCGGCACCCTGCGCTTTAGCCGCCGCCATCGCGGCGCGGTGCCGGAGAAAGGCGACTCGCTGCTCCTCGGCTTCTCGCCCGGGGATATTCATCTTTTTCATGCTGAGCAACAGCATAATTTAGCGCCCGCTCATCAGGCGCTTACTCCAGGAGATTGACCATGCTTAAAACTCTGACAGCGGTCGGGCTTTCGCTCGCGCTAAGCGGCGCAGCGCTGGCGAAAGAGAAGATCGATTTCATGTTCCCGGCACCGGTAGACGGCAAGCTGACCATGGAGATGACTCGCGTCATCAAGGCCTTTAACGACTCGCAGCAGGACGTCGAAGTGCGCGGGATCTTTACCGGCAACTACGACACCACCAAGATCAAAGCCGAGTCGGCGCAGAAGGCCGGGCAGCCGCCGGCGCTGGTGATCATGTCCGCCAACTTCACCACCGACCTCGCGCTCAAGGATGAGATCCTGCCGATGGACGAGCTGTTCAAATACGGCGACCAGAAGGCCGGAGATTTCCTGGTCAAAGAGTTCTGGCCGGCGATGCACAAAAACGCCCAGGTGATGGGCACCACTTACGCCATTCCGTTCCATAACTCGACGCCGATCCTCTACTACAACAAAACCCTGTTCGAGCAGGCCGGGATCAAGCAGCCGCCGCAGACCTGGGCCGAGCTGCTGGCGGATGCCAAAAAGCTGACCGACGAGAGCAAAGGCCAGTGGGGCATTATGCTGCCGTCCACCAACGACGACTACGGCGGCTGGATCTTCTCGGCGCTGGTGCGCGCCAACGGCGGGAAGTACTTTAACGAAGACTATCCTGGCGAAGTCTATTACAACGCCCCGACCACCATCGGCGCCCTGCGCTTCTGGCAGAACCTGGTCTATCAGGACAAGGTGATGCCCTCCGGCGTGCTCAACTCGAAGCAGATCAGCGCGTCGTTCTTCTCCGGCAAGCTCGGGATGGCGATGCTGAGCACCGGCGCCCTGGGCTTTATGCGCGAAAATAGCAAAGACTTCGAGCTCGGCGTGGCGATGCTGCCGGCCAAAGAGCAGCGCGCGGTACCGATAGGCGGCGCCAGCCTGGTGAGCTTTAAAGGCATTTCCGACGCGCAGAAAAAGGCGGCCTATCAGTTCCTCACTTACCTCGTCAGCCCGCAGGTCAACGGCGAGTGGAGCCGCTTCACCGGCTACTTCTCCCCGCGCAAAGCGGCCTACGATACGCCGGAAATGAAGGCCTATCTGCAGCAGGACCCGCGCGCGGCCATCGCCCTGGAGCAGCTGAAATACGCCCATCCGTGGTACTCCACCTGGGAAACCGTCGCGGTACGCAAGGCGATGGAGAACCAGCTGGCGGCGGTGGTCAACGATGCGAAGGTCACCCCGGAAGCGGCGGTCGAGGCCGCGCAGAAAGAGGCCGATGCCCTGATGAAGCCCTACGTGGATAAAACCGCGCTCGCCGAGATAAAGTAAACCCCCGCCTCGTCGCCCGCCCGGTCGCACCGCGCCGAGCGGGCGACGAGGAGTTTTCACCCCAGCCGTTTGATTTTTCAGCGTAAAAAAGGTACTTTTTCACCCTCTCCCCGCGCGAATGGTCGTACATAATGCCTATTATTCAGTCTGTTGAACGTGCCTTGACGATCCTCGATCTGTTTAACGACCAGGCGAAGGAGCTCAAAATCACCGACATCAGCAAGCAAATGGGCCTGAGCAAAAGCACGCTCCATTCGCTGCTCAAAACCCTGCAGCTGCACGGCTATATCGATCAGAACCCGGAAAACGGCAAATACCGCCTCGGCATGAAGCTGGTGGAGCGCGGCCACTTTGTGGTGGGCTCAATGGATATCCGCCAGAAGGCGAAGGGCTGGCTGACGGAGCTCTCGCAGCATACCGGGCAGACCACCCATCTCGGTATTCTCGACGGCCGCGAAGGCGTCTATATAGAGAAGATCGAAGGCCGGCTCGCCGCCATCGCCTACTCGCGCATTGGCCGCCGCCTGCCGGTGCACGCCACCGCCATCGGCAAGGTGCTGATTGCCTGGCTGAGCGACGCCGAGCGGGATCCCCTGCTCGATGGCTATCACTACACCGCCTTCACGCCCGCGACCATCACCTCCCGCGAGGCGCTGCTGGATGTCCTGGCGCAAACCCGCGCCCGGGGCTACGCCCTGGACAGCGAAGAGAACGAACAGGGCGTGCGCTGCGTGGCGGTACCGGTGTGGAATCATGAATCGCGGGTGATTGCCGCGCTGAGTCTCTCCACCCTTACCTCACGGGTGGATGACGACGAGCTCACCCGCTACCGGCTGCAGCTGGAAGAGGCCGGGCGCCAGCTGTCAAAAGCGCTGGGCTACCCGGCCTGATGGCCTACGCCTCTACCGGCAGGTAGCGGAAGTAGTCAAAATCAGCGTAGCAGCCGTCGCCGCTGATGTCCTCGCAGTGCAGGCCGACAAACGCCCCGGTAAAGAACCCGCGGCCGCCGATATAGTCGTCCGACAGCTTCCACGCCGCATAGTCGACAGGCACCCGGTGCCAGTTCTCGCCGTCAAACGAATAGCTATAGCGGTACACCAGGTGGTCGACGTCCACCCGCAGCCACACGCTCTGCGCCTCGTCCGGCACCGGGATCGGCTGCTCGTGCAGCGGCCAGGAAGGCACGTTGTGGTCGAGCTGCAGCACCTTCAGCGTTCTGCCCCGCCCCTCTTCGAAGTCGACAAAACAGTAGCTCCAGTTTTTGGTGTTGTAATAGCAGGTTAAACCGGCGCTCTGCTGGAAGTTCTCCGGCGCGAACTCCATCCGCGTTTCGGCGCGGAAGGCAAAGTGCTGCCAGCGCCGCGCCACGGTGGACTGGGTAAAGGTGGAGTTAAGCGAATCGTTGCCGTACAGGCGCAGATAGCCCGGCCGGGCGCTGAGGGAGCCGAGCGTCTCATCGAAGGGAATGCGCAGGGTTTGCAGCTCCGGGTCGAGGGCTGCGCCGTCGAACTCGTCGCACCACGCCGGCTCTGCCGCCGCTTTGCTTTCCGTCATCTGCGGGCCGGGCACCGTCAGCGCCGCGTGCTTGCCGCCCTCGATGACCGGCCAGCCGTCGCGCCAGGCGACGGGCGTAATGCCGGTTTCACGCCCCAGCGAGCAGTAGCCGCGCCCGCCGGACGCCAGCAGCGGCACGCCGGGCAGGCGCTGCGGGCGGCTGACGAGGTACGCCATATACCACTCGCCGGTATGCGTCTCCAGCAGCGAACCGTGGCCGCTTTTCTGCAGCGGGTTCTCCGGCAGGTGCCAGCTGCTCATCAGCGTCACCTCAGGAGAGAGCTCGTAGGGTCCGTCGATATTTTTCGCCCGCAGCACCACCACCGCGTGCTCGTAGCTGGTGCCGCCCTCCGCCACCAGCAGGTAGTACCAGCCCTCTTTGCGGTACAGGTGCGCCCCTTCGGTATAGCGCAGGTCGGTGCCGGTAAACAGGGTTTTGCGCGTCGGCGACAGGGTTTGCGTCTGCGGGAAGTACTCCTGCATGACGATAGTACAGTGCGGATCGCTGTGGTGGCGCGGCCCCCACGGGCGATAGATGTAGTATTTGCGGCCATCGCTATCGTGAAACAGCGACGGGTCAAACCCGCCGTTGCCCATCGCAATCGGCTCGCTCCACGGGCCTTCGACGGACGGAGCGGTCACCAGATAGTTACGGCCGTTTTTCCACGGCGAATCAACGATCTTCACATCGGTATACAGCAGCCAGAACAGGCCGTCGGCGTAGCTCAGGCACGGCGCCCAGATACCGCCAGAGTCAGGGTTGCCTTTCATATCCAGCATCGACACGCGGTCCAGCGGCGTACTGACCAGCGACCAGTTTTTCAAATCCCGCGAGTGGTAAATGCGCACGCCCGGAAACCACTCAAAGGTGGACGTCGCGATGTAGTAATCCTCGCCCTGCCGGCACAGCGACGGGTCGGGGTTGAAGCCGGTCAAAATCGGGTTAGTAATCGTATACATATTGTCTCCCTCTTAATTGGATGCGGCGGCCGCGGCGGCAGGAACATCTTCACTCTGCGCCGCGCGATGCTTAAGCAGCTGCTGGCTGATGGCCTCAACGCGCTCATCGCTCAGCTTGTAAAGTGAGAGCATGATGAACATGCCGACGTAGAGCACCACCGGCACCACGCAGAACAGGATTTTAATGGTGGTGAGCACTTCCACCGGCTGCACGCTGCTGCTGGCGGAGTAGTTCACAAAGGCGAGAACCCAGCCCACCACCGCGCCGCCGATCGCCAGGCCAATCTTCAGGCTGAACAGATAGGTGGAGAACACCAGGCCGTCGAGGCGGCGGCCGCTGCGGCTCTCTTCGTAATCCACCACGTCGGAGGCCATCAGCCACTGCAGCGGCGTGGTGGTGTTAAAGATGAACAGGAAAACGATGTTGAGCGCGAAAATCAGCGCAATATGTTCGGCAGGGATAAAGAACAGCAGCAGGCTTAACAGCGAATAGACGACGATAATTCCTTTGAAGGCCTTCACCCGATCGAAGCGCCCCAGCAGGCGCGACGAGGCCAGCGAGCCGAACATGGTGGCGATGCTGCCGTACAGCAGAAACTGCATCGCCATCTCCGGGTGATCCATTACGTATTTGACGAAGTAGAGCGTCGCCCCGCCGCGCACCACGTTGGAACAGGTCGCCATCATTTTGAAGGTGCACATGATCCGCCACTGGGTATTGCCGAACAGCAGCCGGAGATCTTTCATCACCGAGGCGCCCGGCTGTACCTCAAAGGTGTAGCGCTCTTTGGTGGTAAAGAAGCAGACGTACAGCAGCACCACGCCGGTCAGCCCCAGCACGCACATCGCGCCAAAGTAGCCCACCTGCTCGTTGCCCTTGCCGATGATCCCCACCAGCGGCAGCGCGATACCGCTGATCGCCAGCGATCCGGCGGCAGCAAGGAAAAAGCGCCACGACTGCAGCGTGTGGCGCTCTTTCGGATCGGCGGTGATCACCCCCGGCATCGCACAGTAGGGCACGTTGACGAAGGTGTACACCAGCGTCAGCAGGATATAGGTGATGCTGGCATAGATGATTTTACCCTGCGCGGAGAAGTCCGGCGTGTAGAAGGTCAGCATGCAGACGAGGCCAAACGGGATCGCCCCCCACAGCAGGAACGGGCGGAACTGACCGTGGCGGGTACGGGTGCGATCCACCAGCAGCCCCATCAGCGGATCGGTGACGGCATCCAGCACGCGCGAAACTAAAAACAGCGTGCCCATCACCCCGGCGGAGAGCCCAAAGACGTCGGTATAGAAATAGGCCAGCAGGAACATCGTTGCCTGCCAGACAAAGCCGCAGGCGGTATCACCCAGCCCGTAGCCAATTTTATCTTTCATGGTTAATTGCATATTTATCCCCAACCCCAAAGAGTGGAATGATGCAAACGTCAGGGGCCTGAAGAGGGCAAAAAAATACCCGCTGCGTCGTCAGGAAAACACCCGTGATGCGTGTGCCTAATTCACGTTTTCGTGTTAACAGAGTGTAATAAGCTGCTCGTTTTTACGGCAATGACCATTTTTAATTTATGAATTATGTTTTTTGGTTTTTGTGATTGCGGTCGGTATAAATCGAAAACTGAAAAAATATTTTTAGCTTTTATTTTTTAATGGCTTATTAAATAATAAACCCCTCTAAAAATAACCTTTTTAGGCCAATGAAAATTCGCCCGCGGAATATGTTCCGCAGGCTAAAATTAACGCTTAATTATTTATAAGCCGAGGGCTTTTTTACCGGCGTTAATAACCTCAATAATTTTATCAGTATCATAAATACAGCCTTTCCAGGTGCCGCCGCTCACCGACTGCAGCGCGGCCCAGAGCCGCGTATCGTCCGGTAAAAAATCGTGAGGGTGCAGATCCGGATGCGGCGCTCTCGCCGCCAGCGCCAGGGCGCCCTCTTCCGGCGTCAGGCGCGCCTCCGCCGTGCCGATAAAGTTCACGCTGCCGGTCAGGGCCAGGCGGTCAACCACGATCTCGATAATGTCGTTATCGCGCAGCCTGCCGATGGGCCCGCCCGCCAGCGCCTCGGGCGCGACGTGGCCAAAACAGGCGCCGGTCGAGACGCCGGAGAAGCGCGCGTCGGTGATCAGCGAAACCGTTTTGCCCCACGAAACGTGCTTCAGCGCCGAGGTGAGCTGGTAGGTCTCCTCCATGCCGGTGCCGGACGGCCCGCCGCCGATCACCACCATGATATCGCCCCGCTCAATCTCGCCGTTTTTAATCGCCCCGATCGCCCGCGCTTCAGAGACAAATACCCGCGCCCGGCCGGTGTGGCGATACACGCCGTCGTCGCCCACCACCGACGGGTCGATGGCCGTGGCTTTGACGACCGACCCTTCCGGCGCGATGTTGCCCACCGGGAAGGCCACCGTCGAGGTGAGCCCTTTCGCCCTGGCGCGCTCCGGCGGCAGGATCACGTCATCCGGATCGACGCCGTCCTGCTCCAGCAGGCACTGGCGGAACTTCTGCCGACGCTCAGAGGCCTGCCACCAGTCGAGGTTTTCCCCGACCGTCTGGCCCGTGACCGTCATGGCGTCCAGGTGCAGCAGGCCAAGATCGCGCAGGTGCAGCATGACTTCCGGCACGCCGCCGGCGAGGAACGCGCGCACCGTCGGATGATAGTCCGGGCCGTTGGGCAGCACGCTGACCAGCCGCGGGACCTTGCGGTTGATCCGCGTCCAGTGGTCAACGTCGGGAATGGTGCAGCCCGCCGCGTGGGCAATGGCCGGAATATGCAGCAGCAGGTTGGTCGAGCCGCCAAACGCGGCGTGGAGCACCATCGCATTTTCGATAGCCTTATCGGTCAGGATATCGCGGGTGGTAATGCCGCGATTATCCAGCTCGCTCACCGCCCTTGCCGACTGGCGGGAGATCTCCAGCCACACGTCCTGCCCGGACGGGGCCAGCGCCGAATGCGGCAGCGCCATGCCCAGCGCCTCCGCCACCACCTGCGAGGTGCCGGCGGTGCCTAAAAACTGGCAGCCGCCGCCCGGCGACGCGCAGGCGCGGCAGCCGAGTTCCGCCGCTTCCTGCAGCGACAGCTCGTGGTTGGCGTAGCGCGCGCCGATGGTCTGTACCTTTCCGGCATCCTCGCCAAAGGTTGGCGGCAGCGTCGCCCCGCCGGGTACGAGGATCGTCGGCAGATTATGCATCGCCGCCAGGGCGATCATCGTTGCCGGCAGCCCCTTGTCGCAGGTGGCGACGCCGATCACCGCCCGCCGGGTAGGCAGGGAGCGGATCAGGCGGCGAAACACGATCGCCGCGTCGTTGCGGTACGGCAGGGAGTCGAACATCCCGTGGGTGCCCTGGGAGCGCCCGTCGCACGGATCGCTGACGAAGGCGGCGAAGGGAATGCCGCCGTTGCGGGTGATCTCCTTTGCCGCCGCCTGCATCTGCAGGCCAATCTCCCAGTGCCCGGTATGGTAGCCCAGCGCGATCGGCCGACCGTCGCCGGCGCGAATGCCGCCCTGGGTGCCGACGATCAGCACCTCTTTGCCCGTCAGCTTGTTGGCGTCCCAGCCCATACCGGCGTTCTGCGTCATGCCGAACAGGTTGCCGCTCGGCGACTCCATCAGCATCTGCGGCGTCAGCGGCAGCGCGCCCTGAGGGCCAGCGGCGTGGGTGGTGACCGCATAGAATGCATCGTCCTGCGGGGTGAAAATCTTGTCGATAGTCATCGTTTTTTTCCGTATCAGCAGAGCTTGAGCCGTTGCAGCAGCGCTTTGAGCTGCGCCTTGCCCGCCTCATTCAGCGGCGAGGCCGGCGGCAGCACGTGCGTTGACAGCGGCCGGCCGCACAGGACTGTCGCCTCTTTAATGACGTTCACGAACGGCGTATCGAGCTGGTAGATCTGCGGGATTTGCAGCAGCGTCTGATGATAGTGCGCCGCCTGCGCCAGGTCGCCGTCGCGGAAGGCCTGCAGCAGCTTAACCGACAGCTGCGGCGCAAAGTTAGCGCTGGCCGAGATCGCCCCGTCGCCGCCCAGCAGCAGCGTATTGAACAGGTGATCGTCGTAGCCGCAGAGCACCGAGAAGTTCGGGTGCGCCGCCTTTACGGTCAGGATCATGCTGCGCAGATGGGCCACGGAGTCGATGGTGTCCTTGATGCCGACGATATTGCTGCGCGAATCCGCCAGGGTTTTGACCAGCGCTGGCGTCAGGTCCTGGCCGCTGAGCGTCGGGAAGTTATAGAGAATAACCGGCAGCGTCACGCAGTCCGCCACCTGCTGGTAGTAGCGGATCAGGTTCTGTTCCGACACTTTCCAGTAGTAGGGGTTAATCACCACAATGCCGTCAGCCCCTTCCGCCTGCGCGTGCTGGCTGAGCGCTATGGTCTCCCGCGCGTTGGTGCCGCCGGTGCCAATCAGAACCGGCACCCGCCGATCGACGTGGCCGATAGCGAATGCCGCAACCGCTTTACGCTCTTCGGTGCCGAGCTGCGAGAACTCCCCGCCGCTGCCGAGGAAGAACAGGCCGTCAACGCCCGCGGCGATCGTATCGTCGATAAGCGCCGCGAAGCCCGGCTTATCAAGCTGGCCGTCGGCGGTAAAGATGGTGGAAACAGGCGGAATAATCCCCGAGAACTGCACGGTCTGCTGCATGAGATCTCCTTGCTGAAGCATTGCTCGCTATTTTTGTTCTACATTGTAGAACAGCGTTCGTTTATTTAACGATCATACTATGCTGCCGGGAAAGGGAAGGTAAATGGGGTTGCGGACGTAAGTGCCGGTTTTTCAGGCTGGATCACATAATGCTGCAACGGCGCTGATCTATCGCCCCGCTCAGCGCAGCGGAGGCGGAGAAAATCCTCAATACGCGGCAAACTCTGCTTTCATCAGGCGCAATACGGGCGGGGAAAATGTCGAAGATAGCGCGCGGCGCCGGTGCGGACTACAGGAGCGCGGGCCCGCAGGCCCGTCTCCCCGCCAGGCGCCGGGCCTGACGGGATTCGTTGGATTAACGCTGGCTTAGGCCTTATCCGCCTGGGATTCGGCCCACACCTTACGCGCGGCCTTGCGCTCTTCGCTGGTATCAAGCCGGTCCTGCAGATAGTGCTCAATCTGCTCGAGGCTGCGGTTGCGGGTTTCCGGCACGCATTTAATGACGAACAGCGCGCCAAACACGCCGATCCCGGCGAAGATAAAGAAGGTTCCGGAGAGGCCAATCCACGACAGCAGGATCGGGAAGAAGAGCGAAATCATGAAGTTGGCGATCCACATTGAGAACACCGCCCCGCCCATAAAGATCCCGCGCAGGCGGGTGGGGAAGATCTCCGACAGCAGCAGCCAGGTCACCGGCGACAGCGCGCCCTGCTGGAAGCTGAGGAACAGCAGCATGCCCACCAGCACCATATAGGCCCGCAGCGCGTCCGGCTGGCCGTTGACGGTTTCCGGCAGCAAATAGCTCACCGCGCCGATAAACACCAGGCAGGCGGTACAGCCAAACTGGCCGATCATGGTCATCGTCCGGCGGCCAATTTTACCCAGCATCCAGATGCCGACAAAGGTCATCAATACCGACACCACCCCGTTGGCAATGGTGGCAAACAGCGCGGCGTTATCGCTCATCCCCACCGACGTCAGCACCGTTGGCGCGTAGTACATAATGGTGTTTACGCCGGTAAGCTGCTGAATAACGGCAATACCGATACCAATCATAAACAGCTTAAACAGCCACGGAGTCATAATTTCGCGGAACCGCGGCTTGCCGAGACTGCGCTGCTCATCGAGCGTTTCGCTGATCTCCATCAGCTCCCACTCGACGTCCTCTTTGCGGCGAGTGCGCTCCAGAACCCGACGCGCTTCCGCCAGGCGCCCCTTCATCGCGTACCAGCGCGGCGAATCCGGCATAAACATCATGCCAAACCACAGCAGTACGGCGGGCAGTGTGGCGACCGCCAGCATCCAGCGCCAGGTACTCTCCCCGCCCCATACGGCGTGGAAGCCAGCGTTCGAGATATAGGCCAGCAGCTGGCCCGAGACAATCATCAGCTCCTGCAGCGTCACCAGCTGCCCGCGCTTGTTCGCCGGCGCCATTTCGGCGATATAGACCGGCACGGTTGCCGCCGCGCCGCCAACCGCCACGCCGAGCACCAGGCGAAAGAAAATCATCCAGTTAACGTCGGGCGCCAGCGCGGTACCGATGGCGCCAATGGCGAAGATAACCGCCAGCCAGAGGATGATTTTCTTTCTACCCGCCGCGCTGGCCATATAGCCGGAAAGCAGCGCGCCGAACGCGGCACCGAACAGCAGCGAGCTGGTCACCAGGCCGGTGGTGAACGGGGTGAGATGCAGCTCATTGCCCATAAACAGCAATGCGCCGGAGATAACGCCGGTATCGTAGCCGAACAGCAAACCGCCGAGCGTTGCTATCAGCGCAACGACTTTCACAAACGGCGTGGTCGGGGCGTCGCTATTGGGCCCCGAGGCCCTGTTGAGGGTGAGATATTGTTCCTTTGACATAAAAGACTCCAGTAACCTGCCTTGTAGGGGGAGATCCGCTCTGGTCTGAATGCAGAGGCGATGGCCTCACTGACGTGTTTATTTGATTAGCGCACGGCGCCGGGAAAAAGCAGGCCACGCTGCTGCATGGCCTGAAGTGAAGCAACGATTAAATTCCTGCCATTTCGCGAATATATTTCCGCGCCTTCAGCGCATATTCGAAGGGGTTGGCCAGCGCCGGATCCTGCTCGGCTTCCACTACCATCCAGCCCTTGTAGCCAAAATCATCCAGCAGCTTAAATACCGGACGGAAATCGATCGCGCCGTCGCCGGGCACGGTAAAGGTGCCCTTCTTCACGCCGTCGAGGAAGGAAAGCCCCTCGCGGCGCACCTGCTCAATCACCGCCGGGCGCACGTCCTTCAGGTGCACGTGGTTGATACGCGGCAGATATTTTTTGAGGATCGCCAGCATCGGCTCCGCGCCGCCTTCGGAGTACCAGGCGTGGCCGGTGTCGTACAGCAGGAAGACGCCGTCATCCACCAGCGACATAAACTTATCGATCTCTGCCGTCGTTTGAACGCCGGTTCCCATGTGGTGGTGCAGGCAAACCTGCATCCCTTTTTCCGCAGCCAGGCGCCCCAGGGTGTTGTAGCCCTCGGCAACCCGCTGCCACTCCTCTTCGCTAAAGCACGGCTTGGCATCGGCCAGAATCGGCTTGTCCAGCCCCTGGATGCTGCCGCTTTGCTCGGAGCAGCCGATCACCTTCGCCCCCATCGCATGGAGGAAATTCATATGGTTAACGAATTCATCAATGGTTTTTTCGCGCTGCCCGTCGGCAAAAAAGGTGCTAAACCAGGCGTTGCAGATCTGGATACCGCGGATCGCCAGCATCGGCTGCAGCACCGCCGGATCGCGGGGATATTTACTGCCGACTTCGCTGCCGCTAAAGCCCGCCAGCGCCATTTCGCTGACGATCTGCTGGAAGGTGTTTTCGCTGCCCAGCTCCGGCATGTCGTCGTTAGTCCAGCCGATCGGGGCAATAGCCAGTTTGATATTATCTTTGTTCATTAGGTTGCTCCTGCCGCCGCGTCTTAACGACGCAGCAATTCACGTTCGATGAGTTCACGGGTTTCCACTGCCTGGTACTTCATCTTCTCCGGGTAGCCGAACAGGGAGGCGGCCACAATCGGCTCGCCGCCGACTTTGAACGTCCGTTCGGCAAATTTCATCTCGCGCAGCGTGCGGAACAGCGCGTTGAAATCTACGTCCCCTTCGCCGACGCCCACGTGCTGGTGCACGGCGGCATCAACGCCCGGCGGGTTAACGATGTAACGGCAGTGCCTGGTATGGTTGCGGGTATCGGCGATCAGCACGTGGGAGAGATCGTCGCCGGCGTAGCGCAGCATCTTCTCCACGTCGCCTATCCCTTTGTCATAGAAGAAGGTGTGCGGCACGCTGTACACGTACTTCACGTTTTCACTGCGGAACGACTTCACGATATCGACGGTTTCGTTGTTCTCTTCGCAGAAGTCCCACGGATGGGCCTGGATCTCAACGCGAATACCTTCGCGCTCAAAGATCGGCAGCAGCTCCTCCATTGAGCGATAGAACATCTCTTCGCAAATTTCCGGCTGGTTAGGATCGCCCGAGAACTCGGTGTTGATCACCTGGACGCCCATCTCCACCGCGACTTCGATCAGCCGCTTCCAGTTTTTCACCGCCGCCTGGCGACGCGCTTCATCCGGACCCGACCAGCGATAGACGCAGATGAATGAAGAGAGCTCAACGCCGGTGTCGCGCAGCGCCTGCTTGTACTCGGCAATCACTTCGCGACCGGCGCGCGGGTGCTTATAAAACGGGTTAATCTGCGGATGCGGCGACTGCTCAATATAGCGGTAGCCCCACTCCGCGACCTGATGCACCATCCCGCTAATCCCGAGGTCTTTAATCACATCCACATCAAAGGCAATTTTCATCATCGAGTCCTGTTTGCAGAGGTTGCACAGACGCAGCCGCGCTTAGCGCTGATAGAAAGCCGGGCACTCCGGCAGCGCGACCGCGACCGGCCCGGTGCTTTCCTGCGCCTGCAGGCAGGCGTCGGCGGCGACGGAGGCGGCATAGCCATCCCACGCCGACGGGCCCTGCAGCCTGCCGGCCCGCACGTCGTTGATAAAGGCCTGCAGCTCGACGTCGTAGGCTTTGATAAAGCGATCTTTCCAGTCTGTGAGGATCGGCGTCGATAGATTGGCCGCTTTGCGCATCTGCACCGCCGAGGGTTCCGGCAGGCGCGCAATCCCGGTTTCACCCACCACTTCGCACTGAATGTCATAGCCGTACTGGCAGTTGACGAAAACTTCGACGTCGATCAGGGCGCCTTTTTTGGTTTCAAACGAGACGATCTGCGGATCTCTCAGCCGGGCGTGGGTGTGGGAAGTGGCGCGCGGGAAGCGAACCTGCACCGAGCGATAGTCGTCGTTCAGCAGCCAGCGCAGCACGTCCAGCTCGTGGATCAGGGTGTTGGTGATCGCCATATCGGTGGTGTAGTTCTCGCCGACGCTCTGGTTGCGGTGCGCGCACTTCAGCATCAGCGGCGCGCCGATATCGCCGTCATCAATCACTTTTTTCAGCGCCAGGTAGCCTTCATCGTACGGACGCATAAAGCCGACCTGCACCAGCCTGCGGCCAGCTTTTATTTCGGCATCGACAATGCGGCGGCAGCCTTCGGCGCTCATCGCCAGCGGCTTTTCGCAGAATACCGGCTTGCCGGCGGCAATCGCCGCGAGGGTGTACTCTTCGTGAGTCGGGTCCCATGAGGTCACCAGAATAGCGTCAACGTCGCTGGCGTTAATCACGTCGTGACCGTCGGCGTAGACTTCGGCGTGAACGCCGGGCAGCGCAACCGCCGCCCGCGCGTTATCGGCATTGATGTCCGAAACGGCCACCACCGTGGCCCCCTGTAATACCTGAGTGCAGCGACGGATATGCTCTTTACCAATGGCGCCTGCGCCAATAACGCCTAATCTGAGTGACATAATAGTGTTCTCCCGCGGTTCTGTAGGGTTCAGGGTGGGTGTTCTGTTTTAGTAATCCCGCGCCTCGGCGCGTTTTTCATTAATCTGTTCTGCGACTTTGCGGATCCGCTCGGACAGCGCCGTCTGGGCCACGCCGACGTTCCACCAGCTGCCGTACTTATGCACCATGGTTTTCGGCAGCACTTTAATATCAATCAGCGTGCTGACCGTTTCACGACGCGCGGCGTCCAGCGCATGGCGCAGTTCATCAAGGGTGGTGACGCGCCAGGTTTTGCAGCCGTAGCCCGCGGCGATGGTCGCGAAATCGACCGGCACCAGGCCGCCCTGCAGCCGCCCGCTCTCCGCCGAGCGGTAGCGGAACTCGGTGCCGAAGCTGTCCATACCGTGCTCGATCTGCAGGTTGTTAATACAGCCGTTGGCCATGTTATCGAGCAGCACGATGTTGATCTTCGCGCGCTCCTGTAAAGAGGTGACCAGCTCGGAGTGCAGCATCATGAATGAGCCATCGCCCACCAGCGAATAGACCTCGCTTTGCGGCTGCGCCAGCTTCACGCCCAGCGCGGCATTCACCTCATAGCCCATGCAGGAGTAGCCGTACTCAACGTGATAGGTGTTGGTCCCCCGGTTGCGCCAGACGCGCTGCAGATCGCCGGGCAGGCTGCCCGCCGCCGCCACGATCACTGCATCGGAGGCCAGCGTTTCATTCAGCACGCCGAGCACGCTGCACTGCGTTAAGGTTGAATCCGTGATCTGGCGGAATTCGCGGTACACCGCATCGCGATCCAGGCGGTCGTCAATTTCCGGGACGAAGGACTCGTCCTGCCATACCGCCTGATAGACGCGCTGGGTCTCTTTCAGCTGGCGGCTCTGGACGCTGTCGATCTGCGCTCCCCACTCTGCCTGCCAGGACTCGCCCGCCAGGGCGTCGTCCAGCGCGGTGAGCGCTTCGCGGGCATCGGCCAGCAGCGGGATCCCGTCGAGCTTCCAGGCGTCAAAATTGCTGACGTTGACGTTAAGGAAGCGCACGCCGGGATGCTGGAAAAGCCATTTTGACGCGGTGGTGAAATCGCTGAAGCGGGTGCCGATACCGATCACTAAATCGGCCTCTTTCGCCAGCAGGTTGGCCGCCAGGCAGCCGGTTTCGCCCACCCCGCCAACGTTCAGCGGATGGGAGGAGACCACCGAGCCTTTCCCGGCCTGCGTTTCCGCAAAGGGGATGCCGTAGCGTTCGGCAAAGCGGGACAGCGCCTCGCCGGCACCGGCGTACTTCACCCCGCCGCCGCAGATAATCAGCGGCTTGCGGCTGGCCTTAATCGCCGCCAGCGCATCCGCCAGCTGCGCGGCGCTGGCCGGGCGACGGTCGAGCCGATGCACGCGTCGGGCAAAGAAAGAGAGCGGATAATCCCAGGCTTCGCCCTGAACGTCCTGCGGCAGACAGAGGGTCACGGCGCCGGTCTCAGCCGGGTCGGTCAGGACGCGCATCGCGTTAATGCAGGCGCTCATCAGCTGCTCCGGGCGCGTAATGCGGTCCCAGTATTTGCTCACCGCGCGAAACGCGTCGTTGGTGCTGATGCTCAGGTCATAGCTCTGTTCAACCTGCTGCAGGACGGGATCAGGCTGACGGGTCGCAAACACGTCGCCGGGCAGCAGAAGCAGAGGAATACGGTTGGCGGTCGCGGTGGCCGCAGCGGTAATCATGTTGGCGGCGCCCGGCCCCACGGAGGAAGTGCAGGCGATGATCTGCCGGCGCAGAGACTGTCTGGCAAAGCCGGTCGCCGCGTGCGCCATCCCCTGCTCGTTACGCCCCTGGAATACCCGCATTTCTCCGCTGTCCTGCTCCAGCGCCTGGCCCAGCCCCAGCACGTTGCCGTGGCCGAAGATGGCAAAAATACCTTTGACGAATTTATGCTCTTCGCCATCGACTTCCAGATACTGGTTATCAAGGAACTTCACCAGCGCCTGCGCCATTGTCAGTCTCAGTTTGCCCATGTTGCACAATCCTTATTGTTCAGTATTTGTGTGTGGGTTAGCGCTTTTGCCCCTGCGGCGATACCGGAAGAGGTCCAGACAAGTCGTTAACGGCCACTGGAATACTTTTGGATTATAGGCAAACATTTTTTTCATTAAACATAAATACAGAAAAAACATTTCATTTTGCGAGAAGGATCAAACTCTCGGCGCATTTCACTCGTTTCATCGACATCGGTGCGCAACCCGCCTCCCATTCTGCGTCACGCCACATACAAATATCCTTTTAAAAATCAGGTATAAAGATGTTTATTACTCACCCTTTTTCACGCAAGAGCAGCCGGCGCCAGCAAACCTTTGTATAATGGTGCCCGGCGCCGCAGAGTGGTAGATCCCTCACACTTTTGGTTTTTTAATTTCGATCCAATTTGCAAATGAAATATTTATTTCTCAAACTAAGGGGAATCGTTCACTCTCAGGCTGTTTGTGGAGACCTCGTCGATATCGACCCTTCCGTACAGCAGACATGCAAAAGGAAACCGTAGCTATGAATGCAGCAGTAAAGCGGCTCGACGTCATCTGTATTGGCCGGGTGGCTGTCGACCTCTATGCCCAGCAGATTGGCGCAAGGCTGGAAGATGTCGCCAGTTTCTCTAAATATCTGGGCGGCTCCTCGGGCAACGTGGCCTTTGGCACCGCCATTCAGGGGTTAAAATCGGCGATGCTTGCCCGCGTGGGTGATGAGCACAATGGCCGCTTTTTACGTGAAACGCTAAGCCGTGCCGGGGTCGATACCGAATACCTGATAACCGACCAGCAGCGCCTTACCGCGCTGGTGATGCTGGGAATTAAAGATCAGGAAACCTTCCCGCTTATTTTTTACCGCGACAACTGCGCCGATATGGCGCTGACGCCGGAAGATATTAAGGAAGAGTACATCGCCTCCTCCCGGGCGCTGGCGATCACCGGCACGCACCTTTCGCATGCCAACACCCGCGCAGCGGTGCTGAAAGCGCTGGAGTACGCCCGCCGCCACGGCCTGCGGACGGCGCTGGATATCGACTACCGCCCGGTTCTTTGGGGATTAACCTCGCCCGGCGATGGTGAAACGCGTTTCATTGCTTCCGGTTCCGTCACCCGTCAGCTGCAGGAAGTGCTACATCTGTTCGATTTAGTGGTCGGTACAGAAGAAGAGTTTCATATTGCCGGCGGCAGCACCGATACGCTGACGGCGCTGAAAAACGTCCGCCACGCCACCAAAGCCACCCTGGTATGCAAGCGCGGTCCGATGGGCTGCGTGGTGCTGGAAGGCGAGATCCCCGACAGCTGGGACAGCGTGCCGCTGCAGCAGGGCGTGCGGGTGGAGGTACTCAACGTACTGGGCGCCGGCGATGCCTTTATGTCCGGCCTGCTGCGCGGCTGGCTGAACGACGAGGGTTGGGAGCAGGCCTGCCGCTACGCTAACGCCTGCGGGGCGCTGGTGGTCTCTCGCCACGGCTGCGCGCCGGCGATGCCGACGAAAGTGGAGCTGGATGACTATCTGCTGCGCGCGGAATCGGTCCCGCGCCCGGATCTCGACGCCCGTCTGAACCATCTCCATCGGGTGACCAGCCGCCGCCAGCAGTGGCCTGAGCTGTGCATCTTCGCCTTTGACCACCGCAAGCAGCTGGCGGATCTGGTGCAGGAAACCGGTCGCGATACGGCCTGCATCCCGCAGCTCAAGCTGCTGCTGCTGGCCGCCGCCGAAGCGGCAGCGCAGGAGGCCGGGCTCGATCGGCGCAGCGGTATTCTCGCCGATGGCACCTACGGCCAGCGCGCGCTGAACGCCATTACCGGCAAAGGCTGGTGGATCGGGCGGCCAATCGAGCTGCCGGGCTCTCGCCCGCTGCGTCTTGAGCACGGCAATATCGGCTCTCAGCTGATCGACTGGCCGCTGGAACAGGTGGTTAAGTGCCTGGTCTTCTATCATCCGGCCGATCCGGCGGCGCTACGCGCCGAGCAGGATGCGCTGCTGCTGGAGGTCTGGCAGGCCTGCAATAAGTCCGGGCACGAGCTGCTGCTGGAAGTGATCCTGCCGGAGAGCGGCCCGGATAAGGACGAGCGCCACTATTACGCCATGCTGGAACATTTTTACCGCCTCGGTATCCAGCCCGACTGGTGGAAGCTGCCGCCGCTCTCCAGCGCAAACTGGGAGAAGATCGCCGCGCTGATCGAACGCGAAGATAGCCTGTGCCGCGGGATCCTGATCCTTGGCCTCGACGCGCCGCCCGATCGCCTGCGCGCCGGATTCGCCGAAGCTGCGAACCACCCTATCATCAAAGGCTTTGCCGTCGGCCGCACCATTTTTGGTCAGCCTTCGCGCCGCTGGATGCAGGGCGAGCTTAGCGATGAGGCGCTGATCGATGAGGTGAAACGCAACTACCTGGCGCTTATCGGCTACTGGCGCGAAGCCCGCGGCTAATCCTGCTCAGCCCGCACCTTCCCCCTCCGGTGCGGGCTTTTTTCGCTTTCTTCGTGAAATGAATCGCGTATTTCATCGCAAAAAATGAAAAATTCGCTTCATTTGGTACACTGGAAGTTATATTTCTTTCATTTCATCAGAGCGCAATTTATGGCCAATAATCCAACCCAACTTACCATCCTGCAGGATGAGATCAGGCGTCGCTACGATACGTTAAGCAAACGCTTAAAACAGGTGGCGCGCTATATTCTGGATAACAGCAATAGCGTGGCTTTCGATACCGTCGCCTCTATCGCCCAGCAGGCCGACGTTCCGCCATCCACCCTGATTCGTTTCGCTAATGCTTTTGGCTTCAGCGGCTTTAACGAAATGAAGCAGATGTTCAGACAGCATCTGATGGAAGAGACCGCCAACTATACCGAGCGCGCACGCCTGTTCCGTCAGACCACCAACGACGAGAGCTCGCCGCCGGAAACGCCGACCGAAATTCTCAATATGTTTACCATGGTCAACACCCAGGCGCTGCAGCAGCTTGCCATGCAGACCTCGGGCGACGATCTTGAGCGCGCGGTAGCCCTGCTGGCGGAAGCGGAGAATATCTACGTTATCGGCCTGCGTCGCTCGTTTAGCGTCGCCTCCTATCTGACCTACGCCCTGCGCCATCTTGACCGCAAGGCCTTCCTGATCGACGGGCTCGGCGGCATGTTTACCGAGCAGCTGAGCCTGGTCGGCCCGAAAGACGTGGTGGTAGCGGTCAGCTTCTCGCCTTACGCCCGCGAGGTGGTTGAGCTGGTTGAGCTCGGCGCTCAGCGCAAAGCGCGGCAGATTGCTATCACCGACAGCCAGGTCAGCCCGCTCGCGGCCTTCAGCGACGTCTGCTTCGTGGTGCGCGAGGCCCAGGTTGACGGGTTCCGCTCGCAGGTGGCTTCGCTGTGTCTCGCCCAGACGCTGGCGGTTTCGCTGGCCCTCAACAGCAGCAAAGATCAGCAGGCCCAGCAGCAGCAGGCCTGAGGCACCGCCTCCCCGGAGGCGGCGCGTCCGCCCGTCCGCTCGACCACGACCAGACGTACTCTCTTCTCCCGGACGGCGGCGTCAACGCCTTATCCGGGCTAGCGCCGCACGCCTTGTCATCTCGTCCAGTCAGGCGACATTGTGCAAATTCGCCCCGCCCGCCCAGACAACCTGCTATCGGCCCGGGTCGCGCGGCCGGGAACGCTCAGGCAATAAAAAAGGCCGGTTAGCAAATCTAACCGGCCCTGCGTCGCGTTCACGGCGTATCAGTCATGGCGAGGATAGTCGGGGCTATTGATCCACGCGTGATCTTCTTCCCAGCTAAACAGCCACCGGCGGTCCGGCCCGGCCATCACGTTCAGATAGTAGCTGTCATAGCCGGCAATCGCCGCCACCGGATGATAGCCGCGCGGCACCATCACCACGTCGTGGTTGTAGGGCGCCATGCAGGCGTCCAGGCTGCGGTCATCGGTATAGACGCGCTGGAAGGCAAAGCCCTGCGGCGGGTCGAAGCGGTGATAGTAGGTCTCCTCCAGCTGGGTCTCGCGGCCAGGCAGCGCGGTATCGTGCTTGTGCGACGGCCACGAGCTGGTGGCCCCCTCATCGGTGTAGACCTCGACCACCAGCAGGCAGTCAGCCTGCGCGCTGTCCGGCAGAATATTGTGCACCTGGCGCTGGTTGCGCCCTTTGCCGCGATGCTCAACGCCAACGTCCTGCGGGCGAATCACCCGCGCGGGGAAGCTCCCCTTACCCGGCGCGCTGCAGACCGCCAGCTCGAGATCGGAATCGGCGGTAACCTCGACTTTATCCTGCGGCGGCACGTAGACCGACCACGGCGGCGTGCGCTCAAACGGCGACATCCGCTGCCCGAGGTCCGGGAAATCGGCCTTCGTCGTTTTGACCGAGGCCAGCCCGGCGACCAGCACCAGGCACAGCTCGCGTTCGCCGCTTTCCAGCGTCACGCTCTGCCCTTTTTTCAGCATCCAGACGTCAAAGCCGATATAGCGCCAGCCGGCGCTTTGCGGCGTAATGTGCTGGATCTGCCCCTCTTTTTGCGATTTAGCCAGTAACGACATGGCGCTCTCCTTCGCCGATTAGCCTAACGTCGGCATGCTGAATTCAGATACGGTTTGCTGCCCTTCCGGCCAGCGGACGGTGGCGGTTTTCATGCGCGTGTAGAAACGCACGCCGTCCGGCCCGTGGACGTTCAGGGCACCGAAGACCGAGCGCTTCCAGCCGCCAAAGCTGTGGAACGCCATCGGTACCGGCACCGGCACGTTGACCCCGACCATCCCGGCCTGCACGTCATGGACGAATTCACGCGCGGTATGACCGCTGCTGGTGAAGACGGCGCTGCCGTTGCCAAACTCGTGGCTGTTCACCAGTTCCAGCGCGCTGTGATAGTCGGCGACGCGCACAATCCCCAGCACCGGCCCAAAAATCTCTTCCCGCCAGATGGTCATCTCCGGCGTCACGTTATCAAACAGCGTCCCGCCAACATAGTAACCTTCATCGTAACCCGGCACCCGCGGCTTACGGCCGTCGACTACCAGCGTTGCGCCTTCGCTGACGCCCTTATCAATATAGCCCAGCACTTTTTTCTGATGGCTGTCGGAAACTACCGGGCCCATTTCGTTCTCTTCTTTGCCGCGCATGCAGCCAGGGCCGACCTTCAGCGCCTGCACCAGCGGCTGGAGGCGGGCAATCAGCTTGTCTGCGGTTTCATCGCCGACGGCAACCACCACCGGCAGCGCCATGCAGCGTTCTCCCGCCGAGCCAAACGCGCCGCCCATAATCGCGTTCACCGTGGCATCGAGGTCCGCATCCGGCATCACGATCGCATGGTTTTTCGCTGCGCCGAAGGCCTGCACGCGCTTCCCGTGAGCGCTGGCGGTTTTGTAGATGTACTCCGCCACGCCGGAGGAGCCGACAAAGCTGACCGCCGCAATGCGCGGGTCGGTGTAGAGCTGCTCGGCATCTTCGTTGCTGCAGTGGATCACGTTAAAGACGCCATCCGGCAGGCCCGCCTCTTTGAGCAGCTCCGCAAGACGTACCGCCGCGGTAGGGGCCAGCGCAGGCGGCTTGAGGATGAAGCTGTTGCCGCAGGCCAGCGCCAGCGGGAACATCCACATCGGCACCATTGCCGGGAAGTTAAACGGCGTAATCCCCGCCACCACGCCCAGCGGCTGCATCAGGGAGTAGCTGTCGACGCCGGTACCGACGTCGGATGAATACTCGCCTTTAATCAGGTGCGGGATCCCGCAGGCAAACTCAACCACTTCCAGGCCGCGTGTCAGCTCGCCCAGCGCATCCGACCACACCTTACCGTGCTCGCTAACGATGATCCCCGCCAGCTCTTCGGCATGTTGTTCCAGCAGCATTTTAAAGTTGAACAGCACCCGGGCGCGGCGCAGGGGCGTAGTACGCGACCAGCTTTCAAACGCGTCGCGCGCGACCTGAATGGCGTCAGAGACCTCCTCGGCGGTGGAGAGCGTGACTTCGCGCACCACTTTGCCCGTCGCCGGGTCAAACACCGGCATCGTTTCATTGCTGCTGCTGGTAACGGTCTGCCCGCCAATAAAGTTTCCTGTGATCGTCATGTTCTCGCCTCATGGTGTGGAAGGCCAACGCTGCGGCCCATCTCCGATTTTGCTGTGCTATAACCGTAGTAAAATGAAATTTATATTTCAACACAGATATAAAATGAAATTCTAATTTGGTGATGATGGTCGCAATTTTAAGCAATAACGCTTCTGTTCCTGCAAGAAAGCGCGATCGCACGGAAACAGACGCTGCGGCGCTTCGGCCCGACGCGCATCGTCCCTTTTTCGCACGCTATTTTGCGAGGCGGCTCAAATAACCACCATTTCACTCATTGCCTATTTTGGAATAAACGTTTTGACTAGAGGGTAATCGAACGAAGCCACTTCATCCTGTTCCCGGAGAGTAAAATGACCATTGCCCTGCACCGCTTCTGCATTAATCGCAAGATCGCCCCTTCGCTGAATATCGAGTCCTTCTTTCGCCTGGTGAACAGCCTCGGGCTGAACAAGGTCGAGCTGCGCAACGATCTCCCCGGCGGAAAGGTGACCGACGATCTCAGCGCCCGCCAGGTGCGCGAACTGGCCGAGCGCTACCATATTGAGATTCTGACCATCAATGCGGTTTATCCCTTCAACTGCCGTACGCCGGAGGTGCGCAGCCTGACCGAATCTCTGCTGAAGGAGGCGCAGGCCGTTGGCGCGAAGTCGCTGGTGCTCTGCCCGCTCAACGACGGCAGCGCGGTCTCCACCGACGAGACGCTGAGCGCGCTTCGCGAGCTGGCGCCTCTGTTCTCTTTTTACGGCATCCACGGGCTGGTTGAGCCGCTGGGCTTTCCGCAAAGCTCGCTGCGCTCGGCGGCGCAGGCGCAAACGCTTATTCACGATGCCCGCGTGCCGTTTAAGCTGCTGATCGATACCTTCCACCACCATCTCTACCCGCAGGCGGATGAGGAGTTTTGCCAGCTGGAGATCGACGCTATCGGCCTGGTCCATCTCTCCGGCGTCGAGGATACCCGCCCGCGCGAGGAGCTCACCGACGATGAGCGCATCATGCTGACGCCGCGCGACAGGCTGCAAACCTGCGAGCAGGTCAAAAACCTCGAGGCGCGCGGCTATCAGGGCGTTTACGCCTTCGAGCCGTTTGCGCCGGAGCTGGCAAACTGGCGTGAAGACGATATCCGTCGTGAGGTAGAGCAGAGCATCGCGCTGATCCAGCAGCACTGCGCCTGAAGAAAATAAACGCCGACTCTGCCCTAAAGTGGCGATTCCCTGCGTCTTTTTGCGGCCAGGTTGCCTATAATCGACGCAGGATAAATGGAGGAATCGACCATGAGCTCACCCCTGCTGATTGCGCGTACGCTGGAAAAACAGCTGCATCTACTCCCCGGAATGGCCAACCGTCACGGCCTGATCACCGGGGCTACCGGGACCGGTAAAACCGTCACGCTGCAGAAGCTGGCGGAGTCCTTTTCCGAAATCGGCGTGCCGGTTTTTATGGCTGACGTGAAAGGTGACCTCACCGGTATCGCCGAGGCGGGCCAGAGCAGCGAAAAGCTGCAGGCGCGACTGGAAAAAATCGGCGTCACCGACTGGCAACCGCACGCTAACCCGGTGGTAGTGTGGGATATTTTCGGCGAGAAAGGCCACCCGCTTCGCGCCACGGTTTCCGACCTCGGCCCGCTGCTGCTGGCGCGCCTGCTGAACCTCAACGAGGTCCAGTCCGGGGTGCTGAATATCATTTTCCGCATCGCCGACGACCGCGGCCTGCTGCTGCTCGACTTTAAAGATCTGCGCGCCATTACCCAGTACATCGGCGATAACGCGAAAAGCTTCCAGAACCAGTACGGCAACATCAGCAGCGCCTCGGTGGGAGCTATCCAGCGCGGCCTGCTGACGCTTGAGCAGCAGGGGGCGGAGCACTTCTTCGGCGAGCCGATGCTGGATATCGCGGACTGGATGCGCGTTGATGCCAGCGGCAAAGGGGTGATTAATATCCTCAGCGCTGAAAAGCTGTATCAGATGCCGAAGCTGTACGCGTCCAGCCTGCTGTGGATGCTCTCGGAGCTCTACGAGCGCCTGCCGGAAGCCGGCGATCTGGACAAACCGAAGCTGGTCTTTTTCTTCGACGAGGCGCACCTGCTGTTTAACGATGCGCCACAGGTTTTACTCGATAAAATTGAACAGGTTATCCGCCTTATTCGCTCCAAGGCGGTGGGGGTTTACTTCGTTTCGCAAAACCCGGCGGATATCCCCGACGCGGTGCTCGGCCAGCTGGGCAACCGGGTGCAGCACGCCCTGCGCGCCTTCACGCCGAAGGATCAGAAGGCGGTAAAAACGGCGGCGCAAACCATGCGCGCCAATCCGGCGTTCAGTACCGAACAGGCTATTCAGGAGCTGGGCACCGGCGAGGCGCTGGTTTCCTTCCTCGACGAAAAAGGCAGCCCGTCGGTGGTAGAGCGGGTGATGGTTATCGCCCCCTGCTCGCGGATGGGGCCGGTGACGGACGACGAGCGTAACGGGCTGATTAACCACTCCGCGCTGTACGGAAAATACGAGGAGGAGGTCGATCGCGAGTCGGCGTTTGAAATGCTGCAAAAAGGGGTGCAGGCCACCACCGAACAGCAGGATGCGCCGCCGGCCAAAGGCCAGCAGAGCAGCGCCGACGACGGCCTGCTCGGCGGCCTGAAGGATATTCTGTTTGGCACCACCGGCCCGCGCGGCGGCAAGCACGACGGTATTGTGCAAACGGCGGCCAAAAGCGCGGTGCGTCAGGTGACGAATCAGATAGTAAGAGGGATGCTGGGTAGTTTACTCGGCGGGCGAAAACGGTAGGTTAATGCCCCCTCTCCGCGGCGGAGAGGGGGAAGTGCGCTAGCCTTTTCGCATCATCAGCCAGAGGCTTATCAGGAAGAAGCTGGCGCTCGGCAGCAGCGCGCCGATGATCGGCGGAATGCCGTAGACCAGGGTCAGCGGGCCGAAAATCTGGTCCAGCACGTAGAAGATAAAGCCGAAGCTAATCCCCGTCACCACCCTCACGCCCATCGCCACGCTGCGCAGCGGACCAAAGATAAACGACAGCGCCATCAGCATCATTACCGCCACCGACAGCGGCTGGAAGATCTTGCTCCACATATTGAGCTGGTAGCGGCCCGGATCCTGACCGCTGGACTTCAGATAGGTGACGTAGTTGTGCAGGCCGCTAATCGACAGCGCGTCGGGATCCAGCGCTACCACGCCCAGCTTGTCCGGCGTCAGCTTGGTATTCCAGGTGCCGCTGACCATCTGCGAGCCGGTAATCTGTTTCGGGTCGGTGAGGTTGGACTCATCAACCTGCGACAGGCGCCAGACCTTATTCTCGCTATCGAATTTCGCCGACGCGGCGTAGCGAACCGACTGCAGGCGACGCGCATCGTTGAAGGCGTAAATGCTCACGCCACCCAGCTCGTCGTTACCTTTAACCCGTTCGATATAGACAAAATTGTGGCCGTCTTTCGCCCACAGGCCCTGCTGGGTGGAAAGCAGCGAGCCGCCGTACATCTGCTGAGCGCGGTAGTTACGCGCCATCTGCTCGCCCTGCGGCGCAACCCATTCGCCCATCGCCATCGTCAGCAGAACCAGCGGGATAGCGGTTTTCATTACCGCCAGCGCCACCTGCAGACGAGTGAAGCCTGAGGCCTGCATCACCACCAGCTCGCTGCGCTGTGCCAGCGCGCCGAGGCCAAGCAGCGCCCCGAGCAGCGCCGCCATCGGGAAGAATATCTGCACGTCTTTCGGCACGCTGAGCAGGGTGTATAACCCTGCGCCCAGCGCGTCGTAGCTGCCCTGCCCGGCCTTTTTCAGCTGATCGACAAACTTGATAATGCCCGACAGCGAAACCAGCATGAACAGCGTCATCATGATGGTGTTGAAAATCGTCTTACCGATATAACGGTCAAGTACGCCAAACGCCTGCATCACGCCGCTCCTTTGTTAAAACGGGCACGGAAGCGACGCATTGGCACCGTATCCCACAGGTTCAACAGCACCGCCAGCGCGAAATAGAGCAGGTTGATGCCCCACATCCAGATCATCGGGTCCATTTTACCTTTGCCGCCGTTCGACTTAATCGAGGTTTGCAGCAGGAAGAAGACCAGGTAAAGCAGCATGGCCGGCAGCATCGACAGCACGCGGCCCTGACGCGGGTTGACGACGCTCAGCGGAACCACCATCAGCGCCATGATAAAGACGGTCGCCACCAGCGTGAAGCGCCAGTGCAGCTCGGCGCGCGCGCGATCGGTCTGGGTATGCCACAGCGTGCGCATATCCATCTGTTCGGTATCATCGGGATCTGAGGTGACCGCCTGATGGCCGACAATCGCCTGATAGTTTTTGAAATCGGTGATGCGGAAATCGCGCAGCATGGCGGTGCCCTCAAAGCGGGTACCTTGATTCATGGTCACCACCTGCGAGCCATCTTTCCGCTGCGAGAGTTCGCCCGAATCGGCGACCACCACCGACGGACGAGCGTTGCCTTTCGGCCGCAGCTGCGCGAGGAATACGTCCTGGAAACGCTTGCCGTTAACGCTTTCAATAAACAGCACCGCGCTACCGTCGCTGGCCTGCTGGAACTGGCCCTGGGCCAGCGCGGCCATGCCGGGGTTCGCTTTTGCTTCCGACAGCACTTCGTCCTGATGCCGGGACGACCACGGCCCCGCCCACATCACGTTGACCGCCGCGACCGCGCCGGTGAACAGCGCGAGGATCATCGCCGCCTTCACCAGCACCGCTTTGCTCAGGCCGCAGGCATGCATCACCGTGATTTCGCTTTCGGTGTAGAGTTTGCCCAGCGTCATCAGCAGCCCGAGGAACAGGCTCAGGGGCAGGATCAGCTGCGCCATTTCCGGAATGCCCAGCCCTAACAGCGAGAGCACCAGATTTGTCGGGATATCGCCATCTACCGCAGCGCCGAGGATCCTGACCAGTTTCTGACAAAAGAAAATGAGCAGCAGGATGAATAGGATCGCCAACTGGCTTTTCAGCGTCTCACGAACCAGATATCTTATGATTATCACTATAAATACGCCCGTAAAAACCCGTCTTATTGCAGGAAAATTGCTTGTTTCATGGCTTAAACGTCATTTATTCTCTTTAGTCGTCGAAATCATCGCTAAGATTAAATGACTCATCGGTTCTGCGTATCAGGTTTTTTTCTGACGAACCAAGGCCGTAATAACGTTAAGATTAACACGAAGTCACCACAACAGCGGACATGAGTTACGAAAGCTTTCAATTCTATCCGTAGCCACCGTCGTTGTCTTTAAGATTCAGGAGCGTAGTGCATGGAGTTCAGTGTAAAAAGCGGTAGCCCGGAGAAGCAGCGGAGTGCCTGTATCGTGGTCGGCGTCTTCGAACCGCGTCGCCTCTCCCCCATTGCCGAACAACTCGATAAAATCAGTGACGGCTATATCAGCGCCCTGCTGCGTCGCGGTGAACTGGAAGGTAAGCCAGGCCAGACGCTGCTGCTCCACCATGTGCCAAATATTCTGTCAGAGCGCATTCTGCTGATTGGATGTGGCAAAGAGCGCGAGCTGGATGAGCGCCAGTACAAGCAGGTGATTCAAAAAACCATTAATACCCTGAATGATACCGGGTCGATGGAAGCGGTCTGTTTCCTGACCGAGCTGCACGTCAAAGGGCGTAACAACTACTGGAAAGTTCGCCAGGCCGTTGAGACCGCGAAAGAGACGCTGTACAGCTTCGATCAGCTGAAGACTAATAAAAGCGAACCGCGTCGTCCGCTGCGTAAAATGGTCTTCAACGTGCCCACCCGCCGCGAGCTGACCAGCGGCGAGCGCGCAATCCAGCACGGTCTGGCTATCGCCTCCGGGATCAAAGCGGCAAAAGATCTCGGCAACATGCCGCCGAATATCTGCAACGCGGCCTATCTCGCCTCTCAGGCGCGCCAGCTGGCGGATACCTGGAGCAAAAACGTCGTCACTCGCGTGATCGGCGAGCAGCAGATGCGCGAGCTGGGAATGAACTCCTACCTTGCAGTCGGCAACGGCTCGCAGAACGAATCGCTGATGTCGGTGATTGAGTACAAAGGCAACCCGGCGGAAGATGCGCGCCCGATCGTGCTGGTCGGTAAAGGCCTGACCTTCGACTCCGGCGGTATCTCCATCAAGCCTGCCGAAGGCATGGACGAGATGAAGTACGACATGTGCGGCGCGGCGGCGGTGTACGGCGTGATGCGTATGGTGGCCGAGCTGCAGCTGCCGCTGAACGTCATCGGCGTGCTGGCGGGCTGTGAAAACATGCCAGGCGGTCGCGCCTATCGCCCGGGCGACGTCCTGACCACCATGTCCGGCCAGACGGTTGAAGTGCTGAATACCGATGCTGAAGGCCGCCTGGTGCTCTGCGACGTCCTGACCTACGTTGAGCGCTTCGAACCGGAAGCGGTGATTGACGTGGCGACGCTGACCGGCGCCTGCGTGATTGCCCTCGGCCACCATATCACCGGCCTGATGTCGAACCACAATCCGCTGGCCCATGAGCTGATTGGCGCATCCGAGCTGGCGGGCGACCGCGCGTGGCGTCTGCCGCTGGGTGACGAGTTCCAGGATCAGCTGGAGTCCAACTTTGCGGATATGGCCAACATCGGCGGCCGTCCGGGCGGAGCCATTACCGCCGGCTGCTTCCTGTCGCGCTTCGCCCGCAAGTACAACTGGGCGCACCTCGATATCGCCGGCACCGCATGGCGTTCGGGTAAAGCCAAAGGCGCGACCGGTCGTCCGGTGGCGCTGCTGTCGCAGTTCCTGCTCAACCGCGCCGGCTTTACCGGCGAAGAGTAATCTTGCAGGCCGGATGGCGCGACGCTTATCCGGCCCGTAAGTTCGAGCAATTAGAATTCAGTACCCTATGGATTTCGAGTTGCATCGCGGCGGCAGAGCGGCGCACACTTCCGCCAGCATAGTTCACTCTGCGGCCGGGGGTGCCCAAAGGCAGCCAACCAAGAGGCAACGGGAAAGACAACGGGTAGAGATATGAAGAACGCAACCTTTTATCTGCTGGACAACGACGCGCAGCAGGACGGCCTGAGCGCCGTCGAACAGCTGGTGTGTGAAATTGCCGCGGAGCGCTGGCGCAGCGGCAAGCGCGTGCTGATCGCCTGTGAAGATGAGCAGCAGGCGGTTCGCCTCGACGAAGCGCTATGGACGCGGCCACCGGAGAGTTTTGTTCCGCATAATCTGGCGGGAGAAGGCCCCAGAGGCGGCGCGCCGGTGGAGGTCGCCTGGCCGCAAAAGCGCAACAGCAGCCCGCGGGACATCCTGATCAGTCTGCGGGTAAACTTTGCAGATTTTGCCACCGCTTTCACAGAAGTGATAGACTTTGTCCCTTACGAAGACTCTTTGAAACAACTGGCGCGCGAACGCTACAAAGCGTACCGCATGGCTGGTTTCAACCTGAACACGGCAACCTGGAAATAATGGAAAAGACATACAACCCACAAGATATCGAACAGCCGCTTTACGAGCACTGGGAAAAGCAGGGCTATTTCAAACCGAATGGTGATGAAAGCCAGGAGAGCTTCTGCATCATGATCCCACCGCCGAACGTCACCGGCAGTTTGCATATGGGTCATGCCTTCCAGCAAACCATCATGGATACCATGATTCGCTACCAGCGCATGCAGGGTAAAAATACCCTGTGGCAGGCCGGTACCGACCACGCGGGTATCGCAACCCAGATGGTGGTTGAGCGTAAGATTGCCGCCGAAGAGGGTAAAACCCGCCACGATTACGGTCGTGACGCCTTTATCGACAAAATTTGGCAGTGGAAAGCGGAATCCGGCGGCACCATTACCCGTCAGATGCGCCGCCTGGGCAACTCTGTGGACTGGGAGCGCGAGCGCTTCACCATGGACGAAGGCCTCTCCAACGCCGTGAAGGAAGTCTTTGTCCGCCTGTACAAAGAGGACCTGATCTACCGCGGCAAGCGCCTGGTCAACTGGGATCCGAAGCTGCGCACCGCGATTTCCGATCTCGAAGTGGAAAACCGCGAGTCTAAAGGCTCCATGTGGCACATCCGCTACCCGCTGGCCGACGGTGCGAAAACCGCCGACGGTAAAGATTACCTGGTGGTGGCCACCACTCGTCCGGAAACCGTACTCGGCGATACCGGCGTGGCCGTTAACCCGGAAGATCCGCGCTATAAAGACCTGATCGGCAAATTCGTTATTCTGCCGCTGGTTGACCGCCGCATTCCCATCGTCGGCGACGAACATGCCGATATGGAAAAGGGCACCGGCTGCGTGAAGATCACCCCGGCGCACGACTTTAACGACTACGAAGTCGGTAAACGTCACGGCCTGCCGATGATCAACATCCTGACCTTTGACGGCGATATCCGCGAAACCGCGGAGGTGTACGACACCAAAGGCAACGAATCTGACGCCTACCCTAACGCCATCCCGTCCCAGTTCCAGAATCTGGAACGCTTTGCCGCGCGTAAAGCGGTGGTTGCTGCCGTCGACGCGCTGGGCCTGTTAGAAGAGGTTAAACCGCACGACCTGACCGTACCGTACGGCGATCGCGGCGGCGTGGTTATCGAGCCGATGCTGACCGACCAGTGGTACGTTCGTGCCGACGTGCTGGCAAAACCGGCGGTGGAAGCGGTTGAGAACGGCGACATTCAGTTCGTGCCGAAGCAGTACGAAAACATGTATTTCTCCTGGATGCGCGATATTCAGGACTGGTGTATCTCCCGTCAGCTGTGGTGGGGTCACCGCATCCCGGCATGGTACGACAACGAAGGCAACGTCTACGTTGGCCGCACCGAAGAAGAAGTGCGCAGCGAAAACAACCTGAGCGCAGACGTCGCGCTGCGCCAGGACGACGACGTTCTCGATACCTGGTTCTCCTCCGCGCTGTGGACCTTCTCCACCCTCGGCTGGCCGGAAAACACCGACGCGCTGCGTCAGTTCCACCCCACCAGCGTGATGGTATCCGGCTTCGACATCATCTTCTTCTGGATTGCCCGCATGATCATGATGACCATGCACTTCATCAAAGATGAAAACGGCAAGCCGCAGGTTCCGTTTAAGACCGTCTACATGACCGGCCTGATCCGCGATGACGAAGGCCAGAAGATGTCCAAGTCCAAGGGTAACGTGATTGACCCGCTGGATATGGTCGACGGTATTTCCCTGGCCGACCTGCTGGAGAAACGCACCGGTAACATGATGCAGCCGCAGCTGGCGGAAAAAATCGCTAAGCGCACCGAAAAACAGTTCCCGGACGGCATCGAGCCGCACGGTACCGACGCTCTGCGCTTCACCCTGGCGGCGCTGGCCTCAACCGGCCGCGACATCAACTGGGACATGAAACGCCTGGAAGGCTACCGCAACTTCTGTAACAAGCTGTGGAACGCCAGCCGCTTCGTGCTGATGAATACCGAAGATCAGGACTGCGGCTTCAACGGCGGCGCCATGGAGCTCTCTCTGGCCGATCGCTGGATCCTGGCTGAATTCAACCAGACCATCAAAGCGTACCGCGAAGCGCTGGATAACTTCCGCTTCGATATCGCCGCGGGCATTCTGTACGAGTTCACCTGGAACCAGTTCTGCGACTGGTATCTGGAGCTGACCAAGCCGGTAATGAACGGCGGCAGCGACGCCGAGCTGCGCGGCACCCGCAATACGCTGGTCACCGTGCTGGAAGGCCTGCTGCGCCTGGCACACCCGATCATTCCGTTTATCACCGAAACCATCTGGCAGCGCGTGAAGGTAATTTGCGGCGTAACCGCCGATACCATCATGCTGCAGCCGTTCCCGCAGTACGATGCATCCCAGGTTGATGAAGCCGCGGCTTCCGATACCGAGTGGCTGAAGCAGGCCATCATCGCCGTGCGTAACATTCGCGCGGAAATGAACATTGCCCCAGGCAAACCGCTGGAGCTTCTGCTGCGCGGCTGCAGCAACGATGCCATTCGTCGCGTAAACGACAACCGCAGCTTCCTGCTGAACCTGGCGCGCCTGGAAAGCATCACCGTGCTGGCTGCCGATGATAAAGGTCCGGTTTCCGTCACCAAGATCATCGACGGCGCCGAGCTGCTGATCCCGATGGCCGGCCTTATCGACAAGGACGCCGAGCTGGCGCGTCTGGCGAAAGAAGTGGCGAAAGTCGAAGCGGAAATTGGCCGCATCGAAAGCAAGCTTTCCAACGAAGGCTTTGTCGCCCGCGCGCCGGAAGCGGTCATTGCTAAAGAGCGTGAAAAGCTGGAAGGTTACGCGGAAGCGAAAACCAAGCTGGTTGAACAGCAGGCCGTCATCGCCGCGCTGTAACCCTCAGCCCCTTGCCTGACCGGGCAAGGGGCCCAATCACCGCGTATTCCCACGCGCTAACGACCAGGTTGCAGCACAAACGTCCGTCGCGTTGAACAGCGCTTGCGCTGCCCCCTTTTCCGATGTTATTAACAACAGCATCATCTGCCATTTTTGCTATGAGTAATCGTATGAATACCATCGCGACCATCACGGTGTCGCTGCGCCGGATCACCGCGCAAGACAATGCGGCTATCGCCGGCGTTATTCGCCAGGTTTCAGCCGAATACGGGCTGACGGCCGATAAAGGCTATACGGTAGCCGACCCTAATCTGGATGAGCTTTTCCAGCTCTACAGCCAGCCGGGTTCCGCATACTGGGTGGTGGAGCAGGATGGTCAGGTCGTCGGCGGCGGCGGCGTAGCGCCGCTGGCCCACAGCGAGCCCGATATCTGCGAGCTGCAGAAGATGTACTTTATGACTTCCGCCCGCGGACAGGGGCTGGCGAAAAAGCTGGCGCTGCTCGCGCTGGATCATGCCCGCGAGCAGGGATTCAGGCGCTGCTATCTGGAAACCACCGCCTTCCTGAAGGAAGCTGTGGGGTTATACGAGCACCTTGGTTTCGAGCATATTGACGAACCGCTGGGCCATACCGGCCACGTGGATTGTGAAGTGCGGATGCTTAAAACGCTGTAGTTGGTCTTGTTGTTTACGCTTCCCCGGCCGCGCTGCGCTTACCGGGGACCCGCCCTCTTCCCGTTGCTCCGGGAACCCCACTTCAGGCCGCCACCGGCACTCCGCTATGGAAGCGAATCTCCGCCTCCGGCGCGTTGATCAGCGCAGCTTCCGCGGCCCCCAGCTGGCGCACGCGCTCGCTGATATCTTCCCCGGCAATCTGCTGCGCCAGGCGCAGGTAATCCTCGAAGTGGCGCGCTTCGGAGCGCAGCAGCGACAGGTAGAACTTCTGCAGACTCTCCTCCAGCCACGGCGCCAGAGCGGCAAAGCGCTCGCAGGAGCGCGCTTCGATATAGGCCCCGCAGATCAGCTTATCGATCAGCATCACCGGCTCATGGGATCGCACCTCCCGGCGCAGCCCGCGGGCGTAGCTGCTGGCGGTCATTTTGACGTAGGGAATATCGTGCGCCAGCATGATCTCGCGCACCTGCCAAAAGTGGTGCAGCTCTTCTTTAATCAGCAGCACCATGCTGTCAATCAGCTGGCGTCCCCACGGGTCGTCCGTATGCGGCATGGTGCTCTTATTGATCCGCTTATGCAGCGCGACGAAATCCGGCTCCGGGCCCCAGCGGTAGGTAAAGTCCTCGTACGGCTTCAGGCAGGCCAGCAGCTCGTCGGCGCCCTCTTTATCCGCCACATATTTACGCACCAGCAGCATGGCGTTCTGCGCCGCTTTCAGCTCGCAGACCATATGATCGGTGAGTAGCAGCGGCAGGTTTTCCGGCTTACGGGCTTCATCAATCCACGCTTGCGGGGTGGTGCAGTGCAGGAAGTTGAGTACGGGGGAGAGTATTTGCGGGTAGTCCATCGAGATTCCTTGCTATACGGCGGCAGATACCGCCGTATCCATCAGCGGCTTAGTGACGTACGCCGTCGTCATCTTCATCGACGAAATCTTCGTCATCGTCTTCGTCGCCATCTTCACCGTTAGGGTCTTCGTAGTAGGTACCCCAACCGTCATACTCGACGCCAAACTTTTCTGCCAGCGTCATCAGCTGTTCAACCTGAGCATCAATCAGCTCAACCTTCAGCGCGCTCTCGCTCAGGATATCGCAGCAGATAACGGTTTCGCCCTCTTCGACTTCCAGCTCTTCCGGCTCGGTCACTTCGTAACCCAGCTTGAAGGCTTCGACCGCAACTTTTTCCAGCGTTTCGAAGTCGTCGGCGGAGAGATGATGCTCAATGGTGTACAGCGCGTCCGGATCGCTGCCGTCTTCGAGCAGCTCTTCGATAATCAGACGCGTTTCTTCACGCTGTTCTTCCAGTAGTTCCGGGTTTGCCATGGCTCGTTCCTCATAATGTGCGGCAGTTACTTCTATTGTCACATACCGCCGTGATTGCCTCCACCTTTGCGCGAAAGATTTGTGCGGCGGGGTTGCAAATGAATATTCATACATATAAAGTGAATTTTAATTCAATAAGTGGCTTAAGCCATGCGAGGGAACCATGTCGACGTTTTATCAGAAGCATTTTTTGAAGTTGCTTGATTTTACACCTGCAGAAATCACCGCCCTGCTCAAGCTGGCGACCAGACTCAAAACCGATAAAAAAAACAGCATTGAAATCCAGCATCTCGCCGGCAAAAACATCGCGCTCATCTTCGAAAAAGACTCTACCCGCACACGATGCTCTTTCGAAGTTGCCGCATTCGATCAGGGCGCGCGCGTGACCTACCTCGGGCCAAGCGGCAGCCAGATCGGCCATAAAGAGTCCATTAAAGATACCGCTCGCGTGCTGGGCCGGATGTATGACGGTATTCAGTACCGCGGCCACGGCCAGGAAGTGGTTGAAACCCTCGCCCAATACGCCGGCGTGCCGGTGTGGAACGGCCTGACCAACGAATTTCACCCTACCCAGCTGCTGGCGGATCTGCTGACCATGCAGGAACACCTGCCGGGGAAAGCGTTCAACGAGATGACCCTCGCCTACGCCGGCGACGCGCGTAATAACATGGGCAATTCGATGCTGGAAGCGGCGGCCCTTACCGGGCTGGATCTGCGCCTCGTCGCGCCGGCGGCCTGCTGGCCGGAAGAGAGCCTGGTGGCCGAGTGTAAAGCGCTGGCGCAAAAGCACGGCGGCAACATCACCCTGACCGAAGATATCGCCGCCGGCGTGAAGGGCGCAGACTTTATCTATACCGACGTTTGGGTATCGATGGGCGAAGCCAAAGAGAAGTGGGCCGAGCGTATCGCCCAGCTGCGTGACTATCAGGTGAACAGCAGCATGATGGCGCTGACTGGCAACCCGCAGGTGAAGTTCCTCCACTGCCTGCCGGCGTTCCACGACGATCAGACCGCGCTTGGCCAGCAGATGGCCGCCGAGTTTGGCCTGCATGGCGGGATGGAAGTGACCGACGAGGTGTTTGAATCCGCGGCGAGCATCGTCTTCGATCAGGCCGAAAACCGCATGCACACCATCAAGGCGGTGATGGTCGCGACCCTGAGTAAATAACCCGCGGAGACTCCCGGCGGCGGCGCGTGCGCCTTATCCGGGCCACCGCACCGCCCCCTCTCCCCGGCAAGCACTGCGCAACCGGGGAGTGATGGCCCTTAGCCCATCAGCATCTTCACCACCGCTTTGCGCACTTTGGCAGGCGAGCCCACCGCGCACAGCGGCTTATGCACCTCTCCTGGATAAAACACCACAAAATCTCCCGCGCGGAGGATCATGGTTTTCTCCTCCTCGCCGGCGGCGAGGAACGCGATGTCTTTATCCGCCAGCCAGTCGATATCCGGCGTCCCGGCGGGCCGGGTGCTGAAGGTCATCCCCTCCTCGCCCTGCAGCACAATCTGGATATCCAGGTAGCGTGCGTGATACTCGGCGCGGCGCTCGCTGAGCGCTTCGGTGGTATCCTGCGAAATCAGATAAAACAGGTTGTTACCGTCAATATCGTGCTTACCGAGCGGCGTCTGCTCGCTGACGTGAGCCTTAACGTATTCGATAGCGTGACGCAGCGGCTCCGGAAGCCAGGCCTGCAGATGGTGAATGTTGCCGACGATCATAATAACCCTCAAATATAAAACAGCTTTTCATTTCTGGTTTTTATACGCCCCTTGCGACTGCCATACCACCACTTTTTAACGCTTTTTTGCGCTGGCGCAGCGATATTGAAGCAAACGTTTACCTGTTTGTGGACTAATCGCTTGATCCGAAATTTGAGCTGCGTATAATGCCGGTCGATTTGCCGGGAGGAAGCATGGTCTATTGCGTACGACATTCTGTCTTACCGCGTCTGAAAACAGGCGCTGGCGTAGCGTTTTTCTTTCCGTTGCTCAATGAATTCTCGAAGCCCCTTATTTAAGGGGCTTTTTTTTTGCCCAGGCGTCAGGAGATAAACATGGCTAACCCGCTATATCAAAAACATATCATTTCCATAAACGATCTCAGCCGCGAAGACCTTGAACTGGTCCTGGCGACCGCTGCAAAGCTGAAAGCGCACCCGCAGCCGGAACTGCTGAAGCACAAGGTTATCGCCAGCTGTTTTTTTGAAGCCTCTACCCGCACCCGTCTGTCGTTCGAAACCTCCATGCACCGCCTCGGCGCCAGCGTGGTAGGCTTCTCCGACAGCAGCAACACCTCGCTGGGCAAAAAGGGCGAAACCCTCGCCGACACCATTTCGGTCATCAGCACCTACGTTGACGCCATCGTAATGCGTCATCCGCAGGAAGGCGCCTCACGCCTGGCAACCGAATTCTCCGGCGGCATTCCGGTGCTCAACGCCGGCGACGGCGCTAACCAGCACCCGACGCAAACCCTGCTGGATCTGTTCACCATCCAGGAGACCCAGGGCCGCCTGGAAAACCTCAACGTGGCGATGGTCGGCGACCTGAAATACGGCCGCACCGTACACTCCCTGACCCAGGCGCTGGCGAAATTTAACGGCAACCGCTTCTACTTTATCGCGCCTGACGCGCTGGCCATGCCGCAGTACATCCTCGATATGCTCGATGAGAAAGGGATTGCCTGGAGCGTCCATAGCGCCATAGATGAGGTCATGGAGGAGGTCGATATTCTCTATATGACCCGCGTCCAGAAAGAGCGCCTCGACCCGTCGGAATATGCCAACGTGAAGGCGCAGTTTGTGCTGCGCGCCGCCGATCTGGAAGGCGCCCGCGACAATATGAAAGTGCTGCACCCGCTGCCGCGCATTGACGAAATCACCACCGATGTTGATAAAACGCCGCACGCCTGGTACTTCCAGCAGGCCGGCAACGGCATCTTCGCACGCCAGGCGTTACTGGCACTGGTACTGAATAGCGAGCTGGCTCTGTAAGGGGAAACGACCATGACACACGATAATAAACTGCAGGTAGAAGCCATTAAGCGTGGCACCGTCATCGACCACATCCCCGCGCAGGTGGGCTTTAAGCTGCTGACGCTGTTCAAGCTGACCGAAACCGACCAGCGCATCACCATCGGCCTGAATCTGCCGTCAGGTGAAATGGGCCGCAAGGATCTGATTAAAATCGAGAACACCTTCCTGACCGACGAGCAGGTCAACCAGCTGGCGCTGTACGCCCCGCTGGCGACGGTAAACCGCATCGACGATTACGAAGTGGTCGGCAAGTCGCGCCCTAATCTGCCGGAGCGGATTAACAGCGTGCTGGTGTGCCCGAACAGCAACTGTATCAGCCACGCCGAGCCCGTTTCCTCCAGTTTTGCGGTGAAAAAACGTGAACATGACATCGCGCTGAAGTGCAAATATTGTGAAAAAGAGTTTTCACATAATGTGGTTCTGGCCAACTAATTGAGGTTGGTATTGGCAACCCGGCTCCCTATAATGGCCGGGTCCTTAACGCGCTATCCTTCAAGCTGCTTCCTTGTCGGCGGCGTGAGCGCCCACGGCGACTCGCCTCCTGCCGCGTCGATGCAACCCGAAGGATTTCGCGTCACTTCTTAATTAAGCTGTTATTCAGGAGAACTCATGTCTAAAACTATCGCGACGGAAAATGCACCCGCAGCTATCGGCCCGTACGTTCAGGGTGTTGATCTGGGTAGCATGATCATCACTTCCGGCCAGATCCCGGTTGATCCTAAAACGGGCAGCGTACCGGAAGATGTTGCCGCTCAGGCGCGCCAGTCTCTGGACAACGTAAAGGCTATCGTTGAAGCAGCAGGCCTGAAAGTGGGCGATATCGTTAAAACCACCGTATTCGTTAAAGACCTGAACGATTTCGCCACCGTGAATGCCGCGTATGAAGCGTTCTTCACCGAGCATGATGCGACCTTCCCGGCACGCTCCTGCGTCGAAGTTGCGCGTCTGCCGAAAGACGTGAAGATTGAGATTGAAGCGATCGCGATTCGCCGCTGATTGTTCAGCCCTCTCCGCCGCGGAGAGGGTTATCTCCCGGCCGCGGGTTGAGCAGCCGTTACGGAACGCATATTCCATTCTAAAGCCTCACGACCTTCTGTCAGCTTTCGTTACCGAAATAGGTGATTAAGCGCAGCGAAAGCGATTTAACTCATTTAGCGCCGGGAAGCGTTAATATATACACCATTAATTATATATTAATTAATCTATCTTTTAACGAAAACAATTAAAACACTCCTTTAATAACCCCTTGACGCCCGGGGAGTTCCATTATTATTAAGTAGACTGTTTGAGCAATATGCGTATTATGTATTAAAATCGCTAACTAGGATAAAGCTGAATGCATGCTGCCGATCTTTTAAGGGTAAATTTTCAGAGTCACCGCCAGTTAGCAATCAATGCCGACAAAGGATTTACAACCACGCTGCAGGCTGCGGGAGGCGTTGCATCGGATATTTATTCGGGAATTGAAAGGGCCAGCTGGTACGCAAGCTGTTTAATACCTCGATACAATGATGTTTGCCAGCAGCTGAAATCCGAAGAGATAAGGACAGCCTACTCCATAATGTCTATTTTTAGATACCGGGATGTTATCGCCCACATGCTTTACTTGTACTTCCAGACCCTGTGCGAAGATATCAAAGAAGGTAATATCAATGGGTCCGCTCAGCAGCTGATTCGCCGGACTACCGGCCTTATGGCGCATATGACAGCGGCAGGCGGAACACGGTTCGCCATAGCAGCAGCCATGGCAGAGGCTATTGCGCAGTCGGCATTTTTGAAAAAGTCCGTCGCGCAGAAGCTGGCGGGAAAAATGCCGGTTGGTACGTACCTCCTTCAGATCTATGGGATTCAACACAAAGTCGCCATGGCGGCCAGAACGCTCAAGGCAACGGCACCGAATTATTATTGGCTCCTTTACCAGGCAAAGCTAGAAATGCTCTATTACTTCATTGAGCCCGCTCTTTCTGAATTTATCCAAAAAACAAACGCCGGCATCTATGCTAACCTCGACCAGCTGGCGGATGAGATCGGAGAGAGATTCAATGTTTAACAGTTTAATCTCACTTTTACTCTATAACTTTGTCCTACCCATCATTCTGATCTGTTTTGCTATTCTGTGGTTATATTTTCTGCCTGAATACTGGTGGGGGCTAATGTTGATCACCGCTGGCCTTATCTTTTGGTTTTTCCCCATCATCACGAATAAATTTGATAAATTCAAATAAATCAATCCTGTAAATATTGAATAAATATACCTAAGGAATTTATTATGTCTAATCCAGCCTGGCTTTGGTTAGTGGATGCCAATGGTTCTCCACTCGTCGGTTCGTCCCTGGTGACCAACCGCATCGGTGCTATTGAAATTCGATCGCTGACCCATAACGTGAATCTTCCAACGGATGGAAATACGGGACGACTAACGGGAACACGTATCCACGCGCCAATCCAGTTCCAGAAAGAGTTCGATCGCGTCACTCCGTTTCTTTATAAGGCCCAAAGCGAAGGAGCGACGCTTAAATCTGCCACGATAAAAATGTATACGGTCGTTGAAGCGGGGATCGAAAAAGAGTATTTCAATATCATCCTGACCAACGTAAAAATAACGTCCATTACCGCGGATCTTTATCCTGGAGCATCCACAGGGACGCATCTGGAAACCGTTCTGCTGCGCTATGAAACCATCACGTGGAAACACTGCGACGGGAACATTATCTATACGGACAGCTGGAATCAGCGCGTTGTCGCGTAATTGCGAGGAGCGGGCGCCGCCTGTACACAACGGCTGAGTGGCGCCGGGGTATCTTTGGCTATTCATCTCGCGGCAACGCGTTCCGCTCACGCACAAAATCAATAAACGCCTGCAGGGGCACCGGGATCAGCCGACGATCGTGGTAGTAAAGATAGGGCCCGGAGAACGACAGCCACCACGGCTGTAATATTGGCTCGAGCTGGCCGCTGGCGAAAGCGGGCTGCAGCCACTCTTCAAACAGGTTGATAACGCCGGTACCGGCAATCGCGGAGTCAACCGCCAGGTCGACTGCGCTACCGACGCTCACCACCAACGGGCCATTCACCTGAATGCTGTAGCTTTCCCCCTCGCACTCAAACTCCCACGCCGGCATGACGCCCGTGGCGTAGCGGCCGCGTATACATTGATGGTGCATCAGATCGCGCGGGTGCGTAGGCCTGCCGTGCTGGCTTAAATACGCCGGTGCAGCGGCTACGGCAAATCGCTGGCGTCGCGGCCCGATAGGCAGGGCAATCACATCCTGCTCAAGCCGCTCGTCATAACGAATTCCGGCATCGCAGCCGTCACGAAGCACATCCTGGACGTTACTTTCGGCGACGATCTCCAGCTGGATATTGGGGTAACGGCGGATGAACTCCGGCACCAGCGCGGGTAATACCAGCCGCGCGGCGCTGACCGGCACGTTCAGCCGCAGCGTGCCGCCGGGAGTATTACGATAGCGATTGAGGGAATCCAGCGCGGCGTTCACTTCGTTCATCGCCGGAAGCAGACGCTCAATCAGCGCCCTGCCGGCTTCGGTCAACACCACGGTGCGCGTGGTGCGATGAAACAGCCTGATGCCAAGCTGCTCTTCCGCACGACGCACGGCATCGCTTAACCGCGACGCGCTGCTGCCAGTGATCCGCGCCGCCTCACGAAATCCGCCGGCCTTCGCCACTTCGACCACCGCATGCAGCAACCCCATATCCATCGACACTGTGCGCCACCTCGTACAGGTTGTCCTCATTTAGCTGGATAGTTGCACAGCACATTCACCGATACAATCGAAACACACTCATACAGGAGAGCACCATGTCAAAACCCACGATGACTTACCGCCTCGGCGACCGCGAAGTTAACCGTTTAGGCTATGGCGCAATGCAGCTGGCAGGTCCGGGCGTTTTTGGCCCGGTTAAAGATGAAGCGCGAGCCATTCAGGTTCTTCGCGACGCCGTCGCCTCCGGCGTTAACCACATTGATACCAGCGACTTTTACGGCCCGCATGAGACCAACCGGCTGATTAAAAAGGCGCTGCATCCCTATTCCGACGACCTGTGCATCGTCACTAAAGTTGGCGCTCGTCGGGATGAAAAGGGCGGATGGCTCCCGGCCTTCAGCCCGCAGGAGCTGACTCGCGTGGTAGAAGAGAACTTACAAAATCTGGGGCTGGACGCCATACAGGTGGTGAATCTGCGCAGCATGCACGACGTCCATGCGCCGAAGGAAGGCTCGCTGGAAAAGGAGCTGGAAACGCTGATTCAGCTGCAAGAGCGCGGATTAATCCGCCATATTGGTCTGAGTAACGTGACCGCCAAACAGATCGCCGATGCGCAAAAGATGACGCCGATCGTCTGCGTTCAGAACATGTACAACCTTGCCAACCGGCAGGACGACGGGCTGGTCGATAGCCTGGCCGCCCAGGGGATCGCCTACGTGCCGTTCTTCCCGCTTGGCGGTTTTTCGCCGCTGCAGTCCTCGCGGCTCGATGAGGTTGCCCGCGAATTACAGGCTACGCCCATGCAGATCGCCCTCGCCTGGCTGCTCAGGCGCTCGGCCAATATTCTGCCGATCCCCGGCACCTCGTCGCCGCAGCATCTGCAGGAGAACCTCGCAAGCGCGCAAATAGTATTGTCGGATGAGGTGATGGAAAAGCTGAACGGGATCGTTAGCTAAGCAGCAGGATTCAGCGGGAAAGCGCCTCTGCCACAGTGCCGGCCCTAAGGCCGGCCTGTCATATATCCCCTACTCGACCTTCGTCGCCCGCAGCAGTTTCTCCAGCGGATAGACCGCCGCAATCACCAGCTCATCCTGGGTTTTCGCCGCCTCATCCAGCTGCGCCTGCACCGACGCATACTCCTTATCATCCAGCGTGCCCTGACGGGCCACCAGGTCCGTCAGCCGCAGCCCCAGCGTCGCCAGCTTATCAACCTGCTGCACCACCGGGCCGATCGCCGCCAGCTGATAGCTGCTTTCCGTCAGCGCCAGCGCATCGGCGGTATTATTTTGCCAGCGGGTAAAGACGTGACGCAGCGCGTCCGCGCTTTCGTTATCTTCCGCGTCGCTAATCAGCCTTTCGGCCCAGCGGTCAAGGCTGCGCACGGTGTCGCTCTCCGGCGGCAGCGCGTCGGCCAGGCGGTTCAGCGGCTCAAGCTGATGATAGTTATTGGCCTGGAATTTCAGGTGCTGGCGCGTGTAATAGTGCGCCGGCTCGATGGCCTGGGCGAGGATCTGCAGCGCCAGGGTGCTGCCGCCGTTTGCCAGCCGGGTGAACTGCACCAGCTGCAGCCCGTGCTGCTGCAGGCCGACCGAAACCGTTGACCAGCCGTCCATCGCCTGCAGGCGCTGGTACATATTGTCGCTGTCTTTGACATCCTGCGCCGACCACAGGCGCTCGGCGACCGCGAAGGCCCGCGGCCACAGCTTGATATCCAGCACCGGCGCCGCCACGTTTTCCGCCCACAGCGCCGCTTCGCCGCCGAGCAGGTTCTTCTGCTGTTCGGCATCGGGAACCACCGGCTGGATCCCCTCCGGCACCTCGTCCAGCCGCTGCCCGCTCACCGGATAGCGGACGTTGCCCAGCAGGAAGTAGCCGCCAAGCCTATCGTCGTTGACGGTGAGCACCGGCCGGGTTTCCCCCATCCAGGTATCGACGCTGAAGGTTATCTGGTTATCGTTCAGCCACGCGATATCCTGCACCGCCCGACGCGATTTGCCTTTAAAATCAATAAATCCGCGCCAGCCGCTGTCGCCTTTTATCAGCGTGAAGCTGCCCTCCACCGCGCTCCCCTTCAGCCGCGGCATCACGAAGCGCCAGCTTTGGGCGCTGTCGTTATCGGTGATGGTGTCGACGCCGTTCAGGCCCTGCGGGACGACTTCATTGCGGTAGTGATAGGCGGTGTACTGCGGCTGATCGAGATAAAATCCGGTAGAGAGGATCCCGCGATAGCCGTGCTTCGCCACCTCCCCCAGCGCGTCCTGCCCCTGCCACGACTGGATCAAAATGCTTTTCGGCAGATCGGGGTGATAGATTTCGTCCCAGCCCACCATCTGCCGATGGTATTTTTCGAGGATCGTCTCCAGCCGGCGGTTGAAGTACGCCTGCAGCGCGTGGCTGTCCGCCAGCCCCTTGCCGCGCATAAACTTCTGGATCGCCGGATTCGCCTGCCACTGGCTGTCGTCAACCTCATCCCCGCCAATGTGCAGATAAGGGTCGGGGAAGATCGCCGCCAGCTCGCCGATCATCGCTTCGGCAAAGGCGTATGTGGCCTCTTTGGTCGGGTCAAGCACCGGCTTAAGCACGCCCCAGTGGCGCTCCATTTGATAGGGTCCCGGCGCGCTCATCAGCTCCGGGTAGGCCACCGCAATGGCCGAGGCGTGCCCGGGCATGTCAATTTCCGGCACCACGCGGATGCCGCGATCCGTCGCGTAGCGCACGATCTCTTTCATCTGCGCCTGGGTGTAGAACAGCCCGTCGCTGGCCTGCTGCTGCAGCTTCGGATAGCGCGTGGAGGCAAAGCGCCAGCCCTGATCGTCGGTCAGGTGCCAGTGGAAGACGTTGAGCTTGGCGGCCGCCATGCCGTCAATTTGCCGCTTGATGGCGTCCAGCGGCATAAAGTGGCGCGCGGAGTCGAGCAGCAGCCCGCGCCACGGGAAGCGCGGCGCATCGTCGATCGTAACGTAAGGAATGGCGGTATTCTCCGCGCCGTTCTGGATCAGCTGGAGCAGGGTTTCCATCCCGCGCAGCGCGCCGAAGCGGGTATTCGCCCTGAGGGTCACGCCCTCGGCGCTCACCTTCAGCTGGTAGCTTTCATCGCTGTCGGGGCGCGGAGTGGCCGGGACCTTTTTGGCAATCACCACGTTAATCGTCGGCGCTTTCGCCGGCGCCAGCTGCGGCTGCAGCGTCCAGCCGGTCTGACGGGCGATGCGCTCGCGCCAGCGGCTGGCGGCATCCCCCAAATCGTCGCCGCTGACGTTTAGCGTCAGCTGATTATTCAGCACCAGCGCGCCCTGCGTCTGTGGACGCTCGACGTGAGCCGGCCAGGGCATAAGCGGCAGATCGCCCGGCGGGGCGGCGCAGGCCAGGCCGCTGAGAATTAATCCGCTGGTAAGCACTCCATAGCGCAGGGTGTTAAGCATGAGTTTTCCTTTTGATGACGGGCCAAAAAAAAGCAAAACATTTGGTTAACATGCGCCAAAAAGAGCGTCAAGGAAATGAGATGACGCGCTTCACAACTTAATGAAGTTTAAGATAAATGCCCTCTCCCCTGAGCGGGAGAGGGGCGGAGAAAACCGGGGTTACTGCCAGCCGTAGCGGCGGCTGTAGAAGCCTTTGACCATCTGGGTCAGCGTCATGTAGCCCGCCAGAATCGCAATCAGCCACGGGAAGTAGCTCAGCGGCAGCGCCTGCAGCTGCAGATAGCCCGCCAGCGGCGAGAACGGCAGCGCGATGCCGACCACCATCACCACCAGGGTCATCGCAAACAGCGGCCACGCGGCGCGGCTCTGGACGAATGGAATGCGTCGGGTACGGATCATATGCACAATCAGCGTTTGCGACAGCAGCCCTTCAATAAACCAGCCCGACTGGAACAGCGTCTGCGCTTCCGGCACGTTGGCGTGGAATACCCACCACATCAGGCAGAAGGTGAGGATATCGAAGATGGAGCTAATCGGGCCGAAGAAGACCATAAAGCGCCCCAGCTCGGCCGGGTTCCAGCGCTGCGGCTTACGGATCTGCTCATCGTCAACGTTATCAAACGGGATCGCTACCTGGGATACATCGTACAGCAGGTTCTGAATCAGCAGGTGCAGCGGCAGCATCGGCAGGAACGGCAGAAATGCGCTCGCTACCAGCACGCTGAAGACGTTGCCGAAGTTCGAGCTGGCGGTCATTTTGATGTACTTGAGCATGTTGGCAAAAGTGCGACGCCCTTCGATAACCCCCTCTTCCAGCACCATCAGGCTCTTTTCCAGCAGGATGATATCCGCCGCCTCGCGGGCGATATCCACCGCCCCATCGACGGAAATCCCGATGTCCGCCGCGCGCAGCGCCGGGGCGTCGTTAATCCCGTCGCCCATAAAGCCCACCACGTGCCCCTCGCGTTTGAGCAGCGTCACGATGCGCTCTTTATGCAGCGGCGCCAGGCGCGCAAACAGGGTGGTGCGTTTCGCCAGCGCCGCCAGCTCATCATCGCTGAGCGCTTCAATCTGGCTGCCGACAACCACCTCACCCGCGTCCAGACCCACCTCATGGCATACCTTCGCCGCCACCAGCTCGCTATCGCCGGTGAGGATTTTGACGGTAATGCCGCTGGCCTTCAGCGCTTTCAGCGCCGGGGCGGTGGTCTCTTTCGGCGGATCGAGAAAGGCGATATAGCCTTCGAGGATCAGGTCCGACTCGTCGGCCCGCTGATAGTCCCCTTCCCGCGCCGGCAGATAGCGGGTGGCCACCGCCACCACGCGCAGCCCCTGACGGTTCAGCGTGTCGGTTACCCGGCGGATACGGCGCAGCATGGTCTCGTCCAGCGGCACGATGTCGCCGTTGTAGCGGACCTGGGTCGAGACGTTGAGGATCTCCTGCAGCGCGCCTTTGCAGATAAGCTGATGGACGCCCTCCTGCTCGCTCACCACCACCGACATCCGGCGGCGCTCAAAGTCGAAGGGGATCTCGTCCACTTTCTGCCAGCGCTCGGCAAGCTGACGGGCGGCGTCCAGCTCCACGCCCTCCAGCACTGCGGTATCGAGCAGGTTTTTCAGCCCGGTCTGGTAGTGGCTGTTAAGCCAGGCGACGTTCAGCACGCGCTCGCTGACTTTGCCTGAAACGTCGGTATGGTTTTCCAGCACGATTTTATCCTGGGTCAGGGTGCCGGTTTTATCGGTACACAGGATATCCATCGCGCCAAAGTTCTGGATGGCGTCGAGGTGTTTGACGATGACCTTCTGTTTTGACAGCTTCACCGCCCCGCGCGCCAGGGTGGAGGTGACGATCATCGGCAGCATTTCCGGCGTCAGGCCAACCGCCACCGATAGGGCGAACAGCGCCGCTTCCCACCAGTCGCCTTTGGTAAAGCCGTTGATCAGCAGCACCACCGGCGCCATCACCAACATAAAGCGGATCAGCAGCATGCTGACGCGGCTGATGCCCTTCTGGAAGGCGTTGGGTTCGCTCTCCTGCTCGCTCACCCGCCCGGCCAGCTGGCCGAACCAGGTACCGCCGCCGGTGGCGAACACGATCGCCTGCGCCGTGCCGCTCACCACGTTGGTGCCCATAAAGCACAGGGTATCGCACTCCAGCGGGTTGCTCTGCAGCGGGTCGCGGCTGCGGGCCACTTTTTCCACCGGCAGCGATTCGCCGGTCAGCGAGGCCTGGGCGACAAAAAGATCGCGCGCCTGGAGAATGCGCAGGTCCGCCGGGATCATATCTCCCGCCGAGAGCTTAACGATATCCCCCGGCACCAGCCGGTCGATAGGCAGCTCGCACCAGCGGCTTTCGCCCTGTTCGTTGACCACCCGCAGCACCGTGGCGGTGTTGCTGACCATCGCCTTCAGCGCATCCGCTGCCCGGGTGGAGCGGGCTTCCTGAATAAAGTTGAGCAGCGTGGAGATCCCGACCATCAGCGCAATCACGCCCGCGGCAAACAGATCCTCCGTAGAGTAGGAGACGATACCCAGCACGGTCAGCAGCAGGTTGAAGGGGTTGCGATAGCAGGTCCACAGATGCACCCACCACGGCGAAGGCTTCTGGGCGGGGATTTGGTTGTCGCCGTGCGCCGCAACTTTCTGCGCCACTTCGGCGGCGTTGAGCCCTTCCGGGTGGCTGTCGAAGGCGCGCCAGAGTTCGTTTTCATCCATGGCCGCCACGTTCAGGCAGCGCTTGCCCAGCGAGTCAGGGATCGGCGCGCTGGCCAGATTGCGGGCATCGGGGAGCGGATCGCGCTGCACCAGGCGGTGTGGCAGGTGGCGGCTAAGCTGCGCAAACAGCTGCCGGGTAAAATTTTTCAACATAAACAGTCCCTCCGCGCTCGCACAGCGAACGCAGCAAAATCGACGGGCACGGTAAAACATACCTGTCAGGCATTATTTTTTATGGCAGGGACATCAAGAACGTCACTGCTTTACGCTTCCGGTAAAGCAGTGCTAAGCAGGCTTACCGGAAAGAGATATAACTCCATCGAGGATGAGGAGTGGGATCGGGGTCCATAAAATCTCCGGTAAGTGAGTAAAAACGGCGCGGATTATACCGCGGCCAGCGATCTATTTGTGGCAATTATGGCTATGGTAAACCCGCGTAACTAAACCGGACGTAAACCAGACTTTGCTCATTGCGGTCTGGTTGAGTAGCATTAGGCTCAATTTAATCGGACCATCGCGAGAACCCTGCATGCAAAACCGGCTGACCATCAAAGATATCGCGCGCTTGAGCGGCGTCGGGAAATCGACGGTATCGCGCGTGCTCAACAATGAAAGCGGCGTCAACGAGCGCACCCGCGAGCGGGTGGAAGCGGTTATGCAGCAGCACGGCTTCTCGCCCTCCCGCTCCGCGCGCGCGATGCGCGGTCAGAGCGATAAGGTGGTGGCGATTATCGTCACCCGTCTGGACTCGCTGTCGGAAAACCTTGCCGTGCAGACCATGCTGCCCGCTTTTTACGAGCAGGGTTACGATCCGATTATGATGGAGAGCCAGTTCTCCCCGGCGCTGGTTAGCGAGCATCTCAGGATCCTCGCCCGCCGCCATGTCGACGGCGTGGTGCTGTTTGGCTTTACCGGCATTACCGAAGAGATGCTCACGCCGTGGCGCGAAACGCTGGTGCTGCTGGCCCGCGACGCGCCGGGCTTTGCCTCGGTCTGCTACGACGACGACGGGGCGGTGAGGATGCTGATGCAGCGCCTCTACGATCGCGGCCATCGCCATATCAGCTTCCTCGGGGTGCCGCATAGCGACGTCACCACCGGCCAGCGCCGCCATCAGGCCTACCTCGATTTCTGCCAACAGCACCGCCTCACGCCCACCGCCGCGCTGCCGGGCCTGGCGATGAAGCAGGGCTATGAAAACGTCGCCAGCGTCCTCGGCGCCGACACCAGCGCCCTGCTGTGCGCCACCGATACTCTCGCCCTTGGCGCCAGCAAGTATTTGCAGGAGCAGCGCATCGACAGCCTGCAGATCGCCAGCGTCGGCAGCACGCCGCTGATGAAGTTCCTGCATCCGGAAATTCTCACCGTCGATCCGGGCTACGCCGAGGCCGGACGCCAGGCGGCACGGCAGCTGATCGAACAGATCGCCGGCAACGCTAACCCTCGTCAAATCGTCATTCCCGCGGCGCTGATTTAATCCCGTCAGCAGGATTTATGTGATCGTGGCTGCGTTTCGGGAACGTTCCCATTTTGCAAACGAAGCGGAGCGGTTAGGATTCGTCTCAGTTCATTACGCAATCTCTTCCCTCTGTTTTGAGGCCTCACAATGAGTAAAGTAAATCAGCAGGACATCGATAAATTAATCGAACTGGTAGGCGGGCGCGACAACATCGCCACCGTCAGCCACTGTATTACCCGTCTGCGCTTTGTGTTAAATAACCCGGCCATCGCCAGGCCGAAAGAAATTGAGCAGCTGCGCATGGTGAAGGGCTGCTTTACCAACGCCGGGCAGTTCCAGGTGGTGATCGGCACCGACGTGGACGACTACTACAAGGCGCTGCTGGCCACCACCGGCCAGGCCTCTGCGGATAAAGAGCAGGCCAAACAGGCCGCGCGGCAGAACATGAAGTGGCACGAGCAGCTGATCTCGCACTTTGCCGAGATCTTCTTCCCGCTGCTGCCGGCGCTGATCAGCGGCGGCCTGATCCTCGGCTTTCGCAACGTAATCGGCGATCTGCCGATGAGCAACGGCCAGACGCTGGCGCAAATGCACCCGTCGCTGAAAACAATCTATGACTTCCTGTGGCTGATTGGCGAAGCCATCTTCTTCTACCTGCCGGTCGGCATCTGCTGGTCAGCGGTGAAGAAAATGGGCGGCACGCCGATCCTCGGCATCGTGCTGGGCGTCACGCTGGTTTCTCCCCAGCTGATGAACGCCTACATGCTCGGCCAGCAGGTACCGGAAGTGTGGAACTTCGGCCTGTTTACCATCGCCAAAGTGGGCTATCAGGCGCAGGTGATCCCGGCCCTGCTGGCCGGTCTGGCGCTGGGCTTTATCGAGACGCGTATGAAGCGCATCGTGCCTGACTACCTCTACCTGGTCATCGTCCCGGTATGCTCCCTGATCCTGGCGGTGTTCCTTGCTCACGCCTTTATCGGCCCGTTTGGCCGCATGATCGGCGACGGCGTGGCCTTTGCGGTGCGCCATCTGATGACCGGTAGCTTCGCGCCGATTGGCGCCGCGCTGTTCGGCTTCCTGTATGCGCCGCTGGTGATTACCGGCGTCCATCAGACCACCCTGGCTATCGATATGCAGATGATTCAGAGCATGGGCGGTACGCCGGTGTGGCCGCTGATTGCGCTCTCCAACATTGCCCAGGCCTCGGCGGTAGTCGGCATTATTATCGCCAGCCGCAAGCAGAATGAGCGTGAAATCTCCGTCCCGGCGGCGATCTCCGCCTACCTTGGCGTCACCGAGCCGGCGATGTACGGCATCAACCTGAAGTACCGCTTCCCGATGCTCTGCGCGATGGTCGGCTCCGGCCTCGCCGGGCTGCTGTGCGGCCTGAACGGCGTGATGGCGAACGGGATCGGCGTCGGCGGCCTGCCGGGCATCCTCTCCATCCAGCCGACCTACTGGCAGGTTTACGGCCTGGCAATGGCTATTGCCGTCGTCGTGCCGATTGTTCTTACGACCTTCGTGTACCAGCGCAAATTCCGCCAGGGCACCTTGCAGATTGTCTGATTTTATCTTCCTTCCGGGGCGCGAAAGCGCCCCCTCGTTGTAGCAGGAAAGCACTATGAATACCCTTCCCCTCTGGTGGCAAAACGGCGTTATTTACCAAATCTATCCGAAGAGTTTCCAGGATACGACCGGCAGCGGTACCGGCGATCTGCGTGGGGTCACCGCGCGCCTCGACTACCTGCACAAGCTCGGCGTGGACGCCATCTGGCTGACCCCGTTCTACGTCTCGCCGCAGGTGGATAACGGCTACGATGTGGCGAACTACACCGCCATCGATCCGACCTACGGCACGCTGGATGACTTTGACGAACTGGTGGCCGAGGCGAAAGTGCGCGGCATCCGCATCGTGCTGGATATGGTGCTTAACCACACCTCAACCGCCCACGCCTGGTTCCGCGAGTCGTTAAAGAGAGAGAGCCCGTACCGCCAGTTTTATATCTGGCGCGACGGCGAGCCCACCACCCCGCCGAATAACTGGCGCTCCAAATTCGGCGGCAACGCCTGGCAGTGGCACGCCGAAAGCGGTCAGTACTATCTGCACCTGTTCGCCGCCGAGCAGGCGGACCTCAACTGGGAAAACCCGGCCGTGCGCGCGGAGCTAAAAAAGGTCTGCGAATTCTGGGCCGACCGCGGCGTTGACGGCCTGCGCCTCGACGTTATCAACCTGATCTCGAAAGAGCAGACCTTCCCGTCCGACGCCGAGGGCGACGGCCGCCGCTTCTATACCGACGGCCCGCGCGTGCACGAATTCCTGCAGGAGATGAGCCGCGACGTCTTCACTCCGCGCAATCTGATGACGGTCGGGGAGATGTCCTCCACCACCCTGGAGCACTGCCAGCAGTACGCGGCGCAGGAGGGCCAGGAGCTGTCGATGACCTTTAACTTCCACCACCTGAAGGTGGATTATCCCGGCGGCGAAAAATGGAGCCTCGCGCGTCCTGACTACGTGGCGCTGAAGGCGCTGTTCAGCCACTGGCAGCAGGGGATGCACAACCGCGCGTGGAACGCGCTGTTCTGGTGTAACCACGATCAGCCGCGCATCGTTTCGCGTTTCGGCGACGAGGGCGAATACCGGATTCCGGCGGCCAAAATGCTGGCGATGGTGCTGCACGGGATGCAGGGCACCCCCTATATCTATCAGGGGGAAGAGATTGGCATGACCAATCCGCACTTCTCGCGAATCAGCGACTATCGCGACGTCGAAAGTCACAACATGTTTATTGAACGTGCCGCCCAGGGGCAGGCGCCCGACGAGCTGCTGGCGATTCTGGCCAGCAAATCCCGCGACAACAGCCGGACGCCGATGCAGTGGAGCGGCCGCGAGAACGGCGGCTTCAGCGAAGGCGAGCCGTGGATTGCATTGTGCGATAACTATCGCCACATCAACGCCGAGTCGGCGCTGGCCGATCCTGATTCGGTGTTCTATGCCTATCAGCAGCTGATCGCGCTGCGCAAAAGCACGCCGGTGCTGACCTGGGGCGACTATCTCGATCTTTGCCCGGCGCATCCGTCTCTGTGGTGCTATCGCCGTCAGTGGCAGGGGCAAACGCTGGTGGTGGTGGCTAACCTGAGCCGTGAATTCCAGAACTGGCAGCCGGATGAGATGAAGGGCGACTGGCGGGTATTGATGAGCAACTACGCGGAAGCGGCGAATCGCCCGGCGGCCATGACCCTGCGTCCGTTTGAAGCCATGTGGTGGCTGCAGGAGTAAGGCGACGCCGCGGCTGGCGCAGCGCTTGAGCGGGCTACGTTAGGGTAGCCCGAGCTGGCGCCGCGCCTTTGTCGTCAGACTCTGTCGGCCGTTGACAGCGCGCTGCTGGCCTCCTGGCGGGTCGAGGCGTGCTCCTCTTTCGCCTTCAGGCGATCCCACGCCCGGAAGAACGGATAGTAAACCACCAGCGAAATCGTCAGGTTCGCCACCTGCAGAATGGTGCCGGAAATATGCCCGCCCGTTGCCAGATAGCCGCTAATAAAAATCGGCGTGGTAAACGGCAGCGCAATCCCCGCCGGCGGAGCGACCAGCCCGGTCGCCATCGCGGTGTACGAGACAATCACCAGCAGAACCGGCGTCAGGATAAACGGCAGGAAGAAATAGGGGTTCATCACCAGCGGGATGCCGAACACCATCGGTTCGCTGATATTAAACAGCGCGCCGGGCGCGGCGATTTTCCCCAGCTGCTTCATCTGCTGGCTGCGGCTTCTGAACAGCATAAACAGCACCAGCCCCAGCAGCGCCCCGGTGCCGCCGGGAGCAATCCACAGATCGTAAAACTGCTGCGTAATGATGTGCGGGATCGGCTGGCCGTTCTGAAACGCGGTGAGGTTTTCCGACATATTCGACAGCCACACCGGCTGAATAAACACCAGCACGATGGCATCGCCGTGCAGCCCCAGCGTCCACAGAATGCCGATCAGGATAACCGAGAAGATCATCCCCGGCAGCGTGCCGCCGACGTGGTGCATCGGGATGCCGATAATGGTGGCGATCATGCTGTTAATGTCGCCGAACGGTGAGGCTTCGACGATCAGGCGCAGCGCCAGCACCACCGCCAGCACGCAGAATCCGGGGATCAGCGCGAGGAACGATTTCGCCACCGCCGGCGGCACGCCGTCCGGCATGCGGATAACCAGGTTGCGACTGGCGACAAAGCGGTAAATCTCGGTGGAGAGCAGCGAAATCACGATGGCAACAAACAGCCCCTGGCTGCCCACCAGCCCGACGGGGATCACCCCTTTGACCACTTCCGCCGCGCCGTGCACCGGCGTAAACAGCGTGCTTTGCGGGATCGTCATCACGAAGGCGACCAGCGACATCGCCCCGGCGGTCAGCGGATCAAGCGTGCGGTACTTCTCCGCCAGCCGGTAGGCAATCCCGAAGCTCGAGATCAGCGCCATAATGTCGTAGGTCGCTTTGACCGGATAAAGAATTTTATCGCGCCAGACGTCGCCGAACAGGCCGCTCATCATATCGGCATAGCCGGGAATGGGCAGGTAGGCGAAAATCAGGAAAAATGAACCAATCAGCATAAACGGCATATTCAGAATAATGCCGTCGCGCACCGACAGGACGTGCTTTTGCCCGGCGATTTTCAGCGCCGCAGGCATGACGTAACGTTCAATCCACGTTGTGTTCGACATAAGACGATCCCCAAAGGAAATAACGATCAGTTAAATTGCGTCAGCCATTGACGGTTGATGGTTAAGACTTCGTCCAGCAGCGCCTGCGCGTCGGTGACGTTGCCCACCAGCGGGTTGGTCACCAGCGCCAGCAGCGCGCTATCGCGGCAGCCGTGTACCGCGGCTTCAATGGTCAGCCGCTCAAAGGCCTTCACCTGCTGCGTCAGGCCGTTCATCGCCGGCGGCAGCGCGCCAAAGGTCAGCGGCCGGGCGCCCTGGGCATCAATAATGCTGTTGGTTTCCACCACCGCGTCATCGTCAAGGCCGTGAATCGCCCCGTTGTTGCGGGTGTTCACCACCATCTCCTTGCCGAGATTGTTATGAATTGCGTTGATAAGCTCCACGGCCACTTCCGAGTAGTAAGCGCCGCCGCGGAAGCTGAGCTGCTCCGGCTTCTCATCGAGGGCCGGGTTGGCGTACAGCGCGAACAGCTCCTGCTCGACCTTCATCACCTGCTCGGCGCGGGTGCCCTTGGTTTTTGCCGCCGCGATCTCCTCCGCCAGCATCGCCGGCGTCAGCCAGAAGTAGCGATGATAGGGGCAGGGAATAGCGTTCAGCGCGCGCAGGAACGGCGCCGGCCACGGTAGCTCTTTGATATTGTTCATCGACAGCGCCTGACCATCGCACAACATATCGATAACCTTGCGGGTCACGTCTTCGTGCCCCTGCATCACTTTATGCACCCATACCATATGGTTGAGTCCGGCAAAGCGCAGGTTAACCTCTTCCGCCTTCGCGCCCAGCATGCCGGTAATCATGTGCTGCATATTAATCGGCACGTTGCACAGGCCGATAATCTTCGCCTTGCTGTAGCGGCTCACCGCTTCGGTGACAATCCCGGCCGGGTTGGTGAAGTTGAGGATAAACGCCTGCGGCGCCAGCTGCTCGACCTTGCGCGCCACCTCAAGGATCGCCGGGATGGTGCGCAGCGCTTTGGCGAATCCGCCCACGCCGGTGGTTTCCTGGCCCAGCAGGTTGTACTTCAGCCCGAGGCGCTCGTCGCCGGCCCGCGCCGCCAACTGGCCGACGCGCAGCTGGGTCAGGACGAAGCTGGCCCCGCGGATCGCCTCGTCCAGCGCAAAGTGGACGCTGACGATGACGTGCTCCAGCCCTTTGCGGGTCAGCATCCGCCGCGTCAGCGCGGCGATAATTTCCACCTTCTCCCTGCCTGATTCAACGTCAACCAGCGCCAGCTCCGTAACCGGAAGCTGTTCATAACGAACGATAATTCCTTCAATAAGCTCCGGCGTATAGCTACTGCCGCCGCCAATGACGGCAATTTTTAGTGCTTGCATAGAGACCTCTTTCGGCATGCAGAGAGCCGCGCGCGGTCGACGTGAGCGCGCGTGATGGTTCAGGGATATAAGAGAAAAATCAGGAATTAAGCAGCGCGAGCGCCTTATCAAGCACCGCCGCGCCGCGCATCATGCCGTAGTCGGCCATATCGATCACCGCGACCGCTTTTCCGTGCGGAGCGGCCAGCGCGCTCAGGCGTCCGGCCTCATACTTCACCTGGGGCCCCAGCAGGATCACGTCGGCATTGGCCAGCTCGCGCTCAAATTCCGCGACCGCCACCGCGTAGATATCCAGCGACAGCGCGCGCTGCTGCGCCTCGGCTTTCATCTTCGTGACCAGCATGCTGGTTGACATACCTGCTGCACAGCACAGAACGATTCGTTGCATGACTTCTCCCCCAGATGGATTTATGACTTCGCCCGTTAGGGCCCCAGCGAATATATTGTTAAGATTGTGTGAAAGTGAAGGCTATCTGAAAATAATTTTCATCAATGTGATCGAAACGTAATTTTTGATCATTATTGCTCGCGCCGTTTGCCCGATTACCGGCGAAACCATAGGAAATACCTTGGGCTGGTGCTATAAATAGGCACAGACGGTAAGTGAAAAATATTTTCAACGTGATGTTCTGGGGAAAGGGACGGTCAGGATGGATATCGTAGGTCAGTTGCAGCAAGGGCTGGTGCGTTTTAGCACCCAGGAGTCGCGGGTTGCGGCGTTTATTCTGGAAAATTTGAGCTTTACCGCCAGCGCGTCCATCGATGAACTGGCCGCCAGCGCCGGGGTCAGCCCGGCCACCATCACCCGCTTCGCCCGCTCCGTTGGCTGCGAGGATATTCGCGATCTGCGCAAGCAGCTGGCGCAGGCCAGCGAGCGCCGGACCAGCTGGGTGAGCCCGAACAGCCACGCCCTGCCCGCCGCCTGGCGCGACAGGCTGAGCTATCTTGGCGATACGCTGACCCGGCAGTTGGCGCAGACCTCGGAGGCGGCGGTCGAGAAGCTCAAATCCCGCCTGCTGACCGCGCGCGCCGTGCACTGCTTCGCGCTCGGCGCCCAGGATGTTGCCCTCGCCACGCTGCTGCAGCACCAGCTGCTGCCCTCCGGCATCGCCATCAACCTGTGCCAGGACAGCGCCCTGATGCGCATGACGGCCTCGACGCTGAGCGACGATCACCTGCTGCTGGTGCTGGTCACCGCCGGCGCGGACAATATTTTGCAAAGCGCGACCCTGCAGGCGCGAACCCAGGGGGTAACCATCATCGCCCTGGCGCCGGAAAACCACGCCCTGGCCAACATGGCCGCCGGGATTATTCCGCTCCCCGATAGCCCGCAGCTGGCCCGCTACGCCCTGCTGCTGCTGGTCGATCTGCTGAACGATACGCTCATTGCCTGAGCCGCGCCGCCTGCCGCCTGCTCGGGCGGCGTCACGACATTTTTATGCTTGTTTTTTAAGCAGATAAATTTACATTTAGCGCAAGCGCCCATCATCCGTACTCTCACCTTTTTACTTTGTCCTGCATCAATAAAATCGCAAACATCTTTGATGCAAATCACTACATATAGAACTTAAAATGCGTCCCGGCCCAACATATTGTATTAATCGTCTATTATGTCGACACAGCCCATCGTACTCAGGCGGTGGTGGGATGTGGATAAAACGGGCCGGAACCGCAGGAAAACGGCGGCAGCTATAGCGCCTCGCGACCTCGGTATACCTTCCGCCTCTGTGGATAACCTGTTCTATAAAGTATGGAGTGATCATGACACCGCATGTGATGAAAAGAGATGGCTGCAAAATGCCGTTTAAGTCAGAGCGCATTAAAGAAGCAATTCTGCGTGCAGCTAAAGCAGCGGGAGTCGATGACGCAGACTATTGCGCCACCGTCGCAGAAGTCGTTAGCCAGCAAATGCAGAACCGGGCTCAGGTCGATATTAACGAGATCCAGACCGCCGTTGAGAACCAGCTGATGTCCGGTCCGTGGAAGCAGCTGGCTCGCGCCTATATTGAATATCGCCACGATCGCGATATCGAGCGTGAAAAACGCGGCCGCCTGAACCAGGAGATTCGCGGCCTGGTAGAGCAAACCAACTCGTCCCTGCTTAACGAAAACGCCAACAAAGACAGTAAGGTGATCCCCACCCAGCGCGACCTGCTGGCCGGGATTGTCGCCAAACATTACGCTCGCCAGCACCTGCTGCCGCGCGACGTGGTGCAGGCGCACGAACGCGGCGAGATCCACTATCACGATCTCGACTACTCGCCGTTCTTCCCGATGTTTAACTGCATGCTGATTGACCTCAAGGGCATGCTGACCCACGGCTTTAAAATGGGCAACGCCGAGATCGAGCCACCGAAATCTATCTCTACCGCCACGGCGGTTACAGCGCAGATTATCGCCCAGGTCGCCAGCCATATTTACGGCGGGACCACCATCAACCGAATTGACGAAGTGCTGGCACCGTTCGTGGCCGAGAGCTGCAAGAAGCATCGTAAAATCGCCGAAGAGTGGCAGATCCCGAACGCCGAAGAGTACGCCCGCTCTCGCACCGAGAAAGAGTGCTACGACGCCTTCCAGTCGCTGGAATACGAAGTAAATACCCTGCACACCGCCAACGGCCAGACGCCGTTCGTCACCTTTGGCTTTGGCCTCGGCACCAGCTGGGAATCGCGTCTGATTCAGCAATCGATTCTGCGCAACCGCATCGCTGGCCTCGGTAAAAACCGCAAAACCGCGGTGTTCCCAAAGCTGGTCTTCGCCATTCGCGACGGCCTGAACCACCGGTTTGGCGACGCCAACTACGACATCAAGCAGCTGGCGCTGGAGTGCGCGAGCAAGCGCATGTATCCGGATATCCTCAACTACGATCAGGTGGTGAAGGTCACCGGCTCGTTTAAAACGCCGATGGGCTGCCGCAGCTTCCTCGGGGTGTGGGAAAACGAGGACGGCGAGCAGGTTCACGACGGCCGCAACAACCTCGGCGTCATCAGCCTCAACCTGCCGCGGATCGCGCTGGAAGCGAAGGGCGACGAAGCCGCCTTCTGGAAACTGCTCGACAGCCGCCTGGAGCTGGCGCGTAAGGCCCTGATGACGCGCATTGCGCGCCTCGAAGGGGTGAAGGCCCGCGTCGCGCCAATCCTCTATATGGAAGGCGCCTGCGGCGTACGCCTGAAGGCGGACGACGACGTGGCGGATATCTTTAAAAATGGCCGCGCGTCGATTTCGCTGGGCTATATCGGCATTCACGAGACCATCAACGCGCTCTCCGGCAACCAGCATATGTACGATAGCGACGCGCTGCGCGAGAAAGGCATCGCCATCGTCAAGCGCATGCGCGACGCCGTGGAGCAGTGGAAGGAGGAGACCGGCTACGGCTTCAGCCTCTACAGCACGCCAAGTGAAAACCTGTGCGATCGCTTCTGTCGCCTCGATACCGCCGAGTTTGGCGTCATCAGCGGCGTGACCGATAAGGGCTACTACACCAACAGCTTCCACCTCGACGTCGAGAAGAAGGTGAACCCTTACGATAAGATCGACTTCGAAGCGCCTTACCCGCCGCTGGCTAACGGAGGCTTCATTTGCTACGGCGAATACCCGAACATTCAGCACAACCTGAAGGCGCTGGAAGACGTTTGGGATTACAGCTATCAGCACGTGCCGTACTACGGGACCAACACGCCCATCGACGAGTGCTACGAGTGCGGCTTTACCGGCGAGTTCGAGTGCACCAGCAAAGGGTTTACCTGCCCGAAATGCGGTAATCACGACGCGGCCCGCGTCTCGGTCACCCGCCGCGTGTGCGGCTATCTCGGCAGCCCGGACGCCCGTCCGTTCAACGCCGGCAAGCAGGAAGAGGTGAAGCGCCGCATTAAGCACCTTGGCAACGGGCAGCTCGGTTAATTCCGAGCGGTTTAGCCCCTCCCCCTCTCCCCAACGAGGAGAGGGGATCAATCAGTAGCCGTTTGACCATTCAGGAGCCGCTCCCGGATCGCGCCGCAAAGCGCTTTTTATCCAGGGCTACCGCCACTATATGGGTTTCCTCAAATCAGTTGGCGTTGTAGCAAGGCGGCAAGCGAGCAAGTCCCGGGGAGCTTACTGTAGTAAGTGACCTGGGCGCACGAGCGCAGCCAACGCCGCTACAGCGTCAAATGAGAAGAGGAAACAATGAATTACCATCAGTACTATCCGGTAGATATCGTCAACGGCCCCGGCACCCGCTGCACCCTGTTCGTCTCAGGCTGCGTCCACGAATGCCCCGGCTGCTATAACAAGAGCACGTGGCGGCTCAACTCCGGCCTGCCGTTCACCACCGAAATGGCCGACCGCATCATCGCCGACCTCAACGACACGCGCATTCAGCGTCAGGGAATCACCCTCTCCGGCGGCGATCCCCTGCATCCGCAGAACGTATCGGCGATCCTCGCGCTGGTGCAGCGCATTCGCGCCGAGTGTCCCGGGAAGGATATCTGGATGTGGACGGGCTACAGGCTTGAGGAGCTCAACGACGCGCAGATGGCGGTGGTCGACCTGATTAACGTGCTGGTCGACGGCAAGTTCGTCCAGGATCTAAAAGACCCGATGCTTATCTGGCGCGGCAGCAGCAACCAGGTGGTGCACCACCTGCGCTAGCCGCGCTTAAAAGCGGCTGACGCACTCCATTGCCACGGTTTTAAATTCGTCAAAGCTGCCGGTGGCGGCAAGACGGGCCATCGCGCGTTCGCGCAGGAAAGTCACGAAAATATCGTAGATCGCCATCGCCTCTTCATACTCGCTCTTGCTGATGGCCAGCAGGAAGATGATGTGGGCGGTTTCGTCGCCCCAGACCATACCGTTCGGGGCAATCACGGTGTAGACCACCGTTTTTTTCGCCAGCAGGCCGAGGGCGTGCGGTAGCGCAATGCCGTCGCCGAGCATGGTGCTGACGATGGCCTCACGCTCGACAACCGAGTCATAAAAACCGGCGTCGACAAACCCCTCCTCCTGCAGCTGCTGGCACAGTTCGGCAAACAGCGTCTGGCGATCGATGGGGGTGTCGATTACCCGGAAATGGGCCTCGTCGAAATACTTATCCAGCATCCACGGGCGGGTTCTGTCCACCAGCACCAGCTTACCGATCTGATCCAGCTGATAATCCGTCGGGAACGGGGCGATGGTGACCACCGGCTTATCCTTTTCACTGATGCGCACGGTGGAAATCACGAAATCCTCGGCAACGGCCTCAAGCAGCTCGTACTCGCGCTGCGACAGGGTGGCGGCAATTTCCAGCTGCGGATATTTGCGCTGCAGGGTCGCCTCGATCATCCGCACCATCGCGTTGCTGGTATCGCACACCAGCAGCACGCGCGGCTGGCGCTGGTAGCCGATATTGTAATGGCGCTCGAGGCCGACGCCGATGTGCAGTACCAGGAAGCCAATCTCGTTTTCGCTGATCGCATAGGGGGTGTATTTCCCCCAGCTGGAGACGGCCGCCAGGGTCATATCCCACGCCATCGGATAGTGCTGCTTGATGTTATCCAGCAGCGGATTGGGGATCATTATCTGGTAGCGCACCCGGGTGATCATGGTCTTAATATGGGTCAACAGATCGGCGTGCAGCTGGGCGTCATCAAGCAGGTTGTAGTTATACTGGGTGTTGATATAGCGCAGGATGTAGTTCACCAGCGCTTCGTCGTCATCGGCGCTGATGGTGCCCGGATCGACGTCCTGTACCTGGCGGGCGGCAAGGTGCACGCACAGCCACTCCTCTTCCGCCGCAGAGAGCGCCTTCCCCGCCAGCTGCTGCAGCATCCCGACCAGCTCCCGGGCGGCATCGCGCACGTTCTGCGCCACGTCTTCAGCGCTAAATTCCGCCAGCGGATAGCCTTCGCTGGCGCGACGCACCACCACCGCGCTGTAGAGGCGGATAAAACGCTCGCCCTCATCCGTCAGACGGACGTGGTGGCGGGTGAGGATCTCCTGCAGCTCGCGCGCCAGCCGGGCGGAACCCTCGGCGCTCAGACCGCCTTTATCCACCGGCAGCGGCAGTCCACCCTGCTGCGCATGCTCCCACAGGAGATCGGTCAGGCAGGCGCGAATCGACACTTCGCTGCCGAATAGCTTCATGCCGTGGCGCGGGCGCGTCTCGAGGGTTAGCTGGTAGCGCTGGAAGCGTTCGCGCACGTCCACCATATCGCTCTGCAGCGTGGCGCGGCTGACGAACCACTCGTCGGCAAGGTCTTCGAGCTTGAGCGAAAAGGCCGAGGTCAAAAAGCGTATCAGCAAAAAGTTGATGCGATCCTGCGCGGTACGCGGAATATGCTGCGCCTTCGGGGTGGTCTCCGCCAGCGTCTGGTATAGCGTCGGGTCGTCAACGTTGAGCCGATAGCCGCTGCCGCGGATAAGCATAAACTGCGCCCCGTAGGGCAGCAGCAGCGCGTTAAGCGCCGTGATATCGGCGCGTACGGTACGGGTAGAAACTGACAGCCGCTGCGCCAGTTCATCCTGCGGCAGCGTTTCGTTTTGCAGCAGGCTAAACAGCTGCGCTAAACGTTGGTTGGGGAATCGCATGTCAGTTCCTTCATCTTTACGGCTCAAGGTTGAGCGGATATCACCATCTGTGACGGGCTGCCTACCGGAGTATAGTCCGGGGCAAAGGTCAGCCTGCCGCTTTCGGGCGCCACGCTGAAACGGGTGATATTATCGCTACGCTGGTTCATGACGTACAGCCACTGCCCCTGATTATCCAGCGTGAGCGTTCGTGGGTAGTCCCCGCGCGTCCAGATATCTTCCTGATGGCTCAGGCTACCGTCCGCCATCACGCTAAAGTGGGCGATGCTGTTATGCAGGCGGTTCGCCACGTACAGCTGTCTGCCGTCGGCGCTCAGCGCCAGGCCGGCGGCAAAGCTGGTGCCTTTATAGCCCTTCGGCAGCGCGGAGATCGTTTTGCCCTCGCGCAGCAGGCCGCTGGTCTTATCAAGGTGATAGAAAGTTAGCGTAGAGGACTCTTCGTTAATCAGCCACAGTCCGTCGCCCTTCGGCGTGAAGACAAAGTGACGCGGCCCGGCGCCCGGTGAAGACGCGGCGATAAACGGCGGATCGTTGGGCGTCAGCTTGCCGCTGGCGCCGTCCATCCGGTACTGATAGATCCGATCCAGCCCCAGATCGGTGGAGTAAACGTATTTTCCGCTGGGATCGGCCGAGATCATATGGGCGTGGGGGCCGTTATGGTCGCTAATGGCGAAGCTGCCCTCAACCGCCGCCGCCGGGCGCGCCGCGCCGGCCGGTCCCTGATCCTGATGCACGTCCACCGCCTCGCCCAGGCGACCGTCTTCCTGCACCGGCAGCACGGCGGTCGTGCCGCTAACGTAGTTTGCCACCAGCAGATGGCGACCGTCCGGCGTCAGGGAGAGATAAACCGGCCCGGCCCCGCCGGAAGAGACCTGATTCAGCTCGCTCAGCTCGCCGTTGGCCCCCACGCGCCACGCCTGCACCACGCCCTTTTCCACTTCGCTGGCGGCGTACAGGGTTTTGCCGTCGCGCGAAACGGTGAGCTGCGCGACGTTGGGCAGGGAGCTGACCAGCGTTCTATTGCTCAACGCGCCGGTTTTCGCCTCGACGGTAAAGCGATACAGGCCTTCACCGTTGGGGTTGTAGGTACCGACCCAGGCGTACTGCGCCTGGGCGCAGGTGCTGGCGGCGAGCAGGGAAAGTGAAGCAACAAGCAGGTGACGAGCGGCAGGCATGGTGACTCCTTGATGGTTCGGTGAGGTGTAAGTGGCCATCCCCCGCCCCGCCCTTGCGGCGAGGTTCGGGGGACGGCAGAGCAATGACTATTTAACCAGCGCCCTGGTCATCTCCAGCAGCTGACGCACGTCCGCCGGACGGGTGTTGCCGCTCTCTTTATCAATAATAGAGCTGTAGATGTGAGGGATGATTTTACTGACGCCGGCGTCCAGCGCGATCTGCAGGATCTCGCCGTAGTTTTGCAGATCGATCCCGCCGGTCGGCTCCAGCCAGAAATCGTGGCGGGCGCAGGCCTGCGCGACGGCGAGGTACTCATCGCGGTGCTTCAGGCCGCCCATCGGGAAATATTTGATTGAGCTGCCGCCCATATCTTTTAGTAACGCAATGGCGGTTTCCAGCGGCACAATTCCGTCCGCGGCGCCGCTGCTCAGCGGGCCGGTGGAGATCTTCACCATCCCCGGCGTGCCGGTCGGCGACACCAGGCCGTTGACGACGGTTTCGCTCTGCCCCAGCAGCGCGCGGCTGGTGCCGACGCCGGTAAAGACCTGGTTGACGTGCTGCGGCTGCACCTGGCGGGAGATCTCGCTGACCATAGCCGACTGGTTTGGATCTCCCGCGCCGAGGCCCACCGACAGCGCGTTATCGATAAGCCGGGCGTATTCACGCATATCGGCCACCGCGCTCGCCACGTCCGGGTAATTTTTAGAGAGCACGCCGACCAGAACATGACCTTCCGCCGCTTCGTAGATGTCGCGGGCGTTGTCTTTACTGCCCGCCAGGACGTTCAGGCACACGCGATCGCGGTAAAAATTCGGGGTCAGTTTCATGCTTTCTTCTCCTTGTTCAGAACTTCGCCGATGCGGCGGGAGACGATCTCCAGCTGCTGTGCGGTAACGCTGCGCACGTCGGCCTCAATAATGCCTTCGTTGGCCTTATAGCCGCGGAAGTAGATGGCGTATTCGCCCTGCTTCAGCGCCTCAACCAGCTCGCCGGTGGCGATGCCGGTCACGGCTTCAGCAAACTTAATTTCCGCCCGCGCGATATCGCGACCGGCGCTGTCCCAGACCACCCGCGCGCTCACCCCGGTGAGGGCGTTGAGCTGGTTAATGAACGGCGTCATCTTCGCCACCATCTCATCGCCGCTCTCCTTGCGCGCCGTCAGGTAGTGTTCAATCGCGCAGGTCAGGCCAAGAATGCCCTCTTTACCGACCTTCATCGCCCGGCCAATGCCGCCTGACTGGCGTTTGACCCACTCCACGTACTGCGTTTTACCGATCACCAGGCCGCTGGTTGGGCCCTCAATCGCTTTGGCGCCGCTGTAAATTACCAGGTCGGCGCCGGCGCTGTAGTAGCACTGCAGATCTTCTTCCGCCGCCGCGTCGACGATCAGCGGCAGGTTGTGCTTACGCGCCACCACCACCGCCTGCTCAACGCTGAGCATGCTTTTCTGCACGCAGTGGTGCGATTTGATGTAGAGGATCGCCGCGGTCCGCGGGGTGATCGCCGCCGCCAGCTGATCGGCGGAGCACTCGTTGGCGTAGCCGGCTTCCACCAGCCTGCCGCCGCCCAGCGCCACCATCGATCCCACCGGCGCGCCGAAGTTGACGTTATGGCCCTTCGGTAGGACGATTTCGTTGTTTTCGATCGGCGTGACGTGAAGGTTCTCCAGCAGCCAGCTGCTCTCTTTCACCAGTACCGCCGCTACCGACTGGGCGATCCCCGCGGAGGCACAGGAGACAACGGTGGCCCCTTCGACGTCCAGCAGGTTGGCGATGTACTCGCCGGTTTTATTGACCAGGTCTTTCATTTCGAAGTAGTGGTTCATGCCGCTCATCACGGCTTCGACCACTTCAGGGCGCGGCGTGGATACGCCCAGCGCCGTCATGCGGCCTGATGTATTAATCACTTGTTTTAAATTGTACTTTTCAAAAATCGAAGGCATTTTCCGCGCTCCCTTGTTCGGTCAGATAGCCCTTGCCTGCGCGAATCGCGGCAAGCGGCACCAGAATAGTGTCAGCCTGCAGGCTCTCTTTTTCGGCGTCGACCAGTACCGTCGGCGCATGCTGCAGAGCAAACAGGGTTAAATCAGCGTCGTAGCCCACGGCCAGGCGCCCTTTTTGCGTCAGGCGCAGCCCGTCGGCGGCGCCGGCGGTAACGCACTCCACCACCTGCGGTAGCGACATGCCGATGGCGAGAAACTTCGACATCACCAGCGCCAGCGAACGCACCGGGCCGTCAATACGGTTGCGGCAGTAAATATCGGAGCTGATGGTCTGCGGTAGAATGCCCAGCGCTATCGCCCGGCGCGCCACCTCAAAACTGAAGCTGGCGGTGCCGTGGCCGACGTCAAGGCGCACGCCGCGCTTCAGGGCGCGGGTCACCGAGGCGCGCAGCTCGCCGGACGCGGTCAGAATGCGGTTCGGCTTGCCGTTATAGCAGTGGGTGATGATGTCCCCCGCGCTCAGCAGGTCGGCAATTTCATCGAGGTTCGGCGGGTTATTGCCGATGTGCACCATCAGCGGCAGGTCGCCGTTTTCGCGCTGCATCGCCTTCGCCCGCTCGAGGGGAGTAATGCCGTTGTCGCCAACCACGCTGCTGCTCATGCGCGCCTTCAGGCCGACGATAAAGTCTGGGTGGCGCTTCACCGCCTGGCTTACCGCATCGGCATCGACGTTGGCCATATTGGCCAGCTCGTTCTGGGCGATCAGCCCGACGCGGGAGATGTTGAGCAGCGCAAAGACCTCGGTGGCCGCGCTGCGGGTCAGCTGATAAAAGTCGTCGATATCGTCCGCGCCGGTGCTGCCGGCATCAATCACCGTGGTCACGCCGGTGGCAATGCCCACGCTGTCCGGCTGGTCGTAATAGATCGGTGAGTTCGGGTAGCAGTGAACGTGGGAATCAATCCAGCCGGCGCTGGCGTAGCAGCTGCCGTCCAGCTCAACGGTTTTGCGCGCAGGCGCGCTAATCTCGCCCAGCGCCGCAATCTTCCCGTCCTGAATGGCGATATCGGTCAGGGTATCGTCGACGAGGCGCGCACGGCGCAGGAGTAAATCAAACATGGGTCTCTCCTGTTAAAGCGGGCGCTCGCGCGCCCGCAGGACTTAACCAATAGCAATCGGGAAAAGGGAACCGAGGATCATCGCGCCAAGGATGGCGCCGCCGGTGATCGGCTTCTGCCAGATGTAAAACAGCAGGGCGCCCACCAGTGAACCGATACCGATAGGAATCGATGCGGTCATCGCGCTGAGGATAATCAGCGGCCCAAGGAAGCGGCCAGAGGCGTTACCCGCCCCCATCATGACGTCGGCACCGTAGGTGGAGTCGCTCTGATTAATGGTGAACTTACGCGCCAGGATGATGATGTAGCCGACGGCAAGGCCCAGCGCCAGGCCGGTAGCCAGCGAGGCGGCAAAGTTAGCCACCGGGAAGACGAAGCCCGCGCCCAGCAGCAGCGCCGGAACGCCGAGGCCGATACCGGTCTGAATCGCGCCGCCGATATCAAGGATCCCCACCAGCGAGCCTTCAATGATGCGCGCAAACAGGAAGCTGGCGCCAAACGCCGCGACTGCCCCGTAGGCGCCGGTATCAATGCCCGCTTTCAGCATGGCCACGAAGGCCACTTCGTTAAACGCGCCGATGCCGTAGAGGTAGTACATGTGTGTCCCGGCGAAGACGCCGGAGGAGAGCAGGCCAACGAAGATCGGGAACGACCAGTCGGCATACCAAAAACCTTTATTCTGTTCCATTGAGAGGCTCCTGTTATTTGCCGCTGAGCGAGTTGTGAATCAGATCCAGCCAGTTCGGTACGCCCAGGTGGAAGGACTCCAGGGTCTTAATATCGAAGCCGCGGAAGAAGGCGCTCAGCACGAACAGTGCAACAATGGCGGACATCATCACTTTGGTGACGCGGTGCCAGCCGCTCTCTTCGACGCCTTTACCGATCAGGATGCCCAGCACCAGACCCGGAACGGCGTTACCCATAATCAGCTGCGCGGCGCCGCCGAAAATGGTGGCCCAGAAGCCCGACTTTTTGCCGGCATCGATAGCCGCCAGCCAGAAGATAACCGGCATCACCGTGTTAACCAGCAGGTTAGCAGCGGGAACCAGGACCTTAACGGCGGTGACCTGCAGCGCTTCCGGCACGGAAGAAGCGGTCAGGTTAAGGAAGGAGACCACGAACATGCCGATAACGCCGCAGGCAATCGCCATCTTCTTCGGATCGTGCAGCGTCTCGCCGACGTTGCGGTTTTTCAGCATCAGCGCCGCGGCGCCCCAGTTAGGAATGATGCGGTGATCGACGTCCTGGGTGAAGGAGCCTGCTGCGACGGAAGAGGCCCAGGCGTTAAAGAAGAAGCCGAGGCCAAAGGAGAAGTGGGAAGCCGGATCGCCTTCACAGGAGTTCAGCTCGCCCAACGTACGAAATGCACCCATCCCTTGCGTGGTGGGCGCATGAAACATACGTGCCGCTCCGGCGCCCACACCGACGCCGACCAGGCCGCCGATAATGAGCGATTTTATTAAAATTATCAGGAACATAGTTTAACCCTATGGTGAAAATCAGGTTTGCGTGACGAAATCCACTTTATCGAGATTAATGGCGGTCACGTTGACGGTGACGTTCAGCTCCACGCTGTAGGTCCGTCGTTCACGGCGCAAAAAGAAGAATAAAAACGCTTCTTTGCGCACCGCTTCACGCGCATGAACAACCTCCACATCCTGTGGCTCAATACGCAGTAAGATGTGCGGCGAGGTTTTCATCACCGCCGCCTGCACGTGGTTCAGGGCATCGGCGAACGCCCTTGTCTTGCTCTCGCCTTTGCCCGTAACGCTCACCGTGGTGGTGAATTGCTCTTTCATACTCAGGCGCCGTATTTCTTTTTCCAGGCTTCTACCAGGCGCTCGCCCAGCTCTTCTTTATCCATAAAGCCGAAGCCCAGAACGTTGTAGCCTTCGTTGATAGCGGTGACGCCTTCATCAACGGAACGCATGCCGTATTTCGCTTTGTAGCCATATTTATTTTGCGCGGTGATGGCGCCTGCGCCGCCGCTGCCGCAGAAGGAGATGCCGAAGGTGGCGTTCTCTGCTTTCATCATGTCGCCCAGCTTCATATCAGCGGCAACGCCCGGTACCACGACTGCACGAGCTCCGGCTTTTTCCGCGCCAGCGGCAACTTTCTGCCCTTTACCCAGGCGATCGCCAATTACTACGGTGATTTGTTCCATTTTTTAGCTCCTTACAGGTTTTCTTTTGCGACTTCGAAGTGGACGGACAGCAGCCAGGACTCTTCTTCTGGCAGGTTGCCGAACTGCGCGACCACTTCGCGGGCCAGCATCATTGAATCTTGTGAAATCTCTTCAAACAGGCTGGCATCCACTTCCGGCAGCGGCTCGCCGCTAATTGACCGGTGGGCCATAGCCCGCACGTGGGAGGTCAGCATCTGCTCCTGGACGGCGTTGGGGATGATGTTACGGCGACCTAGCAGGGTATAAACCTGCTGCAGCATCTTCTCAGCCAGCTGCTCGGTTTGCGTTGCCTGCTCCCCTACGTCGTGTGTTACCGCTCCGTTATTCACTTGTCTTACCCCGTTGATGTCTCTGGGGACAAAACTAACGCCGGGGGTGAGGAGTTTGTAGCGAGTTGTTTTCCACTTCGAAGTGGAAAGGCCGCCGGACGATGCGATCCATTGCACATAATTGGCCTAAATCTGCCATTTTCGGCAAAACGGCGTGAGGAGAGTCACAAGAACGTCATTAAATTAGCGTGCGCAAGCGGCCGAAACGGCGGCAGAGAAGAGCGGGAAAATGTGACAGGGATTGGGTTTATGCGAAGACGACGTGCAGGAGGTACCGGCTGATACCTCCTGGAAAAGATCTTAACGGTACTTCTGGTGGTAGGTGTTACGCGTGGTTTTGAACGCTTCCGCAGCGGTCTGCGCCTCTTTGACCTTGCCTTCATTGGCCAGCTTCAGGGCGCCGTCAATCTGGCCAATCAGGATATCGAGGCCGTGGCGATAGTCCTTCATCTCCGCGCTGTCCGCCGCTTTGCCTTCCAGCTTCGGCGGGGTCTCTTTCTGCGCATCGACGGCGGCGTCGCGCATCTTCGTCAGCGCCGCTTTCAGCTCGCCGGCATCCGCGGTCTTCTGCACCACCTGCAGATTCTGCGCGATAGTATCCATATCCTCGCCCAGATCGGCGGCAAACGCCGACGCTGAACCCATCGCCAGGGCTGAGACAGCCAGCGCTGCTAACAGTTTTTTACGCATTGCTCACTTCCTTTTTTATTATTTAAGCATAAGGAAAAGGCGCCACCTGGGCGCCCTTCTATACCCGTTATTGCTCAAGCCGAGGCCTGAATAATCCGGTATAACACGCCGTTATTGCCCGGCGATTTTCATCTCTGGCAGCAGCACGGAACCGCACTGGATGTTGCTGCGCATTTCGATATCGTCGGCGACGGTCACGATATTACGCCACATATCTTTCAGATTTCCGGCGATGGTGATTTCGCTTACCGGATACTGAATTTCACCATTCTCCACCCAGAAACCGGACGCGCCGCGCGAGTAATCGCCGGTCACACCGCTGACACCCTGCCCCATCAGTTCGGTGACGACAAGCCCGGTGCCCATCTCTTTAAGCAACTTTTCAAAACTCAGGCCGCGGCCGTTGATTCGCCAGTTGTGGATGCCGCCCGCGTGTCCGGTGCTCTTCATGCCCAGCTTGCGCGCCGAGTAGTTGGTCAGCAGCCACTGCGTCAGAATGCCGTCCTTAATGATGTCGCGACGCTCCGTACGCACGCCTTCGCTGTCGAACGGCGTTGACGCCAGCCCTTTCAGCAGGTGCGGATGCTCTTCGATGGTCAGCCAGTCCGGGAGGATCTGGGTGCCGAGGGCGTCAAGCAGGAAGGTCGATTTACGGTACACCGCGCCGCCGGCAATCGCGCCGACCAGGTGACCAAACAGCCCGGTCGCCACTTCATTGGCAAAAATCACCGGCGCCTTCATGGTCGAGAGCTTGCGCGGCGCCAGGCGCGAAAGAGTGCGGCGGGCGCACTCGTCGCCCACCCACTCCGGCGATGCTAAATCTTCAATCGCGCGGCCGATGGTATAGGCGTAATCACGCTCCATATCGCCGTTTTCTTCCGCGATAACGCAGCTGGACAGCGAATGGCGGGTAGAACAGTAGCCCTGCAGCATGCCATGGCTGTTGCCGAACACCTTGATGCCGTAGTGGCTGTTGAAGCTGCCGCCTTCGGTGTTGGTGATACGTTTATCGGCCTGCAGCGCCACCTGTTCAGCGCGGGCGGCCAGCTCGATGGCCCGATCCGGCGTCACTTCCGCCGGGTGGAACAGGTCAAGATCCGGGGCGTCAAAGGCCAGCAGCTCTTTATCGGCAACGCCGGCAAACGGGTCCGGCGAGGTATAGCGGGCAATATCCAGCGCCGCCTGCACCGTACGGGCAATCGCCTGCGGGCTAAGATCGGTTGAGGAGGCGCTGCCTTTGCGATGCTGATGATAAACGGTGATGCCTAAGGCACCATCGCTGTTGAATTCTACGTTCTCCACCTCGCCGTAGCGGGTGCTGACGCTGATGCCGGTGGTTTTGCTGACGGAGACTTCAGCACCGTCTGATTTACCTGCCGCCAGTTCCAGCGCCGTGGTCACGGCCTCTTCCAGCGCCTTACGCTGCTGTGCAACTTGAGAGATGACTTTCATCGCTAATGCCATAATGTAGGAAGGAGTTAATTGAAGTCTAACAGAGAACCGTTTTTCAGTGCGCGCCTTAACTGGTAACATTAGCCTCTTTTTTTAAGGAGCCTGAGATGACAAAGCAGCCCGATGACTGGCTCGACGACGTTCCCGGTGATGACGTCGAAGATGAAGACGATGAAATTATCTGGGTCAGTAAAAGTGAAATTAAGCGTGACGCCGAAGAACTGAAGCGTCTTGGCGCGGAACTGGTAGAGCTGGGGAAAAACGCGCTGGATAAAATCCCGCTCGATACCGACCTGCGCGACGCCATTGAACTTGCCCAACGGATCAAGAAAGAGGGCCGCCGCCGCCAGATGCAGCTGATTGGCAAAATGCTGCGCAGCCGCGACGTTGACCCGATTCGCCAGGCGCTGGACAAGCTGAAGAACCGCCACAACCAGCAGGTTGCGCTGTTCCATAAGCTGGAGATGATCCGCGACCGTCTGATTGCCGATGGCGATGACGCGGTGCCGGAAGTGCTGAACCTGTGGCCGGAAGCTGACCGTCAGCAGCTGCGTTCGCTTATCCGTAACGCGCAAAAAGAGAAAGAAGGCAACAAGCCGCCGAAGTCCGCGCGCCTGATCTTCCAGTATCTGCGTGAGCTGGCCGAAGGCGAAAGCTAATTTCGCTCCCGCCCGCCTGGCTTCTCCGCAGGCGGCGCGCCTGTCCGGGCTACCTGATTAACGTTTAACCTGTAGCCCGGCATGCGTGCGCATTGCCGGGAAGGCTGGCTTTCCCCGCACCACCCGCAAGGGCTCTCTCTTTGTTCCCACCGTCAGGCCATCCTGAGGCCTATGTTCAGCGCCTTTCAGCTTTTTTTGCGCCTGTTTTGCCCCTGTTTTGCTTCTCTTTGCCTTCTCTTTTGCCTCCCTGCTGCTTGCCTGCGTTTTTATCCTGCCTGAGCGCCGTTTTGCCAGGCGTCAGCAGACGTGACTTTTTTGCTGCCTCTGCCGCCAACAAAAGCTGAATCGTTAAAGCTAATGGCGCATAAATTCACATTTTTATCGGCAACAATTACGCCAAATTGCATTAAAACAGGACTTCAGTCGCAGTTAAAAACAGCAAATCGCGCATATTCTCACCAGGTGAGGCACTTCACATTTTCATCATCCGCTAACTATTAGATTCCTTTCATTGATAACAATATCGATTCAGCAAAAAGGGACGAAAAATGAAAAAAATAGTAGCGTTGACGGCAGTAGCGATGATGATTTCTGGGCAAGTCGCGGCAAAAACCTGGGTGCTGACAAGCGCTGAAAGCAGTACAGAGAAAGGAAACTGGCAGGTAAGCAGCGATCAGCTGAAAATAAAAGATCGCCATTTCAGCATCGAGCAAAAAGTGCTCCACGGCGGCAAGCAGGAGGGGAGCAAAGTTATCGTGATTCGCAGCCAGGACGGCCTGACTATCGCGCTCAGCCCGACTCGCGGTATGAACTTGCTCAAAATCGAAGGTTTCGGCACGCGGATGGGCTGGGACTCGCCGGTCAAAGAGGTGGTGAACCCGGCGTTTATTAATCTGGAAAGCCGCAACGGGCTGGGCTGGCTGGAAGGTTTCAATGAGATGATGGTGCGCTGCGGCTACGAATGGACCGGTCATCCGGTCACCGCCGACGGACAGATTTACACCCTGCACGGCAAAGCCGGAAACACGCCGGCCTCGCAGGTTGAGGTCGAGGTTGCCGATAGCGCGCCGTATGAAATTCGCATTCGCGGGCTGGTGAAGGAGAGCACCTTCAAGAAGGCCGATCTGCAGACCATGACCGAGCTGCGCTACGTGCCGGGCAGCAACAGCTTCAGCCTGCACGATGTCTTAACCAACCATGCCGATTATCCGCATGATTATCAGATAATCTACCACAGCAATTTCGGTACGCCGATTCTCGAAGAAGGCGCGCGTTTCCTTGCGCCGATGGCCAGCATCAGCCCGTTCAACGACTATGCCAAAGCCGGTTTGAAGACGTGGCAAACCTATGCCGGACCGACCAAAGACTTTGACGAGATGGTATTTAATATTCAGCCGCTCGCCGATGACCATCACCAAACGCTGGCGGCGGTAGTTAACAAGGCTGGCGATAAAGGCGCGTCAATTCAGTTTGATACCCGCCAGCTGCCGGTCCTGACGCTGTGGAAAAACACCGATAGCCAAAAACAGGGCTATGTTACCGGCATCGAGCCAGGCACCAGCTATGCCTATCCGGTGACCATTGAGCGCGAGCAGAAACGCGTGAAGCAGCTGCAGCCGGGCGCCAGCGCGCAGTTTGATCTGACCTATACCCTGCTGCACAACAATAAACAGGTTGCCGAGGTTGAGCAGAGGATTGCGGCGATCCAGGGCGATGCGAAGGTTGCGGAAAACGACGCGCCGATCGCCAAAGAGTAACCTCCCGGCAGGCGCTGCTCCCGGGCTTACCGCAGAGGCAGCGCCGACACCGCACATCCCCTTCCCGGCGCCAGCGCCGGGATATCGCTTAGGCCATCACCACCTGGCGCAGCTGCTGCGCAAAGCGCCGGTACTGCGCCTCGTCAATCGCCTGCGGGTAGCTCAGCGCCATCAGCGCATGATCGGCGATGCCGTAATGATAGGTCGGGTGACGGTGCGGCCACGGGTTGTCGCTAAAGCCCATCGCGGCGTAAAACTGCAGCCGCCGACGGGCGATTTCCGTGGTCAGCGGATCGATCTCGAGGATGGTCAGCGGCGCACGCTTTAGTATTTCCGCCAGCAGGCGCTTGCCGTAACCGCGCGAGCGCAGGCCGTCGTCAATCGCCAGATGTTCAATGTAGCCATAGCCCGCAAACTGCCAGCTGCCGCTTAGCCCGATAAACTCGCCGTCATCAAACCACGCCTCCAGCGCATAGTGCGGGTCGCGCAGCGCGCGCTGTTTAGCCAGCGGCTCGCGCTGCTCGTGCCAGGGGAAAGCCTTGACGTACAGCGCGTCCAGCGCGGGAAAGTGCGGCGAATCGATCGAGGTCAGTTTTTCAGAAGTGAGCATGACAAAATCCAGGATGGCAAAAAATCTGCCCTCGCGCGGAGGGCAGAGAGACGATCGTCGGAATTACTCCGCCGCAGCCGCCTTGCTGGCCAGCTTATCCAGCAGCTTCTGATGAATGCCGCCGAAGCCGCCGTTGCTCATCACCAGAATGTGGTCGCCCGGATGGGCGGTTTTGATGATCATATCCACCAGCACGTCGACATCGGCGCTCCAGTGGGCGGGCTGCACGCAGGCTTCAGCCACCTCGGCGACCTGCCACGGAATATGCTGCGGCTGCAGCAGGAAGACTTCATCCGCGCGGCCCAGCGACGGCGCCAGATCGTCTTTGCAGACGCCCATTTTCATGGTGTTCGAGCGCGGTTCGAGCACTGCCAGAATGCGGGCAGTGCCGCCAACCTTGCCGCGCAGCGCCTGCAGCGTCGCGAGGATCGCCGTCGGGTGGTGGGCAAAATCGTCGTACACGGTGACGCCGTTCGCTTCGCCGCGCAGCTCAAGGCGGCGGCGGGCGTTGATAAAGCTGCCCAGCGCGTTGGCGGCGTCTGCCGGCACCACGCCGACATGGCGGGCGGCGGCAATCGCCATCAGGCCGTTATGCATATTATGCTCGCCAACCAGCGTCCACTTCACTTCCCCGACTTTCTCACCGTCAAGCCAGACTTCCCACTGCGAGGCGTCGGCGTTAAGCTTCTTCGCCTGCCAGTGGCCCTGCTCGCCGACCAGCTCCTGCTCGCTCCAGCAGCCCATCGCCATGGTCTGCTTCAGGTTGATGTCGTTTTCCGGCAGAATAATTTTGCCCTGGCCCGGGACAATGCGCACCAGATGATGGAACTGCTTCTGGATAGCCTTCAGGTCATCAAAGATATCCGCGTGATCGAACTCAAGGTTATTGAGGATCAGGGTTCGCGGGCAGTAGTGAACAAATTTCGAACGCTTATCAAAGAAAGCGCAGTCATATTCATCCGCTTCGATAACAAAGAACGGGCTGCCGCCCAGGCGCGCGGAGACCTCGAAATTACCCGGCACGCCGCCAATCACAAAGCCCGGCTGATAGCCGCAGGCTTCGAGGATCCAGGTCGCCATGCCGGCGGTCGTCGTTTTACCGTGGGTGCCGGCTACCGCCACAACCCAGCGATCGCGCAGGACGAAATCATGCAGCCACTGCGGGCCGGACATGTACGGAATGTTGTTTTCCAGCACCGCTTCGACGCACGGATTGCCGCGGGTCATCGCGTTACCGATGATTACCAGGTCCGGCCGAGGCTCCAGCTGGCTGGCGTCATATCCTTGAATAAGATCGATCCCCTGATTTTCCAGCAGGGTGCTCATCGGCGGATAGACGTTAGCATCCGACCCCGTTACCTCATGACCGAGGGAACGCGCCAGCATTGCCAGCCCCCCCATAAACGTGCCACAGATACCTAAAATATGAATGCGCATTCGTCACTTCCCTCTTTAATCTGGCGCACATTTTACCCTTATGTTCGGCATCAGAGAAATGCATTTCAGGCGAATCCGTTTTTTGCTGGCGCGATTCACCTGTGCGTATTTTTTTTATTCTTTGTTAAGATTGTTGCGTTCGTTTTACTTCACATAAACATGCAGGGAACGGGTTATGAAAACGTTAGGTGAATTTATTGTCGAAAAGCAGCACGAGTTCTCCCACGCAACCGGCGAGCTAACTGCTTTGTTGTCGGCGATAAAACTAGGCGCCAAGATCATCCACCGCGATATCAACAAGGCCGGTCTGGTCGATATCCTGGGTGCCAGCGGTGCTGAAAACGTCCAGGGCGAGGTGCAGCAAAAACTCGATCTGTTCGCCAATGAAAAATTAAAGGCCGCACTGCGAGCGCGCGATATTGTTGCCGGGATCGCCTCTGAAGAAGAAGACGAAATCGTCGTCTTTGAAGGCTGCGAACACGCAAAATACGTGGTGCTCATGGACCCGCTGGATGGTTCCTCTAACATCGACGTTAACGTCTCTGTCGGGACCATCTTCTCCATCTACCGTCGCATAACCCCGGTCGGCACGCCGGTCACCGTCGAAGATTTCCTGCAGCCGGGCAGTAAACAGGTCGCCGCAGGCTACGTCGTTTACGGCTCCTCCACGATGCTGGTTTATACCACCGGCTGCGGCGTGCACGCCTTCACCTACGATCCTTCTCTTGGCGTATTCTGCCTCTCCCAGGAGCGCATGCGCTTCCCGGAGAAAGGTAATACCTACTCCATCAACGAAGGCAACTACATCAAATTCCCGATGGGTGTGAAGAAGTACATTAAGTTTTGCCAGGAAGAGGATATCGCGACCCAGCGCCCCTATACCTCGCGCTATATCGGCTCACTGGTAGCGGATTTCCACCGCAATCTGCTGAAAGGCGGTATTTATCTCTACCCAAGCACCGCCAGCCACCCGGACGGGAAGCTGCGTCTGCTGTACGAATGCAACCCGATGGCGTTCCTCGCCGAGCAGGCGGGCGGTAAGGCCAGCGACGGTAAAGAGCGTATTCTCGATATCGTCCCGGTTAGCCTGCACCAGCGCCGCTCCTTCTTCGTCGGCAACAACCATATGGTTGAAGACGTCGAAAACCTGATTAAAGAGTTCCCGGACGCGTAACGCTTCTGACTTCCCCTCTCGCCCGGCGAGAGGGGAATTTACGCTAGCGATTCGCCGCCCCACTCACCCGCGATACCGGCGAGTTCTGGCGGTTTTCCCACAGCACCGTCAGCCCGCGCTGCAGCGCAATAAAGATAAACAGCAGAATGCCGATCGCAATTTTCGTCCACCACGAGCTGAGCGTACCGTCAAAGTTGATGTAGGTCTGAATCAGCCCCTGAATCGCCACGCCGAACAGCGTGCCTAATACCGTGCCGACGCCGCCGCTGAGCAGCGTGCCGCCAATCACCACCGACGCAATCGCGTCCAGCTCAACGCCCACTCCGGCCAGCGCGTAACCGGCCTGGGTATAGATAGAAAAAACGATCCCCGCCAGCGTCGCCAGCCCGGTCGAGAGCATGTAGATGCGGATGGTGGTCCCACGCGTCGAAATGCCCATCAGGTTCGCCGAGACGGCGCTGCCGCCAATGGCGTACACCTGATTGCCAAAGCGGGTGCGGTGGGCCATAAAAATGCCCGCCACCACCACCAGCAGCATCAGCAGCCCCATCGCGCTCAGGCGACCGCCGCCGGGAATGGTCCATGCCAGCCCGGAGAGCGTGTCATACACCGGATGATCGATAGGGATGGACTCTTCAGAGACCAGGTAGCTCACGCCGCGCAGGAAGAACATCCCGGCGAGGGTAATGATAAACGCCGGGATCTTCAGCGTATCGATAAGCCAGCCCATCAGCGCGCCAAACGCACAGCCCATTACCAGCACCAGCGGGAACGCCAGCAGCGGCGTGATCCCCCAGACGCCAATCGCTTTTGCGAGGAACACGCCGGTGAAGGCGATGACCGACCCGACCGAGAGGTCGATGCCGCCGGAGAGGATCACGAAGGTCATCCCGACGGCAATAATGCCAAGAAAGGCGTTATCGGTGAGGATATTGCAGATCACCCGCGTCGAGGCGAAGCCGGGAAACTGGGTCAGACAATAGAGGTAGCCCAGCACGAATACGGCAAGGGTAATCATCAACGGCAAGTTACGTTTTATCACGGCCGCGCACTCCTTTCAGTAAGCTGATAAAGCGCGGCGACTGAACGATCAGTACGCACAGCACCACCACCGCTTTCACTACCTGGTTTAACTCCGGCGGGAAGCCCGACAGCAGGATCCCGGTGTTCATCCCCTGGATAATCAGCGCGCCGATGACCGAGAGCAGCAGGTTAAAGCGCCCGCCCATCAGCGATGCGCCGCCGATCACCACCGCGAGGATGGCGTCCAGCTCCAGCCACAGACCGGCGTTGTTGGCGTCGGCGCCGCGAATATCCGCCGCAACGATGATCCCGGCTATCCCCGCGCACACGCCGCTGAGCACGTAGGCCAGCATCACGACGATGCGGGTGTTGACCCCGGCATTTTTCGCCGCCCGAATGTTGATCCCGACCGCTTCAATAAACATCCCCAGCGCGGTTTTGCGGGTGAACAGCCAGAACAGCAGCAGCGTGGCGGCAGCAATCAGCACCGGCGTCGGCAGCAGCAGCAGCGAGCCGCTGCCGAGCCACGCCAGAGGCGGCGAGTCAAAGGTGACAATCTGCCCGGAAGTGATCAGCTGCGCGACGCCGCGCCCGGCCACCATCAGGATCAGCGTGGCCACGAACGGCTGGATCTTCAGCACCGCCACCAGGATGCCGTTCCATAGCCCGGCCAGCGCGCCCGCGCCCAGCGAGGCCAGCAGCACCACCGGCAGGCTATGCCCGGCAACGGTCATTGAGGCGGCGGTCGCGCCGGCAATCGCCATCACCGCGCCGACCGACAGGTCAATCCCGCCGGTAGCGATAACCAGCGTCATGCCAATCGCCAGCAGCGCGACCGGCGCCGCGCGGTTAAGAATATCGATGGGGCTACCGAACAGGCGCCCCTCCTGGAGGACAATCTGGAAAAAGTGCGGCGCCACCAGGCTATCAACGGCCAGCACCAGCAGCAGCGCAATAATTTGCGGCATACCCTTCGGCCAGCTGAAGCGACGCTTCGTTTGGCCGGTTTGCGGAAGAGATCCTGGCATCATGATTTACTCCTATGCCGCAATTGCGTTCATGATCGCCGGAACGGAGAGCTCCCCGAGCGGGATCTCCGCCACCTGCTTGCGATCGCGCATAATAATGACCCGATCGGCATAGCCCACCAGCTCTTCCAGCTCTGACGAAATGACCAGCAGCGCCAGGCCATCGGCGCATAGGGTTTCAATCAGGCGGATGATCTCGGCGTGGGCGCCGACGTCTATCCCGCGGGTCGGCTCATCGAGGATCAAAAACTGAGGTTTGGTCAGCAGCCAGCGGGAAAGCAGCACCTTCTGCTGATTGCCGCCGGAAAGAAATTCGATCGGCTGCTCGGCGCTGGGGGTACGGATACCCAGCTGGCGGATAAAGCGTTCGGCAATTTCATTTTGCTCACGCCGGGAAATCGGACGCAGCCAGCCGCGCTGCGCCTGCAGGGCCAGCACGATGTTCTCCCGCACCGACGCCGCCGCGATAATGCCGTCGGTTTTTCGGTCTTCCGGGCAAAAGCCGATCCCGAGGCTGGAGGCCTGATGCGGCGAGCGCAGCGTCTGCGGCTTGCCTTTAATCCACGCATTGCCGCTATCGGCCGGCTTGATGCCAAAAATCACCTCCGCCGTTTCGGTGCGTCCGGAGCCCAGCAGCCCCGCCAGGCCGACGATTTCGCCGGGGCGGACCTGGAGGTCGAACGGCGCGATGGTGCCCTTTTTACCAAATCCTTCAAAGGCGGCGATCGGCTTGTCGCTCAGCAGGGTGCGACCCGCACGCTGCAGCGCGTTATGCTCCAGCTCGCGGCCCAGCATCATTTTCACCAGCTCAATCTGCGGCAGTTCGCGGGTTTCCCGGCAGCCGACGAAGCCGCCGTTGCGCAGCACGGTGATCCGATCGCTCACGGCATACACCTGATCGAGAAAGTGGGTAACAAAAATCAGGCTGACGCCGCTATCGCGCAGCTGGCGCATCAGGGTAAAGAGCATCTCCACCTCCTGGGTATCCAGGCTGGCGGTAGGCTCATCGAGGATCAGCACTTTGGCCGACAGGTCAATGGCGCGGCAGATAGCGACAATCTGCTGCATCGCCACGGAAAAGCGGTTAAGCGGTTCACGCACGTCGAGGGAGAAGCCGTAGGAGGCCATCAGATCGGTGGCGCGCTTTTCCATCTCTTTGCGCCGCAGCAGGCCAAAGCGGCGGGGCTCGCGGCCGATAAACAGATTGTCCGCCACCGACATATTCGGCAGCAGGTTCACTTCCTGGTAGACGGTACCGATGCCCAGCTGCTGCGCGTGGGCGGTATTTTTCGGCGCAATGGTCTGGCCCTCAAGCCAGATAGTGCCGCGATCGGCGTGATAAACGCCGGTGAGCGCTTTGATCAGGGTCGATTTTCCCGCGCCGTTTTCACCCAGCAGGGCCATGATCTCACCGCGCCGCAGGCTGAAATCGACGTTATCCAGCGCCTTAACGCCGGGGAAAAATTTGCTCAGTCCCTCGGTACGAAGGATCTCCTGGTGTACATCGCCGTTCATGGTTTCCCCTCCCCTAACCCTCTCCCCACCGGGGAGAGGGGACTAAACCGAGCGTCCTGATGGCCTACGCTCACTCAATAGCCCATGTTTTTCTTCTTCTCTAACTCTTCTTTCGCCGTATCCGGCAGGTAGAGCGTCGATTTGGTGATGGTCAGCTTCTCAGGCAGGGTGCCGTCTTTCTTGAATTTCTCCAGCGCATCAAACGCCGGCCCGGCCATGTTTGGCGTCAGCTCGACGCTGGCGTTAGCTTCGCCGGCGATCATCGCTTTGTAGATATCCGGTACGCCGTCAATCGAGCCGGTCAGAATATCTTTGCCCGGCTTCAGCCCGGCCTCTTTAATTGCCTGGATGGCGCCGATGACCATGTCGTCGTTATGGGCGTAAACCATGCAGATGTTCTTGCCGTTGTTTTCCGCTTTGATAAAGCTCTCCATAACCTCTTTCCCTTTACTGCGGGTAAAGTCGCCGGACTGAGAGCGGATAATCTTGATGTTCGATGCTTTAGCGATGGCGTCAGCGAAGCCTTTTTTGCGGTCAATGGCGACGCTGGCCCCGACGGTGCCCTGCAGCTCAACGACGTTGCACGGCTTGCCGTCGACGGTTTTCACCAGCCAGTCGCCAATCAGCTGGCCTTCCAGCACGTTATTGGCGGTGACGGTGGTCATGTAGAGATCTTTGTCTTTTACATCAATGGAGCGGTCGAGCAGGAATACCGGAATTTTGGCCTCTTTGGCCTCTTTCAGCACCGGCTCCCAGCCCGTCGCCACGACCGGGGCGATAAAGATGGCGTCGACGCCCTGCGCAATGAAGGAGCGTACGGCTTTAATCTGGTTTTCCTGCTTTTGCTGGCCGTCGGCAATCTTCAGAGTAATACCGCGCTTAGCGGCCTCCTCCTTCGCAACGCTGGTTTCGGCCGCACGCCAGCCGGATTCAGACCCGACCTGCGAAAATCCTACGGTCAGAGGGGCAGCTATTGCCATAGATGACATAGCTGCGGAAACTGCTGTGACAAGAAGTAAGCGCTTCCACATAAGGCGATCCTCGTAGGGTTATTGTTAGTAAGATTGTTATCTGCGGACAAACTATAGACAATCAGAGATGTAACTGAATGCGTTACATCACACTTCGAAGAAGTAAACCAAATGTTAATTCATGCCGTTTAAGGCAGCTCAGAGCGGGTAAGGCTTTTGCAGCGATGCCACTATCGCCGCAGATGGCGAAAAATTTAGCACTTTGATAAATCAATCACATGCAATGTAAACGGTTACATAAATTTATTCAGGATGTGGCTATGTTTATGGATTTTCAGGTTGTTTTGCGATCGAAAATGACGCCATCTTTCCGCTGCCGGAAACAAAAGAAGCGAAGACATTCGATGTGAGTTGGCTATAATACCGGGCACTTGTTTGCTATACATTTTAAAGGAACAGACATGAGCTTACTCAACGTACCTGCGGGTAAAGATCTGCCGGAAGACATCTACGTCGTTATCGAGATCCCGGCGAACGCAGACCCAATCAAATACGAAGTCGACAAAGAGAGCGGTGCACTGTTCGTTGACCGCTTCATGTCCACCGCGATGTTCTATCCGTGCAACTACGGCTACATCAACCACACCCTGTCTCTGGACGGTGATCCGGTTGACGTGCTGGTCCCGACTCCGTATCCGCTGGAGCCAGGCTCAGTGATCCGCTGCCGTCCGGTTGGCGTTCTGAAGATGACCGACGAATCCGGTGAAGATGCCAAACTGGTTGCGGTACCGCACACCAAGCTGAGCAAAGAGTACGATCACATCAACGATGTGAACGACCTGCCGGAACTGCTGAAAGCCCAGATCACCCACTTCTTCGAGCACTACAAAGATCTGGAAAAAGGCAAATGGGTTAAAGTTGACGGTTGGGACAATGCTGCTGCAGCGAAAGCTGAAATCATTGCTTCCTTCGAGCGCGCTGCGAAGAACTAAGTTCGCCTCTGCGTGAAGCCAGACCCTGAACGCCGCCTGCCGGCTAGTAAGGGTTTTTTTATGTCCGCTGTTCGCCCCTGCCCGTTTAGTTCCCCTCTTTCTCCTGACCTGCTGACAAACCTGCGGCCAGATTTGCGCCTACCAGAATAGGGAGTCGGCCGGTCATATTTGCAATTGCGAATGAAATTAAAAATCATTATCATTTTCAATTCGTAAACAAATGTGAATAAACGTCAATGAACCTCCACAATGTGAAGACCTTAACGCTCTGTTCCGGCATGGCGCTGACCGCGGCTCTGCTACTCACCGGCCTGACCGCAACGGCTGCCGCGCTGCCTGAGAAAGATTTCCTGACTCGTGAAGTGGGTCATGGCGTCTATGAGCTGGCGGTAGACGCGCAGCAGCATGCGCTGTTCGCCGCCTCCGCCCCTTCGTTTGATAAAGACAAAACGACGGGGCAGATTTACAAGCTGGACCTGGAAAGCCTCACCACCGTTGAAGTCATCAAAACCAGCCGTCGGGCGTTTGCCACCGCGCTGGATGAGGTGAACCATGTCCTGTACGTCGGCAATACCCTCGAAGGCTCGGTCACGCTGGTCGATACCCGCAGCGGCAAGGAGCTGGCGGTGCTGCAGCTCAGCGAGGCGAGCGACCCGCAAGCGATTATCCATACGCGCGAAATGGTCCTCGATAAGCAGAACCACCGCCTGTACGTCTCCGGCGTCGCGGAGAAGGGCGTTGTCTGGGTGATCGATACCGCTAAGCGGGCGAAGATTGCGACCATCAGCGAGATGGGCGAATACCCAACCGGCATGGCGGTCGATCCGCTAAAAAACCGCCTCTACGTGGTGAACGGCAGAAATGGCCTGATCGTCATCGATACCACCAGCAATAAAATTATCGACCGCTTTACCGTCGCCGCGGATAAAAAGCGCTTTTTCCTTAATATCGCCGTGGATGCCAAAAACAGCCGCGCCTTTATTACCGACCCGGATTTACCCAATGTATTAGTGGTCGATATTGGTAACGGTAACGTCCTTTCTAAAATTGACGTGATTAACTCCCTGGCCGTGATTTATAACGAGAAGCGCCAGGAAGTTTATATTACCCACCGCAACGCCAAACTGATAACCATCGCCGACAGCGAAACCGGCAAGGTAAAACAAAGCATTCAGACTACCGCCCTGCCCAATAGCCTTGCGCTTTCCGCCGATGCCAACACGCTGTACGTCAGCATTAAACAGCCCGAAGAGCTGATCGGTAAAAAGCCTGACTACGTGATGAAAATCGACCTGACTCAATACTAATCATCATCACGCGTTATTTTTCACCTTGTGGCGGCGCGCCGTCGCGAGGTGATGTCGTTATTTTCTCTTTGCAGGTGTCTATATTATGAAAACGCGTCAACTGATTACGCTTACGGGGATCGTCGCGCTGTCCGGCGGGGTTATTTTGCCCTCTCAGGCGGAAGAACTCAGCGAAACCTCGCGCAGCGGCGAAGATCAAATGGTGGTGACCGCCACCGGCTTTGCGCAGGAAAAGCGTGAAGCACCGGCGACCATCTCGACAATCGATCGTAAAACGCTGGATGTTCAGCCCGATCGCAACGTCGGCGAGGCGATAAAAAATCTCCCCGGCGTGTCGGTGTCGAGCGGCAGCGAAATATCCTCGGGCAGCATCATGATGCGCGGCATGGACCCTTCCTACACCGCCTTCATGGTGAACAGCGTCAAGCAGAATACCGGCGAATCTCGCCCCTATGGCCAGGACCTCGGCACCGAAGCCAGCTTCCTGCCGCCGATGGAGGCGATTGAGCGTATTGAGGTGATTCGCGGCCCGATGTCCTCCCTCTACGGCTCAGACGCCATCGGCGGGGTGGTGAACGTCATCACCAAAAAGCCTTACGGCGTGAAGGAGTGGACCGGCGCCCTGGCCGCCAACACCTGGCTCCAGGAGCACCGTGATTTTGGCAATACCAGCCAGATGAATCTGTTCACCATGGGCCCGCTGATCCCCGACGTCCTCGGCCTGAGCCTCGCGGCCGACTGGCTGGATCGTCGCGATGACGAACGCGAAAACTACTTCGGCAAGCACAACCGCAAATCCCTCGATATGACGCTCGGCCTGGCCGCCAGCGAGAACAACCTCTTTGACCTGAACGTGGTCACCGGCGAGCAGGAGAAAAATCGGACCTGGCAGCGCGGCACGCCCTGGACGTGGCGCTTCGACCGCGACGCCTTAACCCTGACGCACTCCGGCTGGTATGCCGACGATACCGTCGCCACCACCAACTACATTAATTATGAAAAGGGCCGCTCAAAGTACGTCTATGGCGGGCAAACGCCGCAATACGTGCAGACGGAAAACTACGTTGCCAACAGCCAGACAACCCTGAGCCTGGCTAACCACAAGCTGACCGTGGGCGCGAACTTTACCCGCGAAGAGCTGAATGACCGCTTTGATGTCGCCAACAAAACCCTGCCGGGCGCCACGCCGGTCACCAAAGTGAGCCGCAACGGCTGGGCGCTGTTTGCCGAAGACGGCTGGACCCTCGGCGATTTCATCCTGACCACCTCAGGGCGCCTCGATCGCGATGATAACTTTGGTACCCACGTCACGCCTAAGCTGTACGGCAACTGGGCGTTTAGCGACGCATGGGCGCTGAAGGGCGGGGTCTCTGCAGGCTATAAAAAACCGGAGCTGCGCGCCACCTCCAGCGATTTTATTACGCCGCACGGCTCAACCGTACCCTATCCCTTCCTGACGGTCGGGAACGACGACCTGAAGCCGGAGAAAAGCGTTAACTCCGAGCTCGGCCTGTACTGGACGGGCAGCGCCCTGGCGCTTGACGGCACGGTCTTCTATACCCAGTTCAAAGATAAAATTACCGAGCAGAACATCTGCGAAACCACGGCTACCAGCCAGTGCTCCGTTAACGGCTACAAAGCAGACTCAATCGACAAGTACTTTAACGTCAGCAAAGCGGACGTCTACGGCGTCGAGCTCAACGCTGACTGGCAGATTAGCGCCGATATCAAGGCTAACGCCAACTACACCTACAACCACAGCGAGCAGAAAAGTGGGGCGGAAAAAGGCTATGCCCTGAACGACTACCCGCGCCACATGGCCAATCTGTCGCTCAGTTGGGCGGCAACGCAGAGTCTGGACGCCTGGAGTACGGTGAACTATCGCAGCAGCAACCGTGATAGCGGCAGCCACGATGAGTATGAGGCCTATACGATGGTGGATGTCGGCCTGCGCTATCGTGTCAACAAAAACGCGCAGCTGCTGGCGGGGATCTATAACCTGTTTGATGCCGACCCTAAACGCACCACCTCGTGGGGCGAGTACGGTCAGATAGAGGGTCGACGCTATAACCTCGGCGCGCGCGTCGAATTCTGATTAGCGGCCACAAAAAACAGCGCCACCCGAGGGTGGCGTTGTCGTTTTTAATACTGGTCTCTGTCTAACCAGTTACCGCTCTCTATCCGCGTAAATCCCTCAACCGGGCGCTGATAGACATACATCCATGCGCCGCCATACGGCGTCTGGATAAGATGGCGCGCGTATTCGCCGCCTTTGGTACGCAGAGCATCCAGTTCGGCCAGCGTCGATGCGTCAATACGATAGACTTCACCATGTACCGTGCCTTCACCGGGCACCGCGCCTGGATAGTGGCCCAGGCTGTACAGCTGATAATCGTTGACACTATGAGCGCCCAGCCACTGAGCGTTGGTCATCCAGTGGCTGTTGCCTTGTTTGCGTCGTAAACTGCCGTAAACAAATATTCGCATTGCTAAAACTCAAACTGATAGAGCAAATCGAGAGCCTGGTCTACGCCAGACACCGCTTCCATATATAGCTTCGGCATCAGGCGATAGCGTAATGTCAGCGTCGCCAGGGAGTCGAAGATACCGACCCCGTATTTTACCTGCAGACCCGGCAGCACGTAGCCGCTGACTACCACCTGGGAAGAGTCGCCTACCCCCTCGGTATCCAGCGCCAGATTGCTTACGCCAAACGTCTCGCCGATTTTACCCACAACCTGACCACTTTGTGCAACCCCCAGGCCAATAAGCATTGACGTCATTGCGGCGCTATCGCTCTGCCCGCTGCTCAATCCCTGGCCGCGCAGCAGATAAGAAAGCGCTTCCTGCTGCGACATGACCGGGTCGGAGAAGATCTCCGCCCGCGGCTGGTCGGCCGAGCCGGTGACGCGAACGCCGGCAATTACGTCGTCTTCTGTCGCATCCGGGTTGCGAATGGCTTCGATATTCAACGAAGGCTGATCCGGCGGACCGGAGAACAGGAGCTCGCCTTTACGGACGATCAGATCCTGACCGTAGGCGTGGAAGCGCCCTTCAGGAATATTGATCTGCCCGTTGAGGCCCAGACCCTGTTTATCCTGAGCAACTTTTAAATCGCCGGTCAGGCGCGCCTTCAGGCCAAACGCGCTGAGGCGAACGTTGTTACCGACGTGGATAGTCAGGTTGCTGTTGATCGGGATACCGGCGCTCTGCGGCTTAATCGGCTGCAGGGAGTCGTTCAGCATCACCTCATCGGAAGAGACGCCGACCGCGCTCTCCGGCACGTCGTTAACCACAATACGCGCCCACGGAATATCGACGCTACCGTCAAGATTAAACAAGCTCGGCGTCGCGGTAAAGACCACGTCCGGCGAAACGTCCAGGCGCACCATCGGCGGCACCGTAATACGTACCCGGCTGCCCTTCGCCGCGATCTGCGCGCGCCAGTTGTCTATCTGGGTCCAGTCGGCGTTCCCGTTCAGGCTAATCTGCCCCTGACGCGTATTCACCGTTCCCTGCAGCGTCGAGCGGGTGCCGTTGAAGTTCATCGCCAGCTGGCTCGGCTGCATATCGAACGGCATAAAGTTACCGTCAATATCCACGCCGTTCAGCTGCATCTGACCAAACAGCTGCGGATTTTTCACATCGCCGCCGAGGCGCAGGTTGGCGTTAAGCCGCCCTTCCGCCTTTTCCCCACGCGAGAAGATCGGATTAATCATCGCCAGCGAGAAGTTATTGATGTTGATATTGCCGCCGAGATTGCGTCGGCCCTGCGGGTCGGTGACCTGAACCTGCCCGTCAAGCTGACCGTTATTGGTCAGGCGGATCAGCCAGCCGAGCTGCGCGCGGTTGTTGTGCAGATCGGCGGTGAGGTTCAGGGTATCGAAAGCCACCGGCAGCGGCGCATCGTTGACCGTCTGGGTCACCTTCACGTTGCGCCCGCTCAGCGTCACCTTGCCCTGCGGCAGCCCCTCTTTGGTGGTGTCCCAGCTCACGTCGGCGTTACCGCTAAATACGCCGCTGGCCTGGGTGGCTTCCGGCATAAACGGCTTGAGCATCGCGAGGTCGAAACGGTTGAGGTTGACGACCGCCCGTCCGCTCGCGCCCGCATCGATCGTCTGCGGCACGCAAAGCTCGGCGTTCGGGTTGGTCCAGCAGTGCGGCCCAATGCTGATTTTCTGCTCGCGGTTACGGTAGTCCAGCGCGATATTACGCGTCAGCGAAACCGGGCCCACCGGCGTCTGGAAGCGGGTATTGCTCAGCGCGCCTCTCCAGCGCTCCTCTTTGCGGTCAAAGCTCCCCGCCAGCGACAGCTGGCCGGATACCGGGTCGCCCTGCACCCTAAGCTGCAGGTCATGCTGCTTCTCATTCCCCTTCGCATTGAGCTGCACCAGGCTGATATTGACGCCCGGCTGGCTGATACGATCGATACGCACGTCGAGGTTGCCGCCGATCTGATCGCTGGATTTCACGTCGCCTTTGACGTTAACCTGGGCGATCGACAGCTCCTGCCAGCGCAGGGCGCGGGCGGTGATATCCGCCAGCAGCTGCGGCGCCTCCACGGTGCCGCGCACCTTCACCAGCCCTTTCGCCGTTCCGCCAAGGCCCGGCAGGGCGTTGTCGAGATGCGGGGCATCAATGGTGGCGTCGAGATCGAGATCTTTAACCCCCAGCTCGCCTTTCACATCGGCGCTGTTGGGACCTAACGCCAGGTGCAGGCCGGGAATTTTCCACTGCATATAGCTATTGCCCTGCAGGGAACCGCTGACATCAACCTTATTCTGCTTCACGTTACCGGTGATTTTCAGCTCCGGCACCGACATCTGCCAGCTGCCGCCGTAGAGGCTGCCCTGGGTTTTGATCAGACCGTTGAGCTTCGAAGGCCAGTCCGGAACCTCTTTGGCGGTGTTAATGCCGTCGAGGGTCAGCTCGCCGCGCCAGCTAATCGCCTGCTGCCAGTCGAGCAGCGCCTTAAGCTCGGTTTTCCCTTCCAGCGCGGCGACGGTCAGCTTATCAATATTCACCTGCTGCTCGTTGCCCTTCGCATTGAGGCTGATTTTCGCCGGCGGCAGGGATTGCCCCTTCACCGCGGTACTCATCGCCAGGGCGTAGTCGGTCATCTTGCCGCTGAACGTCAGCTGCAGATCGTCGGCCTGGAACTGCTTTTCACCGCTAAACGGCCAGTAGAGCTGCTTGCTTTTCAGTTCCATATTGAGCGGCAGCCCGGCTTCCGCCAGCTGCGTTTCGGCGCGCAGCGTCATCGCCACCGGGCCGGCTAAATCAACGCCAACCGTCAGCTTTTTACGCATCTCGCCGCCGACCTTCAGCTGGACCTTCTCGCCCTTGAGCGGGTCAATATTCAGCGCACCGTTGAGGGTGATATCAACCGGCCAGCTGTCCTGCAGCTGCGCGCTGCCCGAGGCGGTGACTTTGCCCTGGTCGGAATCGACATCCAGCGTATCGAGCTTCATCTGCCCGTCAATGCTGCTGACCTTCAGCAGCAGGCTGTAGATGGTCATATCGGTATCGCCGGTGATCCGCAGCTGCTCACCGCGGAACTCCTCGATATTGAGGTTAAGCGGCAGGTGGACGTCGGCCATTTCCGGGAGCACCGGCTTCTCAAACAGCGCCTTCATCGTCTCGCCGAGCGGTTTCTCTTCCGGCTGCGGATTCTCTATCTTCGGCTCGACGATCTGCTCCTGCGCCACCTTGACAACTTTCGGCAGCGCGATAAGCAGCCCCTGCAGCGACGTCGGCGTCAGGGTCAGGTTTTTCTCCTGCCAGCGCAGGCCGGTGGAGAAGTCGCGCACCGAGACGGCGGTATCATCAATTTTGACGTTAACGTTTTGCAGCGCGACGCGGCTCAGGGTGATGGGATACGGCGTGGAGAGATTCAGCGGCCCCGTATCTTCCTCTTCTGCCGGCGCGGAAGGCGGCATTTTTGCGGTATCGATAGCGACGTAGATATCGCGCAGCGAAATATCGTTGACGCACAGGCTGCTGTCCCACAGGCAGCGTAATTTGACCGCAAGGTGGAACTGACCGGCGGTCACCGCTACGCCCGGCTGGGCAAAGCGCACGTTCTCCAGCGTCAGGTCACGCCAGCCGCCGGTGACCTTGCCGATCTCCAGGCCAGGTACCCAGCGGTCCGCCGCCTTCAGCACCAGGTGCAGGCCGCTGGTGGTGCCGACCAGGAAGCCAACCGTGCCCAGCAGCAGGACCAGAAAGAGCATGATCCCGAGGCTTATCTTCTTCCATAAACTCATAATTCAGGCCCCAGACCGATGTAAAACTGTAAACCGTGTTCGTCTTTATCGCCGACCGGAGCAGCGATATCCAGCTTGATCGGGCCGACCGGCGACTGCCAGCGCACGCCAACGCCGGCGCCGGTTTTGAAGTCGCTTTTGCGGATATCGCTGACCGCTTCACCGCCGTCGATAAACATCGCGCCCCACCATTTTCCGCTGACGTTGTATTGGTACTCCAGCGAGCCGGTAGCCAGCTTCGATGCACCAATCAGCTTGCCATCATCGTCTTTTGGCGAGATAGATTTGTATTTGTAGCCGCGAATGCTGCGGTCACCCCCGGCGAAGAAGCGCAGATCCGGCGGGACCTTGTCGAAATTATCGGCCTCAATCCAGCCGAGGTTACCGCGCACCACGAAACGGTGGCGATCGTAGAGGGTGCGGATCCACACTTCCTGTGCCTGGGCGACGACAAAGTTAATGTCCGAGCCCCACATGGTGTTGGAGTAGTCCACCGAATAGCGCTGGGAATCGCCCCAGGTCGGCATCAGGCCGCCCCGCGAGCGGGTGCGGTTAACCGATACCCCGGGATAAATCAGCATGGTGGTATTGGTGACGTTAGCCTGGGTAAAGTGATCGAGGCTCCAGCGCAGATTGATCGCGCGCTGCCAGCCGCTCGACATCTCCCAGAAACGCGACGCCCCGAGGGTGGTGGAGTCGGCTTTGGTATCGTTGAGATCCGTGCGCTTGAAGCCGCCCTGCATCAGGTAATACTGCTCCAGCGGGCTTTTCAGCAGCGGGACCTTATAGCTGAAATCAACCTGCTGTTCCGGCGCGGAGAGGCTGAGGCTGGAGGTCAGGCTGTGGCCGTAGGAGTTCATCCACGGCTTTCTCCACGTCGCCTTCACCCGCGGCCCGACGTCGGTCGAATAGCCGACACCGGTTTCGACGGTATTCTCTTTGCGCGGTGCGACGACGCCCTTCAGGGGCAGGACTTTCGTTTTTCTGGATTTTTCAAACTCCGGCGCGACCACCACCGAGCTGAACCAGCCGGTGGCCGCCAGGCGGCGGTTTAGCTCCGCCAGATCCTCGGAGGTGTACTCATCCCCCTCCTTAAATGGCACCAGATTTTGCAGATATTCGTCGCGGATCTGCGATCCGCTGAAGGTCACGGCGCCGAAGCGATAGCGCTCGCCGCTGTTGTAATCGATATCCCAGAAGGCCTGATGGCGATCGAGAGAGACCCCGAGCTGGCTTTTATTGAATTCACTATCAAAGTAGCCTTTGCGCAGCGCAACGCGGGTCAATGAGCTTTTAAAACCGTCGTAATCGCCGTGGTTCAGCACGGTGCCGATTGCCGGACGCGTTTTTAACAAATCCAGATAGTCACGGTCGGTTCGCGCGCCGCCGCGCAGGATCACGTCGGTGCCGCCAATACGCACCGGTTCGCCTGGCGTCACTTTGGCGATCAGCACCTGCCGCCCTTTTGCCGGCGGCGGACGTAAATCAAAATCGATCGTCGGTTCGTAGTAACCTAGCGCTTTTAGGCCTTCACGGATGGCATCATCAACGCGCGCGCGAAAGCGGCGATCCGGCGTGACTTCATCACTTTGGATCGTCGACAGCCGGGCACGGACGTTTTTTTGCAGCTCCCCGGATAGTCCCTCAACCTGCAAACGCACGCTCGCGGCGCTAGCGACCCCGCTGACCAGCAAAAGGCTGGTGACACATAACTGGCGGATTTGTAGCACGTTTTCTCCTGAATATCCTTGTTTCCCCCCGAAGGAAACGAAAGCGCCGTTCCACGGCTTAACAAAACCCTAACAACTAAGGGTTGAAAAAGTGACGATAACCCAAATAATTCTTATGTTTAAATCCAGACGTACCGATCGTGTTTATTGTGTAAAAAGACACGCATCGTTACAACCTTAACTACGACTTATGTTTCAGAGAGGCCAACCGTGAGTCTATTTGATAAAACGCATCTTGTCGCCCAGGCGGATGCGCTACCCGGACGCAACACCCCCATGCCGGTGGCAACGCTCCACGCCGTCAATGGCCACTCCATGACTAACGTTCCTGCGGGAATGGAAGTTGCGCTGCTGGCGATGGGCTGCTTTTGGGGAGTTGAGCGCCTGTTCTGGCAGCTGCCTGGCGTTTACAGCACCGCCGCAGGCTACACCGGCGGCTACACCCCTAACCCCACCTACCGCGAAGTTTGTTCCGGCGACACCGGCCACGCCGAGGCCGTACGCATCGTGTATGACCCGCAGGTCGTCAGCTATGAGCAGCTGCTGCAGGTATTCTGGGAAAACCACGACCCGGCTCAGGGAATGCAGCAGGGCAACGATCGCGGTACCCAGTATCGTTCGGCCATCTATCCGCTGACGCCGGAGCAGGATGCGGCCGCCAAAGCCAGCCTGACGCGTTTTCAGGCGGCGATGCGCGACGCCAACGACCCGCGGCAGATCACCACTGAGATAGGCACGGCGAAGCCGTTCTACTATGCTGAAGACGACCACCAGCAGTATCTGCATAAAAATCCGTATGGATACTGCGGGATCGGCGGTATCGGCGTATGCCTGCCGCCACAGGCCTGATAGTGAATATTACCGGGGCGCACAATTAACGCTCTGGCGGCTTTACAGTACCTTACGCTATACTAGGCTGTGTTGTAGCCGGTCCAGTGCCTTCGGACCGGTTTTTTATGTATTCCACATTAGAGTTATCAACTTCCCTTCCGAGGATCTGGCCTCAACGGCTAGATAAACTATGTTAAACAGTATTTTAGTAATACTTTGTCTGATTGCCGTCAGCGCATTTTTTTCGATATCCGAAATCTCGCTGGCCGCCTCACGTAAAATCAAACTCAAACTGCTGGCCGATGATGGCAACCTGAACGCTCAGCGCGTTCTCAAAATGCAGGAAAACCCCGGGATGTTCTTCACCGTTGTGCAAATCGGCCTGAACGCGGTAGCGATTCTCGGCGGTATCGTCGGCGATGCGGCATTCTCACCGGCCTTCAACAGCCTGTTAAGCCGCTATATGTCCTCGGAACTCTCCGAGCAGCTCAGCTTTATTATCTCTTTTACTCTGGTCACCAGCCTGTTCATCCTGTTTGCTGACCTGACCCCGAAACGCATCGGTATGATTGCGCCAGAAGCCGTGGCTTTGCGCATCATCAACCCGATGCGCTTCTGCCTGACGGTGTTCCGCCCGCTGGTGTGGCTGTTCAACGGCATGGCTAACAATATTTTCCGGCTGTTCAAAATACCGATGGTGCGTAAAGACGACATCACCTCCGACGATATTTACGCGGTCGTTGAGGCCGGCGCGCTGGCTGGCGTGCTGCGTAAGCAGGAGCATGAGCTGATTGAGAACGTGTTCGAGCTGGAATCGCGTACCGTTCCGTCGTCGATGACCTCGCGTGAAAATGTTATCTGGTTCGATCTCCACGAAGACGAGCAGAGCCTGAAGAACAAGGTTTCGGAGCATCCGCACTCCAAGTTCCTGGTCTGTAACGAAGATATCGACCATATCATCGGCTACGTGGACTCCAAGGATCTGCTAAATCGCGTGCTGGCGAATCAAAGCCTGGTGCTGACCGGCGGCGTGCAGATCCGCAATACGCTGATTGTCCCCGATACCCTGACGCTCTCCGAAGCGCTGGAAAGCTTCAAAACCGCCGGCGAAGACTTTGCGGTCATCATGAATGAATATGCGCTGGTGGTGGGGATTATTACCCTCAATGACGTCATGACCACCCTGATGGGCGATCTGGTCGGCCAGGGGCTGGAGGAGCAGATCGTCGCCCGCGATGAAAACTCATGGCTGATTGACGGCGGTACGCCGATTGATGACGTGATGCGCGTGCTCGATATCGACGATTTCCCGCAGTCCGGCAACTATGAAACTATCGGCGGCTTTATGATGTTTATGCTGCGCAAAATCCCCAAGCGCACCGACGCGGTGAAATTCTCAGGCTACAAGTTTGAGGTGGTGGACATCGATAACTACCGCATCGATCAGCTGCTGGTCACCCGCATCGACAATAAGCCGACGGTGCTGGTACCGAAGCAGTCGGAAACGATGGCAGGCGAAAAAGAGTCGGCATAATCGCCGCCTTCAGAAACACTAACGGCTCCCATCAGGAGCCGTTTTTCTTACCGTACAGCTATACCACTTTTCAGATTAAGCCATCTCTGTTTGCAGACGCAGAACCTGACGATTGACCTCGGACATCACAGAAAAGTGCTGCTTGTCCTTTACCTTCGGGATAAGGATTTTGCCCTTATCAAACTCAAAAGCGCCAACATCCTTGATATATAACCGTCCACGGAACAGGATCTTCACGTACTTCGCCACTTGCAGCGGATTGTAGCGTTGGAAAATTTTCATTGTTGTCTCCTGCCAGGGTTACGCTCCTGTGGTGCCACACTTAGCCCACGAGTCCAGAACGCAAATTTTAATGCCCTGAAACTATAGTCCAGAACTTCTGTAATACCCAGCATGCATAAGTTTATTTACCTTTTGATGACACTAATTAAGAATTTTCTTTTCATACATACGTAGAAGTGAGTATAAGTCACCGATTTTATTCGAATATGTGCGTTAACACGCAATCTGGCACTCTGATTGCGTGTCATGCCGATAAATCGCACTTATGCTTAAGCCAGACCAAGTGGTCGGATCACCTGTACATAATAAGGAAACATCATGGCCCTACGTAAAATTCTGGCGGCTTCACTCCTTCTGCTTCCGCTGATCGCCTCAGCGCATAATTTTGTCGATGGTCAGCGCGTCGCGCCGGTTGGCATCGCCGACCGGGGAGAATTAATTCTGGATAATGATAAGTTTAGCTATAAAAACTGGAATAGCTCGCAGCTGGCAGGAAAAGTTCGCGTACTGCAGCACATCGCCGGGCGCACCGCGGCAAAAGAGAAAAACGCCACGCTGATAGAGGCTATCAAGGCCGCGAAGCTGCCGCACGATCGCTATCAGACCACCACTATCGTCAATACCGATGACGCAATCCCGGGCTCAGGAGTGTTCGTGCGCAGCAGCATTGAGAGCAACAAGCAGCTCTATCCGTGGTCGCAGTTTATTGTCGACGGTAACGGTCTGGCGCGTAAGGCGTGGCAGCTGCAGGAGGAGAGCTCGGCCATCGTGGTGCTGGATAAGGACGGCCGCGTTCAGTGGGCTAAAGACGGCGCGCTAACCCAGGATGAAGTGCAGCAGGTTGTCGCCCTGCTGCACAAGCTGCTCAGTAAATAGATACCCGGAAGCCGGGGTTGAGGAAGGATTCACGCGGCGTGTAGTCGAGCGTTCTTCCCTGCCAGTCGTGAACGTGCGCCCCGGCGGCAACCGCGACCGCATGGCCGGCGGCGGTATCCCAGCTATTGGTCGGCCCGAAGCGCGGATAGAGCTGGGCCTGACCTTCCGCCACCAGGCAGAACTTCAGCGATGAGCCGATCGAAGTGGTTTGATGTTCACCGATCTGCTCCAGGTACTCCTCCAGCTCCGGATCGTTGCCGTGGGAGCGGCTGATGACCACCAGCGGAGGCCGGGCGTCGCGAACCTGAATTTGCTTACGCCTGCCGCACTCATCTTTCCAGGCCTTGCCGTTTTCCGCGCAGTACAGCACCTTCATCACCGGCGCATAGACCACGCCAAGCACCGGTTTACCCTTCTCAATCAAGGCGATATTGACCGTGAACTCGCCGTTGCGCTTGATAAACTCTTTGGTGCCGTCCAGCGGATCCACCAGCCAGTAGCGCTGCCAGTGCTGGCGCACCTGCCACTCCTGGGGGTCTTCTTCAGACAGGATCGGGATATCGGGGGTCAGCGCCAGCAGGCCGCTCATAATGACTTTATGCGCAGCAATATCCGCCGCGGTGACCGGAGAATCATCCTTCTTGCTGGCGACGTCCATCGGCTGATTTCCATCATAGACTTCCATAATGGCATCGCCGGCGATCCGTGCAAGCTGACATACTTGTTCTAACATTCTCCACCTCATCTGGTTGCAGTGGCGTTAACTCGTTGTTTTATTTATATCGCATCGCTGCGAGTTCCGCTATCTGTGATAGCGATGGCGGTTTCAATTGTCGTTTTTCTGGCATGATTCACAATTCTGTAAGCAACAGAATGTAAATACATTTTCTTCTGTGCCATTGCTCATAAAAAAGGACGCCTCTGATGATTAAGTTTAGCGCAACGCTCCTGGCCACGCTGGTCGCTGCCAGCGTAAACGCGGCGACGGTCGATTTGCGGATCATGGAAACCACCGATCTGCACGGTAATATGATGGATTTTGATTATTACAAAGACGCCGCTACGGAAAAATTTGGCCTCGTGCGCACCGCCACGCTGATTGAAAAAGCCCGCCAGGAAGTGAAAAACAGCGTGCTGGTCGATAACGGCGACGTTATTCAGGGTAGTCCACTGGGCGATTATATGGCGGCGAAAGGTCTCAAAAGCGGCGATATTCACCCGGTTTATAAGGCCATGAACACGCTGGATTACGCCGTGGGCAACCTTGGCAACCACGAGTTTAACTACGGCCTCGATTTCCTGCACAAAGCCCTCTCCGGCGCGAAATTCCCCTACGTCAACGCCAACATTATCGACGTAAAAACCGGCCAGCCGATGTTCACCCCGTACCTGATTCAGGATACCAAAGTCGAGGATAGCGACGGCAAAACGCAGACCCTGCGCATCGGCTATATCGGCTTCGTGCCGCCGCAAATCATGACCTGGGATAAAGCCAATCTCGCCGGCAAAGTGACCGTCAACGACATCACCGAAACCGCGCGCAAATTCGTTCCACAAATGCGCGAGAAAGGTGCGGACCTGGTGGTGGTTATCGCCCACTCTGGGCTCTCCGCCGACCCGTATCAGGCCATGGCGGAAAACTCGGTCTACTACCTCAGCCAGGTTCCGGGCGTTGATGCCATTATGTTCGGCCACGCGCACGCGGTATTCCCGGGGAAAGATTTCGCCAGCATCAAGGGCGCCGATATCAGCCAGGGCACGCTTAACGGCGTTCCGGCCGTGATGCCCGGCATGTGGGGCGATCATTTAGGCATCGTCGATCTGGCCCTCAGCCACAAAGACGGCAGGTGGCAGGTCACCCAGGCGAAGGCCGAAGCCCGGCCAATCTACGATCCGCTGGCGAAGAAGTCGCTGGCGGCAGAAGATGGCAACATGGTGACGGTGCTTAAAGCCGACCACGACGCAACGCGCGAATTTGTCAGCAAGCCTATCGGCCGCGCCTCCGACAATATGTACAGCTTCCTTGCGCTGGTGCAGGACGACCCGACCGTGCAGGTGGTCAATATGGCGCAGAAAGCCTACGTCGAGCACTTTATTCAGGGCGATCCTGACCTGGCGAAGCTGCCGGTGCTCTCCGCCGCCGCGCCGTTTAAGGTCGGCGGACGCAAGAACGATCCCGCCAGCTTCGTCGAAGTGGAGAAAGGCCAGCTCACCTTCCGCAACGCCGCCGATCTGTATCTCTATCCGAATACCCTGGTGGTAATGAAGGTGAGCGGCAAGGAGGTTAAAGAGTGGCTGGAGTGCTCTGCCGGACAGTTCAATCAGATAGACCCGACCAGCAGCAAGCCGCAGTCATTAATCAACTGGGACGGTTTTCGCACCTATAACTTCGACGTGATTGACGGGGTCAATTACCAGATTGACGTCAGCCAGCCGGCGCGCTACGACGGCGAGTGCCAGATGATTAACCCGCAGGCGCAGCGCATTAAGGATCTGACCTTTAACGGCAAGGCCATCGACCCGGCGGCCACCTTCCTTGTCGCGACGAACAACTACCGCGCCTACGGCGGCAAGTTCGCCGGTACCGGCGATAGCCACATTGCTTTTGCTTCCCCGGATGAAAACCGTTCGGTGCTGGCGGCGTGGATTAGCGCCGAGTCGAAAAAGGCGGGGGCCATCCACCCGGCGGCGGATAATAACTGGCGCCTGGCGCCGATCCACGGCAAGGTGCCGCTGGACATCCGCTTTGAAACTGCGCCAACCGAAAAAGCGGCGGCATTTATTAAAGAGCAGGCGCAGTACCCGATGCGTCAGGTTGCTACCGACGATATCGGCTTTGCCATTTATCAGCTGGACCTGAGTAAGTAGCTCTCTGCTCAGGCAACGGTCTGCTCGTGGTTCGCCAGAACCGCGGGCAGATTCAGCTCAATCCAGTCGGCCAGCGCCGCCACCTTCTCGCTCACCTGTTCACCCAGCGGAGTCAGGCTATATTCAACGTGCGGCGGGACCACCGGATACGACACCCGGTCGATAAAGCCATCCTGCTCCAGCGCCTGCAGCGACTGGGCCAGCATCTTTTCACTCACCCCGCCCATCTTGCGACGCAGGTCGCTGAAGCGGTGGGTTCCCGCGCGCAGCGCCACGAGGATCAGCACGCCCCAGCGGCTGGTGACGTGCTTCAATACATCACGGGACGGGCACTGCTCGGCAAACAGATTGCCGTCGCGCAGCTGCTCACTCAGCGTCGGATTCGCCATTTCATACTTACCTTTTTGTACGTACTTACTAAAAGTTAGCTAAGGTGTTAGCTTACCACAACAGTCAATAAACACGAAGGAGAAGACCCATGATCGCAATTACCGGCGCCACTGGCCAGCTAGGCCATCACGTTCTACAAGAGCTGTTAAAAACCGTTCCCGCCAGCCAGATTGTGGCGATTGTCCGTAACCCGGCGAAGGCCGAATCCCTGAGCCAGCAGGGCCTCGTCGTTCGTCAGGCGGATTATACCGACCAGGCGGCGTTCACCGCCGCGCTGCAGGGCGTGGATAAGCTGCTGCTGATCTCATCCAGCGAAGTGGGCCAGCGTGCGTCCCAGCATCGCAACGTCATCCAGGCGGCCAGGGCCGCCGGGGTCAAATTTATCGCCTACACCAGCCTGCTGCACGCGGATCAGTCTCCGCTTGGCCTGCACGCTGAGCACGTGGAAACCGAGAAGATGCTGGCCGAGTCCGGTATCGCCTATACCCTTCTGCGCAACGGCTGGTATACCGAAAACTATCTCGCCAGCGCGCCGCCGGCTCTGGAACACGGCGTCTTTATCGGCGCTGCCGGCGACGGTAAAATTGCCTCAGCGACCCGTGCCGACTATGCCGCCGCTGCCGCCCGCGTCATCGCCGAAGAGGGCCACGCCGGGAAGGTTTACGAGCTGGCGGGCGACGAGGCCTGGACCCTCAGCGAGCTGGCCGCCGAGCTGAGCAAACAGAGCGGTAAGAACGTGGTTTATCAGAACCTTAGCGAAGCCGACTTCGCCGCGGCGCTGAAGAGCGTGGGCCTGCCGGCAGGGCTGGCGGATATGCTGGCGGACTCCGATATCGGCGCCTCTCAGGGCGGCCTGTTTGACGATAGCCATACCCTGAGCAGCCTGATTGGCCGTCCGACTACCTCCCTGGCGGAGAGCGTCAAAGGCATTCTGTAACTGTTGCAAACTGGTTAATTTTTGTAGCATCCCCGCAGGTCATCTCCGATAATCAGGGATGGCCTACGGGGAGAAAGCAGATGCAGGGTGTACCGGAACAGTTCAGCGATGAGAGAGACAGCGCGCGCTTTCGCCATCTGGCGCAGGTGCCGGGCGTGGAGCTGTATCATGCCCATATCTCCCGCTACGCCTTCGAACCGCATACCCACGAAGCCTTCGGCATTGGCGCGATTGAGCTGGGCGCCGAGCGCTTCCGCTATCGCGGCAGCCAGTACGTCGCCGCGGTGAACTCCATCGTTACCATGAATCCCGACGAGCTGCACACCGGCGAAGCGGAAACCGCCGACGGCTGGCGCTATCGGATGGTCTACCTCGATCCCGCGCTGCTGGAAGAGGTAACCGGCACGCGCCACTGGTGGTTCAGCGAAGTCGTGCGCCAGGACCCAAAGCGCTCGCGACAGCTCTGCCATCTCATATACGGCCTGTGGCACACCGACGATCCGCTGGCCCAGCAGGGCCTGCTGCTCAACCTTATCGACACCTTTCGCCCGTTTGCCCATCACGCGCCGGTACTGACGGAAGCGGCCCATCGCTTCGAGCGCGTGCGCGAATATCTGCACGATAACTATATGCGCGCGGTCACCCTTGATGAGCTGGCGCAGGTTGCCGCCCTTAGCCCGTGGCACTTTCAGCGCCAGTTTAAAGCCCATTTCCACGTCACGCCCCATCAAATGCTGATGGCTATTCGCCTGTGGCGCGCCAAGGCCTTTCTGACGCACGGGATGCCCGCCGCCGAAGTTGCCGCCGCCGCCGGTCTTACCGACCAGTCGCATCTCACCCGCGCCTTTACCCGCCGCTACGGCATTACCCCGGTACGCTATCAAAAGCAGGTCATCCAGCGCTAATGCGCAATCTCATACAATATTCCCGCGCCGGCCTCCCCTACACTTTGGCCAACGATAACGATGATGGATGGCAAGATGATTAGCGGCGTGCTGTATGCCCTGCTGGCAGGGTTGATGTGGGGACTGATTTTTGTCGGCCCTCAGGTGGTGCCGGAGTACCCGGCGGTATTGCAGTCAATGGGGCGCTATCTGGCGCTGGGGCTTATCGCCCTGCCGCTGGCATGGCTCGGCCGCGTGAGGCTGCGCCAGCTTTCGGCACAGGACTGGTGGGTTGCCTGCGGGCTGACCATGATGGGCAACCTTATCTATTATGTTTGTCTCGCCAGCGCTATCCAGCGTACCGGCGCCCCGGTCGCCACCATGATTATCGGCACCCTGCCGGTGGTGCTGCCGGTGTTTGCTAACCTGCTCTACAGCCAGCGCGACGGCAAGCTGCCGTGGCGGCGTTTATTCCCGGCGCTGGCGTGCATTGCGCTCGGCCTGGCGTGCGTTAATATCGCCGAACTGCGCCAGGGCATGGAGGCGTTTAGCTTCTGGCGCTACGGCTCCGGGATCGCGCTGGCGCTGATCTCCGTTGCCTGCTGGGCGTGGTACGCGCTGCGCAACGCCCGCTGGCTGCGTGAAAATCCGGATAAGCATCCGATGATGTGGGCAACGGCACAGGCGCTGGTGACGCTGCCGCTGTCGCTGGTGGGCTACGTCGCCGCCTGCTGGTGGCTGCACGGCCAGCAGGTCAGCTTCCCCCTTCCCTTTGGCCCGCGTCCGCTGGTTTTCGTGACGCTGATGCTGGCCATCGCCGTGCTCTGCTCGTGGGTCGGGGCGCTATGCTGGAACATCGCCAGCCAGAAGCTGCCGACGGTGATCCTCGGGCCGCTTATCGTCTTCGAAACGCTTGCTGGCCTGCTGTATACCTTCCTGCTGCGCCAAAGCCTGCCGCCGCTGCTGACGCTCAGCGGTATCCTGCTGCTGGTATTAGGCGTTATCTCCGCCGTGCGCGCCCGACCGGAAAAGCCGCGGCTGGTGGCGCAGGTCAGCGCGAATAAAAAATAGCCTGGTATCCGAAAGGGGTATTCCCTTGTCGATAAGATGCATTTAAAATACATCTTATATTCTTGATGACGAGGTAATTGCTATGGCTTTCCGTGACCAACCTTTAGGCGAGCTGGCGCTGACGATCCCGCGCGCCTCCGCGCTGTTCCGTAAATACGACATGGACTACTGCTGCGGCGGGAAACAAACGCTGGATCGCGCAGCATCGCGCAAAGAGCTGGACGTTGCGGTCATCGAAGCGGAGCTGATGGAGCTTGCGCAAGAGCCGGCAGAGCGCGACTGGCGCGTCGCGCCCTACGCCGAGATCATCGACCATATTATCGTGCGCTATCATGACCGCCATCGCGAGCAGCTGCCGGAGCTTATTCTGCAGGCCACCAAAGTTGAGCGCGTGCATGCCGATAAGCCCAACGTGCCGAACGGCTTAACCAGGTACCTGACGATGCTCCACCAGGAGCTCTCCAGCCACATGATGAAAGAGGAGCAGATCCTGTTCCCGATGATTAAGCAGGGCATGGGAACTCAGGCCGCTGGCCCCATCAGCGTGATGGAAAGCGAACACGACGAAGCGGGCGAGCTGCTGGAAGTGATCAAGCACATCACCCATAACGTGACGCCGCCGCCGGAAGCCTGCACCACCTGGAAAGCGATGTACAACGGCATTAATGAACTGATCGACGATCTGATGGAACACATCAGCCTGGAAAATAACGTCCTGTTCCCGCGCGCCCTTGCCGGAAACTAAATAAAAAAAGGCGCCCGCGGGCGCCCTCGGTACTGTCACTCTTATTGGCCACTCCGGGTGGCCTTTTTTATGACGGCCGTTGCAAGCAACGTTAAAAATCTCTCCCGGAGATTTTTTTATTTCGCGAGACGTTTCTTACCGGCAAAGAACCAGCCCACCGCCAGCAGAACAAACCACAGCGGCGTGACGATCAGCGCCTGGCGCGTGTCGGTTTCCAGCGTCAGCAGCACCACCACGAAGACGAAGAACGCCATACAAACCCAGCACATCAGCTTGCCCAGCGGCATCTTATACTTCGACTGCTCGTGCAGCTGCGGGCGCTTTTTGCGATAGACCAGATACGAGCACAGGATAATGGTCCAGACGAACATAAACAGGATCGCCGAAACCGTGGTGATCATGGTGAACGCGGAAATCACGCTCGGATTCACCATCAGCATCACCACGCCGCCCAGCAGGCACATGCAAGAGAAGGTCAGGCCTTTCGCCGGTACCGCACGTTTCGACAGTTTGGCGAACATCGACGGTGCCTGACCATCCTGCGCCAGGCCAAACAGCATACGGCTGGTGGAGAATACGCCGCTGTTGGCCGAAGAGGCCGCGGAGGTCAGCACCACGAAGTTAATCAGGCTGGCCGCAGCCGGCAGGCCCACCAGCACAAAGAGTTCCACGAACGGGCTCTTGGTCGGAACCACCGAGCTCCACGGCGTCACCGACATAATCACGATCAGCGCGAAGACGTAGAACATAATGATACGCAGCGGGATAGAGTTAATCGCGCGCGGCAGGGATTTCTCCGGATCTTTGGTTTCCGCAGCGGTGGTGCCCACCAGCTCAATCCCAACGAAGGCGAAGACCGCAATCTGGAAGCCGGCAAAGAATCCGCTGATCCCTTTCGGGAACCAGCCGCCGTCATTCCACAGATGAGAAAAAGAGGCTTCTACGCCGGTCGGCGATTTGAAGTGCATCATCACCATGACCAGGCCGACGACAATCAGCGCCACGATAGCGACGATCTTGACCATCGCAAACCAGAACTCCATTTCCCCGAACATTTTCACGGTGGCAAGGTTCAGGCTCAGCAGCAGCAGGATAACCGCCAGCGAGGCCACCCAGTCGGAGAGGCCCGGGAACCAGAACTGGGCGTAGGCGGTAATCGCCACGACGTCCGCCATCCCGGTCACCACCCAGCAGAACCAGTAGGTCCAGCCGGTAAAGTATCCGGCCCACGGCCCCAGAAGATCGGCGGCGAAATCGCTGAACGATTTATATTCCAGATTCGACAGCAGCAGTTCGCCCATCGCACGCATGACGAAAAACAGCATGAAGCCAATGATCATATAAACAAAAATGATGGATGGCCCGGCGAGACTGATGGTTTTACCGGACCCCATAAATAAGCCGGTACCGATAGCGCCGCCGATGGCAATAAGCTGAATATGCCGGTTTGTAAGATTTCGCCGCAGCGTTTGTTCCGTCGGAGCCTGCTCTTCAGCAGCGACTTTAACCTGATCTACCATGTGATATTTTCCTGTTGTACCTGTCTGTGTTGTTCAGGCTCTACTGGCCCGTCATTGGTCATTACCCTTGGAAAAGGGCTTATCGATATTAGGTAAGAATCGGAAGGATGAATACTATGATTTAGATATAATGTTAATTTTATGTTTAAAGTGAGTGTTATATCACTCCGGTCACGCGAAACAGCTCACAAAACTACGCCAAAAAATCATTTAAGCAATATTAAACTCTAACTAAATTCAAACTTAAGCGTTTTACGCTATTTTTATTTGCTTCCCCGCCCCTTGGGGAGAGGAAGCCACTACTGCTTAGATAATATCCAGCAGCTCTACTTCAAAAATCAGGGTGCTGAACGGAGGAATCGATGCGCCCGCGCCGCGCTCGCCGTAGGCCAGGTTGTGCGGAATGGTCAGCTCCCATTTTGAGCCAACCGGCATCAGGGTCAGCGCCTCAATCCAGCCGCCGATCACGCCGGTTACCGGGAATTCAGCCGGTTCGCCGCGCGCAACGGAGCTGTCAAAAACGGTACCGTCGATAAGCTTACCGGTGTAGTGCACGCGAACGTGGTCGGTACGCGCCGGGATAGCGCCTTCGCCCTGGGTCAGGACGCGGAACTGCAGGCCGGATTCGGTGCTGTTCACGCCTTCGCGCTCGCGGTTTTCATCGAGGTATTTCTGGCCATCTGCCGCCAGCTCCTGGAAACGTTCGCGGCGTACCGCATCGGCACGTTCGTGAATTTCACGCAGCGCGCGGTGAACGGCTTCTACCGGCACCTGCGGCTGATTGCCTTCCAGCGCATCAGCAATACCGGCTACCAGCGCCTCAGGCAGCAGCCCCTGCAGGCCAGATTCGCTCAGCTGTTGTCCAACCTGCAAGCCGATACCGTAACTTGCCTGCGCTTCGATAGTGTCAAAAGTCGGGGTTGCCATCTTTGTTCCTTTTTTGGGGGGAAAATTCATACTCTATAAACTTCGACCTGCGGGAAGGCGGCAGGCTCCTGAGCCTTAGCGGTATAAATAACGCCATAAGCGAAGCGAGCGGCACTGCCAGCGCACCGGCAACCCGAAAGACGACGAGTATAAAGTGGTGGGCAGCATATCAGCCACAGCACGATGGGTAAAACTTTGTCGCTGGATGATGACAAATCTGAGGGAAACAGAAACAATAGGCAATATCAGGCTAACCTCACGAAACATATCTTTGTCTCGTCCATCAGGAAGTTAGCCATCTATACTCTACGGAGCAGCATAAAAATATGCGGAGCAGGAGGAAAGCCATGCACGGGCGCTTTGAAATGACACCTACCCTGGCGAAGATCTGGCACGCCCCGGATCATATTCGCATTATGGATCCGCTGCCGCCAATGCACCGTCGGGGCATTATCGCCGGAGCCCTGCTGGTGGTTATCGGCATACTGCTCCCCTCCGAGGACAGCAGCACGTCCGCCCAGGTCAGCCGCGACGCCAGCCTCGATATGCAGTCGCAGTCCCAGCCGCAATCGTCCTCACAGCAGGCTATCCCGCTGCCGCCCATTACCTCAACGCCTACGGTGAGCGACGCCGATCAGATGGCGCCGGTGGCACCAGAGCCGGTTCAGGACGAGCAGCCGGCCGAGCAGCAGAATCAGACCTACTCTCCGCCTCCGCAGCAACAGCAGCAATCTGCGCCGGGCATCGAGCAGCAGTGGCGCACCTATCGCATCGAGTCAGGGAAAACCCTGGCCCAGCTGTTCCGCGACCATAATCTGCCGCCAACCGACGTTTACGCGATGGCCCAGGTCGAAGGTTCGGGGAAACCGCTCAGCTCGCTGCAAACCGGGCAAACGGTACAGATTAGGCAGAATGCGAATGGGGTGGTAACCGGCCTGACTATCGATATCGGCGGTGGGCAGCAGGTGCTGTTTACCCGTCAGGCAAACGGCAGCTTTATTCGTGCGCGATAGTCTATCGCGAATAAATTAGCGTGGGGGAAGGCAGAAAAGCAAAACGCCGGCACAAGGCCGGCGTCTCGACGCGAGCAGAGTAAAAAATTACTCAGCTACAACGTTAACAACCAGTTTCGCGAAGACTTCGCTGTGAACCTGGAAGTCCACTTCGTGCTCACCGGTGGTGCGCAGAACGCCGTTCGGCAGACGAACTTCGCTCTTAGCGACGGCAACGCCAGCTGCAGTTACAGCGTCAGCGATGTCGCGGGTACCGATGGAACCGAACAGTTTACCTTCGTCGCCTGATTTAGACGCGATGGTAACGTTGCCCAGTGCATTGATTGCTTCAGCACGTGCGTTAGCAGCTGCCAGAACGTCAGCCAGTTTGGCTTCCAGTTCAGCGCGACGCGCTTCGAAGAATTCAACGTTTTTCTTGGTAGCTGGAACAGCTTTACCCTGTGGAACCAGGAAGTTACGAGCGTAGCCCGCTTTAACATTAACCTGATCACCCAGGCTGCCCAGGTTTGCTACTTTATCAAGCAGAATAACTTGCATTACCTTATCCTCTTAAAGTCGTTAATAGACAGCGGCCGATTACTGATGACGATCGGTATATGGCAGCAGGGACAGGTAGCGAGCGCGCTTGATGCAGCGAGCCAGCTGACGCTGGTATTTTGCGCGAGTACCGGTAATACGGCTCGGGACAATTTTACCGCTTTCGGTAATGTAGTTTTTCAGCGTAGCGATGTCTTTGTAATCAATCTCTACAACGCCTTCCGCGGTGAAACGGCAGAACTTGCGACGACGGAAATAACGTGCCATTTGGCTAGTCTCCAGAATCTATCAATTCAATCTGCTCGGCATGCAGAACCATTTTGCTCAGGCCGTTCTTTGCCTTGTGGCAAGAAATGAACCCCCGAACGATTACTGCACTGCCGACCGTTATACTGTGAGTAATGGCCTGGTTTTGGTGTCCGCTAATGATAACGGGCATTTGACACCATGCCTGCCGGTGAAAACCGGCTTCCTCCTGCACTGAACGATGCTCAAGCACGAACTGGCAGTGTGGAATTCCTGACGGGCTGACCTTACGAATTGGCGTCCTGCAGATAATGCCGGACAGCTCCAGACGGTTGGTCATCAGGATTACTCTTCAGAATCCCCAGCTTCGGAATCATCTGCGGTTTCGTTTGCGAAATCTTCGCGACGCTCACGGCGCTCGTCTTTCGCTTTAACCATCGGAGATGCTTCGGTAACAGCGTGCTTAGTACGCATTACCATGCTGCGGATAACGGCGTCGTTGAAGCGGAAGTTTGTTTCCAGCTCATCGATCGCTTCCTGCGGGGCTTCAACGTTCAGCAGAACGTAGTGAGCTTTGTGCAGTTTGTTGATCGGGTAAGCCAGCTGACGGCGGCCCCAGTCTTCCAGACGGTGGATCGTACCTTCTGCTGCAGTGATTGCACCAGTGTAACGTTCGATCATACCCGGAACCTGTTCGCTCTGGTCAGGATGGACCATAAAAACGATTTCGTAATGACGCATCGAATTGCTCCTTACGGATTATTCAGCCTCCTGTCTGGGTCAGCCGCGGCCCATGGAGGCAAGGAACGTGGTTAAAGGGCGGCTGAAAAATTGACGCGTCATTCTAATTGCGAACCACCATAAACTCAAGCTGATTGCGCAAATAATTCGCACTAACGGCAAAGCCGCGCTAAGTCAGTGATTTAAAATTAATCAACGGCAGCAGCGACACTTTTTTGAACAACTTCATCAGAAATGGTCGCGATGCACCCGGCAGGGAGTGATTACACTTACATCAAGAGCAATCTATAGCCCAATGGAGCCCGGGTTAACGTCAGGACAGTTATAAGGAGCGTAGATTATGAAATACATCCTCATTGCCGTAATGGCTGCGCTTTTACTGAGCGCCAACGCGCTGGCAGCCATCAAAATCGATGGACGTCAGGCACGTAACATGGACGATGTACAGAGCCTGGGCGTTATCTATATCAACCACAATATGGCCACTGAGCAAGAGGCCGATAAGGCCCTTAACCAGCTGAGCGACGAACAGGGGGCAAAATACTTCCAGCCGATCCTGATCCACGAACCGGAAAGCAACGGCGCAATCCACGCCAGCGCCGCGCTCTATCGCTAACCACCCTTCTCTAACCCCTTCGCCTCCGCTGCGGGGACGAAGGGTCCAGCTCGCCGCCGCGCCTAAAGCGTGCGCTTAAAGAACCCGACCGTTTCGGCCAGCGCCTCTGGCGTAATGCGATGGCGCACGCCCTGCTGCCAGACGCAGGTCAGGTTTTCGGCCAGGCCGCTTTGCTGCAGGGCCTGCTGGAGGCGGAAGGTTTCGCCAGGCGGTACCACGTCGTCCTCATCGCCGTGCCAAAGCAGCAGCGGCCTGCTGGCGAGCGTCGCCAGCTGATGGCTGACGTCCCACTCCGTCAGCTGCTCCGCGTCCAGGGAGGGTGAAGGAAACAGGCTTTGCGCGAGGCTGCTGAAATAGCCGGACCCCATCAGACAGGCGACGCTTTTCAGCTGCGGATGATGGGTCATAATGCCCAGCGCCGTCATTCCGCCCATCGAGGCGCCGGCGACCGCCAGCCTGTCGTCCGCAATCCACCCCTGCGCGGCGATCGCAGCGCGAAGCGCGGTGAATTCGGCGAAGTTCTGTAGCAAGATGGGCCAAAAGCGCTGCATTCGCCCTTTTTCATCGCCGAAGTAGCGCGCGCCATGCTCCGGCGCATCGGGCATGATGACGCGAAATCCCGCCTCCGCCAGCGCCACGGCGAAGTAGCTATAGACCAGCTTAGAAGAGGTGAATCCGTGATAAAAAACGATACACGGCAGAGGCCGGTCTGACGCATTTTGCGGACAGGCATGAAGCACCTCGCCGCCCGCAAGATTACGCACTTCCAGTACAATCATTTATCGTCTCCCATCTCTAGAGTAGCGATGTGCCATGGGCTAACATATAGCCAAAGGCGTGGGTTCAGCCGCGATTTATAATGTTGAGAACTGGGTTACGCTTTCACAACATTTTCATTCGAAAATCGCGTCAGAGATAACAATTCGGGAACATTCCCCGGAAATGTCATTCAGGCTACCACTACACTGTGACTAACAGGAAACGAGATATGGTTATGCGTAGGTTTACACCGTGGTTACTGGCGATTGTTCTGAGCGGCTGTAGCGCCCTGCAGGGAACGCCTGAAGCCCCGCCGCCTGCGACCAGCCATCCGCAAGAGATTCACCGTAACCAGACCAGCGGGCTACAAAAAATGGGGACGGTGAGCGTGCTGATGTATGGTTCGCCGATGGATGTTGAAGCTGCGCTGAAGGTCAAAGCAGAAGCGGCTAAAGCGGATTACTACGTCATCATAATGATTGATGACACCCTGGTTCCCGGCCAGTGGTATTCGCAGGCAATTCTGTACCGTAAATAACGGTGCGACGCCTTTAACCCCGCTTTACATTGCTTTGCATCCGTTCACGTTCTCCTGTGCATAATAACGTTCAGCCAGTCAAACCTGGCAGGACGTTAGCAACGGACTGCCCTCGGGCCACGCGAAATGGAGCTGACGATGAAACGATCATTTACCTTACCCAGCCTGCTGTTTAACGCTACAACGGCACATACTGCAGCACAGTCCGCAGAATTTGCCAGCGCGGACTGCGTCACTGGCCTGAATGAAATCGGCCTGATTTCCGTCAACAATATTGCCGGCAGCCAGCAGGACGTCGAGCATGCCATCGCCGTGAAGGCCGATGAGCAGGGCGCCTCCTGGTATCGCATCGTCCAGATGTACGAGGAACAGCAGCCGGACAGCTGGCGGGTACAGGCCATTCTCTACGCCTGAGGCGCCTGGCGCCCGCGCCCGGTGCCGCGCAGCAGCAGGTCATCGAGCGTTTGCGCGTCCAGCCGCACGCCGCCGCGCGGGTCGAGCATCATTCGACACCAGGCCTGAGCCAGCGGCGGTGAAGCGTAGCGCATCATCTGCGCTCCCGCGCCTAGCCGGTACACCAGCCGGGTTATCTCCCGGCCCTGCTCTTCCGCTGGCCGCCTCAGCAGCTGCTGCAGCTGACGCCATCCGCGATCGAAATGGCGATTCTGCCCTTTAACTTCCGCACACTCTGTCGCCAGCAGCTCCAGCGCCGCCGGCTGCTTGCTCAGCACCCGCATCACGTCGAGACACATAATATTCCCGGAGCCTTCCCAGATGCTGTTCACCGGCGTCTCCCGGTACAGGCGCGGCAGCTCGCTCTCCTCGCAGTAGCCGATACCGCCCAGCACCTCCATCGCTTCGCCAACAAAGGGGATCGCGGATTTGCAGATAGCAAACTTCGCCGCCGGGGTAAACAGGCGGGCCCACAGCGCCTCCTGCCCGTCGTTTCGCTTGTCCCACGCGCGCGCCAGGCGGAATAAAAAGGCGGTTTGACCCTCAAGCTGCAGCGCCATCTGGCCCAGCACCTGGCGCATCATCGGCTGCTCGACCAGGCTTTTACCGAACGCCTGGCGCTGAAAAGCGTGATAGAAGGCGACCGACCAGGCCCGACGCATTAAGGCATGGCTGCCCAGCGCGCAGTCGAAGCGGGTCAGGCCGCCCATTTTGAGGATTTGCCGTACGCCGTCCCCCTCTTCGCCCACCAGCCAGCCGCAGGCGTCATAGAACTCCACCTCGCTGCTGGCGTTAGAGCGGTTGCCGAGCTTATCTTTGAGCCTTTCGAGATGCAGCGCATTGCGCTGGCCGTCCGGCAGAAGACGCGGGACAAAGAAACAGGAGAGCCCGCCGGGCGCCTGCGCCAGCACCAGGTGCGCATCGCTTTGCGGTACCGAGAAAAACCACTTGTGGCCCACCAGACGATAAAACCCGTCGGCGCTCTTTTCGGCGCGGGTGGTATTGCTCAGCACATCCGATCCCCCCTGCTTTTCCGTCATTCCCATGCCGATCAGCAGCCCGCGCTTCTGGCTGCCCGGCACCAGGTGCGGATCGTAGCGATCGCTCAGCAGCGGCGTCAGCCAGTCGCTAAACGGCCCGGGGAGCGACTGCTGCAGCAGAGGCGTGGCGGCGAAGGTCATGGTTATCGGGCATAGCGTTCCGGCCTCCACCTGCGCATGCAGCATAAAGCGCGCCGCCCGGGCCACGAAAGCGCCGGCGCGCGCGTCGTCCTGCCAGGCGAGATTATGCACCCGGTTAGCGCACAGCCCCTGCATCAGCAGGTGCCAGGCGGGATGAAAGCGCACATCGTCAAGCCGCGTGCCGGTCGCGTCATAGCGCAGCAGCTCCGGCGGATTAACGTTAGCCAGCCTCCCTAGTTCCAGCGACTCTGCCGTTCCCAGCTGCTGGCCGATGCTGGCCAGCAGATCGCCATCCCAGGCGGCGCCCTCGCGGGCTACGGCTTCGCGCAGCGCGGTATCGGACAAGAATAAGTTGCTGTTCAGCAGCGGCGTCGGCTGATTAAACACGGTATGAGTTGGCCAGTGCATAGTGCTTCCCTCCGTCAATGGCGTTGTACTCAGTATGGTCAGCCTGGGCCGGGAGCGCCCGCGAGCCGGGTCACAAAAAAACCATTCATCCCTTCGTGAAGCGCATCACAGGCATAAGAATTTAAAATTTTATCAGGCTGAAGTTGTGGAATAATTTATTCAATTGTTATTTTTTTGTTGAAATCAGGATGGCCTATGCAGACCGCGACACGCCCTACGGGCGCGCACAAGCGCGCGCTGATCGCCGGATCTATCGGCAACTTTATTGAATGGTATGAGTTTGCGGTCTACGGCTTTCTGGCGACGGTTATCGCCCGGAACTTCTTTCAGCTAGCCGGCGAGGCGCCGCTGACGGGTCTGATCCTGACCTACGCCTCCTTCGCTATCGCCTTTTTCTTCCGTCCGCTAGGCGCCATTATTTTTGGCCGCATCGGCGATCGAATCGGCCGCAAGCCGACGCTGATCGTCGTCCTGGTGATGATGACGCTCGCCACCACGGCAATTGGCCTGGTGCCGACGTATGCCAGCATCGGGTTGGCGGCTCCGCTGATTTTGACCGGGCTGCGCATTCTGCAGGGGCTGTTTGCCGGCGGGGAGTATGGCGGTGCCGTCTCGCTGATGACCGAGTTTGCGCCTCGCGGTAAGCGCGGCCTGTATGGCGCATGGCAATCCTTCACCGTCGCCCTCGGCCTGCTGGCCGGCGCCGGGGTCGTCGCCCTGATATCCGCGGTGCTGAGCCCGGAAGAGCTCCATGCCTGGGGCTGGCGAATTCCGTTCTTCCTCGCCATCCCGATGGGGGTAGTCGCACTCTGGCTGCGGGTGAAAATGGAAGAGACGCCGGGGTTTCTCCGCCAGCAGCAGCAACAGCAACAGCAGCGTCCGCAGGCCAGCGCCGACCTGAGCCATACTCTGAAAGCGATTATCACCGGCATCGGCCGCCTGATGGTCTGGTCCGCCGCAGGCTACACCTACCTGGTGATTATGCCCGCCTACCTGCAGTCGGCGCTGCACACCGGCTTTAACCAGGCGCTGCTGATCGCGGTGATCTCCAATATTGGCTTTGCGCTCACCATTCTTCCTGCCGGGATACTCAGCGATAAGTGGGGTCGGCGTAACGTGATGGTGATGGCCGCGGTGCTGCTGCTGATACTGGCGCTGCCGCTGCTGAAAATTCTACAGGCGGAATCCAGCACGCTGCTGATAAAAGGCGCGGTGGTGCTCGTTGCCGGCGGTCTGGTGGGGGTGCTGGCAGGGCCGGGACCGGCGATGCTGGCAGAGATGTTCCCGACAAGGGTGCGCTATACCGGCCTTGGGCTGGCCTATTCGCTCTCTAATGCGGTGTTTTCCGGCTGCGCCGGGCTGATTATTACCGGCCTGATTAAACAGACCGGTAATCTTGATATTCCGGCTTACTACGTCATGGCGACGGCGGTAGTCAGCATCATCGCGCTGATGACGCTCAATAAGAACGATCACCTGCGCTCGCTGGACGAGTAGCCGCCGGGCAGCGTGCGCCCGGCGTTAATCAGCTTCGCTGGCGCACGGCTTCAAACAGGCAAATGCCGGTCGCGACGGAGACGTTCAGCGAGGAGACGCTGCCGGCCATCGGAATGCTGATCAGCTCATCGCAGTGTTCGCGCGTCAGGCGGCGCATCCCTTCCCCCTCGGCACCCATCACCAGCGCCATCGGGCCGGTCATCTTGCTCTGGAAGAGGGTATGGTCCGCTTCACCGGCGGTGCCGACGATCCAGACGTTCTCTTCCTGCAGCAGACGCATGGTGCGCGCGAGGTTAGTCACGCGGATCAGCGGTACGTTTTCCGCCGCGCCGCAGGCGACTTTTTTCGCCGTCGCGTTCAGCTGCGCCGAACGGTCGCGCGGCACGATCACCGCGTGTACGCCAGCGGCATCGGCGCTGCGCAGGCAGGCGCCAAGGTTATGCGGATCGGTAACGCCGTCGAGAATCAGCAGCAGCGGCTGATCGAGAGAGGCGAGCAGTTCAGGCAGGTCGTTCTCCTGGTACTGACGTCCCGGCTTCACGCGGGCAATAATCCCCTGATGCACGGCGCCTTCGCTTTTCTCATCGAGAAACTGGCGGTTAGCGACCTGAATCACCACGCCCTGGGCTTCCAGCGCATGGATCAGCGGCAGCAGGCGTTTATCCTCGCGGCCTTTGAGAATATAGACTTCCTGAAAACGCTCAGGAGCGCGCTCCAGCAGGGCCTGCACCGCGTGGATGCCGTAAATCATTTCACTCATTGATGTACTCGTTGCTTGTTAATATTGCCGTTCGGCTTTACAGGCCGGATGTACCGGCCTGTAAGATTGATGCCCGCTTACTCAGCGGTTTTCTTTTTCGCCGCGCGCTTCGCTTTGGTTGCGGCAGCTATTTTCTGTGTTTTGGTCGACGGCTTCTTCGCTTTTTTCTCGCCTTTAGGCTGGGCAGCCTGGGGCTGAGACTTGCCTTTCTCTTTGCGGAAGGCGCTATCCGGCTCGAAGTTGACCTGCTTACCGGCCTGGCGACGACGCCCGGAAGGTTTGCCGGCGTTCGACTTTTTCGCCTTCTCACGCTCGGTCTTGCCGACGTTGCGCGGGGCGCGTTCGCTGGAGATCAGCGAGAAGTCGATTTTACGCTCGTCCATATTGACCGCTTCCACGCGGACTTCCACGCGATCGCCCAGTCGATAGGTCTGACCGCCGGACTCGCCGATCAGACGCTGCCCAACCTGGTCAAAGCGGTAGTAGTCGTTATCCAGAGATGACACGTGCACCAGGCCGTCGATAAACAGCTCGTCCAGGCGGACGAAGAAACCAAAGCCAGTGACGCTGGCAATCACGCCCTTAAAGACGTTGCCCACCTGATCCAGCATAAAGTCACACTTCAGCCAGTCAGAGACCTCGCGGGTCGCTTCGTCGGCACGACGTTCGGCCATCGAACAGTGCGCGCCCAGCTGCAGCATCTCTTCCATGCTGTAGTGCCAGCCGCCGGTTTCAGTGCTGTTGCCTTTGTGCCCCTGCTCTTTCGCCAGCAGATACTTAATGGCGCGGTGCAGCGACAGGTCAGGATAGCGGCGGATAGGCGAGGTGAAGTGCGCGTAGGACTGCAGCGCCAGGCCAAAGTGGCCGCGGTTTTCCGGATCGTAGACCGCCTGCTTCATCGAGCGCAGCAGCATGGTTTGCAGCATCTCGTGGTCAGGACGATCGGCGATGGAGGTCAGCAGCTCGGCGTAGTCGCGCGGCTCCGGCTTGTTGCCACCAGGCAGCTCCAGACCGAGCTCCGCCAGGACCGTGCGGAAAGCGGTGATCGCTTCAGTGGTTGGCTTATCGTGGATACGGAACAGGGCCGGCTCCAGCGCCTTCTCAACGAAGCGAGCGGCGGAGATGTTCGCCAGAATCATGCACTCTTCGATAAGCTTATGGGCGTCGTTACGCTGGGTCTGCTCAATACGCTCGATGCGGCGTTCAGCGTTAAAGATGAACTTCGCTTCTTCACTTTCAAAGGAGATGCCGCCGCGTTCTTCGCGCGCGCTATCGAGGACTTTGTAAAGGGTGTGCAGCTCTTCGATATGCTTCACCAGCGGCGCGTACTGCTCACGCAGCTCGCCGTCGCCCTGCAGCATATGCCATACCTTGGTATAGGTCAGGCGCGCGTGCGAGCTCATTACCGCTTCATAGAATTTGTAGCCGGTCAGACGGCCTTTTGACGAAATCGTCATTTCGCAAACCATGCACAGGCGATCGACCTGCGGGTTCAGCGAGCACAGGCCGTTAGAGAGCACTTCCGGCAGCATCGGCACCACCTGCGAAGGGAAGTAGACCGAGGTGCCGCGGCTGCGCGCTTCGCCGTCCAGCGGCGTACCGGGACGCACGTAGTAGCTTACGTCGGCAATGGCGACCCACAGGCGCCAGCCGCCGCCGCGTTTCTTCTCGCAGTAAACCGCGTCATCAAAGTCGCGGGCGTCCTCACCATCGATGGTGACCAGCGGCAGATCGCGTAAATCAACGCGGCCGATTTTCGCCTCTTCCGGCACCTGCTCTTTGAGCACGGAGACCTGTTTTTCCACCTCTGGTGGCCAGGTGTAAGGGATTTCATGGGTGCGCAGCGCCATATCGACCGCCATGCTGGTGCCCATGTTATCGCCCAGCACCTCAACGATTTTGCCCACCGCTTTCGTGCGACGGGTCGGGCGCTGGGTCAGTTCAACGACCACCACAAAGCCCATCCGCGCGCCCATGACTTCTTCAGGCGGGATCAGGATATCAAAGCTCAGGCGGCTGTCGTCAGGGACCACGAAGCCCACGCCGGCGTCGGTGAAGTAGCGGCCGACGATCTGGCTGGTTTTTGGCACCAGCACCCGCACAATACGCGCTTCGCGGCGGCCTTTACGGTCCGCGCCCAGCGGCTGCGCCAGCACCTGATCGCCATGAATACAGGTTTTCATCTGCTCAGACGACAGGTACAGGTCGTCTTTACGCCCCTCGACGCGCAGGAAGCCAAAGCCATCGCGATGGCCGATAACCACGCCTTTGAGCAGGTCAAGACGCTCCGGCAGGGCGTAGCACTGACGGCGGGTAAACACCAGCTGCCCGTCGCGCTCCATGGCGCGCAGGCGGCGGCGTAGCCCTTCTAACTGCTCATCGCCTTCGATATTCAGTTCTATCGCCAGCTCGTCTCGGCTGGCCGGTTTTTCACGTTTTGCTAAATGATCGAGGATAAATTCCCGGCTAGGGATTGGATTCGCATACTTTTCAGCTTCGCGGTCCTGGAAAGGATCTTGTGACATGTCGGTTCCTCCGTTGTCATCTCTGATGAGAGTTTACGTCACTCCACCAGTAATAATTTATAAAGCGGTTGATTCTCTTCAACCAAATCAGCCAGCGTGTAGTTATCAAGTTCCTTAAGAAAACTTTGCGCCGCTTCTGCAAGCGCCTGTTTCAGGCGACACGCGGGAGTAATGTGGCAAAATTCGCTGCTGCAGTTGACCAGCGATAGCGGCTCAAGGTCGCGAACCACGTCACCTACACGAATCGTTTTTGCCGGCTTACCGAGGCGGATCCCCCCGTTCTTTCCCCGCACTGCCATAACGTAACCAGAGCGACTCAGCTGATTGATTATTTTTACCATATGATTACGCGACACGCCGTAGACCTCCGTCACTTCGGAGATACTCGTCATTCGGCCATCCGGTAGCGACGCCATGTAGATAAGCGCTCGTAATCCGTAATCAGTGAAACTCGTTAACTGCACAGCAACCTCAGGGTAAGGGAAAAGCGGTGAATCCGCAGGGTATGACTATATTGATGATAAACCAGCCGACGCACAGGCCGCTAATTTATTTGAAATGGGGCGGGTAGGCAGCAAAAACAAGGGGCGCCCAATCGGCGCCCCTGGAGATAATTATGCGTCGAACGGGTCGCGCAGAATCATCGTCTCGGTACGGTCAGGACCGGTAGAGATAATATCAACCGGTACGCCGGTCAGCTCTTCAATACGCGCGATGTAGTTCAGCGCCGCCTGCGGCAGGCCGCTGCGCTCTTTCACGCCGAAGGTGGTTTCGGACCAGCCCGGCATGACTTCGTAGATCGGCTCAATGCCTTCCCAGTTGTCGGCTGCCAGCGGAGTGGTGGTCACTTCGCGGCCGTCCGGCAGACGGTAAGCTACGCAGATTTTAACTTCTTTCAGGCCGTCCAGCACGTCCAGCTTGGTCAGGCAGAAGCCGGACAGGGAGTTGATCTGCACCGCGCGACGGATCGCCACGATATCCAGCCAGCCGGTACGACGACGACGGCCGGTAGTGGCGCCGAATTCGTTACCCTGCTTGCACAGGAACTCGCCGATGTCATCAAACAGCTCGGTCGGGAACGGACCTGCCCCTACGCGAGTAGAGTAAGCTTTGATGATACCCAGAACGTAATCCACATAACGCGGACCCAGGCCGGAGCCGGTTGCCACGCCACCTGCGGTGGTGTTGGAGGAGGTTACGTACGGATAGGTACCGTGGTCGATATCCAGCAGAGTGCCCTGCGCGCCTTCGAACATCACGAAGTCGCCACGCTGACGCGCCTGATCCAGCAGATCGGAGACGTCTACAACCATCGCCGTCAGGATGTCGGCAATCGCCATCACGTCATCAAGGACTTTTTGATAATCAACCGCTTCCGCTTTGTAGAAGTTCACCAGCTGGAAGTTGTGATATTCCATCACTTCTTTCAGTTTGTCAGCGAAGGTGGCTTTATCAAACAGGTCACCCACGCGCAGACCGCGGCGAGCGACTTTATCTTCGTAAGCAGGCCCGATGCCGCGACCGGTGGTACCGATAGCTTTCGCACCGCGTGCTTTTTCACGCGCAACGTCCAGCGCAACGTGATAATCGAGGATAAGCGGACAGGCTTCGGACAGCAGCAGACGCTCACGGACAGGGATACCACGGTCTTCCAGTCCTTTCATTTCTTTCATCAGCGCAGCCGGAGACAGCACAACACCGTTACCGATGATGCTGGTGACATTTTCGCGGAGAATACCTGATGGAATAAGATGCAGGACGGTTTTTTCACCGTTGATTACGAGAGTATGGCCTGCGTTGTGACCACCCTGGTAGCGCACAACATATTTAGCCCGTTCAGTCAGGAGATCGACGATCTTCCCTTTACCTTCGTCACCCCATTGGGTGCCCAGTACGACGACGTTGTTGCCCATTTTTCAAAATCACCGTTTGCTTAAAAATGGATTCTACCATCGCTTTTTCAGAGTTACAGCACTTTTTGCACTCAATATCAGCCAGGTCTGGCCATTTTTTGATCAGCCCAGTGATTTCGTCAACATGTAGTAGATGACTATCCCGGCAACCACAAGACCGCCGCCAAAACGGCGTAATAAATTATCCGGCAACTGGCTCATTGTGGCGATCATTCGACGCCAGGCGCGCGGATAAAGCAGCGGACCCAGCCCTTCAAGTACTAAAACCAGCGCCAGTGCCAGCCAGATTGTTGAGTTCATGATTAACCTTTAGAGAGAAACGAAACCCGCATCGCCGCAGAGCATCAGGGACTGAGTCATGATGCTTTTTGCCCGTGTTGCATATTGTCCGGCATTTCGCGTTGATTATGCACTTTTTTTGCAGAAAAAACGTATAACACATTGTGTTAAGAGTTATTTCTGGAATTAAAAATATAAAAAAGGCGCCTTTCTCAAGGCGCCTTTTCGCTGACTAAATCGCTTATTTGCGAGCGGAGTCAGGTGACTTCATGTAGCGGAAGAAATCGCTGTCCGGGCTGAGAACCATCACATCCTGGTTACCCTGGAAGCTGTTCTCATAGGCGCGCAGGCTACGGATAAAGGCATAGAAGCCCGGATCCTGGCTAAACGCATCGGCAAACAGCTTGGCCGACTCTGCATCGCCTTCACCACGCATGATGCGGCCCTGGCGCTCGGCTTCAGCCAGCGTCTTGGTCACTTCATAGTCCGCGGTAGCGCGCAGCTTCTCAGCCTCTTCCTGGCCCTGTGAACGGTGGCGACGGGCAACCGCTTCACGCTCAGCGCGCATACGGTTATAAATCGCTTCAGAGACTTCGGCCGGCAGGTTGATCTGCTTGATTCGTACGTCGACGACTTCAATACCCAGCGCCGCCATACTGTTCGGGTTAACAACCGGAACCTTGCCGTTAGTTTCTGCCGATACGCGCTCCGCCGCTTTGGCGATAGCGTCGTCAGCGGCCGGCGTGCTGACTTCATCTTCGGTGCCCGCTGAGCCGGAGTTCAGCGCATCGCGCACTTCCAGCGTCAGACGACCGCGGGAATCGGTTACGATATCCTTCACGTCCAGACGACCAATCTCAGAACGCAGACGGTCAGAGAATTTACGCTTCAGCAGCACCTCGGCCTGGGAGACGTCGCCGCCGCCGGTAGCCAGATAGTAACGGCTGAAGTCGCTGATACGCCACTTGATGTAGGAGTCGACGATCAGGTCTTTCTTCTCTTTGGTAACAAAGCGATCGGCCTGGTTATCCATGGTCTGAATACGCGCATCGAGCGTTTTCACGGACTCAATGAACGGGATCTTGAAGTGCAGACCCGGCGAATAGACCAGCGGTTTATTTTCGCTATCGCGCAGTACCTTACCAAAACGCAGCGTAATACCGCGCTCGCCCTCTTTAACCACAAAGATAGACATGTAAAGCACTACCAGCACGATGGCAATAATCGCAATTACAGGTTTACGCATCGTTATTCCCCCTGACGCTGGTAGTCGTTACGCTGCGCGTTAGCGCGACGTTGGTCCATAATGTTGCCATCCGTAGTGGTCGACGTGGTGCTGGCGCTGCTTGAGCTGGAAGCAGGCGGCAGGCGCAGCAGATCGTTCGCACCGCTGCTATTGCCCTTTGCTGCCGGCGTACCGGCGCCTTTCAGCATCTGGTCCAGAGGCAGAACCATCAGATTGCCGCCCTTATCGTTAACCAGCACTTTGCGGGTATGGCTCAGCACTTTTTCCATGGTTTCGATATACAGACGCTCACGGGTAATCTCCGGCGCGGCTTTGTACTCAGGCAGGATCTTCGCAAAGCGCGCGACCTCACCCTGAGCTTCAAGAACGGTCTGAGTCTTGTACGCACGCGCCTCTTCGAGGATACGCTGCGCTGCACCGTTAGCTCGCGGCTGCACTTCGTTGGTATAAGCTTCGGCTTCACGGATGTACTGCTGCTCGTTCTCACGCGCGGCAATCGCATCATCAAACGCGGCCTTCACCTCTTCCGGCGGACGTGCCGTCTGGAAGTTGACGTCCAGCAGGGTAATACCCATGTCGTACGGGCGAATCGTCTCTTCCAGCTCGCGCTGAGTATCGCTACGAATCACGGTACGGCCTTCAGTCAGAATACGGTCCATGGTGTACTTGCCGATAACGCCGCGCAGGGCGCTGTCGGTTGCCTGACGCAGGCTATCGTCGGCGCTGGCAACGCTAAACAGGTAGCGTTCTGGATCGGTTACCCGATACTGCACGTTCATCTCAACGCGCACGACGTTTTCATCAGACGTCAGCATGACGCCAGAAGCCGCCAGTTCACGTACCGATTCAACGTTGACTGCCTGAACGTTATCGATAAAGGTTGGCTTCCAGTTAAGACCCGGCTCAACCAGATGGCTGAATTTACCAAAGCGAGTCACCACACCACGTTCCGCTTCCTTGATGGTATAGAAACCGCTGGCTGCCCAGATAATAACGGCGGCTGCGGCAACGATGCCGACAATGCGTCCGCCCATAGGCCCGCGAGGTCCCTGAGAGCCGCTAGCGCCTCCCTGTCCCCCTTTGCCGCCGCCGAGACCGCCAAGTTTTTTACTTAACTTGCGGAAGATATCATCCAGATCGGGCGGCCCCTGCTCGCGACCACCTTTATTGCCATTTCCCCCGGAGTTGCCGCCTTGGTTATTGCTGCTCCCCCACGGGTCGCGGTCCTGTCCGTTATTACCGGGCTGATTCCACGCCATGTATATGCTCCATATTTGTTTTTGATATCCCCACAGGGGTTAATATCTTCAGGCAAGCTGCAAGGTCAAATCACGTAATCAACCAGCGCTGGCTCTTGTTTACAGAGGCGACGCCAGTCAACGATCGGCATGCGCACCTGCAGACTCACGCTGCCGTCATCCTCCAGCCACTCTTTTTCTATCGCCTGAAGCTGATAGAACCGACTTCTCAGTCGCCCTTCCTGCGGCGGTAAGCGCAGCGTGTGCTGAGCCACTTCACCGGAAAGCCGTTCCGTCAAAGCCTGAAAAAGCAGCGGTACCCCAACTCCGGTCTGCGCAGAAAGCCAGACCCGAATCGGTTTATTCTCTTCATCCCGGTCGATACGCGGTTCAAAATCGTCAAGCATGTCGATTTTGTTCATCACCAGCAGCACAGGGATCTCATCGGCCTCGATTTCAGCGAGAACCGTATTCACGGCATCAATGTTTTCCTGCAGACGGACGTCGGCTGCGTCAATCACGTGCAGCAGCAGCGTCGCCTGACGCGTCTCCTGCAGCGTGGCTTTAAACGCGGCGACCAAATCGTGCGGCAGGTGACGAATAAAGCCTACGGTGTCCGCCAGCACGGTTTCACCTACGTCAGTGACGTCGATGCGGCGCAGCGTCGGGTCCAGAGTCGCGAACAGCTGGTCCGCCGCGTAAACCTCAGCTTCGGTTATCTGGTTAAACAGCGTTGATTTCCCGGCGTTGGTGTACCCCACCAGCGACACGGTGGGAATATCGGCTTTGGCTCGTGACCGCCGTCCCTGTTCACGCTGCTTTGATACTTTTTCCAGCCGCCCGAGGATCTGCATAATGCGGTTACGCAGCAGTCGACGGTCAGTCTCGAGCTGGGTTTCACCCGGGCCACGCAAACCAATCCCGCCCTTCTGTCTTTCAAGGTGGGTCCAGCCGCGTACCAGGCGCGTCGCCATATGGCGCAGCTGCGCCAGCTCAACCTGCAGTTTCCCTTCGTGGGTGCGCGCTCGCTGGGCGAAAATATCTAAAATAAGTCCTGTACGATCGATAACCCGGCATTCGCACAGCTGCTCCAGGTTGCGTTCCTGGGCTGGGCTCAGGGCATGATCGAACAGCACGACCGACGCGCCAGTCGCTTTTACGGCTTCCGCAATTTCGACAGCCTTACCTTCACCAACAAAATATTTCGGGTGCGGTGCTTTACGGCTACCGGTAATCACCTGCATTGCTTCGACACCGGCAGAGGAGACCAGGGATTCAAACTCCTGAAGGTCTTCCATATCTTTGTCTTGCGAAAAATAGATGTGTACCAGCACCGCCTGCTCACCGGCATCATAACGGTCAAACAAGCGTAAACCCCTTCTAAAATACCAGCGGGGAACAGAGTCACTCGTGGTCTTTCTGGCTGCGTGAGTATTGGCCTTACTCGTTTACCCCAGCCATTTACGGCTGTAAACGCCTGGGGATTCACTACATACCGCCTTTCTGCAACCCAAACTCATAGAGTAAAATCTGGCTCCCCGCCTGGAAAAACAGCATTAACCTTATTCGGCGTCTTCGCTGTCTTGCTGCGGCGCAGAAGAACCCTGCGCGCTACCACCGTGGTGATAGTTGCTTGTACCGCCGCCAGCATTATTGCTGTGGTGAGACACCGGGCGAGACGGAACAACGGTAGAAATTGCGTGCTTGTAGACCATCTGGCTGACCGTGTTCTTCAACAGGATCACGAACTGATCGAAAGACTCAATTTGCCCTTGCAGCTTAATACCATTCACCAAATAAATAGAAACCGGAACGCGTTCCCGACGCAAAGCGTTCAGGAACGGATCTTGTAAAGATTGCCCCTTAGCCATTCTCTCTTTTCCTTATATGTATGCTTGTTTTGTACTCAGAACCTTACGATTCTTAAAAAAAATTACGCACGATACCGTTTAATTGTACACGTTCAGTCCTGGCTCGCACCAACTACCTGTAATACTTTGTTGAGCGCCTGTTCAGGTTGTTCACTGTCTAACCAGTGAATATCTTCCCAGCCGCGCAACCAGGTTATCTGACGCTTGGCTAACTGTCTCGTGGCGCAAACACCTCGATAAACCATTTCATCATACGGGATCTCGCCATCAAGGTATGACCACATCTGGCGATATCCTACACAACGAATGGAAGGCATATCCGTATGCAAATCTCCGCGGGCAAATAGCGCCCGTACTTCTGCTTCAAAACCCGAAGCTAACATCTGATGAAAACGCTGTTCTATGCGCTGATGGAGCAGTTCCCGGCTCGCCGGGGCGATGGCGAACTGATGCACCTTGTACGGCAGAGCGTCTCCCGACGTTTGCGTCAGTTCCGTTAAAGTTTTACCCGAAATGAAAAAAACTTCCAGTGCTCGGGAAAGTCTTTGCGGATCATTTGGATGAATACGCGCGGCGGCGACGGGATCGATCTCCTGTAGCTGCCGGTGCAGTGCGTGCCACCCCTGCTCTGCTGCCTGTTGCTCAATCTTTGCTCTGACCTCGGGATCTGCCGACGGTAGCGGCGAAAGCCCTTCCAGCAACGCTTTGAAATACAACATTGTTCCGCCAACCAGTAGCGGAATACGCCCGGCAGCGACGATATCCGCCATTTCTGCCAGCGCATCGCGACGAAAGTCCGCCGCGGAGTAAGCCTCTGCCGGGTCGAGAATATCCAGCAGTCGATGCGGCGCTGCGCTCAGCTCTGCCGCATCCGGCTTGGCCGTACCAATGTCCATTCCACGATAGATAAGGGCGGAATCGACACTAATCAACTCTACCGGTAAAATTTTACGCAAAGCAATGGCCAGCGCCGTTTTACCGGAGGCCGTTGGGCCCATTAAAAATATTGCCTTAGGCAGGCTCGCCTCAGTTACATCACTCATCTTTCAGGGCATTCATCGCCGAATTCAGGTCAACGGGTTGTAACAGGCCACCCGGCGGAGCTTTTACCAGCTGCGGACATAAACGCTCTACGTCCGCCAGCACGCTAATCGCCTGCGCCATATTCCACTGCGCGTGCTCGCTCGCCAGATTGCGCGCGATCCACTGCGCGATGTCACCGACGTCAAATGCGTTTCGCTGCGCCAGGTAGCCTATCAGTTCAGGAATCAAGATTTGTAAATTTTGTTGTCTTAAGGGTAAAGGCACCGCGCGAACCGTTAAATGCTGCGCATCTGACTGCAGATCGATACCCAAAGTCACCAGCGCCGCCTGCGCTTTCGCCAGCGCGTCCTTTTCCGCGCCCGAGACCTTTAGCCGCAGCGGGATCAGCAGCGGCTGTCCGCATACCGGCTCCCCGGCGGGCGTCAGCTGGGCCTGACGCAGCCAGCGTTCGGCCACCGGCAGCGCCAGAAGCGCCAGCCTGCCGTTGCGCTCCAGCAGCGCGCAATCACCCTCAACGATGGTCAGCACGCGGCCAAAGCTTTGGCTGTGCCCGGATAAACCTTCCGCCGCGGGCGCCGGGGCGCTACTTTTACGCTCGGCGGCCGGCGTCTCGAGCAGCTGACGATACAGGGCCCCCTGCTGCTTTTGGTATCCCGGCTGCGCGTGCGGCCAGCCGGCGCCGCCTCCGCCAGACGAGCTGGAAGGCTCGCGCGGCGTTTCGCGGCCGTAGCGCGCGGCGGCTGGCTCTCGTGCGGAAACCGGCTGAGCAAAATGGTTAGCGCCGGCCGCGATCCGATTCTCCGGTATCTGCAGACGCGGCGGCTGGCCCTCATCCTCTCCCGCCAGCGGCGCGCTGAGCTGCTGCTGGAGAACGCTGAGCACCCCTTGATAGATAAAATCATGGACCAGCCGGGACTGGTGAAAACGCACTTCATGCTTCGCCGGGTGGACGTTGACATCCACCTGGTGCGGGTCAATCTCAAGGTACAGGACAAAAGCCGGCTGCTGATCGGCCCCGAGCTTATCTTCACAGGCCTGGCGAATAGCGTGGTTGATCAGCCGATCGCGCATCATACGGCCGTTGACGTAGCAGTACTGGATCTCCGCCAGCGCCGGATTGGTATGCAGCGGATCGGCCACCCAGCCGCTGAGGGTCAGATCGCCGTGCTGCCACTCAATCGCCAGCGCCTGCTCAAGGAACGGCGTACCGCAGATAGCCCCCAGCCGCCGCTCGCGCTGTCCGCCCGCGGGTACGGCGCGATACTGGCGCATCGCCTTGCCGTTATGGCTGAGATTAATCGTGACGTCGAAACGCGCCAGCGCGATGCGGCGGACGATTTCATCGATGTGGTTGAATTCCGTCTTTTCGGTACGCATAAACTTGCGGCGTGCCGGGGTGTTATAGAACAGATCCAGCACTTCCAGCGTGGTGCCGACCGGGTGCGCCGCTGGCTTGACGGTCACGTCCTGATCGCGCCCTTCGGCGTAGGCCTGCCAGGCCTCCTGCTGCTCCGCCGTGCGGGAGGTCAGGGTCAGCCGCGCCACCGAGCTGATACTGGCCAGCGCTTCCCCGCGAAAGCCAAGGCTGATAATGGCTTCCAGATCGTCAAGAGAGGCAATTTTACTGGTGGCGTGGCGAGCCAGCGCCAGCGCCAGCTCGTCCTTTTTGATGCCGCAGCCGTTGTCCCGAATGCGGATAAGCTTCGCGCCGCCGCGTTCGATATCAATATCAATTCGGGTCGCGCCGGCATCAAGGCTGTTTTCGACCAGCTCCTTAACCACCGACGCCGGACGTTCCACCACCTCCCCTGCGGCAATCTGGTTGGCGAGCTGCGGCGGCAGAACCTGAATCGGCATGACTGACTCCTTAATTTATCAACGTCCTGCCAGGCGACGCGGCGCTGGCCGTTTGTGCGGGCTCGCCGCGCGGGGCTGATTGCAGCGGGTGCTGCATAAAGTAATTACGCAGACCGTTATAAATCGCTTCGGCAAGCTGCTGCTGATAGTTGTCGCTGGCCAACAGCCGCTCTTCGCCGGTGTTGCTGATAAAGCCGGTTTCGACGAGGATCGACGGAATATCCGGCGAACGCAGCACGCCAAGGCTGGCGTGTTCAGGACGGCGCTTGTGGAGATCGCCGACCCGCTGCAGCTGGCTCAATACGTTAGTCGCCACATCATACCCGACGCGCTGGGAATGGCCGAACTGTAAATCCAGCACCGCCTGACTCAGGTAGGGGTCCGACTGGCTGTTCGCCAGCACGTCGCCCGCGCCGCCGAGCAGCTCGGACTGCTTCTCATGCTGCTCAAGCCAGCCCGCCATTTCGCTATTGGCGCGACGGTTAGACAGCACCCATACCGACGCGCCGGTCGCGTCACGGTTCGGCGCCGCATCGGCGTGAATCGACACCAGGAAGTTGGCATTTTGCTTACGGGCGACGTCAGAACGACCCATCACCGAAATAAAGTAGTCGCCGTCGCGGGTCAGCACCGGCTTGAACAGCGGATCGGCGTTCAGCAGCGTACGCAGCTTGCGGGCAATCGCAATCGTCACGTTCTTCTCTTTGGTACCATCCGGGCCGATCGCGCCCGGATCCTGGCCGCCGTGGCCGGCGTCGATCGCAATAATGACCTTATCGTCCGTCGCCACCGCGCGCGCGGCCGGCCGCGTCACGGGCTGACTCTCGGTCATCACCGTTTGCCGTTCGTTACCGGATGACTTAAACGGGTTGCGCGCCGGCGCCACCGGCACCGGACGTGGGGCGATCGTCGGCGTCTCCACCCGCTTCACGACCGCCGGAGGCGGTGGAGGCGGCGGCGGAACGTCGGCGTTAATCGTGAACACCACGGTATAATTAGAGCCGTTTTGCTGCTTCACCGCGCGGGTTTTCCCGTCTTCCGTCAGGTCCACCAGCAGGCGCAGAGACTGGGTATCCTGCGCGGCGCCCGCGCGAATGCTTTTCACCAGGTTGCTGCCGCTAAACAGCAGCGGTAATCCCTGCAGGGTGCCGGTCTGCTTGATATCCAGCGCCACCGTGCGTTTGCCCTGCGGGCTAAAGGAGTATTCGGGATCGCCGATAAAGCTAATGGTAATACGGGCCTGCCGATCTCCGTTAGAGACCTGGATATCGGATAAACTTGCCGCAAGGGTCTGCATGCTAAACAGCATCAGCGCAGCGGCCAGCCAGGGGGTTATGCGATATTTCATCCCGCGATCCTTCAGGCTAAACGCGCCAGTAAAGACTCACCCAATGAGGAGACTGCCGTTACGCGCGCCTCACGCCCTTGTGCCTGATACTCAAGATGAATTTCGACATCCGGCTCGGGCAGCACGCCCGCGCCCTGCTGCGGCCATTCAACCAGGCAGATAGCATCGTCAGTAAAATAGTCGCGGATCCCCATAAACTCGAGCTCTTCGGGGTCCGCCAGGCGGTAGAGATCAAAGTGATACACCATCAGGTTTTCGAGGGTGTACGGCTCCACCAGCGTGTAGGTAGGACTTTTGACATTCCCGCGGTGGCCGAGTGCGTGTAAAAAGCCGCGGCTGAAGGTAGTTTTACCCGCGCCTAAATCGCCATACAGATAGATGACCGTGGCGCCCGTGCAGAGCCGTGCAATGCGGTTGCCAAGGTCCAGGGTTGCCTGCTCGTCGGGTAAAGGAATCACTCGGTTAATCATGGTCTACGTCAATCACATCCGGGTTAACAACACGCCTGAGCGTGGAAAAGAGATCGGTCGCCAGCATCCCACGGGTGCCATCTCTGGCAGCCAGTCGGTCTGCGGCTTCGCCGTGCGCCACGCAACCGGCGCAGGCAGCATCATACGGCGTCAGCTTTTGCCCTAACAGAGCGGCAATAATGCCGGTGAGCACATCGCCCATTCCGCCGCTGGCCATACCGGCATTGCCGGCATCGATAATACCCATCTCGCCTGCTTCACTGGCCACCACCGTCCCCGCGCCTTTCAGCACAACCACGCCACCATAACGTTTTACCAGACGTTGAGCAGAATGTAAGCGATCGCTTTCAATTTCTGCCACGCTGCAGTCAAGCAGGCGGGCGGCTTCGCCGGGGTGTGGCGTCAGCACGCGATTGTGACGTTTATCGGCATTGATTGCCAGCAGGTTCAACGCATCCGCATCCCACACCATCGGTTTCGTAAAGCTCTCCAGCTGGCGTAGCGCCCGCGTCGCCCATTCGCTTTGACCGAGTCCCGGCCCGATCGCCACCACATCAGCCCACTGCAGGCTGTCATCGAGGCTCTGCGGCGTGAGCGCATCCACCATCAGCTCCGGCCTGGCGGTAATAATCGGGGCAATATTTTCCGGATGAGTCAACACCCGCACGAGCCCCGCTCCCGCCCGCAGCGCCGCTTCTCCGGCCATCCTGATGGCGCCAGCGGTGCCGCGGTCGCCGCCAACGATCGCCAGCCTGCCGTGATCGCCTTTATGGGAGGTCGCGCGGCGCGCCGGCAGCCAGCCCGCCAGCTGCGAGGCATCAAAGCGCGCCAGCGGGAACCGTTGTCCGGCAAGCCAGCCGTCGAGGCCCAGGGAGTGGTAGTGCAGCTGACCCACCGCGTCGCGGGCTTTACCGGTCAGCAGCCCCGGCTTGAGGGCGATAAACGTTAGCGTGTGCGCCGCGTGGATCGCCGCTCCCGGCGTGGTTCCGGTCTGCGCATGGAGCCCGGAGGGGATATCCAGCGCGACTATCGGCGCCGGATGCGCATTGGCGCGCGCGATAAGCTCGGCGGCAGGCCTGCGCGGGGCGCTGCGCAGGCCGGTGCCCAGCAGTCCGTCAATAATCAGCGAGATCGCTTCCGGCCAGGCGATATCCGCCGCGTGGATCGTCCCGCCGGCGTTGAGCCACTCTTCGCGTGCGGCGTGCGCCTCCTCCGGCAGCGGCTTCTCGCTCTCCAGCGCCAGCAGCGTCACCTCAATCCCTTCCGCCTGCGCCAGGCGTGCAACTACGTAGCCGTCGCCGCCGTTGTTGCCGTGGCCGCAAAGAATCAGCCAGTTCTGGCTACCAGGGTAGCGGCCGCGCGCCAGCTGGAAAGCCGCTTCGCCGGCCCGGCGCATGAGCTCAAAGAGGGTCAGCCCGAGGCTATCGGCAGCCTCTTTTTCCGCCCGCCGGAGCGCCTCTGCAGGGCAGATGAAGTGTGGTATACTGACAGGGTTTTTCGTCATTGTATGGTCCATCATGTTACAGCCCCTCGATCTCAATAAGTTAGCGCAACAAATCAAGCAATGGGGCACTGAACTCGGGTTCCAGCAGGTGGGTATTACCGATACCGATCTCAGCGTCAGCGAACCCAAACTGCAGGCATGGCTGGACAAACAGTACCACGGAGAGATGGAGTGGATGGCGCGCCACGGCATGATGCGCGCGCGCCCTCATGAGCTTCTTCCCGGTACGTTACGCGTCATCAGCGTACGGATGAACTACCTGCCCGCGAATGCCGCTTTTGCCCGCACCCTGAAAGATCCCGCGCTTGGCTACGTAAGCCGTTATGCCCTTGGGCGTGATTATCATAAGCTGCTACGTAACCGCCTGAAAAAACTCGGTGAGATGATCCAGGAACAGTGTGCTTCGCTGAATTTTAGACCGTTTGTCGATTCCGCGCCTGTTCTGGAGCGTCCTTTAGCGGAAAAAGCGGGCCTTGGCTGGACGGGCAAGCACTCGCTGATTATTAACCGCGACGCCGGCTCGTTCTTTTTCCTCGGCGAGCTGCTGGTGGATATTCCCCTGCCCGTCGATCGTCCGGTCGCCGAAGAGTGCGGGCGCTGCGTCGCCTGCATGACGATCTGCCCGACCGGCGCCATCGTCGAGCCCTATACCGTCGACGCCCGCCGCTGTATCTCCTATTTGACCATTGAGCTGGAAGGCGCGATCCCCGTCGAGTTCCGCCCGCTGATCGGCAACCGCATATACGGCTGCGACGACTGCCAGCTGATTTGCCCGTGGAACCGCTTTTCCCAGCTTACCGATGAAGAGGATTTCAGCCCGCGCAAAGCGCTGCATGCCCCGCCGCTGGTGGAGCTGTTTGCCTGGAGTGAGAGTCATTTTCTGAAGGTGACCGAAGGATCGGCAATTCGCCGCATCGGCCATCTGCGCTGGTTACGCAATATTGCCGTGGCGCTGGGAAATGCGCCGTGGGATGAAGCGCATCTCAAGGCGCTGGAAAGCCGCCGGGGCGAGCACCCGCTTCTCGATGAGCATATCGAGTGGGCAATAGATCAGCAAATCGCCAGGCGTAGCGCCGGCGCGGTTGAGGTGCAGTTGCCGAAGAAACAGCGGCTGGTCAGGGTGGTCGAAAAAGGTCTTCCGCGAGACGCCTGATTCATTCACAGGCTGTGAATAAAAACAAAAACACATTGCGTTTCAACATGCACACGAACGTCAAGTGATCGTATTAACACTTTGAAATGAAATTTTATCGTTAAATTTCAATGAGATGAATTGATACTATTCAAAAGTCGAAGTTTTTCCGCAACGCGTCGTTTGCATTTAACCTGTGGATAACTCTGTTTACAGTATTTTCCGGTATTCAACGGAAGGCATCCCCGGCGCGCTATTGCACTGTGGATAAATTGAGTATGAGGAAGAAATTTGGAGCGGGAAACGAGACTCGAACTCGCGACCCCGACCTTGGCAAGGTCGTGCTCTACCAACTGAGCTATTCCCGCTTGGGTGTGGTAACTATCAAATTTGGAGCGGGAAACGAGACTCGAACTCGCGACCCCGACCTTGGCAAGGTCGTGCTCTACCAACTGAGCTATTCCCGCTTAATCTTCGTCTTTCAACCTGCCGCTACCTGAGTAGCTTTACCGCAAGCCGAAATCCTGTGATTAGGATAGTGCCTTTCAAATTTTGGAGCGGGAAACGAGACTCGAACTCGCGACCCCGACCTTGGCAAGGTCGTGCTCTACCAACTGAGCTATTCCCGCGTACTTCTTGCCATATTTCTATGGCGTCGTGATTTGCATTTCTGCTTCGTCACGGGAGGCGCATTATACGAGAATTCGATTTAGCTGCAACCCCCCTGCGAGCACTTTTTTTCTATTTTTGTCTGAATGGACGTTTTATCGCCAGATAGCGCCCTGAATTGTATAAATAAGCAGCGTATAAGGCAAAATAACTTTTTCCGACCTTGTTAAAGGCGCAAAATCGCCCCGCTCTGCGGGTATGATCACCCCATAGACGGTCAACAACAATGACAAACAGGGAAATTAAAATGAAAAAGACGCTCTCCGTCCTGCTGCTGATCACGCTAGCTATGGGAACGGCATCGGCAACGACGCTGCATTTTGGCACTACGACGGCCAATCCGCCCTTTGAAACCGTCAACGCGAAAAATCAGCCGGCCGGTTTTGATATCGATCTTGCCCGGGCGCTCTGTAAACAGATGCAGGCCGAGTGCACGTTTACGCCGCAAAGCTTCGATACCCTCATCCCGGCGCTGCGCTTTAAGAAATTCGACGCCATCATCGCCGGCATTGAGATCGTCCCGATGCGCGAAAGGCGGGTCGCCTTCACTCAGCCCTATCGCCAGCAGCTCTCCGGCGTGGTTGTCAGCGCAAAGAATAGCGCCCAGGGTTTTGCTGACCTGAAGGGTCAAAAGATTGGCGTCGCTAAAGGCAGCATTCATCAGCGCTACCTGCACGATAAGCAAAAACAGGTGAGCGTCGTCGCTTACGAGAGCGATGCCGCCGCGTTCAGCGCGCTGAAAGAGGGGAGCGTTAACGGGGTAATGAGCGATCGCGCCGGCGCCGAGACGTGGCTGCAGGAGAATCCTGACTACGCCATCATCGACGAGCAGGCAACCGACGCCAAATATTATGGTAAGCAGCTGGCGATCGCGGTGCGTCAGGATGACCCGGAACTGCTCAACGCGCTGAATGCCGCGCTGGAGGTCGTCAAGGCCTCCCCGGAATTCGGGCAAATGGAGCAGAAGTGGTTTAAATAGCTGGCCTGCCGCCGGGGCCTGTGATCCCAGCGGCACGATAAGAGCTTAACGTTACAGCTTGATAAAGTGCTCGCGGTAGTAGGACAGCTCCGCCACCGATTCGCGAATGTCATCCATCGCCTGATGGGTGCCCTGCTTTTTAAAGCCATCGAGGACTTCCGGCTTCCAGCGGCGCGCCAGCTCTTTTAGGGTGCTGACGTCGAGGTAGCGGTAGTGAAAGTACGCTTCCAGCTCGGGCATGTACTTAAAGAGAAAGCGGCGGTCCTGACCAATGCTGTTGCCGCAAATCGGTGATTTACCCGCGGGTACCCACTGCTTGAGGAATTCGATAGTCGCCAGTTCGGCCTCGCGATCGCCCTGGGTGCTGGCCTTGACGCGCTCCACCAGCCCGCTGCCGGTATGCGTGCGCACGTTCCACTCGTCCATCAGCGCCAGCTGCGCGTCAGACTGGTGTACCGCAATGGTCGGCCCTTCCGCCAGAATGTTCAGGTTTGCATCGGTCACCAGGGTGGCGATTTCGATAATGCGATCGCGCTCCGGATCCAGCCCCGTCATTTCAAGATCGATCCAAATCAGGTTGTTTTCATCTGCACTCATGCTATTTTCCACCCTTCTTGCGTGACTATATTCATCTAAAATAGCGTGTATCATAGAGGTTTTGCCCCTACAGGGCGACCAGGAGCCAGTTCGATTGAGTAAAAATAAACTCTCCAAAGGCCAACAGCGCCGCGTGAAGGCCAACCACCAGCGCCGCCTGAAAACGACTTCGGAGAAGGCCGACTACGATGACAATCTGTTTGGCGAGACCTCCGAAGGCGTCGTCATTAGCCGCTTCGGCATGCATGCCGACGTTGAATCCGTTGACGGTGGCGTTCACCGCTGCAACATTCGCCGGACAATCCGTTCGCTGGTCACCGGCGACCGCGTGGTCTGGCGCCCGGGCAAAGACGCCGCTGACGGCGTTAGAGTAAAAGGTATCGTTGAGGCCGTGCACGAGCGGACCTCAGTCCTGACGCGTCCGGATTTCTATGATGGCGTGAAGCCCATCGCCGCCAACATCGATCAGATAGTCATCGTTTCCGCGATTTTACCGGAGCTGTCGTTAAACATTATTGACCGCTATCTGGTGGCGAGCGAAGCGCTGGACGTCGAGCCGCTGATTGTGCTTAACAAGATTGACCTGCTGGACGAGGACGCCTTAGCGTTCGTCAACGAGCAGATGGATATCTACCGCAAAATTGGCTATCCCGTGCTGATGGTATCGAGCCGGACCCAGGACGGGCTGAAGCCGCTTGAAGAGGCCCTCACCGGCCGCATCAGCATCTTTGCCGGACAGTCAGGGGTGGGGAAATCCAGCCTGCTGAACGCGCTGCTGGGCCTGGGTGACGATCTGATCCTGACCAACGACGTCTCGGACAACTCGGGCCTCGGCCAGCACACCACCACCGCCGCGCGCCTCTACCATTTCCCGCACGGCGGCGACGTGATCGACTCCCCCGGCGTGCGTGAATTTGGCCTCTGGCATCTTGATGCGGAACAAATCACCCACGGTTTTGTCGAATTTCACGATTATTTAGGCCGTTGCAAATACCGCGACTGCAAGCATGATACCGATCCGGGCTGCGCGATTCGCGAAGCGGTTGAAAACGGCAGCATCAACGCGCGCCGTTTTGAAAACTACCACCGTATTCTGGAAAGCATGAACGAAGTGCAGGTAAAAACGCGTAAAAGCTTTTCATCATCCGATGACTGACATTTAAGCTGAGCATCGCTATACGCTTCATCCTTCAGCCTGCCTCTGCGCTGGCGACGCACGTCTCCCCGGCAATGCTGCCGGGGATTCGCAGACCGGCCGCCGAGATGCAGCCCGGATGAGTTTAGGTATAGAATCGACCCTTTTTTCAGATCCCCGACGCGTTGCGGGGGTCAGGAACGATAAATAATGGCCTGGAGGCTACCTTGTTAAACGATCTGAAACTTTCGCTGCAATACATTCTGCCTAAACTGTGGCTTACCCGCCTCGCAGGCTGGGGTGCGAGCAAACGAGCGGGTTGGCTGACGAAGCTGGTCATCGACCTGTTCGTGAAGTGCTACAAGGTCGATATGAAAGAGGCGCAGAAGCCCGATACCGCCAGCTACCGCACCTTTAACGATTTCTTTGTGCGCCCACTGCGTGATGAAGCGCGTCCGCTCAACACCGACCCGAACGTGCTGGTGATGCCTGCCGATGGCGCCATTAGCCAGCTGGGCGCTATCGAAGACGATAAAATCCTGCAGGCCAAAGGCCACAACTACACCCTGGAAGCGCTGCTGGCCGGCAACTACCAGATGGCAGAGCTGTTCCGCAACGGTAACTTCGCCACCACCTATCTGTCGCCGCGTGACTACCACCGCGTCCACATGCCGTGTAACGGTATTCTGCGCGAAATGATCTACGTTCCGGGCGATCTGTTCTCCGTTAACCACCTGACCGCGCAGAACGTGCCGAATCTGTTCGCCCGCAACGAGCGCGTCATCTGCCTGTTCGATACTGAGTTCGGTCCGATGGCGCAAATTCTGGTCGGTGCGACCATCGTTGGCAGCATTGAAACCGTATGGTCCGGTACCGTGACTCCGCCGCGTGAAGGCGTGATTAAGCGCTGGACCTGGCCGGCGGGCGACAATGAAGGCTCCATTGCCCTGCTGAAAGGCCAGGAGATGGGTCGCTTCAAGCTCGGTTCGACGGTGATCAACCTGTTTGCGCCGGGCAAGGTTAAGCTACTCGAGGAGCTGCAGAACCTCTCCGTCACTAAGCTTGGTCAGCCGCTGGCGACCGCCGTTGAGACCATGTCCACGACCGAAGGCGCCGCCAGCATTCTGGGCGACGATTCGCAAGACGAAGGTCAATAGCTGAAAAAAAGGGTTATGCCGTGCGCCTGATATATATTTTCCTGCTGGCCTGGAGCCTCAGTCTGGGGGCGTACGCAGCGACAGCCCCCGACGCTAAACAGATAGCTCAGGAACTGGAACAGGCGAAGGCGGCAAAACCCGCCCAGCCTGGTACCGTTGAAGCGCTGCAGTCCGCGCTGAACGCGCTCGAGGAGCGTAGCGCTTCCCTCGAGCGCACGCGCCAGTACCAGCAGGTTATCGATAACTTCCCCAAGCTGTTCCAGACCCTGCGCTCGCAGATCAACAACCTGGCCGATGAACCGCGCCAGGTATCAACGACGCTCTCCACCGATGCCCTGAATCAGGAAATCCTGCAGGTCAGCAGCCAGCTGCTCGAAGCCAGCCGTCAGGCCCAGCAGGAGCAGGAGCGCGCCCGCGATATCGCCGATTCGCTAAACCAGCTTCCGCAGCAGCAAACCGACGCCCGCCGTCAGCTGAACGACGTTGAGCGCCGCGTTGGCACGCAGACCAGCAATACCCCGCTGGCGCAGGCGCAAAATCTCAGCCTGCAGGCGGAATCCGCGCGCCTGAAGGCGCTGGTCAACGAGCTGGATCTGGCGCAGCTCTCCGCCAACAATCGCCAGGAGTTGTCGCGCATGCGCGCCGATCTGGCGCAAAGACAGAGCAAGCTGCTCGACGGCTACCTGCAGGCTCTGCGTAATCAGCTCAACAGCCAGCGCCAGCGCGAAGCCGAAAAGGCGCTGGAAAGCACCGAGCTGCTGGCGGAGAACAGCGAAAACCTGCCGCCGGAGCTGATGGCGCAGTTTAAAATTAACCGCGAGCTGTCGCAGGCCCTGAACCAGCAGGCTCAGCGCATGGACCTGGTGGCTTCCCAGCAGCGTCAGGCCTCCAACCAGACGCTCCAGGTTCGCCAGGCGCTCAATACGCTACGCGAGCAGTCGCAGTGGCTGGGCGCCTCCAGCCTGCTGGGCGAAGCGCTACGCGCCCAGGTCGCCCGCCTGCCGGAGACACCAAAACCCCAGCAGCTGGATACCGAGATGGCCCAGCTGCGGGTGCAGCGGCTGCGCTTTGAGGACCTGCTCGGCAGCCAGACGCAGCTCCGCCAGCTGCGCCAGGCCGACGGCCAGGAGCTGACCAGCGAGCAGAATCGCATTCTTGAGGCGCAGCTGCGCACGCAAAGCGAGCTGCTCAACTCGCTGCTGCAGGGCGGCGATACGCTGATTCTGGAGCTGACCAAGCTCAAGGTGGCCAACGGTCAGCTTGAGGACGCCCTGAAAGAGATGAACGAAGCGACCCACCGCTATCTGTTCTGGACCTCGGACGTCAGCCCTATCGGTTTTTCATGGCCGCTGGAAATTGCTCACGATCTGCGCCGCCTGGTCTCTCTCGACACCGTTAGCCAGCTCGGCAAAGCCAGCGCGATGATGTTAACCAGCAAGGAGACGCTGCTGCCGCTGTTTGGCGCGCTGATTCTGGTCGGTTTCAGCATCAGCTCGCGTCGCCACTTCACCCGCTTCCTGGAGCGTTCCAGCGCCCGCGTGGGCAAAGTAACCCAGGATCATTTCTGGCTCACCCTGCGCACCGTGTTCTGGTCGATTCTGGTGGCCTCGCCGCTGCCGGTATTGTGGATGACGCTCGGCTATGGCCTGCAGTCCGCCTGGCCCTTCCCGCTGGCGGTCGCCATCGGCGAAAGCGTCACCGCCACGGTGCCGCTGCTGTGGGTGGTGATGGTTTGCGCGACCTTTGCGCGTCCGAACGGCCTGTTTATCGCCCACTTCGGCTGGCCGCGTAGCCGGGTCACCAAGGCCATGCGCTACTACCTGATGAGCATCGGGCTGATCGTCCCGCTGATTATTGCGCTGATCATGTTCGATAACCTCAACGACCGTGAGTTCTCGGCCTCCCTCGGCCGCCTGTGCTTCCTGCTGATTTGCGGGGCGCTGGCGCTGGTCACCCTGAGCCTCAAGCATGCCGGTATTCCGCTGTATCTCGATAAGTCGGGAAGCGGCGATAATATGGTTAACCGCATGCTGTGGAACCTGCTGCTGGGCGCGCCGCTGATTGCCATGCTGGCGGCGGCCATTGGCTACCTGGCGACCGCCCAGGCGCTGCTGGCCAGGCTGGAAACGTCGGTGGCGATCTGGTTCTTACTGCTCGTGGTCTATCACATCATCCGCCGATGGATGCTGATCCAGCGCCGCCGGCTGGCCTTCGATCGCGCCAAGCATCGCCGGGCAGAAATTCTGGCCCAACGCGCGCGCGGCGAAGATGAGGCCGCGCACTCCAGCAGCCCTGAAGGGTCTGCGGAAATCGAAGTCAGTGAAATCGATCTCGATGCGATCAGTATCCGGTCGCTGCGGCTGGTACGCTCGCTGCTGATGCTGGTCGCCCTGGTCTCGGTGATCGTCCTGTGGTCAGAAATCCATTCGGCGTTTGGCTTCCTCGAGAATATCTCGCTGTGGGACGCGACCTCGACGGTACAGGGCGTTGAAAGCATCGAGCCGATTACGCTTGGAGCAGTGCTGATCGCGATTCTGGTGCTGATTATCACCACCCAGCTGGTGCGCAACCTCCCTGCCCTGCTGGAGCTGGCGATTCTGCAGCACCTGGACCTCACGCCGGGCACCGGCTACGCGATCACCACCATTACCAAATACCTGCTGATGCTGATTGGCGGCCTGGTGGGCTTCTCGATGATTGGCATTGAGTGGGCGAAGCTGCAGTGGCTGGTAGCGGCTCTCGGCGTCGGCCTCGGTTTTGGCCTGCAGGAGATCTTTGCCAACTTTATCTCGGGCCTGATTATTCTCTTTGAAAAGCCGATACGTATTGGCGATACGGTGACCATCCGCGATCTGACCGGCAGCATCACCCGCATCAACACCCGCGCCACGACCATCAGCGACTGGGACCGGAAAGAGATTATCGTGCCGAATAAGGCGTTCATCACCGAGCAGTTTATCAACTGGTCGCTGTCTGACTCCGTCACCCGCGTGGTGCTGACGGTGCCGGCCCCGGCGGATGCGAATACCGAAGAGGTTACGCAGATCCTGATTAACGCCGCCCACCGCTGTTCGCTGGTTATCGATACGCCAGCGCCGGAGGCCTTCCTCGTCGATCTGCAGCAGGGGATTCAGATTTTCGAGCTGCGTATTTACGCCGCCGAGATGGGTCACCGCATGCCGCTGCGCCACGAGATCCATAAGCTGATTCTGGCAGGCTATCGCGAACACGGTATCGATATGCCGTTCCCACCGTTCCAGATGCGTCTGGAGAGCATTGACGGCAGGAAGAGCAGCAGAGCAATGACCTCAGCAGGGAAATCCAGCCGCACGGCGGGCAGCCTGTAGGTTCAACCTGGCCGGCGGCTCGTGCGCCGGCTAGGTCCGCTCTCTGACCCGGGATGGTCGAAGAGAGACTCGGGCCGGTCAGGCGCGATCGACGGTAAAGGCGATAACCTCGCCGATGCTTTCGGCACCCAGCGCCAGCATCACCACGCGATCGACGCCCAGCGCCACGCCGGAGCAGTCCGGGAGGCCCGCCTTCAGGGCTTCCAGCAGATTGCCGTCAATTGGCTGCTGCGGCAGGCCGCGGGCCGCACGCTTGCGGTTATCCTGCTCGAAACGCTGCTGCTGTTCGCGGGCATCGGTCAGCTCGTGGAAGCCGTTCGCCAGCTCAATTCCCTTGTAATAGACCTCAAAGCGCTCCGCAACGCGGTGATCTTCGGTGCTGATCTGCGCCAGCGACGCCTGGCTTGCCGGGAAGTGATAGATAAAGCTCGGACGGTCCTTGCCGATATGCGGTTCGACGCCCATGGTAAACAGCAGCTGCAGCAGCGTATCCTTATCTTCTTCCGTATCGGCGATATTGCTCAGGTCGAGCTTCGCCGCCGCTTCGCGCAGCTGCGTCTTATCGGCCGACAGCGGATCGAGCTCAAGATGGCGCAGGAACGCCTGCTGATAGGAGAGGCTTTCCGCCGGCTGGCACTCCAGCACCTGCTGCAGTAAATCATCGACTTCGTTAATCAGACGATACATGTCATAGCACGGACGATACCACTCCAGCATGGTGAATTCCGGGTTGTGGTGACGCCCCATCTCTTCATTGCGGAAGCTGCGGCACAGCTGGAATACCGGGCCACAGCCCGCGGCCAGCAGGCGCTTCATATGGTATTCCGGGCTGGTCATCAGATACAGATCCATCCCCTGAGAGTAGCCGGGGCCGACGAAACGGGTCTGGAACGGAAACAGGTGAATATCCGTTACCGTTGCCTGGCTCATGCAGGGCGTCTCCACCTCCAACACGCCGCGGTCGGTAAAGAAACGACGAATTTCCGCCATCACAGCCGCGCGTTTTAACAGGTTTGGGATCGACGCGCTCGGCTGCCAGGTTGCCGTTTCACTCATGGTACTTTCTCCGATTTCATACAAGGGCACGAAGTCTACTCGTAACCGGCGAGTGAGACAAATTTTGTGCCAACGGCCCCTAAAGGCATACCGGAAATTTTTAACCACCAGAAAGCATAAATAGTGCTGATAAATCACCGCACATATCGATAAAAAAATCGAACACGTCAATTTTCCCTACCGACCCTAAGGCTATACTTCTTTACCTATAAAGGAGCAGTGACACATTTTCGCCAGCCCGGCGGCGAAATAAACAAAAACTGGAGGAATGTCGTGCAAACTTTTCAAGCCGATCTTGCCGTAATTGGCGCTGGCGGAGCAGGTCTTCGCGCTGCAATCGCCGCAGCGCAGGCTAATCCAAATGCCAAAATCGCACTGATTTCAAAAGTCTATCCTATGCGCAGCCACACGGTTGCGGCTGAAGGTGGCTCCGCCGCCGTGACGCAGGATCATGACAGCTTTGAGTACCATTTTCACGACACCGTCGCCGGCGGCGACTGGCTTTGTGAGCAGGATGTCGTCGACTATTTCGTCCATCATTGCCCGACGGAAATGACCCAGCTTGAACAGTGGGGATGCCCGTGGAGCCGCCGTCCGGACGGGAGCGTCAACGTCCGCCGCTTCGGTGGGATGAAGATCGAACGCACGTGGTTTGCCGCGGATAAAACCGGCTTCCATATGCTGCACACCCTGTTCCAGACCTCCCTTCAGTTCCCGCAAATCCAGCGTTTCGACGAGCATTTCGTCCTCGATATTCTGGTCGACGATGGCCAGGCGCATGGCCTGGTGGCGATGAACATGATGGAAGGTTCGCTGGTACAAATCCGCGCTAACGCGGTGGTGATGGCCACCGGCGGCGCAGGACGCGTCTATCGCTACAACACCAACGGCGGCATCGTCACCGGCGATGGGATGGGCATCGCGCTCAGCCACGGCGTTCCGCTGCGCGATATGGAGTTCGTGCAGTATCACCCGACCGGCCTTCCCGGCTCCGGTATTCTGATGACGGAAGGCTGCCGTGGCGAAGGCGGTATTCTGGTCAACAAGGACGGCTACCGCTACCTGCAGGATTACGGCATGGGCCCGGAAACGCCGCTCGGCGAGCCGAAAAACAAATATATGGAGCTCGGCCCGCGCGATAAGGTCTCTCAGGCCTTCTGGCACGAATGGCGTAAAGGCAACACCATTCCAACGCCGCGCGGCGACGTGGTTTACCTCGACCTGCGCCACTTAGGCGAGAAAAAGCTGCTGGAGCGTCTACCGTTTATCTGCGAACTGGCGAAGGCCTACGTCGGCGTTGATCCGGTTAAAGAGCCCATTCCCGTGCGCCCAACCGCGCACTACACCATGGGCGGCATCGAAACCGACCAGAGCTGTGAAACCCGCATCAAGGGGCTGTTCGCCGTGGGCGAATGCTCATCGGTCGGCCTTCACGGCGCCAACCGCCTTGGCTCCAACTCGCTGGCAGAGCTGGTGGTCTTTGGCCGCCTCGCCGGCGAGCAGGCCATCAGGCGAGCGGCGGAGGCTAAAGAAGCCAACGTAGGCGCGCTGGATGCGCAGACCGCCGACGTAGAAAAACGCCTGAAAGAGCTCATGAATCAGGAAGGCAACGAGAACTGGGCGAAGATCCGCGACGAGATGGGCCTGTCGATGGAAGAAGGCTGCGGGATCTACCGCACGCCGGAGCTGATGCAAAAAACCGTCGATAAGCTGGCCGAGCTGCAGGAGCGCTTCAAGCGCGTACGCATTACCGACAGCTCCAGCGTGTTCAATACCGACCTGCTGTATACCATCGAGCTGGGTCACGGACTGAACGTGGCGGAATGTATGGCCCACTCTGCCCTTGCGCGTAAAGAGTCCCGCGGCGCGCACCAGCGCCTGGATGAAGGCTGCACCGAGCGTGACGACGTCAATTTCCTCAAGCATACGCTCGCATTCCGCGATGCCGATGGCACCACGCGCCTTGAGTACGGCGATGTGAAGATCACCACTCTGCCGCCGGCAAAACGCGTATATGGCGCAGAATCGGAAGCAGCCGAGAAGAAGGAGACGACCAATGGCTGAGATGAAGACCCTGAAAATCGAGGTGGTGCGCTACAACCCGGAAGTGGACACCGCACCGCACAGCGCGTTCTATGAGGTTCCTTACGACGAGCAGACCTCACTGCTCGACGCCCTGGGCTATATCAAAGACAACCTCGCGGCGGATCTCAGCTACCGCTGGTCCTGCCGCATGGCGATTTGCGGCTCCTGCGGGATGATGGTCAACAAGGTGCCGAAGCTGGCGTGTAAAACCTTCCTGCGTGAATACACCAAGGGCATTAAGGTCGAAGCGCTGGCTAACTTCCCGATCGAGCGCGATCTGGTGGTCGATATGACCCACTTTATCGAGAGCCTGGAAGCGATTAAGCCCTATATTATCGGCAATTCGCGTACCCCGGACCAGGGGCCAAACAAGCAAACTCCGGCGCAGATGGCGAAATACCATCAGTTCTCCGGCTGCATCAACTGCGGCCTGTGCTACGCCGCCTGCCCGCAGTTTGGCCTTAACCCTGAGTTTATCGGCCCGGCGGCGATCACCCTCGCCCATCGCTACAACGAGGACAGCCGCGACCACGGTAAAAAGGAGCGCATGGCGCAGCTTAACGGTCAGAACGGCGTCTGGACCTGTACCTTCGTGGGCTACTGCTCGGAAGTCTGTCCGAAGCACGTCGACCCGGCAGCCGCCATTCAGCAGGGCAAGGTAGAGAGCTCGAAAGACTTTCTTATCGCCACCCTGAAACCACGCTAAGGAGTGCATTATGACGACTAAACGCAAGCCCTACGTGCGGCCGATGACGTCCACCTGGTGGAAGAAGCTGCCGTTTTATCGCTTCTACATGCTGCGTGAAGGAACGGCGGTACCGGCAGTCTGGTTCAGCATCGTCCTGATTTATGGCCTGTTTGCTCTCAAGCACGGGGCGGAAAGCTGGGCGGGATACGTTGGCTTTCTGCAAAATCCGGTGGTGGTGATCCTCAACCTGATCGCCCTCGGTGCAGCGCTGCTGCACACCAAAACCTGGTTTGAGCTGGCGCCGAAAGCCGCCAATATTATTGTCAAAGGCGAGAAAATGGGGCCAGAGCCGGTTATTAAAGGGCTGTGGGTGGTCACTGCGGTAGCAACCGTGGCGATCCTGTTTATCGCCCTGTTCTGGTAAGGAGGCTGGAATGATCAATCCCAACCCAAAACGTTCCGATGAACCGGTATTCTGGGGGCTGTTTGGCGCCGGCGGCATGTGGAGCGCCATTATTGCTCCGGTGATGATACTGCTGGTCGGTATCCTGCTGCCGCTGGGCCTGGCGCCCGCTGACGCCTTCAGCTACGAACGCGTGCTCGGCTTTGCCCAGAGTTTTATTGGCCGGGCATTTATCTTCCTGATGATCGTCCTGCCGCTGTGGTGTGGGCTACACCGCATTCATCACGCCATGCACGACCTGAAAATTCACGTCCCTAACGGCAAGTGGGTGTTCTACGGCCTGGCCGCCATCCTGAGCGTGGTCACGCTGGTCGGCGTATTATTTATCTAAGCCTCACGATGCCCGGTAGCGGAGTGTTACCGGGCTCTCTTTTGCAGAATATTTTCCCGTTTTTTCCCCGCCAGAATCTACACTTAGCAAAAAACCAGTAAGGAAAATAGTATGCGTCTGCTGCCAATGATTGCCGCTGTTGCCGCCTCGTTTCTGGTTGTTGCCTGCAGCACCCCGACGCCTCCGCAGGGCGTGACGGTGGTCAGCCCGTTTGATACCCAGCGCTATCTCGGCACCTGGTATGAAATCGCCCGTTTCGACCATAACTTTGAGCGCGGCCTGGAAAAGGTCACCGCAACCTACAGCCTGCGCGACGACGGCGGACTGAACGTCGTCAATAAGGGCTATAACCCCGATCGCGGCATGTGGCAAAAAACGGATGGCGTGGCCTACTTCACCGGCGAGACCAATCGGGCGGCGCTAAAAGTCTCCTTTTTTGGCCCCTTCTACGGCGGCTACAACGTGATTGCGCTGGATAAAGATTATCGCTACGCGCTGGTGTGCGGACCGGACCGGGATTATCTCTGGCTGCTGGCGCGTGCGCCGAAAATCGCGCCGGAAGTGAAACAGCAGATGCTGGATATCGCCTCCCGGCAGGGCTTCGACGTGAGCAAGCTTATCTGGGTCAACCAGCACTATTAGTGGGTGCTGAGCTTGAGGCCGATAATACCAATGACGATACACGCCAGGCTGGCAATACGCATCGGGCTGGCGGACTCGCCCAGCAGGACGATACCGGCAATCGCCGCGCCGACGGCGCCGATCCCCGTCCACACCGCGTAAGCGGTGCCGACCGGCAGCGTTTTCATCGCCCATGACAGCAGCGCCATGCTGACCACCATCGCCATGATGGTGATGGCACTGGGTATCAGGCGGCTAAAACCGTGGGTGTACTTCAGACCAACCGCCCAGACCACTTCCAGCAGACCGGCGATAAACAAAATTAACCAGGACATAAGGCTCCTTGATGGGGCCGTCCCCGGATGCGGTACGCTTACGGGTCGTCCCGCAAGGTGGGTGAAAAAGCGCGGATATTATAAACAACGGTGCAGGAGATGGGAAGAACGGTACGACCGTCAGCCGTACCGTCAGGGGCTATTGCTGAGCTTTACTCGCGGCACCGGAAATGGCGCTACCACCTTCTGAAATATCCTGACCGACGCCACGCGTTGTATTACATGCGGTCAGCACAGAGGAAAGAGCCAAAACCGTAAAGAACGCTGCAATCGTTTTTTTCACCATAATGTCATCCTTATTTACCAGTTTTAGTTATCGTGCCCTATAAGCATAGACAAACTGACCCGGTATGAAGGGATCTCAGCGTTTTTTAAGAGAAAAAGCGATACGGGAGGCAGGAATCAGAAGAGAGGGGGAAAGCGGTGCTTAGCTGGCGGCGTGAGAGATGGCGTGCCCCAGGCTGCGGATATCTTCACCCACGCCGTGAACCGTATGACAACCGGCCAGCAGCGCGCCGCTGAGCAGCAGCAATACCACAAGCTTTAAGGTGTTGTTCATCTTCCCTGCCTGCTATCGATACCTTGCGTGCTATAGGGGGCGCAGCAACGCGCTGCGCCAACCGTCAGAGACGTGAATTACTTCACGCGGGATACGTATTCGCCAGAGCGGGTATCCACTTTAATCACTTCACCAATCTGTACAAACAGCGGAACTTTAACCACTGCGCCAGTAGTCAGGGTCGCCGGTTTACCGCCGGTACCCGCGGTGTCGCCTTTCAGACCCGGATCGGTTTCAACGATTTCCAGCTCAACGAAGTTCGGCGGGGTCACGGAGATAGGCTGACCGTTCCACAGGGTCACGATGCACTCAGCCTGATCCAGCAGCCATTTAGCGCTTTCACCAACGGCTTTCTCGTCAGCGGCCAGCTGTTCGAAGGTGGAGTTGTTCATGAAGTGGTAGAACTCACCGTCGTTGTAGAGGTAAGTCAGATTCATATCTACAACGTCTGCGCCTTCAGCGGAGTCGGTAGATTTGAAGGTTTTCTCTACGCGGGTGCCGGTCAGCAGGCGGCGCAGCTTAACGCGGGCGAAAGCCTGGCCTTTTCCCGGTTTTACGAATTCACTCGCTTCAACGGCATAAGGTTCGCCGTCCATCATGATTTTAAGACCAGCACGAAAATCGTTGCTATAGTAAGTCGCCATAAGGCCCTCTGAAATTGTTAATTGGTAGCTAAGCCACAAAATGGCGCATATTGTAACCCTAAATACCCCATCCAGAGAAGATTGGTTAACGCAACTTGCCGATGTTGTGACCAGTCCTGATGAACTGCTGCATCTTTTAAATGTAGACGCTGATGCAAACCTGTTGGCGGGGCGCGATGCGAAGCGCCTCTTTGCGCTGCGCGTTCCCCGGGCTTTCATCGCCCGCATGGAGCGAGAAAACCCTAACGATCCCCTTTTGCGTCAAGTACTTACTTCGCAAGAAGAGTTCATCGCCTCCCCCGGATTTTCCACCGATCCGCTGGAGGAACAGCACAGCGTGGTGCCCGGACTGCTGCATAAATACGCCAACCGCGCGCTGCTGCTGGTTAAAGGCGGCTGCGCGGTAAATTGTCGTTATTGCTTCCGCAGACACTTCCCGTACGCCGATAACCAGGGCAATAAGCGCAACTGGCAGGCGGCGATGGACTATATTTCCGCCCATCCGCAGCTCGATGAGATTATTTTTTCCGGCGGCGACCCGCTGATGGCGAAAGATCATGAGCTCGACTGGCTGCTCACCCAGCTGGAAGCGATCCCGCACGTCAAGCGCCTGCGTATTCACAGCAGGCTGCCCATTGTCATCCCGGCGCGCGTCACCGAGGCGCTGGCTGCGCGTTTCGCCCGCTCCTCGCTGCAGATACTGCTGGTGAACCATATCAACCACGCCAATGAAATCGACGCTGAGTTTCGCGCGGCAATGGCGCGTTTACGTCACGCTGGCGTCACCCTGCTGAACCAAAGCGTGCTGCTGCGGGGGGTCAACGATAGCGCGCAGACGCTGGCTAATTTGAGCAATGCGCTATTTGATGCGGGGGTGATGCCGTATTACCTGCACGTGCTGGATAAGGTCCAGGGCGCGGCCCACTTTATGGTCGAAGATGAAGAAGCCCGGGCCATCATGCGCGAGCTGCTGACGCTGGTATCAGGCTATATGGTACCGAAGCTGGCGCGAGAAATCGGCGGAGAGCCGAGCAAGACGCCGCTGGATTTGCAGCTACGACAGAGCTAGCTGGCGTTCCTTCCCCTCTCCCCACCGGAGAGAGGGGAAAGCGATCAGTTCGGGCACTTATAGACCTGACCGTTCATTTCGCTATCGGTCGGCACAAAGCTCGACAGCAGGTTCTGCGTCGGGCTGCTGACGCCGTAAATCACGTTGCCGCCCATTGCTGCGGCCTGGTTACGCAGCGCATTAGCCGCGCCGCGCATAGAGCCACCCTCACCGCCGTTCTGCCCGGAGAGCCAGTTGCTCTGCTTGCCGCTAGCGGTCCCCAACAGCTGGCAATCCGCACCCGGCTTATCTTCAACAAAGCGTACGCTCTGCCCGCCTGAGCTCAGTTCGTTGCTGGAACTGCAACCCGCTAACAGTAGTGCTGCGCCGACAATCCCTGCTAAATATCTTACCTGCATGTTATTCCCCATGATCAATGAGCTGGACGCGCTGGCCCGGATGTACACCTTATACTAAAAAGCCGGAAAAAAGAAAAACCCCCGAGCATTTCTGCCCGGGGGTTTCTTTGTTTCTAAGGGGTAGAGCGCACGATTACATCATGCCGCCCATGCCACCCATACCGCCCATGCCGCCAGCAGCGCCTAAATCAGCTGCATCGCTTTTTGGCAGATCGGTAATCATGCACTCGGTAGTGATCATCAGACCAGCAACGGAGGCCGCGTACTGCAGAGCAGAACGGGTCACTTTAGTTGGGTCGAGGATACCGAAGTCGATCATGTTGCCGTATTCTTCAGTCGCCGCGTTGTAACCGTAGTTACCTTCGCCCGCTTTCACGTTGTTAGTTACCACAGACGGTTCTTCACCGGCGTTGGCAACGATCTGACGCAGCGGAGCTTCCATTGCGCGCAGCGCAACTTTAATACCGACGTTCTGATCTTCGTTCTGAGCAGTCAGGCCAGCCAGTTTAGCCGCAACGCGCACCAGCGCGACGCCACCACCGGCAACCACGCCTTCTTCTACCGCAGCACGGGTCGCGTGCAGGGCATCGTCAACGCGTGCTTTCTTCTCTTTCATTTCAACTTCGGTAGCTGCACCGACTTTGATAACCGCAACGCCGCCTGCCAGTTTAGCAACGCGTTCCTGCAGTTTTTCACGGTCGTAGTCAGAAGTGGCTTCTTCGATCTGCTTACGGATCTGAGTCACACGGCCCTGGATAGCGCCTTCTTCACCCACGCCATCGATGATGGTGGTGGTGTCTTTGTTGATCACAACGCGTTTTGCCTGACCCAGGTCTTCCAGAGTCGCTTTTTCCAGCTCCATACCGATCTCTTCAGAGATAACGGTACCGCCGGTCAGAGTCGCGATGTCCTGCAGCATAGCTTTACGACGGTCGCCGAAGCCCGGTGCTTTAACCGCAGCCACTTTAACGATGCCGCGCATGGTGTTAACCACCAGCGTTGCCAGCGCTTCGCCTTCAACGTCTTCAGCGATGATAACCAGCGGTTTGCCGGCTTTCGCTACGGCTTCCAGAACCGGCAGCATTTCACGGATGTTGGAAACTTTTTTGTCAGCCAGCAGGATGAACGGGCTTTCCAGCTCAACGGCACCGGTTTCCGGCTTGTTGATGAAGTACGGGGAGAGGTAGCCGCGGTCGAACTGCATACCTTCAACCACGTCCAGTTCGTCTTCCAGACCGGTACCGTCTTCAACGGTGATCACGCCTTCTTTACCGACTTTATCCATCGCTTCAGCGATCAGTTTACCTACGGTTTCGTCGGAGTTAGCGGAGATGGTACCAACCTGAGCAATCGCTTTAGAGTCGGAGCACGGTACGGACAGGGATTTCAGTTCTTCAACGGCAGCAACGACGGCTTTGTCGATACCACGTTTCAGATCCATCGGGTTCATGCCCGCAGCAACGGCTTTCAGGCCTTCAGCGATGATCGCCTGAGCCAGTACGGTTGCGGTGGTGGTACCGTCGCCTGCAGCGTCGTTCGCTTTAGAGGCAACTTCTTTCACCATCTGGGCGCCCATGTTTTCGAACTTGTCTTCCAGCTCGATTTCACGCGCTACGGAAACGCCGTCTTTGGTGATGGTCGGCGCACCGAAGGATTTGTCCAGGACAACGTTACGGCCTTTCGGGCCCAGTGTCACTTTAACTGCATCTGCCAGTACGTTTACGCCGCGCAGCATTTTCACACGAGCGTCGTTACCGAATTTTACGTCTTTAGCTGCCATTTTAATCTTTCCCTTAAATTCGTATGTTCAGTGTCGTTCGCAGATTAGGCTTCAACAATTGCCAGGATGTCGCTTTCGGACATGATCAACACTTCTTCATTGTCGATCTTTTCAGATTTCACGCCGTAGCCGTCGTTGAAAATGACGATATCGCCAATTTTCACGTCCAGCGGCTGCACGGTTCCGTTTTCCAGGATGCGGCCCTTACCGACAGCGATGATTTCGCCACGAGTTGATTTGGCTGCCGCAGAACCGGTCAGAACGATGCCGCCAGCAGATTTGGTTTCAACTTCTTTACGTTTGACGATCACACGATCATGTAACGGACGAATACTCATTGATAGCTCTCCTTTGAGAAAGTCATTATCAGTTATGGATGACACCGGCCCGTATACGGTTTTCCGGCTAGTGACCTGAGAGATGGGGATGGAGTTTTACCGCTTCAAGGGGCGAGTTGAAAAAAAGTTTTTTCGCGTGCCCGGGCGCACACTCCCGGCGCGTCGCTCAAACGTCATAAGCAAAAACGATTGTGGTACCATTCGGGTTTTGTTCGGGACAGGGTTGCATCATGGGTGGTTTGAAGCAGGAGTTAGGTCTGGCTCAGGGAGTCGGCCTCCTTTCCACATCATTACTGGGCACCGGCGTCTTCGCTGTTCCCGCTCTGGCCGCGCTGGTTGCGGGTGATAACAGCCTGTGGGCGTGGCCGGCGCTGATCCTGCTGGTTTTCCCGATAGCCATCGTTTTTGCCGTACTCGGCCGCCACTATCCCAGCGCCGGCGGCGTGGCGCATTTCGTCAATATGGCGTTCGGCCCCCGCATGGAGCGCGTGACCGGCTGGCTTTTTTTGTCGGTGATCCCGGTGGGATTACCCGCCGCGTTGCATATCGCCACCGGCTTCAGCCAGGCCCTGTTTGGCTGGCACGACGGCCAGCTGCTGCTCGCCGAACTGGGAACGCTGGCCATTATCTGGTGGGTGGGTTCGCGCGGAGCCAGCTCGAGCGCCAATCTGCAAACGCTGGTGGCGATCCTGATTGTTGCCCTGATTGTCGCTATCTGGTGGCGCGGCGGTATCGATCCGGCGCATATCCCCTTCCCGGCACCGCAGGATGTCGATCGGTCGCAGCTTTTTGCCGCGCTTTCGGTCATGTTCTGGTGCTTTGTCGGCCTCGAGGCCTTTGCCCACCTGGCTTCAGAATTTAAATCCCCGGAACGCGATTTTCCGCGCGCGCTGATGATTGGCCTGCTGCTGGCCGGTACCGTCTACTGGGCCTGTACGGTACTGGTGCTGCATTTTCACGCCTTCGGCGAGGGCATGGCTGCCGCCGCGTCGCTGCCTGACATCGTGGTGCGCCTGTTCGGCGTCCAGGCGCTGTGGGTCGCCTGCGTCATTGGCTACCTCGCCTGCTTCGCCAGCCTCAATATCTATATTCAGAGCTTCGCCCGCCTGGTCTGGTCGCAGGCGCAGTACAGGCCTGAGAGCCGCCTCGCCCGCCTGTCGGCCCGGCAAATCCCGCGCAACGCGCTCAATGCGGTGCTGGCCTGCTGCGTCATCAGCACCCTGTGTATTTACTGGCTCGATATCAACCTCGACGCGCTGATCGTCTACGCCAACGGCATTTTTATTATGATTTATCTGCTGTGTATGCTGGCGGGCTGCCGGCTGCTGCAGGGCCGCTATCGGGTGCTGGCGGCGATCGGTAGCCTGCTGTGCCTGCTGCTACTGGCGATGGTCGGCTGGAAAAGCCTGTACGCGCTGGTGGTGCTGGCGGCGCTGTGGCTGCTTTTACCCCGGCGCCGGTCGCTGAGCGAAACCCCGGGCGCCCAGCCATAAAAAAGCCGGATCGCGCTGCGCGTATCCGGCTTGTCACTCCACGCCCCCGGCGGTCGCCGGGCTGGCTGGATTAGCGATCGTCTTTGTGGTCCAGACGGTCGCGCTCATCGTCTTTACGCTGGTATTCCCCGTCAAAGGTATCACCTCCTCCGGTACCGGCGCTAAAGCCGCCGCCCGGCATCCGGCTAAAGCGCAGATGCGGCATCAGCTTGAGGGTCAGGTGTTTTTGCACCGGCGGCAGCAGGAGCAGCAGGCCGAGGAAGTCGGTAAAGAAGCCCGGTAACAGCAGCAGCAGGCCGGCAATAATCAGCGATACGCTTTTGATCATTTCCGCCGCCGGGCTTTCGCCGGCCGCCATTTTTTGCTGCATCAGCATAAAGTTTTTGAAGCCCTGGTTGCGCACCAGCGACATCCCGACCACCGAGCTGAAGATCACTAAAATCAGCGTCAGCAGCACCCCAAGGACATGGGAAACCTGGATAAAGATCGAGATTTCGATGTAAACGTATAAAAAAAAGGCAAAAAACGGAATCCAACGCACCGGCGTCTCCTTCATTAGCGTGCGCCGCTATCGGCACCCGCAGCTATAAGATGTGCTATTCGCATCCCATCAATATTGGGCTAACACGGGACTTTTCAATCAGCGGAAACGCTTATTTTTTTCAAGAACTGCAAAGCGGTGACTCATTTCACAGATTAATAATTCTTATAGCCCTCACTACATAATAAGTGATCAAGATTACTGATATTCGCTATCATCAGCATATGATCGTGGGCACCAGGCCGATTAAGGAAATAATCTTCGGCGAGAAAATGCGCTAAATCCTATAAATTCTGCGTATTTGGTGAATTCATTGGCAGCTTGAAAAAGAAGGTTCACATGTTAAACAACATTCGTATCGAAGAAGATCTGTTGGGTACCAGGGAAGTTCCAGCTGACGCCTACTACGGCGTTCATACTCTGAGAGCGATTGAAAACTTCTACATCAGCAATAGCAAAATCAGCGATATTCCCGAGTTTGTGCGCGGTATGGTGATGGTGAAAAAGGCCGCTGCCATGGCCAACAAAGAGCTGCAAACCATTCCTAAAGGCGTCGCGAATACCATTATTGCCGCATGTGATGAAGTGCTGAATAACGGCAAGTGCATGGATCAGTTCCCGGTTGACGTGTTCCAGGGTGGCGCGGGTACTTCCGTCAACATGAACACCAACGAAGTGCTGGCAAACATCGGTCTTGAGCTGATGGGCCACCAGAAAGGTGAATACCAGTACCTGAACCCCAACGACCACGTTAACAAATGTCAGTCCACTAACGATGCCTACCCGACCGGTTTCCGCATCGCGGTGTATGCCTCCCTGCTGAAATTAACCGACGCTATTAACCAGCTGGGCGAAGGCTTCCAGAGCAAAGCCGTTGAGTTCCAGGACGTCCTGAAAATGGGTCGTACCCAGCTGCAGGATGCGGTACCGATGACCCTCGGCCAGGAGTTCCACGCCTTCAACGTTCTGCTGAACGAAGAAACAAAATGCATTCTGCGTACCGCAGAGCTGCTGCTGGAAGTGAACCTCGGAGCCACCGCCATCGGCACGCGCCTGAATACCCCGGACGGCTATCAGCAGCTGGCGGTACAAAAACTCGCGGAAGTCAGCAGCCTGCCGGTTGTTCCGGCGGAAGACCTGATTGAAGCCACCTCCGACTGCGGCGCCTACGTCATGGTGCATAGCTCGCTGAAACGCCTGGCGGTGAAGCTGTCTAAAATCTGTAACGACCTGCGCCTGCTCTCTTCCGGCCCGCGCGCTGGCCTGAACGAAATCAACCTGCCGGAGCTGCAGGCGGGTTCATCCATCATGCCGGCCAAGGTTAACCCGGTGGTGCCGGAAGTCGTTAACCAGGTGTGCTTCAAGGTGATCGGCAACGACACCACCGTCACGATGGCCTCAGAAGCCGGCCAGCTGCAGCTGAACGTGATGGAGCCGGTTATCGGCCAGGCGATGTTCGAGTCCATTCATATCCTGACCAACGCCTGCTATAACCTGCTGGAAAAATGCGTAAACGGCATTACCGCCAACAAAGCGGTGTGCGAAAGCTATGTTTACAACTCCATCGGCATCGTCACCTACCTCAACCCGTTTATCGGCCACCACAATGGCGATATCGTCGGCAAGATTTGCGCCGAAACCGGTAAGAGCGTGCGGGAAGTGGTGCTGGAACGAGGTTTGCTCACCGAAGCGGAGCTGGACGATATTTTCTCTCCGCACAACCTGATGCATCCGGCCTATAAAGCAAAGCGTTTTACCGATGAAAGCGAACAGTAAGCTTTCAGGTTAAACTCAACGAAGGCATGTCAGCAATGACATGCCTTTTTGCTTTTCTGGGTTTACGAAATCACAACAATTCAATATCAACTTGTTAAAAAACAAGGAAGGAACATATGTTTGGTGCAGAGCTCGTCATTGTCCTGCTGGCTATCTACCTGGGCGCCAGGCTGGGTGGTATCGGTATCGGATTCGCCGGTGGTCTGGGCGTCCTCGTCCTGACCTTAATCTTTCAAATCAAGCCCGGCGCGATCCCCTTCGACGTCATTGAGATCATCATGGCGGTCATCGCCGCGATTGCCGCCATGCAGGTTGCCGGCGGCATGGACTACCTGGTCAGCCTTGCAGAGCGCCTGCTGCGCCGTCATCCGAAGTACATCACCTTTCTCGCCCCGCTGGTCACCTGGTTTATGACGGTCCTCGCGGGAACCGGCCACACCGCCTTCTCGACCCTGCCGGTAATCACCGAAGTGGCGAAGGAGCAGGGCATTCGCCCCTCCCGCCCGCTGTCGATTGCCGTCGTGGCCTCGCAGATTGCGATTACCGCCTCGCCAATTTCCGCCGCGGTGGTGTTTTTCGCCGGCATTCTGGAGCCGCTGGGCGTCAGCTACCTGACGCTGCTGGCTATCTGTATTCCGGTGACGCTGATTGCCGTGATGATCACCGCCGTGGTGTGTAACTTCCTCGGCTGCGAGCTGAAAGATGACCCGGTTTACCAGGAGCGCCTGGCAAAAGGGGAAGTTAAACTGCGCGGAAGCCAGGTATTCCAGCTGAAGCCGCACGCCAAACGTTCAGTGCTGCTGTTCCTGATCGGGATCGTCGCGGTCATGTTCTACGCTACCGCCATCAGCGATACCGTCGGACTGATTCAGAACCCGGTACTGCCGCGCAACGAAGCGATCGTGGTCTTCATGCTGACCATCGCCACGCTGATTAGCATCACCTGTAAGATCGATACCAGCGAAGTGCTGAACGCCAGCACCTTTAAATCCGGAATGAGCGCCTGCGTCTGCGTGCTGGGCGTTGCCTGGCTGGGCGATACCTTCGTGAAGGCGCATATCTCTGATATCCAGGCGGTGGCGGGCGATCTGCTGCACAACTACCCGTGGCTGCTGGCGGTGGTGCTGTTCTTCGCCGCGACCCTGCTCTACTCCCAGGCTGCGACCACCAAGGCGCTGATGCCCGCGGCGCTGCTGCTTGGCGTGAGTCCGCTGACCGCCATTGCCTCCTTTGCCGCGGTCTCCGCGCTGTTCGTCCTGCCGACCTACCCGACGCTGCTGGCGGCGGTCGAAATGGATGACACCGGCTCCACCCGCATCGGCAAATACGTCTTCAACCACGCCTTCCTGATCCCCGGAGTGATCGCCATAACCCTGTGCGTCATTTTGGGGTTCATCATCGGCGGCATCGTGCTGTAAAACTGCTTAAATTCGGGCCACATCGTGGCCCGTTTCATTAATCCCCCCGCATCTTGCGTGCTATAGTGCCTCTTTTCGCTGATACGAGGTTCACGATGACTACGCCTGATGCCGTTGTTGTACTCTGCACCGCGCCGGATGAAGCGACCGCCCAGGATTTAGCGGCCAAAGTGCTGGCAGAAAAGCTGGCCGCCTGCGCCACTCTCCTGCCGGGCGCAACCTCCCTCTACTACTGGGAAGGCAAGCTGGAGCAGGAGTATGAAGTGCAGATGCTGCTGAAAACCGACCGCGCCCATCAGCAGGCGCTGCTGGAGTGCCTGAAGTCCCATCACCCGTATCAAACCCCCGAATTACTGGTTTTACCCGTCACTCACGGAGACACTGATTACCTCTCATGGCTCAACGCATCATTACGCTGATTCTGCTGCTCTGCAGTACGTCCGCCTTCGCCGGGCTCTTTGATACGCCCGGCCGCTCAAATTTTGTGCCTGCTGACCAGGCTTTTGCCTTTGATTTTCAGCAGAGCCAGCACGAGGTAAACCTGACCTGGCAAATCAAGGAGGGTTACTATCTCTACCGCAAACAGATCAAGCTCAGCGCCGCAGACGCCGCTTTCCTTGAGCCATCGCTGCCGTCCGGCGAATGGCACGACGATGAGTTTTACGGCAAAAGTGAGATTTATCGCCAGCGGCTAACCGTGCCGGTTACGCTCAACCGGGCCGCCAAAGGGGCCACGCTGACCGTGACCTGGCAGGGCTGTGCCGACGCCGGCTTCTGCTATCCGCCGGAAACCAAAGTGGTGCCGCTCAGCGCGGCGCTGGCGCTCTCCAGCGACGGGCAGGCTCCCGCGCGCCCGGCGCTTCCCGTCGTTGGCGCGCCGAAGCTTAACCCGCCGCTCCCGGTAGAACCGCGTCCGGCGCTGGCGCTCGCGGAGCGGCCGCCGGCTGCGCCCCCCGCACCAGAGCGGCCCGCAGCCGCGACGGATGGCAGCCAGCTTCCGTTCTCCGCGCTCTGGGCGCTATTAATTGGTATCGGTATCGCGTTTACGCCCTGCGTGCTGCCGATGTATCCGCTGATCTCGGGTATCGTGCTCGGGGGCGAACGCCGGCTGTCCACAGCCCGCGCGCTGCTGCTGGCGTTTATCTATGTCCAGGGGATGGCGCTGACCTACACCGCGCTGGGTATGGTAGTGGCCGCCGCGGGCCTGCAGTTCCAGGCGGCGCTGCAGCATCCGTACGTGCTGATCGGCCTGTCGGCGGTCTTTATTCTGCTGGCGCTATCGATGTTTGGCCTGTTTACCCTGCAGCTGCCGTCATCCTTGCAGACGCGCCTGACGCTGATGAGCAATACCCAACGCGGCGGTTCCGCCGGCGGCGTGTTTGCCATGGGCGCCATTGCCGGGCTTATCTGCTCGCCCTGTACAACGGCGCCGCTGAGCGCGATTTTGCTGTACATCGCGCAAAGCGGTAACCTGTGGCTGGGCGGCGGCACGCTGTATCTCTACGCGCTCGGCATGGGGCTACCGCTGATTCTGGTCACCGTGTTTGGCAACCGTCTGCTGCCGAAGAGCGGCCCGTGGATGGCCCATGTGAAGACCGCGTTCGGTTTTGTCATCCTGGCGCTGCCGGTGTTTTTACTGGAGCGTATCCTGGGTGAGCTCTGGGGTCTGCGCCTGTGGTCGCTGCTGGCGGTGGCCTTCTTTAGCTGGGCCTTTATCACCTCCCTTGGCGCCACGCGTCCGTGGCAGCGCATCCTGCAGATCGTGCTGCTGGCCGCCGCGCTGGTGAGCGTTCGTCCGCTGCAGGACTGGGCGTTCGACGCGCCGACGGCGCAACAGCAGGCGCACCTGGCGTTTACCCGCGTCAGCACCGTCGATGAGCTCGATCGGGCGCTGGCACAGGCTAAAGGCCGACCGGTTATGCTAGATTTGTACGCTGACTGGTGCGTGGCCTGTAAAGAGTTCGAAAAATACACCTTTAGCACACCGGAAGTGCAACAGGCCCTGAAAGATACCGTTCTGTTGCAGGTAGACGTCACGAAGAACAGCGCGCAGGACGTCGCCCTGCTGAAGCATCTGCGGGTGCTCGGCCTGCCGACGATTCTGTTCTTTAACGCGCAGGGAGAGGAGCAGCCCGCACAGCGCGTCACCGGCTTTATGGATGCCGCGGCATTCAGCGCCCATTTGCGCGATCGGCAACCGTGAACGACACTTTAGGAGGTAAAATGGAGGAGAAAACCGTGCAACGTGAAGATGTTCTGGGTGAAGCCATACAAATTCTTGAAATCGAAGGTATTGCTAACACCACGCTGGAGATGGTCGCCGAGCGCGTTGCTTATCCGATCGATGACCTCAAGCGCTTCTGGCCAGACCGCGAAGCGCTACTGTATGACGCCCTCCGCTATCTCAGCCATCAGGTTGACGCATGGCGTCGCCAGCTGCTGCTGGACGAGACGCTAACGGCGGAGCAGAAGCTGCTGGCGCGCTATGCGGCGCTGACACGATGCGTGAGCAATCACCGCTATCCCGGCTGCCTGTTTATTGCGGCCTGCACCTTCTATCCGGATGCCCAGCACCCGATTCATCAGCTGGCTGAACAGCAGAAACAGGCTTCGCTCGCCTATACGCACGAGCTGCTGACCCAGCTGGAAGTGGATGACCCGGCGATGGTTGCCAAACAGATGGAGCTTATCGTCGAAGGCTGCCTGAGCCGCCTGCTGGTGAAGCGCAGCCAGGCCGACGTCGATACCGCCCAGCGCCTGGCGGAGGACATCCTGCGTTTTGCCCAGTGTCGAATGGGCGGCGCGCTAACCTGATTCCGATATCTTAACCGATCCTTCGCGCATATAATTTCCCTCTCACCGACATGCTGACAGGGTTTTATATGCGTTCTCTCCTTTGGGTTGCCATCATCGGGCTATGTCCGATATCGCTGCTGGCGGCTCCCGTACAGGGTTTTTCTTTCGCGTATAAAGACTGGGAAGTCGCCTGTGATAATACCGGCACCTGCCGGGCCGCGGGCTACGGCGTCAACCTCGGTGAAGTCAGCGTCCTGCTGACCCGCAGCGCGGGCCCGGATCAGCGCGTAAGCGGCCAGGTGACCTTTGCCCAGACCGATCGCGATATCCCCCCTGACGCCACCGTACGCCTGCTGATCGACGATCAGGATCGCGGGACGCTGGATGCCAAAGATGACAGCCACTTCCGTCTCGACAGCACGCAAACGGCGGCGCTGATTCAGGCCCTGGAGCATGAAAGCCGCATTGAGATTTCGCTTAACGGCGCGCGCAAGCCGCTCTCGAGCGCGGGCAGCAGCGCGATATTTCTTAAGATCGACGAATTTCAGCAGCGCCTGGGTACCGCCGACGCGCTGCTGCGCAAAGGCGATGCCGACGATAGCAATACGCTGAACGCGCTGCCCGCCCCGGAGATTATCGCCGCCCCAACGCTCCACAACGCGCAGCCCGAACCATTGACCGCCAAACAGCGCCAGCGCCTCCTCCCGGAGCTGATCCCGCTGCTGAATAGCCGCTGTGACGACTGGCAAAACAAAGATATCCCCGCCCGGGAACGGCAAATAACCGCCACCGCCATCGATAAAGGCCATTTGCTTATCCAGGCGCTGTGCTGGCGGGCCGCCTATAACGACGGTTACGCCATGTGGGTGGTGGACAGTGCCGCGCAGGCTAAACCTCAGCCGATCTCCACCGATGCCTCCAGCTATGCCGATGGCGCGATCGCGTTTTTCAACAAAGGCCGCGGCATCGCCGACTGCGTGAGCGGGGAGGAGCGGGTCTGGGACGGTAAATCGTTCGTCCAGAGCCTGAAATATACCACCGGCATGTGCCGCGAAATTACGCCCGGCGGGACCTGGATGCTGCCGACCTTCGTCAGCCAGGTGCGTCCTAAGCAGCAGAAAGACGCCGATAATAGCGCGCTCAAGGCGCTGTACAGCGCAGTACTGAAAGAGCAAAAGGCCAATCCGGAGCTGGAGCTGAATAAGATCGCCGAGCAGTTCCCGCTGACCGGCCACGTCACCAACTTCACGCTGACCTATGCCGACGATACCTTAGTGTCAAAAAGTAAGCCTTCCGCCGATATCAGCGACGATGAGTGGCAGGCGTTTCTCCATTCAGATATCAGCGCTGATTCAGAAAATGGCAAGGTCAGCTTTACGCTTATCGACCTCGATAACGACGGCAGGCGCGATTTGATTATCGACAGCTACGTCGGCGGAACCGGCTTATTCAGCTATACCGGGGTCTTAAAACGCGGCGATGACACCTTTGATAGCGTCAACGGCAGCGATAGCGATGACGACGATGATTTTGACGCCGGCGTACCCGGCGCGCTGTTCTCCCTCAACGGGCGCGGGGCCAACCAGTGGAGCCAGTGGGTCAGAATTAACGGCCAGGTGTATGCGCTTTGGTACAACGGCCAGTTCGGCGAGGATAATCTGTATCTGCTGCGTCCCTTCAGCCCGACGGACAGGACGCCCGCGGTGACGATTCGCTATCGCTACACGCTGAATACCATCAGCTCGCCGGAGAAGGACCAGCCGCTAACCCCGGCGCTGAATGACAAAGATAAGGCGGATTTACTCAAGTCGCTGGAGGTTATGCAGGGCACCCTGCTGAAAGATAAGCCGCAAACCGATAGCGACGCGCCGATTTGCCCCATTCCTCCCGGCACCTCCACCGACGACGCGGATAACTACTACAGCGGCATCGCCTCAAACTATATCTATGAAACGGTGGCCTATATTCCCGTCTGGCTGAATGATAAATGCTTCATCGGCACGATTTTTAGCCACCACGGGACCTACCGCCACGGCGTCGATGCGGAGCTTACCATCAGCTCCCCGCGCGAAGACGAAGAGGTGATCGGCGACTACACCCTTTCCGGCTTACGCCACGTCATCTCTGCGGTCAGCGGCTGGAAAATCCGTCAGGGCGACAACGGGATGATGTGAATTATGGTCAAAACGCGGCTTCTGATGCAAAACTGCCGCAAAGTTAAGCAATCGGCAGGAAAATCAAGAAATGTGGTTGACGCGCGGAGTGGATTACGGTTTAATTCGCCCCGTTGCCCGGATAGCTCAGTCGGTAGAGCAGGGGATTGAAAATCCCCGTGTCCTTGGTTCGATTCCGAGTCCGGGCACCACTATTTAAAGAACCCAGCCTATGGCTGGGTTTTTGCATTTCTGCAGCCGGACTCTCCATCGAACTACGTTCGATTATTCGCCGCCAGCGGCTCACCCCTTCGGGGCCGGCGCGACAGGCACGCCGTTCAACGCCTTCGGCGTTAGTCCGAGCCGGGCACCACTATTTAAAGAACCCGCCCAAAAGGCGGGTTTTTGCATTTCTGCAACCGGACTCTCCATCGAACTAGGTTCGATTATTCGCCGCCAGCGGCTCACCCCTTCGGGGCCGGCGCGACGAGCGCGCCGTTCAACGCCTTCGGCGTTAGTCCGAGCCGGGCACCACTATTTAAAGAACCCGCCCAAAAGGCGGGTTTTTGCGTTTCTGCAGCCGGACTCTCCATCGAACTAGGTTCTATTGCCCCGGCTAAAAACGCCCTGTCCTAGTCGGCGCCCCATCTCCAGGTGCGCTTCCGCCGTGCCCAGATCCGGCAGCAGCAGCATCTCAGAACTCACCACCGTAGCGCCGCAGTAGTCAAAAATCCCGTGCACGATTTGCGCGTTATACGCATCGGTAAACCCGTGAGTATCGTAGGTTTTTTGGCTTGCGGCCCCTAATGCCACCAGATGAACCCGTAGGCGGCCCAGCTTCTTGACAACGTTGCCGTCGGCCGTCTCTTCATAAGCCCAGCCGTTTGAAAACACGCGGTCGATCCAGCCCTTAAGCAGTCCCGGCATTGACCACCAGTAAACGGGGAAAACCAGCACCAGCGCGTCGGCCTTATCGATTCGGGACTGTTCCGCAACCACCTCAGCGGGCGTCGCACCGGTGAGGTGAAAAGCCGCCATATCTTCGGCAGTGAACGTCGGATTAAAGCCCTCCTGCGTTAAGTCGGCGAGTTCAGAACTATTCTGCGGATCGGATTCGGCAATCCCTTGCGCAATCGCCGTCGCGACGCTGTGGGTCAGCGAATCAGGAAGAGGATGAGATACCACAATTAATGCATGCATGACGCAGACTCCGGTTGCCAGATGACGTTATCAGAAGTAGTCTTATATACTAAGAGTAACCTACCAATGGTAACTTACCTTTGGTATATAAGCATGTCAACGGGAGAATGCGTCTAATGGCTGAACCACTTGTGCGGCAGCGTTTATCCAGAGAAGAGCGGCATACACAGCTGGTGGACGTCGCGTGGCGTATTATTCGCGAAGAAGGGACGGAAGCGCTGACCCTCGGCTATCTGGCCAAAAAGGCCGGGGTGACAAAACCGGTGGTTTACGATCATTTTGACAGCCGTTCCGGGCTTTTTGCCACCCTTTACCGGGAGTTCGATCGCCGACAGACGGCGCTAATGGACGAGATCCTGCGCAAAACGGAGCCGGACGCGGAGAAGCTCGCGTCGGTGATCGCAACGTCATACATTGAATGCGTGCTGCTTCAGGGACGCGAAATGCCCAGCGTCATGGCCGCACTGGCCGGTACGCCGGAGCTGGAAAAAATTAAGCAGGAGTACACGGCGGCCTTTACCCTGAAGTGCCGCGAACTGTTCGCTCCGCTCTGCGGCGGGCAGCCACTCAGCGATGCGACGATTCTGGCGACGATCGGCTCAGCGGAAGGTTTATCCACCGCCGTCGTAAGCGGCGTAATCACCGAACAGCAGGCAAAAAACGAGCTGTTCCAGGTCATTATGTCCATGCTAAATCGGTGCTGCCCAGAGCCTGTCGCCAAATAGCGCTCGGACGATTCAGACAGAAACGCCGCTTTGCGAACAGCGAACGCGGCGCCATCGCATTAAATCATGCCCGCGGCGCCGCCCGGCAATCAGCTACCGCCGGCTTTCTTAATCGCCGCATCCAGCGAGTCTTTATCCGCCAGGCCCGGGAAGACGGTAATATTCGCCTCCGTGGCGCCGGTCGTCGGCATCACGATAACGCCCGGCGTGCCGCTTAAACCGATGGCCTGCGCCAGCTGGTTAGTCGCCTCAAGCGCTGGCTCAACGTCGGCGGCCTTCTTCGCGTCGAAGTTGACCTTCTTCACCTGCTGCTGAATATCCGCCGCCGTCAGCTTGCCCTCGTTATGCCCGGTGGCATAAATCCCGTTATGGTAGGTCAGGTAGGCTTCCGCCCCCTTCTGCTGATAGATTTGCAGACCGGTTTTCGCCGCGGTCAGCGACGTTTCCCAGCGGCTGCCGAAAATAGGCCACTCTTTAAAAGCAAAACGGGTCTGCGGATTTTCCTTAATCACCTGAGCCATCACCGGCGCCAGACGGCTACAGTAAATGCACTGGTAATCAAAGAATTCGATAACCGTGACCTTGCCATCCGCCGGTCCGTAAGTCGGCGTATTTTTATCCTGCGTCAGCGCGGCCTGATTCTTAATGACCGCCTGGGTCGCGGCGCTGGCCTGCTGCTCTTGCTGAATCTGCTGCAGCTTCTGGCTTGCCTGCAGCAGAACCTCCGGATGGGCGACTAAATAATCCGCCGCAATCTTGCCGATGCGGGCTTCCTGCTCCGGCGTAAAGGTGGCAGCGGGGGCGTCAGCCGCTATAGCCAGGGCCGGAAGCAGCGTGGCGCCAATCAAGGCGATGGTCACTATTTTTTTAGAGCCGGACATGAGGATGATCCTTGCGATAGGTAAACGGCAGGTGAGTCTGTTGAGACAAAGTAGCATCCTTTACCGGCGAATAATCATCAGGCGATACATTGATTCGTAACTTTATTTTTCAATCCAGGGCAGCCGTGCCGCCGTTCATATTCGCCCTAACGGTGGTCAACGCGGACGAACGAGGGTACGCTTTTCCCTCCTTTTATCCTCGGGAAGGGCGTATTCCCGGTTAGATGAGTCAGGCATGAACGAGCTAGTTATTCAGTAGGATTTTACCGTTATTTTGCTGCAAATCATCGCTATCGACCTGCTGCTTGGCGGCGATAACGCGGTGGTGATTGCCATGGCCTGCCGCAAGCTGCCGCCGCACCTGCGGACCAAAGCGATCGTTATCGGCACCTTTGGCGCCATCGTGGCCCGCGTGCTGCTGCTGGCCGTGGCCATCTATCTGCTCTCATTACCGTGGCTAAAAATAGTCGGCGCGGTGCTGCTGCTGTGGATTGGTATCAAGCTGGTCGCCAATCAGGAGGAGAACGAAGAGGTCAGCAGTTCCGGCAGCCTGTGGCGCACCGCCGTCACCATCACGGTGGCGGACGTCATTATGTCCCTCGATAACGTCCTGGCCGTAGCCGCCGCCGGCAAAGGCCACCTGCTGCTGGTGGCGCTGGGGGTGCTGATCAGCATTCCGATCATCGTCGCGGGCAGTAAGCTGGTGCTGGCGATACTGAATCGTTTTCCGTCCGTTGTCCTGCTCGGCGGCGCGTTAATCGGCTGGATTGCCGGCGCCATGCTGGTCACCGACCCGACCATTATTCGCCTGTTCCCCACGGCGCCGGACGCGCTCCCGACCATCGCCGGGGCCGTTGGCGCCGGGCTGGTGCTGGCGGAAGGGCTGCGCCGAAGCTAGCGTAAAATTCAGGCCGACGGGTCGCCCATCGCACCCTCTTTCGCCGTCGATCCCGACGGCGTCAAGTTTCAGGCACATTCCTCTCACGCGCCTGCTCATTTGCCCTAAGCTTAATGGGAAAGTTGTTACCACCCCATTATGTAAAGATGAGATAACGATATGGAATTAAAGGATTATTATGCCATTTTAGGGGTTAAGCCAACGGACGATCTCAAAACTATTAAGACCGCCTACCGTCGCCTGGCTCGTAAATATCACCCCGACGTCAGCAAAGAGAGCGATGCTGAAGCCCAGTTTAAAGATCTTGCCGAAGCCTGGGAGGTGCTGAAAGATGAGCAGCGCCGAGCCGAGTACGACGAGCTCTGGCAGCACCGCAACGACCCGCACTTTGGCCAACAGCAGGCCTCCCACGAGCAGAACTACAGCCAGCAGGACTTCGACGACATCTTCTCATCGATGTTTGGCCAGCAGGCACACCACGCCCGGCGCCAGCAGGCCGCACGCGGCCACGATATAGAAATCGAAGTCGCGATGTTCCTCGAAGAGACCCTCGCCGAGCAGACCCGAACCATCAGCTACAGGCTGCCGGTGTATAACATTTTCGGCATGGTCGAGAGCGAGACGCCTAAAACGCTGAACGTAAAAATCCCGGCTGGCGTCAGCGATGGTCAGCGCATCCGCCTGAAGGGCCAGGGGACGCCGGGCGAAAACGGCGGCCCGAATGGCGACCTGTGGCTGGTTATCCATCTGGCCCCGCATCCGCTGTTCGATATCGTGGGCCATAACCTGGAAATCGTCCTGCCGCTGGCCCCGTGGGAAGCCGCGCTGGGCACTAAGGTGACGGTCCCCACCCTCAAAGAGAGCATCCTGCTGACAATCCCCCCGGGCAGCCAGCCGGGGCAACGCCTGCGGATCAAAGGCAAGGGGCTGGCGAGCAAAACCGCCACCGGCGACCTGTTTGCGGTGATAAAAATCGTTATGCCGCCGAAACCAAATGAAAAAGCCAGCGCGCTCTGGCAGCAGCTCGCGGAAGTAGAGGCGAGCTTTGAGCCGCGTAAAACATGGGGGAAAGCATAATGGCTAAGATGACAGTGACGTTCTCAATCACCGAGTTTTGTCTGCATACCGGCATTTCTGAGGACGAGCTTAGCGAAATTGTCGGCCTGGGGATGATTGAACCGCGCCAGCCGCAAACCGAGGTCTGGCTGTTCGATGACAGCGCGGTAACGATCATGCACCGCGCGGTGCGCCTGCGCCGCGAGCTGGAACTGGACTGGCCCGGCATCGCCGTGGCGCTGACGCTGCTGGATGAGAACGCGCGCCTGACCCGCGAAAACCGGCTGCTGCACCAGCAGCTGGCGCGCTTTCTGACCCACAGCTAACCCGTCAGCCCGCCAGGCGCTGCGCCTGGCCGGGTTTGGTTTGAGGTTTGAGGTTTGAGGTTTGAGGTTTGAGGTTTGAGTTAACGCCGGACCCACTCCGGCAGCCACTCGCCGTGGCTGGCAATCAGATCGTCCACCAACGCATAGATCTCCTCGATCCCCAGCACCGCCGCGGTGTGCGGATCCATCATCGTCGCGTAATAGACGTAATCGCGGTTTTCGCTGAGGATCGCCTCGGTCAGCAGGGTCTGAACGTTGATGTTGGTTTGCATCATCGCCGCCAGGTGTGCGGGCAGCTTGCCAACTTTGGTGGGCTGAATACCGTTGGCGTCCACCAGGCAGGCGACCTCCACGCAGCACCCCTGCGGCAGGTTGTCGATCAGCCCGTCGTTGCGCACGTTGCCGTACACCACGCTCGGCTCGCCGGTCCAGATCGCGTTCATAATCGTGCTGGCGTATTCCCGCGAGGGCTTAATGTCGATGCGATCGCTGGTTTTATACGTCTCCAGCTCTTTATGCCAGTTCGCCACCTGCTCCACGCAGCGCTTCGGATATTCGTCCAGAGGCACCTGGTAGCGAGCGATCAGGTCTTCACGCCCCGGCTTGATAAACCACGGGGTATATTCCGCGAAGTGCTCCGATGATTCCGTCACGAAGTAGCCCAGCTTTTTGAACATCTCATAGCGAACAATATTCTGGCAGCGTGAGTTCTCGCGGTGCTTCGGCGCGCGCCCTTCGGCAAAGGCCTGCAGCATATCCGGATAGATGCTGACGTAGCTGCCGTCCCCCGTCTTTTTCTCCAGCGACAGGTAGAACGCCATGTGGTTAATCCCGGCGCAGCGGTAGCGCAGATCCGCCGGGTCAAGGTCGAGGTCGTGCGCCAGCTCCTCCGCCGTTCCCTGTACGGAATGGCACAGGCCGACCTGCTTGATATGCGGATAGCGCGCGTACATCGCCCAGCTGTTCATTGCCATCGGGTTGACGTAGTTCAGCATCGTCGCGTTCGGGCAGACCTCGGTCATATCGTCACAGATGCGCCACAGGTGCGGAATCGTCCGCAGCGCCCGCATGATCCCGCCCGGCCCGAGCGTATCGGCGATGGTCTGCTCCAGCCCGTGCAGCTTGCAGACCTCAAAATCGGTTACCGTACACGGCTGGTAGCCACCGATCTGGAAAGCGACCACCACAAAATCCGCGTCCATCAGCGCGGCTTTCTGGTCGCGATGGCAGCTAATTTCTCCGTGAGCGCCGACCGAGTCCATCAGCTTTTGCACCACGATATGCGACTCTTCCAGCCGGTTGGCGTCGATATCCATCAGCGCGATATGGGCCGATCTCAGTGCCGGGCGTTGAAAAACGTCGCCGAGAATATTTTTAACGAAAACCGTTGAGCCAGCGCCGATAAAGGTAATTTTTGGGGCAGACATAGTGCTCTCTCCGTAAAGTCATTAGACACCCGCAGAGTGACATGCCGGACGCGCCGCGCGCTGCCCTCTTCCCGGCAGAGCACTCCCGGAAACTCAGATCGACCGTTACCCGCCACAAAATCTGAGCTTTCGGGAACAAAATGGCGAAAAAGCAGAGAAAATGGGCGATTGGATCCGCTAAGATAGGCGCATATCGGTGCAAAAAACAGCAGCTATGACGATTCAGGAATCCAAAGCCCTATGGAAAAAGACCTTACGCCGCAGCCTCCCGACCCGCATATGAGCAGCAGCGACGAGAAAAATACCCGCAGTCCGCTGGCGCTCTATTCGGAGTACCAGCGCATGGATATCGAGCTGCGCACCCCGCACGCCATGACCACCAGCCACTGGCACGGTCAGGTAGAGGTTAACGTCCCCTTCGACGGCGACGTGGAGTATCTGATTAACAACGAGGTGGTGAGCATCAGGCAGGGCTATATCAGCCTGTTCTGGGCCTGTACGCCGCATCAGCTCACCCGTCCCGGCAGCTGCCGGCAGATGGCCATCTTTAACCTGCCGATGCATCTGTTTTTGTCCTGGCCGCTGGACCGGGAGCTTATCAACAACGTCACCCACGGCATGGTCATTAAATCTCTCGCAGCGCAGCAGCTTAGCGTCTTTGAAGTCCAGCGCTGGCAGCAGGAGCTCGCCAGCGACAACGAGCAGATCCGCCAGCTGGCTATCGAAGAGATCGCCCTGATGCTCAAGCGCTTTAGCCTCTCAGGCTGGCAGCCGATTCTGGTCAACAAAACCTCGCGCACGCACAAGCACAGCGTCTCGCGGCACGCGCAGTTTTACGTCAGCCAGATGCTCGAATTTATCGCCGCGCACTACGATCGGGCGCTGACCGTCGATGCGGTCGCCGAACACGTTAAGCTCAACCCCAACTACGCGATGGGCATTTTTCAACGGGTGATGCAGCAGACCATGAAGCAGTACATCACCGCCATGCGCATTAACCACGTCCGCGCCCTGCTCAGCGATACCGATAAAACTATCCTGGATATCGCCCTGACCGCCGGCTTTCGTTCCAGCAGCCGCTTCTACAGCACCTTTAGCAAGTACGTCGGTATGCCGCCGCAGCAGTACCGCCGGCTCAGCCAGCAGCGCCGACAGAACCTGCCGCCGAATGAGGCCTAAACGGCCATAAAAAATGCCGCCGGGGGAGGCCCGCGGCGGCATTTTTCACATTCCAGGCGAATTAATCAGTCGTTAATTCGCGGGTGCTGATCCACCAGACGGGAACGTTTTTCCTGCAAATCGGCAATTTCCTGATCGAGATCTTCGATCTTGTTTTCGATGTTATCGTAGTGCTCACCGAGGATCTCTTTCGCTTCCTGAATATCCGAAGCCGCAGGCGTCGCCCCTTTCAGCGGACGGTTCGCCGTCTCCTTCATCGTCAGGCCGGTCATCAGACCAATCACCGCAATCACCATCAGATAGTAGGCCGGCATCATCAGGTTCTGCGTGGTTTCCACCAGCCAGGCCGCCAGAGTTGGCGTCAGACCGGCAACCAGCACCGAGATGTTAAAGGCGCTGGCCAGCGCGCTGAAGCGGATATGGGTCGGGAACATCGCGGGCAGCGAAGAAGCCATCACCCCGATAAAGCAGTTAAGCACCACCGCCAGCAGCAGCAGACCGCCGAAAATCAGGCCGATAACGTTGCTGTTAATCATGATAAAGGCCGGAATCGACAGCGCGAACAGCGCCACGCTACCAATCAGGATAAACGGACGACGGCCGAAGCGGTCGCTGAGCATCCCGATAACCGGCTGCACAAACAGCATCCCGACCATAATCGCGATGATAATCAGCACCCCGTGATCTTCCGAGTAGTGCAGGTTATGCGACAGGTAGCTCGGCATATAGGTCAGCAGCATGTAGTAGGTCACGTTGGTGGAAATCACCAGACCGATACAGGTCAGCAGGCTACGCCAGTGTTTGGTTGCAATCTCTTTGAACGAGACCTTCGGACCGTCCTGCAGCCCTTCGCGGTCGCCCTGCTCCAGGGTTTCAACGTGCTGCTGGAACGCCGGAGTCTCTTCCAGAGCGTGACGCAGATAAAGACCAATAAGCCCTAACGGCAGCGCGAGGAAGAACGGCAGGCGCCAGCCCCAGCTGAGGAAGTTCTCCTCGCCGACAACGCTTGAAATCAGCACGACCACGCCCGCGCCGAGGACAAATCCGGCAATGGAACCGAAGTCCAGCCAGCTGCCCATAAAGCCGCGCTTACGGTCAGGCGAGTATTCGGCGACGAAGATTGAGGCGCCGGTGTACTCTCCGCCCACCGAGAAGCCCTGCGCCATCTTACACAGCAGCAGCAGAATCGGTGCCCAGATACCAATCGACGCGTACGACGGAATAAGACCAATACAGAAGGTACTTATCGACATGATAACGATGGTTATCGCCAGAATCTTTTGTCGACCGTACTTATCGCCGAGCATGCCAAAGAACAGGCCGCCTAGCGGACGAATCAGGAACGGAACGGAGAATGTCCCTAGCGCGGCAATCATCTGCACGCTGGGATCGGCACCGGGGAAGAAGACTTTACCTAAGGCGTACGCCACGAAGCCATACACGCCGAAATCGAACCACTCCATCGCATTACCCAGCGACGCTGCGGTGATCGCTTTTTTCAGCTTGCCATCGTCAATGATGGTCACATCCCGCAGAGTGATTGGCTTTACTTTTTTCCTTTTAAGCATAATTTTCCTCTAAAGCTTCGCCGTGAGCGCACGGATCTCCGCCAAACGGCAATACCGTTTGCGTCGTGCGTTGGGAGCGGCCAATTGCTGTGCTCCTCTTTTCAAGCGTAGCAGGTTTGCCTGCACTGTCTGCTGACAGTCCGTACAACCGAACCTGTTGACGCCTGCTCTGGCGTAAATGAAACAATAAATAGAGCTACGAATAGACCTGATGAATTTACGAACTCGCCTTTTTACCCTAACAGCGTTTAAATTTGGGATCAACTTCACGAAAAATTGTTCGCCATATTACAGAGCCAAGCGGCATTAATAAGTTCAATGAATATGCACAGGCAGTGATTTATTTTTGGATATCCCGCCTCCGGCAGCACATCGAATATTGCTGATTTTTGATCGATAAAGAGAATATTCCCGCAGCGGTACTATCGGAAAAAGTGGCCGACAAATGGCCGTCACTGCGCTATAATAGCAATCACTTTTGGCTATCAGCCGCCTTTTAATGGGCCAACGGCCTGTTTTATACAGTAATCATGAGGAACGCCATGCAACTCCCACAGTGTCCTAAATGCCATTCTGAGTACACCTATGAAGACAACGGCATGTTTATCTGCCCGGAATGCGCCCATGAATGGAACAATGCCGAGCCGGCGGAAGGTAATGATGCGCTGACGGTGAAAGATGCCAACGGCAATTTACTCGTCGATGGCGACAGCGTCACCGTGATTAAAGATCTGAAGGTTAAAGGTAGCTCTTCGATGCTGAAAATCGGCACTAAAGTGAAGAATATCCGCTTGGTAGAAGGCGATCATAACATCGACTGCAAAATTGACGGTTTTGGTCAGATGAAGCTCAAATCCGAGTTCGTCAAAAAGAACTAACGCTATTTCCTTTTCGCTGAATCGTTATTTTCCCGGCCACACCCGCCGGCCGGGAAAATGAACGAATATATCTCCGCGCTATCGTCCCGCCTATTTCCCGCCTTATCGGCGATGACTGCCGAGCGCATCGCGCCTGGCGCAGGCCAGATATTGTCCTCATCCACCTCCTGACGCCGCCGCCTGGCTTAAATCGCCAACCACCCTCTACGCTTAATGGGTCAATCGTTATCTGAGGTCATGATTATGTCTTTAAGCCCCTATATCGCCTTCAGCGGCAACTGCGCTGCGGCCATCGCGTTCTACCAGCAGGCGCTGGGCGCAGAGCTTGTCCAGCAGATCACCTACGGCGAGATGCCGCAGAATATGCAGGATGCCGAGGACGGCTGCCCCTCCGGTCAGCATCTCGCCGCCGACTGCATCGCCCACGCCAGCATGCGCGTGGCGGGCAGCGAGCTGATGCTGGGCGACAGCCCCACCAGTGACAGCGAACGCTATGCCGGCTTCACGCTGGTGCTGGATACACAGGATCTGGATGAAGGTAAACGCTGGTTTGACAGCCTCGCTGCAGAAGGACGTATCGAAATGACCTGGCAGGAAACCTTCTGGGCCCACGGTTTTGGCAAAGTTTTCGATCGCTTCGGCATCCCGTGGATGGTGAACGTCGTCAAGCAGCCTTAATGCCTCTCCCTCAGGGCGGGCTCTCCCGCCCTGTCATCACCTTTGCGCTAACTCTTCATCCTGCGGTCATTATGTTTTAACCGAAATGTAACAAAAACAGGTCAGGATCGGGCCACTCTCAGAGGGAAATCCCTTCTTCTGCTTAGTGAGGCTCGACTGACATGTACTTATCCAGACATCCGACCAGTTATCCTACCCGGTATCAGGAAATTGCCGCCAGGCTAGAGCAAGAGCTTCGTCACCACTACCGCTGCGGCGACTATTTGCCCGCGGAGCAGCAGCTGGCCACCCGTTTTGAGGTCAACCGCCATACTCTGCGCCGGGCGATAGACCAGCTGGTTGAACGCGGCTGGGTTCAGCGCCGTCAGGGCGTCGGCGTGCTGGTGCTGATGCGGCCGATCGACTATCCGCTGAACGCCCAGGCGCGCTTCAGCCAGAACCTACTCGAGCAGGGAAGCCATCCGACCAGCGAAAAGCTGCTGTCGGTGCTGCGTCCTGCCAGCAGCCACGTCGCCGAGGCCTTCGCGATCAACGAAGGCGATAACGTCATCCATCTGCGCACCCTGCGCCGGGTGAACGGCGTCGCGCTGTGCCTGATCGACCACTACTTCACCGACCTGCGCTTCTGGCCCGCGCTGCAAACCTTCAGCCAGGGTTCACTGCACGATTTTCTGCGCCAGCAGCTGGACGTCGAGCTTACCCGCGCGCGCACCAAAATCAGCGCCCGCCGCGCGCAGGCCAAAGAGAGCAACATTCTGGGGATCCCCAACATGGCGCCGCTGCTGTGCGTAAGAACCCTCAACCACCGTCCCGGCGAGCAGAACGCGACGGAGTACTCCGTCAGCCTCACCCGGGCGGACATGATCGAATTCACCATGGAGCACTGAATGCACTTTGATACCGCAACCCGCCAGCGCTGGATGTCCGTGCTGGCCCACAGTGAACCGCAGGAGCTTCTGGCGCGGATGCAGACCCTGCAGCTGGCGCCGCAGTACGAATCCATTCGCGCTCCGGAGACCGGCCTCGTGCAGCTCCAGGCGCGCATGGGGGGCATCGGCGATCGTTTCTTCGCCGGTGACGCCACCCTGACCCGGGCGGCGATCCGCCTCGCCGACGGCACGCTCGGCTACAGCTGGATACTGGGGCGCGATCGCCCCCATGCCGAACGCTGCGCGGCCATCGACGCCTTGATGCAGTCGCCACACTACTTTCATTCCTTAATGGAAACCCTGATTACCCCGCTGGAAGAACAACGAAGCGCGCGCATTGAAGCCCGACGCGCCGAGGTCAACGCCAGCCGGGTCGATTTCTTCACTCTGGTTCGCGGAGATAACGCATGACCTTACAAACCGCCTTTACCCTACCGGCGCAGGATGCCCAACACAGTTTTCGTCGCCTGCTGAAAGCCATGAGCGAGCCGGGCGTTATCGTCTCCCTGCAGCAGCTTCAGCACGGCTGGCAGCCGCTGAATGTCGCCTCGACCAGCCTCCTGCTGACGCTTGCCGATCGCGACACGCCGGTCTGGTTTACCGCAGAGCTGCATAACGATCTTGTCGGCCAGAACCTGCGTTTTCATACCGGCGCGCCGCTGGTTGAGCAGCCGCAGCAGGCGGTTTTTGCCGTCACCAACGAGCGCATCAGCGCCGAACAGCTGAACGAGCTCTCCGCCGGCACCGTTGTCGCCCCGGAAACCGGCGTAACGCTGATCGTCCAGCTCCCGAGCCTCAGCGGCGGACGCATGCTGCGTCTGACCGGCGCCGGCATTGCCGAAGAGCGGATGATCGCCCCGCAGCTGCCGGACTGCATCATTGATGAACTGACCGAGCGCCCGCACCCGTTCCCCTTAGGCATTGACCTGATCCTGACCTGTGGAGAACGTCTGCTGGCCATCCCGCGCACCACCCACGTGGAGGTTTGCTAATGTACGTTGCTGTCAAAGGCGGTGAGAAGGCGATAGTCGCCGCTCACGCCCTTCAGGAACACAAACGACGAGGCGATGGACGGCTTCCAGAAATTAGCGTTGAACAGATTACCCAGCAGCTGAACCTGGCGGTTGACCGGGTGATGACCGAAGGCGGCATCGCCGACCGCGAGCTGGCGGCGCTGGCGCTCAAGCAGGCCAGCGGCGACAGCGTCGAGGCCATTTTTTTACTCCGCGCCTACCGCACCACCCTGCAGCGACTGGCGGTCAGCGAGCCGGTAAATACCGCTAACATGCGCCTGGAACGGCGAATTTCGGCGGTCTATAAGGATATTCCCGGCGGCCAGATGCTCGGCCCGACCTACGATTACACCCACCGCCTGCTCGATTTTACCCTGCTGGCCAACGGTGAGGCGCCGGCGCTGAAAACCGCCGAGCAGCCGCCGGAAGCCACGCCGCACGTCTTTAACCTGCTGGTCCAGCAGGGGCTGGCGAAAGCAGAGCAGCAGACCCTCGCCGAGCCTGACGATATTACCCGCAGCCCACCGGTTTACCCCTGCTCGCGCTCATCGCGCCTGCAGCAGCTGGTGCGCGGCGACGAAGGCTATCTGCTGGCGCTGGCCTACTCAACCCAGCGCGGCTACGGCCGCAACCACCCGTTTGCCGGTGAAATACGCAGCGGCTACGTGGCGGTAGAGATCGTTCCGGAGGAGCTGGGCTTTGCGGTCAATATTGGCGAGCTGCTGATGACCGAATGCGAAATGGTCAACGGCTTCGTTGCCCCGCAAGACGAGCCCCCGCACTTCACCCGCGGCTACGGCCTGACGTTCGGCATGAGCGAGCGCAAAGCGATGGCGATGGCGCTGGTTGACCGCGCGCTCCAGGCGCCGGACTACGGCGAGGAGGCGGCCGGCCCGGCGCAGGACGAAGAGTTTGTGCTGGCCCATGCCGATAACGTCGAGGCCGCGGGCTTCGTGTCGCACCTTAAGCTGCCCCACTATGTCGATTTCCAGGCCGAACTGGCGCTGCTGAAACGCCTGCAACGGGAGAACGAACGTGGCTAATACCCTCTCCGGCTATAACTTCGCCTATCTTGATGAGCAAACCAAGCGCATGATCCGCCGCGCCATTCTGAAAGCAGTCGCCATCCCCGGCTATCAGGTGCCGTTCGGCGGCCGCGAAATGCCGATGCCCTACGGCTGGGGAACCGGCGGTATCCAGCTGACCGCCAGCGTGATTGGCGAGAACGACGTGCTGAAGGTGATTGACCAGGGCGCCGACGACACCACCAACGCGGTATCGATTCGCCAGTTCTTCACCCGCGTGACCGGCGTCGCCACCACCGAGCGCACCGAAGACGCGACGCTGATCCAGACCCGCCACCGGATCCCTGAAACGCCGCTGACGGAAGATCAGATCCTGATTTTCCAGGTGCCGATCCCGGAACCGCTGCGCTTTATCGAGCCGCGCGAAACCGAAACCCGCACCATGCACGCGCTGGAAGAGTACGGCGTGATGCAGGTCAAGCTGTACGAAGACATTGCCCGCTTCGGCCACATTGCGACCACCTACGCCTACCCGGTGAAGGTCAACGGCCGCTACGTGATGGACCCGTCGCCAATCCCGAAATTCGATAACCCGAAAATGCACATGATGCCGGCGCTGCAGCTGTTCGGCGCCGGGCGCGAAAAGCGCATCTACGCGGTCCCGCCCTATACGCCGGTGGAAAGCCTCGATTTTGACGATCATCCGTTCACCGTCCAGGAGTGGGATGAGCCCTGCGCCATCTGCGGCTCGCGCCACAGCTATCTTGATGAAGTGGTGCTGGATGACAGCGGCAAGCGCATGTTTGTCTGCTCCGATACCGACTACTGCCGCCAACAGAGCGAGGCGCAACAAAAATGAGCCAACCGTTACTTGCGGTCAATAACCTGACCCACCTCTACGCGCCGGGCAAAGGCTTCAGCGACGTCTCTTTTGAGCTGTTCCCGGGGGAAGTGCTGGGCATCGTCGGCGAGTCCGGCTCCGGCAAAACCACCCTGCTGAAGGCCATCTCCGCGCGCCTCGCGCCGCAGCAGGGCGAGGTGCTGTACCACAGCCGCTCGCTGTACGCGATGAGCGAAGCGGATCGCCGCCGCCTGCTGCGCACCGAGTGGGGCGTGGTGCATCAGCACCCGATGGACGGCCTGCGGCGCCAGGTCTCAGCGGGGGGCAATATCGGCGAACGCCTGATGGCCACCGGCGCGCGCCACTACGGCAATATTCGCGCCACCGCCGGACGCTGGCTGGAAGAGGTGGAGATCCCGGCGTCGCGCATCGACGACCTGCCGACCACCTTTTCCGGCGGTATGCAGCAGCGCCTGCAGATCGCCCGCAATCTCGTCACCCAGCCGAAGCTGGTGTTTATGGATGAACCCACCGGCGGACTGGACGTGTCGGTGCAGGCTCGCCTGCTCGACCTGCTGCGCGGCCTGGTGGTGGAGCTGAACCTTGCGGTGGTGATTGTCACCCACGATCTCGGCGTCGCGCGCCTGCTGGCTCACCGCCTGCTGGTGATGAAGCAGGGCCAGGTGGTGGAAAGTGGTTTAACCGACCGGGTGCTCGACGATCCGCACCATCCCTATACCCAGCTGCTGGTGTCGTCGGTCTTGCAGAACTAGCCCACGAACACATTCGCTGGGTCAGGTAGCCCGGACGGGCGCGTCGCGTCGCCTCCGGGAAAACTCAGGCACAATGAGGCAACAAATGAACGCCATCCGCGTTGAAAACGTACATAAAACCTTTGTCCTGCATCAGCAAAACGGCGTCCGCCTGCCGGTGCTCGCCGACGCTTCGCTAACGGTTAACGCCGGAGAGTGCGTGGTGCTGCACGGCCACTCAGGCAGCGGTAAATCCACCCTGCTGCGCTCGCTGTATGCCAACTACCTGCCGGACACCGGGCATATTCACATCCGCCACGGCGAGGAGTGGGTTGACCTGGTGAGCGCCTCGGCGCGCAAGGTGCTGGAAGTGCGTAAAACCACCATCGGCTGGGTGAGCCAGTTTCTGCGGGTCATTCCGCGGATTTCGGCGCTGGAGGTGGTGATGCAGCCGCTGCTGGATCTCGGCGTCCCGCGCGAAGTGTGCGCCGCCAAGGCCGCGCGCCTGCTGACACGCCTGAACGTCCCGGAACGCCTGTGGCACCTTGCCCCGTCCACCTTCTCCGGCGGCGAGCAGCAGCGGGTCAACATCGCCCGCGGCTTCGCCGTTGACTATCCGATCCTCCTGCTCGACGAGCCTACCGCCTCCCTCGACGCCAAAAACAGCGCCGCGGTGGTGGAGCTGATTAACGAGGCTAAAGCGCGCGGCGCGGCTATCGTCGGCATTTTTCATGATGAAACGATACGCAACCTGGTAGCCGACCGGCTGCATCCGATGGGAATAACAGCATGATTATCAACAACGTAAAACTGGTTCTCGAAGATGAAGTGGTGGACGGTTCGCTGGAGGTGCAGGAGGGCAAGATTTACGCGTTTGCCGAAAGCCAGAGCCAGCTGCCGCAGGCTATCGACGGCGAGGGCGGCTGGCTGCTGCCGGGGCTTATCGAGCTGCATACCGATAATCTGGACAAGTTTTTTACCCCGCGCCCGAAGGTTGACTGGCCCGCCCACTCGGCGATGAGCAGCCACGATGCGCTGATGGTCGCCAGCGGGATCACCACCGTACTGGATGCGGTGGCCATCGGCGACGTCCGCGACGGCGGCGACCGGCTGGAGAATCTGGAAAAGATGATCAACGCCATCGAGGAGACGCAAAAGCGCGGCGTTAACCGCGCCGAGCACCGCCTGCACCTGCGCTGCGAGCTGCCGCACCACACCACCCTGCCGCTGTTTGAGAAGCTGGTTGGCCGCGAGCCGGTGAGCATGGTCTCCCTGATGGACCACTCTCCGGGCCAGCGCCAGTACGCCGACCGCAGCAAGTACCGCGATTACTACCAGGGGAAATATCATCTGACCAACGAAGAGATGGACCGCTTCGAAGAGGAGCAGATGGCGCTGGCGGCGACCTGGTCACAGCCGAACCGCGAAACTATCGCCGCCATCTGCCGCGAGCGTAAGATTGCCCTCGCCAGCCACGATGACGCCACCCGTGAACACGTCGTCGAATCGCACCAGCTTGGCAGCGTGATCGCCGAATTTCCCACTACCCTAGCCGCCGCTGAGGCCTCGCGTCAGCACGGCATGAACGTGCTGATGGGAGCGCCGAATATCGTGCGCGGCGGCTCGCACTCCGGCAACGTCGCCGCCCACCGGCTGGCGGCCGATAATCTGCTGGATATTCTCTCCTCCGACTACTATCCCGCCAGCCTGCTGGATGCCGCCTTCCGCATCGCCGATGACGACGGCAACCGCTATACGCTGCCGCAGGCGATTCGCCTGGTGAGCAAAAATCCGGCGCAGGCGCTGGGGCTAGGCGACCGCGGGGCGATTGCCGAAGGTAAACGCGCCGACCTCGTGCTGGCCCATCGCCGCGGGGAGCATGTGCATATCGACCACGTCTGGCGTCAAGGAAAGAGGGTCTTCTAATGTCCGGGAAACTGATTTGGCTGGTGGGGCCTTCCGGCTCAGGAAAAGATAGTCTGCTGGCGGCGCTCCGCCAGCGCGAGCACTCGCAGCTGCTGGTTGCGCATCGCTATATTACGCGCCCCTTTAACGCCGGGAGCGAGAACCATATCGCCCTCAGCAAGCAGGAGTTTTTTAGCCGCGCCGAGCGCCAGCTTTTTGCGCTGAGCTGGCACGCCAATAATAATTACTACGGCATTGGCATCGAAATTGACCTCTGGCTGCATGCCGGTTTCGACGTGGTGGCCAACGGCTCCCGCGCGCATCTGGCACAGGCCCGAGCGCGCTACGCCGACGCCCTGCTGCCTATCTGCCTGCAGGTCACGCCGGACGTGCTACGCCAGCGTCTGCAGCAGCGCGGTCGGGAAAATGAAACGGAGATCGCCCAGCGGCTTGAGCGCGCCGCGCGCTACGCGCCAACGGACTGCCTGACGCTCAACAACGACGGCACTCTCGGGCAATCGGTGGAGCAGTTCTTCACGCTTCTGCGCCGCCGCTACGCCAGGCAAGAGAATCAGCATGCCTGACCGTCAGCGACGCGAAGGGTACGCCAGGTCATCCTGGTTTTAAAAAAGCGCTGTGAGGAGGAGTATGAGCCTGACTATCCGCTTAACCGGAACCGGCGGCGCCCAGCTGGTGCCGGTCTTCGGCTGCGACTGCGCCGCCTGTCGTCGTGCCCGCACTGATGAGGCCCACCGCCGCCGCCCCTGCAGCGCGGCGGTGAAGTTCAACCACGCCGTAACCCTGCTGGACGCCGGCCTGCCGGAGCTGATGGAGCGCTGGCCCGCCGGAACTTTTCAGCAGATCTTGCTCACCCATTACCATATGGATCATGTCCAGGGCCTGTTCCCGCTGCGCTGGGGCGTGGGCGCGCGGATCCCGGTTTTTGGTCCGCCGGATGAAGCCGGCTGTGACGATCTGTTTAAGCATCCCGGGCTGCTGGATTTTAGCCATACCGTTGCGCCCTTTGTGATGTTCGAGCTGCAGGGGCTCAGGGTGACCCCGCTGCCGCTAAACCATTCAAAGCTGACGTTCGGCTATCTGCTGGAGTCGGCGCACAGCCGCGTGGCGTGGCTGTCGGATACCGCCGGGCTGCCGGAGAAGACGCTAAAGTTCCTGCTCAATAACCAGCCGCAGGCGATGATTATCGACTGCAGCCACGAGCCGCGTCCGCAAACCCCGCGTAACCACTGCGATTTAAATACAGTGCGGGCCATCAACCTGATCGTGGGCTGCCCGCGGGTCATTCTTACCCATATCGGCCACCAGTTTGATGCCTGGATGATGGACAACGCGCTGCCGCCGGGGTTTGAGGCGGGCTATGACGGTATGGAGATCGTGCTGGATTAAGCCCGGCCCCGGCACGAGCAGGGGAAGCGGCGCGATCGGGGCAGGATCAGTAGTCGTCGTCCAGCCGACGGCGATCGTTTTCCAGCTGCCGACGATCCTGATCCAGCTGGCGCTGGCGATCGTCAAGCTGTCGGCGGCGATCGTCCAGCTGACGCTGCCGATCGTCGTACTGCCGCTGGCGATCGCTGCTTTGCTGACGGCTGCCCTGGTAGCGTCCATCATCATCGCGGCTGTCGTTATAGCGATCGTCGTCATCGGAGCGGCTATCGCCGGGACGGTAGGCGTCGCTAATCGCCTGCTGAATATTGCCGATAGCGTCGTCAATAAGATCGGCGTGCGCAAGCTGGCTGCTCAGCGACAGGGTGCAGAGGATCAAAGCGGTCAAATAGCGTTTCATAGGGCCAGTCTCTTCGGGGGGCTGGCCCTACGGTAATCAACGCCCGTCGCCGCGAGTAGCGGAGGAATCTCAAATCTGCTGCTGCTCAATCGCCGCGATTGCGTCAACTCGCGCCTGATGACGACCGCCTTCAAATTCACTATCCAGCCAGGCGTCAACGATCATTTTGGCCAGCTCCAGGCCTATGACGCGCGCGCCGAATGCCAGCACGTTCGTATTGTTATGCTGACGTGAAAGCTGGGCTGAATAGGGTTCGCTGCACACCACCGCACGAATGCCGGGATGCTTATTGGCGGTAATCGAGATCCCAACGCCGGTACCGCAGATCAGAATCCCGCCATCCGCTTCACCTGTCACAATGGCCTGCGCGACGGCGCTGGCGTAGCGCGGATAATCCGTCCGCTCGGACGACCACGTCCCCTTATCCAGGGCTTCTATACCCCGCATCTGCAGGTGCATAAGGATCTCGTCTTTGAGGATGAACCCCACGTGATCGCAGCCAATGGCAATCCTTTTCATACTTAGCCTCGCCTGTTGTTAACTTTACAAAAACTATTGATGTTGTGATTTAAGCCGTAAATAACGGCGATAAAGCGCGCAAAAAACCGCCTTTAAGCGTCTTTCTACACGGCAATTTTTCACAAATCAAGCGCACAAAACGAGCTATCTACGGCATACGCCAGCAGCAAACCAGGCCAATAAAAACATAACTGATTGTTTTAAATTTGATTTAATTAAAGCAAACATCTCCACACGCATCACGACTTCACAAAAAACATAACTTTATAAAATTTATATTTTTGTGAAGTTGATTGTATATTTTCTGCCTGGAGTGTGGTGATATAGTGTCGTCTTCATTTTATGGACAAGAGAAAGCGATGAGTCAGTCAGAATCCAGTTCGCTCCCCAACGGTATCGGTCTCGCCCCCTGGTTGCGTATGAAGCAAGAAGGGATGACCGAAAATGAAAGCCGGATCGTCGAGTGGTTGCTTAAACCCGGCAACCTGAGCGATGCCCCCGCCATTAAAGATGTGGCGGAAGCGCTATCGGTTTCCGAAGCGATGATCGTTAAGGTTTCCAAACTGCTGGGTTTCAGCGGTTTTCGTAACCTGCGCAGCGCCCTGGTGGAGTATTTCTCTCAATCTGAACAGGTACTCCCTGCCGAGCTCTCCTTTGATGAAGCGCCGCAGGACGTGGTGAATAAGGTGTTTAACATTACCCTGCGCACCATCATGGAAGGCCAGTCGATCGTGAACGTCGATGAGATTCATCGTGCGGCGCGCTTTTTCGCCCAGGCCAACCAGCGCGATCTGTACGGAGCGGGCGGTTCGAACGCCATCTGTGCCGACGTCCAGCACAAGTTTCTGCGCATCGGCATGCGCTGCCAGACCTATCCGGATGCACATATCATGATGATGTCCGCCTCGTTATTGAAAAAAGGCGATGTCGTGCTGGTCGTCACCCACTCCGGGCGCACCAGCGATATTAAATCCGCAGTCGAACTGGCGAAAAAGAACGGGGCTAAAATTATCTGTATTACACACAGCTACCATTCGCCGATTGCTAAATTAGCTGATTTTATTATTTGCTCGCCAGCACCAGAAACGCCCTTATTAGGCAGAAACGCCTCTGCGCGTATATTACAACTAACATTATTAGATGCTTTTTTTGTTTCCGTCGCCCAACTGAATATTGAACAGGCCACTTTAAATATGCAAAAAACCGGCGCTATTGTTGATTTCTTTTCACCAGGCGCGCTGAAGTAAATAAAAAAACCGATCCCACGATGGTGGGATCAATATTATTGTATCCTACACCGAGAATACTACTATGAATAAATATCTGAAAATTTTCAGCGGCGTGGCTATGGGCGTAATGCTATCCACCAGCGCTTTCGCCGCCGCCGATTATGCTGTGGTATTAAAAACGTTATCAAACCCGTTTTGGGTTGATATGAAAAAAGGTATTGAAGACGAGGCCAAAACCTTGGGCGTCAGCGTCGATGTTTTTGCCTCCCCCTCAGAAGGCGATTTTCAATCACAGCTGCAGCTATTTGAAGATTTAAGCAACAAGAACTACAAAGGTATCGCTTTCGCCCCGCTCTCCTCGGTAAACCTGGTCATGCCGGTAGCCAAAGCCTGGAAGAAAGGTATTTTTCTGGTCAACCTCGATGAAAAGATCGATATGGATAACCTGAAGAAGGCCGGCGGTAACGTTGAAGGATTCGTCACCACTGACAACGTCGCGGTCGGTGCGAAAGGGGCCGACTTTATTATCGGCAAGCTGGGCGCTGAGGGCGGCGAAGTGGCCATCATCGAAGGTAAAGCCGGCAATGCCTCAGGGGAAGCCCGCCGCAGCGGTGCGGCGGAGACCTTCAAAAAAGCCGGCCAGATCAAGCTTGTTTCCAGCCAGCCTGCCGACTGGGATCGCATTAAAGCGCTGGATGTCGCCACCAATGTTCTGCAGCGTAACCCCAACCTGAAAGCCTTTTACTGCGCGAACGATACGATGGCAATGGGCGTTGCCCAGGCCGTAGCCAACGCCGGTAAAAGCAAAACGGTACTGGTCGTCGGCACCGACGGTATTCCCGAGGCGCGCAAAATGGTCGCTGCCGGACAGATGACCGCAACCATCGCCCAGAACCCGACCAATATCGGCGCTACGGGCCTGAAAATGATGGTCGATGCCGCGAAGACCGGTAAAGTCATTCCTCTGGATACAACGCCAGAATTTAAGCTGGTGGACTCGATTCTGGTCACGAAGTAACTTTCCGCTGGGTGATTGAATTCCCTTTATCCTCATGGCTACCAGCGGGTAAGAATAAATAAGGAGTGATTATGGTCACACCATATATTTCAATGGCGGGGATCGGCAAATCCTTTGGTCCGGTTCACGCATTAAAATCGGTCGATTTAACCGTTTACCCGCATGAAATACATGCATTGCTCGGGGAAAACGGTGCCGGTAAATCAACGCTAATGAAAGTTTTGTCGGGGATCCATGAACCGACCAAAGGTACCATTACGATTAACAACGTTAATTATGACAAGCTCGATCATAAATTAGCCGCGCGGCTTGGTATCGGCATTATTTATCAAGAACTCAGCGTGATCGATGAATTAACGGTGCTGGAAAATTTATATATTGGCCGACATCTGACAAAAAAAGTCTGTGGCGTCAATATTATCGACTGGAAAGAGATGCGCTTACGGGCGGCAATGATGCTGCTGCGCATCGGATTAAAAGTCGATTTAGACCACAAGGTGGCGAATCTCTCTATCAGCCACAAGCAGATGCTGGAAATTGCCAAAACGCTGATGCTGGATGCCAAAGTGCTGATTATGGACGAACCGACCTCCTCTCTGACCAACAAGGAGGTCGACTACCTGTTCCTGATCATGAACCAGCTGCGCAAAGAGGGCACCGCCATCGTCTATATCTCGCACAAGCTGGCGGAAATCCGCCGCATCTGCGACCGCTACACGGTGATGAAGGACGGCAGCAGCGTCTGCAGCGGAATGGTCAGCGAGGTCAACAACGAAGAGATCGTCCGCCTGATGGTCGGCCGCGAGCTGCAAAACCGTTTTAACGCGATAAAAGAGAGCGCCGGAAATGTCGCAAGCGAAACGGTTTTCGAGGTCAAAAACGTCACCAGCCGGGACAAGAAAAAGGTCCGCGATATCTCCTTTAGCGTGAGCCGCGGCGAAATCCTCGGCTTCGCCGGTCTGGTGGGCTCCGGACGCACGGAGCTGATGGACTGCCTGTTCGGCGTCGACAGGCGTAGCGGCGGTGAAATCCTCCTCAACGGCAAAGCGATCACCCCGCGCTCGCCGCTGGACGCCTTGAAGAAAGGCATGGGCTACATCACCGAGAGCCGCCGCGATAACGGCTTCTTCGGCAATTTCTCCATCGCCCAGAACATGGCGGTCAGCCGGAGCCTGAAGCATGGCGGCTACAAAGGCGCGATGGGGCTATTTCGCGAAGGAGACGAGCGCAAGACGGCGGAAGAGCAGCGCAGGCTGCTGGCGCTGAAGTGCCATTCGGTCGATCAGAACATTGGCGAGCTTTCCGGCGGGAACCAACAAAAGGTCCTTATTTCCAAATGGCTGTGCTGCAACCCCGAAGTCCTCATTTTTGATGAGCCGACGCGCGGTATCGATGTCGGCGCGAAAGCCGAAATTTATAAAGTGATGCGCCAGCTGGCCGATGACGGAAAAGTCATTCTGATGGTGTCATCCGAACTTCCTGAAATTATCACCGTCTGCGACCGCATTGCCGTGTTCTGCGAAGGGCGACTGACGCAAATTCTGACCAATCGCGACGACATGAGCGAAGAGGAGATTATGGTATGGGCACTGCCGCAAGAGTAAAAGGCGAGACCGATGGCAAAAAGCCGTTTAACTTCGCGCTGTTCTGGGATAAATACGGCACCTTTTTTATCCTCGCGATTATCGTCGCGATTTTCGGCACGCTGTCGCCGGAATACTTTCTGACCACCAACAACATCACGCAAATATTTGTCCAGAGCTCGGTCACGGTGCTTATCGGCATGGGCGAGTTCTTCGCGATCCTGGTGGCCGGCATCGACCTCTCCGTCGGCGCCATTCTGGCGCTTTCCGGGATGGTCACCGCCAAGCTGATGCTGGCGGGGGTCGATCCGTTCCTTGCGGCGCTGATTGGCGGCGTGCTGGTCGGCGGCGCGCTGGGAGCGATTAACGGCTGCCTGGTCAACTGGACAGGCCTGCATCCGTTCATTATTACCCTCGGCACCAACGCCATTTTCCGCGGCATCACCCTGGTTATCTCCGATGCCAACTCGGTATACGGCTTCTCATTTGATTTCGTTAACTTCTTTGCCGCCAGCGTGCTGGGGATCCCGGTGCCGGTTATCTTCTCGCTCATCGTGGCCATCATTTTATGGTTCCTGACCACCCGCATGCGGCTGGGCCGCAACATCTACGCCCTCGGCGGTAACAAAAACTCCGCCTTCTATTCCGGCATCGACGTCAAGTTCCACATGCTGCTGGTGTTCATTATTTCCGGCGTCTGCGCCGGGCTGGCGGGCGTGGTATCAACGGCGCGCCTCGGCGCCGCGGAGCCCCTGGCCGGCATGGGTTTTGAAACCTACGCCATCGCCAGCGCCATTATCGGCGGCACCAGCTTCTTCGGCGGCAAGGGACGCATTTTCTCGGTGGTGATCGGCGGTCTGATCATCGGCACCATCAACAACGGACTGAACATTCTCCAGGTACAAACCTACTACCAGCTGGTGGTGATGGGTGGATTAATTATCGCGGCTGTCGCCCTCGACCGTCTTATCAGTAAGTAAGGAATTTATGATGAAAATTTCCCCCTCTTTAATGTGTATGGACCTGCTGAAATTCAAAGAACAGATTGAGTTTATCGACCAGCATGCAGATTACTTTCACATCGACATTATGGATGGCCACTTTGTCCCTAACCTGACGCTATCGCCATTCTTCGTCAGCCAGGTGAAGAAGCTGGCCAGCAAACCGCTCGATTGTCATCTGATGGTCACCCGGCCGCAGGATTACATCAGCCAGCTGGCGCAGGCGGGGGCGGACTTTATCACCCTGCATCCGGAGACCATTAACGGTCAGGCCTTCCGCCTGATAGAGGAGATCCGCCGCCACGGTATGAAGGTCGGGCTGATTCTCAACCCGGAAACGCCGGTCGAGGCCATGAAGTACTACATTCATAAAGCCGACAAAATCACGGTGATGACCGTCGATCCGGGCTTCGCGGGACAGCCGTTTATCCCGGAGATGCTGGCTAAAATCAGCGAGCTGAAGGCCTGGCGCGAACGCGAAGGGCTGGATTACGAAATTGAGATCGACGGCTCATGCAATAAGGCGACCTATGACAGCCTCATGACGGCAGGGGCGGACGTCTTTATCGTCGGCACCTCCGGACTGTTTAACCATGCCGATAACATTCACGAGGCGTGGCAGGTTATGGCTGAACAAATTCTGGCGGCAAAAAACGAGGTATTCCCTCATGCAAAAACGGCTTAACGTCGTCGCGGGCGTGGATATGGGGGCAACCCATATCCGCTTTTGCCTGCAGACCGCACAGGGCGAGGCGCTGCACTGCGAGAAGCTTCGCACCGCCGACGTACTGGCGGGTGGCGGCCTGGTCAGCGGCATCACCCTGCTTATCCAGCAGCTGCTCGATCGCTATCAGGCACGCTGCTGCGGTCTGGTGATGGGCTTACCGGCGCTGGTCGGCAAGGATAAGCGGACGATTATCTCCACCCCCAACCTGCCGCTACCGCCAGAAATAGTGCGGACGCTGGCCGATGAGCTGGAACATTCGCTGGCCTGCTCGGTCGAGTTCTCCCGCGATGTCAATCTGCAGCTCTCTTTCGACGTGCAGGAAAACGGCCTGCAGGCGCAGCAGGTTTTAGCCGCGTATCTCGGCACCGGTATGGGCTTTGCCATCTGGCTGAACGGCGGACCGTGGACCGGCGCCCACGGCGTGGCGGGAGAGCTGGGGCACATTCCGCAGGGCGACGCCGCGCTCACCTGCGGCTGCGGTAATCCCGGCTGCCTGGAGACCGTCTGTTCAGGTATCGCGCTCAGGCGCTGGTATGAACTGCAGCCGCACGGCTATGAGCTTGGCGAGCTGTTTGTTCACGCCGCAGAGGAGCCCTTTGTCCAGGCCCTTCTGCACCATGCCGCCCGCGCCATCGCTACCAGCATCAACCTCTTCGACCCGGATGCGGTGATCCTCGGCGGCGGCGTGATAGATATGCCCGACTTTCCGCGCGAGACGCTGATCGCCATGATAAAAACGCATATTCGCCGTCCCTTGCCTTACCAGGCGGTGCGGTTTATTGCGGCATCCTCCTCGGCGTTTAACGGTGCCCGGGGGGCGGCGGCGTTGGCTCGCTACCACTATTTACCGCAACCTGTCGCAGCGCCTGCTGCAGCTGGGCGCGGGTGAAGGGCTTACGCAGCAGCTCGACGTCCGGCAGCGCGGGATTATGCGCCGGGCGCAGATCCTGGCCGCTGATCAGCAGCAGCGCCACCGTCGGGAAGCGGCGCTGCGTTTCGTTAATGACCTCCGCGCCGCTCAGCCTTCCCGGCAGCATCAGATCGCTTATCAGCAGCGCAATATCCGGCGAGGCCTCCAGCATCTGCAGCGCCTGCTCGCCGCTGGCGGTTTCCAGCGTCAGCCAGCCAAGCTGGTGCAGCTGTTCGCACAGGGTCTGGCGGACGTCCGCCTCATCCTCGAGCACCAGCGCCAGCCGCTCGGCGCCAGTTTCCTGCTCGGCCTCGGGCAGCAGCCCGCTGGCCGTCGCCTGTACCGCCGCGCGCGGCAGCTGCAGGCGCACCGTCGTCCCCTGACCGGGCGCGCTCTCAATGGCCACCCTTCCCCCGGACTGGCGTACAAAGCCATACACCATCGACAGCCCGAGGCCGCTGCCGCTGCCGGTCTGTTTGGTGGTAAAGAAGGGTTCAAAGACCTGCGCTTTCACCTCCAGCGACATCCCGCAGCCGTGATCGACCACCTCCAGCGCCACCATATCCTGCCGCCGCCCGTCGCTGCGCGCCACGCGCTGGTTCCAGCTGCGTATTCTTATCACCCCCGGCCGCCCTTCCATCGCGTCCCGCGCGTTCATCACCAGGTTGATAATGGCGTTTTCCAGCTGGCCGACGTCAATCCACGCCGGCCAGGCGGGGGACTGCGCCTCAATCTCAAGGCTCAGCGCCGCGGGCAGAGAGTGGCGCATCAGTTCGCCGAGGTTCTCCAGCAGCGGCTTCATCTCAACGGCGTGCGGGTGCAGCGACTGCTTGCGCGAGAAGGCCAGCAGCCGCTGGGTCAGCAGCGCGCCGCGTTCGGCGGCCTTGCGCGCCCTGGAGATGCGCGCCGCGTCGCCCTCGTGGGGCTGAACCAGCTCTAAGCTGCCGATAATCACCGCCAGCAGGTTATTAAAATCATGCGCCAGACCGCCGGTCAGCTGGCCGACGGCCTTCATTTTCTGGCTATGGACCAGCGCCTGCTCCAGCCCCTTGCGCTCGGTGCGATCGAGCACCACGTTGACCAGCCCACGCCCCGGCACCGGGCTGAAGCGCAGCTCAATCGTCCGGTCATTCGCCAGCTGCAGCTCCTGCGGCTTCGGCAGCGGTGAAGCAAGATTGGCCCGCACGTGCTCCGCCAGCGGCGCCGCCCGGCTCAGCAGCTGCTGGTAGTGCATGCCGCGCTGCAGATCCTGTGCCGCCAGCCCGAGCAGCAGCGGATACTGCGGATTCCACACCACCAGCTGCCCCTGATTATCAAACAGGGCAAAGCCGTCGCGCATCGCGTGGAAGGTGGTCTCCAGCAGGGTACTTTTCTCCTTCAGCAGCTGGGAAGTGTGGGCCAGCGAGGCGGTATTGCGGGCGAAGACGTTGAACGCGCGTGCCAGCTCGCCCAGCTCATCGCGCCGCTGCAGCGCGGGCACCGAGACGTTGTTCTCGCCGTGGGCCAGGCGCGACATGGCGCGTGAAATAGCGGTCAGGTTGGAGCCAAGATTGCGGTAGATATACCAGCCGGCGCAGCCGGTGATCGCCAGCGCCAGCAGCGCCGACAGCAGAATAAACATGCTGATAGAGCGCAGCTCCTGATGGCTTTGCGCCGCCCGCAGCTCCGACGCCTGCGCCACCCTGGCGACATACTGATTAATATCGCTGTTCAGCAGCGCCACCAGCGCCTTGATATGGAACATATACCAGCCGATCGCCAGATCGCTCTCCTCCAGCTGGGCGGACAGCGGCTCCAGCCGGGCAAGCTCGGCCTTAAAATCCGCAAGGATCAGGGCCTGCGTCGGGTCGGCGCTGGTGGGCGGCAGGAAGCCCATCACCTCATCCAGCTGCTGCACTATCGAACGCGGCGTTGAGGTGTGGATAGCGGCGGTAATCAGCCGGTCCATCTCCGCCAGCCGCGGCGGAGCGATCGCCGGTGCGCCGGGCCGATCGCTAAGATCCTGCAGATGGAGCAGATAGCTCTGATTTTGATACAGCGAGCTGAGCAGCTCATAGCGCTGCAGATGGCGCCGCTGGCCGCGCTCCAGCATTCCGCCTACGCTCTGCTGCAGCTCGTTGCTGCGGCGAGTAATGCTGGCGACCAGCGTCAGCTCCTGCTGCGCCAGCGGCGCGGCGGCAAGCTGGGACAGCGAGTGCTTCAGCGCCTGCTGCGTCTCCAGCAGACGCTCGGCCTCGCTTTTATACTCCAGCGCGCCCACCACCTGCGAGAGCCGAACCGCCGCGGTGGCGACGTTGGCGGTATCGCGGGCCAGGTTCATGCTGCCGGTCATATCGTCCAGCGTCTGCCGCTGCACCTGCTCCTGCAGCAGGCTGGCGTGGCGAAAACCGAGTATCGCCACCCCGGCAACCATCAGCGTCACCGCCACCATCAGCAGGTTAAACGAAAGCAGGCGTCCGCGGGCGCTGGTGAAAAACGGATAACGATGGGATGGCATAGTCGGCTCCGCGCTATTTTTGTTTATCCTGACGGCTGGCGGCGGCAACGGGGAGAGTAACGTTGCGTAATTGTGATCAAGATTAACTATTCATCAATATGACAAATATGAACGGCTTCTGACATTTTGCATTTATCAACCTGTGGTCCACTGCAGCTATCGACCGCTCTCGCAGGAGACCCTGTATGCCAGCAACGCCGGTACTATCCATGCGCAATATTGCCAAAGCCTTCGGCAAATTTTATGCGCTGAAAGGCGTCGATCTGACGGTTTGGCCAGGCGAGATCCACGCCCTGATGGGCGAGAACGGCGCCGGGAAAAGCACGCTCATGAAGATCCTCGCCGGCGCCTATACCGCCACCAGCGGCGAGATCCTGATCGACGGTAAACCGCACGCCATTAAAGGGCCAAAAGACGCGCTGGCGGCAGGCATCACGCTGATTTATCAGGAGATGCAGCTGGCGCCCAACCTCACCGTTGCCGAAAATATTTTCCTCGGCAGCGAGCTGGCGCGCGGCGGGATGGTGCAGCGCAAAGAGATGCAGAGCCAGGCCCAGGCGGTGATTGACCGTCTTGGCGCCCAGTTTAAGGCCAGCGATCGGGTGATGAAGCTGACTATCGCCGAGCAGCAGCAGGTAGAGATCGCCCGCGCCCTGCACCGTAACAGCCGAATTTTGGTGATGGATGAGCCGACCGCCGCCCTCTCCTCGCGTGAAACCCAGCGCCTGTTTGAGCTGATTCTGCGCCTGCGCGACGAAGGCATGGCGATTATCTATATCAGCCACCGCATGGCGGAAGTTTATGAGCTGTCCGATCGCGTCAGCGTCCTGCGCGACGGTCAGTACGTCGGCAGCCTGACCCGCGACAGGCTTAACGCCTCCGAGCTGGTGCGCATGATGGTGGGCCGCCCGCTCAGCGATCTGTTCAATAAAGAGCGCGATATCCCGCTCGGCAAGCCGCGCCTGCGGGTGCAGGATCTCACCGACGGCAGCAAGGTGAAGCCGAGCAGCCTGGTGGTGCACGCCGGGGAGATCGTCGGCCTCGCCGGGCTGGTCGGCGCCGGCCGCTCCGAACTGGCACAGCTGGTTTTCGGCGTGCGCAAGGCGAGCGGCGGCGTGATTGAAGTCGACGGCGAGCCGGTGGTTATCCACTCGCCGCGCGAAGCCATCGATCTCGGCATCGGCTTCCTCACCGAGAACCGCAAGGAGCAGGGGCTGTTTCTCGAACTGGCGGCGCAGGAAAACATCACTATGGCGACGCTGGAGCGCGACGCCAGCTGGGGAATGCTCAACCGCAAGAAGGCGCAGACCATCTCCGATGACGCCATCTCGCTGCTCAATATTCGCGTCCCGCATTCGCAGGTGCGGGCGGGCGGCCTTTCCGGCGGCAACCAGCAAAAGCTGCTGATCTCCCGCTGGGTGGCGATCGGCCCGCGCATTCTGATCCTCGATGAACCCACGCGCGGCGTCGACGTCGGCGCTAAAAGCGAAATTTACCGCATCATGAACCAGATGGCGCGTCAGGGCGTGGCCATTCTGATGATCTCCAGCGAACTACCGGAAGTGGTCGGCATGAGCGACCGGGTCTACGTGATGCGCGAAGGCGCAATCGTCGGCGAACTGCAGGCCGACGAGATCGGCCAGGAAAGCATTATGACGCTGGCCACCGGCGTTAACGACTCTCACCTTAAGGCGGAACAACCATGACAACGCAAAAAGAGACCGCCGCCCGGCCGGTGGCAAAATCAGCATCGGCGAAAAAAATGCTGATGGGCGATTTGATGCAAACGGTCGGCATCCTGCCGATTTTAATCCTGATTGTCGCGGTATTTGGCTTTATCGCGCCGAACTTCTTTACCGAGAGCAACCTGCTGAACATTACCCGTCAGGCCTCCATCAACATCGTGCTCGCGGCGGGCATGACCTTTATCATTTTGACCGGCGGGATTGACCTGTCGGTCGGGTCTATCCTCGGCACCACCGCGGTGGCGGCGATGGTGGTCTCGCTGATGCCGGAGCTCTCCCTGCTCTCCATTCCGGCGGCGCTGATGCTCGGCCTGCTGCTGGGCCTGTTCAACGGTGCGCTGGTCGCCTTCGCCGGACTGCCGCCGTTTATCGTCACGCTAGGCACCTATACGGCGCTGCGCGGGGCCGCCTATCTGCTGGCGGACGGCACCACGGTGATTAACTCCGATATCAGCTTCGAATGGATCGGCAACGATTACCTCGGGCCGGTGCCGTGGCTGGTGGTGATCGCCCTGGCGGTCATCGCGGTATGCTGGTTCATTCTGCGCCGCACCACGCTCGGCGTGCACATCTACGCCGTGGGCGGCAATATGCAGGCCGCCAGGCTCACCGGCATCAAGGTGTGGCTGGTGCTGCTGTTCGTCTACGGCATGAGCGGGCTGCTCTCGGGGCTGGGCGGGGTGATGAGCGCTTCTCGGCTCTACAGCGCCAACGGCAACCTCGGCGTAGGCTATGAGCTGGACGCCATCGCCGCGGTTATCCTCGGCGGCACCAGCTTCGTCGGCGGTATCGGCACCATCACCGGTACCCTGGTGGGGGCGCTGATTATCGCCACCCTCAATAACGGCATGACGCTGATGGGCGTCTCCTATTTCTGGCAACTGGTGATCAAAGGGGCGGTGATCATCATTGCAGTACTGATCGACAAATACCGTACCCGACACCATCAAAGTGCATAACAACAATACCAATACCCTACGAGTGAGGAAGACAATATGCGTTTGAAACCGTTAGCGATCGCGCTCTGTGCCGGCACGCTGCTGGCCGCAGCGCCGTTCACCCAGGCTAAAGAACTCAAATCTATCGGCGTGACGGTCGGCGATCTGGCCAACCCGTTCTTCGTCCAGATAACCAAAGGCGCCGAGCTGGAAGCCCGCAAGCTGGCCGGAGATAATGTCAAAGTGACGCTGGTTTCCAGCGGCTACGATCTCGGTCAGCAGGTCGCGCAGATCGATAACTTTATCGCCGCGAAGGTCGACATGATTATCCTTAACGCCGCCGACTCGAAGGGCATCGGCCCGGCGGTGAAGCGGGCGAAAGACGCGGGCATCGTGGTGGTGGCAGTGGACGTGGCCGCCGAAGGCGCGGACGCGACGATTACCTCCGATAACACCCAGGCGGGCGAAATGGCCTGTAAATACATCACCGACCGCCTGAAAGGGAAAGGCAACGTGGTGATTATCAACGGGCCGCCGGTCTCTGCGGTGCAGAACCGCGTCGAAGGCTGCCAGACGGAGTTCAAGCGCCACCCGGATATCAAAGTGCTGTCGTATAACCAGAACGCCAAGGGCAGCCGCGAAGGCGGACTGGAAATTATGACCTCGCTGCTGGCCGCCAATCCGAAAATCGACGGCGTATTTGCCATTAACGACCCGACCGCCATCGGGGCGGACCTGGCGGCCAAACAGGCCCAGCGCCGCGAGTTCTTTATCGTTGGCGTCGACGGTAGTCCGGACGGGGAAGAAGCGTTGAAGCGTAAGAATTCGCTGTTTGTCGCCACCCCGGCCCAGGACCCTCAGGTGATGGCGGCGAAGGCGGTAGAAATTGGCTACGACATCCTGCAGGGCAAACCGGCGCCAACGGCCCCGGTGCTGATCCCGGTGACGATGATCGATAAAAACAACATTGGTACCTATAAAGGCTGGACCGTGAAGTAAGCGCCATCGGTCAGGTGATGCCCCGGGAAGCCCCGGGGTTAGCCCCTTCGCGGCTACGCCGCCTTATCGCCGTGGATAACGTCCGCGGCGAACACATAGCCCAGGCCGCGCATGGTTTTGATCAGCGCAGGCTGATGCGGATTAAGCTCAATTTTGCGCCGCAGGCGCATGATCAGCACGTCAATCGTCCGGTCAAACACCTCAATGCTCTCGCTGTGGGTCAACGTCAGCAGCTGTTCGCGGTTCAGTACCCGCCGGGCGTTCTGCGCCAGCGCCAGCAGCAGGCCGTACTCGCCCTGGGTCAGCAGCACCGGCTGCTGCTGGGGGTTAAACAGCTCACAGCGTCCGGTGTCCAGCCGCCAGCCGTTAAAAATGAGTCCCGCACCGCCGCCGCTGCTGCTCTCAGCGGCCAGCGCGCCGCTGCGTCTGAGCACCGCTTTCACTCGCGCCACCACTACCCGGGAGTTAAACGGCTTGCCGATATAGTCATCGGCGCCCATCTCCAGCCCCACCACGACGTCGGCTTCGCTCCCGAGACCGGTCAGCATCACCACCGGCAGCTCGGGTCTGCTGCGCTGTAGCTGCTGTAGCACCAGCAGGCCGTTGGTATCGGGCAAAATCATGTCCAGCAGGACGAGGGAAATATCCGCCCGCTGCGCCGCTACCGCCAGCGCTTCGCCGCCGGTTTGGCACACCAGCACGTCAAAAACGTGCGCGCTGAGCACGTCGCACAGCAGTTCGCAGATTGCGCTGTCGTCATCAACAACCAAAATGACCGGTTTCATAGCTTGCCTCTGCCCGCCGGGGATGATCTCTGTATGATTAATTCAGCAAACCACCACCGACAAATCCATTGCCGGATAGCGTTTCTTCAACCCATGTCACAACTCCGCCCGCTTCGACACGTCAAAACTGACGACGCCCTGCTTTTCGTCAGCACTTCGCCCAAAAAACCGGCGTATTATCGGGAAATACCCACAATGAAAATATGGCATAGAAGATGCATAGTGACGGCGTGATAGCGCATATGCGCCAACTGATTAACGGGAGCAAGACCGATGAAAAAAGTCGTCACGGTTTGTCCGTATTGCGCATCAGGTTGCAAAATCAACCTGGTGGTCGATAACGGTAAAATCGTCCGGGCTGAGGCAGCACAGGGGAAAACCAACCAGGGAACCCTGTGCCTGAAGGGCTACTACGGCTGGGACTTTATTAACGATACCCAGATCCTCACCCCGCGCCTGAAAACCCCGATGATCCGCCGCCAGCGCGGCGGCAGGCTGGAGTCCGTCTCCTGGGATGAGGCCCTCGACTACGTTGCCACGCGCCTCAGCGCGATTAAGGCCAAGTACGGCCCGGATGCCATCCAGACCACCGGCTCCTCCCGCGGCACCGGGAATGAAACCAACTATGTGATGCAAAAATTCGCGCGCGCCGTTATTGGCACCAATAACGTCGACTGCTGCGCTCGCGTCTGACACGGCCCATCGGTTGCAGGTCTGCACCAGTCGGTCGGTAACGGCGCTATGAGCAATGCCATCACCGAGATTGATAATACCGATCTCGTCTTTATCTTCGGCTATAACCCGGCCGATTCGCACCCTATCGTGGCAAATCACGTGATTAACGCCAAACGCAACGGGGCGAAGATTATCGTCTGCGATCCGCGCAAAATTGAAACCGCGCGCATTGCCGATATGCATATTGCGTTGAAAAACGGCTCCAACATTGCCCTGCTCAACGCCATCGGCCACGTCATTATTAAAGAGGATCTCTACGATAAATCCTTCGTCGCCAGCCGCTCGGAAGGCTTCGAGGAGTATCGCAAAATCGTTGAAGGCTATACGCCGGAGTCGGTGGAAGAGATAACCGGCGTCAGCGCTCAGGAGATCCGCGCCTGCGCCCGGATGTACGCCAGCGCCAAATCCGCGGCCATCCTGTGGGGCATGGGCGTCACCCAGTTCTATCAGGGCGTGGAAACCGTGCGCTCGCTGACCAGCCTGGCGATCATGACCGGCAACCTCGGCAGGCCGAGCGTCGGGGTCAACCCGGTGCGCGGACAGAACAACGTCCAGGGCGCCTGCGATATGGGCGCCCTGCCGGATACCTATCCGGGCTACCAGTACGTTAAATTCCCGGAAAACCGGGAGAAGTTCGCCAAAGCCTGGGGCGTGGAGAGCCTGCCGGCGCACACCGGCTACCGCATCAGCGAGCTGCCGCACCGGGCGGCGCACGGCGAAGTGCGGGCGGCCTATATTATGGGCGAAGATCCGCTGCAGACCGATGCCGAGCTCTCGGCGGTGCGTAAAGCCTTTGAAGAGCTTGAGCTGGTTATCGTGCAGGATATTTTCATGACCAAAACCGCGGCAGCGGCGGACGTCATCCTGCCCTCCACCTCGTGGGGCGAGCATGAAGGCGTCTATACCGCGGCGGACCGCGGCTTCCAGCGCTTCTTTAAAGCGGTGGAGCCGCAGTGGGATCTGAAAACCGACTGGCAGATTATCAGCGAGATCGCCACCCGGATGGGCTACCCGATGCACTACAGCAACACCCAGGAGATCTGGGACGAGCTGCGCCATCTGTGTCCGGACTTTTACGGCGCCACCTACGAGAAGATGGGCGAGCTGGGCTACATCATGTGGCCGTGCCGCGACGAATCCGCCGCCGACCAGGGGACCTCTTATCTGTTTAAAGAGAGGTTCGATACCCCCAACGGGCTGGCGCAGTTCTACACCTGCGACTGGGTTGCGCCGATCGACAGGCTCACCGGGGAATATCCGATGGTGCTCTCAACGGTGCGCGAAGTCGGCCACTACTCGTGCCGCTCGATGACCGGTAACTGTGCGGCGCTGGCGGCGCTGGCGGACGAGCCGGGCTATGCGCAAATCAATACCGCCGACGCCGCGCGTCTGGGTATCGAGGATGAGGCGCTGGTGTGGGTTAACTCGCGTAAGGGCCGCATCATCACCCGCGCGCAGGTTAGCGATCGGCCGAATAAGGGAGCGGTCTATATGACCTACCAGTGGTGGATTGGCGCCTGCAACGAGCTGGTGACCGAGAACCTGAGCCCGATAACCAAAACGCCGGAGTACAAGTACTGCGCGGTTAACGTTGAGCGGATTGCCGACCAGCGCGCCGCCGAACAGTACGTCATTGATGAGTACAGTAAGCTAAAAGCCCGCCTGCGCGAAAGCGCGATGGGCTAAGTCAGACCGCTTTCCCGGAGGGGCGCGCCGCGCCTTTCCGGGCGACGGATCGGTCCCCCGCTGGCGCAACGCTCAGCGGCGGGACACGTTTATCGCCCCGGTTTCATCACGCCCGCTTAGCGCCTGTCATTTTCTTCTCTTACGCCTCCCTTTATACTGTTAGCTGTATCCCTAATAGATAATAAAAAATGAAATACCTCTCTTTATTGCTGGCGCTGGTCTCCCTCGCCGCAGGCGCCATGGAACCAGGCAGTCAGTACAAACAGCAGGCTGAATCGGGCGACCCGCGCGCGCAGTACTATCTCGCCGATACCTACGTCAGCTCCGGCGATTACCCGCAGGCCGAATACTGGGCGCAGAAGTCGGCGGAAAACGGCGATGGTGATGCGCTGGCGCTGCTGGCTCAGCTGAAGATCCGCAACCCGCAGAACGCCGATTACAAGCAGGCCAGGCAACTGGCGGAAAAGTCGGTTCAGGCGGGAAGCAAGGCCGGGGAGATCGTCCTTGCCCGGGTGCTGGTCAATCATCAGGCCGGCAAGCCGGACTATACGCACGCCATCACCCTGCTACAGGACGCGGCCCAGGATCCGGAAAGCGACTCCGCCGTTGACGCGCAGATGCTGCTCGGGCTGATTTACGCCAGCGGCGTGCAGATTGCGGAAGATGACGCCGCGGCCTCGCTCTATTTTAAACGCAGCTCCTCTCTGTCCCGCACCGGCTACGCCGAGTACTGGGCGGGGATGATATTCCAGCAGGGGGAGAAAGGCTTTATCGAGCCCAATCAGCAGAAGGCTCTGCACTGGCTGAACGTCAGCTGCCAGGAGGGGTTTGATACCGGGTGCGAGGAGTTTGAGCGGATAACCAAGGGGTAGCCTCTTCACGCCCGGATGGCTTTTTACGGTGGTTTGGGCGAAAGCTGTTTTTTAAGTTCCGTTCATATTCCGTGGAATGTTCCGTGGAATGTTCCGTTCACCATTGGTCCCGCATACTTCTGTTTACTGCGGCATAGGTGAACGGCCCAGGGCCGGTTTCGCCCGGCCCTGGGGACCCGGCATCCCGGCAAGAAAAATCGTCGCTGCGCGATACCTTCGTCTCCGCCGTCTGGCTATTCGGGGACGGCAAGAGGTAACCTCCCTGTAAGGCTTGCCTCCGCCAGCATCCATGCTGGCGGCCCCGGCCAGCCGCCTGCGCCTCAGCGATTTTTAGCCGGCCCAACCCCCTGCTGCATATCCCGATGCCTCATGGCTGCATGGTCATTGCTGAAAAGCCTTCAGCAATGATTTGGCTGCTGATATCTACGGGCTGACAGCGAGGGGGTTAAGGCGCATCAAGAAAACTGGCGGGAACGCAGGCGCGCATCCAGGACTGACCGCCAGGACAAAAACGCCGGGAGCGTTTTTGAACGACGTTAACGTCGGCCCCGAAGGGGTGAGTCCCATGGATGGGACGAATAAGGCGGTCAGAGAGGCAGGTCGAGACAGGGACGTCGAGTCCTGCCCGGTCCGCCAGATGAAGCCGGAGTGGAGCGTACCGCGCAGCGGCAGTTTTCAGCGCCATGCCGGGGGCCACGGGGGGCGGGCGAAACGCCCCCCGTGCCGTTCACCCGCAGCGGGTGTGAGAAAAGCGCTGGATTCACCGTGAACGGAACATTCCACAGAACTTACGCTACAGCGCTAGCCACAACACACGCTTTCGCCCAAACCACCGTTATCTGTAATCCCCTGCCCTACGATAAAAAAAACCCGGCGCAGGGCGCCGGGCTTGCTATTTCATTGCGCGTTTACTGCGCGGTCTTATCAAATTTACCCAGCACCTCACGCTCGTATGCCAGCGCTTTCTTACGGTCAAATTTGTGCTCCCACTTGGCGATAACCAGCACCGCCAGGGCATTCCCCACCACGTTCAGCGCGGTACGCGCCATATCGAGGATACGGTCAACGCCGGCAATAAAGGCCAGACCTTCCAGCGGGATCCCGACGCTGCCCAGCGTCGCCAGCAGCACCACGAAGGAGACGCCCGGCACGCCGGCAATTCCTTTCGAGGTCACCATCAGCGTCAGCACCAGCGTAATCTCCTGCCACAGCGACAGGTCAATCCCGTACAGCTGAGCAATGAAGATCGCCGCAATGCTCTGGTATAGCGTCGAACCGTCGAGGTTAAAGGAGTAGCCGGTCGGCACCACGAAGCTGGTGATGGAGGCCGGTGCGCCGTAGGCCTCCATCTTCTCAATAATACGCGGCAGCACGCTCTCGGAGCTGGCGGTAGAGTACGCGAGGATCAGCTCGTCTTTGAGGATGCGAATCAGGGTCCAGATGCTCAGGCCGCAGACCCGTGCGACCAGCCCCAGCACCACCAGCGCAAAGAACAGAATCGCGAAGTAGACCAGAATCACCAGCTTGGCCAGCGGCCACAGGGAGGCGAAGCCGAAGGTAGCAACGGTCACGGAGATCAGCGCAAACACCCCGACCGGCGCGTAGCGCATCACCATGTGCGTCACTTTGAACATGGTCTCGGAAATGGAGCGGAAAACGGTCACCAGCGGCTCACGATGCGTTGCCGGCAGCGAGGAGAGGCCGAGGCCGAACAGCACCGAGAAGAAGATAATCGGCAGCATATCGCCCTTTGCCATCGAGGCGACGATATTGGTCGGCACCAGCGACAAGATAGTCCCCATCAGGCCGTGCGCGTGGCTTTGCACTTCCGCCGTCGTACTTTGGTATTTCGAAATATCGACCGCCGCCAGCTGCGACATATCAATGCCGGTGCCCGGCTGGAAAACGTTGGCCAGGGTGATCCCCAGCACAATCGCCACCGTGGTGATCACTTCAAAATAGATAATCGTTTTGGCACCAATGCGCCCCAGCTGCTTAGCGTCGCCGACGCCCGCAATCCCGACGATCAGCGTCGAAATCACAATCGGCACCACGATCATTTTAATCAGGTGGATAAAGATGTCGCCCGCAGGCGTCAGGAGGTTCGAGATTAACCAATCACGGCTTTCGGCATGGTAATGCAGATAACTGCCCAGGAGTATGCCCAGCACCAGGGCCAGCAAAATTTGCCAGGCCAGGCTGACTTTTGTTTTTTTCATCACTACAGACTTCCTCAATGAAAGGCATCATTACCGGAGGTAATGATGCCCACTGAAAGGGGTATGAATTGTGTTGCGTTGCTCTATGGGGTTTTTTAACGCGGGATATGAGTATCATTTGCACGGCATGCTACGCAAGCCTTTAAGAACAGGCCTTTACTCTGGTTTTATGCATAAAGTCGCTCATTCCCCCCACTTATCTTGCATAAGTATTTGTTATAAAAAAATTTTAATAACTTCCATTTCTATAAATTCATTGCCGGAACTATTGCACTTAAAAGTTTCATTTGATTGATTTTCATTCAGTTGAATTAATGCGTGATCTGTCCCCCAAATAGCAAACAAAGCGCGCAAAGCCCCTACTATTAACGTTTATTTGACATATATTTAACAACCTACAGGAGAAAAAAAGCCATGAGCCAAATACATAAACACTCTATTCCCGCAAATATTGCGGACAGCTGCCTGATTAACCCGGAACAGTACAAGGCGCAGTATCAACAATCCGTGACCGACCCCGACGCGTACTGGGGCGAGCAGGGAAAAATTCTCGACTGGATGCGGCCCTATACGCGCGTGAAGAACACCTCGTTTGCCCCAGGCAACGTCTCTATCAAATGGTATGAGGACGGAACGCTAAACCTGGCGGCCAACTGTCTCGATCGCCATCTCGCGGAGCGCGGCGACCAGACGGCCATCATCTGGGAAGGCGACGACGCCAGCCAGAGCAAGAAAATTACCTATCGCGAGCTGCATCGCGACGTATGCCGCTTTGCCAACGCCCTGCTCGGCCTCGGGATTAAAAAAGGCGACGTCGTGGCTATCTATATGCCGATGGTGCCCGAAGCGGCGGTCGCTATGCTGGCCTGCGCGCGCATTGGCGCCATCCACTCGGTTATTTTCGGCGGCTTCTCGCCGGAAGCGGTTGCCGGACGCATCATCGACTCCAGCTCGCGGCTGGTGATCACCGCCGACGAGGGCCTGCGTGCCGGTCGCGCCATTCCGCTGAAGAAAAACGTCGATGACGCGCTGAAAAATCCTAACGTGACCACCATTGAAAACGTGGTCGTCCTCAAGCGCACCGGGGGCAAAACGGAATGGCACGAGGGTCGCGACCTGTGGTGGAGCGATCTGCTGGAAAACGCCAGCGACCAGCACCAGCCGGAAGAGATGAACGCCGAAGACCCGCTGTTTATCCTCTATACCTCAGGCTCAACCGGCAAGCCGAAAGGCGTCCTGCACACCACCGGGGGCTACCTGGTGTATGCGGCAACAACCTTCAAATACGTATTCGACTATCATCCTGGCGATATCTACTGGTGCACCGCCGACGTGGGCTGGGTAACCGGCCACAGCTACCTGCTGTACGGCCCGCTGGCCTGCGGCGCGACGACGCTGATGTTCGAAGGGGTACCAAACTGGCCGACTCCGGCGCGCATGTGCCAGGTGGTGGATAAGCACCAGGTCAGCATCCTGTATACCGCACCAACGGCGATTCGCGCGCTGATGGCCGAGGGCGATAAGGCTATCGAAGGCACCGACCGCTCTTCCCTGCGCATTCTGGGGTCCGTCGGCGAGCCGATCAACCCGGAAGCCTGGGAGTGGTACTGGAAGAAAATCGGCAACGAGAAATGCCCGGTGATGGACACCTGGTGGCAGACCGAAACCGGCGGCTTTATGATCACCCCGCTGCCGGGCGCGATTGAACTGAAGGCCGGCTCCGCCACCCGTCCGTTCTTCGGCGTTCAGCCGGTCATCGTCGATAACGAAGGCACGCCGCTGGAAGGGGCCACCGAGGGCAACCTGGCCATCGCCGACTCCTGGCCTGGCCAGGCGCGTACCCTGTTCGGCGACCACGAGCGCTTCGAGCAAACCTACTTCTCCACCTTTAAAAACATGTACTTCAGCGGCGACGGCGCGCGTCGTGACGAGGATGGCTACTACTGGATAACCGGCCGCGTGGACGACGTGCTGAACGTTTCCGGCCACCGTCTGGGCACCGCCGAAATTGAATCGGCGCTGGTCTCACACCCGAAAATCGCCGAAGCGGCGGTGGTCGGCATCCCGCATAACATCAAAGGTCAGGCCATTTACGCCTACGTGACGCTGAATCACGGTGAAGAGCCGACGCCGGAGCTGTACGCGGAAGTGCGCAACTGGGTGCGTAAAGAGATAGGCCCGCTGGCCACCCCGGACGTGCTGCACTGGACCGATTCGTTACCGAAAACCCGCTCCGGTAAAATCATGCGCCGCATCCTGCGCAAGATTGCCGCCGGTGACACCAGCAACCTCGGCGATACCTCAACGCTCGCCGATCCTGGCGTGGTGGAAAAACTGCTCGAAGAGAAGCAGTCCATCGCAATGCCGTCGTAAATACGTACTGAATCCCTACACCCTCTCCCCCATCGGGGAGAGGAGATAAACATAAAACCTTCCTAAGGATTCCAGGCAGCAGGAAAGCGGTAAGCAGGCAGATTCCCGACGGTTAACCGTCGGGCGGACGCGTGCTGCCGACGTCTCGCGCGTGGATGACGAAAGGAATACCTCTGGAGACGCTAAGATGAATGATCAAATTTGTCAGCGGATAGAAAATAGTGCGAATTTCAGGGAGTTAGTTGCAACCCGGCAAAGGTTTGCCGCCATTTTGTCACTGATCATGCTGGTTATCTATGTCGGCTTCATTTTGCTTATCGCCTTTGCCCCCGGCTGGCTGGGTACGCCGCTGCACGCGGGAACCAGCGTCACCCGCGGCATCCCCATCGGCATCGGCGTCATCGTTATCTCCTTCCTGCTCACCGGCGTTTACGTGTGGCGGGCCAACGGCGAATTCGATCGTCTGACGAAAAGCATTCTCAAAGAGGTGCAGGCATCATGAAGAAAGTTCTGACGGCGCTTGCCGCCACGCTCCCGGCTGCCGCAAACGCGGCCGATACGATCGCCGGCGCGGTCCAGCGCCAGCCGACAAACTGGCAGGCGATTATCATGTTCCTGATCTTCGTCGCCCTCACGCTCTATATCACTTACTGGGCGTCAAAACGGGTACGCTCGCGCAGCGATTACTATACCGCCGGGGGGAATATCACCGGCTTCCAGAACGGGCTGGCAATTGCCGGCGACTTTATGTCCGCCGCCTCCTTCCTCGGGATTTCCGCGCTGGTTTATACCTCCGGCTACGATGGGCTGATTTACTCCCTCGGCTTCCTGGTCGGCTGGCCGATTATTCTGTTCCTGATTGCCGAACGCCTGCGCAACCTCGGACGCTATACCTTTGCCGACGTCGCCTCCTATCGCCTGAAGCAGGGGCCAATCCGTACCCTCTCCGCCTGCGGTTCGCTGGTGGTGGTGGCGCTGTACCTGATTGCGCAGATGGTCGGCGCGGGCAAGCTTATCCAGCTGCTGTTCGGCCTTAACTACCACGTTGCGGTGGTGCTGGTCGGCGTGCTGATGGTGCTGTACGTGCTGTTTGGCGGCATGCTGGCAACCACCTGGGTACAGATCATTAAGGCGGTTCTGCTGCTGTGCGGCGCCAGCTTTATGGCCTTTATGGTCATGAAGCACGTCGGCTTCAGCTTCAATAACCTGTTCAGCGAAGCGATGGCGGTCCATCCAAAAGGGGTGGCGATCATGAGCCCTGGCGGACTGGTGAAAGACCCGATATCGGCGCTGTCGCTGGGGCTGGGGCTGATGTTCGGTACCGCCGGTCTGCCGCATATTCTGATGCGCTTCTTCACCGTGAGCGATGCGCGCGAAGCGCGTAAAAGCGTATTCTACGCCACCGGTTTTATGGGCTACTTCTACATCCTGACCTTTATTATCGGCTTCGGCGCGATCATGCTGGTGGGCGCCAATCCGGCGTTTAAAGACGCTGCGGGCGCGCTTATAGGCGGTAACAACATGGCGGCGGTGCACCTCGCTGACGCAGTGGGCGGTAATCTGTTCCTCGGCTTTATTTCGGCCGTGGCCTTCGCCACCATTCTTGCGGTGGTTGCAGGCCTCACCCTGGCCGGGGCCTCGGCGGTCTCCCACGACCTGTACGCCAACGTCTTCCGTAAGGGCGCCAGCGAGCGCGACGAGCTGCGGGTATCGAAAATCACCGTGCTGATCCTCGGCGTGGTCGCCATTCTGCTGGGGATCCTGTTCGAAAATCAGAACATTGCCTTTATGGTCGGACTGGCGTTCTCGATTGCCGCCAGCTGTAACTTCCCTATCATTCTGCTGTCGATGTACTGGTCGAAGTTGACCACCCGCGGGGCGATGATTGGCGGCTGGCTGGGGCTGCTGACCGCCGTCATCCTGATGATCCTCGGCCCGACAATTTGGGTACAGATCCTCGGCCATGCGAAGGCGGTCTTCCCGTACGAGTATCCGGCACTGTTCTCGATTGCCGTTGCCTTTATCGGTATCTGGTTCTTCTCCGCCACCGATAACTCGGCGGAAGGGCAGCGCGAACGCGAGCGGTTCCGCGCCCAGTTTATCCGTTCACAGACCGGTATCGGTATCGAACGCGGCCAGGCGCATTAAGCCGCTTAACCCCGGCCGTTCGGCCGGGGTTCATCAGAACATCAGCAGGCGCACCAGCGGCGCCGCCAGCACCATCACCACTCCAGACAGCATCATCACCAGGCTGGCGACAACGCCCTCCTGCGGCCCGAGCTCGTAGGAGCGCGCGGTCCCGGCACCGTGCGAGGCGGCGCCAAAGCCCGCCCCTTTCGCCATCCCTTCACGAATCGACAGGCGCAAAAACAGCACATCGCCGATCGCCATGCCAAAGACCCCGGTGACCACCACGAACAGCGCGACCAGATCCGGCTGACCGCCGAGAGGCCGGGCCGCGGCCAGCGCAAAAGGCGTGGTGACCGAACGCACCGCCAGGCTGCGCTGAATCTCATCAGAAAGGGTGAACAGGCGCGCCAGCCAGACCGAGCTGCAGACCGCCACGATTGAGGCCGTCACCACCCCGGCGCTCAGCGACATCCAGTGGCGTTTAATAATCGCCAGGTTGTCATACACCGGCACGGCGAAAGCGATGGTCGCCGGCCCCAGCAGCCACAGCAGCCAGTGGGCTTCGCCCATATAGCTTTGATATGAAATATGGCCAAAGACCAGAATCAGCACCAGCAGGATCGGGGTAAAAACCAGCGGCATCAGCGGCAGCTTGTGAAAGCGGCGATAGAGGCGTTTATTGGCAAAATAGAGCACCAGCGTCACGATCAGGCACAGAATGCTCAGATGGAGATCACTCATGCTTCATCCTACTGATTTCATAGCGATAAACTTTATCCACCACCCACGCCGTGGCGCCCAGCACCAGCGTCGTGCTCAGCGCGATCACCAGCAGAATACGCCAGCCATCCACCATCAGCAGCTGGGTGTAGTTGACCACCGCCACCACCGCCGGCACGAAGAACAGCAGCATTTCTGCCAGCAGCCAGCGGGCGCCGGCGCGCACCCACTTCAGCGGGATAATCCGACAGACGATAAGCGCCAGCAGCATCAGCATGCCGACCAGATTTGCCGGGAGCGGCAGGTGCAGCCAGTTAACCAGATATTGAGCGCAGACAAAGAGTCCGGCATAAACCAGTACCTGAACCGGTACCTGAAGGCGTTGCATAACGAAGGGGGTAACGCGAGCTGGCGCGAAGGCCATGAGCGATATTCCTGAAAAAGAAGCCAAGCGAGCAGTATAGTGAGCCGCCAGGTTGGACAGAAATGAATTAAAATCATCACAGGTATAGTCTCAGGGAATAATTATGGATATCCGCACGCTGCGTTATTTTGTCGAAGTCGTCCGTCAGCAGAGCTTCACCCGCGCGGCGGAGAAACTGTTCGTCACGCAGCCCACCATCAGCAAGATGCTAAAAAACCTCGAAGATGAGCTCAACTGTACGCTGCTAATTCGCGACGGCCGCCGGCTGCTGCTGACCGATACCGGCCGGGTGGTTTTCGAGCGCGGGCAGGCGATTTTGGGCGAATTCCGCCAGCTGGAATCCGAGCTTAGCGATATTAACCACCTGCATAAGGGCATTCTGCGGCTGGGGATCCCGCCGATGGTCGGGATGCTGATGGCCGAGCCGATCGGTCTGTTTCGTCAGCGCTATCCGGGCGTGGAGCTGAAAATTGCCGAGTTCGGCGGCCTGACCGTGCAGCAGGCGGTCAGCGACGGCGAGCTGGATCTGGCCATGACGGCGCTGCCGGTCGATGAGGAGAGCGGCCTGGCGACGCTGCCGCTGTTCAATCATCCGCTGTGCGTGCTGGCGCCGAGAACAGCGCAGTGGGAGGCGGTTAGCTCGCTGTCGCCGCAGGCGCTCGCCGCCCATCCGCTGGTTATCTATAACGAAGATTTCGCCCTCAGCCAGCAGCTGATGCAGCTGTTTACCGACCATGACGTCAAGCCCCGCATCGCGGTGCGCAGCGGACAGTGGGACTTCCTCGCCGCGATGGTTCAGGCGGGCATTGGCGTGGCTATCCTGCCGCAGCCGATTTGCGAGCGCCTCGACGCCCGGCATTTTTGCACGATCCCGCTGCAGAGCGAGCTGCGCTGGGAGCTGGGGATGATTTGGCGGGAGGGCGTCTATCTGTCGCATAGCGCCCAGGCGTGGCTGGAGTGCAGTAAAAGCTTCTGGCTCAATGAGTAAGCGCCCGGAGGCGGCGCGTTGCACCGGTCCGGGCGAGCCCTGTCGATAGCTCAGCCGCACGGCTCCCCGGCGGGGAGCGGCGGCGGCTATTGATCTTCGATGAGCAGCGCTTCCAGCAGGTCGAGGTCGTGCAGCAGCTTCTGCAGCGTCTCGTTGCTGATCTGGCGGGTGGCGCGCAGGTGGTATAGCTCACCGCGCTCTGAACGCAGCGCCGCCAGGCGGAAGCGGCGCTCAAGCTGCTCTTCGAGGATGGAGGTTTCCACGTCGTTGCGCCCGTCAACCCGCCGGCGCAGGTTACCGATCACCCGCGAGCTGACCTCCGTCAGCAGCTGGTTATCGATATTCTCTTTGGTATCCGCCGCCAGCCGCTCCTCCATTTTTTGAATCGCCACGATCGCCACGTCCGCGGTTGCGGCGCGCGCCAGGCGCTCCTCTTTACGCTGCTGGACATGGTCGGTCGACTCGATGTGGCGCAGCAGGATCGGTAGCGCAATCACGCCAACAAACAGCGAGAACAGGATGACCCCGGCGGCAAGGAACACCAGCTCATAGCGCGCAGGGAAAACGTCGCCGCTCGGCAGCAGCAGCGGTATCGACAGCACGCCGGCGAGGGTAATCGCCCCGCGCACCCCGGCCACCGAGGAGATCAGCAGCTCGCGGGTGGTCCAGGAGCCAAACTCCATCGGCTTCTTCTTCAGGAAGCGCTGACTGAGCTTGCGCATCGTCCACAGCCAGCCAAAACGAACCAGCATCAGGGCGGCGTAAATCAGGATTATATCGGTAAACAGCATCCAGGTTTCGACGTTGGGATCCGCCTCCGCCGCCACCAGCGAGCTCGACAGAATATCCGGCAGCTGCAGGCCTAACAGCAGGAACACCATGCCGTTAAACACGAACTCCAGCATCGCCCAGGTGCTGTTGGCGCGCAGGCGCATCGCCAGCGGCGCGGTGCGCATCACTCCCGAACGGGTGATGGTCATCCCCGCCGCGACCGCGGCCAGAATCCCGGAAAAACCAATATGTTCAGCGATCAGGTAGGAAGCAAACGGCAGCAGGAACAGCAGCACAATCTGCGTTGCCGGCTCATCGCCGCCCCAGCGGCTGAGGAAGCGCATCGAGCGCCCGTAGAGCCAGCTGACGACAAAACCGGCGAGGATGCCGCCTATCGCCACCTTGAAGAACTCGACGGTCGCACCGCCAACGGTAAAGACCATCGTGCCCATCGCCACCGCGACGGCAAACTTCAGCGAGACCAGGCCGGAGGCGTCGTTCATCAACGCTTCGCCCTGCAGTATCCCCATAATTTTTTTCGGGATCCGCCCTTCGCCGACAATCCCGGAGAGCGCCACCGCATCGGTTGGCGACAGAACCGCCGCCAGCGCAAAGGCCGGGATCAGCGGAATGCCCGGGACTATCCAGTAGATGAGGTAGCCGATGCCCACCACCGTCACCAGCACCAGCGCCAGCGCGAGGCCAAAAATCTCTCGCCCGTGCTCAATGAACTCGCGGGTCGGCGTCTTCCAGCCATCGGCAAAAAGCAGCGGCGGAATAAAGAGGACCAGGAAGAGCTCGGGGTCGAATTCGACGTGCAGCCCGAAGGTAGGCCAGGCTAACAGCGCGCCGATGGCGATTTGGATTAAAGGTAGTGGAACCTGAAAGGGCAGTACGCGTGTAACCACCCCGGAGAGAGAGACCACGAGGGTCATGATGAGTATGGTAAAGAATATTTCCATGTGTTCCCTGTTTGCTGCGTTTTCTTTTTTTACATCTGAGGCGTCATGTCTCGAAATGATACGCTACCCAGATTAACGCAAAAGGAAACAGGATGTGGCTTAAAAATTAAACGGGCGGCCTGAGCCGCCCGCTGTCAGCATAAATCGCTTAAATTGCCCAGCCGCCGGCGTAGAAGATAACCAGCGCTGCGGCAATGATCACGGTGCCGAGGTTCAGCTTGCGCCACTCCCCGGAGACCAGGCGTCCGATAACCAGCGACGCGAAGCCGATCATGATGCCGGTAACGATGTTGCAGGTCAGCACGATAAAGACCGCGGTAATCAGCCCCGCCATCGCATCGACAAAATCGTTGAAATCAATCTTCGCCACGTTGCTCAGCATCAGCAGGCCGACATACATCAGCGCCGGAGCGGTGGCGTAGGCGGGCACCAGATAGGAGAGCGGAGAGAGGAACAGGATCAGCAGGAACAGCACGCCAACCGTCACCGCGGTCAGGCCCGTTTTACCGCCGGCAGCGGTACCCGCAGCCGATTCGATATACACCGCCGCCGGCGCCGCACCGACCAGGCCGGAGAAGACGCTGCTCAGGGAGTCGGTGGTCAGCGCTTTACCGCCGTTGATAATCTGCCCGTCTTTGTCCAGCAGGTTCGCCTGCCCCGCGACCGCGCGGATGGTGCCGGTGGCATCAAATACCGCCGTCATCACCAGCGCCAGCACGCTCGGCAGAACAACCGGGTTCAGCGCGCCGATAATATCCAGGCTGCCGATCAGCGAATTGCCTTTATCGTCGCTCAGCGACGGCATGGCAAAAATACCGGAGAAGTGAACGTTAGGGTCGAAAATCAGGCCCACGATCGACACGCCGATAATGGTCAGCAGGATGCCGCCCGGTACCTTCAGCTTTTCGAGGCCGATAATCACCGCCAGCCCCACCAGCGACATAATCACCGGGAAGCTGTCGAAATTACCCAGCGCCACCGGCAGACCATCCAGCGGGTTCTTAATGACCAGGCCCACGCCGTTGGCAGCGATCAGCAGCAGGAACAGGCCGATACCGATACCGGTGCCGTGCGCAACGCCCTGCGGCAGGTTGCGTAAGATCCAGCTACGAATGCCGGTCGCGGAGATAATGGTAAACAGCACGCCCATCAGGAACACGGCGCCCAGCGCAACCGGGATGCTGATCTGCTGTCCCAGCACCAGGCTGAAGGCGGTAAAGGCGGTCAGCGAGATAGCACAACCGATTGCCAGCGGCAGGTTGGCCCACAGCCCCATCACCAGAGAGCCCACGCCCGCCACCAGGCAGGTGGAGACAAACACCGCTGCCGGTGGGAACCCGGCTTTACCCAGCATGCCCGGTACCACGATTACCGAGTACACCATGGCGAGAAAAGTGGTTAAACCTGCAAGAACTTCCTGACGCACGGAGCTGCCGCGAGCCGAAATTTTAAACCAGGCGTCTAATGAACCGCCGGTACGCGCTGAAGGCGTAGACATAGAAAACTTCCCCTGAGAATTTTTATCATTCGTCGGTATGCGTGGTGGACCATCCACTGCCAGTTCAACGCGATCTCCTTGTGCTATATATCGCAGCGCCAGGGGGGCTGCAAAAAAAGCAAACGTTTAACTCCGCGCATACAATACGGTGGTCAAAATTACTTTACTCACCCCCTGTTAGCAGGATAAATAGCGAGCAAAATAATAAGGCAAACGATTATCCAGCCTTTAGATGGCCCTTTTCAACTGAAGTTTGTCGTATTTCGCTAAATTTCGCTTATGACGTTCAGGAAATAACCAGCCGATGCGCAAACGTTATCGTCCATGCGCAATCTACTAACATTTTTGTATTGCGCTGATAGCAATTCGCCTCGGCCATCGTAAAAGGTGATGCCTCAGGCACCCGGTAGCGTAAAGGGGCCGCCGCGCTCAATGGCGCGCTGCCAGGCCGGACGCTGCTCGATACGCTGCGTCCAGCGGGCGATGTGCGCAAGCCCGTCAATTCCGCCGCGCGACTGCAGCGCCAGCAGCGGAAAGCTCATCTGGATATCGGCCATGCTCAGGTTTTCGCCCGCAAACCACGGCCATCGGGAGAGGTGATCTTCGATAAAGCCGGCGTGGGTCGCAATCTGCCGGTCCAGCCAGGCCTTCTGCATCCCCTTCCCCAGCGCGCCGCCCAGCGTGCGCATGCCGAACGGCACCGGAGCCTTGCCGAGGCTGGAAAAGACCAGCTTCATCAGCATCAGGGGCATCAGCGAGCCTTCGGCATAGTGCAGCCAAAAGCGGTACTGCAGCCTGTCCGCCATCGCCTGCGGCCGCAGCTGCTGCGTGCTATCGTAGGTTTCCTGCAGATATTCGAGGATCGCCCCGGACTCCGCCAGCACGTAGCCGTTATCCTCCACGACCGGAGATTTGCCCAGCGGGTGAATTTTTTTTAACTCCGGCGGTGCCAGCATATTTTTCTGCCGCGGATAGCAGACAATCTGATAGGGCAGCTGCAGCTCTTCCAGCGCCCAGAGCACGCGCTGCGATCGCGATTGATTAAGGTGATGTACCGTCAGCATGGGTCTCTCCCGTCGTTTGTTCAAATTAACTATAGGAACTGGCGGTGAATGACGGGAAAAATTCGCCAAAATAAGCGGGTGGATTTAAGGGGATGTGCCACAATTAAGGTGTCGGCGCAATCCGGAACCTCCATCAACTTGTTGCGCAATACTGAGGGGAGCCGATGTCGGGGGAAACCCTCCTGTGAACCAGCGGGATAGAGCGAAAGACAAAGACCGGAAAACAACTAAAGCGCCCTGTTGTGGCGCTTTAGTTTTTTAATCATCCTCCAGCAGCCGCGCGCCGGTCCCCTCTTCACCCAGCTTGTCTCCCGGGTTACGCAGCGGGCAGTCCCGTCGTGACAGGCAGCCGCAGCCGATGCAGCCATCCAGCTGATCGCGCAGCGCGGTGAGCGTATGAATGCGCCGGTCCAGCTCTTCCCGCCACACCGACGATAGCTGCTTCCACTCTTTGGCGCTTAGGTTGTGGCCTTCTGGCAGCACGCCAAAGGCGTCGCCGATAGTCGCCAGCGGAATGCCGATGCGCTGCGCAATCTTGATAATCGCCACCGCGCGCAGCACGTCACGACGGTAGCGCCGCTGATTGCCCGGATTGCGCTGGCTGTGAATCAGCCCTTTGCTTTCATAGAAATGGAGCGCCGAGACGGCAACGCCGGTACGTTTTGCCACTTCGCCGGGGGTCAACAGCATTTTGATACGGGGTGATTTCTTTTCCATAAAGCTCTTTACCTCAAGTTAACTTGAGGAATTATACTCGCCCGCAGACAAAACGACGAATCGAGAATTGAGAGAGAGGCCGCTTTATGTCCCATCAGGATATTATCCAAACGCTTATTGAATGGATTGATGAACATATCGATCAACCACTTAACATTGATGTAGTCGCCAAAAAATCGGGGTACTCGAAGTGGTATCTCCAGCGGATGTTCCGCGCCGTTACGCATCAGACGCTGGGTGATTACATTCGCCAACGTCGGCTGTTACTGGCCGCTGAAGCCCTCAGAACCACCCAGCGCCCGATTTTCGATATCGCGATGGATCTGGGCTACGTCTCGCAGCAGACGTTTTCACGGGTGTTCCGCCGGGAGTATGACCGCACGCCCAGCGACTATCGCCATCAGATTTCCGCCTGACGGGTTTGCGCGCAGGCGTTAAGCAGCGCTGGCGCCTTCACCAGCCACTGCTTAAACTCCTGCACCGGCATCGCCCTGGCAAAATGCCAGCCCTGGCAGTAGCGGACGCCGCGCTTCTGTAGCCACTTCACCTGGTCCAGCGTTTCGACGCCCTCGGCCACGGTTTTCAGATGCAGGCTGCGCGCCATCTCAATAATATGCTCGGCGATCGTGTGGCTGGTGCCGTGGGTCGTCAGCGTATCGATAAAGGATTTATCGATCTTGAGAATGTCGACGTTGAGCGAAGAGAGGTTATGCAGGTTGGAGTAGCCGGTGCCGAAATCATCGATGGCGACTTCATATCCCGCCTCGCGAAAGGCCTGAATCACCGGCGTCGTTTTCTGCACGTCAATAAACCCGCGCTCGGTCACTTCGATTTTAATCTGGTTGATGCATACCGCGTGGCTTTGCGCCTTTTCACTAATTTGGCTAATCAGCCGCGCGGAGTGGAAGTCGGTGGCCGAGAGGTTAATCGCGACGTACAGCTGCGGATGGCTGGCGAGGAATTCGCCCAGATCGGCAAACACCTCATCCACGACGTAGTCCGTCACCTGCGCAATCAGCCCTTCGTTCTCCGCCAGCGGAATGAACTCCGCCGGGCTCATCACCGGGCCATCGCACCCGGGCCAGCGCAGCAGCGCTTCGGCCCCGACGCAGCGGTTATTTTTAATATCGACGATCGGCTGATAGTGCAGGCACAGCTGGCGACGGCTCAGCGCGCGCTGCAGCCTGCTGCGCGGGGAGTGATACTGCCGCCGGGTTCGTAGCCACAGCATTAACATCAGCCCGCTACCAATCAGGCCCAGCGGCAGAGTAAGCATGCTCTGGTCATATAGATTTTGATAATAGCCAACGCGCGAGGTGGACATGATCACCGCGATAGGGCGGTTCGCCGAATGGGCAACGGTGTATACCCGGCGATCCTGCTGGAAAAAGGTGTCTTCACTGCGGATCAGCGGACGTAACGCCGCGGCGTTGGTATTTTTGCTGACGGAGAAGAACTGATTCGTTTTGGTATCGAACAGGCCGTAGGCTAAATCTCTATCGCTGGATATTAACGCACTATAGGAAAGCGGATTAATAACCGCGACATAGTGACCGCGCTGCATATAGGTCATGGCAAAACCGGGATAGAACGGCGTATCGCGATAGTAATAGATGGCAACATCCGGCTTTTTTATATAATTAGCCGTCTCAACATGCCAGACCGTATCGGGATGAACGACGGTTGAGCAAAAGAAATCAGCGCCTTCCGCATAGATTAAATCTTCGACGTAAAGCAGGCTGCGAACAATATCCAGCATATATCGCTGGTGCTGCGGCGAACATATTATCCCTTGATATTGCATGGCCTTTTTACGCGCCTGCTCGACCTCATGAATCACCATTTCGGTTTTCTGCAGCGCCAGTTGAGAAAACGCGCGGAGCTGGTCGTCAGTTTCCACCCTGGCCCGGTGTTGGGCAAGCCACGATGCCAGCACCACTGGCAGCAGGATAACCAGGGTAATACCTAATATTCTCAACGCCTTATGCGGCGCGCTACGACTCATTTCCGCTTTTTATCCATGCGATACGCCTTAATCACGGTAAAAGTCCACAATGGCAGATGCCTGCGCCTATACAACGCCCGGTCATTTAGCATTCGGCTATTGAGGGTAAAAACCCCACAGCTGATAATGATGAATAATACTAACTTATAGAACAATCGAGAAACATTCTCGACATAATGAGAGCGGCACCGCTTTCTGATTCGGTTTATCCGTATGATTACCGCGAACAGGTAATAAAACCCGTAGATATAAGCCTGGCAAAAAAACAATCCATCGTATTAATGCATTAGCTTCAGCATCATAGCGGGTATGGTTATGGCGCACCGCGTCATTAGCCACAATATTTAAATGGTTTATAAGTACATAAAAAACGCAATTTTTGGCTGGTGAATAAAAGAACAAATGTGATATAGTTCACACATCCTAATGAAACGGAAACATTGTTTCATTATACGTTTGTTTGCCCGTCGATAGCCAGAGCGTCACGTCATCGTTAGTCTCGCCAGGTTGTCAAAGGCCCCCGACTTTCTTTGAGGATCAGGTTAATGGCTTCCATTACTACCAGTGTCATACTCCTGCGCTGGCCGCTGGTGAGCGCAGTGCTGATGTTTTTAGCCAGCTCGATGAATATTCAGCTACGTAAAAGCGACTATGCCGGCTTAGCGGTCATCTGCAGCTGCCTGGGGCTGGTCGCCGCCTGCTGGTTTGCCACCGGCCTGCTCGGCATCACGCTGATCGACGTTGCCAAAATCTGGGGCAACATTAAAGACGTCATGGTTGAAGTGATGAGCCAGACGCCGCCAGAGTGGCCGATGATGATGACCTGATAATAAAAACGCTTCCCACCGGGAAGCGTTTTTACTGGCGGGTAGCCTGAGCGCTATTTGCCCATTTTCGCCAGCATTTCCGGGCGCATAAATTTATGAATAACCAGCATAAATAGCAGCGACGGCAGTAATAAAATCAGCGCGGTAATAGACGACACCTGATAGTTTCCCGACATGCTGGCGTTGTATAGCAGCAGCGGCAGCGTGGTGATATCCGGCGCGCCGACAAAAAAGGTGCCGGTGAACTCGTCCAGCGACTCCAGAAAGACAAAAATACTGGCGGCAATAATCCCCGGCGATGCCTGGGGCAAAACGATATGCCAAAACGTATACACCGCCCCGGCCCCCAGATTGCGCGACGCTCTTGCCAGCAGCGGATCGACCGCCGAGAACGCCGCCACGCAGATCCATACCGAATACATCAGCCCGTGCACGCTGTGCACCAGCACCACGCCGACCACGGTGCCGTTGAGCCCCCACTGATAGAAAAGCCGGGCAATATTCATATATACCGTCAGGTTAGGGAACGCCTGCGGAATAAGAAACAGCAGCATAAAGCCCACCCGCAGCGGCATCCCTCGCCGCGATAACGCATAGCCGGCGGGGATCGAAACCAGCAGGCACACCAGCACCGACAGCACGGCAATCAGCACGCTGGTCAGCAGAGAGCCCGAAACATCGCTATAGGGGCTGAACACCTGATACCAGTATTTCAGCCCCCACTGGCTGGGCAGGCTGTGGGGAAAGAACCAGCTTTCGGCCACCGTCCAGATAAGCAGATTCAGCAGCGGGCCAAACATCGCCAGCAGCATCAGAACCAGCAGCAGCGTCTGAAGCGGCAGGCTGGCGTTCAGCTTTCTCCGCCCTTTCGCCAGCAGCGTCGCGGGTGACGTCATCGTAACCTCCTTCATTATTCTCCCCCTTTTTGCCGCAGGCTGTGGCGCAGATAAAACCACGACAGCGCGCCGCAGATAAGCAGCGACACGACGCCGAGGGCGTTAGCCACGGCGTAATCCCCGTAGGAGTTCACGCGAAACGCCATATCAACGGTGATCATCGTCGGCGTACCGACGCCTATCATCAGCGGCACCGACAGCACCGACATCATGGTGACGGTCGAGAGCACCAGCGCCACGCCGATGGCGGGCAGCACCTGCGGCAGAATAATATCGAACAGGATCCGCGGACGAGAGGCGCCCAGGTTGCGCGCCGCCAGAATTTGCGACCGCTCAAGCGCCGCCATTGCGCCGCAGATAAGCAGCGTGGCGAACGCCAGCTGCTTCCAGACGAAGGTGATAATAATGCCCTTCCAGCCCAGCCAGGAGAGAGTCTCCATCGGCGTGAGCAGATCGCTGGCAACCAGCGCATTGTTCATTAAGCCGTTTTTGGCCAGAAAGGTGCGCATCATTTGCGCCGCAACGATAAAGGGTATAAACAGCGGCAGCCGATATAAAAATGCCAGCATCTGCACGATCGGCCGGCAGGACGACAGGGTAATCACCGCGGAAAGGGTGATGGAAATCACCGCCAGCAGCGCCACGGAGCTCAGCACGACGATCAGCGTAAACAGAATATCGGTGGAGTAGAGCGCATAGACTTTGCGAAAGTGGGCCAGGGTCAGCCGCTGCGCATCGTCGGTGAAGGCGGCAATCAGCGAGAAGCCCAGCGGATATAAAAACAGCACGGCGATGGTCAGCGCAGCGGGAGCAACCAGCAGCAGATATTTCAGCGAAATACGCATAGCAAACCTGATATCAGCAAGGAGAAACGCCCGGGTCGACTCGCAGCCACCCCGGGCATCGACGAAGATTAGTTGGCGACCTGGCTTTCGTAGCCTTCTTTAATATCGTCAAAATAGGCGCTAATCGGGAAGCTTTTGCCGTATTCCGCCAGCGCCTGCGGCGAGATCTCAGCAAACAGCTTTTGCCACGTCCCCGCGTCCAGCTGCGACTTAACGTGCTGCGCATCGATGCCGGGATACCAGTTAAACTGCTTCACGATCCCCTGCGCCTGCACCTCCGGGCTGGTCGCCAGCTCGATAAACTCGCGCGCCAGCTGCGGATTCGCCGCCTTCGCCGGGGTCACGTAATACATCGGCTGACCCGGCATGCCCGGCGCCAGCAGGGAGAGCTTGATCGACGGCGGCAGTTTGCCCTGATCTTTCCAGCTGTAGAACATGTCCACCCACACCGGCCCCATCGCGATCTCCCCGCGGGTCAGCATATCGAGCGTCCCGGCGTTGCCCGGCGTAAAGGTGACGTTTTTATTAAAAGCCTTCAGTTTTTCATAGGCCTGGCCCCAGTTTTTCTCCACGCCTTTATCGTACGGCAGGGAGGAGAGGCGCTGGGCGTCAGTGCCGTAGGCGTACATCCAGCCCACCACGAAGCTGACCCCGGACATGCCGTTTTTAATCCCGTTATAGCCGAAGGCCTGCGGGTTTTTCTGCGCCCAGGCCACCAGCTCATCGTAGGAGGCCGGCGGGGTTTTGATCGTCTCGCTGTTCCAGGCAATGGCGGTCTGGCTTAAAAACATCGGCATCACGTAGCCATCGACGTTAACCCCGAGGGCATTTTTAGCGTTGTCGGCGCTGACCAGGCTGCCGGTCTTAATCTGCTGACGGTACTTCTCTAACAGCCCCTTCTCCACCAGCTCGCCGCCGGCTTTTTGATGCACTACGGCGACGTCAATGTCCCAGCTGCTGGCGCCGCTCGCCTTCTGCGCCGTCAGCTTTTCGATAATTTTGTTCGAGCCCGCGTCCCCCGGCCCGGTACCGATAACCTGCACCTTAACGCCCGGATGCGCGGCCTCAAACTTTGGCCCCAGCCAGGTTTTTACGTAATCCACCATATTCTGATCGCCCGCCGTCGCGACGTTCAGGATGGTATCGGCCTGCGCGCCGTAGCTCAGGAGTACGGCGGTCGCTAGCGCAACGTTTGTTTTAGTAAACATGGTTTATCCCCAGAATGAACACGATGATGTCAACTTGCATGAGATGAAGGAAAAATATGCAGCGCCGGCGTCGGCACGTGCAGCCTGACCGGGGAGCTGGCGGGCCAGCAGCGGGTAGAATCCGCCAGCAGCAGGCGGTCGCGGCAGCGCACGCTGTGGCGATATAAATGGCCGAGGAAGGCGCTTTGTTCGACGATGCCGTCGAGGGTCAGCCCCTCCTGCGGCGCGCTATCCGCGACTGAAAGGAGCGCCGCATCGGTGCTGCGGAAATAAATAACCTGCTCGCCAGAATCGGTAGCGGAATATGCCTGTGGGCTGCGCCAGTGAATACCGTCGAGGGTGTGGATATCGCGGCTATTTATTTTATTATCGGCCCCCATAAAATCGGCGACAAAAGGCGTGGCCGGACGCTGATATATCTCTTCTGGCGTCCCTAGCTGCTCAATCCTGCCGTTATTTAATACGGCGATACGGTCAGCCATCACCAGCGCTTCCTGCTGGTCATGAGTGACGATTAATGAGGTAAAGCCGAGCTTCTTTTGCAGCGCTTTTATTTCATGGCGGACGTTAAGGCGGACTTTGGCATCGAGATTGGAGAGCGGTTCATCCAGCACCAGCACGTCCGGTTCAATCGCCAGGGCGCGCGCCAGGGCAACCCGCTGACGCTGGCCGCCGGAAAGCTCGGTCACCTTCATTTCCGCCAGCCCCGAGAGGTTGACTACCTGCAGCAGCTCCGCCACCCGGCGGTCGATATCGTCGCGCCGCCACCGGCGCAGCTTCAGGCCGTAGCCGATATTACGGGCCACCGTCAGATGCGGCCACAGCGCATAGCTTTGAAAAACCATCGTAATATTGCGCTGCTCCGGCGGGCTATGGGTAATATCCCTGCCGGCGACGACGATCTCCCCGCTCTGCGCCGGGATAAAGCCGCAGAGCGCATTTAGCAGCGTGGTTTTCCCGCAGCCTGAAGGCCCCAGCAGGGCGATCATCTCCCCCTTCTCTACCGCCAGGTCGATATTATGCAGGACAACCTTATCGCCGTAGCTAATTCTCAGGCTGGCAATGTGCAGATAGCTCATATTCGGTATCCAAAACTTTTCTGTAGGCATTTTTTATTTATTCGCGCCTGGATGAACACGTGTTCATTTGGCTGTAAAAAAAATGCAACCTTGACTCGACATGATGTGAGCCTACTTTGTCGGGTATTTGTGACAATTTAATTAAGTGCGAAAATTTTTTAGCGAGGGTAAATGAAAATAGACGTTCTCGGCTGCGGCAGCGCCTTCTCAGAGAGCCAAAATACCTCTGCGCTGCGCGTGATTGATAATAACAATCGCCAGTGGCTGATTGATTGCGGCCCCACCATCCCGCGCGCCCTGTGGCAGCGCGGGGGCGATATTAACGATATCGATGCCATTTACTTCACCCACGTCCATCCGGATCACTGTACCGGCCTGACGGCGCTGCTCAACTACTGGAAAAGCTTTTCCCGCCACAAGCCGCTGATTATCTACAGCCAGCCGCTGCAGCGTCCGGTGCTGATGCAGCTGGCGCAGCTGGCAAACTGGCCGGACATCGCGCTGTGCTTTGCGATTGAGTGGCGCGACGTCACCCCGGCGTGGACCTGGCACGACTGGCAGATCCGCACCGCCGAAACCCAGCACGAGCTCAGTAACCGCGCGATCCGCATCACCTTTGCCGGCAAAAGCCTGTTCTACAGCGGCGACGGCCGGCCGACGGCGCAGTCGATCGCGCTGATGGCAGGGGCCGATCTGGCGTTCCAGGAGTGCGCCTCGCTCACCGTCCTGAGCGACGACGCCTCCCACGGCGATTTCCCTGCCTGCCTGGCGCTGTTTCAAAGGCTGGCGCTGCCCGCCATGGGGCTCTATCACTGCTACGACGCGATCCTGCCGGCGCTGCGGGTAGCCTGCCAGCCGTGGGACGGGTTGTTCGTCAGCCAGGACGGCTTACAATACGATCTTCATCAGCCACCGCGCAGCGGCGAGGAAAGCCCGGCATGAGCGCACTCCCCCGAAAACAGAGCATTACCGCCGAGGACGTTGCCCGCCGCGCCGGAGTCTCGCGCGCGGTCGTTTCCCGCGCGCTGAGCAATAACGGCAGCATCTCGCCCGCCGCCCGCGAGCGGGTGCTGCGTGCCGCAGAAGAGCTGGGCTATCAGGTCAACTTTCTCGCCCAGGGGCTTAACCGCCGGCGCAGCCACCTGATCGGGGTGATCGTTTCCCGCATCAACGATCCGTTTCGCAGCAGCCTGCTCGACGGGCTGCTGAGCGAGATCCAGCGCCGCGATTTTCAGGCGCTGGTCAGCGAGATCCGCAGCGAGCAGGATCTGGCCCAGACCCTTCGCCGCTTCGCGCAGTTTCGCGTGTCCGGGGCGATCGTCACCTCCGGCCAGCCGCCTGAATCGCTGGTCTACGAGTTCGCCCAGCAGCAAATTCCGGTCGTCGGCATTAATCGCCAGCCCAATATTCCCGGCGTCGATTACGTCTGCTCGGACAATGCAGCCGGGGCGGCGCTGGCCGCGAAGCAGCTGGTAACCGCCGGCTGCCGCCGCTTTGGCTGGCTAAACCATCGCCACTCGACCTGGGCCGGACAAATGCGCGGGGAAGCGTTTTATCAGGCGCTCACCGAGCTTGGGGTGGATACGCGACGCAATCTTCAGCCGCTGTTTGCCACCCTCGAAGGCTATGAGGGCGGGCTGCTGGCCGCCGCCGACGCCGACGACGCGCTGGAGGGGATTTTTTGCGCCAACGCGCAGCTGGCCTGCGGCTTTCTTGACGGCATGCGCCAGCGTGGCAAAGAGGCCCCGGCGGATTTTCAGCTCATCGGGTTTGATAACACGCCGCAAACGGCGCAGTACAGCTACCGGCTCACCACTCTGCATCAGGACGTGGCGGAGATCTCCCGCCAGGCGCTCACCCGCCTGCTGGAGAGGGCCAGCGATCCGCTCCAGCCTTCACGCACCACGTGGGTGAAGGTCGATTTAATTCACCGGCGCACGTCGCCATCAACCACATAAGAGCCAGGCTATGACCGAAGAACAGCAGCAGTCGCTATGCAGTTTGATTCGCCAGTTGGGTACGCGCGCGCAGGAGCTGCGCAATGCGGGACTGCAGGTGGATAAAAAAGCGCGCCAGGATTTTGTTTCCCAGGCCGACGTTTTTGTCGAGCAGGAGATCAAGGCCTGGCTGGAGGCCCATCGCCCGGAGGACGGTTTTCTCGGCGAAGAGAGCGGCCTGCGGGCCGGGAAGCAGGGAACCTGGGTCATTGATCCTATCGACGGCACCACCAACTATATTCTGGGCATGGATTACTGGTGTATTTCTCTGGCCTGGGTCAGCCAGGGCGCGCTGGAGCTGGGAATTATCTACGCCCCGGATCGCAACGAGTTTTTCTTTGCCCGCCGCGGCGAAGGCGCATTTCTCAACGATAAGCGCCTGACGCTGCGCGAGCCGGACCCGGAAACGGTGGTGATTGGCATGGGGCGCTCCAGCCGGGCGCCTGCCGCAAACTACGCCCGCATGCTTGAGCGGGTGATTGACGCCGGTATGGAGTACCGCCGCTTTGGCGCCGGGGCGCTGATGCTGGCCCACGTCGCCGCCGGCCAGGTGCACGCCTACTATGAGGCGCATATGAACAGCTGGGATGCGCTGGCGGGTATCCTGCTGATCGTCGAAGCGGGCGGGAGCAGCAGCGACTTTCTGGCCAACGACGGCCTGCTCAGCGGTAACCTGGTGCTGGCCGGCTGCCCTGAGGTTCAGTCGCGCCTGATGGCCCTGACGGAGAGCTAACCGCCCGCCGATGGCGACGGGCAGTCGTTGGATATTTTGATAAATTGATCGTTGTAAATTATGTACTTGTCGCCAGGCTGGCGCAGCGAGGCCTGGCGCACCACGTCGCCTGGGCGTAGGTACCAGGCGTCGCCGTCCTCTTCCGTTGCCCCGCATCCGGGCTTAATCAGCAGCTTAAACCAGGTGTTGCCGCTGTTGCTGACGGTGCCCGCCTGGCGGTCAAAGGCCCATTTAAAATCGACCTGACGCGGACGCACCGCCAGGATAGTCTCCACCACCACCACCGGGTCGATGCTCACCGCCGCCCCGGCGGTATTGCGCTCGACGCGGTTGCGGGTGGGGATTTCACGAAACGAGACCCGATAGTAGCGCTCGCGGTTGTCCTGAGGCCCGTGATAGTAGAACTTAAAATATTCCCCCTCCCCCGCCTGCAGGGTCAGCTGGCGCGGCGCAAAGAGCAGCTCGCCGTCCGCCGGGCGGGAGCGAACCTCTTTCCCACCCGGACGGTCGATGCCGACCACCGAGACCTGATACAGGCGCGCGCTCTTGTTATTATTCAGCACCCGCTTGGCGGCAAAGCTCTCCTCCGCCCCCAGCGAGAAGGTCAGGTTACCGACCGATATGGCCTCTCCGACCGCCGGCAGGCAGAGGGCCAGCAGCCACGCCATCAGGCGTATCGTATTAGTTAACATTTCGCCACGTCGCCTGGACCCGAATTTCACCTGAAGCGCTCACCTCACCGAACCAGCCTTCATCGTCGATCGTTTTCAGCGAGATCGCGTCATTCATCGGGATGGAGAACCTGACCGTGGTTTTATTCATCACTCCCGGATCGCCGGAGGCGTCGTTCCACGGCGTGCTCATCCACAGCGCGTCGGTCATGTCGCGCCAGCTATCGTCGCAGCCGGCATCGTAGGTTTTGTTGCCGCCGCTTTGCGTCGTGAAGGTCAGCGTCGCCGGGAAAGGGACTTTCGTCGTATTGTCCGCGGAGCTGAAGATGCAGTATGAACGCCCGCCGATGGTCTGCGCCGGGCCGTTAACTTTGATCAGCACCTCATCGGCGGCGGTCCTGCCGCTGGTGGTGACGATATAGCCAAAATCCAGCGAGGGCTTGCCCTGGCCGACGTAGCCCTCGCGGCTCGGCGCGCTGGTGTACTCATCGGAAATAATGCTGATGCTGAAATCACGCGGCTTGATAATCAGCGAGTTGGAGGTGGAAAACTCATACCAGCCGGACTCCGGCGACGTAATGTTCTGGAAGCGGAAGTTAAACAAATCTTTGGTATTAATATCGCTGATCCCCAGCGCAACCATCTGCTTAAAGAAGTTATTCGAAAAGAAGATGTAAATGGAGTCAGAGGACTTCATCTCATTGAAATTGTAGTAGTAGGAGATGCCGCTTACCGGCTTCCACGTATTGCCGTTGAGGCTGAACTGCATATCATAGATGCCCACCGCGGAGACCAGAGACGAATTGCTGATGGCGGGGAAAACATGGATCGATGTATTGCTCAGGCCGTTGGTTTCCAGCGCATAGTTAACCATTTTGCAGCTCAGGCCGGAGCGGGGGCCGATGGTTTGGGCATGGCAGTTGGAGCTCCCCTCGCCGAGGGTCGGCACCCCGTCGGTATTGATAAACACTTCGGTAAGGGAGTGGGTATTGAGCAGCCTTAGGTTGGCGCCCTTGGTATGAGTGACCTTGCGGGTATACCAGCTCCCCGAAGCCTGATCCTTACAGCGCGCCCCGCTGCTGGCATCGTACTTAACGGAAGTCTGACAGCCGTTGATGGTCATCGAGAAGCTGCCGCCTACCGGCATCTGCTGGAGATACAGGTAGAAGGCGTCGGATAGCATCCCGTGCATCCATTTAGTCCCGCCTGAGGTTACCGTCGCGCCGTAGAAACCGCTCGCATCCAGCGCCGGTGCCTGAATCAGGCTGGTTGCCATATCGCAGCCAACGTACCAGTTTATACAGCGCAGGCCGCTCAGCGGGTTGGATACCGGCGAGTTCTCCAGCCACATGTCGAACTGCCAGTTGGCGTTCAGTATCGTGTTGTAGCCGTTATCGATATAGCCCAGGCTCTGCTGATAGATAGTGCCGGTACCGGTATACTTCAGCCCGGTCCAGCGGCTGCCGCCGGTCAGGCGCGGGTCGAGCGCGCCGCCAGGGGTAACGAAGTAGTTATCGTCAGAGTTGTTTTCCACAAACACATACTGCATCGCCGCCGCGTCGGCCCAGTTCGTTTTGCTCACCGCCGCAGAGGCCCGCGTCATTGCGCCCATGGCGAGCACAATCGCCAATAGCGCACCCCATTTAGCCTTCATAATTCTCTCCCGTCGGCAGGTTGCTGGCGTAGGTTTTCAAGCCGTTACAGGTCACATCGCCGACCCATACCGCCCCACGCGCTTTGTTAATCTCAAGCTCCACTTCGCAGCGTTGGTTGTTGCCGTAGCTGAAGTCGATGGTCGGGAATTTTTTATCTACATCCATCACAAACTCGCCTTTGTCATCGGTGCGGGTACGCCCGATGTGGTTATTAATGTGCGCATTGGCCAGCAGCGTGCCGTCTTCGGCGCGAATACGCCCGGAGACGGTCACCATCTGCTTCACTTCCGGCTCGATCACCGCCACGTTGCCCGGATAGAGGGTGAGACGGCTTTTGCGGCTGCTGACGATGTCGTAGCTGTCGATCGAGTTCTTGCTGTTCTGCAGCTCGACTTCGTAGCGGCTGTAGGGCGAGAGCGGCAGATAGCTGCGTTTGCCCGAGAGCTGGAATACCCGGCCGTTTACCCTGGCGCTGAGCTTGCCGTCATCTTCAAGACCGGTATTAAAAATCACCCCGGCGTTCCCGTCGGTACGCCCGCTGGCGCCAATATTTTTACCCTGCCAGCCCACGCTGCCGTTAGCGGTCAGGTTGGTATTCACGTAGCCGTCGGTGCCGCTGTTAACGTTCAGCGTCCCGCTGGAGTAACGGGTATCGAACTGGGCATAGGCGCCGCCGCTCAGGGTTTTGTCATCCCCGGTGTCGCCGGAGATGGCCCGGGAGATATTGGCGCCGACGGTGCGAATGGTGCTCCCTTCCTCAAACTGCTTGCGCGCCGCCAGGTTGGCCATGGTGTAGCCGTTCTGGTGGGTCATCCCGGCGCTAAACCAGTTGCCGAGCGGCAGAGAAAAGTCGAGCGCGATATATTTCCCGGTGCTGGCGCTGCTGTCGCCGTTGTTAAAGCGCTGGATCCCGGCGCGCAGGCCCAGCGAACCGTAGGCGTTGCTGTAGAGGGTCTGATAGTAGTCCGCGGTGTAGTAGTGGCTGCTATAGCGGCGATCGTCGTTATAGCTGATGCTGAAAGTGCCCAGCTTTGACCACAGCGGGCTGAGGTTCAACGTCCCGCCAATCGCCCGGTTATCGGCGTCGCTGCGCCGCAGCCTGTCGCCGATTATGGTCTTTTCCTGGTTGACCCAGACCGAGCTAAAGCCGCCGGGCAGCGTGGCGCTGACGCTGCCGATGCTGCTCCACGAGCTGTCGCTGGCCAGCATGTTTTGCAGGTTCACGTTGATAGATTGCGTCAGCGGCAGGGTTAGCCGGGTCTCGCCGACGGCGTTGTTATCGTAGCCGTAGCCGGTGGCGGCCCAGCTGAAGGCGCCCAGCGAGCCCGTCGCCGAAGCCCCGGCCAGCCAGCTCTCTTTGGCGGGGAGCGCCTTTTTGCCGCCCTCTGACCAGCGGTCCATATGGAAGCTTCCGCCCCAGACCTGCCAGGCCAAAGGCGCGCCGGCGCCGCGTCCCCGGGTGAACAGCTTGTTCACCCGCTGGGTGCGCTTGCTGACCACCCGGCCGTTGACGACAACTTCAACATTCACGTCGTAAATCCCGTACGGCAGGCCGCGGGTATCAACCTCATGGTTGCCCATCGTGAAGTTCTGCACGCTCAGCAGGCGGCCGTCGCGCGACAGATGCACCTCACCGGCGGAAGGCAGGAACGCGATAATCGGCGTCGCCGACTGGGAGTTATCAAAGACCGTCGAGCTGGCCTGGTTGCCCCAGGAGGCGCCGTAAATTTTGCCTGCCGAAATAGCGGTCATCGGCCCGAGGGACTGCAGGTTCCACGTATCGAGCATCCCGCCCGCAAAGCGGTGACCGGCGAAGTCACGCTCGTACATCGCCTTATAGATCTCGCTGTCCTGATTGCTGGTTCCGGCGCCGTAGAGCGAGCCGTCGAGCACCAGATGATGCTCGCGCAGGGAGGTAACATTGTTCATCGACAGATAGCTGGAGGTACTGTTCCCCGCGTTGCGCATCTGATTGTTATAGACGCCGAGGTTATAGTTCAGGGTGCTGCTGAGGGCGTTAACGCTGGACTGGCCGATATCTTCGCTGCGCGATCGCAGTACGGTGCCCAGGGCCTCTTTTTTCACCACCAGCTGGAGCAAAAGCTGGCGCAGGCTGAGCTGCAGCTGCGCGTCGGCGGAGATCTTAATGCGCAGGTCGCTGTCGAAGGATTCGTTCGCCAGGGCGGTGAGCGTCTGCCGGGTTTGGGCGCTCACGGTGGCATTATTATCGCTCTCCTCCAGGCGGATCTGGCGCACGCGCAGCACGCCGCCATCCAGCCAGATAAAGGCGCTGCCGAGGCGCTGATCGTCCCCGTTTCCCGTACTGCCTTCCAGATGAATAAAGAGCGGGATGCTCATCCCGTCCTGCAGGGCCTGGCTAAACGCCTGGGGAATAATTACGCCGCCGATTTGCGGTATCTGCTCCGGCGCCGCGCTGACGCTGAGCGGAACAGAAAAAATAACCATACCGTAGGCCAGGAGCGCTTTCAGCTCCGGGGAAATCCGTAGTCGCGGCATAACCTTATCCCGTCAGCACAATTGTTATTTTACGGGAACAAACTGCTCGCCCTGCCAGAGCGCGACCCGTCCTTTTTTATCGGCAACGTTGACGCGCGTGAATCGGCGCTCTTTACCGGGCATGAGGTAATAATTTTCTTTACACTCTTTGCCATCCGCCGCCTTGAGGCATGGGCCGTAGGCGAGAATGCGCAGCGTGGCGTTTCCGCTGTTCACCAGCGTGCCGTTGGCGTACTGATAGCGGTAGTTCACCTTGCGGGGCGCCACGACCAAAATGGTGCCAATACGGGCGGATGCCGTCGCCACCGCGCTGCGGGCTGCGCCATTGCGCTGGGCGTCGCTTAGCGCCTGATCGAACCAGACGATGCGGTAATAGCGCTCTTTGTCATCCGTCGGGCCTTTGTAGAAAAAGCGAATAACATCGCTGCTCTTCGCCGGCAGCAGCAGGCTGGCTGGCGTGAGTAAAACTTCGTCCTGGCTCTCCATCGCAATGACGTTACCGCCATCGAGCGGCGAGGAGAGGCGCTCCATATGGATATTGATCAGGCGTCCACTGTCGGTGGTATTTTTTATCTCTTTGCTGAGCACGCTGCTGTCGCTGTTCATAAACGAGGAGATATCGCCAACGTCCAGCGCCCGGGCAGGCATGATGGCGCAGAAACAGAGGCCAATAGCCAGAATGTGGTTTTTCATGGGAATTCAATCCGTGAAAGAAAGCAGGGGAAGCCCCCTGCTTTGTGCTACAGGGAAATCAGCTGGTCCAGGTCGCGTCGAACTGTACGCTGACGTCGCCGCTCCAGATCCCTTCCGGCAGCGTGCTGTAATCCGTTACAGCCGTGGTGCCGTCGGTGGTGCCGCTAACGATAGTAAAGTTGAAACCATCCTGAGCGGTCGTACGGCCGGCCTGGTTATAGCCGTTAGCCAGCGCGCTGAGGTTGCCGCCCAGCTTGCCGTTAGCGGTATCGATCATGGTGGTGTCCGCCGATTTTTCTACGGACTCGCCGTTGTAATCAACGCCAACGCTCAGCGTAGAGCCAGAGGTATCCAGCTGAGTCAGGGTATTGGTGATCAGACGGGAAGTCAGTTTAAAGGCCGTTGCGGTCGCATCGCCTTCAATCGCCACATCAAACAGGCCTTTCTGCGAGTTGAAGCCTTTGATCCCTTCAGCGTACTGGAACGCCAGGCTGCCCAGCGGAGTGACGACCAGCTTGCTGGTGGTATCTTTTTTAGCGGTTGCTGACCAGGTCGCTACTGCCTGAGCCGTAACATCAGCGGCCTGAACAGCGCCAACACAGAGAGTAGTCATCAGAGCTGCTGCCAACATTTTCAATTTCATATTTATCACCTGATAAAGATAAGAGGCTTTTTATGGCCCGTACTGTTCCATAGTTCTTTATGGAATGATCGCCCTTAAGAACCCTGAGTCCTTAAAAACAAATGCCTGAATAAATCGACACAATGCGCTGCAGCGGTAGATTAAATAAGCCGCAGGCCGTTTTTTGATGCCGGCAGAATAAAACGCATCAGGGCCAGCATCGTGATGTTGTTATTATTAAGCAAACCAACCTTATTGCTGGTATTGCTTTTATGTAAACTGACCGTCTTAATGCTTAAGCCGAGCGCTTGCGAAATGTCATTAATTAAATTACCGATAATCATTAATGACATTATTTTCTCTTCGCGCGGGGTCAGGCTTCGCTTCCTGATTTTATATTTCTTAAGTTTAAACATATTCTCAACCGCCTTGACGCTGGCATTGGCCGAGAGAAAATAAATATCATTAATGTCCGACACGTCGCTAACAAACTTTGCATCCGGGGCGACAATAACTTTCGCCAGGCTGTGAGAAAGATAGTATCGGTAGAAACATAATATATGATCTAAATGTGCAAAATGGATAATCACATAGTCGTCAGCACTCAGCGCCGCACATTGCCTACGGGCCAACTCGCTATCAAAACTGCCGGCGCAACCGATATAACAGAAGTCATCGGCCATATGGCTCAGGCCTTGTATAAAGAAATAATTATCAGTTACAATCAGTACCGCCATAATAACCAACCTTTATTCCATTGGGCCACCGGTCCGGAAAAAACACCTCCACGACGCCTTCGTTACTGATTATGACCGGTACGTAACAACAGTCTGATACGCCCCTGCCATTCATTAACATTGTTATCGCAGGACAACCACATCCTTTTATTAATCTTGTTACGTCACGGCCGTAACATTTTGTTGCAGCAATAATAATCGTAGTGCTCATATTTTATTACTCATAAAGTTATGAAGCGTAAAGAAATCACATTTGTTGATTTTATGTAAAAACATAACCCACTGAAATTAATGATATAAATTCCACAAAATTAACAAATTAGAGACTTTTTATAACAAACATCTTATTGGATTAAGATAATTCTTAGTTATGAATGAATGCCGGAAGTAAGCTTTAATGCTAGTATCTCAATATCAAATCTTAGATAAATCTCAGCAGCGGTAACTATTCTCACGATAAGACACGATATATGGACACTATTTACGTTATCGAGAACACGCTCAGGTTCAATCCTACGGCGCATACTCTCCATTCTATAGAAAGCAATGAGCGTATCACTCTGGCAATACCAGCAAGCCTTTGCTTTATTTTATTAATTAAAAACCAGGGCAGAATAGTCACCCAGGCAGAGCTGTTGCATAACGCCTGGGGAGAAAGAGGGATGAACGTTACGCCAAATACCCTACACCAAAATATCTCTCTGTTGCGTAAATCATTAAATCGCCTGCACGTTAACGGCAGCATAATTCAAACAATCCCGAAACGGGGATTTATGATTGCCGATGACACCACCATTTTGGCCCGGAATATTGAAAGCGACCCGGGGCCCGAAAACGATAGTGGGCCGAATGTTGAGGAAAAGGTTAATAACCCACAGCAACCTCCGGCAGTAGAAAGTATCGAACCGCAGCAGCCAGATCCGGAACCGCCGCGGGATAACCTATCGGCGTCGCCGCCGGTGAACGAAGACCCGTTCGTCCCGCGGATACTTTCCGGCCTCAGATTCACTGACAGTGAAAAAGGAACCTGTAGAGTTGCAGGTATCGCCAGCCTGCTGGCGATCGTTCTGTTGGTCTATGTTTATTATTTTCCACAGACCAGCACGCCTTTCTCTTCTTATACCGAGCTGGCTACTCCCGGTACCTGCAAGGTGTTTCGTAATGATGATTTAAGATTTGATGAATTTTTTATTAACTTTATGCTGGAGAAGCACATCAGCTGTTCCGATGGCCAAACGGTATATATTACCAACCACTATCCATCGAGCAGAACGTCGCTGATCGTTTGTCGCTATCCGATCAAATCAAGCAAGAAATCATTCTGTACCTCCTCCTACTACTTAAAATAAAAGACAATCTCGGCATATAAAATGAAGAAAACAATAACCCTCATCATCATTATTCTTATCATCGTCGGTGCTGTATATTACACTCACTTCCGCGAAGAGGATGATAGTATTAACTGTACGTCGGCCTTTTCGATTATCAGTGGCGACGAAACCTTCTCGTTTTCAGTCACCTTTTTCACTAAAAATGGCAATGGCCTGATGACCTTTACCGGCAACTCCGGAAATACTCAGGATAACATCAGCATTCGCAAATATTTTTCCTATACTAAAAACAAGAGCGATATCTATATTTTTAAAAATAATAATTCCAACATGCGAGCCAGCTCACCGGCATTCTCTGAAAAGTTCGATGATATTCTCCCGCCGTTCTTTACTGAAATTAGCAAAGAAGATAACTTTATTATTAAGATAATAAAAATAAAGCCAGATTCGTGGGTATTTATGTCGACAAACACGCCCTACTTTGTCTGTGAAAATACCCGTTCTTAATCGCCGCTGGTTTAGCATAAGGCGTGGCGATGATAGCTACCAGGGCATCGCTTAATGACGCAGTGCGGCTGGTAGCAGCACCCCTCTGCGGTGGTTGCGCTAAAGTCATGAGGGCAGGATGGCCGCTCTCTCAGCGACTCCCACTGCGTATCGCTGTAGGTCGCAATATTGTAAACCTTAAAGAAATGATATTTATTATTTATCAGAACTTTAGATGAGTACAGCTTCATTGACTCACCGGGAATCAACAGAATATCCGCTTCATACCAGATGATAAACTTTAAAAAACGCAGTCCGCAGATACTGGAGAATGCGACGCCAGAATGCGGGCATATGATTGTATTAAGCACCGTCCATTTCATGTTTCATCCTTGTATCCCTGGCCAGCAATCATGACTTCAGAAATAGCAAATATTATAATTAATCGCAAGTCCTCAGCGCAATAATGTGATATGCGACGGCCATCGCTTACAATCGTTCTAGCTATTTATAAGTAATCGCCATAATATTTAATACGTAGATATGGATGCTTAAAATACATATTTATATGTAAAGTCAGAAAACCATAAAATAACCCTAAATAACTTTACAAAAAAGTATCGCCATGGAATTCAGATTAAACAACGACATAACGGCAAAATAGACTATTTTGCCGTCTATGCGCGTATTTTTCCCTGGCGGGCAGCTCGCCGCCGGGGGTAATGGGAGTAGAAAGGCCTCGCCGCCGCCGCGTGAATGATAGCCATCAGAGCGTCATCTCTCACGCGGCGGCGCGACGCTAGTAGCGCGGTTCCTGGCCCCCGCTTACCAGGTTTTGCCGATATTAAACTGGAACTGCTCGGCCTTATCGCCATCGTACTTTTTAAAGGGCTCAGCCCAGGAGAAGACCAGCGGCCCCAGCGGCGACATCCACTGTACCGCTATCCCCGCCGACATTCGGATATGCAGCGGATCGCTATAGTCCGGGATCCCCGCCGCCAGGGTTTGGGCGTTATTCTGCCACGAGGTGCTCCATACCGTGCCGGCATCGACAAAGAGCGAGGTCCGCAAACTGTCGGCATATTTGTCGCTAATAAACGGCGTAGGAATAATAAACTCGCTGTTCAGCACCGCCATCGCATTTCCTCCAACCGCGTCGGAAGAGCTCTCCAGCGGGCAGCCGCTATAGCTGCTTTCAGAGCCATTACAGCGATAGTAGGCCGCCTTCGGGCCGATGGTATTTGAGGAGAAGCCGCGCACCGATGACGATCCGCCGGCGTAGAAATTATCGTAAAAGGGCACCGTGCTCCCCTGCAGGCCGCCGGCATAGCCCGCTTTCAGATGCTCCATCCATACCCAGCTTTGGTTTTCATTTAGCGGCACATACTGGGTGCTATCGAGGGTCAGCTTGTAATAGCGGTTATCCGATCCCGGGACGGTCACTTTGCCGCTCAGGCTGCTTTTATTGCCGGAGCGGGGGAAAAACCCGCGATCGAGATCGTTATAGCTCCATCCGAGGCTGACAAAAAAATCGTTGGCGCTGTATTCCGCCCCGCTGTCGCCATCTTTGGTCACCACCTGCGGATAAATTCCCCGCGAGTTAAGGTAATTCCAGGTGGTGAGCTCCGGATCCATATTGGTCAGGCGGTTGTGGACATAATCAACGCCCAGATTCAGCGAATTATTTTCGCTAATCGGGAAGCCGAGATTGCTACCAAGGCCGTAGCTTTGCTGGTTGTAGCTGCCGGAGTCGGCATCGGAGGCGTCATAGCTGTTATAGAAAATCTTGCCGCCGAGGCTCACGCCGTCGACGGTGAAATAGGGGTTAGTCGCGCCGAGCTCAACGTAGGACTGATAGCTATTGCGGGTGCCGTTAAAGCTGACGCTGTTGCCGGTGCCCAGCCAGTTATCCTGGGTCACTCCCAGCTGGTAGCTGACGCCGCTATCGGTACCAAATCCCAGGCCAACGTTAAATGAGCCGGTATTGCGCTCTTTCACCTTATAGACGACGTCAACCTGGTCCTGGCTGCCGGCAACCGGGGTTATCTGTTTATCAACGCTCTCGAAATAGCCCGTGCGGTCAAGACGCTCTTTTCCCTGCTGCACCTTTTCATCGTTGAGCCACGCGCCCTCCATTTGCCGCATTTCGCGGCGTAAAACGGCATCGCGCGAGGTATCGTTGCCGATAAAACGAATCTGGCGTACGGAGTAGCGGCGCCCGGCATCGACGCTAATACGCAGCGTCACGCTTTTCTGCCGATCGTCAATGTCGGCGTGCGTCGTCACCTGCGGCCAGGCATAACCATATTTACCGAAGCGCTTTTTAATCGCATTTTCGACGGCGGTAATCTCGGCTCCGCTATACCACCTGCCGGACAGCGGCTGGGCCAGCGCCTCAATTTCCTGGCCATGCGTGGCCATCTCACCCGTCACCACGGTGCGGCTGACCTTGTAGCGTTCTCCCTCTACAAGGTCAATTGTAAGATAGAGCGATTTTTTATCCGGGGTAATACTGACCTGGCTGGAATTAATGGCAAAACGCGCATAGCCGCGATCGAGATAATAGCTGCGCAGCGTTTCAAGATCCGCCGCCATTTTTTGCTTTTGATATTTTTTATCACCGATAACGTTCCACCACGGAACCCGATCGCGTAGCTGAAGCTGGTCGAGCAGCGTTTCTTCGCTAAACGCTTTATTGCCAATAATATTAATCTGGGCAATGGTTGCCGACTTCCCCTCCTGAAAGACAAATTTTAAATCCACGCGATTGCGCGGCAGCGGTGTCACCACCGCATGGACCGTGGCGCTATATTTCCCGACGCTGTAATAGAAATCCTGCAATCCCTTTTCTATTTCACTGAGGGCGTTACGATCCAACGCGCTACCCGCATCAACGCCGCTGGCGGTGAGGTTCTCTTTCAACATCTCGTCCTTCACCGATTTATTGCCGGCGAAGCTGATACTGGCAATGGTCGGGCGCTCTTTAACCTGCACCACCAGCGCACGGCCATCGCGCAGGATCTGCACGTTCTCAAAGTTGCCGCTGGCGTACAGGCCGCGTATCGCGTCGCTGATATCGTCGTTCGAGGCCTCTTCTCCCGGGTGAACGGGCATGTTTAACAGTGCCGCTCCTACGGTAACGCGCTGCAGGCCCTCAAAGCGAATATCATCAATAGTGTACGAAGTCGCGGCATAAAGCGTTAAGGGTGAAATCAATAATCCGGCAATGATATTTGTTTTCTTTAGCATGGGCGTTTTATTTAAAAGAGATTTAGAAATAGCAGGAGTCTGCTGGGATTAATCTAAGCGAGGCGCAGAATTGCACTTAATTATGGTGAAACAATGGAGAAAAAATGGATCTTAAAGAACCGTAAATAAATAAATTTATCAGCGGAACTCGCGCCTGTTTTTTCGGTCTGAAAGGGTCAGGTAGTAATATATAGCGCACTTTCAATGAATCAAAAAACAAAAAGCCCCCTTTCGCATTGGTTGAAAGGGGGAAAGATCTTGTTAGGAATGATGCTCTCTGGGGTTGACCAGGAACACGCAAAAGTTAGCTTAAAATACCGCAGATAAAATGAAGAGATATTGAAAAAATTATGCAGAGCGACCATCACGTATGCGCAAAATATATCAGCAGGGATCTTAATCCAGATTCTTCATATTTTCCTCAAAATGACAGGATATGGTCGCAGAGGCTTATGGGAGCATCATCGAAAGCCGATTGCGATATCCAAAAGCAAAGTAGTGGCGCCTTGCCAGGGACGGTAAGGCATTTTCCCGCGGCGGCGCTGGACACCGAGGCCCGGCAGAGAGCCATGCCGGGCGGCGACCTGGCCGTGACGTCACCCTCTGCCCGCGCCATGACGCGACGGGCGCCATCGTTCTGGAACCGGCATGAATCAGCGTAAAAATGGGATCCAACAGGCCGTGCTGCACGAACTGGTGCGCTGGATAAAAAATAATCTTGAGAAAAAACTTACCGTCAATGCGCTAAGCGTTTTTTCCGGCTATTCAGAGTGGCACCTGTTTCGCCTCTTCCAGCAATACTTCCAGATGTCACCGATGGAATTCATCAGGCGGCAGCGGATGCTGCTGTGCCGGGATTTGCTGCAGATAAAACCGGCCTTTCGCATCGTCGATATCTGCATTATGGCCGGCTATGAGGATATCAGCGCATTTAACCGGACCTTTAAAAAATACTATTCGGTCACGCCCAGCCAGTTCCGTAAAATTTCAGCGGCATAAAACCACCGTCCAGGCGCCTGGCCGACACGCTAACCCGGCAGAGTTGACTAAAATAAAAGGATGTCCCTGCGGAGCGCCGCGCCATGAACATCCTCTGTTTGCCGCGATTATTTATCGCCTGGTCTACCTGCCTCCTCGCGATGCTGTTTGTTGGCTTCGTTTATGCCGCTTCCGCTGAGAAAAAACCGCCGGCGCCCGAGCCACGGGAGACCCTGGAGGTCAATACCGAAGAGATGCTAAAACCCTGGCAGGGGGATCTCTCCGGCATGCTCGACCGGCGGACCATCCGGGTTTTGACCACCTACAGCAAAACCTTTTTCTTTATCGATAAGGGCACCCAGCGCGGTGCCACCCACGACATTTTCATGGAGTACGAGCGCGACCTGAATCGTCAGCTGATGAAGGAGAAAAAGCTCCGGCACCGTCACCTCAAGGTACGGATCGTTTTCGTTCCGGTGGCGCGCGACCAGCTGATCGAGGCGCTCAATGCCGGTAAGGGAGATATCGTCGCCGCGAACCTCACCATCACCCCTGAGCGCCAGCAGCAGGCCGCCTTCAGCGCGCCGATTTATACCCGCGTTCAGGAGCTGCTGCTTTCCGGGCCGGGTTCTCCCGCGGTCGCTGACATCGACCAGCTTTCAGGCAAGACGGTGTTCGTGCGCCGCTCTTCAAGCTATTACCAGAGTCTGGTCGCGCTAAACGCGCGCTTTGTCAAAGAGTCGCGCCAGCCGGTGATCATTGATGCCGCCCCGGAATCGCTTGAGGATGAGGACCTGATTGAGATGCTCAACGCCGGCCTTATCCCCCTGACCGTTGTCGATCGCCATAAGGCGCTGTTCTGGAAACAGGTGTTCCCTAAAATCGAGGTACACCAGAATATCGTCCTGCGCGACGATGGCAGCATCGCCTGGGCGGTGCGCAAAGATAGCCCCCAGCTGCTCGCTTCGCTTAATCAGTTTGCGAAGACGAATAGCCAGGGCAGCAGGCTGGGGAATACCATCCTTCTGCGCTACCTGAAAGACGCTAAATATGTCAAAAATGCGGCGGCGCAAAAGGAGCGGCAGAAATTTTTAGCGATGGTGGAGATCTTCCGTAAGTACGGCGATCGCTATGACGTCGACTGGCTGCTGATGGCGGCCCAGGGCTATCAGGAGTCACGCCTCAATCAGTCGGTGCGCAGCCACGTCGGGGCGATAGGCGTGATGCAGGTTATGCCGCGCACCGGTAAGGAGCTGAAGGTCGGGGATATCAGCAAGCTCGATCCCAACATCCACGCCGGGGTGAAATATATGCGCTGGATGATAGACCAGTACTACGGCGACGAGCCGATGACCCAGCTCGATAAGGCGCTGTTCTCCTTCGCCTCCTACAATGCCGGACCGGCGAGAATCGCCCGCCTGCGGGTTGAAACCCAAAAGCGCGGCTTTGACCCTAATATCTGGTTTGGCAACGTGGAGTACCTGGCCGCGGAGAAAATCGGCTCCGAGACCGTCACCTATGTCAGCAATATCTATAAGTACTACATCGCCTATCGGCTGATTGTCGATGAGATGACGCGCAAGCAGAAGGCCACCGCCGACGCCCAACGCGAGGAGATTCCGCTCAAGACGGGCGACGTCCCGGCGGCGCAGTAAGGCTGAGGCACCAAAAAACCCCGCCGAAGCGGGGTTTGGGTCAGCCGGGACGGCGCATTCCACAACGTGCGTCCTTTGCCCATCAGAAGAAGTATTTGAAACGCACCCGCGCGCCGTAGCGTTCATCGGTATTGCCGGTTTTGGCTGCCGACGAGTCCAGCCACGATGCGTAGGCCCCGAGGTAGATATTAAAGTTCGGCATATCCATGATATTCGGCAGCTGCCACGAGGTGTGAAGGGTGTGGATGTCATAGCGTCCCGGCGCCAGAATCGCGCAGTCGCCGTCGCACTCCGCGCTCACGCCGGACAGATTGAACTGGTCGATTTTGTTGTGCGCATAGATATAGCCAAGCTCCACGCGCTGCCATAGCGCATTAATACCGGCGCTGAAGTCCTTTTCCTCCGCCGCATCCAGATAGGCGCTGCTCAAATTGACCACCGCCCCATCCTGCGGGTCGACCTTCTGCGTATTCCAGCTTAGGGTCATACCGTAGCCGGTACGGCTCGACTGGTCGACCCAGCGGCCACGTGAGTCCTGATAGCCGTAGGCGTTATTGACGAGGTTGCTCTCCAGCGCCGCCGCCACCGACCACGCGCCGGAACGCCACGCCGCCACCGGCCGAACGTAAACCGCGTTTTTCCGATTATCCAGCGCATTGCCGTGATAGCTCTGGTCAACAAACAGCGAGCTGCCGTCCTCCACCAGCGTATTGACCTCAAAATACCAGTTATCGAGGGTTTTACTGAGCAGGAAGTTACCGCCGCTGCTGCTGCGCCCGCGCCCTTCTTTCATCATGTAGATATAACCGTAGCCGTCGCTGTACAGGTCGTTGGCCGTGTTGCCGGAATATTCAATAAACGTATCCTGATTAAGCGGGAACATATCGTAGGCTTCGAAGCGACCGATTTTAATTTTCCAGTCATTCTCCTGACCAAAGAAAAACGCCGCGTCATCAAGATTCATTTTGCCATTCATATCCGCCAGCGGCTGTACGCTAAACCCGGCGTATTTACCGTTAGCGCCTTTCCGCAATCCATCAAAGCCCAGAAGAATTCGTCCGTTAATATCCCAGCGCTCTTTATCTCCCGGAGCCCAGTTTTTATTGGCGCTGGTTTTTATCGAGGTCAGGCTGCCGGTGCGGCTGGCGCCGTCCATATTAAACTCGACGTCGCCGTAGAATTTTATATCGCCATAGTCATTAAGCTGTAACGCGGGTTTAGCCGGCCCGGCGCTGGCGACCGGCGCTGGCGTATCCTGACGTTTTAATGCGGCGATCTCCGCCTCCGCGCTGGCCGCCCGCTGCTCGGTCGCCTTCAGCCGTTGTTCCATTTGTGCCAGGCGCTCCTCAAGGGATAACGACGCCTGCGCATTGACCACAGGGGTAAATAAAGACGTCAAAAAACAGCCGACCCAGAATTTATTCATCGGTAGAGCCTTTTATTATTTAATTAAATAGAGTTTATTTTTTAGGATTTATGAATAAAGCATAACGGTAATGAAAAATAATAACCCGCCCATCGTCGCGGACGGGTTATTAACGACAAAAGTAATATTATTCGTGCGACCGAACCCCGGTTTCTGCGCCCGCCGGTGGCGTAGGCTCAGAGGCGTTCGGGTCTGCCGGTCTATTTCTCCGCACAGAGATATACTCTGAGATTCACCAGAAGGTATATTTTATTGGCGTAACTAGTTTATTGGCAGCGGCTGCTTCAGGTTTTCCTGATCATCATTTTCCTGAGGTGCAGCCTGTCGGCGATCCGCCAGTAACGCGCAAATCTCCGCATGCTTTTCTTCCGTAAAGGTATAGCGCGACATACAGCCCATCCTGATCAGCGAGCCGAATGCGGGCAGCAGGCAGATACCGAAGAACAGCCCGTTCAGCACGCTCTCGCTCTGGCTGGCCGCCTGCGGCACGTAGCCTATCAGGGTCAGAAATACGCCAATTAAGCCTCCGCCAACGGCCACCGACATTTTTCCGGTAAACGTTTGTCCGGAGAAGGTAATGGCCGCACAGCGCTTGTTGGTGTGATATTCGGCGTATTCAATGGTGTCGGCAATCATCGATGAGGTCAGGATATTGCTCATCATGATAAACAGCGTGCTGAGGCCCAGCAGAATAAAGAGCAGCGCCGCGTGCTGATAGCCAACGAACCACATCACCACCCGCACCGCAATATCCAGCCCGCAGAGGATCATAAACAGCTTTCGCTTCTGCATTCTGCGCGTCAGCATCGGGGCGACGAGGCACAGCACCGCGGCGACAATCCCCATAATACCGATCGCCATCTGCAGCCCGCCGTCGCCCATATTGTAGATAAAGAAATAGATGTAAATCCCGCCCGCGACGTTGTGGAATACGCAGAAAAAGAACGACAGCAGGACGATAAATAGCGGCTTATTTTGCCGCAGATTATGGAAGGTATCGCGCATGGTGACCTTTTCCGGGCCAGCCTGCACGCGCTCTTTAATCTGGAAAAAGCCGTTAAGCATCAGCGGCAGGCCGACCATCATCATCACCAGCGCCGCCATAAAATAGCCCTTATCGTTGCTGTACTGGGCAAAGAAGGCCGCAAGTTTGGGGAAAAAGATATTGGCGCAGGCGATACCGGCATTAACGCCGAGCATTGCCGCCGTCACCGCGCGGGTGCGCTGACCGGAGTCGTTGGTCATCACCGAGGACATCGACCAGAACGGAATATCTGATATCGCGTACAGCGTGCCCCACAGTATATAGGTCACCCCGGCGTAGATAATCATGGTGGTAATATCGGCTTCGATTTTATAAAACGCCAGCAGCGTGACCCCGGTAATTAACAGCGGCGCAATCAGCAGGAAATGACGAAACTTGCCAAAGCGGCTGTTAATGGTATCCATAATGCTGGCGAACAGCGGGTCGTGAACCGCATCCCACGCGCGTGCGATAAGGAAAATCGTACTCGCCGCCAGCGCCGATATTCCCAGTACATCGGTATAAAAATAGTTAATAAACGAGCCCACTAAACCAAAACTAAAACACTGACCTAAACCATAGCCGAAATAAGACCACAACTCGCGAGACGGTATTTTCATTGTCATTGCCATAGTGCGTACCCTAATCCCGGCGGCGTACCGCCGGATATATTTTTATTATGCCCGTGACGGCTGGGCGATGTGACGAAGCCTGCGGATGAGCGCAATCTCTTTGCGGGAAAACGGGATCCCGTTCTCTTCAAAGACGTCGTGGAACCAGAGGCGGCAGTAATCGCCAGACGCCTTCATCACCACCGGCCACGGCAGCCAGGTCTGGGTTTTCCCGCGCACCAGGCCCCATTGATAAGGCGCAACGTTCGCGATATACATCAGCGGCAGCTGCTCTTCGATGGTGCTGCCAACGTGGCGAGCCAGCCATTCGGTGCAAAAAATCGGCCGCTCCAGCTGCTGGAGCTGCTGGATAATCGCCGTCATGCGGGCGGTATTGGTATAAGCGTGATAGCTGACCACGTCCGAGAGGGCCAGCGCGGCCCGATCCAGCGGATGCTGGTAGAACACCTCTCCTTCAACCTCCTCCGGCAGGCGCCACGCGCAGACGGTGAGCGGCTGCGTCGGGTCCTCTTCTCTCGCCCAGCGGAAGGCGAGCTCCATCAGCTCCTGAGCATAGGTTTCCAGCTTTTCGTCGTACAGCACCTCAACCGTGCCGGTAGCAAAGATGCCGCGATTACCCGGCTCGTTATAGAGATCCCAGAGCAGAACGCGCTTATCGTCGCGGAACTGGCGGATAACGTCGCGGATATAGCATTCAATCTGCGGCCAGCTGTCGCGGTCGCAAACCTTGTCCCGCCCCGGGCTCGCCGCCGCCTGGCTATTATGCTTGCCGGGTACCGGCGGTTTTTGCGGCCCCAGATAGGGTTCGTCGCCCGAAAAGCCGCAGTCGTCCATCAGCGTCAGCATGGTGCTAAAGCCACGGCTATCGGCAAGCGTCAGGAAGCGCTCGATGCGCGCCATCAGGCCATCGCGATCGGCCTCCCAGACGATAAACGGCAGGTTGATGCGCAGCGTGTTGTAGCCCGCCTCTGCCGCCCAGCCCAGCTCGCGCTCGATGGTTGGCGCATCGAACGTCTCCTCCTGCCAGATATCGGTCCAGTTTACCGCCGTCGAAGGCAGATAGTTAAACCCGCAAAGCCAACCCTGCTGCTGATACCACGCCTGCGCCTGCTCTTTGCTCCACTGCTGTTTCATCACTGCTCCCGATTACTGATAATAATTAGCTAATAAATATTAGCTATGGCATCAATGAGCAAATAGCGGCATGCAGAAAAGAGATAATCCTCACAAACCTGGCGCGCTGATGTCGATGAAACGTGATCGACTGCGCAGAAGACGCTGGCCGGACAGGAAGGCTGTTTCGCAAGACGGTGAGTAGAGGACGGGAAAGCGGCTGAACGAAGAGAAAATCGTTAATCTATTGTTTATTAAAACTAATTTATTTAAACCTGACGTCAGGCGCGGCGGTCTGTTCAGTCCGGGAATGGAAGCAGGAAGCAGAAAGCAGAAAGCAGAAAGCAGAGTAGAGGAAACGGGGAACGGAGGGCAGGAAGGCGGGTCACGGTCATATAAAAAAACCCTGCCGAAGCAGGGTTTATGATTCTGAGACGACCGTTCTCAATACGTACTGATTAGAACGGGATGTCGTCGTCGAAATCCATTGGCGGTTCATTAGAAGGCGCTGCCGGAGCCTGCTGCTGCGGACGAGACTGCGCGCCGCCGCTGAACTGGTTGCCACCCTGCGGCTGCTGCTGTGGCTGCTGAGGCTGACCCCAACCGCCCTGCTGGCCGCCGCCTGCCGGAGCACCGCCGCCCTGACGGCCACCCAGCATCTGCATGGTGCCGCCAACGTTGACCACGATCTCAGTGGTGTACTTCTCAGCGCCGGACTGATCGGTCCATTTGCGGGTACGCAGCTGGCCTTCGATATAAACCTGCGAACCTTTACGCAGGTATTCGCCAGCCACTTCAGCCAGCTTGCCGAACAGCACAACGCGGTGCCATTCGGTCTGTTCTTTCATTTCGCCGGTCTGCTTATCGCGCCAGGATTCGGAAGTCGCCAGCGTGAAGTTGGCGACTGCGCCGCCACTTGGCATGTAGCGTACTTCCGGGTCCTGCCCCAGATTACCGACGAGAATCACCTTGTTTACGCCTCTGCTGGCCATGATCGAATCTCCTGAATACGTTTCTTAATAAGTGTAAACCGGTAATTCTAACACCACAAAGGCCCTTTTAGATAGCTGGGACGTCGATTCCAGTAAACATCTTATCGCTATACAATTTTTCACCATCAACCCCGGCTGCCATTCCAATACTGTATATTCAAACAGGTCGGATTGTGCCATAATTAGCCGTTTCCGCCGTTTGTTCTTCATACAAACCAGGCAATCCGTGTATCTACCTACCGGGAAAGGTGAATGGATAAGATCGAAGTTCGGGGCGCCCGCACCCATAATCTCAAAAACATCAACCTCGTTATCCCCCGCGACAAGCTGATTGTCGTCACCGGGCTTTCAGGGTCAGGCAAATCCTCACTGGCTTTCGACACGCTGTATGCCGAAGGGCAGCGCCGCTACGTTGAATCGCTCTCCGCCTACGCGCGTCAGTTCCTGTCGCTGATGGAGAAGCCGGATGTCGACCATATCGAGGGGCTGTCGCCGGCGATTTCCATCGAGCAGAAATCAACGTCCCATAACCCCCGCTCTACGGTAGGCACCATTACCGAAATTCACGACTATCTGCGTCTGCTGTACGCCCGCGTCGGCGAACCGCGCTGCCCGGACCACGACGTCCCGCTGGCGGCGCAAACCGTCAGCCAGATGGTCGATAACGTGCTTTCCCAGCCGGAAGGCCAGCGCCTGATGCTGCTGGCGCCGATTATCAAAGAGCGTAAAGGCGAGCATACCAAGACCCTGGAGAACCTGGCGAGCCAGGGCTATATCCGCGCGAGGATCGACGGCGAAGTTTGCGATCTCTCCGATCCGCCAAAGCTTGAGCTGCAGAAGAAACACACCATTGAAGTGGTTATCGATCGCTTCAAGGTGCGTGACGATCTCGCCCAGCGTCTGGCCGAGTCGTTTGAAACGGCGCTGGATCTCTCCGGCGGGACCGCCGTTGTTGCCAATATGGACGACCCGAAAGCGGAAGAGCTGCTGTTCTCCGCCAACTTCGCCTGTCCGATTTGCGGCTACAGCATGCGCGAGCTGGAACCTCGGCTGTTCTCCTTCAACAACCCGGCCGGCGCCTGCCCCACCTGCGACGGCCTTGGCGTGCAGCAGTATTTCGATCCCGAACGCGTGATCCAAAACCCGGAGCTGTCGCTGGCGGGCGGGGCGATCCGCGGCTGGGATCGACGTAACTTCTATTATTTCCAGATGCTGAAGTCGCTGGCCGAGCATTACCAGTTCGATATCGAAGCGCCGTGGGGTACCCTCAATGCCGACGTGCAGAAAGTCATTCTGTCCGGCTCCGGCAAAGAGAACATTGAATTCAAGTACATGAACGATCGCGGCGACACCTCCGTGCGCCGCCATCCGTTCGAAGGCGTTCTGCACAATATGGAACGCCGCTACAAAGAGACCGAATCCAGCGCGGTGCGCGAAGAGCTGGCGAAGTTTATCAGCAACCGCTCCTGTACCAGCTGTGATGGCACCCGTCTGCGCCGCGAAGCGCGCCACGTCTTCGTCGAAAATACGCCGCTGCCGACGATTTCCGATATGAGCATTGGCCATGCGATGGACTTCTTCACCAACCTGAAGCTCTCCGGCCAGCGGGCGCAAATCGCTGAAAAGGTGCTGAAGGAGATCGGCGATCGCCTGAAGTTCCTCGTCAACGTCGGCCTGAACTACCTGACGCTCTCGCGTTCGGCGGAGACGCTATCCGGCGGCGAAGCCCAGCGTATTCGTCTGGCCAGCCAGATCGGCGCCGGGCTGGTCGGCGTCATGTACGTGCTCGACGAGCCGTCTATCGGCCTGCATCAGCGCGACAACGAACGCCTGCTCGGGACGCTGGTTCATCTGCGTAATCTGGGTAATACGGTCATTGTCGTTGAGCATGATGAAGACGCGATTCGCGCCGCTGACCACGTGATCGATATCGGTCCCGGCGCTGGCGTCCACGGCGGAGAGGTGGTGGCTGAAGGCACGCTGCAGGATATTATGGCGGTGCCTGAATCCCTGACCGGGCAGTACATGAGCGGCAAGCGCAAGATTGCGGTGCCTGAGCAGCGCGTAGCCGCCGATCCGCAAAAGGTACTGAAGCTGACCGGCGCACGCGGTAACAACCTGAAGGACGTTACGCTGACGCTGCCTGTGGGCCTGTTTACCTGCATTACCGGCGTCTCCGGCTCCGGTAAATCAACGCTGATTAACGATACGCTGTTCCCGATAGCCCAGCGCCAGCTCAACGGCGCGACTATCGCCGAACCGGCGCCCTATCGCGACGTGCAGGGGCTGGAGCATTTCGATAAGGTTATCGATATCGACCAGAGCCCCATTGGCCGTACGCCGCGCTCTAACCCGGCAACCTATACCGGCGTGTTTACGCCGGTACGCGAACTGTTCGCCGGCGTGCCGGAATCACGTTCACGCGGCTACACGCCGGGGCGCTTTAGCTTTAACGTTCGCGGCGGCCGCTGCGAAGCCTGCCAGGGCGATGGCGTTATCAAGGTCGAGATGCACTTCCTGCCGGATATCTACGTGCCGTGTGACCAGTGCAAGGGCAAGCGCTATAACCGCGAAACGCTGGAGATTAAGTACAAGGGTAAGACTATCCATGAAGTGCTGGATATGACTATCGAAGAGGCGCGCGAGTTCTTCGACGCCGTCCCTGCGCTGGCGCGTAAGCTGCAAACCCTGATGGACGTCGGCCTGACCTATATCCGTCTTGGCCAGTCGGCGACCACGCTCTCCGGCGGCGAGGCTCAGCGCGTGAAGCTGGCGCGCGAGCTGTCGAAGCGCGGAACCGGCCAGACGCTGTATATTCTCGATGAGCCGACCACCGGTCTGCACTTCGCCGATATCCAGCAGCTGTTGGACGTCCTGCATCAGCTGCGCGATCAGGGCAACACCATCGTGGTCATTGAGCACAACCTGGACGTCATCAAAACCGCGGACTGGATTGTGGACCTTGGGCCGGAAGGCGGCAGCGGCGGCGGGGAAATTCTCGTCTCCGGGACCCCAGAGACGGTTGCCGAGTGCGAAGCCTCGCACACCGCGCATTTCCTCAAGCCGTTGCTGAGTTAATCACTGCGAAAGCTGCTGTCGGGTCGGCTCCGACAGCAGCCTAATCGCCTGCTGATAAGAGGCGTCGACCAGGTAGTAAATCTGCGAATCGGGCAGCGAACCATCAAGGAACACCGTACTCCAGTGGGCCTTGTTCAAATGCCGGCTAGGACGCACGTCAGCGTGCTGCTCCCGCAGAAGCTCGGCAAGTTCCGGGCTGGCCTTCAGCGACACCGCAGGGCGCATATCCTCCACCTCTTTGACCATCGCAAACAGCACGTCCGACACTTTAATCTGCGTCGCCTTCCAGTCGCTGTGCTCGCTTTGCTCCGCGCCAGGTTTGGCCATGCAGTAGAGCAATAACTCCGAAATTGTCATCTAATATTCTCCCCATGAGCGTCCCGACGCGATGGCGCGAACCGCCGTGAATGCGATATTCCGCGAGCCGCATCGCGGCCCGACTGTCGATGTCAGATAAGCCATTCATGCTGCGAATGAATCTTTCTAAGTGTGCAGCAATAAGCGAAAAGGTAAAACCTTCCGGAGCGGATTTTGTACAAAAAAACGGCAGCCCACCGGCTGCCGCTGTTGCTGGCTGTTATTTCGCCCGCAGGCAATCAGTAATCGGAGTTCACAATCACCTCTTCTCCCTGGGCCCCGGCCATCGGCAAAGGCTTGTAAGAGGAGTTGGAGGCGCGCAGAATGCGAATACCTCGTGCGCCCGCGTCACGGGCGGCGCCAATATCGTTATCCGAGTCGCCGTAGAAGACCTTGATGTTTTTCTCCTGCAGCCACTGGGTTTTCGTATTCTGTCCCGGCTTATCGCCGGCAAAAATGACCGGATTCATGTTTGACGCGGGGATCAGGAAATCATCCTGCAGGGTTTTCGAGACCGTTTCGGTTTTGGTCTGACTGCGGCCGGTTACAAAATAGATGCTATCGCCGCGCTTAACGTGCATCGCAATCAGCTGACGCGCGACCTCTTTCGGCATGCTGAAATCATCCCAGCCGTTGTTCATTTTTTCCCAAAACTCGGGATTTTTCAGGTAAGCATCGCTGCCGGGAGAGAATGTCTTCTGGCCGCGCCAGAATCCAGGGCTGGAAAACAGCACGGTATCGTCAATATCAAAGCCCACCGCAATCGGCTGGCGCCCCAGCAGGCTATTTTCAATCTGCGCCACCGATACCCAGTGAATCGGCGCCTGTTCAGCGAGCTTAGCGACGTTGGTTCCCGTCGAGAGGGGCTGCGGCGTCGAGGCGCGGGCAACGACGGCGCTATTGAGCGTGAACAGCAGGCAGACGGCCCCGAAGGCCAGGGTGATTTTGCGCATATTTATCCCTATAAACCGTCATCATTCAAACGGCCTCTTTGACGGCCACGGTTAGCCGAACGCTCCCTGGAGCTGAGACGCACGTTGCATGATGGCGAGTGTAAATAACCGAATCATTATAATTTTCAATAATGTGCATGCTTATAAATTCACCATGACCTTAACCTCCGCATCCGGTGATGAAAAGAGGTTTCTGCTCGAATGTCATAGAAAAAGAGAATGATCACACTTCGGGAGGGGGAAACCGCCCTCTCCTTAACGCCGGAAAGGGCCGGGTACTGCTGCGGGGCTATAGCACTGCAGAAAATGCCTGCGCGACGCGCTGAACGTTGCCCGAGTTAAGGCCCGCCATGCACATTCTTCCGCTGGAAATCAGATAGACGCCAAACTCTTCCCGCAGGCGATCGACCTGAGCGGCGCTCAATCCCGTGTAGCTAAACATACCGCGCTGCTTGAGCAGGTAGTCAAAGTTAACGCCGGGGACCGCCTCTTTCAGGACGTTCACCAGCTCCTGACGCATCGCTAAAATGCGCGTGCGCATCTCTTCGACTTCCGCCAGCCATGAGGCCTTCAGCTCCGCGTCGTTCAGCACGGTGGCAACCACCTGCGCCCCGAAGTTCGGCGGGCTGGAGTAGTTACGGCGTACGGTTGCCTTCAGCTGGCCGAGCACGCGTCCCGCCGTTTCGCTATCTTCGCAAACCACCGACAGGCCACCTACGCGCTCGCCGTACAGGGAGAAGATTTTCGAGAACGAGTTGCTGACCAGCATCGGCATACCGGCGCTGGCAATCGTGCGGATCGCCCAGGCGTCATCTTCCATGCCCGCGCCATAACCCTGGTAGGCGATGTCGAGGAAAGGGATCAGGCTGCGCGCTTTCAGCACTTTTGCCACTTCATCCCACTGGTCATGGCTCAGATCGGCGCCGGTTGGGTTATGGCAGCACGGATGCAGCAGCACGATATCGCCTTCAGGCAGCGTGCGCAGCGTCTCGAGCAGCGCCTCAAAGCGCACGCCGTTGGTCTCATTATCAAACCAAGGGTAAGCACTTACTTCGAATCCAGCCCCTTCAAAGATGGCGATGTGGTTTTCCCAGGTCGGATCGCTGACCCATACGCGCGCCTGCGGGAAGTAGCGCTTGAGGAAATCCGCCCCCACCTTCAGCGCGCCGGAACCGCCCAGCGTCTGAATGGAAGCCACGCGCTGCTGCTGCAGTACCGGGTGATCGGCGCCAAACAGCAGCGGCGCAATGGCGCTACGGTAAGCATTCAGACCCTCCATCGGCAGATACAGCGAGGCGCCGTGCGGCTGTGCGTTAAGGCGCGCTTCCGCTTCCGCCACCGCCTTCAGCTGCGGGATAATTCCGGCTTCGTTGTAGTACAAACCAATGCTGAGGTTTACTTTGTCGCTGCGAGGATCTTCTTTGAAACGCTCCATTAAGGAGAGAATGGGGTCGCCAGCGTAGGCGTCAACTTTCTGAAACACGCGATGTTTCTCCAGGTTTACAAAAGGCAGGTCATAACACAATAAACCGGATGCCGTGGCAGGTCGAGAGGATGTTGGCGGATTGCCGATGACGATCGCCCGCCAGGACGCCGACGGGGCTTTTCCCGGCCGCAGCGCTGGCGCCGTAGCCGGGCTGTCGGGTAGCGCCCTGGCCCCGGCGGCCGTGACGCTGCCGGGGAATATTGCGGTAAATCGGGGCTAATCGACGTACTTCATCGAAACGCGTGAAGTCAGGCGTGTGATAAGTTCGTAAGCACTTACTTTCGTGATTTCTGCAATCCGTTCAACGGGTAAACCTTCTCCCCACAGCACCACCGGATCGCCGGATTTCTCCTGCGCCTCGGGGCCGAGGTCGACGCAGATCATATCCATTGCCACGCGGCCGACAATCGGCACTTCCCGACCGTTAACCAGCACCGGCGTACCGGACGGCGCGGCGCGCGGATAGCCATCGCCGTAGCCCATCGCCACTACCCCGAGACGGGTATGGCGTTCGCTAATCCAGGTCCCGCCGTAGCCCACCGGCTCGCCCGCTTTATGCTCGCGAACGGCAATCAGGCTCGAGGTCAGCGACATCACCGGCTGGCAGCCAAAATCGGCGCCGGTGGATTGATTCTCTAACGGCGACACGCCGTAGAGAATAATGCCCGGACGCGCCCAGTCAAAATGCGACTGCGGCCACAGCAAAATCCCGCCGGAGGCGGCGATAGAGCGCAGGCCAGGCTTGCCATCGGTAAAGGTGGTGAAGATATCCAGCTGCCGCTCGGTGGCCCCGCACTCCGGCTCATCCGCGCGGGCAAAGTGGCTGACGACGTTCACCGGCTGGCGGACGTTTTTACAGCGGCTCAGGCGCTGGTAGAAAGCCTCCGCCTCTTCCGGCAGCACGCCCAGCCGATGCATGCCGGTATCGAGCTTCATCCAGACGCTGACCGGTTCGCTCAGCTCTGCGCTTTCCAGCGCGGCCAGCTGTTCGGGGCTATGCACCGCCGTTTGCAGGCGCTGGGCGGCAATCACCGGCAGATCGCTGGCTTCAAAAAAGCCTTCCAGCAGCAGGATCGGCTGCGTGATGCCGCCCGCCCGCAGGCGTAGGGCTTCTTCAAGCCGGGCAACGCCGAAGGCGTCGGCATCAGGGAGCGTTCGCGCGGTCTCGATAAGACCGTGTCCGTAAGCGTTCGCTTTCACGACTGCAACCAGCTTGCTGGCAGGCGCCAGTTCACGCAGACGTTGCAGGTTGTGTCGCAGAGCGCGGCGGTTAATGACTACAGTTGCCGCTTGCATTTAAGTTCCTTAATAAAAGAGTCGCCGGTATCCATCGCGCTGCCGGAAGGCGACAGGCCCGGGCGCCCCGGGAGCTTAATAGGCTAAGTGACCGAGACGGGCGGGCGAGTCAACGTACCAGCGGCGTGAAGGACTACGGAGATTTACTCATCATCATACTGAGGGCCGGCATAGTTATCGAAGCGCGACCATTGCCCGTTAAACGTCAGACGTACCGTACCAATGGGGCCGTTACGCTGCTTACCAATAATAATTTCGGCGATGCCTTTCAGGTCGCTGTTCTCGTGATAAACCTCATCACGATAGATAAACATGATTAAGTCGGCATCCTGCTCGATAGAGCCTGATTCACGGAGATCGGAGTTTACCGGGCGCTTATCGGCGCGCTGCTCCAGGGAGCGGTTAAGCTGCGACAGGGCCACCACCGGCACCTGCAGCTCTTTGGCCAGCGCCTTCAGCGAGCGGGAGATTTCGGCGATCTCCAGGGTACGGTTATCGGAGAGCGCCGGTACGCGCATCAGCTGCAGGTAGTCGATCATAATCAGGCCAATGCCGCCGTGCTCGCGGGCGATACGGCGGGCGCGGGAGCGCAGCTCCGTCGGCGTCAGGCCGGAGGAGTCATCGATATAGATATTGCGTTTTTCCAGCAGAATGCCCATGGTGCCCGAAATTCGCGCCCAGTCTTCGTCATCCAGCTGGCCGGTACGAATACGCGTCTGGTCGACGCGCGACAACGAGGCCAGGGTACGCATCATAATTTGCTCAGAGGGCATCTCGAGGCTGAAAATCAGGACCGGCTTATCCTGCAGCATCGCCGCATTTTCGACGATGTTCATCGCAAACGTCGTTTTACCCATCGACGGACGCGCCGCGACGATGATCAAATCCGACGGCTGCAGACCTGCGGTCTTTTTATTCAGGTCGTCATAGCCGGTATTGACGCCGGTGACGCCGTCGTGCGGCTGCTGGAACAGCTGCTCGATACGCGCAACGGTCGCATCAAGCACTTCGGCGATATTTCGCGGACCTTCGTCTTTATTCGCGCGGCTCTCGGCGATCTTAAAGACCCGGGACTCGGCCAGATCGAGCAGGTCTTCGCTGGTGCGGCCCTGGGGGTCAAAGCCCGCTTCGGCAATTTCGTTCGCCACCGAGATCATTTCGCGGACAACGGCACGTTCGCGCACGATATCGGCATAAGCGCTGATGTTCGCCGCACTTGGCGTATTTTTTGAGAGTTCAGCCAGATAGGCGAAACCGCCTACGCTGTCCAACTGCCCCTGGCGCTCAAGCGATTCCGCGAGCGTAATAAGGTCAATCGGGCTGCCGGTTTCCTGCAGGCGGGCCATTTCAATAAAGATATGACGGTGCGGACGCGTGTAAAAATCTTCTGCAACAACGCGCTCGGCGACGTCGTCCCAGCGTTCGTTGTCCAGCATTAAACCGCCCAACACCGACTGTTCCGCTTCAATCGAGTGCGGCGGTACTTTCAACCCGGCGACCTGCGGATCGCGAACTCGGGGTTCAGTCTGGGGTTTGTTGAAGGGTTTATTTCCTGCCATATTGAATGGAATTCCCGGTATAGAAATTGGCTCGAAAGGTTACCACATAGTTCAGGAGGAAGCATGGCAACACGTATTGAATTTCACAAGCACGGTGGCCCCGAAGTTCTGCAGGTGGTGGAGTTTGTGGCAGGGGATCCGGCAGAGCACGAGATACAGGTAGAGAACAAAGCTATTGGTATCAACTACATCGATACCTACATTCGCAGCGGCCTCTATCCGCCCCCTGCGCTTCCAAGCGGATTAGGTACCGAAGCCGCCGGCGTGGTGAGCAAGGTCGGGCGCGGCGTCACCCATATTAAAGCCGGCGATCGCGTCGTTTACGCCCAGTCGGCGCTGGGCGCCTACAGCTCGGTGCATAACGTCCCCGCCGATAAGGCCGCGATTTTGCCTGCGGCCATCTCCTTCGAGCAGGCGGCAGCCTCCTTCCTTAAGGGGCTGACGGTCTATTATCTGCTGCGTAAAACCTACGAAATCAAAGCCGGTGAGACGTTCCTGTTCCACGCCGCGGCCGGCGGCGTCGGGCTGATAGCCTGCCAGTGGGCGAAGGCGCTGGGCGCCAGGCTCATCGGCACCGTCGGCAGTGCGCAAAAGGCACAGCGTGCGAAGCAGGCCGGAGCCTGGGAGACGATCAACTATCGTGAAGAGAATATCGCCGAGCGGCTAAAAGAGATTACCGAGGGTAAGAAGGTGCACGTGGTCTATGATTCCGTGGGTAAAGACACCTGGGAGGCCTCGCTTGACTGTCTGCAGCGGCGAGGGTTGATGGTCAGCTTCGGCAACTCCTCCGGCCCGGTTACCGGCGTTAATCTGGGGATCCTCAACCAGAAAGGTTCGCTGTACGTTACCCGCCCTTCTCTGCAGGGCTATATCACCAACCGCGAAGAGCTGGTGGAAGCCAGTAACGAGCTCTTTTCGCTGATCGCCAGCGGGGTGATAAACGTCGACGTTGCCGAGAGCCAAAAATATCCGCTGGCCGACGCACGACGCGCGCACGAGGTGCTCGAAAGCCGCGCCACCGAAGGCTCAAGCCTGCTGCTGCCGTAATAGCAAAACGCCCCTGCTGCCTGAACGGGAAACCTCCCTAAATAATCCGGGCGGCAGAAAGGCGGCAAGATAGCGAATCCCCGGGAGCTTACTCCAGTAAGTGACCGGGGTGAGTTAACGCAGCCAACGCACCTGTAGTTCGAAGTATGACGGGAGAGTCGGGAGGGTAGAAAAGTTTAGGGCTTCCAAATGGAAGCCCTTACTTTTTTTAGTTCGGCTGTATGTAGGGTACAGCGCGATGAATTCGTTAACGCGCTAATAGTGACAGATTTAATAAGCAAAACCTACGCCGTTTTATGCAAAATTCCTCAGGTTGTGACCTACCACTCACTACCTTAATAACGCCAGCGGTTGTTGCTACGGTAGCGGGTGATTTTTGGCTTATTTATCGCCCGGATCACCCATACCACCGCAACGGCCAACAGCAGCCACGGCAGCAGTTTAATCATCATCGCAAACAGACCGCCGACGAACATCAGCGCCGTCGCCGCAACAATCGCGGCAATAATGCCCAGCAGCGACACGCCGGTCACCAGCAGCATCACAAAAAAACCAATAATAAATAGCAGTTCCAGCATCGTCTTCTCTCCAAAGCAATAGCCCTCTGTACTCAGGCATTACAAGAAGCGTGCCAATTATAATTTATTGAATTTAAAGCAAAACGCCCTGAAGTTAACTTCAGGGCGTGGCGTATTTGACTAAATTTTAGCGAAACGTTAACGCTTATCGGCCACCAGCTTCAGCGCGTGTTCCAGGACGTTAATATCCGCCCCGGCCTTGTGTGCGTTTTCACTCAGGTAGCGACGCCACTGGCGAGCGCCGGGGATCCCCTGGAACAGGCCCAGCATATGGCGGGTCACATGGCCAAGATAGGTCCCGTTGCTCAGCTCACGCTCGATATACGGATACATGGCGCGCACCACGGCAACCGGGTCAGTATCCGCGCCACTGGCCGCAAAAATCTCCCGGTCAACCGCGGTCAGCATGCCTGGATTCTGGTACGCTTCGCGCCCAACCATCACACCGTCCATATGCTCAAGGTGCAGCTTCGCCTCTTCCAGCGAGCGGATCCCACCGTTGATCGCCATCGTCAGATGCGGAAAATCACGCTTTAGCTGGTAGACGCGCGGGTAGTCCAGAGGCGGGATCTCGCGGTTCTCTTTCGGGCTCAGGCCGGAAAGCCAGGCTTTGCGGGCGTGGATGATAAACATATCGCATTCGCCTTTCCCGGATACGGTATCGATGAAATCACACAGGAACGCATAGCTATCCTGGTCATCAATGCCAATACGCGTTTTTACCGTTACCGGAATCGAGACCACGTCGCGCATTGCCTTAATGCAGTCGGCAACCAGCTGCGCATTGCCCATCAGGCAGGCGCCGAACATTCCGTTCTGCACGCGGTCAGACGGGCAGCCGACGTTGAGGTTGATCTCATCGTAGCCGCGCGCTTGCGCCAGCTTCGCACACTGCGCCAGCGCAGCCGGATCGCTACCGCCCAGCTGTAGCGCAACGGGATGCTCCTCTTCGCTGTAGGCCAGATAGTCGCCTTTACCGTGAATAATCGCCCCGGTGGTCACCATTTCGGTGTACAGCAGCGTATGGCGCGACAGCTGGCGCAGGAAGTAGCGGCAGTGCCTGTCGGTCCAGTCGAGCATCGGTGCGATGGAAAAACGGTGGGCAGCAAAAGCGGTAGAAGTTGATTCTGGCATCATGGCGAATAAACAGGCATCCGGGTAAAAAGGGGCGCTACTATAGCACAAAGATAAACCACAGGCGCATAGCGCCAATGGTCATATCCTGGGGTGAGAAAAACGCTATTTCCTGCGCGGCTTGCCATCGTGAGGACCGAAGAACTGCGGCGGATGGTCAACCCAGCGATCCTGGCGCGTCGCGGCGTAGCTGGGGTTAAGCGGATAGTAGATCCGGTTAAATTTTTTATTCGCTTCGCCGACCACCAGCAGGCACACCTCCTCCTCGGTGTTGTTCAGGAAGGTATGGCATACCCCGGTACCGGCGGGAAAACCCACGCTGTCCCCGGGTTCCAGCTTCCACAGATAGCCGTTTATCCACACTTCCGGATACCCTTCCAGCACGTAGATAAACTCTTCTTCATCGCTTTCCGCATGCGGATAAGAGGTGCGACGCCCCGGCAGCAGGCGTTCATGATGGATCCCCAGCCGGTTTAGCCGTAAACCCCGGGCCAGCGGCGCGCCGATGGAAAAGAGCTCGGTGCTGTCAGGATAGGTGGCATCATCCGGCCCCTCCAGCTCGCGCCAATGTCGAATGCAATCAGGTCGTTTCATCGTTTTCTCCCGAAAATGAGATGCATCAGGTATAGCACAAACCGTGGGTTCTCGGCGTTTTGCCTGGATCGTGATAAAGTAACAACTTCATCGTTACGCAACCAGAGGATGCTCATGGATAAGTCCACTTCGCAAGAAATGTTAGCGCATGCTGAAAAGCTCTGCGCGCAGCGGGGCGTGCGCCTGACTCCGCAGCGCCTGGAAGTGTTGCGCCTGATGAGTCTGCAGCAGGGGGCGATCAGCGCCTACGATTTGCTCGATCTGCTGCGCGGTAAAGAGCCGCAGGCCAAGCCGCCAACGGTCTACCGGGCGCTGGAGTTTCTGCTGGAGCAGGGTTTCGTGCACAAGGTGGAATCAACCAACAGCTATGTGCTGTGCCATCTGTTCGATCAGCCAACCCATAGCTCAGCGATGTTTATCTGCGATCGCTGCGGCGTGGTGAAAGAAGAGTGCGCGGAAGGCGTAGAGGACATCATGCATACGCTGGCGGCAAAAATGGGCTTCGCCCTGCGCCATAACGTCATTGAAGCACACGGGCTGTGCGCGGGATGCGTCGAAGTAGAAGCCTGCAACACGCCGGGGCACTGTCACCACGACCACACCATCCAGATTAAAAAGAAAGCCCGCTGAGGCGTTAGCCGCAGCGGGAATCAGGGGATTTTCGTACGTCCTTGTACCGTTCGGGCAGGCAATAACAATGCGTTAAAACAAAGGGTTAACGCTTTATGTCCGATCGCTACCAGCGATAGTCATTTTTGGTTTCCCAGTCAGACACTTCTTTCTCTGCCTGATCTTTAGCGTAGCCGTAACGCTCCTGGATTCTACCGACCAGCTGGTCGCGCTTGCCCTCGATGACGGTCATATCATCGTCGGTAAGCTTGCCCCATTGCTCTTTGGCCTTACCTTTTAACTGTTTCCAGTTACCGCCGATTTCGTCTTTATTCATAATTCAATCCTCATCGTTCGGTGAGTTAACAGCCCGCTGTGTGCCGGACGTATGATTAACTATAGATGAGAATTCTGAGTTAATTTTATTATTCGGAATCTTTAACCATCTTTACGACAAAACACGTTATGAAAACCAGGTTCCACGCTGCCAGTGCCGCCGCCAGATCAGCGCCAGCGACAGGCCCCGCAGCGCCAGGAACACCGCCAGCGCCAGCCACAGTCCGTGGTTACCGAGCACCGGCAGCGTCAGCAGGGTTAAGGCAAAGCCCAAGGCGGCCACCGCCATGCTGTTACGCATTTCGCTGCCGCGCGTCGCGCCGATAAACATCCCGTCCAGCAGATAGCACCAGACGCCGATCGTCGGCAGAATCATCTGCCACCACAGATAGCGGTCGGCGAGCTGCTGGAGCGAAGGTATTGAGGTCAGCAGAGCGATAATCTGCTCGCCCGCCACGCTGTAGATCAGCGCAAACGCCAGCGCGACCATGCCGGACTGTCGACAGGCGGCCCGCCATACCTCCAGCAGCTTGCTGCCGTCGCGCGCGCCGTAGGCCTGCCCGGAGTGGGCCTCCACGGCGTAGGCAAAGCCATCCAGCGCATAGGCGGTGAAGGTTAGCATGGTCATCAGAATGGCGTTCACCGCCACGATATCGCCTCCCAGACGCGCACCGAACACGGTCACCGCCCCGAAGCAGAGCTGCAGCAGCAGCGAACGCAGCATGATGTCGCGGTTGAGGGCCAGCAGCCGCCGGATGTCGCCGCGCCAGGCGCCCTTGAGCATAGCGAACGACACGCCGCGCAGCGTCAGCACGCGTTTCACCATCAGCAGACCAATGATAAAGGTGGCGTATTCGGCGCTCACCGTCGCCAGCGCCGCGCCCTGCACGTTCATGTGCAGACCCATCACCAGCCACAGATCGAGGACAATATTCAGCAGGTTGCCGACAATCAGCAGGATCACCGGCGCGCGGGCATACTGGACGCCCAGCAGCCAGCCAAGCAGCACCAGGTTAGCTAACGATGCCGGAGCGCTCAGCCAGCGGATCTCCAGGAAACGCCGGGCCTGCTCCAGCACCGCTTCGCTGCCGCCGACGATATGCAGCGCGAGGTTAATGAGCGGAATACGAAACACAACGATCAGCAGACCGGCGGCCAGCGCCAGGCCAAGCGGCTGCACCAGCGCGCGCGCCAGGCGAACGGGATCCTTTGCGCCAAACGCCTGCGCCGTCAGGCCGGTGGTACTCATTCGCAGAAAGAGCAGCAGCATGAACAGGAAGCTGGTCGCCGTCGCGCCGACCGCCACGCCGCCCAGATAAACCGGGCTATCAAGATGGCCGATGACCGCAGTATCCACCAGGCCCAGCAGCGGGACGGTGATATTGGAGAAAATCATCGGTAGCGCCAGGCGCCACAGGGCCTTATCAGCAGCATTAAAAAACATGGGGGAAAGCCTGAGCGAGGAGAGATAGCGCAGCATCATGCATCAGACGATGCTGCGTTAGAGAAGGCGCTTACAGCCACTCGCCGTTGCGGATGACGCCGACGGCCAGACCTTCAATGGTAAAGCTTTGCTCGCGTAGGTTCACCACGATCGGTGAAAACTCGCTGTTTTCCGGCAGAAGTTCGACGACGTTACCCTGCTTTTTAAGGCGTTTAACCGTCACTTCTTCATCGATGCGTGCGACCACAACCTGCCCGTTGCGCACATCCTGCGTTTTGTGTACCGCCAGCAGATCGCCGTCCAGAATACCGATGTCTTTCATCGACATACCGCTGACGCGCAGCAGGAAGTCCGCGCTCGGCTTGAACATTGCCGGGTCGACCTGGAAGTGGCCTTCGATGTGCTGCTGCGCCAGCAGCGGCTCGCCGGCAGCGACGCGGCCAATCAGCGGCAGGCCGGGCTCTTCTTCAGTCAGCAGACGAATACCGCGGGAGGCACCGGAAATGATCTCGATTGCGCCTTTACGCGCCAGCGCTTTCAGATGTTCTTCCGCCGCGTTTGGGGAACGGAACCCCAAGCGCTGAGCAATTTCCGCACGCGTCGGCGGCATGCCCGTCTGGCTGATATGATCCCTGATGAGATCAAACACCTCTTGCTGCCTGGTCGTTAACGCTTTCATTCCGCCCCCTGGGTGTATATACAGTTATGCTGTGAGTATATACAGCTAACGGTGATTTTGGAATCAAATTTCACACATAAATCAGGAGATTCTTTTGTTTTGATGCCCGCCGGAGCCGGTTAACGCAGAGGGGATGGTGGCGAGGCGCTGCGGCTCCACGCGAGACAAAAAAACGCGTGGAGGGAGGCTCGCCGGCCTCCGGCCCACGGACGCTAAACCGGGGCGGTGGACGGCAAACCCGATAGCCTGATGCTAGCGGCGCTTAGCGATAGTGCGACCACAGCAGCGTAACCCAGACGATCAGCGCGATGACGATCGCCAGAAAGACCGCCGCAGAGCCCATATCCTTCGCCCGTCCGGAAAGCTCATGGTGCTCGGAGCCAATCCGGTCCACCACCGCCTCAATCGCGCTATTAAGAATTTCGACTATCATCACTAACAGGACCGAGCCTATCAGCAGCACGCGCGTCACGGCGTCAACATCCAACCAGCAGGCGATCGCAATGGCAATAACGGTGGCGATCCCTTCCTGACGAAAGGCGGCCTCATTTATCCATGCCGCACGAAAACCTTTCCAGGAATACCCTGCTGCTTTAATGATTCGGGTTAACCCGGTGGTATTATTGGCCATCAAAAGAACCTTTTTATGTAAATGACGTCAATGAGTGTACGCGTTTGCCGCGTGGCGACGGAAATTTTGCGCACTTTCTGTTATTCTTGCCGCGCATTTGCATGATTAACCAGAGGCTTCACATCGTTTATGTCCGGCTGGCAACGAATTTACTATAAATTACTTAATTTACCATTACGGCTGCTGGTAAAAAGCAAGTCTATTCCCGCAGAGCCTGCTCAGGAATTAGGACTGGATACCTCGCGTCCGATTATGTACGTTCTGCCCTATAACTCGAAGGCAGACCTGCTGACGCTGCGCGCGCAGTGCCTGGAGCACGATTTAGCCGATCCGCTCGAGCCGCTCGAAATCGACGGCACCCTGCTGCCCCGCTACGTCTTCATCCATGGCGGCCCGCGCGTATTTACCTACTACACGCCGAAAGAAGAGTCCATCAAGCTGTTCCACGACTACCTGGATCTGCACCGCAACCACCCTGACCTCGATGTGCAAATGGTGCCGGTGTCGGTGATGTTTGGTCGTGCGCCCGGGCGCGAAAAAGGCGAGCTCAATCCGCCGCTGCGCATGCTTAATGGTATTCAGAAATTCTTCGCCGTGCTGTGGCTGGGCCGCGACAGCTTCGTGCGCTTCTCGCCGCCGGTGTCGCTACGCCGAATGGCGTCCGAGCACGGAACCGACAAAACCATCGCCCAGAAGCTGGCCCGCGTGGCGCGTATGCACTTCGCCCGCCAGCGCCTGGCCGCCGTCGGCCCGCGCCTGCCCGCTCGTCAGGATCTGTTCAACAAGCTGCTGGCGTCAAAAGCCATCGCCCGTGCGGTGGAAGACGAAGCCCGCAGCAAGAAAATCTCCCACGAGAAGGCGCAGCAAAACGCCATCGCGCTGATGGAAGAGATCGCCGCCAACTTCTCCTACGAGATGATTCGCCTGACCGACCGCGTGCTGGGCTTTACCTGGAACCGGCTGTATCAGGGCATTAACGTTCACAACGCCGAGCGCGTGCGGCAGCTGGCGCATGAAGGGCACGAGATCGTCTACGTTCCGTGCCACCGTAGCCATATGGACTACCTGCTGCTCTCGTACGTGCTCTACCACCAGGGGCTGGTACCGCCGCATATCGCCGCCGGCATCAACCTCAACTTCTGGCCAGCAGGGCCGATTTTCCGCCGCGGCGGCGCGTTCTTTATTCGCCGTACGTTTAAGGGCAACAAGCTCTACTCAACGGTATTCCGCGAATATCTTGGCGAGCTGTTCAGCCGTGGCTACTCGGTGGAGTACTTCGTCGAGGGCGGACGCTCCCGTACCGGGCGCCTGCTGGACCCGAAAACCGGCACCCTGTCGATGACTATTCAGGCGATGCTGCGCGGCGGCACCCGGCCAATCACGCTGGTTCCCATCTACATCGGCTACGAGCACGTGATGGAAGTCGGAACCTACGCCAAAGAGCTGCGCGGCGCGACGAAAGAGAAAGAGAGCCTGCCGCAGATGCTGCGCGGCCTGAGCAAGCTGCGTAACCTCGGCCAGGGGTACGTTAACTTCGGCGAACCGCTGCCGCTGATGACCTATCTCAACCAGCACGTGCCGGAGTGGCGCGAATCTATCGATCCTATCGAAGCCATTCGCCCGTCCTGGCTGACGCCGACGGTAAACAGCATCGCCGCCGATCTGATGGTCCGCATCAACAACGCCGGCGCGGCAAACGCCATGAACCTGTGCTGTACCGCGCTGCTGGCATCGCGCCAGCGTTCGCTGACCCGCGAGCAGCTGACCCAGCAGCTTGAGTGCTATCTCGATCTGCTGCGTAACGTGCCCTACTCTCCGGACGCGACCACGCCGGCGGCTTCCGCCAGCGAGCTGATTGACCACGCGCTGAAGATGAATAAGTTCGAGGTCGAGAAGGACACCATCGGCGACATCATTATTCTGCCGCGCGAGCAGGCGGTGCTGATGACCTACTACCGCAACAACATCGCTCATATGCTGATGATGCCTTCGCTGCTGGCGGCGATTGTGACCCAGCATCGGCGGATCACCCGCGCGGAGGTGCTGCGTCACGTCGAGATGTTCTATCCGCTGCTGAAGGCCGAGCTGTTCCTGCGCTGGGAAAAAGAGGAGCTGGCGAGCGTTATCGATGCGCTGACCGCTGAGATGCAGCGCCAGGGCCTGCTGGTGCTGAGCGATGATGAGATAAGCATCAACCCGTCGCACTCCCGCCTGCTGCAGCTGCTGGCCGCCGGCGCGCGTGAAACGCTCCAGCGCTACGCCATCACCTTCTGGCTGCTGAGCGCGAATCCTTCGATTAACCGCAGTTCGCTGGAGAAAGAGAGTCGCACGATGGCCCAGCGCCTGTCGGTTCTGCACGGTATCAACGCGCCGGAGTTCTTCGATAAGGCGGTATTCAGTACTCTGGTACTGACGCTGCGTGACGAAGGCTACATTAGCGATACCGGCGACGCCGAGCCGGAAGAGACGCTGAAGGTTTACCAGATGCTGGCGAACCTGATTACCTCGGATGTGCGTCTGACGATTGAAAGCGCCGCGCAGGATGAAGCGTAGCGCCTGAGACCTGCCCCGGCCTGCGCATCGCAGGCCGGGGAGTCATAACGAAGACTGGGGAAACTACGCCATGTAGCCCATCGCCAGGCCGAGGAACAGCACCAGCCCAACGTAGTTATTGTTTAAAAACGCTTTGAAGCAGTCGTCGCGTTCACGACGGAAAATCAGCTTCTGCTGCCAGAAAAACAGCCCCGCCGCGATAAACAGCGACCAGTAGTATTCCCAGCCCAGGCCGTTCAGCCAGCCTACCGCGCCCATCAATACCAGCACCGCGATCTGCAGCATGCCGATAATCAGGCGGTCGTTTTCACCAAACAAAATCGCCGTTGATTTGATGCCAATTTTAAGGTCATCGTCCCGGTCGACCATCGCATACTGGGTATCGTAGGCCACCGCCCACAGAATGTTGGCGAGGAACATCAGCCAGCAGCTCAGCGGCAGCGATTCGCTCACCGCGGAGAAGGCCATCGGAATCGACCAGCCAAACGCCGCGCCGAGCACCACCTGCGGCAGGTGGGTGTAGCGTTTCATAAATGGATAGACCCACGCCAGCGCCAGCGCCGCCACCGACAGCAGAATGGTCATGGTATTGAGGGTCAGCACCAGCAGGAATGAGAGCACCACCAGCACGGCAAACAGCACCCGGGCCTCTTTCTCCGTCACGTCGCCGCTGGGCAGCGGGCGACGCGCGGTGCGTTTAACGTGACCGTCAAACTTACGGTCGGCATAGTCGTTGACCACGCAGCCGGCGGCGCGCATCAGCCACACTCCGGCGACAAAAACGGCCAGAATCCACAGCGGCGGAATACCTGGCGTCGCTACCCATAGCGCCCACAGCGTCGGCCACAGCAGCAGCAGCGCGCCGATCGGTTTGTCAGTACGCATCAGGCGATGAAACGCCAACAGCTTATTCTGCGTCAGACTCCACTCCATTTTCTCTTCCTCTTAATACAGCGGCGATGCCGGCAGAAACAGCTCTGTCAGCAGCAGCGGTTTACCGCTCAGCCGAAGGCGGGAACGACGCCCCCAGAGCTCCGCATAGCGCCCAATTTCAATAAAATCACGGGTTAACGTCGAAGACGTGAACAAATAGCGGCCCAGCGGCGTCTGTCCAAGCTGCTGCAGCGCCAGTTCGGGGCCGCTCAGCGTCGATTCCGGAACGAGAGTGCGCCCGGCCAGCCAGGGTTCATTATCGGCGCAGAGAATAATTTCCCGCAGCCAGTAACGCGCTTCATCCGGCAGCAGCGCTTCTTCGCCGACCAGCGCTTCACGTCCAACGAACGCTTCGTTGACCAGCATAACGCTAACCTTTTTCCCCTGCTGCTCAAAGCGTTTGGTCATTGAGTCTTCCAGCAGCAGCCAGTCGCGCAGCGAGGGTTCCAGCGGGGGCATAGCGGCAAAATAGCGCAGCGCACGCAGTTGCGTAAGCGCAGGATGTGACATGCCTGATTCTCCGATACATAACGTGAAGGCATTGTATCGCAGAATAGGCCGATCGGGGCGGGCAAACATCAAGATACGATCTTCCGCGCAACAGCCATGCAACAGCAGCCGCGCGCGAGAAAAAAAAGTGCGTCCAGGCGGACGCACCTAAAGGCTGTGCCTAAACATCAGCATTGTGGGGAGACGATCACCCCTTGCCTTTTACACTGCTGATAAAGGTGGAACGGGCAGATTTCGAGCCGAGGCGCTCGGCTTCGTTCATCAATTTGAGGGCTTTGTCGATATCACCTTTCGCAACCGCCTGCTTGATGCCGTTGTTAAAGTAGGTTTCCGTATCGTCCAGCATCGGCTCGCTCTTCGCCGCCGGTGCGGCGACCGGAGCCACAACCGGAGCGGCGGCCGGCGCGCTGTATACCGGCGCGGCCGTATTGCCGACGGTAACCGGACCCGGGCCGGAGGAGCCAAACAGCGGGCCAACCAGCACGCTGGAGCCGGAAGAGGTTTTCACCTTCAGACCCAGGGTACCTTCGGTGGTATGTTTGGCAATCGGGTCCGGAATATCCGGTACCGCGTTACCCGTACCTTTGGCGTAGGCCTTCGCCGGATCGATTAATTTGGTGGTCCGCTGCAGATCCTGCGGCGTGGTAAAGACCAGGACGTAAATCTTTTGCTGGCCCAGCGCCGGCGTCAGACGCATCACCCCTTCGAGGCGATCCGAGCTCATTACGCCCGGCTCGAGGTAGGTAAAGTAGCTGCTCGGGAAGTACGCAGATGGCGTCATATTCTGGTCAAGAATCAGCACGTTCGGTGCAAAAACGCTGGTCTGCTTGTTCACTTCGCTGGTCAGGGTAATGGTCAGCTCACCGATGTTCGCCGGGACGCTATAGGCGGCGACCGGCCCGGTGATGCCGGGAATATTCAGCGACTGTCCTGCCGTCGCGAGGTTGGTGACCTGAGATTTTGACTGATCGACCGGCGTCCAGGTTAACTGCTGTAGCGCGGAGGCGGGGATCGTCGGTGCGGCAGCGGTATTCTGCGGCACAAAATTCACATCGGCAAAACTGACTGCGGGTACGCTGGCCAACAGGCCGGCGGACAGGCAGAGGGCAACGAGACTTTTATTCATTTTCATTGTTATCACCTCAATTCCGATGGCCGAGCGGTAGCCAGGCAATAGCTCGCAGGGCCTAAGATAGAGGGGCTTGCGCCCCTCTTTTGGTCATGACAGGTCAGGCAGGATTACCACCAGATTTCCATCTGGGCACCGAAGGTCCACTCGTCGCTATCGCCACGGCTGAAGGTCTTCGCAGAGGTGTCGTTATACGCCACGCCGGAGGTGTAGCCAGTACCGGAGTCGCCGTTCGCATAGCCCCATTTCTCATCCCACTTGGCGTAGGTTGCGAATACGCGGATTGCCGGACGCGACCAGATGCTGTCGCCAGCCTGCCACTGCTGTGCCAGGGTGATTTTGTACTGGTTGTTGTTGTCGCCGGTTTTCTGCGATTCTACGTTGTCGTAGCCAACTTCCAGCAGGGTGCTCATGATCGGCGTCCATTTGTACATTGGACGTACGCCGACGGTCCACCATTTGGTGCCGTTGTTGTTGTCGAGGTTGATATCCTGGTACATCGCAACGTACATCATGTCCCAGCTATCGCCCATGGAGATCGCGCCGTGGTCAAGCACGCGCCACATGGTACCGTCGTTGTTAATGCTGCCGCCCTGCGGAACGCCTTTGCCGTTGGAGGTCATCGCGTCGGTTGCGTACTGCAGCACGAACTTGTTGTAGCCCTTCAGCATGCTCTGGGTGTGTTCAGCGGTCAGCATCCAGCCGTCTTTAGACGCGTCTGGCTGCAGGTAGTAGTTATCCGGAACGTTGGTGTGACCGTAGTCGACGCCGAGCTCCAGGGTACCGCCTGGGTTGAGTTCCATCTGCGCTAAACGCACGTCGAAGACGTCGTTCGGCACGATGTTGTCATAAATACGGTTGCCCAGCGCATCGCGGTCAGCGAAGGTGGCAGAACCGCCGGACTCAGAAGAACGGGTTGCCGCCATAGACAGCTTACCGAAGCCCAGATCGATGTTTTCAATACCAGCACCAGGACCTGAAATATCCCAGTAGTAGAAGTCGATCATGTGAACGTCATGACGCTGGTAGAAACGCTTACCGGCCCAGATGGTGGAACCTGGCAGCCAGTCGATCAGGTTTTTACCCTGCACGTTGGCTTCACGGAATGCCGGGCTGGTTGATTCCCAGTCATTCTGCTGCGATACGGAGTACGCGACGTTAGTATCGAAGTAGAAGCTCTTATCACCTTCTTTCCATACTTCCTGGCCCAGTTTTAATTCCGCATAGGTTTCACATTCGTTACCAAGACGGTATTTACTTTGAGCACCGGTTGCCTGGAAGCACTGCTGTTCACCGCCGCTGCCGGTCCAGCCAATGCCGGAACGAGCATAACCGTGGAAATCGACGGCCATCGCCTGAGCAGACATAACGCCTGCCGCAACGGCTACCGCCAGTGGAAGTTTGCGCAGAGTAATCATCATTCTATCTCCTGAGATCATTGCTTTTCTTTGAACACTTCGCCCGTCGTTCTGCCTGCTGCTGCAGCGCTAAGGGGTTCGCGTTTTATTTTAATGGGAAGCCTTACACGCCCGGCTCTTGATGCAACCGACGACACGCCGTGCCATCCTCACGGAATAAATGGCAACGTTCCGGTGGCAAACCGATAGCGAATGTGGCTCCCTCTTTTACCAACACCACGTCGTTCTGGCGGTAGACCAGGTTCTGACGGATGGCTGGGATCTGGATATGAATTTGCGTTTCGTGACCAAGCTGCTCAACCACCTGCACTTCCCCTTCGAGGGTCACGTCGGCGATATCGCTGGGCAGCAGATGTTCCGGGCGGATGCCTAAGGACATGTTTGCGCCAACCTGAACGCGGGCGCTGTCCACCGGCAGCCAAATTTGCTGGCGGTTTGGCAGCTCTACCTGAACCTGCTCAATGGCGGTTGCGGTGACTTTTACCGGCAGGAAGTTCATCTTTGGCGAGCCAATAAAGCCCGCAACAAAGCGATCGGCCGGGTAGTGATACAGCTCAAGCGGTTTCCCTACCTGTGCGACGCGACCTGCATCCAGCACCACAATCTTGTCGGCCAAAGTCATCGCTTCAACCTGATCGTGGGTCACGTAAATCATCGTGCGTCCCAGCCGCTTGTGCAGGCGGGAGATTTCGATACGCATCTGCACGCGCAGCGCGGCATCGAGGTTTGAAAGCGGTTCATCCAGCAGGAAGACGCGAGGCTCCGCCACCAGGGTACGACCGATGGCTACGCGCTGACGCTGGCCGCCGGAAAGCGCCTTCGGCTTACGCTCAAGCAGGTGCGCCAGCTGCAGCACTTCCGCCACCTGAGTGACGCGCTGGTTGATCACATCTTTTTTGGCGCCGGCCAGCTTCAGGCCGAAAGACATATTTTCCGCGACGGAGAGATGAGGGTAGAGCGCGTAAGACTGGAAGACCATGCCGATGCCGCGTTCTGCGGGTGGGATGTCGTTCATCCGGGTTTCGCCGATAAACAAATCACCGCTGGTTATGGTTTCCAGCCCGGCGATCATACGCAGCAGGGTAGATTTGCCGCAGCCCGATGGCCCGACAAACACCACGAACTCCCCTTCCTGGATGTCGAGATTGATATCTTTCGATACCACCACGTCTCCCCAGGCTTTCGTTATATTTCGCAGCTGTACGCTCGCCATGCCCATCTCCCTTCGTTACAACTTGTCACTTAAAGACACATTCAAGATGGGCTGACTATGCGGCATTCATTAACCTGGTAAATCCTCCACCCCCGGCTTTTTTATGGGGGAGGAGACGGGAGGATGAGAGATTGCCTCTCACTGCGGGGGATGGCGCGCCAAAGTCAATTTCGTGACACAGGTTGCAAAAATAGCCGCCTTTTTATGTGCTCCACGCCCCAATACCGGCATTTCTGCAAGCCAGATCACACAAACCACGGGTGGGGCGTAGACATGGGGAGGATGGAAAGGGGTTGTTAAAAAAGGAAACTCATCACCGTTAAGCCACCTAAGTGTATCCACGAGCACATCACCAAAAAGGACTGGTATATGAAAATCAAAACCGGCGCCCGCATCCTCGCGCTGTCAGCACTGACCACGATGATGTTTTCCGCCTCTGCCCTCGCCAAAATTGAAGAAGGTAAGCTGGTAATCTGGATTAACGGCGACAAGGGCTATAACGGCCTCGCTGAAGTGGGCAAAAAGTTTGAAAAAGACACCGGGATTAAGGTCTCCATCGAGCACCCGGATAAGCTGGAAGAGAAATTCCCGCAGGTTGCGGCAACCGGCGATGGCCCGGATATTATCTTCTGGGCACACGACCGCTTCGGCGGCTACGCGCAGTCCGGCCTGCTGGCCGAGATCGCCCCGGACAAAGCTTTCCAGGACAAACTCTATCCGTTCACCTGGGACGCGGTACGCTATAACGGCAAGCTGATCGCTTACCCAATCGCGGTTGAAGCGCTGTCGCTGATTTACAACAAAGACCTGGTTCCGAATCCGCCGAAAACCTGGGAAGAGATCCCGGCGCTGGATAAAACGCTGAAGGCGAAAGGTAAGAGCGCGCTGATGTTCAACCTGCAGGAACCGTACTTCACCTGGCCGCTGATCGCCGCCGACGGTGGCTACGCGTTCAAGCTTGAAAACGGCAAATATGATGTCAAAGACGTCGGCGTGGACAGCGCTGGCGCGAAAGCGGGTCTGACCTTCCTGGTCGATCTGATCAAGAACAAACACATGAATGCTGATACCGATTACTCCATCGCTGAAGCGGCGTTCAACAAGGGCGATACCGCGATGACCATCAACGGTCCGTGGGCGTGGGCCAACATCGATAAGAGCAAAATCAACTACGGCGTAACGCTGCTGCCAACCTTCAAAGGTCAGGCGTCTAAACCGTTCGTTGGCGTTCTGAGCGCCGGTATCAACGCCGCCAGCCCGAACAAAGAGCTGGCGAAAGAGTTCCTCGAAAACTACCTGCTGACCGATCAGGGTCTGGATGAAGTGAACAAGGACAAACCGCTGGGCGCCGTTGCGCTGAAATCCTTCCAGGAGAAACTGGAAAAAGATCCGCGTATCGCCGCCACCATGGCGAACGCCCAGAAAGGCGAAATCATGCCGAACGTTCCACAGATGTCCGCCTTCTGGTATGCCGTACGTACCGCGGTTATCAACGCAGCTAGCGGTCGTCAGACCGTCGAAGCCGCGCTGAAAGACGCGCAGGCTCGTATCACTAAGTAACCTGCTAGTCCCCTCCCCCTTCTCGGGAGCGGGTCAGGATCCCGGCCGGCAGCCGCCGCCCGATCCGGGCCCTCTCTCCTGAAGGGAGAGGGAGAACAAAATACGTTGTAGAGGATGATCCCCATGGATGTCGTTAAAAAGAAACACTGGTGGCAAAGCCCGCAGCTGACATGGTCTGTGATTGGCTTGCTGTGCCTGCTGGTGGGTTACCTTGTTGTTTTGATGTACGCCCAGGGGGAGTACCTGTTTGCCATCCTGACGCTGATTTTAAGCTCGGCTGGCCTGTATATCTTTTCCAATCGCAAGGCCTATGCCTGGCGCTATGTCTATCCGGGTCTCGCCGGGATGGGGCTGTTCGTCCTGTTTCCGCTGATCTGCACCATTGCTATCGCCTTCACCAACTACAGCAGCACCAACCAGCTGACCTTCGAGCGCGCTCAGGAAGTGCTGATGGACCGCTCCTTCCAGGCCGGCAAAGCCTACAACTTCTCGCTCTACCCGGCGGGAGATAAGTGGAAGCTGGCGCTGACCGACGGTGACAGCGGCAAAAATTACGTTTCCGACGCCTTTAAGCTCGGCGGCGAGCAGAAACTGGCCCTGAAAGAAGCCGATGCGCAGCCGGAAGGCGAGCGCGCCAACCTGCGTGCTATCACCCAGAACCGTACCGCGCTGAACCAGCTGACCGCCGTGCTGCCTGACGACAGCAAGGTCATCATGAGCTCACTGCGTCAGTTCTCCGGCACCCAGCCGCTGTATACGCTGGCGGCCGACGGCGAGCTGACCAACAACCAGAGCGGCATCAAATACCGGCCGAACAACAAAGTCGGCTTCTATCAGTCCATCAACGCCGACGGCAGCTGGAGCAGCGAGAAGCTCAGCCCGGGCTACACCGTGAGCATTGGCTGGGATAACTTCACCCGCGTCTTTACCGATGAAGGGATCCAGAAGCCGTTCTTCGCCATCTTCGTCTGGACGGTGGTCTTCTCGATTCTGACCGTGATTCTGACCGTCGCGGTGGGCATGATCCTCGCCTGCCTCGTACAGTGGGAGTCCCTGAAAGGAAAAGCGATTTATCGCGTCCTGCTGATTCTGCCCTACGCCGTACCGTCGTTTATCTCGATTCTGATTTTCAAAGGGCTGTTCAACCAGAGCTTCGGTGAGATCAACATGATGCTCAGCGCGCTGTTCGGCATCAAGCCGGCCTGGTTTAGCGACCCGACCACCGCGCGTTCGATGATCGTTATCGTCAACACCTGGCTGGGCTACCCGTACATGATGATTCTGTGCATGGGCCTGCTGAAAGCCATTCCTGACGACCTGTACGAAGCGTCGGCAATGGACGGCGCCGGTCCGTTCCAGAACTTCTTTAAAATTACGCTGCCGCTGCTGATCAAGCCGCTTACGCCGCTGATGATTGCCAGCTTCGCCTTTAACTTTAACAACTTCGTGCTGATTCAGCTGTTAACCAACGGCGGCCCGGATCGCCTCGGCACCACTACGCCGGCCGGCTATACCGACCTGCTGGTGAGCTACACCTACCGTATCGCCTTCGAAGGCGGCGGCGGTCAGGACTTCGGCCTCGCGGCGGCTATCGCTACGCTGATCTTCCTGCTGGTGGGCGTGCTGGCGATTGTTAACCTGAAAGCTACACGAATGAAATTCGACTAACTGGAATGGCCAGGCGTCATTGGCACAGCCAGTTTGGACCCGGCCAGCGCGCAAGAACCGGAGCGTACGCGTAGTACGTGAGGATGATGAGCACTGCCCGGGTTCAAAATGGCAAGTGAGATAGCCTGGAGCGGTATCAAGGGGAATAAAAATATTATGGCTATGGTACAACCTAAATCTCAGAAGCTGCGTCTCTTCACCACGCACCTCCTGCTGCTCATTTTTATCGCGGCGATTATGTTCCCGTTGCTGATGGTTATCGCCATCTCCCTGCGCGAAGGTAACTTCGCCACCGGCAGCCTGATCCCGGATCAGATCTCCTGGGAACACTGGCGTCTGGCGCTCGGCTTTAGCGTTGAGCACGCGGACGGCCGCGTCACGCCGCCGCCGTTCCCGGTTCTGCTGTGGCTGTGGAACTCGGTGAAGGTTGCCGGGATCACCGCCATCGGTATTGTGGCGCTCTCCACTACCTGCGCCTACGCTTTCGCCCGCATGCGCTTCCCTGGCAAGGCTACCCTGTTGAAAGGGATGCTGATTTTCCAGATGTTCCCGGCGGTGCTGTCGCTGGTTGCCCTGTACGCCTTGTTTGACCGCCTCGGCCAGTATCTGCCGTTTGTCGGCCTCAACACCCACGGCGGCGTTATCTTCGCCTATATGGGCGGCATCGCGCTGCACGTCTGGACCATTAAAGGCTACTTCGAAACCATCGACGGTTCGCTGGAAGAAGCGGCCGCGCTGGACGGCGCGACGCCGTGGCAGGCCTTCCGTCTGGTTCTGCTGCCGCTGTCGGTGCCGATTCTGGCGGTGGTCTTTATTCTGTCGTTTATCGCCGCAATTACCGAAGTCCCGGTTGCGTCCCTGCTGCTGCGCGATGTGAACAGCTATACCCTGGCGGTTGGCATGCAGCAGTACCTCAACCCGCAGAACTACCTGTGGGGCGACTTTGCCGCGGCGGCGGTGCTCTCCGCTATCCCGATTACCGTGGTCTTCCTGCTGGCGCAGCGCTGGCTGGTGAACGGCCTGACGGCGGGTGGAGTGAAAGGTTAAGTTTGAAACACCCGCCCCAAATTTCAGAGGAGGGACGGTGGCTTAGTTGCCGTACACGAACCCCAACCGGGTACGGCAACTACCGCCCTCAGCTGAAAAAGTAAGGCAAATGCCACTGCTATCCTCAACTGGACCCTACATAAATTAAATTTGTGACTGTTGGTCAGCGGCCCTGGAGGCCGCTTTTTTTTATTCGCGTTTCAGGCGGTTGGAGTTGCACAGCCACAGCGTAATCACCAGCAGCAGGATCGCCGCGGAGTAGATCAGCACCGCCATCGGCGACTCGTGGTCAACGATAATCAGGCGCACAATCGCGGTAATACCGATGTAGACGAAATAGCGCAGCGGGAAGTGAAAGCCCGACTCAAAGTATTTCACAATCAGCGCGATAAACTCGAAATAGAGAAAATAGACCACCAGCCCTTCCACCAGCTTGTACTTGCTCACCGGCTCCGGGGTAAACAGCACGTGCGCCAGATGGAAGGTCTCCTTGCCGAGAAAGACCACCAGAATCACGCCCAGGCACAGCAGCGCCAGATTCAGAACGGCCTGCATGGCCTTCGCAACAAAACTCACCAGCGGACGATAGACCGACGGCATATTCACACCTCTTATATTCATTGTTCCTGGCGATCTGTATAACGCAAAAACGTGATCCAGATCGATAATATTCGTTAACTTTTTGCGTCTGTTGTGCCAAATGTAACAATCACTTGCCACACTGGTGGGTTAAAAAGGAGACAATCATGCTGACAATACGTACGGCGCAGCGGGAGGACGCAACCCTGCTCGGTGAAATGGGCAACGCCAGCTACCGCCACCACTTCACCCACCTCTGGCACAGCGCCAGCGAGCTGGAGCACTTTCTCCAGCAGGAGTATGCCGCCGAAGCCCTGCAGCGCAGCCTGGCCGAGACAAACTGCCGCTGGCTGATCGCCGAAGCGCAGCGCCCGGTAGGATTCGCCAAATACACACATCGTCAGCAGATTGAGCCCGATGGCCCGCAGGGCACGCTGCTGCATAAGCTCTATCTGCTGCCCGGCGAAACGGGGCATCGCTACGGTGAACGGCTTTTTAGCGCCGTCGAAGCGCGGGCCAAAGCTGAGGGCGAGCGCTGGCTGTGGCTGGAGGTGCTGGCCGCCAATAGCGGCGCCCGGCGCTTCTATGAGCGCCAGGGCATGCGGCATCTTAAAGACACCATCTTTCGCTCCGCCACCCAGCAGAGCACCATTCATATTCTGGCTAAACGCATCGGAGAGGAGTGATGCCTACGCTTCGTGATACCGGCGTTCGCAACGTCGAAAGCGGTGAAAATGTGGTGATCTACCAGCCCGCTAACCTGTACGACTGTCGCCTCGGCGATAACGTCTTCGTCGGCCCTTTCGTCGAGATTCAGGGCAATACGTCGGTCGGCGCGGACACCAAAATCCAGTCCCATACCTTTATCTGCGAATATGTAACCCTTGGCGAGCGCTGTTTTATCGGCCACGGGGTGATGTTTGCCAACGATATGTTTCGCGACGGTAAGCCCAACGCCGATCGCGAGAGCTGGGGAAGAATCGTGGTGGGCAACGACGTCTCTATCGGCAGCGGAGCCACCATTCTGGCGGTCAGCATCTGCGATGGCGCGGTGATTGGTGCGGGCAGCGTGGTCACCCGGTCGATAACCGAGAAAGGCGTGTGGGCGGGGAATCCGGCGAAATTATTGCGCCGTCTGCCATAAAAAATGCCGGCCCTGAGGCCGGCATTGAAGCGGGTTAACGCTGATTACGCGCGCCAGGACTTATAGCGGTTAATCAGACCGTTGGTCGAGCTATCGTGGCTGCTGACATCTGCGCCATCTTTCAGCTCCGGCAGAATGCGGTTAGCCAGCTGTTTACCCAGCTCAACGCCCCACTGGTCGAAGGTGAAGATATTGAGGATCGCGCCCTGGGTGAAGATCTTATGTTCATACAGCGCAATCAGCGCGCCGAGGCTGAACGGGGTGATTTCACGCAGCAGGATCGAGTTAGTCGGGCGGTTACCTTCGAAGACTTTGAACGGCACCACGTGATCCAGCGTTGCCGGATCTTTACCCTGATCGCGATACTCCTGCTCAACCACGTCACGCGCCTTGCCGAACGCCAGCGCTTCGGTCTGCGCGAAGAAGTTGGACAGCAGCTTCGGATGGTGGTCAGAGAGCGGGTTGTGCGTTACCGCAGGCGCGATGAAATCGCACGGCACCATTTTGGTTCCCTGGTGGATCAGCTGGTAGAACGCATGCTGGCCGTTGGTACCCGGCTCACCCCAGATAATCGGGCCAGTCTGGTAGTCTACGGCGTTACCGCTGCGGTCAACGTATTTGCCGTTAGATTCCATGTTGCCCTGCTGGAAGTAGGCAGCAAAGCGGTGCATATACTGGTCGTACGGCAGAATCGCTTCGGTTTCTGCGCCGAAGAAGTTGTTGTACCAGATCCCGATCAGCGCCAGCAGCACCGGCAGGTTTTGCTCCGCCGGCGTGGTGGAGAAGTGTTTATCCATCGCGTGCGCGCCGGACAGCAGCTCAACGAAGTTGTCAAAACCAACGGAGAGGATGATCGATAGGCCGATCGCTGACCACAGAGAGTAGCGGCCGCCAACCCAATCCCAGAATTCAAACATGTTGGCGGTGTCGATACCAAACTCACCCACCGCTTTGCCGTTGGTGGAGAGCGCCGCGAAGTGTTTCGCCACGTGTTTGTCATCGCCAGCCGTTGCCAGGAACCAGTCGCGCGCGCTGTGGGCGTTGGTCATCGTTTCCTGGGTGGTAAAGGTTTTTGATGCCACCAGGAACAGCGTCGTTTCCGGGTTCACGCCTTTCAGCACTTCCGCAATGTGGGTGCCGTCGACGTTGGAAACAAAGTGCATATTGAGGTGATTTTTGTACGGACGCAGCGCTTCGGTCACCATAAACGGACCGAGGTCGGAGCCGCCGATACCGATGTTAACCACGTCGGTAATCGCCTTGCCGGTATAGCCTTTCCAGCTGCCGGAGATGATGGCTTCAGAGAAGGTTTTCATCTTCTCCAGCACCGCGTTGACTTCCGGCATCACATCTTTGCCGTCAACGATGATTGGGGTATTGCTCCGGTTGCGCAGCGCGACGTGCAGCACGGCACGGTCTTCGGTACGGTTGATTTTCTCGCCGGAGAACATCGATTTGATGGCGCCTGCCAGATCGGTCTCTTTGGCCAGATCCTGCAGTTTCGCCAGCGTCTCTTCGGTAATGCGGTTTTTGGAGAAATCCACCAGCATCAGATCGTCGAACGTTGCGGAAAACTTAGTAAAACGATCGCTATCGTTAGCGAAAAGCTCGCTGATAGTGACGTCTTTCATTTCATCAAAGTGTTTCTGTAGCGCCTGCCAGGCAGATGTCTGCGTTGGGTTGATGTTTTTCATGAGCAATACTCTTCTGATTTGAGAATTGTGACTGCGGTCGATTGTAGCGCCGGAGGCAAAAAATTGTGATGATTTTTGTGTTATGCCGTTGACGCGCGTCAGGAACAGGGTCAGATCAGGGTAAAAAACCACTACCAGTATAGACATAAACGCGGGCAAAACGTCCCGCACCAGCGCGCGGGGGGATCCGCCCACGGGCGCCGGGCAGAGCGGCGGACTCTCGGCCACCGGGCGGCGGCCCGCCGGAGTGCGGCCGGGCTCATCATAAGGCTTTTTGCTGTTAATCGCCCGCGCATGAAAAATCCGCATAACCGCAGCGTTGACATACTCCCTCTGAAGCCTTTATATAGCTGCACTGCCTGCATATAACGAGGTATGTATTGCTCGCGCATTTCACACTACAGCGAAAGGGTATTGCAGGGGGAATCATGACCAGCGCCCCAGGCAAAGTGAAAGACGTCGGTAATTGCCAGAAGAGGTGCGTTGCCCAGGTAACCGTATTGGAGGAACCAGTCCGGGGAAAATACGTGAGGGGGAGCAACGCCGAGGTGAAAGAGCGTCTGGTACGTTCATCACCGGCCACAGGGGCTGAATCCCCTGGGTTGTCACCAGAAACGTTCGCAGTCGGGCGTTTCATACTCAGGAACTGACGCAAAGGTCGGGGAACGGGTCTACAAGGTGGAGCACTTCTGGGTGACATCGTAGCTGTTTATCCCTCTGCGCCCACCCTGTTTTTCGCTCTTCCCTTGTGCCATGGCTGAATAATTTGGCCTGGCTTATTAAGACATTTTATGACTGTTAGGTTGTGTCCAGCCCAAACCCAATCAGGAATCGTTTTAATAAGTCAGGCCCCCCTGACACGAGGTTGTTATGACAGATTTAGTTGTAGCCAAATTCGGCGGCACCAGCGTTGCCGATTTCGATGCCATGAACCGCAGCGTTGACGTTGCGATGATTGATGAAAACACTCGTGTAGTGGTGCTGTCTGCCTCTGCGGGTGTCACCAATCTTCTGGTTGCGTTAGCCGACGGGCTGGAACCCACCGAGCGTTTCGATAAGCTTGAGGCGCTGCGCCAGATTCAGTTCAATATTCTCGAACGCCTGCGCTATCCCAACGTGATCCGCGAAGAGATCGAGCGTCTGCTGGAGAATATCACCACCCTGGCGGAAGCCGCGGCGCTGGCAAGCTCGACGGCGCTGACCGATGAGCTGGTCAGCCACGGCGAACTGATGTCCACCCTGCTGTTTGTCGAAATCCTGCGCGAGCGCGGCATTGCCGCCCAGTGGTTTGACGTGCGTAAAGTGATGCGCACCAGCGATCGCTTTGGCCGCGCCGAGCCCGATATCGCCGCCCTGGCTGAGCTAACCCAGCTGCAGCTGACGCCGCGCCTTGCCGAAGGTCTGGTCGTCACCCAGGGCTTTATCGGTAGCGAAGCCAAAGGCCGCACCACCACCCTCGGCCGCGGAGGCAGTGATTACACCGCCGCCCTGCTGGGTGAAGCCCTTAACGCCAGCCGCGTCGATATCTGGACCGACGTCCCGGGCATCTACACCACCGACCCGCGCGTTGCCCCGGCGGCAAAACGGATCGACGTTATCGCCTTTGCCGAAGCCGCCGAAATGGCGACGTTTGGCGCCAAGGTGCTGCATCCGGCGACGCTGCTTCCCGCGGTGCGTAGCGATATTCCGGTCTTCGTTGGCTCCAGCAAAGAGCCGAAAGCCGGCGGCACCCTGGTGTGCAATAAAACCGAACACCCGCCGCTGTTCCGCGCGCTGGCGCTGCGCCGTCGCCAGACCCTGCTGACCCTGCACAGCCTGAATATGCTGCACTCCCGCGGCTTCCTCGCCGAAGTGTTCGGTATTCTGGCGCGCCATAATATCTCCGTGGATCTGATCACCACCTCAGAAGTCAGCATTGCCCTGACCATGGACACCACCGGCTCAACCTCCGCCACCGATACCCTGCTCACCCAGGCGCTGCTCACCGAGCTCTCCTCCCTGTGCCGCGTAGAGGTAGAGCAGGATCTGGCGCTGGTCGCCCTGATCGGCAACGATCTTTCGCGCGCCTGCGGCGTCGGCAAAGAGGTCTTCGGCGTGCTGGAGCCGTTCAACATTCGCATGATCTGCTACGGCGCATCCAGCCATAACCTCTGCTTCCTGGTGCCGGGCGTCGATGCTGAGAAGGTCGTGCAGAAGCTGCATCATAATTTGTTTGAATAATATTTCTCCACGCGATAAATATTACCTATAGCCGGGCTCGAACCCGGCTTTTTTTATAACTATATCAACACAACCTACTCGCAATCGTTCGGGCAGCGGGCGCAGCCGGCCTGGAAGATGACGAGCCAATTGCAAGGAAACCAACATGCTCGCTATGCTGACACGGCTGTTCCCGCTCTGGGCGCTGCTGCTCTCCGTTCTGGCCTATTACACGCCGGCCACCTTTACCCCCATCGGCCCCTGGGTCACCACCCTGCTGATGCTCATCATGTTCGGGATGGGCGTCCACCTGAAGCTGGAAGATTTTAAGCGCGTGCTGTCGCGCCCGGCGCCGGTTGCGGCGGGGATTTTTCTGCACTATCTGGTGATGCCGCTCGCCGCCTGGGCGCTGGCGCTGCTGTTCCATATGCCGCCGGAGCTGTCGGCCGGGATGGTGCTGGTGGGCAGCGTTGCCAGCGGAACGGCGTCTAACGTGATGATCTACCTGGCGAAAGGCGATGTGGCGCTCTCGGTCACCATCTCTTCCGTCTCCACGCTGGTTGGCGTGGTGGCAACGCCGCTGCTGACGCGCCTGTACGTCGATGCGCATATTCAGGTCGACGTAGCGGGTATGCTGCTCAGCATCCTGCAAATCGTGGTTATCCCGATTGCGCTGGGACTTGTTATTCATCACCTGCTGCCGAAGGTGGTCAAGGCGGTCGAGCCGTTCCTGCCCGCGTTTTCCATGCTCTGCATTCTGGCGATCATCAGCGCCGTCGTCGCCGGCTCCGCTGCGCACATTGCCTCCGTGGGCCTGGTGGTGATTGTCGCGGTGATCCTGCATAACGCCATCGGGCTGCTCGGCGGCTACTGGGGCGGGCGTCTGTTTGGCTTTGATGAGTCAACCTGCCGCACGCTGGCCATTGAGGTGGGGATGCAAAACTCAGGACTGGCGGCGGCGCTGGGGAAAATCTACTTCGGCCCTCTTGCCGCCCTGCCCGGCGCGCTGTTCTCGGTCTGGCACAACCTTTCCGGATCGCTGCTGGCCGGCTACTGGTCGGCTAAGCCCACCGGGAAGAAAGAGAAGTAGCGCCCTGCCTTCATCGCCCGGACAGGCCGCTCGCCGCGCCTGCCCGGGCGTTTTCCCGTCCTCACGGTATCCAGACTGTCAGTCAACCCGGTATTGCCGTACACTGAATTATCGGCTGACTGAGGGTTCTACTATGGCACTTCCCCGCATTACGCAACAAGATATGACCGAGCGCGAGCAGCGCGAGCTGAAAACGCTGCTTGACCGGGCGAGAATCGCGCACGGCCGTCTGCTGACTAACGCAGAAACCAACGCTGTAAAAAAAGAGTACATCGATAAGCTGATGGTGCTGCGCGAAGCTGAGGCAAAAAAGGCCCGCCAGTTAAAGAAAAAGCAGGCCTATAAACCCGACAGCGACGCGTCATTCTCCTGGTCGGCGAGCACGCCGACGCGCGGCAGGCGCTAACGCCCCTTCTTTTTACGTCCCGGCTGGTTAAAACGTTTGCCGTTTGCCGCCGGGCGTCCTTTCTCGCTGCTCTTTTCCACGTTCACCACCGGGCGCTTGATGCCCGCCGTTTTCGGCTTCGCTTTTGCCTTCGGTTTGGCCTCAGAGGAGGAGTTCTCAATCAGCTTAAACAGCGCAACCAGCTCATCATCCGTCAGGTCACGCCACTCGCCGAGGGGCAATCCCGACAGGCCGATATTCATAATCCGCGTGCGCTCAAGCTTCACGACCTCGTAGCCAAAGTGTTCGCACATCCGGCGAATCTGCCGGTTAAGCCCCTGAACCAGGGTAATGCGGAAGACGAACGGCGCTTCTTTTCTCACCTTGCACTTCTTCGTCACCGTGCCGAGAATCGGTACGCCCGCCCCCAGCCCGCGCACGAACTCATCGGTCACCGGCTTATCGACGGTCACCAGGTACTCTTTTTCGTGATCGTTACCGGCGCGGAGGATCTTATTCACCAGATCGCCATGGTTGGTCAGGAAGATCAGCCCCTGAGAGTCTTTATCCAGCCGGCCGATCGGGAAAACGCGCTTGCTGTGGTTCACAAAATCGACGATGTTGTCGCGCTCGCTGTCCTCGGTGGTGCTGACGATCCCCACCGGTTTATTCAGCGCGATAAACACCAGATCTTCCGCCTCACGCGGCTCAATCAGCTGGCCGTTAACCTTCACGACATCACCCGGGGCAACCTGGTCGCCAATGGTCGCACGCTTGCCGTTGATGAAAACGTTGCCTTGTTCAATGTAGCGATCCGCCTCGCGACGCGAGCAAATGCCGCTTTCACTGATGTATTTGTTGAGTCGGGTTGATGAGTCGGGCAGCATAACGTCTCCTAAAAACACTTCATCCTTCAAGTTGTCCCCGTATTGGCTACGCTCACGCATCCCGGCCACATAGATTGCTATGCTGCCGACGCTCGCTCTCCTGCCGCCTCGATAAAACTTGAATGCTTTTATATGTAAAACGAGAAATATACCTCAGCCGGCGGGCAATCAAAAATAATCACGTACCGGCGCCGTGGCGCTAAGTGTGATCTGCCGCGTCTTTCTACACAAAAGTGTCCCGTGGAACCCTCTGCAACTTTGTCCGGCGAAAATAAGCAGAATCAAGCGATTAGGCAATCCGGCACAAAGGTGCCGTCCGCCGGCGGGCCGATAATCAAATGTGCAATATAAACGCCCGACATAGCGCAATGAAAGGGGGGAAAATTGCTTTGTGGTCGGCTGCTGATGGGGTTATATCAGATCAAGGCAGCAACAACGTGATTTGCACAAATGTGCAGGAGCCCGCAGATGACCACCGAAAATAGCGACGATATCCGCTTAATCGTGAAAATTGCCCAGCTCTACTACGAGCAGGACATGACCCAGGCACAGATCGCCCGCGAGCTGGGTATTTACCGCACCACGATCAGCCGTCTGCTAAAACGCGGCCGCGAGCAGGGCATCGTCACTATCGCCATCAACTATGACTACAACGAGAACCTGTGGCTGGAGCAGCAGCTGAAGCAAAAATTTTCCCTCAAAGAAGCGGTGGTGGCTTCCTGCAGCTCGGCGCAGGAGGAGGACCAGCTCAATACCATCGGGCAGCACGGCGCTCAGCTGGTCGATCGGCTGCTGGAGCCCGGCGACATCATCGGCTTCTCCTGGGGACGTGCGGTGCGGGCGCTGGTCGAAACCCTGCCGCAGGCCAGCCAGTCGCGTCAGGCGATCTGCGTGCCGATTATCGGCGGCCCCTCCGGTAAGCTGGAGAGCCGCTACCACGTCAATACTCTGACCTATAGCGCGGCGGCGAAGCTGAAGGCCGAGTCGCATCTCGCCGACTTCCCGGCGCTGCTGGAAAATCCCCTGATCCGCAACGGCATCATGCAGTCCAGGCACTTTCAGACCATCTCATCCTACTGGGACAATCTGGATGTTGCGCTGGTCGGGATCGGCTCACCGGCGATCCGCGACGGCGCGAACTGGCACGCGTTTTACGGCAGCGAAGAGAGCGACGATCTCAACGCCCGCCACGTCGCCGGCGATATTTGCTCGCGCTTTTACGATATTAACGGCGGCATCGTTGAAACTAATATGAACGAAAAAACGCTCTCTATTGATATCGCCAGGCTCAAGCACGCACGCTATTCGGTGGGCATCGCCATTGGCGAAGAAAAATATAGCGGGATCCTCGGCGCCCTGAACGGCGGATATATTAATTGTCTGGTCACTAACCGGGAAACGGCTGAGCTATTGCTGAAATAAAATAAGAATATTCATTCCCGCAGCTCGCGCTGCGCGGACTCCCTTTATCTAAATAACGAGAAGACGATAATGAAAACATGGCTAAACCTTAAAGATAAAATAGTTATTGTCACCGGCGGCGCCTCCGGAATCGGCCTGGCCATCGTCGATGAATTAATTGAACAAGGCGCCAACGTGCAAATGACGGATATTCACGGCGGCGACAAATATCGTAACGGTGAGAACTATAGGTTCTGGCCCACCGATATTTCCCGCGCCGACGAGGTGAACCACAGCGTCGAGCAAATTATTCAGCGCTGCGGACGTATTGACGGCCTGGTAAATAACGCCGGGGTTAATTTTCCCCGCCTGTTAGTTGATGAAAAGGCGCCCGCCGGCCGCTATGAGCTGAACGAAGCGGCCTTTGAGAAAATGGTCAACATTAACCAAAAAGGCGTCTTTTTAATGTCCCAGGCGGTCGCCCGGCAGATGGTGAAGCAGCGCGAAGGGGCGATCGTTAACGTCTCGTCAGAAAGCGGGCTGGAAGGCTCGGAGGGCCAGAGCTGCTATGCGGCCACCAAGGCGGCGCTGAATAGCTTCACCCGCTCATGGTCGAAGGAGCTGGGCAAACACGGTATCCGCGTGGTGGGCGTCGCGCCGGGCATTCTGGAAAAAACCGGGCTGCGCACGCCGGAGTATGAAGAAGCGCTGGCCTGGACCCGCGGCATCAGCGTTGAACAGCTGCGCGAGGGCTATAGCAAAAACGCCATTCCCATCGGCCGCTCCGGGCGCCTGAGCGAGGTTGCGGACTACGTTTGCTACCTGCTGTCAGAGCGTGCGAGCTATATAACCGGAGTAACCACTAACATTGCTGGCGGTAAAACCCGCGGTTAAGGAGATCCTATGGTCAACGCTATTTTCTGCGCTCACGGCCAGCTTGCCTGCGCCATGCTGGACTCCGTTCGTATGGTCTATGGCGACGTCAACGTCAGCGCGGTGGAGTTTGTCCCGGGAGAAAATGCCGGCGACATCGCCGCTAAGCTGGAAGAGTTAGTAAGTACTCACAGCAATGATGAGTGGCTGATTGCCGTCGATTTACAGTGCGGCAGCCCCTGGAATGCCGCCGCAGGGCTGGCGATGAAAAACCCGCAGCTGCGGGTGATCAGCGGCCTCTCTTTGCCGCTGGCGCTGGAGCTGGTGGATAACCAGCAGGCCATGACCGCCGACGCCCTGTGCGACCATTTGACCGCGATTGCCAGCCAGTGCTGCGTGGTCTGGCGGCTCCCGCAAACCGTTGAGGAGGATTTCTGATGAACATCACGCTCGCCCGCATCGATGACCGGCTGATCCACGGCCAGGTGACCACCGTCTGGTCCAAAGTGGCCAACGCTCAGCGCATTATTATCTGCAACGACGATGTTTATAACGACGAGGTGCGCCGGACCCTGCTCCGCCAAGCCGCGCCGCCGGGGATGAAAGTCAACGTCGTGAATCTCGAAAAAGCGGTTGCCGTTTATCATAATCCGCAATATCAAAATGAATCCGTTTTTTATTTATTTACTAATCCGCAAGACGTTTTAACGATGGTGCAGCAGGGGGTCAAAATAGCCACGCTAAATATCGGCGGCATGGCCTGGCGACCGGGCAAGAAACAGCTCACCAAAGCCGTTTCATTAGATCAAACGGATATTGACGCATTTCGCCAACTGGACCAGCTCGGCGTTATTCTGGATTTACGCGTGGTGGCCTCCGATCCATCCATTAATATTCTCGACAAGCTCGCTCAGCAGTCCGTTACAGAATAAAGAACGCCTGTTTACTATCCGTCCGGGGTGCAGGCATTGCGGCGAAAATAAATACCTCGCCGTCAGCATAAATAACCACGTGACTGGTATATGTGCCGTAACAGGCAGGGTTCCCTACACTTTAAAGGTTATAATTATGGAAATTAGTACCCTACAAATAATAGCCATATTTATTTTTTCCTGTATTGCCGGAATGGGCAGCGTGCTGGATGAATTCCAGACCCACCGCCCGTTAATTGCCTGTACGGTGATTGGGCTGATTCTCGGTGATTTAAAAACCGGAATTATGCTCGGCGGCACGCTGGAGCTGATTGCCCTCGGCTGGATGAACGTCGGCGCGGCACAGTCTCCGGATTCAGCCCTGGCCAGCATCATTTCGGCCATTTTAGTCATCGTCGGCCAGCAAAGCATCGCGACCGGTATCGCCATCGCTCTGCCGGTTGCCGCAGCCGGACAGGTGCTGACCGTCTTTGCTCGCACCATCACGGTGGTCTTCCAGCACGCGGCGGATAAAGCCGCCGAAGAGGCCCGCTTTCGCACCATCGATCTGCTGCACGTCTCGGCGCTCGGCGTGCAGGCACTGCGCGTCGCCATCCCGGCGCTGGTGGTGTCGCTGTTCGTCAGCGCCGATATGGTCAGCAGCATGCTGAATGCGATCCCGGAATTCGTGACCCGCGGCCTGCAAATTGCCGGCGGTTTCATCGTCGTGGTTGGCTACGCCATGGTCCTGCGCATGATGGGCGTGAAGTATCTGATGCCCTTCTTTTTCCTTGGTTTTCTTGCCGGCGGCTACCTCAACTTTAGCCTGCTGGCCTTCGGCGGCGTGGGAGTCATCATCGCGCTGATCTATATCCAGCTCAATCCGCAGTGGCGCAAGCCTGAACCCCAGGCGAGCGCCGCCTCTTCCACCGCCCTTGACCAACTTGACGACTAATGGAGCCAACCATGGAACAGAAAAAACTCACGCAAGGCGACCTGGTTAGCATGTTTCTGCGCTCCAACCTGCAGCAGGCCTCTTTTAACTTCGAACGTATTCATGGCCTGGGATTTTGCTACGACATGATCCCGGCGATCAAACGCCTCTACCCGCTGAAGGAGGATCAGGTTGCGGCCCTCAAGCGCCACCTGGTGTTCTTCAATACCACCCCCGCGGTTTGCGGCCCGGTGCTGGGCGTCACCGCCGCGATGGAAGAGGCGCGCGCCAACGGCGCGGCGATAGACGACGGCGCGATTAACGGCATCAAGGTCGGGCTGATGGGGCCGCTGGCGGGGGTCGGCGACCCGCTGGTGTGGGGAACCCTGCGCCCGATTACCGCCGCGCTCGGCGCCTCGCTGGCGCTCTCCGGAAATATTCTTGGCCCGCTACTGTTCTTCTTTATTTTCAACGCGGTACGTCTGGCCATGAAGTGGTACGGGCTGCAGCTTGGCTTTCGCAAAGGGGTCAATATCGTCAGCGATATGGGCGGCAACCTGCTGCAAAAACTCACCGAAGGCGCCTCAATCCTCGGCCTGTTTGTGATGGGCGTGCTGGTGACGAAGTGGACCACCATCAACGTACCGCTGGTGGTCTCCCAAACTCCGGGCGCTGACGGCGCCACCGTCACCATGACCGTGCAGAACATCCTCGACCAGCTTTGCCCTGGTCTGCTGGCCCTGGGGCTGACGCTGCTGATGGTGCGCCTGCTCAATAAGAAGGTGAACCCGGTCTGGCTCATTTTCGCCCTGTTCGGCCTCGGGATTATCGGTAACGCGCTGGGCTTCCTGTCCTAATCTTTCGCCCCGGCGCTGCCGTCGGGGCGACTTCAATAAACTAACCCCGCAAGAGTAAGGGGATGAGGTGGTAAACATGAAAACTACGGCTCTACGTCTGTATGGCAAACGCGATCTGCGCCTGGAAACTTTCGAACTCCCGGCGATGGGGGATGATGAAATTCTCGCCCGGGTGGTCACCGACAGCCTGTGCCTCTCCTCATGGAAAGAGGCCAATCAGGGTGAGGATCACAAAAAGGTCCCGGACGACGTTGCGCTCAATCCGATCGTCATCGGGCATGAGTTTTGCGGCGAAATCCTCGCGGTCGGCAAAAAGTGGCAGCACAAATTCCACCCCGGCCAGCGCTACGTGATTCAGGCCAACCTGCAGCTGCCGGATCGCCCGGATTGTCCCGGCTACTCGTTCCCGTGGATCGGCGGCGAAGCCACCCACGTGGTGATCCCCGACGAGGTGATGACCCAGGACTGCCTGCTCCCCTGGGAGGGCGATACCTGGTTTGAAGGCTCGCTGGTTGAGCCGCTCTCCTGCGTTATTGGCGCCTTCAACGCCAACTATCACCTGCAGGAAGGCACCTATAACCATACGATGGGCATCCGGCCGCAGGGGCGCACGCTGATCCTCGGCGGCACCGGCCCGATGGGCCTGCTGGCCATTGACTATGCCCTGCACGGCCCGATCAACCCCTCTCTGCTGGTGGTCACCGACACCAATAAGCCCAAGCTGAGCTACGCCCGTCGGCACTATCCTTCAGAGCCGCAAACCCTGATCCACTACCTCGACGGCCATGACGCCAGCCGGGAGACGCTGATGGCGCTGACCGGCGGCCACGGGTTTGACGATATTTTCGTTTTCGTGCCGAAAGAGGAGCTGATTACCCTGGCCTCTTCGCTGCTGGCCGCCGACGGCTGCCTGAACTTCTTCGCCGGCCCGCAGGATAAACAGTTTAGCGCGCCGGTTAACTTTTACGACGTCCACTACGCCTTTACCCACTACGTCGGCACCTCCGGGGGCAACACTGACGATATGCGCGCCGCCGTGGCGCTGATGCAGGAGAAAAAGGTGCAGGCGGCGAAGGTGGTAACCCATATTCTTGGGCTCAACGCTGCGGGCGAAACCACCCTCGATTTACCGGCCGTCGGCGGCGGCAAGAAGCTGGTTTATACCGGAAAATCGATCCCGCTGACGCCGCTGGGCAGCATTGCCGATCCGGCGCTGGCGGCAATTATGGCGCGCCATCACGGGATCTGGTCCGGCGAAGCCGAGCAGTATCTGCTGGCCCACGCGGAGGAGATTACCCATGATTAATCGCGACACTCAGCTCTGCATGTCGCTGGCCAGCCGCCCGGGCAACTTCGGCACCCGTTTTCATAACTATCTCTATGAAAAGCTGGGGCTAAACTACATCTACAAAGCCTTTACGACGCAGGATATTGCGGCGGCGGTACAAGGCGTTCGGGCGTTGGGCATTCGCGGCTGCGCGGTATCCATGCCGTTCAAAGAGAGCTGCATGCCGTTTCTCGACGCTATCGACCCTTCTGCAAAGGTGATTGATTCAGTCAATACCATCGTCAACGATAGCGGCAGGCTGACCGGCCTCAACACCGACTATATCGCGGTGAAAAGCCTGATCGACAGCCACAGTCTGGCGCCCGCGGCGAAGGTGATGATTCAGGGCAGCGGCGGCATGGCGAAGGCGGTCATCGCCGCGTTTCGCGACGCTGGCTTCCGCGATGTCATTATCGCCGCCCGCAATCGCGATAGCGGCCTGGCGCTGGCAAAACAGTACGGCTTCCAGTGGCAGCCGCAGCCTGAGGGGATCGCGGCGGCTATCCTGGTTAACGTCACCCCTCTCGGCATGGCGGGCGGAGAGTACGCCGGGACGCTGGCCTTCAGCCAGGCCATGGTTGAGGGTGCCGACGTGGTGTTCGACGTGGTGGCCCTGCCGCCGGAGACGCCGCTGATCCGCCTGGCGCAGCGGCTGGATAAACGCACCATCAGCGGCGCGGAGGTGATTGCCCTGCAGGCGGTAGAGCAGTTTGCGCTGTACACCGGCGTGCGCCCGGACGAGGCGCTGGTTAACGAAGCGGCGGCGTTTGCCCGCGCGGGCTAAACGCCCGGGTCGTAATGCGCAGGTTGCGGCAGCGTGGCGTGCCGCAACCTGACAACATCGTGAGCCACGTCAGCGAGCACAGGCGCAAGCAGTGGTAGGATCGCCAGCCGACTTTGTCATTATGACCAGACCATAGACGTTCAGGCGCAGCGGCGCGTTTTGCGGCTCCGCCACCGCGCAAACGGCCTGAATGACGGTGGTTATCACGGAGAAAAGATGGAACTACTGCTACTGAGTAACTCGACCCTGCCCGGCAAGGCATGGCTGGAACACGCGCTGCCGGTCATTTCCGGGCAGCTGAACGGCCGCCGTTCGGCGGTGTTTATCCCTTTCGCCGGCGTCACGCAGACCTGGGATGATTACACGGCAAAAACCGCCGCGGTCTTTGCTCCTCTGGGCGTGAGCGTCACGGGCATTCACAGCGTCGCGGATCCCGTCGCGGCGATTGAGACCGCCGACGTTGTCATCGTCGGCGGCGGTAATACCTTCCAGCTGCTCAAAGAGTGCCGCACGCGCGGCCTGCTGGCGCCAATCGTTGACGTGGTCAGGCGCGGCGCGCTGTATATCGGCTGGAGCGCCGGCGCCAATCTCGCCTGCCCGACCATCCGCACCACTAACGATATGCCGATCGTTGACCCGCAGGGGTTTGACGCCCTGGGGCTGTTCCCGCTGCAGATTAACCCCCACTTCACCAACGCCCTGCCGGAAGGACATAAAGGCGAAACCCGCGAGCAGCGGATCCGCGAGCTGCTGGTGGTGGCGCCGGAGCTGGTGATTATCGGTTTACCGGAAGGAAACTGGATTCAGGTCGCGCAGGGACACGCCACCCTCGGCGGCCCGAACCCAACGCTGGTGTTTACTGCTGGAAAAGAAGCGGTTCCTGTCGCCGCCGGCCACCGGTTTTAACTACCTTCCTCCTCTCCCCGCCGGGGAGAGTCGCAGGCCCGGTTAACGCAGCGCCTGCGGGTTTTCCCCGAGGCGCTGCGGCCGACAGCGGCCTTAGCGCTTAATAATCATCCCGCTCGTCATCTTCGTCCGGCTGCTCCATCACGCTGTAGGCGACCGAACAGAATAGCGAGTTGAGACGCTTCATATCGCCCAGCAGCCCCAGATGCAGGGAGCTGGTTTCAATGCTCTGCACGTTCTGCTGGTGCAGGCGATCGACGTGCGCGTGCGCGTAGCGGCGGTTCATGATGCGGAAACGGTGCTTGTTGCGGCGCAGGCGCCGGGCGCTCGGGACGTCGCCGGAGAAGAAGACCGACATCGCCAGCTGGAGGTTGCTCAGCAGCTGATCGTACAGGCCGTCGAGCTCCTTCAACCCTTCAACGGAGAAGGCCCGCCGCGCGGCCAGCGATTTATCGGCAATTTCGCTGCCCATTCTCTCGACGATATCGGAAGCCTGCTCGAGGTTGAGCGCCATTTCGATAATCTCCGCCCAGCGGCGAGACTCCTCTTCGGCGAGCTCATCTTTCGGCATCCGCGCCAGATAGAGCTTGATGGCGGTATAAAGCACGTTGATATCGTCCGCCATTCTGCGCAGCCCCTTCTCCTCCCGCGGCTCGCCGTGCATCACCTTGCGCAGGCCGTCCAGCATCTGCTCCATGGCGTCGCCAATGCGCAGCGTCTCGCGAGCGGCGTTGGCCAGCGCCAGGGCCGGCGTATCCAGCGCCGAGGTATCCAGATGCTTCGGTTTCAGGTGCAGGTCCTGCTCAGGCTCTTCCTGAATCAGACGCCTGCAGAGCCGGGCCATCGGCTCGGCGAACGGCACCATCGCCACGCAGCGGATCAGGTTGTAGAAGACGTGGAAGTAAATCACCAGCTCCGCTTCCGGCAAAGGCAGCTTGTGCATCGCATCCGCCAGCAGGTGGACAAACGGCAGAATAATCAGGCTGCCCACCAGCTTAAACAGCAGGCTGCCCAGCGCGACGCGGCGCGCGGCGGCGTTGGCGGCGCTGTTGTTGATCATCGCCAGGATCCCGGAACCGAGGTTCGCGCCGATAACCAGGCACAGCGCGACCGGGAACGAAATCACGCCGGTGGAGGTGAGCGTGGCGGTTAGCAGCACCGCCGCGAGGCTGGAGTAGCTCACTATCGCGAACATGGCGCCAATCAGCGCATCCAGCATGATATCGCCGGTCAGCGACGCGAATATCACCTGCACGCCGTTGGCCTGGGTGATGGGATGCACCGCCTGCACGATCAGCTCCAGCGCCAGTAAAATCAGCCCCAGCCCGATACCGACCCGCCCCAGCTGGCCCGCGCGGGTCTGCTTGCGGCCAAGGAAGAAAATCACGCCGATAAATATCAGCAGCGGCGAGAGCCAAGAGAGGTCAAAGGTCAGCACCCTCGCCATCAGCGCGGTCCCCACGTCGGCGCCCAGCACAATCACCAGCGCCGGGGCCAGCGCGACCAGGTCCTGGGCGACAAACGAGGTAACCAGCATGGTGGTAGCGTTGCTGCTCTGGACCAGAGCCGTAACGCCAATACCGGCGCAGAAGGCGAGCGGTTTTTTCTCGACGCTACTGCTGAGAACGGAACGCAGGCGTGCGCCATAGACGCGCATCACGCCGGTACGAACGATATGGGTGCCCCAAACCAGCAGGGCGACGGCAGAAAGCAGGTGCAGCAGAGTTAACACGGATTCTTGTTCTCCTTATTACCCGACGGATAAATGCGGATAGCCCCGTCGGGAATTCCCCCGGCGGCGCTACGCTTAGCCGGGCTACATCGCCCAGAGCAATCCCGGTCAGTGCAGATTGCCCTGAATCAATACTCCAGTATAAGGGTTTAGCCGCAATAAAGAGACAGGGCGCCTTTTGGGCGCCCGCTAAGTTGTAAGTGAAGATAACCGATTTGCGACAGGCCGCAGGCTAGTCCGCGTCGTAGCCCAGGTTCGGCGCCAGCCAGCGCTCAACTTCGCCAGGGGTCATTCCTTTGCGCAGCGCGTAATCCTCAACCTGATCGCGCTGGATCTGCGCCACCGCGTAGTACTTGCTGTCCGGATGGCTGAAGTACCAGCCGGAGACCGAGGCGCCCGGCCACATGGCGAACGATTCGGTCAGCTTCATGCCGGTATGCGCCTCCACGTCCAGCAGCTCCCAGATCACGGCTTTTTCGGTATGCTCCGGGCAGGCCGGATAGCCCGGCGCCGGACGAATCCCCTGATAGTTCTCGCGGATCAGCTCCTCGTTGCTCAGATTCTCGTTCGCGGCATAGCCCCAGTAAACCTTACGCACCCGCTCATGCAGATATTCCGCAAACGCTTCGGCCAGACGGTCGGCGATCGCTTTGACCATGATTTTATTGTAATCATCGTGCTGAGCGTCAAAGGCCTCGGCCAGCGCGTCCTCCTCCAGCCCGCCGGTTACCGCGAACGCGCCAAGATAGTCGGCCTTGCCGCTCAGCTTCGGCGCGACAAAATCGGCGAGGCAGTAGTTGGCAAATCCGACCTTCTCAGTCTGCTGGCGCAGGTGATGGCTGACGGTCAGAACATGGGTGCGCGTCTCGTCACGGTAGATTTCGATGTCGTCGCCCACGCGGTTAGCCGGGAATAATCCCACCACCCCGCGCGGGTTCAGCGACTTCTCGGCGCTCAGCTTATCCAGCAGGTCGTTGGCATCTTTAAACAGCCGCTGCGCCTCTTCACCCACCACTTCGTCCTCGAGGATGCGCGGGTATTTCCCGGCCAGCGACCAGGTCATAAAGAACGGCGTCCAGTCGATATAGTTACGCAGCGTTTCGATGCTGGCTTCGACCTCCTGCACGCCGAGGCGATGGGCCACCGGCGGCGTATAGCTCTCCCAGTCAAACGCCAGGTCGTTATCCCGGGCGGCCTCCAGAGTGACCGGCGGAGTGCGCGGCTTCTTGCGCGCATGCTGGATACGCACGGTTTCGTACTCTTTGCGCGTGCGGGCAACGAAGTCATCGCGCTGGGTATCGGAAAGCAGCGCCGCCACGACGCCAACGGTACGCGAGGCGTTCTGCACGTAGACCGTCGGGCCGCTGTAGTTCTGCTCGATTTTTACCGCCGTATGCGCTTTGGAGGTGGTCGCGCCGCCAATCAGCAGCGGCAGGGTAAAGCCCTGGCGCTCCATCTCTTTTGCGACGTTAACCATTTCATCCAGCGACGGGGTAATCAGCCCGGAGAGGCCAATCAGGTCGGCGTTGACCTCGCGCGCGGTTCGGAGGATTTTTTCTGCCGGAACCATCACGCCAAGATCGATGATTTCGTAGTTATTACACTGCAGCACCACGCCGACGATGTTTTTACCGATGTCGTGCACATCGCCTTTGACGGTGGCGATCACCATCTTGCCGTTGCTGGAACCCTTCTCTTTGCTGGCCTCAATATAGGGCTCAAGGTAGGCCACCGCCTGCTTCATCACGCGGGCCGATTTCACCACCTGCGGGAGGAACATTTTGCCCTCGCCGAACAGGTCGCCCACTACGTTCATGCCGTCCATCAGCGGGCCTTCAATCACCTCGATAGGGCGGGTCGACTGCTGACGCGCCTCTTCGGTGTCCAGCTCGATAAATTCGGTGATCCCTTTCACCAGCGAGTATTCAAGACGCTTTTTAACGTCCCAGCTGCGCCATTCCGCCTGCTGGGCGTTGGCGGAGTCGTCCGTTTTGCTGCCGCGATATTTTTCCGCCAGCTCCAGCAGGCGATCGGTGCCCTCGGCGTGACGGTTGAGGATCACGTCTTCGACGGCATCGCGCAGCTCGGCGGGCAGGTCGTCATAAATCGCCAGCTGCCCGGCGTTCACAATCCCCATGTCCATGCCGTTACGAATGGCGTAGTACAGGAAGACGGCGTGAATCGCCTCGCGGACCGGATCGTTGCCGCGGAAGGAGAACGAGACGTTGGAGACGCCGCCGGAAATCAGCGCATGCGGCAGCTCGCGTTTGATATCTTCACAGGCGCCGATAAAGTCCTGCGCATAGTTGTTGTGCTCTTCAATGCCGGTCGCCACTGCGAAGATATTGGGGTCGAAGATAATATCTTCCGGCGGGAAGCCCACCTCTTCGGTCAGAATTTTGTACGCCCGGCGGCAAATCTCGATTTTGCGCGCGCGCGTATCGGCCTGGCCCTGCTCGTCGAAGGCCATCACCACCACGGCGGCACCGTAGCGGCGCACTTTTTTAGCGTGATGGATAAACGGCTCGATCCCCTCTTTCATCGAGATAGAGTTGACGATGCCTTTGCCCTGAATGCACTTCAGGCCTTTTTCGATGACTTCCCACTTTGAGGAGTCGATCATGATCGGCACGCGGGCAATATCGGGCTCACCGGCAATCAGGTTGAGGAAACGCACCATCGCCGCTTCCGCGTCGAGCATCCCCTCATCCATGTTGATATCGATAATCTGCGCGCCGCTCTCGACCTGCTGGCGGGCAACATCCAGCGCTTCATTGTATTTTTCTTCTTTAATCAGCCGCTTGAACTTCGCAGAGCCGGTCACGTTGGTCCGTTCGCCGACGTTAACAAACAGGCTGTCGTCGCCGATATTCAGCGGCTCGAGGCCGGCAAGGCGGCAGGCCACCGGGATTTCCGGCAGCGCGCGCGGCGCCAGTCCGGCAACGGCGCGCGACATGGCCGCGATATGCTCCGGCGTGGTGCCGCAGCAGCCGCCGACGATATTCAGGAACCCGGATTCAGCCCATTCGCGAATTTGCGCGGCCATGGTATCGGCATCCAGATCGTATTCACCAAAGGCGTTCGGCAGGCCCGCATTGGGGTGCGCGGTGACGTAGCATTCGGCGATGCGCGAGAGCTCCTGCACGTACTGGCGCAGCTCGTCCGGGCCCAGCGCGCAGTTGAGGCCGAAGGTGAGCGCATCGGCGTGGCGCAGCGAGTTGTAAAAGGCTTCGGTGGTCTGCCCGGAGAGCGTACGGCCGGAGGCATCGGTGATGGTGCCGGAAATCATGATCGGCAGATCGACGCCCAGCGCCTCAAGCTCCTCTTTGACCGCAAAAATTGCCGCTTTGGCGTTCAGGGTGTCGAATACCGTCTCAATCATAATCAGGTCGACGCCCCCTTCCACCAGCGCCTTCGTTGACTCACGGTAGGCTTCCACCAGCCCGTCGAAGGTGATGTTGCGGTAGGCCGGGTCGTTGACGTCAGGAGAGATGGAGGCGGTGCGGTTAGTCGGCCCGAGGACCCCCGCGACGTAGCGCGGCTTTTCCGGCGTGCGGGCGGTCCACTCGTCGGCGCTGGCGCGCGCCAGCTGTGCCGCGACAAAGTTGATTTCCGCCGACAGGGATTCCATCTGGTAATCCGCCATCGCGATAGTCGTCGAGTTAAAGGTGTTGGTCTCAATGATGTCCGCGCCGGCCTCGAAATAGGCGTCGTGAATGGCGCGGATCACGTCCGGCTTGCTGAGCACCAGCAGGTCGTTATTGCCTTTCAGGTCGCAAGGCCAGTCGGCAAAGCGCGCGCCGCGGAACTCTTCTTCACTCAGACGATAGCCCTGGATCATGGTGCCCATGCCCCCATCCAGAACCAAAATACGTTTTTTTAACTGCTGATGCAGTTGCTCAACTTTGCTGCTCACACTCGCTCCCGACAACGCTCAACCAGACCCCAGAAATACACAAAATCATTCAAGCTGGGTCAGGGCGGCAAGCCAGCCCCAGGCGCTTAGACAAGCAGGTAACCGGGGATGAGTCAGAGCAGCCAACGCAGAAGCAGTTTGAAGGATGAAGTGTCCGTCCATACTGGCATAAACCACAGGGTCGGGAAAGAGAGCGGCGGGCAATATGAGACATGTTCAGCTTCACTCATCCGATCAGTCGGGTTGTGATTGCAAAATGGGCAAATAAAACGAAAACTATTTCCACGATACAGAAAAAAGGAATCTGCGATGGCCACTCCCGTTCCCGCAAAGCGCGGCAGAAAACCCGCGACTCCCGCCGCCCCTCAGGCCAGCGGGCAAGTTCAGTCGCTTACCCGTGGGCTAAAATTACTCGAATGGATTTCTGAATCGCACGGCAGCGTCGCGTTAACCGAGCTGGCGCAGCAGGCCGGCCTGCCGAACTCGACAACCCACCGCCTGCTGACAACCATGCAGCAGCTGGGCTTCGTGCGCCAGGTGGGCGATCTCGGGCACTGGTCCGTCGGCGCCCACGCCTTTGTGGTCGGCAGCAGCTTTCTGCAAAGCCGCAACCTGCTGGCCATCGTGCACCCCATTCTGCGCCAGCTGATGGAGGACTCCGGCGAAACGGTCAACCTGGCGGTGCTGGATCAGGGCGACCACCAGGCGATTATCATCGACCAGGTGCAGTGTACGCAGCTGATGCGCATGTCGGCGCCGATTGGCGGCAAGCTGCCGATGCACGCCTCCGGAGCGGGTAAAGCCTTCCTGTCGCAGCTAAGCGAAGAGCAGGTCACCGGCCTTCTGCACCGCAAAGGCCTGCACGCCTACACTCACGCCACCCTGGTATCGCCGCTGCATCTGAAAGAGGACCTGGCCCAGACGCGCAAGCGCGGCTATTCGTTCGACGACGAAGAGCATGCCCTGGGCCTGCGCTGCGTCGCGTCCTGCATCTATGACGAACACCGCGAGCCGTTTGCCGCGATCTCCATCTCCGGGCCTATCTCGCGGATGACCGACGATCGCGTCACCGAGCTCGGCGCGCTGGCAATTAAGGCCGCCAAAGAGGTGACCCTGGCCTACGGCGGGGTGCGCTGAGATGAGCGATCTGCAGGCCCTCTGGCAGCAGCGCTACCCCGGCGCCTTCTGCTGGTCATTTGGCGACTCCCCCGCGCTGGCCGACGAGCTGGTGGCGCTGGTTATCGCCGGGAAAAAGCGCGGCACCTGCGGCTCGCTTGCCAGCTATCGGCAGGAAAATCCGCCGGTGACTCCGGGCTCGTTTCACATCGTGCTCAACGGCGCGGGCGAGCCGGCGTGCGTCATCCGCACCCTGGCGCTCAGAATTATTCGCTTTAATGAGATGACCGCGGATCTTGCCGCGCTGGAGGGTGAAGGCGATTTGAGCCTGGGCTACTGGCAGCAGGCTCACCGGGCCTTCTTCGAACGTGAAGGGAGCTGGTCACCGGAGATGGAGCTGGTTTACGAAGAGTTCGCGCTGATCGACGTCGCCGATGCGCTATCGTCCTGAGCCGCGACCCCGCGGCTCGCATCGGCTTTTCGCTTAGCCCGCCTGCTGCATCGCGCCGTAACGCACGCAAAAACGCTGGCGACGGCGGTAGGCGTAGACATCCTCCACGTGGCCGTTGCGGATGCGCGTCTGCAGCTCGCGCCAGTAGTCGGCCCGCAGCAGATCGGCGTGCATCTCCTCGAGCAGCGGCCCGATACGCGGGTCCGCGCAGAGCCAGTGGCGGAACTCTTCCGGGAAAACGTCCCCCGGCGACACGCTGTACCACGGCTCGCTCGCCAGCTCATCTTCCGGATAGCGCGGCGGCGGGATCTCGCGGAAATTAACCTCCGTCATGTAGCAAATCTCATCGTAATCGTAGAACACCACCCGGCCATGGCGGGTCACGCCGAAGTTTTTGAACAGCATGTCGCCGGGGAAAATATTGGCGGCGGCCAGCTGGCGAATAGCGTTGCCGTACTCCTCGACCGCATCGCGCAGCGCCTGGCCGTCGACCTGCTCCAGCCAGATATTCAACGGCACCATCCGCCGCTCGATATAGAGATGGCTGATGGCAATCCGATCCCCGAGGTCGGTAATTTTAGCCCCGGCTTCCGACTGCAGCAGCGCCATCAGCTGCGGTGCGATTTGCCGCTTATCCAGCACGAAGTTTTCAAACTCCTGGGTATCGGCCATTCGCCCGACGCGGTCGTGCTCTTTAACCAGCTGATAGCAGGCGCGGACGTGGGCGGCGGTCATCTCCTTTTGCGGCGCAAAACGGTCCTTGATGATCTTAAATACCCGGTCGAAGCCCGGCAGAGTAAAGACCAGCATCACCATGCCGCGGATGCCGGGCGCCTCGATAAACTGCTCGTCGCTGCGAGCAATATAGTGCAGGTATTCACGGTAGCTTTCCGTTTTTGCGTGCTTCTGGCAGCCAATCGCCATGTACAGCTCGGCGGTGGTTTTCCCCGGCAGGATCTCGCGCAGCCACTCGACCAGCGCACCGGGCAGCGGGGCGTAAACCATAAAATAGGAGCGCGCAAAGCCAAAGACGATGCTCGCCTCTGCGTGGGTGGTTAGACAGGCATCAATAAACAGCTCGCCTTCATCGCTGCGATGGACGGGCAGCAAAAAGGGCAGCGTTGCCACCGGCGTCACCAGTTTGCCTACCAGCCAGGCCGCCTTATTGCGATAAAAAAGTTCGTTGGCTATTTGCAGATGAGAGCGGGAGAGCATCTCGCTGCCGAGTGCCTCCACCAGGCTGGCCGTGATATAGCCGATATCCCGCGCCTTGTTTTGCCACGCCAGCCGCAGGGGGAGATCGGAGAGTACCTTGCTTAATAGCGTTTCCCAGCCGCGCTCGGGGAAAAACGTTTTCGCCAGCGGACGGGGAATTGAGCGGAAGCTGCGCTCCGGCTGCGAGCTGAAAATAAAAAGCCGCTCGGGAGTCAGCGAGCGGTGGTCAAACAACCGGCAATAGACGGAATTGAAGAAGCTCTCCGCAATTTCGAAGCGAGGGTAGTCCGGTAGCAAACGGGTGTAGTGCTCTTTCACCCGCAGTAAAAAATCGGCGTCGGTACTTTTGCCGTCAGTAATGCAGCGCAGCTGCTCAACCACCAGGCCGACGTGATGGTCGTAGAGGTGGATACGCTGCTTCATCGCCTGCTGTACCGCGTGCCAGTCGGCGTGCTCAAAGCGCTGCTGCGCGCCCGAGGTCACTTCAAGAAAACGGCCATACTGGGCGTCAAAGCCCTGCAAAATAGTCTGTGCAATCAGTAGTTCCAGGCCACGCGTCATACCTTCCCCCTCACCCAGCCCTCTCCCCGGCAGGGAGAGGGGGAAAACAGTCAGAACTGCTCTTCTTCCGTTGAACCTGTCAGCGCGGTGACTGAGGAAGCGCCGCCCTGGATAATAGTGGTCACCTTATCGAAGTAGCCGGTGCCCACCTCCTGCTGGTGGGAAACGAAGGTGTATCCCTCCGCTGCGGCGGCAAACTCCGGCTGCTGCACCTTCTCAACGTAGTGCTTCATCCCTTCACCCTGCGCATAGGAGCGGGCGAGGTCGAACATGTTGAACCACATGCTGTGGATACCCGCCAGGGTAATGAACTGATATTTGTAGCCCATGTCGGAGAGCGCCTGCTGGAAGCGAGCGATGGTCGCGTCATCGAGGTTTTTCTTCCAGTTAAACGACGGCGAGCAGTTGTAGGCCAGCAGCTTGCCCGGGAAGCGGGCGTGAATAGCATCCGCAAAGCGCTTAGCCTGCTCAAGATCCGGCTTAGACGTTTCGCACCACACGAGGTCAGCGTACGGCGCATAGGCCAGGCCGCGGCTAATCGCCTGCTCAATGCCGGCATGAGTGCGGAAAAAACCTTCATTGGTGCGATCGCCAGTAATAAACTCACGATCGTACGGATCGCAGTCAGAGGTGATCAGATCCGCAGCATCGGCGTCAGTACGGGCGATGACCAGCGTCGGTACGCCCATGACGTCGGCCGCCAGGCGAGCGGCCACCAGTTTCTGGATAGCCTCCTGCGTCGGAACCAGCACCTTGCCGCCCATATGGCCGCATTTTTTCACCGATGCGAGCTGATCTTCAAAGTGAACCGCCGCTGCACCGGCCTCAATCATCGATTTCATCAGCTCAAACGCATTCAGCACGCCGCCGAAGCCGGCTTCAGCATCCGCCACGATCGGCAGGAAATAGTCGGTATAGCGCGGATCGTCGGATTCAATGCCGGTAGACCACTGGATCTGATCGGCGCGACGGAAGGTGTTGTTGATCCGATCGACCACCGCCGGCACCGAGTTCGCCGGGTACAGCGATTGATCCGGATACATGCTGGAAGCCAGGTTGGCATCCGCCGCGACCTGCCAGCCGGAGAGATAAATCGCCTCGATCCCCGCCTTCGCCTGCTGCAGCGCCTGCCCGCCGGTCAGCGCGCCAAGGCTGTTGATATAGCCCTTTTTCGAGCCGCCGTGCAGCAGCCGCCACATTTTGGCCGCGCCAAGCTGCGCCAGGGTACATTCCGGGTTGACCGAACCGCGTAATTTCACCACTTCTTCTGCGCTATACGGGCGGGTGATGCCTTCCCAACGCGGCTGTGTCCACTCTTTGTTTAATTCTTCGATTTGCTGGGTACGAGTTTTCATGTGCAGATGCTCCATAGGGTCACGAGTGGGTGAACTACGCCAACAGGCGGTAGCCAGGCAACGTTAAGAAATCAATCAGTTCGTCTGAGGTGGTGATTTGTTCCATCAGCCGCGCGGCATCGTCAAAGCGGCCGCTGCTGTAGCGGTGCTCGCCCAGCTCCTCCTGAATAACCATCAGCTCTTCGCCAAGCCACTGGCGGAACAGCGCTTTGGTCACCGGCGTCCCGTCGCTCAGCGTCTTCTGATGGTGGATCCATTGCCAGATAGAGGTGCGCGAGATTTCGGCCGTCGCCGCATCTTCCATCAGGCCATAAATCGGTACGCAGCCGTTGCCGGAGATCCAGGCTTCGATGTACTGCACCGCCACGCGAATATTGGCGCGCATCCCGGCTTCGGTACGCTCCCCGTCGCAGGGGGCCAGCAGCTGTTCGGCGGTAATCGGCGCATCCTGGTCCCGGCTGACGCCCAGCTGATTGGTCCTTTCGCCCAGCACGCGGTTGAAAACCTCCATCGCCGTATCCGCAAGGCCCGGGTGGGCAATCCAGGTGCCGTCATGGCCGTTTTTAGCTTCCAGCTCTTTGTCGGCGGTAACTTTGCCGAGTACCTGGCGGTTGCGTTCAGCGTCTTTGCTGGGAATAAAGGCCGCCATGCCGCCCATCGCAAACGCGCCGCGCTTGTGGCAGGTTTTAATCAGCAGGCGTGAATAGGCGTTGAGGAACGGCTTGTCCATCGTCACCACCTGGCGGTCGGGTAAAACACGGTCAGCATGGTTTTTTAACGTTTTGATATAGCTGAAAATGTAGTCCCAACGTCCGCAGTTCAGGCCAACGATATGGTCACGCAGCGCGTGGAGAATCTCATCCATCTGGAACACCGCCGGCAGCGTTTCAATCAGCAGCGTCGCCTTGATGGTGCCGCGCGGCAGTTCAAAGCGATCTTCGGTGTAGCTGAAGACTTCGCTCCACCAGGCCGCTTCCTGCCAGGCCTGGGTCTTCGGCAGATAGAAATAGGGGCCGCTTCCTTTCGCCAGCAGGGCCTGGTGGTTATGGAAGAAGTAGAGCGCGAAATCGAACAGGCTGCCGGGAATCGACTCCCCGCGCCAGGTCACATGTTTTTCCGGCAGATGCAGACCACGCACCCGACAAACCAGCACCGCAGGATCGGGCTTCAGCTGGTAGATTTTCCCCGCTTCGTTGGTATAGCTGATGGTGCCGTTGACCGCATCGCGCAGGTTAATCTGACCGTCGATAACTTTGTTCCAGTCAGGCGCCAGCGAATCCTCAAAGTCAGCCATAAATACTTTCACGTTGGCATTCAGGGCGTTAATCACCATCTTGCGTTCAACGGGGCCGGTGATCTCCACCCGGCGATCCTGTAAATCGGCCGGAATACCGCGAATCGTCCAGTCACCATTACGAATGGAAGCCGTTTCCGAAATGAAGTCAGGTAGCTTCCCGTCGTCGATATCCTGCTGCTGCTGGATACGGGCCGCCAGCAGTTTATTGCGCTCAGGCGTAAAGCGGCTCACCAGTTCCGCCAGGAACTCCACCGCCTCGGGCGTTAAGACCTGCTTTTCCTGCTCGCCATAGGGCTGGCCGAAGGCCAGTTCGTCAGTGATTGTCGCCTGTTGCGTCATTGTGCAGCTCCTCTTGGTTGATCCAGTTGGCGCGAGTGAAAGATCGTTGTCTGGTTTTCGCTCAACACAATTAAGACTACGCATTATTTTTCCAAAATCAAAAACAATTTCCATTTTAATTTTAATATCAATTCAACATATTGATAACATTAAAATTAAAGTTTATTTCGCACATGAATTGAATTTCGGAAACAAAAAAGGCACCCGAAGGTGCCAGAGGCAAAATGCTGAAACGCTTTAGGATCGCGTTGGCTGGAGGATTAATCCAGAGTCGGATTCATATGCCGCAGATCGTATGGCGTGATTTGGTAGACATAGTAGTTCAGCCAGTTGGCAAACAGCAGGTTTCCGTGACTTCTCCAGCTGGCCCGCGGTGTGTTTTGTGGGTCATCATGCGGGAAATAATTGGTCGGTACTTCCGGACTGAGCCCCGCTTCCACATCGCGGAAAAACTCCCCCGCCAGGGTATTGGCATCGTATTCCGGATGTCCGGTGACGAAGGCAATGCGCTTATCTTTGCTGGCAAACAGATAGGCATCGCCCTCTTCGGTTTCTGCCAGGATCTCTAAATCGGTATAGTCGCGGATCAGTGCGGCCGGAAAATCGGCATAGCGCGAGTGCGGCGCGAGGAAAGTATCGTCGAAACCTCGGGTCAGCAGCGCATGCGGATGCAAAATATGGTGTTCAAAGACGCCGGAGATTTTTTCAGTGCGGGTTTGCTTGGGGATGCCATAAAGGATATTGAGCGCGGCCTGTACGGCCCAACAGACAAAAAGCGTGGAGGTGACGTGATCCTTTGCCCACTCCAGCACCTGCTTAATCTGCGGCCAGTAGGCCACGTCGTTGAATTCGACCAGCCCCAGCGGCGCGCCGGTGACGATCAGGCCATCAAAGTTCTGGTCGCAGATGTCCTCAAAATTGCAGTAGAAGTTGTTCAGATGCTCGGTTGGCGTGTTGCGAGATTCACGCGCGTCGATGCGCAGCAGCTGGATATCGAGCTGGAGCGGAGAGTTTGATAGCAGCCGCAGGAACTGGTTTTCGGTCTCGATTTTCTTTGGCATCAGGTTGAGAATAAGCACCTTCAGCGGGCGAATTTCCTGGGTCGTTGCGCGCGTTGCCGTCATCACAAAGACGTTCTCACTACGCAAGAAATTGACGGCCGGTAGCTCGTCCTGCACCCGAATAGGCATAACTTTATTACCTCATAGCATACGTATAAACGTTTAGACATCCAGACAGCTAACAATAACCAGGAATAAGCAAAATGTCGAGTCTGCAAGCGGAAGGTGAGAAAGTTTCAACCACGCACGGGACAGAATACAGCGATTAATCGGCAGGAAGCATCATGAATATAGCGCTGCGCCGCGCGAGTCGGCAAAAAGCGGGCAACGGCTGACAACAGGGTGCTATGTGGCGGGATAAAGCAGCATTTTGACGCTACGTTTCACCGCTGCAGGGCGGAAGAGAGAGGGATTTTTCGGCGTTTTAGCGGCTAAAGGGTCAGGGATCGCGCTGTGCGCGGCCCCCGATCCGGGCGGCGTCAGGTCACTTTTCCTGAACCGCAGACAACAAAAAAACCCCATGCTTGCGCATGAGGTTTTTTTGTTTATTTGATGCCTGGCAGTTCCCTACTCTCACATGGGGAGACCCCACACTACCATCGGCGCTACGGCGTTTCACTTCTGAGTTCGGCATGGGGTCAGGTGGGACCACCGCGCTATTGCCGCCAGGCAAATTCTGTTACCAACACGCCATCACGGCCTGTCAGTTAATCTGTATCAGCTGAAAATCTCTCAAATTCATCACACCAAACAGCTTTGGCGTTGTAAGGTTAAGCCTCACGGTTCATTAGTATCGGTTAGCTCAACGTATCGCTACGCTTACACACCCGACCTATCAACGTCGTAGTCTTCAACGTTCCTTCAGGACTCTCAAGGAGTCAGGGAGAACTCATCTCGGGGCAAGTTTCGTGCTTAGATGCTTTCAGCACTTATCTTTTCCGCATTTAGCTACCGGGCAATGCCATTGGCATGACAACCCGAACACCAGTGATGCGTCCACTCCGGTCCTCTCGTACTAGGAGCAGCCCCCCTCAATTCTCCAGCGCCCACGGCAGATAGGGACCGAACTGTCTCACGACGTTCTAAACCCAGCTCGCGTACCACTTTAAACGGCGAACAGCCGTACCCTTGGGACCTACTTCAGCCCCAGGATGTGATGAGCCGACATCGAGGTGCCAAACACCGCCGTCGATATGAACTCTTGGGCGGTATCAGCCTGTTATCCCCGGAGTACCTTTTATCCGTTGAGCGATGGCCCTTCCATTCAGAACCACCGGATCACTATGACCTGCTTTCGCACCTGCTCGCGCCGTCACGCTCGCAGTCAAGCTAGCTTATGCCATTGCACTAACCTCCTGATGTCCGACCAGGATTAGCTAACCTTCGTGCTCCTCCGTTACTCTTTGGGAGGAGACCGCCCCAGTCAAACTACCCACCAGACACTGTCCGCAACCCGGATTACGGGTCTACGTTAGAACATCAAACATTAAAGGGTGGTATTTCAAGGTTGGCTCCACGCAGACTGGCGTCCACGCTTCAAAGCCTCCCACCTATCCTACACATCAAGGCTCAATGTTCAGTGTCAAGCTATAGTAAAGGTTCACGGGGTCTTTCCGTCTTGCCGCGGGTACACTGCATCTTCACAGCGAGTTCAATTTCACTGAGTCTCGGGTGGAGACAGCCTGGCCATCATTACGCCATTCGTGCAGGTCGGAACTTACCCGACAAGGAATTTCGCTACCTTAGGACCGTTATAGTTACGGCCGCCGTTTACCGGGGCTTCGATCAAGAGCTTCTCCTTACGGATAACCCCATCAATTAACCTTCCGGCACCGGGCAGGCGTCACACCGTATACGTCCACTTTCGTGTTTGCACAGTGCTGTGTTTTTAATAAACAGTTGCAGCCAGCTGGTATCTTCGACTGATTTCAGCTCCGTGAGCAAGTCACTTCACTTACCATCAGCGTGCCTTCTCCCGAAGTTACGGCACCATTTTGCCTAGTTCCTTCACCCGAGTTCTCTCAAGCGCCTTGGTATTCTCTACCTGACCACCTGTGTCGGTTTGGGGTACGATTTGATGTTACCTGATGCTTAGAGGCTTTTCCTGGAAGCAGGGCATTTGTTACTTCAGCACCGTAGTGCCTCGTCATCACACCTCAGCGTTAACAAGAGTCCGGATTTACCTAAACTCTCCGCCTACATGCTTAAACCGGGACAACCGTCGCCCGGCTAACATAGCCTTCTCCGTCCCCCCTTCGCAGTAACACCGAGTACAGGAATATTAACCTGTTTCCCATCGACTACGCCTTTCGGCCTCGCCTTAGGGGTCGACTCACCCTGCCCCGATTAACGTTGGACAGGAACCCTTGGTCTTCCGGCGAGCGGGCTTTTCACCCGCTTTATCGTTACTTATGTCAGCATTCGCACTTCTGATACCTCCAGCAACCCTCACAGGCCACCTTCAACGGCTTACAGAACGCTCCCCTACCCAACAACGCCTAAGCGTCGCTGCCGCAGCTTCGGTGCATGGTTTAGCCCCGTTACATCTTCCGCGCAGGCCGACTCGACCAGTGAGCTATTACGCTTTCTTTAAATGATGGCTGCTTCTAAGCCAACATCCTGGCTGTCTGTGCCTTCCCACATCGTTTCCCACTTAACCATGACTTTGGGACCTTAGCTGGCGGTCTGGGTTGTTTCCCTCTTCACGACGGACGTTAGCACCCGCCGTGTGTCTCCCGTGATAACATTCTTCGGTATTCGTAGTTTGCATCGGGTTGGTAAGTCGGGATGACCCCCTAGCCGAAACAGTGCTCTACCCCCGAAGATGAGTTCACGAGGCGCTACCTAAATAGCTTTCGGGGAGAACCAGCTATCTCCCGGTTTGATTGGCCTTTCACCCCCAGCCACAAGTCATCCGCTAATTTTTCAACATTAGTCGGTTCGGTCCTCCAGTTAGTGTTACCCAACCTTCAACCTGCCCATGGCTAGATCACCGGGTTTCGGGTCTATACCCTGCAACTTAACGCCCAGTTAAGACTCGGTTTCCCTGCGGCTCCCCTATACGGTTAACCTTGCTACAGAATATAAGTCGCTGACCCATTATACAAAAGGTACGCAGTCACCCCATAAAAGAGGCTCCCACTGCTTGTACGTACACGGTTTCAGGTTCTGTTTCACTCCCCTCGCCGGGGTTCTTTTCGCCTTTCCCTCACGGTACTGGTTCACTATCGGTCAGTCAGGAGTATTTAGCCTTGGAGGATGGTCCCCCCATATTCAGACAGGATACCACGTGTCCCGCCCTACTCTTCGAACTCACAGAATGTGCATTTTAGTGTACGGGAGTATCACCCTGTACCCTGCGACTTTCCAGACGCTTCCACTAACACACAAACTGATTCAGGTTCTGGGCTGTTCCCCGTTCGCTCGCCGCTACTGGGGGAATCTCGGTTGATTTCTTTTCCTCGGGGTACTTAGATGTTTCAGTTCCCCCGGTTCGCTTCGTTAAGCTATGTATTCACTTAACGATAGTGTGTCGAAACACACTGGGTTTCCCCATTCGGAAATCGCCGGTTATAACGGTTCATATCACCTTACCGACGCTTATCGCAGATTAGCACGTCCTTCATCGCCTCTGACTGCCAGGGCATCCACCGTGTACGCTTAGTCGCTTAACCTCACAACCCGAAGCTGTTTCGTAAAACAGGTCGTGTTGTGAAAATTTGAGAGACTCGAACACACCGTTTTTCCTTTCTTATTACGGAGAAAGGAAACAGTGTGTCGTTTCAATTTTCAGCTTGATCCAGATTTTTAAAGAGCAAATATCTCAAACATAACTCACTGAGTTAGTTTTGAGATATGGGGGTCGGCGACTTTCACTCACAAACCAGCAAGTGGCGTCCCCTAGGGGATTCGAACCCCTGTTACCGCCGTGAAAGGGCGGTGTCCTGGGCCTCTAGACGAAGGGGACACTGAAGTCTCAATCGCAAGACGCCTTGCTATTTACTTTTCATCAGACAATCTGTGTGAGCACTACAAAGGCAGGTTCTTTTAGGTAAGGAGGTGATCCAACCGCAGGTTCCCCTACGGTTACCTTGTTACGACTTCACCCCAGTCATGAATCACAAAGTGGTAAGCGCCCTCCCGAAGGTTAAGCTACCTACTTCTTTTGCAACCCACTCCCATGGTGTGACGGGCGGTGTGTACAAGGCCCGGGAACGTATTCACCGTGGCATTCTGATCCACGATTACTAGCGATTCCGACTTCACGGAGTCGAGTTGCAGACTCCGATCCGGACTACGACATACTTTATGAGGTCCGCTTGCTCTCGCGAGGTCGCTTCTCTTTGTATATGCCATTGTAGCACGTGTGTAGCCCTACTCGTAAGGGCCATGATGACTTGACGTCATCCCCACCTTCCTCCAGTTTATCACTGGCAGTCTCCTTTGAGTTCCCGGCCGAACCGCTGGCAACAAAGGATAAGGGTTGCGCTCGTTGCGGGACTTAACCCAACATTTCACAACACGAGCTGACGACAGCCATGCAGCACCTGTCTCAGAGTTCCCGAAGGCACCAAAGCATCTCTGCTAAGTTCTCTGGATGTCAAGAGTAGGTAAGGTTCTTCGCGTTGCATCGAATTAAACCACATGCTCCACCGCTTGTGCGGGCCCCCGTCAATTCATTTGAGTTTTAACCTTGCGGCCGTACTCCCCAGGCGGTCGACTTAACGCGTTAGCTCCGGAAGCCACTCCTCAAGGGAACAACCTCCAAGTCGACATCGTTTACAGCGTGGACTACCAGGGTATCTAATCCTGTTTGCTCCCCACGCTTTCGCACCTGAGCGTCAGTCTTTGTCCAGGGGGCCGCCTTCGCCACCGGTATTCCTCCAGATCTCTACGCATTTCACCGCTACACCTGGAATTCTACCCCCCTCTACAAGACTCTAGCCTGCCAGTTTCGGATGCAGTTCCCAGGTTGAGCCCGGGGATTTCACATCCGACTTGACAGACCGCCTGCGTGCGCTTTACGCCCAGTAATTCCGATTAACGCTTGCACCCTCCGTATTACCGCGGCTGCTGGCACGGAGTTAGCCGGTGCTTCTTCTGCGAGTAACGTCAATCGTCAAGGTTATTAACCTTAACGCCTTCCTCCTCGCTGAAAGTACTTTACAACCCGAAGGCCTTCTTCATACACGCGGCATGGCTGCATCAGGCTTGCGCCCATTGTGCAATATTCCCCACTGCTGCCTCCCGTAGGAGTCTGGACCGTGTCTCAGTTCCAGTGTGGCTGGTCATCCTCTCAGACCAGCTAGGGATCGTCGCCTAGGTGAGCCATTACCTCACCTACTAGCTAATCCCATCTGGGCACATCTGATGGCATGAGGCCCGAAGGTCCCCCACTTTGGTCTTGCGACGTTATGCGGTATTAGCTACCGTTTCCAGTAGTTATCCCCCTCCATCAGGCAGTTTCCCAGACATTACTCACCCGTCCGCCGCTCGTCACCCAAAGAGCAAGCTCTTCTGTGCTACCGCTCGACTTGCATGTGTTAGGCCTGCCGCCAGCGTTCAATCTGAGCCATGATCAAACTCTTCAATTTAAGTTTGATGCTCGTGAATTAAACTTCGTAATGAATTACGTATGTTCACTCAGAGACTTGGTATTCATTTTTCGTCCGAGGACGTTAAGAATCCATGTCACTTTGAGTGCCCACACAGATTGTCTGATAAATTGTTAAAGAGCAGTGCAACGCGGCTTTCGCTCACCGTTGCGAGGTGGCGTATATTACGCTTTCCTCTTTCAGAGTCAACCCCTTAATTCAGGATTTTTCTCTTCAACCGAACCGGCTAGTTAGTGTGAAGTGATTCACATCCGCCGTGTCGATGGAGGCGCATTATAGGGAGTTCTCGAGCGCCCGCAATAGTTAAATTGCAGAAAAATGACTGACTGCTGCATTCCCCAGCAAAACCCCGGTTTATACCCTCTTACGCACAGAATTATCCACAGACCGTCGGCGATCCTTCTCTATAAAGGCCGTCGCAGCGCCCTTCTATAAGGAGAGATAAGGAAAGATTTCCCCCTGCAAAGAGAAAGATAAAAATTCGCGAGCGTTGCGCAAACGTTTTCGTTACAATGCCGCGCTATGACACGGACGCCCGGTTGGGTGCGTTAGGTGAGTTTTTAGGCAAAAACTCACCTAACGCTCTCTGTAATATTCAAATCCTGGGGATTTAATACCATGCAACAACGTCGTCCAGTCCGCCGCGCCCTGCTCAGTGTTTCTGATAAGGCCGGTATCGTCGAATTCGCGCAGGCTCTTTCCGCTCGTGGTGTTGAGCTACTCTCTACGGGCGGTACCGCACGCCTGCTGGCAGAGAAAGGCCTGCCGGTAACCGAAGTCTCTGACTACACCGGTTTCCCGGAAATGATGGATGGACGCGTGAAGACCCTGCATCCGAAAGTACACGGCGGCATTCTGGGTCGTCGCGGACAGGATGATGAGATCATGGCGCAGCACGCTATCTCTCCTATTGATATGGTCGTCGTTAACCTCTACCCGTTTGCCCAGACCGTCGCCCGTGAAGGCTGCTCGCTGGAAGATGCGGTTGAGAACATCGATATCGGCGGCCCGACCATGGTGCGCTCCGCGGCCAAGAACCATAAAGATGTCGCTATCGTTGTTAAGAACAGCGACTACGCCGCCATTATTAAAGAGATGGACGCCAACGAAGGCTCCCTGACTCTCGACACCCGTTTCGACCTCGCTATTAAAGCTTTCGAGCACACCGCAGCCTATGACAGCATGATTGCCAACTACTTCGGCAGCATGGTTCCGGCCTATCATGGTGAAACTCAGGAAGCTTCAGGCCGCTTCCCGCGTACCCTGAACCTGAACTTCATTAAAAAGCAGGATATGCGCTACGGTGAAAACAGCCATCAGCAGGCCGCCTTCTATATAGAAGAAGAAATTAAGGAAGCATCCGTTGCCACCGCGCAGCAGCTGCAGGGCAAAGCGCTTTCCTATAACAACATTGCCGATACCGATGCGGCGCTGGAGTGCGTGAAAGAGTTCAGCGAGCCGGCGTGCGTCATCGTCAAGCACGCCAACCCGTGCGGCGTTGCGGTAAGCGATTCCCTGCTGGATGCCTACGACCGCGCCTATAAAACCGACCCAACCTCAGCGTTCGGCGGCATTATTGCCTTCAACCGCGAGCTGGATGCTGAAACCGCGCAGGCCATTATCTCCCGTCAGTTTGTCGAAGTGATCATCGCCCCGTCCGCTAGCGAAGCGGCGCTGAAAATCACCGCGGCGAAACAGAACGTCCGCGTCCTGACCTGCGGCGAGTGGACCTCACGCGTACCGGGCCTTGATTTCAAACGCGTTAACGGTGGGCTGCTGGTACAGGATCGCGATCTGGGCATGGTCACCCACGCTGAGCTGCGCGTGGTCAGCAAGCGCCAGCCAACCGAGCAGGAGCTGCGTGATGCGCTGTTCTGCTGGAAAGTCGCCAAGTTCGTCAAATCCAACGCTATCGTGTATGCCAAAGAGAATATGACCATCGGCATAGGCGCAGGCCAGATGAGCCGCGTTTACTCCGCCAAAATTGCCGGAATTAAAGCCGCCGACGAAGGCCTGGAAGTGAAAGGCTCAGCAATGGCATCCGATGCATTCTTCCCGTTCCGTGACGGCATTGATGCGGCCGCGGCAGTGGGCGTGAGCTGCGTGATCCAGCCTGGCGGCTCTATTCGCGACGAAGAGGTGATTGCCGCTGCCGACGAGCACGGTATCGCCATGATCTTCACCGACATGCGCCATTTCCGCCATTAATTCACGGAGTAACACATGAAAGTATTAGTGATTGGTAACGGCGGGCGCGAGCACGCGTTAGGATGGAAAGTGGCGCAATCGCCGCTGGTTGATACCGTTTATGTTGCTCCGGGTAATGCCGGCACCGCCCTGGAGCCCGCGCTGCAGAACGTGGCTATCGGCGTGACCGACATTCCGGCGCTGCTGAGCTTCGCACAGCGCGAAAATATCGATCTGACCATCGTCGGCCCGGAAGCGCCGCTGGTGATTGGCATCGTCGATGCCTTCCGCGCCGCCGGACTGAAAATCTTCGGCCCAACGGAAGGTGCCGCGCAGCTCGAGGGCTCTAAGGCCTTTACCAAAGATTTCCTCGCGCGCCACAAGATCCCCACCGCCGAGTACCAGAACTTTACCGAGGTTGAGCCTGCCCTTGCGTACCTGCGTGAGAAAGGCGCGCCGATCGTTATCAAAGCTGACGGCCTGGCGGCCGGGAAAGGCGTGATTGTTGCCATGACGCTCGAAGAGGCGGAAGCCGCCGTTAACGATATGCTGGCTGGCAACGCCTTCGGCGACGCGGGCCACCGTATCGTTATCGAAGAGTTCCTCGACGGCGAAGAGGCCAGCTTTATCGTCATGGTTGACGGCGAGCACGTGCTGCCGATGGCCACCAGCCAGGACCACAAACGCGTCGGTAACGGCGATACTGGCCCTAACACCGGCGGTATGGGCGCGTACTCTCCTGCTCCGGTGGTCACGGATGAAGTTCATCAGCGCACCATGGAGCGTATCATTTGGCCAACGGTCAAAGGGATGGCGGCGGAAGGTAATACCTATACCGGCTTTCTCTACGCGGGTCTGATGATCGATAAGCAGGGCAACCCAAAGGTAATTGAGTTCAACTGCCGCTTCGGCGATCCGGAAACGCAGCCCATCATGCTGCGCATGAAGTCGGACATGGTAGAGCTGTGCCTCGCCGCCTGCGACGGCAAGCTGGATGAGAAAACGTCAGAGTGGGACAGCCGCGCCTCTCTCGGCGTGGTCGTGGCCGCGGGCGGCTATCCGGGCAGCTACAGCACCGGCGACGAGATCTTTGGCCTGCCGCAGGAAGAAGCGGCGGATGGCAAAGTGTTCCATGCAGGCACCCAGCTTTCTGCCGACCAGCGCGTACTCACCAACGGCGGCCGCGTACTGTGCGTAACGGCGCTGGGCGATAGCGTGGCTCAGGCACAGCAGCGTGCCTATGAACTGCTTACCGATATCCGCTGGAACGGCAGCTTTAGCCGTGACGATATCGGCTGGCGCGCCATCGCTCGCGAGCAAAGCTAACGGCGTCGTTTCATCTGCCGGATTCACGCATCCTTCTTTATTAACGGGTGGCCTCAGTTTTGTGGCCGCCCGTTTTATTTGGCGCGCGCGGAGTACGGTTCTGCAAGGATCGGCGGCGCGATGTCCGGCAGGTGTGGTAACGAGGATCGGATGCAGCGGAGTATGAAGCGCAGGTATAGCGTTAGAAGGTTTTTTCCTGCGGTTGCCAGGTACAGAAGTCTTCGTTTGCCACCAGCAGCAGCTGCGAACCTTCGGAGGCTTCCAGCCACGCGACGCTGACCTCGACGGAGGAGTGATCCTGGCGGCGGGCGATATGGGCTAACGCCCGGGCATCGAGGTCGGGCTTAACGGTCTGCCCTTCACAGGTGGTGACGGTCCGATCGGCGTGCCAGCGTCCCTGACGCAGCACAACGCGGCCCTGACGCAACGCGTCGCTGGTCTGGCGGATCTGCGTCGCCCGGTAGCGGTAGAGCGCGACCTGGTCACTGGAGAGCTGCTGCTTTTGCCCGTCAATTTCACGCTGCATAAAGCTCAGCTCGCCCTGGTCATCAAAGCGGGCGCGAATATGTTCCGTGGTCTTGCCGTAAACGTTGAGCTCAATCAGCGTCAGCCGATCGCCCTGCCAGCGGTACTCGCTGGTTGAAGTGTTGCCGTGACGCCACGGGCTAAAAGCGGCGAGAAGATGCACCTCGCCATTGGAATCCATGCGCCAGATACGCATCGCTCCCTGGTTGTCAGCGTAGCCGCTGGCGGTAAAAGGCGGGAGCGAGGAATCATGGCTGCAGGCAGTGAGCAACAGTACGCCTGCCAGCGTCAGCGTGCGACGCCAGATAGACAAAAGGGGCTTAAAGGCCCCTTCGGTAAAACTGTACACTGCCACGCGGTCTTACTTAACTGCGTCTTTCAGTGCTTTGCCTGAAACAAACGCCGGCACGTTAGCAGCGGCAATTTTGATTTCATTACCGGTCTGCGGGTTGCGGCCAGTACGCTCAGCGCGGTGGTTCACTTTGAAGGTACCGAAACCAACCAGTTGGACAGCATCACCTTCTTTCAGAGACTCAGTAATTGCAGCCAGGGTAGATTCCAGGGCAGCTTTTGCCTGTGCTTTGGACAGGTCAGCTTTGTCCGCAATTACATCAATCAGTTGAGTCTTGTTCATAAGTTATCCTTACAATGTGTTTATCGCTTGCTAAGCACCGAGTGCGACGGAAATGCTGAAAAACACTCTCCTGCATACACGCACCGATAGCCACTTTTTTTCGCCCTCCAAATGTAGACCAGACGGGGGGCGGAATGGAAGCCTTCAGACGCTACAATTCAGGCGGTAAATCACGTTTTCTGGTCTCACTGCTGAAAATTTATACCAATATTGCTCTCGCCGGCTTCACGAAGGTCAGCGCGCAGTCCTTTTATCAGTTCAATATCGCGCTCTTCGCACTCGGCCAGCAGGCGGAAAATTTCCCACTGAATGTCCCATTCTTGTTCAACCGCCGGGTTTTCCTTGAGCTCTTCGTCGGTCATTTCACGACCTGCCTGGGTCATTTCCAGCATCGCGACGGTGGTAATGGAGCTCTTGCTCACCTCAATGGCGTGCTCGAGAGTTTCGCCGCTCAGGCGCGAGTGAACCAGCTCGCTTAATGCGACGCAGGCATCGATCGCCGGATAGACGCCGTACATATCATAGTCGTCAGCTGCCGGGATCGCCTCTTCCAGCTTCTCCAGCTGGCTATCAAAATTCACCTTCGCGTCTTTGACCGTTAAGGTTTCCCAGATCAGATCGAGGATACGGCGATACAGCTGGCCATCGGCAAATTCGGTTTGCTGGCAAAACATGGCGTAATTGGGGTACATGCGCTCACACAAGCAGGCCATAAAAGTGACGTGCTGCCAGCTTTCCAGCTTCTCCAGGCGCAGATGAATCGGGTTTTGTAACATGATGAATTCTCGAAGTCAGAAATTAGCCGCAGTTTACCTGAATCAGCCGTGATTTGCTTGCCAACGGATAAACGCCGGGCGCTCTGATGCGACCGCATCCGCCCAGCGCGTCGGCTCCGGCAGGCGATAGCCTTTCATACAGCGTTCCACCCACATTAGGGCGCTATCCAGGCCAACCCGGTGGCCGGTGCTGATAAAGAGCGGGTTACAGCGCACCTTGCTGCGCAGAACCCACGCCAGCTGTTCGTTTTTATCCATCAACGCCGTCAGCGCCCCCGGCTCATCGCCCGGAGCGTCGCATTTGCCGCACAGGCGCTTTTTCGCCACGCCGATGGTGGGCACATCCACCAGCAGCCCGAAATGGCTGGCTACGCCAAGACGGCGGGGATGGGAAATGCCGTGGCCGTCCACGAACAGCAGATCCGGTTTTTGCGAAAGCAGCTCCCACGCTGCCAGCAGCGCGGGGGTTTCACGAAAGGAGAGGAAGCCGGGAATATAGGGCATGGTGGTGGCAACGCGCGCCACCTGATATTCAACCAGCTCCAGCGAAGGCCAGGCCAGCAGCACCATCGCCGCTCGGGTGACTTCTCCTTCCTGCTCAAACCCAACATCCGCGCCGCCGATCAGCTGAGGCGGATCGCGATCCAGCCGATCTTCACGAATGACCGATTCTGCTAAATCCCGCTGCAGGGTACGTAGAGAAGCCAAATCCATAGTCGCTCCTTAGCGATGATACTGTGCTGACAGCCGGTGAACCGCCTCCACAAACACGCCAGCATGCGCAGGATCCACGTCCTGATGAATGCCGTGTCCGAGGTTGAAGACGTGGCCCTCTCCCTGACCAAAGCCGGCAAGGATGGTAGCGACTTCTTCCTCAATGCGGGCTGCGGGCGCGTAAAGCATGGAGGGATCCATATTGCCCTGCAGCGCGACCTTATGGCCAACGCGACGACGCGCATCGGCGATATCGGTTGTCCAGTCGAGGCCCAGCGCGTCGCAGCCGGTTTCCGCAATCGCCTCCAGCCACTGTCCGCCGCCTTTGGTAAACAGGGTCACCGGCACGCGGCGGCCTTCATTTTCACGCAGCAGGCCATCGACGATTTTATGCATGTAGTAGAGCGAGAACTGCTGATAATCACGGCCGGTCAGCACTCCGCCCCAGGTATCAAAAATCATCACCGACTGAGCGCCGGCTTTAATCTGGGCGTTCAGGTACAGCGTGACGCTTTTGGCCAGCTTGTCGAGCAGCGCGTGCAGCGCCTTCGGCTCGGCGTACATCATCTTCTTAATGACGGTAAAGGCTTTGCTGCTACCGCCTTCAACCATATAGGTCGCCAGCGTCCACGGGCTGCCGGAGAAGCCAATCAGCGGAACTTCACCTTTGAGCTCGCGGCGGATGGTGCGCACCGCGTTCATAACATAGCCGAGCTCATCTTCCGGATCGGGAATCGGCAGCTTATCGACATCCGCCCTGCAGATAATCGGTGAGGTAAAGCGCGGGCCTTCTCCGGTTTCGAAGTACAGCCCCAGCCCCATCGCATCCGGGATGGTTAAAATGTCAGAGAAGAGGATCGCCGCGTCCAGCGCATAGCGGCGCAGCGGCTGCAGCGTCACTTCGCAGGCCAGCTCGGCATTTTTACACAGCGACATAAAGTCGCCCGCTTCTGCGCGAGTGGCCTTGTACTCCGGTAAATAGCGGCCAGCCTGGCGCATCATCCACACCGGGGTCACATCAACGGGCTGGCGCAGCAGCGCACGCAGATAACGATCGTTCTTCAGTTCGGTCATTTTGCAGTTCCTTCAATGCGTCAGGCCATCATTGTATCACGTCATTCATAGTCGGCCCGGCACATCGCCACCGTATCTTCAATCAGCCGGCGCGCCACGGTTCCCGGCGGCGGCAGAAGCGGTAAATCGTCGTAGCGATACCAGCCCGCCTCCAGCAGCTCTTTGCGATCGATGACAATCTCACCGCTGTCGTATTCCGCCATAAATGCGGTCATCAGCGACTGCGGGAACGGCCAGGGCTGGGAAGTCACGTAGCGCAGGTTTTTCACCTTAATGCCGCACTCTTCCATCACCTCGCGCGCCACCGTCTGTTCGAGGGTCTCCCCCACTTCAACAAAGCCGGCCAGCACCGTATGCACGCCGTTGCGGTGGCGGGTATGCTGCGCCAGCAGGATAGAGTCTTCCCGGCGAATGGCGACAATCATGCACGGTGCGATTTGCGGATAGTAGCGCTCGCGGCAGTGGCTACACAGCATCGCCCATTCGGTTTTGCTCGGGTGCATAGGGTGCCCGCAGTAGCCGCAGAACTTGTGCGAGCGATAAAACTCGGCCAGCTGAATACCGCGGCCCGCCAGCTGAAACAGGCCAGGATCCTGATCCAGCACCTGCCGCAGCGATCCCATATCCTGCCGACGATCCTGGCGTATCAGCCACACCGCGTCGCCTTGCCATTCGCCAATATGCTGCGCGTGCTGGCCGACAAGATTAAAATTTACCGCTTCGCCGTGTGGTAATTCCCCGCCGGGTAACCATAATTTTTGTTCGTGACTGACGATCCACCAGCCGCGATCTAATTTTTCAATAATACGATCCATATCTATTGCACTACCTTCGTTTTACTGGCACTTTTAACATTATATTTACATTTTGGTGAGCAACGTTATTTTCTTAATCTTGCGGAGTCAACCATGTTAAACCAGCTGGAAAACCTAACGGAACGTGTTGGAGGCAGTAATGAACTGGTCGATCGCTGGCTGCATGTACGTAAGCATTTGCTCGTGGCTTACTACAAGCTGGTTGGCCTGAAACCCGGCAAAGAGTCATTTATGCGGCTTAATGAAAAGTCGCTGGATAACTTTTGCCAAAGCCTGGTGGATTACCTCTCATCCGGTCATTTTAGTATTTATGAACGTATTATTGGGGAAATGGAAGGCGATACGCCACTTTTGGCCGCCACCAGGCTCTATCCACAGCTGGAAGCCAACACCCAGCAGATTATGGATTATTACGACACCTGCCTCGAAAACGCTATCGATCACGATAACTACCTCGAGTTCCAGCAGGCGCTCTCGGATATCGGGGAAGCCCTGGAAGCGCGCTTTGCGCTTGAAGATAAGCTGATCGCCCTGGCCGTGACCTATAACCTGAAAGACAGCATCAGCGACAATATCGCGCCGACTGCTTGAGTTGTGAGCCGTTAACGAGTAGTTTACATACATTCCCCCTCTCCGGAGGGGGTTTTATCTTGTCGGAGTGCCCATTTTCCAAAAAGCATTCGTGATGCCCTCAAGGTGACAAGTCAGTGAACCTCCAGGAACTTACATCAGTAAGTAAACGGAGTGAGCGGACGAAGCCAACGAAGAGACAGCGCGAAGGATAAAGTGGAAAAGGCTGAGACCGTTAATTCGGGATCCGCGGAACCTGATCAGGCTAATACCTGCGAAGGGAACAAGAGTAAACTGCAAAGAGCGGTCGTCCCTCCAGGACCCATCGCATCTGTTACTCCATCCGTCGTCTGACAAGCCATCTCCTTTTCGTCTGGAATGAGCTATGTCTACAGAAAAACTGACCCGTCGACAGCAGCGTGAACGCGCCCAGCACTTTATCGACACTCTTGAAGGTTCGGTCTTCCCCAACTCACAGCGTATCTACATTCAGGGTTCGCAGGATAATATTCGCGTCCCGATGCGTGAAATCCAGCTCAGCCCCACGCTTATCGGCGGCGGCAAAGAAAGTCCGCGCTATGAAGACAACGAAGCGATCCCGGTGTACGACACCTCCGGCCCCTACGGCGACCCCGATATTGCGATCGATGTCCATCAGGGTCTGGCAAAGCTGCGCCAGCCGTGGATTGACGCGCGTAACGATAGCGAGCCGCTAAGCCATCGCAGCTCCGCCTACACCCAGCAGCGCCTGGCCGATGACGGCCTCGATGAGCTGCGCTTTAGCCGCCTGCTGACGCCAAAGCGGGCCGCCGCAGGCCGCTGCGTCACCCAGCTCCACTACGCCCGCCGGGGCCTCGTCACGCCGGAGATGGAGTTTATCGCCATCCGCGAAAACATGGGCCGCGAGCGCATTCGTAGCGCAGTGCTGCGCCACCAGCACCCGGGAGAGGGGTTTGGTGCCCATCTGCCGGACAACATCACCCCGGAGTTTGTCCGTGACGAAGTGGCCGTCGGCCGCGCCATTATTCCTGCCAATATCAACCATCCCGAGTCGGAGCCGATGATTATCGGCCGTAATTTCCTGGTCAAAGTTAACGCCAATATCGGCAACTCTGCCGTCACCTCGTCCATTGAGGAGGAGGTGGAAAAGCTGGTGTGGTCAACCCGCTGGGGAGCGGATACGGTGATGGATCTCTCCACCGGCCGCTATATCCACGAAACCCGCGAGTGGATCCTGCGTAACAGCCCGGTGCCTATCGGTACGGTGCCGATCTACCAGGCGCTGGAAAAAGTGAACGGCATTGCCGAGGACCTGAACTGGGAAGCGTTTCGCGATACCCTGCTGGAGCAGGCGGAGCAAGGCGTTGACTACTTCACCATCCACGCCGGCGTCCTGCTGCGCTACGTTCCGCTGACGGCTAAACGCCTCACCGGTATCGTCTCCCGCGGCGGTTCGATCATGGCGAAATGGTGCCTGTCGCACCATCAGGAAAATTTCCTCTATCAGCACTTCCGCGAAATTTGCGAAATCTGCGCCGCCTACGACGTCTCGCTCTCGCTGGGCGACGGTCTGCGCCCCGGCTCTGTTCAGGACGCCAACGATGAAGCGCAGTTTGCCGAGCTGCGAACCTTAGGTGAGCTGACGAAAATCGCCTGGGAGTACGACGTGCAGGTGATGATTGAAGGCCCGGGCCACGTGCCGATGCAGATGATCCGCCGCAACATGACCGAAGAGCTGGAGCACTGCCACGAAGCGCCGTTCTATACCCTCGGGCCGTTAACCACCGATATCGCTCCGGGCTACGATCACTTCACTTCCGGCATTGGCGCCGCGATGATCGGCTGGTTTGGCTGCGCGATGCTCTGCTACGTGACGCCGAAAGAGCACCTCGGGCTGCCGAACAAAGAGGACGTGAAGCAGGGGCTGATCACCTACAAAATCGCCGCCCACGCCGCCGACCTCGCCAAAGGCCATCCCGGGGCGCAGATCCGCGATAACGCCATGTCCAAAGCGCGTTTTGAGTTCCGCTGGGAGGACCAGTTCAACCTCGCCCTCGACCCCTTCACCGCCCGCGCCTATCACGATGAAACCCTGCCGCAGGAGTCGGGAAAAGTCGCCCACTTCTGCTCCATGTGCGGACCCAAATTCTGTTCAATGAAAATCAGCCAGGAAGTGCGCGACTACGCCGCCCGCCAGGATATCGAAAGCGGAATGGCCGATATGTCGCAGGACTTCCGCGCTCGCGGCGGCGAAATCTATTTACGTAAGGAGCAAGCCTGATGTATCAACCCGATTTTCCACCCGTCCCTTTTCGTTTAGGACTCTACCCGGTCGTGGATAGCGTGGTGTGGATTGAACGTCTGCTGAAAGCGGGCGTGCGCACCATCCAGCTGCGAATCAAGGATAAGCGTGAGGCCGACGTTGAGGATGACGTTATCGCCGCTATCGCGCTCGGCCGGCAGTATCACGCCCGGCTGTTTATCAACGACTACTGGCAGCTGGCCATTAAGCATCAGGCCTGGGGCGTGCACCTCGGCCAGGAGGATCTGGAGACGACGGACCTGAACGCGATTCGCCATGCCGGGCTGCGCCTCGGCGTCTCGACGCATGATGATATGGAGATTGACGTCGCCCTGGCGGCACGCCCTTCTTACATCGCATTAGGCCACGTTTTCCCGACGCAAACCAAGCAGATGCCCTCCGCACCGCAGGGGCTGGAGCAGCTGGCGCGCCATATCAGCCGGCTACAGGACTACCCAACGGTGGCGATTGGCGGCATCAGCCTCGAACGCGCGCCGGCGGTCCTTGGCACCGGCGTTGGCAGCATTGCCGTGGTCAGCGCGATTACCCAGGCGGCGGACTGGCAGCAGGCCACCGCGCAGCTGCTGGAAATGGCGGGAGCAGGCGATGAATGATAGCGATTTTATGCGCTACAGCCGCCAGCTGATGCTGGAAGATATCGCCATCGAAGGCCAGCAGAAGCTGCTGGCCAGCCGGGTGCTGATCGTCGGACTCGGCGGGCTCGGCTCCCCCGCGGCGCTCTATCTGGCGGGCGCCGGTGTCGGTACGCTGGTCCTCGCCGACGACGACGATGTTCACGTCAGCAACCTGCAGCGGCAGATTTTGTTCACCAGCGACGACATTGGCCAGCCGAAAGCGACGGCCGCCCGCCAGCGGCTGGCGCGGCTCAATCCGCAAATCGATGTTATCCCCCTGCGGCAGCGGCTGAGCGGCGAAGCGCTGCTGGCGGAAGTGGCGCAGGCCGATCTGGTGCTGGACTGTACCGATAATATGGCGAGCCGCCAGGCCATCAACGCCGCCTGCGTAACCCGCACAACGCCGTTAATTACCGCCAGCGCCGTCGGGCTTGGCGGGCAGCTGATGGTTCTGACCCCGCCGTGGGAGCAGGGCTGCTATCGCTGCCTGTGGCCGGATACGGCCGAACCCGAGCGCAGCTGCCGCACCGCGGGCATTATCGGGCCGGTGGTCGGCATGATGGGTACGCTGCAGGCGCTGGAGGCGATCAAGCTGCTCTCCGGCATGGTCACGCCGCGTAATACGCTGCGGCTGTTTGACGCCCGTACCAGCGCCTGGCGCAGCCTGGCGCTACAGCGGGCGCAGAGCTGCCCGGTATGCGGAGGACAACATGCAGATTTGGTTTAACGACGAGCCGCTCCGCTGCGCCGATGCACTCACCATTGCTGCCCTGCTCGCTCAGCTGGAACAGCAGCAGGCGGGCATCGCGCTGGCGCTCAATCAACAGGTTCTGCCGCGCGAGCGGTGGGATCACCATCTTCTGCAGGAAGGCGATCGGGTCCTGCTTTTTCAGGTTATCGCCGGAGGCTGACATGTTACGTATCGCAGACAAAACGTTCGACTCACACATTTTTACCGGTACCGGGAAATTTTCCGCACCGGAACTCATGGTCGAGGCGATCCGCGCCTCGGGAAGCCAGCTGGTGACGCTGGCGATGAAGCGCGTCGATTTACGTCAGCACAATGATGCGATCCTCGCGCCTTTACTGGCCGCCGGCGTCAGCCTGCTGCCAAATACGTCAGGGGCAAAAACGGCGGAAGAGGCCGTATTCGCCGCCCGCCTGGCGCGGGAGGCCCTGGGCACTCACTGGCTGAAGCTGGAGATCCATCCTGACGCGCGCTGGCTGCTGCCGGACCCCATCGAAACCCTGAAGGCGGCGGAGATCCTGGTACGGGAAGGTTTCGTGGTTCTGCCCTACTGCGGCGCCGACCCGGTGCTGTGTAAGCGCCTGGAGGAGGCGGGCTGCGCGGCGGTGATGCCGCTCGGCGCGCCCATCGGCTCGAATCAGGGGCTGGAAACCCGCGCCATGCTGGAAATCATTATCGCCCAGGCCAGGGTACCGGTAGTCGTTGATGCCGGTATTGGCGTGCCCAGCCATGCGGCGCAGGCGCTGGAGATGGGTGCCGACGCGGTGCTGGTGAATACCGCAATCGCCGTCGCCGACGATCCGGTAACCATGGCGCGCGCGTTTCGTCTGGCGGTAGAAGCGGGCCTGCTGGCCCGTCAGGCCGGACCCGGCGCGCGCAGCGCCCAGGCGCAGGCCACCAGCCCGCTGACCGGTTTTCTGGAGGCGCTGGCATGAGCACCTTTAGCGACCGCTGGAAGCAGCTGGAGTGGGATGATATCCGCCTGCGCATCAACAGCAAAACCCCCGCCGACGTTGAGCGGGCGATAGCGGCAAAACAGCTTACTCGCGACGATATGATGGCCCTGCTCTCCCCCGCCGCCGCTGGCTATCTGGAGCCGCTGGCGCAGCGCGCGCAGCGCCTGACCCGCCAGCGCTTTGGCAACACCGTCAGCTTCTACGTTCCCCTCTATCTCTCTAACCTGTGCGCTAACGACTGCACCTACTGCGGCTTTTCGATGAGCAACCGCATCAAGCGCAAGACGCTGGATAGCGATGAAATTACCCGCGAGTGCGCCGCCATCCGCCAGATGGGCTTTGAGCATCTGCTGCTGGTCACCGGTGAACACCAGGGGAAGGTGGGGATGGACTATTTTCGCCAGCATCTGCCGGCGATCCGCAGCCGGTTCTCCTCGCTGCAAATGGAGGTGCAGCCGCTGAGCACCGAAGAGTACGCCGAGCTGAAAACGCTCGGCCTGGACGGCGTGATGGTCTATCAGGAAACCTATCATGAAAGCATGTACGCCCAGCATCATCTGAAGGGGAAGAAGCAGGACTTCTTCTGGCGTCTGGATACGCCGGATCGCCTTGGCGAGGCGGGGATCGATAAGATCGGGCTGGGCGCACTCATTGGCCTCTCCGATAGCTGGCGCGTGGATTGCTATATGGTCGCCGAGCATCTGCTGTGGCTCCAGCAGCATTACTGGCGCAGCCGCTACTCGGTCTCCTTCCCCCGGCTGCGGCCATGCGCCGGCGGGATCGAACCGGCATCGCTGATGGATGAGCGCCAGCTGGTGCAGACCATCTGCGCCTTCCGCCTGCTGGCGCCGGAGGTTGAGCTGTCGCTTTCAACCCGCGAATCCCCCGATTTCCGCGATCGGGTGATCCCGCTGGCCATTAACAACGTCAGCGCATTTTCAAAAACGCAGCCCGGCGGCTACGCCGATAATCACCCCGAGCTGGAGCAGTTTGCTCCTCACGATGGCCGTCGCCCCGAAGAGGTCGCCAGCGCGCTGGTCGCTCGCGGGTTGCAGCCGGTGTGGAAAGACTGGGATAGCTGGCTGGGACGCGCTACGCAGTCGTCCTGAAGAGGCGTGTAACGACCTGAATAGTTTGCGAGCCTGAACGCGAGAACAAAAACGGCAGATTGCCTACCCTCTGCCGTTTTCCTATTCTGCTCCTGTCAGCAGCGGACGCTGACCAGGGCGATAATTTCTCTTCCTCATTTTCGCCCTGCCTCCTTAATGGATAACCGATACGGACAGCCGATGGAGAGCGAGCGAAACCCCAGCCACGGTGAATTTAAATCCCTTGACCTGGAAGGGCGTGGTTATAATTGACGAATAGTTACCTGATTCGCTCGGCAGGCATGCTGGCTAAACCTGCGTATTAACCTACGGTTTATACCTTCTGGAACGATTTACGACTCATGGCTCGTCACAACAGAAAACTCTCTTTTACTACGCCGATTCTGGTGGGGTTTGCGGGGATTTTACTCAGTTTTTTACTGATCGCAGCGTTCGTCATTGCCACTCAGAAAAAGAATTTTCTTGAGGACTATCACCACGTTAATCGCAACTTCACCCACAATCTGGCCATTAACTACACCGAATCGCTGCTCCGCGAAAATGATTTTATTCTCAGCCGCGCCACCACCTTTTTTTCCCGCAATGACGAGCTCAATAGCGCCGTTAATCTCGATCCGCAGAAAGGTTTACGCGAGCTGATGCAGCTCCAGGAGCTGATGCAAACCGTCTCTTCTATCTCGCTGGCGGACACCCAGGCGCACTACCTGCGCGCACCGGAGGTGCTGGAGACGGAAGATAGCCGGACGTTCGATCCTGAATCTCGCCCGTGGTTTATCAAACAGGCGGAAGCCAGTACGTTCAGCCTCTATACCAGCCCCTACCTGGACTACTTCACCCATCGCCCCACCGTCACCCTGTACCGGCCGGTCATCTCCCCGGAAGGACGGCTCAAAGGCAGCCTCGCCTTCCATATGGACCTGACGTCGATGGGATACGCGCTGCGGCAAATGGTGGCGCCGGTGCAGGGCGAGTTTTTTGTCGTGCAGCGCGACGGCAAAGTGGTGCTCCATCCGGATCCTGGCGCCCTGTTTAAGCCCTACGTCAGCAGCCGCCTGATGGATGACATGACCAGCGCAGAGGGCCAGCTGTACGATACCGCCAGCGATAGCTGGTATTACTACTATTCGTTTACTAATCCCGACTGGTTCGTCATCTATCGCGTCGATAATTCCACCCTGATCGACCTGACGCGCTATGAAACCGATATTGTCGCCTGGGGATTTGCCCTCGGCGCCATTGTCATTATCCTGTTCGGCCTCTACCTGCGCCACGCTTCGCGCACGGTGCTGATGAATATCATCAACGCCATTAAGACCGGCGACGTCCAGCGCGCCCCGCGGCTGGAAGCGATGCTGAGCAAGGCTATCGAAAGCAATAAGCAGCGCGAACTCACCTACGTGCGCCAGGCCACCATCGACGCCCTGACCGGCTGTAAAAACCGCCGCGCCTTCGATAGCGACATCGCGGCGTTGATGAACGATCATCAGCCGTTCGCCCTGGCGCTGGTCGACATCGATAACTTTAAATCGATTAACGACACCTGGGGCCACCTCAACGGCGATATCGTTCTGCGCAGCGTCGCCCGTGAAGGGCTGCAAATCCTGCAGCCGCTGCAGATTTCACTCTACCGCTACGGCGGAGAGGAGTTTGCCGTGGTATTTACCGCAGAGCATCTCACTCATGCCCATACGCTGCTCGAAAGCTGGCGGATTAAGATCGCCCAGCGCACCTGGCGTGAAGAGGGGCTGAGCGTAACCTTCAGCGCCGGCCTCGGCGAATGGAATATGGAGCCGCTGGATAAACTGGTGGTCAGCGTGGACGAAGCGCTCTATAAAGCGAAACAGCAGGGTAAGAATCGGATAGTCAGAACCTAAAGCGTCTACCCTTGTAAAGCCCGCTTCGGCGGGCTTTTTTGTCTTTTCAGCCCGCAAACCGAAACCGGTTTCATTATTTTGTGATGCCTTACACACAATCGCTGCAAAGCGGTTGTTCCGTCACCCTGCCCGCGCTAAAGATGGTACATCAAGGAACATAAAGGCGACGAACTATGAAGAATATCGTTTTATGCTGTGCCGCAGGTATGTCCACCAGCATGCTGGTTCAACGTATGCAAGCTGCCGCGCAGCAGAAAGGGGTGGAAGTCTCGATTAAAGCCGTGCCGGTGGCCGAATTTAAGGACAACCTGGCGGCTGCCGATATTATCCTGCTGGGCCCGCAGGTGAAATACGAGCAGGCGAAACTGCAGGCGCTGGCCGATCCGTTCGGTAAAAAAGTCGCCGTTATCGATATGATGGATTACGGCATGATGAAAGGCGATGCCGTTCTGGATAAAGCCCTGAAGTTGATGGAGTAAGAGATGGAAGATTTAGAAACGATCATTATGGAGCTGCTGGTTAACGCCGGTTCAGCGCGTAGTTCTGCATTAACCGCACTGCAGCTGGCGCGCAAAGGCGATTTTGCCGCAGCCGAGCAGGCGATGGCAGAGTCTCATGAATTTGTGAAGCACGCGCACAAAATCCAGACCCAGCTTATCGGTCTGGATGAAGGGTCCGGCAAGCTTCCGGTCAACCTGATTACCGTTCACTCTCAGGACCACCTGATGAACGCGATGGTGATCCAGGATCTGGCGACCGATATGATCGAACTGTATCGCCGTATTCCGCAGTAAATGAAACCGCTTTATGCAGCAGGTGCCCGTTCGGCACCTGCTTTTTTTATTACAGAAATCCGTAGAGCGCGGCAAATATCCAGCCAAATACGCACGAGACGCTGACGCCAATTAACCCCGGCAGAATAAAGCTGTGGTTAATCACAAAACGGCCGATGCGGGTCGTCCCCGAGCGGTCGAACTGAATAGCGGCCAGGTCACTAGGGTAGGTTGGCAGAATATAATAACCGTAGCACGCCGGTGCAGAGGCCACGATATAGGCCGGATCGACGCCAATCGCCAGCGCAACCGGGACAATCGCCGCCAGCGCCGCCGCCTGCGAGTTGACGAATTTGGAGACAATCAGCAGGACGATAGCGTAGGCCCACGGATACTCTTTTACCATCTCGCCCAGCACGCCCTTAATCTCCGACATGTGCGCGCCAAACATGGTCTCCGCCATCCATGCAATGCCGTATACCGCCACAATGGCGATCATTCCCGAGCGAAATACCTCATTTTTAGAAATAGAGGCCGGATTGGTTTTGGTAATGATGATGATCAGCGCCCCGGAGAGCAGCATAAACATCTGGATAACCAGCACCATCGACAGCGGCTTGCCGTCGAATACGGGCCGCAGCTCGGAAAATGCGCCCAGCAGGGCGACCACGACAATCGACGCCAGGAAGATCCACATCGCCACCCAGTTGCTCGCCGGCAGCTTGCGGTCCAGCAGGGTTGCGGTGTCGCCGTAGACGTAGTGGCGGTTTTCCGGCGTCGCGATAAATGCCTGGAACTCTTCGTCTTTATCCAAATCCTTGCCGCGGAACCAGCTAAAAATACCGATCGCCAGAATGCCCAGCAGGGTTGAAGGGATGGTGATCGCCAGCAGGTCGAGAAACTCCAGGTGCTTGCCGTTAAACGTAAAGTTACCGAGCATTGCCACCAGCGAAACGACCGCAACGGAAACCGGGCTGGCGATAATACCCATCTGTGCGCCAATGGAGCTTGCCGCCATAGGACGTTCGGGACGAATATTATTCTTAATCGCGACGTCATAGATAATCGGCAGGATGGTATAGACCACGTGGCCGGTGCCGCACAGGATCGTCAGCGTACAGGTGACAAATGGCGCAACGATTGAAACGTACTTTGGATTACGCCGCAGGAGCTTTTCGGCAATCTGCAGCATCACGTCTAACCCGCCGGAAGCCTGTAGCGTCGCCGAGGCGGCCACTACCGCAATAATCACCAGCATGACATCAACCGGCGGTTTTCCCGGCTGAAGATGGAAGACAAAGACTAAAATAACCAGCCCGATGCCGCCTAAAAGGCCCAGCGCAATGCCGCCTTTTCTGGCCCCATAAAACAAACACACTAAGATAATGATGAGTTGTATAGCAAATTCCATGCATCCCCCAGAACCACTCTATTAGGTCGAAAACATCTATCGCGGTCGTCTCATTCTTATTTAGCGACCTCCTCAATGGCGTTTTAAATAGACGAAGCGGCGCCTCAGCGGGTGAGAACTGAAAATAAGGAAAGGCGCAATCACCTGATTATCCGGATTTTTTGACTATACCTTTTTTGATTTTTAATTTTTTGATACGCGTAGAACTTTTACCCATATATTTACTATGGAATAAAAACAGGAGCGGCTGGCGGGTTTTATATTAATAGAATAAGGCTTAATTGCTGCTTAGCTATTAATGGAATGTAATCAAATATAGATTAAATAAAATCACGCGCCGTTGCGGCGGCGCAGGAATAAAAAAAGCCAGTCAGGAGACCTGACTGGCTTTTTCAGCATAGCGTCAACGATTAATCGTTGTCTGAACCGCCCAGACCCGCGTTCAGCAGCTCTGCCAGGTTGGCAGAAGCTTCTTCAACGGTGACCTGCGGTGCAGCAGGCTGTTCGCCAGCTGCCTTGCGGCGCATACGATCCTGGTGGTACGCATAGCCGGTACCCGCCGGGATCAGACGACCCACGATAACGTTCTCTTTCAGGCCACGCAGTTCGTCGCGTTTGCCCGCAACGGCTGCTTCGGTCAGGACACGGGTAGTCTCCTGGAACGATGCTGCAGAGATGAACGATTCGGTTGCCAGAGACGCTTTGGTGATACCCAGCAGGTCACGGGAGTAAGTTGCCGCAACTTTGCCATTCGCTTCCAGATCGCGGTTAGCAATCTTGACGCGGGAGTATTCAACCTGCTCGCCTTCCAGGAAGTCGGAGCTACCGGCACTGTCAATGGTCGCTTTACGCAGCATCTGACGAACGATAACTTCAATGTGCTTATCGTTAATCTTAACGCCTTGCAGACGGTAAACGTCCTGTACTTCGTTGGTGATATAACGCGTTACCGCGTGTACGCCACGAAGACGCAGAATGTCGTGCGGCGCTTCCGGACCGTCGGAAACCACGTCACCACGTTCTACACGTTCACCTTCAAACACGTTCAGCTGACGCCATTTCGGAATCATCTCTTCGTATGGATCGCTACCGTCTAACGGAGTGATGACCAGACGACGTTTACCTTTGGTTTCTTTACCGAAGGAGATGATACCGCTGATTTCTGCCAGAATTGCCGGCTCTTTCGGGCGACGCGCTTCGAACAGGTCAGCAACGCGCGGCAGACCACCGGTGATATCCTTGGTACCGCTGGATTCCTGAGGAATACGCGCCAGTGCGTCACCCGCACTGATCTGGATACCATCTTCCAGCTGGACGATCGCTTTACCCGGCAGGAAGTACTGCGCAGGCATATCGGTGCCAGGGATCAGAACGTCGTTACCGTTAGCATCAACGATTTTCAGGGCCGGACGCAGGTCTTTACCACCCGCTGTACGCTCTGCAGAATCCAGAACGACCAGCGAAGACAGACCGGTCAGCTCGTCGGTCTGACGAGTAATGGTCTGGCCGTCAATCATGTCAGTAAAGCGGATGAAACCACTTACTTCAGTGATAACCGGCATGGTGTGCGGATCCCAGTTTGCTACGGTTTCGCCGCCAGCAACCTGCTCACCATCACCTTTACCCATCACCGCACCGTAAGGAACTTTATAGCTCTCTTTGGTACGACCGAATTCGTCGATCAGCTTCAGTTCGGTGTTACGCGAGGTCACTACCAGCTTACCGGCAGAGTTGACAACCGATTTAGCGTTGCTAAGACGGATGCTACCTTTGTTTTTCACCTGGATGCTGGATTCAGCAGCCGCACGAGATGCCGCACCACCGATGTGGAACGTACGCATCGTCAGCTGTGTACCCGGCTCACCGATGGACTGTGCCGCGATAACGCCGATAGCCTCACCTTTGTTGATGATGTGGCCACGCGCCAGGTCACGACCGTAGCAGTGCGCACATACACCAAAGTCGGTGTCACAGGATACGACAGAACGCACTTTGACGGAGTCAACGGAGTTCTCTTCCAGCAGATCACACCAGTGCTCGTGCAGCAGCGTGTTGCGTGGAACCAGAATATCCGCAGTACCCGGCTTCAGAACGTCTTCAGCGGTCACACGACCCAGTACGCGATCGCGCAGCGGCTCTTTAACATCACCACCCTCGATAACCGGGGTCATGGTGATGCCTTCCAGGGTGCCACAGTCGTCTTCAGTAACAACCAGGTCCTGTGCAACGTCAACCAGACGACGAGTCAGGTAACCGGAGTTCGCTGTTTTCAGTGCGGTATCCGCCAGACCTTTACGCGCACCGTGCGTGGAGATGAAGTACTGGAGTACGTTCAGACCTTCACGGAAGTTCGCGGTGATCGGCGTTTCGATGATGGAGCCATCCGGCTTCGCCATCAGACCACGCATACCAGCCAGCTGACGAATCTGTGCCGCAGAACCACGCGCACCGGAGTCGGCCATCATGTAGATGCTGTTGAAGGAAACCTGCTGCTCTTCGACGCCGTCACGGTTAATAACGGTTTCGGTTTGCAGGTTATCCATCATCGCTTTGGATACACGATCGTTCGCCGCAGCCCAGATATCGATAACTTTGTTGTAGCGTTCGCCCGCGGTAACCAGACCGGACTGGAACTGTTCCTGGATCTCAGCAACTTCAGCTTCCGCTTCGCTGATGATCTCGTGTTTTTTCTCCGGGATGACCATGTCATCAATACCAACGGATGCACCTGAACGCGCTGCATAAGCAAAGCCGGTGTACATCGTCTGGTCCGCAAAAATAACGGTCGGTTTCAGGCCCAGAATACGGTAGCAGGTGTTCAGCATCTTAGAGATCGCTTTCTTACCCAGTGCCTGGTTCACGATAGTGAACGGCAGACCTTTAGGCACGATCATCCACAGAATCGCACGGCCAACGGTCGTGTCTTTCAGGCTGGTTTTCGCTACGAACTGGTCGTTTTCGTCTTTTTCGTATTCGGTGATACGCACTTTAACGCGCGCATGCAGAGAGGCCAGGCCAGCGCGATAAATACGCTCGGCTTCTTTCGGGCCAGTCAGCACCATGCCTTCGCCTTTGGCGTTAACACAGTCACGGGTCATGTAGTACAGACCCAGTACAACGTCCTGAGACGGAACGATGATAGGCTCGCCGTTCGCCGGGGACAGGATGTTGTTGGTAGACATCATCAGCGCACGCGCTTCGAGCTGGGCTTCCAGCGTCAGCGGTACGTGAACAGCCATCTGGTCACCATCGAAGTCGGCGTTATATGCCGCACAGACCAGCGGGTGCAGCTGGATAGCTTTACCTTCGATCAGTACCGGCTCAAATGCCTGGATACCCAAACGGTGCAGGGTTGGTGCACGGTTCAGCAGTACCGGGTGTTCGCGGATAACTTCGTCCAGGATATCCCAAACGACAGCTTCTTCGCGCTCAACCATTTTCTTCGCAGCTTTAATGGTGGTAGCAAGACCACGCAGTTCCAGCTTGCCGTAGATGAACGGTTTGAACAGCTCCAGCGCCATTTTCTTCGGCAGACCGCACTGATGCAGACGCAGGTATGGACCTACGGTGATAACAGAACGACCGGAGTAGTCAACGCGTTTACCCAGCAGGTTCTGACGGAAACGACCCTGTTTACCTTTGATCATATCGGCCAAAGATTTCAGAGGACGTTTGTTAGAACCGGTGATAGCACGACCGCGACGACCGTTATCCAGCAGGGCGTCGACCGCTTCCTGCAGCATACGTTTTTCGTTGCGTACGATGATATCCGGCGCAGCCAGATCCAGCAGACGTTTCAGACGGTTGTTACGGTTAATGACGCGACGATACAAATCGTTCAGGTCAGAAGTCGCGAAACGACCACCATCCAGCGGAACCAGCGGACGCAGATCTGGCGGCAGAACCGGCAGAACGGTCAGGATCATCCACTCCGGCTTGTTGCCAGACTGAACGAAAGCTTCCAGCAGTTTGATACGCTTGGTCAGCTTTTTACGCTTGGTTTCTGAGTTGGTTTCGTTCAGCTCTTCACGCAGCTGTTCGCATTCCTGCTCCAGATCCATGCTCTTCAGCAGGGCCTGAATAGCTTCGGCGCCCATCTTCGCGTCGAACTCGTCGCCGAACTCTTCCAGCGCGTCCAGATACTGCTCTTCTGTCAGGATCTGGTTGCGTTCGAGGTTCGTCATCCCGCCTTCGATAACCACATAAGATTCGAAGTACAGAACGCGTTCGATATCACGCAGCGGCATATCCAGCAGCAGGCCGATACGGGACGGCAGCGACTTCAGGAACCAAATGTGGGCGGTCGGAGACGCCAGCTCGATGTGGCCCATGCGCTCACGACGCACTTTAGTCTGGGTCACTTCAACGCCGCACTTCTCACAGATCACACCACGGTGTTTCAGGCGCTTGTACTTACCGCACAGGCACTCGTAGTCTTTTACTGGCCCGAAAATACGCGCACAGAAAAGGCCGTCACGTTCTGGTTTGAACGTACGGTAGTTAATGGTTTCCGGCTTTTTAACTTCACCGAAAGACCATGAACGGATCATGTCTGGCGAGGCCAGAGCAATTTTGATCGCATCAAACTCTTCGGTTTTAGTCTGCGCTTTCAGAAACTTTAATAAATCTTTCACGGATTTGCTCCCGTCGGAGTTAGCACAATCTGGCGCCGGGTATGACCCCGGCACCAGTGACCTGTTTGAGCGAGAGTTACTCGTCTTCCAGTTCGATGTTGATGCCCAGCGAGCGAATCTCTTTCAACAGTACGTTGAAGGATTCCGGCATGCCCGGTTCCATCTGATGGTTGCCGTCCACGATGTTTTTATACATCTTGGTACGACCGTTAACGTCATCAGACTTGACGGTAAGCATTTCCTGCAGGGTGTATGCCGCGCCGTAAGCTTCCAGCGCCCATACTTCCATCTCACCGAAGCGCTGACCACCGAACTGAGCCTTACCACCCAGCGGCTGCTGAGTAACCAGGCTGTAAGAACCGGTAGAACGCGCATGCATCTTGTCATCAACCAGGTGGTTCAGTTTCAGCATGTACATATAGCCGACGGTAACCTGGCGTTCGAACTGCTCGCCGGTACGACCGTCGAACAGGGTAATCTGACCGGAAGTCGGCAGGCCACCCAGCTGTAACAGTTCCTTGATTTCAGACTCTTTCGCACCGTCGAATACCGGCGTTGCGATCGGCATACCTTTTTTCAGGTTTTCAGCAAGACGCAGAACTTCATCATCGGTGAAGGTATTCAGATCTACCTTCTGGCGAACGTCTGTACCCAGATCGTACGCTTTCTGGATGAATTCGCGCAGTTTCGCGACTTCCTGCTGCTGTTTCAGCATGGCGTTGATTTTCTCGCCGATGCCTTTCGCAGCCATACCCAGGTGGGTTTCCAGAATCTGACCGATGTTCATACGAGACGGTACGCCCAGCGGGTTCAGTACGATGTCTACCGGCGTGCCGTTTTCATCGTAAGGCATATCTTCGATCGGGTTGATCTTAGAGATAACACCCTTGTTACCGTGACGGCCTGCCATTTTATCACCAGGCTGAATCTGACGTTTAACGGCCAGATACACTTTAACAATCTTCAGCACGCCAGGTGCCAGATCGTCGCCTTGGGTAATTTTACGGCGTTTCGCTTCGAGTTTTTTCTCGAACTCGTGTTTCAGTTCGTCGTACTGCTCAGCCAGCTGCTCCAGCTGATTTTGTTTCTCTTCGTCGGCCAGGCCCAGTTCCAGCCAGCGGTCGCGCGGCAGCTTGTCGAGCTTCTCAGCTTCAACACCACCGGAGACCAGCACCGCGTAGATACGACCAAACAGGCCAGCTTCGAAGATCTGCAGTTCTTCAGACAGGTCTTTTTTCGCCTGCTTCAGCTGCATTTCTTCGATTTCCAGCGCACGCTTGTCTTTCTCAACGCCGTCGCGGGTAAAGACCTGAACGTCGATAACGGTACCCGATACGCCGTTCGGTACGCGCAGAGAAGAGTCTTTAACGTCAGACGCTTTCTCACCGAAGATCGCGCGCAGCAGTTTCTCTTCTGGCGTCAGCTGGGTTTCACCTTTCGGTGTGACCTTACCAACCAGAATGTCGCCGCCGGTCACTTCTGCACCGATGTAAACGATACCGGATTCGTCCAGTTTGGAGAGCGCAGCTTCACCCACGTTCGGGATATCAGCGGTGATCTCTTCCGGCCCCAGCTTGGTGTCACGGGACACGCACGCCAGTTCCTGGATGTGAATCGTGGTGAAACGATCTTCCTGAACTACGCGCTCGGAGACGAGGATGGAGTCTTCGAAGTTGTAGCCGTTCCACGGCATGAACGCTACGCGCATGTTCTGACCGAGCGCCAGTTCACCGAGGTCGGTGGACGGACCGTCTGCCAGCACGTCGCCGCGCTCAATTGGCTCACCCAGGGACACGCAAGGCATCTGGTTGATGCAGGTGTTCTGGTTAGAACGGGTGTACTTGGTCAGGTTATAGATGTCGATGCCGGCTTCGCCCGGGTACATCTCATCATCGTTAACTTTGATAACGATACGGGATGCATCCACGTACTGAACGGTACCGCCACGTTTAGCGACCGCAGTAACACCGGAGTCAACGGCAACAGCACGTTCCATACCGGTACCAACCAGCGGCTTATCAGCGCGCAGAGTCGGAACCGCCTGACGTTGCATGTTCGCACCCATCAATGCACGGTTGGCGTCATCGTGTTCCAGGAACGGGATCAGGGACGCACCGACGGAAACCACCTGCTGGGTGGATACGTCCATGTAGTCAACCTGGTCACGGCTGAACAAGCTGGATTCGCCTTTACTACGGCACGTTACCAGGTCTTCTTCAAAGTGGCCTTCGTCATCCAGGTTGGAGTTCGCCTGAGCGATGACGTAGTTACCTTCTTCGATAGCAGAGAGGTAATGAATTTCGTCGGTTACAACACCGTCAGTCACTTTACGATACGGAGTCTCGAGGAAGCCGTATTCGTTAGTCTGTGCATACACGGACAGGGAGTTGATCAGACCGATGTTCGGGCCTTCAGGCGTTTCGATTGGACATACGCGACCGTAGTGGGTCGGGTGTACGTCTCGAACTTCAAAGCCTGCGCGCTCGCGGGTCAGACCGCCTGGGCCGAGTGCAGAGATACGACGTTTGTGCGTAATCTCGGACAGCGGGTTGTTCTGGTCCATAAACTGAGACAGCTGGCTGGAACCAAAGAACTCTTTCACTGCTGCAGAAATCGGCTTGGCGTTGATCATATCCTGAGGCATCAGGGTATCCAGATCGCCCAGGGACAGACGCTCTTTAACCGCACGCTCTACGCGAACCAGGCCAACGCGGAACTGGTTTTCCGCCATTTCGCCAACGGAACGGATACGACGGTTGCCGAGGTGGTCGATATCATCGACTTCGCCAATGCCGTTACGGATACCGATGAGCTTCTTCATCACCTGAATGATGTCGTCTTTGCTCAGGATACCGGAACCTTCGATTTCGTCACGCAGCAGAGAACGGTTGAACTTCATACGACCAACCGCGGACAGATCGTAGCGGTCTTCGGAGAAGAACAGGTTCTCAAACAGGTTTTCAGCCGCTTCACGAGTCGGCGGCTCACCCGGGCGCATCATGCGGTAGATTTCTACCAGCGCGCTCAGACGATCGTTGGTCGGGTCGACGCGTACAGTCTCAGACATGTACGCACCGTGATCGAGATCGTTGGTGAACAGAGTTTCGATGCGCTTATGACCGGACTGGCTCAGTTTGGCCAGCAGATCAAGGCTCAGCTCCATGTTCGCCGGGCAGATCAGTTCGCCGGTCGCTGTATCGACATAGTCTTTAGCAGCAACTTTACCCGCGATGTACTCAACCGGAACTTCGATAAGCTTAATATCGTCTTTTTCCAGCTGGCGGATATGGCGAGCGGTAATACGGCGTGCTTTTTCTACGTAGATCTTACCGTTCGCTTCGATGTCGAAGGACGCGGTTTCACCACGCAGACGCTCCGGAATCAGCTCCATCTGCAGCTTGTTGTCGCGAATTTCAAAGACCACTTTTTCGAAGAACAGGTCAAGGATCTGCTCAGTGGTGTAATTCAGCGCGCGCAGGATGATCGTTGCCGGCAGCTTACGACGACGGTCGATACGGACAAACAGGTTGTCTTTCGGATCGAATTCGAAGTCCAGCCAGGAACCGCGGTAAGGGATGATACGTGCGTTATACAGGACCTTACCGGAAGAGTGAGTCTTACCTTTGTCACTGTCAAAGAAGACACCCGGGCTACGGTGCAGCTGAGAAACGATAACACGCTCAGTACCGTTGATAACAAAGGTACCGTTGTCGGTCATGAGCGGAATTTCGCCCATGTAGACTTCTTGTTCTTTGATGTCTTTAACGGTGCCTTCCGGCGCTTCACGCTCGTAGATCACCAGACGCAGTTTTACTCGCAGCGGTGCCGAATAGGTCACGCCACGGATCTGACATTCTTTAACATCAAATACTGGTTCGCCCAGACGGTAGCTGACGTATTGCAGCTCGGAATTACCGCTGTAGCTTTTAATCGGGAACACGGAACGGAAGGCTGCTTCCAGACCATATTGCCCTTCAGGATCTTGCTCGATAAACTTCTGGAACGAATCAAGCTGGATAGAAAGGAGATAAGGTATGTCCAGAACTTGTGGACGTTTACCAAAATCCTTACGAATACGTTTTTTCTCGGTATAGGAGTAAACCATAGGGTTCCTCAGCTCGCTGACAAGTCGACCCGTCTGCCTCAGAAAGGCAGTTTTTTATGCAACACTATTTTGTGGACCGGAAAATGGAACACTTTCCGCAATACCTGTTGCTATCACGCTTAAACCATTTCGTCGCGATTTACACAGAGCGAGCACCCTGTCGCAGTATATTAAGTCGTCGATAGAAACATGCATTGTCAGGACAACCAGCAGTCAAACAGTGTGAAATTCTACTGGCGCCTTACAGCGCAAAAAGGCTGGTGACTAAATAGTCACCAGCCATCAGCCTGATTACTCAGGCTGCAACCGGAAAGGTTGGCTTATTTGACTTCAACTTCAGCGCCAGCTTCTTCCAGAGATTTTTTCAGTGCTTCTGCGTCATCTTTGCTGATGCCTTCTTTCAGGGCAGCAGGTGCAGATTCTACCAGGTCTTTAGCTTCTTTCAGACCCAGGCCAGTTGCGCTACGTACTGCTTTGATTACAGCAACTTTGTTAGCGCCAGCAGCTTTCAGAATTACGTCGAATTCAGTTTTTTCTTCAGCAGCTTCAGCCGGGCCAGCAGCTACAGCTACAGCAGCAGCAGCGGAAACACCGAATTTTTCTTCCATTGCAGAGATCAGCTCAACAACGTCCATTACGGACATAGCGGATACTGCTTCAATGATTTGATCTTTAGTGATAGACATTTAAATTGTTCCTGAATATCAGAATAAGTTTATACGTAAGCGAGTGCTTTATAAAGAAATCTGCGATTAAGCAGCTTCTTTCGCATCGCGTACAGCAGCCAGAGTGCGAACCAGTTTGCCAGCCGAAGCTTCTTTCATGGTTGCCATCAGGCGTGCAATTGCTTCGTCGTAGGTCGGCAGAGTTGCCAGGCGGTCGATATTCGACGCCAGGATCAGCTCGCCTTCAAAGGCTGCGGCTTTAACCTCGAATTTTGCATTCGCTTTCGCGAACTCTTTGAACAGACGAGCGGCAGCGCCCGGGTGTTCCATAGAGTATGCAATCAGGGTCGGACCAACAAACGTGTCTTTCAGGCACTCGAACTGAGTACCTTCAACGACGCGGCGCAGCAGGGTGTTGCGGACAACACGCATGTAAACGCCAGCTTCACGACCTGCTTTACGCAGTTCAGTCATTTTATCTACAGTAACGCCACGGGAATCCGCAACTACTGCAGACAGCGCGCCTTTGGCTACTTCGCTGACTTCAGCAACAATCGCTTGTTTGTCTTGAAGATTTAAAGCCATTAGCTTTGCTCCTGGATGTTTGCCAGAGCTCATGCTCTGGAACTCACTTCACTCTACTCAACGAATAGAGCGTCTTAAATACGGTGAGCAGAAACAAGCCAGAGTATCCAAAAATAATCTTAGCGTTCTGTCACCGTCTACGCAGGGCATTAAGTTTCTTACGAAACACCTGCGGTCTTCGACGGAGGCCTGGATAGGCCAGGCTCCAACGAACAAATTCTTTCTACCCTTCGCTATTCAGGCCGTGCCGGCGTTGGCTGTCTTCGCTAACACCGGTTACATAGTTCACTATGCTCCCGGAGATTCACTCAGTTGCCGCCTTGCTACAACCTGACTATCTCAGATAGCGTTCTGCACGTAGCAGAATCGTGGGGGTAGAATTGTAGACAAATCCACCGCCCACGTAAAGCTAATCTTAGTTCGCAGAAGCGCTCAGACCAGCTTGATCAACGGCAACGCCAGCACCCATGGTGGTGGAGAGGCTAACTTTCTTGATGAAAACGCCTTTCGCCTGAGTCGGTTTTGCTTTTTTCAGCGCAACCAGCAGGGATTCCAGGTTTTCTTTCAGTTTGTCAGCGTCAAAGTCCACTTTACCGATGGTGGTGTGGATGATGCCGTTTTTGTCGTTACGATAGCGAACCTGGCCTGCTTTAGCGTTCTTAACAGCTTCAGCAACGTTCGGAGTAACGGTACCCACTTTCGGGTTTGGCATCAGGCCACGCGGACCCAGAACCTGGCCCAGCTGGCCAACAACGCGCATTGCATCCGGGGAAGCAATAACAACGTCGAAGTTCATTTCGCCTTTTTTGATCTGGTCTGCCAGATCTTCCATACCTACCAGCTCGGCGCCTGCAGCTTTAGCAGCTTCAGCGTTCGGGCCCTGGGCAAATACGGCTACGCGAACGGAACGGCCAGTACCGTGCGGCAGTACTGTTGCGCCACGGACGTTCTGGTCAGATTTACGAGCGTCGATGCCGAGGTTAACAGCAACGTCTACGCTTTCGGTAAATTTAGCGGTGGCCAGCTCTTTCAGCAGAGCAATAGCTTCGTTGATGTCGTACTGTTTAGTCACATCAACTTTGTCACGGATCACGCGCATACGCTTGGTCAGTTTAGCCATTTCTTAATCCTCTACTACCAGGCCCATGGAACGTGCAGTACCTTCAATGGAGCGAGTCATCGCTTCAATGTCAGAACCAGTCATGTCGGCAGCTTTGGTCTGCGCGATTTCCTGCAGCTGAGCGCGGGAAATTTTACCTACTTTATCTTTGTTCGGCTTACCGGAACCAGACTTGATGCCTGCAGCTTTCTTCAGCAGAACAGCAGCCGGCGGGGTCTTGGTAACAAAGGTAAAGGAACGGTCAGCGTAAACGGTAATAACAACCGGAGTCGGCAGACCTTTTTCCAGGGATTCTGTTTTGGCGTTAAACGCTTTACAGAATTCCATGATGTTCACACCCTGCTGACCCAGTGCTGGACCAACCGGCGGGCTCGGGTTTGCCATACCAGCTGCAACCTGCAGCTTGACGTAGGCTTGTACTTTCTTAGCCATTTAAATTTCCTCGTTTGGGTATAACGCCTTTAGAAAGGCTCCCCGTTATCAATATCGTCTTACGGACACAGGGTCCATAAAAACAAAAGGCGCGAAATTGTATGTCAATTTCGCGCCTCATGCAACGATTAAATCGCTGCTTTTTTGATCGTCGCTTAGGCTTTTTCTACCTGAGCAAAGTCCAGCTCGACCGGAGTCGCACGGCCAAAGATCGAAACAGAAACCTTCAGGCGGGACTTCTCGTAGTCAACTTCTTCAACAACGCCGTTGAAGTCAGCAAACGGACCATCGCTGACGCGGACCATTTCGCCCGGCTCGAACAGCGTTTTAGGACGCGGCTTATCGCCAACCTGCTGAAGACGGTTCATGATCGCGTCGACTTCTTTGTCGCTGATCGGCGCAGGACGGTCGGATGTACCGCCGATAAAGCCCATCACGCGCGGTACGCTGCGCACCAGGTGCCAGCTTGCGTCGTTCATCACCATCTGGACCAGAACGTAACCCGGGAAGAATTTGCGCTCGCTCTTACGGCGCAGGCCACCACGGATTTCGACCACTTCTTCGGTCGGAACCATGACTTCGCCAAACAACTCTTCCATATTGTGTAATTTGATATGTTCACGCAACGAGGTAGCTACGCGACCTTCAAAACCGGAAAACGCCTGAACGACGTACCAGCGTTTTTTAGGAGCTTCAGACATCTCAGAACCTCAGGCCAGTGATAAAGGATACCAGGCGAACCAGAATACCATCCAGTCCCCACAGGATCAGTGACATTACCGCAGTTACCGCGGCAACAATCAGTGTGGTGTGCAACGTCTCCTGGCGAGTAGGCCAGATTACCTTGCGGACTTCGGTTCTCGCTTCACGGGCGAAAGCTACGGTCGCCTTACCTTTTGTGGTTAACAGCGCGACGCCACCGGCAGCAGCGATCAGAATCACCACGGCCAACGCACGCACTGCCAGCATAATGTCACGATAAAGGAAGTTGCCTACGATGGCCACAATCAGCAGCACGGCAACGATCGTCCACTTCATCGCTTCCAGGCCGCGCCCGCTCCCTTGAGCTTCGGTATTCGCACTCATAAACCAACCTGTCACAAGAATTCAGACAAATAATTTTGCCCCGCGAGAGCGAGGCAACCAAACCGAAATGCTCTGCTGCGTTTCGGATTTAACGCCCTCTACAGAGCCTGTCTCAGCAATGATTATGACAAAAAAAATCACTGATGAGCCAGGTTCTGGTTCGAAAGCGTGCAAAAAGGGCATCAAATGATGCCCTTTTATTGCGCATTGCGTCAAATGTTATCAGCGATTAGCTGAGAACTTTAGCAACAACGCCCGCGCCAACGGTACGGCCGCCTTCACGGATTGCGAAACGCAGACCGTCGTCCATCGCGATCGGGTGGATCAGGGTAACAACCATTTTGATGTTGTCGCCCGGCATTACCATCTCTACGCCTTCCGGCAGTTCGATGGTGCCAGTCACGTCAGTTGTACGGAAGTAGAACTGCGGACGGTAGCCTTTGAAGAACGGAGTATGACGGCCGCCTTCATCTTTGGACAGGATGTAAACTTCAGATTCGAATTTGGTGTGCGGCTTGATAGAACCCGGCTTAGCCAGTACCTGACCACGTTCGATTTCTTCACGTTTGATACCACGCAGCAGAACGCCAACGTTCTCACCAGCACGGCCTTCGTCCAGCAGTTTGCGGAACATTTCAACGCCGGTACAGGTAGACTTAGCGGTGTCTTTGATACCAACGATTTCAACTTCTTCGCCAACTTTAACGATACCGCGCTCTACACGACCGGTAACAACGGTACCACGGCCGGAGATGGAGAATACGTCTTCGATAGGCAGCAGGAACGGCTTGTCGATAGCACGTTCTGGTTCCGGGATGTAAGAATCCAGGTAGCCAGCCAGTTCAACGATCTTAGCTTCCCACTCTGCATCGCCTTCCAGCGCTTTCAGAGCAGAACCACGGATGATCGGAGTGTCGTCGCCCGGGAAATCGTACTGAGACAGCAGTTCACGAACTTCCATCTCAACCAGTTCCAGCAGCTCTTCGTCATCAACCATGTCGCATTTGTTCAGGAACACGATGATGTACGGAACGCCTACCTGACGACCCAGCAGGATGTGCTCACGAGTCTGCGGCATCGGGCCGTCAGTCGCAGCAACAACCAGGATCGCGCCATCCATCTGAGCAGCACCGGTGATCATGTTTTTAACATAGTCGGCGTGGCCCGGGCAGTCTACGTGTGCGTAGTGGCGAGTCGGGGTGTCATATTCAACGTGGGAAGTGTTGATGGTGATACCACGAGCTTTTTCTTCCGGTGCGTTATCGATCTGGTCGAATGCGCGCGCAGAACCACCGTAGGTTTTAGCCAGAACGGTAGTGATTGCAGCAGTCAGCGTTGTTTTACCATGGTCAACGTGGCCGATAGTACCGACGTTAACGTGCGGTTTTGTACGTTCAAACTTTTCTTTAGACATCGATTGTCCCTCTAAGACACGGATAAATCGGTGATATCACCACATCAACCAGGCAACATGCCCGACTTGTTGAATGCAATAGAATAGAGAGAAACAGGGAAGGAGAGATAAAGAAGTGGTGCTGATACCCAGAGTCGAACTGGGGACCTCACCCTTACCAAGGGTGCGCTCTACCAACTGAGCCATATCAGCACGTCTGGAGCGGGCAGCGGGAATCGAACCCGCATCATCAGCTTGGAAGGCTGAGGTAATAGCCATTATACGATGCCCGCATCCTGAAACTCGGCTACCCAGTTCTTTCTATAACAAAAAAAAGAGAGTTATCTCTTTTCTTTGTTTGAGCTGATTAGCTTAACCAATCAACTCTGGCTCCGCAAAGCGTTGCCGAAAGATGGTGGTGGGGGAAGGATTCGAACCTTCGAAGTCGATGACGGCAGATTTACAGTCTGCTCCCTTTGGCCGCTCGGGAACCCCACCAGGCACTTGATGGTGCCGACTACCGGAATCGAACTGGTGACCTACTGATTACAAGTCAGTTGCTCTACCTACTGAGCTAAGTCGGCATCAAGTAGCGCGCATTTTAGGGAGACCTGCGGATTCATGCAACTAAAAAATTGCATAAATCGTTCTATCGCTCATATTTTGCTCTCAAACACCAAAAAGCGGTGTAATTTCAATCGATGAAGAACAAAAAAACACCATTCCTCTCGCAATATTTCCATTCAAAGCCCGCTGCGGATAGGTAAAGATCGCATTTTGGTGCAGCGGCATAGCTTTTGCCGCGCCTCCGCCACGATAAAGTCACTTTGCTCTCTGCTATATAGTGGATAGCTGATTGGCCTGAGCGACGCGTTGACTGCATCATCGCCGTTTACAGCCCGCCGTCGTTTGCCCCCGCATCAGCTTTGACGTCCTTTATTCACAAATTTCACTCTTGTGATGTTGGCGTGAGAAAGCATCATTCAATGCGTTTTTTTCTTATTATTCCCTGCAATCTGGTGTTACCCTCCTGCCCATTGTCCTGATTAACTTATGTGAAGCATCTGCGCCTGTCTTTAATTTGGCGATGGTAAGAAAATGCTTATGAGCAAAAAAGAGCAAACGTTAATGACACCTTATCTACAATTTAACCGCAACCAATGGGCTGCACTTCGTGATTCCGTTCCAATGACGCTAACAGAGGAAGAAATCACGCGGTTAAAAGGCATCAACGAAGATCTTTCGCTGGAAGAAGTCGCGGAAATTTATTTGCCGCTGTCGCGTTTGCTTAATTTCTATATCAGTTCCAACCTGCGTCGTCAGGCCGTGCTGGAACAGTTTCTTGGTACCAACGGTCAGCGTATTCCGTATATCATCAGCATCGCCGGTAGCGTCGCGGTAGGTAAAAGTACAACCGCGCGCGTGCTGCAGGCGCTGCTTAGCCGGTGGCCAGAGCATCGGCACGTTGAATTGATCACCACCGATGGCTTTCTGCATCCTAATGCCGTATTGAAAGAACGCGGCCTGATGAAGAAGAAGGGCTTCCCGCAGTCTTATGATATGCACCGCCTGGTCAAGTTCGTCTCCGATCTGAAATCAGGTATCGCTAACGCTAAAGCCCCCGTCTATTCACACCTGATTTATGATGTTATTCCCGATGGCGATAAGACGGTTTCCCAGCCGGACATTTTAATTCTTGAAGGATTAAATGTTTTACAAAGCGGGATGGATTATCCGCACGATCCGCATCATGTATTTGTTTCTGATTTCGTTGATTTTTCTATATATGTTGATGCGCCGGAAGAAATGCTGCGGAGCTGGTATATCAATCGTTTTCTAAAATTCCGTGAAGGCGCATTTACCGATCCTGACTCGTATTTCCATAATTATGCAAAGCTTTCGAAAGATGAAGCCGTCAATATAGCCACTTCGCTGTGGAATGAGATTAACCTACTGAATCTTAAAGAAAACATCCTACCAACTCGTGAAAGAGCGAGTCTGATAATGACCAAGAGCGCCAACCATTCGGTCGACGAGGTCCGCTTGCGGAAATAAAAAAGGGAGCCTCGGCTCCCTGTTATTTATTCGGCGCTGCGTAGCGATATTTCACCACCAACCCATGGTTTAATCACCCCATCTTGCTCAAGTAATAATGCTCCCTGAGTATCGATGCCACGGGAAATCCCGAAGATTTCTTTGTCTCCGATAATAAGCTTAACCGGGCGATTGAGGAAATTATCTAATTTTTCCCAGCGCGACAGGTAAGGAGTCAGCCCTTCCTGTTCAAACAGCTGCAGTCCCGCCCGTAGCTCTTTAATCAGGCGTGCGGCCAGCGCATTACGATCGATAGAGACTCCGGCTTCCTGCAGGCTAATCCAGCCCTGATTGACAACATCAGACTCCACGCGTCGCATCGCCAGATTGATCCCTGCACCGCTCACTATCTGCGCCGCATCGCCCGTTTTTCCCGTCAACTCCACCAGGATGCCGGACAGCTTCCGGTCCTGAAGGTACAGATCGTTTGGCCACTTGACGCGTACCTTATCGGCGCCGAGGCTCTGAAGTACTTCAGCAATAACAATGCCAATCACCAGGCTCAGGCCTACCGCTGCGGCAGGTCCCTGCTCCAGTCGCCAGTAGATGGAAAGATAGAGATTCGCACCGAAGGGTGAGAACCACTTGCGCCCGCGGCGACCGCGCCCAGCCTGTTGATATTCCGCAACGCAGGCATCGCCAGACTGAAGCTCGTTAAGCCTGTCCAATAAATACTGGTTTGTGGAATCAATCACCGACAGCACGGTGACGCGGCCCTGGTCGATCTGTCCGGCAATCAGCTCTTCATTTAATAATTGCACCGGTTCCGGAAGGCTGTAGCCTTTACCTGGGACGGTAAAGACATCAACTCCCCAGTCGCGCAGCGTCTGAATATGCTTATTGATTGCAGCCCGGCTCATTCCCAGACGTTCGCCGAGCTGCTCTCCGGAATGAAACTCGCCGTCAGCCAGAATAGATATCAGGGTCAGGGGAATGGTGTTGTCCCTCATGCAATCGCCTCCTCAGCGTTAACTTCACCGGTTGCGCCAATAAAGCGGACTTCGGGCTGCAGCCAGACGTTAAACATCTCGCCAACCCGCTGGCGGACGTAGTGAGCAAGATCGATCACATCGTCGCTGGTTGCATGGTGGTCATTGATTAATACCAGCGCCTGCTGGCGATGTACCGCCGCACCACCGATGGTTTTCCCTTTGAGCTGGCATTGATCGATAAGCCAGCCAGCGGCCAGCTTGATGCTGCCATCCGCCTGCGGATAGTGCGGCGCATTTGGGAAAGCGGCCAGCAGTTCCTGCCCTTTATCCGCGCTAATGACCGGGTTTTTAAAGAAGCTGCCGGCGTTACCATTTACCTTTGGATCGGGAAGCTTGGTCATTCGCATATGGCAAACAGCATCAAATACCTGTCGAGGCGTCACGGTATTTGGGTCAAGACGGGCCAAATCGCCATAGGTCAGCACCGGCTGCCAGACTTTAGGCAACCTGAGGCCAACGGCCACGATGGCATAGCGATCCTGATATTCATGTTTGAAGATACTATCCCGGTAGCCAAAACGGCACTCGTTGGCCGAAAGCCGCTGTTTGTGCCCGGTTGCCAGCTCGATACAGTCGACATACAGGCAGACACGCTGGAGCTCGACGCCATAAGCACCAATATTTTGAATGGGTGAAGAGCCAGCACAGCCGGGGATCAGGGCAAGGTTTTCCAGGCCCGGCATTTCTTTATCTAACGTAAACTGCACCAGATGGTGCCAGTTCTCCCCTGCCCCAACGTGTAGATGCCAGGCTTCAGGCGTTTCTGTGACCTCAATCCCCAGGATGCGGTTGATAATGACCGTACCAGAATAATCCTTTAGAAAGAGTACGTTGCTTCCTTCCCCGAGAATTAAGACCGGCTGTTCCTCTGCGGTGGCATCCTGCCAGGCAGACAGTAGCTGTTGTTCATTTTCGGCGCGCACAATTGCTTTGGCTGTACGATCGATGCCAAAGGTATTCCAGGGTTTAAGGGAGTGATTCATAGTGGCTTCCTGATGCAAAATCTGCACTAGTTTACCGTATATGTCAGGGGAAGGCTTGTTCGGTTTGGTCGCGGGTCGCTGGATATTCCCGGAACGCTGTGCGCAGCGCCCGATCCGGGCGGCGTCCGGCCGCTTTTCCTGAATCGCAGACAACAAAAAAACCCCATGCTTTCGCATGAGGTTTTTCTGTTTATTTGATGCCTGGCAGTTCCCTACTCTCACATGGGGAGACCCCACACTACCATCGGCGCTACGGCGTTTCACTTCTGAGTTCGGCATGGGGTCAGGTGGGACCACCGCGCTATTGCCGCCAGGCAAATTCTGTTACCAACACGCCATCACGGCCTGTCAGTTAATCTGTATCAGCTGAAAATCTCTCAAATTCATCACACCAAACAGCTTTGGCGTTGTAAGGTTAAGCCTCACGGTTCATTAGTATCGGTTAGCTCAACGTATCGCTACGCTTACACACCCGACCTATCAACGTCGTAGTCTTCAACGTTCCTTCAGGACTCTCAAGGAGTCAGGGAGAACTCATCTCGGGGCAAGTTTCGTGCTTAGATGCTTTCAGCACTTATCTTTTCCGCATTTAGCTACCGGGCAATGCCATTGGCATGACAACCCGAACACCAGTGATGCGTCCACTCCGGTCCTCTCGTACTAGGAGCAGCCCCCCTCAATTCTCCAGCGCCCACGGCAGATAGGGACCGAACTGTCTCACGACGTTCTAAACCCAGCTCGCGTACCACTTTAAACGGCGAACAGCCGTACCCTTGGGACCTACTTCAGCCCCAGGATGTGATGAGCCGACATCGAGGTGCCAAACACCGCCGTCGATATGAACTCTTGGGCGGTATCAGCCTGTTATCCCCGGAGTACCTTTTATCCGTTGAGCGATGGCCCTTCCATTCAGAACCACCGGATCACTATGACCTGCTTTCGCACCTGCTCGCGCCGTCACGCTCGCAGTCAAGCTAGCTTATGCCATTGCACTAACCTCCTGATGTCCGACCAGGATTAGCTAACCTTCGTGCTCCTCCGTTACTCTTTGGGAGGAGACCGCCCCAGTCAAACTACCCACCAGACACTGTCCGCAACCCGGATCACGGGTCTACGTTAGAACATCAAACATTAAAGGGTGGTATTTCAAGGTTGGCTCCACGCAGACTGGCGTCCACGCTTCAAAGCCTCCCACCTATCCTACACATCAAGGCTCAATGTTCAGTGTCAAGCTATAGTAAAGGTTCACGGGGTCTTTCCGTCTTGCCGCGGGTACACTGCATCTTCACAGCGAGTTCAATTTCACTGAGTCTCGGGTGGAGACAGCCTGGCCATCATTACGCCATTCGTGCAGGTCGGAACTTACCCGACAAGGAATTTCGCTACCTTAGGACCGTTATAGTTACGGCCGCCGTTTACCGGGGCTTCGATCAAGAGCTTCTCCTTGCGGATAACCCCATCAATTAACCTTCCGGCACCGGGCAGGCGTCACACCGTATACGTCCACTTTCGTGTTTGCACAGTGCTGTGTTTTTAATAAACAGTTGCAGCCAGCTGGTATCTTCGACTGATTTCAGCTCCGTGAGCAAGTCACTTCACTTACCATCAGCGTGCCTTCTCCCGAAGTTACGGCACCATTTTGCCTAGTTCCTTCACCCGAGTTCTCTCAAGCGCCTTGGTATTCTCTACCTGACCACCTGTGTCGGTTTGGGGTACGATTTGATGTTACCTGATGCTTAGAGGCTTTTCCTGGAAGCAGGGCATTTGTTACTTCAGCACCGTAGTGCCTCGTCATCACACCTCAGCGTTAACAAGAGTCCGGATTTACCTAAACTCTCCGCCTACATGCTTAAACCGGGACAACCGTCGCCCGGCTAACATAGCCTTCTCCGTCCCCCCTTCGCAGTAACACCGAGTACAGGAATATTAACCTGTTTCCCATCGACTACGCCTTTCGGCCTCGCCTTAGGGGTCGACTCACCCTGCCCCGATTAACGTTGGACAGGAACCCTTGGTCTTCCGGCGAGCGGGCTTTTCACCCGCTTTATCGTTACTTATGTCAGCATTCGCACTTCTGATACCTCCAGCAACCCTCACAGGCCACCTTCAACGGCTTACAGAACGCTCCCCTACCCAACAACGCCTAAGCGTCGCTGCCGCAGCTTCGGTGCATGGTTTAGCCCCGTTACATCTTCCGCGCAGGCCGACTCGACCAGTGAGCTATTACGCTTTCTTTAAATGATGGCTGCTTCTAAGCCAACATCCTGGCTGTCTGTGCCTTCCCACATCGTTTCCCACTTAACCATGACTTTGGGACCTTAGCTGGCGGTCTGGGTTGTTTCCCTCTTCACGACGGACGTTAGCACCCGCCGTGTGTCTCCCGTGATAACATTCTTCGGTATTCGTAGTTTGCATCGGGTTGGTAAGTCGGGATGACCCCCTAGCCGAAACAGTGCTCTACCCCCGAAGATGAGTTCACGAGGCGCTACCTAAATAGCTTTCGGGGAGAACCAGCTATCTCCCGGTTTGATTGGCCTTTCACCCCCAGCCACAAGTCATCCGCTAATTTTTCAACATTAGTCGGTTCGGTCCTCCAGTTAGTGTTACCCAACCTTCAACCTGCCCATGGCTAGATCACCGGGTTTCGGGTCTATACCCTGCAACTTAACGCCCAGTTAAGACTCGGTTTCCCTGCGGCTCCCCTATACGGTTAACCTTGCTACAGAATATAAGTCGCTGACCCATTATACAAAAGGTACGCAGTCACCCCATAAAAGAGGCTCCCACTGCTTGTACGTACACGGTTTCAGGTTCTGTTTCACTCCCCTCGCCGGGGTTCTTTTCGCCTTTCCCTCACGGTACTGGTTCACTATCGGTCAGTCAGGAGTATTTAGCCTTGGAGGATGGTCCCCCCATATTCAGACAGGATACCACGTGTCCCGCCCTACTCTTCGAACTCACAGAATGTGCATTTTAGTGTACGGGAGTATCACCCTGTACCCTGCGACTTTCCAGACGCTTCCACTAACACACAAACTGATTCAGGTTCTGGGCTGTTCCCCGTTCGCTCGCCGCTACTGGGGGAATCTCGGTTGATTTCTTTTCCTCGGGGTACTTAGATGTTTCAGTTCCCCCGGTTCGCTTCGTTAAGCTATGTATTCACTTAACGATAGTGTGTCGAAACACACTGGGTTTCCCCATTCGGAAATCGCCGGTTATAACGGTTCATATCACCTTACCGACGCTTATCGCAGATTAGCACGTCCTTCATCGCCTCTGACTGCCAGGGCATCCACCGTGTACGCTTAGTCGCTTAACCTCACAACCCGAAGCTGTTTCGTAAAACAGGTCGTGTTGTGAAAATTTGAGAGACTCGAACACACCGTTTTTCCTTTCTTATTACGGAGAAAGGAGACAGTGTGTCGTTTCAATTTTCAGCTTGATCCAGATTTTTAAAGAGCAAAACTTCGCAGTGCACCTTTTCAGGAACACTCTGAAGTTTTCTTATTTTGTGCAGTAAAAGGATGGTGGAGCTATGCGGGATCGAACCGCAGACCTCCTGCGTGCAAGGCAGGCGCTCTCCCAGCTGAGCTATAACCCCATCGTAATTGCTTTCTCTGTTTACCGGTAATTCAGACTGAGACAAGGCGTGGGAGGACGAAGCATACTGAAGTATGCGAGTCGTTTCACAACGCAGTATTCAGGATGAATTTGGTAGGCCTGAGTGGACTTGAACCACCGACCTCACCCTTATCAGGGGTGCGCTCTAACCACCTGAGCTACAAGCCTGCAGAGATTTTTTACTGCTTATTTTTCATCAGACAATCTGTGTGGACACTACAAAGGCAGGTTCTTTTAGGTAAGGAGGTGATCCAACCGCAGGTTCCCCTACGGTTACCTTGTTACGACTTCACCCCAGTCATGAATCACAAAGTGGTAAGCGCCCTCCCGAAGGTTAAGCTACCTACTTCTTTTGCAACCCACTCCCATGGTGTGACGGGCGGTGTGTACAAGGCCCGGGAACGTATTCACCGTGGCATTCTGATCCACGATTACTAGCGATTCCGACTTCACGGAGTCGAGTTGCAGACTCCGATCCGGACTACGACATACTTTATGAGGTCCGCTTGCTCTCGCGAGGTCGCTTCTCTTTGTATATGCCATTGTAGCACGTGTGTAGCCCTACTCGTAAGGGCCATGATGACTTGACGTCATCCCCACCTTCCTCCAGTTTATCACTGGCAGTCTCCTTTGAGTTCCCGGCCGAACCGCTGGCAACAAAGGATAAGGGTTGCGCTCGTTGCGGGACTTAACCCAACATTTCACAACACGAGCTGACGACAGCCATGCAGCACCTGTCTCAGAGTTCCCGAAGGCACCAAAGCATCTCTGCTAAGTTCTCTGGATGTCAAGAGTAGGTAAGGTTCTTCGCGTTGCATCGAATTAAACCACATGCTCCACCGCTTGTGCGGGCCCCCGTCAATTCATTTGAGTTTTAACCTTGCGGCCGTACTCCCCAGGCGGTCGACTTAACGCGTTAGCTCCGGAAGCCACTCCTCAAGGGAACAACCTCCAAGTCGACATCGTTTACAGCGTGGACTACCAGGGTATCTAATCCTGTTTGCTCCCCACGCTTTCGCACCTGAGCGTCAGTCTTTGTCCAGGGGGCCGCCTTCGCCACCGGTATTCCTCCAGATCTCTACGCATTTCACCGCTACACCTGGAATTCTACCCCCCTCTACAAGACTCTAGCCTGCCAGTTTCGGATGCAGTTCCCAGGTTGAGCCCGGGGATTTCACATCCGACTTGACAGACCGCCTGCGTGCGCTTTACGCCCAGTAATTCCGATTAACGCTTGCACCCTCCGTATTACCGCGGCTGCTGGCACGGAGTTAGCCGGTGCTTCTTCTGCGAGTAACGTCAATCGTCAAGGTTATTAACCTTAACGCCTTCCTCCTCGCTGAAAGTACTTTACAACCCGAAGGCCTTCTTCATACACGCGGCATGGCTGCATCAGGCTTGCGCCCATTGTGCAATATTCCCCACTGCTGCCTCCCGTAGGAGTCTGGACCGTGTCTCAGTTCCAGTGTGGCTGGTCATCCTCTCAGACCAGCTAGGGATCGTCGCCTAGGTGAGCCATTACCTCACCTACTAGCTAATCCCATCTGGGCACATCTGATGGCATGAGGCCCGAAGGTCCCCCACTTTGGTCTTGCGACGTTATGCGGTATTAGCTACCGTTTCCAGTAGTTATCCCCCTCCATCAGGCAGTTTCCCAGACATTACTCACCCGTCCGCCGCTCGTCACCCAAAGAGCAAGCTCTTCTGTGCTACCGCTCGACTTGCATGTGTTAGGCCTGCCGCCAGCGTTCAATCTGAGCCATGATCAAACTCTTCAATTTAAGTTTGATGCTCGTGAATTAAACTTCGTAATGAATTACGTATGTTCACTCAGAGACTTGGTATTCATTTTTCGTCCGAGGACGTTAAGAATCCATGTCACTTTGAGTGCCCACACAGATTGTCTGATAAATTGTTAAAGAGCAGTTGCGACGCGCTTTAGCGCTCTGTCGCGAGGTCCCGTATATTACGTTTTCCTCATTCAGAGTCAAGCGTTTATTTTGCTTTTCTCTGTCGGCTTTCGCGGCTGATATTCAGCGCTGAAGCCTTCTGACCCGGCGGCATGTTGGCCGTTGTTCCGTGTCAGTGGAGGCGCATTATAGGGAGTTCTCTGACGTTGACAAGCCCTGTTTGCAAAAAACTTTTCAACCGCTCAGTTTGCCATCATCACGGTGATTTTATCCGCTATTTGCTGTTCATTTGTGCGATCTCTCGCGCAAAATTAGCGACCTGCTGCCAGTCGGTATAGACCACTTCCTTACTGGTATCCGTTTCACCGCCGGTCATTTTCATAATCAGGCGGATCATTACGCGGTCGTACCAGCTATAGCGCGGATAGCGCAGCGCACCGGCAAACACCGCGCTACGCTGCGGCTGCCACGGTGAACTGAGCAGGAACTTGCGCGTATAGCTATTGGTTTGCGGAGTACGCTTCTCAGGTTTACGCGCCACCAGGTTAACCGAAAAAAACGCACCGGGCAGCGCGTTCAGCGACTGCAGGTGTTTCTTCACGAAGCGGTCAACCGCAGGATGAAAGTGGCCATAGCGAATGGATGCCCCAATCACCACGCGATCGTAGTCGTGCCATGCAACCGCATCGGCGCGGTTAAGGTTGAGGGTGTCCGCATCGACGCCCAGCTCTTTCAGCTCGGATGCCAGAAAGGAGGCAATTTCACGAGTCTGCCCATCACGGGTGGAAAATAGAATCAACGTTTTCACAAATACTCCAGCTATTCACGCCAGAAAGTGGGAGTAAACAGCACCAACAGGGTGAACACTTCCAGACGACCAAACAGCATATTAGCAATCAGGATCCATTTTGCGACCGGGTTCATCGTCGCAAAGTTATCCGCCACGACCCCCAGGCCCGGCCCCAGGTTGTTTAAGGTTGCGACGACCGAAGCAAATGCGGAGAAGTCATCGACGCCGGTAGCAATAATCGCCAGCATACTAATGATAAACACCAGCGCATAGGCGGAGAAGAATCCCCATACTGCTTCGAGGATGCGTTCCGGCAGCGCGCGGTTGCCCAGCTTAATGCTGTACACCGCATTCGGGTGTACCAGACGTTTCAGCTCGCGGTTCCCCTGCTTAAAGAGCAGCAGGATACGAATAACCTTCAGACCACCGCCCGTCGAACCGGCACAGCCGCCGATAAATGCCGAGCACAGCAGCAGCACCGGAAGGAATAGCGGCCAGCGCGCAATGCTATCGGTGGTGAAGCCCGCCGTCGTGGCCATTGAGACAACCTGGAAGAACGCCTGGTTCAAGGTGGTTAACGCGGAGCTATAGACATCATGCAGCCACAGCACCAGCGTACAAATCACCACCAGCGTCAGCTGTACGCCAATAAACATGCGGAATTCGGGATCACGCCAGTACACCTTCAGGCTTCGTCCGCTGAGTAATGAAAAGTGCAGGCCGTAGTTACAGCCGGAGATCAGCAGGAAGACCGCGATAATCGAGTTAATCGTCGGACTGTCAAAGTAGCCGACGCTGGCGTCATGCGTGGAGAAGCCGCCAATAGCGATGGTCGAAAAGCTGTGACCGATGGCGTCAAACGCCGGCATCCCGGCAAACCACAGCGCCAGCGCGCAGGCGATGGTTAGCAGAACGTAGATAAGCCACAGCGTTTTTGCCGTTTCGGCAATTCGCGGGCGCATTTTGTTATCCTTCAGCGGCCCGGGCATCTCCGCCCGGTACAGCTGCATCCCACCGACGCCGAGTATCGGCAGGATCGCGACCGCCAGCACAATGATCCCCATACCGCCAAACCACTGCAGCATCTGGCGATAGAAAAGGATGGCATGGGGCAGCGAGTCGAGGCCAACCAGCGTGGTTGCGCCCGTGGTGGTGAGGCCAGAGAAGGATTCAAAAAACGCATCGGTTACCGTCAGGTTTGGCTGCTCGGCGAAGATAAACGGTAGCGCACCGACGCTGCCCAGCACGGTCCAGAAGAGGACGACAATCAGAAAGCCCTCGCGGGATTTCAGCTCCCCCTTTTCACGGCGGTTCGGCCACCATAATAGAGAGCCAATAGCTAAAGCGGCGAAAAAGGTCTGGGTAAACGCCCGCCCGGCACCATCACGGTATATCAGGGCCACTAATCCCGGGAGGATCATGGTCCCCGAAAATAAAATGACCAGCAGTCCAACGATTCGGGTAATCGCGCGAAAATGCATCTCTGGCGCTTCCTTTGATATGCAAAAAATCAGGTGGGGATTATTCGTCAATCTTCAGTAATTGCAACGAGCCACGGCTAAAATCAGCCAGTTTTGCTGAAAATGACGCCACTTCAGCTTGAGGAAGCGCAACACGCAGCTGGACGAACGCCTGATATTCGCTTTCGACAATGTGCCCTGCGAACTGGGCCAACAGCGCTTCAACACCGGCTAATTGCCCGTATTCACACTGCAAAGTATATGCGGTCAGCGGCGTCTTGCGCTGCGTTGTCAGCTGAGCAAGCGCCTGGTGTACGCCACCGCCATAGGCCTTCACCAGACCACCGGTACCCAGCAGAATACCGCCGTAGTAACGCACTACGACGGCAGTTATCTCACCGACACCGCTGCCCATAAGCTGTGCCAGCATCGGTTTACCTGCCGTTCCCGCCGGTTCGCCATCGTCGGAGAAACCCAGCTGTTGTGAATCATTCGGCGGCCCGGCCACCCACGCCACGCAGTGGTGGCGAGCGTCCGGGTGATCCGCTCTTACTGATTCAACAAACGCCTTTGCCGCCATTACGCCATCGGTATGCGCCAGTAGCGTAATAAACCGGCTCTTCTTAATCTCTTCGACAAAGCTCACCGGCGCGGCCGGTATCAACCAGCTGTCCATCAGGCCAGTTTCAGATCACGCGTCATATTTTCGACACTGCTTTCATGGATAACGACGTTATCTTCGATACGAATGCCGCCAAACGGTTTCAGCGCTTCAATTTTCTGCCAGTTGAAGTGCTTGCTGAACTGCCCTTCGCGCCACGGCGCCAGCAGGGATTCAATAAAGTAGATACCCGGCTCGATGGTCAGCACCATACGCGGCTGGATCACGCGCGTGCAGCGCAGGTACGGATATTTAGACGGCGCCGCCAGATGGGTACCGGAATCATCCTGCATAAAGCCGGCGACATCATGCACCTGCAGGCCCAGCGGGTGGCCGATGCCGTGAGGCATAAACGGCCCGGTCAGGTCGTTTTCGACCATCGCCTCTTCGCTCATGTTGGTGACGATCTGATGTTTACGCAGCAGCTTAGCAATGCGCTGATGGAACTGGACGTGGTAATCCACGTAGCTGGTGCCGACTTTCAGCGTGCTAATCAGCGCCAGCTGCTCGTCATTAACGTCCTTAATCAGCTGGGCAAAGTCGCTATCGCCGTGCGCGGCCCAGGTGCGCGTGAGATCCGCCGCATAACCGTTATATTCCGCACCGGCATCGAGCAGGAAGCTGCGCGCTTCCGCCGGCGCACGGTGATCCAGTTTGGTGTAGTGCAGCACGGAGGCGTGCTCATTGATCGCCACGATGTTGCTGTACGGTACATCGGTATCGCGGTGGCCGGTCGCAGTCAGATAGGCCTGGTTGATATCGAACTCGCTCATCCCGGACAGGAAGGCTTCATGCGCCGCCCGATGACCGTTGATCGCTGATTTCTGCGCTTCGCGCATGCAGGCCAGCTCGTAATCCGTTTTATAGGAGCGGTAGTAGTGCAGATAGTCGATAACCCCTTTCGGGTTGATTTTATCCGCGGCGATCTCTAACCCCAGCGCGCGCTCAGGGACCGGGCCAATATAGCCGATGTTGCCGCGCGCCGCCGGGAGCTGGCTACCGATACCATCCGCCTTCGGCAGCGCAATCACGTCTACCTCTTCGGTCCAGAATGAAGTCGGCAGCGGCTCAACGTTATGCCAGTAATCAACCGGCAGGTAGAACCACAGCTTCGGCTTATTGACGCCATCCACCAGCAGCCAGCAGTTAGGAACCTGCGTGACGGGCACCCACGCTTTAAACTGCGGATTGACCTTGAACGGGTAGGGATGATCGTCAAGAAAAACGTTAACCAGCTCACCGGAGTGAATCAGTAAGGCATCGAGCTTAAAGCGAGATAAAACATCACGGGTACGTTCTTGTAGGGTAGCAATATGGTTTTTATAGAGCGCGGCTAGTGATTCCATCTATTTATCCTTTGATTTTATTAGATCGTGACTCTCCGCATCTTAGCACATCGACTTCAGGCAGGGCGATTTCCGCCGGGTGTGATCCGACCAGCATTTATTTAAAGACTTGTTTGCAATTCTTTAACATAAATCCCACACTCCGATCCATCTGGTACGACCAGATCATATTGCTGGATTCAGGAGACTGACATGCTCTACAAAGGCGACAACCTGTACCTCGACTGGCTGGAAGATGGCATTGCCGAACTGGTGTTCGATGCCCCCGGCTCGGTGAACAAGCTCGATACCGCAACCGTAGCCAGCCTCGGCCATGCGCTGGACGTGCTCGAAAAGCAAACAGATCTTAAAGGGCTGCTGCTGCGCTCTGAAAAAGCGGCCTTTATCGTCGGTGCCGATATAACCGAATTTCTCTCCCTGTTCCTGGTCCCGCAGGAGCAGCTGAGCCAATGGCTGCATTTTGCCAATAGCGTTTTCAACCGCCTCGAAGATTTACCGGTGCCCACCGTTTCAGCGGTCAACGGCTATGCGCTGGGCGGCGGCTGCGAGTGCGTGCTGGCAACGGACTATCGTCTGGCCACGCCGGACCTGCGCATCGGCCTGCCGGAAACTAAGCTGGGCATCATGCCGGGCTTCGGCGGTTCAGTGCGTATGCCGCGTCTGCTCGGTGCCGATAGCGCGCTGGAAATTATCGCCGCCGGCAAAGACGTCGGTGCGGATCAGGCGCTGAAAATCGGCCTCGTCGACGGCATCGTCAAGCCAGAGAAACTGCGCGACGGCGCGCTCAGCATTTTACGCCAGGCCATTAGCGGCGATCTCGACTGGCAGGCGAAGCGCCAGCCGAAGCTTGAGCCGCTGAAGCTCAGCAAAATCGAAGCGACCATGAGCTTCACCATTGCGAAAGGCATGGTTGCCCAGACCGCCGGGAAACACTATCCGGCGCCGATGACCGCCGTCAAAACCATCGAAGCTGCCGCCCGACTCGGCCGTGATGAGGCGCTGAAGCTGGAAAATCAAAGCTTCGTCCCGCTGGCGCACACCAAAGAAGCCCGCGCGCTGGTCGGCATCTTCCTCAACGATCAGTACGTCAAAGGCAAAGCGAAGAAGCTCACCAAAGACGTTGAAACCCCGAAACAGGCCGCCGTGCTGGGCGCCGGGATTATGGGCGGCGGTATCGCCTATCAGTCTGCCTGGAAAGGCGTGCCGGTCATCATGAAGGATATTAACGACAAATCGCTGACGCTCGGCATGAATGAAGCCGCCAAGCTGCTTAACAAACAGCTTGAGCGCGGCAAGATTGACGGCCTGAAGCTGGCTGGCGTCATCGGCACCATTCAGCCAACGCTGGACTACTCTGGCTTTGAGCGCGTGGACGTGGTCGTTGAAGCCGTTGTCGAAAACCCGAAAGTGAAAAAAGCGGTGCTGGCTGAGACCGAAGGCAAAGTGCGCCCGGATACGGTGCTGGCTTCCAACACCTCAACGATCCCGATCGGTGAACTGGCGGACGCTCTGCAGCGTCCGGAGAATTTCTGCGGTATGCACTTCTTTAACCCGGTGCACCGTATGCCGCTGGTTGAAGTGATTCGCGGCGAAAAAACCTCGGACGAGACGATTGCCAAAGTGGTGGCCTGGGCCAGCAAGATGGGCAAAACGCCGATCGTGGTTAACGACTGCCCCGGTTTCTTCGTCAACCGCGTGCTGTTCCCCTACTTCGCCGGCTTCAGCCAGCTGCTGCGCGATGGCGCGGACTTCCGCAAGGTCGATAAGGTCATGGAGAAGCTGTTCGGCTGGCCAATGGGCCCGGCGTACCTGCTCGACGTGGTCGGCATCGATACCGCTCACCACGCGCAGGCGGTGATGGCCGCCGGCTTCCCGCAGCGCATGCAGAAAGATTATCGCGATGCGATTGACGCCCTGTTCGACGCAACCCGCTTCGGCCAGAAAAATGGCCTTGGCTTCTGGCGCTATACCCAGGACAGCAAAGGCAAACCGAAGAAAGAAGAGGACGCGGCCGTTGACGGCCTGCTGGCGGACGTAAGCCAGCCGAAGCGCGACTTCAGCGACGAAGAAATTATCGCCCGCATGATGATTCCTATGGTCAACGAAGTGGTGCGTTGCCTGGAAGAAGGCATTATCGCCAGCCCGGCGGAAGCGGATATGGCGCTGGTTTATGGCCTCGGCTTCCCTCCATTCCACGGCGGAGCCTTCCGCTGGCTGGATACGCTGGGCAGCGCAAAATATCTCGATATGGCACAGCAGTATCAGCACCTCGGCCCGCTGTATGAGGTGCCGGAAGGTCTGCGCAGCAAAGCACGCCATAACGAACCGTATTATCCTCCGGTAGAACCAGCCCGCCCGGCGGGTGTTCTGAAAACGGCTTAAGGAGTCACAATGGAACAGGTTGTCATTGTCGATGCAATTCGTACCCCGATGGGCCGTTCAAAAGGCGGCGCGTTTCGCCACGTTCGTGCGGAAGACCTCTCCGCACACCTGATGCGTAGCCTGCTATCGCGCAATCCGGCGCTCGACGCGACCACGATTGACGATATCTACTGGGGCTGCGTACAGCAAACGCTGGAGCAGGGTTTTAACATCGCACGTAACGCTGCGCTGCTGGCGGAGATCCCGCACTCGGTACCCGCGACAACGGTTAACCGCCTGTGCGGTTCATCGATGCAGGCGCTGCACGATGCGGCGCGCATGATCATGACCGGCGATGCGAGCGTATGCCTGATTGGCGGCGTGGAGCATATGGGCCATGTCCCGATGAGCCACGGCGTCGATTTCCACCCGGGCCTTAGCCGTAACGTCGCCAAAGCGGCCGGCATGATGGGCCTGACGGCAGAAATGCTGGCGCGTCTTCACGGCATCAGCCGCGAAATGCAGGACCAGTTTGCCGCACGCTCCCACGCTCGCGCATGGGCTGCGACGCAATCCGGCGCCTTTAAAAATGAGATTGTCGCCACGGGCGGTCACGACGCCGACGGGGTACTGAAATCATTTAACTATGATGAAGTTATTCGCCCGGAAACCACCGTGGAGGCGCTGGCCGCGCTGCGGCCCGCCTTTGACCCGGTCACCGGCACCGTCACGGCAGGTACCTCTTCCGCCCTCTCCGACGGCGCTGCCGCCATGCTGCTAATGAGCGAGAGCCGCGCCCGGGAGCTGGGGCTGAAACCCCGCGCCCGCGTACGCTCAATGGCCGTTGTTGGCTGCGATCCGTCCATCATGGGCTACGGCCCGGTTCCGGCATCAAAGCTGGCGCTGAAAAAGGCCGGACTGAGCGCCAGTGATATCGACGTTTTTGAAATGAACGAAGCGTTTGCCGCGCAGATCCTGCCGTGCATAAAAGATCTGGGCCTGATGGAGCAGATCGACGAAAAGATCAACCTTAACGGCGGTGCGATCGCCCTGGGCCACCCGCTGGGCTGCTCCGGCGCGCGTATCAGTACCACGTTAATTAATCAGATGGAGTGCAAAGACGCGCAGTTTGGGCTGGCCACCATGTGCATTGGTTTAGGTCAGGGGATTGCGACGGTATTTGAGCGGGTTTGATTAAAGAGTTAATCCCTGAATAATTCTTGCGGCATCGCGGCGGTAACCAGGTAAATCCCCGGCAGCATAGATAACTATGTGACCGGGGTGAACAAGGCCAGCCAACAAAGAGACCGCGCGAATTATGACGGGGAGGGGGTTTAGTTGCCGTTCTTCCCGCCTGTCAGGGGCGGGTTTTTTATTTCTGCAATTCACCATCAGCCGCCCCTTCCCGCAAGAACGGGGCGCCGATAATCAGATAAACGCGAAGGCATCGCCAAACAGGCGATCTTCACGCGCCTGACGCTCGTTACAGAACAGGTCGCGGGCAATTTTAGCCATCTCGAAGCGACCGGCGATGTAGATATCATGCTCCGCCAGAGTGCCGTAATCCTGCAGCACCGCGGTCAGCACGGTCCCGGAACGTCCACGCCACTCCTCTTCCGGCTGTTCAACAACCGGCTCGATGCGCAGGCCAGGATGCTCAATGCTCAGCGCTTCCAGCTCAGACAGATCGTAGAGGTGCTTCGCCTCGCGGCCGCCCCAGTAGATGGCAATATCACGATTCGGATTGCGGGCCAGAGCCGTTAACAAAATGGAACGCACGTATGAAAAACCGGTTCCCCCGGCAATGAGAATGAGCGGACGATCCTCATCTTCACGCAGCCAGGCTTCGCCATGCGGGATATCAACCTCAATCTCACGCTCTTTCAGGATGCGATCCATGACCGCCATCGCATACAGATTTAGCTCAGAAGCGCCGATATGCAGTTCAATAAACTCCTGTTCCGCTGGCGTAGAGGCCATAGAGAACGGACGCTTATCGCGCTCATCCATTACCACCATCAAATACTGGCCGGCGCGGAAAGAGAAAGCCGCTTCTGGCACTAATCGAACGCGATACACGGTATCGGTAATCGCCTCCACCGAGGTCACTTTACAGCTTAAGGTTGTCATGCGTCCCCTCTGTCGGGTCTATAGAGCAAAACAGCGGCGTTAGCCCCGCTTACTGTTATTTAAAGATAGCCAGCTCGTCCCAGATGGCGTCGACGCGCGCCGTCACCTCAGGATCTTTTTTGATTGGGCGACCCCATTCTCGCTGGGTCTCGCCTGGCCATTTGTTTGTGGCATCCAGCCCCATTTTTGAACCCAGGCCGGAAACCGGCGAGGCAAAATCCAGATAATCAATTGGCGTATTTTCTACCAGTACCGTATCACGAGCCGGGTCCATCCGGGTAGTAATCGCCCAGATCACATCGTTCCAGTCGCGTGCGTTAACGTCATCATCGCAGACAATAACGAATTTGGTGTACATAAACTGGCGCAGGAAGGACCATACGCCCATCATCACCCGTTTAGCATGTCCGGCGTACTGTTTCTTCATCGTGACGACCGCCAGGCGGTAGGAGCACCCTTCCGGCGGCAGGTAGAAATCGACAATTTCCGGGAACTGCTTTTGCAGAATCGGCACAAAGACTTCGTTTAGCGCCACGCCTAATACGGCAGGCTCGTCGGGCGGTCTTCCGGTGTAGGTCGAATGGTAAATGGCATCTTCGCGTCGGGTGATATGGGTCACCGTAAACACCGGGAAGCTGTCCACTTCATTGTAATAGCCGGTATGATCGCCATACGGCCCTTCCGGCGCCATTTCACCTGGCTCAATATACCCTTCCAGCACAATTTCAGCGCTGGCGGGCACTTCCAGATCGTTAGAAATACACTTCACGACTTCCGTTTTCGTTCCGCGCAGCAGGCCGGCGAAAGCGTACTCTGAAAGGGTATCGGGAACCGGCGTCACTGCCGCAAGGATGGTCGCCGGGTCGGCGCCAAGCGCCACGGAGACCGGGAAACGCTCTCCCGGATGCGCCGCACACCACTCCTGGAAATCCAGCGCGCCGCCGCGATGGGATAGCCAGCGCATAATCAGCTTATTTTTGCCAATCAGCTGCTGGCGATAGATGCCCAGGTTCTGCCGCTCCTTATGCGGGCCGCGGGTGACCGTCAGCCCCCACGTAATCAGCGGCGCGGCATCATCCGGCCAGCAGGTCATAATCGGGATCTGCGTCAGGTCGACGCTCTCGCCTTCGATAATTTTCTGCTGACAGGGAGCGCCGCGCAGGCGCTTAGTCGGCATGTTCAGTACCTGCTTGAACTGCGGCAGCTTATCGAAGAGATCGCGAAAGCCTTTTGGCGGCTCAGGTTCTTTGAGGAAAGCTAACAGCTTGCCCACTTCCCGCAGCGAGCTAACGTCTTCCTGCCCCATGCCCATCGCCACGCGCTTAGGCGTGCCAAACAGATTACACAGCACCGGCATGGTGTAACCTTTAGGATTTTCAAATAGCAGAGCCGGGCCGCCGGCACGTAAAGTGCGATCGGCAATTTCGGTGATTTCCAGATGAGGATCGACCGGCAGGGATATCCTTTTCAGTTCCCCCTGCTGCTCCAGTAATGTCAGAAAGTCGCGTAGATCGTGGTATTTCATGGAGTTGTTATTGACCTCTATACAGGCGGCTGATTATACGGTGTTCGCCGGTGCCATGCTGTACTTTTGTTAAATTAGCGTGAAAGAATATAGAATTTTAGTTTTCACTTATAATGGCTTTCGCGATCGCTCCAGGCTTTTGTTATGCTTGCTACTAATCGAGTGGAAAGAGTTATTATGCAAGCCTGGTATTTACTGTATTGCAAGCGTGGGCAGCTTCAGCGCGCCCAGGAACATCTCGAACGGCAGGCGGTCAATTGCCTGATGCCGACGATCGCACTGGAAAAAATCGTCCGCGGTAAACGCACTACGGTCAGCGAACCCCTGTTCCCTAACTATCTGTTTATCGAATTCGATCCGGAAGTTATCCATACCACGACCATTAGCGCTACGCGCGGCGTGAACAGCTTCGTTCGTTTTGGCGCCCAGCCGGCTACCGTACCGTCGGCGGTTATCCATCAGCTCTCTATCTATAAACCGGAAGGCATTACGGACCCGGAAACGCCGCATGGCGGCGATAGCGTGCTGATTACCGACGGCGCGTTCGAAGGCCTGCAGGCAATCTTCAGCGAGCCGGATGGCGAAACTCGCTCTATGCTGCTGCTGAACCTGCTTAACAAGCAGGTGCTGCAGAGCGTCAAAAATACCGATTTCCATAAAATCTGACGGCGCGGTTAAAAGCGAACGCCAAAGAGCGTTCTGGCGTTGGCGTCCGTCACCTCCTCCAGCCGCTGAGCCTCCTCGCCGCGCCAGCCCGCAACTCGGGTCAGAATGTGCGGCAGGTGCACGGGCTCATTGCGCCGGGAATTGGGTTTAGGGCTCAGGTCTCGCGGCAGCAGATAGGGCGCATCGGTCTCAATCAGCAGGCGATCGGCCGGGATTTCCGTCAGCAGATTGCGCAGCTCGAGGCCGCGACGCTCGTCGCATACCCAGCCGGTGATCCCGATATACAAACCTCTCTCCAGACACGCGCGTACTTCATCACGACTGCCGGTAAAGCAGTGCAGCACGGCTCCGGGCAGCTTATCCAGCCACGGCGCGAGCAGCGTCAGAAAGCGCTCGTGGGCGTCGCGGCAGTGCAAAAATACCGGCAGAGAAAGCTCGGCCGCCAGCGCCAGCTGGGCGCTAAACGCCGCTTCCTGCTCCGCCGGAGTCGAAAAGTTGCGGTTGAAATCGAGGCCGCATTCACCGATTGCCACCACTTCCGGCCTGCGTGCCAGCTCGCCGATCGCCACCGCGACCGACTCCGTCCAGCTGCTGCTGTCATGCGGGTGCACGCCTGCAGTTGACCAGCAGCGGGAATAGCGCCGCGCCATCTGCTGCGCCTGTTCGCTTTCATGAAGATTGGTACCGGTCAGCAGCATGCCGGTCACGCCGGCTGCCTGAGCGCGGGCAACGACCTCATCACGATCGCGAGAAAACTGTGAACTGGTCAGATTTACGCCAATATCAAACATCGCCCCTCCCATATGACAACCGCCCTGACGGGCGGTTAGTTACTCTTCTTTACTGCCCGCCTCTTCGGCGGCGGCATCTTCATCGCGCGTCAGGCGTTTTCCGGTGTAGAAGCGGGCGAAGAAGACCCCAACTTCAAACAGGCAGTACATCGGAATCGCCAGCAGCGTTTGCGAAAATACGTCCGGCGGCGTCAGCAGCATACCCACAACGAAGGCGCCGACCAGCACATAGGGCCGTTTCTTGCGCAGATCGTCCGGCGTGGTGACGCCCATCCAGCACAGCAGCACGATGGCCACCGGCACTTCAAACGAGACGCCAAAAGCGATAAATAACGCCATGACGAAGTCGAGATAGCTGCGGATATCGGTGGAGACCTGCACGCCTTCCGGTGCCGCGTGCGTCAGGAAGCCAAACGCCAGCGGGAACACCACAAAGTAGGCGAAGGCCATACCGATGTAGAACAGCAGCGTGCTGGAGACCAGCAGCGGCATCACCAGCCGGCGTTCATGCTTATACAAGGCCGGCGCCACAAACGCCCAGACCTGATAAAGAATGACCGGCACCGACAAAATGACCGAGACCATAAATGTCAGCTTGATCGGCGTAAAGAAAGGAGAGGCTACGTCCGTGGCGATCATCGTCGCGCCAACCGGCATCTGCCGGATAAGCGGGGCCGAAACCAGCTGATAGATGTCGTTGGCAAAGTAAACCAACGCCAGAAAAATCACCAGAATCGCGAGAATGCTGTTGATCAGACGCTTACGCAGCTCAATCAGATGCGAAATTAGCGGTTGAGTATCGTCTACGCCCATGTTTACGGTTTATCACTCGATGCGGGGGAGGAATCGGTAGCTTTTACGGCAGCCTTTTCTTTGGCTTCAGGAAGCTCATTCGACGGCGTCAGCGGCTCATCGACAGCGCTGGCTGGCGCATGAACCGGTGCGCTGGCCTGGTGTTCAGCCGTCGCTGGCGTGATGTCCTGGCGCTGTTCTTCGCTGCCTTTCACCACCGGGTTATGGATAGTGTTCGCCTCGTCGCTGGCCTTCTCAGGATCGTGCGCGGAATAGGAGCGTTTCATGGATTCGGCGGCTTCACGCAGCTCGTCCATTGAGGCCTTCAGCTCAGGCGTCAGGTTATCCAGGCTCGCCTTTTCGACTTTCTTCAGGCTTTCCTGAAACTCCTGCAGTTTTAGTTCCTGAGTGATCTCATTTTGCACGGTGGCCGCCAGCGACCGCAGCGTGCGGATCCAGCTAGCCACCGTTTTTACCGCTACAGGCAGTCGCTGTGGCCCCAGTACGATGAGGCCAATCACAAACACCAGCAGTAGTTCACTAAAACCGATATCGAACACGAATTACACCTGCTCTTTGTCGTGGCGTTTTGTCTCGTCTTTTTTCGCATCATCCTGCTTGTCAGCGATAGATTTCGCCGCAAAATCCGCGTCCGGAGTTCCGTTCTCAGGCTTTTCATCATCACTCATCGCCTTTTTAAAGCCTTTGATTGATGCGCCTAAATCCGACCCCAGCGAGCTCAGCTTTTTTGTCCCAAAAAGCAGAACGACGATGACGACAACAATTAATAACTGCCAGATACTGATACCACCCATACACATTCCCCTATGACAGATGATGAATTAATGGGACGCATTATACACGTCATCCTGCGGGCTGCCTCTTCGTCAGGCCGCTCGCATGACTTCGCGCAAGAACGAATGCGCCGTGATGGAGGCCATACCGCTTAGCGCGTTTTCCGCCAGCCAATCAGCCAGGTCACAACGCCACCGGCCATTAGCCAGCCGGGCATCAGGCCCCACTCCGGCCGGTGGATAAATAACAGCGTACCGCTGAGTAACAAAACGGCGCCTATACCAAACAGATAACGGGACTCTCCCTGGCGAGCGTGTCGCACCTGGATGTCGCGGACAATCGTATCAACGCTGTGCTGCAGCTGTTTGCTCTGCTGCAGGCTCTGGTACACCAGTTCCGGTATCTCCGGCATTCTTTCAATCCAGAACGGCGCTTTTTCTTTAAACGCGCGTACCAGCGCCGGAATGCCGACCTGATCTTTAATCCACGACTCAAGGAAAGGCTTCGCCGTTTTCCACAAGTCTAACTGAGGATAGAGCTGGCGACCTACCCCTTCTACGTAAAGTAATGTCTTCTGTAGCAATACCAGCTGCGGCTGCACTTCCATATTGAAGCGTCGGGCGGTATTGAACAGGTTCAGCAGTACATGCCCAAAAGAGATTTCAGCCAGCGGCTTTTCGAAGATAGGTTCGCAGACGGTGCGGATGGCAAACTCGAACTCTTCAACGTTTGTATCCGCAGGCACCCAGCCGGAATCGACGTGCAGCTCGGCAACTTTGCGATAGTCACGGTTGAAGAAGGCGATGAAGTTTTCTGCCAGATAGCGCTTATCTTCTTTATTCAGCGAGCCCACGATACCGCAGTCAATGCCGATATATTTCGGGTTCTCCGGATGCTCATAGCTGACAAAAATATTGCCCGGGTGCATGTCCGCATGGAAGAAGCTGTCGCGGAATACCTGGGTGAAAAAGACCTGCACGCCCCGCTCTGCGAGCAGCTGCATGTTGGTGCCCTGAGCTTCCAGCGCCTCGACATCGGAAACCGGGATGCCGTAAATCCGCTCCATCACCATCATGCCTTCGCTACAGTAATCGGAGTAAACCTCCGGAACGTAGAGCATCGGGCTATCTTCAAAATTGCGCCGCAGCTGGATGGCGTTTGCCGATTCGCGCAGCAGGTTGAGCTCGTCGAGCAGCGTCTTTTCATACTCGCGCACCACTTCCTGCGGGCGCAGGCGGCGGCCGTCGGGCAGCAGGCGAGGTACCCAGCGCGCCAGGCGATAGATAAGCTTCATATCCGCTTTGATAACCGGCACGATGTCCGGGCGGATAACCTTAATCACAATCTCTTTGCCGTTCTCTTTCAGGCGCGCGGTATGCACCTGAGCAATCGAGGCGGAGGCCAGCGGCTCAATCGAGAAATCATCAAACCAGGCATCAACCGGAAGGCCGCCCATCGCCTGCTCGATCTGCTTTTTAGCCAGCTGGCCATCAAACGGCGCCACGCGATCCTGCAGGAGCGCGAGCTGATCGGCAATTTGCGGAGGAAAGAGGTCGCGACGGGTTGACAGCATCTGGCCAAATTTGATCCACACGGGCCCCAGCTCCTGCAGCGCAAGGCGTAAGCGCTCGCCGAGAGGTTTGTCTTTGTGACGATTTGGCATCCAGAACAGCGTACGCCGCCAGATACGCAGCGGCAGCGTGATACGCATTTTGGGGATCAGCTCATCGAGCCCGTAGCTCAAAAAGGTGCGGATAATAAGATACAGGCGCCGTAATTCTCCTGGCGTCATTTGCCCTCCAGCATTTCCAGCCGTTTTTCAAGCGCAGCCACGGCGCGTTCCACGGCGGCGGTCTCTTCCCCAAACCAGGCCATTTCCAGCGGGCCCGGCGCCAGACGCCACTCTTCGGTGAGCGCCTCAGCAACATACCGCTGCTGGCGCTGCGCGCCGTGCAGCAGGAAGCGAGCGCCGGTGCGGAATACTTTGCTGACGCCCTCGGCGACAATATCGCCGGTATACGGGGCCAGCAGCTCGGCGGGATCAAACTCCGCCAGATCGCACAGCGTCACCATATTCTGCACCACCTGTAGATCGCCCTGCACCTGCAGGTCACCGCTGCGGATAAGCGCGGTAAGCTGCTGACGATTGCGCAGCTGCGGCAGGACGCTCAGGCGGGTGATGATGGTACAGTCTGCTTCGCCTTCCCACGCGCCGAGCACATCGATCTGGCGCTCGCTAAAGGCCAGAACCACCGGCGTCGCCAGCTCCTGCAGCTCCACGCGCAGCACTTTCCCTGACAGACGCTGACGCGCCGGTTTTAAGGCTTTATCACGCCAGAGAAAGGTATTCAGAACCGTCTCAATACCCGCAGTTACCAGTGGTTTGAAAGGCATAGCGTCCCCCCTGTCAGAACTTATAACCGCGGTGTAACGCCACGATACCTGCCGTCAGGTTGTAGTAGTCGACGCTTTCAAAGCCCGCATCCTGCATCATGCCCTTCAGGGTGTCCTGATCGGGGTGCATGCGAATAGATTCCGCCAGATAGCGATAGCTTTCGCCGTCGCGGGCTACCAATTCGCCCACGCGCGGCAGGATATGGAAGGAGTAGGCGTCGTACGCTTTGCTCAGCGGTTCAATAATCGGTTTTGAAAACTCCAGCACCAGCAGTCGTCCGCCCGGCTTCAGAACCCGGTACATGGAGCGCAGCGCTTTTTCTTTATCGGTGACGTTACGCAGGCCGAATGAAATAGTGATGCAGTCAAAGGTGTTATCGGCAAACGGCAGCGCTTCGGCATTGGCCTGAACGTACTCAACGTTGCCGACGATGCCGACGTTGCGCAGCTTTTCGCGGCCCATTTTCAGCATTGAATCGTTAATATCGGCGAGCATGACGCGGCCAGATTCACCGACCAGGCGGGAGAATTTTGCCGTCAGGTCGCCGGTGCCGCCGGCCAGATCCAGCACGGTCTGCCCGCGACGCACGCCGCTACAATCGATGGTGAAACGCTTCCACAAACGATGAATACCAAACGACATCAAATCGTTCATCACATCATATTTCGCGGCCACAGAATGGAATACATGCGCAACCATGTCCGCCTTCTGCTCTTTGGCAACCGTCTGAAAGCCAAAGTGCGTCGTTTCTTGTGAATCCTCAACCATCTCAATGCCTGCTTGCTTATCAAGAAAATGTTCGCCGAGTGTAACAGATTTAGCGCATTTCCCATACGGTTCAACGCGGCTGAGAACCCTCGCCCGACATCGATGCAGCGGAAGGTTCGGATGAAAAACCGTTACTTTCCGATGGGTTATCATCGTCGTCCAGCCGGTATTCGTCGTCCTGGGCGGTTGCCTGTTCGACTAAGTCCGGATTAATCCCGCGCTTAACCTCCACCCCGAGGCCGCGAAAGGCTTCAGCCTGCACCAGCAGGTTGCCGCGACCGGAGGCCAGCTTTTTCATCGCCTGGCGGTAATTATCCTGCGCTTTGTCGAGGCTCTGGCCTATTGCGGACATGTCATCGACGAACAGCCGCATCTTGTCGTACAGGCGGCCCGCGCGTTCGGCAATTTTCTGCGCATTGCGGCTCTGATGCTCATAGCGCCAGAGGTTGGCTATCGTGCGTAACGCAACCAGCAGCGTGGTGGGGCTGACCAGCATAATATTGTGCTGCAGCGCTTCGCTGATAAGCTCTGGCTGGCGGTCTATCGCCAGCAGAAATGCGGGCTCAACGGGGATAAACATCAGGACGTAGTCGAGCGATCGCAGCCCCGGCAGCTGCTGATAGTCTTTCCTGCCAAGCAGGCGGATATGGCTGCGCACCGAGGCAATGTGCTCCTGCAGCGCCGCCTCGCGGGCGTAATCATCTTCAGCGTTGAAGTAACGCTCATAGGCCACCAGCGTCATTTTGGCATCAATGACCACGTCTTTTCCCTGCGGCAAACGGACGATCACGTCCGGCTGCATCCGCGAGCGGTTTTCCGTTTCAATGCTGACCTGGGTCTGGTATTCGTAGCCTTCCCGCAGCCCGGAAGCCTCCAGCACGCGGGTTAAAACCACTTCCCCCCAGTTGCCCTGGGTTTTGTTATCGCCCTTAAGCGCGCGGGTCAGGTTCAGGGCTTCCTGCGCCATCCGGGTATTCAGCTGCTGCAGATTGCGGATTTCATGGGCCAGCGTGTGGCGCTCTCGCGCCTCCTGGCCGAAGCTGTCCTGTACCTGGCGACGAAAGCCGTCCAGCTGTTCACGCAGCGGCGTCAGCAGGCCGTGCAGGCTTTGTCGATTCTGCTCATCAACCCGGCGGTTGCTGTGCTCGAAAATGCGGTTCGCCAGATTTTCAAACTGCTCGCTGAGGCGCTGTTCGCTGTTCACCATCTGGCGAACTTTCTCTTCCGCATTTAGCCGGGTGGATTCGAGGCGGGTGGTGACTTCACGGAGGTCAGCCTCCAGCGAGCTATTGATATCGCGCAGGCTGCGCAGCTCATTATTCAGCAGCTCGCACTCATCGCGCCAGTGGGCCGCCTGCACCAGCTGCTGGCGGGCCGAGCTCAGCTCAATATCCAGCTCGCGCCGCTCTTCGATGAGGTCGGCACGCGTTTGATCGGCAGCGGCCTTCGTCGCCAGCCAGCCGACGACCAGCCCTACGACCAGCGCCGCGATGGCACTTATAATAATTGAGATATCCACAACGCCCCCTGCTACTGCAACCGCCTACGGCACAAAAATAGAATTGTGCTGTACAAACGTCCAGTTTAAAAGGAATTTCCTGCGAGGCGCAGCGCAAAAAAGAGAGGCCGGGCGAGCCGGCCTTCACGATAAGGGGAGGAACTACAGCAGACGGCGGGCCGCTTCAACGACAATTTTCACCGCATGGCTTTCGGTTTGCTTCATGGTTTCGGCGTTAGGAATTTCCTGCTGGGTACGGTTAACGATAACCCCGGCAACCATCCCGGCGCGCAGGCCCTGGCTGGAGCACATGGTCAGCAGCGTGGCGGATTCCATTTCGTAGTTCATGACGCCCATCGCCTGCCACTCTGCCATCGAGCCTTTAAAACGGCTCACCACGCGACCGGAAACGGTGTCATAGCGCTCCTGGCCCGGATAGAAGGTGTCGGAAGAGGCGGTCACGCCAATATGGGTCGTTGCGCCGATTGATTTAGCCGCTTCCACCAGCGCGGTGGTGCAGGCAAAGTCAGCGACGGCCGGATATTCCATTGGCGCAAAGTGCAGGCTCGCGCCGTCAAGGCGCACGGATGCCGTGGTCACCAGCACGTCGCCAACGTTGATATTCGGCTGGATGGCGCCAGTGGTGCCGATACGCAGGAAGGTATTGATTCCCAGCTGAGCCAGTTCTTCAACGGCAATCGACGTCGACGGACCGCCGATACCGGTAGAGCATACGATCACCGGTTTGCCGTCAAGCTCGGCGCGCCAGGAGGTAAATTCGCGGTGCGATGCCAGCTTGACCGGCTTATCCATCAGCGCGGCGATCTTTTCCACACGCTCCGGATCGCCAGGGACGATAGCCAGCGTAGCCCCTTGTAAATCGTTTTTGGTGAGGCCGAGATGAAAAACATCAGACTTAGACATAAAAAACTCCTCTGTGGGTCGAATTATCAGCAGAAGCAAAACGGTACTTTACAGAAGCCATCCGCTTAATTTTGTGACACCAATCACCATGAATGAAAATCATTGCAACAATATTCCATTAAATAGTGAGTTACGTCACATTAACAAGTTATATTCACCGTGCCTGAACAAAAGATAGCCTGTTTCGGGCACTGTGATTTGTTAACGTCCGGTCTTAAGAGTCTATAGTTATCGATGCGCTAATAAATTAAGGGTACGGAGAATACCATGACCACAACCAAGCAACCCGGCTTTGCACCTGCAGCCACCCCGCACGCTTCTACCGCCGTTTATACGCCGGAAGAGAGCATTACCGCTGGAGAAACCTCGATCCCCTCTCAGGGCGAGAACATGCCGGCGTACCATGCCCGGCCGAAAAATAGCGATGGCCCGCTTCCGGTGGTGATCGTGGTGCAGGAAATTTTCGGCGTCCATGAGCACATCCGCGACGTCTGCCGTCGTCTGGCGCTGGAAGGCTATCTGGCGATCGCCCCAGAGCTGTACTTTCGCCAGGGCGATCCGAACGAGTACACCGATATCCCGACGCTATTCCAGGAGCTGGTCAGCAAAGTCCCGGACTCGCAGGTGCTGGCAGACCTTGATCATGTCGCCAGCTGGGCGGGACGTCACGGGGGCGATGCTCATCGCCTGCTGATCACCGGTTTCTGCTGGGGTGGACGCATTACCTGGCTCTATGCCGCGCATAACCCGCAGCTGAAGGCCGCCGTCGCCTGGTACGGCAAGCTGGTCGGGCAGAAAACGCTGAACTCCGCGAAGCATCCGGTGGACGTCGCCGTCGATCTTAACGCCCCGGTGCTGGGACTTTACGGCGCGAAGGATGACAGCATCCCGCAGGATACGGTAGAAACCATGCGCCAGGCGCTGCGCGCCGCCAACGCGACGGCAGAGATCGTGGTCTACCCGCAGGCCGGCCACGCGTTTAATGCCGACTATCGTGCCAGCTACCATGAAGAGTCGGCGCAGGACGGCTGGCAGCGCATGCTGGCGTGGTTTGCTCAGTATGGCGGAGGAAAGAAGGCTTAAATTTGCGCTCCCGATGAATATAAAAGAGGAGGCATCCGCCTCCTCTTTTTATTACCGCACGATCAATTTCTGCGTTACCGCTGATTTTTACCGCGGCGGCTCTTTATGCGGATTCACGCAGGTTCTGCGCGGCTTTGACCATGTTCGCCAGCGCCGCACGGGTTTCCGGCCAGCCGCGAGTTTTCAGTCCGCAGTCAGGGTTAACCCACAGACGCTCCGCCGGGATGCGCTGAGCGGCCTTCTCCAGCAGGGCTTCAATCCACTCCACGCTCGGGACGTTAGGTGAGTGGATGTCATACACGCCCGGGCCGATTTCGTTCGGATATTCGAACTCCTCGAACGACTCCAGCAGCTCCATGTCGGAACGCGAGGTCTCAATGGTAATCACGTCCGCATCCAGCGCGGCGATAGAATCCATGATGTCATTGAACTCGCAGTAACACATATGGGTATGGATCTGGGTATCATCCTGCGCCACGGCGGCGTTGATACGGAAGGCTTCCACGCCCCACTGCAGGTATGCATCCCAGTCGCTCCGCTTCAGGGGCAGGCCTTCTCGCAGCGCCGGTTCATCAATCTGGATAATGCCGATACCGGCCGCTTCCAGATCCGCCACTTCGTCACGCAGCGCCAGCGCAATCTGCTTCGCGATGGTTTCGCGGCTGACGTCTTCGCGCGGGAATGACCAGCACAGGATCGTCACCGGACCGGTGAGCATGCCTTTCACCGGTTTGTCGGTAAGAGACTGCGCGTATTTCGCCCACTCAACGGTGATAGCTTCCGGGCGGCTGACGTCGCCGATCACCACCGGTGGCTTGACGCAGCGCGAACCGTAGCTCTGCACCCAGCCGTTTTGCGTAAAGATAAAGCCGTCGAGGTGCTCACCGAAATACTCCACCATGTCGTTACGCTCGGCTTCACCGTGCACCAGCACGTCGAGACCTAAACGCTCCTGCTCAACGATCGCCTGCTTAATATGCTCCGCGATGCCGGTACGGTAGTTATTAGCGTCGAGATTGCCTTTCTTGAAGTCCAGGCGCAGGCCGCGAATTTCGGTGGTCTGCGGGAAAGAGCCGATGGTCGTGGTCGGCCACGCCGGCAGGTTAAAGCGGCTGCGCTGGGCCTGGGCACGCTCTGCGTACGGGCTGTTGCGCTGGCTGTCCCGGGCGGTAATGGCCGCCAGACGCTTTTCCACCGCGGCGTTGTGTACGCGAGTTGAGTGACGGCGGGCCTGAATCGGCGCGCTCCACGCCTCAATGGCGGCGGTATCGCCGCTGTTCAGCGCATCGCGCAGCAGCGCCAGCTCGGCGCATTTTTGCAGGGCGAAGGCAAACCAGCTTTTCACCTCCGCATCCAGGCGGGTTTCCACGCTCAGGTCGATCGGGCTGTGCAGCAGGGAGCAGGAGGAGGCGACCCACAGCTGACGTTTGCCGACGATCTCTTTAATTTGCGCATATTTCTCGGTGAGATCCGCACGCCAGACGTTACGACCGTTGACCAGGCCCGCGGAGAGCAGCCAGTCTGACGGCAGGCGCGCGTGCAGCCCGGCAACATCATCTTTACCGTGAACCAGGTCAACGTGCAGACCCTGCACCGGCAGCGCGGTGATGACGTCGAGGTTGGCGCTAACCCCTTCAAAATAGATGGTCAGCAGCAGCTTAACCTGGCCCTGCAGCGCGTCGTATGCCGGCTTGAAGGCATCCAGCCACGCCTGCGGCAGCTCCAGCACCAGCGCCGGCTCATCAATCTGCACCCACTCAACGCCGCGTTTTGCCAGCTCAGCCAGCACCTGCTGATAGACCGGCAGAATGTCATTCAGCAGCGCCAGGCGATCGAACTGCTCGCCCTTCACTTTACCCAGCCACAGATAAGTAACCGGGCCAAGCAGCACGGGCTTCACCTTATGGCCCAGCGCCAGCGCTTCGTCAACTTCGTCCAGCAGCTGGGTCCAGGTCAGTTTGAACGCCTGACCTTTCACAAACTCCGGCACCATGTAGTGATAGTTGGTGTTAAACCATTTGGTCATTTCCGCCGCTGCCGCCGGCTCACCGGTCGGCGCGCGGCCGCGGCCAATGCGGAACAGCGTATCGATATCGACGGAGCCGTCTTTGTTCTGATGACGAGCCGGCACGTTGCCCAGAAGCAGGCTGGTAGTCAGAACATGGTCGTACCAGGCGAAATCGCCCACCGGCAGCAGATCGATACCCGCCTGCTTTTGCTGATCCCAGTGGCGAGCGCGCAGCTCACGGCCCACTGCCAGCAGCTCGTCACGGGTTGCGTTACCCGCCCAGTAGCTCTCTTGCGCTTTTTTCAGCTCGCGGCGAAGACCAACGCGAGGGAAACCGAGAGTGTGATTGATAATTGTCATTTTTTGAGCCTCATGATGTGCCAATCCTAAGGATTTTAAATTCAGAGAAGGCGGCAAGTTTGCTCATCCCCGGGAGATTACATAAGTAAGTGACCGGGGTGAGGAAGTGCGGCCAACGCACCATAAATTCGAAAGATAAAGGATTTAGACGTCCAGATGTTTACACATCCATAATTGGCGGTTACTGTATATTCCTCAAGCGCAAATTATTCATGCCGAAGTGAAGGACTTTCATGATCGAAATTAAACACCTGAAAACGCTGCTGGCGTTGCGGAATAGCGGTTCACTCGCGGGCGCTGCGGCGGCCCTGCACCAGACCCAATCCGCCCTGTCCCACCAGTTCAGCGATCTGGAACAGCGCCTTGGCTTCCGTCTGTTTGTGCGTAAAAGTCAGCCTTTGCGCTTCACCGCGCAGGGCGAAATTTTGCTGCAGCTAGCACACCAGGTGCTGCCGCAAATCACCCGCGCCCTGCAGGACTGTAACGAGCCGCAGCAAACCCGGCTGCGCATCGCCATTGAGTGTCATAGCTGCATTCAGTGGCTGACGCCGGCGCTCGAGAGCTTCCGCGCCAGCTGGCCGCACGTTGAGGTTGATTTCCAGTCCGGGGTGACCTTTGACCCGCAGCCCGCGCTCCAGCAGGGCGAGCTGGATCTGGTGATGACGTCCGATATTCTGCCGCGCAGCGGGCTGCACTATTCGCCGATGTTTGATTTTGAAGTGCGCCTGGTGCTGGCGCCGGATCATCCGCTGGCCTTGAAAACGCGGATTGTGCCGGAAGACCTGGCCGCAGAGCTGCTGCTGATTTACCCGGTGCAACGCAGTCGCCTGGATATCTGGCGCCACTTTCTGCAGCCGGCAGGTATCAGCCCGCAGCTGAAGAGCGTCGATAATACGCTGCTGCTCATTCAGATGGTTGCCGCGCGGATGGGCATCGCGGCGCTGCCGCACTGGGTGGTGGAGAATTTTGAACGCCAGGGTCTGGTGGTCACCAAAACCCTGGGTGAAGGCCTGTGGAGCCGGCTGTACTCCGCCGTGCGCGACGGCGAGCAGCGTCAGCCGGTTACCGAAGCATTTATTCGCTCAGCGCGGAACCACGCTTGCGATCATTTGCCGTTTGTCCGGAGTGCGGAGCGACCCAACGGCGATGGACCCACAGCGAGGCCAGGATCACCAGAGCCCCGATAATAAAGCTCGGCCAGTGGGGCTGTTCCTGCCAGATGGCAAGGTTAACCAGCAGCCCGGCTGGAACATGGACGTTATTCATGATGCCCAGCGTTCCGGCATCCACCTGCGTCGCCCCGTAGTTCCACATAAAGTACCCCAACCCTGAAGCCACCACGCCAAGCCATACCAGAATGCTCCACTGCACCGTGGTCGTCGGCAGCCTGTGCGGGTTGCCCAGCATAAGCCAGGCCGCTACCGCCACCAGCAGCGCTCCCATATAGAACCACGCAAAAGCGTTGTGCTGGGGCATCGGCCGCAGCTCCATCAGGCGTTTGTAGCCCACCATGCCGATGGCAAAGCAGATATTCGACAGCTGAACCAGCAGCAGCCCGGTCCAGAAATGATCGCTCACTTTATCGTAGCGAATAATGCCCGCCCCCAGCACCGCCAGCCCGGCGCTGAGCAGATAGCCCCAGCGCAGCCTGCGCCCGCTGATCAGGTCATAAATCAGGGTGATATAGAGCGGCGTAAACACCGTAAACAGCAGAAATTCGGAGACCGTCAGGTAGAGGTAAGCGCGGAACGCCAGCAGATACATAATACCAAGCTGCATGGCCCCTACCAGCATATACAGCACGATAGTCCGCGGCGACTGCCCGCGGGTGCGCAAAAACGGCAGGAATACCAGCGCCGCCAGCCCAACGCGCATCAGCACCGAAAAGTAGCTATCAACGCTGCCCGCCAGGTACTCGCCGATCAGGCTAAAGGAGAAGGCCCACAGGATGGTGGTAATAATCAGTAGCGCCACAATGAATGTCTCTCAGGAGGAAGAACGCTCATTGTAGCGAAGAGTCAGGTTGACAACTGGAGAATAAATCGCCAGTCGTCAATCTTTATCAGGAGAGATAGAGCCTGCGCAGATAGTGCGGCACCGCGTCGTCAGCGTTGCTGCCGATCACCTCCAGCTCGGGGTGAAGATCTTTCAGGCGCTGGTGTGCATTCAGCATAATGCAGCCCTTGCCCGCCATCGACAGCATCTCTGCATCGTTCATGCCGTCGCCAAAGGCGATACAGTCCTTCAGGGCGTAGCCCTGCATTTTGGCAACCGCTTCGAGGGCATGACCTTTCGATACGCCGCCCGCCATCACTTCCAGACAGGTCAGCGTTGAGAAGCTGACGTTCACGCGATCGCCCCAGCGGGCGTTGATCGCCTGCTCCAGCGGCAGCAGATGCTGATGATCCTCGCAGGTGAAAAACACCTTGCTGATCCCCTGGGAATCAAGCTCGCCGGGCTCGTACAGCTTGTAGTTAAACACCGCCTCTTTGAAAAAGCGCATCTCTTCCGGGCGGTGGCGGTTCATGTACCATTCGTCTTCGCGATAGACGTTGGTGACGACCAGCGGATCGCTGCGCATCATCTCAAACAGATCGCTGGCAATATCGCGATCGAGGTTATGGGCGAATATCTGATTACCCTCGCTATCGTGCACACGCGCGCCGTTGGAGGTGATCATGTAGGACTTAATGCCGAGATTATCGCGAATCTGCCCGACGTCGATGTAATGACGGCCGGTAGCAAAAACAAAGTTGATGCCGCGAGCGGTCAGCAGCTGCAGCGTCTCTTTCGCGTAGGGGTTTAGGGTGTGATCGGGGGAAAGCAGCGTGCCATCTAAGTCAGACGCAACAACCTGGTACATAAAAATTTTAACCTCTAAGCAGGGCGACGAGAGTCTTCGTCGGATTAAGGGCCTATCCCATCAGGCTATTTTATTTGCCATTGCGGACCTGGGCAGTGCTCACAATCCTCACGTACGACCTGTACGCTCCGGTTGTTCCGCGCTGACCGTGCCCCACTGGCGGCAACAATTGACACCTGCGGGGATAGGCTCTAATTGTGTCGAGTGAAAAAATCGACGATGGCATTTAGCGCGACTGAGCGCATGGCGTCCTTTTCAAAAAGGATCTCATGGTATGCCCCTTCTATAACAAGCGGCTTATTACCTTCGCAGGAGTGGCCCGCCGCAGCGCGGAGTTCGCAGTAGCGCTCGTGCATACGGTTGTCGACCACGCGTTCTTCTTCAGCCTGCAACAACAGCGTGGGGGTAATATCTTTTTCTACGCCAGCCAGCGCCTCTTCGCCCGCGAGGATCCCCTCGCGCACCCAGTGGTACGTTGGCCCGCCCACCCGCAGCTGGGGTTCGTCCGCATAAAAGCGCAGGTTGCGCCGGTAGCGCTGGCGGCTATGCGTCAGGACGTTGACCGAGAAGGGCAGCGCCCGCCAGCGGCCGGTGCCAATGGCGTACTCTTCTCGAATGCGCTGATAGCCCTCAGCCCAGTCGAGAATATGGCGCACCATCCAGTCCGGAAAGCGCATGACTATCCCGAACATCGGCGCGCACAGCGCGATGGCATCACAATGCTGCTGGTGGCGTTGCAAAAATAAGGTCGCGATTGCGCCGCCCATTGAGTGAGCCAGTATAAAGCGTTTTCGCCAGTGGCCTGGCGCCACTTCCTGCTGCCAAAGCGCAGCAAGATCGTCAACATAATCGCTAAAGTTGACGACGTGGCCACGGTGGCTGTCGGTTAATATGCGCCCCGATCGCCCCTGTCCGCGATGATCGATAATCATCACATCGAAACCGCTGTGGAACAGATCGTAGGCCAGCTCGGCGTACTTCACGTAGCTTTCGATACGCCCAGGGCAGATAACCACCACCCGGTCGTGTTGTTTGGCGCAGAAGCGAACAAAGCGGACCGGGATGCTGTCGACGCCCGTAAATTCCGCTTCTTCCCGCTGTCGCCAGAAATCGGTCAGAGGCCCCATAGTGAAAGCCGCAAACGCGTTTTCTCGTGTGTCCCAATCCTTTTGCTGCCAAAACATCGGGTTTACACCCCTGTTAACCGCCAGAAATCGTTTTTTTACCGTGTATCACACAAGGCTTACACAATAGCGTATTGTGGCATAAAAACAGACAACCAGGGAGTTTCTCATGACGTTCGAGTGGTGGTTCGCCTATCTGCTGACATCGATTATTCTCAGCCTGTCCCCGGGTTCAGGGGCGATTAATACCATGACCACCTCAATCAGCCACGGCTACCGCGGGGCAACGGCCTCGATTGCCGGCCTGCAGACCGGGCTGGCGATTCACATCGTTCTGGTGGGTATTGGCCTGGGAACGCTGTTTTCCCGCTCGGTGCTGGCCTTTGAAGTATTGAAATGGGCGGGTGCGGCCTATCTTATCTGGCTGGGCATTCAGCAGTGGCGGGCCGCGGGGGCAATCAACTTGACCACCCTGGCTAAGGCGCAAACCCAGGGGAAATTATACCAGCGGGCGGTTTTCGTTAATCTGACCAACCCGAAGAGCATCGTGTTCCTCGCGGCCCTGTTCCCGCAGTTTATCGTGCCGCATCAGCCCCAGGTGATGCAGTATCTGGTTCTGGGGGTCACTACCATTGTGGTCGATATCATCGTGATGATCGGCTATGCCACCCTGGCGCAGCGCATTGCGGCATGGATTAAGGGGCCGAAGCAGATGACGGCGTTGAACAAGGTCTTTGGATCGCTGTTTATGCTGGTTGGCGCGCTGCTGGCTTCGGCACGCCACGCCTGAGGTGAATAACTCCGCCAGGCGCAGCCTGGCGGGTCTTCGGACTTAGCGTGAAATAATCAGGTGAATGCCAAACCCGGTGAAGAGCGCGCCGGCCACGCCGTCAATCCACTTCGCCATCCGCTGGTAGCCGCGGCGCATCGCCGGCAGCGCAAACAGGCTGGCCACGACCGCAAACCACGCCAGCGTTTCCAGGACGATCAGCAGGAAAATACCCCAGCGCTCGCCCGCACCGACGTCATCGCCAACAAACAGCGAGAAAACCGAGCCGAAGTAGATAATCGCTTTCGGGTTAGCCAGGTTGGTGAGCAGCCCTTTGAGGAAACTACGCCCGCTGCGGGCCAGTTCAACCTGCGGCTCTGCGGCGGGTGCCTCGCTCTTTTTCAGCGCGCCGCGCAGCATCTGATAGCCCATCCAGCAGAGATAGAGCCCGCCGCCGACCATAATAATGGTGTGCAGCCAGGCCATTTTTTCAATAATCAGGTGCAGACCGAGCAGCGCCACGCCCGCCCAGACCATGACCCCGCAGGTGATCCCGAGTACGCCCATCATCGCCTCTTTGCGCGAGCGGCTGACGGCAGTTTGCGAAACGAAGAAGAAGTCCGGGCCCGGACTCATCAGCGCGATGATGTGCACCAGCGCGACGGTAAGAAAAAGCATCAGCATAGTTAACCCACTGGAATAGAGTGATCAAGATGCGTCAGGGTGACAAATGAGGACATTCCCAGGCGCGAAAAACAGCCGGCGACGAGGGTGAGTGAGCGCAGTCAACGCAGAGCAGCTTGAAGGATGAAGAGAACATCCTGGCACCTTTTCGCCCGCCTGACTACTCCTCTTCACCATCAACATGCGCGCGGATCAGCGACATAAACTCTTTACCGAAGCGCTCCAGCTTGCGCGTACCGACGCCGTTGACGCTGAGCATCTCGCCGGCGGTAATCGGCGATTGCTCGGCCATTTCGATAAGCGTCGCATCGTTAAAGACGACATAGGGCGGGATATTCTCTTCGTCGGCAATGGCTTTACGCAGCTTGCGCAGCTTGGCAAACAGCTTGCGATCGTAGTTGCCGCCGAAAGATTTTTGCATCGCTTTCGGCTTCAGCGCCACGATGCGCGGTACCGCCAGCTGTAGCGGAACTTCGCCGCGCAGCACCGGGCGAGCGGCTTCGGTGAGCTGCAGCGCCGAGTGCTGGGCGATATTCTGCGTCACCAGCCCGAGGTGGATCAGCTGGCGAATCACGCTCACCCAGTGCTCGTGGCTCTGATCGCGACCAATACCGTAAACCGGCAGCTTATCGTGGGCCATATCGCGAATACGCTGGTTATTGGCGCCGCGCAGAACCTCCACCACGTAGCCCATCCCGAACCGCTGGTTGACGCGATAAATCGTCGACAGCGCCTTGCGCGCATCCATTAACGCGTCGTACTGCTTCGGCGGGTCAAGGCAGATATCGCAGTTGCCGCACGGCTCCTGACGCCCTTCGCCAAAGTAGTTCAGCAGCACCAGGCGGCGGCAGGTTTGCGCCTCGGCAAAGGCCCCCATGGCGTTCAGCTTATGGCGTTCAATATCCAGCAGCGGCCCGGCGGGCTTCTCCTCAAGGCAGCGGCGCAGCCACGCCATATCGGCCGGATCGTAAAACAGCATTGCCTCCGCCGGCAGGCCATCACGCCCGGCGCGGCCGGTTTCCTGATAGTAGGACTCAATGTTACGGGGAATATCAAAGTGCACCACAAAGCGGACGTTCGGCTTATTGATGCCCATTCCGAAGGCCACCGTCGCCACCACGATTTGTAGGTCATCGCGCTGGAACTTCTCCTGCACATCGGCACGGACCTGATGCTCCAGCCCGGCGTGGTAGGCCGCCGCGCTGACGCCGCGGCTTTGCAGGCGCGCGGCGGTATCTTCTACTTTCGAGCGGCTGTTGCAGTAAATAATGCCCGACTTGCCGCGCTGGTCCTGCACGTAGCGCATCAGCTGGTCCAGCGGCTTAAATTTTTCCATCAGCATATAGCGGATGTTGGGGCGATCGAAGCTGCTGACCTGAATCAGCGGGTCGTTCAGCCCCAGCAGGCGAACGATATCGCGACGGGTGGTGTCATCGGCGGTGGCGGTCAGCGCCATAAACGGGATTTGCGGCATCCGCTGACGCAGCTGCCCCAGGGCGGCGTATTCCGGACGGAAATCATGCCCCCACTGGGAAATGCAGTGCGCCTCATCCACCGCCAGCATCGACAAGTTCCAGTGGCTGAGATGCTCGAGGAAATTATCCAGCATCAGGCGTTCAGGGGCGATGTAGAGCAGGCGAATCTGTCCGCTGCGGCAGCCGGCCATGACCTCCTGCTGCTGCTCGCGGCTCTGGGTTGAGTTCAGGCAGGCCGCCGACACGCCGTTCGCCAGCAGCTGATCGACCTGATCTTTCATTAGCGAGATCAGCGGCGATACCACCACCGTCAGGCCGCCCAGTACCAGCGCCGGCACCTGATAGCACAGCGATTTGCCGCCGCCGGTTGGCATCACGACCAGGCAATCACGCCCTTCCAGCGCCGTGTCGATAATGGTTTCCTGACCCGGGCGGAACTGCTGGTAGCCGAAGGTTTCCTGTAAAACCTGCTTTGCCAGCAATGTTTGATTCAATACTTCCGCCTGTGCCACATTGACCCCGTCTGCCTGAAAAGAAAAACAGGCGCTATTTTCAGCGCCCGTGAGCCAGAGTGCAACGATTAAAACAGATCGTTGAGCGTCACGCCGACACCGACGCGCGTCTGGTTAAAGTTATAGTCGATGAGCGACTCGCCATAGCCGCTGTAGACCTGGGTATAAAAACGCACGTGGCGGGTAATCGGATAGCTGACGCCAACCTCTGCGCCGCCGTAGCCGGTATTCCAGTTATATTGCCCCTGCGCGCTGAGGATGGCATCGCCTAGCTGATAGCCAACTTTGAGCCGGTAATAGCCCATATATTTGGTGATGTCCGGATTATCATCGGTGCTGCCGATAACGTACCAGGGCTTCACTTCCACCAGCCAGTTGCCGTTTTGCGCCATCAGGCGGGTATACAGGCGATTCCAGCTGCGGGAGGTGGGATCGGAGCGGCCGTTGGAGTCGTGGTTATAGCCTACCTCAATATCGCGCAGCGTCCAGCCGGCAAGCCGATAATCCGTCGCAAAGCCGAGGAACAGCTGCGGCTCATAGTTCGTTTCGCGAAACGGCGCGGACTCCTTGCTGTTTGAGAGCTGCCACCAGGATTTCTGCGTATAGGAGGCACCGAGCAGCGAATTATCACCGAGGATCCCCCGCCACAGCGGGAAGGCGAGGCTGAGCTGGAACTTCACCTCATCCTTGCGGGCATTTTCGGCCCAGTCATAGCTGGAGATCGCTTCCTTGTTGATATCGCTGCTCCACGTATAGAGCAAATAGTTGCTCTCATAGGGATAGAGCAGGAACGGATTATCATGATCCTGCAGCAGGTTAGCGATAATGCTGCCGCGCACCGCGGGAGTATCGTGGATCTGATGATTAATCGGCGCGTCCTGCGCCAGAACGCCGGCCGGGAGCGCAACCAGCGCCAGCAGCCAGGCCAAAGAGATACGCATTACTGTTCTCCTGAAAGAGTGATTTTTATTTCTATTTTACACCGGGCTTATTTTACCTGTTTATCGACTCCCTGCTCGGTTATCCGTTCCGAAAGTGGAAATCAATATTTTAGAGGCATAAAATCAACATCTCATTAACGAATGGATACACCCGCTATGTCTGAACTCACTTCCGAAGCCGCCCTAAAGCTGGTGGGAGAAATTTTTGTCAACCATATGCCGTTTAACCGCGCCTTAGGCCTGAAGCTGGAGCGTTACGAAAAAGAGTTCGCCCAGCTGAGCTTTAAAAACCAGCCTATGATGGTCGGCAACTGGGCGCAAAGCATTCTGCACGGCGGCGTGATCGCCTCAGCGCTGGACGTTGCCGCCGGCCTGGTGTGCGTCGGCAGTACGCTGACCCGCCATGAGACCATTAACGAAGAAGAGCTGCGCCAGCGCCTGTCGCGTATGGGCACCATCGACCTGCGCGTCGACTACCTGCGGCCGGGCCGCGGAGAGCACTTCACCGCCACCAGCAGCCTGCTGCGCGCCGGGAATAAAGTGGCGGTCGCCCGCGTAGAATTACATAACGAAGATCAGGTTTATATCGCCAGCGCCACGGCGACGTATATGGTGGGTTGATCGGCGTAAATCGAGTAACATCGCTGTTTTGGCGTAACGGATTTTACCGATGGATGCAAAACAAACGCGGCTTGGCGTTATTCTGGCTCTTGCCGCCTATTTTATCTGGGGTATTGCACCCGCATATTTCAAGCTTATCTACTACGTTCCCGCAGATGAAATTCTGACTCACCGCGTGATCTGGTCCTTCTTCTTTATGCTGGCGCTTATCAGCCTTAGCCGCCAGTGGCCGCAGGTGAGAAAGCTGCTGCAGACGCCAAAAAAGGTGCTCCTGCTGGCGCTGTCGGCGGTGCTGATTGGCGGCAACTGGCTGCTCTTCATCTGGTCGGTGAATAACCACCATATGCTGGAAGCCAGCCTGGGCTACTTTATTAACCCGCTGGTCAACATTGTGCTGGGGATGCTTTTCCTCGGCGAACGTTTTCGCCGCATGCAGTGGCTGGCGGTATTGCTGGCGTTCTGCGGGGTGCTGGTGCAGCTATGGACCTTTGGCTCGCTGCCGATAATTGCCCTCGGACTGGCGTTTAGCTTTGCCTTCTACGGGCTGGTGCGCAAGAAGATTGCCGTTGATGCCCAAACCGGGATGCTGTTTGAAACCCTGTGGCTGCTGCCGGTTGCCGCCCTTTACCTGTTCGGTATTGCCGATAGCCCCACCAGCCATATGGGCCAAAACCCGTGGTCGCTGAACCTGCTGCTGATGGCTGCCGGCGTCGTGACCACTATCCCGCTGCTGTGCTTTACCGGCGCGGCCACCCGCCTGCGTCTCTCCACGCTGGGCTTTTTCCAGTACATTGGCCCAACGCTGATGTTCCTGCTGGCGGTGCTGTTTTACGGGGAAGTTCCGGGGGCAGATAAGATGGTCACCTTCGCCTTTATCTGGGTCGCGCTGGCGGTATTTATCGTCGACGCGCTGTACACCCAGCGCCGGCTGCGTCGGGCTTAACGTCGTCGCGTCCGCATCACGCGCCAGCCTCTCATCCACAGAGGCCGGCGCGTTATTTTTACTGCTCGGTGAGCTCCAGCTCGGCAATCAGGGGTAAATGATCGCTGGCGGATGACCAGGCAAAGGCCGGCGAGTTATGCGGCACCTCGATTTTTTTCACATTCCATTTTTGCCCCTTGAAGGTAAAAATATGGTCAATATCGATTGCCGGGTTAACCGCGGGCCAGGTGCGGTAATCCGTCCCCTGCTTCATTACGGGGTTAAAGAAATAACCCACCTCTTTTAACGGCTGCTCATCGTGCGTGGAGTTAAAATCACCCGCGAGGATTTTGATCGATGAGGCGATATCTTTAAAGTCGGATGGGGCATCGCCGATGCTCACGTCCAGAAGATGGCGAACCTGCTCCACGCGCATCGTCGGATCCTTCTGCCAGTCGAGATGGGTCACCATCACCAGCACCGGGCTGTCAAAGCCGGGAACGGCGATTTGCGCCAGCAGCGCGATTCGCTGCTCGGCATCCCCCGACGGCAGCTTAATCACCTGGGTGTGGTCAATTTTATATTTGGACAGAATACCGACGCCATATTCTCCGCCGTCGAAATCCAGCGCCTTGCCGAAGGCATAGTGATAGTGGTTGGCGTCCGCGATAGTTTTTAGCTGATCGATCTTTTGGCTTCTGCCGGTTTTATTATCGACCTCCGGAACCGCAATAATATCGGCGCCAATGTGCTTAATCGCTAAATTGAGTGAGGTAAAATCCGCCACGTTATCGGAAGCTTCATTCTTGCCGATGTTATAGGTCGCAATCTTCAGCTGAGGATAATTCTCGGCGTAGACCTTATCCGCAACGCCGCCTTTTTGAACCGCAAGAATCTCATTACCAGCAAGTTTTTCAACAGCATGTGCATTAAGGGAGAGGCAGGCAAGGGCCAGGAAGGGTAGTGTAAAGATACTTTTCATTCTAAAATTTCACCTTTTTTTTATTGGGAATATTGCGATGGTAACAATTATCCCTCAGCCGTTATGTGACTTATTGCCCACACTTATGATGCGTAGAGAATTAAGTCACTCGCAATAATCACAGCCTGTTTCCGTTCTCCGGCGCGGCGGCTGACATAAAGGCGAAAAAAAACGGCCACCTTATAAGGCAGCCGGTTTTGATATAATTTATTGTTTTAAAGCCAGTTTTTACGCTTAAAGTAGAGGTATGGCGCCAGGCCGGCCAGCATCATAAAGACGATCGCCCCCGGATAACCAAAGCTCCAGTGCAGCTCAGGCATAAACTCAAAGTTCATCCCATAGCTTGATGCCACCAGGGTTGGCGGCAGGAAGACTACGGAGACCACCGAGAAGATCTTGATGATGCGGTTCTGCTCGATGTTGATAAAGCCCATCGCCGCCTGCATCAGGAAGTTCACCTTCTGGAACAGCGATTCGTTATGCGGCAGCAGCGATTCGATATCTCGCAGGATCTCACGCGCTTGCTCCAGCTGGCCCGCCGGCAAGCGCGCCTTGCGCACGAGGAAGTTCAGCGCACGCTGGGTATCCATCAGGCACAGGCGCACCTTCCAGCCGATATCTTCCTGTTCCGCCAGGGTAGAGAGCGCGTCATCGTACTCGTCGCCCTGGCGACCTTCCATAATCACCCGGCTCAGCTTTTCCAGGTCGCTGTAGATATTTTCAATTTCATCCGCCAGCTGTTCGATTTTTGTTTCGAACAGATCGAGCAGCAGCTCGTAGGCGTTACCATCAACCATTGACTGGTTGCGCACGCGCATGCGGTAGAGACGGAATGCGGGTAGCTCACGCTCGCGCAGGGTAAAAAGGCGCCCTTCGCGGATGGTAAACGCCACCGTGGAGTTGCCGGCGTGATCCTCTGCATCTTCAAAGAAGAAAAATGAGTGAATGTGTAAACCGTCTTCATCTTCGAAGAAACGCGCCGACGCTTCGATATCTTCCAGCTCCGGACGGGTTGCCAGGTTCTGACCCAGTTCCGTCTGCACGCGGCTACGTTCTTCATCGTCAGGCTCGACCAGATCGACCCACACCGAGCTGGCAAGGTGCTTGATCTCGTCGGCTTCCAGGCGCGTCAGACGATTATTTTCCAGTTGAAATGCGCTCAGCATGACCGGGACTCCCAATGCAAAAAAATTATCGGACAGTTCGGTGGGCACACAGAAACAAAAGGGGTTTCAGACCATTAAGCCTGACTCAGAGCGACGGGAATGACGGGTCGCTGACAACCGCTAAGGCTATCAGCATAAGAGGATAGCCTTAGGAGTTGTTCCTGACGGACAGGAAGTTGAGCCAGCATCTACTGGGTGTGTCCAAGGCGAATGTCCTCTTAGCGTAATCGTGCGCGCATGTTACGCCAGCGCAAAAACGGCGTCAACACGCAACGAAACGCTAAAGAGCAAATCCTGCCCTTTAGCATATAAGGCTAGCAGATTATTACAAAAAAACGATACTTTTCTTACTGTTACACTGTTTCCAGCCGCGCATAGGCCGCCACCAGCCATTTGATGCCCTGCCCCTGGAAAGCCACCTGCAGACGGCTATGCTCGCCGCTGCCTTCCAGATTCACGATGGTGCCTTCACCGAATTTCGGATGCCGCACGCGCTGACCCAGTTTGTAGCCGGTATCGTTCTCCGCCATCGGCGTGCCCATGCGCTGATGGCTCACCGGACGACTCACCGTGGCGCGCAGGCGCACCTCTTCCACGCACGCCTCCGGCAGCTCGCCGATGAAACGCGACGGACGATGGTAAACCTCTTTGCCGTACAGGCGACGGGTTTCGGCGTAGGTCAGCGTGAGCTTCTGCATCGCGCGGGTTACGCCCACGTAGGCAAGGCGCCGCTCTTCTTCCAGGCGTCCGCCCTCGTCGAGCGCCATCTGGCTCGGGAACATCCCCTCCTCCACGCCGACGATAAACACCTGCGGGAACTCCAGACCTTTCGCCGAGTGCAGGGTCATCAGCTGGACCGCATCCTGCCAGGTATCAGCCTGCCCTTCGCCCGCCTCCAGCGCGGCATGAGAAAGGAACGCCTGCAGCGGCATTAAATCCTCATCTTCATCGTTGTAGCTGAACTGGCGCGTTGCCGTCACCAGCTCTTCTAAGTTCTCGATACGCGTCTGGCCTTTTTCGCCCTTCTCCTGCTCGTACATGATGCGCAGGCCGGAATCTTTAATCACCCGGTCGGTCTGGACGTGCAGCGGCATATCCGCCGTCTCCTGCGCCAGCGCATCGATCAGCTCCATAAAGCGCTGCAGGGCGCTGGCGGCGCGGCCCGCGAGGGCTTTATCTTTCAGCAGCTCGCGGCACGCCTGCCACAGCGTCAGCTGGCGGTCGCGCGACGTTTGGCGCACCACGTCCAGGGTGCGATCGCCGATGCCGCGGGTCGGCGTATTGACCACGCGCTCAAACGCGGCGTCATCGTTGCGATTGGCAATCAGGCGCAGGTAGGAGAGCGCATCTTTGATCTCCTGACGTTCGAAGAAGCGCATGCCGCCGTAAATACGGTACGGCATGCTGGCCTGCAGCAGCGCTTCTTCCATCACGCGCGACTGGGCGTTGCTGCGGTAAAGGATGGCGCACTGCTCCAGCGCCCCGCCGTTTTCCTGCCAGGTTTTAATCCGGTTAACCACGAAACGCGCTTCGTCGAGATCGTTAAAGGCGCAGTACAGGGAGATCGGTTCGCCGTCGGCGCCGTCGGTCCACAGCTTCTTGCCCAGACGTCCGCTGTTATTTTCAATCAGGGCGTTGGCGGCGCTGAGGATATTGTTGGTTGAGCGGTAGTTCTGCTCCAGGCGAATGGTCTCAGCGCCGGGGAAATCGGTCAGGAAGCGCTGGATATTCTCAACCTGCGCGCCGCGCCAGCCGTAGATCGACTGGTCATCATCGCCGACGATCATCACCTTGCCGCTATCGCCCGCCAGCAGACGGATCCAGGCATACTGAATATTGTTGGTATCCTGGAATTCGTCGACGAGGATATTGGTAAAGCGTTCGCGGTAGTGCTGAAGAATATGCGGCTTGTTGAGCCACAGCTCGTGCGCGCGCAGCAGCAGCTCGGCAAAATCCACCAGCCCTGCGCGATCGCAGGCTTCCTGGTAGGCCTGATACACCTTCTGCCAGGTCTGCTCCACCGGATTGCCGTAGCTCTGGATATGGTGCGGGCGCAGCCCCTCATCTTTTTGGCTGTTGATGTACCACATCGCCTGGCGCGGCGGCCACTGCTTCTCGTCGAGGTTCATCGCTTTGATCAGCCGCTTCAGCAGGCGCAGCTGATCTTCGCTATCGAGGATCTGGAAATCCTGCGGCAGCCCGGCATCAAGATGGTGGGCACGCAGCAGACGGTGCGCCAGGCCGTGGAAGGTGCCTACCCACATGCCGCCCTGGGTGGTGCCCATCAGCTGGCCGATACGATGGCGCATTTCCGCCGCCGCTTTGTTGGTAAAGGTCACCGCCATAATGGAGTAGGGCGAACAGTTTTCTACGCTGATAAGCCAGGCAATGCGATGCACCAGTACGCGGGTCTTACCGCTGCCCGCTCCAGCCAGAACCAGCATATTGGTGCGCGAGGCCGCGACGGCTTCACGCTGTTTATCATTAAGGCTGTCGAGCAGGTAAGAAACGTCCATTGGCACCGCCGGAAATGAGCAGCCCGGCAGCGCTTAGCCTGGCGGGCATACTGTTAATATATACAGAACTAATGGTGATTATATCAGCGAGGTCAGAGATGCCAACCGCGAAATTTCAATGTGCGGCAGCAGCCGGCTGTCGGTGGTGTGCATCAGGTCGGCGCCCTGCGGCTTAATCCAGCAGGCCTGCATGCCGCAGCGGATAGCACCCGCCACGTCGGTGGTCAGGTCATCGCCGACGTGGAGTATCTGCCCCAGCGGCAGCGCCAGACGCTCCGCCGCCAGATGATACATATCGGCAAACGGCTTAGAACGCCCGTCCGGCCCGGCGCGCAGCACAAAGCGGAAATAGTCGCTCAGGCCGAACAGTTCCGGCTGCGCATTGCCGTTAGTCACCGCCACCAGCGGCCACTTCTCCGCCAGCGCGGCCAGGGTATCGTGGGTTTCCTGCGGTACGTCAATCAGGCTGCGCCAGTGGGCAAAGTTCGCCATCGCCGCATCGGCGCCGGATTCGGCCTGCGCGGCAGAGAGTCCGGCGTTCACCATTCCCAGCACCAGAGCACGCCGTCGCCATTCGGTCACGTCGTGGTAAATATCCGGCTCGGTCTCCAGCAGCGTCTGGCGCAGCTGCTGCAGGTGATGGGCGTCAAACTGGCTCAGCGAAGGGTGGTAGCTGCGCACGAAGGCCAGCGACTCGTGCAGCGTCCGGTCGATGACCGGGCGGTTGTCGTAAAGGGTATCGTCCAGGTCAAACGTCAGTGCTGAAATCTGGCCCAGAGGTCGGTAAAAACGCATTATTTCCCCCGTTTGGCGCGCGGATGCGCCGCATCGTACACCGAGGCAAGGTGTTGAAAGTCAAGATGGGTATAGATTTGAGTGGTGGAGAGATTGGCATGGCCCAGCAGCTCCTGCACGCCGCGCAGATCGCCGCTCGATTCCAGCATATGCGTGGCAAAGGAGTGGCGCAGCTTGTGCGGATGAACGTGGCTGTTCAGCCCCTGCTTAATTCCCCACTCGGCAAAACGCTTTTGAACATTGCGCGCGGAGATGCGTTTGCCAAGCTTCGACAAAAACAGCGCATCGTCATCGGTGCCGAAGAGGCCGCGTAGATCCAGCCAGTGCTCAATCCACGCCACCGCGCTGCGGCCAATCGGCAGGCGGCGCTCTTTGCTGCCTTTCCCCATCACCCACACCTCTCCTGACTCCAGGTCGAGGTGCTTAATGTCGAGGTTCACCAGCTCAGAAAGACGCAGGCCCGCGCCGTACATCACTTCCAGCATCGCCCGGTCGCGTACCGCCAGCGGATCGTTTAGATCGATATCCAGCAGGCGGTTAACGTCGTCGACGTCGATATTTTTCGGTAAATGGCGCGGTATTTTAGGCGCCGAAATTCCCTTTGCCGGGTTGGCGGTCAGCTCACCCTGCGCCACCAGCCAGTCAAAGAAGCTGCGCAACGCCGAGAGGCGCAGCGCCAGGCTTGCCGGGCCCAGCCCCTGTTTTCGACTCCGCACCGCCAGACCGCGCACCTGAGCCGCATCGCACTGCTGCCAGCTTTTTAAGCCGGCGTTTTCAGCCAGCGCCACCAGCGCATCAAGCTGGCGTCGGTAGTTAAGCAGCGTAATCGGGCTAAGCTGACGCTCCACGCCAAGATAGCGCAGGAAGCGGGCAACGGCGGTAAACAGCGGAGAGTCGGTCATGCGCGTTCAACCCAGCGCTCCAGCAGGCCTGGCAGCATCAGGGCAATTTCCTGAAGCAGCTGTGTGCCCTGCCCCTGCTGATAGTGCTGCGCATCGCGGCTGCTGAACAGCATAACGCCGGGCGCATCATCGCCGCCCAGCAGCGACATCGCCACCGAGCCGATGGCTTTCGCCTCCGGCAGCACCACCAGCAGCTCCGGTCCGTTCAGCGGACCGAGGTAGTGGCGCTCCTGCCTGAGACGCTGAATGCGCACGGGTTCAAAGGCCTGTCGGGTCAACGCAAGGTGGGTGAATTTTGAGGGCGCGCCGAGCCGCCAGCTGTCGGGGAACAGACGCACCGTCGCGCCGGCCAGGCCGAGCTCGCGGGCCCAGCGATGAAAGCGATTGAGCATCTCATCGAGGCTTTCTGCCGCCGCCAGCCGCGTCTGCAGATGGAGGAGCCGCTGAAACAGGCTTTCGTTGGCCGTCGCCTGCTCCATCAGCAGCGACATGTTCTCTTCCAGCACGTTGATATGATTACGTGCGCGAGCCATGTGCCACTCGACCAGAGAAACGGTCCCCCGAACCGGGTGAGGAACCTGCATGTGCTCCACAAGAGCGGCATTACGAATAAAGAATTCAGGATGTTGCAACAGATAGTCCACCACCGCACGGTCATCCAGCGCGCCGATCGTATCCTGCTGTTCTTCCCCGAGTTGTTTCATAAATGAATAAATCCGTCGTAGACGTGTGCCGCCGGGCCAGTCATAAACAACGGTTGACCCGGGCCTTTCCAGGCGATATCAAGACGCCCGCCTGGTAATTCCACGCGTACTTCCTCGGCCAGCAGCCCCTGTTGGATACCGACCGCGACCGCCGCACAGGCGCCGCTGCCGCAGGCCTGAGTCTCGCCCGCGCCGCGTTCAAAGACCCGCAGGCGAATGCGATGACGCTCGACTATCTGCATAAAACCGATGTTCGCGCGTTCCGGGAAGCGTTCGTGGCTTTCCATCACCGGGCCAAGCGTTTCCACCGCCGCGGTTTCCACATCATCGACCTGGATGACGCAGTGCGGGTTCCCCATTGAGACCACGCCGCACAATACTGTCTGCTCAGCGACGCGCATAATATAGGTCTTTTCCGCTTTGTTCGCGCGGAACGGGACCTGGGACGGCTCGAAGTTCGGCTCGCCCATATTCACGCGCACCAGATCGTCTTCCGTTACGCTTAATACCATACGACCGTTCGCCGTGCTGACGCGGATATCACGTTTATTGGTCAGGCCTTTCAGACGTACAAACCGCGCAAAGCAACGCGCGCCGTTGCCGCACTGCGACACTTCGCTGCCGTCAGCGTTAAAGATGCGGTAATGAAAATCCAGATCCGGATCGTAGGGCGGCTCGACAACCAGCAGCTGATCGAAGCCCACGCCAAGATGCCGGTCTGCCAGCCGGCGAATCAGCTCCGGAGAGAAAAAAACATTCTGTGTTACCGCGTCAACGACCATAAAGTCGTTACCCAGGCCATGCATCTTAGAAAACTGCATCATCTGTACTCTAACTAATTTGCGTTTCAGGAGGACGGCAGGCCGTTCGTCCCGGGGAGTAGCGTCAGTAGTCTACCTGGGTCGGGCCACCGCTATCGCCGCGATCGTTACGATCCGGCGTCGCGCTCTGGATACCGCTATCGACCGGTTTAGTCGGCGGCGGTGCCGTTTTATCCGCCGGTGGGAAATAGAGCGGCCCCTTCAGACCACAGCCGGTGAGGCTGAAGATCGCCAGCAGAACGGCAAGCGTAGGAAAAACGTTTTTCATTGATAGTTGCCCGTGAGTCATTCTTTCTGCTTTCTATCATCGCAGGAGAAGACGTAAAAGCAAGCGTTTAGCATCCGACTGCGCGCGCTTTTGTTTCGCGCTATACTGCCGCCATCTTCAAAAAAGCAGGGTAGAACCATGAATGACAGTGAATTCCATCGCCTGGCCGACAGCCTGTGGATGACTATCGAAGAGCGCCTGGACGAGTGGGACGGCGATAGCGATATCGATTGTGAAATTAACGGCGGCGTGCTGACCATTAGCTTTGAAAACGGCAGCAAAATCATTATTAACCGTCAGGAACCGCTGCATCAGGTCTGGCTGGCGACCAAGCAGGGCGGCTACCATTTTGACCTCAAAGGCGACGAGTGGATCTGCGATCGCAGCGGCGAAACCTTCTGGGATCTGCTGGAGCAGGCGGCAACGCATCAGGCAGGCGAAGCGGTGAGCTTCCGTTAAAGCGGGCTAGCTGGCTAGCTGACTACGCTCATCGGTATCCCCGGTACGCTGCGCGCAGCCGGGGAATACTTCGCGATATCAGGACGCGATATCAGGAGTAGTGCTGCTGGAGCATCGGCGACGCCGCGGCATCCTGATTGACCGGTGCCGTCACGGCACCGATGGCCTGGCTACGGAAGGGAATGACCTGCGGCCGGCCGTCAACGTCAACGATCTGATAGAACTGCGGCAGGTTGAAGTTGATAAAGCTGGAGCCGTAGGTGAACCGGTCGTGCGAGGAGGAGTAGAAGCGGCTAACGTCGCGTACCAGCTCCTCTTTACTGCCTTCACAGTGATGGTAAACCTCGGCGCGGTTGCTCTCGTCGAGAATATAGATATTAAACCCGCTGTCGTTATCCGCCTCTTCAAAGAAGAACTGAATAATCCCTTCGCTGGCAAAGCCATCCACCACCTGCGGCAGCCTGACGTGGTTGGTTTCTACCTGAACCGACAGACCGTGCAGCTTGTTGTGCGAGATAGCGCCATAGAATTCAATGGCATTTTCCAGCTTCTGCACCGAGACGTTAAGACGTTCGAAGAACAGGCCCCACGTCTGCCCTGAGACGCGCAGCGCCTTGAAGCGGCCGGTGTCCTGACGGGTACTGGAGAGGCGTAGCTCAACGCACTCGGAGACCAGCTGCTGCACGCGAGTGCGGATGAGCCCGCGCAGATGCTGGCTGTAGCAGAACACTTCTACGCTATCCGGCGGCGCCGCGTCCTGGTGCATTTTGCCCAGAATGGTCTTCAGCGCTTCGATCATCGCCTGCTCGCCGTTGAAGTGCAGGGTTCGCACTTCGTTCCACGAGTTGCGATACAGCAGATCCACGCTGCCTATCAGGCACTTCTGCTCTTCGCCAAAGCTAAATACGTCCAGCTTGCGGAAGTCAAAATGCACCACCTGATTGCGGAACGCGGCGGTCGGATCGTATTCAAGGTTAACGATAATCGCCAGATGGCGGATTTCGCAGGGGCTATACAGCGCTTTCGGCGTAGGCGAAGGCAGACGCAGCGGGAAGTGGTGAGAAACATCGGCCACCATCTCCTGCAGCTTCGCCAGGTCGACAATGCCGTTGCCCTTAATAAACAAGCGGGTGCGTGACGTCAGCAGGCCGTTAAACCACGCCCATGCCACCAGCTTGTTCAGATAGCGGTTATATTCCAGCGGCTGATGGCTAACGATCGATTCCATATCCGGCGCGCGGTTATAGACATACCATCCGGTGCGGTTAGCGCGGCCCGGCGGCACGTGGATAAAGGTCAGATTCGGTTCGGAGAGATCCGGCGATATCTGCGGGTTCACCAGGGTCACTTTCCCCGGCAGCGCTTCAAACGCCGCGTACAGCTTGCGGGTCAGCACGCCAATATCCTGCGGGCTGGCGGAAACGCTGAGGTTGTTGCGACGCGCAAACCGAATCAGGTTGCGGTAGCTCTGCATCATCGCATCAAGCAGTTCGTTGTGCGCTTTGCGTACTTCGTCGATCTTCCAGTTGGCCCGGTTGTCCAGCATCGCCAGACGCTTTTCATCCCAGCCCCACTCTTTCACCAGGTGGCTCACCACCTCGCGACGCCAGCCCACGCAGGCGCGCTCGCGGCTCAGCTTTTCGCACACTTTCAGGTAGAAACAGCGGCGTACCAGGTCGAGGCGCGTCTCGTCCTCGATGGCCTGCAGGTAGATCGTGACGCGTTCCAGCATCATGCAGTAGGGATCGAGACCGAAGGAAACGATCTCGCCGTCGTGCAGGCGCTGTTTAATATCTTTCGCCAGCAGGCGGTTATTGGGGTATTCCCAGGAATAGGCTTCCAGCAGCAGCGTTTTCAGCACCGCTTTATAAGGCGAATCAATGCTTTTATACAGCTGCCACAGGCTGGCGCCGAAGTACTCTTCCGCCGACAGCGAGCTCAGGCCGCCGAGATCCATCCATTCGTTCGGCGTCAGCACGCCCTGCGCGTAGAGGCTCATGACGTAATCGTCATAGTGCTCTTCTTCGTCGCACGGCACCATGTTCCACAGAATACGCTTGCCGGCAAGGCGCACGGCGGTGCGGTAAAATTCGTCCAGCAGCAGGATATGCTGCGTAGAGCCGCAGTCTTCGCCGCCCAGGCTGCCGCTTTCGTTATGGCGGAAGCGGTTTTCATCGATCAGGAAGAAGCTGACTTCCACGCCAAGCGACGCCGCCCAGCTCTCCAGCAGGCTGCATTTACGCTGCAGCAGCTGGCGCTCGTCGGTATCGAGCCAGGCCTGGTGGCAAACCCAGATATCAAGGTCGGAAGAGCAGCTTTGGCCGACGGATGAGGTGCTGCCCATGGAGTAAACGCCGGTAATCGGCAGCTCGCCTTTCGGCGGCTCCTGCGTCAGCATTCCGCGGTTTAGCTCAAGCTCGTCAAGGTAGTGGCGTTGGGTTTCATCAGGCGTGTAAAGGCAAATGCCTCGGGGAACGTTACCGTCAAGGTAACCCGGCATCAACGGGTGATGATAATGTAGTAATGTCGGCAGTAGACTGTAAACCTGCTGAAAAGCGGGTCCCATGGCAGCAAGCGCGCGATCTACGCGCAGTTGGTTGATGGCATCCAGTCTCTGTTTCAGTGTCTCAATATAGAGGTACAAGACATATCGCCTGATGTTCAAAAACCCGACGTACCATAGCCAGTACCGGGTTTCAGTATTTCAACAAAAACCGTCACCATTCGTCGTCGGTGTGGTTGTGATGAACTGCTGACGGACAAATGGTTTAAAACGTGATCAATCTAACACCTTGCTGATTGACCGTAAAGAAAGATGCGCTACATACAAGTGTAGCACCGTTTACTGCGTGTAAATTCCTCTCTACGGTTCGGCAACCGGTATGCGCATAAAAGGCCAATAAAGAGATGGCCGAGGCCCTGACCCACAAAACTAACATCCATAAGACAACAATGTTAGGATGGTTTGTGGTCGACAATGACGGTAACAAGCATGTTAGACAAAGTTTTGAAAATTGCCACAAGGCAAAGCCCACTTGCGCTATGGCAGGCGCATTATGTGAAAGAGCGCCTTGAGTCCTGCCATCCGCAGCTCAAGGTTGAACTGGTGCCAATGGTCACTCGCGGCGACGTGCTCCTTGATACACCCCTCGCAAAAGTGGGTGGCAAGGGCCTGTTTGTCAAAGAGTTAGAGCTTGCCATTATGGAAGGGCGCGCCGATATCGCCGTCCATTCTATGAAGGATGTTCCCGTCGAGTTTCCCGAGGGCCTCGGGCTGGTAACGATTTGTGAGCGAGAAGATCCGCGCGACGCTTTTGTCTCAAATCACTATGCCTCTATTGACGCGCTGCCTCAGGGCAGCATCGTTGGCACATCAAGTTTACGCCGCCAGTGTCAGCTGGCCGCACGGCGCCCGGATCTGCAGATTCGTTCCCTGCGCGGTAACGTCGGTACCCGTTTGGGCAAACTGGATAGCGGTGAGTATGACGCGATTATTCTCGCCGCGGCGGGGCTGCTACGCCTCGGGCTCGAAGCGCGTATTCGCCAGCCGTTAAGCCCAGAACAATCTCTCCCCGCCGTCGGGCAGGGCGCAGTCGGCATTGAGTGCCGCCTTGACGACGAGTGGACGCAGGCGCTGCTGGCGCCGCTGAACCATACGCCAACGGCGATACGGGTTCGCGCCGAGCGGGCGATGAACACCCGCCTTGAGGGCGGCTGTCAGGTGCCGATCGGCAGCTACGCCGAGCTTATTGACGGCGAGCTGTGGCTACGCGCGCTAGTCGGCGCGCCGGACGGTTCACAGCTGGTTCACGGCGAACGCCGCGGGCGCCCTGAAGACGCCGAGCGCCTTGGCGTCTCTCTGGCGGAAGAGCTGCTGGATAACGGTGCCCGGGAGATCCTGACCGCCGTTTATGCCGGAGAAGCACCACGATGAGTATCCTGGTCACCCGTCCGCTGCCGCAGGGCGAAGAGCTGGTCAGCCGCCTGCGCGGGCTGGGACGCGTGGCCTGGAGCTTTCCACTGATTGAATTTACGCCCGGCCGCGAGCTGCACACGCTCGGCGACCGGCTGGCGGCCCTCTCCGCGGGCGATCTATTGTTCGCCCTCTCGCAGCACGCCGTGGAGTTTGCCCACGCTCGCCTGCAGCAGCAGGGCCTGCGCTGGCCGCTGGCTCCCGGCTATTTTGCCATTGGCCGCACCACGGCGCTGACCCTGCATAAGGTCAGCAGCCAGAATATTCGCTACCCATTAGATCGGGAAATCAGCGAAGTCTTGCTACAATTACCTGAATTACAAAACATTGCTGGTAAGAAGGCCCTCCTGCTTCGCGGCAACGGCGGCCGGGAATTACTCGGCGAAACGCTCCGCGAGCGCGGCGCTGATGTCACTTTTTGTGAGTGCTATCAACGTTGTGCAAAGCATTATGATGGTGCAGAAGAAGCAATGCGCTGGCAGTCTCGCGGCGTCTCCACGCTGGTCGTCACCAGCGGTGAGATGCTGCAACAGCTTTGGACGCTGATCCCGCAATGGTATCGAGAACGGTGGCTCCTCCGCTGTCGCATTTTAGTTGTCAGCGAGCGCCTGGCCCAGCAGGCACGGGAATTGGGCTGGCAGGATATCCAGGTTGCCGAAAGCGCCGACAACGATACGCTGCTACGCGCATTACAATAACTCTCAACATTGGAAGCCATAATGACGGAACAACAAAATCAATCCGCCGTGGTTGAAGAGACCAGGGAGGCCGTGGAAAAGACGCCACAGCCAGAGAAAACCGGGAAGGAAAAGGGCGGGAATAAAACCAGTCTTGTTTTGAGCGCGGTCGCTATCGCTATTGCCCTCGCCGCCGGCGTGGGTCTGTACAGCGTGCACAAGCAGCAGCTATCCCGACAGAACGCGGCCAGCTCAGCATTAGCCGCGCAGATTGCGGCCCTGCAGAAATCGCAGGAAGGCCAAAAAACCGAACTCGAAGGCATCATCAGGCAGCAGGCTGACCAGCTGACCGCAGCCAAAAGTCAGCAGGATGTGCTGGCGAAGCAGCTGGAAGAAGTGCAGCAGAAAGTGGCCGTTATCTCCGGGAGCGACGCTAAAACCTGGCTGCTGGCGCAGGCTGATTTCCTGGTGAAAGTTGCCGGACGCAAGCTGTGGAGCGATCAGGACGTCACCACCGCCGCCGCGCTGCTCAAAAGCGCCGATGCCAGCCTCGCCGACATGAATGACCCCAGCCTGATTGGCGCCCGCCGCGCCATCACCGACGATATCGCCTCGCTCTCGGCGGTAAGCCAGGTCGACTACGACGGCATCATTCTCAAAGTGAATCAGCTCGCTAATCAGATAGACAACCTGCGTCTGGCGGATAATAACGACGACGACTCCCCGATGGATTCCGACAGCGAAGAGCTGTCCAGCTCAATCGGCGAGTGGCGCATTAACCTGCAGAAGAGCTGGCAGAGCTTTATGGACAGCTTTATCACCATCCGCCGCCGCGATGAAACGGCAGTGCCGCTGCTGGCGCCAAACCAGGACGTCTACCTGCGCGAGAATATTCGCTCCCGCCTGCTGGTCGCCGCGCAGGCGGTTCCGCGCCACCAGGAAGAGACGTACAAGCAGGCTCTGGAAAACGTATCGACCTGGGTTCGCGCCTATTACGATACTGACGATGCCACCACCAAAGCCTTCCTTGAGGAAGTCGATAAGCTGAGCCAGCAGAGCATCACCATGAGCGTACCGGAAAATCTGCAGAGTCAGGCCATACTCGAGAAGCTGATGCAGACGCGAGTGCGTAGCCTGATGGCACAACCCGCCGTCGCGCAGAGCGGTGCTCCGGCTCCCGCCCCGGCACCAGCCCCTGCGCCACAAGGAGAGTAACGCATGTTGAAAATTCTCTTACTCTTCGCACTGCTGATCGCCGGGATCGTTATCGGTCCGATCATCTCCGGCCATCAGGGCTACGTGCTGATCCAAACCGATAACTACAACATTGAAACCAGCGTCACCGGTCTGGCGATCGTACTGATCCTCACAATGGTGGTGCTGTTTGCCATCGAATGGCTGCTGCGGCGTATTTTTCGCACCAGCGCCCATACTCGCGGCTGGTTCGTAGGACGTAAACGCCGCCGCGCGCGCAAGCAAACCGAGCAGGCGCTGCTAAAACTGGCGGAAGGCGACTATCAGCAGGTTGAAAAGCTGATGGCCAAAAATGCCGATCATGCCGAGCAGCCGGTGGTTAACTATCTTCTGGCGGCGGAAGCGGCCCAGCAGCGCGGCGATGAAGCCCGCGCCAATCAGCATCTTGAGCGCGCAACGGAGCTCGCCGGGGACGATCTGATCCCGGTAGAGATTGCCCGCGTGCGCCTGCAGCTGGCGCGCAATGAAAATCATGCGGCGCGCCACGGTATTGATAAGCTGCTGGAAATCACTCCCCGCCATCCTGAAGTCCTGCGTCTCGCGGAGCAGGCCTACACCCGCACCGGCGCCTGGCACTCGCTGCTGGACATCATCCCGTCGATGGCCAAAGCCAACGTCAGCGATGAAGAGCATCGCGCCGCGCTGGAGCAGCAGGCGTGGATTGGTTTAATGGATAAGACGCTGGCCGATCGGGGCAGCGAAGGCCTGCGCGAATGGTGGAAAAACCAAAGCCGCAAAACGCGTGGCCAGGTCGCGCTGCAGGTGGCGATGGCCAATCTGCTCATCGAGAGCGATGACCACGATACCGCGCAGCAGATTATTATCGACGGTCTGAAAAAGCAGTATGACGATCGCCTGGTGATGCTTATCCCGCGCCTGAAGACCAACAATCCGGAACAGCTGGAAAAAGTGCTGCGCCAGCAGATCAAAGCCGTCGGCGATCGTCCGCTGCTGTGGAGTACGCTGGGGCAATCGCTGATGCGTCATGGCGAATGGCAGGAAGCCAGCATCGCGTTCCGCGCCGCCCTGAAGCAGCGCCCGGATGCGTTTGACTACGCCTGGCTGGCCGATACGCTCGACCGGCTGCACCAGCCGGAAGAGGCCGCCACTCTGCGCCGCGATGGCCTGCTGCTAACCCTGCAGAACAATACGCCGCAGTAGCCGTCCCTGCCGCTGTCGCCTCATCAGGGGCGACAGCGCTCTTCTCTCTGCGCGCCGCCTTCTCCGTTTATCCCCTGCCCTTTTCTTACCAGCCCCTGAAAGAAAAAAACGCCCGCACTGATAATCAGGGCGGGCGTTAAAACAGGTCTGTTTGACAACAAATTGGGTGCTTCACTCAACGTCGTGTCCATGGTGTTTGATGAGACCAGATAATGGCGACATCTGTCAGTGGACGATAAGCACCGTAAACGGCTCTGCGTCATTCCTGAGTTTATGAGGCCCTAAGGCGAACATAAGAGATGGAATGAGCATCTACCCGTTTATTATCGCACAGGTTCTGTGGAGATGACATCTCCCCTGAGGGTGAATTGGGAGTTTTCTGGACAAATAATAGTGGTAGAAGCAGGGAGGTTTTATTTTCTAAATCAGGGAGATACGAGGATTTTTTGCGATATCAGAAAACAAAAAACCCCGCCGAAGCGGGGTTCAAAATTGGTCGGCGAGAGAGGATTCGAACCTCCGACCCACTGGTCCCAAACCAGTTGCGCTACCAAGCTGCGCTACTCGCCGATATACTGCTTTTTGAATTTTTAGTTCAATTCTTTAAAGTCGTGGTGCGAGGGGGGGGACTCGAACCCCCACATCCTAAGGACACTAACACCTGAAGCTAGCGCGTCTACCAATTCCGCCACCTTCGCAATTCACAACTCTATCAAATAATGGGGTGGCTAATGGGATTCGAACCCACGACAACTGGAATCACAATCCAGGGCTCTACCAACTGAGCTATAGCCACCACTACAAATCTTTTCACGCGGCACTGTCTTAAACAGTCCACCGCAGCTCAAGCACCGGGTTAAATGGTGCGCCCGACAGGATTCGAACCTGAGACCTCTGCCTCCGGAGGGCAGCGCTCTATCCAGCTGAGCTACGGGCGCTTAGCGCCGTTGCGGGGTCGGATATTACGGACTTCCCCCCCCGCTGTCTAGTGCCTTTTTAAATAAAATTTCCGTTTGCTCACACTTTATGCGCTTTGCTGCTTATTCAGCCGCTTTATCGACATTTCCATGCCGCCCGAGGCCAAAAACCTTATAAATAAGGGTAACCAGGGCCAGAAAAAGAATTCCGACAAACAGCGACATCCGGGTATCTTCGTTAAAACCCATGCCGATCAGCACGCAAACCAGAAACGCCATCGTAATATAGTTCGCCCATGGGAAGAGCAGCGAGCGGAACGGGTGGCTGGCCATCGCCTCCTGATGCGCACAGCGAAAACGCAGCTGGCTAATCAGGATCACAAACCACGGCACCATACCCGGCAGCACGCTCGCGCTGTAGACGTAGACGAACACCCGCTGCGGGTTGGGAATAATATAGTTCAGGCAGGAGCCCACCAGCAGGATCAGGATCGACAGCGCGACGCCGACCGCCGGTACGCCGTTGCGGGAGACCTTGCCGACTGCCGCCGGCAGCTGGCGGTTTTTTGCCAGCGCGTAGAGCATGCGGCCACAGCTGTACATTCCGCTATTGCAGCCGGAAAGCGCGGCCGTCAGAACCACAAAGTTGATAATGCCCGCCGCGGCGGTGATGCCAATCTTCGCGAAGGTCAGTACGAACGGGCTGCCGCCGGAGCCAATCTGATTCCACGGGAAGATAGTCACAATGACGAAAATCGCGCCTACGTAAAAAATAAGGATACGCCACAGAACTTTGCCGACCGCGCTGCGCAGGGTCACCTGCGGATTCTTCGCTTCTCCGGCGGTAATACCGATAAGCTCAACGCCCTGGTAGGAGGCAACGACAATACAGAGCGCGGTCAGGAAGCCCTTCCAGCCGCCGGCAAAGAAGCCGCCGTGTTCGGTCAGGTTGCCAAAGCCGATGGAGTGCCCGCCGTTACCAAAGCCAAAGAAAATAACCCCCAGCCCGACCACAATCATCACGATGATGGTCGTGACCTTAATCATCGCAAACCAGAACTCAATCTCACCGTACAGGCGCACCGCCGCCAGGTTCGCCAACGCCACCAGCCCAACGGCAATCAGGGCCGGTATCCACTGCACCATGTCGGGGAACCAGAACTGGACGTAAACCCCGATGGCCGTAATCTCCGATATCCCTACCGCCATCCACATAAACCAGTAGGACCAGGCGGTCAGATAGCCGAAGAACGGGCTCATATAGCGGTGTGCGTAAACGGCGAACGAGCCGGTTACCGGTTCGAGGAACAGCATCTCCCCCATCGAACGCATGATAAAGAAGACAAATAAGCCCGCAATAATATACGCCAGCAGGACCGACGGGCCGGCCCACTTCAGCGTACTCGCCGATCCCATAAACAAACCGACGCCAATCGTACCGCCAAGGGCGATTAGCTCAATGTGCCTGGCCTCCAGCCCGCGCTGAAGTTCCGCTTTTTTCTCAGTCATATACCCTCTTGTGTTTGCCCTGCTCCGGGTTTTACTCGTTCCCCGCCGAACGGCCTCGCTATTGGCAGCACGCACCCGTCCCTCCGTCATCATGATGGATGTCGGAAAGTCAGCTGATAAGCCGCCCTGATGCCCTTCTGAAGGTCCCGCGCATATACCGGTTATTTTTATAAATGTGTGAAAGGAAATAGCCCTGCCTGCACGCCGGCAAAGAGTGCCGGCGCGCATTAAGCATGCGAATGGTTAATTAATTTTGCCGAAATGGCAAATAAAGTATCAGCCAGGTGAATGCATTACACAGAATATGTGTGAAAACTCGCCAGTTTGCAGTGGAATATTAGAGCTGGCCGGTATAATACCAACGTAAATATCGCAGCAGCCTGATCTGTCTTTTAATCCGGCTGGGCTGTGATATCAAACGATAGAACCACTCCAGCCCCATGTTCTGCCAGAACCTGGGGGCCCGGTGAACGTGGCCAGTAAATACGTCGTAGGTGCCGCCCACGCCCATATAGAGCGCCTGCGGATAGACCAGCCGACAGTCGCGCATCAGGATCTCCTGGCGCGGTGAACCCATCGCCACGGTGACAATCCTGGCCCCGCTGTCGCGGACGCGCTCAAACAGCGCCTGACGGTGGTCGGCGGAGAAATAGCCGTCCTGGCTGCCGACGATGTTAACGTTCCAGCGCTGGCGCAGCTGCGTACAGGTCTGGGCCAGCACCTCCGGCTTGCCGCCGATCAGAAAGACCGGCGTGCCCTGGGCTCCGGCGCGCGCCATCAGGGCCTCCCACAGGTCGGCCCCCGCCACGCGCGATACCTGGGCCTGAGGATATTTTTTACGTAATGAACGCACCACGCTAATACCGTCGGCATATTTAAATTCGGCCGCTTCAATCAGCGCCCGAACCTCAGGATCGTCCTCGACTGCCAGCATCTTTTCGGCGTTGATAGCCACCAGCGTACCCTGACGAATTGCGCCGTCAGCATAGAGAAAATCCAGTGCGTGCTGCATGTCGCGCCACCCGATGAGCTGTAAACCTCTCAGCAGATACAACGGCGCGGAAGTACTCTCAGACATGTTAATCCTTATCAGACCTGAGGTTGCGAAAGCGGTTTGGTCCGCTTATGAATCAGTCCTACGCTATCCAGGAACCAGTACAGCAACTTCGCCGCCAGCAGGCAGATACCAAAGATCACGAGGAAAAACACCACGCGAGAGCCGAAAGAGTCCAGCCCTTCGCGTGCCAGCACGATCATATTGAAGATAGCGCCAAAACAGAAACTATGCAGAATGGCCGCCTTGTAGCGGTTGCTCTCCCGGTTGCCAAGCTCATACAGCCAGTCAAACCACTTAATAATCAGCCCGACCACGACCGCCCCCAGCGGAACAAACCACACCCCGCCCATCACCACCAGCGAACCAATCAGCGTTGGGGAGATGGCCAGCCCGGAGTGATTATTCAGCACTTCCCAGGTGAAGTAGTTGGCGGTATTGAGGACCATCGACGGTCGGCCGTGCCACATCCAGCTGGGGATAAAGACGTAGAAATCCCTGATCATCGGCGCCAGCCCCTGGAACGCTATCTTATCGTAGTTCTGCAGCAGCAGCGCCAGGTTCTCCCACGGCGAGAAGGTATCGCGGGTCAGGTACAGGAAGGTATAAAACGCCTCATCGCCGCTGACGTTCATCCCGTAGCGCTTCAGGGCCAGCCAGAACATACCGACAATACCCAGCACGCCGGCCGCAGCCAGCATCCACAGGCTTATCCAGCCGCGAATAATGCCGATAAACAGGAAGATGGCGAAGGCGATAATGATGTTCGCCCGCGTGCCGCCGACGATAGCGTAGGTCAGCAGGCCAAAGGCGGTGGTGCTGATAAGAAAGAAAATCCACGCCTTATAGTCCTGGCGCAGGAAGTAGACCACCAGCATCGCCGGAATAAAGAAATAGAAAAAGCGCTTCAGCGCCACGCCGGACACTTCGCTGGAGAAGATCTGGCTATAGGAGTTGAGCCTGAACAGCAGGAATCCGTTGTGGGCAAAGAAAATGCCGACGCACAGCAGCGCAACGGCCAGCAGAATCATCCATGCCAGATGGGTCTCCACGCGGTTCATGGTGAACAGCGGGCGGCGCTGGCTATCGTGAGCGTGCGAACGCAGCCGCGTTTTGTAGGTGACGTAATACACCGCGTAAAAGCACACCGACACCAGCAGGGTTTCCAGCAGCACTTCCGGCGGCGCAACGCTGACGTCAAAGCGGAAGACCAGAATGCTGGTCAGCGGGAAGCCGAAGAAGAAAGTCAGCAGAAACAGCAGCGAAAAGAAGACGTTGAAGTTAAAGCGCACCCGGCGAAACTCAAAATACGTGGCGGTGGCAATAAACAGCGACGACAGCAGCCAGACCACCAGCAACCCGCTAAATTGCATTAATGTCATGCGCTCACCCCCGAGGCAATCTGCAATGCCCGCTGCCAGCCCGTCAGGTAGTTTGGCCGGAAGAAAGCAATCTGGTTCTTATCAACGTTCGCCAGCTGACGTTGGGCCTCGCGTACCACGGCAACATCCAGGGTATCGCCGGTAAACAGTACCGGAATATTCTGCTCCGTCATATCCTGCCAGAACGGATTCTCCCGATTCAGTACGCAGGGAATACCCGCCTGAATCAGCAGGCACAGCGTACCGATCCCCTGCTGGCGGGCAAAGAGGAAATAGCCCAGATCGCAGCGGCGCAGCAGCGCCAGGTAATCGTTGAATTCCAGCCTGTCGCTGAGCACCTGTAAATTCCCGGCGCTAAACAACGCCGCGCCCGCCGCGCGCACTTCGTTAATATATTCCGCATTATTGGCCGGATAGCCCATCGGGACGATCACGTTTACCGTATCGCCAAACTGCTGATGAATAGCGCGCAGCGCCGCAATATGTTCATTGCTGCGATCGCCGGAGTTGCCCACCAGAATGGTCAGCGCGTCGGTGCGCGGGGCGCTATCCGCCAGCGTATTCAGCGCCGGATCCATCCGGGTCGGGAAATAGAGCAGCTCTCCCGCAACCTTAGGGTGGCGGCGGGCAAACCAGCTCAGGTCGCCGCGGGTGGCGAAAACGCGCCCCACGCGCCCCTGCGCCATACGGCGCAGGGGATAGAAAAGCCGGAACTTCAGGCTGGACGAATTCTCATACAGATCGGCGCCCCAGATATGCCAGTTGAACTGGGAAGGGCGAATTCCGCCACCGAGCAGCGCCAGCCACAGGCCGGTATTGAACTGACCGTGGAAGAAAAAGCGCTGGCGCCGATCCGCTTTCGCCACGGAGATGACCGCCTGCGCCAGCGATTTCTTTCCGGGATAGCAGGTGATGGATAGCGCCGGATACGCCTCGCGGACGCCCGCTGCGTCACCGACCACCATAAACGTGCGCGCCCGCTCGTCGCCGGCGGCCAGCTCGTCATTAAAGAACCGCAGAACGGTCTGGTTGTGGTGCGGAATATCCGATCCCAGTACGTGTATCAGTGCTGTCATGCCCGTTTACGCCAAAGTAAAAACACGCCGCTACAAAGGGCGAAATAAACAATATACGTAGCCATATACGCCTGCGCTGCGCCAACTGCGCCGTGCGCCGGGATAAGCCAGTGTGAGAAGGCGGTCAACAGCGTGAACTGGCTGATTTCCGTCAGAATATAAAAACGCAGTGACGCTTTGGCGATCACCAGGTAGCCATAGACATAGGCCCCGACCTTAAGGACGTCCCCCACCAGCTGCCAGGCAAACAGGTCACGCATCGCCGTGAAGCGTTCGGAAAACAGCAGCCAGATGGCAAAGTCGCGCAGTAGCCAGACGGTCAGGCTTGCCGCCGCCACCGCCGGCAGGACAAATTTTAGCGATTTGCCGATCTCGCGGGTAATATCCGCTTTGGCGGTTAGCCGGGAGAGCGTAGGCAGCAAATAGACGCTGAACGACGCGGTGATGAACTGCAGATAGGCGTCGGAAATACTGCTCACCCCCTGCCAGATCCCCACCGCCTCCCAGCCGTAATGCTCCGCCAGCAGGTTACGCATCATCACGTAAGCGACCGGCAGCGTTACCGAGGTAATCAGCGCCATCAGGGTAAATTTGGACAGCTGCCCGGCGAAGCCGTTATCCCAGCGCGGGCGCAGCGCGCTAAGCGGGATACTCCCCCGCCGCCACAACACGATAGCCGCCGGAACCACCACCAGCGCAGGAACCAGCGCCAGCCCTAGCAGCGCGCCCTGATAGCCGCCGAAATGGTAACAGGCATAGTATGCCACCACGCCAATCAGGCTACCGGCAATCAGCGATACCGCGTTCCCCGCCGCATCGCGGAAGCCTTTTATCAGCGCCAGCAGGAAGTTAGCCCAGGCAATGCCCATCTGCACCAGCGCTACCAGCCGCACCAGCCCCTGGTACTGCGTATGACCAAACAGCCCCTGGCTAATCGGCGCCGCGGCGAGTAAAAAGATAATCGCCAACAGCGTCGAGAAGCCCAGCACCATCGAAGAGGAGGTACCGACCACCTTATCCAACTGCTGGCGATCGTCATAATGCTGCGCAACCAGCTTGGTTACGCCGTTGAAAATACCGGCCCCGGCGAGGACGCCAAGCACGGTGACCAGCTGGCGAAAGTTACCGGCCTGGCCTACGCCTGCCGGCCCGAAGGAGACGGCCAGCAGCTTAACCACCAGCAGTCCGACGCCGATTTTGACCAGGGTAGACGCCGCGGTCCACAGCGAAGCTTTTGCCAACGACATATCAGGAGAAATAGCTCAGCAGCGAGTTAATCACCGTCCGCTGGTTAACCGCCGACAGATTGTAGAACAGGGGCAGGCGCAGCAGGCGCTCGCTCTCCTGAGTGGTAAAGCGGTCTTCCCCGCGGAACTCGCCGAAGTTCTCCCCTGCCGGGCAGCTGTGCAGCGGGATATAGTGGAAGACGGCGAGAATTTCGGCCTCTTTCAGCCACGCGATCAGCCTGCTGCGGTCGTCGATATCCCGCAGCTTGATATAGAACATATGCGCGTTGTGCCCGCAGTCGGCAGGGACAATCGGCAGCTCGATGCGCCCGGCGCGCGCCAGCGGCAGCAGCGCGTCGTAATAGCTCTGCCACAGCGTCAGGCGCTGCTGGTTAATTTTCTCCGCCGCTTCCAGCTGCGCCCACAGATAGGCGGCCTGCAGGTCTGACATCAGATAGCTGGAGCCGATATCGCGCCAGGTGTACTTATCCACCAGACCGCGGAAGAACTGGCTGCGGTTGGTGCCTTTCTCGCGAATGATTTCCGCGCGCTCGACCAGCTGGCGATCGTTGATCAGCGTCGCCCCGCCTTCGCCGCCGGCGGTATAGTTTTTGGTTTCATGGAAGCTAAAGCAGCCGATGTGCCCGATAGTGCCCAGCGCGCGCCCTTTGTAAGTCGACATGACGCCCTGCGCGGCATCCTCCACCACGAACAGGTTATGCCTGCTGGCAATGGCCATGATGGTGTCCATCTCGCAGGCAACGCCGGCATAGTGAACCGGCACAATCGCCCGGGTCTTCTCAGTGATGGCGGCTTCGATCAGCGTTTCGTCGATATTCAGGGTATCGCGGCGGATATCGACAAAGACAATTTTGGCTCCGCGCAGCACAAAGGCGTTGGCGGTAGAGACGAAGGTATAGCTCGGCATAATGACTTCGTCGCCCGGCTGGATATCCAGCAGCAGCGCCGCCATCTCCAGCGAAGCGGTACAGGACGGGGTCAGCAGCGCTTTTACCGTGCCAAAGCGCTGCTCCATCCACTGCTGGCAGCGGCGGGTAAATCCGCCGTCGCCGCACAGCTTGCCGCTGCCCATCGCAGACTGCATATAATCAAGCTCGGTTCCCACCACCGGCGGCGCGTTAAATGGAATCATCATGTCACCTGTATAACCAGTACGCGGTGTTTTCCACATTCGCACCGCTGAGAATATAACGTTTAAGCGCGGCGGTATTACCCATCTGGGTCGCCACCCGCAGTGTAGAGAGCCCGCGCGATCCGGCCCAGCTTCGCGCCGCCTGCATCAGCTCAGCGCCGGCGCCGCGACCGGCCAGCAGGCCGATCCGGGCGTCCGTAGCGTTGAGCTGACGCAGGGAGACAAAAGCGCGGATATCGCCGTCGGAGGTGCGAAAAATCAGGCACTGGTTATCAAAAGTCCCCAGCACCGCATTTTCAATCCATTGGGCGTAGAAACGGCCGCTGGCATCAGCGGCATACCACGGCGCGCGAAAGCGGCTGAGGGCAAACGCCTGCGCCGCCAGCTCCCGCAGGCGCGGGATGTCCGCGGCGGTAGCCATTTCGCACCCGAGGTCCTCGGCCGTCCCGGCCGGCAGCGCCAGATCGACTTCCCCTTCAACTAGCTGGAAACCCAGCTGCTGTAAGGCATCCAGCCGTTCGGTATCGTCCGCCGCAATCTTCGCCTGCAGCCGCGACCAGCCGGTCAGCGCCTGGTTCGTCAGCGGCGGGGCGTCGTGGCGAAAGCGCACGATCGCGCTGTTAACGCCAAAGAAGCGATTTTCCCACTCCAGGGGTTCAATACTGGCGCGGACGGACACGGACGAGATCCAGTAAGTATTGGCCATAGCCGGAGCCAGGGATCGGGCCCTGGCTCATACCGGTGACCAGAATCGTTCTCACCGCCATACCCCTTTGGTATCGACGATAAATGCCTGGGTTACGCTGTCGCCGCCTACCGCTTTAAACTCATGGTGATCGACCAGCATCACCAGCACATCGGCATTTGCCAGAGCATCGCTCAGCGATGCCAGGGTGCACAGACCGTCGAGCTTCTTCGGCAGCTGGTGGATATTGGGTTCAACAACCAGCGTTTCGCCGCTGTGCCAGGCCGCAATTTGCATGGCGATAGCCATCGCCGGGCTTTCGCGCAGATCGTCGATATTCGGCTTGAAGGCCAGGCCAAAGCAGGCGATTTTCAGCTCGCTGGCGCGTCGGTTGCTGGCGGCAAGACACTCGGCCACCCGCGCCTTCACCTGCTCGATAACCCATTCAGGCTTATGGTCGTTGACCTCACGCGCGGTGCGGATCAGCCGCGCCTGCTGCGGATTTTGCGCCACGATAAACCACGGATCGACCGCGATACAGTGGCCGCCAACGCCCGGCCCCGGCTGCAGAATATTGACGCGCGGATGGCGGTTCGCCAGGCGAATCAGCTCCCAGACGTTAATGTCCTGCTCGGCGCAGATCAGCGACAGTTCGTTAGCAAAGGCGATATTGACGTCGCGGAAGCTGTTTTCGGTCAGCTTGCACATCTCTGCGGTGCGGGAGTTGGTCACCACACACTCGCCTTCGAGGAAAATTTTATACAGCTCGCTGGCGCGGGCAGAACAGACCGGGGACATACCGCCAATCACGCGGTCGTTTTTAATCAGCTCAACCATCACCTGACCTGGCAGCACGCGCTCCGGGCAGTAGGCGATATTGACGTCCGCCGCTTCGCCTGCCTGCTGCGGGAAGCTCAGATCGGGGCGCAGCTCGGCCAGCCAGCCCGCCATCAGCTCCGTCGCCCCGACGGGGGAGGTGGACTCAAGGATAACCAGAGCCCCCTTCTTCAGCACCGGCGCTATTGATTTTGCCGCCGACTCGACGAAGACCATATCCGGCTCGTGCAGATCCTTAAACGGCGTCGGGACGGCAATCAGATAGGCGTCCGCTTCCACCGGGACGGTAGTGGCGCTTAAATAGCCCTGCTCGACCGCGGTCTTAACCACGCTGGCCAAATCCGGTTCCACGATATGAATCTCGCCGCGGTTAATGGTCTCCACCGCGTGCTGATTAACATCAACGCCCACCACCCGCTTTTGCCGGGAGGCGAACGCGGCAGCGGTTGGCAAACCGATATACCCAAGGCCAATCACTGAAATGGTAGAAAAACTCATAGCGTTACCTGATTATTTTTAAGTGCGGTCACAATGCGGCTACATGCCTGCCCATCGCCGTAAGGGTTGTGCGCCCGGCTCATCGCCTGGTATGCGGCATCGTTGTTCAGCAGATTCGTGACTTCCGCGACGATGCGCTGGCTATCGGTACCGACCAGCGTAACGGTGCCTGCGGCTACCGCTTCCGGCCGTTCCGTCATCTCGCGCATCACCAGAACCGGTTTGCCCAGCGAAGGGGCTTCCTCCTGAATACCGCCGGAGTCGGTGAGGATTAGCCATGCGCGATCCATCAGCCAGACAAATGGCAGGTAATCCTGCGGTTCGATCAAAATCACGTTATCAATATGACCAAGAATGCGGTTTACCGGCTCGCTGACGTTTGGGTTCAGGTGCACCGGATAGACAATTTGTACATCGGGATGGCTGGCCGCAATTTCCGCCAGCGCGTGGCAGATCTGCTCAAACCCGCGGCCGAAGCTTTCGCGACGGTGGCCGGTGACCAGGATCATCTTCTTTCCGTTAGCCAGGAACGGATAGCGCTGCGTCAGCTCTATGCGCAGCGCCTCATCGCCCAGCACGCGATCGCGAACCCAGAACAGCGCATCGATAACCGTATTGCCGGTGACCGTGATATGGCTATCGGCAACGTTCTCCCGCAGCAGGTTCTGCCGCGAGGTCTCCGTCGGCGCAAAATGCCAGGTTGCCAGCCGCCCGGTTAACGTCCGGTTACCCTCTTCCGGCCACGGCGAACTGAGATCGCCGGTGCGCAGTCCCGCCTCAACGTGCCCCACCGGGATTCGCTGATAGAAAGCGGCAAGGCTCGCCGCCATCGTGGTGGTGGTATCGCCATGCACCAGCACAACGTCAGGCTTAAACGACTCCAGAACCGGCTTCAGCCCTTCAAGGATGCGGCAGGTAATCTCCGTCAGGCCCTGACCCGGCTGCATGATATTCAGGTCGTAATCCGGAACAATAGAAAACAGCTTCAGCACCTGATCGAGCATCTCCCGATGCTGCGCGGTTACGCACACTTTTGCCTCAAAATGAGGGTCCCTGGCCAGCGCATGAACCAGCGGTGCCATTTTGATGGCTTCGGGTCTTGTGCCAAATACAGTTAGTACTTTCACATCGATTCTCTTCGATTAGGTGATGAAGTCCGCATGACCTTCATCACAGGCCGCATTCACTGGATACGACGTCGCGATAGCGCCACGCCTGCGCCGATGAGCGCGCCCACAATCCCCCACATCACCATCAGAAATACGCGGCGCGGGCTATCGCGTTTTACAGGTTCTTCCGGCGTACGCAAATACCGGTAAGTCTGAAAACGCGGATCTAATGTCGGCCCGACGTTCAGGGTATTCAGCATCGCGCGGCTTTGGTCATAGTCAAGATCGTATTCCGGACCGACCGCCTGCAGATTTTCTAACCGCGCCTGTAGCATCGGCCTGCCGAGTAAAAACAGCTCGGAATCCGGCAGCTGATCGGCAGGAATGTCGGTCTCACTGCGGGAAATATTATGCTGCTGGGCGATTTTCAGCGCCTGCTCCACGCTGTGGGTACGGCGGTTGAAAATCTCACGCGCGACCTCTTCCTGACGCTTAACCTGCGCTTTCATCTGCACGGTACGTGCCGCCCAGGCGCCCTTGAGCTCGTCATTCAGGTGGCCCGCCGCGCGCTGGCTGGCAAATGCCACGTACTGGCGCAACAGATTATTGGCATCCGGCGCGGTCTCGGCCGTCAGCTTGACGCTATCGTTAGTATTCTTTACCGCATCGCCCGGCATAAACTGGATATTGTTAATCAGATCGTCCAGCAGCGCGGCATCGGCGCGAGAATTACCCGACTGGCGCTGTTTGTAATAGTCGGTTTGCAGCCAGAAATCACGCCGGGTATCCCAGGACCCCTGCTGCATGATGAACTCTTTATAGGCGTCGTCCATTGCCGAAGGCTGATCGACCGAAGCCAGATTGGCTTTGATATCGAGATTGCGTAAAAACTGCTGTTGCGAGTAGTAGCTGCCCAGCATATTTACGGTTGGCCGGTCGGTAATTGCCGTCGCGCTCCACTCCTGGCGAGCAAAAAAGGCATAAACCAGTACGATCAGCGCAAACAGCACGGCCATCCCTGCTATCCAAATTTTCCCTGCCCATAAGGCGCGAAACAGCCCGCGAATATCCAGCTCATTCTCAACGTTCACTGCTTGTGCTCCCGGTAATGGTTGAGTCATCACGTCCCCAGTTCTACTTGGTTAATTTTGGATTATTGCTGCTGTGTCGCCGTATTCTGCGTCTGATGCGCTTAACCAGGCGCGCCACTTTCCAGGCGCGTTTAATGCAGTAGCCATAAAGGAAGAAGGCTAACAAAAAGAGTATTAACATCACCCATTCAGGAACGATACGGGTATATTCCGCCACCACCCCAACCAGCGCCAGTAAAGCGGCGGCCAGCGTGATCAGGACGAATGCCTGCCGGGAAGTAAACCCAGCGCGCATGATCAAATGATGAATGTGCTGGCGGTCCGGAGAGAACGGACTCATGCCCTTGCGCAGGCGACGATACATAATCGCCACCATATCCATCAACGGAATCGCAATAATCCACAGCGCGGTAACCGGGCTAATGGGATGCGTTTTACCCTGCGTGGTTTCCAGCAGGATCCAAATAATGGTGAAGCCAATCATGGTGCTGCCGGCATCGCCCATAAAGACCTTATAGCGACGGCCAAGCGCACCGAGGTTAAGTAAAATATAGGGCAGAATGGCGGCAATCATCGCAAAACACCACATTGCCAGGCTGTACTGGCCATCAAACCACAGGATGATGCCCGTTGCCGCGAAGGAGACCGATGACAGACCGCCGAGCAGGCCGTCGATGCCATCAACCATATTAAAGGCGTTAATTGCCGCCCAAACGGCAAAAAGAGTGAGGAAGAAACCGAAGGGGCCGAGCACCAGCTCCCATGAGCCAAAAATAAAACCGAGGCTGCTAAGATGCAGGTTTCCTGCCATCATCATGACGACAGCAATGGCGGCCTGCATAACCGCACGAATTTTTACGCTGATATCAAATCGGTCATCCAGCGCGCCGACCAGTACCAGAATACCGGCGCACGCCAGGTACAGCGAAGCATGGGGAATGTAATAATCTGCGATCGCAAATGTAAAACAAATACCCGCGTAAACTGAGATGCCACCCACTAACGGAACCAGACCCTGATGCCGTTTTCGATAGTTAGGCTTATCGACTAACCCAACCTTTTTTGCCGCCTTGCGAGCCACAAATATAAAAAGGGTAGTGAATAAGAAAATACTGATTAATTCAGTAATAGCAGTGAGTAAATTCACAACGCATGTGCTCTCAGCATGGTTAATCCGGGAAGTATAACGACGATGTCTCAACTCCTGAAGGGGTAATGCAGATCATTACAAATTTATTGTATAGATTTTAGTCTGTTAAAGTTATCTCTGCCAGGAGAGGCGCGTTCATCATACGATAATAACCGCTCCGGTTTCCCTTTCTGGATCATACAAATCCCAAAAACAAAACGCCACGCGGTTGCGTGGCGTTTTTCAGCTTTTTTAAACTTACGAACGCTTCATCATGTCGAAGAAGTCATCGTTAGTTTTGGTCATAGCCAGCTTGTTGATGAGGAACTCCATCGCGTCGATTTCACCCATCGGATGGATGATTTTGCGCAGGATCCACATCTTCTGCAGCTCTTCCTGAGTGGTGAGCAGCTCTTCTTTACGCGTACCGGAACGGTTGTAATCGATAGCCGGGAAGACGCGTTTTTCTGCGATCTTACGCGAGAGGTGCAGCTCCATGTTACCGGTGCCTTTGAACTCTTCGTAGATAACTTCGTCCATCTTGGAGCCGGTGTCGATCAGCGCCGTAGCGATGATAGTCAGGCTGCCGCCCTCTTCGACGTTACGCGCAGCACCGAAGAAACGCTTCGGACGGTGCAGGGCGTTCGCATCCACACCACCGGTCAGAACTTTACCGGAAGCCGGTACGACGGTGTTGTAGGCGCGAGCCAGACGGGTGATGGAGTCGAGCAGAATGATAACGTCTTTCTTATGCTCAACCAGGCGCTTGGCCTTCTCGATAACCATCTCGGCAACCTGAACGTGGCGGGATGCGGGTTCGTCAAAGGTAGAAGCAACAACTTCACCTTTAACCAGACGTTGCATCTCGGTCACTTCTTCCGGACGTTCGTCGATCAGCAGGACCATCAGCACGCAGTCAGGATGGTTATAAGCGATGCTCTGCGCAATATTCTGCAGCAGCATCGTTTTACCGGCTTTCGGCGGAGCAACAATCAGACCACGCTGACCGCGACCGATCGGCGAAGCCAGATCCAGGACGCGAGCGGTTAAGTCTTCAGTCGAGCCGTTACCACGCTCCATACGCAGACGTGAGTTTGCGTGCAGCGGCGTTAAGTTCTCGAACAGGATCTTATTGCGCGCGTTTTCCGGCTTGTCGTAGTTAACTTCGTTGACTTTCAACAGCGCAAAGTAACGCTCACCCTCTTTAGGAGGACGAATCTTACCGGAAATGGTGTCACCAGTGCGAAGGTTGAAACGGCGGATTTGGCTAGGGGATACGTAGATATCGTCGGGACCGGCGAGGTAGGAGCTGTCTGCGGAGCGGAGGAAACCAAATCCATCCTGCAGTATCTCCAGTACGCCATCGCCAAAGATATCTTCGCCACTCTTCGAATGCTGCTTGAGGATGGCAAAAATAATATCCTGCTTACGCATACGGGCCAGGTTTTCCAGCCCCATATTTTCGCCGAGAGTAATCAGCTCAGAAACCGGCGTATTCTTTAATTCGGTAAGATTCATAATGGTGTGGGTTCTTAAACTCGGGGTAGAACTCGAACTTCATGTTGTGAATGGTATGGCAGGAACATCCATGCCTGTTAGCGGCCTACATCTCGTGTCTGTACGTTGCCTGGTCACAGGAAAGAACGCAGAGCTGAAACGACAAAACGGAATGAGTGATAAGCCCGGAATTTTTAGCTTCACGCGCATTTCTGCGGGATGCTTCGGGTAAAGCAAGATTCAAACAATAAAGGTATGTTTAAAACGAAGTCTGAACTTAACTTAGCACGACTCAAGCCGGGCGTCCAGAGTTCCGCAAAAAATAGGAATCCGGACGCCGGAATGGCAAACTGATTACGCCAGATTGGCGTCGAGGAAGTCTTTCAGCTGGCCTTTAGACAGTGCGCCAACTTTGGTTGCCGCCACTTCGCCGTTCTTAAACAGCAGCAGAGTCGGGATGCCGCGGATGCCGTATTTCGGCGCGGTGCCTGGGTTCTGATCGATGTTCAGTTTCGCAACGGTCAGCTTGCCCTGATACTCGCCAGCGATCTCATCCAGAATCGGGGCGATCATTTTGCACGGACCACACCACTCTGCCCAGAAATCGACGAGGATTAGCCCGTCAGCCTTGAGTACGTCCGTGTCAAAACTGTCGTCAGTCAGGTGAATAATTTTATCGCTCATATTTAACTCCACAGGAATAAGCCTGGTGTGCTGGTGTCGCAGACATCAACGACGCGTTAATGCTACGTTATACACGTTATCCTTCAGGATGCCTCTGTAACTGACAGCCTGTGCGACCCGGTCCATCATGGACCTCGCCGTGCAGGAGTCAAAGCAAACCGTCTTCAAACCCGTTACCGGTAGATTATTCACCGCCGGTCCGCTTAGTAGTCTAAGCTTTCGAGGATTCATTCGGTTGCCGCAGAGCACCTTCAGTAATTTCGCGTATAGCCAACGAAAGGTTGACGTTATTTCAACGGATACGCTTTCTTAATGCAATAGTTAGCTGATATTCTACCACACTATGAGCAAAACACATTTAACAGAACAGAAGTTTTCCGACTTCGCCCTGCACCCGGCAGTTATCGAAGCCCTTGAAAAGAAAGGGTTTCATAATTGTACGCCCATTCAGGCACTCGCACTTCCGCTAACGCTGGAAGGTCGAGACGTCGCCGGGCAGGCGCAAACCGGTACCGGTAAAACGATGGCGTTCCTGACGTCAACGTTTCATTATCTTCTCTCTCACCCTGCTATCGCTGAACGCCAGGTTAACCAACCGCGTGCGCTGATCATGGCGCCAACGCGTGAGCTGGCGGTACAGATCCATGCTGACGCAGAACCGCTGGCGCAGGCCACCGGCCTGAAGCTCGGTCTGGCGTACGGCGGCGATGGCTACGACAAGCAGCTGAAAGTGCTGGAGAGCGGCGTCGACATTCTGATCGGGACTACCGGTCGTCTTATCGACTACGCCAAACAAAATCATATCAACCTTGGCGCTATTCAGGTTGTCGTCCTCGACGAAGCCGATCGCATGTACGATCTCGGCTTTATTAAAGATATCCGCTGGCTGTTCCGTCGTATGCCGCAGGCTAACCAGCGCCTGAACATGCTGTTCTCCGCCACCCTTTCCTATCGGGTCCGCGAACTGGCGTTTGAGCAGATGAACAACGCCGAATACGTTGAAGTCGAACCAGAACAGAAAACGGGTCACCGTATTAAGGAAGAGCTGTTCTATCCTTCCAACGTAGAGAAAATGCGCCTGCTGCAGACGCTGATCGAAGAAGAGTGGCCGGATCGCGCCATTATCTTCGCCAACACCAAGCATCGCTGTGAAGATATCTGGGGCCACCTCGCCGCGGACGGTCATCGCGTTGGCCTGTTGACCGGCGACGTCGCGCAGAAAAAACGCCTGCGTATCCTCGAAGAGTTTACCCGTGGCGATATCGATATTCTGGTCGCGACGGACGTTGCGGCACGCGGTCTGCATATCCCGGCCGTCACGCACGTCTTTAACTTCGACCTGCCGGACGACTGCGAAGACTACGTACACCGCATTGGCCGTACCGGTCGTGCAGGTGCCAGCGGCCACTCCATCAGCCTGGCCTGTGAAGAGTACGCGCTGAATCTGCCGGCGATTGAAACCTATATCGGGCACTCAATCCCGGTAAGCAAGTACAACCCAGATGTGCTGATGACCGATCTGCCGCGGCCGCTGCGCCTGGCGCGTCCACGCACGGGCAACGGCCCGCGCCGCAACGGACCGCCTCGCAATCGCCGTCGTTCAGGCTAATAAAGTATGTCATACACAAAATCGTTCGGGATGCATCAAGGCGCCAGGTTAGCGAATCCCGAATGACTTACTTTAGTAAGTGGTTCGGGTGACAAATCTGTGTCTGACGGATTTGAACGCTGCTTGCAGCGGCCCCATCGGGGTGAGTCCCTGGGATGGGCCGAATAAGCACGCTACTTTCGCAGAGGCAATTTGAAGGATGAAGTGTATGAGTTCCACCTCGCTTTATGCAGCTATAGATCTTGGCTCTAATAGCTTTCATATGTTGGTTGTTCGCGAGGTGGCCGGGAGCATTCAGACTCTCAGCCGTATCAAGCGCAAAGTGCGGCTTGCCGCGGGCCTGAATAGCGACAACGCGCTCTCCGCGGAAGCGATGGAGCGCGGCTGGCAGTGCTTACGGCTGTTCGCCGAGCGCCTGCAGGATATCCCCCCGGCGCAAATCCGCGTCGTCGCGACCGCGACGCTGCGTCTGGCGGTTAATGCCGATGAGTTTCTGGCTAAGGCCAGAGATATTCTCGGCTGCCCGGTGCAGGTCATTAGCGGCGAGGAAGAAGCGCGCCTGATTTATCAGGGCGTAGCGCATACCACCGGCGGTGAAGACCAGCGCCTGGTGGTTGATATCGGCGGGGCCAGTACCGAACTGGTCACCGGAACCGGCGCGCAAACCACCTCTCTTTTTAGCCTGCCAATGGGCTGCGTTACCTGGCTGGAACGCTACTTCGCCGATCGTAACCTGACGAAAGACAACTTCGAACTTGCTGAAAATGCGGCGCGCGAAGTCCTGCGGCCTATCACCGATACGCTGAACTATCACGGCTGGAAAGTGTGCGTCGGCGCCTCGGGTACCGTTCAGGCCCTGCAGGAAATCATGATGGCGCAGGGTATGGATGAGCGCATTACGCTGGCTAAACTCCAGCAGCTCAAACAGCGGGCGATTCAGTGCGGGCGTCTGGAAGAGCTTGAAATAGAAGGCCTGACTCTCGAGCGTGCGTTAGTTTTCCCCAGCGGTTTAGCCATTCTCATCGCTATATTTAGCGAGCTAAATATTCGCTGCATGACCCTGGCCGGCGGCGCGCTGCGCGAAGGCCTGGTTTACGGCATGCTGCACCTGGCGGTCGATCAGGATATTCGTAGCCGGACGCTGCGTAACATTCAGCGCCGCTTTATGATCGATACCGAGCAGGCCCAGCGCGTCGGCCGCCTGGCGGCAGACCTGGTGAGCCAGCTGGATAGCTACTGGGAGCTGGAGCCGCTTAGCCGCGACCTGCTGGTGAGCGCCTGCGCCCTGCATGAGATTGGCCTGAGCGTTGATTTTAAGTCCGCTCCGCAGCACGCGGCCTACCTGGTGCGCAATCTCGATCTTCCCGGCTTCACGCCGGCGCAGAAAAAGCTGCTTGCCACGCTATTGCTCAACCAAACCAACGCCGTCGATCTCTCTTCGCTCCACCAGCAGAACGCGGTCAAACCTCGGGTTGCGGAGCATTTATGCCGCCTGCTGCGTCTGGCTATTCTGTTTGCCAGCCGCCGTCGGGACGATCTGCTGCCGTCCGTCACCCTGACCGCCGAGGATGAAAAGCTGATGCTGAGGCTGCCGGAAGGCTGGCTGGAAAACCATCCGCTAGGCAGCGAGATGGTTGAGCAAGAGTGCCAGTGGCAAAGCTATGTCCACTGGGCCTTAGAAGTCGTCTGATACCGTCCCCCGGCAGCACGGCGCTTACCGGGGCGAGCGCGCTACTTTCCTTTCGCCTTTGCCAGCATCGCCCGGATGTTGGCGACGTTAGCCTGTCCTTTGTGCATCCGCTCTTCCGCCGAGATAACCTTGCGCTCCTGCTCCCAGATAAGATCGTCCTGCGGGAGCTCCAGCAGAAAACGACTTGGCTCCGGACGCACCAGCTCGCCGTACTGGCGGCGCTCTTTACACAGCGTAAAGGTCAGCTCTTTCTGCGCCCGGGTGATGCCCACGTACGCCAGCCGGCGCTCCTCATCGACGTTATCTTCTTCAATACTGCTCTGATGCGGCAGCAGCCCCTCTTCCATGCCAACCAGATAGACATACGGAAACTCCAGCCCCTTCGAAGCGTGCAGAGTCATCAGCTGAACCTGATCCAGCTCCTCGTCTGATTCGCCGCGCTCCATCATATCGCGCAGGGTAAAGCGGGTGACCACCTGGGTGAGCGTCATGGGCTCATCGATATCGCTGCCTTCCAGCATCTCGGTCATCCAGCTGAACAGCTGGTTGACGTTTTTCATCCGCATTTCCGCGGCCTTCGGGCCGGGCGACGTTTCATACAGCCAGGATTCATAGTCAATGCCGCGGATCAGATCGCGCACTGCGACAATCGGCTCGCTTTCCGCCAGCCGCTGAACTTCGGCCAGCCACTGCGTAAAGCCGGTGAGCGAATCATAGCCGCGCCCGGTCAGCGTCTGGGTGAGGCCCATATCAAAGCTGGCGGTAAACAGGCTTTTGTTGCGGGTCATCGCCCACTCGCCGAGCTTTTGCAGCGTTGCCGGGCCAATCTCACGCCGCGGCGTATTGACGATGCGCAGAAACGCGCTGTCATCGTCCGGGTTGGTCAACACCCGCAGGTAGGCCAGCAGGTCTTTGATCTCCGGACGGGAGAAGAATGAGGTGCCGCCTGAAATTTTGTAGGGGATGCGGTTTTGCATCAGCATTTTTTCAAACACCCGCGACTGATGGTTGCCGCGGTAAAGGATCGCATAATCCTTGTACTGGGTTTTATTGATAAAGTGGTGGGCAATCAGCTCCCCGGTTACCCGCTCCGCCTCATGCTCTTCATTATTGGCGGAGAGAACTTTCAGCTCGATGCCATAGCCCAGCTCGGAAAAGAGGCGCTTCTCAAACACGTGCGGGTTATTGGCGATCAGAATATTTGCCGCTTTCAGTATCCGGCCGGAAGAGCGGTAGTTCTGCTCCAGTTTGATGACCTGCAGCGCCGGGAAATCCTGGTTCAGCAGAACCAGGTTCTGCGGCCGGGCGCCGCGCCATGAATAGATCGACTGATCGTCATCGCCCACCACCGTAAAGCGCGCCCGCTGCCCCACCAGCAGCTTCACCAGCTCATATTGGCTGGTGTTGGTATCCTGATACTCATCCACCAGCAGGTAGCGGATCTTATTCTGCCAGCGTTCGCGGACCTCTTCATTACGCTGCAGCAGCAGCGTCGGCAGAAGGATCAGATCGTCGAAGTCCAGCACGTTGCAGGCTTTCATATGCGCATCGTACAGCTCATAGCAGTGAGCAAAGATCCGATCCCGCTCGCCCTGCGCGCTTGCCGCCGCCTGCGCCGGCGTGCGCAGATCGTTTTTCCAGTTGGAGATCGTCGAGATCAGCAGCTGAAGCACCACCTTGTCGTCTTCGATCAGCCCTTCGGTCAGATCCTTGAGCAAACCCACCTGGTCGGTATCGTCGAACAGGGAAAAGTTAGATTTCATCCCCAGCGCGGCATATTCGCGCTTAATAATGTCCAGCCCCAGCGTGTGGAAGGTGGAGATCATCAGGCCGCGCGCCTCTTTGCGTCCCAGCGTTTGCCCGACGCGCTCTTTCATTTCGCGCGCCGCTTTGTTGGTAAAGGTCACCGCCGCGATATGGCGCGCCTGATAGCCGCAGACGCGGATCAGGTGCGCGATTTTATTGGTGATAACGCGGGTCTTACCGGAACCGGCGCCCGCCAGCACCAGGCACGGTCCGGTAACGAATTCGACGGCTTGTTGTTGGCCAGGGTTTAAACGCATGGGAGTCTTGCTCAATCTTCGAACGGGGTGAGGATTGTAGCAGAAAGCCGGAAGGAGATTTACCGGCTAATGGTAAAGTGTTGGCCACATCCGTCATCCTGAGAGCGAAACCATGGCAAAGTCCGCAGCGGCCCTGCACATCCTGGTCAAAGAAGAGAAGCTGGCGCAGGAGATCCTCGCCAAACTGGAACGCGGCGTCAGCTTCGACCATCTGGCGAAGCGCTATTCACGCTGCCCCTCCGGGCGCAACGGCGGCGACTTAGGCGAGTTCCAACAGGGCGCGATGGTTGGGCCGTTTGATAGCGCGGTCTTCTCCTGCCCGCTGCTGAAACCCTACGGCCCGGTCAAAACGCGCTTTGGCTACCACATCATTAAGGTGCTGTATCGCCGTTAACGCATGCTAATATTGCGCCCTGATTCATCGCAACCTATCAAGGCACAATCATGGCTAAAACAGCGGCAGCAATGCACATCCTGGTGAAAGAAGAGAAGCTGGCACTCGACCTGCTGGAACAAATTAAAAACGGCGGCGATTTCGAGAAGCTGGCGAAGAAACACTCTACCTGCCCGTCAGGCAAGAAAGGCGGTCACCTGGGCGAATTCCGCCAGGGTCAGATGGTTCCGGCATTTGATAAAGTGGTCTTCTCCTGCCCGGTGCTGGAGCCGACCGGCCCGCTGCACACCCAGTTCGGTTACCACATCATTAAAGTGCTGTACCGTAACTAATGCATTAAAGCCTCTCTGCCACAGAGAGGCTTTTTCCTTATTTCGCCGGCAGCGTTTTCTGTGCTTCATGACATGCATGCCGATAGCTGCCTGCAACTCCTTAAACATCAATCCGCTAATCAGCGTCGCGAAGGTGATGGTGATAAACGCCGTCATGACCCAGTCAACCCGCGCAAAGCCGCTGTTTGACAGTGCCGCCTCCCGCCAAAGACCATTCCAGTCGGCAAAAGAAGCCCTCGCATCGCTTGATGCCGTTGCCTGAAGGTTGGGAGACCGTTTTCGACGACGTTTCGCGCACGATGTACGGGCCGGAAGGCGAACAGGGAGAGGTATCGGATTCGGTGATTGCGCTAAGACGTAAATAAACAGGCCCGGTAGCGCTTACGCCTACCGGGCCTTTAGAGGATTTACTGGTCGATGCGGCCCGCGGGCCGCAGGACGACGGAGATTAACCTGCTACAGCGATACGTTTCATATCGGTCATGTAGCCGCGCAGCTTGTGGCCGACGCTTTCGATTGCGTGGTTGCGAATCGCTTCGTTTACATCGCGCAGCTGGGCATTATCTACGGCACCTTCGGCAATCGCCTTGCCCAGGTCACCGGTCTGCAGCGTGGTCATGAACTCTTTCAGCAGCGGTACGCAAGCGTAGGAGAACAGGTAGTTACCGTACTCGGCGGTATCGGAGATAACCACGTTCATTTCATACAGACGCTTACGAGCGATGGTGTTGGCAATCAGCGGCAGCTCGTGCAGCGACTCATAGTATGCGGACTCTTCGATAATGCCGGATGCAACCATGGTTTCAAACGCCAGCTCAACGCCCGCTTTCACCATCGCAATCATCAGAACGCCTTTGTCGAAGTACTCCTGCTCGCCAATTTTACCTTCAAACTGCTCAGCGGTTTCGAACGCGGTGGCGCCGGTCTCTTCACGCCAGGTCAGCAGTTTCTTATCGTCGTTAGCCCAGTCAGCCATCATGCCGGAGGAGAATTCGCCGGAGATGATGTCATCCATATGCTTCTGGAACAGCGGCGCCATGATCTCTTTCAGCTGCTCTGACAGCGCGTAAGCGCGCAGTTTCGCCGGGTTAGACAGACGGTCCATCATCAGGGTGATGCCGCCCTGCTTCAGCGCTTCGGTGATGGTTTCCCAGCCGAACTGAATCAGTTTTTCTGCATATGCCGGATCGGTACCTTCCGCCACCAGCTTATCGAAGCACAGCAGGGAACCCGCCTGCAGCATGCCGCAGAGGATGGTCTGCTCGCCCATCAGGTCAGATTTTACTTCCGCAACGAAGGAGGATTCCAGCACGCCCGCACGGTGGCCGCCGGTGGCCGCTGCCCACGCTTTCGCGATGGCCATGCCTTCACCTTTCGGGTCGTTTTCCGGGTGAACCGCGATCAGCGTAGGTACGCCGAAACCGCGTTTGTACTCTTCACGAACTTCGGTACCCGGGCACTTCGGTGCCACCATCACTACGGTGATGTCTTTGCGAACCTGCTCGCCGACTTCAACGATGTTAAAACCGTGGGAGTAGCCCAGCGCCGCGCCGTCTTTCATCAGCGGCTGTACGGAACGAACAACGTCAGAGTGCTGTTTGTCCGGCGTCAGGTTAACGACCAGGTCGGCCTGCGGGATCAGATCTTCATAGGTGCCGACCGTAAAGCCATTTTCGGTCGCTTTACGCCAGGAAGCGCGCTTTTCTGCAATCGCTTCTTTACGCAGAGCGTAGGAGATATCCAGACCGGAGTCGCGCATGTTCAGGCCCTGGTTCAGACCCTGAGCACCGCAGCCGACGATGACTACTTTTTTACCCTGAAGGTAGCTCGCGCCATCGGCGAATTCTTCGCGCGCCATAAAGCGACATTTGCCCAGCTGTGCCAGCTGCTGGCGCAGGTTCAGTGTATTAAAGTAGTTAGCCATGGTGATGTACTCCGTGATGTTGTGTGTCTTATTGTTCGGTTCGCTTTTGCGAGAATGAACCCACTATATGACAGGAAATTCATTGCGGAAATTGATATATTCACAACGTCATGTTGCAATATCTGCAATATAAAATCGTGGAGTGCGGCCCGTGGATTTACGCGATCTGAAAACCTTCCTGCACCTGGCCGAAAGCCGTCATTTTGGCCGCAGCGCGCGGGCCATGCACGTTAGTCCCTCGACCCTTTCACGGCAGATCCAGCGCCTGGAAGAGGACCTCGGCCAGCCGCTGTTCGTGCGCGATAACCGCACCGTGACGCTAACCGAAGCGGGCGAAGAGCTGCGCCTTTTCGCCCAGCAGACTCTGCTGCAGTATCAGCAGCTGCGCCACGCTATCGACCAGCAGGGACCATCGCTCTCCGGCGAGCTGCATATTTTCTGCTCCGTGACCGCGGCCTATAGCCATCTGCCGCCAATTCTCGATCGCTTTCGCGCCGCCCATCCTTCGGTGGAGATCAAGCTCTCGACCGGCGATGCCGCCGACGCAATGGAGAAGGTCGTCACCGGCGAGGCGGACCTGGCCATTGCCGGGAAGCCGGAAACGCTGCCCGGATCGGTAGCCTTCTCGATGCTGGAAAATCTGGCAGTGGTGCTGATCGCCCCGGCCTTAGCCTGCCCGGTGCGTAACCAGGTCACCCAGGAGCAGCCCGACTGGTCGACCGTGCCGTTTATCATGGCCGATCAGGGGCCGGTACGTCGGCGCATTGAACTGTGGTTCCGGCGGCATAAAATCAGCAATCCATCGATTTATGCCACCGTGGGCGGCCACGAGGCGATGGTTTCCATGGTCGCCCTCGGCTGCGGTGTCGCACTTCTGCCGGAGGTGGTGCTGGAGAACAGTCCGGAACCGGTGCGCAACCGGGTGATGATTTTAGAGCGCAGCGATGAGAAAACGCCCTTTGAGCTCGGCGTATGCGCACAAAAAAAGCGGCTGTATGAGCCGCTTATCGATGCATTCTGGTCGATTTTACCCAACCCGGGCCACTAGCCGGCGAGGAAAAAGCGGAATGCCGGATTGTGCGTTTCGTCGTGGCAGTCGTAGCCCAGCTCATGCAGTCGGGTTTCAAAATCCGGCTCATGATCGCCCAGCTCAAAGCCCGCCAGTACCCGGCCATAGTCGGTACCGTGACTGCGGTAGTGGAACAGAGAGATGTTCCAGTGGGTACCCAGCGTATGCAGGAACTTGAGCAGCGCGCCCGGTGATTCCGGGAACTCGAAGCTAAACAGGCGCTCCTGCAGCGGCTTCGACGGACGCCCGCCGACCATGTAGCGCACGTGGAGCTTGGCCATTTCGTCATCGGAAAGATCGACAACGCTATAGCCCCCCTCGTTCAGCAGATCCAGAATCTCTTTACGTTCTTCCAGCCCGCGGCTCAGGCGAACGCCGACAAAAATGCAGGCATCTTTGGCATCCGCAAAGCGATAGTTGAACTCGGTAACCGAACGACCGCCCAGCAGCTGGCAGAACTTCAGGAAGCTGCCCTTCTCTTCCGGAATAGTCACCGCCAGCAGCGCCTCGCGCTGTTCGCCCAGCTCGCAGCGTTCGGAAACGTAGCGCAGGCCGTGGAAATTAACGTTGGCCCCGGACAAGACGTGCGCCAGCCGTTCGCCGCGAATATTGTGCTGCGCGATATATTTTTTCATCCCCGCCAGCGCCAGCGCGCCGGAAGGTTCAGCCACTGCGCGAACGTCTTCAAACAGGTCTTTCATCGCCGCACAGATGGCATCGCTGTCGACGGTGATAATATCGTCGAGATACTCCTGACAGACGCGGAAGGTCTCGTCGCCGATGCGCTTCACCGCAACACCTTCAGCAAACAGCCCAACGCGCGGCAGATCCACCGGATGACCGGCCTCCAGCGCCGCCTTCAGGCAGGCTGAATCTTCGGCCTCAACCGCAATCACTTTGATCTGCGGCATCAGCTGCTTGATCAGTACCGCCACGCCCGCCGCCAGTCCGCCGCCGCCAACCGGCACAAAAACGCGGTCGAGATGAGCGTCCTGCTGCAGCAATTCGAGCGCCAGCGTACCCTGCCCGGCAATGACCATCGGATGATCGAACGGCGGGACCCAGGTGAAATTCTGCTGCTGCGCCAGCTCGATGGCTTTCGCTTTCGCTTCATCAAAATTAGCGCCGTGCAGCAGCACTTCGCCGCCAAACCCGCGCACGGCATCAACCTTGATGTCCGCCGTGGCGGTAGGCATAACAATCAGCGCCTTAACGCCGAGGCGAGAAGCGGAAAACGCGACGCCCTGGGCATGGTTACCCGCGGAAGCGGTGATCACGCCGCGCGCTTTTTGCGCTTCATTCAGCCCCGCCATCATCGCGTAAGCGCCGCGGAGCTTGAAGCTATGGACCGGCTGCCGGTCTTCCCGCTTCACGAGAATGACGTTATCCAGCCGCGAGGAGATTTTTTCCATTTTTTGCAGCGGCGTAATCTGTGCAGCTTCATAGACCGGCGCACGGAGCACCGCTCTGAGATATTCCGCCCCCTCAGGGGCGGCGGACAGGGGTTGTGATTCGGCCATGATTAGCCCCCAAGTTTCGATTTATCGCGTACCGCGCCTTTATCAGCGCTCGTTGCCAGGCTTGCGTACGCACGAAGGGCGAAGGAAACCTGACGCTCACGCGCTTTCGGCGTCCAGGCCAGATCGCCACGGGCTTCCTGCGCTTCACGGCGTGCGGCAATGTCGGCGTCGCTCAGCTGCAGCTGAATGCCGCGGTTCGGGATATCAATGGCAATCATATCGCCGTCTTCAATCAGGGCGATATTGCCGCCGCTCGCCGCTTCTGGTGAAACGTGACCAATCGACAGACCGGAAGTACCGCCGGAGAAGCGGCCATCGGTGATCAGCGCGCAGGCTTTACCGAGGCCCATTGATTTCAGGAACGTCGTCGGATAGAGCATTTCCTGCATGCCTGGACCGCCTTTCGGCCCTTCGTAGCGAATCACCACGACATCGCCCGCGACGACTTTACCGCCGAGGATAGCTTCTACCGCGTCATCCTGGCTTTCATACACTTTTGCCGGGCCGGTAAACTTGAGGATGCTGTCATCAACGCCTGCAGTTTTTACGATGCAGCCATTTTCAGCAAAATTGCCGTACAGAACGGCAAGGCCGCCGTCTTTGCTGTAGGCATGCTCCAGAGAACGAATACAGCCTTCTGCGCGATCGTCGTCCAGCGTATCCCAGCGGCAATCCTGAGAGAACGCCTGGGTGGTGCGGATACCCGCCGGGCCGGCGCGGAACATCTCTTTCACCGCGTCGTCTTTGGTCAGCATAATGTCGTAGCTATCGAGCGTTTGCGGCAGGGTCAGACCCAGCACGTTTTTCACCTCACGGTTCAGCAGACCGGCGCGATCCAGCTCGCCGAGGATCCCCAGCACGCCGCCGGCACGGTGAACGTCTTCCATATGGTATTTCTGCGTACTCGGCGCTACTTTGCACAGCTGCGGCACCTTGCGGGACAGCTTATCGATATCGCTCATGGTGAAGTCGATTTCAGCTTCCTGAGCGGCGGCCAGCAGGTGCAGTACGGTATTCGTGGAGCCGCCCATGGCGATATCCAGGGTCATGGCGTTTTCAAACGCCGCTTTGTTGGCGACGTTACGCGGCAGCGCGGAGGCATCGTCCTGCTCGTAGTAGCGTTTGGTCAGCTCGACAATGCGTTTTCCCGCATTGAGGAACAGCTGTTTACGATCGGCATGAGTGGCCAGCAGGGAGCCGTTGCCCGGCTGAGACAGGCCCAGCGCTTCCGTCAGGCAGTTCATTGAGTTGGCGGTAAACATCCCGGAACAGGAGCCGCAGGTCGGACAGGCGGAACGCTCAACCTGGTCACTCTGTTCGTCGGATACTTTCGGGTCCGCGCCCTGAATCATCGCATCGACCAAATCGAGCTTGATGATCTTGTCAGAAAGCTTGGTTTTACCCGCTTCCATCGGACCGCCGGAGACAAAGATCACCGGAATATTCAGGCGCAGGGAGGCCATCAGCATCCCTGGGGTGATTTTGTCGCAGTTGGAGATGCAGACCATGGCATCAGCACAGTGTGCGTTGACCATGTACTCTACCGAGTCGGCGATCAGCTCGCGGGATGGCAGTGAATAAAGCATGCCCCCGTGACCCATGGCGATCCCGTCATCCACCGCGATGGTGTTGAACTCTTTAGCAACGCCGCCAGAGGCTTCAATTTGCTCGGCGACCAGCTTACCCAGATCGCGCAGGTGCACGTGGCCAGGGACGAATTGGGTAAAGGAGTTCACAACGGCGATAATCGGTTTACCGAAATCAGCGTCGGTCATCCCGGTTGCGCGCCACAGCGCGCGGGCACCCGCCATATTACGGCCATGAGTGGTGGTGGCGGAACGGTACTTAGGCATGCTTTTACTCCCAGTGTCTGTTAAACGAGGCGCTGCGTGTCGCCCCGTCTTTTATGCTTATCTACCCTAAATAGTCCAGGCTGCAGGAGAGAGGATCTCCGGTCGGCTGCGGTAAACGAGCGCAGCCAAAGCACATGCAGCTTAAAATATGTCGGATATTTACTGATTAACCTGATCCAACCAGCCCCATTTATCTTCGGTTTCACCGGTGAAGAGGCCAAAGAATGCTTGCTGAATACGCTTAGTCACCGTGCCACAGCGGCCTTCGCCGACCTGAATACCATCAACGCTACGTACCGGCGTAATTTCTGCTGCGGTACCGGACATGAAGACTTCATCCGCCAGGTACAGGGATTCGCGAGACAGGACCTGCTCACGAACTTCGATATTCAGATCTTTTGCCAGCTTAATGATGGCATCGCGGGTAATACCCGGCAGCGCGGAAGAGGTAAACGGCGGGGTAAACAGCACGCCATCTTTCACTTCAAACAGGTTCTCACCCGCCCCTTCGGAGATGTAGCCGTTAACGTCCAGCGCGATGCCTTCCTGGTAGCCATGTCGACGCGCTTCGCTGCCGACCAGCAGGGAGGAAAGGTAGTTACCGCCGGCTTTTGCTGCGGTCGGGATCGTATTCGGCGCCACGCGGTTCCAGGAAGAGACCATGGCATCGATCCCCTGATCCAGCGCTTCGGCGCCGAGATAGGCTCCCCACGGGAACGCCGCGATGATCACGTCAGTGGTATATCCTTCTGGCGGGTTTACGCCCATGCCCACATCACCAACAAATACCAGCGGACGAATATAGGCGCTGGTCAGGCCGTTTTTACGAATCACTTCGCGACAGGCTTCCATCAGCTCATCAACGCTCTGCGAAACCGGGAAACGGTAGATTTTGGCTGAATCATGCAAACGCTGCATGTGTTCACGATGACGGAACACCACCGGTCCTTTGTGCGAGTCATAGCAGCGGATGCCTTCAAAAACGGAAGTACCGTAATGCAGGGCATGCGACATAACGTGGACCTTAGCTTCTCCCCAAGGAACCATCTCGCCGTTGAACCAAATGTAATCAGCTTTTTTCGTCGTCATTTTTCTTCCCTTGCGCCTATGCGCGGATTTGTTGTGATGTGGGTTGCTGGATTTCGACGCAGGCAACGTCCACCAGTTTGCTTAATTGACTAAACAGTAATTCGACGGGCCGCTGGCTGGCAACGGTCAATTCGATATTTATATTGCGGGTGTCCGCGGCGGTCTCCATATTCATGGCGCAAATCTGAAAGCCACGATGGCGCACTACGCGCAGCACGCGCTCTAAGGTTTCCGGGTTGGAGCGGGCCTGCAAGGCGACCTGATGTTGCATCATGATAATTTCTCCAGCATTTCTGAGTTACTGGCGCCGGGCGGCACCAACGGCCAGACATTCTCAAGTTCATCAATTGAGACATGAAGCAGGTATGGCCCCTGGCTCGAAAGCATGGTGTCGAGAGCCGCTTCAACCTGGTCTTTACGGGTGATATGTTGGCCAGGAATGCCGAAGGCGCTGGCCAAAGTGACAAAATCGGGGTTATCGGTGAGGATCGTTTCGCTATAACGCTCCTGGAAGAACAGCTGCTGCCACTGACGAACCATGCCTAAACGCTGATTATCCAGCAGCAGGATCTTCAGCGGCAGCTGCTTGCGTTTTACGGTGCCCAGCTCCTGAACATTCATCATGAAGGAGCCGTCACCGGAGATACAGATTACCGTATCGTTCGGACGCGCGACCTGGGCACCTACCGCCGCAGGCAGACCGAAGCCCATCGTCCCTAAGCCGCTGGAGGTAATGAAATTCTCCGGGCGAGTGTAGGTCATATGCTGTGCAGACCACATCTGATGCTGGCCCACGTCGGTGGTCACCACGCTGTCAGACGGTTTGCGATCGGAAAGCTGCTTGAGCAGCAGCGGGGCGTAGATGCCTTCACCCGGGTAGTCATAGCGCCATGCATGTTCAGCGCGCAGCTCCGCGTTATGCTGACGCCAGGCGTCAATGGCCAGCGGTTGCTGCAGTGCCGGCAGCAGCGTATTGAGATCGCCGGTCAGGGCAACGTGCGCCTGACGCAGCTTGTTCAGCTCCGCCGGATCGATATCCATATGGATAACTTTGGCATGCGGTGCAAAGGTATTCAGCTTGCCGGTTACGCGGTCGTCAAAACGCGCGCCTATCGCAATCAGCAGGTCGCACTCCTGAACCGCCAGGTTAGCCGCCTTCGTCCCGTGCATGCCCAGCATCCCCAGGTAATAGGCATAGTCAGCATCAACCGCGCCCAACCCCTTCAGCGTGCAGGTCGCCGGCATTTGCGTGACCGCAATAAACTCGCGCAGAGCGGGCACCGCCTGCGCCATACCGACGCCGCCGCCGACGTACAGCATCGGCTTTTGCGACTGAGCCAGCATCTGCAGCGCTTGCTCAACCTCGGCGTGAGGGAAAGCAACGTCATCGGCTACCGTGGAAAAATAGGGTTCGAACTCACCTGTTGCCAGCTGGATATCTTTCGGAATGTCTACCAGTACCGGGCCTGGGCGGCCTGAATTCGCGACCAGGAAAGCTTCAGCAATGACGCGCGGCAGCTCTTCCAGCGATTGCACCAGGAAGCTATGTTTGGTGCAGGCCAGCGATAAGCCCAGCACGTCAATTTCCTGAAAAGCATCGGTACCGATAAGCGGTGCCGCCACCTGGCCGGTAATCGCGACAACGGGGATAGAGTCCAGCAGGGCATCCGCCAGGCCGGTGATCAGGTTAGTTGCGCCAGGGCCGGAGGTCGCGATGCAAACGCCCGTTTTACCGGTTGCTCGCGCATAGCCGATGGCCGCCATTGCTGCACCCTGCTCGTGACGGCACAACAGGTGTTCCACGCCGCCGTCATACAACGCATCGTAAACCGGCATAATCGCGCCACCCGGGTAGCCGAAAACCGTCTCGACTCCCTGTGTCCGCAAAGCATGTACTACCCACTGCGCGCCATTCATAGTTACATCCCCGTCATAGATCGGAAGAAACAGAATTTTATGCTGTTATTCATTCTCTGCTCCCCGTCTGTCATTTTTAAGTTATAAAAAAACCCCCGGACCTTTCGGTGCGGGGGTCTTAGTTCGTTAAGGCTTGATTTCTATGCCTTTCCTCGTCCAAGTGCTGCCCCGCACGGTGGGATAATAATCACCACCACGCTAATCACGACCAGGCTAATCACTCGTAGAAGGGCTGTCATTTTATGTACTTTCTGGCTTCTTGTTCGAAGGAATACCTAAAGAGGTACCACAGACGTCGCGTTAAACACAAGATTTTTTTATGGCTCGTTTTCTGATCACGCTAACAATTTCCAGTAAAACAATTGTTTTTAATGGGAAAAATATAAAGTGAAGATATTTCAATTTATCGCGTTGCCCTATGGCTTTTTACGACATGCTGTCCTGCCCTTGCGGCAACCTGCGAGCCGGATGCAATAACGAAAAGTATGTAACGATCTGTGGTGAATTATCTGGAACGTGGCGCGTAAAGCACAGTTCCTGCAGGTGACTAATAGCAGGGTTGCCGACATGATGCCCACATTCAGGAGGCACTATGTCACTCGCGATCGTCTACACTCGGGCCGCTCTCGGTATCAGCGCCCCGCTTATTACTATTGAGGTTCATATCAGCAGCGGCCTTCCCGGACTCACAATGGTTGGGCTGCCGGAAACTACCGTAAGGGAGGCGCGTGACCGGGTGCGCAGCGCAATCATTAACAGTGGCTATACCTTCCCGGCGAAAAAAATCACCATTAACCTCGCACCTGCCGATTTGCCAAAAGAAGGAGGGCGGTACGATCTCCCTATCGCTCTCGCGCTTCTGGTCGCCTCCGAGCAGCTAAAGGCTCCCGGACTGAATCAATATGAGTTTATCGGCGAGCTCGCGCTTACAGGGGCCCTACGCGGCGTTCCCGGCGCTATCTCCAGCGCAATGGAGGCCATCAGGGCCGGACGGCAGATTATTGTTGCCGAAGATAACGCTGCCGAAGTGGGGCTGATTGGCGGTAGCGACTGCCTTATCGCCGGACACCTGCAGGAGGTCTGCGCCTTTGTGGCAGGACAGCACCCGCTCTCCCCTCCCGTTGCCGCAGCAGAAGATCCGCAGGAAACGCGCCACGATTTGCGCGACGTCATTGGCCAGCAGCAGGGTAAGCGCGCGCTGGAAATCGTCGCTGCCGGCGGGCATAACCTGCTGTTAATCGGCCCCCCAGGTACAGGGAAAACGATGCTTGCCAGTCGGTTACCGGGATTACTGCCCCCGTTAAGCAATCAGGAGGCGCTTGAAAGCGCTGCTATTCTCAGTCTGGTGAGCACCAACTACGCGACCACCCGCTGGCGCCACAGGCCGTTTCGCGCCCCGCATCACAGCGCCTCGGTCGCGGCTATGGTCGGCGGTGGTGCCATACCTGCGCCAGGCGAGATCTCACTGGCCCATAATGGGGTGCTGTTTCTTGACGAGCTGCCGGAGTTTGAACGCAGAGTGTTGGATGCCCTGCGCGAGCCAATTGAATCGGGAAAAATACATATTTCTCGCACCCGGGCGAAAATTGACTATCCGGCGCATTTCCAGCTGATTGCGGCCATGAATCCCAGCCCAACCGGACATTATCAGGGTCATCACAATCGCGCTTCTCCCGAGCAGACGCTGCGCTATCTGGGGCGGCTGTCCGGCCCCTTCCTTGATCGCTTCGATCTCTCTTTGGAAATACCGCTACCGCCGCCCGGAGTACTCAGCCAGCAAGGCGGTGGTGGAGAGGACAGCGCAACGGTACGCCGGCGGGTTCTTGCTACGCGCGAGAGGCAGCTGGCCCGACAGAATAAGCTCAACGCTGATTTAGACAATAATGAGATGAAAAACTGGTGCGCGTTGAATAAGAACGATGCCATCTGGCTTGAACAGACCCTGACGCAGCTGGGACTCTCTATACGGGCCTGGCAACGGCTGCTTAAGGTGGCGAGGACGATTGCCGATATAAAGGACGATCCGCGTATAGAACGCCATCATCTGCAGGAGGCGCTAGGCTATCGGGCGATAGACCGGATGTTGAACCATCTGCAAAAGCTTATGCCATAAAAAAAGGGCTTTCGCCCTTTTTCTTAATCATCGCTTTCTGTGTAATCTTCAGCGCCTTCTACCTGCGGTTTACCGCCGGAGAGCGTATGGAAACGCTTAGGCCGCTTAATACGCGCCATGTACTTAATCCACACGCGCTCTACTTCGGTTACCGGCTCACGTTCGCCGCGGCATACCGAAACAAACTGTTTTTCATCTTCAGTGACAGGTTCGCGTTTACCCAGTTCCAGTTCGTTAAAGGCATAACCATGCTGTTCCAGCAGTTGCGCCTCTTTGATGGTGAAATCACCATGACGGGAGAACCCGCGCGGATAATTTTTATTATCGAAAAAACGATTAGTCGTCATAAAGCTTTCCGCCATCCTACACGCTCCTGATTCTTTGGCCGAGCTATTTATGGCGCGGAGTATTAGTTACGCTTGACAGAGTGTAAAACAAAAGATTTAAATCATTACGACAAATAATTTTGCGGAGAAGAGTGTGGATACGGAATTGCTCAAAACTTTCCTTGAGGTGAGCAGAACTCGCCACTTTGGGCGAGCAGCGGAGGCGCTTTACCTGACGCAGTCAGCGGTTAGCTTTCGTATTCGTCAGCTGGAGAATCAGCTTGGCGTTAACCTTTTTACCCGTCATCGCAACAATATCCGTTTGACCCCAGCCGGAGAGAAGCTGCTGCCCTACGCTGAAACCCTGATGAATACCTGGCAGGCGGCGCGTAAAGAGGTTGCCAACTCCGCCCGACACAATGAGTTTTCGATTGGCGGCAGCGCATCTCTTTGGGAGTGCATGCTTAACGGATGGCTGGGGAAACTGTACAGGGAGCCCTATGACCTGCAGTTCGAGGCCCGTATTGCCCAGCGTCAGTCGCTGGTCAAACAGCTGCATGAACGGCAGCTTGACCTGCTGATCACGACAGAATCGCCGAAGATGGATGAGTTAAGTAGCCAGTTGCTTGGTAATTTCACCCTAACCCTTTATTGCGCTGTGCCGGTTAAAAATAAAAGCGAATTGAACTACCTGCGACTGGAATGGGGTCCGGACTTTCAACAAAATGAAGTCGGGTTGATTGGCAGTGATGACGTACCGTTGCTCACCACCAGTTCCGCTGAGCTGGCGTATCAGCAGCTCGCTCCTCTCAATGGCTGCACGTGGCTACCAACGCACTGGGCAAAGGGTAAGAGCGCGCTTTACCCGGTAACGGATGGCACCACGCTTTCACGCCCACTGTACGCCATCTGGTTGCAAAACAGTGATAAACAGGCGCAGATCCGTGAGATTCTAAAAACCAGCATTCTGGAATAAGCACATCTCTCCAGGGACGGAGAGTGTTGAGTGATTGTAACGCCAGGGAATTACAGGCAAAAAAAATCCTTTGCCGAAGCAAAGGATTATTATATGGCAGGGGCGGAGAGACTCGAACTCGCGACACCCGGTTTTGGAGACCGGTGCTCTACCAACTGAGCTACGCCCCTAAATACTGCTTATTATTAAGCCTGCTGGTTAAGCAGGCTTAATTTTCTAATAAGTGGCGGAACGGACGGGACTCGAACCCGCGACCCCCTGCGTGACAGGCAGGTATTCTAACCGACTGAACTACCGCTCCACCGAATTTCTTTACAACAACCGGTTTATTGCCCCGGTTTACTGCTAATTTGATGCCTGGCAGTTCCCTACTCTCACATGGGGAGACCCCACACTACCATCGGCGCTACGGCGTTTCACTTCTGAGTTCGGCATGGGGTCAGGTGGGACCACCGCGCTATTGCCGCCAGGCAAATTCTGTTACCAACACGCCATCAGGCCTGTCAGTTAATCTGTATCAGCTGAAAATCTCTCAAATTCATCACACCAAACAGCTTTGGCGTTGTAAGGTTAAGCCTCACGGTTCATTAGTATCGGTTAGCTCAACGTATCGCTACGCTTACACACCCGACCTATCAACGTCGTAGTCTTCAACGTTCCTTCAGGACTCTCAAGGAGTCAGGGAGAACTCATCTCGGGGCAAGTTTCGTGCTTAGATGCTTTCAGCACTTATCTTTTCCGCATTTAGCTACCGGGCAATGCCATTGGCATGACAACCCGAACACCAGTGATGCGTCCACTCCGGTCCTCTCGTACTAGGAGCAGCCCCCCTCAATTCTCCAGCGCCCACGGCAGATAGGGACCGAACTGTCTCACGACGTTCTAAACCCAGCTCGCGTACCACTTTAAACGGCGAACAGCCGTACCCTTGGGACCTACTTCAGCCCCAGGATGTGATGAGCCGACATCGAGGTGCCAAACACCGCCGTCGATATGAACTCTTGGGCGGTATCAGCCTGTTATCCCCGGAGTACCTTTTATCCGTTGAGCGATGGCCCTTCCATTCAGAACCACCGGATCACTATGACCTGCTTTCGCACCTGCTCGCGCCGTCACGCTCGCAGTCAAGCTAGCTTATGCCATTGCACTAACCTCCTGATGTCCGACCAGGATTAGCTAACCTTCGTGCTCCTCCGTTACTCTTTGGGAGGAGACCGCCCCAGTCAAACTACCCACCAGACACTGTCCGCAACCCGGATCACGGGTCTACGTTAGAACATCAAACATTAAAGGGTGGTATTTCAAGGTTGGCTCCACGCAGACTGGCGTCCACGCTTCAAAGCCTCCCACCTATCCTACACATCAAGGCTCAATGTTCAGTGTCAAGCTATAGTAAAGGTTCACGGGGTCTTTCCGTCTTGCCGCGGGTACACTGCATCTTCACAGCGAGTTCAATTTCACTGAGTCTCGGGTGGAGACAGCCTGGCCATCATTACGCCATTCGTGCAGGTCGGAACTTACCCGACAAGGAATTTCGCTACCTTAGGACCGTTATAGTTACGGCCGCCGTTTACCGGGGCTTCGATCAAGAGCTTCTCCTTACGGATAACCCCATCAATTAACCTTCCGGCACCGGGCAGGCGTCACACCGTATACGTCCACTTTCGTGTTTGCACAGTGCTGTGTTTTTAATAAACAGTTGCAGCCAGCTGGTATCTTCGACTGATTTCAGCTCCGTGAGCAAGTCACTTCACTTACCATCAGCGTGCCTTCTCCCGAAGTTACGGCACCATTTTGCCTAGTTCCTTCACCCGAGTTCTCTCAAGCGCCTTGGTATTCTCTACCTGACCACCTGTGTCGGTTTGGGGTACGATTTGATGTTACCTGATGCTTAGAGGCTTTTCCTGGAAGCAGGGCATTTGTTACTTCAGCACCGTAGTGCCTCGTCATCACACCTCAGCGTTAACAAGAGTCCGGATTTACCTAAACTCTCCGCCTACATGCTTAAACCGGGACAACCGTCGCCCGGCTAACATAGCCTTCTCCGTCCCCCCTTCGCAGTAACACCGAGTACAGGAATATTAACCTGTTTCCCATCGACTACGCCTTTCGGCCTCGCCTTAGGGGTCGACTCACCCTGCCCCGATTAACGTTGGACAGGAACCCTTGGTCTTCCGGCGAGCGGGCTTTTCACCCGCTTTATCGTTACTTATGTCAGCATTCGCACTTCTGATACCTCCAGCAACCCTCACAGGCCACCTTCAACGGCTTACAGAACGCTCCCCTACCCAACAACGCCTAAGCGTCGCTGCCGCAGCTTCGGTGCATGGTTTAGCCCCGTTACATCTTCCGCGCAGGCCGACTCGACCAGTGAGCTATTACGCTTTCTTTAAATGATGGCTGCTTCTAAGCCAACATCCTGGCTGTCTGTGCCTTCCCACATCGTTTCCCACTTAACCATGACTTTGGGACCTTAGCTGGCGGTCTGGGTTGTTTCCCTCTTCACGACGGACGTTAGCACCCGCCGTGTGTCTCCCGTGATAACATTCTTCGGTATTCGTAGTTTGCATCGGGTTGGTAAGTCGGGATGACCCCCTAGCCGAAACAGTGCTCTACCCCCGAAGATGAATTCACGAGGCGCTACCTAAATAGCTTTCGGGGAGAACCAGCTATCTCCCGGTTTGATTGGCCTTTCACCCCCAGCCACAAGTCATCCGCTAATTTTTCAACATTAGTCGGTTCGGTCCTCCAGTTAGTGTTACCCAACCTTCAACCTGCCCATGGCTAGATCACCGGGTTTCGGGTCTATACCCTGCAACTTAACGCCCAGTTAAGACTCGGTTTCCCTGCGGCTCCCCTATACGGTTAACCTTGCTACAGAATATAAGTCGCTGACCCATTATACAAAAGGTACGCAGTCACCCCATAAAAGAGGCTCCCACTGCTTGTACGTACACGGTTTCAGGTTCTGTTTCACTCCCCTCGCCGGGGTTCTTTTCGCCTTTCCCTCACGGTACTGGTTCACTATCGGTCAGTCAGGAGTATTTAGCCTTGGAGGATGGTCCCCCCATATTCAGACAGGATACCACGTGTCCCGCCCTACTCTTCGAACTCACAGAATGTGCATTTTAGTGTACGGGAGTATCACCCTGTACCCTGCGACTTTCCAGACGCTTCCACTAACACACAAACTGATTCAGGTTCTGGGCTGTTCCCCGTTCGCTCGCCGCTACTGGGGGAATCTCGGTTGATTTCTTTTCCTCGGGGTACTTAGATGTTTCAGTTCCCCCGGTTCGCTTCGTTAAGCTATGTATTCACTTAACGATAGTGTGTCGAAACACACTGGGTTTCCCCATTCGGAAATCGCCGGTTATAACGGTTCATATCACCTTACCGACGCTTATCGCAGATTAGCACGTCCTTCATCGCCTCTGACTGCCAGGGCATCCACCGTGTACGCTTAGTCGCTTAACCTCACAACCCGAAGCTGTTTCGTAAAACAGGTCGTGTTGTGAAAATTTGAGAGACTCGAACACACCGTTTTTCCTTTCTTATTACGGAGAAAGGAAACAGTGTGTCGTTTCAATTTTCAGCTTGATCCAGATTTTTAAAGAGCAAATATCTCAAACATAACTCACTGAGTTAGTTTTGAGATATGGGGGTCGGCGACTTTCACTCACAAACCAGCAAGTGGCGTCCCCTAGGGGATTCGAACCCCTGTTACCGCCGTGAAAGGGCGGTGTCCTGGGCCTCTAGACGAAGGGGACACTGAAGTCTCAATCGCAAGACGCCTTGCTATTTACTTTTCATCAGACAATCTGTGTGAGCACTACAAAGGCAGGTTCTTTTAGGTAAGGAGGTGATCCAACCGCAGGTTCCCCTACGGTTACCTTGTTACGACTTCACCCCAGTCATGAATCACAAAGTGGTAAGCGCCCTCCCGAAGGTTAAGCTACCTACTTCTTTTGCAACCCACTCCCATGGTGTGACGGGCGGTGTGTACAAGGCCCGGGAACGTATTCACCGTGGCATTCTGATCCACGATTACTAGCGATTCCGACTTCACGGAGTCGAGTTGCAGACTCCGATCCGGACTACGACATACTTTATGAGGTCCGCTTGCTCTCGCGAGGTCGCTTCTCTTTGTATATGCCATTGTAGCACGTGTGTAGCCCTACTCGTAAGGGCCATGATGACTTGACGTCATCCCCACCTTCCTCCAGTTTATCACTGGCAGTCTCCTTTGAGTTCCCGGCCGAACCGCTGGCAACAAAGGATAAGGGTTGCGCTCGTTGCGGGACTTAACCCAACATTTCACAACACGAGCTGACGACAGCCATGCAGCACCTGTCTCAGAGTTCCCGAAGGCACCAAAGCATCTCTGCTAAGTTCTCTGGATGTCAAGAGTAGGTAAGGTTCTTCGCGTTGCATCGAATTAAACCACATGCTCCACCGCTTGTGCGGGCCCCCGTCAATTCATTTGAGTTTTAACCTTGCGGCCGTACTCCCCAGGCGGTCGACTTAACGCGTTAGCTCCGGAAGCCACTCCTCAAGGGAACAACCTCCAAGTCGACATCGTTTACAGCGTGGACTACCAGGGTATCTAATCCTGTTTGCTCCCCACGCTTTCGCACCTGAGCGTCAGTCTTTGTCCAGGGGGCCGCCTTCGCCACCGGTATTCCTCCAGATCTCTACGCATTTCACCGCTACACCTGGAATTCTACCCCCCTCTACAAGACTCTAGCCTGCCAGTTTCGGATGCAGTTCCCAGGTTGAGCCCGGGGATTTCACATCCGACTTGACAGACCGCCTGCGTGCGCTTTACGCCCAGTAATTCCGATTAACGCTTGCACCCTCCGTATTACCGCGGCTGCTGGCACGGAGTTAGCCGGTGCTTCTTCTGCGAGTAACGTCAATCGTCAAGGTTATTAACCTTAACGCCTTCCTCCTCGCTGAAAGTACTTTACAACCCGAAGGCCTTCTTCATACACGCGGCATGGCTGCATCAGGCTTGCGCCCATTGTGCAATATTCCCCACTGCTGCCTCCCGTAGGAGTCTGGACCGTGTCTCAGTTCCAGTGTGGCTGGTCATCCTCTCAGACCAGCTAGGGATCGTCGCCTAGGTGAGCCATTACCTCACCTACTAGCTAATCCCATCTGGGCACATCTGATGGCATGAGGCCCGAAGGTCCCCCACTTTGGTCTTGCGACGTTATGCGGTATTAGCTACCGTTTCCAGTAGTTATCCCCCTCCATCAGGCAGTTTCCCAGACATTACTCACCCGTCCGCCGCTCGTCACCCAAAGAGCAAGCTCTTCTGTGCTACCGCTCGACTTGCATGTGTTAGGCCTGCCGCCAGCGTTCAATCTGAGCCATGATCAAACTCTTCAATTTAAGTTTGATGCTCGTGAATTAAACTTCGTAATGAATTACGTATGTTCACTCAGAGACTTGGTATTCATTTTTCGTCCGAGGACGTTAAGAATCCATGTCACTTTGAGTGCCCACACAGATTGTCTGATAAATTGTTAAAGAGCAGTTGCGACGCGCTTTAGCGCTCTGTCGCGAGGTCCCGTATATTACGTTTTCCTCATTCAGAGTCAAGCGTTTATTTTGCTTTTCTCTGTCGGCTTTCGCGGCTGATATTCAGCGCTGGAGCCTTCTGACCCGGCGGCGTGTTGGCCGTTGTTCCGTGTCAGTGGAGGCGCATTATAGGGAGTTCTCTGACGTTGACAAGCCCTGTTTGCAAAAAACTTTTCAACCGCCTCTTTTTTCACCAAAGCGCGCCTAAACTGGCAGTTTTTCCAGCGTTTCAAAGCCGTAGCGCTGTAAAACGGGTAAAAGCTGTTCAGTTTCCGCCGTCAGCGCCATGCAGTATGCCAGGTTTGGATCGCTGGATTTCGCATCCGGCGCTTCATGCTCCAGCAGCCAGACGGTGCGACGGGCGATGGCGGCACCGGAATCAATCATTCGCGTCCCTTCCGGCATCACCTGCTGCAGCTCTTCCTGTAATAGAGGGAAATGGGTGCAGCCCAGCACAACCGTATCAGGCGGTTCGGCCATTCTCAGCCACGGACGAAGAATGCGTCGTAGCTCCTCCAGCGGAACCGGCTCACCGTGCAGCTTCGCTTCCGCCAGCTCAACCAGCTCTGCGGAGCCAAGCATCTCTATCTTGCATTCATTTGCAAAGCGGCTGATCAGCTCGCGCGTATAGGGGCGTTTGACCGTACCGCGCGTCGCCAGCAGGCCAACGACGCCGTTCGCCGTCAAGCGCGCCGCAGGCTTAATCGCCGGAACCACGCCAACAACGGGAAAAGCAAAGCGGTCACGAAGGGCAGGAAGGGAAACGGTACTTGCGGTGTTGCAGGCAATGACGGCCAGTGCCAGCGGATAACGCCGTTGAACCGCGGTGACAATTTCGAGCACGCGCTCAACGATGAACTCTTCGCTCTTCTCCCCGTAAGGAAAAGCTACGTTATCGAAAGCGTAGATGTAATGCAGATTCGGCAGCAGCTGCCGAATCTCATTATAAACCGACAACCCACCGACACCGGAATCAAATACCAGCACGGTGGGGCGTGGATCAGAAGGTGTAGCTGCCAGACAAGGTGTATTCTCGTCCTGCAGTTTGGTAGCCATAAACTGTCTCGTAATCTTTATCGAACAGGTTGGCTATTTTACCACGAACTGTGAGGTGTGAGGTGACTGGATATGATAAACCGACATCCCAGAGGCTAACACCACCCAATTTGACATCATGGGATGTATATGTTGATGAATCATAGGCACTATCATAGCGTTGACCAATATATTGATAGGCAACGTTCCAACCAAGATCGTATACCTTCCCCGTCAATTCATACTTCACCTGCTGTTTCGCACGACGATAAAGAACCTTATCAGTTTCATCATCACGTGGATCAACATATTGCAAAGTCAGGTGGTGATCAACCGGACCGGTTGTAAGATTACCCGTCCACTCCAGACCTTTAATTGTCGCAGACTTCACGTTGTAGTACGCGCTATTGTCGTAGTCGATGAGGTTCTGAATCTCATAGCGATATGCAGACAGGCGCCAGTCAACAGGTCCAGTGAGTCCCTCAAGCCCAGCTTCCCACTGTTTCGACTCTTCCGGTTTCAGGTTTGGGTTTGAAGCAATCCCAAAACGCTCAGCACCAAATTGCTGACCCAACGATGGTGCCAGGAAGCCGGTACCGTAAGATAGCGTTACGCGATAGCCATCAACAAACTCCCATCCAGCTGCGGTTTGCCAGGTTCCGTGCCAACCAAACTGCTCGTCATGATCCTCGCGTCCAGACGCTTCCAGGGTTACGCTGTCAATTTGTTGCTGCCCGGTCAGATAGAGTCCGGTGGTATCACGCTTGTAGATATCTGTGCTGGTTGTGCCGCTAGACTGTAGCTTCTCCTGTTTCCAGTCAACACCGCCGCTTATAGCCCCGTGCCCCACTTCAACATTATTACCCCATTGGATATAACGCTGTTCCATGTCATCCAGACTGGATCCAGGGCCATAGCGACCGACCTGGCCATTGTAGTTGTAATTCTTACTATGCTGATAGTTAGCGATCAGCTGAGACGAGTAAATTCCAGAGTTATAGCGCAGACCCGTATCCCAGGACTGAGTGTAATTCTGGTTTTCATCACCGCCACCCGCATAACCCCCGGAACCTTGATCGTAGTCTGCATTTGCGGAGTAGCCGTAGCCGCGGAAGAAACCAGAGAAATTGTTGTTAAATTTATGCTGTACTCCGCCCCAAAACAGCTTATTGCGATAGCCGTCGCGATCGCTGTCATCGCTGTAGGTTGAATCGGGTTGAACGTTAAACCCCTTGGTTGTCTGGTAAGCGCCTGCAGCTGTAACAACGGTATCACCGAAGCGATGATTGAAGGTACCGTCATACTGCTGGTAGCCGTTTGTCCCCATTCCTGCATTAATCTGCGAACGCTCTGAATCGGTCATCGTAATGATATTCACCACGCCACCAATCGCTCCAGAACCATAAACCGCAGAACGCGGGCCACGAATAAATTCAACTCGCTGGACCAGTGACACTGGAATCTGTCCAATATCAATCGTGTTGGCAATACCTGCCCGTGACATTGGAATGCCATCGATCAACACCAAAACATGCCGCGCTTCGGTACCTCGAACAAATAAAGAGGAGCTCTGCCCCATCCCACCATACTGCGCGATATCCACGCCCGGCAGACGACGCATGACGTCATTTAAATCCTTTGATTGCCAGCGATCGATATCTTCACGCGTTACCACATCGGTCGGTGCAAGGACCGTACTGACCGGCTGTTGAAAACGATTTGCTGTCACTACTAACGTGTCTGAATTGCTGTCTTGCGCCCAGCCGGAAAATGCCGTGACGGAGAGAGCCGTCATCAGCGAAGCTTTTTTAATCATTGTAAAAGCATCCGTAACATATAAAGGATGCCGCGGGTTTCATCAGTAGCACGCGATGATAGAAACCAAATGCGACGTATACCGGCAGGTCTTCGGGCTCGGGGCGTTTTATGGATGAGGACTTCCCACCAGATATCGGCAGTGTCTGCAAATTGCGTTCATCCCACCTTCCTTACCGCTGCGCGTCAGCCCCAGATTTACACTGGGTTCCCTTTTAACTCACAGGACCGGTTACACAATGCTATAATCAGAAACATATAGAAGTCCAGACTTCTATAATTATATTTGATCCCTCATCCGGGCTGGACTTCCCTGATGCTTTCCCTACAATCCCCGCGTACTTATTTTATTCAGGATGCATCATGACCCCCGAACACCTTCCAACCGAACAATATGAAGCGCAGCTGGCAGAGAAAGTCATTCGTTTGCAAAAAATGATGGCACCTTTTGCCGCACCGGTTCCGGAGGTATTTCGTTCGCCGGTCAGCCACTATCGCATGCGCGCAGAGTTCCGCCTGTGGCACGATGGGGACGATCTCTACCACATCATGTTTGACCAGCAGACCAAATCGCGAATTCGCGTCGATAGCTTCCCGGCGGCCAGCGAGCTTATCAATCAGCTGATGGTCGCCATCCTCGACGGCGTGCGCGATAACCCGGTTCTTCGCCATAAGCTGTTCCAGGTCGACTACCTGACGACCATGAGCAACCAGGCCGTGGTAACGCTGCTGTATCACAAAAAACTCGGTGACGAGTGGCGTCAGCAGGCGGAAGCATTGCGCGACGCGCTGCGCGCGCAAAATCTCAACGTGCACCTGATTGGCCGGGCAACCAAAACGAAAATCGAGCTCGATCGGGACTACATCGATGAACGCCTGCCGGTAGCCGGCCGTGAGATGATCTACCGTCAGGTTGAGAACAGCTTCACCCAGCCAAATGCGGCGATGAATATTCAGATGCTGGAGTGGGCGCTGGAGAGTACGCAGGGGGCAACCGGAGATCTGCTGGAGCTATACTGCGGCAACGGCAACTTCTCCCTGGCGCTGGCGCGTAATTTCGATCGCGTGCTGGCCACGGAAATCGCTAAACCTTCCGTCGCCGCGGCGCAGTACAACATTGCGGCCAACCATATCGATAACGTGCAGATTATCCGTATGGCGGCAGAGGAGTTTACTCAGGCAATGAACGGCGTGCGGGAGTTTACTCGCCTGCAGGGTATCGATCTGAAAAGTTACCGCTGTGAGACGATTTTTGTCGATCCGCCGCGCAGCGGGCTGGATAGCGAAACCGAGAAAATGGTGCAGGCGTATCCGCGAATTCTGTACATCTCCTGCAACCCGGAGACGCTCTGTCAGAACCTGGAAACCCTCAGCCAGACCCACGATATTACGCGTCTGGCGCTGTTCGATCAGTTCCCGTACACCCATCATATGGAATGCGGCGTCTTATTAACCCGCAGGTAGGCGATGTTCACAGAACCCGGCCCGCGATGCCTGCCGGGTTCTGACATAAAGCGGTTACTCTGCCGCCGCATCCTTCCGGTTACGCACCCGGTAGCCTATCCAGAATACCGTAATGACCGACAGCACGGCCGGGAAGAAGTTAGAGCCGATGTCCGGATATTCCGCACGCACCACGGTGCTATATAGCAGAACCCCGAGAATGAAACAGGCAGCAGCCAGGCCCGGCAGCCCCACGGGCATACTCCGGTTCTGATAGCGCTGGTGCAGACAGTAGACCGTCAGCAGCAGAGACAGTACCGGGAAAATGGAAAAGGGAACAATCGAGCTGAACAACGCGGCGAAGGTTCCGTTAATCGACAGGCCAGCGATCAGCGCCAGCAGCAGCGTACCTTTATCTTGAACTGAGTGTTTCATTGCTCGTCCTTCACGTTATACGGAATGATTTGATATTTTTTCTTGTTCACGGCGATACCAGTAATACGCGCCTTTCGAGATCATTCTCAGCTGCAGCACCAGCCGTTCTTCCAACTGTCGGCGCTGTTCAGGCCCGACGTCCAGCGCTTCAGCGCCGGCGCTAAATACGATGGTGACCATCGCTTCGGCCTGCGCTTCAGTAAAGGCGCGCGGCATGTGGTTTTCGATTTCTAAATAGTCGGCAAGTTCCGCGATGAAATGCTGAATCTCGCGCGCCACGGCGGCACGAAACGCCGCAGACGTACCGGAGCGTTCGCGCAGCAGCAGGCGAAAAGCGTTCGGGTTATTGCCGATAAACTCCATAAAGGTGGAGACCGAGGTGCGAATCACGCTGCCGCCTTTGGCAATACGCTGGCGCGCCTGGCGCATCAGCTGACGCAGCATCAGCCCGCTCTCATCGACCATGGTCAGACCGAGCTCATCGACATCGCGAAAATGACGATAAAAGGAGGTCGGTGCGATCCCCGCCTCACGCGCAACTTCACGCAGGCTTAAGCTGGCGAAACTCCGTTCGGCGCTAAGTTGGCTAAATGCCGCTTCTACCAGCGAACGCCGGGTTTTCTCTTTTTGTAGCGCTCTTACGCCCATCACGTTGTATGAATCCTTCCAATAGCCCTGCTGGCACTATACCAGAGATAAAACTAATCGGTTTACACTGGTTTGTGAAAGATTGTTTACGAGCCGATCATGCTTTTATGCCGCAAAAAAGCACAACGATAATTGGGTTAAACTGCGGCGAATGTTATCATCGTGTTTATTTTCTGTATAAAACAGGTGAGTAATGCCATGTCGCACTCTTGGGATTATGATGCAATAGTAATTGGTTCCGGCCCCGGCGGCGAAGGCGCTGCGATGGGACTGGTTAAGCAGGGAGCACGCGTTGCCGTTATTGAACGCTACCATAACGTCGGCGGTGGCTGTACCCACTGGGGAACCATCCCGTCGAAAGCGCTCCGCCACGCCGTCAGCCGTATTATCGAGTTTAACCAAAACCCTCTCTACAGCGACCACTCCCGCCTTCTTCGCTCCTCCTTCGCCGACATTCTTAACCATGCCGACAGCGTCATTAACCAGCAGACCCATATGCGTCAGGGGTTCTATGAGCGTAACCACTGCGAAATCCTGCAGGGCAACGCGCACTTCGTTGATGAACATACGCTAGCCCTGGAGTGTCACGACGGCACCGTTGAGACGGTCACTGCAGAAAAATTCGTTATCGCCTGCGGCTCCCGCCCGTATCACCCGACGGATGTCGACTTTTCCCACCCGCGCGTGTACGACAGCGACTCCATCCTCAGCCTTCAGCACGAGCCGCGCCATGTGATCATCTACGGCGCAGGGGTCATCGGCTGCGAATACGCGTCAATCTTCCGCGGTATGGAAGTGAAGGTGGATCTGATCAACACCCGCGATCGGCTGCTGGCGTTCCTCGATCAGGAGATGTCCGACTCCCTCTCCTATCACTTCTGGAACAGCGGCGTGGTGATTCGTCACAACGAAGAGTACGAGAAGATTGAAGCCGTGGATGATGGCGTGATCATGCATCTGAAATCGGGCAAAAAGCTGAAGGCGGACTGCCTGCTGTATGCCAACGGTCGTACCGGCAATACCGACTCCCTGGCGCTGGAAAATATCGGTCTGCAGACCGACAGCCGCGGCCAGCTGAAGGTCAACAGCATGTACCAGACCGCGCTGCCGCATATCTATGCCGTTGGCGACGTCATTGGCTATCCGAGCCTGGCTTCGGCCGCTTACGATCAGGGACGCATCGCCGCGCAGGCGCTGATTAAAGGCGAGGCTTCAGCCCATCTGATTGAAGATATTCCGACCGGCATCTATACCATTCCGGAAATCAGCTCGGTGGGTAAAACCGAACAGCAGCTGACCGCCATGAAGGTCCCTTATGAAGTGGGCCGCGCGCAGTTCAAGCATCTGGCGCGCGCGCAGATCGTCGGGATGAGCGTGGGAACCCTGAAAATCCTGTTCCACAGGGAAACCAAAGAGATCCTGGGTATTCATTGCTTTGGCGAGCGCGCGGCCGAGATTATTCACATCGGCCAGGCGATTATGGAGCAGAAAGGTGGCGGTAACACCATTGAGTACTTCGTCAACACCACCTTTAACTACCCGACGATGGCGGAAGCCTATCGGGTAGCGGCGTTAAATGGCTTAAACCGCCTGTTTTAACGCTTCATCGAAGTGGCCATCCATGGTGCTACGGATGGCCTCCGCCAGATGTTCATAGCGGCTGCGCAGCGGCGAACCGGGGCGATAAACCAGCCCAATGGTGCGTCGCGGCTCAGGCTTAATGCACGGAATGTACACCACGCCATCGCGTCTTCTCTCCTGCGGCACCGCGAGCGCAGGCAGCAGGGTAATTCCGCTCCCGGCAGCAACCATGTTACGCAGCGTTTCAAGACTGGTGGCGCGGAAATGGGTATCTTCATCGGCGCCGGCCTCAAAACAGAAGCCCATCGCCTGATCGCGCAGGCAGTGGCCATCTTCCAGCATCAGCAGCTTTTCCCCGGCTAAATCGGACATCGGCACGCGGTCGCGGTTGGCCCACGGATGATCTTCATAGATAGCCAGCATCATCGGCTCATCAAACAGCGGTACCTCAATAAAGGCTTCGCTCTCTTTAACCAGCGCCAGGATAGCGCAGTCAAGCTTGCCGCTATCCAGCTGGGCCAGCAGCTGATGGGTTTGGGCTTCATGCAGATACATTTCCAGCTTGGGAAAAGTCTGGTGCAGCATCGGGATAATCTGCGGCAGCAGATATGGGCCAATCGTTGGGATCAAGCCAATATGCAGCGGCCCGGACATTGTCTCGCCCTGTTGGCTTGCCATTTCCTTGAGCACTTTTACTTCGCGCAACACCGTACGCGCCTGATCCACCAGCAGCAGCCCCGCCTGGGTAAACAGAACCTTACGGCTGGTACGCTCCAGCAGCATGACCCCAAGCTCATCCTCCAGCTTGCGGATTTGCCCGCTAAGCGTGGGTTGGCTGACGTGGCAAGAGTCCGCCGCGCGCCGGAAGTGGCGGTGCTCGGCTAGCGCAACCAGGTATTCAAGATCGCGAATATTCATTATTCATCCTCCGTCGCCATGATAGTTCATGGCGATAGATAGCATAGCAACGAACGATTATCCCTATCAAGTTTTCTGTTCAATAATAAACCCAGAAACGAGGCCGGTATCAGAACATCACCGTATAGCCTCAGCGCTTTCCCTAACCGAACAACTAAAGCCAACGTGAACTTTTGCGGACCTCGTGTCCGCTTTTTTTTGCATAAAAAAGCCCGAGCATCGCTCGAGCTTCTCATTTTCGTTGCCTGAGACACCGCTCAGGGCCAGCGGGCTAGCGGTTCACGCCAGGCGCTGCTGCGCATCGGCGATCGCCTGCGCAACCTGCTTCGGCGAAACGCCGCCTTTGGCCGCGCGCTTATCCAGGCAGGACTGCAGCGACAGAATCGGGTAGACATCATCGGCAATCACGCTGCTAAATTTCTGCAGGTCGGCCAGTGCCAGCGCTTCCAGCGGCTTACCTTGCGCAATCGCCTCGACTACCGCTTCGCCGACAATATGGTGCGCTTCACGGAAAGGTACGCCTTTCGCCACCAGGTAATCCGCCAGCTCGGTCGCATTGGCGTAACCCTGCTGCGCCGCTTCTTCGCAACGCGGACGCTTCACCTGAATGCCGTCCAGCACCAGCGCGGCCATATGCAGGCAGTCAAGCCAGGTGTCGAGCGCGTCAAACAGCCCTTCTTTATCTTCCTGCATATCTTTGTTGTAGGCCAACGGCAGGCCTTTCAGCGTCATCATCATACCGGTCAGCGCGCCCTGAACGCGGCCGCACTTGCCGCGGATCAGCTCCAGCGCGTCCGGGTTTTTTTTCTGCGGCATCAGGGATGAGCCGGAGGTCACGCGATCGGACAGCTCAATAAAGCCCGCTTCACCGGTATTAAAGAAAATCAGATCTTCAGCAAAACGCGACAGGTGCACCATCCCAATCGAGGCGCCGGAAAGCAGCTCCAGCACGTGGTCACGGTCGGAGACGCTATCGAGGCTATTGCGGGTCGCCGAGGCGAAGCCCAGCCAGCCGGCCAGCTGCTCGCGATCGATTTCATAGGCGGTCCCCGCCAGCGCACCGCTGCCCAGCGGGCTAACGTCGAGGCGCTTCAGGGAGTCCTGCAGACGGCTTTCATCGCGCGCCAGCATCTCTACATAGGCCAGGCACCAGTGGGCAAAGGTCACCGGCTGCGCGCGCTGCAGGTGGGTGTAGCCCGGCATCACGGCATCCTGATTACTCTGCGCCGTTTCAACCAGCGCGCCCTGCAGCTGGCGATTCGCAGAAAGCAGCTCGGCGATAGTGTCCTTGCACCACAGCTTGAGGTCCGTCGCCACCTGATCGTTACGGCTACGGCCGGTATGCAGCTTCTTACCCAGCTGGCCGACTTTGTCGATCAGCTTGCCTTCCACCCAGCTGTGAATATCTTCAGCATCGCTTTCAAGGATTTGCTGCGGGTTAGCCCGCACCTCTTCCAGCAGGATGCCCAGCGCCTCTTCCAGCTCCAGCTGTTCGCTGACGCTCAACACGCCAACCGTCACCAGCGCTTTGGACCAGGCAACAGAGCCAATGATATCCTGCTCCGCCAGGCGATAGTCGAAGCGCAAAGAGTCGTTGAACTGTTTGAACCGCTGATCTGCTGCCTGAGTAAAACGCCCGCCCCAAAGTGCCATAATGTGATTCCTTCAAATTTGTTTATTTCTGCCGGGAAGCCCTGCGCTCCCCGTCTGCAAATGTTTTCAATCAGGCCAGAATACGCGTGCCGATCGGCGTGCCGTTAAACAGCGCCGGCAGCTGCTCCGCGTGGCGCCAGGAGGCAATATCCACCGGGCGACCCAGCGCGCGTGCCGCATCCAGCGCGGCGTTCACTTTTACGATCATGCCGTCGGTAATAATACCCTGTTCAATCAGCTGTTCCGCCTTCTCCGCGGTCATCTCCGCGATGCGCTGACCTTTGCCATCCAGGATACCGCTGACGTCGGAAAGCAGGATCAGATCGGCGCCGAGCGTAGCCGCCAGCGCGGTCGCGGCCTGATCGGCGTTGACGTTCATCAGCAGCCCTTCATCGGTTACGCCGATAGAGCTCACCACCGGCAGGTAGCCGCCCGCCAGCAGGGTATTAATCAGCGCCGGCGAGCCCGGCTGGGCCAGGCCAACGTGCCCCAGATCTTCGGCAAGCTGGGTCACCTTAACGCTATCGCCATCGCCGAGGAACAGGCCTACGCTGGCAATGCCGTGCTTTTTCGCCCACGCCAGCAGCGTTTTATTGGCGGTGCCCGCCAGCGCGCCGGTAATAATGTCGATTTGATCCGCCGGCGTTACCCGCAGCCCATTTTTCTTGCTTACCGGCAGGTTAAGCTGCTTCATCAGCTCATCGACCACGCAGCCGCCGCCGTGCACGATAATCAGCGGACGCTGATGCGTTTCACGGTAGTTCACCAGCGCGGTAAACAGGCGCTCCAGCGCTTCTTCGCTATCCAGCAGCACGCCGCCGAGTTTGATAATTAATGGGTTCATCATCACACCTTAAATAAGAGACTGCGTCTCAGCGAAGCCGAAACGAATATTCGCGCACTGTACTGCCTGCGCCGCTGCGCCTTTAAGCAGGTTATCTTCCGCCGCGACCACGATGATATGCTGATCCTGGACCGCAAAACCGATATCACAGAATGGCAGACCCACGACGTTTTTCAATGCCGGCAGCGCGTTATCGTATAAACGTACCAGCGGTTTATCGGCGTAAGCCTGCTGGAAAACGGCGGCCACCTGCTCTTTGCTCACGCCCGGCTTCAGGCGACAGGTGATGGTTTCCAGAATGCCGCGCTTAAAGTTGCCCAGATGCGGGGTAAAAATAACCTCAGCACCAAGGTGAGTAGAGATTTCCGGGTGATGACGATGGGTGAAGACGCCGTACGGCTGCAGGCTCACTTCACAGAAGCTGTTGCCGATCGATGCCTTACGGCCCGCTCCGCTCACGCCGCTGGTCGCGTTGATCACCGGCCACTGAGTCAGATCCAGCAGCCCGGCATCGATCAGCGGTTTTAACGACAGCTGGGCCGCGGTCGGGTAGCAGCCGGGAACGGCGACTAAACTGGCCTCTTTCAGCCGCTCGACGCTCCACTCGGCCAGGCCATATACCGCCTGCTCAAGCAGCGCCGGATGCTGATGGGTAAAGCCGTAATATTTCTCGTAGAAGGCGCCGTCGTTCACGCGGAACGCGCCGGAGAGATCGAACACCACGCAGCCGGCGGCAAGAAACTGCGGCGCCAGGTCGTGGCTCACTTCATGAGCGGTCGCGAGGAAAACGACATCCACCCCGTCGCTAAATTCGCTGATATCTGACATTGGCTGCAGCGGCAGATCGACAATGCCTTTCAGCTGCGGATGTAAATCGGAAATTAATTTCCCCGCATCATTACTTTGCGAGGAGACCGTCAAAGCGGTTATGGTCATATGAGGATGGCGATTTACATAGGTCACTAGCTCTGCGCCGGCATAGCCGCTGGCACCCACTATCAGCGTATTCAACATTGGGGCTCTTCACCTTCTTACATCTGTTTGCCTGGGAAGACCGTTATCTTCCTCACCCTGTTGAGCCGTAAGAGTATTTCCTTACATTCGATGGGTTTTCTTACGCTCAACGATAATGTATTTTTATTCACAAATACTGCATGAATATTGATACTATCATGACCCGAGGTGTGTCAACAATGAAAAACAATTTACCGCCGTTCATCGAGATTTACCGCGCATTGATCGCCACACCTTCCATCAGCGCAACCGAAGAGTCGCTGGATCAGAGCAATGAGACTTTAATCAATTTGCTGGCAGGCTGGTTTCGCGAAATTGGCTTCAATGTCGAAGTTCAGCCGGTGCCGGATACGCGCAATAAATTTAACATGCTGGCCAGCACCGGCCAGGGCGCCGGCGGCCTGCTGCTCGCCGGGCATACCGATACCGTGCCGTTCGATGATGGCCGCTGGACCCGCGATCCGTTCGCCCTTACCGAGCACGACAACAAGCTTTACGGTCTCGGCACCGCCGACATGAAGGGCTTCTTCGCCTTTATTCTTGACGCCCTGCGCGATGTTGACGTCAGTAAACTCAAAAAGCCGCTCTATATTCTGGCCACCGCCGATGAAGAGACCAGCATGGCCGGGGCCCGCTACTTTGCCGAAACCACCCGGCTGCGCCCGGACTGCGCGATTATCGGCGAACCAACGTCCCTGCAGCCGGTGCGAGCGCACAAGGGCCATATCTCCACCGCCGTTCGCGTGCAGGGCCAGTCGGGTCACTCCAGCGATCCGGCGCGCGGGGTTAACGCCATTGAGCTCATGCACGACGCCATTGGCCGCATCATGCAGCTGCGCGATGCGCTGAAGGAGCGCTACCACTTTGCCGCCTTCACCGTACCCTACCCGACGCTCAACCTCGGATCGATTCACGGCGGCGACGCATCTAACCGCATCTGCGCCTGCTGCGAGCTGCATATGGATATTCGTCCGCTGCCGGGCATGACTCTCAACGATCTCAACGGGCTGCTGGATGAAGCGCTGGCGCCGGTCAGCGAACGCTGGCCGGGTCGTTTAACCGTGAGCGAGCTCCATCCGCCAATCCCCGGCTACGAATGCCCGCCGGATCATCAGCTCGTACAGGTGGTTGAAAAACTGCTCGGCGCACAAACCGAGGTCGTCAACTACTGTACCGAAGCGCCGTTTATCCAGACTATCTGCCCGACGCTGGTTCTCGGTCCTGGCTCAATCAACCAGGCCCACCAGCCGGACGAATATCTGGAAACCCGGTTTATTAAGCCGACCCGCGAGCTGATAACCCAGGTCGTGCATCATTTCTGCTGGCACTAAAATCGCGCTTTTCCCGCCCTGTATCCAGGGGCGGGACAGTGACAATTGTCACATTTCCATAAGCAATGCTTATCAAGCGACCTCTGAGTTAAATTTCGCAAATTGCCGCCATTTATTCGTTTGCTGAAGCGATTTCGCAACAATTGACGTGGGGGTTTTTACGTGGCTTTATAAAAGACGGCTGCTTATCCGCGACTCATCGTTGCCGAGTCGCGGATATAACAAAATAAAATGAGATGGGGTGTCTGGGGTAACATGAACGAACAATATTCCGCTTTGCGTAGTAATGTCAGTATGCTCGGTAAAGTGCTGGGCGATACCATCAAGGATGCACTGGGAGAGAACATTCTTGAACGTGTCGAAACTATCCGTAAATTGTCCAAGTCTTCTCGCGCGGGCAATGAAGCCAATCGCCAGGAACTGCTCACCACGCTGCAAAACTTGTCCAACGACGAGCTGCTGCCGGTAGCGCGCGCCTTCAGCCAGTTTCTGAACCTGGCCAATACCGCTGAGCAGTACCACAGCATTTCGCCAAACGGTGAAGCGGCCAGCAATCCGGAAGTGATTGCCCGTACCCTGAGAAAGCTCAAAGGCCAATCCCATCTCAACGAAGACACCATTAAAAAAGCGGTGGAGTCCCTGTCGCTGGAGCTGGTATTAACCGCCCACCCGACCGAAATCACCCGCCGCACGCTGATCCACAAAATGGTGGAAGTGAATAACTGCCTGAAGCAGCTCGATAACAAAGAGATCGCTGACTACGAGCACCACCAGCTGATGCGCCGCCTGCGCCAGCTGATCGCCCAGTCATGGCATACCGATGAAATCCGCAAATATCGCCCGACGCCGGTTGATGAGGCGAAATGGGGCTTTGCGGTCGTCGAAAACAGCCTGTGGGAAGGCGTGCCGAACTACCTGCGCGAGCTGAACGAACAGCTGGAAGAGAACCTCGGCTATCAGCTGCCGGTTGATTTCGTCCCGGTGCGCTTCACCTCCTGGATGGGCGGTGACCGCGACGGTAACCCAAACGTGACCTCCGATATCACCCGCCACGTGCTGCTGCTCAGCCGCTGGAAAGCCACCGATCTGTTCCTCAAAGATATCCAGCTGCTGATTTCCGAGCTGTCGATGGTCGAATGTACCGACGAGCTGCGTGAAATGGCCGGCGCCGAAGGGGCACAGGAACCGTACCGCTATCTGATGAAAAAGCTGCGCACCCAGCTGATGGATACGCAGTCGTGGCTGGAAGCGCGCCTGAAAGGGCAGAAGCTGCCGAAACCCGCGGGCCTGATTACCCAGAACGAACAGCTGTGGGAGCCGCTTTACGCCTGCTATAAATCCCTGCAGGCCTGCGGTATGGGCATTATCGCCAACGGCGAGCTGCTCGATACCCTGCGCCGCGTGAAGTCATTCGGCGTGCCGCTGGTACGTATCGATATTCGTCAGGAAAGCACCCGCCATACCGAAGCGCTGGGCGAAATGACCCGCTATCTCGGCATCGGCGATTATGAAAGCTGGTCAGAAGCCGACAAGCAGGCGTTCCTGATCCGCGAGCTGAACTCCAAGCGTCCGCTGCTGCCGCGTCAGTGGGAGCCAAGCAATGAAACCCGCGAAGTTCTCGATACCTGCAAAGTGATCGCCGAAGCGCCGCACGGATCCATTGCCGCTTACGTGATCTCCATGGCGAAGACGCCGTCTGACGTGCTGGCCGTACACCTGCTGCTCAAAGAGGCCGGTATTGGCTTCGCGCTGCCGGTTGCTCCGCTGTTTGAAACCCTGGACGACCTCAATAACGCCAACGACGTGATGACCCAGCTGCTGAATATCGACTGGTATCGCGGCTTTATTCAGGGCAAACAGATGGTCATGATCGGCTACTCTGACTCGGCGAAGGATGCGGGCGTCATGGCCGCTTCCTGGGCGCAGTACCAGGCTCAGGACGCGCTGATCAAAACCTGCGAAAAAGCCGGGATTGAGCTGACGTTGTTCCACGGTCGCGGCGGCTCTATCGGCCGCGGCGGCGCCCCGGCGCACGCGGCGCTGCTTTCCCAGCCTCCAGGCAGCCTGAAAGGCGGCCTGCGCGTCACCGAGCAGGGCGAGATGATCCGCTTCAAGTTCGGTCTGCCGGAAGTCACCATCAGCAGCCTGTCGCTGTATACCAGCGCGATTCTGGAAGCGAACCTGCTGCCGCCGCCGGAACCCAAACCGGAGTGGCGCAATATCATGGCCGAGCTGTCCGACATTTCTTGTGAAATGTACCGCGGCTACGTGCGTGAAAATAAAGACTTCGTACCTTACTTCCGCTCCGCCACCCCGGAGCAGGAGCTGGGCAAACTGCCGCTCGGCTCACGCCCGGCGAAACGCCGCGCTACCGGCGGGGTAGAGTCTCTGCGCGCGATCCCATGGATCTTCGCCTGGACGCAGAACCGCCTGATGCTGCCGGCCTGGCTGGGCGCCGGCGCCGCGCTGCAGAAAGTCGTGGAAGATGGCAAACAGAGCGAGCTGGAGACCATGTGTCGCGACTGGCCGTTCTTCTCAACCCGTCTTGGGATGCTGGAAATGGTGTTCTCGAAGGCCGACCTGTGGCTGGCGGAATATTACGATCAGCGCCTGGTGAAACCGGAGCTGTGGGGCCTCGGCAGCGAGCTGCGCGAGCTGCTCTCTTCAGGTATTAACGTGGTACTCGATATCGCCAACGATTCTCATCTGATGGCTGACCTGCCGTGGATTGCCGAGTCTATCCAGCTGCGTAATATCTATACCGACCCGCTGAACGTCCTGCAGGCAGAGCTGCTGCACCGTTCGCGTCTGGCGGAAGAGCAGGGCCAGGATCCGGACCCGCGCGTTGAGCAGGCGCTGATGGTCACCATCGCCGGCGTGGCTGCGGGTATGCGTAACACCGGCTAACCTCCGCCCTTCGTCAGCATAAATCCCCGGATAGCGCCGTATGCGCGCTACCCGGGGATTTTTATTAATGGTGCAGCATCTCGTCGACAATCTGCTCTTTATGCAGCGCGTAGGGGTAGTACGTCGGCCAGTTATCCATCTCTTTCAGCAGCGACTCCTGTGAATCATTGCCCATAAAAATATGGAAGTGCTGCGATTTTCTCGGGCCAATTGTGTGATCGCTAAACTGGACGAATTTCGGTGCTTTCGAGTCTGCCTGCTGGCACTCAAATAAATAGCGCACGCCCTTCTTGCCGGAAGCATATTGCAGGATCTTATAGCCGGAATAGGCGTACCGACAGGCGTTAACCTCTTTCCCGACGTGGAACTCCATCACGTTGTCTTCAATCCCAATTTGGTCAACGTCGGTGGCGTACCCCTTCTTATAATATTCCCGATACTCGGCGACGCTTTTCGCCCCCGCTTTTTTGGCCTTCTGCTCCAGCACCGGATCCAGGTCCCCCTTGAGCAGATACGGATTCACCGATTGCCAGATACCATCCCAGTCGCTTAACGGGCGATCCTTAACGTCTTTATCGGCGAAAATACCTTCGCTCGCCTTAACTTCCGCCTCGGTCAATGCCGGACCGTGGCTGTGGTTCCCGTGAGCAAAAGCCTGGCTACCGGCCAGCAGCATGCCAACGCCAAGCGCAAATACGGGTATCTTTCTGGTCATCACTCTCTCCTGAGTTAACTTTTGCAATCGATAGTTACGATATAACATAACATTTATGTTGTGCAACATCTGATGCGCGCAGATTCGCCCGACTTTGGCCCTTCCCGCGATGTCGGGTATGATAAAAACGTGCGCTTTTTAAGGAGCAGGAATGGACGGCCATCTCAGTCAGCACATCGATGCTTTAATTAACGGCCCGACGGCAATCAGGCAGGTTCGCTTTACCACCGAGCATCGCCCGGCCTCGGGGCTGGCGCTGCAGGTCGATTTTCCGCGCCTCGACGTTATCCTCGAAGGCCAGCGCGGCGATCCCGGCATCAAGGCCGAGCCGGCGCTGCTTTGCCGCTATGATGTGCTGTATATCCCCGCAGGCGGCTGGGATCTTGCGCAGTGGCAGGCGCCCTGCACCGCGTTGAGCATTCAGTTTGGTAAGCAGCAGCTGGAGTTCACCCTTCAGCGCTGGGACGGCGAAACGCTGCATATTGAAGAGAGAGTGCAGACGCCGCGCCGCGGTCCTCGCGTGGGCTCCTTTCTGCTGCAGGCGCTCAATGAAATGCAGATGCAGCCGCAGGAGCAGCAAACCGCGCGCTACATAGCGATCGGCCTGCTCAGCCACTGCGCCGATCTCCTCGGCAGCCAGGTGCAAACCGCTTCCCGCAGCCAGGCGCTGTTTGAAGCCATCCGAAAATATATTGATGCCCGCTTCGCCGAACCCTTAACCCGCGAGTCGGTCGCCGAGGCGTTCTATCTCTCCCCCAACTATCTCTCTCATCTGTTTCATAAATGCGGACCGATGGGCTTTAACGAATACCTGAACCACGTGCGTCTCGAGCAGGCGCGAATGCTGCTAAAAGGCCACGATATGAAGGTTAAGGATGTCGCTCACGCCTGCGGCTTTGCCGACAGTAACTACTTCTGCCGCCTGTTTCGTAAAAATACCGAACGCTCGCCGTCAGAATATCGTCGCCAGTATCATAGCCAGCTGACGGAAAAGCATCCGCCGACGGAAAACTAGATTTTTGTAAGTTCTTTCTGGCAACCACGCCCTGATTCCCTCCCGATATGCCAGGCAGCGGCGAATAAACATGATCTAAATCACTGTTACCCGCAATGCGTACATTTATCCAGTTTTTGGCAAATTTGTCATCTGGCGACCCGCCGGGCCCAGGCCGTATCCTTATCTCAACGTCACTGAATTACGCATTGAGGAAAGGTTATGGAACTCTATCTGGACACCGCGAACGTAGCAGAAGTTGAACGCCTGGCACGCATCTACCCGCTGGCCGGGGTAACCACCAATCCAAGCATCATCGCCGCGGGAAAAACGCCGGTTTGGGACGTTCTGCCCCGCCTGCAAAAAGCCGTTGGCCCGGATGGGGTCCTCTTTGCCCAGACCATGAGCCGCGACGCGCAGGGCATGGTTGAAGAGGCAAAACGTCTCAGTAACGCCATACCCGGCATTGTGGTAAAAATCCCGGTCACCGCCGAAGGCCTCGCCGCGATAAAGCTGCTGAAAAAAGAGGGTATCACCACGCTCGGTACCGCGGTCTACAGCGCCTCTCAGGGTCTGCTGGCGGCGCTGGCCGGGGCAAAATACGTCGCGCCTTACGTCAACCGCGTTGATGCCCAGGGCGGCGACGGCATCCGCATGGTACAGGAGCTGCAAACCCTGCTGGAGCTGCACGCGCCGGGCAGCAAAGTGCTGGCGGCCAGCTTTAAAACGCCGCGTCAGGCGCTCGACTGCCTGCTGGCCGGATGTGAAGCTATCACCCTTCCTTTAGACGTAGCGCAACAAATGCTCGGCACGCCCGCGGTAGAGTCAGCAATAGAGAAGTTTGAGCAAGACTGGAATAGCGCTTTTGGAAATCTGAACCTGTAACCCGATCGGCGAACCGCCCGCGGGCGGTATCACGGTCATCCAGGAGGAATAGAAATGGATCGCATTATTCAATCGCCAGGCAAGTACATTCAGGGTGCAAATGCTATCACCCGCCTCGGCGGCTATCTCAAACCGCTGGCCGAGCGCTGGCTTATCGTTGGCGACAAGTTTGTGCTGGGCTTTGCCGAAGAAAAGCTGCGTCAAAGCCTGACCGAAGCCGGCCTGGTCGCCGAAATTTCCCCGTTCGGTGGCGAATGCTCGCATAATGAAATCAATCGCTTGCGTGATATAGCAGGCTCAGCCCGCTGCAATGCCGTACTGGGTATCGGCGGTGGAAAAACGCTGGATACCGCAAAAGCATTAGCACATTTTATGAATCTACCGGTGGTGATTGCCCCCACCATCGCCTCCACCGACGCCCCCTGCAGCGCGCTCTCGGTTATCTATACCGACGAGGGCGAGTTCGACAGCTATCTGATGCTGCCGCGCAACCCCAATATGGTCATTGTTGATACCCAGATTGTTGCCGGCGCTCCGGCGCGCCTGCTGGCGGCCGGTATCGGCGATGCGCTGGCCACCTGGTTTGAAGCCCGCGCCTGTTCACGCAGCGGCGCCACCACCATGGCCGGCGGAAAATGCACCCAGGCGGCGCTGGCGCTGGCTGAACTGTGCTACCACACGCTGATTGAAGAGGGAGAAAAGGCGATGCTGGCGGCGGAGCAGCATGTTGTCACGCCGGCGCTGGAAAAAGTGATCGAGGCCAACACCTACCTCAGCGGCGTCGGCTTTGAAAGCGGCGGCCTGGCAGCCGCACATGCCATCCACAACGGCCTGACCGCCCTGCCGGACGCCCATCATTACTATCACGGTGAAAAGGTCGCCTTCGGCACGCTGACGCAGCTGGTGCTGGAAAACGCGCCGGTAGAAGAGATTGAAACCGCCGCCGCGCTGTGTCACAGCGTGGGCCTGCCGCTCACCCTGGCCCAGCTGAACATCAAAGAGGATATTCCGGGTAAAATGCGCATCGTTGCCGAAGCCGCCTGCGCGGAAGGAGAAACTATCCATAACATGCCTGGCGGAGCCACGGCGGATCAGGTTTACGCCGCGCTGCTGGTCGCCGACCAGTACGGTCAACGTTTTCTGGAGGAGTGGGAATAAATAAAAATGGCCCTCGAAGAGGGCCATTTTTTTACACCGCCGGGCGCACGCCCAGGGTGTGGCAAATCGCGTAGCTCATCTCCGCGCGGTTTAAGGTGTAAAAGTGGAAATCCTTCACCCCTTCGCGGCTTAAAATTTTGACCATGTCCATGGCGATGTTCGCCCCCACCAGCTGGCGAGTTTCGGCATCATTATCCAGACCTTCAAACATTTTCGACATCCACGTTGGAATGCGCACGTTGGTCATATCGGCAAATTTCTTCGCCTGCTTGAAGTTGGATACCGGCAGGATGCCCGGGATAATTTCGACATCAATCCCCGCGGAGACGCAGCGATCGCGAAAGCGCAGGTAGCTTTCAACATCAAAGAAGAACTGGGTGATCGCCCGGTTAGCGCCGGCCTCGACCTTACGCTTCAGGTTCAGCAGATCCGCCTGGGCGCTTTTCGCTTCCGGGTGCACTTCCGGGTAAGCCGCAACGGAGATATCAAAATCGCCCACTTCTTTCAGCAGCGTAACCAGGTCCGCGGCATACATATCCGGCTTACCGCTGCCCGGCGGCAGGTCGCCGCGCAGGGCGACGATATGGCGGATCCCGTTGTTCCAGTAATCCTGGGCAATCGTGCGCAGCTCGTCGCGGCTGGCGTCGATACAGGTCAGGTGCGGTGCCGCCTCAAGGCCGGTACGCTCTTTTATACCTTTGATGATGCTGTGGGTACGGTCGCGTTCACCGGAGTTAGCGCCGTAGGTCACCGAAACAAATTTTGGCTTCAGGCTGCTTAAGCGATCGATGGATTTCCACAGGGTTTGCTCCATTTCACTGGTCCGCGGCGGAAAGAATTCAAAGGACACATTAATCTGGCCCTGCACTTCTGCCAGGCTCTGATTCAGGGCTTCCCGCTGATTGGCGTGAAAAAAGCTCATACCTTACCTCATCAATCGCATTTTATTGTTTGTTGTGTTGCGAACTTCTATACGTTTAGACGTCCAGATGTAAAAATGACGGAAAAGAGCCCGGGCGTCAATAGAAAAATCAGCGTAAAGAGTGAGGAATATTCAGGGAAGATGAAAATGATTCATGTCGTTTATGCTAAACGCCGCAGGGGTCGGCGCTAAGCTAATGATTCCTCAAGCAAGGGGAGCAGCCACGCGCGCAAAGCGTCATTCTGCGGCAGCGTGACCACGCCCAGCGCTAGCGGCAAAAGAGACCGGACGGGCGTCCGGCCTCTCTGACAGGGAGATTACAGCAGCTGCGCCAGGCGATTAATATCCGATTGAATCGCGCCGGCGGTCACATCGCGCCCGGCGCCCGGGCCGCGGATCACCAGCGGATTATCACGATACCAGCGGCTATCGATAGCAAACACGTTATCGCACGGCAGGAGCGCCGCCAGCGGATGCTCCTGGCGCACGGCTTCAACGCCGACGCGCGCCTTGCCGTTGGCGTCAAAACGCGCGACATAGCGCAGCACCAGGCCCATTTCGCGGGCGGCCTCAAGGCGCTGCAGCATCTGCTCGTTCAGCTCTTCGCCATTCTCAAAGAAGTGATCGACGGACCCTTCTTCGCAGTGCGCCGGCACCAGTGATTCCACGCGTACCTGGTCAGGCTCGATATCATAGCCCGCCTCACGCGCAAGGATCACCAGCTTGCGCATCACGTCTTTGCCCGAAAGGTCAACGCGCGGATCCGGTTCAGTTAGCCCCTGCTGCCATGCCTGATCGACCAGGTCGGTAAACGGCACCGTCCCGTCAAACTGCAGGAACAGCCAGGAGAGCGTCCCGGAGAAAATACCGCTCAGCGCCAGAATGGTATCGCCGCTATCGATCAGATCGCGCACCGTGTGGTTTACCGGCAGCCCGGCGCCAACGGTGGCGTTGTAGAGCCAATGACGCCCCGTTTTCTCAAACGCGTCGTGGATCTGACGGTATTTATCGCTGCTGCTGGCCCCGGCCAGCTTATTGGCGCTGATCACGTGGAAACCGTGGCTGGCAAAATCAAGATACTGATCCGCCAGCTGCGCGCTGGCGGTCACGTCCAGCACCACTAAATCGTCGTACGGGTGGGCACGCATCCACAGGAACAGCGATTCTTCATCCTGCTCAACGGCTTCATCATGGAAGAAGGCCAGCGCACGGCTGGCGTCCAGCCCTTCGTAATTCAGCAGGCTACGGCGGCTATCCACCACCCCGGCGAGAACAAACTCAAAGCCGGTGCGCGCGGAAAGCGTGGTTTGCTCGCGAGCAAACAGCTCCAGCCAGCGGGAACCGATGTTGCCTTTGCCAAAGAGCACCAGGCCAATACGCTTTTCCGCGCGGAACAGCGACTGGTGCAGGCCCTGAATCAGGCTCTCGGTTGGGCCCGCGCGCAGTACGGCAACCAGGCTAATCCCCTCTTCAGACTGCCAGGTAAACTCAACCGGCTGCCCTTTCAGCTGCTGCCAGAAGCGATGGCAGTGCAGCGGATTGCGGGTAACGCCCGCGCCAACCATCGCCACCAGCGCCAGCTTCTGGCGTAAACGCAGCTCGCCAGGCAAACCGGCTTCGTCGAGCAGCCGCAGCGCGCTGTCCGCCACTTCGGCGGTATAGCAGAACTGCAGCAGCTTGCGGTCGGCATGCACGCCAACGGCCAGCGGGCGCAGCTGGGCGCGTTTAAAGATAAGATCCAGCTCCTTGTGCGCCAGCTTGAAATCCTGGCCCGCGGGCACCTGGAACTCAATCAGGCACACGTCGTCATGGCTGGTGACGATCCGCGCTCCGGTCCCGGAGGCCAGAACGCGTTCAATACGCGTTGAACCTTGCTCAGGGGTGTAGCTACAGCGCAGCTGCAGGTCGATATCGCTGCCGGAGACCGGCTGGAGCGTACGCGCGTGCAGCACCGGCGCCGCCAGGCGAGCCAGCTCGCTGGCTTCATCCAGGCGCAGCAGCGGCAGCAGGCAGGCATCCTTCACTTTACGCGGGTCGGCGCTGTAGACGCCGGCAACGTCGCTCCAGATAGTGACGCGGGACGCGCCGGCCAGAGCACCGATTTGGGTGGCGGAGTAGTCGGAACCGTTACGCCCCAGCAGCACGGTTTCTCCGGCGTTGTTACGCGCGATAAAACCGGTCACCACCAGACGTTTGTTCGGATGCTGCGCCATAAGCTGCTGCAGCAGCGGGTAGGATAAACCTTCATCCACCTGCGGCTGCGCCGAACGCTCGGCGCGCAGGAAGCTGCGCGCATCAAGCCACGCGGCCTCCAGCCCCAGCTGATTGAGGACTGCGGCCATCAGGCGCGCGGACCAGACTTCGCCGTGGCCAACCACTTCAGCGTATACCGCATCGGTGACGCCGCTATCCAGCAGGCCTGCCAGTCGTTCAAGATCGTGAATAAAGGTCGCGATAAGCGTGTCGGCAGCGTCTGCCGACAGCAGACCGGAGATCAGCTCCATGTGATAACGACGCAGCGACTGCTGTACCTGATGCGCAGAGAGGCGATCGGTCTGGCTGAGCTTCAGCCAGCTAATCAGCTGGTTGGTGGTGCTGCCAGCGGCGGAGACAACCATCATGTCGCCTGCCTGCGAGTATTCCGTCATGATCCCCGCGACGCGCAGGTAACATTTCGCATCCGCTAAACTACTCCCACCAAATTTGTGCAGCTGACGACCCTTCGCCCCTGCCTGCGCAATCACACTCATGTTTATTCCTCGTTTGCTGCCCGGAAGCCATTTTCCAGGTCGGCAATTAAATCTTCACCATCTTCAATACCGGTCGAAATACGCAGAAGCGTTTCTGAGATCCCCGCAGCCGCGCGCGCTTCAGGCGCCATGCCTGCGTGGGTCATCGTCGCAGCGTGAGAAATCAGACTTTCTACGCCTCCCAGCGACTCCGCCAGCGTAAATAGCGATAATCCGCTCAGGAAACGACGCAGCGTCTGCTCATCGCCATCCAGCTCGAAGCTTAGCATCGCACCAAAACCTTTTTGCTGACGCGCAGCAATCTCATGCCCCTGATTTTCCGGCAGAGATGGATGATACAGTTTTTTCACCAGCGGCTGAGTTTTCAGATAGTCGACGATCGCCTGCGCGTTGCGCTGGGCCACCTCCATACGCGGGGAAAGCGTACGCAGACCGCGCAGCAGCAGGTAGCTATCGAAGGCCCCGCCGGTGACGCCAATATTATTCGCCCACCATGCCAGTTCGGTGACAGTCTGCGGATCTTTGGCAATCACCACGCCGGCGACAACGTCTGAGTGGCCGTTCAGGTATTTGGTGCACGAATGCAACACCAGATCGGCTCCCAACGCCAGCGGATTTTGCAGTGCCGGGCTCAGGAAGGTGTTATCCACCACGCTCACCGCCCCCGCTTCACGTGCCAGCGTGCAGATTTTCGCAATATCCACCACTCTCAGCAATGGATTACTTGGGCTTTCAACCAATACCAGCTTCGGTTTTTCCGCCAGCGCGGCGCTCAGCGCCTGCTCATCGTTTTGATCGACAAACAGCACGCGGTAGCAGCCGCGTTTCGCCAGGCTATCAAACAGACGATAGCTGCCGCCGTAGCAGTCGTGCGGCGCCACCAGCAGATCGCCCGGCTTCAGATAAACGGTGGTCACCAGCAGAATAGCCGACATGCCGGTGTTGGTCAGAACCGCGCCCGCGCCGCCTTCCAGCTCCGCCAGAGCGCGCTGTACCACGTCACGCGTTGGGTTACCGCGACGGGAATAGTCATGGGCACGAGGTTCGTTAAAGCCGGTGAAGTTATAGGTGCTGGAAAGGTGGATCGGCGGGACAACGCAGCCGTACTGTTCGTCGTCATTTAAACCGCTACGCACTGCGATGGTGGCCTGTTTACGCGTCATGTTGGGCAGTTCCTGGGCTGAATCGGTGAAATGTCAGACTCCAGAGTAATCATTGTCACAATAGACGTCAATACATCTGGACATCTAAACTTCTTTGCGTATAGATTGAGCAAACAGGAAATAGCCGTTAAAATTATATGCATTAGCGCACATCCGTATCGGCTTATCTCATGTCAGAAAGACGACTCATGCGGTAAACTACGCGCGATTATGGCCCGGACTCAAGATTCAGGCCCTTAACTAATGACTAGAGGATTAAAGGTATCTCATGGCTGAATGGAGCGGCGAATATATCAGCCCATACGCTGAGCACGGTAAGAAGAGTGAGCAAGTAAAAAAAATTACGGTTTCCATTCCTCTGAAGGTGTTAAAGATCCTCACAGATGAACGCACGCGTCGTCAGGTCAACAACCTGCGTCACGCCACCAACAGCGAGCTGCTGTGTGAAGCGTTCCTGCATGCATTTACCGGTCAACCGTTGCCTAACGATGAAGACCTGCGTAAAGAACGCAGTGATGAAATTCCGGAAGCGGCGAAACAGATTATGCGTGAGATGGGCATCGACCCGGATACGTGGGAATACTAAGCCAATAAAAAAGGGCAGAAGAAAGCTTCTGCCCTTTTTTATTTCTCCGCGTTTGACGGCGAGAGAAACAAAAAAGCCGCCCTGAGGCGGCTTCTTCTTCCGGCAACTTACTTGCTGCTGCCCGGTACGCTGAAGCGCTTGTTGAAGCGGTCAACACGGCCACCGGTAGCAACATCACGCTGTTTGCCAGTGTAGAACGGGTGGCATTTACCGCACACGTCGAGGTTCAGGTCGTGACCTACGGTAGAGCGGATTTTCATGACGTTACCGCAAGAGCAGTTAGCAGTAACTTCTTCGTATTTCGGGTGAATATCTTTTTTCATGGGAGAACCTCAGTTAAGGCCGCGTCGCTCTTCCAGCCCTAACGCCAGACACCACGCGATGTTAATAATTTCCCGTAGACTTTCCGCCGTGCGGAACTCATGGGTAATAGTATACGCTTTGATGCTGCACGAAGCACACCAAAGGCGGCGAATCATACAGAATTTGACCGACGGATGCAAACTGATCCGCGAGCCCTTATCACAATGTGTATACTAACCGGCCAGATTTCAAGTCAGGAAGATGACATGCCCGTCGCCCACGTAGCCCTGCCCGTTCCGCTGCCCCGTACCTTTGACTATTTGCTCCCTGAGGGCATCACGGTCAAAGCGGGCTGTCGCGTGCGCGTGCCGTTCGGTAAACAGGAGCGCATCGGCATTGTCACCGCGATTAGCGAACACAGCGAGCTGCCGCTCGACGGGCTCAAGCCGGTTGCAGAAGCGCTGGACGCCGAGCCGGTCTTTTCTTCCTCTATCTGGCGGCTGCTGCTGTGGGCGGCAGACTACTATCATCATCCGATTGGCGACGTGCTGTTTCACGCCCTCCCTATCGCCCTGCGCCAGGGAAAGCCGGCCAGCGCGACGCCGCTGTGGTACTGGTTCGCCACCGAGCAGGGCCAGGCGGTAGATATCAACGGCCTCAAGCGTTCACCGAAGCAGCAGCAGGCGCTGGCCGCGCTGCGTCAGGGAAAAATCTGGCGTCATCAGGTGGCGGAGCTGGAGTTCAGCGATGCGGCGCTGCAGGCGCTGCGCGGGAAAGGGCTCTGCGAACTGGCAAACGAAGCGCCGGCCATCACCGACTGGCGGACGAGCTTCACCGTCCCCGGAGAGCGGCTGCGCCTGAATACCGAGCAGGCCACCGCCGTCGGCGCGATCCACAGCGCCGCTGACCGCTTTTCCACCTGGCTGCTGGCGGGGATCACCGGCTCAGGGAAAACCGAAGTTTATCTGAGCGTGCTGGAAAACGTGCTGGCGCAGGGTCGCCAGGCGCTGGTAATGGTGCCGGAAATCGGCCTGACGCCGCAAACCATCGCCCGCTTTCGCGAGCGCTTTAACGCTCCCGTTGAGGTCCTGCACTCCGGACTTAACGATAGCGAGCGCCTCTCGGCGTGGCTGAAAGCCAAAAACGGCGAAGCGGCGATAGTTATCGGCACCCGCTCGTCGCTCTTTACCCCGTTTAAAGACCTCGGGGTGATCGTGATTGATGAAGAGCACGACAGCTCCTATAAGCAGCAGGAAGGCTGGCGCTATCACGCCCGCGACCTGGCGGTGTGGCGCGCCCATAGCGAGCAAATCCCGATTATTCTCGGCTCGGCAACCCCGGCGCTGGAGACGTTACACAACGTTCGCCAGGGAAAATATCGCCAGCTCAAGCTAACCAGGCGCGCGGGTAACGCCCGTCCTGCCCAGCAGCACGTGCTGGATTTAAAAGGCCAGCAGCTGCAGGCGGGGCTCTCTCCGGCGCTTATTGCCCGGATGCGTCAGCACCTGCAGGCCGATAATCAGGTCATCCTGTTTTTAAACCGTCGCGGCTTCGCCCCGGCGCTGCTGTGCCATGACTGCGGCTGGATTGCCGAATGCCCGCGCTGCGACAGTTATTACACCCTGCACCAGTCGCAGCATCATCTGCGCTGCCACCACTGCGACAGCCAGCGGCCTATACCGCGTCAGTGCCCTTCCTGCGGCTCGACGCATCTGGTGCCGGTAGGGCTCGGCACGGAGCAGCTGGAGCAGGCGCTGGCGCCGCTGTTTCCCGAAGTGCCACTATCCCGCGTTGACCGCGATACGACCAGCCGCAAAGGGGCGCTTGAACAGCATCTCTCCGATATTCATCGCGGCGGAGCGCGTATTCTGATTGGCACCCAGATGCTGGCAAAAGGTCACCACTTTCCGGATGTCACCCTGGTCTCTCTGCTCGACGTCGACGGAGCGCTGTTTTCCGCCGATTTCCGCTCGGCGGAGCGCTTCGCCCAGCTCTACACCCAGGTATCCGGCCGCGCGGGGCGCGCAGGGAAACAGGGCGAGGTTATCCTCCAGACCCACCATCCTGAGCATCCGCTGCTGCAAACGCTGTTATATAAAGGCTATGATGCCTTCGCGGATCAGGCGCTCGCCGAACGTCAGGCGATGCAGCTGCCGCCGTGGACCAGCCACGTGCTGATTCGTGCGGAAGATCATAACAACCAGCAGGCCCCGCTGTTCCTACAGCAGCTGCGTAACCTGCTGCAGGCCAGCCCGCTGGCCGACGATAAGCTGTGGGTGCTTGGCCCGGTTCCGGCGCTGGCGCCAAAGCGCGGAGGCCGCTGGCGCTGGCAGATCCTACTGCAGCACCCGTCGCGCACCCGCCTGCAGCACATCGTCAGCGGTACGCTGGCCCTGATCAATACGCTGCCGGAAGCGCGCAAGGTGAAGTGGATGCTGGACGTCGATCCTATTGAAGGTTAAGCCTTCTCTTGCGAGGCGGATCGAAAAAATTCAATGCTCATCACGTTTTTCATGAAAATTCTGTAACTCAACGCATCGACTATCTGCTAAAAATGTTGTTGATGTCAGATCACAAGGGATGTGTCTGCGCCAGTCAGCGAGGAGAAAACAGGTGAAGCCCAAAAAACAGGTGGTTGCCGCCACGATGAAAGACGTAGCCCTGAAGGCTAACGTTTCAACGGCAACCGTATCCCGAGCGTTAATGAATCCCGATAAGGTTTCACAAACTACCCGTAATCGGGTGGAGCAGGCGGCGCTGGAAGTCGGCTATTTGCCGCAGTCGCTCGGGCGAAATATGAAACGCAACGAATCGCGCACGATCCTGGTGATTGTGCCGGATATTTGCGATCCCTTCTTCAGTGAAATCATCCGCGGTATCGAAATCACCGCTGCGGAACAGGGGTACCTGGTGCTGATCGGCGACTGCGCCCATCAAAACCGTCAGGAAAAAACCTTTATCGACCTGATTATTACCAAGCAGATCGACGGCATGCTGCTGCTCGGCTCCCGGCTGCCGTTCGATGCCGGCGTAGAGGAGCAGCGCAATCTGCCGCCGATGGTGATGGCAAACGAGTTTGCGCCAGAGCTCGAGCTGCCCACGGTGCATATCGACAACCTCACCGCCGCCTTCAACGCCGTCAACTACCTGCACGAGCTGGGGCACAAGCGTATCGGCTGTATCGCCGGTCCGGAAGAGATGCCGCTGTGCCACTACCGTCTGCAGGGCTACGTCCAGGCGCTGCGCCGCAGCGGGATAACCGTCGAGCCGCAGTATATTGCCCGCGGTAATTTTACCTATGAGGCCGGCTCTAACGCCCTCGAGCAGCTTTTATCGCTGCCCGTGCCGCCAACGGCGGTGTTCTGCCACAGCGATATTATGGCGCTGGGGGCTCTGTCGCTGGCAAAACGCCGTGGCCTGAAAATTCCTGACGATTTGTCTATTATTGGTTTCGATAACATCTCTTTGTCTGAATTTTGCGATCCGCCATTGACGACCGTTGCGCAACCGCGCTTTGATATCGGCCGCGAAGCGATGCTGCTATTGCTGGACCAGCTGCACGGTCACAGCGTCAGCAGCGGCTCGCGACTGCTTGACTGCGAGCTGATCGTTCGTGGCAGTACGCGAAAAATCAGAGCATAACCATCAGGCTTTCGGGCCTGCTCTTCTGGTCAAAGGCCCGCCGCTTAAGTAACATGGCGGGCTGACGAATGAATAAGACAGCGAAACGATAGTGGCACAACGAGATTATGTACGCCGCAGCCAACCGGCTTCTTCGCGGCGCAAAAAGAGCAACACCCGAAGCTCAAGGAACAAGCAAAGCGGCCTTTCTGCTATTTCACCGACCATGGTGGCAATCGCGGCGGCCGTGCTGGTGGCCTTTATCGGTGGACTGTACTTCATCACGCACCACAAAAAAGAAGAAGCTGAAGCGCTGCAAAACCGCCAGGCGGCAGGTAACGGCCTACCGCCGAAACCGGAAGAGCGCTGGCGCTATATTAAAGAGCTGGAAAGCCGTCAGCCTGGCGTACGTGCGCCAACTGAACCAACGGCCGGCGGCGAAGTGATGAAGCCTGAACAACTGACCAACGAACAGCGCCAGCTGCTGGCACAGATGCAGGCCGATATGCGCCAGCAGCCTACTCAGCTGACCGAGGTGCCGTGGAACGAACAGACCCCGGCGCAGCGTCAGCAGACGCTGCAGCGTCAGCGTCTGGCTCAGCAGCAGGTACAGCAGCAGCAGTGGGCGCAAACCCAGCAGCAGGCGCCGGTGCAGCAGCCGCGCGTACAGCAGCGGGTTGTAGAACAGCCGGCACAGCAGCCGAAGCCGGTACAGCAGCCGAAACAAACGGCGGCAGCGACGCAGCCGTATCAGGATCTGCTGCAGACGCCAGCGCATACCGCAGCGGCACCTAAAACACAGGCGGCCGCACCGGTTGCGCGAGTTGAAGAGGCGCCAAAAGCCGCAGCCGAGAAGAAAGACGATCGCAGCTGGATGATCCAGTGCGGCTCCTTTAAAGGAGCTGAACAGGCGGAAACCGTCCGTGCTCAGCTGGCCTTTGAAGGCTTTGCCTCACACATCACCACCAACAACGGCTGGAATCGCGTGGTCATTGGGCCGCTGAAAGGCAAGGAAAATGCCAACGACATGATCGGTCGCCTGAAAATGGCCGGGCATGCAAACTGCATTCGTCTCGCCGCCAGGGGTTGAAACCCTCAAAATCCCCCCCATCTATAATTGCATTCCGCCCCGCGTAAAGCGCGGGGCCCCTATTCCGCTTTTGTAACCAAGGGGTCTGCTCGTGACAACAATAGTTAGTGTTCGCCGTAACGGCCATGTGGTTATTGCCGGTGATGGCCAGGCCACGCTGGGCAACACCGTAATGAAAGGCAACGTGAAAAAAGTCCGCCGTCTCTACAATGACAAAGTGATTGCGGGCTTCGCCGGCGGCACCGCAGACGCCTTTACGCTGTTTGAACTGTTTGAACGTAAACTGGAAATGCACCAGGGCCATCTGGTCAAAGCCGCCGTTGAGCTGGCGAAGGACTGGCGTACCGATCGCATGCTGCGTAAGCTGGAAGCGCTGCTGGCGGTAGCGGATGAGAACTCGTCCCTGATCATCACCGGTAACGGTGACGTGGTGCAGCCAGAAAATGATTTAATTGCTATCGGCTCCGGTGGTCCCTACGCCCAGGCCGCTGCTCGCGCTCTGCTGGAAAATACCGATTTGGGCGCTCGCGACATCGCAGAGAAGGCGTTGAATATTGCAGGCGATATCTGCATTTATACCAACCATTTCCACACCATCGAAGAATTAGCCTCTAAAGCGTAAGGATCTCCCATGTCTGAAATGACCCCACGCGAAATTGTCAGCGAACTGGACAAACATATTATTGGTCAGGACGCCGCTAAGCGTTCTGTCGCTATCGCCCTGCGTAACCGCTGGCGCCGCATGCAGCTTAGCGAAGAGCTGCGCCATGAAGTTACGCCGAAAAACATTCTGATGATCGGCCCAACCGGCGTCGGTAAAACCGAAATCGCGCGTCGCCTGGCAAAACTGGCCAACGCGCCGTTCATCAAAGTGGAAGCGACCAAATTCACCGAAGTGGGCTATGTCGGTAAAGAAGTGGATTCCATTATCCGCGATCTGACCGATGCGGCGATCAAAATGGTCCGCATGCAGTCCATCGATAAAAACCGCTACCGTGCGGAAGAGCTGGCGGAAGAGCGCATTCTTGACGTGCTGATCCCACCGGCGAAAAATAACTGGGGCCAGGCTGAGCAAACTCAGGAGCCGTCCGCGGCGCGTCAGGCATTCCGCAAAAAACTGCGCGAAGGCCAGCTCGACGATAAAGAAATCGAGATTGACCTTGCCGCTGCGCCGATGGGCGTAGAGATCATGTCCCCTCCGGGCATGGAAGAGATGACCAGCCAGCTGCAGTCCATGTTCCAGAACCTGGGCGGGCAGAAGCAGAAGCCGCGCAAGCTGAAAATCAAAGACGCGATGAAGCTGCTGATTGAAGAAGAAGCGGCCAAACTGGTTAACCCGGAAGAGCTGAAGCAGGACGCTATCGACGCGGTTGAGCAGCACGGTATCGTATTTATCGACGAGATCGACAAAATCTGTAAGCGCGGCGGCAATAGCTCCGGCCCGGACGTGTCTCGTGAAGGCGTCCAGCGCGATCTGCTGCCGCTGGTTGAAGGCTGTACCGTCTCAACCAAGCACGGCATGGTGAAAACTGACCATATCCTGTTTATCGCCTCCGGCGCATTCCAGGTGGCCAGTCCGTCAGACCTGATCCCTGAGCTGCAGGGTCGTCTGCCGATTCGCGTCGAGCTGAAAGCGCTGACCACCGAAGATTTCGAGCGCATCCTGACCGAGCCGAACGCCTCGATTACCGTACAGTATAAGGCGCTGATGGCCACCGAAGGCGTGAGTATTGAGTTTACGCAAGACGGCATCAAGCGTATCGCTCAGGCCGCATGGCAGGTCAACGAAACAACCGAAAACATCGGCGCGCGCCGTCTGCATACCGTCCTGGAGCGTCTGATCGAAGATATCTCCTACGATGCCAGCGAAATGAACGGCCAGAGCATCACCATTGATGCTGAATATGTCGGTAAACATCTCGATGTTCTGGTGGCAGATGAAGATCTGAGTCGTTTTATCCTATAATCCGGTTCAATATATTTTCATCACAATCGATGGGGCTATAAATAGCCCCATTTTTTTGGCCGGAACCTATGACTGAACAACCGATAAACCGCACCCAGGCCTGGCTGGAAAGCCTGCGCCCAAAAACGCTGCCTCTGGCCTTTGCCGCCATCGTTGTCGGCACGACGCTTGCCTGGCACCAGGGTCATTTCGATCCCTGGGTGGCTCTGCTGGCGCTGATTACCGCCGGTCTGCTGCAAATTTTATCTAATCTGGCTAACGATTACGGCGATGCGGTAAAGGGCAGCGACAAGCCCGATCGCATAGGCCCGCTTCGCGGTATGCAAAAAGGGGCGATCAGCCAGGCGCAGATGAAGCGCGCGCTCATCCTCACCGTGGTGCTGATTTGTCTTTCCGGACTGGCTCTGCTGTTTTCCGCCTGGCAAACCATGGCCGATTTTATTGGCTTTATGGTTCTGGGCAGCCTCGCCATCGTCGCAGCAATCACCTATACCGTCGGTACCCGCCCTTATGGCTATATCGGCCTTGGCGATATTTCGGTGCTGGTCTTCTTTGGCTGGCTGAGCGTGGCGGGAAGCTGGTACCTCCAGGCCCACACGATTGCCGCCAGCGTCTTCCTACCCGCAACGGCCTGCGGCCTGCTCGCGGCGGCGGTACTCAATATCAATAACCTGCGCGATATCGATAGCGACCGGGAGAACGGTAAAAACACCCTGGCCGTGCGCCTTGGTCCGCTCAACGCCCGCCGCTACCACGCCTGCCTGTTAATTGGCGCTCCGCTGTGCCTGGCGCTGTTTAACCTGTTTTCTCTGCACAATCCGTGGGGCTGGCTGTTTATCCTCGCTACACCGCTGCTGGTGAAGCAGGTGCAGTTTGTCATGCGCGAGCGCGAACCGGTGGCGATGCGCCCAATGCTGGAACGAACGGTAAAAGCGGCTCTGTTAACCAACCTGCTGTTTGTCATCGGGATTATTTGCAGCAAGCTGCTGGGTTAACTGACAAATATCAATTAACAATTGATGATTTTGCCAACAATGGGTTTCGCGAGATATACTAAAAACTCTCGCAGCAACTGAACGTTAAGCCTATGAAATACGATACTTCCGAGCTTTGTGACATCTACCAGGAGGATGTCAACGTAGTGGAACCTCTGTTCTCCAACTTTGGAGGGCGGTCGTCGTTTGGTGGACAAATCATCACGGTGAAATGTTTCGAGGATAACGGGTTGCTATACGATATGCTCGAACAGAACGGCCGTGGTCATATTCTGCTGATCGATGGCGGCGGTTCCGTCCGACGGGCGCTGATTGACGCGGACCTGGCGCGTCTGGCGGTGCAGAATGAGTGGGAAGGACTGGTGGTTTACGGTGCGGTGCGTCAGGTAGACGATCTGGAAGAGCTGGATATCGGCATCCAGGCGCTGGCAGCCATTCCCGTAGGTGCCGCAGGTGAAGGCATCGGCGAAAGCGACGTCCGCGTCAACTTCGGCGGCGTGACCTTCTTCTCCGGCGATCATCTGTACGCCGATAATACCGGCATCATCCTCTCCGAGGATGCGCTGGATATCGAATAGCCCGCCCAATAAAAAAGGCCTTCTCTCTGAGAAGGCCTTTTTGTTTTACGCCGAAACTTAGTACAGTTTCTTCGCGCAATCCAGCCAGTCATTTTTGAACGGACGCTTCATGTTTTCGATAGCGTCGATAATGTCATGATGAACCAGCTTCTCGTTCTGAATACCCACACAGCGGCCGCCGAAGCCCTGCAGCAGCAGGTCAATCGCGTAGGCGCCCATGCGGGATGCCAGGATACGGTCATAAGGAACCGGGGAGCCGCCGCGCTGAATGTGACCCAGAACGGTTGCACGCGTTTCACGACCGGTCTCTTTCTCAATGTAGTCAGCCAGCTCGTGGACGTCGCACATGTGCTCTGTGATGGCCACAATCGCGTGTTTCTTACCTTTGGCGATACCCGCTTTGATTTCAGCGACCAAATCGTCGCGGCTGTAATCAACCTCAGGCACCATGACGAATTCACAGCCGCCGGAAATAGCCGCCGCCAGCGTCAGATCGCCACAATAGCGGCCCATCACTTCAACGACGGAAATACGCTGGTGTGAGGAAGAGGTATCACGCAGACGGTCAATCGCTTCAACAACGGTGCTCAGCGCGGTGAAGAAACCGATGGTGTAGTCGGTGCCTTTAATGTCGTTGTCGATGGTACCCGGCAGACCGATGCACGGGAAGCCCATTTCGGTCAGGCGCATCGCCCCCATGTACGAACCATCACCGCCGATAACAACCAGCGCATCCAGACCGCGCTTTTTCATGTTCTCAAGGGCCACGGCGCGAACGTGCTCTTCGCGGAATTCCGGGAAACGTGCTGAACCCAGGAAGGTGCCGCCACGGTTGATCATGTCGGAAACGCTATAGCGGTCGAGCTGGATCATACGATCTTCATACAACCCGAGGTAACCGTCATAGATTCCAAAAATTTCCAGACCTTCCGTTAATGCCGCGCGCACAACGCCGCGAATTGCCGCGTTCATGCCCGGCGCATCACCGCCACTTGTCAACACACCGATTTTCTTAATCATGACTACCTCTGAACTTAGGAAGCAAAAAATAATCCTGTTGCCTGAAGCGCTCCCTTATCAGGAGTGCACGACGATAATTGCAATAGTATATCAAACGCTTCTGGCTGAATTGATTCAGGTCAGACCAAACGGCGGTAATTTATACAAATAATGCCGGCCTGCCCCACATTTTTACATCGAGTTTACAGACTATAACTCAAAGCTTAAAAAACGCCCTGCCGCGCCAGCGGCACCACAGAACAGGGGTCCTGATGGATAATGACATCAGAACCCGGAAAACGGTGCAGAATCGCCTGCTCCACCTGGTCGGCAATGACGTGTGCCTGAACCAATGGCAGGTTATCTTCCATTTCCAAATGTATTTGAATAAAGCGAGTCGGCCCTGACTGCCGCGTCCGTAGATCGTGCGCCCCGCTGACGCCAGGCCATGCGGTCACGATATTGATAATGTCCTGACGTTCCTCATCAGGCAGCGCGCGGTCTAACAGCGACTGGACGGCCTCATAGGCCATGCGCAGCGCGCTATACAGAATATAGACGCCTATCCCCAACGCAAATAGCGCATCGGCACGATGCCAGCCGTACCAGGAGAGGCCCAGCGCCACCAGAATAGCGCCGTTCATCATAACATCAGACTGATAATGAAGCATATCTGCTCGCACCGCCTGACTCTGCGTTTTTCTCACCACCCAGCGCTGGAAGGTCACCAGCACCAGCGTACTGAGCAGCGCAATCAGGGTCACAATCATCCCGACGCCCGCCGCCTGCATCGGTTCCGGGCGCGCCAGGTGCTGAATACCGGTCAAAAACAGGAACAGCGCCGACCCGGAGATAAACATACTTTGCGCCAGCGCCGCCAGCGACTCGGCCTTGCCGTGGCCAAAGGTATGCTCCTCATCGGCAGGTTGCAGCGAATAGCGCACCACCAGGAGATTGGTTAACGAGGCGGCAATATCCACCAGCGAGTCCACCAGCGCAGCCAGAATACTCACAGAGCCGGTATACCACCACGCAAAAATTTTAATCAAAAGTAACGCGGAAGCCATCACCGTCGCCGCAATGGCCGCACGACTCACCAGCCGCCCATAAGATTGATTCATAAACGCTCCTTCACCCGCAGTGCGCTTAGTATAACCCGATCTATTGCGACGACGGATGACAAGCGGGAGGTCGTTTAGCTGAATGACAGGCAAAAAAAACCCCCACATCATGTGGGGGGAAGACAGGGATGGTGTCTATGGCAAGGAAAACAGGGTTTGTTACTGGGGTTGCACGGTATTGCTACTACTTGAAAGCATCTTCGCTGAGCCTTTCTGCATCCTTACAACCTCACGCAACTGATCCATTCGCTGCTGGTGCTTAGCATTTAAAACCGCTTGCTGCTCTGGCGTTAACAGGTGGTACATCTGGTTGCGAACCTTCGCCATTTCGATCTGGCGGTCAACCTGTTCCTGCGCCATCTTATCGGCCTGAGCGCGCACAGCGTTTTCATCAAATTTTTCTGCGGTGACAAGGCTATGCATTGTCTCCATTTCGCTAACATTAACGGGTAACCTATCGTGGCGTGCCCGTTGCATAAGATCTCGTAACTGCTGTCGTTGCTGTTCGGTTAAACTTATGCCATCAAACATGTGGCCCTGGATGCTGCGCTGCGCCCCTTCTTCTCCGGGGAGCCAGTTAACGCTGGTAACGACTTCAGCGGCCTGGCTATTAGCACTTAGCGCCAGCGTTGAGGCCATGACGGCAGCAATAACATTGCGCATCACATACTCCCAAAACGTTTGTGTCGCGATTCAACGAGAGACAGTTTACGATTCGGGCTGCAAACATGCGTCAGGGGGTGTAAAACAACGTAAAGTCATGGATTAGCGAGCCTTGATGACGTAATTTCTGCCTCGGAGGTATTTAAACAATGAACAAAATCCTGTTAGTTGATGATGACCGGGAGCTCACCTCCCTGTTAAAAGAGCTGCTCGATATGGAAGGCTTTAACGTGCTCGTAGCCCATGATGGGGAACAGGCGCTGGCTCTCCTGGACGACAGCATCGATTTACTTTTACTTGATGTGATGATGCCGAAGAAAAACGGTATCGATACGCTTAAAGAGTTGCGTCAGACACACCAGACTCCCGTTATCATGCTAACTGCCCGCGGTAGCGAGCTGGATCGCGTTCTCGGCCTTGAACTGGGCGCGGATGATTATCTGCCTAAGCCGTTTAACGATCGTGAGCTGGTGGCGCGCATACGCGCGATTCTGCGCCGCTCCCACTGGAGTGAGCAGCAGCAAACCACCGAAGCCGGCTCACCGACGCTGGAGGTTGACGCATTGAGCCTCAACCCGGGCCGTCAGGAAGCCAACTTTGATGGTCAAACGCTGGAGCTTACCGGAACGGAGTTCACCCTGCTGTACCTGCTGGCGCAGCATCTTGGCCAGGTGGTCTCTCGTGAACATCTGAGTCAGGAAGTATTGGGAAAACGCCTGACGCCGTTCGACCGCGCCATCGATATGCATATTTCTAACCTGCGGCGTAAGCTGCCGGAGCGTAAAGACGGCCACCCGTGGTTTAAAACCCTGCGCGGGCGCGGCTATCTGATGGTTTCAGCTTCATGATTGGAAGTTTAACCGCACGCATCTTCGCTATTTTCTGGCTCACGCTGGCGCTGGTGTTGATGCTGGTTCTGATGCTGCCCAAGCTGGATTCGCGCCAGATGACCGAACTTCTGGAAAGCGAGCAACGCCAGGGCATCATGATTGAGCAGCACGTTGAGGCCGAGCTGGCGACCGATCCACCCAACGATCTGATGTGGTGGCGTCGTCTGTTTCGGGCGATAGATAAATGGGCTCCGCCGGGACAGCGCCTGCTGCTGGTCACCAGCGAAGGGCGCGTTATCGGCGCAGAACGCAACGAAATGCAGATTATTCGCAACTTTATCGGCCAGGCCGATAATGCCGATCATCCGCAGAAAAAACGCTACGGTCGTCTGGAAATGGTCGGCCCGTTTTCCGTCAGGGATGGTGAGGATAATTATCAGCTCTATCTGATCCGCCCCGCCAGCACGTCACAATCCGATTTCATCAACCTGCTGTTTGACCGTCCGCTGCTGCTGCTTATCGTCACCATGCTGGTCAGCGCTCCGCTGCTGCTATGGCTGGCGTGGAGTCTGGCAAAACCGGCGCGTAAGCTGAAAAATGCCGCCGACGAGGTCGCCCAGGGGAACCTGCGCCAGCATCCGGAACTGGAAGCCGGCCCGCAGGAGTTTTTGGCCGCCGGGACCAGCTTTAACCAGATGGTCACCGCCCTGGAGCGGATGATGACCAGCCAGCAGCGTCTGCTCTCCGATATCTCCCACGAGCTGCGCACGCCGCTTACGCGACTGCAGCTGGGCACCGCCCTGCTGCGCCGCCGCAGCGGCGAGAGCAAAGAGCTGGAGCGTATTGAGATGGAGGCGCATCGGCTGGACAGCATGATCAACGATCTGCTGGTGATGTCGCGCAATCAGGCCAACAACGCGCTGGTCAGCGAGACGGTAAAAGCCAACCAGCTGTGGGGCGAGGTGCTCGATAACGCCGCCTTCGAGGCCGAGCAGGTAGGAAAATCGTTCACCGTGGAGTATCCGCCGGGGCCGTGGCCGCTGTACGGCAACCCCAACGCGCTGGAAAGCGCGCTGGAGAATATCGTACGCAACGCGCTGCGCTACTCGCATACCCGAATTTCGGTGAGCTTCTCGGTGGATAAAGACGGCATCACGGTTAACGTCGATGATGACGGTCCGGGCGTCAGCCCTGAGGATCGCGAGCAGATTTTCCGCCCGTTCTACCGCACCGACGAAGCGCGCGATCGCGAGTCAGGCGGTACCGGTCTGGGACTGGCGATTGTCGAAGCCGCTATTCAGCAGCATCGCGGTTGGGTGAAAGCCGACGACAGCCCGCTGGGCGGCCTGCGGCTGACCATCTGGCTGCCGCTGTATAAGCGCACCTGACGCGGCGTTCCCCGGTCTGCGCACGCAGCCGGGGAAGCCTTATTTCCCCGACAATCGGCGGGAATTATCTTCGATTTTGCCGCTTAAACGCCGCTTCTGCATGGTACGGCTCCAGCTTACCGACAGCCCTGCGGCACTGAGCAGGCGATGATACTGCTCGTCATCAAACGGCATATGCCAGGCAATCGCGCCGGCCTCATGTACGCTGATATCACTCACCCTGGAGGCCAGCTCCAGCGGCGCGTCGCAGGAGACCACGCCCCCCGCCACCACCCGGTACAGCCAGCCGGTTTTACCGCTATTCTGCATGCGCTGGGCCATATCGCTGATGGCAAAATGGAAGTTGAGCTTAAAGCACGGCGAGCGCGGCTGCGTTACCTGAATCAGCGCCTCGCCCCAGCGAAAGATATCCCCGATATAGACGTTTTTCTCGGTCATTCCTTCAGCAGAAAGGTTTTCGCCAAAGGCCGGCGCGCAGAAAAGGTCGGCCTGCTGGGGGAATTCGCGGATCCAGTCGGCGTAGTGCTCGCGCGGGTACTGGCAGAGCGCGCGATCCGGGCCGCCGTGAATTTTCTTTTCCGCCTGCTCATCGCCTTCCAGCCCCAGATCGCCGAGGGTTAACTCACCGTCGACCTGGATTTTCCCGATGGCGCTCGGACGGCTTCCTTCGTAATCCCTTATCTTGCCCACAAAGACGTTCACCGGATAGTGCATCTGCTGCCCCCTGCTACAGGTATAAAAAAAGCGAGTCATCAGACTCGCTTCTCGTTCAGCACAATGCAACCTTATTTTTTGGCGGCAAAACGCGCTGCTGCTTCGTCCCAGTTAACCACGTTCCAGAACTCTTTGATGTAGTCCGGGCGGCGGTTCTGGAATTTCAGGTAGTAAGCATGTTCCCACACGTCCAGGCCCAGGATCGGGAAACCGGAAGCGCCGGAGATAGCTTCACCCATCAGCGGGGAGTCCTGGTTCGCGGTAGAAACCACGGCCAGCTTGTCGCCTTTCAGTACCAGCCACGCCCAGCCGGAGCCGAAACGGGTGGCTGCAGCTTTTTCAAACTCAGCTTTGAAGTTATCAACGGAGCCGAAATCGCGCTCGATAGCCGCTTTCAGGTCGCCCTGCAGGGTGGTACCGGTTTTCAGGCCTTTCCAGAACAGGCTATGGTTAGCGTGGCCGCCCGCGTTGTTACGCAGAGGACCTTTTTTGTCAGCCGGCAGCTGATCCAGTTTAGTAATCAGCTCTTCAACAGACAGATCGGCGAATTCCGGCAGGCTTTCCAGCGCAGCGTTCGCGTTGTTAACGTAAGCCTGGTGGTGCTTAGTATGGTGGATTTCCATAGTCTGCTTGTCGAAGTGCGGTTCCAGGGCGTCATAAGCGTACGGCAGGGCTGGCAGTGTAAAACTCATAATCATCTCCATTATTGTCGAGCGGCTGAAAGTGTTAAGGCCGCGTAAGCAGTTGGTTCATTATAGTTAATTAAATGATATTGAAAACGCTTATCAATGCCGTATTTTTAATAAGGTTATAACAGAGTGTGATACCCGCGATTTTGTGAGCTGGAACAAGTAATTAAGCCGTTGGTTGCCAGGGTTTACCCACACGTGGCAACAGCCTGAAGGCGATAAAACTGACCGATTTTTACACTCATCGGGTCGGAAGAAGATTTATCCGATAAAAAATAGATGAGGATAAAATCAATGAATCACGCGATTACGATGGGTATTTTTTGGCATTTGATAGGTGCGGCCAGTGCAGCCTGTTTCTATGCTCCGTTCAAACAAGTTAAGCAGTGGTCATGGGAAACCATGTGGTCTATCGGCGGGATTGTCTCGTGGCTGATCCTGCCCTGGACTATCAGCGCCCTGCTGTTGCCTGATTTTTGGGCCTATTACAACTCCTTTAGCGCCTCGACTCTGCTGCCGGTCTTCCTGTTCGGCGCGATGTGGGGTATCGGCAATATCAACTACGGCCTGACCATGCGCTATCTCGGCATGTCGATGGGGATCGGTATCGCCATCGGCATTACCCTGATCGTCGGTACGCTCATGACCCCGATTCTCAACGGTCAGTTCGAGGTTTTAATCAATACCAAAGGCGGTCAGATGACACTGCTCGGCGTGCTGGTCGCGGTGATTGGCGTCGCCATTGTCACCCGAGCGGGGCAGCTGAAAGAGCGCAAAATGGGCATTAAGGCCGCAGACTTCAACCTTAAAAAAGGTCTGGTCCTGGCGGTCATGTGCGGCATTTTCTCGGCGGGGATGTCGTTTGCAATGAACGCCGCCAAACCGATGCACGAAGCCGCCGCGGCGCTGGGGGTTGACCCGCTGTACACCGCTCTGCCTAGCTACGTGGTCATCATGGGCGGCGGCGCGCTGGTGAACCTCGGATTCTGCTTTATTCGGCTGGCAAAAGTGAAAAACCTGTCGATAAAAGCGGACTTCTCGCGGGCAAAACCGCTCATCATCGCCAATATCCTGCTTTCCGCGCTCGGCGGCCTGATGTGGTACCTGCAGTTCTTCTTCTACGCATGGGGCCACGCCAGCATTCCGGCACAGTACGACTACATGAGCTGGATGCTGCATATGAGCTTCTACGTTCTGTGCGGTGGGCTGGTGGGGCTGGTGCTGAAGGAGTGGAACAACGCCGGACGGCGTCCGGTCGGCGTACTCAGCCTTGGCTGCGTGGTGATCATTATTGCCGCCAATATTGTCGGCCTGGGAATGGCAAACTAAACGCCTAAGCGGCGACGCGACTGCGTTGCCGCCACTGCCCCGGCGTCATGCCAATCTCACGGTTAAAGACCACCGAAAAGTAGTTACTGTCTTCGAATCCGCACAGCATAGCGATTTCGCCAATCAGCCGCTCCGTATGCTGCAGCAGGTACTGCGCGTGGCAAATTCTCAGCTGACGTAAATAGTGGTTGATCGTCATACCCGTCTGCTGGCGAAACTGCTGGCGCAGGGCGCGCTCGCTGCACGCTTCCCGCGCGCAAAAGCGATCGAGGAAAAAGGGTCGGTTCAGGCTGCCGGCCAGTTCGGTCAGCAGTTTATCGAGGAGGGCTTCGCTCTGGGTCGCCGCCAGGTTGTCGGTCGCGTAGCGATGTCGGTGCAGAATGAGCGCCAACTGGGCGAACAGCAGCTCGGCCATCTGATTGGCCTGGGGGTCGCTGCGGGTGCTCTCCTGTTCAAGCTGGGTAATCACCTGCCGCACCTGGGTCATACCGGAGCTGCCGATTCGCCAGTGCGGAACCCACGGCGTACCAAACAGTCCGGGAATATGGGCCGCCCAGTCAAAGTTGAGCCGCAGCCGGTCCGGGCAGTAGATGACGTTTTGCAGGACTAAATCGTTCACCGACGCATAGGAGTGCTTGTCCTGCGCGCGGATATAGAACAGATCGCCGCGGGTAATGCGCCACGGGCGATCGTTAAGCACATGCAGGCCGTTTCCCCGCCACACCAGCACCAGTTCGCAGAACTCATGGGTATGCTCGGCGAAGACGTTTTGCGGGTAGCGATCCGCTACCGCCACCGCCTGAGAAGGCGAGGCAAAAAACTCATCTTTGCGAAGAATCAACTGACCGGCCACCGCGACAACTCCAGGCACAAATAACGTTCGATTATTCGCGATTTTGCTCGCTAAAACGTTGACTGCTCTCGCGTTACTGAAGAATGGCGTCGCGTCCCTGGCGGATATCACGCGGTGACCAGGAAAACTCGCGGCGAAAAAGCGTCGAAAAGTGGTTACTGTCGCCGAATCCGCAGTGATAGGCGATATCCGTTACGCTGTCATCGCTGTGCCGCAGCAGATGGCGCGCCTTCATCAACCGCACCCGGTTCAGGTAGCGCTGCGGCGTCAGGCCGGTCTGCTGCTTGAGCTGACGATGCAGCGTGCGCAGCGACAGCGAAAACTGGGCCGCTACCTCTTCCCAGCAGACATCCTCTGCAAAGTGATCTTCCAGCCACGCCATCAGGTGATTGAGCCGCGCCTCGCTATCGGCGGCCCCTTCCGCGAGGCTGCTTTTGCGCAGCAGCACCAGCAGCTGCATAAACAAAATTTCCCGGCTGGCAATGGTATGCACATCCGACTCGCCGCCGAGGCTTTCCATCTGGCTGACGATCTGCCGCACCTGCTGCAAAGCCCCCTGATTAACCCGCCAGTGCGAGAGATAGTTGCCTTCCTGCTCCTGCGGCAGCAGCTGGCTGACGCCGCTCAGAAAGCGAAAGGCATCCGGTGCGCGGTAGAGCACGTTGGTCAGGCACAGGTTATCGGTATGTTCATAAAGATGGCGATCGTGATCGCGAATAAAACAGACCGAGCCGCCGCTGATGGTATAGGGCTGGCCGTTGAAAACGTGGATCCCCGTCCCGTGCTCGACGATAACAATTTCATGGAAATCGTGGTGATGCTCCGGAAACGCCGACTGAGGGAGGCGTGGCTCAATGGCAACAGCAGAAGTACCGGACTTAAAGAAATCCACACTGTGCAATACGGTCATAGCAGCTCCCTCGAAATGAGAAATGTTATCAATCACTGTCGCAAATAGTAATTAAGGACCGGCAATCCGGCCTTCAATTTTCGACCGCAAACGGCGTAAAGCCTGCCGCTTTTTCAAGAAACAGCCGGAAAGATCGGGAACTGCGGAGAGCGTCACATCCCCCACGTCGATAGCGACAGAATGAAATTGTGAGCTCTCTCACGGTCACCTTTGCTTTCTTGCCAGCGGAGAAATTTCTCTGTCCGTGGCAAGAAGGTGCGCGACCGGCGACTTTTTTAGACTGCTGGCAATGATTTTCAGAAGGATCTCTGCCATGAGTTTTCGACATTGTGTCGCCGTTGATTTAGGCGCTTCCAGCGGGCGGGTGATGCTCGCCAGCTATGAAAGCGGACAGCGTGCGCTAACGCTGCGTGAAATCCACCGTTTTACCAACAGCCTGCACAAGGTGGATGGCTACGACTGCTGGGATATCGATAGCCTGGAAGGCGAAATTCGCCGCGGGCTGGCGCTGGTGTGCGCGCAGGGCATCCTTATCGACAGCATCGGCATTGATACCTGGGGCGTGGATTATGTCCTGCTCGACGGCCAGGGCCAGCGCGTCGGCCTCGCGGTTTCCTATCGCGACGACCGCACCCACGGCCTGATGCAGCATGCCGAAACGCAGATAGGCCGAGCGGATATCTATCGCCGCAGCGGCATTCAGTTTCTGCCGTTCAACACCCTTTACCAGCTGCGCGCCCTGGTTGAGCAGCAGCCGGAGCTGGTGAGCCAGGCCGCGCACGCGCTGCTGATCCCGGACTACTTCAGCTTCCGTCTGACCGGCCAGATGAACTGGGAATACACCAACGCCACCACCACTCAGCTGGTCAATATCAACAGCGATAGCTGGGATGAGGATCTGCTGAACTGGAGCGGCGCGCCGCGCGAGTGGTTCGGTACCCCGACCCATCCCGGCAACGTGATCGGCCACTGGATTTGCCCGCAGGGCAACGCGATCCCGGTCGTCGCCGTCGCCAGTCACGATACTGCCAGCGCGGTGATCGCTTCTCCGCTGACCGGTAAAAATGCGGCCTATCTCTCCTCCGGCACCTGGTCGTTAATGGGCTTTGAAAGCAAAACCCCCTGCACCGGCGACGATGCGCTGCGGGCCAATATCACCAACGAAGGCGGCGCCGAAGGCCGCTATCGGGTGCTGAAAAATATTATGGGCCTGTGGCTGCTGCAGCGGGTGCTGAAAGAGCAGAACGTCAGCGACCTGCCGGCGCTGATTGCCCAGACCGCCGACCTACCGGCCTGCCGCTCGGTGATTGACTGCAACGATGAGCGTTTTATCAACCCGGCCAATATGAGCGCTGAAATTCAGGCCGCCTGCCGCGAATCCGGACAGCCGGTGCCCGACGGCGACGCCGAGCTGGCGCGCTGTATTTTTGACAGCCTCGCCCTGCTGTACGCCCGCGTGCTCGGCGAGCTTGCCCGGCTGCGGGGCCAGCCCTTCAGCCAGCTGCATATCGTCGGCGGCGGTTGTCAGAACGCGCTGCTCAATCAGCTGTGCGCGGACGCCTGCGGCATAACGGTTATCGCCGGCCCCGTCGAGGCCTCTACGCTCGGCAATATCGGCATCCAGCTGATGACGCTGGATGAGCTGAACAACGTCGATGATTTCCGTCAGGTGGTACGCGACAACTACGCGCTCACCACGTTTACCCCTAATCCTGAACATGAAATTGCCCGCTTCGTTGCGCAGTTTCAGCAACAACAGACCAAGGAGCTTTGCGCATGACCACTCAACTTGAACAAGCCTGGGAAATTGCTAAACAGCGCTACGCCGCCGCCGGTGTGGATGTCGAGGAGGCTCTGCGCCAGCTGGACCGGCTCCCCGTATCCATGCACTGCTGGCAGGGCGATGACGTCGCGGGCTTTGAAAACCCGGAGGGGAGCTTAACCGGCGGGATTCAGGCCACCGGCAACTATCCGGGTAAAGCCCGCAACGCGGGCGAGCTGCGCGCCGACCTTGAGCAGGCGCTGAGCCTGATCCCCGGACCGAAACGGCTGAACCTGCACGCGCTGTACCTGGAGTCCGACGCCCCGGTTGCGCGTAACGAAATCAAACCTGAGCACTTTAAAAACTGGGTGGAGTGGGCCAAAAGCAACGGGCTGGGTCTCGACTTTAACCCTTCCTGTTTCTCACATCCGCTAAGCGCCGACGGTTTTACCCTCTCGCACGCTAACGATGAAATCCGCCAGTTCTGGATCGATCACTGCAAGGCCAGCCGCCGGGTTTCCGCCTATTTCGGCGAGCAGCTGGGCACCCCGTCGGTGATGAATATCTGGATCCCGGACGGCATGAAGGACATCACCGTTGACCGCCTCGCACCGCGCCAGCGCCTGCTGAACGCGCTGGATGAGGTCATTAGCGAGAAGCTCGACCCGGCGCATCACATCGATGCCGTGGAGAGCAAGCTGTTCGGTATCGGCGCCGAAAGCTACACCGTCGGCTCCAATGAATTCTATATGGGCTATGCCACCAGCCGGCAGACCGCGCTGTGCCTGGACGCCGGGCACTTCCATCCCACGGAGGTCATCTCCGACAAGATCTCCGCCGCCATGCTCTACATTCCGCGCCTGCTGCTGCACGTCAGCCGCCCGGTGCGTTGGGATAGCGATCACGTGGTGCTGCTGGATGACGAAACCCAGGCCATCGCCAGCGAAATCATCCGCCACAACCTGTTTGACCGCGTGCACATCGGCCTCGATTTCTTCGACGCCTCCATCAACCGCATCGCGGCGTGGGTGATTGGTACCCGCAACATGAAAAAAGCGCTGCTGCGCGCGCTGCTGGAGCCGACGGAACAGCTGCGCCAGCTGGAAGCCGACGGCGATTACACCGCCCGCCTGGCGCTGCTGGAAGAGCAGAAATGCCTGCCGTGGCAGGCCGTCTGGGAGATGTACTGCCAGCGTCACGATACTCCGGCGGGCAGCCAGTGGCTGGATAGCGTTCGCGGCTACGAGAAGGCCGTTCTCAGCCAGCGCGGGTAGCCCGGCAACCGACAGATAAACAACCTATTCAGGGCGCGGGGTCAACCCCGTGCCGAATCAACAGGAAGCACAAGACTATGCACACGATTATCGACTCCTGGTTCGTCCAGGGCATGATTAAGGCCACCACAGATGCGTGGCTGAAGGGCTGGGATGAGCGCAACGGCGGTAACCTGACGCTGCGCCTCGACGAGGCCGATATCGAACCTTTCGCGGCGGATTTCCACGCCAAACCGCGCTATATCGCCCTGAGCCAGCCGATGCCGACGCTGGCCAACCAGCCGTTTATCGTCACCGGCTCCGGTAAGTTTTTCCGCAACGTGCAGCTCGATCCGGCCGCCAACCTCGGCGTGGTCAAAGTGGACAGCGACGGTGCGGGATATCACGTCCTGTGGGGCTTAACCCACGAGGCGGTGCCGACCTCAGAACTGCCGGCCCACTTCCTCTCCCACAGCGAACGCATCAGGCTGACCGGCGGCAAAGATCGCGTGATCATGCACTGCCACGCCACCAACCTGATCGCCCTGACCTACGTGCTGGAGAACAACAGCGATCTCTTCACCCGCAAGCTCTGGGAAGGCAGCACCGAATGCCTGGTGGTGTTCCCGGACGGCGTCGGCATTCTGCCGTGGATGGTGCCGGGTACCGACGAAATCGGCGGAGCCACCGCGCTGGAAATGCGTCAGCATTCGCTGGTGCTGTGGCCGTTCCACGGCGTCTTCGGCAGCGGGCCGACGCTGGATGAGACCTTTGGCCTGATCGATACCGCCGAGAAATCGGCTGAAGTGCTGGTGAAGGTTTACTCCATGGGTGGCATGAAGCAGACCATCACCCGCGAAGAGCTGATTGCCCTCGGCAAGCGCTTTGATGTACAGCCCGTGCAGTCCGCGTTAGACCTTTATCAATAATTACATCGCGCCCCGCTCACCGAGACGGGGCGAACTCTGTCACCTGCAAACTCTACCCTAACTCTTTCGCCCTGCGGGAAGCCCACGCATCAGCAAGATGAAAGACGGTGGGAAACTAACTCAATCATGTGGAGTAAAAGCAATGAAAATAAAGACAAGCTTGATCCTCACCGTTGCCGCTCTGGCGTTGTCCGGTTCTGCTTTAGCTGAAGTTAAAATTGCCCTCGTGGCAAAATCATTGGGAAATGGATTCTTCGAGGCAGCAAACGTCGGCGCGCAGGAAGCGGCTAAAGAGTTAGGCGATGTGAAAGTGATCTATACCGGCCCCACCACCACCACCGCCGAAGCGCAGATCGAAGTGCTGAACGGGCTGATCGCCCAGGGGGTGGATGCGATCGCCATTTCCGCCAACGATCCGGACGCCGTGGTGCCGGTGCTGAAAAAAGCGATGCAGCGCGGGATCAAAGTGGTCTCCTGGGATTCCGGCGTTGCGCCAGCGGGCCGCCAGATCCACTTAAATCCTTCCAATAACGCACTGATTGGCGAGACCAACGTCAGGCTCGCCGCGGACGCCCTGAAGGCGCTGAACGTCAAAAAAGGCGACGTGGCGATCCTCAGCGCGACCCCTACCTCAACCAACCAGAACATCTGGATCGAAGAGATGAAGAAGGTGCTGCCGAAGTACCCTTCCGTCAACCTGGTCACCGTTGCCTACGGGGACGATCTCTCCGACAAGAGCTACCGCGAAGCGGTCGGCCTGCTGAAGTCGTATCCCAATCTGAAAGCGATCGTCTCGCCTTCGTCGGTGGGGATCGTTGCCGCCGCCCAGGCGGTGAAGGATCAGGGCAAGATTGGCAAGGTGTACGTCACCGGGCTGGGGCTGCCGTCTGAAATGGCCGGAGCGATTAAGTCCGGCGCCAGCAAAAGCTTTGCTATCTGGAACCCCATTGACCTCGGCTACGCCGCCACCTACCTGGCCGACGATTTAGTCAAAGGCACGGCAACCAAAACCGAAGCCAGCATGGGCAGGCTCGGCAAGGTGAAGCTGGATGCCGACGGCAGCGGCGCGATGGCAGAGCCGTTCGTTTACGATGCCGGCAACATCGATAAGTTTTCCAAAATTTTCTAATCCTCAGCCCCCGTTTCGCCTGGAAACGGGGGAAAAACCGGAGACTTATCATGACGGCGTCCACCCCGCTGCTGTCGCTTAAGGGCATCACCAAGGTTTTCCCCGGTGTGCGTGCCCTTGAAAACGTACAGCTCGATCTCTGGCCCGGCAAAGTGACCGCCTTAATTGGCGAAAACGGTGCCGGCAAATCCACGCTGGTCAAAGTGATGACCGGCATTTATCAGCCCGAAGAGGGCGAAATCCTTTATAAAGCGATCCCGATTCAGCTGCCTCATCCGGAGTCGGCGCACCGGATCGGGATCACCGCTATTCACCAGGAAACGGTGCTGTTTGACGAACTCTCGGTGACGGAGAATATTTTTGTCGGCCAGTATCTGCATAAAGGCCTGCTGAAAAAGCTCGACTGGCCGGCAATGCACCAGAAAGCCGGGGATATTCTTCGCCGCCTGGAAGTGCAGATCGACCCGCGCGCGACGCTAAAAACGCTGAGCATCGCCCAGCGCCACATGGTGGCTATCGCCAGGGCGCTCTCCTTTGAGGCGCAGGTGGTTATCCTTGACGAGCCGACCGCCGCGCTCTCGCAGCACGAAATTCTGGAGTTTTATCAGATAGTCGAGCGCCTGAAGCAGGACGGTAAGGCCATCCTGTTTATCTCGCATAAGTTTGACGAAATCTTCGAGCTGGCGGACTACTACACCATTTTACGCGACGGCGTGTACGTGAGCTCCGGCGCCATCAACGAGATCACCGAAGAGCGGATGGTGTCGATGATGGTCGGGCGGGCCATTACCCAAACCTACCCGAAGGTGAGCTGCACCCCGGGAGAAACGGTGCTGGAGGTCAGCAATCTCTGTCACCCCACCGAGTTCGCCAATATCAACTTCAGCCTGCGCAAAGGCGAGATCCTCGGCTTCTACGGGCTGGTCGGCGCCGGGCGCACCGAGCTTATGCAGGCGCTGTCCGGCGTATCGCACCCTTCCTCCGGCGAAATGGTGCTGAATGGCAAAGCGGTGCGCTTTCGCCAGCCGGCGGACGCCATTCAGGCCGGTATCGTCTGCGTGCCGGAAGAGCGGCAGAAGCAGGGGGCGATCGTCGCCCTGCCGATCGCGCAGAACATCAGCCTGCCCCAGCTCGCCAGGCTCAACCCCCGCGGCGTGCTGAACGACGCCCGCGAATGGCGGCTGGCCGATGAGTATGCCTCGCGCCTGCAGGTCAAGGCCTTTAGCTGGCAGCAGGCGGTAGAAACCCTCTCCGGCGGCAACCAGCAGAAAGTGGTGATCGGCAAATGGCTGGCTACCCATCCGCAGGTGATCATTCTCGATGAGCCGACGAAGGGCATCGATATCGGTTCAAAAGCGGCGGTGCATCAGTTTATGTCCGAGCTGGTGGGCCAGGGGCTGGCGGTCATTATGGTCTCATCAGAGCTGCCGGAGGTCATGGGAATGGCTGACCGCATCATCGTGATGCACGAAGGGCTGATGGTGGCCGAATATCGCGCCGGCGAAGCAACGGCGGAAACTATCGTCAGCGCCGCCAGCGGCACTGCCCGGGAGGCTGCGTGATGTGGCGACAACTGCTTAAAAACCGCGAAGCGCTGCTGGCGGCGGTCATTATCCTGATGGTGGCGGGCATCGGCAGCCGGGTACCGTCGTTCATCGCGGCGGAAAACCTGGTCGAGATGTTTAACGACACCTCGATTCTGATCGTCCTCGCTCTCGGCCAGATGATGGTGCTGCTGACCAAGGGGATCGACCTGTCGATGGCCGCCAACCTGGCGCTGACCGGGATGATCGTCGCCCTGCTTAACGCCCACCACCCGGACATTCCGGTGTGGGCGCTGCTGATGCTGGCGACCCTGCTCGGCCTGCTGATGGGGGTGATTAACGGCCTGCTGGTCTGGCGCCTCGGCATACCGGCGATCGTGGTGACTCTCGGCACCATGAGCATCTATCGCGGCATTATTTTCCTGCTCTCCGACGGCGGCTGGGTTAACTCGCATCAGATGAGCGCAGACTTCCTCGCCCTGCCGCGCGCCTCGCTGCTGGGGCTGCCGCTGCTGAGCTGGTGCGCCATCGCCGCCCTGCTGCTGGTGGGCTACTTCCTGCGCTACAGCCGCACCGGGCGGGCGCTATACACCGCAGGCGGCAACGCCACGGCGGCGTACTACACCGGCATCAACGCCGGGAAAATGCAGTTCATCAGCTTCTGCCTTTCCGGGGCGCTGGCGGGATTTTGCGGCTATCTGTGGATCTCCCGCTTTGCCGTCGCCTACGTTGACGTTGCCAACGGCTTCGAGCTGCAGGTCGTGGCCGCCTGCGTCATCGGCGGCATCAGCACCATGGGCGGGACCGGACGCGTAGTCGGCTGCCTGTGCGGCGCGCTATTCCTCGGGATTATCAACAACGCGCTGCCGGTCATCGGTATCTCCCCCTTCTGGCAGATGGCTATCTCCGGCGCGGTTATTGTCATCGCCGTGGTGCTTAACGAGCGTGGGAACAAACGTCAAGGACGGCTCATTCTGCGCAGCGCTGTGCTGGCTTCGCAAAAACAGACGGTGAAACCATGAGCAAAATAATGACCACTGACGAGATGACCGGCCGCCCGACGGCGCCGTCGCCGCTGCGCCGCCTGCTGTGCTGGGAAGGCTTCCTGCTGGCGGTGACCCTCGCCGTTTTTGCCGCCAACGCGCTGGCGTCGCCCTACTTCCTTAATATCTGGAACCTCTCTGACGCCACCTTCAACTTCACCGAGAAGGCGATTATCGTCCTGCCGATGGCGATGCTGATTATCGCCAGAGAGATTGACCTCTCCGTCGCCTCCACCATGGCGCTGAGCTCAACGGCGATGGGCTTTTGCGCGGCGGCGGGGATGGATACGCCGCTGCTGGTGGCCGTCGGGCTGGGAGTGGGCCTGCTGTGCGGCCTGTTTAACGGCATCCTGGTGACGCGCCTGAACCTGTCGTCGATCGTTATCACCATCGGCACCATGAGCCTCTATCGCGGCCTGACCTACATCCTGCTGGGCGATAAGGCGCTAAATCACTATCCGGACAGCTTCGCCTGGTTCGGCCAGGGCTACGTTTGGGGGGCGCTCTCGTTTGAGTTTGCGCTGTTCCTGCTGCTGGCGGCCGCCTTTACCTTCCTGCTGCATAAAACCAACTTTGGCCGCCGCACCTACGCGATTGGCAATAATCCGACCGGCGCCTGGTTTTCCGGGATCAACGTTAAGCGCCATAACCTGATCCTGTTTGCCCTGGTTGGGCTGATGGCGGGGTTGGCCGCGGTGCTGCTGACGTCACGGCTCGGCAGCACTCGTCCCTCGCTGGCAGTGGGCTGGGAGCTGGCGGTCGTGACGATGGCGGTGCTCGGCGGCGTCAATATCCTCGGCGGCTCCGGCAGCATGGTGGGGGTGATTATTGCCGCCTTCCTGATGGGTCTGGTGACCTTTGGCCTGAGCCTGCTCAACGTACCGGGCATCGTGATGTCGATAATTATCGGCGCCATGCTGATAGCGGTGATTTCTCTGCCGATTATCGCCCGGCGGGTGCTGCAGCGAAGACATTAGCCCTTCGCCTGACGGTGGGGGGAACGGGATTTCATTAACAGGAGAGTTATCATGAGCTTTATGTTGGCATTGCCGAAAATCAGCCTGCACGGCGCGGGCGCCATTGGCGATATGGTCAATCTGGTCGCCGTTAAACAATGGGGCAAAGCGCTGATCGTCACCGACGGTCAGCTGGTGAAGCTGGGCCTGCTGGACAGCCTGTTTGCCGCGCTCGACGCACACCAGATGTGCTGGCACCTGTTTGATGAGGTGTTCCCGAACCCCACCGAAGCGCTGGTGCATAAAGGCATTACCGCCTTCCACGATGCGCAGTGCGATTACATTATCGCCTTTGGCGGCGGCAGCCCCATCGATACCGCGAAAGCGGTTAAAATTCTCACCGCCAACCCGGCCCCTTCCACCGCCTATTCCGGCGTCGGCAAGGTGAAAAACGCCGGCGTCCCGCTGGTGGCGATAAATACCACCGCCGGAACGGCGGCGGAGATGACCAGCAATGCGGTCATCATCGATTCCGCGCGCCAGGTAAAAGAGGTGATCATCGATCCGAATATTATTCCGGACATCGCCGTCGATGACGCCAGCGTGATGCTGGACATCCCGGCCTCGATCACCGCGGCCACCGGAATGGATGCCCTGACCCACGCTATCGAAGCCTTTGTCTCGGTCGGCGCCCACCCGCTCACCGATGCCAACGCCCTGGAGGCTATTCGGCTGATTAATCTGTGGCTGCCGAAAGCCGTCGATGACGGGCACAACCTTGAGGCGCGCGAGCAGATGGCGTTTGGTCAGTATCTGGCGGGCATGGCGTTCAACAGCGCCGGTCTCGGCCTGGTCCATGCGCTGGCGCATCAGCCTGGCGCGACCCACAACCTGCCCCACGGCGTATGCAACGCCATCCTGCTGCCGATCATCGAAAACTTTAACCGCCCGAACGCCGTTGCCCGCTTTGCCCGCGTGGCGCAGGCGATGGGCGTTGAGACCCGCGGCATGAGCGATGAGGCTGCCAGCATGGCGGCAATCGAGGCGATTCGCGCCCTGAGCAAACGCGTCGGCATTCCGCAGGGCTTCAGCCAGCTTGGGGTGACCAAAGCCGACATCGAAGGCTGGCTTGACAAAGCCCTCGCCGACCCGTGCGCGCCGTGCAACCCGCGAACCGCCAGCCGCGACCAGGTGCGCGAGCTCTATCTGGAGGCGTTATGATCCGCAAGGCGTTTGTGATGCAGGTGAATCCCGACGCGCACGAAGAGTATGAGCGTCGACATTCGCCCATTTGGCCGGAGCTGGAGGCGGTTCTGAAGGCGCACGGCGCGCACCGCTACGCAATCTATCTCGATAAAGCGCGCAGCCTGCTGTTCGCCACGGTGGAGATTGAATCTGAAGCCCGCTGGAACGCGGTCGCCGAAACCGAGGTCTGCCAGCGCTGGTGGCGGCATATGCGCGACGTCATGCCGGCAAATGCCGATAACAGCCCGCTTAGCGCCGAGCTGAAGCCGGTATTCTATCTGGATTAAATCCCCGACGGCCCCGCCGGAACAGGTCTAGCGGGGCCGCTTTTACGATCTTCAGAAGAAGTATTTAAAGCGCACGCGCGCGCCATAGCGGTCGTCGTCATCGCTCTTATTGGCCTGTACATCGCTATCAAGAATGGAGTAGTAGGCCCCGAGATAGATATTAAAGTTCTGCATATTCATCACGTTCGGGATTTGATACGAGGCGTGGAAGGTATGAATATTGTAGGTTCCCTCATCCTTAATCCAGCAGTCGTTATCGCAGATCACCCCGTCATAGTCGTTGATTTTGTTATGGGCGTAGATATAGCCCAGCTCAAAGCGCTGCCATAGCGCGTTAACCCCGGCGGTGAAGTCTTTTTCGTTGTTGGCATCCATATACGCGGTGTTCACGTTCACCACCACCCCATCGGCCGGATTGGTTTTCAGGCCGTTCCACGTCATGGTCAGGCCGTAGCCGGTACGATCGGACTGATCGACAAACTCTCCCCGCGCGTTGCTATAGCCGTAGGCGTTTTTCACCACGTTCGACTCCATCGCCGCGGCGACGGAGAGTTCATCTTTCGCCCACGAGACAACCGGGCGCAGGTAGGCGACGTTCTTTTTCTGCTCCATGTCGCGGCCGTGGTAGTCACCGCCGTCATACAGGGAGGTGCCGTCCTCCAGCAGCGTATTCAGCTCGAAGTACCAGTTATCCAGCTGCTTGCTGAGCAGGAAGTTACCGCCCGCGTCGGATCGCCCGCGTCCCTCTTTCATCATGTAGATATAGCCGTGACCGTCGCTGTAGAGATCGTTGGCGGTATTACCCGAATGTTCGACGAAGGTATCCTGGTTCAGCGGGAACATGTCATAGGCTTCAAAGCGGCCAACTTTTATCTTCCAGTCCTTCTCCTGACCGAAGAAGAAGGCGGCATCGTCAAGGTTCATTGAGCCGGTCATATCGGCCAGCGGTTGAATCGAGAAGCCGGCAAAATAGCCGTTGCTCATGGTGCGGATGCCGTCAAAGCCCAGCAGAATGCGGCCGTTTAAATCCCAGTTATCGTAGGTCGGGTCGCTGCCAACATCGGCGTTGGTCATCGCCAGCAGGCCGTGCTTGCTCTCCGCGTCCATGTTGAACTCAACGTCACCGTAGATCTTCAGATCGCCATAGCCGGAGAGCTTAAGCTCCGGCGCGGTAATATTCTTTTTGCTCTCCTCGACCGCCGCGACGCTTTTTACCGCCACGGTCGGTTGCGCCAGCGCAATAGCGGTGCGCTGTTTCTCCTGTAATTCTCGCACCTGGCCTTCCGCCACCGTAGCCCGGCTTTCCGCCGCGGCCAGCCGCGCTTCCAGCTGTTCCATACGCTGTTCAAGCGTCAGAGAATTATTTTTAGCAACTGCCGAACTTGCCATCAAACATAAACTCATCGCTAAGGCTATCGTCTTTTTATTCATTTTTATTTTCCGGAGGTAACGGGGAGGTAAGGTGAGTGAATAACCCACCTTTCTATCTTCATTATTTTTATAGGGAAACGAGTGCTAATTAATATGTGACTTATGTTTATTGGCCGGTATATAGCTGATGTTTATTTTTATCCTCATCGGTAATATCTCTTAATACCCGGCAAGGCACCCCGGCGGCAACAACGTTCGGTGGAATCGAGCGATTAACCACGCTGCCGGCGCCAATCACCGAGTTTTTGCCAATGGTAACGCCGGGATTAATAATCACCCCGGAGCCCAGCCAGACGCCATCCTCAATAATCACCGGCAGAGAGAACTGCTGCTGCGTGTGGCGCAGATCCGGATGCACCGGATGACCGGCGGTAGAGATCGTCACGTTCGGTGCGAACATCACGTTATTGCCGATAATAATCTCCGCGTCATCCACCAGCGTCAGGTTGAAGTTTGCGTAGAAGTTATCGCCAATAGTGGTGTGAGTTCCGTAAGCAAGATTGATCGGCGGCTCAATCCAGCACTGTTTACCCACGCTCGCAAACATGCGCTGGATAATATCCTCTCTTAGCTCCTGACCGAATGGGTGCGAGTGGTTATATTCATAGGCCCGCACCTTTGCCATTAGCCGCTCCTCCGGCAGCCCGTAGCCGCCATCAGTATATAATTCACCGCTGTTCATTCTTTTTTTAATATCCATAGTCAATATGTTCTCCCGTTTATTCAGCACATCCCTGTGAGAATTTATTCTGTTAATTGATCAAATGGTCATTGCTTTATTACTGACGCTGCCGGGCGCGGACTTCCCTGAAAGCGTAAAGGCCGATATTAAGGTGACGGAGAGCGCAATACCGCCGAGGATCATATAGGTCTCCTGGAAACCGATCCGGTCATACATATTGCCGGCAAATGCGGAGAGGAAAATCGCCGCTACCTGTTTGGAAAACTGGAAGCCCACCAGATAAATCGTCGCCGACAGCCGGACGTCAAATACGCCGGTAATATATTTAAACGCCCCCACCAGCAGGAACGGCACTTCCAGGGCGTGGAGCATCTTCAGCGCCACCACCTCCGCCGCCGTGGTGGCGAAGGATGAGCCGATCATCCGCGCCGCCATCACCATCCCGGCAATCAGCAGGGTGTTCTTCGCACCGATGCGGTTAATAATCCACGGCGAGCTGAACATAATGATAGCGTTGCAAATCTCCCCGGCGGTGGTCGCAAAACCAAAGGCGCGGGTACCCGATTCCGGCGTAGCGAAGAAGGATTTGAAGAAGGTGGCAAACTGCTGATCGAAGACGTCGTATACGCACGCCACGCCGACCACATACAGAATAAACATCCACATTTTGCGCTGGCGGAACATCCGCAGGGCGCTTTTTAAATCCACCGATGGGCGATTCGCGCCCAAAGAATCCATGACCTGAGCGGCCTGGCTGGCCTGCGGTTTCGCGATAGCCACCAGCACCACCAGCAGCAGCGCGGCGGCCGATCCCATCCAGAATACCCACTCGGGATTGACGCTAAACAGCATCCCCGCGGTCGTCGCGCACAGCGCCCAGCCAAGGCAGCCAAAGGTACGCGCTTTACCGTACTCAAACCCGCTGTTGCGGCTGATGCGTTCGATATAGGCTTCCATCGCGCCGGCGCCGGCGGAGAACACGAAACCAATATAGGCGCCCCCGCTTAATGCCCCCAGCCAGATATTGGTTTTCAGCAGCGGCGCAAAAACATAGAGGAAGAACGGCGCAATCAGCACCAGCAAAATCGTCACGATCCACATCAGGTGTTTTTTCAGCCCCAGCTTATCGGAGATCATCCCCAGAACGGGCTGGAAGCAGATCGCAAACAGGGAAAGGCTGGAGAAAACGATGCCGGTCTCGGTTTTATTCAGGCCAATAACGTCCGACAGCCAGATCGGCAGGAACGGAAAGCAGGTGGCCATAATGAAAAAGTAGAGAAAAAAGAACAGGCCGAAAATCCAGAAGTTAGGGTTGTTTTTGTGGGTACAGGCAGTCGGGTTCATTTTATATTCCTCAGTCAGGGCCGCCTGGCGGCCCGTCACCATTACACGCGTTGCAGGCCAATCAAAATGGCGCTTTCCGGATCGAGGATTGGCAGCGCCAGCCCCGCCTGCTGTAGCCACTCGCCGCTCACCGTTTGCGGGGTCACCATCCATTCCGGCAGCTTACGCATGGTATGACCGCCCTCTCCCGTAATCTGAATATCCGGGTGATCGAGCAGCGTAACCTGATAGCGGGCGCCCGCCTCCAGCCCCGCAACGCGCAGCGGCGCCATCAGGGTGTAATCCGGCATCGCCAGCTGGCTAACGAGGAAAATCGCCTGGCTCTTATCTTCGCTGACCACGCCGTGCGCCAGCGTGGTGACGTCCGGCATATCCATACGCCACTGCACGCCGTGATGAATGACGTCGCGCCACTGCTTATGCAGCGCGGCATACTTGCGGTAGCCCGCGCGCTCCTGTTCGTCGGCGCTCACCGGATCCAGCTCCAGCCCCATATGGCCAAACAGCGCGGTCAGGCCACGAAAGGCGATGCTGTGCTGGCGGAAGGTAGCGTGGCAGTGGCGGTTGCCGATATGCGCGCCCATCACCTCCGGCGGGAAGAAATAGCTCATGCCGCGCTGGATAGTGTTGCGCTCCAGGGCATCGTTGTTGTCGGAAGCCCAGAAGCGATGGCTGCGCTTCAGCACCTCATAATCGATGCGTCCGCCGCCCGAGGAGCAGGATTCAAATTCGATATGCGGGAAGCGGGCAACCAGCGCGTCCAGCAGACGATAAAACTGGCGGGTCTGCGCATCGGCGGCGGCTTTACCGTTATGGCCCGGCTGCACCAGCTCGCGGTTCATATCCCACTTCACATAATCCACGGCGTGCTCGCCCAGCAGCCAGTTCATCCGCTCCAGCAGATAGTCAAAGGCCTGCGGAATATTGAGGTTCAGGACGTACTGATGGCGGCCGGTCAGCGGCGTATAGCCCGGCAGGGCCAGCACCCAGTCAGGGTGGGCGCGGAAAAGGTCCGAATCCGGATTGATCATTTCCGGCTCAACCCAGATGCCGAACTCCATGCCCAGCGACTTCACGTGGTCGATAACCGGGGTCAGCCCGTTGGGGTACTTTTGCTCATCCAGATACCAGTCGCCGAGCGCCGCCCAGTCGTCGTTGCGTCCTTTGAACCAGCCGTCGTCAATGATGAAGCGCTCGACGCCAAGTTCCGCCGCCTCGTCCGCCATGCGCATGATGTACTGCGGGTCATGATTGAAATAGATCCCCTCCCAGGTATTGAGATGCACCGGGCGCGGCTTGTTATCCGGGAAGCGCACGATCTGCTCGCGCAGGTAGCGATGAAACTGCTGGCTCATGCCGTTCAGACCCTGCGCCGAATAGCTGGCGTACAGCGACGGCGTCCACAGGGTTTCGCCTTCGGCCAGCGCCATCTCCCCCGGTAAATAGAGCGCTTCTGCCTGCAGATAGCGGCGGCCATCGGTTTTTACCTCAGCGCGCAGGCGGTGGTTGCCGCTCCAGCCAAGGTGCACTCCCCACACTTCGCCCTGCATCTCGCTAAAAGCGGTGCTGCCGGTAATCAGCGCCGGGAAATGCTCGTGGGAGGTGCGCCCGCGGCGGTTTTCCAGCACGAAGCTGTCGTGATCGAGGACCAGCCGATGCGGCTGAAACTCGCGGATCCAGCGGCCGTGAAAAGCCATCACTTCGCGGGCGCGTTCGGCAACCGGCAGCGTGACCGCAAGCCGGTCCACCTGCCAGGGCTGCGCGCGCAGGTTGGTCAGACCGTGGCGAACGCTGAGCACGCCGCTGCTATCGAGCACAATTTCGCTACGCAGGCGCAGCCCGGCGTGCGGGTCCTCGCTGATAATGGTTAGGCTTTGCCCGTCCTGTACGACCTCGGCGGTGGCAAACAGCGGCGAGCCGTCCAGCCCCTGGCGATGCCCTTCAATCCCAGGCGCGCCAAACAGCCCGTGACCCAGCTCGGCCATCAGCGTTACCGGGGAATCGACGTCCAGGCGACCGTTAGCCACCGGGCGCGTCAGGCTGGCCGCATCCTGCGGCGAAAAATGGCTTAAATGCGGCCCCCAGTAGATAATTTCGGCAAACGGATGGGTTTTGATTACCACATCGGCCCCTGCGCTTTGCAGGCGTACAATCGAATCAGACATCAGACATCTCCACAGCAAGGAATGCCTTACTGTTGATCCGAAACGTTTCGGTTAACAACCAAAACGTTTCGGATTCGTGATCGAGTGCAGAAATTAGCGTAGCGGGAAGGGAATCAGGCGGTGTCGCCGGGAATAAATTCGGGCTGCCAGAGCACCTGCAGGGAGGAAAGATCGTCGCCGGCAATCAGCCGACGGACCATGCCGGCGATCTGGCGGCCAACGCCCTGGCGAGTGGATTGGATCACCGCCGCCACCGGGGTTTCAATGATGCTGTCCTGCGGCAGTCCGTCGTAAACCACCAGCGACACGCGATTATCGCCGGTCAGGCGCCCCAGCTGGGATAGCGCCATCGCCGCGCCGTCGCCGTGGGTATTACAGTCGGTCACGATCGCCGTGGGCGGTTCCGGCAAACGCAGCAGCTCCATCGTCGCCTGATAGCCACCGCGGCGGGTTGGCGGCACGCTGCGCAGCCAGGTATCCGCTAATCTGGCCTCGCGCAGCGCCTGCAGATAGCCGTTGCGGCGCTGGGTGATAAACGCCTGATTGTTATTTTCACTCAGCAGCGCGATGCGCCGATGCCCCTGGCTAATCAAATGGCGGGTCGCACGCCAGGTTCCGGCCTGATTATCAAAATCAAACCAGGCATAGGGCTGCGGCAGCCGGCTGCGGCCAAGGGCGAGGAAAGGGAAGCCGGAGGAGAGCAGCTGCGTCAGGCGGGGGTCGTCATCCAGGGTATGAGCGACAATCAGCGCATCGACCCGCCGGCTCTGGACCATTCGCATATAGCCGTGCTTGTCCGCCTGCTCATCGTCGGCAATCAGCAGTAAATCAATCTCATAGCGCGACAGCTCGTGGCTAATTTCGCCGACCATGTCGAGAAATACGTTGTTATTCAGCGGGGCCGGGCTAATGGGAAAAACCAGACCCACGGCGTCAATTTTGCCCATTTTAAGGCGTCGCGCGAAGGTATTGGGCCGGTAGCCACGGCGCTGCGCTTCCGCCTCCACGCGGGCGCGCGTCTCCTGCGACACGTCGTCATAACCGTTCAGCGCGCGGCTGACGGTCGTTACCGAGATTCCAAGTTCTTTAGCAATAGCTTTCAGCGACATACGTATCCCAGTCGGCGGTGGAGGAAACGGCTAGTGTCCCGCAATACGGGCGGGACGTCCAGCGGGAGCGGCGCGGTCATCCCCGCAATAAAACGCTAGCTTTGCTCAGCCACCAGAATCGCCTGGGTATCCGGCTCCAGCGCCTGGAAGAGATGTTCCCGATCGGCGGGGTAACAGATGTAGTCTCCGGCGCCCAGCTCTTCCGGCGCTTCGGTCAGGCCCACGCGCGCGCGGCCCTGGGTGACAATAATATGCTCTATCGATCCCGGCGGGTGCGGGTGAGAAACACGGTCAGCCCCCGGCTGGGTCAGCAGTAAATAGATATCGCGGCGGGCACCGGGCGGGCAGGCCGCCAGCAGAATAGCCTGATAGTGGGCCTGCTCAGCCACCACCTTCGTCCCTTCTCCGCGACGCAGCACCTGCGTTTTTTGCGCCTGCGGCTCCAGCAGCCGGGCAAACGGAATATCGAGCGCGACGCAAAGCGACCACAGCGTCTCGAGGCTGGGGTTACCGTTGCCTGACTCCAGCTGCGATAGCGTCGATTTGGCAATACCGGCCCGGCGCGCGACTTCCGCCAGCGAGAGCCCGGTGCGCGAGCGCTCGCGTACCAGACTCCGGGCAATCAGACTAATTGGCTGTGTCATACACGGCTCCGCGTTTTTTATATAGAACGATTCGTTCGACTTGAAAGTCGAGAGGGTTGCGTTCATTATAATGGAAATTCGTTCGATATGGCTAAATAGTATGAAACAGCACTTCTCCTGTCTCAAAGGGGACACGATAAAAGCGATAGTCTTAGTCTGCCTGGCCGTGGGCGTCGTCGGCCTCTCCTACGGCTCGCTGGCGATAGCCTATGGCTTCCCGGTGTGGGTGCCGTTCGTGCTGTCGATTTGCGTGCTGGCGGGCGCCTCGGAGTTTATGTTTATCGGCATCGTCGCCAGCGGCGGTAACCCGCTGGCCGCCGCCGCCGCGGGATTACTGGTCAACGCCCGCCACGTGCCGTTCGGCGTGACGGTTCGCGATCTGGTCGGCAGGCGCGGCGCCAGCCTGCTGGGCTGCCATATTATGAATGACGAAAGCGTGGTCTTCGGGCTGTCGCAGAAAACGCCGGAGCAGCGTAAAGCCGCCTACTGGCTGTGCGGACTCGGCGTGGCTATCATCTGGCCGCTGGGCGCGCTGCTTGGAGCCCTGGTCGGCAAGATCCTGCCGGCTCCGGAAACCATCGGCCTCGATGCCGTCTTCCCCGCCATTCTGCTGGCACTGGTCATTCCCGCGTTTAAAAACCGCACCACCTTAATTCGCGCCTGCAGCGGTGCGGCGTTATCCCTCGCAGCGGTCTCCTTTGCGCCAACGGGACTGCCGGTGCTGTTCTCCCTGTTCGGCCTGCTGGCGAGGAAAAAATAATGGGCAACATCACGCTGTTTATCATCGGGATCGCTATCCTGTCGGCAGGAACCTACCTGATGCGCCTCGGCGGCGCGAAGATCGGTAGCCGCCTGGCGCTTTCCGAGCGTTCTCAGGCGCTGCTCTCGGATGCCGCGACGGTACTGCTATTTTCCGTCGCCCTGGCGACCACATTTTATGAAAGCGAACATTTTGCCGGTATGGCGCGGGTGCTGGGGGTGGGCTTCGCGGTATTCCTCGCCTGGCGCAAGATGCCGCTGATCGTGGTGATTATTGCCGCGGCAGTAGTTACCGCCCTGCTGCGGCTGGCGGGCGTCGCCTGACCCGGCCTACGAAACCGGCAATATCAAAAATTTACGCAATTCCTGTAGGCCCGAGCAAGCGAAGCGCCGCTGGACAGTTACAATCGAGCTTAACGTAATTCTTTAATATTGCTGCATTTGTTCTTCAAGCCAACGGATAGCGGACGCCATATCCAGCGGTTTTTGCTGATCCACGGTAAACACCGGCCCCAGCCGCATTGGTTCCGCCCGCTGCGCCAGCTGGGCCAGCTCCGGAAGATACTCTTCGCCCGGGTGTCCCGGCTTGCGATCCTGCAACCGGCTGGCATAGCGCGACACCGCAAGCTCGGGCGAGATGCGGTTCCAGATTTCCAGAACCTTTTCAACGCCCGCCTGCTGCAGCTGCAGCTGCAACGTTTCGCGCGGCTGAAAACCAAACCAGGCGTCGATTAGCCAAATACAGCCTGCCGGAGCGTGGCCGACGATCGACCAGATGACGTCATAAGCGGCGCAGCCCAGCTGTCGATTGAAAGACCTGTCGATTTCGCTAAAGCACGCCATAAACGGCTCTTTAATACCGTCGATGGTCAGCTGCGGCAGATTGAAGGTTGCCGATAGCTGCCGGGTGACGGTGCTTTTGCCCGATGCGGGAATGCCGTTAATTAAAATCACCGTTTTGCAGCGTGGAGTGAGATGTCTGTTCATAACAACGCGACGACCTCCTCTCTGCTGCTGGCGGCCCGCAGCTTCGCCATGGTCTCGTTATTATCGAGCAGCGCGACAATCGCCCGAATGCCCTCCTCAATATGGGCATTGCTGTCCTGCGCGCCGAACATAATCACAATATCCGCCTTCTCGCTATCGGCAAAATGAATTGGCTGATCCAACACAACCAGGCTAAAACAGTTGCGCCTGACGCCGCATTCCGGCCTGGCGTGGGGGATGGCGACGCCTTCATCAAAAACGTAATAGGCGCCGTGGTTCAGAGTATTATCAATTACCGCCTGACCGTAATCTGCCGAGATATACCCTTTCGCGACCAGCGGGCTGGCCGCCAGATGGATCACTTTCTGCCAGTCGGACTCCGTGACGCCGACCTGAATCGCATCGGCCTCAATAAGCAGTTCTTTTATCGTCATCATGACTCCCTAAATATTGCGGCGAATAATATTGCGTAACTCATCAATACGAACAAAAAGCGCATCTATTTCCTGCCGGTGAGTCTTACTTTTGGCATACACCGACAGCGCCCGGTTATAAATCAGCATTAAGGCTTTCTGTACTTCGCCATTACCCGGGTTGCCCTGGAGTTCAGCTTCCAGTCTGACTATTTCCCCCGCCAGCTGACGGGACTGTTCGTCATAATCCTGCGGTGGGCTACTCTCTTTTTTCCACAACGTTTTCAAAGATTCAAACATAGCGAGCTCCTCCCTGACGGACAGCAGGGCAACAAAATACGGTTTAAAAATAAGCTTTTATTTAAACAGGGCGATTTTTTCCATTAATACATTGGTGACCGCATTATTCGCCGGAATTAAAAATTTGCGTACACTGTCGTTCACTTTGCCTTTTTCAAAAGTGGTTTTACAGCGTTCGACCCACTGGACGTTCATTTCAGTGCCGACATTCACCTTGTTGATGCCTTCAGTGACGGCCAAACGCATATCCTCATCGCTGACGCCGGTGCCGCCGTGCAGCACTAACGGCACGCCGGTCGCGACGCTAATCTCTTTCAGCCGCTGGTGCTGGATTTGTGCCTTACCGGTATACAGGCCGTGCACCGTGCCCACGGAAACCGCCAGCATATCCACCCTCGTCTCCCCAACAAAGCGTTTGGCATCTTCCACCGTGGTGAAGCAGATATCTTCCGCGGCAACGGCTTTGCCATCTTCCGAGCCGCCGATCGCCCCCAGCTCTCCTTCTACCGTAATATTCCGCGGGCGCGCCATCTCCACCACGATGCGGGTATTGCCGATATTCTCTTCCAGATCCAGATGCGAGCCGTCGTACATCACTGATGAAAATCCGGCATCCATGGCCGTTTCAATGGCGCTAATATCAGAGCAGTGATCCAGATGCAGGCAGGTCGGCACGTTTTCACTTTCCGCTAATGAACGAACCGCATCCACCAGTAAACGATAGCCGAGATATTCAGCCGTCCCGGTAGAGATTTGAATCATTAACGGGCTATGGCTTTGTTGCGCCGCTTTGAAAAATGCCGGCAGCATTTCAATACAATGCAAATTAAATGAGCCAATGGCCTTAAAATTTCTTTCCTGCGCAATTTTCAGAATAGCGTTGAAGTTATACAGACTCATGAACATTTTCCCCTTTCGGCTTCGCTGATTTACCGTTTACGAACCATGCCAGTGCGGCAACAAAAACAATGAACAGGGCGACAAATAGCCAGTTATTCTGGAAGGCGTGGCCTAATACCAAACCGGAACTAATGACGTCCGAATCGCTGAAGGTGACGCCGGTAAAGCCGTAGCTTTCCAACATCGGCACTAAAATAGCGGGCAGGAAGGTGATAAACAGGCCGTGGATCACGCCGCCAATCATCGCCCCACGGCGGCCGCCCAGCGCGTTGCCGAACACGCCCGCCGTCCCCCCGGCAAAAAAGTTGGTTAACAGGCCAGGCAGGATCATCGCCAGGCCAAACATGGGAAATACCAGCATGCCGATGATGGAGCCGACGGTGGTCGCCAGGAAGCCGACGATCACCGCGTTGGGCGCATAGGGAAACAGCACCGGGCAATCCAGCGCGGGCTTTGCGTCCGGGACAATGCGCATCGCAATCCCGCGAAATGCCGGAACCAGCTCGTTAAGCAATAAGCGCACGCCGCTGTAGAGAACGAATACCCCCGCCACAAACTGAATGGACTGCATAAAGGCGTACATCAGGTAGTTAATGCCGTTGGAGAACTGCGCGATATATTCCGGGCCCGCCGCAACCGCGGGAATGAGGTACATCGGCACCATCACTACCGCCATCGCGAGATAGGTGTCCTGAAGAAACTTAAAGTTGTCCGGTAACTCCAGATCTTCCGTTGAACGAGACCCTTTACCCACCACTTTAGCCACCGCTGCCTGCACCAGATAGCCGATAGTGCAGAAATGCCCCAGCGCCACGTCATCGGAACCGGTGATGCGCCTGACCACCGGCTGCGCCAGAGCGGGCATCAGTACCGCCATCACGCCGCCGAAAATACCGCCGGTTAAAATCAGCGGAAGCCCGGTCAGCCCGGCTTTAAAGCCAATCACCGCGCCGATAGTCGCCATCCACAGCAGCGCCTGGCCGGTCAGGAAGATATATTTGAGCGGCGTTAGGCGGGCGATAATGATGTTGACGGCAAAAATCACCATCAGGGTCAGCGCAACTTCGGAGCCTAATTCACGGTTGGCTAATCCGGCAATGGCGGCGACATCGGTAATGTAGCCTTTCATGCCAAATCCCTGCGTGAAAATATCGTTAAGGAACGTTAGCGTGGCGACAATAATGTTGATCCCGGCCATCATAATTAAGAAACCGAGTAGCGTTTTAAACGTCCCTTCCGCCGTTTTACCCGCTGATTTTTTTTGCAGAATCAGGCCCAGCATCGCAATAAATGCAATTAATATCGATGCCTGGCCGAGTAAATCTTTGACGATAAACTCTACAAAGCTATTCATAGTCCGCTACCTTCAGGTTACGTTCTTTTAAGAATGCGACGATCTTCGCTTCAATCTCGTCTTTATCCGTCAGCTTATGCAGTACCACCACGCGTTTAATTTCCTCTTCACTGGCATCTGCCGTTAATATATCGGCAAAGGTTTTTTGCGTCAGAATCATATCTGATTTAAACGCCCCGGCTTCGGAAATAGTGGTATGTTCAATCTGCGCTGGAATCTCCAGTTTCTTTAAAACAGCCTTCGCCGTCATTTCAATAGCAAAGCTTGAACCGAGGCCGCAGCCACATACGCATAGAATTTTCAGCATGTAGGGTCTCCTCAAATTATATTGAGTTTTTTGGCAAGTTTATAATGATGTCCTTCAGTGTCGACCAGACGTTTTTTCATACTAACTAAATCAATCGGAATAGGTTTATTACTTGAATTAATTATAATGGCTTTATTTTTCATCCCTGACTGAATGCAGCGAACCACTTCACTGGCCATAATAGTGCCCTGATAAATTTCTTCGCAGGTCGGATCGCCATTGCGCAAACCGTAGCCAACGATAGTTTTACGAATACGCACGCCAATTTGCGGTTCGAGCTGCTTAATCATGGTATCAATGGCTCCCTGAAATCCGGGAGAGTACTCCCTGGTGTAGCCTTCAGAGCACAGGATCACCACGCTATTCTGCTGTGTCAGCTTATGCTTCACCCGCTCGGCCAGCGCTTCCAACGGCAGCTGCGATTCCGGGATCAGGGCGATATCGGCGTTACTTTTTATCGCGGATTGCAACGTTAACTCTCCACAATAACCTCCCAGAATTTCGACCATAAATACGCGGCCCGGTAATGCTCTTCCAGTATTTCTTAAGCGGGAAACTTCTTTAATAATCTGCTCGCAGGCGGTGGAGAAACCAATCGTATAATCACTCCCGTACACATCATTATCGATAGTCATCCCGACGCCAAAACAGTTAATATCAAATTCGCTCAGCGTATTGAGAAACTGCAGGCTACCATCACCGCCGGCCATAATCAGCACATCAATGCGCAGTGATTTAATTTTTTTGGCTATTGTTTCATATTCACTACGCAGCAACCGACGACTGGTGCGCCCGGAGGTAATGATCGGAATAGAGGCAATGGAGAAATCGACCAGATCGCGCCAGGCGACCTCATGATGATTTTTATCCAACAGCCCGGGTATTCCACCATTAAAAATGGTGATATCGGCATTCGCCAGTCTGGCAACCTGGAATATAAAATTATTAATTCCAGAAACATCACCACCGCTAATAACAATGCCAATTTTCATTGCCTACCTCCGCTGTTTTGCTTGCCCACATTTTTCCCTGAGTTCAAGGGCGTTATTTGCAGTACAGATCACAATATGCTGATAAATCTCTGCCAGCCTAATATTGACAGTGGGTTTATTAGCTCGTTTTTTGTGATCAACATCTGTTTTATAAAATGAGATCGTCTTAACAGTTATTTCTTTATTTTCTTTAAGATCATTAGGTTGCTTGAGGAGATAACTGTGCGGGCGGGCTGCCCATTTTCATCCCTAAATCCAGCGATGATGAAAAGGCGGAAATGTGATAAATAGCGCATTTTTTGCGTCAGGAAGCGCGCAGCCGGCATCGGGACATCCATCTCGATAATATCGGCGAATTAAAAAACCAGATTAAAGCGATGTGCGCCAGCGCCGGCAGCGATAATCGCGAGGGTGAGGTCATCACGCTCCGCGGCCCCGTGTCCGGCGGCGAAATAATCCGTATTGCCGCCAATGCGGATGATGGCGTGCTGAGCACCAGCCAGCTTCTGCCAAAGGCGATGAGCGATGAGCGATGAGCGATGAGCGATGAGCGATGAGCGATGAGCGATGAGCGATGAGCGATGCGATGAGGTTATTTTTCGCGACTTTTGCCACAGCGGGAACCTTTTATTGTCAACTATTCAACGTCCTGCAATAAACCGGACCTCCATGCTAAAAAATTTAATTAACAACTACATAATGATTTATCAGACACAAAAAAAGCGCCCTGAGGCGCTCTTTCAACAGTAGCTCTTAAGCTTATTTATTCAGTTCCGCCGTCATATGCACGCGGTTACCGGTAAAGGCTTCGGTAATTTTATAAGATGATGCGCCAGCAGCCTGGGCCTGAGCGGCAATTTTCGCTTCAGCACCGTCCATGGTTGCGGCGGTGGCGGTCACGCTTTCAGCAGCGAAAGAACCAAAAGAAGCGGCCAGAGCAATAACTGCGACAAAAGTTTTGACGTTTTTCATGAGATAAATCCTTCAGTAAGTTGTTTGGGTAAGGCGTTGTGCCTTGATGAGATAAATAATAGACCTCACATCCCATAACAAAAAGCGGAAGGATTTGTTCACATCATTCAAAAAAATTGATTGTATTTTAACCCGCAATAATCCGCTGCGGGTGGGTATAAATCGTCGCTCTGCCCGGCTTGCAAAAACCGACCAGCGTCAGGTTGCAGCGTTCCGCGACCTCAACCGCCAGCGCGGTCGCGGCGGAGACCGCAAACAGGATTTCCACGCCGCACATGGCCGCCTTCTGCACCATCTCGTAGCTGGCCCGGCTGGAGACCAGCGCTGCGCCGTTCTGCCAGTCGTTTCCCTCCTCCACGCGCCGTCCGAGCAGCTTGTCGAGAGCGACGTGACGCCCAACGTCTTCATGCCCGCCCGCCAGCTGGCCCGACGGACGAACCCAGGCGGCCGCGTGGGTGCACCCGGTGATGCGGCCGATGGGCTGCACGTCGTTAAGGTGCTCCAGCGCGCGATCGAGGTTCGCGAGGTTGAAGGTTTGCGTAAACGGCAGCGGGCGCACCGGCCTGCCGATATCGTTTAGCTGCTCCACGCCGCATACTCCGCAGCCGGTGCGTCCCGCCAGCGCGCGGCGGCGCTCTTTCAGCCCCATAAACCGGCGGCTGGAGAGCTCAATTCTGACGGCCAGGCCGTTGCATTCCTGCACCACGTCCATGCCGTAGATCTCGGCGCGATTTTCGATAATCCCTTCGGACAACGAAAAACCGACGGCGAACCGCTGCAGATCGCCCGGAGAGGCCATCATCACGACGTGTGAGATGCCGTTATAGACCAGGGCGACCGGCACCTCTTCAGCTAACTCGTCCGGCTGAGGATGTTGCAAATTATCGCGCTTCCACAGCGCGACCTGGCGGTAACCCGTGACAGTAGTCACATTTTTGATTTGTTCGAGAGGGTTCTTATTCACTTTGTCTTAACCGTATTGGAACAGGCATACACACAATGTGGTATTCTTTACATACCCCCTCAAGAAAGAGGGTGATTGCCCCTAATTCTGAACCTTTGCGGCCCTTACCGCAAAGTAAATAACTACATGTGACAATGTCGATACAAGGAGTGAACCATGCAGGTCAGCAGAAGGCAGTTCTTTAAGATCTGCGCTGGCGGTATGGCAGGTACAACGGCAGCAACGCTGGGCTTCGCCCCGGCTATTGCGCTCGCGGAGACCCGGCAATATAAGCTGCTGCGTACCCGTGAAACCCGCAACACCTGTACGTACTGTTCCGTTGGCTGTGGGCTGTTAATGTATAGCCTCGGTGACGGTGCGAAAAACGCCAAAGCATCCATCTTTCATATCGAAGGTGACCCCGATCATCCGGTCAACCGTGGTGCACTCTGCCCGAAAGGGGCCGGCCTGGTGGACTTTATCCACTCCGAAAGCCGACTGAAATTCCCGGAATATCGCGCACCTGGCTCCGATAAATGGCAGCAAATCAGCTGGGACGATGCGTTCGATCGTATCGCGAAGCTGATGAAAGAAGACCGTGATGCCAACTTTGTCGCCAAAAACGACGCCGGCACCACCGTTAACCGCTGGCTGACCACCGGTATGCTATGCGCATCCGCCTCCAGCAACGAAACCGGCTATTTAACGCAGAAATTCACCCGCGCGCTCGGTATGCTCGCGGTCGACAACCAGGCGCGCGTCTGACACGGACCAACGGTAGCAAGTCTTGCTCCAACATTTGGTCGCGGTGCGATGACGAACCACTGGGTTGACATTAAAAATGCCAACCTCATTGTGGTCATGGGCGGTAACGCCGCTGAAGCGCACCCGGTAGGATTCCGCTGGGCGATGGAAGCCAAAATTCACAATGGCGCGAAGCTCATTGTTATCGACCCGCGCTTTACGCGCACCGCGTCGGTAGCCGACTTCTATACCCCGATTCGCTCTGGTACTGACATTACCTTCCTGTCAGGCGTCATCCTGTACCTGTTGAATAACGAAAAAATCAACCGCGAGTACACCGAAGCCTATACCAACGCCAGCCTGATCGTGCGTGAGGATTACAGCTTCGATGACGGCCTGTTTAGCGGCTACGACGCCGAAAAACGCAGCTACGATAAGACCAGCTGGAACTACGAGCTGGACGAAAACGGCTTTGCCAAACGCGATACCTCCCTTCAGCATCCGCGCTGCGTCTGGAACCTGCTGAAACAGCACGTCTCCCGCTATACGCCGGAGGTTGTGGAAAATATCTGCGGGACGCCAAAAGCCGACTTCCTGAAAGTCTGCGAATACATCGCCGAAACCAGCGCCCATGATAAAACCGCGTCGTTCCTCTATGCCCTTGGCTGGACGCAGCACTCTATCGGCGCGCAGAACATCCGCACCATGGCGATGATCCAGCTGCTGCTCGGCAATATGGGGATGGCGGGCGGCGGCGTGAACGCGCTGCGCGGCCACTCCAATATTCAGGGGCTGACCGACCTGGGGCTGCTCTCCACCAGCCTGCCGGGTTACATGAACCTGCCGAGCGAAAAACAGGCCGATATCCAGACTTACCTGGCCGCCAGCACGCCGAAACCGCTGCTGAAAGATCAGGTGAACTACTGGGGCAACTACCCGAAATTCTTCGTCTCAATGATGAAGGCCTTCTACGGCGATAAGGCAACGGCGGAGAACAGCTGGGGCTTTGACTGGCTGCCGAAGTGGGATAAAGGGTACGACGTTCTGCAGTACTTCGAGATGATGAACCAGGGCAAAGTGAACGGCTATATTTGCCAGGGCTTTAACCCTGTGGCCTCGTTCCCGAATAAAAACAAGGTCGTCGCCTCTCTGTCGAAGCTGAAGTTCCTGGTCACTATCGACCCGCTCAACACCGAAACGTCCACCTTCTGGCAAAACCACGGCGAGTCGAACGACGTCGATCCGGCGAAAATCCAGACCGAAGTCTTCCGCCTGCCGTCGACCTGCTTCGCCGAAGAGAATGGCTCTATCGTCAACTCCGGACGCTGGCTGCAGTGGCACTGGAAAGGCGCGGACGCCCCGGGGATTGCGGCAACCGACGGTGAGATCCTCGCCGGCATCTTCTTACGCCTGCGTAAGATGTACGCCGAAAACGGGGGTCCGGTTCCGGAACCGGTGCTGAATATGAGCTGGGACTACTCCACCCCGCATGAACCGGCTTCGGAAGAAGTGGCGATGGAGAGCAACGGCAAGGCGCTGGCGGATATAACCGACCCGGCCACCGGCGCGGTTATCGTCAAGAAAGGCCAGCAGCTCAGCTCCTTTGCGCAGCTGCGCGATGACGGTACTACCTCCAGCGGCTGCTGGATCTTCGCCGGCAGCTGGACGCCGGACGGCAACCAGATGGCGAGACGCGATAACGCCGACCCGTCGGGCCTCGGCAATACCCTGGGCTGGGCATGGGCGTGGCCGCTTAACCGCCGCATCCTGTATAACCGTGCTTCCGCAGACCCGCAGGGCAAACCGTGGGATCCGAAGCGCCAGATCCTCAAATGGGATGGCGCAAAATGGGGCGGCATGGATATTCCTGACTACAGCGCCGCCGCGCCGGGCAGCGACGTCGGGCCGTTTATCATGCAGCCTGAAGGGATGGGCCGCCTGTTTGCTATCGACAAAATGGCGGAAGGACCGTTCCCTGAGCACTACGAACCGTTCGAAACGCCGCTGGGCACTAACCCGCTGCACCCCAACGTGGTCTCCAACCCGGCCGCCCGCGTCTTTAAGGGTGACCTGGAGCAGATGGGTAAAGCGGATAAGTTCCCGTACGTTGGCACCACCTATCGTCTCACCGAGCACTTCCACTACTGGACCAAGCACGCGTTGCTCAACGCCATCGCGCAGCCGGAACAGTTTGTTGAAATCGGCGAGAAGCTGGCGAATAAGCTCGGTATTGCCCACGGCGATACCGTCAGAGTCTCCTCCAACCGCGGCTATATCAAGGCCAAGGCGGTGGTGACCAAGCGAATTCGCACGCTGAAGGTGGACGGTAAGGATATCGATACTATCGGTATTCCGATCCACTGGGGCTATGAAGGCGTGGCGAAGAAGGGCTTTATCGCCAACACGCTAACGCCGTTCGTCGGTGATGCGAATACGCAGACGCCGGAGTTCAAAGCCTTCCTCGTGAACGTGGAAAAGGTGTAAGGGAGACGACTTATGGCTTATCAATCGCAAGACATTATTCGTCGTTCCGCGACTAACGGTTTCACCCCCGCGCCTCAGGCGCGGGACCACCAGCAGGAGGTGGCGAAGCTTATCGACGTCACCACCTGCATCGGCTGTAAAGCCTGTCAGGTGGCCTGTTCGGAGTGGAACGATATCCGTGATGAGGTCGGTCACAACGTCGGCGTGTACGACAACCCGGCCGATCTAACCGCCAAATCCTGGACGGTAATGCGCTTCTCTGAAGTGGAGCAAAACGACAGGCTGGAGTGGTTAATTCGTAAGGATGGCTGCATGCACTGCGCCGATCCGGGCTGCCTGAAGGCGTGCCCGGCAGAAGGCGCTATCATTCAGTATGCTAACGGTATCGTTGATTTCCAGTCCGAGCAGTGCATCGGCTGCGGCTACTGCATTGCCGGCTGTCCGTTCGACGTGCCGCGCCTGAACCCGGAAGACAACCGCGTCTACAAGTGCACGCTGTGCGTCGATCGCGTCAACGTCGGCCAGGAGCCGGCCTGTGTGAAAACCTGCCCGACCGGCGCTATCCACTTTGGCTCCAAAGAGGATATGAAAGTGCTGGCAGGCGAGCGCGTCGCCGAGCTGAAAACCCGCGGTTATGACAACGCGGGCCTGTACGATCCGGCCGGCGTCGGCGGCACGCACGTGATGTACGTCCTGCATCATGCCGACAAGCCGAATCTGTACCACGGCCTGCCGGAAAACCCGGAAATCAGCGCCACCGTGAAGTTCTGGAAAGGCATCTGGAAACCGCTCGCGGCGGTGGGCTTTGCCGCGACCTTCGCAGCCAGCATCTTCCACTACGTCGGCGTCGGTCCGAACCGTGCGGAAGAGGAAGAAGACAACCTGCATGAAGAGAATGACGAGGTGCGCAAATGAAAAGACGTGACACCATCGTGCGCTACACGGCGCCGGAGCGAATCAACCACTGGGTGACCGCCTTCTGCTTTATGCTGGCGGCCATCAGCGGGCTGGGGTTCTTTTTCCCCTCCTTCAACTGGCTGATGCAGATCATGGGCACCCCGCAGCTGGCGCGAATTCTGCACCCGTTTGTCGGGGTTATCATGTTTGCCTCGTTCATCATCATGTTTTTCCGCTACTGGCATCACAACCTAATCAATCGGGATGATATCTTTTGGGCGAAGAATATTCGTAAGATCGTCGTCAACGAGGAGGTAGGTGACACCGGGCGCTATAACTTCGGCCAGAAATGCGTATTCTGGGCGGCGATTATTTTCCTGGTTCTGCTGCTGATAAGCGGCGTGATCATCTGGCGTCCGTATTTTGCGCCTGCGTTCTCAATCCCGGTGATCCGATTTGCGCTAATGCTGCATTCATTTGCCGCAGTGGCGTTAATTGTGGTTATCATGGTGCATATCTACGCCGCCCTGTGGGTGAAAGGCACTATTACCGCGATGGTGGAAGGTTGGGTTACCAAATCATGGGCGAAGAAACATCACCCACGCTGGTATCGCGAAGTCCGCCAGAAACAGGAAAAAAAGACTGAATGAGTATTCGCATAATCCCGCAAGATGAGCTGGGTTCGAGCGAGAAACGCACGGCGGAATATATTCCGCCGCTACTGTTCCCCAGGCTAAAAAATCTTTATAACCGGCGCGCCGAGCGCCTACGCAAGCTGGCGGAGAGCAACCCGCTGGGCGACTATCTGCGCTTTGCCGCGCTGATCGCCCACGCCCAGGAAGTGGTGCTGTATGACCATCCGCTGCAGATGGATTTGACGGCCCGCCTCAAAGAGGCGAATGCCCAGGGCAAACCGCCGCTGGATATTCACGTTCTGCCGCGCGATAAGCACTGGCACAAGCTGCTGCATTCGCTTATCGCCGAGCTGAAGCCGGAAATGAGCGGCCCGGCGCTGGCGGTCATCGAAAACCTGGAAAAAGCGTCCGAACAGGAGCTTGAGCTGATGGCGAACGCGCTTTTCGCCTCCGACTTTGCTTTGGTCAGCAGCGATAAGGCCCCGTTTATCTGGGCCGCGCTGTCGCTCTACTGGGCGCAGATGGCGAGCCTGATCCCCGGTAAAGCCCACGCCGAGTACGGTGAACAGCGTCAGCACTGCCCGGTTTGCGGCTCAATGCCGGTCTCCAGCATGGTGCAAATCGGTACCACTCAGGGGCTGCGCTACCTGCACTGCAATCTGTGCGAAACCGAATGGCACGTCGTGCGCGTGAAGTGCAGCAACTGCGAACAGAGCCGCGATTTGAACTACTGGTCGCTGGACAACGAGCAGGCGGCGATCAAGGCTGAAAGCTGCGGCGACTGCGGGACCTACCTGAAGATTATGTATCAGGAAAAAGATCCCAACGTTGAAGCCGTCGCTGACGATCTTGCCTCGCTGGTGCTGGACGCCCATATGGAGCAGGAAGGTTTTGCCCGCAGCTCCATCAACCCGTTTATGTTCCCGGGTGAAGGCGAATAAAAAGTAGTTGATGGCCGGGTAACCCAGGTTGCCCGGCCAGCCATCAGGCCGCACAGGCCGAAGCCTCACCGACGTTATCCGCGCCCTTTTGTACGCCATTTCCCCGCTCCAGCCGCAAAAAATCCCGTGTTCATCCGCCATAAACCAGGCTATAAAGCTGTATATCCATACAGAAAAAAGGATTGAGAGATGACGCTGGAAAAAGGCATTAACCGCCTGGTGGATGAGTTTATCGCGGCGGGCCGCCCCTCTTCGCGGGAGCAGAATATTGATGACCGGAGAGCGGGCTACGTGGCAAGCGTGGTGCTGGCCGGCGCGCCTGAAACCCGCGTGCAGGTCGAGGATATCGCCTTAGAAGGCATGACCTTTCGCGTGGTATCGCCGCTTGATGCCGAGGGCGCGCTGCCCACCGTTATTTACTATCACGGCGGCTGTTTTATCAGCGGCGGATTCGCTACCCACGATCGACAGCTTCGACAGCTGGCGTATGAGAGCCGCTGCCGGGTCATCGCCGTGCAGTACCGGCTGGCGCCTGAACATACCTTCCCTGCCGCACATGACGATGCGCAGCGCGGCGCCGAAATTATCCACCGCCACGCCGGGCGGCTGGGGGTCGATACCGCACGCATAACGCTTGCCGGAGACAGCGCCGGCGGCCATCTTGCCCTGGTTACCGCCCTGCGCCTGAAAGCCGCGGCAGAGTGGCAGCCCGCGCAGCTAATCCTGATTTACCCGATGCTGGACGCCACCGCCCGCTCGGCAAGCTACGTCAGCAACGGCGAAGATTACATCATCACCCGGGATACGCTGCTGAGCGGCTACGAGATCTATCTCTCGTCGACCGACGCTTCCCACCCGGAGGCGAGCCCGCTGTGGCGAGAAGACTTCAGTGGCCTGCCGCCGGTGCATATTATTACCGCAGAGTACGACCCGCTGCGTGATGAAGGTGAGGCGCTATATCGCCGGCTGCTCGAGCAGAACGTCGAGTGCAGCGCTCAGCGCTATCTTGGCGTTATTCACGGCTTCTTTCAGCTTGCGGGGATAAGCCCGGCGGCGCGGGGTGCTATGCGGGATATCGCCTGGCGAAGCGGTTCACCAGGCGCCGCATAAGGCAGGAGAGGCGGGCTACTCTTCTTCGTTGCCGCCCTCTTCGTACGAGCCAAACGGCTTCGCGGGCAGAACGATATAAATGCCTTCAAAAACGGCACCCAGGTTCTCATCGCCAAACAGCTCAACCTGCAGCTGTACCCGCGCCTTTCGGCCGCGAGCGAGGCGGTCAAGATCGCCGCTTAAGGAGCCGAGGTCCGCCACCGCGCTCGGGCGGCCGCTGATCGGCTGGCTGTAGCGGATATGCGCGTCGGCGAGGATAATCGTTCCGCCGAGGTGCCGCTCGCGCAGCATCAGCCAAATAAGCCCCCAGCCGGTGAGAGTTGCCTGGGAAAAGAGGCTCCCGGCAAACAGCGTGTGGTGCGGATTCTGGTTGCCGGCTTCCGGCATGGTGGTGATGAATTTTTTCCCGGTGTACTGCTGAATACGCACGCCCATTTTTTCGCTGAGCGGAATGTGCTGATACCAGGCCTGCTGCAGCTGTCCGCACCAGTCGCCGCGGTGAAGAATGTCGTCCAGCGAGGCAATCGGCTTGATCATCAGGAAGTGGCGGATAGGCGTGGTGGTTGGCGTGGTTATCTCGCCCTGGTTAACGAACCCCAGCTTGGCGAAGAAATCCACCGCGTCCTCGCGGGCGCTGCAGGTTACGCGCTTCACCCCTTCCTGACGCGCCACCGACTCCAGGGTCATCGCCATTAAGGTCCCGAGCCCTTTATCCTGAACGGAAGGGTGCACCGCCATAAAGCGAATAGAGGCTTCATTTTCGGCGTTCACGTACAGCCGCCCTACGGCGACCAAATTTCCGTCCTCATCGACCACCATCTGGTGATGCGCCATGGCATCCCAGGCATCGCGTTCCGACCCTTTTGGCTGATGCAGCGGCTTACGCAGCATCTCCCAGCGGAACTGATAGTAGCTCTCTAACTCTTCTTCTGTTTGCGGTACACGAAGGTGATACATAGCTGTACTCTCTTTTGTTACCCGCAGCCGGCCCGGAAGCTGACTCATACCTGTAACCAGAAGGTGACAGGGCCATCATTGACCAGCGAGACCTGCATATCCGCAGCGAATCTCCCGGTCTGTGTGTGCATTTCCTGTTGGCGGCAGCGCGCGACGAAATAGTCGTACAGCGCCTCAGCGACATCAGGCGCGGCGCCTTTTGAGAAGCCCGGGCGCATGCCGCGCTCGGTATCCGCCGCCAGCGTAAACTGGGAAACTACCAGCACGCTGCCACCAGCCTGCTGGACGTTAAGATTCATTTTGCCTTCCGCATCGCTAAAGATGCGGTAGCCGAGCACGCGTTCACAGAGGCGGTTCGCCTTCTGCTCATCGTCATCTTTCTCGACCCCTAGCAGCACCAGAAGCCCCGGGCCGATTTCGCCCGTCACCTCGCCCTCCACGGTAACGCTTGCACGGGATACGCGTTGAATTAATGCAATCATGGTTGTTCTGTTTCTTCTTTTTTTAGTTTGCGGTATTCCCCGAGAGTGACAGTAATTTCAGCCCCAAGCAAGACGATACACCACGTCCAGTACACCCAAACAAACAAAAGGGGCACCACGGCTATGACGCCATAAATCAGCTGGTACGACGGAAAGGCGGTGATATACAGGGCAAACGCTTTTTTACCGGCCTCAAACAGCAGCGCGGCCACCAGCGAACCAATCAGCGCGTCGCGGTTTCGCACCTGCGCCGTCGGGACAATGCTGTAAAGCAGCCAAAACGCCGCCCAGGATAGAATCAGCGGGAAGATGCGCAGCACGTCATCAATGACGCTATTGAGGTCGCTGGCCCAGCGCAGCGACAGCAGGTATGAGCTGATCGCCAGGCTGGCCCCCGCCAGTAAGGGTCCGAGGGTAAGGATCATCCAGTAGACCGCAAAAGAGTAAATTTTTGGCCGGGCGCGCGGGCTGCGCCAGATGGTATTCAGCGCGCTATCTATCGAATACATCAGCAGCAGCGACGTCACGATCAGCCCGCAGGCGCCCACCGCCGTCATTCGGCTGGAGTTCGCGACAAACTGCTCGATATAGCGCTGAATGACGTCCCCCGTCGCCGGGATAAAGTTGGCAAAGATGAAGTGGCGTATCTGCCCGCTCACTTCAGAAAACATGGGAAAGGCGGAGAAAAGCGCGAACACCACGGCAATCAGCGGCACCAGCGCGAGTAACGACACGTAGGCAAGATTCCCTGCCAGCGTCGTCATATTATCTTCATCAATCCGGTGCCACAGCAGCTTTAGCCAGGCCAGCAGCGGACGGCAGCGATGCTTTGCTTTTTGATGAACGGTTTTTAACATAATCATTGCGCAAAGTAGTCGGGGATAGTCTCCTTTCCGGTCACCAAAATACTGGTTATTCCCAGCCGGTTCGCACCGGCGATATTCTCGGCATTATCGTCAAAGAAGACCGTATCGGCAGCGGAAAATCCCTCCTGCTGCAGAACGCTTTGGTAGATCCGCTCCTCGGGCTTACGCATCCCCATCTCCTGCGAAAGATAGATACGGTCGGCCGCGGCGCGCACCTGCGGATATTCATCTGGCCAGAAAGTGGTGTGCAGGCGGTTGGTATTCGACAGCACGACGACGCGGTGTCCCTGCTCGCGTAGCTTGTGCATAATCGCGATGACCTCCGGACGCAGCGCCACAAACACGGCCTGCCAGCCGTGGGAAAACTGCTCATAGCTCAGCGCCATATTCATCTCATGGCACATCGCTTCAGCGAAGGCTTCATCGCTGATTTCACCGCGCTCGTGCTGGCGAAACGCCTCACCCATGGTGAAGTGCTGCTTCAGCGTCGCCAGCGGAATGCGGCTTAAATCACTCCACGTCCCGAGTACCCGGTTGAAGTCGATGTCGACAATCACATTACCTAAATCAAAGATATAGAGCATGGCCCTCTCCTTTTGCACCGTGGAAAATTAACTGTAGCGGGAAAGGCGAGGTTTGACTATGAGGTGGGGGCTTTGGAGACAAAAAAGAAACCCCGCCATTAAGGCGGGGTTTAGATATCAACGGACGGCGAGAATTAGTCTTCTTTCGAACCGCGCATAGCGCGTTTACGATCGTTCTCGGTCAGGTGACGTTTACGAATACGTACGGAAGCAGGGGTAACTTCTACCAGTTCGTCGTCATCGATGAACTCGAGAGCTTGCTCCAGAGACATCTTGATCGGCGGAACCAGAACCGTTGCTTCGTCAGTACCGGACGCACGCATGTTGGTCAGTTTCTTACCGGTCAGGCAGTTTACAGTCAGGTCGTTAGAACGACTGTGAATACCGATGATCTGGCCTTCGTAAACTTCAGCACCGTGGCCCAGGAACAGCTTGCCGCGGTCCTGCAGGCTGAACAGTGCGAACGCAACTGCTTTACCCTGACCGTTGGAGATCAGTACGCCGTTCTGACGCTGGCCAACATCGCCCGCACGAATATCATCGTAGTGGCTGAAGGTGGAGTACAGCAGACCGGTACCGGAGGTCATGGTCATGAACTCAGAACGGAAGCCAATCAGGCCACGGCTTGGGATCACGTAGTCGAGACGTACGCGGCCCTTGCCATCTGGATTCATGTTTTTCAGGTCGCCTTTACGCTCACCCAGAGCCTGCATCACGGAACCCTGATGCTGCTCTTCAACGTCCAGCGTAACGTTTTCAAACGGCTCTTGTTTGCGGCCGTCGATTTCGCGGAAGATAACTTTCGGACGGGAAACCGCCATTTCGAAACCTTCACGACGCATGTTCTCGATAAGAACGGACAGGTGCAGTTCGCCACGGCCAGAAACGCGGAATGCGTCCGCATCCGGAGTCTCTTCAACGCGCAGCGCTACGTTGTGTACCAGCTCTTTGTTCAGGCGATCGAGGATCTGGCGAGAAGTAACGTACTTACCTTCTTTACCACAGAACGGAGAGGTGTTAACGCAGAAGAACATAGAAACGGTCGGTTCATCAACGGACAGCGGCGGCAGCGCTTCGACGTTCTGCGGATCGCAGATGGTGTCGGAGATGTTCAGCTCGCCCAGACCGGTGATTGCGATGATATCGCCAGCTTCCGCGACGTCAGTCTCGATACGTTCCAGACCGAGGTGGCCCAGGACTTTACCGACTTTACCGTTACGGGTTTTGCCTTCGCTATCAATCAGAGTGACCTGCTGGTTCGGCTTCACTTTACCGCGCTTGATGCGACCGATGCCGATTACGCCAACGTAGTTGTTGTAATCAAGCTGGGAGATCTGCATCTGCAGCGGGCCATCACTATCAACGTCCGGAGCCGGTACGCGATCGATGATGGTCTGATACAGCGGAGTCATGTCTTCAGCCATATCTTCGTGGTCCAGACCCGCGATACCGTTCAGCGCAGATGCGTAAACGATAGGGAAGTCCAGCTGCTCATCAGTTGCGTCGAGGTTAACGAACAGATCGAAGACCTGATCGACAACCCAGTCAGGGCGTGCGCCCGGACGGTCAACTTTGTTGATGACCACGATCGGCTTCAGGCCGTGGGCAAAGGCTTTCTTGGTGACGAAGCGCGTTTGCGGCATCGGACCGTCAAAGGCATCAACCACCAGCAGCACAGAATCAACCATGGACATAACACGCTCAACTTCACCTCCGAAGTCGGCGTGCCCAGGGGTATCAACGATGTTGATACGGTAATCATTCCATTTGATTGCGGTGTTTTTCGCGAGGATGGTAATCCCACGCTCTTTCTCCAAATCGTTGGAGTCCATCACACGCTCTTGTGTTTCGGCACGTGCATCGAACGTACCGGATTGCTGGAGCAGCTTGTCAACCAGGGTAGTTTTACCATGGTCAACGTGCGCGATGATGGCGATGTTACGCAGATTTTCGATCACAAACTTTGCCTCAGGCATTAGAAATAGCGCGTTATTGTACACGTAATAAGCGAAGGACTGAACAGGATCACAAACATCCTCCGCAAACAAGTATTGCAGAGTTTCTTTGTGATCGCTTTCACGGAGCGATAAAAGGGCACCGTAACAAAAACTGCACCAAAATGGTGCTCAATGTTCACACTGAAGCACTACTTTGGTGCATTATTCCTATCATGGTGCAGTTCTTTTGCACTATGGTGCGCATGATACAGCGTTTTGCATAGCATTTAAAAGTTGGCACAGATTTCGCTTTATCTATTTTAAGGCAACAACGCCACTTTAAGTAGTAAAAAAGTTTTCGTTACCACGACGACAATGACCAATCCGGGAGAGTTTAAGTATGTCCGCTGAACACGTTTTGACGATGCTGAACGAGCACGAAGTGAAGTTTGTCGATTTGCGCTTCACCGATACCAAAGGTAAAGAACAGCACGTCACAATTCCTTCTCATCAGGTTAATGCCGAATTCTTCGAAGAAGGCAAAATGTTTGATGGCTCCTCGATTGGTGGCTGGAAAGGTATTAACGAATCTGACATGGTTCTGATGCCGGATGCGACCACCGCGCTGATCGACCCGTTCTTCGAAGAACCGACGCTGATCATTCGCTGCGATATCCTGGAACCAGGCACCCTGCAGGGCTACGACCGTGACCCGCGCTCCATCGCTAAACGCGCTGAAGAGTACCTGCGTTCTACCGGCCTGGCAGATACCGTACTCTTCGGGCCAGAGCCAGAGTTCTTCCTGTTTGACGACATCCGCTTTGGTGCTTCTATCTCCGGTTCCCACGTGGCTATCGACGATATCGAAGGCGCATGGAACTCCTCCACCAAATACGAAGGTGGCAACAAAGGTCACCGTCCTGGCGTGAAAGGCGGTTACTTCCCGGTTCCACCGGTTGACTCCTCTCAGGACATCCGCTCTACCATGTGTATGATCATGGAAGAGATGGGCCTGGTTGTTGAAGCTCACCACCACGAAGTCGCCACTGCTGGTCAGAACGAAATCGCTACCCGCTTCAACACCATGACCAAAAAAGCGGACGAAATTCAGATCTACAAATACGTTGTGCACAACGTTGCTCACCGCTTTGGTAAAACTGCGACCTTTATGCCAAAACCAATGTTTGGCGATAACGGTTCCGGCATGCACTGCCACATGTCCCTGTCCAAGAACGGCGTAAACCTGTTCTCTGGTGACAAATATGCTGGCCTGTCAGAGCAAGCGCTGTTCTACATCGGCGGCGTAATCAAACACGCTAAAGCGATTAACGCCCTGGCTAACCCGACCACCAACTCCTACAAGCGTCTGGTCCCGGGTTACGAAGCACCGGTTATGCTGGCTTACTCTGCCCGTAACCGTTCTGCCTCTATCCGTATTCCGGTGGTCACCTCTCCGAAAGCGCGTCGTATCGAAGTGCGCTTCCCGGACCCGGCTGCCAACCCGTACCTGTGCTTCGCTGCGCTGCTGATGGCTGGTCTTGACGGTATCAAGAACAAAATCCATCCGGGCGAAGCCATGGACAAAAACCTGTATGACCTGCCGCCGGAAGAAGCGAAAGAGATCCCACAGGTTGCTGGCTCTCTGGAAGAAGCACTGAACGCGCTGGACGCTGACCGTGAGTTCCTGACCGCGGGTGGCGTATTCACCAACGACGCTATCGATGCCTACATCGCCCTGCGTATTGAAGAAAACGACCGCGTACGCATGACTCCGCACCCGGTTGAGTTCGAGCTGTACTACAGCGTCTAATTTTGCTGTAAATCCTCGGTATTCCGTGTTGTGGCGTGGGATACCAGGGATATTTTGTTGCCGTGGAAACTTTCAGCCCATCTCAGGATGGGCTTTTTTCTCCACCAACATGCTGATCTTATGCGCTTTTTACTTATAAAAAGCTATACTGCACTAAAATAGTGCACTCTTTTCAGGAGACTGTCAGATGGCAACAGGCACTCAGCCCGATGCTGGGCAGATCCTTAACTCTTTAATCAACAGCATCTTATTGGTCGATGATGACCTGGCGGTGCACTACGCGAACCCGGCGGCGCAGCAGCTGCTGGCCCAAAGTTCACGCAAGCTGTACGGCACGCCACTCCCCGAGCTGTTGAGCTACTTTTCGCTGAATATCGGTCTGATGCAGGAGAGCCTGCAGGCGGGCCAGGGCTTTACCGACAACGAAGTCACCCTGGTGATCGATGGCCGCTCGCATATCCTGTCATTAACCGCACAGCGCCTGCCTGAAGGGCAAATCCTGCTGGAAATGGCCCCCATGGATAACCAGCGGCGTCTGAGCCAGGAGCAGCTGCAGCACGCGCAGCAAATCGCGGCGCGTGATTTAGTCCGCGGTCTGGCCCACGAGATTAAAAATCCGTTGGGCGGCCTGCGGGGTGCGGCGCAGCTGCTGAGCAAGGCGTTACCCGATCCGGCGCTGATGGAATACACCAACGTCATCATTGAGCAGGCCGACCGCTTGAGAAACCTGGTCGATCGCCTGCTGGGACCGCAGCACCCCGGAATGCACGTCACCGAAAGCATCCATAAAGTCGCAGAGCGGGTGGTGAAGCTGGTGTCGATGGAGCTGCCGGACAACGTCAAGCTTATCCGTGATTACGACCCTAGCCTGCCGGAGCTGGCGCACGATCCGGACCAAATTGAACAGGTCCTGCTGAATATCGTACGCAATGCGCTGCAGGCGCTGGGGCCAGAAGGCGGAGAAATTATTCTGCGCACCCGTACCGCCTTCCAGCTGACGCTGCATGGCGTACGCTACCGTCTCGCCGCACGCATTGATGTGGAAGACAACGGCCCGGGAATTCCGTCCCATTTACAGGATACGCTTTTTTATCCCATGGTCAGCGGTCGCGAAGGCGGTACCGGTCTGGGGCTTTCCATTGCCCGCAGTCTTATCGATCGACACTCCGGCAAAATTGAATTTACCAGTTGGCCAGGGCATACCGAATTCTCGGTATTCCTGCCTATTCGGAAGTAGAGGTGTTTATGCAACGAGGGATAGCCTGGATCGTTGATGACGATAGCTCCATCCGTTGGGTGCTTGAACGCGCGCTCACCGGGGCAGGCTTGAGTTGTACAACGTTTGAAAGCGGCAACGAGGTGCTTGATGCACTCACCACCAAAACCCCGGATGTACTGCTGTCTGATATTCGGATGCCGGGGATGGATGGGCTCGCGCTGCTGAAACAAATTAAGCAACGCCATCCGATGCTTCCGGTCATCATAATGACCGCGCATTCGGATCTGGATGCGGCAGTTAGCGCCTATCAGCAGGGTGCCTTTGATTATCTGCCGAAACCTTTTGATATTGATGAAGCCGTGGCGCTGGTTGACCGCGCTATCAGCCACTATCAGGAGCAGCAGCAGCCGAGAAATGCGCCGATAAACAGCCCAACGGCCGATATAATCGGTGAAGCGCCGGCGATGCAGGATGTTTTTCGCATTATCGGCCGCCTGTCGCGCTCTTCTATTAGCGTGCTGATCAACGGTGAATCCGGTACCGGTAAAGAGCTGGTCGCTCACGCTCTGCATCGCCATAGTCCGCGGGCGAAGGCGCCGTTTATCGCGCTGAATATGGCCGCGATCCCAAAAGACCTGATCGAGTCCGAGCTGTTCGGTCACGAGAAAGGGGCGTTTACCGGCGCCAACACCGTACGCCAGGGCCGCTTTGAGCAGGCCGATGGCGGCACGCTGTTTCTCGATGAAATTGGCGATATGCCGCTGGACGTGCAGACGCGCCTGCTGCGCGTGCTGGCCGACGGTCAGTTCTATCGCGTTGGCGGCTATGCGCCGGTGAAGGTGGACGTCAGGATCATTGCCGCGACCCACCAAAACCTCGAGCAGCGCGTCCAGGAGGGTAAATTCCGTGAGGACCTGTTCCACCGTCTGAACGTGATTCGCGTCCATCTGCCGCCGCTGCGCGAGCGTCGGGAGGATATCCCGCGTCTGGCTCGCCACTTCCTGCAGGTTGCGGCGCGCGAGCTGGGCGTTGAAGCTAAGCTGCTGCATCCGGAAACAGAAACGGCGCTCACCCGCCTGGCCTGGCCCGGCAACGTGCGTCAGCTCGAAAATACCTGCCGCTGGCTGACGGTGATGGCCGCCGGTCAGGAGGTGCTGACCCAGGATCTTCCCAGCGAGCTGTTTGAAACCTCGGTACCGGACAGCCCCACGCATATGCAGCCGGATAGCTGGGCGACGCTGCTGGGACAGTGGGCCGATCGCGCCCTGCGATCCGGTCATCAAAACCTGCTCTCTGAGGCTCAGCCGGAAATGGAGCGGACGCTGCTGACCACCGCCCTGCGCCATACGCAGGGACACAAGCAGGAGGCTGCGCGCCTGCTGGGATGGGGACGAAACACGCTTACCCGCAAGCTGAAAGAGTTGGGAATGGAATAACGCTGTTCGCGCTGGCCGCTCGGCCAGCCGCTTCATCGCCCCGGTAACCCTGCGTCGCCGGGGTTTTGCTTAAATAACCCGTGAGAACTGCTGCATCCGCGCTTTCTGGCGCAGATAGGTATCAAAACACATGCAGATGTTGCGGATCAGCAGGCGGCCTTTCGGCGTGACCTGAATCCCCTTTTCATCGACGTCCACCAGCCCATCTTTCGCCAGCGGTGCGAGCAGCTGCAAATCTTCGGCAAAATAGTGCTGGCAATCGATATCCCATAAGGCGGTGACGGCAGCAAAATCGAGACGGAAATTACAGATCAGCGATTTGATGACGTCCCGGCGTATGCAGTCATCGCGGGTCAGCGCAATACCGCGCCACAGGGCGTTCCCGGTTTCATCAACCTGCTGATAGTAGTGCTTCAGCTCTTTCTGGTTCTGCGCGTAGCAGTCGCCAATCATGCTGATCGCAGAAACGCCCATCCCCAGCAGGTCGGTGTCGCCCTGGGTGGTGTAGCCCTGAAAGTTGCGATGCAGCACGCCTTCACGCTGAGCAATCGCCAGCTCGTCATCCGGGCGCGCAAAATGATCCATGCCGATAAACTGGTAGCCGGCATCGGTGAGCGAGCCAATCGTCTCCTGCAGGATATCCAGCTTCTGTTCCGCCGTAGGCAGGTCCGCATCTTTGATTTTACGCTGCGCGGCAAAGAGCGTGGGCAGATGCGCATAGTTAAATACGCTCAGGCGATCGGGGTTGAGTTCGGCCACCTTCTGCAGCGTAAAGGCAAAACTTTCCGGCGTTTGCTTCGGCAGGCCATAAATCAGATCGATATTGGTAGAGGTAAACCCAATATCACGCGCATGGTTGAGCAGAGCAAAGATAAAGTCTTCATCCTGCTCGCGGTTAACCAGACGCTGCACCTCTTTATTGAAGTCCTGCACGCCCATACTCAGGCGATTGAAGCCCTCAGCGCGCAGGTGGTCAAGCACGTCCAGCTCAATTTCCCGCGGATCGACTTCAATTGAAATCTCGGCATCGGCAATAAAACTGAAGTGGGTGCGCAGCAAATTCATCAGCCGGCTGATTTGTTCTTTATTCAGATAGGTTGGCGTTCCGCCGCCCCAGTGCAGCTGGTGGACCTGGCGTTCGCTAAACAGCGGGGCCCGATGAATAATCTCCTGCTCGAGCACGTCCAGGTACTGGTCGGCCTTATGCTGCTGGCGGGTCACAATTTTATTGCAGCCGCAGAAATAGCAGAGCTTATGGCAAAACGGGATATGCACGTACAGCGATAGCGGGCGCTGCGGATAGCGGGCCACCGCCTCGTCGAACTCAGCGGCGCCAAATTCGGGAGAAAACTCCAGCGCGGTGGGGTACGAGGTATAACGCGGCCCGGAATAGTTATATTTTTGGATCAGGGACAGATCCCAGTCGATTAACTGCACAGACATGCTCACTCCTTCCGATGGTGCCGCCGACGGGTACGCCGCCCCGGCCCAACCGCACTTCGGGTAATGAGCCGGTTGCGCAGCCATTTCTGACGCCGCGACAACCGTCGTAGTTTAGCGAATAACCACAGCAGATAACACATAACCAGAAGGGTTATAAGCAGGACCGGGAATCCGACTGAGTGCAAACGTTAGTTTCCACCCTTCAGCAGGCGCATCATATCTTCCTTGCGCTCTTCTTCTTCCTCATCTTCGTCATCGTCGTAGGAGAGGCCGAGCTGCTGCATAAGCTCATCAATGCGATCGAGCTTGGCATCAACCCAGGTCTGCTCTTCAGCATTCAGGGAACCACCCTCTTCCAGACGTTCCAGCAGCGCGTCCAGGCGCTCATCGTTTTCCAGCAAATCCAGCTCAGCCTGCGGTGAAAGCATAGGTTTCTCGCTCTTCGGTTTGTGCTGCTTAGTAGCCGGGGTGCTCTCGGTCACGCCCAGCGGAATCGGTTTCTTGCTACCAATACGCGGATCTTGCTGCTGACCTGTTTTTTTGCCAGCCGAAGAGGCTTCGCCGCCGGTGGCACGACTTCCTGCCGTATGACCGCGATGCTTCTTCTGACGCTTGCGATCGCGGGATTCCTGATTCATTTCTTCACGCGTCTTACGCTGTGTTTTACCACGGGATACAGATGTCGGTTTTTTCATGATGTGTAATCTTCAGATCGTTTTCTTCAGTATAGAATTGAGGCGGAATCTAGCAGAAAGCAAGCAAAGAAAAAAGGCGACAGATTACTCTGTCGCCTTTTTCCTCACGAACAACCCTTAAAGGGTTTCCACTTTCCCTGTTAGCTAACGACAAACCCTGTCTTTCCCTTAGCTAATAACGTTCCTTGTTACATCCCTTTCCCTTTGAAAACGTCTCCAGACGCTGGTCATCCTGACAATCCCTGGTCTTCGCCTCCTGGCGCTCCCTGACCGCTCATCCTGAGCCCTGTTCCTGTTGGCATCCTCGCCTTGACCACTACTTTACCGGGTTAAAGGAATCCTACAACCAGGTAGCGAGCAAAAAGGCAATTTTCAGAATTTTCTCCAAGGCATAATGCATTGATAAATAATGATTTTAACCATTAACTCACCACGCTTGTTCATGGATTTCCCATACCACGAATGGTCAATGTCGCACAAAGCATAGGGTTTTCACCTACAGCCGTCTTAATTTGAGGGGTGCGGTAAAAACAGCCTTTTTCTGCTGTTCAGGTATAATCCCCGCCATAGCCTTATTTAACGGAGACGACAGTCTTGACCAACTGGAACTATCAACAGACGCATTTTGTCACCAGCGCACCGGATATCCGCCATCTTCCTTCCGATACCGGAATCGAAGTGGCGTTTGCCGGCCGCTCAAATGCCGGGAAATCCAGCGCCCTGAATACGCTGACTAATCAGAAAAGCCTGGCGCGTACCTCAAAAACGCCGGGACGTACCCAGCTGATTAACCTGTTCGAAGTTGCCGACGGTAAACGCCTGGTCGATTTACCGGGCTACGGCTACGCTCAGGTCCCCGAGGAGATGAAGATCAAATGGCAGCGGGCGCTGGGTGAATACCTCGAAAAACGCCTGTGTCTGAAAGGGCTGGTTATTTTGATGGATATTCGCCATCCGCTGAAAGACCTCGACCAGCAGATGATCGAATGGGCCGTAGAAAGCGATATCCAGGTGCTGGTGCTGCTGACTAAGTCCGATAAGCTGGCCAGCGGAGCCCGTAAAGCGCAGCTCAATATGGTGCGTGAGGCGGTACTCGCCTTTAACGGTGATGTGCAGGTTGAGGCGTTCTCTTCGCTGAAGAAATCAGGCGTCGATAAGCTGCGGCAGAAGCTCGATAGCTGGTTTAACGAAATCCCTCCTCAGGAAGAGATCGAAGACGGGGAGTAATCTCCGCCAGACTCCCCGGATAACGGCGCGCAGCGCCTTATTCGGGCGACAAAATCAGGCCAGCTCCCACCACTCCGGTCGCTAAAAACTTTTCTTTCGCGCAATAAAAAACGCCCCGGTCATAAATGACCGGGGCGGCTAAAATATTCAGCCAAATCCGATTACGTGAAGTAAAAGGTCTGAAAGATAGAACATCTTACCTCTGTACCCTACGTCATTAACTCTACTCTTCTTTCAGTTAGGGAGAAAGCACTTTTTGTAGTTTTTTTTCACTCTTTACATAGCAAATTCGAATGATCGTCACAAAACTCTATAAGTTATGTTGCTTACTTACAGAAAAACGCTCTCTCCACGAAATACTTAGTGCGCTTGATCCCAGTTTTCTCCGCTACCCACTTCCACCAGCAGCGGAACCGCCAGCGTGGTGCTGTTTTCCATTAATTCATGGACCTTTTTCGCCACGCTCTCGAGGTCATCTTTATGCACTTCAAAGACCAGTTCATCGTGCACCTGCATGATCATTCGCACCCGCGGCTTCTCGGTCAGCAGCCACTCATCAACGGCAATCATTGCCCGCTTAATGATATCCGCCGCCGTCCCCTGCATTGGCGCGTTGATTGCCGCTCGCTCAGCGCCTGCACGACGTGCGCCGTTGCTGGATTTGATGTCCGGGAGATAGAGCCGACGACCGTCCAGGGTTTCAACATATCCCTGCTCTTTCGCCTGCGCGCGGGTGCGCTCCATATAATCCAGCACGCCCGGATAGCGCTCGAAGTAGAGATCCATATACTTTTGCGCTTCTCTGCGCGGAATATTGAGCTGGCGCGCGAGGCCGAATGCGCTCATGCCGTAGATCAAACCAAAGTTGATCGCTTTAGCGCTACGACGCTGCTCGCTGCTGACGCTCTCCAGCGGCAGGCTAAAGACCTCAGCCGCCGTCGCCCGGTGGATATCTTTCCCTTCAGCAAAAGCGGTCAGCAGGCCATTATCACGAGATAAATGGGCCATGATGCGCAGTTCAATCTGCGAGTAGTCGGCAGAGACGATGAGATAATCCTGCGGCGCGATAAACGCCTGACGAATGCGTCGCCCTTCCTCGTTACGCACCGGTATATTTTGCAGGTTAGGGTCCGTTGAAGAGAGTCGCCCGGTAGCGGTAACGGCCTGATGGTATGAGGTATGGACCCGGCCGGTTTTGGGGTTAATCATCAGCGGCAGCTTATCGGTATACGTCGACTTCAGCTTGGCTAGCCCACGGTACTCAAGAATCACCTTCGGCAGCGGATAGTCCAGCGCCAGCTCTTCCAGCACCTCTTCCGAAGTCGATGGCGCGCCGCCCGGGGTTTTCTTCAGCGGTTTAATGCCCTGCTTTTCAAACAAAATCGTTTGCAGCTGCTTCGGTGAGGAGAGATTGAACTCTTCTCCGGCGATCTCATAGGCCTTCTGCTCCAGCTCAACCAGGCGCTTAGCGATCTCCTGAGAATGGGCGTGCAGCACCGCCGGATCAATTTTAACCCCGTTGCGCTCAACGCGGGATAGCACCGGGACCAGCGGCATCTCGATGTTTTTAAATACGTGCAGCGGCCCTTCGTGCTGCTGCAGCTTCGGCCACATCTTCAGGTGCAGCTGCAGAGTAACGTCGGCATCTTCAGCCGCATAGCGGCCCGCTTCTTCCAACGCAATCTGGTTAAACGTAAGCTGATTCTTTCCTTTGCCGGCAATCTCTTCAAAGGTGATGGTTTTATGCTGAAGCCAGCGATCGGAGAGGCTGTCCATGTCATGACGCCCCGCCACGCTATCAAGGATGTAGGACTCCAGCATCGTATCGAAGGCAATGCCGCGGAGCTCAATGCCATAGTTCGCCAAAATCCCGCGGTCGTACTTCAGGTTTTGCCCAACTTTAAGGAGGCTATTATCTTCCAGCAGCGGCTTGAGCAGCTCAAGCACGCGATCGCGCGGGATCTGATCCGGCGCATCGAGATAATCATGCGCAACCGGCACATAGGCCGCAACGCCGGGTTCGATAGCGAACGACAGGCCGACCATGTTGGCCGAGATGTTATCCAGGCTGTCCGTTTCCGTATCGAAAGAAAACAGCGGCGCTTTTTTGAGCTTCTCAATCCACGCCGTTAACGTCTCTTCATCAAGAATGGTGACGTAGTTTTCGGCAGACAGCGTTGCCGCAGCTTCAACAACCTCTTCTTCAGCCACCGCCGCTTGCGCCGGTTTTGCCGCAGGCTTGCTCCCTTTTGCCTGCATCCATTTGCCGGACTCCACGTCGGTTATCCAGCGCTTGAATTCATACTTTTTGAACAGCGTCAGCAGATCGTCCGCCGCCGGTTCCAGAACCAGCAGCTCTTCGCAGCTCAGATCCAGCTCCACGTCTGTTTTAATGGTCGCCAGCTGATAGGAGAGGTAGGCCACCTCTTTATTCTGCTCGAGCTTCGCCGCCATTGTTTTGGCGCCACGGAAGCTCAGGCCAGCGATTTTTTCCGCTTCGGCATACAGCGTATCAAGGCCACCCAATCCCTGTAGCAGGGCCTGAGCGGTTTTCTCTCCGACTCCCGGAACGCCCGGAATGTTATCCGAGGAGTCGCCCATCAGGGCGAGGAAATCGATGATCAGCTCTGGCGGAACGCCGTACTTCGTCACCACTTCATCCGGGCCGAGGATCGTATTGGTCATGGTGTTAATCAGAGTGATACCCGGAGTGACCAGCTGGGCCATGTCCTTATCGCCGGTACTGATCAATACCGGGCGACCCGCTTTTTCGGCCTCACGCGCCAGGGTGCCAATCACATCGTCAGCCTCCACGCCCGGTACCGCCATCAGCGGCAGGCCCATCGCTTTCACCATCGTGTGCAGCGGCTCAATCTGCGCGCGCAGATCGTCGGGCATCGGCGGGCGGTGGGATTTGTAGTGCTCAAACAGTTCGTCACGGAAAGTTTTCCCTTTGGCATCAAACACCACCACGGCATGGGTGGGCTGGTACTGCAGGATCAGGCTTCGCAGCATATTCAGCACGCCATACATTGCGCCAGTCGGCTCGCCAGCGCTGTTGGTCAGCGGCGGGAATGCGTGATACGCGCGGTAAAGGTAAGAGGAGCCGTCAACGAGGATGAGAGGGTTTTCAGGGATCTGAACCATAATTTCCGTGCCTGTTTATCAGATTATGGATAAAGGATGCCACAGACAGGCATGAAAACCTGAATTTTTCCCACATTTCGCCGAAAAGATTCATCGATCCGGTCGATCCTGCGGCACAGCTATCTGTGGATAAGTTTGTGCATAGTTTTAGGCCGGTAGCCATCGTGTATGAAAAAAAGCGCGTTTCATTATAATTAGTTTTTATTTATCATGTGGTTATATATAGATTATTGATTTAAAGCCGTCACGATGACTCAATGCTCCATGTGGATATAAGATCCGCCTGTTTTTCTATTCTCGTTAGACCCGTCATTTGCTGCGTTTTCTGATAAAATCAGGCTCTTGCGCTGTTTAATCGCGCTCTTTCTCAGCCTAACTTTCTGAATAAAATAACTATGTCGAGATTACTCGCAGCGATAACGCTTCCTCTTAGTATCGCTCTTACCATCCTGGTCACCATTATTTGTTCCGTACCGATTATTATCGCCGGAGTGATTAAACTGCTGGTGCCGATCCCTGCGGTATGGCGCGCTATCTCTCATTTTTGTAATTTCATGATGTACTGCTGGTGCGAAGGGCTGGCGCTGCTGCTGTACCTCAACCCGGGGCTGAAGTGGGACGTGCAGGGTCTTGAAGGGCTGAATAAAAAGAACTGGTATCTGCTCATTAGCAATCATCACAGCTGGGCAGATATCGTGGTGCTCTGCGTGCTGTTCCGCAAGCATATACCGATGAACAAATACTTCCTCAAGCAGCAGTTAGCCTGGGTGCCTTTTATCGGTCTTGCCTGCTGGGCGCTGGATATGCCCTTTATGCGCCGCTACTCGCGAGGCTATCTCATTCGCCATCCGGAGCGCCGCGGCAAAGATGTGGCAACGACCCGTCGTTCCTGCGAGAAATTCCGCGCTTATCCAACGACCATCGTTAACTTTGTAGAAGGGTCACGTTTCACCGAGGAGAAACAGCACCAGACTCGTTCGCCTTATAGCAACTTATTGCCACCAAAGGCGGCAGGCGTTGCGATGGCTCTGAACGTACTGGGCAGTCAGTTCGATAAGCTGCTGGACGTGACATTATGCTATCCGCAGAATAACCGGCGCCCCTTTTACGACATGCTTAGCGGCCGCCTCACGCGAATTGTGGTCCGCGTTAATCTGATGCCCGTCGCTGAAGAGCTGTACGGTGATTACGTGAATGATAAGAACTTTAAACGTCGCTTTCAGCGCTGGCTGAACGAGTTATGGCAAGAAAAAGACGCCCGGCTGACGGAAATGCTACAACGGCAGGAAAAGTAACTTTATTGAGCCCGAAAACAACAACGCCGGTCAGTGACCGGCGTTATTTTTTTATTTCTTCTCAACCAGCTGCTTAACGGTATCAGCATACTGGGCGACAAATGCGTCCATATTGCTGGTATCCATCCCCTGCGGGTTCAGCTGATACTTACCATTAACATACATCGCCGGTACGCCCTGCAGCTGCAGGTCAGCCGCGGCTTTTTCCTGCTGGGCAACCAGAGATTTCACCACGAAGCTGTTCCAGGCCGCATCGTAATCTTCACCCTTCACGCCAGCATCAACGAAGACTTTACGAATATCGGCAACGGTCTGCACGGTTTGTGTTTTCTGCACCGCCTCAAACATCGGAACGGTGATCCGATCTTCAACGCCCAGCGCCATGGCCACCGCCCACGCCTGAGTTAAATCTTTGCCCAGCGGGCCAAGGAACTCAACGTGGTACTTCGTCATTTTGACGCCTTCCGGCAGCTTTTTCTTCACGTTGTCAGAAACGTGCAGCACTTCTTCAAACTGATAGCAGTGCGGGCAGTAGAACGAGAAGAATTCGAGCACCTGCGGCTCGCCGGCAACCGGCTTCTCGAGGGTAATGTACTGCTTGCCGTCGGTTATCTGGGCAGCGGATGCACTAAAAGCCAGAATCATACCAGCCAGCGCCAGCCAAATTTTTTTCATTTTTAACTCTCTCCTGGAAATATCAGATTAATACATTGGCGTTAACTGAAGAGGGGGTTCCTGTAGAACCTTCACCTGCTCAAGAAAAGTTTTGGTCTGCCCGCGCCAGTAGTCTTCCCCGGTAAGCCATGGGAAGTTGATAGGGAAGGCAGGATCGTCCCAGCGTCGGAGCAACCACGCAAGGTAGTAGACTAAGCGCATCGCGCGTAACGGTTCGATGAGGGCAATTTCGTCGGTGTTAAACGGGCTGAACTCTTCATAAGCTTCAACGATCGTCTCCAGCTGCATGCGCTGTTCGGCTTTATCACCGTTCAGCAGCATCCAGAGATCCTGAATAGCGGGGCCGTTGCGGGCATCATCCAGATCGACAAAAAGCGGGCCATCGCGCCAGAGGATATTTCCGGCATGGCAGTCACCGTGCAGGCGCAGGATCTTAGCGCCGCCGTCCCACTTCGCCGTGACCGCCTCGATCAGCTTATCAGCCGCAGCGAGAAAACGCTTCTTCAGGCCGGCCGGTATCAGCGTTGAGTGCTCAAATACCGCGCGCGGTTCGAGTAAATATTCCTTAATGCCGATCTCTGGTCGGGCAACAAAGAGCTGCTTGCGCCCGGTTTGATGCAGGCGGCCAAGAAAACGCCCTACCCATTCCATCTGATCAAGGTTATCCGCTTCAAACTGACGCCCGCCCAGGCTTGGGAAAACGGCAAAGAAGAAGCCCTGGTGTTGATGAAGCGAGCGATCGTTGAAGAGCAACGGCGCGGCGACGGGCACCTCATCCTGCTCTAGCTGGAAGGTAAACTGGTGTTCTTCGAGGATCTGTTCGGCAGACCAACGCTCAGGACGATAGAACTTCACCACATAGCGGCGGCGATCTTCGTCCTGAAACTGGTAAACGCGGTTTTCATAGCTATTTAGCGGGGTGAGACCTGAGTCTACCCGCATCCCCAGATCAAACAGGCCATCGATGATGGTATCCGGGTGAAGCGTCTGAAAATTGAAAGCCTTATCGTGCATCCTGACATCCGATAATCGTACGAATAGTTCAGGATATCATCTCATAACTCATTCTGTGGTCGCACTTACAACCTTTTACTCTTTAATCACGCCGCGAGCGCGCAGCAGCGCCGTTTTGAAATCTTCTTCGTAGTCTTTCTTAATCCCCGGAATAACGGCTTCTTTTGTCGAGTCACGCATCTTCAGATGGTAAATAAGAATATCGTCAGAAAGATCGGCGAGTTCCCCCTCATAACCGGCCTCTTTCGCCAGTTTCTGCAAGAATTGAATCAGATTCAGTTCCGGCTCTTTTTGCCAGGCTGGCTGGAGGAGTTCAATAACTTCATTCAGACGTTTACATTTCATGCTCATGCTCCTTACTCTTGATAGGGACAAGTTAACAGGGTCAATCCCACAATGAAAGAGGCGATATTTCTATGCAAGGCGAGGCAATAACCGGCGTCGTGCTGGCCGGCGGAAAAGCCACGCGGATGGGCGGAGTGGATAAAGGACTGCAGCGGCTAAACGGACAGCCGCTATGGCGCTATGTTACGGATGCGCTGCAACCGCAGGTGACCAATCTGGCGATCAGCGCCAACCGTAATCTGCAAAGCTGGCAAGCGACGGGTTACCCAATCTATACCGATAGCCTTAGCGATTTTCCCGGACCGCTGGCCGGTATGCTGTCGGTGATGCAGCAGATAGAGTGCCCCTGGTTTGTATTTTGCCCCTGTGACACGCCGTTTATTCCGCCGTTCCTGGTTGCGCGTTTGATGCAGCAGAAGCAGGCCTCACCGGTGGTCTGGGCGCACGATGGGGAGCGGGATCACCCCGCTATCGCCCTGATACATCGTCGGCTAATACCACAGCTGGAGGCCTATCTGGCGGCCGGCGAACGGCGGGTGATGGTCTTTATGCGCCAGGCAGGCGGACATAGCGTCGATTTTAGCGACGTAAAGTCTGCGTTTATTAATGTGAATACGCTTGCTGACTTACAGCATATTCACGATATGCAGGAGCCGTTATGATCCCTGTTTTAGCAATTTCTGCCTGGAGCGGAACCGGTAAAACAACGTTATTAAAGCAGCTGATCCCTGCATTGTGCGCCGAGGGGTTGCGCCCGGGTTTGATAAAGCATACCCATCACGATATGGATGTCGATAAGCCAGGGAAAGACAGCTATGAGCTGCGCAAAGCAGGCGCCGCGCAGACTATTGTCGCCAGTACGCAGCGCTGGGCGCTGATGACTGAAACTCCGGATCAAGAAGAAGTAGACCTGCCGTGGCTGGTTAGCCGGATGGATGCCTCAAAGCTGGACGTTGTGCTGGTAGAGGGTTTTAAGCATGAATCAGTGCCTAAGATCGTGCTTTTTCGGCAAAATGGCGGCCATCGCGTTGAGGATCTTGTTCTTGATAAGTACGTTATTGCGGTGGCCAGCGATGCGCCGGTGACGACTTCTTTGCCCCAGCTGGATTTAAATGATATTGCGCAGATCGCGGCATTTATTGTCCGCTGGTTAGAAGAACAACGCGGGTGATGAGAGGCAAGCTTAGCGGCTAAAGGGTCAGGGATCGCGGTACGCGGCCCCCGATCCGGGCGGCGTCAGGTCACTTTTCCTGAACCGCAGACAACAAAAAAACCTCATGCTTTCGCATGAGGTTTCTTTGTTTATTTGATGCCTGGCAGTTCCCTACTCTCACATGGGGAGACCCCACACTACCATCGGCGCTACGGCGTTTCACTTCTGAGTTCGGCATGGGGTCAGGTGGGACCACCGCGCTATTGCCGCCAGGCAAATTCTGTTTACCAACACGCCATCAGGCCTGTCAGTTAATCTGTATCAGCTGAAAATCTCTCAAATTCATCACACCAAACAGCTTTGGCGTTGTAAGGTTAAGCCTCACGGTTCATTAGTATCGGTTAGCTCAACGTATCGCTACGCTTACACACCCGACCTATCAACGTCGTAGTCTTCAACGTTCCTTCAGGACTCTCAAGGAGTCAGGGAGAACTCATCTCGGGGCAAGTTTCGTGCTTAGATGCTTTCAGCACTTATCTTTTCCGCATTTAGCTACCGGGCAATGCCATTGGCATGACAACCCGAACACCAGTGATGCGTCCACTCCGGTCCTCTCGTACTAGGAGCAGCCCCCCTCAATTCTCCAGCGCCCACGGCAGATAGGGACCGAACTGTCTCACGACGTTCTAAACCCAGCTCGCGTACCACTTTAAACGGCGAACAGCCGTACCCTTGGGACCTACTTCAGCCCCAGGATGTGATGAGCCGACATCGAGGTGCCAAACACCGCCGTCGATATGAACTCTTGGGCGGTATCAGCCTGTTATCCCCGGAGTACCTTTTATCCGTTGAGCGATGGCCCTTCCATTCAGAACCACCGGATCACTATGACCTGCTTTCGCACCTGCTCGCGCCGTCACGCTCGCAGTCAAGCTAGCTTATGCCATTGCACTAACCTCCTGATGTCCGACCAGGATTAGCTAACCTTCGTGCTCCTCCGTTACTCTTTGGGAGGAGACCGCCCCAGTCAAACTACCCACCAGACACTGTCCGCAACCCGGATTACGGGTCTACGTTAGAACATCAAACATTAAAGGGTGGTATTTCAAGGTTGGCTCCACGCAGACTGGCGTCCACGCTTCAAAGCCTCCCACCTATCCTACACATCAAGGCTCAATGTTCAGTGTCAAGCTATAGTAAAGGTTCACGGGGTCTTTCCGTCTTGCCGCGGGTACACTGCATCTTCACAGCGAGTTCAATTTCACTGAGTCTCGGGTGGAGACAGCCTGGCCATCATTACGCCATTCGTGCAGGTCGGAACTTACCCGACAAGGAATTTCGCTACCTTAGGACCGTTATAGTTACGGCCGCCGTTTACCGGGGCTTCGATCAAGAGCTTCTCCTTGCGGATAACCCCATCAATTAACCTTCCGGCACCGGGCAGGCGTCACACCGTATACGTCCACTTTCGTGTTTGCACAGTGCTGTGTTTTTAATAAACAGTTGCAGCCAGCTGGTATCTTCGACTGATTTCAGCTCCGTGAGCAAGTCACTTCACTTACCATCAGCGTGCCTTCTCCCGAAGTTACGGCACCATTTTGCCTAGTTCCTTCACCCGAGTTCTCTCAAGCGCCTTGGTATTCTCTACCTGACCACCTGTGTCGGTTTGGGGTACGATTTGATGTTACCTGATGCTTAGAGGCTTTTCCTGGAAGCAGGGCATTTGTTACTTCAGCACCGTAGTGCCTCGTCATCACACCTCAGCGTTAATAAGAGTCCGGATTTACCTAAACTCTCCGCCTACATGCTTAAACCGGGACAACCGTCGCCCGGCTAACATAGCCTTCTCCGTCCCCCCTTCGCAGTAACACCGAGTACAGGAATATTAACCTGTTTCCCATCGACTACGCCTTTCGGCCTCGCCTTAGGGGTCGACTCACCCTGCCCCGATTAACGTTGGACAGGAACCCTTGGTCTTCCGGCGAGCGGGCTTTTCACCCGCTTTATCGTTACTTATGTCAGCATTCGCACTTCTGATACCTCCAGCAACCCTCACAGGCCACCTTCAACGGCTTACAGAACGCTCCCCTACCCAACAACGCCTAAGCGTCGCTGCCGCAGCTTCGGTGCATGGTTTAGCCCCGTTACATCTTCCGCGCAGGCCGACTCGACCAGTGAGCTATTACGCTTTCTTTAAATGATGGCTGCTTCTAAGCCAACATCCTGGCTGTCTGTGCCTTCCCACATCGTTTCCCACTTAACCATGACTTTGGGACCTTAGCTGGCGGTCTGGGTTGTTTCCCTCTTCACGACGGACGTTAGCACCCGCCGTGTGTCTCCCGTGATAACATTCTTCGGTATTCGTAGTTTGCATCGGGTTGGTAAGTCGGGATGACCCCCTAGCCGAAACAGTGCTCTACCCCCGAAGATGAGTTCACGAGGCGCTACCTAAATAGCTTTCGGGGAGAACCAGCTATCTCCCGGTTTGATTGGCCTTTCACCCCCAGCCACAAGTCATCCGCTAATTTTTCAACATTAGTCGGTTCGGTCCTCCAGTTAGTGTTACCCAACCTTCAACCTGCCCATGGCTAGATCACCGGGTTTCGGGTCTATACCCTGCAACTTAACGCCCAGTTAAGACTCGGTTTCCCTGCGGCTCCCCTATACGGTTAACCTTGCTACAGAATATAAGTCGCTGACCCATTATACAAAAGGTACGCAGTCACCCCATAAAAGAGGCTCCCACTGCTTGTACGTACACGGTTTCAGGTTCTGTTTCACTCCCCTCGCCGGGGTTCTTTTCGCCTTTCCCTCACGGTACTGGTTCACTATCGGTCAGTCAGGAGTATTTAGCCTTGGAGGATGGTCCCCCCATATTCAGACAGGATACCACGTGTCCCGCCCTACTCTTCGAACTCACAGAATGTGCATTTTAGTGTACGGGAGTATCACCCTGTACCCTGCGACTTTCCAGACGCTTCCACTAACACACAAACTGATTCAGGTTCTGGGCTGCTCCCCGTTCGCTCGCCGCTACTGGGGGAATCTCGGTTGATTTCTTTTCCTCGGGGTACTTAGATGTTTCAGTTCCCCCGGTTCGCTTCGTTAAGCTATGTATTCACTTAACGATAGTGTGACGAATCACACTGGGTTTCCCCATTCGGAAATCGCCGGTTATAACGGTTCATATCACCTTACCGACGCTTATCGCAGATTAGCACGTCCTTCATCGCCTCTGACTGCCAGGGCATCCACCGTGTACGCTTAGTCGCTTAACCTCACAACCCGAAGCTGTTTCGTAAAACAGGTCGTGTTGTGAAAATTTGAGAGACTCGAACACACCGTTTTTCCTTTCTTATTACGGAGAAAGGAGACAGTGTGTCGTTTCAATTTTCAGCTTGATCCAGATTTTTAAAGAGCAAAACTTCGCAGTGCACCTTTTCAGGAACACTCTGAAGTTTTCTTATTTTGTGCAGTAAAAGGATGGTGGAGCTATGCGGGATCGAACCGCAGACCTCCTGCGTGCAAGGCAGGCGCTCTCCCAGCTGAGCTATAACCCCATCGTAATTGCTTTCTCTGTTTACCGGTAATTCAGACTGAGACAAGGCGTGGGAGGACGAAGCATACTGAAGTATGCGAGTCGTTTCACAACGCAGTATTCAGGATGAATTTGGTAGGCCTGAGTGGACTTGAACCACCGACCTCACCCTTATCAGGGGTGCGCTCTAACCACCTGAGCTACAAGCCTGCAGAGATTTTTTACTGCTTATTTTTCATCAGACAATCTGTGTGGACACTACAAAGGCAGGTTCTTTTAGGTAAGGAGGTGATCCAACCGCAGGTTCCCCTACGGTTACCTTGTTACGACTTCACCCCAGTCATGAATCACAAAGTGGTAAGCGCCCTCCCGAAGGTTAAGCTACCTACTTCTTTTGCAACCCACTCCCATGGTGTGACGGGCGGTGTGTACAAGGCCCGGGAACGTATTCACCGTGGCATTCTGATCCACGATTACTAGCGATTCCGACTTCACGGAGTCGAGTTGCAGACTCCGATCCGGACTACGACATACTTTATGAGGTCCGCTTGCTCTCGCGAGGTCGCTTCTCTTTGTATATGCCATTGTAGCACGTGTGTAGCCCTACTCGTAAGGGCCATGATGACTTGACGTCATCCCCACCTTCCTCCAGTTTATCACTGGCAGTCTCCTTTGAGTTCCCGGCCGAACCGCTGGCAACAAAGGATAAGGGTTGCGCTCGTTGCGGGACTTAACCCAACATTTCACAACACGAGCTGACGACAGCCATGCAGCACCTGTCTCAGAGTTCCCGAAGGCACCAAAGCATCTCTGCTAAGTTCTCTGGATGTCAAGAGTAGGTAAGGTTCTTCGCGTTGCATCGAATTAAACCACATGCTCCACCGCTTGTGCGGGCCCCCGTCAATTCATTTGAGTTTTAACCTTGCGGCCGTACTCCCCAGGCGGTCGACTTAACGCGTTAGCTCCGGAAGCCACTCCTCAAGGGAACAACCTCCAAGTCGACATCGTTTACAGCGTGGACTACCAGGGTATCTAATCCTGTTTGCTCCCCACGCTTTCGCACCTGAGCGTCAGTCTTTGTCCAGGGGGCCGCCTTCGCCACCGGTATTCCTCCAGATCTCTACGCATTTCACCGCTACACCTGGAATTCTACCCCCCTCTACAAGACTCTAGCCTGCCAGTTTCGGATGCAGTTCCCAGGTTGAGCCCGGGGATTTCACATCCGACTTGACAGACCGCCTGCGTGCGCTTTACGCCCAGTAATTCCGATTAACGCTTGCACCCTCCGTATTACCGCGGCTGCTGGCACGGAGTTAGCCGGTGCTTCTTCTGCGAGTAACGTCAATCGTCAAGGTTATTAACCTTAACGCCTTCCTCCTCGCTGAAAGTACTTTACAACCCGAAGGCCTTCTTCATACACGCGGCATGGCTGCATCAGGCTTGCGCCCATTGTGCAATATTCCCCACTGCTGCCTCCCGTAGGAGTCTGGACCGTGTCTCAGTTCCAGTGTGGCTGGTCATCCTCTCAGACCAGCTAGGGATCGTCGCCTAGGTGAGCCATTACCTCACCTACTAGCTAATCCCATCTGGGCACATCTGATGGCATGAGGCCCGAAGGTCCCCCACTTTGGTCTTGCGACGTTATGCGGTATTAGCTACCGTTTCCAGTAGTTATCCCCCTCCATCAGGCAGTTTCCCAGACATTACTCACCCGTCCGCCGCTCGTCACCCAAAGAGCAAGCTCTTCTGTGCTACCGCTCGACTTGCATGTGTTAGGCCTGCCGCCAGCGTTCAATCTGAGCCATGATCAAACTCTTCAATTTAAGTTTGATGCTCGTGAATTAAACTTCGTAATGAATTACGTATGTTCACTCAGAGACTTGGTATTCATTTTTCGTCCGAGGACGTTAAGAATCCATGTCACTTTGAGTGCCCACACAGATTGTCTGATAAATTGTTAAAGAGCAGTTGCGACGCGCTTTAGCGCTCTGTCGCGAGGTCCCGTATATTACGTTTTCCTCATTCAGAGTCAAGCGTTTATTTTGCTTTTCTCTGTCGGCTTTCGCGGCTGATATTCAGCGCTGAAGCCTTCTGACCCGGCGGCATGTTGGCCGTTGTTCCGTGTCAGTGGAGGCGCATTATAGGGAGTTCTCTGACGTTGACAAGCCCTGTTTGCAAAAAACTTTTCAACCGTCTCTTTTTTCAGCAAACCGGGCCGCAGAGTGGCAAAAAAGCGGCGTTTTGCCGTTTTAAACAACGAAACGCCCCGCCTGGTGGCATACTGATAGAGTAGAAAAGAGAAAGGAACGGCATTTATGTCTTTAAGCGCACAGCAACTGGCGGCACAGAAAAACATCTCCTGGGTACTGGCGGAGAAACTGGCCCAAAAAATTCTGACCGGCGAATATCAGCCGGAAAGCATTCTCCCCGGTGAAATGGAGCTGGGCGAGCAGTTCGGCGTGAGCCGAACGGCGGTACGAGAGGCGGTCAAGACGCTGACAGCGAAAGGTATGCTCTTACCGCGCCCGCGCATCGGTACCCGCGTTATGCCACGCAGTAGCTGGAACTTTCTCGACAAGGAGCTGCTCTCATGGTGGTTAACGGAAGATAACTTCGAAGAGGTGGTGACCCACTTCCTCGTCATGCGCAGCAGCCTCGAGCCGCAGGCCTGCTTTCTGGCTGCCACCCTGGGCTGCGCGGAGCAGAAGGCGCAGCTCAATAGCTTAATGGAAGAGATGGGCGAGCTGAAAAGACGCTTCCAGCGCGAGCGCTGGATTGAAGTCGATATGGCCTGGCATGAGCACATCTATGAAATGAGCGGTAATCCCTTCCTTATCTCTTTCGCTTCGCTATTCCATTCGGTCTATCACACTTACTTCACTTCTATTACTCAGAATGAGGTGGTGAAGCTGGATCTCCATCAGGCAATTGTTGACGCGATTCTGAACAGCGACGGCCCGCGAGCGCTCAGCGCCTGCCAGGCCCTGCTGAGCGCACCAAACCATTCAGGTAAATAAAGGGTTCCGCATGACCGAGAAGAAAGGGCGTAGTATGGCCGGACTGCCGTGGATTGCGGCAATGGCCTTTTTTATGCAAGCGCTGGACGCCACCATTCTGAACACCGCCCTTCCGGCAATAGCCCATAGCCTCAACCGTTCGCCGCTGGCAATGCAGTCCGCGATCATCAGCTATACGCTAACGGTAGCGATGCTCATTCCGGTGAGCGGGTGGCTGGCCGACCGCTTCGGCACGCGCAAAGTGTTCATTATTGCCGTAGGCCTGTTTACGCTCGGCTCCCTCGCCTGCGCGCTTTCCGGCTCGCTGATGGAGCTGGTCATCTTTCGCGTCATTCAGGGGGTTGGCGGCGCGATGATGATGCCGGTCGCGCGGCTGGCATTATTACGGGCCTATCCGCGCAGCGAGCTGCTACCGGTGCTGAACTTCGTGACGATGCCGGGGCTTGTCGGTCCGATTCTTGGCCCGGTTCTCGGCGGCGTGCTGGTGACCTGGGCCAGCTGGCACTGGATTTTCCTGATCAATATTCCTATTGGCATTATTGGCATCCTTTATGCGCGTAAATGCATGCCGGACTTCACTACGCCACGCCGACCTTTCGATACCCGCGGATTTTTGCTCTTTGGGCTAGGCCTGGTGCTGTTCTCCAGCGGTATCGAACTGTTTGGCGAGAAAATCGTCGCCAGCTGGATCGCGCTGACGGTTATCGCCCTTAGCGTTCTTTTACTGCTGGCCTATATTCGCCATGCCCGCCGCCATCCCGCCCCGCTGATCTCGCTTTCTTTATTTAAGACCCGAACCTTTTCCGTCGGGATCGCCGGTAATCTGGCAACGCGTCTGGGTACGGGCTGCGTGCCGTTCCTGATGCCGCTGATGCTGCAGGTCGGTTTTGGCTATTCGGCAATCATCGCCGGCTGCATGATTGCGCCGACCGCCGTCGGCTCTATTATCGCGAAGTCTACCGTTACGCAGATCCTGCGCTGGCTCGGCTACCGGAAAACGCTGGTAGGGGTAACGATATTTATCGGCCTGATGATCGCCCAGTTCTCGTTCCAGTCGCCCGCGATGCCCGTCTGGATGCTGCTGCTGCCGCTCTTCGTTCTGGGGATGGCGATGTCCACTCAGTTCACCTCAATGAACACCATTACGCTTGCCGACCTCACCGATGATAATGCCAGCGGTGGCAACAGCCTGCTGGCGGTCACGCAGCAGCTATCAATCAGTCTCGGGGTGGCGATTAGCGCAGCGGTACTGCGCTTTTATGAAGGCTTTGACAACTCCAGTACCGTAGAGCAGTTCCACAATACCTTTATTACGATGGGCGCGATCACCGTCGTGTCCGCGCTGGTGTTTATGCTGTTAAAGGCGAAGGATGGCCGTAACCTGATAAAGGAACGGCACAAACGCTAGGCTGAACCGCGAACGATAAGCTCAGGGGTGAGCTGCACGCGCTGCTGCTGCTGTCCGGGATCGGCCATCCGGTGAATCAGCACATCAATCGCCAGCTCACCCAGCTCATCCTTTGGCTGATGGATAGTCGTCAGCGGCGGCGTCATATAGCGGGCCAGCTCGATATCGTCATAGCCCACCAGCGCCATATCCTGCGGAATACGCAGCCCGGCCTGGTAAAGCGACTGATATGCCCCAAACGCCATGGCGTCGTTGCCGACAAATACCGCCTGCGGGCGTTCCGATAAGGTCAGCAGCTCCTGCATCGCGCTAAATCCACCGCCAAACTCAAAGTCGCTGGTAATCACGTATCCCTCAGCCACTTCCAGCCCGGCGCGGGACATCGCGGCGTGATAGCCCTCCAGGCGCAGCCGCGACGGCGTTTTATCCAGCGGACCGGCAATACAGGCAATCCGGGTATGACCCTGGTCTATCAGGTACTGGGTCGCCATATCGCCTCCCAGCAGCGAGTTATCCTGAATCAGATCGCTGTCGCCATCAAACGGCGCCCAGTCCATCATCACCGTTGGCACCGAAGGATAGCGCTGCATTATTTCTGGCGAAGGCTGATGCGTTTCGGTACAGAGCAGCAGTAAGCCATCGACGCGCTTTTGCATCAGCGTTTCGAGATTACTGTTCATGCGCTGCTCGTCGCCTTCCGTATTGCATAGCACCAGGCTATAGCCGCGTTCAAAACAGCTACGCTCTACGCCGCGCACCAGCTCAGAATAAAACGGGTTGGTACTGGCGGTGATCAGCATACCGATGGTGCGAGTTTGATTGAGCTTGAGGCTACGCGCCAGCGCGGACGGCGCGTAGTTAAGATTTTTGATCGCCGCGTCCACTTTGGCGGTAATCGCCTCGCTGACGAAACGATCTTTATTAATGACGTGGGAAACCGTCGAGGTGGAAACGCCCGCCACGCGGGCCACATCCTTCATGGTAGCCAAGCGTTACCCCTGTTGACGTAAAAATTCGTCGATTTCTTTTCGCCATGGCACTGAAGGCTGCGCGCCTTTGCGGGTAACGGCAATAGCGGCGGCGGCATGGGCAAAGCGGATGGCCTCTGCCAGCGCGGTCCCTTCCAGTAATGCGGTGACCAGGGCGCCGTTAAAGGTATCACCCGCGGCAATGGTATCGATGGCCTGAACCTTAAAGCCCGGGACCCGGCGGCCTTCGCCATCGTGGCTCACCCAGACGCCGCGGCTACCCAGCGTAATAATAGCGGTACCGATACCTTTTTTATGGAGCGCGTTTGCCGCTTTGGCGGCATCGTCATCGTTTTCGACGCGAATACCGGTCAGCTTTTCCGCTTCCGTTTCGTTAGGGGTGATGATATCCACCAGCGCCAGCAGTTCATCCGACAGCTCGCGCGCCGGGGCCGGATTCAGCACCACGCTTGTTTGATGCTGATGGGCGATTTTGGCCGCCGCCAGCACGCTCTCCAGCGGCGACTCCAGCTGCATCAGCAGCGCATCGGCGTCGGCAATACGCGCCTTCTCTGCCTCAACCTGAGCGACCGAAAGGGCGGCATTGGCGCCGGCATGAATACCGATGACATTCTCACCTTCGCCGTTAACAAAGATCAGCGCCACGCCGGTCGATTCACCTTTTACCGCGCGAACCGGCGCGATGTCGATGTTATCGCTCGCCAGCTGGCGGCGAACGCGCTCGCCGGTATCGTCATCGCCGGTACAGGCGATAAACGCAACGTTTGCTCCGCTGCGCCCGGCGGCTACGGCCTGGTTGGCACCTTTGCCACCGAAAGCCACCTGATAGTGGTTACCGGTGACGGTTTCGCCCGGCGTCGGGAAAGATTGAAGGTTAAGAATGTGATCGGCATTGATGCTGCCAAGGACGATAAGTTTGCCTGCGGTTTTCATCATCTCAGTTCCCGGGAAAGCGCGCCACCGGACTCCGGTGGCGCATGCCCTGCTTTTCTTTTTTATGTTGTCCCTCGGACCGTTGCCGGTCCGAATCGCATATTACTGCTTAATGACCAGTTTCAGCTCAACCGGATAGCTGGCGTCCACTTTTTCACCCTTCAGCACTTTATCGGCAGTCTCGACGCCTTTCACGCCGATCTGCTCAGGCAGCTGGGCGATAGTCGCAGCCAGTTTGCCACTATTTACCGCTTTTTCGCCATCCGGAGTACCGTCAAATCCAACAACCATCACATCGGATTTACCCGCCGTTTGTAAAGCGCGCAGCGCGCCCAGCGCCATTTCGTCGTTCTGAGCAAATACCGCCTGTACGTCCGGATGCGCCGTCAGCAGGTTCTGCATGACGTTCAGGCCCTTGGTACGGTCGAAATCTGCCGGCTGGCTCGCCAGCACGTTAAATTTGTGAGCCGCGACGGCCTGCCTGAAGCCTTCGCCACGCTCGCGCGCCGCGGATGTTCCTGCGATACCCTGCAGCTCAATAACCTTAGCGTTCTCACCCGCTTTCTTCGCGATATAGTCGCCGGCCATTTTACCGCCGAGCACGTTATCAGAAGCAATATGGCTAACCACGTCGCCTTTCGCCGCCTGACGGTCAAGAGTAATAACCGGGATCTTCGCCTGATTAGCCATCTTCACGGCGTTACCTACCGCATCAGAGTCCGTCGGGTTGATCAGCAGGAGCTTAGCGCCGCGTACCGTCAAATCCTGCACGTTGGCTAGCTCTTTCGCCGGGTTATTTTGTGAATCCAGCACCACCAGGTTGTAGCCCAGCTTGTCGGCTTCTTTCTGCGCCCCCTCTTTCAAGGAGACAAAGAACGGGTTGTTAAGGGTCGAGATAACCAAGGCAATGGTATCTTTCGCCATCGCGTTTGCGCTCACGGTCGCGCTTAAAGCAACAGCAGATACCAGGGTCGCCAGTTTTTTCATATTCATAGTTAAGATGTCCTGTAGAGTTCTTAGTTACTGCTTTTTGTTATCTACCAGCACCGCCAGCAAAATGACCACCGCTTTAACGATCATCTGGTAATAGGAAGAAACGCCTAATAGGTTCAATCCGTTATTCAGGAAACCGAGGATCAGTGCCCCAATCAGGGTACCGACGATGCGCCCCTTACCGCCGGCCAGGCTGGTACCGCCCAGCACCACTGCCGCAATGGCATCCAGCTCATAGCCGGTCCCCGCCGTCGGCTGCGCGGAGGAGAGGCGCGCCACTTCGATAATGCCCGCCAGCGAAGCCAGCAGGCCACACAGAGAATAGACGATGATTTTAACTTTATTCACGCTGATGCCGGACAGGCGCGTGGCCGCTTCGTTGCCACCCAGCGCGTAGATATAGCGGCCCAGGCGGGTGTGGTGCAGCATGTACCAGGCGGCAAGGAAGACGATCGCCATAATCCACACCGGCGTCGGTATCCCCAGCGGACGGCCGATACCAAACCAGCCAAACAGATCGGCATTATCCGTAAACCCGGTATTCACCGGACTGCCGTTGGTGTAGACCATCGTCACGCCGCGCAGCAGCAGCATCATCACCAGCGTGGCAATAAAGGCCTGCACGCGCCCTTTCGCTACAATCACCCCGGTCACCGCACCGATGGCCGCACCCAGCGCCAGCGCGCCGGCAATCGCCACCAGCGCATTAACCTCAAGGCCGACAATCGACGCCGCAACCGCGCCGGTCAGCGCCAGCAGGGAGCCCACCGACAGGTCGATCCCCGAAGTGAGAATAACCAGCGTCATGCCGACCGCCATAATGGCGTTAACCGAAGTCTGCTGCAGGATATTGAACAGGTTATTGACGGTAAAAAAGTTGGGGCTCATGGTCGAGACAATCGCTATCAGCACCAGCAGGGCAATCAGCGATTTTTGCTCCATCAGCCATGCTTTAGTGAAATAGCGGCGACCAGCAGCAGCCTGGGTTGTCATCTTTTTTACTCCTGATTCACACGGTTAAGCTTGCCCACAGCGGCAGCCATCAATACTTCCTGGGTGGCCTGCTCGCGTGTAAATTCACCGCCGAGATGCCCTTCATGCATCACAATGATGCGATCGCTCATGCCTAACACTTCCGGCATCTCCGAAGAGACCAGAATGATGCTCAGACCATCGGCCTTAAACTGGTTAATCAGCTGGTAGATCTCTTTCTTCGCCCCAACGTCAACGCCGCGGGTAGGCTCATCAAGGATCAGGACCTTCGGGCGGGTCATCAGCCCGCGGGCAATGGCCACCTTCTGCTGGTTACCGCCGGAGAGCAGGCCGATCGCCTGCTCCATCGATGGCGTTTTGACATTGAACAGGCGGATAAAATCGCTTACCGCCTGCTGTTCATCTTTATGCTTCAGCCGGCCGCCGGCGTGGCTGAAGTAGCGCAGCGCGGTCAGCGACATGTTTTCCTTCACCGACATGCCGAGGACTAAGCCATCGCGCTTGCGGTCTTCGGAGATATAAACGATGCCGTTTGCCAGGCCATCCTGCGGGGAGCGGGCGACCACTTCGCGCCCGTCGAGGGTGACGGAACCGCTGCTACGCGGCAGCGCGCCGTACAGAACCTTCATCAGCTCCGTCCGACCGGCGCCCATCAGCCCGGCGACGCCCAGAATCTCTCCCTGACGCAGAGTAAAGGAGACACTTTCCACGCCCGGCCCGCACAGGTTGTCCACCTTGAGGCGCACGACGCCCGGCGCTTTATCCAGGCGCGGATACTGGTCTTCCAGCTTGCGACCGACCATCATCTCAATCAGCAGGTCTTCATCCAGGCTCGCCACCTCGCGCTCGGCGATAAACTGCCCGTCGCGAAAGACGGTAACATCGTCGCAAATCTCGAAGATCTCTTTCATCCGGTGGGAGATATAGACGATCCCGCGGCCCTGAGATTTCAGCTCGCGGATAACGCGGAACAGGGAGGCCGTTTCGGTGTCGGTCAGGGCGTCCGTAGGCTCATCCATAATGATGACCTTCGACTCAAAGCTCAGCACCTTGGCAATTTCAACCATCTGCTGGTCGCCGATAGACAGATCGCCCACCAGCTTTTGGCTGTTAAAACGTAAATTCAGCTTCGCCAGCAGCTTGTCCGCTTCGGCATACATCGTTTTCCAGTCTATTTTGCCAAACCGGTTAACGAACTCACGGCCGAGGAAAATATTTTCCGCGATCGTCAGCTGAGGGATGAGGTTAAGTTCCTGGTGGATAATACCGATCCCGGCTTCCTGAGAGGATTTCGGTCCGTTGAAGGTGGTCTCTTTTCCTAACCACGTTAAGGAGCCGGCGTCGCGGGCGTAGATCCCGGTCAGCACCTTCATCATGGTGGACTTACCGGCACCGTTTTCGCCAACCAGCGCCATCACCCGGCCGGCATAAACGTTGAGCGCGGCGCCGGAGAGCGCTTTGACGCCTGGGAACGCTTTATCGATCCCTTTTAATTGCAATAAGGCTTCCATATCGGCGACCTCAGAACGTCACGCCGGCACAGAGAATAACGTTCGCAAACGGGGAACACTCCCCGCTGCGAATCACCGCCTGACTATCCGCGGTCTGTTTTTTAAACTGCTCATGACTGGTGTAACGAATTTCAATGGTGTTTCCCTGGTATTGCTGCAGCCGCTCAAGGTGAGTGAGCAACGTCGCATGGAGCTGCGGATTATGAGTTTTAATCTCTTCCGCAAGGATCGCCGCTTCAACCTGCATTTCCGCCGTTACCACCTCCAGAACCTGCATAAAGGAGGGAACGCCCTGGGTTAACGCCATATCAATACGCGCGCTGCTGCGGGGAACCGGTAACCCGGCATCGCAGACCACCAGCGTATCGGTATGACCCAGGCGGGAGATAACCGAGGAAATATCAGCGTTAAGTACGGTGCCCTTTTTCATTTTTCTCTTCTGCTCCAGTAGCGAAACGTTTCGCTGAAGGAAGTATTGTCAAAATACGCGCAGAAAACCACCGCCAAAAGAGAGAAATGTGATCGCCATCGAAACGTTTCGCAAGCGTGGGGAGAGAAAAGTGAACGCAGGCAAAAAACAATAAAAAGCCCTTCACAAGGAAGGGCTTCGGAACATCAAATTTCGACCTGGGTGCCCAGCTCAATCACCCGGTTAGGCGGGATTTCAAACTGATCCGGCGCCCGCAGGGCGTTGCGCTGCAGCAGGAGATAGAGCTTACCGCGCAGCCGCAGATACCACGGCCGTTTGCCGATAATCAGCGATTCATGCGACATGAAGAACGAGGTTTCCATCATCCGACAGCTCAGCCCTTCCAGCCCGCAGCGGTGGAAAACTTCTTCCACATTCGGCGTTTCGCGCCAGCCGTAGCTCGCCACCACCCGCCAGAACGACGGTGAGATTTGCTCGATCTGCACCCGGCGAACGTTGTGCACGTAAGGCGCATCTTCGGTCCGCAGCGTCAGCAGGATCACCCGCTCATGCAGCACCTTGTTGTGCTTGAGGTTGTGCAGCAGGGCAAACGGGATAACGTTCAGGGCGCGGGACATATAGACCGCAGTGCCCGGCACGCGGACCGGCGGCGATTTCTCCAGCGAAGAGATCATGGCTTCCAGCGAGTTGCCGTGTTCGTGCATCCGGCGCAGCAGGCGGAAACGCTCGCTCTTCCAGGTGGTCATCACGGTGAACATCACCAGGCCAAGGGTCAGCGGCAGCCAGCCGCCGGAGACTATCTTATCCAGGTTGGCCGAGAACAGCGGCAGGTCGATGCACATAAAGGCGATAAACAGCAGCGCCACGAAGAATTTATTCCAGCGCCAGTTTTGACGCGCCACGGTGGTGAACAGGATAGTGGTCAGCACCATGGTGCCAGTCACCGCGATACCGTACGCCGCCGCCAGGTTGGAGGAGTGCTCGAAGCTGATAATCACAATGACCACCGAAACGTACAGCAGCCAGTTGATGAACGGGATATAAATCTGCCCGGATTCCATCTCGGAGGTATGGATGATGCGCATTGGCGACAGATATCCCAGGCGCACCGCCTGGCGGGTCAACGAGAAGACCCCGGAAATAACTGCCTGGGAGGCAATTACCGTCGCCAGAGCGGCGATAATCAGCATCGGGATCAGCGCCCATTCAGGCGCCAGCAGGAAGAACGGGTTTTTGATCGCCTCAGGATGTTTGAGCAGCAGCGCCCCCTGACCGAAGTAGTTCAGCACCAGCGAAGGCAGCACCACGGAGAACCACGCTAAGCGGATAGGCAATTTACCGAAGTGGCCCATATCGGCATACAGCGCCTCAACGCCGGTAATGGAGAGCACTACCGCCCCGAGGGCGACAAAAGAGACGGTCTTATATTCGAGGAAGAAGTGCACCGCCCAATAGGGATTGAGCGCCTGCAATACTTCCGGATTATCAATGATGCTGCGCGCACCAAGCACCGCCAGCAGCAGAAACCAAATCAGCATAATTGGCGCAAACAGCTTACCCACCATGCTGGTGCCGTGCTTCTGGATGGCAAACAGCAGCGTCAGCACAATGATGGATATCGGGACAACCCAGGTATCCAGATTGGGCGCAATAATTTCCAGCCCCTCAATCGCCGACATCACCGAGATCGCCGGGGTGATGACCACCTCGCCATAGAAGAAGCTGCCACCAATCAGCCCAAGGATAACCAGCACCGACGTCATTCGCGCGGACGTATTGCGTCCCGCCAGCGACATTAGCGTCAGAATCCCCCCCTCTCCGGCGTTGTCCGCCCGCATTACGAAGGTGATATATTTGAGTGATACGGTAAAAATTAACAGCCAGAAAATTAGCGACAGAAAGCCAAAAACGGCATCACGTTCAACGCCAAACCCAAACTGACCTGACAGACATTCACGCAGTGTATACAGCGGACTGGTACCAATATCGCCGTACACCACGCCGATTGCCGCCAGCGTTACTGCCGGAAGCGATTGCTTATTATCAGAGCTCATAGACTAGTCTTTTCGTTTATACATATCATTTTTCAAGCTGCTTCTGCGCAGGTGGCGTCCAGAAATCCCGGTCACATAGCCGTGCGCCAGGGGATTTCATCCCTTGCTGCCTTGCCGCATCCTGAATGTTTTTGTGTATATAAAACAAATGTGTTCCCGGTCCTCAGGCTCACAAAAAGCGCACAGTATGCACGATTCTTTGCTGAATCGTACCCCTAACAGACACCATATTAACCTGGCTCAAAGAAAATAAATCGAATCTTCAGGCTATTACCACACCTAATCAAACATCTATACTCGACTCAATAACGACACATGAAAAAGCACGCAACTCAATTATGGCTCAATCACATTTACTGGCAGAAAGAATTTCCCGGCTCAGCGCAGCGCTGGAAAAAGGTTTGTTTGAACGCAGTCATGCGATACGGCTCTGTCTGCTTGCCGCACTCAGCGGCGAGAGCGTGTTTTTGCTTGGTCCGCCGGGTATTGCCAAGAGCCTGATCGCCCGCCGTCTCAAATTCGCCTTCCAGCAGGCTCGCGCCTTTGAATACCTGATGACCCGCTTCTCAACCCCGGAAGAGGTTTTTGGTCCGCTATCAATCCAGGCCCTGAAGGATGAAGGCCGTTACGAGCGCTTAACCGCAGGCTACCTGCCGGAAGCGGAGATCGTCTTCCTCGATGAGATCTGGAAAGCCGGCCCGGCTATCCTTAACACCCTGCTGACCGCCATTAACGAACGCCACTTCCGCAACGGCGCCACCGAAGAGAAAATCCCGATGCGCCTGCTGGTGGCGGCGTCCAATGAACTCCCGGAAGCGGATAGCAGCCTGGAAGCGCTGTATGACCGAATGCTGATCCGCCTGTGGCTCGATAAGGTACAGGATAAAACTAACTTCCGCTCCATGCTGCTCAGCCAGCAGGATGAAAACAGCAATCCGGTGCCGGCTGCCCTGCAGGTCAGTAGCGAAGAGTTTGCGCAGTGGCAGCAGGATATCAGCAGCGTGAAGCTGACGGATAGCGTATTCGAGCTTGTCTATCAGCTGCGCCAGCAGCTGGAGACGCAGCCCAAGGCGCCCTACGTTTCGGACCGCCGCTGGAAAAAGGCCGTTCGCCTGCTGCAGGCCAGCGCCTTCTTCAGCGGCCGCGATACCATCGCACCCATCGACCTGATTCTGCTGAAAGACTGCCTGTGGCACGATATCGAAAGCATGAACCTGATGTCACAGCTGCTGGAAACCCTGATGACCAACCACGCCTGGCAGCAGCAGGCGATGCTGACGCGCCTCGGGGCGATCACCCAAAGGCGTATTCAGATCCAACAGCAGCACAGCGACAAAACCGCGCTGAAGGTTACGCGTCTCGGCGGCATGTTCAGCCGGAAAGCGCACTATGAGCTTCCCGCCGACGTAGAAGGGACAACGCTCCTTCTGCTGCTTCAGCAGCCGCTTAAGCTACACGATATGCAGGTCATCCATATTACGTTTACCCGTGAGGAGCTCTCCCACTGGCTGGAGAAGGGCGGCGAGATCCGCGGCAAGCTCAACGGCATTGGTTTTGCCCAGCCGCTAGATATGGACGTCGATACCAGCCAGCATCTGGTGGTGCGCGACGTCAGCCTGCAGGGCTCGCGGCTGGCCCTTCCCGGCAGCGAATCGCAGGAAAATATGCCTGCAGAAATTCGCCAGCAGCTGGAAGCTCTCGATGACGAGTGGCATCAGCAGCACAACCGCTTTAGCGAACAGCAAAAATGTCTGTTCATTCCCGGTGACTGGCTGGGACGTATCGAAGCCAGCCTGCAGGACGTCGGGGCGCAGATCAAACAGGCCCGTCAGCCATGACGCTGGATATGCTGAATGTCATGCTGGCAGTCAGCGAAGAGGGGATGATCGAAGAGATGCTGCTGGCGCTGCTGGCCTCCCCGCAGCTTGCCGTTTTCTTTGAGAAATTCCCGCGGCTGAAAAACATTATCGCCGCCGACATCCCGCGCTGGCGCGAAGCCGTCAGGGCCAGGCTAAAAGAGACGCATATCCCGCCAGAGCTCGATGCTGAAGTGCAGAACTATCAGCGGTCGCAGCTTCTTTCGACCTCCCAGTTCATCGTTCAGCTGCCGCAAATTCTTACGCAGCTGCACAGGCTCGAATCCCCTTTTGCCGCCCAGGCCCAGCAGCTGGCGGATGATAACCCGCAGTTTACGCCCGCGTTGCACACCCTGTTCCTGCAGCGCTGGCGCCTGAGCCTGGTGGTGCAGGCTACCACTCTCAATCAGCAGCTGCTGGATGAGGAACGCGATCGGCTGCTCAACACGATGCAGGAGCGAATGACCCTCAGCGGCCAGCTCGAGCCGGTGCTGGTGGAAAACGATAACTCCGCAGGGCGCCTGTGGGATATGAGCGCAGGCGAGCTGAAGCGCGGCGATTATCAGCTGATCGTTCGCTACGGTGATTTTCTGACGCAGCAGCCGGAGCTGATGCAGCTGGCTGAACAGCTCGGGCGCTCGCGGGAAGCAAAATCGGTCCCCAAAAAGGATGCGCCGATGGAGGCCTTTCGCAGCCTCGTGCGTGAACCGGCCACGGTACCGGAACAGGTTGATGGCCTGCAGCAAAGCGACGATATTCTGCGCCTGCTCCCGCCGGAGCTGGCCACCCTTGGGATCACCGAGCTGGAGTTCGAGTTCTACCGCAAGCTGGTGGAAAAGCAGCTGCTGACCTACCGGCTGCACGGCGACGCGTGGCGGGAAAAAATCACCGAACGACCGGTTACCCGGCAGGATTTTGACGAGCAGCCGCGCGGGCCATTTATCGTCTGTGTCGATACCTCAGGCTCAATGGGTGGGTTTAACGAGCAGTGCGCCAAGGCGTTCTGCCTGGCATTGATGCGGGTCGCGCTGGCGGACAACCGGCGCTGCTTTATCATGCTGTTTTCCAGCGAAGTGGTGCATTACGAGCTCACCGGCCCGCAGGGGCTGGAGCAGGCGATTCGTTTCCTCAGCCAGCGTTTTCGCGGCGGTACCGATCTGGCCAGCTGTTTTCGGGCCATTTTTGAGCGCATGCAAAACCCGCAGTGGGTGGATGCCGATGCGGTGGTGATTTCTGATTTTATCGCCCAGCGCCTGCCGGATGAGGTGATCAATAAGGTGGGGGAACTTCAGCGCAGGCACCAGCATCGTTTTCACGCGGTGGCGATGTCGGTGCACGGCAAACCCGGGATCATGCGCATCTTCGATCATATCTGGCGCTTTGATACCGGGCTGCGTAGCCGCCTGCTGCGACGCTGGCGGCGTTAAGGCGCGGATTAAAGCAGGGCAGCGACGCTTTCACGGACCTGTGCAGGCCATACGCCGCACTGGACCTGTCCGATGTGGTCGAGCTGCAGCAGCAGCATCGTCAAGCGCGACTGACCAATACCGCCGCCGATGGTCTGCGGCATTTCGCCGCGCAGCAGCGCCTGGTGCCACTCCAGCTTCAGGCGATCTTCATCACCGGTGATCGCCAGCTGACGCTTCAGGGCCTCGGCATCGACGCGGATCCCCATAGAAGAGAGCTCGAAGGCATCTTCCAGAACCGGGTTCCACACCAGAATATCGCCGTTCAGGCCGGCAAAGCCTTCGGCAACCTCGGTGCTCCAGTCATCATAATCCGGCGCACGCACGTCGTGGCGCTGGCCATCGGTCAGCTTGCCGCCAATCCCGATAAGAAATACGGCGCCCAGCTCTTTGGTAATCGCCCGCTCGCGGCCCTTAGCGTCGAGATCCGGGTAGCGGCTCAGCAGATCCTGGCTATGCACAAACTGGATCCGTTCCGGCAGGAACGGCGTCAGGCCAAACTCTTTGCTGACGGCCGCTTCGGTCGCTTTGATCCCGGCATAGATGGCTTCTACGGTGGATTTCAGCGTCCCGTCGTGGCGCTCATCATCGCCCATCACGCGCTCCCAGTCCCACTGGTCAACGTAAACGGAGTGGATGGCGGTCAGACGGTCTTCATCGGGGCGAAGGGCCTTCATGTGCGTGTACAGCCCTTCGCCCGCGCTGAAGTCGTGTTGCCCCAGCGTTTGACGCTTCCATTTAGCCAGTGAGTGAACGACTTCAAACTGGGCATCCGGCAGCGTTTTCACTTTTACCTGAACCGCCTTCTCGCAGCCAGACAGGTTGTCCTGAGTCCCGTCCCCTACGCGGCTTAAAATGGGAGCCTGGACTTCGATCAGGCCCAGTTTGTCTTCCAGCTGGCGGGAAAAGTGAGACTTAACGAAGCTGATCTGGCGTTGTTTTGCGATGTATGCGGTTTTCATTTTTATGACTCCTGCGTCCTGTTGCTATTGATTAAGCAACAAACCAGGGCATCAATTCAATAATCAAACAACAAAAAGGCCAATACACTTTTGATTCATTAAAATATATGGCTAATATAGAAAGAATCATTAAACATCATAAGAAAAACCAATGGAAAATTATCAGATCGACAATCTGGACCGCGGCATCCTTGAAGCGTTAATGGCCAATGCGCGCACCGCCTACGCCGAACTGGCCAAACAGTTCGGCGTCAGCCCGGGGACTATCCACGTGCGCGTGGAGAAGATGAAGCAGGCGGGCATTATTACCGGCGCGCGGATCGACGTGAATCCGAAGCAGCTCGGCTACGACGTGTGCTGCTTTATCGGCATTATCCTGAAAAGCGCTAAAGACTACCCTTCGGCGCTGGCCCGGCTCGAGAGCCTGGATGAGGTGACCGAGGCCTACTACACCACCGGCCACTACAGCATCTTTATTAAAGTGATGTGCCGCTCGATCGACGCCCTTCAGCAGGTACTTATCAACAAGATCCAAACAATCGATGAAATTCAGTCCACCGAGACGCTGATCTCCCTGCAAAACCCGATTATGCGTACCATCCGCCCGTGATCGGGCTTTTTTAATCCCACATTTTCCACAGGTAGATCCCAGCTCACACACAGCGTACAATGTGCCACACTGAATAAATGAGCGGACGATCATGGCAGACATTACTCTTATCAGCGGCAGCACCTTAGGCAGTGCGGAATATGTAGCAGAGCATCTGGCGGAAAAGCTGGAAGAAGCGGGCTACAGCAGCGAAATCCAGCACGGGCCGCTGATTGAGGATCTGCCGACGGACGGGATCTGGCTGGTTATCTCCTCAACGCACGGTGCCGGCGATATTCCTGACAACCTGCTGCCTTTCTATGAGGCGCTGCAGGAGCAGAAGGCGGACCTTTCAGGCGTACGCTTTGGCTCAGTCGGGATCGGCAGTCGTGAATATGACACCTTCTGCGGCGCAATCGACAAGATTGACGATGCCTTAAAGGCATGCGGAGCCAAACAGATCGGCGAAACGCTGAAGATTAACGTCCTCGATCATGAGATTCCGGAAGATCCGGCCGAGATTTGGCTGGGATCCTGGAAAAATTTGATCTAATTTTTGTAAAGATCGCCCGATCATCTGTGGATAACTATGCTTAAAACCACTGATCAACCGGTAGTTATCCAAGGCATAAGCGTTGCCTGCTTTTTGAGCTGTGCATAACCCTTCATTTTGATCCCAGCTTATACGGAACAGGATCACCGATCATTCACAGAAAGTGATCCTCCTTAACCGATTGATCTTAAAACGCGGATCCGGCTTATCCACAGAAAGGTCCGATCCTAATAAGAGATCACAATAAAACAGATCTCTAAATAAAAGATCTTCTTTTAAATACTCAAGATCCCGGAGCTTTCTCGGAAGTCGAAAGTTGAGTAGAATCCACGGCCCGGGCTTCAATCCATTTTCAAACCGCTTTATGCGAGGCATACCACCATGTTTTATCAGGATCCTTTTGACGTCATCATCATTGGCGGGGGTCATGCAGGCACTGAGGCCGCAATGGCCGCAGCGCGTATGGGTCAGCAGACCCTGCTTTTGACACACAATATCGACACTCTGGGGCAGATGAGCTGCAACCCGGCGATTGGCGGCATTGGGAAAGGACACCTGGTAAAAGAAGTGGATGCTCTTGGCGGCCTGATGGCGAAAGCGATCGACCATGCGGGCATTCAGTTTAGGATACTAAACGCCAGCAAAGGCCCGGCGGTGCGCGCCACTCGCGCTCAGGCAGACCGCGTGCTCTACCGCCAGGCGGTACGGACGGCGCTGGAGAACCAGCCCAATCTGATGATCTTCCAGCAGGCGGTTGAGGATCTGATTGTCGAAAACGATCGCGTTGTCGGCGCAGTGACCCAGATGGGGCTGAAGTTCCGCGCCAAAGCGGTTGTCCTGACCGTCGGAACCTTCCTCGACGGCAAGATCCATATCGGGCTGGATAACTACAGCGGTGGTCGTGCAGGCGATCCGCCGGCGATCTCGCTCTCCCGCCGCTTACGCGAACTGCCGCTGCGCGTCAGCCGTTTGAAAACCGGTACTCCGCCGCGTATTGACGCGCGCACCATCGATTTCAGCGTCCTGGCACAGCAGCATGGCGATGACCCGATGCCGGTATTCTCGTTCATGGGATCCGCGGATCAGCATCCGCGTCAGGTTCCGTGCTACATCACGCACACCAACGAGAAAACGCACGACGTTATCCGCAATAACCTCGATCGCAGCCCGATGTACGCCGGGGTGATTGAAGGGATCGGCCCGCGTTACTGCCCGTCGATCGAAGATAAGGTGATGCGCTTTGCCGATCGCAACCAGCATCAGATCTTCCTCGAGCCGGAAGGACTGACCTCCAACGAAATTTATCCGAACGGTATCTCCACCAGCCTGCCGTTCGATGTCCAGATGCAAATTGTTCGCTCAATGCAGGGTATGGAGAACGCCAAAATCGTCCGCCCGGGCTACGCCATTGAGTATGATTTCTTCGATCCGCGCGACCTGAAGCCGACGCTGGAAAGCAAATATATCCAGGGCCTGTTCTTCGCCGGCCAGATAAACGGCACCACCGGCTACGAAGAAGCCGCGGCCCAGGGCCTGCTTGCCGGTCTGAACGCCGGTCGCTTCTCTGCAGAAAAAGAGGGCTGGGCGCCAGGTCGCTCTCAGGCCTACCTTGGCGTACTGGTGGACGATCTGTGCACCCTCGGTACCAAAGAACCGTACCGTATGTTTACCTCCCGCGCGGAATATCGCCTGATGCTGCGCGAAGATAACGCCGATCTGCGCCTGACCGAACAGGGTCGCGAGCTGGGTCTGGTGGATGACGAGCGCTGGGCGCGCTTCAATCAGAAGCTGGAAAGCATCGAACTTGAGCGTCAGCGGCTGAAAACGAGCTGGGTCAACCCGCAGGCCGCAAGCGTCGAAGAAGTGAATGCTCACCTCACCGCGCCGCTCTCACGCGAAGCCAGCGGCGAGGATCTGCTCCGTCGTCCGGAGATGACCTATCAACAGCTGGTGCAGATGTCGCCTTTCGCGCCAGGTCTGCAGGACCCGCAGGCGGCTGAGCAGGTTGAGATCCAGGTTAAGTATGAAGGCTATATCGCTCGTCAGCAGGATGAGATCGAAAGACACCAGCGCAATGAAAACACCTTGTTGCCTGCTACGCTTGATTATCGCCAGGTCATTGGGCTCTCCAATGAGGTGATTGCCAAGCTGAACGATCATAAGCCGTCTTCAATCGGTCAGGCATCACGCATTTCTGGCGTGACGCCTGCGGCGATCTCCATTCTGCTGGTCTGGCTGAAAAAGCAGGGGATGCTGCGCCGCAGCGCCTGATCCTCAGACAGGTTTTTTGGCGGATAGCGTCCCGTTTTCCGCCTCGTTGTTCATCAGCCCGGTAAGCGTTTTCGCCTCCGGGCTCATTATTTTTAGACAGGTACCGACCGTGCTCAACAAACTTTCTCGTCTACTGGATGAAGCGGCTATTACGCTCACCGATCATCAGAAAAATCAGCTGGTAGCGTATGTTGGACTGCTGGATAAGTGGAACAAAGCCTACAACCTGACCTCCGTTCGCGACCCGAATGAGATGCTGGTGCGGCATATTCTCGACAGCATTGTCGTTGCACCCTATCTTCAAGGAAGCCGTTTTATCGATGTCGGCACCGGTCCAGGGCTGCCTGGTATTCCGCTGGCCATCGTACGTCCTGAATCTCATTTCACCCTGCTGGACAGCCTTGGCAAGCGCGTGCGCTTTCTCCGTCAGGTTCAGCATGAGCTAAAGCTTGAGAACGTGACGCCGGTGCAGAGTAGGGTAGAAGCGTTCCCGGCCGAGCCGCCGTTTGATGGCGTGATTAGCCGCGCGTTCGCCTCGCTGAATGATATGGTGAGCTGGTGCCACCATTTGCCGGCGGAAGAGGGGCGTTTTTACGCGCTTAAAGGCGTGGCTCAGGAAGAGGAGCTCACCGATTTGCCAGCCGGATACGCGGTGAGCGAGGTGATTAAACTGCGTGTCCCCCAGCTGGAAGGGGAGCGTCACCTGGTGGTTATTAAATCAAAAAAGATTTAATTTTTACCAAAAAATGTGGAAAAAATGTCACCTGCGGATGTTACAAAAATGAAGGTAACGCCGGGGTATTATCGGGGGGCATTTAACCATATTTTCACTATGGTTTTTCTGGCGGTTAACGTTTGCTGATTCATTTACCAGAACAATAGTCAACTTTGAAAATATCAGCCCGCTACAAATCAAGGCGCTGAACAGGCATATAGTTGTTAAATATTTATTATAAATGTCAATAAAACGTTTTTAATGTATGTAGGGTTGTTTTAGAAAAAGTCCCTGATTTTTATGTTGAATATCAAAAGGATGAAAAGTCATGATTTATGAACAGAATTAATTCAACCGAACCCTAAATGTTTATAATGTGATCTAATGCACGCTTTATAGGCCGTGTTTTCTCGGTATTTGCAGTTTTGCATGATCGCTCACAGATTGGCAAAATGCAGGAAAAGTTGCCTGTCAGAAAATAATTAAACATTTATTCACTATTTTGCTACTTATTGTTTGAATTCACGGGTTGTCACCGTATAATTTGTCCGCTTTTTGATGCTTGACTCTTCGCCTCAAAGGACGTTTTATACGACACGCGACATACCTCGAAGGGAGCAGGAGTAAAAACGTGATGTCTGTGTCGCTCTTGAGTCGAAACGTTGCTCGTAAGCTTCTGTTTATTCAGTTACTGGCAGTAATAGCAAGTGGACTGCTGTTCAGCCTCAAAGACCCCTTCTGGGGCATCTCCGCAGTATGCGGAGGTTTGGCGGTCGTTGTGCCAAACATAATGTTTATGATTTTTGCCTGGCGTCATCAGGCGCATACACCAGCTAAAGGCCGAATGGCCTGGACCTTCGCTATCGGTGAAGCTTCCAAGGTGTTGCTGACCTTCGCGCTCCTCGTGATGGCGCTGGCCGTTTTCAAGGTGGTATTTTTACCGCTGATCGTGACGTGGGTTTTGGTGCTGGTGGTACAAATTCTGGCGCCAGCTGTAATTAACAACAAAGGGTAAAAGGCATCATGGCTGCAGAAAATATGACGCCGCAGGAATACATAGGACACCATCTGAATAACCTTCAGCTGGACCTGCGTACTTTCTCGCTGGTGGATCCGAACAACCCCCCGGCCACCTTCTGGACGCTCAACATTGACTCCATGTTCTTCTCAGTGGTGCTCGGTCTGTTGTTCCTTACCGTTTTCCGTAGCGTTGCGAAGAAAGCGACCAGCGGAGTACCGGGTAAACTCCAGACGGCTATCGAGATGACCATTGGCTTCGTCCATGGCAGCGTTAAAGATATGTATCATGGCAAGAGCAAGCTGATTGCTCCGCTGGCCCTCACCGTGTTCGTCTGGGTATTCCTGATGAACCTGATGGACCTGCTGCCAATCGACCTGATTCCTTATATCGGTGAACACATTTTCGGCCTGCCTGCACTGCGCGTGGTTCCGTCTGCGGACGTTAACATCACCCTGTCGATGGCGCTTGGCGTGTTTATCCTGATTCTTTTCTACAGCATCAAAATGAAAGGCGTGGGTGGGTTCGTTAAAGAACTGACGCTGCAGCCGTTCAATCACTGGGCGTTCATTCCTGTCAACTTAATCCTTGAAGGGGTAAGCCTGCTGTCCAAACCTGTATCACTGGGTCTGCGACTGTTCGGCAACATGTATGCCGGTGAGCTGATTTTCATTCTGATTGCTGGTCTGTTGCCGTGGTGGTCACAGTGGATTCTGAATGTGCCATGGGCCATTTTCCACATCCTGATTATTACGCTGCAAGCCTTCATCTTCATGGTTCTGACGATCGTCTATCTGTCGATGGCATCCGAAGAGCATTGATTTTTACCAACATACTACGTTTTTATTGAAATAAACTGGAGACTGTCATGGAAAACCTGAATATGGATCTGCTGTACATGGCTGCCGCTGTGATGATGGGTCTGGCGGCGATCGGTGCTGCGATCGGTATCGGCATCCTCGGGGGCAAATTCCTGGAAGGCGCAGCGCGTCAACCGGATCTGATTCCTCTGCTGCGTACTCAGTTCTTTATCGTTATGGGTCTGGTGGATGCTATCCCGATGATCGCTGTAGGTCTGGGTCTGTACGTGATGTTTGCTGTCGCGTAGTAAGTTGTACGTAAGAAACCTAAGCCACAGAGTTAATTTAAGAGGTATTGTGCTGTGAACATGAACGCAACAATCCTCGGCCAGGCCATCGCGTTTGTTCTTTTCGTATGGTTCTGCATGAAGTACGTATGGCCGCCTTTAATGGCTGCCATCGAAAAGCGGCAGAAAGAGATTTCTGACGGCTTAGCTTCTGCAGAACGCGCTAAGAAGGATTTGGACCTTGCACAGGCCAACGCGACCGACCAGCTGAAAAAAGCGAAAGCGGAAGCCCAGGTAATCATCGAGCAGGCAAACAAGCGTCGCGCTCAGATTCTGGATGAAACTAAAGCTGAAGCAGAACAGGAACGCACCAAAATCGTCGCACAGGCGCAGGCTGAAATTGATGCCGAACGTAAACGTGCGCGTGAGGAGCTGCGTAAGCAGGTCGCAATCCTGGCTGTTGCTGGCGCCGAGAAGATCATCGAACGTTCCGTGGATGAAGCTGCTAACAGCGACATCGTGGATAAACTTGTCGCTGAACTGTAAGGAGGGAGGGGCTGATGTCTGAATTTGTAACGGTAGCTCGCCCCTACGCCAAAGCAGCTTTTGACTTTGCCGTTGAACACAAAGGTGTTGAGCGCTGGCAGGATATGCTGGCGTTTGCCGCTGAAGTGACTAAAAACGAACAAATGGCAGAGCTTCTGTCCGGTGCTCTGGCGCCGGAAACGCTCTCTGAAGCGTTCATCGCGATCTGCGGCGAGCAGCTGGACGACAGCGGCCAGAACCTGATTCGGGTTATGGCTGAAAACGGTCGTCTGAAGGTGCTCCCGGATGTTCTTGAGCAGTTCATTCACCTGCGCGCTGCCAGTGAGGCAACCGCAGAGGTAGATGTTATTTCTGCCACCCAACTGAGTGAAGAACAGCTCGCGAAGATTGCCGACGCGATGGAAAAACGTTTGTCACGCAAAGTTAAGCTGAATTGCAAAATCGATAAGTCTGTACTGGCAGGTGTTATCATCCGTGCGGGTGATATGGTCATTGATGGCAGCGTACGCGGCCGTCTTGATCGCCTTGCAGACGTCTTGCAGTCTTAAGGGGACTGGAGCATGCAACTGAATTCCACCGAAATCAGCGAACTGATCAAGCAGCGCATTGCTCAGTTCAATGTTGTGAGCGAGGCTCACAACGAAGGTACTATCGTTTCCGTCAGTGACGGTGTTATCCGCATCCACGGCCTGGCCGATTGTATGCAGGGTGAGATGATCTCTCTGCCGGGTAACCGTTTCGCTATCGCCCTGAACCTGGAGCGCGACTCCGTAGGTGCGGTAGTGATGGGTCCGTATGCTGACCTTGCCGAAGGCATGAAGGTTAAGTGTACTGGCCGTATCCTGGAAGTTCCTGTCGGTCGTGGCCTGCTGGGCCGCGTGGTGAACACCCTGGGTGCACCAATTGACGGTAAAGGTCCGGTTGAACACGATGGCTTCTCGCCAATCGAAGTTATCGCACCGGGCGTAATCGAACGTCAGTCCGTCGACCAGCCGGTACAGACCGGTTATAAATCCGTCGATGCAATGATCCCAATCGGCCGTGGCCAGCGTGAGCTGATCATCGGTGACCGTCAGACCGGTAAAACCGCGATGGCAATCGATGCGATCATCAACCAGCGTGATTCCGGCATTAAGTGCGTCTACGTGGCTATCGGCCAGAAAGCGTCCACCATCTCTAACGTGGTACGTAAACTGGAAGAACACGGCGCGCTGTCCAACACCATCGTTGTTGTGGCGACCGCTTCTGAATCCGCTGCGCTGCAGTACCTGGCTCCGTATGCCGGTTGCGCAATGGGCGAATACTTCCGCGACCGCGGCGAAGATGCGCTGATCGTATACGATGACCTGTCTAAACAGGCCGTTGCTTACCGTCAGGTGTCCCTGCTGCTCCGCCGTCCGCCAGGACGTGAAGCATTCCCAGGCGACGTGTTCTACCTCCACTCCCGTCTGCTGGAACGCGCATCCCGCGTTAACGCTGAATACGTTGAGAACTTCACCAAAGGTGAAGTGAAAGGTAAAACAGGTTCCCTGACCGCGCTGCCGATTATCGAAACTCAGGCTGGTGACGTTTCCGCATTCGTTCCGACTAACGTAATTTCCATTACCGATGGTCAGATCTTCCTGGAAACCAACCTGTTTAACTCCGGTATTCGTCCGGCGGTCAACCCGGGTATCTCCGTATCCCGTGTTGGTGGTGCTGCTCAGACCAAGATCATCAAGAAACTGTCCGGTGGTATTCGTACCGCTCTGGCACAGTATCGTGAACTGGCTGCGTTCTCTCAGTTCGCATCCGATCTGGATGAAGCAACCCGTAAACAGCTGAGCCATGGTCAGAAAGTAACCGAGCTGCTGAAACAGAAACAGTATGCTCCGATGTCTGTAGCACAGCAGGGCCTGGTTCTGTTTGCTGCGGAACGCGGTTACCTCGAAGATGTGGAACTGGCGAAAATCGGTAGCTTCGAAGCCGCTCTGCTGGCTTACGTTGACCGTGACCACGCTCCGCTGATGCAAGAGATTAACCAGACCGGTGGCTATAACGACGAGATCGAAGGCAAGCTGAAAGGCATCCTCGACTCCTTCAAAGCAACCCAGTCCTGGTAAAGTCTGGCGGCTTGTCTTAGGGCAAGCCGCACGGCATTGAGGAGAAGTTCATGGCCGGCGCAAAAGAGATACGTAGTAAGATCGCAAGCGTCCAGAACACGCAGAAGATCACTAAAGCGATGGAAATGGTCGCCGCTTCCAAAATGCGTAAATCGCAGGATCGCATGGCGGCCAGCCGTCCTTATGCAGAGACCATGCGCAAAGTGATTGGTCACCTTGCGAACGGTAATCTGGAATATAAGCACCCTTACCTGGAAGAACGCGACGTTAAGCGCGTAGGCTACCTGGTGGTGTCGACCGACCGTGGTCTGTGCGGTGGCTTGAACATTAACCTGTTCAAAAAACTGCTGGCGGATATGAAAGTCTGGTCCGATAAAGGCGTTCAGTGCGATATCGCAATGATCGGCTCTAAAGGCGTTTCTTTCTTTAATTCCGTGGGCGGCAATATTGTCGCTCAGGTGACCGGCATGGGTGATAACCCGTCCCTGTCCGAACTGATCGGTCCGGTAAAAGTGATGTTGCAGGCCTATGATGAAGGCCGTTTGGACAAGCTGTACGTTGTCAGCAACAAATTTATTAATACCATGTCTCAGGCTCCGACCATTACTCAGCTGCTGCCGTTACCGGCGTCAGACGATGCTGATCTGAAGCGTAAATCCTGGGATTACCTGTATGAGCCAGACCCAAAAGCGCTGCTGGATACCCTCCTGCGTCGCTACGTTGAGTCTCAGGTTTATCAGGGCGTGGTAGAAAACCTGGCCAGCGAGCAGGCCGCACGTATGGTGGCGATGAAAGCCGCTACCGATAATGGCGGCAGCCTGATTAAAGAGCTGCAGTTGGTATACAACAAAGCTCGTCAGGCCAGCATTACTCAGGAACTCACCGAAATCGTCGGTGGTGCATCCGCGGTATAACCAGGTTAATTCGTAGAGGATTCAAGATGGCTACTGGAAAAATTGTCCAGGTAATCGGCGCCGTGGTTGACGTCGAATTCCCTCAGGATGCCGTACCGCGCGTGTACGATGCTCTTGAGGTACAAAATGGTAACGAGAGTCTGGTGCTGGAAGTTCAGCAGCAGCTCGGCGGTGGTATCGTACGTGCTATCGCCATGGGTTCTTCTGACGGTCTGCGTCGTGGTCTGGAAGTTAAAGACCTCGAGCACCCGATCGAAGTCCCGGTTGGTAAAGCAACGCTGGGTCGTATCATGAACGTGCTGGGTCAGCCGATCGATATGAAAGGCGACATCGGTGAAGAAGACCGTTGGGCTATCCACCGCGCAGCACCTTCCTACGAAGAGCTGTCAAGCTCTCAGGAACTGCTGGAAACCGGTATCAAAGTAATCGACCTGATGTGTCCGTTCGCTAAGGGCGGTAAAGTCGGTCTGTTCGGTGGTGCGGGCGTTGGTAAAACCGTAAACATGATGGAGCTGATCCGTAACATCGCGATCGAGCACTCCGGTTACTCCGTGTTTGCGGGTGTAGGTGAACGTACTCGTGAGGGTAACGACTTCTACCACGAGATGACTGACTCCAACGTTCTGGATAAAGTATCCCTGGTTTACGGCCAGATGAACGAGCCGCCGGGAAACCGTCTGCGCGTTGCGCTGACCGGTCTGACCATGGCTGAGAAATTCCGTGACGAAGGTCGTGACGTACTGCTGTTCGTCGATAACATCTATCGTTATACCCTGGCCGGTACTGAAGTATCCGCGCTGCTGGGTCGTATGCCTTCAGCGGTAGGTTATCAGCCGACTCTGGCGGAAGAGATGGGCGTTCTGCAGGAACGTATCACCTCCACCAAAACCGGTTCTATCACTTCCGTGCAGGCGGTATACGTCCCTGCGGATGACTTGACTGACCCATCTCCAGCAACCACCTTTGCTCACTTAGATGCAACCGTGGTACTGAGCCGTCAGATCGCGTCTCTGGGTATCTACCCGGCCGTTGACCCGCTGGACTCCACCAGCCGTCAGCTGGATCCGCTGGTTGTTGGTCAGGAACACTACGACACCGCGCGTGGCGTACAGTCTCTGCTGCAACGTTATCAGGAACTGAAAGACATCATCGCCATCCTCGGTATGGATGAGCTGTCTGAAGAAGATAAACTGGTGGTAGCTCGCGCGCGTAAGATCCAGCGCTTCCTGTCCCAGCCGTTCTTCGTGGCAGAAGTATTTACCGGTTCTCCGGGCAAATACGTCTCCCTGAAAGACACCATCCGTGGCTTTAAAGGCATCATGGAAGGCGAATACGATCACCTGCCGGAGCAGGCGTTCTACATGGTTGGTTCCATCGACGAAGCCGTGGAAAAAGCCAAAAAACTTTAACGCCTTAATCGGAGGGTGATATGGCAATGACTTACCACCTGGACGTCGTCAGCGCAGAGAAGCAAATGTTCTCTGGTCTGGTCGAGAAAATCCAGGTAACGGGTAGTGAAGGTGAGCTGGGTATTTTCCCGGGTCACGCACCGCTGCTCACCGCCATTAAGCCTGGTATGATTCGCATCGTTAAACAGCACGGTCATGAAGAGTTTATCTATCTGTCCGGCGGCATTCTTGAAGTGCAGCCTGGCAGCGTGACCGTACTGGCTGATACGGCAATTCGTGGCCAGGATCTCGACGAAGCACGAGCCCTGGAATCGAAGCGTAAAGCGGAAGAGCACATTAACAGCTCTCACGGCGACGTAGATTACGCTCAGGCGTCTGCGGAACTGGCCAAAGCGATCGCCAAACTGCGCGTTATCGAATTGACCAAAAAAGCGATGTAACACCGGCTTGAAAGTTAAAAAGCCAGTCTGGTTTCCAGGCTGGCTTTTTTTATGGTTTCGTTTCAGTAATTTCAAAACTAAAAAGACATTTTAAAAATTTTGTGATGATGATCGCGTTTTTGTTGATCGCTCAAAAAATGAGGTGTAGACTTCTTTTTGTGATGTGCATCACAAAAAATAATTTATCAAAACGTCTCTCTATTCAGGAAGTCATCATGAAACTGCTCAATAAAATCATCGCCTTCTTCAGCACTATGAACGTGACCTTCGGTACCTTCAATAACTAAGAAGCCACTCTCCGGCCTGCATTTGCGCTGTACCGCTAACTAAAACGACAACACATGCGGTGTGAAGCAGGAAAGAAAGTAAAAGGTCGCCCGCGGGCGACCTTTGTATTTTAGGGCCAGTATCAGGAACGAGGCTGGCTGCGGCTGAGGAAATCACCGATATTGAAACGGCCACCCGCATGACGCAGCAGCGGGTCCGGCAGCGCCAGCGTTTTATAGTCGTCGCTCTTAATGCTCTTTCCCTCGGCGTTGATGCTCTTACCGTCGTGGATAAAATAGTTGCTGTCGTCGATATTACCGACCACGGCATCATCGTATTTTCCCGGCCGGCTGCGCAGGGAGATATTGTCGCTAAACGAGCCCTGAGTCTCGGGTTTACCGTACGGGCTGGCGCGGAAGATGTAGTTAAAGCGCTGATTATCCACCGCCACGTTGTTGACCACCACCAGCCTGCCGGGGTTGAAGTTATCCGTAAAACCGTCCAGGTGATTACCTATCGCAATGCTGTTGCGCACCTCATGCGCCACCGGCTGCCCTTCCCCGCCCAGCTTAAAACCATTGCTGGTGTTATTACGGGCAATTGAGTTCTCAATCGTCACAACGCCGTTGGCACCATCTTCAATCTTGTTGAACAGGTCAAATCCGTCGTCGATATTATCGTAGGAGTAGCAGCCTTCGAGCCGGTTTCCCTCACCGACCCGCATTTTGACCGCAAACCCATCGGCGTTGATCTTGCCCGGATCTTCATTGCTGAACGATTCGGAGTTGACCACCCGGTTGTAGCTGGCCCACAGCGGGCGTCCCACGTCCGGTGGAGAGGAAATTTGAATCCCGGTATCGTCGTTGCGATAAGCGGTGACGTTCTCAATCAGATTATGGCTGCCCTGCACGCGCAGGCTTTTATCGGTGACGGAGATCCCCTTGATATGCCAGTAGCTGGCGTCGAGCTGCAGGCCGTGAATAACCGCCTTTCCGTCGGCCCGCAGCGTCTTAGGTTGCCCTTTGAGCCCGCTGGCGCTGAGCGGGATCGGCGTTTGCGGATAGTCTCCGGCGGCTAAGATAAGCGTGCCGCCAGCCGGCAGTAGTTCCACGCCGCGGGAGAGAGTGAGCGGATCGCCAGCCGTTCCGCTGGCGTTCGCCTGCCCTTGCGCAGAAACGTAGAGGGTATGCCCTTCGACGCCGACGCTGCGTTCAACCGTCAGCGTTTGCGTCACCGGCTTGCCGCTGGTGGCCGGCGTAAACAGCACCTCGAAGATGTTCTTGTCTTTGAGCGTGGCGGGTTGCGTAAACATCTCCCCGGCCTTGACGGCGATGTCCTTGCCGATGATGACTTCGTCCTGGCGGACGGTGAAGCGCCCGTCATAGTTAGCCCGCGCCTGCAGAATATACTCCGCGCTCTGGCTTTGGGTGCCAGAGGCAATCTGCATCACAACCGGCCAGGCTTTCGCGATATAGGGCGCAGAAGCCTGCGTCCTGGCTGCTGAAGTCGTCAGCGAGGCGTTGCTGATGGTGATTTTGGCATTACGCGAGGCGAAAAAGCCGACGTAGTAATGGTCTTTATCCTGCTGGGCGATCGTGTCGCTGCGGGGAACCTTCTTGCTTACCCATTCGCTGCTGCCCGTCGGTGCCCATGAGGTGATGAAACCGTCGTTAGTGCGTTCCAGCTTGAGCTGAAAGGCAGGTGTTTGCTGGAGATCGATATTCTCTTTGTAGCTCTGCCTGGTAATAGAAGAACCGGCATTGCCCCAGGGCTGGGAAATTCCTTCCCGGCCGATCGCCTGCAGTTTTATATGCGTATGATCTTTCTTATCCTGGGTCACGATCGCGTTCATGAGCATATTCGATGCTGCCGGAAACTCTTCATAGCCCACCTTTAAAGGCTGCTGGCGCGGCAGACCGATAACATCACGCACCAGCAGCCCGGCGCCTTCCTGCGCTGCCGGACGGGCGCCGTTCTCCGGGCCGAACTGATCCACCGTGACCGTCGCCTGCAGGATAAAGTTTTGGCTAACCGGCAGCATGGTATAAAAGAAGGTCAGGCCGTCATGCGAATTCGCGATCTTGCCTCCCCGGCTCTCAATGGTGACGGGAGCGCTGAGATCGGCTGTATCCTGGGGCGTCAGCTTTTTACCTGCTATCGTAACGTCATTCACCCCGATTTTTTCCGGCAGTACGTTGGAGGAGAAATTAACGTCGGTTGATTGACCAAAAGCGATACCTCGCCAGACATGAGCCTCGCCAGCGTGCAGCGGCAATGCGATAATTGAGCTACAAAGGGCTAATGCCAAAGGGATTTTTTTATTCATTTTTTCCTCCAGAGTAAATAATGAGCAGCATTATCGGGGGAATGAAACGGCGTTTCTATTTGCCGTGTCACAATAAATGAATAATAAAACCATGTTTTAATTTTATGTTTTCGCTTTATTCAGGCGTCGAAAAAACAGCAAAAGCAGAGGGATAGCAAATATTCATCTCTCTTATCGGGTTTTTTCGGAGATAAACTGATTTGCAGTGACTAAAAATAGCGCCATAAAATGGTGTATAGCGTTGAGCCTGAGCGTTTTATCCTCGTCTCGTTTCATGATGAAAAATATGTAGTAATTTCAACGTGAAAGGCTTTTACTTTTCGTTCTAACAGCTGTCAGGATGCGTATGTCAAACAGTGCGATGAGCGTGGTTGTCCTTGCCGCAGGCAAAGGGACCCGCATGTATTCCGATCTTCCCAAGGTGCTGCACGCCCTGGCTGGGAAGCCAATGGTTCAGCATGTCATTGATGCTACTAAAGATTTAGGCGCCTCTTCCGTACACCTTGTGTATGGGCACGGCGGCGATCTGCTGCGTCAAACGCTGCATGAAGACAACCTTAACTGGGTTCTGCAGGCAGAACAGCTGGGAACCGGCCATGCGATGCAGCAGGCGGCACCTTTCTTTGCCGATGATGAAGACATCATGATGCTGTACGGCGACGTCCCGCTGATCTCCGTCGATACCCTGCAGCGCCTGCGCGCCGCCAAACCGCAGGGCGGAATTGGCCTGCTGACGGTGAAGCTGGACGATCCGAGCGGCTATGGACGCATCACCCGTGATAACGGCCGGGTAAGCGGTATCGTTGAGCATAAAGATGCCAGCGAAGCGCAGCGTCAAATTCAGGAAATCAACACCGGGATCCTGATCGCCGGCGGCGCGGATTTAAAACGCTGGCTGGCGAAGCTGACGAATAACAACGTCCAGGGCGAATACTACATTACCGATATCATCGCCATGGCGTATCAGGAAGGCCGGGAAATCGTTGCCGTCCACCCGCAGCGTTTAAGCGAAGTTGAAGGCGTCAACAACCGCCTGCAGCTCTCCCGCCTCGAACGCGTCTATCAGTCTGAACAGGCAGAAAAACTGCTGCTGGCGGGCGTGATGCTGCGCGATCCGGCTCGTTTTGATCTGCGCGGCACCCTGACGCACGGGCGCGACGTTGAGATTGATACTAACGTTATCCTTGAGGGCAACGTGGTGCTGGGCGAACGGGTGAAAATTGGCACCGGCTGCGTGATTAAAAACAGCACCATCGGCGATGACTGCGAAATCAGCCCGTACTCGGTGGTGGAAGATGCCCACCTGCAGGCTGCCTGCACTATCGGACCTTTTGCTCGTCTGCGTCCGGGGGCGGAGCTGCTGGAAGGCGCGCACGTCGGCAACTTTGTCGAAATGAAGAAAGCGCGGCTGGGTAAAGGCTCGAAGGCGGGGCACCTCTCCTACCTTGGCGATGCGGAAATCGGCGATAACGTCAATATCGGTGCAGGGACCATCACCTGTAACTATGACGGCGCCAATAAATTTAAAACCATCATCGGCAACGACGTGTTTGTCGGCTCGGACAGCCAGCTGGTGGCGCCCGTAACCGTAGGCAACGGCGTGACGATTGCCGCCGGTACGACGGTAACCCGCGATATCGCTGATAATGAATTAGTATTAAGCCGCGTGCCGCAGGTCCATAAGCAGGGCTGGCAGCGTCCGGTGAAGAAAAAGTAGGTCATTTATCCCTCGTCCTTTTGGGATGAGGGCCGGGGTGAGAGGATAAAATAATCCTCCCCCCACGGCAGTAACCATAAAAATAGCCCCACTCTCTACAAGGCTCGGGGCGCCCGAAAAGGGCATTACCCAACGGCAAATGCGTTGGGTAAAACACAGGTCAGCGACAACGCATGGCATAACGCCATTATCAGGAAATTTAACTATGTGTGGAATTGTTGGCGCAGTCGCGCAGCGTGATATTGCTGAAATCCTTATCGAAGGTTTACGTCGTCTGGAATACCGTGGCTATGACTCTGCCGGTCTGGCAGTGGTTGATAACGAAGGACATATGTCCCGCGTTCGTCGGCTCGGTAAGGTACAGATGCTGGCTCAGGCGGTAGAAGAGCAGCCGTTGCACGGCGGTACGGGGATTGCCCATACCCGCTGGGCGACCCACGGCGAGCCGTCCGAGAGCAATGCGCATCCGCATGTTTCTGAACATATTGTGGTGGTCCACAACGGAATCATCGAAAACCATGAACCGCTGCGCGAGCTGCTGCAGTCGCGCGGCTATATTTTTGTATCAGAGACTGATACGGAAGTGATTGCACACCTGGTGCACTGGGAGCTGGAGCAAGGCGGCACCCTGCGGGAAGCCGTTCTGCGCACCATCCCACAGCTGCGCGGCGCTTACGGTACCGTGATCATGGATACCCGCGATCCGGGCACCCTGCTGGCCGCTCGTTCAGGCAGCCCGCTGGTTATCGGTCTGGGTATGGGGGAGAACTTCATCGCCTCCGATCAGCTGGCGCTGCTGCCGGTGACCCGCCGCTTTATCTTCCTCGAAGAGGGTGATATCGCGGAAGTTTCCCGCCGCTCGGTGGTGGTATTTGATAAGTCAGGCGCGGAGGTTAAACGCCCGGATATCGAATCCAACCTGCAGTACGACGCGGGCGATAAGGGTATCTACCGCCACTACATGCAAAAAGAGATCTACGAGCAGCCGAACGCCATCAAGAACACGCTCTCCGGGCGCATTAGCCACGGAGAAGTCGATCTGAGCGAACTGGGCGTTAACGCCAACGAGATGCTGTCTCAGGTTGAGCATATTCAGATTGTCGCCTGCGGGACTTCGTATAACTCCGGGATGGTTTCTCGCTACTGGTTTGAAGCGCTGGCCGGCGTGCCGTGCGATGTCGAAATCGCCTCTGAATTCCGCTATCGCAAATCGGCAGTACGCCGCAACAGCCTGATGATCACGCTCTCCCAGTCCGGCGAGACGGCGGATACGCTGGCCGCTCTGCGCCTGTCGAAAGAGCTGGGATATCTTGGCTCCCTGGCGATTTGCAACGTCCCGGGCTCGTCGCTGGTTCGCGAGTCCGATCTGTCGCTGATGACCAAAGCGGGCACCGAAATCGGCGTGGCTTCCACCAAAGCCTTCACCACTCAGCTGACCGTGCTGCTGATGCTGGTGGCGAAGCTGGCGCGTCTGAAGGGCCAGGATGCGGCGATTGAGCACGATATCGTGCACGGTCTGCAGGCGTTACCGAGCCGAATCGAACAGATGCTGTCGCAGGACAAGCGTATTGAAGCACTGGCGGAAAGCTTCTCTGACAAGCACCACGCGCTGTTCCTCGGCCGTGGCGATCAGTACCCTATTGCCCTTGAAGGGGCGCTGAAGCTGAAAGAGATCTCTTATATCCACGCAGAAGCCTACGCGGCCGGCGAGCTGAAGCACGGTCCTCTGGCCCTGATTGACGCCGAGATGCCGGTTATTGTGGTCGCACCGAACAACGAACTGCTGGAGAAGCTCAAATCCAACATTGAAGAAGTTCGCGCCCGCGGCGGCCAGCTGTACGTCTTTGCCGACGGTGATGCTGGCTTTAGCAGCAGCGACAATATGCACATCATCCAGATGCCGCATGTTGAAGAGGCGATCGCGCCAATCTTCTACACCGTGCCGCTGCAGCTGCTGGCTTATCACGTGGCACTGATTAAAGGCACCGACGTTGACCAGCCGCGTAACCTCGCAAAATCGGTGACCGTAGAATAAGGCCACCTCGCTGAAGCGATGTGCTTCAGCTGCTCGTGAGTCAATTAAAAATCCGGTGGTGCTGAGAACTCAGCTCCCCGGATTTTTTTTACCCGCTTCACACCTTCTCTTTTTATATATTCCCCGGCTGCGACTCAGTCCGTAAATTACAGCAACGAATTGACGCGATGCAGAAGATAATTGAACCATGCCTCAGGATTACCGCGCGCAGGTATTTAAAGCGATAGACTACATCAGCCAGAATCTGTGCTTTAACCCGACGCTCGAGGAAATCGCCAGCGCCGTTGCGCTATCCAGCTTTCATTTCCATCGTATTTTCAAGGCCGAAGTGGGTGAAACTATCGCCGGGTTCACCCGCCGTCTGCGGATGGAGAAGGCGGCGATGTGGCTGATCGAATCTCCGCGACGCGATATTACCGGCTTAGCGCTGCGGGTCGGATTCTCCAGCTCACAAAACTTTGCTAAGGCGTTCCGCCAGCATTTTTCCGTATCGCCCGGCGAGTACCGACGTCTGCATGCTGCCAGCGTGAAAAGCAAGCCAGGAAACGTTACGGGCGAAAAAATCGCCTATTCTCAAACCGAAGCGATGAAGGTCGTACGGGCCGATCCTGACTTCTTAGCGGCGGGCGTGCTTTCGCTACCGGCGCGGCGGGTCGCCTATATGCGACGATTTGGCCCCTATGGGAAAGAGACCTGCTGGCTGACGCATCACGATCTGGCGGCCGGGACGCCGCGACAGCCGGCCGGGATGGTCTGCATCTACTGGGATGCGCCTGAAGTCACGCTTGGATCGCGCTGCCGCACCGACGTCTGTATTGAGCTCAGCGAAGGAGAGAGGCCGGGCAGAGGCGTTGCCGTACAGACGATTGCCGGCGGCAGCTACGCGGTATGTAAGTTCGCCGTTTTCGGCGAGCGCCTGGATGCAGCCTGGGAGATCGCTTTTGCCTGGATAAAGGCCCGGGGATTAATGAAGGGCGACCTGCCGTGCTATGAAAAATATTATAACGAAACCGATGTTGCTCTCGATTATTATGTTTTTGATATTTTCATTCCTGTAAAAAAACACCACAAGAATAACGCCTCACAATAATTATTATCGTGTTTATTCGCAACGCAACGGAGTTAATAATGAAACGCTCGATGCTTTATCTGGTGTGCGCCCTGGCTATATCTGCGCTTCCGGCTTACGCCGCTCAGGATAGTGATAAAACGATTATCTATGGCGGTGAAATATATAGCGCCGATCCTCACAATCCCCATCCGGAAGCCATTGGGATTGCCGGCAAAGAGATCGTTGCTGTAGGCCGCTATGCGGATGTGCTTAACCAGCTGGGAAAGAACGCCAGGCGGATGGATTTGCAGGGAAAATACCTGATGCCGGGGCTTATCGATAGCCATGCGCACGTGGCGGATGCCGGTTTTCAGACCCTCACCGTGGAGTTTCCTGACGGCATGAAAGATGCCGCTGCGATTAGGGCGTTTGTTGAGAAAAATGCGAATAATCCACGTCGCGATATTCACGGGGTGCAGTTTTATAGCAACGTTCCTCTGAGCTACTGGGATAATATCGGCCTGCTGGATAGCGTATTTAACTCAGCGGCGTATAAAAATACGCCGGTCGCCCTTGGCGGCGCTGACGCGCATACCGGCTGGGTTAATCAGGCCATGTTGCGCAAGGCGGGAATAAACGATCTGACGCTTGAAAAAGCGGATCCCGGCATTAAAGCAGGTACCGTGTTGACGCCTGACGGCAAAATATCCGGCTTCGTTACCGAAGGGGCCTGGGATCATGTCCTGAGCGCCATTCCCCCCGTCGACGACGAGAAAATCGCCCGCGCCATCACGGCGGGTGCGGACGTGATGAACCGCTTTGGCCTCACGGCGTGGATGGAGCCGCTCAGTAATATTCGCCCGCTCTCTCCTTCGTTCAACGCCAGCCCCGATCGCCGCAACCTGGGGCTGCTCCCAGCGTACGTCGCGCTGGCGAAAGCCGGTAAATTAACCGCGCATGTCAGCGGGCTGGCGCTGGTGAATATCAACTCTTCGCCGGCGATCGTTGATGATGTCATCGCGCTCAGAGAGCAGTTCTCGCAGGCAGCGGACATTAAGCTGGTGGGGATTAAAATCTTCCAGGATGGCGTGATTGAGTATCCCTCTCAGAGTGCAAAGCTAAGCCAGCCGTATCTTAATCGTCCCGGCTATCGCGGCAGCGAAACGCTGGATAAAGAGAAGTTTTGCCAGCTCATTAGCAAAGCCGATGCTGAAAACCTGATCGCGCATTTTCATGCTATAGGCGACCGGGCGGTGCAGGAGTCGCTGGATGCGGTGGCCTGCGCCCGCAAAGCGAATGGCAATATGAATGTTCTGCACAGCATCACCCATCTTGAAGTGGTGAGCCCGCAAAGCCTTCCTCGTTTTCAGCAGCTTAACGTCGCGGCCTCCATGCAGCTGCTGTGGGCCGGGAAAGATAGCGATGGCGCAACGACCACGCTGCTTGAGGGCAAAGTGGCGCCGTCGTTATTGCAACATCTTTACCCGGCTGGGGATTTGTACCGTCATCATGCGCTGATTGCCGGGGCCAGCGACTGGCCGGTCTCCAGCCCCAATCCGCTGCTGGCAATTTACACCGCGGTTACGCGCACCGCTGAGTCAGGCGTGCTGCCACCGGACAGCGAAAAAATAAGCCGGGCGGCGATGCTGCAGGCCTACACCATAAACGCGGCGAAAGTGATTGGCCGCGAGCGGGAGATAGGGTCTGTTAGCGTTGGAAAAAGCGCGGATCTGGTGCTGTTCGACCGCAACCTTGAGAAGGTCAGCATTGAGGAACTGCGGGATGCCAACGTTTTATGGACGATGTTCGAAGGCCGGCAGGTGTATCGCGCGGACCCGCTTTGAGCGGCGGTTAAACCAGCACAAAGGGCTGCCGAATGGCGGCCTTTTTTGTCGCTCCGCTGGCCGCTTTTTGCGCACGAAATCAAAAAACGCATCGGCACTCTTTTATGACAACAGCCGCGTTTTAGCGCGAAATCAGGCTGTCATAAAAAGAAAATTTTTCCGTAAACTTATCGTCATTATTATGCTTAACAGATTGATTAAAAATGATTTTATTTACCATTATTCTGCGCACAACCGTCTGTCATAAAACTGTAATAAATCGTACATTTTACTGTCACCTCTTTGTCCTATTTTGCTCACCATAGCCTCGAAACAACGATTTACGAATCCAGCAGGAGACATTATGAACGTTATGCGTACCACCGTCGCAACAGTTGTCGCCGCGACCTTATCTATGAGCGCTTTTTCTGCATTTGCAGCAGCAAGTCTGACGGGCGCAGGCGCAACTTTCCCTGCGCCGGTGTATGCCAAATGGGCTGATACTTATCAGAAAGAAACCGGCAATAAAGTGAACTACCAGGGCATCGGCTCTTCCGGTGGTGTAAAACAAATTATTGCCAACACCGTTGATTTCGGTGCTTCTGATGCTCCTCTGGCTGACGACAAGCTGGCTCAGGAAGGTTTGTTCCAGTTCCCAACCGTTATCGGCGGCGTGGTGCTGGCCGTTAACCTGCCAGGCGTGAAGTCCGGCGAGCTGGTGCTGGATGGTAAAACGCTGGGTGACATCTACCTGGGCAAAATTAAGAAGTGGGATGACGAAGCGATTGCCAAACTCAACCCAGGCAAGAAGCTGCCGGCACAGAATATTGCCGTGGTTCGTCGTGCTGATGGCTCCGGTACCTCCTTCGTCTTCACCAGCTACCTGGCGAAAGTGAACGAAGAGTGGAAATCTAAAATCGGCGCGGGCTCTACCGTTAACTGGCCGACCGGTCTGGGCGGTAAAGGTAACGACGGTATCGCCGCTTTCGTTCAGCGTCTGCCGGGTTCTATTGGCTACGTTGAGTACGCCTATGCGAAACAAAACAACCTCGCCTACACCAGGCTGGTGTCTGCCGACGGCAAGCCGGTTAGCCCAACGGAAGATAACTTCGCGAACGCCGCGAAAGGTATCGACTGGAGCAAGTCCTTTGCTCAGGACCTGACTAACCAGAAAGGTGAAAATGCATGGCCGATCACCTCAACCACCTTTATCCTTGTGCACAAGGCTTCCAACAAGCCTGAGCATACGGCTGAAGTGCTGAAGTTCTTCGACTGGGCGTATAAAAACGGCGGTAAAGAAGCTAACGCACTGGATTACGCAACGCTGCCAGAAAACGTGGTTGAGCAGGTTCGCGCTGCATGGAAAACCAACGTGAAGGACAGCAGCGGTAAAGCGCTGTACTAATACTCGCTATACTTCGCGCTGCAGGCTCCGTTGCTGCGGCGCGAATTATTTTGGGTATAGCATTACCTTTGTCTAACAGGTCAGTAATATAGCGGCCTTTCGGACCCGAACTTAAAGAGTAACCTATGGCTGCAACCAAGCCGGCATTCAACCCTCCGGGGAAAAAGGGTGACATAATTTTCGGCGTGCTGGTCAAACTGGCGGCGCTGATTGTGCTATTGATGCTGGGCGGCATCATCGTTTCCCTGATTATCTCTTCGTGGCCAAGCATTCAAAAGTTTGGTTTTTCCTTTTTGTGGACTAAAGAGTGGGATGCGCCGAACGAAGTCTTCGGGGCGCTGGTTCCGATCTACGGTACGCTGGTTACCTCATTTATCGCGCTGCTGATTGCCGTTCCGGTGAGCTTCGGCATTGCGCTGTTCCTAACCGAACTCTCTCCCGCCTGGCTTAAGCGCCCTCTTGGTATTGCGATCGAACTGCTGGCGGCTATTCCGAGTATCGTTTACGGCATGTGGGGCCTGTTTATCTTTGCTCCGCTGTTTGCCACCTACTTCCAGGAGCCGGTTGGCAACATCATGTCGACTATTCCTTTCGTCGGCGCCCTGTTTGCGGGACCGGCGTTTGGTATCGGTATTCTGGCGGCCGGCGTCATTCTGGCCATCATGATCATCCCCTATATCGCCGCCGTTATGCGTGACGTGTTCGAGCAGACGCCGGTGATGATGAAAGAGTCGGCCTACGGCATCGGCTGCACCACCTGGGAGGTTATCTGGCGCATTGTGCTGCCCTTTACCCGCAACGGGGTGATAGGCGGGGTGATGCTCGGTCTGGGGCGCGCGCTGGGGGAAACCATGGCGGTCACCTTTATCATCGGTAACACCTACCAGCTGGATAGCGTTTCGCTGTATATGCCGGGCAACAGTATCACCTCCGCGCTGGCGAATGAGTTTGCCGAAGCCGAGTCCGGCCTGCACGTTGCCGCGCTGATGGAGCTGGGTCTGATTCTGTTCGTTATTACCTTTATTGTTCTGGCCGCATCTAAGTTCATGGTGATGCGTCTGGCGAAGAATGAGGGAGCACGCTAATGGCGACGATTGAGCTACAAACCACCGCCGAGCTGGCGGAGTCCCGGCGTAAAATGCAGGCTAAGCGGCGCCTGAAAAACCGGATCGCGCTGGCTCTCTCAATGGGGACGATGGTATTCGGTCTGTTCTGGCTTATCTGGATCCTCATGGCCACGGTGACCCGCGGTATTGATGGTATGAGCCTGGCGCTGTTCACCGAAATGACCCCGCCACCGAACACCGCTGGCGGCGGCCTGGCTAACGCCCTCGCGGGCAGCGGCCTGCTGATCCTGTGGTCAACGATCTTCGGCACGCCGCTGGGCATCATGGCGGGGATTTATCTGGCGGAATATGGTCGTAAATCCGCGCTGGCGGAAGTGATTCGTTTTATTAACGATATCCTGCTCTCCGCCCCGTCTATCGTGGTGGGTCTGTTTGTTTACACCATCGTGGTCGCACAGATGCAGCACTTCTCCGGCTGGGCGGGCGTTATTGCGCTGGCGCTGCTGCAGGTGCCTATCGTGATTCGTACCACCGAGAATATGCTGAAGCTGGTGCCGGACAGCCTGCGTGAAGCGGCTTACGCCCTGGGTACGCCGAAATGGCGAATGATTTCCGCTATTACCCTGAAAGCCTCGGTTTCCGGCATTATGACGGGCATCCTGCTGGCTATCGCGCGTATCGCCGGGGAAACGGCGCCGCTGCTGTTTACCGCGCTCTCCAACCAGTTCTGGAGTACCGACATGATGCAGCCGATCGCCAACCTGCCGGTAACGATTTTCAAATTTGCCATGAGTCCGTTTGCGGAGTGGCAGCAACTGGCATGGGCCGGGGTATTGATTATCACCCTGTGCGTACTGCTGCTGAACGTTCTGGCGCGCGTGGTTTTCGCGAAGAATAAACACGGTTAATTTTTTGCAGCGCGGCGAAACGCGGCGCTGAATGAGGAAGAGATTGATGAGTATGGTGAATACTATCCCGGGTAAGCTTTCAGTTCGTAACCTGAACTTCTACTACGGAAAATTCCATGCCCTGAAAAACATCAACCTGGATATTTCCAAAAACCAGGTTACGGCGTTTATCGGCCCGTCAGGCTGCGGTAAGTCGACCCTGCTGCGGACGTTCAACAAAATGTTTGAGCTCTATCCGGAGCAGCGCGCGGAAGGCGAAATTTTGCTGGATGGCGATAATATTCTGACTAACACTCAGGACATCGCCCTGCTGCGTGCCAAGGTCGGGATGGTCTTCCAAAAACCGACGCCGTTCCCGATGTCGATTTATGACAATATCGCCTTTGGCGTTCGCCTGTTTGAAAAGCTGTCGCGCACCGATATGGACGAGCGCGTGCAGTGGGCGCTGACCAAGGCCGCATTGTGGAACGAAACCAAAGATAAGCTGCATCAGAGCGGCTACTCTCTCTCCGGCGGTCAGCAGCAGCGTTTGTGCATTGCGCGCGGTATCGCTATTCGCCCGGAAGTGCTGTTGCTCGATGAACCGTGCTCCGCGCTGGATCCGATTTCCACCGGGCGCATTGAAGAGCTGATCACCGAGCTGAAGCAGGATTACACCGTCGTTATCGTTACTCACAACATGCAGCAGGCTGCGCGTTGTTCTGACCATACGGCATTTATGTATCTTGGCGAGCTGATTGAATTCAGCAACACGGACGATCTGTTTACTAAGCCCGCTAAGAAGCAAACTGAAGATTACATTACCGGCCGCTACGGTTGATATGCTCCTCAGCTTTCAGGCTGTACCCGCGCTGGCTGCCTTTGCTCACCCCGGTTACGTAGCGCTCTACGCGACCGGGGATTTGCGCTCTTGCCGCCTCGCTATGGCCAGAAATCTTTTGGGCATCTGGAGGAACGATGGATAACCTAAATCTTAATAAACATATTTCCGGCCAGTTCAACGCTGAACTGGAGTATATCCGCACCCAGGTCATGACGATGGGCGGGCTGGTGGAGCAGCAGCTTTCTGATGCGATCACCGCGATGCATAACCAGGACAGCGAGCTGGCAAAGCGCGTTATCGATGGTGATAAGCAGGTCAATATGATGGAAGTGGCCATTGATGAAGCCTGCGTGCGCATCATCGCCAAACGTCAGCCTACCGCCAGCGACCTGCGCTTAGTCATGGCGATTATCAAAACCATCGCCGAGCTGGAACGTATCGGCGACGTGGCGGATAAAATTTGCCGCACGGCGCTGGAGAAGTTCTCCCAGCAGCATCAGCCGCTGCTGGTGAGCCTGGAGTCGCTCGGCCGCCACACCGTGCAGATGCTGCACGATGTGCTCGATGCCTTTGCGCGAATGGATCTGGACGAAGCCGTGCGTATCTATCGTGAAGATAAGAAAGTGGATCAGGAGTATGAAGGCATCGTGCGTCAGCTGATGACCTATATGATGGAAGATTCACGTACGATTCCGAGCGTGCTGACCGCCCTGTTCTGCGCCCGCTCGATTGAGCGCATCGGCGACCGCTGCCAGAACATCTGCGAATATATCTTCTACTTCGTCAAAGGCCAGGACTTCCGCCACGTTGGCGGCGATGAGCTGGATAAGCTGCTGGCGGGTAAAGATCCGAAAGAGTAACCACCGCTCCCCGGCCGCGCGACGCTGGCCGGGGTAACGGGATCTCGCGAAACCCTGGCCCGGCCGAGCGCAGCGACGCCGGGAGCTTAACGGGTAACTTCCCAGCCCCGCGCTTTCCACAGCGCCGGAAGCTGCGCTAAATCGGTAAACATCGTCACTTTCGGATGCTCGATCGGCGGATTGTGCGGATCGGCGCAGAAGTAGAACACCTCCATTCCGGCAGCAATTCCCGACCGGGCCCCGGCGCTGGAGTCATCCACCAGAATGCAGTTTTCGACGTTAACGTTCATCGCTTTCGCCGCGTGGAACATTAGCGCCGGATCGGGCTTCCAGCGCTGAATATCGTAGCCGCTGTACAGCCTGTCGGGGAAATGGTGCAGCATGCCGGTTCTGCCGAGCGAGTGCTGCATTTTGCTGACCGGGCCGTTCGAGACCACGCACTGGGGAACGGTCACCGCGTCCAGCAGCGCTTCAGCGCCGGCGATAGCCTCCAGCTCCGAATCAAACAGGCGCGCCACCTCGTCACGATAGACCGGTTCAAGCGTCGCCTTTTGCAGGCCAACGCCGTACTCCTCGTTGATGGTATCGATGATTTCGTAGAGCTTTACGCCTTTGAAGCGCTTAAAGATCTCTTCTAAATCTAGCGTAATGCCGAACTCTTTGAACATGTGAACATAGGCGCGGGAACAGATCACTTCGCTGTCGACCAGCGTGCCGTCACAGTCGAAAAACAGGGCTTCTATTGGGGACATGCTGTTTCCATTTTAACAAGTTTAACGTTTTCGTAATGCAGATTTGCGTGACGCAATCGTTGCCGTATAAGCAAAAGCAATGAAAAAAAATTAACACACAACTGCACCAGGTGTCGCATTTTGGTATAGGATAGCCTCGAATTTTCCCTCCTTTGTTCGGAAACCGATAATGAGTCAACAACAAACCAGCCAGTCTTCTGGCCAGGGTCTGCTGGAGCGCGTGTTCAAGCTGCGTGAACATGGCACGACGGCACGCACCGAAGCGATCGCAGGTTTCACCACCTTCCTGACGATGGTCTACATTGTTTTTGTTAACCCACAGATTCTCGGCGTGGCGGGTATGGATACCAGCGCTGTGTTTGTGACGACCTGCCTGATCGCGGCATTCGGCAGTATTATGATGGGGCTGTTTGCTAACCTGCCCGTCGCCCTGGCGCCGGCAATGGGCCTTAACGCCTTCTTTGCCTTTGTGGTGGTTCAGGCAATGGGCCTGCCGTGGCAGGTGGGGATGGGGGCCATTTTCTGGGGCGCCGTCGGCCTGCTGCTGCTGACGATTTTCCGCGTACGCTACTGGATGATCGCCAATATTCCGATGAGTCTGCGGGTGGGCATCACCAGCGGTATCGGCCTGTTCATCGGTATGATGGGGCTGAAAAATGCGGGAGTGATCGTTGCCAACAAAGACACGCTGGTCAGCATCGGTAACCTGACCTCCCACAGCGTGCTGCTGGGGATCCTTGGCTTCTTCATCATCGCCATTCTGGCGTCGCGTAACATCCACGCGGCGGTCCTGGTTTCTATCGTGGTGACAACGCTGCTGGGTTGGATGCTGGGTGATGTTCACTACACCGGCATTGTTTCTGCGCCGCCGAGCGTGATGACGGTTGTCGGTCATGTTGATTTAGCCGGTTCGTTTAATCTTGGCCTGGCCGGCGTTATCTTCTCCTTTATGCTGGTCAACCTGTTTGACTCCTCCGGTACCCTGATTGGGGTGACGGATAAAGCCGGTCTTGCCGATGAGAAAGGTAAATTCCCGCGCATGAAGCAGGCGCTGTTCGTGGACAGCGTCTCTTCCGTAGCGGGCTCCTTTATCGGCACCTCGTCGGTCACGGCCTATATCGAATCCTCCTCCGGCGTCTCCGTCGGCGGACGTACCGGCCTGACGGCGGTAGTTGTCGGTATTCTGTTCCTGCTGGTGATTTTCCTGTCGCCGCTGGCGGGAATGGTGCCAGCCTACGCTGCCGCCGGTGCGTTAATCTACGTTGGCGTGCTGATGACCTCCAGCCTGTCGCGCGTGAAGTGGGACGATCTGACGGAAGCGGTACCGGCGTTCATTACCGCGGTGATGATGCCGTTTAGCTTCTCCATTACCGAAGGTATCGCCCTGGGCTTTATCTCCTACTGCGTGATGAAGATTGGCACCGGCCGCCTGCGCGACCTCAGCCCGTGCGTGATTATCGTATCACTGCTGTTCGTGCTGAAAATTGTGTTTATCGACGCCCACTGATTTGCCCGCACTCAACCCTCTCCCAACAGGGAGAGGGTTATCACCTAGGCTTTAACGCGCTGAATATAGTCGCCAAAGGCGCTCAGCTGTCCGCTGAGATGATCGAGCGTGCTCTGATCGACCACTTCTCCCGACTGCGGATCGACCTTGTTCTGAATAACCCCACCCATAAACTCAGGCTTGTTCATCACCATCGCGTCGAGGAACACCAGAATCTGCCGCAGGTGATACTGGCAGCGCGCGCCGCCGATAGCGCCCATCGAGCTGGTTTGGATCAGTACCGGCTTCCCTGAGAGCGGCTGTTCAGGCAGGCGAGATAGCCAGTCAATCGCATTTTTCAGGCCGCCGGGAACCGAGTAGTTATACTCCGGCGTCACGATGACCACCCCATCCGCTTCGCGAATCTGGCGCGCAATCTCCTGCACGCTTTGCGGGAATCCCTCTTCCTGCTGAACATCCGCATCGTATAGCGGAATGTCGCCAATCGACGGCAGCGCGGAGATCGCCATCCCCGCAGGCGCGATGCCCGGCAGGGTGCGTGCAACCATGCCATTAAACGACTCTTTGCGCAGACTTCCGAGTAACGTAACAACTTTCAACGTATCAGACATAATTGCTCCTTTGCATCATGATGGCCGGACGAACCGGTCAGTTGAGGGAGAGTGCTTTTTCCACCGGCAGGCTGGTGAAGCGCATCAGGCGGGCTGAGGGCTCTTTCGCGCGCGCCTGGGCATCCGGCAGGGTTCGCCAGCCGTCGCTACCCGCGTATTCCCAGACTTTAAGCTGGCCGATACCCGGCGTAGCGGCAATGGACCAGACCAGCACCGACTCGGCGTCGCAGAGCGCCTCTATGGGCTGCATGTTGGCGGTACGCAGCCGACCTGCGCCTGGCAGCAGCTGCAGGCGCACGGGCGCTTCGCCGGTGAGCTTGAGGACGCTGCGGCGCAGCGCGACCAGCTGGGCGCGAGCTTCATCAGGATCGTGCTGGTTGTTAATCCAGAGATTTTCGTTGCTGTTGAAAACATACCGATTGGCGTCGTGCAGCGGATGCACGCCGCGAGAAGCGTGCTGCAGTTCCATGTCCAGGCCGCAGTCGCCTTCCGTTGTCAGCGTGACGCCAACGATATTTCCGGCATATGAAATGGAAAAGCGGGGAAGGTGGCGGTCGCGAAAGACCGGCCTGCCGTCGGCTTCTCTGATGATCTCGGGAAGCTCGCTAATGCCGTACAGCATAAACAGCAGCTCTGCGAGCAGCGACCGCGACGCGCAGTAGCGGGTTTGTCGGTACTCCGGCAAACGTCGTGCGGTTTGATGACAGGCCGCCGACAGGCGCGTTGATAGCGGCTCCCTTGCGCTCAGTATCCCTCTTGCAAAATGCGTTGCCATTCGTCGCTCCGTGATTAATGGTCAGAGATAAAAATTGAGAATTACATTATCGCCTGGAATTGATAGGTTTTAATGCGGAAATCATCCCTTGAAAAGGGGGATTATGTGAATTTTACAAATTCTTGCGTAACAAAGAGAGGGTGATACGTTTAACGCCGCTATAGCGGGTCCGTATAGAGTCGTTTCAGGGCTTCCCTGAGCCAGACGATTTTGGGGTTGTAGCTGTTGCGCTTATGCCACAGCAGGACGAACGGCACCCGGACTTTTTCCAGCAGCTGGGGCTCCAGAGGGAGGGGGCGCGACACCAGCGGCAGCTGGTGCTGGCGGTTATAGTGGTGGCAGTAGCGCGGCGCCGTCGCCAGCATGTGGTGATCCGGCTGGGCGGCCATAAATAGCGATTGCTCAAAGCCCGGCAGGGTCAGGGCGACGGTGCGCTTGTGCCCCAAATCCTGCAAAACGTCGTCCAGCGCCCAGGTATCGATTTGCTCCCAGCTGATATTGATATGCGGATAGCGTAAAAATGTCTCCAGATTCCACTCTTCGCTGAGGGCCGGATGATCCGCGCGCAGCCACACCTGCGGCAGGTCGGTAAACAGCACCTCGAAATCGATATACCACGGCAGCTGGCTCAGCTGCTCCCGTGAGCGCGGGTGCGTTTCCCGCCCGCAAAATCCAATATCAACCTCGCCGCGAATAATGGCGTCCAGCGAGTCATAGTCCCAGCCGCGCAGGCGGATCAGCGCCTGGGGATAGCGCTGGTAGATCTGCCGGGCAAGGGTATCAAAGAGGATCATCATCAGCGGCATTTCCGCCGCCAGCTCGAACTTCAGGCCGCTGGGCGTGGCGTGATGCGGCTTATCGAGGATCTGGTTGCCCATCTGCATCCAGTCCGCCAGATCCTGCTCCATGCTGGTCATCAGCGGAGTTGGCGTCAGGCCGAGAGGCGTCTTAACGAATAGCGGATCGTCGAACCAGGTGCGGAGTTTGGCCAGCGACTTGCTCACCGCCGACGGCGAAACGTTCATCCGTTTCGCCGTGCGGGTGACGCTGAGCTCCTGAGTTAAGAGCTGCAGGCAGAGTAATAAATTAAGATCGAGACTCGACAGGGGTTTCTTCATAATTTTGCGCGGCCCGTGCGGGGGCAGCGGCCACAATCAGCACAATGCTGACTATGCTACAGCCAATGAGGATCCCGATCAGCATATTCATTGCGCTTAAGCCTACGACGGCGGCCAGCCAAATCCACAGCGAAGAGCCGCAGACCTGAGCGATACCCAGCGCGGAGCTGGCGACGCCGGCGCGCAGGGTAAACGGCCCCAGCGCCTGGCTCATTGCCACGCCGAAGCCAACGGAGAAGCCCGCGCAAATCAGCGCCAGCCCCAGCATGGTCACCGTTTGGCTGGTGGCGAGGCTGAGCAGCACCCCGGCAATAAAGAACATCACCTGCGAGGTCAGCATCAGGGTGCGCGGCTTAAACAGGGTGAGCGCAAAGGGCGTGGAGAACGAGACGGCCATGCTGATCAGCGCCATCAGCGCCATCGCCATCGAGTATTTTCCGCGGTCGAAGCCCATCTCCTCCATCATCAGCACCGGCGAAACGTTCACGTAGGTGAGGATGGCGGTGACGCTAAGGGTGGTGATGATCACCCGGCTGAGGAAAAAGCGGTTCAGCAGCGATTCGGAGCCGGCGGGTTGCCGATCCGCCTCGTTTGGCAGCACGGTTGGACGCGTTTCCCGCAGCACGAAGATCGACAGCAGACCGACCATCACGCCCATGCCGGTCATGGTGTAAAACAGGCTTTGCCACGGATACTTAAGCATAATCAGATGGCCCAGCACCGGTGCCAGCACCGGGATAATGCAGGTAATGCCGTTGAGGAGCGACAGCACCTTGGCTCGCCGCCGGTCGTCGAGGGTATCGCGCAGCACCGCAAAAGCCACCACGTAGCAGCTGCCGGCGCCAATGCCCTGAATAAAGCGACCGATCAGGAAAAGGGTGCTGGTATGCGCCAGCGAGCACAGCAGGGAGGCCAGAATAAAGATAAAGGCGCCAAATATAGCGACCGGCTTGCGTCCGGACCTGTCGGCAATGCGCCCGGCAAAGAGCATCGCGGTGGCCATACCCGCCAGGTAGACCGAGAAGGCAATATGCAGCTGCGCCTCGCTGGCCCCCAGATCCTGCGCAATTTTCGGCAGACCAACCAAATACATATCAATGCCGGATGGATAGAGCAAAACCAGCGCAAAACCACAGATCAGAAAGCGTGCCATAGAACCCCTCGCGATAATAGTGCCGTACAGAGTAATGGTGAATGCCTGCCAGTACGAGTTGCCATTTGGACAACAATGATTTCCTGGGAGGAAAAACGGGGGACTTAAAAAGTAAAAACCCGCATCAACAGCCGGTTAATGCGGGTTAGTGAACGTTTACGGACTACGCGAGGCGCGGTTACTTACCAATACAGAAGCTGGAGAAAATGCGCCCCAGCAGATCGTCAGAGGTAAATTCGCCGGTAATTTCGCTTAAGGCCTGCTGTGAGAGCCGCAGCTCTTCAGCCAGCAGCTCGCCGGCCCATGCGCCAAGCAGCTGGGCCTTACCCTGCTGCAGATGGTTAGCCGCTGCTTCCAGCGCCTGCAGGTGGCGACGGCGGGCGAGGAAGCCGCCCTCCATGTTAGTCTCGAAGCCCATGCTCAGCTTAAGATGATTGCGCAGCGCCTCAACGCCCTCGCCGGTACGCGCCGACAGGCGAATAAGCGAGTGACCATTTACTTCACTCAGGCCCAGCGTTTCGCCGGTGACGTCGGCTTTATTGCGCACCACGGTAATCGGCAGCTTTGCCGGCAGGCGTTCGATAAAGTCCGGCCAGATCTCCGCAGGGTCGACGGCGTCGGTAGTGGTGCCATCCACCATAAACAGCACCCGGTCGGCTTGGGCGATTTCCTGCCACGCGCGCTCGATACCGATGCGTTCAACCTCATCGTTGGCGTCGCGCAGACCGGCAGTATCGATGATGTGCAGCGGCATGCCGTCGATGTGGATATGCTCGCGTAGCACGTCGCGGGTGGTGCCGGCGATATCCGTCACAATAGCGGCTTCACGCCCGGCCAGCGCGTTCAGCAGGCTCGATTTCCCGGCGTTAGGGCGCCCGGCAATCACCACCTTCATTCCTTCACGCAGCAGGCTGCCCTGACGGGCCTCGGCGCGAACCGCGTCGAGATCGGCCATCACGTCGTTAAGCTGGGCCTCTATTTTGCCGTCGGAGAGAAAATCAATTTCCTCATCCGGGAAGTCGATGGCCGCTTCGACGTAGATACGCAGGTGCGTCAGCGCTTCCACCAGGTGGTTAACGCGCGCGGAGAAGGCGCCCTGCAGCGAGTTCAGCGCCGAACGCGCCGCCTGCTCGGAGCTGGCGTCAATCAGGTCAGCAATAGCCTCGGCCTGAGCCAGGTCGAGCTTATCATTGAGAAACGCGCGTTCGGAGAACTCTCCCGGGTTAGCAATGCGCAGGCCCGGAAGCGTCAGGATGCGTTTGAGCAGCAGATCGAGAATGACCGGGCCGCCGTGCCCCTGCAGCTCGAGGACGTCTTCGCCGGTAAAGGAGTTTGGCCCCGGGAACCACAGGGCGATGCCCTGATCCAGCGCCGTTCCGTTAACGTCCTTGAACGGCAGGTAGTCGGCATAGCGCGGCTTTGGCAGCTTGCCGAGGACCGCCTCTGCAACCTCGCGCGCCTTCAGGCCAGAGATGCGCAGAATGCCCACACCACCGCGTCCCGGTGGGGTTGCCTGGGCGACGATAGTGTCGTTATGGCTCATGATGACTCTCTATGTAAATGTAAAAAAGGCGGTCTATTGACCGCCTTCTCTGGCATTAACTCTACCGTAGATACTCTCACTCATTCAAGTTACAGAAAGACGGCTGGCTAGTGAGGCCCCGAAAGCTGACTGATGTCAGCGACCGGGGCGAACTAACGAAGCCAACGCATCTGCGGCTTGAAGAATGAAAATAATCAGGATTTTTTCTTCTCGCGGCTATGCAGGCCACGTTTCTCCAGACCACGGTAAATCAGCTGCTGCTGGATAATGGTGACCAGGTTGCTGACGATGTAGTAAACCACCAGACCAGACGGGAACCACAGGAAGAACACCGTGAAGATGACCGGCATAAAGGTCATGATCTTTTGCTGCATCGGGTCGGTCACGGTCGTCGGCGACATCTTCTGAATGAAGAACATCGTTGCGCCCATGATGATCGGCAGGATGTAGTACGGGTCTTGTGCAGACAGGTCGTGGATCCACAGGATAAACGGCGCATGACGCAGTTCAACCGAGGCGCTCAGCATATAGTACAGCGCAAGGAAGATTGGCATCTGGATAATCAGCGGGAAGCAGCCGCCCAGCGGGTTAACCTTCTCCGCTTTATACAGGGCCATCATTTCCTGGCTTTGACGCTGTTTATCATCGCCCAGACGCTCACGCATTGCCTGAATTTTCGGCTGCAGCATACGCATCTTCGCCATGGAGGTGTACTGCGCTTTGGTCAGCGGGTACATGATGCCACGAACGATAAAGGTAATAACGATGATCGAGAAGCCCCAGTTGCCGAGGAAGCTATGGATCCATTTCAGCAGCTTGAACAGCGGCTGAGAAATAAACCACAGCCAGCCGTAGTCAACGGTCAGATCCAGGTGCGGCGCAACGGCAGCCATTTTGTCCTGAATTGCCGGGCCGACCCACAGCACGCTTTCCAGCTTATCAACCTGACCTGGCTGTACCAGAACCGGCTGAGATTTGTAACCAATAGCGACGATACCGTTACCGAGGTTAGCGGTGTAGAAGCTGTTGGTACCGCTATTCTGCGGAACCCATGCGGTAGTAAAGTACTGCTGCAGCATGGCAACCCAACCGTCTTTGGTGCTGACGTTCAGGTTTTCGTTATCGACGATGGTATCGAATTTGTATTTTTCGTACTTCGTATCTGCGGTTGAATACGCGGCACCGCGGAAGGTGTGCATCGTAGACAGGCCACCGGTTTGCGTATCGCGTGCGGTTGGCAGGTTAGCAGACTGTTTCAGCTGACCGAAGGTGGAGATCTCCAACGGTTTTTCGCCGACGTTCTGTACGTTGTAGCCTACATTCACCGCATACTCACCACGTTTCAGGGTGAACGTTTTGGTGAATACGTTGCCGGCTTTGTCGGTGTACGTCAGCGGAATGACGATTTCGTTCTGGCCATCGGCCAGCACAAACGCATCTTTATCGACGTTATACAGCGGACGAGAGCCATTCGCCGGGTTATCCGGGCCATCACGACCGGTTAAACCGCTCTGAGCCTGATAGATAAACTGCGGAGTGGTCTCCAGTAGCTGGAACGGTTCGGTAGACTTAAGTGCTTTCGGGTAAGCCGGAAGCAGCGCCTGCTCAACATCACCACCGCGGGTGTTGATGGTCAGATCAAGCACGTCTGTTTTAACCGTAATCAGTTTCCCCTGGCCACTGGCCGGTACGCCCTGGTCGGCGGCGCTACCCGCTGCTGTGGTCGTTGTCTGCGTGGTCTGCTGCTGCTGGGCTTGCGGATTGTTATCCTGCTCCCAGGCTTGCCAGATCATGAAAGACACGAACAACAAAGCGATGATAAGAAGATTGCGTTGCGAATCCATCGTTAGTGTTCTCTGGTATCAAATGGTCCAGGCGGGACGGGATCGTCACCACCAGGGTGTAAAGGGTGGCATTTTAATACGCGTTTCACTGTCAACCAACTGCCTTTTACCACCCCAAACCTGCGCAATGCCTCAATTCCGTAGCTTGAGCAGGTTGGAGTGAAACGACAATGCGGCCCGAGTAGCGGACTAATCAGGCGCTGATAGACCCGTATAAGGCCTATCAGGACCCGGGAGCCAGGCGACAATGGCGGCGCCATAATTTTTCCAACGCTTCCGAGAGAGCACGGTTATCGAGTTCGGCAACCCCTTTCTTTGCCACCACCACGAAATCCATTGGCGGGAGTTCATGCTGACGTAAACGGAAGCTTTCACGCGTCAGACGTTTAATCCGATTGCGTTCATGCGCGCGTTTGACGTTTTTCTTGGCGACAGTAAGACCGATGCGGGGATGCCCCAGCGAATTCAGGCGGCCGAGGATGGTGATTTGCGGCGTGCCAGCCCGTTGTGGCTGCTGGAAGACGAAAGTGAAATGAGTGGGAGTTAACAAACGTAACTCCCTGGGAAATGCTAGCTTAACCACGCAGGGTTAGCTTTATTACTTGGAAACGGTCAGACGGGAACGGCTTTTAGCACGACGACGTGCCAGAACCTGACGACCATTTTTAGTAGCCATACGTGCACGGAAGCCGTGAGAACGGTTGCGCTTCAGTACAGACGGTTGAAAAGTGCGTTTCATGGCGGTTTCTACCTAAACTTGAATTATTTCACTGACTTTTGCGTATACCCGAACGAACTTCGAACGACTAACGCCTCAGCGATGGTGATTAAAGAGGCCGGATTGTAATAATTGTACACTCCGGAGTCAATTCTCTTTCCTTATTTCTCACACCTTGTCGCACAAAAAATGAGCTGAGACAGGCTGCGGAAAACGGGCATTACGCACCGGGTGGAGGATTATACGGCCTGACGGGTAAAGCGCAAGGATCGCAGGGGATCTTTGTTAGATCGTTTAGGCCCAAAACCGGCATAGCTCATTAATTTTTCCAATATGCGGGCGAAATCGTGTCCCACCCTTCCCAGGATCGATTACACTTACCCGGCTTCGATCCTTCCTGTGGATAAAACGGGAAGAATCTGTTGAGAAACACAAGATATCTTTTTCAGTTTAGGCTATGATCCCCGGTCCCGATCGCGATCCCCGGATCCGCATCGGACAAAAACCGCAGATAGCGGTTCGCACGTCACCCCTTTTGTGCAGGGGCTTTTCGGCTTATGCAGGGTCTGGTCGACGTGTGCCAACAATCACGATTGTTTCTTTTTTTCTTTATATCGATTTTATGTTCGAGTGGAGTCCGCC